>CAVRDP010000036.1:0-123045 GCA_963719885.1 uncultured Planctomycetia bacterium | reverse complement strand
TCACCTCGTTTACGACGGCTTCGGGAACATCACTACGCAGTACCATGCCCATCGATCAGCCGCGGTTCACCTACGCCTGCATGCCGCTGGATTCGGCCAGCGGGATGTACGACGACGGCGTGCCCACCTACGCCGCCACGGACGCCGTGTTCGCCAGCCTGGACCCGATCAGCTTCCTTGTCCGGCCAGACGAATCTGAGCGAGTATTGCGGGAACAACCCGACGAATTACACGGACCCGAGCGGGGAGTTATGCGGATGGGATGGGCTTGTCGCGACGGGACTTGGCGCTCTCATTGGTGGTCTTGCCGGCGCGGCGACATACACGGTGGGTGCCGCTGTGAATTGCGAACTGGGCAAGTTGGCAACAAAGTTTCAGTTGGAGCGGTTTCTTCGGAGCGGCGGCGGGTGGTGCGGCGACCGGGGAGAATGCTTGCGAGCTTTGCGACCCGGCGACCGCCGGTGCTGCGATCGCGATGTACGGCTCTACCGAGGCCGGCTATTTCGGTGCGATGGGGGTCGCTTCCGCTTACTGTGGCGGGTACACCGGGTCTTGCGTTCGCCAAGCACTTCAGAATCCTGACCATTGCGTGGATACCAACCTTGCGGATGCCGAAGGAGCTGCCGCCGCGCCATGGGGAGTGCTCAACGCGCTGGGTCCCGCCTTGTGCGCGCTTGACGGAGCCGGGGGTGGGTGAATTAAACCCCGCTGGGGGGAGCACTAGTGGACCTCAAACGCCGGTCGAGGAGTCGCCGTTATTAGTCCACCGCGCGGTACGGCCAAACGAAAATGCCTACCGTTTGTCAAACTCAAAGGACGAAGGGGTGTCCGTGTTTGACGCCGATTACGTTGAACCAAATGATATCACGGCGGCGGGTTTTCAGGGAGCAGTGAAGACTGCCACGAAAGAACAGATTGCGAAGTATGGTCTTCGGCTTGTAAAGACCGAAGGCGACCCCAGCCTACCACCGGCGCTTCGCGAAAACCACTGGGAGATCAGGCCAGGACCGGACATGAATCGCGACCAGTTTAAGAAGGCCCTGAAGGCGTTGTCGGCAGCGGTACAGCAGTAGCAATTTTTTCTAGTACCGAAAGGCGCCCTTGTTCAATGAATCCTTCCACGGAGATACTGACGGTAATGCAGCTTCTTGAGGCACGGTATCCCGATATTCAGCAGCGCGGGGGCGGGCGTGCTGTCTTCCTGAGCGTCGCCAAAGGGGAACGCGCGGTTGCCATTTCCATCGCCGAGGAGGGGTGGCTAGTGGAGTTGTGGTGCGCCGACGAAGAGCATCCCGGCGAGGAAATTCTCGTTCGAGAGGACATCCTGGACGGTACAGTTGATGTCGTCCGGCGTGTTTCCGACTGGCTTGAGTAAGTGGAGAAAGGGACGTTATTGAATTCGTCGTTCCGCGGCCGGTAGTCGCGAATTTTCCCGCGCCACGGGTGGTTGCAGCGTCCAGCTTAACGTTTGAGTTTTGAGGGGCAGGACATTTGGATCTTCGTAGCCAGCAGGAACGAAAGCCGCGGCCGCAGCGGGTGGCCCAAGAGGCCATGACCCCAAGTCGCTGTGTCGTGCTCGTGCCGTTTGCCACGCACATTGCGCCGGCCTGCGAGCAAGGCCTCATCGAACTCCAGGCCGCGGCTACCAGGTGTGGCGCGTGGGCGGCTATGCGAACATCGACCAGGGCCGCAACCAGATGGCCACCGACGCCCTGGCCGCCGGGTTCGAAGAGACCTTCTGGATCGACGCCGACATCGATTTCCATCCCGACGCCGTCGAGCGCCTGCGGTCCTACGGCCTGCCCATCGTTAGCGGCATCTACGCCCGCAAAGGCGCCCGGGCCATTGCCGCCAGACCCTGCCCGGCACCACCAAGTTCGGCATGGGCAAAGGGACCGGGCTGTGCGAATCCTGTACGCCGCGACCGGCTTCCTGCATGTCCGCCGCGAGGTCTATGCCGCGATCCGGCAAAAACTTGCCCTGCCGGTCTGCAACGAGGCCTTTGGCCGGCCGACGGTCCCCTTTTTCTTGCCGATGATCCGCAAATACGAGGGCGGCCACTGGTACTTGGGCGATGATTACGCTTTTTGCGAGCGGGCGCGGCAGTGCGGGTTCAAGATCATGGCCGACACGTCGATCCGTTTGTGGCACATCGGCGAGTACGCCTACGGCTGGAAGACGCCGGGCTGGAGCGTCCGCGGCACGATTCGTTCCTCTTCCTGATCGCCGACGGGAAGCCGGCCGGCGCGCTGCGACCCCATCCACCTCGCGTGGATAGTGAAGGAGGCTGAAGAGCTAAGACGCGGGCGGCAGAGGCATCAAGACCCCATCCAGCTTGCCTGGATTGGTGAATGAGGTTGAAGGGCTAAAACGCGAGGCGAGGAAGCACCCAGACCCCATCCAGCTTGCCTGGATCGGTGAATGAGGTTGAAGGGCTAAACGCGAGGCGCGGAAACACCCAGACCCCATCCAGCTTGCCTGGATTGGTGAATCAGGTTGAAGGGCTAAACGCGAGGCGCGGAGACACCAGACCCCATCGAGCTTGCCTGGATTGGTGAATGAGGTTTAGCAGCTAAAGTGGACAGCAAGAACCGCCACGACCCCATCCACCTCGCGTGGATGGTGAAGAAGGTTGCGTGGCTACATCACGGACCCGGGCTAGCTGGACAACCTGATTCACCGATCCAGGCGAGCTGGATGGGGTCTTGGTTAGCTCGCTTTCGTGGCTAGCTGACCAACCTCCTTCACCATCCGCGCGAGGCGGATGGGGTCGTTCCGAGACTTGTGCGTAACGACGCGACGGGCAGCCTGACCACGCAGAACGTGCAGCTTGGCAACAGCGGCAGTTCCGGGAACGTGGCCCTGACCTCGAGCGAACGACTATAATACAAATCGCAAGACCTTCTTGGCCACCGTCGGTGGCACGCCCGACTCCAGCAACACGTATTCATACAACGCCCTGGGCAACATGACGAGCATCACGCAAACCGGTGGCAACGGCATCAGGAGCAAGTCGGCGACCTTCAGCTACGATTCCGACGGCCGCCTCAGCGGCGTGACTCTCCAGGAGAACGGCGACACGGTGGCCCAGTCGACCTACACCTACGACGACGCCTCGGAGTTGACCGACCTGAACTACGTCGACGGCTCGAACGCCCCCCTGGCCGGCTACCACTGGGACTACGACACGGCCGGGCTGGTGAGCGCCGAGTACTCGCGGAACGACACGTCGGGGACGCCCGCCAACTACGCGGGCTGGGCCGAGGCGGAGTACAATTACGATGCGGACTCGCAACTCAGCACCACGGGCAGCACCGACGCCGTGACCTACGTCGGCAGTTGGAACATCGCCGTGGCCAACGCCAGCGTGACCTACGATGCGAACGGCAACCGCAACGACGTCACGCCGCCGTCGGGGGCCGCGACCACGACGGGCGCGGGCAACCAGTTGCTCTTCGACGGCCAGTACTATTACCAGTATGACGCCGCCGGCAACCGCATTGCCCAGTGGGTGGACAACAACAGCCAACCGGAGGGGTCGCCGCAGCCGGGCGACACCGACATTACCACCTACACGTGGGACAACGCCGGCCAACTCACCGCGGTGAAGTACTTCGGGGCCTGGAACGCCTACAGTTTGGACAACCCCGACTGGAAGGTCGATTATACCTTCGACGCCTTGGGCCGGATGGTGTCGCGGACGCCCACGGGCATCACTGGGGAGCAGACGGAGTACTACGTTTACGACGGGCAGAATCTGGCCTTGGTGCTGGACGCCGCGGGGGACGTGGTGGAGCGGGAGTTCTACGCCCCGGCGGCCAGTTCGCCTCTCCCGGGAGGGAGCCAGGGTGAGGGGGTCTTGGCCAGCGAAGTGGGACCGGCAACGATGGGGACGCAGTCCGTCGGCACGGTGGACTGGTACTTGCCCGACAACGAGGGCACGGTGCGGGACGTAGTCGAGCTCAACGGCACCACGACGAGCGAGGTCGATCACCTCGTTTACGACGGCTTCGGGAACATCACTTCGCAGTCTGCGGCCAGCGATCAGCCGCGGTTCACCTACGCCGGGATGCCGTTCGATTCGGCCAGCGGGATGTACGACGACGGCGTGCGCACCTACGCCGCCACGGACGCCGTCTTCGCCAGCCTGGACCCGCTGGGGTTCAATGCCGGCCAAACGAATTTGAGCGAGTACTGCGGGAACAACCCGACGAATTATACGGACCCCAGTGGGATGGTCTATATCACCCATCCTTACCGCGGGCCCAGCCCTGCTCAAAACCGTCAAGCGTTTGTTAATGCGATCGCCCCGCCCAACAGAGACTGGCTTGACAATACCAGCGACTTTGGGGCTGGGTTCGTCGACACCATGCCAATGAGCGGAACGTGGTTCATGAGGCAGAAGGCGCACAACAATGGGCGTTTGGGTGGCCAAGTCAATTGTAACTCCTGGTATTATTTCCTGGGCAAAGTCGCTGGCATTGCCGACACAGTTGGAATTGCGCTCCTGAGCGGCACGTCTGGAGGGGGCACGCCGGTTCGTCAAAATCCGCAACCGGTGCCGCCTCCGGTCACGCCAGAACTACCGCCGGTAGCACCAGATGTACCGCTGGTGTCGCCGGAAGCGCCAAGCGCGGAACCGCCTCTATCACCAGGTGGTCAGATGGTGCGAGATCCAAGTACCGGGAAGTGGGTACCCTACAAGCCCCCACCCCCGCCACCGCCTGAGGAACGTCCTCCTGATTGGATGCCGTCGCCCCGGCCTAAGACGCCTCCGAAGAATCCGCAGCAATTTGGCTCGGGAATATGATGGCACAGCCGAATACCAACGCCGGTACTCAAGCAACGTCGTGGCTTCTATTTGCTGACGCTTTCTCAGGGTGATTGCCATGGTCTCTTCTGAATTCGAGCCTGATCCGGCTGGTCGAACCTTTAAGAAAAGGAGACGAGGCCGCCAATCGAGGCGATTATGACGCTGCGGTTGCGCACTACACGGATGCTGTCCGGCTGCGGCCGACGTATGCGGAAGCCTACTACAATCGGGGCAATGCCTTCTCGAACATGGGCCAGCTTGACAACTGCGCTGTCCGATTTTGACGAGGTTGTCCGGCTCGCACCACGAAATCGGAACGGGTACGTGTGCCGTGGTAACATTCTCTCTAAGAGCGGCAATCACGAGGAAGCCATTGCTGCGTACGGCAAAGCCATTGCACTCGACCCGGATTTTGCCGACGCCTACCACGGCCGTGGATATGCGTACGATTACCAAGGCGAGCGTGAGAAGGCGATTGCAGATTTTACCGAAGCCATCCGATGCGAACCGGATCATGCCGACGCGCTTTTCTGTCGAGCCCATACCTATGCGGAGATGGGCCAGCGCGACGAGGCGATTGCTGACTACAGCCGCGTTCTGCATTTGAGGCCGAACGACGTGCGCTCGTTCGTTAATCGCGCTCACGCGTACGAAGCGAAGGGCGACGTTGAGAGTGCACTTAGGGATTTGGACAGCGCTATTCAGATCGAACCGGATCGATTTGACGCCTGCTACTATCGTGGGTATCTGTATATGGATAGAGGGGAGTTCGCCAAGGCCCTTGAGGATTTCGACTGCGCCGTCCGGGTGAACGGCGATCACATGGGAGCACGGTTCTACCGCGGCTATGTTCTCGACGAGATGGGCAGTTATGACCGCGCGATAAGGGACTATGACGAGGTCCTTCGCCGTAAGCCGGGTTACGCTCAGGCGTACGTGCGGCGTGGCACGGCCTACGGACAGGCGGGTCAATATGACAGGGCTTTGCATGATTTCGATGAAGCGATTCGTCTTGAGCCCGCTTCAGCGCTTGCTTTTCGCATGCGTGGCGCAACATTCGCCCTAATGGGCGAAACTGCCAAGGCCGGCGCAGATTTTACGCACGCGAGAAGGCTCGGATACGCGGGAGACTGAAAGGCAAAGGTGGGGGGGGAAAAGGAAGGTGGCAGCGAAAGCGCCGGTCAAAACCGGCATGGAGTAGCGGATGAAAGAGCCGCATGGAAAAGGAATAGCGAACCATTCCAACCCTGAGTCATGCGCCGGTGGTGGCAACACCGCGGGTGAAGCGTTGACAAGGGCACACGCAGGCCAGCCATTGAGCTCCGAAATCATTCTTCCGGCGTGCCGACCTTGTGCTGTCAATGGGGAAGGCCACACCCTACGCGACGACCATCGCAAGTTGCGCGGGGACGCCGCGGAGTCGAAGAACCTGAGCATGCGTGGAAACTCTCTGCACGGGAACCGGGAGACCCTGGAGACTCCCCCGCCGGATTCCGGCGAGGGACGGTCCGCGAAGGCTTATAGCCGCACACCGGACATGCACGTTTCCAGGGAGTCGGACGGTCTCATAGTACCCGAGAAGCGGGCGAACAATGCCGGCCTGAAGGCGGTGGCGGAGTCCGTGGAGGGAAGGGGGCCAACCAAGAGGAACGCCGAACGAACCTTACTCTTGCCGGACACAGAGCCGGGAACGGGTGGAATCGGATCGCGGGGCGTACGAGCAGGGCAAAGCGGAGATCCCGCCGGAGCCCTGGTCGTAATTACTCGAGGTAGGAGCCGTATGAAGTAGTGCTTCACGTACGGATCTGTGCGGGGGGCCGCCCGCAAGGGCGGTCCCTACCGCGACCACCAAATATGGGTATACTGGGTAATGTGCATTAGCCGTTCACGGTTCAGCGGACAGCATACATAACTTGATGCCAACGAGCCGAGCAATTATTCTGTGACCTATGGGCGGCCCAAAGCGTGTCCGCCGACGTCATCCTCTCGCAGATGAATAGCTAATACGACGCGGCGCGCAACGACATCTTCGACACGACCTACGACCGCCTGCCCGCCGCGTCGAACTCCAACACGGGCGGGCTCGATACCCTGAGCGCGGCCGACTCCGGCGTCTCCCCTCTCCTTGCGCAACTCGGCGCCCTGCGTTGGCGTCCACCAGCAACGGGTCATGATGCGTCATCTTCAACCGGGAAACGACGGGGCCGGAGGGGTTCAATCTGAGAATATCGAACGCGAGTCGTCCCCGCGACCGGCAGGGAAACATGGGAGTAGGCCACGGGTTCAGCCGATCCCGCCTCTTCTGGTCGGGTGTCGCCATTCGCATCGTGCGTTTCAAGACTTTCAGCAAACACCGCACTGGCAGAAGGCCCCGAAATCGGCAGCAAGGCATTGGCCGGGGGAACGGTTGAAGTCTGGTGTTGTATACTCATACCCCTATTCTATCGAAAGCTTCTCGACCACGCCATACCATGGGAGGAATAGGGAAGAATCTTCCTTTCCGCAATAGTTTTTCCCCAGGACGAGGGGCCCGGAACCGGGCATTGTTCCCATTGGCCGGGTTTTTAGAAAAGCTGAGCCAATCCCCCTGCTGAGCTACATAGAAACATCACTTAGGGGGGAAGAGGGTCAGTCCGCGATTCTTAGCGAACTTTGCGCAGGCCAGCGTGGGACCACCCTACTGTTACATCCCGGCAAGGCCCGATAGAATGCAACGAATCTGGAGAAACCACGATGGCAACGCCCCGCAGCGGTAAGATTTCCGAGGATCCCCCAGAACAACCCTCCGACGCGCCGAGCTTCGAACAGACACTCCACCGGCTGGAAGAGATTGTGACCCTACTGGAAGAGGGGAAGATCGGTCTCGACGAGGCCCTGGCACGCTACGAGGAAGGTGTGGGAT
The DNA here is from genome assembly GCA_963719885.1 of uncultured Planctomycetia bacterium. Lineage (GTDB taxonomy): Bacteria > Planctomycetota > Planctomycetia > Pirellulales > Thermoguttaceae > JANXQG01. The sequence continues at coordinate 115,330 of CAVRDP010000036.1, read as the reverse complement.
TGCTGCGCAAGGCATATCAGTTGCTCGATGGGGCCCAGCGGCGGATTTCGCTGCTCAGCGGTGTCGATTCTGAGGGAAGTCCCATACTCCGGCCGATGGAGGATGCCGCCAGTTTCAGTCCGCCGTAGACCTTAAGGCAATGTTGTACTAAAATAGAATGTAACTCCGCCGTTTGCCTATTCATGGTCAAAACCCTGCCGTCGTCTTTTGCACCCTACGTGGACCGTCTTGGTCCGGAGATCGAAGTTGCGCTACAGACGTATAGCTGTCTGCCGGCGGGCTGCCCCGTTCCCTTGCGCGAGGCCATGCGCTACAGCCTCCTGGCCCCCGGCAAGCGACTCAGGCCGATGCTCGTGTTGATGGCCGCCGAGGCCTGTGGCGGGGGTCTCGCGGCGGCGATGCCGGCCGCTTGTGCCGTGGAGATGATCCACGCCTATTCGCTCATTCACGACGACCTGCCCGCCATGGACGACGACGATCTCCGTCGCGGCCGGCCGACGTGTCACAAGGTTTTTGGCGAGGCGACGGCCATCCTGGCGGGCGATGGCCTGTTGAGCCTGGCCTTCCAGGTGCTGGCCGAAGGACATTCGCCCGCCGGCCGTGGCAGCCGCTTGTTGTGCGGCGCTGGCGGAGGCCGCCGGTCCCTGTCAGTTGGTGGGCGGACAGGCCGACGACGTTGCCCAGGGCATTGAAGCCCGACTGCGCGAGCGAGGCCCAGGGTATCGAAGCCCGAAGCGCGAGCGAGGCCACGCAAGACCGGACCTCGCTTGCGCTTCGGGCTTCAATCGCGCTTACGCCCAACCTATCAAATGCGGCCGCGCGTCGCATTTATGATCGCGAACATCTCGAATCGATACACGCCCGCAAGACCGGGGCCATGATTCGTGTCTCCCTGCGTTTAGGCGGGATGGCCGCTGGGGCCGCGCCGGAATCACTGACATCCCTGGATGAATACGGCCGAAGGCTGGGATTGGCCTTTCAAATCACCGACGACCTTTTGGACGTTCGCAGCACGGAAGAAAACATGGGCAAGCGGGTGGGAAAAGATGCCGAAAAGGGCAAAATCACCTTCCCCGGCCTGCTGGGAGTTGACGAAAGTGCAGCGTATGCAGGACAATTGATCGCGGAAGCCTGTGTGGCCGTGGGGCCGCTTGCGCCTCGGGCAGAGGGCCTGATCGCGCTCGCCCGTTATGTTTTGGAGCGAAATCGCTGATGGACCGTCCTTCGCCAGAAAAAATCGATGCTTCCCGCCGCGAAGGGCCGATTCTTTCCACGATCGACTCCCCGCGCGACTTGCAAAAACTGTCGCAAGGGGAGTTGACCCAGTTGGCCACCGAGATTCGCGAGGCCCTCTGCGGCCTGGCGTCGCGGCGGACGGCCCACTTCGCCTCCAATCTGGGGGTCGTCGAGCTTACCCTGGCCTTGCACACCACCTTCGACTTCAGCCGTGACCGGTTGATCTGGGACACCGGGCACCAGATCTATCCCCACAAGCTGGTTACCGGCCGCTATAGAGACTTCCATTCCGATGCGCACCCGTGGCGGCTTGATGGGATATCCCAACCCGGCGGAAAGCGACTACGACTTGTTCCTCACCGGTCATGCGGGCTGCGCCACAAGTTGTGTCTTGGGGATGCGTTGTGCTGACGACCTGCTGCGGCCCGAGGAAGACCGCTACGCCGTGGCGGTTGTCGGCGACGGGGCCTTCAGTTCCGGCATCGTCCTGGAGGCATTGAACCACGCCGGCGGCCTGAAGAAAAATCTGATCGTCGTGCTCAACGACAACAAGATGGCGATTTGCCCGCGGGTCGGCGGCCTGGCCGAGTCGTTGGACCGCGTGCGCATGAACACACTTTATGCGGGCCTCAAGTCGGAAGTGCAGAAGATGCTTGCCCGAGTGCCGGTGATCGGCGATCCGGTGGAGCGGTTCTTGCACCAGGTCAAAGACGCTGTCAAGGCCGGCCTGGTGGGCGGCATGCTCTTCCAGGACCTGGGGTTGCACTATCACGGTCCCGTCGACGGCCACAGTATCCGGCAGTTGCAGAAGTATCTGGCCATGGCCAAGCAGGTCAAAGGCCCGGTGCTGCTGCATGTGGTGACGGAGAAGGGCCACGGCTACGATCCGGCGGCGGAGGATCCGGTCTCATTTCACGCGCCGGCGCCCTTTTCCCGCGATACGGGCGAGATCTCTTTCAAGAGCAACGGCGCGCGGTCCTTTACGGCGGTTGCCCGCGATACCCTGCTTGAAGAAATGCGCCGCGAAGGCTCGCGGGTGGCCGTCATCACGGCGGCCATGTGCCAGGGCAACATGCTCGAGCCGGTCCGCCATGAGTTTCCCGATCGCTTCTTCGACGTCGGCATCTGCGAATCGCATGCGGTGGGCATGGCCGCCGGCATGGCCAAGTCCGGAATCCGGCCCGTTGTGGATATCTATAGCACCTTCCTGCAACGGAGCTACGACCAGATCTTCCAGGAGGTCTCGCTCCAGGACCTGCCGGTGACGTTTCTGCTGGACCGCGCCGGCCTGGTGGGACCGGACGGCCCGACGCACCACGGGGTGTTCGACATCGCCTATCTCCGCGTCTTCCCCAACCTGGTCATCATGTCGCCGGGCGACCAGCGCGATATGGAACTGATGGTCCCTTGGGCCTTGGCCCACGAGCACCCCACGGCGATTCGCTATCCCAAGGCGAATGTGGTCCGGGTTTCCCGCGACGTGTTGTCCGGCAGCGAATTTTCGGATGGGGTGGCCCCGATCGAACTGGGCGAATCGGAATTGGTCCGGCCCGGCGCCGACGGTGTGCTGATCGCTTTCGGCCCCTTGCTGTACGAGTGCGTCGACGCCGCGGAAAAGCTGGCCGAAGAAGGCATCGAGCTGGCGGTCATCAACGCCCGCTTCGTCAAACCGCTCGATACGCGGGCGATCCTCCAGGCCGTGCGCGAGTATCCGTTTGTGGTCACGGTGGAAGAGGGCTGCCTGATGGGCGGCTTCGGCAGCGCCGTGTTGGAAGCTGCCAGCGACGCCGGACTGGACACGAGCCATATCCGCCGCTTGGGAGTTCCCGACCACTATATCGAGCACGCCGACCGGTCGGAGCAGTTGGCCGGCCTGGGGCTTTCCAGTCGAGGAATTGCCGAAACCTGCCGCAAACTGGCCGGCTTGGAAACATGCTTACCCGCTTCGCGTGAAAGCATGCCACCCACTGCCACGGGCGGGGCTCGGTCGTAGTCGTTACCCCATGACCCATCCCCCGCCAAAATCGATCTCGTTTTCTCGCGACCAGCGGCTCCGCGTCATCCTCCTGAGCACCGGCCAGCGGCCGCACTTTCTGGACGAAATTCGGCGGCTTCGCCCGGTCATCGAGCAATTCGCCCAGGTCGTCGCCGAAGATTTCAGCGGCCAGGAAGACGTTTCTGACGTAGAGGCCGACGTGGCCATTGTCCTCGGCGGCGATGGTTCGATCTTGCGTGCCGCCCACCAGATGGGTCAGCGACAACTGCCGGTCATTGCCGTCAACTTGGGTAAACTGGGGTTTCTGGCCGATATTTCCTCCGACGAACTGCCCAGAATCCTCGGCGAATTGTCTACCGGCCGATTGCAAGTCGTCGAGCACCTGATGTTCGACTGCCGGCTCATCCGCAACGGCGAGGCCGAATTCCGGAGATGGGCCTCAACGAAATCGCCGTGCGAACCGGTCCGCCGTTTCTTTTGATGGATATCCATCTTTACGTTGACTCGGAATTGGTAACAACGTATAGTGGCGACGGTCTGATCCTCAGCACGCCCGTCGGATCGACGGCCTACAGCCTTTCGGCTGGCGGCCCGATCTTGCGGAAGGACCTGGATGCCATGGTGATCACGCCTGTGAGCCCGCACACGCTGACGATGCGACCGGTGGTCGATTCGGCCGATCGCGTTTACGAGATGGAGGTTGTGGAACCGCATCCGGAGACGTCGGCCGTAGTCGATGGCCGCGTGTTATGCCGGCTGCAGCGGGGCGACCGCATCCGCGTGACGCGGGCCCCCGTGCGGTTCAGGCTCGTTGCCCCTCCGGGCCACAGTTACTATCGTACCTTGCGGGAAAAACTGAATTGGGGCGGGCAGTTTCTCCGTAGAAACTCGCAATAAGATTATCCACTCGAAAGGAATCGAGGAATGAAAATCGGCATGGTTGCTGGATCGTTGTTGTGCGTCGGGGTCTATCTGTCGGGCACCATGTACTCATGGTCGGCGGCGGCCCGGGCCGAAGGGCCCGCGGCGAAGCAATCCGCATCCCAGGAATACCTGCTCCGCTACAAGTTTCATTCCGGCGACACGCTCCGCTGGACCGTGGTCCATCGCTGCCGCATTCGCACATCGGTTTCCGCCAGCACGCAGACGGCCGAGACGACAACGACCTCGGTCAAGGTCTGGCGGGTCCATGAAGTGAAGGCGGACGGCACGGTCGTTTTCGACCACCTGGTGGAAAGCGTCGACATGCGGCACCACCTCAGCGGTCGCGACGAGGTCCACTACAACAGCCGCACCGATCCCTGCGCCCCCCACGGTTTCGAAGACGTGGCCCGGGCGGTCGGCGTGCCGTTGGCCGTGATCACGATCGACAATCGGGGCAAGGTCCTCCAACGGAAACAGAACTTCGTCAAGGCCGCAGTGGCAGGGCAGGGCGAGATCACGATCCAACTGCCCGAGCAGGCCGTGGCCGTCGGCAGCCGCTGGTCGAGCCCGAACAACATCGACGTGCCCTTGGCCGACGGCACGGTGCGGCGGATCCGCGCCGTGCAGAGCTACAAGTTGGAGAGCGTGCGGACGGGCGTGGCCACGATCTCGATGTCGACGCAGATCACGACGCCGCTGTTGGATCCTTCGATCGAGGCCCGGGTGTTGCAATACGAGACTTCCGGCAGCGTGCCGCTTCGACATTGACGGCGGCCAGATTCTCGCGCGTCAACTCGACGTTGACAAGAGCGTCGTCGGCTTCCGCGGCGAGGCCAGCAGCATTCGCTACGTCGGCCGCTCGACGGAGGAGTATCTCGCCGCTCCGCCCAAACTCGCCGTGACGCGGTAGGTACCGGCCGAAGAATAATTTCCCGAATTGGGTGGCATGCCTAAGCCGCTCGGGCACCATGTACTCATGGTCGGCGGCGCAGGCATGTGGTGAAGTTCCGGCCGTTCCCACCATGGCTGCGCGGCATCGAAGCCGCTATTCCATGCCACCGCGTGTAGGCCATGGACCACAATGTTTTATTCTGCCGATTTCTCCCGCACCGCGTGCCGGCGATCGTACTCTTCATGGGCTTCGGCCAATTCCGTTGGCGTCACGCCTGGGCAGTAGTGGAGCGTATAGAGCAGGTTGCTGTGTACCTCGGCGAAGTCCGGCTTGAGTTCCAATGCCCGGCGGAAACAGGCTAGCGCTTCGTCCAGCATCCCCTGTTCCTTGCAGGCGACGCCCAGATTGCCTTCTGCCGCGGCGAAGTCCGCTTTCAGTTCCAATGCCCGCCGGTAGCATGTAACCGCTTCTTCCAATTTCCCCTGGTCCCGCAAGGCATTGCCCAGGTTGTTGAGCGCCTCGGCGAAGTCCGGTTTCAATTCCAGTGCCCGGCGGTAGCAGGCGATCGCCTCGTCCAGCTTTGCCTCGTCTTTTAGCGCAAGGCCCAGGTTGTAGTGCGCCCCGGCAAAATCGGGCTTCAGTTCCAGTACGCGGCGGTAGCCGGCGATCGCTTCGTCGAGCCTGCCCGCGTGGTACGCAATCACGCCGAGAAGATGGATCGCATTGGCTTGATTCGGGTCCAACTCGAGAATTTGCCGGTAGATCTGCTCGGCAACTTGCAGCCGGCCACTTTGCTGGTGTCGGACGGCAAGGGCCAATAGTTCGGGGATCGTTGCCACGCTCGATCACGGAGTGGGTCGGTAGTCGCGGGGGTCGATGCACGCATCATAAGTGGCCCGGTCGATTCGACACCAGTCAGTCTGATTGATCCCACGTCGATTCAACGCCGTGGGCGAATCCGGGAATGCACTGGCAATTTTGGAAAATCCAAAAAATAACCCGACCGAGGCCTTGCGGCGGGTCGGCCGGGTAAGAAGTACTTGAAGTATCGACGAATTGCGGCCGAAAGTCAAGGCGAAATCGTGACAAAATCGCGCGACGGTAAATAGAGGGGAGCCGGGAGTTTGATATCGTGATTCACCGCCCGGGGTCGGGCTTCCATCTGAGCATCTTTACGCAACGCAACCGGCGGCCTCTTGCCATTTTCCCCAAATCCGCATATATTGGCACGTATGAAGTAGTACCCCACTCACCCCTGAAATAAGCCGCACCAACCTCGTGGCCCTCGGGAACAGGACTTCATGCAGGTAGCCAGTGTTTGCCCGCACTGTGGTACGTCGTACACGGTCGCCCAGCGCACGTGCGAGCGCCTGGTTCGTTGCCAGAATTGTGAGCGCGAATTCGTCCTCGGAGCGCCCCGCCGCTCGCCGCCTGACAGCCATCGCCCGCGGCCGCGGCCGCCGATTTCGACGCCTACCACCAATGGCTGGGAATCCCGCCCGAAGAACAGCCGCCGCACCATTACCGCCTATTGGGCCTCAAACTATTTGAGGACAATCCGACGGTGATCGAGAACGCTGCTGACCGGCAGATGGCCCACCTGCGGACCTTCCGGACGGGCAAGCGGGCCGCGCTCTCGCAAAGGCTGTTGAACGAGGTGGCGGCGGCCAAGCTGTGGCTGTTGAGAACGGAGAAAAAGGCCGCCTATGACGTCCAATTGCGGCGGACACTCCTTGTGGCGGCACGGCCGTCACGGCTTGCGTCGCCAAGCCCGGCACGCTGATCGAGATGCAGGATAACGGCCCGTACAAGGGGATGTTGACGATCCCGGAAGAGAAGAGATCGCTTACTATCCGTGGCAGGAAGGGCTGCTGGCCGGTGGTGATGTCGGCAGGCTGCTCCGCAAACCTTGGCACTTTGGTGGCAATCAATGCCGATGAGGCGAGGCTCGAAAGGCTCATCTTGCTGCATAATGCTCCGGCTGGCGACCATCCATGTTGCGTTTCTTTTGGCTTTGGGGAAATTGCCGTATTGAGCCAGCCAAAAAGAAAAGCCGCTCCGCGGCACGACCAAATCGCTGATAAATCACCGCACTCCAAGAATCCAGTCCCGACCGCCGCCTTCCAAGCGAGCGGCGCCCTGGGCGTGATGCACGTGGGCGGAATCCAGAAGCGTCGCATGGTTCAGGCCGCCGGAAAGCGTGCCGGTCAGATGGGCGACCCGATCGGCATACGTCGCATCGGGCCGCGACCACTCGGCGAGGATCTCCCGCAGGGCCGCCAGGTTGGGGTCATGATCGGTGCGGCCGGCGATGAGAATGTCGCCGCGTGTGCCCGCCTTAATGCGATCCTGGCCCAGGCCGCCGATGAGAACGTTCCGGCCGTTGCCGCCTTCGATCTCGTCGTTGCCGGGACCGCCCACGACTACCGTGGGGCCGCCGCCGGTGCGGACGTGATTGTTGCCGCTGCCGCACAGCACCACCGCCGGCACGGTCACTTCAGGCTCGATCCGGATCTCGTCGTCGCCGCCTTGTCCCAAGACCTCGATGCGGCTGATCTTGTGGGCCTTGAAAGTCCACCGCTTGCCCGCCACGTGTCGCCTGGCTGTGAAGATGGACCACGATCGAATCGTCTTCCAGGGCGATGCGGATGCGATCGCTCCGCGGCGTACCGCCCACCACGAGCGTGTTGCGGTCGGGCCGATCGGCATCGGGCTGGAGATAGACCAGGTTGAGCGACGTATGGTCCTCGTCCTGGAAACAATCGGCCAGGCCCGCCACGCGCTTGTCGCTCTCGCCCAGCGGCTCGAGGTGGTATTGCTCTTCGAAGGTCTTGATCACGGAGAGCGAATCGTAGGCCGTGTGTTGCACGCCGCCGCGCCACGTGTAGGGCGAGATGATTATGGCCGGAATGCGCGTGCCCGGACCCCAGGCATCGCGCTGCGGAGGAGGCACGTGGTCCCAGCGGCCGCCGTTCTCGTCGTATAGGATGACGATCGCCGCGTGCGCCCACAAGGGGCCGTTCTGCACGGCATGCACGATGTCGGCGACGTGCTGCTGACCGGGCAGGACGGAGGCGTAGCCCGGATGCTCGTTGAACTCGCCGGAGAACTTGATAAACGAGACCTGCGGCAGTTTTCCCGCCCCCAGATCGGCGTAGAACTGCGATTCGTCCTGCAACCGGGCGGCGGGGCCGACGCGCTTGGCGTTCAAAGTCCCGTCGTCGTGGAAGGGGGCATATTTGGCGAAGTAGGCAAACGGCTGGTGGTGGTATTGAAAGAACTTGCCCGGCTTGCCTTCCACGGCGTCGTTCCAGCCGCCGGCGTACCACCGCCAGGAAACGCCCGCCGCATCCAAGCGATCGCCGATGGTCTGGGTGTAGCCGGGCTTATGGGGATCGACGTTGTTGATGGCGTGCAGCAACTGGTCGGCGGGCACCTTCTTCGGGTGCGGCCCTGCGGCAGGGAACACGGTATTGACGCAATAGCGGCCGTGGAAGGAAAGAACGCCATCGTTCAGCAGCGGAGGACCCTCCGGCTTCCGCGTACACGTGGAGACGAACTTCGCGTTCGATGCGGGCAGCGGTTGCTGCCAGTGCGGCGCCGCTGCGGCAATCAAGTAGTGGTGATTGAGAAGCGAGCCGCCGAAGGCGGCATGGAAGAACCGATCGCACATCAGGTACTGCCGGGCCAGCAGGCCCTCGGGCAGATTCGATGCGTCGTAGTAGCTTTGCACCAGGCTGCCGTCATTGCTCCAGGCGACGAACTTGTCCATTGAACCGTGGCTGGGCGCAATGTAGCCGTTATCGATCTGCAATTGCTCGGTGTAGAAGGTATGGATCAGGTCCTCGGTCTTGCCCGTGATGGTCACGTACTGCGAGAGGTCGTAAGGCCGGACCGGCAGACCGGGCGGAATGTTGGGATCGGTAGAGGGATCGGGCAGAGTTGCCAGCGGCCGCCCTGTGCGGTCGACTTGCGGGATGGTGGCTGCCGCGTTGTTCAGGCCGTCGGCCCCGGGGAACTTGCCGTAGAGGCTGTCGAAGCTCCAGTTCTCCTGGTAGATCACGATCCAGTGTTCGATGTTGGCCAGGCGGGCTTTGCCGGGAGAACTGCGTTTGACGGGAGGGGATGGCTCGGTGTGGTTCGCCGTTTCAGGTAGGGTGGGCTTTAGCCTGCTTTCCTGTGAAGGCGGGCTAAAGCCCAGCCTTCGTTCAGGCTGCGGCTGCTTGGCGCGAAGCGGTGCTGCGAAGAGGAACACGCCGATAATGGCGATCAATGCAATGGTGCGAGTCATGCAAGCCTCCCTCACCCCCGGCCCCTCTCCCGGCGGGAGAAGGGAGTTTCTCACTGGTCCATGCCGCATATGCCGCCGCATTGGCCCATGTCGCAGCCCGCGGAACGGCAGGGAAGTTCCTTGGTCTCGTGGCCGGAATGGGCCGCAGGCACGCTGAACGACTTTATGAGATGCTTCTTGCCGCAGGCAGGGCAAACCGGCTTCTCATCGCCCCGGATCAAGAGTTCGAAATCGCTTCCGCAATCCTTACAGGAATATTCGTAAATCGGCATCGGATAAGGCCCTTTTAGCAATCGTATGGTCTAAGCGGTCAAGATGTAGTATTCTACCTTTTTCCACGCAATCTGGTAGCCGTACGTCAGACCTTCCAGCCGGACAGCCTGGTCAGACAGGTCAGGCTGGAAAGCCTGACGTACGGTCAGCGCCGGCCCCCCTAACTTCTAACTCCTCCACCATGTCCCCCACCATCACCCGGCAACAATCCCGCGAGGTCGATCGACGGGCGATCGAGCAATACGGCATGACCGGACTGGTCCTCATGGAAAACGCCGGCCGCGGGACGGCGGACGTCCTCTGCCGCCTTGCGGAGAACGAGTCTGGCGGCCGGTTGGGACGCGTCGTCGTCTGCTGCGGCAAAGGCAATAACGCGGGCGACGGGTTCGTCATCGCCCGGCACCTCGACCTGCGTGCGGTTGAGGTCCGCGTGCTCCTGTGGGCCGATCCGGCCGAACTGACGGGCGATGCCGGCGCAAATTTTGGCATCTTGCGGCAGACGGGCGTGCCGATCGAAGTGTTTGGCAATCGCCACGATGCAGCCCGATTGGCGGAGCAACTTGCCGGGGCGGATTGGATTGTCGACGCGCTGTTGGGCACCGGGGCCCGTGGCGAGCCGCGTCCGCCGCTCAGCGCGGTCATCGATCAACTCAATGCCGCAGCCGCCAAACGATTGGCGGTCGACTTGCCCAGCGGCCTGGACTGTGATTCGGGCGCGGCTGCCCGGCACACGATTCGCGCCGATGAGACTTGCACGTTCGTGGCCATGAAGCGCGGATTCGTGACTGCCGGCGCAGAGCAGTACACCGGCCGGGTCCACGTGCTCGATATCGGCGCGCCGCGATGTTTGGTGGAGGAGATCGTGGGTTAACTTATTTCCGCGACGACTCGGCCAAGGCGCGTTCCAACTCCTGGACCCGTCGCTCCAACTGATCGACCCGATTACGAAGCTCCTGGATCTGGCTCTGCGAGGGATCGGTGGGAATCTTTGGCAGAGGCGCACCGAATGCCGGTCCTTCCGGCGAGAGCGCGGGCGGCGAAAGATTAGGCGGCCCCACCTCGCCCGGCGGCGGCGGGATGGATTCCGTTCGGCCTGCACCTAGGCCGGTCGGAGGCGGTATGCCGGGTGGCTCCAATTGTGCCGCGCCCGGAGGCGCGCCCAAGACGACCTCAGTCTTCAGCGGCCGAATTCCACGGATCACCTCCAGCGACAAGTGGTCGCCCGGGTTGAGGCTGTTGAGAATGGCCGAGAGATCGCTCAGCAAGGCGATCCTGCGACCCTTCGCGGCGACGATCAGATCCTGGGGCTGCAGGCCGGCGCGATCGGCCGGTCCGCCCGGGCGGACGCTCAACACCTTCACGCCGCGGCCAGGCGCAGTATCGGCAAACGCCCCGAGATAGGCCCTTTGGGTGGCGACAACGGTCATTACCGGCGGGCCGTTGGAGGCGCGAATGCCCGATTCCAACCGATCCAATTCGCCCTGCGCGGGTGCGGGCGACGTTCCCCCCAGCCCTGCCGCCAACAACACCGCGATTCCGATGCCCCAAGACTTTTTCATGTTTCACCGACCTTTCCTGAAAGGTGTACTATCGCATACGATGAACGCAGGCAAAATGCCTCCACTACGATGGAAGACAATCGCTGCCTCAAGCAATTATACCAAAATTTTCCCGCACCACATTACGTAGAACGGAATTCATTGTACGTCAGGCCGACCACGACCATGGGTACATGGTGCCCGAGATGGTCGGCCTAGCGAACAGGCCCCTATGATCGATCCCGGCCCTCCGCGCATTTCAGAACTTTCGCCCGATCGGGAAGAACTTGGTTTTCGCCTCTTCTTGAAAGGGCTTGAGGAATCCCAATTCCAGCAGCAAGTGACCGCGCTGCGGGCATCGGTCCAACGGCAGCCGTTGTCCGGGTATCGGATTTGGGGAGCTTTCCGCGGGGAAATTCTGACCGGGTCGATTCTCACCCTGACGCAACCGGGTCGGACCGCACTAGTCTGGTCGCCTCGGCTTGTGGCGGGAGAGCCGCAAGAGACGGCCCTCCAATTACTTCGAGCAGGCCAGGCACATCTTCCGCAGCTTGGAATTCGCATGGTCCAGGCCCTTATGTCGGCGGATGGAACCACGGATGCCGAATTACTCGTGGCGGCCGGCTTTCAGCATGTGTCCGATCTGCTTTACCTGGTTTGCCTGGCCGACGATTTCCCCACCACTTTGCCTTGTCTGGAGCTTCGCTTCGAGCCCTACTCACCCGCCTTGCACGCGCGGTTTGCACGACTTGTCGATGCCACCTACAAGGATACGCTCGACTGTCCGGCCGTGAATGGGGTGCGTTCTATCGACGACGTGTTGCAAGGATATAGGGCTACCGGCCACTTCGACCCCGGGCGGTGGTTTATCGTGTACGATCAGGCCACGGAGATTGGCTGCCTGATTCTGACGGATTATCCCGAACATGCGATCTGGGAACTGATTTACATGGGGCTCTTGCCGGCGGCGCAGGGTCGCGGCCGCGGCCTGGAGATTGTCCGCCACGCCCTGTGGCTGGCGAGGCAGGCGGCGCGAAATCGCCTTGTGCTGGCCGTGGACGCCGCCAACGAACCGGCGCTGCGAATGTACGCGGCCGCCGGATTTCGATCGTGGGATCGCACGGCAGTTTATATCCGGGTGCTCGATGAAAACGCACCGATTCCCTGTTTTCCTGGGACGGAACGCCGCTGACCGGCTGGCCGTTGAACAATTTTTCCACGCGGCTCGCGGCGCCGGGAAAGCCGAAAAAAATCGTTTGTTCAGTCGCTACGATCACGATTTTCGGGGAAACCGGCGCGACGGCTTCGAAGAAAATTCAACTTCGGTCTAAAGACAGTCGCCGGACCCTTGCTGTCATTGCTAGCGACGCTACAATCAGCAGTCGAGTGACACGATGGGAGGCTCGAGAATTGACCAAGGACGATATGGACATCGGGTTGGCCTTGCTTGCAGCACTGGCCGACAGGGTCGGAAAAGACCGATTCGAAATGTGGTTCGGACCGCGCACGCGGATCGATTGGGACGGCCACGTCCTTACGATCGGGGCGCCGAATCAATTTTTCCTCGATTGGATTCGTTCCAACTTTCGTACGGCGGTCGAGGATGCCTGCTTGGCAATCCTCGGCCTGCGTCCGCCGTTGGAGTTCCGGGTCGAGATTGCCGGCGAAAACGGCGCTGCGGCCGATGCCATGGCCGGCCGGCTTGCCAAGCCGCGGGTGGATTGCCGGCCATCGGCGCAACCAACTTCAGAAGCGATGGTTTCAGTCAACGCTAAGAGTAAACACGACTCAGCCGGGTACCCGCGCAGCGGGTGGGCGGCGGAAGTGGCGGGCACCGCGCAGCGGTCGGCGGCCCCCGCCTGTCAAGTGGCCAAGCAGGCGGAGCCACCGCCCACTCCCGCTTTCTCGCGGAAATTCGCTTCGCTTTCCTCCTTTGTCGTCGGCGAGAGCAATCGGCTGGCCAAGTATTCCGCCGAGATGGTCGCCCGCAATCCGGGGCAGATCACGCCGCTGTTCATTTACGGTCCCACGAGCGTCGGCAAGACGCATCTGCTGGAGGGTGTTTGGTCGGCCGAGCGGAAGGCGGGCCGCGGCGCCGCGACCATCTATCTCTCCGCCGAGCACTTCACCAGCCAGTTCCTCGAGGCCCTGCGGGGTGGCGGCATGCCGGTCTTTCGCCGCAAGTATCGCAGCGTGCGAGTGCTGATCTTCGACGATTTGCAGTTCCTGATCGGAAAGCGGGCCACCCAGATCGAATTGATGAACACCGTCGACACGTTGCTCCGCGAGGGCCGGCAATTGGTCTTCGCCGCCGATCGGCCGCCAGTCGAATTGAGCAAGTTTATGCCGGAATTGATCACGCGTCTGTCCGGCGGTATGGTCTGCGGCATTGACCCGCCCGAGTACACCACGCGATTGGGAATTGTCGAGCATTTGTCGCGCCGTTTGGGGATCGAATTGCCTGTCGAGGTACAGCGCTTCGTGGCATCGCGGCTGACGGGCCATGCCCGCGAACTTTCCGGGGCCCTGTGCTGTTTGCAGGCCACGAGCGAGGCCGCCGGGCAAAAAATCTCGGTGCCGATGGCCGAAGAGGCGCTTGCCGAAATGATCCGGCAAAACACGCGCGTCGTGCGACTTGCCGACATCGAGAAGGCCGTTTGCAAGTTCTTTGGCCTGGAACCACAGTCCCTGCAATCCGACGACAAGGGCCGTCGCATCAGCCAACTGCGCATGCTTGCCATGTGGTTGGCTCGGAAGCACACGAGGGTCGCCTTGAGCGAGATCGGCAAGTTCTTTGGCCACCGCAACCACAGTACGGTGATTTCCGCCCAGAAAAAGGTCGATCAGTGGGTGGCCCATGACGAACCACTGCGGATGTCCGAGCAAACCTGGAAGATCGAGGAGGCCATTCGCCAACTCGAACGACAGTTGACCGCAGGGTAGGCGGCGGGTGGCATGCCTTCATGCGGCCGCGAGATCGTCAGAACAGCGGAGAAACACAACCGGCCGCCGACCATGAGTACATGGTGCCCGGGCATGTTGGTTGAGGCGCGTGACACAAGGCATGCCATCCAGCTTCGGCAAACATGCCTACCCGCGGCCGGTTGTGATTTTCCTGCTGCGCCCAGTCTCTCGCGGCCGCGTGAAGGCATGCCACGCTACGCCTCACCTCACATACGCCCCATGAAGTTCAAGAAGTCGAAGTCGAGCTTTTTCAGCGGGCCGAACTGTTTTTCGAATTCGGCAAGTCGCGTTCCTTTCTCGTCATATTCCAACGGTCGTTTGCGGGAAAGGACCTTCAAGTAGGCGATATACTCCTTGGGGTGCTTATGGATGAGGTAATAGGTCAGCGCCCAGGACTCCGCGTAGGCGTCGACGGCCTGCTTCACGTTCACCAGCCGGGCATCGCTGCTGATCAACGTTTTGAGCGAGTCGGCCGGCCGCTGTTGCAGATATTGCTGAAATTGAGCGAGCCGCGTGCGATTGACCACTCCGATGCCCGCCCAACCTGTCCCGCGCCCCAGGTCGGGCGTTTCGCAGTACATGGCGATGCCCTCGCTGAACCACTTGGGGCAGTCGCTCAACCGCTGATGCAATCCGCTGTTGAAGGCGATTTGGTGCGTGGCCTCGTGGACGATCGTCGAGACCGCGCCGGATGCGTTGGGGCTGGCGAGAAACTGCTTAATATGGGCGGCGCCGACTGACCTTCCCGGGCGGTTCACGGCCACGCCCACCAGATCGTACGTGGTTATCCGGTTGCTGTCCATATTGTAGTTGCTGATGATCGAGTCCGCAGCGTTGCCCAGTTCTTTCTGCGAGTACTTGACATACGACGCCTTATCGGAAAAGACGATCGCCACTAGGGGGAATTCAGGCTCGGCCATCTCGAAGCCCCGGCGGCTCCAATCGTTGCGGAATGCGGTGTATAATCGTTCGAACAACGCTCCGCACCACTGGGCGTAGGCCCGTGAGGTGTCGTAGAAAATCATGTAATGCTTCGTCTGGTAAACCGTAAACCCCTTGGGAAGATCGGCCAGGACGCTCTTGGTCATTTGGTCCGGCGGGTAAGCGCGGAACGGCTTGTCATCGGCCGTTTGCTTGACCAGTTCCGTGGGCAGCATGCTCCACAGCACGCCGTCGCGGGCCAGAAACAGCAGCCCGCCGTCCTCGGCCTTCAAGACGATGCGGCCATCGACGTACAGGGTTTGCCCGTCGCGCCGCAAAGTCACGTGGTCCATCGCCTCGGCCGACGAACCGGCCATTGCGATGACGAAAACGGCCAGACGGGACCAGCATGACATGGGCGCGGTGGGGAGCATAAGCGAAGTGAATAGAGGACAGGGTCGCGCAATCTTGACGTGGTTGAACCTCTTATATTATAACTGACGGCAGGTCGCCCCCGAAGGGACAATAAAAGCAGCAGGCACACTCCGTGTGCCTGCTACCTTATCCGCTTCGCCAGCCACGTTACTGCGGCCGCCAATGCGCCTAGCGTGCCCGTCAAAGCCAGGCAGATGCCCGCCACTTGGTCCTCGACGCCGTAGTGGACGAGGTTGAAAACGTGAATGGAAAGCATCTCGACCCCCGGAGGCACCACGAGAACGCTGGCCGTCAGGTCGCCCAGCGCCAGCACGAGGCCGATCAACCAGGCGACCCCCAGGGCCGGCAACCGTTGAGGCAGCACGATCCGCACAAGTTGGCCGAGCGAACCACAGCCTTCGGTCGCGGCACTGTCGAGCATCGGCTGGGGGATCGTCCGAACGGCATGCCACAGAACCAGGACCACCGGCCCCATCGCCCGGACCGTGAGTGCCATCCAGGGGGCGAGAATCGAGTGATCGTACATCCAAAACAGCCAGGGCAAGCTCGGCCGGTTCAGCAGACCGATGATCGCCAGTGCCAAGAATGGACCGGGAACGACGAGACAAGTCAGCGCGACCGCGATCGCCGCCACACCCAGCCAACGTGACTTTCGGGCCAGCCAGGCCAGCGGGATGGCTGCCACAACCGCTGCCGTGGCCGCCAAACTGCCGATCAGCAGCGACCAGAGGCACTCCCGACGACATTGCCACGGCGCCAGGAGGATGGTCCGAAGACACTTGGCTGCCGACCAGGTCCGCACCCGGCCTTCATCGGTCTGGGAGACCAAGACCCCAGCCTTGTAGACGAGATTTCCCAGCGGCACGCCGGCCAGGAGCAACATTACGGCCAACGCACCCACCGCCAACGGCCAGCGCCATCCCCCCAGGGCGAAAATCCGGCTAGGTCCTATGTTCAGCGGCCGTTCCGGGCGGGCCAGTCGGACGCAGCAAAACATGCCAAGCCCTAGAAGCGCTAGGGTGGCGAGAATGCCGGGCAGCAGGGCAGTCATGGCGCCGCTCGCCTCGTCGTGCAGGCTAATTTGGTTGAAAACCTCCTCGGCATAGGTACGCACCGAGAAAATGCTGGTAGCCGTCATATCGCCGGCCGTAGACATTGCCACCCAGATTGCCGCTAGACCCAAGGCCGGCCAGCACGCCGGTAACGTGACCCGGTAGAATACCTGCCAAGGGGTTCCATCGAGCAGGGCCTGCTCTTCCAGCGCGGCCTCAACGGTGCATAGCCCGAGACCGGTAAAAAGGACAACCCAGGGGACGGCCGCCAAAGTCTGAACCCAAACGGCCGCGTTCCAGCCAGTAAGCCATGGTTCGCCACCGACCACGGGTACGTGGTGCCCGAGGGTCGAATACCATCCTTCCTGCCCGAAGCCGGCCTGCCAGGCGCTGGCCTGCAAATAAAGCGGCAGAAAGAGCAGCACCATGATGATGCTTACTCCCGTCTTCCGGCCGGGCAGGTCGCTCCGCAGCAACATCCACGCCACCGCGGTTCCCATGGGCAAGCTCAGGGCCAGGGTTTCCAGTGCCAAGGCAAGCGAATTGATTACCAGCGGAAAAATTTCATTCCCCTCATTGGTTGGGACAGAGATTTGTCGGAATCAAGCCATAATTCGTCTTGGCGGCATCGGCTGCGGATGTTATAGTCTCGCCATTATATCCTCAGAATAAGGAAATAATCGGGATGAGCGCGAACCGCAGGGGCGTAGTCTACTTTCTGATCTTCGGCCTGCTGACCGTCGGCCTGTACGGTTGCGAGCGCAAGGTGTCCAGTTGGTATCCGTTCGCCACCCCGGTCAACGAGGACCACGGCATCACCACTCCCGAGCAGCGCATCAAGAAACTCCATGAACTGGTCAAGAAGGCCCCGACGACCACCGACCCGGGGCAGCGCGAGTCGATCTGCCAGGAACTGGCCCAGGAGATCCGTAAGGAGCCCGACTCGATCATGCGTAGCGAGATCCTTCGCGCCTTGGGCGCTTATGGCGGTCCCACGGCCGATGCCGTGCTGCGTTTGGCCATAAGGGATCCCGATGCCGAAGTGCGCGTTATCGCCTGCGATCTTTGGGGCAAGCGCAGCGACAAGGACGCTGAGGCCGTGCAGGTGCTCGCCGGCGTGCTTGCCAGCGACAGCGACCGCGACGTACGCATGGCAGCCGCCCGCGGCTTGGGCCACTCGCACAATCCGGTTGTGGTCCGGGCGCTGGGCCCGGTCCTGGACGACACCGACCCCGCCATGCGTTTTCGCGCGATGTCCGCCCTCCGCGAGTCAACCGGCAAGGACATTGGCACCGACCCCAGCGACGTTGTTCGCTGGCGGCAGTACGTGAAGACGGGCGAGGTGCCTCCGCTCTCGTTAACGCAGCGACTGTTCCCGTGGTATCATTAGATCGGATGCGCAAGTCCCATCGGCTCCCTGGAAGCCGTGGGAAATCGCCGTTTTCCAATCACTTCTCTCGGTCTGCGACCGATGCTTCTTAGTGGGGCCCGTGGCACGGCACGAAAATTCGCGCTTCGCCAAAAGGCGTTGGCGTTGCCACGGACGGCAAGAATCCGTACCATAAGGTGGACATTCCAGATATGTGGCGATTAGCGAACGCGGAGGCGTGGTTCATCGAGCGGACCAGCAGCGCACCGCGAAAACAAAACAGGGAGAGCATCGAGGACAGCAGCAAGGCCCCCAGTGGCGAGCGATGGCACGTCCTGCATGGCGGCCAGACGACCAACCCGCGGTGCTTTCATGTCCCGATCGAGTACCGCCAGCAGACCGGGGCCCAAGGCATGCAACCGCTGCGACTGACCGAGCAGTTCAAGACCCTTTTCTCGCTCGCCGTCCGTATGACCGAGACGTCGGGGGTTGATGCGATCCTGCTGCTCGTCGAGAGAACGGCCGACTGGCCGCGGCTGCGAAATATGGCCCCGGACGCCAAGATCCTGGTCGCCGCCGACACGTCTGATCAGCTCACCGGGGCCAAAGAGGCCGGGCTGGAGCCGATTCGCCTCGAAATGCCCGATAATCCGGTCTACGAAAAACTGACCCAGGCCGTCCTGGAAGCCGTGGCCGACGATATCCTCGTCCCGGGTTCCTCCGTTGTGGCCCTGTACAGCAGCTTCGACGCCGACTCGATCGACAGCCTGAGCGTGATCAATCTCGACGAGCACCTCAACCGCCTCTCCGGCCGCGACCTTCGCCAATTGGAAATTCGCGTGCCGCTGGACACGCTGAAAATCGTGGTCGATCTCGCCGTGGAAATCGGTCGTGAGGGCCGGGAAGGCAAGCCGGTAGGAACGCTGATCGTCGTCGGCGACTCGCGGAAAGTCCTCGCTTGTAGCCGTCCGGTGGGGTTCGACCCGGTAAAAGGCTACAGTCGCAAGGAGCGGAACCTCAACGATCCCCGTGTTCGCGAAGGAATCAAGGAGATCGCCCAGATGGACGGCGCGATCATTGTCTCGCCCGATGGCACGGTGGAGGCCACCTGCCGCTACTTGGATTGTTCGGCGGCGGATGTCACCCTTTCCAAAGGGCTTGGCGCCCGGCACTGGGCAGCCGCAGCGATCAGTCGGGCCACCAATGCCGTGGCCATCACGGTCAGCCAGAGCAACGGCACCGTTCGAATTTTCCAGAACGGCGAGACCGTGCTGCGGATCGAGCCCTATTCGCGGCGCCCCATGGTCTGGCGCGACCTCGACGACGGCCCGCAGCCGGGCGGTGTGTAGTAGGTCTCTCTTGCCGAGAGGGACTATTGTGCTCTAGGCCGCTCAAGAGACTTTGGGCCTGTCGCTAGATCGTCGCACATAAGTCCGTTCCGGCAGAACGGACCTACTCCACCGGCCGGACCAGGGAAAGCTCGACGTTGTAGCAGCGGTAGGCATCGTTGGGCTGGGCCAACGGCGCCAAACGGATCTGTAGACTGCTGGCCGGCTGATTGTTGGAATGAACCGCCTCGTAAACGACCAGGCCCGGATCGTTCACCAGCCGGCGGGTGAGATGAAAGCGCGTGACCAGCAGCCCGATCAACGGTCTGGGATCCCCCGTCGTGCCGACGAAGGTGATCTGCTGGAGTTTCTGCTCAGCATTGAAGTAATAGGTCAAAGATCCGGCCAGATCGTGTTGGGCCGTGCCCGTGACCAGCGGCACGCGGTAGCCTTCCAACTGAAGCTGAGCCAGGCCAGTGGAAACGGCGGGCCAGTGTGCGACGATCCATTCGGGCGTGATTTGGAAATCGAAAACGCTGCTGGCGTCTTGCACCCGCACGCTTGTTCGCCGCGCGGCCGTGGTGTCCGGCGACCCGGGGCCGGCAATGTTTGCCGTGATTTTGGCGTCAGGAGCCCCTTCGACGTGCGAGGCGGCCCCTTGGTAGCTTGCGCCTTGCGTCACGCCCGCTGGTGGCTCGGCGGCTGTTGCCTGGAACGGCGAATTGCCATGGCCGAAGAAGTGGAAATAGGCGATCGGGCCGCCGACTGCCGCGGCCAGCGTAAGTCCCAGCAACACGTTCACATATTTCTTGATCATCAGAATGAACATCGGCACGACAGGAGAGAAAGCTTGCCGCGCAATGGGGCCTGCCGGGACAGATTGCCGGATACATAAGTTGGGGAGATCCGTTAGGTCCGACACAGGATTTTGCAATTCTCCCATATTTTCGGCACACTATTGGCATATTGACCGAATCGGCCGGGTTTGGTAAGTTCTAGGACTTTACGCCCGCGTTTTCCCTGGGGAGCGTGCTCCAGTGCCTTACGACAGTATCGTTTGCGTTAAACAAGTGCCCGACACGGCCAATATCACGGCCGAGGCCATGAAGGAAGACGGCACGGTCAATCGTGCCGCACTTCCCACGATTTTCAACCCGGAGGATCTCCATGCTCTGGAAACGGCGTTGGAGATTCGCGACCTCCATGGCGGCACGAGTGACCGCCCTGACGATGGGACCGCCCAAGGCAGCCGACGTTCTGCGAGAGTGCCTTTATCGCGGGGCGGACAGGGCCATCCTGCTCACCGATCGCCGCGCGGCGGCCAGCGACACGCTCGCCACGAGCTATATCCTGGCCCAAGCCATCCGCACCATCGGCCGCTATGACTTCGTCTTCTGCGGCCGGCAAGCCATCGACGGCGACACGGCCCAGGTCGGCCCGCAGTGTGCGGAAAAACTGGGCATCCCGCAAATTACGTATCTCGAGAAACTGGTCAAGCTGGAAAACCATACCGTGCAGATCCGCCGGAATTTTGGCCATGGCTGGGAGATCGTCCAGGGGCGGCTGCCGCTGCTGGTGACGGTCATCGAATCGGCCAATGAGCCGCGCCCGCCTGCCGCCCGCCGCGTGATGCGACTGAAGCGCGCCCGCGTGCCGGCGGAACTGCTCGCCGAGGCGAAAGAGTCGATGCCCAATGCCACGGAAGAGGCATTGGCCGCCGAGACCCAGCGCCGCATCGAGGCCCTCAAGCAAAAGGGCCTGCTCTTGGAGCAATGGGACCTCGACCGCATCGGCGCCGACCTCAATCGCTGCGGCCTGGCCGGTTCGCCAACCAAGGTCTTCCGCATCCAGTCGATCGTCTTGACCAAGTCGGGCTATACCGAGATCCCCGCCACGCAAGAGGGCGTCAAGCAACTCGTCCACGAACTGGTCATCGAGCACACATTAGGCTAGACAGCGTAAAACGGATTGGCAATCCGTCCTACGAATATCACATTGGCCACGAGCCATAAATTGAGAGCATCATGATTGAACCGAATCGTCAGGGCGAAGTTTGGGTCTTTGCCGAACAGGAAGATGGCTCGTTGCACGACGTGTCGCTGGAACTCTGCGGCAGGGCCGCGGAATTGGCCGCTCGTCTGGGAGTCAAGACCGGGGCGGTGTTGCCCGGCCACAAAGTCGAAGCGATGGCCCACCAACTGATTGCCCAAGGCATCGATACCGTGTACGCGACGGACGACGCCAAGCTGGGCCATTTCCAGACCGGCTCCTACGCCCGCGTGCTCAGCACGTTGATCGAGAAGCACCGGCCGCAGATCGTGATGTACGGCGCGACCGCTTTGGGCCGCGACCTGGCGCCGCGCGTGGCTTCTGCCATCCAGGCAGGTATGACGGCCGACTGCACCGAGTTGGACATCAGCGACGTCACTGATCCAAAGACCAAGCAGTTGCACCAGAACCTTCTGCTGCAAATCCGCCCCGCCTTCGGCGGAAACATCATCGCCACGATCGTCAACTACGACCGCTGGCCGCAGATGGCCACCGTCCGCGAGGGCGTGATGGCCATGCGCGACCCCGATTTGAGCCGCACGGGCAAGATCGTGTACGAGACGGTCGAGCTTGACGAGACCGTGTTGGCCTTGAAGCTCATCGAGCGGCACATCGAGCCCCGCAAGCTGAACCTCAAGGGCGCCCGGGTCATCGTCACCGGCGGCGGCGGGATCGGCAGCAAGGAGAACTTCAAACTGATTTACGATCTGGCCGGCGTGATCGGCGGCGCCGTGGGCGCCAGTCGCGCCGCGGTCGACGGCGGCTATATCGGCAAGGAGCACCAGATCGGGCAGACGGGCACGACGGTCCGTCCCGCCTTATACATTGCGGTGGCCGTCAGCGGCGCGGTGCAGCACCGGGCCGGCATGGAAGAATCGGCCAAGATCATCGCCGTCAATATCGATCGCAACGCGCCGATCTTTTCCGTGGCACACTACGGCATCGTCGGCGATTACAAGCAAGTCCTGCCGATGATGATCAAGTCGCTCAGGGAAAGAGCGTAGAACTTAGAACTTAGTGCTTAGGACTTGGGGCTAAGAACTAAGCACTAAGAACCTTTTTGGAGCATTCGCGTGGCTAACTTCTTTCTCGACAACGAAGACATCCAGTTCCTCTTCAACCACATCGACCTGGCGGCGCTTGCGCGGATCCAGGAGGATGACTTCAAGAAAGTGGGCACTGCCGGCGATGCCGACTACGGCCCGTTGAATGCGGCCGATGCCGTGGACAACTATCGCCGCATCCTCACGATCCTTGGCGAAATCTGCGGCGAGATGATCGCCCCGCACGCCGAGCAGGTCGATCGCGAGGGCAACACGCTCAACGAGGACGGCACGGTGACGCTGCACCCGCTGGTGCAGAAGAACCTGGACCGCCTCACGCAGGGCGACATGATGGGCTTCACGCTGCCGCGGAAATACGGTGGCCTGAACTGCCCCAACCTGATCTATACCATCGCCAACGAGCTCGTCGCCCGGGCCGACTGCTCGCTCACCAATCTCTTCGGCCTGCAGGGCATCGCCGAGACGATCTACGCCTTCGCCAACGACGAGATCCGCAACGAATATCTCCCTCAGTTTTGCGAAGGCAAAGTGACCGGCGCCATGGTGCTTACTGAGCCCGACGCCGGCAGCGACCTGCAGGCCGTGCGGCTTGCGGGCCTACCAGGACGAGAAGGGCAACTGGTTCCTCAACGGCGTGAAGCGGTTCATCACCAACGGTTGCGGCGAAGTGCTGCTGGTTCTGGCCCGTAGCGAGCCGGAAATCGGCGATGGCCGCGGCCTGAGCCTTTTCGTGGCCGAGCGCGGGCCGACGATGCGTGTGCGGCACCTGGAAGAGAAGCTGGGCATCCACGGCTCGCCGACGTGCGAACTGGTGTTTGAAGACACGCCTTGCCGGCTGATCGGCGAGCGGCAGCGGGGGCTGATCACCTACGTGATGTCGCTCATGAACGGGGCCCGCGTGGGAATTGCGGCCCAGTCGCTGGGCGTGGGCGAAGCTGCCTTCCGCTTGGCGCGGAACTACGCCCATACGCGGCGGCAGTTCGGCGTGCCGATCGAGCGGCTGCCGGCCGTGGCCGAGTTGGTCACCGACATGAAGATCGACGTCGAGGCCGCCCGGGCCCTGGCTTACGAGACGAGCCGTGTCTGCGACCACGAGAACAACAATGCCCGCGTGCTGGAGTGGGGCGGTCCGCTGGAGAAGGACGAAGAGAAGCGCCGCAAACAGTTGGGCCGCTCGCTGAAGCGAATGAACGGCATGCTCACGCCGATGTGCAAGTATTTCTGCTCCGAGATGTCGGTCCGCGTGGCGCACAACGCCATCCAGGTGCTGGGCGGTTCCGGCTATATGAAGGACTATGCGGCCGAGCGTTATCTCCGCGATTCGCGGATCACGACGATCTACGAGGGAACGAGCCAGTTGCAGGTCGTGGCGGCCGTGCGGGGCGTCAGCTCCGGGGCCTTCGAGACCTGGACCGACGAGTGGGACATGAAGGAATACGGCGATCCGCTCTTGATCGAGTTGAAGCAGAAGCTCCTCGACGCCAAGCAGCGGATCCTGCAGGCCATCCAGTTCATCAAGTCGCAGCCCACCGCTTACATGGACCTGGCCGGCCGGCGGCTGGTCGATGCGGCGATCTCGGTCATCATCGGTCACTTGTTCCTGGGGCAGGGGGCTTCCAACCCGCGCAAGAAGCGGGTCGCCCGGCGGTTCATCGACCGCGAGATGTCGGTCCTGCGGATGAACCTGGAGCAGATCCACACCGGCGACATGGCCGTGCTGGCCGAATACGAAGTGCTGGCCGGGCCCGTGCCGGCGAACGATTGAAACTCCCCTCGCCCGCGACCATGGGTACATGGTGCCCGGGGAGAGGGGCAGGGGGTGAGGGCCGTTTGCCGCGGGGAAATTTGCCTCCAGCGGGACAGGTTCGTATTATTCTTAACCCTTCGCAGTAGAAGCGAATCACATGTCGAAAAAACGTCCGCCCGAACCTGCAACTGAACTTGTTGCCGAACCTGGTTCTGAAAGCCTTGAAAACGGTTCCGCTTCCTCGCCGTCGGGGGACACTCAACCAGAATTGGAGTCATCTGTGGGATTGCTTTCCAATAAAATCGGCTTGGTCATGGGCTTGGCGAACGATCATAGCATTGCCTGGGCCTTGAGCGAGGCGTTGTATGCCGCCGGGGCCGAACTGGCCTTTACCCATCTGCCCAGCCAGTCCAACGAGCGCCGCGTACGGCAACTGGTCGAGCCCAAAGGGGCGAAGATGATCTATCCCTGCGACGTGCAGAACAGCGAAGACATCGTCCGCACGTTCGAAATGGTGAAGTCGACCTACGGGCGGTTGGACTTTCTCATCCACTCCATCGCGTTCGCCCCGCCGTTGGAGCTCAGGAATCCCTACGTGAACATGAGTCGCGCCGGTTGGCACCTGGCCATGGACATCAGCGTCTATAGCCTCGTGGCGGTTTGCCGTCAGGCGGCGCCCCTCATGACCGAAGGCGGTTCGATCATCACCATCAGCTACTACGGCGGCGAGAAGGTCGTGCCGGGCTACAACATGATGGGCATCTGCAAGGCGGCGCTCGAGCACAGCGTGCGCTATCTGGCTTGGGACCTCGGTCACCAGAACATCCGCGTCAACGCCATCAGCGCCGGCCCCATGCGGACGCTCAGTTCGGCGGGCATTTCGCACTTCGACAAGATGCGGCAGCACGCCGTGAAGAAGGCCCCCTTGAACCGCGACGTGGCCATGGAGGACCTCGGCAACACCGGCGTCTATCTGCTCAGCCACCTCTCGGCGGGCGTCACCGGCGAGGTCCTGCACGTTGACTGCGGCTACAACATCATCGGGCTGTAGATTTCCTTAAAGCGCAAGCGGCAGCAGCGGGAGCAACGTCCCCTCATACAACGCCCCGCGGACGCTCAGCGGCAGCGGATCGAGATAGTAAGGAGCACAATTGCCGGGCCGATACTGGCCGAGATCGTAGATGCTTTCGTTGGGCGGATAAACGCCCATGTAGTACGGCAACAAGGGCACCGTGGCGAAGAATTCGATCGCCGAAACCGTGGTCTGCTTGACATTGCCCCAGGAGTGGCCATACCGCTCCAGTTGCTCGTCTTCGAAGTACCAGCGGATAGTGGCAGGTACAGGCCGCCGTCCAGGCGAAAGTCGTGCAGCGCCAACGACGCGGCCGGAAAGGCCCGTCGTCCAACGGGCATTCGCGCGGCAAACGAATGCTTCCCGTCAGGTACTCCGGCTTGATGCTGATGTCGGCCGTGATCTGGCGGATCGATTTCAAATCCTGCGGCGACGTACACTCCTCGACCTCCGTGGGCCTCGGCGCAAGCTGTTGCTCCAAGCTCGGCAACGGTGTGCCGTTGGGCTCCGCCGCGGGCCCGACCTGGACTGGAAGCGGATGCCCGCCCGCTGGTGGCGGAACCGGTTGCAAATCGGGACCCTCGCCTAGTCTTGCCCTGGAAGGAGTGGGAAGCGAGACCGGCCGGACCGCGTCCAGCGGCAGTTCAGCGCTGGCCTGCACGACGCACGAATCGACCACGACGGACGTCGGTCGCCCGGCGTGGAAGGCGCCTTTCCAATGCAATTCCGGCTCGCGCGGCAAGACCACCGCCGGCCCTTCCCACTTGGTGTGTGAGAACAGCCGCTGCGGCTCCGCACGCTCCGCGACGGGCGTCGAAACGGATGTCGGGCTGGATTGAGGCCCCCGGCGAACCGGAGGGGCCGGCGCCGGCAAGTCGCCGGTGTCGGACAAAATCAAACGCAACGAACTGCTGGCAGCGACGGCGGATTGATCGCTGGCGGCCGAGGTCAGCTTGGCAAACTGGTCGTCGGCTAGCAGGGCAGGGGGGGAGCCGGAAATGATGCTGACGGCGAGGAAAAATAACAACGCGGGCGAAAACCTAGAGCGTTTCGCCGCCGGAGTATTCGGTTGAGTAGTTTGGCGCTTCCTGCGTAATTGCGATGTCATGTGGGTGACTCTCCCGTACACTGGCTGGTGAAACCCGTAGGAACTGCGCATCCATACGCAATTCTTCAATCGTGCGGGTACCGCAGTATCCCATGCCAGCCCGCAACCCGCCGACGAGCTGATAGACGAACGGCCCCAACGGTCCCTTGTAAGGGACTCTTCCTTCCACGCCTTCGGGCACCAGTTTTTCGGTCGTGCGACCGTCGCCGCTCTGGCGATAACGTTCGCTCGATCCTTGCACCATGGCGCCCAAAGATCCCATTCCACGATAGACCTTGAAGGTCCGCCCCTGGTAGAGGATTCTCGCCCCGGGGCTCTCTTCCAAACCGGCAAACAGTCCGCCGATCATGACCACGTGGGCCCCGGCGGCAATGGCCTTGGTAATGTCGCCGGAATAACGGATGCCGCCGTCGGCAATCACCGGGACTCCGGCCTCCTGGGCCGCCTGGGCCGCCTGACTGATCGCCGTGATCTGCGGCACGCCGACACCGGAGATGACGCGAGTGGTGCAGATCGAGCCCGGCCCGATGCCCACCTTCACGGCGTCGGTCCCGGCGGCGATGAGGTCGCGGCAGCCTTGGCCCGTGGCCACGTTCCCGGCGATCACGTCGATATCCCACTCCTTCTTGATCTTGCGGACGGTTTCAATCACGTTGGCCGAATGGCCGTGGGCACTGTCGACGACCAGCACGTCGACCCCTTCTCAATCAAACATGCGGCCCGCTGGTAGTCGTGGACGCCGACGGCCGCACCCACCCTCAGCCTGCCTTGCCCATCTTTGCAGGCTTTCGGAAAGCGCCGCATCATATCAACATCTTTGATTGTGATGAGGCCCGTTAACCTAAAAGATTCGTCAAC
Source organism: uncultured Planctomycetia bacterium (assembly GCA_963719885.1). Lineage (GTDB taxonomy): Bacteria > Planctomycetota > Planctomycetia > Pirellulales > Thermoguttaceae > JANXQG01. Next base: position 88,213 of record CAVRDP010000036.1, on the reverse strand, counting down.
CAGCAAAAGCTTCTCCACCTTTTTTGCCATTAAAATCTTCTCAGCTTCCGCAAGCGTTACAGTCCCCGTGGCCGTTACCAGGTTTTCCTTGGTCATTACGGCCGAGACGGGGATCTCCTGGCTCTCCTGAAAACGGAGATCGCGGCGGGTGAGGATGCCGATTAGCCGGCCATCGGCCTGAGTGATGGGCAGCCCGGAAACGTGGAATTGGTTCATTACCTCGCGGGCGTGGGCAAGGGTAGCATCCGGAGGGAGGGTAGCCGGATTGCGAATGATGCCGTTGGCACTTCGCTTGACTTTGACCACCTCCTCGGCTTGACGATCGATGGAGAGATTCTTGTGAACGACTCCTATTCCCCCCTCTTGGGCGAGGGCGATGGCCATGTCGCTCTCGGTCACGGTATCCATGGGGGAGCTTAGAAGGGGGATATGGAGACGAATCCGCCGCGTGAGTTGGGTGGTGACGTCAACATCCGCCGGCAGGATTTCACTGTAGCGGGGTTCGAGGAGGACGTCGTCGAAGGTCAAACCGAAGTCGTCGGCAATTTTGTCGCGCATCGAAGGCCAATCCTTGTAGTCAGCTCCCCTTGCCCACTTTGGGAGAGGGCCAGGGCAAATTTTTGTGGATTGGTCATTATGTCGCCGGAGGCGGGAAAAGGAAAGGGCCGGCGGGAAGTGCCTCGTAGAACGGAATTTATTCCGTTGCCTTGTGTTCTCAGAGAAATGGAGTGGATTCCGCCGGTACGAAGTGGGCTTTGCGGTTCCCTCGATTCACCGAGGCCGGGTGCCCCACCGGCGGCGCTCCTGTGTTATAATTTTGGCATGGACCTGCTCGAAGGAGTTTCTATATGTCTCTTGAAGTCGAAGCGACTTATGTAAATGGGGTTCTCAAGCCCGACGGGCCTTTGCCCTTGGCCGACCGGGAACGAGTCACCGTTCGAATTCAAACCCGGGGAGGCAGGATTCGTGAAAGTGCGGGCCTGATTCCATTGCCAAGCGATGCCGGCTCGGTGGAGTATCTTCTGGGGCCGGAGAACCATCCGTGGGAGCCGTGATGAAGTTCACAGAAATTCCCGACGGAGCGAGCGTGTTCGTCGACGCGAACACGTTCGTCTACCATTTTATTTCCGAGCCAGTTTTCGGTGCTGCCGCGACAGCTTTCCTGGGAAGGTTGGAATCGAAAGAGATCAAAGGACATACTACGCCGCATATCCTGGCCGAGGCATCGCACCGGTTGATGACCCTTGAAGCGTGTTCGGTTTTTGGCTGGCCGTATAAGGGCATTGCCTCAAGACTTCGCAGGAACCGCCAGGATATAGCGAGGCTGACTCGCTTTCGGCAAGCGATTGCCGAGATCGAACGGCTCGGTTTGGAAACGATCGAAGTCAATGCCGCCGACGTGTTGCATGCCGCGGAAATTAGCCAGCGGTTTGGTCTGCTCACGAATGACGCGGTTGCGGTGGCCGTAATGCAGCGTCGTGGGTTGAGAAACCTTGCCAGTAATGACGAAGATTTCGACCGTTTACCGGGGATCACGCGATTCACGCCAGTTTGAAGCGAATGGGAGGAACGCGGCAAAGCGCCGAAGCGGCGCGTTCAATCGACCACGCTGTGATGGTATAATCGCGATCGTTGAATTATCATCGTGGGAATGGACAATATCCTTGGATCGCACGCGGACTTCGCTTCGGTAGTACCATGTGTCTGGCTGCACTAAATGCGTATCGCGACAAGCTTCTTGAGCTTTCAGCCCGCAACCGGTTGATACATACGCAACGGAGGACCACGCGGTCTGGCCGATTGGAGATCGTAAATGGATCGTCGGATACCGTGTTCCGAATCCTCGTCCGTGAGCAGGGGCCGGGGCAAGAGCCAGAGCGAATGTCGATGATCTTTTTTTGCCGGCAAGGACGCCAGAGGAAGTTGAAGACAACGAAGAATCAACCGAGCGGCCTTTGCTCTTCCCAGGGCGATCGGTGGACGAAGGGACGAACGTCGAGGTCGCCCCGCCGGCTCGAGACGATTGTCTGCAAACGCGCCTCACGCCCGACGGGCTGCAAACGCGATTGCTGAAATTGTATCGCGATGCGCGAACGTTCGAAGAGGAGCAGGGCGTAAACATCCTATACCTGGCGCTGGGGTTCCTCGAATGGTATGAAGACGAAAATTCGAACGAGAAACGCCAAGCCCCGCTCCTATTGGTCCCGGTTGTTCTTCAGCGCCGACCAGTGCGGTTCAATTTCGCCATGAAATTTGGCGATGGCGAGATCCTCACGAATTTGTCGCTTCAGGCAAAACTTCGCCAGCTTGGAGTCCAACTGCCGGACGTTCCCGATATCTCAGAACTTGAGCCGGGGAAGTACTTCAGGGAGGTCGAGCAGGCCGTCGCGCAAAAGCCAAGGTGGCAGGTCTTGCCCAATGACATCGTCTTGTGGTTTTTTTCGTTTTCCAAGTACCTGATGTACCGTGATCTTGACCCTGAGATTTGGCAGCAAAGCCGACCAATCGTGGCGAATCCTTTGATTCATGCGCTTCTGCATCAGGATGGGTTTCAAATAGAGGCCCCGCTTCTTGCCGACGACGAAAATCTTGACGAGAAGCTCGATCCGAATGAAATGGTGCATGTTCTCGATGCGGATAGTTCGCAAGCAAGAGCCATCTTCGAGGTCACGCGGGGTCGCAGCTTGGTGATCCAAGGGCCGCCTGGAACTGGGAAATCAAAGACGATCGCGAACTTGATTGCTGCGGCCGTGAAGGACGGCAAGACCGTGCTTTTCTTGGCCGAGAAGCAGGCGGCCTTGGATGTCGTCAAACGTTACTTGGCGAAAATCGGCCTTGAAAAAATGTGTCTTGAGCTCCACGGCCGAAAGGCAAACAGGCGGCGCGTCCAACAAGAACTGCTCAGGACGCGGCAGACCGATCCTCCAACAGCCGGAAATATTGACCACACGGCTACGACGCTAAAGGACTATCGTGATCGGCTCAATTGCCATGTGCGCGCAATGCACGCCCGGCGCGAGCCGTCGTCCCTCGAGCCGTACCGCGTAATTGGCGAACTTGTTCGGCTGCAATCGCAAGACATCGCGTATGCGGATTTTCAGCTCGACGCCCCAACAGCCTGGTCATGCGAGGAATTCTCGAAGAAGTGCGATTTGTTGGCTGATCTCGCGACCCACCTGCAACGAGTCGGCGATCCCCAACGGCACCCATGGCGCGGCGCGGAAGCGAACGTCCTTGTCCCAGCGGACATAAGCCTAATGGCCGCGACCATCTGCCAATTGATCCCACGTCTGGATTCGCTGATTCGCGCGACGAAGACACTTGGGAATTTCCTGAATCTGCCTGTGGCTGCAAGCCTCAAGGACGCAGGGAATCAAAGCGATCTCGCGGAATGTTTGGCTGCCGCTCCTGCGATGGATCGCCATAGTTTTGGCGACAGCGTGTGGGATGAGTGCCGGCCCGAGATTGAACGGTTGGTGCAAGCAGGAGAGAATTTGCTCGACTGTCAGACGAGACTGAACGGGATTGTTGCGGAAGTCGGCTGGGCGACCGAGGTCTCGCAGGCGCGTATCGACCTAGCCGCTTACGGTGCTTCCTGGCTCCGCGTTTTTCGCCGCGCTTATCGTGAAGCTCAGGCGCGTCTACGAGGAATTCTCGTGATCTTGCCGCCAAGGCGGCTCGAATCACGCCTTGCGATACTCGATTCGCTGATTGCCGGTCAGAAGGCCAGCCAGATTATCGAGGATGATGCGTATCGACAGATCGGAGGCAAGGCGTTTGGAAGTTACTGGCACGGACTGGAATCTGATTGGCTGGCACTGTCCGCCATTGCAACATGGGAGGCGAAAACTCATTCTTTGAATGCCCCGCCTTGTTTCCGCCAGACAGTTGCAAAGATTCCAGATCCCGCGCAGATTCTTTCATGGACAGCGCGGTTTGCCGCGGCCCTTAATTTGGTACTCCAGGATGCCCAATCGCTCTTTTCGCTCGTGGCACTCGATATCCAGACCGCGTTTGGCGTCGGCGAAATCCGTGCAATTCCGCTCAACGCGCTGAAGTCGCGGCTGGAGGTTTGGGCGTCCAACACTGAATCCATCGCGCAGTGGCATTCATTTCGCCGGCAGTGGTGTAGCCTGGGCGTCCAAGGAATGGGAGAACTTCCCGATCGAGTGGACCGGGGTATCCTTGGACCGGAAATGCTCGTTGATGCGTTCAAGAGGGCTTATTTTGACGCAATCATCAAACAGATGTTCCTTGATGATGAGAACCTCAAATCCTTCAACGGTGATTCCCACAGCCAGACCTTGGAACGATTCAGAACGGCCGACTCGGAGCTTATCAGGTTGAGGCGACAAGAAGTCGCGGTGGCACACCATCAAGGGATGAACGGCGTACCGGCCGGGTTCCTCTTTGGAGTTCCCCGCCCGCTTCGCAGGTTGCTCTCGGAACACGCATGCGCTATCCAGAAGATCAAGCCGGTATTCATGATGAGCCCGATTTCCGTAGCGCAGTTCCTGGAGCCGGGAAAGATCAGCTTCGACCTGCTTCTGGTCGACGAGGCCAGTCAGGTGCGGCCAGAAGACGCCCTGGGCGCCGTGGCGCGATCGAAGCAGATGGTTGTCGTGGGCGATGAAAAGCAGTTGCCGCCAACAGCGTTCTTCGACACGCTGCTCACCGGTGACGATGGGGACGCCGAGGATTTGCAGGCAGTCGGCGTGGACAGCATCCTCGAACTGGGAATGAGACAAAACCTGTCGCAGCGCATGCTCCGCTGGCACTACCGGAGTCGCCACCACTCCCTGATTGCAGTCTCCAATCACAAGTTTTATGATGACCGATTGTACATTGCCATCAATCCGGAGGACAAGCCTACCGGCAAGGGACTGCGATTTCGGCCCGTGCGCGACGGGGTCTATGACAGGGGTGGGCTCGGCCACAAATCGGCAAGAGGCCCAAGTTGTGGCGGATGCCATAATGGACCACGCTCGGAATTTTCCGGACAAGACGCTCGGAGTCGGCGCCTTTTCCCTTTCCCAGCGGAACGCCATTCTGGATGAACTGGAGATGCGACGCCGAAGACAACCGCGCCTTGAGGCGTTCTTTTCCGAAGCAAAACAGGATCCGTTTTTTGTGAAAAACCTGGAGAGCATCCAGGGAGACGAGCGGGACGTTATCTTCCTCTCGGTGGGCTACGGGAGGGACCAGGACGGCCGAATTACGATGAACTTCGGTCCGCTGTCGGCACAAAAAGGCGAACGGCGGCTTAACGTGCTGATCACGCGTGCCCGCGAGCGCTGCGAGGTTTTTTCCTCGATCATGGCCGACGACATCAACCTCCTCCAGGCCACGGGCGATGGCCCAAGGGCTTTCAAGACGTTTTTGAAATACGCACAGACCGGACTGCTGGACGCGACGGCGCCGCCGCGCAATGACTACGACTCTGAATTTGAAAAAGGCGGTCGCCAAGGCGATCAGGAAACGGGGATACGAAGTCCATTCTCAAGTCGGCGTTGCAGGATTTTTCATCGACTTGGCGGTTGTCGATCCCGACAAGCCGGGCCGCTATCTTCTCGGCATCGAATGTGACGGCGCCAGCTACCATTCATCGCTTTCGGCTCGTGACCGCGACCGGCTGCGCCAGGAGGTCCTTGAGAACCAGGGCTGGATCATTCACCGCATATGGAGCACGGATTGGTTCAAGCAACCGGATAGTCAGCTTCGGAAAACCAACGCCGCCATCGAAGCAGCCAAGATCAAGTGGGCCGAACGTGACCGGCCACCCGAGCCGGATCCACCGCCTGCCCCCGATCCACCGCGCGAGCCGGACCAACCCGCTGGACCAGAGCAATTGGCCGAACCGCCTCCGCTTCAGCCTTGGCAAATGAGACGTGCGGATTGGCTGCAAGCTTGTCGGCGGCTGTACGACCTGTACGATTTGACACACGACCAAGATGTATCGGAGGAACTAACACGCCTTGGTGGCTGGGGTTGTCGGCTCAACGATCGGCAGCACAGGAGTCGGGTTGAAAATGCGTTGCAGGAAGGGCAACCGGTGCCGCCGGAGGTGCTCGCCGATTATCCGGACTTGGGATGAGAGGACACGGATTAAAGAGGTTAGCATGGACACTGCCCCGGCCCCTTTTTTTGTGCTCGGAGTTGTATGAGGCGACAGTAGTTTGCCAACGTGAATTTGGACTTGTAATTGGGAAACCCGCAAGAAGTCTTGCCCCGAAAAGCGAACCATTGGCCTGTAAATAGTGTCTGCGCGGGGAGAAAACAACGTCTGTACGGAAAGGAATGTCAATGCCAAAACCACCGCGCAAGCACCATTACATTCCGCAGTTTTATTCCGCCTGCTTTACGGACTCAGGCCTGCCGAATGGGAAGTTCTATGTTTTCGACAAGAAGCATAAGAGGCAGTGGACGAGCACTCCTGCGAACACGGGGCACAAGCGAGATTACCATTCCGTTGATCTCGGCGCCAACGTGGATCCTATGGGCGCGGAAAAGAAGCTGGCGGTCTTCGAAGGCCGGCAGAATGCGGTTCTCCGGGGTGTGCGTGACGCTCGGTCGCTTCGCCACCTGGATAACGATCAATTCGCAGAGTTGATGGGCTTCGTAGCCCTGATGATCGCCCGAGTTCCAGCCGTTCGGGAAAGAATAGAAGAATTCATCGACGAAGTTTCTAAGAAGGAGCTCTTTGCGATATTCAGCACAGCAGGCGGGCGCGCCACCGCGAGACGAATAATTGGCGAACATCTTAATGAAATGTCGTTCGCCGAGCGCGCGATGGCGCGCAAAGTCGTCGAGACCGATGGCGAACTCGAAAATATCGCTGCATACGTCGCGGAGGGCGGATTCGATGTGAGCCTGGGGCGAACCTGGGATGTCCAAACTATGCTTGACAATGTTGTCACGCTCGCTCCCCTTCTGGCCCTACGAAACTGGGCACTCTGGATAGGTGCGTACGGGTCTCCAGATTTCGTCTGTTCGGACCATCCCGTCTCGCTAAACTGGCTTAGAATGGCTACGACGCTTTGGCCGCCAGGATTCGGTGCGCCGGATACGGTCGTCTCGGTTCCGGTGAATCGTCGCATGGCGCGTAGTAGGAACATTCGCGCCAATGTCCGAACGAAGGACGGTTCGAACGGTCGGGACCCGATCGGTAGCGGTGGTCAACGCCTCGACCATCATGGACGCAAGTAAAGTGTTCTCCGCCAACCCGGATTTCGTATGCTCAAGGCCGACGGGACGACTGGCTGTGCGGCCGACTTGCTCGGCGAGAGTTCCTGATCAATGCCGTATCGGAGAACCAACCCCGGGAAGGCGAAGATTGTGCATGACGTGGAGCGCGGGCCTATCGTAACGGATTCCTTTAGGCCCCCGCGAGCCTATCCCAGCGAGAGATGACACCATGGATACCGTATCGAGAGCAACCTCTCAAGGTGGACAGTGCGTGGCAGAATCTCGTTGGGCGCGGAACCGGCAAGTGCCGAAATAACTCAAGTGAGGTACGGGTATGTTCGAGCTTCCAATTTTTGCAGTTTGGCGAGGTTGGTGGGAGAAATCAGGAAATCAGGAACGGTTCATGAGGTTGCACATCATGCTGACGAACTCGCTCAGCGGCGGAATCTAGGCCGTGAACAAGTTGCGCCCTGACACTGGACGAGGACATCTTGCGCCCACCGGACAAGGATAAGTTTCTCCAGGACTCACGAGAGTCACTCGTAACTTGGTTGGCCCCGCTGTGCCGGGCTTTAGGTCACGAGGCAGAAACCCCAGAGCACGTTCTTGGCGTGATTCAGCGGCATTGCGGGCTTGGATTGGCGCCTTCTCTTGCCGACAACTGCGTCTTGGCATCGTTGAGGCGCGAACCGCTGAACTGGAAGCATTCTGTCAGGCAATAAACCCAGCGGAGGCATTTCCGTCGCGCCCTCCATACGACCAGTGGATCGAGTTCATGCTGGGATGCGGTGGTGCGATCATCAACATCACGGCAACTAAAATGAAGATGCTCGGACTGGCCGGGGTCCGAATGCTCAGTGCCAAGAATCCGCTGGGAGCGGTTCTTTGTGCCCGCGCACTCTTGGAACACTACGCCTGTGCTCGTGTAGTCGCAGATCGAGTTGAGCGCGCCGTTCGGGATGCGGAAGCAGGATCGTTCCAAGGGCTTGATCCGCGAAAGGCCCTCGATGGCCTTGAGGCGGCGTTTGCTGTTTTCTTTTCTGGAACCACGCACACGGACGAACTTTCGACTATCTGGAGACGTTGATTCATCGAGACCCGACAGGCGAGTCGCATCGACATTGGCGGAGTCGTGGATAAGGTACTCCCGAAGGACAGTGCGTCGGTTATTCGTACGCGATCTTCTGTCGCGCAATTCATGGTGAGATGTTCACGGGCAGTGACTTGCACCCTGAAATCGCGTCTTCAAACGCGGACAGGCTTCTGTGCCGTGCATTGATGGTAATAGCCGAGTTCGAAGGCGTCCATCACCTGGCCGGTATCGTCGTGCCGATGTGGCAGGCGCTTTGGAAACTGATGCGAAAAGGGGGGCCAGGAGCCGCGGAAAGCCCAAGTGACTTGATCCGGCATTTGAGCAGGGGCATGTTGGACGGTGATCGCCTTGACCACCACCGAGACATTTTCGGGTCGGGAACAATCGAGGATCCTTTCATATTCCGACCAGAATTGAACTACCACTCTTGCGTGCATAAGTTTCTGAAGGATGCCGGTCTGGAATTTGCTCTTGCAACAATACACAAGCTGGACAAAGACGGTCTGGTTGAACGTGTCGACACGGTCGATGGGCAAGCATTCTACTTTTTCAAGGCATCGCTCGAAGTGGATTAACAGGCACGCACTCACTTGCAAGCAGGTGTTGAGTCACCGAAAAATGCACCACTTGGGTCTTGCCACGATCGCTCCCTTTGGGGATAATAGAGCTTGTCCGGTAAAGTTTACGACGGCAACGAAAGCCGGGAGCCGAAGGGCCTTTTCATGGGCATTTCCTCAAGACCGCTTGATACCTCCAACCTCGTACCGACAATGCCTATTCCTTCGCCTGTGCCGGCGGAGATTTTGGCAGAAACGGCGCGCCTGGGACTCGGCGAGCATTTCCCGCTCGTGGTGCAACTGACCCGGGATTTGTTCGGCGAAGATTTCGTAATCAGCGTTGAGCAAGACCCGGAGATCGGCGATTGGTTCGACGTGGTTTTCACGGTTTAAACCCGCGGGACGATGGACGAGATCCTCGAAAAGAACACGCTCTGGCATCGTCGCTTGCCGCATGCCACGACCGACGCTGGAGGAGCTTTCTGCCTTTCGATTGACGCGCGCTCATGACCGACAAACAGTTCATCATTTTGGCGAAGAAACTCGCCGAAGAAGTCGGGCCCGCCGAGTGCAGGAGTGCGGTCAGCCGGGCCATAAGGTCAACTATTTCTGCCACGCGCCGTCCGGGAAGGCGGCCTTCGCGCGGCGCGGCAGGCGTTTGCGGCCGAAGAGCCCGGTACGTTCGGTTTCTGTCTGGCTGCCGTAGTGCAGCAACTCCAACGTGCTGCGGCGGAGAAGACGGCCGCTCTGGTCCGTTTCCTTCGTCGTCTGAGAAACCACGCCGCCGGGAACGTCGGGCGACGACATTGCCAAGGTGGTCACGGTGCCTTTGGGAGTTTTCTGGACCGTCTTGATGCAGGCCACGTTCTTCAACTCGCCAAGCACGCGTTGCGGCATGTCGAAGGCCACGACCTCGGAAAGCGTATCGCTCAGGACGTTGGTTCCGTCGGCGTCAGTCGTCTTGCTTTGACGTCGCAGAACATAAGGAGCGAGAGTATCGGAGAAAAAGAGGTTGACCGAGGTTCGACCGACAGGGCCGGCGACTTCGACCTGCTGGGAACGGCACGGGATCTTCTGGCCGTCAAGCGAAATCTCCGCGGCCATCGCGGGGTAGAGTTTCACGTCGCCGCCGGCCAATTCACCGTGAAAGCCTTGCTTGAGACACTGTGGTTGGCCGTTGAATTGCTTGCCGGCCACTTCCACGCCGACCTCGACTTCCAGCACGACGCCATCGGCATCAATCCGCGACAGGGAGGTCTTGGTTTCCGTGACGTTCACGCTAAGGACATGGTTGCTCTCGTCCAGCGATTCGGTAACGACGCGGACGAGTTTCCAGGCTCCCGGGCGGAAGCGGGCCCAGGAATGATGCCGGGCGGAAATGCCAGCCTCCTCTGCGGCGCAGCATCGTACGCCGAGAGTCGTCAGCACCAGACCTGTCAGGATCCAGCCCAGCCGCCAGTGCAAGTTGGTCATGCTCCCTACGAGAAAAGGAAAAACCGGTCCAAACACCGTCTCTAACCAGTCTAACCGGATGCTTCAGCGATGAAAACAGGTCCAATGCTGAAAAATGCGAAAAAACTAGATATGCCGGCGAATTAGCGGCCGAATGTAGGGGTTAGGAAAACACTATTGCCCTTGCGGAGGCGGAGTATGAAGGGCTTGGGCGGCCGTCGGAAAACTGTCGGCCTCGGCCCGCTGTCGTAGTGCGGCATCCTGACGCCCGGGGATCAGATTGGCCAGTCCGCCTGAAGTTCCCCCCGGGCCGGCCGACGATAGACAACCCGGGGCCGACAGCAAGGTGGCCGCCACCAGAAGCATCGCTGCCGTCCAAGGGCGCATACCGTAGCGTAGGCATCTTGTCTGCGTCCAGCGGAATAAGAATCGCTGACCAGTCACGATGGATGCTCCGTGTTACTGAGGGCGTGGTTGGGCGATAAAATCGCTGGGCGTCTGCACCTTCTTCGGTTCCGGGGCAAACAAGCTCCACGAGGAGCCGGCATTCGTAGGTGAGCCGGCCTTTGCAGAAGCCGCCCCGCTCGAATTGGATGACTTGTTCGTAGAGCAGCAACCGGTATTCAGCAATACGACGGCGCAGCACATCGAGAGCAGGATCCAGCAGCGATGAAACCAGGTAGCAGACGCATTCACGGATTGACTCCTTCGCAAAGACGTCGCCGGAGAGGAAAGAAACCCGAGGGCGAAGTGTCGCAAAAAAAGTCAGCCGAGTCTAGAGGGATTTTTCTTGTCGTAGGGTGGGCTTTCGAGGTAGGGTGGGCCGACGGGCACCGTGCGCAGCATGGTCGGCGAGTCCCACCACTCCCGGTTTCTCATGGTGGGACTCATTTCACTGGGCCCACCCTACCTCCTTCTTTGGTTCGCCCTGGCCGAATCCGGGGCCGGCAGCAACCTTGCCAACGAGCCTTCGTGTACGGGAACCAATGCCTGAATCAGGGCGGCGACCGGTTGCGGTTGGGTGGTGGGCTGGGTCAAGAGCGCGCGGCCGCCACCAACGGCCACGGTGCCCGGCATGTCTGCCCCTGGCAGGTTGGCACAGTGACCGGCGATTGTGACGCCGCGATAGTCGATCCAGAAATCCAGTCCCAGGGAATCGAACGCCAGCGACTGGCCGGTCACTGGCATTTGCGGCGACGGCACCAGGCGCAGGTCGGTCACTAGGGCGGCCAGCATGCCGCGCCCCAGCGTGCCGGGCCCGCAAACGATTCGGCCCGTGATCTCCTCGATCCGGCCGCGTTGAAACTTGGCCTGTTTCAGCGTGATGTCAGCCGTGCCCGTCAGCTTGGCAGCCGTGTTCTCTTGGGCCAGGCATCCCAAATCCACGCCGGTCAACTGCCCGCTGAGGTCGCCGGACCAACTGCCGGGCGTGCGAAAGGCTTGAAAATAGCCGGAGAAACGACAGTTGGGGCCAAGCGGCACTTGCGTCCTTGAGACAGGCGGCCAACAAGCGGCAGGGGACAGGGCTGGGGCCCGTGTCGATCTCGAAACCGTTGGCAGGCGGCGAGATCTGCCGGTTGCGTACGATCCGCATCCGCACCGGTTGCGAGGAATCGACTCCGGGAAGCCGGAACGCCAATTGGGCCTGGATGCCGTTGGGCATCAGACCAATGCCGCCTTCGACGGCCTGGAGGACCTGCGACTCGTTGCCGTCGTGCAGGGTCCACTGGTCGGCGGTGACGCGGACTTCGATCTCCGGCCGACCGCCCTGGCACTCCAGGCGGCGGCGCAGGACCTCATCGAGCCGCTCCCATGCGCTGGTTGCCGATTCGGACCGTGTGGCCGCCAGCACGATTGCCGGGCGGGTCTGCCCATGCGAGTCGGTCATCGAGGTCCACGTGGCGGCCAGTTCACTGCAGCGGAACAACTCCTTTCCGGTTTCCGGATCGCTGAGTTTCAGGCCCTTGTAGCGCACGACGCCGGGCACCGTGTGCTGCATCGACCCGATCGAGACCGCGAGCCCCAGTTCCTGGCCGAGGCGCTCTTCTTCCGCTTGCCTATGCCATGGCAATTGGCGGGCGATGCTCCAACCGGTCACCGCCAAGGTAGGCAGCACGCACAGGCCCAGGAATGCGGCCATGCAGATTTGGCGGCGGGTATGGTCGTAAAGCGGGAACATCCGTGTTTCTCCCGAGTCATTCCGTAGGTCCCTCCTGCCGGGAGGGACGATTGTTCCATGATCAACCGCAAGCGTCAAACGTTTTCAGACAGTTCCAAACACAATAGTCCCTCCCGGCAGGAGGGACCTACTCGTTCAACTTCTTCCGTGCCATCTCGTAAAACAGGTCCAGTCGCTGCTTGATTTCTTCCAAATTGTCGCCGCCGAACTTCTCGACCACGGCGCAGGCAATCTCGAAAGCGACGACGTTCTCCAGAATGCAACTCGCCGCGGCCACGGCGCAGACATCGCTCCGTTCGTAGGAGGCCGACTCCGACTGCTTCGTGTGTAAATTGACCGACTCCAGCGGCTTGGCCAAGGTGCTGATCGGTTTCATGGCCACGCGCAGCACCAGCGGCTGCGAATTGGTCATCCCCGCCTCCAGCCCGCCGGCATTGTTGTGCGCGCGGGTGAAACCGAGCGACCGCGTATGCGTCTGGCCGGGGTCGAACTGGATCGGGTCGTGAACCTGCGAGCCGGGCGTTCGCGCGGCTTGGAAGCCCATGCCGATCTCGACGCCTTTCATTGCCTGCACCGCCATTACGGCCTGGGCCAGGCGACCGTCGAGTTTCTTGTCCCATTGGGTATGCGTACCGAGACCGTAGGGCAGGCCCTCGACGCGAATCTCGACGATGCCGCCCAAGGTGTCGCCGGCCTTCTTGCAGCGATCGATCCATTCGGCGAACCGATCATCGGAATCGGGATCGAGGGTGTACATGATGCTCCGGTCGCGCCGCGTGCGTTGTTCTTCGAGCGTGCCCGGCTTGGGTGGAATCGCCAATTCGCCGACCTCGACGACGTAGGCGAAGGCCGTGATGCCCAGCGGCCCGAGAAGTTGCTTGGCCAAGGCCCCGGCGGCCACGCGGGCAGCGGTTTCCCGCGCGCTGGCCCGTTCGAGGATCGCCCGCACGGAGGTCAGGTACTTGATCGAGCCGCTCAGGTCCCCATGGCCCGGCCGGGGCCGGTCGAGGTCTTCCATCTGGTCGATCTTGAAATCCTTGTTGGGGATGAGCAGGGCGATCGGGCTGCCGAGGGTCACTCCCCGCCAAACGCCGGAGAGGACTTCCACATGATCGGTCTCGATTTTTTGCCGGCCGCCGCGACCGTAGCCACCCTGGCGGCGCACGAGCTCGGCATCGATGGCCTCGACCTTCAGATCGACTCCCGCCGGGAAGCCATCCACCAGGGCCAGCAGGGCCCGGCCGTGCGATTCACCGGCGGTAAGGTATCGTAACATGTTGGCGGTTAGGAGGTTGCGAAGAGTCGGCTAGGATCAATCATGGCAACGAAACAGCCAATTCTACCTAGATTCTTCCGGCGGGGGTAGGGCGGTTTTGATCATCGCCAAATCAGATCGTATCCCACCACAAAGATCCCCGCGTCGATGAGGAGGTGGCTGAACCAGGGGCCGAGGAGCGATCCGTTGCGGTGATAGATCCAGGCCCAGGCCGCCCCGCCAACTGCTACACAGAGGGAAAAGAAGGTCGTCGCCAACGATAATCCGCCGAAATAGACCGCCAGGAGGATCACGTGATGGGCGGTGAAGGCCAGGCTCGACAAGATTATGGCCCCCGTGACCGGCATGAATCGCCGCAGGCCGCCGAAGAGGAACCACCGCCAGTAATACTCTTCCAGCAGGGCGTGGATCGAAGACAGCAAAACCCCGCCGAAAATGAATCGAGCCGGGCTGCCCATGCCCAGTTCCGTCGCCTTCTTCGTAATCGGTCCGATCGCGACGGCCAGGTACGCGGCCGGTTTGAGCCAAAGGAAATACAAGAGCAACATGCCCGCCAGGACCGCCACCCCCAACGCCAGACCTTCGGCCACCCCTGCCAGGCTCGGTTTTGCCAACTGCAACTTTTGCCGCTGGATCATCACGACCCAGACTGCGGGAAAGGCGAACTGCAAGACTTTTTCCGCCGCGTAGGCTGCCTGAACGGCCGCCGACGGGTGCTGGCTCAAGACCACGAAATAGAGCCACGTGGCCAGGCTCGGGAAGAGGGCCGCTGCCCAAAGTGCCGCGGCGTCGGCGCGGCGAGAAGCTTGGCTGGATGCGTCGGAAATGCTCATGATGCGAAGGTCTCCCGAGGGCAAGGCGGGAACCGAGAGGGGATATAACGCGAGGAAAGACTCATTCCCCCTTATACACCTGCTGCATCAGCGCATTCTTCTTCGACGTCACGGGCCCCTCGCTGGTATCGTTGCGAAGCACCTCAACCATCATGTGGAACTTGGCGTCGATGTCGTCGGCATAATGCACCAGCAGGGCCTCGGGCGTCATGGGCGGCTTGGGCGAGCCCCATTCGGGCAGCCGTTGATGGGCAATAATCAGATGTTCCAGCCGCAAGAGCGTATCGGGCGGCAAGGGGCAAGTTGCAGCCGCCTCGCGGACGATGTCGCGGCCCTGGAGCAAGTGGCCGATTAACGCCCCGCTGGCCGTGTAAACCGTGCCCTCGGGCCGCTGCTGCAACTCGCGCAGCTTGCCGATGTCGTGCAAGATCGCGCCGGCCACGGCCATCGATTTGTCCAGCGGTGGCTCGATATCGTCATAATACTCGGCGTACTTATCGGCTAGGTAAATCACCGTCCGCGTCACGCTCAAGGTGTGTTCGAGCCAACCGGCCACGAAGGCGTGGTGATTGTGCCGGGCCGCCGGGATTCTGAGCAACGCGTCGCGGTTGTCGATGAGGATTTTTTCGACCAACGCCCGCAAGACCGCATCGGTGATCCGCTCGCGGACGATCACGAGCAACTCCTCGAACATCCGCTGCGGCTCGTAGCGCGACTGCGGCAGGCAGACCGTGGGGTCGAAGCCGTCAGCCGCATCGGCGTCGCAGACCTCGCGAATCTTGCGGATATCAAGCTGCGGGCCGTAGTTCGTGTCGCGATAAACGGCGCGAACCTTATAGAATGTTCCTGGCGTCCATTTGTCTCGGCATTCGGCCGCCCAGGGTGAATTGTCCCAGATCGGAAAAGCCACTTCGCGACCGCCGTCGCGAAACCCGACCCGATAATACGGCTTGCCTTCCCGGGTCGTGAGCTGCTCCTTCAACGTCATGACGACGAACATATCGGCCTCTTGGCCGGGCAGCATGGCGGAAAGGGCAAGAATGGGCATGGTGGGTGGCATGGCAATTGTCAGTGGGCGGTTGTCAGTGGACGCTGGGAATGCGACCTTGATTCTATCGCCAGTGCGAGGGCGTGGGAATCCGGCGGTTTGGAGATTTGAAGGGCAGGGGCGCCGTTTTCCAATTGACTATTCGATCGACAACTCTTGGAGGCTCTGCTAGCATACGAGAGAGGAGGCAGGAATGACGGCAATATCGTGGAAAGGAAAATGGAAAGGAAGATGAATCCATATTCCTTTGTCCAATCTTCCTTTCTTATCTTTCTGTCGCCATTTTTCTGTCAACGTATCGACTGAAATCCTGCGGCAAGCGATCGAGCGTCGCATGGACCGACAAGCCGCGCCTTCCGCCATAGCCGCACGGAATTGATGAAGTACAGCTCGTCGCACTTGTGAAGCATTTCCAGCGGAACCACGCGCTCGCGGATCTTGCCTTCGGCCAGCAGTTGGGCGCGATAGGTCCCCGGCAACAGGCCGCATGATACCGGCGGTGTCCACAGGTCCTTGCCGTAGCGGACCACGATGTTGCCGCGGACGGTCTCCGTAACCTCGCCGAGTTGATTGTAGAGCAGCACCTCGTCGCCTTCGCGGCAACCGCTTTGCGCGGCGGCGTAGACTTCGCGATGCGTTGTCTTGTGATAGAGGAATATGTCCGCTGCGTCGATCGGCTGAGCGGCCAGTTCCAACCGCATCGGATCGGAGACCTCTTCGTCATCGATCGGCTCGGCCTGACACGTGATCTTGCCGTTGCGGGCAATCAGCAAGCGGATCTTGTGGGGCACGGCCGGCAGCTCTGCGGCCAAGGTGGCCAGTTCATCCGCAGCCGTCTCGTCGCAGCGCGGAAAGCCAAAATATTCGGCCGATTCCCGCAACCGCTGCAGGTGTTCTCGCAAACAGAAGTATCCGTCCCCGGGCGTCCAGAGAAGCGTCTCCAGGAGCGAGAACTCCGGGCGCGTTGTGCTGAGAATCCGGGCCTTTAGCAGGCACTCGTCATACTCGCCCTGGGGTGTCGAGTCCCATACGACCCCGCCGCCTACGCCATACTCGGCCTCGCACCGGGCTTTGTCGATGAGCACGGTGCGGATGGCCACGTTGAACCGCGCCACGCGCCCGGCGCGATGCGGCCGATGCTGCCCGTATAAACCCGCCGCGGGCTGGTTTCCGTGCGGGCGATGATTCTCATCGTGCTGGCTTTGGGAGCGCCCGTGATCGATGCGCAGGGGAACAGTGCGGCGAAGATCTCAGCGAGGCTCGCCTCGGTCTGAGCCGAGACGCACGAGGTCATCTGCCAGAGCGTCGGGTAGCGCTCGACGCGGAACAGATCGCTCACCTGCACGCTGCCGACCCGCGCGATGTGGCCCAGGTCGTTGCGCATCATGTCGACGATCATGGCGTTCTCGGCCCGATCCTTCTCGGATGCGGCCAACTCGCGCGCCGCGGCCGCGTCTTCTTCGTACCAGCGGCCGCGGGCAAGCGTGCCTTTCATGGGGCGCGAGACAATTCGCCGGCCTTCAAGTTCGAAAAACAGCTCGGGCGATGCCGAACAGATTACGAAGTCGGGTGTGTCGATGTATGCGGCATACGGCGGCTGCTGGGCCGCAACCAGGTTCCCGAAAAGATTCCACGGATCACCCGTGGCCGGCTGCTTCAGGCGGAATGTGTAGTTGACCTGGTACGTTTCGCCCGCGGCGATCTTCTCGCGAAGCCGACCGATGACCGCGGCGTACTCATCGGCGGCGACCGTAGGCAGCCAGGTTGCGTTCGGCTTCAGCCGTGTATCGTCGCGCGGCGGCAGCGTAATTGTCTCCACGCCAGGAAACAGTCCGAACCACAGGAGCGGGAAGCCCGGGGCTTCACGGACGTTGAGCGCGCGATCGAAGGCCGGGGCCGCCTCGTAGCTGACGAAGCCGGCGGCATAGAGCCGCTCGGATTCCACCCACTGCTCTACCCGCCGCAGGCAGTTCATCACCTCGTCGTGGCGGCAGGTCTCGATGATCTCGCAGGGGCCAACGTACGATTGCCAGGCGCCGGCGGACGCATCGTAAAGCACGGCTCTTGGGCAGTTTCCCGAACTGGTCGAGGCGGCGGTCAATTTCGAAGGTTCCTATCCGCTGCAAGGGAGCTAACCACGAAATACACGAAAAAGGAAAGACATGGTGATCGTTTGCAAAGTCGGTTGCTACGAGATCTTAGCTGCCTGTTTTCGGGTTCATAGTCTTCGGTGCATTTTCATTGTCTTCTTTCGTGTGTTTCGTGGTTTTCGTGGTTTATCATGGCTTGTTGTTGGGCGATTCCAGGGCTTTGACCGCGGCGGCACGGACCTCGGCATCTTCCTCCCTGGCCGCACCTTCGAGCGTGGGGATGAAATCGGCATTGGCAAGACCCAAACGTCCCAGCGCAATGGCCGCGGCCCGCCGCCGCTGGCGATCGGGATGACGCAGCATCAAGGCCAGGGCTGGCGCCGCAGGCCGGCCTTCAAACTCCAGCTTGCCCAAAGCCTCCGCGGCAGCGATGGCCGCAGGCGTGTCGTCGCCATCGAGGTCCTTGAGCCATTGCCGCATTTCATGAGTGGCTTCGCGGCGCGCCTGGCGGGCCAGCCGCGCGACATCGATCTGTTTCATGGCCAGCTTCGCGGACGAGCAGACCTCCGGGTCTGGATCGTCCGCTGCAGCCTTCTCCAGTGCCCCCATGGCGTCGCGGGCTTCGGGTCCGATCCGGCCCAAGGCTTTGACCGCATGCCGACGCGCAAACGCTGCAGCAGGACTTCGATCCGGTGAGGAAACGACCTCGGCGAGACGCTTGGCCGCGGGACCGCCGTCGGCGCCAAGATAGCCCAGCGTGTCAATCGTGTAATAGCGGACCCAGCGGTTCGAGTCATCGAGAGTAGTGAGCAAAGTATCGCGCGACGCCCGGCCCGCGGCCCCCATTTGCAGCAGGATCTCCACCGCCACGGCACGAATTTTGGGCTCCGGCGAACGGAGGCCTTCACAGAGCCCCGGCACGGCCTCCTCGCCCACGCCGGCCAGCGCACGGACCGCGCCCGGGTTGCGCGGAAATGGCTCCCGCTCGTCGCCCGGATCCTTCGAGATGTGATCCAGGGTGCGGCAGACGGCGTCGGGGCCCAGGACCACGATGGCCTGGGCGGCCTCGCGCCGGCTTTCGTCACCACCGTTGTCCAATCGCGGCAGCCAGTATTCGACCGTAGCCTTCTGGGCGGCAGCCCTCCGCGCTGTGAGCCAAGGCCGAATCCAGCGCGCCAGAACGACCACGCCGATCAGGGCCGCCAGGAAAATCGCCAGCACGATCAAGGCCCACAACAGCGGCGACCGGGCCGGACGCACGAGCGCCGCTTCGCCCAGCTCGCTGCCAGGCAGGATCGAAGACTGACTGACCGACTCGCTCGAAGAGCTGTCGTCGCCTAACGGGGGTTGGGCCGACCAGCGATTGGCCGAATCTTCCGGCGGCCCTGCGGACCAGCGGTCGTTGCCGTTGGCGTTTTGCAGCGGCGGCGGCGGAACGCCGTTTTCGGTTAAAGGGGGTTCGACCGCCTTGCCGCAATTAGGGCAGACAAACGACGAACCACCGCCGGTGGGGGCGTCCGGAGATTGCATACCGCAATACGGACAATGGAAGGCGGGCATGGATCTTCATTACTTCTGCACGCTGAACTTATGCACGGTCGATTGCTTATAGGTCTCGCCCGGCTTGAGCACGGTTGTGGGGAAAGTTCTCTGGTTCGGTGAATCGGGAAAGTGCTGCGTTTCCAGGCACAAGCCGTAGTGCTTCTCGTAGGTCTTGCCGCCGGCCGTGATCGTGCCGTCCAGGAAGTTGGCGGTGTAGAACTGGATCGCGGGCTGCGTGGTGTAGACTTCCATCACGCGGCCGCTGGTCGGCTCCGTAACCCGCGCGGCGACGTCGCTCTTGCGCGAGAGGACATAGCAGTGATCGTAGCCGCCTTCAACCTGGCCGATGTCCTTGCCGATTGCCTTCGGCGCATTGAAGTCCATGGCCGTGCCCTTGACGGGATCGAGTTGCCCCAGCGGGATCAACGTACTGTCCACAGGCAGGAAGCGATCGGCGCTGAGCGTCAATTCGTGTTTGAGGATATCGCCGTTGCCGGCCCCGGCGAGGTTCCAATACGTATGGTTGGTGAGATTGACGACCGTGGTCTTATCGGTCGTGGCCTCGTAGTCCATCTTCAATTCGTTCTCGTCGGTCAGGCTGTAGGTGACCTTGACCTTGAGCGTGCCCGGATAACCTTCTTCGCCGTCGTGACTGGTATAGGTGAAGGCAACGCCGACCACGCCGGACGATTGCACCGGTTCGGCCTTCCAGACGACCTTGTCAAAACCCTTCAGACCGCCATGAAGGGCATTCGGCCCGTTATTGATGGCCAGCTTATATTCCTTGCCCTCCAGAGTGAAGCGGCCTTTGGCGATGCGGTTGCCGTAGCGGCCCACCGTGGCGCCGAAATAGGGCGTGGTCGGCTTGCCGTCTTTCGTCTCCCTATAGTCGGCCAGCGAATCGCGGTAGAGCGTGATGTTCTCGATTTTGCCGTTGCGGTCGGGTGTCTCCACCGCGGTTATGATCGCGCCGTAGTTGATGATCTTGACCTTCAAGCCGTTGGGGTTGCTCAGGGTATATTGATCGATCGGGGTTCCATCGGGCAGTTTGCCATACGCTTCTTTGGTGACACTCATCTTATTCTCATCGACATCGGGTTTCGCAGGGGCGGGATTGGTTTCAACAGGTTTGGCGTCGGACGGTTTTTCATCCGCAGGCTTGACCGCTGAATTCTTCGCGTCCGCGGGTTGCTGATGGCTTGCTTTGCCTTGCGGCGTCTGGGGCTGACCCGAGCAACCGCTGTTCACGGCCAGGGCGGCGGCGACGAGAATGCCAAGAAACCGTAGAGCTTCCTCGCCGACCCGCTGCGCGGGTGCCCCACCCGCTCCCCGCTCCTCGCTTCTTCTGCTTTTCATTGCGAATCTCCATGTTTCTGCATTTTTTCAATGACTTCAATGCTTTTCAGTGCGTCGGCGTTCTGCGGGTCGATTTCCAGCACCTTGTGAAAATCGGCCAGCGCCCCCGCGAGGTCGCCCAGTTTGAAGTTCACGTAGCCGCGATTGGAATATGCGACCGTGAATTTCGGATTCAACTCGACGGCCTGGGTGTAATCCACGGCGGCCTGCTCCAGGTTGCCGTTGCCGCGATAGGCCAATCCTCGATTGTAATGTACTTCCGGGCAGCGCGGATAGAGGAGCACCGCCTTGTCGTATTCGGCGATGGCCTCGACGAGCTTTCCCGCCTTGTGCAGGTCGACCCCCTTGGCGTAATGCTCCTTGGCCTCGTCCTGATACTTTGCCAGGGCCTTTTCCAGCCGTTCGACGTTCGACGGTCCCCCGGCCGCGCCCGGGTAAACGTCCCACTTCTTGTACGCCTCCGCCTCGCGGGGGTCAAGTTTTATCACTTCGCGGTAATCGGCCACCGCCTCGTCCGGCTTGTCGGTATTCAGGTAAACGACCGCCCGGTGGAAGCGGGTCTCGGCATTGTCGGCATCCAGCTTTATGGCGTCGTTGAGATCGGCCAGGGCCTTGTCGAACTGATGTTTCCGCGCGTAGATGATGCCGCGGCGCAATCGGGCCGGGCCGCTGTCCTTGCTCAATTCCACTGCCCGATCGAGGTCCTCGAAGGCGTTCGCGAAGTCGTCTTTCAGCCCGCGGACGAAACCGCGCTCGCGATGGGCCGCGGGGTAATCGGCATCGAGCTTGAGGGCCTGATCGTAGTCGGCCAGGGCCTTGTCGGTCTCGCCCCGCCGATAGCGGCAGAAGCCCCGGTTGAACCATGTCGAGGGCTCCTCGGCGGAAAGTTCCACCGCGTGGTTGAGGTCCGCCAGGGCGTTGGCCAGGTCGTTGTTCATGGTCTTCGCGTAGCCGCGGTCGGCCCAGGTGTTGGCGTCCTTGGGGTCGAGTTTGAGTGCCCGATCATAGTCGGCGATGGCCAAATCCCAATCGGCCAGCCGTACGTAGGCCGCTCCGCGGCTGTTGTAGGCCGCCTGGTCTTGCGGGTTGAGTTCGATCGCGCGGTTCAGATCTTGCAGGCCTTCGCGGGGCTTGCCCGACATTGCCCGGGCGTAGCCGCGGTCGCGATAGGCGTCGGCATATTTTGGATCCAGGCGGATGGCCTCGTTGTAGTCGGCAATGGCCTTTTCATACTTGGCCTGGCGGAAGCAGGCGAAGCCGCGATAGAAGTAGTGGGAAGGCTGGCCGGCGTCCAGCCCGATGGCCGCGTCGAGGTCGGCGGTAGCTTTTTCCCATTCGCCCTTGTTGATATAGGCCAGCCCGCGGTGTCCCAGGGCGCTCGGGTTCCGGCCGTTGATGGCAATGGCCTTGGTGAACGTGGCGATGGCTTCGTCGAGTTGCCCTTTTTCCATGAGGCTGGAACCTTGCTTCACCAGGTCCTCGGCCGAGTCGGCGGCCGAGAGCCGATCGCAAAGGGTCAGAGTCGAAAAAACGGCAAGAAACAGCCGGACAGCGTTGCCCGACAAGCGGCAACGCCGCCGTAGATATGTAATCATCGTGATCTCCAATCCTTGCTGATTCTAGTATGTCTCGCGGCGGTGAACAAGGTCCGGTTCAAGGTGTGGGGACACGTGACGTGCAGGGTCTCACGCGCTTGGACCGGCCGGCAGTTACTCCGGTAGTGCGTCCATGAGCATGTCGGGCCCGGCGATGCCCATTTCGCGGATAACGCGCAGTCGTTGCACTTCGTGCAGCACGTCGAATATCCGCCCGCACATCGATCGCGTGATGCCGTAGAGCCGCATGACGAGAATCTCGATCTGGTAGTCGTCGTGCGTCGAGGGCGGTCTGCCCGTCGCCAGGACGGCGGCGACCCGATCGGCGATTTCGACGTGCAGTTTGGCCTCGCGCGGCTGCGAGAAGTCAATGCTGCGGATAGGCAGTTGTTGTATCGTCTTCTGTGTCATGTAGGGGAAGCTCCGCCACTCGCTTTCGCCGCAAAGCGTCGACAGACGATACATCATCAGCCGGGAATTCAAGACGCCGAGAAGATACTCGAGACGATACCGGGAGAGGGACGCATCGAGGTCCTCACGCATCTTCCACGTGAATACGACTTGGTTCGTGTAGGCCGCCGAGTCGTCGATCGTGGCCATGATTCCAATGCCGGTTTTTCTGACGAGGAGCCGCTTCCCCCGATAAAACCGCTCGTGCTTATAGTTGATGCCGTCCCTTCCGGTCTCGATCCACAAGCGGCGCGACACGTGATAGCGGTTGATCGACTCACCGATCAGAAACGGGCGCCAGGCCGCGCCGCGTTTACGATCGCCGACAATCACGGCCTGGTCGGCCGCATTATCCATGAGGAATCGTCGCTGGCAATGGGTGCATTTCTTTTCGCGGCGGGTGCCCTTGCGCTTGGCCGGCGGCGTGTCCCAACGGTAGCAGTAAGGACACTGAAGCACTTCGCCGGCCTTGCCCAACTCGACGCCCCTGCCGGTCATGGTAAGATCGGGCCAATGAAGAGCGCGGGCATCGATCGCGCTACCGATCGCTCGATCCTCATCCGCCGCGAGGACGTCGAATTCGGCGTTTGGATTGCGCGCGAAGTCGCTCTGCATCCGCTCGTGACCGATATCACTCACGACGGCGGCGATTGTTTTCGCCGGGTCGAAGAGAGTGTCCTCCGCCAGTTGCTTGCGATGCGTCTTTCGCAATGTTGCCGCACGGATCGGCTGTTCCGGCGGCGGGGACTGGTTGGCGAAGCAGAGCAAGAACGCGGCGCGGAAGACGGCAGGGAAAATGCCTTCGCCCGCCCGCACCAATCGCGTCAACGCGGTGTGGTCCAGCAACATGCGGCGCAACGGCTCATGCTCCGGCAGAGTGATGCTGTCGGGGACGATGAACGCGAGCATCCCTCCCTCCCGCAGCAATCGCCGGCCAAGCTCGATGAACAGTTCGTAGCTATCGTATTGCCCACGTGCGAGTGCGAACGGTCCGCCGTCGAGGTATTCGCGGATTTCGGTCAGGTCGGCGCCCCAGGGCGGGTTTCCCACGACAAGGTCGAAGCCGCCTTGCTCCTCGAATACCTCGGCAAACTCGATTTTCCAGGGGAAAACCAGCGAGTTGCCACACTTGATGTGGGTGTCGATCGTCACGAAGGGCTCGTCCTGCATTGCCGCATTGATCCAGAGGCTCAACTTCGTGAACATGACGGCGGTGGAGTCCTTGTCCACGCCGAACACACCGTGCTGCGTAACATAGCGCTTCCATTGCTGGTACGAGCGACGGTCGTCCAGCTCTTGGCAGCGGGCCGCGACATAGTCGACGTATTCGGCGAGGAAATGGCCGCTGCCGCAAGCCGGATCGAGGCAAAGCAACTCCCAAGGCTTCCGCCCGGGGCGGCGTGCCAGGGCCTCGTCGACCGCGTGCTCGACGAGGAACTTCGTGACCGACTGCGGCGTATAAAAGGTCCCTTCCTTGCGGCGCGTGTCGCGGCCCACCTGCGGGTCGGGCCGTCGCTCTCGGATCTTGGCGACGCATACCAGGAACCGCTCGTAGATGTTGCCGAGGCTCCGAGGATTGATTTGCGAGTAGTCCGTCGGACGGCCCATTGCCTCGCGCGAAAGCTTCAAGAGAACGTCTCGGAACGCGGCGTGATCGATTTCGTAGTTGGGGGTCGCCCGGAACGGGATCGACATCGAAAAGAGCAAGTGACATGATCCGAAACAGCGATTGGACCACCGCCTCGTCGATCTGCGATTGCGGCCGATCTGGCAATTCCGCCCGGATGGCGCGGAAAAGGGCCAGCCGGCTTTCCGCCAGCTTGCCGTCAGTCGTCATAGTCATGAAAGGAAAATGAGAGAAAGGAAAATGGAAGAAGGAAGATGGACAATGGAGAGGACGAGGGAGCATTCATTTTCCTTTCTCTCATCTTCCTTTCTTTCAAGATAACTTCCGCGCTGCCATGAAGAGGCATAGAATCACCCAACTCTACAGTAATTCTTCGTCCGCTCCTTAGCGGCTGTTCGCGGCGGGCAGGGCGGCTGCGGCCGCAGGCGACACATTGACGGCCACCGTGAAAGTACCTCGCGGGCGGCTGGGATCGTTGGGATGAAGGTAGTTGAGGCGGATCCAACCGCTTCCCGGCTGCACGGCCTGAAAGATGAACGTGTACGTGCCCGGTGCCACCGCTCCCGTGGCGGTCGGTGCGGGGGGCGAATACTGCGGCCGCACCGTCAACCGCACGGCTGGGCTGTTTGTCGAAGATGCCTGCCATTGATAGCCCGTCACCGGATTGCCCGGCAGGCGGATCACGAGCACATTGCCGACCCGCAGCCGGGCCAACTGGCCGTTGTGCGACTTGTCGATTTCCAGCACCCCCGCGCGGCGCTCGGGCGCGGTTGCCGCCGAGGGCGCTGCGGCCAACACCGCCCAGGGCACGGTGAGTACACGGCCTTGCCGTCGATTTTGTGCCAGAGGGACCGGCATCCAGCCATGGACTCCCCAAGCGGTCGTCGGCACATCGACCCAAAACATCGGCCCCCACGGGGTATTGTAGTAGTCGTTGATTTCGCCCCGTGGCAACTTCTGGTTGTCGTAGGTCAGCCAACCCCAGCGGCCTTCGCTACGAGTCCCAGGGCTCGTAATCTGCAACTGGTAGCGCCACTTGCCCGACGTGTACGTTCCCGCCTGGGCCGGATTGATCGGTTTGAGCCTGGTCGGCGTTAGCAGATCGGGCGGCAACTCCGCTGGCGGTTTGCTCTCCTGCGAACTCTCCCGTGGCGGCGGACTTTCCGTTTTCGCGGCGACCGGCGGGGGCGGGTCGATTGTGGGACCCATCGGCGGGGTCGTGGCGGCTTCATTCGGCTTGACAGGGTTGCCGCCGGCGGCCGGCGCGGTCCAGGCCGGGGGCGGCTTGGTTTGCGCATCGCCACCGGTAGGATCGGAGTTGGGAGCATCGTTACCGCGGGGCGCTTCCGGCGACGGGTCGGCCGGCTTGCTCTGGGTGGCAGCCTCGTCCTTTTCCGTGGTCGCGGCCAGGCAATGTTCGCACTGATGCCGTTTTGCACTGCACTTCGGACAAAGCTGCAAGGCGCCGCTGGCGGTCGGACCGCCACAGTCGATACACTTGCCTCCCGAATCGACGAACATCAACTCGCGGCACTTGCTGCACAAAGCGGCCGGGCTGGATTGGTTCCACCCCAAAACCGTCGCCGAAAATACCAGCCCTGCGGCCAGCAGAGAAAACAGCTTCCGTTCCATATTAGGCACTCCTTGCCAAGGATTCGCGTAAAAGTATGTTGCTCAGGGTGGCACGTCCCTGAGCTTGCGAAGGGCGTGGGAGCAGCGAAACCACGCCCTTCGCAAGCTCAGGGACGTGCCACCCGAAATCGCACTCGTTCAAGTTATTCCTTCACGGTTCCCAAACACTTGACGATGACGATGGTCACGTCATCTTGTATCGGCTGGTTGCGCAGAACTCATCGAGTTCGCGCCTTAACGCGGCAATAATTTGCTTGGCGGGCTGGTCGCGGCTGGCCTGGATCGCCTCCAGGGCCCGGCCGACGCCAAAACGCTGGCGATTGGCCGATTCGGCCTCCACGACCCCGTCGGTCAACAGCAGCAGGACGTCGCCTGGCCGCAGCAAGAGCGGCGGGGCCGCGGGCACGCTGGTCTCTGCCTCGACTCCCAGCGGCAGTGCCGTGCTATCCAGCACCGTCACGCTGCGGTCGGCGTGCAACAGGTAGCTCCGCTGGCCGGCGCTGCCGTAGACCACTTCGCACCGGGCCGGGTCGAGCCGGGCCAGGACGAGGGTCACGAAGTGGAAATCGTGCGTGTCGGCCGAGAGCATCTGGTTTGCCCGCGTGAGGATCTGGCCCACGTCGCTCATCGCCAGGGCCAAAGTGCGCAGGCAGGCCCGCGTTTCCGACATCAGCAGGGCCGGCCCCATGCCGTGGCTGCTGACGTTGCCGACGACCACGCCGAGGCAGTTGCCCAGCATGGGGAAATAGTCGAAGTAGTCGCCCGCAGTGGCCTTGGCCGGATAGAGGGCGCCGGCGATGTCGAAGCCCGGCAGCTCGGGCGCCTCGGACGGAAAGAGCCGCTGCTGAATCTCCTTGGCGGCGCGGAACTCCTCCGAGGCGTCGCGGAGGGCCGCTTCGGCCTTGTGCCGCCGTGTGCGCTCGATGGCGTAGCGAATCGAACGGACCAGCAGATTGTCGTCGACCTGCCCCTTGACCAGGTAATCCTGGGCCCCGGCCTGCACGGCCCTCACGGCTGTCGACTCGTCGTTATAGCCCGATAGCACGACGATCGGCACGTCGGCGGCATGGGCGTGCATGGTGAAGAAGGTCTCCAGACCCTGGCTGTCGGGCAGCGACAGATCCAAGAGGATGATATCGAAATGGAACTCGCTGAGCCGCTCCAAGCCGGCAGAGAGCAGTTCCACGTGGCTCAGTTTGAACGGTCCGTCCCAACGGTCGCCCAGCAGGTTGCGCATGACCCACACGTCGTCCGGATCATCCTCGACCAGGAGGATGTGGACGCTCTGGCGCTCGGCCTTCGGACCGCTTGGTTTCATAGAGTATCCTATTCCACAACGGGTAATTCGACCAGTTCGAACCAGTATTTGCTCAATGTGCCCACCAGATCGACCAGTCCGCGGAACGTGGCCGGCTTGGTAATGTAGGAATTCACGCCCATGCGGTAGCAAAAGCCGATGTCGTCGCGGGCCGTGGAAGTGGTGAAGACCACGATGGGAATGCTCCGCAAGCGGGGGTCGGCTTTGAGTTCGCTGAGGGCCTCGCGGCCGTCCTTCCGCGGCATCTTCAGGTCCAATAAGATCAAGTCGGGCCGCGGGACCTCGGGTGACTGCCGATACTCGCCCCGCCGCCGCAGGTAGTCCAGCAACTGCTGGCCGTCGCGGACGATCCGCAAGTCGTGCGGTTGCTTCGACTCGCGCAAGGCATCTTGAACCAGGAGGCAGTCGTCAGGATCGTCGTCGGCCATGAGGATGGTGCAGGACCCGCGCTTGTTCGCCATCACGGGGCCTCGCTGCGTTTCTTCTTCGGTTGGGCCACCGGCAGCAGCACTTCGAAGGTCGAACCCTTGCCGGGCGTGCCCTGGGCGGAAATCTGGCCGCCGTGATACTCGACGATCCGCCGGCATATCGCCAGCCCGATGCCCGTCCCTTCGTAGACGTCACGCGGGTGCAGCCGCTGGAAAATGCCGAAGATCCGATCGGCATATTGCTGGTCGAAACCGATGCCGTTGTCCTCGACGGTAATGCGGCACTTCTCCTCGGCCAGCGATTTCCGCGACTGCCGCTGGTTGCGCGGCAGCAGGTAGCGGGCCTCGATCTTGACCACGGGAGGCTCGTCAGGGCGGTGGAACTTCAGGGCGTTGGCGATCAGGTTCTGCAGCAACATGCGGATTTGCAGCGGTTCGGCCTGGATCGTCGGCAGCTTGCCCACCTCAACCTGCCCGTGAACGCGTTCGATCTGCGCTTCCAGGTCGCCCACCACCTGCTCGACGATCTCGCCCAGATCGACCTGCACGAAATCGTGGGCCCGGCGGGTAACGCGGGAAAGCGTCAGCAGGCCCTCGATCAACTCCTGCATCCGCGCCGCGGCGCTCTGCATCCGGCTGACACACTCCTGCGCCGTTTCGTCCAAGAGGTCCTTGCACTTCACTTCCAGCCGATCGCCGAAGGCCCGGATCTTGCGCAGCGGCTCCTGCAGGTCGTGCGAAGCCACGTAGGCGAACTGCTCCAGGTCACGGTTGGATCGCTCCAGTTCGGCCGCATAGCGGGCCTGCTCCTCTTCACCCTTCTTGCGGGCGCTGATGTCGCGAACGAAAAAGGTCAGCACCGGTGCGCCGTTGATCTGGCCGATAGTCATGGCTAGTTCGGCATGGAACACTTCGCCGTTGGCCCGCGACGCCGTGACCTCCACGCGTTTGCCGAGCATCGATCCCTCGCCGGCTTCCAGGTAACGCTCGATGCGGCTGCGGTGTTCGGCGCTGAGCGAGGGCGGGAAGAGCACGTCCGACGGCCGGGTGCCGAGCACCTTCTCGCGGGCGTGGCCGAAAATCTGCTCCGCGGCCCGGTTGAACTCGATGATCGTCCCCTCGTGATTGATGGTGATGATCGGATCGAGCGATGATTCGAGAATGGAATTCTTCCGGGCCTGGGCCTCGGAGAGGCTTTCCCGCAGGCGATTGGAGGCTTCCGCGTCGCGATGCACGATGGCCAGGCAACTCGAACCCTGCGGCATTTTCACGCGGAACATGAAAGTGAAGACGGTCGACTCCTGGGCGGTCTTGAAGTTGCGCAGGCGGCTGCGACCTTCCCACTGGCCGGTCTTGTTCACGCCCGGCACGGCCACGTCGCGGAGTTCCTGCCACGAGTCGTCGGTATAGAAGTCGTGCAAGGTGACGGTGGCCAGCGAGGCCTCCTCGTCAATTCCGATCCAGCGGCGGGCGGCCGAGTTCATATAGAACAACTCGCCGTGCGTGGTTGCCAGACAGACGAAATCGGGAACGGATTCCACCAAGGCACGGAAGACCGCGTCGGAGGTTCCCCCCGAGAATTCGCTGATTTCGCTCATTTTCCGGCTATGGGTACGGACCGCGGGCAATGGTAGGCCGGGAGATTACTACCGGTGGCGGGGGGTGTCAAGAGGAAAGTACCCTAAGGAGTGCTCTTCGCCAAGGCGCTGTTTCGGCCGCTGACCACATCCAGCCGGGCCTGGACCTGTCGCTTCAGGTCGCCTGTCGCACGCCGGGCAGCCATCTGATAGTAAATCTTGGCCACGCTGGGCTTGCCATCGGCCTCGGCCTTTTGTCCACGGGCGAAAAAGTTGTCGGCCTCGTCGGCCCGGGTGACCTGGCGAGCGACGCGATTGGCCCGCTCGGCCGCCACATCGCTCACGGGATCCGGCGGGTCCGGTTCCACCCGCCAATTCCCGGCGAGATTGGCCGGGTTGCGCTGGAAGGTCCGTCCCGCAAGCCCCGCCGGAGTGGCCGGCAACCCGTTGAACATGCTCGGATTCGTGCTCGCGACTCCGTCCGCCGAGGGGGTACTGAGCAAGGCCTGATCCATGGCGTCAAAGTCGTGAATCTTGGCCGTGGCCCAGAAGCTCGTGGCGCTGGAATTCTGACCGATGCCGCGGTTTTGAAAACCGGGAAATGGAAGTCCCGGCACGCCGTACTCGCTGCGGCCGGAAGACACACGATCGATGCCGCCCAGAAAGGCCGCGCCGCCATCGGGCACCATGACGGTTGTGCTCACGGTGGCAAACGAGAAGGTCGGCAACTGGACGCTCACAGCGGGCTGCGCGAAGGCCTCAAAGGCCACCAACCACAGACATGTAAGACATGCGACCGATATTAGGACTCGCATAAGAGGCGTCTTTCTTCTCAATAACGCCTGTAGGGAACGCCCTCCGCGGCGTTCCTCCGCGGCGTTCCATAAATCATACGGAACGCCGCGGAGGGCGTTCCCTACAGGCATCTTTCCTTACGATACACAGACACGACCACTGGTCGGGGAAAATCCCCGACCAGTGGTCGTTTTTCAGTAACAATCGACTTGCCTTGAACTAGAACGTGCTCTTGTAAGAGCTTGCCGCGTGCTCGTCCCACGGCATCCGCGCTCCCACGGCAAAGTCCTGCATCTCTTCGTTCGTCCACTTGAAGGAGTTGGTTACCGACCACTTGTTGGAGTCGGTGCCGTCCTTCTTCTTGTCCTGGTGGAAGCAGAGGATCCAAACCTCTTCCTTGTCGTTCTGGGCGGCTACGCACAGCGAACCGTCGGGACCGAACGACATCAGGCCGCCCTTGTAGAAGTTATAGTTCGGAGGCAGCGTCAGCTCTTTGACGAACTGCTGTCCTTCATAGATCTTGATCTTGTTCGGGGCCTGGGCGGCTGCCCAACGCAACGAACTGTGATCGGCCGCAACGCCGCCGCTGGCTGGCAGCACCGGCTTGTCGCCTTTGACGGAAGTCTGGTCGCCCATGAACTTGTGGACGCCCGGCTCGGCATTGCTGCTGAACACCACGCCCTTATCATTGGCCACGGCCACCGACATCGGCTGCGCGCTATAGCTCGAAGGGAACTTCTGGTAGACCTTCGTCTTGGCGCCCCCGATATTGCTCATCACGAGCTGGTCGGCGATGTCGTCGGCCACGACCATCGTGTCGGAATTGCCCGGCATCGAAATCTTGACCGGGTGCGGCAGGGACGGATCCTTCTCGAGGATCGTGGACTGTTTGCCGGTGTCGGCAATTTCCACGATCTTGCCGCCGTCGCGGGGAAGGGTCACCACGACTCCGTGATCACGATACATGCTGATGCCAGTCGGAGGCTGGTTGAAATTCTCCTTGCCCAGCACCGTACCGTCGGTGCCCCGGACCTGATAGACCTTGCCGGCGCCAGGCCCGTCACCCGCGGCCACGTAGAGGACCAACTCGGGAAGCTTAGGCTTGATGCGCTCTGTCGGCATGAGATTGCCGTATTCAACGCGATTCGGCTGTTGATAGTAGTACGGGGTGTACGAGTACGGAGTGTACCAGTACGGGGTGTAGTAGCCCCACGGGCAGTACCCCGGTCCGTAACCAGGTCCCGGTCCCGGTCCGGGTCCAGGGCCCGGTCCAGGGCCCGGTCCAGGCCCCGGTCCGCAACCCGGTCCAGGTCCCGGCCCCGTTCCCGGCCCAGTCCCAGCGCCGGCGGTCCGTCGCCTGTGCCATCGTCGGGAGTGGCTGGGCAGTCGGTCGGTGGGCTGTCTGCCGGTGGGCTATCCATTGCCGGGCTGTCTGCCGGTGGGGTGTCGTTGGCGGGGCTGTCGGCGGGAGGGCTGTCTGCCGATGGGCTGTCGTCCGACGGGCTGTCTGCCGACGGGCTGTCTGCCGATGGGCTGTCTGCCGATGGGCTGTCTGTCGATGGGCTGTCGCTGGCGGAACTGTCGCCAGAGCCACTGCCGCTATCGTCGCCGCTGCCTTTGCTCGGATCGATGCCCGTCGTGCGAGCAATCGCATCGTCGGGATCAGGCACGGTCACGTTGTCTTGGTTGGCAGACGGTTTCTTATTCTTCTTGGGCTGTGGCTTGGAGTCCGCAGTCGCACTGCTGTTATCAGCGCTGCCGCTACCAGGGCCGGCGCCAGGTCCGCTACCACCGCCAAGTCCACCACCGCCGCCACCACCACCGCCGTAGCCGCCACCGCCGCCGTAACCGCCACGGCCGCCAACATGCGCGTCGTGCCGATAGTGATCGTCGTCGTGAATGACAACCACATTGCGCCGATCATCGCGCCAATCGCCACGGTGCACGATCACATTGCGACGATCGTCGTAAACCACGGGGCGGCGCTCGACCACAACGGGGTCGTCAACTAAGACATGTCGTGGTTCCACGGGCGTTTCGGGGACAATGACTCTCTGTGGCACATAGGTCGGCGCAACATACGTCGGGGGCGTCGCAACAACGACCTGCTCGAATAACGGCTCGCGATGGCCGAAGCCGTCGAGGTACAAGCCCACCAGGCTTCCCCAATGGCCTTCGAAGATCAGGAGCTTCTTCTCATCGTTGTAGCCCCAATTCTCGCCGACTTCGGTGCCGCGCTCATCGACGACGCGGAATTTTTCGCGATTCTGCAGCACGGTCGGATCGTTGAACTGCATTTCAATGTGCAGGTACTTTTGCGGCCCTGCCTCTGCCGCCGCGGTCGGTCCAGGACGGGCCTGGTCAAGCCGCGCTACAGCCTTGTGATGCCAGGCTGGAATGCCTGGATCTGCGGCCTGTGCGACAGTCACGCCACACAGCACTACTGCAACTGAGAATAGCGAAATCCCGCTTCTCATCCGATGACTCCTCAAATTCTGGTTTGCCCTTGGTTCCTGCCGGTAAGCCGGCCCTATTATGACGATACGAACTGCGATTGCCAAAAATCTTCCCTCGCGGTGCTTCTTGGACCGCGATGGTAAACTCGTTTCGAGGTAGACCCCTGCATCCAATAGTCTACCAGATCCTAAACATTCGCACAATAATCCTGACGAGTTAAGGATTGCCACCTAAAAGGCTATAGCGTAAGCGAGTCTCCTAGGTCAATCCAATATCTCAATCGGGAGCCGATTAGCTTATTATTCCCGGTTGTGGAGAGATTGCAAGCAGAATTCCGCCTCGAGTCGAACGGAATTCATTCCGTTTGCCAGAAAAAGGCAGGAAACCGAATAAACTCCGTCCCGCCGAGGCAATTTAGGATATTTGGGGTATTTTTCACGCCCCAGGGACTAAATCCTTGACTGGCAAGCGTTTCGGTGGGATATTGGGGAGAAGACATTAGAGCTTAGTTCTTAGAACTTAGATTTTAGAGCTTGAATTCGTCAGCTAAGTCCTAAGATCTAAGTTCCAAGCCTTTATTCCAAGGAAAACCCTTCGATGAGCACTGCCCATTTAGTTGAACCCCATCTGGCTGCGTTCCAGGAAGATTTCAATGCCTTGCGACACGAGTTGGCCAAGGTGGTCGTGGGCCAGGCCGACGTGATCGAGCAGATCCTGATCGCCGCCGTGGCCGGTGGACACGTCCTGATTGAAGGCGTACCGGGGCTGGGCAAAACGCTGCTGGTGCAGACCCTGGCCGACATCCTGCAGCTTCGCTTCAGTCGCATTCAGTTCACGCCCGACCTCACGCCATCGGACCTGTTGGGCACGTTCGTGGTGATGGAGACGGCCGCTGGCCGCCGCACGTTCGAGTTTCAGCAGGGGCCGATCTTTTCCAACTTGGTGCTGGCCGACCAGATCAACCGCGGCCTGCCGAAGACGCAGTCGGCCTTGCTCCAAGCGATGGAAGGCGAAGCGATCAACGTCGCGACCGAGACCTTCCATCTGCCGCAACCGTTTTTCGTGGTCGGCACGCAGAATCCGCTGGAGATGGAAGGCACGTTCCCCTTGCCGGAAGCGGAGATCGACCGCTTCTTCTTCAAACTGCTGGTGAAGGGACCCAGCGTCGAGGAGATCGACGCGATTCTAGAGCGTACGACGGAAACCCGCGCCGGAACTCCTCACCGTGGTCGATGGCAAGCGGCTGTTGGAAATGCGGGAGATTGCCGGCAAGGTGGTTTTGCCCGCCCCGGCCCGCCGCTGGGTGGCCTCGCTGGTAGCGGCCACGCATCCCGACTTTCCGCAGGCCCCCGAGGCCGTCAAGCACTATGTCCGCTACGGGGCCAGTCCGCGGGCGGCCCAGTCGTTGGTCCTTGCCGCCAGGGTTCGCGCCGCGGCCAACGCGCGGACGGAAGTGGCGAAAGAGGATTTTGCCGCCGTCATGGCCCCGGCGTTGCGTCACCGCATCCTGCTGAATTTCGAGGGCCAGGCCGAGAACATCCGTCCGGAGGACCTCATCGACGGCATCGTGAAGAGCATAAGATAGCATGTTTTCCCCCGGACTCTTGAAACGAACGGAGCTGCTCTCAATGTCGGCCGAACGGACCGGCGGCAGCCGGCTGTTGGCCGAGGCACGGAAGAAGCTGCCCGGCGGCGGGACGGAGGTGACCGGCCATCGCGACTATTCGCCCGGCGACGATTTCCACGCCATTGATTGGATGCTTTGCGCCCGCCGGAATGAACTGTACGTCAAACTGTTCGAAGGCCAATCGGATCGCGACGTTCATCTGCTCTTGGACTGTTCGCCCAGCATGGGGCTGGGCCGGCCGCCGAAGTTTCAGTTGGCGCGGCAGATCGCGGCGGTGCTGGGCTACGTGACCCTGATGAATCTCGATCGGCTGGTCGTGGCCGCCTTTGCCGATGGGTTGGCCGCCGATCTACCGCCGCTACGGCATGCCTCGCGGATCTTGCGGCTGCTCAGGTTTCTCGAAGAACTGCCGCTGCTGGGCCAGAAGACCGATCTGCTGCGTGCCATCCAGATGTTCGTGAAGCGGCCGCAACGACAAGGGCCGGTGATCGTGATCAGCGACCTGTACGACCCGAATGGTCGGGCACCAGCCGAAGGTTGGTCGCGTGGCTTCGATCTTCTGCGGTTCTACGGCTACGATCCGCGCCTGGTGCATATCATCGACACGAGCGATTCCAAGCCTACGCTGCTGGGCGACGCGGAACTCATCGATGTCGAATCGCAGACCGGCGCGAGCGTCACGATCACGGAGCGGACGGTGCGGCGGTACAAGGCTTTGGTGGCCCAGTTTCACCAGTCGGTGCGCGAGTATTGCCGGCGGCGGGGCATCGCCTACATGCCGATCCCCTGCGACATGCCCGAGGACGAGGTCTTGCCGAGGGTGCTCGGCTGCCGCCGCGATCGGAAGGTGGACTTTAGCCCGCCTGTTACAGAGGAGGCGGGCTAACGCCCACCCTGCCATGAACTTCGCCCATCCGCTGGCCTTGCTCTTGCTGCTCCTGCTGATCCCGGTTGCGCTCTTGTATCGGTTGCGGGTCCGCGTGCCGAGCCGGACCGTCGGCACGGGACTCTTCTGGCAAAAAGCCCTGACTGAGGAGAAGGCTCGTTGGCGATGGCAAGGCCGGCGGAGGAAGGTCTCGGCGGCCGTGCAGACGATTATCGTCGTGCTTATTGCCTTGGCCGCCGCGGGGCCGCAGATTCCCGCCTCGAAGCGGACGGTGCTGATCATCGACAACTCGGCCACGATGAGGGCAACCGACGTACAGCCGACACGCTTGGACGAGGCGAAAGCGACAGCCCGGCGGCTGATTGAAAGCCTGCGGTCGTGCGATGAGATGGCCGTAGTCACCGTGAGCCCGACGCCGAGCGAGATTCAGCCGCTGACGAGCGACCATGCGTTGCTCACCGCGGCAGTCGATTCCG
This sequence comes from uncultured Planctomycetia bacterium, assembly GCA_963719885.1. Classification (GTDB taxonomy): domain Bacteria; phylum Planctomycetota; class Planctomycetia; order Pirellulales; family Thermoguttaceae; genus JANXQG01. Next base: position 52,734 of record CAVRDP010000036.1, on the reverse strand, counting down.
TCCAGGCAGAGGGCGAGCTTGCGGCAATCGAGTGGGCTGTGAAATTGGCCGGCGAGATTCCCTTGCCGGACAAGGTTCCACCGCGAATCGTGCTGATCACCGATGCCTGTGCGAAGGAAGCGCACAAGCGGGCGGACGGGAGTGGTGTGGAAGTGCTGCGAGTTGGCACCGCGGCGGGCAACCTGGCGATTACTCGTTTCACCGGACGGCGGAGCAAGGCCGATCCGGCGAAGTGCGAGGTCCTGGTCGAAGTGCGAAACCAGGGCAACCATTCGGCCAAGGGCAGCGTGACGATTGTAGTTCTTGGTGGAAAGTCTAGCCCATCGGTCCCATTCTCGATCGTCAAGGACGGTCTCTGGCAGCATGTCTTTACGTTGGACCTCCCTGCGGCTGCCCGATTGAGGGCCCGGATCGAACCGGGCGATGCCTACATTTTCGACGACACGGCCGAACTCGACATGCCAGCGGCGCCGGCCCCGCATCGCGTAAAGTTGGAGGCCGACGAACAATCGGGCTTGAAGGAGATTCTGGCGGCCAATCGGCGAGTGGAATTGATCCAGGACGATGGGCCGGCGAAGTTGATTCATGTCATCGACGGCAAGACGCCGGAACAACTGCCGACCGGCCCGGCACTGATCTTCAGCCCGGGGGCCTGCGATCTGTGGCAATTGGGTGAGGCGGTCGCCGATCCGGCGGTCACTCGCGTGGATGACGACTCGCCGATCGCGGCCGGTGTGTGGTTGTTCGATGTCTATTTGCCCGAGGCCCGGCAACTGCAACTTGCCGAATCGGTTCGCGCGGTTGCCAAACCGATTTTCTGGGCCGGTGCGATACCACTGGGCTATGCGATCGACCGTCCGCAGGGCCGCGTCGTGGTGATCGCCGGCGATTTGGCTACGAGTAATCTAGGGTTTCAGGCTGCATTTCCGCAGTTAATTGCCCAGGCGCTGGACTGGCTCGATGGGCAACCGCCGTGGAAGGATGAGCCGGTACGCGGGCAAGGGGAGACGGGATCTATAGGACTCATAGGACCCAAAAGTCATATAGCTCCCATAGATCCTGTCTCCACGCCGGCCGCCATCGACCTCCGCGTGCCCAGCGATATCGGCAGCGAGGCGTCGGCCGTGGTGGTGCGTAAACCCTGGCCGCCGCTGTGGATTATTCCAGCCGTGTTGGCCGCGGTGCTCTTAATCATCGAATGGTGCCTGTATCAGCGGCGGTGGACCAGTTGACATGATCATTTCCGAAATGACCGTTTGGGAAATCGAATTCGTTCGGCCGCTGTGGTTTGCACTGCTGGCTGCGCTGCCGCTGCTACTGATCTTCTGGCGGTGGTCGCTGGTGCATGCCTCGCCGGTCCGCAAGATCGTGTCGCTCTTGCTGCGAAGCCTGCTGTTGTTGCTCGTGGCAGCCGGCCTGGCCGGACCGAAGGCGACCGGGCCCGACAATCAGCAGGTGGCCGATGTCAAGTGGCTGATAAGCGGTGGTGGGGTCACGCCGCCCGCGGTCCGGATCGTTGCCCCGGACCACATCCGGGCCGGCGAGTCGTTCTCGCTCAAAGTGCTCCTGCGATCGCGAACGGCCGGCAAGGCCACGGTGGAGCTGCTCCGCGACTCCCAGCCGCTACTGAAGGCGCCGGAAACGATGTCTCTGGCCGTCGGAGAGAACCAAAAGATTTTTCCCGACATCGTGCTCAAGCCATCGCGGGTCGTTTATGCGGTTCGCGTCAAAGACGAGCACGGCGCCTGGCCTGCTGAAAATGGGAGTGCCTGCGCCGTTTACGTCGATCCGCCGCCGCGGGTGCTGCTGGTCGAAACCCAAACGGTGCTGGCTGAACATCTCAAGAAGGCCCTTGCCGGCGAAAATATCGATGTCGAAGTCAAGCCGGAACTGCCCGCGGGCCAGCTTGCCGATTACGACCTGATCATTCTCTCCAACGTGCCTGCCGAGGCCTTGCCCGAGCCGCGGATGAAGGCCCTGCAAACCTACGTCCGCGACGATCGCGGCGGGCTGATCGCGGTCGGCGGCGACCACTCGTTCACGGCCGGCGAGTATCGTCACACGCTGATCGAAGAGATCCTGCCGGTGATCTCCGAAGAGCGGAAGGACAAACCCAAGCCGACCCTGGCGATGGTTTTGGTGCTGGACATCTCCGGTTCCATGAACGACCCGGCGGCGAACAAGAAGTTCCGCAACATCGACCTGGCCAAGCAGGCCTTGCGGGCGGCCGTGAACAGCCTCGGGCCGCGCGACCAGGTGGGTGTGCTGGTCTTCGAAGACCGCAGCCGCTGGATCTGGCCGCTTGCGCCCGTGACCGACAAAAAGGCAATCATTGCCGAAATCGATAAGATCAAGGCCGAGGGCAGCACGAACATGTATCCGCCGCTGGAGCAGGCCTATCTCTCGCTCCGCGAGGCCTTTGCCGACTTGAAGCACATCATCGTCACGACCGACGGCCTGGGCGAGCCCGGCGATTTCGACGGCCTGGCGCAGAAGATGGCCGCCGCGGGCATTACCATGACGACCGTGGGCGTGGGCAGCGAGCCGGCCCGGCCGTTCCTGCAATCGCTGGCCGACAAGGCCAAGGGCCGGGCCTATTTCTGTCCCGACGCGGAGAATGTGCCGGGGATTTTCAAGACCGACATCGACGAGATCACTCAAGTTCGGCATCACCGAAGAGCCGTTCTTCCCCAAGGTGATTCACGCCACGCAGGTGCTCCGCGGGCTGGACATGTCGCAGGCCCCGACGCTCTTGGGCTACGTCGAGACGGTGGCCAAGCCGGAGGGCCGCGTCGTGTTGACGAGCAAGACCGGCCAGCCGATCCTGGCCCTCTGGCGTTACGGCGGCGGCACGACGGCGGCCTTCACCTCCGACATTCAAAGCCGCTGGGCCGCGCCCTGGCTGAACTGGTCCGGGTTCGGCAAGTTCTGGGTGCAGCTCGTGCGGCAGACGATGCGGCATGAGGTGCCGAAGACCATCCGGCTCGCGGCGGGCACCATGTACCCATGGTCGGCGGCCGACGGCCGCTTGTTCTTTACGCTCGATGCCGCCGACCGCGACGGCCGTTTCATCAACGGGGCCGAGGCCAGCGTAATCCGCCACTCGGGCAGCGCACGGGAAAGTCTTCGACCGCAACCTTGACGCAGATCGCCCCCGGCCGTTATGCCGGGTCGCAGCCGGCAGGGCAGGGGACCTATTGGCTCGAAGGTCAGGTTCGCCGCGGTGACCAGTTGATCGATAGTGTGAAGAGCGGCACGGTCGTGCTGAACATGCCCGAGGTCGCGGCCAAGGTGGACGGCACGGTCGAGCCGGCCGCGAGGACCGGTTTGCGGACGAGGCTCTTATGGGCTTGGCTGCTCGGCGCGGGGCTGGTGATGCTCGTGATCGATCTGGCGGTGAGAAGGACGGGCGGGGCGGCAAAGTAGCAAAGTGTGCCCCACGGGGGCGTCGGTTCATCCAGCGAAGGGCACCGCCCTGGTAGACGGCTGTTGGCCCGTTGGGCCGAAAGAGACGTTTAGCGGGGATCCCTGTTTTCCAGGGCTGCGCCCTTCGCTGAGTGAACTGCTGGGCCTTCGGCCCGACGATTTCTCGCTGTGCGTTCCACCGCCTCTCTTGACGTTTCCCTTGCCGGGCTATAGCCTGGTGTTTGGTGCTGGTCCTCATTCGGAACAGGAGGGCTTGATCATGGGCAAGGTGTGGCGCGGCCGTTTTGCTCGATGCAGCGTGGTGGCGGTCCTGGCCGTGACGGCCGCGGGTGCGTTGATCTTTTCATCGCCGCCCAAGGCAAGCACGACGTTGCCGCGAAAGCCGGTCGTCGAGCTATCGCCTACCGATGCTCCGCCGCCAGGCACGGAGGTGGTCGAGATGTTCGCCGCGGTGGGCCGGGGCGATCTGGCGGTGCGGCTGGTGCCGGAAAAAGGCCAGCGGGCCCGCCTGGAACTGGAAAATCGCACCGACCGGCCGTTGACCGTGCAGGTGCCCGCGTCGTTCGGCGCGCGGTCCATTCTGCGCAGGTGGGTGCGCCGCGGCGCGCCGATCGGTCGGCGCCGGGATGGGCTCGATGGGGGGCGGTGGGTGGGGCTCGTGGCCAGGCTCCGGCGGCGGTACCGGCTTCTTCTGCATTCCGCCGGAAAAGGTCGGATGTATTAGGGCGAGGACCGCATGTCTTGACGAGTCAAAGCCCGAGCCGAGCCCCGGCATGGTCTACGAAGTATGCCGCCTTGAAGAACTGACCGAGCAGCCCGCGGTGCAGAGGCTATGTGAGCTGCTCGGCGACCGGCACACGGATCCGCAGGCCGTGCAGGCTGCCGTGTGGCATCTGAACTGCGATCTCTCTTGGCGGCAGTTGACGGCCCGACTGCGGACCCTCGGCGGCCCGCACGGCACGCAGCGATTCTTTACGCCCAGGCAGATCGCAGAGGGCCAGCGGTTGGCGGAGGTGGCCATGCGATGAACCATCCGCTGGGCAAATTCCATCGGCCGCGTTTCGCCGCCGGGCTGCACGATGCGGCCCGCGGGCAGACGCTTGCGCATCGCCTGCCGGCTGGTGTCCGGCTTGGCGGGCAAGCGACGTTTGCCGAAGCGCTGCCTAGTGTGCCGCGGCGCAAGAAGACCGCCCCGCCGCGGCGGGCTGAAGCTCGCCCTACGAACGTCGTGCCGCCCCCGCCGTCGGAAAAGCCGCGCCTCCGCTGGTATCAGTATAGCCTGCGGACGCTGCTGTTGCTGACTCTGATCGTCAGCTTGTTCATGAGTTGGTACGCCGCCAAGATGAAGCACTCCATGGCTCAGAAGAAGGCAGTCGAGGCCATTCTCGCGGCCGACGGCACGGTCGAGTACGACTACCAGTTCGACGAACAGGGCAAGGAGATCAAGGGAGCACAGGGACACGGACCAGCGTGGCTGCGCGAACTGCTGGGTCCCGACTACTTTGACACGGTGGTCCATGCTTACGTGGGGTCCGTCAAGGGGATGGAAGCCGTAAACGGCCTTGTGCGTCTGCGATCATTAAGCATCGATGTACCGGAGGATGGAGAGGACCCCCTGAAGCATCTCCAAGATATCGCGGGACTGAAAGAACTTGAAATCAGCGGGTACGTAACCGATGCCGGGTTGGAGAACGTCCAAGGGCTACGATACCTAAAGCGATTGAAACTAAGTTGGCAAGGGCCTGGCGATGATCCGAAGAGGCCGAAGCAATTGGCAGGATTCGGTCTCGTGGCCTTGCAATCGTGTCCGATTGAGGTGGACCCCGTTCTTTGTACCAGAGAACGGGCTGTATCTGTAAAGGGTTAAAGAGGCTGTTTGGGCCGTCTTTTTCTTTGCCTTCGCCGCCCCCCCGGGGGGGCGGCGAAATTTTTTGCACTTTCGGGGGAGCCACCTCCGTCGCGTCATCGCCGCAATCGTACGTTGCGGACACTAATGTTCAGCGCGGAGCGTTCGTCCCACGCCTAGTGCTCCGCTTCGTTCGCTGCACCCCGTAAACCTCTGCCGGCGTGCGATTGTCCAAGCTCTGATGTCTGCGATCGTGGCAATAGAACTCGAAGTATTCACGTAGGCTCGTCTCTGCCTCCCAGACGTTCGCGTAGTCTTTCAAGTACACCTCCTCGTACTTCACCGTTCGCCACAAGCGTTCCACGAACACGTTGTCCAAAGCCCGACCGCGGCCATCCATGCTGATCGCCACACCGCGTGACTCCAGACAGCCCGTGAACGCCAGGCTGGTGAACTGCACTCCTTGATCCGTATTGAAAATCTCCGGCTCGCTTGTCACCAAGGCTTCCTCCAGGGCCGCGATGCAAAACGCTCCATCCAAGGTATTCGACAACCGCCACGACAACACATACCGGCTATACCAATCGATAATTGCAGTCAGATATACATAACCTCCCTGCAACGGGATATACGTGATATCGGTGCTCCAGACGTGATTCGGCCGCTCGATCTCCACATTCCGCAGCAAATACGGGTAAATCTTGTGTTCTGCACACCGCAACGTCGTCCTGGGCTTCGGGTAAATCGCCTCCAGACCCATGACCCGCATCAGCCGTTGCACTCGCTTGCGATTCACGTCGAACTCATCGGCAATGCGACGGCTGCCGAAATACGGCCGCTTCAAGTACAGCTCATCGATCCGTCGCATCAGCTTCAGGTTCACCGCCGTCTCGCCGGCCGGCTCGTAGTACCAACTCCCGCGGGCCAGGCCGAGCAGTTCGCACTGCCGTCGCAGACTCAACTCGCCATGCCCCGGCTCAACGCATGTCCGACGACTGTCAACTGAACTGGGCAGATTTTTTTTTCAACCACTCGACCTCCATCTTCAGGCGACCGATCTGCTCAAAAAGCTCCTCTTGATTGTTCTCCTCGGCACGCTGCTTGCGACGCCGATCCTCGAACAAGTCCGCGGCGCCCTCTAAGAGCCGCTGCTTCCAGGTCGAGATCTGCGTGGCATGCACGCCAAACTGACCCGCTAACTCGCCAAGCGTCTTGTCACCTTTGCAAGCCGCTAATGCGACGCGTGCCTTGAATGCCGCGCCGCGCCCACTCGCCACCGCCGCTGTCCTTGCGACCTTCACCTTCCTGGCCATTGTCCTGAACCTCCTCATCGGTTAAAATAAGAACCAACTTCCAACATAAATGTACTGGTTCAAATTTTGGGGTCCAGCTCAGATGTTGCGAGAACTGATCGTTGAGGAGTCAGTCTTGCCTGATGCGGCCTTGAGACAGATTGAAACTCTGTCACAGCTTGAAAAACTCACGGTATCCAACATCAATTTCGACGTTCCCCCTGTCTTCCACATCAAGAAACTAACGGCACTGCGAGAATTGGAATTGTCGAACTGGTGCGACAAGACAGATCGTCCCATGCTGATTGTCGATGGCTATGAGGATATCCAGAATTTCACGCGACTTGAGAGGCTCACGTTTTCTGCCGCTAATCTCGGCAATTCCGATATCAAGTTCCTGTGCAAGTTGCCAACGCTTCGCGAATTGGACTTGACCGGCTGTCCCAAGATAGACGACAAGGCGGTGCCGTACCTCCAGAAAATGACGGGCCTCAGGCGGCTGACGCTTGAGAACACCGGGATAACGGATGAAGGAGCGGAGAGAATCGATGATGCTCTGCCCAATTGCCGCGTAATCTACGGAGCGGCGCAATGAAATGTTGCAAATGGAAATGCGCATTTACCTTGACCTTGCTGATCCTGGTGATCGCCGCGATCGCGTGGTCGGTTTATCGTGTGCGATTGGCGCGGCAGCAGGCCGATTTCCTGGCATCCGTGACGAATTCCGCTGGAAGCATTGTCATGGACTATGAGGCCGGCGGCCGGCCGGCGCCGCGGATGCCGCTATGGCTTCGCGGGCTCTGGAGCGATGGGCCGTACGCGCACGTCGTGAATGTCAAGGTCTCGAATCTCGACCAGTTGCACGTTATGGGTGAATTCGCGCAACTGCGCGAGCTGGATTGCAGTTCTGTGCGAGAGGCCTCGGGGAGGAACTGAAATTCGTTCAGCGCTGCAAACACCTACGGGTCCTCAACTTGCAGGGTACTTTCTCTGGGGTTGGAGCACCTGCCCGATTTTCCGGATCTCGAGGTGCTCGATCTATCCGGCGCATTGCTTAGCCGCGAAGAACTTGGCTGTTTCAAGTATCTGCCTCAGCTTCGAACGTTGCGACTGGCGAAAGTAGGCATCGATGATAAGGGGCTTCGCCGGCTCAGGTTCCTCAAGCAACTGGAAGAACTGGATCTGCGCGAGAATGCGATCGAAGGGCCTGGGCTTACGGCGCTCGAGGGAATGAAACAGTTACGGAAGCTCGATCTCCACGGAAATCCTTTTTTTTGCGGCATCCATCTATCCAGCTTGAAAGACCTCTCGTTGCTGGAGGAACTCGATCTGAGCAAGACCCATTTTGACGACGAAAGAATTGTGGCGCTGGCGGGGCTCAAGAACCTAAAGCGGCTCGATCTCAGGGGGACCGAGGTAAGGGGGTCCGGGCTGCGACGGCTTCATGGCTTGAAGCAACTCTCCGTCCGTGTGACCCTCGATGGTAGGGACCTGGAAGACATCGACGGCTCGATACCGATCGTCGCGCTGGAAATCAATTCCGGCAAGCTTACGGACAACGGTCTTTATCACCTTACGCTTTATCCCATGCTGGAGGAATTGGATCTTAGTGGCTCGAACATCGATGATGCGGGAATGAAGCACCTGGCCGGACTGACGGGGCTGAAGAAGCTCAATCTCGTGAATACGCATATCACCGACGCCGGCCTGCGGCACCTTGGCGGCCTGAAGCAGTTGCAAGAGCTTTCGCTGGGGTTCAACGCGATTCGAGGCCTTGGCCTGGAAGCCCTGAAGAACATACCGCGGCTGGAAGTCCTGTCGCTGGACGGATTGCCTCTTCGCGACGATGATTTGAAGCCTCTAGAAGATCTGACGCGGCTTCGTAAACTCAACATCTACGGCAGCTCTGATTTGACGGACGCGGCGCTCGATCATTTTGCCGGCCTGAAGCAACTGAGAGCGATCTACGTGCAGAGTCCTCGCATTACGCCGCAAGGCAGGCAGAAACTCCGCGCGGCGCTGCCGGAGGTGAAGTTCGAAGGGGAGTAAGTGATGTACAGGCACACTCCATGTGCCGTCCGCTTCTTGTCCCGGAGGGACACCTGATAATAGCCCAGCGATTTATCGCTGGGAAAGGCAAACCGGAAGCCATTTTAGTCCCGGAGGGACGACTGAATTCGGGATCGCAGGCGTGAACTTCAGTCGTCCCTCCGGGACTAACGGTATCTGTGCGTTTTCCTACCCAGCGATAAATCGCTGGGCTATTTTCAACTGCCCCTCCGGGGCAAGGACACGTTTCACAACTTCCTCCCTGCCGCCCGCGCCACCGACTCGATGGCGATCGCGCTCACGGCCGCGCCGTAGTCGAGATCGATGTTCTCCATCGTGTCGTGCGTGTCGTGATAGCCCTGGCGATTGATGTCGTAGTTCTCCATGAACAAGACGACGGGCACGCCGGCGTCGGAGAAGATCTGGCCGTCGGTGTTGTACAGGGCGCTGCGGCGATAGTAGGGCGGCCGCACCTCGCCGCTGAAGGGCAGGTGCAAGGCCACGTCAGGAATCGTGATGCCGTCGGCCGAGCGCTTGCCGCGGGCGGCCCGGCGCCGCTCGGCCCGGCGGTTCCAGGCTGTGGTCGAGGCGTTCCAGATCTCCGTGGCCGCGTGGGCCTCCTCGGCCAGCCGCATCGAATCGCGATTCGCGCCGGGGGCGATCTGGAAAACATCCTTCTCACGGTCGTTGTTGTGGGCGATCATGTCCATCACGTATACGCCGTCCACGCGGGTCTTGGCCAGGCTCTTCCAGCGGCCGTCGCTGAGGCGAATTTTGAGGCTGCCTTCGACCACCTGCTGGCACAAAGCCCGGGCGCCCATGCAATCGGAAGGGAACTCCTCGCCGGTGAGATGCACGAGCCAGATGTCGGTTTCGAGCTTGCCCTGTTTGGCCAGGTCGAGGAAGATCGGGGCGGCGAGCATCATGGCGGCGGTGGCCGAATGGTTGTCGTCGGCCCCGGCGGCGGCGATCCGCGGCCCGCCGCCCTTGTCGAAGTAGCCGTAGACGTCTTCCATGTAGGCCGTGTCGTAGTGGTCGGCCATGATCACCGCCCGGCGGCGATTCTTGCCGGGGATCACGATCACCAGGTCGCGCTCGTAGGTCTCGCCCTCCTGGTTCAGCTTCCAGCCGCCGGACCAGGAGAAATGGAAATCGGTCTGCCAGCGGAATGGCAGCTCGCCCACCATGACCTGGTCCGCCATGCCAGCCGCCGCGGCAACCTTCGCATAGTGGGCCAGCAGATAATCGCCCAGGGCCTCCAGGTCGCGATGGTGATGCAGCGAGCCGCTGGCGGGTTTGCGGGTCGAGCACGCAGTCGGCGTTGTCCTTGTTCTTGAAGCGGCCGGTCGCCAGCTTGGAGATCGTCTGCCAATAGGCCTTTTCGTAAGACCGCCTGGCCGTGCGGTCGTAGGTCAGAGAGGGCAGGGGGGTGGTGCGTAGGGTGGGACCAGATTGCGTAGCAAACGCAGGCCCACCATTGTTTTTCGAATCTTTCTCGATCATGGTGGGCCGGCGCTGCGCTTGTCCCACCCTACCAATGCACTCGCGGAGTTGCTCAACCAGCGTCACCGCCTCCTCGGCGTTGCTGGCATGGGCCGGCAGCGATTGGAACCAATCTTCCAACGTCTCGAGTTTGGGCAGCGTGAGCAATTGCCGCGCAAGGCTTGGGCTCAGAGGCTGGCCGAGCAAGTCGCGGGTGTCCAGCAACTTGCGGACGTTGAAGAGCGTCTGCCGCAGGTGGTTCTCGTGGACGTGCGAGAAGAGCCGAACGGCGGCGCGATGCAAGGGCCGATCGAGCAGTCGCGGCCACAACTCCACCGCCCGATCGAGCCGCGGGCGGACGGCACACGGAGTGTGCCTGCTACTTTTCTCCGGTTTTTCACACTGGTAGGCCGTGAGGTAGCCCCGCGGGGCGTCGGACAGCAAGACCGCTTCGCCAGTCGCCGATGACCGAAACGCGACCAGCGGGCGATGCCAATAGACCTCGTACAGGCCCACGCGCATGGCCGGATAAATCATGCGATAGCCGAACAGCCCGCCGGTAGCCAGCCGGTCGGCCACGTGCTGAAGATCGTCGGGCGTCGCCCGCAGACCGTCCAGCAGAAGTTCGTACTCGTGGCTCCAGATCTGGGCGTTGCGGGCCATCGGTTTGTTGTACAGGCCGATGTCGTCCGGAGCAGTGCTCAAGAGCACGTGCGTCAGTTTGTCCTCGGTGCCCGCGACGGCCAACGGGTCTTCATTGCGATGGATCCGCTGCCAGCGATGCGAGCGGCGGAACGTGTCGCGGACCGGCCCATGGACGTGCGGTTCGTGACCGTTGTTGGGTCGCGCCTCGTGCAGCCAGCCCGCCTGCGGAATGCGGATCGAACCGGCGGCCTCGTGGCGGAAGAGCGATTGCAGCAGGGAAATCTGTCCGGCCAGCGGCAACTGCCGCTGGAGTTCCAGATAGGGCGGCGCGCCGAAGAAGACGAGGCTGCCCGGAAACGGCAGCAAATTAAGTTCGCCGGACAGATAGGCCTTTCGCACGGCGGCGGGCAGGAACTTCCACGGGCAGAAGGTCAATAGATAGCGGACGCCGCGGAGCGACCCTTTTTCCCAGCGATAGGGCTCGGTCCATTTGGGCAGAGGCTCTTCTCTCCACGAAGGCAGCAGCGCGGCGGCGGGATTCGTGTAGATGCGAAAGCCCGCTTTGCGGAGATCGGTCAGGGCTTCCGGCTTCTCCTCGTAGGCGGCGGCCAGCAGCCGGCGGATGAATCCTTCAGACCACTCCCGCGGCACTTCCCGCCGGGGCGCGGTACAAAAGCTTTTCCAAAAGGCCTTGGCTGGGCCCTGTTCGCTGCCGCCGAACAAGGTCCAGCGGACGCGGCCTTTGTCGTCCTGGGTCTTCGACAGTGCCAGCGGAAGCAGGAGCACGTAGCGTTCGTGCTGCGGTGCTCCCGAAGTCTCCAAGTCGCCGGGCCAGTAGGGGTTGCCATCGAGCTTTTTGCGGGCGATGCCGTGGGCGGGATGGCAGCAGCCGAGATGATACACGACGTGCATCAGTTCCTTGGCGATCATCTCCAGCCCCGGCTGCAGTTCCAGGGTTTCTTCATATTCGCTGACGTGCCAGCCGAAAGGGTCGGCTTCGCTGTAGAGGCCATGATCGATGCTGCCGTAGGGCTTGCGGCCGACGCGGGGCGGCGGCATGAATTCACTATAGGCGGCGATCGGGTAGTTGCCTTCGTGGGCGAACCACGGATAGCCCGCCAACAGTTTTTGCCAGCCTTGATCGGGCATAAAGGATGCTCCTGGGGGAAAGTGTTGGAGGGATTAGCCCGGGTGATGCGGGTGCTTGCCCGGCTTGCCGAAGATGTCCTTGATCTCGCGGACCCAGATGTTGCGGAAGCGGACTGGGTTGCCGTGGAACTGCAGGCGAATCGGCATCTTCTCGGGATGGGCCGTGTAGTGCGGCTTTTCGACGAACGAGGTTCCGCCGGTCAGCTCGAAGTGGTTCTGCACCAGCACGCCGTTTTGCAGTACGGTCACATAGGCCGGTTTGAGGAGCTTGCCCTGTTGGTCGAATTTGGGGGCATTCCAGATGATGTCGTAGGTTTGCCACTCGCCCGGCTTGCGGCAGGCATTGACCATGGGCGGATGCTGCTTGTAGACCGCAGCACACTGGCCGTCGTAGTAAGTGTCGTTGTTGTAGGAGTCGAGGACCTGGATCTCGTAGTTGTCCATCATGAAGACGCCGCTGTTGCCGCGTCCCTGGCCGCTGCCCTCGACCTTCGCCGGCTCGGCCCATTCGACGTGGACCTGGCAGTCGCCGAAGGCCTGCTTGGTCTTGATGTCGTTCTTGGCGGCGATGGCGCAGCCGTCCTCGACCTTCCAGTCTTGACCGTCTTTGAAGGCCGACATGTCCTTGCCGTCGAAGAGCACGATGGCGTCCGACGGCGGGCCGCCAGCCGTGCCGGGCTGCACGAGCGGCGGTTGCGGCCAGACGACGGGAGCGATGTACTCGACAATGTTGCCGAACAGTTGCAGCACTCCGGCGTGGCTGGAAATGGCCAGCACGGCAGCGAACAAGAAGGCGAAGTTGGTGAAACGAATCAGACGACGGGAAAGGGGACGCTGCATGATGAAGGCTCCAGGGGATGAAGGGGGAAGGGTGTGAAAGTGTGAAACGTAGCAGAAATCCGAAATCCGAATGTCGAAATCCGCAACCACGTACCCGTGGTTGCGGATTTCGACATTCGGATTTCGGTGCTTATTCTTTCGGTGGTTCGTCTTTCTTGCCGAAGGTTTCGCGATACTTTTTCAAGGCCCGGTCTTTGAGGCCGCGGAGGCCCTTCAGGACCTGCTCCGAGGCGTGGTCGACCTGCTCGGCCACGTGTTCGGAAATGGACTTCAGGTCTTTCGAGGCCGATTGAATCCACTCCAGGCCCGAGGATTCTTCCGCTTCCGGGGCACCCGGTACTCCGGGTTGCGGGTCGCTTTCCGGTTCGGCCGAATGTTTCTGCGGCTGTTCATCGCCGGCTTGTGTTTCCAGGCGATCGTCGGCCACGCGGAGCATGAGCATCGTCGCATCGTCGATGCGCATCTGCCGCTCCTCTCGCAGCCAGACGACGCCCGATCGCCAGTCGTCTTCCGACATCTGCCAGAAGTCGCTCCAAACGGGCCCTTCGCCATGTTCGTAGCAGCGCACGGCCCATTCGGCCACGGCATCGGTGCAGAGGATCAACTCATCGCCAGGATAACACATCTCGTCGAGAATTGCGAATTCCAAGAGGTGGTCGCGTTTCTTATCGACGCTGCCCAGCACGACCGGATCGGCCTCGAACTGGGCAGAAGTCTCCAGCGGAAAGGAGCGCACCAGCTCGCCGCCGCGGACTTGGAAGAGGCAACTGTCGCCCAGGGCGAAGGCCACGAGACGGTAGCCGCCGAAGGCCCCGCCGACCCGCTCCGCCGACCCGCTCCGCCGACCCGCTCCGCCGACCCGCTCCGCGAGTACCCCGCCCCGCCCCGCCCCGGCGTCGTCGACCGGGCAGACGCGGGCGTAGAGCAACGTGGAGAAGGCCCCGGTCGGCAGTTTCGCCTTCTGGGACCAACCCAGGCTGCTGGTGTCGATACTGGCGGCCCAACGCTCACGCTGCCGTCGCAGCCAGGCGCCGAACACGTCCGGATCGCCCGGATCGGGACTATCGGCCACGACGGCCTCGGCCAGGATGGCGGCCCACGGGCCGGAAAACAGCGCCGACGACACGCCGTCGGCTATCGCCGCAATGTGGTGCTCCGTATCGATACAGCAGGCGTCCTGGTAGGCCCCGGGCTGCTCGGGGTCTTTGGCCAGCGTGAACAGTCGTGAATCGAATCGCATTACCTCAATCCTGGCGCTGCTTGGGTGCCCATGTTGAGGAACTGAATCAAACACACCATGTCGGCATTGAAGGCCATGCCGCGGGCGTTGGGCTGCAAGGGAAATCCTTCCGCTTGGCCATGCCGGAAAAACGGCTCCGGCAGCACGCTCGACATGTGGAACAAGGCCCGGGCCAACTCGTCGGGCAGGCCCTGGTCGCTGGCCGGGAACATGAACGGATCGGCGGCCGTCATCGAGAGGTGGCCATTGAACAGCAACACGTTGCCGTCTTGCGTGGCCAGGGCCTTCAGGGCGTCGGCGTAGGGAATTGGATTGCCGTCTTGCGATTCGCCGTCGGTGATGTGCACGACGATCGGCGGGAAACTCTGCGGATGGTGGGCGATCCAGTCCGTCAAGACCTGGTGGGCCAGGTACAGCATGTGGCACATCGGCGTGCCGCCTTCCGCCCGCGGATCGACCCACACGGGCATCTCGCACGGCACCTGGAAGATTTCGCCGGTCTCCTCGTCGGGCAGATACTGCATGCGGGTGTCGATGCGGGCGGGCGCGGCGCCGATCTCGGAAATCGAAACGAGCATCCGCCCGGCCAGCGGGCCTTGCAGGGCCGACTCGATGATCGGGTTGGCCTGCTGGTCGGTGCGATAACCGAAGACGCCGATGTCCATCCAGTCCTTGATGCCTTCGTCGCCGCTGGCGCGGATGGCCATGTTCTGCAGCCAGCCGTTGATGGCCGCTACCAGTTCGTCGCACTTGCGGTTCGACGAATTGCCCAGCGGTTCCTCCATCGAGAACGATTGGTCCAGGAGGAAGAGGAAACAGGCCTTGTTCTGGCGACTGATCGATTGGGTATACGGTGCGCGATACATGGCAGGCTCAAGTGGGTTCTTCGGATTCGGTTCGCCGCGAGAACAGCCGCGGCCACTTCCAACGCGAACGGCCAGGATCTAGTAGGCCAGGGATTTGACCTAGGATCAAGGGTGGGCTGTAGAGCTTCTGAAAGCCCAGGTCGACGACCGCCCAGACCGCGACGCTGCTTCCTTCCCAGCCCTTTTCCACGGGGATCAGCCGGCCCGAGCCGTCAGCCGTCCATTGTGCGGCAGTAATGCCCTCGCGCCAATGGGCGGCAAGCTGCTGGGGGTCGTCGCCGGCCTTGGGTTCCATGGGGCAAACGGCCAGAATGCACTGTTCCGACAAGCGCGGCTCCGGCCATTTCCACGAGGCGCGGAGATGTCCTTCCGGTTCTTCCACGGGGCTCAAGGCCGGCTGTTCGGCCGGCGGGGCAAGACCGAGTTTCTCCAGCGGCAGCACGTCGCTGCGGAGCCGAGCGCTCCAGAATGGCCCGATACGGCGCAAACCGCTCGGCCTGCGTTCGCACCACGCCGGCGTCGAACTGCTCGGCCAGTCCCGGCGGCGGCGGCGACTCAGCGGCCGATTCCTCGAGCGCTGGCGGCTCGCTGCCCGTTGGGCTCTCCTGCTCGCTGTCGGCTTCGTCATTTTCGCTTTTTTCGGCCACATTGCTTCCCTCGGCGGCGCTGCTTGGTGCACGATCCGATCGGCCGGACCGGTCCGCTGCCTCTCCGCTTTCCTCGGCCGCATTGGCCAGCGCGGTGAGCAGCGATTCGCTGCGGCCAAGTCGCTCCCGCGCCGCGGCAATCGCTTCGCTCAGCGGTTGCGGCAAGGGATACTTCGCCAGGCAGCGTTTGCTGCCCCATTGCACCATGCCGGCGTCGTCGTGGGCGTCGACGCTGGCCTGCAGCCGCTTGAGCACTTCGCGCCGCACGGCCGCCATCTGGTACAACGGCCGCCACTTGTCCGCCTCGGGGCAGTCGGCCATCAGTTTTTCTTTCCAAACGGCCAGGATCCGCAGATCGCGCTCGTCTCGGGGGAGATCGGCGGTGATCTTCGCCAGGGCCTTGAAGACCGTCAGCCGCTCTTCCGCCACCGCGATCCGCATGCCCCATTCAATGCTCACAAACTGTTCGCATTGGGCCTCGGCCACCGCCTTCCACGCCGCCACGATGGCCGTCTCGCTGGTCCCTTCCTTCAACGCCTTTTCCAGCCGGGTAAAGGACTTGACTCGTCGCACCGCCAGTTGCACGCGGTCGCGCAGGCTATGCTGATACCCTTTAGGCAAGCTTGCCGCAGTCACCGCCAGGCCCCTTTCGCCCGATAAACTGATCTTGCCGGCCGAGCGCTGGATGAGATGCCGCAGCCGATCCAAGAGTTGTACGCGCCCGCGGGCGTCGACGATCCGCTGCCGCTGCTGCTCGGCCGGGGGAAAGTTGGCGAACAGCGATTCGTTCCAGGCCTCAGCCAATTGCCGATCGACCTGCTCGCTCGTTTCGGCCGCCGCTCTCTGGCCATCATGGATAACGCGCAGGAACTTGGTCCAGGCCTGCTGGCGGCAAACATGCTCATAAGCCTGGTAGATGAGCGGTTGCAGCCGCGCCGGCGCATCGCGGAAGTGGCCGCGACGATTCAAGAGCTCGACGGCCGCTTCGAACTGACGGCCGGCCAGCAACCGCTCGACCTCGGCATAGCTGTTGGCCAACTGGCCCAGCGGCGGGACGTCTTCCATGTGGGCTTGCGCGAGGGCGAAAAGCTTCTCGGTAAGGTTGCGCAGGTCGTCGTTTCCCAGTTGCACCAGGTCGTAGTACAGCGCCGACTGTGCCGGGGCTTGAAAATCCTCGCGGCGAAAGAGCAACTTGTCGTAGCCTACCTGTTCGACGTATTTCATCCACAAGCCCGGCTGAATGGCCAGCGCCCGCAGGGCGACGTGGATCACCAGGGCCGAGAAGTTGTCCAGGTCGAGCGAAAGCAGTGTGCCGGCGCCGCGCTGGGGGTGTTGGTAGGGCTCGACGCCGACCTCGAGGTTCCGCCGGCCAACCAGGGGCGGGACGCACATGCCGTCGTAATCGACCAGTTTCAGTTGCCAAGCGGAGTTGACCATCACGTTGGCGTGCTGCAAATCGCCGTGGGCGACGGAGTTGTCGCTCAGTTCCTGGACCGCTTCCAGCCAGCGGTCGGCCACGGCGGCGATGGCCTCGCGATTGCCTTCCATACACCGCGCCCGGAGCCATTGGAAGAGCGTCTCGCCCTGGACCCATTCCATGATGATCACCGGATACCACTTGCCGTCGCCAGCCGAACGGATGCTGCGGTCGCGATATTCGAAGTCGACCAGGCAGTTCAGTTTCCGGCCTTGCAAATAGGCGCTGATCAGGTCGTAGCGTTCTCGGCGTTCGGGCGACTCGGTGGTGAAAATGCGGACCGCGAACGGGGCCTGGCCGTCCGGATCGACCCCCTTATAGACAACCGCAAAGGCCCCCGCCCAGGGCCGGGGCTGGTTCTGCTCGTTCTTCTCGATGACGGCCTTTTGCAGCCGTGGATCGCGAAAGGCGATCCGCGGGTTCTGCAACATGGCGCTGAAGTGGGAAGCCAGGGGCCAGGACATGGGGGGCAGCGGCGGGTGATTCGATAATCCTATTAGCCTACCCACAGTCAGAGGGGATGTCAACTCGGGGCGGTGCGTGCTTTTGTGCCCCAACACCCGTGGATTCCACTTGCCGATGCACCTCGATGCGCTGAACCGTTATGCTCGAACTCGCCTGCACTTCGTCGATTGCACGATAGCCGCTGCCGCCGCTTTGCTTTCCCTGCCTGTGGCGACCTTCGACAGAGATTACAAGAAGTTCCCCGACGTGGTGGTCGATCTTGGCGAAGATGAAAGCACCGACCGGGAATAATGGCAGTGCGAAGACGGTACGACGGATTTCCGGCCCCCGGCGGACGCGAGCATGCTGGGCTCGCATCCCTTCGCGATAACGAACCCGAGGCTGTTCACGCCGGAGCCGGCGCAGCTTGCGTCTCGGACTTTTCAGCCATCTCGCGCTCGGCGATCAAGTCTTCCAACCGCTCCTTCTCGCGCAGCAACTCTTCGACCGACATCCCGGATTGCTCTTTCGCCGGGGATGCGGAAAAGGGAAAGTTGATCGACTGGCTGCGCAACCATTCGTTGACCTGTCCCTCGTTCTTCTTGTACAGGTAGAAACCCAGCGCGGAAATGCCGACGCCCAGGATGAGGCCGGTCACGTGTTCTGAAGTGATATTCATAACTGTCTTGCTCCTTGGAAAATTGTTCCGAAAATTTAATCAAACCGTATGGGGATTCCCTGGGGCATCCGCCCGAATCCCTCCAGCACCTCGCCGTGGACCTTCGAGACGTCCCGAAGTTCCTCCAACAAGGAGCGGAAGGGGTGCGCTCCGCCACCCGTCATCGCATATTTCAGCAGCCCCTGCAGTGCGCTCAGGATTCGCACCCGCTCGGGAGCATCCACGTCGGGGCCGATCATCACCTCGTAGCGGAACTGGCCGGCGGCGCGGCTGCGGACTTCGACGAGCCGGACTTGCACGCCCGTGGGAGGGGCCGCGACGAGGTGCCGTCCGAAGGACGCCAGCCAGGTGACCACCGAGGCCGTGAGGAAGTTGCCGCGCACGAAGGCCGTGACAAGGTAAGCCAGCGAGAGGACTTCCGGATCGAACGTGCGGCGCTCGGCAAGTTCCTCCCAGGCGTGGTCTACTACCGCATACGCCGTGCCCAGTCCGGCCAGCCAGTCCCAGCGCGTCGGCGATCCCTTCGCCGCCTTGAATCCGTGCATCGCCAGCGCCCAGGCCAGCAGCGCGGCGGAAACCGTGGCGCTGCCGCCCAGTGCGGGCCGCTCTTCAGGTTCAGCGAAGAGCCGGACCGGCACGCAGTCGCGATCCAACGAGAGGTGAAAGGCAATCCGCAGGACGATTTCCTCGCGGCTGATCTCGTGGGGGTTGAACCTGGCCAAGATGGACCGCGTGGCGGGCGAAAAACTGATCGAGTCCATCCCCGGATGCTCGCGGATCCCGGCAAGCATGCGTTGCGCGTCCGCGGGGGCCGCCGACAGTCGCACGCGGACCCGGCCCGGAAGGGAATGAACCACCGTCACGACCGGTTTTCTGGCAGCGATCATCGGGCCCTCCGTTCCACGTCATGGAACAACAGCCGCGACGAATTGAGCACGACGGCTACGGTACAACTATTGTGCAGCACCGCGCCCCAGAACACCGGCAGAACGCCGATCGAGGCCAGCACGATCCCCAGCGTATTCACGCCGACCGCCGCCGCAAAATTCTGCCGGATGGTCTGCATGGTCCGATCCGCCAGGTGAATGACCGCCGGGATCATCAGGGGATCGTCCCCGGTGACGGTGATGTCCGCTGCTTCCATGGCAATGTCCGTTCGCGTTCCGCCCATGGCAATTCCCACGTCGGCGTAGGCCAGGGCCGGGGCATCGTTGATCCCGTCGCCGACCATCACCACGTGCGTGCCTTTGGATTGCAACTTCAGGACCGTTTCCGCCTTGTCGTCGGGCATGGCCTCCGCCCGATAACGATCGACCGTCATGCGGTCGGCGATGATCTCGGCGTGCTGCTCGACGTCGCCGGTCAAGAGCACGATGTCGTCGATGCCCGTGTAGCGGAGCCGATTGATGGCCTTCTTCATGTTCTCCCGCAAGGCGTCCTGGATGCCCAGCACGCCCAAGAGCGAGTGGTCATCGGCGACGTACACGATGTTTTCGCCCGAGCGGACCAGGCGATTGACGGCCTCGGTCGCCGGGGCGAGGTCGATGGCGTTCTCCTGCATGAAGCGCCGGCTGCCGACGCGGATGGTCCGGCCGGCTACCTTGGTCTGGACGCCGCGGGCCGTATGCACCTGGGTGTCCTGATGGGCGGGAATCTGCCAGCCGCTACGGCGGACCTTGTCGACGACGGCCGCCGCCATGGGGTGCGTGCTGGTCTCCTCGGCGGCGCCGGCGTATTGGAGCATTTCCCGGGCGGCCACGTCAACTTTGAGGGGGTCCGCCTTGAGGGGGATGATGCTCGTCACTTCCGGGCGTCCCACCGTCATCGTGCCGGTCTTGTCGAAGATCAAGGTGTCGGCTTCGGCCAGCAGTTCCAGGTAATTGCTGCCCTTAATGAGGATTCCATTCCTGGCCGCCGTGCAGATGGCCGCGGAAAGGGCCGTGGCCGTGGAGAGCCGGACACCGCAAGAATAGTCGATGATCAGCATGTTCAGCGCGCGGCTGGTCTTGCGCGTGACCAGATACACGATCAAGGCCAAGAGGAAATTGATCGGGATGAACTGGGCCGAGAAACGGTCGGCGATGGTCTGGACATTCGCCTTGCGGTGCGTGGCCTCTTCGACCATGTGGACGATCCGGGCGACGGCAGTCTGGTCGCCCACCTTCACCGCCCGAATCACCAGCCGGCCGCTCTTGACGACGGTCCCGGCAAACACGTGGTCGCCGTCGGTCTTGCGCAAGGGCATGTACTCGCCGGTAATCGAGGCCTGATCGACCGCCGCCTCGCCCGATTCGACGGCCCCGTCGACGCTGATCTTCTCGCCGGTATGGACCATGACCCGATCGCCGGGGCGGAGTTGATCGAGGTCCACGCACTCCTCGGCGCCATCTTCCCGCAACCGCCAGACGGTCTCTTCGCCGACGGAAAGCATGTTGCGGATCGCGCGGCGGGTACGGCCCATCGTATAGGCGGTCAGCAGCTCGGCGATGTCGGCCAGCCAAATAATCGTCAGGGCCGAGAGCCCGCGGCCGCTGGCGATGCTGGCCAGGATCGCCGTGGCGCTGAAGTGTATCGGCGTTCGGACGAAAGGTGGTCGCCAACGAACTGAGGCCGCTGCGGAAGATGGGGATTGCCAGCGAGACGGCCGTCAGCGAGGGGACGGAAAGGAACCGGCCCGAGAGCGTTGCCGAGGCGTGGCTTGAGGGCTTGCGGAAAAAGTAGAAAACGAGCGTGGCCGTTGTGACTCCAATCCGCGTGAGCATATCGGAGAGCGACCCCTCTTGCAGTCGCCGCTCGTTCACAGTCGGGCGGTTTTGTTCAGCGCGTTCCGCCTTGTAGGCAATCAAGGAGTAGGACCCGATCACCAGTTCCGCCAATTCCAGGAGATCCTGCTCCGAGACTTGGGTGTGGTCATAATGAAGAAGGACGTTCTGCGTGGGAATGTTGACCCGTGCCTGGCGAACCGGCGACAAGTCCTGCAAGCGTTGCCGGATTTCGTCAACGTGCATGGCCAGATAGCGCAGCTGCGCGGCAGCGAACCCGAATCCTTCCCGGAAGGGCGTGGACAATCTCGCAATGCAGCAGCGGTTGCCGTTTATGCCAGAACACGATTAAAGTCCTTCAAGGTAGCAGGCACACTCCGTGTGCCGTCCGCCCGGCGGTTGCCGCCGGCTTTTTTTGCGGACGGCACACGGAGTATGCCTGCTACCTTTCTTGGTGCCTCTGAGCCAGAACATGATCAACAATCCTCACGTGTCGTTACGATTGCCGGCCGCCCAAGAGCGTGGCCAGGCCCCACCAAACAAGTGTCAGCCCCGCCGGAAAGGCCCGCATCCCTTGTGTCCACAGGCGCTGGATGCCGATGGCGGTCAGCAAAATAAGCCCGGCCGACCAGAGGTCGACCAGCCCGCCGGTCTGGTCGTACACCATCCGATTCACGCTGCCCAGGATTTCCCTCAATTCCCGGGTGACGACCGGTTCCGGGACTCGTTTCCATTCGGCGTCCAGATTCATGAGGCGGACGACGGCGGCGAAGAGCAATTCGGGTTGCGCCTGGTCTTCGCGGTAGACGATGAGCACGCTGCCGGTGGCAGGATTCAATTTGACGGACTGCACGCCCTGAAGCGTGGGCAGCTTTTCCCGCAGCAGCGCCGCGCCCGCGGCGTTTTCCGCCAGGGAAGGCACCCGCAGCCGGACCCGTCCGGGCATCCAATGCGCGGTCTGGACCGGGCCCGTACGGAGCATGGGCATGAGCGTCGAGCAGCGAAACTTGTTCTTGCCCACAAGTCCGGCAAGAAGGAATCCGGTCAAGATGTGCATGATGTTGGGGGGCCAAACTTCCTGATTTTGTCCGCAAGATTATACGCAGGCCGGGTGGAGGCTAACTCTATATACCTGCTCACCCGTCTTACACCACTGGTCACGGGGCTTTCCAACGGCGTGGTTTCCTGCCAAAATTATAGTTGTGCGTCGTCAGGATACCCATATAGTATAGGATAGAGATATTGAACAATATAGGATTTATAGGCAATATATAGCGACGAAGCATCTATGGGTCATCCAGGATGTGAAAATAACTATTTAAGGGGGTTTGGATGGAGAGCGTTGCGGTCGAGAACTATCTCAAGGTAATCTACCAACTGTCTGACGCCTCGGGTAGCGCCCCCACGGGCGAATTGGCCCGCCGCCTGAAGATCACGCCGGGCAGCGTTACGTTGATGCTTCAGCGGCTTGGCGAAGGGGGGCTAGTGAAATATGCGGCCCATCAAGGCGTGCGCCTCACCAAGAAAGGCGAAAAAGCCGCGATTCGCGTCGTGCGCAATCACCGCCTGCTGGAACTCTACTTGGTTCAAACTCTCGGGCTCCCATGGGATGAAGTCCATGAGGAGGCGGAAAACCTGGAACACGCCGTTTCCGACCGCCTGGTGGCCCGAATCGACGAGTATTTGGGCCGTCCCGACCGCGACCCGCATGGAGACCCGATTCCCGACGCCGATGGCAAGATGAGGACCCGAGAAGGGACCCCTCTGGCGGACTGCGCCGCGAAAACCTCCTTCCTGCTGTTGCGCGTGCCGGATCGGTCGCCCGATTTTCTTCGCTACCTCCGCGACGGCGGATTGACGGTTGGCGCGAAGGGGGTGGTAATTGAGAACCAGCCCTCGGCGGGCATCGTGACGGTTGAGGTCGGAGGCCGCGCGATCAGCCTGAGCCGGCAAATGGCGGCCAGCATCCTGGTACGGCCGCTGTAGGGACGCTCTCCGCGGCGTTCCGGGGCATCGGAACGGGACAGAGCCCGTTCCCTACAGAATAGGGGTTTGCCTTTCTTCTCCGTCGTGCTACACTTCCGCCGGTTGCTTCTCGCAGCCAAATATTTCCATTTGGCTTGCAAAAACAAAGGCCTGATTGGACACGCGGGGTCGATCGTGGGCAGGTTCAGGGCTGACAAAAAGGCAGGGCCGACAGGAACGCTTCCGCAAGCCGACCCTTCCTTGTCCGCCAAAGGCGACCAGGGCGTCGTCGCCGTTGCTCCCGCGGATGATCACGTCTCTCTGGAAGGCGTGCATGGCAGCGTGAAACTGCCGGAACATGAGGCCGGCTTTTGGAAACAGTGGTTGGCGTTCTCGGGACCGGCGATTCTGGTCAGCGTGGGCTACATGGACCCGGGCAATTGGGGGACCGACCTGCAAGCCGGCGCCGTGTATAAGTTCGGGCTGTTGTGGGTCGTCGGCATGGCGAGCGTGATGGCCATCTTCATGCAGGTGGTTGCCGCCCGGCTGGGCGTGGTGACCGGCAAGGACCTGGCCCAATGCTGCCGCGACTGGTTTCCACGCTGGACGCGCTGGCCCAACTGGCTGCTGTGCGAGGTGGCCATCGGCGCCTGCGACCTAGCCGAGGTGCTGGGGAGCGCGGTGGCGCTGAACCTCATGTTCCACATCCCACTGCTGTGGGCCGTCATCATCACGGGGTTGGACGTGCTTTTGCTCTTGGGCCTGCAGCGGTTCGGCATGCGGACCATCGAGGCCGTCGTGCTGCTGCTCGTGGCCACGATCTCGGTATGCTACTTCATCGAGATTTTCGTCCTTCCGCAAACGCAACCGAACTTCTCCGAGATGGGGCTGGCCCTGGTGAGCCCGGGCCTTGGCCAAGTAGGCATGCTTGGATTGGCCATCGGCATCATTGGGGCCACGGTCATGCCCCACAACCTGTACTTGCACTCGGCCCTGGTCCAGACCCGCCGGCTGGGGAAGGACGAACGGTCGATCCGCCGCGGCATCCGCTTCAACACCATCGACTCGACGGTGGCCCTGACGATTGCCTTCTTCGTCAATGCGGCGATCCTGGTGCTGGCGGCGATCGTGTTTTTCGGCCAGACGAGCGTAACGCTGCCGGGCGGCGAGGTCGTGCCTTTCAACAAGGATACCGACTGGATCCGCGATGCGTACCTGACTCTCGCGCCGTTGTTGGGCACCGCCGTGGCGAGCACGCTGTTTGCCGTGGCCCTCCTGGCCAGCGGGCAGAGCAGCACCATCACGGGCACGCTGGCCGGGCAGGTGGTGATGGAAGGTTTCATGCATTGGCGACTGGCTCCCTGGGTGCGGCGGTTGATCACCCGTACCCTGGCCATCTTGCCGGCGGTTTTCGTGATCGGTCTGCGTGGCGAGAAGAGCAGCGTAACGGGGTTGTTGTGTCTCAGCCAGATGGTGCTTGCTCTGCAACTCCCGTTTGCCATGTTCCCCCTCTTGCTTTTCACCTCTTCCCACAAGAGAATGGGCAAATGGAAACTCGGCTGGTTCTTGCTGATTGCCGGTTGGGGCAGTGCCCTCTTGATTACCGTGATGGACATCTTCGCTTTGCCGGAAACGGCGCAAGACGCCTGGAAGGTCATCATCGGGGGCTGATGGCCTTCCGTA
Organism: uncultured Planctomycetia bacterium; assembly: GCA_963719885.1. Lineage (GTDB taxonomy): Bacteria > Planctomycetota > Planctomycetia > Pirellulales > Thermoguttaceae > JANXQG01. Next base: position 28,242 of record CAVRDP010000036.1, on the reverse strand, counting down.
GAACGGAATTCATTCCGTTTGCCTGAAAAAGACAAGGCAACGGAATAAATTCTGTTTTACGGAGGACTACGAAAGGAACGCCCATGTACGAAAAGATTCTCGTGACGTTGGATGCCACGCCTACCGACCGCGCGATCATCGAACACGTCAAGAAGCTGGCGAAGTTCGCCAACAGTCGCGTCGTGCTCCTCCATGTGGCCACCAGTGCCGTGGCCCAATGGCGCGGCCCGGACGCGGCCGGCGAGGCGGTCGAGGAGGGACGGGCCTATTTGGAGGGCGTGAAGGCCGAATTCGAAGCCATCGGCGTCCCGGCCGAGGCGCAACTTGCCTACGGTGCGCCGCCGGCCAAGCAAATCGTCAAGTGGGTCCAAGAAAACGGCTGCGACCTCGTGGCCATGAGCACCCACGGACACCGTTTCCTGGGCGACCTCTTGCTGGGAGTGACCGCTATTGACGTACAGCATAATCTCAACGTGCCGGTCCTCCTGCTCAAGGCCACTTGAGATACGCTTGCAATCATCCTAGAGTTGGCCGAATGACTGCGGAGAGAAGCGCGTGATGCGGATCGTAGTCTGGAATTGTTCCATGAGGTTGCGGGGCGAGAAGCTCCATATCTTAGAAGGTCTTCAGCCGGACATTGCCATCGTGCCCGAGTGTGAAAGCCCTGAGAAGCTTTGGGGCAAGCAGCCGCTACTGGCGCCCATCCCCATGGAATGGATCGGCGACGACCAGCGCAAGGGTCTGGGCGTGCTGGCCTTCAACGGTTTCCGTATCAAGCGGCATCCCGACTACGACCGGGGCCTGCATGGGATGCTTCCCGTCGAGGTCCGGGGCCCGGTCAACTTTCACCTCTTGGCCGTGTGGGCCGCGAATCAGCGGATTCCGCAGACCGACGACGAGGATTTGTCGGGCCATCCGCTGGAAGTTACAAAGTGCTATCGCGCATTTCTTGCCGCGGGGCCGGGCTCGTAGCGGGCGATTTCAACAACAATGTTCGATGGGACAAAGGCAAGAAGGCCACCAATCACGCCCATATTGTCGCTGGGCTGGAGCGGTTGGGCATGGCCAGCGCGTACCATGTCGGCCGTGGCGAATTCCACGGCAAGGAGTCGTCGGCCACCTTGTATCGGCGGGACCGCAAGTATCACGTCGACTACTGCTTCCTGCCCTTGGAATGGTGTTCCCACCTGCGAGAGGTCGAGGTCGGCGAGTTCGATGCCTGGGCCGGCCATGGATTGAGCGACCACGTGCCGCTGATCGTGGACCTGGACGTACCGGTCCGGCAGGACCCGCAGATATCGAAGCCCAAGAAGGCCATGCGGACGGATTTGGAGGGTTGAGAGTTCACGCCAAGGGCTAACCGGGGCAAGATGTGCGGGAGATGTCATTTTTGGGAAAGAATAACGGCCGGCTGCCCGACGATAAAACGAGGAGTGTGCGAATCAGGGGAATAGGATAGGTTTTCAACCTGTCGTCAACACGTGCTGAATTTCCACGTGCGCGGAGTGTATGATGAAGCGACATGCCTTGCTCTCAATGATCATTCTCGCGGCGGCTTGTGGGGGCCTCACGCGAACAGCATACGCCGGACCTCCGTCGCTCAGCGACGTGGCCGTGCCCGCGCTTGCGGAACAACTTCGCGATGGAGATGCTTCCGTTCGCCAGGCGGCCGTCCTTGCCCTGCGAGAGCTGGGGCCTGGCGCCAAGGCCGCGATACCGGCCCTGGCCGAACGGCTGCGAGACGAGGATCGATACATCGCTGTCGATGCCTCCCAGACCCTAGCCAAGATGGGGCCGGAGTCCGTGCCGAACCTCGCCTGGCTGCTTCGAGACCAATGCCCAGGGGTCCGGGAACTCGCCGCGCGGACTTTAGGGCAGATGGGGTTGGGCGCCAAGGCTGCCGTACCTGCCCTCGCGGAACGGTTGCGAGATTGCAATGTTTCCGTCCGCCAGGCGGCTATCCTTGCTCTACGGGAGATGGGACTGGACGCCAAGGCCGCGATACCGGCCCTGGCCGACCGGTTGCGAGACGAAGACCCCTACGTCGCCAGCGACGCCTCCCAGACCATAGCCAAGCTGGGTCCGGAGGCAGCGCCCTACGTGGTGCCACTGCTTCGCGACAGGGCGCCTCACGTCAGGGAACTCGCCGCGCAAACTTTGCGGCAGATCGGGTTGCAAACAACATTCGGACCGGTGCATCAATAACTGGATCTCTACTGGCCCAAGATCAAGTCGCCCACCGTGTCGATCCGCTTGCTCTGCACGTCGCCGAACCAGCCCATGAAGGAGGCGCGGCCGGGACCATCGTCTTCGTTGAGTACTACGCACATCCCCAGGTTCGCGCCGGTCGCCGGCTTGAAGGGGGCCACGCGCGACCAGGGAATGGCCACCACGTAGGTCATGTCGCCGCGCTCGGAGCTGGTGCGCTTGCACGACACGATAATGTCCTTGGCCAGGCCCTCGGGGGCGCGGGAATCGGCCGACAGGTAGCAATAGGCCACGGGACCATTCTTGGTCAGCGCCGCGGAAATATCGTACTTGCCCGGCTTCTCCGCCGATTCGCGGGCAGGGTCGATGATGAACTGCAAGCCGTCGCCGGCCCAGATGTCGGCGCCCAGCTTGTTGTTGGCGAAAACATCGTCGATGACCTTCACGCCCAGGTACAGGTACTTGTCGTCCCATAAGAATTGCACCGTGGCGGAGAGGTCCGACTTGCCTTTCCATTGGGTCTTCTTCCGGTCGTAGGCGAAATACTGCCGGGCCTCGTTGATGTTCTGGACGGGTGCCCGCTTCCAGTCAGCCTCGGCCATCGAGCCGTCGAGCTTGATGGACGAAGTAGCACGCGGCACGGCGGCGAAACCCGCCACCGGCCGTTCGCTCACCACCGTCCGGCCCGAGGCGTCGCTGACGCTGGCCTTGACGCGATAGACGGTCAAGGGATCGATTCCGGCAAGCGGCACGACGATGTCGGCCGTGGCCTTGCCGTCGATGGTCTTCGTCCCTTCCGCCACGTCGCCAAAATAGGCGGCGGTAGGCCCGAAGTCGCTGAATTCCCCGTTTGCCACGGAGATCTCGCCCGTCAGGGCCAGCCGCCAGGTCACCTCCTGTTTTTCGGCGGCGTAGTTCTGGACTAGGAGGCGGACAGCGGGCGACCTGCCGCCGGTGACCGGGACCGGCAGCAACTTCGCCGCCACGCGGCCGGTCACCGGCACGCGGGCGTGCAGTTGGCCGGCGCCGCCCTTGAGCTTCACGATCAGGTCGCCCTCGCGGGCGCTGCTGGTCTCGGGAACGGTGATGGCGTAGAGGTTAGCGTTGGAGCGCAACGACCCGCCACCCCCAACGTAGCGGATAGTCCAGGTGGGAGGCCCGATCAATTCGACGTCCTGCACCTCCCAAAGGTTCCGCCAAACCGCCAATCCACTTGCCACGCCCTTGATCAGGCCGTCGGGCAGCGTCGCGATGTGCGCCGCGGGTCTCTCCAGGCGATCGGCCAGTTGCCCGCGCCGCCCTCATACAGCAGGAGCACGGGATCCTCCATGGACGTCAATGTCAAACCCTTACCGCGGGCGTCCAACTCGCTCCGCCGCCCGTCGATATCGATCAGCGTTACCTTGCCGGCGCCGGGCATGGGAAGGAAGATGTCGGCACGGCCCTTGTCCTTCCACAGCACCTGCAGGCAGCGGTTGTCCCGGTCGCGGAAGAGGAACGCGCTGACGCCTCCCTCGTAGGTTTTCTGGGCCACGAACTTCTTGATGCATAAGCCGTTGACCATGTTGTAGTAGGCCACGGCGTCGAGCTTGGGGCAGTAGCGGCAGTAGCGGGCGTCAAAAATGTTGTGGGCCTCGCCGGACGTGCCGGCCAGCTTGGCGTCGTTGTCGGGATACATGAGGTCGAACCAGGAGATATTCTGCCCGCCGCAGGCGAAGAACAACGTCAGCTTCTTCACCAGCGTCGTGGCCACGGCCTGGCGAACCATGCCCTGGCTGTTCAAACCGATTTCCGTCGACCAGATAGGTTTCGTGCCGCCATACTTCGCAAAGAACTTCTCGTAGGTCTTGAATGTCCCGGGGATGGCTGACCAATCCTCGTAGGCGTGGAAGTCGACCACGTCGCAGTAGTTCTGGAACCCATTTTGAAAATACTCCTCCACCGGCCCCATCGAGCTGGCGATGACGATGATGCTCGGATCGACCTTCTTGACCTCGTCGTAGATCACCTTGTAGGCCGCGATGTTCGGGCGGACCCGTTCGGGGTTCAACGGCGGCTCGTTGCCCAGGTCGATCATCAGCGGGCGGACCTTGCCGTACTGGGCGATCCAATTCCGCACGCCCTGCCGCAGGGCCTTCTCGTCGTACTTCTCCCAGCCGCCATCGTGGTGCTCGATGGCATAAGCGGGCGAGCCGGTCAGCACGCCCATGCCCAGCTTCTCGCAGAGTTCGATGGTGGGGGCGTAGGGCTCATAGGGCGGGTCGGCCGACCAGCCGCCCCAGATGCCGCAAATGCGGACGCCCAGGCGGTCGGTCAGATAGAAGCACTCGCCGATGCGGTTGTCCCAACTGCGACTGGTGAAAGGGATCTCCGCCGGCTTGTATTTCTTGGTGGCCGCCGGGGGCAGAATGGCCAGCGACGTGTAATTGTGGAACGGTTCGTCGCCTTCGCGGGGAATGTCAGCGTGCAGTTCGTAGTAGCGGCCGGTCTCCAATGCCGCGCCGCCCAGATCGATCTCGGCGTCGTAGACGTAGTTCTTGCCCTCGCGCCGCGGGGGACCGAGCGCCACCTTGGCCGGGGGACCCTGTTCCGCGCCCCAGTAATCGCGGACCACGCATGAGACTACTTTCTGCTTCTCGTCCAGCGGCTTGGTCGCCACCACGCTGAGCTTCACGGTCCGCTTGTCCTCGGGATAGAGCAGGTTGCCCATCTGGGCCGTGGCGAAGAGGATGCGATCGACGCGGTTGTCCTTCTTCGGGGCTGCGGAGACGTAGGCGGCCGAGAGCTCATCGACCCAAAACCGTCCGGAACGTTTTATTCAATTGGATGTGAAAACGGGCCGACGACACACCCTTGCCCACCTCGATGCGCTTGGAAATCGGCTGCCAGTTCTTGCGGCCGTACAGGTCGGCCAGCACGACGGTGTCGACCATCCTGCCCGAGCGGTCCAGGCACTCCAGGGTCGCCACGCCGTTGAAGGAGTTGTCGGGCGACTTCAGGTCGCTCTTGCAGGCCAGGGCGATCTCCCAGAGCCCCGTCGTCACCGCGAAGGAAGCGGTCGTCACAGAGCAGGGTTTCTCCGCGTCCTCGGCCGGCCGTACCAGCACCAGCGATTGCTTGCCCTTGAAGGCGTTTTGTCGATCCATGGCGTTCTTGCCCTGGCTCGTCCAGCCGGCCGGCAACTGCCTGACCGATTCGAAATCGTTTTTGAAGGTAGCGGCCTGGACCACCGCGGCCTCCAGGATCTCGGCCCGGATGTCGGCCAGATAGACCACCGGTAGCTTGACTTGCTTGTCCGGCCCGGGACCGATAATCACCGCAATATAGTCTGCCGGCCCGTGCCATTTGCCGTCATTGGCGCCGCCCCAGTGTTCTCCGCCGGCGACCTCCTCGGGCTTGAGGACGAGGTCGTGCCACTTGCCGTCGGCTATGACCGACACGCCGGCCCGCTGGTGGCACTGGCCGGAGCGGTCGCCCAACCGCAGGCTCATGGTCTTCACGTTGTCGGACTTGACCTTCAGCCGGATGGAGGCCAGGTCCTTCATCTCGACCTCCTTGAGGCCCCGGATAGTTTGGACATAGGCGCCGCCGCCGCTGAAGTCGCCGGCAAGTTTCAGGCAGCTCTGTCCCTTCTGTGGCTCGTCCTTGACGATGGTCAACGAGCCCTTGGCGCCGGGAAATTCCTGCCCGTTGTCGAAGGTCCACTCCGTGCGGCCGTCATCGAGCTCGTCGAGCTTGACGGCGGTTATAATGGTCATCGGCTCCGCGGCATAACCGCTCGCGGACGCACACAGCAGGATCGAGATAATTCTCAGGATCGTCTTCATGTTTGTAAGCCTTTCAGATTGCGCTAGGGTGCCATCACCGGCGGGCGGTCGTCGGGGCGCTGCCCCCAGGCCGTGTTCGGTTGCGGACCCATTTTCAGCACCAACTCGCCACCGGCCACCAGTTCCGCGTGGCTGAACCAGGACCGCGTCAGCGGCTTGCCGTTGAGCGTCGCCGACTGCACGTACACGTTCCTGGCCGAATTGTTTTCCGCGATGATCGTAAAGGTCCGCCCCTGGTGGTAGCGCGGATCGAGGTGGATCGTCGCCTTGCGCACCAACGGGCTGCCGATCACGTAAACGCAGGAAGTCGGGTTGACGGGATAGAATCCCAAGGCGCTCAGCACGTACCACGCCGACATCTGGCCGCAGTCATCGTTGCCGCACAGCCCGTCCGGGGCATTGAAATACAGGCTGGTCATCACCTGGCGGATGCGGGCCTGCGTCTTCCACGGCGCGCCGGCGTAGTTGTACAGGTAGGCCACGTGATGATCGGGCTCGTTGCCCTGGACATATTGGCCGATCAGCCCGGTGATGTCGGGGGTCTCGGCGGCCACGATCGGACTGTTGTCGGTAAACATCTTGTCGATCTTGGCGACGAAGGCCCGGTCGCCGCCCATCAGCCGGACCAGCGCGGGCACGTTCTGCGGCACGAAGAAACTGTACTGCCAGGCCGTGGCCTCGGTGTAATCGGCCCAGACAAGCTGGTAGGCGCTGAACGGCTCGCGCCACTTGCCGTCGGGCAGCTTGCCGCGCATGAATCCCACGCCCGGATCGAACACGTTGCGGAAGCTCTCGGAGCGGGCGAGGAAGAGTTTGGCGTCTTCCGTCTTTCCCAGCAGTTGGGCCATGCGGCCCACGCACCAGTCGTCGTAGGCATACTCCAACGTCCGCGAAACGGACTGGTTCTGCTCGCCCCGCGGGGTGGTCGTGTCCGTGCTGGAGGGCACGTATCCCTTGGCACGATACTCGTCCAAATGGTTGCGATCCTGCATCACGACGTTGCGCATCGCCTGGTAGACGGCTTCCGCGTCGTAGCGGCGGAAACCCTTGGAGTAGGCCTCGCTGATTACGGGGATGGCGTGGTTGCCGATCATGCACCAGGTCTCGTTCCCGGCCAGCGACCAGACCGGCAACGCGTGCTGCTTGAATTGCCGGTAATGGGCCAACATGGTGCCGATGAAGTCGTCGACCCGCTGCGGTTGCAAGATCGTGAGCATCGCGTGCTCCGCCCGGAACGTGTCCCACAACGAGAACGTGCAATAGTTCTGGAACCCTTTCGGGCGATGGACCTTGTGGTCCAGCCCACGGTAGCTGCCATCCACGTCGTTGTAGAGCGTAGGCGCCATGCTGGCGTGATAGAGCGCGGTGTAGAAGACTTCGCGGGTGGCAGGGTCGATGGCGTCGACGTCGATACGGCCCAGCACGTCGTTCCAACTCGCGGCGGCGGCGTCGATCGTCCCCTGGAAATCCCAGGCGGGGATCTCGGCGGCCAGGTTCTTGCGGGCCGCCTCGACGCTCACGCCGGAAATACCTACTTTCACCAGGATCGGCTGCTTGGGATCCTTGTAGCCGACGCAGGCCGTCACGCGCACGCCCTTGCCTTGCTTGGCCTCGACTGCTTTGCCATCGACCTCGATGCCGACGGAGTCAAACGGCCGGGAGAACTCGGCCACGAAGAAGCAAGTCTTGTCGGCCGCCCACCCCTTGCTGTGGCGATAACCGCTCAGCACGTTGTCTTTCTCCACCACCACGGACCCGCCCAGGGCCACGTCCACCGGGTCGTTGGCTATGCCGCGAACCAGGTCGAAGAACAGGCTCACGGCCTGGTCGCCGGAAAAGCTGTACTTGTGGAACCCCGCGTGCGCCGTCGCCGTCAATTCCACCTTCACCTTGGGATTCTGCAAGACGACGCTATAGTACCCCGGCCGGGCGACTTCATCCCGGTGCGAGAAGGGGCAGAGGTATCCTTCCTTGTTCTTGGGTGGCGGCGTGAAACCCAGCGTCGTAATGCGGATGTCGCCCAAGTCCGGGCAGCCCGTCCCGCTCAGGTGATTGTGGCTGAAGCCGAGGATCGCCTTGTCTTCGTAATGATACCCGGAGCAGTGTTCCCACCCGGCCAGCCCGGTATCAGGGCTGAGTTGGACCATGCCGAAGGGAACGGTCGCGCCCGGATACGTGTGGCCGAAAGTCGCCGTTCCGACGATCGGATGGGCCGACTCCAACGGTGTGGGCTCGCCCGCCAGGCATCCAGCGGGCTGGGCTAGCCACGTGCAGAAGACAATCAGTGCAATACAAGTCGTGAGCAATCTCATGGTACAAATCTCCCTAGTAGGGTGTGGTCGAGCGCAGCGCAGACCCACGATTTTCTGGCATTTTCCATAGACGGATATTACTTCCACTTTCCAAGCCTGTCAACAACCGGCTGCAAGTTAGGACCGGTGAATCGCTTAAGGACTATCCTTTTGACCGCTGTTGCCCATCGCCTGCTGAATCTGGTGGATCACGCTCGACGCCAGAGGTTTGCCGCGCAACCGCTTGCAGGCGGTGACCTGGGGCCCATGGGCGCAGGTGACAACAAGATCATAATACACCACCGCACACGGCCCGTTGCCGGTCTGGAAATGGCTGTCGGGCTGGATCTTGAGGACGTCCGCGGCGGCAATCCAGCGGCTCGGGCCGCAACCGAACAGCCCGCCGGTGACCGTCAGGCCGCGCGGCGATGCGTCGATTACGCTGCGATAGAACCAGATGTCCACAGCGACCACCAAGAGAAATAGACCCGCCAGTCCGAATATGCCGCCGAAAAATAGGTAGATCAACCATCCCGGCTTCAGGTAGGAGAGCCAAAACGGCACGCTCCCGAAGACGATACTCGCGAGGGTTACGCTTGTGGCGGCGCCCGGGTTCCGGGCCATCGGGAAGACGAACCGGCAGCCGTCACCCGTGGGAGACGCCATTTTGATCACGCCGCCGGCCGAGAGCTCGCGCTCCGGATCCTCGGGCGCAGTGTACTCGGCGATCAGGCTGCGGTCGACGACGAAGTTGGGGTCGCTCTCGGGGGTCTTGAACACGGGCACGTCGAACGTGGCGCGGTAGTCGAGGCGCAGGCGTCTTCGCCGTAACTTCCAGTTGCCATAGGATTTGGCGTTTGGCGTCCGACCCACCGCTCTCGTTGCACTCGTAGGGGATTTGAAACAGGACCGGGATGGCCGACTGCCCGGCGTCGTCTCGCAACAGCTCATGTACGACAACTTGCTCGTCCTCCCAATCGACCTTTCTCATGAACTCGGCGCCTTTGCCGGTAGTCTCATAAGTTACGTTGATGCAGCTCAGCTTGAGCCGAAAGGCGCCTTCCGGATGGATCTTGACGGCGGTGCGGACCACGCCCGCCAGTTGTCCGCCGATGACGCCGGGCACCGAAGCCATCTGAAAGACAGAGCGGCCGAACTTCCGCCAGTGCATCGTGGCAACGATCGCACCGACGACAAAGAACAAACCGGCGGCAGGAAAGATCAGCGCGAGCAGGGGCAACAGGTTGCCCTCGCGGACGGCGATGGAGGCTTTGGGGTAAGTCGCGAAACAACAGGGAACTGTAACCAGGTTCCAAAGCAGCGCGACGGCCCATAGAGCCAACATTGACGTCTTGTCGGAAAAGACGATTTGGCCGTTGGCCCATTCCTTATTCGCCAGCCAAGGTTTCCCGGGCGGGGCTTCGCTAGGTTTTCGGGTCATGGTTCTGACTCCCGGGGCTAAATGGACTTGCGAGATTCCGGGAGGCTTGTTTGGCCGTAGGGTGGGACGAGGTCGCGCGGTTGGTGGGCCTGCGCAAACCGGGTCAACCGCAACCGACGGCCCACCAACTCCCGGTTTGCTGGTCCCACCCTACAGCTATAGCTATGCGGTCAATCGTCGCCTTTCCAGGGCCCGCCTTTCATCTCGAATTGAAACAACGGGGCGATATTCTTCTTGTTCCAGGCCTTCCACGCTTCCTTCATGTGGCCGACGATCGCCGGACGTTCTGCCGCAAGGTCCTTCTCTTCTTCGATGTCGGCAGCCAGATCGTAGAGCCGTGGCTTGGCATCGCCGCTCCAGACGAGCTTCCACTTTCCCATGCGTACCGCCCGGTCCCGCCATACCCGCCAGAACATCGGCCGATCGGTCCAATTGCCGGCCTTGTCCGCAAAATAGCGATGCAGGTCCGCTCCGTCATACTCGCGGTCCGTGGGAAGCTTGCCTCCGGCGGCGGCCACGCAGGTCGGCAGAATGTCCAAGTGGGAAACGACCGCGTCGCTCACCTTTCCCGCTCCGACCACGCCGGGCCACTGCACGATGAAGGGAACGCGAACGCCCCCTTCGTAAAGGATGCCCTTGCCGAACGACAAAGGCAGGTTCACGGAGCCGTTGCCGCCGATCGACTTCTGGAATCGCTCGGAGACCTCGCGGTAGCCGAGCACCTCGCCCGGTCTCGGGGCGCCCAGCGCCGTACCGGCCTTGATCACGTCGAGAATTTCCGGCCGCGGCTTCCAGTAGCTCGGACCGCCGTTGTCGCTGGTAAAGAAGATTACCGTGTTCTTCTCCAGGCCGTTTTCCCGCAGCTTGGCAAGGATCTCCCCCACGCCGTCGTCGATCGCGCTCAGCGCCGCCGCGTAGGTCTTGCGCTGCTTCTCGTCGGAGAGCGCGGGAAAACGGCTGAGGTACTTCTCGGTCGCCTGGACCGGCACGTGCTGCCCCGCGTGGGCCAGGTACAGGAAGAACGGTCGCTTCTTGTTCCGCTCGATGAACTGCACCGCCTCCCGGTTGAGCACGTCGGTCAGGTAGCCCTGAAAACCGGCGACCTGCTCGTTCCGATACACCGGGGCGTTGGAGACGTCGATCATATAGCGGGCTGTCTCCGCGCCGCCCAGGAACTTGCACCACAAGATCCAGGGGTCGGTCGGATGCGCGAGCTGCTCCGGGGTTGGGTTGAGATAGTAATGGCCCCATTGCAGGTAGCCGTAAAAGTAGTCGAAGCCCCGCCTGGTGGGAAAGTACTGCGGTTGGTCGCCGAGGTGCCACTTTCCCAAGGCCCCCGTGACATACCCTTGTTCTCGCAACAAATCGGCGAGGGTCTTTTCGCGAACGTCCAGGCCGAACAGCGTCTTCCCTGTCTTCCGATCGGGAGAAATCACCCATTCCAGGCCGTAGCGCTGTTGATAACGCCCGGTCAGCAGCGCCGCACGCGCCGGGGTGCAGACCGGGCAGGCCGAATAACCGTTGGTAAACCGCGTGCCGTTGCGGGCCAGGGAGTCGATGTGCGGTGTGGGGATGTCCTTGGCCCCATAGACACCCACGTCGCGATAGCCCAGGTCGTCGATCAGGATGACGATGAAATTCGGCTTCGAGTTGCCACTGGCCGCCTCGGCGGCGGCTGCCCAAGGCCAGGCCAGCAGTCCAAGAAGGCCGGCTGCGAGAAACTGGATTTTGCGTTGGGAACACATGGGAAAGGCCTTTGTTAAAGAAAAATGGCGGGAAGAAAGAACTGGCAAACGAACTGGCCTTATTATGGGCAGCCGGGGTTGCCATTGGCAAGCATGGTTGGGCCTCAGCGGGCCTGTTCCATCGTCATCCGCTCCTCGACCGCCTGCCGAGGCGTGAACAACCGCTTCATAAGCCAGGCCATGTTCCGGGCGAGGTTCTTTACGGTATCCATGCCTTCCGCATCATTTCGCACTTCGCCCTTCTCGCGGCCGAAGGCCACATTCCAGTAGGTCGAACCGGGCACGATCATCTCGCTGATTAGAAAGAAGTAGTTGAGTTGGGCGAAGGTGAAGTTCTGACCGGCACGACGGGCGACCACGATCGCCGCACCGACCTTCCGTCGCAGCAGTTGCGGATGCTTTCGGGCGACGTAGCCCACCCGGTCCAGCAAGGCCATGATTTGCGGCGTGGCCGACCCGAAGTACACGGGCGAGCCGATCAAGATACCATCGGCTTCGGCGAACTTGTCCAGGATTCCCTCAAATGCCGGGTCTTCCTGGACGCAGCGTATCGTATCCGAGGCAAAACAGCCCCGGCAAGCCACGCAAGGCTTGATCGGCCGATCGGCCAGCGAAAGAAAATCCGTTTGCAGTCCCTCGCCCGCCAGAACTTCCAACGCAGCGTGTACCAGGATATCGGTGTTTCCTTCACGCCGCGGACTGCCTGAAATACCCAGAACTTTCATGTCTGTCTCCTAGGCACGTTTTCAACCATTATTGGAATACTGTTGTTCGGTTCCAATGTAAGCACACAATCCTCGCCGTCGAACGTCGCGGTGAAGTAGTCGAGGAAGCCTTCGTGCCCCAGAATGACGGCTTTCTCCGTGTCGCTTGGAAAGTCGGCGAAGTACAAACGGGTCCGCCATTGAATCACGGTGGCATTTTGCGACACTTCAAGAACAACTTCTGCAAAGGATAGCGAGATTCGTTGACCCCCGAAAGCCATCGCATCAGGTCCCTTACCCGGGGTCGTTTCGATTCCCAGGTTGCGTGCAACCGATAGTGGAAGAATTGAGTTGTCAGCGCCTGTATCGACCAGAGCGAGCATGTCGGCCGCGCCGCCAGGACCGTAGACGCGAATTGGGATTTCGGGGCGCAGCAGGACGATCTCGTCGCCGGTATCGACCGACGGCGCTATATTCAATGTATAGGAGAACCTCATGTTCCTCCCACGAACGATGCACCTAAGACCCGCTGCATCAACGGCTCCGGGCAGCCGGCGGCAATGGCTTCAGCGCGAACGTCGCCAAACCTCGCGCCGTGAGCAACAATGTTCGTACGGTCTTTGTCCCAGGCGACCCACTGCCCGGCGTACTGCAATGGAGCTGGCAGCGGGCCATGGGGAAACCTCTTCTTCGCTTCTTCAAGTGTCATTTGCATGCGAGTCTCCAACCGTCCTGAAAAACATCTATTGTCTAAGTATACCGTTTTTGGGTGCGAAAGGGCACATCACTGCTACTGGCAATCGCTCCGTGCGGCGACTATGATATGCACGAAATCGAACCCTTTCCAGTGAACCCTAATTTGGCGTTTGGCGGAACGCTCGTCAAGAGCCTGACAATGAAAACATCCTGGTCCCTGATCCTCGGCATTCTCGCCGTTACGCTGTTTTCCGTGATTGGCATCGCGATGCCTGCCGGCGCCGCCGACTGCAATCTGCCCGGCGCCATCGTCGGCAGGCTGAGCGATAGCGACGCTGTCATGCGGATGATGGAAACGCCCGTGAAGCCGGAGGTCCTTGCGGCCTTCGAAAAAGCCCATCCCGCGCCTTTTTGGCTCTCCGGCGAAGACCGCCAGCGGGCCGTCCGCCGCAACATCATGCCGGCCCATTGGTTCGAGAACAACGCCCAGTCCTGGAACAAGTTCTCCGGCGTCGCCCGGCCGGGAGAGTTCTACGTGTTTCAGGTCTGCGTGGTATTTGCAAAAGACGCCCGTAACTTAGCCTTTCTGGAAGCCCAGATTTCCGACCTGCCTGGCGCGGAGATCTACGAAGTGACCCGGTCGATTCCTTTGAGGCCCGGAGAAGTCAAGCCGGTCTGGGTTGCGGTCGAAGTGCCCAGCAACGCCAATCCGGGCGAATATCACGGCACGGCCACCATGGGCAACGCCAAGCTGGATCTGACGCTCACGATCGCCGGCGAACCGATCGCGGAATCTGGGACGGGCGAGGCTTGGCGGTTGGCCCGCTTGAAATGGCTCGACTCGGACGTCGGCGAAAGCGAAACCGTGGTCACACGCCCGTTCACGCCCATCCGTGTCAACGAGCAAGCGCGGACGCTCGAAATTTTGGGCCGCCGCATCACCCTAGGCCCCGACGGCATTCCGGCCCAATTCACCAGCTATTTCTCCGACAGCAATACGAAAATTCTGGCTGAGGGAACGAATGCCTTCGCCTCGCCGCCACGACTGGAATGTCTCGTCGGCGGCAAGGCCGTGCCGTGGAAGACAAGCGGCCTGACCAGCCTGGAGTTCAGGCGGCAAACGCCGGTTGGCGTGGAGTGGGAGGTGGTGGACAAGCCCGGCGACTTATCGCTGTTGGTCCGCGGTCGGTTGGAGTTCGACGGCCATCTGCAACTTCAGATGCACTTGGCATCCGACGTGCCGGTCACCGTCGACGAAGTTCGCTTCGTAGTCCCTTGGGCGAAAGACCGGGTGAAATATGCCATGGGCCTCGGCCTGCAAGGCGGCATCTGTCCGCAGCGACACGACTGGAAATGGGACGTTACGAAGCACCAGGACGCGATCTGGCTGGGTGACGTCAATCAGGGGCTGATGCTGCGTTTCAAAGGGAGCAACTACTTCCGGCCGCTGATCAACGCCTATTACGACTTTTGCCCGTTACACAAGCCTGATTCCTGGGGCGGCGGCGGCATCAACATCGAGAACCACTCCGGCCAGGTGAGGCTCACGGCCAAATCGGGCAAGCTCCGCATCTCGAACGTCCTCCAGCCGAACCTCGGCCTCTTCGGAGACTGCGGCGATTTCGTGATCGATTGGTACTTCACCCCCTTCAAGCCGCTGGATACGCACGAGCATTTTACCGACCGGTTTTATCATGCCGGGCAGGGGGCCGGCATGGAAGACACGGCGGCCATTCGCAAGCAAGGGGCGAACATCATCGAGGTCCACCACAACCGCCTCTGCAATCCGTATATCAACTATCCTTTTAACGACGACTCGATTGCCAACTTGACCAAGTTCGTAAAGAAGGCCCACGCCGCCGGCGTGCGCGGTAAACGTCTATTACACGACCCGCGAGCTCACGCAGAACCTGCCGGAGTTTTTTGCCCTGAAGAGCCTCGAAGGCGAGGTGATTCTTCCCCGCCGGCAAGGCGTCTCCTGGCCTGTCACCAATCCCGGCGGTCCGCACCCCTGGCTGCGCGAGCACGTCGGCATGGACATCGTACCGGCCTGGCGCGAGGAGTTGCACTACCCCGGCTACCGCAGCAAGCTCGACCTGGCGGTGATCACCACGCCCGACTCGCGCTGGAACAATTTCTACCTGGCCGGACTCGATTATCTCATCAAGAAGGCCCGCATCGACGGCCTGTACATCGACGATACGGCCCTGGACCGCAAGTCGATGCAGCGTGCCCGCCGCATCCTCGACGCCGACGGCAACACCGGCCGCCGCGTGAGCATGCACTCCTGGAACCATTTCAACG
The DNA here is from genome assembly GCA_963719885.1 of uncultured Planctomycetia bacterium. GTDB lineage: Bacteria > Planctomycetota > Planctomycetia > Pirellulales > Thermoguttaceae > JANXQG01. Next base: position 13,026 of record CAVRDP010000036.1, on the reverse strand, counting down.
GCCTGGCCAAGTGGAGCAACAGCTCGATCGCCTTTATGGAGCTTTATCCCTATTACAACGGTCTCTGGCACGGCGAAGGTTTCAATGCCAATGCCTCACCGGAATACATGCTCGTGGAAATGTCGGGCATTCCCTACGGCCTGATGAGCGAGATGCTCGATCATCCCAATCCGTGGCACGGTCTGGTCTTCGGCATGCGGATCGCGCTGGCCGTGGAGCGGCGATCCGCGGAATCTTTGGAAGGCCGAAGATGCCTTCGGCATTGCCGACGCCGAGTTCATCGGCTGGTGGGACAAGGCCTCTCCCGTACAGACCGGCAATCCGAAGCTTATCGCCTCGGTATTTCGCAAGCAGGGCAGGGGGGCTATTGCGCTGGCAAGCTGGGCGCTGCAAGCGACGGCGGTCAAGCTGCTAATCGATTGGAAAGGCCTCGGCCTGGACCCGGCGAAGGTGCATCTCACTGCGCCGGAAATCAAGGGCTTTCAGGAAGCCGCCACGTTTGCCCCCGGCAATGCGATTCCCGTCGCCCCGGGCAAAGGCTGGCTGCTGATCGTGGAGTAGCCGAGTGGAACCAAACGATTCATGCAAGACAACCAACCATCATCGAACTCGGCTGCTCCCGCGCGGATTTCGCGCAACGTCGCTGGCTGAAACGGATTGCCGCGACGGCCTTCGTGTTGTTGATTGCCTGGTTGGCGGTCTCCGCGGCGGTGGCCTACAAGCTCACGCGGCGGCCGCATGCGCAGTTTCGCCGAACCGGCGCCCGTCGTTTCGTGGGCCGACATCGAGTCGATTCGGCTCGGCACGTGTGACGGCTTGGAAATCGGTGCATGGTTTATGCCCGGTCGTGACGATAACCCCTCCGTGATTGTCATCCACGGTTACGGCCGCTGCCGGGGAGATTCGATACGATTGGCGGAAATGCTCGTCCACGAAGGTTGCAGCGTCCTGGCGATCACGCTCCGGGCGAACGGCGATTCGGAGGGCGATGCCACGGATGTCGGCTACAATGCCCGGCATGACGTGGTTGCGGCCGTCGCCTACCTCGAACAGCGTCGCCCGGGGCGGCCGATTTTCGTGCAGGGCACGTCGCTCGGCGCGGCTGCGGCCATCTATGCCGGCGGCGAATTACAGACGCGGGTCAGCGGCTATATCCTGGAATGTCCGTTTCGCGACATTCGTTCGGCCGTACGGAACCGTGTCTCGGCGTTTCTTTGCTTTCCGCTGGACAATATTGCCTACGCCGGCCTGAACCTGGTCGGGCCGATCTTTCTGCCGGAGATGGAACGCATGTCGCCCGTCGACCGTATCGCCGAGATTCCCGCCACCGTGCCGCTCTTGATCATGGCCGGCGGTCGCGACAATCGCGCGCGGCCGGAGGAAGTCGAAGCCATTTACCGGCGCGTCGACTCCCACGCCCGACTCGTGGTCTTTCCCGAAGCGTCGCACGGAGAGTTTTACCTTCAAGGCGGCAAGGCCTATCGCGAGGCGGTTCTTGGTTTCTTGCCCAAAGCGAAGTGAATTATAATCGGTATTGCATCGGGGCCGAGTAATGGGGAGTTGCCACGCGTCGATCCGGACAATATAGTAGTAAAGGCCGCCGCCGAACCTTCCACCTGGGTTTTTGGAAGCCCGGGGATTCGGCAGCCACCCACCAAGGAGAATCCGATGCCCGTTTGCCGCTTGGTTTGCACGATTGGGATTTGTCTGGGTTTCTCCCTCGCCGTGTTGCCGGGCAGGGGTCGAGCGGCGGACCAGGAAGCCCACGAGCGCCCGTGCTGCGGGATTTCAATGCCGCCGCGGCCTTGCAGAACACCGGGCTGTACCAACGGGCGGGCGAGAAGTGGACGGGGTTCATCAGCCAGAACCCCAACGATGCCCGCCTGGACCGGGCCTACTACTATCTCGGCATCTGCCAGCTTCACTCCAAGAAGTACGCCGCGGCGATTGCCACCTTCCAGACGCTTTCGACCAAGTATCCCGCCTTTCCCGACGGCGAAGGGGTGCAATACAGCCTGGGCATGGCACGCTACCAGGCGGCGCTGGAGTCGAAGAACCGCGAGGATTTCAAATCGGCCGCCGAGACGCTCGCTGCGACCGCTGCCAAGTATCCGCAAGGCAAGCACACCGCCGCCGCACTGTATTATCAAGGCGAATCGTTGCTCTCGGCGGGCGATCCCACGGCCGCAGCGCAAGCCTACCAGAAGCTCATCGCCAGCTTTCCCACCAGCCCGCTGGTGGCCGACGCCTACTACGCCCTGGGAACGACGCAGCAAGAGGCGGGCCGCGATTCGGAGGCCATCGACACCTTCCAGAAGTTCCTCGGCACTACGGCCTTGGCGGGCCACGAGTTGGCCACGGAAATCCGGCTGCGGCTGGGGCTATCGCTGTTGAAGGAGAAGAAGTATAGCGAGGCGGAGCCGCACTTTGCCGCGGTTGCGGCCGTGGCCAATTTCCCCAACGCCGACCTTGCCCTCTTCCGCCAGGGACAGTGCCGCCTTCAAGCCGGCAAGGCGGTCGAGGCTGCCGCGTTGTTGGCCGATCTCGCCAAGAAGTTTCCCAACAGTCGTTACAAAGCGGAGGCGCAACTGGCGGCCGGCAAGTGCTGGTTCTCCGCCGGCAAATTCAGCGAGGCGCAGGGAATCCTCGAACCGCTGGCAAAGACGTCCGCGCGCGAGTCGGCCGAAGCGGCCTTGTGGCTGTCACGGGCCTTGCTCAAATCAGCCAAGCCGCAGGACGCCCTGACCGTGGCCGAAGGCGCGCTCAAGACGAACCCGGCGGGCGATACCGCGGCTCTCCTGGAACTGGCCCGGGCGGATGCCCTGGTTGAGCTTTCCGGCCGTCGCAACGAAGCCCTGGCCGTGTACGAGAAATTCGCCGCGCAGCACCCTGAACACCCTTTGGCGGCCCAGTCGCTTTACATGGCGGCCTCGATGGCCTTCGACGCCAAGGACTACGCCGCGGCCCGCAGGCACGCCGCGGCCCTGCTGGCCAATGCGCGCTGGGCCGGCAATCCGCTGCTGCCCGCCGTGCTTTGCATCGCCGCAGAGAGCCACTTGGCGCCGGGCGGCGATGCGGCGCAGGCCGAGCAATACTACCGTCAGGTCGCCGACCGCTTTGCCAAGACCAGCTACTCGGTCCAGGCAAATTTCAAACTGGGGGAAATCGCTACGCGGCAAAAGAAATACGATGACGCCGTCAAGCGCTACAAGCAATGCCTGGCCGAGGCGCCGGACGGCGTTTTCGCCGTTCGGGCCAAGTATGGGCTGGCGGCCGCTTCTTTCGCCAAGCAGGACTTCAGCGGGGCCAGCGAGGCGATCGGCCAAATCCTCGCCGGCAGCCCGGAGCCCGCCGTTGCGGCGCGGGCCCGCTACCTCCGCGGCCTCATTTTTCAGCGTCAGAAACAATTGGATTCCGCGGCTGCCGATCTGGAGACATTCTTGAACGGCCAACCGTCCGCCGACGAGGCCGCGGACGCCCGCTATGCGCTCGCGCTCTGCCGCATCGGGCAGAAGCAGTTCGACCAGGCTGCCGTGATACTGGCGACCCTGGTCCAGCAAAAGCCGGACTATCCCAGCGCCGACCGGGCCTACTATGAGCTCGGCCACGCCTCGTTGCAGGAGAACCGGAGCGATGGCGCAACGGCGGCCTTTCGCACGCTGGCGGAGAAGTTTCCGGCCAGCCCGCTGGCGGCGGAGGCCTGCTTCCACGTGGGGCGGGCGCATGAAGCGAAGGCCGATCGGGCCGCGAACCCCCGCGGAGAAAACGGCCGAAATCGCCCAGGCGGCCGATGCCTTTGCCGCCGGGCTGGCCAAGGCCAAAGACGCCGAACTTCGCGAGAAACTGGATTATAAACTGGCCGACATGCGATTTCGCCAGAAGCAGTTCGAGCAGGCCGCGACCATCCTGCAGAGCGAACTCCGCGAATATCCCGGTGGCAGCCTTGCCGGGCCGGCGCAGTTCCTGGCGGCCGAATGCCTGTTCGCCCAGAATAAGTTCGAACGTCGCTTTGCCGCTGTTTATCAAGGTGGCCGACGCCAAGGTCGAGAAATACCAGGCTCAGTCGCTTTATCGTGCCGGCACTTGTGAGCTGAACCTGAAGAAATGGCCGGAGGGCCAGAAATGCTTCGAGGCCCTGGCGCGAGACTTCCCACGCTTCGATCAGTTGCAGGATGCCCGCTACGGCCTGGCTGTCGCGCTGCAAAACCAGGGCAAGCTGGCGGAGGCCCGTGGCATCTACCAGGAGGTGGTCAAGGCCACCGAGGGGGAGGCTGCGGCCAAGGCCCGCTTCATGTTAGGCGAAATCGCCTTCGGCGAGCGAAAATACGAAGAGGCCATCGAACACTACGTCATGGTCACAGCCGGTTACCCCTACCCGAACTGGCAGGCGCTGGCACAGTTCGAGATTGGCCGCTGCTTCCTCTCGTTGGGCAAGCGGCAGAAGGCCGTCGACGCCTTTCGGACCGTCGTGGACAAGTACCCCGAACATGCCAAGGCGCAGGATGCCGCGAGGATGCTCGCGGAATTGAAATGAACCAGAAAACGTGGGGCCGACTGAATAATAACCTCCGTGCCTTTGCGAGGGTGGCATGCCTTCACGCGGCCGTCACAAAGTCCCGGCAGCAGAGAAAACGCAACCGGCCGCGGGTAGGCATGTTGGCCCAGACGCGTGACGTTACGTATGCTAGCCTCGCAACCGACATGCCTACCCGCGGCCGGTCGGCTTTTCCCGAATGCGCCGAGTCTCTAACGGCCGCGTGAAGGCATGCCACCCAAATCGGAAAGTTATTTTTCGACTGATACATATTTGAAATGAACCGCCAGGAGAATGTCATGAGTCATGTAGCGAACAAGGTTCGACCCTTTGCCTGGGCTATGGTCCTGCTGTTGGCGGCGGCCAACTTCAGTCCCTGGTCCGCCGCGCTGTGGGCCCAACAAGCTCCGCCCGCGGATAAAGGGCCCGCAGCCAAGCCCTCTGCTGCGCCGCCGGCCAAACACGAGACTTTGGAGTCGACCGCCGAACCGGTCTCCATCGGCCGGGTCTTGCTGGAAAAAACCAACTGGCTGGGCTGGTGTTTCTACGCAATGGAAGGGACCCTCTCGGTTATGGCCCTGAGCTGCACGCTGGAACGGCTGGTCAACCTGCGGCGGCGGAAGCTCATGCCGCCGCGATTCGTCCGTCGCATCCACGACCTCGTTGCCCGCCGCGAAGACTCCGCCGAGAACCTCATGAGCCTCTGCGAGGGGTCCGAGTCGCGGTTCGCCGGCATTCTGCGGGCGGGCGTGCTGCGGGCCGGCCGCCCCCTGGCGGAGGTCGAGAAGGCCATGGAGGACGCCATGGGTCGCGAATCCAGCGCCCAACGGGGCCGCATCCGCACGCTGGCGGTGATTGCCTACATCGCGCCCATGGTCGGCCTGCTGGGCACCGTGGTGGGCATGATCCTGGCCTTCCGCGTGACGAGCCAGGCCGGCACCGGCAAAGCGGAGCTCTTGGCCGAGGGAATTTACCTGGCCCTCCTGCGGACCGCCTTTGGACTGGTGATCGCCGTGCCATCGCTGTACATGGCGAACTTTTTCAACACCCGCGTCGAGCGCGTACATGCGCGATATGGCCGATGTCTTGGAGGACGTGGTGCCCAGCTTCGCGGCCTTGGAGAGAATGCCTGAAGCGGGCGGAGCGACCCTCCGCGCCAACCTGCCGAACACCCGAGTGAAACCGTAGGAAGCCTGCCATGCGACTGCCCGACAACGAGCTCGAATTGGAAGGGGTCAACATGATCCCGTTGATCAACGTCTTTCTGGTCCTCTTGATTTTCTTCCTCGTGGCCACGCGGCTGGGCCAGGACGAACGGGAGATATCGGTGCGCTTGGCCCAGGTCTCGCAGGCCCAGCCCCTGGCAATGCCGCCCCATGAGCTGGTCGTCAACGTAACGGACAAGGGCGAGTACGTGGTCGTCGGACAGACGCTCGACGAGCCCGCCCTGGCCGGCTTCCTCCACGACGCGTCGATCAAGAATCCGGGGACGCAGACCGTGCAGATCCGCCGACGATCGCGTGCCCTTCCGTTACCCGGCCCGCGTCATGGGACTCTGCGAAATGGAGAAGCTCGGACATTACTGTACGGTGGTGGAGGAAGGGCATTAGTTTCCGTAGGGTGGGCCGAGTGAAACGAGTCCCACCACGAATACGCCAAATCAAGGACGGTGGGACTCGTTTCACTCGGCTCACCGGACATTTTTCCCGATGGGATGGTCTGCGATGAACGCCCTCAGTTGGTACGTGAACGTCGTGTGGTGGCTGGCGACCGCGGTCATCGCGGTCGTCTTGGCGGGCGTGGCGGCCTGGTATTTCCGCCAGGTCATGCATCGCCGCTTGCGCCGCCCGGCTTTGTTCTGATCGCGGTGGCGGTCCACGTCTGTCTGGTCGTCGGCAGCTTTTTCGTCTATCTCGACCCGGGGGCGGTCCCCGAGATCAAAAGGCAGTTCCACCGCATCGTCGTCAGCGGGCGGACTTCGCTGGAGAGCGTGCGGCGGCTGTTCAAGCCTTCGGCGGAGGCCTTCGACCAGGTCGCCGATTTGAAATCGATCGCGACGGAAGATCCTTCGGCCGGCGCGAGCGTCCCGCCTGCACAAGCCCGGTGCTGCCCTCGGACGCCCGGGTGGCGCTGGAGCCGCTGCCGCGGAGGTCGCTGGGGCCGTGGCTGGCCGCGTCGCCGGAAGATACGATTGCGATGCTCGATTTGCGGCAGATTCCCCGCCGCCGGGCCGCGATCACCATGGCCGCCGAGTCCATCGAGGTTGAAGCTCTCCCTGCCGCCGAGCGGCCGACGGAGAAGCATGTCGCAGGGGTTGCCGTCGGCGTCGACCACCGCGGGCCGGCTGCCGGGCCCGCCGTCCCGGCAACGCTTGTAACCGGGCCGGTTGCCGTTTCGACCGTACCGTCTGCCGGACCCGCGCAGCCCGGCGTCGTGGGGGAGTTCAGCCAGGGGGAGTTGGCCTCGCTCGCCCTGCCGCGGCTTCCACCACTCAAGCGCACCGTGCGGCCGCCGGTCGGCGGCCTGCTGGGGGATGACGCCCGGGCGGAAGTGGTTTCCTTGCCCGGCACGGCCGCGGCGCCGGCCTCGTCCGATGCCGCGGCGGGGCAGGGGGGAGCGCCGGGGCCCGCCGTCCGCGTGGAAGTGGCGCGGCGGGAGGCCCCCAGCGCGCTCGGACCCAACCCGACGCAAGGCTGGCCCCGCCTCCCGCCTGGTTTGCCGGCGGGCAGTCGCGGTGGGGGACAGGTTGTGGATGGTCCCGTCGCCGCGATCGCCATCCCGGACGATTTGCTCGCGGATCCGCTCCCCCGCCGCGCGGCGCGTTTGCCGTCGCTCTCCTACGACGGCGAGAAGATCGGCATTCAGGCGATGTTCAGCCATCGCCAGGGCGAGAAGAAAATCGAGGCGCTCGAGGCCTTTGGAGGGACCCCGCAGACCTTGGCCGCCGTCCGCAGGGGGCTGGCATGGATCGAGAAGGGTCAGCACAAGGACGGCTACTGGAGCCTGAAGCGCATTTACGATCAGGACCGCGGCCGAGGCTATCCCGGCCAGGGCAGCGTTCATAGCGATTCAGCCGCCACCGGCCTGGGGCTCTTGCCCTTCCTCTGCGACGGCAATACGCAGCTTACCGGCGAACACCAGGCGACGGTCCGCAAAGGGATCGATTGGCTGCTGAAGCACCAGAAGCCCAACGGCGACCTGAGCTTCAAATCGGACAGCAATTCGCAGATGTACTCCCATGCCATCGCGGCCATCGCCCTCTGCGAAGCCTTCGGCATGAGCAAAGACCCGGACTTGCAAGCCCCGGCCCAGCGGGCGATCGACTTCATCGTCAAGGCCCAGACCAAGGGATTGGGAGGTTGGCGCTACAACCCCAACAAAGATTCCGACACTTCGGTCGTGGGTTGGGAAGTCATGGCCCTGAAGAGCGGACAGATGGCCGGTCTGAGCGTTCCCCAGGCCTCGTTGGACCTGGTCCACAAGTGGCTGGACAAGGTCGAAGGCAAAGGGAAAAACATGGGTTCCTTTTGCTATCAGCCGGGGCGGGGGGCTACGCCCGAGATGACCGCCGAGGGCCTGCTCTGCACGCAGTACTTGGGCGCCGACCGCGACAGTCCGCGGCTTCAGGCCGGGGCCGCTTATCTCCTGCGGCACCTGCCGCAGAAGGGCCGGCAGACGAGTTACTACTGGTACTACGGCACGCAGGTCATGTACCACATGCAGGGCGACTACTGGCCCAAGTGGAATGCGGTCCTCCGCGATCAACTCGTGGCCACGCAGCATAAGGACGGCCCGCTGGCCGGCACTTGGGACCCGGGCGACGAGTGGGAGTGGCGGGGCGGCCGATTGTACGGCACCTCGCTGCGGCTCTTGATGCTGGGCGTGTACTACCGGCATCTGCCGCTGTATCAGGTGCTGGTGGATCGATAGAGCCCAACACCAGCCGCCGCATCGGGTATAATGTGCGTGTCTGGAGCAAATCGTTCCGAAGTCCGTTGGCGGCTGAGGAGAGGGGATATGGGGCGAATCGTCACATCCGTGAAGATCGAAAACCTTGCGGAACCAGAAGCGAAGATCCGTTGCGATGCCCTGGTGGACACCGGCGCCTCGTACATGGTGCTGCCCAGTGCGTGGCGGGAACGGCTAGGGCATCTGGAGGAGATCGCGAAGATTTCGCTGGAGACGGCCGCGCAGGCCGTGGTGGAAGGAATGATCTGCGGCCCCGTGCGGATCCAGATCGAGGGATTCCGCCCGCTCTACAATGAAGTCCTTTTTCTCGACATGGAACCGGCCAACGGCGACTACGAGCCGCTGATCGGATACATTATTCTGGAACAAGCCCAGGCGGCGGTGGACATGTTGGGCCACCGCCTGGTCCCGGTCAAGAGCATGGACCTGAAATAGCGCCAGGCTACAATTCCGAACGCTTGCAATACTCGCGGTTAACCAGGCGGTCCAAAAAAAGGGCATAAATCGAGAGGATCGCTGGCAGGCCGCTCCAGGCGCAAAGTCCCGCTATTGACCGACGGATTCTTCGGGCATAGCATGAAGGCTGTTTCGTCGCTGAAGCCCTGCATGTCCGATACCATCCGTTAGACCGAAAAGGAGCCCCCCATGAACGCAAACGAACCACGACCTCCACAAGACGGCTCGATCGGTCAGGCATGCAACCGGCGCCGCTTCCTGGAAGCCGCTGCGGCAGTTCCGGCGGCGCTGGCGACCACGCATTTGCTCCGCGCCGACACTTCCAGCGGAAAGGCGAAGGCCGCCGCCGCGCCCATGCCAACTATCTCGCTGGGCAAGTACTCGATTTCGCGGCTGATCGTCGGCTGCCACAATATCGACGGCGGGTCGCACATGTCGCCCTTCCTGGACCGGGAGATGCACGATTACTACACGCCCGAACGAGCCGTCAGGACGCTGCGCCATTGCGAGGACCTAGGCATCAACGCCTGGCAAGGGCACGAACGCGGCACCCTCTTGGGAATCTACAACCGCCATCGACAGTCGGGCGGAAAGATGTACCTCATCGGACTCACGGGCTCGGACGAGGACATCCGCCCGTTCGCCAAGATCGACGGGCTGATCGCCATCGCCCATCATGGGGAAGTGACCGACGCGCTGTTCAAGCAGGGGAAGCTCGATGTCGTGCATGACCGCTTGAAACGCATCCGGGACGCGGGCCTGCTGGCCGGCGTGTCCACCCACATGCCCGATGTGGTCGATGCCGTGGAGTCGAAGGGCTGGGACCTGGACTATTTCCAGACGTGTGTCTACGAGCGGCACCGTGACGAAGCCGCCCTCGAGAAGCTTCTCGGGCATGTTCCGGTGTCGGTGGGCGAGGTGTATCTCAAGAGCGACCCGCCGCGGATGTTCAAGGCGATCCAGCAGACCAGGCGCCCCTGCTTGGCATTCAAGATCCTCGCTGCCGGGCGGCGTCACGATGTGGAACAGGCGTTTCAGGAGACCTTCGCCGCGATCAAGCCCACGGATGCGGTAATTGTCGGAATCTACGACCGCTACAGCGATCAGGCTGCGCAGAACACGGCCTTGGTTCGCCGTTTCGGCTCCCGGTCGAAGGCTGGGTAGTTCGATCTGCCCAAACGCGACATCTTTGTCAGCGAGGCAATGGCCGGCGTGCTCTTCCGCTCGCTGCCGTGACAGGAGTTCATGGGCCAACGCTTGGCTGTCCCGGGGATCGTCGGCCGCATCGCGACCATAGGGCATACGCCACGACACCCGCCGCGAGCATTGCCAGGCCTCCCAGAATGTAATCGCTGCCCGACGTGGCAAAGATGTAGATCCAACCAACCAAGGCAATCAGACTGGGAAGTGGATACAACATCATGCGGAAGCCAGGGTTGCCGGTTCCTTGCCTGCGGAGCCTCGCCACGGCGCCGATCTGGGCGATGAACTGCACGAGGATCCGGCTGGTGACGAAAACATTGATGACCGCGTCCAGGGAAAAGAAACTGGCGCCCATGGCCACCGCTCCCAGCACCAGCAACGAAACGTGGGGGAAATCGGCCCGCGGGTGCAACCGCGCGAAGACCGAGAAGAAGAAGCCGTCCCGCGCCGCGGCATAGGGAATGCGTGAATATCCCAGCATCAGCGTGAACACCGAGGCGAACGCCGTCCAGCACACCAGTACGGTCATCAGGTCGCCCCCCACGGGGCCGTAAAGCTGCGCCATGAACTCGGAGGCGATATACTTCGATGACATGGCCTCCCGCCAGGGCACAACGCTGATGATCGCGACATTCATCAATAAATAAATCGCCGCCACGGCGAACACGGAAATCAGGATCGAGCGGGGCATGGTCCGTGACGGCGATCGCACTTCATCCCCGATATAGCAGACACTGTAGTAGCCCAAATAATCGTACATGGCCAGCAACATGGCCGAGCCCAGCCCCAGCAGGAACCCGCGGGAGAAACTGAATGCCCGGGGTGGAAAGTCGAACACGATGCCTGCGCTCAAATGCGGCAAACCGCAAACCAGCACCACGGCGATGGTCAGAATCACGCCCGCCCACAAGGCTACCATGAGTCTTGCCACGGACTCGATCTTGCGGTATAGCAGCACGACCGTCAACGCGGCAACTCCAACCGCCACCCATTGGGCTAGCCATGGTTGCATTTGCGGCGGCACGGACGGCAGTAAATAGGTCAAGTACTGCGCGAAGCCGATGGTCCCGGAGGCGATTTCCAGCGGGCCGGACAAGATGAATTGCCAGATGAACAAGAAAGGGAGCAGCCGCCCCAGCCGGGTTTCCGCATAAGCCACCTTCAAGTATTCAAACGTACCACCGGAGGATGGCACTGCCGAGGCCAACTCGGCCCACACCATGCCGTCACAGATTGCCAGCAGCGCGCCGAGGATCCAACCCAGCATGGCCTGCGGTCCACCCATTGCGGTCAAAATGAGCGGGATTGTCAGGAACGGGCCCACACCGATCATGTTCGACATGTTCATGGCCGTGGCCTGCAACAGGCCCAGGCTGCGGTGAAGCTGCCGATCCGCAACGGGCAAAGGCGTACCATGCATCATGGCCAGGAAATCCGATCCTTGTCGAAAAGCGTTCTGCGGCCAACGCCTCGATTGAGAACGTGAAACGCCATGCCGCCCGGGCAGTAACGTGCTCCTCGTGATATGCACGTTTTTTACCCAAGCCGCTCAAACTTGTCAATTCGCCCTCAACGTCATACGCCACCCAGCATGGGCATATCCAGGTCGATATCACGGCAAGCACGCATCCTCTGTCTATCCTGCCTATCGTATCCAAATTTGGTGGTTGGAGGAGCCGGAGCCTTTTCCTCCCCGTCTTTTCGCAAGCCCTCGTAAGGACGCTGGGGCCAGGCGGCTTGCATGGTCCTTGACAGGAAAAGTGTATAATCCTTGAACAGTGTCAGGCTGTCCCATCGATTCAAGGCCACCTCCCGAGTCACTCTCATGGCTATCCGCACATTCGCCTGCTTGGCCTTTCTTCTCATCTCGGGCCTTGCGTCCGCGGCTCAACCGAAGGATCGCGTCGTCCGCAACTCAATCGGCATGACGTTCGTGCAGGTGCCGTCCGGGCAGTTCATGATGGGATCGCTGGCGACCAAGCCGGAGGCCGCCCGCGACGAGCAGCCCCGGCGTGCGGTTCGGATCACGAAGTCGTTCTACCTGGGCATGTTCGAGGTCACGCAACAAGAGTACGAAAAAGTGATGGGCAATGATCCGAGTTCCTATTCCGTGCTCATGCCCGGCAAGATCCGGGAACGAGCCGACATGATTGTTACCCGCGACAGTTGTTTTCCACTTAGTGCGAACCTCAAGGAATCGATCGGCGCGGAAATCGCTTCCCTGGATGGTGTTGAATCGGTAACTCCCGGGTTAGTTGATTTTATGGCCGTCGGGGAATTAGGTGAACCGGTCGGCATCCAAGGCTTGCCGGCGGGCAACCGGATATTCGGCGATCTGAAGATCCTCCGGGGCGAGTGTCTAGCAGCCAAGCACAAGGGCAAGAAGGGGGTCCTCGTTGGCGAAAACCTGGCGAGGGTTTACAAGCTAAAATCCCAACTACGGCAACAGCAACATCAACGCGCAGAGCGCGGCGGACACCGCCTACGCCGGCCAGTTGAGTGCGTACAATTCGGCACAGAACAATCAATCGGCTTTGCTGGGCGCGGGCATAAGCGGATTAACGGGCATTGGCGCAGCAGCAAAAACAGCGACCACAGGTAGCTCACTCGGCACGTTGGGCACGTTCCTTACAGCATTATTATTACCGTAAGATATTTATGGACACCGGCATTCCCATTGTACCCGATCGCAGCGGCGAGATTCTCGCGCAGGGCGTGAGCGGCGCTGCTTCCACCATCGCCGACACCATCACGCAACTGAGCCAGCGGATGCGCCAGACGAAGGCGTTCCGGCAGATGGCCATAGATGGCCTGAACATGAAAGAAGAGGAGGTGGACCGCATGAGCCTGCCCCAACTGCAGGG
>CAVRDP010000035.1:0-333568 GCA_963719885.1 uncultured Planctomycetia bacterium | reverse complement strand
CTATCGAGAAAGGTGATTTCAAACCCTGGGAATTCCGTACCATCAAGGCCATTTGGTTCGGTCGGCACTTGTATCAGCCGCTTCTATACCTCCACGAAAAAGATCGTGGAGATAAGCCCAGTACCTTTGAACAAGGGAGAACGCCAGTTTGTCGAGGATCTCAAGCAATTCCACGACAACGATGGCGGCTTCTTCGCGAAAAAGGAACTCTATCTGCTCCGCAATTTGAGCAAAGGAAAAGGTGTCGGTTTCTTCGAGGCCGGCAACTTTCATCCCGACTTCATCCTTTGGCTGCTCGTCGATGGCAAACAGCATGTGATCTTCGTGGACCCGAAAGGCATCCGAAATGTCGGTTCAACCGACCCGAAGATTCACTTCTATCAAACGGTCAAAGAAATCGAGAACCGCTTGGCAGACCCGAACGTCCATCTGCATTCCTTCATCGTTTCCAACACGCCTTCGCACTCAATGCGGCTACTTTGGGGTATCGAGAAATCAAAGATGCTAGCCTGGCATGTCGTCTTTCAGGAAGAAGACAAAGAAACGTATGTGCGTTCGATGCTGGAAACAACACTAACGGCGGGCGAGGTATAAACATGGCAAGAAACTTTTCGCGAGCCGAATTCCAACGAGGATGAACTAACAAGCGGAACAATATACGCCACCAAATGAGTTGGCACCTGTTCCAAGGGAACGAATATGCATATCTCACGTTTGCGACTTCGGAACTTTCGCAATTTTCGTAAGGCCGAGTTCCGGTTTAACAAGGGAGTCAACACGCTCATTGGCGAAAATGGCTCCGGCAAGACGAATGCGTTTTATGCCATTCGTTTAATGCTCGATGATACGCTCCCTCGGCGAGCCAACCGCCTCGCTGAGGCTGATTTCAACCGTGCAGTTGGTGCTTGGAGAGGACATTGGATCATCATCAGTCTTGACTTCGAGGAGCTTGACGCAAGCGAGGGTTGCCAGGTTATCCGGCATACTGTCGGGCACATGGATGCAACAAATCGTGGAACATACACGTTGTTGTTTCGTCCCGTTTATGAGATACGTCGTCGTCTCTTCGAAATGACCAGGGATAATGCAACTGCGGAAGACATTCGACGCGAACTCACTAATATTGACATCGAGCAATACGAGCCCGTCTTTACCGGGCGTGCGACGAGCGACATCACAGATGATGCCGCCTACGCTAGTATTGCCGGTGACTTCAATAACCTGAGATTCCCTAACCCCGATCTTGACGACTCTGCGATCATCGGCGTGAAGACCCAGCCCCTTCATTCAGAGGTGTCATGCACTTTCATCAAGGCACTGCGAGATGTTGTTTCCGACCTGAGAAGTTATCGCGACAGCCCATTGCTCGCGCTACTTCGGGGAACAGAGCGTTCCGTGAAGCTAGAAGACGCCGAACGAATAATCGGAACGATCACGAATCTCAACAACGACATCTCATCCTTGGGCGAAATACGACGGATTTCGCAGGACATACAAGACACGCTGTACGATACCGTCGGTCACACCTACTCTCCTGAAATTGACATCCGTTCGGCCTTGCCAGAGGACATTGACCGACTGTTGCAAGGGCTTGCGCTTAAAGTGAGCGATCCGTCTGACAAAGGCTATCAGGGTGATGTGTATGAGCTGAGCCTCGGTGGGGCAAACCTAATCTACCTTTCGCTTAAACTGTTGGAATATGAGAGAAAGCTTTCGACTGATAGGGTCGCCCACTTTCTTCTTATAGAGGAACCCGAGGCTCATATTCATACACACATCCAGAAAACTTTGTTCGAGAAATACGGATACCAACAAACACAGGTTATTGTATCGACGCACTCGACACATATTTCGGCGGCAAGCCAAATCCGTAATGTTAACATTCTTGGAAAGTTCACACAGGAAGCGCGTGTCTTTCATCCTTCAGCGGGTCTCGACCCGCAAGTATCTATACGCATTGAACGCTATCTTGACGCCGTGCGAAGCACGCTCTTGTTTGCCAAGGGCATTGTTCTCGTCGAAGGTGACGCAGAGATGATTTTGATTCCATCCCTGTTCCGCAAGGTTTTTGGCATAAGCCTGGATGAGCTTGGCGTGAGCGTCATAAGTATGAGCGCCGCTGTGTTTTCACATATTGCTGCCCTGTTTGACGAGCAACGCATAAACCGGCATTGTGCAATTGTTACTGACCTTGACACGTCGATTGTCCCACTCCCAGCCAATAAAGACGATGACGATCAGTTTCAACGCGATTGCCGCAATTCGCAGGAATCTGGTGGCATTCGCCGTCAGGATCTTGATGCGACGTATGCAGGAAGTACATGGGTAAAACTGTTTTTCGCGACATACACCTTTGAAGTTGACCTCCTTCTTGCCGACAATGCGACGACCGTCACAGCATTGCTTACGACTATTTACACAAGGCTTCAGGAACGCACTCTGGCCAAGACAAAGCTGACAGACGCTGACGTTGGCGTATGCGGCAGGGAAGTATTAAGGCTTGCGAAGAAGGAAGGAAAAGGATGGTTTGCGCTTCTGCTATCAGAACACCTTACGTATCAAAGCAATATCCCACAGTACATACTTGAAGCAGTTGCATTTGCGTGTCGGACATCGGTAGACATTCGTTCTGTCCATCTTATGGCAAAACACCGCTTAGAAGCATTTCGGCATGCTGGTCTCGATGTTACAGGCTTGCTGGGTGTTTCCGCAAGAGGCGATTCGACGGCCCTAATCAACGCCTATACGACGGCGTTTCCAGACGACGTATTGACCACCTTTATTCGCCTCTTGGGGTTAGGGGATGGCTGAACTCAGTGAGCAGCAACGTCACGTGGTCGAGCACAACGGGAGTGTGTTTGTGACTGCCTGCCCTGGCAGCGGCAAAACACGTGTTCTAACGGAACGTGTTATGCGCGAGTTGGAGCGGCTTGCCTCTAGGCATCAAAGGATCGTCGCGGTTACGTTCACCAATCGTGCGGCCGATGAAATTTCATCTCGCCTTCTTGAGGTCGGCGAGGAGAGAAGGCGAGTATGGACCGGGACCATCCACGCATTCGCATTGGAGTGGATACTGCGTCCGTATGCCGGTTACTCCGACGCACTACGAAACGGCTTCAGCGTTGCCGATGAGTATTGTACGCGTCGCGAGATCGACGAACTGCGCGGTAAATACAGTATCGACCGATTCGCAACAGTACAAACGGCAATTGATCGGAATGGCAGATCTGCAGCTACATCGGCTAACGAACGGGCGCTCGTCGATGAATTCAGGTCAAATCTGCGACTGAAGCGACTAATCGATTTTGATATGGTACTCTTCTTGGCTTACCAGGTTCTTCGATGTCGCCCCGAGATTCCGCGCACTCTATCCGCGATAATGCGAATGATAGCCGTCGATGAGTATCAAGATACCCAGGATCTGCAATATGGTATCCTATCTGCAATCGTTCGGGCGTCGGCGGGAGCAACGGATGTTTTCATTGTTGGAGACATAAATCAAGCCATTTATACGTCACTCGGCGGAGTCGCAAAGACGCTTGAAGAAATTAAGTAGCGATTCACGTAGTGACAGAGCGTGGTCAAATGGCCACTGACATGATAGAGGAAGTTAAGCGGTGAGAGCGCCGTCAGGGGCCGGACGGCAGGAGCGAAGGCGGCGAAGTACCGGAGAGATAGGCTTGGACAGAGTCAAGCAAGAACTGAAACACCGCGCGACCCTGTTGGGCACAGGTGGCAATTGCTGTCCAGATCCGTTCGCACCATCGGCGCCCTTTCTCGCTGCGTGTTCCTTGGGTGATGTGCCGGTCGATCACCACAAAACGCATCGCTTGTTCCGCCAGATTGTTGGTTGGGGCGATGCCGGGTGTCGTAATGAAGCGGAAATAGGCTTCCCCGTGTTCGCGGAAGCGTTTGGCCATGTTACGGGCATGTTTCGTGTCCGGCACGCCGGTCAGGGCTGTCCTCAACACGTGTTGACGAGCGGCAGCCAATGCCTGCTGAAAGCCCGCCGCAGTCATTGTTCCGCGGCCGTGGATTACGGCAAACAGGCCGCGCAGCGCGTTGCGCAACCGTTGGCCATAAGCCTGGTCCTCACGGCGGGGCAGAGTCAGCAGGAATTTCACATCGCGGATCAGATGGGCCATGCAGAACTGAACCAGCACGCCGAACTCTCGCATGTACTTGCGGTAGGCGCTGAAATAATCGCAGCCCAACACGCCGTTGAACTCCTCGCCCAACACCTCCACCAGCACCTTCGAGCCACGCGACTTGTCGATACGGAACAACGTGTAGAGCGCGGCGCGGAAGCACCAAGTCCAGAATCTTTCGCCGTTTTCCTTATGCCCCGTCTCATCGATGTTCAGCACGGCCTCGTCGGGCAGCCGCACGAACAACTCCGCATAGGAGGGGGCCAACGCCTCGCTCACCTTGTCGATCAACTTGGCCAAGTAGCCGCGGGAGACGTTCACCCGCACCACGTCGCGAAGGAACTTCCGGATGGTGGAGAAGGAGGCGTGGCAGACACCCTTCATGAAGGCCACCAGGGCCGTCATTCGTGGGCCTAAAAGGCCCGCCTTCCGCACCGCTTCGGGCAGGGACGCTGCATGGAGTTTCCCACAGCGATTGCACCAATAAGCCAACGCTTGGTGTTCGCTGACGATGGTCGGGGTGGCGACGATTTCCACCTCCTGTTGCACCTCGGCCGCATACGGGGAAGGGCGGAGTGAGCCGCCGCAATCGGGGCAACAATCGAGCGTATAGGTCACGAGGTTATCGATGGCCTCGTCGGGAAACGGCGTCCGCAGGTGTTGTTCATGGCCCGGCTGTCCGCCACGATTGCGTTTTTTACCGTCCTTGCGCGGAGGCTTGGGCGGCTTGACGATATCACTGGAAGGCGGCTTAGAGGAAGTGGACGAGTTCTTGCGGGCCGCCGCCAACCGGCGTTTGAGTTGCTCGTTTTCCTGCTGCAGACGTACGTTCTCTTCTTCCAGCAGCCCAAGCCGAGCGGATGCCGCAGCCAGCTTTGCTTCCGCCGCAGCCAGTTTCTCCTCCATCGCGGCAAGGCGACGCGCCAGCGACTTGCTTTCAGAACCCGGGCTAGTTCTTGACAGGATCATGGGGCGGTACGATACCAACCTCACGCGATCCGAACAAGATCAAGAGGTGGCCGTGCCCCGAGAATCCCTGCAAACCCAGGATCTCCAAAATGCCGGGGCTGGCTCGTTACAGTCGTCCGTTTATCACCCCGTCATACGGCTACTATAACTGTGACTGTGAGCCTGTGAATGGCTACGAAATTAAAGAGGAGTTTGGACTCTCAGAGCTTGCTCACTACCCACTAACGGGGAATTATCGTTCAACTCAGCGCATCATCGACTTCTCGTCCCATTTTCAAGACGGAGGTTCGAAAATCACTTCGCTTGCTCGCCATGCGAGCGAAAGTGGGACCATCACGTTTAGCAACCGCAACATCCATCTGGACAATCTGCCGGCAGCGATTGCGGCCCTAATCAACCGTCACCTGGCAGCAGGCGTCAAGGATCACGAGATATGCGTTTTGGCACCAACATGGAGACTTGTTGTGGGGCTGGGCCGAAGGTTGCTTGCGCATCTTTCAGACGTGAACCTTGATGCTCCCGGGCTATCACCGTTGCGGTATCAGGCGGACTCTGTCTGGTTCAAGCTAGCGCGACTATTTCTGACGGATGCCGATCCAAGTCGGTACCGTACGCGCCTTCGTTGGGCTGATGATTTCGTTCGAACTATTGAACAAGAGCTAGGGCAGGAGCTTAATGAACACGTGCGTTCTGCACGAAACATTCTCCGCTATCGCAACGCAATTACAAGCAACGAAACAGACGGCGTTGCATACCTTGCCGACGTATTCTGTAAGTTTCTCAGTGCGCTGGAAATAAATCTAGCCGACAATCCAGCTTTACAGCAGTCCTATGACAATTTCTTTGCAGGGGCCAGATCGCGGCTGGAGGAGTCGGATTATGACGTCCCATGTGACGTGCTCAGCCTCAAACGAATGTTTCGTCATCCCGCCGGGGTTGTTGTCAATACGTGCCATGGTGTGAAAGGCGAGGAATACACGGTGGTCATCGTTTTGGTGCGCTTCGCGGCTACATTCCGCATTGGAGTAGAATAATGGATGAGTCGGTGGATGAATCCGAAGAAGCATGTCGCCTGCTTTACGTTGTTTCATTGCGAGCACGAAAACATCTTCATATATTTGCAGAAGATGGCCGAACCACTCAAAGGGGTCGTGCGTATGAAACGACACGAGAACTTGAGAATATTGGCTTTCCCTACGATGCCCTGCCGTCGAGAAGATGATTTCCGGAAAGCTTCCGCTCGCGCTCCACGTTTGTCACGGTGACCCATTGCTTCCGGATCACGTAATCGCCGCCGCCCGTCTTGATCCGCTGCCCATTCATCAGGCTGATAGGCGTGATTTTGCGACGATTCGTGACATGACCAGTCGCGAGCTTGTGTGTTCGCGGGCGCGGCGTGACAGTGGGGGACGCATGAACGGCATCTCTCCGCTCTACCCGCGCAGCATCACAGAGGTCTACTATGCTCAAAGTCGGGAACCCGCACATGCCGCAAGTGCAAGTGACCGTTTGCTGGCACGCCCCGAGGAGTTCGCCCGTCTTCCGCTCGCGGTGTCAGCGCGCAGACGTGGAGCGATTGGCATCAAGAGAAGCTAACTGGTCACGATGGGTTGGTCAGGGCAAACCATCCAGTAATTCTTCGGGCGCTTGATCGGCGGCAGTCGGCAACATCCTTGGTTAAGTTGCTGCGAGATCCTTTAGGGTATCTTTGGACTTACGGTTTTGGGTGGTCCGAACCGGAAGAAACCGATGAGCCATTGACGCTAGATGCACTCGCGTTCGGAAGTCTCTTGCATGAGATTCTTGAGGAGACCGTGACACAACTCGAAACTACCCGAGCAGACGGCTTTGCAGGGGCGTCCCCTCACGAGATTAGAAAAGTCATCGAGATAGTCGAAGGGGTGGTAGATTCTCGGTGGAATGAGAGTCGTCCCATCCCGCCCCCAGTCGTTTGGAAACGCAAGCTTGCTGAGGCGGCCGAATTGGCTTTGGTTGCTCTTTCCTACCATGATGATCCGTTACCCGGTGAGCGTAGCTGGGCGGAAGTTCCGTTTGGCGGAGACCCAAAGGCAATCGCTCTCGCCGAAGAAGTGCGTTTAGCACTCCCTTGGGACCCGCTTGAGCCGGTTATAATACCTGGCACGGGCATCCGTATCGGCGGAGCAATCGATCGTCTCGATCTTGCTGGCGACGGAAGTCGCGCACGTGTCACCGACTACAAATCAGGAAAGCTCCGCGGTAGACCACCACAACTCAGGGGAGGCGCTGAACTACAGCGCTGTCTATATGCTTACGCCGTCAAGGCACTCGTCACTCGCCATCCGCAGGTTGAAGCCCAACTCCTTTATCCGCGTAGGGACGGCCGGGGATTGCCGCTTGAGAATCCTGACGGAACGCTTGATAGGCTCACCGGATATCTGATAGCTGCGAACACATCCTTCGCCGCAGGCGCAGCACTTCCAGGCCCGGCCACTGAAGAGACGTGGTACGACTTAGCGTTCGTACTACCCGGCGGTGCTAAGGAAAGTTATCTCGCCGCAAAACTGCCGCTAGTAGCAGATGTGCTCGCCGCCATTGAACCGCTATGGGGGGAGCCGTAACATGGCGAAAACACGCGTAGTCAAGACCCTCCCCGATACGGCGGCACGCATGACCGCATTGGCGGACCATGAACGCAGTCTTCTCGTTGAGGCTGGCGCAGGCAGCGGCAAGACTGCTCTCATGGCAGGGCGAGTGGCACTTCTTCTTGCTGCGGGCGTTCATCCGAAGGGCATCGTCGCGATCACATTCACGGAGGCAGCCGCCGCCGAACTTCAGGAACGCATTGAACGCACTGTGCAGAAACTTCTCAGCGAGTATATACCCATCGAACTTTCAGCGACCCTACCGGAGGGACTTACCGCCGCGCAAAGAACAAATCTTGAGAACGGAGCGGCAGCTCTTGATGAAATTACGTGTACGACAATACATGGCTTCTGCCAGCAACTGATAAAACCATATCCGGTGGAAACAGGTATTGATCCGGGTGCGGCGATCATCGATCCAGCGGCGGCCGACCTTGCTTATCAAGATCTGATGGACGCCTGGCTGTCGGCCCGTTTCGGGAGAGACCGAGGCGCTGAAGGTCTCGGGCGAATTCCGGCGATAGTGGGCGCAGGAGGTGAGGATGATTTCTTTGCTGAATTGCTCGTCATGACTCCTGACGAGACGATTGACTTAATCCGCGATACGGCTCAATTCCTCAAAAGCCACCGGACGGCCGATGCACCCGCCACAACGGTCCATGCCGGGAGATTCGCACTGCTTACGCAGTCGGTCACAACTTTTGCTGACTGGTACAATGGCTGCGGCGTAGCGGAACCGACCACGGCTGAACTCGTAGAAGACCTGACACGCGTTGCCGCTCTGGCACGCGAAGCGGCGACTCAACCGCTGACGGGGAGGCGTATCGCCGAGCTTCTATCCCACACATCGCCCATAGCATGTAAAAAGGATGAAACTACTTTCAAGCAGTGGGGCCGCAAGGGCAAATGGAAGGATGCCGGAAAGACAGCCGGACGGAGCGCTGCACAGGGCGAACAGCTAAGTAATGCTGGCGAAGCCCATTATCGCGCCTGCGGTGAGGCGTATCAAGCGTTTTGCTCCGGCTTGGGCACTTTAGCTTTTCAACGCTTTGTCGGCGAATTTGGCGCTCTTAGAGACCTCTATCGAGACTATAAGCGTAACGCCGCACTCCTCGATTTCGACGACCTCCTCCACCATGCTGCCCAGCTCTTGAAGAGCAACGAGAGGGTACGTCAGGCTCTTGCACAGCGGTATCCGGTGATTCTCGTCGACGAATTTCAGGATACCGATCCGCTTCAGGCCGAAATCCTTTGGCGGTTGGCTGGTGAAGGCGAACCGTCATCGCCTTGGCACACACGCGAGATTCGTCCCGGTGCGCTCTTTGTCGTAGGCGATCCCAAACAGGCCATCTACCGTTTTCGCGGCGCTGATGTTGACACCTACCTCGTCGCCAAACGAGCGTTAGCGAATCGTGATCCGAAGGCAATTCTGGACGTGTCGGCCAACTTCCGCTCGCAACCGGCGATCATTGAATACGTTAATTCACATTTTTCGGCAGCGCTCGACGAGTCACAGGGACAGCCAGGCTTCACAGCTCTTTCTCCCGTTCGCCCAACTGGTGATGAACCAAGTGTCGCCGCCTTTGAGATCGCAATCGACGACCGACATAAACCAAATGGCAAACTCGTGGTTGACTTGGTGCGTCGCGAGGAGGCATTGGTCGTCGCCAACATCGTGCGCAGCCTTATCGGCATTTATCCGGTGTGGGACAAGGATCGACAAGCATATCGGCCAGCGCGTGCTGGCGACATCGCTCTACTTGCTCCAACCGGTACCAGCCTTTGGATTTACGAGCACGAACTGGAGCGCCGTGACATTCCAATTGCCACGCAGGCAGGAAAAGGCTTCTTTCGTCGCCAAGAAGTCCAGGATTTAATCGGTATCGCAAGGGCAATCGCCGACCACCGCGACACGTTGGCATTCGGTGCAATAATTCGAGGACCGTTGGTTGGGCTTACCGAGGAACAAATCGCCGACGAGATCGACGCTCTTCAAACGGCAACAACGGGGCCGCAACGCCTTAACCTCTGGACTGACCCCGCGATCATCAAGCATGTGGTCCTTAAGCAGACGCTAGCCGTACTTCAGAATCTGGCACGCAAGGCTCGTCGCTCGACTCCCTATCAGCTTCTTGCCGAGGCAATTGAAGAGCTTCATGTTCGACCGATCTTGAAATCGCGCCATCCGCGTGCGGAACGGGCTCTAGCTAATGTTGAACTCGTACTGGAGATGGCCCGAGCGTATGCCGGACGCGGGATCGGTGACTTTGCCCGCGCACTATGGCAGCGCTGGGAAGATGGAGACGCTCAAGCAGAGGGCAGGCCGGACGCCGAGGCGGACGCGGTGTCAATCATCACCATTCATTCGGCGAAAGGTTTGGAGTGGCCCATCGTAATTCCGATTAACTCCACAACCGCTCTTCGGTCCGACATGAGATTTCTATATCGTCGCAGTGACGATAGTGTTCATTTTAAGGTGTTGGGTTTCCCGAGTCTTGATTATGAGGCCGTCAGTCAAGACGAGGCAGTAGCGGTACGGCGTGAACGCGTCCGGCTTTGGTACGTTGCTCTAACCCGTGCCCGAGATTTGCTGCTGCTGCCGAGGCAGACCGAGCGTATCGCGGACGATTGGCTGAGCCTGATAAACCTCGACATCGGCATGCTTCCGCTTTTTGATGCTACTCGTTTCCGTGGCGTGGGCCCCCAGGCGGCTCCCAGCAGCGGCAACAAGCAGGACAATGCAACGTGGCAGCAAGAGGCCGCAACAATTGCGGCAGCCGAACGGCACATCTCGTGGCATCAGCCCAGCCGCCATGAACAACCGCTGGTCCCGATAGAAGCTCCTGAAGAGGTGTTCGTGGGTGCCGAGTCAATCGTAGTGAGCGTGCCTGCGGCAAACGAAGATATGACGGTCCAGGGCGGGGCGAGCGAGGATTAGTCTTGCATAAGCTAATGGAAGAAGTGCTTACCGGCGAGACACCGGACGACGTAACCACGCTGCAAAAACGCGCCTCCGAACTGCTTGTTCAACTGGGTCTGCCGGATGCAGAAGATGCGATAAGTGGTCCTTCGAGCCGTGAGATGGCAACTGTCATTCAACGTACGCTTCAGATTCGGGAAATCGCAGAATTGCGCCCAAGGCTGTTGCCCGAATACCGGGTCTACGCGGCCTCGGTCGCGGGACAAACTATATCACTCACCGCCGGCATCGCCGATGCAATCGCCTATGACGGTGAGCAGATCCAGACTGTTGTTGACTGGAAGAGTGACGTGAACCCAACTCCGGCTGATGTTGAGATGTATCGCGACCAGGTGCGCAGCTATCTGAAAGCAACAGGGGCCGTCCTGGGGTTAATCGTGTTCATGACTTCAGGCCGCATAGAACGAGTTCAATCGCCAGCTTGACAGCCGCGAGAAGCGGTAGGTGTCTCAACGAAGTATCGTCGATCCTTTGTCGGCTCGACAAGCTTGCCAGCGTGAATTATGATTCATCCGCGCTTTTGGCCACGACAAGAGAAATCATGTTAACGGCACCATTTCTAACCGACATTGATTCGCGTGCTGCCGTGAAGGGCTCACGCGATCCCCTGGGCATCCAGCAAATCTGGACGCGGCTCGGCCGGCACGTGGTTGGGAACCTCACGACGGTCAGCAACTCGGTCCGCGATTTTACGACGCTGATGCTCGGATACTATTTCAGCGAGCAGCTTGCCAGCGAGCTTGGCCCCGGTTCTGAACTGGCAACCTTCCTGAAGTGGGAGCAGCTCGCAGCCTACTCACGGGCCGAAGTAAACAAGGATTACCGTTTCCGCGGAACGGAAACCGTGCAGAAGTTCCTTGCGGAAGGCTCCCGCATTTGCCTCTCAGATGATCGCAGCCACCAGATTCTCGGCAACCAGAAGATCTATGGTCTCTGGGGCTTGTACACGATGCCGGCCCGCTCGTCAGGACTGGTCGATGGCGACCCGCCTCGACTCACGCCGCCAGCCAAAGAACTCGTCGAGCGTACTTACCTGCCGATCCTGGAGGAAGGTGCCGGACGTGATGCAAAGCGCATTCGCGATGCCTTGCGCCAGAAGCTTTGCCGAATGGATGTCAAGAACGGCGAAGCGAAGCTTGTCCAGTCGGTCGGCAAGGTGCTTAAGCGCCGGCTCATGGCACGGGAACGCGAGTTCTTCCGGTCCCACCTGTTGCATGGTGGTCCACAGGACGCGACAGGCGGGCGGCAGCAACAACTCGCCGAGTTACTGACCGACACGCTCATGGACGCGGATTTCACCTGGTCACCGGCGGCCGTCGGACAGCTTGCGAAATCCGCGAAGTCCAAAGGTGTTGACTGGCACCCGCTTGCACACCGGTTGAACCGCATCCATACCAGCGAAACCGTCCTTGCTCCTACGGCCGCCCTATTTTCGCACCTCCTTGGCCTTGACGGTAAAACTGTAGTGAGTGTAACTGGTCGGCTTCTCGATGAGTGGGGACCGGGTCTACGGATGATTGACGTTTCCGGTTTCCGGGACCTTCGTACAGAGCTTGCCGGACCCGCAGGCGACACAACGACCGGGGACAGGTGGGTTCGTATTGCCGAAACGCTGTCGTCGGGCGATTACGGTGCGTTGTTAGATCTCCTCATTGAACAGAACAAATCCGTGATGTCGTCGCGCGGCGGAGCTCCCTGGATTGAGAATTCCAGTGGCACACTTCGCGTGAGGTTCAAAGACGAACAAGGCTCATTGCCAAAGCAGAAAGAACTGGCATCAATGTGGCATTTCCCTTACTTCCTGGATTCATTACGGACTGTTGCCAGCATTGTGGGGGGGAACTAACGTGAGCGACATTCCACACGCAGTGCTCTCGGAGCACTTTCAGGAACGATTGAATGGAAGGCGGCTTCGCTCAGCCGTCTTTCTCACCTTCCAGTTTGATCCGGGGTTCTTCGAACAGGAAGTGCTGCCGGTATTCTTAGATATTCCTTTAAGCCATGCGGCCGTCATCAGGCTGGTGCAACTCGAAGATGCGCTGCGCGCGATTCCTGGCCAGGTGGCCGTCTATTACGACGCAAACGGACTTGTGGATGGTGGCGACGGATCGGCAAAACTCGATATCCGTCGTATCCCGGTTCAACACCGCACTGGCATCTTCCACCCGAAGAATGTGTTCCTGCTCGTTGAGGACGAAGAAGCCAACGACGAAGACTACCATCCCCAGACTCTCATCATCGCAAGCCTTTCGGCGAACCTCACACGATCCGGCTGGTGGGAAAACGTCGAGGTGTGCCACGCCGAAGAAATACTGGAGGGCGAGAAGACCCGGCTTAAAGATGACGTGGCTGGCCTACTGGAGCGCTTGCGAGGGAAGACATCGGCGGAAGGCGAGCATGTCGCCCTGAGCGACATACTGAGGTTCGTGAAGAATGCCGACCAGCGGCAACACAAGACCGCTTCCGGCCGGCTCCACACGCATTTCTATTCCGGCCAGAAATCGTTCCTGGATTTCCTGACGCAGAACGCCGGGCAGCAAATCCGGGGGGCGTACCTGGAGATCATCTCGCCTTACTTCGATGACTCACCGGAATGCACCCCGCTCAATGACCTCATCGAAGCGTTTGCCCCGAAGGAGGTGCGGGTATTCCTTCCACGATCAGAGGCAGGGGAGGCACTGGTCCGCCAGGAACTGTTTGAATCGGTCCGAGACACGCCTAGGGTTCGCTGGGGAAAGCTCCCAAGGGAAATCACGCGGTTAGGAGCCAGCGATAATGCCGGTGAGCGTTTCGTGCATGCCAAAGTCTATCGCTTCTTTACGCAGAGCCCGAAACGGCAAATCTGCTTCGTGGGCTCTGCCAACCTCACTTCAGCGGCACATCAGAACGGGGGCAATGTCGAGACCGGCTTCCTGGTCGATATGATCCCTGCTCGCCGCCCGGACTTCTGGCTTTCACCGGATGAACGTGACCCGGTTGATTACCTGGTGCGAAAGGAAGATGAAGCCGCCGCCGCGTCGGGAGGTACCCGGCTCAACCTTCGCTATCACTGGGATCGTTCGTCCGCGGAAGCGTACTGGGATCATCCGAAAGAGGCACCGAGGCTTCGCATCGAGGCACACGGCATCCCTGTTGGCGACATCAACGGGCTTGCGCCCGAACATGGACGCAGTTGACACCGGGAATGTCGCAACGTGTCGGCGAGGTGCTGAAGGAGACATCCCTGTTCATCGTGCATGGCGATGGCGACCGTGGGGCGATGCTGCTGGTGCAGGAAGAAGGAATGTCGCATAAGCCATCGCTGCTGCTGCAACTGTCGGCGGCGGACATCCTGCGTTACTGGTCGCTGCTCACCCCTGCCCAGCGCGCCGCATTTCTCGAAGCCAGGGCTCCCGAGATCGCGTTCACCGGCCAGGGAGCCGACCTGGTGACAAGGGCGAAATTCATCCTCGACGATGAGACACTGTTTGACCGGTTCGCCGGTTTCTTCCACGCGTTTGGATGCCTTCAGCGCGCGGTTCGAACCGCCCTCGACAGCAACCACACCAAAGAGGCCGATTACCGCCTTTTCGGCAGGAAGTACGATTCGCTCGGGAGCCTGTTAGACCGGGTGGCCTCGGAACAGGATAAGGCCGATCACGTGGACAGTTATGTCATCATGATGTTCGCCCGCCAACTTTGCCAGGAGATCGGGCGGGATTACCGATATTACTGGAACCAGCACAAGGCCGATGTCAAGTCGATCGAAGGCCGCTTTAGCGAACTTGCTGCCGTGCGTGACTGCCTCATCAAGGAAAACAAAGACGGGTTCGCCGATTTCCTCACTTGGTTCGATGAATGGTTCATGAAGCGGGCGGTGCCGGTGGAGGTGAAGGAATGATCGACGTAGCTACCGCCGGCCAGCTTCTCGATTTCGGTGCACGCATCGGACAAGGACAACGGCGCAGGAGCAACTTGAAGGCGCGGTCGCGATCCACAATGTGCTGCAATCACAGCACGTCGCCTACCTTGCCGATGAAGTGGGGATGGGAAAGACGTATGTCAGCGCTGGGAGCAATGGCGCTGTTTCGCCATTTCCAGCCGGACTTCCGAGTCCTGATCATTGCGCCACGGGAAAACATCCAGATGAAGTGGGTGAAGGAGCTTAATAATTTTGTGGAGCACAATGTCCGTTTTCCGGACATGCGGGTCAAGTCCCTCGACGGCCGGCCAGTGAAGCCACTGGTCGCTTGCGGCAACCTGCTCGAACTCATCCATGAGGTGACGGTCGATAGCAACCGCGATTTCTTCACGAGGCTGACGAGTTTCAGCTTACCGCTGACGGGGGCGATGCCGTTGACCCTGACGATGCCCGCCGGTACCGTGACGGCTTGCGCCGCCATCTGCCTTGGATGAAGGATGAGGTGTTTGACCTACGCAACAAGCAGGGTTTCAAAGACAACTTCGCAAGGGCATTGTGCTGCGCTTTACCGGTATTTGATCTCGTTATTGTCGATGAGGGACATAACCTCAAGCACGGATTCGGGAAAAATGTGTCGGCAAGAAACCGCCATCCTGGGACTGGCGCTGGGTCACCCAGGGGAAGCGGTGAGCCGCAGCCTTTTTCCGGGGTATGAGTCCTGCGCCGGCGTGTATTGATCCTGTCCGCGACACCCGTCGAAGAGAGTTATCGCCAGCTCTGGAACCAATTGGATGTATTTAACCGCACCGATCCCTACGGCGACCTCAGCAAGGCCGATGTCGAAGAGGACGACAAAAAAGCCATCGCCGGACAGTTCCTTATCCGGCGAGTGACCTCGATTCGGATCGGCGGCGTCGATCACACCAAGAACCTCTACCGGCGCGAATGGCGACGTGGTGGAGTGCATACCCATGACGAGCCGATTCAGATCGAAGATGCAAGGCAGAAACTCGTCGTGGCGCTGGTCCAGAAAAAGGTCAGCGAACTTCTCGGGCACAAACGGTTCAACTCGTCATTTCAGATCGGAATGCTCGCATCGTTCGAAAGCTTCCTGGAAACATCCAAGTTAAAGCGAGACGAAACCGAGGTCGCGAACTTTGACGACACGGACCAGGCTGAAGACCTGCTTGAGAAGCAGGGCGTTGATGTGGGTGACGTGAACCGCATACAGCGCGGTCGTACCGCAAGACGTTCGGCTGCGAAATGCCCCACCCGAAAATGGACGCGCTGGTCAACTCGCTTTCCACCTCTTGGATGCGGGGGAAGAAAACGCTTGTGTTTGTCCGCCGCGTTGCGTCCGTCAAGGAACTCAAGCGAAAGCTCGATGAGCGGTACGATGAATGGCTCATGAATCGCCTGTTGCGTGAACTCCCCGCTTCGCTCGGGCAGCGATTGCAGGATTTGTTTGAGCAATACCGGGCCGCGAAAGACGAAGCTGAAACCAAAGGCCGCTCCCTTGAGGCCAAGGAGAATGCACGCTTGGCCGACGACGACGACAACGGCGGAATCGACACTTTCTTCGCTTGGTATTTCCGCGGCGATGGTCCGGACGGCGTCGTCAGCGGCGCAAACATACAGAAGCGTTTCATCCAGCGGGGGGCAGCCTACGCCACGTTTTTTGAAGACAACTATGTGGCCGACGTGCTTGTGTGTCCCCCATCTCAAGTGCAGAAACGCCTCTCAGGCTTTTTACATATTTCCGAAGCAGAACTTGCGCCACAGTGAAGGATCGCTCGAAGCGGTTCCTGTCTAGGGCCAAGAAGCATGCACGCGCCGACCGGTTTGAAGCAGTCCAGGCCGCCGCCATCGAGTGGCTCACTGAGCGGCCGGGACCGTACCTGGAGAAGGCGCGTATCGTCTGGCATGAGCGGTTCGAGGCTTCCCTCCAGTTTCCCCACGCGGAACAAGCACCTGAGATCGGCGACTGGCTGGAGCTGACCACGTTCTTCACCGAGCTGCGCCTGCGCCCGAACTGCGTGGTGCCCTGTGGCCGGAACTTTCCGTGTCGGAGTACAAGCAGGCGTTCCGCGAGCGCGAACTACGTGGCCAGATGCTGGCGTCCGCAGCACGCCTGGGCCATAGCCTGATCGATTTGTACGTGATGACGATACGCCGTCTCAAGAGCCTCGAACTTAGGGCACAGGAAGCCACCGAGGAGGAAGGATCGGGGCGGGGAGATCGGCCGGATTCACGAGTACCTGGATTTACTGGAAGGCCAGATGCGGTCGCCCCTGGCAGAGCGCGATTGGGGAGCGTTTGACGAACTCGCCGAGATTGCGGCCAACTTCCATCTCATCATCGATGTTAACGAGCCGGATGCACGCCGTCAGCCCCTTTCCTTGACCGCCCGTTTGTTTGGCCAGCTATTACGCAAGCAACAGCCTGTTGGGGGGATGTCGGGCCAGGTGAACCGAGACGCTCGTGCGCCAGTTCCGGATGCCCGGCTACCCTCTCGTGCTGGTTTCGACGGACGTGCTCCAGGAAGGAGAAGACCTCCACACATTTTGTTCTTCAGTGCACCACTACGGAATTTCGTGGACAGCCTCGGCGATGGAACAACGCATCGGCCGTATCGACCGCGTGCGGTCTCAATCCGATCGCCGGCTATCTGCAACGGCGGCGGATGCGCTCTGCGGAGATAAGAAACTGCAAGTCTACTTTCCCCACCTCGAAGACACGGTGGAAGTCCTCCAGGTGCAACGCGTGCTGGAAGAGGATGAACGTCTTCCTGCGCTTGATGCACGAGGGGCTGACTACAGCGGAACGCGAGCAACGAACGATCAACGCGAATCACAAATTCGCAAAGTCGCGGCAGGTCGTGCCGCAGATTACGGAGAAACTCGAAGAGCGCGTTTCCTATTCGGGCGGAGCATCTACAGGGACAACTTGCGAGCTTGCAACGCTTCCTACGGTTGCCAGGGAACTGAGCGAACGGTTTGCCCTGCTTGCAACCGGCACGCTTACAAACGTCATGGTTACGTGGGAGCCACAGACATCGCCTGTCGTCCTGCTGGGTACGGTTCACCTCGGCAGGCGTGTGCAACCATTTGCGCTAGTGCTCAAATCCATCGGGTCGCATCCGGTTGTCAGGTGCATAAGTCCCGTCGGCCGCGTCGGACCCGGCGACATCCAGGACCGTATCGTTGAAAGTACCGCCCGTTCGGCGATGAAGGTGGGAGCCGTCGTTACCAGGGAGGAGTTGACTTACGATCTTACCGTTGAGAGCGAGGTCGTGCTGGCCGCGTCGCCGGAAACCGACGAGATCCGTGTCGGCATGCTGGTCAGCCGGACAACTTCGCAGGCCGACGACCTGGAGCAACAGCACCTTCCCGGACGCGACGAGCGAATGGATGCGTTTCGCGATGAACTGAATGCGGAGGGAAACCATGTCCGCTAACTGGGAGGAATTCTGCAACGCGCACGGATTTCAAGGTCGATGGTCATTCCATTGCGGTCAGGTTTGCGGAGGACCAGAGCCACACCGTAACGGTGCAAGAGCAACCGGATACTTACGTGCTGAGTGCTATGGTTGCTCGCCAGGCGATTGTGTCGGATGTTCCTGACCTGCCGCTCGAAATGTGGTTAAGAAACCGCGCCGTCACGCTGGTTGGCTTTCGGATTGACCGTCGCGGCCGCCTCATGGGCGAAGCCTGGGTCCCAAGGGCAGGCCTTGATGCCGGGGAGTTTCAGCTTTACGTCCGTACCGTCGCCATTGAATGCGATCGGTTCCGGTATTTGCTTACCGGCGAGTGACTGTGGGACGGCCGCGTTTTCCGAAATAGTGCTTAGGGCCTATCCATGCAAGATTTCGCGGTTTCCATGCCGGCACCGCGACACTTATTGCCGTTCCCCGGAAGGTGCAGGGTCGGTAGAATGGTGCATAATGCCTACCAAGATCGCCACCGACGACAACTTCGAGGAACTGCTTCGCACGCCGGGTGCGGTTTTCGTGATGTTCTACTGGCCCAAGTTGCACGGTTACCGGCGGTGGCGCAAGGCGATACACCAGGCCGTCGCTTCGTTCGGCGACCAATTGACGTTCGTCAAGCTCAACACGCAGAGATGCCCACGGACCGCACGGCGTTACCAGGAATTCGAGGATGGCCACTGGCGGTACCGTGACGGGGTAAGGATAGCCGACCGGCGCGGAAGCTTTTCGTACATCGAGCATGAGGACACGACCGAATACACCCGCGGCAAGGTCATCGAATGGATCAAGAAGCACCTTTTTCTTGTGACCCAAGTTCAGGTACGAAAACTTCGGGGGCTCTTGGCTGCTGGCCTCGGAACGTGAGACCCTGCCGCTATCAACGCGACCGCAACACCACCCTTGCATTGTCCCCAGAATATCCCCAAAATCTCCCTGTAGGATGCTTCCTCAAGAAACAGCAGTAGCCGTAAGTCGTTGACTCACGGCTACTTGCGTCAAGCGAGAGCGACTGATCGACATTCCGGTACTCATGTGCTCACCTCGGCCCATGACCCCACAAGTGGGCCATTAGCTTAGCTGAAGTTCTTGCGCTCCAGGATGCCCCGGCCGGCGGGGCGATGGGTCGAATTGATCGATCTTTACGGTTCCCTTCGGGAATCTCGCCAGAACCTCAAGCTCGCCGCCAAGCGCCTTGACGATCTTTTGCAGCGTCGAAATCTGCATGTCGGACTGTTTTTCCAGTTTCGACAGGCTGGGCTGCTTGATGCCAAGGGCTTCCGCCACCTGATGCTGGCTCTTGCCGGTCAGTTGCCGGACTTCGCTTAGCAGCAACTCGGCCAGCAGTTCCTGAGTGCGGACAGCCGCCCGCGCTCGCGTCTTTTTCGTGGTCGTCCGTTTGACGAGTTCGTCGAATGATTTGGCCATAGTGGTTACTTCTTCCCTTTCTTTTTCGCCTTCAATACGGCCAGGTGGGCCGCATATAATTGGTCCGCTTTCTCGATCAGTTGCTTGTAGAACCGCTTTTTACTGACGCCGGACTTGTCGCCGCCAATGAGCAAGATGCCGTTTCGGTCGGGGTCGAAGGCAAACGCGATCCGCAACACCTGGTCGGCCGTACTCGCCCGAAGCTCTTTCATGTTGGCGTACCTGGAGCCGTTGAGCGTATCGGCGTGCGGCCGGCCAAGCCGCGGCCCCAGTAGTTTCAGCAGTTCCACGGTAGCGATTATCTCGGCCTGGGCGTCCTCGTCCAGATCGGCGAACCACTCGTCAAAGACATCGGTCGTCTCTACCGGCCACATTATCTTATTATAGCTTATAGGCTATCGCAGTCAATAGCTTTTAGGCTATCTCCTTTCGGCGGGTTTTGAGTTTGGGAATCAACAGGAACGACGGCGTGCCGGCGTGCTTGCACCAGCCTCATTCGCCGACACGTTGGCGTTAGCCGGCGGCTCGGCGAACCCGACCAGAGCCAGGATTGTCTTCCTGATATGCTCTGGCAAATTGTCCCATGCTCCGACTAGCCGTTGCAGATCAGCGTCAAGGGATGCCAGGACGGGACAATCAGAGCAGCCCCCTTGCAGCGCATTTGCAGCGCAGCATGCCGGGCAATTGACGCAACCACAATCGCCGTCAGCGGTTGCGCCGGAATTGAGGTTGGGTTCGACTCCCACCTGAGCCACTGCGGAACGATTACGAACGATCAATGGCCTCGTGGAGCAGCCTGGAGTGCTCGCCTGCCTGTCACGCAGGAGATCACGGGTTCAAATCCCGTCGAGGTCGCCTTTGAGAATGACGGCGTGGTACGCAAATCGGCAAAGCGGCGCGACCACGCTGCGCACGGTGCCCGAACCTTCGTGACTGCGGGTTCAACTCCCGCCCTCGCCACTTGAAAACATGCGTCGGCTGGGCATCGGTGAGCCCAACGGATTGTAAATCCGCCGCCACAGGCTGTGCAGGTTCAACTCCTGCCCGGCGCACTGACAACATGGCCCGTTCGTCTATCGGTTTAGGATGCCAGCCCCTCACGCTGGCGAGGCGGGTTCGATTCCCGCACGGGCTGCTGAACATGACCATGTGGTGGAACTGGCAGACACGCGACGGTCAGAACGTCGTGCCCATGAGGCGTGGGAGTTCAACTCTCCCTATGGTCACTGACAGATTGCAGGCGCGGCAGGTGCCCAACTGGCTTCCATAAGGCCGGTGTGCCCGGCTCGATACCGGGGCCTGCAACTACGACATGACGCGGGTGGGCGAGGCTCAACCGGGCCTCATAAGCCTGGATGGACCAACGCTACGCGTCGGTGCCCCGGTGCAACTCCCCGACCCGCAATTTTTGGGCCGGGTACGCAAATTGGCATAGCGGCGAGGTCGAGAGCCTCGTGGGGTGTGGGTTCAAGTCCCACCTCGGTCACTGACAAGGAACATAATCCCGTGGTCCAACGGCAAAGACGCCTGGGTGACAACCAGGAAAGTGCTGGTTCGATTCGGGCACCGACGCGAAGCGTTGGTCGGGATCACTGTAGGGAAATGGTCTGTAGGTGTTTTGGCAGCACACCTCCGTGGTAAGGAGGAAGACCCGGTTCGACTCCGCACGCGGACCTCTGACTCGATGGGCTGGCATGTTCCCAGGAGGCGACTGACCGTTGCAAGGTCGGTGCGGCGGGTTCGACTCCCGTCCGGTCCACTGATCGAATACGGGCTGATGGTCCAATGGAAAGACACCAGTTCGGCGAACTGGAGATCCGGGTTCAATCCCCGGTCGGTCCACTGAAATATGGAAGGTAGCCGGATACGGTTGGCCGGGCCGCACTGCTGACGCGGTTCCCGTTCGACGGGATGAGGGTTCGACTCCCTTGCCTTCCGCTTGGTGTGCCGAGTAATTTGTGCCCCAATGGTGAAATGGAAATCATGCCTTGCTTCTAACAAGGTGTTCCGGGTTCGATTCCTGGTCGGGGCACTGAACTTGGCAACTATGTACGGTGTCTGTGGTGCAGCGGTTTCTGCACGCCTGGCTGTGAACCAGAAGGTGCCGGTTCGACCCCGGCCAGATACCCTTTGTTGGAAAGGACGTAACCATGACCAAGGTACTTCAGCGGCCGACGCTGATCTTGAACCGCAACTGGCAGCCGGTGAACGTGGCCACGGTGGCCCGCGCGCTGGTGCTGTTGTGGAACGAATCGGCCCGCGTCGTGGACCCCAAGGACTTCCAGCTTTACACCTGGGAGGACTGGGCCAAGCTGCGGCCCCGCGAGGGCGAGGACCACATCCAGGCGGTGCGATTCAAGCTGCGGGTGCCGGAAGTGGTTGCGCTGACCGACTATGACCGGCTGCCGGTCGCCCATGTGACCTTCAGCCGTAGGAACATTTTCAAGCGTGACCATTACGCTTGCCAATACTGCGGCGCCCAGCCGGGCAGCGAGGAGTTGACCATCGACCACGTCGTGCCTCGGCGCAAGGTGGTGTGTCGAGCTGGGAGAACTGCGTGCTGGCGTGCATGGCCTGCAACAAGCGGAAGGCCGACCGCACGCCGGAGCAGGCGAAGATGCGCGTGAGGAAGAAGCCGGTCCGTCCGGCCTGGAAGCCGCTTTACGCGGACCACAGCATGCGGATGGAAAGCTGGTCGAAGTTCATCAGCGAAGCGTACTGGAACGTGACGCTGAAAGAGTAGTTGTTACGCCAAAGGCCCCTGGCCGCAAGGTCGGGGGCGATACAGGAGTGTCCTCCTGGGAGAGGAAGCGGCCTCCAAAGCCGTCCTACAGGGTTCAAATCCTTGCACTCCTGCTTGAAATTGCCGACGTGGCTCGATTGGAAAGGCAGCGGTCCTGTAAACCGCATGATGCTGGTGCAAATCCAGTCGTCGGCTCTGGTTCGTCCCGATGGTGTAGCGGATCGCATAGGGCTTTCCTAAAGCCTTGGACCTGGTTCGACTCCAGGTCGGGATGCTGAATGTCTCGATGGTGCAAGGGATCGCATAGGACCCTCCGAAGGTCCAGATCCAGGTTCAAGTCCTGGTCGAGACACTTGAATGAACGCCCTGCAAGTGTACCGGATCGCACGACAGACTACGAATCTGTTAGACGAGGTTCGATTCCTCGGTGGGGCGCTGGGAATAATGTCCTCGGAGTGTTGCGGATCGCACGCGACTCTGCGAAGGTCGAAGACCAGGTTCGACTCCTGGCGATGACGCTGAATAACTTGGCGCTGGAGCCAGACGGTAAGGCGGCTGCCTGCAAAGCAGCTTCGAGTGGGTTCGACTCCCACCGGCGTCTTTTCGCCATTCGATGACAAACGGTGACTGCCGTTGCCTAAATCCTTGCGATTGCAATGGTTTAGGCTATTCCTATTGGACTGGTCATTGTCATTCGATGCCACGCGAGGACTCCCAGAGACGGCGGGAATGCAGCGCATTTGCAGCGCCGTAGCGCTGCGGTCGTTGGGGTTTGCCTTGGGCATGGGCAGATTGCCGATCGCCCGAGCCTGATCCTCCATGCCGATGTGCGTGTACTTCATCGTCATCTTGATATCGGAGTGCCGGGCCAGTTCCTTGACTTCCGGCAGCGAAGCACCGCTGCGAACCAATTCCGTGATATGCGTATGCCAGCCGGCAGCGTGGAAGTCCGCCACGCCCGCATCGTTCCGGTACGGAATGCCAATCTTCTCCAGGTCATACTTCACCATGTCCGCCGTGTTCTTACCGGCAAGGTCGGGGAAAAGCTTGTCGCCTGCGGCCAGCCCGGCAAACCACCCCCGCAACTTGCCGCGTAAGCGGAAACTGGTTCTTCCACTCGCGATGCCAGGCAGTTTCATTCTCCCACCAGGGATCGCATTTGGGCCTTGGAGTATGGGCCCAGTGCCAAGCAAGTTTCTCTCCGCACTTGCCGATCATTGGTAACCGTCAAAGAATCGCCATCGGTGAACACGACCGCATTTCCGCCGCCGGACCAAGTTGCTTGCCGCTAGGAATAGAACAGGCAAGGCTGGTGGCGGTTTCACGCGGCCGCCAGCACTTTCCGCTCACCCTTCCCGAAAAACGGTGGTTTGATGGGAAGTGTTGAAAAAGGTATAACTTTTTAGAAAATCAACAGCCGGCCCCTACCTGATCGCGATTCAAGCGTGCGTATGTGAAGAAAAAATTTCTGTTGATTCGCCCTTACACCTGTCATCTAGCGCGTTGTCGACCCTGCTAAACACGGATGAAAGAATTATAAGCGCACGGGGATTTCCCGATGCAGGAAGTAGTAAGTTGCGGGGCTTGTCCAGCGAACTGCTCCGAATATAATTGCTGAACGTCCGGGATAGGCGTCGTGATTAACCTTGTCTAAGCCGGGCCGTCTTGGTGCGCTGCCCCTGTTGGCTATACAACGGCAACGTCACGCGACATGGTTGACTTTGGCGCTGCGCCGCCAATGGCTCTGCCGATAATAGCTTGTATTATCCCCCGCTCTCACCACAAACCACAAACCTGGTTTCTATTCGAAGGAGAATGATTATGTCGACAGTAACATCGGCCGCTCGTTCGAACGTCTCCGTCGCCAGCCCGTTTCCTGCGAAGCCGCACGCCGCGATGGACGACGAGTCCGTCCGCCCTTTCCGAATCAATATTCCGGACGAGGCGCTCGCCGATCTCCGCCGGCGCATCGCCGTGACGCGTTGGCCCGACCGTGAAACGGTCACGGATCAATCGCAAGGCCCCCAACTCGCGACTATGGAGAAACTCGCACGCTACTGGGAAAAAGAGTACGACTGGCGCAAGGTCGAGGCCAGGCTGAACGCCCTACCGAATTTCATTACCGAGATCGGCGGTCTCGACATTCACTTCATTCACGTTCGTTCGAAACATAAGAACGCGTTGCCGCTCATCATCAACCACGGCTGGCCCGGCTCGATCATCGAGCAACTGAAGATTGTCGATCCGCTGACAAATCCGACGGCGCATGGCGCGAGCGCGGCGGACGCTTTCGACCTGGTGATTCCGTCGATGCCGGGCTACGGGTTTTCGGGCAAACCAACCACTTCAGGTTGGAGCCCTGCCCGCATCGCGCGTGTGTGGGTCGTGCTGATGAAGCGCCTTGGCTACACGAAATTCGTGGCGCAAGGCGGCGATTGGGGCGCGATTATCGTGGACCTGATGGCCACACAGGGGCATCCGGAACTGCTTGGCATTCACTCCAATATGCCAGGCATCTTTTCAGCCGAAATTGACAAGGCTGCCCGCGCGGGCGCTCCGGCGCCGACCGATCTCTCCGCTGACGAGAGACTCGCGTACGAGCGAGTGACCTCCGTATATGCGAAGGGCATCGGCTACGGATACCAGATGGGGTTGCGCCGCAGGCGCTGTACGGGATCGCAGATTCTCCCGTCGGCATAGCCGGTTATTTTCTTGATCACGACGCGCGTAGCTTGGCAATGATCTCACGTGTGTTTGACGGGCAGAGCGAAGGCCTTACACGAGACGATGTCCTGGACAACGTCACGCTTACCTGGCTGACGAACACCTTTGTTTCCGGGGCGCGCCTCTATTGGGAGGACTTCGCTTCACAGGTCTCTTTCTTCGGTGTCAAAGGCGTCTCCATCCCGGTGGCCGTGAGCGTTTTTCCCGACGAGCTCTATCCGGCCCCGCGGAGTTGGACCGAGCAGGCGTATCCCAAACTCGTCTATTACAAGAGGCACGAGAAAGGCGGTCACTTTGCGGCTTGGGAACAGCCGCAACTTCTTTCAGATGATGTTCGCGCGGGCTTCAGATCGTTGCGGTAGGGTTCTTCACAAGAGAGGAGGAAAAGAAGCATGAAAACATCAACCTCAACGGAAGAATACGATCTAGTCGTGCTGGGCAGCGGTGCCGGCGGCAAAGTTCTTGCCGGGGCCTTGGCACAAAAGGGACAACGCGCGGTTGTGGTCGAGCGCAAATGGGTGGGAGGTTCGTGCCCGAACATCGCGTGCCTGCCCAGCAAGAACATCATCCACAGCGCCAAGGTTGCTTCGTTCTTTTCTCGCAGCAACGAATTCGGCATCAGCAAAGAGAATGATCGCATCAACATGGCAGCCGTGCGTGAGCGCAAGCGCAAGATGGTGAGCAACATTGTCGACATTTTTCGCGACACCTTCTACACGAAGACGGGCGCGGAACTGGTGATGGGCACAGGATGCTTCGTTGGCCCGAAAACCATTGAAGTTGCCTTGAACGACGGCGGGACGCGCACATTCCGTGGCAAAAATGTTGTCGTCAACACCGGCTCGCGCGCCACGATTGAGCCAATCCCGGGATTGGCCGAGGCGAATCCGCTGACCCACATCGAGGCCCTGGAACTTGACAGCATCCCGAAACATCTTCTGGTTCTGGGCGCTGGCTATGTCGGACTCGAATTCGCCCAGGCTTTCCGGCGTTTCGGCGCCGAGGTCACGCTGATCGACCGCAATGGACGCCTCGCCACCACGAAGACGAAGATACCTCGCAGGGACTGGAAGAAATGTGCCGGGATGAAGGCATCACTGTCGCGACGAATGCAAAAATAACCCGCGTCGAGGGCAACTCCGGCGAGTGGATCAGGCTCCTCGGCTCGCGCGACGGAACCAAACTTTCCCTGGAAGGCACGCACCTGCTGGCAGCGGGAGGACGTACGCCAAACACGAACGGCATCGGCCTCGAAAAAGCGGGAGTAGAGACGACCGACCGCGGCTATGTGAAGGTGAACGAGCGTTTGCAGACCACCGCCGAGGGTGTTTGGGCCATCGGAGATTGCGCCGGAAGCCCACATTTCACACATATCTCATTCGATGATTATAAGGTTGTGAGTGACAACATCGCCGGCGGCAATCGCGTGACGACCGGCCGCCAAGTTCCGTTCTGCATGTTCACTGACCCGGAGTTGGCCCGTATCGGACTCAGCGAGACGGAGGCGAAACAGCGCGGCATCCCTTATCGCGTTGCCAAGCTGCCCATGGCTGCCGTCCTGCGCGCGATGACGATTTCTGAAACGCGCGGATTCATGAAGGTGTTGATCGAAACGGAAAGCGACCGCATCCTCGGATTCACCATGTTTGGCGCCGGCGCTGGAGACGTCATGGCAACCGTGCAGATGGCGATGCTTGCCGGATTGCCGTACACCGCGATACGCGACGCGGTCATCGCTCATCCCACCATGCCGGAAGGGCTTATCCCGCTCTTTGGTAACGTCCCTCCAATCCCCGAGCATGCTGTCAAACCTAAGATAGGGTGGCCGGCGGCGGCGAAGGACGAAATGATCGCGCTTGTGCAGCCTGTGTAGCGCTCACACCAAACGTACGAGGTAATGCCGAATGCTCTTCACCAGAGATGCGGTTGGACACGGCCGCTTTGGAACAAGCTGGAATAAGGCGCAGGGCAGGACCGCGTTCATCTATCAGTTGTTGAGCGCGCGAGCGTTTCGCGGCCACTTAACAGCATGGGAACGTCATAGTTGATAGACCAGTCATCACGGAGTAATCATGAAACTCACTGGCAAGAAGGCTCTCATCACCGGCGGAAACAGCGGCATCGGCCTGGCCACGGCGCGACTTTTCGTTGCAGAGGGCGCCCAAGTCGCGATTACGGGCCGGGACCAGAAGACGTTGGATGAAGCAGTCGCCGAACTGGAGCCCAACGCGAGCGGCTATCGCGCCGACGTTACCGTGGCCGACGACCGGAAGCGGCTCTTCGCGGATCTTGCCAGGGATTTCGGCAAGCTGGACATCGTCTTCGTCAATGCCGGCATCTCCGGCCTGACCCCTACCGGCTCGACCGACGAGGCGGTTTTTGAGAATGTCATTCGTACCAACCTCATTGCCGCTTTTTTTACGGTGAATTCGGCTGCCCATTTGCTGAACGAAAACGGCAGCATCATCTTTAACGGATCGGTACACAACCATCTGGGCCAAGCCGGTGTGGCCGCATATGCGGCCACGAAGGGCGGCGTTGTCTCCATGGCGCGTTGTATCGCCGCCGATCTCGCACCGCGCAACATTCGTGTGAACGTCGTGGCGCCAGGCGCGACGAAGACTCCCATTTGGCATCGCGGGCCGCGCGCTTCTATATCTGAAGGCGAGTCCGCCAGGCTGGCCAAGGCCATGTCGTCCAGGATTCCACTGGGCCGCTGGGCTGAGCCGGAAGATCTTGCCAAAGCCGTACTTTTCCTTGCCTCAGATGACTCCTCCTACATCAACGCCATCGAGTTGATGGTCGATGGAGGCGCGACGGGCGCACCGTGGGGAGCCCCCGTTTTTCACGACTAACCTCGGATCCCGTTCCGTTTTCGTACAACAACAACATTCGCACGCCTGGGTTGCGCTGATGAAAGTTGCCGTGATGCGGCGTACTTCGCCCTGGATACTGCCGCCGATGAAATTGCCGGTCTCGTTCAGGGTTTCATGTTGTAGAAGCAGTGATCGTTGTGCCAGAGCAATACGAGCAGGTAGCATGCGCTCCAGGCGACGCCTCGACTCTCACGTTACCGACCAGCGCGAATCGCATCGTCGTGCCCTCTGGCTAACGACAGGCGTCACCCGGTGGCGGCCAAGTGACATTCCATTTCGATTCCGCCCCGATCCGCCGCTCGGGTGCGCACCCCAATGGGTGGCCGATTACATTTGATCCGTTGGTGGCCCGCTTTTCTCGAAGCGGACAGGATCGGTGAAACATCTTGGCTTCCAATCAAGTCGCCATTGTGCCAAACCTCCTGAGCAATGGCAGCCAAGAGGGGTGTCGGCGCGGGGGTAGCTGGTGGTTGGAGGCGGGCGGAGGAAGGATTGCCTATTCTTTCCGTCATGCCTCGTCTCGCGTCACAATTTGTGCATCGGCGTCCACGATGACGTGGGGATTAACCGCTCCGGCTGGAAAGCTTCCGCTCGCAGTCCACGTTTTTCACGGTGAAACTGCGGCGGAATCTCCAGTGCCGCGGGCGACGACTGACGTGCCATTTATCCTTGAGCCTTGCCGCTTGCCGCCGGTTCAGCGAACCCGACCAGGGCCAGGATTGTCTTCCTCATGTGCGCCGGCAGGCCATCCCATGCCCCGACGACCCATTGCAGATCGGTGTCAAGGGATGCCAAAACGCCAAAACGGGGGATCACTGAAATTGCCCCGCGCGAAGCGATGTTAGGCCGCATTGCCGATACTGGCGCCCGGCAGACGAGTGCCCTGCGACTTCTATTTTTGGTTAAGAATATACGGCGGGGGGCCGGCCGTTGCCTGACCGCTATATTCTTTCTCCCCTTGACGAACAATTGGAGGGCGAACCGCCTTGCCGGTTCCGTAGGAGGCGCCGGCACGCGCGCTTGCGCCGCGTAGACATCGCCGGCTTTCGCGCGGTCTTCTCCCGTTTTCCCGCCTTGGCCCCCGGCTTTCCTGCATGCGCTGCCCGGCGTGTGCCCATGGTTTGCCAATGCGCCTCTGCTGACGTGCGCGGAGATTTCGCCCGTTCGTCCCCTAGGCCGCGCGAGGCATTTTTGCGCTCGCGCGAGCCAAGCCGCCGCTCGCGCGAGGCGTTGCTTGGGCCGGCCGAGCCAAGCCACGCGTCGAGCGAGCCACACGCTGCCCCGGCGAAATCCCTCTCTGGGCGCGTCGAGGCACACTTCGCTCCAAGGAATGCCCATCGGGGGGTGTGGGCGCAACTTCCTTGCGACCGTCTTAACCCCCCCGGTTTCTCCGTCTTTTCCAGTCTCCCGCGGCGTTTTCGCTCCGCCCGGCGGCGGGCCGGCGCCGATAAACGCCGAGGGTTCCGTGCCGGTTTGTCGGCCGTGCAAAATTCGGCAAATCAAAAGGGGTGGGAGATGAGGGGGGAAATCTCAAATCCGAAATCCCGAACAGATTTCAAATCCAAAATTGCTATCAGGAGGGCGGGAAAGCGAAGGGTTTGTCGTCTCATACATTGGAAAAGTCGCAGGCGCAGCGCTAGAATGTGGGTGTACGATGAGGGCCATGACTTGGCCGAGACCATTGCTCAGTTCAAGGGCAATGCTATAGATCTTCAAGGAGATTGGCATGCCGCTTCGCGATCATTTTCGTCCCCCCGTGAGCAAGCAAGCGTCGTGGGAGGGTTTCCACGGCATGTGGCCGGCGAGCATCGTTCAGCAACTGCGGAAACGGCTCCCGCCCGGGTACGTCGCGGAGCCGCGCGTCCATCTCGGCACGCTGATGGAAATCGACGTTGGCGCCTTGGAATCGGCTGACGTGCGGCGAACGGGAGCAACTGGCGGCAACGGCGGCGCGGCGACCGCCGCCTGGACTGCCATGGCGCCGGTGGTGGCAGTCGAGACCGACCCGCCGGACGAATACGAATACGAAGTCCGCATTTTCGACCTGGAGCGGGAACGAACGCTGGTTGCGGCCATCGAACTCGTCAGTCCGGCCAACAAGGATCGACCGGAGTCGCGTGAGGCCTTCGT
This sequence comes from uncultured Planctomycetia bacterium, assembly GCA_963719885.1. Taxonomy (GTDB): domain Bacteria; phylum Planctomycetota; class Planctomycetia; order Pirellulales; family Thermoguttaceae; genus JANXQG01. The sequence goes on along the minus strand of CAVRDP010000035.1, from coordinate 303,558 downwards.
CGCCAAGTGTGCGGCCTTGCTCCGCAAGGGGATCGCGGTGAGCATTGTCGATCTGGTGACCGTCCGCCGCTTCAACTTGTACGCCCAGTTAATGGAATTCGTCGGCCACCCCGATGGGACCATGTCCAACGAGGAACCGCCGATCTATGCGGCATCCTGCCGATGGGTGACGAAGGGGACGCGGGCGCGGCTCGAGGCCTGGTCGCACACCCTGGTGGTCGGCCAACCGCTGCCGACGCTGCCCCTTTGGTTGCGCGAAGACCTGGTTATGGCACTCGATCTGGAGCCAAGCTACGAGCAGGCCTGCAGCGACTTGTGGATCTCTGAAGGGTAGATGAATGTTCGCGGCTCGATCACGCGCTTTGCCACTGGCTGTCTACGCTTTGCCGGGTGGAGCGATCACTTCTTTTCCAAAACCTCCCGCCAATAGCGCGGCATGGCGGCGAAGGCCGTCGTGTACGTTTCTTCCAGCGGCACAAGCACGTATCCACGCGGCTCCAGGTAAAGCGGCATGGGCGTCAGCACGGCGCCTGCGCCCAGCGGCTCGATGTACGCTCGCACCGCCGTCGCCGCTTCATAAGAAACCAGCGTCAGCGGCTCGTCCGCCGGGGCACGATATTTCTCGCCGGCATACTCCCTCCATATCGCACCGTGGATCCCGTTGGGGTTGCGCGGCGTGCGCGGCTGCACGTCAATGATCAGCAGATGGATTCGTCGATCGAGCAAATCGGCCGCTTTCTCAACGAAGTCGAGGAACTCGCCGCGGCTCGACTTGTTGCCGGGCGAAACGATCTCGATCATGGCGACCAACCTGTGTCCGCTGACGTGCCGGATCGCGATCTGCTTCTGCTTGCGGCGGTAGAAGTCGCCTTCCGCCTCGGCGGTCTGCCGGACCTTTGGAGGGGCGTCGAGCAAGGCGACCGGCCCGCCGTCCGCTTGGGCCGGCGCCGCCGACTCGAAGCTTTCCTCGATCCGCTGCTCCAGCGCAAGTACATCCGGACCAAACCTCCCGGCCATTTGTTCGGGCAACGCATAATAGGCCGGCGGCAAAAGGCCGTCATTCAGTGCCCGTGAGATATCGGCGATCCATTCATGGTGAAAAGCGTGGAATATTCCGGCCGGTACGCGGCCCCAATCGTGAACGGGCATAGGTCGAAATCTCCTTAAGTTCGCGATTCCCTCTTCTGCTTGCAGTATTGCCGGTTGCGGCAATAGCTGCAGGAGCGCCGCGGGCTCGAACTCGTGGGCATGGAGGAGCCGGAACAGCCAGCACTCAAGTTCGCCGACCGACGGCAACTCCCACCGCTCAAATTATACCTCGCCAGTTCCAGGGTGTGAATCTGATTCTTCAACGTTTCACCCGTAGCGAGTATCGCGTCCGACCGCGGTCGCCGCTTCCCTTGGACTTTTCACGGTGAAAATCGCGTGATGGCCTGACTCTCGTTTCCCCGGCCGTCAACCGTTCGCCGCGGAATCGCCGAACCCGACCAGGGCCAACACTGTCTTCCTGATGTGCGCCGGCAGGCCATCCCATGCCCCAACGACCCGTTGCAGATCGGTGTCAAGGGATGCCAGGGCAGGACAATCAGAGTGCCCGTCTTGCAGCGCATTTGCAGCGCGGCACTGAGGGCAGAAGGCGGAAATACAAGCGCCGACAGCGGTTGTGTTGGAATTGAGGTTGGGTTCGACTCCCACCGGCGTCTCTGACTTTCCAACTGCCGGTTCGGACTACATCCTGATTAGATGAAGAATGTCCGAACCTTTTCCTCGTTGGGGGGTCTTGATTGTAGGCCCAACTGCCTGCCGGGACTACATCATCCATCAAAACCGTCGTCTCGGTAAGAACCTCGTTGGGACTTTCCCACCACATCCTGAACGTCGGCGGCTTAATTGACGCCGTCTTCAGCGTTGCAGTGGCAATCCTGCCCGACGACGGCAACTGGTTCACCGAGATCGAGGCAGTCGAGTTGTAACGAGAACGCCCCTAGTCCAGACGCTCTGAGCCGGGGGCGTTTGCATGCGCCAGCCATTGTAGCGGGTATTGGCGGCTCCTTCTGGCATTTCGTAAGGGCGCATGCCCTCTGGCGAACCCTGGGATTCGTTCTCGCGACGGGAAACAAGTCCGGGCTCTTGACCGGCCGCTCCCACGGACGACAATGGATGGCACCACCAAGATAACGGAGGCCATCCATGAAACGCTCAATCGGTGCCAAGACCCTGATCTATCCCACCCCGACCTGGATCGTCGGCTCCTACGACAAGCAGGGCAAGCCCAATGGCATGATCGCGGCCTGGGGCGGCATTTGCTGCTCCGACCCGCCCTGCGTGGCCGTGTCGCTACGGAAGGCCACCTACAGTTACGGGAGCCTGATCGAGCGGAAGGCTTTCACCGTGAGCGTGCCGTCCCAGAGTCAGGTCAAGGAAGCCGACTACTTCGGACTGGTCAGCGGACGAGATACCGATAAGTTTGCCGCCACCGGTTGGACGCCGATCCGTAGCGACCTGGTCGATGCCCCTTACGTTCAGGAGTGCCTGCTGGTGCTTGAGTGCAAGGTTCTCCACGTTTTCGACCTTGGCTTGCACACCCAGTTCGTCGGCCAAATCGTTGACGTGAAGGCCGATGACGAAGTGCTGGACGCCGCTGGGATGCCGGACATCCTCAAGATCCTGCCAATCATCTTCTCACCCGGCAACCGCGTGTACTACGGGGTCGGCGACTCGCTAGGCCACGCCTTCGCCGTGGGCAAGGAAATCTGACGGAGACGGCCCACGGGAACGCCGCCGGAGCGTTTTCCCAGTTCAAAACCTTACCTCGTCATACAACATCAATGGGCCGCGAAGTGCGGGACGCCCGCCGGTCCCGAAAGCCCGTGGGACTCTCGCAGTCCCAATCTATTGCTTACCTTCGCGGCCATTTTCTTGGCCTTTGCGCCGGCCCGCCGATCCTTTTCGACCGCAGCCTCCACCACGTAAGAAAAGAAGATCTCGCTTCTTGCGACAATTCTGAAGCATCATTCACCACGGGGCGGTCCGCCACGAAGCCGGTCCTGAAGTCGGCGGTTGCGATCCAAGGAATCGGCTGGCAACTCCAAGCCCACCCTGCGTACCATCTCCATCACCGGTATCCGGGGATCGTTGAACCAGAAAGATCCCACCGTCCTCGGCCTCGCTGTAGCGATAGCCCACCGCCTTGCCGTAGCGTTCGGCCAGGGCTGTGCCGTTGCGGAGTTTCGGCTGCCAGTCCAGCAGAACGTAACTCAAGTCGATCTGCTCGACCAGAATGCCTGGTTGCTCAGTTCGCTGGGCGATGACGGCGCCCGTGGGATCGACCAAGGAGACGTTGTTGCGCCACGTGCTGGAAACTACAAAGTAGTGGTGCCGGTGTGCCCGACACTGCGCACCGATAATCTGCGGGGACTGCGTGGGCCAGATCACCAGCTCCGCGCCCTTGCGGGCCAGCACTTCCCAGCCGGTGTCGAAGTACATATCGTAGCAAATCTGCACGCCGACCTTGCCGAAGTCGCATACGAAGACCGGAAAGTCCTTGCCGGGCAAAACGCCGCCTTCCAGTTGATCTACGCGAGCGGAAGCCACGGGATGGACCTTGCGGTAGATGCCAGCCACTTTGCCCTGACGATCCAGCAACGCACAGGCGTTGTAAAGCCTGATCTTCGCCGCGTCTTCAGCGAGAAAAAGCGGCACCACAACGTAGGTCTTGTTTCGCCGGGCGGCGGCGCCAAGCGTGTCCAAAACCGCGCCTTCCAGCGGGATCGCGATGTCCTTGGCCGCGCCCTCCGCCATGCCGGTGACGGCCGCTTCGGGCAGGGCGACAATATCCAGACCGGCATGGTACTTCTGCCGGGCCGTCTTGGTCATCGCGTCGATAAGAGAGGATAATGCCTCCAGGCGCTTGGCAAGGCCCGGATACGGGCCCCACATGCTGTACATCAGCGAACCGACCACGATCTTTCGCGGAGGCCCCGCCGCTGGGACCTGCTGCGCCGGCGCCGCGGCGGCGATAAGCACACTCACCACGCCCGGCAGTAGCGCCAGAACTGCTTTTCTTGCTCGTTTCATCGTCCTTCCTTTCTCCAGAGTCGAGATATTGATCGCAGTTATTCTACCAATTTCAAGAGCCACGTCTCACCGGTCGTCGGCATCAAAGAACGTACCGGCATAGCGATGCCGCCAGAGATCCTGCCCCGGACGGCCTTCGACGCCGGCTACGAGGCCGGAGCGGAGGACGCCGGCAGCGGCGAACTCCTGGCCGAAGCCTAGGCTCTGCAATATGCGTTTTACGACTTGGACGGCAAATAAGTGGCGAAATGGGCCGCGGCCCCGAACGTCAGCCCGTGCTCGCAACAGCCACTTCGATCGTTGCTCGCCCCTTTTCGAGCCCTCTAAAGCACCCTGGAACGCTGCTGGAGTCCTTCATGGTTGGTGGGGCCGAGACCGCCGGTGCCGATTCGGGTTGCTTGACTTGCCGCCGGACAAGGGCCAAAATGACAGCGCTCTTCCGTTCCAAGACCCCCCTAAACCGGATTGGAGTTTCCAATGAGACACGCAATGCGATCGATCGAAGTGGTGGTGAGTTGTGCGGTTTTGATCAGTGCGGTGGCCGTTTCTGGCCAGGATTGGCCTCAGTGGCGCGGACCCAATCGCGACGGCAAGGCGACCGGGTTCACGGCCCCGGAAACCTGGCCAAAGGTTCTGACCCAGAAGTGGAAAACCACCGTCGGCCTGGGCGATGCCACGCCCGCCTTGGTGGGCGACAAACTGTATGCCTTTACCCGGCAGGGCGACGACGAGGTGCTCCTCTGCCTCAGCGCGGCCGATGGCAAGGAACTCTGGCGGAACAAGTACGCGGCCAAGGAAGTAACCGGCGCGGCTGGCCGGCACGCCGGTCCGAGAAGCTCGCCCGCAGTGGCCGAGGGAAAGGTCGTCACGCTGGGCGTGGGTGGGGTCGTCTCTTGCCTGGACGCCGCCAGCGGCACGTTGCTTTGGCGGAAAGACCCGATGCATGGTGCCGTGCCTATGTTTTTCACTGCCATGTCGCCGATCATCGTTGACGGGATGTGCGTCGCGCAACTCGGCGGGCGAGGCAACGGGGGAATTTTCGCATTCGACCTGGCTACGGGCAGCGAGAAGTGGAAATGGGAGGGCGACGGCCCGGCCTACGGCTCGCCCGTGCTGATGACCGTGGAAGGCACCAAACAGATCGTGGCCCAAACGGAAAAGATGATCGTGGGCGTCGACGCGGCCGACGGAAAGCTCCTGTGGACGATCGCCACGCCGAAACAGGGCCGTGTCTACAACTCGGCCACACCCATCGTCGATGGGCGAACGCTGATCTACACCGGCCAAGGCGCCGGCGTCAAGGCCGTGAAGGTCGAGAAGCAGGGCGACAAGTTCGCCACCAAGGAGATTTGGAAGAATGAGAAGTTTGGCACTGGCTTCAACACGCCCGTCTTGAAGGATGGGCTGCTCTTCGGCATAGGAACGGGCGGCACGCTTTTCTGCATGCGGGCTACGACGGGCGAAACGACTTGGAGCGTCCCGGGGGTCGGCCGCCAGGGCTACGGTTCCCTCGTCGATGCCGGCCCGGTCGTGGTCGCTCTGCCGGTCAGCAGCGAGTTCATCGCCTTCAAGCCGGGCGACAAGAAGTACGAAGAACTGGCCCGGATCAAGGTCTCCGACACGCAAACCTACGCCCACCCGATCGTTTCGGGGAAGCGGGTTTTCGTAAAAGACGAGGAAGCCTTGACGATGTGGATGGTCGAGTAGTGTGACGCACGCCACGGGCGTTCCCAGGCCGGAGCTTGGAAACAAGCGTAGAATCTTGCTCTGCTTCTTTCGCACAGGCATGCCCACCTACCTTTGCTTCTTCGGCAGATTGGACGTTTCCAACCTCGCCCAACAGAATCCAAGAGCATCGAGAAGGAGGGCTTGCCCACCGGCTGAGGTACGCAGCATGTATCGACTCGAACACCGAGCCAGCGTCAGGAGCCAGTTGCAATCGCAACTGTGATACCTTGTGTCGCCGGAATCTGCCTGAGTCCTTCGCTTCGTTGGCGAAATACCCCGCCAATGTTTTGGTCGTCCAACACGCCGACAATGCCCCCACATTGAGAACATTGCACGAAGTACAACTTCCAAGGCGAGCTGGCGAGGATAGTCTCCTTCAACTCGAAGCTGGTACTGCCGCACTTCACACAAGTCGACGCTGCCATTTCGTTTTCCGCCTTCCTGGGTAGCTTAGAACGGAATGTCGTTGGTGTCGATCACCGTCATGGCTTCCGCCAGGTCCTTGAACTTCTTCACGCCGCCCATCTCTTTAATGACCGCCAGCACTTCGGTCACACGCTGGAGGCCGCCAAGCATCTTAATCGTGTGGGCGACCTTCTTGATCTGGTCTAACGTGATTGTGCCGCCGTTCTTCATCGGCTTCTCCACGACTGCGGGTGCCGGTGCCGCTTCGGGAGCGGGCTTGGCTGCCTTCTTCCCGTTACCAGCCTTCTTCAGCTTGCCTTTGATGTTGCTCACGTGGGCCGTTGTAATCTTGATATGCTGCTTGGCCAATGCCGCGACGATTTCCTTGGGGCCGGCTCCCGGATGGGCGTCCAGGTATTCACTGACAGCCGCGGTCTTCTCGCCTCTAAGCGTCTTCTTCGCCATTTCAATATCTCCGATTCTGGGTTACCAACTGGATGCACAATTATTACACCCAGAATCGACGGAACAATCCACAAGGCGACGCCAGAGCTCTCATTCGATGACGAGGGTGCCGGATATGCTGGAAAAGCGGGCAGGGGGGCTGCATCTGGCATCTCCACGCTGCCAAGATCCGCCGCGAACGGAAACCGGCTATAATGTAATCCAGTATCTCATCCCTTCTCACCGACTGAGGAAAGAATGGCAAAGGCCCAAAAGACTGTCGCGAACAAAGAAGAACCCGCTATGGTGGCACAATCCGAGCCGAACCACACCGAGAAGATCAAGTCCCAGGTTTTGGCGAAGATCGGCATACTGCCTCGCTTGCATCGGGTGGAGGTTTGCAATCATCACAATGGCAAGTATCGGGTCAACATTTGGGAGCAGCCCGAACCGGATAAGAGTCTCGCCGTGACGACCAGTGCCCGAATTGGACGGTCGTACTACTTGACGGTGTCGGAGACCGGCGAGATCATCGACAGCAACCCGCCGATGACCAAGTTGGGCTCTTCCGCTTGAACTTGCCACTCGATTGGATTGCAGCAGCAAGGGGTGCCCTAGCGATAGAAGGACGTAAACGTCGAAAACGCGAGGCCCCGCCGCCATTCGGGTTATGGCAATTTGGCAGGGCAAGCCTAGAATATAGGTGTAACCGCTATGGCGAGCTTGCTTGCACGGGTTACAATGAACCTTTGTCGGATGACTATATGAAGAGCAGCTCGGCTTTGCCGGGAGGCTTGTTGAAGAGTAAGCCGACGTGGCGGGATGCCTTCGGGTGTTCCACCACGTCGGCTTTTTTATTTTCGGTTGTGCAAAACGGTCGGAATCCATCCACGGAATGCTTCTATGACCGTACTCATGGATGGAACGTGAGCGGAGGTAAAGGACCATGAGTCGAGATGTAGTAGACAGAATGGAAATCCTCCTGGTCGAGGACAACCTGGAGGATGCCAATGTCACGATACAGGCTCTCAGATCGGGGAACGTGCGATGCCGAGTGACCCTGGTTTGCGATGGCGAGGAAGCGATCAGCTTCCTCCATCGTAGGGGCCAGTTCGCCCAGGCCCCGACGCCGAACCTGATTCTGATGGACATGCAGTTGCCCAAGAAGGAAGGTCAACATGTGCTGGCGGAAATCCGAGCCAACAAGGAACTGAAGGACATTCCGGTTGTTGTCCTCACCGGCTCGCTCGTTCACCGAACGATCCTCCAAGCTCACGGGCTTCATGTGGACGGCTTCATGACAAAGCCGGTGGAGTCGGACAAGTTCATCGGTGTGGTCAAGTCGCTTCGCCGGTCTTGGTTGACCGAACTTGTTCTGTCACCCATGGCATGACGGGCACGACCCAGAACAGGACCAAAACGAAGGCAACGTAAACCAAGGACAGCAAGACAACGGGCAAAGGGCAGGCTTGTAGCCGCAAAAGAACTGAAAGGGCATCCCCGGCCAAACTCCCATTCGTCTTCGCAAGCAGTGAAAGGACGTTCTCCATGGATAATGCAAAGCACGTTTATGAAACAAGTCCCGGCGAGTCACCGGCGATCCGGCAACGGTCGGCTGGGATGAGGGTGGAGTTGCAGGCCAATCAGTCCGTTCTGGACGGGCTGTTGAAGTGGTACAGCGTGTTCGCTTTTACGGGCGGTGCCCTCCCAAGCGGACGATGCGAACTTGTAGCCATCACCTCCTACCTTGAACTTCCCTTTGCGACCGACTGCATCTCCACGGAAGATGTCAAGCGTTATCGATACTTGATCGAGTCGATCATGATGCCCACGGCGGGAATTCCAGCGAGCCCGAGGACTCTGCGGTGTAGAAGGCAGATTGCCGATGTGTTCGGCCGGGCGGCCTCGGAGATTCAGAGCTTGAGAAGCAGCTTCGAGTCGGCCCTGATGATTCAGGGCCAGTCAGTTTCGGTTTAGGCCCAGTGGCCGGTTCATATATCGACCTTGAAATGGCCGAGCAGCAGCTTCAAACGGGAGAAAGACAGTGAAACCATTTTCTGTATGGATACGCCCTTTGGGCACGGACGGAAAAGTTCGAGTCGAAAGCATGGCAATCGCCACGTGGCTTATCAATCGCCTCAGCCGGCTCTTCGTCTTCAAGGGCAGCGAATCGGTGAATGAAGAGGAGTGCTTCCCGTGCTGTACCTTCCGAGTGGTTTACGGCTCGCAAATGAATCACGCCCTGTTCAGGAAGCTATTGGATGGTATCCCAGAGGCGAGAATAATGGCGGACCCAGCGTAAAAAGACTTCCAGAGCCGCAGAGGGCGACTCTCTGGTAGTGGCGATATATTGGGAACCGAAGTTGGCTGCGAGGTAATCCATTTCCACGGAAGGTCTTCGATGTACGGAGGTGATGCTATGCTCGGACTTACGGCTGTCGATGCTCCCACCATTGCGGAAGTGGCGATGGAGCGACTACGAACCAACCCCTACAAAGCCATGCGACGGGTTTCGTGCGAGTGCAAGCACGGCGTCCTTATCCTCCGAGGTCGGCTGTTTAGCTTCCACGAAAAGCAAGTCGCCCAGGAAGTTGTGGCCGGGATCAACGGCGTGACTCAGGTGGTCAACGAAATCGAAGTGGAATGACCGGCAGGGGAATCAAAGAAGCAATGTTACGAACCGAGTGGTAGGGCAGGAAGAACCATGCCCACAAATGAAGGAGCGACCGATGTTAATTTTGAGCAGGAAGCCGAACCAGAGCATCGTTATCAACGATGACATTGTTGTCACGGTGCTGGGTGTCCAAGGCGACAAGGTGCGACTGGGCATCGACGCCCCCTTGGAAATCCCGGTGCATTGCCAGGAAGTGCATTGCAGGATCCAGAACCAGGCGGTTCCGATCTGTATTGGGTAGGATGGGCAACGGCGAGACTTTGTTCTTGAGATGAAACTTGCAAGCTACTCAGATGCCACACCTGGCGTCAGCGTCTCGCTTTTGCCCCTTCACGTGCCCGCAACCGTCTCTTGATCGAGCACAGCCTCACCGCCGCGTTCCATCGCCACCCGCTCCTTTATCACCCGCCCTGGCTTGAACGTCACCGTAACCCTTTCGTCGACCATGACCTTCTCGCCGGTCCTCGGATTGCGGGCCTGCCTCGATTTTCGCTTCTTCACTGTGAAGACGCCAAAGTTCCTCAATTCGATCCGGCCCTCCTCGGCCAGGACGTTGACGATCGCGTCGAGCGTCTTTTGCACGATCGGAGTTGTTTCTATCGCGGTACGGCCCAGGTCGTCGGCGATGCGGCGGATGATGTCTTTCTTGGTCATCTTAGTTCACTTGATTTCGATCACGCCACTGACTTCGTAACGGGATGCCAGGAATAGCGGCAAGCGGTTGCCCAGAATCTTTTTGTGCGTGGCCAAGGCCAGCTTCGGACTATTGTTCTCCTCAGACAGATGGCCCAGGCAGGCCCACTGCATCCGTTGCGATGCGGATGCCAGCAGCAGTTCGGCAGCCTCAAAGTTGGAGATGTGCCCGTGTGGCCCCGCAATCCGTCTCTTGACCGGCTCCGGCCGAGAACAGTTGGCAAGCATCGTAGGATCGAAGTTGCTTTCCAGCAGGACCGCATCCAAGGAGGCAACCACGTCGCCTAGTCCGTTGAACACGTGGCCCAAGTCGGTCATGATGCCCAGGCGATGCTTGCCGTCATCAATGACGAAAACAACACCGTCCTTGCCGTCATGCGGCGTGGAGATCGTTTCTACTTTGATCTTGCCGAACCGCAGCGAATCTCCGGCGGCAAAATGCCGCAGGTCATCGATCTCTCCGATCGGATAGCGAGCGTTTGCCTCATCGAACGTCGCGGCGGTGGCGTAGATCGGCAGTCCGAACCTGCGGTTCAGGGTGCCCATGTTGCGGCTGTGGTCACTGTGGTCGTGAGAGATCAACACCGCATTGACCGAACGGGGCTCCCTGCCATGCTGGGCAAGCCGCTCCTGGACCAACCTGCCGCTGAGTCCGGCATCGAACAGCAGGCGAACGCCGTTGGCCTCGACGTAGATGCAGTTGCCGTTGCTGCCGGATTGGAGGGAAATGACCTTCATCGGATCATTTTACCGCGACACCTACGGTTTGTCGCGGTTCTCAACTTGCCCGGGCGTGCCGCGGAGGTAAAGTTTATAGCCCCATGGTCCGAGATCGATTTCTGCGGTCGCAAAGTCCTTGGATTCAGCCGTAAAGACTTCGCCAAACTGGCTAAAGCTGATTCTGCTGGCTCGGGGATCGTGACCGGAAACGGTTTACGGGGTCACTCAGCCATTGAGGTACTCGCCTGGGAACTTCCAAGGCATGCGATATTCCGGTCGGGCTAACCGGGCCGCTTCTTCGTCGCCAACAATCTTCTCGCTGGTCGCGTCAAAGCGAATCGAACGGCCCAGTTTGAGCGACAGGTTCGCCAGCACGAGCGGAATATCGACCTTGCAGTGGTAATCGGGATGGCAGCTCGGCTGCTTGCGGCTCTTGATGCAGTCGAGCCATTTGCGCTCGTGTCCCGGCGAAGAGGCGATGGAGCGCGCAGGTGGTTCGGTATCCTTGAGAAGTTGCCCTTCGGGCACGACGTGGTGCATGTCATAGTTGCACCAGAGCGTGCCGTTGAGGCCGTGAAGGTAGATTCCCAGCCTTCGTTCCGGCGTGCCACGGCCGAAGTCGAAGGCAAAACTGTTGACCAGCGACATCATCCACGTCATGCTGAAGCCCGGGTATTGCCAGGTGACTTCCTGCGTGTCGGGCGAATCCCCGGCGTCGCGGATCGTGTAGCGCCCGCCCGAACTGTAGGTTATCATCGGATAGCTTAGCTCTAGGGCCCACACGGGGAGGTCGATGATGTGCGGGGCCATGCCCGGTGTCCAGCCGCCGCTGTAGTCCATGAACGAGCAGTTCGTATAAGCACCTTGTACGATAAGCGAATTGTACGGTCGCATCGGATAGGGACCGACCCAGCGATCCCAATCAAGACCGGCCGGCGGGGACCCATTCGGCACATTGCCGAGGCCTTGCGGGCCCTGGTTCATGACGTTGAACGTCCGGGCGACGCTGATCTTGCCGAGTTTTCCCGAACGAATCCATTCCACAACGCGGCGATAATTCTCGCTGGCGTGGATCTGCGTACCGACTTGACAAATCCGCTGGTGTTTTCGAACTGCATTGCGGACAGCGAGGCTCTCAGCCAAGTGCAGCGTCATGGGCTTTTGCAGGTAGAGATCCTTGCCCGCCCGGCAGGCATCGATCGCCATCAGGCAGTGCCAGTGCGGCGGAGTACCGATGATCACACCATCGAGGTCTTTGCGGTCCAGGAGTTCGTGGTAGTCGGCGTACGGCTTGGCCGACTTGAACTGAGCAACGACGCTCTCGCGGCGCTGCCGCCGAGACGTCGCATGCAGCCGTCACAACGACGTCCGGCTGGCTCGCGCAGGCATTCAAGTTCGCCCGGCCCATGCCGCCACAACCGATCAGTGCGATGCTCAGCCGCTCGCTGGCGCCCGGATTGCCCGGTTGCGCCAAGGCGGAAGACGACACGAGGTACGGAACAGCCAAACCAGTGGCGCCAGCGGTGCGGAGAAAGTTGCGGCGGGCAGGATCAGTAACGGAAGTCATGGCGGGGCTCCTGGAGGATGGGGGCTGGGGTGGAAAAGGTACGTGTTCACAAGGGACAGTCTCATGTTTGTCGAACGGAACTCCAGATCGATGGCCCGGCCCATCTCGGTCTGCTGCCACGCGCGTAGCCTTGCTTCCTCGCGAACGATCGGGGTCTTGCCGCCCCAGCACCACTGGTTCTTGGCCTCTATCTGGCCGAAGTGTGGGCCTTCCATGGCGCGGATCTTCCCTGTCGGCCGCGCGAACACCTCCTGCAAGGCATGCAAGTCGCCGCGTTTGCCCTGCCAATCAACCTCCGGCCACGCCCAATAGATGCCGCGGTGGTGCGGATGGTCTTTGGGCCAGTCTTCGGTGAGTACCTCGCCGTGCAGTCCGTAGAGCGGATGGATATAGTCGCAGCGATCGACCGCATATTTGCGATTGTCGGCCGCAACCTGTTTCTTGACCTCAACTGGTTCGGGGATGATCTGATAATTGTATCGCAAAACGGGCTTATCGCTTTCGCGGATTTCCCAGGGGCCGACCTCACCCAGTTTGCAGACGGTGATCGAATTGGAGGTCCCCTCGATTCGTTCTCGCGCTCGTGCCGTGGATTGTGGCATCAGGCTGGCGAAGAAGGAAAGCCCGAGCAAAGCGGGCAGACCTACGTTGAGAAAACGTTTCATCAGGGTTGCCTCCGGGTTCGAAGTTTGGTCAATAACTCGCAACCACCTCGCGGCAAAGTTCCGTTCCGGCCTGGTGGTTAGCCTTTGGCCAGGTTGGATTTTCCAGCTAATCTGCATCAGCTTTTCCTGCCACACGCATGGCAAATCCTCACAGTTTCTGCCAGCCGCCCGCCGCCACCGCTTGGATTGCCTTGTCGGCCAACGTCCCGCGAAGGGGCACGTTTGTTTTCACTTCATACCCGGTCGCGGTGCGGCGAAGGGTCACGTCAGCCAATAGTCTCACCGCGTCGCCGATGCCGATCTCATAGGTCTTGAGGTTCACAAAGCCGTCGCCGTTGGCATCGCTGAAGACATCGCGGGTGAGCTTCGCACCATCGGGCTTCTTGATGACCTTTCCGCCCTTCCAGTCCGTGTCCCGGCCGGTGAAACCGCGGAACTGCCAACTGCCGTCCTCGTTGGTCATGGTGAACGCGCCGAGATCTCGGTTGCCGGCCCCAGCGAACAGCAGTGGCTGAGAGGACTGAACGTCGATCTGGTTCTCACCGGTGACGGCCAGGCGGCGAATCTCACCCTCGTGGATCAACAGGTCGTCGGCAAAAGAGAAATGGACGCCCTGGCCCCTCAGTTGCAGAATAGTCCGTCGGCCTGCGTTACCAACGCTAATGAGCGGATCGGCCGGAAGGGGGTCCTTGGTGATCAATGTGCGTTTGGCGTAGTCAATGGCGGTGATCAAGGTTACGTACGAGGCCCTCGCTGCCTTGACGGCCAGTCCCCCGGCAGCGAAGGAATCCCCGCCGTTGAGCATGGCCCACCGCATGCCCTTGGTGTCCGCGGACACTGCCGAAAATGACTCGCCGGCCAGCACGTAGGTGTCGATCTGCCCGCTCGCCGTCACGATCCGGACCGTCAGCGGCTTCTTGGAGACAATCTCAGCCGACTTGACCGCGGCCTGATCGCCGCGATACCACTCATAGACGGCGGGATAGACCGTCTGACCTCCTTTCGCCACGTGTTGCGCCCAAAGGAACGGGAAGCAATACTGGTAGGGTTGCGAGAACGGGTTGCCCTGGAGGACCAAGTCGCCCGTGCGACCGAGCAGGGTAGCGCGGACGTGGACCTCGGGCCGGGCCGGGTCGTAGGCGCTGCCCAATACCGCCGGCTCGCAGCCGACGGTCATGACAGTCCCGCCCTTGCCGAAGTCGTGCGGGATTTCCCTTCCCCGGCGGGTCATGGTCCAGACGGCTTGGAGGCAGTCGGTTGCGATGCCAGTCTTGTGCGTGCCTTGAAGCGTACGGTCTATCCAGCGGTGCGACTCGTCCTTCATGGGGACGTTGAGCTTCATGCTTTCGCTCTCGCAGCCGTGGAAGGACCATGTGTGGTACGTGCCGCCTTGGACGCGCTGGAGGTCGAAAGCGTAGTAATGTCCGGAATTGCCCAACTCCATCAGCAGGATGTCGCGGTCTACTCGCCGGCCATCGGGCTCCACGTACGAGCCGCGCACCAAGGGCGGCGAAAACGCGCGCAGCCAGGGCTCGCCGTTCTGCTGGTCGGTCTTGGGGTTCAGGTCGTTGTGGGCGATCGCATGATTGTGTAGCTCGGACCAACCGGCGTGCGGCCGAGACCAGTTGTCGCCCTCGTTGCGGCAGGCCAAGTCCACGGCCACGGGCAGACCCAGGGCGAAGAAGTTTACGTCCAGGAAATCGGAGTGGGCATGGCCACAGCCAATTCCCAGCCGCATGAACAAGGCCGTTTTCTTTGTGGCATCGGTTTCATCGGCACCCATCTCTACCACGGCGGCCCCGGCGCCCGCGAGCATGCGCGAGGGGTTGTGCAAGTACGGATTCCGTGCGCCTTCGGCCGCCTTGGCCACCTCGGGCCGAGTGTCGTTGCAGAGGTTCCTGAGCACCCAAGCGGCACGCGGGTCGCCGCAGAGAGCGAAGGCTTTGTGGAACGCCTCGGCATTCCTTGCGGCCCAGGTTTCGGCCACGCGCCCGCAGTGGGGGCCGCCGCTGGCGTCGCCCACCATCATGGGGAACCCGCCGGCCACAAACATGTCGATCAGGAAATTGGCCGCGCCGCGGACTTTGGGGTACCTATCCACGTCGGAAAGTGCCAGCTTGGGCGTCAGACCCTTTCTCTTGACCTCCGCCATGATCGCGGCCCGATCGAGCGTACCCAGCGCCTCGCCCAGTGCGTAGCAGTAGAATGAGCCAATGTAGTGTACCCCGTCGCGGGTCAGGCCGGTGGCGTAGAGTTCCTGGAACCGGCCGGAAAGGGGATGGAGCATCGTCAGCGTCCGCGTGAGGTCGAAGAGTTCCAAGGTTTGCGGATGAGGCCCGAGCAACTGGCCGGCTGCTTCCTCCACGCCGCTGCCCTTGTCAATCAGGTCCACGCGCGGCGTCGGCGGACACGCTGGAGAAGACCAGGTAGCGGTCGAGGAAGCGGACCACGTCCTGGGACGTGTTGATCCAGGGGATGAAGCGGTGTACCTCATCGGCGAAGATCTGGTTGTCCTTGATGTAAGGGAACACCTTGTCATACGCCTCGAAGAGAAACCGCGTAAAGAAACCCGACCAGCCGCGGTAGTAGAACTTGCCGTCCCTGCGCATGCCCGTCCAATCGGTATCGTACTCGAAGTCCGGGCAGTGCGTGCTGAGGCGAATCTCGTGGAAGGTCATCTGTAATGCCGGCCAATCGTAGGCTAGGCGGACCAGGGCCAGGGCCGCGTCGTGTCCGTCGTTCGGATCGCCTTTCTGGAAGTAGGCTGTCGCCTGTTTGGAGTATCCCTCGTGGTCGGCCAGGGCGCCGACGAAGACCAAGTACCGCTGCCCCAGCAGTTCGGCCCGGGGACAGTAGTAGATGTCGTTGGGCAGTTTGGGGAAGTCGGACCTGGCGAAGAAGATCCCCGTCCCGTCGTCGCCATACTTGCCCGGCCAGGGTTCGCCAGCGATGATCTTCTCGGCCGGGAACACCTCGCCGCTGCCAGTGTTGACGAAGTCCAGCGGTGCAAACGCTTGCTTGCCCCAGGCGTAGGAATTGATTCCCGCGAAGGCCCGCGTCTGCCACCGGTCGACGTTCGCTGAGGCGGGGGCCGTCCTGAACTGGGCCACCTGGCCGTGAATCTGCAGATGCTGATTCAGCGGCGGCAGGGCGTTCCAGATCATCGCGTCTCGCTGCTTGCGCTCCGCGGTGAGTTCTTTCAGCCGGGCCGTGGTGCCCTGGCCGAGGACTTGGGCCGACTTGATCGCCTCGTCCGGCAGGCCCGCCAGCCGGTCGGCCAGGACGATATGGGTGATCTCGGCTGTCTCCCTCGCCTTCGAGGAAAGCTGGAATACGGCCGTGTAGTCACCCGGCTGATTGATATGAAAGTGGTACGCCTGCATCAGCCGGTTGAAGAAGGCTTGCTTGAGGAGCAGATTGCCGTAGGTCGTGATCGTACCGTCGTGCCGCTGGAGTTGGAAACGCAGGGGGCAGGGCTTCCATACCCGGTCCAAGTCCTGGCGGCCCTTGGGGTCGATCTGGCCGTATACGTACAGCGTGTACAGACCGATCTTCATGTCCGGCAGTTTGATCTCCACGGGAGTTGCGCCGGCCGAGAGCGAGAGAATATGCTCCGGCATCGTCGCTACGCGGTAATTTCCGTAACCAGGGCAGCCCACGCGACGCTGGACGGTCCGCAACACGGCATGTCGGGGGTCGAGTTGGTCCGCCGTGAAGACTTTCACGAAGCCCGCCATCAACGCCCGTTCCGGTTCGATGTACAGCAACCCCTCGCGGAAACTCTTGGAAATGCGGACGGCCTTGATCTCCACCTCCGGGCATCCCAACAAAATCTTCGCTACCTTTGCCGAAGGCAGGATTTTGGCCACGGGTGAAGTGGACGGCTGGGTTCGCACGGGGTTCCCTTCGCACGTGCGGTCCACCAATCGAAAGCTGGCCGGGCTGACGAATTCCACCCTGCTGCCGAGCACGTGGCCATCCAGGCTGCGCGCGATCATGCACATCAGGCTAGAGTCCGCCTCCATGCCCCAAGTCAGGTACACCCACTGATCGGGAGCGTCGCGCTGGATGGTGTGCCCATCGCCGCCGACACTTGCGGATAGGCGGAAGGGGACCATGCCCTGCCCGACAATACTGCCCACCGTCGATCCTTGCGCCAGCACCAGGGACGCCGTGACGTCTTTGCCCGCCGTCCAACTCAGCAGCCTTTCGTCGCATGCCTGCGGGGACGACGGGACTCGCATGATCAGTTCCAAGGTCCATGCATTGGCCCGGAGATTGGCCCCGCCGGGGATCTCGATCTGTCCCTTCGTGCCGCCCGCGCCGACGAACTTGGCGCCGGCTAATCGCACGGCCGAATCGCCGGCGGCATGAAGGACTTTCAAAGAGCCGCCGGAGAAGTCGGCCAGGAAGGTAGTGCTGGCATCTTTCTCGAAGTTCGGCACGACGGGCTTGATGCCGTAGCCGTGGTCCGTCCCTTCCTGCTGCACTTGGGCCAGGGCGGCCTGCGCTGCCAAGAGAACACCAATGACACAACTCAGCTTGCACAAGGCGGTCACGATGCATTCCTCTGGCTATGCGACATTACACACCTCTCCACTATCAATTATATCAGGATTGCGGTGGCGGACTCATCTGGGAAGGAATGACATAATTGTCCCGTCGTTCGCCGAGGCCGCCAGCGGCGAAGCAAGACAGGTGGCCTCACGGGTGCCCAGTTGAAAGCCCCGCCAGCTCGTGCTACAATCATCTGGCGGCCGGGACGTGCCGGGGTCGTCCTCCGGACAGACTGAATGCCAAGCGTCCCGGCCGCTTTTCTCGTCCGCGACACGTCGGCAAAGGCGATCGAGCAATGTGCACAACCGACGCGCACCCCCCTCAGGATGGGGGCCATCCCGAGTACTCGGCTTTTCGCTGGTTGCCGCTCCGTCCCGCCTCTTACTTAGCCAGGAGCTTGTCGATTTTCTGGCACAAGCGGTTCAGGTCGACGGGCTTTTCCATAAAGTCGGCCACAGGCAGCCAGGCACCGTCGCGGTCCTTGTTGCTGAAGCCCAAGGGAAAGGTATCCTTCCCGGCTACGCTCGCAACCCTCTTGACTTATTCGAGTCCCCAGTTCAGATTCAAGTTACGCCGTTTAGGCTGGTCGTTCGCCATGGAGAGACCTGGAACAATCATGGATCTGCCCTTTCGTTACCCGGTTTTTTGTCGAGGAGGGTCGAATGAGTGAGCCAGTGACCACCCGTCGTAAGTTCCTGGGGGCCGTCGGTGCCGCGGGCGCCGCGTCGATGTTCGTGGGAGCGCGAGGGACGCCGGAAAGCACCGCCGAAAGCGAGAAACTCGCTCTCGATGGGGGGACGCCAGTGCGGAAGACTCGCCTCGCCGTTCGGAATTTCGGTCCCCAGTTCTATGATGAAGTCGAAAAACGGGAACTTCTCGATGTTCTCGATTCGAGGAATCCTTTCCGCTGGTCGGCCGGAAACGCATCGAAGGTCCTCCAATTCGAAAAACAGTACGCGGCCCATATTGGTGTGAAATACGCCCTCGGCGTGACCTCTGGGACCGCGGCGCTGTTCACTGCTATGGCCGCTCTGGGGGTCGGCCCTGGCGACGAGGTGATCCTGCCCGCCTGGACCTGGTATGCCTGCTATGACGCCGTCGTCCTTTCGGGTGCGTTGCCAGTGTTCGCCGAGATCGACGAGTCCTTTGATATCGATCCCAAGGAACGTCCAGGCGAAGATCACGCCACGGACCAAGGTAATCATGGCGGTCCACCTACAGGGATGTCCCTGCGATATGGACGCCATCCTCAAAGTTGCCCGAGCCCACAAGCTTCGCGTGTTAGAGGACTGTGCGCAGTGTGTGGGCGGGCGCTACCGGGGGAAATACGTCGGTACGATTGGCGACATTGGCATTTACAGTTTTCAGCAGAGCAAGACCATCACTTCGGGCGAAGGCGGGGCCGTGGTCACCAGCGATCCTACGCTCTTCGAGAGGGGCTTTCGGTTCCACGATGTCGGCATGCTCCGTTCGCCCTACACGGAGGCCCTTGGCGGCGGGCTGCTGGCTGCCTTTGCCGCGTGCAACTTTCGGATGAATGAGTTCACCGGCGCGGTCCTTTGCGGCCAGCTCAAGAAGCTGGAGACCATCTGCACCGCCATTCGCCGGAACGCGCGCAAAGTGCGGGAGGGAATCGCCGATCTTCCGGGTCTCAAGCTGCGAAAGTCGCCGGACCTTGAGGGCGAGTTGGGCGTCGGCGTGTTTCTGGATCTGGGTACGAGCAAGCGTCGCGACAAGTTCATCAGCGCCCTGGGTGCCGAGGGGATCTCGGCTTCACCGCCGGTCGGATCGGCGATTCTTCCCGCCGACGGACGGATCGAGAAGAAGGCCACGGTCCACCCCGCCTGGCCATCCTTCCAGAGTCCTGAGGGCAAGGCGATTCGCTACGGCCGCGAGTGCTGCCCACGGACGATCGAAATCCTGGGTCGCCATGCCGGCGTGATGATGGACCCCACCTTCCGCAAGGATGACGTGAAGGACGTTATCCGGGCGGTTCGGAAGGCTTACCTGGCCATGCGCCGGGCATAAATACGGACTTCAGCATCGAAATCGTTGCCACGTGACAGCCGCCTGTCCTTTCTCCGTCGAATCCGTGGCGCAAAGGCCGGCAAGTGCCTGCTCCCAACTGTCGTGGGAAATGGTAGAATGAGGCCATCGGAAAGGCCGCTGGCAATTGCAACGCGGCGGCCAAGTGGCCCAGGCCGGAGGGCAGTCATTTCCTCGATCACACGCTGGTAGCCACGGATCGTCTTGATCGTTTGGGCGACCTTCTTGACCTGCTCCAGCGTGGTCGTGTCGCCGTTCTTCGCCGGCTTCTCCACGACTGCCGGTGCCGGAGCTGCTTCGACCGCCGCCGGTTTCTTCGCCGCCTTCTTGGCAGCGTGGGCCTTCTTATGGATGGTCTTGATGGTGGAGACTTGGCCCGGCGTGAGCTTGATGCCTTGCTTATTCAATGCCGCTGCGATTTCTACATTCATGGCACCAGGATGGTCCTTCTCAGGTAGTCGCGCACTGCATGGGTCTTGCTGATTTTGGGTTTCTTCGCCATTTCTCAATCTCCGTTTCTGGGTTACGACTGGATGCACGATTATTACCCCCAGAATCGACGGAACAATCCGCAAGGCACGGCCAAAGGCCCCATTCAGTGACAAGGGTGCCGGATATGCTGGAAAAGCGGGCGGGTGGGGTCTGTCCTGCTATCTTCAGGGACTTGCCATCGGGTTACGGCCCATGGTACCCCTTACCACGGAGCATCGGGGCAATGTCCGTCCCAGTGGAAGTCTGCCGTCGCAACGCGGTCTCTGTGACGATCAATTCCTGGGCATCCACGCCATAGGCTCCCTTGGCCAGGACGACTCCATCAGCTCCCATCATCAGGGAACACCCGATGCACTTTCGACCGGACCAGGGCCCGCCGGTGATCCAGCCCACGTTGCTGACTCCCACCACCGGCATCTCGTACAGGTTTGCCAGGCTGCGGTAAGAGCCTTCCCAGAGGGCACCGTAGGGCTCGGCAACTGGATCGTGCTCGGCCGGCACTGCCCAGGCGCAGGGTGAGAGGAGAATTTGGGCTCCCATTCGGGCCAGGGAGTGGCCTAGCACGAGTGAGTCAGGGAAGTTGTCGGCACAGATGTTCACGCCGATCACGCCACAGGCCGTCTCGGCCACCGAGAGCCGGTCACCCGTGCAGTAGATGCCCTGCTCGATGTCCAACAGATTGATCTTGCGATGTTTCAAGAGCACCCGCCCGCTGGGATCGATGAGCACCGCCGCATTGTAGATCCTACCACTGGCCCGCTCCGTCAATCCCGCCACGATATACAGACCGGCCTCAGCCGCTGCCCGGCTCAGCACTTCACTTGTCGGCCCCGGAACTTTCACCGCCAGCTCCCGTGCTGCCGGATGGGCCCAACCCAGATCAAGACACTCTGGCAGGACCACGATCTGACAGCCCTGCTGGCCAGCCTGAGCGATCATCTTCACGGACCGAGCAAGGTTCTCCTGCGGCTGGCCTCCGTCGACCAGCATCTGCCCCATGGCCAGCTTGATTCGATGTTCTTCCGCCACTATTGGCTCCATCTTACTCTTCAACGCCCGTTTTGGCGTCTTCCTCCTGCTGGTAAAGCCACGCGGCCAACACCTCCTGCACCTCATGGGCTTTCTTTGCCAACAGCAAGTGATCTGGGGCATTCCGTGAGGATTGCCTTCAAGAACCAGCTTGGCGACTAGGTGCCGGCGAGGCCCCACCGCGTTCCAACGCCACCCTCTGCTCTACGTTCCGCCCCGGCTTGAACGTGACGGTAAATCTTTCGCCAACCATGACCATCTCGCCCGTCCGTGGGTTGCGGGCCTGCCTGGGCTTCCGTTTCTTCACCGCAAAGACGCCGAAGTTGCGGAGTTCAACGCGGCCTTCCTCCGCCAGGACGTTAATGATCGCGTCGAGCGTCATCTGGACGATCGGCTTGGTTTCCAACTCTGTACGGCCCAGTTCGTTGGCGATGCGGCAAACGATGTTCTTTTTGGTCATGGTGCGGCTCTTGCGGCAATGTCCGAGTATATACCGTTTTCCGGGCGGCCCTGCGCGGTTAGCAGCCAAGCAGGAACGACCGGGATTTGCAACCGGATTTCAGCTTGCTCAAACGCCAATGGACCCAAGGCACGGTTTTTCACACTTTCAGCGCCCAAAGGCAAGCAACCTACATCCGGCGAACGCCCATCGCGATGTCCTCTTCATACGACGGCACGGGCAGGCTGGCCTGTGAGCCGGAATGGTCGAGGACTCGCTCGGCTTCAGTTCGGCCGGTCGTCGTGTTGAGCCAACGGACTTGGTATCGGCCGGCAGGAAGGTCCAGCACGAGCGTCGATAGGCCCGGCCCGCGGACATAGACAGCGTATTGCCGCCCCTTCCAGACCATTGCACGGGCGGTTACCTTCCCAGGCAGCGGACCGCGGACCACGGAAATGTCGGGCGTCAATTTGACGAAATCGAAGCCCTCCAGGAAGCTCTTGAGGATCGCCAGTTGGGCACGAAGCTTGCGCCCGCCGCCACCGGGCGCGGGGCACCGCAGTACCGTCGGGCTGGGCTGGAGTGAACGAGTAGTCGAGGTTGTCGTACGCGCTGCCGCCGGCCAGGAAGAAATCCCAGCCCTCGGCTCGGTAGGTGAAGTCAGCATCGCCCTTGAAGCCCGTCTCGTCGTCGGCGATTGCCTTATTCAGGCCGAAGTTGGCCGTCACGGCGTCGGGCGGGGTGGCATAGTGGAAATTGAAGATCGAAACGCCCGGCTCCGGATGTTCGATCTTCCGCGACCCGTTGGAGATGTTTTGCGAAACCATGTGGCGGTGTGGGGCCCCACGTTCCGCGTCGGCAATGGCTGCGGCTATACGGTGCTGCCACTCGACGGTCACACCGCCAAAATAGGGCTCATTGCAAATCTCGAAATAGACATTGTCGAAGCCTGCCAGTTCGCCGACGATCTTTCGCACGAACGTCTCATGGAGGGCCAACAACTCAGGGTGCGTAGTCGTGTAGACCTCGGTTCGGGGACAACGGCCGACGCCATTGACGTTGTTGGCGGCACACATCGGGCTGAGCTTCCACAGCGAGTCCTCGTAGAAGGGGCAAAAGAGGACCAACTCGACGACGATTCCCCGCTTGCCGGCCTGGGCCACGAAATCCTTGCAGCGGGCGAAGTAGGCCCGGTCCCATTGCGATAGATCGAAGCGGTTGCCGCCGTTGGCGTAGCCTGGCGTCGCAGAGCGGGCCCACGGGGCGATCAGTCGGCCCGCGGCCGGGGCCAGCGGGTTCCCGTGGATTCCGAACGAACGCTGGTCCTCGCAGTACACGCCGGAGAAAGTCCGCGTGAGGTTCACCCCCCGGTCGTGCAGTTCGTCGAGGTAACGGACGTAATCGAAGTCGAGATTCAGCACGGATCCGTAATGCTCGGTTGAGCCCACCAACACCGTGGGCCTGCCGCGGAACAGGAAATAGTGCGGGTTCTCCGGGTGCAGATTGATCGGTGTCCCGGCCGCCACTGTGCCGGGAAGCAGAGCCAATCCGACGAGGGCAACGAAGGTTCGTAACATCAACTATCTCCTCAGCATGGTAATTTTAGTCGAGTCAACGCCGGACTTAGCCGAACAGTGCTACTCTGAGCCTAGACTGACGGCCCAGTGAAGTCAATCGCCCGCCGCCCTCGCCCGCCGAGGCCGCCAAACGCGAAGGAAGAAGCGCAGGCGGGGCCTAGGCAAGCCGTCCGGGGCTTCCGCGGCTTGGCAAGGCCATTTCCTGAGCCCGTAGAAGTCGATCTGCCGTCCACCGTGAAACGACGCTGGCAATGCCCTAGCAACCGACTTTGCCAGCTTACTTACCGTTTCGATGCTTAAAGAAGTTAAATATTTAACGTTATTGAAAGCTACAACCGAGACCGTGCTCCAGGCTGACTGCCGCATCGTTCAACACCAGACTCGCGTTCTAATCAGGCCTGCGGCAGCGTACGCCAGATTTGATGCCGAGCGCCCGGCTGGCCGGCAGGTAATTACCATGAAAGGCGATTGTTCTGGACGCCCTTTCAACTGGCGAAGAACGTCAAGTCGGCACTGAAGGAATAGCGGCTGAGGGGCCGTGATGCGGTACACCCAGACGACTCCGGGTGTGCCGTGCCGACGTTCAGTGCGACTGACCGCCTAATCCACCGCCAGCGAAGAAGCATAATCGAGTAAGTCCTAAGGATAGAAGAGGTTGACCTTCGCGAGTACGAAAGTTCAAGTGCCATTCAGTTGTGCCCCCGATCCCTGGTCTGCAGCGGATGCGGGTAGGCATAGGGCGTGTACTTCAACGCCCATGCCGAACCGTTCCAGCTATACAGGCGCCCGCTGCTGTTCGCAGGCAGCCGGGTGTTCCAGCTTCCTTCGTTGGTGACCCAAAAGCCCACGCCCACCTTCGTCGGTTTTATCGCCAGCATTTGAAATTTCCTTCCGCGCCCGACCCCCGACGATCCATTGAACGCCTTGCCGGCGGCGTCTTGGAAATAATCGCGATCGGCTTTGCAAATGTCTTCCCAACCGAAGGTCGCGGCCGCATTGCCGGTCTGTTTGCGGTACAAGGAGATAGCACCAGGCGGGACGATCAAGGATGCGTCCGGAAGCCAATCGGCGCCCCCTGCCACGTTGTTCCAAAGATACATGGGTTCCGATGCCGCCGCCTTCGGGTCCATGCCAACGCCAATCTGGTCGGCAATCGGGTAGTCCTGGGCCGTCTGGTACTCATTGCGGAAGTTCGGCCACTTGCTCTCGCACCCGTACTCCTTCAACTTCAACCACGCCGTCTTGAGGTCCTGCCGTTCCTGAACGTTGTCGAACACATAGCCGGTGCCGCCGCGGATTTCGATGGCAGCGTAGTAGGGGGTCTGCGACGTCCAATGGTTGCCGTAGACTTCTGTCTGCCGTACGCCGCGGGGAGGCGTGTTGCTGGCCAAACCGTGCGAATCGACTTTCATGCGGCCACCGATGGTACAGAAACGCACGACCCCGCGGGCGTTGGAGTTAAAATCGCAGACATAGCCGTTTCCGTGGAACGTGCAATCTTCGACATAGACTGCATCCGCACTGCCGCACGAATTGGCCGTTTGCCAGGAATCGGCCGGCCCCCGCGTGAAGATCAGTTCGTCGCTGCCGCCGCCGCCCGTTACGGTGCAGTTGTCGATAAGGCCATAACTGGAGGCGTAGACGAAGTAGCCGCAACTGGCGGCGCTGGTGTGGTCGATGTCGGAAACGCGCCAGCCATTGGCCGTGCCGGCGGAGAACGCGCTGGTCAGCGCCGGCATTGGGTTGAATCGTGGAGAAGCCGCGCACCGTGGCAGGCGCGCTGATCTGGATCGTGCCCGATCCCCAGGAAAGGGCCGACTTCGCAATATGGATCGTTGTCAGTTTCCGTCCGGCGCCTTGGAGGACAACCGCCTTGTTGACGTGGATCGCGGCGCCGCCGGCGCCCACGTGAATGAGCCCGCCGGGATGTCGATCGTGTCGCCTGCCGCGGCATTGGCGATAGCGGCGTTTACATCGGACTGGGTGCCGTCGGTCTTGTAAGTCCTATCCGCCTTCGTAAAGGCGAACAACTCGCACGACAATCCCAACGACAGCAATAGTGCCGGCAGGAGGAAGCTTCTGCACGTTGGTCAGAGACGCTTTCATGCCCTTTTCCTTTCGTTTACATTCCCTGATTGTAACGGAGCCACTCTTCCCACGGCGCATTGCAATGGCCGTGCTTCTCCTTGAAGGCTGTCAGGTCATCGATACGCTGCTCCCAGGTCGTCTTCTGTACCCAGCAGAAGCCAAGCGTGTTCAGACAGCGGATTACTTCCTTATCGAGTTCTCCCCGCTTCTTCTGTTGGCGGACGTTGTCCACCCAATGACCGAGTGCCGGGTTTGACTCGTACTGCCGCGGCACATTGCAGTACCCGTACGCCTGCATGAACGATTCCAGTTCTTTGAACCGCTGCTCGCAAGTACGCTGGCGGTCGATGCTCCAGGTGAAGCCAATCTGGTCAAGCTCTCGGACTTGGGTCTCCGTGAGCAGATTTCGTTTCTTGGCAGCCCGCATCCTTGCCACCCATCTCCCCAGGCAGCGATCATTGCGCCAGTGGTAGGGAACACAGCAGTCGCCATAGCGTTTCCGGTAGCTCAACAAGGCCGCGAAGGCTTTGTACCAATAGTGCAACCTTGGGTGTTGGTCCGGTCGCCTGGCATGCTCAGCGGCAAGCCGCCCTTCGGTCTGGTTCTTTCGCACAGCCATGACTTTCTTCGCTTCGACCGGACCGTAGACACTGGTGATCGCACATCACTTCTGTTCGGGGTTCCATTCGCCAGCATAGGTGAGATTGTAGCCCGTCGTCCAGTACGGGCTGGCGGAATCGTTGCAATGGGTTTCGCGGTGACCCTCGGCAGCCGCCGTGGCGATGCCATCTCTCGCCCGCCGCGGCCGCCAGCGGCGAAGCAAGAGACCCAGGCAGGTGGTCTGGGCGCTCGGTTGAAAGCCCCGCCGGCTCGTGCTACAACCATCTGGTGGCCGGGACGTGCCGGGGTCGTCTCCTGGACAACGTGAATGCCGAGCGTCCCAGCCGTTTCCTGCACATTGTGTGGTGAGATGTGTGCCGAACGTAAGCCCACGTTTTTTCACTGAAATTCATCATCTCCATCCCTCTTCCGCCGGCGTACGGAAGTTGCTGTTGCCTTGGGTGAAAAGCTCACCCGCTCCCAATTGTTCCAATTTCAACCGGTACATCATGTGGTTGTCGACCAGCGACAAATGGCCGGCGTATTTCATGTGTTGGATGCCGAGCTTGCACTGACTGAAACTTACGCGGGTCTTGGGACCAAAATGGGCGTACGCCCCTGGCATCGAGGGATCCATACGGCAGTTGACGCAGCTCAGCATCGAGTCGGGTGCATTCCAATCGATGCACGGGGCATTTTCCACTCCCGCATAGGGGCTGAAGTTGACTACGAACAAATCAAGCACCCCCTTGCACCCTTCGGCCGATCGGAACCAGCCACCGCCCCGCTCGGCATCGGTATTGGCCACAAATGACTGGTGATAGTACGCGCCCGGCTGGAAATCGAGCAGCCAACCGGGGCCGGCGAAGAAGCTGTTGACCATTTGCACGCTGCCGCCATGAAGCAGAATGGCCCCCTTCTTGCCACCGTCTATCTCGCATCGCTGGAATTGGTGGCACTCGCTGTTTCCATGGGCGATGTGGAAGCCGAAGTTGTCGATCCAATCGGACACGGTGCAGTCGTCCGCGCGGGCCATCTCGTTGTTCTGGTCCTGGCCCTGTTCACAGGTCCAGCACACGCCCCATTGCAGGTGCCGACCGGGATATCCGATGTACAACCGGGTCAGATACAGGCAGGTCGGCGTAAACCGCTTGGGGTTTTTCACATGGGATTGAACGGCACAGAGGGGAGCGGCGCTGCGCGGGCCGCCGTGGATAGTCATGTCCGCACAGCCGCAATGCTCCGCATTCTCGAAATAAACCACCGGTTTGTCGGCCAGTGCGGGCAGCGGTTGCAATTGGGTGACGAGCCGTTTGCCGGCCCCCCGAAGGAAAACCGCCCTGGTTTCGCTTATCCGTAGCGGAGAACTAAGCGCGTACACGCCAGGCGGCAGGTACACGGTTCGCCCGGTGATCCTGGCGGCCGTATCGATCGCCTTCTGGATAGCGGCAGTATCGTCCGTCGCGCCATCTCCCTTGGCCCCAAACGTTTTAGCATTCACTGTGCCGTTGTCGGGCGGTGGGTTGTCGGCAGCCAATGCCGGATGGACGCTGGCCAGCGTCGCAACTCCGGCCAGCCCAAGCCCGCTGGTGAGCATGCGGCGACGGTTGAAAAATGGACGCGAGGGCATCTCGTTCACGTCGCTGTCGTTACACATGAGGTCGCTCGATGGGGTTCGTCTCGGCCGGGTTTGATTCGCCAACGGGTGGTCGTGCATGGGGTTCGCCCGATGGCAAGACATGAACGGTATCGCTTGCCAGGGCTGCAAACGCAGGCGGTCCGCAATGTCAGTAGACCGGTTTTCTGGCAGCCGCCAGCATTCCAACGCGTTTGAACGTGTTCATCTGTCCTTCAAGTGATTTCATTGGGCTATTCCTGAACTTGCGTCACGCCCTTGCCCGCGGCCCGTTGCTTGGCGAACCAATCCTTCCATTCGAACATGCCCACAATTCCCTGCTCGCCGGTAATGGATCGCAGCGCCTCTTCGATGCCGCCTTTGATCCAGTACACCACGACGGTCGAGTAGCCGACGTTGAACTGCTCCATGAGCGGTCCTACCGCTGACGGATCGCCAATCCGGCCGAGGGCGATCACGGCCGATCTGCGATCCTCTTCGCTCTCCCGCTGGCGTTTCTTCAGGATCTCTACCAGGACGGGCACGGCGTTCTTGACCTTGAGGAGACCGAGAGCTTCGATGGCCCGTTGGCAGAATTCGGCCTTCTCCGGCGTTGCATCGAGGAAACCGAGCAGCACCGCGCCCGCCCGCGGGTCGGTCGCCCCCGAGCGTCCGAGCGCGCGGATGGCGTACGACCACGCCGGACGGTTCTGGGGCTTGCCGGAAGCCAGCAAATCGAGAATGGCTGGTACGGCCGCATTGCCCGCCCGCGCCAGCGCGTCGGCGGCGAAGGCGCAGAGCGCATTCTGCCGAGGATCTTTCGCGGGTTTCAGCCAGTCGGCAAGCATGGCGATACAGACCGGGTCGTCGATCTTCGGCATTTGCGCCAGCGCCCAAAGCGTCTCTTGCGCACCAGCGAACTCTCGTCTTTGAGCAGGCTGATGAGCGCCGGAATCGCCTCCGGCTTCTTGCTGGCGCCGAGCGCGCTGGCTGCCGCGTAGCGCAGTCCCCTCGCCGGGATCTGCGGCTTTCTTCAGCAGTGTCTTTAGGTCGGCCATGGCCAGCGCCTTGAATGTTTCGCTCTTCCGCAACGCCGCCTCACGATACAGGATTTGAACGATGGAGTTCTCCTGGGCGTCGAACCAGGGCGGAAAAAGAAGCACGTCTCCCTTCTCAACCGACTCCGCATAGCTTTGCCAGCGGTCTTCCAACAGGGTCAGATTCAAGGACAGCACACGGAATGCTGCCGGCCATATCCGGCGGATATCCGCGGGTGTGCCTCCCTGGCCCAGATTGGCCGAGCTGTAAGGGGCGCTGCAGGTATAGTCGATGTTTTCGGACCACTCCGGAATGATCAAGCAGTCCGGATGAAGGGCCGCCAGCCTGCCCAGCATCGTGACGGGCATTATCCAGGGGATGAAGCGAAGTTTCTTCCGCTGCTCTTCGGTCATCATGTCGTTGCCAAAGACGTTGGAATCCAGATAGAAGATCGTGCAACCCCACCGTTTCTGCGCATACTCGATCTTCGCCGACATCAGCGCCACCGGGTCCCGGACCAGGCGATGGTCCCAGGCGAGTTTCCCGGCGACGCCCGGCTGGTAGACCTCGGTCGGCCGGATCGTGACGCCGAGTTTGAACCCTGCATCGCTGAACTTCTTCATGAATGCGTCCGCGAAGCGATCCATTTCGGGGGCGGCTTTCGGCAGGGCACGCGGGTCGCCGATGTAGGAGATCGCATGCGGCATTTCCTCGCCCTCGATGTCCCAGACGATGACGCCTTGGGCGTTCATCTTCTTCATCCGGGCGACGCAGTTGTCGGCGTACGCCATGAGCCTCGCCCCGAACTTTTCCAGGCCCCCGGGCGTGGTCACGTCCACGTCCTGGCTTCCCTGGAACCAGCCGCGCGGGTTCTTGGGCAGGCCCCAGGCGGAGTTGCAGAGGAAGACCGTGGCGATCGGACGGCGGTCCGGCCATTTCAGGGTCATGGGATGCGCCTTGGCGTATGCAGTGTCGGTCTGAACGGAAAAGGTCTCGCTTTTCGCCTCCGCTGGACCGAAGACGAGCGAGAGCCGATAGGTGTCGCTTTGTGCGGGAGCCACCAACCGTCCGGTCTTGGGGAAATAGACGTCGTCCACGATCGGATGGTGAGGAATGCGCTCCTCCGTGGGGCCGGAGAGGCACAAACTGACGCTCTTGAACCTGCCGCCGCGATCCCAGAAGAGGGCGGTGGAACCGGTCCCATAGTCCGGATTGATCAGGGCCACGGAGCCTTTCTCGTGTGTGTAGAGGTGGCAGGGAATGCTCTGGTCGCCTTCCTGGTAATAGGAGACGAAACGGTTGAAATAGCGGTTCGGTAAGATCATCCGGAGCGGACACACGGTACAGCCCTGGATCGGTTGTGCGGAGGCGTTGGTCAGTGTGATCCGCAGATCCAGCCGGTTTTCATTCGCCGTGAAGACGCACGCCACCTTGCCCCAGTCGAATTCTTGAAGAAGGGTCTTGGTTGCGGCGTCGAAGGCCGACTTCGTTGGTTTCGGCTGCCACGTCCGCCGCACCCCATTCTTCTCTTGGGAATCCGTCAGCGCGATGCCTTGAACCACGAAACGCCCATCGGCCGGGTTCACCAGTACGACGCCGTTGTGGATGATCGAGGCCAATCCCTGTTCGTCGAACTTGATTTTCAAGTCCTCGGCAGCTTGCACGGTCCCCGACAAGGTCAGTATGGCCACCAAAAGGCAGTGTATCTTCATAGTTCATCTCCTGTGATTCGAGCTTAATCTTGGAAGCTTCTTGGATCTTTCACAGTTCATGGTTGCTTCAGGCAGCCTTTGAAATCAATGCTTTGCGGATCGCGTTTCTGACAGGCACCGCGGCGTTGCCGCGGGCCTGCAGTTTCAGGTTGCCCTGCCAGATGCACATTACGATCGTGTCGCCCCCTTCAAGGAACTGCAAGAGAACGTTCTCCGCTGGTACACGGTGCTCGGGAGTTGTGAACTTTATCGGATCGAAGATCACGTCGTCGGCAAAGAAGTCGGGCAGGGCGACATAGCGAGTGATCGCTTTAACCTCGACGCTGGCCGCGTCCTTGACTGGCGTGATCTTGACGAAGGGGCCCAAGCCGAGGGTGATTTCCACTTGGGCGGTTCCTGCGGCGACGCGGAGGACCCGCTCGCCCGCGTTGTCCTCGACAACTCGCGCCTTGCCCAGGGGCTCACTCTTGGTGGCGCCGGACGATTGCAGGGCGATCTCCGCTCGGCGGGTGGTTCCGGCCGATTTGAACCAAAGTCCGACTCTCACCTGGCCGGGCACCGCTGTGACACGGAGCAACTGGTTCTCCAGCGACGCCCCGCCGTTGTCCGTCCGCTGCGTCTCAGCCCCGGCAGCCATCGAGCAGTTCCAGAACATCACCACCGCGACAAGCAACGCGATCTGTTTCATTGTTCGTTCCGATTCATGCGGTCCTCACCCTTGTCGCGACCACCGGCACTCGAAAACAGTGGCATGACGAATCTGAGTTTCGTTGCAGCTCTTGGCGTTGTCAAGCGCAACCAAGGATTTTCCCGAAAATCGGATGGGCCGCCATCCGGTTTGCCATTGCCCTTGTAGGCTCCTTGGACGCTCGCTGGTGGCCATTCGGGCGTCAGAGGCCGCAAGGGGCATGGGAAGGCCGAGAACCCCGCCAAAAGCTGCGCTGGATCGCTATAGAGCGGCGACCACGCTAAACGGTAGCCAGCACCGTCGACGGATCGGGTATCAATGACACCTCGCATTGGCAGGCTGCCGGAGTGAACGCAGCAAAGAACCGCGATACCGTCACGGTGAAGGCCGTGGGCTATCTAGCGTGACGATCGACCGCGTAGCATAATAGCAAATCGTTCCTGACAAGCCCACCGCGGCCGCTCTGGACGAGAAAATCGCCGCCAACTACCCCCACCCAGGAGATGTCTCCATGAGATTCGCGAGGAAAACCATTACCTGTAGTGCGATGTTTGCAGTGATGGCTGTGTTACCGCTTGCCGGGCCAGCGTGGGCCGGTCATGCCAAGAAATGCCCGCTGAAAGTCTTCATCCTCGCCGGCCAGTCGAACATGGAGGGGCAGGGCGTGGTGTCTATGGACGACCCGCACAACTACAACGGCGGAAAGGGCAATCTGGTCTGGTCCATGAAGTATTCCAAGAGTGCTGAGAAGATGAAGCACCTCAAGAACGAAAAAGGGGAATGGGTGGTCCGCGATGATGTCCAGATCTCCTTCAAGGTTAACGGCAAGGTTCGCAAGGGAGGTTTAACGGTGGGCTACACGGGATATGGCGGCAGCAGTCATATCGGCCCTGAGCTGCAATTTGGCCATGTCATGGGCGACTACTTGGATGAACCGGTGTTGCTAATCAAGACGGCTTGGGGCGGCAAGAGCCTGTATGTTGACTTCCGGCCGCCAAGTTCCGGCGGCCAGGTGGGACCGTACTACACGAAGATGATTGAAGAGGTCCGTACCGCGCTGGCAGAACTCGGGGATCAGAAATACGAGATCGCCGGCTTTGTCTGGCAGCAGGGCTGGAACGACATGTGTACCCAGCCGGCTATCCCGGAGTACGCTCAGAATCTGGTCAACCTTGTCCATGATGTCCGCAAGGAGTTCGGGGTGCAGGACCTGCCGGTTGTCGTCGGGGAACTTGGCAATGGTGGACCCGTGAAGAACGGCCCCATGTTCGAATTCAGAAAAGCACAGGAAGCGGGGACCAGACAGATTAAGCATGCGATCTTTGTAAAGACCACCGACTTTGCCCGGCCGGCAGAGCTTTCGCCCAATACCGGCCATGGACATCACTGGTACGGCAATGCCGAGAGCTACTTCCTGATCGGCGATGCGCTGAGCGAAGGGATGAAGAAGCTGCTGAAGAAGTGAAGGACTGCGGCAAGGTAAGGATCCCGTGAATCGGAACGAAGGCCGTGTCCGCCGCGAATTGGAGTTCGGCGAACACAAACGGTAGAGGTCGATTCATCGCGGCTCGAGAGCGGACTGTTGCTTTTCGATATTTCAAAGAGGGAAGAATCATGAATGGACGAATGACTCGACGTACTCTGCTGCGTCGTACGGTTGTCGCTGCCGGCGCGAGCTTGGGCGAGGCCGCTTTTCCGGTCCCCGCACTACTTGCGTCGGCCTCGCCGAAT
This sequence comes from uncultured Planctomycetia bacterium, assembly GCA_963719885.1. Lineage (GTDB taxonomy): Bacteria > Planctomycetota > Planctomycetia > Pirellulales > Thermoguttaceae > JANXQG01. The sequence continues at coordinate 270,973 of CAVRDP010000035.1, read as the reverse complement.
TCCAAGTTGGCCACGGTAGTGATCGGCTCGGGCGGTCGAGGCGAGGCGTCGCTCATGGCAGCGGCGGAGGAAATTCTTGTGGCCATTGCCGACGTCGATGACGCCCGATTGGCCGTAGCTGCCAAGAAGGTTTCGCCACTCGGTGCCCGGCCGAAGTCCTTTTGCGACTACCGTCGCATGTTCGATGCCATGCACAAGGATATCGACGCCGTGTTCATCGCCACGCCCGACCACCACCACGCACCGGCCTCGATGGCGGCCATGCAACTCGGCAAGCACGTCTTCTGCGAGAAACCTCTGTGCCACGATATTCATCAAGCGCGGACGCTGGCCGCTGCGGCCCTGCGATACAAGGTCGTCACGCAAATGGGCAACCAAGGCCATTGTGCCGAGGGATACCGCCGGCTCTGCGAGTACCTTTGGGCAGGGGCGATCGGTGATGTGGTTGAAACCTACAGTTGGAATGGGTTCGTCAATGGCGGAGCAGGCGGACGTCCGCCTCCGTGCCCTGCGCCTCCGAGCCTGCACTGGGACGAGTGGCTGGGACCGGCGCCCTACCGCGACTACCACCCGGGCCTGCACCCGCTCTACTGGCGCTACTATTGGGACTTCGGTACCGGCGCCTTGGGCGATTGGGGCTGCCATAATCTTGACGGCGTCTTCTGGGCCCTCCGGCCCGGCCATCCGACAAGCGTCGAATGCCTGCACAAAACCGGCGGCAGCGAGGAAAAGTATCCCCAAGGGGGCATCATCCGCTGGGAGGTTCTGGCCCGCGGCAAGATGTCCGCCCTGAAGGTCTACTGGTACGACGGGATCCGCACGAACATCGACCCGAGCGTGAAGGATGAACATGGGAAAATGCTGGAGACGGTTCCAAATCCTCCACCGTTGGAAGCCGAGTTGCAGAAGAAGTATAACCGGCAGTTCGACCGCTCTTTCGCAGGCGGAGGGACGTTCTACGTCGGCACGAAGGGCATCATGAACACTGGCAATTATGGCAGCGGTCCCCGCATCGTGCCGGAGCAGGCGCACCAGGCATTTCCGCCTCCCGAGCGGAGCCTGCCCGCGGATTAAAGGGACCCATTTCGCCCATTTCATCCAGTGCTGCAAGGAGGGAAAGCCCACCATGGCCGACTTCCAGTACGGGGCGTCCCTCACCGAGTTCCTGCTCCTGGGGCACCTAGCAATTCGCGCGGGCGTGGGCAACAAAGTACTCTGGGACGGGCCCAACATGCGGTGTACGAACCTTCCCGATTTGAACCACTGGGTCAGACGCCCATGCCGTAAAGGCTGGGAAGTCTGACCGGCTCAGCGCATCACGAGAATGAGAACCCCGTGAACGATCAACTCGCGGCCATTGAAGGCGGCTGGCCAACGCACAATTGCCTAGGGCACGTCCTGGCGTCTCACAGGCATCTTGATGCCTCAGCGGTGACCCTGGGCGGTCTGGAAGGCCCAGTCTGGCCGACGTGAGCAGAGAGGATGTTGCTCGGCTGAACAAAATCGCATGCCCGCGAACGGGGGTCAGGGTCGTTACGGTGATTAACGTCCCGCCGCAGAATCGGCGAGGTTCGGCACGCTGGCACCGAGCAGGAGATCACAGTAGAATACCCAAATCAGCGGCACGAAAGGACTATCGTCTCGCTGTTCACGATCTCCCAAGTAGCAATCCTCCGGACTATGTATTACTCTGACGTAGCTGACTTGATCATGACGAACCTGCCCCCGATTGACCGGCGCGCCTTCTTGCGATTGACAGCCCTTGGCGCCGGCAGCCTGGCTATCACCCATTCCCTATCCGCCGCCGAACCGTTGACTGCGGTACCCCGTAACCGCCTCGATCGCCTGGCCACCGGCGCCAATGTCTGCCAGTGGTTCCGTTTCCCTCGGAGCAACTCGGCCGAGCACTTTACCAACTATATTTCCGAGGCCGAGGCGGCGTTCATGGCGCGGCTGGGGCTCAGACACGTCCGCCTGTGCCTTGCCCCGCGCATCATCATGGATCCAACCTCGGGCAAGATCATCGAGGAACGAGGCAAACAACTGGAAGCCGCCATCGAGCGTTTTCACCGCGCCGGACTGCTGGTCATGGTCGACATTCACAATGAAGACCGTGCGGCGGAACTCAACCCGGCCTGGCAGGAGGCTTTTATCCGCTTCTGGGGCTCGCTGGCGGCGCGGCTCTCCCGGTTCGACCCCGAATTGACCATTCTGGAGATCATCAACGAGCCGGTGTTCGATCGACGCGAGGAGGAATGGAATAAGCTGAACTCGCGTCTGGCTGCCGCCATTCGGCACAACGCGCCGCAGCACACCATCGTCACCTCGGGTCCCAACTGGGGCGGCATTGACGGGCTGAAGAAGCTCACGCTGTTGCCGGACAAGAACGTCATTTATTCTTTCCATTGTTACGACCCGTTTACCTTCACGCACCAGGGCGCGACCTGGACCACCGCTGCCGTCAGGCCCTTGCGCGGCGTGCCCTACCCATCGAGTCCTGAAGCGGTGAAGCCTCTGCTGTCCGCTCTTGAAGCCTCGCCAGCCTCGATGAGAATGGTCGAGTATTACGGCAAGGAACGTTGGAACAAGGAGAAACTGGCGGCACGCTTCCGCCAGGGGATCGACTGGGGTGCCAAGAACCAGGTGCCGTTGTACTGCGGCGAGTTCGGCGTCTTTCCAGCACGCAGCAAGCCGGAGCATCGGGCCAACTGGTTTCGCGATTTCGGCGAAGTGCTTGCCGAGAACCACATCGGCTGGGCCGTGTGGGGTTGGGACGAGGGCTTTGGCCTCAATCGCAAGATGGCGAACGGTAAGCCCGTGGTGGACGCCGTCGTCGCACAGGCGCTGGGGCTTAAGACGCAATAAGGATTGGGTCCTGTCGCCCGAGGACCGTCAAACCAGTGGCGCGGGCACGAAGATCGCGATGGCCGAAGGATAGCCGCCGAAACTGCGTTACGCGGACCGTCGAGGTGAGGGCATGCTGGACAAGTCCAGGCAGTGACCGCCCTGATGGCCTAAACAACAGTACCTGTAGGGTAGGTGCAAACTCAAAGTATCTTTCTGGACATCTATTGTCCCGGCGCTGCTTGCACGCGCACGCCGTTCCTCCCGTTCGTCCAGACGCGGTGGAAGCGGACATTGGTCACATCGTCCTTCACCGCGATCGGGGATCGCGGCTTGACTTCGCGCAGGGGCTTGAGCATTTCGCGGACAAACGCCGACGTGGATTTGCCGCTGCCTTCGGCTGCGTCGGTACCGCTGCGGTCATTGCGCGTGAGGCGCATGTGTTCCGCCACGACCTGCCCCTTGACGCCCGTGCCGCCCAAATCGACCCGGCCGTTGGTGAGAAAGCCCAAGACGTGGAGTTTGAGATCCGCGCTGGGTGGCTTCACGCGAAGGTCTCCGCCATTGACGGAAAGGAGAGTAAAGGCCAGCTTGCCATGGAAACCGTTGACTTCCAAAGCGGCGACAGTCCCGCGCAAGTCCTTTTCCCAGGCCAGTTCCTGACCGTGGTTGGGATCAAAGGGCGCCATGAACCCGCTGTGATAGGCGAATGCTCCGCTGCCCTTCAGATTCACCATACTGTAAGCGTTGCCCTCAAACCAGATGTCGCGAACCAAGAGGCGGCCGCCGTTCTGCACGTCATAAAGGGAGATGCCTGCTTTTTCACCTGTCCCGCGGCTGGAAGCCCCGCAAAACAGGGCTACCCATGCGGTCGTTCCCGGACCGGCGCCAATCACCTGCATGCTGTTGTGGCCCGCATCACGCAACTCCACACGGGCGTTTTGGAGTCCATCCGAGACGAAACCGTGTTCGTAGCCGTTCGCATTGAGCTGCTCGCCGAAAATGCGGCTGTCGGGCTGGTCGCAGTTCTCCAGCCGGATGGCCTCAGCTCCTTTGCCCGCGTTAGCGAGGAGATTGCGGAAGGTCGCGTGGCTTGGGCCCTGCACCCGAATGAGCGGACTGGCGCCGCCGGCGTTGCCGAGTTGCGTGGCATTCTCGGGCCCATCGCCAACCAGTTGCAGATCACATCCTGCTGGAATAACCAGTGTCCTGGCGACGCCGTAGTTCCCCGTGGGTAGATGCACCACCGGACGCTTGCCTTTCAGGCCGGCGGCCCGGTCGATCGCCGCCTGGATGGCGGCCGCGTCGGCGCCGGCCGTGACCTCGATGATCGGACGCTCAGTGCTGCGCCAGGAAAGGCACGGGCTCCGGCTTCAAATCCACGATCTCACTGGCCGCAACCATCTTGTTGTCCAGGTCGGTTACACGCCCCTTCGCGCGGATCGCCTTTGCGGCGGTCCAGGTGTTGCCGATACAGATGAGATCAGCCATCTCGGCGGGAGGCTCGTTCCGCACGATTGGCTCGTCTCCTTTGCTGCGGATCACATTGTCGACGAGCATGTTGGGGCCGTTGTTCTCGATTTGGATCGGCGTCGGGTCCTGCGGGTCGAGCACCAGGTTGTCCTGCAGCGTTACCTGCGAGCCCCAGGTTTCGGTTTCCTTCCAGTTGGCTGCGCGCTTGGCATGGAAGAATTGTTTGGAACCGATCGAGACATTGCCGAGGAACGAGAAATAGCCCGTGTGGCGGATGGAAATGTCGGTGTCTTTGGAGCGGAGGAACACGCTCTGGTAGACGTGAAAATTGCCGGCCCCGAATTCATTCGTGACGCCCATGCCGCAGTCTTCGAACCAGCAGTCCCAGAGGTACCAGTCCAGCGAATTGAAGTTCTGGATGCTGATCGCCACCTTCGAACAGCGGTGGAAGCGGCACCGCAGGACGGCAGTCTCGGCAACCCCATCGCGCATGCCGGCCTCAATGCCCACTTGCACGTCCTTGAAGATCATATCGGTGATCTCGTTTGCGGTGGTAAACGCCTCGCCGTGTTGCAGGGCGACCTTCGCTTTGCCGGCGCCATCGAACGTGAGGCGGCTCAAGCTCGCGTACCAGGCGTTGTAATGGAACATGTTCTGACCCGCAGGCCCATCCCACAGGATCGTGGTCTTCTCCGGGGCTTCGCCCGTGATGCTCATGCCGAGCGGTTCGCTATGCGAGATGCGGTCGAGTCTGAGCGTTGCCGTGATACGGTAGGCACCAGCGGGAAAATAGAGCACGCGACTGGCCGAGTCCTTGCTCCTCACCGCCTCCATCGCCTTCTGGATGGCGGCGGTGTCGTCCGCCCTGCCATTGCCGATTGCCCCGTAATCCTTCACATTCGTCCAACTCAAGAATGGGCCGACAAATTCCTCCGCAGCGCTGTCGTGGGCGGCAGGCTGGGAATATCCGGTGGCCGGGCACAGCAGCCAGGCCCCTGCCAGCAGAACAAGAAGAACGAACCATCCGGACGCATGCTTCTCCACTTTCATTCTCCTCGCGTGGTCGTTCACGGGGTTCTTGCCATCGTCGTGCATGCCGGAACCCTTCAGCGGCAGGCCGATGTCTACGATCTTGATCGGTGAAATATAGCTTGTCAATCCCCAGGAATTTGCCAGAACTCCGGTTTGGGGACCACTGCGTTGACCTTGCTGTGGTGGTGTCCGATGTCGCTATCTGAGATCGTTACCACTGTGTGGAGGCAGCACCCTCCGTGAGCTTCTTGGACGCGCGTGCGGCGCACGTTCGGGATGTTCCGGAGGCAGAAAAACACGCCAGACGCGCGCTGGCGCGCTGTAAAGGCCAGGCGGCGGCTGGTAGTGGTTCGGATGCTAGGCACGAGGGAGGGCACCTTGGTAAAATGGCTGGCGGTGCGAGCCTGGATCGGTTCCAGGCTCACCGAAATATCGGTTTGCACAATAGCACGTTGTCCCACGCCGGAGTTAATCCATTATGAAGCGTTTAAGTCTCTGGACCATCGGTGTCGTGTTGCTCGCGGCAGTCATCGAGTCTCGTGGCGCGGAAAATAAGCCGGTCGCACGGCCGTTGCCCAACCACCCCGGCAATATCTTTCTGGCCGGCGAAGACGTCGGCGTCTTGCTCTCCACTCAAGACGGCACGAACTGGCAAGCGGCCGATTACGACGGGAACCGGGTCGCCAGTGGAACGGTCCAAGGCGGCAAAGCGCGGCTTGGCCAACTCTCGGTGGGGTATTACGAATTGCGGCACGGCACGGTGGCCACGACGATTGGCGTCCTTGCTCCGTTTCAGGCGCCAGTCCCTGCGTCGTCACCCATCGCCATCGACTTGGCCATGTCTTGGTTCTACCAGTCGGCAGTGGAGAAGGCCGCGGCGGCCAGCCTCTGCAAGCTGGCAGGCACCGCCTGGGTCCGCGATCGGATGACATGGAGCGAAATCGAGCCCGGTCGGGAACAGTTCGCCCGGGCGACGCGCTACGACGAGTCCGCCCGGATTGAGTCCGAGATTGGGCTTCGCGTACTCCAGGTCCAGCACAGCACGCCGGCCTGGGCTGGCAAGAGCTCCAAGCACTTTCCGGAGGATCTGCGCGACATCTACTGTTTTCTTCGCTACACGGCCGCCCGCTGGAGGGGCCGAGTCCAGGCCTTCGAACCGTGGAACGAGGCCGACATCGATATGTTCGGCGGTCATACGGGCGCGGAGATGGCCTCACTCCAGAAGGCCGCCTATTTGGGCCTTAAGGCGGGTAACCCCGACGCCATCGCCTGTCTGAATGTGTTCGCCATCGTCCGACCCGACACGCTCGACGACCTCGCTGCCAACACGGCTTGGCCTTACTTCGACACGTGCAATTTGCACCACTACATCCGGCCCGACGACTATCCGGCGTGGTACGCCGCGGTCCGACGAGTCTCGACTGGCCGGCCCTTGTGGGTGACCGAGTTCAATCAACCCGTTCAGTGGGCCGGCGACGTAAAGACCCAAGAGCCCACGGTGGCGGATCAGCGTCTCCAGGCCCAGCGTGTTCCGATCGTGTTCGCTTCTTCGCTCCACGAAGGCCCGGCAGAGGCGTTCTACTTCCTCTTCCCGCACTACACCGAGGGCAAGATTCAGTTCGGGATCGTGCATCGCGATCTGACACCGCGCCCGGCCTATGTGGCTCTCGCGGCAGTCGGTCGTCTGCTGGCCGACGCCCGGCCGCTGGGAAGATGGAAGGTCCCCAGCCAACAAGCCCGGGCTTTTCTCTTCCACGCGAGACCAGACGGACAGGATGCGGAAGTGTTGGTGGCGTGGACGACCGAGCCGAACGGCGAGCTTCAACTGCCTGTCGCGTCGACCGCACTGTTCGATCATTTGGGCCGAAGCGTACCACCACAGGGCGGGACGTTGCGGTTGAGTCCCGCGCCGGTCTATGCTGTTTTGCCGCCGGGTACGGGACAACAGTTGACACTCACTGCGCCGCCCACGATGCCGCAGCGACAAGAGGCGAAGCCGTCGCCGGTCGTTCTCCAGTCCGTTTGGCCTCGCGACCGCGTCGCGCTGAACAAGTCCGCGTATCGGGCCGTGACCGGTCAGGACACGACTGTTCCTGTCTTCGCCTACAACTTCTCGGATTTGCCGGTCGCAGGCAAACTGACGGTCGTCGCGCCGAAAGGATGGGATGCTTCGATTCCCGACCGCGTCGATCTGGCCGCGGGCGAACGGAAGCAATTGGCGATGCGCATTCATCGGCCCGTCCCGCAGGGCGACAACCCGGAGAGAATTCAGCTCACCGGCGATTTCGGCCCGGCGGGTGATACGGTCCTCAGCATTCGGCTTCAACTTGAAACTAAGAAGCTCTAGCAGCCTATTAGAAATGAGGGCTGGTTGCCAACAGGTTGGCAGACCCCGAGCACCTTCTTGCGCGCGGTCGTGCGCCGAGATGGGCCCCGCCCGTTCGCGGTGAATACATCCGGCCGAACATATACCCAAGAAAGTCGAACGATTCGGCAGGCAGGCGACATTGCCTTCCTGGGGGGCATGCCCGTAGAACGCCCCAGCGGCGAACCCTGGCATCGCGGACATCGACCTTGGAGACGGCGAACTCGGGATAAATGCCGAGCAGCAACTCCTCGGCTCGCGTTTCCTCGCCGAACACCAGCAGGGCGATAACTCTGGTAATACCGAAAACGGCGGTAACCATCACAAATTTCCTGGGCTGGTCCATTGTAGATTTCTCCTTACGATAGCAGGATAACACGGCGCAATGCAAAAGTCAGCCATGAGGAGGGGGAACTTCCACAGCCTGGAATCATGGACAAACGGCCGAGCCTGAAGTACGCTGGGGCTGGCAATGAAATGGAGATGGGTTATGAAGTGTTTGCTGCCAGCGGTGGTGTTGATTTCATGCGTTTCCTGGGATTGCAGCGGTACGACCGCCGAGATCATCCCGGTCGAGCGGCTGGCGGATTGGAGGCCGGGGGTCAGGGTAGGCGTGCCCGGCGGAATCCCCATGAACCGTACCCATCTGCTCGATGTGACGAAGCCTCCGTTCAATGCTGACAACACTGGGGTATCGGACGCGCAGCCGGCCATCCAGAAGGCGGTGAATGACGCGAAGGAGAAGGATGTGGTCTATCTGCCGGCCGGCAAGTATCGGATTGAAAAGGGGATTCGGAGCTCTTACAAGAGCAGATTCACCGTACGAGGGGCGGGTCCGGAAAAAACGATGCTCATGATGTATCCAGGGTGCGGCGCGGCCTTTGACATCGGGAGTTGCGGCGCGGGGGCGGACTGGTGGTACCCCAACAGAACGAAGATGGACATCACAGGTGGTCCGAAGAGAGGGGCGACAAAGTTGAACATCGGCGACGCCAAAGCCCTGGACGCTTACCCCAATATGGGCGTCGGGCAGATCGTGCAACTTTCGCTGAAGAACGATCCGGCACTTCCGGTCATGCCGCAAGGGAGCTTTGAATACCTGAGAAGACAAGTGGCGCGAATTGTGGCGAAGACGGCGACGACGGTGACGATTGCGCCGGGGCTGCTGTTCGACCTGCCGGAGACGCTGGCGCCGGTGATGAGGCCGGCGGGATGTTGCGTGGAGTTCACGGGGATCGAGGACCTGACGATCGATGGAGCGAAAACCAACGCGCCAATCGGGATAAGGATGGACGTGGCATTTGGCTGCTGGGTGAAGAACGTGGCGGTACTGAACATTTCCAACTATCACATCTCGTTGGGGGACTCAATTCAGAGCGAAATCAGGCATTGCCACGTATCCAAGCGGAAAGGAGCGGGTTCAAACGGGGCAGGAATCCTGTTCGGGACGTGCTCGTTCTGCCTGATCGAGGACAATATTCTCGTGGAGCAGTTTCCGCACGTTGAGGTGAACGCGACGTGCGGAAGTGTGTTCGCATACAACTTCTGCTATGACAGTGCAGTCTTCATCGGCCACGACGGCATGCTGGGATGTTCGATAGACACGAACCACGGATCGCACAGCAGCTTCAACCTGTATGAAGGGAACGTGGCACCGCGGTTCCAAAGCGACGGATATCACGGGAGTTCGTCGCACGACACGGCGTTCCGGAACTGGTTCCACGCGACGAGCGAGAAGACCAGCGACTTTTGGATCTGCGTGAACTTGAACCGGTTCACGCGGGACTATAGCATCGTGGGGAACATCCTGGGACAGAAAGGGTACGCTTGGCAGTATGAGGTTGAACCGGTGGGGTTCGCCTATGATAAGCACTACATCTACTCTCTGGGATATCCCAACATGGGGAATGGCTGGGCGAATGGGAAGACGGCGCAGTTGAGCAAGGGGAAACCTTGGGGGGACTGGGATAAGGTGAGGGCGGGCCGGCCTTACCCGGGGCCCAGCGGGTTCCAAGAGCTGGACTTGGATGTGAAGGCAACGACCCTCTTGAAGGGAAACTACAATTATAAGGACCACGGCGTGCCGAAGAGCGAATCGCTCGGCGGCGCGACGTTGCCCAAGAGCCTGTACTTGAAAGAGAAGCCTGCGTGGTTCGGCGACCTGCCGTGGCCGCCGTTCGGCCCGGAGACGGATTTCGAGAAGAACAAGATTCCGGCCCAAGTGCGGTTCGAGGCGATGAAAAGGGGAGACAGGGAGCCAAGCCAGAGATGAGGGGAGGCAACTCGTACCGACATCCCGCAAGCTCAACTATGCTGTTGCGGCATATCGAGCATTTCAGACGTCCCGGGACGTTAGGGCAGCCCCACGCCGCCGTGTCCAGATCCTTGAAGATGCAATCGTTGCAAGAGCCAGCGATTGACGGCGTTGAAGTCATCCAGTGAGGCCGAGGCCGGCGTTCGGGCGCGTTCCTTGGCTGATTTGGTCAAGAGAGCCGCCGATTCCGGTGGAACATACACCTGACTCGCACGGGATGCGATGGAAAGAACCAATAGCCGGAAGCCTTCCATTCGGGCGTTGGCATCAACCAAAGCATCGGGAGCCGTATTGCCCAGGGCTTCGGAATAATTCAACTCCCGCGAGAAGAGCCTCACGCCGAGCACTTGACGATCGGGCTGAACAGCGAACACGTCGGCCAGATACTCAGCGTAGTCCTCGGTGTAGGCAGTTACCTTGAGTTTCACCTCAGCCCTACTACCCTTAGTCTCCCAGTGCCGGAACATTTCGGTTTTCGTCGTCTTGGTCACGGCGATCAATCGTAGCATGTCCCAGCCGAGCAGCGTCTTGGCGTCGCTGCCAGTTGCACCCAACCAAAGGGCGTCTTCAGCGATTCTGACGTGGTGCGTTCGCACCGGCCTGACCACAGGAATGACGTTGCTCTGCAGCACGAGTTGGACCCCAATCCCCCGTCCGGCACAAGCGTCCCGCAATCGCTGGGCTAACTCCTCCGACAAATTGGCGGCGAGGTAGCCATGAGATTTCCTGGCCTGTTGCCTGGCGGCTACTGCGGGTAGTCCGAGAATCTCGGTCAACAGTGCAGCCGCGGCCTGCCAATCTACTAGTTCGTAGACGTCCTGGACGACGGCATAGCGATCCGTGCGCGTGGTTTCCATGCTTGCTGTGTTCGCAATCTTGTTTGCTGGTTTGTCGCACTTTGTCTCGTAACCGTTTCACTATCCTACCAAGAGGTTTCCTTCTTGTCACTTACGCAACGTCTGACCGAATACATCTCCGCCGCCTTTACAGGGTTGTGGATTCAGAGCCACGAGCACGATGACGCCCTGGCCGAGATCGCCAAGCTCTGCCGCGACCAGAACTGGCGGCTTGCAACCTGGGACATTGCCAGCGGCTTGCAGATTCCCGGCCAGAGGACCCCGGCCGACGCCGGAGGTAGCGATCCTCTGGCCGCTATCCGCTCGATCAATGCCCTGGCGTCGGAGGGTAGCTCCGCAATCCTCGTACTGGCCAACTTTCACAAGTTCCTCAATTCGCCGGAGATCATCCAGACGCTCGCCAAGCAGATCAGCACCGGCAAGCAGAACCGCACCTTCATCGTGGTCCTCTCGCCGATCGTGCAAATCCCCGTAGAGCTTGAGAAGCTGTTCTGCGTGGTCGAGCACGCCCTGGCCATCCGAAGGACAACAACCAGTTGACCGAGCAGTTCAGAAAGCGTCTTCAGAGACACTCCGTTGAGCACGGCCCGCGTGCCGAAGGCGTGACGGACTCCGTAGAGCTTCGCGTCCTCCGGCACACCGGCGGCACGCCGGGCTCGCTTCACTCGTTGGGCAAGCGTGTGCTTGTCCCACGGCGTCTTGCGGTAGGTCAAGAAGACGAGATCGCCCTCCTGCTTCGCTTGGATCTGTTTCAAGAGTCGCACGACCCTGGGATGCAGAGCGATTACCCGAGGCCGGGGAACTCGCTGCGTCCTGGCCGTCTTGTGGTCGGCGAGGACGATGATGTTGAGCTTGAAGTTAATGTGTTCCCACCGCAACTTCGCTGCCTCACCCGGCCGATAGCCGGTCAGATAGAGGAAGATCAGAACCTTGCGGAAGCGGTGGGCAGGTGTCGGTCGCTTCCGACCGTGGCTCCGCCTCGCCCGCAGGATTGCATGAAACACCTCGGGCGTCATGTCCCGACGCGGCAGTCCCGCCCGATGTACCGCTCCAAGGAACGGATTGGCAGCGATGAGCTTATTCTTTGCCGCCCAGTTGAAGACGGCATGGATTGTCCTAACAGCCCCGTTTTTCGTCCAGTCACCCCAGCCCGGATGTTCGTTCAGCCATTCCTGAACGTGCAGGGGAGTAGCCTCGCGTACGATTCGCCACCCGTGGGCTTCGGAGAAGGACAGGAGGTGCGGCTGCCGAATCTCCAGGGTGCTGGGCGCAATCAGGCCGGGAGCCAGGGACAGGTACGTCTCTATAACCGACGCGACGGTCTGGGGTTGCCCAGCCGGGGCGTTTACGGTGGCCTGGTCGAGCAACTCGTCCAGGCGATCCCGAGCGGCTTTCTTGATGGCCTTTCCCTTGGCGAGCTTCTTTTTTCGCCCACCAATCCAGGCCATCCATCAACCGGTTTGTTTGTAGAACCACGGTCTTGCTTGTCTGGACATCGAACCCTCCTAATTTGAAACCGAAGACCAAGGAGGGTCTTTTCTCCCGCCCCTCGTTGCCGCGAGGGGCGGGATTCTGTCCACTAAATTCTGTCCACCTGCATCCAGGCGTTAGAACTTAGATTGAGGCAAACCATTCTGCTTAAACATCTTACATCAGTGGGCGATACGGGAGGACAACACTAATCGACGGATCTCATTGGTGTTGTTCACTTTGCGACTTTTGTTCCGAAGCGAAATTGCCCCAATTCCGCCCCGAAACCCGCCCCATCCTCGCCAAGAGGGTGGTGTGCCCGATCATTGTCTAACTGCCTCTCGGTCACAAAGCCGTGGTTCGTGACCGCGAAAATGCAGATGCTATACCAGCATTGTACCGGCTACCCGGTCCTAACACCACTCCGTCCCTCGTTCTCGTGGTAGCATCCTGAGACCAGGGATCCACGCCGCCCCGCCAGGCGACTATAACGCCCCGCACGCCCCGCCTCCCCGCCGCTAATAGCGGGTCGCGGTCGGACTTCGAGGGCGACGGGGCGATCTCTGGTGCATACCCCTAAACCCTTACGGCACAACGGCTACCAACCAACCGTTCCGCCCCCGTGTCGCTCTGGGGCTGGCAGGGCGTCACCCCTCTCTTCGCAAAGGGACCAGCCCGCCCGCCGTGGAAGGGGGCTGTGAAGCCCTGGGGATGTCGTGGGAGGGGGCTTGGAACGTCTTCTCGCCCGAGGCGTAGGAACCTGGAACAATTTCGGGGGTGCGACTCGGCGGCTTGGAACGTCTTCAGATCGCCCGCAAGCCGATGAGAACGCCCACGGCATCATTCGGCAGGCTCGGTCACGCCTAAGCGGGTTTCAGGTTGGAGGAGGATGGGCAGGAGCCCTTTCCGTTGAAAGAACTGTTCGGCGCAAGAACTATGAACACGATAGGTAACCAGTTGCCCGTTCTCCTCCATCGTGATTTCTAATGTTTCTCCGTCCCTCTTGAATGACCTGAAACTAGAGGGGATCTCAGGTTGCTTGGATTCGCTCATTTTTTCAGGTTCGGCAACGGCTTGTTGGATGCTTTCCATTGATACTTGCCTACCTGCCCCTCGTTGACTTGCGGCAACTGGCATAACTTGCGGCGAACCTGCTCCACTTCCGCAGGGGTTAGAATATCCACTGGCAAACGGAAAGAGTTGTTCTCCCCAGCAATCAAACTGTTGAACACGACCCACCCCAAGCAGATGCTATCGGAATACAACCCGACACGAATTGTGACCACCGACATTCCATTTTCTTGGGGGGGGGCGAATTTTTCATGGCACTATCTTACCATGAAAAACTGCTGGCACGCAACCACCATGAGCGGAAGTTGCTTTTTTGTTACATCACCACCCTATACCTCAACTCCCCGCCGACCTTCCCCGCCGCGTCCAGCAGCCGTCCGAGGGGCGAGCCACGGCTCTGTTTCAGCTCCTGTTCCACGTCACGCAGGGGCTTCATCAGCACGACGGAGAAGGACTGCTGAAGCTCCTCGAACCTCACGCTAGTGCCGAAATCCTTGTCCCATTTCACCGTGGCTGGATCGACATCTCCGCTTCCGCCCCGGATGTCCCAATGGTAGTCGTCGATCGTCAGGGTCTCGGGATCCCGCTTCTTCGCGGCAATCTCCTTACGGACGTCAGGATGAGGTCTGAAACGGTAGGAGATGCGGGCGAGGTCGTCCTCTACGAGCCAGTCCCCCACCATCGCCTCCTCGTTGGGCTTGTCGGCAAAGTCACTGAACTCGACGGAGATGATGACCTGTTGCGGGGTCCGGAAGTCCACGCCTGCCGGAAAATCGTCGGGCGTGAGCCGCCGGTAGTACGACGACATATTCGCATCCAGGACGAGGCGGATCGCGTGAACCAGGTTGGTTTTTCCCGTGTTGTTCTCGCCGACGATGCACGTCGCACCGGTCTTGAGCGGCACGTCGAGAAGCTGGAAGTTGCGGAAACCTCGAATTACCAGTCGGCTGATGTACATGGCTTGCTTCCTGCTGAACGCGGTCCTGTCACCCAAATTTCGCCATGTTCTTGGCGATCTCGCTCCAGGGGATTTCGTGCATGGGTTTTGTGATCTTCACCATGAATCCATCCTTAAAGGCGGCAGCCTTATCTCGGTGCCCACTAATCCCGTAGTACGGTAGCATCTCAAAGCTCACTCTTCTAGCCAGGCTGCCGAACGCCGTGTCGTCCAGCCGGCAATCGTCCTGGCGAGTCTCCCACGGGTCTTCCCCAGCTCGGCAAATCTCTCCGAACATTATGAAATGGCGACACGCCAAGGGACGCACTGGGTAAATCGCGCAACGCCTTCTCGACCAGGAAAGGACAGGTCGTCGTCTCGTCATGGTTTTCCATCTGATGCCGCACGGTGTCTCTCGATGGACCGGTCAGCTTCTCACAGACAAACCAGGAGATGCCCGCCAATTCCAGCGGGGAGAAGGGCACCGAAGGTCGCAGGCAACAGACATGACACCCCTTATGGCACGCAACCTTCTTGCCTCTTCGAGACTCTTCCTGACGGACGATGGATACCATGCCGTCATCAGCGATGCGATACGCCCGCAGCAGCATGGATAGCCAAGGGTACTTGGCTTCGTCAGTGGGGTATTGTAAGACCTCGGTAGGATTGTTGTTGGACATACAGACTGAGTCCAAGGATTCAGGGTTGAAGTGCTGTGCCGCTACGCCGCCCAAACCCCCATTCTAGCTTTGCTGGGTTGTGGCAACAAGCAAGGGCATCCCACCGTTCGGCGGGGCAAGATGGGCGGTTTTAGCCGCCGCCGAGCATCGCCACGGCGACCATCCTGCCGCCGAGAGTCTTCCTGGGCTGCTCGCCATGACTTCGAGGATTTTCCCAGGTCGCGCGCGCTGAAACCTGCGGAGCCAGGGAGGGGGGCGGTGAAGCACGTTTTTCGTCCTCTGAGGTGGCTGCGGCGGCTTGGGACAACGAGGCACCTACGCGAACACCTTCCCCAGCAGAGGATCCAGGTGCCGCCTGATCCGCTCCACCGCCCTCCTGACCTGCGGCAGCTCGCGCTGGTACCGCGCCGAGAGCCGGTCGATGATGTCCAGGGCGGCTGTCGCTTTTCGCGGGTCTTGGAGCGAGCCCAGTGCGTCCACGAATCTCCCTTCGTCGGCACCCATACTGGAAGTGTCCGCGTCCAGCATCGAGGCGACCGCCCTCTGGATGACCTCCCGTGCCGTCGTTGCGCTGCGCCGCAGCCTGCCGAACTGGTCTTCGCCGTCACCACGACCGTTCCCCGTCGCCCTGTCCACAACGGCTTGCCCTGTCCGTTCCTTCGTCCCCGAAGCCCATCCCTGTGACGCATAACGGCGTGCCAACATGCTTGCCGTGGCTCGACGGAACCCGACGTTTCTCCGCCAGTCGCCGACCGTGCCCGTGCGGTTGAACATCCCCATGACGACCTGCTGCACATAGTCGTCCATCCGGGCGGGGTCGTCGATCCATCCCCGCTTCCTGAGCCACCCCACCGCGTCCCTCGCTGGCTTCTCCAGCTCCTGCCGCACTGCTTCGACCGCCCCTGGTGTCCCACTGCGGTAGAAGGCGTTGATCTTCTCGTCCTGCACTTCCTGGGAAGGCACGTCGATGGAGAACTTGATGCCCGGCATCTCGCCCGACCTGCCGATCTCCTCGGGCTCGGGGTAACTGGCAGGAACGCGACGACCACTGGGGTTGGTTCGCATCTTGAACCCCCGCGTGGTCATCCCGGCGAGCCACTGCGCGAACCCTGGCGTGTTGCCGGGGTCGTAGAACCTTGCCGCAGGCAGGAACCCTCCCCAGCTTCGCGCGGCGGAATCCCGCCAGCGTTTCCTGTCCGCCTCGGAGCCTCTGGGGGAGGACGGGACGAAGGCTGTCTTGTTCCGCAGGTCGTCCAGGATGCGGGCAAGGTAGATGTCCTTCGCTTCGTCGTCGCTGATGCCGGGCGCCCAGGGCGGATGAGTACTGCGGGGCCGCAGCCTTGACCTGCCTGCGGCGCCTGGAACGCCCGGCAGGGCCCAAGGTCCAATCAGGACCCGGCTGATGTGCTCGCCGCCGTGGTCTCGCTGGGTTCCTGCGGCACGCCCCGCGTGTTGAGTTCCACGGCCAACACCCGAACCGCTGCCGCGAACGTGCGCGAATCGACCAATCGGACGATCGCGTCGAGAGCCATGAGCCGCTGCTCAAGTTCGTCGCCAGTCATAGGGTTGCTGTTCTTCTTCATTTTGTTCTCCTTGTCATACTCGGTGTGTTGGTGTCGCCGTTTCGTAACTGCCGCGTCGTTGATCCCTTCCTACCGTGCGCGTAGCGGTCGCGACCACTCCCTACGTAACGACTCGAACAGTTCTGTGGTGAACATTCCTAGATTGCGGTCATTCGGCACGTGGTTCTGTATGATCTGGAGTTGCTGTGCCTTCGGCATGCGGTTCCACTCGTCCCTGTTGAGACCAGCACGTTTGTAACATTCCTCGATCCATAGCTGGTACAAGATGTGCGGACGCTGCTGCAAGTCGTTCATGGCAGATTCGACGAGGCCATCGAAAGTTGGGATTGTCGGGCCGTCATCGGGGTATGCAACCAGTTCATCCATCTCGTTCATCTTGACCCACTCGCCGAGGGTCGGCTTGCCGTTGACGCGGCTGATCTTGGCATTCCAGCCGAACGCCCCGCCGCGCCACTTTCCGGTGATTACCAGCCCTTCCTGGCGATCGGGGTGCTGGCTGGGCCGTGCCGACATCAGCGGCGCTGAAGGCGTTTTCGTGCTCTTGACGTACCAGCCTTCCAGAGCGTGGACGATCGCCACGTTGTCGCGCTCCAGCAGCCGCTCCAGCTGCCGCCACTGACTGGCGCGCTCGGCTCGGCTGGCGAACCTGCTGTCGGACAGCAGCACGGGTTCTTTGCCACTGCGGAGTACAGCGAAACCGGGGTTAAGGTGACCGTGTTCATGGAACGTGTTGGCCAGACTATTGCTGAGATCCTCCAACTGCCGGTAGAGCTCCTCACGGCTTAGAGGGATGCTCATTCGGTGGTGCCGATTTTTCTTCATTTCTTTCCTTCCTTTCAGATTTGCGGACGTTGGTATCGCTGCCTTTTCGTGGTCGACATCAGCCCCGCCAGCGCAACGGGATCGTGTCGTGTCTGCGCGGAAGCCCGTCCCCTTGCGACGAACCGCGCAACGGCGCAGCACGATGCTTCAAGGTCCGGTTAGACCGCCGCTAGAACTGGTCGTTGTCCTATGCATGGACAAGACCTTCCCCGTCCTGTCGCAGACAGGCGGGATGCCCCGTAGCCATCGGGGCGCGCGGTTCGAGATGCCGCGGTTCGGCTTACGACGCCACCAGCCATTGCTCTAGTGTCATGCCGGGTGGCGACGGCTTGACGGCTGGCTCGATCTCCAGAAAGGGCGACGGGATTTCTCCACGCCGAATTGCCATATCGTTGGCAACTACGAATTCGCTGCATCAACGATCGACGAAATCAAACTTATCACGAGTGGCACAAAAGATCAAGCGCACTTTTTTGGCCGGCAAAGTTGCTTGAATTGTGGCGATTTCAGCCCGTTTTCCCAGGTTTTCTGGGGCGACCAGAGGCGACGACTGGGGGTTTGCCGAATTTATCGTCCTAGATTTTTTTCGGCACGACGGTAGCAGCGAGTCATTCATCGCCCCATGCTGCCGGCCGCGAGGTTCTCCCCATGCTTGTCCAAGGTCATCCCGATCTCGGGTAGTGGGTCAGGACGACGACCTCATGCAAGTAGGTCAGGACGGCGACCTCATGGAAGTGGGTCAGGACGACGACCTGATGCAAGTGGGCCAGGACGACGACCTCGTGCAAGTAGTTCAGGACGACGACCTCATGGAAGTGGGTCAGGACGACGACCTCATGGAAGTAGGTCAGGACGACGATCTCATGGAAGTAGGTCAGGACGACGACCTCCGAAGGACGGCACCGGCGACAAGGGACAGGCCACCCGGATAAAACCGACACGGGCCAGGCTGCCTGCGGTCGGTGGGATTCGCCAGGGCATGGGAATCGACTTACACTGCGGCCGGGAACGACGCCCCTCAAAACCGTCGCCTCCCCCAGGCTTCACGCCGACCCCCAGCCCCCGGCGGCTGCCAGCCTCTTGGGTGGCGAGATCAACGCGGCTTGATTGGCTATCAGATGGAACTTCGCGATGGCATCGGGGCCGACTTCGTGGCAACTGTGATGCCCGTGCCTTGAACCATTAAAGGAATGCGCACCGCCGACTCATCGACGTTCGACCGCGCCAAGCTCATGACGCTTGTCGTCATCAGGCTTGATGCCCTTGCGATGTCGTCGCCGGAACTCCGTCGAGATGTCCCTCAACTCCTTGCGAGCTTCGTTCGAGGAGCGGTGCCGCGTCCGCACGACGTGGCCTCGGACACAGATCCGCCATCGTTGGCGGCGTCGGAAAGAACCGCCGGCAGTAGCGCAGACGATTCCGGTTCGTTTCGCCGTCATCCTCGACGATTAACACGGCGTATCCGCTTTGGGTCAGCCAGCGGATGAATTGGTCAGCATCGCGGCGATAGGCTGCGTGCCGGAATTCCTGCCAAACGTGAACGACATCGTGTGAACGATACGACGCGACACATCCGATCCGGTCCGGACGATAGCGGTCGGGGATCTCGGGGTAAAGGAGCCAAAGGCAGAGAAACCTTGAACAGGCCAACGGGCGCGGCTGGTCGTGGATCGAGCAACCGCTCGCGGAGATGAACTTACACGACTCGTGGTCCTTCTTCCCCAGTTCGGAAATCGGGTAGACATAGCAGCAGACCCAGCAGCCACCACAAACTCTTTTTTGCGATCGTGTCCGGTCAACCTTTTCCCGCTGAACTTTCTTCTTGAGCTTCTGCTGTCGCCGCTTCAGCGACTTTTGCCTCTTACGCTCGTTCATATTTGTTCCTTTTCACCCAAACCGACTCGTTTCGGTGCCCACCGCTATCTATCCCGCCATGCAGCCGTCTTCCGCTACGAGTCAGAGGGGATTTGGGGGCATCGGGGCCGAACCAGAGGGGCGATTAGAAACGAACAACGACTCAACGAAATCGCCTCGGCCAGCAATGCCAAAGCCTCCGCGGTCCCCGGCGGCGCCTGTCCTTTGGCTACGATTTGGGCGGCCCGTTTGGTCGTTGGGTGGGATTCGCGAGGGGCGGGAGATAACCTCGGCATCGGTAGGCTCCCGATTCCAAGTAGGAAGGCTCGGCTTCAGCCAACTATTGAAGCGTCCGGCGTATCTGCCGAAGGAGTTTTTTTAGCCGCCTGATTTCCCTTTCGTTGTGCGCCCCTTGGGTGGCGGGGCTTCCACCACGGCCAGACTGTCGCGTGCCTGCGGTCTTGGCGGCACTGGGCTTTTGACTTGGTGCGGTAGCGAAACCCAACTGCTCACCCAACCACTTGACTGCCTTGTCGAACTGCTCTTGCGACGGCTTGACGTAATGAGTGTCCGTGACAGATCGGGGTGCTTCACCGAGGAAATACTCCGCGTAGCGCCCATGCTGGGGATGGCTCCCTAACATCGTTGAGGCGGTTTTGCGAAGGTGCTTCAGCGATTTCGTGATCCCCGACTTCTTCTGGAGGCGGAAGAAGTTGCACTTCACGTTGCTGATACGACAATACTTGCCGTTCTTCTCACCCTCCCTCCAAAGCGGCGTTCCATTGCGGTTCAACAAGACCAACTCGGGATCGTTGGATCGGTACTTGGTCAGAAGAGTGTCCGCCTCCTTCCAAAGCCGGTAGGACACTGTAGGAACCTTGTCAGAGCGGCTTCGTGTCTTCGTCCGTTTGCGGGTAATCCTGCCGTCCTTGTACTCGGAGTGCTTGAGGGTTCCAATATCGACGGGATAGAAACCGCAATTCAGCATGAGCAACAGATACAATCGCTCTCGCTCCAGCGCTTTGCCAAAGAGACTCTTGACCTCGTCCACGGTCAAGACTTCGATCTCCTTGAGCGGCGGCGACACGGCGAAAGATCTTGAGTTGAGGTTGCGGGGCAGGTCGATGAGCCGCTTGTCGTAGCGGTTCTTGATGAACTGCCGCGCCACGCCCAACGTGCTGGAAATGGTGGAGGTCGACATCTTCCCTGCTTCAATCTGCTTGACAAGATAGATGTAGAACCGCTCCCACAGGCTTTCGTCGATGCTTTCGATGGGGAGGAACGGATCGACCCACTTGCGGAATATCAGGAGCCGCGACCTGAACGTGTCGAATGTTCCCAGGGTGTTCGCTCCTGTCGCCACCTTGGTGCGTCGGAAGGCAAGGTAGTCGTCGATGTGCGCACGGATAGTGTTCTCTCTCGGTGTAGTGGTCTCCTGTTGCTGCTCCTGGTTATACTCGAATTCCCGTGCGTTCCATATTGCCAAGAGCGCAATGCCGCCGCCCTTCTTCTCCTCCCATGCCGGATCCCGATCCCATTCCGGCAAAGGGAAGGGCGGATCGTCGCTCTTGAGTGCCTCTTGCAGCCACCCGATCGCTTGTTCACTCTTCGCTGCCTCCTCGACGTTCCCGTGCCGCCGGTGCCACCAGGCATACACCCGATGGCGCTTGATGGCGTGTTCGTAAATCATCACGATATGGGCGGGGTGTTCCTTCGCCTTGCCGAGCTGTTCGTCGATCTCTTTCTGCTTTTTTGTCCACCAGGCATTGGCCGATGCGCGGCTGGCTTCCTTCGTCGCCGCCGTCCCGAGTTGGCGAGGCGAAATAGCGTACCTCTTACCGAAGTATCCTTTATGCCACCGCCGGTCGGTCTTGTTCCACGTCATCAGTTCCTCAAGTGTCATACTACGGTCTCCAGCAGCCCAGAACGCAGACGTCGGACGCCATGCTGCCGTCCCGGTTGGGACGCCGCTGACCAGGGCCGCAGGGCATGATTGGGCAGACCAACCATTACAAGTCTGGCAACCCGGAATATGAGCGAATTGCAAGCTGGTTCGGCCGGGAGGACCAGGAATAGTCGGCCACGCCGACATCACCAATGACTCACCGATAGAGAGGAGAAATCGGACAAATGGCAGGGAACAATGGATGCAGTAACGGCAACGGTAAGCCCCAGGATCCTCTTGAACAATGGAACCGGCAACTCGACGTCGCCCGTACGCTGGTAATCAGCGCGGCAGAGGGTTACCGGAACGGTGCGGGATTCTATGGCCCGCCAGGCGTGGGCAAGTCCTATGTTGTGGAGAAAACCCTCGAAGAAGCCGGGTACGAGTGGGCGGATGCACCGAAGGTGCTCACCCCCCAGGGACTGTTTGAGTTCTTCGAGGAACATGGTGGCAGCATCATGATCTTTGACGACGTGAGGGACCTCCTCAAAGGACGGTCTCGGAATTACATGATGGCGGCCTGCGGCACGCGACCGGATTACACCGCGCCCCGTGAAATCCCGTATGCGCGAGAAGGGCAGAAGAAGAAGGCGGTGGTCACCGGCTGCTGCATCATCATGACGAACGACGAGCAGTTCCACGCGGCGATCTCCTCCCGGATCACGGTGCTGGAATGCGCCCTGACGCAGGAGCAGATAGCGGCCATGATGCTCGACATCGCCAGCCGGGGCGTGAAACGCGTGAAGTGGGAGTTGTGCGGTCGTGAGTGTACCGAGGTCGCCGAGTTCCTTATCCCCGAGGCAGGCGACCTGGACGTGCCGCTTGACCTCAGGGATCTGGTGGAGAAGTCCTTGCCGGATTACGCGCTTTGCAAGGCGGGCCTGTCTCGGGTGGACTGGCGCGACATGGTGCGGGCCCACCTGCTGGGCAAGGTCAGCGAACTCAAGCACACGCCCATCAAGCCGTTGCCTCGTGCCTCTCGCCTCGAAAAGGAACGCGAGGGCGTGAGGCATATTTTGCGGCTCTTCCCGAATTCGCGGGACGACCAGTTGCACGCATGGCGTGGGTTTTGTCCTGGTACGGGCGACCGGCGGTTCGATAGGAGAAAAGCAGAGGTGGTCGCCGGCATGTGAAACCGGCAAAGTGGCAAAGTGGCAAGACCATGTTGCCAGTTTGCCGGTTTAGGAAAACCGACAAAACGAATGTGTGGCATTGATTTTGAACAGCACCAAGGAAGTACATAGATGAAAACGAAGAACGAGACTTTCCAGCCCGAGTCCCCCGAGGATCTCAGGGCGTTGGCGGAAGAATGGCGTGCGCGGCCGGGCGACGACTGGAATTACTCCATGCCTTCTATGCTGGACGCGGCGTGCCTGTCTGCAAAGCTGATAAAGCTTGGACACAACCGGCACCGCGTCGGACTTACGGCGGGTGCGTACTGCGGGGAGTGCATCTGCCGCGACTGGCGATTACGCGGTAAGTGGATCAAGTGCGGCGATGACACCTGCCTTGACCATGCTGCGTGCCCAGGCTGGGTGGTGCAGGTAGCCGGCGAAGAACGTTCCGATTGCGTCTTCGGTTGCGTCGGTTACATGAATCGGCCCACCAGGCCACGACACAAGACCGGTGGGAGCTTCATCGTGGATCTCGATGATTTGCGTGGCTGACACCCGAGAACCGGGCCATCCCAAGCCCCGTCAGCCAGATCGTAACGGCTGGCGGGGCTTTCTTTTGGTTCTCGTCACGAAAATCTGAACGACATTGCCCACGACTTGCTGCCGCTCCTGGAAGCACTTAGCAAAAACTTATGCTAAGCACGAGGCGGTCGGCAAGGCTTCCCATGCCGGCCAGTTGCAGGTCGTCCGACCGCCCATGATCAATGTGCAAGGCTGCGTCGCAAGAGCGGCTGTCGGTGGCAGCGGCGGCGGAACGGTGAGTTGGCTCTGCGCATTCCCTTACACTTTACACGGTTGGTAGTGCAAAGTGTAAGGAAGTGGGACCGCGAGCAAGGCGACGGAACTAGATCCAGCCCTACGCCCCAACGCCGGCGAGCGCCGCCAACGGCGGCTTCCTATCGGCGGGCTTCCTCCGCACGGTCTGTTTCTTGTCGTCCGCGGTTCTTCTTCGGTTGGCCGGTTGGGATGTCCTGCTCCAGCCTCGCGAACTCGCTCTTGACGTGCTCCTCCGTTGTCGCAAGCACATGGTCCCACTCGTCGCGAGTGACGAAAATCGGGTATTTGGACCATTGATCGAATGGGTCTTCCAGGACGATCTCGGATTCCGCGACGGAGTCGATGACCATTACTCGGCTGGGCCCCCACGTTACGTACTGGCCCGCCTTCGCCTTTTCCCATGGGGGGACTTCGCCGCAGACGATCACGGGCGGCCAGGGCCCATCAGGCGGCTTGGCGGCTGACCGTTTGTTGCTCACCCAAGCCGTCAGCCATTCAAGGGCGTCGGCCTTGTTCCAGCGGTGCTCGATCAGCCAGGCGACGGCCTGCCGGACGTCGTGGCCGCACAGGTCGACGAATTCGGACGCAATGCGGGCACGGTGATCCTGCCCACCCTCCTGGTCGTCGTGGTCGCCCTTGAGGGAATCGACGTTCCCACCGGACGGCCTTGGCGCCATCCTCGCTGCCGCGCCATGGACGGCGGCGGACTCCCGGCGACCGGCTACCCTCTCGGCCTCCTCCCGCCGTTTCCTCCGCAACAATTCAAAGAGATCGACGTGCGCGTCGGACGGCCCTGCTGCGACTTTCGCTACCGCGCCTTGGACTGCGACGGACTCTCGGCGATCGACCACCTTCGCAGCTTCCGCCGCTTGCCGCTCCCGCTCCCGCTTCCTTTCCAAAGCATCGTGGTCCCGCTTGTATCTGACGAGCTGCTCAAGTTCAGAAAGGGGTTTTCGGAACGCCTTGGCTCTCTCCTCGCCCGTCTTCGCCGATGCCCGGATCTTGCTGTCGAAGGGATCGTCGAAGTAGCCGCAGACGTCGCGTGCTGTGTAGACCCGGCTCTTCGAGCCGCAGAGTTCCACAGACCGCTTGAGCCACTTCCCTCGCGCTGCTTGAGGTTGCCCGCGGCCCCGGGCATCGACATCAAGAGACGCCCCAATCGATACCGCGCGACGACCAACGTCACCGTGAGGCTCGCGATGCCCTGCTGATGCTTTTCGATGCCTTTCTCGGCCGCCGCGACTTCGGCCACGGCAGCCTTAATTTCCGCTTCCTTAGCCTGGAATGCGTCGTCGATAATCTTCTCGTCATCCATCTTGCCTATCCTCTCGTTCAGTTTGTGTGGCGACTGAACGGCAAGATGGGCAAGATGCTGCCTGGCCCCTCGCGCGTTCGGTCTCTCCTCCATTTGCCAGATCCGGCGCAATAAATCAAGTCGATTGGGGACGAGATGGCCGGGTAACGACAGCGGCGCTGTCCGTGCTTCGGGAGTGCCTTCTCGACGGCCATGACCGTTCGGCGCCCGCCAACTGGTTGCAGACGGTCATTTTGCGAGGAGTCGCGAAGCAACTTGTCAAACTGACGAGTCGAGACCGTCGCATGAGGGCAGACCGTGCGGATGCGGGCGCTATCGCGTTATCACGAATTCGGGGGCATGAGCCATGGAACTACGATGAACTGCGCAAGCTCGTGGAAGTGGTTCCGGTTTCCGAGGGAATAGATCATCCGTCCCCTGTTTTTCTCGTTTCTTGTCGAAAGCAGGAGCGCCGCCGCACTTGACGACATTCCGTATACCAAGGCGATCCACGGCGTTCCCACGGACATGGCCAACAAGGGACGCAAATCCCCTATGTCGGGAATTTGGGCCGGATTCCCGAAGCGCGGCATGCAGGCGACTCGTTGGATTGCGGTTGCGCCGAGCCGCAAAAGGCGCCTGTGGAAGGTTTCCCTTCGTCATGGCGGCATCGTATGGCACTGCCGTCAGGAAACATGAACGGGTGGTGCCCGCACGGACATAGCCGACGAGGGGGGCGATTGTTCCCACAGTGGGAAATAGGTCACGCTGACCTTTCTGTCGAACCGGAACGCATACGGGTGGTCTTGGCCGTGTCGCCATGACGACGGTCGCCGAATCTGGGTTCACGGGCGATGACGACTAGCTGGCGTCCCTGGAGTCGCTTTCCTGAAAATCGCCCTCGCACTGCCCGACCATGCACGCGAAACCGTGCATGGCGGGATGCCGAGGCCGGATCGGATTCGTCGTTGTCGGGAAGCAATGCGAGGGAGCAGCTTGTCCAACTGACAACCTGGGTGTCCTGAGCCGGCTGGCGGTGCCGCAGCAAACTCGGGTAGTGGCCACCGAGAACTTGCGATAGGCGAATGTTCGGAATCTGAACACGATTCCGGGTCGGTTGTCGCGGGACTTGCGGGTAGGTCGTGTCGGGGCGCAGACCTCTGCGCTTCGGCGCCAGCCTGCCGGTCGGCGTCCGACATTTTGCCAGTTTGCCACTTTCGAGAAACGTCAACGAGTCACGGATCCATGCCGAGGATCGACGGCGCCTCCCATAACACGGCGGCTTTTCACATTGAAAAGTCGACACGACAACCCGGAAGAAGGGAAAAAGTTCCATGCGAACCTTTTTGCGCTTACGGGGTATTCCTGGCGGGATATTTCTCGGCCACGCCAAGTTTCGCGCGCAAAACTTTAGACGCGATCGCGAACGAGCCCACACCCGAATCGTCGGGTTGCCGCGATGGAGACCAGCCAGACCATGCCGATCCACGAAACCAGTGTGGCGGGTGTGTAGGGTCTATACATGCAGCAAAGCTTCGATTTCCGGCCACGCGCGCCGACACTGACTGCTCCATCCTTCGGGGAGCGAGGCCCCATGCCTTGCCACTCGGAAGAGCGGCGTTGCGGGAACTGGCCAAGACGCATGTTTCCATACCGATGGTAAGGATCCTTACCATTTTCACGGTCGAAACTCGCGTAGGTCCTGCCGGGGAGGGGGGACAAGTCGATATCCCGGATCGAAGTCGGCGTCGGCATGGCATGCTCCTTGGGTCTGGCTGGAATCGGTTGCGGTCCACTCGTAAAGCATTGTCCCGGCTCGGAGGGGTCTTGGCAAGGCTGAGGCTGGCGGGACGATGCGGAAGCCGGGCCTTTCCAGGGTGGATCGTCGAGCAGCGGCGGCGAGGTCCATGTACGACCCGCCGCGCCGAGAAAGCGTCCCACCGTGGAACACTTGTGTCGTACGACCCGCGCAAGGAACTTGAGGAAGTGGTTCCCGTGTTCGCTTCTGCCCTCTTCGTCCGTTGCAGCGACTTCACCGCGTCGCGCCATGGATCGGCTCGGATTCTTTCCAAAGACCGGTCGGTTTCGCTGGAATTCTTGTGCAAGGATCTACTATGGTAAGGCAAGGACATTCAAGGGAGGGCACGATGGCAGCCAAACACAAACGACCGAACGACCGGACGTACAAGTACCCGGTGACCAACGTCATCGTCAGCGACCAGGTCGCCGACAGGTTGCGGCAAGTCGCCCGCGCCGAAGGACGGAAGATCCAGTGGCTTGCCGACCTCGCCTTGCGGGAGTGGCTCGACCGGCACGAGAAGCGGGAGGGCGGGAAATGAACATCGGTTCGCGCGAAGGACAAGGCTACTCCGCAAGAGGATGCGCGACGGTCGGCTGCGAGATATTGAACCCGGACGGCGACGTGGTGGCGTGGACGGTCAACGCGACGTGGGCGGAGGCGGTCGTCGACCTGCTCAACGGAGCCAATGACAGCGAACCGTCCCACGGTGGGACGCTTCCACATTGTCAAGGCAATTTCAAGCGAAAATAGCCGTCCGCCAGTGAGTAGATAGTCGTAAAGAAAAAAAGCCCCCGGGAGGCTGAAACTTTCCCGAGGGCTCTCGAAAGGAAACAGTTGTATCAACAGAATAATCTAGTCTCGTCGGAGGCAAAAACCAAAGCCGAGTGGCACGCCGAAGGTTTCGAGCCCGTCAAAGGCGAACGGCCATCCCGCGTTGCCCGACTCGTCCGGGGCGTCGATCCAGATCCGAGATTCGATCTGCCCGTGCGCCAGGTCTCCAAGGTTCCCAACGTCTGGGACTGCGCGACGGAGGCGTTCGTCTACGGGCCGAACCAGGTTCAAAAGATCGAACAAGCCCAGGCGACTCAAAAGTCGGTCACGGTTCAAAAGATCGAACAAGCCCAGGCGACTCAAAAGTCGGTCACGGTTCAAAAGATCGAATCAGGCCACGGGAACTCAATCCCCGTCCAAAACGACGAGCCGAAATCCAACGTGCCGAGGCAGGTTCTCGGCGCAAACGGCGCAAACGATCAACATGTAGACTCTTCTTCTACTCCTACTACTTATAATACTGCACCGGCAGGCAGCTTCCCTGATGATGGCGGTTCGCCATCATTTTTGCGGGAGGTAGAGATACTAACCCCAGAAGCGGCAACAGGTTGCGAGGTTATTAACCGCCGAAACACACGGCGCATGCTTTCCCGCTATCTGCCCGAGGGTTTCGACTGGCAAAAAGTCCCCCAGCCAATTCGGGATTCCGTCCAGGAGTTCGTTTCCACCCTCTACCTTGAACGGCTTGAAAACCGGCGACTCAAGGACGAGTGGAACCCGATCTCCGCCGTGATCTTTCGGGAGAGATGCGGCAGCAAGGATAAGGCGGACAAGGCCAGATGGTGGGCGGTCGACAACGGTCTGGCGGAATGTGACCGGCTTTACAGGAAGGGAGTGAAGTGCCTGGGCTATCGCTTAGCTCCGGCCTTGCAGGAGACCACGTTCCGCCTGCACCCCATCACCGACAAGGCTTTCGTTAAGCGCATGAAGGACTCGCCCAGAGTCTGCACGACCCGCCTGCACCGCCACTTGGAGAAGCAACTCAGGCGTATCAAGGCGGAGATTCCAGGCAACCTACCTGTCGAAGACGCCCAGGTCCTCCAACTCGTGAACGACGGCGGACGAGTCCAGAACCCCGAGGACAAGTCGGGCGGCAGGTTTTTTTCCAACGTCACCAACATGAAAAAGGAGCTCCGCAAGCACCTCCGCGTGGACGGCGAACGGCTCATGGAAGTCAACGTCCGCAACTGCCAGCCCCTGACCCTCGTCCCCGTGCTGGAGGAGCAAGGCGTGGAGTGCCCCGAGTACCGCAAGCTGTGCGAGCAAGGGACCCTCTACGACTTCCTCGCGGAGAAGGCAGGCATCTCCCGGGACCAGGCGAAACGGGAACTCATCGCCTGCACCTTCTTCGGTCGCAACGGCTCCCGCTCCGCGACGAAGACCGCCTTCGGCAAAGCGTTCCCCAAGGTCGCCAAGGCGATCCGCACCATCAAGCAGCAGGACTACACGGAACTCGCAACACGACTGCAACGGGCGGAGTCAAACCTCATCATCAGGACCGCATGCGACCGGCTCCGCAAGGAGCATCCCAAGATGTTTTTCACGCCGATACATGACTCCGTCGTGGCCAAGCCCGCCGACATCGAGACCGTCGCTTGCATTGTCAGGGAGGCTTTTGCTAGTATCGGGCTTAGCCCCAAGATCGAGGCGAAGTGGCTTTGAAACCAGGGGCCTGACCGATGTAGATAATAGAGGAGGACACGACCATGAAGAAACGAAGAAAGCCCAAGGAACCGACGATGCCCTTCGGCAAGTTCGCAGGAGTCCCCTTGCACAAGTCCTCAAGGCGGAACCGTCCTACTTGGCGTGGTTCGAGCAGAACGTGGAAGGCGAGGACGAGCTCAAGGCCATGATTCGGGCCTTGCCCCAGTTCCCCGAGATACTCGTCGCCTACCTCCGCAAGAAATGCCGCAAGGCACAGGCGCAGGTTGTTGAACCGATCATGCCCATGGATCAGGTCGATCTCGACTCCCTCTGCGAACGATTGTTCCACGGGCCGGCGGACTGATGCCGTTCCCTCGCCTTTCGACAGTCGGGAATCATAGGCAGGCCCCGAGCAGGCTTGACACGGTCCGTTCGGTATCACCAATTCCCGCCATGCCGTGGGAGCGATCTTCGTCCTCGGAATAACCCGTTAAAGCCCCCTGGGCATCGCCAGGCGAACGATCGCGGTTCGGACGGAGATCAAGCCGTCAAGGCGACTTCGGCATCAGGAACCACTGTGGCTTCTTGCAGCGAGATTATTAACCGTGAATGTCCGGAAGCACTTCCATGACGGTACATGGTCATGCCAACCTTGCCTGTTGCCTGCAAGAGGTCGGCTTGCGAACGGACGCCTCCCGGCCGCATCCGAAGGCGACCGAGATCGCCGAGCGTCCAGGGCGTTCCGATCGCCTCGGGAAGCGTCAGAGGGGCGACAGGGAGGCAGGGAATGCCGTGGCGCCGGAGCCGTTCCGCCATCTCGTTAATAAGTCTGTCCAGGCAGTCGCGGTTTGACGAGCGTAGCTGGTTGATAATGTCGAAAAGATCGACATTTTTTTGCAATGCCCTCATTCCGGTTCGCACGGCTATCGTATTGCCCGGAATCGGCTTAGGGATTCGGCGTGCGATGCGCATGCCTACTTTTCTCGTCGGGGGCGACGCCCTCGTTCAATGCACGCCGACACCTCGCCGGGGTCTGTCGGGCGTCCTGAAACCTCTTCCCGTAGTCGATTAGCCGCTGTGGGCGCGTTGCTCGCGCGGGAAAGACCTCGCATGGCGGTCAGCCCGCTTGGAATCCTTTCGCAGCCCTTCGCGTTAATAATCCTGGAAGCGGATTCCACTTCGGGAAGAAGGATTTTCGCTCCCTGTCCTCGATGAAGAGGGTATGGAGACAACAAGACGCAACTACCTTGCTTTCGACCTGGAGACCGCGAAAGTACTGCCCGAAGACGGAATCCGACTTGAAGTCCCACCGCCCCTTGGGGATCTCGTGCCGGCAACCCTTGTTGCCGGCGACAATGAACCAAGGCCCTGGCACGGCGGTGACCAAATGAGCCAAGATGAGGCAGCCGACCTTGTTCATTACCTGGCAGCCCAAGTCGGGCAAGGATACACCCTCCTCACTTGGAACGGGGTCGGCTTCGATTTCGACATCCTGGCGGAAGAATCGGGGATGCTTGCCGAGTGCAGGGTGTTGGCCACGGAGCACGTGGACATGATGTTTCACGTCCTTTGTCAGTTGGGCCATTCAGTCGGCATGGACGCCGCGGCCAGAGGAATGGGGCTTGCCGGGAAGTCCAAAGGCATGAACGGTGCCATCGCTCCCGTGTTGTGGGCGGAGGGGCGGCGGGAAGAGGTCTTGCAGTATGTCGGCCAGGACGCCAGGACGACCCTGGCTCTGGCGACGGCCTGCGAGGCCGGCGGCGCCATGCGCTGGATCGCCCGCAGCGGCAAGCTGCGTTCGATGGCTTTGCCCCAGGGATGGTTTACCGTGGAGGCGGCGAGGAGGCTGCCAGAGCCCGACACCTCCTGGATGTCGGAACCGTGGTCGAGGGCGGAGTTCACGGGGTGGATGGGGTGAGGACGGTTTGCCGGTTTGCCACTTTGCCACTTTCAAATGTGGCGGGGCGGGGGCGTGTCATCTTGCCCATCCTGTCGTTCAGTCGCGTTTCCGACCGAACGGCAATCTGGGCAAGACTGGAGCACGTCCTATGGTAGGCCGTTGTCCGAGAGCCCGAGAGGTGATGCGGCACGGGGGCGTGGCGGCACGGGAACTTTCCCCGGGAAACCTTACGCTTCCTCCGTAGCGTGCGACATCTCCCGCCAAAGCCGGTCGATCTGCTCGCGGGAGAGATCGGAGACGAAAACCCGCCAGGAACAGGAAGCTTCGCCCCGTCCCGGTGTCCTGGCGACGATCGACTCCTTGCAAACGATGATCCTGCAAGGAGTGCCGGGCGGCGCGCTCGGTTCGAGGCGCAGATCTCTGCGCCTCTTCCACTATCTCGTCGACAGACGAAGGAAAGGACTGGTCAAACTTGACCAGTCGGTGGCGCCAACTTCTTGCAAGGCGTCACACCGCCCTATATCTCAGCTCCCCGCTGACCCGTAGCATCACCACCTGCCCCGTCGCCGTCAGAGCCCACAGCACGTCCGCCAAGGTTTCGGGCGAAAGCCGGACGACCTTTCTTAACCGGTCGAGGGAGACCCCTACCGCCCCCGCCTGCGCTATCAGCGTCGCAAGGTTGTCGGCGGCAGAGGGGTCGTCGCCGACGTTTTCGAGCCATTGGCGGAAGGACTGCATGAGGTATGTATGCGGCAACGGCGCCACTTGCCGGCGAGATCACGCCTCCGGCAGCTTGTACCCTTCCCGACGCTCTCTTGCCCGATATGACCGGTGGCTTCGGTTTCCCTCATAACCTTCTCCTAGCCCATCTGTCCCAGCTCGGCGGAGTTGACCCGAGCCGAACCTGACGGCCAACCAGCGACGACGCCTTATGCCGTCGCCGGCTGGTGGAGAAGATACATCCTGGCGGCCAGCATGGCATCCTAGCCGTCCCACGTACGAGTCGAGGGCCTTCTCGAAACCTGCGATGTCTCGGCGGGCGCGTTTTTGTCTCATGCGAGGCCAGCCACCAGCACCATTTTCGACAAGATGTGTCCCCCAAGGCATCGCGAAGGCAAGACCTGACAACTACATGAAGAAGGAGGACGACCATGAGCAGGAAGAAAGCGGAAAAGGCGGACTTGGCGAGGCAGGCGATCGAGTATCTGGCGGAGCATGACCTGCTGCTTCGGTGGGAGATCCCCGAAGCCGACCCTCCGTCGCCAGAGATAAAACGCCTTGTCATGTCCTACCTTGCCGATGGCGAAATCGAGCTGACCACCTCGGCGTTGCTCGCCGACTATCTGACCAGCAGGCTGAGAGAGGACTACCTGCCGCCGGACGTGCCGATCCAGTCGGCCCACGAGCCCGCCCCCTGGTCACGCCGCCCGACGTGCCGGGTGGTTCGCGGCGACGACGACTAACGGCGGTATCGGAGTTCCTTGGCACGACAACGCAAGGGCTACGCCAATGACCGAAGAACTCGTCAGCGGAGCATGTCGTCAACTTGCTGCCATCCTGCCGCGGGCAGGGGGCTTGTGGGAGAGACGCAGAAAGAATCTCGCCCCGCGCACTCGTTGAGACCTGAGACTTGAGGCCGCAGTTGCGACTTCGAGTGCCGCCGCAGCCCCTCTCGCTAAAGCTCCATAGATCTTGATAAAGACGACCAGGTCGCATTGGCGACGGACAAGGCGTCGCGAAATCGGCTGGCGGCACGGGCATGTCGGTTAGGCTGTATAGGAGAGAGGCATCGGAGGAGGACAACCCAGATGCCGAAAGACATGAACGACGCCGCGCCGACATCCTTGGCGCATGTGGTCGGACAACGGAAAGTAGTTGACCAGCTCCAGGTGGCCCTGGACGCCGCCTTCGAGGATTCCAAGCGGATGGATGACTGTCTGTTGGTCGGCCCTCCCGGGCTCGGGAAGACGCAAGTCGCTGCCGTCTTGGCGCAGGAGTTGGCGGTGCAGTGCCACGAAGCCTTGGGGCAGTCCATCGCCTCCACCGCCGATCTGAACGTGCTGCTCCTGGGGGCGAAGGACAAGGACATCGTCTTCATCGACGAGTGTCACGAGTTAGGGAAGGTTTTCCAGACGAGCCTCTACTTGGCCGTGGACAAGCGGAAGGTCTGCATCCTCGGCGGCAGGTCGGTGGAGAGCATCCCGCTGGCGAACTTTACGTTGATCCTGGGAACCACGGACGAGTTCGGTCTGCTGGCACCCCTGCGTGACCGTATGAAGCTGGTGCTTCGCTTCCAGTTCTACAGCGTGGAAGAGCTGACGCAGATCGTCAGACATCGTGCCAGGGCGATAGCCTGGGAAGTCGAGGACTTGGTTCCGTCGTTCATCGCCCAGCGGTCTCGGGGCACTCCCCGTCTGGCCTTGAGGCTGCTGCAAGCCTGCCGCAGGGTGTGCCGTGCCCAAGGCGATCAGGGAATCACGCTCGATCACCTGCGGAAGGCGTGTGCCCTGGAAGGACTTGACGAGCAGGGGCTCGGGCCCACGGACCAGGCGTACCTCAAGGCCCTGGCGGACGGGGCGAGCCGATTGAACGTGGTGGCCTCCATGCTCGGACTTCCTTCTCGTACGGTTGCCGAAGTCACGGAGCCCTTTCTCCTCCGTGCCGGCTTGATCGTGAAGGACGACCAGGGGAGAAGGCAGTTGACCGCCCTCGGTCATGACCACTTGCAGCAGAAGAGCACGGATGCCGTCCAAACCGTGTAGGAGTCCGGTCGAATGGATGTCGAGAAGCAAGCCGTGAGCGTGGCCGAAATGGCCCGCATGGTCGGGCTGTCGCGGGCCAGGTTCTATCAGTTGGTGGTCGGCGGCACATTCCCGTCGCCGGTTTACGACGTGAAGAGCCGACGCCCGTTTTACCCCGCTGACCTCCAGGCGGTCTGCCTCTCGGTCAGGCATCGAAACTGCGGGATCGACGGCAAGCCGGTGCTGTTCTACGCCCGGCGCACGGCGAGCGCGCCGAAGCGACCCGTGAAGAAAGCCCCGCCCGTGTCCAACCAGTACGACGACCTCGTGGCAGGGCTGAGATCGTTGGGCTTGGGAGACGTGACCGCTGCCCAAGTGGGGGCTGCAATCAAGGAACTCTACCCTTCCGGGGTTAAAGACGCCGGCAAGGGTGAGGTGTTGCGGGGCGTGTTCCTGGCGATCAAGGGCCGGAACTCGGCGGATAACCTCCAGAGATAAGGGGGATTATCAAGCCAGTTACGGGGTTTTGGTGACTGATTCGTGTCCAATTCGTTGAGATAAAGCATGGAGAATTGTCCTGATAATCTTTTCAACAAGATCCCTGTCGGCAAGGAGGAGGCGTCCCTCGCGGCCCACTTCCTGGCCGACCACGACCTCGCCCCCAACAGCCGCAGGGCGATCGTCAACGACCTGCGGAAGTTCGCCGCCTGGTTCGCGGCGGCCAACAAGGAACCGTTCACGGCGAGTCGCGTCACCGTCCGCGACATCACCGACTTCCGCGAGCATCTGCGGCGGGAGAAGGGTCAGGCCGTGGCGACGGTCAACCGCTGCCTGGTGAGCCTGCGTCGCTTCCTGGCGTGGCTGGCCGAGGCGGGATATATCCCAAGCAACCCCGCCAGGAAGGCCAAGCAACTGCGGAAGCAGGCCCTTGCCCCGAAGGGCTTGGACCGGGCCGTGGTGCGGCGACTCCTGCGGGAGGTTGAGTTGCGGCAGGACGTGAGGGCGAACGCCATCTTCAACCTTTTCTTGTACGCCGGTCCCCGCGTCTCCGATGTCGTCAACCTTGAACTGACCGACCTGATTCTGGGCGAGCGCAGCGGCACGGTCGTCTTCCGCCTGGGCAAGGGGAACAAGCAGCGGTCCGTCCCCCTCCCGCTACCCGCCCGGCGGGCCCTGGTGGCATACATGGAGACCCGCCCGCCCGTGTCCTCCACCAGGGTCTTCGTCGGGGAACGGGGGCCGCTGACCGACTGCGGCATCCGCGCCCTGTGCGACAAGTACAGCGCGATCATCGGCGTGAAACTGCATCCCCACCTGCTGCGGCACACGATGGCGCACCAGTTCCTGGCAGACAGCAACAACGATCTGGTGTCACTGGCCCAGATCCTCGGTCACGAGAACCTGAACACGACCGCCCGATACACGCGCCGGAGCGACGGCGAACTGGCGGATGCGGCGGACAGGTTGACGTATTGACCGGACTCGACCGACCACGTGCCGGCGGTCGTGGAGGGGAAATACTTCTCGACCATGGGCAGCCTCGTCTCAACGGCATGGAGAGTCTTCGCAGGATATATCCGGTGAGGCATATCGCGCCGAAGGCGAGCTCGAAACCCAGTCCTCGGCGGATGAATTTGACCTTGTCGGTGCCGACGTGATACATAATATTCAGGCAAACCCATCAAACTGAAAGGAAGAACCATGCCTAAATTCGAGATCCGCTGCAACACGGAACGGGTCCTGCAAGTGGAAGCCGACGACGAAGCCTCGGCCTTGACGATCGCCGAAGAGACCGACTTCTCCGACTGGGACTCCGCCGCGGACTCGCCCTACTCGATCGAGCCGCTAGGCGCCGCAGGGGAGGTCGTGGAGGAGAATACGGTCCGGCGTCACGTCCAGGCGGTGGAATGCGGGCCGGACACGCTTCGCATCGACATGTAGCTCTTTCGCGTCCAGCGCGAGTTGCTCACGAAGATCGCCGACCTTGCCAGGAAGGACCAACCGTACAAGCCGGCGCCGGGCGACGAACGGCTGCTGGACGGCCTCCTGGAACTGACCGACGCCTTGGTGGACGCGACTGGGGCTGGCGACCGTTAAGGCGCGGTTGTCGGACCTGGACCGCTGGGGATATATCCCACGTCCTTTCCCGAGTGGTTCGCCCCCTTGGGCACTTGCTGCCTCGTCGCAATTCACGAGCAGGCCATCTCGGTCGTAGTTGCACCGGGAGAGAACTGCCGCCGCCAAGCATACATACTTCATGCAGACTTTCTGGGAATGGCTGAGGCTTCAGAACCTCTTCGCCGAGACCTACGTCACCTTCGACCCCCGGCAGTATGACGATCTCTTCAATCAGGAGTTGGAGAAGCTTATCGCGCGAGTCCGAGACCCCGCCCGGCTCCAAGCCCTCGAACAAATGAGGGGTTTCAAGTGGATGGGCTATATCGCCACGGCGGTTCGGAGCTCCGGCTTCCGCGAGTACCGCACGTGGCGGGAGACGATCCACGAAGTCGTGGTCAAGCTGCTCACGGGCAAGCTGTTCTCCGGCTACGACGACCAGCGGCACGGTCCGATGCACCTGCGTTTCAAGAATTCCGTCTGGAACGCCATCCGCAACATCGTGCAGAAGGAGCAGACCAGGAAACGACACGCAGCCGTCCCCTTCGAGCGCGGAGACGACGTTCCCGCCCCGTCGCCGGCTCAGGACGAGCAGGTCGTCGACGACTTCCGCCAGCTCGTGCGGAGGCAACTGGGCGCCTTGGGGGTCGCAGTCCTCGACGCGCAACTCGCCGGCGAGCCATCACAATCCCTGGTGGGCTGCAAGGCGCTCGGCAACCCCACCAGCCACGCCATCGGACGGGTCGTCCAGGACATCAAGCATCTGGCAAGGGAGTTTGCCATCGCCGTCGGGGACTCGGAGCTGCTGCGGGGTATCGAGACGGCGATGGCGGCGGAGGAGGCGAGGTTGGCGAAGAGGAAGGCGACGATCGCGGCGAGGCAAACGGTGGGAGCGTGACCACCGGGGATATATCCTGAACCATATCCTGACTGGCCCGGAATACTTCCTGCCGTGGCGTGTGGATCTGCGGCCTTCGACGAGAAGAGCAGCCGAGCCAGGGCGACACTGGTCGTGGGGCGTGACCGAGGACGGGAAGGGCGTGTACTTCAGGCGGACCGGTTCGGCCTTGGGCAAAGGTCACGAGGACTGACAGGAACGAAGCCTCCCTGCAATTTCGCATAAGGGGCAGTTCACGAAATTCGAGAGGGGTTTGGAGGCGAATATGGTCGCCCAGGCATCCCAAAACCCGTCCTATTGCGGATCGCAAATAGGAAAGGCGAAATCACAGAAGGGTTGCCTGGTCGCCCGGATCGCTCGACTGGCGAGGGTGGCGCCGCCTAGACACGCCGGGCCGCCGGGCCATGGCGACGGAACGGTCGGCAAGGGCGTATAGGGCGCGGGCGGCGTGCATCGAGGTCGCCGGGCGGCGAGCCCAACGACTACTGTCGTCGGCTGGTGGACAACGATCTGGTGTTGCTGGCCCAGATCCTCGGCCACGAAAACCTGGACACGATGGCCCGATATACGCGCCGGAGCGACGGTGAGCTGGCGGATGCGGCAGACAGGTTGACGCACGGATGTCAAGGGCAAGGTATCCTCCATCGACAAGCAGGCCGTCGGCGCCCGCGAATCGCCAAGGTCACTGGGCTGAGCCGCCCGACCATGTGCCGGCGGTCGTGGATTGCAGCAAAGCACTCCAGGCAGGCCATGAAGGATGTGGATCTGTAGGCTGGCGCCGCCTGGTGACACCAGGCTGCCGCGCCATGGCGATCGAGGGGGCCGTTAGGCTGTATGCTGTGCCGGCGGCGGAGGAGTCAAGGTCGCCAGGCGACGAGCCGGAGCGGGCCGGAAACTAAGGCAACTTGAAAACCATAATCTCCGAATTTCAAATGGAAAAGGTTTGGGCTTGGTTCCATAAGCCGGGGGTTCCTACCTGCACGCGGTCGCCGTACTTCTTCGATGAGTCGTGGGACTCCTGGGAACCGTGGGGGTTTTCACCTATTCCCTATGGCTCTTTCGTCTTCGATCTCCACCCCGAATTCCCTGGCGATCTGCCGCACGATCCGGCGGAGATTCTGGGGAACCTGAGCGTGCCATTCCGCAAGATACCCTGCGAATGTGCCGCACGAGAAGTCATCGTCGAGCCACTTTGTCGCCGCCCAGCAATCGGGCTCCTTCTCGAAAAGCGGCAACAGGGCGGCAGCCACGACCCTGCTCCTTGCCCGCGACGAAAGCTCTCGTTGGAGCAGCAGTTCGTTCTCAGGGAACCACTGGGCAAGTGGCGTGCTGGGCGGCAACTGCGCGGCCCGGATCTGCTCGTCGGCGTGCTGGCGTATCGCGGGCGTGTAGTACCGCCAGTCGGGATACGGTGGGCGGACCCGCCAGGTTTCCGACATCCGCCGCAGGGTGACAAGGGTGACGATCTTGGCGACGGCGTACCCAAACCAAGCGTTCGGTCCCTTGGGCTCGTACTCCTCTTCGTGCTCATCGTCCTGCACCGTGCAGCTTGGACTCGCCCCGATTGCCGTTCGGACTTCCTTCTCGGTCCACTGCTGCATGAACTCTTCCGTCTCTGCGTCCCATTTCCTCATGCCGTATCTATGCCTGGCGAGTGCGGTTTTATCGTCGTAGGCTGGGCCTTGGCGCAGCCTCGTCTTTGCCGCCCGCGCCTCTTGACTCGGCCCGCACTTCGGGCGATGATCCACGAAGGAGACACAAGATATGCAGGATGTTGATATGGTCGCAAGCGGCGAACGCCGGCTGAGGATGATGGTGGTTCATGCCAAGCATGGCGGCGGATTCCACGTCGCCCTGGTCCCTGCCGACCTGAGTGACGAGCTGGTGGAAGCCGCATTTCAGGAGGTTGGGATTGAAGGGGCGGCGGTCCTTGTGCTCAGCGACTGGAAAACGACGGCGGACAATGTGGCGATCGCCTTTATACCCCCGTTGGACGCGAACTGAGTCGGTCGCATCATTATCTGCCAAGAGGCCGGGAACCGAACACCGGCATAGAGCCTCGGCAGAACACCGCTGTTCCCTCATACCCCCACTGTCCGCCTCGCTGCCGTCGTCGCCCGCCTCTTCGCCACGGTCTCCTCCTCGCGCTCCGACGCCCGCTCGACCTCTCGCGAGAATGCCGGGTCGCCAAGCCGCTGGGCATATTCGCAGGCCAGCGCCTTGACCTGACCGACGACCCGCTTGATGGTGAACCGTCCAGGCGAGCCAAGGTCTTCTCGCCCCACCAGGCTCTTGGTTTCCTGGCCCTGAAGCCTCGCGTCCAGGACCGCGATTCCCAACTCACCAAGACGATTCCGCACAAGCCGGCGGAAATCGCCGATCAATCTCTCGTCATTCTCGGCTGATGCTCGGTCAGGCAGATCGTCGCCCCTTTCCTGGCCGATTGAGACGGTGGGCAGCAATCGCCGGGCATTTCTCTGCTTCTCGATCATGTTCTTGATTGCGTTCGCCGTGGCCCGCTTGAACCTCAAGTCCAAAGGACCGTGCCTCTCCTCGTCATAATCCCTGAACAAGCCCCCGGTAAGCATTTTGACCACGATGTCGTGCGTCCGCTCCTGCGTTTCCCGCTGGTTGCGATAGCCCGCGTTTCGCAGGCTCTTGGCGATATACCCAACCCAATTGAAGTTGCGCATCCTTTCAATTGCTTGCCTATGCTCTGGAGCCGATGCCTGAAGCTTTCCCAATTCGTCCGCGAAAAGTTGGT
Source organism: uncultured Planctomycetia bacterium (assembly GCA_963719885.1). Lineage (GTDB taxonomy): Bacteria > Planctomycetota > Planctomycetia > Pirellulales > Thermoguttaceae > JANXQG01. Next base: position 231,786 of record CAVRDP010000035.1, on the reverse strand, counting down.
TGTACTGCCCCGCGTCGAACGTGTAGTAGTTCTCGATCAGCCAGAGGCGGGAAAGGATGTCCAGGTCGGAAAAGAATTCGAGGAAGGTTCTCATACGGTATCTACCCTTGCTGCTGGCAGATCGTGTGCCTCGGTTCTCCAAGGTCGGTTCTGTTTCCAGAGGAGAAACGATGCGGCACAAGCCACCCAAGATCGAAATGAGGATCATCAACGTGGCGTTCCCCAGGTTCGTCATCGTGGATGGTCGCCGCCGCTACTGGACGGGGCGTGGCTGGAGCCGGAAACTACGCGACGCCCTGCTCTATGCCCACGCCGACCTGTTGCGGGACGACATCGAGAAGTTGAAGAAGAACTGCCTATGATGTGTCCCGGCTTGGCAGCCTCAGTCGACGATCTTGTCGTGGCACGGCCTCGACGAGAGGGCGAGTGGGCGCTTAGCCAAAAAATTGGCTAAGCACGGAACGGGCGGGAGGGTTTCGGCTGCGCTCCGAAGCTGTCGGCAATCCTCTATGAAGCAGGCGACGGAGGAGGGCCTGCGGAAATGGGCGTCAGCCAGCCGTTCGATAACGAATCGCCTGCCCTGCTCCAGAACGATGGCGACCGCCAAGCTGGTCGGCGTCCAACATCTTGCCACTTTGCCACTTTCGAGAAACGTCAACGAGCAACAGATCCATGGCGACGGTGCCGCCTGGGCGCACCAGGCTGCCGCTACGTAAACGTCAATAAATCGACAGCCTTGCGGCCCGTGGTAGGCTGAATGCGTGGGTACGATTCATCCAGCGACATTCAGAGGACCAAGCGATGGCGAAGGCCAGGAGTGCAGATCGGCGGCGGTATTGGCGGGAAGTTATTGGGCGTCAGCAGGCGAGTGGGGAGAGCATTCTGGGGTTCTGCTCCAGCGAGGGGCTGGCTCCAGCCTCGTTTCATGCCTGGAAACGGCGGCTGCGGCGATCCCGGTGCGGAATCGAACGGGGATCGGCGAACCAGGCCCTGGTTCCCGTGCAGATCGTCAGTGACCCCAAGGCCGACATGGGAAGGCTGGAAGTCCAGTGGCCCGGCGGCGTCGTGCTGCGGGTTCAAGGCTGTGACGCTCAGACGATCGGTGCGGTGGTGGCTGCTCTTTCGGCGGCCCCGGCAACACGAAGGACACGACCATGCTGACATTGCCTTCGTCCCTGCGGGTGTTCGCCAAGACCGGCGCGACCGATATGCGAAAGTCGTTCGAGGGACTGGTTGGAGTCGTGGAGCGAGAATTGGGCCAGCAGGTAGAGTCGGGCGATCTGTTTCTCTTTTTCAACCGCCGTGGCGACCGCGTGAAGGTGTTGTGGTTTGCGGGCGACGGCCTCGTCATTTGGTACAAGCGATTGGAAGGCGGAACCTTTGAAGTACCGAAGGCTGCGAGGACTGTGTGTGAGGACGGATCGACTTCGCCTGCCGGAATCGAGATGCGAGTGAGCGATCTGACGCTGATCTTGGAAGGCATCGACTTGGCGAGTGTGCGGCGTCGTCCGCGATGGCGTCGTGCATGACGCCACCCCGAAAAAAATTTTGATACCGACAGAACCAAATCGCTGTGTCCAGCGTATCACTGTGCATGGAAGAAGGATGTCCATCTCTTGCCGATCAACTGGCGACCTGCCAGCAACGGATTCGTGATCTGGAGCAGACAACTGCGGATCAGCAGGCCGTCATCGCCCAGCAGCAGGAGACCATCGCACATCAGGCGACGGTCATCGCGCAGCAACAAGAGATGGCTGCCACATACCAGGAGCAACTGGCGAAGGCCGCTGAGCAACTGCGATTCTTCAAGCGGGCGATGTTCGGCCAACGCCGCGAGCGGTACGCTCCCTCGCCCGACCAGACGTTGCTCTTCGTGCCCGAAGCCGTCGAGGGACTGGATACCAAACAGGAGACCACTCAGCCAGACACCAATGCGGACTCGCCGCTGCCTCGGGCCAAGCGAAAGCCACGACGACCGAGGATCGAGTTCCCGCAGTTCTGGGAACACCGGCAGACCAAGTATCCGTTGCCACCGGAGGAATTGCCTTGCGGTTGCTGTGGGGCCGAGCGGGTCATCATTCACACCCACGTCACGAAGCGGGCGGAGATCGAAGAGGCAAAGATATATGTGGTCGAAGAGGTGCGGTACACCTACGGTTGTTCCCACTGCCACGACGGCTCGCAGATGCAGACCACAGAGAGGCCGCCGCAGGCCGTGGAGAAAAGCCCCTTCGGGCCGAGCATCCTGGCTTCGCTGGTGACCTGGAAGTTCCTGCACCACTTGCCGGTCTATCGGCAGCAGGAACTGCTGCTGGGTCCACTGAAACGATGGCTGTCGCGGGCACTGCTCTGCGGGCTGTTGAGTCGGACGGCCCAGGCTTTGCGGCCTTTGGAACGGTTGATCCATCAGCGCGTGCTTGCCAGCATCGTCATCAACGCCGACGAAACGGAGGTGAAGATGCTCAAGCCGGGCAACGGCAAGGCGATCACGGGATACCTCAGCGGTTACGCCGGGGATGCTGACCATCGGTTTGTATTCTACGATTTCCGACCCAGCCGCAGTCGCGATGGGCCAAGGGAAGTCTTGGCCGATTATCGTGGTTATCTTCAAACGGACGGCTACATCGTCTACACTTCGCTCGTGCGCGAGGCGGCAGGTCGCCTTGTGGACGTGGCGTGTTGGGCGCACGGTCGGCGGGGCTTCGAGGAAGCGATTCCGGCGACCAGCCACCCGCTGGTCCACGAGGCCATGATCTGGACGCAGCAGCTTTACGACATCGAAGACCGTGCGAAGGAGATGTCGCCGGAGGATCGCCGCGCATTACGCCAGGCGGAAGCGTTGCCGATCCTGGCGAAGATGAAGGCCCGCTTCGATGAAGTGCGGCCCACGTTGCGGCCCACGGCGAAACTGGCCGAGGCGATCGACTACGTGCTGAACCGTTGGGATGCCTTCGTGCGGTATACCAGCGACGGGAACATTCCAATAGACAATAATGTGATTGAGCGGCTTCTGCGACCTGTCGCCATCGGTCGCAAGAACTACCTGTTTTTCGGAAGCGAGCACGGCGGCAAGACGGCGGCAACGCTCTACACCCTGGTGCAAAGTGCCCGGCGAAACTGTGTGGACGTGTGGCCCTATCTGACCGACGTGCTGCGTCGGATTGCAGCCATTGCCCCTGGCGACACCGCCGCCTTGGAAGCTCTGCTGCCAGATCGCTGGCTGGCCGCTCATCCCGAACATCGCCTGGAACAGCGGGAAGAAGAATCCCGTGAAGCCCAGGCCCGTCGTCGCCGGAAGCGGGCCGCACGTCGGCTTGCCGCCGCCCAATAGGCGGCTTTTCCAGGGACTCTTCCCAGTGTCCGGCGTCCGCGATAAAATCAGGGCGAGTTGCGTTTGCTCAAGATTCCTACCATTCGGCAGGGTCCATTCGCCATCGTGGTTCGGCGCGAGCATCGCCAGGCCAGTAAAATCTCTCATGGGAGGACACGTTATGAGAAACGTCCTGATTGGGTGCATCGTGCTTTTCGCAATGGCGGGGACCGCTTTCAGCGAGCCGAAAGAGCCGCCAAAGAAGGTTGCGGTAGACTTGGGCGGTGGGGTGAAGATGGAACTCGTTCTCATCCCGGCGGGCGAGTTCAAGATGGGCAGCGGTGAGTCGGCGGAGGAAACGGCTGCCTTCTTCAAGAAGAACTACGGCATGGATTTTCTCACGGCGGATTTCTTCAAGGACGAGCATCCGCAGCACCGGGTGCGGATTACCAAGCCATTCTACCTGGGCACATATCATGTGACGCGGGGCCAGTTCCGCCAGTTCGTCAAGGATTCGGCTTACAAGACGGACGCGGAGAAGGGCGACAATCCGGGGGCCTATGGATGGGACGCCGAGAAGAAGACGTTCGATTTCAACAAGGATTATTCGTGGCGGAACGCGGGTTTCGAGCAGACCGACGAGCACCCGGTGGTCAACGTAAGCTGGAACGACGCAGTGGCCTTCTGCAAATGGCTCAGCAAAAAAGAAGGCAAGACCTACCGACTGCCTACGGAGGCCGAGTGGGAATACGCCTGCCGGGCCGGGACGACAACCCGCTACTATAGCGGCGACGATCCCGAGACACTGGCTAAGGTGGCGAACGTGGCCGACGCAACGGCCAAGGCGAAGTTCCCGGACTGGAAGGGGACAATCAAGGCCAGCGACGGCTACGTGTTCACGTCGCCCGTAGGAAAGTTCAAGCCCAACGCCTTCGGGCTCTACGACATGCACGGAAACGCTTGGCAGTGGTGCGCGGATTGGTATGGCGCGGACTACTATACGAAGTCGCCGACGGACGATCCAACGGGGCCTTCGGCGGGCTCGATCCGCGTGGGCCGGGGCGGGAGCTGGAGCATCGACGCCGGGTACTGCCGTTCGGCGTCCCGCTTCAACGTCGTGTCTGGGCACCGCATCATCTACCTGGGCTTCCGTGCCTCCCAAGTTCCGGCGGACAAGTAAGGAGAGCGAGCGAAGCCGGTGCGCAGTCCGAGCGTAGGCCCGAAGCGCAGCCGGGCCGTAGCCGGGCAAGCACAGGCGGAGTGAGTGAACCGTGCAGAACAAGGTGTTCCTCGGTCCAGGGCGAAGCCCTGGCGAAGTTTGGTCGGCGTATTGTTCACCTGAGCAAAGTGCGAAATGCAGTTTAAGTTATTTACGATCCCGGCGACGGGGGATACGGGAGCGGAGGAGGAATTGAACCGGTTCCTGCGGTCCAATCGCGCCGTCTCCGTGCAGAAGGAGTTGGTCGAGAACGGCGACACGCCCTGCTGGTGCTTCTGCGTGGAGTATTTATTGAGCGGCCCATTACCGGAGGGAAAAGCGGGGGGCCGCGCGTGTGGACTACAAAGAGATCCTCTCGGCGGACGATTTTGGGGTGTTCGTCCGCTTGCGGGAGGCCCGCAAGGAGTTGGCTGCGAAGGAAGCGATCCCGGTATACGCCGTCTGCACCAACGAACACCTGGCCGAGATGGCCAAGAACCGCGCCGCCACGATAGCCGAATTGAAGACGATCAACGGGTTTGGGGACGCCAAGGCCGAAAAGTACGGGGAGGCTTTCCTCGCGGTGGTCCGAGTAGGGATTGGGCACAAAGATGAAACGGGCGGGTGAGCTTATCGAACGCATCGCCAATGCCGACAACCTGCGGCTGGCGTTTTGGAAAGCCTCCCGAGGCAAGCGGGCGAAGGCGGAGGTCCTTCGCTTTCGTGCCGATCTGGATGCGCGGCTGCGTATCCTGCGCGAGAAACTGTTCTCCGCCTCCGTGGCCTGGGCACCCTACCGGACGTTCAAGGTCTACGACCCGAAGGAGCGAATGATCTGCGTCGCCCCCTTCCGCGACCGCGTGGCGCAGCACGCGATCATCAACGTCGTGGAGCCTCACTTCGAGTCGTACCAGATCCACGACAGCTACGCCTGCCGAAGAGGCAAGGGGTTGGACGGAGCCATCGCTCGGGCAGCCTGCTTCTCCCGGCGCGGAGACTGGTACTTGAAGATGGACGTGCGGAAATACTTCGACAGCATCCATCACGAAGTACTGAAGGGGCTGCTTAGCCGCCGGTTTAAGGACCCCGTGCTGCTGGCCCTTTTGGACGGCGTCATTAACAGCCACGCGGCGTCGCCGGGCCGGGGCGTACCGATCGGGAACCTCACCAGCCAGTTCTTTGCCAATCACTACCTGGCCATCCTCGATCATCACCTGAAGGAGACCATGCACTGCCATCGCTACGTGCGTTACATGGACGACTTCGTCGTGTGGGACTCGCAGAAACAGCGGCTGCGGCAACTCGGCAACGAGATCGCCCACTTTCTCGGCGGCGCGCTCAAGTTGGAGATGAAACCGGTTTGCTTGAACGCATGTTCTCGCGGGATGACCTTCCTGGGCTACCGCGTGTATCCCGGGCGAGTCCGACTGGCCGCCCGAAGCCGGACCCGCTTCCGCCACAAGATGGCCCAGTACCAGGACAACTACATGAGCGGTCGCTGGACGGAGGAGGAAGTTGCCCGGCACGTCGAGCCGCTGTTGGCGTTCGTGAGGCGGGCGGAAAGCATGACGTTCCGCCACCGCGTCCTTGAAAGCATCGAGGGGTCTTGTCCGAAGGAGGCTCGAACCGCGTGAACCGGGGCGGGAGCTGGAACAACGACGCCAGGAACTGCCGTTCGGCGAACCGCAACAACAACGAGCCTGGGAACCGCAACAACAACCTGGGCTTCCGTGCCTCCCTAGCTCGACGGAGATTGGAACACGTCCGCCGAACAGGACAAGGTCCCGCCCCCGACCCGGCCAGTGCCGGATCAGGGCAAAACCGCAAGGCCCGGCGGGTCTGGTAGGGTCTCTGGAAAGAGGCTCGAAGGCCCCGCCGGGCCTTTCTATAGGATTCAACGGGAAATCCTGGGAACCACGCCAACGCGCCGCCAGTCTTGCCCGTCTCGATTATCGTAACTTGCACCGTGGCCCGGCAGCGGACTTGGGGCTGCGAAAGGCACTGGCGATTCTTTGACGCTTACCCCGATCTGCTTGTTCGCACGGCACAAGTCTGGAAATTCTTCGTCGCTACAACGGTCGCACTCTTCTGCAAGTCGCCGCATTTCAGAGCTTTTTGAAAAATCCTCGTCGGCCCGTTTCTTCCATGATTGGGCGGACTTCTCGCTCGTATCCCGCTGCTGCTGGAAGAAGGCCAGCATTTCCGCGGCGTCATTTTCAGGCGGCTTCGGAGTTCCGCATTCGGGGCAAAACTTCGCACTTCCTCGCGACTTCCCGCAGCACTTCCAGGAGTGACTCAAAAAGCGTCCGGTCATTCGTTTCATCGTCGTTTTATTCCTTTGCGAACTTCGCCATTAAAACATCATCATTGCGCGGGGCGATCCAAATCGCTTCCGTGTAGGCAGCGATAGCCGCATCGAAATTTCGTTTGTTGAAGAACGACTTCCCGTTCTGCAAGGCTTCCTGGGCCGACTTCGGTTCGACAGCAATCGAAGGCATCACGACAGTCAAGAATGCCAGAAACACCACGACGGCCAAGGAAACGTGCTTCTTCATGATTCACTCCCGATATTTGACAACCTACGAATCCCGTATCGGATTCTGCCAGTATACCAGCAGCGACCCAACTAGGCCACATTGCCGATTCGGTTCGTCTCACGACTTCAGGCTTTCGGCTTGCCCACACCGGCCTGCCATTGCGTACCACTCGCCGTCGGAGAGGCACTTGATTGCCGCCACGAACTTGCCTGTGATTGCGTGCGTCACGCTGCCGCTCTACAATGCATAGGATAGTGGCACACCTTGGGCAATTCGGGAGGGGCGAATTTGTCGATTCGGCGCACAAGGCCGACCGGCCGCTGCGCACCTGGGATTGCGGCTGATGCCGGACGCGGAAAGCCGTGCCGCCGGAAGCGACGCCGGAAAACCTGGCAGGGCCGACATTGATGACAAACAAAGCACAACGAAAGGAGAAATGATCATGAGAACAACTAGACTCGATTCGTTGCTTATTGCGATGTTGCTTTCCGTTGCAAGCGTGGCAGGCGCATTGGAGCGAGACAGCGAAGTGCAGGAGGCACTTCAACAGGGTGCAGAGGCACGCCAGAAGAAGGATTTCGATTTGGCCATCCGTCGTTACACAGAGGCCATCCGTCTCGACCCCAAATTGGCCACCGCGTACTACTGCCGCGGCAACGCCCATGTTGAAGCGGGTGAATTCGACAAGGCAATCGCGGACTACACGGACGCCATCCGGCTCAATCCGAACAACGCCACGGCGTACGGAAATCGTGGTCTCGCCTATCGACGAAAAGGCGACTTTGGCAAAGAAATTGCTGACCATACCGAGGCCATCCGGATCGATCCGAAGTATGCGACTGAGTACTTTAACCGCGGCTTTGCCCGTTGGAGAAAAGGTGAACTCGACAAGGCAATCACGGACTACTCCGAAGTTATCCGACTCGACCCGAACAATGCCGCGGCGTACGGCGACCGTGGCATGGTGTACCTGACAAAAGGCGATCTTGACGATGTAATCGCGGACTGTAGCGAGGCCATCCGTCTTGACCCGAAATTGGCCTCGGCATACTGCAACCGCGGCAACGCATACGTAAAAAAACGCGAACTCGGCAAGGCGATTATAGACTTGAGCGATGCCATCCGTCTCGACCCGACAATGGCAACCGCACGCTGTAACCGCGGCTACGCTTACCAGCTAAGAGGCGAACTTGACAAAACAATCGCAGACTGTAGCGAGGCAATCAAGCTCGATGCAAACCTAGCCTTCGCGTACCTTGTCCGCGGCAACGCCTACGCGAAAAAAGGCGAATCAGAAAAGGCGCAAAGAGATTATTCAGTAGCCAAGAAGCTTGGGTTATCGCGTTAGAAATCTGTAGCACGTAGCACGAAAGGTAGCGTTTGTGGGTGCGCCGGCCCAGAGGTTGTTTATGCGCCGCCGATCTTCTCGAAGGCGGATTTGATTTGCTGGACAACACTTTCTAGGCCCTGTTGCTGATCCTCCGAAAGAATGCCACGACACTTCGGCTGAATTGACATGAGGGCGATCAGCCCCTCGTGGAGAAACTCGCTTGCAGATCCAAATGCAAATTGACTCGCCAATGAAACTTGGTCGGCCAAGTCGTCTCTGCCCTTCTGCCTCAGAGTGTCAGCCAGCGATACGAGGTAGCCGTAAAGTTCTTCGTTGCTGTTGAGTTGAAAACTGCTCATGGTAAATCGTTAATGTACGGGTTCCTTGCCAACCGAAAACCAATTGATCTGCACTCCGTTTGGGGTAACGACGGCCTCAAGGTTGCCGCCGACATTGGCGCCAAGTCCAGGTGCAGGGCGAACGATGACCGGCACCCCGGACTGAACTGTCCCACCCATCATCCAAGGATATTGGCCAGGTGGAGGAGTAATGGTCGGCATCCCCATCTTACTGGCATAGCCTGGAGTTGCTACAGGGTTCGATAACGACCAGTATTGCGCATCGGCGGTGTTCTGGACGCCGGTTAGTCCCGCCCTAAAGACGGGTGCTCCTCCCTGAACGTCGGAACGTGCTTGTAGCGAGGCCGTCCAATAGTTTTGAACCGCAGCGCCGTAAGGCGTTGAAACGCTGCTTGGCGGGTACATCCCACCAGGGACCGTTCCCATTGGGGAACCAGCGTAGGGGTCCAAGACGGCGGGCAACGCGGGAGTTGGCGGCACGGAAGCTGCGGCAAGCGTGAGCATTAGTTGCCCGCCCGTTGCGGTCTGCATCGCTTGCGGGCTTCCGGTTTGCATGTAGTTCCACGTGCCTTCCGCGGTCCCGTACGCCCCGAACGTAAACGTGTTGACCGGCGCGTGCGAGCGCCCGACCATGCCACGCTTGCATACGATTCGCCCGCGGCCATGCGCTGCTCGCACGACTGGTAGCTCATGCTGAAAATCGGAAGCTCAACCGGTGGCGACCCAGACTGGCTGTTATAGGCTGCCGTCCCAAGTATGGTCGCCGTATCGGTTGCGATAAGAAGCGGCTCCGTGACGACCCGCGAGACGTTCGCCGCCCCGAAAACCACTGACTTTGCGAACGCCTCGACCGGGCCGCTTGCCGTCACGTTGCCGGTGCGATTGAATTCGTTGAATTCCTTTTGATCTTGTATGATCTGATCTCGCTGAGCGGCGAGGACGTTGTCGTACCGCCGCTGCTCGTTGATTTCCGCAAGACCAGGCCAATCCGAGTTTTGATTCACCGAAATCGGCATGAAGCTATTCGACGGCGTTTGAGCAACCGGTTGCGGCTGTGGAAACAAGTCGCCTTGCAGGGAGGGTAAACCGACTTGCGACAAGTCTTCATAAGACATCGAAGGCGGAGTCGAGTCGAACGAAGACCCCGGTCCGTCCCCGCTGAGGATCAAGTGCGGAGGATCCAGCAACTGCCCAAAGTCCGTGCCTGCCGTAGGAATGCTGGCGGAGAAAGTGCTGCTATTCGACCCTGAGTATTCCGTTTGCAGTCCAGTCGGGTCTCTGGCGATGGTTGGTTCGTTGCCGCAGTAGGCGTACAGGTTCGTGCCGCTGCCGGCCGAACCACTGGGGTCCGGGCTGACGAACTGCCCGACATTGGCGTCGTACCAGCGGGCACTGTCGTCTTGCAGGCCGGTGTTGGGGTCCACGAACATCCCGGCGTAGGCCACGTTCGTGCCGACCGTATACCCGGCGTGGGACGCCCCCGGCGTGCTGCTCTCCATGCTCCCAAACGAATCGAACACCCGATGCGTCATCAGCCACGGGCCGCCGGTGATCACCGAGTAAAACGCCAGGTCGCAAGCCGTACCCAACTGGTTTGCGAGAATCCACACCGCCCCCGGAGAAGCGTTGGGGCTAGGCTGCCCTCCAGGGTAGGTCGTCTGCCCGGCGCGGTTGCTCGCCGCGACTTCATCGTCGGCGAAGACTTGCCCCAGCCCGACGAGGTACTCATCGGTCAACACCGGCGTGCTTGTGGCCAGGCCGCTCGTGGCGGAAAACTCCAGCAGGGCCTGCCCGCTGCCGCCCGCGTAGGCCAGGTAATCGTAGGTCGTCGTGCTGCCAACCGTTACCGTCTCGCGGATGCGGCTGCCATACGCATCGTACGTGTACGTGACCGTCTGCGTGGCATTCTGCTGCGCCGTGGCGTTGGCCAGGCTGTTGTAATTCGTCTCCTGCACGAGCCGGTTGCGCGGGTCCCATGTGTAGCGGACGGTCGCACCGCTGACGCCCAGCGTCTTCGTGATACGATTGCCATCCTTGTCATAGGTATAGCTGTAGGTGCCGTCCCAAAGGATCCGGTTGTCCGCACCAGTGCGCGGCGCTTGGCGTCGCCGAAGTGGGTGAAGTCGAGCCGGTGCGGTCGCCATTCTGGTCGAGACTGTACGACTCGTTGGTCGCCGCAGCGGCCCCGGACTCGCCTCCGCTGCCGTTGTATGTCGCGCTGGTAAGTTGGTCGCTGGCGTCATTGCTGAAGTTCGTGCTGCCGTCCATGGCACTGGTGCTATATGTCACGTTGCCGGCAGGGTCGTACTGGAAGGTGTAGCCTGGCGTGACGAAGTTAGTGGAGTTGATGTAGTTGAGCGAACTGTAGGTCAGGCTCGTCAATCTTCCTGCGGCATCGTAGACGTAGGTGCTGCTGGCCACAGCGGACGTGCCGTCGCCAGCGTAGCGGTTGACGGTATACAGGCTGCCGTCATTATAGTAGCTGAGGTCCACCCGTTCGTTGACCGTGCTGCCCATTGTTTGCTTGACCTGGGTGAGGTCCGACAGCGAGTCGTATTTCTGGCTGATGGTGCTGCCGGAATCGTTGCTGGCGGTCGAGGCTTCGCCCATGGCCGTGTTGTTCCCGGCCGCATCGTAACTGTAGTTCAGGGTGACCATGGCGGTAGGAACCAGCGACGACGGGTCCGCCACGCCTTGCCACGAAAACGTCCCGGAAGAGCCCGCCGCCGAGGTCACGATGGCATACCATGTCCGAGTGTCGCCGGACGGCACACTCGCCAAAACGAAGGCCGCGCCCGACCCTTGCTTGTTCCCGAGAATCGCCGCACTCCAGTTAATCGCCGTGACGTTGCCGTTGACGATGGTGAAGGCAGAATAGGGAACAAGCATAACGGTGGGACTGAATTGCGCACCGGTGACGCGGAAGAAGAGTTGCAGCCCGCCGACGTTGCTTGCCAGCGGCACCAGCGTTAGCGGTTCTTGGACCCCGTCGCCGTTCCAATCGCCGCTGCCGAACGTCCCCAGGCTGACAGCGCTGCCGCTGCCGCTCAGTTGCGGGGATTGGGTCAGATCGCCGGGGGCCATGCGACTGGTAAGCACATTACCGTCCTGGTCATAGGTGTACTCGTAGCTGGTCGCATTGGACGCATTCTGCGTATCGGATTCAGTGACGCCCACAACCTGTCCGGCGGCGTTGTAGTAGGTGTCGATCGTGTGGCAAACGCTGCCGGACCCGCCAGCGGGTGCCCCGGCGAGCCAGTCTTCCTCGACTTGCTGGTTCAAGGGATTATAAGCATATTGCGTCGTGCGCCCGTCGGCGTCGGTTGCCTGGATAATGTTGCTATCCAAGTCGTACACATCGAAACTCGTGTTGTGCAGCGGATCGATGGTCTCGATCTGGCGGTTCAGTCGATCGTAAACGTAGCTCGTCACGTTGCCGTCCGGATCGGTCACGCTCGTGACGTTGCCCACGGCATCATAGGTCGTGATGGTGGCATAATGCGTATCGTTGGGGCCGCTGCCATCGGCGCTGACGGTCTTCACCACGCGATTCAGGGCGTCGTAATCGTCCCAGGTTGTGTGAAGGTCCGGATCGGTTGCAGAAAGAACGTTGCCGTTGGCATCGTAGGTGTACGTCGTGGTCGATGCCACGTTTTGCAGGGTGCCGTTCAGCAATGACTGCGCCGAAGGATCGACTTCGGCCTTCTTGCGGTCGAGGTCGTCATATTGATACGTCGTCATGTGACCCAGTTGGTCCGTGACCGTCCAGACGTTGCCCTGGGCGTTGTAAGCAGTGACGGTGCTCTTGTTCGGCTGCGGGCTAAGGGAGATCGTGTCCGGAGCGGCGAGCACCGACCACGAGTACGATGCGGTGCTCTGTGGATCGACCACGCAGATCTCGCGATTCAGTCCGTCGTAGAAGTACCAAGTCGTGTAGTTCCAGTCGCCCTGCCCGGCCCCGCCGGCATCCGTGGCACCCCGCGGGTTGGTCGTCCACTTTAGGTTTCCGTCGGCATCGTAGCCATAATAGGTCGTGGGCGAGGTCGGCTGCGAACTTGTGCTGCCGTTGTCGAGCGTCATCGTGATCGGCGGGTCGATCTCGGCGGTCTTGCGACCGAGGTTGTCATATTGGTACGTGGTTGTGCGCGCCAGTGGATCGGTAGCTTCCCAGACCTGCCCCAACTCGGTGTAGGTCGTCGTCGTTGTGTGCTGCGGGTCGCCCGCAAAAGCCCCCAGTGCGTCGGTGACAGTGACGGGCAAATTCCATCCGTCGTAGCTGCTCCAGGTCGTATTGCCCAAGGGGTCCGTTGCGCTCAGAACATTGCCGTTGGTGTCGTAGGTCCAGGTGGTCGTCGGGCCGCCGGCGGCAATTACCGGGCCGAGAGCGGGGACGGTCAGGATGCGCACGTTCTGGCCTTGCGAGGACGAACCGGGCGGGACTACGAGCGAGCCGCCTAGAGTCGGGACCGCGGGCGAGGGAAGGGGAGAGATTTCCGCGATCTTGCGGTCCATCGTGTCGTACAGGGAAAACGTCGTTGCTCCCAAGGCGTTGGTCACCCAGAGGGCGTTGCCCACGGCGTCGTAAACCGTCATCGTCGTGTTGCCAAGGGCATCGATGACCTGCGTCTGCCGGTTGTCAAGGTCATACTGGCAGCGCGTCACGTTGCCGTCCGCGTCGGTCGTGCTGACCATGTTGCCGCTGGCATCGTAGCCGACGTAGGTCTTCGGGCACTTCGGATCGCTTTGCGCCGTCTGGCCAGTGGCCGGGTCCGGTTGAATCGTCTCGATCTTGCGGTTCAGGCAGTCGTACACGAAGTCCGTCACGAGCACGCTTACGCCGTTGATGCCCGGCGTTGTCACCGCCAGGAGGTTGCCATTGCCGTCATAAGAATACTGGGTCGTCCCGCTGCCGGCCGTGTCGGGCACGACCTGCTGAATCTTGCGATTTGATTCGTCGTAAACGTACGTGGTCGTGTGCGCCGGATCGTCCGGCCCCGAGCCCCGCGGGTCGGTTGTGTATTCCAGATTCCCGTTGGCGTTGTAATGATAGTAGGTCGTGGGACGAGTAGCCTGCGTGTTATTGAGGCTGGGCTGGATCACCTCAATCGTGCGGCCGAGCTTGTCGAGATCGGTCTCGGTCGTGTAGTTGATGTCCAGATAGGAAGTCGAGGTCTGGTTCGGGTCCGCCGCGTTGGTTACGTACTGCTTGTCTCCGGCGTCATCGTAATGATAGCGGGTGGTGGCCGCCGTGAGCGGGCCGCTCCCGTCCGGATCGGGCAACGTTACCGTAAGCTTACGGCCGAGTTGGTCGTATGTGTAGGTGGTCGTATTACCGTTGGCGTCGGTCTGGCCGATGACCCGGCCACCGCCGTCATATTTCGCGCGAAACACGCTGCCGTCAGGATTGATCGTGGCGATCTGGCGACCGCGGGAATCATAGACATACTGAGTCACCCGGCCCATGGCGTCGGTCGAGTAGACGAGGTTGCCAGCAGGGTCATACTGGTCGGTCGTGTAGGTGCCGTCAGGATTGACGATCTTGACGGTCCGGCCCATCGGATCAATAGTGGTGCTTGTTGTCCGTTGGGGAATCGCCGTGGCGAAGCTCGTCGAAATCAAGTTCCCGGCGGCGTCGTAAACATTGTCGGTGACGGGCGCCGCCGCAGCCGGACCTTCTCCCGGTGGAAGCGGCGGATCATTGGGAGCGGGCTGCGTCTCGGTCAATGTGTGGCCGAGCGCATCGTAGGTGAAGGTGGTCACGTTGCCGTTGCCATCCGTGCTGCTGGTGAGATAGCCACGCCCCAGGGTCGCGGACGTGTCGTACACAAAGCTCTGGAGAATATAGCCCGAGTGGCTGCCGCCGGTTGGACGGTTGGCGTTGGGCGTTAGCACCGGGTCGTACTGGGCGGTTACCTGTCCGGCCGCGTTGTACTCGTACCAGGTCGTGTAGCCGTATGTGACGCCGGGCAGATTGCCTTTGGGCGCAGTTACCGAGAGTGGCAGGCCGCAGTTGACGCCGGGATTGGAACCTTGGCCCGGGTATGTGTACGTCGTGACGTTTCCTGCGGCGTCAATGACCTTCCAAAGGCTGCTGTTCTTTCCAGAAGAGTCCGTGTAATAGAAATACTGGGTCACGGCCCCGTCGAGCGGGTGTGCCCCGGTGGACTGGCGCGTGACGGTCAGCGGGTTGCTGTAGTCGGTGTACGTGTAGGTCGTGACCTCGCCAAGGCGGTTCGTGTCTTGCAACAAGTTCCCGTTGCCGTCCGTGGAATAGACGTAGGATTCCGTCTGACCGTAGGCGTCGGTGTCCGTCTCCTTGAGTCCAGTGCTGTACCACGTGAATGTTTCCGTGGTCGAATCCGGGTTGAGCTGCTGCTTCTCGCGTCCTGCGGCGTCGTAGTCGTAGTAGGTGGAGTCGCCGCGCTCGTCGGTGAAATCCGTGCGATTGCGGTAGATGTCGAAGGAGAGACTCTGAATGTCGCCAGCGGCATCGGTAACTTGGAAGCCGCGGCGATTGACGTAGTAGGCGAACTGGGTCACGTTCCCGTCAGGATCGGTCACGGACTGGAGCAGATCGTTGAGGGTCGTATCACTGTAGTAGCCGTAGCGGACAAGGCTGAGCGGAGTGGTGCTCGTGATAGGGGCTGCGACCGACACCAGCCGTCCCGAAGAATCGTAACCGTAGACCCAAGTCCGCCCGGTGGAATCGCTGATCGAGACGATGTGCCCGCTGCTGTTGTAGTTGAAGGTGAGGGAGGCCGCCGAGGTGCCCGTGGCGACGTTGCCGCCGAGGACGCGCAGTACCTGAGTAATCTGGAAGGTCCCGCCACTGTAGAGGACCTCCACGCCGTCCTGGTAGCGGTCCAACTGGCTCTGGAGCCTTCCGGTCGTGTCGAACGTAACCATTGCCCCCGTCTTGTCGGTCCAGACGTAATATCCGCTCGCGGAGTTATAGACCATGCTTCCAAAGATGCCCGCAGGCGTGGTGTAGGTCGTCGCGCCTGGGGATGTCGGTGCAAAGATCAATCGCTGACCTTGGTCGGTGAACCAGACCATCGTGCCCGTCAATTGGGTGCCGTCGATGCTGGAACTGAAGGGAACGAACCTGTCGCTGTAGGTGAATGACCAACCATTGCCCATGCCGCGATCGGACCAGGCAGTCCCCGACGCCACCGTGTTGAAGGAATCGTACTGCCGTGCCATGCCTAGCGTCGCACCGAGGTTCGGCATCGTGATGTCGGTCTCGTCGTGCGTCACGTCCCCGTTGCTGATCTGGATGGGATCGCCGACGACACCGACCGCCGGTATGCCGGGATTAAAGGTGAGAGGCGGCGGAGAAATCAGCGTAACGGGATCGTAATTACCGCCAGTCCAGCCGCCGTGAGGCGCGTCCACGCCGTTGTCGATGATGTTGAACTTGTCCAGGCCATTGCTGTCAACAACGAAGTACCCCACGCCCTGCCACGAGGTGCTCCCGTTGGCGATGGTGGTGAAGTTCGTGGGCACGCGGACGGTGTATCCCTGCTGGGTGTACTTGTAGATATCTTTGCAGATTTGAACGCCCGAGGCCGCGTTCTGGCCGATAAGGGGCGCGAGGTAGTATTCGATGGTCCCCGAAGTCGTGGTGCTCCCCAGAACTGCGCTTGGTCCGAACGTCTCCACGCTCATTCCGGACCCGGACTGATACGCCATCTGGAGCGACTTCGCCGTGCAGATGCTGGGAGTGTTCGTGAGGTCCTCCCAAACCAGCGCCTCCATCGCCGAGTTGCTGTAGCCCATCAGGGCGTAGCGGCTTTGGTCCACCACGGTGACCCCGCCCGTGCCCGAGGGAGGCCACGACTGGCCGCCCGCACATTCCTCGGCGGATTCGTCGATCGAAAGCGAATTCCAGTTGCCGCTGGGAACGTCGATTCCCATGGAACTGGGAAGGAAGCGGATCTGAAGGTTGCTGGAACTTCCCTTGTCGGCCACGGCGGAGTTCGCCGTGGCGATTCCCGACGCGATAATGTTGTAGATGGGAATTCCGCTCGTCAGGCCGGCGACGGACTGGTTGGTGCCGTCACAACCTAGAAAATAATCAATCACGGCCAGGTTCAGCAGGCCGCCCGTCAGTTGGTCGTTGTTGGCGGTGGTTTGATCCCAGGCGGTGTTGTCCGCCTCGGCAAGGTTGGCGGCGTTGACGATCTGGCGGGCATCGGTCAAGAGTTGGTTGGACATCTGCCCGGCGTCCAGGCCGATGGCGAAGTAATGGCCGCTGTCGGCGGGGCGGGGATAGACGTGCGTGTAGGCTGCGGACATGCCTCCGGTGCTGCCCGGGGTCATCTGGATGATCAAGTCGACGTTGGCGGTGCCGCTGGGCATTGCCGTCGGAGAAAGGACGTAGCTGGTCTCCTGGCCGTTGACGTAGAGGTGCGGCGTGAGCGTAGTGCTACCGGTGAAACCGATCGTAATACGTTCCAGGCAGACGGTCGGAACGACCAACGTCGCCGACATGTCATAGATGGAAAAATTCCCGGTGTATCCACCTTCGTTCCCCGGGATGACGATGGTGTTGTTTTGGGTGTTTACGGACGTGATCGAATAGACTTGGCTTCCCGCCGGATCGCCTTCGAGGACAATCGTTCCGCCGGCCCATGAGCCGGAAACGCTGCCGGAAACGGTAAGCGTCGTTGCAAGGTTGCTGCTGCTGTAGGAGGCCCCAGTCACCGTGACAGTTTGCTGTGCGGCAACGCTGATCTCGACCTGGCTCACCAAGCCGCCGGGAATGGCGCTGCCGGAACCCGAGGAGTAGCCCCCGGCGAACGGCAATGCCGTGGGCAGGGCCGAAATGACCTGGGGATGAATCGGACCATCGTAGGCAACGTCCGCGATCGTCATCGTGGGGTGCGTGGTGGCCAGCGTGCTGCGGACCTGGGCTTCGTAATACTCGGCCGCCGTTTCGGCTTCTGCGGCGCTCACATTCGTTGCGCCGGGATTCAAGTAAGAACCGGAAGTGCCATCCGAGAGGAACGGAACATAATTGGAACTGGTGGGATCGAGCAGGTCCGGCAACCCCGTCTGGAAATCCTCGAATTTCCAAGTCGGATCAAGGTAAACCACCTGCGGCGTGCTCGACCCTGGCAGGGTGACCGTTGCCTGCAACCACGCATGATCGAACCCGATGTACGGCTGCGTCGCATTGCTGCCCTTGGCCGTCGTCTTGTCGGCCGCATAGAACTGCGGCTGTAATCCGGCAACCATAAGAACATCGTAGGCTGAGGACGGCGTTTTGACAGCCAGCCACTTCATCACCGTCGGCACGTCCATGGTCGGCTGCCCCCAGTAATACTGCGGCGTGATGCTGGAGTTGCCTTGCTGAGTGGCCTGATACGAGACCCGTTGCAACAGTGCAACCATAAGCGCATCGGTGTCCCAGTCGTTGCCGGCACCGGTCTGGAGCACCGCCAGGGGCCCCCTCATTTCTCCCTGGTACGGCTGGTATTGGATCATATTGACCAAGTATTGATAGATCGGGATGGGCAGGTCGTAGAAGGCGTTGGCCAAATCGTTGAAGACGTTTTGGGCCGTGGCGGCGTTGGTCGGGTCGTAGAGATTCACCGCGTCTTCGGGATGGTCCGCCGCGATGTCCACGGTAATGAACTTGCCGGCCAGTGCGGCGAGGCCGGCGCGGATTGTTCGTCAGGGGGTTACCGTAGACGTACAGGTTCGTCAACGTCGGCACGTTGCGCGACGGCCTTGGGAAGGACCGTGATGGCGTTGTAGCGGAGGTCGAGCGAAGTGAGGGACGTAAGACCAGCGAGGACCGTAGTGGTCAACTCCGACCCGTCCAGCCCGCAGTCCTGAAGGGTCAGGCTCTTCAGCATGCTCAGATTGGCGAACGGCGTGCCGGCGAATGAGGACACCGGGCAGAGATGCCCCGGGTCCGCAAAATTGCTCGGCACCAGCGTGAACGACTGGAGATTGACCGCGTACTGGAGACCGGCAAGGGAGAGGACTTGGTTGCTGTCGGCCGTCAAGGAAGTCAACCGCGCCCAGTCCGTGCTCATCACCGGCGAACCAGCCGGCATGGCAAGGGCCTGGCGGACGGCAGCCAAGAGAGCCGGGTCGCTAGTGGTCGTGGTGTCGATGCCAGCCATCATCGTCTGGGCCGATGCCGTTTGCGTTTGGCTGTCGGCGGACGATCCGAGAGAGGCCCCGGCCGGCGAGGCCGAACCGGCTGTCACGTTCAGGGATGAAGCATTGACGCTTGTTGAGGAACTAGACGCAGCAGGGGAAGAGACGGCAGTCTCGGTAGACAATGCCGTTTGCGAACCGTTAAGCAAGGTTGCCGTGAGAACGCCAGGTGTCGTGCCCGAAGGCGAGAGGATGATCGGCGTGTTGCTGCTTGCCGTAGGTTGGCCGCTCGCGATAAGCGGAATCTGTGAAGCCTGCGCAACCGTTGTGAGTCCGTTGGCCGCAAGCGAACTGGTCGGCGAGTTAGCGATCAGCGTCAGGTTGCCATCCTGCGGCTGGCTCGCCGCGGCGAGCGACCCGGACGTGTCCTGGCCTGACGACGAATCGTTCTGCGTGTCTTGCGTCGACGGATTGACCGTCGCTTGGAAGCCTGCCATGTCCGCATTGCCCGCCGGATCGGTGACGGTCGCAATCACGGCATAGGTTCCGGCGTTGGCATAGGTATGCTGGCCGTCGAACGAGCCGGACAGGGGCGTCGTGTCATCTCCGGGATCGACGATAGTTGCCGTCCCCGTATCGGGCGTGGAGCCATCGCCCCAGTCGATTTGGTAGGTGAAGTCACCGTCCACCGAGGGATGCGTGAAGGTGCCCAAGGAAGGCACGACAAGCGACTGACCAGCATCGACCGTTTGGTCGGTCGCCACGTTGAGCGTGGGAGACACGTCCGGGGGCTGAGAACTCACCGTGGCAGCGTCGTTCACCGTCACCTGCAAGGTCTGCGTGTCGGAACCGCCATCGGGATCGCTAACGGTGGCCGCGACGTAGTAGACGCCGGCCGCACTGTAGGTGTGCTGGCCGTCAATCGTCCCCACGAGTTGCGTCTCGCCAGAACCGGGGTCCACTATCGCAGCCGTGCCGGTATCAGGCGTAGATCCATCGCCCCAGTCAATGGAGTAGTTGAAAGCGCCCGTCGTGACGGGGGCGTGCATGAAACGGCCCATGGGTGAGACATCCAGGGCCTGCCCGGCCGTGGCGACCTGGCTGCCCAAGACCTGGAGGACGGGCGGAATGTCGTTGATTTGGAGGGCGAGGCTCGCCAACCCGGGATCGTAGCAGGAAACGGCAAAGCTGCTGTAATCAGTTTGTGCGGCGGTGCCGGCTACGATCAGTCGGCCATTGGCGTCACAGATCAAGGCTGCCGCCGCTTCACTGGAAAAGCCCAAGGTGCTGAAGTCGGTCGTGACCTCCGCGGGCAGCGTGCCCGTGCCGAAGTTGTCATCGGGCGACCCGTCCGAGTTATATCGAGCCAGGGCAAAATGCGTCTGCGTGTCCTGATAGCCGTTGCCATCCAGAAGGGTCGAGCCCGAAACGACGATCTTACCATCGTTCTGCACGGCGATGCCCGTGGCGCGGTCATTGCCGTCGCCGAAGTTCGTGGTCACGAGGCCGTCCGTTCCGAACGTCTTGTCGAGATTGGGACCACCAAAACCGTCAGCGGTATAGCGGGCCACGGCGAAGCTGTAGCTGCCGCTCTGGTCGCTGTACCCGGCCACCAGAATTCTGCCGTCGGGCTGGATCGTGATCGCGGTGGCTACGTCGTCTCCTCCAAAGTCCGTGGTGATAAGCCCGCCCATGCCGTAGACCGTGTCCAGCCTGCCGTTGGAATTGAATCGGGCCAGGGCAAAATCCTGTCCGGTGCCGGCTTGCGTGCTCGTTCCGGCCACGAGGATCAATCCGTCTTGATCGAGGGCCATTGCGGAGGGCGTCTCATTGCTGCCGCCGAAATCGACCGTGGCGATGCCGTTGCGGGAAGCGCCGAAATGAGTGTCCTGCGTGCCGTCACTGTTGTAGTGCAACACGGCGAAATGTCCGTTCAGACAGCCTGCCACGAGAATGCTGTCGTCGGCCTCGACGGCGACCGCGCTGGTTCCCGTCCAGCCGGTTCCCAAGTCGGTCGTGACCATCCCGTTGCTGGACGGGCCGAAGGTGGTGTCCAGACTGCCGTCGGCGTCATTGTAGCGGGCCAAGGCCACTTCGTTGTCGCCGTTGCCGGCGATGACCACGCCGGCCACCACGATCGTGGAATTGTTCGGGTCCACGGCCACGGCGGTGGCCGAGGCATTGCCGGCGGAAAAGGTCGTGGTCGCCAGTCCGCCGGTGCCAAAGCTGGTGTCGAGGTTGCCGTCGTCGGACTGTCCCGGATCGTCCGAGTAGCGGACCAAACCGAACTGATTGTCGGCCGTGGTGCCGACGACGAGGATATTGCCGTTGTCCAAGGTCTCGGCGGTGGCCTGGTCGAACCCGTCGCCGCCCTCGAAGTTCGTCGTCTGCTGGCCGTCGCTGCCGACTTGGGTGGCCCAGTTGGGGTTGCGGCCATGCGAGGACTGATTCATTGTAAAACCGCTGCCGCCATCGAAATTCTGGTCCAAGGTCCCCGGCGTAACGCCCATGCCGCCGGTGAATGCGCCGTCCATGGTGGAAGCGGTGACAGTGATGGCGTATTGGCTGGCATTGCCGGCGTAGGCGTGCATGACCCAAGGCTCGTTGGCGACTTGTTGTGAAGCGCTGCCATTGCCCCAGGTGATCGTCCATTGGCTGACGAGCATGCCGTTGTCGCAAAGGTGCAGTTGGTACTGGCCGGTGCCTGGCACTGCCGGCTCACCCCAGAATGATGGGCGGGCGGCAGGGTTGCTGAGAATGTTACTGAAAATCTGCCGCTCGCCTTGGATGAAGGGTTCAATTTCCGGGATGCCCGGATCGAAGATGGTGGCGGGCGTGTAGGCGGCCAGGGCAATCGTCGAGGCGGTCTGCGAGGGCTGATCGCCAGTCGGATGGGGATCGGGAGTCATCTTGGCCAGAAGGGCAGCAAAACCAGGGTCCAGCGGCGAGCCGCCGGAAAGCAGTTGCCTGGCTTCCAAGGACTCCACAATCAGCCGCCGAGACTTGGTGCGTGGGGCACGGGACGGCTTCCTGCGCTGTCGAGATTCTGTAGCCATTCACAGGCTCACAGTCACAGTTATAGTAGCCGTATGACGGGGTGATAAACGGACGACTGTAACGAGCCAGCCCCGGCATTTTGGAGATCCTGGGTTTGCAGGGATTCTCGGGGCACGGCCACCTCTTGATCTTGTTCGGATCGCGTGAGGTTGGTATCGTACCGCCCCATGATCCTGTCAAGAACTAGCCCGGGTTCTGAAAGCAAGTCGCTGGCGCGTTGCCTTGCCGCGATGGAGGAGAAACTGGCTGCGGCGGAAGCAAAGCTGGCTGCGGCATCCGCTCGGCTTGGGCTGCTGGAAGAAGAGAACGTACGTCTGCAGCAGGAAAACGAGCAACTCAAACGCCGGTTGGCGGCGGCCCGCAAGAACTCGTCCACTTCCTCTAAGCCGCCTTCCAGTGATATCGTCAAGCCGCCCAAGCCTCCGCGCAAGGACGGTAAAAAACGCAATCGTGGCGGACAGCCGGGCCATGAACAACACCTGCGGACGCCGTTTCCCGACGAGGCCATCGATAACCTCGTGACCTATACGCTCGATTGTTGCCCCGATTGCGGCGGCTCACTCCGCCCTTCCCCGTATGCGGCCGAGGTGCAACAGGAGGTGGAAATCGTCGCCACCCCGACCATCGTCAGCGAACACCAAGCGTTGGCTTATTGGTGCAATCGCTGTGGGAAACTCCATGCAGCGTCCCTGCCCGAAGCGGTGCGGAAGGCGGGCCTTTTAGGCCCACGAATGACGGCCCTGGTGGCCTTCATGAAGGGTGTCTGCCACGCCTCCTTCTCCACCATCCGGAAGTTCCTTCGCGACGTGGTGCGGGTGAACGTCTCCCGCGGCTACTTGGCCAAGTTGATCGACAAGGTGAGCGAGGCGTTGGCCCCCTCCTATGCGGAGTTGTTCGTGCGGCTGCCCGACGAGGCCGTGCTGAACATCGATGAGACGGGGCATAAGGAAAACGGCGAAAGATTCTGGACTTGGTGCTTCCGCGCCGTGCTCTACACGTTGTTCCGTATCGACAAGTCGCGTGGCTCGAAGGTGCTGGTGGAGGTGTTGGGCGAGGAGTTCAACGGCGTGTTGGGCTGCGATTATTTCAGCGCCTACCGCAAGTACATGCGAGAGTTCGGCGTGCTGGTTCAGTTCTGCATGGCCCATCTGATCCGCGATGTGAAATTCCTGCTGACTCTGCCCCGCCGTGAGGACCAGGCTTATGGCCAACGGTTGCGCGATGCGCTGCGCGGCCTGTTTGCCGTAATCCACGGCCGCGGAACAATGACTGCGGCGGGCTTTCAGCAGGCATTGGCTGCCGCTCGTCAACACGTGTTGAGGACAGCCCTGACCGGCGTGCCGGACACGAAACATGCCCGTAACATGGCCAAACGCTTCCGCGAACACGGGGAAGCCTATTTCCGCTTCATTACGACACCCGGCATCGCCCCAACCAACAATCTGGCGGAACAAGCGATGCGTTTTGTGGTGATCGACCGGCACATCACCCAAGGAACACGCAGCGAGAAAGGGCGCCGATGGTGCGAACGGATCTGGACAGCAATTGCCACCTGTGCCCAACAGGGTTGCGCGGTGTTTCAGTTCTTGCTTGACTCTGTCCAAGCCTATCTCTCCGGTACTTCGCCGCCTTCGCTCCTGCCGTCCGGCCCCTGACGGCGCTCTCACCGCTTAACTTCCTCTATCATGTCAGTGGCCATTTGACCACGCTCTGTCACTACGTGAATCGCTACGAGATTCCTTCTTTCGACCGCTCAACAACCAGTTCCATAATCCCATGATTTCACCTTCCTATCATCGTTCGCAAATGACTTGCAGTCCATTTGAAGACCTGTATGCGTGCAGACCAGACGCCTACGCTACAGGCCCGGTCTTAAAATAACGTCTGAGGCCCAAGCCGACCAGAGCCACCAACAAGAGCACGACACTCCCTGGTTCGGGAACCGTCGTTACCGACGCAGGTGAGCCGGCATTGTCGGGTGCCCCGTCTACGCTGCTTGACGCAGACAGCGTACCTGCGATAACCGAGGGATCGAAAACGAATGTCCCGCCACCGCCGACGGTGAGGCTCGAACCCGAAGGCAAGGCGCTGGCTGAGGCAACGTAAAGCGTGCCGCTGTCGACGATCGTGCCGCCGGTATAGGTATTGCTGCCGGAAAGGATCAAGCCGCTGCCTGCTGGATCGGACAACACAATCGCCACCTGGCCGTTGCCATTGGTAATCTTTGCTGACAACGTCGTGATGGAGCCGCTCGGCGACGTGACCGTCAACATGCATAGGCCGCCGCCCGACTTGCTGATGATCCCGCCGGTGACACCGAGCGGACTGATGTCCATCGCTGATAAACCGTCCAAATCCAGAGTCCCGCCGGTCATCGTCAGGCTGCCGTTTCCCAGGGCCGCCGAGTTGCTCGTCTTGAGCGTGCCGCTCTGGAGAAAGGTGCCGCCGCCGTACTGGTTGGAGCCCGAGAGGGTCAGGGTTGCGCCTGGGGGCGAGTCCAAAGTTATTGTGGAAGTCGGACCGAGGATCGTCCCGGAAAACGTGCTGCTCGCGCTGCTGGTGTAACTGAGATTGCCAGAGATCGCGGCGGCCGTTCCGCTGGCCGCCAGCGCCCCTCCGCCACCGATGCTCACGCCGCCGCCGATGTTGAGGCAACTGCCAGCACCTTGCTGGCCGATCGTGAGGATTCCACTATTCACCGCCACGTTACCGGCGATACTGCCACTTCCGCTGAGAATAGCCCCGCTTTGGACGGTGACCGGGCCGCCTCCTGCCAGACTGCCGTTGACGCAAAGCGTTCCCGCCGTGACCGTCGTGCTGCCGGTGTAGGTATCGCTCCCGCTCAGGGTCAGCATCGCGCCGGTGCCAGCCACGATCAGATTGCCCGCACCGCTGATCGTCCCCCCGTAGTTGAGATTGGCGGTGGGGGCGTAGGCCAACGCACCTTGGTTGATGTAAATGCTGCCGATGGTCGAGGTCGGGTAGGAGAGCGTGGCCGTAGCCGTGCCGGTCTTGACTAAGGCACCTGTAGCGGTAAGGGAACAGGCCAGGTTCAGGTTGGCCGCAGTATTGACGATTAGTTCTCCGTTGATGGCCCAGACCGAGCCGCTAATGGTGCTCGAAGAACCAGAACATATCAAGCCGCCGGAATTCAGGGTCAGCCAGTAAGCGCCCGTGGAAAGGGACACCGGGCCGACAAGTTTCAGCGAGTTGAATTCCTTGGCGCTGGTGAATGAGGTTTGGAGGCCCGAGGCCGCCACGTTCAGCGTTGGGTCCGTGCCGATTGAAATAAGGTTGCCGGTCGCAGACGTGGAGTAGGAAATTGCGGAGACGGAAGTAGTATTGCCCGATGCTGACAACGTTGCGAAATCAACGTTCGTGGAGTTCGCTGG
Source organism: uncultured Planctomycetia bacterium (assembly GCA_963719885.1). Lineage (GTDB taxonomy): Bacteria > Planctomycetota > Planctomycetia > Pirellulales > Thermoguttaceae > JANXQG01. The sequence continues at coordinate 206,490 of CAVRDP010000035.1, read as the reverse complement.
GCCGACGAAGGCATAGGGGAGGATACCGTTGGTTAGCGGTGGCGGATCGGTGAGGAACTCCACCTGGGCACCGCTCGTGGAAAAACTCACCGTTGCCCCGGTTACATGGGGCGTTCCGCTGGCAAAGCACAGGTAGGGCGTGCCGCTGCCGGTATTGCTGACGACGACCTGGCTGTGTCCAGGATTGAGCGTGAGGGCACCGGCCAACTCGCCAGGACAGAGCGAACCGTTGGCCGCGTAATTGAGCATTCCGCCGCTGAGCGTAAAGTTGCCCGCGTTGGGCAATTGATTGCCACTGGCACCGGCGGCCACCTGGAGCACAGCCCCCTGGTTGACGAGAAGACCGCTGGAGGCATTGATCGCTCCGCTTGGACCGATGGCCAACGTCCCCGCACTGACAGTCGTCGCGCCCGTGTAGAGATTGCTGCCGCTGAGGGTTGCGCTGCCGCTGCCGGTCTTGGTCAGGTTGCCGTTGCCGTTGAGCACGCCGCTGAGGCCAAGGCTGCTGCTGACCGCAAGTATCCCACCGGCACCAGTCAGCGTAAAGGCTCGATTGGTTGTTGCCCCCGTGCCGGTATAGAGCAGGGTGGCGAGAGAGCCATTACTCCCCAAAGTCACCGGGGCGGTGCCAGCACCTAACGGACCCGCGCTGCCTGCCACATTCAACCCTGGTACACTTAGCGTTCCACCCAGTACATTGAGCGCCTCGCTGAAAGTGCTGTTGCCGGAGAGAACGAACGCACCTGTGCCGGCCACGGTCAGTGCATAGGCTCCGCCGACCGGGCCGCTCAAGGCGAGCGAGCCGGAGTCGATGTTGACCTGGCTGTTGGCCGCCAAGGTGACGGCCCCGCTTGAGGAATTGTTGCCTTGGACGTTTTCCAACGAACCATTGCCGCTGGTGCCCGCGCCGTTCAGGGTCAAGGGCACGGCAGACAGGGCAATTCCCCCCTGCAATTGGAGGGTTGCACCGCCGTTGACGGCCACGCCGAACGTCCCGCCCGCGCCAAGCCCTTGCGAGTTCTGGACGTTTAGTATTCCTCCCGCTACGGTGACCAACAAGGGAAACGTGGCGCCGCTGGTGCCTGCAAGAACCAACGTCCCGCTGCCGCTCTTCGTCAGATTGTAATTACCCTGCACGAGGCCGGTCAAAAACAACTTCCCACTCGGGATGTTGATCTGGCTGTTGCTCCCCAGGCTGATTGTGCCCGCAAGGGTATTGTTGTCCTGGACGTTCAATAGCGCCCCACCACCGCTTGTACCCGAGCCGTTGAGGGTAATCGGCACGCTGTTCACGGAGATGTTGTTTTGCGGGTCTTCCGCAGAATTTATGGGTAAGAGTCAGTGCGTAGTGCGAGGTTTGTTGGTAGTGCCGGGATTGGATTTTTGAGGGATGGCAGGACAAATAAATGAGGGAGATGAAAAGTTGCCCTGGCGGCATGAAGTCGCCAGGGCCTACGGGTCATTTACCCGTCCTGACCTGGCTATTCCTTGTCGGGTTGCGTCCCCGCAGAGCCCGACTCCGCTTCACCAGGCAAGAAGGATTGTAGCTGCACAGGACCAAGAAAAGAAGATGCATCCTGCGAGGTTTCCAGGTATAGATGGGGTTACCACACCAACCATCTCCCTGGAGCCAGCACAGGATGCAACTGAAAAGTATCCTCAATCGCGTCGAACGTTACAAGCCTTTTGTTTACGGGAAAGTTCAATGGGTGGAAAAGGCGCCCGACCGACGATCGAAGTGCAGATTGTGCCGCGAGCCAAGAGTCGGCCGATCTGTTCCAGTTGTGGCCGCAAGGGACCGGGCTACGACCGACTGCCGCCACGGCGGTTCGAGTTCGTACCCCTCTGGCAGATTGCCGTGTTCTTCGTCTATGCGATGCGGCGGGTGGACTGCCCGCGGTGCGGAGTGACGGTCGAGCAGGTGCCGTGGGGGGAAGGAAAATGCACGCTGACGACTAGTTTTCGCTGGTTCCTGGCCCGCTGGGCGAAACGGCTTTCCTGGCAGGAGGTCGCTGATGCCTTCTGGGTCAGTTGGGAAGATGTGTTTCGCTCGGTAAAACACGCGGTTTCGTGGGGTCTGGCACACCGAGATTTGAGCGGCATCGAGGCCATCGGCGTGGACGAGATCCAGTGGCACCGAGGGCATCATTACCTGACGTTGGTTTACCAAATTGATGAAGGTATGAAGCGGTTGTTGTGGATCGCCCAGGACCGAACCGAACAAAGCCTGCGAGGCTTCTTCCAGATTCTCTCGGAGGAGATTCGCCTGGCGATCCGCTTCGTCTGTAGCGACATGTGCCGGGCCTACATGAACGTGATTGCGGAGCAACTCTCGACGGCTGTCCACGTCCTGGATCGCTTTCACATCATGAAGAAGATGAACGAGGCAATCGACGAAGTTCGTCGGGAGGAGGCCCGTCGTTTGAAGCAGGACGGTTACGAGCCAGTGCTGACGAACTCGCGGTGGTGCCTGTTGAAACGCCCGGAGAATCTGACCGATAAACAAACCGTCAAGCTGGCGGAGTTGCTCCGCTACAATCTCAAAAGCGTGCGAAGCTATTTGTTGCGGGAGGACTTCCAGCGGTTTTGGGAATACACCAGCGCGGGCTGGGCGGGAAAGTTCTTGGACCAATGGTGTACGCGAACCTTGCGGACCAGGATCGAACCGATGAAGAAGGTCGTTGGGACCCTCTGCGAGCACCGAGACCTGATCCTCAACTGGTTCCGTGCCCGCGGCTCCATTTCGGCCGGCGCCGTCGAGGGGTTGAACAACAAAGCGAAACTGACTACCAGAAAAGCCTATGGTTTCCGCACTTACGAAGGCATCGAAACCGCCCTATATCACACACTCGGAGAGCTTCCCGAGCCAAAATTCACCCACGAATTCTGCTGAAGAGGCTGTTTTGCAGGGCCAAGCAGGCACCGCCCGATATGTTGACGGGGCTCCCTGTGCCGCCGCCCCCCAAAGCCCAGGAGTTTTGAGCGCTGAGCGTACCCGCAGTGACGGCGATGGCCCCGCTAAGACCGCTGTTGTTTCCGGCAAGAACGAGGCTTCCGGCACCGAATTTCACGAGCCCCAGATCACCCGTCAGCGAGGAACTAATTCTGCCAGGGACACTTGAGCCCGCGTAGAGGTACGGCGTGAGCCCGGAAAATGATACGTTCCCACCGGCAAGCGTGCCGCCGTTTACGATCAATCCGCCGCTGCCGATGGAAAGCTGTCCCGTGCCACTGAGCGTCGTAACACAAGGGCCGAACTTGACTGCCGAGAGCGACACTTTCTGGGTGACGTTGGTGTTCGTCGTGACGTTGACCACGGAGGAAGCCGTAGCCGTCAGGAGATTCGTGCCGCTGTAGGCCACCGTGGTCAATCGATAGGACGATCCTGACTGGATCGCCGTAAGGTAATCTCCGCTGGAATCGCTGCCGGACAGTTGCCTCACGGCCCACGGCCCGACGATCAGACCCGAGGGGGCGGGATTCGTCGCCACGCTCAATGCCTCGTTCGAGTTCAGGTCGCCATGTTGCGGTACAATTACGAGCGTCCCTTGGCCGTTGCGAATAAGGCTTCCACTAAAGGAAGTTGCCACCGATCCGGAGGTGTCATCCAGCAGAACGGTCGCATTGCCATCCACGATCAGGTTACCGCTGACCGTCATCACGCCGCCCGTGCGGTTCAGGCTGCCCTGGCCGACATAGCCGTTCGGATCGCCGAACGTGACATTGCCGACCACCGCGAGCGTGCCGCCGGAAAGATTCACGCTGCCTGCCGTTGCGAGGGTCGTGTCCTGCCCGATTTGAAGTCCCGAGCCACCGGAGACGTTGACCGCGGCCGAGCCGTGGATGTTCACCAGGCCATTGCCCTGACCGCTGCCGTTATTGAAGTTGCCGCCTACCGTCAGCCCGGCAGTCGTATTCAGGACGCCTCCGCTAATGTCATAGAGGCTGGTGGCCGTGCCGTTATAGCCGACAGTCACGCCATTGAGTCCTACGACACCGCCGCTCTGGTAGACGGCGGCACTGGTGGTGCTTGGGTCGGCGTGCATGGGTGCCCGGCCGATGTAGGACTGGCCAGATACTGCGAGCGATCCACCGGTAATCGTCAGCGTGGATGCCCCAGCCCCCGTATTCTGGTAGTTCACGTCGAGTTCGCTGGTGCTGATGGAGGCGCTATCCTGGACGGTCATGCCTGCTGGGCCAGTGCTGCCGACGTAGAGCGTGCCGTAGCCTCCCATCGCCAGCGAGCCCGTGGAGGCAACCGTCAGCGCCCCGGCACCTACGGTAACATTGCCCGTAAGCGTGTTGGCACCCGTCATGGTCAGCGTACCCGCACCGGCCTTGGTCAGGCCACCGTTGCCGCTCAGACTGCCCGCGACGGCCGTATTGCCAGGCCCACCGATCGTCAAGGAATTTCCCCGGTTGATGACGCTGCCGTTGATCGTCAACGCGTTACTGGAATTGTTCGTCCAGGTCTGAGGAGCCTGGAGGTTGATCTGGGACAAGATGGTTACGGCCCCTTGGGGAGTGGAGCCGATAAGCGCATTGCGGGATGGAGATGCCCGGCGTGGAACCGCCACCGAGGTTAATGAAGCCACCGGTAAACGTTGCTGGCCCGGATGCTTGGAAAGTCAGGCTGTCGGCCGAGTCCGTTCCCGAAAGCGTGACGGCATACGGGTTGTTTCCGCTGGCGGTTCCTGCTCCCGCGACGAAGTAAACGTCGTCGGTGGCCTGGGTCGTACGGGCCGAGATCGTGCTGCTGCCCGTCGAGTCGGTGGTCCAGTCCGTGCAATTAGCTTGCCACGTTCCGTTAGGCGTTCCACCGGCACCGGCCGTTCCGCCATTGGTGTCCCAATAGTAGGCCGCTGCCTGAGCCTTGGCGGCCATAAGCCCGCAAACGGTCGCTGCGGCGAACATGACGAGTAAACACTTGAAAGGAAGCGATCGACGCTTGAGGGTTCCCATGATGCCCTTCTTTCGTGGAGAGACTTGCCAAACGGGCAAACCCTCGGGACAACGCCACACTACAGGTTTATGATCTGAAAGCTCTACGACATTGCAAGGATGCCCTTCTGTTCTGCTGCCTTCTGAGCCCAATCCAGTGCATCGGGGAAGTTCCAGTGACGTTCAATGACCAACCGCACAGCCTCCTCGGGATTGCCATCTACCGCGTCCAGGAGTGCTTCCAGCGCCTTATCGATGGCCGAGGCAGGCTCCCGCCCCTTGATGCCCTTCCGTGTAATCTCCCGCAAGTGGCGTAGGCTTCCGTCGTATGCTTGGGCGTCCGCCAAGCTGGAAAAGTACTTGTGGACTCGTTGTGCGAGGTAGTAGGCTCGCTTCCCTTTCGCAATCTGGTATTTTTCTTCGAGGCTGCCGCTGGATGCCTCCAACATACCCCCAAGCCGCCAGTACCCGGGCACTAGGAAATGCACTTGATCTGAGACGGCCGATTGAAGGGCAGCCGCCAAGGCTTCAATCTTGGCCCTCAACTTGCCTTCTCGATCCTTCGCCTCGGACTCGGCTTCTCGTTCTGTGCCCATCTTGGCCTTCTCAAATTGCTTGGAATGACTCGTTGTCAACCAACGCCGTAGGTTCTGGCGCACTCGCCAAAAAATTATTCTCCCGCGGTGAAACAAAGGTCGCAGATTTTTGGCGCATGTGCGCAAAAACTGTTGGCCCGCCCTAGATTCGCAGCTTTCCGCACGCTGCGAGAGTTTGCTTGCCCGAGTGAGGCCGGTCGTTCTACAACCGACACTTGACCACCGTAGCGGAGGGTAAGCAGTCCGAAACGTCGACAGAACTTCGATTCCGGTTCTCATCATGTCCTCGGTTGACAAACGGGCTCGCCATTTTTTCAGGAGCGAGTAACCGCCATTGTACCTGGACTTAAAGGCCCGAAATCGCGAAAAAGTGTCACTTAGGTGTCATTTAGTGCGGGCATTGTGTATTTCCACCCGATTTTTCGCTCATTCGCATGACCGCTGAAATGGACAAGAGGCAAGCCGGGCCGCCCATTGATCTCCTTGAGCGTGTTCTTGAGTCGCCGTTGGTATTGCCCAGTCTGCCATTTGCCGCCGAGGGGGTTCTTGATCTTGTGGGGCCAGTGTGCATCCTCGTACACGTCCAGCACAGCATTTTGGTTGGGTGCTTCGCGGTCGTAAGAAAGGACCATGAATTGGCCGACCCAAAGTTCGCATAAGTCCCGGTCCCAATGCGGCGTTGGCGGGGTATTGCGACAGCGAAATCCCCCGGCCATCGGGCAGGCCGGGCACGTTTTCAAGACCTCATCGATTACGTCTGCCCTGGTCAGCAGGCTAGCAGACAGCGTGATCGCTTCGGCGAGCGTGGCTCCGGCAGTCTCGACACCAAGTATTCGCTTGGTGACTGGTTGGCGCAGGTCATTCCCACACGAAACGGGCAATAGGGCACGGTGATTAGGCTTTGAGACACCGTAACGAACTCCTTTCGGAAAGCACACCTAATCGGCAAATTGGAACGAGGGGGGGCGGGTGCGAGTTCACGATACTTTTCAGATTCTCTTGGACAGGTGTAGTGAAAATTGCCAATCAGCCCAGGAAAGAGGGCTTGGCGGTGGGAATCAGTGGCGGCCCCGGTTCCTCGCGTCTCGTTTTCAAGAAAAAAACGGAGCGTCGGAAACCAAGGCCACCTTCGACACCCCCACCACAGGGGCCACAAAAACGTAAACGTCAATAAATCGACAGCCTTGCGGCCCGTGGTAGGCTGATCGTCTCAGTCCAAGTGCGGACGTCGTCCAGTTCCTTGACCTGCTTGGCGATCTCCAGCAAGGCGGCGTCGATGGCGGTAAAGTCCACGTCGAGGCTGCTCCGCTCCAGCGCCTTCCGCGTGCAAAGCGCCCTCGCCACGCTGAGCCCGAGCCGCAGGTGGGTGTCGGTCGCCACGTCGTCCGCATCCCAGACGACGACCACGTCGGTGCCGTAGCGGGCAAGCGGCTCCAACCCCGCCGGGGCGGTCTTCTTGGAGAAAACGAACAGACCGCTTTCTGCCTCCCGGTTCTGCCTCGCTTCCTCCATTTCCTTGAGCGCCGTCGTCAGGTTGTAGGACGCATGCTCTTTCGCCTCGACCACGACCTTCGCGCCGGGGCGGCGCTTTCCGAGCCCAGTTCCACGACGGCATCGCCCTTCTTGCAGTTCTTGATGAGCCCCGTCGAGTTGCCGACCGCCGTGGCGATGTCCTTCAGCGCCCGACACATCTCCGAGTCCGCCGCCGTGACCTTGCGAGAGAGCAGAGTCTCCAGTTCCCCGTCCTTCTTCAGCAGCCGCTCCACCCGCTCGTTGAACCGACCGTCCTTCGGGTCGAAGTAGTCCTTGAGCGTTCCGACCAGGGTTCGGTCGAGGTTCGTCCGATGTTCGGATAGTGCCAACTGGACACTGCCGAGCAGGTGGTCCCCCTCGCGCTTCAGGGTATTCGCGTCGATCTGGCCCCGAGCCTGCCGCAGCGCCAGCACGCCGAGCCGCAGGGCACCGAGGGCGTACTCGTCCCGTTCGTGTCCCTCCTGCTTTGCCCAAAGCTCGGCAATGACTTCCGGGTCGTTGACCGTCAACTCAAGGGGGAGCGAGAACGGGAGCGTTTCGGGGACGCTATTTTCGGTGGTTTCTTCTGTTGCTACGGAGTGCATGACTATATCTCCTGCCAGAACTGCGCAGATTCACAGACCGCTTTTCCCTTGTCGCCGAGTCCTGCCAGCAGGGCAAAGGCAGCGGTACGACAACCACAGTTTACGTCTTGTGGGCCGTATCCACAAGCAAGCGCGGGTGCGTGGGTCGGCGGGAACTGCGGAGTTAGAGCCACGTATGCAACACAGGGGTTATTTGTGTGAAGCGACGGTTCCATTACAATCGTGGGTTGAGTCGCCTTTCGTCGGCAGCTCCCATACAAGATGAAAGGTACATCGTGAAACTCAAGACGCTGAGAATCGTGAATTTCCGTTGTTGCCGAGACCTTCGGCTGGACATCGGCTCCATGCACGCCCTGGTGGGGGCGAACAATTCGGGGAAGTCCACGATCCTCAAGGCACTCGACTTCCTGTTCAATCCTTCGACCTCCAAGATCAACGAGGAGTGCTTTTGGGCGAAAGACACGAGCCAGCAGATCCGCGTCGAGGGACTGTTTGTCGATTTGCTCCCCAACGAATTGGCGGCACTCAGTTCAGCGATCCGTCCGGACGGGACGTTTCTCCTTGCACGAACGGCATCCCTGGGTGGTGGCGGCGGCGAGGACGAAGGAGACGAGGAGTTGGACAACAAGATCAAGATCGGGCAGGAATACAACAAGCCCCAACCGAAGCACGAGTGGTTGGTGGATGGCAAGATTACTGGAACCCGAATTACCGAATGGAAGAAGAAACCGGAAGACTTGCAGGTGAACGGCAAGTCCTTCTTCGACTTTCTTGAGAAGAACTACAAGGTCGAGTACTGGAAAGAGAAAGCCGCCGAGTTCGTCAAGCAGCATCTGAAGCCCGACGACTTCGAGGACACATGGACGGCCAACCCCAAGGGCTTCCTCAATGTCCTCAAGGCGAACCTTCCCCACTTCGAGTTGATCCCCGCAGTCCGGGACGCTTCCGACGAATCCAAGGTTCTCAAGACAAACCCCTTCGGACGGCTGATACACGAGATCCTCCGCACGCTCCAGACCGACCTTCGGGACGACATCACCAACAGGCTCAAGGAAACCACTCGTCGCTTGAACCGTGAGGCGGCGGCAGAACGGCTCCCCGAGGTTGCGGCGGTCGAGGAATCCATGAAGGGATTCCTCTCGGAGATGATGCCTGCCGACATCGAGATTGAGTTCCAGGCTCCGACCGTCGAGACCCTGCTCACCACGCCGAAAATCTATGTGGACGACGGCTTCAAGGGTGCTATCGACGGCAAGGGGCACGGTCTCCAGCGTGCGGTCATTTTCTCCATTCTCCGTTCGTACGCGAAGCTGGTGACGACGAGGGGTGGCGACGCCAAGAGGACGCTCATCCTCGGGGTCGAGGAACCCGAGCTCTACATGCACCCGACCGCGCAGCGCACGATCCGGCGGGTGTTCCGAGCTATCGCTGACGGCGGTGACCAAGTCCTTTTCTCTACCCACAGTCCGCTCCTGGTCGATGTCGCGTATTTCGACGAGATCATCCGCGTGGAGGGCGTGGAACGAGTGGACGGAAAACCGGCGACGAACGGGGCGAAGGCATTCCAGTTGCCGATGTCCCGCATGATCGAAGACTTGTCGGCTCGTCACAAGACGGCGAAGCCAACCGAAGAGTCGATGCGGGAACGATACGGACACGCCTACACGCCCACACGGAACGAAGGTTTCTTCGCCAAGAAAGTGATCCTCGTGGAAGGGGCTACGGAGGCGTACTGCCTGCCGATCTACGGACGGGCGCTCGGGCACGACTTCGACACGCTGGGTGTGGCGGTGATTGAGTGCGGCGGCAAGGACCAGATCGACCGCCTTTATCGGATTTTCAACGAGCTGGGGATTTCCTGCTACGTCCTGTTCGACTACGACAAGAGCAACACCGACCCGGAGGCGGTCAAGGCGAGCAAGGCGATACTGGGGTTCCTCGGACAGAGCATCAAGGAACCGGCATCTGCCGTCGTCGCGCCGACCTTCGCCTGTTTTGCCGAAACATGGGAGAAGGACTTGCGCCCCGAAATCGGCAATCATGACCAGTTGGCAAGGGCAGCCAGGGCGTCCCTCGGGCAGTGCGGGAAACCCCTTGAAGCCCGTTTCATAGCCACCGAGTTGGTGTCACGCGAGCGCCCTTGTATCCCAGGCACGGTGCAGAAGATCGTCGAGAACGCCCTGAAAGTCCAGCGGAGTGGTTCCTGCTTGAAGACGACGGAGGCTGCCCCATCCCTCACGAGGAGTGGTCGCCGATGCCGATGCTATCTCGCTGGCCATCTAGGTACGTGCGTCCATTGCGACCCAAGAAGGCTCTCCCATGATCGAAAATGAATGTCTGCTGCGTATCGTCAAGATAGCTAATGTTCCCTGGAAAACGGTCTTCGTTAAGAATCCAGCTATCAAACATCACGATTCCGCAGGTGAGACGCTCATCGGATGCAATCGCGTCTAAGTCGGCCTCCGTGGCTGGCGGCAACTTCTCGCCAGTTGTTGCTACATGCAGGGACGCGTAGTAATGATGACCATTGCGTTCAAGGATCACTCCCAACGGAACCGGCAGCCTAAGCGCCATTCCCAGGCGAAGGCAAAGCAGTTCATTAGCCAATTCGTAGGGATTGGTGGTGCTGCGCTTGGCCTTGGTAAGAATTGCGACATCGTACTGGATATTTGATCCATCGCCGGTCGGTGTAAGCCACTTCCAAATCTTGTAGCGCGTGATGTCCATGCGAAATGCCTGTGATGGCACCTCAGGTATTATTTTCCCATTTGGCCATCCTCGCAACCCCTACCTACAAGTGAGCGCCTCATGCGCCACTCAATACGGAGCTTAGTAGATTGGGGTAAGATTGGGTGAATGGGCGGAATTATGCGCAATGTACCCAGCGGGGTCAATGCCGAGTTTTTCCTCGCCGGCAAGAATTTTTTGGAAGGAGCTCGTCGAACACCAGAATCTCACGAGCGCCATCCAGTGGCGGTCAAGGAATTAGGGGCATACTCCAGGTCAATAGATCAATTATCCGTTCGCCGGAAGAGCCGCGATAGCACCCTGCCGACACGACGCAGGAAATGTGGCACGGGAATTCCGCTTGGCTGCGAAATTCCAGGTGCGTGGACAGCCATACGGACGCTTTCGGAGCTCAAGAGCCGGTTTGCCGTGTCCGCATCAAAGCCGATTCTCGGCCCGCAGTCCCCGTACCCGAAGCGAGGATTTGCCTGGCACGTAGGACACGTCGGATCAGATGCCTTGGCGATGGAAACGGGGATTGTGCGGTAGATAACGGCGTTCTCGCAGATCGTCACCGGAAGTGGTTCCTTCAGGAACGGCTGCAAAAGATGCCTAAGCAAGAGGACGCCGCTGCTCGCTGCCCGCATGTTGAGATCCATAACGGCAGGCTGGGTAATCACGAGGTCGTCAGAATACCCCAGCGCCAAATCGCGTTGCCGCTCGCCTTCGGTCAGCGACTCGAACCGCAGGCGACGCGGCGTGACCACGCCCGTACACGTCAGGCAGGGGCGTCCAGGAGCGACGTAACTTACGCGGCTATCAAGCGACACGATGCCGTCGTGGTCGCCGCCGATTTCCGAACCGACGTCGATGTACGGTAGCAAGTAGCAGGCTGACAGTTCGCATAGCAGATGCCGGGGAAGCACCGGTCGATGCACCCGAAGACCAGGTCGGCATCGAGCACGCGACGGAGAACATCATCATCCAGAACCGAACCACGAATTGGCTCCACGTGGCAGCCGAGCCCAAGAGCCTCGATGCCGCGACGGAGCACCTCGACCTTGGGAACACCACGGCGGGCGTCTTCATCTGTAGCATAGAGAATCCGGTTCAGGTTGATGTCCCGCACGGTGTCGTGGTCGATCAGGAGAATCCGCCTGCACCCTGCCCGAGCGAGAAGCTCGCAAACCAGCGACCCCGTCCCGCTGGCGCCGACGACAGCTATTGTCATGCGTGCCAGCAGGGCGAGAGCCCCCGATCCGGTCAGGGTTTTTCCTCGGTCGAAGATGGCGGCAGGCAGCGGTGGTGGCGGCGGTAGCCGACCCGCAAGCGACAGGTAGGACAAATGATCCCCGACCACAACTAGCCGCTCCAGCGGATGGCTGGCTCGGGGATTCGCAAAGAACCGTTGCGCACTGGGAATCCTTTCCCGCCACGACACTTACAAATTGCGTGCGCGGTTCAATCTCCAGGAGGTTTTCGACCAACAACGGGTCTTGCCGGTCGTCGTAGAGGGAAAAGCCGACGCTGGCTGACGCGCCCGGATGAGTATGGAAGGTGGCAATTCCAGCCAGGCGATGCTTGCGCATAGCCAAGTGGGCAGCGCCGAATGAACGAAGCATCGAACACCAGAGCCCCATTCGCAGAGTCTTTCAGGTCTCGCGACTCCGGGAGCAGCACCGCAGCGACGATGAACTCCCGCTTCGTCTTCGTGCGGCATTCCCCAAGCACCGCCAAAGCCCCGGTCTCCGGCGCTCCTGCGGAGCGGAACGAGAGTTCAAAGTGGTTTCGCAGCTTCATCCAGTCGCGTTCCGAAATACGGAGATTAGGGTGCATTGACAGATCTCCTTTGGAGGAAGAAGCCCCGACAGTGGAAAATGTGAGTCTCCAGGCTATCCTGTCCGCGCCGCCAGGGCTTTCCCTCGGGGTAATGCCAGGAGACCTGACGCCATTTACGTTTGAGCAATTCTATGACGTTGCCTTTGATCCGGGGGTGTTCGCCGTTGTTGAAACCGCACGGCAAGGCCACATAGAACCCGTCCAGTTCGGCGGCGTCGTATGCCGCAGGGATCGCAATGAGGATATCGAACCGGGCGCTGCTCCAGGGTGGAGACGGCGCCTCCACGCCCTCGACCAGCACGTAGCACTGCCCGTTCAAATCGACGGGCTTCACGGCGACACCTCGGCGAACGAGTTCGTCCACCTCCTCGCACACCCGGTCAGGTCCCATGGTGCCGCACCCCGCCATAGCGACCATCGCAATGCGCGTCGAGCTCTTCGCCCCGCTCGACAGGAATGGGCATGTCGAGCGGAATCGGTTCGTTCTTCTCGGGGTAGTACAGCGTGTACTCCGTGTACTCCAGATGGATCCTCGGCAGCGCCAGAATCTCCTTGGGCGAAAGTTCCGGCTTCGGAGCGACATCCCACCGCGTATTGACCCGGAACGTCCTGAGCAGCTCAATGGCGAAGTGCGGGCTCGTGTCCGGTTGCGCAGGTACTCTTCAATCGTCTGGTGGATGTTCTCGATGACATGCCCCACCGCTTCGCCGTGCATGGCGTGCAGGCGGTCGAACGGGTGCTCCGTAGGCGGCAGCAGCGACAAGCCGGTGAGGCGAGCGCCTTCCGCCATCAATTCCAGCAGAGTGGCGTGGCGCGAAACTTCAAATGTCTCGATCCCATGCCCCTGAATTTGCGTCGAAACGTGGACTTGGTGGTGACCACCGGCATGGGCTTCCATGCTTTCCGTCAACTCGGTACTCATTCGCAATTCTCCTTGCAAAAGTCGGAAACGTCGTGTATAGTTTGACGAAGTCGTCATGCCTTGGTCCAAAAGAAAACACGACCGGCTGTCGTGACGACTTCGTATACATAAACTATACTCTATCGTCATTCTCGGATCAAGTGGTATGCCAGAAGATTTTGGGGAAAGGTTGCGCAAGGTACGTGAGAGTAAGGGGTTAAATCAGGCACAGTTGGCGGAAAAATCCGGATTGCAGCCTTCGGCGGTCTCGCATTTTGAATTGGGGCGGCGGTCGCCGTCGTTCGACAACCTCAAACGCCTGGCGGATGCCCTGTCGGTCACGATCGACTACCTGCTTGGACGCCAGCATGAAGCCAACTACCGCCGGGCCAGCTGCCGAGAAGTTCTACCGAGACTACGAGGCATTGTCGCCCGACGATCAGGCAGCAATCGCGAGATTTGCCAACGCCCTTGCGAAGCAGAACGAATCTCGTCAATCAGGAGACCCTGGATCGTGAGCGAGAAACTCGATCAGCAGGAAGCTGAGTATGAAGCCGGTAAGGTTCTTGCCACCCATGCGTCCGGCGATCTGCCCATCTGTCCGTTCGCCATCGCCAAGAGGGTGAAGATCGTCTTCCAGCCGAAACCGTCGTCGGCGCGAGGGGTTTCTGGTTTCCTCATGCGCAGTCGGGGAGACCTTCGGCATTCAGTACGCCAGCCACATTGCCAACGACGGCTTCATCCGCTTCACCGTTGCCCACGAGCTTGGACACTATTTTCTGCCTGGGCACCCCGAACATCTTTTCCCCACTGGCACGGGGCTGCACAAATCCCGGAGCGGGTTTATTTCGGGTGACAGGTACGAGCGTCAGGCAGACCACTTTGCCAGCGCACTGCTGATGCCTGAGAAGCTCTTCAAGCGACAGGCAAACCGTGCCGGCAGGGGCTTCGCAGCCATCGAGAAGCTCGCCAAAGAGTTCCAAACCTCCATTACTGCTACCGCCATCCGATTCACGAAGTACACCGATGACGCAGTTGCCGTCGTGGTCAGCAGCGGCGAACACATCAACTACTGCTTCATGTCCGACCGTATCCGCAACCTCCGTGGGATCACCTGGATCAAGAAGAGCGACCTTCTGCCGAATGGAACGACCACCGCCAAATTCAACGCCGATCCATCAAACGTCGATGAAGCGCGCCGGGCGGAAGGTTCCAGTTACCTTGACGACTGGTTCGACGGCGCTCCCCAAGTCGAGGTCAACGAGGATGTCGTTGGTCTTGGAAGCTACGGCAAGACCCTGACCGTCCTGTTCACGGATGAAGACCTTGAAGACGAGGACGACGACGAGGACGACTAACCCTCAGAGGTCACGTTGCCTTTGTTTTATTCGGAAAGCGAGTGTATGGCCGACCTTAGCGAAGAAGAGAAGCAAGAGATCTTCCTGCAAGTATGTGACAACATGCGGGAGTACACTGCTCCTGGATTGGCCGCAGTGTATGGAATTGTATCTGAAGTAAAGGGTCGTCTGGTCGGCAGCGGCATGTTCCTTCGGTTCCATGGCGCGACATATCTCCTGACCGCGGCCCACGTCGCTGCCCGAATGCTCGACCATGAGACACTCGCCCATACCTCGTCTTATGGATCGAAGCCAGAGGTGATTCGTAATCCGCTTGTGTGCCAAGAACTTCCGCTGGACGTAGCTCTTGTCCGAATTGAGAATGATGTCGTTGTGTCGCACGGAATCCAACCTTGGCCTGCGACCGTGTTGGCTGACAGCGCGGACAATGCTGAGCGGGACATTCTGTTTGTTCATGGGTAGCGATTCACGTAGTGACAGAGCGTGGTCAAATGGCCACTGACATGATAGAGGAAGTTAAGCGGTGAGAGCACCGTCAGGGGCCGGACGGCAGGAGCGAAGGCGGCGAAGTACCGGAGAGATAGGCTTGGACAGAGTCAAGCAAGAACTGAAACACCGCGCAACCCTGTTGGGCACAGGTGGCAATTGCTGTCCAGATCCGTTCGCACCATCGGCGCCCTTTCTCGCTGCGTGTTCCTTGGGTGATGTGCCGGTCGATCACCACAAAACGCATCGCTTGTTCCGCCAGATTGTTGGTTGGGGCAATGCCGGGTGTCGTAATGAAGCGGAAATAGGCTTCCCCGTGTTCGCGGAAGCGTTTGGCCATGTTACGGGCATGTTTCGTGTCCGGCACGCCGGTCAGGGCTGTCCTCAACACGTGTTGACGAGCGGCAGCCAATGCCTGCTGAAAGCCCGCCGCAGTCATTGTTCCGCGGCCGTGGATTACGGCAAACAGGCCGCGCAGCGCATCGCGCAACCGTTGGCCATAAGCCTGGTCCTCACGGCGGGGCAGAGTCAGCAGGAATTTCACATCGCGGATCAGATGGGCCATGCAGAACTGAACCAGCACGCCGAACTCTCGCATGTACTTGCGGTAGGCGCTGAAATAATCGCAGCCCAACACGCCGTTGAACTCCTCGCCCAACACCTCCACCAGCACCTTCGAGCCACGCGACTTGTCGATACGGAACAACGTGTAGAGCGCGGCGCAGGAAGCACCAAGTCCAGAATCTTTCGCCGTTTTCCTTATGCCCCGTCTCATCGATGTTCAGCACGGCCTCGTCGGGCAGCCGCACGAACAACTCCGCATAGGAGGGGGCCAACGCCTCGCTCACCTTGTCGATCAACTTGGCCAAGTAGCCGCGGGAGACGTTCACCCGCACCACGTCGCGAAGGAACTTCCGGATGGTGGAGAAGGAGGCGTGGCAGACACCCTTCATGAAGGCCACCAGGGCCGTCATTCGTGGGCCTAAAAGGCCCGCCTTCCGCACCGCTTCGGGCAGGGACGCTGCATGGAGTTTCCCACAGCGATTGCACCAATAAGCCAACGCTTGGTGTTCGCTGACGATGGTCGGGGTGGCGACGATTTCCACCTCCTGTTGCACCTCGGCCGCATACGGGGAAGGGCGGAGTGAGCCGCCGCAATCGGGGCAACAATCGAGCGTATAGGTCACAGAGGTTATCGATGGCCTCGTCGGGAAACGGCGTCCGCAGGTGTTGTTCATGGCCCGGCTGTCCGCCACGATTGCGTTTTTTACCGTCCTTGCGCGGAGGCTTGGGCGGCTTGACGATATCACTGGAAGGCGGCTTAGAGGAAGTGGACGAGTTCTTGCGGGCCGCCGCCAACCGGCGTTTGAGTTGCTCGTTTTCCTGCTGCAGACGTACGTTCTCTTCTTCCAGCAGCCCAAGCCGAGCGGATGCCGCAGCCAGCTTTGCTTCCGCCGCAGCCAGTTTCTCCTCCATCGCGGCAAGGCAACGCGCCAGCGACTTGCTTTCAGAACCCGGGCTAGTTCTTGACAGGATCATGGGGCGGTACGATACCAACCTCACGCGATCCGAACAAGATCAAGAGGTGGCCGTGCCCCGAGAATCCCTGCAAACCCAGGATCTCCAAAATGCCGGGGCTGGCTCGTTACAGTCGTCCGTTTATCACCCCGTCATACGGCTACTATAACTGTGACTGTGAGCCTGTGAATGGCTACGTTCATGGTTATCCTGGCGAGAAGAGCCACTGGCTACCAATCGTGAACGGCGGCATTCACTCTGAGTCGCTGCCCTTCGGTGGCTCAGATGCAACCTCTGTATGGCAGGGCTACGATCCCAAACTGCACATCTGTATCAGTTATCCCAATGACGGGTGGTTTGACAGGAGCGGCAAGTCCATCCCGATGCCCGCCCCGGAGGGCTTGAGTGGATCGGCTTTGTGGCAGACGTACCGCCGCGATCATTCGACTGGTTGGAATCCGGGAATGGCGGAGATCATCGGTGTCATCCATCGTCACGACCCAGTCGCTCAGAGCCTCATCGCCACCCGCATCGAACCAATCCGTGGCTTCATCCTGAACGTGCTCAGGAGGGAAGCGGCCTACTTCAACTGGCTTCAACGCGGAGAACCGAGCGGGGACGATTGGACGGACTGGTTCCTTGCTAAGACGAGGATCGGTGGGCTCGCTTGAAGTCTTGCCCTTCGTGATGGAACAGAGAGGACATCAGCATCGCCGCCGACCGCCTCACCTGCCAGTCCAAGGTACCCAGCTCTCACCGACGTTCCGCTCCCATAATCCCCGAGTCTCTCACCGAAAACCCTGCGGCTCGCTTCCCCCGACAGGGACTCCCAAGGCGACTGCGGTCGGCGGGCTTGACGGGAAGGACGGGCGGCTGGCGGTTCCGTCCCGGAGGGCTAAAGATCGGTTCGGCTGGGACTCCTCCTGTTCAGCCGCAAAACCCGTGGACTTTTGGACTCGGGGCTTCGGAGCAGGAAGATCCAGGACGGAGAAGGATGGGCTCCGAAGGAGCAGGCTGCCCGGCGACCTGGGGCGGACGGCGAAGGGCCTTCGTGGTCTCGGCGATCGCTCCCGAAGCGGGTGACGGAGGCGGGCTGTCGGACTGTCCTGGGGATGCGTTGTTCGGGGGCTTGCGGTGGACGAGCTGCGGCGGGCGGAGTCACTGCGCCTGGCAGGCAGCCAAAAAACCGTTAGACTTTTAGACTGTTTTGGCACAGAAGGGGGGTAAAGTCCGGCTCGGGGTTTCGTGCGAGGGGGCTACGATCGGCGTTGGCGATGGCCAGAGGGTGGCTCCGGAGTGCCGTAGAAGTGGGTGGCGAGACGTGGGTTCGGAGTTTGTTGGGAAGGGGCTACCGAGGAGAACTTTTTTAACGGCGAGCGGGACACGGCGGCCTTCGGGCGGACGATGACGGTTGCCTGGGGGCGGCGCGGACGGATCGGGGCGGCTCTTCGGGAGAGGTGTGCGGGGCGGTCTTGGTGGTGGCTCGGGGAGGAGTGCCGCTCCCTACCAGCCGAGAATCTTACCGACCAGCCGACTCTTGGGTTACAAAACGGGTTACAAAGCCTCGGGTTACAAAACCACACGAAAAAAGCCTTACGCAACTCAATGCTGCATAAGGCTTTATGGAGTGGGCGATACGGGACTCGAACCTGTGACCCCCAGCTTGTCGAGCTGGTGCTCTAACCAACTGAGCTAATCGCCCCAGTTCATCCGCACGGCAAAAAGCCCAGCGGTTCATCAATTCTGCCATCGGACCCGACGGCTGTCAACTAGCCAGCTTTTCGAGGAACATAACCAACAGTGACTCGAAACACAACAATAAGAAGGATAGAGATCGGGGAACACGTATCGTCGCTGATTAACACTAATTTATCTTATTAGTGATAATTACGGCTAATTAGTGTTCCCTGCCCTGGCATTTCCGCGGGACTGGTCAGGCTGGAAAGCAAGACGTACCTCGGAGTCTGATTGGCACACCGCTTGCTATTCATCTCCGCCGCATTTGTTCCCGCGCACGGTTGACGGGGCTGGTTTGGAAGCTCGAAGAAAACAGGAAAAG
This sequence comes from uncultured Planctomycetia bacterium, assembly GCA_963719885.1. Taxonomy (GTDB): domain Bacteria; phylum Planctomycetota; class Planctomycetia; order Pirellulales; family Thermoguttaceae; genus JANXQG01. The sequence goes on along the minus strand of CAVRDP010000035.1, from coordinate 187,948 downwards.
CTGCTTCCCCAAAGAACGCTTCGCTTGAATTCCTTCGAGATTCCCAGAGAAGAGGCCATGCCGCAGGGGCCGGACGGACGAATTGAAAGAAGCCCATGGAAAACGCTGCGAACTTGCCTCAAGAACCACGAATCGTTGGGAAAACGAGCTACGTGAACCAGTTCTTGGAAAAAGTTCTCACGACTTTGGCAACGGAACAGCCCAAAGTCGACGTTTTCCTGGGCTTCCCGAGAGGCACCGAAGGAGCGCTGGCAGTCGCGCAAACCCATCCGAGAAACAGGAGGTCACCCAATCCCCTTCCGGTACGGAGACATATCTGATCCGATGGGCCGAAGCTCACGCTTCCCTTCAATCAGGCGGGTCAAGGTTTCGTTTGCCCGAGCGAAACCTGACCCGCCTGTTCTTTTTTGCTACAGCAAAATTGAACACATGTGGCTGGATAGATCACCACCACAGAAGGGTACACGATACGGAAATTCGATCGAGAAAAGAAATTTGTGGCCGGAGGCAACAGTAAGAGCAGTAGGGTGGGCTTTAGCCCGGCGGTATTCGATGGCGGTGTAAAGCCCACTTTTACAATTTCCAAGCCCTGAACAGCCAGCGAGAAGGAGAGCCATCTTGATCACCAAGTACTATGCCGCTTATTCACCCCGGCTCTTCCGCGTTCTCGTGATCCTCACGGCGGTGGCCCTTGCCGGCCGGGAAGCCGACACTGTCGGCAAGGGGCGAACCGCCGATGCCGACAGCTTCACGCAGGCAGACTTTGACAGGCACATCGAACTCTTGCAGAAGAAGATCCCCGCGAAAGATTTTACGGTGGTCGTCTCGCCGCCTTTCGTGGTCGTCGGCAATGAATCGCCGGACAGGGTCCGCGACTGGTCGGAAGGCACCGTGCAATGGGCCGTGAAAAAGCTGAAAAAGGCCTATTTCACGCAGGATCCGCGGCAAATCCTCGATATCTGGATCTTCAAGGACGAGGAGAGCTATAGGACGAACTGCAAGCGGCTTTTCGGCAAGACGCCCGATACGCCGTTCGGTTACTTCTCGCAGGACGACGGGGCCTTGGTGATGAATATCGCCAGGGGCGGAGGCACATTGGTGCATGAGCTTGTTCACCCCTTCGTGGCAGCCAATTTCCCCAACTGTCCGGCCTGGTTCAACGAGGGATTGGGCTCGCTGTACGAGCAGAGCGGCGAAGAAGAGGGCGAAATCCACGGCTATACCAACTGGCGTTTGCGAGGGCTTCAGCAGGCCATTCACAAAGGGAACCTGACTTCCTTCAAAACGCTCTGCCACACGACCGACGCCGAGTTCTACGAGAAGGACCGAGGCACGAATTACGCCCAAGCCCGATACCTCTGCTATTACTTGCAGCAGAAGGGCCTCTTGAAGACCTACTATCGTCGTTTTCTGGCGAACCGTAAGGACGATCCTTCGGGCTATAAGACGTTGAAGGCCGTCTTGGAACGCGACGACATGGATGCGTTCCAAAAGCAGTGGGAGTCGTACGTGCTGAAGCTCAAGTATCCGAACCGCGAGTAAGAGGGTAAAATGGATGGTTGCTTGACGTTCTCCCCTTGCCGCGTGTGTCGCAGGAGTGCAGACTCGCAATGGATATTTGGATTTCCGTCTTGTTACTCGCGCTGGGGTTGGGTCTTGCGTTCCTGGAGATATTCTTCCCCTCGGCCGGCATTCTTGCGTTTTTTTCAGGCTCCGCGCTGCTGGGGGCGATTTTGTTTGGCTTCAAGTCGGGGACAAGCTGCGGCTTGACCGTGACCGCCGCCGTGGTACTCGGCGTTCCAACTCTGCTTGCATTCGGTTTCCGCTGGTGGCCGCACACGTATTTCGGCCGCCAGGTATTGCTGGACGCCCCCCGTTCCGAGGATGTCCTGCCCGACGAGGACCAGCGGCGCCAGCTCAAGGGTTTGGTGGGGCGTCTGGGCCGGGCGAAATGCCGGATGTTGCCCAGCGGAGCGGTCAGCGTGGACGGCCAGACGCTGGACGCCACCAGCGAAGGCATGGTCATCGAAACCGGACAAACCGTGCGCGTGATCAAGATTGAATCCAATCGGTTGGTGGTTCGGGCCGTAGAGGGGGAAATTCCCAGTTCGAAGGCCGAGAATCCGCTCGAGCGGCCCATCGACAGCATTGCCGCCGACCCCTTCGGCGAACCGCTGGTCTAAGAAATCGAAAATCCCAAATTTCGAATCTCAAATTTCAAACAAATCCCAAATCCCAAAGAAGAAAGTCCAAGGCATGCGGTTTTGGCCTTTGGATTTTCTGACTTGGAATTTGTTTGCAATTTAGTATTTGTAATTTGGAATTTCTTTTCACCGCTTGACAAACGACACCCTGCGGGGGGAGAATAATTCTCCGGTCTATTCGTGCCATCGATTTTTTACGCCAGGAACGTGCTATGAATCTCTTTGCCCACCAGCCGCTGCTACCCGGTTCTTCTGGCGGTTTATTCCTTGGAGTTTTCGCCGCTGCCAATGACTTCCCTCCGCCAGGGCCGAATTTTGGCGGGACGTTTCCCGCGTTATTCATTGCCGGTACGATCGTGATCCTTCTGTTGGGCTTGATCGTGCTGGCGGTCTTTGCCCACTACTTCCGTTTCTGGATCCAGTCGGTGACCACGAGGGCCGGGATTGGTATCTGGGACCTGGTGGGCATGACCCTCCGTAAAGTCAGTCCTGGAGTGATCGTTCGCAGCAAGATCATGGCCGTGCAGGCCGGCATCGGCGATCGTGACGGGGTGACGTCCAAGGGCCTGGAAGCGCACTACCTGGCCGGCGGCAATGTGCCGTTGGTGATCCGTTCGCTGATCGCCGCGCGGAAGGCCAAGCTCGAACTCGATTTCAAGCTGGCGGCCGCCATCGACCTGGCCGGACGCAATGTGCTGGAAGCCGTGCAGACGAGCGTCAATCCCAAAGTGATCGATTGTCCCTCGCGCAACCTGGGACGAGAAACCCTCGACGGCGTAGCCCAGAACGGCGTCCAGTTGAAGGTCAAGGCCCGCGTGACGGTGCGGGCCAACTTGAAGCAGTTGATCGGCGGCGCGACCGAGGAAACGATTATTGCCCGCGTGGGCGAGGGCATTGTCAGCGCCATCGGTTCGGCCGTGTCGCACCACGTGGTGCTGGAGAATCCGGACCGTATTTCCAAGACGGTGCTTGCCCGACGGTTAGACTCGCAGACGGCCTTCGAGATTGTTTCCATCGACATTGCCGAAGTGACCGTGGGCGAGAACATCGGCGCCCGCTTGCAGGCGGACCGTGCCGAGGCGGACATGCGCGTGGCCCGTGCAAATGCGGAAGGCCTGCGCACGATGGCCGTGGCGGCCGAGCAGGAATTCATTGCAGGGATCGAGGAGAGCCGCGCCAAGGTCGTGGAGGCCGAGGCCGAGGTTCCGCGGGCGATTGCCGAGGCCTTCCGGGACGGCGTGCTGGGCATCATGGATTACTACAAGTTGCGCAACGTGCAGGCCGACACGGACATGCGGACGGCGATCGCCCGCATCAGCTCTCCGGCTTCGGCGACCAACAAGAAGGGCGTGACGACATGAACGGCGGCGTTCTGTTGGGGGCCGGCGGGTTCGATACGGCGGTTACGATTTTCATCGTAATCATGTTCGTCGTCATCTCGCTGGTCCGGATGATCGCCGCGAAGATGCGCGAGATGGTGCAGCCGCCGAACCCGGGCGCCATGCGGGGCGCGGTCCCGCCCGATCGAAACCAGAGCGTACGCGTCCAGGAGCAGATCGACGAATTCCTTCGCCGCGCTGCGCAGCGTCGGGCGTCGCCGCCGGCGGCCGCGGAGCCCGTGCCGGCTGAAATCCTTGCGGACGAAGATGCGCCGGTCGGCGGCCGGGTTGGCAAGGAGGCGCAGAAATACCTGGATACGAGTGAATTCCGGCGCCGCAGCGAGGAGCTTGGCGGCGAGGTGGCGCAGGCCGACCAGCAGTTCACGCAGCAGGTCGGACAGGCTTTCAGCGGCGAAGTCAGCCGCTTGGCCTCGCGGCCCGGCGAAGCGGCCCAGCCGGTCGACGTCATCGAGGCGGAAGTGGCCGGGCCCGAATATCTGGCGCGTCCCACCCTGGATGCCTTGCCCGAGGCCGGTTCCGGGCTGGCCGATCTTTTGGGCTCGCCGGCGAACATTGCCCAGGCAGTGATCATGAGCGAGATCCTGCGCCGGCCGGAGTTGTAGCGAACCACTCTATTCCGCTCATCTCGGCCAGGGCCAGGATCAGCGACTGCGTGCCGTCGTGGCCGTGGCCGTGGGCCTGGACGCAGCGGTAAAGCTGTTCGGCCAGGGCCACGCCGGGCATCATGAGATTCATCCTTTTCGATTCGGCGAGGATGATTGCCATGTCCTTGAGAAAGTGCTCGACGAAAAAGCCGGGCGCGAAATTGCCTTGCAACATCCGCGGGGCATAGTTCACCAGCGACCAACTCGATGCCGCGCCGCTGCTGACCGACTGCAATACCTTCTCCAGGTCGAGGCCCGCCTTATAGCCGTAGAGCAGCGATTCGCAAACGCCGACCATGCACGAGGCGATCAAGGCTTGATTGACCATCTTCGTATGCTGGCCGGCGCCGGGTCCGCCGTGGTGGACGATCGTTTTGCCCATGGCCTGCCAGCAAGGCCGGAGTGCCGCCACGGCGCGGGCGTCGCCGCCGATCATGATCGAGAGCCGTGCCTCGCGGGCGCCGACGTCGCCGCCGGAGACCGGGGCGTCGAGGCCGATCGCGCCGCGCTGGAGCGCCTGGCGGGCGATCTCCACCGCCAGCGACGGCTCGCTCGTGGTCATATCGACCAGGATCGCCCCCGGGCGGCAGCCGGCCAAGACGCCATCGCTGCCGAGGATCACGTTGCGGACGTCCGCCGGATAGCCGACGATGCTGAAGATCACCTCGGATTGTTCAGCCACGGCCCGAGGTGATGCGGCCCAGCGGGCTCCACGAGTCAACAGCCGCTCGGCCTTGGACTTGGTGCGGTTGTAGACGGTTGCGGAAAAGCCGGCGGCCATGAGATGTTCGCACATGCTTGAGCCCATCACGCCGGTGCCGATCCAGCCGAGACGGTGCGTGGAAGGAGAAATCTGGGGGATGTCGGTTGCGGAGTCAGTCATAGCAGGTTGCGGAGGAAAGTATGGGATTGATAGAACAAAATGCAAATTCCATGTTTAGCCCTGGCACTTGTGCCGAACGCCTACCGGCACAAGTGCCAGGGCCAAACAGCCGGGATCGTACATGCTTATTCGCGAATCGTCAGTTTGAGGTTCGTTGTGCTGCCTGTCAATCTGTTGTACGTCAGGCTTTCCAGCCTGACACAGACAGGTCAGGCCGGAAAGCCTGACATCCAGCGAGCACAGGCCCGCACATCCGGTCTTGCGTAATTTCTCCATTTCCACAGAAATCTTCTAACATTGGTATTGACCCACCCGGATTGGAGTTTATAATCCGCCCGAATTTGCCGTTTCTACCCGACTAAGCGATAAAAACCGCAAATTCCGCAAAAAAGGAATCAACCGGACAATCGCTCAAGTTCGATGATGGAATCAGGTAATATCTCCATCTAGGTATTACCCATCCTCAGGGACGAGGATTCATTTGCGAACCAACGACAAGGAAGTCGAGGCCCGGTGGGACCGGCTTCTTGTCCCTTTCAAAGGACACCAGAACATGCGTAGCTCGATCGCCCGGGGTGCATTAGCTCTACTGTCGGTGGTGGCGATCACCGGCTGTCAAAGCGGCAGTACCTGGTCGCCCACATGGTCGAATCCGTTCCACACCACTTCCGCTGCCACGTCTTCAAATGCTTCGGCAGCGGCGCCGCCGGCTTATCCGTCGACGCTGGCCGCCAACTCGTCGTCCGGCGGTTACAGCAACAGCACGACCGCCAACGCCTACGCGCCTTACAACAGCGCCACGCCATCCGCTTACGGCGCCACGCCGAATTTCGTATGGAAGCGGCAGCTACGGTACGGCGCCGACAAGTCCATACTCCACCACGCCGGTTGCATCCAGCGGGCAGAGTGGCACTTACCCGGCCAGTTATGCCTCCACGGCGCCCAATCCCTACTCGACCACACCGGGTGGCACGACGGCCAATCCGTATGCCAATTATGGAAACACCGCGTCAACGGCCCCAAGTGGCTCGGCCAGTGGACAGTATCCGTCGTTAGCGTCCAATCCTTACGCGCCGTCATCGTCGGCTGCCGCTTCGTATCCCCAGACTAGCAATCCCTACAGTGCGACGCCCGGCGCTGCGACTCCCGCCAGCGGGACTCCGGCTTGTACGAGCGGCAGTTGCCCGGTGCCTGGAAGTAGCGCATCGCCGGGCTATTCAATACCGCAAACGGGATATGGAACACCAGCGGGGACTTCAGCCACGCTTGGCACGCCGTATGGCAGCACGGGCACGACGCCCAGTTACGGCACGGGCACGACGCCCAGTTACGGCACGGGCACGACGCCCAGTTATGGCACCGGCACGACGCCCAGTTACGGTACGGGCACGACGCCCAGTTACGGTACGGGCGCAACGCCGAGTTACGGTACAGGTACGACGCCCAATAATGGTGGCGGCGCCGTTCCGTACAACGGTCCCGGTCGTCTTCCTAACAATTACGGTGCGCCGTCTACGGGCAGCGGCTCGGGCATCGCGCCCCTCCGGGCGCGACCAGTTCGAATAATAATTCGGTCCGGCCGATTTCGAGTACCGGTAGCGACGATCGTTATGCCGAGGACCGCTATGGTTCGGCTCTTACCCCGGCAGCTTCCACAGCCGCACCGGCCAGATCGGTTGCCGACGCGCGCGGATCCTTTGCCACCGGTGCGGGGAGCAGTTTGCCCGCGAGCAGCAACTCTCCCAATACGCCCGCTACTGGGTCGGTCTATAGCCAGCCGCCCACTTCCAGTTCCGCACCGAATGCCACGGGCCCCTATCCGTCCAACAGTACGGCTCCCGCCGACTCCGGCGAACCGGCCTATCGGCCTGGCAGCATGCGGACCTCGGGCGATTTCTCGCCGCGGAACATCAGCAGCATGTCGCCGTCGGGCAACAGTTCCAACAGTTCGGGAGTCGTTCCCGCCGGCTACTCGCAAGCCTCCGACGGCCGCAACTAATCGTTTGTAGCGGCCGGAATTCACTCCGTTCAACGAAATCCCAGCAACGGCGCTGCCAGGAACAAGAGTTCTCGGTAGCGTTCGTTCATTTCTTGGGATGTTCTTACCAAAACTGCCTGTTCGGATTCTTGTGTAGAAATGCGCAAAGTTTGCCGATTATATCTTCTACGCGAAGATTAGGGGCAAAGGATCCGTCTGCCTGTCCCTCGGAGCCAAAGGTTCCAGGACCTGAGTGCAAGGACGTAAATCATTGTGAAAAATCTAATTCAGAAGAAACGCGTGCGATTCTTGTCTCAAATCACAATGATTGGGGTAGCGCTCCTCTGGACCTCCATCATTATCCAATCCGCCTTCGCCGAGGGTGGGCTCGTAGTAAAACTCTATGTATGTCCGCAGGGACAGGCCGCCACCATGGCTGATACCTTGCGGAACGAATACGGCGTTATTCCTGGCGTACGGGTGGCCGCCGACGAGCGAACGTCGCGAGTGATCGTGCAGGCGCCGGCCGAAGTCCAGTCGCGCGTCAGCCAGCGAATGGCCGCGGCGTTTCCCGACTTGCAGCCAGCGCCCGAAAAGGGCGCGGCAGGCCCGATTGAATCTCGCCAAATTCCTTTGAAGTGGATTCAGGCCGGGCAACTCGAGACGGCCTTGTGGAATACTCTGGGCAATCGATTGACCGCCATACCCGAACAACGCCCTCCATCGCGCGGTTATCGTCTGGCGCTGTCGGGCGGCGGGACGGTCGCGATCTGGATCGACCTGGGGGCCAATCAGGTCAAATTGGAAGGTTCCGCCACGGCCATCGATTCAGCCGCCCGCTTGATCCAGGTTCTCGATGCGCCGCAAGACCCGGCGGGCCGGAATGTGCGGCTGATGCCCTTGCAACCGGCCCAGGTGGCCAGTGTCCAGCGGGCCGCTTCGATCCTGCGAACTGCCGGCGGTGCGCCGGTGGCCATGCCCCTGGCGGCCTTGCTCATGCAACCTCGGCCCGAGGCCCCGGCGGCGGGCGGTAATCCTCCGAACATATTGCCCCCGGTTCCCCAGCCGCCTCCCCCAAGACCTGACGTTTCTGCGGCGCCTGCGGCCCCGCCGGGCGAAAAGCCGGCCAATTTCGGCGGCCTTTCCCAGATCAAGAACCCGGTGCAAATGGAAGTGATCGACGGGCTCGACTTGCTGGTGTTGCGGGGCAGCGCGCAGGACGTAGAGCAGATGATGGCGATCGTGGAGTGGATCGAACGGATGAGCGCGCTCACCGAGCCGGCGATCGACATCACGCCCATGAAGCACATCGAAAGCCAGACCATGGCCAGCCTGGTCAAGGCCCTGTATGACGAAGTCTACATGGCGCGGCAGGGCGCCGTGAGCATCACGCCCCTGGCGATACCCGACGCGATCCTGATTGTCGGCCGTCCGGACAACGTGAAAACAGTGAAGGAGCTCATCGCCCGCCTTGACCAGCCAGCGATCCCCGGGGCCCAGTTCCAGGTCTTCCATCTCAGATACGCCGCGCCGCTGGCGGCACAAACGACGATCCAGAACGCCTTTGTCGATCGCGGCGGCGGATTCGGCCCGGCGGTCCACGTCACGGCGGACCCGCGGACCACCTCCCTGATCGTGCAGGCCAGCCCCCGCGACATGGCCGATGTCGCCGCACTGCTTCGGCAGATCGACGTGGTCAGCGTCGGCGACGACACGGGGGCGGTCAACGAGGTGCGGATCATTCGCCTGGAACACACGCTCGCCCAGGACATCGCCAACATCATGAAGGAAGCGATCGGGATCTCGACTACAGGCCAGGCCACAGGCGGTCAGGGCGGACAGCAGGGTGGCCAATTCGGTCCGGGTGGACCGGGCGGACCGGGTGCGCAGCCCTTCGGCCAGGGCGGACAACCCCAGGGCCAGAATGTGCCCGGCATGACAGGCGGTCGCGGGCAAAACGAGCAGCGGAACGCCATGCTCCGCTTTCTTACCGTCGATGCCAAAGGCCGCAGGCTGCTGAACTCGGGCATCCTTACCGGCGTCGTCATCACCGCCGACGTCCGGGCCAATGCCCTGGTGATCTCCTCGCCACCGGAAAACCTCGATTTGCTGGAAGGCCTCGTGCAGCAACTGGACAACCTGCCCGCGGCCGAGGCCCAGATCAAGGTCTTTACCATCGTCAACGGCGACGCGCAGAACCTTTCCGACATGCTCAAGACGCTTTTCACGGGGCAGGCCACAGGAACCGCCGCCGGTCCGCAAGCACTGATGCAGTTGCTGCAAAACACCTCCAGCAGCAGCGAGACTTCGCTGGTATCTCTGCGCTTCGGCGTCGACACGCGGACCAACAGCGTGATCGCCTCGGGCACGATGGCCGATCTGAACATCGTGGAGGCGATCCTCACGAAACTGGACGACGGCGAGATACGGCACCGCAAGAGTGTGGTGATCCGCCTGAAGAACTCGCCCGCCACCGACGTGGCCACAACGATCAACACCTTCCTCCAGACGGAGAGAAATTTGCTTCAGCAGGCCGGGCCGGGGCTGACCAGCGCATTCGAGCAGATCGAGCGCGAAGTAGTGGTCGTCGGGGAACCGGTCACCAACAGCCTGATATTGAGTGCTACGCCGAAGTACTTCGAAGAGGTGCGGGGGATCGTCGAACAACTCGATGCCCGCCCGCCCATGGTCATGATCCAGGTCATGATCGCATCGGTCGACTTGGGGTGCACCAACGAGTTCGGCATCGAACTGGGGTTGCAGGACGCGGTGCTCTTCGACCGCAGCGTCCTCAGCAACCCGGTGACGACGTCCAACACCACGGCTTCCGGCGCCACAACCACGACCGTGATCGCTTCCAACCAAGCGCCGGGCTTCAACTTCAACAATGGCGGGGACCTCGGCAATAGCGGCCTGGGCCCGAACCTGAATCCGCAGGCCGTCGGCAGCCAGGGGATCGCGAACTTCGGCGTCGGCCGCACGAACAGCACGTTGGGTTACAGCGGACTGGTGCTCTCCGCCGCCAGCGAGAACGTGAGCGCCTTGCTCCGCGCCCTGTCGGAAAACCATCGCGTGGACATTCTCCAGCGTCCGCAGATCATGACCCTCGACAACCAGCCCGCCTTTATCCAGGTCGGGCAGCGGGTGCCGCGGATCACGGCCGTCTCGAACAACGCCCTGACGGGCAACACGAATTCCATCACCTTGGACAACGTGGGATTGATCCTGGGCGTGACCCCCCGCATCAGCCCCGACGGACTGGTGGTGATGCAGATCGACGCCGAGAAGTCGGAATTGGAATCCGATGCGACCGGCATTCCGATCTTCACCTCGCCCACGGGCCAGGTGATCCGTTCGCCGATCATCGACGCCACGACGGCCCAAACGACCGTCGCGGCGATGAGCGAGCAGACCGTCGTGCTGGGGGGCCTGATCACGAACACCGTGAGCAAGGAACACCATGGCGTACCCGTGCTGGACGATATTCCCGTGATCAACAATTTCTTCCGCTATGACTCGACCATCAAAGAGAAGACCGAACTGCTGATCATCATGACGCCGCACATCGTCAGGAACCAGGCCGAGGCCGAGGCGCTCAAGCGGACCGAGGCCGCCAAGATGACCTGGTGCCTAAGCGACGTGACCGATATTTACGGCGAAGCCGGCCTGCGGCGGCGGACCGACGTGTGGACCGACGGCGAGGTCCCCGTGGTCTATCCCGACGCCGGCCCGCTGCCCGTCGGCAGTCAGCCGGCGGGGCCGGAAGTGATTCCCGCGCCGGGCGGGGCACCCGGTACTCCCGGGTCGCCCACCGGCAGCCTGCGGCCGATGCCTCAACCGCCGCTGGCGGCGCCGGCGAACGGGCCCACTGCCCCGCCGAGCATTGAACCGGTCCCGAGTGACCCGAGCGCTGCAAGCGGCCGTTTCCCTGCGCCGCAACAGCCTGCGTACGGGACCCAATATGGGACGCAACCGCAACCACCTGCGTCGGGAGTTCAACCAGCAAATTATCAGCCGCAGCAGTGGCAAGGAGGCAATACGACGCAACCGGCCGTCTATCAGGCTCCGGTTACGAACCAGCCGGCACGATACGAAGCGGTGCCGTCTTTCAATTACCAGCAACCGCCGCCACAGTACTACCCCACGCCTAGTCGATAAGGAAACTCCTTGTCTCTTCCTTGATTGCACGGTTATGAACTCATACTCCCAAAATCGATCTTGCGTCCGCATTTGCTGCCTGCTGACTGGCCTGCTGTTGACTGCCTGGCTGACACCGTCGGCACGTGGCGACGGATGGCCGCTCTGGCCGTTCAACCAGGACAAGCCGGGCAAGCCGGACAAGATCATCGCCTTGTGGAGCGACACGGTTCTGACTCAAACGGGCCGGCCGCCGATCCGCGGATTCGGCGGGCGGCTGATGTTCTACGAAGGCAAGAAAGAGGATCCGATCAAAGTCGAAGGAACGCTGGTGGTCTATGCCTTCGATGAAACCGACCGCGATCCGAACAACAACCGACCCGACCGCAAGTTTGTTTTCACGCCGCAACAACTGCCGCTGCATTACAGCAAGTCGAAGATCGGCCATTCCTATAGCGTGTGGCTGCCGTGGGACGAGATCGGCGGGCCTGCAAAAGGAAATCACGCTCATCGTCCGCTTTCAACCGAAAGAAGGGGCAGTAGCCATCGGCGACCCTACCCGGCAACTGCTTCCCGGCCGCGTCGCGCCGGCACGAGCCCAATTGCCGGCAACTCCCAACGAGCCATTGGGGCCTTCCCTAGGGGATTCGCGCAACCAGGGCAACGGGATGGTGGGATCGGGCGGTGTACAGCCCGTGGCGTACCAAACGCCGATAACCGACGGCAGGGGAGTTCTGACGGCGGAATGGCAGCGGCGGCACATCACGACGGCAACGATCGACGTACCGTCCGGATCGGCGATTCGCTCGTCGATTACTTCCCCACAGGTTTGGTCGGCGACGGCGGGAGAATACCGGCCGGGGCCCTGGCCGGCAGGCCCGACGGCGCCTGGGCGGAACTACGTGCCGCAGAACTATGCAGCACAGAACTACGGGCGCAAAATTACCCGGCGCAGAGCTACGGGTCGCAGAACTACCCGTCGCCGAACTACCCGCCGCGGAACTATTCGCCGCAGAATTATCCGCCGCCGGGGTATGCTGCACCGCCGCCGGGGTATGCTGCACCGCGGCCGGGGTATGCTCCGCCGCCGGGGTATGCTCCACCGGTGACTCCTCCGCCCGCGACATCCTCGGTCTCGCCTGGCCTACAACTCCGATCTGGTTTTGCACCCGGTCGACAGTGGCCTCTAGGCGAACCACTCGCTCGGCTAAGTCGCGATCGTGCTCCGACGCCGCCACACCCCGCAGAATCACCGTCCGGCCTCGCATCTCCACCTGGACAGGTTCCTGCCAATGCAGCCCCGGCAGGGCCATCAGGTGTTCCGCAATGGCCGAATTGAGCTGCTGCGGCACCGCGGACACGGCCAGTTCGGGCCCCATGGTCAAGGTGGTCCGCACCTGGGGAGTGGGCGTGGTGCTGCCGTTCATGCCCCCTTGCGCCAAACGCCGTCCGATGAGGGCACCCATGCCGAAACCTCCCATACCACCACCCATGCCACCCCCCATGCCACCGCCCATGCCGAGATTACCCATGCCCGACTGGGAGCCGCCATTAGGGTTGGCTTGGGCCGCGCCGACGAAGTTCTGCTGGGCCGCCTGACCCGTATTGGCGCCGACAAAGCTGCCGGCTTGCCGCGCCTGGCCCCCCACGCCATTCGAATTGTTCAAGCTTGGGGTGCCTTGGCCGCTGCTTTGGCCAAGGTTGCTCAGCGGACTGTTGCTACCAAAGGCGCTGCCCGTGCTAGCACTGATTCCGCTGCCTGTCGTACGGTTGCCAAACATGCCCGATGAGCTCGTCGATTGGGCCACGGCCCTTGCCAGGCCACCCAGGAGCATGGTAAACACCAACACCGGAACAATTCGTGTCCATCGCATGGTTTGGGTTCCTTTGATAGTACGGCGAGCACAAGCCCACCCTACATTATATCGTACCAAATCTCGCAGTCAGTTGCCTTCATCCGGCCGCTTCGGCGGCGGATCCTGAATTTCCACTCCGCCATGCAGGTTGTCGCCGATGCGAAGCGATCGCCGATGTCCGCCGAACTCGACGACGACCTCCCCTTCCGGACGAATGGACTCGACCGTGCCTTTCACTTTTCCGACGGTAAAGTTTTCCCCGGTCCCCAATTTCCACGGTTTGCCCCCGATGCGATCCCGAATCCAGACTTGGGCTGCGCCGTCAACTTCGATAAATGCGGTCACGACGGCATAGTCGGCCAAGTCGACCGTTTTTTCGATTCGCTTCTCAACCGTAACAGAGGGGGCCGGCCGGACATAGGCGGCGAAGAAGTCTCGCGACACGATCGGCTCGCGATAGTCCGACAATTTTGAGAATTGCAGCACCTTGCCCGCTTCCTTAGGAAGCCGGTCCTTGGACTCCGCCGTGGGCAGCGAGAGGGCCTCGATCGCGAGCCTCACATCCAACTCGCGGGAACTCTGGACCGGTTTGATCTTCAAATCGCGGATTTGGTGGAGGAAACCGGCCGCATAGAATTCGTACATGAACTGGACCAGATCGTCCAGCTTTGCCCGGGCGCTGAGCGTGAAGGAGATTCGCGTGAATTGTTGGTCGCGGCGGGCGGCGGCTTCGGGGGAGACGAGCGTGGTCCCGCGAAGGTTGGCCCGCGCGGTCAGGCGGCGGAGCCAGTTCTGATACAGCGAACGAGCAAGCACCGGGTCGGAAGGCAGAGAATGTTGCTGCCACTGGGCAAGGCGTTTGGCGTCCTTGTCTGCTAAGTGAAGCAGCTTCTGTTTGGTCTCGATTTCGCCTTCCAACTTGGTCCGATCGGCGATCAACTGGTCATCCGACCGGCTGTCGCCGGCGAAGAGGAGAAACCCTAACCCCGCCAGGACCACAAGCCCGAGCGTCAGACCCAGCAGGATTTTTTCGCGACGTTGCAGCTTCATGGCTTCTTGCCCTTCTCAGGCAGGACCGAGGCCTCGAAGGACCAGGCGTAGGGCGACGGAGCGGTGGAGTCCTCGTGGCTGCTCTTCTCGCTGATCGTGCCGCCGTGGGCGCGCACGATGCCTTCTTTGAAATGCACGATGTCGTCCGGCCGGCGGACCCAGCCTTTCAGTTCGATTTGTCCGCCGCTGGGGTTGCTCCTGGCAGCCAACTCGCTCAGGACGGCGTCCTCGGCAGACGGAAAGCTTTGTTCCAGCACGTAGAGGCGATCGAGCCAGATCGTATCTTCGTCGGCCCATTTGGCGATTTCCGCCACGCTGGCACGGATTTTCTTCTTGCTGTCGATCGACTCTTCCAGGCCCTTGGATTGCTGCGACAGTTCGTCGACGGAACTGGCCAGCAGGTAATGATCAATGCGGGAGTAGATCAGCCAGCCCAGCAGGAGCACGGCCACCGCTCCCCCGGCGATCATCCATTTTTTGCGGGGATTGGCGGCTGCCGCACGGCGGCGGGGATGGAGGAAATCGACCGCATGCTCCGACGGCTTCAACTCGGCCAGCAGCATGCCCACCAGCGGCGCGAATCGGCCCGGGTGTTCCGGCGGCGATTGGACCAGGGCGCGGCCCAGCTTCACGCCGCTGAAGGGATCGAAAAGATCGACGCGAATCTGCAGTTCCGTTTCGATGGCGCGGGCCAGATCGAGATCCGGTTGCGGTTCGCCGCAGAACACGATCAACTCAATTTTCCGGCCGCCCAATTGATTTGAGGCCGCGGCCATGGTGAGGCGGATTTCGGCCAGCAGGGCCTGCAAGGGAGGTGGGTCGCTGCTGATCCGGGTCGTGCGCAAAAAGACCGCCGTGCCGTCGGCCACGGCCGTAAGATCGGCCTCGACACCCAAGGGATTCACCAGCAACACCACTTGCCCGCGGGGAATTGACTTCTCGCCCTCCAGCAGCAAGGCCGCTTCGCAGGGACGAAGCAACAACCGCTGCATCTTCAGGCCGGCGTGTTCGCAGACCGCTTCGATCTGCCCGAGGGCCGCCGGCGCGATGGCGGTGGCCAACACGGTGCGGGCTGTCTTGGCGGAACCGTCGATGGGAATGAAGTCCAAGAGCCATTTGTCGTCCAGTTCGTTGAACTCGCGCGTGGCCTGGAAGCGGACCAGCTCCGGCAGATCTTCATCCGGGGCCGGCGGCAATTGCAGTTGCCGCAATTCGATGCTGCTGCGGCCGACTGCCACGACGGCTTCCCCGCGGCCCAGTCCACGGGCGTCCAGTTCGGCCGCAATCCGCTGTCCGATTTGTTCGGCCGCGTCGGCTGCCGAGGAATCGGTCTCACAGGGGATGGAAAAGGCCTGCTCGATTACGATCTGGCGGCCGCGCCCGGAAGCGACCATCAAGCGGATCTCACGAGAATCCCATTCCAGCGCGAAAAGTTGAGGCATGATAACGGTCTTCGAATTAGTGCTCCCCTGTCAGCGTTCCGCTGCTCTCGCCGGGGAAGCCGCCGGTCAAATGGCTCATATCTTTCCAGAATAATACCCGCGTCGGGTGTTGGGTAGCGTCAAGCAGGACTTCCAGCCGGGCGACGGGATTTCCCTTGTCGAAATGTCCGATTATTTGGGCCCGGTATACGCTTCCCCCGGCCGTGATGTAAGGAAGCATCGCCTTCATCGTGGCCAGCGGCATGATCCCCTCGATCAGGGGCCATGCCGGACAAGTCTGGTCGGGCTTGGCCGAAGACGAGGCCGGATCGGGCTGGCGATTGGAAATGATCTGGTCGGCCAAATCCGAGGTCATGCCGGGGATGCAGAGCAGCGCGGTCCGCGGGGCCTGATTGATGTTGATCCGCCCCGGGATCGCCGTCCCCGAAACCGTCGTGCAATTGTCGAACAATTGAGGCAGGTACTGCCCCATTGCCGCGGTGTCGCTGGTGAAGGGGCTCTTGAGGACGGTGCCCCGCGACCCCCGCGTGCTCCCCGACGTGCCACCCGACGACGTTCCGCCCGGCGGCACGACCGAAACCGTGGCGCCGACCAGGTCCAACGGGCTGCCGATGGTGTTGATGCCTTGGCCCAACTGAGACGTGTTGAGGTTTCCGCTGCCATCCGCGGTGCCGCCACCCTGCCGGTAAGCGACGATGTACGCGGCCCACGACGGATCGAACACGGAGCTCAATTGAGTGTAGAGCGCCTTCATGTCCGACTGGTTGAGGTTGATCTTGGGCGTGCCGTCGGACTTGAGGGTCGACTCGGCGCTCCACAGCGTCAGGTACGCGGCCCAGCCGTGGTCCATCGAGCCATCGGTGGCGACGCCGGAGATGGCCGCACTGACGGAGTCGCTGCTGCTATAGCCCATCTTCACCGCGTCATAACCGAAGAGCAACTCCGGAGTGACGCCTTTCACCAGCAAGAGCTCTTCAATGGTGGTGGGCGGCGCGATTGCGCGGCGTATAGCCGTGGTCGAGGCTGCCGTAGAAGTCGCTCTCGGCGCCCTGGTCGCGGGGCGTGTCGTCGTCGTCGATCCAGTCGAGGATGGCATCGGCCACGTCGTCGGTCATGCCCGGCAGACCCATGAGGATCGTATGCGAGTAGGTGTTGTCGGCGGTGGTGTCGTTGCCATCACTCGAACCGCTGGATTGATCGTAATTGAGGATCGTGGCCAGATTGATCCGCGTTGATTCGTCTTGCAAGCCGTAGCGAGCGCCGGTGATGGCGATGCCGGAATCATCGAGCTTTGGCGCGATGACGGTGAACAGGCCGCGATCGCGAGGCGAAGCATCTTCTGCCACGACCTGTTTGGAAAATCGCTTTGCATTGTCATATAGCCCGCCGGCGGTCTGCAGGTCGTCGGGATCGCGATCGAGGAACTGCCGGGCCACTTCACGGCCCGACTCGGCGAAGGCCCTGGCTTGTGATTGGCGGCTGGCTGTCTGCGCAGCACGACGCTCGTTGAGCATCAGCTCGGCAAAGCCGAGGCTGCCCAAGGCCAGCATCGTGACCACGATGAGCACCAGTAGCAATATCACTCCCCGGCGACTTTTTTTCATAGGACCAACTTTCTTTACCGGCCCCCTTGCGAGGACTGGCCACCGGCTCCGCCACCTCCGTGTACGCCGCGTCCACCACCTCCGGGGCCGCCAGGTTCACCACCTCCAGGTCCGCCGTGTTCACCACCTCCGGGGCCGCCGCGCCCGCCGCCTCCGGGTCCGCCGTGTTCACCACCTCCGGGTCCGCCGTGTTCACCACCTCCGGGTCCGCCGTGTTCACCACCTCCGGGTCCGCCGTGTTTACCACCTCCGGGTCGGCCGCGTTTACCACCTCCCGGTCCGCCACGTTCACCACCTCCGGATCCACTTTCACCGCGGCCGCGTTTACCTCGCCCGCCTTCACCGTGGCCGCGAGCACCGCCGGTTCCCTGTCCGATGATACTGACGAATGCGGACGACGTTGGCGCCGCCTCCGGCGGGTCGACCTGCTGGCTCGTATCCACCTGCGAATTGGGCAGACTGACGAGCAACGTGTATACGACCGGCGGCCGTTTCTCGGTGTCGAGAAGACTGAGCAACGATTTCGGCGCTTGGCGGCGAAGGGAAATCGAAATCCGCACGGCGGCTGGCAACATGCCCTGTTGCGTCGAATCCCATTGGTTGTCGCTGGTCGTGCCGTTGGTCGTCGTGTCGACGGTGGTTGTGCCGCCACTTGTCGTGCCGTTAGTTGCCGTGCCGCTGCTCGCTGTGCCGCTGCCCGCCGTGCCGCCGGACGCCGTACCGCCGGACGCCGTACCGCTGCTCGCCGTGCCGGCTGTGCCGCCGTAGTAAGTAAGTTGGAAATCGACCACCTCCGGGGCAAGCAAATCCTTCTTGGGATCCGTATCGTCGGTCTGCCCATTTTGCGAGGCGTAGAAAAACTCGGCCCGGTCCTGCTCATGGCGATAGAGGCCGGTGCCCGAAGTTGACGGGGGACCTTGTTGCGACATATCCACGGTGGTCGGCGCCCCGAGGCTGTAGGAAACGACGCGAATATCGCTGAGCCGGGCGGGCTGGCTGCGGTCGCTGGCCGCCACCTGCAACGAGGCGAGGGTTGCCCGCGGCCGTCGCGCCGTCTCGATCTGGATCGCCTGGGCCCCGCCATAAATTCCGCCGGAAAGCGGCGTGGTGCTGTTGGAATCCGCAGTGCCGGAGGAAGTGTCCTGGTCAGAAGTGCCCGCAGCGCCGGACTGCCCTGAAGCGGCGGAGGATGACGAGGAAGACGAGGTCGATGAGGTAGACGAAGGCGGCGGCTGGAAGGGGACCGCATTGCGGAGATCGTCGGCAATCCGCTGCAGCAAGCCCCGCGCAAGCTGGGCCTCCTCGACCTGGTCGAGACTTTTTGCGGCCACTTTCAAGTGGACGTTGATGCCCACGCCTACCAGTACCAGGACCACCACGGCCAGGCCCATCGCCAGCATCACTTCCAGGAGCGTAAAGCCGCGGCGGGCGGCCCTGTTGGCAATGGTGAGAAAGTTGGGCTTAGTTCTCGTTTCCATCTCATGATCCTCCCGATGTGGAAGAAGTGCTGCCGCTACCTGGAGCGGGCGGCGTGTAGACGTAGTTCGGGTCCGGCAACCAGCGGACGAGCGTGAATTTTACGGGATGTTGGCCGGCAGGCAGGTCGCGGGTGACGGTCACACGGACCGAGATCACTCCGTCTTCGTCGGTCGATTGCGAATTGATCGAGTACAGCCAGGCGGGTTCACCCGGGTCGAGCGACTCGGTCGTGGGGTCAAATTTGAGACGATCGACCGAATCGGTCGAGGTAATCCCGGCCTCGATCTCGGCCAGCTTGCTGTTGGCCAGCAGATCCGCCCGGGCCAGGTCCCGCGCGGCCACCGCGTTCCGCAGGGCCAAGCGGCTGACCTCGCCCAATACGGCCATGGCCCCGGCCAGAATGGTCAGGGCCAGGATCACTTCCAGGAGCGTAAATGCAGACCGCCGCGAGACCGTAGTTGCGCAGCGGAAATCCGAAACCTGAAATCCGAAATTCGCGACCACGGGGTACGTGGTGCCCGATCGAAAATATGAAATGCCAATGACCAAAACTCGCCGCTTCGGAATGTTTTGAGCATTTCTCATTTGAATTTGTGATTTGTTTGGGATTTCGGATTTGAGATTTGAGATTTTCCTTATTGTGTCACCGTCGTCCCGTCGTCGACCGTGACCGATCCGGTGATTCCTCGCAACTGCAATCGGATTGTGGAATGCCGGTCGGCGGCAAGCAACACGCGTGCGTCCGAGGTGGAACCGTCGGAATAAAAGTAGATCGGATCGGACCAGTCATTGCCCTCGTCCGCCGACCCTGAGTACCGGGCGCCGCGGTCTCGGGACCATCGCCCATGGCCGCCAGGTCGCCGCCTGCCTCGCAGGGCAGGAAACGAATGCCCTGCGGCAACGTCTTGTCGACCGGCGGCGGCAACGGGTCGTCGTCCAAGGCATCGTCGTCGGACGCTGAAGATTGTGCGGCTGACGGGGCAGCCACCGCCGACGGATCGTCCTGCGGCCCGAGGTGGTAACGGTTGCCTCGGACCAGGTAGCGGAAAGCGTAGGTATGTCCCGATTTCATCGCATCGTTGCGGGCCTGGCACCACTCGCTGCGCACAGCGTCGGCGGCCGAGCGCAGCCGCTGGCGCGCCAACGGTCGCTGCAAGCCAACCCACGCCAGCCCGGCGACGATGACCAGGAGCGCCAGCGTCAATAACACCTCCACCAAGGTAAAGGCGCAGCGCGGCCCTCGTGACTCGCGGGCTGGCCAAGCGGCGCGGCGCAGACTCGATTCCATTCTCGCCTGGAATTGCCTCACCTCGCCTTCTCCTCGCTCCAATTGCCGATCTCTTGACCGTCGGGGGCCACGGTCCAGACATCGAACTCGCTGGGGTTATGGCTGCCGGGGCAGGTGTACTGGTACAGATGGCCCCAGGGGTCCAAGGGGATGTCCCGGTCAATGTATGGGCCGTCCCACTTGTTCGAATCCTGGAGCTCGGGAGGTGGGGTTCGCAGGGCTTGCAAGCCCGCCGCCGTGGAAGGGTAGCTTCCGACCATGGTATTGTAAGTACCCAAACTCAATTTGAAGAACCCGATCTGCGTCTTGGCAGCGTCCATTTTGTAGCGCCGCTGGATTGGGCCATAGGCCACGACCGCCAGCGACGCCAGGACGACCAGGATCACGAGGACCAGCAAGACTTCAATCAGGGTGAAGCCGCGTTTGCGGCGAATGGATGATTTCATAGGGGGAGTCTCCAGGTTACAGTGTTCTATCTTACACGGTCGAGCTCATCTTGAGTACGGGTAGCAGGAGGGCAATTACCAGAACCAGGATGATGCCCGCCAAAACCAAGAGCATGATCGGCTCGATCAGCCGGACGGTCAGGTCGAGTCGCCGCCAGGTGGTGCGTTCCAGCGAGTCGGCGACGGACAAGAGCACCGTTTCCAGGTTATTGGCCTGCTCGGCGACGGCGATCATTTCGACCACCACGGGGGGGAACTGGCCGCTGGCCCCCAGGGGCCCCGCCAACGACTGCCCCGCGGATATGTTCTCGGTGGCATTGCTGATCGCCGAGGCGAGCACGCGGTTGCCGGCGGCATCGCGGGAAATTTCCAGGGAACGTACGATCGGCACGCCGTTGTGCAAGAGCGTGCCGAAGACGCGGCAGAAGCGGGCCACCGCCAGACCGAGGAATACCGGCCCCACCAACGGCAGACGCAGCCGCAGGCGGTCGGCCCACCAACGTCCCGCATCGGTTTGCAGCCAGCGCCGCATCCACCAGCCGGCCCCGACCAACGCGGCCAAAATCAACAGGGCCGGCCAACTGCGCAGGAAGGCGCTGGTGGCCAAGAGCCATTCCGTCACTGCGGGCAATTCGCCTTTTTCCCGCAACTGCTGGAACAACTCGCCGAATCTCGGCACGAAGAAGACGACGAGCACCACGACGATGATCGTGCCCACCACGGCCAGGAAGGCCGGGTAGGCCATCGCCCCCATGGTTCGCTTCTTGATGTCGTCTTGCGTCTCGGTGAACTGGGCAACGCGGGCCAAGGCCTCTTCCAGGAAACCGCCTTCGCCGCCGGCACGGACCATGCTCACGGCCATCTCGCCCAACACGCTCTCGAAGCGGGCCATGGCGTCGGCCAGCGTGCTGCCGTCTTCTACGCGACGGCGGATCTCGCCCAGAATCGCCTTCAGCCCGGCGTGCGAGGCCTGATTTTCCACGACGCCGATGGCACGCAAGAGCGGCACGCCGCTGCGCAGCAGATCGGCCATCTGGCCGTAGGCCATCGAGAGCAATGTCGCCGGCACGCGGCGGACCCGAGCGAACTCCACCGCTCCCGCCCCGGCGTTGGCGACAACGACCAAAGGGAAAATCATCTTCGCCGCCAGCGACGCGGCCGCCTCGCGCTGGTTGGCCGCCGTGAGCGTGCCGGTTACCAATTGGCCCGACTGATCGCGGGCCTTGTAATTGAACTCGGGCATGGGGGGTTAACGGTAAAACTTTATCAAGGGTGGCGAGCCATCACGTGCGAAGGGTGGCATGCCACCCCTCATGTAATTAAACCCCGCATTAGACAATCCAGGTCTCCCCACTATCGGTTCGGTCGCCGCGAGGCCGATTGCTTCTCCTTCTCGGTCTGCAGGCACTCGGCGGCCGTAATGAAGCCGTCGTGGTTGCGGTCGTAGGACTCGAACTCCCTGACCTTCTCCGGCGTCCAGTGGCTGGTAAACTCGGCCATGGAAACCTGGCCGTCGCTATCGGCCTTCTGAAGGAACCAGTCAGGTAAACCTGGGGGCAGGCGCTCCTTGGCGGTGAGAAATCGCCCCGACTTGTGCGCCGGTGCCTTGCCCGGGGCCGATTCGCTCGAATTCGAGGAAGGGGATATGCCCGGCGGATTATCCGGCGGGGTGGTCGTATCTCCCACCACTGGTGGGTTAGCCAGTTTGCCGGGCGATGCGCCGAAGCCGGGAACCGGCGGAAGGCGCGGGGTGTTAAAGCCGGGGACGGGCGGCTGCAACTCGAGGACGCGAGACCCGGCGACCTGCACCGCGCCGGCCATCGGCGGTCCGGCCGCGGGACTGGAGCCGGCCACGGCCGGCGGTGAACCGCCGCCCGTCGCGGCATTGCCTGCACTGCGGGCAGCGCTGTTCATTGCCTGCACCACCTGCTCGATCGAGACGGGAAACTTTACCGCAATGCCGTTCCGGCCCAGGATCCGTTCCAGAAGCTGCCGCTGAACCCCGGTCGCCTCCTCCTCCTCGATCATTCCGTTGCCGTTGGTATCCAGCCGGCGGAGGAATTCTACTGCGCGAGCCGCCCGGGCGGCGTTGGCGCCCTGGGGAGTGTGGTTGCCAAGCTGGTGCCCCACTCCCTCTTCCTGCCCGGAGACCACGGCAACCGCGAGCCAAGTCCCCAGCAGGACAATGGTGCCACGAGCGATTCCCATCATCTGCCCTCCCTCGCCATCAGGCGCGTCCCCCACCCTGTCGCCGTGCCTTCACGATCCTCAATTGCGCAGTATGCTATAGAAGCAGTATGCTATTGAAAAGCGGAATTGTCAAGGAGCGGGTCGCCTGCCATCCGCACGCGCACGAGCCGAAAATGAAGCTATGTTTATTATAATCCAAGCCTCAATTCCTTGTTAGCCAAGCTTCGCCTGCCGGGGCAGGCGCGTCGGATCCCGCCGCAATAAACGCAATCATTTATGCCAAATTTGACTGGAAAAAGTTTAATTTTCGCATTTATCAAACACTTGACAATAATTCGGAAGTCTTTGGCTTTTCGATTTGCCTTAAACCCTTTGTAGTAAACTTATTAAGTTATGTTAATTTTGTCTGAAAAATATTCTTTTTAACATTAAGCAAACAGTTGACAGAATCTTGGAAATCCAATACTTTGGAGTTGTTGTCAAATTTGACAGACGAATTTGACAGTGACTTTTGGATGAACCTGACAAGCGTTTATCGTGATCAGGACGTGGGGAAATAAACGGGGATGTTAGTTGATTTCCTGCATTGGCATGCTGGCGAAATGTCTCCGGTGAGTTTTGATAAGTGAGGACAATCGAATGTTTGCAAGAAGGTTGGGTTGGATGTGGCTCGCGTTGAGCCTCCTGGTCGCGCTTTGCGTGTGGGCCTCAGGCGGCAACGCCAGCGCCCAAACGTACGTGGGCCACGATAACTGTGCAGGTGCAGACTGTCATGGGACGGGCGGTACCGCGGGGGACGGTGGGAACGAGTATAACGACTACATGCAGCACGGGCACGCGTGGATGCAGGTACACACGGGAGGTGCATCGCCGGACGCGACCCTGTTCGGTTTCACTTCGGTCGGCGTACATTCCTTGCCGCCACAGGCCACGGGATCGGGAGCGGTGGCCTGGGCCAACGTGGAAGACATCGTGGGCAACTTCTATGCGAGTCCGAGCGAGCCAAATGGTGGGAATGGTGACCTGCTCACGGAGGACGGGGTCCTGCACGAGGCCACGGGGACGATGACCATGCCGGCCGACTGCAACGGCTGCCATAATGCAACCGGTTTCAATTACACCACCACTTATAGCCCCGTACCCTGTCCTAATCCAGATCCAGCAACGTATATCTCTATGTATAGCACAACCGGGAACACAACAGGGATCCAGGGTAGTTGGGCGTACAGCGGTAGTGCCTACGGCAGCGTTCCGATGAACGGCGTGCAGTGCGAGTATTGCCACGGTCCGGGGAATAATTTCGAGACTGGGATGCAAATCCCCACCAATCAAACGTTGTGCGCGGACTGCCATTCCACCGGCGATTTTAGCGGTTCGGGTGGCACCTGGGTCAGTTCGGGTGGTACCCTGAATTTGTTCCGCATCCCTGTCGACATAACCTCCATCCCTCCCGGCGGGACCAACGCCGTCGTGCAATTCACGAATCACCACATGGAAGGGGATGAATTCCGCAGGTCGCCGCACACCGGCATTACAGACGCCACGACGGACCCGGGCCTGGTAGATTGCGTGCCGTGCCACGATCCGCACAAATCGGTGTGGCACAATAAAGGCGGCGTGAACGTCGCCCCCGGTGGCGATCCCACCAATCCGACTGACATTGGAAACATGTGCCAGGGCTGCCACCAGACCGCTGACTCCTCCCACAGACCTCACAGCGGCGCCGCCGCAGGTGCGACTCCGCGGAAGCATGGCGCAACTGGGCGTGTTATGCTGCGATTGCCACATGCCGATGCTGAGCGGGGCCAGTACAGGCGCGTTCGGCAGCGGAACGAGGCATACGCACATCTTCAAGATCAACCCCGGCGCCCTGGTGTCCACGGACTCAAGCAATTGGACGACGCAAGGCAGCAAGAAATATTGGAACGCGGCAGGAGACCCCCTCGGCACGGGCCCCAACGGCAAATCCTATCTCACGCTGGACATGGTTTGCTACCAGTGCCACACCCAGAAAGAGATGTCATACGAGCAACTGCAGCAGGCTGCCCAGACGATCCACCGGGAAGGACCGGCCGACATTACGGTCAACGGCCAGGATGGACTTCAGACCGTCGCGAAGGGCAAACCGGTTGCGGTAGGCGTCTCGATCGTACTACCAACCGCGGAGTCGAGCAATGCGGCCGATATCTACGTCATCGCCCAGGGGCCGAAAGGCTATACGTCGTTTACTTCGTCGACGAAAAAGGGAAAGACGACGACGAAATGGGTCAGCGGGATTAAACCCTGGTACTCGAACTACAAGCTGCCGAACGGCCAGCTTAGCCCGACCACCGTGCTAACGACGTCAACCTTGGCGGCCGGCGAGTACACCTACTGGATGGTCGTCAATATGTCCGATGGCACGCAGTATGCCCCCAGCGTGCCGGTGTTGGTCAACACCACCACCACCGCCAAACCCAAGTAGTCTGGCTGAACGGCCGACTACGCTCTTTCGCCGTGGGAGCCGGAAAGGCGCAGTGCGCCTTTCCGGTGTCCCGTTGGCGGCGGGCCTTCCTTTCGCGTTTCTGCGAGGGTGGCATGCCTTCACGCGGCCGTCAGTGACTTGGCGCAGCCAGGAAAAGCCCAGCCGGCCGCGGGTAGGCATGTTTGCTGCGGTGCTGGCATTCCTCACGTCGCGCCTGGGCCAACATACCTATCCGCAGCCGGTTGCGATTGCCCTGTTGCCACGACTTTCTGGCGGCCGCGTGAAGGCATGCCAAACCGGGAAGTTATTCTTCGGCCAGCGCTTAGTCGCCGTGGCGACCGCCTTTCCGCGGTCGCTTTGCCTTTCTTGAAAAGGTGGAGTATCATTGGATTATGATAGTGTTTCGACAAACAATCCTCCTGGCATTGGGCCTGTTGCTCCTGTCGGGCTGCGAGCGCAACGACCGCCCGACCGTGCGACAGACGACGTTGCACCCGGAGAAAGAGCGGAGCGCAAGCAAGCCGAATCCAACGCCCGAGGCCGACGCGGCTTGCCCTGGCGAAGTCTCGCACATACCTCAAGGGAAACGCGATGCCAGACTCGCCCTGCTCCGCGCGGCGGCCAAGGCGAAACTTGCCCGCGCGACCCCGTCCAGCCCGGCTGACGCGGGAACTGCGAAGCCGGGCGACGCGAAGCCTTTGGAGATCGCCATGGCGAGTGCGGCGAAGCCGGGCGACACGGCGGCAAAATCCGCCGTTGCGACCCCTGCTGCGGGCGATGGCCGGAACGTGCGGATGGGCACCCTGGACCTCGTGGCCCCGAAAACTTGGACCCGAGAGCGGCCGCCGCTGAATTTCATGCTGGCGCAGTTCAGCCTGCCGCGGGCCGCGGGAGACTCGTCCGATGCCCAATTGACCGTGGCCCCGGCCGGCGACAACGATCTGCGAAGCCTCGACCGCTTGCGCAAGCAGGTCCAGGAGGTGGCCAAGCAGAGTGCGGTGGAACATTTGCAGATCGGCGGCAACGACGTCATTCTCGTCGACACTTCGGGGGATGACGGCGATTCCAGCGGCCGCTATCGAGCGTTGAACGCCATGGTCTTTGTGGGAAAAAACGTGTACGTCGTCAACTGCACTGGTCCCGAGAAGACGGTCGGCCAACGGGCCGCCGAGTTCCGCGCCTTTCTGCAAACGATGAAACCAGTCCAGTAGTGATGACGGAGTTCTGCGTGACAACACAAAAAACGCCCGGGGGCATTGGCTGTCTGGCGCGAGTTCTCGTCCGATCGGCGGCATCGCTGAAGCTGACCATCGTGCTCTTGGCGCTCTTGGCCGCCGAACTCGGCTGGGGCGCTTTCCTGGAAAAGGCCAAGGGCCTGGAGTGGGCCGCAGTGGTATGTCCACCGCAACGGATGGTTCATCGGGCTGTTGGGCGTACTGGCGGCGAACATTGCCGTGGCCACGTTGCTCCGCGCGGGGGAACAAGGGGGCGGCCCTCGCGGCTCTTCGGACTGCTGCTGCTGCTGACGGGTTTCCTGCTGACGTTGCTCGGGGGAATCGAAGGCCGCCTCTTTCTCCGGGCTGGCCAGACGGCCGAAACGGTCTTTATCACCGATCGCAGCATCCTCACGCTGCTCTCGCGCAAGGGCGAGGATACGCAAAAAATCGAACTCGGTTTCTCTCCCGGACCGGCCGACTGGCGGAGCGACCAGCCCTTGGAT
Organism: uncultured Planctomycetia bacterium; assembly: GCA_963719885.1. Lineage (GTDB taxonomy): Bacteria > Planctomycetota > Planctomycetia > Pirellulales > Thermoguttaceae > JANXQG01. Next base: position 161,163 of record CAVRDP010000035.1, on the reverse strand, counting down.
TTCGGCGAGGTGGACGGCATGCGCATCAAGGTCCTGCGGTTCTACCGTCATGCCCGCTACGGGACGGACCGCGTGGCCGACGAAAGCGGGCAGGGACAGCCGGCGATCCGGGTTGCGCTCTCCGATGCGCAAGACGGCGGGGCGTTCGAGGGATGGATAATGTCTGCCCTTTTCGGTAGTCCGCCGGTTGCGAAGGGAGCGCGGCTTTCGTTCGAGCAGGCCTCGGTGGCGTCGTTGCGGGAAAGTTTTCTGCAGACGCCCGCCATGAAACCCGGCAGCCGCGGCGTCCTGGACATGCATTACAAGGGCCACGTCTACCCGGTTGCGGTCGACGGCGAGATCGGCAAGAAACTTCCCGTTGGCGAGAGCGGATTGAGCGTAGAGATCGTGGAATACTATGCCAACTCGCGGTCGATCAAGGGAAAATTCAGCTCCGAGGGCGTCGAGCCCAAGAACCCCATGTTGCAATTGCGCGTCCATTCGCCCGGCCAGAAAGTGCCGATTTCGGAAATCGCCTATGCCAAGCGACCGCTGGTGAACTTCGAGTCGCTCAAGAAACAGAGTTGCCCGGTCAAGTTCTGGTATCACCATCCGGCCGTCGTGGCCCCCATGGGGACCGAATTTCTCGAGACGCCGGACAGAAAGCTGTACTGCCGGACAGGTTTGCCGCTAGGCGGGGCCGGCGCCGGCGGGGTCTACCAGCCGCGCGGCGAAGTCAAGGTGGGGGACCGGATCACGGTCACGGCCGATCTCCAGGTCTCGCTGCTCGGCTACCTCCCTCACTCCCGCTTGGAAGGGACTTTCACCCCCGTCGAGCTTGCTCCCGGCGAAAAGAGCCAAGCGGAGGCTGCGGCGCTGGTGGAGTTGACGACGGGCGACAAGAGCCAGCAATTCTGGCTGGGACGAAACAACGCCCAGCTTGGGGTCCGACAACTGCAAACGCCCGACGGACCTCTCGTTGTCGTGTTCGGGTATGAACAGCGCCCGTTAGGTTTCTCCGCCAGGCTGATCGCGTTTCAGCGGGACACGGAGCAGAGCTCGGCAAACTACGCTTCGGGTGCGACCCAATTGTATCTGTTCGAGGGCGCGGCGCTCTCGGGCGCCATCCCGGTGACCAACCCGCCCCGCGAGGTCTCGACGGGCCATCCGCTGCGGTACGGCCAATATACTGTCTATCAGTCCGGCTTCCTGCCGTTGCCCGGTATAGGCGCCTGTTCGGTCCTCCGCGTGACGAGTGACCCGGGGCGCGTCTTGAAATACACGGGCGGCGGGCTGGCCTGCCTCGGAATCCTCTTGATGATCGTGCTCCGCGCCGTGAAGCGCCGCCAGGATAGTCCTCCCGTTGGCGTGTGCCAGGAAGTTACATGACGTCTTCTCCGTGCCTGACCTCGGACAGCCCGACAATCCGCCCGTGGGCCCCCTGGCCGTTGCGTTGGCTGGCTTCGGTGAAACTCGCCGTGGTCCTGATCGTGGTCCTTGCCACAGTCGCTGCCGTTGCCACTTTCGTCGAGGTCGCCAAGGGGAGGGACTACGTGCTGTGGTACGTCTATCATAGCCCGTGGTTCGCCGGGTTGCTGGGCGTGCTGGCTGTGAACGTGGTGGCCGCAACGATCGTCCGCTTTCCCTGGAAAATGGGCCAAATTCCCTTCCTGGCGACCCATGTCGGCCTGCTGGTGTTGCTGGCCGGAGCGGCCTGGACCTTCCGCGACGGGATCGAAGGGCGACTCGTTCTTGGCGAAGGCGAGGCAGCCGACCGGATGGAGTTGAGCGACCGCTGCCAGTTCAAGGCGGAGTGGACGGGAGGGCAGGGCCGGCCTGACCGCTGGCCGGCCGCGTTTGCCTTCTCTCCGGGCCCTGTCGATCGGCGGGAGGGCGAACCGTTGGACTTGGGCCAAGGGAGCGGCGTACACCTGAAACTGACCAGGTTCTACCGCCATGCCGAAAGGCACGAGGATTGGGTCGCCGACGATTCGGGGAAGTCGCCGTCGGCCTTGAAGCTTGCCGTGGCAGACGCCGGGGCGGGGCACCCGGGGGCACCCGGTACTCCGGGTTGCGGGTCGGCGGACGAGGGGCGGTGGTTGGTGGCCAACCCCTTCCGCCCCGAGGTGACAATGGACCATATTCGACTGGAGTTCCAGCGCGCGCCGGCGGCCTCCATGCAGGAGGACTTCCTCAAGCCTCCGGAAGAAGACATGGATCCTCGCGGCGTCCTCTCTCTGCACTATGCCGGGCGCGTCCGGCGGATCCCGGTGGGCGCGAACATCGGCAAGAAGATCGACCTGGGCGATGGCAAGGTCTCGGTCGAAATCGTCCAGTACCTGCCTAACGCCAAAGTGGATGCCAACCGCCACTTGGGTTCCGAGGGTAACGCCCCGGCCAACCCGCTTTTGGAATTGCGAATCCGCGTACCCGACCAAAAAGAACCCATCCGGAAACTCGCCTTCGCCCACTACCCGTTCCAGAACTTCGAGGAACTTCACGGGCCGACTTGCCCCGTGAAATTCTGCTATCACCACCCTGCCTGCAAGGCCCCCGCCGGAGTCGAGTTTCTGGAAACGCCCGACGGCAAGCTCTACTGTCGCGTCGGCAGCGGGGGCAAATATCAGTCGCGGGGCGAGGTCCACGCGGGCGACGAGTTGGAACTGCCGGCGGGGGCTGGGCTCCTGGGTACTCCCGGGAAGGCGGTGCTGATGGCCTACCTGCCGCACGCCCGCCGCCAGGTGACCTTCCAGCCGGCCGCCGGGAATGAAGAAGAAGTCGCCGGGTCGCCGGCCACCGCGTGCCTGGAGGTGACCGCCGGGGGCGAAACCCAAGAGGTCTGGCTGCAACAGAACGACAAGGAGTACGGGACCCGGCGACTCGCCACGCCCGATGGTCCGCTGGCCATCGCCTTCGGCAACGCATACTACCCACTGGGCTTTTCTCTGCGCTTGGAAGAGTTCGAGCACAGCCTGAACCCCGGCGGCATGGGTCACGCCTCGTTCGCCAGCAAGGTTCGAGTGATCGATAAGTCCCGCCAGACGGACCGGGCACCATCTACCGATGGTCGGCGGGAGATTTGGACGAACCACCCCCTGGCCTATGGCAAGTTCGTCTTCTACCAGTCCGGTTTTCGCGAAGAGCCAGGAGCAAAACCCGCCTCGGTGTTCATGGTGGCCCATGATCCCGGCCGGGGGTTGAAATATCTCGGCTCTCTGATGACGTGCGTGGGCACGCTGCTGGTCCTCTGTCGCAAGGCAGGCGGGAGAAGGAGAGATAGGGAGAAGGGGAGAGGGGGAGAGGGGGAGAAGGGGACAATGGCTGAATCTCCCCATCTCCCCCTCTCCCTATCCCCCTTCCTCCCTTTCTTGATGGTGCTGTCGGTGAGCGCGGCGGGAATGGCCGCGCGCACTTCGGAAGAGGGCATGGACTGGAAACCGTGGCGGTCGCTGCCCGTGCAGGACCGTGGACGCCGCAAGCCCCTGGATACCCTGGCCACGGAAACCTTCGGGCGCATCGGAAACCGGACCAGTTTCACCGACCCGGAAACTGGCCGAACCCTGGACGCGACAGGACTGTATCTGAGCCTGTTGTTCGACTATGAGGGCCAAGACGCGAACAAGTGGGACCTCGAGCCGCTGATCCTGGTCAAGTCGCTCGAGCTGCGCAAGGCCCTGAATATGGCCGACGGCCAGACCTACATCTCGGCCCACGACCTGCGCGAGGCGGAAATCGAGGAGCCGCATGCCCATGGGAAGCTGACGCTCATGGCGATGGCGCAGCAGCTTTCCTCGCGCATGACGCCTCCCACCGCATCCATGGACAAAGCCGTCCTGGACGTGGCCGGTCGCCTGGCGATCTACGAAGAACACCGCAGCGGGAGAAAACTCGAAATCGCGCCCCTGCCCAACAGCGAAAACGAGCAATGGGTGTCGGTCCTGCGCCTGATGCTCACGAGGTTTGACGATAATAACGATCCGGGCGGAAGACTGCGCCAGGTCAAGGAGAAGTTCCAGCAGGCGCGGGATGCTTATGTGGCCGGCGATCCCCAGGCTTTCCATCAGGCCACCGTGGATCTCCTCGCCACGCTGCGCGACGTCGGGCCGGAACTGGGCGATTACCCCTCGCAGTCGGCCATGGACCTGGAGGTGGCCTACAACCACTGGGCGCCGTTCCGTGTTGCCTGGGTGCTGATGCTCGTCGCCTGCCTGGGCGTGCTGCTGAGCATGGTCGCTGCCCGAAAGTGGGCCTATGTCGGCGCGGTCGCGGTGTTCCTTGGCGGGGTCGCGGCGATGCTCGTAGGCTTCGGCATGCGAATGGCCATTGCGGGGCGGGCCCCGGTGACCAACATGTACGAGTCGGTGCTCTCCGTGGGGCTGGGGACCGCCGTTTTCGGCCTGATCTTCACAGTCGTCTACCGCAAGCGGATGATCCTGGCCGCGGCGGCCGCGATCTCCACACTGGCCCTGCTCTTGGCGATAGCGTTCGATCCAAGTGTCCAGCCGCTGATGCCGGTGCTGCGGAGCAACTATTGGCTGGCCATCCACGTCATAACAGTCATGGCCAGCTACGCCGCCTTTGCCTTGGCCTGGATCATTGGCAATAGCGCCTTGGGCTTCTATCTGGCCCGATCGAAGGACGAGGCCACGATGGACGCGCTGGCCAGGGTCACCTACTGGACGCTCTTTGCCGGCGTCCTCCTTTTGGAAACCGGCACGGTCCTGGGCGCGATGTGGGCCGACGACGCCTGGGGGCGGTTTTGGAGTTGGGACCGAAAGGAGGTCTGGGCCCTGATCACGCTCTTGATCTACCTCGCCGTGCTGCACGCACGCTGCGTGGGTTGGGTGGGCAACCGCGGCTTGGCCGCCCTTTCCGCCGTCGGTTTCGCGCTGGTCCTGATGGCCTGGTACGGGGTCAACTTTATGGGCGCGGGCAGCCTGCACAGCTATGGATTCACCGGGGGTGGCGGACAGGCCTACCTGGCCGGCGTGCTGTGCTCGGTCCAGTTCCTCTATGTGGGCCTGGCGGTCTGGCCGCGCGGCAGGGGCGCGGACTAAGATTCGATTCAGGCCTCAACCTTGCCTTTGGTCACCCGCAGCACTTCGTCGACCGTGGTCCGCCCGTCGAGGACCTTCACCCAGCCGTCATCGCGGAGCGTGCGCATGCCTTGGCGGATCGCCTCCTTTTGGATGGCCCAACTGCTGACCCGCTCGTGCGACAAATTCCGAATCTCTTCGGTGGTTACCAGCAATTCATACAACCCGACGCGGCCGCGATAGCCCACTTGGCGGCATTCGCGACAACCGACGGCCCGATACAGCGGGTTGCCGCCTAACTTGTCGCGGGGGAAATCGGCAGGAAGTTCATTGCCGGCCGGATGGTAGGGCTGCTTGCAATGCTTGCAGAGCGTGCGGACCAGGCGCTGGGCCATGACCGCCTCGACCGTGCTGGAAACCAGGAACGGCTCCAGGCCCATGTCGACCAACCGCGTGTAGGCCCCCGCCGCGTCGTTGGTGTGCAGTGTGCTGAACACGAGATGGCCCGTCAGCGAGGCTTGGATTGCGTTCTCGGCCGTTTCCAAGTCACGGATTTCGCCCACTAGGATGATGTCCGGGTCGTGGCGCAAAATGCTCCTCAGCGACGTGCCGAACGTCAGCCCGATCTTGGGGTGTACTTGGATCTGGTTGATGCCGTCCAACTGGTACTCCACCGGATCCTCGGTGGTAATGATTTTGGTCTCGTCGTTCTTGATTTCCAAGAGCGAGCTGTAGAGCGTGGTGCTCTTGCCGGAACCGGTCGGTCCGGTGACCAGGATGATCCCGTGCGGCAACTGGATCAACTCATGGAACTTGGCATACAGGTCCGGCTCCATGCCCAGTTTACCCAGTTTGAATTCCATGGCCCCCTTGTCCAACAAGCGGAGGACGATTCCTTCGCCGTGGATCATGGGAATCACGGAGACGCGGATATCGACCTCGCGTCCGCTCGTGCGGAGTTGGATGCGGCCGTCCTGCGGCAGGCGTCGCTCGGCGATGTTCAACCGCGACATGATCTTCAAACGACTGATGATCGCGGCCTGAAAACGGTGGATCTCCGGCGGCATCGGCTGCAGGTGCAGCACGCCGTCGATGCGGTAACGGACCCTCAATCCGGAGTGCTGCGATTCAATGTGCACGTCGCTGGCCCGCAGATCGATGGCCTCCAGCAGGATCTCGTTGACCAGCCGCACGACCGACGGTTCCTGGGCCATCTCCGAGAGTTCGGCATCGTCGTCAACGGGCTGGTCGAGTTCGATGCGGTCGTCGGTGGCCGCCAAGAGACCGTCGATCGTTTCGCTGCCGACTCCCAGGTGGTTCTTGATTCGCTTGGCAATCTCTTCGCGGCTGGCCAGCACCGGCACCACGGTCAGCCCGGTTGCCACGCTCAACTCGTCCAAGGGGTACAAGTTGAAGGGATCGCTGGTGGCAACGATGAGATGTCCGTTATTGCGGCGGATGGGGAAGAGCGACTCGCGGTGCACGAAACGCGCGGGAAAGTCTTTCAGGAGGCTGAGATCGACTTCGGCGTCGACCAGGTCGACGAATTCGAGTCCTACCTCGTTGGCCAAGGCCCGCAAGGCCGTCTCTTCGCTGAGGAATCCGAGTTGAACGGCGGCCTGGTCGAGGCGCACCCCCTCGGTCTGGGCAGCGCCGCTTGTTCGAGCTGCTGCGTATCCAACAGGCCTTTGCGGAAAAGCATTTCGCCGACATCCATCAATTCCACCACCCATCCAGGCGAAATTCAGTGCGGACGGACCTTCCGTGCTGTCGCCATTGGCTGCCTATAGTAATAAACCCTGCAAAAAGGAAAGAGTCTCGATTTCTTCCGATGCAAATCGGGCCGGCCGGTGTTAAAGTAATAGAAAGGAGCAAACCGCATGTCATCAGCCGCTAAAATCTACATTATAATTGCAGTTCTGTCATTTTTCCAGTTCGTGGCCGGACAACCCGCCCTGGGACAGGGACGCTACCGCGGCCGCGGGGGGCGGCGGGACGACAATCGCCCCATGTCGAATGACGAAATCACGCAGCGAATGGCCCGTACCGCGGATTTCCTGAAAAGAGCGGACGCCAACGGCAATGGGATGATCGATCCGGACGAGGCCAGCGATCCTAATACCAAGGGTCTTCTCGACCGAATTTTCAGCCGGATGGGAAAGGAACCGCACTACCCGATGGCGATTTCGGAAATCATGCAAGGCTACGAGGCCTACCATCGGTCAAGAGGCAATGCAAGCGGTGGCGGGACCCCATCAAGTTCCGGCGGAGCGCCGCAAGGCGGGGCATCGCCGGCTGCGGTGGTGACGCCGCCGCCAAACGTGGGTGTTGCGGCGACTGTCCCTCCTGCCTCTGGCCTTACACTGTCTACCTCGGGTGGCGGTTCCCTTAACTCTTCGGCCGCCAATCCGGTCGTTTTGGCTGTTTCGGGCACGGCCGGTACCGCTTTGACGGTGGCTTCCCCTTCCGGTCCAGTCGTTCCTTCCCAGGCCTCGGCCGCACCGCCGGCAGGGGTGTCGCCACCGGCGTCGTCCCCGGCGGATGCGAAATCGTCGCCACGAAAACCGGGCCGTTTTCTCACGGCCCGTGAGCGCTTGCCCAAAGGACTGCCCGACTGGTTCCTGGAAAAGGACGTCAACGGCGAAGGGCAAGTCACGATGGCCGAGTTCACCGACCACTGGACGCCGGAGAAGGTAGCGGAGTTCGCCCGCTATGACCTGAACCATGACGGCATCATCACGGCCGCGGAATGCTTGAAGGTTGAAAAGGCTAAGGCCAAGTAAAGTTCAGTTCTCTTCCCTTGCCACCATGACCAGATCGATGCTGGTCTCGCGGTGGAACGGCTGTGCCGTATAGCCGCCAAAGAACTGAACCTGTGACGCGCCGGCCTGGCGCGCCATGGTCTCCAGTTTGCCGCTTTCCAGGCCGAGAAACCGCGGCGACTCATGGGCCAAGAGTGGCCCGCCGCTGGGATCGGCAACGACCAACTCGACATATCCTTGTTCGCCGCAGCGGTGTATGCCTTTGAGGATCAACACATTGCCTTGCGGCAGCCGGGTGCGATGGCATTTCTGCCAGACACACGGACCGTCCGGCAGCCGCCAGAGATTGAGAACCTGCACCAGCAGAACGCCCCCCGGCCGCAAGGCTTCCATTATCCGGGCGATGGCCGTTCGCACCGTCGCCAGGTCGGGCGCCAGGGCCAAGGAGTTTCCCACGCAGACGACCGCATCCCACGATCCGGCCGCAGGGATCGGTTCGTCAAAACCGCGCACAGCCCAGCGGAGTCGCGGCGGCTCGCCGAAGCCGGCCTGGGCCTGCTCGATCATCGCCGGACTGAGATCGGACGCTTCCACCTCGAGGCCCCAGCCTTGGAACATGGCCGCATGGTGTCCTGTGCCGCAGGCCACATCAGCCACACGCTTGACCCCCGCCTGCTGGAACCAGTGGCGATAGAACGGCTCTTCCGTCGACAGGCGCGTTGGCCAATCGATCATCGCCTCGTAAATGTGGGTCAGTTGATTGAAGGTGTTGGCATTCATGGTCCCTTCCTCCCCGGTCTTTTCTCCGCGGTGGCCTGATACGGGTCTTCCGGCCAGGCGTGCTTGGGATAGCGGCGGCGCAGATCCTTGCGGACCTGATGATAGGTCGTCCGCCAGAAACTGGCCAGGTCGTCGGTCACCTGTTGCGGCCGACCGTTGGGGGCCAGGAGATGCAAGAGCACCGGCACGCGGCGACCGGCCACCCGCGGCGTTTCCAACATGCCGAAGATCTCCTGGATCCGCACGGCCAACACCGGCGGCTTGCCCGGCTCGTAGTGCAGCTTGATGCGGCTGCCGCTGGGCACCTCGATCCGCTCCGGGGCCTCGCGGGCCAAAACCCGTTGCTGCTCGGGGGTCAACGCGGCTTGCAGGTGCGCCAGCCACGGGGCCTTGCGCAGCTCGTCCAGCGACCGGCAGCCATGGCATACTCGGGGCAAAACGGCCTGGAGCCCGGCCGCATCGAACGCGGGCAACTCCAACTCCGGCATCCATTGGGCGAGGCAGCGAACACGGTTGACAAACTCGGCCGTCTCCGCGTCGTCCCACGGAAAGACCTCCTCGAGCGATTGCGCGGCTGCGGCGGCGAGCAGTCGCGGCGACTTCATCGCCGTCCGGCAACTGCGCCGGACTTTCTTCCAAGAGCAGGTCTTCCCAGTAAACGCGGCGACGGGCGATCACGCGACGGCTCGCCGCGTCGAACTCGACCTCGGTCCGCAAGGCAAGCCGATCGGCGGGCAGCCAGTCGCGCTCGATGGCCGAGGCCTGCCGGACCAGGGCTTCCGACCCGCCACGATCGACGTCCACTGCCAGAAACAGCGGCGCATTGCGGACGGCGCTCGATTCGACCACGCGCACGCCCCGGCCGCCGACCATGCGTCCGAAGCGGCTGCCGGGACCGCTCCGCCGCACCAGCCGATCGGGAAACGCGGCCAAGAGCCCGCGACGAACGGCCTCGGCGGGCGGGGCAACGTAGGCCGCACACGCCGTGTGCGGGAAAGCGGCACACGGCGTGTGCCGTCTACTTTGCCGCAATTCGCGGAGCAGTTGATCGCGGACGTGCAGCACGAATTGGGCCGTCGCGCGATGGATCCGCCCCAAGGGCGAATCCGTGCGGCCGGACTCCGCGAAATCTTCCAGGGCCGCCACGCGATCGTAGACGTCCGAATCGGAATCGGCAGCCGCCGGACGATTGAAAACCTATCCTACGGTCATCCTCGCCACGGCCAAACGGATCGCGCTCGCTGAGCAACGCCGCGGCCAGCGCCACGGCCTCCGCCTGGCCGAGCCGATACCCTTCCAACAACATGCGGGCCAGTCGCGGACTGACCGGCAGCCGGGCCATCGAGCTTCCCCAATTCGGTGACGTTTCCCGCCGCATCGATCGCCCCGAGCCGCTTCAGCAGCGCGTCGGCCTGTTCCAGCGACGCGGCCGGCGGGGCTTCGAACCAGGGAAACGCCTGCAAATCGCTCTCGCCCCACACGCGGAGTTCCAGCATCGGTCCGGCCAGGTCGAGGCGGCGAATCTCCGGCTCATCGCCCGCGGGCCGCTGGCGATGGGTCCGCTCGGCCCACAGCCGCAGACAAACGCCCGGCTGCGTGCGGCCGGCGCGGCCCGCCCGCTGATCGGCCGAGGCCTGCGAGATCGGCATCAAGCTGCAGCCGGTCCATGCCGACGTGCGGATCGAAGAACAGCGATCGGGCCAGGCCCGTATCGACCACGGCCGTGATGCCTTCGATGGTGAGCGAGGTTTCCGCGACGTTCGTCGACAAGACGACCTTGCGGCGGCCGATCGGCCCGAGGACTTCGTCCTGCTTCTCGGCCGGCAGATCGCCGTAAAGCGGCAGCACGGCCAGGTCCCGCGCGGCGGCCAGCAGTTCCAGCCGCCGTGCCGTCTGCCGGATCTCGCCCACGCCCGGCAGAAAGACGAGCACGTCGCCCGGCGTACGATCGAGGATTTGCTCCACGGCGTCGGCCGCACGGTCGGCGAGCGGGCGGCGTTGCAGGTCTTCCAGGTAGCGAATCTCCACGGGATGCAGCCGCCCTCGGCTTTCCACCACAGGGCAATCGCCGAGCCAGCGGGCGATCGGTTCCGCGGCCAGCGTGGCCGACATCACCACGCAGTTTCAACTCCGGCCGGACGGTTTCCTGCACGCGGCGGACCATGGCCAGGGCCAGGTCGCTGTTGAGGCTCCGCTCGTGGAATTCGTCGAATACGACCGCGGCGACCGATTCCAGGAAGGGGTCGTCCTGGAGCATGCGGAGGAAGATGCCTTCGGTGACGACCTTGATCCGTGTCTTCGGTCCCATGCAGCGATCGAAGCGGACCTGGTAGCCGACCTCGTCGCCCAATGATCACGCCGCGCTCGAAAGCGATCCGCCGCGCACAGGCCCTGCGCGGTCAGGCGGCGGGGCTGCAAGACCACGATCGAACCGCCGCGGGCCAGATCCCGCATCGAGCACGGCCGGCGGCACGCGGGTCGTTTTGCCCGCCCCCGTCGGCGCTCGCAGGACGACCGCCCTGGAAGTGCGCAAGGCGGCCACGATCTGCGGCAGGACTTCGTCGATCGGCAAGGGGGCGAGCATCATCCTGGATTATTCGTCCGACATCGAATATACACGTCGCCGAACGCCGTGGGATCTGTATCCGCCAGCACCTGCTTGATCTGGTCTTCGGCGAGCCACGCAGGCGTCTCCCACTGCATCGACTCTCCAAGGGAAAGCCGAGTCTCGATCGTTGACAGAGAACTTATAAGGTCGATACAATTCAGGGTATTCTGGATGTCTTCGGGCGTGAACTCCACAGAAAGGCAGTCGATAGGCCTTGACAACCCGGATAAGACCTCGAATTCATAACCTTCGGTATCGATCTTGATGAATGACGGGACGCCGAATTCCTGAATTGCCTTATCGAGGGTCGTGATCTCGACGCGTTGCCTCTTTTCCCATTGGTTTTCACCGAACCGCTTGCTGCTTTTCACGGCCTCGATCCACCGCGGGGAAAGCGACGAAAGGAAGTGAGCGTCGGCAATCAGCATTTCCGCCTCGTCCGCGGCCCTTCCTAACGCCCGATTTACGACTTGCACGGACTTCTTCCCGGCGAACACTGCTTCCAGGAAGGCAAGACAATCGACCTGCGGCTCAAAAGCAACAACCCGTGCCCCGAGCTCGCAGAAGACCTTCGTTCTATTTCCCAAATTGGCCCCGACGTCGAAAACCAAATCGCCCGGGCTGATGAACTGCTGGTAGAAGGCGGCCCGAATCTCGTCGTTTTTGGTCCACTTCCAGAAGCGGCGAACTCTTCGATATTGTCGAAACCTCCGGTGCAGAGAATAAAGAGGCGTTCTCTTCAATAGGTCACTGAAATCTCTGGGCATGTTTCGATTATAGCACCATAATATTGTGAGCCTGGGCGCCTTCACAAGGCTGGAATCATCAGTAACTCAGGGCTGAATCAAGCTCGCTGGACTCCTCTGGACCCGACCGGACAATTTCGATACGATCCGCGCGGGACGATTGGCTGGCGTGGCAAAGGACTTGCCTCAAAATAGGCAGGATGGAGGGTGTTATGGGCCGAAGGAATCGGCGTGCGGCGGATCGATCTTGGAGCGACGATACGGCGACCGCAACGGCGGCAGAGCGCCCGTCGCCACAGCCCCCCCTACCCGCGGCGACGCAGTCTGCGGCCGCCACGCCGGCCACCGGGTTCGCAGCGCTCGACCCGTTTCCCGCCGCCGCAGGGCAGTTCGGGGCCGATCGTCTGGCGCGGATTGCCTGGGCCTTCGTCGCGCTGGGGATCGTGATTCGCACGGTCCGCTATTTGCTCGACTTCCCGCTCTGGCCCGACGAGGCCTATCTCGCCCACAACTATCTGGATCGCGGTTACCTGGACTTGCTCCGGCCGCTGGACTATGAGCAGGTTGCGCCGCTGCTCTACCTCTGGATTCAAAAGACCGTCGTCGCGATCTGCGGTTTTTCCGAATATTCGCTGCGGTTGTACGTCTTCATCGGCTCGATCGCCAGTCTCTTGCTGTTCCGCCGTCTGGCCGGCCGAGTGTTGCAAGGCATGGCGCGGCTGATGGCGATCGGCGCCTTCGCCGTCGCCTATCCGCTCATCCGCTACTCGGCCGAGGCCAAGCCCTACGGCTCCGACATGCTCGTGACCCTGTTGCTCTTGACGTTGCTGATCGAGTGGCGACTGGGACGTCAGAAGAGCCGTTGGCTCTGGGCCCTGGCCGTGGCGATGCCGGTGGCCGTGTTGCTTTCCTATCCGGCGATGTTCGTCGTGCCGGCCGTCAGCCTGGCAATGTTGATCGAGCTCTTCCACAGCGGCACGCGGCGGCGATGGCTGGCCTGGTTGGGAATCAACGTGGCCACGGCAGGCGCGGTGGCCCTCTTGTTCTTCGCTTCCGCCCGTGCCCAGATTGCCGCCGCGGGGCCGGACATGCAAAGCGGCTGGGAACAGGCCTTTCCGCCGCTGCACTCGGCCAGGCAAATGGCGTTGTTCGTCTTGGAAAGCCACACCGGCGAGGCCCTGGCCTTTCCGGCCGGGGGCGCGCAGGGCGCCAGCTCGCTGACGACCCTCTGCTGCCTTACGGCCCTGGTGCTGCTGATCCGTGGGCGGCAATTCTGGCTGGCGACACTTTTCACGCTGCCGCTGGTCTTGAACTTCATCGCCGCCGCTCTGCATGCTTATCCCTACATGGGCCATTCGCGGGTGATGCTCTACATGGCGCCGATCCTCTGCCTCCTGACCGGCCTGGGCGGGGCGGCCATCCTCGCGATGATGAATAACCGCCGTCGACCCGGAGTACCGGGTGCCCGCGGAGTACCGGGTGCCCCGGCCGGCGTGCCAGCGGTCGTGGCCCTGGCGCTCCTGGCCGTGATCGGATGCGTCGCTTCCGTTCGCGATTTTCTCAAGCCTTATAAAGAAACGTGCTGGCAGCGGAACCGCGATTTCGCCCGCTGGTTCTGGACCGACAAGGCCCAGGGCGCCGAACTGCTCTGCGTCAGCACCGATTGCCGGCAGCCGGCTTCCTCGGTGCCGGGCGACGACGAATTGGCATCGGTCTATTTCTGCAATCAGCGGATCTACTCCCGCCGGCATGCGCACTGCCTGCCGCCGCAACTTGGGCGAATCTCCAAGGACCACCCTTTGCGCTGCGCCCGCTTCCGGCCCAACATCGCCACCGCACAGGACGAGGCCCGCTTCCAGGAGTGGCTGCGCTCGATGGAAGCCAAATATCGCCTCGTCGCCCGCGAGAAGTATCCCTTGACCTTCTTCGTACACGAGAAAGAGTTGCAGTACGTCGACCAGGTCGAGTTGTACGAATTCGTGCCGGTCGAGCCGTACGTGGCGGATCTGGCCGTTCGCGGGCGGCAAGAAAAGTAGCAGGCACCGGGCACACTGCGCAGCAGGGTCGGTGTGCCGTCCGCCGAAAACCCTTGAGAAAATGCCCGTGGCGGAAACCGCAGGGCGGACGGCACACGGAGTGTGCCTGCTACCTTGGTGTCCGCGAGCAGTATAAGAGGAAACCATGGAGTGGGTGCAAAACTACAATCCCCTAGCGTCGGCCGTTTGGTCGCCCTTGGTTGCCGCCTTGCCGATCCTCGTTCTGAGCGGATTGTTGTTGGCGGGAGCGACGGCCCCGCGGGCCGCGATCAGCGGATTGATCACCGCCCTGGTCGTCGCTGTCGGGGCGTTCAAAATGCCCTTCTCGGCGGCCATGGCAGCCGCCGGTTACGGGGCCTGCTTCGGACTGATGCCCATCGGCTGGATCGTGTTGGCCGCCGTATTCCTCTATAACTTGACCGTTCGCAGCGGGCAGTTCGAGGTCGTCAAACACTCGGTGGCCGCCATTTCTCCCGACCGGCGGATTCAGGCCCTCTTGATCGCTTTCAGCTTCGGCAGTTTCTTGGAGGGTGGCGCCGGGTTCGGCGCACCGGTGGCCATCTCGGCGGCCCTCCTGATCGGATTGGGCTTCCCGCCCCTGTACGCCGCCGCCCTCACGTTGTTGGCCAATACGTCTCCCGTCGCCTTCGGCTCGATCGGCATCCCCATTACCACGTTGGCCAAGGTCTCGGACATGAACGATCTGGCCCTTTGCCAAATGGCAGGGCGTCAACTCACGTTCTTTTCCCTGATCATTCCCGCCTGGTTGGTCGCCCTGATGTCGGGCTGGAAGGGGGTCAAAGGCGCCTGGCCGGCGATCCTGGTCTGCGGTGGGAGTTACGCGGCCATTCAGTTCTTCGTCGCAGACTTCCAGGGCCGGCGCTGGTCAACGTGGCCGCGGGCTTCGGCTCCTTGATACTGCTGACGATCTTTCTGCGATTCTGGCGGCCGCAGGAGATCTGGCGTTTTCCCGACGAGCGGGCAACCAGCCCCGCTGTAGGGAACGGACTCCGTGCCGTTCCTCCAACTCCGGAACGGCACGATCCGCAAGCGTGCGCCCCCTGTTCCCCGCAGGAGCGGCAAACCGTTCCGGCAGCCGGCCCGGCCCCCTCGTCGGCACCGACTGCTCGGCAGATTGCCTATGCCTGGATGCCCTGGGTACTCTTGTCGTTGACGATCTTCCTGTGGGGATGGCCCGTGTGGAAGGGGGTTCTCGACCGCGGTTTCTCTGGCAGCGGCGCGAGTTGTTTGCGGCGTCCAGGCGAGCGAAGTCGTGGTGCCGGGGTTGCAAGTCTATCGGACCGATCCGGCCGAGCGGGTGGCCCCCGGCAGCGATCGGGCCGCGAAGCCCATGTACGCCGCTTACGACTGGAATATCCTTTCCACGGCCGGCACTAGCGTTTTTCTTGCGGCGGTCTTGGCGGCCTTCTGGCTGCGGGTCTCGCCGCGGGTCTTCGCTGCCGAGTTCCGCCGCACGCTCTTGGGCATTCGGTGGGCGCTGGTGACCATTGCCTGCATGTTGGCCTTGGCCTACACCATGAAATTCAGCGGAGCGGACGTGACGCTGGGCCTGGCATTCGTCCATACGGGTTGGTTCTATCCGTTGTTTGCCCCATTTCTGGGCTGGCTGGGGGTCTTGGTCACGGGTTCCGATACATCGTCCAATGCTATGTTTGGCAGCCTGCAGCGGATCACTGCCCAGCGGCTCGGACTCAATCCCGTGTTGATCGTCGCCAGCAACTCCACGGGGGGCGTGATGGGGAAAATGATCGCGGCGCAGAGCGTCGTGGTTGCCGCGGCGGCCACGAACCAGAAGGGCGGCGAAGGGCGCATTCTGCGTTTCGTGCTCTTGCACAGCATCGTCTTGGCCGCGCTGGTCGGATTGCTTACGCTGTTGCAGGCCTATGTCGTCCCGGGAATGGTCCCGGTTGTGACGCCGGCGACATCGACGGCGATTCACCAAGAGTAAGCCCAAATATGACCCGATTTTGGGGAATCACGTAGGAAGGTGAGGGTGGGTTCTGGACCGACGCCCGATAGGTTACAATATCCGCAGGAATCTTCAGGAGCACAAGTCGAAGTTGCCACCGTGAGCGAAGACGCCAAGAAAAGCAGAATTCGATCCGTACCACAAGTGGCTGGGCATTCCGGCGGCGGAACAGCCGCCAACCCACTATCGCCTGCTGGGGCTGCAAGCCTTCGAGAGCGACCGGGACGTGATCATGGCGGCCGTGATGCGTCAGTCGGCCCACTTGAAGACGTATGAGTTGGGTCAGCAGGCCGCGTTGACACAGAAGCTCTTGAACGAAGTTTCCGCGGCGAAGGTCTGTCTGATGGACCCGCAGCGGAAGGCTGCCTATGACGCGCGGCTGCGCCAGGAGTTGGATCCGCGGCCTGCGCCGGCCTCGCCCCAACCTGGTTCCCTTCCTGCCGCGGAACCGGTTGCGAAGGACCAGGCTCTGCGCATCTCTTCGGCTGGCGTGACCCCAGCCGCCAAGCCGGCGGTCGATCCGGGGCTGGCAAATATGATTGCCGAATTCAAGCAAAGCGACCGACCTGCCCGCCCGTCGAAA
Organism: uncultured Planctomycetia bacterium; assembly: GCA_963719885.1. GTDB lineage: Bacteria > Planctomycetota > Planctomycetia > Pirellulales > Thermoguttaceae > JANXQG01. The sequence goes on along the minus strand of CAVRDP010000035.1, from coordinate 144,643 downwards.
AAACGGCCGCCGCCGCCGAATCGGTCGGCATCGCCGTTACCCAATGGGTCGTTCAAGTGGCTGCCCAGCTCGCCGCAAAATCGTTTTCTGGCCGTCGCAGCGGCCGCCACGTTGTTGCTCTTGGTATTGTTCGGCCTGTTGTTCTCGATGCGCACGGCCGACGGAACGTTGATCGTCGAGGTCTCCGATCCCGAGGCAACTCTCCAGGTGCTTGACGCCCGGGGCACGTTGCTCGTCGAACAGAAGGCGGGCGCGGAGAAGGTCGAAATCCGTGTCGTGCCGGGCAAGGGCAAGCTTCGCGTCGTGAAAAACGACGTTGAGTTAGCCAGCAAGGAATTCACCTTGGTCTCCGGTGGACGAGAGACCATCAATACCAGGCCAAAGTTCGTGGCCCGCAGCACGCCTCCGACTCCACCTCCGACTACAACTCCAAGTCCAATCCCCAATCCCCCATCCCCGACCTCTCCCCCCGCCGTCGTCCCGTTGGCCGAAACAAAGGTCGAAACAAAGGTCGAAACGAAGGCCGAAACGACGGTCGAGAACGATCGACCGGCCTCGGAAACCAACGAGGCCGGCAAATGGATCGACCTGTTCGACGGCAAAACCACCAGCGGCTGGCATCTCAGCGATCCTCGAGCAACGCCTTGTTGGACTGCTGAGGACGGGCAACTGGTCTGCACGTGGCGGCCGGGCGGCGTCAATCTGGTGAGCGAGGCCGTGTTTCGAAACTTCGATTTGCAGCTCGACTTCTGGCTCGATCACAAGGCCAACAGCGGCGTCTACCTCAAAGGCTTGTACGAAGTCCAGTTGTACGATCACACATCCGTACCAACAAGACGCGATCAGCAATGCGGCGCAATTTTTGGCCAAATCGCGCCCTCCAAGGATGCCTTCCGCGGTCCGGGGACGTGGAACTCGCTCGAGGTGAGACTGGTGGGACGCAAAGTGAGCGTAACGCTGAATGGAGAGCGGGTAATCGACGACGGTATAATCATGGGGCCGACGGACGGCAGCAATTCGAGCATCACCGAGGAACAGGCGGGGCCCATCGTGCTTCAATGCCACGCGCCCCAGGCCACGATTAAGTTCCGGAACATTCGTGTCAAAGAGCTGCGAGGCGTGCCGTCGAGCGACAGCGGTGTATCGCCGGTGGCGGATGACACGACTCCGCGCACGGATGTTCCTTCCGCCGGCGACGGAGAGAACGTCAATCCGGCGAACAAGAACGTTGCCTCCGGCCAGCGGACGGGACCGTCGAAAGGGGCCAATAAAGCCACGGCAGTCACCATCGCAGGCATGTTTCAGGTCGGCTTGCGGGAGAAGAAGACGAACCAAAAGAGGACGACTTGCTGGGATTTTCGCGCCGACAACTCCTTATGGGAAAAAAACAAGCGTATCGCAACCTGGAGAGCGGAAGCAGCCCAGGTTCGCATCGAGTTTGATGAATCTTGGGGCCCGCTGGTCATCCGACGCAACGGAAAAGGCGTATATACGGGTGTTTCCAGGAATCAGAACCGTCAACCTTGGTCGTTCGAGTTGCAGCAGATATACATCGTTGCCGTCTGGCAACATCAAGCGGCCGGCGGCAAGCCCGGAAATGTTACTTTCTGGTCCAATGGGCACTTGCAGACGCCCGATGGAAAATTCACATGGGAGAGAAACGGCTCCAAACTCAAACTCCACTGGCCACCTTGGGTGGACGATTGCACGATTTCGCCCGATGGGCAATCGTACGAAGGAAAAAACCAAAGAGGTGTGCATATTACTGGCAAATTCATTTCCGGACCACAACCACCGAATCCGTAAGAAGGACCTTGATGATGCAGTTCTTGCGAAGCTCTCTACACCGCGGCGGCCGGCAATTGGCGGCCGCCCTCTTGCTGACGATCCTCCTCTCATCATGCAGCCGTCCGGGGGCCGTCCCTCCAAATCCTCCCTCGGCCTTCGACGAGGGTCTGGTGCATTGGAAACAAGGCGAGTTCGACGCGGCCATCGCCTCCCTCACCCTGGCCATCGAGCGCGATCCGAAAGATGCCGCGGCAGTACTCGCCCGGGGAGAAGTCTACTACGATCAGAATAACCTGGAGCTGGCGATTGCCGACTTTACCCGCGTATTGCGCTCGACCCGAACAGCGCTGAAGCCTTCAGCAGGCGGGGACGCACCTTTTCGGAGGAGGGTGCGTTGGAAAAGGCCCTGGCCGACCTGACCGAAGCAATCCGGCTGGACTCCAAGGACGTTGAGGCCCTGGTTGCCCGCGGCCTGATCTACTACAACACGGCCGATTTGCCGCACGCGATTGCCGACTACAGCGGCGCCATCCAGCTCGATCCGAGCCGCGGCGACGCGTTCCTCGGCCGCGGGCGTGCGTATTGGGAAAGCGGGGACCCGAAAAAAGCCCTGGTAGACCTCGACGCGGCGGTCCGCTTGGACCCCAAGGACGTTGAGGCCCTGCTCGCCCGCGCCCGGATCCACAATAACCAGGACGGTCCGGAAAAGGCCATCCCCGACTACAGTGCCGTGCTCAGAGTCGATGCCCAGAACGTCGAGGCGCTCGGCAAGCGCAGCCGCGCCTATGTTGCGATCAACGAGCTCGACAAGGCCCTGGCCGACTGCGAAAAGGCGATCAGCATTGACCGGAACGACGCCGAAGCACTCCTAAGCCGAGCCCTGATCCGTCATCGCCGCAACGACCTGGTCAAGGCGATCGCCGATTACAACGCCGTCATCGAACTCGATCGACAAAACGTCGAGGCGCTCCGTGGCCGTGGCCGAACCTACGCCGATCAGAATAAACCGGACGAGGCCCTCGCCGATCTGAGCGCGGCCATCGACATCGATCCCAGGGACGTTTCCGCCCGCGTGACTCGCGGCCAGATCCGTTACCACCAGCAAGATCCGGATGGGGCGATCGTCGACTATACCGCCGCCCTGGAAGTCGATCCGAAGAACGTCGACGCGCTCCGCGGCCGCGGCCGGGCCTATGCCGATAGGGACGAACCGGACGAGGCCCTGGCTGATCTGGACAAGGCCATCGACATCAACCCGCAGGATGCCGAGTCGTTGCTGAGCCGCGCCAAGGTCTACCAGGAGAACGATCCAGACAAGGCGATCGACGACTACACCGTCGTCCTCAAACGCGATCAAGAAAACGTCGAGCGCATCCGCGGCCGTGGGCAGACCTACGCTGATCAGAATAAACTGGACGAGGCCCTGGTTGATTTGGACAAGGCCATCGGCATTAACCGGAAAGATGCCGAGTCGTTGCTGAGCCGCGCCGAGATCTACCATGAGCACAAAGACCTGGTCAAGGCGATCGCCGACTACACGGCGGCCCTGGATCTTGCTCCGAAGAACGTCGAGGCGCTCCGTAACCGCTGCCGCGCCTATTGGGCGGCGAACCAGGTCGACAAGGCCCTGGCCGACCTGGAGAAGGCCATCGCCATCGACCCGAAGGACGCCGAGTCGTTCCTGATCCGGGCCGATATCCGTCACGAGCGCGAGGAATTAGACCTGGCGTTCGCCGACTACGATACCGCCTTGCGACTCGAGCCGAAGAACGTCGAGGCCCTTCTCGGCCGCGGCCGCGCCCATTTCGAAAAAGGCGAGTTAGAAAAAGCACTCGACGATCTGAATCAAGCAATCCGGCTCGACCCAGGGAATGCCAATGCCTATGCCGGCCGAGCGAATGTTCATAAGGCAGCCGGGCATCCGGTTCAAGCCAAGGCCGACGCCGCCAAGGCGAAGCAACTGCAAGGGAAGTAGTCGCCTAGCGAGAAATATGCTCTCCCCCAAGTCAACTTTCGGTCAACTTTCGGTCAACTTTCGGTCAACTGGAGGAGCTAGCTGCGGGGCGTTCCTCGTGCGCCGCGGGAACGAATGCGCTAGGCTGCGCCTAGGCCTGCGCAGGGCCGCCCGGCCCGCCGCAATCACCGCCCGGGCCTGCTCTGCCAAACCCTGGGCCCCGTGCAACTGGACTTTGGGGCTCAACTGGCCAACGCCCGTGACCTTGCCAAGTTCCCGGTCGGCTTTCGCTTGGTCTTGCTTGGCTTTTACCGCTTTGTCTCGGGCGGCGACCCACTCCGGATCCTTTTCGAACAAGGCTTGCCGCGCCCGCGTCGCCTCTTGCACCGCCGTTTTCAACTTCCTTGTCGCCTCGATGAACTGGTCGTCCCGGCCGAGTTCCTCTTTTTGGGCAGGTGACAGCATTGCGAGTTCATGGGCGTAATCTGCCCCAGTCGGCGTGCCCGCGTACGGCGGCAGCGCGAGGACGCGATGGACTTCCTGATCGAGCGCCGCGCGCATCGCATCCACCCTGGCCTGGGCTTGCACGACCACGGAGCCCGATCCCTGTGCGGCAATCACGCGGTCTTCGATCTCGCGCATGGTCTTGTTGCTCTCGACCTGTTCGGCGACGGCGCTGTCGATCGCCTCGCGGGCCTTGACCATCCGCTCGTGGGCGGCCTGGAGCTCTTTCTCCGCCACTTCCTGGCGCGACACGGCGCTCTCGAGCACCTCTTCGGCCGCGGCGATTTGAGCCCGAATGCCGCTGATGATCGCTTGACGTTGATACTCGGCGTAATCGTAGTAGGACCAGTAATCATCGTAATCACCGTAATCGTCGGCATAAGCCCACCAGGGATAATGCCAGTGGTGCCAGTGGTGATGGTGCCACTCATGACGATAGTACGACTCAGGATGGTACAACCCGGCATGGCGCCGACCGGCGTGGTACGACGAACGCGAGTGCGAATACTTCTTCGCATCCTTCGCGGCCGAATGAGCCGAATGAGTCGGCTTGTATTTGGAAGCCGAATCCGCGTGCCTCGCAGACGCGCGGCGATTGGGTGGGTACTGTCCAGAGTGAGAGTTCTGGGGTGTATTTGCGGAAGCCGAGTGCGTGTGTGTTTGCGGAACGGTCGACACGGACTTTTGCGGAACGTGTGTCGACACGGACTTTTGCGGAACGTGTGCTGACGGGGACTTTGGCGGAACGTGCGTCGCCGGCGACTTTGGCGGAACGTGCGTCGACGGAGACTTTGGCGCAACGTGCGTCGACGGAGACTTTGGCGAGCCGTATGTCGGCGCATGCTTTTGCGGAACGTAAGTCCTCTGCGGGGGCCTGATCGGCGCCGGAGAGCCGCCACCGTGAAAACCGCCGCCAAATCCGCCGGGTCTGAAGACCACCGCCGCGCTGGGCGCTGTAAAACCGGCAAACGCCGCACTGATCGCTACGCCGAAAACTACGGTACGCCAAACGGGCAGTACCCACCTGGGCACGCAGGGAAACACAGCCATGAGCACTCTCCTTGTTCAAAAGCCTTTGCTTCGCAAGACACCGATCGTGGAACGGGGATCGAATTGTTCCACCTTACAACATTTGGGCAATACTCCATAGGGTAGCCATTTCCAAAAACAAATGCAACCCCCACGGCGGTGTGGGCTGGCAGGCCCCCCGTAATTGCGCCAAGTTCTCCTGAACCCGCGGGCCGGCATCTTGAGCTTCGCTTCGAGTTACGGTAATATGGGCTTCATGGAGTGGAATCCACCAGTCCATAAGGAGGGGAAACGCGTGAGTGTCGAAATCTTCATTTTGTCGGGCGCCCGTGCTGGCGAGCAGATTGTCTTGGACACGACGGAGTTTCGCGTTGGGAGCGAACCGAATTGCGAGATCCGCTTCAATCCTCAGCAGGACGTGCCGGCCAAGGGGCGTTCGGCCGTGTTTCGCCTGATGGACGACGGCTGGTACGTTTCCTGCACGGGAATGGGCGAGTTGTTGGTCAATCAGGAGGTTGTTTCCGGGCGGATGCGGATCCGCTCGGGCGACGTGCTGCGAATGTCTGCTGAGGGGCCGGATCTCAGTTTCAGCATCGTTTCGCGGCGCAGACACCCGATACGCGAACTTCGCCGCCGGCCGTGATGCGGCCTGAGGCCCCGGCATCCGCCAGCCCTGCGCCGGCGCCGCGGACCATCACGCCGGACCCAACTCCGACTGCGGCCCCAACTCCGGCTCGAGCTCCTGCGCCGCTCCCACCCCGATTTTGTCGCCTACAGCCCAGGTGTCCGTCCCGCAGACCGCCGAGCCGGTCGGCCCGTCGACGGGCAAAATGCGGCCGATTCTCTGGGCAAGCTCGATTGGCGGTGGTTTGGCGATGATTGTGCTTCTGGTGTGTGTCGTGGTCTACACTGCCAGACCGTCCCCAGTTGCGCCTGCCCCACCGCAAGAGGTATTGAACTCTGGGAAGAGCAACGTCCATGCCGCGGACCCCAACAAAATGGCTACCATCAAAGAGGTCGAGAGGATCCGGGCGGCGCAAAAGGCGAAATTGGCGAAGGCACACCAGCAATTGGAAAGAAAGAACAACGAACCAACGAAGAATGAACCATGAACACCCCTCAGCCGTCCACGCCTGACGGAAAACAGCCTCCTGTTGGAATCGACCTGGGTACGACTTATTCCGTGCTCGCCTACCTCGATCCGACGGGCCGTCCCGTCACGGTTCTCAACGGTCAGGGCGATCTGCTGACGCCCAGCGCCGTGCTTTGCGACGGCGACGACATCGTCGTCGGCCGGGAAGCAGTGCGGAGCTCCTCGCTCAGCCCGGAGCTGTATGCCGAGTGTTTCAAACGCGACATGGGGGAGGCAAGTTTCCGGCAGAAGATCCGCGGCAACGACGTCCCACCCGAGGTGCTCAGCGCCTTTGTCTTGGATCGGCTCAAGCGGGATGGCGAGCAGCGGCTCGGCCCGATCAGCCGGGTAGTCATCACCGTTCCCGCCTTCTTCGATGCGACCCGCCGCAAGGCGACGCAAGAGGCCGGGCGGTTGGCCGGCCTGGAAGTCCTCGACATCATCAACGAGCCGACGGCGGCGGCCGTGGCCTTCGGTTACAATCAGGGATTCCTCGATCTCTCGAGGCCGGCGGGCACCCTGGCGGGCACCATGTACCCATGGTCGGGGTCGGCGGCCGGCCGACAGCGAATCATGGTCTACGACCTGGGGGGAGGGACCTTTGACGTTACCATTCTGGAGATCGAAGGGACGCGATTTCGTGCCCTGGCTACCGACGGCGACGTGCGCCTCGGTGGCAAGGATTTCGACCAGCGGCTGGTCGAACACCTGGCGGAAAAGTTCCGCGCGGCCCAGGGCGTCGACCCCCGCAGCGATCCCCAAGACGCAGCCCAACTCTGGATCGAAGCCCAGGAGGCCAAGCAGGCCCTTTCGGAACGAACCAAGGCAACCGTGGTCTGCTTCCATGCCGGGATCCGCATGCGGATCGAGGTCACCCGCACCGAGTTCGAAGAGATGATTCGCGATCTGGTGGAACGCACGGAAACCACGGCCTCGCTCGTCGTGCGGAAAACCGGACTGGAATGGTCGCAGATCGACCGCGTCCTGTTGATCGGCGGTTCGAGCCGGATTCCCATGGTGCGGAACGTGCTTGCCCAGATTTCGGGCAAGGCGCCCGACTGCTCGCAGTCGCCCGACGAGGCGGTGGCGCACGGGGCGGCGCTTTATGCGGGCATGTTGATGGGCCAATCCTCCGCGGAGAAGCCGGCCTGCGAACTGGTGAACGTCAACTCGCACAGCCTGGGCGTGGTGGGCACGGATCCCAAGACGCGGGAGAAGCTCAATGTGATCCTCATCCCCAAGGATACGCCTTTGCCCTGCCGGGTGGTCCGCTCCTTCAAGACGGCCAAGCCCGATCAGCGCAACGTTGCGCGTGGCCGTCGTCGAAGGGGAGAGTCATCGCCCCGACGCTTGTATTGCCCTCGGTGAGTGCGTGGTCCGTGACCTGCCTGCCGGACTGCCGCAAGGCACTCCCATTGAAGTCGAGTACCGGTATGCGACCAATGGGCTGCTCGCCGTATCCGCCCGGATCCCAAGCGCCCGTCTTTCCACGCAGGTCGAAATCAAGCGTCACGGCGCCCGCGATCTGGGCGACTTGGAGACGTGGCGCAAGCGGCTCTTGGGTCAAGCCGTGGCCCCAAGCCCAAGTGAGAAGACCTTCGCCGCGGCCGCCGGCCCAGAGGTCGAAGTCGATCTCAACGATCGGACCAGCGTCATGAAGCGGCTCGACGCCCTGTACACGAAGGTGGGCGAGGTTGCCGCCAGGTTGAAGCTTCCCGCGGCCTTGGCGCAGAGCCAGGCGACGGCCCTCGCGGCAAGCAACGAGTTCGCTCGTGCCCGGGCCAACTGTGCCGCGACCGAGCGTGCCCTCAAGGCGGCCGTTAGCCGGGCTGACATCGTTCGACTCGACGCGCAACTGGTCCAGGCCCAGACCGAGCAGACGCAGAAACAGGTCCGCGCCGAGTTCGCGCAATTGGTCTTGGGGCGAGAATGTTTCCACGCCGGATTCTGCCCTCCACGCCTGGAACGCAACGTCCAGGAGATCCGCCAATTGCGGGAACGGCCGGGGCAATAATAGTCTGCGGATTACCGAGGCAGCCATGTTGGAAAAGTTCGACCCTTATCATCGATGGCTCGGGATTCCGCCGAAGCACCAGCCACCGGACCACTATCGGTTGCTCGGAATTGAGCAATTCGAGAGCGAACCCGAAGTGATCCGCGATGCGGTCGAACAGCGGATGGCCCACGTGCGGACCTATCAGTTGGGGCCGAACTCTGCCGTCTCGCAGAAGATTCTCAATGAGTTGGGCGCTGCCAAGGCTTGTTTGCTCGATCTGCAAGAGAAGGCTGCGTATGACGCGGCTTTGAAAGCCAACCTTGACCCGGTCGAGGCAGCCATCTCCGGAGAACCACCACCGGAATCCGGCATCCGCGCGAAGACGGGGAAGACCATTCCGGTTGCGTCAGCCGCGTCCGAGCTTGGGTTGATTACTCGTCAATCGGCACGTCCTGTGCCCAAAGGCCCTCGCCTCCGCAAAGGTCCTTCCGCCCTTGGGATCGTTGTTGCGAGCATAGCCGGCTTGCTCGCGGCAGCGGGCGCATTCCTTTGGATACGGGGGAATACGGAAGACGTTGGCCGGAAAGGGCCGCGAGAACAGGCGACCGTTCATCGTCAAGGCAAATCCGCCGTCCCGGCGAACGGGGCCACCGACTCGGCTTCCCAAGGATCGGCGTTGAATTCGGGGAAGAAGTCACTCGCGAAGCCCACAATGTCGCTGCCGCAAGACAAGGGTCCGGCTGCGCCGAAATTTGCCCCACCAACGGAAACCAAGCCTGCGACGAGGGTAGAATCGGCCTCGGGGGAGTATAAGCAAGCATTGCCGGGGCTGGCGGGACTGGCAAAGGATAAGGCGGAGAAGAGGCTACAGGAGATTACCTGTGCTGAAGAGCAAAAACTCGGGAAGGGAGAGCCCGCAATCCTAGGAAAATGGACATGGAAGAATACCGGAGAAGTTGTTGAGTTTCGGGATGATGGATCCTGTACAACAACTTTCGATCCTACTACGGTAGGCAAATGGGTATGCGTAGAGAAGAAGACACAGAGATACCAGATCCAATGGCCCAAATGGGGTGTTAGTAGGGCGGTGATGTCCTTGAACGGAACTACCCTATCGGCTAGGGATTTTGCGGCACCCGAAAACGCAAGTCTGCCCTGGAATTGGACGCGAAATGTGAACGAAATTTGGACTGGAAAGAAGATCCAACTCCCGGGCGGAGAAAACGCAACCGGTCCTGTATCTGCAACGATTACGATAGTAGGAAAATGGACTTGGAACCCACGTGAACAGATTGTTGAATTTTCTAATAATGGTCGTGTGAAAGGGTGGAGGGGTAATGTTGGTTATTGGAAAAAGATCCATGAGGGTAAATATTACATTTTTTGGAACGGTCCTAGTGGCACTGCCCATGGAAGACAGGACTTGGTCCTAGAGGAGGGTGGGGAGACGTTAACTGATCCTAGTCATAGTTTTACGGCTCATCGGATTAAAACGGAAAAAACGGTGCCGGCCACCGAACATAGGAATGACGGGTAATATGAACAGCAGGGAATGGGGCATGGAGGACGCGACGATCGTCATGGCGGGAAGTCCGCGCGTGCCGGATGGACTGCCACAAGGGACCGTCAACACAGCTGAGCAGTCAACCTGCGGCGGCGTAGAGGCACCGCGCGTCCAATCTCCCCTCACCCCCTGCCCCTCTCCCGAAAGTGGGCGAGGTTGCCGCCAGGTTGAAGCTCCCCGCGGCCTTGGCGCGGAGCCAGGCAACGGCCCTCGCGGCAAGCAACGAGTCTGCTCGTGCCCGGGCCAACTGTGCCGAGTCCCAACGCGCCCGCACGGCGGCCGTCAGCCGTGCCGACATTGTTCGACTCGACGCGCAACTGGCCCAGGCCCAGACCGAGCAGAGGCAGAAACAGGTCCGCGCCGAGTTCGCGCAATTGGTCTTGGGGCGAGAATGTTTCCACGCCGGATTCTGCCCTCCACACCTGGAACGCGACGTCCAGGAGATCCGCCAATTGCGGGAACGGCCGGGGCAATAATAGCCTGAGGACTCTCGAGACAGCCATGCCGCAAACATTCGATCCGTACCACCGCTGGCTGGGCATTTCGCCGAAGCACCGGCCGCCGGACCACTATCGGTTGCTGGGCGTCGAGCAGTTCGAGAATGACCCCGAGGTAATCCGCGATGCGGCCGCACGGCAGATGGCCCATGTGCGCAGCTATCAGTTGGGACAAAACAGCGAGCTTTCCCAAAAGATCCTCAATGAGTTGGGGGTCGCCAAGGCGTGTCTGCTTGACCCGGCCAAGAAGGCCCAATATGACGCGCGTTTGCGCAGCCGGTTCGTGGCTGATGAGCCCCAACGCGTTGCCTCGCCGGCACAAGAGCGGCCATCGGAAAGCCATGGTCTCGACTTCCTCACGTCCGAAGGGCGCACGGCAACCACTCAACGTGAACCCGCGATGGGCCGCGTCAAAGTCCGGAAAAAAGCCGCGTTGGCGGTCAACGCCAAACGATGGCTGATTCTTGGCGGAGCGGGAATATCTACCGTGCTGCTGGCCGTGCTTGTTTGGGCCGTCATTCCCGGGCGCAGAGAGGGCGATTTGGAAAAGGAACCAGTGCCCGTTGCCAAGGACGAGGGGACGAAGAGGCCCGTCGAACCGGGGCAAACGAAGGACCCGATCTCCACCCCCGGAAAACATGAACCGCCTCCGGCGTCGAAGACCGGCGCCGGCACCTCCCACCGCGCCGCTCCTGCACCCATCGTTGGTGGATTCGTGGCATCGTCCGGGTCACATGTCTTCCACCGGCCCGACTGCAAGTCAGCGGCGAAGATTTTGGAGAAGAACCTCGTCCATTACGCCAGTCGGGAAGAAGCGATTCAGGCCGGGAAGAAGCCGTGTAAGGAGTGTAGGCCGTAACAGCAATCTGGCTTTGGAATTCTGCCGCAGGCTGTCGGAGTTGCCTGGGGAAAAGGCGGCCAAGCGACGGTACGGATTGCCGACGGAGGCCCAGTGAGAATATGCGTGCCGTGCGGGAACGACGACCCGCTGGTATTCGGGCGACGACGAGGCGGGATTGGTTGACGTGGCATGGTTCAACACGAACTCGCGCCGCAAGACGCATCCTGTCGGCATGAAGAAGCCGAACGCCTGGGGGCTGTATGATATGCACGGCAACGTGTGGGAGTGGTGCCAGGATTGGTATGATGGCGCAATTCACGGGAACGGATCTTCGAGGAAAGCGGGGAGGTCGGCCAGCGGGAGCGCCTCGATCGACGCTGCGATCGGGTAGCGGTTTGCCGCGCGGCAGACGATGGCGCAGGGCGGGGACGGGTCCAACTCTCGACGCACCAAGGCCAACTTGCCCGGTCCCTCGGGATGCTCGTTCCACTTGGCGTCGGCCAGACGAAGGTGGCCGGCGCGGTGCAAGAGGAAATCGGCCTCCTTGGTGCGGTCCCGCCAGAAAGCGAGCTGCCAAGGCGCAGCGCCGCTGTCGATCAACCGCTGGAGTTCCCCGCAAACCATCGATTCCCAAAGCCCGCCGGCAAGCGGCGAGTCCAGCAGATCGCCCCGGCTGACGATCCCCATCAGAAAGGCGCACAGGCCGGTGTCCCGAAAATGGAGTTTGGGGGTCTTGACCAGCGACTTCGTACGATTGGAGAACCATGGCTCCAGCAGGGTCACGATTCCAGAGCGCTCCAGAACCGAGAGCCACTGGCCGGCCGTCGACGGACTGATTCCCACATCGCGCGCCACTTCGGCCCGGTTGAGCAGCCCGGCCGTGCGGAGGGCCGCCGCGCAAGAATCGCTCGAAATCGCGAAGACTCCCCACTTGCAACTGTGCGCAGGTCCCGTTCGAGATACGTGGCCACGTAGGACTGGTAGAACCCGTGTGCATCCAGCTCGGGGTTCTCGTAAAGCTCGGGGAAACCGCCGCGAACGATCATGTCTTCGACCAACGTCTGCGGCAACGCCCGGAGGACCTCGGCATAACTCAGGGTGGCGAGTTGCAGCACGCTGGCGCGCCCGGCCAGCGATTCCGTCACCCCCGCCATGACCGCGAAGGGTTGCGAGCCGGTCAGAAGGAACTGGCCAAACGCGGCCCGCCGCCATCGACTGCGCGCTTCAGGTGCCGAAAAAGTTGGGGGGCATACTGAACCTCGTCGACAATCAAGGGCGGCGGATGACGCTCGATAAATCGCCCCGGCTCGCGTTCCGCCTGCTCCGCCTCGCTGGGCAGATCCAAGCTCACGTAGGCATGCTGCGGAAAGAGACGGCGAACCAGCGCGGTCTTTCCCGTCTGCCGTGCCCCCGTGAGCACCACGACCGGACGCGTCCGCATACGCTGCTGAAGAATCGGCTCGATCAATCGCGGGATCCACATAATGCAAATTATACGACGAAGCCGCATGATTTGCAAGTCGTCGGGTTGCCGGCGTGACGCCGATGGTCCCAACGGCTAAAATAGCGTGCTTTGCCTTTAGAGTGCGGGAGACTGGAGACTACCGCCTTGGCCTCGACCAAACCGATTGTCGGCGACTGGTACGATCATCCGGAATTCTATGACCTCTCGGTTGGCGACGAGACGCTCGGGGAGGCGGCGTTCATTGAAGCGGCGTGCCGGAAATACTGCGATTTTCCCGTTCGCCGGCTGGTCGAGCCGGCCTGCGGCTCAGGACGGCTGGTCGTCGAAATGGCCGCCCGCGGCTACGACGTGACGGGCTTCGACCTGAACGAGAAGGCCCTCAACTTTCTGAAAAAACGGTTGAAACGGCGAAAGCTCCGCGCCGAGGTCCTGCGGGCCGACATGACCGACTTCACCCTGTCGCAGCCGGCCGAGGCTGCCTTCTGCCTCTTGAACAGCTTTCGGCACCTCCTGACGGAAGCGGCGGCCAAGAGCCACCTCGAAGCCGTGGCCAAGAACCTGCGGCCGGGCGGGATCTACATTCTCGGCCTGCACCTCGTGCCGCCCGATGCTTATGATAATGCCATCGAACGCTGGCGGACCAGCCAGGGAAAGACGCAGATCAGCGCCGATTTGCGGGTCACGGCGACCGACCGCCGCCGCCGCATCGAGAGCTTGCAGATTTCGCTCCGCGTGCGCCGCGGCGACAAGCTTTGGCGCTTCCGCGGCAAGTTCGATTTCCGGCTGTACACGGCCCCACAGATCCGCAAACTCTTGGCCAGCGTGCCGGCTTTCGAACTCTGCGACGTTTACGATTTCTGGTACGAGATCGACGAACCGCTGAAGTTGGACAATCAAATTTCGGATACGGTGTTCATCCTCAGGAAGCAATGTTCAGCTTTTTGACCCCTCACTACCGCATTTCCAGCGTCCTGGAGCTTACTCCCGCGCGGCTTCGCGGGCTGGGGTTGGAAAGCCTGCTTCTGGACGCCGACGGCACGTTGAAGCGCTACCGCGGCGAGCAGTGTGCCCCGGGCGTAGCCGAGTGGCTCAATGCGTTGCGGCAGGCCGGTTTTGGCTTGTGCCTGGTTTCCAACGGCCTGGGCGAGCGAATCGGGCGGTTCGCCGAGCCCCTGGGCCTGCCCTTCGTGGCCAAGGCCCTGAAGCCGTTTCCCAGCGGCTGCCGCCGGGCCATGCGAACCATGGGTTTCCAACGCCAGAGAACGGCCATGGTGGGGGACCAGATTTTCGCGGACATCGTGGCGGGTCGGTTGGCAGGGCTAACAACCTTTCTGGTGGAACCGATCCATCCGGAGGAGGAGCCATGGTTCACCCGGCTCAAACGCGGGCCCGAACGCTGGTTGTTGCGGTAACTAACCGTCCAGGTTGGAGAGATGCGTCTCCCGGCCATCGGGCGAGCGGGCTATCGGCACGCCGGCATCGTTCTCTTCGTCGTCGACCATCGGGTACAATTCGGTGCCGTCGCTGAGCGTGAGGATGACGCGCACCTCCCAAAGACGCAACGGCAGGTTGCGCAAAGACCGGGCGAAGAATCCTAAAGGAAAACGATCCAGCCGGCTGACGTTGATGTTGCGGCACCAACCCGCCCACAATCCCTCGGGAATGCGATCCAGGCACGCAGGTTCCTCCCTAGGCGGTTCCGCGCCATCCTTCACTACGTCAAGATTGGATCGAGCGCGAGACAACCTCGCAGTGCGTTTGCTTTTGCCGCCCGCCCTGTCGACTGCACGGTCGGTAGCTGGTTCTCGCTCCGACACGGGTTGGGTCGCAGGAGTTGCGCGTGCGATTTCTCTGCACGCGCGTTTGATCGCAGAAACAAGGATAATGATGCTCATTCCATCGTCTGCCAACGTGGGCAAGAGATCAGCGAACGAGCCGGAGAGCACATTTCGAAGACTTTGGTTGGCGTCCCCCCTAAAGAGATTACGATCTGCCGACGTGAACCAACTCTTGATAGATTTGTCGAACCGCGCGTCGCCAGCGTGTTTGCAGAGCAATCGCTTTGCTTCCGCGAACTCGACCTCCACTGGCACGATGCTTTTTAGATCCCACCCCACCGCAATGTCTCCGCGGGCCACTCCGTGCCGTCTTCTTGCTTACCTTTCCCTTGGAAGCAAAAATGCGTTCCCCCCCATTGTGAGCCGCAGCACGTTAGTTTGCAAGTCCCCTAGTTCCAAGAACCAACGCCGTTGCCGAAACTCTTGAGCGAAACACCCTCTGGACACGGCCCAGCTCTTGAAAACGCCGTCCTTTTCAAAGCGGAAATCGTAGTGCAGCGTGCGGGTCTGATGCCTCTGCACCAGTCACCGAATCAGGTTCCGGGACTCGCCGGGACCGAATCTGAGGTTTCGCGCGTGGCCAATGAAGCCGCACCCCCAATTGCGGTATGCTTATCTCGTGAGACCAGCCGGTTTCCGAGCACTGCCTGGCGGTTCCGCAGATCGTCGAAGATGGCCTTTACATCGAACCCAAAGCGCGCCGCAAGTTGCTCGCGCGTGCGGCGAACTTCGGCCACAATCGGATCTTCCCACATCCTATTATCCCTAAATCAAAGTTCACAGGCTCACGTCGTATTTGGACCAGACATTGGCTAGCCTACACCCACCGGCGTATGTTTGTCAATTGGGTCAACAATCACCCGCGGCGGTTCTTCGTAATCAGCCAAGCACCAGCGCCTCCGCGCCCAAATTGCACCAGAGAATACCCCCCGACGTAGCGATTGTTGGCCGGGGTAACGGAAATACGCACGTCGGTCCATTCGTGCAACGTGTAAGTGCCCTGGTCCCACCGTTCAATCACCCCCGGCCCCGGGCTCCCCGGCGGGAATCTCGCCCTCGAAATCGCCGAAGGCCAGCGCGTGGTCTTCCGTGGCGATGGCCAGCCGTCGCAGGCCGGACTCTCCGCGCAGACGGTCCACTTTTGACAGCAGCGAAGCGCGGATGTAAGATTGCAGAAATGGCCGGATGCCTATTTACAAAAACAGTATACTTTTTATAAATACATTATGCAGTCACGTAATTCGCAAACCGTGATACAGCAAATACTTAGCCGAGTATATGGTCATAAGAGGGGCTGGGTGTTCTCTCCAGGCCATTTCGTGGATCTTGGTGATCGCGCCGCGGTCGGAATGGCCCTCAAGAGCCTATGTGATCGCGGGTTGATACGCCGCCTTGCTCCCGGTCTGTACGACTACCCCCGGACTCACCCCAAGCTGGGGATTCTCTCTCCTACACCCGAGCAGATTGCCCAGGCGCTGGCTGGCAAGGATCACTTGCAGATTCAACCGGCCGGCGCTTATGCCGCCAATCTGCTAGGACTCAGCGACCAAGTGCCCGCCCAGGCGGTATTCCTCACCGATGGGATGAATCGCAACATCGCTGTCGGCAATCGGAAAATCCTTCTCAAGCGGACTACGCCCAGGAACATGGCTACGGCCGGGCGCACGAGCGGGCTGGTGATCCAGGCCCTGCGCTACCTGCGCCGGCGTCACGTGGACGATGCGGTCGTCGATGCTCTGGCACGGCGGCTCGGCAAGGACGACCGACAAGCACTGATGAAAGACATCCGTTACGCCCCGGCCTGGATCGCCGCGATCTTTCGCCGCCTCGCGGAAAGAGAGGACTGAGCCGTGGACGATTTCGCCCGTTTAGCTAGCGACCAGCGCCGCGCCTACTTCGAGGAGGCCGCCGAGCGAATTGATCTGAACGTTCAGATCGTCGAAAAAGATTTCTGGGTATGTTGGAGCCTGAAGCGGCTGTTCTCGCTGGCGGAATTCCAAGACCACTTGACGTTCAAAGGGGGCACGTCTTTGTCCAAGGTCTACCACGTCATCGAGCAGCTTTTCGGAAGACGTGGACGTGGCCATCGAGCGAGGCTTTCTCGGCTTCGGCGGCGACATGGAACCGGAGCGCGGGGCCAGCGGAAAAGAGCAACAGCGCCGCGTTGACAGGCTCAAGGCGGCCTGTCAAACGACAATTGCCGAGCGACTGGCGCCTCAACTCCAACGAGCCATTTCGGCCGGGATTCCCGGTAGCGCTTCCTGGAGCCTGACGGCAGACCCTGCCGACAAGGACCAACAAACCCTGTTGTTTCAATTCCCGCGGGCATCGACCGGGGAACTGAGTCCTTACTTCGCGATGTCGGTGAAGATCGAACTGGGCGAACGCTCGGATCATTTTCCGGTGGAAAGCGCCGAGGTGACGCCCTACCTGTGCGAGGCCTTCCCCGATGCGCTATCGGACAAAGTTGCGCACGTTCGGGTCCTGGCGGCGGAGCGAACCTTCTGGGAGAAGGCCACGATCCTCCACATGCTGCATCACGCTCCCGAGAACAAAAAACTCGCACCACGCATGTCGCGGCACTATTACGACGTATTCCAGCTCGCGCAGAGTCCCGTTTGGCAGCGCGCGATCGCCACGATCGAACTGTTGGATCGCGTGGCCGTCCATAAGCGCATCTTCTTCAAGATGGCCGGGGCCCATTACGAGACCGCCCAGCCGGGCACCCTGCGGTTGACACCGAGCGATCACATCGTCGGACAGTTGCGGCAGGATTACCTCGACATGCGGCCGATGTTCTTCCGCAAGCCGCCTTCGTTTGAGGAAATTTTGCCCAGTCTTCCCGAAATGGAAGCCCAGATCAACAAGGCTGCGAAGTAAACTTCAGGTTTGGATCGCGACAACCTCTCGACTCCGGCGGAGACGGCATCCGCTGGAACATTTTCGAGAAGAACCGCGACGACGCCTTCATCAACGCCCTGGCCCTGGCCGTGAAAAAGGACCTCGCCGTGCTCGACCGCGCACGGCCCGCAGTACGAGGAACTGGCGACGATCTTCGAGGAATATGCGGCCGGCGGGTTCGAGTACCTCCAGGCGTACGTGCGCCAGACGCCCGGCGACGTTCTGGAGAACTTCCTGGCGCTGATCCAGCAGTATCGCACGTCGCAGGTGCAAACCCCGGCCGGCTTGGAAGGGCTGGACCGCAGCACCCTGGAACTATTAGGGGATTTGGAGGGGTAGCCGAGGGTCCTTGGATACGCCACGACTCCGAACCCCAGAGAGCGGAGGGGGGAAGGGAGTACAGAGTGCAGAGTACGGAGTGCAGAGTACGGAGTGCAGAGTACGGAAGCGGAAACGGCCCTCACGATTCATCCGGGGTGGCGTGGAAGCCGATCTTGGGTCGTTTTGGCGCAATTGGCGGCAACATCAACTGCCGGATGGCTTCAAACACCATTTTGAACTGGGCGTCGTACTTCTTTTCCAGGCCGTCCAACTTGCGCCAGGTCGGCATTGGAGGCCAGCATCTGCCGCAACCGAACGAACGCCCGCATGATCTCGATGTTCACGGCTACTGCGCGAGGGCTCCGCAAGACGCTGGAGAGCATGGCTACCCCCTGCTCGGTGAAGGCGTAGGGGGCGTAGCGACGACCGCCCCATGCACTTGAGGTGCCAAAGTGGCGCCTCAAGTCATCGAACTCCTCCTGGCTGAGTTGGAACATGAAATCCGCAGGGAAGCGGTCCAGGTTCCGCTTGACTGCGCGAACCAGGGCCTTGGTCTCCACGTCGTACAGTGAAGCCAAGTCGCTGTCGAGTATGACCTTATGTTCACGGATGAGGAGAATTGACTGCTCAATCCGCTCGACCGGGATTAGAGATCGACCGTCTGTCATGTCTTGCCAGCCTACACCCACCGGCGCATGTTTGTCAATTGGGTCAACGCGTGGTCTTCCGTGGTAATGGCCAGCCGTTGCAGGGAAAGGTTCCTCGGGCAGTTCCTTGGGCACGGCCCAACTCTTGAAAACAACGTCTTTTTCCAGCCGGAAATCGTAGTGCAGCGTGCGGGCCTGATGCCTCTGTACCAGCCACGGAATCAGGTTCCGGGGCTTGCGGGGATCGAATCTGAGATTTCCCGCGTGGCCGAAGAAATCACATCCCCGGTTTCGGCGACTTCTTTCGTGATACGAGCCGGTTTCCGAGTATTGCCTGGCGGTTCCGTAGATCGTCGAAGATGGCCTTCACATCGAACCCAAAGCTGCGCCGCAAGTTGCTCGCGCGTGCGGCGAACTTCGGCAACAATCGGATCGTCCCGCATGATTTTATTCCTCCATCAACTCTTCCGGCGTGCAAATAATCGGCATCCGGTAGCTGATAAACGTCGTTTCCAGGTAAACCGTTTCCATCGATGCTCACAGCCTCACGTCGTATTTGGACCGGACGGTGGCCAGCCGCGCGAAGTGGCAACGCGGGCGTGGCCGTGGCGTTCGGCGCGAAGACCGCGCAACAACTTGATCGGACCTTCGCCCTGCGCGAATTGTACGCCGAATCGTACAGTTCCAGGGAATCGCTGCGCACAGGCTACCCTGAATTTTGTGAGATTATTTGCTTGGCGCACCGTGCCGCGCGTGGGGGATCAGATCCCGATTTTCGGCCAAAAACTGTGCTGCCGACTCGCAAGCGGCGGACCATGATCTTGGCCGGCCAAGAAAGGCGTGTAATGCGTTTTTTCGGCGGTTTTCCCGGAAAACTGCCCGGCGGAGGAGGCGATTTTGGACCACACCGTGATAGACCAAGATTTTTTTGTTGAATGCCGGAATGGAGGAGGAAGGAGAAGGATGAGATGAAGGATGAGGGATGAAGGATGAAGCAAAAGGCCCTCACCCCCTGCCTGGATTGCTAAAAACTTCCAGTATTTGGATGGAATTTAATGGAATTCACTGTGCGGTTTTTGTGCCGTGTGCAATTTCCACGGCGCGGCGCAAAGAAGAAAAGCGACTTCAAAAAATCCTCTGCGCCTAACCGTGCTCACTTTCGTAGATAAAGATAGTGGGAGAGATATTGCCGCCAGCAAGAATTTCTCCACCCGGCAAAAAACGAGAAGTAGGGTGCATGGAGAGGGCACGATTACATGTCCAGTACCAGAAACGGTTGCGGATGCCGCGGGTACGACAGCCGCGCCGTGTCCGGAAACGCAAGTGCTTACAAACAAAGCACTTGCGCAACTTGTTGCCGGACACTGTCCGGGAACGTTCCCGGACAAAGGACCGCAAAAACGCCGGACCGTTGTCGTAAGTCGTTTACACAACATGACTTGCGATCGCATCACAGACGCGTTTCCAGGCTGTCCGTCCGCCAGCGTTGCCGGACAAACCCATGCACAGGAGGGGTTTTCGCGGACTTTCAGCGGCAAGGGGCGCTGCGTCCGCACGATCACCCGGCATCAATGCCGGGCCTATTAGCGGCTAAAGCCGGGAATGGGCGTAAACGCCCATCAGTCACATCTCTCCCGAACGAAAACGGGATACAAAACCAAGACATCGCAGTTTGATTTTTTGGCAGTCCACCCCCGACCCCTCTCCCCGGGCACCATGTACCCATGGTCGCGGGCGAGGGGAGTTGTTGGCCTTATGAACGCGAAAACGCTGAGCGCCACTTCCGACTTTCGAGAAGTTTTTCCGGTGGAAAAAATTAGCGACTTCCGCGGAAAATGCGGGCCCGGCAGGCTGCGGCGAGCGTGTCTTCCGGAAATCCGCAATGCTCAATTGTATCAAAACGCCGGCTAAAACGTACTCATTAGGTGGAGAATTGCGCCGCGGATTACGACGACGACCACGACCACGACCATGGTACATGGTGCCCGACTCGGAGCGTCGAGAGATTGCAGACGGTCAACTGGGAAACACATTGGCAAAAAAGGAATGACAGGAAGATGGCCCGTGAGTACACAGGCGGCAGGAAGATAAATTCGAAGGAGCAGGGAGCGTAGGGGAGAAGGGGGCGCGGAGACGGGAAATGACTTCGATTTTGGACCACATCGTGCTGGACCACGTGAAGGAACACACTGTACAGAAGCTCGCGATAGAAAAGCACTTACGACGATTCTACCGGACCGGGAGAGACAGCGAGAACTATTTTAGTCCAGTGTCGGCAATGCATTTGGATAATTACGACAGCCGTTTTCATCGTAGGGGTGTTTTTACCGCAATCTTTATCGTTGGACCACACAATCACAAGGGGGGTAGAGGACGTCGCGTTTCTCGGCAGAAAACTGCGATTTCTGAAAAAGGACGCACGCGGCATGGCGAAAACGGACCGACACGTTGTGGACCAGGAAAATCGCATACTTTGGTTCCGCGATCGTCTTTTCCCTTTCCAAACGAGGTATTGCGATCCTCGTTGCTCAGAAAAATGTCCGCGAAGCACGGAAACCACGAACGACCCGGAGTACCGGGTGCCCCGAAAACACACGAAAAAGGGAAAGACAAGAAGATTGATGGCAGAAAAATAAACAGTTATGCCATCGGCAGCGAGGTCCACGAAAATGACGTTTCTTCAAACGAGGGTTAGCCAGACGGCTTCGAATCATTTACAATTTCCTGCGGTCCCTTGTCGGGCGCAATTACTGTCCGGCTCAATCACACGGAGGTTCCGATGAGCACCCCGCCGTTTGCCCATTTGCACTGTCATAGCCACTATAGCCTTCTCGACGGCGCCGGAAAAATCTCCGGCCTCTTGAAGCGGACCAAAGAATTGGGCATGAACTCCCTGGCCCTGACCGACCACGGCAATCTGCACGGGGCGCTGGAGTTCTATAAAACAGCCAAGGATCTGGGAGTCAACCCGATCGTGGGCATCGAGGCCTACATTGCCCCCGGCAGCCGATTCTACAAGGAAAACGCCAGCGGCTCGAAGGAAGCCAGCTATCACATCACCATCCTGGCCAAAGACCGCACCGGCTTTCAAAACCTCTTGAAGCTCTCGTCCCAGGCCTTTCTGGAAGGTTTTTATTTCCGTCCCCGCATCGACAAGGAAATCCTGGCCGCCCACAGCGAAGGCCTGGTCTGTCTGAGCGGCTGCGTCTCCAGCGAATTGAACCGCGGCCTGTTGATGGGCGGCACGGCCGGCATGGAAAAAGCCCGCGAGGCGGCCGCCTGGTACCACAAGGTCTTCGGCGACCGCTACTTCATTGAGATCCAGTACAACGGCATCGAACAGCAGCGGATCGCCATGGAAGGCGCAATCGATCTGGCCAACCAGATGGGCTTGCCCCTGGTGGCCACAAGCGACGTCCACTACGTGCTCCGCGAAGACGCCGAGGCCCAGGATATCCTGCTCTGCGTCAACACGGGCAAGTTCCGCACCGACACCAATCGCATGCGGATGGAAACCAACGAGTTCTATCTGCGCAGTCCCGAGGAGATGTATTCGGTCTTCAGCGGCTACGACGAGGCCTTGAAGCGGTCGCAAGAGATCGCCGACGGCGTACACATCGACCTGGAGTTGGGCAAGCGGCACTTCCCCGTCTTCAACCCGCCCGACGCGAAGACCTCCGAGGATTTTCTTCGCGAACTGGTCCTTACCGGCCTGAAGGAGCGTTATGCCGGCAATCCCCAGCGAATGGGGGCACCCGGTACTCCGGGTCACGGCGAATTGTCGGAAGAGGTCATGGCCCGCGTCGATCGCGAGATGGGCGTGATCAACAAGCTGGGGTTCGCCAACTACTTCCTCATCGTTTGGGATTTCGTCCGCTTCGCCCGTTCGCAGGACATTCCGGCGACGGCCCGCGGATCGGGCGTCGGTTCGCTGGTGGCCTATGGGTTGTATTTGAGCCACGTCTGCCCGCTGGCCTACGACCTGCTCTTCGAGCGGTTTCTCGACGAGAGCCGCCGGGAGGCGCCCGATATCGACATCGACTTCTGCCAGCAGCGCCGCGGCGAGGTGATCCAGTACGTCAAGGACAAGTACGGCATGGCGAACGTGGCCCAGATCGGCACTTTCGGCACGATGGCGGCCCGGGCGGCCATCCGCGACGTCGGCCGGGCGCTGGGCATGCCGATCCCGCGGGTCGACGCCGTGGTGGCCATGGTGCCCGACGAACTGAAGATCACGCTCAAGTCGGCGTTGGAGAAGAACGCCGACCTGAAGAAGCTGCACGACTCCGACCCCGAAATCCGCGAGCTCTTGACGCTGGCGATGAAGATCGAGGGACTGGCCCGCAACGTCGGCACGCACGCCGCGGCGGTGGTCATCGCCGACCGGCCGCTGACGGACTACGTGCCCTTGCAGCACGTGCAGAACAAGGAGGAAATCATCACCCAGTGGGCGATGGGCGACGTCGAGAAGGCCGGCCTGCTGAAGATGGATTTTCTCGGCCTGCGGAACCTGACCATCCTCTCGAAGGTCATCGGCCTGATCGAGCAGACAACCGGCCGCCAGGTCGATCCCTACAAGTTCCCCCTGGACGACCGGGAGACGTTCGCACTCTTGTGCCGCGGCGAGACGAAGGGCGTGTTCCAGTTGGAAAGCGGCGGCATTCGCGATCTGCTGCAGCGGATGAAGCCCGACCACTTCCGCGACATCATCGCCACCAACGCCCTCTATCGGCCGGGCCCGCTGGAA
The DNA here is from genome assembly GCA_963719885.1 of uncultured Planctomycetia bacterium. GTDB lineage: Bacteria > Planctomycetota > Planctomycetia > Pirellulales > Thermoguttaceae > JANXQG01. The sequence goes on along the minus strand of CAVRDP010000035.1, from coordinate 121,419 downwards.
GGCAAGATGGTCGAGGACTACATCGAGGTGAAGCACGGCCGCAAGAAGCCCCAATACGAGCACGAGGTCATGGAAGAGGTCTTGGCCGAGACCCACGGCGTGATGGTCTACCAGGAGCAGGTGATGCGGATCCTCAACCGGCTGGGCGGCATCGCCTTGGCCAATGCCTATAGCTGCATCAAGGCCATCAGCAAGAAGAAGCTGGATGCGATCGCCAAGTACCAAGAGGATTTTGTCGAGGGCGCCTTCCAGAAAGGCATGGCGAAGAAGAAGGCCGAAGAGGTTTTCGGGCTGATCGAGAAGTTCGCGGGCTATGGCTTCAATAAATCGCATAGTACCGCTTACGCCCTGATAGCCTACATGACGGCCTACTTGAAGGCCCATTACAAGGTCGAGTTCATGGCGGCCTTGCTCTCCAGCGACATTCCGGGCCGCAACTTCAAGAAGAAGGACGCGCTGGTCGAGCACATCGAAGACTGCCAGCGGATGGGTGTCGAGGTCATGCCGCCGGACGTCAACCGTTCGGACGTCGAGTTCGCCGTCGGCGGGCACCATGTCGGGCACCATGTACCCATGGTCGTGGTCGCCAAGATCTTCTACGCCCTCTCGGCCATCAAGGGCTGCGGCGCCGCCGCCTCGGCTGCGATCGTCAAGGCCCGCCAGTCGGGCGGGCCCTATCACAGCCTCTTCGACTTTTGCCAACGGCTCGACCCGAGCCAGGTCAATCGCGCGGCCATCGAGTCGCTGGTGAAGGCCGGGGCCTTCGATTCGCTGGGCGGACGGCGTGCGCAGTGGTCCGCCATGATCGATCGCGCCTTGCAGGGCGGCGCCTCGGCGGCCGCCGACCGCCGCAGCGGACAAAAGGGACTGTTCGCCGACGAGGAAGAAGAAACGGTCGAAACCATCATCAAGGACCTGCCCGCCGTGCCCGAATGGGAGCAAAAGGACCGGCTGGCCAAGGAGAAGGAAGTCCTGGGCTTCTACCTGTCGAGCCATCCGCTGGCCGAGCATGCCAAGAAGCTGCGGGCCTATTGCTCGCACACGACCGTGGAAGCGGCCGCTTTGAAACACCGCGCCGAGGTGATGATCGGCGGCATGATCGCCTCGATCAAGCATGCGCACACGAAGAACCCCAAGCCGGGCGCGCCAAGCCGCTACGCCATGTTCGACCTCGAAGACACCGAGGGCATGATGCGCTGCATCTGCTGGCCGGAACAGTTCGCCCAATTCGGCCAGCTCATCCAACCGGAGATGATTTGCGTTCTCCGCGGCGCGATCGACAAACGGGCCGGCAGCGAAGAGGCCAATATGATCATCAATGAAGTCATCCCCATCGGCGATCTCGAAGCCCGCTATACCCGCGGCATCCTCGTCCGCGTGGTCGAAGAAGCGCACGGCGTGAAGAAACTCGAGATGCTGCACGAGATTCTCCGCGGCTACCCGGGCGAGTGCCCCTTCGAGCTCTTGCTGTGGCTGGCCGACGGGCGGAAGATTTCCTGCCGCTGCGATACGTTCCGCATCGCCAACAACCCGGAGATGCGCGGCCGCGTGGAGGAACTGCTAGGGGCCGAGAATTTCCGCCTCATTACGGCCAAACCGAGCGCGAGCAATGGGCGGGGGCGAGCGTGATTTCGAGTGCGAAGGCTTGCCTTCGCTTTTCAATGCGTGCGGGGAACGTGTTGGTATAGGATTTGTTACTGCGGGTCCGGCCGTATTGGAAAGCGGAGGCAAGCCTCCGCACGCCAAGGGACGGCCAACGTCACGTTTCTGGCATTATTTACCTTGCCGTGCATTGCTGCTAGAATGCGTGACTTGGCAAATGCTATTTTCGGAATAGTAGCCATATCGTCGCGGTTGTGCGATGCTTTGCCTGTCAGCCATCGAATTCATGCTACAACGGAGAAGACTTGTGCGAATTCAACAACGCTCCCTTGTCTACGATACGGCTTTGGTCGTCGCGACGCTAACCGTATGGGGCTGCGGCAATCAATCCAAACAGCCCACTAGTTCTGAAGATCCGTTGGCCAGATCAAAGGTTAACGAACCCGCAGATCGCAAAGCAGCAAGCGATGAATCCTATACGTCCGAAGAGTACATCCGCCTTGGCCTGCCTGCGCATGACCGAGAGTGGTCTGGCAACGACATGGTCAAAGCGGAGAAAGTTCTTACTTCCCTCGCCAAGAAGGGCTATCGGCATCTTCCTAGGTACAAAAGCGAACGTTCAGGAGAGGTTTTCGCTCGGTTGACTTCGAGACAGAACCTGGACCTGTTCAGGAATCGCAGCGTGCCTCTGGAAGGACGAATGCCGCAAGCACTCAACTATATCGGTGCTAACAATCAAATCCTCAAGCTTTATCTGTCTGCATTTCTGAAGAACGATACAACGGACAGTGATATCGTAGAGTTGATGGCGGCGCAGCTCCGGTCGATGGTTGTCATGCTCGAACTTGTCGACGAGCTTATTCCTACCATCAAGAAAGATGATCCGAGCTATCAGGTTCGCATGCAGGGTTTGGAAAAAATGAAGTTAGGGCTTGCGAGTGTCGTTGCGGGCGGCCTCCAGACGCTCACGGAACGCGAGAGCTATCGCAAAAGCGAGCTTGTCAGGCTTGTTGGGTACATGCAAGAAAGTTTCCCGCTGATGGTTCCGCTTACCGCCCGGAGCCCGCACTGAGACGATGATTGAATTGGAGAGGATGCAGGAAGATCCCGCGATGACGGATTTGCAACCCGGATTAGGAGAACTTCGCTCGAAAGTCAAGCGTTCTTTGGACCAAGCGAAAGTCCCATAAGCCTTCCCAGGGTGCGCTGCGAACCCTGGGTTATCGTGTCTTGATCGCTCTGCGGTTTTGGGTGGAGTCTAACCGATTCGGGGTTGCGCCAATGGTTTCCGGGCTTCTGTGCCGCAACCTGAACACATTTCTAACCAAAATCAATCGTGTGACACTAAGTTACCCCCAAAGAATGGGGTGTCACGCGAAACTCCCCGCAATACCGGTTGACGAGGCGCCGCAAACACCTTACAACAAACGCTGAAAGGTCTGCGTTATACGTCCGAAGGGCCGGAGCCTAGGTAAGTAGACCTCGTGTCGTTGTGGATATTTTGCTTAACGGAATGAATTCCGTTTTGCGCAGACCGCGCAAGGAGGAATCGGATGTCCATTAGTGAATGGGCCGGCGGACAGTTTTTCAAGCTGGTCCATGGCCACAACTTGGTCTACAACACCTGCTGGGAAGATCCCCGGCTGGATCATCAAGCACTGAAACTTACGGCCGACGACACGATCCTGGTGATCACCTCTGCCGGCTGCAATGCCTTGGACTATGCCTTGGCCGGCCCGCGGCAAGTCGTGGCCGTCGACATGAATCCCCGGCAAAATGCGCTACTCGACCTGAAACTGGCCGGCATCCGCAATCTCTCGTACGAGGACTTCTTCGCCATGTTCGGCGTCGGCCGGCTGCCCGGCGCGAAGAAGATCTACGAAGATAAGCTGCGCGGGGCCTTGTCCGAGTGGTCGCAGCGCTACTGGGACCACTGGATCGATTTCTTCGACCCGCACAACCGCCGGCCCTTCTATTTCCGCGGCACCTGCGGCACGTTCGCCATGTTGATCAACGTCTATATCAACCGTGTGGCCAAGCTGCGGCCTTATTTCAACGACCTGCTTGAGTGCGCGACGGTTGCCCAACAGCAGGAAATCTACAACCGGCACCTCCGCGATCGCTTCTGGTCGAAGTCGGTGCGTTTCGCCATGCGCCGCGATTCGATTCTCTCGCTCCTGGGGGTCCCGCAGGCCCAGCGGCACCAGATCGAAATGCAATACCCGGGCGGAATCGGCCGCTTCGTCCAGGATTGCGTGGAGACGGTTTTCGCTCGGCTGCCGCTGTGCGACAACTATTTCTGGCGGGTCTACATGACGGGTCGGTATACGCCGGAGTGCTGTCCGGAATACCTCAAACCCGAGAATTTCCAGAAGCTCCGCGATGGGCTGGCCGATCGCGTGCAGATGCACACCGATTCGGTGGAAGGCTTTTTGACGAAGGACCCGCGGACGATTTCACGGTTTGTGCTCCTCGATCACATGGACTGGCTTTCCACGCGACGCCTGCCGCTTTTGGCCCGGGAGTGGCAATGGATCGTCCGCCGTGCGGCGCCGGGCGCGCGGATCCTTGGCGCAGCGCCGGCCTGCGGACCGAGTTCGTCGATCAGACGCAGATCGTGGTGGACGGCAAGTTGCGCAGTGTCGGCGAATTGTTGACTTACGATCGTTCCTTGGCCGAGCAACTCCATCCGCAATGCCGGGTGCATACCTACGGCAGCTTCCACATTGCCGACCTGGCGGCATAACAAAGAAGAGAAGCACGAAATCCGAAGCACGAAATCCGAAACACGAAATCCGAAACAAATTCAAAGCAGAAAAGACCAAAATTCCAAACCCGTTTTGATCATTTGTAATTCGAATTTTGAATCGGGCACCAGTACCCTGGTCGCGGATTTCGGATTTGGAACTTGGAATTTTGCCCCCCATGTCGTTGCTTTCCGATCTGCGCGTTCTCTACCACATCGTGGCCAAGCCGGTCCGGGGCACGGACCATGCCGCACGGCTGGAGTCGTTCTATTCCGGCCAGGCCGAGGCCTACGACGATTTCCGCCGCCGACTGTTGCAAGGCCGTGAGGCGCTGTACCAATCGATCCCCATGCCGGAAGGCGGCGTGTGGGTCGATCTGGGCGGGGGAACGGGGGCGAACATGGAGCCGGTCGGCGCCGAGTTGCACAAGGCGCGGAAGGTCTACCTGGTCGACCTGTGCGACTCGCTGCTTGCCGTGGCAGGGAAGCGGTGCGCGGCCCGCAGATGGACGAACGTGGAGGCCGTCAGGGCCGACGCCACGACCTTCCGACCCGCCGACGGGCCGGCTGACGTGGTGACCTTCTCCTACTCGCTGACGATGATCCCCGATTGGTTTGCCGCGATCGACAACGCCCTGGCGATGTTGCGGCCGGGCGGGATGGTCGGCGTGACCGACTTCTTCGTGGCGCGGAAGTATCCGGCCGAGGGCCGCACACGGCATTCCTGGTTTACGCGGACCTTCTGGCCCGCCTGGTTCGGCTCGGACAACGTTTTCTTGTCGTCGGACCACGTTCCCTATTTGCAGCGGAACTTCCACACGCTGCGCTTGGAAGAGAAGCGGGCGAAGGTGCCCTATATTCCGCTGATCCGCGTGCCGTACTATACGTTTATCGGACGGAAGGAAGACACGCATTATCAGTGCGCGACGAGCAACACCAAGAGAGCGGAGGTTTTATGAGCGAGGATAATGACAATCTTGACGAAGATGAACTTCGTCCCGAGTACGAGATTTCGGAACTGAAGGGGGGAGTCCGCGGCAAGTATTTGCAACGATATCGCGAGGAAACTAATCTGGCGTCCTTGCGCAGGAAGTTCGCGCCGCCTTTCCGACCGATGAATCGGTAAACAATGCACTTCGGACGGTCATGCAAGCGGGAACGGAACAGCGGTAATCCAGCTACCCCAAGTGTATGAGCGTGGAAGAACTTCAAACGGCTGTTGCCGGTCTGCCCGCCGACGAATTTGCAGCTTTTCGCAGTGGTTCGAGGAATATTTGGCCGATCGATGGGATCGCAAGATCGAAGCCGACATCCTGGCCGGGCGACTAGCCGCCGCAGGCCGACGGGCCGACGGGCCGACGGGCCGACGGGCCGACGAGGACTTCGAGGCCGGTCGTTGCACACCGATGCCGTGAATCTTTACGAGCATTCCACGTCGCCCAGTTCGGCCATGGCCTCGGCCCAGCCGTGCCGGGCGGCCCGAAGCAGCCAGCGGCGACGCTCGTGCAAGGCGGCCGACGCCAGGCCCAGGTCGTGCATGGCGGGCACGTGGCCGCGCTCGGCGGCCATCGTCAGCCAATGAATCCGTGCGACCCGATCGTCGCACTCCTGGGCCAGTAAATACATGGCCTCCAGGTGCCCGCGCTCGGCAGCAACTCTCAAGTGGCGAAGTTTCACGGGAACCTCACGGCCGCCGGCGGCCCCCTCCGGCCGGGCTGAAGCATTTGCCGGCAAGACCGGAAAAGCCGTCGTCCGGGCCGAAGAACCCGCATCAACAACGGCTGCCGTCTCCTGCCGTCCGCCGGCCCAATCGCTGGAACGGTCATCCGCTTCGTCGTCGTCAAAACACGCCGGCAATCGCGGAAGCTCGCTGGGGCATGTATCACTGTCCAGCCCGAACTGCTTCCGCCATGCACCAGGCTTGCGGATGTGGTGAATTCGCGAAGGTCTCTGCGACATCGTGGCCTCCTTTTCGTCAGCTTCACGAACTGACGCCATAAGGTTCTTGCCGTGCCCGATGCCCATCCGAGACAACGCCCGGGGTACCCGGTACGCCGGGTCGCGGCGATCAGGCCACTTCCATGGCAATCACGCCCGGCGCACTGCGGGCATCGAGCGAACGATAAGTTTCCAGGTCCGTTTCGGCGGAGTCGCCTTCGTCGCGGCTCCAGAACTCTTCCAGCACGTTTTCCCATTTGCTCTCGGCCGCGTTGCGCAGTCCACGGTTGCGCAATTCGCGGCGGAGATCGCCGTCGAGGATGATCTTCTCCATCGCGTCGGCCAAGGCCTGGGGTTGCGACAGATCGACGACAATCCCCGAATCGTATCGCCGCATGATCTCTGCCGGCCCTCCCTGGTCGGTCACGATGACCGGCAGCCCGGAGGCCTGGGCCTCCAAAACCACGTTGCCGAAGGTATCGGTCGTCGAGGGGAAGACCATGCAATCGCTGCTCGCGTAGGCCTGGGCCAACTCTTCGTTTTCCAGCATGCCGGTGAAGGCAATCGGCCGGTCCTGGCAACGTGCCGCCAACGGCTGCCGTTGCGGTCCGTCGCCCACGAAGATCAGGCCCGCCTCGTAGCCGCGGCGGAGAATTTCGTCAAAGGCATCGATCAGGGCGTCGACGTTCTTCTCTTTCGATATCCGTCCTACGTAGACGAAGTGGAAACGGTTCGCCTGGCCGTAACGATCGAAGAACCCCGGGACCGTCCGGGAAGGACTGAAGAGCTGCGTATCGACCCCGCGGGCCATGACGCCCAGCTTGGAAGGCTCGAAACCGTTGTCGATGAGCTGCCGGCGGTAGGTTTCCGTGGGCACGAGGATCGTGGTGCATTGCTCGTAGAACCAGCGCATGTACTGCCAGGTCAAATCGGCCAGATCGTCGTCCTGGGTCAAGTGGCGAACGTACTGCACGAAGTCGGTATGATAGATGCCCGTGGTCCGCAGGCCCAGCAGGCGGGCGGCGGCCAGGCCGGTCAGGCCCATGGGGCCGGGCGTGGAGATGATCAACTCGTTGAAGCGGTGCCGCTCGATGTACTCGAAGATTTCCAGGAAGGGCGGAAAGGCGAGCGTTTGCGATTCGTACTCCGGCAGCGGGAAGGTCCCGACCGGTTGGAAGTTCTTCAGATCGATTCTAGAGCCCGCCCGAAAGACACCCTCACCCCCTGCCCCTCTCCCGGAAGGAGAGGCGAGTTGGGATAAGGCTCCGTTGCCACCGCGTCCATGCCGATTCTCGGACAGGCTCTCGGTCTCCTGCGCCTTGTCCATGCTGGTGAGCACGACCAGGTTCCGCCCGGTCTTGCGGGCGGTTTGGGCCAGGACCTGGATGGTGCGGCTCACGCCGTTGACTTCGGCGAACGTATCGGTGATCCAGGCCTTGTGGTCGCTGGCGCGGCGAAGATGGGCCGCCGCGGGAAAGTGGGCCGCGATCACCTTGTGGAAGCGTTCGTCTTTATGCTGCGTGTTGAACGCCGCCATGTAGGGCGCCATGCTCAGGGCCACCGGGGCCAGCGAGGCAACCGTCTGCAAGGTTTCCATCAGCTTGCCCTGACGCGCAAACTCGATAAAACGCCGGAGGAAATTGTAACCCAGTGTATGGCTGATGTGACAGGCGATGCGGAACGTGCGGCGGTCGTCCATGAGCGGTTGGGCCGTTTCCTGCTCGTGTGAGTCGGAAAACAGCCGGCGGAAGTCGGTCACCAATTGCTGCTCCGTTTCGCTGAGCTTGCTCAAATGCCGCGACACGAAGAACCGCGTGGCCAGCCCTTTCAGGCTCCAGCCGGAACTGGTGGAAGGCTCCTCGGCGGGCGTTTTCAGGAGCCGCTCGAAGAGCTGGCCCACCAGCGTCGGCTTGCCACCCTTGTTGCCGCGGACGAAGCGGTCCTGGTAATAGCTGTAGGCGATGTGATAAAAGGCGTGGCCCATCAGCACGCTGCCGCCGCAATCGCCGTCGGCTTCGTGTTCGCCGCGGCGCAGGAAAGCCAGGTATTCATCGACGCTGGAGGCCAGCGGCGTCCTCGTAAAGGCTGTGGCCGTGTAGGCCCCGCTATGATCGTCGCTGCCGGCGGTCAGCGCTTTCTTCCAAGGCTGCGGCCCGTAAGGCTCGATCCCCTGCCGCTCGGACATGGCACGCATCATTTCGGGCGTGAGATTGCCGAGGATGGCCTCCAACAGATCCGCGGCGCGGCGGTCCCGCGATCCGTTGATCAGCTCGAACCGCGGAAAGAGCAACAACAACCGTTCGAACTGGTCGATCGTCAGCCGGCCGTTGACCCGGAAGAGCACGTGGGCCACCGAGCAGATGATATCCTCGCCCATCAGATATTCCTGCAGGCGATAAATATCGGCCCGCAGTTCCTGGATCATGCGGAACTGCTCTTCGTTGATGCCGGTGACCAGGACGTGGACCTTGCTGCCGTTCTCCGGAAAGTAGGTCGTGACTTCATTGGAGATGAACGTGCCGGGCAGGTGGGCGATCTCCAGCGCGCCGCGGATGCAGTTGTGGTCGGAGATGGTCACGAAGTCCATCCCCTTTTGCCGTGCGTTGCGATAGACCTCCAGGGGTTCGACGAACGACTCCGGAGTGCCCATGCGGCGCAGGAACCATTCGCTGGGCCGATCGGAATACTTGCTGTGAACGTGGAGATCACACTTCGAGACGCGTGCATCGTGCATGGCTGGTATCCTTCCTGGATTCGTCTGGGGAGAACTCATTTTTTCTCCAAGGGAGGGGAGGGGAAACGCCATGAGCCAACGGCCCTGGTTCACTTTAATTATCTATTCCGTGTGTGAGTTCCGTGTCAGGTTTCTGTAAGAAATTGGTTAGGGCCAACACTTTATGCACCGCTAGCGGCCTTGATAGGTTTTCCTATCCATGGGCACATGGAACGGCGTCATGCGCGAGCAGGCGTGAGACTGCGGGTCAAAGAAGTCATGGAGCAGAAAGCTGGTTCGTGGCAGACGACTGTCGTTCGCGCGAGCCCGGATCTGCCACGACGCCGTGCTAACCACCACTTGGTTTCGGCTTCGGAATAGGAAAGGCTACTCCATTTTCATTTATACAGACAAACTCCACGTAACCTGAATGGAGCAACTCCAGTTTGCACCAGCTTATACCCTCCACTGTGGTTCTCGTAACGGTATCATCCATAGCAGGGTGCCGCACCGTACCGTGCCGCATGTCGTCGGTTTGGTAAGCTCGCAGATCGTTTCGACCATCCTCAAGTAGTTGTGCCCGCTGATCATCTAGGAGACGGCGGGATTCCGCTCCGCCAATCGTGCTGTCCTGCCAGGAACCCTCGGTCCAATCGGCGCAATAGACGATTGGAATCCGGATCAACAATCGCCCGAATGTTGCCGGTATGACCGAGTTCCAAACTAAATCCCAATCAATTACGAGAAACGTCGTGAAAGACGGAACGCAGGCCAGATGCACCTCCACAAGGCTTGAGTCGTGAAGGGTATAGGCGTCCAGGAACTCCGGCATCCGTGAAGAGAGAACCTCTCCAGACACGAACAAAGTTTCCAACTGGTGGCGAGTGAGTTCCATATTGTTCGTGCTGGCTTCCTATTGGCCTTCGGATTCGTCAGATGGCGGAGAAGAGCCAGTTGGGTGATCCTGCAGAAGGCACACGTGCCCTCCCCCTGCCCGTCGAACCAGCTTGCCGCCGCGGCATGATGGCTGTGGCCGTCGACCGCGATCGCAAGCCATATATTCGCGTCGACCAGACTAATCCCAGAGACTGTCATCGAGTTCCTCGGCGGTCGGATTCAGGAACGTTCCGCGCACGCAACGAACCAGCGGCAGGCTGACACGACTCCGCGGTGGAAGACTGCCCTCGGCCGGGGGCAAAATCGTCATAAGCCCAATGCCCGTTTCCGGCAGAAGGTGCGGGTGCCTTGCCGTTAACGTGCCGTGCTCGATATCGACTTCGACCGTGATTGGACTCATAAGAGTCTCCCATTTCCCGAATGCCCACCGGAATCACTGTGCTTAATTGTATCACGGCTATCTTATCCGTGCCAACAGCGCCAAAACCCGCATTCGCGCCCGAAGCAAGAAAACGCTGCAATCTTGGACATCTTCGATTAGCGCGTTACTGTTCTCAGCCTTCCGGCGCGTCGCATAGTTCTCTCCGCCGGCCAACAACAGCCGCGCGAGCGTCTGCGCCAACGAGTCCAGCGCACCTCGATCGGGCAGCGTGACCGTCAACCGCGGCCGGCCCGAAGCATCTTCTTCGATGCACCGGCCCAGGTGATCGCGGACCTGCGCCACGAGGCCCTCGGCGGGCGGTTGGGCGCTGTCTTTGGCCACCAATTCGCCGAGGAAATTGAAGACGGCCCCCAACATCTCGCCGCCGGCCGCCGCCACCCGCTCGCGGCGCCGGGTCAACTGCTGCGTCTCGGCAACCACCTCTTCCTTCTTGCTGACATCGACGGGGGCCTCCGGATGCAGCGCCCAGGAGCACCTCCAGCCGCCGCCGCAACTCGTCGACGCCGGTGACCAGATCGACCTTCGTCACGTCCGAATCGGGATCGAGCGCGGCCATCGCCAGGTCGCGCTTGGCGGAAAGCGTGTTCAAGAGGTTTTCCTCGATCGTCCCCTCGGTCACCAGCACGTAGACCTGCACCGGCTGCTGCTGGCCCATGCGGTGGGCCCGCGAATCCGCTGCTCCAGCACGGCCGGGTTCCAGGGCAGGTCGACGTTGATCACCGTGTTGGCTGCCTGCAGGTTCAAGCCCGTCGAACCGGCGTTGGTGGTGATGAACAGCCGGCAGTTGGAGTCCTCGCGGAAGCGGTTCACCAGGGCCTGCCGCTCTTTCTGCGGCACCTGGCCGTCCAGCCGCACGTAGTCCAGCTTGCGGACCTTCAAGAGCGGCTCGATCAGGTTCAACATCGTCGTCCACTCGGAGAACATGAGCACCTTGCGGTTGGCCTCGGCGAAGAGGCCGTCCAGCAGCTCCTCCAGGTGCGCGAGCTTGCTGGAATAAGAGGGCTGCTGCTTGTCGACCAGGTAGGTGCTGTTGGCCGTCATGCGGCACATGAGCAAGGCCTTTTGCAGCCGCAAGAGGTCCATCTCCGAGATGAATTTCTTCCGAGTGATCATCTGCACGATCTTCATGTGGGCGGCGTGCAGGGCGTTCTGCTCTTCGGTGGCGGGGATGCGGACGAGCTCCGTCGTTCGCGGCGGAAGCTGCTGCAGGACCGAGTCGCGGGTGCGGCGGAGGAGGATGCCGCGGAGCCGCTCGCGAAGCTGATCGAGGTTCTTGTAGCCCAGCACCTTGCCCTTCTCATTCACGATGCGATGGCGATGGAAGAAGCGGAAGGCCGGCGGCAAGCGGCGATCGTCGACGAACTGCATCACCGAGTGCAGCTCGTCGAGACGGTTCTCCATGGGCGTGCCGCTGAGGACCAGGGCGAAGGGCGACTTCAGCCCCTTGATCACGCGGGCGGTCTTCGATTCCCAGTTCTTGATCCGCTGGCCCTCGTCGAGGATGATCAGGTCCCAGCGGGCCCGCTCCACGGCCAGAATGTCGCGAAGCACCTGTTCGTAGTTGCAAACGGTGAAGAAGGCCTCGTTTTCATAGGCCTCCGCGCGCTCGGCGGCGGATCCTACCACGAGCTGTACGCTGCGGTCGCAGAAACGCTGGATCTCGTTCCGCCATTGCGACTTGAGCGAGGCGGGACACACCACCAAGACCTTGTTGATGCCGGCCTCGCGGGCGAGGATTTCCGCGGTGCCGACGCCTTGGATCGTCTTGCCCAGGCCCATGTCGTCGGCCAGGACCACCCGGCCCGTGCCCGCGGCGAAGGCGATCCCTTCAAGCTGATAGGGCAGCAGTTGGACCTTCAACAGCGACGTCCGCAAGGGGTGCTGCGCGGGGTTGCTGCGGATCTCGGCCATCCGCTTGGCCATCCGCTGCTGGAACAGCCGCCGCTGGATCAAGTCCTCGGCGTCGGGATAGACGGTCACGTCGTGGCCCCGGCGTTCCATCTGGCCGACCAATTCGACCAGTTTCCGCGCGTCGTCGATCGGCCCATCGACCAGCTTGCCGGCCACCTTGACCAACTCCGGGTCGGCCTTATCGGGCAGTTGCAGGTGCAGGGTCAGCTCTTCGCCATACAGGACATGGACGAAGGCCTCGCGATTGCGATAAGGCTTCCGCCTTTCGGCCGCCGGGAAGCGCCGCCGCACACGGTCGACGAGATGCAAGACGTGCTTGCAAGTGCCTAGCGTGTTGGTGCGGAAGTCGGGGCACGAGCAGTACGATTGTCCCCGTTCTTCTCCCCGCAGGGCCACGCGGTAGGTCTTGCCCGATAGGGCGCTGGCCACCGTGTAATCGGCCCAAGGTTTCGTGGCGTCGGACGACGTAATGCGGAATTTTTCGCTCTTGGCCCGCTCTTGGCGATCCTGGAGGGCGCGCTGGATGAGCTCGCTCTCGCTGAGCAGTTCCAGGGGCAGGTTTTCGTCGGGCGGCGCGGCCAGGCCCAGCGCGGTCTTCTCCTCGAGCACCAGCGACACGGCGGCCCCCACGTGCCGGCAGACCGTCTCGCACGCAGTACAGTTGAACTTCAAGCGGTTGCGGCTGGCGGCCATGGAGGTAATGGTAGCCACCTCGCCGTTGCCGCTGGCGGCAATGGGGAACTTCACGCGGAGCAGGTCGCCGCGGAGATAGACGTCGCGCTCGGCGTCAAGTTCGTAAGAATTGGATCCCTCGCGGATCAACTGGGCCCCGTTGGGCCCCAGGAGCTGGCAGGCCCGCGCATAACTCAGCCGGGAGAGCCGGTCCCGCAAGGTGAGATGCTTGGTTTGCTTGATTTTCGGGCGACGCGTGGCGGTGGCCATGACGGTGATCCTCCGGTGATCGAGGGCTGCGGGAGCGAAAAAACCAGTAATGCATAAATTTTCCCCATATCGCGCAAGGGTGTCAAGCCGGGCTTCGTAGAACAGGATTTTTATTGTCCCGCAGGACGGCGGAAATGGGCTACGCAGATGTTTGGTGGGAAAGGAGGCAGCAACCGTTCTTGGACAAGATGCGACCGTTTGGATATGTTCTCGGTGTGGGACGACCGAAGCGGGCAGCGTGATACTCTTTCACCAATGACGCGGGGCTGACAGTGGCAAAGAAACTCCCGGGAAAAATCGAAAGGCATAACAGGAGAGAATCGATGGCCACAATTCAGAATCCTCACGTGTCACCCGAAACCCGGAAAGGAATTTTCGGGCTGCTGGCCAATGGCTCTAGTGGGGCATGGGAAATCGCCGTTGACGAAGCTCTTTCCGGTGCAGAGCAATGGTGGGTACAAGCGGCAAGTCAAGGAAGACCTTGAAAACGCGTAAGCTCAGTACTTCCGCTCCCGGATGCGCTCCTGGTCGTCGTCGCTGAGCTTCTCCAGCGGGAGGCTGATGACGCGGCCGTCATCCAGTTCGAGTTTCACGATCTGGTTGGCCATGCCCCGGAACTTCGCCGTGATTTTGAATTTGCCGCTCGAGTCGGTCCAGGTACGCGGCGGACGGGCTTTGGCCTGGAGCAGGGCCTGCTCGCGTTTTTCCTTCAAGGCGGCCATCTCCTCAGCCTTCTTCTGCTCCTTTTCCTTCTTGAGCTTCGCCTGCTCGTCGTCCTTCTTGGATTTCGCCGGGCCTTCGTCGGCGGCGCCTTGGGCCACCTTTCCGCCGGCAGCCAGGGCCTTCTCCACAAGCGGACCCAGGGCCGGACCGCGGGCGGCCAACGAGATCACCTGTCCGTCGCGGCCCACCAAGATCAACTGCGGAATGCTCTGAATGCCATAGTACGCGGCCATGCTTTCGGGCGAATCGGCGTCGCGACAGATCGCCCAGGCCACCTCCTCCTTCTTGACGAACTCCGCAACTTCCTGACTGCTCATCTGGTCGAGACTGATGCCTATGACCTCGAACCCTTGGCGCTTGTACTTCTCGTAGTTGACCTTGATGTTGGAGATTTCAGCCCGGCAGGGGCCGCACCAGGTGGCCCAGAAATCGATCAGCACGACCTTGCCTCGATATTTGACCCAGTCCAGGTCCTTGCCGTCGAGCGTCTTGCCCTCCAGGCGCATCGTGTTGCCGACGAGTTTCAGGCGGCGCGCACAGCCTGCATCTGCCGGACGGCGCCGGCAAACCTCGGCTCGGCAGCCAGGAGCTTGGCCAGGCCCTCGTACGTCTCGCCGGCCAGCCGTTCGTTGCCCGACCTCTCGGAGACCTCGGCGGCCTGCATCGCCAGTTGCTCATCGCCGGGCTGGAGCGACCCCGCCCCCAACATCTTCTTCACCTCGTCGAGTTGCTGGAGAAGCGCGGCTTCGTCGCGGGCCTGCTGAAGCTGGAGCAAGAGGAGTTGCCGGTGGGCGATCCGTGCGGCCGCCTTGTGACCGGCCTTCTTCAGTTTCGCCTCGAAGGCGGCCAGTTCCTGCGGGTCTTGCAGCACCGCTGCTTTGGCTTGCACGGCAAACGACAACTGCTCGTCATTGGGTTTGGCGGCCAGGATCCGCTCGGCCGCCTTGAGTACCGCCTCGCGCATCTTGGTTTGCATCTCCGCGTCGCGCGGCCGCTGCTTCGCCAGCCCCTGAATGAAAACCATCAGCTCCGCGGGACTGCCGTCGGGCACAGCAAAGGGATCGTCGGCCGGCGGGTCCGCCGCCCTCACCACCGGCGTCGCCAGTAGAACCAACAGCACCACCGCCACTGCCGCTCGTCGCCACGATCGCGTCATGTTCGCACCCTTAATCCGAATCAATTACTTCGCCCCGACCAGGTGTTCCTGGTCTTCGGTCATGGCCTCGCTCGTCTCGTCTTCGTCTTCCTCGCCCAGGAAGTGTTCCAGCGGACCGGCGGCGCCGCGGCGACTGCCGGGATAGAACAACTCGATGGCGGCGAAGAACTGCTTCAAGTCGGGCGGCGAGTCCATCTGCTCCGACTCGGACACGAGTTTCTCGCGAAGTTCGTACATTTGATGCCGGCCGTTGGGCCAGCGCACCGCCATGATGTCGTTGATCTCGTTGAGCAACTGGTAGACGCGGGCTCGCGTCAGCCCCATGGCCCGCGCCGCCTGGCGAACGCTCGTGATCGGTCCGGAAATGCCCAGCCGATTTTCCGCCAGGCTGGCGATCTGTTGCGTGGCATCGGTGCGGACCTGCTCCAGCATCGGGCTGACGACGTGCTCGAACAACTCCTGAGTGCTGGAAACGCCCGGCGTCTGCAAGGCGCGGCCGATCCATTGCTCGACTTCATCGATCCGCCGCGGGAAAATTCGCACCACGAGATGCTCCTGCGTTCCCATGTTGGCCACGAGCACGTGAACACTATGGAAAACCTCGAGGATCGCCCGCACGCGCTTCTCGCCGTGCGTCTTCATCGAGCGAATGTCGCTGAGATTGAAATTGGTATAAGCCTCCAAAGGCGTGTTCCAGATCACGCGGGTCATGTTTCGCAAGGTGGGCGCGAAACGGCCGAGCTTCTCGTCGCCCAGGCCGTGCTTGACCACGCTCGCCCTCCATTGCCCCCAGACAACCTCCGAAACGGACGACGGGTTGAACCCGTCGGGCAATTCCTCGCCTTCGGCAACGTCCGTCTCCTTATCGGGCAGAGGGATGGTGTCGGTAGGCAGTTCGGATGGATCGGTGTTCGCCGCCCGAGCAAGCAACTTCACGAACGAGCAGATTTTTTTCTGGCCGATTCCCGGTGTGTTGGAAAGCTCTGAGAAAGGCATCCCCAAGAGATCTTCCAAGGTCCGTCCCAGGAACGCTAAAGGCAACCGCCGGTCAGTGGGCAGCGCCCAATAGGCCAAGGGCTTTTTCAAGTGATCGGTGTATTGCTCGGAAAGCAAGATCTTTCGCAAGCTCTCGAAACGGCCGATCACTTGCAACTCTTCGACGGATGCGGATTTGGTAAATTTCATGGTTTCCTCCAAGGGATTATTACTAAAAGCCCGCCCGAAACCGGATTTGGCCGGGAATAATCCTCGGATCGTCCAGGGATTGTTCGGCGGGTTCTCAAAAGGAGCACCACCGTCACGGAAGTCGCGTTCCGGAATAGTGTGGAGTGCCTCTTCCTTTTTCTTAACCGAATTTTCTCACTCCGACCCCTCACTAGTCAAGTGGGTTGACCAAAATTTCCTAAAATTTGTAAAATTTGGCAAGATGGGAGCTTTGCGACCATGTTCAATCCACCCACGAGTGTAGTTGTGCTTGAAGAGCAGGGGGGGTAGTGCGAAAAAACAAGTTCCTTTTCATTACTGAATTCTATCCCGGAACTCCTCCGCGGCTAGCTGTTTTCCCTCTTGCCGCGGGCAAACGTTCCTCGATCGCGAGATCGCCGCTGGTCCGGCAATGCGGTATAGTTTTCTTATGAGTGAGTACGGAGAGAATGCCCTGGCCGAGAAGGCCCGGCCTGAAGCGATAACGAAAGCGGCCTGCCGACAGTGCCTTGAGTTCCTCGACGCCAGTGATAATTTCTGCCGTTACTGCGGGGCGGTGACAGAGCACGGCGCGAAGATGGTCACGATCGACAAGTTGCCGCCGCGGGCCACGCGCGAGCCCGCGGCAAGGCCACCGAGTTGGATCGAGAATCCGCTGGTCGTGTTGCTGGCACTATTCGTGGTTCTTGGTCCGCTGGCCCTGCCGATGCTCTGGCATAGTCGCCAGTTCACGCGCGGCTGGAAGATCGGATTGACCCTTGGCATGCTCTTGGCAACGGTCGCTGCCGTCTGGTACGGGGTCGCTCAATTGAATAAGGCCCTCGATCCCTTGGTGCAGGAACTACGGCGAGCGAGCTTGCCGTGAGGGTGCGGCTAGCCGGACCAGCGAGCCGCGCACGATCGGGCACCGATCGGGCACCGTCGGGCACCGTGCGCAGCATGGTCGGCATGGTCGGTATGGTCGGCATGGTTGCGCATGCGCCGGCCCACCTTCCTTCGTGGCCGCCACTTTTCACTCACCACGAGCCATCCGTGCGGCGCACGTCCCCCAGGACTACTTCCATCCCCTCCCGCACGTCCTTGCCCATGATCTCAGTCATCGTCGCGTTGCTGGAGCCGACCTGCACGTCGATGGGGCGAAGTTCCTGGCCGTCTTTCACCCAGAGGTTACGGTGCAGCTTCTGTTCTTTCCAGAGTCTGGCGGCGTGCCGTGCGCCGGACAACTTCGCCAAGGAGAAGGTCGTAGCTTCCGTGGCGTGGGCCGCCACGCCGGCCGGCGCCGCGGGCACGTTGGGCAGCGTCTGCGGCGATGGCGGCGGCAAGGGAATCGCATTGTTGGGAAGCAGCAGGACGCCGGGACGATGTTCGACCTCGAATTGCAGATTGGCCGTCATGTCGGGCAGCACCTCGCCCAGGTTCTCCGCGGCGACTACGACCGTGTATGTGATCGCGGCGTCGTGCCGGACGGGATTCATGCGGATCTGAGCGACCCTGCCGTCAAACACCTGATCCATGCAGGCCTTGACGGTGAAGCGTGCGGGCTGCCCCGGACGGATGTCGCCGATGTCGGCTTCGCCGACCGAAGCCCAGACCTGCATCTGCCGCGAGTCTTTGGCGATGAGAAACAGTCCGGGGGCGTTGAAGGCGGCGACCACGGTCTGGCCGACGTTGACGCGGCGATCGATGATCACGCCGTCGCTGGGCGACTTGATGGTGGTGTAGGCCAGATTGATCTTCGCGATCCGCAACGTGGCCTTGGCCTCTTGGACCGCCGCCTCGCCCGCCGCCGCGTTGGCCGTCGCCATGCGGAAGTCGGTTGCGGCAATGTCGTAATCCGTGTCGGCAATGGCCTTTTTCGGGCGCAGAGTCTGAGCCCGCTTCCAAGCACGCTCGGTCTGGTCGCGCTTGGCCTGCAACTGCGCCAGGCTGCTCCTGGCCGCAGAGAGCGCCGCTTCGGCATACTCAACCTGGGCCTCATAGACCCTTGGGTCGATCTGCGCCAGGACCATGCCCTGGCGAACGTGTGATCCGCAGTCCAACGGTTTGCCAGGGTTAGCGGGGTCCGTGCCGAAGGAGGCGATCATGCCCGTCACTTGCGCGCCCACCTCCACCTCTTCCAATTTGACGGTCCCATTGGCGCTGATCGTGCGGACCAGGTTGCCGCGCTGGACTTTGGCTGTCGGCAAGCTTGGACGCGGTTCGCGGGCGGGCAGTGTCGCATAACACGCCACGCCCACCACTCCCAGGGCGGTCACGACAAGACTGGTGCGCATCGTTCTCATGACAATGGTCTCCTGAAAAGAGAGAATCGGGACGGGAAAAATGCCGGACGAATCTGGCGGCCGCGTGGGTCCGCAGGCACGTGACGAGGGCGGTTATACAGGCCCGGTTGATGCCGTACAAGAGAGAAAATCTTGCCGAACGCCCCCATCGTCTGCCAAGAAGGCCCATGCAGGTGGGGAGGGGGGGTGGAGGGGACAGGGGCGGGTTAGGAAATGGGGACGGGATTTGTTATGCCCAAATCCTCACTTGGCCGCCGGCAGCTTGCCGCCGGCGATCTTCTCGCCGAACGTGGGTGACGCAGGATCCGACGGATTGCTCTTCAGCTTGGCCACGGTATCCATGGCCGCCTGGATCTTCGCCTTGTTCTTCTTGTCTTGCTTGCTCAGCAACTTGGCAAGCTGCTTGCCGTAGTCATTGCGGATCTTCTTGTTTTCGCCGCCGGCGTGGCATACGGTGCAACTGGCCTGACGAAAAGCCTCGGCCAGGGCGACGTCGTTCGCCTCGGTGCTCTCGGGTTTGACGTACTTGGCCCGAAACGCATCCTTGAACTCTTTGACCGCCGCGGCCGGCGCGGCCGTGAAACCGATCAGGCAGGGGACGGCGAGAAAGAGAATCGCCAAGGAATAACCAAACTTCTTGCTCATGGAACTTTCTCCGGGCTGGAATTGTGGGCGGGATCTACGTGCAGAGCTTAATATTATGACTGGCAAATCTGGAAAAAACAAGGTTCCGCGACGAAACAAGGCAAAAAAGACCTGCTTTGGCCAGGCTGCATGCCCCCAATTAGCGGGCATACCTTGCAGACAGTCTCTTATTTTTTCACGCTCCCGCGAAAAAAGACTTTCGCCGGGCGATTGCTTTAGGTATATTAACAGTACATGAAAATTAAGGAGTTGCCAAGTCCAGCGCGGTCTGATGACGCGCCGGCGGGGTTGAATGTCTGGAAGGATACCTGGTTCCATGAGTCAACAGGACTTGTTAAAAACTGCCGAGGCGATCGCCGGGCTGATGCCGCGCCTGGCGCGGGGACTGACTTCCGCGGAAAAGGATCCGGCCGACAACCTGCCCCTGGCGCAACTGCGGCTGTGTGGAATCCTCAGCGAAGGTCCGCGGCCGATGTCGGCCTTGAGCCGCGCCCTGGGCGTTTCGCTCAGCGCTTTGACGCAGATCGCCGACCGCCTGGAGCGGGCGCGGCTGGTGAAGCGCGTGGCCGAAGGAAACGACCGCCGCGTCCGCTGCCTGCAACTCACCGCCAAGGGCGAAAAGATGACGTGCAAACGCCGCGAAGCCCGGGTCCTCCGCACCCTGGCGGTGCTGGAGCATCTTTCCGCACCGCAGCGCGAGGCCGTGCGAACGTCGCTGGAAATCCTCGTGGACGCCTGCTCCGCCGTGCAAGGCGATGCTACCGTTCCAGCCGGCGCACCAACCAAGCCGGACAATGATGCCCTCACCCCCTGCCCCTCTCCGGGGTACTCGCGCAGCGGGTCGGGGAGAGGGGTCCAGGCTGGCGAGCGAACAAAAGCGGCCAATGGCCACGTACATAACCGTAATCCCGGAACCTCAGCCTGCAATGGCACCAAATCCAAAGTAATCCCATGAGAACCATTCTTTCCACCGCAATCTTCCTCGGCCTGGTTGGGCTAGCAGCCGTCTATTACTTCAAGTACTACCACAGCGAGAGCACCGCCAACTTCCGCACGGCCCAAGTCGAGCGCGGCAACATGCTGCCCACGATCGAGGCCACGGGGACCGTCGAACCGGAGCAAGTCGTCGACATCGGGTCCCAGGTGAACGGCCTGATCACGGAATTGAAAGCCGATTACGGTTCGAATGTCGAAAAGGACACCGTGCTGGCCGAAATCGATCCCACGATCTACCAGGCGACGGTCGATCAGAACCAGGCCTTAGTCAATAGTGCCAGCGCAACCCTGAATCTGGGGAAGGCCAATTTGGCCTTGGCGGAAGCCAACTTGAATCGCGATGTGCTGTTGCGGCAGACGAAGGGCGCGCTTGCACCAACCAATATGACACCGACTTCGCGGCCTGCCAAGTGGCCAAGGCTACCGTCGGCGTCGAGGAGGCGGCCATCAAGCAAACCCAGGCCTCGCTGCGGCAGGCCCAGATCAATCTCGGCTACTGCGACATCAAGTCGCCGGTGAAAGGCACGATCGTTGACCGCCGCGTCAACGTGGGGCAAACGGTCGTTTCCTCCTTGAGCGCCTCCAGTCTCTTTCTCCTGGCCAAGGACTTGAGCCGGATCCAGGTCTGGGCATCGGTCAACGAGGCCGACATCGGCCGCATCCATCCCAGCCTGAAAGTACACTTTACCGTCGACGCCTACCCCAACGAGACCTTCGTCGGCGAAGTGCAGCAAGTCCGCCTCAATGCCACCATGACCCAGAACGTGGTCACCTACACTGTCGTCGTGACGACGGAAAACAAGGACATGAAACTGCTCCCCTATATGACGGCCAGCCTGAAGTTCGAAATCGAACGCCACGAAGACGTCTTGAAGGTGCCCAACGCGGCCTTGCGTTGGAAACCGCGGCCCAAGCAGATCGCTCCTGACATCCGCGCCGAGACCCTGGAGGCCATGAATAATCGCGGCGAGAAGTCGAAACGGTCCAGCGACAAGAAGGACGGGGCGGCGAAAGACGGCGCCCACGACTCAGTATCCAGCGCGCAAAGTGCGGAGCAATCCAAGCCAGATTCCACGCTGGCAACTTCCGCCAGGCACCGCAACCGGGTTGAAGCCGGAGGACTGGAAAGCCCGCACGGAAAAGAATGCCGCAAATAATGGCAAACCGGCCGAGCCTGCGGCAAAGCAAGGACCAAAGTCCATCGCCGGCGGACATGAGCCGCCGGGCCGTCCGATTTCGCCGCAAGAGGCCAAGGCCCACAAGGAGCATCATGAGTCCGGCCGCCTGTGGATCGCCGACGGCAATTTCGTCCGGCCGGTCCCGGTGAGGATTATCGCCACCGATGGCACGATGACCGAGGTCAAAGGCAAAGACGTCAGCGAGGGCATGGAGGTCGTCATCGGCGAGAACATCGCCAGCGACGCCGACAACGATACGACCAATCCCTTCATGCCCAAGCTGCTGCGCCGCAACCTCAACAAACCCAAGGACACGGGCAGCTCCAAGTAGGCTATTATGGAACTCATTCGCCTGGAAGACATCACCAAGACCTATCACTTGGGCGAGATCGACGTTCCCGTGCTCAAGGGCATCTCGCTGACCATCGAGCGCGGCGAAATGGTAGCCCTGATGGGGGCCTCGGGCTCCGGCAAGACGACGCTCATGAATATCCTCGGTTGCCTCGACCGCCCGAGTTCCGGCGAATACTGGCTCGACGGCCAGGAGATGAGCCAGTTCACGCCCAATCAGCGGGCACTGGTCCGCACGGCCAAACTGGGCTTCGTCTTCCAAAGCTTTAATCTGCTGCCGCGGACCAGCGCGGTGCAGCAAGTGATCATGCCTTTGGACTACTCCCCGCAGCGGCCTCATAGCGCCGAGTCGCTGCGCCTGGCCCACGTGCTGCTGGATCGCGTCGGGCTGGCCGACCGCACCGACCACGAGCCTTCGCAGATGTCCGGCGGTCAGCAACAGCGGGTGGCCATCGCGCGGTCGCTCGTGAATCGCCCGGCCTTGCTGCTGGCCGACGAGCCGACCGGCAACCTCGATTCGCACACCAGCGTGGAAATCTTACGGATGTTCCAGCAGCTCAACGCCGACGGGATTACCGTGATTCTCGTTACGCACGATCCCAAGGTGGCCGCCTTTGCCCACCGCACGATACGCCTCGGCGACGGCCTGGTGGAAGGGGATGACCGCCGGGAGAGCGTGGCTTCCGACATGGAACACGGCACGCCCGCGATCCTGATCGACGAGCGACCCGGCGGCAACGGATCCTGTAATGGCAATGGGCACGCGGCGCCCGTCACCAATGGCTCGGCGGCTGCGGCGTACTCATCACGTCCCGCCATGATGCTTTCGAGCCCCACGGCGCCCGTGACCAGCGGCGCGTCGGCTGTTGCTCCGGCCGTGGTAGAAGCGCCACCGGCAGTTGCCGCAGTGCGGGCACCGGCGGAACAGGTCATCGTGGTGCAGCCTGTCGCGCAAGAATCTGCCGTGCAAGTTGCCCCGGCCAAGTCGCTGTATGGCGATGCCGAGAAGCGTCCGCAGGTTTTCGGCCTGCCAATGCTTATCCCGCCCACTTGGCGGACTGCCCTGGGGGCCTTGCGGCGGAACAAGATGCGCTCGGCGCTCACGGCCCTGGGCGTGATCATCGGCGTGGGGGCCGTGATCGCCATGACTGAGATCGGCGAGGGCTCGAAAGCAGCCGTCCAGAAATCGATCGCCAGCATGGGCGTCAACAATGTTCTCGTCCTACCCGGCGCGGCGATGAGCGGTGGCGTCAGTTGGGCGCCGGCAGCCGGCCCACGCTGACGCCGGAGGACGGCGAACAGTTGGCCCAGCAGTGCCCGGCGATCAGCGATTTCGCACCCCAGGTGCAGACGTCGGCCCAATTGGTCTACGGCCGAACCAACTGGAAGACCCAGTCCGTCGTCGGTACCACGCCCAATTACCTCAACGTCCGCGACTGGACGGAAATGGAGGAAGGCGAAGTCTTTTCCGACCGCGACGTGCTCAATGCCAATAAAGTCTGCATGGTGGGCACCACGATCAAGCGCGAGGTTTTTGACAACGAATCGCCCGTGGGCAGGGATTTGCGTATTAACAACGTCGCTTTCCGGGTCATCGGCGTCTTGTCTTCCAAGGGCGCCAACATGGTGGGCCGCGACCAGGACGACATCGTCGTGGCCCCCTGGACAACGATCAAGTTCCGCCTCAGTTCCGTGTCGGCCAACGCCGTGGCCAGTGCGAACCCCACAGAGAGCCAGGCCCCGGCCTCCTCGATCAATAGCCTCAGCAACCTCTATCCGAACTCCACGGCCCTCTACGCTTCGGTCTCGGACGTCGAGCAGGCCGACACCCCGCAGTCCGTCCGCCTGGTGACCGTCGACAATATCCTTGTGAAGGCGGCCTCCACCGATCAGATTCCGGAGTGTATCCGGGAAATCAAGAGTCTTCTCCGCGAGCGGCACCACATCAAGAACACCAGCGACGACGACGACACCCACGACGACTTCAACATCCGTGACATGACCGAAATCACCAAGATGTTTTCCTCGACTTCCACCATGATTGGCATCCTGCTGATGATCGTGGCTGCCATCTCGCTGGTCGTGGGCGGAGTGGGCATCATGAACATCATGCTCGTCTCGGTGACGGAACGGACGCGGGAAATCGGCCTGCGGATGGCCGTCGGCGCCCGCAGCTACCACATCCTCAAGCAGTTCCTTGTGGAAGCCGTCGTGCTTTGCCTGGTCGGTGGCGGGGTCGGCATCCTCCTGGGGCTATTCGCTTCGTTCCTGGTCCGCAACCTCCAACATTGGCCGACCAAGCACTCGCTCCCGATTATCACCGTCGCGGTCCTCGTATCGGCCGCCGTGGGCATCATTTTCGGCTTCTATCCCGCCTGGAAGGCCTCGCGACTCGATCCCATCGAAGCCTTGCGGTATGAATAAAGTAGCAGGCACAGTCCCTGTGCCGTCCGCCAAACGTGATCATCACCCTCCGCCGTGATGTTCTTCTATCACGGCGGAGCGTGATGATCACGTTGGAGGTGGCAACCTAAAGTGTTCGAGCAACTCGTCGCCTGGGTAAGCGGAATCGGGCCTTGGGCCTACTTGGCGATTTTTTTGGTCGTGTCGCTGGAGTCGGCCGCCTTCCTGGGCTTTTTCATGCCCAGCGAAGCCCTCGTCTTCCTGGGCGGCTTTCTGGCGTCGCAGGGCGTGCTCGACCTGAAACTGCTTATTCCCCTGGTGGCCGTGGCCGCGGTCCTCGGCGACAGCATCGGCTATGAATTGGGCCGGCTCTTGCAGAAACCATGGTTCTTGCGTTATGGCCGCCGGCTGGGGCTGCGCGAAGAGCATTGGCAACGGATCGAAGACTTCTTCCGCCGGCATGGCGGCAAGACGGTCTTTCTCGCCCGCTTCTCTGCCTTCTTCCGCATCCTGGTCCCCTTCTTCGCCGGGGCCGCGCGGCTGAACTACCTGCGCTTTCTGTTCTTCAACATCCTCGGTGGAGTGGCGTGGGCGGCCGGGTCGGTCTCGATTGGTTACTTGGCCGGCAAGAGTTGGCGCGAGGTCGAGCATTGGATCGGCCGCAGTGCGTTGATCGTGGCGATTGTTATTGTGGCAGTGATCGTCCTGGTGAGGTTCACGCGGAAAAAAACTTAGATGCGAACCTATTACAGAAAAAATGGAGGACAGAAATATGCTTGCAAACACACACGAGGAGAAGAACCACGAACTACACGAAAGAATGAAAGCACACACGTAAGAACCATTTCGTGTGATTCGTGGTTTCCAATCTTCCTCCTCGATTTTCATATTGCTGTGCTCCATTTTCCTGTAAAAGTCTTCGCTACGCCTTCTTCGCCGCCAGTCCCAGCAATTCATCCAGCGGCCGGGCCAGGCGGCGGAAGTCGGCGGCCGGCATGGCCAGCGTGTCCCACTTGGCCGAGATTGGCCGGGCGTGGCCGGCGTAGTCCATGAGCCGCACGGCGACGAAGGCGTAGAGATTATTGCGGAACTCGAAAAGCTGCTCGTAAGGCAGCGGGGCCCGGCTGCCCAAGATGTTATAGGCGAAGACGAACAGACCGCAGAAACCCTGGCCGAACAGCCGCTCCCATTGGGCCAGGCTCACCAGGTCGTCCCGCGTCGACCAGTTCTTCCAGTACTGCTTCTGGATGTCGCCGCTGGGAAATCTCCTTCCCTTCACGTCGACTAGCCAACGGATCTGGCCCGGGCTGGAAACGATGAAGTCGAGGCTTTTGATCGAGGCGCCATCACTCAGCACGCTCCGTTTCGCCTCGTCGACCGCCACGTACGGCACGCCGCGACTGCGGAGGTACTCTTCGAACGCCGCTTCGTAATGGTTGTCGCGATTGGCCACGGGATGGCAGAAGCAAGGATGACGGATGAAACACCGGCAGCAGAGAGTATACACGATACTCGGCCGCGCTGTCTTCAACCTGCCCGATGACTCTGTTCGAATGCCCCGCCGGGGTTGCCTTCCGAGACTTTCATGGGCACCGCGGGCAGCTTGACTTCAGCGGTCAAAGTGGTAGACTCGCGGTCATACTGCCGGGGGATTTGCTGCCATTAGGCGGCAACCGTCAGGACGAAGAGTTCTGAATCGCGTTCATCGAGGGAGGAAAGTCATGTTTCGCAAGTACCAGTCCGTGATCTCGTGGACCTTGGCCGTGACAATGACCGTCTCGCCATCCATGGTCCATTCGCAAGAGCCGGTTGCTGCCCGGCAGGCTACGACAGAGCAGGCCACGACAGGGCCAACGACGGCGGCCAACAGCGCGAAGCTGGATCTGGCGTACGTCACGCCGGAGACGGTGGCGGCGGTCGTTGCCTTCCCGCGCCGCGTTCTGACTGCGCCGGAGATGGAACTGCTGCCCATCGAGGTTCTTTCGGCGCTGGGGAAAAAGGAGCTCGGGATCGACCCCGTCGAGATCGAGCAGGCGATTCTGATCGCGGAGCCGCCGCAAGCCGGACCGCCGGGCGCGGCCGTCGTGCTGCACATGGCAAGCCCGCTGGGCCCCGGAAAAATCCTCATGCCGCTGCAAGCACGGACCACCGAGGCCGAGTTGCAGGGCAAGACCTACCGCAAGGGCCAGACGCCCATGGACCCGAGCATCTTCCTAGCCGACGACCGCACGTTGATCGTGGGCACCGATGATCTGCTCCGCAAGATGCTGGCCAACCAGGCGAACCCCAAGGAAGGCAAGATGAGCCGCATGCTCGCCCGCGCGACGCAACCGCCCGACCTCATGGCGGCCCTCTTGGTCGAGCCGCTGCGGCCGGTGATTGCCGTGCCCCTGGCGCAGATCCCCATTCCGCCGCCCTTGGCTGGGGTGGAGAAGGTGCCGGAACTGGTCAATTACGTGGCGGTCAGGGCGAACCTCCGCGGCGACCCGGAAATGTCGCTCATCGTCCGGGCGGAAGACGAGGCCGCCGCCCAGCAGCTCGAAGAGCTCGTCGATCGGCTCTTGAAGCTGGCGCGTCAAACCGTCCTGGCCGAGGTTTCCAAGCAGGCGGCCAGCAGCGATCCAGTGGAACAGGCCACGGCCAAGTACATGCAGCGCGTGAACGGCCGGATGTTCGAGACGCTCCGCCCCGTGCGCAAAGGCAATACCCTTTCGCTCTCGACCAAGGGGCACGGAAGCAGCCAAATGGCGTCGGTCGCGGTGATCGGCATCCTGGTCGGCCTGCTGCTGCCCGCCGTGCAGGCGGCGCGCGAAGCCGGGCGGCGTGCCCAATCGGCGAATAACCTGCACCAGATCAGCCTGGCGATTCTGAACGACGTGTCCGCCCGCGGCACGTATCCGGCTCGCGCCAGCTTCGACGCGCAAGGCAAGCCGCTCCTGAGCTGGCGGGTCCATATACTGCCGTACATCGCGCAAGACGTGCTCTATAAGCAGTTCCATTTGGACGAGCCGTGGGACAGCGAGCACAACATGAAGCTGATTCCGCTCATGCCGAGGGTCTACGCCAACCCCAGCAGCCCGGCCCGGCCCGGCATGGCCAACTACCTGACCGTCTGCGGCAAGGGGCTGATGTTCGACGGCGAGAAAGGCCGTAGGCCGGCGGACATTATCGACGGCACGTCGAACACGATCATGGTCGTCGAGGCCGACGACGATCATGCCGTGATCTGGACCAGGCCCGAGGACTGGCAGTTCGATCCCCAACAGCCGATGGCCGGGTTGGGGCACGCGCATCCGACTGGGTTCAATGCCGCGTTTGCCGATGGCTCGGTGCGGTTTCTCTCCGGCAGCATCGATGCCAAATTGTTTCAGGCGATGTTGACCATCGCGGGAGGCGAAGCGGTCCGTCCCGAGTGACGGCACAGAGTTGGGCATTCGGCGCGACGAAAGGACAAACAGCTTTGCCTAATTCTGCGAGGCGCAAGCCGTCTTCGTGGTATAATTAGTTTCTGTTGCGGAAGCGGCGCGAGCTAATTTCGCAAGGTGGCCTTGACGAAAAAAGACGCACCCTTATCCTCATGGTTTATTGTTTCACGAAAGACCAGAGGAGGATAAAGATGCGTCGGAAAAAGGAAGCCGTGCTCAGTTTTGAATCGAAGGATGACGGGTTGCCCAAGGTCGTACGTGATTATCGTGCCCGATATCGGGCCATTAGTCAAGTGCTGGACGCCAAATCCGACATCCTTTCGGCGGTGCATGCGGATCTGCAGAAGCTGTCCCAGGGTGGCAAGGAGGGCCGCGAAGGCGATTACACATCGGAGAACATCCTGCGGGCCCTGGTTGTGCAGCACCTCGAAGGACTGCCCTTCCGCAATGTGATCATCCGCATCGGCAGCGATCCGTTTCTACAGGACTTCCTGCGGATGCGGAAGAAGGCCGTGATGGACTTCACCTTCCTCGACAAGTGCTTTCTGGCCATCCGTCCCCAGACTTGGAAACGGGTCAACGAATTGCTGGGCCAGTACGGCGTTGCCCAGGGAGCGGTGAGCACGCAGGTCATTCGTACCGACACCACTGCCGTGGAATCGAATATCCATTATCCCACGGACTCGTCGCTTCTCTGGGACACCTGGCGGGTGGCATCGCGGCTGTTGAAACGGGCAAGAGAGATTGCCCCGGAGAGTTGCCCGCACCGCTTCCATGACCGTAAGATCAAGCGGCTGCACCTTTACATTACCCGCTACATGCCCAGCAAGTCGAAGTCTCGCCAGCGGAAGGTGAAGAGTTCCTTTGCCACGCTCATCGAGCGGACCGCTTGGATCGTGGCGATTGCCAGGGAATTCTGCACTTTTGTGACCACCCAGGGCACGACGGCTCTGGCCGGCGTAGCCTTGGAACTGAAGGCTTATCTGTCGTCGATGCAGACTATCGTGCATAACGCCCGGCGGGCGCAGGTGGCGGGAGAAACTGTGCCGGCCAGCGAGCGGGTGTTCAGTCTCTTCGAGCAACACACGGAGCTGATCAAGCGTGGCAAGCGACAGAAGCCGGTGGAATTTGGCCACAAGGTCTTGTTGTGCGAATCGAAAGAGAAGTTCATCACCGATTATGAGGTCTATGAGAAGCAACTGCCCGACTGCGAGTTGACCGAAGAGGTGATCCAGCGGCACAAGAAACTCTTTGGCGCACAGGCCGGAGGTTGTGGCGGCGGACAAGGGCTTCTGTCCGGAAAAGGCGAAGTTCGAGGAATTGGCCAAGCAAGTGGCGACGCTGGCGATCCCCACGCGGATGCAGGACTTCGTCGACAAGATGCTTGCCCACTGGTATGCCTTTCGGGCGGGGATCGAGGGGACGATCTCCGGCTTAAAACGGGCGTTTCGTTTGGTTCGATGTTACTTTCGAGGATTTAGGAGTTTTGCTGCAGCCGTGGGCCTGGGCGTGTTCTGCCACAACTTGATCGTGCTGGCGGATCACGCCGCCGGCTGAGCACGCCGCTGTGAACAATTCGACAGTGGAGAATGGCACGGCAAGGGAACCCATGCGCTAATCGGCCCGACGAGTCGAAACCCAATTCACGCAGAACCCATGGTGTCCCTATTTTGACAACAATAGCTCCGGCCGGCAGCAAATACTCGGCTGCCGTAACTAACCAAAAGAAAAAAACGCCCCTTCAGCAACAGAAACTAATTAGCGTAGTGGCGCCCAGTGGAAACCGTGAGACCCATTTTCGAGGTTCGATCATGAAGGTCCTTGAATTTCAAACCCAGATCCCGTCTGACGGGACGCTGAAGCTTCCTCCCGACATCGCGGCCCAAATTTTGGGTGACGATCGTGTTCGCGTGGTGCTCGTGGTTGGCGACTCATTTGAAGACGAGGATTGGAAGCGACTGACGACCGATCGGTTCCTGGCCGGCTATTCGTCTGGCGATGACATCTATGACGCTCTATAAGCCCGGCGACGTGGTCCTCGTACAATTTCCGTTCACCACAGGCGCCGGATCCAAGCTGCGACCTGCCCTTGTTATTCTTGACACGGGAGATGACGGCCTGCTCGTTGCGAGGATTACAACTCACTCCAGCCTTGCGCCCTTTGATGTTGCCATCATCGACTGGCGCGGTGCGGGTTTGCTTGCTCCATCGAACGCCCGGCTGCACAAGTTGGCGACCCTCGAAAAGGCCGATATACATCGCACCCTTGGCCACTTGCGAACCAGCGATCGCCAAAGTATTGCCGTCGTGCTCCGGCGCATGTTCAATCACTGGTAGAGCCGCTCCGTAACGGTCATCGCGATTAGCCACGGTTAAGATGGAGACAAATGAACCTTTTCCCGTTTCCCGGCGTCCTATAACAGGCAAATCTCTTATCCCAGGAGGCCGATCATGTCTGTTGCATTTCCTGAAGTCCGCGTTGGCGAGCCGGTCCGCTGCGAAACCTTGTCTGTATTCCCGCTTTTCGCAGGCGTGGAACGCCCGGTCGAGTACCTTTTGTCGGACGAAGGTATTGGCAGAGGCGCGGTGACGGTCGAAGAGGTCTCCGAGGGCGGTTCGGTCCCGAATCTCCTCGTCGAGAACAAGGGCGATGTTCGCATCACAGCCACCGCCGTGTGCTCCGCTTGTATTCTTCCCATCGGTCGCCGAATTTCGCTGCCAACATCCGTTCTTCGACGGTTACGAACATTCTGTCGATCAAGATTGCAAAGGCGAGAACCACCGAGAATGCAATTACCGATCTCCCAAGGACCGCTGCCCCAATCAGGATTAGCACGAATCCGAGATACATCGGGTTTCTGCAGATTCGAAATGTACCGCTGGTAACCAGGACGGATGATTCCGCAAAGGGCTTGACGGTTGTGCCGGCCCGCTGAAACGCGTGATTCGCAACAAGGCTGAGGATCACGCCTGAAGCGAGAGGAATCATGCCGAGCAAGTTCCATGGAAATGAAATATTTCCTGCTATCGTTGGCAACAAGAAATGGATGGCAATTATAGCGACGATGGAAATCAAGAGGTACGTCGGTGGCAAAATCTTCTTGGCGTTCACAATCACCCCCTTTTGCCTGTTTTGCCGCATGCGGCATTCGCCGCCGCTTGACCCTTATCATACCACCACCACCTTCCGCGTCCCGAGCCAGCTATCGAGCACCAACAGCAACTGCCCGACGCCCAGCGCGGCCCGCTGCATCCAGGCGGCGCTGACGCGCAACGTCTCCTCGGCCGCGCGGCGGTAGTCGTCGCGACCGGTATGCCGGGCGAGCCGCAAAAAGGCCCCCGCCGCCAGGCCGGTGCTGCTGGGAACCGGCGTGTCCCAGAGGTCTTTCTTGCGGGCGATAAGCGGTTCGTGATCGCGGGAGGTGTAATAGAAACCGCCCGCATCGATGTCGGCGAAACGCGCAAGCATCGCATCCCCCAGGCTTGTCGCCTCGTTAAGCCAGCGGGCATCCGCTTGCGTTTCGTACAGCGTAACCAGGGCATTGCACAAGCCGGCATGATCGTCGAGGAAAGCGTCGTACCGGGCCTGGCCTGCCCGCCAACAGTGCAGCAGTCGCCCCCGCTCGTCGCGCAGATGCGTCAGCAGGAAATCGGCTGCGGCTGCGGCGGCCGTGCGATAGCGCGGCACGTCGAGCACCGCGCCGGCCCGCGCCATGGCGTCGATCATCAGTCCGTTCCAACTCACCAACACCTTGTCGTCACGGCCGGGCCGCACTCGGCGGGCTCGGGCTTCAAGCAACAAGGCGCGATCGGCCGTCAATTGCTGCTCCAGCGCGGCGGCATCGCGGCCGAGGATCTTGGCGCAGACGGCGATCGGCTTCGCCAAATGCAGGATATTGCGGCCCTCGAAATTGCCGGTCGCCGTCACGTCGTAGACATAGCCGAAGGCGGCCGCGCGCTCCGGCCCAAGCACGGCTTGCAACTCCTGCGGGGTCCAAACATAGAACTTGCCTTCCTCGCCGTCACTGTCGGCGTCCTCCGCGCTATGGAATCCACCCAGCGGGTCGGTCATGTCGCGGAGCACGTAGTCGAGCGTCTCGCGGACGACGCGAAGGTAATCTTTCCGCTCGGTCTCCTGCCACGCATCGAGATAGCAGTTGGTCAGCATGGCGTTGTCGTACAGCATTTTTTCGAAATGCGGCACGAGCCATTCGGCGTCTACGCTATAACGATGAAATCCGCCACCGAGATGGTCGTAAATGCCGCCCGCCGCGATATGATCGAGCGTGACCACGACCATCTCCAGCAACGGTTCATGCCGCGAGGCCCGCCAGCGGGCCAAAAGCAGCTTGAGGTCGGTGGCGTGGGGGAACTTGGGCGCGGGGCCGAAACCTCCGAGGCGGTCGTCGAAGGCCTGGGCCAGGGCGGCCTCGGCCGTTTCCAGCGGGACGTCGTTCAACTCGGCCGACTTGTCGCCCAGGAGGCGTTCCGACTGGAGAAACTGCGCCGTCTTTTCGGCCTGCTGGAGGACGTCGTTGCGGCGATCGCGCCAGGCGGCGGCCACGGCCGACACGACGTCGCCGAAGCCCGGCATCCCGCCCCGGCGCACGGCGGCCAGTAGGTGCCGCCGAAAAACGGCCTCTGCTCGGGCGTGAGGAAGACCGACATCGGCCATCCGCCCTGGCCGGTCATGGCCTGCACGGCTTCCATATAAATTTGATCCAGATCCGGCCGCTCTTCGCGATCGACCTTGATGCAGACGAAATCGCGGTTGAGGCATCCGCTAGGGCAGGATCCTCGAAGCTTTCGTGGGCCATCACGTGGCACCAATGGCAGGCCGAATAGCCGATCGAGAGGAAGATCGGCTTCTCTTCCGCACGGGCACGGTCGAGCGCTTCCGGGCCCCAGGGTTGCCAATCGACGGGGTTCGCGGCGTGTTGCAGCAGATACGGACTGATTTCTTGACTGAGCCGGTTCATGCGGAATCTTATGCAAGGCCATACCGTTTTGCAAGCCGTAGGGTGGAACCGACGGAAAAGTAGCAGGCACACTCCGTGTGCCGTCCGCCCTTGCGGCCAAAGCCGCAAGTCTTGTTTCATCAACGCGTTGGCTTCTGGCGGACGGCACACGGAGTGTGGGCCGCTAAAAACTTGGTGTAGTGAATGTTTGGGTTTTCGGACTGTTTTTGTTCCATTGGAAGGCGAGCGCCTGTTGGGCGGGGATCGTTAAGCCGAGGTTTTCGCGGATCCACTTTCCCACGGCGGCAACAGGAACCGATGCCAGTGCATTTTGTATTGTGGCCGAAGTTTTCCGCAGAACCGCAGCTCCGATGTTCAGCAGCGATCCCGTCATGCCTCCCTTGCTGTGTGTTCCTTGAATACGCTTGTACTTGCCCAAGAGCGACTCCAAAACCTCGCTGCTACCCAACAAATGCTGTCCTTTTTTGAGGCCCTTGGCTTGTTCCTCGAGAAACTCCACAATCGCTGCTCGCAGGCGGCGACCGCCCGGCGTTCGCGTCAGGGGGAGCAATCGCGTTTTCAATTCCTTCGCGGCGTGACGATAATACCCTTTCCTGCGGACATAGCCTATCGCTTGCTCGGCAATGGCCAGCAGTTCCGCCCAAGCGGCCAAAGCCGAGCGGTACTCGCAGAGCCACCCCAGTTTCTGTTGCAGTTTTTTGCGGTCTATCGTCCGCGCGAGAATGTCGTGCGGGTCGTCCAGATAGGCCAACGCGCGACATCCCCAATCGACCAGCGTGTCCAAGTTCATATAACGTGCCTTGGTCCGCAAGCTGGGCGGAACCAGAAACGCCAGATCCGTCAGCGTGGTCTGCAACTTCGTGCGGTTGGTGCGGGTGACGAAGGATTGCCACGTAGCGTCGTCGTGGAGTTCCCTCTTGAGAAATATCGCCACTTTGTGCTTGATGTCGAAGGCGTGCGGCACACGGCGCGCCGCGGCCGATTGTTCGCGGAACAACGCCATGCCGCTTTTCAACTCCGCACCTTCATCGCTGAGAACCGCCACGGGCACGACGCCCATCTCCTGACGCGTCGCTTGCAGTTGCTCCGCCACCGCGGCCGCGGTGGACTGCTCCATGGGAACCAGTCTCAGCAGCGACAAATCTTCGTGTTCCAACGGCGCTTCTTTCTGACGCCACGTCGAAAGCCGAACGCCGAACGATCACCAGGCACTTGTGCGGTCCCAACTGTACCGTGTGATCCATGATCCACACCCAGTCCTTGGCCGCCTCTTTTTTCCGCAGCAGTTCGTAAAGTCCCAGCCGCATCAGCCACATGCGGCCCGAATTGGCGCAAGGCACCCGCGGCAAGCAAGGAATGTACGGCGCCACCAGTTGCAGCACGCCCGCTGCGGCACGCTGACTTGTGGCGGCCTTCAACACCAAGTCCGCGAACAGCGATATCAGGGAAGCACCGAACTGATGCCCGGCCACCGGCGTCACGTTCATGGCCGCCGGCGCGGTGCTCGCGGGTGCAGGGGAAGGCTCAGGTTTCTTTTTGTTTGCGGTCATCATTCACGACTGCGCTGCCACGCTGGGCCTGGGCTTGCGCTTTCTCTTTCCAATTCCGGCGACTGGCCTCCAATTCAGCAACACGCTTCTCCAGTCGCCGGATGTGCTGCTTGCGCTCCAGGGCCTTGGTCTTCCACCGATCACGGCTCTTCTCGAAGAACTCACGCAACTTGTAGGCTGGACTCGAATATGCATTGTCTTCCCTGACGGCTTCCATGAACAACTCCTTTGTGCTCACAAAAACCGTAGAAGAACAAAAATCGCCCTAACAACCAAGACCAGTTTTTTGTAATTTTTGCCCTGTTTTTAGTGGCCCACACGGAGTGTGCCTGCTACTTTGCTACGCCAACCCGTGCCGTTTTGCAAGTTGATGGAACCGTTCCAATCCTTCCCGCTGCCGCGGGCCGAGATGGAACTCCAGGTTGTCGCGGAGATAGCTCAGACATTCCGATTCGGGAATGCCTACTGTGGGAGATGCCAGACAGGCGATCTCGGGCAATCGCGTCAGGCCTTGATCGCGGGCGGTAGCCAGGGCGCAGATCGATCCGCGCTGCCTGAACGTGCGGCCGAGCGGCCCACAGGGCAAAAACAAACGGCAGGCCGGTCCAACACGACCACTCCTCGCCCAGGTCCCAGACAAAGGCCAGATCCTCGTCCGGCTCCAGCATGCCGCGGTCGCCGATGACGACCACCGCATCCGCCGGAGAGTGGAGCGGCAGGCTTTCCAACGGCAAACTGAGCAGGCACGGTTTCAAATCAAAACGCTCGCGCAAGAGGATTTGGGCCAGGGCCGCGCTGGTGCGCGAGCCTTCGTCCAAGGCAAGCGTTTCCACGCGCTCGATCGGCACGCGCCCGTAGAGTTTGACGCTTCGCACCGGGCCATCGCAGGCAATGACCGCGTCGGAAGCGATCCGCAAGCCCGGCTGCCGCAGATACTCGATCGAGGGAATCAAGGCCACGTCGAACCGGCCGTCGGCCAGCCCATCGGCCAGGCGGCTGGGGAAATCGACGACGATCTCCGCGTCCGGCAGGAGTTGCGGCAGGGTAAACATCAGCGGCCGGGCGTTCAAATAGCTGACCGCCCCCACGCAAATCTTGGACATTACAGCCGGAAGTTGAAGGTGTTCATGATCAGCCGCCAAAGCCGGGCGCCGAGCGAGAGCGGGTCAGTGTGGATCTTGGCCCGGCCACGGAGGCCGTCGATCAGCACGCCTTCTTCATCGGTGATCGGCACGAGGGCCTGGTAGGATGCGCTTTGGGGCTTGTCCACGCCGGTCTCCGGATCTTTCACGCTGGGCAACTCGCCGCTTTCATTGGTGGAGAGCCGCCGGGGAGTGATCTTCAGGCTGGACTTCGAGATCCGCTCGATCTGGCCGTGCAGCGTGTCGTAGGGGAGGGCGTCGAATTTCAAATCGACCTTCTGGTCTTCCGTAACATAGTCGATGTCGCCCTGGTCGATCACGAGCACCGCTTCCAGACTTCCGGGGGTCGCCCACCTGGCAGAAGAGCACTCCTTCCTTGAGAAAAGGCCGGTAATTCTTTTCTTCCAAGGGCGTGCCGGACCAGGTGGGCAACTGGCCCCCCTCCATCTCGTCCTGGTGCGTTGCCGGCGTGGGCGGCGGCGGCAAGACGCAACCCTTGCAGGGCGCCTTGAGAATCAACCGATCGCGGTCGGCTTCTTCTTCCTTCCGCTGCTTGCGGACCGACTCCAGCGACTTCTCCAATTGCGGAATGGTATCGGGTGATTTGTTGTCGGAATGGCTCGAGCGCCCGCAGGTTGGCAAGCCTGACCTCGTACTCCTTTTCCTTGGCCGTGAGTTTGGCGATTTCCATGTCCAGGTCCTTGTTTTCCAGCACGGCCAGCCGCTGACCCTTGACGACTTCGTCGCCGGCCTTGACGTCGAGGTGGGCCAGCCAGCCTCCCTCGGTGGCGTCGACGTACACGGGGTCGGCCCCGTGCGGCTGAACCTCCATGACGGCAATCACCGAGTGCGGCAGCGGGATGAACAACACGGCCGCCAAGATTGCGATCAGGCCGGCCAGGCTGGCGAACATGCGGGCTTTTTTCACTTTTTCGAGCCTCCCAGGCACATAGAAGAACTTGCCGAGTTGATAAAGCGGCATCACGATCAGGCCCCACAGCGAGGCCAGGGCGAGCATCTGCCCGATCTTCTCCAGCCCGTACGGCTTGAAGACGTGGTACAGGAAAAACAAGATCGAGTAGACGATCACCCATTGATAGATCGAGGCCGCCACCGAGTACAGAGCGAAGAAAATCTGATTCCGCTCGGGAAGGAACGGATCATCGGGCTGTTCCAGCCCCAGGAACCAGTCTCCCATCTTGCGGCTCAAGACCGAGGTCGCTTTCTGCCGCAGGTTGGGGATTTCGGTGATGTCGGAAAGGATGTAGTAGCCGTCGTACCGCAAGAGCGGATTGGCGTTGAAGATCAGGGTGCTGACCGAGCAGACGAACATGATGTTCAGGCAGAGGTGATTCAAGAGGCCCGGCTCGCTGTACCACCAGATCCAGGTCGCGATCGAGGCCAGGATCAATTCGACGTACATGCCGCCGGCGCCGATAGCCGCGCAGGCCCACTTGTTGGGCAGCAGCCAGGAGTCGGAGACGTTGCAATACAGGCAGGGCGTGAGCACGAGGACCATCACGCCCATTTCGTGGCATTCGCCGCCGAAGTGCTTGCAGGCCATGCCGTGGCCGAACTCGTGCAGAACTTTGGTCACGCCCAGCGTGACGGAAAGCAGCAGCGCGTTCTGAAAGCTGAAGAACTCGTGGAAGGCCGGCAGCCGTGACTGGAACACGTGGAACTGCACCGCCACCAGGGTCAGCGCGGAAAGGCCCAGCAGGATGCAGGCCGTCACCGCCGTGCGGGTGTAGAACCAGTCCACGAAGGGATAGAGCCAGTTGAGGATCCGCTCGGGGTCGAAACCCTTGAAGCGGATGCAGAGGATATTGGCCAACGCGCCGAGGAATTCCTTCCAGCGGCGTTCGTGGCGGCGCTTGAGCAACTGCTTGCCCTGGCCGCCCACGGCGGCAATCACCAGTCCGCTGCGGTGCAACATGCCGAGGAACTGCTGGAGTTCTTCCAGGGTGATCTTTTGCGGGGGATACTCGGCCTCGAATCGATCTTTCAGCTCGTCCAGGCTGACGTTGCCGTCCAGCCATTTCAGCAGGGCGTATTCCTCTTCCTGGAAGCGGAAGTAGTTCAGCCCCACCGGGTCCTTGACGATCCAGTAGCTGCGTCCCAGATAATGTTGACGGCGCGATGAGATCGGGCCGCCGCCGGATCGACAGCGGGCGTGCGGAACTGGAGAGCAGACTATCGTGAAGGGTAACCACTATCTTGCCAATTGGATGTTCATCTCGGCCTGCATGAACGGGTAGAGCAGCCAGGAGCCGTTGGCTTTCTGGTTCGCGACCTTGGCGCGAACCATGTAGGTGTCGCCCGATTCATTGAGCGGCTTCACGTAAATGACCTTACCGGGAAAGGGGCGCGCCTCGCTCTTCCCGCCGAGGGTAATTACCACATTGACGGCGACCGGTCTTCCCTCCAGTTCAGCACGCGCGTACTTGGCAGCCGGCACGTCGCCCTGGACCCAAAGGGTACTGAGGTTGATTACGCGGATCACCGCCTGCGAGGGCTGCACGGCTTCGCCCTTATGGGCTCGGATATCGGTCACCACGCCGGCAATCGGCGAGACGAGCCTAAGCAGATCGACCATTACTTTGGCCTCTTCGACTTCGGCCTTGGCGGTCCTGGCCTCGGCTTCGGCGACCGTCCGGTCGAGCCTGGCCTTCTCGATGGCCAGTGCGGTCTCGTTGCACTTGAGGAACAGCTCGCTGAGCCGCACCTGGGGCACCGACTGGGGAACCTTCTTGTTGGCTTCGACGTTGACGTTGTACTCGGCCCTGGCCACCTTTTCCGCCGCAATGGCATAACGGATGTTGATATCGTCCTCGGCCTTGGCCTTGGCCGCTTCGTACTTGGCCTGGGCCACGTCCTTCTCCCGCTGGGCCTTGCGGTCGTCCAGTTGCAGCAAGAGTTGATCTTTTGCGACCATGTCGCCTTCCTTGACCGGGATCTCCGAAATCACGCCGGCCTCCTGGGGCGGCATGTCGGCCTGCTCGGCCAGGGCCACCGTGCAGTGCGGCACGTGGGCGATCCCCGGCGACGGCTCCTGCGCAACGGCAAGCCCGCATACGGCAACGACGGCGACAAAACAGTACGTCAGGCTTTCCAGCCTGACATGGATACAGCGCATGTTCAGCACTCCTCAAAAGAACCGGAAAAAGACTTTCGCCTGGATGAACGCAAACAGGTCGTGGAACCAGACATAGCCCAGCGAACGCCGGCCGCAATGGACCTTGCCCGTCACGGCGGCGCCCTCGCGGAGGTTGGCCGGATCGATGTCGTTCTTGTCGATGGCCACCGTGATCTCCACCACGTTGCCTTCGTCCTTCTCATGCACGTTGGCATCGCGTTCGATCTTCTTGACCGTCCCCTTCTCCGTCGTTCCCGGCTCCGTGGCCAGGATATAAGCGACCCGCAGTTGCTCGTGGCGCTGTCGTCGGCCCGCTTCGCGGCCCGGGCGATGTCGCCCATGCGGTCTTCCGGCATGCGCAAATCGAGTTCCCAGTCGCCCTTAGGATTTGCGACGCGGAGCAGGGTCTGGCCTTTCTGGACGGGGCGGCCTTCGAGCCGGTTCTTCAGGTCCCAGGTGACGATCTGGCCGTCGATCGGACTATACAGCTCGAGATCGGCGACCTTGGCCGCAGTGATAGCGGCCTGGGCCTGCAAGCTGCTCAGCTTTTGTTCCGATTCGGTCAACTGGCCCCGCAACCGCGCCCAATCGTCGGGCTTCAACGTTGTGGTGGTCAATTCCTGCCGGATGTCGGCGGCGTGTTGGCGTTCGATGGCCACCTGGCCGTCAATGTCGACCATTTGCGCGCTCAACGTGGGATTGCGGAGCTTCAGCAAGAGGTCGCCCTTCTTGACCCAGGAACCATGTTCGATCGGCCGGACGGGAACGATCAGCTTGAAGTCGGCATCCCGCCGTCCCGAATTCATTGATCTGGCCTTCCGTGACGGTATAGACGTCCTTGCGCTCGACCGGCTCCAGCGTTCCCTTGGCGTGCAAGTCGAAGTCGGCCGGAAAGACGAACAAAGCGACAATCACAACCAACAGGGCAATGGCAACCATGATCGTCTTGGGCAGCGTGCGGGCCTGGACCATGAACTTGCTCTTGCCGATCGCCCGCCAGAGCGGCATGAGGAACAGGTTCTGGTGTTCCATGGCGTTGGCCAAGGCAATCGAACTGTGCTGGCAGACGACGTCGACCCGCTGGGCCATGGCGGGGGCAACGCGGTTGTCTTCGATCTGCTCGACGATCAAGGCGCCCACCGGACCTTCGGCGTCGTCCTTGTCTTGCTCGTCGGCGTCCTGGTCGGGCTTGGGGCGTCCCAAGGGCAGGATGGCGATCATCTTGGAATGGGCGTCGTCGACATATTCCTGCACTGCGTCTTCGACCTGCGGGGCCAGGTCGCGGGTATCGCCCGCATACCACACCGGTTCGCCCGTGGCCACCACGGCCGAGGCCAGACGCCCCAGCAGCCGCACGGTGTTCGATCGCTTGTCGAACACGTCCTGCCCGCTGACGGCCTCGATCGTGCAGCGGTTGCCGCGGCGAATGGCCACGCTTACGCGATCGCACTCGATCAGCCGCCGGGCTTCGTTGGCGATGGTGTAGGCGGTCAGGATCGGCTCCAGCGAGGTATGCACGCTGCGGGTGAAGTCTTCCAGCCGGGACCACAGGACCTGGCGATCGGAGAAGTGCCGCAACTGGTGGCTCTTGAGGAAGTCGCCGGCCAGTTGGCACATTTGCACCACGAAGCGGAGGTAGCCTTGCTGGACTTGCACTGCCACTTCATTGCGCTGGAAAATCTCGACCAGGCCGACCATTTCCAGGTCGGTCCGCAACGGTCCGAAAACGAGGAGCGAGTCGGTGGGGTTGGCCGCGTCGTCCTCGCCGAAACCGGAGTGCGGCGGCACTAACAAGCCGTTGCCGCCCGCCACGTCTGGGTTACCGAGAAGCTTATAGAGCAAGCGGCTATGACGTTTTTGCTTCTCTTCGTCCTCCAACAGGCCGGTTTGCTGCAGATTGACTTGATATTGAAGCGCGAGCTGGCCATTTTCGCCCGTGGTCCAGACGACTCCTCCTTTGGCGGCCAGGGCGGTGACCAAGCGGTTGAGAAACTCGCCATAGAACTGGCCCGGGGCCACATTCTGCCGCGACAACTGCGAGATTTCGCCGACCAGCGACTCGATCTGCCGGCGTGTTTGCTCAATCTCGCCGTCACTTGGTGCTTGTGCGTAGCTCATTCGGTCACCTGGGGACTATCATTGTATTAAGAGTAACTCATTGGGGGCGCAAAGGGGAGGGGAATTCAAGAGTTGGTCGGGCATTCGTCCGCCGGAATCAGAAAACGGAATCAAATCGGGGCACGAGGCGGAATGTAACCCCCTTGAGTCAACTATATGGCATCTTCCTTATCATCGGCATTAGAGAATACAGTAACTGCATCAAGCTGGGTGTCGGTTCGGCCCATTTCGACCACGTTTGACCGCGATTTGGCCACGTTTGACTACTTTTGACTACTTTTGACCACGTTTGGCTCCTACTTGGTAATTTAGGCAATTTCGCTTGCCTTCTTCCCAAGAGGCCGAGGACGCTCAGTCAAGAAATTCCGTTTTTTCTAGTCGATCTCCAAATAGTATGGAATTGAGCGTGCGGGCCTTTGTATGGGGAGAGTTCCTGGAACACTAATCTCCGCTGATTAACACTAATCTAATCTTCTCTTATTAGCGGTAATTAGTGATTATTAGCGTTCCTTTACCCCCCCGTCTTTCCTTTTTCTCTCCATGCCCGGACATTGCCTGCCGCGTGTCCAGTCCGATGCCTTGGCCGGAGCAGGTGACGTTCCCTGCCCCGGACCGCGCGGCGCGGTTGACTAGCCGCGCCGCAGAAGCGAATTGCCAAAGATGTAATACCGTATCCACGCGTTATTCGCCGTAACTATGCAAAGTTATTCCCGACGCCGGACATATTGCCTGAAATAGTTCCCGCTGCCTCTCCTGGTCCGGCAAAATCGTCGCAAGTGCTTTCCCATCATGCGCTTCAGCAGGGCGGGACTCTCTCGCCCGGTCCAGCACGGTGTGGTCCAAAATCAACGTCTTCCCTTTCTCCGCGTCTCCCCTCGCCCTTTTTCCCCTTCTCCCCTTCTCCACGTCTCCCCATATCCGCGTCTCCCCATCTCCCCTTCTCCTTCCTTCCGGCATTCAACAAAAAAATCTTGGTCTATCACGGTGTGGTCCAAATTCGCCTCCTCCACCGGTCATTCTTCCTGCATTCGTCCTGGAAAACCGCGGTGAAAACCGTATTCAGCGGCTTTTCTGGCCGGGCAACGTCATGAACCATCTTTGCCAAATTGGGGGTGCGGGTCTTGGCCGAAAATCGCGATTCGATCCCCTACACGCGGGGCCATGCGCCAAGCAAATAATTTGGCAAACTTTCCGCATAGCCTCCGCGCAGGGAATCCCCTTACGAATAATACGCAGGAGAACGGCAAATGATACAGTGGCAACCACCCGGGCGGCAGGCAGCTTGGCTCGCAAGCCGTTGGTCTGCAACGATTTGCATTATTTTGGAATGTAGTGGACAGTGAACAGCAAAAGAGCCAGAAACTTCCCCTCTATCCACGGGAAATGCGCGCATCGGCACCAGCACGTCCTCCTTCATCCTGCTCCCCTCGCCCGTACTCGGGAGAGGGGCCGGGTGTGAGGGCGGATTGCTCCCCGCGTCTCTCCATCTCCGCGTCTCCCCTTCATCTCTCATCCTTCATCTCTCATCCCTCATCTCTCATCCCTCATCTTTCATCCCTCATCTTTCATCCTTCATCCTTCATCTGGTACAGCGACTCGAAGCGGGCGGCCAGCTTGGCGGTCATCCGCGGGGTGCCCAGGGCCTTGGCGGCGGCGCGGCCCAGCGGCCGCCCGCGGAGCCATTGGCAGACGGTCGACTTGGCGACGCCGAGCGCGTCGGCGATTTCCCCCCTAGGAGCGGCCCTCTGCGGCGAGTTGGGCGGCGCGGGGGAGCAAGGCCGCCTTCTCCGCCCGCCGCGCGGCGAAGTGGGGGTTGGCTTCTTTCAGTAAGAAACTCCGGTCGTTACGGAGCCCCGGTGCAGCCGGGGCCTGGCGGGCAACCGCCCGAGCCATGGACTGCAATTAGTATACACACGTTCAGATTTTGTGCAAGTGGCGCCCGCGCTACAAAATGTGGGATGGGACTAGCCGCGCGGATACCAGGGGTTGGGTCGGGCAGGGGGAAGTGCA
Source organism: uncultured Planctomycetia bacterium (assembly GCA_963719885.1). Taxonomy (GTDB): domain Bacteria; phylum Planctomycetota; class Planctomycetia; order Pirellulales; family Thermoguttaceae; genus JANXQG01. The sequence goes on along the minus strand of CAVRDP010000035.1, from coordinate 78,931 downwards.
AGGCAATCCTCGGTCAAGGTAGTATCGCGCGTTTTGGTTGCCAATAAGGGCAGAAGAACTCGTTCCGAAGGGCTTACGCTGGAACAAATCAGCGTTTCCAGTTGAGCGAACAACCCTTCTTTTGCGACAGTTGCTCTTGCCTCTGCGGTCGGGATATGTTAGTATTCGCCCCTCGTCTGGGATTCAGTTCAGCGTCGGCAATAACCTCGGGGTTGAGCCATGGCTGCGATTCCATGCAAAGTCGCTTGGGGTTTCCGTGCGGTTTCCGTGGCAACGGGCCTGTTGCTGCTTGGCGCAACCGCGTCGCTTCGTGCGCAGACCTTGGAGACGATTCGCAACGACGTCCGCGAGGGGCCGTCGCCGGCTCCGGCAGCGTCTTCACCATCGCAGTCATCGGCGTCCCGGAATTCCTGCGGCGACGCGGACAACGATTCGCCGCTCGACGAACTGAAAGAAGACATTTTTCTCTACTTTGCGAAGATGGCCGGCATGGCCCTTTCGTCGCCAATTTGGGTTCCGCATTTTCTCTTGAACGACAACTACAACTTCGTCGATTATCATCAATTCCCCTACGACGACACGACGGATCCTCCAGAGACCTTTCCGTTTGCGGTCCGACTTGACGCGGATTATGTCGGGGCCTTCGACAACCTCGATCGAATCAACGGCCATCTGCTGATCAGTACCGGTTACGAGTACACCGACATCGGCAGCGTGCATTGGAACGGGCTGATCGGCGGCGTGCGGTTGTGGTTCTGAAATCAAGGCAAAAAGATCTCTACGGAACCATGGAAACCCAAACGGAAAATTGGGAACCACGAAAGACACGAAACACACGAAAGAATTCTTCAATGGGATCTCTTCTTTTCGTGTAGTTCGTGTATTTTGTGGTTCTTCTCCTCTATCTCTGTCGCCTGTGTACCGGCTTTTTCTGTCAACCTTGCGCTGATCCGTCCGGCTAGGTCCTCTTTTTCGATCTCACGGACGAGGAACTTCTTGCGGGAACCCGTCTCGCCGGAGATCAGTTCGATCTGCGATTTCCGCACTCCCAGCCACTTGGCCAAGACTTCGACGATGGCCTTGTTGGCCTTGCCTTTTTCCGGTGCCTGCGTGACGCAGACCTTCAAAGCGCCGTCTTGAATGCCGCGGACCTCGTTCCGCCGCGAACCAGGCTGGGCCCGCACGGAAAGGACGGCGCCATCGGGATGAAGTTGAAGTTCGAGCAGATCAGGCATGGGCCGCTTTCCGAGGCTGCCTAGGAACGGTAGCCGGCGACGCGTTCGATCAAAATGCGTCTTATCGGCCTCGACGCCCCGGAGACTGTAGGCTCAGCGGAGGAATTCCTGAAATGGTTTCTCTTCTTGCTCGATCTTCCGGCAGGCCTTACACATCTTGGTAACGTCCCGCGGCGGCTTCGTGGTCTCGGTGGCGTTGCTGGGAATGGGCCTGTCACACAAGGTTTTCAGGCGGTTCGAGGCAATGTGGACCTTGGACGGGATCCCCCCAAACCATTGAACGAACGGCATGGTACGTACTCTTTCAGAGGCTAGTATGAAAAAATGGCAAAACAAAAAGCGATTCGCTGCACAGTTGCTTGCTGATTGGACGGATCGGCTGCTTGCCGGCGCAAAAGGGCCGAAAAAAACCACCCAACACAATCATAGGCTGAGAATTGGGGTTAGGAGAATACCCCATGCGGTGCATTTGCGAAGGAGCAGGGAGCTTGGAGCAGGGAGCGGGGAGCAAGAAGACGAAGAGCAGGAATGCATTACTCCCTGCTCCCCGCTCCAAGCTCCCTGCCCTATTCGCCGACATAGGGCAGCAAGGCCATGAAGCGAGCTCGCTTGATCGCGTCGGTGACGGCGTGCTGGCTGACGGCCGTGCAGCCGCTCTTCCGCCGGCTGATGATCTTGCCTTGACGGTTGATGAGCTTCTTCAGCAGTTCGAGATTCTTGTAATCGACGTACATCGGGCGCGGACGCTGGCCCTCGACGAACAGGGGATCCTTCTTCTTGCCGCGGATCTTGGTCTTCGTGCGGCGCTTGCTGATGCGATTGACCTGAAGCTTACGTGCCATGAGGATTCAGTTACGGGTAAATTGGTTCGTGAGACGCTATTCTCCCCCACCCTGAGCATTCGTGGGCGTATGAGGGAAACCGTTAAGTTTATCAAGTATTGGCAGGAAAACAAGCCGGGGCAATAACGAAACGCTTTCGGTGCGTCGCCTCGGGCCGAGGAAACCGATCCTTGCCCCCCCGACATGGGTGGCATGCCTTCACGCGGCCGTCACAAAGCCGTAGCAGCAGGGCAATAGCAATCGGCCGCGTGAAGTTGCCACCCTAGCGAATCCACGGAAGTTCTTCTTCGGCCGGTTCTTAGCTCGTCAGGGGGGCAATCAGCGCGAACGTGTTCCGTTTGGTTCCCGATCCAACTCTTTGCCGTAGAGCACGCTGTATTTGAGCATCGCGCCGATGGTCGTCTTGTAGGCGATGACCAAGCCGAAGCGACCATCGAGAAAGCCCCCGCGCAGAACATAGTACTTGAAAAACGTGAAGAGCGGGTCCAGCAGCAGGTTGACGAAGCCGGCGCGTTTGCCCTTGCGCTGCATGTGGCGGACGAGATCCGCGACTTTCATCGCCCGCCGCGCCCCCTCGTTGAAATCGGAAGGTTGATAGGGCCGGAGACGGTTGTGCAACAGCGGCCCACTGAGGCGCGACGTGGTGAATCCGGGGGTGGGGGTGCGGATTTCCGGCGAGCTGCGCGAATCCCATTGTACGTGCTCACGATGGATGAAGCGCGTTTGGTAGTCGGGCCCCCAGCAGCGAACGTGCCGTTGGGCGACGAAATTCTGTCGCGGCATCTTGAAAATCGCCACCTGCTCCACGGCAGCGGGGGCGAGCGACTGCAACTCGCGCCGCAACTCGTCGGAACATTCCTCGTCGTCATCCAGCATCAGCACCCACGCGTTACGGCACTGATTGGCAGCGAACTGCCGCTGCGGGTTGAAGCCCGGCCAGGCATTAAAGAGCACGCGTACCTTGCCGCTGGGGTGGGATTGGCAGACTTTGACGGTATCATCCGTCGAGCCGGAATCGACGACAACGATCTCGTCGCACCAGGCAAGTGAATCGAGGGCAAGACCGATTTTGTCTGCGGCGTTCTTGCAGATGATGCAGGCCGAGATGGCGAGCGGCTCGGTCATCCGGGGTTGCTCTAAATTCCACCACAAGAACCATGCGAAAAACAAGAGAACGCCGACGGGGTGCAGGGCCTTGAGCCAGGGAAAGAGATCCTCAACCCCACCTACAGCGGCGAGAACCGTAAGAAAAAAGCTGAATCCCATGAACCAAGGCGCCCGTTTCTCCAGTACGGCGACGACCAACGCCCAACTCGTCAGCGGGGCAATCAGCGCGAACGTGTTCCGTTCGGTTCCCGGCCCAAAGACCAGTTGCCATGAAGTCCAGCAAGCAAGCACGAAAAGGACCCTGCGTTGTGGGAGCACTCGGCTCGTTTGCCAAAGGCAGAGCCCCAGGACCGCCGCCGCCGTCGCCAGTTGCAGCACAGTGTACCACGTCGGTGGCTGCCGCCGCGGATCGACCGCCGAGGAAATCAGTTCCCAAATCGTCCAGGCGTCGCGGTAGGTATGGCGGAACTGCGCGGGACCGACGAGAAGCCGATACCACTGGACATACTGCTGGAATACCCATGCCGGCGGTTTCGCCAACAGCGGCAGGGCGGCAACGGCCGCCAGGGCCATCGGCAGCCGCCACGCCAATCGACGCGGCCAACATGCGGCCAGCAGCAAGGCCGCGGCCAGCGGCCAAACCTTGATGTGTACGGGAATCGCCAGCAGCAAGGCGGCCAGCCACCAACGCTCATCAAGGATTGCGGTCGCCGCAAACGCCACCAGCGAAAAAACCAGCAAGTTCGTCTGGCTCGAATACAGGCAGTGCGTACAGGGAAATATCGAAACGGCCAGCAACAAGTTTCTGGCCAGCGGCGATTGCATGCCCGGCAAAATTCGCTGGGCCAAAGCCCGGATCGCGCAGAAGGCAACTCCGACGTTCATCAGCGCCCAGAACACGGCGCCAATTTCGTACGGCAGCCAGGCAATCGGCCCCAGGACCATGGCGAACGACGGTCCGTAGCGATAATCGCGCTCAAATACATCGCGGTCATACACGTTCACGCCGTTCCACCACGCCAGCGACGCATCGTGAAACAGCGGATAGGTGCTGTGGTTTTCCGGATTCTGCAGGGTCTTTCCGGCGATCACGACGGCCAGGACCAGCCAGAGGCCGATCGCCAGTCTGTGGACAGCCCTGCTTATATGTTCGTTTCGTTGGTTAGGGTCCATACAGAACCTACGTCGTGCCAGCGCGGCCAAGCCGGCCCAAACAACAACCGCGGGCCGCAAGCAGTTCTTCCAGTTCGACAGAGACGACCATCGCCAGTTCGTGGGGCCGCATAAGCGCCAGAGGATCGTGCCAACCGTCGGCCGCTTTTGCCGCCGACCATGGGTACATGGTGCCCGCCGGCCTGGCGCTGGGGTGCAAACCGACTTCGGCAAGCTGGAAATCGCACACGGCCGCCAGAAACGCGCGAAGTGTCTCTACCAACGTTGTACCGGCGGTCATCGTGCCGAAGAATGCGTCGGCAAAGAAGACCTTGTTGCCGAGCATTTGCCGGCGGAAGCGGCCGGCGTAGAACTTTTTCAATCCGCCGATCAGCCATTGGCTCGTGCTGATGCCCGGCCAGGTATATGACTGCCGCCACGACTGCTCCCAGGCGACGCGGACGACGGGAATGCGGAATTTTTTCAGCAGCGACTCCACGATGCGGCCCACCAAGGGCAACATCTCGATGTACTGGTGGCCGTTCAGATGCGTGGGCTGATGTCCTCGATCGAGCATGAACTGAACTTGGCAGGTCAATTCCACCTCGATTGCCCGGGCCACGGACTCGCCACTTCGTCGCAGCCGCCTGAATAGGCCGAAAATCCCGGGGAAACAACCGTTGGCATCGAGCAACGCGGCCGGATAACGCCCGACAGTCAGCGGACGGCCTTGGGTCAGATTCAAGTGGATGCCCAGCTCGAACGGCTGGTCAGGATCTTGCAACCGCTGCCGCCGGGCTGTCGATTCCAGGCTGCCAGCCGCGCGGCGCGATTCCAATTGCTGCCAGCGATCCAACGCCCGTGCGGCGTCGGGTGCATTGCTCAACAGCGACGTGCTGGTGAGCAGGCCCTGTTCGAACCCTTGAAAAATGCCGTCGGTAACTGCCGGGTTCATGCCCAGATCGTCGGCATGCAGGGCGATCCGGCGGGCCGGCGATTGGCCCATGGGCGAAGGCCGGGCACCCTTTGGGTCGGCGCTGGATTCCGGCCTGGCCATGATTGCTGTTCCCATTGCGGCACGCTTCGTTTTCAGGCTGCCTTATGGCGGTCGGGCACGGTGACCGATTCGGTTTCGGGCAACGGCCGCGGCAGTTCTTCCAGGCGACGGTTGCGCCACCACAACTCCACGATGTCGCGGAGCATCGGTATCGTATGACGCCACAAGGAAAGCGTCGAACCATATTCTCGTACGAGGTTGACGGGAATGCGCTGGAACTGCAAACCCAGTCGTTGCGTGAGAAACACGACTTCCGCATCGAACGAAAATCCGTCCAGCGTCAATCGGAAAAAAATTTCGCGTGCCGCCCGCAGGCTAAAGGCCTTCAACCCGCACTGGGTATCGGTAACTTCGCGCGAGACCAACCGCTTGACCACCTCGCGGAAGAGCCACGTGGCGAGCGTGCGTGACAACTTGCGCTTGGCCTGATGGGTCGATTGAGCCAGGTCGCGAGCGCCGAAGACGACTTCGCACTGTACGTTGTGTACCAGGTCGTAGGCCTCGCGAAGCGATTCCAGTTCGAAGGGCAGATCGGCATCGGTGAAGGCTACGACTTCGCCGGTGGCGCGGAGCATGGCATTTCGCACGGCCGCGCCTTTGCCGCGATTCTGCGGTAGCGAGACCGTCGAGAATCGCGGGCCGATCCCCTCGGCGAGGGTCGCCGTGCGGTCGGTACTGCCGTCGTCGGCCACCAGCACGCGGTAATCGATGCCCCAGGAGTCGAGGAACCGTCGCAACTCGGCCAGCGTCCAGGGCAGGCGGTTTTCTTCGTTAAAGGCTGGGATTATGAGCGAAAAGTCGTGATCGGACTGCTGCGGATGCAACGAAGTTTCGGCTGGCCAAGCGGCCGTCGCGACATCATTTTTCGCACTATCGGATCGGGTCATAGGCTTCCTGCCCTTTGTCAACGCGTTCTGCGGCCACACGGCCAGGATCGCGCATAGAGAATCCATTTACGGGATTTGCCGAGGAGTTTCGACCGCCCGACGCCGTTTTCCACGTGAGGGGTCTCCAGAGGGGGATTGGTCAGAGAATGAATCTACACCAAGGCACCGTGAAATAGGTTCATACCCGATTCCCCGCGGGGAAGTAAAGACGAATTGCGGGGGTGGAAGAGGGAGATTGGGTGGAAAATGGCCGGAGAGGTCCGGAAACGTGGTAGTAATGCAAAAAGAGAGGACGTGGGGAGACAGCAGTTGTCGACCGACTCTCATGTGCCTCGTAGCCTTGAATTTGTCGCACGGCATTGTCTGTACTATATATTTTTTGCAACACGTGGGAAGCGGGCGGGGAAGTTGATGCCTTCTTTACGCTGGTTTTTGGGGGATCCCGGAACCGCGGCCGGAATAACTCTGCCCGGCCTGTATGCAAACTTTGCAACAACCTGTAGCATCCGCCTTTACCACCCATAGGGATAAGTTCAAAAATAATTCCGAGCGACGAGCCGAACCTCGATCATAACGCGGGCCTATGCTTCAGCCCGGACGGCAGGCGATTGGCGGCTGCCGGCGAGGACGGGATGGTCAGGTTGTGGGAGACAAGCCAGGGACAGGAGGTGTTCGCTTTCCGCGGGGACGCGGACCCAATCGTCTGCATCGCCTTCAGCCCCGACGGCAAGCTGCTGGCGACGGGGAGCATGGGGCGGACGGCGAAGATTTGGGGCCCATCCCTCCCGGAGAAGTCGGGGTGCCACTCGCCCCGAGATTGAAAGATGGCAGCCGTCAAGACGCTCGACCGCGATCGGGTTGAGGAATCTTGCCGGAGACTGTGGCTTCAACGGATTGTCGTGATTACTTCATTTGGCCTTCGGCCACTCGTTTTGCGCTCGGGGGTCGTTCGTGCGTGCCGTGCGGTTTGTCGCCAGCAGCCGAACTCTTCGCCGGCGCCGGAGATGACAGCGCCCCGCTCAGATAGTGCAGCATGTGGACCGTAGCCAAACGGTCCTGCTCGTTGGCATTGTCGTCGAACCGGTATAGCTTGAGTTTCGTGCTGAGTGTCTCGGCCGGCGCATTCGCCGTCAAGAAAAGTAGTCGTTCGCGGAGGCTGGGCGTCCACTGCAGGCGGTAATTCAGCCCCGGCCAAAGCCCTTCTGGCATCTGAAGCGATTCTGCCGAAGCGATGAACGTCTGCGCGGCAGGGTCGTTTTGGTCGCCCTCGCCGGCCACAGCCGCCGGCCCCGCAGACCCGTTCAATCGCAGTTGGCAGACCATGGCATAGGGCTCCACGATCCCGCCCCAGACCGGATCGATCGCAATCTGCTCCAACTCGCTCATCCGCCGGCGCCCGACCGTTTTTTTGTCGTGCTCAGGGGCATTTGCGTCGGGCACAAGCCCCTTGGCCTGGTCACTCAAAACTTGGGCGATCAACTCCAATAAGCGTCGCCGTCCCTTCGCGATCTGCTCACGGTACTCCGCCGGATCGGCGAGCTTGATGGGCTTGGGCGGTTTCGCGGCTCTGGCGCGCCTGGCGGTTTGTGCGGCATGCGACCTGGAACGGACGGCCTTCGCGGGCCGGATGTGGTCCAATGCTGCAAGCAGGTCCTCCATCGCGGCGCATGCCTGGGCGGTTGCGATGGGCGGCGACTGCGAAGGTACGCGTTTTGGCAAGAATACGACGGGACCGAACTGGCCCTCCGCGCCATTGCGAAACTCGTCGACCGGCCGCCAAACGACCATCTCGTCCCAACTGCCGTCTTTCCGCTGTGCTTGGGCAACGGCGACTAGCGCGGCTGCCAAGGCCTCGCGGGTGGAAAACTCGGTTGTGATTGAAATGTTCTGAGGAAAGTCGATGTTCGGCGGCAGGGCGTAGCGCTCGGCAACGATCCGCAATGCGTAGGCCGCCAGCGCGGTTGACTCCAGGTCGCCCGTGATCTCGCGGTAAAGATTGAGCGGCCAGCCCGGAAGACAAATGTCGTTTTCGTACCCGCCGCGCACGTTCTTGCGGAGGTAGACGGATTCTGTGGCCTGGGCAAACCGTGAACCGTACATGGAAACGGCGTTGAAGGTTGTGAACAGGCGTTCCTGGCCGGCCTCGATCTGGGTTTGGAGCGGCGGAATGCCGCCGGGCAGGCCGTTCCGATTGAAGGCCATCCCGGCTCCCGGCCCCTGCGGGCCGGCCATCTGCGGGAGGGCGGGCGTGAAGTTCGCCCTTCCCCCCTGAGGTGCGGCCGGCTGCTGAAGGCCCGATTGACCGTCGCGAATTTCCTCGCAAACCCGGCGAAGCACGCGCCGGGCTGACGCAAACCGGCCCCCACAGCCCTTCGCCGGGCCCTTCAGTAAGCTGCGCGGAAAGCAGGCGGCCATACAGCCTCCCCACGTGGCGGCCATAGCACCCGCCCGGGTATTCCGCGAACGCGATCATCGCCCACGCCAAATCCCGCGTCGAATCCGGCGCGCCAAAGGTATCGATGTGCTGCGAAAGATGCTCGGCGAGTTTCGCCAGGAGCGGTTCCTTCTCCGGGCTGACCCCGCAGCGCAGCAGCGCGCTCAGGGCCATCGCGTTGTCGCCGAGCCAGCCAGCCGGTTCCCACTCGTACGCGTCCGGGCCTGGCCCCCGCAGCCATTGTTTTTCCTCACGGACGATGCGCCCTTTGGGGTCACGCACTTCTTTCTCGACCTGCCGGGTGCCAATCTGCTTGACGGCGCGACGCTCCGGCAGCATCTTCATCATGGTGCGCGTGCCTTCGGTGACGGGTTGGGCAGTAACGACCGTTTCGTACTGGTAAACTGGTTCGGCAACCATTTTCTTGGAATAGTGCTGTTGGACGTCCTCGTGGTGCCACAAATCGGACGGAAAAGGATAGCCTTTCGCGCTGTTTTTGCCCTTCATTGCCGTCAGCAGTGCGCGCACGGCGCGATCGACGGCACGGGCGTGTGGATCGTACGGCTCGGGGGCGGAATCAGCCGCGGTCTTCGGTGCGTCGGTTGTTTCAGCGGCCGGCTCGGCCGCGAAGGCCAGCGGGAGCGGCAAAACAAGCAGGAGGCAGGTCAGCGCGAGGCGACGCATGTTCGGGTTTCTTTCCCGTTTCTCGCGAAGAGTGGCGCGGATGGCAGAAAGAACTGAAGCAGACATTAACACGACGCAAAACCGCTTCGGGAACATCCGGAAACCCTCCAGGCTCGTAGGGACTGCTCAAACTTCTCGCGGCGGGTTCTCTGGGAGCATGAATTCGCAGAACTCGACCCTAAACAATAATTTGCGGAGTTGCTTGTAGGACGGATTGGCAATCCGTCGTCTTTTCCGGGACGGATTGCCAATCCATCCTACGGTGATTGGTCAGCTTAATGTTATACGGCTCCTAACACGTCGTCTACCCCCCTCTCGGAATTCTTTCGATTTTTCTGCGCCGGACTTGGGTGGAATTCGGCTTATAGGCCTGGATGCGACTTCATGACCTCCATGACATAGGAATCATGTAGAAATCACTCCCCAAACCGCCAGCTTCTCACAGTCCCCGCTTTCCCCCGCATTGCCACGGCCGCCACATAGCCGTCGCACGGCTCGCAGCTTTCCAGCCGCCATTGGGCCGCTTCGTCCGTGTCGCCGCGAATCGATAACACCTGGGCGGGACCATCCAGGGTCACGCAGAATTGGTCGAGCGGAAACGAGAGCCCGCTGCCCATAGCCTTCAGCCAGGCCTCCTTCCGCGTCCAACCTTGGAAAAAGGCCCGCAACTGCCGCTTGGCCGGCATCTGCTGCCACTGCTGTATTTCTTCCGGCGAGAAGAACCTTTTCACCAACTCCTCCGCGTTGGGCATCGGCCGAACGCGCTCGACGTCGACCCCGATCTCGTTGTCCCGCGTGAATGCATAGACGGCCAGCCCATGCGAATGCGACACATTAAACTTCACCCCATGGGCATTCCACGGCGGACCAAGGTCCGGCTTGCCGTGGGATTGATAGTTCAACACGAGGGATGCGGGGTCCGTGCGAAGATATCGGCCAAGCAGAGTCCGCAATGTTCCGCGGCCGGCAACATAGCGGTCTTGCAGCGATCCGGTCCGAAACCGCTCGGCCCGATGACGCTCATCCTCGGATAGCAGGCTCGCGCACTGCCGCAGCAAATTCCCGGGCGGATCCAGCCGCGCAGACCAGAGGTGGATCTCGCCGGCAGGCAAGTCGATCTCGGCGGGCGGCATGGGCCAGGAGAAATTCATTTTGGACACTTCCGGAGTACGAGTAGGGTGGGCCGAGGGAAACGAGTCCCACCAAGAAAAACGCCGAAAGATGGTGGGACTCGTTTCACTCGGCCCACCCTACTTCAGCCGCTGGGCCGCTTCAACCGCCCAAGGGCTGTCGGGCGCCAGGGCGAGGAATTTCCGCCAATGTTGCTCGGCGGTCAACTGATGTCCCATGTCATCGAGCATGCGGGCCAGGTGATAATGGGCGTCGGCATAGTCGGGGTGATAACGCAGGGCGCCTTCGAAGGCCGCGATCGCCAACTCGCGCTGGCCCGTCTCGGCCAACACGCAGCCGAGGTTCGCACGGGCCTCGACGTAGTCTTCGTCGAGTTCGATGGCCATGTGGTAGCGTTCCCGCGCACCGCCCAAGTCGCCCTGGCGATAGAGCAACTCGGCAAGCCGGAAACAACCTTCCGGGTCGGGGCCGGCCGCCGCCATCGCCGCACGGTGCAGATTGGCCGCCTCGGACAAGCGACCGTCATCTTCCAACTCGGCGGCCAGGCTGCGCATTTGCTCGGCAGAGACGGATACGTCTTCCACGGAGCGCAACACACCGACGGCCGCTGCGGGGGGTGGCGCAACGTCAGCCTCCGGCGAAACCGCAGGCGGCGGAAGCCCGCTGCTTTCGAAGTCGAAACGAAACTGGCCGCCGGCCTCGACCAGCCCATCGCCTTGGCGGACCAGGATGCTTTGCCCTTGGACGACAACCGAGGGCTGAAGCAAGGGACGCTCGACGCCGGGCAACAAGCCGGCCAGTTCGGCCACCTTTTTTTCAATGTTCTGCAGCGAAACGCCCGCGCGGAAGAGTTGGGCCAGCCGTTGGGCCGTGGCCACTTCGGGAACGTCGAAGTACGGCAACCGCCGCACTTCCTGATGGGCCGCGATCAACTTGCGGCGATGCCAGCGGCGAATTGTGGCAATCGGAACGTTCAGCAACTCCGCAAGCATCGCAGGCGTGTAGAGTCGCTGGACCGTCTCCTGTTGCTCTTCGGAACCTGGCTCAGGCTCGGAACCTTGCTCGCTCATGAGATTGGGATCCGAGATGTACGCTTTCCGGAAAGCCTCTCGGTTTCTCAACGTCCGCTGCTCGTAGCCGCAGGCACCGGCGCCATCGGCGGAATGTTCAAGCCGGACGTCGACGATCCGGACGATGAGGCCGGCGGGGCTACCCCCGTGCCGCCGTTTTCCGTCGACGGGCGGTACTTCTGCGAACCCTCAGCCGGACGCGAATCTCTCGCCGGTAATTCCGGCTTCTTGTCGGCGTTCGACGGACTGGAAGTCGTCGGGGCGGGCGCCGGCGTTGGAGCTGGGGCGAACGTCATGCCGCTGCCGCCCGCCGAGGTCGCGGCCGCGCCGCTGCTGACCGTGGCGTCGCAGCAACCCGAACTCGACGGCAGCCTGACATCAGAGTCGCCGCAATCGGGGGCCGCGCAGCAGTCGTCGACCGGCACGCGATAGCACTGCACGTGCGGCACGGTGTAGTTGCACGTCACCGGGATCCGCTTCTCCACGACGCGGGGAATCTGGATCGTTTGCTCATAAGCCTCCATCCGGCAGACCTGGGTCGGCACCTGTTCGACGCGCTCTTCCTGGACCATGCGGCAGGTCTGATAGGGTATTCTGCGGACCTGCTCCTCGGCAACCATCCGATAGACGTGCACCGGCACTTTCCGCTCGACGTGCTGGACGACGGGACGGCTGACGGTGTAAGGGACCTTCCGCACCATCTCCTGCTGCACGATGCGGCAGGTCTGGTACGGCACCTTGCGAACGACTTGCTCGGACTGATAGCTGGTGACCTGGACGGGAACTTGCTCGGTGACCGTTTGCGGCATGTACTGCACCTGCTGGACCTGGTGGGCGACGACGTTCGGCTGCCACACGCGGGCCACCTCGTAGGTGCCGCGATTGACGGGCACCCAAAAGAGCCCGGCGCTGGTAAACGGTCTGCCCCGTGACCGGATCGACCGCGCAACCGGCGCCCTGCCACGTCAACTGATGCTGCCACCAACTCGGCTTGTAGGTCACCTGGTCGCGATAGCAGCCCTGATCGACGAGTTGCGTCTGTTGCGTGACGACGGGCTGCATCACCGTGCGGCACTGGGGGCGGTAGACGGTTTGGACCACCGGGTGCTGGACCGTGTAACATTCTTCCCGTTCGGCCGTTTCCGTGACCGGCTGATTGACGATGTAGCGTTCCTCGCGCTCGGCCGTTTCCTGGACATATTGCACGCTGTCATAGCTTTCATCGCGGACCTGGGTTTCGCAAACGGGCTTCATCACGGTCACCCGCTCTTCCCGTTCGGCCGTTTCCAGAATCGGCTTGGAAACCGTGTAGTGCCGCTCATGCACGGCGGTCTCCCAGACGGGCCGGTAACGCGTCTCATGACGCTCTTCGTACTGCGTTTCGTACTCGAGGCGATAGGCGGTCGTCTGACGCTGCTCGTACTGCGTCTGATAGACCAGCCGGTACTCGCGGCCCTGGCAGCTCATGCACCCGGCGGGCGAATAAACATCCTGGGCTGCGGCCGCGGCCGTCCAAATCAAGCCGCCGCCCAGCAACACGGAAATGCGAATAGCGTTCATGTCGGTCCACCTCGATCAAGCTTTGCTAGCACCGCAATGCGGCGCGACGTTATGTCCCCTTAAGACCTAATGTGCCAGATAGAAGGAAAAACTGCAAATGGTATCCGGCGATGTTTTTTATAGATTGACTCGTTAATTATAGCCCAGTAATGAGTTACGTGAAGCAAAGATTTTTCAAGTTGGCAATGCTAGCAACCGAACCTTCGTGTGATTTTGACGGAGCGTGCCGGCAAAGTTTGCGCAGGCGGAATAAACGGTATCTATTCCACCACTTCCGCATCGAACTGCGTGCCGGTGACTTCCTTTCGCGGCATGCTGATCTCTTGCATCAAGTGCTTGGCCAAGTGGCTATGACGAAGGCTATAGGTGAAGTAGATCATCAAGCCAACCGCCAGCCAGATGACCAGCCGCAGCCAGGTGTCCAGGGGGAGGAAAAGCATCAGCAGCACGTTGAGCAGAATACCCAGCGGGGCGACGACGAACAGCAGCGGGCAACGGAAGGGCCGCGTGGCATCCGGCCGCCGCGCCCGCAGCACGAGGACCGCTCCGCAGACCATGGCAAAGGCCATGAGCGTGCCGATGTTGACCATTTCTTCCAGCTTGTAGATGGGCGTCAGCGCGGCAGTGATGCAAATCACCACGCCCGTCACCATGGTGGCGATGTGCGGCGTGCGGAAGCGCGGGTGGACCGTGCTGAAAATCTGCGGGAGCAGCCCGTCGCGGGACATGGCCATGAAGATCCGCGCCTGGCTGAGGAAGAGCACCAGGAGCACGCTGGTCATGCCGGCCAGGCCGCCGACGGCGATGATTCCGGCCCAGATCCTGGGCAGAAGGCTGCCCTCGGCCGTCGCCTGCTGGGCAAAAGCCGCGGCGATGGGGGCCTCCGTGTTGATCTCGGGATAGGGGACCATGCCCGTCACCACGGCCGCCACCAGGATGTACAAGACGGTGCAGACCGAGAGCGAGACGAGGATGCCGATGGGCACGTCGCGTTGCGGGCGACGGGCCTCCTCGGCGTGGGTCGAGATGGAATCGAAGCCGATGAAGGCGAAAAAAACGATCGACGCCCCGAGCATCAGGCCCGAGAGGCCGTAGGGCATGAACGGGCTGCGGGTGGCGTCATCGATGGGTACCAGCCAACGATTGAGCCCCAGCAGGCCCAACATGCCCCACGATTCGGCTTCGGCCGCTTGCGCTTGCTCTCGACTTGGGCGAGGATGTCCGCCACGGCCTGCCGTTGGTCGGCCGTTTGCGGCAGGTCGGCCGCGAGGCGTTTCGTCAGGTCTTGCAACTCGGCCTTGCGCGAGTGCCGTGGAAAGCTTGCCTTCCCGCTCAAGCCGGGCAATCTCTTCCTGCTGACGCTGGATGCGGTAGCTGGCGACCACCTGTTTCTTGAGGGTTCCCGCGCCGTCGCCGGTATCGTCGGCCGCCGACCATGGATACATGGTGCCCGCGAGTTGTTTCTTCATCTCCCCCGGAATGAGCCCCGGGTAGCGCTCGGCGGCCCGCTCCACGTCCCGCACGGCATCGAGATACGCGTCGACCTCCTTGGGGATGAGCTTCTTTTCCTGCGGCAAGGCCCGGCGAGCCACGGAGACTTCCGTCCAATTGCTACGCTTGACGTAGCCCCAGCCGACGGCGATGACGAAGAGCACGACGGCCAACTTGGCCAGGACGAGGGTGGCGTTGGTGCGGGCGCTCTCGCGGATGCCGATGACCAGCACGACGGTCACCAGGCCCATGATGACGACCGAGGGGAGATTGAAGATGCCATGAATGTTGCCCTTGGACCAGAAGGGGTCGTGGGAGAGCGCGGCAGGGACCGGGCGGAGACCGAGCGACTCCAGCAGCACGTTGAAATAGTGAGTCCAGGCCGAGGCGACCGTGGCGCAGCCCATGGCGTATTCCAGGATCAGGTCCCAGCCGATGATCCAGGCGAAGATTTCCCCAAGTGTCGTGTAGGCATAGGTGTAGGCGCTGCCGGCCACGGGAGCCATGGCGGCGAATTCCGCATAGCACAGCGCGGCCACGACGCAACCCAGGCCGGCAACGGCATAGGAGAGCACCACGGCCGGCCCGGCGTCCTGGGCGGCGGCCCGGCCGGTCATGACGAAAATCCCCGCGCCGATGATGCAGCCGATACCCAGCGCCGTCAGCGACCAGGCGCCCAGCACGCGGTGCAGGCGATGCTCGCCGGCCGCCTCAGCCAGCAGCGCTTCCAGGTCCTTCCGGGCGAAAATCTTCTTCCAGTTCACAATTATGCCACCCTTCCTGCCAGTTCCACCTGTTGTGTTGAGGGAGCACCCAGTATAAGGTACCAGCGCCGCAACGAATCGACGACAACGACTGCCGAGAGGGCCAGCATGGCGGCTGCCATGACACACGTCAACTCCACCGAAAAGACCTGCAGGCGGAGGCCCTCGGCCGCTTCTGCCAACAGTCCCGGGCTTGCCAAGCGGTCCTTCAGCGAGCCGACTTCCTGCCACCACGAGCCGATGCTCAGGATTCCGGCCGCGAACACGCTCGCCACGACCAGCACAAATGGAATCGCCGTGCAGAGGGCATAGACTCGCTTGCGCGCGTGGAGAAGCAGGTAGGTCGTACCCACGGCCAGGCCGATCGTGGCCAGAAGTTGGTTGGCAATGCCCATCATCCGCCAAAGACGGTCGATGTTGCCCGTATAAAGGAGATAGCCCCAGCAGAAACAAACGGCCACGCTGGCCCCGATGTTCAACGACCATTTCCACAACCAGGACGTTTCGTGGCGGTCGGCGGCGCCCGCCGACCATGAGCTGGGCTCCTGCGTACCCGCGGGAAGGGTGCCCGATTGCCCGATGGTTTCTTCCACGATAAAGCGGGCAACGCGGGTGCCGGTCTCCAGCAAGGTGAGGATGAACAGCACCTCGAACATGATGAGGAAGTGATAGAGGTAGGCCATCAGCGATTTCATGCCGGGCAGAGTGGTGAGGATTTTGGCCATTCCCAGGGCCAGCGTCACGGCGCCGGCGGTGCGGCCCTCGAGTTTCTCTTCGATGCCGGCATCCTGTTTCAATTCGTCGAATTGCACGGGATGCAGCATCCATTGGTCTTCCGGTTTTGCCTGCTGAACCAGGGCCGCGTACTTCTCCGGCTGCGTATTGATCTTGAAGTAGTCGCCCGGTTCCAGGGCGCAGGCGGCAATCAAGGCGGTGATGGAAACCATGCCTTCGACGAGCATGGCCCCGTAACCGATGGAACGAATATCCGATTCCTTGTTGACCATCTTGGGCGTCGTGCCCGAGGCGATCAGGGCATGGAAACCGGACAAGGCCCCGCACATGATCACGATCGTCACGAAGGGCCAGACGCTGCCGGAGACCACCGGGCCGCCGCCGTGGATGTAGGGAGTCAGGGCCGGCATCTTCAACAGGGGATGGGCGGCCAGGATGCCGAAGGCCATAAGGACGATGACGCCGACTTTCATGTACGAGCTCAGGTAGCCCCGTGGACACAACAGCACCCAGACCGGCAGGATCGAAACGATGGCTGCATAGACCGGCAGGATGACCGCTAACTGATGTTCCTGGAAAACCAGCAGCGTTCTCAAGGAGGAATCATCGAACAGCTTGCCGAAGATCACCGCCAGAAAGACCAGGACCATGCCGATGATCGAGGCCTCGCCCACTCGGCCCGGCCGGATCTTGTACATCCAGAATCCCGTCACCAGCGCCGCGGGGATGGTGGCCACGATCGTGAACATGCCCCAGGCGCTTTCCTCCAGGGTCTTGACGACCACCATCGCCACGCCGGCCAGGGTGGCCACGACAATGAAGAGCGTGGCAACGGTCGTGGCGGTGCCCGCGATGGGACCGAGCAGATTTCGCGCGATCTTCGGCAGCGACAGGCCGTTCGAGCGGACCGAGGCCACCAGCACGACGAAGTCGTGTACTCCGCCTGCCAGGCACGCGCCGACGACGATCCAGGTGAAGCCCGGGAAAAATCCCCACTGGGCGGCGAGCACGGGGCCGATCAACGGCCCCGGCCCGGCAATCGCGGAGAAGTGAACGCCGAAGAGCACGAGCCGCCGCGTCGGTTGGTAGTCGATGTCGTCGCGGAGCCGATGCGCGGGGGTGATCGCACGGTCGTTCAATACGGCCACGCGGGCGGCGAGAAAGGCCCCATAGAACCGATAGGCCATCGCCAAGGCCGCCAGGGCCGTGATTACCAGCCAAAGTGAGTTCATTCAGCGAATTCCTTCCTTACCACCAAATCATAAGGCACGGCGGGCTTTTGATCAATGCAGGTGTGGGTGCAAGCCGCTGGAGTCCCGGCTTTAGCCCGTCCCGACGTTGCCGATGCCAGACCGGCTAAAGCCGGGACTCCAGCGGGGTGTAGGCGCGGGCCGCGACGGCGCTATAATGTTGGGATTCAATCTCCCACACGCGGAACCGAACTCATGTCTGAAAAATTGATCATCATCGGCAGCGGACCGGCTGCCTGGACTGCGGCCATTTACGCCGCTCGTGCGGAACTGAAGCCCCTGGTATTCGAGGGGGCCTATAGTGACGAAAACCGCATCGCCGGCACCCTGCCGCTGGGCCAGTTGGCCCTCACGACCGAAGTGGAGAACTACCCCGGCTTCCCGGCCGGCAACCTGGAAACCTATCTCGACACGGCCCTGCCGAAAGAAAAACGTGAGGAAATGCAGCCGCACGACAAGCACGGTGCCACCGGTCCCGAATTGCTGGAACTGATGCGGCAGCAGGCAATCAACTTCGGCACGCGGACCATCACGGAGGACATCCGGAGCGTCGATTTCCGGGCACCCGTCCCACGAGTACGCGGGAACCCAGCCCCTGGTCGGCGGCCGTTCCGGCTCTGTGGTTCGGACGACAAGACCTACGAAGCCCAGGCGGTGATCGTGGCCACCGGGGCGAAGGCCAATTACCTCGGCCTGCCGTCGGAAGAGAAGTTCAAGAACCGCGGCGTCAGCGGTTGCGCCGTCTGCGACGGGGCCCTGCCGCGGTTCCGCAACAAGCCGCTGGCCGTGATCGGTGGCGGCGACTCGGCCGTCGAAGAGGCCACCTACCTGACCAAGTTCGCCAGCAAGGTCCACCTGGTCCATCGCCGTGACAAGTTGCGGGCCTCGAAGATCATGGCCGAACGGGCCGAGGCCAACCCCAAGATCGACCTGCTTTGGAACCGTACCGTCGATGAAGTGCTGGGCAACGACCGCGACGGCGTGACGGGCGTGCGCCTGAAGAGCACCGTCGGCGAAGCGGACCTCGAATTGCCCATCTCCGGTTTCTTCCTCGGCATCGGCCACACGCCCAACACGGCCTTCCTGCAGGGCGCGTTGGAACTGACCGACAAGGGCTACGTCTGCTGGCCCGTGCCCATGCGGACCTACACCAGCGTGCCCGGCGTGTTCGCCGCCGGCGACGTGGCCGACGATTATTATCGCCAGGCTGTGACCGCCGCCGGCACGGGCTGCATGGCGGCGCTGGATGCGGAACGCTGGCTGGCAGAACAGGGGACGTGAACCGTATAATAGAACGCTATGGAAACCAGTTGCACCGATCCCGATTCAACTGACGGTCAGGAGATCCAAGCATGATCCGCAATCGAACTTTCACGATAACCTACGAACTGCCGGAAGAGCTTTTCAACGTGCTGGAAAAGAAGGCCAAGCTCGAAGGCCGGCCGCTGGCAGAAGTCATCGTCGAGCATGAAAAAGAAATTCGCTACGCGCGCCCGCCGGTCTCGCCGGAAGAGGCGGAACGCTTGCACCAGACGTTACTGAGCCATCTTGGCTCATGGCACGGCGGGGATCCAAACGGCTGTGACAATGAGAAGATTGACGAAGATTTGGCCCGCGAGTACGGTTCCGGCCTTTAGCCGATCCTATTATGCTCCTCGACAGTTCAGGTCTGCTCATTCTGCACCAAGCGGAAAATATCCTGCATGCACAGGCGGTTGAATATTTTGACATTGCTCCCCGACGAGTCATTCACAACTATCTGGTTGCCGAGTTTGTCGCGTTGATCCATGCACGGAAAATCCCGCGCGAAGAGGCACTGCGCTTTGCGCACGACTTGCTCAAAGATCCAACTGTCGAAGCGTTTTGGGTAACGAAGCAACTCCACGACGCGGGTATGGATCTGCTGTCACGGCGATTGGACAAGACCTACTCGCTCTGCGATGCCGTAAGCTTCGTACTCATGCGAGCGCAGGGGATTACCGAGGCCCTAACCACCGATCATCACTTTGAACAAGAAGGGTTCACACGGCTCCTGAAATGAAGAAGTCATCTGTCGCCCAAGCCCGTTTGGCCGAATCCGTCGGCCAGGAAGTCCTCCTCCAAGGCTGGATCCGCACGCGCCGTGACTCCAAGGGCGGGTTCAGCTTCCTGGAACTCAACGACGGCTCCTCGTTCGGCAATATCCAGGTCGTGGCCCCCGGCACGCTGCCCAACTACGAGTCGGACATCAAGCGGCTCACGGTCGGTTGCAGCGTCAGCGTGGAAGGCCTGGTAAAGGCCTCGCCGGGCAAGGGCCAGGCCACCGAGGTTGAGGCCCGCAGCGTGACCGTCCACGGCTGGGCCGATCCCGATTCGTTCCCCATTCAGAAGAAAGGGGCCAGTTTCGAGTTCCTCCGCACGGTGGCCCACCTGCGGCCGCGAACCAATACCTTCGGCGCCATGGCCCGCGTGCGGAACTGCGTCTGCCGCTCGATCCATGACTTCTTCCAGGAAGAGGGCTTCCTCTACGTCCACACGCCGATCATCACGGCCAGCGACTGTGAGGGGGCGGGGGCGATGTTCAAGGTCACCACGCTTCACCTCGGCAACCCGCCGCTGCCGGAAGAAGGCATCGATAAGGCCGATTGGGACGTCGATTTCTCGCAAGACTTCTTCCAGCGGCCGTCGTACCTGACCGTGAGCGGACAGCTCGAAGCCGAGACCTACGCCTGCGGCTTGGGCAAGTGCTACACCTTCGGCCCCACCTTCCGCGCCGAGAATTCCAACACGGCCCGGCACCTAGCCGAGTTCTGGATGGTCGAGCCCGAAGCGGCTTTCTTCGAGCTGACCGACAACATGGACCTTGCCGAGCGGTTCCTGAAGCGGATCTTCCGCGACGTGCTGGCGCGTTGTGCGGAGGACATGGAGTTCTTCCGCGAGCGGATCGACAAGACGGCGATCGACGCGCTGCACCACGTCTTGGAGAGCAACTTCATCCGCCTGCCCTATACCGAGGCGGTGGAAATCCTGAAAGACTCGGGGCGGAAGTTCGAGTTCCCGGTCGAATGGGGCCACGACCTCCAGGCCGAGCACGAGCGGTACCTGACCGAGGAGCATTTCAAGTCGCCGGTAATCCTCTTCAACTACCCCCGTTCGATCAAGCCCTTCTACATGCGGCTCAACGACGACGGCCGCACGGTGCGGGCGATGGACGTGCTCGTGCCCAAAGTGGGCGAGATCATCGGCGGCAGCCAGCGCGAGGAGCGATTGGACGTGCTGGAAATGCGGATGAAGGAGCAGGGCCTCGACCCGGAGAGCTACTGGTGGTATCTCGATCTGCGGCGTTACGGCACGGTGCCGCACTCCGGTTTTGGCTTGGGCGTCGAGCGGGTCTTGCTCTTCATCACCGGCATGGCCAACATCCGCGACGTGATCCCCTATCCGCGCACGCCGGGAAGCGCGGAGTTCTAGGAGGCAGAAAACGACATGGAGATTTTCGTTCTCTTGGTGGTCGGCGTAGTGTTTACCGCGTTCACGGCCTTTATCTTTGCGGTGCTCACCTTATTATTGGGCAAGATGTTCAGGAGTTTCGAGGTCTCCGGCCCTGACGACTGGCAGTTTTTCGACTTCTACAAGCGCTACCTGATCATTGCGGCCGTATACGTGTTCGTTTCTTTTCCCCTGGGCGGGTTCCTCGGTATCGCCGCACTGGCCCTGGCATACAAGTACGTATTCGACGCCGGCTGGACCCAGGCAGCGGTCATGGGCACGATTGGAGGCGTCATCGCCTTTGCGCTGTTCTTCGCAACGATGATGGGGATTCTGGTGCCTTTGGGAATCGTCGGACACGCGTTGCGATGAATCCGGTAGTCCTTTCACGCGAAGACTTCGCAGCCCTTGGGCGCCGGCGGCGGAAAGGCTACACCACACTTGCGCAGGTTCCCCTGTCGCGCGGGACAACTTGCCCGCAGGCCGGACATTTCTCCAACACCGGCCAGCGGCGGTGGAAGAAATAGGCCACCAGACCCGGAAGGCCCGTGAGCAGGACGAACACGAACCATACGACGCTTGCGGGCTGACAGTAGCGGCGATGCCGGCGGCAACAATACCAGGCCAGGGCCGCGGAGAGCAGCGTAACGACCAGCAGCGCCGGCCACCATGCGGCCAGGCACCACGCCAGGGCCGTGGCGTAATCTGGGGCCTGTCCATCCCCCAGTCCGCCTAGAGGTACGCCCACCGTGCTCGCAAAGAGCAGTACGAGCGGAGACGGAACGATCAGCGCCGCCTTCCAACTCCCTCCAATCTCGTCGTGGCGCCCGTAGGCTCCGGCCAGGGAGACCTCGGCTCGCCGCAAGACTTTCCCCGACCCATCGATCCAGAAAAGCTCCCCATGCGAGCTACGGTCGCGAAGCGGGCGACTGGCAGTCACCAGCGCCGTCCATTCGCCCAGCTCGTAAAAGGCGATGCTGCGGTCGCGAAGTTCCTCGGGAAGCGGGTACGCGGCGTGTTTCTTCCCCGTTGCATCGAAGACGACGACCCGATCCGTCGTGCGGACCGCCAAATGCTGTTGGCGATGGGTGCGAGTCGCCTCCGCCGCAGCCTCCGACTTCAACGCCGGCTCAAACATTCCCACGGCAATCAGGTCGGCCGCTTCCATCAGCGTCCTGACCGATCGCTTTCGCAAATCGACCTCGAGGAGTTGGGCCCCGGAGATCATGACTACTTTCCCCTCCGGAAACATCCATGGTTCGTGGAAGCCATACGCGGAGTGGTTTTCGGCTCGGGGGAATGCCCTGTCCTTGCCAGTTTGACGCCGTCCATGGGAAACCACTGCTCGACGGGCGGTTGATCGGGCCGAAAACCGTCGCGCCCGATGAAGCCCGCACGGAGCTTGCTTTGGCCGTCATAGCCGACAAAGTAGCCGCGGCCATCACGTGCCCCGTCATCGACGAAGTACCAGGAGTTCTCCCAGTTCTCCAGCCCGTCGTGGAACCGCCACACTCGATCTTCGCCATCCAGGGGAAAAAGGGGCCAACCCCGGCCGGGCATTCGGAGGGAAGCGCCTTCAAGCCACAAGTTAGTAACGTGCTCGACTGGTTCCGGCACTTCGCTTCCATCCAGTGTATGGTACGTGGCATGGCTTTGATACCCGTCGTACCTATTGCACTGAATCAAGGGCGTGCCGTCCTGCCGAACCATCACGCTCTCCCCGACGCGCTCCCCGTGCCGGAGCGAGTCCCAGATCGAAATGCCCCAGCCGGCGGCAAGCGCGAATACGGCCCCGAAACCGATGGCCAGGACCGCGGCCAGGCCAAGCGGTCGAAGGATCCCCGTTGGTTTGGACATGACAGCTCCCCTCAGGAAAAATCGCGGTTCCGGGCGGTAAAGTGGATCAGGCCGATCAGGCAGGCGGCTACCAGGAGAATCGCGGCGATGCCCGCCAACGGCCAGAACAGGGCGAAAGTCAGCAGGATGGCGAGGAGTCCCCCTGCCGCCAAGGGCAAGAGCCGCGTGCCGAACCAGCGTCCCGGCCGAATCCCCGCCAAGAAAGCGGCCAGGTAGAGGATGGCAATCTGGCCCCACACCTTCCAAGCGTTCGCCGTCATCCACCACAGAAACGGGCTGGCGTGCTTGCCCGGCATTGCCGCCCAGGCGGCGTAGGACAAGATCGCCACCAGGCCGCAGAGCAGGTACAATCCGCCGCCGACGGCAAGCTTGGCGGCGAGCACGCGCCACAAGCTCGCCGGACGGTGCAGCAGAAACAACCAGGTGCCGCCGCGCGATTCGGAGACCGTCTGCCGCAGCCCCAAAGTCACGGCAAGTGCGATGGAGACGAACGAAAAGGTTACAAGGAAGCTGCCGCCGAGAAAGGGAATTTCCAGGGCGTTCCCCGTTCTCCAAATCGGCAAAATGGCGTAGCCGGCGCAATTGGCCACGAAGGCCAGGTGCGCCAGCAGTCCTATCAGCCCGATCCAGGCCGTCTCACGCAACTCTTTCAGCACTAACGCTTTCAACATCGCTTGCTTCTCCTGTGAATATCGGCAGTGCCCGCCGCGGCCCGCGGGTGTACTCGATGAAGGCGTCTTCCAGGTTCATTTCGATTACGTCCACCACCCGCGGCCCCAACGACTCGGCCAGGCGGCGATGTTCCTCGCCATATCCCACGACGATCAGTTCCCGCTTGCGGCCAACCTGCCGGCTGCTGACCAATCCCGTACAGGCCGGGAATTCCGGCGGCTGGCGATCGAATTCCAACACCACCTTGCGGATCGATTCCTTGAAGTGATCGGTCGGGCAATCGACCCGCAGGACGCCGTCGACCAGGATCCCAATGCGGTCGGCTACCCGTTCCACGTCGCCCAGGATGTGCGAGCTGAAGAGGATCGTGCGTCCGCGGCGCTGGATGATCTGGATCAGCGATTCGAGAAAATCACGGCGGACAACCGTGTCCAGGCCCAGGGTCGGGTCGTCGAGAATCAGCAGTTCGGGATCGGCGGCCACGGCCAGGGCCAGCGAGACCTGGGCCCGCTGGCCGTGGGAGAGCCGCCGGATCTTGGCCCGCCGCGAGAGCTCGAAATGGTCGAGGATCTGTTCCAACAACTCGCCGTTCCAGTTGCGATAGAACGCGCGGCTGAACCGCACTGCCTCGCCGACGGTCATCCATTGATACAAGGGGTGCCCTTCGGCCAGATAGGCGATCCGCGCCCGCGTTTCGGGGCGGAGTTCCAGGGCGTCTTCGCCAAACACTTCCGCCCGGCCGTAGTCGGGATGGACCATTCCCAAGAGCATCTTGATGAGGGTCGATTTGCCGGCCCCGTTGCGCCCCAAAAGGCCATAGACCACCCCTTGGCCGACTCGCATATCGAGCGAATCGACCACGCGGCGGCGATCATAATATTTCGTCAGGCGGTGCGTAACGATCATGGGATGTCTCCCCTCGCCGACCATGGGTACATGGTGCCCGGGGAGAGGGGCGGGGGGTGAGGGCCTGATGGGTTTGTCGGTCATCCTTACTCTCCTTGATTCGCACTTTGCCACTGGAACTGCTTTGCGCGTGCGGAGACCGTTGCCAACACTTCATCGGCACGGAATCCGAGGTGGACCGCCTCCGTGAGGAAATGGTCCACCAACTCCTCGAACCGTTCCTTGCGGACTTTCTTGGTCAGTTCCGCCTTGGGCCGGGCAACGAAGACTCCCAGGCCGGGGCGGGTATTGAGAATCCCTTCCCGTTCCAATTCCGTATAAACGCGGGCCACGGTGTTCGGGTTGATCACCAGCAGGCGCGAGAGGTCGCGGACCGACGGCAGGCGGTCCTCGGGCTGGACCCGTCCCCGTGCGACGGCTTCGCGAAGCTGCTGCGCCAGTTGCCGGTAGATTGGCAGCCGGCAGGTTGGATCGATCTGGAACTCCATGTGCACCTCGGTTATCTGTACTAATTATCTTAATACAGATGCGCAGGCGTGTCAAGGGGTGCGAACGGAGATTCTTGCAGAATGATACCGCACCTTGCGACATCAGAGACGTAACCTATGGCTGCGTAAGTTGATACGCGAGTTTCGTTTCTGTGAGATCGGCGAACGGGGCGTGAGTGCGTAGGGTGGGACAAGGTCGCGGAGGGTTGGTGGGACTTCGCAAACCGGCCAATCCGCGACCGAAGTCCCACCAAGACCCCGGTTTGCTCGTCCCACCCTACAGCCTCCGGCAAGTTTTCTTTACCGCCCCACCGCTTCCTTCGCCAGCTTCACGACGTTTTCGACCGTGAATCCGTAGTGCTTCAAGAGCACGCCGACCGGCGCCGAGGCGCCGTAGGAAGTCATGCCCAGGAACCGCCCGCAGCGGCCGATGTACTTGCACCAGCCCTGGTCGATGCCCAATTCGACGGCCACCCGCCTGGTCACATCCGGCGGCAACACGGAATCGCGATAGGCCTGCGGCTGGGCGTCGAAAAGCTCCCAACTCGGCAGGCTCACCACGCGGGCCTTGATGCCTTCCCCCGTCAGCTTCTCGTATGCGCCGACGCACAGCGCAAGCTCGCTGCCGGTGCCGATGAGAATCACTTCCGGCTTGCCGTCCGCCGCATCGGCCAACACATAGCCGCCCTGCCGCGCGCCGGCGGCGGGGGCATATTTGCCGCGATCGAGCGTCGGCAGGTTCTGCCGCGAAAGCACCAGGGCCGTCGGCCCCTTGGTGTTCTCCAGCGCGGAGCGATAGGCCTCGATCACTTCGTTGGCGTCGCCGGGCCGAATCACCGTCAGATTGGGAATCGCCCGCAACGCGGCCAGATGCTCGATCGGCTGGTGCGTGGGACCGTCTTCGCCCACGCCGATCGAATCGTGCGTGAAGACATAGAACACCGGCAGGCCCATGATGGCCGCCATGCGGATCGAAGGCCGCATGTAATCGGAGAAGACGAAGAACGTGGCCCCGAACGAGCGCAGCCCGGCCAGGGCCATACCGTTGATGATCGAACCCATGGCGTGCTCGCGGATGCCGAAGTGCAGATTGCGGCCGCCGTAGCGGGGCACCCGGGGGGATCCCGGTACTCCGGGTGCCCGGGTCGCCTCGAAATCGCCGCCGCCGTCGATCAGCGTGAGCGTCGATGGGGCCAGGTCGGCCGACCCGCCCACCAGCCACGGCAGTCGCTTGGCAATCTGGTTCAGCACCTTGCCCGAACTGGCCCGCGTGGCCATCCCCTTGGCGTCGGCGGCAAAAGGCTTCATTTCGGCATCCCAGCCTGCGGGCAATTCGTGCCGTCCGATGCAATCGAGCTCGTTGGCCTGCTCGGGGAACTGCCCGGCATATTCGGCATAACGGTTTTCCCAGGTCTGGCGGAGAGATTGCCCGCGGGCACCGATATTTGCGCGAAAGTGGGCCAGCACCTCTTCGGGCACGAGGAACTTCTCGTCTTCGGGCCAACCGTAGGCCCGCTTGGTCAGGCGGATTTCCTCATCGCCCAGCGGAGCGCCGTGGGCACCGTGCGTATTGTGCTTATTGGGGGCGCCGTAGGCGATCACGCTCTTGACGATGATCAGTGTCGGCCGGTCCGATAGGTCTCCCTTATCCCCTGCCCCTTGCCCGGCGGAGTAGAGTCCGGACGTCCATTGAAAGCTGCCGATCGCGCCACGGAGGGCGACCAGATCGTTGACGTCGTCGACCTTCAGCACGTTCCAGCCGTAGCCGGCGAATCGCTCCGCGACGTCCTCGCTGAAGGCCAAAACGGTGTGGCCTTCGATGGTGATCGTGTTGTTGTCGTAGATCCAGCAGAGGTTCGAGAGCTTGAGGTGCCCGGCCAGCGATGCGGCCTCGGCACCCACGCCTTCCATCAGGTCGCCGTCGCTGCACAGGGCATAGACGCGGTAGTCGAACAGATCGAAGCCGGGGCGGTTGTAGCGGGCAGCCAGCCAGCGCTGGGCGATCGCCATGCCGACGCTGTTGCCAATGCCCTGGCCCAACGGGCCGGTCGTCGTTTCCACGCCGCTGGTGTAGCCATATTCGGGATGGCCGGGGCAACGGCTATGCAACTGGCGGAAACGGCGGATGTCGTCCAGCGGCACGGCTGGTTGGTCACTGCCGTGACCCGAAGTACTAGGTGCCCCGATGGCGTCGGCCTGCTTCACGCCGCACACGTGCAGCGTGGAATAGAGCAGCATCGAGGCATGGCCGCAGGAAAGCACGAAGCGGTCGCGATTGGGCCACAACGGCTGGGCCGGATCGTAACGCAGAAACTCGTTGAAGAGCACGTAGGCCGCCGGCGCCAGGGCCATGGGCGTGCCCGGATGGCCGCTATTGGCGGCCTGCACCGCGTCCATCGAGAGGGTGCGAATGGTATTGATGGAGAGCGATTCGATCGGCTGCATCGTGTAGGACATGGGTTAATGCGAAGAAGAAAGGTCGGCTAAGATTTTGCAAAATAGCCAGTCTAAAAGGACCAGACAGCCGCGTCAATCGGCCGACGCCCGCCATTTTTTTCGGGATTCTGCTCTGAATTCGTCAAGAACGCGCTCTTATTCGAATTTCCGGCCATTCCCGTCACTTTTTTGCACTAGAGTCTTGCCTCCAGAGCGGCCGTTAGCTATAGTTGCGATATGAGGATTCATTCGAGAATCGGATTGGGGTCGGTGCAATCTAGGGCCGTCTCATGGTTTTCGGATGGATTTTACTGCCGTTTTTGGGGGCGAATTGGATTCGACCGGGCAGATTGAAGTGCAGGTGGCGTACCGTGGTTGGTCAGCAGGCCACGCAAAAAGCAGACCAAAACTTAACTGCCAATAACATGGCTTTGGCTGCCTAACAAGGCAACCCCGGCTGAGGAGCTTCGCCGGAGAGCTCCGACTGCCGGCTGTAATTCCGGATCGTTTCGGGTCGACGTTGGCGACGCCCGGGATTAAAAACTGCTGCCGACTGGTCAAGCGGCAACCCTGTCGATCTGGGGGCCGGGCGACGACACAGTGTGCAAATAGGGTCGACTACGTACGTAGAAGCCTGCATGGAAATGTCGCGGGACGCGGGTTCGATCCCCGCCGCCTCCACTAACAAGGCTTGCGACTGAAATCGCAAGCCTTCTTCGTTTCTTGAGTTACGAAGAATCGCTTCTCCAAGATTTGCCTGTCAAAAGGCCCAAAACGCCAAAATGTCTGATAATTCGGGGGTTTCTCGTCTGATAAGGCACCCAAGAATGTCTGGTAAGGGCATTAAAATGTCTGATAAGGCTCGAATGCCCCAGCTAATGGGGAGTGCCTTGATTGAATGAAAAAAAACCATCACCGGATCGCCGGTGACGGGGTTTGAAACGCCCTCGACAGCTTTGGCTTTTGCTTCCGCCCAAGCCCCTTTGAATAGCGGTGTACCGTCTGTCTGGTCACGCCCACGACCTCGGCAATCCGAGGACTACGTTAGCCTCTACCCGGCACAACCTTGATGCTGACCTTACGACGACCCCCCCGTAATTTTGCTCGTCATCCTTTGCGGTCGCCACTCTGGCGATCGTCGTCTCGCACGGTCAAGTGCTGATGGCCCCTCGACGCATTTCGGGTAGAATAACGGCGTGGCCAGGAAGCGAACATGCCTCTCGACCTGGATGAGTTTTACAGGATAGTCGAAAATGGTCAATGCGCTTGTATTCGATGCCTACGGCACGCTCTTCGATGTCGAGTCCGTGCTGAATCGGTGCGAGGAAATGTTCCCCGGCCACGGTCCTGATCTGACCGCCCTTTGGCGGACCACGCAACTCCGCTATACGTGGCTCCGATCCCTTATGGGAAAGTACGAGGACTTCTGGCAGATCACCCAGGACGGGTTAGTGTTTGCATGCCGTTCGCTCGCGCTGACTCCAACACACGACCAGATCGAGTACCTATCGCAGGCATATCTGACGTTGAATCCTTTCCCTGAGATTCCCGCTGCTTTGCGGGCTCTGGGCGGGGTTCCCTGCTCGATCTTGTCGAACGGGACGATGGCCATGTTGCAAAGTGCCGTCCAAAATGCCGGTCTGGAGAGCCGGTTTCAACATATTCTCAGCGTGGACGAGGTTCGCACTTACAAGCCGCACCCGAGCGTTTATCAACTGGCCGAGAACTGCCTGGGCATTCGGCGTGAGGAGATTGGGTTTGTCTCATCGAATGGTTGGGACGTGGCCGGTGGGAAAGCATTCGGCTTCCAGGCCTATTGGCTCGATCGCCAGAATGCACCGACCGAGGTGCTGGGCGTTCAGCCGGATCGGATCATTCACTCGGCGATGGAACTCACGTCGGTCGTGGCGTGAAGACCAAACCATTGCTGAGGAGGCGACTATCTTCATTACATGCAGAACGTGCCTCGTTGGATTCCCAGGTTGACGCCGTGGAAGGGATTGTCAGAATGATCGACGTTAGCGAGATTCTCGCCCATCTGTTCGTCGGCACGTTTCCGAAAAACCCCGAGGACATCGACCGGCTACGTCGGGACTTCGGCATCACGGCGGTGCTGAATGCCCAGACCGACGACGACATGGCCTACTGGGGTGTCAATTGGCGTCGTCTGGAACCCTACTACCGTGAAGCAGGCTTCGAGGTTCGCAGGATTCCGGTGCGAGATTTCGATCGCGATGACCTGCGCCGCCAGTTGCCCAAGTGCGTCGAAGTCCTGGACGAACTGCTGTCGCAGGGCCACGTCGTCTACGTTCATTGCAACATGGGCGTGAACCGTTCTCCCAGCATCGTCATTGCGTATCTGCACTGGATTCTCGGTTGGGACTTGGAAAAGGCGGCGGATCATGTGATGAAATGCCGGTCGTGCGATCCGTACCTGGATGCGATTGGCTTGGCGGGCGAGGATCGGAAGCGTAGAGGAGAATCCGTTCCATGATCCGCTCTTGCATCGACGCCGTGCAGATCACCTTTTATCGTCGGCCGTCAAGGCTCATCTGGCCGGCACCATTGACGACGATGAAGAGCATCGCCCCCATGATCGAGAGGTTCATCACGAGGTAGACGATATGGTCGTGGCGGGCCTGAGTGCTCACCACGTTCCAGAACGTGAACCCATGGAAGAGATAGGTCGTCAGCACCAGGAACGCGAGGAGGGCCAAAGCCCCGAAGCGTGCTTTGTAGCCGACGACGACCGAAAGGCTGCCGGCAACCAGCAACACGATCGCTCCGATCCAGACCCACATCGGGGCCAGCGCCAGCTTCACGGCAATCGTCTGGGCGAAGCTGTTGACATCCGGGGCCGTGTATCCCACGGCCGCCGCCATGAACACGGCGCAAAGCAGAATTCTTGCCGAAACAGCCGCAACGCCGGCCACGACTTTCATTGGTTTCCGCATATTCCCATCCTAAAGAGTTCCCATTCCAGGCCAATATCACAAGCATACATCACAATCCGGCGACGGGCTGCGAGGAATATGGGCGAGTTACTTATCGCGAATCCAGACCACGAACCGCCCGCCCCGATTGGCCCGGGCGTAATAGGGAATAGCCATCAGCGGCTTGCCATCGGCGAACTTACTGTGGATCGCCACCACGCTGCCCAGCAAGCCGGGCTTCCACTCGGTCGTCAGCGGAGCGTCGGGCGGCAACACCTGATCGACGTTCTGATCCGCGCTCTCGATACAGTAGATCAGCGGCCCATAACGCAACGCCACGCGCCCGCGATCGGCAGCTACCCGGTCATCGGCCTTGACTCGCTGCGGCCCGAGCGGCAATTCCAGTTCGATCCGATCGCCCGTCTGCCACGCCCGAGAGATAACTGCATAGCCGCTGTCGAGCTTCACGGCTTCGGGCGAACCGTTGACCGAGAGCGACTTCAGGCCCTCGACCACCGGCTGGCTGGTATAGAGGCGACTGACATCCCGTGTGGGCACCCGCAGCCGCATTTCAAAACACGTTGCCTGGGCCGGGCGGACGACGATCGCCACTTTGCCGCACCAGGGATAATCGGTCGTCTGCTCGATCTCGACCTTCCTGCCGGCCACGTCGACCGTGACCGTGCTGCCGGCGTAAAGGTTCACATAGAGCGAATCCGGGCCGGTGGCATACATCCACGTCGGCAGCATGAGCAGCGTTCGCGGGATATTGCCGACGCAGCAGGGACAGCCGTGCCAGGGATAACGCCGCCCGCTCGAGTCCAGGGCGTTGGTGTAGGTGAAATTCTTCGCCTCCAGATCGACGTTGCCGAGGATGGCATTGTAGAACGTGTCTTCATAAAGATCGGCGAATCGGGAGTCGTGAAAGATGGCGTTCATCTTGTGCTGGAAGAACAGCCCGCCACAGTTGGCGCACGACTCGCAATAGGCGTTGTTGGGCAACGAATAATTTGGCCCAAAGCCTTCGGAAGTCTCGCCGCTGCCGATGCCGCCGGTCAGGTAGTAACGCTTGTGGACGAGGTTCTCCCATAAGGAAAGCAGCGCGCTCTGCAAATCGACGTTGCCAGTCTCCATCGCCACGCCAGCCATGCCCGAGTAGAGATAGGCGGCCCGCACTGAGTGGCCCACGGCCTCGTATTGAAAGATGACGGGCAAGTGGCTCTGGTTGTATTCCTCGCCGTTATGGCGGCAATCCAAGAGAAACGTGGCCAGATCGATGTACTTTCGACCCTTCCCGGGGCCTTCCTCGGCGTCAACAAATTTTTCCAGGCGGACAAGAGCCTGTTCGAGTTCCTCGTGGTCGTCGTACCACGACTTTTTCGGGGCCGGCCCGATATGTTCGCACCAGCAATCGGCCAACCGCCGGGCCGCACGGTACATGCGGTTGTCGGTCTTGCCGGTCATGAGATAATGGGCGAGGGCCGATTCGATGAAATACCCGGCCGTGTAGCCTTCGTGATCGCCCCTGTTGGTCCAGCGCTTCAGCCCGCTGAGCGTATAGAAGGTCTGTAGGTAACCGTCGGGTTCCTGGGCGCGAGGATTTTGGGAATCCAATCGTCGAGCTTCTTCTTGATTTCGGCCTGGGCGACGACGATCTCCCGGTCGCCCTGCGGATCGAACATCAGAGCCAGGCACATCGACTCGACCGTGTTGTGGACGTAGGCGTTGGGCCAGGGAGGACCGCGATGGCCGACAAAAGGCCGGCCGGCAAGCTTGTTTCCGGCCTGCGTGAAATTCTCGATTCCGCCCTCGGGCAGATTCGGTTCCGAGAGCTTTTCATAGCAGTGCGGGATCCAATGAATGATGATCTGCTTGAGCCGTTGGCGGAGCAGCGGGCTGGTGACCGCGTAGCGCGTGGTTGCGACCGCCCGCAACGGAGTGGCCGGCGGAGGCGGCACCACATGGACACAGAGCGTGTCTTCGCCGCGGAGTTGGCCGGCGTCGGCCGTGAGTTTCAACACGTAGTCGCCGGGCGAGGAGAAGCTGGCCATCGTCTTGGCAAAGGCTGGATCGTCGAAAACGACATCCCCTGGCCCGGATTGCTTGCTCCAAGTCGTGGCAAGTTGGCCATCCGGCGTGGCGGCGCCGCGGACGCTGCCGCTGAGCCACGTCTTGCCCGGCGAGACGACGGCCCGATCGAGGCCGGCGAAAACCAGCGGCGGGAAGTTCGGCGAATCGCCCCAGTCATAGACACGCCATTGAAGGATGCCGGTCGATTCGCCGCTGGAATCCATCTCCAGGCGAAGCTTGGTCGTGCGCAAGGCGTCGAAAGCCGTCGTGTTGAAGGCGTGTTCCTTGAGGCCCAAACCCTTGGCGTTTTTGACCGGCACGAACTGTTTGCCGTCAAAATACTTCAGGCGGCAGGCCTTGGGCAGGCGAACGCCGCGATGGTCGTCGAACCAGTAGACGTTGACCCGGCCGGTATGGATCGGCTTGGTCCACGTGTACTCGACCCACTGCGTGCCTTTCATTGGCCAGTTGCCATAAGCCCCGTGGCGCTTGTCGTTGGAATTCTCCGGGTAAAAACCGTTATTCAGGGCATGGATCGTCTCGTGGCCCGAAGCGAACGAAGTCGTGGCCGTGGCCACTAGGGCCAGATTGGCTGGCGGCGGTCCATCGGCCCGTGCGGTTTTCGGGCCGAAAACGAAACAGGCCAGGGCGGCAAATACGGCAGCAAATGCTTTCATTGATCGCTTTCGCAGGGGTGACAAGGTAGCAGGCACACTCCGTGTGCCGTCCGCCCGAGGGTCGATCGGCGACAGAAAGCGGGTTTGCCGCGGGAGGCGGACGGCACACGGAGTGTGCCTGCTACCTTGATGGGTTGAAAATCGGTAAACCAGGCAAGCTGTCCTATTATGTTTGATTAACAAGCCGTTGAAAATACCCAGTAGGTCCTTCCTGCCGGGAAGGACTATTGTGCCGCTGGAAAGTTTTGGATCTTCCACCAGCTCATGGCACATTGGTCCTTTCCGGCAGAAAGGACCTACTTGAGATCATGGCGGACGGTCGAAAATCTTGCTCCGCGGCTCTACTCCCCGCCACCAACTTCTTTACAATAGGAATGGTTTCGGCACCACAAATTCTGTTAGGAGACCTTGTCATGAAAGCGAAGAGCCAGGCCGCCGAGCGGCCCACGTTTGGGAAACTTGTCACCGTGCGGCGTTTTGCGCTGGTCGCGACAATCGCCTGCGGCGTTTTGATGGGGTTGTGCATTGCCGGCCGTGTGGCTCGGGCCGAAGATCGGTCAGCCGCTGCCGTCGAGCACGGGTTGGCCTTTCTCGCCGCCCGCCAGGCCGACGACGGTTCTTACGGTTCGGAGGTCTACCGCGGGCATGTTGCCGTAACCGCCTTCGTCAGCCGCGCCATGATGGCCTCCGGCAGCAAGCCCGGCGAAGGGCCCTACGGCGAGCGGTTGTCAAAGAGCCTGACCTATTTGCGGGGCCGCGTGCAAGAAAACGGGCTGATCACTTCCAAAGATGCCAATGAGCCGGCGCCCATGTACGGCCACGCCTTCGCCCTGATGTTCCTGGCCGAGTGTCAGAAGGGCGGGCTCAAATTCAAGAATGACATCAAAGAGAAGATCGAGCGCGCGGTGAAGCTCATCGTCGAGTCGCAGAACAAGGAAGGCGGTTGGCGCTACCTTCCCAAGCCGGGCGACGCCGATCTCTCCGTGACCGTCACGCAGCTCATGGCCTTGGCCGCGGCCCGCGACGCAGGCGTTGACGTATCCAAGGAAGTCATCGATCGGGCGATCGACTACGTCAAGAAGAGCCAGAATAGCGACGGCGGTTTCCGCTATCTGCTGCAGGGCGGCACGAGCGGTTTCGCCCGCTCGTCGGCGGCGGTGACGGCGCTCTACCGCGCCGGGGCGGGAGACTGCGAGGAGGTCCGCAAGGGGTCCGAGTATGTGGCCAAGTTTCCGGCCGGCGAGACGATCGGCCAGCCGGAGGTTTTCTATTTCTACGGCCACTACTACGCGGCCCAGGTAATGAGCCATGCCAACCAGGCCGATTGGGATCGCTGGTCGGCGGCAGTCCGCGATCGGCTTCTGGAGCAGCAGGGCAAGGACGGCTCCTGGCCCGACACGGCCTCGGTCGATCTCGGCACGGCCATGGCCTGCTTGACGCTGCAAACCAAGCCGGTTAAACCATGAAATTCGCTATTTGCAACGAGACCTTCCAGGACTGGCCGTGGAATCGCACCTGCGCACTGGCAGCGGAGTGCGGCTATACGGGCATTGAAATCGCCCCTTTCACGCTGGCCGCCCGGGCAGGCGACGTGTCGCAGGCCCAGCGCGAATCGATCCGCCGCCAGGCGGAAACGGCCGGCTTGGAAATCGTAGGGCTGCACTGGCTGCTGGCCAAGACGGAAGGCATTCATCTCACCAGCCCGGACGCGGCGGTGCGCAAGCGAGCACGGCCGATTACCTTGTCGATCTCACGCAACTCTGCGGCGACCTGGGCGGCAAGGTGATGGTCTTGGGTTCGCCTGCGCAGCGGAACCTGGCCGAAGGCATGACGAGGGCCCAGGGCATGGAATACGCGGCCGAGGTCCTTTGCGAGATCCTTCCCGTGCTGGAATCCAACAACGTGGTGCTGGCCCTGGAGCCGTTAACTCCGCAGGAAACGAACTTCCTGCTCACCGCCGCCGAAGCCGTGGAACTGATCGATCGCCTCCGTTCGCCCCAGGTCCGATTGCACCTCGATTGCAAGGCGATGGCCAGCGAAGCGACGCCGATCGTCGAGCTGATTCGCCAGAACCACCAGTGGTTGGCCCATTTCCACGCCAACGATCCCAATCGGCAAGGTCCGGGCTTTGGGGCACTGGACTTCGTGCCGATTTTCCGGGCCTTGAAGGAAATTCTCTACAATGGCTGGGTTTCGGTCGAGGTATTCGATTTCTCGCCGGGCATTGAAAGGCTGGCCCGCGAAAGCATCGAGTACATGCGGGCTATCGTTGACCGGCTCGCAAACGATGGCTAAGACTTTTCTCGCATCAATTTGGCCGAAGTCTCGGGAGCGATTGGGTTTATGAACCATCCAGTGCCAAGTTCAAAACCTGCCGTCCTGACCATGACAGGCACGATTTCTAGATGCCAGTGATAGTGCTTCAGGGCGGTTGCGTTCAAAGGGGCTGTGTGCAGGACGTAGTTATACGCACAACGGCCGACCGCCGCTTCCAGCCGCTGAATCACCGATCGCACGATGCCGGCAAGGTCTTCAAGCTGCTCCCGCGACGCTAGCTCATATTGGCTGGCATAAGACTTGGGCAGAATCCACGTCTCAAACGGCAATCGCGCGGCAAAGGGGACAAATGACAAGTGAAGGTCGGTTTCGGCAACGATTCGCTGCCCCCCGGCCAACTCCTCACGAACCATGTCGCAGAATGGACAGCGGTCGTAGCGGTGGAAATAGTTCAACGCCCCGTTCATCTCTGCGGCAATCACGTTGGGAACCCGCGGAATAACCAGCAACTGGCTATGCGCGTGTTCCAGCGAAGCCCCTGCCGCCTGGCCCACGTTCTTGAAAACCTGCGCGTAGGCCATGCGAGGGTCGCGTTTCCAATAGGCCAGCCGCATTTGATAGGCGAGCAAGACCTCGGCCAGTTCGGCGGCCGAGAGATCCGACGTGCTGGCCACGTGCCGCGGCGATTCGACGATCACTTCGTGGGCACCGCAGGCCTCCAGACGCTGATAGAGCCCGTCGTCCAACAGCCGCGTATCAGCGTCGGTCTCGATGGCCGGAAACTTATTCGGCACGACCCGCACCCGCCAATGCGGCCCATCGGCGCCGCCGCCCGCAGCGCGAAAGGCGAGCACCTCGGGCGGCGTTTCGTCCTCGTGGCCTTCGCAGAACGGGCAGAGCAAACCGGGCTCGAAAGGCTGCGACTCGATCAGCGCCCCCGGCCGCTCCGCACGGTTGGCAGCCACTATCACCCAGTGGTCGAGAATCGGATCCTTCCGCAGTTCAGACATGATTGAGGAAATGGTGAAATCAGGTAATGGCAAAGCGTCATGGTACGATCATCGGCGAACCGAATCAACAGGCCGCTTGCCGGGCTGAGTTCGGCTGTTTCTAGTGTAGTGATTCACGCTGATGGGTATTTACCGCCTGCGCTGGAGTCCCGCCTTTAGGCGGAATTATTCGAAACTTCCGGCTAAAGCCGGGACTCCAATCGATGACCACAATTTTGAATCGCTACGCTAGTTGTCGGGCTATCGACCGGCCCGCCGGGCGTGTATCATACCGGAAGGAGGGAGATGTCGTGAAGTCTTTGCGAACGCTTGCCACACGCGCCGGTTCCTGGTGGAAGTCCTTTCGGGCGGTCCGCCTCCGCCCGCATCTATCGACGCTCGTGCTCTTGATCCCCGTGCTGGCTGTTCTCGTGCTGGCAAACGTGCCGGGGTGGAGAGTGGCATGTACTACAAATCCTTGGAACAATTATCTTGCCGTATTCGTGCGCACGAATTACGAACACGGCTGGCCGATGACCTACTTGCGTCGAAGAAGTTGGGAGGACCGGACCGTTTCAGTGACACTTTCGCCTTGGGACCTTTCCCACGGGATCATCGAGTTTCGTGGGCTTGCCTTGACGGTCAATGTCGTGGCAAGCGTAGGTATCCTCATCCTTGCAGGCGTTCTCATCGAAGCCCGTAGGCGTTGGCGGCATTCGTGTTTCCAGTTCCATCTAAGTGAGCTATTGGCCTTCGTGACCCTTTTCGCGATCGGATTGAGTTTCTATTCGGTCCGGCGGAAAGAATATACCGAGGAATGCAAGATCTATGCATGGCTGCACCGCCATGATCGAGCCGGGGACTGGACCCCGGATGGTGGCGACTGGCACATCGAAGGCCCGGACTGGTTGCTTCCCATCGTCGGCCACGATCGATACTACGAGTTGTTCGCCCGGCTTTGCTCCGTTGAAATTATGAATGGTGATGATTTGAAAGAGGCCGTGAAGTTGCGCCGACTGCTCCGCTTACGACTTTGGGCGTCTCCCGGTCAGCGCACGGCTCTAATAGCAAGGATGTCCACTCTCGAAGCGATCGAGCTTTTGCGGCATGGTGGTGAGCAGACTGTTGAAATTCCATCGCTTCCCCGCTTACGTGCATTGAATGTCGAGTACGTTACTACCTCGATTAGCGAGCCGTTACCGAACTGGAAAGTAAGCGGCATAGCTGGCCTAAAATCACTGCAAAGCCTGAGTGTGCAGGACGACCGATTCAGCGATGCAGACCTGGCCGAACTCGATGGATTGGCCCATCTTCACTGGCTTTCTCTGGCTGGCACCAAGATTACGACGGCGGGGCTTGGCCACCTTCGGAATCTGGCAGAACTCGACTGGCTGATTTTGGCCAGGACACAGATCTACGACGCCGCGCTGCCCACCATCGGGCAGATAAAACGGCTATCGTACCTTGAACTCTCTGAAACCCGCATCACCGACGCCGGGCTCGAATCGCTCAAGTCCTTGAAGGATCTGCACGAACTCGACTTGAACGACACTTCCGTGACTGCCGAGGGTGTGCGCCGGCTCCAGCAGGCATTGCCTAATTGCAAGATCGAGTGGTCGCCGCGCGACGAAGAAAGTCTTGAGAAAGGAAAATAAGGCAGGTGCCTCTCTCGCCGAGCCTTCTCCATCTTCCTTTCTCCCATTTTCCTTTCTTTCATCTTTCTGTCCCCTTATTTTTCTGTCTCTCACTCCGCCAACAGCAGTTTCGGTGCGGCGATCCGTCTCCCAATAATCCTGCCGTGCAAGGCTTGTAAACCCAAAAAGTCCAGGTGTAGGAAGGCGTAAAGCGACTGTTCCGGCCCGCCGGCAAGCCACCGCTGGGCCAACTGCTCGGCGTGGGCGTCGAATCGCCCTTGGGAATGACTGTGCGCATAGCACCGCCCGGAGAATCGCCGCAGGTCGCCGTCAAAATGCGGACCGATGTGCAGGAGCTCGTGGGCGATGGTCGTGAGCTTCTCGCGAAAACCAAGGTCGAGGAACCGCGGCAGGTAGAAGTTCAGCACATAGAGCATCTCGCGGCCGTCGATTTCGACCCGCTGCATGGAGAACTTCCGCCCGCGGCGAATGGTGTGCGTTTGGCCGCCGGCGAAGCGCAAGGGGGTCAAGGAGGCGTACAGCCCGTGGGGCATCCGCTTGCGGGTTTGCCGGAAACTGACGGCCACCCGCGACATATCGATGTGGCGAAGCTCGTCCACCCGCGCAGCCATATCCGCGCAAAGACAACCGACATGATGGGTGAAATCGAAACCAACCACAGATGGAAATTCCAAACCTCAAATCCGAAATCTCAAACAAATTCCAAATGCGAAATTTCAAAACTCAAAACGGGCAGGCAGCTCGTCGTTTTGGATTTTCTGCCTTTGGATTTGTGACTTGCTTGGGATTTGGATCTTGGAATTTCGGATTTTATCATTCGCCAACCGATGCTTCCGCGGCCGGCTGAGGTTCGGTTGTCGGCTGCGTTTCGGCGGCGGGCGTCTCTGCGCGTGCCTCGCTCTCGAAAGCGGGCTTGGCCGCCTTGCGCCGCTTGCGGTCGTGCGTGCCGACGAACTCCAAAATGGCACGCACGCCCGCATCGCCCAGACGCGGCTTGGCCAAACGCAAAACGCGGGTGTAGCCGCCGGGCCGATCGCTGAAGCGGGGCGCGATGTCGCTGAAGAGAATCTGCACGGCCTGCTTGTTGCCTAAGAGTTGCACCATCCGACGCCGGGCAGCGAGCACCGGGGCGTTCGCCTTGCTCCACTCGGCCCAACCGGGACCGTTCCGCCACTTCTTCCAGGCCTCGCTGTTCCGCTCGCCCTGGGGCTCCAGCCGTGCGGCGGCCTCGAGCTGCGGCAACGCGCGAATGGCGATCGTTACGGCCCGCTCGACCAGCGGACGGACTTCCTTGGCCTTCTGGATCGTGGTGATGATGCGGCCCTTGATCTTGGGCTTGTTCTCGTCGTCCTCGGCATCGCGCTCCGTGAGGATCAGCGCGCTGGCCAGGCTCCTCAACAAGGCACGTTGGTGGCTCGGAATGCGGCCGAGTTTGCGGCCTTTACGTCGGTGTCGCATGATCGTGTCTTCTTTTCGTTCAAATGTAACGGAACAAATTCCGCTGCTATCAAAGGTAAACGGCTTTCCGGACAGCCTCTTAGACCGTTTCCGCGGCGACCGGCGGCAACCGCATGCCGAGGTGCAGGCCGATGTCGGCCAGTTTCTCGCGGACCTCCTGCAAGGTCGTCTCGCCAAAGTTCCGCACTTCCAGCAACTGGGCTTCCGTGCGGGAAACCAGGTCGCGGACGGTCGTAATGTTCTCCGACTCCAGGCAGTTGCTCGCCCGCACGGACAGGTCCAGCTCGGCCAGGCTCATGCCCAACTTCGTCTCCGTTGCCGGATCGAGCACGCTGCCGCCGACGGCCCGGGCCTCGGTATGCACCATGGGACCGAGTTCCTGGTACTGGATGAACGGGTTGAGGTGTTTGCGGAGAATCTTGGCCGATTCGACCAGGGCCATTTCCGCATTCACCGAACCGTTGGTCCAGATCTCGATCGTCAGGCGGTCGTAGTTCGTCTTCTGGCCAACGCGGGTCTCGTCGACTTCGTAGCGGACCCGGGTCACCGGGCTGAAGGCGGCGTCCAAGGGGATGATGCCGATTTCCTGGGCCTGCGGGGTATGCTCCGTGGCGGGCACGTAGCCGCGGCCGTTCTCGATCACCATCTCCAGCAAGAACGGCATGTCCTCGGTCAGCGTGGCGATCACGTGGTCGCGGTTGATGACATCGACCTGATCGTCGGTCTTGACATCGGCGCCGGTGACTTTTCCCTTCGTGCTCTTCTCGATGCGGACCACGCGGGTCTGCTCGCTGTGGTTCTTGACCACCAGCGACTTCACGTTGAGCACGATGTCGGTCACGTCGTCCAACACGCCGGGCAGCGTGGTGAACTCGTGCTGGGCGCCGTGCAATTTGATCTGGGTCACAGCACTCCCTTCCAGGCTGGAAAGGAGAACGCGACGCAAGCTGTTGCCGACGGTCACACCGAACCCGCGCTCGAACGGTTCGATCGTGAACTTGCCGTAGGTCCGCGACAAGGTCGATCGATCCGCGCTAACTTGACTGGGCAACTCGAGTCCGCGCGAACGAATACGCATGGAAATAGCCTCCAAACCAATTCTCTGTTTACTTGCAGCAAAGCCCTGTTAATTCACAGCAAAGCCCTGTTCATTCAATCCAAGCTGTTTACTTGGAGCAAAGCTCGACGATCAACTGCGTCTGCACCGGCAGCGACACGTCGGCCGCTTCCGGCATCCGCAGAACATGTCCCTCAAGCTCCGGACTCTCCGACAGACTGAGGAAGTCGGGAACCTCCCGGCCGTGGGCGGCCCGGTTGGCCTGGGCCAGGGTCTGGCTCTTCGTCCGAGCCTTGATCCGAATCACGTCGCCGGGGCGAACCAAGTAGCTGGGAATATTGACCAACCGGCCGTTGACGGTAATGTGGCAATGGGTGACCATCAAGCGGGCCTGGGCGCGCGATTGGGCCAGTCCCAAGCGGGCGATGATGTTGTCCAGGCGGCGTTCCAGCAGCACCATCAAAGCATCGCCGGTGTGGCCCTTGGTCCGCTCGGCCTGATGGAAATACTTGCGGAACTGCCGCTCCAGGACGCCATAGTAGCGTTTCACCTTCTGTTTCTCGCGAAGATGGACGGCATACTCGGTCGCTTTGCTGCGACGACTAATGGTCATGCCCGGGGCCGATTCGCGGCGCTCGAAGGCACACTTGGGCGTATCGCAACGGGTGCCTTTGAGGAACAGTTTCATTCCCTCGCGGCGGCACAGCCGGCAAACGGGTGAAATTTGACGAGCCATAGGGGATCCAAGCACCAAGTTCCGATATCGAAATCGCAAACAAATTCAAAAAGGAAAATTCAAAATCTCAAA
The DNA here is from genome assembly GCA_963719885.1 of uncultured Planctomycetia bacterium. Taxonomy (GTDB): domain Bacteria; phylum Planctomycetota; class Planctomycetia; order Pirellulales; family Thermoguttaceae; genus JANXQG01. The sequence continues at coordinate 37,781 of CAVRDP010000035.1, read as the reverse complement.
CCAGCGTTGTTTCGAACCTTGGTTTTCTTGTGATTTTGAATTTGTTTGGGATTTCGGATTTGGAACTTGGGATTTGTTTGGGGTTTGGGATTTGTTTGGGATTGGGGATTTGTTGTTTTGGAATTCGGATCTTGAAATTTGGATTCTGCGTCTCGGTGTCGGCCTACACGCGGCGGCGCTTCTTCGGCCGGCAGCCGTTATGCGGCAAGGGCGTGACATCTTCGATCGACTTGATCTTCAGTCCAGCCGCCTGCAACGCCGTGATCGCGCTTTCGCGACCGCTGCCGGGACCGCGAACCTTCACGTCGACTTCCTTCATGCCGCACTTGATTGCCTTGTCGGCGACCTGCTGGGCCGACATCTGCCCGGCGAATGGCGTGCTCTTGCGACTGCCCTTGAACCCGCTCGTGCCGGCGCTGGCCCAGCAAAGCACGTCGCCCTTGGTGTCGGTGATGGTGATCGTCGTGTTGTTGAACGTCGCCTTGATGTGGGCCACGCCCACGGTGACGTTACGACGCACCTTCCGCCGCGCCTGCGCCTGTTGCTGGGTTTGTGGTTTTGGATTTGCCACGATACTTTTCGCTCCGCTCTAAATCCGGCACGATGCCGGGAATGTCTAAATAACCTTGAACGATTCTGCTAGGGTGGGCTTTTGCCGGCCTGCACGTGAAGGCAGGCCAAAGCCCATTTTCCCGCCCCCCCACTACCGCAGGTCCTTGACCCCCTTCTTTCCAGCGACCGTCTTCTTGGGACCTTTTCGGGTACGGGCGTTGGTTCGGGTGCGCTGGCCGCGAACAGGCAATCCGCGACGATGTCGGATGCCGCGATAGCAGGCAATGTCGCGCAACCGCATGATGTTCTGATTGGTTTGACGCCGCAACTGGCCCTCGACCACGTAGTCTTTATCGAGGAGAGCAGCCATACGGGCAAGCTCGTCTTCGCGAAGTTCCTTGGCCCGGGCCTGCGGGTCCACGCCTGCCTTGTGACACAATTCGCGTGCAACCTTCGGCCCTACGCCATAAAGGTACTGCAAGGCGATCACAGTCGGACGGTCGTTCGGGATATCAACACCCAGCAAACGTGGCATATCTTAATACTCCTCAATGTCCCATCAACCCTGGCGTTGCTTATGACGCGGATTGGTACAGACGACAAAGATCACGCCACGACGGCGGACGATCTTGCAATGTTCACAAATTCGCTTTACGCTAGCTCGGACTTTCATGACTCGACACCCGTTTTCCAAGAAACTGTTTCAAGACCGCGCCCATGGCGTAGGCGAATTGGCCTGCGCACCCGGTTTCAAAACTGCTTCTAAAACGCCAAATCCAACCGCACCCCAGGTTTGGTTCAGGGTACCGGAAAGAGGCAAAGTATATCAGTATAAGGCACAGTGGCCGATTGCTTCAAGGCCCCCGGCCGATAAAATTTTTCCCGTTGGTCCGCCAAATGCATGCAAACCGACGCCAACGCACTCCTGCCGGGGGGGTGCATCAGTTCTTAGCGCTTAGAACTTAGTGCTTAGATCCGCAACCTAAGGTCTAAGCACTAAGAACCAAGTTCTAATTTCTAAGTTCTTTCTTACCCTCACCAACTTTCTCCATTCGGTCCGGCGGTCAGGACTACCGGCCCCGACTCGGTTAGGGCGATCGTATGTTCGAAATGGGCGCTCGGCTTGCCATCGGCGGTCGTTTGGGTCCATTGGTCGGGCAGGACGCGAACGTCCTTCGTACCCATGTTGACCATCGGCTCGACGGCAATCACCCGGCCCGGCACGAGACGGAAATCGTTTCTGCCGCGACGATAGCCGCGTTTCACGAAGTTCGGCACCTGCGGATCCTCGTGCATGCTGCGACCGATGCCATGGCCGACAAAGTCTTCCACCACGGAAAAGCCCGCCTTGCGGACAAAAGTCTGCATTTCCTCAGCCACTTCGCTCCACCATCGCCTCTCCCCCATCCGCCGAATGGCCAGATGGAGCACATCGCGGGTGACGTGCAGCAGTCGCTCGACTTGGGGGTCGATCCGGCCAACCGGCAGCGTCACCGCCGCGTCGCCGCACCAACCGTTATACTTGCAGCCGGTATCGATGCTCACCACGTCGCCTTCAACCAGTTTCCGCTTGCAGGGGATGCCATGGACAACCTCGCGATTGATCGAGATGCAGGTCACGGCCGGGAACGGCGGGCCGCCTTCCGTGGAGTTCGGGTAGAACTTGAACAGTGGTTCGGCATTGTGCTGACGATAAAAATTTTCAATGGCGGCGTCGATTTCGATTGTGGCCACTCCCGGCGCGATCAGTTTCTTGACCATATCAAAGGTTTCCCACACGAGGAGACCCGCTTTTCGCATTTGGGCTATTTCTCGGGGGGATCGAAGGATTTCCACGCCAGAACCTACTCCCACACAGCGACGAACGCGACTGGCACGACATCACCCTTTTTCCAGCAATCCCTTGTAGTTCCGCATCACGAGGTGGCTGTCAATCTTCTGGACCAGGTCGAAGGCCACGCTCACGGCGATCAACAGGCTCGTGCCGCCATAAAACGCGGCAAGCGAGTAGGAAACACCCATGTTCGATGAAACAATCGTGGGAATGATGGCGATGATCGAGAGGAAACCCGCCCCAACGTAGGTGATGCGGACCATCACCTTTTCCAGGTAGTCGGCCGTGCGGCGACCAGGGCGGTAACCGGGGATGAAGCTGCCGTAGTCCTTCAGGTTGTCGGCCATGTCCTTCGGATTGAAAGTGATGGCCGTCCAGAAGTAACAGAAGAAGTAGATCAAGGCAACGTACAAAACGTTGTACAGGAACGATTGGCCGCGCTGGAACGAAGTCTCCAACAACGACAGCAGCTCGCTGCGGAAGTGCCTGGCCAAATAACCGAAAATCATCATGGGGAACATGAGCAGGCTGCTGGCGAAGATGATGGGCATGACGCCGGCCTGATTGACGCGCAACGGCAGGTACTGGCGGGCCTCGCCGCCAAAGGTCCGGCGGCCGCGGACGTGCTTGGCGCTTTGCGTGGGAATCTGCCGCTGACCCTGGCTGATCAGCACCACGCCGGCGATTACGCCGACGAAGAGCACGATCAGGATGAGGACCTTTTCCACGCCCATCTGTCCGCGACCGCTGCCCAACTCCAGGCCGCCCCCCGCCATCATCGGCTGCACGATTTCCCAGATTGCATGGGGCAAGCGGGCCAGAATATTACCCATGATCAAGAGACTGATGCCGTTGCCGATGCCGTATTCGTCGATCTGCTCGCCAAGCCACATGAGAAACACCGCGCCGGCGGTCATCGTCAAAACGGCCACGAACATCCAAGACCACTGCATGCCGCTGCTTAAGTTGCCGGGCTCACTCAAGAACTGGGGATTGACCAGGCTCGGTTGCCCCGATAGCCAAACGACATAGGCCCAGCTTTGTCCAAGGCAGAGGACAACGGTGGCGTAGCGGGTATATTCGTTGATTTTCTTTCGCCCGGTCTCCCCTTCCTTTTGCAACTTCTCCAAAGGCGGATAGACGCTCCCCAGGAGTTGGAAAATGATCGACGCCGAGATGTAGGGCATGATGCCCAAGCCGAAAATAGTCGCCTGCCCCAATTGGGTGCCGCTGAAGATGGACATTTGCTCGATGAGACCGCCGCCTTGCCCGCCTCCGCCGCCCTTGGTGTCGAACAGCGCCGCCAACTTCTCGTGGCTGAAGACCGGCAACGGAATGTGCGATCCCACGCGAAAAACCGCCAGCAGGACCAGCGTGAAGAAGATCTTCTTCCGCAACTCGGGGATGGTGAAAACAACGCGGATTTTTTCCCACATGGCTTACTGGGCCTCCTTGGCTTAAGTCCAGGAGGATGAAGGATAAGAGATAAAGGATGAGAGATGAAGGATGAGAGATCGGGGATGGCTCGAAACGAGCCGTTATCATCCCTCATCCCTTATCCCTTATCTCTCATCCCTCATCCCTTATCTCTCATCCCTCAACCCTTCCTTACGTGGCGGCAGGCGCCTTCTTTTTTTCCTTCTTCACCTTGACAACCGGCTTCTTGCCCGGCAACACGGTAATCAGCCCGCCGGCCTTCTCGATCTTTTCCTTGGCCGAGGCACTGAACTGATGGGCGGAGATCTTCAAGCTCTTGGTCAACTCGCCATCGCCCAGGATCTTGAGCAAGTCGTACTGCCCCTTGACCAAGCCGCGGGTCTTGAGCGTAGCGGGGCTGACTTCCTCGCCCGCTTCGAAGCGGCGCTGCAGGTCGCCCACATTGATGGCGGCCACTTCCAGGGCGAACTTGTTGTGGAAGCCGCGTTTCGGAATGCGGCGGACCAAAGGCATCTGACCGCCTTCGAAAATACTGAGGGCATTGTAACCCGGGCGGGAATGCTGACCCTTATGGCCTCTGCCGGCAGTCTTGCCCAGGCCGGAACCGGGGCCGCGGCCAAGCCGCTTGCGCGACTTGTTGCGATGGACGTCCTCGTTAACTTCGTGCAGATTCATGACAGCGATACTCCCCGCAGCCGCTCGACTTCGGATGGCGTGCGGAGCTGCTGCAACGCCTCGATGGCGGCCTTGGCCAAATTGTGTGGATTATTGGAGCCGTAGCTCTTGGTGAGGATGTCGTGGATCCCGGCGGCTTCGCAAACGGCGCGGACCGCCGAGCCGGCAATCACGCCCGTGCCCGGCGCGGCGGGGACCAGCTTGACGCTGGACGCGCCGAAGCGGCCCAGCACCGTGTGCGGAATCGACGTGCCTTGCAAGGCGATGGGCTGCATCTTTCGCGTGCCGTCCTTGACGGCCTTTTCCACGGCGGGCGGCACTTCATTGGCCTTGCCGTAGCCCCAGCCCACCTTGCCGCGGCCATCGCCGACCACGACCAAGGCCGTGAAACTGAAACGGCGGCCTCCCTTGACCACGGCGGCGCAACGCCGGATCTTGACCACCTTGTCGATCAACTCGCCGCGTGTAGAAGATTCTGTTTCGGCTGACATAAGTTCTGTACTTTCTAAAACTTCAAGCCGGCTTCCCGGGCGGCCTGGGCCAGGGCGGCCACACGGCCATGGAACTTGTACTCGCGGCGGTCGAATACGACCTCCTGCACGCCCGCGTCCAAGGCCCGCTGGGCCAATGCCTTGCCCACGGCCACGGCGGCGGACTTGTTGCCACCGTAGCGCAAGTCTTGCCGCAGGGTCTGATCGCGGCTGCTGGCCGCAACCAGCGTCTTGCCGGCGGTATCGTCGATGATCTGGGCGTAAATGTTCTGGTGGCTGCGGAAGATCGCCAACCGCGGCCGGTGCGCGTTGCGCTTGATGCGATTGCGGACGCGGATCGCCCGCCGTTCGCGCTGTCGCAATATTTGTCGTTGATGTTGCACGTCTCGCCTCGCAATACGCTGACTTGGAAACCGCCCAAAAATCCGATTTGTTATTTCACCATGGCCTTGCCCTGCTTGCGGCGGACCTGCTCGCCCAGGAAGCGAATGCCCTTGCCTTTGTACGGCTCGGGCTTCCGCAAGGCGCGAACTTCCGCGGCAAACTGGCCGACCAACTGCTTGTCGATCCCCTGGATGACGATGTGCTGCTGGTCGGGGCAAGCCACCTTCAGCCCCGTGGGGATCGGCACCTGGAGCTCATTGGCCAGGCCGACGCGAAGCTGGAGCACCTGCCCCTGGATGGCGGCAATGTAACCGACGCCGACCAGTTCCAGCGCCTCTCATAACCCTGGGTCACGCCGACCATCATGTTCTGCAACACGGCGCGGGTCAGGCCGTGGAGGGCACGGTGCAGTCGCGCGTCGCTGCCGCGGGAAACAGTCAGCGACTTGGCCGCGGCGTCGTGTTCCACGCGGATTTCCGGGCGGAATTCCCACGCGAGCTTGCCCTTGGGGCCTTCCGCCGAGACCACGCGGCCGCTGACGGCGACCTTCACGCCGGCCGGCACGGCAACAGGTTTTCTTCCAATTCGGGACATGATATTCCGCCTTTCCGGTGTGCTACCAAATCTCGCACAACACTTCGCCGCCGAGTTTGCGCTGCCGCGCTTCGCGATCGCTGATCACGCCTCGGCTGGTGCTGATGACCGAGATCCCCAGTCCACCGAGCACGGGTTTCAGTTGGGTCGAACCGCTATACACCCGGCGGCCTGGCTTGCTGATGCGGCGGATCGTGCGGATCACGCGCTCGCCGTTGGGGCCATACTTCAGGTGCAGCCGGAGCTGCTTGGCAGGTTCCATGGGAACTTCCTCCCAGTCCCAGATGTAGCCTTCGCGCTTCAAGACTTCCGCAAGTCCGCGCTTCACCTTGGAAAGCGGCAGGTCGACGTGCGGCCTCTTCGACGCGCACCGCGTTGCGGATCCGGGTCAACATGTCGGCGATGGGGTCGGTCATCATAGGTATGGGGCTCCTCTTACCAGCTCGCCTTGCGGACGCCGGGAATGGCTCCCTCGTCCGCTAAGTTACGAAAGCAGATCCGACAAATTCCGAACTTCCGGTAAACGGCTCGCGGCCGGCCGCAAAGCCGGCAGCGCCGCACCAGACGCGTGGAAAACTTCGGCGGCCGCAGGGCCATGGCCCTTTTCGATTTACTTGCCATGCATTCAGTCCTGAAAAACGCGCGACGGTTGTCGCGGAACAATTACTTCTTGCCAACGATTACTTCTGACTGCCGCAGGGGCATGCCGATCGCCCGCAACAACTCCCGCGACTCGGCGTCGCTGCCGCTGTTGGTCACCAGGGTCACGTGCATGCCTTGGACGTTCGTGAACTTGTCCGGGTTCAACTCGGGGAAGACCAGTTGCTCGGTCAAACCCAAACTGTAGTTGCCATGGCCATCGAAGCCCTCGGGATTCAAGCCGCGGAAGTCGCGGACTCGAGGCAGCGCCAGGGCGATCAGCCGGTCGAGAAATTCGTACATCCGCTTGCCGCGCAAGGTCACCTTGCAACCGATGGCCTGCTCCTCGCGGAGCTTGAATCCGGCGACCGACAGGCGAGCCCGGGTCACGACCGGCTTCTGCCCCGCGATGGTCTTCATCGCCTCGACAGCCTCTTCGATGAATTTCTTTTCCGTGATCGCCTTACCCACGCCCATGTTGATCACGATCTTCCGCAGCCGCGGGAGCGAGAGGATATTCTTTCGCCCGAACTTGGCCGCGAGGACGGGAACGATTTCCTTGAAATAACGCTCCATCAGCCGGGGCGTGGGCGCGGGAACCTTCTTCGCTCCCTTGGCTTCAGCTTTGGAGCCCTTGCCTTCGCCTTTGGCTCCCTTGCCTTCAGCTTTGGCTCCCTTGGCTTCGCCTTTGGATCCCTTGCCTTCGCCTTTGGCTCCCTTTTCCGCCTTGGCTCCCTTGGCGTCGGTATCAGGCTCCTTGGCTTCGGCTTGTGGCTCCTTGGCTTCGGCTTCGTTGCTTTTCTTTTCGCTCATGGATTAGTCCTAAAAATCACGTTTTGGCGTGGGCCGTCCGGGCCGGCGAGATCGCCCCGACCGACGCCCCGCACTTCTTGCAATAGCGCTCCTTCGCGCCGTCGTCCAGGAAGCGGGCACCGACGCGACTCGGCTTCCCGCAGGCCTGGCAGACCAGCGCGACGTTGCTTTGCGGAACGGGCATCTCCACGGAAAGCCGGCCGCCCTGCGGGTTCCGCTGGCTGCGGCGGACGTGCCGGTAGACCCGGTTCACCCCTTCCACGACCACGCGATCCGCGCCATTGCCGGACTTGTCGCGGATCACGCGCAGGACCTTCCCGCGCGTGCCCCGGTCCTCACCTCGGATGATCACCACTGTATCGTTTGTTCGAATCCACATTTCAGGCCACCCCGATCTCAAACCACCTCTGCGGCGAGGCTGATGATTTTCATAAAGTTTCGTTCCCGCAGTTCCCGGGCAACGGCGCCGAAAATGCGCGTTCCCCTGGGGTTTTGATCGTTATCGACGATTACGGCCGCGTTGTTGTCGAAGCGGACGTAGCTGCCGTCGGCGCGGCGCGTTGGCTGCCGGCAGCGGACGACCACCGCCCGCACAATCGCGCCCTTCTTGAAGTCGCTGCCGGCGATAACGCCCTTGACGCTGCAGATGATCACGTCGCCGATCCGCGCCCAGCGCTTGCGGCTGCCGCCCAAGACCTTGATGCAATACAATTCCTTGTGCCGGTGTTGTCGGCTACGTCGAGCCGCGTTTGCATTTGAATCATGGTTTATTCGTCCCCTTCAAGTTCGCACCGGGTGGCATGCCTTCACGCGGAGCGGGTAGGCATGTCGTGATCCGCGGCAACATGCCTACCCGCCGACCACGACCATGCGTACATGGTGCCCGACATGGTACCCGGCGTGAAGGCATGCCACCCTCGGCTAATGTTCTCTTTATTCCGTCTTTCCCGCACCTTCCATGGTAGCGTCAGCCGCGAGTACGGTAGCGCCGGCCGCTGGTGCGGCAGCATCGCCCGTGACACTCTTCTTCACCACCCGCAACAACTTCCAGCGCTTGGTCCGCGAAAGCGGCCGCGATTCCTCGATCTCCACCAGGTCGCCCGCGCGCGACTGGTTGTCTTCATCATGGGCGGTGCAGACCGTTCGGCGACGGAGGATTTTGCCATAGCGCGGATGCCGCACCAGGCGGGTCACTTCGACGCGCCGCGTCTTCGCCGCTTTATCGCGGGTCACAATGCCGGTCACAACTCTCTTGGGCATGGCTCTTTTTCCAAAAAACTGCTGATTGCTTCGTCTTCCTCTACGTTCCGCTAACGGCCTCACCCGCCGGAGCACCGGCGGCCGCTGCCTTCAATTCCCGCTGCCGCTGCACGGTCTGGATCCGGGCGATCAACCGCTGGTTCTTCGTCAGTTCGCTGGGCGTGTCCAGCTTTTCGGTCTGACTCTGGATCCGCAGCCGGAAGAGGTGGTCCGTCGTATCCTTCAGGAGAAGCCGGAGCTGCTCGCTGCTCATGTCTCGAAGTTCACTGATCTTGGCCATAATTAGTTCTTCGTTCTCAGTTCTTAGTTCTTAGCTCGTAGTGCTTAGTGCTCTATCTAAGCTCTAAGTTCAAAGTTCTTTCCCTTCTACATCGGCCTTCGCCGCAAAAACCGCACCCTGACCGGCATCTTGTGGGCCAAGCGGGCCAGGCACATCCGCGCAGCTTCCTCGCTGATGCCGCCCACCTCGTACAGGACCGTACCCGGCTTGACCACCGCGGCCCAATACTCCGGCTCGCCCTTGCCCTTGCCCATGCGTGTCTCCAAGGGGATGGAGGTGATGGGCTTGTGGGGGAAGACGCGGATGAACAAGCGGCCCTCGGCGCGCAGATACTGCTGGGCGGCGATACGGCCGGCCTCCAGCGTCTGCGCGCTGATCCAACCGCCCTGCAAGGCCTGCAGGCCGAAGTCGCCGTGAACGACGCGGTTGCCGCGAGTGGCCTCACCTCTTATACGTCTTCTTTGGCTTTTGCGGTGCAGTACCCGTTTGGGCATTAGCGCCATTGATGTCTCCCTCGCTATACGTACCTAAATTAATCCAAACTTGAATGCCGATGTGTCCCTGGGCGATCATCGCCTCGGCGAAACCGTAGTCGATGTTCGCGCGCAGGGTGGATAGGGGTATCGAGCCGGCAATCTGTTTCTCGCGGCGCGACATCTCCGCGCCGCCCAGCCGGCCCGAAAGCTGGATCTTGATCCCCTTCGCTCCGGCCTCCATGGTGGTCTCCATGGCCCGCTTCATCGTGCGGCGGAAGGCGGCCCGCTTGATCAACTGCTCGCCGATGTCCTCGGCGACGAGCTGCGCGACCAACTCCGGACGATTCAACTCCTCGATCTTGATGTTGATCCGCCGGCCGGTCTTGTCCTGGAGCTCTTTTTGCAGCTCTTCGACGCGCTCGCCCTTGCGGCCGATCAACACGCCGGGCCGCGCCGAGAACAAGATCACCTTGACCTCGTCCCGCGTCCGCTCGATTTCAATCTTGGCGATCGACGGATAGATCGCCTTGCCGAACTTGTCCTTGCGATTCTTGACGAAATCGCGGATCTTCTGGTCCTCGATCAGCAGGTCGGCATATTCCTGCTTGGAAGCATACCAGCGGCTTTTCCAGCCGATCATGATCCCGGTGCGAAAACAGATCGGATTGACTTTCTGACCCATAAACTACTCCAACTCCACGCGAATGTGCGACATCCGCTTCTTGATGACCGAGGCCATGCCGCGCAACTTGGGCATCATGCGTTTGAACATCGGGCCGCCGTCGATGCGGGCATCGACGACGATCAGGTGGTGCAGATCGGCGGCCCGCCGGTCTTCGGCATTGGCCAACGCGCTTTGCAACACCTTCTCCAGCAACCGTGCCCCGCGGTGCGGCTGAAAGCGGAGGATTTCCAAAGCCTCGTCGGCAAACTTCCCGCGGATCAAGTCGGCCAGCGGCCGAACCTTGCGAGGACTGATCTTCGCGTAGCGATGGGTTGCTTCGTAAGTCATGATTACTTCTTGCCTCCCTTGCCGCCGTGGCCGCGGAAGGTCCGCGTCGGGGCAAACTCACCCAGGCGGTGGCCGACCATTTCCTCGGTCACGAATACTTTTACGTGGATCTTCCCGTTATGCACCATGAACGTATGCCCGACGAACTCGGGCACGATGGTGCATGCCCGGGCCCAAGTCTTGATCGGGTCCTTCACCCCCATCTGGTTCATCTTCTCTACCTTGGCGTAAACCTTGGGATTGACGAAGGGGCCTTTTTTTAGGGATCTGCTCATAATCGGTTCTCAGTTGGCCGGGGCATTGAAGCCCGACGCGCAAGCGAGGAATTTACTTTCGGCACTCTTCGACGCACATTCCTCGCTTGCGCAGTCGGGCTTCAATGCCTGCCGTTTGCTCCTTACTTGATCTTCAACTGGCCGTAACGCCGCGACTTGCGACGACGGACAATGGCCTTGTTCGACGGCTTGCGACGCTTGCGGGTACGACCGCCCTTGGCCAGCACGCCCGTAGGGCTGACCGGGTGACGCCCGCCTTTGGTGCGGCCTTCACCGCCGCCGTGCGGGTGATCGATGGGATTCATCGCCGTGCCGCGGTTATGAGGCTTGCGGCCCATCCACCGTTTGCGGCCGGCCTTGCCCAGCACAATGTTCATGTTGTCGGGATTGCTCAGGGAACCGATCGTTGCCTTGCAGGTCGAAGGCACGCGGCGGATTTCACCGCTGGGCAGGTTGACCTGGGCCCAATCGGCGTCGCGGGCGGCCAGCGTGGCGCCCACACCGGCCGAACGGCAGAGCACCCCGCCGCGCCGGGTTGCATTTCAATGTTGTGGACCGTCATGCCGGTGGGAATCTTCGCCAGCGGCAGGGCATTGCCGACCGAGGCCGGGGCGTCCTGGCCGCTCATTACCTGATCGCCCGCCTTCAAACCGACGGGAGCCAGGATATAACGCTTCTCGCCGTCGACATAATGCAGCAAGGCGATCCGGGCCGTGCGATTCGGATCGTACTGGATCGAGTCGACCTTGGCCGGCACGCCGTCCTTGTCGCGACGGAAGTCGATGATGCGGTAATCGCGTTTGTGTCCGCCGCCGCGAAAGCGGGCGGTGACCTTGCCTTGGTTGTTGCGGCCGCCCGTGCGACGCTTGGGGCGCAGGAGGGTCTTTTCCGGCTTCGCGCCCGGCGTCAATTCGGTGAAGTCGCTCACGGTCGCCCCGCGGCGGCCCGGAGAAGTCGGATTGTAACGTCGAATGCCCATGTTGGTCTCGTAATGTAGGGTGGGACAAGCTCGCGTAGCGAGCGCCGGCCCACCATTGCTTCTATCTTCCTCGATTATGGTGGGCCGGCGCTCGCTGACCCGGAGTACCGGGGTGCCCCGCGAGCTTGTCCCACCCTACGTTTAGAAGAAGTTGATCCGATCTTCCTCGTTCAAGGTGACAATAGCCTTCTTCCAGGCCTTGGTAGTACTTACCCGCATTTTGGTGCGGCGCGGCTTGCCCTTGCGATTCTGCGTGCGGACGGCCGTCACCTTGACGTCGAATAACTCCTCGACCGCGCGGCGGATATCGTCTTTGCCGGCCAGGCGATTGACCTCGAAGGCATAGGCGTTGTTGCGCTCGGCCTTGTGCATGCCCTTCTCCGTCACCAGGGGTCGGATGATGATCTGGTGCGGCGCCAGGCCCAAATTGTGTCGTTCGATTTCGGCTGCCATGAGCAGTATTCCGGATTCGGGGGTTCAAGTTCTTCGGTTGGAGAACTTAGAACTTAGAACTTAGAGCTTAGAGACAAACGCCAAGCACTAAGAACTAAGTACTAAGAACTAAGAACTAAGCTCTTTTTCCTCATTCGTCGCCGCCGCTGGCTTCTCTTCCACCCCAGAGCCCTTTTGCTCGGGAACCTTGCTGCGAATGACATCCAGGGCGGACGTGGTCAAAAGCAGGCGGCGCGGCCGCAGAACATTCAGGGCATTCAACTCGCTGACCGGCAACACGGCCACGTCGGTCAGATTGCGGATGCTCTTGTACACATTGGCGTCGTAACCCGGCAATGCGACCAGCAACGTAGCGCCGTCGAGCTTCAAGGCCTTGAGGATCGCGGCGGCCTCGCGGGTCTTCGGCTGAGGGAAGACAAACTGATCGATGAGCGTCACTTCGTTGTCGACGATCCGCGAGGCCAACGCCATGCGAGTAGCCAACTGCAAGGCCTTCTTCGTCAGGCGGTACGACCAGTCGCGGGGACGCAGGGCGTGGATGTGTCCGCCGCCCCGGCGAATTCCGCTGCGGCGCGAGCCGGCCCGGGCGTTGCCCGTGCCTTTCTGCCGATACATCTTCTTCGTGGTGCCCTGCACGTCGGTGCGATTCTTCGTCCGCACGGTGCCCAAGCGGAGATTGTTCTGATACATCACCACGGCATCGTGGATCAACTGCTTGCTGATCCGCGGAGCGATTTGGGCAGGGTCGATCTCGTACTTCCCGACCTCGGCGCCCGTCCGATCATGAATTGCCAGTGTTGCCATGTTTCAATCCACGCCCGCACGCGGCGGGCGACTCCTACTTCTTGGTTCCGGGACCGACCTTGTTGCTCTGGCGAATAACCACGTAACCGCCGACGGGTCCGGGGACGGCGCCGCGAACCAAGAGCAGATTGTTCTCCGCATCACAGCGGGCGACGAGCAGATTGCGGACGGTGACGTTTTCCGTGCCGTAATGGCCGGCCATCTTGTGGCCTTTGAAGACGTGGTGCGGATCGGTATTCATGCCGATGGAGCCAACGTGCCGATGCACCTTCTTCACGCCGTGCGTGGCCCGCTGGCCGGCGAAATTATAGCGCTTCATGGCGCCGGTCGTGCCGCGGCCCTTGGTGATGCCGGAGACATCGACGGCCTTGACGTTGGCAAAGATGTCGACCTTGAGTTCCTGGCCGATCTTCAGCGTCTGGTCGGCGGGCAGGCCGTCAACGGCAGTGCGGAATTCGCGAATGAACCGCTTGGGTTCGGTGCCGGGCTTTTCCACCGGCTCAACACCCGAGGCGGCTCGCTGCTTTTGCCGCTTGCTCTCAAGACGGGCGACGTGGCCGCGTTGACTGCGGCTGGCCAGACGACGGGGTTTATCCAGGAATCCGAGTTGGATCGCTTCGTAGCCATCGCGGTCGGCCGTCTTCACCTGGAGCACATGGCACGGACCCGCTTCGATGACCGTAACCGGGATTACGCGTCCGGCGGAATCAAAAACTTGCGTCATCCCGACCTTGCGGCCGAGTAGTCCTATTGCCATCGTCATAGCCCTTATTCACGTCGCCTTGCGGAGGATCCGGCCTAGGGCCGGCCTATCCGCAACGCTTCCGTTGCATAATTTGCCTAAATAATGTGTTCAATGTCTGCTGGTGGCCTTGATTTTGATGTCCACGCCCGGCGGCAGACTGAGTTTATTGAGCGCCTCGATCGTCTTGGCCGTGGCCTGCATGATGTCGATCAGCCGCTTGTGCGTGCGGATCTCGAACTGCTGGCGTGCCTTCTTATCGATGTGCGGACTCGAGAGGACGGTATACCGCTCGACGCGCGTCGGCAAGGGAATCGGACCGTGAACCACGGACCCAGTTCGTTTCGCCGTATCGATGATTTCCATCGCACTTTGATCCAGGATGGCGTGGTCATACGCTTCCATACGGATCCTGATGACTTCGGTAGTATGTCCCGCCACGGATGGCCTCCGGCGAATCGATTCCCAGCTTGTCAATCAACAAACGCACACGTATCCGCTGCCGGCGGCAAAAGTTGCTCCCGCGAGCGGAAACCATCAATCCTACAGATTGGCAAAATGGCCGTCAATGGGCCTCGCGAGAATTTTTTGGAATCCTCGGAGCGATTCTTGCTTGCCGCCGGAATAATCTCTACATATCGGCTGAATTATCAGCAGGGCTTGAAGCAGAGGTAAGGCGATGCCCACAGCGAGAAACGCGGCCGGATGGATTCCACGCCCACCCGTATGGGTGGATGCCACACACAGGCCCACCACGGTTTCGCCCATGCTTGAGTCCACCCTTAGCGGGCGACAGCCACGAGCTGTTCTTGAAAGCGGCATAGAATAGACGCCAAGATATCGGCCCAATAGCAACGTGGTACAATACTTAAATGTATGAGGTTGCATTGGCAGAGTCTCTCGGCAAATTGGAAATGCCGGCCGCAAGGAAACGGAAATACGCATGCTCGTTCCAAAGAATCGAAGGGGACGGTCGAGTCGCGTTCGTCGGGGGTTCACTCTCGTCGAGTTGCTCGTGGTAATCGCAATCATTGGGATGCTGGTCGGGCTGTTGCTGCCTGCCGTGCAAAGCGCGCGTGAGGCGGGACGCTTCACCCAATGCCGCAACAACGTGAGGCAACTGGCAATCGCCTGCCTCGCCCACGAGCAAGCGCAGGGCTACTTGCCCGCGGGCGGTTGGGGCTTCCAGTGCCTGGGAGTTGCCAGCAAGGGCTTTGGGCCCGGCCAGTCCGGCGGCTGGATCTACAGCATCCTGCCGAACATTGATCAAGACGCGCTCTGGAACGGCGCAGCGCGACGAACCAGACGCAGGCGATGATCAATCTGATCCAGACGCCCTTGCCCATCTTGTACTGTCCGAGCCGCCGGGCGTGCCGGACGTATCCCGAGATCTATCCCCAATGGATGCCTTACGTGATTCCCACGCCGACCCTGGTGGCCCGCAACGACTACGCCATGAACATTGCGGACGGGGATGCCGGGGGGGCTCCCCCCATTTCCGCGGGGCCCTCCAATTTTCTCAATATCGCGTCGATTCCACCCGTCCCGACCGATGGGGTCACCGGCGAGGCGTGGTGGGTGAGCATGGCAAGCATCACGGACGGGCCCAGCAACACGTATCTGCTCGGCGAGAAGAATGTGCCTGCCGATCACTACACCGACGGCGTCAACCTAGGCGACAACGAGGACGCCTACATCGGCGCCGACCGCGATACGCTCCGCGGGACCTTTTCCGACCAGTCCAGCGTGGTCTATCCGGTGGCCCGCGATCAGGCGGGCGTCGACAACAGTTTCGCCTTCGGCAGCGCCCACGTTTCCGGATTTCACATGGCGTTTTGCGATGGGCACGTGCAGCAGATCGGCTATACGATTAGTCCGACCGTGCACGAGGAGTTGGGCAATCGCCACGACGGGACGGCTCCGGACATGTCCGGATTTTGACGGGGCGACTGAGGAGACGCGATGATGACGGCGCCGATGATGTTACGGATCCGCCTGTTCGTCCTGGGGACCGCCATGCTGGGCGTGGCGGGCTGCTGGAACGCACCTCCCCCACGGGTCAATCCCCAAGGCGTCGCCCCGGACGCCGCACAAAAGGCGATCGAACTCTACGATGCCAACCACGACGGCTTCCTCGAGGCCAAAGAGATCGAGAAGACGCCCGGCTTGAAGGCCGCGATGAAACGCCTCGACCGCAAGGGCAACGGCAAGATCAGCGCCGACGATATCGCCGCGCGGCTGGAGGCCTGGAAAGCGGGCACGTACGGGCGGCTGGCCGTGCTCTGCAGGGTACAACACAACGGCAAGCCGCTGGCCGGCGCCCTGGTAACCTTGGAGCCGGAAAGCTTCCTCGGCGGCGAGCTTGCGGCCGGCAAGGGCACGACCAACAAATTGGGGGCGGCGATAATCTCCTCCGGCACCAGTACGAAGGATCCGCCGGGCATGTCGCCCGGTTTCTTCCGGGTGCGGATCACCAAGAGCGGGGAGCCGATCCCGGCACGCTTCAATACGGAAACGACGCTCGGTGTGGAAGTGGCGGAGGACGTTGAAGAAATCGGCAGCCGCGGATTCCTCTTCGACCTCCAATATTGACAAAGCTGAGAGGAACGTAGCGAGGGGCCGGGCGTTCGGGAGACCGGGACTCCCCCGGATGACCTCTTGTTCTGGATAATGGACTGCGTGGAAACGCAGCAATCCAGCGGCGCGATGCGTCAGAGCCGCGCGACAAAAAGTAAATGACGTTAAGCCGCGCAAGCGGGTGCCGTTTGCATCAGTTGATTTGTTTGAGGTGAACGTTCTTAGCAATTCGAGACGCTCCGACTTCGCGACCTTTTCGTAACCTGCTTCAAATTGCAGTCGCCAAGACTGTCGACGCAACTTCGGTAACGGGTTCCAAACCGCCACAAACTCCAGGTAAGAAGCGGTTGTCACATCGGAAAGGCGAGCGCCACTGGAATGCACCGCTCGGTTAAGGTCTTCCAGAAAAACGGCAGTACAGTTGATACAACTGGGCAGTATCCGCATCGTTCATCCCTGAACACCTTTCGTCAATCGGGCGAAACGATACTATCGCACCGGCGTTGTTACGCGAAGACCAACCGACCGTTATTTGACATACGGCTGCCGACGATAGGGCCGACATCCACCCCCACGGATGGTAAAACAATCGCTGACGACCGGAGATTCGCCCTTGATATAATACTAATGGATAACAAAAAATACACTCTATAATGGTACTATCGGTCGTTTGAATACGTGCCGTTAGCCGCCGCTAGTGACGGTTGGCTCCGTTCCGCGTTTTTTCTCCGAACTCGCTGATGAATAACTATTTATGGGAACAATGGAGTGGACCCCCACCGTTGCTCATCGGGGCAAATGTTCTGCTACAGCACCCGGCAAATAAAACACTTCAGGTACTCGGTCTCCGGACAGGTGGCCGACACAGGATGATCGGCCGCCGCGCCGCGCTGTTCGAGCACCTGGATGTCGCGGCCGCTTTGCTGGGCCACGCTAACCAGCATGAAGAAGAAGTCGTCGCGGGTTACGTGGCCCGAGCAACTGCACGTGACCAGGATTCCGCCCGGCGCAAGCACGTCAATCGCCAAACGGTTCAAGCGGGCGTAGGCCCGCAGGGCGTCGTCCACCGCGCCGCGGCTGCGGGCGAACTTGGGCGGGTCGAGAACGAGACCATCGAACCGCTCGCCGGCCCTCTTCAGCGAGTTCAAAGTGTCGAAGGCGTCGCCGTTTTCGAAGCGTACGTTGGCCAAGCCGTTTCGCTCGGCGTTGGCCCGGGCTTGGGCCACGGCCCGCTGGCTGGAATCGAAACCCAGCACCTCGCGGGCCTTGCCGGGCACCATGTACCCATGGTCGGCGGCCGCCGCCAGGCTGAAACCGCCGGTGTAGCAGAACACGTCCAACACGCGGCGGCCGTTCATATAACGCGCCGCGGCCGTGCGATTCTCGCGCTGGTCGAGATAAAGGCCCGTCTTCTGCCCTTCGGCCAGGTCGACGCCATAACGCAAGCCTTGATCGAGAATCTCGATCGGCCCTTCCGGCATAGTGCCCCATTGCAGCCCCGGCATGGGGTCGAGCCCTTCGGCCCGTACGATGTCGCGCTCGGTCCGCAGCAGAATACCCTGCGGCCTGGCCAGATCGACGAGGATATGCACGATCTGCGGCAAGCGAACGGCCAGGGCCAAGGCCGTCACCTGGAGCACGAGGTATCCGCCGTAGCGATCGACGATCATCCCGCTCAAGCCGTCGCCTTCGCTGAAGACCAGTCGCGCGGCGCCTTCGGGCAGGTCGTAGCCCAGCACGCTCCGCAAACGCAAGGCCGATTCCAACCGTCGCCGCCAAAAGGCATCGTCCAACGGCTCGGCCTCGTTCCAAGTATACAAGCGAACGTGGATCCGGCTGCGGCTATTGAAGATCCCCCGCGCAATGAATCTCTCGTCTTCGGAGCAGAGATCGACGACGTTGCCGTCGGCCGGACTGCCTTCGATGCGGTCGATGGCCGAATCGAGGACCCAGGGATGGCGGCCAAAAAAGGGCCGGGCTTTTCGCGGTTTGAGCAAGATACGCGCCAAGGCAGGTACCCCTCACGTATAGGCCAACGCGGCGCGAGCAACGTCAAAGGCCGCCTGCGGCCGGCCAAGTCGCCGGGCATTGGCCTTCATCTGCTGCAAGAGGCTCGGATCGTCTAATAGCCGCGAAAGTTTGAAGGCCAACGTGGGCAGATTGTTCACCTTCATCCCGGCACCGTTTTCCAAGACAAAATCGCTGTTCCGGGTCTCCTGGCCGGGCACCGGATTGGCAATCATCAGGGCCGCGCCGCGGGCCAAGACTTCGGAAGTGGTCAATCCGCCCGGCTTGGAAAGGACGATGTCAGCCGCGGCCATCAATTCGTCGATCTCGCGCGTAAAACCCATGACCGTCGCCCGATGGCGAGCAGGGACCTCGAGGTGCTCCAATCGCGATTTGAGCAGTTCGTTGCGGCCGGCCACGACGACGACCTCCAGCGGCCGCTCGACCGAGAGCACACCGCCAAATATGCTTTCCACGGGACCCATGCCAAAACCGCCCGCCATTTGCACGATTACTGGGCGATCGTTACCCAGCCCCAGGCGCTGGCGGCATGCACGGCAATCCTTCTCCTGGCTGAAGACGGGATGGATGGGAATGCCGGTGACCGAGATGTCGTTGGCCGGCACGCCCCAATACGTCAAATAAGCGGCCCCCTCGGCGGTGGCCGTGAAGTAGTGGTCACACGGCTGGTTGACCCACAGGCGATGCGTCTCGAAATCGGTCGTGGCTGTGAGTTGCGGCGTGTCGATTCGGCCTTTGCTGCGGAGCGCGGCAATGATCTCCGCGGGGAGGAAGTGCGTGTTGACGATCACGTCCCAGGAGTTGTTGCCCACCAGGCGCAGGAGCCGGCCCAGGTTCAGGCGTTCGATCAGCAGCCGCAGCCGGTCGGACTTGCGTTGCGCCGATGGCGGCCGGTCGAGCATGTCATAAACGAGCCCCAGTAGTTGCGGGGCCGTGTTGACCAGATCGACGTACAGCTTGCCATACAGGCGGCGGAAGGTGGAGTTGGTCAGATCCAGGACATCGACGTTCTGAATCTCCGCCTCCGGGGCAAGCTGCCGCAGGGCCAATTCGACCGCCTCGGCGGCCCGAATATGCCCCGCTCCCACCGACGCCGAAAGGACCAGGATCCGTTTTGGCATGCGCGATACCTCCCTATTTGTATTAGCCAGCTTAATCGGCAGGTGGAAAAGCGTCAATCCGCCTAAGCGGCTTGCCAATTATAACGCCCTGCGCGGTTGCGCAGGGCCGCTGGAACCGCCTGTAACACCTGTTCCGACAAGGTAGTGCCGCGCTGGGGCGGGAAGGCCGATTTCGCTTATCCCGATCCGAAAATCCGGTCGATCCGAAACAACAAGCAGTATCGTCAACCCATGACGGAGCGGTATTTTATGAGCGAATTCCATTTCGCGCACCTTGTCAGACGCCTTGCAGGCCAGCCACCGCGACGGACCATTTCCAGCGGATTCGCCCTGATCGGACTGGTCGCAGTCGGACTGGTCGCAATCGGGCTGGCTTGGCTCGTCCGCTGTCCGTGGCCGAGCGGTCCCGGCGGAGGCGCAACGCCGCTCTGGCCACGCTTGCCGACTCGCGATCGTGGGACCGAGTGACGCCGGGATGGCCCAGATATCTGCCAGAAACGCCCGCAACCAACGGAACTGCCGCGTCCCAAACCCCAAACGTTACAACCGTGCCACAGGCGGGCATTCGCAGTCCCGCAAATACAATTGCGGTACAGCCATCGATCGCGACGCAATCGGAAATGTTTGCGCCAACCATACAACCGGCCCCTGCGGGATGGATGCAAGCCCCGCCTTCCACACGGAATGCACCGCCCCAACTCCTCGCTTCTCGGCCGGTGGGGCCAATGCCCGTGCCCCAACCCATGCGTTCGGAAACCATGGAAAAGATTGCCGTGCAATCCGACCAGCGAGTTCGGCATGGATTCGAACTGGCCGACCGCGGGGCCTATTTTGCCGCTCGGGCCGAGTTCACCACCGCACTGCGACTGATCGCCCAAGGATTGGATAACGACGAAAGCACGACGGTCCACAGCCAGGCCTTGTGCGCCGCCTTGACGGCCATAAAAGAGGCCCAGGATTTCATCCCGCCCGGTGGAAAGATCGAGGGGGAACTTGATCTGCCGCCCATTGTCGCCAACCATCGCACGCCCGTGCTCAAGAATGTGCCCCCGCAGCAGTTGCAGGCGATGCGGGCCCTGAACCGGTATTTCACCTTTGCCCAAGAGCAGCTTGCCTTGGCTGCCGGACAGGAAGTGTCGGCATCGATGGCCCTGGGCGCGTTGGGCAAGTTGCACGCCGCGCTGGCCGGCAAGCCGAGTCCCGAGATCGTAGCTCCCGAGGCGAAGGCCATCGTCTTCTTTCATGCGGCCATCCTGGTCTGCCCGCGAAACTACATGGCGGCGAACGACCTGGGCGTTCTGCTGGCCCACAGCGGCGATTACACGGCAGCCCGCCAGTTGTTGGAACACAGTGTGCTCATTTGCCGCTGCCCGGAGAACCTGAACAATCTAAGCGTCGTCTACCGCCAGGTCGGCCAGCAGCGTCTGGCGGAACTTGCGGCGGAAAAGGCCCAAGTGGCCAAAGCGGGACAAATTGCTCGACAGCGGAACGCCCGTCTCTCGGCGGGTGGGACGGTCGAGTGGGTCAATCCCGCGGCCCTGGCGCAGTCGTCCGGTCAGTGGATCGATCCGGCGGCAAGGCCGGCAACAACAGCCGGCCCCGCTTCGGCCGGAGCGATCGCCAGTCCGGCGGCGCCGTTTGTGCCTACAACGCGGTAGGATGAAATAGCAAATCTCGAATATCAAATAACGAATCCCAAACAAATTCCAATTACCAAAGTTCAAATGAGAAAAACGACACCTAAGATGGGGATGTTTAGGACATTGGGATTTCGAATTTCGAATTTGTTTGAGATTTCGAATTTGCGATTTGGAATTTCATCTTTGGGCGTACTTGCCCTGATCGCGCTCACCGCCCCGGCCGTCGTCACCGGCGATAATCCGACCATTGAGCCGATTCCGGCCGGACCAAGCGTTCGCGGCGGCCCGTGCCAAGGGCCGGGACCTGCCGCGCCGTATTCGATCTGTGGCGTGGATTGTGCCGACGGGTGTGCTTCGTGTTGCGGCCGCGGGTGCCGCTGGGAAGACGCCCGTTTCGTCGCCTGGCAGACCTATGCCCAAGGGGAATACGTCGGCCACGCGCGGACCGAACACGTGGCCGAGTATCGCCTCCGCGTCGACGATCAGTTGGACATGCTCTACCGCATAACCCGCGACGAGACCCGCACGCAATACAAGCTGAACGTGGGCGACGAGGTCCGCGTCGAGTCGTTTTCCGATCCGGAGCTGAATCGCAGCGTGATCTTGCAGCCCGACGGGATGATCACGCTTCGCTTGCTGGGCGAAGTCCACGCCGCGGGCCGCACGATCACGCAACTGCGCGACACGCTGGAGGAGCTGTACACGAAGTACTACAAAGTGCCTTCGATCACGGTCACGCCCACGAAAATGAACACGCAGTTGGACGACCTGCGTTCGGTGGTCGATCGCCACTACGGCGTCGGCGGCCAGGGGGCAGTTGTCCGCGTGGCGCCCGACGGCACGATCTCGCTTACGGCCATCGGCTACGTCCGCGCCCAGGGCCTGACGCTCGACGAGTTGCGGCAGGAAGTCAACGAACGGTACCGCGAAAAGATCGAGGGCATGGAGATCGTTCCCGTGCTGGTCACCAGGGCCTCGCGCTACGTCTACGTGCTGGGCGAGGTGCATTCGCCGGGCCGTTTCGAGATGCTGGGGCCGACAACGATCCTGCAAGCCCTGGCCATGGCGGGGAGTTGGAACGTGGGTGCGAACATCTCGCAAGTCGTGGTCTTCCGCCGCGGCGACGATTGGCGGCTGATGGCCACGATGGTCGATCTGCAAGGGGCCCTCCGCGGCAAACAGCCTTGCCCGAAGGGCGAGATCTGGCTTTCCGACAGCGACGTGATCATCGTGCCCAAGAGCCACATCCTGGAGGCCGACGATTTCATCAACCTGGTCTTCACCCGCGGTCTGTACGGCGTCTTCCCCATGTATTCGACCATTACCTTCACCAAGCTGGCGACGATCTAGCATGCTCCACCTTGGTATGCTCACCGCAGAATCCGCCAGCGGCCGGGCGGCCAGTAGATGTGCGTGACGACGCCGATGAGATAGGATTCCGGCACGGCATAGCTGGGATGGCCGGGGGCGCCGGTTTCCCAAAGCCGCGAGTCGGCGGACTGCTGCGAAAAGTCGCCCAGCACGAAATACTCGCCCTTACCGAGTTTCGCGGACCGGTCGGGCGTGCCCCAAATCTTGGGTTGGAAGTGTGCATTCGGGAACTCGGTGACGAACTCTAAGCCCCGCAGCGATTCCGGCGGTTCCAACCGCTGGCCGTTGATCCAGACGGAGCCATCTTTGATGAAAACTTCCTCCCCGGGCAGGCCGACCAATCGCTTGACATAATTCATCGTAGGATCTCCCGGAAAACGAAAGGCGATCAGGTCCCAGCGTCGTGGCCGTAATATTTTCAAGACCAGGAAGCGGTCTCCGTCACTCAGCTTCGATGCTGCTTTGCTCGCATGGACGTGAAACTGCCCACAGATCATGAGCGTTCCATCTGGATATTCACGATCGCGCCGCGGGGAACCGAACGCGGGCTTGCCGCACGTTGGGCAAACATCGGTCAAATGATCGCCCAAGATCGTCGGGGCCATGGAGTTGGTGGGCATTGTGAACGCCTCGGAAAGAAAGGGCTTGATCACCAGGGCGGCGAGCGACCAACTGAATAACGAGGAGAGCAGAAACGTTGGCAGCCAAACTCGCCATGCCTGCCATGATGAAGCCCTGAAGACGCTGCGGATAGCGATCACCGGCAGGCCAATCAGAATCGCAATACCTATCAGACCGACGAACAGTTTGAGCAGAGAAGCGGAAATCGACGCGCTGGCAAGTGCCGGCTGAGTCGCAATAAAAGCCACGAGGATGACGAGATAAACGACTATTATTTGAAAAGTTACGAGCGCGGAGCGTCCTAGCGTAACGCCGGGGATTCTTGCCCATTGTGCCGCCGCTCTGATCACGATCGCCATAAGAACGATCTGCGCGGCCTGCGAGATTCCGAAAACCAAGAGCAAGACGGTAGTCGCGAACATGGGAGAACCTCGTTGCGGGCGGGTTCGGTTTCATGTCAGTTTCCACCCCGGTCCTACTGAAGTCAACCCACGCGGCCGCACGAACATGCGCTTCTTCATCTTCTTTTCCACCATTTTCTTTTCCTCCTCTGATCTTTCTGTCCACTTATTTTTCTGTCTGATTGCTTATTTTTTCGTGTGTTTCGTGTATTTCGTGGTTTTATCTTTTCGGTGTGACACGCTGTGCTGGCAGCCCTTCTCCCCTGGCTCCGCGCTCCACCGCCGATTACAATCCTGGGGTGTTTCTTTCCTGACTTCCCCTGATTTTTCGCTCGTGAACGCAATCTGTCTGGTCATCGATCGTCTGCATCGCGGATTCCTGGGCGCCTACGGCAATACGTGGATCGAAACGCCGGCCTTCGACCGCCTGGCGGCCGAGTCGTTCGTATTCGACCAGATGCTCGTCGATTCGCCGCGATTGGAACCGCTTTATCGCTCCTACTGGCAAGGCTGGCACGCCCTGGCCCCAACCCCCGACCATGAGTACATGGTGCCCGACCGTCCCTCGCTGCCGGCGATGCTCCGCGAGTCCGGAGTACACTGCACGCTCTTGACCGACGACCGCACGGTGATCGAGCATCCCCTGGCCATCGAGTTCGACGATTTTCTCCAGATCGATCCGCCCTGGCAGTCGCAGATGGCCGCCGAAGGGGCCTACGAAGATACGCACCTTGCCCGTTGCTTCTTGCAGGTCGTCGATTGGGTGCAAACCGCCAAGCGGCCGTTTTTCCTCTGGTGCCACCTGGGCAGCCTGGGCACGACCTGGGATGCGCCGCCGGAATGCCGCGAGCGTTATTGGGATGAAAGCGATCCGCCCTTGTTGACCACGGCCGACGTGCCCGACCGCATGCTCAAGGCGGGCTTCGACCCGGACGAGTTGCTGGTCTACACGCAGGCCTACGCCGGGCAAATCGCGCTGTTGGATACTTGTTTGGGCGGATTCTTGGATGTGCTCGAAGATCATCCGGCCGCCCACAAAACGATGTTGGCGCTCACGGCCGCGCGCGGTTTTCCCATGGGCGAGCATCTGCGGTTGGGGCCGTGCGACGAGGCCTTGCACGGCGAGTTGGTTCACGTGCCGCTGTTCTTGCGCTTTCCCGGCGGTTCAGCGGCCGACCGTTTGGGGGCCACGGCCCGCAGCCAGGCCTTGGTCGAGCCCGCCGACCTTTGGGCCACGCTCCTGGATTCCTGGCGGATTGCCGTGCCGCCCTCGCCGACGGGCGTTTCGCTCATGCCGCTGGTGCGCGAGGAGCCGGTGGCGACCCGCGATCGGCTGGTCGTGGCCGGTGCGGGAGCGGAGCGGGCAATCCGCACGCCAGCCTGGTACTTGCGCAAGACGGAATCGCCCGAGCTGTACGCCAAGCCGGACGACCTGTGGGAAGTGAACAACGTGGCCGTCCGCTGCCAGGAAGTGGTCGAATGCCTGCTGGATGCCGCGGACCAGTTCGAGCAGGCGATCTATAGCGGCAATGTCGCCGAGTTACCACCGCTTAGCGACGTGCTGGTAGAAGGGCTGGAGTAGGGATGAGGGATGAGAGATGAGGGATGAGGGATGAAGGATGAAGGATGAAGGATAAGGGATGAAGGATGATCTCTTATCTCTCATCCCTTATCATTCCGCCTTCATCCCTCATCCTTCTCTTCAATAGTCCCCGTAACCGCCGTCCATGCCCAGGCGGGTCTTCAACTCGTCGAACTGTTGCGCGTAGCGGTCGCTGGAGGAATGGACGTGTTCCGCTTCCGTAATGAATTTCAGCTTGTCGTCGCAACGGACCTGGTGCTCGCGGTAGATCGACTCGAACTCGTCCAGCCGATCGCCGTAGACGATCAGCAACTTGTGTTCGTCGAACTGGATCTCTTGGGGAATGCCCGGGTTGAGCACGGCGATGCCGGCGCAACCGTCGTTGACCAGCATGTCTTCATATTCCCAGAGAATGCTCTTGAGCACAGGGGCGTCGATGTGCTCGCGATAAAGGTCGGTGTGCCCCCCGCCCGCAGTACCGTGTTCCGGCTCGCCACAGTGGCTGGTCTCCAGGACCACGTCGAGGACTCCCCCCAAAGGATCGAGGAGATCCATGAAGGTTTCGAACACTCGCTCGGCAGACACGGCTGCCATGAGCACCGGTACG
Source organism: uncultured Planctomycetia bacterium (assembly GCA_963719885.1). Taxonomy (GTDB): domain Bacteria; phylum Planctomycetota; class Planctomycetia; order Pirellulales; family Thermoguttaceae; genus JANXQG01. The sequence continues at coordinate 12,133 of CAVRDP010000035.1, read as the reverse complement.
TTGGCCCGGCTTTGCTCGTCGCGATAGGCGTCGTGGCGATATCCCTGAGAGGGAACCACTTGCAAATCGTAAGACGGCCGCACGGCGTCGGATAACATGAAGTTGCCGTAGCGGGCGACCCCCAGGTGGGCTTCTAATTCCTCTTCGCTGAGGCGTTCGAAGCTGCTGGTGCCGACCGGCATCGAGCCTTCACGTAACACATTTCGGAAAAACTTCTTCAGGAAACCCATCGACGATCTCTGCAATTGCTTGGCGGTCAGTGCTTGGGGAAATCAAAAGGGGTCGGCCAAGTCGAAGCTGGGAAGTCTCCACAAAATCTTAGGTCAAAGTTCACCGCGGTCTGCCGGTCGCTCGCACGACTTCTTCTATTCTACGTATCTCGGGGCGATAAAGGCGGAATAGTTCGTCTTTTCGCCTCACCTGGCCTCGTCCGACTGCCGCGCAGGCCGGAAAGTCAGTACTTTTGCACACTTTCCCACCCAGGGAGGGGTGGAGGTATTCCGGCAAGTTTTCGCGTCTCGGTTCGGGAAATGGCAGAGCAACCGCACCAAAATCGCGATTGCACACCCGAAGTCTACCACGGAAAAATGGCCGTCAACCGCTGCCCCCGCAGAGCAGCGAGGAATTCGCGAATTGCCGGGCCGAACGTGCCATTTGGCGAGTCCTTAGCGAATCGGGTTACAATGCCCCGTGCGTCAGGCTTTCCAGCCTGACAAACTAATCTCGCAACGCCCCCATCCGGCCGGGTACCCCCTGGGTGCGGGTGGTGAAGAAGGTTGAATGGCTAAAATGGAGAACAAAAACCAACACGACCCCATCCACCTCGTGCGGATGGTGAAGAAGGTTGTTTGGCTGGCAGTGACTCGCCTTCCTCTAGCGCTAAGAGCATTGTAGGACAAGGACTTACGGCGGGGGAGGAGGGCTTGATAGCAGAAGAAAAAGACCTCATGCTAACAGGTGAGTAATTCATGTTTCCACAAATTCTGCTAGCAGAGGTCCAACTATGATTTCAACAAAAGAACTGGATATTTTCAAGGCCCAAGAGCAATTTGAGCGGATGCACGAGTTTTTGAAGCAAGCGCTGAGCGAAGGGCGACGCCTCGACGAAGTGGAACGCGGGATGTTTCCGCGAGCTATGACCATGTGCCTGGAGTTTTTACGGTCCTTCGTGGAGGCCCATGGGGATGGGGATCGGGGAGAGACCGTAGAACGGGAAGGGGAGACGTTGCGCGCCTGCCCGAGCCGCATGAGAAGCGGTACTTGTCGATTTTCGGGGAATTGCTGATCGGCCGCCGAGTCTACGGGACTCGGGAAGGCCAAGCGATTGGATGGTCGCCCCTGGACGCGACCTTGGGATTGCCCGCTGGAGAGAATTCCTATGTGCTGGAGGACTGGTTGCAGCGGTTGTGCATCCAGGACGCCTTTGGGGGATCGGTGGAGTCGCTCCGTGCCTGGTTGGGGACCACGGTGAGTGTTCGCACGGCGGAGCACATGAGTCGCGAGATGTCGCAGTACGTGGACGACTTTCGCGGCGAAGCGGTTCCTCCTGCCGAAGAAGAGGAGGAACTGCTGGTGATAACGGCCGATGGCAAGGGTGTGCCCATGCGGCGGACGTTGGCGGCGCGGTTGCGAGCAGAGTCTGAAGCTGGGGTGGGAGAAAAGGGAGGAAATGCCGCAGGCGCGGAAACGGCAGGAATCACGGCTGTCGAGGAAGAGGCGCCTTCTTCGCCTCCGGTCGAGCGTTTGGCGGGGCAAGAGAAAAGCAGCGGGGAGCGCCCCGGGAAAAAACAGATGGCGTATGTGGGATCGGTTTACACCCAAGCCCGCTTCCCTCGTACTGCCGAAGACGTGATCGACGAGGTGCGTCGGCGAAAGCGTGCCCGGGAGCGGCCCGAACCGCAACACAAGCATGTGTGGGCAGAGATGACCCGGTTTAAGGAAGGGGAGGTGTTGGCCGCCGCACCGATGTTGTTCTTCGAGATTCTTATGGAGTGTTGTCGGCGGGACCCGGCAAACAAGAAGCCGTGCATCTGTGTCATGGATGGGGAACGCCAGTTGTGGAAGTTGGCGGCAGAATGGTTTCCCGAGGCCATATGGATTCTGGACCTGTTCCACGCGTTGAAACGGCTCTGGGAGGTGGCCCATTGCCTGTATGCGGAGGAGAGTGCGGAGGCGGGAGAATTCGTGACGCATCATCTGCGCATGCTGCTGCAAGGCAAGGTCGGTTACGTGCTGCGCAACCTCCGTCCCTTGGTGAAGGCCTACAAGCTGAAGGGGGCGAACAAGACCACCGTGGAGTCCGCGATTACGTACTATGAAAACAACCAGGAACACATGCGCTATGACGAATACTTGGCGGCAGGCTACCCGATTGCCAGTGGCGTGGCGGAAGGCGCCTGCAAGCACCTGGTGAAGGACCGCATCAAGCGCGCCGGGATGCGTTGGGAGTTGGAAGGGGCTCAAGCAATCCTCTCGCTGCGAGCCATCTACCTCAACGACCTCTGGGATCAGTTCATCACCTACCGTGTTACGACAGAACAGTCGCGTCTATATGGCAAAGATGCACAGCATGCTACGGCTGCATAAAGCGGCCTGCGAGTTGCTGCCGTTTGGCTAGATCGCGGACTTGGGATAGCTGTATAACCTCATTCACCGATCCACACCCAGAGGGTACCCGGCTGGATGGGGTCTTGATGCCTTGCCGCTCGCGTCTTAGCTGTTCAACCTCCTTCACCATCCACACGAGGTGGATGGGGTCGCAGCGCGTTCGGCCGGCTTCCCGTCGGCGATCATGAAGAGGAACGAATCGTGCCGCGGGCGTTCCAGGCCGGCGTCTTCCCAGCCGTAGGCGTACTCGCCGATGTGCCACAAACGGATCGACGTGTCGGCCATGATCTTGAACCCGCACTGCCGGGCCCGCTCGCAAAAGGCGTAGTCGTCGCCCAAGTACCAGTGGCCGCCCTCGTATTGGCGGATCATGGGCAAGAAAAAGGGGACCGTCGGCCGGCCAAACGCCTCGTTGCAGACCGGCAGGGCAAGTTTTTGCCGGATCGTGGCATAGACCTCGCGGCGGACGTGCAGGAAGCCGGTCGCCGCATACAGGATTTCGCAGAGCCCGGTCCCTTTGCCCATGCCGAACTTGGTGGTGCCGGGCAGCGTCTGCGCGGCAATGCGCGGGCGCCCTTGCGGGCGTAGATGCCGCTGACGACGGGCAGGGCGTAGGACCGCAGGCGCTCGACGGCGTCGGGATGGAAGTCAATATCGGCGTCGATCCAGAAGGTTTCTTCGAAGCCGGCCGCCAGGGCGTCGGTGGCCATCTGGTTGCGGCCCTGGTCGATGTTCGCATAGCCGCCCACCCGCCACACCTGGTAGCCGCGGCGCTGGAGTTCAATGAGGCCTTGCTCGCAGGCCGGCGCAATGTGCGTGGCAAAGGGCACGAGCACGACACAGCGGCTCGGGCTCATCGCCTGCGGCGCAACGAGTTCCGGCTTTCGTCGTTGCTCGTTACAAGGATCCAAGTTTCATGCCTTTCAACGTCGAAACTGCAAGATGGTCGCTGCACTGACTCGTGGGGCGGGGAAACGTGCCGTCACCGTTTGTACGGCGACTAATTCAGTGTCGCGGTAGGGACCGCCCTTACGGGCGGCCCTCCGCACAGATCCGTACGTGAAGCATTACCTCATACGGCTCTTACCTTGGGTGAGTGACGGTCAGTGGCGCGGCGTTGGTTTGGCAGCGCCGCCGCTCGTTCGCCCATCGATCCGATGCACGCTTGCCCGGCACTGTGTCCGGCGCGAGTAAGGTTCGATTGGCGTTTCCCTTGGTCGATCCCCTTCCCTCCACAGACTCCGCAGCCGCCGTCAGGCCGGCTTTGTTCGCCCGCTTCCTTGGTACTATGGGACCGTCCGACTCCCGGGAAACGTGCGCGTCGCGCTACGGCGTCCGCCTTCCGCGACCGTCCCTTGCCTTGCGGCAAGGGAGTTTCCAGGGTCTCCCGATTTCCGTGCAAAGAGTTTCCACGCATGCGCAGGGTCTCAGACTCCGCGGCGTCCACGGGCGACTTGCGATTGGCGTCACTCGTGATGTGGCCTTCCCCATGACATCACAAGGTCGGCACGCCGAAAAAATGATTTCGGAGCTCGATGGCTGGCCTGCGTGTACCCTTGTCAACGCTTCACCCGTCGTGTTACCATGACTGGCGCATGACTCAGGGCCGGGGCGGGTCGCTAGCCCTTTCCCGTACGACTCTTTCATTCGCTACTCCTTGCCGGCTTTTATCGGCGCTTTCAATGTCCCGTTTTCAGGTCTGATCTTGAACCCGCACTGCCGTGCCCGCTCGCAAAAGGCGTAATCGTCGCCAAGATACCAGTGGCCGCCCTCGAATTCGCGGATCATGGGCATGAAGAAGGGGACCGTAGGCTTTCCAAAACACTCGTTGCAGATCGGCAGCGCTAGCCGCTCTTGGATGGTCCGATATCCTTGGAGCGACTAACGTATCGCCATCAACCACGACAGTCATCAGTACATCTCGAACATGTGTTCTCCACCGTGCTCGGGATTGCCGGTAAGTTTCCCGCCCCGCGGATCTACCACCAAGTCGAGATTTTCCAGCGGAATCTGGCCCACAAGCACCGGGACGTTGTCGGGCACCTCCAGGACGTCGACCGGGCAATCGCGGCCTTGGATCGTCAGCCGCACCGCATCGTATTTTTCGGCCTCACAAATGCCCTGGCTGGTCGTGACCCGCTTCGTTCCCCGCTTCGCCAGCCCCAATTGGCGGATAAGTCGCGTAGGCAGCGAAAGGACCGTGGCCCCCGTGTCAACCAAAGCGTCATGGACCACGACCCGGCGAACATCATTAGGGGCCATAGCGGCACGCTCCACGGCGTAAAGGTCCCCCAAATTCTCGATAACCACCTCGGTCAGCACTCGACCCATCGTTGTATTCTCCATGGAAACCACCTCGTCCCGCTGAATAGTAAAATAGCCCGTGTACTTGGAATGATAAGCTGTCCCGCGCAGGGCGTCAACGTTCGCTCGGTCTACATCAGTAGGTACGAGGACCCCTTGGGCGCGCCTCTTTCGTGGCGACGAACGTAAGGATCCACCGCACCCAGCGGGTACCCGGCCGGCGGCATCGATTTTTTGAGTTCTTCAAACTCCTTCACCAGCCACGCGAGGCGGATGGGGTCGCAGCGGGACGGCCGGCTTCCCGTCGGCGATCAGGAAGAGGAACGAATCGTGCCGCGGGCGTTCCAGGCCAGCGTCTTCCCAACCGTAGGCGTACTCGCCGATGTGCCACAGCCGGATCGACGTGTCGGCCATGATCTTGAACCCACACTGCCGGGCGCGCTCGCAAAAGGCGTAGTCATCACCAAGATACCAGTGGCCACCCTCGAATTCGCGGATCATGGGCATGAAGAAGGGGACCGTCGGCCGGCCAAACGCCTCGTTGCAGACCGGCAGGGCAAGCTTTTGCTGGATCGTGGCATAGACTTCGCGGCGGACGTGCAGGAACCCGGATCCTTGGGTGCGATGGTAACGATAGCCGTCCAATCGGCCAGGCTGCCGGCGTCGTCCCCGATTTCCGCACGAATCGCGGCGCGAACCAGATAGGTTTCAAGTTGACCGGGCCAAGCCGGAGCGCCTCGTCAAGGTCGGCAAACGCCTTCTCGGGGTGGCGCAACCGAAAATACGCCTGTGCGCGTACTCGAAGCGGAAAGGGTGCTCGCGTAATGCGAAGGGACTCATCGAGGTCCTTGAGCGCGTTTTCATAGGACCCCATCCCCAAATACGCGAGGCCGCGGTTGGCAAAAGCCATTGCAAACTTAGGCTCAAGCCGGATCGCCTCCGACAAATCATCGATGGCCCTCAAGCTGTCGTGCAACTTTAGATATGCGGAACCGCGGTTGTTATATCCCATCGCATCTCGGGGCGCGAGGCGGATCGCCTGGTCATAATCGGCAATCGCGCGCACCATTTCTCCCTTAAGGTAATAAAGAGCGCCGCGGTTGCTGTAAGCTGTCGCCTTGGGGGGCCCTAGCTCAATCGCCCTTGTTACGTCCGCGATCGCCGGATCGATCATCCCCAATTCCATCTTCGCGCACGAACGCAAAAAATGGGCGCGCGCGTTATTGGGGTTGCGCTGCAGGGCTTCGTTGAGCTTGGCGAGAGCCCCGTTCCAATCGCCCTTCAAGAGCGCGTCACTCCCCTGGTCGGCCAGTGATGGCGGATCGGCGGCGCAGCAAAAACCGCATCGGAGCGCGAATGCTGCGAGAAACAACGCGTAAGTAGAAATCCTAGCTCGAAAACGCTTCACAATTCGCTCCTCCATTTGTAGCAGGTAAACTAGGCGCGATCAACAATCGTCGTTAGGCGATCGGCGGCATTCCGTCGACAACATGCATGGTCGGAGTCGGGCGTTTCATGCCTTTGGCTACCATGTGAAACCGGCACCAATCGCCGGACTCAAAAGCGGCGTCAAATTAACTTCCGGGCGTCCAGCGATAAATTGGGTGATCGGCTGGTTAGTCCCAACCCATATGTAAGTATTCAAATTAATTGGATAAAATGGAGCAAATTGGAAATTAATGTTAAAGCCAACCCTGCTGTCGAGACCGGAAAGGGGAATATGGCTAAAGTGGCTAGCGAAATCCTGCCAATTCGCAGGGATGATCGTCGAGGAAGAGTTCAGGTTTTGGGACAAATTGAGATTCCAACCTGACCCCTGCAACGCAAGCGGGTCAAAGGGTCCCCGATCTTCCCGCGGCCCAGGTATCGGTGCTATGGGAATTGGGTCTCCAGTGCTCCCAAAGCTCGTCAATAAGCCAACCGCGGGATTGAGGTAGTAAGCCATGCCCCGAAGCACCGATGCCATGTTTATGCTCTGCAACAGTTGACTATTGGAACTGGATGCCTCTTTCTGAACTTGGTCCGACAAATTTCGAAGGCTGTCGCTGACCGCGGTCGGGAGTTCATCTATCTTTTCTACAGCCTGCGAGTATAAATCTGACGCGTTGAAAAACCAGCTTTGCGTTTGGGTTCCGTCTTGCGCCGGCTGGTTGCCGTCTTCGACCGCCTGGCCAACACCTTGCCTTGCCTGCTCGCCGCTCGGGTCCGTGTAATTCGTCGGGTTGTTCCCGCAATACTCGCTCAGATTCGTTTGGCCGGACAAGAAGCTGATCGGGTCCAGGCTGGCGAACACGGCGTCGGTGGCGGCGTAATTGCGAACGCCGTCGTCGTACATCCCGCTGGCGGAATCGAACGGCATGCCGTCGTAGGTGAACCGCGGCTGATCGCTGGGCGTGGTCTGCGTGGTGATGTTCCCGAAGCCGTCGTAAACGATGTGATCGACCTCGCTCGTCGTCGTCCCGCTGAGCTCGACTACGTCCCGCACCGTGCCCTGGTTGTCGGGCAAGTACCAATCGACCGTGCCCACGGACTGCGTCCCCATCGTCGCCGGTCCCACTTCGCTGGCCAAGACGCCCTCACCCTGGTCCCCTCCCGGCAGAGGCGAACTGGCCGCCGGGGCGTAGAACTCCCGCTCCACCACGTCCCCCGCGGCGTCCAGCACCAAGGCCAGATTCTGCCCGTCGTAAACGTAGTACTCGCTCGTGTTCGCCAACTTGTCGGTCCGCGAAACCATCCGGCCGAGGGCATCGTACGTATAGGCCACGTCGGTCCCTAGCGTGCCGCCGTAGCTCGCCTGATACGTGACCTCCGTCAACTGGTTGGCGTTGTCCCACGTGTAGGTGGTAATGTCGCTGTCGCCCGGCTGCGGCGACCCCTCCGGATGGCGATGCGTGTCCACCCACTGGGCAATGCGGTTGCCGGCGGCGTCATACTGGTAACAGTACTGGCCGTCGAAGAGCACCTCGTTCGTCGAGCTGGCGGTGTTCGTGCCGTCGGTGCTGGTGCGGTTGCCGTTGGCGTCGTAGGTCACGCTGGTGTTGCTGACGGCGCTGTTCCAACTCCCGGCGTAGGTCACGGCGTCGGTGCTGCCCGTGGTGCTGAGTTGCGCGTCGGCGTCGTAATTGTACTCCGCCTCGGCCCAGCCCGCATAGCTGGCGGGCGTCCCCGACGTGTCCTTCAGCGAGTACTCGTCGCTCACCAGCCCGGCCGCGTCGTAGTCCCAATGGTAGCCGGCCAGGGGGGCGTTCGAGCCGTCGACGTAGTTCAGGTCGGTCAACTCCGAGGCGTCGTCGTAGGTGTAGGTCGACTGGGCCACCGTGTCGCCGTTCTCCTGGAGAGTCACGCCGCTGAGGCGGCCGTCGGAATCGTAGCTGAAGGTCGCCGACTTGCTCCTGACGCCGTTGCCACCGGTTTGCGTGATGCTCGTCATGTTGCCCAGGGCGTTGTATGAATACGTGTTGCTGGAGTCGGGCGTGCCACCGACGGTGGCCGAGAAGGTCTTGCGATTTGTATTATAGTCGTTCGCTCGAGGTCAGGGCCACGTTCCCGGAACTGCCGCTGTTGCCAAGCTGCACGTTCTGCGTGGTCAGGCTGCCCGTCGCGTCGTTACGCACAAGTCTCGGAACGACCCCATCCGCCTCGCGCGGATGGTGAAGGAGGTTGGTCAGCTAGCCACGAAAGCGAGCTAACCAAGACCCCATCCAGCTTGCCTGGATTGGTGAATCAGGTTGTCCAGCTAGCCCAGGTCCGTGATGCAGCCACGCAGCCTCCTTCACCATCCACGCGAGGTGGATGGGGTCGTGGCGGTTCTTGTTCTCCACTTTAGCCGTTGAACCTCATTCACCAATCCAGGCAAGCTGGATGGGGTCTGGGTGTTTCCGCGCCTCGCGTTTAGCCCTTCAACCTCATTCACCAATCCAGGCGAGCTGGATGGGGTCTGGGTGCTTCCTCGCCTCGCGTTTTAGCCCTTCAACCTCATTCACCAATCCAGGCAAGCTGGATGGGGTCTTGATGCCTCTGCCGCCCGCGTCTTAGCTCTTCAGCCTCCTTCACTATCCACGCGAGGTGGATGGGGTCGCAGCGCGCCGGCCGGCTTCCCGTCGGCGATCAGGAAGAGGAACGAATCGTGCCGCGGACGCTCCAGCCCGGCGTCTTCCCAGCCGTAGGCGTACTCGCCGATGTGCCACAAACGGATCGACGTGTCGGCCATGATCTTGAACCCGCACTGCCGCGCCCGCTCGCAAAAAGCGTAATCATCGCCCAAGTACCAGTGGCCGCCCTCGTATTTGCGGATCATGGGCAAGAAAAAGGGGACCGTCGGCCGGCCAAAGGCCTCGTTGCAGACCGGCAGGGCAAGTTTTTGCCGGATCGCGGCATAGACCTCGCGGCGGACGTGCAGGAAGCCGGTCGCCGCATACAGGATTTCGCACAGCCCGGTCCCTTTGCCCATGCCGAACTTGGTGGTGCCGGGCAGGGTCTGCGCGGCAATCGCCCGGGCGCCTTTGCGGGCGTAGATGCCGCTAACGATGGGCAGGCCGTAGGACCGCAGGCGCTCGACGGCGTCGGGCTGGAAATCGATGTCGGCGTCGATCCAGAAGGTTTCTTCGAACCCGGCGGCCAGGGCGTCGGTGGCCATCTGGTTGCGGCCCTGGTCGATGTTCGCATAGCCGCCCACGCGCCACACCTGGTAGCCGCGGCGCTGGAGTTCGATGAGGCCTTGCTCGCAGGCCGGCGCAATGTGCGTGGCAAACGGCACGAGCACGACACAGCGACTTGGGGTCATGGCCTCTTGGGCCACCCGCTGCGGCCGCGGCTTTCGTTCCTGCTGGCTACGAAGATCCAAATGTCCTGCCCCTCAAAACTCAAACGTTAAGCTGGACGCTGCAACCACCCGTGGCGCGGGAAAATTCGCGACTACCGGCCGCGGAACGACGAATTCAATAACGTCCCTTTCTCCACTTACTCAAGCCAGTCGGAAACACGCCGGACGACATCAACTGTACCGTCCAGGATGTCCTCTCGAACGAGAATTTCCTCGCCGGGATGCTCTTCGTCGGCGCACCACAACTCCACTAGCCACCCCTCCTCGGCAATGGAAATGGCAACCGCGCGTTCCCCTTTGGCGACGCTCAGGAAGACAGCACGCCCGCCCCCGCGCTGCTGAATATCGGGATACCGTGCCTCAAGAAGCTGCATTACCGTCAGTATCTCCGTGGAAGGATTCATTGAACAAGGGCGCCTTTCGGTACTAGAAAAAATTGCTACTGCTGTACCGCTGCCGACAACGCCTTCAGGGCCTTCTTAAACTGGTCGCGATTCATGTCCGGTCCTGGCCTGATCTCCCAGTGGTTTTCGCGAAGCGCCGGTGGTAGGCTGGGGTCGCCTTCGGTCTTTACAAGCCGAAGACCATACTTCGCAATCTGTTCTTTCGTGGCAGTCTTCACTGCTCCCTGAAAACCCGCCGCCGTGATATCATTTGGTTCAACGTAATCGGCGTCAAACACGGACACCCCTTCGTCCTTTGAGTTTGACAAACGGTAGGCATTTTCGTTTGGCCGTACCGCGCGGTGGACTAATAACGGCGACTCCTCGACCGGCGTTTGAGGTCCACTAGTGCTCGCCCCAGCGGGGTTTAATTCACCCACCCCCGGCTCCGTCAAGCGCCGCGCAAGGCGGGACCCAGCGCGTTGAGCACTCCCCATGGCGCGGCGGCAGCTCCTTCGGCATCCGCAAGGTTGGTATCCACGCGATGGTCAGGATTCTGAAGTGCTTGGCGAACGCAAGACCCGGTGTACCCGCCACAGTAAGCGGAAGCGACCCCCATCGCACCGAAATAGCCGGCCTCGGTAGAGCCGTACATCGCGATCGCAGCACCGGCGGTCGCCGGGTCGCAAAGCGCACGAGCATTCCCCCCATCACCGCGCCACCCGCCGCCGCTCCGAAGAAACCGCTCCAACTGAAACTTTGTTGCCAACTTGCGCCAGTTGCGCAATTCACAGCGGCACCCACCGTGTATGTCGCCGCGCCGGCAAGCCCGCCAATGAGGGCACCAAGTCCCATCGCGGCAAGCCCATCCAATCCGCACATCTCGCCGCTCGGGTCCGTATAATTCGTCGGGTTGTTCCCGCAGTACTCGCTCAAATTCGTTTGGCCGGCATTGAACCCCAGCGGGTCCAGGCTGGCGAAGACGGCGTCCGTGGCGGCGTAATTGCGCACGCCATCGTCGTACATCCCGCTGGCCGAATCCAGCGGCATGCCGGCGTAGGTGAACCGCGGCTGATCGATGGGCGTGGTCTGCGTAGTGATGTTCCCGAAGCCGTCGTAAACGAGGTGATCAACTTCGCTCGTCGTCGTGCCGTCGAGCTCGACCACGTCCCGCACCGTGCCCTGGTTGTCGGGCAAGTACCAATCGACCGTGCCCACGGACTGCGTCCCCATCGTCGCCGGTCCCACTTCGCTGGCCAAGACGCCCTCACCCTGGCTCCCTCCCGGGAGAGGCGAACTGGCCGCCGGCGCGTAGAACTCCCGCTCCACCACGTCCCCCGCGGCGTCCAGCACCAAGGCCAGATTCTGCCCGTCGTAAACGTAGTACTCCGTCTGCTCCCCAGTGATGCCCGTGGGCGTCCGCGACACCATCCGGCCCAAGGCGTCGAAGGTATAATCGACCTTCCAGTCGGGGTTATCCGAACTGTAGGCGTTCCAGGCCCCGAAGTACTTCACCGCGGTGAGTTGGCCGCCGTTGTCCCACGTGTACGTCGTAATGTCGGTGTCGTCCGGCTGCGGCGAGCCCTCCGGATGGCCATTGGTGTCCACCCACTGGGCAATGCGGTTGCCGGCGGCGTCATACTGATAATAGTACTGGCCGTCGTACCGCAACTGGTTGCCCGCGCCCGTCGTCGTCGCGGCCCCCGACGGCGGCGTGACGTCGTTGCGGTTGCCGTTGGCATCGTAGGTCACGCTGGCGTTGCTGACGGCGCTGTTCCAACTCCCGGCGTAGGTCACGGCGTCGGTGCTGCCCGTGGTGCTGAGTTGCGCGTCGGCGTCGTAATTGTACTCCGCCTCGGCCCAGCCCGCATAGCTGGCGGGCGTCCCCGACGTGTCCTTCAGCGAGTACTCGTCGCTCACCAGCCCGGCCGCGTCGTAGTCCCAGTGGTAGCCGGCCAGGGGGGCGTTCTGGGCATCGCTGTACGTCAGGTCGGTCAACTCCGAGGCGTCGTCGTAG
>CAVRDP010000034.1:0-1062153 GCA_963719885.1 uncultured Planctomycetia bacterium | reverse complement strand
AGTGCGTGGCACAAGCACGGGCTTATCCAGTTGGATTCCGTATTCCTCACCCTCGATCATCCAGGCCCGCTGCTGTTCTTTCAGCCTGATCTTCACAGGAGTTTCATCACTCAACGGCACACAACGTTCCCTGCATGTTTTTACGCACTCGTAGAATCCGGTAATCAGACTGCACTGCTCTCTTTCGATCTCATCCTTGATGTGGGCGTAGCCGATCCATCGGTCTCCTACTCTCACCCAATCGAGTAGAGCCGTGTGCTCCTCGGTGTTCCAAATGAAATTTGGCAGGACGGTCAAAGAAACAAGATCGTGCTGGACGAGAAAATGCTGCGGCTTTTGTCCTTCTTTCATGGTTTGCCTCCTGTGGCTAGAATACCGCTAGCCTATCCCGTTGCCATACCCCTTGTCAAGCGGGATGGTACTGGGCCAACCGCACCAACGCCACCAGAACGAATCACGGAATACCGAGCCGCAGCCCTTCCTGCGCCGCCCACCGCCGCAAAATATCCTTTCCCTTGGCATCGGGCATCACGTTCCGCTTGCCCCGAGCTTGGCAAATGGTCTTGGAGGACAAGCGAACTTCGACGGTGAGGATGCGCTGGCTGCCTTCATGGTTGTGCATCTGGAGCGACCAGATGGAAGTTGCACGGCGGGAACACGAATGAGCATAACTGGCCACGCAATGATGCATGACCCGACCTTCGGTAGCCAGTGCCCTGCCGCTGGTGAGTTCCCGGATCGTCCAGCGGCGGAGGCTTGGCGAGCCTTCCCGGCCTTCGATGCCGTCAAAGCCACCGATGCCGGAAGTTGCCCATTCGCCCTTGATATGGTCCGCTTCTTTGCCCAACCGGCGATGCCACTGCTCAACTTGCCGCAGGAGGGTCGCCGGGTTTCGGCCCTTCATCGTGAGGTTGGGCTGGGCCGGGGGACGACGCTCAAAGACGCCCGCCGCCACGAACTCCTCCCGGCTGACGAACCGCTGATCGTGCAGATAGTCGATAATCGGGCCGACGTGGACCAAATCCAACATCGGGTTGTCGATGAAGAAACGGATGACGGTGATCCAGAAATCATCGTCCTCAAAATGTTCGCCAAGCCGTGATGCCATGATTGTCCGGGCAAGGTGAGGAGTTCCGCCCAGGCCGACAACCTGCCCCCACCGCAAAGCCTGATCGACCGTGCAATCACCGGGGGCCTGCATGAAGTAGTGGGCCATCCGCTTGGTCAGGGGAATCGGCGTGTCCGTCGTGCGAATGTTGTTGCCCATGCCAATGTGCGAGAACCAACGCTGTCGCTGAAGGGCAGCCTCCCCGACACCCATGAACCAAACGGCGTCCATGAAGGTCGGCACCGGATACTCGGCCAGGAGGTGACGGGCCAGGCTGGCAAACTGCCGACGAGTATTGTGGGTGCGTGGAGTCCATTCCTCAACCGGCCTCTGCCACGACCGCCAACTATGGGCCAGGGCCAGGAGGCCGTCGATCCAGGTATTGCCGAGCCAGTGGCCGAGTTGCGGCAGGGCTGGGGACGTGTCCAAGAACTCCGTTTGAGACTGCACATGGAGCATGAGATCGAGAAGTTTCGCTTTGACATGCCGATCCTTGCTGGCGGCGTCGCTCACCCGCCGAATGGTCGAGAGCCAAGGAGATCGGGATTCTACCGGGCGGAGACTGCCGGTGAAGGCATCGGCAATGATCTTAGAGAAGTTGGGCTTCTTGCTGGATTCCGCCAGCTTGGCCGTCGCAACAATCCGGCTGGCGGTGAGGCGTTCTCGTTGCTGTTGCTGCGAGCCCTTGTAAAGATGGCTGCTGAAGCCGTGGCGGCGGCACCATTCCTTGTATTCCTGGGTGCTGCCCAGGCCGAGGGCGAAAGGTGCTGCCGCAGGCTCGTTTCGGCCTCCGGGTCAACCTGAGCTTTTGGACTCCGTGTGCGTTTTCTTGTCATCGTGTATTGAACCAGTACAGTGGGCGAATTGCCCAGGTCCGCATCGAAATGCGGGACGGGATTGCCTGGGCGATCTACTTCGTATGACTGGTTCAAAAGTCAGCATCATGAATCTCCTGGGAAACGACCTACAGCGGTCGCCAAAATCGAGGACACCGCAGGCGTCTTGATGGTTCGCTGGTCCGGTGTCGCCGCAGGCCGTGATGACGCCGAAAACCTGGAATCGAGGGTGTCGTTCGTTTAGGCGGAAGCAGGACGAGGGTCAACTTCCCAGCAGGCGGTATACAGTATTATCTGTACCGAAATGAACAGGCCCTCATCCACCGGATTCAGTCCGGCCCTTGCCCGGCAGAAGGCGGCAAATCCCTGCGAAGCCACCCCTATCGCCAAAATCCATCCGAGGGGCTGTCGGGGTCTGTCCAACCGCCTGGTTATCATGGTGATTTGGGCAATTCCCTACTGGCCGGGCCGTCAGCCTTTGCCAGCCTTGCCTGACCGAACCTAACCCTATGCCACAGAAATAGTTGGATGCTTGCGGGCAGGTTTCCGCACGGATAAAATTAGGTTTTCCCCGAATTTGCGAGTTACTGGCTCCCTGAAACGGCCCCCTGACGGGTGCAGCCCCTCCGAAACCGGAGCAAAACTGTCAGGAACCGTGGGGCCAAGGTGCGTCGGTGGATGTAAGCAGAACTAATGATGATCGGGCAGCTAAGGATTGCGGTGTTGCTGCAACCCACGAGAGCCGGAGGCTAGACTGATGCCGGGGCATATTCTTCGACCGCCTCGCATCGCCAAGGATTTGGGCATGACTGAACCGACGCTCCTAGAATAGGACGCAATGAAAAACACCCCAGCCCCACCGCCTGAAGTCGGCCAAGCCGTGCGGGTTCGCAACCGCCTGGCGACCGTGCGGGCGGTCGAACCCTACGATACCCGGACTGCTCAGGGCCGACTGAACATTGTTGAGGTCGAATACCTGGATGATTTCCGATATCCCGAGGCCGAGCAATTGCTTTGGGAAGTTGAGTCCACGGCGTTGGTGCTGGGCAAGACCTCGCTGCCCAGGGTGGACGAGAATCGGCCCGACAATCCCGACGTTCTTCAGATCCTTCATTAACGCCCACCGCTGGACCCGGCTGAATCGGCTGCGGGAAGGCGATGGCATCGAGAATGAACCGCTGCTCGGGCGTTTGGAACTCGGCCATTCAGGTTCACTCCGTACCAGTTGGAGCCGGTCATCCGAGCCTTGTTGATGCCCCGTGTCGCCTTATTGTTGTGCCGATGGCGTCGGCTTGGGAAAGACTATCCAGTGCGGTCTGGTGCTGGAAGAACTTCTCCTGCGACGGCGTATCCGCCGAATCCTCGTCATTTGCCCGGCCATGCTCCAGCGGCAGTGGAAGTACGAGCTTCGGCGGAAGTTCAACCTCGATTTCGAGAGTCATCGACTCCGACTCAACCTTCCAGCTTCGCCGTCGACATGGGCATCGACACGAACCCGTGGAAGGCTTTTCCACGCATCATCACGTCGATGGACTACCTGCGGATGCCCGACGTGCTACAGCAGTTCCTTTCGGCATCCGGTGTCGGCCCCGACGCCGAAACCGATGGCCGCACGATGGCCCACGCCCCATGGGACTTGCTGATCGTGGACGAATGCCACCACTTCGCCCCACAAGGCGGCGGGCGTGCAAGCCAGCGTACCCGGATGCTGCGGGAAATCCGTTTCCTGTTCGAGCATCGCCTCTTCGCCTCGGCCACGCCCCACAACGGCAAGACCGTTTCCTTCACCGGCCTACTGGAACTGCTCGATCCGATTCGGTTCCAGATGGATACGGAAATGGACGCCAAGGACAAAGAACAATTTGTCCGAAGTCCGCATTCGTCGCCTCAAAGACGACATCAACAAACAATCGCTTCGGCCACCCTTTGCCGACCAGCTTGATCCAGTCGAAATCCCCGTACGAATGTCGGACCAGGAATCGGCGTTGTTCGCTGCATTGCGGGAGTATCGTAACAAGGGACATGCGGCGTTGGGCAATGCCTCGCCAGCGGAGCGATGGGTGGGCGAGTTCGTCTATTCCTTGCTCACCAAGCGGCTTCTGTCTTGCCCCTATTCCTTTGCACGAACGTGGTGGCGACATTTGGAAGAGTCGGATGAATCGGAACAGACCACGCTCTTTGATATGGCCCGTGTTTCGGCAGAGCGGGCCGAAGAACAGACCAAGAGTGACGACGAAAAGACGACCCTTGAAGACGACGCTGCCCGATATGCCGGGGCGTGGTTCCGTAGCCAGGGTCGTCTTCAAGAAGAACCGCTGAGAAAGGTCAACAAGGCACTGGAGGCTCTCGGGCTAGGAAGAAAAGTGGCCGAGGACGAAACCAAGCTGACCGCACTTGCCCGGAAGTCCGACTCCAAGACCGAAGCCCTGGTCCAATGGATCAAGAAGAACCTGTTCGTCAACGGCAAGCTGCGAGACGATGAACGCCTGCTGATTTTTACCGAATACAAGGAGACCTTGTTCCTCTTGGAACAGCGGCTCTTGCTAGAGGGCTTTGACAAAAATACCCTGCGGCTCCTGTTTGGCGGCATGGGGCCTGATGACTTCGAGGCGGTGAAGGCCGAATTTGAAGACCCTACCGCCGCCGTGCGACTCCTATTGGCCACCGATGCTGCCTCGGAAGGCATCAATATGCAGGAATGTTGCCGCTGGGTCATTCACTACGATGTCCCGTGGTCGCCATCGAAGCTCCAGCAACGCAATGGCCGTGTTTCCCGCCACGGCCAGGTGCGGGATGTCAGCATCTTCTACTTTCGTTGCGATCAGGAAGAGGATTTGACCTTCCTCTTGAAAGTGGCCAAGAAGGTGGATCAGGTCAAACAAGACCTTGGCAGCGTCGAGCGAATTTTCAGTTCCGCCATTCAACGCCATTTCAAGGGACAAACGACTTCGTTCGACCGGATTAGCGAATTCGTCGATCAGCAGATCGCCATCAGCCCCGAGCGAACTGGAGTTGGGCCAATCGTCTGCCGATGATGTGGCCGACCTGACACGCCGAGCCAAGCGAATTGCTCGAAAGCACGGATGCCCGGCTTGGTATCTCCTCAAACGCCTTGATCGACATTCTTCAAGCAGCCGTTACCGTCGAAGGGCAAGGCTCCTTGGAGGAAATCAAGGGAAAACAGGGCTTCTATCGCCTCAAGCCGCCGCCCCGTTGGGAAGGACTTGCCCGGCAGACGCTCACCGTGGGATCACGCACCGACCGCATGGAATTGGTGTTCGATTCTGCCCTGGTCGAAGAAGAGACCTCGGGCCGCAGGGTGCTGCGGCTCAAGAAGCATCAGGCTTTGATGCGGCTGGGCCACCCGATCATGCGGCAGGCGATGGCCACCCTTTGCCGCCAAGTGCACGACCCCGATGGCCACAACGCCGTATTCCGTTGGTCGATTGCCGCTCTGCACCGATCAGGTTTTGATGCCCTGCTGGCATTCCACTACACGATTACGGCCATCAACGAACTGCGAGAGCCGCTCCACGATGAAGTCGTCGCCAGCGTCTTCCGTGTCGAGGGGAACCGCCTAACGCCTGTGAAAGAAGAATTTCAACGGGTCGTGCTGGAAAGCGAGTTCCATCCCATCAAATCCACGATCACACGGGACGGATTGGTTCGCTCCTTGCGTATTCATTGGCTGCAACACAAGGCAGCTTTGGAATCGTTTCTGCATAGCCAGGAAAGCGAAATGCAGACCGTGCTGCAAGGTCGGGCAGATGCCACACGGAAACGGGAACTGCAAGCAGCCAAGGAAAGCTATCAGTACCGTCTTCGAGAATTGCAGGACCGCAGCCGAGAACAGTCCCTCCAGAAGATCGCCAAGGAACTCGTGCGGCAACGGGTCGAGGCCCAGCAGTTGTCGTTGTTCGAGGAGTTTCAGCAAGAAGCGGAAATGGGGGTTCAGGAACTTGAAGCAGCAAGTGGCCGTACTTCGACAAGACGTTGATCGTACACGCCAACTACTCACCAGGGAACGGGATAATCGGGTCAATGATCATTCTGCCGAAACGATTCTCAATTGCGGGAAGTCCGGGTCTTGCCCTTGACCATGACTTACTTGGTTCCGGCTGCCAAGGAGGATTTGCAGCCATGAGCCAGACCGATAATGCCCATGCTTGGTGGTCAAGATTGCGGCATCAGGGAATGCTCCTCTCGCCCGTGGTCTTGGTGGAGCGGTATCCCGGCCCGCCGCCCGCCGCACGGTTCCCCCTACTGGATAGGCTGCGGGACAGCCTACAATCGCTTTGTTTCCTATCTTGCCGATCTGAAGGAAAACGCCGAACGCAGACGAAGCGACGATCCTGAAATGGGTCGATGCACTGCTGGAAAAGTACGTGGAGTGCGGCCACGGGCAGATTGCCAAGCAGCACGATGTTCGCATCAACATCGCTGCTCCCGTCCGAATCGGCAGCCACACCGAAACATTGCGGCCCCATCGAGTCGTCTTTGCCGATCAAGACCGGCACGAAGATTGCCTTGCTGGTGCATGGCCGATACGTCGCCGCACGTTGGGCGTGGTCGAGGCCGAACCGCCTACGCCCAGTTCTTGGAATTGCTGCGGGGTACGGGCCATCGCTTGGGCCTGCTTACCAATGGCAGCCAATTCCGGCTGATCTATGCGGGCCTGGATTTCGAGTCGTCGGTGCGAATGGGAGAGCGACCGCTGGTTCGATGGCGGCGACGGCACCGAAGAACTCGACGGCCTGCGGCAACTGCTTGTCGCCCTGAGCCGATCAAGGATGTCACCCCCGGTGTATCCGGCCTGCTCGATGCCGTCGAAGAATCCCGCAAACGACAGGCCGACCTTTCCAGTGTGCTGCGAGAAAATGTTCGGCAGGCGGTGGAACTGATTCTGGAAGACGTTTCCACGGCCCACCGCACCAAGCCCGATCTGTTCGCCTCGCTGGTTGCAGCCGGGTCCGAGCGGCAGTTGACGGATGCCGAGGCCCATGAAGCACTGCTTCCAGGCCACGGTGCGGATCGTGATGCGGCTGGTGGTGTGCCTGTTTGCCGAATCCAGAAGGCTGCTGCCGGTCAACGATCCGATCTACGCTCAGGCGTATGGGGTCCGGGCATTGTACGAATTGCTGGATGAGGCTGCACGCCACGAAGGCGGCACGCATGTCCTGTTCAACCGGCAAACAGCCTGGCCCCGACTGATGGCCCTGTGCCGGTTGATCCACGGCGGTTCGGCCCACGGTGCATTTGCCATGCGTGCCTATGGCGGCGTGCTGTTCCGTCCCGGCGATGCCAATAGCCCCGATCCCGTGGCCCGTGCCCTGCACATCTTGGAACATGCCGTTTCGGTTGGCGATGCCACGATCTACTATGTGCTGCGGAAGCTCCTTCGTGGCCCGCTGCCGGTGGTGCAGGGGGCAGCAGAAGACATTCGTGGAAGGCCCGGTCGATTACACCGATCTCCGCACGGAGTTCATCGGCCTGATCTACGAGGGTCTGCTCGACTACCGCCTGAAACGCACCGACGAGCAAACCGGCCCCCAGGTCTTCCTCAATCTTGGTCGTGAACCCGTGCTGCCGCTGTCCCGGCTGCGGGACATGCTGGAAAACGACCGCAAGGGCCTCAAGGACTTGCTGACCACGCTGAAGAAAGAAAAGGTCACGGCCAGCGTGGCTGCCGAGGAAGAAGAGGCCGACGAAGAAGCCGAGGAGCAGGACGGAGGCGAAGAGGAAACGACTGAAGAGGCCGTGGTCGAAGCCGACAACCGTTACAGATCGAATCCAACGCCCCGGCGATTACCTCGATGCCGTGGAAGCAGCAAAATCTTGGGCCAGGGAAGCGGTCGTCCTGGCCGGTCTGATCGGCAAGCAAGGCAAGAGGGAAACCGACAGCGAATACCAGACCCGGATCGAGGCCGAAGCGACCAGGCTCATCAATCGGGTCGTGGCCCCCGGCGAGTTCTATCTGGTCCGGGCAGGCAATACCCGCAAGGGCACCGGAACATTCTATACCCGGCCCCAGTTGGCCGTTCCAACCGTCCACCGCACGTTGGAGCCGCTGTGTTACGACAAAGCCGACGATGGCACGCTCATCCCCAAGATCCCCCGAAGACATTCTCGGCCTCAAGGTATGCGATCCGGCCTGCGGCAGTGCGTCGTTCCCGGTCGCGGCACTGCACTACCTGACCGAAGCCCTCTACAAATCGCTCTGCCATCATCGCAAGCTGGACGATCCCGAGCCAGGCGAAGCGGATCACGCTTCCCTATGGCCGTCCCAAGAACGGCAACGAGGGCGACGAACTGCTGCCGTTCCCGCCCGACGATCCCGAGCGGGGCGAATTGTTCCCCGACCGGGTGAAGGCCCTGTTGCGGCGGCATGTGGTCGAACGGTGCATCTACGGCGTGGACATCAACCCGCTAGCCGTCGAATTGGCCCGTGTGTCGCTCTGGGTGGAAACCCTCGATCCCGACCTGCCCTTCTCCTTCCTTGACCACAAGATCAAGGTGGGCAATTCGTTGGTTGGCTGCTGGCTGGATCGGGTTGAAGATTACCCGCTCAAGGCGTGGGAACGGGAAGGTGGCGACGGCAAGGACGGCCCTCGCACACAACGGATCGAAGAGTTCCTCAAGGGCGAGAAGATCGGCAAGAAGCGGTCAGGCGATGGGCGAATCAAGAAGGAGATGCGGGAGGTTATCGAGAGCCGGTTCAGCAAGCAGATCGCAGTTATTTCCCGAGCAACACTCACTGCGGATCAGGTTGTGGCCAAGGCCCGAAGTGAATACGAGAATCTGCATAGCCTGCCCATTGCCGACCCGGATGAGCGAGAACGGTTCTATCGGGAGCATGTGCAAGCCAGCCCAGCGTTGCGTCGGCTGAAGACAGGCGATGGACGAGTGGTGTGCGGTCTGGTTCTGGCCCAGCCGATGAAGAGTCGCTTGCAGTGCGTCCCCACGCCGCTTAAGTTTCATAAGCCATCCGAGCAGGCATGCGACAGACCATCGAACAGTTGGCGAGCGAATTGAAGTTCTTCCATTGGGAATTGGAGTTCCCTGATGTCTTCACGCCACAGAGGAGTGGGTTCGATGCCATGATCGGCAACCCGCCGTGGGACGTGATGAAACCGAATTCCCAGGAGTTCTTCACCGAATTTGATCCGCTCTATCGCACCTACGATAAGCAAGCCGCTTTGCGACGGCAAAAGGAGCTTTTTCAATCGGCTCCGATCATTGCAGACCAATGGGATGATTACAACGCCGGATTCAAGGCCCTTGCTAATTGGGCGAGGAGCGTTGCTGACCCATTCGATATGAGCTTGGCACGGGGCAAGGAAGGTGAGGCCCTCGTCCAGTTATGGACAAAGCACCGCAGCCAGTTTGCCAGCTATTCGGATGCTGAGCATCCGTTTCGGTTGCAGGGCAGTGCTGACCTCAACTTGTACAAGATGTTTACCGAGGTCTTTTGGCGATTGCTCCAAGTGGGCGGGCGGCTTGGAGTCATTCTTCCTACTGGCATCTATTCCGATCTCGGAACTAAGGATTTGCGAGAGGAGCTTCTTGAACGAGGAGAAATTGAACTAATTTATGCTTTCCAAAACGAAAAACGAGTATTTGCCGCCGCTCATCATGCGTTCAAGCAGGTTGCGTTAGTGGCGTGCCGTGGTGGTAGAACGATGAGCTTCTTGACTCGTTTCCGCATGGGTGTAGGCGATTCACCACACGCTCACGAGATTTCTGACGACATTCTTCGGAATGTTGACGCTGCAATGGTCTTCACGACAGAAGACGTGCGATCCTACAGCCCCAACACACTGAGCCTCCTCGAACTCAGGTGTAAACGTGATTTGGCTATCCTCCGCACCATTCTGGCCCATTCAATTCGTATTGGTGACACTGGCTCTTCCTGGGATATTTCTTTCGGACGAGAATTCCACATGACGGACGACTCTCGATTGTTTCCACCAAGGGAGAAATGGGAAGCCGACGGGTACTCTCCTGATGTTTTTGGCAGATGGGTTGACGCTCAAGGCGAGATCGCACTTCCCGTATACCAAGGGGCGATGTTTTACCACTTCTTTCCAGCTTTTCAGTCGTTCGCAACTTCGTCCACTCGCAAAGGCGATTGGATAGGCAATAGTACGAGTGATATGCGGTTCATGCCACGATTCCTCGTCTCAGAGAATGATTTTCACAAGAGATTTAGCACGCAGGATAGATTGAAGCTCGCTTTGCGGGACATCACTAGCAGTACAAACGAGAGGACTCTCATTTGTTCTCTAATACCAAATGACCCGACTGGACACACGACGCCGGTATTCCGCTTGGCAGAGCCAGACCTAAATAGATTGCTCACACTGTCCGCATTGGTATCCTGCCTGTCAATCGACTATGTTGCGAGGGCGAGCATGACAGGCTCGCACATGAGTTACTTCGTATTTTCTGAGTTGCCAATTCCGGTACGTGTCGAGAATTGGAGCGTGTTAGGCCGACTGGCTGTTGGGACGGCAAGCCTTAGTTTGATCCATCGCTACTTTGCCCCTGAATGGTTGAAACTGAAAAAGCTTTATCCTGAGCTTATTGACAATGAGTGGAAACACTGCTGGGCAGTGACCGAGGCTGATCGGCTGCGATTGCGTGTTGAGATTGACGCCCTTTGTGCGGGGCTCTACGGCTTGGAGCCAGATGATTTTGATTGGATTGTGCGGGATGACAGAACCGATTCCAAGGGCTTTTATCGGGTTGATCGGGAGTTGCCTTTCCGAGAACGATTGACTGGCTTAGCCGCTGCCGCATTCCGGGCATTGAAGGAAGGGGCGTGGTCGGCGAAATCTGCTCCCGATTTATCCAACGACGAATTCTTTGACATACTCGGCATCCCCGAATTGACCAACGCCGATGCCGCCAAGGCCAAGGGACTGCCCGGCCCACTGATCCTCAAGCGTGACGGCTGCCACGTCTGGAAACCCGAAGACTTTCCGTTCGACGATCCTCGCCACGGTTGGAGCTGGGATGATTGTTGGAAAGATGCTGTTGTCCTGCTTGGTTCCGAGGATTTGGTTCGGAAAGGCATCGAAGGAGAAGTGACATCCTCCAGCGGGGAAGATGAAGGCGGTGATGCTCAGCCATTCAAGTTGCAAAGCCGCAAAGACTCCGACCAAAAACGCCTTTTTTGAGAATCGTGAGGAGCGTAACGTGGGACTTGAGAGACTTAGCCAGGATGCAATCAAACGAGTCAATGGCCCTTCGTGGGAACCGCTGCGACAAGCATTCTTCAACATAAGCGAGGTCTTGCTCGGCATATCCGAGGAAGCAATTGGCGTTCTTACCACCATTTATGTGAAGTTCCAGATAACCAGCAGCCCCAACTCCGCTGTTTATGCTGTTGTCTGGATCAAGGACTCGAAGCAAATCGTCGTCGGACTGGCATTGCCTGAAGACTATGAATCAGAGTTGTTGGGGCCAGCACCGCCGAGATCGAATTACAAGGGAATTACTAGGTACTTTACTGTTAGACCTGCGGAGTCCGTTCCCGCTGAGCTTTCACAATGGGCGACTTCGGCGCACCAAAACGCTTCGGCCCAGAGCAATTGAATACAGGCGTCAGCCACCATGCCAATCAATCCAGTCCAATTTGCCCACGCCGTCTGCGACGAGTTCCTGCGGTACTTGTTCTCGGCGTTCCCGTTGTCGGACCCGGAACTTGCCCAGCAGGCCCGCAAGCTGCTGGAGCGGCCTTCGTCGCTGGACATTCCCCTGGTGCAAGGCCCGTTCATTTCGCTCTCTGAAGCCTTCGCCAAGGGCGAATCAGTCCAAGGGATGGCCGATGCGGGCATTCTGCACCCCGTCATGCCCGGACTGATCGGCTATCCGACGATGTACCTGCACCAGCAACAGGTCTTCCAGGCGGTCAAGGGCGGGCATCATGTTCTGGTTTCCACCGGCACCGGTTCCGGCAAGACGGAATCCTTCGTGTATCCGATCACCGATGATCTTCTGCATCAGCGTGACCAGGGCATTCGGGAAGGGGTGACGGCGATCCTGGTCTACCCGATGAACGCCCTGGCCAACGACCAGTTGGACCGCCTGCGGGACATGCTGGGCGGCACCGGGATCACCTTCGGGCTATGGGTGGGGACAACGCCGGACAAGGAAAGCGACGTGACCGTGGAACGGTTTGCCGGATCGTCCCGGCAAGCCTATCTGGCCGCCCGTAAGCAACGGCGAGAAGAGGCCCAGGCCGAAGATCGGGCTGTCCGTCCTCTGGCACCGCCCGAGGAATGTTGCTCGGAAGAGGACATTCGGACCCGCAAACCTCGTATCCTGCTTACCAACTTCCGGCAGTTGGAAATCCTCACTACCCGGTTGCCCGACGTGGGGCTGTTTGCCGACGCCCCGCTGAAGTACCTGGTGTTCGATGAGGCCCACACCTACTCGGGTGCGACTGGGGCCGAGGTTGCCTGCCTGATCCGCCGCATCCGGGCATTGGCTGGCAAGAAGCCCGATGAAATTATCTGCATCGGCACGTCTGCCACGCTGGCCGATCCGGCGAAGAAGGACAAGGACAATGACGAGACGGCCCGCCGCTTCGCCTCCCGGTTCTTCGGCGTGGATGCCAACAAGGTCAAGCTGGTGGGCGAGTCCTACGTCAGCCGGGAATGGCCCAAACGACGCTACAAGCCCGTGGCCCCACACGGCGATGGCATGGCCCGGCTGGCGAGAGTGTTGGCCGCCGTGACCGAGCCGGTGAAGATCGACGTTATCAAGGGCGTGGTAGAGGAACTGACCGGCCAAATCTTCGATCCCGGCGAGGACTGGCGGGATTCGCTGTTCGACCATCTGGTCAGCAACGAATACGTCTATCAGACCACGCAAATCCTCAAGCACCCGAAGCGGCTGAACGAGGCGGCATGGCAAACTTCGCAGCGGTTGGCGGCTGGCCGTCTGCCGGAAGGCGACCGGGCCAACGCCGAACTATTGGCCTACCTGGTGCTGGGGGCCGCTGCACAGAAGAGCGGCGAATCCCTGCTGCGACCCAAGGTGCATTTCTTCATCCGGGGTCTGGACGAAATGGTGGTCGCCCTGGATGGCACCGAAGCCGCCCCGGCGATGAAGCTCTTCCTGTCGCTGGCCGATGCTAAGGAACAATACGCTGGTCGGCACGATGATGCCTTCTTCTCGGTGTTGACCTGCAAAGTGCGGCCAGCACTTTTTCGAGAAGTGGTATCAGGAGCTTGAGTTCTCCCGAGGGGCCAGGAATCAACTCAAGGATTTCGATCACGGCAACGCCGCCCAGAATGACGACGGCAGCGAAAATGCCGTCTGGTCGGCATCGCCAGCGGAGACCGGCACCCGGTTGGTTTTGACAAACCGGCTGCTGGAAGAGGCTGAAGGCGGGCCTTCGGCACGGTCGGCGAAGTGGCCGAGGGCTTGGTTCTGCCGGCAATGCGGGGCCATGCACCGGCACGCTTCGCCCCGATGCTTGGCCGATGGGTGCGGCCACAAAGAGCCGCTCCTTGCCGCTGATGGCGTTTGGGTCGGGACTTTCGGCCTGCCCATCCTGCAATTCGACCTCGTTCCGCATCGGCGGGCGGGAAATTGAACCGGCCCGCAAGGTGCAGGCCGTCACGGTGGCCGATGTCCACATTCTGGCCCAGGCGATGATAAACGGTGCCCCCGAGGGCCATAAGAAGCTCATTTGCTTTGCCGATAGCCGCCAGGACGCAGCTTTTCAGGCGGGTTGGATGCAGGATCACGCCCGACGTATCCGGTTGCGGCACATGATGCACCAGGTCATTGCCGAAAGCGGCCAGCCGCTGCCGCTGGATGCGATCACCGACCGGCTGATGGAGCTTTTCCGCAAGGACAAAAGCCTCATCGACGCACTCTTGCCCGAACTGACCGGCGAAGAAGCGGCGGCGACATTCGGACAAAATCAGTGGGTGCCGGTCCACAAGGCCCTCCGCTACATGGTGCTGCGGGAATTCACCACCGGCGTTCGACGCACCGATTGCCTGGAGTCGATGGGGCTGGCCCAGGTGGTCTACAGCGGCATCAGCATTGCCAGCAAAGGCGTGCGGGAACTGGCCACGACGCTGGGGATTTCGCCGGAAGAGATCGGTCGAGGGGATCAGCCTGATCCTCGACAACTGGCGGCGGAACCGCATTCTCTACGTTGCTACGCGACCCGGTGTTCTCGCACTACCATGCCAAGGACAATCGAGTACATCCAAGCCGGGCTATTGCCGCTACGGGATTTCCGCCCCGAGGGTCTGTTGCTCAACGCCGATGCTTCGAACAACTACGCCCGGAGCCTGATTGCCCAACGGGGTGCTTCGGCAGTCCAGGCTTTGCTGAAGAAATGGGCGTCCGATCCCGAGCATCTGGATGTTGCCGCTGCCGCAACGATTCTGTGGGAGTTGCTGACGAAAGAAGCCAAGGTTCTGACCAAGGTTACTTTGCGATCCCAGCAGGAAAAACCATTGGCCGGTGATGTTTGGCAAGTCAACTCGGAGAAGCTGGTGGTGGAACGAAGCCAGTCTCGCCACCGTTGTACGACCTGCCAGCGGATTGCGACCCGATCTGCCCCAAAGGCGACTTGCACCCGCCACAACTGCCACGGGACGACGGTGGCCGAGCAGCCCGATCAGGAAAACTATGATGTATGGCTGATGGGCCGTCCGTTTGTGATGGTTGCTGCCGAGGAACACACGGCCCAGGTGCCCGGCGAAATTCGAAACAAGATCGAGAACGATTTCAAGTCTACCAACGGGCGAACCAACTGCCTTGTGGCCACGCCAACACTGGAGTTGGGCGTGAACATCGGGGCCTTGGACATGGCCCTGATGCGAAATGTCCCTCCTCGGGCCGCGAACTACTGGCAGCGGGCCGGGCGGGCGGGCCGTGAGGAACGGATGGCCGTGGTCGTCACCTACTGCCGTCGCTCGCCGCATGACCGCTACTTCTTTGACGATCCCCTGCGGCTGCTGGGCGGCACGATTGAGGCCCCTGCGTTCAATCTGCGAAACCCATTGATGGTGGCCAAGCATATTCGTTCGGCCATCCTGTCGGACTTGTTGCTCCAATCCCGAATGGCGGGCGAGTCTGGGGAGAGAATCAAGCAGATTGTAAAGTCGTTGTTTCCCGTCTTCATTCGCACCTATCTGTTGGACGAAGACGACAACTACCGGGAAACGTCCGACCAGCACGGAGCCGTTGAAGGCTCTGCTTACCGAGATCAAGGATTCGCTGGCGGCTCGGCTTCTGGCCCTCTTTGCCCAGCACTGGCCAGCGGAAGCATCGGAATTGGCTTGTCTTTCCGCCATTAAAGAGACAATCGGCCAGGCCGCCGCTGAATTGGAGATCGTCCTCAAACGGCTGCATCGACGGCTCACCTGGGCCAGATCCACCCGTGCCGATCTGCATCGCAAGAAAGACACTCGTCCTCTGGAACGGGAAGAAGAACAGCTCTTGCGGCGGTGCGACGAGTACATCAACTCGATCCTGCGCCGTGACCAATCCACGTACACGCTCACGGTTCTCGGGGTCGAGGGATTCCTGCCGGGCTACGGCGTCTACGAGGGCGGCATCACGGCGTCGGCCCAGCGTGGGTTTGCCCGCCGAACCGGCCCACGGGCCTTTGATCTCAATCGGGCAAACGTCGTGGCGTTGCGGGAATTCGTCCCCGGCAACCGGCTTTACGCCAACCGGGGCACATTCTACGTTGCCCGATACCACTTGGGAGCAGAAGAAACGGCCCAAATCCGCACTTTGCGGGTGGACGTTGAGAAGGGTTGCGTCACGGAGCAGGCCGGTGATGCTTCCTATGGCCAATCGGGCGGTGTGGCCATCGACGCTTTGCCGCTGACCGATCTGGACCTGGCCCACGAAAGCCGCATCACCGAAGACGAACATCTGCGGTTTTCCATGCCGGTCTGCGTCCTCGGGCGGCTCCGCAAACGCAACCGTGGTGGCAAGGCATTCAAGATTGGCGATACCGAGGTCAGCTACGTCCGTGGCCAAGGCATCGAATTGGTCAACCTGGGTGAAGCCGGGCGGGTCAAGCAAGGAGAACTGGGCCATTGGATTTGCTCGGTTTGCGGGGCTGTCGAAGACCCCTTACGCCGTGCCCGCCGAAATCGCCCAGTTCATGAAGATTCACAAGGAACGGTGCGGCAGGGATATTGCCCGTCTGGCCCTCACGGTCCACGCCGACGTGGATTTGCTGCAATTCCACGCCGTCAAGTGCGAATCCGATGGTATCAACATCGGAGAAGCCTTGCGGACGGCAGCGGCCCGGTTGCTCGACATGGGGCCGGATGATCTGCAACTCTTGATCGTGGAAAAGCCCGACGACAAGCATGACCTATTGATTTACGACCCGATGCCCGGTGGCTCGGGTCTTTTGGATCAAATGCTGGTCCGTTGGCAGGAACTCATTGCAATGGCCAAGAACCTCTTGGCCGGATGCGTGCAGGAATGCGAAACCGCTTGCTACGCCTGCCTGAAGACCTTCCGCAATCAGTTCTACCATACCTTGTTGAACCGCCATGACGGCCTCGAATTGATGGACAAGCTCAACCACGCTCCCGAAGCGTACCGGGACATTGTGCCGGTGTTTGAGGAGGAGAAGCCGGGCGAGGGAACTCCATCGAACCCGCCCGAAGCCGATTTGGTCGCCGTGCTGCGGGAACACCATTTTCCCGAAGGCCATTGCCGGAAGCGGATTGCCACGTCCATTGGCATCAGCCACGACGCCGGATTGGGTCCATGAGCCGACCAAAGTGGTCGTGTACGTGGACGGCATGAGCCGGAGCTTGCACGGCGATCCTAACGTGGCGAAGAAGGACCACATCATCCGTCAGGCCGTTGAATTGGACGGGTGGACGGTCATCGTGGTGCAATCCCGAGACCTGAACGACCCGCAAGCGGTGAGGCTGCATTTGCGGAACATCGCACAGGCGATGGGGCGGCAAGATTTGATGGCGTAGCAAGCGGCTTTGCTGAAAGAAGAATCGGATGAATACAGGACAAGACGACCCGCTGGACGACCTCTTATCGGTCACAGACGAGACGTTCTTGGGGCCAGCGAACAGCGATATTCTTGCCCGTTTGAGTGCGGCACCCTTGAAATCATTGTTCTTGCTTTCGAGACGAGCGACATTGCCGGAGTTACAGCGTGAGGCTGAGAAGGTATTGAACGCCCGCTTGCGAGAAGGCAGCAGCGATTCCCCACCTGTCGGTGCCAAGAGAAAAGGCTCGGGCAACGCCCAAGCCAAGAGAACCCCAGTGAAGCCAGAGCAACTCCTGATTGGTATCGGAGGTCAATCCAAGCACGCCCTTCCGCCTATACTCGCCAAAATCAAACACTTCTTCAAATACTGCGACGGCGAGAAATGGGTGTTGACGACCGACAACGGCATCGGAGTGGCAGTGTTCAACAGCGAAGCTGACCTTGACCATTGGTGGAAAAAGCTCACGGGTAGAAAAGGGCGAACTCTTACCAGCGTTCAAAAGGTCAAGCCGCCCGACGTTGACTTCTCGAAGCAATCGTCGGAAAGTCCTGCGGGGATGTCAACGTCTGATCCACTGCGGCCCATGTCCGAGAATTACGATATGCCAGAGTATGATTTTGAATAGAAGAACAGAAGGCCGAGATCGGCAGGTACGCCAGAGGATAGACCGACGAAACGTACCGATAATGATGACCCCACAATCGAACACTCAGACAAGATATTGCTACGATCAGGCCAGCCTTTCCTGACCGGAAAGGCGGTCCACCCCAAACCGAGGAGGAAGCATGGAAACAAGTGCTGACGAAAAGGTAATCTTTGCGACTAGGTTTTCCAAGAAGATTTTTGCCAAGCCCGTCTTGGCCGCCGTCGTATTCCTTGTCGCTGCGATAGTCTTCATGAAGATCGACTGGGAATATAGCAAGTACGGGTTTTGGTGCTCTTTGGTGCTGGCCCTGCTTGCCCTACTGCCACCATTTTCAAAGTATTTCCTTTCCCAATACGTCTTGACCAACAAGAGGATCATGATTCGGCATGGATTCATTGCCCGACAATCTTATGAAATGCTGTTGAACAAGGTTGAAAGCATTCAGGTGGATCAAACCTTGGCCGACAGGATTATTTGGGGTTCGGGAACCTTGATTATTACCGGGACGGGCGGCACCAAAGAATCATTTCCAAATGTAGGTGGGGCGATAACGTTTCAGAAGCATCTCGATGGAGCGATTCATTCCAGCTAGGTGGTAGACGAATAGAATTAACCCCATTTCCTTTTTTTGACAGGAGACCGAAAGATGGCGAAGAAAGCCTTGGCGAAGAAAGCCTTGTTGAAGGATACCCCAGTGAAGAAAGCCCCGGTGAAGGAAGCCTCCGTGAAGAAAACCTTGGCGAAGGAAGTCCCGGCGAAGGAAACCCCAGTGAAGAAAACCGAACCCCAGGCCAAACCCGCAAAGCCGCAAATTCCGGCTCGCTTGCTTGCCGCCGTTCGCACCGTGCTGGAGGACGCCGATGACACTGGCCGTGAGAATTCGGTGGTGGTAGGTGCAACTTCCTACAACGCCCTACGCAACGTCCTTCACGAATTGACCGGCCAATGGTGGGGCATGGAGGTCGAGGAACTGGACGAAGAAGAGAACGAGGAGATCGATGATGAAGAAGACGATGAGGACTACGACGACGAAGACGAATAGCCGATGGAAGTGCGGGTAACTTTGGAGTAACGATTATGGCTAAGAAGAAAGCAACGAAGAAACCGGCTAAGAAGACTGTCCCATTCAAGGGGCCGAAGCACAAAGCCAAGGCAACGGGGAAGACTCCGGTCAAGAAGTCTAAGCCGACGACGAACACCGCAAAGGCCCCGAAGCAGCGAGCAGTTGCGGAGGAAGTCCTGGCCCGCAAGAAGGCAGACTCCTTGGAAGAGAAGCGGGGACGGCTTACGAAACTGTTGTTGACAATCCAGGATTGTCATTTCGAGAACTGGGCCAATAACACCGAAGGCTATAGCTTGGGATATGCCCCAGGCGAACAATACGACCGTGAAGAGATCATCGATGCAGTCGTAGGAGAACTGGAAACGGACGATGATCTTGATTATCACTTTGAAGAAATTGCCGAGATCCTGAAGGCATCGAAGAGTACCAAGTAGTCCTGCGCCATCATGGACTTCCACACCTACACCACGATGCGTGACTGGACACGGCGGGCCGACCCCGACGACCGTCCCGCCCAGGACATCGACCAGTTCTATCACCGAGCCCAGGCTGACGCACAGAAGATGGGTTCGGGCCAGTTCTTCGGCCAGATGCTCAACGAACGGGATTGGGAAAGGGCGAAGCGGCCATTCTACAACGTCTGGCCGAGCATCATCCCGATGCTGACCCGGCTGAACCTAGACCTCGATTCCGATCTGATCCAGTTGCCGCTTCCTGCCCTGTGCATCCGCTTCCCAAAGGAGAAGAATCCCCTGGCGTTCGATTGGAAGGGAGACGAGGTTGCCGTCCGCTGCATCATGCTGGGCGAGATCAACGAGGGGACGGGCCTCTCGGTGCTGGTAGACATCGGGGAAGTCATGGGCGGCGTCGGCGTGCCGATCTACACGTATCGCAACTTCCCCCGGAAGCCCGGTTTGACCGTGGAGCAGTCCATCGACGGCCTGGGAAAAGTGGGGCTGTTTTCCGAGATTGGCGTCCAGGTGCCCGATGCTTTCGTCATGGATTGCATTCGGTTGTGCTGCTCCCTCTGCCTGCTGGAGAACGATCCGTCGATCATTTCGCCCGATGTCCTGGCCGACGACCGAGCCAAGTTCGAGGCCAGCGGCGACCAGAGGTTCATCGATAAGGCCCATCGTCGAGGAAAAGTCGGCTGGGACGTGGGAAAGCATATCGAGGTAATTCCGCACTTCCGCCGCCCGCACATGATGCTGGTTTGGACTGGTCGGGGCCGGGCGGTGCCTCGCATTGTGCCCCGGAAGGGGAGTATCGTGCATCGGGAGGCCGTGGAGAAGTTGCCGAGCGGGTTTGGGGGAGGGTGATAAATGCGGGACGATTTTCCAAGAGCCGTTGTTGAAACGCTTGCGAAGCGGGTTGGGAATCGCTGCTCGAATCCGGGCTGCCGGAAGTTGACCAGTGGACCACACACGGAGTGCGAGAAGGTGCTAAACGTCGGCGTGGCGGCACACGTCACGGCTGCCTCCCCCGGTGGCCCCCGCTATGACGCATCGCTCACGTCAGAGGGACGGAAGGGTATTGGCAACGGAATCTGGCTCTGTCAATCCTGTGCCAAGTTGGTGGATAATGACGAGACGAGGTACACCAAGGAGTTGCTAACCCGATGGAAGTGCGATGCCGAACAAGAGGCTCTGCGGGAGATAGAATCGCCCTCTGGAACAATTCGTCCGTCCGAAATGGATGGCGGCAATGTGGCACTGCCAACAATTGAGGTCATGGAAGCCACAATCGAATGCAAACCGCCGATTTTGGGCCGACCGAATCCAGCAATTCATATAATAAAGCCGGTGTATGGTGATGATCGGCTTGTATGGACGGTATCAGCCACGCTCTTCATGCAAGCTCGGACAGATGATACGCTCACAATTCCGCTGCATCGGTGCAGTGGATGGCTAGAAGACCGATACACCGGCGAATGTCCGTTACGTGATGTGAAGCTCCAGAGTGAGCGACAATCTCGGGTGCGAATTGAGGACGCTGTGATTGTTGTGACCGGCCCCGGCAAGTTCAATATCCAGGGGTTCTGCGAAACCCCCTACCGTGATCGGCATTTCTCGGATGACGTGACGGCTGTCCTGCTAATGCCAATTTCGGAGCGTAACAATCAACCTATCAGGATAGAACTCAATCTCCCTGCTGCGCACCAGGTCTCAGGTGGATGGCCTTTGCAATGGCACTCACCTCCAACGGGAGGGCAATAGGCGTGGCGGCATCGGCCCTTTCAAGGAACTCGCCAAGCATGGATCGATCCCGTTGGGCAAGGCCGTCCCGGCCTCGGTTGGCCGAGTGCCATTCAAGGGCATCAGTCCGTGCGAAATGCAATGGCCTTGGCCCACGAGAGAGGCTTCCTGGCCATCGCCGCTCCGCTGATCGGTGCCGAGCGGGCCAGTGCCAAGTCTGCGAAAAGGAAATCTCGCACAATGTACCGCTTGACAGTCGGGCTTGTTGAAGAGTTGCAAAGTCTACTGCCTGACCACGGTCGGATAAGTGCCATCGTAACCGAACTTCATGATGCCACTCTGCCTGGAATTATTGAGTACGGCTGCCTTCGTTGGACGCATGGGAATCTAATCCCGCCCTTGCCGTCTGTGGTAGCCGATTCTCCGGTGGGGCTGGCCTTGCGTGAGGTCAGATCGGAACTGGGGCTACGATCTTCTGGACCACCCCAAAGCCCGATGCGGCGTCTTGATGGGCGGGCCGTTGAGTTCTTCGTAGTCGAGTCCGAGCAGGATTTCGACCAGCAGGAATGGAACTTGTTCCTTATCCGGTTTGAGCGTGCGGCAAGAGCAAGCAGCTTCTCGGCCAAGGCTGCCGCCCGTCTACACGCGGCCCTCCATGAGATGGCGGAGAACGCCGTTATTCATGCCAATGCGCCGATTGGTGCGTTGGTCGGTTGCACAGTCGTGGATGGAGTCGCCCAGTTCTGCGTGGGCAATGTCGGAATTGGCGTCCTTGCGAGTCTTCGAACATGTCCCGACTATGCCCACCTCTCGCTCCACAATGAAGCAATCAAGATGGCCCTACGGGACGGGACATCAAGATACGGTATGGGACGTGGAGGCTTCGGATTCCGTCAGGTGTTCAAGGCACTCGCAGAGCAGTGGGGCTACCTCCGCTTTCGGAGTGGCGAGGGCTGCGTCACGATGGACGGCACCGGACTGGATGTGGACGCAGGGGTAGAGTCCTACCCCCCCTTATTGCCTGGATTTCAGGTTTCCGTGTGCTGTCGGGCCTCCACACGCCCGCCCGCAGACCCCCCCGCATAGGGATTCCGCAGAGAAAATTCAAGTGTCCCACTTGACGACACGATGGAAAAGCCGATAATTCTCATTAGGTGGACATGAGAGTTGTGAGAGAAAGCATGCTGATCTCGATGGAGAAGATTGTTGGCCCCCGTCTTTTGGGGAGGTTGCAAGGCAACACCGACTACGCCAAGGTGTGCCACGAACTGGCGGCAGCTTCGCCCGGAGAGATCGTTTTATTGGATTTCAATGGCGTTTCGCTGCTGTCTGGCTCTTGGGCAAATACCATGCTGGTTCCACTCTATCGCCGGGTGGCCGAAGATCAAGTCGATCTCTTCCCGGTGTTGGTCAATGTTTCCTCCGACTGCTTACACGATCTACTCTTGGTGGCAGAATGGAACCACCAGTGCTACATCCATGCTGAAGAAAAGCATGGAGAACCGATCAAGGCCGTCCTGATCGGCACTTTGGACCCTGGTCAACTTTCGACGCTCAAAGCTGTTCTCGAACACGGTGAAATCACGGGGGCCGAGCTTGAACGACTACAGCCAGCGGATTCAACCAAGGCGACGGCATGGAATAATCGGTTAAAAGACCTCTACAAGAAACGGCTCCTTTGTCGTAGGAAACAAGGCCGTGAACAGGTCTACTTTCCCGTAGTGAAGGAGATTATCGTCAATGGGTGACAATGTTCTGGAAGGCCAAGTGAACAATTCTCGAAAGCGGCGTGACCGCACCATGGCCGAAATGCAGGTGCCGCCTCTTTTCACTCGTCCCGAGATCGTCCGGCAAGTATTTACGCTAAAGCCGGTTGAAGGGGCGACATTTCAAGAAGGCGAAGTTGTTCTCGCCGTTCGCACAAGTGGCGACGGGAGCATTGACGTTACCCGTGACTACCGCCGAATCGGAACCGTTGACGGCGATGGAGCTAAGGTTCTTGGCCAGGCGTTAGCAGAAACGACCGGTGTAGCAAAACTTGTTGTCCGGGAGGTTCTCGGTATTTCGGGGTTGGGAAAAGCAGAAATCGTCAAGGAATAGTAATAGTCGTGCCTACCGAAGCCCAACTTCGCAAGATTCTCCGTCCCCACGGTATTGTTGCTGCCACATGTTCGCAATGCTGCTGGTTCTCTATTTGTGGCGGCGTCGAGTCTGAGTTGGGACTTCTTAACTGTTTCGACCTGTGTCATTGTAATGCGGGTGACGGGAAAGAGTGCGATGGAGAGGCATGCAATTCGGTTTGCCCGCTCAGGCCCGACTTTTCGCAGTGGATGGCGGATATCCGTGGTTTGTGTTTTGACAACCTGCCCCCGATCCATCAGGACCCCGTCCACCTGCCCCAATATATTCCGATCATCGACCACGGCTATCGTCGTAGCAAGCCCTTGAACTGGCCAGTTGTGGCGATTGAGACATACGAACTCTTCCGTATGCGGGATGGCCAGTATCGGGCAATAGCTCAAACGCCGGATGAACTTCGGAAGGCGTTTTGCTTGGCCCCCGACACAGAGATTCTGCTTCGAGGCACTGCCGATGACCCGCCACTCGAACGATACTGGGAGTATCGAAGCAAAGATCATGCTCCCCAACAAATTGCCCGTCTGGGAGTGGCGGCAGCCATCGGCCCGAATTTCTCGCACTTCCTCGACGTGCCACGGACGGACAACCTGTTCAATCGCAAGCGACAGTTGATCTGCCTGGACGAGTTTCGTCAAGCGGGTGTCAGCCCCATCCCGCATCTTAGTGCCTCAGCACCGGGAGACTGGCGGTTTTGGCAACAGTACCTTCTCCAGAATCCGACGATGTGTACCATTGCCATCGAGTTTCAAACTGGCAACAGGAATGCGACAGAGGGCCGGAAGGCAATAGACCAGCTTGCGGCGATTCAGAAGAACATAAATCGCCCTCTGCAATTCGTCATCGTTGGTGGTGGTCAGTTCCTTGAGTACGCAGCCGCACGGTTCCAGCAAGTCACCCTTGTTGATTCTCGACCGTTCATGAACACTATGAATCGACATGAGTTCGAGGGAAAAGTTGGTCGCCGTTCTTGGGAAGCGACGATCACGTTGGAACGCCAACTCCTCGACGACCTTATCTTCAAGAACATCAAAGCCTACGACGCTTGGGTCGAGTCCATAGTCCGTTCTGTCCGTTTGGAACATGATGCCACTGAGGACAAGCCAAAGCCACGCTAACCAACGCAAGCCGGAGATCATGAGATGGAGCTATTTCGAATCCATGCTTTTGCGGTTATCCCCCAAAAAACCGCCGATGAAAAGTCCCCGCCCAGTGGTGGGGCTTATCCAGTGAACGCCGAGATCCGAGCGGCTTTGGAAAAACTGTTTGTATCGTCGAAGCTGGCAAGCCAGGCCATTGTTGACTTCCGAGTCGATGGAAATACTGATCTCCAACACCGAAGAAATGTGGTGCGTGGTCTCGTAATGGAATTTGTAGCGGGGACAGCGGTTAAGGCTAAGGCTGCCGCCCGAAGCCTGGCAGCACGTCTCAGCGAGTCGATGGATGAGCGATCTCCCCCGACCCTCCTAATGCTGACTGCCTCCCGTAACGGCTCAGATTGTCGGATGACCATGTGGGCTTTCCCGCAGGATGAGGCTTTCCAGTTTCGTCCCAGCAGGAGCGGGGCCAAGATACGGCTTCTGTCTGACATTTTCAGCCGGTCGTCCCGGCTTCGCAAGGCCGCCCTCTTTGAGGGAAGGCAACGACAAACTGACTTTTGGAGCGGGCGAATGCTTGATCTCCAGTCAACGGGCGGCTTTGGCAAGGCTGCGGACTACTGGATCACCGCTTTTCTGGATTGTCGATTTGGGCTCGAAGGTGAGGCGGGTACTCGACTCCTGGTAGACAGCTTGAAATCTACCTATGATTCCTATCGTGAGGAAGAGGGCCGGGAGCAACTGCACAGTGCGATGGTGGCGATTCGCACGTCCCCCAAACGAACATGGTCGCTCAACCAGTTCGCAACTCAATATCTTCAAGGCGAGGTCAAGGAGGCATTCCTTTGGTCGGTCCCGGCTGACATGCGGAACTTGAGCTTCAAGTTTCAGCGGGATGTGTTTGAGAAAAAGCTCAACTTTCGGGTATTCCGCCTCAAGGACGATATTTTCGTATCCGCCCCGTTTGGCATGGTTGGAGACGACAAACCCGTGAGAGTTTCACATGGCGAACAACCGACTTTGCGTTGCGAAGGTCCGGTAATTAGTGAGCAAGTGAGGGCACGCCATGGGTGACAACTTACGAACGATTTACGAAGCTCGACTACCCTTGCTTCAATATGTTGCCAAGGCTCTGGAGCGGGAGACAGGGGAGTATATTTCGGACCTTCCCGATGAAATTCGAGTCGTCTTCACCGTCATGGATACCAAGAAGTTCCTGACGAGAGCAAAGCAGGTTATGGCCTCCGATGCCGGGGTCGATCCACTGATAGAAATTGAGGACCAGATCACCGGGAAGATCACAATCTCTCCCGAGGAACTCCCTGCGCAAATTGAACAACATTTGAAGGATGCGTTTACCGCAGTCCAGGGTGAGTGGCAGGATGCCGACAAGGCCGACACACAGGGTTTTCCAACTCGCCGCCTCGTTTGTTTGATCCCGCCACAAGTCAAACCCCCCGGCTGGGATGCAAGGCATGACGTTCCAAAGACTTTTGAATTGCAGATCCAAATTTCTGTCGGAACTGCTATTCGACAAACGGGCGTGAACAAGACCAGCACGGGACGGACCATGCCAACTGAGCCGAACTCTCAAGAATCTGAGTTTCAATCTAAGAGTGCCGACCCATCTTCCCAGATTGGCGTCTCGAAGCCAAGAAATGCAGCGTCTTGGCTGTTGGAAGCCGTTAGGCAAGTTCCCGACATGAAGTATGCCGTGGCCGTTGTCGGAATTGCGGCGGCGGCATCGATTTCGCTAGGTTTTTTCTGGCACAATTACCTCGTTGCTGTCTTTGGCTCGGTTGCTGTGTTCGCTGGCATGCTGCTGGTTCGCCTGTATGTAACTGCTCAATTCAAGCAAAAGAAGGCAGTTGACCCATCGGGGCCATTGCAGGTAATCATCTGGGCAGTGACCGCAGCAATTGTATGCATAATCGCTTTGGGCGTGGTGTGTATCGGCATAAGCATAGCCAAATGGGCCGTTGAATCTTTCAGACCTCACACGTCCAGCGGTGCGGAAAAGATACCTGCGGTGCCCGACCAGATAGATTCCCCTAATCACCAGCCCCCACAATCGAGGCCGCCAGCCGAGAAACCGCTGGAACCAAAGCCTCCGGGAAAAGAACCGACGCCTGAGCCGAAGCCACCGGAAACCGAGCCCCACCCAAGTCGGGTCCCGCTTCCTGCTACAACGGAAACCGATATTGGCGTCAAACCTTTGCCATTTAACCCCGACAACAGCAGCGGTCTTCGTCCTTTGCCATATAAGCCAAGAGAGAAATGAGCCTGGTCGGCAGGCTTTCTCAGGCCATCCAAGCGGTGCAGCATCAGTCCAGGTGGCGTTCCATGCCGGGAAAACCATCGTGAAGGCATCGTATGTTGCCGACTTGGCATGCAAGGTCAACGACGGCACGGTTGATCTGCGGCAGATCGGGCGGTTGTCGGACGAACGGATCGTGGAGCAACTCACCCAGGTGAAGGGAATTGGTCGCTGGACGGCGCAGATGTTTCTGATCTTCTCGCTGGGGCGATTGGATGTTTTCCCCCATGACGACCTGGGCGTGCGAACGGCCATCCGTCAGCGAGACATGGGATAGACCTGTCCTGGCTTTGAAATGGCCCTATGCCTTCGGGCGGTACGTGAGAATGGACAAGCCCCAGACCATCGACCCCGCAGGACAAGGCGGTGCCGAGTGAGTGCCTTCACAGTTGTCGAAGGCGACCTCCTCGACCAAGACGTTGAAGTGATCGTCAATGCCTGGAACCGGAACATCATCCCGTGGTGGCTGCTGCTGCCGCAGGGCGTGTCCGGGGCAATCAAACGCCGTGGCGGCACCAGCCCCTTCAAGGAACTCGCCAAGCACGGCCCGATCCCGTTGGGCGGGGCCGTCCTGACCTTGGCGGGCCGACTTCCGTTCAAGGCGATCATCCACGTCGCCGGGATCAATATGCTCTGGCGGGCATCGGAATGGTCGATCCGGCAGTGCGTGCAGAACGCAATGGCCCTGGCCCGTGATAAGGGTTTCCAGTCCATCGCCTTCCCGCTGATCGGAGCCGGGTCGGGCGGCTTCAAGCAGGAGCGGACCAGGGCTATCATGGAGGATGAGTTGGGGAAAATAGACTTCCCAATGGAAGTGAAACTGGTGGTTTATC
Organism: uncultured Planctomycetia bacterium; assembly: GCA_963719885.1. Lineage (GTDB taxonomy): Bacteria > Planctomycetota > Planctomycetia > Pirellulales > Thermoguttaceae > JANXQG01. The sequence continues at coordinate 1,034,905 of CAVRDP010000034.1, read as the reverse complement.
GCCGTTCGTAGGACACGTCACGCCTAATGGGCTCAATAATTTCGGAGGAAAACACAATGATTGATCTGGTCTACTTTCTATTGATTGGCATGGCCGCAGGTTGGCTGGCTGGCAAACTCATGGAGGGCCACAGCTTCGGCCTCCTGGGAAACCTGGTCGTCGGCGTCATCGGGGCCATTCTGGGCGGTTTCTTGTTCAGTCTCGTCGGACTTCTGACCATCGGCCTGCTCGGAAGCCTGATCTCTGCCACAGTCGGGGCAATTTTGCTGTTGTTCCTGTTGCAGAAGTTCGGCAAGCGGCCCTGATTGCTCAGCGAAAATACATCATGCAAGTGACCGTTGAAGAAGGCAAGCTATTCTACAAGCTCTTTGCAGCCTTGCTCGGCTACGTCAATCAAAAGCTGGGAGTCTTGCTGGTGCAGTTCTCCGAACCCAGCGAATACATGTCGCTGCCGCCACAGACCAGAGGCGAGGTCCGAGATGCCTTGTATATACACCGGGAACTGATCGATCAGTTCGTTGCCGAGAACCCTGTTGGGCTGTCGCCAGAGGAACTGGAAATCGTCGCCAGTTGGAAGGATGCCCTGGTCGGCAGGTTCTATATCCTCCGCTACTTGAAGAAGTACACGATCTTCCTCAGTGCTACCGACAAACCCTATAAAGCCTACGGAGTTCTCGGTCTGGCCGATCCAATTGAGGAAGTCGTCGGCCCCGGCCTGCCGGTCCTGGCGAATGTCGTGCTTCTGCCATTCAAGGGGCAGATCATCTACGACGGTCTCATTGCTCCGTACTCGATTACGTTCGGGGGCGGTGTTCGCCGCAACCTGAACGAAGATTACAACCGGGCGAAAGAGGAGTTTGGCATCATCACGTCGCTTGGGGATCAGGCCGCACCATTGTCTTCGAAACCGAAGAAAGCCACAAAACTGCCAAAAACGATTGTACGGCTTGTTGGCCTTCAACCGGCTTCCGGCTCCGTTGATGCCAAATCCATTGCCGGGGAACTGATCGAGATGACGGATTCCTTCTGCAAGGAGTTCCTCAATGAAGAATATGCCGAGCTTTGCCGCAAGTTGGCGACGGCCCTGGCTCGCAAACGTCCGTCGCCGTTGCTGAAAGGGAAACTGGAAACCTGGGCCTGCGGTATCGTGAGAACCATCGGCTGGGTCAACTACCTGGATGACCGAAGCCAGAAACCCCACCTGAAACTGCCATTCATCGACAAGGCTTTTGGCGTGGCGGAAAGCACGGGCCAAGGCAAGTCCAAGCTGATTCGGAAGATGTTCAAGATTCGTAATTTCGACCCCAAGTGGACGTTGCCCAGCAGAATGGACGACAATCCCGTGGTTTGGATGCTGACCGTAAACGGGTTCTTGATGGACATTCGCAATGCCCCTCGGGAAGCCCAAGTGGTTGCGTTTGAAAAGGGACTGATTCCCTACATTCCGGCAGATCGGGACGGGGCAAGCGAGGAACTATAGCCAACAGGAGCATGATTTATGTCAGACAGGGACAAGGAACGATGGGAACGGCTGGCCGCTTTGGGGGTGAAGCGGGAAATTCCGACGCCCGAAGGACAGGCGAAGATGTCGGCTGTCATTCTTCAGCTTGCAGACCCCCACATCAAGCAACACGGCAAGACTGCGGAACAGGCCGAAGCGATCCTCATGCTGACCATCGCTGGCTGGAACAAGTCCCTGTTCCCGCCCGACAAGCAACCGATCATCGAGAAAGACCTCATCGACATCTTCGTGCCGAAAGACGGGAGTGCCGAGGCTGTTGGTGTCGCCATTGACTTCATGGACATGGTTGGGGATCGGCGGCAGCAACTCTTTCCCGATCTCCGCAAAATCATCGTGGACTACAACGTGGTAATATCCGGTGGCCGTCTGACGCTGAACGTCACGTCGGCCCCGCTGCCCGATCTTGGTTGAGGAGAAGCACCAATGAAGGTCGGTGATTCGGTATCAATCGATCCGGGAGTCATTGAACTTGCCGGTCGAGCAGGCCGAGACCATTGGACGAGCTTTGTAGCTGGCTGAAGAAAAAACGCAGGTAAGAACGGCGGCTTGCTGGCCGTGGTTTTTGCGAAAGAAAGGATGAGTGTCACATGGGATGGGGACAACGATGGCCAGAGAGAGAGCGTCGTCCGAAGGCACGCCGCCTGACCGAAACGGAGAAGCATGACATCCTAGCGACGTTGAAACAAGGGATCGTGGCATTGCCGGTACTGTCCGCTTTCGGTGTCGAGGCCCGAGCAGACCGGGGCCGCTTCTACGTCGAACGGCAGCAGCAAGACGAAGACTCCGAGCCCGACACGAAGGTCTGGGGCAGAATCACGCCGCTGGCCGATGACAATAATGAACTGTTGCTGGAAACTATGAACCGTAAAGGAAAGTGGTCCGTGGTTGCCGAAGGAGCAGCGGGCAAGCTCATCAAGGTCATCGCCAGCGACACCAAGGGCACGTTTCACGGGCTGGGCTCCCTCGACAAGAGCCTCCGCAAGTCCGGCAACGGCCTGGAACGCCTCCCCGTGAAGAAACTGGGCAAAGCCACATTTGTTTACGCTGAAACCGGCGAGAAATGCACCGTGCAGGAAGCCTTGTTCCACTACTTTGGTCTTCCCGTCGAGGTAGTTGCCGAGCCAGCGGTATGGTATGGGTATCACCGGACGCCGAAGATAGTCGAGGCGACACGAACACGAGTTCTTGTCCGCTTCACGGCAGAGAGCATGTCAGGCGAAACCTTTGGCGGAACCTGCCTTTACGCCTTTCAGGAAGAACAGTGGGGGGCGTACATGATCAGGCCCAGCGAGAGCAAGACCATCGCCCAGGCCGAGGCGTGGCTGGTTAAACGTAAATGGCAGGCGTGGTGATGATGCGATGACTTCCATCCTCGACATAGACCTGGACTATTTTAGTCTCTTGGACGATCCTCTGGACCGGCTCAACGAACTGCTTGATTGGGCAAACCGGCCCGTGGATAAGGTTGTGGACCACCACCACAAATCCCTGGAATACTGGAAACAGGCTCTCACCAAGAGGTCGCTTGCCACCCCGCAGTTCATTCTTCATGTGGACGAACATCACGACATGCTTGGCGAGGAAAAGCCGATCCAGTTTGGCAATTTCCTTTACTTTGCGATGCGGCAATGGCCTGACTGTCGGGTGCATTGGCAAGTCAACGGCCCGATTGATTCACCGAGGATGTGGCTATCGGACGAAGCATGGGATTCGGTCGCCAGCCGGTTCACGATGGGGCCAAGTCGTAGACGTGGCTGGCCGAAACCTGACATCGTTACGGTTTGCACCAGCCCAGGCTTTATCGACGAGCGTTTGGCCGCAAAGCTGGTTGGGGCGTTACGTGTGGCAAGCAAAGTTTCGCCGGTGAGCAGAAACGTCTCTGTTTGTTCATGTCGGAAATGAAGGTAACGGGCCATGTGGGAATGGTGCGATAAGCTGAAACTCGGCAAATCGTCGGCGTTCACCAAACAGGACATTCGGGCCTTGGCGCAGACCGAAGCTGAATTTGAGGCAGATTTCTTTCTCGACCCCGAATTCTCGACCGAAGGCGAGGAAACATGGACGGGAGCGGTGATCGAGAGGGAACACGGTGCCGTGCTTGCATTGGAAGATGTGCGATTACCGCCGCCCACGGTCAACTATCTTGCCACTCTGCTTGCCCACGCCATGCTGCGACCACAATATGGCGATCATCAGCGGCCACACACCATTCATCTTCGAGATCGTCCCCAATGGCAGGAACTCTTGCCCCATCTTCGACAACTGGGCATCGAGGTCACTTTATCCGAGGATTTGCCCAGGTTCGATGAGGCGGTCATTGAGTGGATGCAGGAGACGAAGAAACGGCCCTCTGCCGACAAGATCAAGGCCATGCTGCCGAAGCCGTTTCCGCAGCGGAAGCGGAGTTCGTTTACCGATACGATGGAACTCATGGAATGGTCTGATGCGATGTTCAAGGCGGCCTTTCCGTCCCGCAAGAATCCTGTTCCGCCCTATAACCCGGATACTTCCGTGGTGATTTCCCTAACGGCGGAAGAACTGGATTCAATCCTGACGAAGACCGACATTGCCAAGACGAAAAAACTCCGTCCCCGGTTGGAGGCGATGGCAGCCGAGGGAAGGCTCATCGAGTTGGATGTTATGGAGTGGAGTTCTGTCTTGTTGCCGCTATGCGGAGCAAGGGTGAAGGAAGAATCCGTTTGCAAGCATTTGCAGGGACTTTTCAGGAAGATTGCTGGTCAACTGGCCCAGGAATTGGGGATTGATCCGCCGCCATGCGAAGAACACTTCGACGACTAGGAAATCCGCAAATGATTGAAAAGGATTGACTCATGGGACAGCGAAGTTGGCGAGACCTCCTCTGCCCCAAGTGTCACCAGCTTAAAACCACATGCACTTGCCAGAGCGAGCCACCGGCCCCGAACAAGTCCACTGTCGTCCGAGTTGGCCGGGAGACAAAGGGCAGGCGAGGCAAGGGGGTGACAATCATTTCCGACGTGCCGTTGAATGGCGATGGTCTCACTGAGCTTGCCGCAAAGTTGAAGCAGCGGCTTGGTACTGGCGGGACGGTCAAGGAAGGGCGAATCGAGATTCAGGGCGACCATCGGGATCGGATCGTTCAGGAACTTGAGGCCCTGGGCTACCGAGTGAAACGGGCTGGGGGTTGAGCCAATAATCCATGCCCGAAATCCTGACCGGCCTCATTGAACGTGTGACCTACCACAATCCCGAGAACGGATTTGCCGTCCTCAAGGTACAGGTCAAGGGCCGCCAGGACTTGGTGACGGTCGTGGGGAGCACGACTTCGGTTTCAGCGGGCGAGCATCTGGAAGCCACTGGTAAGTGGGTCGTGGATCGTGAGCACGGCCAGCAATTCAAGGCCGATGAAATGAAGACCACGCATCCGGCCTCAGCCGAAGGCATCGAAAAGTATTTGGCCTCCGGGGCGATTCGCAGCATCGGGCCGAAATTCGCCGCCAAGATCGTCGCCATCTACAAGGAGCGGACGCTCGAAATCTTCGAGACGGCCCCGGATTTTCTTCTCCATATCAAGGGCATCGGCCAGGAGCGTGTAAAACGCATCCGCCAAAGCTGGCAGGAACAGAAGGAAGTCCGCAAGATCATGCTATTCCTGGCCGAACATGGCATCAGCTTCGGTCGGGCCGTGCGGATTTACCGGACCTACGGCCAGGAATCCATCGCCAAGATTAAGGAGAACCCCTACCGGTTGGCCGACGACATCCGGGGTATCGGCTTCAAGACCGCCGATGAATTGGCGGCCAAGATGGGGATCGACCGCAACAGTCCCTACCGGGCCAGGGCCGCCGTCCAGTACACGCTTCAAGACTTGGCCAGCCAGGGCCATGTCGGCTACCCAGAGCCCGGCGTCGTCGAACATACCACGAAGCTCGTCGAGATCGACCAACTGATCGTCGAAGCGGCGGTGAAATCGGCGTTGACCGAGAAAACGGTCATCAGGGAGAACGTCGAGGGCGAATCCTGGCTCTACCTGACCGCCCTGCACCGGGCCGAGGTGGGATTGGCGCAAAGCGTCCACCGGATCACCTCGGCCACGCCGCACCCCATGCCGGTCATCGACGTGGAGAAGGCCATTGGCTGGGTTGAAGGGAAGCTGGGGATCAAGTTGGCCTTGGGCCAGCAGGAGGCGATCCGGCAGGCGTGCCAGCAAAAGATTTTGGTCATCACGGGCGGGCCGGGCGTTGGGAAAACAACCCTCGTTCGCAGCATCCTGGAAATCTTCCAGGCGAAGAAGATGAAATGCGTGCTGGCTGCGCCGACCGGCAGGGCGGCCAAGCGCATGGCGGAAACGACCGGCCAGACGGCCAAGACCATCCACCGGCTTCTTGGAATTTGATCCGGCCACCGGCGACTTCAAGAAGAACCAGCAGCACCCGCTCAGCGGCGATTTGTTCGTGCTGGACGAGGTTTCGATGGTCGATGTCGTCCTGGGCCATCAACTTCTGCGGGCCGTTCCCTCCAACGCCTGCGTGATCCTGGTCGGCGACGTGGATCAACTTCCCTCAGTCGGCCCCGGTTCCGTCCTTGCCGATCTGATCGCCTCCGGGGTGGTGCCCGTGGTGCGGCTCACCGAAATCTTCCGGCAGGCCGCCGAGAGCGAAATTGTGACCGCCGCCTATGCCATCAACCAGGGCCGGATGCCAAATCTCAAGGCACCGGATGAAGGATTATCCGACTTCTATTTTATCGAGGCCCAGGAGCCCGAAGCCATTCAAGACCTGATCGTGCGGCTGGTCAAGGAGCGAATTCCGGCCCGGTTCGGATTTACGCCGAAGACCGACATCCAAGTTCTGACGCCGATGAATCGTTCGGTGCTGGGGGCCAGGAATTTGAACCAAGTCCTGCAAACTGCCCTCAATCCTGGCGACGGCGGCCCAGAAGTCCAGCGGTTTGGCTGGACGTTTCGCCTCGGGGACCGGGTAATCCAGACCGAAAACGACTATAATCGGGATGTTTTCAACGGCGATTTGGGCGTGATCGAGTCGATCAACCGCATCGAGCAGGAGATGGTGGTCAATTTCGAGGGTCGGCAAGTAGAATACGACTTCGAGGATCTCGACGAGATCGCCCTGGCCTATGTCCTGTCGATCCATAAGAGCCAGGGATCAGAGTTCCCTTGCGTGGTGATTCCCCTCCACACCCAGCACTACATGATGCTCCAGCGGAACCTGCTCTACACGGCAGTCACCAGGGGAAAGAAGCTGGTTGTCCTGGTCGGCACGAAGAAGGCGTTGAGCATGGCGGTGCGGCGGCAGGATACTTCAAAGCGGTACACGGCGTTGAGGAAGAGATTACAGGAAGGATAAGCCAAGGAATTAGGATATGGGCGACATTGCAAAGAAACTACACCGGCGATTGGCTGCGAACGCACACACTCTGCCGACCACCGAGCCAAAGCTGAAACCGGGCGAACTTCTGCCCGGTGGCATCAAGCCTGTGGCAATGCTCATTAAAGAGGGGCACGACCCGTTTCATGCGGGTGCTCGCATAAAATGATGTAGACAAACGTCGATGAATAGGTTATGCTTCCGTCCTGGAATCCGAAGGATACTCGGATAGTTTACCAAGTATCGGTGCCGTCGCCCAGACAAAGTTGTCGTCGCGGGACTTTTCACGGAGGAAATGACATGACCGCACAAATCACTCGCCAAGCTCATAATTCCATCACCATCGAGGTCACCTTGCCGCTGACCGGCTCCATGCTTCGGGCCGAAGAAGCGATCCAGGATGCGCTTAACGAAGTCGGCCTGCTGGCCACCGAAAAGAATCTCGAGCGGTTCGATACCGATGGAAGTCCCATCCAACTCGGTTCGGTCCGCATGACCAGCAAGGGGCAGTTCGCTCAAGATTACGAAACGCCTTACGGCAGCGTCTCCGTGCTTCGGCATGTCTATCAAACGTCCGAAGGGGGCAAAACGTTCTGCCCGCTCGAAGAGAGTGCCCGATTGGTTCTCAACGCCACGCCGAGATTTGCCAAGTTGGTCTCCTACAAATACGCGGAAGCCGGAGCCGATGCGGTTGTCGCCGATTTATTGGAATGCCAGCATCGAAAGATTTCCAAGCGATACGTCAAGTCGCTGGGCGACATCGTCGGTGCCTATGCCGTTGCGAAAGAAGAGACCTGGAGCTACGCATTGCCACAGTTCGAGCATCCGTGTGCCTCCATTGCGATCGGCGTTGATGGAACATGCATGCTTTTGCAAGAGGACGGGTGGCGGGTGGCGATGACGGGAACGATCGCGTTTTACGACGCCCAAGGGGAACGCCTGCATACGATTTACGCAGGCGCGACCCCAGAGTACGGGAAAGAAAAGTTCCACGCGAAATTCCAACGCGAGGTGGAGCGCGTGAAGAATGCCTATCCGAACGTGCCGTATATCGGTCTGGGCGACGGCGCGGCAGACAACTGGAGCTACCTGAAACCGTTGACGGACCACCAGACATTGGACTTTTACCATGCCAGCGAGTACGTGGGCAAGGCGGCGATGGTGGTGTTCAAGGGAGCGAAAAAGAAAGCAGAAAGAGAAGCGTGGCTGGAAAACCAGCTTCATCAATTGAAGCACAAGCAGGGAGCGGTGAGTCGTTTGCTTTCGGTCCTGGATGAATTTCTTTCCACGACGCCGCTGAAAAACGCGGAAGATGCGAAGGCGGTCCTGGCGACGATCACCTACCTCCAAAACCAGAAGGAACGGATGAAATACTCTTATTCGGTGCAGCGGAACTGGCCGATCGGCAGCGGCGTGACGGAAGCGGCATGCAAGACCTTGATCAAGCACCGCTTATGCAAATCGGGTTCGCGTTGGAAGGACGACGGCGCTCTCGCCGTATTGTCGATACGTGCGCTGCGACTCACCACAGGCCGCTGGGAAGAGTTCTGGCGAAACCTCGACCAATATGGCTGCCCCACACTCCCCGCGTAACATCATCTTATGCGAGCACCCTTTCATGCGGTCTACGTTTTCATGCAAAACATGACGGCGCATTTTGCCGAATCCATCTCAAGCCTGCCAGAGATGGAACCGTGGGCGAAGGCCGTGGCAAAGGCAGAGGACGAGTACATGCCCTCCGGCCCGCCGATGAGTCCGTTGAGCAGAAGTTTCTTCTGGTTGTGGGCACTTTTTGACCTTCGCATCGGCAAGAGCCAGGATACGGTGGGCGAATGCCAAATCGCCGCCAACGACGTGATTTGGATGAACGAACACCAACTGGACGCCGCCAAGAAGATGTCGGTGTCTCGGATGGGAATCTACGAACATGTTGGCACCGATGGTCCCTTCGTCCTCCTCCGGGAACTGATAACGGAGGGCAACTTCACCGCACTTTGCCCCACCGGCTATCGTGGTCGTGTGAGGGAACTATGGTACGTCAGGCTGCTACCACCCCTAGAGCCTCAGATCACCCGTAGCTGGGTCGCCATCACCACCCCGTATGTTCTACTCGACGCCAGCAAGCGGGAGTGGATCGACTTCCTGCGACGGACCATGCTGCAATGCAACGGGGCCGACGAACTGAAACGGCTCTACAATCTGCTCAAGTACGGATTGGACCAGAATTACTGGAATGAATTCGTCTTCAAGGCATACGCCAACTACCAAACGGATGCCGTTTTCCTGACCGGCATCCCGGATCTTAGAGCAACACTGCCGCACGCATAGGGATCGTATTGAAACGACAACGGGAAACGAAAACGAAGAAACGGAAAACGTGAAACATGAAAAGACCGAAGAAACACAAGCCCGACGATCCTGCGAAGGCCAAGGCGATTTCCGATCAAACTGTAGAAATCGCTCAATGGGCTGCCACGGCACTTATTGCTGCCGAGCAGTTGGGGCTGAAGGATCGCCCGCTCGAACATTTCTTCCTGTCGCCTGCACATCGAGAGGTTCTTCTACTGGTCCCCGGTGTTTCGGAGACGACCAAGACGAAGCTGGCCGAGAAGGAATCGTCGTTCACTGCGGCGGAAGTCGGCGGCATGATGATGGCCGTGGCTGAGGAAATGCTGGATAGCGAGGATCGGAGACGGTTCGCTCTGTTGGTCGTTGTGCAACACTTGATTGAACGGTTGAAGGTATCCGCTTTGTTTGGAGGGCGAACGGGCCTGCCCGCCTGATGATGTCGGCGGCACCTGCGGCTACCACGACTACGTGAAAGCGATGGCCAACCCCAGGCACAAGCGGCACAAAGAGTTCCTGGAATGGCATGGCCCGTTTGACCCTGAGAAGTTCGACGCCCAGGCCGCCACCAAGGAAATGCGAAAGGGTGTGTTCGATTGGAGGAAGAAGGCGGGGATATGACCGACGCAACGACTCATGCTGTGACCGGAGCCTACGGATATTCCGGGAAGTACATCGCCCAGCGGCTCCTCGACGAGGGGCACACGGTCATCACGTTGACCAATTCCTTGTCCCGGCGCAATCCTTTTGGCGACCGGATCAAGGCTCTGCCATTCCATTTCGATCAGCCCGATCTGCTGACGGAGCAGCTACGGGGCGTGTCGGTCCTCTACAACACGTACTGGGTGCGGTTCAATCATCGCCTCTTCAAGCACGCTGATGCAGTCCGTAATACCCTCGTCCTTTTCGAGGCAGCCAAGAAGGCGGGCGTCCAGCGGATTGTCCACGTCAGCATCACGAACCCATCGGAAGACTCACCCCTTGAATATTTCCGAGGCAAGGCAGTCCTGGAAAAGGCCCTTGTCGCCTCCGGCGTTTCCTACGCCATCCTTCGGCCTGCGGTCCTTTTTGGGAAAGAGGACATCCTCATCAACAACATCGCCTGGACCTTGCGACGACTGCCGGTGTTCGGCGTATTTGGCGACGGGAAATACCGCTTGCAGCCAATTCACGTTGATGATTTGGCGAGCCTGGCTGTCGAACAAGGCAAGAAGCGTGAGAACGTCGTCATCAACGCCATCGGGCCTGAGTCGTTCACCTACCGGGAACTTGTGGCAAAGATAGGACAATTGATCGGCAAGGTGCGTCCGATCATTTCTGTTGCCCCGTGGTTCGGCTATGCTGTGGGCTGGCTTCTGGGGTCGCTCGTTGGCGACGTGGTGGTCACGAAGGAAGAGATCGAGGGCCTCATGGCCGACTTGCTGCACGTCGATGCGCCGCCTGCCGGGCACACGGTCCTGACCGACTGGATCAGATTGCACGCCGACACTTTGGGGCGATCTTACACCAGCGAGTTGGCAAGGCGGAAAGACCAAGTATCGGCGTACAGGTCGAATTGAAACGAGGGTCGCCGTCATCATCGGAAGTCTTCTGAGCACGGGCGAGTGACGACGAGCCTCGGAATCAGGCTGTAGAATAATGGGCAAGAAACGCCGGAAGCAACGACGACAACCACAAGAGGAGGCCAGCTACGTCTGCGATGCGTGTGGCGAGGAGATCGTGATTCAGGTGGACCTATCGGCGGGCGAAAGCCAGGAGTACGTCGAGGATTGTCCGGTCTGCTGCCGACCGAACGTGATCCATGTGGAGATCGACGAAGGCGGCGACGTGCGAGTATGGGCTGAGGCGGAATAGGCTTGCATTGGAGCCGAAGCGGAGAGATAAGCATGAGCCAAGCGATCCAGGATGCTGGCGTTGCGGGTTCCTCGCAGCCTGATCTCGGCGGCGATATTTCCGCCAACGAGGTCTGGGAAGCCAATCTGCACTGCCGGTACAAGGCGTACTTGCGATTATTGGGTCAGCATGGCTTGAAGTGCGACTACGAGACTATGTGCCGTCAGTTGCGGGCCAATGTAGAACATCTGGCTTCGGAGAAGCTCCTTGTCCAACATGCACGGGGAGAAGTGCTGGTCAACGTCACCCTGACCCGCCCTCTCCTTGCGCAAGCCAAGCCGATCATCCTTGACGCACATCTGCCAACGCCTCTGGGCTTGCTTCACTTCGACGGCCTAAAGAAAGTTGCGGGAGCTTCACGCCTTGGAGGCTTCCACTACATGCCACTCCTCTTCCACGGTGGCCCAAAGGCCCACAAGGAACAGAAGGCTGTGCTCGAACTGTGTGGCCTGTTTCTCCCGGAGTTGCAAGGACGGATGCCAAGCAAAGGAGGCGTCTACTGCGGAAAAGAATGCCGATTGGCAACCGTGCGGCTCTCAACAGACCCCGGCAAGCTGCGCCGCCAGGTCGAAGATGTTGGACGGCTACGGAGTTCCGGCCAGCCTCCACCGCTGATCCTGAACGATCATTGCCAGGTGTGTGAGTTCCGCCATCGGTGTCGTCAGCAGGCAATAGAACAGGGCAATCCAAGCCTGCTTGGCGGGATTGGCGAGAAGGAAATCAAGGCGTATGCACGGAAGGGCATCCTCACCCTCACGCAACTTGCCCAGACGTTTCGGCCACGACGGAAAGGCAAACGGGCCGAGCGGAGCAAACGGCGTTATCACGCCCTTCAGGCCATGGCCCTGCGGGACAAGACAGTTTTCGTCCTCGGCACGCCAACTTTGCCGGTAAGTCCGGTGAAAGTCTATCTCGATGTCGAAGGTGATCCCGACGAAGGGTACATTTACCTCATCGGCATCCTCGTCTGCGACGGCGTATCTGAACAATCGCATTCGTTCTGGGCCGACAGCAAAGACCAGGAAATTGTCATCGTCCAGCAGTTCCTCCAGGAGTTGGGCCGATACGACGAGTATCAGGTGTTCTGTTATGGCGGGTACGACAAGGCGTTCTTGAAGAAGATGAGGCCGAAGGTGACGGGCAAGAAACGGCTGGACAAGGTGCTGGGATCGCTCACCAACGTCCTTTCCGTCATCTACGACCACATCTATTTTCCGTGCTACACCAACGGACTGAAGGACGTGGCCGCTTGCCTGGGCTACTCGTGGACGGACGAAGCCGCCTCGGGAATCCAAAGCATCGTGTGGAGAAAGCGATGGGATGAGGCACACGACGAGGCGTGGAAGCAGCGGCTCGTCACCTACAATCTGGAGGACTGCCACGCCCTGAGAAGGGTCGCCGAGTTTCTCTACGTTGTTGCGGCCAGGACAGCCCCTCCGGCGAGCCGCCGCTGAGTAGTGCCTTGACGCACCAACCGCCAGTCATGTGGGTCCAGGACATCGACAACCGGGCCTACTCACGTAGATGGGGCCGGGTTAATTTCGTTCATCCTGAGTACGAGTTCATCAATCGATGCGCCTACTTCGACTACCAGAGGCAGCGAGTCTTTGTTCGCACAAGTGAGACGATTAGAAAACGAGTGCGAAAGACCGGCACAAAGCTGCATCGCAATGCGAAGCTGCGGGTGTCACAACGGATCAGAATTGAAAGCTCACGATGCCCTTTATGCAAGAGCAGGGATGTGTTCGCTGTCGAAACGAAATCCAGCCGGAATCCCCGTGTCAAGAGAGCATTCGATCTGGTCATTACATCCGGTGGAATCAAGAGGAAGGTGATCGAATGCAGAGCTTCTAAGTATAAGTGCGGGAAATGCGGTCAAGAATTTGTCCCACCTGAATATGAGCACTTGGACACGCACTTCCATAGCCTCAAGAGTTGGGCAATGTTCCAGCATATCGCCTATAGAATGAGTTTTGGAACGCTTGAAGAAGTATTCCGAGAATTCTTCAATCTACGGGTACACATGCCAGAACTCCACGCTTTCAAGTCTTTGCTTGCTCGCTATTACAAGCCGACCTATCGCCTCCTGCTGAAGAAACTTCTGTCTGGGCCGGTCATGCACACCGACGACACCGAAGTGAAACTACAGACCGGCAAGGGCTATGTGTCGGTGTTTGCCAGCATGGAGGAGGTTGTCTACATGTACCGCCCTACAAAAGAGGGTGGCTTTGTGCAGGACTTGCTCAAGAAGTTCCACGGCGTTCTGGTGTCAGACTTCCATCCGACCTATGATTCCTTCCAGGGACCACAGCAGAAGTGCTTGATTCACCTGATGCGGGACATCAACCAAGACCTTCTCAACAGCCCATACGATCAGGAGCTTCAATCGATCACTGGGCCTTTCGGCACCCTTCTGCGTTCGGTCGTGGAGACTGTCGATAAGTATGGCCTGAAAAGGTGCCACCTCAAGACACACGACCGGGACGTATTGAAATTCTTCGAGTTCGTATCAACCCTTTCCGTTCAATCCGATGCCGCCAGGAAGCTCCAGGAACGGTTCGTTAAGTCCCAGGACAAGTTGTTCACTTTCATCAAATACGACGGCGTGCCCTGGAATAACAACAACGCCGAGAATCCCATCAAGCGGTTTGCCTACTACCGGGAGGACACCGTTGGGACCATGAAGGAGGAGGGCCTCAAGGATTACCTAACGCTCCTGAGCATTTGCCAAACCTGCCGGTACAAGGGGGTCAGTTTCTTGAGGTTCTTGCTTTCAAGGGAACGAGATATGGATGCGTATTGTGAAGGGAAACGCAAGAAACGAGGAAAGCCAGTTGTCGAAACTTATCCAAGAGGTGTTACGCCACCGTACCTTGTTCATTGGCACAAGGCAAAATGCGGGAAAGAAGTTGCAACTTCTGTCCCAGGTGCCACACCGGACGCAGCCGAGGAAGGGGTTCACGTAGGACCGGAGAGGTGAACGAAGAGCAATGGCGACCTTCATCCAGAAATCCACCACCATCCATGCGGCAGGGCAACCACCGAAGTCCATCGAAGACTTCGTCGGACGAGTGAACTCAGGAACGGCGGCGGTGAGCATCGCCCGCATGAAGAGCCCATCGGGTTGGGCCGAGCCGGGGCAGACGCCGGAATTCGACGAATATACGGTCGTCCTACGGGGAGCCCTGCACGTCAAGCTGAAGGATGCTGAGTTCGATGTCGCTGCCGGGCAGACGATCATCGTCACGGCCGGGGAATGGGTACAATATAGCAGTCCGTCGCCGAAAGGTGCCGAGTACATTGCAGTCTGCATCCCGGCATTTTCGCCAGAGAACGTCCATCGGGATGAACGTAATCATCCCGCTACTCCGGCAGCATCAGCCTCGGCATTGGATGAACCTCGAAAGTGAAGCCAACTCCGGCTTTGATTACCGGGTCGTTCGTACCCAGAGCCGTGGCGTCTGAACCGTCTTCAAGTCGGACAATTCCAATACCGTAGGAGCCTTTTGGATCGGCCACCGGCCCAAGGGCAACGACGGCCCCTTGCTTCATCAGGCCGCTCCAATAGACGACATGCTCCTGCATCAGCTTGCCTTCTGCGGGCGTCATGTCAGCCGGAAACGTGGGCCGTGGCGGATTGAGCTTGTAGAAGTAATACTGCATTCGCTCTTCGCTCTCCTCTCGTATGTTTCGCTCTAAGCCGGATTCATGCCTTGGGTATTATACGCTAATTCGTGGATGCTCGTCAAAATGACCAGCCTCTCGGGAGCGCCACTGGCACTCGCCATATCGCCCGTTTGATATAATTCATCATGATGTACCGGCTTGGCTGGTGGCTCGTATCGAGAATGTAGGAGTTTCCGATGGACAATCAACTATTCGAGCAGATGTACCAGGGCCAAGCACCCTGGGACACGGGACGGCCTCAGCCCGTCATCGTCCAGTTGGCCGAGACGGGCCAGATCCGTGGCAGCGTTCTCGACGTGGGCTGCGGCACCGGCGAGAACCTCTTGTATCTGGCCACCAGAGGCCACGAAGCCTGGGGCCTCGACTTTGTGCCGGTTGCCATCGAGCGGGCGAAGGCCAAGGCCGCCGAGCGAGGAATCGAAGTCCATTTCATCGTCGGCAACGCCTTGGAGCTTGGCAAGCTGGGGAGGCAGTTCGACACCGTAATCGACTGCGGGCTATTCCATACCTTCGCCGACGAAGAACGCCCGGCTTTCGTTCAAGGACTCGGCCATGTCCTGCGACCGGGCGGCTTGCTGCACATCCTTTGCTTCTCGGACGAAGAACCGGGAACCGAGGGGCCAAGGCGCATCAGCCAGCGGGAAATCCGAGATGCCTTCCATGATGGCTGGAAGGTTCAGCAGATCGAGCCGATCTGCTTCGAGTCGCTGGAGCGGCCCGATGGACCGAAATTCAGCCCAGGCGGCCCGAAAGCATGGCTGGCGGCGATTGAACGGACGTGAAACGCTTTCGGCGTTGTGGAAAACGTTTAAGATAGCCTGATTGTGTCGAAGGTCAATTGCAAGAGGAGCCAACAATGAAAACACTCGTTCATGGTCTGATTTCGATTCTGGTCTTTGCGATCACGGGCTTGGCATGGGCCGATCCGCCTGCCACCCAGGCCCTCGTGAAAGAAGCGGTCCAGCAGCCGAACTACACCAGCTACTACACGGGCCAGATCAAGGCCATCGGTAAGGGGACGATGGACCTTCATGTCCTGCGTGGCCACAGCGGGATCATCCATCCCGTGAATGTGGACGAGAAGACCGTCGTTGTCCTGTTGGATGGCAAAACGGGAAAACTGAGCGATCTGAAGGTCGGGCAATGGGTCAAGGTCTATTGGAATACATTCGGCGGAACCGCCGTCGTTTGCCGTCCCGTCCTACGGTCTTCTCCAACTGGGGCAGTGCCCCAGTTGCCGCTAGCCTCTCCAGCCGCCGCCCTACCCGTTTATGATCGGCCTTGATCCAGCCCGGCATCCAATGGCACCGACAGGGATTCAAACTGCACTGGTGATGGAAGTCGAGGGCTGGGAAACCTGGCCGCCCGCCCATCGAAGGCGAAATCCGTGACCTGATTCGCCGCATGTCCCGCGAGAACCCCACATGGGGCGCACCGCGAATCCTGTCGGAATTACTCTTGCTGGGGCACGACGTCGCGGAAGGGACCGTGGCCAAGTACATGGTCCGCAAGAGGAAACCGCCGTCGCAGACATGGCGAACATTCCTTGCCAATCACGTCCCCGACATTGCTGCCTGCGATTTCTTCACCGTTCCGACGGTCACTTTCCGCGTCCTGTACGTCTTCATTGTGCTCCGTCATGACCGGCGACAGGTCGTTCACTTCAGCGTTACCACCAATCCCTACGCCGAATGGGCTGCCCAGCAAATCGTCGACGTCTTTCCGTACGAGGAAGCCCCACGTTTTCTTCTACGCGACGGCATCTATGGCGACTACTTCCAGAACCGCGTCAAGGGCATGGGCGTCGAGGAAGTCTTGATTGCCCCGCGGTCACCTTGGCAGAATCCGTACTGCGAAAGAATGATCGGTTCGATACGCCGCGATTGTTTGGATCATGTGATCGTGTTCAACGAAGCCCATCTGCATCGCATCCTGACTGACTATTTCCAGTACTACCACAATTCCCGGCCTCACCTGTCCCTGGATCGTAATTCACCGACGCCGCGGCGAGTCGAACCGCCTTCTGCCGGCCAGGTTATTGCCATCCCACAAGTCGGCGGCTTACACCATCGGTACACACGGCGTGCCGCGTAACCGCCGAGCCCAACTCCCAGTCTGATCTTTTCTCAACGGAAGCAGCGTTCGCCGGTCTGCCGAAACTGCGATCCCGGAGGCTGCTTGCCCTGTTACAGCAATCGTTCCCGGCCCTTTGTGTTCCCTTCGTCTACGCACGCTGGTCCCTCGCCTTCCCCTCAAACGAGTTTTTTGGGAACGACAGGTCGGCGATCCGCTACGGGGACTTGCCCGGGGGCAGGGGCTACGGCCTGGGCTTGCGTGTCTCCCGAGCTTGACGGAAAGCAGAGCACGTCCGCCAAACAGGACAAGATCCCGTCCCCCCGTAAGGCCCGGCGGGTCTGGTAGGCCAAACGGCGCGAAGGCCCCGCCGGGCTCTTTTTGTCGCATCTTTTCCAGAAAAAGGAAGGTTCGTAACCTGCGGCGGTCACCCCAACTCCGCGTCGAAAGCAGCACAGCCGGGGAAAAAATTCGGGAAACTGCGGTTTTTTCTTGACTCTGGCTTTCATGTCCACTCGCGGGGATGACGTTGCATTTCCTTGTGCGCGGAGAAGTGCCTAACTCCGCAGGCAAGCCCCCTGCCAACGCCCCGAACCATACCTCTGGCGACATGCGATTGGGATCCGACTCCCTCGCAGCCATCGCGAGCGGGGTGAAGCCTGGGGCCGTGGCGGTCTTTCGTTTCAGGTGCTGCCCTGTTGCTTTGTGCGAGCGGGTGGCAATTGCCCATGCTCCACAGTTCGACCGTTGACCGATAGCGACCAGTTGAGCTGGCCGTCGAGCGGCTGCGTCGTGCAGATAGGGTAGTGGAACTTGACCTCGGCTCCGCTGAAAATGTTCGACCGTGTTTCGACAGGCTCGATGGCCGTGGCTTCCACGGCCACGACAGTCGTAGGCAAGAGTGAGCACAAGAGGGGCGCCACGATTACCGCGAGGACCGAAGTGTGTTTCATACTCATAAATTGCTCCTCGTTGCGGTTCATTGGGCCGGAGCCTTCGCGGGGGCGTTGTCGGAGATGGCCGCGGCGCCACCGCTTGATTTTGGTGTCGGTTTCGCCGTGGTGTAACTGGGGTCGAGTTGGGCTGCCTTCATGGAATCTTCGGCCGCTCCCGCGGCATTTCCCTTCCTGGCACGGACCAAGCCGCGCTGGTGATAGGCCCGCGCGTGAGTGGGATCATACTTGAGTGCCCGGCCTAGGCAGGTTTCGGCGCCGTCGAGGTTACCGTGGGCCATGAGTTCGGCGGCCACCAGACATTGCTCCTCGGCACGATCTCGCCAGCCGCGCTGGAAATCGCCTTGGTCTTCGTACACGTCGGCGCGACCGATGTAACCAGGCGCGTACATCGGCGAGACGCGAATCGCCTCGGTATAATCGGCAATGGTGCGCTGGAAATCGCGTTTCTTCCGATACAATGCGCCCCGGTCGCAATAAGCCAAGGCAAACTTCGGATTGGCTCGTATTGCCGCGGTGAAATCAGCTTCGGCGCTTTCAATGTCGCCTTTACGAAAGCGCACGACTCCGCGGTTGTTGTAGGCATCGGCAAAGTTCGGGTCGAGTCGAATTGCTTCGTTTAGATCGGCGATTCCCCCTTCGACATTGCCGAGGTAAAGTCGGGAAACCGCTCGCGTGTTATAGGCAACGGCAAATTGTGGATCGAGGCGAAGGGCATCCGTGGAGTCGGACTCGGCCTTCTTCCACTCGGCGAAGCGATGGTAAATGAGGGCACGCAGGTTCCATGCTGCTGCATTTTTCGGGTTTCGCCCGATGACCTCGCTTGCCTGGGCGACGATCTTCTCTAGCGGCGAGGTTTTGGTGACGATGGGTACGGCCGGCACCGCCTTCTCCTCGTGCAGCGAAACATGGTAGGTCACCCAGTCGTTGTTCTGGTTGCTATTGGCGCGGTTGTGGGTGATCGCCAGCAGCCCGTAATGGCGGCTGAAACAAATCTCGCGAAGCAGCGGACGCGGTTGTTTCGAATCGCGCGAGACATTGATCCAGCGGGATTTGCCATAATGGTGGTCGTAGGCCCAAGGAGTAGCCCCTAAATCGTCCAGTTCGCCGTTGGGACGGAGCCGCCACCACTTTTCTCCCACAATGTGCAGGTTGTTGCCGTAGGAGACGATGCAACCCTCCGGCGGCTCATCCATCACGGCAATCGGTTCAAGCTCCGGAAAGCCGAGGCGGTAGAGGTGGTGACCTTGCCAGTCGGACGCGAGGCCGAGAAAGTAGACACTGCCCCGGTGAATGCCGAACGTTCTCAGCGAAAGAGGCCAGCCGGTCATGAAATCGACGTGGTGACCGGACGACACGATGGCGACGGACCGCGAGGTGGGATCGACGATCAGCGGATGGCTGTTGATATCGGTGTGGTTGCCGTCGGTCCGGCCGACGAGGATCCTGAGCCGTGCGCCGGGAGCATCGCCGGCCCAATCAGTCAGGGGCGTCATCGACGAGGGTTGGAAGGCAGCAGCGACGTCCAAGGCGAAGTGCGTGTTGGCGCCGTCCCATGTGCGTCGAGCCTCGTGAAACACGTCCACGTTCAGCGGCTTGGCCGCCTGCGGATCGTATTTCACCAGGGCGATCCAACTGCGGCCGAAATCGCCCGCCACACACGCGCAGCCTGGCGAGACGGGCGCCACGAGCATTCCCTGATAGGTTCGCTCCGGCAACTTTTCCGGCGGCTGGATGGGCAGACCGCTATCCTCGCCGAACTGTCGCACCGACTGGCGCTGGGGGTCGATTACCAGCAGCCAGGGCGACGCGCGGTGGTGCTCGACGGCGGCCCACAGATAGCGCCCGTCGTAACCGGCGCAATGCACGATTGCGGAATTGTCCTCTGTGCTCCAAAGCTCTTTGAGTCCCTCGTTGCTTTCGATCGCATAGACGTGGTTTCGGTCCCAGGCGATGTCCGTATCAGCGCCGGCCGCCGTGCAACTGAGGAAACCGCTGATGACGCGGCCCTTGCCTGGCCCGGCAATTATCGGGAACTGGATCGTTGCGAACTGGGCCGCCTGGGAAGCCGGGGTTAGCCGGGGACCGTCGCCAATTTCGCGGGGCATCAGAACATGGACGTTGTCCTTTCGTTCCATTCGCAACCATGCGCCGCAACCGCGCAGCACCGCGTCGTCACTCCGCTCCAGCGTGGCAATGAATTCATCCCCCTCGGGACATCTGCATCCCTTGGCGCCGTACTTTTGCAGGACGTAGCTTTGCAGGCGATCCTTCTGGCCCGGAAGGTCTTTGAATTCCACCAGCAGGCCGTAGACCAGATCGAGATACTCCTTCTTCGCAAGGTTTCCGCAGAATACCGTGATGATCCAACCTTCATCGTTGTAACCGCCTCGCACGCGTTTTCGCAAAATGCGCAAGAGGATTTCGCGTTCCTTCTCGACCACCGCTACGGAGTCGGGCTTGGAGGGCTCGTTCAGGAAAAGCTTGAAGTCGCAGCATGGATAGCGATAGGCAAGTTCTCGCGGGCCCTGATAATAGGCTCCTTCGACCTTGCCGACGCTGGCAAAGAACTCTTCTAAATGCTCCAGTCCTCGGACGAAATAGCGTCGCCCCGCCTTCTTGTCTTCCTCGGTCTGCTTCGAATAGCAGCCATAACTCGTTGTGAGGTGGGAACAAGCGACCATGGCGCGATAATACCGCTCTTCCGTCGGTTCCAGAAGCAAGGCGGCCTCAAGTAAGGGCATCGATTCCTCCCATTGCCCAAGCCGCTGAAAATCGACGGCGCGGTCCGTCAGTTGCCGGGCCTCGATTCGCGGGTCGGGCGTCTTCCATGCTCGCTGCCCGCTTCCGCCGATGAGTTCACGGGCCGCCGCCTGCAGGAAGATGGGTGCCTTGTCGGGCCGCAGCGTAGCCTCGCGTTGGCCGAGCTGGGCCTCGCCGCGCACGGCCCTGAGCTGCAACCGCACGCGCATTTCACCATCCTTGCCCTGATGGCGGAACTCGCCGAACAGGTAGATCGGCAGCGGACGGCGGACGATGGCTATTGCGCCCGCGGTGGTCAGCTCCTTGTTGATCGCCTGGGCCTCGGCCAGTTCGACGGTGACAATGCCCGCTTGACTGTCGAGCGTCTGTTGGACCAGCGCCGCGTACGCGCCTTGCAGGTGGTTGTATTCGTAAGAGAGATCGCCGCTCACCAGCGGCGGCACGGCGACGATCTCCGTGATTTGCGCGGCATGCCGTTCGATGGCCCGCTGGACGATCGCCTGCAAGGCGACGGCGTCCGTCTCCGGTTTTTCGCTTAACGGTATGGTTTGTGCGGCAAGCCGCAGGCCGTAGTTGGTTTCGCAAACGACGATCGTGGTGCTTTTCGGCTTGGCGGAAGTGGCCAAGAGGACGAGCAGATCGGCCTTAAGGAGTTTGCCAATCTTGACGCTGCTCGGCCCCAGCCGTCGCGCCGATCAACGCCTGGAGTTTTTGCTCGTCTTGAATTGCTTGAATCGCGTTCCGCTCCAGCCAAACAGCGCGAGTATCCGCCAGCAATCGCTGCTCTAAGAGCAGCGCCAAGGGCGAGTCATTGAGACTCACTAGCGCGGCGGTCGGACGCAGGGCCGGCGTGCCGCCGCCGTGGGTTGCAGGGTCGGCTGCGGCTACGAAGTTGACGCAGGTGAGCGTAAAGACCAAGAAAACACACGCCGCTGAAAGACGAATTGGTGGCAACGAATGCGTCGTTCGATTTTTGGCCATTACTTATCTCCCAACTTAGTCACTTGGTCTTCCACTGTTCAACCCCGTTGCGCTCGAGAGAGCTGAACAAGGGGCCCGGCTTATTTGGTTAGAAAAAAACTGTTCTATGTCCATCAGCGTACCGCGCACCCTTGGCTGCAGAAAGAGGCCCGAAAGTCAATTCAGTTGCCCAGTTCGCGTGCTGGAAAACCACCCTTTTCTAGGAACCTCGGCCGGCCGACTTGCCTGCGTCGGTCACCCTAACCTCTGCGTCCAAGCGGTATGGCCGACCTCAAAAATTCTGAAATCGGTCGTTTTTTCTTGACCGGCAGGTGATTTGACACTCCCGCCTGACTTTCGATACAAACCTATTGTTTTGCGAGAGGCGTCTTCTTTTCTTTGATCACCGGACACTGGGGAGCCATCTCCGCGTTCAGCGCAGTAAACTCCTTCCACTCCTCGGGAAGGTCGTCCTCGTGGAAGATCGCCCCCACGGGGCACTCGCGCACACATGCCGAACAGTCGATGCACTCATCCGGATGGATGTATAGCATCTTTTCCCCTTGGTGGAAGCAATCCACTGGGCAGACGAGTACACAGTCGGTGTACTTGCAATCGAAACATGGTTGAGCAACTACATGCGCCATGGCTTAACTTCTCAATATCGTACCGTAGCGTCGCAGTACGTCTGGCAGCTCGGTGCTGAACTTGCTCCGGGGTAGCACTTCGACACAGCCGGCGACACGGGCCTCGTCGAGACGAGCCTTATCCACGTGCGACCCAAAGGCGATCATTGGGACAGCACCGGCAGCCTCACGGAGTCGGGCCACTGCCGTCCCGATCTCGATCTCGGCCATCCCCAGATCAATAATGACGAATGCGGTCGGCCTGGCGTAGCACAGATCGACCGCCTCGGCCACATTGCCGGCAACTGCCACTTCCTGACCGAGGGCCAACGCGGTTCCCGTCACCATCGAGGAGAAGAGCATGTTCGTCGTCAACAAAACCCCGCACCGCGTCTTGGGTTGATCTTCATCGGAGGTCATGCGCTTTCATCCGTCGTCATCTGTCAAATACCACCAATCATCGTATCCACCATCTGGATCGCCTGCAACTTGCCCACCGGCGAACCAGGGCCATCAAGGCATACCTTTTGTCGGAGATGTTGAAAGGCCGCCCATTTCTTGGAACATCGTCAGCCCAGCTTGCCTGCGTCGGTCACCCCCACCTCCGCAGCGAAGGCCATTTCCAGCACGCGTCGGCGTGCCAAACCTGCGCGTGCAAGCAGTTGTTCACGCAACGGAGAGAAAACCCATATACGGGGGGCCTGTCTCCGTTTGTGTCTTATTCGCGCTCCACTTTCACCGCGATTCGGCACATTGATTTCCGTGACAGCAATTTGGGAACGCTTTGGATGGAGAATCAGCCGCAGGGTGTGCAAATCGGCATAGCGCCAGAAAACGAACCTTCTTGCGATGGCCTATTGGTCCTGCCCAATTTCCAGGAACTGCGCACTTTCGCGTATTTACCGACCGCGCTCTTGTTATAATCCGTGATGGACGAGGCCTGAACGACACGCTTTGTATGAAGCCGGCAACGGCGGTGAGGCTTAGTTTAGGTCCAGTGCAATCGATTTTCCTTGTCAGCAAAATCTGAGGAGCGATCATGCTGAAGCAGTTCCAATCCAAGACGGCATCTTTGGCGGCAGCCATCATCTTGGCAGTAAAGGTCGTATCTTCTGCTGCGCTTGCGGTCGAGCGCACGGATGCGCTCAACGGCTGGAAGCACTCGGGCAGCTTGGTGATCCTCACGACGCCGGACGGAGCCGCCCTCCCGGCGGCGGCGGTCGAACAGGGATTTCCCCTTCTGGTCCGATTGAACGCGGATTTCTTCGATTTCCGCCAGGCGCAGCCCCACGGCGAAGACATCCGCTTCTTGGCCGAAGGCAAGCCGCTGGCGTATCAGATCGACGAGTGGGACTCGGCCAAGGGCACGGCTAGCATCTGGGTGCGAATCCCGCTCATCATGGGAAATTCCCGCCAGCAAATCGCCATGCATTGGGGCAATGGCGGCGCGAAGAGCGAGTCCAGCGGCGCAGCAGTGTTCAATGAATCCAATGGATACGCCGCGGTCATGCACCTCGACGATCGGGCCAATCCCGTCAAGGACGAGGTCGGTACCGTCTCACCCGTCAATGCCGGCACGACTTCCTGCCCTGGCATCATCGGTGACGGCCGCCGCTTCGAAACCGGCCAGGGCGTTGCCTGCGGCGAGAAGATCACCGGCCTGCCTAGCGGCTTTGGCCCCAACACGACCGAAGCCTGGTTCAAGGCCGATCACGTGAATACGGTCGTCGTCGGCTGGGGCAACGAGCAGGCGCAGGGCAAGGTCATCATGAACATCCACGCCCCGCCGCACGTCCGCATGGAGTGCTACTTCTCCAGCGCCGACGTGGCGGGCAAGAGCCGTCTACCGATGTCCGAATGGGTGTACGTTGTGCATACCTACCAAAAGGGCGACTCCCGCGTCTACCTTAACGGTCGGCTGGATGGCGTCACGCTCCGGTCGGATTCACCGCTGAACATCCGCGCCCGCCCGGATGTGGCTCGGCGGTTGGTACAACAATTATCGTTTTATCGGTGACATCGATGAAGTGCGGATTTCGAGGGTCGTTCGCTCGCCAGATTGGATCAAGTTGTGCTACGAGAACCAGAAGCCTCTGCAAACGCTCGTTGGCACGCTGGTCCAGCCCGGCCGCACGTTTGCGGCATCGACGGACAGGGTTGTGATCGACGAGGGGACGAACGCCACCGTCACCGCCCAGGCCGGCGGAGCCGAGAAGGTCTACTGGATCGTCAAGCGCGACAGCAAGGAGACGGTCGTCGCCGTCGACCGTCTCTCGTACACGCTCGACGCCGGGCGCCTGGCAGGCGACGCGTCGTATTTGCTCCAGTTCAAGGCCATCTATCCCGGCAAGGTCAAAGCCATCGACATCCCGGTGACGATCAAGGAGACGATCCCCGAGCCGGACTTCACGCTCGACGCGCCGAAGACCTGGAACGGTCGCGACACGATTGAAGTCGTTCCATTGATACGCAATCGGCAAGCCATGAGAGTGGCCGGAGCGGGCGAATTGCACTACGTTTGGGACGTCTCCGGCGGCGCTGTGATCAAGCAGGTCGCATCAGACCGGCTGATTCTCAAGCGGTCGCAATACACCGGACGGATCGCCGTTTCCGCTTGCATCGACAACGGCGGTCCGCCGTCCGTCGCATCCACGGTCATCCAAGTCAACGAACCCAAGACCGATCCTTGGGTTGAGCGCACCCCGGGGAAGGATGAAAAGCCCGAGGAGGGCCAGTTTTACGCCCGCGACGACAAGAACGAGGGCACGCTTTGCTACAACGGCGCGCTCGGCCAGGCCGATGCCGTCTTCCTCAAGGTCTACGCTGACGACAAGCCCTACCGGAGCGAGACTCGACGGCTGGCTGCCGGCAATTCCTACGCCTTCACAGTCAAGCTCAAACCGGGTCTGGTGAAGTACCGTGTGGAATTCGGAATGCAAACCGGTCGGGAAGGGAAATTGCTCGACGCCGTCGGCAACCTCGTTTGTGGCGATGCCTATCTGATCGAGGGCCAATCGAACGCGCTGGCCACCGATACCGGCGAGAAGTCGCCGAGAGAAACCAACGAATGGATCCGCAGCTACGGCGGTCCCACTGGGTGGGGAGACGGCACGGGCTGGGTCCGCGACCGCATTGCCGAGGCCCAACAGGCCGGACTGGTGCGGCCGAACCTCTGGTGCAACCCGGTCTGGAAGGCGAACCGGCCGGAGCACAAGGCGGAACTCGGCTGGTGGGGCATGGAGCTTGCAAAACGGCTCGTGGCCAGCCAGAAATTGCCCATCTTTATCGTCAATGGCGCCGTCGGCGGTACGCGGATCGACGAACACCAGCCGACGCCGGGGAACCATGCCGACCCGAAGACGATCTACGGCCGCACGCTCTGGCGTGTGCAACAGGCCCGCCTGACGCACGGCATTCGGGCAGTCTTGTGGCACCAGGGCGAAAGCGATCAAAGCTCGGACGGTCCCGACGGCGGTTACGGCTGGCAGACCTACCGGCACTATTTCCTGAACATGTCGGCAGCGTGGAAAGCAGACCTCCCTAACGTCCGGCATTATTACGTCTTCCAGATCTGGCCCAACTCCTGCAGTATGGGCAACGGGCACGGCGACATGCTGCGGGAGGTGCAACGGACTTTACCCCGCTATTACTCCAATCTGGATGTCATGTCCACGATCGGAATCCGGCCGCCGGGACCGTGCCACTATCCGCTTGCTGGCTGGACGGAGTTCGCACGACTCATCCAGCCGCTGATCGAGCGCGACTTCTACGGCAGAGCGCCCGCTAGGTCGATCACCGCCCCGAACCTCCGGCGGGCTTGCTTCACCGACGGCGCGAAAGACGCGATCACCATGGAGTTCGATCAGCCGGTACTGTGGGCGGACTCTTTGTGCGGCCAATTCTATCTGGACGGGACCGCGGGAACGACGGCATTGGGCTCGGTCTCCGGAAATGTGGTCACACTCAAGTTGAAATCGCCCTCGACGGCGACGACAATAACGTATCTCAAGGAGACGGACTGGAGCCAGGACAAGCTGCTGATTGGCGCCAACGGCATCGCCGCGCTGACGTTCTGCAATGTGCCCATCGACGCCACGGCGAACTGAGCGACCACCGCCTGTAAGGCGGTGGGTTCAGGATTCGAGATGAGCTGCGGACTGAAGTCCTTCGCACATCCCGACCTGGATCCACAACTTTACCCAAGTGCTGTCCGGATTCGGACCCAAACAGCCGAACAACCACAATCCAAAGGCAGGCGTTACCCGCCATTGCAGACACTCAACAATTCCTAGAGGTTTCGCCTGACGGCGAGGGTTTTAGACCCATCGTCGTGACAATAAACAATAGCCTACCAATAATTATGATAAGAACGATCCAACCAACACAGGTCGTGAAAAACCTCTTTTATAGTTTAGCTTGTCTGGCATATTTTGCGTCGGTCGGCTCCGGCGCAGATAGTTTGCCTGCGCGGCAAACCACTGCGGTTATTGGCGACCCTGCCTGCGGAGCGGCGCTGCCCGCGGCTCTTATTAAAGCATACGACAACGGGGCGCGCGATATTACCATTGTGCCGGGAATCTATCACCTGCCTCGGACAGGAAAGGATGCAATTGAATTAAATGGCTGGACCAATACGGTCATTCGTGCCGCTCAGGTCACCATCATTTTTGAGGAGCTTCCTAAAACGCCGATTACCCTGAACCGCTGTGACCATGTCACTTTGGAGGGAGCCACCCTACTGTTTGCCGAACCTTCATTCACCCAAGGACGAATCAAAGCCGTCGGCCAGGATGCTCGTGGAAAGTATTTCGATTGGCAGATTGATGCAGGATACCCGATTTTCGATCCCTCCAAAAGTTGCTTTGATGTCGTGGATCAGCACACGCGCCTGCTGAAGTTTGGGACCGGTGACCTTGGATGCGAAAAGGCGGAATCGCTAGGCAAGGGCCTCTTTCGGTTGAGGGGCATCAATGGCCAGCCTGGTTCCGCAATGGTCAACGACTGGCTCTTTACCCGTCGGCCCGGTGGCGGTGGTTGGGTTGTCCACCTGGACGGCTGCAGCCATTGCACGCTGCGGGCGATCACTCTGCAGAATGCCGGCTTTGCGGCGTTTTTTGAAACCGGCGGTGAGGGCGGCCATTCTTACGTTGATTGTCGCGTTGCGCCCGGCCCCAAACCGGCTGGCGCCACGGAGGAGCAGCTTGTGGGTTGCGGCGCCGATGGGTTTCATTCTGCCAGCACCAGAATTGGTCCCACGATTGAGCGCTGTGCTTGGGAAGGGCTGCTTCATGACGATTGCATTGCTATCCATGGCAGCCTTCAGCAGATAGTCCGGGCCGAAGGAAATAAACTTATTCTGGAAAAAGGAAGCCGCGGCAATTTTGCTGTCGGCGAGCCTGTCCGTATCTCCAGCCAAAATGGATTCTTCGGCGAATTTACCTGCACGAGCCTTCGCGTGCAGGAAAACGACGGCGGGCTTTTGGAACTCACATTGGACCGGGAATCTGGCGCACCCGCGAAAGCGAAAGCGTCGAATCCACGGCACAACGGTGCTGGTTTCAAAATCCTGAACTGCAAACTCGGAAACTGTCGCTCTCGCGGAATATTGGTCAAAGCGGATGACGGTTTGATCGAGAATTGCACCATCAGCGGCTGTGGCATGTCGGCTATCAGCATCGGGCCCGAGTA
This sequence comes from uncultured Planctomycetia bacterium, assembly GCA_963719885.1. Classification (GTDB taxonomy): domain Bacteria; phylum Planctomycetota; class Planctomycetia; order Pirellulales; family Thermoguttaceae; genus JANXQG01. The sequence goes on along the minus strand of CAVRDP010000034.1, from coordinate 1,007,028 downwards.
TTACTGGGGAGAAGCTGACTATTCCAGGAATGTAACCGTCCGGGGAAACACCCTCCGGAACAATGTACTCAACGGCAGCGAAGCCGGAACGGTATTTGTTCACGGCGATGGAGCCATCGGCAATGGAAACCTCACCATCACCAGTAACTTTCTCGACAAGAACTATGGTCAGATCGCCATTCACGTTGAGGATACCGACGGCATCTGCATTGACAACAATCGCTTTGTCGCCTCTTCGATTCGGCTTCCTGGCGGAAGAGTCAGAACTATTCTGGATTTTAAGACGTCTCGAAACATCAGCGTCAGGGCCAATCTGGTCGAGAACCTTTCCACGAACGACACGCTGGTGAGCCTAGGCAAAAATGTGGCTGGCATCACCGGCAACGATGCTAGCGGCATCAGACCTTTTTCACCATGAAGACTTCCCGTCGAATCTTTCTTAACACTTCATTGAAACTTATTGCGATCTCAGTTGTTTCCGCACTCTGCACCGGTTCCTTATTCGCGGCGGAGTGGAAAGTTCCCGATAACGCCCCTTTGCTCACCCGCTGGGCCAAGGACGTTTCGCCGGCCAATGTCCTGCCCGAGTACCCCCGGCCACAAATGGTGCGGCAGCGGTGGCAGAACCTCAATGGCCTTTGGGACTACGCCATCACGGGCAAGGCCGAACAGGAGATTCCCGCGAAGTTCGAGGGCAAGATCGTCGTGCCCTACCCGATCGAGTCGGCCCTGTCTGGCGTCATGAAGCCCTTCTTGCCCAAGGAGCGGCTATGGTACCGCCGCACGTTCAGCATGCCTGAAGCTTGGCGCGGGCAGCGCATCCTCTTGCACTTTGGAGCAGTCGACTGGGAGGCCGCCGTCCAGGTCAACGGCCGCGATGTCGGCAGCCACCGCGGCGGCTATGACGCGTTCACGCTCGATATTACCCGGGCACTCAAGGCCGGAGAAACGCAGGAAGTGGTAGTCTCGGTCCTCGATCCGTCCAATGAGAGTTGGCACTTGCACGGCAAGCAGTCCCTGCATCCGGGCGGTTGCAGCTATACCGCCAGCTCAGGCATCTGGCAAACCGTGTGGCTCGAACCGGTCCCGATGACCACGAGCGTCGAGACACTGCATGCGGTTCGCGGCTCTGAAAGCCGGCGTGCTGCAGCTGACCGTTACCGGCCGCGTCGGAAACGAACCCTTAACGCTCACAGCCACTGCGCTGGACGCCGAAATACAAGTCGCCAAGGCCGTCGGCCAGGCGGGCTTCGACCTGTGGCCCGCGCTGCGAGAAAATAAGGTCCAGTTCTACAAGAACCGCGGTTCGTGGTTTACGGCCGCACTTGATTTACCGATCAAGAACCCAAAGCTATGGACGCCGGACAGCCCTTTCCTCTATGACCTCAAAGTCGAGATGCGAGACAAAGAGGGCAAGGTGCTGGATGCCGTCCGCAGCTACTTTGCGATGCGGAACGTCGGCAAGCAGTTCGACCCAAAGGGCTTCACGCGCTTCACGCTTAACGGCGAGCCGACCCTCATGTGCGGCGCCTTGGACCAGGGCTTCTGGCCTGACGGAATCTATACCGCAGCGACCGACGAGGCGCTGAAGTATGACGTGGAAATCGCCAAGCGCGTCGGGCTAAACATCATCCGTAAGCATGTCAAGGTCGAACCCGACCGCTTTTATTATTGGTGCGACAAACTGGGCCTGATGGTCCTGCAGGACATGCCCACGGGTGGTGAAGGCGATGCCCTGACCGACCTGCCGGCCTCGCCGGAGGCTGCGGCCCAATGCGAGTGGGAGAAGCGGACGCTCATCCAGCAGCGCTGGAATCATCCGTCGATCGTCGCCTGGTGCCCCTTCAACGAGGGCTGGGGCCAGCACGACACGCTGCGCTACGCGAAATGGATCAAAAAACTCGACCCCTCGCGCTTGGTGGACGAAGCCAGCGGCTTTCCCTGGCACGGCGGCGGCGACATCCAGGACAGCCATGGCGGCGTCTCGGCGCCGAATCCGCGGCAGATCGGCATCGTTAGCGAGAACGGCGGATTCGGCCTCGCCACGCCCGGCCACGACTGGCCCTGCGAAATCTGGACCTATCATTCCTTCGACCCCGTCACTGGCCGCGCCGTCGACGCCCTGGGCGCGGGGCTGAAGGGCAAACGCATGCCCGTTCTCAGCGAGAAATCCAAGGCACGGTTCACCCGGGCAGTCGCCCAATTGTACGCCGACCTATGGGAACAGAAGGATACGCACGGTATGACCGGCCAGTTTTTCTGCCAACTCTACGATACCGAGTCGGAGTGTGACGGACTGGTGAGCTACGATCGGGCGGTGTGGAAGGTCGATTCCGCGACAATCGCCAAGGCCGCCCGCGGCGAATTGAAACCCGCCGAACTAAGAACTCGGCCCTGAATGGGAAAAGGAGATGACAATGAAACGCATTGCTTTCAAGAGTGCCGTTGCCGCGCATCTCACCTGCATTGCCGCAGTGGCATGGGCATCCGAATCGCTGCAAGCGGCCGAACAACACGTGCCGACGTCCCGCGCAGTGGGCACTTTTACTTTCCGGAACCCCATCGAGTTTTCCTATCCCTATTAACGATGGAACTCGGGAAAGGACGATCACGGAACTTCGCGACCCAGCCATCATCCGCGAAGGCAACCGGTATTACCTGACATTCACGGTCTTCCCCTACTCGGAGTCTCGGTCGGCCGACTTGCCTGCGGCGGTCACCCCCTCCTCCGTGCGCAAGACGGCGGGAAGTGCTGCGGATGGGATATGGACAAAGGTCCGCTCCGTGCAGTCTGGGATGGAAGCGACACCCCCCAGTTGGAAAAGGCCGGTGGGAGGTGCCAACAACCCAAGGATTCTTGGGGGCGGTTCCTTGGCCGCTTCGGGTGGCGTATCGAGCATGGGGACTGTCCGAGGAACTTCATTCTGAACGGGGAATTGGCGTACCGCTTGGACAGTCGCACGCCGCTCTGTTAACATGGCAGCGGTGGAATGGCTTATGGTCGCAGATTCACTCGTGTTATACGTGCCCTGGCGGCTGAATGTACCAGGGCCTTGCCGGTATCCGCCCCGATGAATCGGGACCTGGCTGCAAGAGGATTATCATCAAGCCCGCGTAGTTATGAAGACAACAATCTTAGCGATGATCGCCGTCGTGATGACTCAGTGTGCTTTCGCTCCCGCCGAGGCGCGGCCCGCGCAAATATATGTTGCGGCCAATGGGAAGGACACGAATCCGGGTACGCTGGCGAAGCCCGTGGCGACGTTGCAACGGGCGCAACAGGCGGCGCGGAAAACGGCCGGGCGCGAAGCCGTGACGGTCTTCTTAAGGGAGGGGACGTACTATTTGCCCGAGACCTTGATTTTTACCGCCGAGGATTCCGGCACCAAGGCCGCTCCCGTCGTATATCAGGCATATCGCGAAGGAACAGGCGGTGATCAGCGGCGGTGTCCTGCTGAAAGACCTCAAGTGGGAACCGTACAAGGACGGCATCATGCAGGCCAAGGTGCCGGCCGCCTTGACCACGGACCAGCTTTTCGTCGATGGTGCGCGCCAGCCCATGGCGCGTTACCCGAACTTCGACCCCAAGGAGCACCACTTCAACGGCTGGTCGAAGGATGCCTTCAGCCCGGAACGGGCGGCGCGGTGGAAAGACCCGGCCGGCGGATTCATCCATGCCTTGCATGCCGCGGAGTGGGGCGGCATGCACTATGTCATCACCGGCAAGGGCCCGGACAACAAGATCACCTACGAAGGCGGCTGGCAGAACAACCGTCCGATGGGCATGCACGACATCCGTTTCGTGGAAAACATCTTCGAGGAGCTGGATGCTCCCGGCGAGTGGTTCCTCGACCATAAGACCAGCACCCTCTATTTCTATCCACCTGAGGGCGTTGATCTGGCCAAGGCGACCATTGAAGCCGTCCGGCTGCGGCATCTGATCGAGTTCCGCGGCACGGAGCACTCACCGGTGCGGTTTGTCAGCTTCAAAGGGCTGACCTTTCGCCACGCCGCGCGGACCTTCATGGAGAACAAGGAACCGTTGGTGCGCAGCGACTGGACTACGTACCGCGGCGGCGCCATCTTCTGCACCGGCACGGAAGATTGTTCGCTGGAGGATTGCTTCATCGATCAGGTCGGTGGCAACGCCGTCTTCGTGAATAACTACAATCGCCGATTCACGGTCCGCGGCTGTCACATCGCCAAGGCCGGGGCCAACGGCGTGGCATTTGTCGGCGATCGCGACGCCGCCCGCGTGCCGCGCAATTGGAACGATCATTCCCAGTCCCTGGCGAAGCTCGACCGCACGCCCGGTCCCAAGGCGGCCAACTACCCAGCGGACTGCCTTGTGGATGATTGCCTGATTTACCTTTCGGGCCGCGTCGAGAAGCAGACCGCGCCCGTGCAGATCGAATTGGCGCAGAACATCACCGTTCGCCACTGCTCCCTCTACGACGTGCCGCGCGCCGGCATCAACATCGGCGACGGCTGCTGGGGCGGTCACGTCATCGAGTTTTGCGACATCTTCGATACGGTCAACGAAACCGGCGACCACGGCTCCTTCAACTCGTGGGGCCGCGACCGCTATTGGGGCCTGGACGGTCTGAATCTGAACGACGACCAGGCATGGCAAAACGAAAAGGCTGTCGTACTCCTGGACGCCGTCAAGACGACCATCCTTCGCAACAATCGCTGGCGCTGCGACCACGGTTGGGACATTGATCTCGACGACGGCTCCAGTAACTACCACATCTACAACAACCTCTGCCTGCACGGCGGCCTGAAGAATCGTGAAGGATTTTACCGTCTGGTGGAAAACAATGTCATCATCAACGGTTTTCACCCGCATTGCTGGTTCAAGCACAGCGAGGACGTCGTTCGCCGCAACATCATGTTCACTGACCACTACCTACCGGCCGGCGGCATGCCGACCACGCCGTGGGGCAAGGAGATGGACTACAACTTCGTTCAGTGCGAGGGCGTGACGGAGCCGAAACCTGCCACGCAACTCGCCGAGCAGTCCAAGCGCGACGAGCACTCGATCGTGGCCGACGCGCTGTTCGTCGATCCCGCCAGCGGGGACTTCCGCGTGAAGGCCGGGTTCGCCGGCGCTGAAGCTGGGCTTCGTGAATTTCCCGATGGACCAGTTCGGCGTGCAAAAACCGGAACTCAAGGCCATCGCCCGCACACCGGAAATGCCCAAAATCGGCAACTCCGGCCAGGCCGTCAGAAAGGAGCAGCGTACCAAGCGGGCAAGCTTCGCCTGGCAGGCCCGGATGCGCGACATCTCGGGTCTCGGTGACCGCTCGGTCTACGGATTGCCCGATGAAACCGGAGTGCTGCTGCTCGACGTTCCCGCGGTCAGCCCTGCCGCCAAAGCCGGGCTCGAGAAGGACGACGTGATTCGCGCTTGCAACGGCAGGCCGGTGAGGACGGTGGCCGAGTTACAGAAGTTGCGCGACAAGGCCGCCGGCAAAAAACTGACTCTCTCCATTATCCGCGGGCAAAAGCAGATGGCCGTTGAAGTAGGCAACTAAACACTAGTTAACGCCAGAGCGGCCTCGGCGGTTCCTGAGCGGGGAACGCTGGCCTTGCTGGTGGCCGGTGCATTCGTGGCTTTCGCTGCCAGGCGGCGAAAGAGGAGTCAGTTCATCGAAGAGGGCTTGCGGCAGAACAACTCTTACCGCTCGCCCTGGGTAAACCCCATCCGGCTGTCGTGACAGTTGGTTCGTAGCGAGACGTATCATCCTCCCAGCCAGTTTCAGCACGATTGGCATGTCGGATCACGCGAAGCTGTCACGCGCTTTCCGAGCTTGAATCTGCTACAGCAGCCGGTTGTTTTTTGATCGCCTGACCGGTAGACCTATTAACCCAACCGTATTCCGGGAGTTGTCAGAATACCACGGTTTTCTCGGAGCAAAGTGCCGTCGATCCCCATCGTTTCCTGCGGCGGTTACCCCCACCTCCGTAGCGAAGCGGCACGGCCGATGTCAAGAAGTCGGAAACTATTCGTTTTTTCTTGACGCTCGGCCGGCAATTCGACGCTCCCGTCATCCTATCCTTGCTCTCCCGCTTACCGAGATCCTCGGCCGTAAACCGGAGCACATTTCCCACTTGTCCAAAATACGAAGGATTGGTGGGACAGACTCATTGGCCTATGCGGAGAGGTCACCGAGCATAAGGAACGCTGCGTAGAACCATCCTGTTGGCGGGGAATCAGCGGGGCAAGTTGAATTTGCCACTGTCCTTCGTTAGCATAGCAGAAGTCGTCGCTCGGAGCGTATCCGGGTCACGTCGAAATGAAACGCTGGCGAATGGACACGCACATGGGAGATTACCGCCAATGAACGTCCTGCAAATTCTCCTCTTGCCCTGCATGCTGCTACTTGGCCAGCATTGTGCGGTCGGATTCCAATCGCTGTTGAAGGCCGATTTCGCCAAGAACCCCGTCGCTGCGGGGTGGGAGTTGCGGGGCAACGGCGACCAGCCGTTTGACGGCAGATGGGTCGAAGCGGGCGGTACACCCCTTGAACGTTGCCTCGTCGTCCGCAACGGCTACTGGCAAACGCCCGCGATTCGCGTCCAGCCATTTCACTTCTACCGCTTCGACTTTACCGCCAAGGCGGAGAAGGGCGGCCTCTGGTCGGCCGCCTTTTTCGATGCCCATGGCAAGGAGGTGGTTGCCGACGTCTACGACAGCATCGACGGCTCGGCAGACTGGCAGCCGCAGACATTTTGCTTTCGAGGACACGCCGAGGCCCGGCACGTCCGCTTTCGCTTTTATGCGGACGGCCAGCCGCTGTCGGTGAAGGCCGCCGCGCTGGTAGAGGTCGATTCGGCCGCGGTTGCCGAGTGGGCCGACGGGATCGCCGCCCACATTCCCGCGCTGTACTACGCCCCGCCGGAGAAACGTTGCATGCGGCTGCCGAAAACCATGAAAACTCTTCAGCAGGGCGGCAAGCTCCGCATCGTGATGCTGGGCGATAGCATCTGCAACGACACTTCGAACTCCCTTTACGAAACGCTGTTGAAGCGGGTCTACCCGCAGGCGCAGATCGAGGTCGTCGTATCCGTGCGCGGCGGCGCCGGCTGCCAGTATTACAAAGACGAGAACCGGGTGCAGGACTACGTGCTCCGCTTCAAGCCCGACCTAGTGATCATTGCCGGCATCAGCCACGGTTACGACCCGGAAGCCATCCGTAGCGTGATCCGGCAGATCAAGAGCCATTCGGACTGCGAATTTATGGTGCTGACCGGGGCGATTACGCCGGACGAGACGTGCCGGGAGGGATACTTCAAGACCTCGCCCCTGACGATTTCCCGGGCTTTGGAGAATTTCGAGAAATTCACCATCCGCATGCGACGCATGACGGACGAGGAACACGTGGAGTTCCTCGACATGCGGAGCGCCTGGAACGAGTATGTGTTCCGCTCGCCGCAGCCGATCGGCTGGTTCCAGCGCGATCCAATCCACGGCAACAGCCGTGGCAAGCAGATTGTGGGCCGCATCCTGCTGCGTTACTTCGAACCCCAATAAGGAATACCGAACAAGGAGAACGAATTGTGCGGAACCTCTTCCCACTGACCGGTTTGTCATTGGTATTGTGGCTGCAATTGCTTGGAGCGCAGGCCGCGGAACCAATCGGCGGCACGACCGCCCGAATCGACAAAACGGGGCGCGGAGCAATCGCGGAAACCGCTCGTTTCCGTGCCGAAATCCGCGATGGCGTGCTTGTGAGTTTCTTCAACAAGCTCACTGGCGAGGAGTATCTCGCCAAGGAGGGGAGGCCGGATGGGCTTCTCCCACACCTGCCTAGCGGATTGGGCACGCAGCACACGGATTCCGAACGCGAGTCGGCGTCGCAAACTTTTCGAGTGGCCGTGGTGGGAGCACCCGACCACGGCCAGTTGGCCCAACCAACACTATCCGACCACGACGAGCGTTTTTGCGTTCAAGGCCAAGGACAAGCTTGACGTAATGCTCACCTACAAGGGCCTGAGCAACGGGGCTGGCAACTTTGCCGACGAGTCCTTCGCGCTGGAGGTGGGGATTGATTCGGAAACGCGGCGATCTCCTGGTGACCCCCGCGGCGGAAGCCCCGCGCGGCGGCGTCTACGGCTGTGGATTCACGCTCACGGCCTTGTCGCCGGAAATCACCGTGGAAGCGCCCATCTTCGAGGGGCTGCGTCTCGATCGCCACATGCAACCGGCCCTCTCGGTGAACCAGTGGGCCAACTTCTGGGACTACGCCTTCGTGGCGCTCAACGGCGAGAAGACGGGGGCCGTGGGGCTGTGGTGCCAAGACAAGGAGTTGAAGGTCTACAAGACGCTGTTCTACCTGATCAACGAACAGGGGCTGAGCCTTTCCGTGCATGCCATGAACCTGCCGCCGTTTGGCGAGTTGAAGTCGGCCCGGCCGATGACTTGGCGATTGCAGGCCTTCGACAAGAGTTGGGCGCAGGCGGCGGCGCGTTTCCGCCAATGGCGGGTGAAGAACGTCAAGATCGCGCCACGTCCGGACTGGGTAAAGAAACTGTCGTTCATGGAGTACGGCATGGACAAGGCCAGCCCCGTGAATGAGACCCGGATGCTGGAGAAGTACTTCGGCGGAAAGGACCTCGACCGCGTGCTCACCTGGGCGCCGGCGGTGCGTGGGGCGGGATTCGACAACAATCACGCGAACAACAACCCCTATCCGGGGTTCCGCGAGGACATGCAGGGCTGGAAGGCGAAACATCTCAATTTGATGGTTTACCTGCAACCCATGATCATGTGGGGGCCGAACCCGAAGACCGACCGCGAGCGGCAGGCCGTAGCGTTCTCGGCCGTGGCCAACACCCGCTCGCCGTTCCGCGCAGACCTCAATACGGTGGACTTGAGGCACGACCAGCACAACCTGGGCTGCCCGCAGTGGCAGCGCTGGTTCCTGGACTGGGTGAGGGAATACATTCAGGGCTACGGCGCGGACGGCATCTATCACGACCAGTCCTACTGCTGTCCGATCGACGTCCGCGGTGCGGCGGCGCCCGGTGGCATGACGTCGACCCAGGGCATGGCGGACTACTTCTACAAGGCGGCCACCGAGAACCCGGGCTCGATCCACGGCACCGAACACATGACGGAGGTGAACAACGTTGGCGCGTCGATGAGCCTGGGCTGCGGAATCATCTGGGGCACGCCCGGTTACCAGGGGCACATCGGCCCACCCGGAAGCATGAACCGGCAGCGGATCAAGAAGGCATCGCCGGTCTCCAACGCCCTGCACTCTCCCAATGGCGCGATCTTCGGGTTCCCACACCAGTCGAATTACAGCGAGCGCGGCGCGGTCGCCTTCCATCACGGCATGGATCAGATGGAACGTCGCGGCGATTTGCCCGCGATTCCGCTGGGTTGCTACGGATTCTTCATGAACGACGTCCCCTACGATCAATGCGCCAACGAGGTTTGGCTAGACCGTCAACGGGCGCTGGCATTCGTACACTATGGTCTGCGGCCGGTCTTTCCCGAGAATTGGGAGCGGAACGTGTTGACCTACTTCAAGGGCGCCAACGGCGAGGACTTTCGCTACGAACAAATGCCCTGGGGAACGGCTTTCGTTCAATACGCGGGCGGTCAACGCAAACTCCAATACGGTCGGATTAGCGGCGTGGCACGAGCTGCCGTGGAAGGCGCCATCCTGGGCTGGCCCTGCTATGATGAGCACGGGCTGGCGGGCCTGAACCCGGATGAATCGGCCACCTATTGCCTCGATCCGGCCGCCCGGCGCCCGCCGGTATGGTTCTCGCTGCCCGTCGATGACGTGTATGTCGCGGATGGCTATGCCGACGAGGATCTGGCGTACTTCCAATTGCGGCCGGTCCCCAGCCATGCGGCGGCGACCAATTCCGTTTACCTGAACGCAGCGAGCGGGCCTGCGGCGGTCTGGGTGGATGGAAAAGCGGTCAAGCCGGTCGCCGCGGGCGCTAACCGTTGGGCGATTGCCGTAAACCGCGATTCGTTTGTGGCGGCCATTTTCCGGGAGCCACCAGCCGGATTCGCCTCCCTCGCCACCCATAAAATCCTCTGCCGCGACGTGGACCCCGTCACTCGCCGGGACATTTTGCGACCATCCTTCTTGGCAGCCACCGTCTCCCAAATCAAGGAAGGTGTCAAGATCGAGCCCGCGCAGCAGAAGGCCGGTCAGATCAAAGGTGAATCTCAGGTACACATTCCGCTCAAGGCGGCGGCCGACGGCGTTCTGCGAATCTCCAGCGTCGAGGTCCCGCCGCCCGCATGTCGCTGGAACGGCAAGGCGGCGGCTTTCCGTCCCTCGACGAGCGCCAAGGGGCAAACAGCGCAATCGCTGGAGGCCCCGATGCGGGCGGGCGAAGCCGCCTTGCTCAGCCTGACCCCAACGGTCGCCGGCACGTTCACGTTCCAGTGGTTGTCCGCTGTGGGAGCAGCCAATTCCCAAGGCCGTCGATGACCGCCGATGAGAACACAAAGTCTGCTATCCCCAAGTTGCAGGATGAAACGACGACTGGCGATTGCCTGGATGGGCCTCCTCGCCCTAGCGACCGCTCGCGTAATGTCGGCCACGGAGATCACCGTCGCGCAGCTCAAGGACCTGCGCACGGAGCCGCGGAAGATCGTGTACAAGACCGCGGACAATGTGAAGCTGCAAGTCCACGTGTATGCCGCCGCAGGCCGGGCACCCGGCGAGAAGCGGCCGGCGATCCTCATGATTCACGGCGGCGGGTGGGAAGCTCCGGGGCCGTTCCACACGGCCCCGCACTGCCGCTACTTCGCCCTCCGTGGTTTGGTGGCCGTAAACGTCGAGTACCGGTTGGTCAAGAAGGACTCGTCCGTCCGCATTGCGGATTGTGTGGCGGATTGCCGGGATGCTTTGCGACTGGTGCGCCAGCAGGCGGCCGGACTCGGGATCGATCCCGAGCGGATCGCGGCCGCCGGCGATTCGGCTGGCGGACACCTGGCAGCGTCACTCGCACTCCTCCCCGACCTGCAGGAGGGGAAGCTGGGCATCGCAAGCAGTCGACCCAATGCCGTGGTGCTGTACAACCCCGTGGTCGATCTGGCGGCGCTGAAGTGGATGCCCGGACACGCCGGCTTGCGGGCTTCGTCCGATTCATCCAAGGATGAGACGTGGCAAGATCGGGCCCGGCAGGTTTCGCCCATCCGATACGTCCGCAAGGGTCTGCCGCCGACGCTGCTGATCCACGGCGACAGGGACGGCTGCGTACCCGTGGAGCAAGCGGACAGGTTCGCGAAGCTGATGCAGGATGCGGGGAACCAGATCGAGTACAAACGTATGATGGGCTGGGACCACGCCTTCACGATACCTGGCTGCGGCACGGACGAACAGATCGCCGAAGCCTTGCGCATGACGGACCAGTTCCTGACCGGTCTCGGCTATCTTCATGGCAAGGCCACGATCATCGCGAGCCGGCCTTCCGCCGAACCCGTCCAACCTCAAGCAAAACACGTGCGATGAAAGCGTTTGGAATTTTCCTTTCTTGTCTGCTGTTGCTGCTGTTGGGGCCGGCCACGCTTAGCGCCGAGACCGCCATTGGCGATTGGGGACACTTCGTCCTCAACCGCCCCCGCATCTTCCTGAACAATCCCGAAGGTAAGGCTTTTACCGTCACGCTTCACATGATGGGCTGGCCGCCGGCGGACTGGAACAAGCCCGACGTACAGGTCTTGCTGACGGGGCCGGACGGCAAGCCGGTCGTCGACGGGCCCCGGGAGGTGCGTGACGGCGAGTGTATCGTGAAGGTGCCTGCCGGTGCCAAGGGCGTCCACCGGCTTCAGGTCGACGGCGTGCTCTGGGTTTCCTCGTCGCTGGACGAGTCCGTGCTGTGGACGGGCGACCCGAGCAAGCGGCATAACTTCCGCGAGCGATTTGCGCCCGCCTTTCACATGGTTGTGCCGCGCGTGTGGTGGTTCTGGGTGCCGGAAGGCGTTACGCGATTCACGTGCAAGGTGCAGCGGTCCAGCGAATACATGTCGCAGCGCGAGGCCTGGGGCATCTTCGTTGTCACGCCTCGCGGTCAGCGTATCCGGGCTTTGTGGGGCCAGCCTCCTCGCACCCCGCCGGCCGATTACCTCCAAGACATGATTGCCGAGGTCGAGGTGGAACCCGGCGCGGGCGGCAGGTTCTGGTCGCTGGAGATGCGCTACGGCGATTCGCACAACTATTCCAAGCCCAACCTCTGCCTCGACGGTGTTCCGCCCTACATTGCCAGAAGCCCGGAGGAATGGTTCGACCCGGAAACCGGCCGCAAGCCGCGGGTGAAGGTCTACGACGACGAGCCGTTCATCCAGTCCGCCCGCATCGAGGACGTGCTGCAAAAGCGGTGGCCCAATCTCCAGCATTTCTCGCCTTGTCCGTCCCTTGGCGATCCCGATGGCATCGAGGTGCTGGGCGACGCCAAGTTCGCCTTGTGGAATCCGGAGGGCCGTGACCTGCGTTTCCGCATCGGCACGTATCTGCCGCGCAAGGCCAAAGCGAACGCCGAAATGGCGGATGTCGAAATTGCCGGACCGCAGGCCAAGACCGTGTTCCACACGACGCTTCCGATACTCCACGTCCATGAGGCCAACGGACAACCCACGGACACGTTGAAGACAGGAAAGGGCGTGGCCATCGTGTCGGTGACCGGCCCGGAGCGCTGGTTCTCTTTCACTTATCCGGCCACGCCGCTGGTGCTGCTGGGCAAGGACGCCGGCGCCGGTTGGCGCCGATTCCGTTTCACTGCCGGCACCGCCCGCAACTGGTACTTCTTCGTACCCAAGGGCACCCGGGAATTCACCGTCCGCGCGGCGGCCGACGACGAGGACGACGTAATGCACTTCGAGGTCTGCTCGCCGGACCGTACTGTGGCATTGATTTACGACCGTGCGGGTGAGAAGACCGTCAAGGTCCTGGACGGCCTGGCCGGCAAGATATGGCACCTTCGCCCGGACGTAGGCAGCGCCACGCGAATTGTCGCCAAGCCGGGCCCGGATTGCCGCTACCAGGAAATTCTGCTCACCGTCGATCTCAAGGGCGTCCCCGGCTATTTGTCACCCACTTGGGAACAGTGGTTCGATCCTTCTAGGCCGATGCAAAGTGAAAAGAGGCGTTGATGCTCGGGCTCACGAATGCGATTGAGCTGGCCGGCCGCATCGGTGCCGTGTCTCTGCCTGATTCTGGGAAGATTTCCGCAGCTCAGGCCCTGTGGGGCAGGGATTCCGCCCCCTGACAAGGGCCCCTTGAGTTGGACTCCCAAATGGTCTGCGCGGGCAGTGAGCATAGCCAAGCTCTTCGATCCGCCCGAAATCGTGCAAGGCACGGACGTCGTGGGCTGGGACCAGGGAAAGATGACCTTCGCGTTGCCCCGTCTCAGCATCGGACTGGACGGAATTCAAAAGCTGCCGGCGTGCGAGGATGTCTCGAAACTGCCCGCCGCGAACTTGAAATGCTCGATGGAGCCGTTGCCCGTGAACTGGCACGAGCTGGGAAACGAGCACGAGCTAAGCCTGTTCTGGGGAAGCCTGGTTGTGATACTGAGCAACGTGCTGGCACCGGCGCTGCTGCGCGAAACGAAGGGGATCGGGCTGGTGGGCGAGGGGGCCAGGGAGATGGGGCTGGCGGTGGCGAAAAGAGCAGGCTGCCTGATCCGCGAAATACGATCGGTTCCGACCGTCAAGAAGGCGTCCGCGGAAGAGCGAAGGCACCGGTGGCCTCTGTGTGTGCCGATCGCAGAGAACGCAACGAAGAAAACCAAGCTCCAGTGGTTCGACAGCGATCGTGTATACATGAGGAACTGTGTCACGGTAATGGACGAAGCGACGGCGGAGACGAAGGACAACGGGCTCTGGAACTTGGTCATCGGCATCGAGCCGATCAAGATGGCGTGGAACCTGGACGACTGGTCGCCGTTGAAAACCGTGCCCAGGCTCGTGCCGGCGTACCTTCGCGACGTCTGTTCGCGGCACTTGCAGGTGGATAATATCTTGAACGATCTAGCCAACTTCATTGCACGAAACGGGGGTCACTTCGACGTGAAAAAAGTCGAAGAAGTGCTCTGGGTAGCGGAAGGGATAGACTGCGAGAGACGCCACAGACGGCCACGGCGGAAGGCCATCACGACGACCATGGGCTAGGCCCCGCGAAAGGGCTGAAACCGGCTCCGCGACGAGACCGCCGTTTCGCGATTTTCGCCACACAGTGTCACGACCCCGCCGCTCCCTTTTTTACCGCTCCGCTACCGATTTTATGCCGCGCCACGTTAAAAGGATTCAATCAGTCTTCCCCACCCATTCGACGTAGCGACGGCCCAGATTCGTGATCATAAATCGTCCGGGGCCAGCAGCGCCAGGCAAGGTTGCACCGGAGTTGGTTTGGACACGGGTGGAGGCATCCGAGGCAGAACCATCATTGGCCCCTGTGCGCACCGGTAGCGGCGAACGCGACGAAGAAAGCCAAGCTCCAGGTTCGACAGCGATCGTGTATACATATTGGCCCCTGGAACGCCATGGTGGCGACCATGGGCTAGGCCCCGCGAAAGGGCTGAAACCGGCTGCGGAGCCGGTTCCAGTGGCTTCGTTGAAGGCCCAAGGGGCCATCCTCGACGTAACCGCTTTTCGCGCGCGCGAGCGCTGGAAAATCGCGAAACGGCGGTCTCGTCGCGGAGCGAGATCGCCGTTTCGTTGCCAGCCTTGCCCAGCCGGGCCATGACGACGACCATGGGGCTAGGCCACGCGAAAGGGTTGGAACTTTTCCAGCGCCTCGCGCGCGAAAGCCGGTTACGTCCCGCGCGCACGCGAGGCCCCCGAAGTGCGGGTGCCGACCGACAAGGACGTTCGCACTTGGAAGTACGGTCCGGCGGCCGACAGAGCCGGCGCCGCCACGCAGCCGGCAAAGCCCAATTGCTCAGTCCATGCAGGAGACCGCAGGGATTCCGAAGAGTCGTCCGACCCGGCTGGGAATACTCGGGACATTTGCCTTTGCCGCTAACGCCACTCCTCTGTCACAAAGTACACCAGCCACCGTCGAGAGGCAGGCATGGACAGAATAGCCCACCAAGGGATCCGTCGATGTACTGTCATCACGTCATGAATTCCGGCGATTCATTAGCTGCAACACATCTGCGATGACACCTCATTGATTCACAGGATAAAGTTGTCTCATGGGAACAAGGGCTGCCGACGCCGGATAGGTCCCGGCAGGTTCGACCCATTGCAACTTCACGCCATGGTCGGTCGTGGGATGCGTGAAGTAGGTGGAATACTCGACGCGAATCAGGTAGCGACGGCCGGCTTCGAGGTGAATGAGACCGCCAGGGCCTTCTTGGACGCGGTCGCCGGTGACCTGGTGACCGTCGATCCAAACACGTTGGTGGCCGTGCATGGCGACGAACGAGTAGATGCCCGTCTGCCGCGGCTCGATCATGCCAGTCCAACGGATACTGTAGCCTGTGCTCTTGCCGCCATGTTTGGCCAATGGCGACGTGTCACGGCCGGTGGCGTGGCCCCAGTGTAAATCGAGCACCGCGTCGACGCGAGTCAGTAAAGGCGGGCCTTTGAATCCGTCGTTGTCGAAGTATTGGGCGCTCAGGCCGGTGCCGGACCCGGCTGGGGTTTCGGCGTAATCGTCGGATGATTGCGATCGCGACGGCTTCATGGGAACGGCCAGGGCAAGCGTACCGCTAGTCCGCACGATCTCGTTCCAACCATCGATCTCGTAAACACGAGCTTCATTCAGCCAGTGGCCGAAATAGCGTACTTGACCCGTGCGGGGATCGGTCGTGATGACTCCCGCGAGTGCTTCGGCTCCAAGGCCATAGCGGGTGGCGGGGGCCGCATCGAGATCCGGGTGATCGAAAAGTCGGCCCACCCAAAGCCCATCGCTGTCCCAAACGTACGTTCGTGTCCGCTGCTCGCTGGGCCATTCATAACTGAAGTTCGTCAGCACAACGCAGCCATGCACGACACCGGCGATGCGACGGAAGACGTTGATCTGACCGGGAAGTGATCCTTTTTCGCCAACCATCCAACGAAGTCGGCCTAGTTCGTCCCACTGGCACAAGAACGAATCCTTCGACTTTCCCCAGTCCGTCATCGAACTGTTGAACGCACCATAGAGTTGGCGCTTCCCGGCGTCCCGATACAAATAAGAGCCCCACCGACCCTCGATGCTCGTGACGCGAGCCGGCGTCCGGGCAAACTCGGTAGCCGCCGGAAAGTTGCCATAGAGCGGCGAACCCGACTTCATCCACTCGGTAATGCGCTGTTGCCAGATGCGGTCGGAGTCGAAGTACCAATACGACAGATCGCTGTCGACATGACTCAAACCGCCCCATGCTCCACCTTGCAAATAGCGCACTATCTCGGCGTCTTGTGGCTTCCCATCCCCATTGGCATCGGTCCAGCGAAGGGCCTGCGTGTTCGCCCCACCCAGCATCGCGACCGAGGCCGGTAGCTCCTTGCGATAATGTCCGAAATGACTATACGTGACCGTCACGGGTACGAGCCGCCAGTTCTCGCGGTCGACGCGCAACACACACGGATCGCCAACCCGGCAGAGGTATAACTGCCCATCGTGCTCGCGGGCTTCCCAGATGGCCGCGTTGGCATGACCGGGGACAAGACCATCGGCCAGGCCGGCAAAGCGGTATGTCGAATGGACTCGCCACGTGTGCGTCTTCCAATCGACGACCATTCGCATCATCGAGCCCCACTGAGAATTCATCCACACGGCATCGGGATTGTCGGGCTCGGGCGTGACCCAGGGTGCCCACGTTTGCCCACCGATCCATTCCTTGACGAAACGGCCCTGCCGATCGAGCCGTACCACGCGGCGCGGCGCCGAGTTCGGTTCCGCAGCCACGAACCCGCCATCCGGAAGCACCGCGATGTCGGTGATCTCTGCAAAGTTCTCTTGTTCCTCGCGGGTGTAGAGTCCGTCCCGTCGACCACCCGCACGGCCATAAGTTGCGATCACTCGACCATCGGTGGCAAGCCGCACGATTTGCCGAGCTGGCTCGCGAGCAACGACAAGCACTTCGCCGCTGGCACGATCGACCGTCAGTCGCTCTGGCCTAGTCAGTCCGCGGGCCAACTCCGTCGGCTCGGCTCCAGGCTTCGCAAAGACGATGACACGTTGTCCGGTGGTAACCAACGTTGCTCCATTACGACCGATTGCCACGCCTGCCGGCGCATCGATTTTGGCTTCGGCAAGCAATGATCCCTTTGCCGTCGAGAGCCGAGCGCACCAGGCCCGCCTTCTCATAGGCGAGCACAATCACCTCGCCACCCGCGTCAAGATCGGTCGGAATGTGGTCGCCATACTTCGCATCCCAGGCATCGAACTTCTGCCCCGAGGCGGCATCGTAGCGATAGATCTTCCCCTTCTGCGACAGCAGATAAAGCCTGCCGCCGCTGCTCGCGAGACTCACCGCCGAGTCCCACGCGTCCGGGCAAGTCGCCGACCACAGCCGCTTCGAACCATCGAGCGAAATCTTCAGAACACAGGTCTCGATGTTCTCGGTGAACGCGCTGGCATAGATGCCGGTTTCGTCGGCTGCCACTGCTGCCGGCCCGCCATGCGTACCCGGCCCACCCGCGTTCCAAAACGGACCGTCGGCCCTTTCGGGCCAGGTGTTGCCCAGACTCATCACATAGCGAGTCCGCAGTCCCGGCGTGGCAAGTGCCTTCCACGAATACGTCCCTGGTGGCAAAGGTTCGCCCACCGCGTTGCGGCCATCCCAAGTGAATCGCTGCCTCCCTGCTGTACGCGGTACGCCTCGCACTATTTCCCGCACCAGCCGACCCTCTCGGTCATACACTACCATCGACACCTTCGCCGCACGGTCGAGTTGAAGCTCGATCGTCGCCCCGTCAGCCATTAACGGCACAAGGAATAGGCAGAGGAGCATCAATGCATCGAGGAACTTCATACAATAGGAGCTATGGCCTTGCATACGTGTCTATTATTGAACCTTCGAATGACGTTCTTATGATGTGTGACCGCATCGCAACCCAGGTTTTAAGCATGGCGCGGGTGAGTCGTTGCTGCATATCGATGTTTTGGCGACCTGCAACCAGAGTTTGAGATCCCGGCGAAACCGGGGACTAAGGCTGCCGGGCTTGCCCCTGGATACCGGTCAGCGCGTCGCGAACCATCACCGTCCATTGCTGCTCCCGTTCACTTTCGGACAGTGGGAGTCGCATCGTGCCTTTGCCATTGGTGTCGCTGGTGGCGTTCCGCGCGAGATCCGGATCCAGAGCGCCAGCGGCGTCAGCGACCTCGATCCGCACCGCATGTGGCACGAAGTCCCCTTCGACGCCCTCGCGCTTGATCGCCCAGCGTACGATCAGGTTCCGGTCCTCGGTCTTGACGTCCACCGAGACGCCCGTCACCCGATACGGCAGCAGAGACAGTAATTCGCCCTGGCCGGCCGTCAGCACGACTTTGTCCTGTGCGGTCAGTCGCTTACCGCTGCGATGGAGGTAACAGGCCATGTGGGGCAGGCCGGCGAAGTCCATTGTACAGGAAACAGGCGCCCGGTCACCGCCCTCCTCGTGCATGACGCCATCGGCGCCCACGGTCCGCTTCGCGCTGGCCGGAGGCAAGAGCAGCCCCACCAGATAGCCGCGGGTACCCTTGGCCGAACGCAACTCATGCACGTACGGCAGAATTTCCCCTGCGGTCAGACCGGCACCTTGCACCATCACCCAGGGCTTGACGCCATGTTGTTCCAAAGCGCCGCGCAGATCCTTGTTGATCGTCTTGAAGGGGACGACTTGTTGCTCCAGCGCCGCCGGAACCTTTAGCGGCTGGAGGAACTCGTCCCGTTCGGGCATGCAGGTGCTCGCCACTAGGCCCTTCTGTTGCAGGAAAGCCTCGATCGCCGGCCAGATCTTAACGCCGGCGGGATGCGTCCCCATGCCGAGTGAGAGGGTCATGGGCAGGAAGAGTGCACGGGCGGCCTTGGCCTTCAGTTCGCCGGCCAGCAGTTGTGGTTCGGAGATGAAATACGGGTCATAGCCGGCCCGACGCAGGCCCTGGACCACGTTCTCCTCGTCCTGGACGAACTGCTCGAACTTGCCTGCCGCATACGCCGCACGCTGGCTGGTCGGGCTCCACAGGACCGCGATCGGCGAGAACCGGCGCCGCGCCAACTGGTACTGTCGCCCGACGCCATGCTTGATGACGTCCAAGGCGACCTTGTAATCGAGGGCCGACTGGCTCCATGTCAGGTCCGGATTGCGCAAGGAATACCACCAGAAGAAGCCGCAGCCCGCGTCGCCATTGAAGAGGTTGTCCCACATCTGGTATTGGGCGCCCACCCCTTTGTTGCCGTAACCCACCCAGGCCATGGACTTCAGGTCGCCGGTCGGATGGAAGTTGAGCCGCTGCAACTGCTGAAAGCGGCCGTTGTAACCGGTGACCGAGCGCAGTGCCGGGGTAAGCTTCGCCCAGTCGATCCCGTTGAAGGGCGTCGACGGCTGGGTGCCCGAGACGCTGACACGGATCCCCGGCTCGACGGCGTTGATCCAGGCCGCGTAGGAAGTGAAGACGCTCGTCCAGAGATCGTCATTGTGTGCCCGCCACTCGTTCCAGAGGCCCCAATTGCCGGAAACCTTCGTCTCGGCTGTGACCGGGGCGACGATCTCATGGAAAGACTTCTCCGCGGTCTTGAGCGCCGCGTTCATCGCCACAACCGTGCCGAACTTCGCCTGCAGCTTCCGGCGGAATGCCTCGATGTTCGCCGGGTGCATGTCGTAGTCGAATTCCGCCCCGTAGCTCGTCAGCGAGGTCGCATCAGCAAGGATGCCCGACAGCGGCTTGTACTTGGCGAACGTGCGGACCCGCTCGGTGATCTCCTTCTGACGCTTGGTCATCTCCTGGGGGTCGGCAAACGACGGCTTGCGAATCAGGTACTGCCGGTCCTTGGAGTTGTTCCAAGCCCGCTGATCCCAGACATACATCGGGTTGTTCAGCCCATCGACACCCAAGAAACACTGGTTGCGGAAACCGTTGACCACGGCATTCGCGCATGTCCCACCAGCCGCTGGACTGGGCGCAGGTAATGCCCAGCGCACGGCCCAGGCGCAACTCGTAGTCCGCCATGTACGGCAGGCCGCCGAGTCCCCAGCTATGGACTTCGAAGTCCTCCCACGTCTGGGTCGGCGTGAAGAGCACGACCGCCCGCCCTTCAGCCACGATACGCCCGTCGTGCCGGGCGGTCAGTCGCAGATGCACGGACGTCCGGGACACGCGTTTCGTGGGGATGCTTACGATGGAGCGTCCGCTCTCGGGCTTGACCGCGTGAGTCCCGGCAAGATCGAGCGCGATTCGCTCGAGGATCCGTTGGCTGGCCACCGCCGGCTCCGACGCCGTCACCTCCCACTTCGCCGCCTTGTCGACATTCCACGGCGGCGTGAAGCCCAGTTCGATGTTCGCGCCACGATCGACCATTTCCGGGACGAAGAGGGGGAAAACGATAAGCTTTGGCTTGACGAAGTCGATCTGCCAGTCCGTCACCTTGCCGGCCTTGTCCTTCCACTGGCGGACGCTCAGGTTCTCGTCAGTGTCATCACCGCCAGCGGCCAGCTTCACCGGCTCGCCGCTCCGGCTGAACGTGGATCCCGAGGCCCAGTACACAGCCCGCGCCAGCAGGTCATACCAGATTTCCCAGTAGCGGAACTCGAATCCGTCCCCCAAGCGCTGGTCGGGCGACAGGGGCATCAGCGGTGATAGCCCGTCGCTACGGACGCTGAGGGTCACCACGCGCCCCTTGCCGACCTGCTTGACCGCCAGCACCGGATTACCGCCATCGGTCTCGATAAGCACTTGGGCGCCAGCGGCAGGCTTGCACCGCATGACGTTGATCTTGTGGACCGGCAGGGCATCCAGTGGAACGCCATCCGTAATCGGATGCCTCCCGACGAGGCGCCACGGCTTGCCGCCGATGATGCCTTCTTTCGGCTCCCGTATGCCGTAGTAGCCGCCCGCAAAGTAGTCGGACGGCGCGTTGACCAAGGCGCAGAGCTTGCGAAGATCATCGTTCCAGACGGGCTTTTCGCCACCGGGGAAGGGCATGATGAAGACCAGCCCCGTGCCATCCTTCTCGACCCGCCGCAGGATACCTTCCCGCGCCGCCTCAGTGAAGTTGCTCCAGCCCCACGGCGTCGTCAGGAGCATCGCATCCAGACGCTCGGGGCATTGTAGCGAGCTGGCCACGTAGCGCTGCACCAGCATGCAGTCCTCGGAGCTCGTGCCGCGCTGGCCGTAGAAATCAGCGATGCCCCAGGTATTCGCGTCCCACGCCCGGTCCCAGGTCACTACGTTGAGGTTCATGTCCAGGCGTTGCATCAGCTCGGATGCCGCTCGGCCTCCCGACACTCCGTTGATGGCGAAGACCTTCAAGGGGCCGTGACTGAGGTTCCGCCCGAAGGGAAAGTGCGGCGTGCGGACCTTGGTGGTCGGCTGCAGGTCCATGCGATCCGCATAGGGCATGAAGAGCACTTCATCTCGCTCCATCGGGCCGAGGCGGAAGTTGTCGTAATAGATCGTGCTGCCTTCCGGTGGATTGCTCATGAAGAGCATGACCAGCACGATGCGCTTCGGATCGATGACCTTCCGTATCTGCTCAATGGGGATCTGGACGAGGTTCCTGCCCTTAGTCAGCTTGAAGGAGAAGTTCAGTCGCGAATCAAAGCCTTTGCTCTTGGCGTCATCGATGCGGAGCTCGACGCTGATGTTCTCCGGGGCCAGGCTTCGAACTTGAACACCTGGTAGGCGGACCAGTCGGAGGGCGGCTTGGGCAGACCGATGCCGGGCCAGCCGCCGGCGTGGTGGATGACCTTCAGCCTATAGTTGAGATCCTGCTTCGTGAGAGGCTCGATCGTCACCTCGACACCGGCGGCAGCATCCTGCCAGGGTTTGACGTTCTGTCCGGTGGCGAACTTTGCGATAAGCAGCTCGGCGGGCTCGGCGGCCGGGAGCCGGGCGAGACCGATGCACAGGGTCGCGGTGAACCAGAGGGTTTTGCCGGTCATTTCGTTCGGGCCTCCTCAAGACTGAAGTAAAGGTCGTCCATGATAGTCGCGTACCATCCGTGTCGTGTCATTTTCGCACAAAGTACTACTGTTTTCCAGTCTTCGGGGGAGGCCGGCCGGCAAGCAAACTTCAAATCCCGATGAAGCCAATTGGCAAGCCTGCCAAACCTTCACGGTTACCCGTGGCCAGATCTTTCTCAGAACAATAGCAGATCCCACAATCGTCTCCAGCCACCTCGAATACAACCCCGAAGCGTCATTTGGCTTCCGTAAGCAGTACGATCAATCATCCGGGAACTGGCCGCTTGCCCGCCACCACGCCGCCCAGCAGCGCGAGAACCCTGATGCACAAGCGTCAAGGCAAGGTCGTCGGCATCTACTGCGACCAGCCGGCCAAGATCCTGGAAATCGAGACGCAGGACGATCCCCGACTCGTCCATCAGGCCATGCCGGAACCAACGTCAAGGTGGTCGATGGCTACGGGACTTCGGTCACGCACATGCTGACAATGGCGTTCGATGACCCGACGATGGACGCAGATCTCCGCGAGACCCTGGCCGCCCATGAGATTGTCCTTGGTGACGAGTGGGCGGACGACCGGCCCCGTCTTGGCTTGGGCTGTGTCACTGAGGGCGATGAGGGCCTGGAACAACGGCTGAACACCAGGGACGCGGTATCGGATGTCAAGAAAAACTGGGGCACTTGGCGGCCAAAGTTCCCACGACAGAGGTAGCCGACATTGCCGATCAGGGGGAAAGCGGTGTATTTCCTTGGCGCAGAGGCGTGCCCCTCCGCCGCAGGCAAGCAGTCGGGAAATGCTTCAGGTGGGACGCGGCCCCGAGACCAGCATGGCGCGTTGAAGTCGCCGCGTTGCATCGGGGCGAGGTGGCTATTGCTGGCTCCCCCCACAAATATCTGTGCCATCGGTGTTGGAAACTTCACTACTTTTGACGGTTTTCCAGCGCTTTGAATACCGTGATGGCAATCTTCGAATCGCCGGTCGAGCGTCAGAAAAGGAACCATTTGTGACATGCGGACATGGACCCGTGGACTGAATTGGGCAATATCCCAAGTCCTTGCAATGAAGACACTTGCGACCATGCACCCGCTCCGCCGATGTTCAGTGGCTGCCGCGTCAGCGCGGAATTCCGGAATTTTTCCTCGCCATAGACGTTAAATCTGCTGACTGCTAACGTAGGCCGATGGCATGGGATTCGTCCTGGTGCTCGTTGATTTGGTAGCCGCGGTGGATAGCGGCGCGGAACCGTTGTCACTTTTGGGAAGCTCAACAATAAACGAAGGGAGTACCGCATGAGATTCGCAACATGTTTTGTAACTGCGACGTTGCTACTGTTCGGAGTGACGGCAGCTTACTCACACGATCACGGAAGTGACGCGGCGACAGCAACGATAGCTTGGGGTGATACCGTCAAGGGTCTGCAACTGGGACTTGCACCACAAGCCGGAACCAATGCACGCGCAACCGCAGTGTCCGATGGTTCAAGCGTGCTTGTGCAGGTCTCGCTTCGAAACACGGATAAGTCACCCGTACGATTGCTCGCATCAGTTCATACATGCCTTTTGGGAGAGGGCGGGGCAAATGCGCTCCTGGTCTCAAGATTCATGCTGAAACCAAAGGCGGGGGGCGATCCCTTTTCCATAGTCTATAAGGCATGGAATCACTTGAACCTGTTGGACAAACGCCGTCCCAAGTCCGAACAACCACAGCAGACGTTGAACGGCTCCTACGGCAAGACAGACATTCAACTGAATCCTGATGACGCCAAACGAATGACAACCGTTCTTTCTCCGGGAGAGACTCGTGTCGCCCATGTTGCTTTCACTTTGCGCGAGAACGAATCCTATTCGTGGCAACTGGAGAAATCCAAATCGGTGCCGCCAGGTACATACGAGGTGACCGCTTTTCTGAAGGTGGATCAGGAATTGTCTGAGTGGAAGGGAGAACTCACGTCGGGACCCATCGAGGTCACCTTTCCCCAGCAAGTGAGTAATTTGACTGTATCCACTATTTCCGTTGATTGATCCTCAAGGGCGCCAAGCGGTTACACGATTTCCAATGGTACGCATAAGCAAGTTCGTTACGCTGTGAAATGCGATCGCTCCTGCGTTTGATGTAGTCGGGGGATCCGCAATCGAGGGCGCGGCATAACAGCGCTGCAATAATGTCGCGGATCCTCGGGACCGTCAGAGCCGGTGTGTATTTTTTTTCCCCGAAGGTCTTCTTGGGTTAGGAACCAGGCCGCCAGCAGCGAAAGTGTTTGATGGTGATACCAACCGATCCAGTTACGGACCTGATACTGAGCCAACCCCGCGTCGCTCTTCGCCCGCTGGAGGCATTCCTCGATCCGATGCTCAGCTTTGGCTACCCGCGCGAACTCTGCCAGAGACGTTCGGCGCGGCGTTCGAGAGATAGTAACCGTGCTTCATCGTTCCGTCGCTTTGCTCTTCCCGCAGAACCACCAACATCTCTTCGGGACCGTTGCGACGCCGATCGGTCTTCGCCTGGATACGGGTCTTCACGGCCTTCACGACCAGTGGACCTCGCGACCCATCGCGGACATCGATCGTCGTCCAGGCACTCTCCGGCAATGCCTCGCGCCAGCGATCGACACGCTTGAAGGGAACCTGAGGATGCGGTCCGCAACCACTGTACTCCGGCGGCGGTGCGTCCAGATCTCTCACCAGCGTGTTCGATGGTACGGCCAGCAGATACTGTTCTCCCAAAGTCCGCAAATCCCGGCGAAATGCCGAGCTGCGCCCCATTTCGTCGTCGCCTGCGATCCAGGAGTGAGGCAACGTCGTCCGGTGTTGACTCAGCATCTCCAAGGCCAGGGCATGCCGTGTCTGGAAACGGGTGTCATCGGGAACACCGCACTTCGCCCGCCGTTTCTTGTCCTTTGCCCACTCCTTGGTCAGATACAGCCGCACGTCCACCAAGGCATGCTCCTTGCGCGAAACGTAACCCAGGTAAATGCCCACCTGGCAGTTCTCAATCTTCCCCAGTCGGCCACACCATTGTCGTGCCACGCCAACCGAGGACTTGCCTTGTTTCTTGGGGTGCTCGCATAAGATGATGTTACGCGGGGAGTGTGGGGCAGCCATATTGGTCGAGGTTTCGCCAGAACTCTTCCCAGCGGCCTGTGGTGAGTCGCAGCGCACGTATCGACAATACGGCGAGAGCGCCGTCGTCCTTCCAACGCGAACCCGATTTGCATAAGCGGTGCTTGATCAAGGTCTTGCATGCCGCTTCCGTCACGCCGCTGCCGATCGGCCAGTTCCGCTGCACCGAATAAGAGTATTTCATCCGTTCCTTCTGGTTTTGGAGGTAGGTGATCGTCGCCAGGACCGCCTTCGCATCTTCCGCGTTTTTCAGCGGCGTCGTGGAAAGAAATTCATCCAGGACCGAAAGCAAACGACTCACCGCTCCCTGCTTGTGCTTCAATTGATGAAGCTGGTTTTCCAGCCACGCTTCTCTTTCCGCTTTTCTTTTTCGCTCCCTTGAACACCACCATTGCCGCCTTGCCCACGTACTCGCTGGCATGGTAAAAGTCCAATGTCTGGTGGTCCGTCAACGGTTTCAGGTAGCTCCAGTTGTCTGCCGCGCCGTCGCCCAGACCGATATACGGCACGTTCGGATAGGCATTCTTCACGCGCTCCACCTCGCGTTGGAATTTCGCGTGGAACTTTTCTTTCCCGTACTCTGGGGTTGCGCCTGCGTAAATCGTATGCAGGCGTTCCCCTTGGGCGTCGTAAAACGCGATCGTTCCCGTCATCGCCACCCGCCACCCGTCCTCTTGCAAAAGCATGCATGTTCCATCAACGCCGATCGCGATGGAGGCACACGGATGCTCGAACTGTGGCAATGCGTAGCTCCAGGTCTCTTCTTTCGCAACGGCATAGGCACCGACGATGTCGCCCAGCGACTTGACGTATCGCTTGGAAATCTTTCGATGCTGGCATTCCAATAAATCGGCGACAACCGCATCGGCTCCGGCTTCCGCGTATTTGTAGGAGACCAACTTGGCAAATCTTGGCGTGGCGTTGAGAACCAATCGGGCACTCTCTTCGAGCGGGCAGAACGTTTTGCCCCCTTCGGACGTTTGATAGACATGCCGAAGCACGGAGACGCTGCCGTAAGGCGTTTCGTAATCTTGAGCGAACTGCCCCTTGCTGGTCATGCGGACCGAACCGAGTTGGATGGGACTTCCATCGGTATCGAACCGCTCGAGATTCTTTTCGGTGGCCAGCAGGCCGACTTCGTTAAGCGCATCCTGGATCGCTTCTTCGGCCCGAAGCATGGAGCCGGTCAGCGGCAAGGTGACCTCGATGGTGATGGAATTATGAGCTTGGCGAGTGATTTGTGCGGTCATGTCATTTCCTCCGTGAAAAGTCCCGCGACGACAACTTTGTCTGGGCGACGGCACCGATACTTGGTAAACTATCCGAGTATCCTTCGGATTCCAGGACGGAAGCATAACCTATTCATCGACGTTTGTCTACATCATTTTATGCGAGCACCCGTTTCTTGAAGCCCGAGGGATCGAAAACAAGCACGCCATCCGACTCGCCCAACTCCGTGCCCACCTGCCGCGCCAACTCCTCGATCAGCAGACCGTCGTCCCAAAGCAACTGCCCAATAAACTTCTGCAGCGCTTGCCGATCCTGATTATGAAAATAGGCGATGGTCTCAGCGTTCTTCCGCTTCACGTCCGAGAACAACCCGGACACGTATTCCCAGACGTGCCGTTCCTGCTCCGTGCTCTCCATGATCGCCGCAAAGGGTTCGATAAACCGTTCAAGGCGATCCGTCATCCCTTCAGGTATTCGGGGATCCAGGACCGCACCCTCCAAAAGTTCCTCCACCCGCTGCTCAAATCGCCGTTCCATCGGCTCCTCCTTTCCTTGATATACAAACGAAGGAAAGGCTTAATACCAAATGGCTTACAAACGATCAATACCAGGATACAGTCGAAGTAAGTGACCCGAGCGACACACGAAACGGAGTGCCGGCCAGCAAATGCTGGGTACGGTTTCGCCGCCCAAGATTTGCATCGTTACGGAACGCCTCGCGGCTGAACAGCGATCCCGTCTACTCATACTTTTCGTGATTCGTCTCGAAAAACGAATCTATTCTCGGAACCTAGGTCGGCTGATTTGCCTGCGGCGGTCATCCCCACCTCCGCGCAAGGGACCGTTCCACTCATCGGCAGGTAACACCACCACTGCTGGTATAGACTTGCTGCCGACAGTGCCTTTGTCGCGTCCCATTTTCACGGCGATCTGCACTTTGATTGACGAAATGGCAATCTGAGAAGACTTCGAGGCCGAAGACGCTGTGCAGATGATGGCTGGGCCGGGCTTCCCGAAATGGAAGTATCTTGATACAGACTCCCTTCCCTCTACGGAGGGAAGGCAAAAAGATTATCAACTGGGGGAAGGCACGCCCGCCGAGCGCCGAAATCTGCTATTTCCCCCCAGGCAGAGATATGGCGTACGGTTTCGCGGCGAACGAAAATGCCTGACGGACACAAAAAATCCTCGCGGGCGCTTGATACGGGGGCGTTATGGTAAGATGGACAGCCAAACGAGCATGGATTCGTTCCAAGTTCACTGCAAATGGGAAATCTCGGTTTACTTGCTGCCAAACGGCGAGATCCCAAGACTCCCTCGTTGCTCTATGGGCATTTCATGGCGAAGTACAACTCATGATGACAATCTTGGTGCGGAGGTGGTGGGTTATTGTGGGCGTGCTTCTCGCAGCCCTTACGGTCCGCGCGGAGGCACCGGGCGGCGGGTTGGACTGGTGGCAGTGGCGCGGCCCCAATCGCGACAACACCTCCCCGGAAACGGGCCTGGCCTTGGACTGGACGAAGACACCGCCCACGGAGTTGTGGCGCGTGAATGTGGGCCGATCGATTGCTTCCCTGGTGGTCGCGGGTGGCCATGTCTACGCGTCGGGAGTCGATCTGAAGAAAGGCGAGGACTCCATCTGGGCCTTGGACGCCGAGACCGGCAGGGTGATCTGGCGCTATGCTTTCCCCTGCGATGTCCCGGCTGAATACGGCTCAGAGAGCCCGGTGTGGTACCCGGAGTGGGCCGGAACGCACGCGACGCCGACGGTATGCGAAGGAAGGCTGTATGCGGTGTCGCAAGACGGCCGCGCGCTGTGTCTGGATGCGGCAACCGGGAAGCTGCTCTGGAGCCGCACGGGACTGGGCAGGGGGACTTGGGGCTATAACACTTCCCCGCTCGTGATCGGGAACATGGTGATCCTGGAGTCGGGCCTGACGCTGGACAAGACCACGGGCGAGACTTTCTGGGTGGGACTCGGCGGCGCGGGCGGCAGGGTCGCCAGTTCGCCGGTCCGCTTTGCCAGGAACGGGCAGGATTGCGTGATCGTCGAGTCCGCCAGCAGGGAGTTCCAAGCCTTCACGTTGGCGGACCGCAAGCCGTTTTGGAAGGTTCACTCCGGCGAAGCGTGGGAGCCGGACAGCGATCCGCTGGTCATGGGCGACCAGGTCCTGTTCGCCAACGGAGACAGGCCGGCCACGCTCGCCGCGATCGGCGAGGCGAAAGCGCACGCGAAATGGAGCGCGATCCATAACGGCTACGACACCCCCATTCTCTACCAGGGCTATCTCTATTCCACCAGCGGCTACGGCGCTCGTGATTTCCAGTGTTACGATGCCAAAGACGGATCGTTGAAATGGAAGACGTCCTACCAAGATCGCCACAACTACAATCCGACATTCATGATCCTGGCCGACGGCAAACTGATCCTGCAGCACTTGCAAGGCCTCGTGGAAGTGATCAAGCCTTCGCCCGAGTCCTGCCAGTCATGGGGCACGTACGATCTCAACGGGAAGAAACCGGAGCACTTTGCTGATTCCGCCTGGCAGACGCCGGCTCTTTCCCGCGGCCGCCTCTACTGCCACATGAACTTTGGCGATGTGGTCGCCCTGGATATTCGTGTCGATCGTCCCGCGCCACCGGCGCCGCCCCCCATACCCGACGGCTACGTGCAAAAACTGCCGCGTGCCGACCAGAACATGGCCGCTCCCGTGGCCAGCGAGGACAGGCAAGGGGGCTTGGGCGAAGAGATCAGGGTGGCACGGGTGCAGAGCAACGAAAAGAACGCTCTCGTTTCGCCATTCCAGAAGCCCGGGCCCTCCGATTATTTCCAGGGGCGGGGCCCCAACCGCGATGGTATCGTCCCGAGCGGCAAGCTGCCGCTGGATTGGAGGCAAGGCCAACCCCGGGAGTTGTGGCGGGTGGACATCGGCATGGGCTACAGCTCGCCGATCGTCGCGGGCGACCGTCTTTACATCATGGGTTGGTACGATGATGCGACTTGGCCCGGGGCCGCGCGGGTAGTTTCAACCGCTGTTGCCATAACTTCATTGGCTGCCTGGATGTGCGTACGGGCCGCACCATCTGGAAGTGTGCCTATTTGCCCGCGGCGTTCGGCTGGATCATGGATGTGGATCGCGAGGGACATCACGGGCTCACCTGCATGGGACCGCGGGGCACGCCGGCCTTGGCGGACGATCGGCTGTACGCCCTGGACCAGGCCGGAGAGGCGTTCTGCCTGGACGCCGCGAGCGGAAAGGTGGTGTGGCGGAAGGACCTGATGCGGGATCCGGGGCTGGATGCCCGGCCCGCGTGGTTCTTCAGCGGCTCGCCGCTGGTTCTGGACAACGTCGTGGTGTTCGCGGCGGGCACGGCCGGGATCGCCTTGGACAAGGAATCGGGAAAGGTCGTCTGGTCCACGGGGCCGGAAGCCTGCGGAAGTGCCTCGCCGCTGCTCTTTGAGCAGGCGGGGGCCAAACGGCTGGCGATTTTCGGACAGCGCGACCTGTTCAGTTTGGATCCCCAGACCGGCAAGGTCCTATGGCAATATCCATGGAATGACGGCGTGGGCGAGAATCGATGCGACCCGCTGGCCGTGGGGGATGGCCGGCTCCTTGTGTGTGGCGGGCATGGCAGAGGCTGCGCCTTGCTCGCGGTGGGCTCGGATCGGCCTCTCTGGCAGAGCCCCGAGCTGAACCCGCAGATGGCCGCACCCATCCTCTATCAGGATCATCTCTACGGCCCGAGCCAGACCCGCGGCGAGTTGATGTGCCTCGATGCCAAGAGCGGCCAGGTCAAGTGGCGACAGAAGATGGACGCCACGCAAGTTACGCTGGTGGGCCAGACGCTCGTGATTCAATGCCGCGCCGGCGACGTCCAGCTCGCGGAGGCAACGCCGGCTGGCTACAAGCCTTTGGGCAGCGCGCACGTGTTGGACGGCAACGAGTGCTGGACGCCGGCGGTGGTCGCGGGCGGGCGGCTCTTTTGCCGCGGTTGGGACGGAGAATTGGCGGCACTGGACCTGAAGGCGCTGGTCCCGCCGGCCCCGGTGGAAGTCGTGAAGGCAAGTGCTGAGCTGATGGGGAAGCTCGGCGCGAGGTTGCTGGCTGAACGTGAGTCGGCGGTGGCAAAGCTCAGCGCCGTGCAAGGCGAGGAGGCGGCGAAGCTCGTCCCGCTGCTTGCGGAAAAAGTGCGCCAAGGCACCTATTTTGAGCAGACCTCGGCGGCAAAGGTGCTGTTGAAGTTGGGACCGGCGGCCAAGCCGGCGGTGGCGGAACTGCTGGCCGGCACCAAGGCGGCGGTGGACGCGCGGGACTGGACCTTGGCGGAGCCCTTCATCCAGGCCCTGCTGGGGATAGACCCCGCATCCATGCGGCCGCTCTGGCCCGCCGTGGCGGCGGCGCTGAAAGACGACAAGCCCGCGGTGCGCCGGCAGGCCTTGGCGAGCGTGACGCGCATTAACCCACCTGCGGATCGTAATCTGGTCGAGGCGCTTGCGGGGATGCTGGCGGACAAAGATGGTCTCCAGGCTTTCTCCGCCGCCCTCGCGCTGGCCAACATGGGCCAAACTTCCGGCGACACGCTGCCGGTTCTTATGCGGACTATAAAATTGCGCCACAGCCGTCCCTATGCTGCGTTGCAGGCCTTGGCCGCCCTGGGACCTGCCGCCGGGCCCGCCATGCCGGATCTGGTCCGTCTCTCCGCCAATGCCGAGCCGCAGCTCCAGACGGCAATCCAGGCGGCGCTGCGGAAGATTCGGGCCACGGATGTTCCACCCCTGGTGCAGGATGCGAACTGCACCTGCACGGAAGGAGGATTCTGCCAGATCAAGCTGGCCGTGACGGATGAGGACGACGTGCCGCAGGCGGTGCAATGCCTCGTCGTGACGAAGCCGAGCCACGGAACCGCGGTGTTGAGAGGCGCCACGATCGAGTACACGGCCGACCGGAGCTTCGTCGGCAAAGATGTGCTGACATGGAAAGCGCGGGATGAGAACGGTCAGAGCGCGGTGGCCACGGTCCACATCGACATACGGGCCGACCATGAGCACATGGTGCCCGCGACCCCGCCCACCGTGAAGTCGGTGACGACCACGGCGGGCACCGTTGAAGACTGGCCTTGTTCGCGCGGCGCCGCGGGCGACAACAACTCCGCCTGGATCCCGAAGGGCCTGCCGCCCCGGATCACGCCGCGATGGAAGTCGCCCCTGACGGGCGCCGCGCACAGCGGCGTTGTGGTATCCGGCCGACGCGTTGTGGTCATGGACACCCTGAAGGACCAGCAAGACACGGTGCATTGCCTGAGCACCGACACGGGGAAGGAATTGTGGAAGCACGCTTACCCGAACCGAGGCAAGAGCATCCCCTGGGGCAGTTGTCCACGGGCCACGCCCGCAATCTCGGGCGGCATCGTCTACACACTATCAGCCCGCGGTCAACTGTTCGCCCTTGACCTCCAGGACGGGCATGTGCTTTGGCAGAAAGACCTCGCCAAGGACTTCCGGGCCGATTTGCCCACCTGGGCCTACTGCTCTTCGCCCCTGATAGTCGGCAACCGGCTGATTGTCAACCCTGGCTCACCCCGTTATTCACTAGTCGCCCTCGACCTCAAAACGGGCGCGACCGTCTGGAACGCAAGCGGCGCCGAGGCGAACTACGGCAGCTACCTGCTGGCCGAAGTTCAGGACCTCCAGCAAATCGTTGGCTACGATCAGGAGGAAGTTTCCGGCCGTTCGCCCGTGGACGGTCGCGTGATCTGGTTGAAGCCGCTGGGTAAGACACCCGGCTACCTGGTCCCTAGCCCGGTCGTGATGAGAGATCAACTACTTTTGTGTGGGAGCAACGGTGCGCAGCTTCAGGACCTGAAAGGAGCCCAGGGCAAGGTGCCTGCGGCATGGGAGGTGAGGAACAAACACTTCAAGATCGGCAATGCCACGCCGACACCGGCCGAGGGCATGGCCTTGGCCGTTGTGGAGGGCAAGGGTCTGGCCGCCATGGGAATCAACAAGGACCTCAAGATCCTCTGGCAGACGGGCGACGAGGGGATGGATTGCCACTTCGCCAGCGTGATGGCCGGCAGCGGCCGGGCGCTGGTCCTGGACTTCGCGGGCACGCTCCACCTGTTCAATGTGAACCGCACGGAAGCCAAAAGTCTCGGCAAAGTGAAGGTGTGCGAGGAAACTTACGCCGCCCCGGCCCTGACCTGCGGGCGACTCTACGTGCGCGACGAAGAATCGGTGTATTGTTATGACACGGGCGTGAAGAGCGGCCAAGATTGAGTAGGGCACCTGATGTGGTGAGGCAGACTCACGGTCCCGACCTCAATGGCGGCATCGCGTATGGTCAAATACTGAGATGATCTGGAGCATCGCCAAGTTCAAACCAAGGAGGCCGCCCAGGCCGCGAGGTCGTCTACGGGCCTCGTGGAGCGTCCGGTGCAGCGACCAGCGGGGCGATGTGCTTTACCCTGATCGGGTGAGAGAGACCATAAGACGACCGTTTCGTGGAACGACGGTAATCCACTGTAACCTGCGGCGGTCACCCTATCCTCCGCGCAAGCGGCAGGGCCGGCACGCAAAAGTCAGGAAACTTCCGGTTTTTCTTGACCTACTGGCAATTTGAATCGCAGGATTGTGCGAGCCCTCTTATGACGATTGCACACACGTCGGCGTGCGCCTCCTCCGTGCGCGAGCAGTCGCCAAATGCGTCGGATTGGACGCGGCCCCGAGGCCGGCATGGCGCATTGAAGGCGCCGCTGTGCATCGGGGCGAGGCGGCCACTATTGGTCCCCATAGGTATCTGTGTCTTCGTTGTTGGAAACTTCAACTTTTATGGCGATTCGGCACTTTGATTGACGAGATGGACTCGGACTGATTTCGCCGAAAAAGTGCGGGGCCGCGTCGAATTGCTGGCCGTGAGTCAGAGAACGAAGGGTTCTTGGAAATTCTCAGTCGGCTTGCCTTTTCAGGGCCACCAAGTCAAAATCATGCTAGCGTGCATCAAAGGACATGTGCAATGAGAACCGGCATATCCACAATCGCTCTGTTATCGGTACTGGTTGTATGGGCCAGTGCCGAAAGCACGATTCCAAGCACCGAAAGCCTTCGCGTGAAGACGCTCCGAACGGACAATTTTCCCGTCTGGTATGCGACGAGGCCATTCAAGGTAGCAGGGTTCAGCGAGGCGTTGTTCCCGGAAAAACGAGTGGACCTCACGGCCAAGGACAGCAACGGGCGACCGCTCTGGTCGAAACATACCGAGTGGAGCGACGGGGAGCGCCATGGATTGCCTGAGCTGGGCCATGCTTCGTCCACGTATCTCTATCGTGTGATCTTCGCCAAGCATGCGGCGAAGGTTCCCGTCTCCTTCGGCGTCAATCACGCGGTCGAGGTGTGGTTGAACGGCCAGAAAATCCTATCGCGGAACCGGCATTGCGGACCGATCAACGATCAGTATTTGGCGACCTTCGATCTTCGTGCGGGCGAGAACCAATTGCTTGTCAAGATCTTCAACGAAAATGGAGGCGGCGATTTCTTCTTCAACTTTTGGGACGCGTCGACGAGCCTCGTCATGGACCTGGTCCCGTTGCGGCGGGCCATCGAGGACCTCAGTTTTAGCTTTCCGGGCCAATACACGCGCGGGGCCGAGTTTTTGAAACGGCTGGATGCGATCGAAGCGAAGCCGGACGCAGACGCATTCCTGGTCTTGCAGCGCGAAGCCCTGTTGGCGAATCCGCTTATGAACTTCGACCGCTTGCTGATGATCAAACGTAGCGATGGATCGACTCCACAACTTAGAATCGGCATACAAGCCGGCGGCGCGGACACCCTCGGATTGTCGTTGAACTATCATTGCCTCGCCACGATACGCACCTTGGCTCGCGACGCCTACGACAACGAGATCGCCACGCTCTCGCCGCTCGGTCCCACCGGGAAGGTGACGACGCTGTACAAACCGGAGGGCGGCAAATTCGTGGGGGAAATGAACTTGCACTTCGACGCGGACAAGATACTGTTCACCTCCCTCGACAAGGACAGACATTACCAGGTATTCGAGATGGACGCTGCGGGAAAGAATATCCGGCAGGTGACGCCCGACCTGCTCGGGGCCGACAACCTCGATGCCTGCTATCTGCCCGATGGCCGGATCGATTTCGTCTCCACCTCCATCTTCCAATGCGTACCGTGCCAGAACACCGACCCTGCCGGGAATTTGCACCAATTGAGCGCCGACGGCAAGGCCGTGCGCCGGCTGACGTTCGATCAGGACCAGAACTGGTGTCCCACAGTGCTTAACAGTGGACAGATCATGTATACCCGCTGGGAGTACAGCGATTCGGCACACTTCTACTCACGGCTTCTCTTTCGCATGAATCCCGACGGCACCGGCCAAGAGGCCTTGATGCACAGCAATTCCTACTGGCCAAACGCGACATTTTATGCGAAGCCGATTCCCGGCAGCCCGACGAAAGTGATCGGCATCGTTAGCGGTCATCATGGCCCGCCGCGGATGGGGGAACTCGTGCTGTTCGATCTGAGCCGGGGTCGTCACGAGTCGGAACCGGCGGTCCAGCGCATTCCCGGCTACGGCAAGCCCGTGAAAGCGATACTTACCGATGAGTTGGCGGCTGAGAGTTGGCCGAAGTTCCTCCATCCGTATCCGCTCAGCGACAAGTATTTCCTCGTCTCCGCAAAACCCAACAGCTTTGCCAACTGGGGTATCTACCTGGTGGACATTTTCGATAACATGCTGCTGCTGGCCGAGCAGCCCGGCTACGCGCTGTTCGAGCCGGTTCCATTCCGCAAGACAGCGAAACCTCCGGTGATTCCCGACAAGGTGAATCTGGCTAGCAAGGACGCGACACTCATACTGGACGACATCTATGATGGTCCTGGCCTTGCAGGCGTGCCGCGGGGGACGGTGAAGAAACTTCGCTTATATTCGTATGATTACGCCTACTCGGGCATGGGGGGCGAGCGGGCCGTCGGCGTTGACGGGCCGTGGGACGTTCACCGGATCCTCGGCACCGTGCCGGTCAATGGGGACGGCTCGGCGATGTTCAAGGTCCCTGCCAACACGCCGATAGCCGTGCAACCGCTGGACGCCGATGGTCGTGCGCTGCAAGTCATGCGCAGTTGGTATACGGCGATGCCCGGAGAAACGCTCTCCTGCGTCGGTTGCCACGAAGAGTCGAACTCCGCACCGCCCATGAGGAAGTCGAGGGCGATGGCCGCTCTCCAGGGGGTATCGGAAATCACGCCTTGGCACGGTCCGGCCCGCGGGTTCAGTTTTGCCCGCGAGGTCCAGCCGGTGCTCGACACATTCTGCGTCGGCTGCCACGACGGCGCGCAACAGTTCCAGGGGAAGCCGCTGCCCGATCTTCGCGCCAAGAAGGCGATGGGCCAGCGCTATTTTGATCAGTCGTATCTCGCGCTGATGCCCTATGTTCGCCGCCCTGGTCCGGAGAGTGACATCCATTTGCAAACGCCGTTGGAGTGGCATGCCTCGACCAGCGAGTTGATTCAAATGTTGGAGAAAGGCCATCATCGGGTGAAGCTTAACGACGAAGCGTGGGACCGGTTGTACACTTGGATTGATCTGAACGTTCCCGATCATGGCACATGGACCGAGACGGAGCAGCATGGTCTCGACGCCGGCAAGCTCCGCGATATCGCCAGGCGGAAGGAAATGAACCGGCAAGTCGCCTATCTTGACGAGGATTATGAGTTCGTTCCCCATCTTCCCGCCCAGGCGATCGCCTTTGTCAAACCGCCGCCGGAAGAACCGGTTCCGACGCAGGAGATCAAGGCGGACGGCTGGCCGTTTGACGCCGCGGAAGCCAAGCGCCGGCAAAGCACCGCGGGCTTGCCGCCGGAGTTGAGGATCGATTTGGGCAGTAGCCAGCCAATGGACCTGGTCTTGGTTCCCGCGGGCGAGTTCATTATGGGCGACCTGGCCGGTTATGCCGACGAACGTCCTCTGACGAACGTACGGATCAAGAGGCCGTTTTACATGGCGAAGTGCGAAACGACTAACAGCCAGTTTGTGCTTTACGATTCGACGCATGACAGCGGTTTTATCAGTCAATTCGGCAAGGACCATTGCAGCCGCGGTTTCGCGGTGAACGGCGGTCCTCAGCCCGTCGTGCGCGTATCATGGGAGCAGGCGATGGCGTTCTGCGCGTGGCTGTCGCGGAAGACCGGCCGTAAGTTTACTTTGCCCACGGAAGCCCAGTGGGAATACGCATGCCGTGCCGGCACGGTGACGCCGCTGAACTATGGGACCGTGGACACTGACTTCAGACGCTTTGCCAACCTGGCTGACGTTAAGTTGCATGATTTATGTTCTCACGATGACGGTTCCCAGTGGCTTCCGGCCATCACGCGCGTCGACGACGGCGAGTCTGTCACCAGCGGTGTGGGTCGTTACCAGCCCAACGCCTGGGGTTTGGCCGACATGCACGGGAATGCCGCCGAATGGACGCTGACATCCTACCAATCGTATCCATACGCGGAAGACGGACGCGACGACGGTTCGCCGCAAGGTCTCAAAGTGGTTCGCGGCGGTTCGTTCTACGATCGGCCGATACGCGCGCGTTCTGCGTTCCGTCTTGCGTACCCCAGTTGGCAGCGTGTCTTTAACGTTGGGTTCCGTGTCATCTGTGAGGCACGCGACGTGAAACAAACGGTGCTCCGATAACCGGCCAAGCAGTGAAAGGGATCGTGGACCACGCCTACTACTACGCAACTAATCTCCGATTGATTCGGCCGATGGTCGAAAAACTGAGAAGAAAATCTTCGCGGCGTCCAAAACGAGGCGAATTGCCGCGTCCGTTTGGCGAACGCAGAAAAACGGTCCTCGCCAAACAGACTTACAACAAAGACTTGTGTACATCGCAGTTGCCCGCGTGCCAATTCGGACTCCTTCCTCCAGGGCGGAGTTAAGGTTAGAATGATCGCTCCCGCCAGCATGCGTCAAGTTGCAAGACCTCACCTCCAAGAAAGGCTGCCGTTGATAAAAATAGCTCATACCAAAGTGCAGATCTGGTGGTATTCGGTCTGCGTCGTCCTGACGCTCACAACCGCTGTGCTGCCCGACAATCTCGCCGAGGCAAGAGACGCGCAGGGCGCGACGGTCGGGTCGGTCAGCGTGATGTTGCCCAAGGATGCCGGGCCTGTGTTGCAGAACATCGCCGCACTATTCGCACATCAGATGCAGGAGCGATGCGGCGTGAAAGTGGAACGGGACGGTGCCGCGGCGCTGCGCGTGGAGCTCTCGATTGAGCCCGGCATCGGCCGAGAGGGTTTCAAGATCACAGAAGGCCCGCCGGCCACAATCCGGATTGCCGGCAACGACCTGCGCGGCGTGCTGTATGGTGTTGGCAAGTTCCTCCACACCTCGCGGTATGAACAGGCGGGATTCGCGCCGGGCACCTGGCGAGGCACCTCCGTCCCGCAAAAAACCGTGCGCGGCATCTATTTTGCCACGCACATGGGCAACTTTTATGACGCCGCACCTATCGCGGAGGTCCGCCAATACGTTCAGGAACTGGGCCTCTGGGGATTCAACTCCGTGATGGTTTGGTATGACATGCGCAGACTTTCTGGGATTTCACGACCCGAAAGCCGCTGCCTTTCGTCAGCGCCTCGGACAAATATACCAATCGGCACACGATATCGGCATGGGAACGGCTATTGTGGTCGTTGCTAACGAAGGCGACCGCCTTACGCCCCCGGCACTCCGCGCCAAACCCGGCGCCCAGCGCGGTGATAGCAGTGATACGTACGTCTGTCCCAATGCGCCAGGCGGACTGCAGTATCTGAGCAAGACCATGGGCACCGAGTTTGCCTGGGCGAAACCGTTCGAGCCCGAATATCTTGTGCTCTGGGGGTACGATGCCGGCGGGTGTGGATGCGCCAAGTGCGCGCCCGGCGGAGTGTGGGGATGCAACGGATACCTCAAGTGTGCCGAGGCCGTCGCGCTTTTAGGGAAAAAGCAGTTGCCTGGCGCCAAGATTATCCTGTCCACTTGGCTGTTCGATGAAAAAGACTGGCAGGGTTTGCGGGAGAAGTTCCGAAACAAGCCCGATTGGTGTGCGCTGCTGATGTCGGATGGACGCTGGTGCCGCGTCCTGCCGTCCATCGATGGCCTGCCATCCGTTGATTTTCCCGAGATCAGCATGCAAGGAAACTGGCCCTGGGGCGGATTTGGCGCCAACCTCATGCCGGAGCGACTGCGGGCCCAGTGGGACCACTACAAGAAGCAGGTCGAAGGCGGCTGGCCGTACTCGGAAGGCATCTTCGAAGACCTGAACAAAGTCTGTTGTAGCCAGTGTTATTGGGGAGATCAGCCGGCGGCCGAGGTGATCAGAGAGTATGCCGGATTCGAGTTCTCTCCCGCCGTGGCGGACGATGTGGTAAAGGTCGTCAAGATACTCGAAAACAATACCGCCTCGATCGATGAGAGCACGCGGGGAGCCACCGACCTAGTCCGGCAGATCGACGCCAAACTGCCCGTCCAGACCCGCCGGAGCTGGCGCTGGCGCATCGTTTACCTGCGGGCTCAGATCAACCAGGAAATGTTGCAACTCAACAAAGGCAAGGGGCTCGATTCCCATGGCGCCCGTCTGGAAGGCGAAGTCCTCAAGCAGGCATTCCGTGAGCTGACGAAGATCTATCACGCCGAAAACGCCGACCCCTGCATGAAACCGCCCGTAATAAGATAACGGTCGATCACCCACTCCAGGGTGCTGCGGTTTACCCGACGATAACCGGGCAACCTGATTTACCGTCCAGACGAGAGACGTGTCGAAATACCCCATTTCTCGGTACGCCGTCAGCCCAGCTTGCCTGCGGCGGTCACCCCCTCGAATGGCACTAGCTTAAGGAAGGCGACCACAATGGATCGTAGCTGCGTTAGCGTGCCACCACAAGTTGTTGTAGCCTGGTCGAAGGCTCCACGCTTAAGCTAGCGACATTCGTCACCCCCTCCTCCGCAGCGAAGCGGTGCGGCCGGAATCAAAAAGCTGGAAAACCTTCGCTTTTTATTGACCGGCAGGAGATTTGAATCGCAGGATTTCGTTAGCCCTCTTATGGCGATTGCGCGTGTCGATGTCCCCCTATGATTGAGCCTGCCGCCCCTGACAGCATGGCGGCTGGAGTTGCCAGGCAGCTATCGGGGCGTCGAGCCGACGATCGATTTTGGCCAATCTGAGCAAAATCGTCGTCGGCTGCCGGGCCTCACACGTGGGCGGGAAAGATGCTTTTCAGGAACTTGCGATCGGCGGTGTAATCGGGTATCAGGCCGTGCGGCGCGGCCGCCTCGATCTGGATCCAGCCGCTGTACTGGGTGTCATCGATGGCCCGGCGGACGGCCTTGAAATCGATGCGGCCTTGACCGAGCATGTAGCCGGCGTCTTTGGCATGGAACTCGCAAATTAGCTTGCCCAGGGTGCGGATTTCCTTGGCCACATCACGGCCCTTGTCGGTCGAGTTGCCCACGTCGTAGTAGACCTTCACCGCCGGCGAGCCCACCCGTTCGATGATCCGCATGTTGTCTTCGGCGCTGAGATAGTTCTCCAGGCCGATGGTGACTCCCGCCTTTTCCGCCTTACGGGCAATCGGTTTGAGTTCTTGGACCACACGGTCGATTTCCGCGGTTCGCTTCATGTCCAGATCGCCCTTGTAGAAGAAGGCAGCCAACACCACCGGCAGCTTGAAGGCCTGGCACACGTCGATACTGTCGGAGAGTGCCCTGGCGGCGCGGGGATCGTTTTTCAACCCAATGCTGTTCATCTGGGACATGCTCAACGAGGCGATCTCTAGGCCGGTCCGCCGGACGGCTTCCCCATAGGCCTTCTGCACAGCGGGCTGGAGTAGGTAGACTTCGCCGCCAAAGCGGCCGAAATCCACCTGGACGCCGTCCAGGCCGATCTGCTTGGCCACGTCCAGGGCTGCCGGGTCGCATTGCTTTCCCAGACAGCCATCGAGTGCGCCGATTTTGAACCAGCGCGAGCCGGGGGAGGCCAGCAAAGGGCCGAAGGGGCAAACTGCTGCCGTAAAGGCCGCCGCCCCAACCGCGGATCGAGCGAGCAATTCCCGCCGGCTGAGCTTGATCTTAGCACTACACATGGTTTCCTGCTCCTGGTTGCTAAATGGGTTTCAGTTCCGATTCACGGGGTTCTTACTCTTGTCGTGGCCACCGGAACCGACCAGCGGTAGCCTGATGAAATCTGATTCTCGTTGCAGTTTGTGGCGTTGTCAATCGCCCTGTTGCCCCACACTTTGGGACGCCTACAATGAATGCGAACTGAGACGATGTCACAAGCTCCTGGAGCCCTCTGATGACCACGGTTCAAGAAACGTCGCGCGGACTCACGGCCGCGCAGGTCGAATTCTTCGATCGCGAAGGATACCTCGTCCTGACCGACTTATTCGGCAACGAAGACCTTCAGCCGGCCATTGACGACATCAACCGGGCGATCGATGCCAAGGTCGTGGAGTTGTTGGCTGCTGGAGCGCTGTCGCAGAGCTACGCCGAATTCGATTTTGAACATCGCCTGGCCCAGATCAGCTGCGAGACCGATCAGGTCGCCCTCGGTCTGTGGAACGGCGTGCTCCATGGGCCTGGATTTTTTGAACTGATCACCAACCCCAAGCTGCTCGACGTAGCCGAGTCGCTCTGCGGCGAAGAACTGATTGCATCCAGCGTCTATCGTTTGCGACCCAAGATTCCCAACTATAACTACGGTGCCGTGCCCTGGCACCAGGATTCGGCCTACTTCGAGCCGTACTGCGACAAGTCCCTCGTCCTAACCGTTTGGGTTCCCTTGGTTGATACCAACGCCGAGAACGGTTGCCTTTGGGTGATTCCCCGTGTGCATACGGGCGGGATCGCGCCCCATCGTCCGGCCGAGGGTAAGGCCTATCTTGAGATTCTCGAAAAGGATCTGCCAGCGGGCGATCGGATCTGCTGTCCGGTGCCTAAAGGTGGT
The DNA here is from genome assembly GCA_963719885.1 of uncultured Planctomycetia bacterium. Taxonomy (GTDB): domain Bacteria; phylum Planctomycetota; class Planctomycetia; order Pirellulales; family Thermoguttaceae; genus JANXQG01. Next base: position 965,615 of record CAVRDP010000034.1, on the reverse strand, counting down.
GCGCTCTTGCTGACCAACCGTACGCCGCACGGCAGCTACGAGAACACGACCGACATCGTCCGCTGGTCGATGGACCTTCGCTACCAGAGTGCCTCTCTGCCGACCAATGCCAAGATCACTCGCCTGCCTGGCGAAGCGTCGCCACAGGGGCGCACGATGGACGATCCAGGCTTTGTGCCGGTCGCCTGCCATCCCCCGGAAGCCGATTTCCTTGTCCGCAGTCGTACACGCCCTGGCGAGATCTTGCGGATCGCCGAGCAGTTCGCCGAGTTGCGGACTCGGCACATTCCGACGCCCGTCAGCGATCGGTGGGGCAAGTGGTGGAACGGTGAAGCCAACAATCCAGGCCGAGGATAGAGGTTTTGAGTAGGGCAAGAAGAAGGCTTGAATCGCTGCTTTCAGATTATGTTCAGCCGAGCAAAATCCTCCTACTCACGTCGCCCGTTCTAGACCTTCCAGGCCGCCCTGGATCGCCGCTGAGGCATCGAGATGCCAGAACTCGGCCTGCAAGCCAGCCGAAGGTTGCCCGGCCGCCAGTAGGCATTGCCGTGTTGCGTAGTTCGCTACGGATGACTGTGAGGCTCGACCTGGGTTGCCTTATCGCCGAAGACGCGTGTCAGCCGTTCCCGAAGCATCAGGCGAGCCCGCAGAAGCCGAACCTTGACCGCCTCTTGGCTAAGCCCCAGGATCTTGGCCGTCTCGCGAGTCGAAAGCTCCTCGATGTCGCGCAACGCGAATACCACCCGATACTTTTCATTCAGGGTAGCCAGGGCTTCGTCCACGTGCTGCCGTGTTTCATGTCGCATGGCGATTTCTTCCGGCGTCTCGCGCCAGACGGCAATGTACTCGGGGTGCGGGATTCCATCGTAACCGTCGTCTATACCTCCATCGTCAAGGGAAGGGCCGGCTCGGACCGCCCGCTTCCGCAACAAAGCTACGGCGTGGTTCGTCGCGATGTGCAAGAGCCAGGTGCGAAACTGCGATTCTTCGCGGAACTCGCCCAAGTGCTCGATCACGCTCAAGAAGGTTTGCTGGGTGACCTCTTCGGCATCCTGGTGCTGCTGGACGATCCGGCGGGCTACGCCAAAGACCTGCCGCTCGTATTTCAGCAACAGCGATTCCATGGCCGCGAAATCGCCCGTCTTGGCTTGCTCGACCAGCGAACGATCGTCATCGCTCTTGGCCTTCCAGCGCTCACGCAACGCACGGTTCAATTGCTCGTGCAATTCGGGCGGCAAATCGTAGCGTTCTGTAGCCCTGAAGAGCTTGATGGTATGCCGGATGTTGTCCACAACAATCTGACACGGATTGCAGCCGCCAAGATGCTCCTGGAACGGCCCGCAAATACCGGGGTCCAAATCGCCGTCCACGTATTGGTTCAGTGCGGCAAGTAGTTCTTCACATTTCATGGTTATCTCGCCGGCTTGGTCAACGTGCGCCGGGAAAAAGGCAGTTCAGAACGGTCATTCTACCATTTCAAGCGACCCAGCGTTATCGCACGCCGGCCAAGGGGAACTTTACAGCCCAGCGCCTCGCGCATGATCGCGGAGAGCTTTTCGTGCAAGCCGGAAGGCAAAGCAACCGACTCGCCGGACCGATAAAGCGTGATCGTCTGGCGGACGTTGTCGATTACCAGGCGGCAGGAATGGCAGTCGGCTAAATGCTCCTGGAGCGCTTCACAGAGCGCCGACCGCGTCTCTCCGTCCAAGTATTCGTTCAGGGCTCCCAACAGTTCTTCGCATTTCATGGCTTGCTCAGTTCGAATCGGTCAGCGAGAAATCATAGACTTCAATTCGTTCTTGCTTACCAGACCGACGAGTTGTTCGGTTACGGCCCCGTGCTTGAAGACCCTGAGACTCGGGATCGAATCGACACCGTATTCCGCCGCCAGGTTCGGGCTGTCTTCGACGTTGACCTTGACGATCCTGGCCTCCGGCGTTTCACGGGCCAGCTCTTCGAGGATTGGCCCGAGTCGCCGGCAAGGCCCGCACCAATCGGCGTAAAAGTCGACCAGGACCGGCACATCGGACTTTAATACCAGGTAGTCGAAGTTGGTCTCATTGGCGTGCTGGACTTGCGATTTTGCGTGTGCGACAGACATTTTCTCTTCTCCTAGTGTTAATGTGGTTACAGGGGCCTTGTTACGGAGGGGATCCCCCAGATAGCAACTCGGAGGTGCCTTGTTAAGAGCTACCGCCCCGGCAACACACAGCACTCCGAAGACGATCGCTGTCCACGATTTCCGGGATGATGTCGATTGCATGGCAATTCCTCCTTTGTCTTGTGCATATACCGCACGGTTCCATAGGGACTGACGCACGGCTACTGCTCTTGGTTACAAAAGTGAACCGAATTTCTCTGCTGCCCCAGCTCTCTCGCGAGGGCGTGCCTACGGTCCTTCACGGCAAGTTGGACATGCACTCCGCTGGTCGCTGAAGAGGACCGCGCTGCGGCAATTGCACGAAGACCGCCTCCGCTGCGGTTTGTACGCACCGCTCGCAAGATACGGTTCGGCCTTTGCGAATCTCGCGGCATTTGGTACTTCCGGCGGTCCCGATGAACGCTTTCTCGACCTCCTGTTTCGCAACAGGGTCGGCGAAAAACGCCTTCGCCGCGGCCAATGCGCCGCATTCGCCGCCTGGCGCCCGCCCGCCACCGAACTGGGAGAAGCGATCCATGCAGGACTCGTCCAAGCCTGCCACGGGAATGAAGGCTTTCAAGACTGCTTGGCACAATTATACCCATGTTCCCCTCGAAAGTAGGCTAAGGCATTCGGCTTTTCCATGAGAACCCTTCCTTGTGGTTCGAGCGATTAGTGGTAATTCACGTCTCTTCGCATACAGACGCGCTGGACGAGACTTTGGTTACAGCCTATCTCCGCGACAGGTAACTCCGAGACTGCCACGTCGTATTCAAAGCCCTGGAAAACCGTCTGGACGTTGGTGTTCGGCAACGTGCCGTTCTGCTCAGCCGGCCACGGCGTCCTCGCCGGCCATGGCTGGACCGGCCGTAAACCACTCGGTTCAAGATCCCCTGCCTTGCCCCGAATTCCCCGCATCGGGATGGTGCAAGTCTGCACGCGATGCCCCCGCGGCCTGGCCTCGGTGGCATGCCTGGGCTCCGGGCATCTAACCCGCAGCCTGAACTTGCCCGGTTCAGCCGTGCCCAACTGGTGGGACCTCCAGCTTCACCTGTTCTGTGATGCTGCGAGCCGTGCCCGCCAGCCATGGTCTCACAAGCTGTGGAGATGCCAGGTCGGGGCACCCCATCTTGACGGAGGCATCGCAGCCATGCCCCCGCAGCTCTGCGCCCGGCGTCCCTCCGCCAGCCCAGCCTGTCATGCATGCTGCCTCGCAGTCCTCGCTGACCTCGGTTTCTGGCCGGAATTTGGGACCGTGGGTGCAGCAGGGTCTTGCCGATCATGTTCCCAGCATGGCTTTTTGACCTGGATGGGCCTCCCAGCGATAGATTTTCGGTGCCAAGATGCCGTGTCGGGCCTCGTCTTGGACCGTAGGGCCTCGCCTGTTGCTGGAAATCCGGCTGGAGATCCTGCATGGGAACGTCGCTCGATTTCCGCCTCATCCGACAACCTTATCAAGCCTTGTGCCCGGCCGCGTGCTCGGCCGACCACGCTCCGTCCAGGGCCTCGGCACCCCGTGAAGTCGCCCCGTAGAACACGATGCTCGACCGCCCGGCTCAAGGCCCCGTGTGCGACACCCGAATCAAGGCATCGGTTCGGGCGTCTGACTGCGATCCAACCGTGCAACTGCCGCCGGCAAAGCCCTCAACTGCCCGCTGTTGAAGTTTGTTTCCGTGAGCCCGGTTGTCGAGGGCGGTTGAAGGCCGTGGCCATCGCGGTCTGCCCCGACGTGAAGTACGGTCGCCGCATTGACCTTGCCGGCCGGCCAACTCGTGCCACTGCGACTAGCCATTCATAACGTCGAGTCTGGGGTGGGAGGTGCCGCAAAGATCTGATGGACTTCAACGCTCCCATCGCCGCGCGGACTAAACTGAAAAATGCGGTCGGCATATCTCTCAAACAGTGCCACGTCATGGTGACTAATCATGAGGATTTGAAAGCCGAGCGCCCGTCCGGCATCGTGAACAATCTTGACTAACTTCGGTACCAAGTCGGGCCGTAGCCAACAATCCTGCTCGTCCAGTACCAGAAATCGCCGATGATGCGTCTCGTCAAGTGTCGTGAGGGCGAACATCCGCAATCCGACACTGAGAATGTTGGTTACAGAGCCGCCCTGACCGCGAAGCACATCCTCGCGATTGCCCGCCCGCTCGATCCAGAACTCGACCGTCGCCGCGCCGCGCTTGAATTCCGCGTCGGCACGCAGCTTGATCGGCTGATCGAGAATCTCCTGTAGGGCAATCGTCAGCTTTTCCTGCACCACGCCCAGGAGCTGCTGGAAGAGCTGTTCGTTGAGTTGTTCCAGCGCAACCGTCACCTTCTCGGCAACCGCCAAATACTCGTTTAGGGCGGCAAATTGGCTGGCCAGCCGTCTCGATTTTGTCACATGACCCTCCCGCGTGCCAAGCAAGCGGTCCGCCCGCCTTTGGGCCTCGTCGGGAGAGCGGAGAGGGGCACTGCCGTGGCTCGCCGAAATGGAGATAGCCTCGTCGCTGGCCGGCATCAAGACTCCTCCTCGGAATCGCTTTCCGGGACTTCGGCCGACGCAAACTTCTTCTCCACGGTCGCAAGTTCAGTCTCAATCCGGTCGAGTTCGGCTTGATAGTTCTTTCGTAGCCATTCACAGGCTCACAGTCACAGTTATAGTAGCCGTATGACGGGGTGATAAACGGACGACTGTAACGAGCCAGCCCCGGCATTTTGGAGATCCTGGGTTTGCAGGGATTCTCGGGGCACGGCCACCTCTTGATCTTGTTCGGATCGCGTGAGGTTGGTATCGTACCGCCCCATGATCCTGTCAAGAACTAGCCCGGGTTCTGAAAGCAAGTCGCTGGCGCGTCGCCTTGCCGCGATGGAGGAGAAACTGGCTGCGGCGGAAGCAAAGCTGGCTGCGGCATCCGCTCGGCTTGGGCTGCTGGAAGAAGAGAACGTACGTCTGCAGCAGGAAAACGAGCAACTCAAACGCCGGTTGGCGGCGGCCCGCAAGAACTCGTCCACTTCCTCTAAGCCGCCTTCCAGTGATATCGTCAAGCCGCCCAAGCCTCCGCGCAAGGACGGTAAAAAACGCAATCGTGGCGGACAGCCGGGCCATGAACAACACCTGCGGACGCCGTTTCCCGACGAGGCCATCGATAACCTCGTAACCTATACGCTCGATTGTTGCCCCGATTGCGGCGGCTCACTCCGCCCTTTCCCGTATGCGGCCGAGGTGCAACAGGAGGTGGAAATCGTCGCCACCCCGACCATCGTCAGCGAACACCAAGCGTTGGCTTATTGGTGCAATCGCTGTGGGAAACTCCATGCAGCGTCCCTGCCCGAAGCGGTGCGGAAGGCGGGCCTTTTAGGCCCACGAATGACGGCCCTGGTGGCCTTCATGAAGGGTGTCTGCCACGCCTCCTTCTCCACCATCCGGAAGTTCCTTCGCGACGTGGTGCGGGTGAACGTCTCCCGCGGCTACTTGGCCAAGTTGATCGACAAGGTGAGCGAGGCGTTGGCCCCCTCCTATGCGGAGTTGTTCGTGCGGCTGCCCGACGAGGCCGTGCTGAACATCGATGAGACGGGGCATAAGGAAAACGGCGAAAGATTCTGGACTTGGTGCTTCCGCGCCGCGCTCTACACGTTGTTCCGTATCGACAAGTCGCGTGGCTCGAAGGTGCTGGTGGAGGTGTTGGGCGAGGAGTTCAACGGCGTGTTGGGCTGCGATTATTTCAGCGCCTACCGCAAGTACATGCGAGAGTTCGGCGTGCTGGTTCAGTTCTGCATGGCCCATCTGATCCGCGATGTGAAATTCCTGCTGACTCTGCCCCGCCGTGAGGACCAGGCTTATGGCCAACGGTTGCGCGACGCGCTGCGCGGCCTGTTTGCCGTAATCCACGGCCGCGGAACAATGACTGCGGCGGGCTTTCAGCAGGCATTGGCTGCCGCTCGTCAACACGTGTTGAGGACAGCCCTGACCGGCGTGCCGGACACGAAACATGCCCGTAACATGGCCAAACGCTTCCGCGAACACGGGGAAGCCTATTTCCGCTTCATTACGACACCCGGCATCGCCCCAACCAACAATCTGGCGGAACAAGCGATGCGTTTTGTGGTGATCGACCGGCACATCACCCAAGGAACACGCAGCGAGAAAGGGCGCCGATGGTGCGAACGGATCTGGACAGCAATTGCCACCTGTGCCCAACAGGGTTGCGCGGTGTTTCAGTTCTTGCTTGACTCTGTCCAAGCCTATCTCTCCGGTACTTCGCCGCCTTCGCTCCTGCCGTCCGGCCCCTGACGGCGCTCTCACCGCTTAACTTCCTCTATCATGTCAGTGGCCATTTGACCACGCTCTGTCACTACGTGAATCGCTACGTTCTTTCGCTTCTCCTCGTTCTCGGCCTTCATGGCTTCGAGTTTCTCGCGGAGTTCGTCCACATTGTCGGTGCCGAATTTCTGGCGGGCTTCTTCCTTGAGCGCCGCGAGGTTATTTGTTGCATTCTCCAGGTTGGTGTCGGCCTGAATCTTCTTGGTGTGCAGGTCGCGATAACGTGCCTGCAACTGTTCGATCGTCTGGTCACCCGACTCAGTTTCCACCATCGTCTTTGCCATTTTCTGTTACCTCCTTCGCTAGGTTCATGATTTCGTCAGCCACAGGGGGCTCGAATTGACTAAGGTTACGCTCCAGAAACTCGATGAGGCCGGCGCCACTGGCCGTTCGCCGGGCCTGCAACTCTGCCAAACCCGCCACGAACGCTGATGAACCGGTGGTGGTCTCATCCGTGATGACCGTCTCATAAAAGACCTCGTCGTACGGGCGGTGTGGGACCTCGACATGGAACAAATTGACGTCGCTGGACGTGATATCGATTCGCAGCACGGCCGGCACGTGTGCCCGGGAGGCGTCGCTCCGTGCCCGCCGGCTGATGTTGCCGGGCGTGACCCACAGCGTCTTTCCCGCTTGAATACTGTCGAGTCGTCGATGGATATGGCCGTTGATCAACATATCCACGCCCTCAATCTCGTGCGGCTTGATCCAACCTTCATCGTAACCGGGAATATTGATGTCGTGGTGCGTCAGCCAGATCACCAAGGGAGCCCCATCACCAACAGTCGCTTCGGCTGCGGGGAGCCGTTCCGGGATTGTCTGACGATACGACGAACCGCCCACCAGGACAGTTCTTCCGCCGATGGTTCCGCGCCACGGCGACTCTTCGCTGACCAGCCGGATTCGGCGGGCCTTGACCAGCAGGCTAAATGAGTCGTCGTCCGTCAACTCGGGGTTATAGTGAACGTCGTGATTCCCATAGAGGCCGATCACTTCGACCTGGAACAAGTCAATCAGGCGGCCGAGCATCCAGTGGCTTCGTTGAAGGCCCAAGGGGCCAACCTCAACGTAACCGCTTTTCGCGCGCGAGGCGCTGGAAAATCGCGAAACGGCGGTCTCGTCGCGGAGCGAGATCGCCGTTTCGTTGCCGGCCTTGCCCAGCCGGGCCATGACGACGACCATGGGGCTAGGCCACGCGAAAGGGTTGGAACTTCTCCAGCGCTTCGCGCGCGAAAGCCGGTTACGTCCCGCGCAGCACGCGAGGCCCTGGCGGCCCTCTCGCGTACGTCCAGACGACCTTCTCCAGTACCTTAACGAGTTCAGGCCGCAGGTTGTCCATTTCAGCGGTCACGGAAGCAAGACGGAGGAGATCCTTCTCATGGACGCCAATCGCGATCCCATGCCCGTCTCGAAAGCCGCACTGAAACAACTCTTCTCCACGCTGAAGGACAACATCCGCGTCGTCGTTCTCAACGCGTGCTGTTCGCGGCCCCAGGCCGAGGCAATCGTCGAGGTGATCGACTGCGCCATTGGGATGAATCGCCGCATCGGGGACGACGCGGCCATTATCTTTGCAGCTTCCTTCTATCGCGCGATCGGCTTTGGTAGATCCGTCTCCGAAGCCTTCGAGCAAGGCCGGACCGCGCTGATGCTGGCGGGAATTCCGGAGCAGGATACGCCGGAATTGCTGACGAAGCCTGGGGTTGATCCCAAGACCATATTCCTCGTTACGCCCTAGCCAGACGAGCACCAAGTTGGTCGGCGGCCACGGCACGTCCGTGGACCACGTCCTGGCGATGGCCTTCGACGACCCGCCGATGGATGACGACCTTCGCCGGACGCTGGACGCTCACGAGATCGTGCTGAGCGAAGAGTGGCCGGATTTCTGGTGAAGGGGCGGCCTTGAACGTCGGCGGCTTCACTGACGCCGTGTTCAGCGTCGTAGCCGAGGTTAAAGCGGTCGGCTCATAACGAAAGTGCCCCCGGTTCCGACTTCGGGCCGAGGGCTTTCTGGACTGAGATGATCTACAGTTTCGTTAAACTCACGAACGTGGCTGTCACTTATCCTTCCACAAGCCGTGGAGGTTGCAGTGCTCACGTGCCGAGACTTCCGTGGCGGCAAGCATGAAGACCGCTTCAGGCTTGTCACCCGGATTGAGGAACTGCCGATAAGTCTTGCCATCGGCGATCAAGTCGATCCACTGGATCCAATGGCTTGCAATCATCGGATGGGGTGTACTCCCCACGGCGACCTTGAACCCGCCATCGACCTTGGTAATGACCGGGACGTGCTTGTTCTTTGCCGGGTCGGTCACCTGCTCTTCGAGCAACATCATCGGTACGCCGCAATGGACCAACGTCGATGAGCCGGGCACGACGACCTCGACAATCGCGCCGCACTTCGGGCACTTGTAGACCTGGCCGCGCGATTCCTTGGGTTTGTCTGCGGCCACTGCGCGACTGGTTGACCCGAGGAGAATTGCGCCCGCCCCAACACCCGCTGCTGCAAAGAAATTTCGTCGTTTCATGGTAACTCCTTGTAAACGTGAAGGAATGGCTTGTGTGAGAACAACTTGGCGTAATCGTACCGCATTGGCAAGGCAATCTCAAGGTGCCCTACAGGCGCGGTGGAAACGGATGGGCGTGGCCTGCTCGCCTTTCAAGGCTGCAAGGCGCTCCTTGTGCGGCTTCCAGCGGCGGCGGAGGTCGCGGACTGTCGAGGGTGTAGCGATTTCGGGCATTTCGGTCGGGCCTCGTCAGGATTGAAGCGAAGGCCATCCGTGAGACTACCGAGTGCCATCCGTGTCTTGCCATTGTCGCATAGCTCGCTGCCGCCCGCTAGTAGGCCATCTACGGCCCTCAGGAACGTGGCGATGGCCGTCAATGACCAAGCTGGCCCAATAGCCGCAGGCAAACAAGGTGGTCCTCGCCGCGCAGGTAGAGCAGGCCATGCGAAAGAATGGGCGCTGCCCACGCGGGAGGCTTGATGAGCGCCGGATCGCCAGACTTCTCCCGCACCACGGCCTTGGCGACCTCAACGTACCGTTTCTCCGTGGCTTTGATGAGCCTGAGCGTGCCATGGTCGCTCAGACAAACAAAATGCCCGTCCACATAGAGCAGCGAGGCCAATCCCAGCCTGGGTTGGCCCCACATCACCCGGCCGGTCTTCCATTCCACGCACCGAAGCTCCGCCGAGCCGGTATACCGGCCGCTGGAGCCGTACAGGTATCCCTCGTGGTAGATCGGCGTGTTCCAGTGGCACTGCATCGCCTTGTCCCCGCCCGGTGGGTCGCACCACACGACCTCGTAGCCGCCCGGCTTGACCCGCAGCAGCGAACTGCCCGGGCCATAGGCCTCCGAGATGAACACCTCGTCGCCGACCACCACCGGCGTACTGGCGTTGACGCTATCGTGCAGGCGAGCACGCCATGGATAATGGAAATCGACCTTCCCAGTCTGCGGGTCTAGGGCGAAAAGCCCGTCTCGGGCGAATAGAAAGCACCAGTCGCGGTTACCGATACGGGCAAGCTGGGGAGTCGCGTAGCTGGCCAGCGCGTCGGCCGTCGCATACTTCACCGCGCCGGTGCGTTTGTCGAAGGCGACAAGGCCGGAGCCGTTGCTCTTCACGCGGTCCATATCGAAACGTCCTGCATCCTGGGATTCGGCAGGGCTGCCGCCGACCATCACCAGGAGCAAATCGCCGTAGACGACCGGCGTACTGCCGACGCCGAAAAAATTCTGCACGACGCCGAACTTCTTCACCGTATCGACCTTCCAGAGCAACGTGCCGTCCTGGGCACGCATGCAGCAGAGCATGCCCTCAGCCCCGTAAGAATAGACGCGGTCTTCGTCGATCACCGGCGAGGAGCGGGGACCGTTGTTGTAGCCCACCCGGTCCTCGTAGTCGGTCGGGTACTCCGACTTCCAGAGGAACTCGCCGGTTCGCGCGTCCAGACAGGTGAGTCGTGCCCGGTCATCATGACGGTCGAACTGGAAGAACCGCCCTCCGGCCACCGACCCGATTCCGTAGCTGGTGCCCAGCTTGCGGTGCCAGACGACCGGCGGACCGTTCAGTCGCCACTCGGTCTGGATGCCAGTCTCCGGCGACCTGCTGTCGCCCGTCGGACCGAGGAAGCGAGGCCAATCTGTATCACGAAGGGCCGGGGGAACATCATGTTGGGGATTGTCCGGTGGGGCGGCTGCTGCGCGTGCAACGGCAGCGAGAATTGCGACAACGCACAGGCCAACCTGCCATTTTGTCAGCGGCAACCAATACATACGATCTCACTCTTCGTCATCGGCGTACTGCGGCGGCCCTGGTCGTCGAGGTCCCAGCCCACGCTGGCCATACTGTCGGCCAGGGCAAGCGACATGCTCGAATCGTCGGTCCATTCGCCGGGGGCCAAGCCGTGGGGGCCGCCGCCACGGTAGCCGGTCACCTCGGGAAAGGTGCCCGGCATCTCGAACTCGACGGCGGCACCGAGGGCATCCGCGACGGCAAGGCCGAATAGGGTTCCACGTTGGCGGTCAACCAGCAACATGACAGCCATTTTACCCTGGCCGGCGGTGTCTGTCAGCCAAGGGGCTGCCGGCCGCCAGATCAGCACGCTCGGTACGGTCGCCAGGCCGCTCTTTCCCATACATCCTTCCACAGCTCGCAAGAACGCTGCTGGAGCCCTTGGCCGCTAGACTCGCCCAATAGCCGATACCGGTCGCCACGGCCGCCAGACGCGATCCAAGAAACTGTAGCGGGCTGCTGGGCTCGTCGCCCGCTTCTTCGGCCGAATCCGTAGCGAAGCCCGCCCGCTCCCCACGGCAGTGGCAAATGGTAAAATGGCGGCCATCGGGACGGCTGTTTCGGAAAACCGACTGGGCAGCCAATCGGCGCGGGCTTGCAGGGCCATAATGCCGTGCCGCCGACGTCGGAAAATCTGGCGCGGCCGACACTGGCGAAGCGAAAGAAATTATAGGCTGTTCATTGTCTTACTTTTAACAATTAGGGAGGCGAATTATGTTTGCTTGGTTCTCTCCGATGGATTTGCTTCTTGGAATCGTCTGCCTTGGCGCGATTGCCGCGATAATTGGTGCCGTCGTCGTTGTAGTGCTTGTAATCCAGAAAAACAAAACGCCGACCAACACGAATCTTCGCCCTTGTCCCGATTGTGGCCGGATGGTTTCAACGTCGGCACAAACTTGTCCGGGTTGCGGAAGACCTTTGGCTAGTTGAAGGAAAACTGACTGGCGCGACGCCGGTAAGCCGAAAAACGAGATCATGGGAAGCGTATCCAAAACGACCGTAACCAAGCCGCCGACTGGCCGGCAGCCTATGTGCGACGACGATATCCTCCGCTTGCTTGCGGATCAGTGCGGTCGCACCGTGGCCGAGATTACTGCCCATTTTCACGTTACGGAAACAGCTATCCGTGCTCGGCTGCGCCGCTTGGCGGCAGCGCAGTCGGTCACTCGGCGACGCGACGATGCGAAGCGGCGGGGTCGGCCGACGTACCGGTACTACATTACGAGCCAGGGCGCGGCAACGTTGCCGGCAGATAAAGAAACTGCTCAACGAGATCCGTAACCGCAGCTGACTCAGTGGCTAATCGAGCAACCGAAGGGAACCTATCATGCGTTCATTGATTAAAGTGCTGGTCGTGCTCTCGATCTGCCTGGCTGGAATCGGGTTTTACCGAGGATGGTTCAGCCTGTCGAACTCCAAACCCGCTGCCGAGGGCGACAAGGTCAATATCAACCTGTCGGTGGACAAAGGCAAAATGAAATCGGATGTCAGGGAAGCGGAGCAGAAGGTCAAGGAAGAGATCAAGGAACTTGAAGGCAAGGTGAAGGCTAAGGAAGAGAAGAAGTGAGGTCTCATTCTTGGCGTGGAACTGAGCAACGACTTGGCGGGATACATTGAAGCTCAAAGTCGCGGCGACCGGCAGCGGCGAAGTTTTGGCCGAAGCGGAGGCCCTGCAATACGCGTTCTACGACCTGGACGGCAAGACTCGCAGGCGGGTTGCAAGGCCAGTAGGCCGAATCCTGGCCGAGGCCACCGTCATTTCTTCGGCCGAACCCGTAGCAAACCCTGCCCACTCCCCACTCCCGCGGGAAATGGTAAAATGGCGGCCATCGGGACGGCCGCCAGCGATAGCTACGCTGCGGCCAAGCGGCCCGGGCTGGCTTCGGCGGCCGTTCGGCAAATCTGCGCCGCTCAACCGTAAGTTGGCGCAGTGAAGACTGCCATGGTAATTCTGCGAAACCTATCGGCGATGGCGGCTTTGGCCGTGACGAACGTGCTCTCGTGTGCAGGGCCTATCGCACACGCAGAGACCGTACGCGATCACCTTTGGATTTGGGGGCATCCCGCAGGCGTCTATAACGCTGGCTTCCTCCGCCCGATGAAGCTGGTCTCAACCATAGAGCCCGTCGATGCCGCCGAGCACATGGGTCTGAAGAACATGATCTTCGTACGTTATGATGGCAAGCCGACGCCGCCATTTAACGCCTACTATACGCCCTTTCGCAAGTTGGACCAGGTGTACTGGTCGCTGGTTGCGGCAGGCGGAGGCACCTCGCAGGCGGAACGCGAGGCAGCGTTTTCGCTGGCCGAGAAGAACAAGAACCTGGTAGGCTTCATCCTCGACGATTTCTTCCACGAGCCGAGCGAAGGCAACGCGGCCGATCCTTTGTCGTCGCTACAGCCAGATCGCCCATTTCGTGCATCGCTCAGCCCAATGGAACTGCGTGGACTCCGTCAGCGGCAAGTCATCGGTCGGAAACTGCCGCTGATGGCCGTGATTTACACCCGCCAGGTAAAACCAGGCGCGAGGTTTCACATCGCTGAAGTCGATCAACTCTGCCTATGGACCTGGCGGCCGGAGGACCTGAAGCACTTGGAGGCCAATTTCGCCGCCCTGGAAAAGATCGCCCCCGACAAACAGCTTTACCTGGGCTGCTACATGTACAACTTCCACGAGTGCAAACCTCTGCCGGTGGCCCTCATGCAACGGCAAGTGGAACTCGGCTACCAGTGGTTGAAGGCGGGCCGGATCGCGGGGATCATTTTCCTGGCCACGCCCAACGTCGATGTCGGTCTGGAAGCGGTCGAATGGACCCGCCAGTGGATTCGCAACAACGGAGACCAAGCATTGCCGATAGCGAGGGCCAACGGGGCAGTCGTTTCCCCTTCACAGACGCGGTAGAGATGCGACGCCGAAGAGGCAGATTCCTTCCTGGCCGATGCCACGGCCCCCAAGAACGCCGCTGACGGCCTCAATGCCCGCCCTGGCCCCAAAGCCGCCCCAGCACGCCGCCGGCGGACTTCTTGGCGTTCCCATGCCCCGACAGGCACCCCAAGCCCGAACGGCCACCAGCGCACGCCCAAGAAGCCTACAGAGGGCGCGGACCAAATGGTCTTGTTTCTAGTTGCTCCGTTGCATTGAGAAACCTTGCATTCCATAATGGCGGTAATCACCATAGGTGGATAGGGACGGGCGACCTATGGTCGCTGAACTCTTGCGACCGTGCGATTGCCGTTCGTGCCGATTCAGCCCTCCATCACGGATGTACCGCGGAAACACGTAATTCCAACCGAGAGGCGGCAAAGCTTGGCGAGAAAGCCGGGATCGAGCCTGGTTGAACGAAAGGTGCATGCTGATGTCCGAGCCAATTGTCACTTCTCAGATCCCCGTACCGTGCCATCCCTCTTCCACGCGGCGGTGGTGGTGGAAGACTGCTTTGCCCGTCGGGCTGCTTCTGGCAGCGATTGCAGTTGTCGTCGTGTGCTTGCTGTTTGTACCGCAATACGAGGCCTCGGCCCTGCTGGAGATCGGCGAACACCCACAGTACATCGCCTTCGAGCCCAGAGTAGGCGCTTCCACGGCATACTTCCGCACGCAAATGGAAATCATCCGGAGCCGATGGATCCTCGGCCGTGCCGTCGCCAACGAGAAAATCAAGCAAATGCCTGAGATCCGTAAACAGCAGGATCCGATCGAATGGCTGAAGAAATGGGTGAAAGTGGTGTCGGCGAACGGATCGGACGTTTTCGAGATCAAGTATTCCTGTGCCAACCCGGAGAATGCCGCCCTCGTAGTCAATGAAATCACCAAGCAATACCTGACCGCTCAGGAAGAGGAAGAAGCCAGGCGCGGCCGCGACATCGTTGTTGCCTTGACTCAAGAAATGCAGGCCCGGGAAAAGGACGTCCGGGCGCTGCGGACCCAAGTGCAGACGGCGACACACCAGGTTTCGGGCATGGAACCGGAACTTACGCGGCCCGATCAGAACTTCCCGGCGAGGAACCCGCTGGGGGAATTGCAAAACCGGCTGATCACGCTTCAGATCGAGCACGCGATGCTCAGTGCGCGGATCAGGGCAAGCGAAGAGGAACTGCGGGTGGCGGAGGAAGCCGAGAAGGCCAGCACCATGCAGACGGCCGCCGAGAAGGCCGCCCAGAGCGATGCCGCGACCAAGGCGGCAGCAGTGCCGCTGTCCAAAGAAGAAATCGATCTGCGCGACGCGATGGTGTGGAGGGCCATCGAGGATAACGCGGAGGTCAGGCAGTGGTGTTCCCTGCTCGTACCCAAGCAAATGCAGCTTCTACAGATCGAGACGACTGCCGAGCTAGGCAAGCAAGATCCTTCTTATATCAAGTTGCAAAAGGAAATCGCCAAAGCCGAGCAGAAACTCGACGAGTTGAAACAGAAATTGGTCACACCGATCCAAAAGGAAGTGGAGTTCTCCTTGCGAGCCAAACGTGGCGACCGCGTCAACGGCGGAGGCACGTTCCTGGCCCGAAGCCGCTCGGAACTGGCACGCTTGCGCACCGAATTGAGGAGCTATGAAATCGCCGAGGATAATCTGCGGCTCGAATATAAGAACCGGTCGCAGAAGTTCCTCAAGGAACTCGAACAGCTCGGCGCGGAAAACGTGAATCTGACGTTCATGAAAGACGAGTTGGCCGAGAAGGAAAAGGTCCTCAAGCGGATCACGGAACGGCAGGTCGCCCTGGAGACCGAGCGCGCTGCGCCCCCACGGGTGATCTGGCACGAACCGGCACGCATTCCCGAGGCCCCGGTCGAGGCCTGGCCCTACAAACAATTGGCCCTGGCGGGCTTGGTTGGCCTGTGCTTTCCGTATGCCGCGGGCCTGTTTGCCTTGATACTGTGGAACCTCGGAAGACTGATCCGCAAACTGGAACCTGTGGAAATGGACACAGTGGTGCGCCGAGAGGACTTCAAGCCAGAAGACCCAGCTCAAACCGTTGGCGAAAAAGCGGCAACATGAGATTGCCTGGCCCAACGTAAGTCTTGCGTACCCGAGGGCTGCCGGCGGCCAGATTAGCTCATTTGGAATGGCCGCCAGGTCGCTCTTGCCCACGCAGCCCCTCACGGTGTCGGTTGCGGTTAGAAACGGGGCCACTTTCGCGGCGCTGGCCCCCACGGCCAATGACGCTCGCGAGCGCCGCATTGCGCCCGTGAATACCAGTTCCTCTTCTGGAACCCGTACTTCTTGCGCTCGATTTTGCGGCTCCCTTTTCGCCGCGAAAGTGGCCCCCAATTTCGCCGCCACCGACACCACGGCCCCCAAGAACGTCGCTGAGGCCCTCAATGCCGGCCCTGGCCCAACGCCGCCCCCGCCCGCCAAGGCCGCCAGACTCGAAGCAAGAAGCGCAGGCGGGGCCTCGGCAAGCCGTCTGGGGCTTCCGCGGCTTGGCAAGACCATTTCCTGAGCCCGTAGAGACCGATCTCCTACCCCCGATGAAACGACGCCAACAATGCAGTGGCGATCGGCTTTGCCAGCTTACTTACCGTTTCTATGCTAACTGACGTTAAATATTTAACGTCTACTACGAGCGATAGCCGAGACCACCGCTCCAGAACTGCTACCGCATCGTTCAGCACGGGCGTCGCGTTCCTGTCATGCCCAGCTTATGTCGGATCTGCACGCACGACCTGGCTGGTGGCGAACGGGCCGGCGGGCAATTACCATGAAAGGCGATTTCTGCGGGCATCCCCACAACGAACCCAGATGACAGGCCATGGCACGAACAACATCCAAGACCGCCGAACAGCGGGCGGCGGCATCGACTGAAAGCAAACAGGCGAGCGAAGCTGAACCCATGCAGTTGTCCCCCACGCTTCGCCGCTTGCTATCCAAACCCGACAAGAAGAACTTTCGCTGGTGGTTTGACTTGGGCAGCGAGTTGCTCCGGATTCACCCCGAGCCCGAGGCCGGTCAGAAGCGACCCCGTGGCATGAAGACCATGCAGAAGCTCGCCTTGCAACTGGACGGCAAAGCTCCCGAAAAGGCAAGGATCACGCTCGTTCAAGCTCGAAAGCTGGCAATGCGGTTCAGCACGTGGAAAGAGCTGAAGAAGTTCCAGGGTGACCTGGGCATCTGGCATGTAATGACGCTGGCGGCCGTCGACGAAAGGAAGGGAAACACGAAGAGCATGGAGAAATTCCGCGACGACTGCGTAGCCAATGGTTGGTCCGTGAACGACCTGAAACGTGCGATCCAGAACGACAAGGGCAACAAGCAGGCCAGTGGCCGCCGCCCAAAACTACGCCCGCCGGCCACGCCCGCTATCGCCGTCAAAGACCTGTATTTCGCCGCCCGCCAGTGGATGGCCTATCACAACGGATGCCTGGCAGGCCCAAGACCGATACTGACACGCTGCGCGTCGCGTGGAATACAGCCTACCCCTGCTTCGCGATGTCAAGAACGCCATCCAAGGATTGGAGCAGGTCCAGGAGGCAGTGATGATCGAAAGGCGGCAGCTAAGGACGTTGTTAGAGAAACTTCAGGCGGCGATTGGAGAATAGTGACATGCAACTGGGGAACTTCTTCACGCGAGCAATTGCGGGCTGGGCGGGCTGCCTGCTGGCGTGCATTTCAATGAGCGTTGCGGCGGAGACCGTCACGGTCGATCTCGGCGCAGACGGTGGAGAAATTGGCCATCGGGCCAGCGGCTTCCTGCACGGCTTCAGCAACGACGGACAATTACCGCCGGACAGTATGATCGTTCCGCTCAAGGCTCGGCTTCATCGAACCCGCCCCGGCACAACGTGGGAGCAGGCCGAGCGGATGAAGAAGCTGGGTATCGAGCAGCAGGTGGTGGTGTCGGACGGATGGGGCTATGGAAAAGAGTACCCCGGCGACGACGGCCAGTGGGCAAAGTGGGAGCAGTTCGTCGTCCGTATGGTTCAGGAGGCGCAGCACGCGAGGGCTGAAGCCACAGTGGGACATCTGGAACGAGCCGGACCACGGCTTCTTCTGGAAACGCTCGGCCGAGCAGTTCAACGAGACTTGGCGAAGGGCCTGCCTGAAGATCCGCCAGACCGATCCGCAGGCCGCCATCGTGGGGCCGAGTTGGTCGAATGTCCATCCCGGCCAGCCCCGCTTCGCAGCCTTCATCCGCTTCTGCAAGGACAATAAGGTTTTGCCCGATTACGTCTGCTGGCATTTTCCCCACGACGTGATCAAGGAGGCCGACGATTGCCGCAAGCTGCTGAAGGTCGAGCAAATCCAGGTGAAGGGGCTCATGGTCAACGAATACTGCCTGGCCCACGAACAGTACGCCGGGAAGACCGCTTGGCTGATTGCCCAGATCGAACGGGCAAAGGTCGACCTGAGCTGCCACGCCATCTGGGGCGACGAAGGAAAGGGCAATCTGGACGGCATCCTCTTCGACGCCCGCAAGGCCATCCCCAAGGGCCAGTGGTGGGCCTACCAGCGCTACGCGGCGCTGTCGGGCCGTCTGGTTTCCACGACGCCAAGCGCCAAGATCGACCTTGTGGCCAGCCGCGATGACCACGGCAAGATCGTGCAGGTCTTGCTGGGCAACAAGGGCGGCTTGCAGGGCGACGTGACGCTTCGCATCCAGGGGCTGGACAAGGCGGCCTACCTCCGGGAAGGCGACCAAATCCATGTCGTTGTCGAGCAGATTCCCGAAAACAAGAGCGGGGCGGTTGCGGCTGTCCACACGGTGGTTGATACCCGCCTGCCGACCCACGATAATACGCTCGATGTCACAATCCACTGGACGAGTGATCGCGATGCGTTCGCGATACGCATTGGCCCGGACCAACAGTAGATGCCTGCGCGATCGCCTGGATGAGGCACCAGACGACGGCCTACGACCAGATGGCCATTCCCCGGATCAAGGGAAAACGGCGGGAGACGCGGCGGTTGCTGGCTGAGAAGTCCCGGCACTTGCTGGAAGCGTATCGCCGAGGGCAGCCGATTTCAGCCGCCGAGTACCTGCGAAACTTGCACATCTCCACCCCCCATCATAGAATGAGTTCGCATGTTGAACGGGTACGGGCTGCCACACTTCAAGGAGTCTGCTGATGAAACGCACCATCCTGCCGATGCTCATTCTGCTTTGGATCTCCGCTGCGCTGTTTGCCGCCGAACCGAGTGTGGTGTTCGAGGACAAGTTCGACACGAAACCAGGCGATGACTGGGCTTGGTTGCGGGAGAACCCCAAGGCTTGGCGGATCAAGGACGGCGGGCTTGAAATCCGCGTCGAGCCGGGCGTGGCGAACAACGTGAAAAACGCATTGCTGCGCCCAGCGGAAGACCGCAACAAGGCAACCTATGCCATCGAGGCGACCATCACCTTCACCGCGCCGCCGACGAACCAATACGAGCAGGCAGGCATCACGTGGTATCAGAAGGGAAAGCCGGTGTTCAAACTGGTTCACGAGCACATCGACGGCAAAGACTACATAATTCCCGGCAAGGTGCCCGCTTCGGAGAAGACCGTGCGGCTTCGGTTGCTTGTCACCAAGGACAAATACACCGCCCAGTTCCAGCCCAATGCGAAGGGCGAGTTCAGGACGGCGGCCTCGGGCAACCTCGCCCCCAGCAATGAAGAACAGATCAGCATCCAGTGCTACAACGGCCCCGCCAACGCCGAGCATTGGATACGATTCAGTGATTTTCGGATCGCGGAAGTGAAATGAGCCGGTCTTCGCCCATTGCTCACCTTCCCAGCCACGTTGTACCCGGTCGAAACGCAAGAACCTCGTACGGGCCCCAGGAACGCCGCTGTGGCCCTCAATGCCCGCCCTGGCCCGAACAGCCGCCCTCGCCCGCCGAGGCCACCAGACGCGACGCAAGAAAGCGTAGCGGGGTGCCTTGGCCGTTCTCACGGGTACCCAGTTGAAAGCCTTGCCTCTTCGTGCTACAACCATCTGGTGGCCGGGACGCACCGGGGTCGTCTCCCGGCCAACGTGAATGCCGAACATCCCGGCCGCTTTTCTCGTCAGTGACACGTCGGCCATCGGGAAGCGTTGGCCGCGCCAATTTGATAAAATCTCTGTACAACTTCGAGCGTAACGGCAAAATTGGCAGTATTGCCGCAAGCCCGACTTTCCCGTTACGCACAGTCATTATTGTGGCTTGCAAGATCCGGAGGGCAACATGAAACGCACGTGTATTGTAGGGTCAGCCATGGGATTGTTGGTGTTGTACGGGTCGTTGGCCGTAGCCGGGCAGAGGGACTTCGTCCTCAGAAATTGGATCGATCGCGATTGGCCGAGGACGCTTCTCCATTACGACGTCGCCTGCCAGAGCGGCGAACTCCAGGTGGGAAAAGTCCAGGTGGTCGGTCCGGACGGGAAGCCGGTGCCAAGCCAAACGGTCATCCTCTCGAAGTACCCGGACGACTCGATCCAACGAGCCCGCGTCAGCTTCTATGCCGAGCTGCCCAAGGGCGGAAAGGCCGTGTACCAGATGGTTTCCGCCGCCACTGTGCAGCAGTTCCCGGCAAAGGTCCATAGTACCGTGGTCGGCCAGCAGATCGAGGTGACCTCGGACTGCGCCGGCGTGCGGCTCCCGGCGCCGGGCCGGAAGCAGTACGATCCGCCGGCCGAGGCCTCGACCGTCCCCGGGCCGATCCTCGCCTTCCGCTTGGCCAACGGCGTCTGGGCGGGGAAGGGGTGGCTAGAGAGTTCGCGGCCGATCACCTCGGTGTCGCAGACGGTCATCGCCGATGGCCCGCTCTACAAAGAGTATGGCTACGAGGTGCGCTACGCGCCGGAAGGCTATTATCGCGTCCGCGTTAACATCGGGGCCGAACTGCCCCTGGTACACGTGGCGGAAGAGTACGACATGGGATCGGCCACCCGCGGCAAGGATTTCTTCGTCCTGGCCTTGAACGAGGGTTGGAGGCCCGACACGGCCTTCTGGGCCGCCGATCGGTTGCCGCCGGGCAAGCAGGTCCTGGTCCGCGAGCGGCGCATCGAGCACGACACGTGCGTCTGGCGGCAGCCGATCGACTTTGCCGGCGACCCAGGCAATCGCATCCAGGACCACGAGCACTCGCGGATTTATCCCGGCATGGACTGGGGGCCCAAGGCACAGTGGTATAGTGTCTTCGCGGACGCCGACAAGAACTCGCCACAGGTCGCCATCCTTACCGAGCACACGGGCGCCTGCGCCTGCCCGATCAGTCGCTCTCGTCGATCTGGTGGACCCGCTCGGGGCAGGTGCTGGCCCGCATGCGCACGTCGATCAATCTCAACGGGTGCCCGCAAAACCCCTTCTCAACGGCCGAGATCGATCCGGACCTGCCGCAGACGCTTGGTCGGCGCATGTGGGCCCTGGTGCTAGGTCCACGCCCGGCGGGCGAAATCAAGACCATCAAGGACGGCAAAGAGGTCGTCGAGCAGAAGCTGGATTACAGGCAAATGGACTTCTTGCGGAGCTATCAGGCCTTCATCAACCTGAACGACTACAAAGATTGGGTCCTTACGTGGCCCACCAAGGATTTGGCCCGCCCGCGCATGTTCGCCACCCCGGCCTCCCTGCAAAAGCTCAGAACCAACCTCGACCGCTGCCCCGGCAAGGAGCGGATCAAGGACACCTTTCTTGTGACGGGCGACCCGGCCAAGGCAGTCGCCGAGGGGAAACTGGCCGTGGCGGCCTTGGACAGCCGGCTGAGGAACCTCGACTTCTTCTGCACCCACTATCGCCAGGCACAGTTCGACGCCGATACGGCCTTTTATGCCGACAGCGCCTTGTCTTGCAACAGTCTGCCTGCCGATCTGAAGGAGACGATCCGCGCGAAGGTTGCCGCCATGTGTCACATGCTGACCAATGCCGATTTCTGCCCGCGCGGCGCCGGCATGCACATGGGCAACCCGAACATGGCCATCAACCGCTACATGGGCATGCCGCTTTATGCCGTGATCATCCAGGACCACCCCTTGGCCAAGACGTGGCTGGACGATGCTGCCGTCTACACCAAGTGGAAGGCTTCGTTCAACGTCACATCCGCTGGCGGCACCTTCCGCGAAAACCCGGGCTACGCCACTTACGGCCCGAGCATCTTCCTGAGCACGGCCGCGATTGCTCTCCGCAACGCGGGCTATGACCTGGAGAAGTGGGAGCCGCTGAAGGACATTGCACGCTACTTCAACGATATCGACACACCGGCCACCCGTCCCCGCGGCATGTGGCGCAAGGACCACCTGGAATCCTTGGCTGGCAGAAAGGTCCGCGTATTGCCGGGCTTCGGCAACGGGGCCGACGTGGCCGGCGGCCAGACCCGGATGCTCCTGGCCAGCCTGACAGCCAAGAGTGATCCGGCCTACGCCGCCCGGATGATGGGGGCTTTCCACGAGGCAGGCGCATTCCTCGGCACCGAGGCCACTGCGCCGTGCTTCTGGTTCCTCTGGGACCCGGAAATCGCACCCCAATCGCCGCCACGGACCGACCAGATGATCACCGGCTTCGGCGGCGTGCTCCGCGCCCACGTCGGCACTCCGGAAGAGATCTACCTCTGCCTGCGCCAGGGCTATACGCAAAGCCACTGGAACCCGGACCAAGGAACCTTCGTGCTGTATGCCCGCGGCGCGTGCATTGCGCCCCCGACCGGTTGGGGTTACTCTGGGACCGCCGGCATCTGCCACGACTCGCGGATCTGTTTTGGTGAGCCCTTGGCCGACCATGAACACGGCCGCGTGGACACGAATATCGAAGACTATGGCTTTCTGCCGTCGATCGGCTATCTGCTGGGGCGGCAGACGTTTGTCAAGCGATGGGACAAGAGCGGCACGCTCAAAAAGGACTTCGAGTGGAGCCGGCAGGCGCTGTTAATCCGGTGCAGTGATCCTCGGGGGCCGAACTATGTCGTCCTGCGCGATACGATGCAGGGCGATTGCCCGTTGGCGAGCTGGTGGTACCAATGGCTGGTGGCCAAGGCCGACAAGGTGCGGCCCACAGCCGCAGGCGTGAGTGCCGAATTGCTCGACGGTGTTCGCTGCGACATCCGCTTCTTGGAACCGGCCGACCCACGCATTGCGGTCAAAGGGACCAAGGTGGGCGGTTTCTCCGAGGACTACTCGCAGATCAGCCTTTCGCAGCCGGCCGGCAAGGGCTACCTGAGCGTGTTCTATCCTTATAAAGCCGGCGAGCCGCTGCCCGAGCGGATCGAGAAGTTGGTCGACGGACTGGCACGCATCACTACCAGCCAGTCGACAGACTACGTCTTTGCGTCGCCGGATAAGCCTGTTCGCTTCAAGAACGACACCGTCGAGATTGATGCTTACGCCGGCGCCGTGAGGGTGTTCAAGGACAAGGTGCTGCTGGTGAACGCCTCGGGCCGCTCGGGCAGCGTCGGATACTGCAACGTCGTGGCCACGGGCCTTGGTCCGTTCGAGCAACAGGTCCCGGGGTCGCCGGCCAGGGCCCAGGTCGTCCAGGCCGGGCGTGCGCGGCCAAGCTGACGCCGCCGGAAAAGGCTCTTTCCGTGGACGGCTCGGGCCAGTACGAGAATGCCCGACTCACAGGCGAAGGGCTGAAAGGGTGGGTGGAGGTCGATGGCCACAAGGTCACGTACGTGGCCGCCGAAGGCGCGGGCAAGATCGGCTATGGTGGTTTCTCGATCAAGGGCGAGGCCCCGATGGTTTGTGTGCAAGAGCCCGGCAAGGTGACCATCACCACCGAAGGTCGGCGACGGATCTTCCAAATGCCGATCCCCGAGAACATCGTCCCGCCCAACCTCCTCCCACCGTTTGAGCGCCTGCCGGCGGATTTCAAGTATCAGTGCCAGGTCGGGGGATGGATGAACTGGCCATGGGCGATCGATGTCAAGGTCGATGGCATCAGCTACCAGGGCGGATGGTACGCCGGGCGGATGACCGTGGGCATCCCGGAGGGCAAACACGTGGCCGAGATCACTCCCTACAACAACCCGCCGGTTTGGAAGCAAAACGCCTTCAGCCGGCTGTTGCCCCGGTGACTTCTAAGCGGGCTTTATGGGCTAGGTTGAACGTCATTTGCCGACACCGCGAAGGCCCAAAACGGGCTCCGACCCTAGATGGCAGATTGGTCGATCGGTGGGCTTGGAGTGGCTTGGCGCTCGTCACCGCGCTGCGCCAGCCCCGTGCGAAACGGGCAAAGTTCGTTCCTGGAGGGTCAGACGAGCGGAGACCCCATCTCCCCAACACAATTCCCGTGAACCCGCGTTACAGGCGTTACAACCCGTACAAAGGCCCTGGTCGTTGCAGTTTAAGCCTGATGTGGCATGTTACCCGCACTCAATCCTTAGTCGCACAGGCGATCTATTTAATGACAATTGTTTCCGACAAATACTCCGTTCTCTCGATGAACGGGCGATTCCACGAAAGGTGCTCAAATGGAAGACAAGAAAGTGGTCCCGGTGAAGAAGCCTATGACCAAGACGGAAATCGTGACTTTGCTGGCTGAGAAAACTGGCCTTACAAAGCGACAGGTGAACGAGTTGTTCAATGAGCTTACCGCTCTGATTGGATGGGAGCTCGGCAACCGAGGCCCTGGCGTGTTTAAGATTCCACGCCTGCTAAGCGCCAAGGTGGTTCACAAGCCTGCAACCGAGGCCCACAAGGGAATCAATCCCTTCACGAAGCAAGAGATGGTCTTCCAGGCCAAGCCTGCACGCAACACGATTAAGCTCGCGGCGCTGAAGGGGCTGAAGGATACGGTGGCATAGGCCGATGGCACGCCGCTGCTGGGGCAGTATGCCGAGGATCTGGACCGGGGACTGGAACGTGAAGCTATCGACTTCGCTGTAATAGACCGGATACCAGTACGGCTTCGTCAAGGCGAGGGAACGTAGCGGTACACGCGGGCGTCGTCAATGCGGATAGTCTCGCGGTAAACCGCATTCGGTCCGTCGGCGACAAACGACTGCACCACGTCCCCTTTCGCCGCAGTCTGAAACGACAGCTTACGAGGCGCAACCCGTCATCGAACTTAAATGGCCTGACCCCCAGTTTTCTTCTGCACGCTTCATCGATGGCTACTCATCCGACGACTCTAGCGCAGATGACAACTGACGAAGGTCGCCCCCATGCGCCGCAGCAAGGGATAGTCGCGCCGCAGCCTCTAGCATTTCGCGACGTTCGTCAAAGATTGCGGCAAACCCGGTCGTTCTTAGCAGCCCGATGGTCTCCAAATCGTACTTCCCACTCTCGTCTGTAAGTCCCAGGGCGGCATATTTGCTGTATGCCACACGTCTTGCCAAATCACGCAATCTCTCGGCCACTTCGCTCTGCCGCGCAATCAACTCGTCCCGCGCACGACTGATTCCTCGCAGTTCCTCCTCGATTGCGAAGTACGGCAACCGAACCGCAACCATTGCTGATGCCGCTGTGCGCCGCCGTATCCGCCACGTTGCCCGGATTGCCCACAGTCACGAACGACAGGCTTGCAAGGCCATTCCACGTACCGCCGCTAATCGTGCCGCCCATGTCGAACACGTCGGCCTGCGCGGAGACGGCGGAGGCCAAGAGGGCCGCAGCCAACAAGAGTCCGCTCTCTCCGCCGTCACCGCGCTTTAGCCGAGGCGGGCCGCTGCGGGGACCACGCGCAGGCGGAAGTCGGACAGGGCCGGGATCGACGGCATAAGCAGTACGAGGCAGCCGCGAACTTGCCATGATTGCAGGCGTCATTCTGCTATCTTACAATGTGCAGGAACTGGCAAGCGTCGGGCGGTTCGCCAGAGAAAACTCGGCACGGCCGACGCTAACAAAGCGAACCCTGGGAAGAAAGCGCTGAATCATGTTGAGGACGACCGTCGAAGAACCCTCGCGTGCCACGGATTCCACACCGCCCAAGATGCAATTCAGCCTCCGCACGCTGCTTCTCATGCCGTTGGCGACGGGGTGTGCGTTCGCGGTGCTGTTTGCCAAACCGGCCGCCGTGTGTCTATTGGAACTGAACGCCGCGGCACTCCTCTTGCCGGCGGTCTTGGCGACCGTCATCGTTTATGGCAGCAGCTCCAAGCGTGCCTTCTGCATCGGCGCCCTCTTCCCGGCCGGCGCGCTGTGCTACTTCACCGTGACGACCCTCATTCAATTCCTTTTGCCCCTCAACTGGCCTGTTGATAGCGGCATACTGGCGTCGTACCGCTGGACTTTCGCGGCGTTCTGGCTCGCAAGCCTCATCGGCGGGATCCTCTGCATGGGCATTCGGTGGATGCTGGATCGTCCTGCCGCGCCGGTCTACTCCAAGTCCCTGCGGGCTTTGGGCCAGGCGATTTTCGCCGTGCTGCTGCTGGTGCTGGTCCTCGGCGGGCCGATCATCGGACAGATCGGCATCGCCGCCGGCTGGTGGGGGACGGGCATCGGCATGCCGGTGCCGACCACCGCCTCGTACGCAAATCCCTACTCCTCCCCACCGACATACTCATCGAGTACCGCTGCCCCGGTACCTGTACCGTACGCTCCCACCGTAGTCGCACCCTCCGCTCCCGTTCAAGCCCCTTCCGGCGCGTCGGGTGCTCCCATCACCCCCGACAATCCTGCCCCTCCATCCCCCGCTGGCGAAGGGAGCCGTTGACCGCAACCCGTTGCCTCCTCGACTGTTGTCGCCAACACCGCCGGTGCATCCTCGCTGTCCCTGGGTGACTCCCACAGCAGCAGTCGCCCCTCGGCGTCGCCCAAGTCCTGCCCGCCTTTATTTCGACCTTCAGAGGCACCGCGAAGCCTGCGGGCACGGCTTCCATCGCCTCGACCACGGTCCGGCGCAGTCGGTTCGACCAGTTCGATGGGCAGTTTCATGGGCGCGGCAGGCATCAACGCTCGACTATAAGATTTTGATAGTCGCCAGAGGGGATGGGCTCCGAATTCATTTTTCTGGACAGTTCTGAATACTAGATTGTACTCTCCTCAACAGCAACACGCCATCATCCACGCCGATAACCTCGTGCTTCTGCTGGTCGAACCACGGCGAACCGACGCCAATGGTAACAGTCTGCGGGGAGTCCGGGGCAACCTCTACGCTGAAACCCTTGATGCGAAGGTCAGCGATTGATCCTTCATATTGCTTCAAACTCACTTGTTGTTCACGGTTTGCAGAATGCAGCCAAAATGAAAATCCGTTCGACGCAGTCTGGATATCAACAAACCGCACGGCGATGTCTGCTTCTTGATGTTCATCCAGGGCCGCGGACAACTCTTGCCTGCTGCTCGTTATACTCAGTAACCCTCCGAACACACCGGAAACATCTGGATCAGTCCCATGGCTGCGCATCCACGCCATGATCCGAAAAACAGGTTCGGCGAGCGTTGAATCCGACATGGCAGCTCCGGCAATCATTTGAATGGCCGGCACCAGCTCATTAAGCGGCTGCGCCACGAGAAGGGTTCCACTTCATCCAGATTGCTCCTGGCGACGGGGCGTCGTTTGTCTTTCCACTGAATCTCCATTTGCATTCCCAACCTTCGGTAGCGGCGGCTCCGTCGATCCAGTTCCAGCCATTGTTTCATAACCTTATATGATTTCTGCTCGAAGTCGCGACTTGCGAGTTCCGCCGTCGTCCACACGAGCACCGGATTGCCGAGAGAGACGTGCAAGACGCCTTCGTCGAATCGGGACGGCACGGAGTCAAGGTATACCACAAGCCCAGTAGCATCGATACAATTTGGATGCCAAAGCGCAGCCCCGACGTTATAAAGCTTGATTTCCGCCGCTTTAAGATTCACGTGCGCGACGAAGAGTGACAAGTCTTGTGCCAGCAATGCCGCGAACCGTTCCTCGCGATACTCTATGACGTTCTCGGTCCGCGATTTGAACTGGATTAAAAATGAGTCCTCTGCGTAAAGCAGCCGGCCGTCACGGCGAAGAAGGGTAGCGACGGCGTCGACAAGTCCGAAGTCCTCTTGCCGCGGTACGGACGCCACGGCGCAGAACGATTGCATGAGCACGATTCCAAGCGCTTCGGCACGGTCGCCCGAACGATAGTTGGCAATCCTCTTCATTGTTAGCTGGCACTCGCTTGACGATGCTGAAGGGGTGCTCGCATAAAATGATGTAGACAAACGTCGATGAATAGGTTATGCTTCCGTCCTGGAATCCGAAGGATACTCGGATAGTTTACCAAGTATCGGTGCCGTCGCCCAGACAAAGTTGTCGTCGCGGGACTTTTCACGGAGGAAATGACATGACCGCACAAATCACTCGCCAAGCTCATAATTCCATCACCATCGAGGTCACCTTGCCGCTGACCGGCTCCATGCTTCGGGCCGAAGAAGCGATCCAGGATGCGCTTAACGAAGTCGGCCTGCTGGCCACCGAAAAGAATCTCGAGCGGTTCGATACCGATGGAAGTCCCATCCAACTCGGTTCGGTCCGCATGACCAGCAAGGGGCAGTTCGCTCAAGATTACGAAACGCCTTACGGCAGCGTCTCCGTGCTTCGGCATGTCTATCAAACGTCCGAAGGGGGCAAAACGTTCTGCCCGCTCGAAGAGAGTGCCCGATTGGTTCTCAACACCGTGCTGCAACTGCGCGAGGCTGGCCTTGTCGCGCCGCCATTCCGGACAAATGTCCCGGATCGGAGCCGGCCGCGGACCGAAAGACGGACCGGACAGCGGCCCTGGCAGCGCATGAATTGGGTCGGCCGGTGGCCGAAAAAGGCTGAGTCATGGTGTCGTTCGGGTGGTCGCGGCCGTTCGGGCTTGGGTGCCTGGCGGGGCATGGGAAGGCCAAAAGGCCCACCAGGAGGGCACTGGCGTGCCCCAAAAGGTGGGATAGCTGCTGCCACTTCGGTCAGGTGCCGGCGGGCGGTGGGTCCGGCCTGCGGTGGTGAACCGGAAACTGTCGGGCGGCAACCGCACTGAGCACGGAGGGGATGCGCAATCCGTCCTCATGTCGGTCTTCCGCACCTGCATACAAGTCGGCCTGACCGCGATCGATTTCCTCGTCGAAATCCTCTGCGCAACCCCCAACCCGGCGCGTTACTCTTCGGCGGACGGCAGACAATTACGCAGCGGCTTCACTTCAGGTACAACTCATCGGTATCGGGCGTGGCGTGGCCCTTGGGTTGTTTCCCTTTGAGGTTCTTCTTCGGCCCGCCGGTCTTCGGTTTCTCAATCTCGCCGCTTTCCGCGAACCACCACTCCTGCGCCGGGTCCCCGGCTCGGAACTCGGACTGCCGAGTAATGGAAGGGTTCGGCGCGCGCACCTCCAGATACTTTCCGGTCTGGCGGTTGGCGATGCTCCAAAAGCCGTTGCCACGAGATTCGACCTTCCAGAACATGGATTGATCGCGAGCACCGCGCCGTCCCGTAAATACTTAAAGCTCGTAGACGCGGAATTCACTAAAGAGCCTGGGCAATTGAGGTTTACGAAGGTCTTGGCATCTGGGAAAAATGCTGGCCATCCGTGGGATACTGAGGTGCTGACGCTTTCTACGGATCGCTCGACGATGGAGGGATTGTCCCTCGGATTCGGGAACCCGGTGAAGTACACGAGGATCGAGTAGACTCCGTGTCTCGGAAAATCACCAGCTCGTCCAGGGCAATTGCCCGCGTTGTCTTGCCGTCCGTCGTAGAACGCCATTGCAGGGCCTGGGCTTCGGCCGGGAGTTCGCCGTTGGGGGCGTTCTGCCCGCTTCGCAGCCGACGTTGAAGGCTGTTTGGAGCAGGAGGCCGCGCCCCACCCACCGTGAGCGAAATGGCGACTGAAAGAATATGTTTGACAGTCGCCCCGCAGTCAAATAAACTCGGCCATGGTGTCGGCAGTCGTAGCTGCCGGCCGTGCGGCACGAATGGGCATTGCGGTGAAGCCGTAAACGGCCGCGAACGAACGCAAGAAACGCCCGTGCCAGGCGTCCTATCAGTGGGAAAGGAAAACATCATGAGTCCGATACATCGCGGCGGTCAGGTTTGGGCAGTGCTTTTGGGGTTGACGACTCTTGTCGCAAGCAGTTTGCCGGCGTCGCTGGCAGCCAATGCGCAACAAGCGGTCATGGCGGCAAATTCGGTTCCTGCCTCGGCCGCCAGGCACGATCTCAAGATTTTCAACGGCGAAAAGCGGCTTTTCGCCACCTACGGGCCATCGACAAGTGTGGGCTATCCCACGCCGCTGCAACGCAAGTTGTATCGCTACACCGGCAAGAATGCGACCAATTGTCCATTGCAGATTCATAACTTCTCTATCGGTGGGGCGCAATGGCGCATGCCCGGTTGGATCGACTGCAAACCCTCTCCAAGCGACCCCAGCCGGTGGGAAGCTTTTCGCAGCGAGCGTTATAGCAATACGATCCTCAAGCTGATCAAAGACAATGCCGGTACACCCGTCATTGTGCTGGCGATGAATAACACGGGCTACGCCTGCATCCCCGAGAGCAGGATCATGGGGTCGGATGACACGAAACATATCGATATGGCCGTGAATTTCCTGCGGACCCACGCTCGGACCATATTTGCCGATGGTGCGGCCATGTATTTTCTTTCGCCGAAGAAATACTGGCGGGATCTGGACGATCCTCACGAGTGGAATCGCAACGAGGAACGATATGCGGTGCGCAAAATTGCCGCGGAGCAGATTCCTGGTTTTGTTTACGTGAAAGGCGTTTGGGAGGACACGGCCAAGTATAAGGAACTGGCCTTGATCGGTGACGGCCATCATCCGACGCATTTTGGCGATGAGATCATTGCCAGCAAGTTTTTCCGGGCGCTGCTGGAGCATGATGGTTTACCAATACCGGCATGGGACCAGCAAGAAGTGGATGCGGCTCGGAAAGAAGCGCAGTTGCAGGAAATAAAGAAAAGAGAGTCGCAGTCCACCAAAGCTAAGTAATCGCTCACGCCCCGGGGGAGCAATGACGGGGGTGGTTGGCCGGCAAGATGGGCTTTGATCGTGGCAGTGAGATTCTCCAAGGCATCGCGATTATGTCGACGGAAGGGGAAGAAGATTGCCGCCCTAAGATAGATGCCCAGGATCAACCCCGGCCTTTCGCGCAGCCCAGCCCCACCCCCCACGCGGCCGATGACCGACGGCACGGTCAGGACTGGAGCTGGCGAAGGGACTTCCTGGCGGGTCTACAAGACCAGCCTGGGCAATATATGGCAGGATCGACGCCAGAGTTTGGATCGGACCGCTAGCTATTTCGTCGTTGCAAACCTGAGACGCTAGTGCCCAGTGTAATCGCAATGGCGAACACTTGCGGATATTGACAGCGCACTACAAGTGGTGTATCTCTGGATGTAGTGGAAATTCATTACCAGCACCTTGCAGAGGACCATACATGAGATGCGTTGCCCCCAAGGCGTTTTTTGACCTTCTGATGCCGGCGTTTGTCCTGTCGACCTTTGGGGCCGGACCGCTCTCTTCCCGTGATGCCGCGGCACAAGGCTTGGAGCAGGTCAAAGCAAGCTACACCAAATATGAGTACCGTATCCCCATGCGCGACGGCAAGAGGCTCTTCACCGCCGTCTACGCGCCGAAGGATCAGTCGCAACGGTATCCAATCCTCCTGACGAGGACTCCGTACAGCGTGCAGCCCTATGGGGTCGATCAGTACAAGGGCGATCTGGGCCCGTCGCCGCTGGCGGGCAAGGCGGGTTACATCTTCGTCTACCAGGACGTGCGCGGGCGGTGGATGTCGGAGGGGAGTTTCGTCGATATGCGCCCGTACGAGCCCGCCAAGAAAGGCCCCACCGGCGTCGACGAGAGCAGCGACACGTGGGATACCATCGAATGGCTCATCAAGCACGTGGACAACCACAACGGCAAGGTGGGCATGTGGGGGATCTCCTATCCCGGATTCTACGCGTCGATGGGGATGATCGATGCCCACCCGGCCCTGAAGGCCGTCTCGCCGCAGGCGCCGATCGCTGATTGGTTCCTCGGCGACGACTGGCACCATCACGGCGCGTTGATGCTGCCGCACGCGTTCAACTTCATGGCGGTCTTCGGCCGTCCGCGTCCGCAGCCGATCAAGAAAGTCGCGATTCACGTTCGATCACGAGACGCCCGACGGCTACCAGTTCTTCCTGCAGATGGGGCCGCTGGCCAACGCCAATGCCCGCTACTTCAAGAACGACGTCCCGTTCTGGAACGAAGTCATGCAGCATGGCGTCTATGACGATTTCTGGAAAGCGCGGAACGTGTGCCCGCATCTGAAGAACATCCGGCCGGCGGTGATGACCGTGGGCGGCTGGTTCGACGCCGAAGACCTGTTCGGCACCCTGGAAACCTATCGAGCACGTCGAGGCCGACAAGCGAAGCGCACAGAACCTGCTGGTGATGGGGCCATGGAGCCACGGTGGTTGGTCCCACAGCGACGGGCAGTCCCTGGGGCCGATCTCGTTCAACGCCAAGACGTCGGAATTCTTCCGCGAAAGCATCGAGTTGCCTTTCTTCGAGTTCCACCTCAAGGGCAAGGGGCCGCTCAAACATCCCAAGGCATGGATCTTTCAAACCGGCATCAACCGGTGGCGGCAATTCACGGCCTGGCCGCCCAAGGAGGCTCGGCCGAAGGCAATCTTTCTGCGAGCTGGCGGCCGACTCGCCTTTGAGCCGCCAGCCGACGCAAACCCGGCTGGCGTGCTATGACGAGTACGTGAGCGATCCCGCCAAGCCGGTGCCTTTTCTCAACAAGATTGCCATTGGCATGTCGCCGGAATACATGGTCGAGGACCAGCGATTTGCCGCAACGCGGCCGGACGTGCTGGTCTACCAGACGGACGCTCTGGAAGAGGATGTTGCCGTCGCGGGCCCGATCCAGGTCGAACTGCACGTCGCAACGTCGGGAACCGACGCGGACTGGATCATCAAGCTGATCGACGTGTACCCCGACGATTATCCCGATCCAAGCAGCAACGCCGCCGGCCTGCACATGGGCGGTTACCAGCAACTGGTGCGCGGCGACGTAATGCGCGGCAAATTCCGCAACAGTTTTGAGAAGCCCGAGCCGTTCTCACCCGGGCAACCTACCCCGCTGCGATTTACCTTGCAGGACGTGTGCCACACCTTCCGGCCCGGTCACCGGCTGATGGTTCAGGTCCAGAGCACCTGGTTTCCGCTGATTGACCGCAATCCGCAGACGTTCGTCGACATCTACACGGCCAAGGAGTCCGATTTCCGCAAGGCCGTGCCAGCGCGTCTATCGCTCGGCCGACCGCGCATCACGCCTGACTGTTTCGTCGCTGCCGTAATGACGAACGTTTCAAACATCCAGCGTCCATGGGGCACGGTAGGGGCGGCTTAACATCTTGGCCGCCTCATCGTCGCCGAGTATATGCTCCTTGTCGGGATCCCACTTCAACGACTTGCGGTTCAAACGCATCGCAATGTTGCCGAGGTGGCCGATGGTGATCGAGCGGTGGGCCGTTTCGACCGGGGCTGCCGTTTCCTTTCGGGAGATGACGCAATCGATGAAGTTGCGGAAATGGTTCTGGCTCTCGTAAAGATGGACCTCGTTGGGACCAATTTTCGAGCGCAGTATCGACTTGGGACTGGCGTCATGGTTTCCGCGGTCGGCCCAAACCCAACCATCAGTCCCCTCAAAGGTCACACCACTGCGTGCGCTTTGGTAACGATCAGCTTGACGCCGTTCTTGTAGATCGCTTCAAAGTAGAAATCTGTTGCCGTGTTCCAGAGTTCGTCGGGCGGAAATTGAGCCTTGGCGTTTACGATCTCGACCGGTCCGGTGGCTTCGGTGCCCATGCCCCACTGAGCGCAATCCGGGTGATGACCGCCCCAATCGGTCACTTGGCCGCCGGAATAGTCATAAATCCAGCGAAAGTTCACATGGCATCGAGCCGGGGCGTACGGCGCATCGGTGCCGGCCCGAGCCAGAAGTTGTAGTCGAATCCGTCGGGCGTCTTCTCGGGCTTCTTGTGGCCACCCGTTCGGGCGTAGTCGGGCCGTCCGCCGGGCAATCCGCACTTGACCGTGTGGAGTTTGCCGATGCGGCCGTTGCGAACGAACTCGCACGCACGGCGGAAGTAAACGTCGCTGCGCTGCTGGCTGCCAGTCTGAAACACGCGCTGGTATCGCTTCACGGCATTGCACATTGCGCGGCCTTCGGCGATCGTCAACGACAGCGGCTTCTGGCAGTAAATGTCTTTGCCGGCCTTACAAGCGGCAATCACCGGAATCGCATGCCAGTGGTCCGGCGTGGCGACCTCGACGGCGTCGATGTCCTTCCGTCCAAGCACCTCGCGGAAATCGTGGTAAGCCTTGCATCCCTGGAAGGTGCCGGCGCTCTTTTGGGCCGCGTAATGAGATTCGACGAGCCGGCGTGCCGGCTCGCGGCCGCCGATTTTGCCGTCCCAGTAGCCGGCACTTTCACGGTTCACGTCGCACACGGCCACAATCTGCACCCGCTCGTCGCCGAGGAAACTTTCGCGGCCGTACTGGAAGCTTTGGGCACCGAGATCCAGAAGAGCCTCAGCAACAAGGGCGCCGGCGCGATCACGATCCCCGGCCTGGTGAAGATCGAGAAGAAGAAGGTCCCCGCCCGCAAGGCCGAGAAGGGCGTGCCCAACCCGTTCAAGCCCGGCGAACTGATGGACCGCCCGGCCAAGCCCGCCTGCAACAACGTCAAGGTGCGGGCGCTGAAGCTGCTCAAGGACATGGCGAAGTAGCGGCCAGTTGATCACACAAAGACCTCGGGAGGTACTCCAAGCTCCTCCCTCGCCTGGCGCCAGTCCGATTCCTGATGGCCGTGGGTGCCACCGGTTTGCAGCCAGATCGCTTCGGCTCTCGACTTCACTGCAGCGTACAGTTCGTCGTGAACACTCCTACCAGTTGGGTCCTTCCGAAGAAGCGCACGTACTGCGATCCGCTCGTTTTCCAAAGGATGGGGACGCGCTGCGTCGGATGTTTTCGGATAGTCACGCCCGGCCTGGGTCTTGCTGACGGCCTGGGTCTTGCTGACGGCCTGGGTCTTACTGACCGCCTGGGGCTTGCTAACTTTAGGTTTCTTAGCCATTCCAACATCTCCATTTCTGGGTTACAACTTAAGCTAACAATTATCGCCCCATCCGACCTCTTGAGCAATGGCTTGGCACTTCCGCTCGACGATGTGTCGTGGCAGGTTGGCCGCAAAGGCGCGGACTCGGAGGGCTACGATCTAGCCGCGCTCCAGAAGCTCAAGGCGGCCGAGTTGCTTCGTTGGCCGGACGCTGACCATGAACGTCCCGCCGCCGGTCGGATAGAAGCCTGGCAAATGCCCCCGATCCAGACGGTTTGAACCGGGGGCGTTCAGTTTATAACCGACCTCGGCCACGAACCAGTTTCGGGTTGGCGGTCAAAATTGCCATGTTCCCTGAAATAACCGCAAGAACCGCACCATGACTAAAAAGAACATCGTCCGCCGCATTGCCGACGAACTCGGCCGCACGGAGCTGGAAACCAAACCGATCGTGCAAGAGACGCTCGACGCGATCATCAACGTCCTGGCCGCGGAAGGCCGCGTCGAACTCCGCAATTTCGGTGTCTTCGCGGTGAAGAAGCGGAAGCCCAGGCGGGCTCGAAATCCAATTACCGGCGAGGAGGTCATGGTCGGCGAGCGTGTGACGGTCACGTTCAAGCCAGGGCGGGTGATGGAGAAGCGGGTGGCGATGGAAAGCCGTAATAGCTCTGGGCCCGACGAAGGCTCGGTTGCCGGCAAGTGAAGAAGCAGAAGGCGATCACGAGATCCTCACGACCCATCATCGCCTTGATTCACAGAAGTAGTCGACAGGCAGCCTTATCGCGGCTTTCGGAGTTTCCGGGCGGATTTCTTGGCGTCAAGCTCGGATTTCAGAAACTGGTATCGGCTTTCAGCCTGGCCGTAAGATTTGAGCTTTCCTCCACGAATCCAATTCGTGATCGTTTGGGAGCATCTTCCGACATAAGCAGCAGCCTCTGCTGCGCTCAGCCAAACGTAATCAGTTCCGTCCGGGGTATCGGTCGTGACCGGGGAGGCGGGCTGTTCTTCCCCATCGCACCACCGCAAGAGGCTTTCCAGGGCCGCAAGGGCAACTTGGACCGAGGAGGGGTCTCGGCCCGACATGACTCCGAGGGCCGCGGCGGGCAACGGCGGGGGCGAGCTCATGCCCTCAACACGCTGGGCTTGGTTCCATAGGTCTCGAAGCTTTCCCGCAAGGTCCAAGAAATCGCCCGGGCTGTTGCGATACCATCCACACCACAACGCCACGTTTGCCCGAAAGGATACCAGGGAAGGCAGGGAGATAGGCGGCTTGCCCCGCAAGATTTCCAACCATGTGCAGCCGCCCTGGTCCCGCCGCCACTTGTCGGCCAACCGGTCGCACTCGGCAAACAGACCCCCCCGCCCCTTGACTTTGGCCACAAGCCCGGGGATTGCATCAGGCGGCACGCAAAGCTTTTGAAGTATTCAGCCGCTGTGTCGGCCATTGGGGGCTTGGGTTGCGTTCTGTTGGCCTTTTGACGGGTTGCGGTCTTGGTACGGTTCGCCATAATTGCCATCGCCTCGTAGGTGACTGCCTTCGTTCCATTTTACCATTTTCCGCGTCAGTGGGGTGCGAATACCTAGCAGGCTTCATGGTGCGGATTCGACCGGAAAACAACGTCGGCCACGGCCAGGAGCCGGCCTACCGGCCGCGTAGCCCACCTGGCTTTCTTGCTTCGCGTCTGGCGGCCTTGGTAGCCAAGGGTGGCTTTCTTGGTCAGCTTGGTTGCGGAGGGCTGTAGCGGCGTTCCTGCGGGCCGTGGCGGGCTGGGCGGACGAAAACGGTTATAATGCAGGCAACTCCCAGCCCGTAGGAAAGCCATCAAGGCTCCGGGGGACGTTCTCTCAGCAACGATGATTCGGGATGGTCGCTGCCGTGTTGCAACCGGCGCGACCAAGCGGACCGGGCAGGCGGTCGCCTTGGCCATCACATAAGCGACTGATCGCCACCTACTATACCCCCATGAGTCGGTCGAGCGCTTTGCACGCCTTGCGATGCTCAGCAATTCGGCGGCGAAGGCCATCTATCGCTTCGCGCTCCAGCTTCGTCTCCTCGCCGACATTTAGCCACTTGTGACCTGTTAGTCCTCCACGGATCACGTCGAAACTCATGATCTCACCCTCCGGCGCCGTGCGCCTGGCAGTCCTTCACGCAAAGCTCGCGCCATACAGGGGCAACTTGACAGGGCCTAGGGGCATAAACGGCGGATGGAACTCCTGAGCGACTGAGTTCGCGGCCAGATCCAGTACCTCGCCCGCCGCTCCGGCGAGGCCGCCTACACCGGCAGCATCGACGGCAGTTGACGCCAGCTTGATGAACGGTTTTACGGACGGTTTGCGAATGAGATCGCGAAGCTTATCGCAGAGGCGCCGCAAGCCCAGGCGTGGGTGTTTGAGATAACCGATACGGCCCGAGGCCGCGACGACGGCGCGGAACTCTGCCATCTTGAGAATCTCTCACGCGCTCGCGCCGGTATCACGATGGGCATCGATCACGTACTGCCCATGGTCGATCACAGCCGGTTTGTAGCTACACACCATGCGGCAAATCTCCGCCAACCGGAATCTTGCCTCGCCAGCAAATTGCGTTGGGTCAACGATTGCGACAAACTCCCGCAAAACCGATGCGGAGTCGGAGAGAATGCCAGCCCGTTGGCTCGTGGCAACGAGGACTTCGTAGAGAAAGTCCTCGGCGAACTCTACGAAGGCGTCCTCTGGCCATTTCTGTGCTTGACGCTGTAACGGGTGCACGTAGTCTCGAACCCGCGCTAAGACAGTACCGTCTGTGTCGCATAGCGACACAAGATTCCGCCGCTCGGGCGGGAGCTTGGCGATTCCGGCCTCGGCTCGCTCCCGTTCTGCGGCGTGCGGGGCTGGAATGATCAGGCGGTCGCATCCTCTTGCTACAAGGAGGACAGCGAGCGCCGGCACGATTGAGGTACTGACGCGGTGGCCGTCCTTCACACCGCACGCGTCCAAGTGCTGAAGGATGACCGGGAAGGTCGCTTTATACATGCTTAGCCAATCATCATTGTCGCCCTACGCCCGCCTTCGACGTATGGCAATCTGCCGCGGTTGCCACCCATTCGCCCCTCAGTATAGCGAACCCGCGAACTCGCAACTACTAGCCCGGATTATTCAAGAATCTAGGGAATTCTTGCCCCCTCTGGAGCATCTAAGTTGTTGTATGAAAAGCAACTTGTCCACTCCAGAAAGGGGCGAAGATGATTATACAGCCTGATTGGCAGATGTCACTCCATTTCCTCGGCTCGACGCCGGTCGTGATTGAACCTTCGACCGACCAGGTCTCCAGTGACGCCGGTTTGGTGCCCATTCGCCAACTCGATGAGCAGTTGGGACTGACCCGGCAGTTCGCTGAAGCCTTGACCGATTCTCGGCACACGAGCTACGTAGGCCACACCTTTGAGGAGATGACGCGGGCCCGGATCTTCGGCATCTTGGCCGACTACGTCGACCAGAACGACCACGACGTGTTGCGTAGCGATCCGATCTTCAAGTTGATCTGCGGGCGCTCGATCGATGGCGACGATCTGGCCAGCCAGCCCACCCTTTCCCGCTTCGAGAACGCCATCGAGCCGAAGAGCTTCTTTGCTCTTCAGGACATGTTTCTCGACCAGTTCATCGCCTCCTTCGCCGAGCCGCCGAGGTTCCTCACGTTGGACATTGATCCCTTTGACGACCCGACCCACGGCCAGCAACACTTGAGTTTCTATCACGGTTATTACGAACAGCATCAGTACCTGCCGCGAGTCATCACCTGCGCCGAGAACGACTTGGTGTTGACTGTCTGCCTGCTGCATGGCACCGCACATGCCACGCTGGGCGCCCAGGATGATCTGGCCTATGTGGTCGGGCGTTTGCGGCAGGCCTGGCCCGACGTGCGGATTCACCTCCGCGGCGACAGCGGCTTCGGCACGCCCACGATGTATGAAGCCTGCGAGAAGCTGAATATCGACTATACCTTGGGCATCGGCATGAATGCGCGGCTGAAGAAAGACAGCGATTCTCTGCTGGAAAACGCCGTGGCGGAATGGGAAAAGACGGGCCAACCGCAACGCCTTTTCATGGCCTTCTGGTATCAGGCACAGTCCTGGTCAAGCGAGCGTTGGGTGGTCATAAAATGCGAAGCCCATGCGCAGGGCACGAATCGACGCGCCGTGGTCACCAACCGTCCCGGAGCGTTCGTTCTGCCCGGTGCCGCGTACGATGCCTACGCCGATCGGGG
This sequence comes from uncultured Planctomycetia bacterium, assembly GCA_963719885.1. Taxonomy (GTDB): domain Bacteria; phylum Planctomycetota; class Planctomycetia; order Pirellulales; family Thermoguttaceae; genus JANXQG01. The sequence continues at coordinate 926,723 of CAVRDP010000034.1, read as the reverse complement.
CGAGAGTGAGAACCGCAACAAAGAACTCAAACGCGGCTTGCAAGCAGATCGACTCAGCGATCATCGCTACTTTGCCAATCTCTTCCGGCTGTACCTGCACGCGGCAGCTCTCAATCTGTTGATCTACTTCCGGCATGTTGCCGCTGATCCGCCGCCGGCCTTGGTGCCACACGAAGAGTTGCCCACCGAAGCTCTCGGCGGCCGCCAGCGCCACCAATGGCACAACCGCCGCCGTGAACACGATCCCTTGGGAGAAGGTCAACCCTGTACATGGCGGACGCGCTTCATCAAGGTCGCCGCTCGTGTGCGTCAGAGCGCTCGCCGGGTGATCGTGGAACTCTCCTCAAGTTGGCCCTATCTGGAACAGTTCCGGAAAGTCGTCCAGCATCTTCTGGAACGACGGCAGCCCACCGCGGACAGCGGTTGATGGCGGAAGCAATCCCATCGATTCCATGCCTCGTCCGCTCCAACGCGGTTGGGGGAAAGGGGGCATTATCTCTTCAGTGCCTCAACAAATGGCCAGCCTCACTCCGAAACCCCACCAGTTGGGAGGCCACGTCCGATGTCCGAAAACTTATGAATAATCCGGGCTAGCGGGGTGCTCAATTTCCCGAGAGGGCCATCGCCAGCATGTGATCCACGGAGGTGCCGTGGCCGCCGACCAGCTTGACGCTCGTCTGCGGGCTGATCGTCGCCAGCATGGCCAACCAATGCCACGGCGGGCAGTGCCGGAGCTACTCGCTCTGGCTCTTCTGCCAGGCACGCCAGGCCTTCGGGTCTTCGCCAGACTTCTGACCGGTAAGCTTCCTCAAGGAGGGCGAGTAACGCTCGCTGTCCTTGCCGAACATCTTGACGTCCTTTTCGTAGTCTTTCTCGAATCGATCGATGATGTCCGGGATCAACTCCCGCCACCCCAAGTCGGCGGCGACTTCGGCCACGCGCTTGTAGTCGAGATAGTGTCGGTCGTTCTTGAGAAGGCGTTGAAACTCCGGAATCGTCCGCCGATCGCCGATACGGCCCAGTGCGTGGATGCAGACTTCCATGCCGGCCTCGTTGGTGTAACCGTCTTCCTTGCCAAATAGCCCAGCTGGACAGAAGAAGGCTCCGTAGTTCGGCTCCGGGCGCAGAAGGTCCAGGAGCATCGGCACAGACTGCGTCGCCTTGATACAGCCCAGCGCATAGATCGAGTTGTGCCGGAAGTCGGAATCCTTGGTTGTGCGCCGCCATCACCATCAATCGCGGAATCGCTTCCCGATCGCCCGCAATCCCCAGGCCGGCAATGGCGGCCGCTTCGAAGGCGGCGATCGGAGGAATGTTCGTATTTTCGCATGATCGGAATGCCCTGTGTGCCGCCGCACCGCGCGATCGCCCAGATCAGGGCTTCGTCGGTCGCCGGGGCTTGCTTGCGCTCAGCCTCCAACAACAGCGGCGTCGACTCCTTGAAACCCAGTTGGCCCAGATTTATGTAGCATACCCTGGTCAGCCGATCCTTGGCCGGCGATTGCAGGGCTTGGCGAAGCTGGTCCTCGGTCAAGCGGGCCGCCTGGGGATCGGGGAATCGATCCAGCAACGCAAGCAGACGGAAGCAGGTCTTAACGTTGACGTTGGCGGCGACCAATCGTTTCCCGATCGATTGAAGTCCCACCTTCCCGATTTTCTCCAGGCCCTCTTCAAAGGGCAGTTGGTTGAGCAACCCTGCCCGCAGATAGGCGTCCAAAAGGATTTGGGCCGCGTGCGGCGTGGCCAAGCGGGTGAGTTGCCTGGCGGCCCAGGTGCGACGGTGGGGATCGGGATCACTGAGCAGTTGTTTCAGTAGTGGAATCTGCTCGCCGGCGATGCGGGGATGTTCGCGGTCCAGTTCGGCGTACGTCTTGGCTTCGGCGCTTTTTGACTCGGCCAGTTCCCTTTGGCGGAACATCTCGGTCACGTCGAAGTAGAACTGCCGTTGGGTGTTGCAGACCGTGCATTGGCAGTCGAGCACATCGCACTGGGCGTCACCCTTCGATTGGATCGCCTGCTGCGACACCTCGAATCGTCCGCCGCAACGGCAGCGCTGCTTGCGGACATAATCGTACTCCTCAGGGCAGTGACTCGCCTTCCTCTAGCGCTAAGAGCATTGTAGGACAAGGACTTACGGCGGGGGAGGAGGGCTTGATAGCAGAAGAAAAAGACCTCATGCTAACAGGTGAGTAATTCATGTTTCCACAAATTCTGCTAGCAGAGGTCCAACTATGATTTCAACAAAAGAACTGGATATTTTCAAGGCCCAAGAGCAATTTGAGCGGATGCACGAGTTTTTGAAGCAAGCGCTGAGCGAAGGGCGACGCCTCGACGAAGTGGAACGCGGGATGTTTCCGCGAGCTATGACCATGTGCCTGGAGTTTTTACGGTCCTTCGTGGAGGCCCATGGGGATGGGGATCGGGGAGAGACCGTAGAACGGGAAGGGGAGACGTTGGCGCGCCTGCCCGAGCCGCATGAGAAGCGGTACTTGTCGATTTTCGGGGAATTGCTGATCGGCCGCCGAGTCTACGGGACTCGGGAAGGCCAAGCGATTGGATGGTCGCCCCTGGACGCGACCTTGGGATTGCCCGTGGAGAGAATTCCTATGTTCTGGAGGACTGGTTGCAGCGGTTGTGCATCCAGGACGCCTTTGGGGGATCGGTGGAGTCGCTCCGTGCCTGGTTGGGGACCACGGTGAGTGTTCGCACGGCGGAGCACATGAGTCGCGAGATGTCGCAGTACGTGGACGACTTTCGCGGCGAAGCGGTTCCTCCTGCCGAAGAAGAGGAGGAACTGCTGGTGATAACGGCCGATGGCAAGGGTGTGCCCATGCGGCGGACGTTGGCGGCGCGGTTGCGAGCAGAGTCTGAAGCTGGGGTGGGAGAAAAGGGAGGAAATGCCGCAGGCGCGGAAACGGCAGGAATCACGGCTGTCGAGGAAGAGGCGCCTTCTTCGCCTCCGGTCGAGCGTTTGGCGGGGCAAGAGAAAAGCAGCGGGGATGCCCCGGGAAAAAACAGATGGCGTATGTGGGATCGGTTTACACCCAAGCCCGCTTCCCTCGTACTGCCGAAGACGTGATCGACGAGGTGCGTTGGCGAAAGCGTGCCCGGGAGCGGCCCGAACCGCAACACAAGCATGTGTGGGCAGAGATTACCCGGTTTAAGGAAGGGGAGGTGTTGGCCGCCGCACCGATGTTGTTCTTCGAGATTCTTATGGAGTGTTGTCGGCGGGACCCGGCAAACAAGAAGCCGTGCATCTGTGTCATGGATGGGGAACGCCAGTTGTGGAAGTTGGCGGCAGAATGGTTTCCCGAGGCCATATGGATTCTGGACCTGTTCCACGCGTTGAAACGGCTCTGGGAGGTGGCCCATTGCCTGTATGCGGAGGAGAGTGCGGAGGCGGGAGAATTCGTGACGCATCATCTGCGCATGCTGCTGCAAGGCAAGGTCGGTTACGTGCTGCGCAACCTCCGTCCCTTGGTGAAGGCCTACAAGCTGAAGGGGGCGAACAAGACCACCGTGGAGTCCGCGATTACGTACTATGAAAACAACCAGGAACACATGCGCTATGACGAATACTTGGCGGCAGGCTACCCGATTGCCAGTGGCGTGGCGGAAGGCGCCTGCAAGCACCTGGTGAAGGACCGCATGGAGTGCGCCGGGATGCGTTGGGAGTTGGAAGGGGCTCAAGCAATCCTCTCGCTGCGAGCCATCTACCTCAACGACCTCTGGGATCAGTTCATCACCTACCGTGTTACGACAGAACAGTCGCGTCTATATGGCAAAGATGCACAGCATGCTACGGCTGCATAAAGCGGCCTGCAGTTGCTGCCCTCCTCAGCGACCTCTTTAACGACGATCCACTGCGCCCGCGGCGGTGTTGTTTCCTCTTTCTTCTCCGCCGCAGCCAGCAGACCGGCCACGCAGAAAAGCGAGAGGGCGATCGCGACTAACTTTGACACGCGTGGGGAACCAGGGCAGAACGATACCATTCGATCCTCCTACTTGCCAAATAATAGATCCGCGATTCCTCGGCAAACGCATTGCCGTCGGCCGTCCCGATGGCACATTCTACCATTTGCCACGGCAGCGGGGAGCGGGCAGGTTTCGCCGCATGGAATCGGCCGAGAAAGCCGGAGGCGGCCTCAGCAGCCCGCTACAGTTTCTCGAATTGCGTTTGGCGGCCTTGGCGGGCGGGGGCGGCTTGTTTTGGCCAGGACGGGCACCGAGGGCCACAGTGCCCCGTACTATGCCGCCTTGAAGGCCCGCATCCACGGGCTGACCCACTCGTATGCCGCCCTGCTGGCTAAGGAGTGGATCACGGCAAAAGCTATCGCCCCGGCGCTCCGATCCGATCCGAGCGGAACCCGTCTTGGTTGCCCGCTGGAAACTGCCCAGCGGCGTTGCTAACATAGTTGCATTGTCACAACCACATCCGGAGACGAAGTCATGAACAATCCGCGAACTGCAATCGGATTCTTAGGGTACTGGATCATTATCGCCATGGTTCGTGCGCTCCGTGCCGGGCTTGGGGTGCTGGTGGGGATTGTGTTGCTTGCGGTGGGGACGCGAGCGGCCGAGCCCGCTGGCCCCGACAATCTCGTGCGGGCCGTCAAAGTCCTTCCTGACAAAGCGGTGGATAGCTCCAGCCTGAAGGCAATTGTGGAAACTGTCACCCGCGATTGCACCTGCAACGACGACAAGATGGTCGCACTGAATAACTTCATGCGCGTCAGCCATTACCACCGCGCCTATCCGCCGGGCGGCCCCTCACTGCTCTGGTTCAACAACTACGGCTGGTCACTCTGTGGGGGGCTGGCCAGCTTGCAGATGTCGCTCTACAGCCAGATTCCCGGCTGGAGCTGCGCGGCGTCAGCGTACCGGGCCATAACATGTCGGAAGCGAAATACGACGGCACCTGGCACTGGGTCGACTGCTTCACCAAGTTCTACACTTGGCGGCCCGATCCGCACGCGCCTAAAGGAAGGACCATCGCCTGCCACGAAGACATCAAGGCCGATCCCAAGCTCGTCACCGAGTGCTGTTCTACGACGACGCGGAAAAGGTCGTTTACGCCAAGAACAACCGAAAAGAAATGGTCGGCGGCACGCTCAACTGGACCGCGCCGGCCCTGTTGGTCTGCGGTGACGAGTTGAAATATTGCGTCTGGCTGCGGCATACGGGCCTGGGCGAGGAGCGCAACGAGCCCGAGCCGCAGTGGAGCCCCACGGCCTATTCGGCCGAGGTGAACTTGCGGCCGGGGATGTCGCTGGAGAACACCTGGGAGCGACTGGCCCCGCCCGCGGAAAGCTGGCCCATCAAGGACAACGTGGCGGTAGGCCACGATTGCGGCAACAAAGACCTTCAAAATGACCCGGCGGCCGGGCCGGTCTGGGAGCCATGGTTCCATCAGGTGCGGAGCTACTGGAACGGCCGGCTGATCTGTTCGCCCGACTTCAGCAGCGAGGCGGTAATGCAGTCGTTCGCGGCCAAGGAGAACGCCAAGTACGAGAAAGGTACCATCGTTCCCCTCAATGTCAAGTTGCCGGCCAGCGTCACCGTGGCCCTGGACTCCCCTTTTCTCGTGGTCAGGGCGAACGGCGTCGCCGAAGGCGCCGACAAGATCGAAGTCTCCACGGACGGCGGCAAATGGTTCGGCGGAGCGGATCTGAAGAACCTCACCGCCTCCGTCAAGGACAAGCTCTCGGTGTGGGTGAGGGTCAGCTTCAAGACTGCGCTAAAATCGCTCCGGATCGAGAAGATCGTGATGAACAATGCCGGTGTGCTCCCCTACCTTTCGCCCGGTAAGAACAAGGTCTCGGTGACCGTGGCCGATCCCAAAGCGCTGGGCGAGAACCGACTGGTTGTGACCTATGCCTACGCGCCGGGCTACCGCGACAAGTCGTTCGAGGACCTGTACAAGGAGCACAAACGGCTATTCGCGCAGGAATACTGCGCATTGGGCCGCGGACGGGCCGACCGTGGTGCAGAAGATTTATACAGCCAAGGACTTGCCGGTGAGCTTTGAAATCGACGTGCCTACGCCCAAGGGCAAGTATCCGGTCTATCCGCGGATGTTCTTCCTGCGTCGCGAGGTCGTTCCCGCCGGCGGGAAACCATTGCCGCTTCCCCCGGGGCGCACGGACCGGTGCGCGAAAGCGGCGACGAGCTCAAGACGTTGCCGAATCCCTACTTGATCGGAATGCAGCCGCCCCAAGCGATTGCGGCTGACAGACCAGGAAAATAGTGAGGATGGTCGCTGGGCCACCCACGGGCTAGGGGAGTCGGAAATGTGGTGGACGCCGGACGGTGAGCGCGTACTCCAGGGTGCCGAGGCAGGGCTCTTCCGGGCGGCGTTGGCGACGATAGTGGACATGTTCCGCGAGGACGAAGAGGGGCTCTGGCGGTTCAACGCACCGCCATTCGACGAACTCCACCCAGCCCAGAAACTCGCTCTCCTGGCCCAAGTGGGCAGCAGCCTGCTCCGAGAAGAGACCCCTGCCCCCGATCTCACCGCGGTTACGGAAGCAACGGTGGGAGCGATCTACGAGGTGATCCGCCTCATGGTGGAGTGGGAGATCGACCAGCCTGCCGCGTGGCGGATCATGGTGCAGAGACGGGCAAAAGGGGCGTGTAAAGATTTCTACGCGAGCCGCTGGCTACTTCTTTATCGTCACCAGCGGGCAGAGGGCCTTGGTAAATGCCTCGGCCTGGCGCATCATCCCGAGGTCGTTGGGATGGCAGCCGTCGACCGTGCCCTCGGTGTCGTCTCCCAGCATGCCTTGGTTGGAGAGGAAATGCAAGTTCTTGACGCCCGCCGCCGTCAACTTCTGATGGATCGCGCGAAGGATGGTTCCTTTTTCGGTGGGACAGACGTTCCTGACACTACAATCCTCGACCAGGCAAATGGGCGTGTCCGGGCGGGTTACCCGCAGCCGCTTCACGAAGGGCTCGACGCGGGTCGATACCATCTCCGGCGACATGTTCCATAGGCAATCGAGGACGTAGGCCGAGGGGTCAAGCTCCGCCAGGAGATCGGCCATGGCCGGCTCCATTTTGCCGCTGCCACTGAATCCCAGGTTGATGACCGGAAGATCCAGCTTTCGGCCGATGATCGCCGTGAAGGCTATGCCGGGCCGCGATGCGCAGCCGCCCTGAGTGATGGATGTGCCGTAGATCACGATCGGCTTCCGCTGGCCGGCAGGGTCGGGCTGCGAAATCGTGCTTCCCTTCGGGACGCCGATTTCCACGGAGGTCACGCCGTTGTAGAGCGGCAGGTAGAGCAGGCACGGCTGGCCGGAAGGCGGCGAGAAATGGGCGGTATTGGTAGTGCCCGCCGGCCGGCCGTTGGCAACGAACTGCCAGCGCCCCTGTTTGTCCTTGGCATACAGGTCCACGCCGCTCACGCCCGTGGCGGGCATGTGGGGCATGCTCATGGCGCCCTTGGGCAACAGGCTCCAGCGGACCTGGACAGACGTCGCGTTGACCGCGAAGCGCACGCACAGGCCCGCGCTGTGGTGGCTGAGGCCCCACACTGACGGCGTCACTTTGCCCTCGGCCCTGGCCGGCAGGCGGTCATAGAACGATGCGGTGTCACTCCAGCCTTTGCCCTCCACGGTGAGGTCTTTGCAATCGTACCAAAGGGTCTTGCCGTCCGGGCTTGCCTTGGCCTTCTGGGACTCAACGTCCGCCGCGAAACCGATGCCCGGCGCGGCAAGAATGGCCAGCCAGGCGACAACGAAGTGAAACTTGCGATCAAACGTGTGTAGGAATGGATGGTACATAGAGAATTTGCCAATGCGTTGAAGGTTTCATGCACTGTTTCGTGCGCTATTCTTACACATTCTTCTCGCTCATGCAATCTTCCAGCCAGAACCGCCGACGTTCGACGCTTCCAGCCGACCTGGCTGACGTCGATGGCCGGCAAGGCCGCTTCCACGGCTGCCCCCGCCGGTGCAAACCGCACCCGGCCGCTCTCGTACTCCGTCAGTCCGGTGTTCGCCAGGAGTCAACCCGCGCTGGCCGCCAACGGTTGGGTTACTACATTGCCGTCCCACCCGATCCGACCGATGAGGAAATGAAAGGCGTATGGGCCACGTTGCGGGAGCTGACGCAGGACGCGGCAGGACCAAAGTAGACACGACACCCCGCTACAGTTTCTTGGATTGCGTCTGGCAGCCCCGGCGAGCGGGGGCGGCTGTTGGGCCAGGGCGGGCACGGAGGCCGCCAGCGGCGTTCTTGGGGGCCGTGGCGGGCCGCGTGAGCGAAAGCGGCTTGGCGATCGTCGTCGCGGCGATGGAGGACGCACCCGCCGGCTTCGGCGTGCCGCTGAAGATCGAAATAAGGACGGCCAGGACGTGGGCGGAGTGCAAATGAGGGCCGAGGCAACTGGTTGCAGACGCGTTTTGCAATGAGTTGGCCGCAAGATGACTGTCCACCGTTTGCAGTGGAAGCCACCCTGGCCGAAGCCGGGCAAGCTCGGGCGGAGTGAGCGAGCCGGCAATGTTGACAACGACATGCTCGGCTACAATAATTCGGTAGTGTTCTACCGTACTTCGGTGGTTGAGAATACCTGTTCGGCAACGGAGGGGGAGTAATATGCTTCGCGCGGCCATCCTTGGTGCCGTTCTTGTCCACCCCGTTCTGTTCCTGGCTTGCTTCGTTTTTGGGGTCGCGTTCGGTTCGGTCGACATGTGGAACGCAGGTAGAGCCCCAGTGTTCGGCTTGGACGGTGGACTCATGGCCATAGATAATTTGGCTTGCAGCTACCTTATCACGTGTGGGATCGAGGCCTTGGTTATGTCGGCGGTAGGAGCTGGTCTAGGTGTCGGAGTACATCTATTCCGAGCCAGCAAAGCGACTTTCCTCAAGGTAATCGGCTGGGCCCTGAGCGGCGCCTTCATCGCGGGGGTTGGAACCGCCGGGGTTTTCCTATGCATGATTATGCTGCACCCCGCAAGCGTCCCAGACCGTCCTGGGTACCGAGAAGAAATGGTGATGATGGCGGGCGTGAACGGCGCCGTGTTCGGTTTTGTGCTCGGGGCCATTTGCGGAATCGTCCGCGCCGGCCGCCTCGCCCGGCGCGCCACCGACCACAAGGCCTGATTCATCACCGCAAGATAATGCTTTTATGGAATTGCGGATGCAACTGAAGAAATCGATCTATCGCAGGTTGTTCGGAGGCAATTGTTTCTTTGCTCTTGGAGCTGTGTCGGCGTTGTTGGCTGCTGCTATTCGGGGCGCAGCGCGCAAACTGTCGGAGACGTGCCGGCGCGATACATCGTTACGCCCCAGCAGTCCGGCGCCAAGGCCGACGGTGCGACGGATGATACCGCCGCCATTCAGAAGGCGATCAATGCGGTCTTTGAACGGGGTGGAGGGATCGTCTTCTTCCCGCGGGGTGTGTATGTCCTGGGTAGGCCGCCCGTCACGCGCGACCTCCGCGGCAACAACCCGGATGGCCAGATCTACATTCCCTCGCGTGACGCCGCCAGGCTCAGCGAGGACGGCACGGAGATCAAGAACCTGGATGAGCACAACCTCCAGGGCGGCATCTCCCTGGTCGGCGAGTGCGTGCCCTTGAGCACCATTGGACAATATGCGATTCACCAGACAGACCCGAAGCGGGTCAAGCTGGCCATGGAAGCAGTCGGCCCATTTGCGGGAACTGTGCTTTACAGCACGTACACCAATCCGCATCCGGACGGCACGCCGACAGCGATCCTGGGATTCAGTGTCCCCAGCGGGTCGCAATTTGGATTTGCCTCGGGCCAGACCGAACTGAAGAACCTCACCTTCCGCGCTCATGTGGCGAAGGACCAGGGCTACCCGACGCTGTCAGGAGTCAACGCCCAGTGTGCCCGCTCCGTTGTCATGACGAACGTGAACGTGGACGTTGATCTGCCCCTGCCGAAGCTGAAGGCTCCGCTCTGCGACACGGCCGGTATCATCTTCCCGAAGGTCAACTGCGAACTGAGCTACTTCACGAACCTCGGGGTTTACGGCTTCAAGTATGGCTATATCTTCGGGGAGCATGGCAATGGCGATGCCATCTATGCCGCCACCTGCACTCATGCGTTCGCTTTTTCCGGCGGCAGTCATCTCATTTGCCTCGGGTTACTCAGCGCAGAACTGCCGGCATCAATTGAGTTCCCTGTCACAACCCGTCTTGGGCCATCCACCAGGAAAGGCGTTTCTTAGAATCGCCGCGATCGATATCGAGCGGAATCCCCAGCAGGTTCCCTACGACTTCAACTATGCCAACTTCGTCAATGACCCAGGCAATTTGCTCCATGGCTCGATGACGTATCATATCGTCACCAGTCGAATTGGGGCCGACAATAAGACTTTCATTCAGGTGGGCGGGGCACATCTGACCTGCTCGCCTTCGTATTCCGAAGGCGACCGGCATTAGATCGTCGGGCAACCGTTAACAGACCCGGTCGGCGCAGTAGTGGCTGGCCCGGTAGAGGAAAAGTCCGCCAGGGTGGGTCGGGGATCGTGAGATCGGGATAGGGTACTGGGGTAGCGCGTAAAGGTTCGGCCGGAACAGGTCAGGTTCGGGATCTAAAGTTCGGCCGTAATGGTCAAGTTCGAGGCGTAGCAGTTTGGTTCGGACCTGATGGGATTCAAAGTGATAGCATGCTGTCAGGGTGGGGCCGAGCGGCGTCATCACCCGAGCGATTACTGCGATCAGGTCTGCGTCATTGGGGCCAGCAGCCGGGTTTGTTCCCGTCAAGAGCGGACGGTGGCGCGTCCGCGCCGCGGACGGCAGGCTCCGGCACGTCCCTTCGAGCCTGCAATTCCTTCCGCAACTTCATTGCCTCGTCCCGCTTGCCAATGGCGTCATAGAGCCACGCTAGTTGTTCCATGGCATTGCGCAGGCGACGCTTCTCACTGGCGGGAATCTTGCCTGCACGATCTCTTAGTCCTGCGACGCCTTGGACGAGTAAAGGCTCGGCGTCCGCGAACTTATGTTGCCCCAGCAGAGCGATGCCCAATAACGACCTGCTGTTGAACGTCTTCCAGTCGCCGGGCGTCTTTTTTTCGCGGATGGCCAGGGATTCGCGCAGAACAGGCTCGGCCTCAGTGTACTTCCGTTCCAGCATGTGATTCTGGCCCAACCGAGCGAGCGCCTCGGCCAGTTCCAAGGATTCAAGCCCGCACTGATCGCGCATCGCCGCTGCCAACTCGACTAAGAGCGGCCGGGCCTTGGCCGGCTGATCAGTTGCCTCGTAGGCGACGGCGAGATCGTACGTGGATGCTACTGTTGTGGGATGGACCACGCCGAACTTGGTCCTGCAGCGTGGTAGGGATTCCTCTAGCAACGGCAGAACCTGCCCTGGAAGCCCGGCGGCTAGGTAGGCATTGGCAAGGTTGTCCGTGGTATTAAGTGTATTGTGATTATCAGGCCCAAGGTTGGCCATCATAAGGTCGCGTGTCTGCTTCAACAGCGGTATGACTTGCGGCAGGCGCCCGGCGACCTGATACGCCAATGCGAGATTGTTCATGGTTTCGAGAGTGCTCTCATCACTCGGTCCGAGTTTCGTTTTGCAGAGCTCGAACGTTGGTTCGAGAAGTCGTATCGCTGCGGTCGGGCGTGCGGCGATCCGATAGGCGTCGCCAAGGATCAAGGCCGTTTTCAGCGTCTCGGGGTGGCCGGCGCCGAGTTTGGCGGTCCGGACCTTCAGCGTTTCCTCGGCCAACGCGATGGCCTCATCTGGCCGCCCGGCGCCCTTATAGGCCCAGGCGAGGTTTCTCATAGCGTAGAGAGCCTTGGAGTCGTCCCGGCCGAGTGTCGCCTGACGCAGGCCTAGCTCCTTCTCGTACATATTTGCCGCTTTTGCATACAGCCGGAGGCCCGCGTAGGTGTCTCCCAGCGTGGCCAAGAGGTCCGCCTTTATCTGGGGCGCGTCCGCGAAGTTTGCGTCCAACTTCACTGCCGCTTGGTCCAAGAGATCGGTCGTTCTGATAACCCGACCATCTTCATGCGGATCAGTTGACCGAAACAGCTCTAGAAGAAACTCGGTTACTGCTTCCGCATGGTTCTTTTGCTCGTACGCCTCCATGGCCTTCCGTTCAGCCGTCAGGGCATTGGCCTTCGCGCGGTCCCTTTCCTGAAAAGCTTCGATGGCGAACATCGAGGAGATGAGTATGCCGGCAACTAGGGTCAATGTCACTGCGGCGATCAACCCCGCCACCACGGGTTAGCGCTAGAGGAAGGCGAGTCACTGCCAGCAATTGCCACCTGTGCCCAACAGGGTCGCGCGGTGTTTCAGTTCTTGCTTGACTCTGTCCAAGCCTATCTCTCCGGTACTTCGCCGCCTTCGCTCCTGCCGTCCGGCCCCTGACGGCGCTCTCACCGCTTAACTTCCTCTATCATGTCAGTGGCCATTTGACCACGCTCTGTCACTACGTGAATCGCTACCTCCGAATTAAGCGCCTAAGAGGTGATAAACCGACAACTAATCGGCCCTGCCTATGTTACCACCAAGTCAAGGTATTTACATAAAATCACCATTTCTTCGGCCCCCGGCCGCCTCGATCATGCTGCCCTGGCCGCCGTCCCTCCGTCTTTCGGTCCTCGGCCAGCCTGCCGATCCCAGACATTTGTCCGGCTTGGCAGCGCGAGAGGGTCGGACGCACCCTATTTGCAGCACCGTATCTTACCGCCTATACTGGCGGGCGTGGCAATGAGGCTATCAGGTTAGAGGTTTAACGAGAAATCCAATGAATTGGTTATTGGAACGCGGCCCACCGCGTTGGCTGGACGATCCGCGCTTGTACATTCGTGCACTTCGGGTGAGTTTGGCTTTAGGCATTTTAGGATTCATCTCGGCCAGCTTATCGGCCGGCGTAATGTTCTTGTTCTTCGCGATAGATTCACTAATGCAATTTTCTTGCACCAGGTTTGTGTTTTGGGTTCGTCGCGCTGATTCCATTGTCACGCTGGCTGGGACGGGGGTGGTTCTTGACATTGCTTGCCGTGCCCGTTTCTGTCCTGGCGAGTTTTTGGGGAGCAATGGCATGGCCGGGATCCGCCGGAATGTTTGTCCGCTCCGACACCTGTTTTCAGAGGTTTACGTGCGGATTCGTGGGGGCGTTCGTCGGTGCCCTGATTGTCGGCGTCTGGATGGGAAATCCATCGCAAAGGCAGTCTTGGAGAGCCGTTCTTTGCGCTGCCGTGCTCGCGGCGCTGGGCTGCGGCTTCGGCTTACCGTTCTATGATGCCAAGAAATTCACCGGTTCGGATTTCGCCGTGATGCTTCGGGACCAGATGTCTTTCATCCTTGGTGTCTACGATCTAAGATACCGCGAATTGATTTTCGTCGTGATGATTGCTCCGGTATTATATGCATTTCAATGCATTGTACCGGTTTGCTTGGGCGCAAGGTTGTGGTCCCCGGTGTCCATGCGCGAGGCACGTCCCAGCAAGCTGGAAGTCAGCGGCTGCGGCGACCCAAGCAGATCGTAAAAAAACGATGGAAGTTGTGCCCACCAGCTTCACGGTGCCGCTGAAGGTCGAAGTAAAGGCGGGCAGGACGTGGGCGGACTGCAAGTGAACCCCGTAGCCGCCATTTTTTCGCATTCCATCGTTCAGGCTGGCAGCGGCTTGACAAACTGAAAACACGCGCGATAATTCTACGCGTGGGATTTCGGTGGCCGCGACAAAGGCACCGACCACGTGAACGCTTCCCTCGATGAAAGGTGTTTGCCTGTGAAATCTGTTACGCTGGTTGTCTGTCTCCTGGCTATTTCTGCTTTTGCTCATGCCGAGGAACGGATCGTTGAAGAAAAACCGGAACCAGAACCTGCCGCACTGGTCGAAGCAAGGAAGGCTTATGAAGCCGAAGTCAAAATCGCTGTAGATCCCATCAAGGCTTCTTACGTTAAGAATCTTGAAGAAGTGAAGAAGGAATATTTAGCGAAGGAAGACTTGATTTCAGTCCAAGCGGTACAGATGGAGATCAATCGTCTGATCTCCAAAGTTGCCGGTACGCTGGTCGGGAGGTGGGACTGGAAAGGGTTTGGAGAGGTCACGGAATTCAAGAAGGACGGCACCGCAAACAGTAGCGCCGGGCCGACGGCCAAATGGCGGTGCCTTGATGAAAAGACGCGTAAGTATGAGATTCGGTGGTCGACTGGATTCATCGACTGGGCGGTGATGTCCTCTGACGGGCTAACTCTTTACCTTAAGAATAGTATAGGTAGTACCTTCACACATCAGAAGTTAGCCGAGCAGCAATAGACAAACCACTTGTGCAAGATTCTTGCGGCCGTCCCCGTTTGACTGTCGATCCGGCCATTCTGTCCGCCTTGCCGCCTTCGACGGCCCGCGTGGCCGCTCCTTTCTCGGCCGCCGGCCGACCCGATTCATGCGCCGCCAGGGCCACCCATCGGCCTCCTCCTGCCCATCGATATCGGTCGGAAGAACTATCTGCACTTCGGCAGTGAGGAAGGTGGCAAGACGGGGGCCACGCTCTACACGTTAGTCCAAAGTGCACGGCGGAATTGCGTTGACGTGTGGCCATACTTGACCGACGTGCTGCGTCGGATTGCGGCCATCGCCCCTGCCGACACGGCTGCCTTGGAATCCCTGCTGCCGGATCGCTGGCTGGCCGACCATCCCGAACATCGGCTGGAGCAGCGGGAAGAAGAATCCCGCGAAGCCCAGGCCCGCCGCCGTCGGAAACGGGTCGCTCGCCGGGCAGCCACCGCCTCTCAAATGAACGCGGTTTCTTGACGGATGGGGAGCCCTTTGCATAGTGTTCACTTGAACGCCGACAACTGATTTCCGCCAAATCGAGGGAATCGCCCGAACTGCCAGTGTCCAAATCTGAAAGCCGATAACGACGACACGGTATTCGCGGTATCGCTCGGCGGGTATTGCGTCTGGCAGGCCTCGGGCGGCTTGAAGTTGACAGGCAGCAGAAGAGGATAAACCTGCTTGACCCCCAGCATTACGGGCGGGGGACGCTATGATCTATTGGGACGAGTCAGTTTCCACCTCATTCGCTCGGCTCCCTAGCCCAAAAGGGATTGGCTCCCCATTTTTTCTGGGTCACCTTATTGTTTTCCAGCTCGACAAGCAAATGGTCCGGCCCTTGATCGCAGAAGTACGAGACGTGGACCTTGTCGTCGGCACGAACTTTCCACGCTGTGTGTTCACAGACATCATCCCAGGTCATCTCCTCATGGAGAATTGGTCGGAGATCGTTCCAGGTCATCCCTTCTTTGATCTTGTTATAGTTGGCATTCGTCACGACAAGCTTAGTTCCTTCAAACCACATTCGTCTGACTGAGATCGACTGATCGCGAGGCCCTGACTCCGTTCCGCTTGCAAAAGCGCTCCACCAGCAAACGAATCCCGTGTTTGCGAGGCGCGGAGACAGTTTTGCCAGCGCCTTGATTGCCTCAGGGTTGATCTTTCTCAGGGTGACCCAGAAGACGTTAAACCCGTATCCATCTTGCTTCGTTTCGAGCAACTTGATCAGGACCGGCGTCGCGTCCGCGGCATCAGGGCCGATCCGCCGCAACGCCTTCGCCGCTACGGCCCGTGCGGTCGGATTGGGATCTTGCAACATCTCGATAAGATCGGGCACCGCGTCCTTCTTGATATCCTCGGCGATGATTTTGATTAGCCCGTCGACCGCAAAACCGCTGAATATGGCCACCATCCCTTGCGCGTCCGGCTGCACCTTTACGGGCTGACACATCAATTTCAACTCGTCAATCCAATAACTTGCCGGCATGCCGTGGTAAAACTTGTCGCCTCGCCACCACGCGAGCGTTACAATGCGCACGGGCGTCAGTACCAAGCTGGAGGCGACAATGGCGAGCACCAAAATGATGGCCAACGAGAACTTCGATAAAATGCGCTTGTACGATTTCCCGCCGGGAGGCACGTCTTGGACAGGCCCACGAACCGCGAACCAGATCCACACTATGCCCACAACTGGTACCAGAAGCCAAAATGCCCGTATCAACAGACCCAAGCCTATCGTGGCGAACAACACATACGTAATTGCGGAGATTCTCGCTGGAGACCGCTTGACCGATGTGTCAGCGGGAGTAGAGAGCTGCGCCTGGCCGGGAATGCTCAACCAGGCCCATAGCATTCCAACGATCGCGCCAAAAGCCAGTGCCAGCGTGTAGAAGCTCCTCCAGCCCGAAGGGTCAGCGGGGGTGCCCCAAATAGAGGCCCTCCAAGGCTCGATCGCCAAAATGATAGGGATATCACGGTCGATCACGCTAGCCTCAACAAGGCCTATTATCAAGGCAATTATGAGGCTGATCGCGATCCCGACGACCGCGCCAATGATCACCAGCAGAATCCGTCTCATGACACGGCTCGCGCCCGTAGGTAATCAGGCCGAATAGAACAACTCGCTATTCTAGCCATTCTGGTTCCAATACTTGAGCATCGTATCGTAAGAGGAGTGACGAATCAAGTGGGCCCTCTCCACACCGGCGTCCGCCGGTGGCAAGTTCAGGGAGGGGACAGTTCGGGGTAGAGTCGAAAGGTGGCGCGGTGGTGGGAATCCGACGAGAACTAACTCCTTGCAGACGGTTTTGCAAGGAGTTAGCTCATCTCCACTGCTCCAATTGCAGCCCGACCACTGTCCAAAGCTTGCAGTCGATCTGTGCCGAACCGTCGAGCGTCATGTATTCGGCCTTCGGCCGCCCTGCCGAAATGAGCCACCGAGAATCTTGTAATCTGGCCTTGCGCTTCCCTGCCACTTGCGCTATCGTGATGGTAACGACGACACTTTGTTCGTCGCGTTCCCTTACCTCAAGGTCATTCACGATGCCCGAAACCATATCCGATCCCGACACCCGTTCCGTCGATATCTTCATGGAGCAGGTGATCCAAGGCGTCCACCGCCAAGAGGCCCGCGCTCGCGGGCCCTTCTCCTACGGCCTCAGCACCACCGCCTGGTTTACCGGCCTACCCGTGCCTTTGCTTCGCCGACTGTGCCGCGACACCGAACTCCAGGCCATCAAACTCTCTGGCCGATGGCTCCTTCATCGCGACGACTTCAATCGCTTGCTCGCTCCCGACGTGACGTTGCGCTGCCGCACCGCCCGACAATATATCTTGATTCGCAACCTCGAACAGCTTGCTGCCATGCTCTATCCTCACGAGGCGTCCTCCACCCTGCACGTGCTGCTGCATGACCTCCGCAGGGCGGTGATGTTTCGTCAGGCGGGTGCCTGCTACGAGGACGCCGAGGGCATGGTCTGGGCTCGTGCTGAATGGAGGATTCGAGACGGCATTGTCGATCGGGAGCAGATAGATGAGGCCCTGGGGCTCTTGCAGATAAGCATCGAGCTGGGCATGGAGTTGCTGCGGAATATTGACTGGCGGCAAGACAGGCTGGTCTCGATGATCGCCGAGCAGACGGGTGTCGATCTGGGCTCTGGCCACAACTCGTCTTTACCGATTGATGCCGCGCACGACTGCCCGATCGGTCTGAGCTTCGCCGTTTAGTCGCCACCGCGCCCAGCGCCGCAGCCGTGCCTGGAGGAGCAAACCTGCCCCGAGTGAAGCTAAGCCAGCGGGCCGGCATTTGCTGCATGTTTGCAGGGCAAATGAAGGAAGCGGGCCTCTTTTGGCCAGATCTCCCGCGTGAGTGCCCGGCCAAACTGGATGACAGCAAGCTGGCACTGCGCCCGCGACAATCGTGGCTCACATACCCCTCGATTCGCGTTGCAATCGCGTGACGAGGGTGAGCACACACTGGGATCTCGCTTGTTGGTCATGGTTCGAGTTTCCTCGAATGCAAAACGGACTTCACTCGGAGTGTTGCGTGTCGCCGTGTTGGATGGCGCTGTCAGGCAGATTGTGATTTCTGGTCACCGTCACCTGCCCGCAATCGTGAATAAAGAGCTTGGTCTTCTGGCCCGCGTCGTCCGCGTCCTCGAACGTGTTGTTGCGGATCGTCACGCCGTAGGCATACGCGACAGCGATGGGACACTGCGGCAGGAAACTGCGATGGATCGTCGCATGGCGACCCCAGTTCTTGAAGGTGTTGCCTTCGATGACGATATCGCGATTCTCCCGCATCCGGCATTGCTTGCCGACATCGTAAGCCCCGATGTCGATACAGCGGGTATTGCAATTCACGAACGTATTGTTGCGGACCGTGAAACCATGCAGGGCCGGCGCTTCTCCCCACCAGAACTCCGGTCCTGCGGCAATGGCCGGCATCTCGCAATCATAGAAAGTGCAGCCTTCGACAAGACAGTTCTGCGCCTTGAGATTGAGGGCCCTCGCCCGCAGGGCCTGCATGCGGCAGTTGCGGACGTTGACCGAGGCACAGGCCAGATTGTAATCGACGACGCGGTCGATCCCGTCGTCCATGGCTTTCTTCCAATCCCCGCCGCTCCCGCGTCCAGTGCGAACAATCGTTACGTCGCGGTCGAGGACGAGTCGCGTCTTGCCGTCTGCCTGCCGCGTGAAACTGATGAGCACCGCTTTGTGGCGATCCACGCGCGTCGGCCAGTCCAGGATCGCCAGCTTGTCCCGGGGCTGGTAATCGCGGTGGCCCTCGACGATCAGCGTGCGGGCATCGATCTGCTTCAAAATGCGATTGTAGCCGGTGAAGATGTCTGCACCGTCGTCATCAACTTTGTCGAACCTGCAGTTCTCGAACACGAGGGAACCGCGGCAGTCGACCATCTGGCCCCCGCCCGAGCATGAAAGCAGCGCGTCGCTGCCGGGATAAGGCAGAATATGGTACCGGCGGAGGGTGATCGTACCGGGGCACGATGTGATCATCAATCCGGCGTTGACGCCGCGGCCGTAATAGGTGACGTCCTCAATGAGACAATCGTTGCACTTATCGATCCCGACTCCATGACTGCCGTGCTTATCGTCCCAAATGATGAACGGTTTCCCTACCATGTCCCTGGTCAGTGGCCAGCCGTCCAGTTCGAAGTGCCATTTATGGTCACCGACGCGAATCCGCTTCTTAACGGTGGGCCACCAGCGATCCTGCCGGTACGAGGTGGTATCGCCATACGAGAAAGAACGCAGGGTCGAGAGCTGTGCCACGTGCGGTGCATCGGGTTCGTCATACCGCGGGTCGATCATTACGTCGCAGCTCTTTCCATCCGCAGCCATCGCATCGATAGTGCCCTGGACGAAATAGGTTTTCTCTTGCGCGAGGACAAGCCGTCGCAATGTGGTGTTTACACAGTTGGCAAGACGGACGATGTTGTCGTCGGGGTTTCGTGCGACAAGAACTGTGTCCGCCTCGCCCTGGACGGTAAGCCCCCGAGCGTCGTGAATGTTTAAGTGACAGCCCCCGGCGTTTTCCAAGTGGAAGCGTCCCTTGGGAATGAACACCGTTGTTGCAGCGCCAAGACGGGCGGCGGCCTCGACGGCACGGTTGAGGGCTGGCGCGTCGTTGTGGACTCCGTCGCCCTTGGCGCCGTAATCGCGCAACGTTCACGGATCCTCCGCAGGCCGCTGCCGTAAGCAAGGAAGAAGCGGTGGCAAAAACCGTTCGGCAAAAAGTGCTTCTACTTCGCGTTCGTCGTCGCATGAATGACACCCCCCTTTCAGCTTGGCTCGAAGTCGGCCAATGCCGCTCATGGTTTATGTACTTCCACGTTCACTATTGCACCCGGGCGCAGTTTCGCGTATCGGGACTGGCCGACGATGATTGTAACAGGTTCCGACGCATAGCGTGTCTCGTGCTGAATTGGCTGCCGAAGTCGACCGTTACCGGCCGGTCTGCCCCCTCGCTAGAGTTGTATTTCGAAACGACCCCCTCCTTATATTGTTAGCTTCTGCTGTCAATAAAACGGCTCTCCTTGTGGACCCTTGACTTTTCGGTGTGGGGGATTACATTAGCAGGGATGGCAATCGGCCGGGAACAGACGCCCAGCGATCTCGCGTAGCGTCTTACCTCCTGCCGCCTGCCGAAGTATCCCCATAAGCCCCATAGTAGGCATGCACCCGCAGATCGACACGTCGCTGGTTCATCACCAGTCGTCTTCGGACTGCACTTCTGAAAATTCGGCTCTGATCGAAGGGCTGCTCCACGCGGCGCGGTGGAGATACTCTGGCTGTGCCCAGTCTGTGATGACCTTTTGGTTGGAATCCGTTGAAGCGGAAGTTGTGGGCGTTTGGATTCGTCTTGCAAGAAAGGTCTTTGCGATGCGAAAGTTTGTCCTGGCGTTCGGCGCGTCCTCGTTGGCGTGTCCGCTTTTGGTTGGTGCAACTCTGTTTTCATTCGTTGCGGGCGACGCCTGGGGGCAAGTCCAGTACACCGTGACCGATCTGGGCACGATCCCCGGCGGATCGGGTAGTGTTGCGTACGGAATCAACAGCAGCGGACAGGTCGTTGGCCTAGCGGGCGACAGCGGCGGTGGCTATCACGCCTTCCTTTATAGCGGCGGAACGATGCAGGATCTTGGGACGCTCGGGGACCCTGGCGGACCCGGACTTAGCGTAGCCTTTGGAATCAACGACTGCGCACAGATCGTTGGTTACACCGATACCGGCGCTAATGCCCGGGCATTCATCTATAGCAACGGAACAGTGCAGACTTTTGGGACCTTCCCGCCGAATCCTGCGACCTGGGCCTTTGGAATCAACAACAGCGGGCAAGTCGTTGGTCAGGCGGAACTCGCCGTATACAACCAGTCCGGAAACAACTATTCCGTCGATAGTGCCTTCCTCTATACCGGTGGGACGATGGAAAACCTGGGCACCTTCGGCGGAATGAATAGCTATGCCAGCGGCATCAATAACAACGGACAGGTTGTGGGCCAAGCCGACTTAACCGGCGGAACAAGCTCTCATGCCTTCCTGTACACTGGTGGAACGATGCAAGACTTAGGTACGCTCCCTGGGTATACATGGATCTCCGACGCCCGCTGCATTAACGACAGCGGCCAGGTCGCGGGCTGGTCCGAGAATAACAGCGACTACCGCCATGCCTTTCTCTATAGCGGCGGCACGATGGAGGATTTAGGCACGCTTGGCGGAGCGGAGAGCTGGGCTAACGGTATAAACGACAGTGGACAGGTCGTGGGCGATGCTCTTACGGGCAGCAACGTCACCCATGCATTTCTATTCAGCGACGGTGGGATGGAAGACTTGAATGACTTAATCGATCCGACTTCAGGTTAGACTCTGGAAGACGCGACCGGCATCAACTGCTCAGGCCAAATCTGTGGGAGCGGTGTCAATCCTGCCGGGCAGTATGACGCGTTCCTCCTCACTCCGATTGTCACGCCCGAACCCAGCACCCTTGCCCTTCTTGCCGCCGGTGTCGTCGGCCTGCTCGGCTACGGTTGGCGGCGGCGCTGAGCGAGAAGACTCGGCCCCGACGTTGGGACAGGACGGCTTCCGCGGCCGGCGCTCGCGCTGGGAGCCGTCCGGATTGCGGACGACCTCCCACTGCTGAGCCTTGCGGACGATCCGGCGTTGCCGATCGATGTACACCCGCGCGGTGTCGTGAAGGTACTTGCCGATCAGCTCGCTGTCGATCTCCGGATCGCCCGCAATGATCGCGTCGCTGACCTTGCCCAAGCCGCCGTCGCAGCCCTCCAGCGCGCCGGCGTCGCGGTCGATGGGGGCCTTCAGCAGACGCACGGTGCTGCGCCTGGCGGCCCTGCCCGTCCAGCCAGCGAACTTGCCGCGAGGATCTCACGCTCTGCGCGGCGACGACGGCGTCGCGGCCGGCACTGTTGGCAATGTTTATCTCTCCCATGAGTAACTCCCTGCTTCAGATCATGTCGAAATCCAAGAGATCGGCTTCCTCCTCGCCCTCCTCCTCCGCAATGCCGGCAGCCTGCTGGAGGCCGACGAACTCGATCTTGGCGGGGGTCGCCACGGCGAGGTAGATGTTGCCGTCGGCCCCGGCGAGCAAGAAGCCGGCGTCGGCCTCCAGGCCGCCGCGAAAGCTGTACGAGAACTTGAAGATACTCCCGCCGCGGAGTTCCGCCACGAGTTCCGCCGCGGCTGCGTCGTCGCGCATCAGGTACACGCTGCGGACGTTGTGCGCGAGGTACTCCTCCAGCGAGGCCGTCTCGACGAGGGCCACCGGCGCGCCGAAGGACGAGGGGACCGGCTGGATCTCTCGTCCCTCGATATCGACCGGCTTGAGGCTGCCCTTGTCGCACCAGGCCCCGTCGGGGGCCAGGTAGGCGCAGGCCACGCCGCCGCGGCCGACGACCGTCTTGCCGTCGTCGGCCAGCGTGGCCAGTTCACACCGTTGGTCGTGTTCGTCGAGAACCTCCAACTCCTTGAAGCCGTACAAAACGCTCCGCTCGATCTTCACCGGAGTGAAGGAAGCATTGGCGTTTCCGAAGGCGAAGACCAGGGGTTTTCCCATGGCGCGATCCCCTTGAAGGTAAATGGTTTCGGACTGTGCTCAACATAACTGACAATTTGCCGATGGCAGGCTGACGGACTGCAGCGATAGAGCCCAGCAATCGGGCCGCTGTACTAGAGGCGGATTTTACTGACGATGTAATACGACATGCCAACGGCGGCGCTGACCGCGATCAGCGGCAGAATGCTTCCGAAGATCATGCTCGCCAGCACTCCGCTTCCGATCATGGCCAGGGCAAGCTCGCCATTGATTTCCAAACCTTCTTTCACCTGGAAAAGTCCTTTCTCTGTTGAAAACGATCATTCTCGTCGTCCTTCTCGCGACGATCCAGACGCTCCACGACGACGCCCTTGCGCTTCTGACAGTCACGTCGCCCGCAAGTTCAAGGTGAGTGACGGATTGCCGAATTGTTGTCGTTGGGGCACACCACCAGCCGCGTTTCTCAACTGCGGCGTGAATTCGCGGAGTCCTGGCGACGCTTCGTGGGCGACGAACCCGGCGGCGCTGCGGTGGCTGCGTAGCTCTTCTGGTCGTTTTATTGTGGCCGCCCTGTTCGTGCAATGCGGGCAGGGCGGGCCGCAAGGTCGGCGTCAGGACCGTCAAGAAGGCGTCCGCGGAAGAGCGAAGGCACCGGTGGCCTCTGTGTGTGCCGATCGCAGAGAACGCAACGAAGAAAACCAAGCTCCAGTGGTTCGACAGCGATCGTGTATACATGAGGAACTGTGTCACGGTAATGGACGAAGCGACGGCGGAGACGAAGGACAACGGGCTCTGGAACTTGGTCATCGGCATCGAGCCGATCGAGCGGGCGTGGAACCTGGACGAGTGGTCGCCGTTGAAAACCGTGCCCAGGCTCGTGCCGTGAACTGGCACGAGCTGGGAAACGAGCACGAGCTAAGCCTGTTCTGGGGAAGCCTGCGGTGAAAGGAACCTCCTCGCCGCCGAAGGTGACTACGGGCAACGGCTCCGCGAAATACGATCGGTTCCGACCATACTCGCTCAGGACGTCTTTGACATCGAGATGGCCGCCGGTAATGCGGTGGTCGCGGGTCTGCTTGATGCCGAACCGAGCCAGAACAGAGGGATAGGCCAGATCCAGCGCGCCGCGGCGGGCCAAGCCGACCAGTGCGGCCCAGGTGTTGCAAAGCACATTCTGAACGGCCTCTTGCTTTGCCTCGGGCTTGAGATACCTGAAGGCAATGCGAGCATGCCGCCTGATCGACGGCAGCATCTTCGCGTAGACGGCTTTGCACTTGGCGAGGGAAAAACTGGGATCGTGATCTCCTGCGGACGAAACCATGGGGGACTCCTGATAGATAAGCTGCCCTTGCGCGGGGCAGCCGTGTAAAGGGGACACGGCCGCTCCGCACCAGCGCGGAGGGCTCGGCGGCGCGCGATCGAAGCGCGCAAAGAAGCACAAAAGCCCCGCCGACCGACCAGGGAATGGCCGATCAACGGGACTCTCATCGTGAAAATGGCGGTGCCGATACGCAGGCGGCGCACCAATGGTTTATGACAGGATTTTGGCTTGGATTTAGCGCGAACACTCGACACGTCGATCCAAGCAGGTAGGGACCTTTTCACGGTCGTTCTGCCACCGTAGAATCGTGGTTTCGACCGTCAATCGTGCGATAGGCGGCGTCCCATGACACTGTAGAGTGTAGTTCCGTGACAGAAAAGAGAACGGCAAAACAGGTTGCCAGAACGAAGCCGACTCGGCAACGACCGAAACGGCTCGGTTCGCCCGGTCACCTGCCTTCCTGGGAACAGCGGTTCAAGGAACTGGAATCGTTCAGGAAGGAGTACGGGCATTGCAATGTTCCGGCCGTATACCAGCCAGGAAGCACCTTCTCGGCAACATTCCCGCGTAGTCGCCGTCGTGCGAGAGATGGCGGTCGTCTTGGGGGTCCGCCCATCTGCGTCGGAACCTTCGATGAGAAGCTGCGTCAGACCTTCCCTTTGTAGAACTTCTTCCAGTAACCAGGCTTCCCGCGTGAGCCGGGCTGCCAGCTTAACTTGATGCTCCTGGGCATGGCTATCTAATCCACTATCTAAAAAGGACGGCAAAAGGGAGGAATTATTAGATAGTATCATATTGCAAGTCTTTTATAAGTCAAGACTTAGAACTTCGTGCTAGTTGTTCGCAATGTACAGGTCGGGAGTTCGATCCTCCTCCGCTCCACTTGATTTAAGTACAAATACCAAAACGACTTACAACGAAGCAGCAGGTCAAGCCGTGACCAGGGGTGGCATTCACCTGCCTTCCAGAACCCCTACCGACAACTTTCCATCGGTGTGGTACGGGTCGCCGCCGCCGTTACGACCGTCATGCTTGGGCTGGAAACCCTCGATCCCTTCCGTGGACGACAGCCACTCTGCCGCCGTCAAATCGTTCAGCAACTTGTCGCGGTCGGCGTCAATGTTCGCGTCGATGTGGTGAGTAGGCAAGCCTGTCTTGTGACTGAAACCGACCTTCGTGTCGAAAGTCGCCGCTCCCAGCCAGAGCGGACGCCTGTTTACCTGCTTCGTGGATTCCCAGAATCGGACGTGGTGACGGCGGCTTGCATCCTTACCGACATCTTGCTCGAACGCCAAGTCCTCTTTTCGCTTCCAAAGGTAGAGATTGCTCACGGGGGCCCTTTCGTCAGGGCGATGCAGCAGGACGCTCTTGACGAGTTTGACCGAACTCTTGAAGGTAATGGGATCGGCGGGCTGCCACTTGGCCGCAACCATCGCGGCGATGAGTTCATCTTTGGTGCCGATCAGTGCCACGTTGATGGGATCGCCGTGAATCCCGGTCGTCGTCAGCGTGACCTTCGGTGCATCGTCCAAGGCAGACTGAATTTCGCCGCCGAACACGGGGCAGATAAGTCCGACGAGGCAGATCAGCGACGGAACCAACTTCGATATAGCCATATTGCAGACCTCCGTTCTTGGCTGGGAACGTCAAGTACCAGTTTCTTCTAACAAAGGCTGTTCAGTTCCTCGACCGCCTCGTTTGTCGTCCTCAGCCGGGCGAATTTGCGCCGCCAGATGTCGAAGCATGCCTCTTGGATCTCCGGCCACAATGTTGCCACGCCGTCCGTAACCACCGTCACCCGGTAGTCACGATTGGCGGCGGCGAGGACTGTGCTGTTGACGCAGATGTCGGTCGTGACGCCGGTGATCAGCAGGTAGCGAATGTCCTGGCTGCGGAGGGCAAGATCCAGCGGCGTGCCGTAGAACTTGTCGTAGGTATGGGCGGCAATCACCAGTTCTCCGGAAGTCGGCGCCAGGTCGGCGATAATCTCGGCCGAATTCGGTCCCCGTGTCGCACCCTGGCCGACCAGACAGTTGCCGGAGGGATAGCCAAATCCGGCAGTCAACCCGGGATCTGCGGGCAAGTGTTCCGGCCCAAAGGGTTCGCCACGCAGGCAAGGAATCGTCGTAGCGTAAACGAACTGCGTGTGCACCACGGGGAGCGCCCTTGCACGGCACACCTCGATTAAACGCCGAATGTTCGGAACGATGTCTCGTCCCTTGGACACCTCCAAAGCGGCCCCCGGCTCCAGGAAGCCTGCGCTGCATGTCGATCACAAGCAGGGCCGTCCGTCCCGCACGGCAGCGGTGCAACTGGTCAATACGTTCCTGCTTGACATGCAGGAGCCTGTCCATGTCCGACATTCGTGCCTCCGTTTCCACAAGAAGTAGTGCTCGGCCTACCTATCGCCCAGTCGTTCATACCATTCCTGAATGCGTTGCTCTTGTGCGGCATCGTTGTATTGCAGCCAATATTTCATGTAGCTGGCATAGGTCTGCCGAAGCGTCTGCCCAAGTTGAATCGCCCGATGCAGGGCGGCAGAAGCTTGCTGGGCTCCACGGTCAATCACATCACAGACGATGGTTTCCGGCCTCTTGGAGTGCTTGAAGTCCTGTTGGGTGCCAACCCAGATACCCCTTCCATCCTGCCACACGACCCAGGTGTGTTCCGGTCTCGCCGCTTCCTCTGCGGCCTGTCTGCCGGTCGTGGATGCCACCTCGATTATCGTATCCTTGGCTGGACCGTCGGCCGGTTTGGCGAGTGGCAGTTTGGCTGGCTTTTCGGCCGGTTTCCTGGCCGTGACTGCCGCCTTGACAGTCGTCTGCTTCGCCGGGCCCGTCCTCGGCTTCGCGAGTGGCCGTTTGGTTGGCTTCTTGCCCGTCCTTTTGGTTGACGTTGCCATCAGCTTCCTTGTCGTTTTCTTCTTCGCCATCGTGCCATCTCCGTGATACTGAGTGAACAATTATTACCCCCAAAATCGCCGGGACAATCCACAAGCCAAGGCTAAAATCCCCAATCAGTGACAAACGTTCCGGATATGCGGAAAAAGCGGGCAGGCAGGGCCCCTGTGGAAAGTTGGCTACCCAGTGCCCGCCTGCCGTGCCGCAGAACATGCACTTTGCACAAGAGCCCTATTTCAAGGCATCCCCGAAGATGACACAGGGGCTGGCGTGGCAGCGGCTCAATCTTGCCGGTGAATTCGTCATCGAAGTGAATTCGTCATCGACAAGAGTATTTCCCTACTAATGAATCCGTGCTTCTCCAGACCACTGATGGCTCTTCTGCTTTCGGAAACCGGTGATGCGAATGACATCTCCCGGCAGGATGTCCAGCATGGCATACGAGTTGTTCTCTGGACCCTGGCCTTCGACAATGGCCTGGATCGTGCAGTAGTGGATGCCGTGGATGTTCCCGTAGTTGCCCCAATGGAAGTGGCCTTGCAGCACGCCAAGCACCTTGCCTGACTCTTCCAAGACGCTACGCACGGCGTTGCAGTTCTGTACGGCATAGGGCGGGAACAAGTCGAGGCACTGATGGATGCAGACGATGGTCTTGTGCTCCGTCTGACGCAGGTCCGCTCGCAGCCACTCCATTTCCGCCCGTGGAACGTTGGCATCGCCCCACCGGAAATTCTTGCGGCCATAGGACGCTCCATCTTTGTTGAAGCAGGCGTCGAGAATCACGACATGGTAGCCCGCCGCATCGAACGAGTAGTACGACTTCTCTTGCCCAACGATGCCCAAGAACTCGGCTTTGGTCAAGTTTTCCACGCAATGGTTGCCGAGCACGAAGTGGTGCTTGCCGGGCAGGGGTACGAAGTCCTTGGCGACCTGCTTGAGATAACTCTTCTCTACGTCCAGGGAAGCCGCCGCGTCGATGAGATCGCCCAAGGCGATGATGTGGTCCGGTTTCTCCTGCTGGAAGCGTTTGGCTGCCTCGGAGAACTTCGTGAGCGATTCCCGATAATGGCGGGTGCCGCCGGGTGGCTTGTCGGCGTAGTGCAGGTCCGTAGCCAGAGCAACCCGCAGCTTGGGCTTGGCATTCTCGTCGGTGGCTGCCAGCAGCCACGATGCTTCGCCCCATGCCGTGGAACCGGCCAGGAGAAGCGTCCCGCATTTGAGAAACGCCCTCCGCCCCAATCGCCGCACACGCTGGTCCTCCTGATGGGCGGGCGTGGCAGCCATAGTGTTCTCCTCGAACGTCGTGTTGTAGCCAGGGATACAGACCGATAACTGATTCCTAACATCGTACTCTGGCGGCCCGTCGCAGGCAATGCTCCCGCGAATGAGACTAGGCACAAGCGCCGAGCCTACTTTGCCGCTGGCGGCCGCCGGGCATGGTCGCGTTTGAACTTCTCGTAATCGGCCTTGGCCTCGGAAAGCTCGGCCTGGAATTCGGGATTTACCAGCAAGGCATGGGCAATCACCAACCCCAACTCGCGTCCGGCGGCGACGTCGCTCGGATAATGGACGCCGCCGATCACGCGGTCCCAGCCGATCTGCCGGGCACGTTCGAGCAAACGGTCGTTCTTCTGCGGCTCGATCTTCGCCAAAATCCGCGCAAAAAGCATGCTCCGCGTGGCATGGCCGCTAGGATAGGTACAGTCCTCCTCCCGCTCGCCCAGCGGCTTGAGTCGATCATCCTCCCAATAAGGCCGCTTCCGCTGAAAAAGGGCCTTGGCCATCACGCTGATGACCTTCGACTCGTCCGCTGCCGCCTTCAATAGCTTGCCGAGCTTCGGCAAATTCTCGGGCGTAAACCCAGGACCTAGGACTCCGTCGAAGGCCGTCATGTCCAACTTCAGTTCCGCCTGGAAGCGTTTGATTTGATCGTCGTTCCGTCTGGCCTGGATAGCCAGCAGGGCGTCGATCTCGGTCTTCTGCTCCTCCGAACCGACCGTGGGCGGGGCGGGCAGTAGATACTCCACACGGATCGAATTGGCCTGAAGGTAGTGCAGCGCGTGGTCTTCGGCCAGTGTCCTGGCAACAAGGCAGGCAAGGACGGCACCGGCCAAAAGTACGGGGCGGCATTTCATCACGGCAGGCTTTCTCTGAGCGGCTTGCGCCAGTAATTTCCATGTCAAACAGGTAAAGTATAAGTCCGGCCGGCCGTTTTTGATACCGCTGTGCGGGATTCCCAACAAAATCCTAACAAATCGCCCCTTGTGGAACGACC
Source organism: uncultured Planctomycetia bacterium (assembly GCA_963719885.1). Taxonomy (GTDB): domain Bacteria; phylum Planctomycetota; class Planctomycetia; order Pirellulales; family Thermoguttaceae; genus JANXQG01. The sequence continues at coordinate 897,896 of CAVRDP010000034.1, read as the reverse complement.
CCACCTATGCGAAAATATTCTGCTTGTCAAAGTTACGTCAGGCCGACCATGGGTACACGGTGCCCGAGCCTGACAAACAGTTCAGGCTGGAAAGCCTGACGTACATGCAAGCGCATGTCGCGTCGGCGGTCCACCGAGTCAGGAGGTCCTCATGTTCCGGAAAATCGTGCTGCTGTGCGTGATAGGGTCGTTGGCAACGCCCTTTGCCTATGGGAGGCCGGATCAAGTAATCATCATCCGGCACGCGGAAAAACCGGAACATGGACATGATCTGACGATGAAAGGCCGCGAGCGGGCTGCGGCGCTCGCTCCGTTTTTCCTCGGCGGCGAAAACGGAACGCCGGTGGCAATCTATGCCCGGGGCCCAAGCAATGACCATCCTTCCCGCCGCTCCGTGGAAACGGTGACGCCGTTGGCCCACGAGTTGAAGCTCGACGTGCAGACGTGCCATCGCGGCGGCAATACCGAAATGATCAAGGAGATTCTTGCCAAGCCCGAGTATGACGGGAAGGTGGTCTTGATCTGCTGGTCGCACAAAGAAATACCGGGTTTGGCAACGGCGCTGGGCGTCGCCAATCCTCCCGTTTGGCTTGGCCAGGTTTTCGATCGTCTCTGGATCATCAAGCTCAAGGACGGCAAGGCGACGCTGCAAGACTTGCCGCAGCGGCTGTTGTTCGGCGACTCGGCGGAATAAGGACTGGCAAGCTACGGCGCGGACTTGATCGCATCCAGGCGACGATCGACGCGCTCGACAAGTTCCGCCGGCAACGGCGCAAATGCAGTCTTCACCACATCCGCTTGTCCCTCGTGGGTCGCCCAACGCAAGAAGTCGACGATCCGCTTGCGGTCGCTTTCGGGCTGCCGGTCCGCGCAGACGGCGAAGACGACGCCCGCAATCGGATACGAATCCTTGCCCGGCTTGTCGATGAGGTCGAACGTCAAATCTTCGGGGATGGCCGCGAAAACTGCCCGGGCTGCGGCCGTGAGGTTGGCCGGTTCGGCGTGAACGAAGGCCGATTTGTCTTTGTTCTGCACGGCCCCGTAGTCCAACGTGATCTCCTGGAAAGAGGTGTAAAGCAGATCGATGTAGCCGATGCTGCCGTCGATTTTATGGATAGTTACAGCCATGCCCGGATTGCGCCGGGCGGCAATGCCCACGGGCCATTTGGCTTCGGCCGCAGCAGGCCCGACTTGTTCTTTCCAGACCGGACTCACGGCGGCCAGGTACTCGGTGAAGAGTTGCGTCGTGCCGCTGGAATCCTCGCGATGAACCACGGTAATCGCCTTGGCCGGGAGAGCGACGCCCGGATTGATCGCCTTCAAGGCAGGGTCGTTCCACTGTTTGATCTTGCCCAGGAAAATGCCGGCGAGGATCTCGCCCGTAAAGTTCAGCGGCGCCTTGCCCTGGAGTTCGTCGAGATGATACGCCGGCACGACGCCGCAGAGCAGCAACGGAATGTGAACGATCTCGCAACCCTTCTCTGCGCCTTGTCCCGGAGTTCGGCGGAGACCGGGCCATGGGTGAAGGCGATGGCATACGTCTTATCGAGCATGTGCGCCACGCCCGCCGTCGTCCCGGCCGACTCGCAAACCAGATCCACTCCATGCTCCTTGGAATACTTCCCTTTCCAAAGGTTCTCCGTCACCACGAAAATCGCTGAGGTGCCGCCCGTTATCAGTCGCGGGTGTTCCGATACGGGCTTAGTCGCGCCGTAGAAAAGTTGCGGTGAAAAATAGATAAGCAGTCCAAGAGCGGCCCCGATCACGAGCATGACGAGGATCCTTGCCGCCACTCCACGGTTTCTCTCGAGCGGGACCGTTGCACCCGGCAACGCATGTTGGTCTTCCATCACAAACTCCAGGCTGGTCGATTACGGAGAATTCTCTAGTTTAACCCGCCGATTCGCGATCCACAAGTGGGTGAGAATGCCGCTCGCGCTGTGCCAGCAGGCCGGGCGGATGGAGAAAATAACCCCATATTTGGGCCCTTCTGTTCCCTGATGGCAACCCGAATTAAGTCGCGAATTCCTGGATTTATAACAAAACGCTAACCATTTGTTTACAACACGCTAACAAACGGTTGTTAGTATAATTGGTTCCCAATCACGTTGTCGAAAAGCATCGATTCAACTACGGGGATTGTGTTGATCCGCCCGTTGCACGGCGACAGCCTAGCGAAGAAGCGAACAAACATGACACAACGTCCGGGGTTTACGCTCGTCGAGTTGCTCGTGGTTATCGCGATCATCGGCATGTTGGTGGCCCTGCTCCTGCCGGCGATCAACTCCGCCCGCGAAGCGGGAAGGCGGGCGCAATGCATGAACAACGAAAAGCAGATCGGGCTGGCGCTGCTCTGCCTCGTCGGCGAAAAGCAGTTCTTTCCGGCCGGCTGCGTCGCCAGTTTAGCCCCTCTCGGCCCGAATTTATTCGACACCTGGACCGAGGCCTCGAGTATGGCGGCGCATGCCAAGATGCACGGCCAGAGTTGGATGGTGGAGATTCTTCCCTACCTGGAATACGACGGCCTCTACAAGCAGTGGAACTATGGCCGCAGCGTCGTCGGCAATGGAAACGTCTCGTTTACGGATATTAAGCAATTCTACTGTCCTTCGCGGCGGGCCGGCCTGCGGAAGGGCGACTCGCAGTGGATGGTGGCCAAGACCGCGATCGCCGGCGGCACCGATTATGGCGGCTCCATGGGGCGGGTCAACGGATGGAAAAATGATGTCCAAACCGACAACCACTGTTTCGAGGACCTTACGCGAAACGACTCGCAGCCCCTGGAGCCAAATGGCCAGCCGATCTCGGATGTCTCTTTGCTGTGGGGGATTTTTCGACCGAACTACCAAACCAAAATGGCCGACATCATTGACGGCACCTCCCACACCATCATGATCGGGGAACTCCAACGATTGACGCCTACGCCGGACGACAGCACCGGCGGCACGACAACCTTCGAGGGTTGGGCCCTGGGCAATTGTTCGGCGCTCTTTACCACCGCCACGGATCCGGGCCACAGCAATCCGGGCGGAATGAACAACGATTTCTTTGAGTCGCCGGGTAGCAACCATGCCGCCGGTGCGTATTTTGGCATGGCCGACGGCTCCGTTCAATTTATCAGCGAGAATGTCGATTCGTCGAGCAACGAGGGGGTCTTCCCCCTGCTCGGTTCGATGGCCGACGGCGAGGCGGTGCAGTTGCCCAACCAATAGTAATGTCTCGAATGCGGTCCTACAGTTTTTTTGCAAGCCAGGAATTGTCCATGGACGCAACCCCCTACCGGCCTGAATGCCTTGAGGATGGGGTCCGCTTTCGTCGGTCCGGCCTCCGTGGTTTTTCGCAGTGCTTAGGGCTTCGTCGTGGGCGGTTGCCTGGAGTCCTGGTTTACTCGTTGCTGTGCGCGCTTCTGCCCCTCGCAGGGTGCGGTCACAGCGACCACCCTCCGCTGGGCCGCGTGCATGGCAAGGTAACGTTGAATGGCAGTCCGCTGCCCAGCGCGCTGGTCATCTTTCATCCGCCCAAGGGTCACATTTCCTGCAATATAACCGATGGCGAAGGGCATTACGACCTGATCTTCATCCGCCAGGAACACGGTGCCATCGTAGGAAAACATCGCGTGGAGATCACCACCCAGGCCTCGGAAGAACTCCGCAAGGAACTTGTGCCTGCGAAGTACAACAAGAAATCGGTGTTAGAAAAAGAAGTCGTGGCCGGCGAGAACGAAATCAACTTCGACTTGCAATAAAATAAGATCGGCTCCCAACTGAATTGCCGATTTCTTAGCGAATTAACAGAAAACTAACATTCATCTCACATTCCTTTAGCATACCTCTAGTAAACTAAAGTGTTCGTAATGGCTCTTGATGGATTAGGAGCATGGTTTTGCCGCCTCCAAGTCTCCGTGCGGGATCGCGGTTTGGAGGCGGGGTGAATCGGCTCCTTTGTCCTGTGGACTGGCGTCGGGAACTTCACCAATATTAACAACTTCCCTGCGAGGCAGCGTTCGCACTTCAACTTCGGCTTGATCAGCATCGGCATCGATGTCGGTTGTTGTAGGAAGTGCGCTCTCACGGCTGCGCCTTGTGTTGAACTTCGCATTTTCTGCGTTGTTCCTTTAGGCTTTCCGCTTAGTCTTCGGCTCTCACTGCGCATGGCGCTTGGTTGCGTCTCCGTAGGGAAGGCCCGTTTCCGATATATTTGGCAGACCAAGTTGCGTTATTTTCACCTTTGAGTCTTGAACCCTATGCCAACGATGGCAGTAGTCCACGCCCGGTGGATGCTTACTATCCTTTGAACTTTTGAACGCCCGTTGAGGAGTACCTTATGAACGTCATTATGAAGAAGTTTTCGGTTGTCGTCGCTGTGCTGGGAGTTGCCTTGGCGCTCTCCGCTGAGCTTGCCAAGGCTGCGACCATTACGCAGTGGAGCTTTGGCTCCGCTAGTAATGCGACCTGGACTAATTACGCAAAGAACTGGTCATCGTCGAATTATTCGCTAGCTATAACAGGCTCTAATATGGGCACTCCCAACAGTCCAGCGCCTACAACGGGCAGCGGTACGGCGATTACCTTGGGGATGACAAACCCTTATAACGGCGGCAGCATTGCCGGCGACGATTTCCCCAGCACTACCGGCACCGCGGACCCCTCGTATGGCGAAACCTTGTGGCGTATTCGCGCCACGAGTCCGCTGGCCAACAAGGACAATAATGTGCTTCCCAACGGGAACGTGAGCACCAACGGCTGGGCGCTCTTTAACATCAGCAGCGGTACCGCCCACGACGGCGCCCCCCAGTTCTCGCAGGGCGTCGAGTTGGACACCAGCACCGTCGGATATTCCAATGTCAGTTTCAGCTTCGATTGGTACTCCACCACACAGGGCGTCCGCGACATGCAGTTCCAGTACTGCCTGAACACTTCCCAGGGTTCGAACGCCATTTGGAACTGTATCGGGTCAGGTATCGGAGCAGCAGCGGGCGCGGTTCCAAACAACAATAGCAGTGTGGTGAACTCTATCAATGGGACTTTCATCAGTTCCTATGGAACAACCATCGCCAATAGCAGTTTGAGTCCTAGTTCGACGTACAGTTGGAACGGCACGAACTATATGTTCCCTCAAGGCCAACCGTACGTTTTCGTGGCGACTCCGAACGATTTCTACGGCGGCGCGAATCCCCAAACCATCACGGTCAACCTGAGCTCAATTTTGGGAGCGGATAACGATCCGAACTTCGGCGTCCGGCTGGTCTCCGCGTTCGACGACACGAACTACCACAATGATTACGTCTCGGCCTCGCTCAACGCCGGTCTGACGCAGCTCTACAACAACTCGTCCGGGAACTGGCGCCTGGGCAACCTGACGTTTCAGGGCAGCTTGGGGATCAACACGACCTTTTCCGGCCAGGGCTTGACCTGGAATACCGGCAGCGGAACCTGGAACACGAACGCGGCGAATACGGTTTGGCTCAACAGCAGTTCCGCCTCCGTGGCCTATTCGGACGGCAGTGTCGTCACCTTCGGTAACGTCTCCAGCGGTACGTCGACGATCACGATCTCCGGCGGCACGCTTTCGCCCGGGGGCGTGAACATCATTAACCCGACCTCCGGCACGGGCTACGTGTTCCTCGGCGGAGCGATCGGCGGGACCGGCGGGCTCTACCTGCAGCCTTCCAATGTCGGATTCGTCTCGCTTTCGGGCACTAACACCTACAGCGGCGGCACCCAGGTTTCGGGCGGAACGCTGATTGTTGCCGGAGATCGCAGCCTCGGGACTGTCAACGGCGCCGGCGGGGCCCTGGTCGTCGACTACGGCTCCACGCTTCAGCTTGCGTCGAGCTTCTCGTCGGGCCGAACGTTTGAGATCGGCAGCAATGGCGGCGTGTTGAACACGAACGGCTTCTCGTTCTCAACCAGCGGCAGTTTCTTCGGCGGCGGCGCCTACACCCAGCTTGGCTCCGGCACCGTCTCCCTCAGCGGGCCGTCCGCGCAGCTTTCGGGATCAGTGTCAATCGCCGCTGGCAGCACGCTGGCGCTGAGCGGAACCAACGGCGCAAGCCTGCAAGGCGGCGCCACGCTCAACGGAAACTTGGTAATCAATGGACCGACGCGGGTCAATTTCGACAACAACGGCACTTCGGGCATGTACGGCGGATCGGGCCAGATCCAGGTGGCTTATCACGGCAGCGTCACTCCCAGCACGCCCTCGAGCGCCTCCAACGCCTGGGCGGTGATCAGCGACTCGCCGACCGGCGCCGTCACAGCAGCCAATTCCACCGTCGCCTCGGGCGGAACGATCTCCAACAACATCGTACTGAACTCCACGGGTGGGTCTTTTTCAAAGAGCGATGTCACAAAGACCTTCGCCTTCCCCTCCACGAACTCCTTCATCGTGGGCATCGGCGGCACCACGGCGGGCAACGTGCTGGCGATCACCGGGAACATCAGCGGCAACTCCGACGTCGTGCTCGGCAGCAACACCCCGAACGGAGCGGGCGGCGCCGGGACCTTGTTCCTCTCGGGAAGCAATACGTGGGCCGGCACGACCATGATCGACGGCAACGGCGTCATCCAGCTCGGCTCGACCGCCGCGCTGCCCGCGGCGACCGACGTGATCTTCGGCGCGACGGACACAAGCTCCGGCACGCTGGACCTCTACGGGTTAAACCAGACGATCAACTCGCTGTCGACGTCCACCGGCACCGGGGCGATCACCAACAGCAGCTTGGCCAACGCCGCGACGCTGACGATCGCGGGCGGCCTCACGCCCAAGACCGGGTTCAACGGCTCCATCAGCGGCAACCTGAGCCTGTACAAGAGCGGGACGGGCGGCTTGACGCTCTCCGGCTCCAGCACCTACACCGGCGCGACCACCATTGCGCAGGGCACGGTGACCGTGAGCAATGCCTCGGCACTCGGCGTCGGCCCGCTCTCCGTGCTGAGCGGGGGGGGCTCGTCTACTCCGGCGCGGCGGTGAGCTTGGCCAACAGCAGCGCAAGCTTCGCCGTCGGGAGCGGCACTCTCGACTGGCGGCACCGCCAACTACGGCACGCTGGGATTCACCAGCCTGGCCTTGAACGGCGGCACCGTCACGTACGACTTCAACACCACCCAGTCCGACCTGATTACGGGCACCAGCACGCTGAATCTTTCGGCGCGACTGCCAATAGCATCGTCATCAATCTCAACACCAGCGGCCAGACGTTCAATTCCTACCCGCTCTTTCAGTTCGGCAGCGTGACGGGTTTCAGTGCCTCCGACTTCACCATGGGGTCCGGCACGACGGCCGGATATACCTACGGCTTCACGCAAAGCGGCGGGACGATCGACCTCACGATTACCGGAACGGGCAGCAACAATTTGCCGACCCAGCAGAGCCTTTCCTGGGCGGTCGGCAGCGGTTCCTGGAATACGAGTGTGAGCACCAGTGCGAATTGGACGGGCGGCGCGACTTACGTCGACGGCGACGCGGTGACTTTCGGCGAGCCCACCGCAAACAACTCGACGGTCACCATCAGCGGCAGCGCGGTGACGCCGCTGTCGCTCACGATCAGCAATACGTCCAACTCCTATAACATTACGGGGGGTTCGATTACCGGCACCACGGCCCTCTATAAGACCGGCGCGGGGCTGGCGACCCTGTCGAACTCCAACACCTACACGGGGGGAACGTTCATTACGGGCGGGACCCTGGCGACCGGCCCGTCGGGCGACGCCGCCCTTGGGGCCAGTTCCGGCGGCGTGACCTTGGATACCAACGGCACGCTTCAGTTCACCACCTCCAACGTTACTAGCAGCCGTGCCGTCACGGTCAACGCCGGCGGCGGAACGATCGTGACGTCTTCCGGCACCGCTGCAATGAGTGGTACCCTCACGATTGCCAACAATGGCACGTTCAATACCGCGGGCAGCGGCACGTTGGCGTTTACGAACACTGGCTCCAAGACGATAACGACGGGCACGAATTCGACGATCTCCGTGCAGTCGGGCAACTTGCAACTTATCGCGGATGCGTTCGTCTCCACTACGACCAACGCAGCGCTAAACGTCGCTCCAAGTGCGGCGCTTACGCTCAACACAACAGCAGCGCCGAACGTTCCCGGCCAACCGACGAGCGGTGCAGCGTCGAGCACCTTCGTGATGAACGGGGGCGCAACGATCAATGGGAACCTTGTCGTGCCGCAGCCGTTGACGTTGCAGGTTAACAACGCGTCGAATGGGTATTCAACAATCGGCGGCAGCGGAGCCATTCAGTTCCAAAACATGCAGACGCCCCCCGAGCCGACGCACTTTACCACGGCCTCGGCCCAAGGCATTACGATGGGCGGAAACCTCGTCAGCGCGGAAATCGACTGCAACATCCAACTGAACAGCACGAACCAGCAGTTCTTCAAGACCAGCATCTCCCAGTCCGGGGCCATTGCCAACGGCAACGGGTTCATCCTCGGCAACGGCGTGACGGACTCGTTCTTCTGGATTTATCCGTCAAGCGGAAACTCGCTTTACATGTACGGCGTGATTTCTGGCAGTTGCGACGTCCAATTGGGCGAGGTCGGCGGCGGCGGCGCTGCCAGTAACATCTATTTGAACGCCCAGAACACCTACAGCGGTGTGACCATGTTCGAGCAGGGGGTCAAGGGGAACGTCTATTTGGGCGTGCCCAACGCCTTGCCGACGACAACCGACCTGATCTTCGCGCCCATTAACGGCAACTCCTACCAGCAAACGCTCGAGCTTGCCGGGAATAATCAGACTGTGGCTTCGCTTTCCTACTGGGCCGATGCCAACGGGGACGGCACCTCGAACGCGGTTACGGTTCAGAACACGAGCGGCGCGGCCACGTTGACCGTGAGCGGCGCAACCTCGCCCAGCAGGCCTTATGGCGGCCTCTTGGGAGACGGCGGCGGCGGATTCGGCGGCCTTCTGACGCTCGTCAAGGACGGGACGAATACCCTCTGGCTCAACAACGGCCATAACAGTTACAGCGGAGGAACAACCGTCATGAACGGCCTGCTCTTGCTGACGCCGACTGACTTGGGCAGCGAGCCCGGCCTGTCCAGCGTAACGGGCGAGGGCGATGTGACGGTCAGCGGTGGAACCTTGCAGGGGACCGCGAATCTCAATCGCGCCGACGGCGATGGCGTGGCGAACCTGATCGTTGGTGCGAACGGCACGGTCCGCCCCGGCGCGGCCAACCCGCTGGTAGCCGCCCTGGCTGTACTGAACGTGTATCAGACCGTGCCCTGCCAGCCGGGCACGCTAACCGTCGGCAACGCGACGTTTGCCGCGGGCGCCAACATGGAGTACGACTTTGCGCCGAACGGCGCCAGCTTGCTGACGGCCAGTAGCATTTTGCTGCCCAGCAGCGGCTCAGTGGCGATCAGGGCCGCGATCGGCGGCTTGGGTGGAAACGGGACCTCTTATGTCTTCCCGCTTATGCAGGCCAGCTCCTCCTTGAGCAACAGCGGCGCGCTCACGCTGGGCGCCCATTCGCTAAGTTACTCGTACAGCATCTCCTCGCCGAATTCCTTGGAAGTCGATCTCAAGGCCACGTATCTCGGCCCCCTTAGCCTGACGTGGGCGGGCGGCAACGGGAATTTCTGGGGCGGCGCGAATGGGGAGTTTCTCCGGCGAAATGAGCGATGGTTCCCTCGGTCCCAGCAATGTCGGCGACACCCTGACGTTCAACGACTCGGCTGGCACCGCCAACGGCTCGATCACGATCCTCGGCAGCGTTTCGCCGGCCAGCATGACGTTCTCCAATACGGCCGTGACCTATAGCCTCAGCGGAGGATCGATCACCGGCAACGCTTCACTGCTCGTTAAGGGCGCCGGAGCCGTTTTGCTTGGCGGCACCAACAGTTATTCGGGCGGCACGACGGTCCAAAGCGGCACGCTGACGGCCACTACGTCCGGCGCCATTCCTGGCGGCACTTCGGTCGCCAACTCGGGCACCGTCAACCTCACCACCGGGACGCAGACCCTCGGCGCGATTACCGGCAACGGCTCGTTCAACGTGACCAACTCGGCTACGGTGACTATACCGAGTATCGTCCAGGGCTCGGCCAGCGTCGCTACGAGCGCGACGCTGAACCTGACCGGGCCCGGGGCCGTGGCCAGCAACCTCACGCTGGCCAACTCCGGCAGCCTGAACGTTACCGGCGGCAGCCACGCGGCAGGCGTAGTGGGAACGGAACTCAACGGCGGCCTCCAGGGCTCCCAACGCGGATCAACCACCGTCAGCGGCAATGGCACGACCCTAACCACCGGCCAGATCTATCAGGCCAATGTGTCCGTGGGCAGCGGGGCGGAGATCGTCCTCACGGCGCCCAACGGAATTACCGGCACCGCCGACTTGAGCGCCGTGAACAACGCCATCACACTCGCCGGCACGACCGACGCCTGGACCGGCACGATCGACTTGGGTAAGTCGGGCATCCTGGTGCCTACTGGCAACGGCGCCACGATCAACGACCAGATCAAGCAGGGTCGCAACGGCGGCACTTGGAACGGCGCCGGGGGCATCACCAGTTCGCTGGCCGCTAGCAACCCGTCCGAGTACGCGGTTGGCTACTCGGAGTATACCGTTTCGGGCGGTTCGGCGGTGCCTGCGGGCGTCGGAACGATAGCCACGACCATCGTCGGCGACGCTTACTTGCAGGGCCAAGTAACGGCCATCGACAGGGCCCTGGTCTCGGGCCCCAACAGCAACAGCGGCAAGCAAAACGTTGGCTGGTCCGGGGGTGACTTCGCCTATCACGGGGTCGTCGACAACACCGACCGCTCGTTGGAACTTGCCGGGGAGCGGTACACGCAGAGCGGCGGCTATAACCCCAGCTTGGCGACGGGGCAGTCCCTGCATTCCAACGGGTCGATGCAGCCTGCCGGTGTGCCGGCGTCGTCCGACCAGGTCGACTATAACCAGAACACGGGGCAGTTGACGCTGGTTGTCAGTGCCACGGCGGATTTGGACTCAGTCAGCGTCAACTTGGCGAGCTCGACGAACCTCGCGAACGTGAGTCAGAATTCTAATCCGTTCAACACGACGCTCTGGGAAAGCCTGCCCACCACCCTGACCGTGGAAGACTCCCTCGAGTGGCAGAAGGTCATCTCGGGTGATCCGAACGCCACGTTGCAGCCGGGCACCTATCTCTTGGCGACCCTGCCAACCGGTTTGGCCAATTCGGCCTTCGGCAACAGCATTCTGCTGGGAACCAACGGGCAGCCCGCGGACGTCCAGTTCTACGACTCCACCGGCGCCGAGACCGATGCCACGGTAAGCGTGGTTCCGGAGCCGGGCACGCTCTGGCTGCTCGCAGCGGCTGCCAGCGCCGGACTGGCGTATATCGCACGCCGCCGGTTGCGCGTCAAAGACACGGCGAAGGCGTGATGGTTCGCCAGTGACGTTTTGCATCAGAGCCCGGGCGCGGCTTGTCAAGCTGCGCTCGGGCCGTTTTGGCACATATTGGCCAAACGCCCGACAAAGGACGAGAAGGAGAGCTGGAAATGTCTCGATTGTTTCTGCGGAATTATTTTCAGGCTGGTTGCTGTTCGATCGCCTTGATGGCCGCGCTCACGATTTCTTTTTCCGCCGCGGCCCGCGCGGCGGTGGTTAATTATTACCCGGGGACCGGCCAACTGGCGTTGGACGACAGCGGCGTCAACTACACGCCCGGCTTGACCGTAGTCGACGTTTACATGACGCCCGCGCCAAGCAGTGGGCTGGTGGGAATAACCACCGTCAGTTCCACTTGGACGGCCACCTATCTCACCGCAAATGGCGCAACGGGCGGACAGTGGGCAGACAGCAATGTCAGCAGCGACGTTCTCAATCCCGCAGGCATTTACACGTTGGCCAACTTGCCGGCCGGGCTTAGCGCTCTGTCTTTTGGGGCGTCGTATTCGCATCAGGGGAAAACCACCTCGAATGGTCCCGGCGACACGGTGGGCGCCGTCGTCTTCACCACAACCGCTGGCGGCGCTTTGCTGACGGACAATGTGCATATCGAGCGCGCCGTGCCCTCCGAGAATGACTGGACGGGGCCGGTCAACGGATCATGGAACAGCGGCGGCAACTGGTCGCTTTCCCACGCGGCCAGCTCAAGCGAGACGGCCAGCTTCATCACGCCCTCACTAGCCGGCACCGTCACGCTCGACCACAACCAGTCGGCCGGCTCGCTTTGGTTCGACAGCACCAGCCCTTATACCATCGCTTCCGGCTCGGGCGCTTACACCCTGAGCCTGAGCAATACGGCGAATATTTGGATCGATTCGGGCCTGCACACGATTTCCGCTCCCCTAGTGCTAAGTGGCTCGACGACGGTGGGCGCCGAGCCTTCGCTTTCGCCCGGCAGTATAGGCGTCACGCTCTCCGGCCCAGTCTCCGGCGCCGGCCCCCTCGTTATGGCCGGGCCGTGCCTTCTTAGCTTGAGCAACACGAACAACACCTACAGCGGCGGCACCCTCATCACCGGCGGCACGCTGATTGCCGCGGGCAGCGGCAGCCTGGGCGCCAGCGGCTCGGTGTCCGTCGCCAACGCCACGCTGGACTTCAGCAACTCGGGCAGTTTCGCCGGGACCGTTTCCTTGACGGGGGCGGGGCCCAATACGATTCAGGCCGATGCGGGGACGATGATCTTGAGCGGCGTGATCGGCGGCACCGGCGGGCTGACCAAGGCGGGAAACGGCATCCTGGCCCTGAGCAACTCCGCCAATTCCTACAGCGGCGGCACGTTCATCACCGGCGGCACGCTGACGGTTGCGGGCAGCGGCAACCTGGGCTCCAGCGGCTCGGTGTCCATCGCCAACGCCACGCTCGACTTCAGCAACTCGGGAGGCTTCGCCGGGACCGTTTCCTTGACGGGGACCGGGCCGAATTCGATTCAGGCCGATACGGGGACGGTGACCTTGAGCGGCGTGATCAGCGGCTCGGGCGCGTTGACCACGACGGGAAACGGCATCCTGGCCCTGGGCAACTCCGCCAATTCCTACAACGGCGGCACCGTCATCACCGGCGGCACGCTGACTGTCGCGGGCAGCGGCAGCCTGGGCCCCAGCGGCTCGGTGTCCATCGCCAACGCCACGCTCGACTTCAGCAACTCGGGCAGTTTCGCCGGGACCGTTTCCTTGACGGGGACCTGGGCCGAATACGATTCAGACCGATACGGGGACGATGACCTTGAGCGGGGCGATCAGCGGCACGGGCGGGCTGACCACGACGGGAACCGGCATCCTGGCCCTGAGCAACTCCGCCAATTCCTACAGCGGCGGCACGAACGTCTCCGCGGGCACGCTGCAACTCCAGGCTGCGGCCCTTAGCAGCAGCGGGGCGGTGAGCATCGCCTCTAGCGCCAGCCTGGACCTCAACGGCTTCGGCGCAGCCGTGGCCAACCTTTCCGGCAGCGGGAGCGTGACCAATAACAAGTCGTCGACGACCTCCATGCTCACCGCGGCCTACGTGGGAGGGGCGGCAAGCTATTCCGCCGTCATCCAGGACGGGCTCGGTAAGGTGGCCGTCTCCGTGCCGGCTGGCGGGGCCTTGACACTGGCCAATTCCGCCAATGCTTACAGCGGCGGCACGTTCATCAACGGCGGGCAACTGACTCTTGCCGCGGACGGAGATCTCGGTGCCATCCCCCAACATCCTGCGACCAACCTCACGCTGGGGGGCGGCACCCTCTATGCAGCCGCCAGTTTCGCACTCCACCCCAACCGGAATGTTTCCCTCACCTCGGATTCTGTGTTCAACGTCGCCCCGGGGCAAAGCCTCACGGTGGGCGGGGCGGTCACGGGCGCGGGCGGCCTGACGCTCGCCGGCTCCGGCTCACTGATTCTGGAAGGCGCCAATTCCTACACCGGCGGCACAGTCGTCGATTCCGGCGTCCTGACCGTGCTCACCGCCGCCGCCTTGCCGGAGGGCGGTTCGCTGACTGTCGGCGCGGGCGGCGCGTTCGCCTTCAACCCCGCGGCGACCGGTGGCAGCATGGTCGGGTCGAGAACCGAAAACGTCGCCGCCGTGCCCGAGCCGGGCACCCTGGTTTTGCTTTCGGTGGGTGCAGTCTTCGTTGCCGCGGGAGCTTGGCGGCGACGGGCCAGATCAGGCTGACCGACCAACAGGCAGCTCTGGAAATACGTCCCCGCCCTGAAAGAGCGACGAAGCACGAAGGTTGCCGCCTTCGTGCTTCGCTTTTTAGTCGCCGAGGTCAACCTTGATCACGACGATGGTGGCATCGTCGAGGAGTTTCACTCCGCCCGAAAACTCCATCACTGCCTCGTAAAGGGCAGCGATGATCTTGACGGCGGTTTCCTTGCGGTTGCGGGCAACAGCCTGAATCACTCGGTCTTGACCAAACGGCTCTCCCCGCGGGGATCTTGCCTCAAACAGCCCATCGGTAAGCAGCAAGGCAATGTCGCCGGGCTGAAGCACGATCGGATCGCCGACGGGAAACTGGGCGGCGGGAACGACGCCGAGTGGAAAAGACGTGCTCAGAAGAACGGCCCGGACGTCGCCTTGCCGATCGAGTATGTAGGCCGGCGGATGTCCGGCACTGGAGTAAACGAGCGTTCGCGCGCGCGGATCGAGGCATGCAAGGAAGACCGTGACGAAGCGGCCGGGGTCGGCCTCGGCCGTGACAATCCGGTTCGCCTGGAAAAGGATTTCATCGACTCCCGCGTGGATCGCCGCGAAGGAGCGGAGGTAGGCATGGGTCGAAGCCATGAGGATGGCAGGGCCGACTCCGTGCCCGGTAACGTTGGCGACGAGAACCCCGAGGCACTGTTCCGGCATCGCCAGGAAGTCGAAGTGATCTCCCGCCGCAAACTCGGCAGGATGCAAGGCCCCGGCAATGTCGAAACCGGGCAGCACCGGCGGATGGTTGGGCAAGAGATGTTCCTGGATTCGCTGTGCCGCGAGGAGCTGCGACAGATTCTCACGGAGGGCCTCTTCCATCCGCATGCGCTCCGTCATGTCGCGGACCGCCGCATAGACCAGCACGCCCGACCCCGAGTACAGGGTGCCCGCAGTGTCGATCGGGATCAAGGCGATCTCGACGGGAAACGTGCTGCCGTCCTTGCGCAGGCCGCTGAGAGTCAGGTCGGGATGCATGCCCATCTTTCGTGAGCAGGGCTTCGCGGCATAGCCCGTCCGTTCTGCCGCATGCTGATCGCGCAAGCCCTGCGGCACGAGCAGTTCGACCGTCTGCCCGGCCAATTCGTCGCGGCCGTATCCAAACAGCGTTTCCGCCTGCGCGTTGACCAGGATGATCCGTCCCCCTCGATCCACGACGACGATCCCGTCGGGAGCGGACTCGACGAGCAGCCGGAACCGTTCTTCGATCACCTTCCGTTCCGTGATGTCCTCGACGACGCCGTCGTTGCGCACCAATCGCCCGCCTCCATCGCGATGGGCAACGATCTTGTGACGGACCCACCGGGTGCTTCCATTGCGATGGAGAATCCTGTGCTCGATCGGGCCGCTTTCGCTATCGCCGAGTACCTGCGCGGCGTGCCGCCGCACCAATTCCCGGTCATCGGGATGGACCATGTTGATCCAGAGATAGGGATCGGCTGCGAAGTCCCCGGGAGCATAGCCCGTGGCAGCCAGACACCCCGTGCTGTGGGTGGTTGACCGCGGCACTCCATCGCGAATTTCCAGTGAATAGGTGTAGCTGGTGACGGCCTCGAGAAGCTGGCGGTAGCGCTGCTCGCTGGCGCAATTCTTCTTCAATTCGACGTTCCGGGGGCTCTCGTCGCGGCCCTGGCATCTCCATACGCTCATCTCCGTGGACAGGGTCCGACACGAGCCACACCCTGCTTGCGGTCGCTTGACGTGCGGGTTAAAAGGACGCTCTCCGCAGCAATCGAGAACGTCAACGCCGAACGGCGTCGATTGTATTATATTCCGCTGGAGGCAATGCGGCAAATGGTGGACCCGTCGCGGCGTGGAAATCGACTTCCTTACCCTACGAAGAACCCGCCCAGGTCTTGATTGGCCAACACCGCATCGACGCCGGCGGCCGGCAGCTTGCCCGACGATTCCGTGTTGGAGTCATTTAGCGTCGCTCGCTCGAAGAAGAGCGACGATTGCCGATTTTCTTGGGTATCGCCCGTCGCCGCCGGAGTGGCGGGGACCGTGGCGGGCACCATGTACTCATGGTCGTGGCCGGCGGCCGCCGCGGGCGAACTCAGGTTGCCGCTGCTGATGGGCACCGAGCCCGTGGTAACGGCCGTCACGAATCCCTCGCACGTCGACTCGAGTTGGCTCCAGCTCAAACCGCTCGGCTGGTCGCAACCCCAAGGGTTGTATAAGGTGAAGAGACCACTCGACGCGTTGTAGCCGAGCACCGCATAGGCGTGCGAGCCGTAGAGTCCATAGGACAAGGTGTCGGCGGAATTACTGGACGCATCGGTAGCGATAGTCACCGCCTGGTTCGCGGAGAGGGCATTGATCATCGCCTGCTCGGTCGAGGCGCTGAGACCGTAATCCGTGGCATTGTGCCCCAAGACCTGGGCATCCACAGTGGCCATCCAGCCGCCTTGGATGCCGTTATACGTGTTCGTGCCGTCGCGGCCTTCGTTGCCCGTCGCGTTCCACTCGGCGTAGGCCTTCTCGGCCAAGGGGATCCAGAGCGAGTTGGCCGGGCTTGAGGCATTGCAGCCGTAGTCGGCGTAAACCAACATGCCGTCGTAGGTGGGCAGCGACAAATTGACGGTCACGTAATCGGCGGTGCCGCTGCCGCTGGCGAATCCGTCGCTGACGGTGCCGTTGGAATTGTAGAATGCCCCGTACGTGCCGCCGTAGAAGCGGACGGTGTACGTGCCGTCGCCGTTATTGATGAACATGTTCTCGATGGCCGCCGGATTGGTGTTGGCGATCGTGCCCAGCGACGAAATGAAGTAGCAGTCGCCGAGCTCGCCCTGGTACTCATCGTTGCTCGACGGCGTGTGGGGGAAGAGCGAACCGGAGACCGTCGTATAGGTCAGCGAGCTGCTGGTCAGCGCCGGAAGGTCGGTGCCGTAGAACCACTTGTCGATCAGCTTGTCGAGCTGCGCGGCGGAACTGCCGGCGGCCAGGTTGCCCAGGGCTGCGCCCTGGTACTGGGCATTGGCCGGGTTGCCGTTGACCACGTCGCCGGCCAGGACCTGAACGTAGTTCGGCATGTTGTATTGCGCAGCGTCAGCGAGGATCGTCTTCAGGTCGGCGAAGTCCGTGGCGCTCACCGTGCCGCTGGCCCCGACGCTGGTCAGGATTTGGATCATGTCCGCGCGGTTGAGCGAGCCGTCGGCGTCGAGTTCCTGCACGAGGGCTGCCAGAACGGGGTCTTGCAATCCGCCCGGCGCCGGGCTGGGAGAGGGCGGCGGCGCAGGGTTCGGAGACGGCGTGGGCGCAGTGACGGTTACCTTGGCCGAACCCGCGATCGAGCCGTTGCCGGCCGTGACGGTATAGGCGCCTGCCGTGCTGGGAGCCGTGTACAGGCCGGCGGAGCTGATCGTACCGCTGCCGGCGCTCCACGTAAACGTCGGTTGGGTGGCCATCGCCCGCTTGAACTGGTCGAACCCTTGGGCGCTGAACTGCTGCGTGGCGCCGCCCTGAATGCTGGCGGTGCCGGGCGTGACGACGATGCTGGCAAGCGTCTGCTTGACGGTCACGGTGATCGATTCCACAGCCGCGTTCCCGCTGGCGTCGGTCTCTTTGGCGGTGAGGACATACGTGCCCGCCCCGGAGAAGGTGACCGTGGTCGTCGCGCCGCCGCTGAACTGCGGGGCCGCAACCCCAGCCGGCGCGCCGGTGGCGGACCAGGTGAGCGTGGTCGTCTCCGACAGTGCGGACTGGAATTGGTCGAAGATCTGGCCCACGCTGAACTGGGCCGACGTGCCGAGGACCGCCGCGGCGCCGCCGACCTGGCTGATGGCGAACGCGAACGGTTTGGCGACGACGAGGATGTTGGCCTGGGCCGAGACCTGCGTGCTGCCGGCGCCTCCGGCCGAGGCAGTGACGACATACGTTCCGGCCTCGTTGAACGTCACGGTTTCCAGGCCGGCGGCGGCCAGCGACGGACTGGCGCCGCCGGGATACAAGCTCACCGCCCAGGTGAACGCGGGTTGGGCCACCATGGGATGGCCGAACTGGTCCACGCCCATGGCGGAGAGGATTTGGCTCGAGGCGGTCGTTTTCAGTTGCGTGTTGGAATTGACGAGGGCTTTGTTGGAGCCGCTGTAGAGACTGATGCCGGTAAGCGTCTGCTTGACGGTCACGGTGATCGATTCCACAGCCGCATTCCCGCTGGCGTCGGTCTCTTTGGCGGTGAGGACGTACGTGCCCGCCCCGGAGAACGTGACCGTGGTCGTCGCGCCGCCGCTGAACTTCGGGGCCGCAACCCCAGCCGGCGCACCGGTGGCCGACCAGGTGAGCGTGGTCGCCTCCGACAGCGCGTACTGGAATTGGTCGAAGATCTGGCCCACGCTGAACTGGGCCGACGTGCCGAGGACCGCCGCCGCGCCGCCGACCTGGCTGATGGCGAACCCGAACGGTTCGGCGACGACGAGGATGTTGGCCAAGCCCCGGACCTGCACGTTGTTGGCGCCGACGGCCGAGGCCGTGACGACGTACGTACCGGCCTTGTTGAATTTGACGGTTTCCAAGCCGGAGGCCGCGGTCAGCGACGGTTGGGCGCCGCCGGGATACAAGCTCACCGCCCAGGCGAACGAGGGTTGACTCACCATGGGATAGCCGAACTGGTCTACGCCCATGGCGGAGAGTATTTGGCTCGAACTGGTCGTTTTCAGTTGCGTGTTGGAATTGACGAGGGCTTTGTTGGTGCCGCTGTAGAGGCTGATGCTGGTGAGCGTTTGCGCAACGCTGACTTTCACGCTGCTGGTGACCGACAGCCCCGCGCGGTCGATGATCGTCACCATGATTCCGTAAACGCCCGCCTCGCTGAAAGCGACGATATCGTTCTGCGCCGCGTTGGTGCCGTTGACGCTGAATTTGGCGAAGCCGCCCGCGGGCGCGTTGGTGACCGTCCAGGCGTAGACCAGGTTCGAAGCGCCCAGGGCATCGTTGCCGAGGACCGAAAGCGCGGCGGCCGTACCTGCACTGTTCAAATTAGCGCTGGCCGCTTTGACCACGGTCGGCGGTGTGGCGGCCGGTGTTTTGGCATTCCCGCCGATTTCGCCGACTGGGGAATATGCCGAGGGGTACAGATTACCCAGCGGACTGATTGCCGACAGCAGGGTGCGGGATTCGAGTTGCTCGCAGCGAAGCGGACGGGGCGAGCGAGAGGCGTGCTTCGACGTACGAGCGCGATGCGAGCGGTGAGCGGACATAGTCTGGCTCCTGGCACGAGGTGTCGAACGATGGGCGCGAGAAAAGACGAGATGCCGTGCCGAGGCGCCGTAAGATAAGTTTGCCCGACCGGACCTTGAATCGGCCGGCCGCAGGGCGTGTCGATTCGCCTCGGCAATTAAACCCTAGGTCAGGTTTTGCCTGGAGGCAAGTGGAAAGGCGAAAAAAAGAGGGAAATCACGTTCCACCATGCCGCGGCGGGATCCGGCCGGGTGGCATGCCCTTCATGCCGGCGTTGCCGGCATAGGCATGTTTTCGCCGGGTGCCCCGCGGCATGAGGCATGCCACCCGCTGCGCACAGCACGGTCGGCGTGGCAACGAGCGGCGTTCACGTTCCACCATGCCGCGGCGGGGCCGTGTCGCGGCGGACGGGCCGATTGAGCGGAACGGAGATCTTGGGCCCAGTCGTCTTCATGCTTCTTGCGGGCATGACAATCGGTTCGTCCTTCACCAGCCGTCGCATGAGCGCAAAGAACACATCGTAGCGCAGTCGCGCTCCGCGGGATCGGGGTTGTGCGACCAGTCGTTGCCCAAGTTCTTGTCGTTGAACATGTTGCCGAAACTGACGACCATCACCTGGCCTTTGCCGAAGGGGACGATCGCACAAACCGCCCGTTCGCCATTCAAGGTGGCGACCCGTTGTCCCCCGAAGTACTTCCCAGGCGAAGTCGACCTTGTTCCGCGGCCAGGGCTCGACGAGCACCAGTTCACCCTGCCACGACGCGGCGTAGTCCAACGACAGTCCGAAGGGCCGCAGGATCTGGTTCGAGCGTCGAAGGCACGTCGTTCAGCCCCGCATCGATCACCAGCAGCCTGCCCACCGCCGTCCACGTACTCGACCAACCGCTTGCGAAAGGCTTCGCTTGCCGGGCGGCTGGGACAGATCATCACCACGGCGTCGCCCTGAAAGACGCCGTCGCCCTCGGCCCGAACGGTCGTATAGCCCAAGCGTGGAATCGCTTGTTCCAGCAACCCGAACCCGCGTCCGCTGCGGTCGTCGTTGTCCGGGCCTTTCGCCAACGGCACCTGCAACGTCGTGCGATCGATGACCACGCACGGCAGACGGCGGTCCCCTTCCGCCACGGGCAACGGCATCTCCCGTGCCAGTAAGGCCGCGGTGGCCGCCGAACCGACGGTCCAGCCGCAGGCCACGGCCGCCACGAGCACCAGCCGACCATGGGTACATGGTGCCCGCGAACCGTCGTCACGGACCAACCACAGTCCGTTGCCCATCGCCGCCAGCCCCAACATCGTCCACAGCCACCAGACGCCCGTGCCCCCTCGGTGATTGAGCCACTCGACCAGGTTCAGCAGGACCTGGGCTTTGCCGGGCTGGTACAGGCAGAAGTTCGAGAAGATTGTCGAATCGCCCCAGGCAATTACGCGTCCCCGGCCGCCATGCGTAGACCAGGCCTGGATGAACGAACCGAAGCGCATGTCCGGCACGTGCTGGGCGAAAGGCATGTAATTCTCCATGTGGTAATCGCCCGGCATGCTCCACAGGCCCGCGGCCGCCACCACCGGACGCCCCAGGCTGATGCCGGGGTCGATCGAACAGGAGACGGCGAAGTCGAACTCCGGCACGTGCTCGATCGCCGGATGCGGGACCGGGCACCATGTACTCATGGTCGACGCCTGGTAGTGCTCCTGGTCGGGGGAAGGCTGGTTACTGTAAAGCACGTCGTCGCGAAAGGTGAAGCCGAAGGCACGGGTAATGTCGTTCATGTGCGCGGCCGAGCAGTCCAGGTTCGTGTGATCGCCGATGAGGAGCAGCCCGCCGCCGGCCTCGACGAAGTCCACTATCGCCCGGACTTCCTCCGGCGCGAAACGGAACCTGGGGATCTTGATTACGAGCACGTCGCAAGCGGATAGAGTTTTTTCGTCGATCGCGTCTTCCTCGTTCAGACACGACATTTCGTAATATTGACTGAGATACCGGTAGGCGGCGGCATAGTTGTAGCTGGATCCGTGCTCATTGTCGCCGCCGCCAATGAACTCGGTGTCGTAGGGGTGTTCGGGGTTCGAGGGCGACCAGGGCGAATGTTTCTCGACAATCTTCACGCGGCCCGCTTTCCGCGTGCCGATCGGTTCCCACTGCAACCCGAGGGCAACGAGAATTGTGCCGAACAGGCAGCAGGCGGCCGCCGCCAGGTACTTGACCGAAAGCGACCCGGAAGTATCCGGCTGGAAGATGGGGGCGCGCGGCCGGGGATTCACGCCACGACTCCCCTCTCCCGCCTGCCGTACCCGGCAGGATGGGAGAGGGGCAGGGGGTGAGGGGCTTTTCTTGGACGCCCGCAAAGCATCTTCCTTTGCCGCCGCAGGCCCAGCCCCGGCGCCGCGACGAGAACGGCGAAGCAATCCGGGCTTGGGGCCTTCCTCGGCCGCTGCCGCCGGCAGCGGAGCATCGCCCAGCAACCGCACCCATCGCCAGGCCAACAGGATCGGAGGAACGAGCATGACCAGCAGCACCCAAGGCGAGAGGAACTGATTCATCACGTGTAGCGGTTGGTTCCACTCGCTCACCGCGGCGCAATGAAGGTAAATCCCCAGGAGCACAATCGCGCGGACCGGCAGCCAGGCGGCCACGATCAGTGCGAAGCAGCCCATGCTCCGGCCCCATTCGGCCCACCGCGGCCGGATCGAATTCACCCGGCCGGTATCGATCGTGATCCATACCAGGCCGCCCGCGAGGAACATCAGCGTGGCCGGATCGAAGACCATGTCCCACGATACGGCCAGTCGATGCGACTGCCGGGCCGACTGCACGACGAGCAGCGGACCATCGGCCGCCGCATCGATTCCCGCCAGCCAGCAGAGCGCGGCCAACGGTTTGACCAGCACGCCGGGCAGGTCGTGGTTCCGCGCCGTGACGGCCGCATACGAACTCAACACGACCGCTTGCGCCAGCAGAATCACGCCTCCCATGACCCATGCGGCAGCGATTGGCCGGAGCAACCGCCGCCCGACCCGCAGTAGTGGAGTACCCCGAAGCACGCGCTCCAGCACCAGCCCGGCGATGATCGCCAGCGGCGACAAACGATAGGGCCAGGGGGTCCACCAGGCGACCGGCAGCAGCAAGAGGAGAATGGCCAGGGTCAATTCGGGATAGGCTTCCCGCCGACCCGCTGCGCCTTCCCGTGAGTACACAGGAGCCCAGCCCCGCCGGACGGGGTTGGCCCTTTCGCCCTCGGCGAGCATCCAGGCCCCGAGGATCAAGACCACCGCCTGGGCTTTGGGGCTGGCCATCTCATAGTAGTCGAGCCCCAGGAGCCAGGAGATTCCCAGCAGGGCAATCCCGATCCAAGGTTGTACGGATAGCATAGTCAGTTTGCGAAAGGTGCGAGAGCGCTGTTTTTTTTCGGAGCGTCGCGCTGAAAGGTAAACTCAGAAGCGGCAACCATCGACCGTTGGCTTGGCCCCCACCGACCCCGCGTCGGTGGAGCGATGACTGACAAGCTAACAGGCGTCCTCTAAACTCCTGTCGCGTGTTCCGCCCCCGTCGCCCGGCCCGGCGGGCCGGGCGACGGGGGCGGAAAACGCGAAGTCCTCTTGGATTGGGCAGTCCAGCTTGTCAATCACGGTTCCACCGACGCGGGGTCGGTGGGGATAAGCGTTGTCCCGAAGTTTACCTTTCAGCGTAACGCTCTGTAAGTATAATGATTTGACGATCAATTGCGATAGGAGAAAAGATGTTGACTTTCCGCTACGATAGTGGTATTATAGTACAACGCCGCGTATGATGTTCCACGGAGACGCCGATCATGACCATTCGCCGCATGAACCGTGACCGGATGCTTAGTCCCGAAGAAGCTGCCAGGTATCGTGAGATTCGTGAACAAATTGCCGGCGAGTTGCCCGAATTGATCACTCGCCATCACGATCGCATTGCGGCTTACGATCAATTTGCCGAGTTGCTCCGGCAACTTCGCGCAGCCAGAGAGGAGCAGGGATTGAGCCTTGCGGAGTTCACGGAACTGACGGGCATGGACCGCTCGGCCCTCTCGAAACTTGAAACTGGCCAGCGGCCAAACCCGACCTTGGAAACGCTGATCCGTTATGCCGAAGCCGTGGGCAAGCGACTGGTGGTTTCGCTGGCCGATGCATCTTCGTAGCCTAGCGTTCCCTTTCTGCCTTGGATTTCATTTTCTTGTAGAGCAACACGCTCGCGCTAGGCCGTTTTTCGGACGAGACCTTCAGCCCTTGCTCGACCAATTCCCGCCCGGCGTGTTCTTGCGATCGCCCGGAATCGAGGTCGGTGACGACATAGTGGGCGTCCGCTTCCAATCCACCCAGCGGAAACTGCGCCGCCTCATAGTAGCTGTCGGCCCGCCGGAATGCCTGCACCATGCCCTCGCCGAGATCGGGCCGGTCAAACTGCCAGGCCATCCACGCCGTGCCCTCGAGACTGTAGCTGGTCAGCGGATAGTAGTCGCCGGAGAAATAGGGCGCCACGCGGCGCAATTCGCCGATCATCCGCCGATAATTGGGCCAGTCGGGCCCTTTCCCGGGGATCTCGTTAGGCCCGATTCCCAACCACGGACACCAGTGGCTGCGGACGACATAATCGTTGACGGCCCACACGCCCGTGCCGTAGTAGGGGATCCAAAGCGCCATTCCATAGGTGTGCCCTTGCGTGCCGGCCGGTTCGAAACGGTAATCGCTGCGCAGCAGCGGAAAAGCGCGGCGAAGCGTCTCCAGGTCGTTGCGGCGTCCACCGCTGGCGCAGGTGTCTATGGCCATATCGGGATGCCGGCGGCGGAGTTCGTCCCAGTAGGCCAGGAATCCTTCTACGTGACGGATCTCCGTGATCCCCTGCCGGTCCGGCGGATCGTTCTTGCGCCAGAAGCCCAGCGGCTCCATGTTGAAATCCTGGCGGTACAGGTCGATGCCTTGCTCCGTGATCATCTTGTCGACGTGCTCGGTGAGCCAGGTTCGCGCCTCGCGGTTGCCAAGGTCCAGCAGTCCGCCGTTCTTGCCGCCCAGGACCCACTGGGGATGGTGCTCGGCCAGCCACGTGCCTGGGGTGACCCGTTCCGGCTCGAACCAGACGACCAGTTTCATGCCGTCGGCGTGAACGCGGTCGGCCACCTCGCGAAGCCCTTTGGGATAGCGCTGCGGATCGGGCTCCCACGTGCCGACGTGCTCCCATCCGTTGCCGCAAGGATACCAGCCGGCATCGATCCACCAGTAGTCGGGCTTGGCTCCCGCCTTGACGTAACGATCGATATAGCGGATTTCGTCCGCGGCATTGCTTTTCATGCCGGGATAGGTATCGCTCAAGCAGACCATAATTGCCAGCGGCATCGGTTTTCCGCCGGGCCGGGGCAGGCAGTGCGCCGTCATCCAGCGCCGCCAGAGGTTCTGCGATCGAATCCTGTCCCCCTTCCAGAACTGGAGCACGGCCAGGGGTGCCCGGACTTCTTCACCGGGATGGAGTTTGAAGCGCGTCAATTCCTGGCCACCGCGAACCTGCAGGCCGGTCGTATCGTCGCGAATGAACTCCGCGGCCCATTGGCCGGGCCAGCCGAGGACCACGATCACTCCTTGTCCCGGCCACTCGACGTTGAAATAGGGCATGTTGCTATCGGTCGAACGGCCTCCGCAGGTCGCAATCCGTTGCGTGGCCTTTTGCCCCAGCGGTCGGGCGTGGGGCTCGTAGTCGTTGGGCGAGCATGGGCTTCCGGTGTTGGAGTGCAGCGTGAACTCGCCCTCGTTTCCACGACGCAAGCGGATGTCGACGGCCTGGATCTCCGACAGCAGCGGCATATCGGCCGTCCCTTCGTTCTTGAAAGCGAGCGTCCACTCCACGGTCGGAAAGTCGTGATACTCGGTCGCCGTCCAGCGGACCAGGAGCCCGGTCTTGGGGTCGGTGTAGGTCAGCGTGTGGTGCGTGCGCCGGGCATCCAACGGGCGGGTCTCTCGTTTCACCGGCCATTGTTTCAACAGCAGCGACGAGGGAGTCCCGCCATAGACGAAGGAAAACGGCGGGGCTGCCGTCGCGGAAAGGGCATCTTCAACAAAAGGAAGATCGCCCAGCCAGACGGTCGTGCCGTCGTTGAGGACCGCCTTCGCGTCGGCCCAATCCGACTGGTCGCAGGAGATGCCGTCTCCAGCATTGCCGACTTCGAGCAGAAATTCGCTTGCCCCGTCGAGGTCCACGTTGACCGGGACGGCGGCCATCCCTTCCCGCAAGATCTCCGACTGGAACGCCTGTTTGCCGCGGGCGCTGACGGCGAACGTGACGCTCCCTTTGCCGCCGGAAGTCTGGCTGTTCGAGTCGACCCCGACGAGGGCCGTGAAAGTCTTCCCCGGTCCCGGCAAGCGGACAATCACTTTGCTCACCGCGTGGCAATACAGTCCGCGGGTGTAGGACGTCTTGCCGATAGTTAGCGGCCTGCCGTTGCCGCGGGTGTTTTTGAGGACGGAATCGTGATTGGCCAACACGCGCAAGCCCAGCTCCCGTCGTGGGCCGGCGGCGGGAACCTCGACCTTGGCGGCAATCCAACGATGGGCCTCGGCCATTTCCTCCGGCGTGGGAGCGGTTGTTGCGAAGGCACCGGCTGCGGTTGCGGTCAGCCCGAGGATGAGGAGACCACTGAGGGACGGCATGCGTTTCAGGAATTCTGGGGCGTGGATCATGGGGATTTGTCTAATGGGAAAGAAGTAGTGGGGCGGGCCGAGGCCGCAACCTAAACGAGCAGGGGTTCCAAGATAGCAGCAATGTCACCCGGAACGGCAGGCGCGTTCTCCGCAAGATCGAGCCGCCAAGCAGTATCCGACTTGACTTGGAACCGCTGCAAGCCTTCCGGCGCCGGATGGACGACATCCTCGAAGAAACGCTTGGCGGACACGTGGGAGCGAAATCTGACGGATGACGGCGCAACAAGGGCCTGTGCGCGGAGGGCGGCGAATTGATTGAATAGTTGGGGATGCGCGACTAGGCCCGCCCATAGTTCAAACCGTTGCTGAATATCGGCATCTGCTGGAATCGGTATCGAGGAGTGGAACGCTCCTGGGTACATAGCTGCGTTCATGCGCTCTTTAACCCGTTCCGTCGTCATGAACAGGGCCCAATGAGCGGTTCGTACGGGCAAGGCCGCCTCAAGATACGTCCGAAACGCGGCAAATTGCGCGGCATACGCGGCATTCTCCGCCTGCAGGCTGGGTTCAAGTTCATCGGGATCCGTGAAATAGCTCTCCAGGCAATCGCGGTCGGCAACCACGCGGAGTTGGGGCAAGGCCGCGGTTTGTGCCGCGATCGCAGCAGTGTCCCACTCGTCCCGGTCCACCAGGCCAAACAAGTGGCCCGGATTGCCGCCATGATCGCGGAACCACTCCAGGGCCGCGATCACCGCCGGCCGGCCACCGGCCTCTTCGACAACCACTTTCGCCGTGAACTGGTTTGGGTACGCAAGTTTCTTGAGCCAAGCCGAATAGATCGTTTTGTCATTTAGCCCTTCCACAAGGAGCACTCGTTTCCCGGGCACCCCGCCCAAAATGTTTTGCACAACGATTGCTATCTTGGGAGGCGTGCTCATTGCTGCCCTCCCTGCCACGAACTCAACTGGATGCGTTCCTCGTCTCGCGCGAACCAGTCCCAAACCAACTGGGAATGGGAAGCAACGATGAGTTGACCCTTATGCTCGCACACGACTTGTTCCAGTGTCTCCATGACCTGCGCAACCATCCCGATATGGATATGCAAGTCCGGTTCGTCGATCAACAGAATCGAATCGTCGCGCAAGAGACAGACCGTGTAGATGAACAACAAAAGCATCTGTCGTTCGCCCGACGACAACGCGGTCCAGGGATGGGCCGGTGGGTACGGTATCCCGATCCGCTCGATTTGCAGGCGTCCCTGCCGGTCTTGCTGGGCGGAAACCCGCTTCCCTTCGGGCAGCAACAGGCGATTGAACAATTCGATCGCCTCATCGTAGCGCTGAGGTTGCATGGCGCGGACCGTAAACAGCAACGAATCGAGATCGTACTCCGCGTTATATGTCGCCAGCCAGTTCGGTTGATACAAGTCCAGTCGCTTTACTACCCCGGGCGGCGTATGCAGTACCGATCGGCCGTCGGGCGGGAAATGGACGATGTTTGGCAGCGGCTCCACTCCTTCCTGGCTGCGAATCTTGATCGTCTTCCACTTCCCGGGTGGCAAGGCGCTGACGATGAGGCGGCCCACCAAGCTGCATCCAAGCCATTGGCGTTTCGGGATACGCCTTTTTCAATGGCTCAATGCCGCCGAACGTGCCAACAGCAATCCAGAGGCTTGCGCCAGGGTCGGAAAGTCGCCCAACTCCATGGCGTTCAACCCGCCCGACCAAAGCGAGGTCTCTGCAAAGGGGGATGACGATGCGCTGTCATCAACCATATCGATCATCTTGCCGAAGCAGTCCCACAAGCCGGCAATCGTCTCGATGACCGTACTCTTGCCGCTACCGTTGCCGCCTTGCAGCAACAGGCGTTTGCGCGTCGCCTGCGGCAAGTCGCCCCGGCCATCCAGCGGCAAATCGAGCCGGAAGCCCCGGACTCCGTCAAGTTTCAGGCGTTTCACGTACATGTCAGTTGTCCCTACTCTCCATTCCTCGTTCATTCCACGCTGTCTTCGCGCCGGTCTCGGCTCGTCGCTGCTGGCACGCCGAACGCGAATTCGGTACTCGCGAACACGGTATCCGCCATTTTATCACATTTTTGGACAGCGTCTCCGTGGCCTTCGCGGAGATGGCCGCACAGGCCATTCCTGTTTTAGGCCTGTGCGCGCAATCGGGCCACAACGTTCTGTCGTTCGCGATGCGCGCCTCACGATCCGCCGGTCGCTTCCGCCCACGTCTTTCGCAGCCAGGCTATTTCTTCCTCGTTGAGAATGAGCCCCGGCGCGAATCCGCCCACGACACGAAACTCTTTCCAATCGACATCCGACCCGCGCAGAATGCCCTCACCAGTGGCGGAGTCGTAGACGAACTCCCACTTTTCTCCATATCGGTTTGTGAATCGCCAAGCAGGCAGGCGTGGGGCAATCATGGCTTCGTTCTCCCCTCCATCTCCGCGCACCGATAGTTCGTCATTCGCTCCGCCCCCAATTCGCTCGAATGCGGTGCACTGCTTCCGAGACGCTGGCCCGAGCATCACGCCGGTCCCAAGATCGCCGCAAGAGCTGATCGTACTGCGTTTCCACGTGACGGATGTGGGCTATTACAGCCAGATCGACGGCCTCGTCGGCGAGGCTCTTGGCGGACGCCGTCCGGCCGACCCGTCCGCTGTATTTCAGGCAGGCGTGTTCCGCAATAACCATTTCTCTTCCGGCCGGGCAGTGCGGGTAAAGCTCCCGCACACGGGCTGCAAACTGCTCTACGTATTGTTGGTCGCGTTGCCGCTCGATATTCCGCCTGGCGCTGACGTTGCCGCGCGCGGCCTTCTTCGTCGGCCAGGCACTCCTTCTCGGCCCGCTCCAGCGCCTGGGCCTCGACCAGCAGCCCTTGCCGTTCGTACCGCTTGCGGGCCTGGCTCCACTTGAGCACGACCGCAGCCAGAGTCGAATGCTTACGGGCACGCCGCGTCACGGCCGTGTCGCCTGCGGGCAGAAAGAGCAGATGGTCCAGATCGGCACACGCAAGGCACAGCGCCCCCGCTCGCCGGCAAGCGTGATCCAAGCTTTGCGGCCGAGTTCCTCGCCGCACTCGTCGCAAACGGACTCCCTGGTTGTGATGAAGACCTTCGGAGGATCAGACGATTTCTTGGTCATTGTAATATTCCGGTAACGTGCCGGATTGTGACGAAGACCGTACGTTTGCCCTGTTGACTGTAATTACTCCCCGACTGCCTTACGAGACCAGAAGAAAGAAGCGTAACGGCAGGAAGAGAATTCTGTCCTCATACCTCGCGGTCTTCTGCATGCGCCAAGGTCCTAGTCTTGCCGACTCGGCGCGGGCCGGCCAGCGAGACCACCTGCGGCAGATCGTGCAGATCGGCAATCGCCTCCGCGACCGCCGGCCGCCGGTAATCGGGCAGGGTCTGCGCCCAGGCAGCGATGGCCTCTTCACCCCCCCAACACGGATTGTAGGGAGCGAGCATCGCGTTGAGTTGCTGGTCGCCCACAAATAACTCGATACCGTTCAAGGACTTACGCCACATATCCAATTATGAGCCTTATAAGGCTCATAATTGGATATATGACCCAAGTGGTTATCATGCAATACTTTATGTCGTTCCAATTGCGCCAACGAAGAGTATGGTCGGGTGCCTATGGTCGCTTCTCCTCGCTGGCTTCAGCAAACTCTACGGCCACGGAGGCGTCCGACGGCATGAAGGCCCCCTGATTCGCAATGGAACCAAGTCGGCTCCTCACACACTACCTCAGCCGCTACGAGGTCGTCAGGGTATTGTGCACATGCGTCGCACCGCTCAACGACGACCCAACCCGTAGGCAGATCGCGCAACGTACAAGAGGGTTCTGCCGGAAACCTGATTCCTCCGCCATCACACCCTTCGCAGTCCTCGCCGCCTTGAGACGAGTAATTACGGGATCCAGCTTCGTCAGGTAAGCCGCCACAAACCATCTTCATAGCAAACCACTCCTCGTTGTTTTAGCTGTTGTTGCGCTGTTCTAACCGCATGCTTCCATTTCTTGCCAAACCGTTTTCCATCGATTACACGGTCAACAGAGTCGTCACAAAGATCGGGGTGAATCGTTTTGATGATCGGATGCAATTGTTCTGTGGCCATAGGCCCGTGCGAGCGAAGCAGATACTCGATGGTGCGTGCGAAGACGGTGTGTACCGCGCCGCCAGCAAGCCGAACGCGAATCAGACTGTCCTCCGCGTTGCGAAGCGCCTCCTCGAAGCGCCGCCGAATCTCGCGGCGTGCCGACCGTTGTTGTTCGTCGCAAAGGGTATGAAGCTCGTCGGCTGCTTCGCAATAAGCGTCAAGTTGGTCAGGTGGCACGTCAGCGCCAAGTGCTCCGTATTCCAGGAACGTCGCGCTTAATCGCACGAGTGATCGGATCCGAACGAACTTCAAGACCATACTCGAAATTGCGATAAAGTCCGCCAGCGGTCAGATTGCCGGAACTGACAATAGCAATATCCTCGTCTGCCACATAAACCTTTGCATGAACACTGGGAAGGTGTCGGACGCTTGTACGCCCACCTTGGTCTCGAAGGTGCCGCAACGCGCGAGGATCTGTAGATCGTTGGCAGACATTGGCAGGTGATAGGTCCGTGATAAACGTAATTGTTCCACGCTGCCGAAAACCGGCTGTGAGATGGGCCGTAAGAAGCTCCGTTCCCTCACGCCCCACATATGGCGAACAGACGACAAGTTCCCTCTTGGCACTCGCCGCGAGGTCACCAAGTACCAGGTGCCAATCGCGTGCCAGCAATCTAATTTTGATTACCCGTAACCGGAATTGCGCCCGCGCCGCTGCTTTATCGCCTTGTAGCCATTCTTGATAAGGCTCTTCATGCTGTCACTGTACGGCTGAAGGATACAGCGATTGTCAGCCTTGGGCCATTCAGTTTTCGAGAACCACCAAACCATATTCACTGCATCAGCTTGTGCAATTACGAAACAATGGTACGGCGAGCGAGAAATGCCGATCGACGGCGCCGCGAATGAGCCGATCAACCGTCACCTTCTTCGGTTTAGCGAACCGTTCTAGTTCCCCATAACCCGCATTCGGGAGGATGACCAAAATCCTTGCGCTCCATAGGCCGTCGTTCTGAGTCTTCGGCTTCATCCAGAGTTCTCCTTCACCGTTGCGCCATCTTACACCACATTGGTGTATCGCACAAACCGCGACTTAGAAAAAAAGCATAATAATAATGGTAATCTTGAAATAAAGCGTCAGTTCGTACCAATTTACCACGACCCTACCGCAGTGGCATGCAACGTCTGGGGCACCCATAAATCTCCTATTTTAGTATAGCCGTGGCGCACCGTCCCGGTATAACAGTCAAAATTATTTTTTCCCAATCGAAGTCTATTCTGGTTTCCTCGCGGGTCGACTGGTCCGTTTTCCCGGACTGCGAGCTGCAAACCCGCCGGGCTCCGACACAACGCTTAAGAACACACCGGAAAGGCAGCCGTACATCAGGCTTCCCGCCCTGATCCATCAGTCAGGCTGGAAAGCCTGACGTAAAGCCGGCGGAGATCGCCGATCCCCACGAATTTCTCCTTTTCAAAAGGGCCATTTCAAGGCATTTTATCCTTCCAGGAAGGATAATTCTGTCATATCCAAGTCCGCGCCGACCTCGATGCGGCCGGCACGCGCAATCGGGAAGTCCGTGGCCTGCTGTCGGCCGCGGGCGAACACCCCCGGGCCACGTTTCATCTGGTGATCCTGACTGCCGCGAGTATGCCATCGCTTCCCGGCGACATCCGCTTGCAGCCCGCCGCCGTGTGGCCGTAGCAAACATGATCTAAGAATGAAGAACCTATCCGAGAGCGGTCCGGCAAAAGCCCCGCATCCCCGGCCCCGCTCCCGAAGGACGAGCCGACGGGATTCGCTCTCCAATGCCGCCGAAACCTCGAAATTCGCTGTACATATCCACAATAGCCCGTATTTCATAAATGGTGTGGCGCAAAGCCTTTGCGGCCCAATCGTGGGCTTGCCGGCCTTCATGGCCGTACAATCGGACCTGCTTCCACGTACTTATTGGGTAGATGTAGAGGGGCATTTTGCGCTATCTCAGTAATATCAGTGGACAGATAACGACCCGAAGGAGGTTGACCATGCCTGGCCCGAAAGAAAAACCGGCCTCCGCCACGCGGCTGCGGAAGGAGGCCCTGCTTACGCAAGTCTGCACGCTGGCGCTCGCCGGCCAAAGCTGCCGGCAGATCACCGCCACGTGCGGGCTGCCCAAGTCGACCGTCAATCGCTGGTTGCAAGCGCTCCGCGAGGACTGCCCGGAGCGAGTCGCCAACAGCGACCAGATGATCGCCAACGCGGTGGCCCACTACGAGGCGCTGTACCATGAGGCGCTGGAAAGCTTCAGCCTCTCGCAGGCGGACAAGGTGACGGAACGCGTCGTGGAGACCACGACGGCCCGCGGTCCGAAAAAGAAGAGGACAGTTTGCACGGTAAACCAGGCGGGCAACCCGGCCCTTCTGGACGCGGCCCGCCGCGCCTTGGACCGGATCGCCAAAATTGCGACCCGTATCGCGCCGCGAAGGGAAGACGGGGAGAAAGGGCGGGGTACCCGCGCAGTGGGTCGGGGAGACGCGGCGACGAAGGGAGAGGAGCAGTCGTCAAGGCTGGAAACTGCCCTCACCCCCGGCCCCTCTCCCGAGTACAGGCGATGGGAGAGGGGGAGAAAGCGAGACGCGGCGACGAAGGAGGAATTGTCCCACGTTAGTAAGGATGATCTCCGCGCCGTGGGTGCCGCGTGCCTGGCCGAAATCGAGCGCCGCGAAGAGAAGGCTGCGGCGGCCCCGCAGCCCGAGTCCGCCGCACAGCCTTGCGATCAAACGCCACGGAGTCTGCCGGAAGAAAGGACCTTGCCGGAACGGCGGGAGGTGAATTCGGTGGATGAGAGGAAATGGCCTCGCCGGGAAAAAGCATGGTATGAAGAAACGGGACAGGCCGTAGCCACGCGTTTGGAAGTTGATTTACCCTCCAAGGAGCGGCAGCCCACGGTTTCTACGAGGATTTCGAGTTGGCAGCTACGTCCTGTGGTGAAATCGCATTGTGCCATCCGTGGTAGAACACGGCGGAAAACGTCGGCAGCCGCCTTTAATTGTCCCATTTTTAACGCGAAGCATAGTCCTCAAATAAGGCCGAGCCGACGCGGACGATCGTCGCGCCTTCCTCGATGGCAATCTCATAATCGCCGCTCATGCCCATCGAAAGCTCGTCCAGCCGAACCGTTTCAGGAGAGCCGGCTTGCAATCGGTCGCGAAGGGTCCGCAAGGCGGCAAACTCGCGCCGGGTTTCGTCGCCGCCACCTTCCAGGCCGGCCATACACATCAGTCCGCGGAGGTCGAGATGCTTCAAAGCGATCAGTTGCGGCAGAAGCGGTTCGATCTCCCCAGGAACAAATCCGTGCTTGGCCGGCTCGCGGGAAACGTTCACTTCCAACAAGACCGGCACGGTTCGATCCAGCTTGCCGGCCACGACGTTCGATGGCCTCGGCCAGACGGAGACTGTCCAACGAATGAATCATCGCGACCAACGGCACCGTGCGCTCGACCTTGTTGCGCTGAATATGCCCGATGATATGCCAGCAGACGGGCAGATCGCGCAATTCGACGGCCCGGTCCCAAAGCTGTTGCGGCCGGCTCTCGCCCAGATCCGTGCAGCCGGCGGCGACCAAGGCCCGAATCTCAGCCGGCCCGACATACTTCGTGACGGCCACCAACCGCACGGATTCGGCTGTGCGGCCGGCGCGAGCGGCGGCCGCAGCCATGCGGCTACGAATTTCAGCGACGTTCTCGGATATCACGGTCGCGGATGCCTTTCGGGCATGGGGCAGAAAAGTAGCAGGCACACTCCGTGTGCCGTCCGCGCTGCGATCCGAGCCAGAGGTTTTTCGAAGCCAGGGGCTTTGGGCGGACGGCACACGGAGTGTGCCTGCTACTTTGGAGCCCGGGCATTACTCGCTCTCCACATGGACCATCGCATGAACGGCATTAGCCAAGACCAGGCACGAGTGCTTCGCTGGGTCAGCCGCACCAGTTCTTCCGGTCCGCCGATGGGAACCATTTCCAGGTCCTCGACCAGTCCAGGGTCGAGACCGCTGAGCAGGTAAATGCGGTTGGTTTCCAAAGTCCGGGCAAGCTGCACGGCGGGCAAGGCGTCGCGGGGGTTCTCGCGACGGATTCCGCGCACGGCCTCTTCGCGCGAAGGCGCCCGATCAGCCGCTGCAAGGCGGGGCCCGGCGCCGCCGACAGATCGCAGCAAACGGCGATCGCTCCGTCCGCTTCGACCAAACCCATGGCATTCTCCAGCACTCGGCCCAGGTTCTCCCAGGTCTGCTGCCGCGGGCCGCCCTCGATCGCCGCGACGACAAGGCTCGCCCGGTGCGCGACGGACCGATTCCAGGCAGCCCGATAAAGCTCGCGGCATTGCCGCCGGACCACGTCGCTTTGGCCGGCCAGCACGTGCAAGATGCCATCGCCGGCCGCCGGCACGACTTGCACCGAGAAATTTACTCCCAGCAACCAGGCGACGTGGTTCACCTCGTGCTGCAACTCGCGATGGTGCCCATTGCCGGTGAAGCGATCGTGTTTGCGGAACCGGGCCTGCGTGTGCTTATCGGAATACTCCGGATAGATTGTCGTATGGATGCCGAAATAAGCGGCCGAATGCTCGCGTTGCATGCAACCGACCGGCAGCACGACGTTGGCATCGGTCAAGAGGCGATTGAGCAGGATTGGTTCGCCGCCTTCGGAGGCCGCCAAGTAGGCCAAGTTCCGGCGATTGGCCGGATCGTGGGTCAAGAGGCGAATCCGCGCTGCTGCCGGACCGGGAATCAGCCGAAGGGGATCGTCCATCCCCACAGAGCCATCGGCTTCGCTCCGCAGGATCGTGATTCCATCGGGAT
Organism: uncultured Planctomycetia bacterium; assembly: GCA_963719885.1. Classification (GTDB taxonomy): domain Bacteria; phylum Planctomycetota; class Planctomycetia; order Pirellulales; family Thermoguttaceae; genus JANXQG01. The sequence continues at coordinate 863,013 of CAVRDP010000034.1, read as the reverse complement.
CGATCGCACACGCAATAAGGGCCTGGACCACGGCAGCCGTAACCTGGGCAATCTGCGGCAATCCGGAATCCAGGACCACGACCACACGGTCGCCTGGAGTGGTCGTTTTGGCCAGTGGGGGATATTCCAACGGCTGCTCCAGCGCAGCAGCGACCGCGACGGCTGGATCGGCCAGCGGCACTCCCTGGGGCGTGCCACATTGTTCCACCGTCGCTCCCGCGGCAAATTGCAAGGCGACCGACGAATCGGTCCCATAGCGCAAGACGGTCATTGGGGAAAATTAAGCAAACAGGGTAACTAAGCGCGGTTGCTCTCACAACTACCTATTATCGTCGCTTTCGCCAGGGGGTCAAGAAGTCGAGCTTTACCCGGCGGCTAAGTTTGAGAATAATGATATTTTATCGAATGTAGGATTCTGCGATGACTCGTTGCAACGCCGGATGGTTGGTTTTTACGATTTCTGTTGGTTTGCTGCAAGCGGTCGGGTGCGACAAGCGGCCCAGTTCTCCCGATACGTCCGCTGCGGCCGACTCGGCAACCGCGGCCAGCAAACCGTCCGGCGGGCCAGCGTCCGGCGATTCGCTGACGGCACAAAGCGTGCTGGAGAAGATGGCCGCCGCCTACAAGAACGCATCGAGCTACGAGGATCGTGGCACCTTGGAGTTTCGACAGGAGCCGACTCGCGAACAAAGCGAAACGCGTGCCAACTTTTCCGTGGCGATGCAACGGCCCAACAAGATGCGCATCGAGTTCTTCAGCGGCAAGGTGGTTTGCGATGGCAAGCAGTGGTATGCCGGCTGCGACTCCGTGCCGGGGCAGGTCGTACTCCGCGAAGCCCCGCCAAGCCTCAACATGAACCTTCTGCGGGCCGATGAACTGCTCTATTCCGCGCTCAATGGCTTCGAACAGGTACCGTCACCGCAACTCCAACTGCTCTGGGAAGACAGTCCCATCAAGAGCCTGACGAATGGTTCGCAGGATTTCAGTCTTGACGAGCCCGGCCGAATAGGCGACTTCGACTGTTATCGCGTCCGCGTGAATTTGTCGGAAGGCGCCGAATATCTCTGGATCGATCAGAAGACCTTCGTCTTGCGTCAGTTCGTGGTGCCGATCGCCAATGGGCCGCGGCAGACCGAAGGCGGCGCGCAGGCCAACGTCATCTGGCTGATGTTCAATTTCGAGCGTGCCCGCCTGGGAGGCGATATCGATCCGGGCGCGTTTCAATTCGAAATTCCCGCGGGCGCGAAGAAGGTGCGGGCCCTCGTGCAAGCCGGTCCCTACGACCTCGTGGGCCAGAAACTGCCGGAGTTCAAGTTCGTCGATCTTCAAGGGAAGGCGTGGAGCAGCCAGTCGCTGGCGGGCAAAGCGGCTGTGGTCCATTTCTGGCGGACCGATGCCGCGGAGGGCGATCCGATGATACCCACGATCGAGCCCTTGTACGCAAAGTACAAGGACAACGACAAGGTGGCGATGCTGGCCGTGAGCCTCGACCATCCGGACACACCGGCAAAGACGATCGAGGATGCGGGAAAGCAGTTGAAGCTGAGCCTGCCGCTGCTCCGCGACAACGGCAGCGAGGCCCGCGATCGCCTGAAGGTCATCGGGCCGCCGACCACGCTTTTCATCGACGCCAAGGGAGTGCTCCAGGATTGCAACTTCGATTGCACTCCTATCGCCGCTGCGGCGGCCCCCCGCAAGCTGGAAAGACTCTTGGCCGGCGAGGACCTCGCCAAACAGACGATCGAGGACTTTCAACAGCGATCCAAGGAAATTGAAAAAGGGGTCGATATGCAATTTTCGGGCGAAGCCACGAGCACTACGGTGCAACAGGCCAAGCCCACGCCCGCGGCGGTCAAGAGCGAAGCGGCGAAATTGCGCCTGAAATCAAAATGGAAGTGCGTTGCGGTCCATCCGGCCGGAAACATCCTGGTCCTAAAGGAACTCGTCGGCACATCGCGAATCTTCGTCATCGACGGCTTCCGATCGGTGAGCGAACTTGGCCTCGATGGCAAGCTAATTGCCAACCACAAGCCGAAGATCGCCAATGAGGAGTTCTTCATCAATTTGCGCTCGGCCGTGGGGCGCGACGGGAAGCGGTATTTCGCGGCCCTTGCTCCCACCGAGCAGCGGTTCCACCTCTTCGACGAAAAGTTCAACCACGTGCTGAGCTATCCGGCCGATGCCCTGGAGAATCGCCATGCCGGCATCGGCGACGTCGAGTTGGGCGATCTGGACGGCGACGGCGTGCTCAAGGGCTACCTCGGCTTTGCGGGCACGGTCGGCGTGCAATGCATTTCTTTGCAGGGCACGCGGATCTGGTCCTGCCGGAACCTGTTCAACGTCAGCCGCGTCCTGCCCGGCCCGGCCGATGCCCAGGGGCGCCGCGCCTGTTCTGCGTCAGCGATGGCAATTCGCTGGCCATGCTCGACGCCAAGGGCCAGTTGCGCGACGCGGCAAGAATTCCCGGCGGAGGGATCGTGCGTTCCTTAGTGCACGCCGATCTGACCGGCAGCAGCCGGGAGAACTGGTGCGCTGTCGTATTCGTGCCCGATTCGCAGCAGACCAGCGGGCAATTCACGGCCCTGGGGCTGAACCCGGGCGGCGAGGTGATATGGAAATATGCCTTGCCATCGGGCACGCAGCAGGCCGTCGAATCGATCGTCGTGGGGCGGATCTTGCCCGGCCCGGCATCGCAATGGCTCCTGCCGGGCAGCGACGGCTCGATCCATGCCCTTGCCGCCGATGGCACGCTGATCGATCGTTTCAACTACGGCGAGCAGGTTACCGGCCTGGCCACGGTGGAGATCGACGGCAAGCCCGTGCTCTTGATCGGTTCGGCCAACGGCGTGGAGGCCTTGCAGGCGGAGCAGGAAAAATAAATCCTAATTCCGAAGCACCAAATCCGAAACAAATTCAAATCACAAAACTCAAATGCTCGAAACCGTGCGTTTTGAATTTCCTACCTTGGAATTTCTGATCGGCGTACCCGCTCGCGGGTTGCGGATTTCGACATTCGGATTTCGGATTTCCTTTTACTTCCCCACCGCCAACTTCAGCGCGACGAGGTACGGCACTGGCTCGCTGCCCAAGGCGTTCAAGACTGTGCCGCCGGCCGTGAAGACATAGGTTACCCAGTCGGGCTTCCCATACAGCTCCAACGACGTGCCGCCCTCGCCGCCACCGATGTAGACCTTGATCCCGGCATCCTTCATCCGCTTCAACTGCGGCACAAAATCCCTCGTGCCGTTGGCAAACCGCGGGTCTTCGAACATGCCGAACACGCCGTTGTGGAAGGCCACGGCCGCCGGCTTGTCGTTCTTATGGCACTCGATGAAGCGCGTGACCGTGTCGGCGAAGAGCTTGCTGCTCTGCGGGCCGACGTTCGAACTGCTGGTTGCCCGGCCCGATCTGCGTGGAGACCTGGCCCTCTTGCAGCACGAAGTCGACCGGCAGGACGAACTCGATCCCCTTGGCCCGGCCTTCCGTCAACATCTGCTTGGCCTGCTCGATACGGTTGCGGGGAATGAAGTAGGGCTTGTCGCTATGGGCCGGATCTTCGGCAACGCCCAGGTTGAAATCTTTGCCTTCCAGCTCGGCGGCGGCCTTCTTGAGCGAGGCCGAGAGCGAGCCGGCCGAAATCACCAGGCGGATCTTGCCGCGGTGGATCATGGCTTCCATGTCGTCCAGCTTGTCGGCCTTCAAGCCGCTGAAGATCACGAGTTGGGCCCCCAGGCAGTCGCGCAGGTGCACGTCGAACTGCTCGGCCTCATATTCGCCCAGGGCCACGCGATCCATGGCCGCCGGCACGACCACGCTCGACGCATCGAGGCTGCCGGCCGAGAAGGCCTCGTGGATGTAGACCTTGGCCACCTTCTGGGCGAACTCGTTGGCCAGCTTGGCCAGGCGATCGGCCAACTTCGGCAGGTCCGCCGGCTTGGCCTTCCAGAGCACCGCGCTCGACGTCGTACTTCCGCGTGTTCTCCAGCATGATGACGCTGCCGGGCGCGGCGTTCTGGATCGCTTTGGCAACTTCGTCCTTGATCGTCGTCGTTGCCGGATCGAGCCAGTCGCCGATGAAGCCCACTTCGCAGCCCAGGATCTCGCCCAATCGGGCACGGACTTTCGACAACGACTTTTCCGGCTCGCGGCCGATGTGCCCGAAGATCACGATCTTCCAGCCCTTGCTGCGGGCGTAGTCGAGCGTGCCTTTCATGGAGCGCAGGCGGATGTCGCCATCGCCCACCTTAGTGCCCGGTTTGGCATCCACGTCGCCGCGGATCAGCACCGGCGTACCGCTGGGCAAATCGGCCAGCGAGTGCAAGCGAGGAATGGCCTCCAGGTATTTCTCCACCGGCAGCTTGGGTACGTTGGGGTCGTCGCCCAGGATGCCGCGAGCAAAGGTTGCGATCTTTTCAGCAGTAACAGCCATGGAAAATCTCCTTATTCTTCGGTGGAATGCACAGGCCGGAGACCTGCGCTACGGAAAATGCCAAAAAAAGGCTCGACAACGGAGCAATACTTTTCGCCCGATATGATAGCAGAAGACGGCAAGTGCCGGGAGTGGGCTTGGCAGAACGCAGTAGTTCCGCACCTGTATCCTGGGCAAGTACGGTTTCCAGGAGAATCTGCGGCTGATGGGCCAGGTAGATGGCGATCAACGTCCGCTGCCGCTCGAAATTCTTGACAGCAATCGGCGTTCCTGCTACGATCGGGGGCGTTATGCACGGTCAAAATTCTCATTGGTAGCCGCAGAAACCATGGCAAAATCCAATGCTCCAAGTGGTCGTATGACCATACTCTCCGATTGTCCCTGTTTTGGGGCCACGCTCGACAAACTGGTCCAACCGGCAATCCTGGCCGCCCTGACCGAAGGACCGATCCACGGCTACCGGCTTGCCGAACGGATCAACGAAATGGTCGGAATGTGTGGCGACAAACCCGACGTGTCGGGCATCTACCGGTTCCTGAAAAAGATGGAGGCCACCGGCCTTGTAGTTTCCGCTTGGGAAATCGGAGGCAAGGGGCGCGCCAAGCGACTCTACGAGATCACGACGGACGGCCGAGCGTGCCTGATCCGCTGGACTTCAACGCTGCAAGCCTATCTGGCATCGATCCAGAAGTTGTTGAAGGAAGCGCAAGCAGCCGTGGCCCGCCGGCCGAAACGCCGCAAGATCGGCGCGAAGCAGGTCGTAGCGGCCCACACGCATTTCTTTTCTGGAGCCCCCACCGTTTCAGCAAATGCTCACCACCCGCGCATTGGCTGCGGCCCTTGACAGCCAGCCGGCCGGTAATAATACTGGTGCTAGTCCTATATTGGAGGAACACCGTTACTAGTTCTTGCGTGAGAGGAAGGATGGCATGATTGCGCCGTACTGCCTTGGTTCTGATGGGCTCGATTCGCTCGATCTCAAAGTCCTCCTTCTCAGCGAGGGCATCTTCGTCCACGAGGAGGTCTACGCGGTCTTTGGCGCCACGCACCACATCTCGCCCGATCCCCTGGAGTGCAGCGTCCTGTTCCTTCCTGACGGCACGGTGGTTCACATCGCGAACCTTGGCCCCGCCGCGCCGTTTCACTTGACGTTCGGTCCCGAGGGAAACCTTTGCCTGCTGCGGGGAGGCGATTTTCTTACCGAAGTGTCGCTTCCCAAGGCGACGGCGTTCTACCGGCAACGCACCTCGCGGGGCGTTCCCTTCCGCGGGCTGGCCGTCCTTCAGGGCCACGACGTGCTGGCGTTTCCTTACCTCTGGCCTTGCGAGTTCGCCAAGGCCGGCCAGGCCTGCAAGTTCTGCCATTGTGGAAACTACACGCAGCATCAAACCACCGTCGGCGTTCCTGAAGACGTTGTCTTTACGCCGCAAGACGTGGCGGAGGCCGTTGATTATGCGGTAAATGTCGAACACTGTGCGCGCTGCATCCAGCTTACCGGCGGCTCCACCCTCCAGACCAGCGGGGAATGTGCCCGGATTGTCGATATCCTTAAGGCCATCGACGACACTGCGGGCATTGCGAACATCCCGGGGGAAATCATCGTCTACACAACGCCGCCGGTGGTGGCCGAGGAGATCGATTCCTTGTTTGCCGCAGGGGCTGATCGCATCGCATGCGACATCGAAATCTGGAACGAAGAAATCTTTCGCCGGACTTGCCCGGGGAAATCGCAATGGACGGGTCGACAGCGGGCGCTGCAGACGCTCCTGCACATTGCGGTGACGTACGGCCCCAACAAGGCGTGCAGCACCTTCGTCGTTGGGTTGGAGCCTGCGGAGGACTTTTTGGCCGGGGCCGAATACCTTGCGCGCAACGGGATTGTCCCGATTCCCTCGATCTGGATGCCGCACGGGTTGCCACCGGTGCCCTCGCCCGTCAAGGCCGACCTGGCCTTCTTCCGCGCGATCAAGCGCGGGCTTGCCGAGATCTACGATAAATACCAGTGCCCACCACCTGGCGACCTGGGCTTCAACGTCTGTTTGTGCCGAGACACCTGGAACCACCGCGCGGAGATCTTGATGCTCAGTTGAATCTGATCGCGACTGACATTACAATAGAACAACTTGAGAATTCAGCTCCCGCCGGGCCGGCATCAGACCGTCCCATTCAACCCGCCCATTTCAGTGACCCGCCCATTCTAGTCAACCACCAAAGAATTTCACCATGAATCATGCATCTCTAATGGATCGCCTCGGCCTGCGCAGCAAAGGCAACAACAAACACCGCGTCACCTATACTCATTTGCGTATCGAACCGCTTGAGGAACGCCGTTCTGCTCTTGGCGTACGACATCTTGTTCAGTACGTACTTCGATACGAAGGGCAGCAGTGTCTTGCGTTACAACGACACCACGCAGCTTCCCGTGCCGGGCGGCGTGGCGACGGGTGTTGGCGGCCTGGGGCAGGCCGCGGGCCTGGCCGTGGCGCCGGACGGCAGCTATTACGTGAGCAGTGACGCGACCGACAATGTGCTGCATGTCAGCAACTCCGGCAAATACCTGGGCGTTTTGGGCGCGAACGACCCGACCCAGGCGCCGTTGGAGTACCCGGGCACGCTGGCATTTGGTCCCAATGGCAATCTTTACGTAGCCGACCTTGGCGCTAACGCCATCTTTCAGTTCGACACCAATTCGACCACGCAGCAATACCTGGCCGCAGACACCTTTCCGCTTCCGAGCTACTTTACACCGGGCGGATTCACCTTTGCCACCGACGGCACGCACGACCTGATCGTGGGCAGTCTGGAATATCAGTCGGTGGTGCAATTCAATGCCGACGGCAGCGTGGCGAGCACCCCCATCCCCGCCTACAGCGGCATCAACCCTGCCGCGATTCTGGCCCTGAGCAATGGTAACCTGCTGATCGCGGATACCGATTTCGACAACGTTGCCACCAGCCATCACCAGATTGTGGAGTACAATGCCGCGACGAGTAGCTACGGCCAATTCATCAATTTGACCACGCCCACGGATTCGTCCGGAGATCTGCCCCAGCCCACGTCGCTCTTGTTGGATACGGACGGCAACCTGCTGGTGGGCATGTCGCCCGATGATTACGACGATGGGGCCGTGGCAAAGTTCAACATTCAGACCGGCGCTTTGATGGAGACGATTGCCACAGGGGTCGGCGACCCGTCGGGGCTGGCTCTCGTGCCCGTGGAGTCTTCGGACATCCTGTTCAGCACCTACTTCGACACGAATGGCAGCAGTGTTTTGCGTTACGACGACGCCACGCAACTACCCGTGCCGGGCGGCGTAGCGACAGGCGTTGGCGGTTTGACGAGTCCTTTAGGGATAGCCGTCGCCCCAGACGGCTCGTACTATGTCAGCAGCTCCCCTAGCGGCGATGAAACGACCGGCGAGGTCCTGCACTACAGCAATTCCGGCCAATTCCTGGGTGTTTTGGGGGCCAACGACTGGATCCAAGTCGCCGTTGGAAGCACCGGGCACGCTAGCCTTTGGTCCCAATGGCAATCTTTATGTCGCCGACCTGGGCGCCAACGCCATTTTTCAATTCGACACCACGTCGACCACCCAGCAATATCAATATCAGGCCGGCGACACGCTTTGGCTCCCCGAGTATTTCACGCCCGGCGGATTCACCTTTGCCACCGACGGCACGCGCGATCTGATCGTGGGCAGTCTGGAATATCAGTCGGTGGTGGAATTCAATGCCGACGGCAGCGTGGCGAGCACCCCCATCCCTGCCTACAGCGGCATCGACCCGGCCTCGATTCTGGCCCTGAGCAATGGCAACCTGCTGATCGCGGATACCGATTTCGACCAGGTCGCCACCAGCCATCACCAGATTGTGGAGTACAATGCCGCCACGACCAGTTATAGCCAATTCATCAATTTGACCCAGCCCGCGGATTCGTCCGGAGATCTGCCCCAGCCCACATTGCTCTTGTTGGATACGGACGGCAACCTGCTGGTGGGCATGTCGCCCGACGATTTTGACGACGGGGTCGTGGCAAAGTTCAACATCCAGACCGGCGCTTTGATGGAGACGATTGCCACAGGCGTGGGTGACCCGTCGGGCCTGGCCCTGGTGCCTTCTCAGGTATCCGACCTGCTGGTGGGCAACTTCGTGGACAGCAGTGTGGAACGTTATACCTATTGCTCCGCCGCAAATACTTTCGCCGGCGTTCCAGGCGTGGCGAGCGGCGATAACGGCTTGTTCCAAACCGCGGGCGCGGCCGTCGCCCCGGACGGCTCGTTCTACGTCAGCTCGGGCACCTATAGCAACCTGGGCTACGCCGAGATCTACCACTATAGCAACGCCGGCGTCTTCCTGGGTATACTGGCGCGAGCGATCCGGTCCAAGCGCCGTTGTACTTCCCCGGTACCATGACCTTCGGACCCAATGGCGATCTTTACGTCGCCGACCTGGAATCGAACGCCATTTTTCAGTTCGATACCACGTCGACCACCCAGCAATATCAATATCAGGCCGGCGACACGCTTTGGCTCCCCGAGTATTTCACGCCCGGCGGATTCACCTTTGCCACCGATGGCACGCGCGACTTGATCGTGGGCAGTCTGGAATATCAGTCGGTGGTGGAATTCAATGCCGATGGCAGCGTGGCGAGCACCCCCATCCCCGCGTACAGCGGCATCGACCCTGTGGCGATTCTGCCCCTCAGCAATGGCAATCTGTTGATCGCGGATACCGACTTCGACAATGTCGCCACCAGCCATCACCAGATTGTGGAGTACAATGCCGCCACGGACAGCTACGGCCAATTCACCAATTTGACCCAGCCCACGGACTCGTCCGGTGATTTGCCTCAGCCGACCTCGCTGGCGCTGGCCCCGGACGGCAATCTGCTGGTGGGGCTCGCGCCGGACCAGACCGATGACGACGGCGCCGTGGAGGAGTTCAATATCGCGACCGGACAATACATCGCGAACGTAATTTCGTCGATCGGAGCGCCTGCGGGCTTGGCTTATCTGCCGCCCAACGTAATGTCGGCCACGGCCGCGGACTGGACGAATTCGGGTTATGCAGGCTTGAGGATCGCCAGCCCCGGCGACGGTCTTTTACACGTATTTGGCACGGGCACCATGAACGACGTGGTTACTCCGCAATCGGTCGATAACGAAAGCGCAGTCCAGATTAGCGGCCCGGACAACGCGGCAGACGCCCTCACGCTTGATTTCAACGGCGGCAATCCCATTCCGCCCGACGGGGTGACCTTCGACGGCGGTTCGGGCACTGCGACGAACACCGTCATCATCAGCGGATCCCCCGACTTGAGCGGCACGCTGCAAACCGTGGGATGCGTCACGTTCGGGCAAGGCAGTCTGAGCAACGAAACGGTTCCGGGCGGCTCGCTGGCCATCGAATGCGGAACGATCAGCGGCGACCTGACGGGCCCCGGCGGATTGAGCAAAACTGGTTGCGGCACGGTAACACTTTCCGGATCGGACAGTTATCAAGGGGGCACAATGGTCACTGCCGGAATGCTGGTCGTGACGACCCCCGCCGCGTTGCCGGCGGGAAGCTCGCTTACGGTCGGTGCGGGGGGGACTTTTGTCTTCGATCCCTCGGTCGTGGCCCAGACGCCTCAGGCAGTATCGAGCAATAGCGCGGCGGTTGGCGTATCGCCGGCGGCAGCGAGCGGCGCGCTTATTTCGGCCCCCACGGCTCAGATCGCTGCCGCCGTCGTTGCTCCCTTGCAAGTTCAAGCTTTGGATTCGCAATCCACGGCTGCCTTGGTTTCGCGTTTCACGACAACAGCGTTCTTGCCCGCGGCGTTGCCGTTGGCCCAGCCCGCGGCGTTGCCGTCGCGCGTGGCGAGTAATTCGGTTGGGAAGAGTTATCCTCAAGCAGCAGGCCCGGCCGTCGGGCAGGCTCATGGGGCGGTCGGCTGTCCGGCTTGGTTGGGCAGTTCGCTCGAGTCATCGAACGCCGAGGATTCCACGACGGAAAAGGACCGGCGGATTGCGGTTTTGGATGCCGTGCTCGCCCAATACGGCAGCCCGTAGTCGAAATTTACTCAGCAACGATCCTATTCGCCTCGGCGCGAACCATGAAGACTCATTGTCCAGTCCGGCCTGCCAGGGCGTTTACGCTCGTCGAGATGCTGGTGGTGATTGTCATCATCGGTATTCTGATCGCGCTCTTGTTGCCGGCCGTCCAAGCGGCGCGAGAAGCGCGCGGCGGACCAGTTGCTCGAACAACCTGAAGCAAATTGGCATTGCCGCCAGCGCGTTTCTTTGCGAGCAACAAGCCTTTCCATGCGGTTCGGACTCTCATGCCTGGGCGGCCAAACCCAGCACGCCGTGGACGTTCTTTCGCTGGTCCGCCTTGGCCCGATTGACGCCCTATCTGGAGGACAACAACGTCTACAAGATGCTCGATTTCGCCGTCCCGATCTACAATTCCAATTTCACGGTCACTCCGCAAAATGCCGCCGGAGTGAAGATGGTGATTCCCACCTTTCTTTGTCCGAGCGACCGCCACTTGATCGTCTCCCCGCTGTTCGCGCCGACCAACTACGCGGCCTGCGCGGGAAGCGGTGTCAATGGGGGATCGCCGCTGACGGCCGACGGCATCTTCTACATCAACTCGCATACTCGCCCAGAGCAAGTGCCCAACGGGCTCAGCCATACGGCCTTGCTCTCCGAGAGCATTCTCGGCAACGCGGACGGCAGTGTATCCATGAATGATCCTACGGTGGACTACAAGTTTACGTTGGCCACGCCGCTGACGGCTGGCAACTGCGCCGGCACCGCTCAATGGAACGTGTCGGACGGCCGCGGATTCGCTTGGGCTTGCGGCGAATTCCGCTGCGCCTTGTACAACCACTATTATCTTCCCAATCAAGACATCCCCGATTGTCTGGGATCCGGCTTGATCGGTGGCGTGCAAACGGAGTACATCGACTATGGATGGCGGACGGCCCGCAGCCGCCACCCGGGCGGTGTCAACCTGGTCATGGGGGACGGCTCGGTGAGCTTCATTGATAATGGAATTTCTCTTTCGGTCTGGCAATCGATGGCCGCTCGCGGTTCGGATTGAGCGCCGGGTTACGCGGCAGCGGGCCAATTTTATGGGACACTTTTGTAGTAGTATGTCGCGCATCCCTTTGCTAGGATGTCTCATCCAACGACCGTTTGACGGGAGAGGCGGCCGCGCCGCGGAAACTCATGGTCTTGATGGCACTTCGGATGATTCTGCTTCTTTCCCGGCCATTCCGGCCGTCAAAACCACGTGCGGCCGCCGCGAGACGCCGTTGGGCTGCACGGCGACCTGGACCCCGTAAACACGCCGGATCGTCTCTTCCGTGACTGACCTCCGCGGGCGTGCCTATCGCGGCCACGCGACCGGTTTCCAAGAGTACGCGCCGGCCGCCGCCGATAATGAAGACGACGCCGGCGGTTACGTCGAAGAACATGTCGTCGGAATCCGCCACGCAAGGCGTCGTCCCGAGAACGGCTCCGCTGCCCGAATCGAGCGCCAGCAGCCGGGCGGGCTTGCGGCCGACGACAAAGACTCGGCGATGGGTCGGGTCCAGCGCCATGGGAAAGTTCCGTGCGATTCCCGGTAATCGCCATCGTTGCACGACCGAGTTCTTGTCACGGTCGGCCAGGACCACGATTCCGTCGCTGTCCGAGAACTTGTCGCCCGGCAGATTGACGAATAATCGCGGACTCGACGGGTCGCACCGGAACGATTCGGCGTGCGACGGGAGGGGCACTTCACCGACCTTGACGAGCGTCCGTGGGTCGAAGGAGACCACCGCACCTTGCGTCTTGGAACTGCCCCCTACGAGGATGCGACGGAGGCGCGCGTCGAATCGGACGTTGTCCGCGTCTTCAATCGCAAGGGCCGAACCTCTTGGTTCCAGCGATTCGGTGTCGTAGGCATAGAGAGTGCTCAAGCTACGTTGCGCTTCGCCCTTCGCGGAGGAGTTGCAATGGTTCGGCACGGCCGATCCGAATGGCCGGCCACAAAGAGGCGGCGAGACACAACCCAAGCGTGGCTGAAAGGGCGGCCGCCAGTTTGCCCCAAGGCACGACCAACGGCGTCGCCAGCCCACCGAAGAAACTGACGTATTGGGAAATGCCCGTGCCACACCAACCGGCCATCACGCCGAAGGAAAGACTGAGGATGCAGGCCACCAGACCGATCAAGAGACCTTCGGCCAGGATCATACGCGTCAGCGCCCATCGCGTCACCCCCAGGGCGCGGAGCACGCCCAGTTCCCAACGCCTGGCACGAACGGAAGCCATGATCGTATTGATCACGCCCAGTGAAGTTACCAGCAACGTGATGAGCGGCAGTTCACACATGGCCCAAATCACGTCGTCGGCCCGGGCGAGAAGTTGCATGCGAACGTCGTCGGGCGTGGTAATTCGCAGCGACTGGCCAAACTTCGTCGCCCCGAAACTCGATGGACCGCGGACATTGATCACCGTGCCTGGACCGAGGTAACGGTCGGCAAGGGGTTGCAACGCCGCCCCCATCTCCGGCACGCCCACGCCCGGCTTGACGTTCATCCACAAATAATTGGTCTCTCGGATGTCGAAGTCGCGGCGGATGTCGTCGTAGGACGCAAACACCATGGCCGCCGACCGCACGCCGCGCCGCCGCAGGCCGGAGACCTGGGCGATCCAGTGCCAACCGGGCAGCGAGACCACTCCGGCAATCGTGTATTGGACCGGTTTGTCGGGCATGTCGGGAGGAACCACCGCGAACCGGTCGCCGAGCTTCAGACCGGTCGCCGTGAGGAAGTGGTCGGGCACAACGCAAAACCGGCCTTGTGTAAGCCGGGTGACGGCCTCTTCGCGCGTGCCTTGGACGAATTCCGCACGCACGAGCGGCCGCGAACCGCCGAACGCCACTTGCGGGTCAAGGCCAATCATCAGGATGTTGTCTTGCCGCGTGACCGAATTGCCTTTCTGACTGTCGGTAATGTCGCCGGCCAGGCGGGGCTGTTCGACGGCCAGAGGGAGGCACTGCTCGGGAACGACGCCCGGCGTGTGGCGCACGGTGTCGATTTCCGCGTCGGGCAGCCCGCCCGACTGGAGCGTCACGAGCATGTCGGGCACCCAGTCGCCCGGCTTGAACGGCTGAAGCATCGAATATCCCCAAATCATCATCGAGACGTAGAGTCCCAGGCCGATGCTCATGGCCAACGTGGTGCCAAGCGTGCGCCACAGGTTGCTGATGAGCTGGGCTCGCAACAGCCGGGGCTCCAGCCTCATGGCCCGTGCGAGCCACGGCCCGATCAACGCCTCCGTGGCCACGATGGCCAGCGGCGCAAGCAACAAAAACCCAATAGCCATGCTCGTGCAGCCCAGAGCCATATAAATGCCGTAGCGGGCAGAATCGCCGATGGGTACGACGTAGACGAGCAGCGGATTGACGGCGATCAAGACCACACCGATGGCGCCGGTAATCACCCACGTTCGCAAACCTGGCCGACCATAGCGGCGGGGCGACATGGCCTCCAGCGGTTGGACGCGCGTCGCCTGCCAAGCGGGCAGAATCGAGGCCACCAGCGCACCGCCCAACGCCGCCACGCCCGTCAGCAGCACGCACCAGCCACCCAGCGACGCACCACGGTTGAACAGCTCGGGCTTGGCGTGACTGGCGACCGCCAAGAGTCCCCAGCCGGCGATCAAGCCGCCGGCCCAACCGATCAGCGCAAGCACCAGGCTTTCGGCGGCGATGACCCCGGCGACCTGGAATCGTGTCAGTCCGACCGCGCGCATGATGGCGAATTGCCGCACCCGTTCGCTGACGCCCATGCTCAACGTGGTGAAAATGATGAACAGCGCGGCCAGGAGCGACATGCCGGTGGCGGCCCACGCCTGCCGCCGGGCACTGGTGGCCATCGTGGCTTGCGCCATCGCGTTCAGCACGTCTTGCACGCCGACAAGGAGCACGGGCGGCCGGGTCCGCAGCACTTGCGGCTGCCAGCGATCGCGGAATGCGGCGGTCTGTTCGCCCGGGCGGAGCTTGATGTTTACCAAATTGATCTTGCCGGCTTGCCGCGTGATCTTTTCGGCCAGGGCCAGCGGCACGTAGAGCGCGGAGGCAGCCGGCCCAAGTGTCGAGCCCCCTGCCGCCATGAGCGGTCGGCCGGTCGCCGACGTCTTCTCAGCCGCCGGCGCGGAAGACGCCTGCGCGACGATGCCCACGATCGTCAGGCGATATTCCTTGGTGCCGAGAATCACGAGCACCTCATCGCCCAGCCCAACTTGGAATTGCTCCGCGGACTGGTTGCTGATCACGGCCTCGCGCAGGGCCGGGTCGTCGGTCTTGATCCAACGTCCTTGGACCAGCGAGTAGGGAGGCGCCGCGGAGTTCATGCCGACGAGTTTCGGGCGGTCCGGGGGCGCGCCTCGCGGCGGACTGCCCTGGCTGCTCTGCGAAGAACTGTTGCTGCCGGAAGAGCCCTCCGAGTTCACGTCGATCGGTTTATCGGGCTTGACACGGACGGTCCATTGCAGCGCGGGTTCCCACTCGGCGATGGCAGGGTCTTTGTGCATTGCCGCCACCAGTTCCGCGGGCAGCGACGAGTCGTCGGCCGAATCGGGCACGAGGAACAGGTCGTAGCGGCCAAGGTACTCGGCCGCCTTGCTGCCGAACTGCCCAACCAGCGCGTCGTAGCCGCTGACAACCCAAACGACGACACATGCTGCGGCGATCGTCGCCAGCGAGGTCAAGAGCATCCGGCCCGGGTGCCGCCGCGCGTAGGCCATGGCCAGCTTCCGGCTGACGCTCATGGCTGGTCCTCCGCCGCGGCCCCGACGACGTCTTGATAATGGGCCGCCAGGCGGTGAACGTCGCGGAAGTCGGATGTCTTGAACTCGGTCAATGTCCGGCCGTCCTTGAGCACGACGATCCGCTGGGCCCAGACGGCCACTGCCGGCTCGTGGGTTACGACGACGACCGTTCGGCACTGCTCCTCGCACAGTTCCTTCAACAGCCGGCAGATCCCCTGACCCGTGATCGAGTCGAGGCTGCCGGTTGGCTCGTCGGCCAGCAGCACGGCCGGTTCCGTGATGACGGCCCGGGCGATGGCGACTCGCTGCTGCTCTCCGCCGCTCAAAGCGTCGGGCGGATGACGCAGCCGATCGGCCATCTTGAGCCGCGTGAGCAGGCCTTGGAGCCGGTTGTCCGCGGGCTCACCCCGCCCGTCGGCCAACAGGGGCAAGAGGATGTTGTCCCGCGCCGTGAGCGTCGGGATCAGGTTGAACGCCTGGAAGACCAGTCCGATGTGGCGGCGGCGAAACATCGTGAGTGCCCGGTCCGGCATGGCTGCCAGGTCCCGACCGTCGACGAGGATGCGTCCGGAGTCGGGTCGCGTCAGGCCGGCCATCACGTGCAGCAAGGTGCTCTTGCCTGATCCGCTCGCTCCCATCACGGCCAAGAACTCGCCCCGCTCGATCGTGAGCCGGACGTTTCGGAGGGCGTCGATGATCGTATTGCCTTGCCGAAACCGCTTGGTCACGTTCTCGACGATAACCGGGGGAGCGGACAGCGTTGTGGATTCAATCATGTTGGACTACTTGGCCGCATGCGGCCGGCAAGAGCTGTAGGGTGGGACAAGCTCGGTTCCACCGAGCGCCAGCCCACCATTCTGCGCTCGATGGGACAATCAAGGTGGGCCTGCGCCTGCCGACCCACTGCGCGGGTGCCCCGAGTCTGGTCCCACCCTACGGTTTGGCCGCATGTGGCCTGCAATAGGAAAGGGCCAGCAGGCTGAAGGCGGTGGAGAGGTTGGCGTCGCCTTCCATCCAGCGGTCGTTGATATTGACCCACGAGCCGTTTTCTTTCTGTCGCCGCGCGAGTTCCTCGGTCAGTTCGCGGCGCCAGTCGTGTTTCACGCCCTTGGCGTCTTCAAGTTCGTCGATGCCCAGCGCGTCCAACGTCTTGGCGAAGGTGTGGTAGTAATAGAACAATCCCGCGGCGCCCAGGCCGGGATTGCTCTTCAGGTCGTAGTTCTTGCGGATCCACTCGACGGCCGCCTTGACGCGGGGGTCATCCTTGTTCACTCCGGCGTAGATCATGCTCTTCAAACCGGAATAGGTCATCGAGCCGTAGCTCCGCAGGCCGCCGTTGGCCGTCTGGCGGTCGTCGTCCTGCTTGCTGAGGGTGGGATTGTAATAGAATCCTCCGTCGTTCACCTTGGCCGCGTTGGGTGTGGTGTTGTGTTCCCTTTCGAGGTTCTGGCACCGCGAGACGAAGACCAGGGCCTTCTTCATGGCCTCGTCGTCGGGGCCGTTGCCGGCGGCTTTCAAGGCGTCGATCAAGAAGGCGGTGTTCGACAGGTCGGGGTTCTTCGACTTGGCGCCGTAGCCCACGCCGCCGTAGGCCGGATCGGACTTGTCCTTGCCCCGTTTCTCTTCCCATTGGCCGCCACGAATGAACTTCTTGGCCGATCGAATAGTCTTGTCGTAGCGGTGATCGCGATTGGCCTCTTGGAAGCAGACCATGACGATGCAAGTTTCATAGGTCGAGATGGGGCCGCCAGGCGTGTAGATGCCGCCGTTCTCCTGGGCATATTCTTCGAGATACTTCAGAGACTTGGCAATCTGTGGCTCGTCCGGCGAACGGCCGCTCCGCAGCATGCCCAGCGTGGCAATGGCGGTGGGGCCGATCCCGATCTGCGAACTCAGCGACCCGTCCTGCGATTGTCCTTTCGTGAGAAACTCGATCGCTCGACTGACTGTCGTCTGGTAAAGTTGGGGATCGGGACCGAAGGTTTTCATGTCGCCCGCCAGACACGGCACGCATAGGGAAAGGCATAAACCCAGAATCAGCAGCGCAACGAACGGCAAGGCTCGCATGGTTTCGTCTCCAGACTGTCGGTTTCCTTAAGCTATCAAGTATAGAAGAAAAATGCCTGTGGTTCAATCCTTCCGTCATAGAGAATTGGAGTTCCGGCAACCGGTCGCTATAATGGTGTCACAATACAGCCCCCTACGTGGAAGGAAAACGTCATGCGCGCGCCGTCGCTCGACCAGTACCGCTATTTCCTCAAGAACACAATCCGCCAGGAGATCGACTTCACCGAGACGGACCATTATCGTGATGTCCCGCCTCCGCCCTTGGAGAAACCTTTCCCGGCCGATGCCACGCGGCACGATCTGCCGCCGGTCGGGGAGTGGGCGGCCGGTTCCATTAAGTTTGAGGGGGGGGCCATGAATCTGGCAACTGCCCTGGGCAGCCGTCAGAGCTGCCGCGATTTCAATGCCGAGCCGCTTGCCCTGGAAGAACTGTCCTTCTTGCTATGGGCCACGCAGGGGGTCCGGCAGCAGGTTGCCCCGGGCGCGGTGCTCCGCACCGTACCGTCCGCCGGAAATCGACAGGCCTTGGAAACCTACCTGGCCGTGCAACGGGTTTCCGGGCTGGAGCCGGGCATGTACCGCTACCTGCCCCTGGAACATCAACTGTTGGACCTGTTCCGGGAGGAGCAGATGCCCGCGAGGCTGATCGAGGCCGCGGCGGGACAATGGTTCGTCGGTCGAGCGGCCGTGGTTTTCCTATGGACGACCATCCCCTACCGCATGGAGTGGCGCGTACGGGCCGGCCGCCCACAAGCTCATCGCCCTGGACGCCGGACACGTCTGCCAAAACCTGTATCTGGCCTGTGAGGCGATTGGGGTGGGGACCTGCGCCGTGGCTGCCTACGACCAGGAGCTCATGGACCGGCTCGTGCGCGTGGACGGCCAGGAGGAGTTCGTCGTTTATTTGGCCCCGGTGGGCAAGATCCAGCGTCAAGTGGTTTGACCTGGAAGAACAAGACATCAGCTCACGAACTGTTCTTCGTGCTCGTCGCTGTGCGTGCTGATCTCGCCGGCATCTTCCAGACGACGCACGACGTCGACGATCTGCTGCTGGACTTGCTCGACCGCCGAAAGCTTGACGGGCCCGAGGTACTCCATCTCTTCGCGGAGCATGTCGCCCGCGCGCTTGGACATGTTGGCCAGGATTTTCTCTTTCAACTCGGGATTGGCGCCCTTCAGAGCCATCGCCCACTGCGTGTTTTCGACGTTCTTCAGCAGCACTTGGAGTTCCTTGTTGCCGAAGCTGCTGATGTCGTCGAAGACGAACATCAGGCGGCGAATCTCTTCCACCAACTCGGGATCCTCGCGGGCGAGATTCTCCAAGAGGCTGCGCTCGGTGGCCCGATCGATGACGTTGAGCATGCCGGCCACGCTGGGCACGCCGCCGGCGTTCTCGAACTGCTGGCTGACGACGCTCGACATGCGGTGTTCCAGCCCGTGCTCGACTTCCTTGATGATTTCGGGGCTGGTCTGGCCCATCGTGGCCACGCGGCGAATGACCGACAACTGCCGTTCGGGCGGCAACCCTTTGATGATCTCGGCGGCCTGCTGCGGCTGGATGTGCGAGAGGATCAGGGCGATCGTCTGCGGATGCTCGTCCATAATGAAGGTCAAGAGGTTCTGGTTATCGACCTTTTGCAGGAACCCGAACGGCAGGGCCTCGATCGATTGGCGGACGTTGTCCAGCGTGGCCCCCGCACTCTTGCCCAGGGCCTTTTCGACCAATTGCTTGGCAAGTTCCAATCCGCCGGCCCGCACGGAGATGCTTGATGGATTGGCCCCGGCGAACTCTTGAATCGTAGCGTCCTGCTCATCGCCGGTGACCGAGCCGAGCTTGGCGATTTCGATGGAAACCGCTTCCACTTGCTTGGGCTCGAGCTTGCTCATCAACTGCGCGGCCTGATCGTCCGGCAGGCTCATGAGCAGAATGGCGGCTTTGCGAATGTCCTGGGGCATGGCGGGAGTCAATGTTTGCGCAATCGGAAGTCTTCTCCAAGTATCGGCCGAAGACTTGGGAAGAGTTGGGAGAAAATCCGAATGACGAATGACGAATGACGAAAGGTCAAGCAGCGAAAGGAATTGCAGCGAGTTTCTTGTTCGTCATTCGTCATTCGTGCTTCGTCATTCTGCATTGGCCTTCTCCACGACGTTCTTCCAGAAATCCCGCGCCTTGCGGTGATATTCCAGCACCTCGCCACGTTGCTCGGGATCGTCGATCCGGATCTGCCGGGCACGCTCGTAAACCCAATCGAGGAAGAACTGGGCCGACTTCCTGCCGATCCGCGGCTTGTCGCCGAACTCAACGTAGTAGGGGCCAGTCATGGCGAAGCGATACGTGTCGGAAATCTCGGCCACCGCCCTCAGGAGGAACCAGCCGCTCTTCTTGAAGTGCAGCGGCGGCAGCCGGCCATCCTTGATGTAAGTCTCGAAACGGATCGAATTCCGCACCTGGCCGTCCTGCACGATGTCCAGGTAGCTGATCGGCTCGCGGGTGGTCAACGTCATGCCGATCTCCAGTTCCAACTCGCGGCCTTCCTCGCCGTGGAACGTGTGGCCCGGCAACTGGCCCTCGACCCGGCGCGCAACAGCGGGCCGTTGCTGACGACGACCTGCCCGGCCTTCAGGTTCTTCCACCATTGCTGATAATTGAAGCTGCTGTCCAAGTGTACGTAGACGCGATTATAGCCGGCCGGATTGAGCGAAACGCCGGAACCGCTGCCGGCCGTGGGCGGAATCCGCAGGCCGCAGTCCAGCAACTTGAAGTAGACGTCCTGCGACCAGCGGGCGTAGCCGGAGGGGCCGGCGTAAGCATCGACATTGCGCGGCTTGCCAAGCTTCGTGTCGAGCTGCATCGCCTTGCGGCCGAAATGGCTGTTGGCCACCTCGATCGAATCGACCAGCCCGTTGGCCACCAACATCGGCAGGTCCCATCCGTAGCTCGCCGTGGCATCCACCCACAACTCCGGGTTCTTTTGCCGGGCCTGCTGAAGATGTTGGGCCAGCGACGGGTACTCGTCGGTTTGGGCCAGCAGGGGCATCGGTCCCGGCACGTGGGAGCACAAGACTTCGGTCCCGCCGCGGGTGAAACCGCCGCAGTACAGTTCGTAGACTCGATCGCGGTCGAAGGTCACCAGGCGATTCTTGGGCAGCGTGAGATTCTTGCCGCCCAGATCGTTCTTGTCGTTCCACCAGGTCGTCGCCTGAGCGACGTGCAGATCGTCGGCCGACATCACCATTTCCAGGTCGCGGACATAACGGCGGAGGTACATATCGCCGGACCACCAGCCCTCGTCGCTCATGTCGACAACGCGCCGCAGTTCCACCTGCTTGCTGTCGTCGGCGAAGCGCTCGATGCTGAAATTGCCCGTCACGTTGTAGTACTCCGGGCCGCGTTCCAGCTCGAACGTGTAGAAGCCGACCGGCAGGTTCAGCGTGATTGTGCCCGGGAAGACGAAATGGTCGGCCCAGAAGGGATAGCCTTCCATCTTCTTCGGCCGCCGACCCAGCGTACCGGGTGCCCGCGGACCGCTGAGATGCAGACGACAGGCCACCGGTTTGTGAGTCTTGCCATCGACGACGGTCAGCAGCAGCTTGCCATCAGCGGCGTAGCACCCAGCCGGCCGGAGCAGCAGGACCGGCAGGCAAACGAGAAGTGGCAGTAAGAATCGCATAGAATAACATAGCTTTTTACGGCGTCGACTCAAGACCGGCTTGCTAAGAGTGGCTGTCCGATCCTAGAATAATGGGCGAAATCTCCCTTGGAAAACCATGGCAACTGACTATTACAAAACGCTCGGTGTCGCCCGCGACGCCTCCCCGGCCGATATCCAGAAGGCCTACCGGGAGTTGGCACGCAAGCACCATCCCGACATGAACCCGGACAAACCGGGGACCGTCAAGAAATTCCAGGAAATCCAGGCCGCCTTCGACGTGCTCAACAACCCGGAAAAGCGGGAGATGTTCGACCGCTACGGCAGCTCCTTTGAAACCATGGGCCAAGGCGCCCCACACGCTCCGAATTGGGGGGCCGGGTCGGGGAGCGGCTTCAATGCCGAAGATATCGACCTCGGCCAGTTCTTTGCCGAACGCTTCGGCGAGGGTGGCGGCGGACTTGGTGACATCTTCTCACACGTCCGCCGGGCTGCCGGCCGAGGCGCCGGCGGCGGCAGTTCGAAGCGCCGCGGCAGCGATGTTGCCTCCGAAGTGACTATTCCCTTCGCCACCGCCGTTAGCGGCGGCGAAGTCCAATTGGGTCTCCGCCGACAGTCCGGCGAGACGGAAACGATCGTGGTCAAGATTCCGCCGGGCATTGACGACGGAAAGAAGATGCGGCTCCGCGGCAAGGGCGAGCCAGCTTCCGGCCGTGGCACTGCCGGTGACCTGATGCTGACAATCCACGTCGCCCCGCATCCCTTCTTTGTTCGCAAGGGCAACGATCTTGTCGTCCGCCTGCCGATCACGCTTGGCGAGGCCGTGGCCGGAGCGAGCGTCGACGTGCCCACGCCCAGCGGGACGGTCGCACTTCACGTTCCACCGGGGACTTCCAGCGGCAAGAAGCTGCGGATCAAGGGGCATGGCGTTGCCCCGAAAAACGGCGCCAAGGGCGACTTGCTGGCCGAGGTGCTGATCGTGCTTCCCGCCAACTTGACCGACGCGGACCGGGAAACCATCCGCCAGATTGATACGCGATCTCCAAGCAACCCACGGCAAGCCTTGCGGTGGTAAGATGGGCGACCAACGGTTCCTTCGCGCCTACCGCATCACCCGCGGCGCGGAGTTTCAACGGGCCTACCAGCGTCGCCTGACCGCCGGCGACGACCGTTTGTTGGTCTTCATCTACCCCAACGGCCTGGCCCATCCGCGGTTGGGGCTTTCCGTTTCCCGCAAAGTCGGCGGCGCCGTGGTTCGCAACCGTTGGAAGCGCTGTATTCGCGAGGCCTTTCGCCTGTCGCGCGAGCAATTGCCCGCAGGCGTGGACTTGGTCGTCATCCCCCGGCCTGACGCCGTACCGGAGACGGCCGAGTTACAGGAGTCGCTGGTGAGGCTGGCGCGGAGGGCGGCGAAGAAGATTTGACCGAAAAAAGAAGGACAGAAAAATGGGAATTCAGAAGGGAAATTGGAAACCACGAAATACACGAAACACACGAAAGGTCTTGTCCGTGCAGTCTCGTTCTTTCGTGTAGTTCGTGGTTCTTCTCCTAATTCTACTGCGTCGTTTTTTCCACGTTTTCTTGGTTTCCATGCAACGCAGGCCTCTGATCTCGATCCTACTGACGATCCGCCGCATGCCGGCGTGGATCTTGATCGGCATGGCGCGGGTCTATCAGGTTACGCTTAGCCCGATCTTGGGCCGGCATTGCCGTTTTCATCCTTCGTGCAGCGCGTATTTCATCGGGGCCGTGAGGAAGTACGGCGCCATCCGCGGAGCGTGGCGCGGAATGTGGCGCATCTGCCGCTGCAACCCATGGAACCCCGGTGGTTATGATCCGCCGTAGACGCCGGGGCGATCATCCAAGGAATGTATTTTGACATGGCGGTCGGCGCGATTAGAATGGCGCCTAAAGCTTTGATGATCCAGCAGACATTTTCAGGAGTACGCGGCCATGTCCAAGAAGATCAACGTCGCCATCGTCGGGCTCGGCTTCGGGGCCGAGTTCATCCCGCTGTGGCAGAAGCACCCAAACACCAACTGCTACGCGATCTGCCAACGCAACAAGGAAAAGCTCGACGCCGTCGCTGAATACTTTGGCGTCCAGCAGCGTTACACGGATTTTGCTGCACTGCTCGAGGACCGCAACGTCGATGTCGTTCACATCAACTCCCCGATTCCTGACCACGCCTGGATGAGCCTTGCGGCGCTCAAGGCCGGCAAACACGTGGCCTGCACCGTGCCGATGGCCACGAACATCGCCGACTGCCGCAAGATCGTGGAAGTCGCGAGGCGGACCGGCCTCAAATACATGATGATGGAGACGGTCGTTTATTCGCGCGAGTATCTGTTCATGAAGGACCTGCTGGACAAGGGCGAGCTCGGCAATCTGCAGTTCGTCCAGGCGAGCCACCAGCAGGACATGGACGGCTGGCCCAACTACTGGCCGGGCCTGCCGCCGATGTGGTACGCGACCCACTGTGTCGGTCCCGTCGCCGGACTCGTCGGTCAGCCGGCGGAATACGTGAGCTGCTTCGGCTCGGGCACGATCCGCAAGGAGCTCATCCAGTGCTACGGTTCTCCCTTCGCTGTCGAGACCGCGCACGTCAAGTTCCGCGGAAGCGATGTCAGTGCGCGGATCATTCGCAGTCTCTTCGACACGGCGCGGCAGTATCGCGAGAGCATCGACGTTTACGGAACAAAGAAAACCATCGAGTGGCCGCTGATCGAGCACGAGCCGCTCGTGTTGCATACCGCCAAGCGGCCGGAGCCGAAGATTCCGCAACCCGTCAAGTGCCCCGATTTCGCCCGCCGCCTGCCCAAGACCATCGCAAAATACACGACGCAGGGGGTCTATGACGCGAGCAAGAAAACGCATTTGAGTTTCACGCAAGGCAGCGGCCACGGCGGCAGCCACCCGCATCTTGCGCACGAGTTCGCCATGGCCCTTTTGGAGGACCGCGATCCTTTCCCCAATGCCGTCCAGTCGGCGAACTGGACGTGCGTCGGTCTCTGCGCATCAGTCGGCGCTCGCCGGCGGCAAGATCGTCAAACTGCCGGCCTTCACGCTCGGCAAATAGCATCGGCTCGAAAGGAAAATGCCGTGTCCTGGTTGCCGTCACTTCACTAACCCGTAAACCCTCAGCAAGGAGATCTGCTCATGCGGAAGATATTCGCCGTCGCCATTGTGGCGGCAATGTGCGTCATGTCACCGGGAAACGCGGCGGCCGTTTCGCCCACTGCCGATGAGTTGGCCAAGTCCCGACAGTGGGCGGCGGCAAAGTTCGAGACGGGCGTCGAGCCGTTCTTCTCTTTCACCTATAACGGCAAACCATCGGCCGAACTGTTGAAGACCTGGGAAGCAATACGGGCGAGCCGGAGATTGGACGACCGGCGGAGCGAACACACCACCATGTATACGGACCCGAAAACCGGGCTAGTCCTTCGTTGCGTCGCCATCGAGTATCGCGATTACCCGACAGTGGAATGGACGCTCTATTTCAAGAATATGGGCAAACAGGAGAGCCCGATCCTGGCCAACATCCAGGCGCTGGACGTCACCCTGCACCGCGGGCAGCAGCGCGAATTCCTCCTGCACCATCAGGCCGGAAGCCAGGCGAATTCGGATGACTATCGCCCGCTGGAAACGGAACTTCGCCCCGAGGCAACCGCGCACTTCGCTCCCCAGGGCGGCTGGGCCTCCAGCGAGGCCTGGCCCTACTACAATCTCCAGTGGGAGGGCGAGGGCCTGATGATCGCCGTAGGGTGGCCGGGACAGTGGGCCGCGAACTTCTCTCGCGACAAACAGGATGGCCTCCACGTCACCGCGGGCCAGGAGACGACACACTTCAAGCTCTTGCCCGACGAGGAGGTCCGCAGCCCGCTGATGGCCTTGCAGTTCTGGAAGGGCGGCGATTGGATCCGCGCCCAGAACGTCTGGCGGCGGTGGATGATGGCCCACAACATGCCGCGTCCGGGCGGAAAACTGCCGCCGCCGTTGCTGGCCGCCGGTTCTTCCGGGCAGTTCAACGAAATGACCGCCGCCAACGAAGACAATCAGAAGTTGTTCATCGACCGTTACCTCGATCACGGCATCAAGATCGACTTCTGGTGGATGGATGCCGGTTGGTACGTGAACAAGACCGGTTGGCCAAACGTGGGCACCTGGGAGGTCGACCGCCAGCGGTTCCCCCACGGCCTGCGGGCCGTTACCGACCATGCCCACGCCCGAGGCGTGAATGCCCTCTTGTGGTTCGAGCCCGAGCGCGTCACGCCGGGAACGTGGCTGTACGAGAACCGGAAACCGTGGCTCTTGGGCAGCGACGGTCGACAGAAACTCTTTTACTACGGCATTCCCGCGGCGCAGCACTGGATGGCCGGCCACGTCCTGAAACTCATGAAGGACGAAGGCATTGACATCTACCGCCAAGACTTCAACTTCCCACCCTTGGATTACTGGCGGAACAACGACGCCCCGGACCGCAAGGGCATTACCGAAATTCGGCATTGCGTGGGATACCTCGCCTACTGGGACGAGTTGCGCCGCCGTAGGCCGAACATGTTGACCGACGAGTGCGCCTCGGGCGGACGCCGCAACGATCTGGAGTCGATGCGTCGCGCCGTGCCGCTGCACAAGAGCGACATGGACTACGGCGATCTCGAAGCCAAGCACACGCAGTTCTACGGCCTGTCGCTTTGGCATCCTTACTTTGCCACGGGCACGGGCCGTGTTGATTCCTATGCCGCGCGAACGGCCTTCGCACCCCTGCTGGGCCTCGGCTACGACGTTCGACGCGACGACATCGATTTTGCCCTGGTGCGCAAGTTCGTCGACGAGTGGCGGGAAGTCGCCCCGTATTACTATGGTGATTTCTACCCGTTGACGTCGTGGACCTACGCGCTGGACACATGGATGGCCTGGCAGTTCGATCGTCCGGAGGAGGGTCAGGGGCTGGTCCAGGCGTTCCGCAGGCCGCGGAGCAATTACACGGCGGCCCGCTTCAAGCTGCGAGGACTCGATCCCCAAGCAACCTATGCGCTGAAGAACGACGATACGGCCGGCACGATAGAAATCAACGGACGCGAACTCCTCGATCAGGGTCTCTCTGTAATCGTCAAGGACCGCCCTGGTGCCGTGGTGATTACGTACAAGAAGAAAACGCAATAAGGGGATTCAAGACGAATTGCCCTTGCCCTGTCGCGTAACGCTGGCCTATAATCCGCTGCCCCCAAAGTAGGTGGAGCCCTTTTTTGGAGCCTCTTGAATGGCCAAGCATCCGGTTCTCATCGTGGCGGCCCTGCTGTTTGCCCTGATCGCCGGATGCCAGAGTCCGTTTAATCCTCTCGGAACGATCGAGAGGTCGCTAGTCTTTGCCCCCAGTCGTTATCCTGCCGGGGATTGGCAGCCGCCGGGTCTCGCCTACGAGGATGCGTGGTTCACGGCGAAGGATGGTACGCGGCTGCACGGATGGTACGTGCCCCGCGAACAGCCGCGGGCGGTCGTGCTCTTCTGCCACGGCAACGGCGGCAACGTGGCCCTTTGGGCCGACGTCCTGCGGATTCTGCACGATCGCATGGGCGTGACGGCAATGGGATTCGACTACCGCGGCTACGGCCGTAGCGAGGGAACGCCGAGCGAGGCGGGAGTACTGGCCGATGCCCGCGCGGCCCGAGCCTGGTTGGCCCAGCCGCCGGCATCACGGAGAACCAGATCGTGCTCATGGGCCGCTCGCTAGGCGGCGCTGTTGCGGTCGATCTGGCGGCTGACGGCGCCCGCGGCCTGGTTTTGGAAAGTACCTTTGCCTCGATGCCGGAAGTCGGACATGCGACGATGCCTTGGCTTCCCGTGCGGGCGCTAATGCGGACACAGTTCAATTCGCTGGCGAAGATCCGCGACTACCACGGCCCGCTCTTGCAAAGCCACGGTACGGCCGACCGGCTTATCCCCTACGCCATGGGCCGGCAGCTCTTCGAGGCGGCCAACGAGCCGAAACAGTTCATTACGATTCCCGGCGGCGACCACAACGACCCTCAGACCGACCTCTATTACGCGGCTCTCTTCGAGTTCCTGAGTAGGCTGTAATACCACCGGCTTGCGGGTTGTCGATTTAATCGAAAAACCGCAAGCCAGTGGCATCTATCCTCACGGGCCGCCATCTCCGCGGTTTCCGCAGCATATAGGAAACAAACGACCAAAGGCCCGCGAACTTGTAGCTTGGATCGGCGTAGTGCTGGACCACGTAGAAGGCGAAGTAGTAGGCCCGGGCAAAGCACCAGATGGCGATGCCCAGCAAGAGGGCAACCTTGATGCTCGGCCGCTCCACGAGGATCAGGCCCGAGGCCATGATTCCGCCGAGGACGAACAGGGCGCCCTTGGCATAGAGCAATCGAGGATTCTTGATGTCGGTCATGGTGGTTCGACTGTCTACAGCCCGGCCTCATACTTCTCACGCAGTCGTCTTGCCCCGAACCCACTTCGTTGACAGAACGGGCAGCCGCATGGCCGTCTGCCGTGCGATCCTGGATAGTACCGCCAACCGACCACCTGCGGCAGTTGGCGACTCCGGTGGATCTCCTTGGACTCGATGCGGCGTGGGATAATCACTTCAAATCCCTCTGACGGTTCCGCCGCACGGATCGTCGTCGCCGCCTCGGCCGCCGTCATCTGCTGGTGGGCCTGGTTGTAGTGTCCGACCCACACGGTTTCGTTGTCGGGTATACGGAAGTAGACACCGGCGATTGGTCCCAGGCCACGTCGTTTGAGTTCGCGCAGCCACTGGTGGGAACGAAGAAATTCCGCATGACCGGCATGGCAAACACGCCATTGATTCCCGCCTTGTGCTTTCGTAGTCGGTTGATGCCGTTGCGGAGGATGGATTTCACCCTCTTTTCAGGAGCCAAATGCACAAACATCATGGGCTATATTCCTGTTTGACGCCGCGAGGTTCTTCACTGCCCTATTTGAGTATAACCGCCTTCCCGCCGTTAATCACTTCTCTGTGCTGAAAGCGGCCATAAGTAACTGCGGCAGCACCATCGCCGCAGTTCCCCGAAGCCAGGCATCGCCTTCGCCTTCGTTCGGGTCGATCGTGACGATCTTCGCCCCCGCCGCCTTCGCCTCTGAAGGAAGTATCGCGGCCGGCATTACGGTGCCCGACGTGCCCACCTGGATCATGCAGTCGCATCGCTGAACAGCCTCCAGGGCGCGGGACCAGGCCGGTTCCGCCATGGCATCGCCAAACAGTATGATCCGGGGCAGGTACAGCCCGCGCAGCGCGAGTCCGGCCAGAGGACGAATCGCCAAGAGCACGCGCAGTAGGACGAGCCAACCTCGCCGCGCCCGGCTCGAGGGCTTCGGCGATCTGAAGCAGTTGACGGCGCGAAAGCAGCCGGATGAAGCGGCCACGGCGGGTGACGACCTCGAACAACGAGCCGTGGACTTCGTGGACGATCGTGTTGCCGGCCTCCTGGTGGAGGTTGTCGATGTTCTGAGTTACGACCGTTACGCCGACGTGTTTCTCCATCTCCGCAATCGCCCGATGGCCGGCGTTGGGCTTGGCCACGGCAATCGGGTGCAGCACGGCATGGATAAAGTCGGCCAGACGCCGTGGCCGGCGGATGGCCGTGCGAACAAGTCCCTTCCAGGTTGCGAACTCTCTCACGGGGAATTGTTGCCAGAATCCCTCGTCGTCGCGAAACGTGGGGATGCCGCTCTCGGCCGAAACGCCCGCGCCGGTGAACACGACGACCTCGTGGGCCGAGCGAAGCCAGGAGGCGGCAAGGGATAAGAAAGTTTGTTCGTCGTCCATTTCAGTAGATTAAGTACATGATGTTCGCGATCTTTGCTGTTTGTCTTCGGAGCCCCAAATTACAGGTAGGATTCAAGCCCACCACCCACCGCATCACCCTCCAGGTTCGCAGGCTGGTGCATCAGCCTGCGGGCCACTGACTTGAAGACCACCTCGTGCGCCGTCCCCGAACACGCCCCTGCACCGGCTTCCAGAAAATACCAAACGCCTGACCTGGTTCGTGCGAAATCTGCGGCAATCAGGCGGGACCCGAATAACGGGCCGATCTCCGCCGCGTACCGGGTGAGTGTTCGCAGATCCTCTGCCGAGGGCGGAAACCCATCCGGCCTGGGCACGGCGTGAAGGTAGTGGAACGACCATGCGGCGGGCACGTGATCGACGATCCACACGCGGATCTCCTGTGGCGCATTGCCGTATCGCCACGAGCCTGCTGGGCAAACTCCAGCCACTGCCTAGCAACGATCGTGGCGTCCCACTGGAAAGCCCGGCGCAACAGATCTGCCTCTTCTTCAAGCTGCCGGAGGTTTTTCACGCACGACACTTGCCCGCCCCGTTTCCAGGAACTGACGGAAGTCCGCACGAACACGGGGAAGGTTATGTCCGCAGGGACGTGATCGTCGATCCGCAGAATCCACGATTGCGGCCGTGGCACGCTTACGCCTGCCTTGTCCAACCGTTCCAAGATAAAATCCAGGTGCCGCAACTCCTCCTGCTCTTCGGGCCAATCGCGGATACGGGGTCGGTTACGCACCAGCTTCCGGTAGTCTTCCTCGGTGCCTTGGTAACCAAACAGGAAACCGTCGGCATCCAAGGGCGCATCCTGGAGCGGCATGCCACCCAAGTCCTCAAGCCACTGGAATCGACGATCATCCAGCTTGCGGGCGAATTTCACGTCATGCTTGTCATAGAAAACGGTGGTTCGCTGCATGAATTGTCCCACGCCCTCAAATGGCTGCGAAGGCTCATTTCCTCCCGCGCTGTTTTTTGCCGAACCTGACTCCATTTTCTTGCCACCATTTCTCAACATTTTTACGGTAATCAGCCTACCCCGTCGCGCCTCGATCTGCAAGCAAGGCTGTTCCTGCCTCGATTTGGGAAGCTGGCCCACAGCCAATGCTGGGCCGTACCCAACCGGGTAGACTGACGGTATTCCATCTGCCCGACGACTTTGCCGCCCGTTCGGGCGTGTTCGAGGGCAAGGAGGAAGGGCGCCACGTAACCGGGAGGTGCCTTGTGACGTCCAAACTCAAGATCGTGTGCTGGCTCTTGATCCTCGTGCTGCTGGCGGGTGGTGCGGCGGCAGTCGGCTAGTGGGCCGGACTGCTGGGCAAGCGATATACGGCCACGGCCCAACTGCTGGTGGCGCGGCGCGACGCCAACATTCCCCGCGGAACGGCTGAGCCATACGACCGGGACGAGTTCGAGAATTTTCGAGAGACGCAAATGCAACTCGTAATTCGGTCCCCAGTCCATCATCTGGGCCGTGAGGACCGGCTTGCCATCTTTGGCGAAGAAGGCTTCGAAGGAGTTGAGTTGAGATTACGATACAGCGGGGACTTGCACCGCGTCAACTTGCCTGCGTCTCGATTACGTACAGTAACTCTACCAAGACCGTGTATACGTCCTCAATTTTCGCGAATCGTGATTGCTGCCCCATTCTGCCGCCGTGGGCGATCCAGTTCCGGTGCTCACGCAATTCCTGCAACTCCTTGGATGCGGACTGCCGATAGCTCGCAAGAAGTTTCTCGACGTCTGCCAGGTTGGTAAGGTCATCCTTGGTGTCCTTCGCCAAATGTCTTGCTGCGCGAGAACGGAGAGGCTGCGGGGTAATTGTCCTCAAGCGTGGTCCGCGCGGTTCCGACCGCCGCATTGAGCTTATGGAAAACCAGCCGTTCGAAGACCGCCACCAAACGAAGCAGGTATTGGTCGAACAGCGACTCTTCGATGGAGTCGAAATACTCCTCGAGCGCGGCTCTTCGGTCGGTACCCCTCTTTCCCAGGGCCGGAATCCCCAAATCCGAGACGTATGAATCGGACGGCGCGGCTAGCGCTCGCTCCTTCGCTCGCCTTGCGAGAAACGCTAGCGTCCTAAATTGCACCAACTCGTCATCGAGGTCAGTCATTAATCCTGCACCTCAAGCATGGTCTCAAGTAGCCCTTCCAAGGAAGGCTGCTCCATCGCCTTGCGTTGACGAGGGTTGCGGGTGGGCCAGATTTCCCATCGGGGTTCCGCTTTGGACCCGCTCAGGATAAGCATGACCTGCTCGCCGCGAGCGCCACGTCGGAACACGTCAACTCTCCCACAAGCGCCCACAATTAAAGTACCCTTCGGCTCCAGAACGATTTCTTGAGGGCCAAATTCAAGGACTAGTTCATCTGCCGTGTACGTCCCCATCTTCTCTTCGGAAAGTTGCACCGGGACCCTGCTACTGACGACGAGACCCTTCTGCTGCAATGGAGCCAGCCACACTTCGATTTGCCGGTAAAGATCCTCAAGGGCCGAAAGCCACCAGTCGCGTTCCGCATTCCAATCGACCTCTTCGCGCTGCCTCTTAGCTTCCGCCAACTTCATGGCCGTTTCCTCAAGCGACATATTGCATTCCTTTCGGGAACTGAAAAATGTGGCCCGTTCCTGCGGCGCCGACTCTCGCGTGGCCGTGTGGTACGGACTATCATTAGTCTTTACGCATCATTATTTTTGCAACCATGCGCAGCATTGTCAATTGTGCCGAATGGCTTCTCTTGCGGAAAGTGGACGCATGGCGTAGGGCAGGTTGTCAACCGGCCAGAATCAAGGCTAGACTGAATGATATGTTGCCCGCCAACCGTGCAGTTCAACGGAAAGGGGCCACATGAACCGGCTTGCCGCGTCCAAACTGATGTTAGCCGTGTTGCCAACCTGTACGATCTACCCCTGACTTCTTTTTGCGGCGTCGGCCTTGCCTCCCACATAGTCGAGTCTCTGTTCCGCTTGATAAACGGTCCGCGTTATCACTTCGAACCATAGGCCGCATTCGTCGCATTGGACGGGCCCGACATCCGCCACTTCCGGTCCATGCTCTTTGTCGCAGTGGGGGGCATATCGGGTAGGCATAACCGGCCAAAATGCGAGGCAAGTGAACGTCAACCATGGTGCTCTCCTTTTCGGGGTCTTCCGCAGAATTTATGGGTAAGAGTCAGTGCGTAGTGCGAGGTTTGTTGGTAGTGCCGGGATTGGATTTTTGAGGGATGGCAGGACAAATAAATGAGGGAGATGAAAAGTTGCCCTGGCGGCATGAAGTCGCCAGGGCCTACGGGTCATTTACCCGTCCTGACCTGGCTATTCCTTGTCGGGTTGCGTCCCCGCAGAGCCCGACTCCGCTTCACCAGGCAAGAAGGATTGTAGCTGCACAGGACCAAGAAAAGAAGATGCATCCTGCGAGGTTTCCAGGTATAGATGGGGTTACCACACCAACCATCTCCCTGGAGCCAGCACAGGATGCAACTGAAAAGTATCCTCAATCGCGTCGAACGTTACAAGCCTTTTGTTTACGGGAAAGTTCAATGGGTGGAAAAGGCGCCCGACCGACGATCGAAGTGCAGATTGTGCCGCGAGCCAAGAGTCGGCCGATCTGTTCCAGTTGTGGCCGCAAGGGACCGGGCTACGACCGACTGCCGCCACGGCGGTTCGAGTTCGTACCCCTCTGGCAGATTGCCGTGTTCTTCGTCTATGCGATGCGGCGGGTGGACTGCCCGCGGTGCGGAGTGACGGTCGAGCAGGTGCCGTGGGGGGAAGGAAAATGCACGCTGACGACTAGTTTTCGCTGGTTCCTGGCCCGCTGGGCGAAACGGCTTTCCTGGCAGGAGGTCGCTGATGCCTTCTGGGTCAGTTGGGAAGATGTGTTTCGCTCGGTAAAACACGCGGTTTCGTGGGGTCTGGCACACCGAGATTTGAGCGGCATCGAGGCCATCGGCGTGGACGAGATCCAGTGGCACCGAGGGCATCATTACCTGACGTTGGTTTACCAAATTGATGAAGGTATGAAGCGGTTGTTGTGGATCGCCCAGGACCGAACCGAACAAAGCCTGCGAGGCTTCTTCCAGATTCTCTCGGAGGAGATTCGCCTGGCGATCCGCTTCGTCTGTAGCGACATGTGCCGGGCCTACATGAACGTGATTGCGGAGCAACTCTCGACGGCTGTCCACGTCCTGGATCGCTTTCACATCATGAAGAAGATGAACGAGGCAATCGACGAAGTTCGTCGGGAGGAGGCCCGTCGTTTGAAGCAGGACGGTTACGAGCCAGTGCTGACGAACTCGCGGTGGTGCCTGTTGAAACGCCCGGAGAATCTGACCGATAAACAAACCGTCAAGCTGGCGGAGTTGCTCCGCTACAATCTCAAAAGCGTGCGAAGCTATTTGTTGCGGGAGGACTTCCAGCGGTTTTGGGAATACACCAGCGCGGGCTGGGCGGGAAAGTTCTTGGACCAATGGTGTACGCGAACCTTGCGGACCAGGATCGAACCGATGAAGAAGGTCGTTGGGACCCTCTGCGAGCACCGAGACCTGATCCTCAACTGGTTCCGTGCCCGCGGCTCCATTTCGGCCGGCGCCGTCGAGGGGTTGAACAACAAAGCGAAACTGACTACCAGAAAAGCCTATGGTTTCCGCACTTACGAAGGCATCGAAACCGCCCTATATCACACACTCGGAGAGCTTCCCGAGCCAAAATTCACCCACGAATTCTGCTGAAGAGGCCCTTTTCGTAGACCTTCGGATCATCCAAGAGACACTAAGGATTATAGCGGATGACCGTGGCGCCGGCCAATTGTGCATTTGTCGCCCGGTCCTATAATGGACGGAATTGATTTTCATCCCCATTCCCCAGCTTCGGAGACAACTTCCATGGAACTGAAAAACTCCCGAACGGAACGCAACCTGTTGATGGCCTTTGCCGGCGAATCCCAGGCCCGCAACCGCTATACCTATTTCTCCAGCCAGGCCCGCAACGACGGTTACATCCAGATCGCCTCGATCTTCGAGGAGACGGCCAACCAGGAAAAGGAGCACGCCAAGCGGTTCTTCAAGTTCCTGCCGGGCGGCGAGGTGAAGATCGAGTCCGCCTTCCCGGCGGGCATCGTCTGCACGACCGCCGAGAACCTCCTAGCGGCAGCCAACGGCGAGCATGAAGAGTGGTCGCTTTTGTATCCGGGCTTTGCCACCGTCGCCCGGGAAGAAGGTTTTCAGGCCATTGCCATCGCCTTCGAGAAGATCTCCGTGGCCGAGCGGCAGCACGAGCGGCGTTACCGCGGTCTTCTGGAAAGCATTCAGAACGGCCGCGTCTTCAAGCGGAGCCAGAGCGTGAAATGGCGATGCCTCAACTGTGGCTACGTCCACGAAGGCCCCGACGCCCCCGCCGCCTGTCCGGCCTGCGCCCATCCCCAGGCCTATTTCGAGCTACTGGCGGAAAATTGGTAAAAGGGACCAGTGATGCCGGGCACGAATCAAACAAGGAAGCAATATCATGAGAATCCATTACGCCGCCGCCCCGGTCCTGGTCTTCGTCACGGCCACAATTGCCTGTGCCCGCGATTATCGTTTTGACGGCAAGATTTCGCCCGAGGTTCTCCGAAGCTACTTGTCCCGTGCCATCACCTCCCAGGAACTGCTGACAGAGAAGGGGAACCTGGACGATAACATCCGCATGCTCAAGAGCAGCGGGGCGAAGTTCATCGGACGGGCTGTTTTCGTTTGGGGGCACGAAGCGCAACTGCCGTCGCGACTGGAACTGGCAAGGAAAAACGCCCCCAAAATCCACCAGGCCGACCCGGACATCATCCTCCAGGCATGTGTCTTTGAGATCGTGTCGCGCGAGGTGGAACAGCTTGCCGTGCCCGATTGGGCCTTCAAGGCCCTGGGCCGACCGGTCCAACGGAGGAACTTCCGTTACGCGGACATGCTCTACACCAGCGGCCGGGGGCAGAATCAATGGGGCCGAGGCGCTTCCGTGCCCGACATCAGCCGGCCGGAAACCAAGCTCTGGTTCTATTACGCGGCCGTTTCTTACATCGATGCGGGCATCGAGGCCATCCATTTCGGTCAGGCCGAGATCATGAACGGCAACGATCCGCACACCGAGCACTGGTGGCAGGTGCTGACGCTCGTCCGCCAGTATGCGGCCCGGCACGCCCGGCGGCATTTCGTGCTCTGCGATGCCCACGTGCCCAATGGCGGGCTATTGTACAAGGACCGCCTGCTCCTGGATTTCCATGCGTTCCCCCTGCGGATCGCCGAAGTGCCCGACCGCCCGCAGGAAGGCGTGCTGCGGGTCGGCTTCGTCGACAGCATTTACGGTCGCAGCCGGGGCGGGCTGACGTTCAGTGGCTGGCGCTGCGAGCATCTGCCCTATCTGGTCGAGTTGGACAACTTTGGCGCGAGCCGCCGCCCTGGACAGGCCGGCACCGGCGGCTGTTGGGTCTGGGGCTACGACGAGATTTGTTGGTTTGCCCATCAAAGCACGGCCGATCGCAACCAGTGGCTGCATTACGCCTGGAGCTGGGTCCGCGAGCATGACGCGGCCGGCTTTCTGGAAATGCCTGGCAGCCGCTGCCTGGCCAGCGCGGTTGCGGGCAAGCGGTGGTACTTTGCCAACACGCCGAGCGCGGCCACGCCCGACGGCTTTGATCAGGAAGAGACCATCCGGCAGATTTGGGCGGGCGATCCATGAACCATTCCTTCCGCAAACTACTGCCCGGTTTCGTCATCCCGGCGGGCACCCAAGTCGTGCTCAAGGTGGCCAAAATCCTGCCTGGCGGCGAGCAATTCAAACCACCGGGCAGCGTGGGCGTAGTGCTGGAATGCCCGCCGGACAACCAAAAACCTTACCTGGTCCATTTCGCCGATGGCGTGACCGTGCCGGCCTATTTCCACGAACTGGCCCTGCGGCGGCGGGAAGTCGAGGACGAGTTGGGCGAAGTCCGCGAGGACCTGCGGCCCTGGATCATCTATCGCTGCCAGGTCGGCTCGAAGGCCTTTGGGCTGGCCTGCGAAGATTCCGACGACGACCTGCGAGGAATCTACCTGCCCCAGGCCCGACTGCACTGGTCGCTGCGGCGGCTGCCGGAACAATTGGAGTTCAAGGAGGGCGAGCGAGACGAGGTCTATTGGGAGATCGAAAAATTTTTGCGGCTGGCGCTGAAGGCCAATCCCAACGTGCTGGAAACGCTCTGGACGCCCATGGTCCTGCTGGCCGACGGAACCGCCCAGGAACTGCGGGCCATGCGGCAGGCTTTCCTCTCAAAACACGTCTACAAGACCTACTCGGGCTACGTCCTCAGCCAATTCCGGCGGATGGCCAACGCCTTCAAAGACAAGGGCACGTATAAGCCCAAACATGCCATGCACCTGATCCGGCTCTTGCACTCCGGCATCGCGGCCTTGGAAACGGGCGAGATCCGTATCGACGTGGCTGAACACCGTGCGGAGTTGCTGCACATCCGCAACGACGGGCTGCCGTTCGACGAGGTGAAGCGGCGGGCACTGGAACTGGACGAGCGGTTCCAGCAGGCGTTCGAGCGAACGGCCCTGCCGGAGCAGCCCGACTACCGCCGCGTGGACGATTTCCTGGTCCGTGCCCGCAGGAGGATGGTCGATGTTTGACGTAGATCTGGCCGCCATGCGGCGGCTTGTGGAGGGGCTGGACTACCGGCCGCTGTTCGTGACCGTCAGCGGTGCGCACCTCTACGGCTTCCCGTCAGCGGATAGCGACGTGGACTTGCGGGGCAGCCACCTGCTGCCGCTGCACGACGTGGTGGGACTGGATGTGCCCAATCAGACGATCGAGCACAAATCCGTCTGCGATGGCGTCGAGGTGGAGTTGGTCAGCCATGACGCGGGCAAGTACCTGAACCTGCTGGTCCGCAACAACGGCTACATCCTGGAGCAGGTCTTTTCGCCGATCGTGGTCTTGGGCCAGGAATTCCTCGACGAGCTTCGCCCGCTGGCCCGGCGCTGCATCACCCGCTATCACTATCATCACTACCGGGGCTTCTACGCCACGCAGCAAAAGCTGATCGCCAAGGAGGAGCCAAGGCGGGCCAAGCCGGTGCTCTACGCCTATCGCGTGCTGATGACCGGCATCCACCTCTTGCAGACGGGGGAAGTGGAGGCCAACCTGCTGCGGCTCAACGAGTATTTCGGCTTCGGGTTTTTGGACGAGTTGATCGCGCGGAAGGTCGGCGGCGAGAACACGTCGGTCGGCGATCTCGATTGGCCGTTCCACGAGGCCCGGCTGGCGGAATTGGAAGCCCGGCTCGATCGGGCCTTCCGGGAATCGAAACTTCCCGAGGACCGGGACAGAAAACCGGTCAATGAATTACTGGTGCGGTTGCGGCTCGGGGAATAATAAGACTACCGTTTTGTATTTTGGTTGACCGGACGCAAACTCCCCAGCAATTCCGCGGTCTAGACTGGTTTTTTCGGGGGTTCTCGGGCTTGTCGCCAATGCCGTGAAAGCTGTCAGCACCCATTCGCAGGCGGACACGTTAGCGGTGAGTATGGTAGTTACTAGCGCCGATGCCGAGGCGCTGGGGTTTTGCTCTTTTCACGCTCCCTCGTCTGCGGTATCGTTATTGGTTGAGAGGCATCCTTCCCAACTCGAACAATACGGGGGTAGCCATGAAGCCAGTTTTGTGGTTGGCGTGTGCGGGAATCGTCGTAGCATTTTTCCCGCTTTCTGCCCAGGAACCGAAATATAATCAGGATTCCAAGGTCTATTTCGACCGCACCTTCAAAACGAGGGGCGACCAAAATAAGGCAATCGCCGACTTCACCGAGGCCATACGGTTTGACGCGAAGAATGTCGAAGCATATTACAACCGGAGCCATGCCTATTTTGAGAAGGGCGACTTCGACAAGGCGATTACCGACTGTACCGAAGCCATCCGGCTGGACCCGAAATATGCCAAGCCGCATAACGGCCGGGGCCTTGCCTATTTTGAGAAGGGCGACTACGACAAGGCGATTACCGACTGTACCGAAGCCATCCGGCTGGACCCGAAATATGCCAAGCCGTATAACAACCGTGGCTCTATCTACTTGACCAAGGGGGAATACGACAAGGCGATCGCCGACTTTACCGCGGCCATCCGACTGAACCCAACGTTTGCCATGGCGTATAACAACCGGGGTGCGGCATACGGGAACAAGCTCGAATTTGACAAGATGCTTGCCGACTGTACGGAAGCGATCCGGCTCGACCCGAAATGCGCCGCTGCGTATAGCAACCGGGGTAGGGCATACGCGAAAAAAGGCGACCACGACAAGGCGATTGCCGACTGCAATGAGGCCATCCGGCTTGCCCCGACCAAGGACGACCCGTATGGCATCCGAGGCGTTTGCTACGAAAACAAAGGCGACCACGACAAGGCCATTGCCGACTACAGCGAGGCCATCCGCCTAAACCCGAAAGACGTCACTTCGTACAACAACCGGGCCAGGGCCTACGGGAACAAGGACGACTTTGGAAGGGCGATCGCTGACTGCAACGCGGCCATCCGACTGGACCCGAAAAATGCCGATGCCTATTGCTGCCGTGGCGTTGCCTACGGGAATAAGGGCGAGTACGACAAGGACATCGGCGACTGTACGGAAGCCATCCGCCTAAACCCGAAATGTGCCGACGCCTATCGCAGCCGGGCCATCGCTCACGAGAAAAAAGGCGAATTCTACAAGGCGGCGGCGGATTCCATTAAGGCTGATGACCTTAGCGACAACCGATATAAGGCGTCGGAGGATAGCAGCGCGGTCAGATAATGCCGATGCTCGGCATCGCCCCGCGCATCGACTATCTTATATTACAGGGACCTGCATGTCCAATCCCAACCATCATCCCGCTTCAGCCGGCACCGAGCAGTTGCTTGCCGAGTGCGACGTGCGGCGTCTGCGGCGGTCGGGACCGGGGGGCCAGCATCGCAACAAGGTGGAGACGGCAATCAGCCTGCAGCACTTGCCGACGGGCGTGCGGGCAGAGGCCAGCGAACGCCGCAGCCAGGCCCAGAACCAGTCCGTGGCCCTCTTCCGGCTTCGAGTGAACTTGGCCTTGGAGGTCCGGAATTTCTGCGGCCCAGACTACGTGCCCAGCCCGCTGTGGCAATCGCGCTGCGGCGGCGGGGCATTGAAATTGAGTGCAGCGCACGACGACTTCCCCACGCTCCTGGCCGAGGCCTTGGACGTGTTGGCCGCTTTGGACTTCGAGCCGAAGCCAGCGGCCGCAGTGCTGCGTTGCACGCCGTCGCAGTTGATCCGACTGCTGAAACTCGACCCGCGTGCCCTGGCCTTGGTCAACCGCCGGCGTCGCGAGCGCCAGTTGCACGCCCTTCGATAGCCTCTCACTTCTTCACCGCCCACAGAAAATTCTTCGAGGCGACGTACAGAATGCCGTTGGCCGCGACGGGCGTGGCCCATACCGACGCCCCGAGGTTGATCCGCTCGAGCACACGCTTCTCTTTGCCGGCCGCGAGGATCCAAAGGTACTTCACGGTGGGCAGATAAACTTTTCCGTCGGCCACCAGCGTCGAGCCCCAGACCACGCTTTCCGTCTCGTGGACCCAGTAGGGCCGCCCGCTGTCGGCGTCGAGGCAGTGCAGGCGTCCCGCCACGTCGGCCACGTACAGCAATCTGCCGGCGATGGAAACGGTGCATAGCGATCGATCGAGACCCTGATAGCACCAGATCTTGCCGCTTCGCGTCACGTCGCCCTGCCCGCCGGCGTCAATGCACCACAGGGCGCCCCGCCCGCGGCCATGCTCCGGATCGCGGCCGATGGCCACGTAGACCCGGCCCTCATGGAACACGGGCGTGGCAATGATCTCGCACAGCCCGGCAAAGGTCCCGTCATGCTTGTTGAGCGTGTCGCCGCGTCGCCGGTCGCCCAGGCAGTAATGGGTCACGGGGTCGAGCGGGCCGAAGTTCTTGTACTCGGCGGGAACGCAGTCGCACCACCAGGCGGTTTCGAGCTTGATCGGCTGCTTGGGCTCGGCCGTGAGGGCCACGAAGGCATAACAGACGCCGTTGCCGCCGCCGAGGAACACCAGATTTCGCCCGCCCACGCTGCCCGCCGAGGGCGAAGACCATTGACCGTGCAGCAGATGCGGACCCGTATGGACATCGTCCGCGGCGACAAGGCGGCCGCTGTGTTTCTCCAAGACGATCAGCATGGGGGCGTTGGGCGCCGGCACCTTGCGGAACTCATCGTGCGTATTCTCGCAATCGCGATCGACCCCGTTGGAAGTGCAGGCGTAGACGAAATCGTCGAGCACGAGCACGGAGCAGTTGCAGGCATCGGAGGGCCGCACGCCCATCTTCCACATATCAAACGTCCAAAGGATTTTGGGATTGGTCCCGTGGCCTGGACCGCGGACGTCCAGACAAAGGACTTCCAGCCGCTGATTGACGAAATAAACCCGGTCGCCGTCGACCGCTCCCGAGGAGCACACTCCCAGGGTATGAGGGAAATTGCTGAACTGAAACCTGCGGCCGTCCAACATCTTAGGCACGTCGCGCGGCGGGGCGCTCCACCGCCAGAGAAGCTTGCCCGTCAGCGCATCGAAGCAACTGAACAGTCCTTGCTTGTCGGCGCAGGACCCGATGAAGAGGCGACCGTCGGCCACCACCGGGGTGGAGCAGGCCATCGAGCCCAGCCGGGCGGTCCACAGCACGTGGCGCGTCGTTTCCGCTCGAATGCCGCCGCCTTGCGGATCCTTGTCCCCGGGCAGGAACGTTTCCGGCAGATCGCGCTCTGTCGAAACCATGTTCCGGCCCGCAGTCCCGCCCCATTGCGGCCAGTCGGCGCCCAGTGCCACGGGAAGCAGGGAGAGATATAGCCCAAGCAGGCTCGAGAGACAACGGAATTTCATGTGTTACAAAGAGTGGGGTAGGGTGGGACCCTGAGTATGCATCTGCGGTCCGGGAAAATCAAGCTGCCCCTTGGAACCCAACCGCCGTGCGAGCATAATCAACGACCCGCCGACTTGATGTTTTGGCGAGTGGTTGACCATAATAGCAGACATGACTTGGACCCTGCTACATCCGGAATCCGCCATGCGTATTTTCGCTTTCGTGTTCTTGCTCTCCTTTGCCGCAGCGACCGCTGCCGACGAGCCCTGGCCGCAAATTCGCCGTCAACCAGCTCGACGACGGCTTCATGGCCTCGCCCGCCGTCAGCGGCAAGGCCCTGATCCTGCGGACGAGGACGAATCTGTATCGGATCGAGGGTTCTGCCGATGAGGCAAGAAACCACGCAACCCCTTGATTTCTCGATGGGTTGTGACGTGGAGGATATCGGGATCGAAGCGACCAACCCCTGTTGAGTCAATGCGGCGGCGCGATGAAGCCCAGCAGGCCAGGAATCGCATGCAAATCCATGTCTTCCGCAACGGATACTTGTCGGGTTCACCGCCGTCAACGACAATCGGCCGCAGGATTCGCAGCAAAGTCAAAAGAAATATGGTCGTTCTCGAAGAACCTCCTCAGGCAATGCCGGGAATCGATCTTCGGGCCTTCCGTCTCCGCCAGGCATTGACAAGGAGGCACAAGCCGCCGGCCGCCGCCAAAACCAATGTGGAAGGCTCCGGAACGACTTGCTCGGCTGCCACTTGGTACACGGAAACGTCTCCATAATCCGAGACGTTAAACCAGAAGTTCTGCGTCGAATTGATGCCCGTTGAAGGGTAGGCCAATTCCAATTGATAACCCGTCACGCCGGTCACCGCCGGGTCATTGACGCTGGCCGCAACGCCATCGTTGCCGAGGTCTGCAATCAATTGGCTCAGCGTCGTGGTCCCACTCAGGTCTACGCCCAGGAAGACATTGATGGGTTGGAAGTCCGGAATCAGGTTGGTGAGCACCAGGTTCCCGTATTGGGCGTTGAGGCTGAACGGCTGCTTGGCGTACGTGCCGTCATGCGGCACGTTGATCGCCCCCTCGTAATTGCTGACCGGCGAAGCAGCGGTTTGCACGACGGCATTTGGTTGTGGGCCCGGCCCGTAGGCCACTCCGCCGCAGGCCAAGGTAACCGGGCTGGTAATTCCACGAAACAGACCCGCCGGGTTGTTCCAACCAGCCTCGACCCAAGGATCCGAGCCGTTGCTGACCAGCGTGAGATAGACTTGGCCGCTGGATAGCGCACCCATGGCCACAGGGCCGCTGCCCCCGAACGCCGGGTCGTGAGCCCAGCCTCCCTGATAATACTGTTGGCCGTTGCCGTTGACGATCATGTACGGCGCACTCTGACTCACGGCTGCCGGGTGGGGAACGCTGCCGGTCAGGTTAATGGTCGCCAGGTAGTCGTAGCCCGCGAACTGGGTATTGTACGTGCCGGGCGCGACGGGCAGTCGGACGATGGCAAAGCCGGAGCCGGCGGGCGCGCCGGCGACCACGTCGGGGAAGTCGGCCGCCGACAGCGTGGATAGGCCCCAGGCATTGGCCCCACCGACCAGGTCGGGGATCCGCGGCGTGTAGGTTGTGGTCCAGGGGTTGTAGTTCTGTGGCGCGGTTCCGGCGGCCGACGACACGTCGCTAGAAAAGCGGATGATATGGTAGCATTATCGGCCATGATGGTGTGCCCTGCACCACCGTCCGGGGCACCAGGACCGCCGGCGCCACCGCCGGCGCTGGTGACGACATTCGCGCCGGACCAGACCGAGGCCTCGACGGAGACGGTTCCGCCGGCCCCGCCGCCGCCGGCCCCGCCATTTCCTCCGCTGCCACCGCTGCCGCCATTGCCGCCCAGTCCGCCGTTGCCGCCCTTGCCGCCGTAACCGTTGGTGCCGTTCGTGCGAACGCTGTTGTCGGCGAGGGCGCCGGCCGATCCGGCGCCGCCCGCGGCGCCCGCCGAGCCTGCGCCGCCGTCGGCGTAAAGGCCCGCCGTGCCGGTGAGCCTCCCGTAGACCGTGAGGGCAAGGACGCCCCCACCGCCGCCGCCGTTACCGCCGCCGCCGCCATCTCCGCCGTTTCCGCCGGTGTCGCCTTGCGCGAAGAGACCGCCGCCGCCACCGCCGCCAGCGCCCATTGCGCCTCCGCCGCCGCCCTGCCCTCCACCGCCGCTGCCGCCGCTGCCGCCGCCGGCCCCGCCGCTCAGCGTCAGTGGTGAGCCGGCGTTGCTGCCGCCGCCGCCTGGCCCTCCATTTCCACCGTTCGATCCCGCCGTGCCGTTTCCGCCGTTGTTGCCATTGCCGCCATTTGCACCCGATACTCCGACACCGCCGCCGGCGCCGCCATTTCCCGGGGTGACAAGGGGCGCTCCGTTTTGCAGGACTGGCCCGGCAGTTCCGACTGTTCCCCCCGCGCCTCCGGCCGAAGATGCACCCACGCCCGAGGAACCAGTTTGGCTGTATCCATTAAATCCCGCGTAACCGGCCCCGCCGCCGTAATCGCCCTGCAGCCCGTTGACCCCAGTCCCGACCGTTGCAGCGCCGCCCGCGCCGCCGGCCCCGCCGCTGGTGTAGACATCGGGACCGTAATTAGCATAGCCCGCCGGGTTGACGCCGCCTGCGCCGCCCTCGTATCCCTGCCCGCGGGTCCCGCCGCCTGGGCCAGGCGACAACCCGATCGCCGCCGCATTGAACACCGCGCCGTTCAGGTCGGCATTGCCGCCGACGATCAACTGCAATCCGTAATTCCCAGTCACATTGATGATGTCGCCGGACGGCAGTGCCAGGTCGCCTTGCAGGTAGAAGGTTGCGATGCCCGCGTTGTACGAAACCGTGTAGGGCGTACTGTAAAAATAGCCCGTGCCACCGTTGATGGTTCCCGCGTCTGTGTTGATCGTGAGCACGTCGCCGGCCAGCGCGGTCCCCACGGCTGCAAGCAGCGGAGTGGCGAGCAGCCATGCGAAACAGAGACGCTGCATTGCAGTTGATTTCATGTTACGCTCCCTAATCTCATTGAACCCCAATTCGCGATTTTTGTCCACGAGTTGGCTGGTACCGCTCTGGTACACCTTCGCAAGAATCTTCGGGGCACGCGTGGCTGGCGTGGCGCAGAATCACGTAAACGCCCTGCCTCTGCGTCCATCAGGGCGATGCAAAGGTAGACTTGCGCGGCAATCAAGCCGCGCGGCGCGATCCCAAAGCGACCATCGGACGGTCCATGGCCGACGCGGCGATCGGCTGCCAAAGTACCGCCTCGCCGGTGCCATTACCGCGAAATCGAATGAGCCGGTTCTGGTGGTTTGCGTTCAGATGGCGAATCGTCACGTGCAGGCGCTCCTTAGCCGGTAGCTCGGGCAGAAAAGGTAACGGATCGTCAATCGACGCTGGCCAACCCTCCGCCTCGAACGCGGAAAGCACCGCCTCTTGATTGCTGGCCGGGAGCCGGAACTGTTTGACTACGCATCCATCGAAGGAAAGCCGGCGGCGTCTGCGGTCCCACTGAGGCACGTGGGAATTAACGGAGATGATGTCCGCGGAATTCAATGATCTGCCCGGTGACGAATCCTCCGCGGCGGCACTAGGATCCGCAACCAACAACCCCACTTCGGTAATCATCAATCGTGGATCGACACTGACGCCGGCGTTCGGGCTGGGCTGATAACGCCGGGCCCGGTTGCGGAATGTCACATACCCGTGCAAGACCAGCCACCGCAAGTCGCTCTGGTCCACGCCCAGATCAGCCAAGTGCTGCAACGGCAGGGCAAACTCCCATGGATCAATTCTCAGATCCTGCGAGCAGGCGAAGGCTTTCCACAAGGGGGCAAGCGCCGCTCGCGCCCCACGGGGCACATGCGTTTGGAACTGCGTGTTCATCTAGCGCCTCGCGTAATCGTCGATATTGGCCCCTGAACAGGCATGCGAAGCGGCCGCGATGGGTGAAAGGGGGTAAGAAAATCGGCCAGCTCGCATCGATATTCACCGCGACAAACCCAATCTTACCCTATCTGGCGAGTATTGTCCAGTATCACGACAAGAGTAGTGATGTTTTCGCGCGCATTCATGCGAATTTGCCCGGTCTCGCGAGGCCACCGCAGGGCAGCCCGCGGAATCGAGGGCTGCCCATGCTGGGGGCCGCTTGCCGCCACGTTTCACCGCATCAAGTTGCGCAGTGCAACTCGATCAGGGAGTGGAGGCGTCGCCC
Source organism: uncultured Planctomycetia bacterium (assembly GCA_963719885.1). GTDB lineage: Bacteria > Planctomycetota > Planctomycetia > Pirellulales > Thermoguttaceae > JANXQG01. The sequence goes on along the minus strand of CAVRDP010000034.1, from coordinate 818,149 downwards.
TCAATGCCCGCAACAGTGAATACGGCAGCGGCAACGAACGGCGGGGACGGTGCAGCATGGCGTACAAGGTGCAACCACCGGCGTTGCCACGGTGACGACCGGCGGACACGTTGTGCATCCGCAACTCGGGGAGACCATTAGCGGACAACAAGCGTGACGGTGGCGCCAACAAGGATGGCAATACTGGACGGTCGCGCAACAGGCTGCGGGCTGCGTACAACAATTGTCGGCCCGCACAGGCGCCGCCATGACGAACATCACACCGAGCGCCACAACGGCAAAGGAAACGTTTCGCACAATCTTCTGCATGGTTTTTCTCCACAAGAAGTAAACCCCAGATCGGTAAAGAACATGGTGTGCCCGATCGCGGTGCACGTCCTTGGGGTCAGCGAACGAGGCCCGCGGTCGGGCGATCAGAGCAGTAGCACGTTCCGTGCCCGCGTTTGCGCGGTTCGCCGCAAGCGGATAAGCGACATTACTTTACGCCGATGAAGGTCAAAGGCGCATGGCGGGAGATCGTTGACGATGTCGTCAGTGTGACGACAGCAGCAAGTCACATGGGTCACTCCGTTCCCAGTGTTGAATACCGATCACCATGTCGCCAGGAAGCCCGAAGATCCTCATTCACACGCGACAAGGCAAGGTTGCCTATGGCAAAGACGATGCCGCAGTATAATTGTTTTCTGGCGACGGGAAGGAACACGACATGAAAATCGTTCAGCCCCTGAAATGGTGGGGAGGAAAGCACTATTTGGCCAAGGATTTCATTGCGCTCATGCCGCGGCACCTGCACTATGTCGAGCCGTACGCGGGAGGCCTGGCGGTCTTGCTGGAGAAAGACCCGTTCGACAAGTCGAAATTCTGGGGATCGAAAGGCTATGAGCAGGGAGTCAGCGAGGTCGTCAACGACATCCATCGAGAACTGACCAACTTCTGGCAGGTCTTGCAGCGCGAGGAGACCTTCGCTGACTTCCGGCGACGGATCGAGGCCACGCCCTTCTCGCAAGTCGAGTGGAGGAATGCCGAGGCGCGGCAGCACCCCATCGCGGATATCGACGTCGAAGCCGCCGTGACGTTCTTCATCCGCTGTCGCCAGAGCCGGGCCGGTGGCTTCAGGGATTTTGCCACGCTCTCCCGGAACCGCACCCGTCGGAAAATGAGCGAGCAGGTGTCGGCGTGGTTGACCTGCGTCGAGGGGCTGCCGGCGGTCTCGGCCCGACTGCGGCGGGTGGTGATACTCAACCAACCCGCGCTCGAAGTCATCCGCCAACAGGACGGACCAGCAACCCTGTTCTATCTGGATCCGCCGTATTTGCATGAGACCCGCGCTACCCCCGGCACTTACAAGCACGAAATGGACGAAAAAGCCCACCGGGAACTGCTTGCCGTTATCAAACAATGCCGCGGCAAGGTCATGCTCTCGGGCTATCCCAATTCGCTTTACAACCGAGAGTTGACGGGCTGGAAACGCCAGGATTTTGTCATCGACAACAAGGCGGCGGGCGGCAAGACGAAGCGGCAAATGACTGAGGCCGTGTGGATGAACTTCTGAACCCGGGTTGGCTCCCGTTCGAGCGCGTCCCGTCGGTCAGAAAATAGGCTCCGATTTCGCTCGCCGGCGCACTATTTCCCGCTGGCCCCGTATACCGTATTCAACGCCCACTGTGCCCACGTGCGGCGGAGGATGTCTCTGCCCGCGGGGTTCGGGTGCAAGGCATCCTGATACCACTCGGGGTGGTCCTTGAACTTGGCGTAAAGGTCCGGGCCGTCGAGGATCTGTGGGTACTTCGCCTTGAGGCGCTGTAGTTGGGTATTGTACAACTCGAGGTTCTTCTGTCGAAAGCCATCATCCTTGGCCCAGATAACCGTGCCGATGACAGGGACCTTGTTCGCGGCCAGGATCTGCTTCACCATCAACTCATAGTTCTTGTAGAAGCCGGAGATATCGTCCTCGTTGGCTGACCGCCCAAGATTGGCATCGTTGGTGCCGTAAGCCAGGCAAACGTACTTGCCTGGAAAAAGGCGCAGCCACTTGGGCAGCAGTTTGGCGGCCCCATCCCGGGCTGTCATGAATCCAAGGCCGCCGCCTTCCCAGATGGGATTGTATGCCGGCAGCTTCGCATGCACGAGCGGGCCAATGCAGTTGGTGACAAACGTCATCATCGTGATGGAGTCGCCATAGATGATCCAGTCATCGGTGATTCCGCCGGCCGCGTTGTAGACGTCCAGTTTGATCGAGGTGCCGGGGTTGCCCCCTTTATTGTTGGGGTTCTCGGACAGGACGCGGAATCGCAGCCAGTTGTTGCCCGCGAACTCGATCACATGCTGGCGGGAATGGTAAAGCTGCGGATCATCGCCGGTGACAAGGGTCCGCCAATCGGTCGTGGGTGGGCTCTTTGCGCCCCGGGCGCTGCATTCCCTTCAATGACGTACGGGCCGGGCATGCGATAGCTCGAGCCCTTGATGATGCTGCAATCATACCCCTGGCCGCCGCCGTACCAAACCACAAGGATCTTCGCCCGATGGGCCGCGGGAACGCCGGACAGGTCGTAGGCCAGCCAGGCAGGCGAGCTGAACACGGTCCATTCGCAGTCGGCGATCCACTTCCCCTCTTGCGCATACGTCGCATTGTTGCCATACGATGCGGCGCCGGCAGATGCGTAAGCCGGAACATTACGGCTAATGATGGGTTGTGGGGCAATCGCCGCCGGGACCTCTGCCGCGATGGCACATGCGGTGGCAAGCAGGACGGCCATCACGACGACCATGCGTGCGATGGCGACAGAATCGGATCTACGGATGCCCCATGCTCCGGCCACAGACATCGTGTTTGCATACATCGCCAGTGCTCCTCGTGTATGTACGATAGGAATTCTGATCCAGGCAACGCCCCCAAGCCTATCATGAACGTCGAGCACTGTCAAAAGCCCGCTGCCAATTCGCCCCAAATCCGGCCCGCGGGGGCCATCACGACGGAGGCAGAATCGCTGGCAGGGCTTGGGCGTGATTGCGGCGCATCCCGGCATCAACCCGCCGGCCCATAGTCTTTCGGCCACGATCGTCCTGAATAATCAAAATCCCTTTTCGGGATAATGAGAACACACGGCTTCCAGGCTGCTTGACAACCTACACCCCCCCGGTCAAGATGACCGTCATCGGATTGAACGATTATCGTCACCCTGTTTGACGGAGCGCAAATGATGCGAAGCCTGTCTCCAGCGTTCGTGTTACTGGTCTTGTTCGGAACTGCCGCCCGGGCGGACGAGAGTCTCTCATCCGACCTGGTGCAAGCCATTAAGGCGGCCACGGTGTTTGTCAAAGTCAAGGTCGAGGGCGAATCGTGCAGCGGTTCTTTGCCAAGACCGGTCCCACCGATACTCGCCGCACGACGCACAGGACCTCGCACAAGCCTTCTTTGTCCACCTTCTGGAGAAACGTGGATTGGGACGTATCGATCCGGAGCAGGGGCGGTTTCGCACCTTCTTGCTGGCATCCTTGAAGAATTTTCTGGCCAACGACTGGGACCGGGCAAACGCCCGCAAACGCGGCGGTGGAAAGTCGATCGTATCGCTGGAACAAGAAAGTGCCGAATCGCGCTACCAACTCGAACCGAGCCACAACCTGACCCCCGAACGCCATTTCGAGCGGCAGAGGGCCCTGACGCTCCTGGATCAAGTGCTCGCCGCCCTCCGCGATGAATATCATGCGGACGGCGAGGTCGATCTCTTCGAGGAGTTGAAGGCTGCCCTTACCGGCCAGGCGGGTGCCTATGCGGAGATCGCGGCACGTTTACGGTCCAGTGAAGGGGCGATCAAGGTGGCCGTCCATCGGCTCCGCCACCGCTACCGCGAGTTGATTCGGGCCCGGATTGCCGAGACGGTTGGCGAGGGCGACGTTGAGGACGAATTACGCGATTTATTGGCGGTGCTGAGCGAATGACGGGCGGACAAGCGGCAGGCGTCCTTTCCGGTTTTTCCTGTAACCTTTCGCAGCCCTTGCTTTTAGTATGGGTAGAGACGAAAACATCCATTGTGAAAGGCAAGAACCATGACCACCCCACGCCTCTGTCCGCAATGCAATAAGCCCCTGCCGGCCGATGGCCCGCAGGGTCTCTGCCCGAAATGCCTGCTCAAGGCTGCGATTCCAGGCGAATCGGCCGTCGACTCGGCGACGACAGGCTTTGGCAACCCCTCGCCGGCGTCGCCTGGATTGCAGCAGGTCGGGGTGCAGGTGAAGTATTTCGGCGATTACGAACTTCTCGAAGAAATTGCCCGCGGCGGCATGGGCGTGGTCTGGAAGGCTCGGCAAACGAATCTGCATCGGGACGTGGCCCTCAAAATGATCCGCGCCGGCGCCCTGGCCAGCGCGGAGGAGGTCGCACGCTTTCTGCGGGAGGCCGAGGCCGCGGCCAACCTGCAGCACCCCAACATTGTGGCCATCCACGAGGTCGGCGAGCATGAGAAAGGAAGATGAATTCATTTTCCTTTCCTCAATCTTCCTTTCCCCTCTGTTATTTCCGCATGAATGCAGCTAAACGGCGTATGATGCCTCAGATCCACATTCCGCAAGCGCTCTTTGAACAGATCAAGAGGGTTGTTCCGGCAACAACCTCGCCGGATGATTTCGTCGTGCAGGCGGTGCGGGAGAAACTGTCTTGGGATGGTCGGAAAGGCGAATAGTGTCACTCTCAACCGTGACCGGAATAGTTGACGTCCTCACCTTCCCCAGGATAGACTGTCCTGCATACGTTTTCCCTTCCTTCAGGAGACCTGCCGATGAAACCCACCGACTCGATTGATCGTCGTCAAATGCTTGCCGCCGGCGCTGCCGCAGCGGCAGTTACGATTATCCCGCGCCACGTGCTGGGCGGGACGGGCCAGACCCCGCCCAGCGAAAAACTGAACATTGCCGGCGTCGGCATCGGCGGCATGGGCAGCGGCGACATCCACAATGTGGCCGGCGAAAACATCGTGGCCCTCTGCGATGTCGATCAGAACACCTTGGCCCGCAACGTACCGCACTACCCCAAGGCCAGACTGCATTCCGACTATCGCAAGATGCTCGAAACCCAGAAGGACATCGACGCGGTGGTCATCGCCACGCCGGACCATCTCCACGCCGTGGTCGCCATGATGGCCATCAAGCTGGGCAAGCACGTGCATTGCCAGAAGCCGCTGACGCATTTCGTCCATGAAGCCCGGGCCCTGGGCCAGGCGGCCAAGGAATCGAAGGTGGCCACGCAGATGGGCAACCAGGGCCAGGCCAGCGAAGAGCATCGCTTGATGGCCGAGTTGGTCTGGGCCGGCGCCGTGGGCACGGTCCGCGAGGTACACGCCGGATCGAATCGTTATCCTCCCATCTCGCCCCGCGGCATTCCGCGGCCCAAGGACACGCCGCCCGTGCCGCCGTACCTGAACTGGGACCTCTGGGTGGGACCGTCGCCGATGCGTCCGTATCATCCCACGTATCATCCGTTCTCCTGGCGGGGCTGGTGGGATTTTGGTTCCGGCGTGCTGGGCGACATTGCTTGCCACGAACTCTCGCCGGTATTCAAGGCCTTGAAGCTGGCCGATCGGCATCCCGATTGGATCGAGGCCTGCTCGTCGAATCACCAGTGCCCGCCGGAAGTCGCCCGCGAGTCGGCGCCGCTGTCGTCGATCATGCGCTGGCATTTTCCCGCCCGGGGCGACGCGCCCGCCTTGAGCATCACGTGGTGGGACGGCGGCCTGAAACCGCCGCGGCCCGACGAATTGGAAGCCGATCGCAAGTTCGCCGAGGAGGACTGGCTGATGATCGTCGGCGACAAGGGCAAGATGCTCCGCCATCGCCTGATTCCCGACCTCAAGATGCGCGAGTTCGGCAAACCGCCGCGCGTCCTGGCCCGCTCGCCGGGGCATTATGTCGAGTGGATCAACGCCTGCAAGGGCGGTCCGCCGGCCGGGTCGAACTTCGTCGACCATGCCGCGCACCTGGCGGAGATCGTGCAGTTGGGCAATATCGCCATCCGCGCGAAGGAGAAGCTCTATTGGGACGCCGAGAACCTGCGGTTCACCAATTCCGACGTTGCCAACGCCTTGATCCAACCGCCGTATCGATCCGGTTGGAGTCTCTGAGCGGCGGCTGAGTACCGGACGAGGAATAACTTCCGCATTTCTGCAAGGGTGGCATGCCTTCATGCCGGCGTTGCCGGCATAGGCATGTCGTTGGCCGCGTTGACGGCCGAAACACATGCCTACGCGGCATCGCCGCGTTAAGGCATGCCACCCTTCGCACGAAAATTCATCGTCCCGAATTTTACGTTCCCAGTGCCGCCGCGAGCGCCTTGCCGCCTGCGCGATGGCAGAAATCGCCGAGCGATTCGCCTTCCTGGCGATGCTGCTTGAAGTAGCCTAGCACGCCTGCGAGCGTGGCCACAAGCTGTTCCAGCGGCACGCCGTCGCGATAGAGAAAGCCGAGCCGATCGCCGATGCGGCGGCCGCCGAGATAAATCGCATAACGGCCGGCGGCACGGCCGACGATGCCGACGTTGGCGTTGAAAGGCCGCGAACAGCCGTTCGTACAGCCGGTCATTCGCAGGGCGAACACCTCCTTTTGAAGGCCCAATCGCGCGACCTCGCCTTCCAATTCCCGGATGATTTCCGGCAAGGCCCGCTCGCTCTCGGTCAGGGCCAGCGGACAGGTCGGCAGCGATACGCAAGCGCTCGCCCAGCGGCGGACGGGGGTGATCTCGCCAACCAGTTGAAGACCGCTGCGCCGCAGATGGTCTTCGAGGTGCAGCCGGTCTTCCCAATAGACATCGCTCAAGATCAGGCCCTGGCCGGGCGTCAGGCAGATGGCCGGGCCGTGTCCTTCGCAAATATCGCGCAAGGCCGATTTCAGCCGCGCTTCGCCCGTGTCCTGAATGCGTCCGCTGGGCACGTGCAAGCCGTAGAACCAGCGGCCGTCGCCCTGCTCGCGCCAGCCGAGGTGGTCGTCGATGTCCCAGACATCGTCGGGCTCCGGCGGCGGGAGTTCGAAACCCACGTATTGTTCGACCTGCTTCTTGAAACGCTCGACGCCCCAATCGGCGATCAGGTACTTCAGCCGCGCCCGCTTCCGATCGCTGCGATTGCCGAAGTCGCGAAAGACGCCAACGATCGCCCGCAGCAGGTCGAGGACCCCGTCGGCCCGGACGTAGGCCATCCGCTGGGACAGGGCGGGAAAGGTGTTGGGTAGGGCGGGCGTCATGCCCATCCCGCCGCCGACCAGCACGTTGTAGCCGATCACGTCGTAGTTGCGGCACACGGCCAGCAGGCCGACATCCTGGCAATAGACATCCGCGCAGTTGTCGCCGGGCAGGCCGAGGGCCACTTTGAACTTTCGCGGCAGATAGGTCTCGCCGTACAGCGGTTCGATCTCGCCTTCGGGTTCTGGGGCGGGCACCCTTCCCGCGGGTACGCAGGAGCCCAGCCCATGGTCGGCGGCCGGCGAATCGTCGAGCCAGATCTCGCGATAGGCCGGCGTCCGCGGCGCGAGGGCCTCCGCAATCTGCCCAGCCATCCACTGGATCTGTCCGTGGACCGGATCGCCTCGGTAAGGGGCGGGGCAGCAGACGACGTTGCGATGCACGTCGCCGCACGTTGCCATCGTGGTCAGGCCGACTTCGTGAATCCGCTTGAGCACCGCGCGGAGGTCCTGCTTGGCCAGGCCGTGCATTTGCAGGTCTTGCCGGCTGGTGATTCGCAACGTGCCGTTGCCATACCTGTCGGCAAGCTCGATATGGGCCAGAAGCTGCTGACTGGTAAGTCGTCCGCCGGGCACTCCGGTGCGGACCATGAACTGGAAGGTCTTCTGCTTATTCTTCAGGCCCTTGTCGCCCAGCAGCACGCGGCGATCGCGGTCGTCTTGCTGATACATGCCGTGGAGTTTCAGCAGTTGGGCCGTCTCGGTGGTGAAATGGTCGGTCGGTTGCAACAGCTCTTCGGCGATCCGTCCGCGCAGATAATTGCTTTGAGCCTTGATCTTTTCGATCGGGCTCGGCTGGCAGTCGCCCTGATGCTGCGGATCGCTGTTCATGACCTTGAGAACCTGTCCCAGGAGATTAAAAACCCAGTATCGAATATTCAGTTTAGCCCCTGGTAGGTGGAAAGCAATACCATAGTATAGTATTCTGGAATGTTGATGTCCACCAGCAGTTCCGAATCGCTCTTGATCTCTCGGATCCGCGCCGGCGAGCCCGACGCCTGGAACGAAATCATCGCGCGCTATGAAGGCCGGCTACTGGGCTTCATTGCTCGCCGAGTGGCCAATCGGGCTGCGGCCGAGGACTTGGTCCAAGACACCTTCGTCGGCTTCCTCACCAGCTTGCCGAACTACGACGCGGATCAATCGCTGGAAGGCTATTTGTTTTCCATCGCCGCCCACAAGTTGACCGACCACTTGCGTCGCGAAGGCCGACGCCCCACAATGCCGCTGCTGACCGAGGACAGCAGCGGTGATTGGCAACCGGCCGGGGCACCCGGTACTCCGGGTCACGGTCGCCGCGCCAGCAGCATTGTCCGCAGCCGCGAGCGACACGGCCTGGAAGAAACCGCATTGGTCAACGCCATCGGCGAAATGATCGCCCATTGGCGCCGCCGCGGACAATGGGAGCGGCTGCAATGCATCGAATTGCTCTGGGTCCGCGGCTGGTTGAACAAGGAAGTTGCCGCGCGGCTGGGCATTTCCGAGCAGACCGTGGCCAACTACAAGTTCGAAACCATCAGCCGGCTGCGCTCTGCCCTCCGCGGCCAAGGGCTGCCGGAGGAGGTTTTTCCGGAGTTATACCAGTAGGGTGGGACAAGCTCGCGCAGCGAGCGCTGGCCCACCGATAGCATCATCGTGGCTGGTGGGCCGGTGCTCGCCGACCCGGAGTACCGGGTACCCCGGAGCTTGTCCCACCCTACAATTACTTATGTCCACGTTCCCCCCCAACGATCTCGAAGCCTACTTGGACGAGGCCCTGCCCGTCGAGGACATGGGCGCATCGAGGAAGCCCTCCGCGACGATCCGTCGCTGGCCCGGCAACTGGCGGCCATCCTTGCGCGGCGCGACTCGGGCGTGATATCGTTGGGCGAGATCTGGCGCCGGCATCGGCTGAGTTGCCCCACACGGCAGGAACTGGGCAGTTTTCTCTTGGGCGTGTTGCCCGACGATGCCGCGCAGTACGTGGCGTTTCACGTTGAAGTCGTCGGCTGTCGCTATTGCCAGGCGAACGTGGCCGACTTGAAGAACCAGCAGGCTGAGGCCCAAGCCAGCGCCGAGGACCGTCGCCGGAAGTATTTTCAATCCAGTGCCGGCCACCTGCGGCAGGGGAAATGAGCGGGAAAAGGCAACCGGAAATAAATTGCCACCCGGCAGGAGGCCTGATTGCCTGAAACATTACTTGCCAGGAATCAAGCGCCAGCCGGGAGTAACGACCGGCGAGTGGTTCGGCGATGGCGGTTCCAGGAGCTTGGCGTAAAGATCGGGACGACGGGCCTTGAGATAGCGACGGCCGCCAGACAGTTCGATCTTCTCGGGCGTGCATAGCCCGAGCACCACGTCGTCACCCAAGGCAGAGCTTTCTGCGATAATCTCACCCATCGGATCGATCAGCATGGCATTGCCAGGCTTGATCGTATCGTGGTCGATGCCCACGGCGTTACTGAAAACGTAGTAGACACCGTTTTCGTAAGCCCGGGTTGGCAGCCACCGCATAAGCCATCCTCGCCCTTTGGGGCCCATGAATTCCAGCCGCAGAGGGACGGGATCGCGATGGCGGTTGTCCCATAGTTTCGGATCGATCTTGCCTCTTCCGGGCATGGCGCTTGGCAACCCGCCGGTAACATGGGGTGCAAAGATCACCTCCGCGCCCATCAGGGTCAGAATCCGCGGGTTTTCCGGCAAATTGTTATCGTAGCAGGTGAGGATGCCGCAACGAACCCCACACAATTCGAAGACCGAGTAATTGCTGCCTGGCGTGATGCCGGGATGGATGAACGGATGGAGTTTTCGATGTTTTTGCAGAAATCCGTCGGCGGTGACTGCCACGTAGGTATTATAAAGTTTGCCGCCCTCCGACTCGATCAAACCGGCCATAAGGGCGATGCGGAACTGCCGAGCGAGGTCGATCAAACGGCACGTACTCGGCCCTCCGGGCACAGGTTCCGCAAGGGCCGCGATCTGCTCGTCCGACAACGTTTGGAGGAACGTATACCCCGTGATACAACACTCATGGAAGCTGACGATCTCTGCCCCTTGGGCCGTCGCGCGTTGCGTGAGGTCCGCTATCTGGCTTAAATTGTAATCCTTGTCGGCATCGTGTCGCTTCGAACTGCGCAGCAGCGATTCGGATGTCGCGCATTGCTCGGGTCTCCCCTTGGATAGCAAATCTACTCTCGGATCGATTTGCGCCGGTCCTTACCGGCCTTCGCCTGGGGGTGGCACACCCAAGGGCACGGTGAACTGAAAGTCCTCTGATTGGCCCGTGGACTGGTCGTTAGCTGGCGCCCCGGATGGGCCGGACGGCTGCACGGAGATCGGCCCGAAATTCAGCCGGGGCACTGTTGGTTGCTGGCCCGAAGGCAGTAGATTGCCACTGCCCTTGGGCTGGGTGTTGATCTCCTGAATCCGCTGGCTCAGATTCCGTTCCGCGTTTTGCAAGTCCGAGCGGACTTTGTTCTCATCTACGGAAACGTTGATATTCACCTTGTTCGACCGAGGGTCGGGGGGCGCCTTGCTGAAGGAGAACCAGCCGAGATAGAATCCAATGGCCAGAATACAAATCAACAACGTCATCGCCAGTCGCAGCAAGCCAAACATTGCGAACTCCCTATTCGCCAGGGGGGTGAAGGGGCAAATTGAGGACCCAGCCGAGAACCGCGGAATGTGCTTGGGCCTGCGCCGAGCCAAATCCGGTTCTCCGATAGGTTCGTGAGCGGATAGTGCCAAAAAAAGGGGGTGGTTACAAGAGCAGTTTTCGACTAATGTAATGACATGACCGAAAAGACCCCCGACGATCGTTCACCGATGGCCATGGCCATCGAGTGGTCGACACGCTTGATGGCGATCGGCTTGGAAATGGCCCTTCCGGCCATCGGCGGGCACTGGCTCGATCTTCGTATCGGTACCTCGCCGGTGTTGATCATCGGAGGGGCGGTGTTAGGGTTTGTCGCGGGCATGTTTCATCTCTTGCAAATTGCACGACAACAAGGGCCGCATAAACCTTCGTAGAACGGAATTTATTCCGTTTATCCGACGGAATAAATTCCGTTTCATGAAAAAACAAGGGCCGCATAAGCCCCATGGTAAATATGCCAGCCGCCTCACCGGTTTTCGGTTCCCTGCGCCAATTGCTGCACAAAAGTCTGTTATTTCGCATAGTCGTCTTGGTGGGCATGGCGCCATCGCCGCGGCCGTTGTCCTGCCTTTAGGCTGGGCGATATCTGGCAATCGAGCGGGACTTTGTGCCGGTGCGGCGGCAGGCGGAGTTTGTTTGCTGGCGGCGGGGATGGCCTTAATTCTGAGCGAACCGCTCCGAAAGGCACAATATATGCTGGCATTGGTGCTCGTCGGTATAATTGTCCGCATGGGAATCCCACTCGCGGCAGCATTGGCCATAATTTTTCGTGGAGGCCCCCTAGCCGACACGGGCTTTCTATACTACCTTATTGTCTTTTACCCGGTAACGCTGACTGCGGAGACTTTTCTCTCCCTTCGCCCCCGCGACTCTCCCGCGACCATCGCCTCGCATGGTGCCCGGCGAGGGGATTTCAGGAATGAGAAGAACGTTCCCCCGGCACAGAATTTCGTCGGGTGAGTTATGGACTTAGCAGAATTAGCCAATCACGTTCGCGACTCGGCCGAGTTTCATTTCCCGTGGGGTCATTTGCATCTGCCTCGAGTGCTCGGTTTCCAAGTGACCAAATTCATGGTCCTGGAGCTCATCGCGGCTGCGCTCATGCTTCTGGTGTTTCTTACTTTGGCCAGGCGCATTCGTGGTGGCGGTCCGCCCAAGGGGCTGTTTTGGAACTTCTTCGAAGTGATGCTGGTATTCATTCGCGATGAGGTTGCCCGGCCGTCGATCGGCAAGCACGACGCCGACAGATTTCTGCCATTTTTGTGGAATATATTCTTTTTCATTTTGTTTTGTAACTTGCTGGGCATCTTGCCTTGGGCCGGTTCGCCCACGGGCGCGTTGACGGTTACGTCCGCACTCGCCGCGATTACGCTTTGCGCCGTGGTAGGGACGGGCATGCAGAAATTCGGCGTTGGCGGCTTTTTCAAGAGCCTGGTTCCGCACATGGACTTGCCCAAGCCCATTGCGATCCTGCTCGTTCCGATGATCTTTGTCATCGAACTTGTGGGCCTGTTGATCCGCCACGTCGTCTTGGCCGTTCGTCTGTTGGCGAACATGTTTGCCGGGCACCTCGTGCTGGCGGTCATTCTTGGATTCATTGCCGCTGCGGCGAATTCCGCTTTCTTGGCTTGGTTGGGGATTACCACGGCGAGCGTCCTGGGCTCGGCCGCGTTGACCTTGTTGGAGTTGTTCGTGGCCTTCCTGCAGGCCTATATATTCACGTTTTTGTCGGCACTATTCATCGGCATGGCAGTCCATCCACACTAGGGCGGCGCTGAGCATGCCGGAAAAACCATTTCAGAGGAGATGAGTTCCGTGTTCAAGTTAGCGAAAATTGCATTGTTGGTTCTCGTTGTGTTCGCGCTGGCGATTCCGGCGTTCGCTGCGGCTGGGGATGAAAAGAAGGCCGAAGACCCTAACGGCGGGGCTACCGCTGCCCATGCGGCCGCTCCTTCCAACATCGCTGTGTTGGCCGGTGCGTCGGCTGGCGCCGGACTTGTGATCCTCGGTGCAGGCCTGGGTATCGGCAAACTAGGTGCTGCGGCCGTGGAAAGCATGGCCCGGCAGCCCGAGGTGGCCGGCAATATCCAGACCGCCATGATTATCGCGGCGGCGCTGATCGAAGGCGTGACCTTCTTTGCGTTGATTGTCTGCTTGCTTATCAAGACGTGATGGACCTCCAGCCGACCGTGCGAACGGTTGGCTGGGGCAACCGTTCGATAAGCGATTCCTGGTAAGCGTTTGTTCCGGGTTCTCAAGGAATGATCATGGTGACGCGACTGACCGCCGTAGCGGCTTTGATGTTCGTGGTGTTCTTGTGCATTGCCGCGCCTGCCTTCGCCGCCGAGGGTGGCGGCGGGGACACCAAGGCCCTGAATCCGGTCAACGCCGATCCGGTCGACAAAGAGCACGGCTTCCGCGGCGACCTGACGATTTGGACCGCCGTGGTCTTCCTGGTAGTGTTGGCCATCCTCTACAAAGCCGCCTGGGGGCCGATCTCCGAAGGCCTGCAAAAGCGCGAAAACGAGATCGCCGCCCAAATCGCCGAAGCGCAGCGGAAGAACGACGAAGCCCGGCAGCTTCTCGTCGAGTACGAAAAGAAGCTGGCCGCCGCACAAGACGAAGTCCGCGGCCTGATCGAAGAGGGCCGCCGCAGTGCGGAAAAGGTCGGCCAGCAACTGGTGGACAAAGCCCGCGAAGAGGCCGGCATCGAGCGGCAGCGGGCCGTGCAGCAGATCGAGTCGGCCACCTTGGCCGCCCTCAAGGAACTGGCCGAGCGAAGCGCCACGCTGGCCGTGGACTTGGCCGGCAAGATCGTCGGCGCCAAGCTCAACGCGACCGATCACAGCCGGTTGATCCAGCAGGCAGTGAGCGAGTTTTCCCAATCCCGCCAAGTTAATGGAAAATCCCATGGTTAGCACTAAGATTGAAGACGCCACCACCGGGCTTGCCCCGGTGGAGCGATGACTGATGGGCTAGAACGCGGCCCTTATACGCGCGTCGCGTTCTCCGCTGCCGCCGCCCGGCCCGAAGGGCCGGGCGGCGGCAGCGGAGAACGCGAAATATTGGTGGAATACGCCCGTTAGCCCATCAGTCATCGTTCCACCGACACGGGGTCGGTGGAGACGTTTTCAGTTTGGTTAGTAGAACGGAATTCATTCCGTTTGCATGAACAAGACAAGGTAACGGAATAAATTCCGTTCTACGAAGTTAGGCGTCTCATGGCCGAATCGGCTGACATCATTGCCCGCGATGCCCACAGCGCGGCCCGACTCTCGCCCGACGTGGGCCAGGAGAAGATCGGCGAGATCTACGCCCGCGCGCTCTTCGGCGCGACGGAGAACGCCGGGCAAACGGTCGCGGTGCTCGATGAATTGGACGCCATCGTAAGCGAGGTCTTTGCCCAGTTCCCCAAGCTCGAGACGGTCCTCGGTTCGCTCCTGGTCAGCCCCGAGGAGAAGGCCGTCGTGCTCGATCGCGTCTTCGCAGCGCAAATTTCCCGGCTGCTGCTCAATTTTCTCAAGGTCGTAGCGCGGCACGGCCGCCTCGATTGCCTGCGGGCCATCCGCCACCAGGCGCGAATTTTGTACGAGGAATTGCGTGGCAACGTTCGCGTCCGCCTGACGACCGCCACTGCGGTCGATGCGAAACAGATCGACGAGATCGCCGCCGCCTTGGCCGCGTCGCTGGGCCAGCGGCCGATTTTGGAGACCGTCGTCGATCCAACCTTGATCGGCGGGGCCGTCCTCCGCATCGGCGACACCGTCTACGACGGCTCGGTCGCCAACCAATTGCAATCCATTCGCCAGCAGATGATCGAGAGGAGTGTTCATGAGATTCAAAGCCGACGAGATCGCTTCCGTTATCCAGCAGGAAGTTGAACAGTTCGAGTCCCGCATCGACGTCCGCGAGATCGGTCGCGTGATCGAGGTGGGCGACGGCATCGCGCGGGTCTATGGCCTCTCGAACGTCATGGCCGGCGAGATGGTCCAGTTCCCCGGCGACGTCTACGGCCTGGCCTTCAACCTCGAAGAGAATTCGGTGGGCGTCATCATTCTGGGCGACTACCTGAAGATCGACGAGGGCGACGAGGTGTGCAGCACCGGCCGCTTGCTGAGCGTGCCCGTGGGCGACGGCGTGTTGGGCCGCGTGCTCGGTCCGCTGGGCAATCCGCTGGACGGCGGTCCGCCGGTCGTGACCTCCGAGCGGCGGCCGGTCGAAAGCAACGCCCCCGGCGTGGCCGGACGCCAGCCGGTGAATGTGCCGCTGCAAACCGGCATCAAGGCCATCGACGCCATGACGCCCATCGGCCGCGGCCAGCGGGAGTTGATCATCGGCGACCGCCGCACGGGCAAGACGGCCATCTGCATCGACACGATCATCAATCAGAAGAGCACCGGGGTGAAGTGTTTCTACGTGGCCATCGGCCAGAAGGAATCGAACATCGCCGGGCTGGTCGAGACGCTGCGCCGCTACGGCGCGATGGACTATACGACGGTGATCGTGGCCGGGGCCAGCGATCCGGCCCCGCTGCAATACGTGGCCCCCTACGCCGGCTGCGCGATGGCCGAGTACTTCATGTACAAGGGCCAGGACGCCTTGATCATTTACGACGACCTGTCGAAGCAGGCCCAGGCCTACCGACAGATTTCGCTGCTGATGCGGCGGCCGCCGGGACGCGAGGCCTATCCGGGCGACATTTTCTACGCCCACAGCCGCCTCCTGGAGCGTGCCGCCAAGCTCAGCAAGGAGCACGGCGGTGGTTCGTTGACGGCCCTGCCCATCGTCGAGACGCTGGAAGGCGAGGTCTCGGCCTATATTCCCACGAACGTGATCTCCATCACCGACGGGCAGATCTACTTGCAGCCGGACTTGTTTTTTGCCGGGCAGCGACCGGCCATGAACGTCGGCATTTCCGTTTCCCGCGTGGGCGGCAACGCCCAGGTGCCGGCCATGAAGAAGGTTGCCGGCGGTCTGCGGTTGGACCTCGCCTCCTTCCGCGAGCTGGAGGCCTTTGCCCAGTTGGGGACCGACGTCGACGCCGCCACGCAGGCCCGCCTGGACCGCGGCTACCGCATGACGGAACTCTTGAAGCAGGGTCTTTACAATCCGATGCCGGTCATCGACCAGGTACTGAGCATTTACGCCGGCACCCGCGGGCACCTCGATAAGGTTCCCCTGAAGGACGTGCATGCCTGGGAGAGCGGCTTCCTGGAATTTGTTCGCGAGCAGAAGCCGGTGACCTATCGGAAACTCGATGAGACGAAGAAATTGGACGAAGCCGCCTTCGCCGAGATTGACGCGGCGATTGGGGAGTTCCAGAAGATTTTCGCGGCGCAGAAGAAATAGAGTTTCCCCATGGCCAAAGCCAAAGCACTCGACCGACGACGCAAATCGATCCGCAGCATTCGCAAGATCACGCGGACGATGGAGTTAATCTCCACCGCACGCTTCCGCAAGGCTATGGACCGCGCCGTGGCGGCCTCGGCCTATACCAAGCGGATCATCGCCCTGGTGGGCCACCTCACCACGGCCGGGCTGGAGGTCAAGCATCCGCTGCTGGAAGCCCATGCCGACCCGTCGAAGGCCGTACTGTTGGTGCTATCGGCCAATCGCGGCCTGTGCGGCGGCTACAACGGCAACGTCCTGCGTCTGGGACTGCACCAGTTGAAGCAACTCCAGGCCGCGCTGCCCCGACGTTCGCCTGGAAGTCTCCGGCAAGCGGGGCATCTCGGCCTTTCGCTTCCGAAAAATCGACATCGCCGAGCGCTTCACGCAATTCGACGACAAGCCGACGTTCGCCCAAGTGGAAGCTGCTCGCCAATCGCTACCTGGAATGGTTTCAGTCGGGCCGCCTCGACCGCCTGGACATCGTCTACACGAAATTCGAGAGCCTGGGACGGCAGTATGTCGTGGCGGAGACGTTGCTGCCCCTGGGCCAACTGGAAGGCGCGGGGCAAAACGGCAACCACAACGGCGCCCCCACACAGTACGAGTTCCTGCCCTCGGCGGCGAGCATTGTCGACGAGGTCGTGCCGGCCAGTTTCAAGGTGAAGCTCTTCAAGTGTTTCCTCGATGCGGCCGTGAGCGAGCAGATCGCCCGCCGCGTGGCCATGAAGAACGCCACGGAGAACGCCGAATCGATGATCGGCAGCCTCTCGATTGCCTACAACCGTGCCCGCCAGGGGCAGATCACCGGAGAGCTGCTGGAAATCATTGGCGGGGCGGAGGCGTTGAACAAGTAAATTTCAATTTTCAATCTCTTAATTGCAGGTCAGTTTCCATGCCCACCACACAAACCGCCCCCGCCCCTATCCCCACCCAAGTCGGCCGCGTGACGCAAGTCATCGGCTCGACCTTCGACGCCGAGTTCCCCGAGGACAGTCTGCCGCCGATCTATAACGCCGTGACCATCGAGGCCGAGCAGAAGGGCGTGAAGGTCCGCCTCACCGGCGAGGTCCAGGCCCAGCTTGGTGGCGGCCGCGTCCGCTGCGTCGCCTTGGGCAGCACCGACGGCATGGTCCGCAGCATGGCCTGCACCGACACCGGCGCCCGGTCCGCGTGCCGGTGGGCAAGGCCACGCTGGGACGCGTCTTCAACCTGCTGGGCGAACCGATCGACGAGCGCGGCCCCGTCACGGCCGAAGAGTGGTGGCCCATCCATCGCGATGCCCCGGAAGTTGTCGACCTCTCGACGAAGACGGAAATCTTCGAGACGGGCATCAAGGTCATTGACCTGCTGACGCCCTTCGTCCGCGGCGGCAAGGCCGGCTTGTTCGGCGGCGCCGGACTGGGCAAGACGGTCATCCTTCAGGAACTGATCGCCCGCATCGCCTCGGCCCACGGTGGTTCTTCCGTGTTTGCCGGCGTCGGCGAGCGGACCCGCGAGGGCAACGACCTGTGGCTGGAAATGCAGCACGCCAAGATCGGCAGCACGGGCCGCAGCGTCATCGATCAGACCTGCATGGTCTTCGGGCAGATGAACGAGCCGCCCGGCGCCCGCCTGCGAGTCGCTCTTTCAGCCTTGACGATGGCCGAATATTTCCGCGACTCGACCGGCACGGACGTGCTGCTGTTCATCGACAACATCTTCCGTTTCTCGCAGGCCGGC
Organism: uncultured Planctomycetia bacterium; assembly: GCA_963719885.1. Lineage (GTDB taxonomy): Bacteria > Planctomycetota > Planctomycetia > Pirellulales > Thermoguttaceae > JANXQG01. The sequence goes on along the minus strand of CAVRDP010000034.1, from coordinate 800,181 downwards.
AGCGAGGTCTCGGCCCTCCTGGGACGCATGCCTTCGGCCGTCGGTTATCAGCCCACGCTGGCCACGGAGATGGGCCAATTGCAGGAGCGGATCACCTCCACGAATAAAGGGGCCATCACGTCGGTGCAGGCCGTGTACGTGCCGGCCGACGATCCGACCGACCCCGCTCCGGCCGCGGCCTTCGGCCAGTTGGACGCCTTCATTTACCTGGAGCGGGCGATTTCCGAAAAGGGCATTTATCCGGCCGTCGATCCGTTGGCCTCGTCCAGCCGCGTGCTCGATCCGCAGTACGTAGGCGAACGGCACTACAACTGCGCCCGGCGGGTGCAGACGACCTTGCAGCGTTACCGCGAGTTGCAGGACATCATCGCCATTCTTGGCGTCGATGAGTTGAGCGAGACGGACAAGCTCGTGGTGCATCGTGCCCGGCGGATGGAGCGTTTCCTTTCGCAGCCGTTCCTCGTGGCCGAGGCGTTCACGAACAAGCCCGGCGAGATCACACCGCTGGCCGACACGATCCGCAGCTTCGAAGAAATTGCCGATGGCAAGTGGGACCACTTGTCCGAGCAGGCCTTCATGTATGTGGGGGCGATCGAGCAGGCGGACGAGCAGGAAAAGAAGTTGGCCGCCGCGGCAAAATAGGAAATCTACATGGCCGAACTAACTTGTATCGTCGTCACTCCCGAGCAGACCGTCCGCGAGACACCGGCCGATTTCGTCGCCGTGACGCTGTTCGACGGTGAGATCGGCATCGCGCCGGGCCACACGCCGCTGATCGGGCGTCTGGGTTACGGCGAAATGCGGATCCGCCGCGGCAGCGAAGTCGAGCGCTTTTACGTCGAGGGCGGCTTTGTCGAGGTCGTGGACAATGTCGTCTCGCTGCTCACGAATCGGGCCATTCCGGCCGACAAGATCGACGAGCAGGCCGCCTTGCAGCAGATGGAAACCGCCCGCCAGCGCGCGGCCCACACGCCGGAATCGATGGCCCTCCGCGAGCAGGCCGTAGCCCAAGGGCGGGCCCAGTTGCGCGTCGTGCGCCAGGCAATCGGTTAGGGTGGGACAAGATCGCGTAGCGAGTGCCGGCCCACCATAGCTTTGAACATTGGTGGGCCGGCGCTTGCTACGCAATCTTGTCCCACCCTACGAGGCGGTCGGCGGTCGCGGAGAAAAAGCCGATCTACCGTGTACTCTTCCGCTGTTCTCGTCGAAGTTCTCAATGGCCGTGAACATCATCATGAACGCCGCGGCCGCGTAGCCGATCGTGCCAATCAGGTACGCCGCCATGGAACTCGCGAACTCGTGGCCGAAATGGCCGCCTGATGTCGAGCCAAGCTCGATGCTTACGTAGCCCGGCCAGAACAGCAGAAACGGCATGCAGGGTGCAAACCCCAAGAATATTCCGTCGTCCGGTCCCCCCCGTGCGCCGACCGTCACAACCGGACAACAGCACATCAGGTAACCGCCGCCAAGCACGATGGCAATCCCCAGCGCGGCGGCCATGGCGCGAAGCGTGCTCTTCGAGCGTAGCGAACAATAGACGCCCAGCGTGGCCGTAAACGCCGCCAGGATCCCAAGGTCCAGCAGTGTGAAGGCGATTCCCCAGAAATAGGAAGGCCGCAGCAGCAAAGCCGGCAGCCAGACGACGGCCAGGAACGGCACGAGCCCGCGCAGCGACCAGAGGCTGCCCATGATCTTGGCCTTGACGATCTGCCCGGCTTCCAGCGGCGTACTGATCAGCGAGACCCAGCAATCCCGTTCTTTTTCCGAAGTGATCGAACCGGCTGCCCGGGAGGTCAACAGCAACAAGCCGCAGCAGCCCAGGAAGGTGGACATCGCGACTGCGTACTGGCAGAATTCCTCCCCCTCCCGCATGTAAGAATAGGAATGTCCCACGGATTCGAGAAAAATATAAATCGTGAATCCGCAAAGCGCAACGAAGATCAGCGCCAGCAATCCATAGCCCAACAAGCCCAGCCGCGAAGAGCCCGGCTCGGCATACAGCTCTTTCCAGTACATGGGATTCGCGCCGAGCGCGCCGCGGAAGAACTGCATCCGCCAGCGGCGTTTGCGGGCCGGCTTGCCCGCATCGCGGAGGTGGATGCGACGCATGAAAAGGGTCGCCAGCACGAGCGCGGTCCCGCCCACGAGCATCTGGTTTCGCACCAGGGCCAGCAGAAGCGACCATGGCTCGGTCACCGGCCCCCAGGGCCCGTCATGCGTGAAAATCATCATAAAGGTGAAGACCGGGTTGGCGATGACGACTTGTTCCACAATGGGGACCGACCAGGCGTAGGTCTTGCCGGAAAGAGAAAGGGCCAAGGCCGGAAGAGGCAGCACCCAGAGACAGAAGAATACGAGGTAGGCCTTGATTACCGCGTCGCGGGCCCTGGCGGTCCAGGCCGACACGGCGATGGAAACCATAGTCACGAAAAGGACCGTGCTCAGTGTGATTGCCGTCAACGACACGATGGCCTGTGGCGCGATGCCGCCCAGCAGCATGGCCAGGGCCAGGACGGGCACGCCGGAAAGGACGAGGTACAGGATCTGCAGGACCCGGCCGCCGAGTTTGCCGATGACGATCTCCAGGTTGCTCAGCGGCGTGGTATAGAGGTATTCCATCGTCCGGCGTTCGCGTTCCTGGGCGATCGTCCCCGCAGCCAGGGCGGGACCGATGAGCAGAACGGCCATCAGTTGCATGACGCCAAAGGTCCCAAAGAAGGCCGCGGTGAACTGTGCGATGGAGTTCATATCGCCGGAATCGACGGCCGGCCGCCAGCGGATGGTTTCCTGGTACGTGTACCAGAGCGCAAAGAAAAGGGCCGCGGCATACAGCACGCGGAGAACGAAATACCGCTTCCGCCGCGACGTTGTGACCAGCTCCACGGCCAGAATCGGCCCGGGCCAGATCCGCAGTTTGCCAAAAAATCGGGCGATGGTTCCCATGCCGCTCCTCCGCGATTGAATTCCCGACTCTCAGCATAGCCGTGCGCCGCAAGCAAGGGAAGTCTTCAACCGTTTCTCAAGTCTTTTGGCAAATTTTGCCGATAATGCGGATGATACGGGCAGAAATGCCGACCAGAACATCCATCAACAATTCCCGTCGTCGGGATTTTCAGAGAGGTTGCTATGTATCAGTCGCACTGGGGTTTGCGGGAATCGCCGTTTCACGAGGGACTCGATTCGCAGTCCTTCTATCAAAGTCCCACGCACGAAGAGGCCCTGGCACGGCTGCACTTCCTCGTCGAACAGCACCGTCGGTTGGGCTTGCTCCTGGGACCGGAAGGAAGCGGCAAGTCGCTCCTCCTGGAAATCCTCGCCGGGCAGCTTCGTCGCCGCGGACCGGCAGTCGCCATGGTCAACCTTACGGGCATCAGCGGCGATGAAATGCTTTGGTCGCTGGCCGCCCAATTCGGACGCAATCTCGATCGCTGCGACTCGACGCCCGTTTTGTGGCGGGCACTGAGCGACCGCCTGGCCGCCTTTCGCTATCAACAGGTCGACGCCGTGATCCTCGTCGACGACGCCGATCGGGCGGAAAACAGCGTGGTTCCGCACCTGATCCGCCTGGCGAAGCTGGAACCCTCGCCCCAGCCGCGTTTGACGCTCATTTTGGCCGGCGACCGTTTGACGATCCGCCGGCTGGGCGATACGTTGCTCGGCCTGTCTGAACTGCGGATCGATCTGGCGGCCTGGCAGCCCGACGACATTGCCGGATACCTCGATCGATCGCTGCGCCAGGCCGGCGGTTCGGCAAGCATGTTCGACGAACCGGCCATTGCGCGACTTTGCGAACTGTCGCACGGCATTCCGCGACAAGTCCGTTTGCTGGCCGATCTTTCTCTGGTTGCCGGGGCGGGACGCCACTTGCAGTCGATTGATGCCGACGTGGTCGAGTCGGTCTATCACGAACTGGCGATGGTCGAAGTGTGAGAGGCTGTAGGGAACGCCCTCCGTGGCGTTCCGTGAAGGCCGTCCATTTCTTGGAACGCAACGAAGGGCGTTCCCTACAGGCTCTTCTTGCGGAAGAACTGCGGCTTCAAATCGCCGTTATGGGGATACTTGACCGCATAGGTTTCCAGCATGCCGGCCATGTGCATGAGGACCCACGGCTGCCGGAAATCCTCGCCGTTCTTGGTAAACACCAAGTCGTCGGCCACGTAGACCGCCACGTGGATCACGGCCTTGTTCCCGGCAGTCAGGAAAACCAGGTCGCCCAACTGGGATGGCGCCTGGATCTCGTAGTAGTCCCGATCCAGTACCTCGCGGACGTAGTCCATCTCGTTGAAACGGTTGTCGGGGGGATCGTTGAAGAAATTGAATGCCGACCAGAAACAGTCCTGCTTCACACTTTTGTCGTCAGCAGAAGTGTAGGGATGGCGATACACATGGTCGCGGGCGAAATTGGGAAGGAGGTAAATCACATTGACCTTACAGCCCTTTTCGATGCGATGCAGCGCGCCGAGAAGCGGCAAGAGGTCTTTCCGCCGGCCGCCGATGCCCCAATACTGCGACAGTTTTTCCACGTCGGTATCGGGATCGAGCCTCACGCTGCGCCAGGACGGCCCGCTTGCGCGAGACGGCCTTCACGAAACGCCTTCGCTCGGCGTCGTCCTTCAGGCCCCGCAAGGCCGGCTCAAAATCGGCGAATAAGAGCGAGTCTTCGCCCTGCGCATAGAGCAACCGCTTTAGCAAGCCAATCGACTCCGGCGCCAGCCCGCTGTCTTGCACTTGCCAATCGACGGCGCTGCGCCAGAACCAGATGGGATCGATCTGTCGGGCGTTCTGTGGAAACACGACAAGGATTGCGTAGAGCTTCGAGCGGACCTCCGGCGCAAGGCTGAGGATCAGCGGATCGCCGGGCTCAAGCGAAGTTACGCCGTCATCGCTAATCCATTTGGCGTTGCGGTCCAACTTGTTGACATCGTCCTCCGGCATGCCCACGGACCGCAAAGTCGCCAGGACTTTCTGTTTGCCATAGCCGGGAAAGGACCAGCGAACCGGCGCATTGCCGGCCGGGGGCACATAGACGAATTCGTCGGGCACGTCGATGGCAAAGACCATCGATTCGATCCGACCCCACGGTCCTTTCTTGCCCGCGACCCACTCTTGGGGCCGCGGGTCGGCAGGCGTCCAGCCCGCGGCGGATGGCGCGGCTTGGCTGGAAGCGTTGGCTTGGCCAGCCATATCGAACGCCCGCGATGACTTCGAATTTCTGGATCTTGCATTCCACGAAACCAACAGAGATGCAACGACCAGCCACGGCAAAACGACCACGACGGCGAGAAATACAATCATCCACCGAGTGAAAATCAAGTGGACCGCCGGCCGCTGCGCTCTTTCCGACGTAGCGGAAATCTCGTCATCCAAAAGCATCGACAAAATTCTGTTCCGATCTACGCAGCCGAGTTGAAAGCTTGCCCCGGGCATTCGCAGATACCCCGCAGAGAGTATCTGCGGAGAATCCAAGAACACGCGTCAATCTTATCAACACCTTTTCTTATTCAAGGTTCCGGCTACGTTGTTGCCCTAAGAAGAGTATAGGCTCCGCACACGTTCTCTTGACAGGCAAATCCTGGGCAGCGCTGAAATAATCACATGCACTTCTGTACTTTTCATAATTTAATCCTTACAGGGAGGATTCTTTGGAGCAACGGGCGTCAATCCGCCGTTTCGAGCAAAATGAACTCCATTCAATGGAGGTCAAGAAGGGTCCCGGTTGCACGTTGCGCGACTTCTGTCAAAATAGTCTTCGCGTACCGTGTCAAATTCAACGTAAGGAGTTTTTCAATGCCGCGACCTGTCACGATGTTCACGGGACAATGGGCCGATCTGTCCCTGGAGGAGTTGGCCAAGAAGTTCAGCAGTTTCGGTTATGACGGCCTCGAATTGGCCTGCTGGGGCGATCACTTCCAAATCGATCTCGCCTTGGCCGAGCCCGACTACTGCGTCTGCAAGCGCGAATTACTGGAACGCAACGGGCTTCAGGTGTGGGCGATCAGCAATCACCTTGTGGGCCAGGCCGTGCTGGACGTGATCGACGCGCGGCACCAGGCCATCCTGCCACCGAACGTGTGGGGCGACGGCAATCCGGCCGGCGTCAACGCGCGCGCGGCCGAGGAAATGAAGAACGCGGCCCGCGCGGCGCAAAAGCTCGGCGTGACCGTGGTCAACGGTTTCACCGGCTCCAGCATCTGGCAGTGGCTCTATTCCTTCCCGCCGGTCTCGCCGCAGATGATCGACGACGGCTTCAAGCTGCTGGCCGAGCGCTGGAACCCGATTCTCGACGTGTTCGGCGAATGCGGCGTGAAGTTTGCGTTGGAAGTCCATCCCACGGAGATCGCTTTCGATCTGTACACGGCCGAGCGTGCCTTGGAAGCCCTCGGACACCGCGAGGAGTTCGGCTTCAATTTCGATCCCAGCCATTTGATCTGGCAGGGCGTCGATCCGGTGGAGTTCATCCGCGCCTTCCCGGACCGCATCTATCACGTCCACATGAAGGACGCGATCGTCACGCTCAACGGTCGGACCGGCATTTTGGCGAGCCACTTGAACTTCGGCGATCCGCGGCGGGGCTGGGATTTCCGTTCGCTGGGCCATGGCGGCGTGAATTTCGAAGAGATCATCCGCGCCTTGAACCACATCGATTATCAAGGTCCCTTGAGCGTCGAATGGGAAGACATGGGCATGGACCGCGACCAGGGCGCGAAGGAAGCCTGCGAATTCGTCCGCAAGGTCAACTTCGAGCCCAGCCGCCGGGCCTTCGATTCGGCCTTCGACAAAGAGGAGCAGGGCTGAAGCAATACGGTGGAGGCGGCGGGAATCACGGTTCTGCGTACGTCGATGATCCCGCCGCCCCACGCCTCTTTATCGGTTCTCGCCCTGCAAGGCATCGACCGAGCGGCGAAGCTCGTCGACTTGTTTCTGCAGCTCGCTCAATCGATTCTCAACGTCAGGCTGAACCTTGAACGGGCCGGGAAGCCCCGGCGGGACAGCGGCGCCGCCGAAATAGACCGCGTTTCCGCCGCCCAGCCCGTCCGTCGTTGCCAAGACGCGCAGGTGATCGAAGGCCGGATGGAGCAACTTTTCGACTTCCGGGCGGATCTTCTCCGGGATCTTGCTCAAGTCCTTGGACGTGCCTTCCCACTTGTCCTTGTCGTGCGTGACGACCACTTCGGCCGGGTCCGCGGCATGCCGGGTGATCTCGACCTTCGAACCGTCGGCCAAGTTGCTCGTGGCATGGACGGTTATTTCCATCGTTGTGAGCTGGCTCGGCAGCGGGCCGCCGGGCGGCAGGATCTGTCCGGGATGAATGACATGGAATTCCAGCGGACCGCCTTCCATGAAGTCCGGACCGAAGTTCCGGCTGAAACCACGTATTGCTGGGCCCGCGGCATAGAACCACTGTCGGCCCATCTCAGCCGGCTCATTCGCGGGCCGCTTGGCCGGCGTGACGGTCACGGTTTCGTGCTTGCCGGCGCGAAGAAGGTCCAAGGTCAACTTGCCGTCTTTCACCTGGTCGACCAATTGCATCAAGTCGTGCAGGTCGGTCAACGGCTTGTCGTTGCCCTTCAGCAGGATGTCGTACGGCTGAACGCCCGCCTTGGCCGCCGGACTGTTCGGCTGCAAGGCTTCAACGAGCAGCCCCTGGTCCTTGGGCAACTTCAACTGGGCCTGCAAGGCGGGCGACGGACGCGACGCAAACAGGCCGAGCCAGTAGTCGCCGCGCACGGTTGCGACACCAGGCAACGAGCCAGGCAGCGTAGCGGCCTGCGCCGACTCAACGACGATCACCTTCGCCGCGTCATCCGCGCGGGCGACGGTGGCCGTGAACAATGCCGTCGCGGCAACCGCCGCACATAGTTTCCACGCAAACATGATTTTCCTCCTTCTAAAGAAGAACTTCAACGAAAAGCCATTCAGCCCCGCCACTTGTGCCGGTGGTGCAAGGGAAGGGGGTGGAGAAGACACCTCTCGGCACAAGTGCCGGGGCTGAACCTATGAATTCTTTCGGCCTATAACGACGGCCGTCCGACGTAATGGATCTGGACGTGATCCACGGGAACTACAAGACGGCGACCATCTTTCATTTGAATGGGAACGATTTCACGCTGCTGTACGACGCGATGGCCCGACTGCTCGAAGGCCCGCTGCAAATCGGGTGAAACGACGTCGGGAACATTCTCCAGCAGGCTCTCGTCGAGCGTGTCGCGATGCAGGGCCGGCACGCGGAAGGTCTCGGGCTGGCCGTCCGCGGCCAGCGTGACAGTCTCCCAAGTGTCGGCCGTCTTGCCCGGTTGGAATGGGGCAATCGCCTTAGTCACAACTGATCCTTCGGGCGAATGCAACGAACCGCCCGACCAGCCACGAACGACGACCAAGGTTAGCAGGAAACTGGCAGCAATGGCCAACGTCGTTGCCACGGCTTGACGCCAGCTTTGCCACCGCCCCCCCCGCACAGCCTGCGGAAATCCAGGTTCAGCCTGCGGAACCACAGGTTCGGCCTGTGGAGCCGGTCCAGGGCGAGCTGATTCCAGCGCCGCCGCCGGGACGATCTGGGCCAACTCCGCCTTCCAGGACTGGGCTTCCAGAAATGCCAGGGCACACCGACGCCAACCGTCAGGCGTATGCTCCAACTGCAAGAGCAACGCACGGCGGTCGGCCTCGCTCAATTCGCCATCGACCAGCAGATCAAACTGCCGCTCGGGACTCGTCAGGTGAATGTTCTCATCAAAATCACTCATGGCTTGACCTCTATCACTTCCAGGTTCACCAACTCGGTCCGCAGCCGCAATCGGGCACGATGCAGGCGGGCTTCAATCGCGCTCTCGCTAATGCCCAGGCGGCCGGCCAACTGCCGGTAACTCCAATCTTCGGTGTACTTCAAGAGGAGAATTTCCGCATCGCGCTTCGGCATGCGCTTGATCGCTTTGCGAATCTGCTCCCTACGCTCTTTGGCCAACAGCCATTCCAGCGGGTCGGTCTCCCGATCGTATTCGGTGGGCTGGGTCCGCTGGACGAAACGGTCGAGCAACTTGCGGCGACGCCCCTGCTTGCGGCGGTATAGCAACGATTGGGTGACCGCCAACCGATAGAGCCAGGGCGTAACTTTCTCCACGTCGTTGATCGGCGCTTGCTGCCGGACGGCGGCCAGCGAGACTTCCTGCATTACCTCGTCCACGGCTTGGGGTTCACCGACACGCGCATAGACCACGGTTCGAAGCCAACGGTCGTGCAATGCTAGCACAGCCGGCCAGTCGATCCTTGGTTTGTCGTCCGTGTCATTCGTGGGGCGAGAATTAGTCTGCCTCATGGCCAATAGAAATGTTACCGCGGGAGGAAAAAACCTTGCAGAAAAGACGCAACTAATTATGGTACAATGCTTTGGGAAAAGCAAGCTGGTAGGTCCTTCCTGCCGGGAAGGACTATTGGGCCGCCGGTCGTTTGAAGACTTTGAGCTTTCCACTAAATCACGGCACATTAGTCCTTTCCGACAGAAAGAACTCACTTGGAGGCCGGCAACAATAATGGTAAGATAATTCTCTAAGCAGTCTCCCTGGCAATATCATCTCCCCCGGAGTGGAGTCTATGGCGAATAAAGAAGAAGCAATCGAGGTCGAGGGCGTCGTCACCGAGGCCCTGGCCAATACGCGGTTTCGCGTGCAATTGGACAGCGGCCATAAGGTCATTGCCCATGTTGCCGGCCGAATGCGGAAAAATTTCATCCGCATTGTGCCCGGCGATAAGGTCCGCGTCGAACTTTCTCCCTACGACTTGACCAAAGGTCGTATCACTTTCCGAGAGCGGTAAGCCGCTGGCTCGATCGTTTTGGGCCTTTCTTGCTGGCCCTGGTGGATTCCCGGCGGTTCGTGGGGTATTATGCGAATTGCCGATCCAAGATTTCTGCGCGGTCGGCGAATTACCGTTTTGAGCGTGTCCGGAAAGCCTTTGGCTAAAATCGGACATTGATGCCCGTCGGACTTCAACGCCGCAATAATCAATTACCGGCAATTTTTCCCCCAATTTTTTCAGGAGAGATGTAATGAAAAGAACCGTGTCGATGTTCCTGGTCGTAGCCGTCGTGTTCGGCATGGGCCTTTCCCGGTCCGAGACCGCGGAAACCAAACCGATCGCGGCCTTGGCCGTGGCCAGTTACAACGATCTGATAAGCGACGTGAATTTCGTCGGCAGCCTGGTCGAACGGCCGCAGGCGGGCGCCGCCTTGGACGGCTTGGTGACCGTGGTCACCCAATTCAAGGGACTGGCCGGCGTCGATAAGGCCCGCCCCTTCGGCGCGATCGTCCAGGCCAGCGGCGAAGCCGACTTCTCCGCCTACGTGTTCGTGCCCGTGACCGACTTCAAGCAAGCCTTGGGGCTGCTGGAGATCTTTAACACGGTTCACGCCGAAGACGGTGTCTATAAACTGACACCCAAGGACGGCAAGAAGGCTAATTACGTCAAGCAACAGGGCGCTTGGGCCTTCTTGGCCGACAAACCCGAAGTGCTCGCCCAATGCACTGCCGATCCGGTCGCCGTGCTTGGCAACCTGGAGAAGAACTACATCGTGGCCGGCCATGTCTTCCTGGCCAATGTGCCCGAAGGGCTCCGCGAGAAATTCCTGGGCCAAGTCAAGCAAGGCATCCAGAAGGATGCCGCCCGGCATCGCGATGAATCGAGCGAAGAATTTGCGAACCGCAAGAAGATCATCGACCAGGTCGAACCCTACTTGACCCGCGTGTTTAGCGAGTTGGATCAGGTCGTTTTCGGTTGGGGATTGGATCGCGCGGCGGGGAAGACCTTCGTCGACGTGAGTGTGACTGCCAAGCCGGGCACGGAGACGGCCGAGGAAATGGGCCTGGCCGGCAAGTGCATGACGAACCTGGCGGGATTCCACGTCCCCGGCGCCGCCTTCACTGCCGCTTGGGCAGGCAGGATGCCGGCTGCCAAGCAGGCGATCGCTGCCAGCGTGATCGCCGCCGCCCGCAGCAAGGGCCTCTCGGACATCGAGAAGAAGTCGCCCGAGGACAAGCGTGCGCTAGGCAAAGAAGTGCTCAACGGCGGGGCCGACGTCTTGCAGAAGATCGTCAAGAGCGGCCACGTGGACGGCGCGGCCGCCGTGTTGATTGGCCCCAAGGCGGCCACGGCCCTACTGGCCGGCTACGTCGCCGACGGCGGGCTGCTGGATAACATTCTGCACGTCGTCGCCAAAGCCGTCTTCGCCGACCACCCGGAACTCGAACAGTTCGTGACGCTCGACGCGGAGAAGAACGGCTCGATCAACTTCCACAAGATCTCGATCCCGCTCCCACAAGACTCCGGCGATGCCGAGAACGTGATCAAGCTGGTTGGCGAGAAGCTCGATATCGTGATTGGGTTAGGCAAGGAATATGCCTATCTGGCCGCCGGGCGCGACGCCATGGCGAGTTTGAAGAAGGCGATTGAGGGCTCGGCTAGCGCCGGCGCCACGAGCGTGGTGCCGCTGGAAGTCTCGTTGGCAGTCAAACCCGTGGTGGGCCTGGTTGCCGCCGTGAGCAAGCAGGCGGCGCAGGCGGCGATGGCCGAATCAGTGTTGAAGAAGACGCCTGGTAAAGACCACATTAGCCTCTGTGTGCGGCCGATTTCCGACGGCGTTCAGGTCCGCTTGGAAGTCGAGCAGGGCCTGATCCGCCTCGCCGGCCATCTCGTGGTCATGGGCATGGAGCACAAGTCCGCCACGACCCCAGCGGCCCCGGAATGAGCCGAGAATTGCAGGGTGGGCCGACGGTGCCCGTCGGCCCACCCTAATGCCTGGCGGAACCGCGTAGGACGGATTGTTAATCCGTTTACGATTCGCGGACGGATTGGCAATCCGTCCTACGTTATTTTTCGGCCGGCCCTCATTTCTTCTCCGCCGCTTTTTCCTGAGGAACTTTGAACTGCTCGGGGCGTTCGCGGAGAACGCGGCGAAGCCAGGCTTCCGGATAGCCCACCTCGGGATATTCGCCATGGATGTCGCGGACGTAACCGTCGTTGTACTTCGTGAGCAAGTGTTCGGCCAGCTCCCGCCAGCGGCCAAGCGTCTGCTCGCCGTGCATCACGGAGTAGTCCGTGAGATAACGCACGGCCAGATTGGGACTGGTCTTGAGAAGCTCAATCGCCGTTTTCTCCACGGCCGGCTGGAGGGCCAGAAAGTTCGACTCGATGTCTTTCTGACAAGCGCGAATTTCGGGAATCATGTACGACCACTTCAGATAGGCGTAGTTCGACGTGAAGTTGAAGACCCACCACGCCGAATCCCAGGAGAACTTGCGATTCGAGCCGCCCACGTAGCTTTTGGGCAAGGCGTCGATGCCACAGTACAGCGGGATGTAGCAGGAAGTATAGGCATCGTCCACACCGTACCAGTAGAGTCCGCCCACGGGATCCGGCAACCAGGCCCGCGATTGCGAGACGAACGTATACGCGGTCTGCTGCGTGGCGATGGGGCGTTCCCAGGCGTACTGCACACCGTCGACCTTCCAGGCCAGCGGCCGCCAGCGTTGCGGCAGGCCATAGGGCCCGGCGTCGACGCCTTGCGTCATATCGAATTCGGTGCCCTCGTAGTGATCGCGCATGAGCGCGAAAACGTCGGCCGCCGAGAGCTTGGCATCGGGCGCAAGCGAGAGCGGATAGGGCTGCGAGCCCGGCTTGGAACGATGGTAGTCGGGCGAAAGATGCTGCGACGGCGCCATGCGCCGCAGAACGCTCCAGACCCGGGTATCGCAGATCCGCCGCGACAAGGGATGCGCCGGGCAATAAGCGTCGCAAAAACGGAATGGTTGGCCCGGGGCACCTGGTACTCCGGGTTGCGGATCGTACCAGCCCTTGCTCCGGGCGAAGCTTTCCACGTTTTCCGAATAGAGGCAGTTCGCCGGATCGTTGCGGGGGAACTCGCCAATGCGCGCCTGGTTGGCATGACAGGAAACCTGGCCGTCGGGGATGCGCACGGCGGCCCACACAGCCCCCTTGCCGCCGGGCCCGGTTCCCACCATCTCCAAGATCCACGCCTCCTGCGTGTCGGCGATGGAGAATGATTCGCCTTCGTCACCGTAGGCATACTCGGCCACGAGACGCGTCATTACCTGGATGGCTTCCCGCGCGGTGCGTGCCCGCTGCAAGGCGAAGATCATGAGCGGTTCGCAATCGATCATTCCCAGGGGATTGTGCAACTCTTCTCGGCCGCCGAAGGTCGTCTCGCTAATGGCAAGTTGATGCTCATTCATCAGGCCCAACACCTTGTACGTGTGAGCGACCTGGGGGATCTTGCCGGGCGGCCGCTTGTCGTGCGGTCCGCGCGGTTCAATAGCGATCGTTTCGCCCGGTTTGTGGTCCGCGGCGGGAATCATCGACAACGACGCGTATTGGCCGGCAAGATCGCAGGCGTAGGTGATCATCACGGAGCCGTCGGCCAACGCCCCCCGAGTGACGATAATGCTCGTGCAGGCCTCGGCGGCGGGCACCATGTACTCATGGTCGGCGACGATCGCCAGGATCGCCCAGCCGCACAACGGAAGCCAGAATTGACGGAGTCGGTGAATTCGAGAAGGGAGGAACTGCATCGTATTTCTCTCGGGTGAGGGTTCGATATAATATCTTACCATGCCGATCATTGAAATCGCCAAACTGTCGAAGTCGTACCGCGTTTTTCAGAAGAAAGAGGGGCTCGGGGCGTCGATTCGCGGGCTTTTTCATCGCGATTTCAAGACCGTCGAGGCGGTCCGCGGCATCGAGCTGACGGTCGAGGCCGGCGAATTCGTCGCCTTTCTGGGGCCCAATGGAGCGGGCAAGACAACGACGCTCAAACTGCTCTCCGGCGTGCTCACCCCCACCAGCGGCACGGCAACGGTCATGGGCCACGTGCCGTGGAAACGCGAGAACGCCTACCGCCGCCGCTTCGCCCTGGTGATGGGCCAAAAGAATCAGCTCTGGTGGGACTTGCCGGCCGCCGAGTCGTTTCGGCTGCACCAACATATTTACCACATCGATCCGCAGCAATTCCAGAAAACCCGCGACGGCTTGGCCGAGATGCTCGAACGTCCAGCATTTGCTGGGGCAGCCGGTCCGCGAATTGTCGCTCGGGGAGCGGATGAAGATGGAACTCATTGCTGCTCTGCTCCATGGTCCGGAGGTTCTGTTCCTCGACGAGCCGACCATCGGCCTGGACGTGGTCGCCCAGCACAACATCCAGACCTTCTTGAAGCAGTACCAGCAGGAGCGGCAGGTGACGATCCTGCTGACAAGCCACTACATGAAAGACGTCATGGCCCTCTGCCGCCGCGTGGTGATCATCGCCCATGGGCGAATCATCTACGACGGCTCGCTGGACGGCATTTTGGATCGCTTCGGCGGACAGAAGGTCATCTCGCTGTTGGTGGCCGACGGCCAGATGCCGGGCGACTTGGGCCGTTACGGCGAGGTGCTGCTGATCGAGCCGCCGCGGGCGAAATTGCGGATCGAGCGGAGCAAAGTCACGGAAGTTCTCGCTTGCATCCTGTCGCGTCACGCGATTGAAGATGTCAGCGTTGAAGACCCGCCCCTGGAAGAAATTATTGCCAAAGTGTTCAAGGATAATAAAGAAGAGGAAAGAACTTAGAGCTTAGAACTTAGAGCTTAGAACTAAGCACTACGAACTACGAACTAAGAACTATTCATGCTTTACTTTACCGTCCTCCGAATCAGCATCGCCGAGCGGCTCGTGTATCGCGTCGATTTCGCGCTGGGCACGCTGATGCGCTTTCTGCCGGTCGTGACGCAGATCTTTCTTTGGGACGCAATCTTCCAGGGCATGGCAAACGGAACGGGCGACATCCGCGGCTACAACTACCATGACCTGATCGCTTACTACCTGTTGACGATGGTCGGCCGCGCATTTTCCAGCATGCCGGGCCTGGCCTCGAGCATCGCCCGCGACATCCGCGACGGCACGATCAAGAAGTACCTGCTGCAGCCGGTCGACATGCTGAGCTTCGTGATGATGAGCCGGCTGGCCCACAAGCTGGTCTATTACGCCGTGGCGATCTGCCCGTTCGCTTTGGTCTTCTGGATCTGCCGCGGCTACTTCAACGGCTGGCCGGATGCGTTGACCATGCTGGCCTTCGTCGCCTCGCTCTTGATGTCGTTCCTGCTGGGCTTCTTCCTGGAGGCCACGTTGGGGATGATCGGCTTCTGGTTCCTGGAGGTCAGCTCGCTGTTGTTCATCTATATGCTCCTCAGCTTCTTCTTTTCCGGCCAGATGTTCCCGCTGGACATGATGCCTGCCTATTGGCCGGCGGTGTTGAAGATCATCCCGCTGCAATACCTGGCCTATTTCCCGGCGGCCGTTTTCTTGCAGAAGGTTACCGGCGCCGACCTGGCCTGGGGGCTGGCGGTCGAGGCCTTTTGGGTCGCGTTCTTCTATTTCTCGGCCCGCACGATGTTCCACTACGGCGTGCGGCGCGTACACGCCTACGGAGGTTGACCGGCATGGGCCACATCATGTCCTATTGGCGCGTCTTTCTCACCTTCGCCCGCAACAGCCTGGTCCGCGACATGACGTTCCGCGGCAATTTCATCATCGACGCCGATCACCTCGATGTCCTGGATGTTCTTGAACCTGGCCTTCTATTTGCTGGTGTTCCGCTACACCAATTCGATCGGCAAGAACACGGGCTGGGAGCAACATCAGTTCTTCGTGTTCTTCGGCACGAGCCTGGTCATCAACTCCGTGGTGCAGGCCTTTTTCATGACGAACGTCGACGAGATGACCGACATGATCCGCACCGGCGGGCTGGACTTCCTGCTCGTGAAGCCGATCGACACGCAGTTTCTGGTCTCGCTCCGCCGCATCGAGTGGTCGTCGCTGTCGAACCTGGTTATGGGCCTGGTGTTGTTGGGTTATTCGCTGGTGCACTTGGCCTACGTGCCCGGGCTACTGCAGGTGCTGCTCTACCTGGTCTACGTGATCTGCGGCATGGCGATTTACTACAGCCTGATGATCGCCCTGGGGTCATCGACGGTCTGGATGGGCCGCAACCTGACGCTGTACGATTTCTGGTTCTACATCACGACCTTTTCGCGTTACCCGATGGAGATTTACACCGGGCCGGTGGGCGCGGCCGCTGCAGTCGTTCTTCACGTTCGTGATTCCCGTGCTGGTCGTGGTGAACGTGCCCGCCCGGATGCTCGTCCGGCCGCTGGAAGGCGCAGAACTGGCCGCTTGGCCGGGTTCGCGATCCTGGCGGCCGCCGCCTGCCTGGCCGCATCGCGCTGGGTGTTTCAGTTGGCGCTGCGGAGTTACCGGAGTGCGAGTAGTTGAAAGTAGCAGGCACACTCCGTGTGCCGTCCGCTCTTTGGAGTGCGGGAATTTATTCCCGCTTTGGTTTTGCCGCGGAGCGGCTTTCTTTCTCTGCCTTTGGTTGACAACCGCGTGCTCCGCCGCGAAAATGCGGGAATGTTCGACCGCACTTCGGCGGTCGAATAGCTGTTCGGACGCAGATTCAGGAGATCTACGATGGATCAACCATCACCGACAAACGCGAAACAACTTGCCGAATTGGCCGTCAGTGTGACGCGAAATGTCGCCGGGATCGAGCTAGACTATTCGCCCGCAAGCCTTAACAACGTAGATTCGTTGATTTCCGGTTTTCACGCCGAAGGACTCACGGCTGAAGCGATGAATGAGACCATCTGCCTATTCGGCTGCTACCTCGGTGAAGTGATAATTCGGAATCACGGTGGGGCATGGAAGGTTGCCCGTGAAACGGGTTTCAAGGACATTGCGGCGGGAGATTTATTGGTTCTCGAAACGCCGAACAAGGCGGTCTGGAATCCTATCGGCAAGGCATTCAAGTTACTTGAAAATGGGATGGAGGACAGCCTTGTTTTTCTCTTTGGTGTTATAACGTCAAGCGTTTCGATGTCAAAGAAGTGAATACTATTGGCCGGCTAGTTACCGAACATGTGAATCAAGTCTAGTGGAGGCATGGCGTGAGTACTTTGCACCTTGAAACCGAACCCACAGCAAGGGCCGTCGCGGTCACGGATGATGATCTGGTCGTCGATCTTGTTGACGGCCGCCAGCTCCGCGTTCCCTTGGCCTGGTATCCTCGCCTGCTGAACGCAACGGCCGCAGAGCGACAGAATTGCTCGTTGTTGGGAGACGGCTACGCTATTGAGTGGCCCGATCTCGACGAGCACATCGGCATCGAAGGTCTGCTGGCGGGGCGTACAAGCGGTGAAAGTCGGCAATCGCTGGAACGATGGCTGGCCGCGCGGCAAGAGCGCGTTTAACGGCTGGAGTCAGGCTTCAACCGGATTTCCGATGATATGCCGCCTAAAGGCGGGACTCAAACAATTCATGCCGTAGAACACCAAGAAAGCCGCTCCGCGGCAAAACCAAAGCGGTAATAAATTACCGCACCCCAAAGGCCTACTTTGCCCATTCCCGCTGCCACAATTCCAGCACCAACAGCGACCATAACCGCTGACTGTGGTCGGCGCGGCCGGTGACGTGCTCATCAAACAACTGCCGCACCGCCTCCGGCCGAAAGAACCCGCGCGATTGCGTCTGTGGGTCGAATAGTACCTCCCGCGTAAAATCCCGCATCTCGTGCCGGAACCAATGGTCCAGCGGAACGCCAAATCCCATCTTCTTCCGCCGGCGGATCGGCGGCGGCAGCAGGTCGGCAAAGGTTTCCAATAAGATCCGCTTGCCTCGCCCCCGGCGGAACTTCTCGCTCGCCGGCATGCGGGCGGCCAACTCGACCACGCGATGATCGAGAAACGGCTGCCGGCATTCCAGCCCAAAAGCCATCGAGGCCGTATCGACCTTGGTCATCAAGTCGCAGGGGAGATAGGTCAACAGGTCGGCCAGGCTCACCGCGGTCACGGCATCGCGGCCGCGCGAACGCACCAGCGCCTGGGCTAGAAATTCCAACGGGTCGGCATCCGGCAACTGCGCAAGATGCTCCTCGCGATAGAGCCACGCCCGGCGAGCCTCGCCAAAGATCGAGATCCATTCGAGATAGCGCCGCGCCGGCCGATACGATCTGGAAAAGCCATCGGCGAAGCGTTTCCATTGCCGCAGGCGGGATTTCTGGCGGGACGACGACGGAACCATCTGCCAGTAGGAACCGACGGCCAGCCAACGGAGCACGGCCGGCCAGCGATCGAGCATGTCGGCCAGCCATACCGCTTTGTAACGCGGGTAGCCGGCGAAAAGTTCATCGCCGCCATCGCCGGTCAGTGCCACGGTCACATGCTGCCGGGTCAACTCGGCAAGATACCACGTCGGCAAGGCCGAGCTGTCGGCAAAGGGCTCGTCAAAATGCCAGACGAACTGGGGCAGGACCTCCACCGCCTTCGGCTCGATGCGAAACTCCTGGTGAATCGTCTCAAATCTCGTTGCCGCCAGACGCGCATAGCGAGTTTCGTCATATTCCGGCACGGGGAAGCCGATGGAAAACGTCCGCAGCGGTCCGGCCATGAGTTGCCGCATCAGCCCGACGACGATCGTGGAATCGACGCCGCCGGAGAGAAAGGCCCCCAGCGGCACTTCGCTTTGCAAGCGGGCTTCGACCGCCGCGGTAAGCTGGCTCCGCAACCGCGTCGCGTACTCGCCCGGCGGCAAGCGCTCTTCGCTGCGGAAGTCGGGCTGCCAGTAGGGCCTAACCTCCAGCCGGTCTTCTCGATAGATGGCCAGATGGCCCGGCGGCAGTTTGCTGATGCCTTGCCAGATCGTCCGCGGGTGCGGCACGTACTGGTAGGTCAGATATTCGTCCAGGGCTTGCGGGTCGATATGCCGCGGCACGCCGGGGACCTGCAAAATGCTCTTCAACTGACTGGCAAACAACAACCGGCCGGGCTCGAGTCGATAGACCAGCGGCTTCTTGCCCAAACGGTCGCGGGCCAGGAGCAACAGGCCGCGCTCGGCGTCCCAGAGGGCAAAGGCAAACATGCCATCCAACAGGCCGACCATCTCCGGGCCTTCGTCCTCGTAGAGATGGACGAGGGTTTCCGTGTCGCCCTGTGTCTTGAAGCGATGCCCGCGGCCTTCCAGGCGGCGGCGCAGGGCTGGGAAATTATAGATCTCGCCGTTGAAGACGACCCACACCGTCTCGTTCTCGTTGGCGATCGGCTGCCGCGAGCCAGCGACATCGATGATCGCCAGCCGCCGATGCCCCAGCGCCACGCCCGGCAGACAAGGCCGTCCAGGACGAAGGGCCAGATTGCTGCTATGAAATCCCTCGGCGTCCGGGCCGCGGTGGCGGAGGACCGCGGTCATGCGGCGCAGGGTTTCGGCGTCGATGGCAAGTCGGGGCTCGATCCAAGTTCCGCCGGTGATGCCGCACATAGTCAAAAAATCGTTTTTATCCCTGGGTTCTCCGTTTGCTTCGCGCGACCGCATCTTCCCGCTCTTCCGCGGTGATTTCATAGACGGCATTCCACAGCGCCTCGTCGGCCTCGGTCCACTGGCATTTCCGCCGGCCCATGGCCATACGGGCGGTGGCATAAAGCGAATCCTTGCCGAAGCCTTGGGTGACCGCGTCGTTGAGATACCAGGTGAACGAGGGAATGAACTTGGGCAGCAACTTGCCGCTGGTCACCAACAGGGTCATCGCCCCCACGCAGGCGCCGGTGTTCAACAACGTGCCAATCGAGGTTTTCGTATGATCGCCGATCAGGGCTCCGACCTTGGTCGAACCGGTCGAGAGTTGCGTGCGACCGTCGAGCGTCATTTTGACTTCCGAGTAGTCATTTTTGAGGTCGCTGTTGGTGGTGAGGGCCCCGAGGTTGACCCATTGGCCGACGTAGGCGTGGCCGAGAAAGCCGTCGTGGTACTTGTTCGAATAGCCCTGGATGATCGACTCTTCCACCTCGCCGCCGATGCGGCACATCGGCCCGATCGAATTGCCTTCCCGGCACTTGGCCCCCAACAGCACCGACTGGCGGCCAATGTAGCACGGCCCCTCGACGCGGGTGAAGGGATGGATTTCCACGTCTTCGTCGATATAGATCGGCCCGTGCTCGGCGTCGAGCACGACCATGGGATGGATCTTCGCGCCGCGACCGACAAAGATGTCGCCGCGGCTGCCGCGGATGGCCGTGGGATCCTCCACCCGGGCTTCGCTGTCAATGCTGCTGCGTCCGGCGGCCCGGAAATCTTCCGTCAGTTGTGCCGCGTTGGCCAGGATCAAGTCCCAGATATAGTTCCACGTCGGCAGCCTGGAATCCGCCATGGGAAGATTCTGTTTGGCCGACACCAATAGTGCTTCCAGGGAATCCGCGTTCAGTTTGCCGAGGTCTTCGCAAACAACCCGCGCGGCAAGCACGTCGCCGTCGGCATTGAAAAAAACGCGGCTGGGACCTTGGTCGAGTTTCGCCAGGCCATCGGCCTTGACGCGGGCATCGACCACCAGGAGGTCCGCACCGGAAAGGCTTTTCTTGTCGTTGACCGACCAGCTCGTCCGGCAGCGGTAGACCTCGGCCAGGTACGGCGGCAGGAAGCAGGCCGTTTCCGCCGGGCGGATCCGATCGAGAAGCTTTTCGCCCAACGACGTCATGCCGCAGCGCAGTTCCCAGATCGGCCGGGAAAGCGCCAAGGGGTAGAAATTCCGCCGCTGAGGCGTGGGACGATCAGCCAATATCAGTCGCATGCTGGGATCCTCCGGAAATGCGTTTCTGCGTGTCGAGTTTGGCGGATTATCGGTCGGATGTCAATGTTACCCGACCAACTCTCTCAACGCCCTGCGCAGTTCCGGAAACTCGTACGCGAACCCTTGCTGCATTAGCCTTCGCGGGGCGCAGTGCTGGCCGGTCAGCGCCAACTCGGCATTGATGCCGGCAAGCCAACCACCGAGCCGAACGGCAAAGGCGGGGACCGGCGGGCTCCAGGGCCGGTGCAGTGCGGCACGCAGTTCACGCATGAACTGGGCGTTCGTCGCCGGCTGTGGCGAGGTGGCCACATAGATCCCCTGGAAATCCTCGCGGTCGATCGTGTCGCGGAAGATCCGCACGGCATCGGCAAGGTGCAGCCAACTGATGTATTGCCGCCCGCGGGCGACGGCCCCGCCGAGGAAGCAACGGGCCAGGCGGGCCAGCGACGGAAAGGCCCCCCCCTCGCGGCCAAGGACGACTCCCAGCCGCAACACCACGCGGCGAACACCCGGCGTGGGACTCTCATTGAAGGCTTTTTCCCACTGCTGGCAGGTCTCGCCGAGGAAACTATCACCACCCGCAAGCGGGTACCCGAGGGTTGATTCGTCGCAAATCGTATCGCCAGGATCGCCATAGATTCCAACCGCGGTCGTCTGCACGAAGACCCGCGGCGGACGGCGGCAGCGACGAATGGCCTCGCCAACCACCTGGACCGATGCCACACGGGAACGGACGATCTCGCGGCGATTGGACTGGGTCAGCCGGCAGTTGATGCTCTTGCCGGTCAGATTGACGACCGCCAAGGCGTCTTCCAGCGATTTTGCCCAAACGCCAAGCGTCGAACCGTCCCAGGGAACAACGCTGCCACGTGCCTTTCCTGGCGCACCTCGGGAAAGGACGATCACTTCATAGCCGTCAGCCAGCAGACGGGCGGCAAGGGCTTGGCCCACGAACCCGCTGCCGCCGGCCAAAACGATGCGTTTCAGAGCCATGATGTCTGCCCATGTAACGTAGCAGGCACACTCCGTGTGCCGTCCGCCAGGAGTTCCTAGTGCCTTGTCACAGCTTACTTTTGGGATAGACCGACTTGAGTTTGCATCGGGCATCGTCAATTTTCATCTGCCAATCGACACCGCGTTGGGTACCGTTGACGTCGTCTGACCACGCACGAATCTGTTCGCGAAGCGATTTCAGATCACCTATTCGGCGATCCCCAATGGACTGACTTGTCATTGAGCTAAGTTCGTTCTCAGCAATGTTCAGCCAACTCCCGTGCTTGGGCGTGTGGCAGAATTCGATGCGGCGAACGTACTGGCGTGCTTTAGCTGGCGCGAATGCTTCGTAGAACGCACCTTTGGTATGCGTGTTCAGGTTGTCACTTACCAAAATCACTTTGTCGCACCTCTTGTAGCGACCGTCCAGCAGTCTCGCCATTTCGAGTGCCCAATCAACTTTCGTTCTCGACTGACGCGCGGTCGCCATTCGCCAACCTGCGAGGGGTTCCGTAAACATGAAAATACTCGCTGTCCCTGCACGCTCGTACTCATAATCGACGCGCCGAGGATGTTTCGCGGTAGCCTCGATTGGCTTTCGGGTCTCCTTGACCAACTGCACTGGCTGTTCATCCATACACAGTACCGGATGCGTCGGATCATACGGTTTTGCGTATATTTCTAACACTTCTTCCATGTTGGCCACAAATTCGGCATCAGCTTCCGGCGGAATGACCCAGTATTCAATCTTTCGATTCGTCATCCCGTTTTTTTTAGCGTACGCCGCACGGTTTCGTAACTGACCGCATCGACGATTTCCAGCTCAACAACCCTGCGAGCAAGCAGTCGGAGTGTCCAGTTGGCATAGCCTTTCGGTGGTGGGCCAAGGCGAGTGGCGATGATTTTCGCCTCTTGCTCTCCATCAAGTAATTTCTCGGTGGGCGGCTTGGCACGTTTCTTCCCTTCCAGAGTCTCTTGAAAACCGGATTCCACAAATCGTTGCCGAATTATCTCGACTGTCTGGCGACGACAACCGAAAGCCTCGGCGATGCGACTGTCGTTCCAAGCAGGACCGTCCGCATCCGCCTTCAACAATACCTGGGCGCGTCGCACCTTCTCGCCGCTGCCCTTAAGCTTCTTGACAACCTCCCGTAACGTGTGGCGTTCTTGTTTCGACAATCGTACGATATACATCTTCTGCACGGGGCACCTCCTTGTTCCCCGCACCTTCGCAGAAAAACCCCCAACGACCAATCCCAATTTTTAGCTGTGACAAGGCACTAGCTGGAATTACGGTTGGCAAATAGGCATGTGACCGGACGACAGGGCGGACGGCACACGGAGTGTGCCTGCTACTTTCTCGCCCTGTACGATTACCGCTTGGAGAACTGCGTTCCACGGCGTGCCCCGCGGAGCCCGTACTTCTTGCGCTCCTTCATGCGGCCGTCGCGGGTCAAGAGGGCGTTTTCGCGAAGTTTACTGATATCCTCGCCCGACTTCTTCAGCGCCCGGGCGATTCCCAGCTTGCAGGCATCGGCTTGGCCGGTGATGCCACCGCCATCGACGCGGATCATGATATCGACCTGCTCGCGCTTGCCGGTCTGCACGAGCGGAGCAAGCACCGCGTTCTGGTGCGAAATGCTATGAAAATACTCGTCAAAGGGGCGGCTATTAATGACGATAGCCCCCTGTCCCGGACGCAGGCGAACGCGGGCACAGGAGGTCTTCCGCCGTCCCGTTCCCAAAATGTCGTCCGCTCGGCCCTTGAGTGTGGTCACTGCCTCTGCCATTTTCAACCTGCTTGTTGGTTTTTCAACTGAATATCAGGAAACTACTTGACGGCAACCTCGCGCGGCTCGGGCTGCTGCGACTGATGAGGATGCTCGCTGCCGGCATAAATCTTCAACTTCGTGAGCATCTTGAAGGCGAGCTTGTTCTTGGGCAACATCCGCCGCACGGCCTCGGAGAGGATCTTCTCCGGCTTGCGCTTGCGGCGTGCGGCGGCCGTCTCACGATGCTGGCCCGGATAGCCGGTATACCAGGTGTATTCTTTCTCGTCCCACTTGTTGGGATCGCTGAAAATGATCTTCTCGGCGTTGATCACCACCACGAAGTCGCCCGTATCGATGTGGGGCGTGTACGTGGGACGATGCTTTCCCATAAGAATCATGGCAATATCGCTGGCCACCCGGCCCACCACTTTGTCCGTAACGTCCACCAGCCACCACTTGGCCTTGAGCTCGCCCGGTTTGGCCACGTACGTTTTCGCTATCTTGAGCATGGTTACGATCCTGACAAAATGATTATAATCTCGGAAATGATTTGGGGGAATGAAGTCCGTTCGTCCAGCGTATTGCCGGGAATCCTGTAGTTTAACTATCTATCGGCCGGGAGACAAGGGTGTCCGCCACCGGGAAACAGAGAAATTCCGCGCGGCATTCACAAACCACCTTGTCGAGGGGATTTCCAAACACCCCATTCAACGGCGATAATTCCTCTTCGTTCCGTACAAGTCAGTTTCCCAGGAGCTAGACTTCAGGACGTTTGCAAATGTAGCGAGACCTTACCCCACCGATTGAGTAGAACCATGATCGTTGGCATTCCACAAGAAACATTTCCAGGCGAAACCCGTGTTGCCCTTGTTCCGGCCAGTATTCCGGCCTTGTCCAAAGCGGGAATCGAAGTCTGCGTGCAAGCCGGGGCAGGCCAGGCTGCCGGGTTTCCAGATTCCCAGTATGTCGACAAAGGAGCCAAGATCGCCCCTTCGCGCGGCGAGGTCTTTGCCGCCGACGTGATCCTGCAAGTCCGCGCCGCGGGAGCCAATCCCGAGGCGGGCAAAGCCGACCTATCGCTCTGCCCCGGCAAGATCGTCATTGGATTGTGCGATCCCTTGGGGCAGGCGAAGGCCAACCAGGAGTTCGCCGCCAGCGGGGCGACGCTCTTCGGCCTGGAGCTATTGCCCCGCATCACGCGGGCGCAGAGCATGGACGTGCTCTCGTCGCAGGCCACGATCGCCGGCTATCGGGCCGTGCTCTTGGCCGCGGCGGAATTACCCAAAATTTTCCCCATGCTGATCACGGCGGCCGGAACGCTCAACGCGGCGAAGGTTTTCATCGTCGGCGCCGGCGTGGCCGGCCTGCAGGCGATTGCCACCGCCCGGCGACTCGGCGCCGCCGTGTCGGCCTACGACGTCCGCCCCGCAGCCAAGGAGCAGATCACGAGCCTGGGCGGCAAGGTGGTCGAAATGCCGCTGGACACCTCCGCCAGCGAAGGCAAGGGCGGCTACGCCCAGGCCATGGACGAGGCATTTTACAAGAAACAGCAGGAGTTCATGGCCAAGACAGTGGCCGGTAGCGACGTGGTCATCACCACCGCGGCGGTCCCCGGACAGAAATCGCCCGTGCTGATCACCAAGACGGCGGTGGAAGGCATGGTTCCGGGCTCGGTGATCGTGGACCTGGCCGCGGAGCGCGGCGGGAATTGCGAATTGACCCAGGCCGGCCAGCGGGTGGTTTACAACGGGGTCACGATCCTCGGGCCGCTCAATCTGCCGGCGGAAATCCCCCAGCACGCCAGCCAGATGTATGCAAAGAACATTTCCACGTTCCTGCTCAACCTGGTCAAGGACAAGCAGGTGCAGATCAATATGGAAGACGAGATCATCCGCGACACGCTGATCGCCCGCGACGGCCAGGTCGTCTGCGCGCGGATCCAGCAATTGCTTCAATAGAAAGGACAACGCGAACGATGCCACTTGCTCCCTGGATACTCTTGGCGGAGTCAGGGCCGGAAGGCGGCCAGCTCAGCCCCGAAACCACCGCTTTCTTGACCTCGCTGTTCACGCTGATGCTGGCCACCTTCATCGGCCTGGAGGTTATCAAGAACGTCTCGCGCCTGCTGCACACCCCGCTGATGTCGCTGACCAATGCCATCTCCGCGATCGCGGTCGTGGGATCAATCGTTCTCGCCGGCCAGAAGGCCCCCAGTACGATGTTCACTACCATCCTCGGTTCGATCGCCCTAGCGTGCTCGATGACCAACATCGTCAGCGGATTCATCCTCACTGATCGCATGCTCAAGATGTTCAAGAAGCGGGAGCCCGGCAAATCATGACTCAAAACCTGATCTGGATCCAGTTGATCTACCTGGTCGCGACGGCCCTTTTCATCCTTTCGTTGAAATGGATGAGCCATCCCAGCACGGCCCGTCGCGGCATTGTTTCCGGCGTGGTGGCCATGGTGGCGGCCGTCGGTGGGGCGTGGATGACTCCCGGCATCGAGTCGCACTATTGGATCATCGGGGCGATCGCGGTGGGATTCGTGCTCGGCGTGCCCTTGGCGATGGTACCCTTGACGGCCGTTCCCCAACGGACCGCGCTCTCGCACGCCTTCGGCGGACTGGCCGCCGGCCTAGTGGGGGTTGCTGAATACTACTTGATGTACTGTCACGACCTGCCTCTTTTGAAGACTGATCCGCACGAGTTGACGCCCTTCGCCACCGGTGCCCTGACCGCCGAGGTACTTCTCGGTTTTCTGACCTTCACGGGCAGCCTAATGGCGGCGGGCAAACTCCAGGAATGGATCCCCACGCGGCCGATCACCTACAAGTTTCAGAATCCGATCAACTTCGCGCTTCTGGGCATCGCCGTGCTTTGCGGCGTGTTGCTGGTTTGCTTCCCGTTGTGGTGGCTCTTGTTCCCCATCATCGTCCTGCTCGCGCTCGCCTTCGGCGTCCTGCTGATCATCCCCATCGGCGGCGCCGACATGCCGACGGTGATCGCCCTGTTGAACTCTTACGCGGGCCTGTCGGCGGTGGCCATGGGCTTCGTCTTGAAGAATAATCTGCTGATCGCGGCGGGGGCCCTCGATGGTTCGTCGGGCTTGATCCTTTCGATCATCATGTGCCGGCGATGAACCGGTCGTTCACCAACGTGCTGTTCGGGGCCTTTGGCCAAGTCCAGGCCGCCAGCGGCGCGATCGAGCAGCGGACGGCCAAGAGCGCTACGGCCGAAGACGCGGCCCAGATCATGGATGCCGCACGGACCGTCGTGATTGTCCCCGGCTACGGCATGGCCGTGGCCCAGGCCCAGCACCGTGTCCGCGAGCTTTACGATGCATTGACCAAGCGCGGCGTAACCGTAAAGTTTGCCGTGCATCCAGTCGCCGGCCGTATGCCGGGCCACATGAACGTCCTGCTCGCCGAGGCCGAGATCCCCTACGACCGCCTGATTGAGATGGAGGAGATCAACCCCGAGATGCCGGAGGCCGACGTGGCCCTGGTGTTGGGCGCCAACGACGTCGTGAATCCGGCCGCCCGGCACGACAAGTCGAGCCCGATCTACGGCATGCCGATCATCGACGCCGACAAGGCCAAGACCGTGTTCGTCATCAAGCGGAGCATGAACCCCGGGTTTGCCGGCATCGAGAACGAACTGTTCTTTGCCGACAACACGCTCATGCTCTTCGGCGACGCCAAGGTGGTGCTCACAAGCCTGGTGCAGGCGCTGAAGGAGTAGTCGGTAAAAAATTAACGCTCGGCCTAGACACATCGCGCCCTTGCAAATTGCCGTTTTTCGCGGATAATACAATCGTACGAATCCGCGGCAATCAGCGCAAGGGGAAAAGGCCATGAGGCGTATCTTCGTGTCGGTGGGCATATCGGCGTCAGTCGTGTTTGTCGCGGGCCTCTGCTTGGCGACCGATCCAAGAAGGCCCGGTAATCAACCTGCGGCTCCCGTTACCTCACAGCCCGCTCCTGTAGGGGGGGCTGGGGGTGGTTCGCATTATTCCACGCCGCCGTACAACAGCGGTAACGCCAGCAATGCGAATCAACGCGCGGCCGACTCGCGGCGCGCGGCCCAAGCCGCAGCCGCTGCACAACAAGCGGCGGCGGCCGCCCAGGCAGCAAGCAATGCCGCCGCGGCCAGCAATGCGGCCGCAAATGCGGCGGCCAGGGCGCAGCAAAACAGCAACGGCTATAACTCACGGTATGGCTATTCTCCGTACGGCTATTCACCTTACGGCTACCCGTATTCGCCCTATGGCTATTATCCGCCGGGCACGAACCCCTATTTCCTCGGTTACGATCCCTGGACAGGAGCGGTTTTTCTTTCCCCCTATGGCGGCGGCGGGTACTCGCCTTACTACGTACCATACGGCTACCGGTATCCCTATTTTGGCAATCCCTATCTTGGCTACGGCTATCCCTCGGCCGTTTTCGCTAATCCCGGTCAGCTTTACGGGCTAGGACCGATCCAGCAGTTGATGGGTGTCGGCGGAGGTGGGCAACAGCCGCAGGGCAATGCCAACGGCAATCCCAATCAGTTTGCCAACGCCAATGGCAATCAGGCCGGCAACGGCAACGCCGCGAACGCCAATCCGGCGGGCTTGGCGAACAACGGTAATGCCGCAGCCCAACAGGGCGCAGATCCTCCGGCCCCCAAGCCGGCCGTGGCGGGCGGCAAGGCCATGGAAATCGCCTGGAAGTTCATCACGTTTGGCGACGCCCATTTCGGAAATCAAAAGTATAACGACGCCCTGGACCGCTATCGTCGCGCGGCCCGCGAATGTCCCACCTTGGGCGACGCTTGGTTCCGGCAAGGGTTTGCTTTGGCCGCTCTGGGCCGATACGAGCAGGCGGCCAAGGCGATGCGTCGCGGCCTGGAGGAAAAGCCGGACTGGGTGGACAACAATTTCCGCCTCAGTGACATTTATGGCGACGACGCGGACGACAAAAAGGCGATTTTGGATAAGATGGTCAAGGCTGCCGAAGCCCAACCCACCAGTGCAGACCTGGCCTACGTCGTGGGGGTGCATCTTTATTGTGACGGCAAGACGGACCAGTCCGCGCCGTTCTTCCACCGCGCTGCCCAGATCCTCGGTAGTGACGGGGACGTTAAGGCGTTCCTGGCCAAGCGGCAGTAAAAAAGCCGTAAACTCTGCGGACAATATTGCCGATTAAGTAATCTAGGTAGATATTTCCGGTTGCGCAAGACTTTTCGGCGCCGGCCCGACCTCTTCTCTAACCTAGACGAACCCGGCCATGTCGAATCCAACTATCAACCAGAGTCGCGGCAGCAAAGTCCCCTCCATCACGGAACTGGTTTCTGAAACCCGTATCGATGCACCGCACGCTGCTGCCAATTCGGCGAGTCTTGAGGAAACGATTGCCGCCGGCGCGGCCAGCGTGGAAAGCAGCATTGATCTGGAGGCGTTGGCCCGCGAAGAGTCGTCCGCGCCTCCACCTGACCCCGAAATGATCTCTCGGCAAGTCCAGGTTCAGGCGGCGCAGCTTTCCGAGCACCTCCGTGGCCGGCAGCAGGAACTCGATCATCGCGAGGCCGAACTCAATGCTTGGGCCGCACAACTGGAACGTGACACCCGCGCGGCCCGACTCTGGCTCGAAGAACGAAACGCCGAGTTGGAAGAGCTGGCGGAACCGGCCGAAACCATGGTTCTGGACGAAGCGATCCGCCGCAAAGCTGAAGCCCTGGCCGAGCAGGAGCAGCGTCTGGCCGAGGCGGAATCCGAATTCGAAGCGCGACGGGCGGCCCTGCAACAGTTCCACGAGCAATTTTCCGCCGATCGTCAAGTCTTGGAAGAAGAAACGCGGGCCGGGCGCGAACGGTTGGCCGCTGATCGGGCTTGCCTGACGAAGGAGATCGACCAACAGCGCCGCGAAGTCCAACAGCGGAGCGAGCAGGCCGATCAGGCCCACGCGGCACTGGAGCAGTTCCGTGCGGAATTGGGCCGGATGCACCGCGAAACATTGGAAATTCGTCTGGCTACCGAGGAATTGTGGGCCGAACTTTCAGGTTCCGCCCCGCCTGCCGCGCTGACGCGATCGCTCGGTCGCATCCGCAGCCGCCTGGCCGACCACTATCGCCTGGCGAACCTGGAGTTGCACCAGAAGAAGGAAGAGCTCGAGCGGCTTCGCGTTCAGTTGTCCGAGCAGTATGAAAAACTCGTCCGGCAGAAGCGCAATTTTGACGCCTGGGCTGCCCAGTGCCGCGAGGAAGTCGAGCAACAGGCAGCCCGGCTCTTGGCCCGAGGCGAGGAACTCGACCGCCGCGAGGCCGACATGGGTGAATATGCCCGCCGCACGCAGGCCGAAAAGCTGGAGTTGCAGCAGGAGATCCGCCGCCTGCGGACCAAGCTGATGGAAAAGGCCGAAGTCGAACTGCCGGCCTAACTTAAACACGAATTAAACACGAAGAGTTCCCTTCGTGCTCTTCGTGACTTCGTGTTTAGTATGCTTTGGCGCTCCGACCTCGGGCCGTCGCGGGCTCACGCCTTCAACTCGACCGGCAACAGGTCGATCTTGGCGGCAAGAATAAAATCGTTCTCCGTAAGGCCGCCCACGGCGTGGGTCCAGATTTCGATCCAAACATGGCGGAATCCCGTCAAGTGGATCTCAGGATGATGGCCTTCCTCTTCGGCAATCTCGGCCACCCGATTGATGAAGTCGATTCCGGCCTGGAAACTCTTTACGAGCCATTCCTTTTCCAGGCGCAAGCCGTCCTGGCTGATCCGCCAGCCGGCAAGCGCCTGGAGGCTTTCGACCGCCTCCTGGTGAGAAAACTTCTCGATACCACCCTCGCAAGGGCGGCACTTTTTCATTTGAAACGATTCAGCAATTTGTGTTGACATGGCAATTCTTCCTGCGGGGACCATGAGACGGAGTCCCCACATAATTGTTCGCAACTCGGACACTCCGGTCAACTGGTTCTACCCCTGGCTTTTCCTTCCCCTGGCGCGTTATATTCATTCCGGATTCTCGCCCAGCGTAATGCGCTGGCGGCGCGGCCGTCAGTCAGAAACCGTGCCATCTCCTCCCCCCATGCAAGCTAGGAAAAATGCCCATGTTCAAGCACACATCCATTCTTGTTCTGGCCCTGGCGCTCGGCTGCACCGGGCTGGCCCAGGCCAAAGATGTCTACTACGACATCCCCGTCCGCGATCTTAAGTCGGTCGAAGGTCGCCTGCCGGAACGAAATAACGGGCGATACTACCAGCGACTGCAAACCATGGGGCCGTATGCGGTTGTTGAAGGCTCGGGCGAAGCCTACCTCTCGGGTCCCGGCGCCGGCGGCGACGATTGGTTCCAGTTCGGCAGCCCTCAAGCGCAAGCTCAATCGGAGAGTCACATCCTCCTTCGCGCCCCTGAAGGCGAGGAAATCAAAGGCCGGCTGGTCATTGTCAATACCGACGCGTCGGGAATGGACCTGTTGCGATTCGTGGTTCCCGTCTCGGCCACCAAGCCCGAGGCCAAAGAGCCGTTCTATCGGGCCAAGCTGACACATTACAATCGCCTCCTGTCCCGCGACATCCCCGGCGGGGCCTGGTTCCGGCATCAGGCCCGCTTGGCCCGGATCGAGCTGAAAATGTCGCCCGACGATCCCCAAGCATGGCGTAATCCTAATCAGTTTAGACGGGATAATTTGACCACGACCTACGACCTGTTCACGGGCGGCCGCGCGATCAGCGAGAACCTGCAGCTCGATCGGACGCTGCCGCAGCGCGCGGCGAACGAAACCCCGGTGAAAATCGATTCGCTCCGCGGCATCACAATCGACGAAATCGACTGGAAGCCGCTCATCAAGGACGCCAAGCCGGAACTCGATCCGCTGGCCAAGAAGCTCCCGGCGGACCAGCACGTCGTCTTCTTCCCCAGTTTCCAGGCCGCCCTGGCCATGGTCGACGAGACCAAGCAGCACGACACGCCTGTACTGCGATTGGCCCAGCCGCGCTCCGAAGACGCGGGCGTCGTAGAACGTTATCAGCGTCAACTCGGCCTGCCGCTAAGCACCGTGGCGCGGCTGCTGGGACCATCGCTGGTGAAGAGCGTCGCCTTGACCGGTTCCGATCCGTCGTTCCCGCTGGGGACCGACGTGGCCGTCCTCCTGGAAACTCCCCAGCCAAGAGCGCTCTTCAACTTGTTGATGGGCCGCATTGCCATGGCCGCCGCTGGTGTGAAAGACGCCAAGGCGGTTTGCAGCAACGACATCGAAGGACTGGCCTATCAGGGGTTCGTTTCGCCCGACCGGGCCTTGTCGAGCTACGTGGCGCAGTTGGACGATGCCGTAGTGGTCACGAATTCGATCTATCAGTTGCAGCAACTCGCAGCGGTCCGCAGCGGCAAAGCGAAGTCGCTGGCTGAGCTGCCGGAATATACGTTCTTCCGCATCCGCTATCCCCGCACTGATGCCGAGGAGTCGGCCTTGATCTTCCTCAGCGACGCCACGATCCGCCGCTGGTGCGGACCGCGTTGGCGGATCGCCGATTCGCGCCGCACTCGTGCCCGGGCCGTGCTGGCCGAGTTGCAGGCCTCGCAGCTTGCAGACCTGGTTCTGCACAAGGTCGAGCCGGGTCCCATGCACACCGATCTGCCGATCCTTGGCGGCGGCACGCTACGGCTCACGCCCGAGGGCGTCGTGTCCAGCGTCTACGGCACGCTGAACTTTATGACCCCTATCGCGGAAATCCCGCTGGAGGAAGTTACCAAGACCGAGGCCGATGCCTACCAGGCCTGGCGCGACGGTTATCAACGCAACTGGAACTGGGCCTTCGACCCTATCGGCCTGCGGATCAGCCTGGGCAAGCAGAAACTGGGCGCCGACCTGACGATCATGCCCTTGATTTTAGCGAGCCAGTACAACCAGTTTGCCGAGATTTCGCTAGGCGCGAAGTTCGATCCCGCGGCAGGCGATCCGCACAAGGCCCTGGCGCATTTCATCCTGGCACTGAATCAAAAGTCGCCCCTGTTCCGCATCGGCGAGGGCTTTGCCGCCAACATGGGGCAGACGATCTCGTTGGGCTGGATCGGACCCTCGATCTCGGTCTATGCCGACGATGATCCTTTCTGGGGGGAACTGGCCAAAGTCAAGGAGGATCAGCTTAATGCGTTCATGAGCAAGAACATCGGACGCGTGCCGGTCGCCGTGCGGATCGATTCCACCAACCCGCTGAAGCTGGCCGCGTTTCTCGCCTCGGCCCGGACCTTCATCGAACAGACCGGCCCCGGCTTGACCCGCTGGGAGTCGCTGAAGTACAAGGACCAAGGCTATGTCCGCATCTCGCCCGTCAAAGGCAAAAATACGGTCCCGCAGGATATGGAGAACCTGGCGATCTACTATACGAGCGTCGGTGGGGCCTTGACCATCACGCCCAGCGAACGGGTGCTGCAACGGGCCATCGATCGCATGCTGGCCGAGAAACCTGCGGAGGAAGCGGGCAAGACCGCGGCCCAGCCAGCCAACGCGCCGCACCCCTGGTTGGGTTCAAATGTGGCCCTGCATGTCGACAGCCGGATCCTGGAGATCGGCAATGCCTTGGGCCGCCAACAGTATCAGCAGCAGATGCAAGTCCAATGCTGGAACAACTTGCCGATCCTCAACCAGTGGAAGCGGCTTTATCCCGATCTCGATCCGGTGGCCGTGCATCGGCAGATCTGGGGCGTGACGCTCCTTTGCCCGGGCGGCGGAAAGTACGTCTGGAACGAGAAGTACCGGACGATGGAATCGACCGTTTACGGCCATCCCGGCGAGCCGAAAGAAGGGCCGCCGGCCCCGCCCGTGCTCAGCGGCTTTGCCAGCGGCGATTTCGGTCTCACGCTGGAAAACCAGGGGCTGCGCCCGCGTCGAGTTACGTCGGCCGGCGAAAAAGTAGGCCCCTCTTGCCGAGTGGGACTAATGTGCTTGGAATCGCGTGAAAAACCCGGCATCGCTCGACGAGTCGGCACGCAATAGTCCCTCCCGGCAGGAGGGGCCTACTTGCCCAGCGGACGTTCGGTCTCAGAATCGGCCGGCGCCGCGGCCGATGGCTTCGCTGCGGATCCGCTGCCCGCCTTATGAGAACCGCCGTGGCCCGACATCCAAATGACGATGATCAACAGCACCAAGCCGAGGAGCATCGCCGACCCGATGCCAATCCAAACCCATTTTGAGGGAACATTCTTCGGCCTGCGTCTGGGAATGGTCCTGACTTCGCCCGATTGCCGCGACCCGCGCAGCGGCCCCGTGCGCCGCCGGACCCAATACGTCGTCCAGGTTAACAGCCAATTCCTCGTTATTCCCGGAAGGCGCGGGGGAAGTGCCCAGCGGCATCGCCTTGGGCAGCAGTTTCTCGTGGAGCTGCGAATCGGAAAGCCCTTCACTAGCCGACTTGCGGCGAGCGTCCGACAGGGTTGACGACGGAGTCGTCCTCCGGTCATAGTCGGCAACCGTCCCGGTCAATCCGGGATCCACAGCGGGCTCTTCGGCGACGGCCCGGGGCAACTCCCCTGAATCGCGGCGTTTGGCCGGCGTGCCGACCTGCGTCAACCGCCGGGCGATGGGAGGCGTCCCGCTTCCCGACTTGCCGGAGCCGGAAAGATCGCGATCGGCAAGCCACCGCCGCAACGCCTGTGCGATGTCGTCCATCGACTGATAGCGATCGGCCGGCTTCTTGGCCATCATCTTCACGCAGATTTCGACAAGGTCGGCCGGAGCGTCGGACCGCTCCTTGGCAATACCGGAAGGCTGTTGCTTCTGGTGGGCCATCAGACGCTGGGGAAGCGTGCCGTCGGGAAACGGCGGGTGACCGGTCAAGAGGAAATAGAAAGTGCAACCCAGGCTGTAAATGTCGGCCCGCGCATCGACACCATGGCTGTCGATGGCCTGTTCCGGCGCCAGGTAGTCGGCCGTTCCCAGCACGTTTTCATCGTACTGTACTGTCAACGAAGCGCGGTCCTCGTCGGTGAATCGGGCCAACCCCAGGTCGAGCACCTTAACAACGTTCTTCTGATCCACCAGAAGATTGGCCGGCTTGACGTCGCGATGGATCAATCCGTTGGAATGGGCATGGCCCAGGCCTTCGGCCGCCTGGCGAATGTAATCGGCGGCAGTGGCATACTCCATCCGCCCGCTTTTCTTTACCATCTGTTGCAAGTCGCGACCATCGACAAACTCCATCACCAAATAGTGAATATCGCCGTCGTTGTCGACGTTGTAAGCCCGCACGATGTTGGGATGGTCCAACGAGGCGGCGGCTCGGGCCTCACGATGGAAACGGGCCAGGTACGATGTGTCCGTAACGCGGTTCTTCGGCAGGACTTTGATGGCCACCCGCCGTTGCATGAGCACATGTTCGCCCAGGTACACCTGACTCATCCCGCCGGCGCCCAATTGGCCCAGCAGTTTATAGCGGCCGAGAAAGAAACCGCGATGCCGGCCTTCCAGCAATCGATCGCACTGCCACGGGGTGATGAGATTTTCGGCTACGAATCGCCGTGCGACTTCGTCCACGTCGGAAGGGAGTTTGCCGTCCGACTCCTTTTGCAAGAGCGCAACCAGAGCCTGAAGCCGGTCTTTTTCCACCAGCCCGCTACGTTGCACCAGGTCGAGAAATGTTTCGACGTTGGGTTTGGGCATGCCCACACCGACCTTGATAAGAGATACATGCGTTATCCTAGCACAGAGTAACAAAAAATGCTAGCTGGAGCAGCGTGCCGCAAGAAAATCGGCCGATGGACATCCATCGGCTGGGTGGTACTGTGTGGGGCTTCGTGGTCCCAGCCTGCTCCTTCAATAGGCTACACACTCTTTCAGGGCATGGAAACCACGTTTTCGCCCGTTGACTCCTTGTGCCCTGTGCGGCCCCCGGCGGCTAGGGAGTCGAACCGCGTCACGGTTCTGCGGCCACCGTCCGACCGCTTCGGGCTGGGACGGAGAAACTGAGACTGAAGTTTCTCCAATTCTTGCCGGCCAAAGCGGCGTTCGACGGTCTGCGGCCGCAATATCTCAAATTCGGTCTCCGGACCGGAGAAGAGCAGCGAGAACTGGCTCCGGCCCCTGGTTTCGCCGACAAGGATCGCACCAATCGGCCGTCCTTCTGTGTAAATAAACGCGTAATCATCCCTGGAAAATCGCAGCGAAAGCATAATACCCTCCTTGAAGTTCGAATATCTGCACTGAGTCCGTCTGGTGTGGAGTTTAGGAAGGTTTCTTGATGCTCGCAAGGGCAGTTTTGCGTTTTTTGGTGCTGGCGTGGGCAATCGGCCGATTGAACAAGCTTCTATTGACAACCATAGGATAAATATGGCATAACTATAAAATACTTATTAGTAACAAGTATGTCAGGCTCGGGCACCATGTACCCATGGTCGTGGTCGGCCCGACGTACAACCGTTCGCCAATTTGACCGTGTGCCATGCCGAAACCCAAGAACGTCACGCCGACTCAGCAAATCACGATTGCCACCACGCCTCAGGTGGTGAAAATCCTCACGCGGTTGGCGGAACAGGGCCTGCACGGCAAGAACATCGCGGAAGTGGCCGAGCGTCTATTGAGCGAACGGTTGCGGGAGTTTGTCGATCAGAAGAAGATCCCCAGCGAAGAACTGGGCGGTTAGAGGGTGTTCGCAAACCTGTGAAACAAGAGATGTCAAGTAAATCAAGGAGGACTCGATGAGTACGAAAGTCATGGATACCGTGATTCAGCCGGCGGTTGTGAGTATTCCCCAGGCCAGTGCCTACTTAAACGTCAGTTCCGACACGGTACGGCGACTGATTCGCAAGGGAAGTATTCCCCACGCCCGGATCGGCAATAGCATTCGCATTCGCCTGGAGGATCTGGACGGCTATCTGGAACGCCAGATATCACGACAATGGCGACCGGTCGACAACCGCGGCGGCGGGTTCAAAGCACATTAGATTAGACCCTATCCGAGAACCGGGTTGAGCCCGGCGCAATCCAGGGATATCTCATCAGGGTTCTCGAATGGGTTCTTACTTGCTGCATGACGGCGCCCGGGTACAATAAGGGCCGCTTGGTCTGTCTAGAACCTTTTTCCCCGGGAGCTTCGCCATGATCCAGATTGGGATCCACACCGATAACTGGCGGCCGTTGAGCCAGAGTTTCGAGACCGCCTGCCAAAAAATCGCCGCCTTCGGCGTACGGCACATCGAATTTGCCGTGATCCACGGCCAGAACTTCATTCAGGCCCTGGGCTACGACCCGGCCATCTCGCTTCAAGCCAATCCTCGGGCACTGCGGAAATACCTGGAGAAACTTGGCCTCGAAGTCACGCAGATCGACGGTTCCTACCCCATGATGGGACCCAACGGCTCAGCCTTCGGCGTGCAATACGTGCAACAGACGGTCCGCTTCGCGGCCGAATTGGGCTGCCCGATGGTCGATACGGTCGACGGGGCCTTGGAAACGCCAGGATTCTCCTACGAGGAAGTCTTCCGCATTACCTGCGACAACTACCGCCAGTGCCTCTCCTGGGCCGAGGACTACGGCGTAATCATCAACGTCGAGACGCACGGGCCGTATACGAGCAACCTCGACTTCATGACCCGGCTCTTCGAACACTTCAATTCCCCTTACCTCCGCTTCAACCTCGACACGGGCAACACGTTCATCGCGGGCAAGGATCCGTTGGCGTTCTGCAAGGCCCTGCGGAAGTATCTGTCGCACTGCCATATCAAGGACGTTCTCCGCCGGCGCTGGCCGCCGCGGCCCGGGGTGAAGAAACGGGCATCGGTTCGTCGGAAGTCCCGGTCGGCGGCGGAGCGAACGCCGAGAACATCAAGGCTGTCATCGGTTACCTACAGGAAAGCGGCTGGAACGGCGCCGTATCGATCGAGTGCCACGGTTCCGACGAGAACACCTGCAAGAGCCTGGAGTTCATGCGGAAGATCGTAGGCGGCTAAGAATATCTCATCGAGGGTTGGTGGATCTTGCCGGAGAGATCGGTTGTTTCGGCTCTTCCGGTTCTAGGTGCTATCGTAGTTGGCAATAGTTCGCCTCTGCCAGGTATGCTAGAGGAGGCCAGCTAGAGCCCCCTCTACGGCTGCATTCAAGCCCGGAAGAGCCAAACGGCTTTGACGCAACCCCCGGTGTGACCTAGGCTTCCAATAGACACGGCGAAAACGCTACTTCCGCGATAGACAAGGCGTTACTGGCAGTTGGAAACCTGTCCTATTGGCGACGTGCCGTAGATCGACGCGCCCGGGGACGACTGTCTGGCGGGCTACCGCATGGACCCGAAGAGAAACCGTACATGACAAGCCTACCGAGTGCCGGCATTCCGATCACGACCGCCGCGCCCGAGGTCACGGGTGCGTCGCCCGATCATTGGATGGCCGAACTGGGTGTACTGCTCAGGGAACTCGACGCCGTCGCCGGGCACCACGTACCCGTGGTCGGCGGGCAATCGCTGCCGCTGACGCCCGAGGAATCGCACCGACGACCAGTTGGCCAAACGGCGGCTGGGCATCGCCGGCAGCCTGTTTGCCGCCTTGCAATGCAAGCATGCGGCCACGGCGAGCCATTCGATCCGCGTGGCGCTGACCTGTTCGGCCTGGGCCACGCGGCTGGATTTCGACGAACGCCAGCGCGAGCAACTGGAAATCGTCGCCTTGCTGCACGACATCGGCATCGTCGGCACGCCCGACCACGTTCTGCTGAAGCCGGCGCGGCTGGACAGCGACGAAGCGGCGATCATGGCCCGGGCGCGGGCGATGAGCCTGGAGATCCTCCGCCGCAGTTGCACCTCGACCGAGATTCTGGGCATCGTGGAAAACATTGCCGCCTGGTACGACGGCAGCCGCGGCAGTTCCGCCGCGTGCTGGCGAGCAGATTCCCCTGGCCGCGCGGATGATCGCCGTGGCCGAGGCCTTCGACGCCATGACCACCGACCGCGTCTACCGCCCGGCCTTGTCGCAGGAGCGGGCGATGGCCGAGTTGTTCCGCTGCGCGGGATCGCAATTCGATCCGATCCTGGTGCGGCAGTTCGTGGAGATGCTCGAAGGCGACCGGGGACAACTCCGCAAGCAGGTGGCCACGCGCTGGCTGCTGTCGCTCGATCCGCAGACGGCCAATGCCTATTGGGACTTCAGCACGGCCCGCTCCGGCGCCGCTTGCGGATCACGGGCCGGCTGCCGGGCCAGACGAAGCATCGCTCTTCGAGGCCAAGCTCCTGGACAACATGTACGACGCCGTGGTCTTCGTCAATTCGCAGGGCCGCATCGTGCAGTGGAACCACGGGGCCGAACGGCTGACGGGCATCGCCGGCGCGAGCATCCGCCAGCAACGCTGGCATCCGGACATCCTCAAGCTCGTCCGACGAGAAGAACCAGGCGATCAGCGAGGCCGATTGCCCCGTGCTGGCGGCGATCAGTTCCGGCGTGCAATCGTTGCGGCGGCTGACGGTCTGGGGACGCAACGGCCGCTGCGTGGCCGTCGATAGCCACGTCATTCCGGTGATCGGCGGCGACGGCAATACCCAGGGCGCGATCCTCCTGTTGCACGACGCCTCGTCGGAGATCTCGCTGGAGCAACGCTGCCAGAGCCTGGCCGACAAGGCCAGCCGCGACCCGCTGACCCAGGTGGCCAACCGCGCGGAGTTCGATCGCGTCCACGCCATGTTCGTCACCGCCCACCAGCAGCAGCAGGTGCCCTGCGCCCTGCTGATGTGCGACCTCGACCGCTTCAAGCTGGTGAACGACACCTACGGGCACCAGGCCGGCGACGAGGCGATCAAGAGCCTTGCCGCCTTGCTCAAGGGGGCCTGCCACCCGGGCGACCTGGTGGCCCGCTACGGCGGCGAAGAATTCGTCATGCTCCTGGCCGATTGCGACAACACCACCGCCAGCCGCCGCGCCGATCAGATTCGCCTGGCCCTCTCGCAGGTGCCGCAGCCGAAGATGAACGGCCAGTCGATTACCGTCAGCTTCGGCGTGACCGAGATCCAGCCCGGCGATACGGCCGAGACCATGCTCCGCCGCGCCGACCGGGCCTTGCTGATCGCCAAGGAAAACGGCCGCAACCAGGTCGTGCAATTGGGCAGCGGGCTGGACGCCACGCTGGACGAGCGGGCCGACGACGCCGCGCCCGCCGCCAAGAACGATGCCGGGCGCGGTCGTTCGAGCAGACGCTGGTCACGCCCGTGCCGACCAAGATGGCGATCGAGAAACTGCGCGGATTCGTGGCCGACCACGAGGCGAACATTCTCAAGATCGACGGCAACCAGATCCAATTGGAAATTGCCGAAAAGTGCGACAGCCGCCTGCGCCGCCTGACCGACCGGCCGGTCACTTTCCAGCTCGACCTGCGGTTCGAAGAGCAGCGGGTGCGGCGGGAAAGAGACAACGGCGAGGTCAACACGGGCGGCGTGCTGCGGACGCGGATCTTCGTCAGCATTACCCCGCGGAAGGCCCGCGACCGCCGCCGCGCCGACGTGGCCGAACGGGCCCAGCAGGTGTTGATCAGCTTCCGCTCGTATCTGATGGCGACGTCGGAAGACCAGGACGGGCCGCCGGCGAAGGTCCGCTGGTGAAAATGAAGCGCGCGTTGCTGCCCTGGCTGGGCAAGAAGCAGTAGGGACACGGACGGCAAGAAAAGTCGCAGGCACCGGGCACCATGCTTGCATGGTCGGTGTGCCGTCCGCCATAAGTTGAAAGCCCCTGCAAAACAGCCTGCGGCAAAAGCCGCGAGGCGGACGGCACAGGGACTGTGCCTGCTACCTTGAGTTCGCTCTTGACTAGCCAAACGGTTTTGAGGTACCTTTTCGTTTTTGAGCGGAAAGGAGTCGGCTCATGGCGGCCCGCGCGCGATGGTGGCTGGAATGGGAGTTCTGGGCGGTTTTGGTCCTGACCGGGCTGATCTACGGGTCGCGCCTGGGTGAAAGCGCCGCCCAGCGGAGAGGAACCGCGCCGGGGGCAAGTTGCGCGGGAGATGATCGCCAGCGGCGACTGGATCGTGCCGCGGCAGCAAGGCCTGCCCTTTCTCAGCCGCCCGCCCGTGCAGAATTGGGCGATCGCCCTGGTCTCGCTTGTGCGGGGAAAGATCGATGCCGTGGCGATCCGCTTTCCCAGCGTGGTGGCGATCCTCTTGACCGTGACTTTGATCTACGCCTACGGCCGCACGTTTCTCTCGCGGCTCGGCGCGCTGTGCGCCATGGTCGCCTTTCCCACGATGGGCCTGGTGCTGCAGTTCGGCTGGTTGGGCGAAACCGAGGCGCTCTATACGTTCGTCGTTGCCGGCTCGCTGATCGTCTGGCGTTGGGCCGACGCCACGGGCAAGTCTCCGCTCGTTGGGCTGGTGCGGCGGCTATGGCCTGGCTGCCCTGGGCATGCTCACCAAGGGCCCGCAGGCACCGGTTTATTTCATCGGCGGCGTGGCGATCTTTCTGCTGGCCATGCGCCGCGGGCGCGAATTGCTGCGCTGGCAACATGCTGCCGGTCTTGGATTGTTCCTTGCGATCTGGCTTGCCTGGGAGATTCCCTTCTATCTTCGCGTGGGACCGAACGACGCCTGGAAGATGCTCACCGGCGACATTGGCATGCGGTTCCACGACGGCAGTTGGATGCGGACGCTGAGGCACGTTTTCGAGTTCCCCGTCAGCGTCACGGCCTGCATGTTGCCCTGGTGCGTGCTGTTGCTGGCCTACCTGCGACGCGACTTCCGCCGCAGCATTGCTTTCGCTCGCGAGGACGTCTGGTTTCTCGCCTTGTCGATCGGATTTGCCGCGCTCACTTGTTATCTCGTGCCCGGGCGCGGAACCGATATCTGGCGCCGATCCTGCCCTTGATCGCGCCGTTGGTCGGCCTGGTGGCCCAACAGGCTTGCGAGGCCGCCGCAAGCGAGTGGCTCGTGCGATTGCGGCGGCGCTTCTTCATCGGCATGGGTCTGGTGGCCGCCGGGCTGGGCGCGTGGGTTGTCGACGCAACGGCCCTGCAACTGGGACCCGGGCGTGGCCAGCAGCCGGTGGCATTTGCGATCGTGTTTGCCGTGGCGGCCCTGGCTGCGATGGCGACGTCTTTGTGGGCCTCGGCCCGGCCGGAACCGTGGCGGCAACGGCTGGGCACTTTGACCGTCGGCGCGCTCTTGGGGCTGGGCTACATCGGCGCGATCATCAACATTTTCGTCGCCACGCGGCACCCCATCGGCGATGAGATCGCCGCGGTCGCCGGCTTGCCCAGGGACGTGCAATTGGTGAGCATCGGCCGGGTGGACGACGTTTTTCT
The DNA here is from genome assembly GCA_963719885.1 of uncultured Planctomycetia bacterium. Lineage (GTDB taxonomy): Bacteria > Planctomycetota > Planctomycetia > Pirellulales > Thermoguttaceae > JANXQG01. The sequence goes on along the minus strand of CAVRDP010000034.1, from coordinate 758,530 downwards.
GTATTATTACGGCAAGCCGATCATACAGCTTCCGGAGACCGCGGGCATCGACCGCAAGGAGCCGGCGTGGACCTACTTCTGCATGGGCTGCGGTCCAAAGATCCCGGCCTTTGACATGCCCTACGAAAAGCTCGGCGTGATTTCGATGGAGCAGGCCTATTCCGAGAATCCGCACGACGTGGTGATCATCGGCCGGCGGCTGCCCAACGCAACGGCCCGAAAAGAAAACAATAGCGTGCGGTGAAAGGTAGCAGGCACCGGGTACCATGTACTCATGGTCGGTGTGCCGTCCGCCAAGAGCCACTGGCTTCTGAATACGTCCTGCGGCCGGTGCCCACAGCGCGGACGGCACACGGAGTGTGCCTGCTACCTTTGCCGCCCCGGCCGAGCGGGGATCCCGGCTCTCGGAGTTTGGCGGGCGGCACACGGAGTGTGCCTGCTACCTTTGCCGATTCTTCTCGTCGACGAAGACGACGATCGGGCGCCAGGCACGGGCTTCTTCGTCGGTCATTCCGCAGAAACTGAGGACGACAACCTTGTCGCCGGGCACGGCAAGGCGGGCCGCGGGGCCGTTGAGGAGCATGACGCCCGAACCGGCCGGCGCCTCGATGACGTACGTCACCAGCCGCGCCCCGTTGTTGACGTTGAGCACGTGGACCTGCTCGCCCGGCAGCAATTGGGCGGCGTCGATCAAAAGACGGTCGATGGCGATGCTTCCCTCGTAATCGATGTCGGTGCCCGTCAGAGTGGCACGGTGGATTTTCGACCTGAGCATGAATCGTTGCACGCGAACTATTCTCCAAGGATGTGCCCGCGGCAGGGTGGGCCGAGGCCTTGATGGAAACCTAATTCCTTAGTATCGCACTAGGACGCCTTTCCTTCAACCTCACACATGTTTTTCGCCCTACCAACCAATTAACCAACCCCCAATGGAATTGGTCTTGCGAAAATGTGGCGAAACTGCCATCCCTCCTCATTCTCCGGCCTAATACCCGTCGATGTCGAAAGATGAGGACTTTTGGTCGCGTAGCGACGAGTGAGAGCGTTCCGCCTCCCAAGGTAACTGAGATGCCAATTCTTGAACCCGAGCCTGCGACAACCGTTCGCCAGCATTCTCCCTGGATGCTTCCCAAGCTGGCCTACGCAGCCATTTTTCTTACGGTTGCTTCGGCTTCTTACGGCTGGAAGGTTTTTGGCTGGCACTCGCCACAGGCCGATGTCCCGTCCCAAGCCACGGCACGAGTTTGCATCCACCATCCTGACTTCGAGTTTCAACAGGCATGGCAGAAAATCCTTGCCCAGGCCAAGACCGAGGTCCGCGAGAACCTGCATATCGAGGCACAACGATCCGGCCAAGAGACGGTGGTCGCGATCTCCTTGAGCGGCCTGCCGGCGGACACCGTCGTGCCGATGGTGAATATCGTGGCCTCGGCCTATTCCCAGGCCTGTCGTACGCAGTGGAATTTGCACCTCGAGCAAGCCCACTGGGCCGCACAGGAAAAAGTGCAACAAGTCGAACGCCAGGCCCTTGCGGCCCAGGCGCGGTTCGAACTGCTCCGCCAGCGCCGTCTCCAGGCACTGACGAACCTCCGGCCGCCAGTTGCGCCGGCACAGCCCGTGACGGTTGAGAATCCACGTTGGACGGAAGTCTGCCGCCGTCTGGCGGATCTTGAGGAGCGCAGGAGGATCTTGTTGTTGGAACGTACGCCGCTGCATCCTTCCGTACAGGAAGTTGAAATGCGGATTACCGACGTGCGTCGCGAGATGGCCTCGATTCCGCCCAAGATCGGGCAAGACTCCGCCGCGGCAGGGCAACAGAGCACCCTGCCGCCCGACGCGCCGGCTGCCGCGGACGTCCGCGTAGCCCAGCAGGCGGCCGAGCAGTTGAAAGAAGGCTTGCGGCAGGCCCAATCGCTTGAACGTGCCGCGCTCGACGGCACGCGGTGAAGAACTGCAAATCGATCTCCGCGCCGCTGAACCGTTGCCTCCGCCAGCCGCGCCGCTCCGTGCCCACGCCGTGCTCCTCGGCAAAACCTTGGTAATCGCCACGACCTTGATCGTCGGCCTGGGAATGATCTCGGTCGGGGCCTCGCTGGAACCGGCGTTATCGGGTATCGCCGAATTGCAGGCCCTTTTGCCGGTGCCCATCGTCGGAGTCATCCCGGCCACGCATCCTGGCCGCCGTCGGGCCTGTATCGCCCCTGCGCCAACGTTGTGCTCGTTGGGGCTGGATAGCCGCCGGGCTGGCCGTGCTGTTGGCCGTGTCGTGGGCGTTCTGCCACGGGTGACGGCAAGAAAGGTAGCAGGCACACTCCGTGTGCCGTCCGCCCCGATGCTCGGCATGCTTGAAGTGCCAATGACGGCACTCGTCGCAAGATTCCGTGTGCTCCCGCAACTCTTTGCGCAATGGGCGGACGGCACACGGAGTGTGCCTGCTACTTTGGAGATGCTACCGCACGCTTGGCACGTGCATATCTTCCAGGCCGAGACGCTTCATTTTCTTGTAAAGCGTGGTACGGTTGATGCCCAGGGCCTCGGCCGTGGCGTGACGGTTCCACTGATTGGATTCCAGGACGTTCAAAATGATCTGCCGCTCGGGGACTTCCAGGGCCTCCTTCAGCGTCCGCGTGATGGAAGTCTCCACGGCCATCGGACTGGCGGCCAACAAGTGTGAGGGCAAGTCTTCCAATCCAATCACCGGGTTCTTGCCAAGCAGCACGGCCCGCTCGATCACGTTCTGCAACTCGCGAACATTGCCCGGCCAACGGAAAGATTGCAAGGCGGCCAAGGCCTCCGCGGCAAAACTGCGGACCTTCTTGCCGGACTCATTGCAGACCTGGCGAAGGAAGTGTTCGGCCAGCAAAGGAATGTCGGAAATTCGATCGCGCAGGCTGGGCAACTCGATGTTGATGACGTTGATGCGGTAGTACAGGTCCTGGCGGAAACGGCCCTCGGCCACGGCGCGGCCAAGATCCTCGTTCGTGGCGAGGATCACGCGGGTGTCGACCTTGAACGTCTTCGTGCCGCCGACCTGCTCGAACTCGAGGTCCTGCAAGACGCGAAGCAGCTTGACCTGCATGCCGGGACTGGCCGTGGAGATTTCGTCGAGGAAAATCGTGCCCGAGTCGGCCTGCTTGAACTTGCCGAGCTTGTCGCCCGTCGCCCCCGTGAAGGAGCCGGCAACGTGGCCGAAGAGCTCGCTCTCCAAGAGCGTTTCCGGCAACGCCCCGCAAGCCACTTCGACAAAGGCCTTGTCGCGCCGGCTGCTGCGGCGGTGGATCGCCCGGGCGATCATCGACTTGCCGGTGCCGCTCTCGCCGGTAATGAGCACGGTGGCGCGGGTGTCGGCCACGCTGTCGATCATGTCGTAGATCTTCAGCATGCGATGATCGTGCCCGATGATGTTCTCCATGCCGAAGCGGAGATCGAGTTGGGCTTTCAACGTCTTGTTTTCTTCAATGACCTGGCGCTGGTTAAGTGCCCGTTGAATGGCCATATCCAGTTCTTCGTCGATCAGCGGCTTGGTGAGGAAATCGAACGCCCCTTGGCGGATCGCCTCAACGGCTGCCTCGACGGAGCCGTAACCGGTGAGCATGATGACGGAGGTTTCCGGCCGCTTCTGACGGATGTGGGCCAGCAGATCGAAGCCGTCCTGATCGGCCAGGCGAATATCGACCAGGGCCAGGTCGTAAGGCTTGCGATCGACTGCGGCGATCCCTTCGGCCAGACTGGCGGCCGTATCGGTCTTGTAGCCTTGCTCGCGAAGCCAGTCGGACATCGAGCCGAGCACGTGGCGATCGTCATCTACCAACAGGAGTGTGGCTTGGTTCTTCATGGTGTATTCTCAGGGATTGGCGTGGCTCTGGGGTGGCACCCCTGCCCAACTACACTGGCTACGGTTTTCCGATGGTCCGTCGCCAAATATCTACGTTATGGGTGACGGAAGTCAACGCGCAGCCACACATATTCACTATGTCCCGCGGCGGAATCCTGCCGGTTTTGACAGCGGGCGAAAAGGAACTACAATAGAGGCTTGCGGAAAATGACCCCTCAAGAGAGTATTTCCCCCTCGACTTGATATGAAATTCGCAAGAAAACCCGCTGAGTCAGGGGGTATAATTTGTTACTTTGGGGGATTACGTTCTGCCCCGAAGTAGACTAAGATAAACAGAGTTAGCTATCCGCGATTCGTGCGGAGTTATCCTTCCTGGAGACCCCTATGAGCATCAAAATTCTTGTTTGCGATGACCATCAAGTCATTCGCACCGGTTTGGCAAGCCTGTTCGCAGGCACCGAGATTGAGATCGTTGGCGAGGCCGACAATGGTAAAGAGGCCCTCAAGCAGGCGCAGAAGATCAAGCCCGACGTGGTCCTGCTGGACATCCGCATGCCGGATGGCGATGGCCTGGCGACGCTGGAGAAGCTACGGGCAAAAGTGCCGGAATCGAAGATCGTGATGTTGTCGACCTACGACAATCCCACGTACATCGCTCGGGCAGTCGCGTTGGGCGCGTTGGATTATGTCCTCAAGGGATCCTCGCGCGAGGACATTATCGCCACCATTGTGTCCGCGGCCAAAGGCGAGTCGCCCAGCCGCACCGGCGAGTTGAAGAAGATTGCCGCGATGATGAAGGTCCGTCAGGTTGTCGACGACGACGACGTGCCGTTGACCCAGCGCGAGACGCAGGTCTTGCGGCACGTGGCCTTGGGCCTGAGCAATCGCGAGATCGGGCGTTCGCTGGAGATCAGCGTGGAGACGGTGAAAGAGCACGTGCAGAACATTCTCCGCAAGATCGCCGTCAGCGACCGCACGCAGGCCGCCGTGTGGGCCGTGCGGAAGGGTTTGGTTTGAGAACCCAGGACCGACCGAATAATAACTTCCGCGCCTTGGCGGGTGGCATGCCTTCACGCGGCCGTAGAGACTCGGCACAGTCGGGAAAAGCCCAACCGGCCGCGGGTAGGCATGTTTTTTACGTGGCTGGCATTCCTCGCGTCACACATCTTGGCCAACATGCCCGGGCACCATGTACTCATGGTCGGCGGCCGGTTGCGATTGTCCTGCTACCATGGCTTTGTGACGGCCGTGTGAAGGCATGCCACCCAAACCAATAGGACAGGCCTATCGCCGCAGCAGGGGCTCACTTTGCTGGGCCACCTGGATCTGGCCCAGCAATTGCCGGCTGGGAGCATGTTGCGGATCGATGACCAGGGCCTGTTGCAAGGCAGCCTCGGCGTGCCGGTTTCGGCCGCTGAGATACTCGGCTTGGCCCAGGCTGAAGTACATTTCGGGCGTGGGCCGGTCCCGTGAGAGGGCCATGGTCAGGCTCGCCACGGCGTCGTCATAGCGCCGCAGGGCCATGTAGTCCAGCCCGGTCCAATACAAGACCTGTTGCGGCTCCTCGCCCGGCGAATAGGTTTCCAACAGGCTCTGCATACTTTCCAGGGCCCTCTGCTGCCACCCCAGGCTGCGATCGACAGCGGCCGTTCCGCCGGTCCCGACGCGGCGGTTCTGCTCGGCGATTTCGAGTTGTCCCAGGCTGCGATAGACGGCAGCCGTTTCGCCGATGACCTGCCGGTCCTTGGGATCATAACCGGCCGCCCGATGGAGATCGGCTAGGGCCTGGAGGTAAACCGCCCGGGCCTGATTGCGGTCGCCGGTAGCAACGAGGCGATCGCCGGTCGATCGCAACACGCGGCCGCGAACCCGCCAAGCAGCCGCGAGATTGAGATTCCGGCCCAGAACGTGGTCGACATTCCGTTCCGCTTCGGCCAAGCGGCCCATCTCGAGATACATTTCGGCCAACCGGACCCTCAGGTCGGAATCCGGACTGAGCCGGCAGGCCTCTTCCAATTGGGCCACGGCCTCGGACCGAGCGTTGCGGAGCCACAAGGTTTCGGCATAGTAGCGCCGGGCGTCGCAGTCGGTGGGGCAGATCTTGACGGCCGCGACCAACTTCCGTTCGGCCTTTTCCGGCTGCTTCTGTTCCAGAAGCTCGTTGCCTTCGCTGGAAAGCTTCCGCGAGGCCGTCAGCGAGGCGGGAACCGGATCGCGCAGCCCAGCCCATTGGCACCCCTCTATCGGCCACAGGCAGGCTGTCAGCAGTACGATCGATGTTACTCGGCGCATTCTTACCCAATTTTGAGAAGCCGCGGGAGCGTAACAAATCGGCAGGCCTGTCGCCACGCCGATTTCCCATTTTTGGGACGATTTCCTCCGCGGCATCGCCTTGCTACGATAGTCATCATGCCAGCTACTTTCGACAACTTGGGCATTACTTTCCAGTACCCTGACAATTGGCAACTGGACGAGGAAGAGTTACGCGCGGGCAAGAGCGCGGTCACCGTTTTCAGCCCCGGCGGGGCCTTCTGGGCGGTCGCCATACACCCGGCATCGGCTGCCCCAGCCCGCATGGCCCAGGCCGCCCTGGACACCATGCGCAAGGAATATGAAGGCCTGGAAGCGGAGCCCGTCAACGAAACGATTGCTGGACATGAGCTTGTCGGCTTCGATCTGAACTTCTTCTATCTTGACCTCACCAACACAGCGGGCATTCGCAGCCTGCGGGTTGGCGGCACGACCTACACCATTTTATTTCAGGCGGAGGATCGCGAGTACGGCGAGATCGGCCTGGTCTTCGATGCGATTACGGTCAGTCTCCTCCGCGGCATTGGCGAGAGAAAGTGATCGTCAGCACTTGCCTATTTTGCCTGTTTTCCGATTTCCTTTACGCGATTGTAAAACTTACAAAGGTTCCACAGCGGCCCATGGCATACGGTGGATCCACGAATCGATTTCTAAGCTCTTTTGCTGGCACGGGGTTGTGATGTTTCTTGAGGCCAGGGCCGCTTTCGGCGCTCGCTTCGGCACAGCAACTGCTCTACTACGGTAGCAGGCACACTCCGTTTGCCGTCCGCCGTGTGACAGCAACCCTATGTTCAGGGCGGACGGCACATAGAATGTGCCTGCTACCGTGGGCCGACGGCACACGGAGCGTGCCTGCTACAAAGGGGAAGTCAAGTCCGTGGATCTTAGGTAAAGTCGCTCGTTCAGCGAAAACGCCCCGCGCCGGGGTAAAACCGCTTTTCACGGTCCCAAGGGCCCCGTTGGCTGCTCATCAAGCCAACGGGGCCCTCTGATTTGGCGATGCAAGAATATCGCGTCAGAGGTAACGGTATCCAATAGCGTGGGCCGAGCGGGCATCTTACTGCGTGCGGGCAAATCTCTCCGGCACGAGGCCGATGGGGCCTCCCCTTGTGTTGGGGGCGGGGCGTTAAGGTTTTCGCAGTTCGCAAAAAAGATTCCCAATCGCTTGGAGAATGCAAAAATACGGTGGCCGGTATCTTGTCAGTTGCGATTTTACATCGTAGTCTAGAGGGATCGAGAACTGTGCAGTTCTTTCGACCGACCGTGTAATTTGCTTTTCGCAATCTTCGGGACCCACCACGAGTCCACATTTCAGCCTTTACAATAGAGGTATCCTTCTATGGCACGTTCGCTCCTTTCGTTCACCTTGGCCCTGGGCGCCGCAACGCTTATCGGCGCCGTGGCAATTCCCGCTTCGGCCCAGCCGAAAGCTCCTGAAACCTCAGCGGCCGCGCCCGCACAGAAAAAGTATCCCGAGGCCCAGGAGGCCCTCGACCTTCTCGGTAAGCGCAATTATCCGGCTGCTCTCGATAAGCTGAAGATTGCCTCGCGGAAGTATCCCGAACTTCCTTCGGAACACGTGTTGATGCACAGCATTTTCGCTCAACTCAATCAGGCAAATCTCGCCCGTAATGAGTTGGAACAAGCCGTCAAAGAAACTCCCAGCGATCCGGAACCTTATGTAATTCTGGGGAATATCGCCTTGCAGGAGCGGCGGCTCGCTGAGGCGGCGTTGGATTTCGACAAGGCCAAACAGTTGTTGACCTCCTACACGAACGAGAAGCGCAAGTCGGCCATAGAACAACAGACAAAGAGCGGCATTGCCCTCTTGGCGGAAAGCCGGCAGGACTGGAAAGCGGCCGAGGCACTTCTGCGAGAGTTGCTGACGTTGGCGCCCGAGGATCTGGTTGCCCAGCAGCACCTGGCCCGGGCCCTCTTCTGGGAGGGCGAAGCCAAACCGGCCTACGTGGTTCTGAAGGCGGCCAAAAAGATCGACGTTGCGAATGCCGCAAAGAACAAGACGCGGGAAGTCTTTCTCACTCCGGAAGCCATCATGGCCCAGTATTATGAGCAGTTCGAAGCTGGCGTGGATCCCCCGACCAAGAATCCCGAGATATGGTTCAATGCCGCTCTGAAGAAGGCGCCCGACGATCTGCCTACCCGCCAGGTCGTGGCGATCTGGGCCTTGGAAAAAGGAAAGCTCGACTTTGCCAAGGAGCAGGCGGAGGCTGTCCTGAAAATCGAAGCGGCCGATGCCGCTCTTCCGGTCGGACAGCAAAAGTACAAAGGCAGCAACGTGGGCCGCATGCTGCGCGGCCTGGTTGCCTTGTGGCAGAAGGACTGGGCGGATGCGGAACACTATTTCGAGAAGGTCATCATCGACAGCCCCAACGACTTCGTCGCCAGGAACAACATGGCCTTGGCCCTTTGCGAGCAGGACGACGCGGTCAAGAAGCAGCGGGCGTTGGAGTATGCGGAAGGCAATTATAACGCCAACAAGAACAACCCCGACGCCTTGTCAACCTTGGGTTGGGTCTACTTCCGGCTCGGCAAGTTCGATCAGGCCAGGTTGGCCATCGAGGGGGCCGTCAAGGCCACCAACGGCAACATCAGCAATGCCGATACGGCAACCTACCTGGCGTATATTCTTTACCATCTCGGTCAGAAGTATCAAGCCAAGGAAATCCTGGAAAGCGTGCTGAAGAGCAAGAAGCCGTTTTCGATGAGGCCGGAGGCCGAGAAGAAATATGCGGAGGTGAAGGACGAGAAGCCGCCGGAAACCACCACTCCCGCCGTGACGCCCACGATCAAGCCCTGATGGCGAAAGATTGAGGGTCCGCAAGCGATTGCCCGCCCACGGCTGTGACAACGGCCGTGGGTGCGGCGTTTCTTGGATCGGCAGCCGCGCGCAATAAAAAATCATGGCACGACGTTCCATCGTCATACCATGATTTTTATCCTGAAATGGGGCACAAGGTGCCCCACCCTCCCGGTAGGTCGATAGTCTGTTTATCGGCAGTGGCACCACGAAACCTGAAGCAAATCTCAGGAATCCCCCTTAGCTCATCCGCCTTACGGCCGTGTGGCTGGAATCGCCGCGGCGGAATCCTGGAAACCACAAGCGGCGGCGGCCGGGCGGCAACGAACTCCCGGGGCCACACCACGGACATCGCGAGTCGTGCAAGAGCACGGACACAAGAACGCGCCTGTTCCCACCTTGCACCAAAACGCGTCCCAGCGGGCCCGCTCGGCGCAATAGCCGTCCCAGGCATTGTCGCAACAGTGGCGGCGGGCCTCACAGCACCCGGGCGCGAGGAAACCACAAGCTGGCCGGACGCGGCATTTCGCCTGGCACGGGCAGCCAGAGGCGGGCAATTGTGGCTCGCCGGCCGCAGCCCAGGGAGCCCAAAGGAGGAAGGCCCCCAGAGAAAGAATCCAGCACATCCGTGACATGGTGTCGCTCCTTGACGCTCTGTCCTTCACCGTGACACGTTGGCGCCTGACCAGAAGGGCGGTAGCCCTCGTGACGCGCGGGTTGATCCGCGCCGGCCGTATTGCATGGCCCAACGTGTCCAGCAGTGAAGAATCGTCCTTTCCTCCCACGCGGTCATGGCCGCCAATTCGGCAGGCGGCTGTGCGCTTGGCTTGGCGGCAGATCCTATGGGCTCAATTCGGCACGATGGAGAGCGAGCGTTTTGTGTTTTCGCCGTCGCTTCGCCGGAATCACGCCTGGCGGCGACAGGCGTGCGCCTGGTGATCTTTCTATCACGGAAACGGCCCGCACCGACCGCGTTGACCTTTGCGCACGGACGGTTGCGGTACGGATCTGCGATTGCTGGCGTTGACAACGGTCGTGCCGGAAATGCGGATGGAAAGACGCCCCCTGGCCGGCAGTCCGATCCCGAGCTAAACTTAGGCGTTTCCCACTTTTGAAATACTCTCGGAATTGCAGCCATGGAAATGGACCAACTGGTCGCGTTGTGCAAGCGGCGCGGATTTCTCTTCCAATCGAGCGAGATTTACGGCGGCCTGCAAGGTTTTTGGGACTACGGTCCGATGGGCGTGGAACTGAAGCGGAACGTTCGCGAGGCCTGGTGGCGGGACATGGTCACCGGTCACAACGAGCTGTTGGTTCCGCCCGGCGCCCCTTCGACCTACGAAATGGTCGGCCTGGACTGCGCGATCATCATGCACCCGCAGGTTTGGAAGGTCTCCGGCCACTATGATTTGTTCCATGATTTCATGGTCGATTGCCGCGAGTCGAAACACCGCTACCGGCACGACCAGGTGCAAGGCCGTTGGGTCGAATATCACGGCAAGCGGATCTTCGTCACCAGCGAAGCCAGCGGCGCCGAAGGCGAAGAGGACCGGCGGCAGAAGGCCCTGAAGTTCTTCAATCTCCGCGCCAAGAACGCCGACGACCTGCAATGGCAGGGCGAGCCGATCTCGCTGGCCGCGATCGAAGACACTGCGGCGGTGCTCGGACCCGATGCCAAGACGCCGGGCACGTTGACCGAGCCGCGAGAGTTCAACCTCATGTTCAAAACGATCGTGGGCGCGCTGGGCGGCGAGGAAGACGCCGCCTTCCTTCGCCCCGAAACGGCCCAAGGCATCTTCGTCAACTTCAAGAACGTGCTGGACAGCACCCGCGTGGGCATTCCCTTCGGCGTGGCCCAGATCGGCAAGAGCTTCCGCAATGAAATCACGCCGCGGAACTTCACCTTCCGCTCCCGCGAGTTCGAGCAGATGGAAATCGAGTTCTTCTGCCATCCCAACCAGTCGCTCGCCTGGTACCAGTACTGGCGCGATCGGCGCTACCAGTGGTATCTCGATCTGGGCCTGGCCGGCGACCGCTTGCGGCTGCGCGACCATACGGCCGATGAATTGAGCCACTATTCGGTCGGCACGGCGGACATCGAATACGCCTTCCCCTTCCTTGCCCCGGGCGAGTTCGGCGAGTTGGAAGGCGTGGCCCATCGCGGCGATTTCGACCTCCGCAGCCACATGGAAGGCAAGCTCGTGCATGCCGACCCCAACGACAAGAAATCGCCGCTGATCCTCGAGAAGGACGCCGACGGCAAGCCCAAGCATCGCGGCAGCGGCAAGGACATGAACTATTTCGACGACCAGACCAAGGAGCGCTTCATTCCGCACGTCATCGAGCCCTCGGCCGGCGCCGATCGGGCCACGTTGGCCTTCCTCTGCCAGGCCTACACCGAGGACGAAGTGCCCGACGAAAGCGGCAAGGCCACCAAGCGGGTATCGCTGAAACTCCATCCCCGTCTGGCCCCGATCAAGGCGGCCGTCTTCCCGCTGGTGAAAAAGGACGGCATGCCGGAGGTGGCCAAGGAGATTTATTCGGCCCTCAAACCCTTCATGAACGTATTCTATGACGAGAAGGGCGCGGTGGGACGCCGCTATCGCCGCCAGGACGAGATTGGCACGCCGTTTTGCGTCACCGTCGATGGCGACACCCTGAAAGACGGCACAGTCACCATCCGCGACCGCGATTCCTTGAAACAGTGGCGGACCAAGAATGAAGATGTCGTGGCCGAGCTCCGCGAGCGGTTGCGGTAACCCGTCTTGACTCGAATTCCCGGCCGGGTTACTCTTTGCCGCCCCCGATAGACTCGAAAAACCCGGCCGCCGGTTTCACTGCCGCGTGTTAGCATGCCGCCACCTTCGGTCCGACTCCTGTTGCTCGTTCTAGCGCTGAGTATCGCCGGCTGCGCGTGGCTTGCGCCGCCGCCGGGCAATTCCGCGGGCCTGAACCTGCCGTCGGCGCAAATGGCCCCGGGCAGCGTGGTTCTCGACGTCTTCTCGATCCACTTGCCGCCGGGGGAACCCGATCTCAACAGCCGGGTCTGGGAAGAGGTCGATGAGCAGCACTTCCCCATCGAGATCCGCCGCGAACTCGAGAAGAACGGATTCCGGGCTGGAATTCTCGCGGGCCAGGTTCCGCCGTTGTTGGCGCGCCTGCTGGACTTGAAAGGCAAACCGAATGCCGGCGGCGAGGTCCAGCAGGTGAAAATGTCGGACCTTGTGACGCCTTTGCGGGTTACGTCGCAGCATCTGCAAACCCGCGCCGGCCAACGCTACGAGATCGCAGCCTCGGGCATGATCGAGAAGATGCCGGTCCTGGTTTCCGAAGCGGGAGAAATCCACGGAGTGACATATCAACAGGCCCAGGGCATCCTCGCCTTGCACGTTGCTCCCCAGCCCGATGGCCGGGTGCAGTTGGAATTGGTGCCGGAGATCCACCACGGCGAAACTCGGCAGCATTGGGTGGGCGACCAATCGATTTTCCGCCTGGAAACCGGCCGGCCGAAGCGGGCTTTCGAGGAATTGAAACTGACTGCCGTGATGGGCCCGGGGGCGATGCTGCTTTTGGGCAGCCAACCGAATCGTCAGGGGAGTCTGGGCCACTACTTCTTCTTGGAGAGCAACGGCCGCGACGACCGGCTCGATCAGAAGTTGATCCTCGTGCGATTGTGCCAGACGCAACACGACGATCTGGTCTCACCCGGCCCGCTGCGGCTGCGGCAGTAGCTTTTCGTTACGGCGTCGCCCCGTTTCCGCCGGATGTTTGGGCCATCGGCTGAAATTCGATATCGGTCACGAGCAGAAGGTCGATGATGTTCGACGAATCGTCCGGTTGAACGACAAAAACCGTCCGCCCGCTGGGGACGGTCATGATGAACTCCGGATGCTGCACGGGGATTTGCCGCCCATCAGCCAAATGCAGAACAAAGGGGCGAAACGGCTGCGCTCGGTAAGCAGTTCTCAATTGCTCGATGGTCATGGCAACTCCTTAAAGGTTGATGCTGCTGGCACTTACAGTGAATTGTACTCTTTTCGGCGCAGCCTGTCGACGCCCATTGACTTTGGGAGGATTCTTACGTAATCTAAAGGGTTTCGGAACCAATTGCACGCCAGCGTAGCTTCAATGGCAGAGCACCGCATTCGTAATGCGGGGGTTAAGGGTTCAACTCCCTTCGCTGGCTCTTCGGCAGGAACCTCGTAGAATTGACGAGGTTCTCTGATTTCACCCCAGCGGCAGCGCACCCCCGCCGCGCGGAACGTCAGGAGGCAAGTAGATCGATGGTCACCACCGCGGAATTCGATGTCAAGCAGGCAATTTTGATGAACGGCCCCTTCGGCCCCGCCGAAGTCAAGCAGATCCGCGAGGCTATTTCCCGGGATCACGTGAATTTCCAGAATCTCCGCGATGCCGTCAATGAGCTGCAGGCCAAGGAAGAGCAAACCCCCGCCAGCATGGTCCGCCTGGGCGTGGCGCTCTATCTCTTGGGCCGCTACTATCGGGCTTCCGAAGTGCTCAAGCAGGCTGACGGCGGTGCGATGGCACACTTCTACCTGGCCAAGTCGCTCTTCGCCCGCAGCCATTACCCGGAAGCCGTGGAAAGCTACCAATCGGCGGAAAAGGCCGGTTACGCCGCGGGCGAATGCGCCCTGGGCCGGGCGGAGGCCCTGCGCTATGCCGCCAATCCGCAGGACGCCCTGAAGGTGCTGGACAACCTCTTCGGCGCGGTGGAACACACGGCCGAGTATCTCTATCAGCGCGGCGCCACCGTGGCGGCCGTTGGCGGCAACCCGACGGAAGTGGTCAAGCTGTACGAGCGGGCCGTCGAGGCCGATCGCAATCATCCCGCGCGCTGTTCGGATTGGCACTGGAGAACGATCGCTACGGAAACGACGACATGGCCTTGGAACTCTACCGGCGGGCCGCGTCGACCTTCCCGACGCACGTCGGTTCGTTGCTGAATCTCGGTTTGCTCTTCGAGGACCGCGACCAGTTCGAGAAGGCCGCGCAGTGCTACCAGCGGGTGTTGGACGCCTATCCCGATCACGCCCGTGCCGCCCTCTTCTTCAAGGATACCGAGGCCTCGCACGAGCAGTTCTTCGACGACGACGCCGTGAAGAAGCGCGATCGCATGGGTCAGGTGCTCGCCATCCCCGTGTCGGACTTCGAGCTTTCGGTCCGCAGCCGGAATTGCCTGCAAAAAATGGGCATCGACACCCTGGGCGACCTCTGCCGCACGAGCGAGGCGGAACTGTTGGCGAGCAAGAATTTCGGCGAAACGAGCCTGGTGGAAATCAAGGAAATGCTGGCGTCGAAGGGGCTGCGGCTCGGGCAGCTTGCCGCCGAACGCCCGGTTGCCGAGGCCCTCGAGCCGGAACCGCTTTCGCCCGACGAGCAGGCCCTGTTGGCCAAGCCCGTTTCCGATCTGAATCTCTCCGTTCGCGCCCGCAAGTGCCTGATCCGCTTGGGCATCAATACCATGGCCGAGCTGATCCGCCGCACCGGCGACGACCTGCTGGAGTGCAAGAACTTTGGCGTAACGAGCCTCAACGAGTGCCGTGAGAAGCTGGCGGCCCTGGGATTGAAGCTGCGGGGCGAGTAATTGCCGTTTTCCTTCCATCTCCACCACACCGACGCCACGACCGTCGCACGGCGATCGACCTTCATCACGCCGCACGGCGCGGTGGAAATGCCCGCCTTCATGCCCGTTGGGACCTTGGCCAGCGTCAAGGGCCTGGAAATCGAGCAGATTCGCGGTAGCGGGGCACGGATGGTGCTGGCCAACACCTATCACTTGGCCCTGCGGCCGGGCGAAGAGGTGGTGGCGGAATTGGGCGGACTGCACGCCTTCATGGGCTGGGACGGCCCAATCCTGACCGATAGCGGCGGTTTCCAGATCTTCAGCCTCGCGCATATCTCGAAAGTCAGCGAGGAAGAGGCAGTCTTTCGCTCGCACATCGACGGTCGTCTGCTGGCCATTTCGCCGGAACGAGCGGTAGCCATTCAAGAGGCCCTGGGCAGCGATGTGGCGATGGTGTTGGACCACGTCGTGCAGTTGCCCAACGAGCCGGCTGTGATCCGCGACGCCTGTGAACGATCGATCCGTTGGGCGGCCCGTTGCCGTGACGCGGCCCGCCGGGGCGATCAGGCCCAGTTTGCCATCGTTCAGGGGGGACTCGACGCCGATCTCCGTGCCGAGTGTGCCGCAGAACTCAACAAACTTGATTTCCCCGGCTATGCCATCGGCGGGCTGAGCGTCGGCGAGGCGCCCTGCGAGATGTATCGCATTATCGAGGCCACGGTCCCGTATATGCCCGCCGATCGGCCGCGATACTTGATGGGCGTGGGCCGGCCGGAAGACCTGCTGGAAGCGGTCGCTCGGGGGATCGACCTGTTCGATTGTGTCATGCCCACGCGAAATGGGCGTAACGCGATGGCGTTTACGGATACCGGCCCGATCCGGCTGCGAAATTTGCAGTATGAACGCGACCCCCGCCCGTTGGAGGAAGGCTGCCCGTGTCCGGCGTGTCGGCGGAGCCGAGCGTATATCCGCCACCTTTTCATGGCGGGGGAGATGCTCGGCCCGATCCTGCTTTCGATCCATAACCTGACGTATTACCAGCGCTTGCTGGCCGGGGCCCGGGCGGCGATCGAAGCGGATCAATTTGGAGCGTACAAAGCGGAGAAACTGCGCAAACTCAAAGTAGGTTAAACACGAAGGCACGAAGGGCACGAAGGGAGTAATTTCTTCTTAGCGGATCATCCGCTTGATGCCGTCTTTGATCCACACCACGTTGAAATTGATCAGGAAGGCCAGTCGTTTCTCGGTCAATTTCAGGTAGGTCAGCGTCTGGGCGGTGAGAATGGGATGCATCATTTCCACGGCCTTGACCTCAACAAGCACCAAACTTTTTGTTTTCTTCACTTCGTGCTCTTCGTGCCTTCGTGTTTGAATAATGGTAGCAGAGTACAGGTTGCGGCACCATCAGCCCACCCTGGAGAGGTAGAAAAAAATCGGCAGTCGGCTCTCAGCCGTTCCCCTTGTCGCTTGCGCGCAAGAAGTTAAGATTCAGGACTACGAACATGTTGGAATGGCCCGGCTGGGCAGGTTCGCCGGGCCGTTTGCTTTGTTGTGACGCCCATTGAATCGAGGGATTTTGCCGTGAATACCATGCTGAATACGCTGGCGATCTTGTTCGCCGAAGCAGAAGGTGGTGGCGCTCCGCCCGGCGGCGCTGGCGCGGGTGGCGGCGACCAAATGATGAGAATGTTGCCGATGTACATCATCGCCTTTGGTGCAATGTGGTATTTTCTCTTTCACCTGCCCATGAAGCGCGAGCGGACCCGCCAAGCGGCCTTGTTGGCCGCAGTCAAGAAAAATGATCGCGTTCTCACCACAAGTGGCATCTACGGCGTGGTTACCAACGTCAGCAAAGAGTCGAACGAAGTTACTCTGCGGATCGACGAGGCCACTAACGCCAAACTCCGCTTGACCCTTAATTCCATCGCGCAGGTCCTGGGCGACGAACCATCTGCCGAAACCTCGTCGAAATAGCATTTGCAGGAATTTTCTTTTATGTCCTTTTTCCAAAATACAGCCGTTCTCTTTTCTGCCATCGCTCCGGTTCCCGCAGACGCCGCCTCGACGGTTCCCTGGTACTTAAGCACGGCCTTCTTCAATACCCTTATTTTCATCGCGCTTCTGGTCGGCTCCGGCGTCATCGGCCATTGGCTGGCAAAGGCCCTGCGGGTAGCAGACTACGGCACGAAGTTCGCCATCATCCTCTTTGCAATTTTTGCCAGCCTAGTGGTGGTCGTCCGCGGCTGGCCGCCGAAGCTCGGCGTCGACCTGGGCGGCGGATCGATCTTGGTCTATGAGGTCGACAAAACGAAAACCGCCTGGCGGCCGGACAAAATGGATTCGCTGCTCACGTCGATCAGCAAGCGCGTCAATCCCGGCGGGCAGAAAGAAATCTCGGTAAAAAGCCTGGGTAGCGACATGGTGGAGATCGTCATGCCCAGCGTGAGCGGAAGTACGAAAGAGGAGAAGCAGGTCGAGGCCGAAGAAATCCGCAAGATCATCCGCACGACCGGGGCTTTGGAGTTCCGCATCGTGGCCACGAAACGCGACAACGAATCGCTGATTGAAATGGCCAAGACGGAAAGGAAGAAATTCCCCGCCGATTATGACAAGATCGTTTACATCAAAGATCCCAAGACAGGCAAAGACCTGGCCAAGTGGTGCACTGTCCGCCAGCAAGAGGTCGATAAGATCAGGGGCGATGAGGCCGCGCTGGACCTGGGAAAAATCAAGGTCAAGGACGATCAAGGCAAGGAAGTAGAGAAGGACGAGGTAGAAGTCCTCGTCCTCATCCCGGAGACCGAAGCGTACAACGTCACCGGCGGCGACGTCCGCGACGCGCGGGCCTCGATCGACCCGGAAACGGCTTCGCCCGAAGTCTTGTTCTCGTTCAACTCGCTGGGCGGGACGAAGTTCGGCCGTTTTACGGGCCTGTACGTGCCCATCGGCGATTTCAAGTACAAGTTGGCGATCGTACTGGACAACGAATTGAAGACGGCCCCGGTCCTGCAAAGCGCGATTTCCGATTCCGGCCGCATCACCGGCAATTTCACCCAAAAAGAAGTCGACGAGATCGTCGAGATCATCAACGCCGGCAGCCTGCCCGCCGCGCTGGAGCCGACGCCGGTCCGCGACATGACCACCGAGGCCACGCTGGGCGCGGAGACCATCCGCCAAAGCAAGCTGGCGATGATCATCGCCTCGATCGTGGTGCCGCTGTTCATGCTCTACTACTACCGCTTTGCCGGCCTGGTGGCCGTGCTCGGCCTGGCTTTGAACATGCTCATGCTCGTGGCCTTGATGATCCTGGTCAAGGCGCCCTTCACGCTGCCGGCGCTGGCCGGTCTGGCCCTGACCGTGGGCATGGACGTGGACAACAACGTGCTGATTTACGAGCGCTTACGCGAGGAACTGGCCCACGGCGCCGCCCTGCGCATGGCGATCCGCAACGCCTTCCACCGCGTGGGCGTGGTGATCATCGACGCCAACATCACGCACATCATCGCCGCCACGGTCCTCTATAGCGTGGGCACCGAGCAGATCAAAGGCTTTGCCGTCACCTTCTTGCTGGGGGCCGTATTGAGCATCTGGGCGACGATGTTCGTCGCCCGCTTGATCTTCGAAGTCGCCGAACGCCGCCGCTGGATCCAGCAGATGAAAATGATGCAGTGGATCGGCCACACGAAAATCGACTTCATGGCCTGGTTCCCGGCCTGTGCCACCTTCTCCGTGCTCATTACCGTCTTGGGACTGGTGATCGCCGTAGTCCGCGGGCAAGGCTTGTTCGACATCGACTTCACGGGCGGCGTGTCGGTGCAGACCGTGTTCCAGAACGAGCAAAAGATCACCGACATCCGCCAGCAGATCAACACGATTGCCAAGGAACTTCCCGATGCGACGGTTACCCCTGCTCATCAACAGGATGAGCCGGAGAATCAACGTTTCATCATCGATACCTCGAACCCCAACAAAGACGTTGTGGAAGGTTTGTTGAAGAATCTTTTCGACGAGAAATTCCACGAGAAACTCGTCACCATGGGATTGACCGCTGTGCCGCTGGCAGAAGAGAAGCCGGTGGCCAGCCCTGGGGCGGGGCACTCGCGCAGCGGGTCGGCGGAGGAAAAGACGCTGGAGAAACCGGTTACGCCGACCATCGTCAAGCCGGCGGAAAAGAGTACGACGAGGCCGGAAGATAAGCCCTCGGAACCGCCGATGGACAAGTCGCTTCCCAAACCGGCGGAGGAGAAGACAGCGGAGAAGCCGGCCACGCCGACCATCGTCAAGCCCGCGGAAAAGAGTACGACGGGGCCCGAAGATAAGCCCTCGGAGCCGCCGGTGGACAAGTCGCTTCCCAAACCGGAAGCAAAGCCTGTGGAGAAGAAGCCGGCCGATACGACACCGGCGGAAAAGAAGCCAGTCGAGACGAAAGCGAAGCAGTCGCGGTTGGACCTGCCGGCATTGAGCCTCGTGGCCATGGCCGGCAACGAAGCCGTCCTGCTTGCCGAGGCTGACTCGACTGCGGTGGCCGCCGGCGCGAAATCGGCGGAGAAAGGCGACGGGAAACCGCAAGCCAAGACGGAAGCAAAACCAGCGGAGAAGGCTGGCACGGAACCGCCGGTCAAGGTCTCCACGGAGAAACTGCCGGTTCCTGCGACCAAGCTCGATTCCGCAGCGGCCGAGGCAACTTCGCAGCAGACGTTCCAGGCAACGCTGGCGCTTTCGACGACCGTGGCAAAACTGGTCGACGACAAGCCGACGCAAGACGTGCAACCCGTGAGGTACGATTATGATCGCCTCAAGAAGTTGGTCGAAGAGGCGCTCGAGGCGAATAAGATCAACGTTGATCTAGTGCGGGTCGAATTGGATGCCGTGAATGCGCTTGGTGTTCCCATCGAGTCGAAGAAGTCGGATCATTGGAACCTGAAACTTTCGCCGAGTACCGAAGTTAAGACCGGGTTGACGCCGGAAAAGTTCCAAGCGGTGTTGAAAACCCTGGAGTCCGCGGTTGCCAAGCTGCCGTTTTTCCCCATCGAGGACAACATCGGCTCGGCCGTGGCCGCCGACACCGAGAAATGGGCAGTCGTGGCCCTCGTGAGTAGCTGGTCGCTAATCATCCTTTACCTGTGGATTCGTTTCCAGGGCGTGGCCTTCGGTTTGGCGGCGGTCATCGCCCTGATCCACGACGTGCTGGTGATGCTGGGGGCCATCGCCTTCAGCAGTTATCTGGCGCAGATTCCCGGTCTGTCGCTCGTCACGGGCATAGAACCGTTCAAGATCAACCTGCCCATCGTGGCGGCGTTCCTGACCATCATCGGCTACTCAGTGAACGACACGATCGTGGTCTTCGACCGGATCCGGGAAATCCGCGGCAAGTCGCCGACGCTCACCCGGCAGATGGTCAACGACGCCACAAATCAGACCCTCAGCCGCACCGTGCTGACGAGTCTCACCGTGATGATGGTGGTGGTCATCCTTTACGCCTTCGGCGGCCAGGCGGTCCACGGATTCGCCTTCGCCTTGATCATCGGCGTGCTGACGGGAACGTACAGCTCGATCTACGTGGCCGCCCCGATCCTCCTTTGGCTGTTGCACCCCAAGGAAATGAAGGCCGCTACCAGCAGCGACCAATAGGACAGGTTATCGGCAAAACGGGCGGCCGGGCTCAATTGCCTGTGGGAGCCGGTGCGGCCGAGGCGCCGCTCTTCGCCGCGGGCGCCTTCGACGTCGCCGGCTTTTCAGGCGGTACCCAGTGGTGCATCATTGCCTGGCCGGGCCCGGTGTAGACTACGAATTCCATCTTGTCGAAGACGGCGCGATGCCAGTTCTCCGCCTTGAGCACCTGATCGTCGGTGACGAGCCTGTCGGCAGCGGGCTTCTCTTGCGCGGCCTTTTCGCGTTCGGCCGCCACGGCCTTCTCAATCTTTTTCGCAACGTACTCGTCCAATTGAGTTTGCGTGATAGTAAATGTCTTCTCGGCCGGTTTGACTTCGGCGGTCTGGCCCCAGACGACATGGGCCAACCAGGTACCACCGGCGAGGGCCAGGCAAGAAAATAACAACACAGTGGAACGCTTCATGTTTGATTCTCCTCAGTGCAATGTAGAAACGGCAGCAAGCTTGTTTGCCGGACAAATTCCTATCATGCTCCGAAAAGGATAGAAAAGCAAGTAGGCCGGACCCGAACACCGTGCCCCTGTTACGGCACCTTGCGCAACTTATTCGGCCGCGAGCACTTACCGCGCCGGCAGTGAGGCGGTGTGCTCGGCGATCTCAAGTTCCAGTTCGGACTTTTCCTCAATCGAAAGCCATTGCGGGGCATCGATCCCCAAGACCACTTTGTCGTCCTCGATTTTCAACACGGTGACCGTAATATCGCCATTAATGACAATGCTCTCGTCCTGGGCCTGAAGAAAAACTTTCATGGACGGCGACCTCCGAAGAGATTAGGGGGTGGTTAGAAAACAATGTTATACTAACCGTGAGCGATTTCGGAAAGCCCTGCTTCAATCTTTCGCTTCAATTCTTCGCGATGAATGGTCACTTCAGCCGGCGCAGAGAAACCAAGCCGCACTCGTTCGCCTTTTACTTCGACGATCGTGACGGTGATGCCGTTGCCAATAACGATCGCTTCACCAGGTTTTCGGGTTAGGACCAGCATGATCGAATCCTCCTTGACGCTTTTTCCGTACAAAGCCCGAGCAGATATTTGCCAGAACTTCCTGTTAATATTACGATCGCGGCCTGGCGGGTCAAGAGCAATCCTGCGAATGTATGCGAAGGGTTTTGATTAAGCACGGATGACAGGAAAGCCTGGCGAACAGGGAGAGATAGGTGGGCTACGATACAATCCTACGCCTTGCAAACGGCATCGTCCATCGCTTAGAATCTGTCATTTGACAGATCTCGCTCCGAACACCAATCGAGGATCCCATGGCCAAGAAGAAGTCCACAATCGCAAAGTCACCCGCCGCGAGGAAGACGCGCAAACCGTCGGCCAAGCCGGCGTCGAAGAAGTCGCCACCGAGGCAGCACAAGCATCGTGGCGAGCCTGAGGAGGAGATCGAACTCGACGAAACCGAGAGCAAGGCCGTCGACCATATCATCGAATGTGACCAAGCGCGTGATGCCTTGGAACGGGAAGTCGACAAGGTGGTGACCCAGGCCGTCCGCAAGATTTGCAAAGCACATGGGCAATCGCTCACCGACGCCCAGGCCCAGAACGTGGCCATGGTGCTCTTCGGCGATTAACGTCTCATGCGACCGTGCGGCGATTGCCGACTTTGCTGTAAGCTTTTTCCTCTGCCGCTGCTCGACAAGCCGGCCGGCGCGTGGTGCCGTCACGTCTGTCGAGCAGGTTGCGCGATCCACGACGCGCGGATGCCGGATGTCTGCCGCCAATACGACTGTTTCTGGCGCGAACACGATGGCTTGTCCGAGTCGTGGCGTCCCGACCGGATCGGCATCGTGGCTACCGAGGCCGGCAGCGTGACTGTAGACGATCGACTCTTGCCGGTCGTGCTGTTCGAGGTGGATTGTACCGAGACTCACGCCCGTCGGGACGATTCGGCCCGGGATTTGCTCGATCACTTCGTCCGCCGCGGCGTGGCCGTGATGATCATCCGCGGCCTGGAAGCGCGAATCGAGTTCGATCGAGAACGCTGGCCGGGCATTTCGGCCGACGACATCGAGGCGGCCCTGCGTTACGAGCTTTCGCAGGATGCCGAGGAGCTCAAGCGTCTTGGCGCCGTCGGCGAGGAATATCGGCCGCTCGGCCGCGGCGAGGCGAAAGCCGCCTGCCGGGAAGAGCGGGAATCGTTCAATCGCTGAGTTGGGCCATGGGGTGCCAGCGCGGCAGGACCAGCGGCTTCTGCTCGTACAACTTGAGAATGTTCTTCGGCACGTAGGCCTTCTTCACGACAATCATATACAGATGCTCGTTGAACCAGTGGTCGTAAAGCGACCAGTAGCCTTCGTGGCCGTGCTCCTTGCCCCAACTGTTCTCCACGAGCCATTTGACCGGTTTCTTCTTTTGGAGATCGACTCCCATCAGGACCATGGCGTGGTTCGGTCCGCCGTCGTAATACGACCAGCGCTGGGCCTTCGTCAGACTCCCGCTGGCGCCGAAAATCGACGCGTAGTCGTGTATCCCGACTGCCATGATCCCGTGCCGACTATCCTGGTCCTTGCCCACGTCGGCTGCGAACCAGACGGGCTGCTTGTCCAGGACCGACTTCAGGGCGGCGGCCTTGAGGACGTCGATTTTCACGTTCAGGTATCGCACGTCCGGCGTCCCCAGAATATTGCGAGAATGGGAAATCTCGTAAATTTTTCCGTACTCCTGCCCGGGCACATTGGCAAGTTGCACGTAGTCGTCAAGGCGGCCATCGCCAACCCATTCCTTCCAGAACGACTGCGGGGTTTAGGTCTTCGTCGAACTCAACTTGGAATCTTTGTCTTCGAAGCGCCAGGAGAACCGTGCCGGCGGTTCGCCCATGTTGATCACCAGGATGCGGTAGATATCGGCCAGGACCCGCGCTTTCTCGGCCCTCAATTCGGCAAGGGATTTGCCATCCCGCTTGAGCTTGCGGAGCCGCACCGCTTCCACCTTGAGCCTGCGGCGGAGCACGCCGTTCATCTGCGCGGTGTTCGACGAACTGTGGGTTTCCGGCATGATTTCCTGGGGAACCACGCCGTACTTCTCGATCAAGTCGGAAACGTAGTCCCACCAGCCGTCATCCGCGCCGGCCCGGGTGAGGAGCACTTGCATCTCGCGGTCCAGCGTATCGCGATCGGCCAGTTCGATACTGTCTTCGAGAAAACAGTTGGCCTTTTCCATTTTGTCCCAAAACGCCAGGTAGCTCTCCGAGAACTCGAATTTCGCCAGCTTGTGCTTCGCCACGAGGCCGGGCCGCAGGACGTTCAGCCCGGCAAAGAGCCAGCACCGCCCGGAGGCGAATTGGTTCGTAACGGCGGCGGTCTTGATCTTGTTGCTGAACAGATCGTTGTTCTTCCTCACGATATCGCGATTCAGCGCGAGTTGGCTGATGTCGATGCTGGTGACGGCGTTGTACATCGCCCGCGTGTGATCGTCCATGCGGAACGACGATCGCAGCGTCGCCAGGTCTTGCGGCGAGAGGCAACCATCGTCGGCCACCACGGGGACTGCCGACAGGCCAAGCACGCATATCGCGGACCAAGCCAACGTGCGGGACGAGATTATTTTCATGCGGCACCTTATACTTCGAGATCTGGGGTACGCGGCCCGGCGACTTCCGCCGCACAGCACGGCCCTTCTTGCGAGTGTAATTGCCGCAGTGCGAAAAGCAAGTCCTTGACCGAGCTAAGGTTCGGCTCCTTGCCGACCGGGCCGACGCCGACGATAATCGGGAATTCGCGTTTACATGATCCTCCCCCCCTTCGAATCGAGACAACATAACAATGACATTCCGAAAATGGTTAATCGGTACGATTTTGTTGACAGGCATGATCGACGCAGTGGCGATCCCGGATCAAGGCGGCGGACTAAAGTTCGCCCTACGGGAATCCAGGGCTGCGGAATTGCCTGGCTACGCAATTGGCCTGCGGCGGCGACGCCCACAACCGGCGGCGACTGCTCCTCTTCCGGCCTCGCTGGCCAGCGGCATAGATCGGGCGAATTTCGACAAGGTGGTCCGCCCCCAGGACGACTTGTTTCGCGCCGTGAATGGCGCGTGGCTTGCCAAGACCGAGATCCCCGCCGACCGCTCGGACTATGGGGCTTTCACCGTCCTGGCCGAAAAGGCTGAAAACGACTGCCGCGAGATCATCGAGAACTGTGCCGCGGCCAAGGATAATGCCCCCGGCTCGGAACGCCAGAAGGTGGGCGACCTGTACGCCTCGTTCATGGATGAAGCCCGCGCAGAAGAACTCGGTATCCGGCCGATTGCGGCGCGGCTTGCGGCCGTGGACGCCATCCAGACCAAGGCCGGCCTCATTGCCGCGCTGGCCGATCTGTCGAAGATCGGCGTCTCCGGCCCGCTGGCTTGCTACGTGAGCACCGATGCGAAGAAGTCGGACGAGCACATCCTCGAAATCTCCCAATCAGGCCTGGGCCTGCCCGATCGCGACTATTACTGGGATCCCAAGCTCAAGACGAAGCTGGTGGCCTACCAGGCCTATATCGAGCGGATGCTAACCTTGGCCAAGATCGGCGACGCCCGGGGCACCCGGTCGGGCACCATGTACTCATGGTCGGGGTCGGCCGCCGCCGACATCGTGGCCTTGGAATCGCAGATCGCCAAGGCCCAGTGGTCCAAGGTGGAAAACCGCAACGTCGACAAGACTTACAACAAGATGGGCTTTGCCGAGCTCGTCAAGCTGACGCCGGGCTTCGATTGGCCGCTCTATTTCCAGGCTATCGGCGTAAAGGATCCCAAGCAGCTCGTCGTCTCGCAGCCGCCCTACCTCACGGCCATGGCCGAGCTGCTCGATAAGGTCCCCTTGGCGACCTGGAAGGTCTGGGTGAAGTTCCATATCGTGCACCGCTACGCGGCCCTGCTCAACAAGGAGTTGGTAGACGCGGATTTTGGCTTCTACGGCACGTCGCTGCGCGGGATTCCGCAAATTCGCCCCCGCTGGAAGCGGGGCGTCGGCGTCGTGGAAGGTTGCCTGGGCGAGGCCTTGGGCAAGTTATATGTCGAAAAACACTTCCCGCCGGAAGCCAAGCAGCGCATGGACCAGATGGTCAAAAACGTGCTGGAGGCCTATCGGGTCAGGTTTCAGAACCTGGACTGGATGAGTCCCGCAACCAAAGAAAAGGCGCTCTTGAAACTGGCCCGGTTCACGCCCAAGATCGGCTATCCGAAAAAGTGGCGCGACTATTCGGCCCTGGAGATTCGCCGCGACGACCTGGTAGGCAACATCGAGCGCCACGCGATCTACGAGTGGAACCGCGATCTGGCCAAGCTCGGCAAGCCGGTCGATCGCGACGAATGGAACATGACCCCGCAGACGATCAACGCCTACTACAACCCGAGCCAGAACGAGATCGTCTTCCCGGCCGCGATCCTCCAGCCCCCCTTCTTCAACCTCAAGGCCGACGATGCCGTAAATTACGGAGGCATCGGCGCGGTGATCGGCCACGAGACCGGGCACGGCTTTGACGATCAAGGCTCGAAGTGGGACGGCGCCGGCAATCTCAACCAGTGGTGGACCCCGGCCGATCGCACCGAATTTGACAAACGCGGCGACGCCCTGGCCGGGCAATTCGACCAGTTCGAGCCCTTTCCCGGCTACAAGGTCAACGGCCGCTTCACGCTGGGCGAGAACATCGGCGATCTGGCCGGCCTGACCATCGCCTACGACGCCTACCGGCTCTCGCTGGGCGGCAAGCCGGCCCCGGTGATTGACGGCATGACGGGCGACCAGCGTTTCTTCTTTGGCTGGGCCCAGGTCTGGGCCCGCAAGCATCGTGAAGCCGATTTGAAGAACCGCTTGCTCACCGATCCGCACTCGCCCGCCGAGTATCGCGTCAACGGCACGGTCCGCAACGTGCCGGCGTTCTATGCGGCCTTTGGCGTGAAGGAGGGCGACAAGATGTATCTGCCGCCGGAGAAGCGCGTGAAGCTCTGGTGAGGGCTACAACCCGGTCCCCGCCGGAACTGCCGGCGAAGGCGGCGGCGGCGGCAACGAAGGCGGCTGCGTGGGCGCCGGATACGTCGAACCTGACGGCGACGGCGTATAGTAATATTGCTGAGGGGCCGGGGCCGTTTGCTGGTAAGCCGGAGAAGCCGGTGTGTACGCCGGCACCGGCTGCACATACGCCGGCGCCGGTTGAACGTAGACTGGACGCGGATAATAGTACCCGTAGGGATACGGATAGCCGTACGGATACGGATAGCCATAATAGTACGGAGGGGGAGGATAGGCCGGACCAACGCCAATGCCGAGGGGGATTCCAATGCCGATGCCGACCCGGACTCCCCCCGCTTCCGCCGCCGACCACGAAAGGGTCCCGACGGCCAGAAAGACACACAGGAATAAAGCTGTTTTCGCTCGCATGACAAGACCTCGCTAAAAGGCGTTATTCACCTAAACACAATCCGGAAAATTTGCCCGGTTATTTTGGACCATTGACGCCCGCCGAGATCGGATCATACCGCCCTTGCGAACGCTGGTAAATACCAGTTCTTCACGAATCAGAAGGTCAAGATCACGTCGGTCGCGAAAAGGAATTGGCTGCCCTTCGTGCCATCGCCAAAGGGCAGTTGCCCATCGAGGTTGGTCGAGCCGCTATAGCAGTCCCAGCGGGCCTCCGGCCGGACGACGACGTTGAGGTTGGGATGCCAGTTCAGTCCCAGCGTAACCTCGGTGAACGTGCCCGCGAACCCCGGGGCGGCCGGCCAGCCGACGATACCCACGCTGCCCAAGCCGCCAACCCGCGTCCCATCCTGGTCGTGGAAGACCTCCGCGCGGGCGCCCGCCGACCAGCATGGATTGAGCGTGTAGATCAGGTACTGGTCCAGGCCGTACCACTTGGCGGTTGGGCCGAACACGGCAGGGTCGGCGTTCTCCTCCGTGACGCCGAAGACCTCCTCGCACGCATAGAGCAGTTTCTCGCTAAGTTGCTTCTTGAAGACCAGCGTGAATTCATACTGGTTGTTCTTGCCCAGCGGATCCAGCCCGTTGACTTGGGGACCGATGTCGGTCATCAGCGAGACGCTGACTTTGCGCTCGTCGTTGTGCCACTTCAGTCCGCCCAGGAAATGGAATTTGCCGTCCTCGTCCTGGAACTGATTGAAACCTTCATTCAGGCCGCCGATGACGTTCCAATACTTGTTGAGCTTGTAGTCGGCCTGGAAGCCGGTGACCAGCACGGGTTCCGAATAGGCGAGGGCGTAGGAATGGGAGTAGAAGAAGTTGCCCGGCGCGGGCACGATCTCGTAGCCGATGCTCGGGGCAAAATGGCCGATCCTTACGCTCAGGTCGTTGTAGCCCACCTCCAGGTAGAACTGCGGCAGGATGAAGCCATACAGGCGGTTCGGCGCGTCGAGGTTCGTCTCCAATCCGTTGCTCAGGCCGTAGCGCCAATCGGAGCCGTACATCAGGTCGATCCGCCCACCGATGTCCCAACCGCAGCCGTCGGTCTTGACGGGACGTTCCCAGCCGACCCACAACTGGTTCATTTCATACTCGTTGCTGCGGTCGTTGGTAACGACCGGCCCGTTCCATCGATTGGTGGGGCTGAGCGAGTTGAAGGTCGCGCCCTGTTCCAGCCAGCCGAACTGTTGGATTCGCAGGTCCTTGAGCAGGCTCGCCTCGGGAAGGGCCCACGGCTTCGGCGGGGCCGGCGCCGCGGGGGCCGGTTCGGCGGGGGCGGCCGCCGCGCTGGGCGATGTGGCTAAGGCCGGAGCGGCAGGCGCCGCGGCGGTGTTCGCAGCCTCGGTGTCGGCCACCGGGGTGATCTGTGGCAAGTCACTGCTCTGGGCCACTTCCGTAGCCGGCGGCATTTCCACCACGTCGGCCCCTCGTACCGGCATGCGCCCGGCGGCCAATCCCAGCAGGACCATTCCAACCGTCAAGAGTGATTTCCTCATTGTTCTTCCCCGTGTTTGGCGAGAGTGTGGTTCCATCCTTTGCGGCGGGGAGGCGAAAAAGTCTTCCCAGCCGAAACGCGCGGTCGTGGGCCGCGCAAAAGGCAAACAATTTCGCCCCACGGCTATCTATCGGTTGCCATGAACGGGGCCGCTTGACCGGAACAGCCCGCAATTTCGCCAGAAAACTCAACTTTGGAACACCGTCCTGCGGCTTTGACCAGTGGTGCGGGATCTACCGCTTTCTCGCCGTGGGTAAACGGCGGAGGCTGTAACGAGACCTCGGCCACATGATGGATCTTCGTCTTTTCTCCAAATCCGCCTCTTGACTTGCCGCCGGGGAACCGATATATTCATATAAGCGAATATGAAAACCAAGACCGCTCAACCTCAGACCAAGACGATTTTCCGGGCACTCTCCGACCGCACTCGGCTGCGGATTTTGAATCTGCTCCAGGACGGGGAGTTGTGCGTCTGCCACATCGTTGCCGTGCTGGATGTGCCCCAGCCCACCGCCTCGCGGCACCTGTCTTATTTGCGCAAGGCCAAGTTGGTGGTTGCCAGAAAAGAAGGGTTGTGGATGCACTACCGCTTGTCACCGGCACACAGCAAGTCGCATGAAATGTTGCTGGACTGCCTTGCCCAGTGCTTTCGGGAAGATTGCGTTTTCGCTAACGACAACGAACGCCTTCGGGCTCGCGTTGGTTCTTGCCGCAGCTAATTTTTTTTGGCCGATATATCCGCCTAAGCAAATATACCAGAGAAAGATACACGTTGGAGAGAGAAACCATGTCAGATTCTGAAATGAACCGCAAGAAGAAAATTCTCTTTCTCTGCACCGGCAATTCCTGCCGCAGCCAGATGGCCGAGGGCTGGGCACGCAAGCTCAAAGGCGATTCCATCGAAGCCTATTCCGCTGGAATCGAAACGCACGGATTGAACCCTACTGCCGTTCAGGTCATGGCCGAGGCGGGCGTCGACATCTCCGGCCAGCGATCCAAGAACGTCAACGAACTCCGCGAGGTTCGCCTTCGATTACGTGGTGACCGTTTGCAGCGATGCCCACGAGCATTGTCCGCTGTTTCCCGGCAAGGCGAAGGTGATTCACGTGGGCTTTGATGACCCGCCCCGTCTGGCTGCCGGCGCCACCAGCGAGGAAGAACGCCTTGCGCCGTACCGCCGCGTGCGGGACGAAATTCGCGGGTTCGTCCTGGGGCTGCCCGAGGCCTTGCAGAAGTAACACACGACAAGCGAAGGAGCGATAGAACCATGAGCAAGTGCGATACCAAGAACCTTTCCTTTCTCGACCGTTTTCTGACGGTCTGGATATTCCTGGCGATGGCCGTAGGCGTCGGGCTGGGCTACTTCGTCCCCGGCGTCGAGTCCTTCATCAACCGTTTCCAGGCGGGAACGACGAACATCCCCATCGCCATCGGCCTGATCCTCATGATGTACCCGCCGCTGGCCAAGGTGAAGTACGAGGAACTCGGCGACGTATTTCGCAACTGGAAAGATGCTCGGGCCTGTCGCTCGTGCAGAACTGGGTCATCGGTCCCGTGTTGATGTTCGCCCTGGCCGTGCTCTTCCTGCAGGATCACCCCGATTACATGGTCGGGCTGATCATGATCGGCCTGGCCCGCTGCATTGCCATGGTCATCGTCTGGAACGACCTGGCCAAAGGCGACACGGAATATGCGGCGGGCCTGGTGGCCTTCAACAGCGTCTTCCAGGTGCTCTTCTACAGCCTCTATGCCTACGTGTTCATCACGCTGCTCCTGCCGGTGTTCGGCCAGAAAGGGATCGCTGGTCCAGGTTAGCATGGGGCAGATTGCCCAGAGCGTGTTCATCTACCTGGGGATTCCCTTCCTGGCCGGCATGCTCACCCGTTTCGTGCTGGTGAAGGCCAAGGGACGCGAGTGGTACGAGCGGGCATTCATTCCCAAAATAAGCCCCATCACGCTCATTGCCTTGCTGTTCACGATTGTCGTCATGTTCAGCCTCAAGGGGAGCTTGATCGTGCAAATCCCCTTGGATGTCGTGCGGATTGCCATTCCGCTGTTGATCTACTTCGTGGTGATGTTCCTTGTCAGCTTCTTCATCGGTTACAAGATCGGGCGCCGACTACGCCAAGACGGCAACCCTTTCCTTCACGGCGGCCAGCAACAATTTCGAGTTGGCGATTGCGGTAGCCGTGGCTGTCTTCGGGATCGACTCGGGGGCGGCCTTTGCCGCCGTGATCGGGCCGCTGGTCGAAGTGCCCGCACTGATCGGCCTGGTCAATGTCTCGCTTTACTTCCAAAAACGCTATTTTGCCTGCCCAACCATTGGAGGCTGCGGTTCAAGCTCGGTAGCAAGGACGTTTTGCAAACAAAGTCCCAGTTACGTTTCACCCTTTCTCGGAGGTCCCTATCATGGGCAAGTTTCGGATTAGAATGATCGGCGTCATGCTCCTCTTCGCGCTTGCGATCGCCGTTGGTTGCTCCGCCAAGAAGTCGGAGACGCCAGCGGATTCGATCACGATCAAAGGAGCCGGTTCGACTTTTATCGGACCACTAGCTCCGCAGGTGGTTCGAAAAATACCACAAGGAACATCCCAACGTGGCCGTGGATTACGATATCGTCGGCAGCGGCGAGGGCACGAGGCGGTTCTTGGAGGGCACCGTCGATTTCGGGGCCAGCGATGCGGCCCTCAGCGACGAAGAGATCGCCTCCGTCAAACGCGGGGCGGTCCTGATTCCCGTGACCGCTGGCAGCCATTGTCCTGGCCTACAGCCCCGAGGGGCTGCCTGCGAAGTTGAAACTTTCCCGCTCGGTTTACGCCGATATCTTCCTCGGCAAGATCACGCACTGGAACGATCCGCGCATCGCGGAGATCAATCCCGGCGTCACTTTTCCGGACCGCGACATTCAGGTCGTGGTGCGGCAAGACGGCAGCGGCACGACGTTCGCTTTCACGAACCACCTCTCCGCCATCAGTGAGGAGTGGCGGAAGGGGCCGGGAGTACACAAGAGCGTGGCCTGGCCCGCGATGCCTCGCTTGCCAACGGAAATGAAGGCGTTGCGGCAGACGATTTCTCGCGGTGCTGGCATGATTGGCTATGTCCATTACGGAACGGCGAAGCAAGGTCGGTCTGGGCATGGCCTGGGTTGAGAATAAGGCCGGCAATTATATCAAGCCGACGGGCACCAGCGGACTGCAAACCCTGCTTCAGGCCAAGATGCCGGCCAACCTGCGACTGTTCATGCCCGATCCCGACGGCAAGGATTCCTACCCGATTGTCACCTACTCCTGGCTTCTGCTCTATGGAAAGTATGACGATCCGAAGAAGCTGGACACGCTGAAGGAGGTGGTACGGTGGTGTCTTGATGAGGGTCAAGAAGAAAGCGAATCGCTGGGCTATATCCGACTAGCTCCCCATGTGGTGTCAGCCGCGACCCATGCCTTGGAGTCGATTTCCGAAAGGTAGCCTGCTCGTGGACAATCGAAAGAATATCCTCATCCTCTGCACCCGGAACTCCGCCCGCAGCCAAATGGCCGAGGGCATCCTGCGAAAGCACGCGGGCGACCGATTCCACATTTACAGTGCCGGGCTGAATCCCGACCGTATCCATCCGCTGGTCGAGCCCGTCATGCGGGAGATCGGCATCGACATTTCCGGGCAGCGATCGAAGAGCGTGCAGGAGTATCTCGGCAAGATTTCCGCTCATTATCTGATCGTCGTGTGCGAGCACGCCGAGCAGAATTGCCCCAAGGTATTTCCCGGATTGGGCGAGAGGCTTTACTGGCCCTTCGATGACCCTGCCGCCGTCGACGGAACCGGAGAGGAGCGGTTGGCGGCGTTTCGCCGTGTGCGTGATGAAATTGCCACTCGATTGCGTGAGTGGTTGGACGAATTGGACGAGAAATAGAAAGGAAATCCATTTCATGCCTACCTTACGAGTCTTCGATCCCCCGATGTGCTGCTCGACCGGCGTATGCGGTCCCAACGTCAATCCAGCAGTGGCCCAACTGGCCGCAGACCTCCAGTGGCTTAAGGGCCTGGGCGTTCAAGTCGAGCGTTACGGCCTGGCCCAACAACCGGCCGCCTTCCGCGACGACGCGGCCGTTCGCGAGGCCCTGGCGCAGGAAGGCGTTGGGTGCCTGCCGCTGTTCCGCGTCGATGACGTGACGGTCAGCAAAGGCGTATACCCGACGCGCCCGCAACTGGCCGAGTGGGTGGGACTGACCGCTCAATCGGTGGCCCAGACGACTTGCTGCCAATGCTCTTGCGGGCAGTCGGCTGCCCAGTGTTGAAACGACCTGCACCACAATATGCTCGGCGAGGGCGGGCAAAGGGAAACTCTCATGCAGTTCATCGAGAAGGCCACACGAAACCTGTTCTTCACGGGCAAGGGGGGCGTCGGGAAGACCTCCCTGGCCTGCGCCGCCGCCGTGCTCTTGGCGGATCGCGGGAAGCGGGTGCTCCTGGTCAGCACCGATCCGGCGTCGAACCTGGATGAGGTGCTCGGCGTTTCGCTGGGCAGCAGGCCGACGCCCGTGCCCGAAGTCCCCGGCCTGTGGGCCTTGAACGTCGATCCCGAAGCGGCCGCCCGCGAGTATCGGGAACGCCTGGTTGGACCTTACCGCGGCGTGCTGCCGGAGGCAGCCATCGCCAGCATGGAAGAGCAGCTTTCCGGTTCCTGCACGATGGAGATCGCTGCCTTCGACGAGTTCTCGCGGCTCTTGGGCGATCCGGGCACGACCGCCGATTTCGACCATGTTCTCTTCGACACGGCCCCCACGGGGCACACGCTGCGGCTTTTGTCGCTCCCTTCGGCCTGGAACGGCTTCATCGAGACCAACACCACCGGCACCTCGTGCTTGGGGCCGCTAGCGGGGCTCCAGGCACAGCATGAACTTTATCGGGCGACGATCGCCGCACTTTCCAACGGAACCTTGACCACGTTGATTCTGGTCACGCGGCCCGAGGCGTCGTCGCTGGCCGAGGCGGCGCGGTGCAGCCGGGAACTAGCGGCCCTGGGCGTCGGCAATCAACACCTTGTCGTAAACGGCATCTTTCGAGCCTGCGCAGCGGATGATCCGGTGGCCCGCGAGATGGAGCGTCGATGCCATGACGCCCTGGCGGCTATCCCCCCGTCGCTCGTGGCGTTTCCGCGCACGGAGTTGCCGCTTGCCCCGCACAATCTACTGGGGGCGGCGGCGCTCCGCAGTTTCCTGCAAGAACGGCTTTCATCCATTCGAACAATCGCACACGCAACGTCGGTCTTAGCAGTTTCGCTGCCTTCGCCCTTAGTGGACTTGATGGACGAAATCGCAGCGCCCGGCCGAGGAGTCGTGATGACGATGGGCAAAGGCGGTGTCGGCAAGACCACGGTGGCCGCCGCCATCGCCGTCGAACTTGCCCGGCGCGGCTATCCGGTCCACCTCACGACCACCGATCCGGCGGCGCACGTCCAAAACGCCGTGGGGCGGGGGTTGGCCGGGTTGCATGTCAGCCGCATTGACCCGGCAGCCGTAACCGAGGCGTATCGGGCAGAAGTCCTGGCAACCACCGGGGCCAACCTTGACGCCCAGGGGCGGGCATTGCTCGCAGAGGACCTCCGCTCGCCCTGCACCGAGGAGATCGCCGTTTTCCGGGCGTTCGCCCAGGCTGTCGAGGCGGGAACGGACGGCTATGTCGTGCTCGATACGGCCCCCACCGGACATACGATCCTCCTGCTGGACGCGGCCCTGGCCTACCATCGGGAATTGTCGCGGCAGGCGACCGAGATGCCCACGGCGGTCCACAAACTGCTTCCCCGGCTCCGCGATCCCGAGTTCACCCGCGTCTTGATCGTCACTCTTCCCGAGGCCACGCCGGTCCACGAGGCGGCCAGGCTACAAGAGGATCTCGTGCGTGCCCACATTCGGCCCTTCGCCTGGGTCATCAACCAGAGCCTTTCGCCGCTGGCCGTGCATGATCCGGTCCTACTGGCCCGCAGGCGTCACGAAGGGCAATACATCGGCGAGGTCGTGGAAGGACTGGCGGCCCGGACCGCGCTCATCCCCTGGCAGATTGAAGCCCCCGTGGGGATGGATCACCTGCAAGCTGTGCTACGTGGTTAGGCCGGGCTGATCAGGGTGTTACGGTATCTCACGATTGTTGCGATTCAAGTGCTCGATAATGATTAAGGCCAGGTCCACGACAAAGATGCCGATAACGAGGCTGTCCATCACCGTCACCCACGCGCTGGGCGGCAGAAGTTGTTCGGTGCCCCACAGTACAAATGCAAGGCCAAGCAATAGTCCCTTCGCTCGTTCACTGTACTGTCGCTCGGTACTGAACTGAAAGCTACCATACGAAAGACCGATCAATATGAGTGGGAACGCGCCCATCTGCTGATGGCGGGGAGTGAATCGCCAGTTGAGTAGAGCATCGGAAGCCAATAACCCAACGATGCCAACGAAAGCGAGGCTGAAAAAAATGACGCTCAACCAGCGAAAGAGTCTTGCCATAACCAATGGAGTTTTATGCCGCGGCTTCCTCGGTATGCTGGCACTGCTGAACCTCAACAGTGACGTGGACAAGCTCCTCGTGCTCGCGGAATAGCTCTCGATAAGCCGCCGCAGACTTTGGCTCGATGCGCTACGACAGAAACGATAGCCGCGAACTTGCCCGCGCTAACCTGCCAAATGTGGAGATCGCTGATGAGCGCGTCGCCGTCGCTCTCTACCGCGCGGCGAATCTCATCCGGCAAGTCGGATGACTCCGGCGTGCGGTCGAGCAAAATGCCGCTGGTGTCGCGAAGCAGGCTGTAGGCCCAAGAGAAGACAACAGCGCTGCCCACGAGTCCGACTACCGGATCGAGCCAGGACCAACCGAAGAACTTGCCGCCGATCAACGCGAAGACCGCTGCGAGCGTCGTGAACGCATTGGCGAGGACGTGAAGGTAGGCCGCACGAAGGTTCAGGTCGTGGTGGTCGTTGTGACCGTGATGGCCGTGCTCATGCTCACGGTTGTGGGGATGGTCAACGTGGAGCAGCAATGCACAAACCAAGTTGACGAGCAGCGCGACCGCGGCGATGCCGATAGCGTCGGTGAATTGAATCGGCAGCGGAACGAAGAGACGAAACACCGACTCGCCCGCCATGAGAAACGCAACCACGGAAAGCACGACCGCACTGGCAAAGCCGCCCAAGGCACCCATCTTGCCGGTGCCGAAACTGTAGCGAGGGTCAGCAGCATGGCGGCGGGCAAAGTAGTAGGCAACTGCGGTAATGAGGAACGCGGAAACATGCGTGCCCATGTGCCATCCATCGGCCAGCACAGCCATCGAATTAAAGACGATTCCTCCGACGATCTCGACGATCATCATCGTGCCGGTGATGGCGATGACAATTCGTGTGCGGCGCTCAGCGAGGGCGGAATCGTGGGCGTATCTGTGGATGTGACGCCAGAAGCCAGGGTTGGTGTGGTGCATAGGTTACATCGTTGGGGAGGATAGGTGCGCCGGAAATGCCGAAATCACCTGGAACCTGATTTCCATCTTTGGAAGTATAGGGGGGGTGTGCATAACAAGGCAAGTGGGAGTCTGAAGGTTCCTTCTTGGCAGAATCCTTATGATAAAGTCCGCAGTGGCGTTCATCCTCAACTCGACCAGACTCTTGCCATCCGCCTCGAATTGTCGGGCCGCCGTGCTACAGCCGCTCCAGCACCATGCCGTAATGATAGGGCGGCAGAGCGATCATTCCCGGTACGAGAAGCTGGAATCCGGCCTGCTCCGCCCAGTCACGGCACTGTTCCGGGCGGGGGCGAATCTCCATCGACGGTCCGCGCGGCGTGGTCGGATCGTAGTTCCAGTGGATGACGCCCAAGAGCCCGCGCGGGACCAGGATGCGATGGGACTCGCCCAGCAGTCGTTCCGGTTGCTCGTCATGGAGAATGTTGAAGAGCATCGCGTAGTCCATGCTGGAGGGTGGAAGCCCAGTGCCATCGGCGACGAAATCCCGGAGGCAAGCCTGCACATTCCGCAGCCCTTCCGCAGCCGCTTTGGCCTGCGTGGCCGTGACCATGTCGGGCTCGATGTCGAGGGCATGAACCGTCCCGCGCACGATTCGCGCGGCCGGAAGGGTGAAGGTCCCGTAGCCGCAACCGAACTCCACAACATCCCGGCACGATGGAGTCAGCTTGAGCAATCGCAGGATCGCTTCGGCGTCGAAAAACCCCCGCCACATTTCCTCTTCGGGCATACCGCTTTCACGGGTCTTCATCGTCTTATCCTTCACGTTCCGTTGGGCGGTTTCAGGGCGTCCGAGAACGCATCGAAGCAGCAACTTATGATCCGCCGGTTGATGTCCGCGGGTCCTTTATCGAAATCGTTCTCCGCAGTGGCGAATGTGTTTGTCGCATGGAGCAAGGATGCAATCTCCGCCCCGCTGACTTGCGACAACGCCATCAGCGCCGCCGCCTCCATTTCCACCGTCAAGACGCCGTTCGCGCGGTGACGCTCGATCTGCGTTCGCGTTTCTCGGTACGGGGCGTCAGTCGTCCAGGTCGGCCCCCGGTGGACGGGAAGGCCGCATTCGGCAGCGCGACGCACCAGGACTTCTCCCAGAGTTCCACGAGACTCGACCCATTCGGCCGGAGGCAGATAGTGATAAGACGTGCCTTCGTCGCGCAAAGCCCGGTCGGGAACCACCAGACACGGCGGGCGGAGGAAGACGGCCACCGCTCCCGCTGAACTGTAGCCGATGATATGCCTGCAACCACACGCGATAAGTTGTTCCGCAACAAGGACGGCAAACGGGGCGCCGACCGTGCCGGGAATAAGCCCCATCTGGAAGCCGTCGCGGCCCAGGCAAAGCATCGTCGTGTGAAAACAGGGCCAGGTCGGGCAGGGGGCGGCGCGAAAATCCTCTCTTGCCACAGCCGCCAGTTCGCCGTCAAAGTCCAGCACGCAACATGCTGGCAGGTGCCCGTGCTCCTTGCCCATCATCTCCGAGGCCCTTGCCAGGAGATTTTCCGCCCGGAACACGGCTGGCTCAGCGATCGGATGATTCAGAATGGGCAGGTCGGTGTGCACCACGGCGTTCACGCTAGGATTTGGTCGGCGAGACACGTTCTATCAGTCGCCGACCGAGTTCGCGGACGGCATTGACGAGCAAATCGAAATCGGCACGCCGGCTGCGGTGGTTCGTGATCGCAACACGGATCGCAAAGCGACCTCGGATGCGTGTGCCCGAAGTCACGGCGGTGCCGCTTTCCTGGAGTCGACACAAGATCTCGTCATTCAAGGCGTCGAGCGCCTGCTCGTCGCATCCCGCTGGGCGGAAGCGGAAACAAACGATGTTCAGCGAGACTGGAGCGAGGCATTCCATGTCTGACGATTGTTCAATGACGCCCGCCAGGTAACGGGCCTGCTGGATGTTCTGCTCGATGAGTCGGCCGAAGGCATCAACGCCGTGAACCTTGAACGACATCCAGACCTTCAGCGCCTTGAAGCTGCGCGAAAGGTCGAGTCCGAGATCGGCAAATAGCATTGGCTCGGTGAGCATACCCCGCCGGGCCGCGGTCAAGTAGGCGGGTGCCACGGCAAATGTCTGTCGATGGCACTCGGGGTTGCGCAGCTAGCGCGCAGCCGGCCTCAAAGGGCAGGTACAGCCACTTGTGGAGATCGATGCCCAGGGAGTCGGCCAACTCCAGGCCACGCACCAATCCGCGCCAGGTTTGGCTGATCGCCGCCCATGCGCCGAAGGCCCCATCTACATGAAACCACAAGCCCTGGTCGCGGCAGATTTCCGCCAGCGCCAGGAGATCGTCGAATGCCCCGGTATTGACGGTGCCGGCGTTCCCGATGACGCAGATCGGCCGCAACCCCTGGGAACGGTCCTCTTCTATGGCGGCGCAGAGCGCGACGAGATCAATTCCGAAGTCCTCCCCGACCGGCACTCGGTGCAATGCCTTGTTGCCCAGGCCCATGAGTTCGACCGCCCTCTGTGCCCAGCAATGCGTTTCCGTGGAGCAGTAGAAGACAAGCCGTTTATTTACAGCCGCTTGGAGCCCGTCCCGCCGAACATCGAAGCCAGCCTTGGCATTGCGCGCCACGGCCAGACCGATTAGGTTTCCCACCGACGCGCCGCTCACAAGCAAACCGCTTGCGTTCTTGGGGAACCCCATGAGTTCGGCAATCCACGCGATCACTAGGCGTTCCACCACCGGCGCGGCCTGATCGTAACCGGCACCGTGCGCGTTCATGCCGGAGACGAGCATGTCGGCCAACATGCCGATCGGCGTGCCAGTACCCATCACCCAACCCCAGAAGCGGGGATGCGTATTCCCGGTAGGATAGGCAAGAATTGCCTGTTTGAACTCCTCGTAGACCTTGCGAGCATCGGTCGGGTCAAGTGGGACGGGCGAGCGGAGGCGCTGTTTGACCGCTTCGGGCATGGGCTGCCAGACGGGACGATCGCGCACGGTGGAAATGCTATCGAACATGTCGTCGAGCATTTGGTGGCCCAGCATGCGAAGCGCGTCCCAGTTTTCAGGGTCCAGCGTTTCTTCGACCGGCAGCGTGCCGTTGTCCAGATGGCGTTCTTGGCCTTGGCTGCGGGACGGCGGGACGGCAGTGGGATTCATGCTCGCGCTCCTTCTTTACCGAGCTTCCCTTGGGCACTTGACGTTGCCGGCACCGGGTTTCCCCTCAGCGGCTTCAAGCTCGCGTCTGCGCCGTGAAGCCCGGCGAACGGCCCTCTTGGAACGACTCACCACGGGAAAGTCGTCTCGGATCAGGCGTAGGATCACCCGCGCCAAGCTGGGCCTTGCAATGTAGTAACACCGCAACTTGCCATCTTCGTGGAAATCGACGATCCGCTCGTGGCGGAGTGCGGTCAAGTGTTGCGAGACGTTTGTCTGCTGAACACCAAGCAGCTCTTGGATGTCGGTTACGCATTTCGGCCCCGCTGCAAGCTCTGAAACAATCGCCAAGCGTATCGGGTGCCCGAGCATACGCAGCAGAGTGGCTTTGGCCCGGAGGTCGGGAGTCACGGCTGGTTCCTCTTGTGCATCATATTCCAGTATCGTAATATGATGATACACGTAGCGTAAGCGCCAGGCAAGGGCCAGGCGCCGCGCCCGGCGATTTGTCAGCGGAAGACGCCTTGGGCCCGCGGGAGATTCGCAATGAAACTTGGAATCGTGATTTCTACCATCGAGCCAGAGACGGTCTTCAACGCTCTTCGTCTGGGGAACTCCGCAACCGGCCAACGTGATGCCGTCCGCGTGTTCTTGCTCGGAAAAGGCGTCGAACTCGACCAGATTGAAGACGAGAAGTTCAATGTCCGGCAGCAGGCGGAATCCCTCCTTCAAGCAGGCGGGAAAATCCTAGCGTGTGGCACATGCCTGAAACTACGGCACTCGCAGCGGTCGGAGCTATGCGCGCTATCGACGATGAAGGACTTGTACGAAATCGTCCGAGACTCCGACCGGGTTGTCACGTTCTGACGGCGGGCAGGCCGGTGGAGGTCGAAGCCGGAGAAGCGGCACGGCTGAAAGAGGGGGACAGCCACCTGTATTGCTACAACATCATTATCGAGAGTACAACCCCCACGACAACCACCCAGAGAACGTCCACCCGAAGAAGCAACGCACGCATTGCCGCGCCCGCGAGGCCGTGCAATAAGTACCCTACGAAAGTCGCCGTAATGACGATAGGGCCGGGTGTGATCTGCCCCATGGCGATCCCGTTCAAAAAGGTCTCCCCATTCATCCATGAGCGGACATCGACAATTTCGTGGTACATGAGAGGGACCGAAGCGAAGCCGCCCCCGAAGGCGAACAGGTCAATTCTGAACATCAGAGCGGCAAGATCAAACAGTTCCCGGTTCGCCATGAACAGCAGCGCAAACGCGGCAGCTACGGCCAGGATAAGCGGTGCCATCCGCCAGCGAGAGCGAAAAAATACCCCCCCCCCCGCAGATTATCCGGGATTCTTGCCCGAAAAAATCCCGCGATTTGGTCATCGCCCATATACGCGCAGCGCGCATGTTTGGTATATTCGCGTTTGTGAATCTATTCCCCGATCCCACCGAACCTCAAGGAGAACAAGAAATGTCGAAGACGAGAATGGAGAATGTAGTGCGACTGTCGATCCTGTCGCTGGCCGTCGCACTGGTATTTTGGGCCGCAGGGGAACCCGCACACGCCGACACAGCGACCGGCGTGGCCGCGACTACCGCAGCCAGCCCCGGCGCCATTGCCATCGAGAAGGCCGCCAAGGACAACAAGTACCTGTTCATCTTTTTCTACGCGGGACAAGACGAATACACCGCCACCATGAACGGTGTCCTTCAGAGGGCGATGACGAAAATGTCCGATCGGGCCAACACGATTTCAATCTATGTTGCGGACCCCGCGGAAAAGCCGCTTGTGGACAAGTTCGCGGTCCGCGGCGCTCCGCTGCCGCTGGTGCTGGCCATTGCGCCTACCGGGGCCGCCACCCGCGCCTTTCCCAAGAGGTTCGATGAGACCCAACTTCAACAGGCGTTCGTCAGTCCATGCACGGCCAAGTGTATGCGGGCCATCCAGGACCGACATTCGATCCTGCTCTGCGTACAGAGTAACAAGACGCAATCGAACCAAGAGGCGATGCAGGGCGTCGAAGCCTTCAAGGCCGATCCGCTGTACACGCGCGGGACGGAAATCATTGTCTTGAATCCCGCCGACAACGCAGAACAGCCGTTCCTCAAGGCCCTGCAGGTCGATCCGCAGACGCCCACGGCCATCACCCTCCTGGTAACGCCACCCGGTGCTCCCGTCGCCCGTTTTGTAGGGGCGACAACCAAGGACCAGATCGAGGCCACGGTCAAGGCGGCGCAAACGAGCTGCGGCCCGGGGTGTAGCTGCCATCATTAGGAGGTCCGCGCCATGCGCTTGCGAACGCTTGTCTTGCGCGAGATCTTCGAGCGCAAGAGCCAATTGCTCACCAGTTTCCTGGCGATCCTCCTGGGAATCACGGTGATCGTGTCGATCAAGAACATCTCCTTCTACTCTGAGAAGGCGGTCGCTCTGGAAATGGATTCCTTAGGGGCCAACGTGCTGGTGCTGCCCAAGTCGTCCACCTTGCAGGACTATTACGCGG
Source organism: uncultured Planctomycetia bacterium (assembly GCA_963719885.1). Classification (GTDB taxonomy): domain Bacteria; phylum Planctomycetota; class Planctomycetia; order Pirellulales; family Thermoguttaceae; genus JANXQG01. Next base: position 717,297 of record CAVRDP010000034.1, on the reverse strand, counting down.
CCGACATGCAGGGCGACACCATTCCCGAGGAATATGTCACGACACTGGCGATGTCCGACCTGGCCGGGCTGGACAACATTTCCCCCAAGCTGTCGATGCCGGTCGAGCTCCAGGGAAAGACGTTCACGCTCACGGGCATCCTGCCCAAAAGCGAGTTCCAGGCCAAGGCCGCCTGGAGCGGGGCCGGCATCTTCTCGCGGCCCATCGGTTGCGGGGCCTCGGTGGGCATGATGGGCTCGGAGGACAAGAAGACGCTGGCCCGTAAGCGGGTCATCGAGACGCTGGAAGACAACGAAGTCCTCCTGGGCGCCGACGTGGCTGCCAAACTGCGGCTCAAGGAAGCCGACAAGCTGGACGTGCTGGGCAAGACCTTCAACGTCACCGCCGTGCTGCCGCAGACCGGCACCGTGGACGACTCGCGGATCTTCGCCCATCTGCACGTCGTCCAGGACTTGTCGAAGAAGGGGCCGGTCATCAACGCCATCGAAGTCGTCGGTTGCTGCCAGGAGATTTCCAAGGGGCTGGTGGAAAAGATCAACCGTCTTCTGCCCGACGCCAAGGTAGTCACCATCACGCAGATCGCCAATGCCCAGATCAAGATCAACCATATCATGTCGAACCTGTCGCTCATGTTCCTGGTGATCATCATCTTCGTGGGCGGGGCGAGCATCGCCAATTACATGTACGCCAACGTCTATGAGCGGCGGCGGGAGATCGGCACGCTTATGGCGTTGGGCGCCGATTCGGGCCTGGTTCTGCGGATCTTCCTGCTCAAGGCCCTGATCCTTGGCGTGGCGGGCGGGATCGGCGGCTACGTGCTGGGCACCATCCTGGCGGTGGTTCTCGGCCCGAAGCTGGCTGGCGTCATCGTCCTGCCTATGCCCCTGTTGGCCCTGTTGGCGGTTGGTATCTCCGTGGCGCTGGCGCTGGTCGCGAGTTACTTTCCTGCCCGGCGTGCCGCCCGGCTTGATCCATGTGCCACGTTCCAGGAGGTCTGACCCATGTTGAGAATGGAAAACGTGAGCAAGGCTTACACGCATCGCGGACGGTTGATCAAAGCCCTTGATGGTGCGACGCTCCATATCCCCGGAGGCGACTTTGTCTCGGTAGTCGGTCCCAGCGGCAGCGGCAAAAGCACTTTGTTATTGATACTGGGCGGGATGCTCTCGCCGTCCGCAGGTCGCGTTCTCTTCCAAGCCAGCTCGGTCTATGACTTGAGTCCGGGCGAGCGAGCGAAGATGCGGAGAGAAAAGGTCGGGTTCGTCTTCCAGACATTCAATCTGGTGCCGTACTTGTCGGCCCTTGAAAACGTTCAGGTTCCGCTCTTCCTGGCCAAAATGGAGGACAAGGCCCAAAAGGAACGTGCCACGTCCCTCTTGGAACGGGTAGGACTGGCCGAGCGCCTCGACCACAAGCCGGGCGAATTGAGCGTCGGCCAGCAACAGCGCGTCGCCTTGGCCCGGATGCTGGCCAACAATCCGGCCATCATTCTGGCCGACGAGCCGACGGGCAATCTCGACCCGGAAACCAGCGAGCAAATCATCGGTTTCCTGGAGGAGTTCAATGCCGAGGGGAAGACCATCGTCATGGTGACGCACGACCCCCGCGCGGCCAAGCGCGCCAAGCGGACCCTCCGGCTGCAAAATGGGGTGATTACTTGTCAGGGTACCGGTGAGTGCGACTGGCAAGCGGGCGGTGCCGTGGCTTGAGTTTGAATCGCGGAAAGTGCGCCTCGCAACCAGCCAAGTTATTCCAATCAGTCCACTTCGATTTCGTTCACCACCTGGGTCACCCCGCTGACCCCGGTCACGAGTTCCTGGGCGATCTGCTTTTCGTGGAAGCTGAACAGCCGGCCGCGGAGGAAAAGGATGCCGTGTGTGTACTCGCACGAAACCCGTCGCATGACTTTGTAGGGGCTGTCCCGAAGACGCTGCATTGCCGCCTCCGCAATGGTGCGAGCATCCACAACCGTGGGCCGCTGCCTGGTGTCCTCGCCGTGCCTGGGAAATCTTCCCTGGGGATGGAATTCCTGCCGATGGATCGGGACTTCGGATGGGGCGACAAAGCCGAGTTTCACTTGTTTTCCTCGCATCTCCAACACCGTTACGCTGATGTCATTGCCAATCACGATTTCTTCTCCCCGCTTGCGGCTGAAAAGCAGCATCTCTATTCCTTCCTTGTAAAAGAGCTCTTCGATTTTGCCGGGCGCAGGACCGCGCCACGGTCTTAGACGAGAATTTACACACATGGATGTGCCGGAGATGGGGATTGCCGGCAATTCTTTCCGCAACGTCCCACTCCAAGCACACTTCTATAGGACGAAAACGGTCTCAGATTGTCACAAGACGAACAGACAATAATCGGCCGGTTAATCGTCAAAATTTGCAAGAAAATGGCCACGTTGGCCTTTTTTCGAGCGTCAGCTTTCATGTAGACTCTTGGCGCGCCAGGTAACCTTGGCGGGCATCGAGCCACGACTTGCTGTATGGAGGCGGCCGCATGACGAACGACAGTTGCAAGGCCGGCCTGTTGGGCCTGGCCCTTTTGGCCGGCTTGGGTGTTATTTGCCCCCTGTTGGCCGCGCCGTATATTCCCTTGATCGATCCCGATGAAGGGTTGCATGCCTCGATTGCCCAAGAGATGGTCGAGCGCGGCGATTGGATCGTGCCGCGGCTGCTCGGCGAACCGTACTTGGAAAGGCCGATCTTCTACTCTTGGGCGATCGCCGCCTCGTTGAAACTCTTCGGCATGTCGGCAGCGGCCGTCCGCCTGCCAGGCCTGCTCTTCGGTATGCTCAATACGCTGACCACGGCGGCCATCGCCTGGCGGTTGCTCGGTCCCCGTACCGGCCTGATCGCGGGCGTGTTCTATGCCTCGATGATCCTGCCGACGGCCCTGGTCCAACTTCCGGACTGCGACGCCGCCCTGGTGACCTGGGTCAATCTGGCCCTGCTGTGCTTCTGGGAGTCGGACCGCAGCCGATTGCAACGGCGGGCCTGGGCGTGGACCGGAGCGGCCGGCGTTGTCTTGGGGCTGGCCGTCTTGACCAAGGGGCTGGCCGGCCTGGCCTTCGTCGGAATTGCCTACGGTGGCTATCTCATTGTTTCCAAACGATTGCGAGCCATCCACTGCTTCCGTGCCGCGTTGGCCTTGATCGTGGCGGCATTCGTCGCTGCCTGGTGGTATCTTGCCATGGAGCATGCCAGTCCGGGTTACCTGCACTACTATTTCTTCGGTCGTCACTGGCTCGGTTTCCTCACCGGCTCGCAACCGCATTGCCTGGAGCCCTGGTGGTATTATCTTCCCGTCCTCATCGTTGGCGGGATTCCCTGGGTGGGGTATCTGCCGGTGCTGGTTCGCGATGCCGTCAGCCGCTGGCGGAAGAGTACGCCCGCGGTGACCGACGCCCACGGCAACCGGCCCGTACTTTTCCTCGGCTGTTGGTTTGTCGGCTGCGCGCTCTTTCTTCAGGCTTCGCATGCGAAGAATGTCACGTATATCTGGCCGGTCTTTCCGGCGATCGCGATCTTTGCGGCGATCGTCTGGGCGAGGAAGATCGACGGTGTGCTTTCCGACGGTGCCCAGCGCTGGATGGGCCCGATCGTCTGGTGCACCTGTCTGATTGGCCCGTTGGTCCTGCCGGCCACTCTCTTTATCACGCAGATCTCGCTCGAAACGCATTTCTCGCTCCTGGCATGGACCTTGGCGGTGGCGGCGGCGATGACCTCCCTGGCGCCGCTCTGGAGTTGGATGCGTGGCCGGGACCGCTTGACGCTGGGACTGGCAGTTGCGACCGTCTGCGGTCAAATGCTTGTCTTACTGCTGTTTGCCCTTCCGCCGGTGAGCGGATCGCTTTCCGCCCGCGGTTTGGCCGATTACTTCAATCGCTCGCGGGAATTGCCGTCGAGGTTGCTGATGGTCCGGGAGCAGATCGGCTCGATCGTTTTCTACCTTGATCGCGACTTGCGCAGCCAGTTGAGCCTCGGCCAGATGGCGAACCAGGACCTCGACAACCCCCTGCCCATGCCCACGCTAGGGACGAACGAATGGATCGCCGTCCCCGAGCGTTACCTGCCTAGGGCATTGAATGACTACGATCTTTCGTCGCTGCCTTACGAGCGGGCTGGCCGCCTTCGGCTTTATCGGCGCAGGACCTGGAGCCGCGGGCAATAAATGACCTTGCACGATTCGCTTTTCCAGAGTGACGATGGCCTTCTCCCGGGATTTTCTCCCGAAGATTCGACATTCTTGTCTTGGCATGATATAAGTAAGGGCGTGTGCAACCTTGCCGTCGGTTTACCGCCGGCTCGCCCTTTCCCCTTCCCACCCTACCCGACGGGAGCTTCATCATGTCTCACTTGAATCGACGTAATTTTCTGGCTGCTACTGCCGCCACTGCCGCAGGCGTGACGGGCGCGTTGGCCCGAAACAGTTGGGCGGATGCCCCCAAACCTGGACCGCATAAGGCCATGATCGGCGTTCCCAGCGAGGCCTTGCTGCGGGAATGGAAAGAGGCCGGTTTCGAGGGCATGGAATCGACCGATCGCGGGGCCTCGCCCGCGAAGGCCGCCGCCGTCCGCAAGATGGCCGAGAAACTCGGCATGCGAATCCATAGCGTCATGTACGGCTGGGCCAACTTCAACCATCCCGCGTCGGTTGCCGGCGACCTGGCGAGCGTGGAAACCGCGCTGAAGGCGGCGGCCGCTTATGGGGCCGATACCGTGCTCCTCGTCCCTTGCCGCATCGGCGGAAAAATGCCCGAAGCCTGGGAGTTCGATATCCGCTTCGATCCCGCCAGCGGGCATCTGAAGCAAGTGGTTTCCGGCGACAACGGGCCATACACCGATTACATCGCTACTCACGACCGCTCGGTCGATGCTTCACGAGAGGCGGTCAAACGCCTGATCCCCGCGGCGGAGAAGGCGGGCGTGATCATCGCCCTGGAAAACGTTTGGAACAACATGTGGGTATTGCCCGACTTCTTCCAGAATTTTGTCGCCTCCTTCGATAGTCCTTGGGTGCGGGCCTACTTCGACATTGGCAATCACGTGAAATACTGCGCCGCCGCAGAAATGGATCCGCACGCTCGGCAAGCTGATTGCCAAGTGCCACGTGAAGGACTTCAAGCTGAACCCCAATGGCCACGGCGGCGAGTTCTGCAACATCCGCGACGGCAGCATCGATTGGCCGGCCGTGCGCAAGGCCCTGGCCGAGATCGACTACCACGGCTGGATGTCGATCGAAGGGGGTGATCTCTCCCCGAAGGAGCACAGCCGGCGTTTCGACCTGATCCTGGCCGGCAAGTAAAAAGGAGTATCCGAACATGCAAACTACGAAGAACCGTCGTGAATTCCTGAAAATCTCCGCCGCGGCAACCGCCGGGGCCGCGGCCGGCAGTCTGTCGCTGGCCCGCAGTGCGCATGCCGCCGGCAGCGACGTGCTGCGGATCGGCCTGATCGGCTGCGGCGGACGCGGCGGCGGAGCGGCGGCCAATGCCCTTGGGGCAGATGCCAACACGCCGCTTGGTGGCCCTGGCCGATGCCTTCAGTGACCGCCTGCAAAGCACGCTGGGCAGTCTCAAACGGGAGTTCAACGAGCGCGTCGCCGTCGATGCCGAACACTGTTTCGTGGGCTTCGACGCCTACCAGAGGCTCATCCAGAGCGGCGTCGACGTGGTGCTTCTGGCCACCCCGCCGCACTTCCGCCCGATCCACCTCAAGGCCTGCGTGGACGCCGGCAAGCACGTCTTCTGCGAGAAGCCCGTGGCCGTCGACGGGCCCGGCGTGCGGAGCGTGCTGGCGACGTGCGAAGAGGCGGCGGCGAAAAGGCTGAACGTGGTTTCCGGCCTCTGCTGGCGCTACGACTACGGCGTCAAGGAAACGATGAAACGCGTCCTGGACGGCGCGATCGGCGAGATCGTCGCCATTCGCGAAACCTACAACACGGGCACGCTCTGGCAGCGCCCGCGGCAGCCGGGCTGGACCGAAATGGAATACCAGATGCGCAACTGGTACTATTTCACCTGGCTCTCCGGCGACCATAACTGCGAGCAGCACGTGCATAGCCTGGACAAAGCGGGCTGGGCCATGCACGACGAGCCGCCGTTGCGGGCCTGGGGCCTGGGCGGTCGCCAGGTCCGCACGGACCCGATCTACGGCGATATCTTCGACCATCATGCCGTTTGCTACGAATATGCCAATGGCGTCCAGGTCTACTCCTATTGCCGCCAGATGGCCGGTTGCAGCGGCGACGTGAGCGACATCTTCATGGGCACTCAAGGGCGCGCCAATATCCTGGCCAACCATATCTACGACGCCAAGGGCAAGACCGTATGGCGTTATCAGGGGCCCAAGCCCGGCATGTACGACGTGGAGCACCAGGAACTGTTTGCGGCCATCCGCTCCGGAAAAGTCATCAACAACGGCATCTACATGGCCCGCAGTACGATGCTGGCGGTCCTGGGGCGGATGGTGACGCATTCCGGACAAACGACCACCTGGGACGAGGCGATCAATCGGGGCCTTAATTTATCGCCGGAGAAATACGCCATGGACGCCACGCCGCCGATCCTGCCGGACAAGGACGGGAAGTATCCCGTTTCCGTGCCGGGCGTGACGAAGGTCGTGTAGACGTAAGTTGAAATCGTCATTGTAGGCAAACTATGTGATTTGCGGGAGCGCGCAACGTTGCTCGCAACCAACTCAACCTTGACGTCACCCCCATTATTGCTAGAATTCGGCATGAAATGGAAATACGTTTCTACGAGGATCCTCAACGATGAGAGAACAGAAGTTTCCCCCCGGTTGGAACGAAGAGCGTGTCCGCCAAGTGATAGCACACTACGAAGATGAGACCGAAGACGAGCAGTTTGCCGAGATCGAAGCTGCGCGAAGCGGAAGGGACCACGGTCATGGCTGTGCCGACGGAGTTGGTACCTGAAGTCCAATCGCTGATTGCGAGGAAAGGAAACGGCCGGAATTAGGCGGAAGTCCGGAGAGTGGTGGCTAGGGCCTATCAGCCGAAACCATCGAGCAATTCGGCGAAGCCCTGCTCGATTTCAGAGCACTTGCCGACCTGGACGCCTGGCTGCGACAACATCGGTAGGCGTCGGTCATCAGCGGCGGCTTGCCGTGACGCATGTCGAAGGCGGGGAACTCGCATCGTTGCGGCGGCGATGGAGGCAGTGCTAAAGATCACGGAGTGCCCCCTATCAATGCCGGCCCGGGTGTCAGAAACCCGCATGAGTTTTGAAGAGCTTCTCGACAAGGTCATGGGTAACGCGGCGTAGTCTATCGAACCTTGGAGACCGCACCGCCAGGAGCTATACTGACGGGAATGACGGCCCCCAAGCCCAAACTCCGACGGTTCCAATTCAGCCTGCGGACGCTGCTGCTGTTCGTCACGTTATGCGCCATCGCGTGCAGTTGGTTTGCCGTGAAAATGCAACCGTATTGGCGGCAACGAAAAGCGGTAGCGGAAATCAAAAAGCTGGGTGGGAACGTCTACTGGTCAAGCGAGGAAGAGACACCTTGGTTGTGGGACGATTATGTTTTTCGCGTGGATCTTAACGGTACCCACATCACTGATGCGGGATTACAGCATCTTGCAGAACTGAGCCAACTATCGGGGTTGAACGTCGAAGGAACCCAGGTTACGGACGTCGGGCTTGAACATCTTGAGGAAATGAGCCATCTTGACTGGTTAAGACTTAGCGGCACCAAAGTCACAAACGAAGGCGTGAAGAAACTCCAGAAGGCATTGCCGAATTGTGAGATCGTCCGCTGATTTGACTTCCCGTTCGCGGAGTGCCTCGCCGTTTTCCCTTGACTCCGAAAAAATTTCCGGCGAAACTGCACCACTACCCCAGAATGGGGCCTTGTTGGCGTCCTCTTGGACGTTCGAGTATAATTGCGAGTATAATTGAACGCGCTGGTTGCCGTGCAATAACTAATTGGCTCGGAAACGAATCATCGTGGGCTACCACCACGATTTCGAGGGAGGCGGACGATGGAACGTGCAGTTCTTAGTTTTCCGGTTCTGTCGGGCGGCGTCGTCGCGGCGCTCTTCTTCACAACTCTCGCGGGTGCAGCCGGCCCGCCGGTGACGATGGTCGATCCCCAGTGGCAGCCGGTGACCGACGCACAGGGCGTCTCCTGGATGATCGATCAACAGTCGAATCTGCGGGTCAACAGCGGCCGGTCGATGTTGATGGCGGTCGGAACGCTGACCAACAACGGCGGGCAGTTCTCGCCCAACCGCGTGCTCATGACGCCCGACGGCACTGAGTATGTCTTCGAGGGCAGTCTCAACAACGTCAATGGTCCCAACGGCGACGATGGGCCCATGGTCCAGATCGTCCGCCGCATCAAGATCAACCGGCAATCGTCGACGCTGCGATTCGTCGAATCGGTGCAGAATACCGGGGCCACGCCCGTCCAAGTGACTATGACCACGGGGAGCGCCACCGTGCGGAGCCAAATCCAATCGGTGGTCTGCGGTCCCAGCGGCACGGCCTTGCAGGCCGCGACCGGCCAAGCGGTGACGGGCCCGCCGGGTGGCGGCATTGTTCCCGCTTATCGCCCGGGTGCTCCCAGCCCTTATGGCGTGCCGAACAACGGCATGGTCCGCCTGGCTCTGCCGGCGCACGATTGCGGTGTCGTCGTCCGCAGTCACGGCAATCGCCTGCCCGGCGTATGGCTCTACGCACCGCAGTCCAAGCATGTCAAACCGGCCATCGACATCCAAAATTATCGAACGCTTCAAGTCTCCTTCACCCTGGCGGTGCCGGCGCAATCCACGGTCTCGGTCGTGTGGGGACTGGCCGATCGCACGCTGCCGGCCGCGCTCGACGCCCAGGCGATCAAGAAACAGTTCAAGGTCTTTCAGGACCGCGAGTGGCTTGCCGACCTGCCCGATAACGTGATCAAGTCGATCGTGAACTATCGGCGTTTCAATTCCGGCGAGAGTGCGCTGCTGGGGCCGCTCTTGCAGCCGGTGCTCGACCTGGCGGCGCAGTACGACGTCGAACGGGGCAAGGCCGATGTCCTGGTGCAGGACGAACAATCCCGGATGTTGGGTGCCGTGGCCGGCAGCGATCTCTCGATCGCGACGTCGCTGGGCAAGGCCGTGGTGCCGCTGGAAGAGGTGGCGCTGCTGTCGGGCGGCGCCGGCGTGGAGCGGCCGATGCGCGTCTATCTGCGCAACGGCGAAATCCTCGTCGGCCGCGTCGAGGCCAAGGACTTGGTGCTCAAGGCCCCGGCGGGCGTCGATGCCAAACTGTCGCCGGAAGAGATTAATTTGTTGTTCCTGCACGCCGCCGGAAACGACGGCAAAACAGCGGCCGAGGCCCAGGCCATGGTCGAAACCCACGACGGCCAGCGATTGCTACTCTCCGGGGCGCCTGGTACTCCCGGGGCACCCGGCGGGGCACCCAGTACCCTGGGTCGGGGTCGCGACGCGCAGTTCCATGCGGTCACGCCCTGGGGCGGCCTGGACTTCGGGCTGGGCGAAATCGATCGCTTGAGCGTCCGCCGCGAACCGCAGCCGGTCTATCGTTTGACGTTCAAGGATGGCAGCGATTTGTCGGTTCTGTTGCAAGGCGAACTGCCGCCGCTGAAATCGCTCCGCTTCGGTCCGGTCAAGCCCTCCGCCGGCGTGTGGCAACTCTGGTCGCTACAGACGCCGGGCACCATGTCGGGCACCATGTACTCATGGTCGTGGTCGGCGACGCAGCAGTCCCAGCAGGATCAGGCGGGCGACCAGGAGCAGCCGGCCGGACCGGCCGGACCGCATTGCCGCCTGATCGGCGAAAACGTGCTGGCCGGCACGATCGAGACGCCGAAAGTGAACCTGGCCACGGCCGGCAGCGTGCTGGCCATTCCCCTGAGCCAAATTCGAACGGCCCAACGCAGTGGCGATCCGCAGGCGGGCGGCCCGATCAACGTCGAATTGACCGATGGCCGGCATCTTAGCGGACTATTGACCAATCGCACGGTTGCCATTCGTTTTCACGGCAAGGTTTGGGAGGTCTCCGCGCAGCATTTGATCGCCATCGACAGCGGCAAGCGGGCCGTGGCCGCGCCTTCGCCGGGGCCGGCTGCGGCGAATCCGGGCAAAGCGGCGACGACGAAGGACGGCGGCATTCTGCCGGCGGTCGAAACGCCGGCTCGACCGGCGAACCCCGGGCCAGGCCCGGTTCCGACCCCGCCGCCGCTGCAACCCGTTCCGACCGCGCCGCTGCAACCCGTTCCGACCGCGCCGCTGCAACCCGTTCCGACCGCGCCGCTGCAACCCGCTCCGACCGCGCCGCTGCAACCCGCTCCAACCGCGCCGGTGCAAGCCGCTCCGGCTGCGCCGCCGCAAGCCGTGCCGGTGCTGCAGCCTGTTCCGTCGCTGCAGCCCATTCCACCCCTGCCGCTACAGCCCGCTGCGACCGCGCCGGTACAGCCCATTCCGCCACTGCTGCCGGATCCCAATCCGCCGCCACAGACAGAGGATGACGACCCCTTTTTGCCGCCGCCGGAGCAGTCCACGGTACAGCCGGCGCCCGTGCAGCCCGCAGTGCCGGCGCCGGTACAAATTGACGATAATCCGTTTGGATGATGCGATGCAAAGGAACAACAAGAATGAGGCAATTCGCTGACAGCCCGCGCAGCAATAAGCTGAACCGATTCAACATCGGCTGGCTGTTTCTGCTGTTGATCTTATCCCTGTCGTCACGCTCGGCCAGCGGTGACGTGGCGACCGAGAGACTCGTCCCCGCCCAGTTCGCGCCCTTCCATAACCTGACCGACAGCCAAGGCTTTCTCTGGGATTTCAACCAGCTCGGCATGGTGATGAACGGCACCGATTCGTGCTTCAGCCAATCGTTCATGCTCTTCGTCAACAACAATCAGTTCCGCGCCGGTCAGATGATGATGACCGCCGACGGCAGCGAATTGGTCCTGCAAGGCAGCCCGCAGTTGCCGGGCTTGGAAGTCGTCCGCCGCTGCCGCGTCGATGCGAAGTCGCCCGGCGCCCGCTTCACCGAGGTCTTCACCAACCGCGGCGCCGTGGCGTTGAATCTCAACGCGAATATCTTCCTCAATTCGGGCAACGGCGGCTGGCAGGCCACCGTGAGCGATTCCGGGCAGCTTAATCCGGGCGTCCTGGGAAAGAATGAGACCGGCGTGGTGCTCTTCGGACCTGCCCAGAACGGCCAGGTCTCAGTCGCCCTGTATCTGGCCGGGCCCGAACGGCGCGGTCCGGCCGGCGCTGCAGCCGCTGGGCAACGGACGGCCGGGCTTTTCCTATTCGTTGACCTTGCCGCCGCAGAAGACGGCCACGATCATCTATGGGGCGGCCCAGTGCCGCATCAACGATCAGCCCGACGCCAAGGCCGTGGCCGCGCTGCTGAAGCCCTTCACGGGCTCGTCGTGGGTCAAGGACCTGCCGGGCAATCTTCGCCGTTCGGTCGTCAACTTCGGCCGCTTCGGCGGCGACGTTTGCTGGGAGGAAGTCGGGCTGGGCAAGTTGCTGGCCTCGCTGGAGCCGAACACCGGCCCGACCGATATCCTGGCCTTCGGCAGCGGCACGCGGCTGAAGGGCACGGCCACCTGCGGCCCCTTCACCCTGCAAACCCGCTTCGGCACGCTGCAGTCGTCGCTGGACAAGATCGTGGCCCTGATCGGCAGCCGCAATCATAACGGCAAGGCCGTCGTCGTCTTTCGCGACGGCCAGGTGCTGGCCGGCAAGTTGCAGATGGACCGTTTCCTCTTCACGCTCAATACCGGCCTGCAATTCGACTCTCCGGCCGCGCGGCTCGATCGGCTGATCATGCGGGCCCCGGCATCCGGCACGGGCGGCGTCGCGGCCGACAAGGTCGCCCTGCTGCAAACCAGCGATGGCGAGCGGATCGCCCTGGCCGCCACGACTAAGCAGACTATCGCCCTGGTTTCGCCCTGGGGGCGTTTTGAATTTCCGCTGGACGACGTCGTGCGGATCTCGACCCTGGCGGAGCCACTTGGTCACCGCGTCGTGCTTCGCGACGGCACGCGGCTCTTCGGCTACCTCGACGCCGCCCCGCTGGTGTTGGCCACGCGGAGCTTCGGCACGCTCCAGGTCTCGCCGCTGGCCTTGCAGGAGATCCGCGGCCAGCAGGAGGAGGAAACGGTGGAGGATCCTTCGCGGCTGGCCGTGCCCTCTGTCGTGCTGGCGGGCGAGAACGTGTTGATCGGCCGCGTCGATCTGCCGGCGCTGCACATAATGGCCTCGGGCCAGACCCTCGCCGTGCCGCCCAACCAGATCCGCAAGTTGCGGGCCGCAAGCGATGCCGCCGCCGACCACGACCACGACCATGGGTACATGGTGCCCGACATGGTGCCCGGCGACGAAGCCGTTGTCGAGGCGGAATTGGGAGACGGCAGCAAGATCGCCGGCAAGCTGGCCGAGGGCATGTTGCCCATCCGCTGCAGCGCAGGCCTGCGGCAGGTTCCCGCCCGCGACGTGGTCGAGATCCTCGTTCCCACGCCGAGCGTTACCGACGCGACGCGAAACAAAATTGCCGGCCTGATCCACGATTTGGGGTCGGACAAGTTCGCCGACCGCAAGGCGGCGGCGGCGGGCTTGCTGGAACTTGGCGTTGTGGCCCAGCCGCAGTTGAGCGCGGCCCTGCAAGAGACGTCCGATGCCGAGGTCCGCCGCGCTGCCCGGGTCATTCTGAAGGAATTGAGCAAGTAATACGCTCGTCCCGGTTCCCGTAGGGCGCGCTTTAACCCATTGAACTGCCACCGTTGGATGCATACAGAGGGGTAGAGGGGCGCAGGGGGGGACGTTGGCCATGGCCGACGTCCCCCCTGCGCCCCTCTACCCCTCTCCTGCCCCGTTGCCTCACCCGTCTCCACAATGGTATAATCGGTCCTCGGAAGGGAAATCAAATTTCCAATCAGTTACTATCTATGTTCTACGGTAACCAGGAGATAGCACGTGACCCACCACAACCACCCCACGGGCCAGCACCGCGAACCGAGCGGCAAGCGGCTGCACCGGGACTGGCGAGTCTGGGTCGCGGTACTCGCCATGCTGGCGGCCATGCTTGCCTATGTCTTTTCAGACAACGAGGCGTTGCGCGGCATCTTCGGGGCGCCGAAACCGAAACCGTCCGCAGCCGCGCAGTAAGGTACCTTGTGGCGCAGGCACCAGGTATTGGAAGACGCGGCAAGACGGTTGAAACATCGCCACTTCGACAAACTACTAATGGCCCTCGAGGCGGAAGAGCCGGAAGTGCACGTCCCCTTGGCGGCCGAACAGGCGATCGAGGATCTGGCCCGATCGTCGAGCCACAAGGCGGCAGGGCGAAAAAAAGATGATTGCCGCCGTCAACGTCGAGAAGAACCCCTGAACTCCCAAAGAAAGGACCTGCCATGATCGAGATTCTAAGTGGGCTTCCCGCCCACACCATCGGTTTCAAGCTCAGCGGCAAACTGCACGACGCGGATTACAAAGAGTTTGTCCCGTTGGTGGACGCTGAGATCGCCAAGGAAGGCAAAGTCAACGTGTTGGCGCAGTTCCACGATTTCCACGGTTGGGATGCCAAGGCCCTGTGGGCCGACATCAAGTTCTCTGCCACGCATTGCACGAAGATCAAGCGGATCGCGCTGGTGGGAGAAACATCGTGGGAAAAATGGATGGCCACGGTCTGCAAGCCGTTTACCATGGCCAAGATTCGCTACTTCGACGCGACGGCGATCGAGGCCGCAAAAGCGTGGCTTGCCGAAGTGTAATTTTGCTCTGCTCTACCTCGGTGAAACCGTCTGCAAGCTCGACCATCCACACCTGCAAACGATGATGTTCCTGCAGTAGGTGGCCGGCGGGCACCTGATGCTGTTCGTCATGCGGACGCAGAAGGCCCTCTGGGCGCCTCCCTACCCGAACGTGAAGCTATTCCTGGCCGTCGTCGCCACCCAGATCGTGCCGTGCAATTGACGGATAGTTGCCTTGGTGACAGGGGAAGCATGCTCACAAATCGACCTCGATCAACTCTTCCGTGATCGCCGGTGGGATCGGTTCGTCGTGTTTGCGCAGACGTGCGAGATAGCCGGCGATTGCGTCAGCAATGTTGGCTTTCGCTTCCTCCCGTGTCTTGCCCTCGGAAATACACCCTGGAAGTGTAGGGCAGGGGGCCACGAATTGGCCGTCTTCGTCTTGCGCAAGTGGATGCGGAACTTCATGATGATGGACCTTTATCGCGTCGAACTTTCTTCTCGCTATCAAGGATAACAGGCGGAGGGAAATCGGGCAAGTGCTCCGGGTGCGGAGATATTATATAAGCCTTCTCCCCTTGCCCCGCAAACGTCAAGCGACTGAATTGGACTCCCAGTTCCCGTCTGTCCCGGCTCAGACCTTGCCTCATCGGGCACACGGTGTAAGCGTAGGAAAAGACAATCTCGTTGCGGTCTCTCACATAAGCGGCGGGCAATTCAAAGGCGGTTTCCCTCATGTCGGCGTGGTCGAACCGCACATCTCCCACGGTTTGGCCGTTCAGCAGCACAGTCATCACTTGTGTTTGATCGGAGTGCGCGATCGGCGCCGCGCGGACGGTCATTCGACAGCCGCTGCCCTCGGCCAGAGAAACCACCAGGCGCGAGCATGGCCCGTCCGACCAACAGAGGCTGTTCTCCCCTTCGCCCTCACAAGGGGAGAACCCCTCATACTCGGACGTGAACAGGAGCAACTCGCTGAACGAGTAGCTACCCGTTGCCTTGCACCTCGACGGCTGCCACAAGAGCACGATTTTCTGCGATTTCGACTCGGCAACCACCTCTACCCCGGGGCGGCGCCGCACGCGATCGGCCCAGACGGCGCTGGCCAGAAGGAACCTTCCGTCTGCGCACCGGCCATGCACATGGTGGGTCCCAAAGAACGTCCACCATCGCTGCTCGACGGCCGGCGAGAATCCCGCCTTCGTCAACTGAACGACCAGCCCGGCGGCCTCGGGCCAAAGCTTGCAATCGATCATGCAGACGAGGCACCGCTCAGCGTGCTCGCGGCGGAGCACGTCACCGGCCGCATGCGCGAGCGACCACACGGCGCGGTCGCGCTCGCCGTCGACCCTCAGGTCGCCCCGCAACTGCCGCAGGCACTCGCTACTGTTGTGCAGGCAAGCAACCATCAGCGCAACCATAACGCCGCCGCTGAGGAGGTGCCGCCACCGCAGTTTCGTTTGCGGCGAAAGCCGTCCGCGCAGCCATCGACAGAGGCTCGCCAGGTACGTGCTCACGAGGAACAAGCTGGCGCTGCTCATCCAGGACGTCACGTGCGGGAAATCCCCTCCCGCCTTGATGCAGTGGACCGAGGCGAGGAACGCCAACAGCAAGAGCCCGCAAAACAAGCTCATGACGCACTCGAAATCCTGACGGTTGCGCCGTGCCAACACGTACGATCCCGCGAGCATCGCAACCTGCACAACGACCAGGACTGCGTCGACCGGCGTCGTTTCTTCCGCGGGCCGGTCCAGGTCTGTCGGCCTCTGCTCGCCCGTGGAAAAGAAGTGGGGGAAGGTCGCCAAAGCCCGCGCCAGTGTGACATCGATTCGCACCACGAATACTGGACGGGCTCCCTGAAACTTTGTAGCATCAGCCCGAAACTCCTGGTGGGCAGAGCGGTTTCACGGATCAGCGTCGGCAGCCAGACGAGGACGAGAAGGGCCAGGCCGGCCGGCAACACCCTGGAGAGCCGGCCCGACCGCTGCCGCCGAATGCCCAGTTTCGTACGCACGCTTTGCGGAGTTGCCCACAAGATCAAGCTGAAGACCATTACGACTGCCAGCGAGAGCGCATAGGCCAGGTGCGTTTGGACGACGAACGAGCAGGCCAAGAGGGCGGCCGGCAGGCAGGCGAGCCGGCCTGTCGCCACGGCGGCGAACAGGGCCACCGCCGCCAGGAAGGGCGTCTCGGCAAGATAGACGGCCCATGGCGAACTGATCAGGGCCATGCCCGTGAACCAGTGGTAATAGGAAAGGACGACTGCCAACGAGATTACCGCTGCGGGTCCCGCGCACCTCCAAGCGACCCACAGCAAGGCCGACACGGCCGTCAGGTTGATCAGCAGGACCGCGACGAAAATGGCGTCGACGTTGCCGCCGCTCAACGCATAGAAGGGGGCCATGCAATAGAATTGCAGCGGGCCGGGGAACTGAAAGCCGTAGCTCGAACAGGTGCCTTCGGCCAGGGTGCCGTGCGTGGCGTGCCAGGTGAACAACTCCGTTAATGCCCAGTCGCCGATGCGGACGCGATCCGGGTGGCTGTGCAAGTTCAGAGCGACAAAGGCAGCACTCAACAGCAGCGGGAGCGTCACCAGGAGGCAGCAGCCCGCAGCCTTAAGGGCAGACCGGCGATTGGCGGCCAAAAGGCAAGAAATCGTCGCGGCGGCCAGGGATGTACTGCGAGGAATTTTGACCGTGGTAGGGATCTCGATCGTGCGAAAGGCCCCTGACCTTGCCGTGATCTAACCTAGCAGATTCCACGAAGCTCGTCAATAGTCGCATAGGTGTCTCGGAATTCTGCTGCACTTGGGTGCCCAATTTCAGTCCTCAATACCGCGCAGGCGCGAAGCCCCAGAACGCCGAACGTATCGGCCGCGACGCATTCCACCGTCGATTCAGTGACGCCGGACTGGTGAAGATTCCTGGTTGCTTGCCTTCGAGCCAGTTGTTTCCAAAATGGAACATACTCGATCTTATGATAATCGCATAGGGTCTGCTGGGCTCGTCGCCTGATTACGAGTCCAGCGGCAAGCTGCCACCCAAAAAGGTGGCTCTTGTTGTCGTGTATCTGAATCCTCCACCAGCTCGCCTTCGGCGCGAACTATTTCCATTTTGGAAACAGTATGTGCAAGATTTGCACATACTGAATCCTCGGTCAGTTCGCTTTCCTTGAAGATCGCCTTCCGTAAATCGTCCGCCGGCTGTGTGCCCCGAAGGGGCGTCGGTTCACTCAGCGAAGAGCGCAGCCATGGTAAAGACCATCGAAAATCCACAATCCTTCGGGCCAACGGCCCAATAATTCGTTTGGCAGGAGAACGGTTGGCCCGTTGGGCCGGAAAACGACGTGGGCACTTCGTCCGTGTGCCAGGGCTGCGCCCTTCGCCGAATAAACGGCGGGGCCTTCGGCGCGAATGCCCATCGGGGAGCACCGTCACCGCCCCATCCGGCGCGGTGTAGAGCAGGAATTGGTTTTGACCGCTCATCGTGCAACATGCTCCTGAAGGGTGGGTTTATTTGCCCAATTTCATTCGTCAATACCCGAAATCTTAGCAGGGGTGTCGGCATACTGCGACAGGCCGTTGCGTAGTTCTCCCAGTTCGGCACGGGGCTTCGACTCTTCCAGCCATTTCCACGCGTGTTCCTGGGGGTTGGTCTGCGGGTCGCGATCGACCTCATATACCCGCAAGAGAACGACTACAGATTATGGCTGGCGAAATGCGGTTTGACGTTTTTCTGAGCTACAACAGTTCCGACAAGCCGACCGTGCGACGGCTTGAGAAGGCGCTAAAGAACCGCCTCATGCGCGGTCCTGCGCCATCGCTGTTTGGACCGGCCAGCGCGTAAATCACGCCGCACCGTATCGGGTGAAGCAGTGACCCCCTCCAATTCGGAAAATTCGCTCTCGTGGCCGCGAATGATTCGCCGTTTCCACAGACGGACCACTTCCGGATCATCCGTTGGCTGCCTTAGCCGCGCCTCGAATTCGGCGCGGGTGAGTTGCTTCAAACCGGTCTTCTCCGGCGTTGGAGACCCAAGCACCCGATTTACCGCCGTCACGTCCGCATGCAATCGGTCGACGTGTTGCGCGTGCAACTCATGCAAACGATCCACAGTTCCGACGGTCCACTCCATACGATCAACCTCCGTGATTAGGAAAAGTATGATCGATTCTTGGCAAATTTGGAAGCCCGTTCGCTGTCACCGGTCCCGCGCACGTCACCAAGGCTGGAATGAGCAAGCAATAAACACCCGGATTTCGCGGATGCCCTATATTGCGCAGATTTCACACATTGCTTCCGTTTCTACCGATAGTATCGAGCCCGCGTTGCGGAAAAGGGACGATTTTCGATCTTTGTCGGGCCGCCAAGGCCGACGTGGTCGTCATGGCCGGATTTCTCAAGCCGGTGACGATCGCGGGATCAGGCGAAGCGTGGCTCCCGGACACCTGCTTGCCCAATTTCATTCCTCAATACGCGAAATCTTAGCAGGGGTGTCGGCATACTGCGACAGGCCGTTGCGTAGTTCTTCAAGTTCGGAATGGAGCTTCGACTCTTCCAGCCATTTCCACGCGTGTTCCTGCGGGCTCGTTTGCGGCATGCAACTGCTGAACGTCTCGCAAGGCGGCAATCTCTTCTTGCACTTGCCGGAGGATCTGCCCAAGGCCCTGCCGCACCTCGACGCAACCGATCCGAATCATCGCCACCCCCTGATTGTGGAGGCGGGTTCGCTAACCCGGATTATTCATAAGGTCTTCGCGACCAGCGGCAGGGCCCTGGACAATGGGAGTTTGGAAAGACGTTGGTCAGGCATCGACTTGATGGAAGGATAAGGCCCCCTTTCCCCCAATCGCGTTGGAGCGACTGAGGCATGGATTCGATGGGATGGTGCCCGCCGTCAACCGCTGTTGGTGGCGGGCTGTCGTTGGTCCAGGAGACGCTGGACAATCTTCCGATATTGTTCCAGATAGGGCCAACTGGAGGAAAGTTCCACGATCACACGACGAACGCTTTGGCGTACACGAGCGGCGACCTTGATGAAGCGCGTCCGCCAAGTACACGGCTGACCTTCTCCCAAGGGATCGTGTTCACGGCGGCGGTTGTGCCATTGCTGACGCTTCCGGCCGCTGAGGGCTTCGGTAGGGATCTCTTCTTCCGTTACCGAGGCCGACGGCGGATCGGCCGCAACGTGCCGCAAGTGAATAAGCAGATTGAAAGCTGCCGCATGCAAGTACAGCCGAAAGAGATTGGCGAAGTAGCGGTGATCGCTAAGTCGGTCCGCTTGCAATCCGCGTTTGAGTTCTTTGTTGCGGTTCTCGCTTTCGCCTCGGTCGGCGTAAGCATCGTATGCGGCACCCGGCAGAATGAACGCTCCGGGACGGTTGGTGACCACGGCGCGCCGATTCGTGCCCTCCGCGTGGGCTTCGCACTTCACGACCACCCAACGCTCCCTTGACCAGGACTGCGCCTGATACCAGAAGGCCATGAAAAGGCGTTGCGGTTGGCCCGTCTTTTCCCATTCCGCCACGGCGTTTTCCAGCAAAGAATCGCTCTCTTTCTTCAGCCGCGCATTCATGCCGATGCCCAAGGTATAGTCGACGTTCAGCTTCTCGCAGGCTTCGTACATCGTCGGCGTGCCGAAGCCGCTGTCGCCGCGGAGGTGAATCCGCACGTCGGGCCAGGCCTGCCGCAAACGCCCGACCACATAGGCCAGATCATCCTGGGCGCCCAACGTGGCATGCGCGGTGCCATGCAGCAGGCAGACCGTCAACACCAAGTCGTTCTCGGCGCAGGTGATGACTCGGGGCAGGTACTGATGCTGTTCGTAATAACCGTGATAGAAACTCAAGTGTTGCTGGCCGTGGGTCGGGTCGTCGAAGGGATCGATGTCCAACGTGAGGAACCTCGGCGGCTCGGCGAAGGAGGCGATGAACTGGTCGAGAAACATGTCCTGAAGAGCAAAGAAGCTTCTTCGACTCGATGGCGTTCTCGAAACGAGAGAGGGTGGGCTGGCTGGCCAGATCGTCGCCGTCGATCGAGCGGCCGCAGATCAATTTGAAGATCGGATCGCTACGCAACACGTCGTGGTCGTTCTGGTCGACGTAGTCGGCCAGGATGCCGAAGATCCGGGCCCGCGTCATCTCCAGAAAGGTGTGGCCCACGTGGCTGGCATGCCGAGAATCGCTCAAGGCTTCAGCGAACTGCCGGGTCAGTCCCAACTGCTCATCGAGTTCGCGAATGGGTAGCAAACCGGCGTCACTGGAGACCTGGTCGGTTGACGGCTCAATCACGATCGGCGTCGAGCCGAGGAAATCGAGTGACAACTGCCAATCAGACTGTATAATCATCTCTGCCCCTTCCTGGAGTTGACAAGTTGCTTTCCTTACAACAACTTAGATGCTCCAGAAGGGGCAACAATTCCCCAAATTCTTGAATAATCCGGGCTAATGGAACATGTCTTTGGCGACGGGGAGGTCCGTGTAAACAGTATGCATCACATGGCCGTCGACGAAGTCGCGCCCGGCTTTGCCGTCACCGTGCGCTGCCCGGATGGCGTGGTCGAGGCGATTGAAAGTATGAAGGACGACTGGTTCGCCGTCGGCACGCAGTTCCATCCAGAATGTGAATCGGCGTCCGCGATGGGCCTCAAGGTATTTGAGGAGTTTGTCCGTGTTTGTTTGGAACGCAGAACATCCATAATGTGCAGTAGGGAAATCTGATTCGGCGGGGTGCTGTTAAGCAGCGAAATCTCCGTCGTTGAAGAACATCTGTTGCCGAAGGTTAACGCGCGGCACAGAGTTTGCGCGAGGAGGGTGAGGAGGAGCGGCGGCGCGAGGAGCGCGGGGGGGCGGATTCGGCGGCGGCGGCGAGCTGGCGGAGGTAGCAGGGCCAGCGGGCCGGCCGCGGAGTTGTCGAGTTGGTCGAGCAGTGCGCTTAGCCGCCGCACGGCAGGCCTCCGGCACGACCGGCGGGACGCGAAAGCGGGCCATCCGGTCAGGGCGCTGGCATCTCGATGCGATGGGCGGCCATGGGCGTACCAAATTCCTCAAAGCCAGATCGAAACCAGATCGAAATCAGATCGAAGCCGGATCGAGTGTAGACGAAATGGCGGCCTCGCACAAGAATAACCCCGCCTGGACGTCTTGGCCTCGATAGAAGAGCCTTCGCCGCAGAACAGAATCGGCCAATCTTTGATTGCTGCGGGTTGCGGCCCGGCGAAAAGGTACTTGCTTTTTGCGCGGCTCGGACCGGCTCGCGAAAACGGCCAATTTTCAGGCTTGTACCCGCTGTGAAGCGCCGTGCCTGTAGTTTCACCACAACCAATGGAGGTATCCAATGCCGGCCTGCAAACCCTATTTCAAACTACGTGAGCGCCGAGTGGTCCCGCATGTTCCCTCGGACGCTCGGCCCTGGACGGTTCCCGACTTGTGCACGGCATACGATTGGCCGACCGGCCTGGCCGGGGGCGGTGTGATTGCAATCGTCGAACTCGGCGGCGGCTGGATTCAGTCCGACATGGACGCGTTCTTCAGTTCCATCGGCCAACCGCTGCCGCAGATCACCGACATCGAGACCATTGACGGAACGAAGAACACGCCGAACCAGCAGCCGATCGATGTCCCGAAACGCCCCAACCCGGACGTCGAAGTTGCGCTCGACATCCAGGTCGCTGCGGCGGGCTACTACGTGGCCACCGGCAAGCCCGCGACGATTAAAGTTTATTGGGCGCAAGACATTGCGGCGGCCGTCGGTGCGCTGCTACGGATGGTTGCGACGTTTGCTCGATCTCGTGGGGGGCCGACGAAGCGATTTGGAACCAGGAGCCGGGGTCCCCGCAGGCCATGGAGGCCGCCGCCGAAGCAGCCACCAAGGCCGGGATGATCGTATTCGCCGCAACCGGCGACAACGATTCCAGCGACGGCGGGGCGACTCCCGCGAACGTCGATCTGCCTTCAACCTGCCCCCATATTGTCGCTTGTGGCGGAACCACGAAGACCGCCACGAGCGAAACCGTTTGGAACAACGATCCCGGCAATTCCAGTGGCGAAGGGACCGGCGGCGGATACTCGACGATTTTCCCGCCGCAAGCGTTCCAGATTGGGGCCCCGGCCGGGCCGGGGCGGATGGTGCCGGACGTTGCCGCCAACGCCGACCCCTACACCGGTTACATGATGGTCGTGCATGGTCAAAGCATTCCCATGGGCGGCACGAGCGCGGTCGCCCCATTTTACTCCGGACTGTTCGCCGCGTTCGGCACGAAGCTCGGATTCGTGACACCGAAATTGTGGTTGAACCAGGTTTGCTTCAACGACATTACCGAAGGCGACAACGGCGTGTACCGCGCCGCGGCCGGCCCCGATCCTTGCACCGGACTCGGCTCGCCGATCGGCACGAGGCTGGCGACCTTGTTCACGTCGGCCCCGCATTCCATCGCGGCGCATCGCGTCCCTGCCGGCTGGACCGGCACCATCGTCCATACGTATTTTCAAGGGAAACATGTTCGCACGGCCGTAACGTAAGAAGGCGATTCGCCGGGAAGCTGGCGGAGAATCATCTCTAGTCGACGGTCCTGCCGCGCGGCTAGCAGGAAAGGCAAGTCATGGCACGTAAACTCGATCTCGATGATCTGATTCTCAATTACGATCCCGAAACTCCTCCGGAGCGCTTTGCCGGCTTGGGGCTTGAAGCCATGACCGCCTCGTTGGACACCCGGCTGCCTCGGCCCGTCCCCTGGTCTCATTCTCCGCCGACTGCCACTCCTTTAAGCCCGCCGCCGGCGGAAACGGCCGGTCTGGCCCGATTTGCCGGCTACGACGCCGTGGTGATGACTTGGACGGCTGCCGAGGCGGCGGCGCTGGCGGCGCTTTTCACCCCCAATCACCTCCTTTCGCAGTGGTACGAATATCGGCATAGCGTGAGCAAGTACATTCCCCTGGTGACCGGTAAGCAGGGCCCCATTCAACGACAAGGCGGCCGACATGGCCCGCTACTACCACAGCCTCGGGCTATACTTCCCCTGCACGATCGGGGCTGCCAAGGTCTTGTTGTTCAAATCGGGCCTGCATCTGGCGTACGACGGACCGGCAATTCCCGTCAAGAAACTGGTTGCGGAAATTGCCGGGACGATCAAGCCAAAGGTGCTCATTACCACCGGTACGGGAGGAGGCATTGGCAAGACGACGGCCCTGGGCGACGTCGTGATCGGCGCGGTCGTCAAATTCGACTGCACGACGCAATTCAAGAATGAAAGTTGGGCGAAGGCCAAGTACGGCGTGTCGCCCCTTCCTGCCGGCGCGCTCAAGGCCATCACGCCAGCCCTTCTTAACGTAAATGCTGGCCGCCTGCCCGGTGCGCCCACGCCCAAGATTTGGCACACCAAGACCGACGCGATTGTTACGACGGATTTCTTTGGTTTCGACGACTCGACCGACCATTTTGGCCTGCAAGGCCTGGGCAGAGTTTGCGAGATGGGGGATGCCATGGTGGGGCAAGCGCTGCAGGCCTTTCCTGCCGTTAAGTGGTACGCGATCAGAAACGCTTCCGACCCGCAAATCGCTAATCCCAGCGGCAACATGAAAACGGCCAACAAGGAAGCCGGCCAGATTTATACGAAATACGGACCGTTCACGACCGCAGGAAGTGCCATCGCCACCTGGGCGGTGATCGACGCGCTGCTCAACTGAACGACCGAAGAAAGCCGGGGCGTATTGGAAAAGGCCTAGGGGGAAGGTTTGCCGCTCTGTTTTGTGCATTCGTGCCGCGATTACGTGAATAAGCGCGGCTAAAGGCTGGCACGGAGTTGCGCGAGGAGGGTGACGAGGGCGGCGGGGAGGTCGGGGGCGGCGAGGCGAGGAGCGCGGGGAGTTCGCTTTCCGCGGCCGTGGCGAGCTGGCGAACGGAGCGGCCCAGCCGCAGGCGGCTGAGTTTACTCGCTTTTCACAGTGCGCTTGTCGCAAACTCGCGTTTTTTCGCAAGCCCTTTGGGGCGAACGCCTTGCGGCAAACTCGTAAGCCGCCAACGCGTGTACAACCGTACCAACTTTCCTGCTCCTGCGTAATTGGTAGAGGGAAATCGCGCGCGGGAGGAAGGAGCGGGGCGGAAGGATAAGGGATGAGGCATGAGGGATGAGGGGGGCGCTCGCCAAAGGCCGGAAATTGCCGTCACCCCGACCACGGCCATGAGTACATGGTGCCCGACATGGTGCCTGCCCTCTCCCGAGTACGGGCGAGGGGAGCAATCAGTGACACCAACCGCCGAAAACGCTGAGCGCACTTCCGAGTTTTGCAAAGTTGCCGGGGCGGCGAGAAATCGGGGAATTCGTCGGGGGAAACAGGCCCGGCCGAGCCGCGCGCGAGCGGCGTTTCCGGAAATCCGCAACGCGGAACTCTACAAAATCACCGGCTAAAACGTACTTATTGTATCCACCTGATTCCCTAACTACTGGAGTTTTTTGCTATGAAAACAGAACCATCCGATAAGGGCAACCTCCACCTCGCCGCGCGGCGGGCGCGGAAGGCGGCCTTGCTCCCCCGTGCCGCCGCGCTCGCCGCAGAGGGCCGCACCTACCAGGAAATCGCCGACGCGCTGGGCATCGCCAAGTCGACCGTCTGCCAGTGGCTCCGCGACCGGCCGCTGGGCCGGGCCGCCGCCAAGGCCCTGGGCACCCCGCGGATGACCGCCAAACTGGCCGCCCGCTACGAGTCGCTGTGCCAGAGGGCCCTGCGGGAGTGGAACCGCTCCAATGCCGATCGGCAGACGAAAACCGTCGTCACGATTGAACCGCCCGAGGGCGGCCCGACGACGACCACCACGGTCCGCACCGAGCCGCAGAAGCGCAACGCCGCCTGCCTGGGCAAGGCCCTGGCGGCGATGAAGGCCATGGAGGGCCTGCATTGGAGGGAACTGTCGCGGCAGGACTGGCTCGAAAACCTCCAGCGCAATGCGGCGGCCGATAAAAACGAAGACGGCCTCACGCGGACGGTGAAGACAACAATGACCCGGTCCGGCCGGAAGCTGCGAACGGTCGTCACGAGGCGGTCGGACGCCGGGCGTCTCGCCGCGCACCGGGACGAGCTGAAAGACGCCGATGAGATGCGCCGCGCCCTGGAGGCCCGGCTGGATGCGGGTGGGGAGAATATCCGCGCGGCGATTCGGGCCGAGAAAGAGCTCCAGGCAATCGAGGCCCGCATGGACGTGGCCGAGGAGGCGGCGGACGAGGAGGCGCGAGCGGCGCTGAAGGCCGAGGCGGCCGCGGCCGAGGAAAAACTCCAGGCAGCGGAGGCGCGGTTGGGTGCGAACGAGCACGCGGCGCCAGCCTGCCCACCGGCGATCGCGGCAAACGAGAAGGCAGGCGAGAAGGGCGCCGAGGCAGCGGGTGCGCCCAACCGGTACCCATCTCCCGAAAAGAAAACGGAGATGCCGATACCGGGTCGGCGCGGTTGGCGAACAGCACTCCGGCGAAAAGGCCGATCGATTGGCGCAAGTCTTTTGTGCAAAATGACTTGCGGCTGCGGCCGGACGACTTTGCCAGCGTTTCGCGTTCGGCAACGTTGCCGAACGAAGTCTTCCAAAAGGGTGGGCCTGCGAAGGAACAAAACAGGGCGAAACGCGACCGCCGCAAGGCCAGGCGGCGCGCGGCGCGGGAATCCGGGCCGCGGCGCGGGTCGGCGGCGACCCTGACGAAAGAAGGATGAAGGCGGAAGAGCGGGGAAACTGCCCTCACCCCTGCCCCTCTCCCGGGTACGGGAGAGGGGAGAAGAATACGGAGTACACAGTACACAGTGCAGAGCACGCAGCACAGAGTGCGGACCAGACTACGTGCCGGAAGAGAATATCTCGCCCGAAAGGCCGGAAATGAATTCGACGGCTGCATCGGTGGTGTTTCCTGGACTCGATCCGTACAATCAATAGACTGTACCTGCTGCAACGGAATAAATTCCGTTCTACGAAGCTGCATGCCTGATCCAACCACCAACTCCTTGCCCACGACCGCCACCCAAAGCCGCTTTTCTCATTCCCGCGGATGAATTCGATGTCCCGACAAATGGAAAGCCGTGTGTTGCTGCCGATCCTCGCACTTGCCTTGCTCGGACTAACGGCACTGCCGGGCAGCCATGCCCTGCATGCCCAAACTCCTGCGGCCGAGCAGGCCGCGCCCGATGTCCGCAGCCCCAGCAGCCTGGCCGAGTTGAGAGATTTGAACAAGCGCGTCAAGGCCCTGGTGGCGGCCGTGCGGCCGGCGGTCGTCCAGGTCGTCGGCGGCAGCGGCGTAGTGGTCAGCGCCGAGGGGCTGGTCATGTCCGTGGCCCACGTCGGCGGCCGCGCAGGCCGGCCCGTAACGTTCATCTTCCCTGACGGCCGCCGCGCCCAGGGAGTCACCCTGGGCAACGACAAGATGGGCGATGCCGGCCTGATGCAGATCAAGGATCCGGGCAAGTGGCCCTACGTCGCCGTGGCCAAGCCGGAAGACATCCGGCTCGGCGAGTGGTGCGTGGCGCTGAGCTACCCAATTAGCTTCGATCAGCAACAACGGCACCTTGCCGCGCGGCTGGGACGGGTTTACCATCACTGTCCCATGGACCTCAGCAGCGACTGCGCGATCATGGGCGGCGACTCGGGCGGGCCGTTGTTCGACCTGCAAGGCCGCGTCATCGGCATCAGTTCCACGTGCGGCAATTCGCTCGTGGAAAATCGCCACATCGCCGTCGATCGCTTTCAACGCTATTGGGACCGCCTGCTCAGGGGCGAGGACCTGGACGAACTCGAGCCGGGGCAAGCGCACGTCTTCGGCGTCGAGTCCGATCCGGACGTCGACGAAGTCCGGCTCAACGGCGTCGAGCCCGACGGACCTGCGGCCAAGGCCGGCGTGAAAGTGGGCGACGTGGTGATCCGCTTCGCCGGCAAGGAGATTCGCACCTTCCAAGACCTGGCGTCCGAAGTCCGACAGCACAAGCCGGGCGAGAAGGTGGATGTCGAACTCCATCGCGGCGAAGAAGTACTGAAAATTTCCGTGACTTTGGGAAAGGCGGAAACGAAGTAGTTCCGTCCGCTTTGTATGAATAATACCGCTGCACTAGCTGCCAATCATTGCTCCACCGACGCGGGGTCGGTGGGGAGCAGATTGTTGTCGGGTCGTCGTCTTAGCTGCTCAATCATCGCTTCCACCGACGCAGGGTCGGTGGGGAGCAGATTGTTGTCGGGTCGTCGTCTTAGCCGCTCAATCATCGCTTCCACCGACGCAGGGTCGGTGGTGGCATTTCGTCCCCGAATCTCGAAGCTCTTGCTCGTTCTGTCGCTGGTCCTTCTTGCGCGAACCTTACTGGCCCAGCCGCCGGAGAGGGGGCGCTGGCAGACGCGGAATGCGGTGCCGCATCCGTCGGACTACTTGCGGAACAACGCCCAGATCCGCTCGCTGCTCAAGCCGACCGTGGCCCTCGCCGCGGCGGCCACGGTGCGCGTCTTTGGCGACGACCGCCCGGTCGCCTTGGGAACGGTCGTTGCCGCCGACGGACTGATCGCAACCAAGGCCAGCCAATTGACCGCGAAGCTGGAGTGCCGGTTGGCCGACGGCCGCAGGCTGCCGGCCACGCTCGTCGGCGAGGACGAGGCGACCGACCTGGCCCTGCTGCAGGTCGATGCCAAGAATCTCACGCCGATCGTGTGGGCCGCCGCGCCCACCGAGCCGGGGAGCCTCGTGGCGGCCACCGCCCCCGGCGAAGGTCCCACGACGATCGGCGTCATCAGCGACGTGCCGCAACCGATGTCCGGCCCCGTGCGCCGAAATTCCCGGCATGGCTGGCTGGGGATCAGCGTGGGCCCGTCCGGCGATGGCCCGGAAGTGCAGGGCGTGTCGCCGGACAGCGCCGCGGAAAAGGCGGGGCTGAAAAGCGGCGACCTGGTCAAACGGCTGGATGCCGTCGAAATCCACTCCGCCGACGAGCTCATCGACGCCCTGGGCAAGCTGCCGCCGAACCGGAAAGTGACGCTGGCCGTGAACCGCAAAGACAAGCAACTCGAGTTGGAAGCGACGCTGGGCCGATCGCCCGGACACCTGCCGCAGGACAATTGGGGCGGCGGCCCGTTCAGCGATCGCCGTTGGGGATTTGCCGCCGTGATTCCCCACGATCTGGCCATCGCGCCCACGGATTGCGGCGGCCCGTTGGTCGACATCGACGGCCGCTGCCCGGGCCTGAACATCGCCCGGGCTCTGCGCGTCACGAGCTATGCCCTGCCTGCCGCCGTAGTACAGAAAACTGTCGAGCAAATCCGGGCCCGTGCGAAGGCCCCGTGAGGACCGGATCATTCACAGCCTATGAAGGAGTTGCCCCGGCTTACGCTTCGGGTTAGTATTGTGTATTCTGCGCCGTGAATAATCGGGTCCTGAGCGTCCCGGGCGAACCCGGGGCCATGAGGATCTTCGGATCGGCTCTTTAACCAAAGGAAATGACATGAATTCCGTCCGATTGCCCGCGTTCGTGACCGTAGCCGTGCTCTGCGCGGCCCTGGCGCTAGCCGTCTTCACCCGCAAGAGCTCCGCCGCCGCGGGGCTTTGGCAGACCGATTTCAAAGCCGCCCAGGCCAAGGCCAAGGAAGACAAGAAGTATCTGCTGGTCGACTTCACCGGTTCGGACTGGTGCACCTGGTGCATTCGGCTGCATAACGAGGTGTTTGACAAGGAGCCATTCAAGGCCGAGGCCCCCAAGCAGTTCGTGCTCGTGGAACTCGATTTTCCGCACGAGAAGGAACAGTCCGACGACCTGAAGAAGCAGAACAAGGAACTTGCCGACAAGTACAGTGTCGAAGGCTTCCCCACGGTGCTCGTGATGGATGCCGAAGGCCAGGTCATTGCGCGGACCGGTTATCGCGAGGGCGGTCCCGAGGAGTATCTCAAGCAACTGGCCGAGTTCTCCAAGATTTATGAGAACGTCGTTGTTCTGAAGGGCAAGCTCGAGAAGAGCGAAGGGCTGGACCGCGCCAAGCTCTTGGACCAGATCGTGGAAGGCTACCACAAGCTCGGCAACGACTCGAAGGAAGTTGCGGCCTGGAGCAAGGAAATCATCGCCCTCGATCCCGATAACAAGGCCGGCCTGAAGGTGAAGTACGAATTCCCGCTGGCCTTGGCCGAGGCCAACAAGCTCTTGGAAACGGGAAAGGCCGCCGAGGCCAAGGAAGTGCTCGACAAAGCCCTGGCGCTCAAGGGCGTTCCCGCGGAAATGCGGCAGGAAGGCTACATGCTCAAGGGCCAGCTTTTCTTGTCGGAACGGAAGTTCGTCGACGTCGTAGCCACGCTCAAACTGGCCAAGGAGGCTGCGCCCGAGAGCAAGATGGCCAAGCGCATCGACGACTTCATCCGGCAGTTCGCCAAGGTGGCCGAAACCCAGGAAGCGGCCGACAAGCTCGAAGCCGGGCTGGCCAAGAGCGAAGGCCTGAAGCGCACCAAATTGCTCGACAAGCTGGTCGACGCCAAGCAGAAACTCCTCCGCTTCGATCCTGAGGCCGGCGAGAACGTCAAGAAGTGGACCAAGGAAATCATCAGCCTGGACGCCGACAACAAGGCCGGCCTGAAGAAGAAGTATCAGTTCAAGGCGGCGCTGGCCGACGCCAACGAACTGATTCGCGTGGGCAAGGCCGATGAAGCCGCCACCGCGTTGGACAAGGCATTAGCGAACGCCAGCACCGGCGAAGAGGTCCAACAGGCCCTTTTCGTCAAGGCCCAGCTCGGCTTTATGCAGCAGCACGACGCAGAGCAGTACGTTGCCCAACTGAAGAAGGCCCTGGACGCGGCGCCTGACAACGAATTCGCCCCCAGGATCAAGATGATGATCCGCCAGGCCGAGCAGCGTGCGAAGAAAGCCGCCCCGAAGAAGCCCGAGGACGAGTAGATGAAAATTCACGAATTCCAGGCCAAGCAGATCCTTCGCGAGGCGGGCGTCGCCGTGCCCCGCGGGTTCGTGGCTGATACCCCGCAGGCGGCGGCGGACGCATTCGTCAAGCTGGCCGGACCGGTGGCGGTCGTCAAGGCCCAAATCCACGCCGGCGGCCGCGGCAAGGGAACCATCCAGGACATCCCCGCGCAGCGCGGCGTACAGCTCGTCCGCAGCCGCGAAGAGGCGGAAACGGTCGCCGCCAACATCCTCGGCCATAAGCTGGTCACCATCCAGACCGGGCCGGAAGGCAAGGCCGTCCACCGCGTGTTGGTCGAAGAAGGCTGCTCGATCGCCCGCGAGCTTTATCTCGGCGCGGTCATCGATCGCGGCGGGCACCATGTACCCATGGTCGCCGGACCGGTGCTGATCGTTTCCTCGGAAGGCGGCATGGATATCGAGCATGTCGCCGCCACCACGCCGGAGCGGATCCTCACCGAGCCGTTCGACGTCGATACGGGCGTTCAGCCTTACCAAGTCCGCAAGTTGGCCGCCCGGTTGGGTCTGCCGCAAGCCGCGTTTCGCAACGCCGAGCAGTTCGTGCAGGCGCTGAGCAAGTTGTTTCTCGCCCGCGATTGCAGCATGCTGGAGATCAACCCGCTGGTGCTGACCGCCGACAACCGCCTGCTGGCGCTGGACGCCAAGATGAGTTTCGACGACAACGCGCTGTTCCGCCATGCCGATTTGACGGCCTTGCGCGACCTGGCCGAAGAAGAGCCGTCGGAGATCCGCGCCGGCGAGGCGGGCCTGAGCTTCGTGCAGCTCGACGGCAACATCGGCTGCCTGGTCAACGGGGCCGGGCTGGCCATGAGCACGATGGACCTCATCAAGCTCCACGGCGGACAGCCCGCCAATTTCCTCGACGTGGGCGGCGGGGCCAACGTGCAACAGGTGACCGAGGCCTTTCGTATTCTGGTAGCCGATCCGAAGGTGAAGGCCGTGTTGGTGAACATTTTTGGCGGCATCATGCGTTGCACGACGATCGCCAGCGCGCTGCTGGAGGCCCATCGCTCGGTCAATTTCAAGATTCCGCTGGTCGTGCGGCTGGAAGGGACCGAGGTCGAGGAAGGCCGCCGCATCCTGGCCGAGAGCAAGCTCGACATTATTTCCGGCACCGGTCTGACCGAGGCCGCCAAAAGGGTCGTGGCCGCGGCAGCCGTTTAACCCTCCAGAAAAGAAATCCCAAATTCGAAATCCGAAATCTCAAACAATTCCAAAATACGAAATTTCAAATGACCGAAACCGTTTGAACCCTTGATATTTTGCGTTGGAATTTGTTTGAGATTTGGGTTTTGAGATTTAGAGTTTGACACACTATGAGCATTCTCGTCAACAAGAACACGCGCGTGATCTGCCAGGGGATCACGGGCAAAGCAGGACAGTTCCATACCACGCACTGCAAGGCATACGGCACGCAGATGGTCGGCGGCGTGACGCCGGGCCGCGGCGGCCAGGAGTTCGAGGGCATTCCGATCTTCGATACGGTTGCCGAGGCCGTCGAGAAGACGGGGGCCGACGCCACGATGATCTTCGTCCCGCCGCCGTTCGCCGCCGACGCCATCATGGAAGCGGCCGACGCAGGTATCCGCGTCGTGGTCGCCATCACCGAAGGCATCCCCGTCCGCGACATGGTCCGCGCGGCCGAAGTCGTTCGCCGTTGCGGCGTGCGGCTGATCGGGCCCAACTGCCCGGGCGTGATCACGCCGGAAGAGTGCAAGATCGGCATCATGCCCGGTTACATCCATAAGAAGGGCACGGTCGGCGTGATCAGCCGCTCGGGCACGCTGACCTACGAGGCGGTGTGGCAGTTGACGAACCTCGGGCTGGGGCAATCGACGTGCGTCGGCCTGGGCGGCGACCCGATCGTCGGCACGTCCTTCGTCGATCTCTTGAAGATGTTCGAGGAAGACCCGGGCACCGAGGCCATTTTGATGATGGGCGAGATCGGCGGTTCGGCCGAGGAAGAGGCCGCAGCCTTTATCTGCCAGCACGTGACCAAGCCGGTGGCGGCCTTCATCGCCGGCCGCACGGCGCCGCCGGGCAAGCGGATGGGCCACGCCGGAGCGATCATTTCCGGCGGCAAGGGCACGGCCGCCGAGAAAATCGCCGCGTTGGAGGCCGCCGGCATCGCCGTGGCCGAGAGTCCTGCCGACATGGGTGCAGCGGTACAAAGAGCGATGAAGGTAATGAAGTAGCGGACGAAAAAGCGCTGTTGCCTGCCACGGTAGAATAAAAACGTCATTCAACAAACCACTTTCCTGGAGCAAAACACTATGTGGAAATTTGCCAGCCATCTCGCCATCGTAGGGGCATTCGCCATGAGCCAGGCCGTGTCGGCCGAGGATCAAGCGGCCGCAAAGCCCCCCGCGGCATTGAACTTCAAGGTTCAATCGCTGGAAGACAAAGAGGTCGATCTGGCCCAGTACCGGGGCAAGGTCGTACTGGTCGTGAACGTGGCCAGCAAGTGCGGACTGACGCCGCAGTATAAGGCGTTGGAAGCCGTCTACCAGAAGTATAAAGACCGAGGACTCGTTATTCTCGGCTTCCCCTGCAACCAGTTCCGCGGGCAGGAACCGGGCACCGCCGAGGAAATCCGCAAGTTCTGCACTTCGAAATACAACGTGACGTTCCCGCTCATGGCCAAGGTCGAGGTCAACGGCAGCGGCACTTGCGACCTTTACAAGTACTTGAAGGCGTTGGAGGCCAAACCCAAGGGGCCAGGTGAAATCACTTGGAATTTCGAGAAGTTCGTGATCGGCCGCAACGGCGAAGTCGTCGCCCGATTCCAACCCCGCACGGTCCCCGACGCTGCCGAAGTCATTGCGGTGATCGAGAGCGAGCTAGGGAAGAAGTAATCGCTTATTCCAAGGCTTCAAGGAAGCTGCCGAATTCCGGGTCCCCTTCGTCATCCTTGACGGAACCTGTCGGAGTTGCCGCTGGCGGCTTCTCCTTGGGCGGCGGTTGGGCGACTTGCTCGACTGAAGTTGCGAGGGGCTGCGGTTCAGACTGGACGGGAGTCGGCGGCGCATTCCGCGGTTTTTCCACGGCTGGAGGCGTGGCCGCCCAGGGAGACTTCTGACGCAGACTGCCCGACTGCAACGACGAGTCAACCTCCATCGGGGCATCCAGGGCGTCCGTCGTCGGTACCGTGGGCTGCTTGTCGGGCCGCCGCGGGCCAAGTGCACCCGTCGAGGCTGTCGGGGCACCTCGTGGGGTGGGCATGGGAGACGCCGGCGCGGCGGGAAGAACCTCTTCCAGATCCGCATCGGCCAGGGCCATGAAGTCAGGCATCGCCACTTCGCCCGAGAGACTTTCGTCGGCCGTCCCGGAAGGCAGTACCTCCTCGCCTTCGACGACGGACATATCGTGTGCCTCTGCGGAAATCGACCCCTCCGCTGCAGCTACGAAGCGGGTTTCGGGAACCGATTCCAGGTCGCCATCGTACGCATACAGGACGCGGAATGTCAGCGGCCCGATGGTGAACTCGGCATCCGGCAGCAAGGCGGCGAACTCGATGCGGCGGCCCCCAATCATCGTACCATTGAGCGAACGTCAAGTCGCGGAGGACCAGCAGTCCGTTATCTTCGGAAATCTCGCAGTGACGGCGGCTGATCAGAGGATGTGCCACCGTGACATCCGCTTCGCGGCTGCGCCCCAGTACGGCGGGTAATTGCAATGCTACCTCGCGCCTGGTCGTTTTGCCCATAACGACAAGAAGTTTGGCATTCATGGCTTGTTGAGCCTGTAATTCGGCAGGAAAGGGAGGTGACCGATCGATTCCCGACGCTCCATATCATCATAATCCCCTATCAGGGCTCCTGCAATCACGGTTCTTGCAGGTCAGGCTTTCCAGCCTGACGATCCCGAGGTCTGCCGCATCCTGGTCAGCACCCTACAGTTGTTTTTCTGTACGTCAGGCCGACGAAGGGTGCATCGTCGGCCTGACGTACGGGCCCTGAAATCGCATTTTTCGCGCAAAACAACCCGTTGGATGGGGTATTGACATTGCTTTGGGGACGGATTTAATGGAGCTAAAGGCTTAACTGCCCTTGAATATGGTTCACGGGAGCCTATAATTTCGGGACTTGCGCCGGGCGGGTGTAGCTCAGTTGGTAGAGCACGACGTTGCCAACGTCGTTGTCGTGGGTTCGAATCCCATCACCCGCTCTTTCTTTTTTCCAGGAGCTGATCCCGCGAGCTTCGCACACGCCGGACAAAAGACCTTAGCGTGTACGGGGGGCCTTGGCGAATCGGTTTCGCACACGAGTTTTCATTTCGAGCCAGCGGCATACCATCATGGCAGACACACACAAGTACGACGACGATGAAGCCTTGGAAAACGGGGGGGCTTTGGAATCGGGAGAAGTCATTGTCGACCAAGCGGTGGCCGGCGAGGGCGAAGAGGGCGAGGAAAAAATTCCCCTGAAACTGGAGGTCAAGATCGACGATCGCAGCGCCTGCGAGCGGCACATCACCGTGACCGTGTCGCGCGAGGACATCGATCGCTACCTGGACAAGGAGTTCAGCGAGTTGATGCCGGCGGCCCACGTGCCGGGTTTCCGTCCCGGTCACGCGCCGCGGAAACTGGTCGAGAATCGTTTCCGCAAAGACGTCGTCGGCCGGGTCAAGGGCGAGCTGTTGATGGACAGCCTGGCCCAGATCCACGACGAATACGATCTTTCCGCCATCGGCGAGCCCGAGTTGGACCTGGAAACGGTGGAAATCCCGGAAGAAGGTCCGATGACCTTCGAGTTCGACCTGGAGGTCCGCCCGCAGTTCGATCTGCCCCAATGGAAAGGCCTTCACATCGAGAAACCGGTGCGGGACTTTAGCGACGCCGACATCGATCAGGCTTTGAAGCGGATTCTGACCAACCGCGGCAGCCTGGTGCCGGTCGACGGTCCGGCGGAACCGGGCGATTACATCACCACGAACCTCACGTTCAAGTACGGCGATCAGGTCCTTTCCAGCGCCGCGGAAGAAGTCATTCGTCTCCGCCCGGTGCTCAGCTTCCGCGACGGCAAGATCGAAGGTTTCGACCAGGCCATGGCCGGCGTCCGTGCCGGCGAGACGCGTGAATTGACCACGCAACTCAGCGCGGACGCTCCCAACGCGGCCCTTCGTTTGCAGCAGGTTACGGGCGTCTTCGAAGTGCTTGAGGTCAAGAAATTGCAATTGCCGGAACTGACCCCGGAACTCATGCAGGAACTGGCCGGAGTGACTCTCGAGGCCGATCTCCGCGACACGATCAAGGACTCGCTCGGCCAGCGACTGGACTACCAGCAGCGGCAGCGGGCCCGCGAGCAGATCACGGCCGCGTTGACCGTGGCCGCCGACTGGGACCTGCCGCCGGACCTTTTGGAGCGGCAAAGCCACCGCGAGTTGCAGCGCGCGGTCATGGAATTGCAGCGCAGCGGTTTCAGCGAGGAAGAAATTCGCGCCCACGAGAACATGTTGCGGCAGAACAGTCGGGCCTCGACGGCCCGGGCCTTGAAGGAACATTTCATCCTCGAGCGGATCGCCGAAGACCAGCAGATCGACGCCGAAGAAAAGGACTACGATGCGGAAATCGAGGCCATCGCCAAGCAAGCCAACGAGTCGCCCCGCCGGGTGCGGGCCCGCTTGGAGAAGCGCGGTTCGATGGACGTGTTGCGGAACCAGATCATCGAGCGGAAGGTGATCGACCTGATCCAGGCCAACGCCGTGTTCAACGAGGTGCCTTACCAGCTCGAGGAAAGCGACGTGGCGGCGTTGGATTTGACGGCCGCCGGGGGCGATCATTCCGAGATTCCCGACGCCAAGCCGGGTGGCGGCGAGCCGATCGACGAGGCTCACGCCGGACAGAACAAGCGAACGTGAGCAATGAGGGAACCCCTACATGTCTTCTTATCGCGACTATCAGCGGCAGCGGCAGTTGACGCTGGGCGATCTGCTGCTGGAGAACCGCATTATCCTGCTCCAGGGCGAGATCCATGACGGCAATGCCAACGAGTTGGTGATGAAGCTCCTGTACTTGCAGAGCGAGAACCGCCGCAAGGACATCCATTTCTACATCAATTCGCCCGGCGGCAGCGTGAGCGCCACGCTGGCCATTTACGACACCATGCAGATCCTCAGTTGCCCGGTGGCCACCTACTGCGTCGGCCTGGCTGCCAGCGGCGGCTCGGTCCTGCTGGTCGGCGGCACCAAGGGCAAGCGCTTCGCCCTGCCGCACGCCAAGATCATGATGCACCAGCCGTACGGGGCGGTCGGCGGGCAGGTTTCCGACATCGAGATCCAGGCCCTCGAGATCCTCAAGACCCGCGACGTCCTGAACCAGATCCTCGCCGCGCACAGCGGCCAGCCCATCGAGAGGATTGCCAAGGATACCGACCGCGATTTCTACATGAACGCCGAAGAGGCCAAGGCCTACGGCATCGTCGACGACATTCTCACCAAGCAGACCGTGGCCAAGGAAGACGAAGAGGAGTAACCGACTATGCCGCTCATTCCGTACGTCGTGGAGAAAAGCGGCCGCGAAGAGCGGGCGATGGACATCTACAGCCGCCTGCTCCGCGACCGCATTATTTTCCTCGGTTCGACGATCAACGACGACGTGGCCAATAGTATCCTCGCCCAAATGCTCTTCCTGCAATCGGAAGACGCCAAGACCGACGTCCACCTGTACATCAACTCGCCCGGCGGCAGCGTCAGCGCCGGGATGGCGATTTACGACACCATGCAGTTCATCACCTGTGACGTGGCCACCTACTGCGTCGGGCAGTGCGCCTCGATGGCCGCAGTCCTGCTCTGTGCCGGTACGAGCGGCAAGCGGAAGGCGACTTCCCAACGCGCGGATCATGATCCACCAACCGCTGGCCGGCATGGAAGGCACGGCCGAGGAAATCATGATCCACGCCAAGGAGTTCAGCAAGGTCAAGGAGCGGCTGAACCGCATCCTCCTCAAGCACACCGGCCATCCCCTGGAAAAGATCGAAAAGGACACCGATCGCGACCGCTTCATGTCGGCCGAAGAGGCCATGGAATACGGATTGATCGATCAGGTCATCGAGCACATGGAACCACCCAAGGCGTCCGCCTGAATGGAATGCGGACGAGGGATTTAGACCATGGAGGGTCTTATGAAAATCTGGCAAATCGTGGTCCCCGGCCTTCTCGGGCTGGCCTTGGCAGGATGCCGCAACGACCCCGAGCTCGCGTACTTGCAGCGCGATAACCTCAATAAGCAGAGGAAAATCGAGCAACTGCAATATCGCATCGAAGACCTGGAAGAGGCTTTGAACTCCGCTCCGCCGGTGCAACCGGGCATCACGCGAGGCGTTCCGCCCGCGGCCCGCACGATGGAACGTGACCAGTCCGGGCCCGCCATGACCTATCCCGCTGCCCCGCCTTTCAATCCGTCAAAAGGAATTTATTCCGAGCCAGACGTTCCGCGAACGGATTTGCCCCAAATCAAGATGGAACCCGGTAAACTAATTCCTCCGGTCAGTAGTTCTTCCGGCGGATCGTCACAATGGAGCCCGGCCGGCGGTCAACCGTCCGCCGGCATATCGGCCCGGTCCGATAACAGTTCGGTGGCACAGATCACGCTGCACCCGGCACTCACGGGGGGGATCGGCACCAGTGGCCGATCCGGCGACGAGGGGCTGTTGGTGGTTGTCGAGCCCCGCGACTTTGGCGGCAATATCATCAATGCCCCCGGCAATATCAGCGTGGCACTGCTCGATCCGGCTCTGACCGGCGAACGAGCGCGGTTGGCGCGTTGGGATTTTGCGGCCGCCGAGACGCAAGGGATGATCCGCACGGGCTCGCAACCGGGGATTCACCTGCGATTGCCTTGGACTTCCACGCCAGCCCACGATCGGCTGAAGGTATTTGTCCGCTATACGACCCGCGACGGCCGAAAGCTACAGGCCGAGCGGCTGATTGGAGTCGCCCTGAACGGTCCGCAGCCCGCCCAGTATGAGGATCTGCCCGATGCCGAATCTGCGCAGACAGCCTCTCGCCCGCAACGGCCGCAATGGTCGCCCGTGAGATAAATACTTGCCTTTGCCCTGCATCTCCGCTATTCTGATGGAATGGAAGCGGTAGTCCTATGCCGATGAAAATCCATAAAGGGCGAGTGGCGGGCCATAGAGGAGAAGTTCTATGTCGCGTTGTCAAGTGAGCCATGACGTTTCGGGGCGAAACAGCGGTTTCACCCTGGTGGAATTGCTGGTCGTCATCACGATCATCGGGATTCTCATCGGCATGTTGTTGCCGGCCGTGAATTCCGCGCGGGAGTCCGGCCGCAACGCCCAGTGCAAGAATAACCTGGCGCAAATGGGAAAGGCCTGCCTGGCCCACGAAGAGGCCCAGGGAATTTTCCCCACGGGCGGTTGGGGGTGGTTCTGGGTTGGCGACCCGGATCGCGGCTATGGC
Organism: uncultured Planctomycetia bacterium; assembly: GCA_963719885.1. Classification (GTDB taxonomy): domain Bacteria; phylum Planctomycetota; class Planctomycetia; order Pirellulales; family Thermoguttaceae; genus JANXQG01. The sequence continues at coordinate 679,216 of CAVRDP010000034.1, read as the reverse complement.
GACCAACAACCGGGCGGATGGATTTACAATATTCTCCCGCATACGGAAATGAATGCCCTGCACGATTTGGGGCGATACGGCAGTCAGAGCGTGAAGCAGCAAGCGGTTCTACAAGTTGGTTAGCACACCCTTGCCCTTCACCAATTGCCCCACGCGGCGCCGGCCTGCTCTCTTCACCTATGCGATCGGGGCACAGATGATCAATGCCGGCGGAGTTAGTCCGACTTCCGGAATGTTGGTGGCCAGAAGCGACTACGCGGTCAATTGTGGCGATACGGGCACCAACCAATATGGTCCAGGCCCGGGAACCGGGGCGGACGGCTTTGCGGGGAACGGAAGCCTTTCGGCGAGTGCAACCGCGGCCCAAGCCGCCTATTTTGGCGCTTATCCCCTTGTCTCGCGCGAAGCAAGCAACTTCTCGTCGCTCCACGGCGTCAGTTTCGAGCTAAGCACGATCCGAAAGGACGACATCTCGGACGGTCTCTCCTGCACGATCTTGGTCGGTGAGAAGTACCTTGGCACGAACTGCTACGGCACCGGCCAGGACGGGGCCGACAATGAAAACCAGTACGTCGGCTTTGACAACGACATCTTTCGCTCGACGTGCGAGGCCCCGAAGCAGGATCGTTGGGGCGATGATGATGGGATTGGCTTCGGCAGCGCCAACGCCACATTCGCCAACTTCGTGCTCTGCGACGGCTCGGTAATCACCGTCAACTATTCGGTCAATGCGGAAACCTTCCGCCGGCTCGGCACCCGTAGCGAAGGCATGGCCGTAGACATGTCGCAACTGTAATCTTGTCGTCGCCGGTTGCGAACGAACCGGTTTCTTTCCGTCAGCCGATTCAAATTGCGCAAACTGTTCCACTTGCGCCGCTTGAAGTGTTGGTAATCATCGGATTGCTGGTGGAAATGCGACTCCAGCCATCATTCTCGCCGGGTCGATAAAGTCAGAGACGATCCGGAAAGGTTCTTGACCGCGGATCGCCGTTGACGAATCCGGCGGACTTTCCGGATCGTTTCTCAGACAATGTGGTCGCTTTCCCCACGAGCCATCAGACTTGACGCATGTCGCCGGAAATCGTTCAAATCGTCCTGCCACTGACATTCCTCGGGATCTGCGGCCTTGTGGGCGAAATTCTCGTCCAAGGCCATCGTGACAAAGTAGCCGATGAGCGTTTGCAGATGCCGCCTTCAAGGCAAGACGGATCTCACTCCGCTCGAAAAGCCCGCAAGAACACGGCCGACACGCGGCCCTGAAACGGGTCACCACCAGCCCAGCATTTGGGCGACGCAGTGCCCAAACAGTACGATCCCCACAGCGATCGAGCCGAAGGCCGCGGTCAGCACGGCGCCGCTGGCGATGTCCAACGCATTGCGAATATGGGGATCTTCCTGGCCGGTGATCGATCGGGCCATGGATTCCAGGGCGCTGTTGAAAATTTCCGCCGCCAGCACGCCAGCAATGCACAGCAGCAGAACGCACCATTGCAGGGCGTCCATCCGCAGTACCGCGGCTGCCGCTAGCACCACCGCCGCAATGATAAAATGGACAACGAAACTGCTCTCGCCGCGGACCCCTTCGCGGAGGCCGCGGAACGCATCGGCGAATTTTCGCTTCCAAGGGCGAGACATGATGATCTTATTCTACACCAAACTCCCCGGCCTGCCCCACGTGAACACCGGACAACTGGCTTACCCTCCCGGTCTTGGGCACGAACCGCGGCTCGATAATCAGGCTCACGCCGGCGGTCCTCAGCGCAGGCTTGTAGTTGAAATTCAAGCCAATCGCCATCGATTCGCCCACGCGAACGATTGAGAACGTGGGGCCGAAGTTCTGCGGTTCTTTCAGGTCAATCGTCATTCCGCAGGTGCTGATCCACTTGGGGCTCATCCAATAACTGTAGGACATGGCCAGCACGTCGCTGCTGATCGGGCCTTCGAGAACGCGAAAGCCCAGGTACAGCGCCCGCGCGGCGGGCGGGTCAGGTACATGCCCATCGTGACGATCTTCTGCCCCTCGCCGAAGAAATCGAAAATGCCGTCCGAAAGCAGCGTCAGCCGATCGCCCACGTGCCAGATGAAGTTGTAGTCCGCCAGGCCGGCGTCCGTGCCGAAGTTGTCGCGGCTGGGATTGGGAAAGAACGTGATGTCCGTGTCGAACTCGATCCAGTCGGTAATGTGGCAGTTATCGGCCGGGCCGCGCTTCGTCTGCCAGCGCTGGTGGATGCCCAGCCGGAGTTCGTCCAGGTCGTCGGCAATCTCCATGCTCGGCGCCGTGACCCAACCCTCCATGTCGCTGCGCAGGGCATAGTACCGCTCGTCGAACTTCGTCGGCGGCCCCTGCGTGAAGGGCGGCAAAACGGCCGGAAGACCGAACGTGTTGACCGTGAATCGGCGGCGGAAATCTTCGATCTGCTCGTCGTCCAGCGGATCGTAGAGCGGCAGACTCGTCATGCTCTGATTCGACTGGGCGTGCAGGTACTCGGCTTGGAACTCAACCTTGTGGGCCAGCCCATGCACGTTCCACAGCGTGCTCTCCGCCTCGGAATCGACGGCCCACATCGGCAGCGTGGCGCGGATGCCGGCCTGGTAATAGGCCCGCGTCAACGGCTGGCCGTAGATGTCTTCGCCCCAATAGCCCAACTCGCCCAGCAGGTATGGCACGATCTTTACCGGCCCAAGTTCGACGGGCAAGTCGATTTCGTTGCGCGAAACAAATCGCCCGCCGGAGAAATTCTGTGGTTCCCAGGGCAAATGGCTCACCGCTTCGTCGCCGGCCGCGGTATGCGTGCTTCCGGGAACGACGGGGACCAGCGGCGTGGCAACCTTGAACTGGCCGTAGCCCAGGCTCGTATGCTCGAACCACGTCAACTTGTCGTCCACCAGCGATTGGCCCAGCAGGAAATGATCGAACCGCGGCAACCACTGCGTCTCGGTGACGAAGTCGTCCAGCCGCGCCTGTCCCAAGAGACTCATGGACATGTTCTCGCGGCGGAACTTCAGTTCCACGTCGGTGGTGGGATCCTTTTGCTCGTCCCAGTCCTGCTTGAAATATTCCAGCAGGAAGTTGCGATCGCTGATCTTGCCCACCTCGGCCGTGACGGTAAAGCCCCCGCCCAGGTCCTGGCGATGTTGCTCCAAGAAGCGATAACGATAGTTGACGTTGGGTTCGGGCAGGACGTTGGTACGGCCATAGCCCAGGTCATCGGTTCCGCGGTCGAAAATGCCCCAGAAGTTGATCTTCCCCGAAACCTTGCCGGGAATGCCGAAGAAATCGTCGCGCTTATACAGGAACTCCGTGCCCGCCGCAAAGCCGCGCAGCTCAGGTAGTCGAAGCTCACAGTCCAATCGGTCCCCACCGGGCGATTCTTGATGCCCAACAACTGGTAGGCGGCCCAATCGGTATAGAGCGCCGGACCGAAAACGCCGTTTTCGGCGGCTTGCACGCGGCGGAGGAAGAACGACGGATCGTTCAGGTCCGTGGCGAACGTCGGCCAATAGAAGATCGGCACGCTCTCGATGTACAGAAAGTTGTTCTGCGCCGCGACCAGCTCCTGGTGGTCGATCGCCTGTTGGCCGGTCTTGGGGTCCATCACCGGGTTTCCCAGCCAATCGACGCGCGGGGTCTGGCGGTCATCGAACTGGGCCTCGCTCATTTGCAGGCGATAGCGGGGAATTCCCAGGCGGCTGGAAGTGACGAACACGTCCTCGGCGCGGAAACGGTCCTCGTCGATCTCCTGCAAGACGTCGGCGTGCACGCGGACCTTGCCTTCGTAACCCGGCGCCGGCGTGAGCATGTCGGCCCCCAGCACCGTGCCCAAGTGGTGCCGCACGTCGTAATACATGCGGTCGGCATAGATGATCCGGTCGCCCTGGCGGAAGACGACGTTGCCTTCCATGTAGATTTCCAGCGGCTGGTTCTCGTCCTGCGACAGCGGAGCGTTGATGTCGGGCTGCCGCGAAGCCACGGTCCAAATCACGAGCCGGTCGGTCGAGAGGTCGATCGTCAGCGGTCCGCCGCCCAGCCCGGGAACATTCCCCTTGCGGGTCGTCAGGCCTTCGATGACCATGGTCACGCCTTGGTCGATGACGGCTTTCGCCTCGTTCGTTTGCGGATCTTGTTGCCACTGGCCGTGCATCGGCACGTCTCCCCGGGCGAAGACGCGGATCCGCCGCATGCCTTGCGCAACGGGCGGGGTTCCCGGCGGCAATGGCCCCGCGCCCGGCGGTGGCTTGCCGGGTGGCGGAAGCTCGTTCGCCGCAGCGACGTACTGGACTGGCTCCACGTGGGTCTGCCGCAGGGCGTCGGCAAACTCCGGGTTTTGCTCGTTCATGCCGCGTTGATAGATGCCCGGCAGCACGTCGGGCTTACCCGCTACCCGGCCGGCGCGGATCTGTACGTCGTAGATCGTATAAAAGTGGCCAAACCATTTCTGGTCGTGGATTTCCACCGGCTGGCGATCGCGGATCAGGCGGACCCCCACGTTGCCTTCCAGATAGGCGATCACCTTCGTGCGCCGGTGCGAGCCCGCCGCGGCATGCTCGATCCAGAACACCGCCTCCTGGCAGACCGCCACGTCGTCGCCTTGTACCAACCGGCAATCGCCCCGCAAGAGCCACACTTCATACGCCCCTTGTTGCCACCGATTGGCAGCCTGGGCCGAGATGGCAATCGTCTCGACGTTGTCGCCCTCCGGCACGCTGATCTGCGCGAAGAGCGTTGCCGGCAGCAGGAGAATAAGTGCAAGAAAGGTAGCAGGCACTCTCCGAGTGCCGTCCGCCCATGGAGCAGGCATCCGGCATCGTGCTTGCGCGCTCCTCTCACCCCATGTCGAATCACATGGGCGGACGGCACTCGGAGAGTGCCTGCTACCTTGGCGCGTGCCGCGATCACGGGCATCGCGCGGGTGCGCGGCGGTCCTGGTCGGCGCCGATTTATCGCCCAATCGTTTCAGCAGACTAGCATCCTTGCCTGCCTGGCCAAACGGTGCAACTGCGAATTGCAAGAAGAAGAGTCGTAAGCCGTTACGCAAAATCTGGTACGGCGGCGAGATTATAGAAAGCGGCTGCCGTGGGAGCAAGACGGGTTCTCCCCTTACCCACCGTTACCCTGCCAGTCCTCAACCTGTTTCAAGACCCGAGTCATCGCCAGCAGGGGATCGCCGTCGAAGCACCAGAAGGGTTTCGTGACGCGAGGATTTCCGCCGATGGACATTTGGCAAAAGAAACGGAATTCGCGTTTCTCATTGCCGCAAGGTTCAAGTACAAAATAAGTTGCGCCCAATTTCTGGAGTCGATCTACGACGTACTTGAGCTGATTGTTGGACGACGAACTGTTGGCTCGTCCGCTCGGGCCGGCCGGAACGTCAATACGTGCCGGCGGCCCCGACAGCTCCGCATTCACGGGAAGTAGATTATCCGCCCCCGTCGGAAGCGGAGAGAGTCCTCGACTGGGAGCAAGGCCTGGATCCTTGGCCTGCGAAAAACTCGCCGCCAACCCGGTGTCAATCTTCGGAGGAGACGTGATTGGCGAATTGAAGTTCGCGGGTATTACCGACGAACCCGTCGCTTGGCCTTGCGGGGCAAGACCAAGACCTGCAACAGGGCTTGAAAACCCCATCAACTTGCGATCAGTTGCCAGGGGCGAGCCGCTGGCCGGCGGCACAAAGCGGGGTGCCTCCGTCGCCTGTCCGGAGGCTGGTCCCGTCGGGCCGCGAAAATCCGCAAGTGTCGGCCAGCGGCCACTTTGGATCGCTTTCACCACCGCCGGAAACGAGCCTCCACAGAAAGCCGCCACCAGTATGAGGGTCAGGCAGACCAACATGACCAAAGCACGAAAAGCCGCAACCGTGGACGACTGCTCCGCCATAGGCAACTCCCTTCGCCTGAGAACTCTTATTACGGTCTTCCGCGGCTTCCTGCCAGCCAACCGTAATCAGTCGGATGATAATCATGGCGGGCATGCCGGGCAACAGCAAAATTAGGGAAGATACGAAGAATTTAGTTCTTGCAGGGTAAGTGACGGCAACTTTTCGGCACAATATAGAATTCGGCTGCGTGAGAAACTCCTTTGAAAGTCGGTGCGAAGCCTGGAAGGCTACGCAACGTCGATGCTCCCATTGGACGAACTCGAATCCCAAATCCCCTTGGCGATGATCGCCGACCGGCACCGGCTGCGCAATGCCCTGCGGGAAATCCAGGCAGCCGCACGCGATGGTAAGCCGCTGGATCAGCGGCGGCAGAACTCCCTCTGGGCCCGGCTGCAAAAGGACTTGCGGCAGTCGGTCGACCGCTGTGAGGCCCGGCGAAAAGCGGTCCCAAGACTTGCTTTCGACACGGACCTGCCGATCTCGGCCCGGCGGGAGGACATCGCCGCGGCAATTCGCGACCACAAAGTGGTAATCGTCTGCGGCGAGACCGGCTCGGGCAAGTCGACGCAGTTGCCGAAAATCTGCCTGGAATTGGGCCGCGGCGTCGCCGGTCTGATCGGCCATACCCAGCCGCGACGTATCGCCGCGCGGAGCGTGGCCGCACGAATCGCCGAAGAAATCGGCTCACCCCTGGGCCGCGACGTGGGCTACAAGGTCCGTTTCTCCGAGTCGATCGGGCCAAACAGCTATATCAAGCTGATGACCGACGGCATCCTGCTGGCCGAGACGCAGAGCGATCCGTACTTCGACCAGTACGACACGATCATTCTCGACGAGGCCCACGAACGCTCGCTGAACGTCGATTTCCTGATCGGCTACCTGAAACGGCTGTTGCCCAATCGGCCCGATCTGCGGTTGATTATTACCTCGGCGACGATCGACGCGGCTCGCTTCGCCGAGCATTTCGCCATGACCCGGAGTACCGGGTGCCCCGCCGGCCCGGCGCCGGTGGTCGAAGTGTCGGGGCGGACCTATCCGGTCGAAGTGCTGTGGCGGCCGATGGAACGGGATAAAGACGGCAACGAGCCCGATTTGCAGGATGCCGTACGGGCGGCGGTGGAGGAAGCGGCCCGCATCGATCGCGGCGACATGCTCGTCTTCATGCCCACGGAACGCGATATCCACGAAACGGCCAAGACGCTCCGCAGCCGGCCGTTGCCAGGCGATGGCACGGGCCGGGAGACGGAAATCCTGCCGCTCTATGCACGGCTTTCGATCCAGGAACAGCAACGGGTCTTTCAGCCGGGGCCCAAACGGCGGGTGGTCATCGCCACCAATGTGGCCGAGTCGTCGCTCACCGTGCCGCGGGTCCGCTTCGTGATCGACCCGGGCACGGCGCGGATCAGCCGCTATTCGCCGCGATCGAAGACCCAGCGGCTGCCGATCGAGGCGGTGGCCCGGGCCTCGGCCGAGCAGCGCAAGGGGCGCTGCGGTCGCGTGGGACCGGGCATATGTATTCGGCTGTTCAGCGAGGCAGACTTTCTTGGCCGCGATCGCTTCACCATGCCCGAGATCCAGCGGACGAACCTGGCTGCGGTGATCTTGCAGATGAAGACCCTGCGGCTGGGCGAGCTGGATGCTTTCCCGCTCATTGATCCGCCCAAGCCCGACGCGATTCGCGACGGCTATCGCACGCTCTTCGAGTTGGGGGCGATCGACGAGCAACAGGAGTTGACCGAGATCGGTCGCCGTTTGGGCCGCCTGCCGGTCGATCCGCGGATCGGGCGGATGATCCTCGCCGGCGGCGAAGAAGGCTGCCTGCATGAGATGCTGATTATCGCCGCGGCCTTGGAGGTCCAAGACCCGCGCGAACGGCCGCTGGAAAAGCAGGAGGCGGCCGACAAGGCCCACGCGCAATTCGCCGACGGGCAGTCCGATTTCCTCAGTTACCTGAAGATTTGGGATTTCTATCACAAGCTGAAAGACACGCTCTCGCGCAATCAACTTCAGAAGGCCTGCCGGCAGAATTTTCTCTCATTCATGCGGATGCGGGAATGGCTCGACGTGCATCGCGAGTTGTTGGAACTGATTGAGGAGAACTGTAGGGAACGCCCTCCGCGGCGTTCCGAATTGGCCTCCACGGAACGCCGCGCGACAGGTTCGGAACGCCACGGAGGGCGTTCCCTACAGGTCCACCCCAAGTACGACGCCATCCATCGCGCGATTCTGGCCGGTTTGCTTTCCAGCATCGCCACGCGCGGCGATGGCCACGACTACAACGTGGCGGGCGGCGGCAAGGCGAACCTCTGGCCCGGTTCCGGCATGTTCCGCAGCAAGGCCAAGTGGATCGTGGCCGCCGAACAGGTCGAAACCACGCGCCGCTATCTGCGCTGCTGCGGGCGGATCGATCCCCGCTGGATCGAGCCGCTCGCCGGACACCTGATCAAGCGGACCTATAGCGATCTGCATTGGGAAAGCCCTTGGGCCTCGGCTGTGGCCCTGGAGCGGCTGACGCTCTTCGGGCTTGTCATCGTGGCGGGACGGCCGGTGCGTTATGGACCCATCGACGCCGATGCCTCGCGGCAGCTCCTGATCGAACATGGTCTGGTGCAAGGCGATCTCGAGCCCAAGCCGGCATTCCTGGCACACAACGAGGAACTGCTCGAGGAGGTCGAGCGGTTGCAAGCCAAGGTGCGACGGCGCGACATCGTGATCGGCGAGTGGGAACGAGTTGCCTTCTACGATCAGCGGCTGCCGGCCGAGATTTACGACGGCGTGCAACTTGGCCGCTGGCTCCGTGAGTCGCCGGAAAACGCCCGACAGATCACCATGACCAGTGCCGATCTGTTGAGAGAGGAAACCGACTTTGCGGAAGACGCGTTCCCGGATCAGTTGGTCACGGGCCCATGGGAACTGCCGCTGGACTACAAATTCGATCCGGGCGAGCAGGAGGACGGCGTAACGGTCAACGTGCCGCTGGAGGCCCTGAACCAGGTTGATGCTGAGCCGCTGGAGTGGCTCGTGCCGGGGCTTTTGCGAAGAAAAGGTGCTGGCGATGATCCGCTCGCTGCCAAAGGCCTTGCGGACGCGTTTTGTGCCCGCGCCAGAGGCGGCAAAGCGGGCCGTGGCCGAGCTTCATCATGAGGAAGGAAACTTGCATGCCCAACTCGCCCGGGTGCTCAGCCGTATTGGCGGCGTGGAGGTTTCCGCTCGGGACTTCGACGGCGATCAATTGCCGCCCCAGTTGCAGATGAACGTCCGCGTGACCGACGCCGAGGGCCAAACCCTGGCAGCCAGTCGCGACCTCGACGCCTTGCGGCGGCAGTTGGGCATCGAGGCGGCCGCGGCCTTTACGGCGATCGACGATCCGCGCTGGAATCGTGACGGCTTGACCACCTGGGATTTCGACGAGCTCCCGGTGGAGATCGAAGTCTCGCACAGTCGGCTGGCGATGAAGGCCTATCCGGCCTTGGTGGACGGCGCAACTTCCGTGAGTCTGCGGCTCTTGGATTCGCCAATCCGTGCGGCATATCAAACGCGCTTCGCCTTGCGGCGGCTGTTCCTGCTGACTGCCTGGCGCGAGGTGAAGACGCAGGTCGATTGGCTGCCGGGGCTGGACAAGGCGCAGCCGGCGGCCGCATTGATTCCGGACTTCGACCTGCGGCAACAATTGGCCGAATTGTTGGCGGTTCGTGCCTGGCCCGATGAGGTCGAACTTCCCCGTACGAAAGCAGCGTTCGAAGCGGCGCTGGGCGCAGCCCGGCAGCGGATTGGGCTGGCGGTGCAGGATCTGGCCGGGCTGATCGGGCCGTGGTTCGAGGCCTATCAAGAGGCCCGCACTGCGCTGGATTCGGCAAGTAAGCTCCCCTCGCCCGTACTCGGGAGAGGGGCCGGGGGTGAGGGCGGTTTACGTGCCGTGCGGGGCAAGATTGCCTTAAAGGCCGGGCCGCAAGCGGTGAAGTGGCAATATGCCATCGACGATGTCCGCGACCAGCTTTCGCGACTGGCCGGGCCGAAGTGCCTGAGCACGACGCCGTGGACCTGGCTGCGGCACTGCCCTCGGTATTTCCGGGCCATCCGCATTCGGCTTGACGCCCTGGCCGGTGGCGGGATAGCAAAGGACCGCGAACGTTTCGAGGAATTCCTGCCCCGCAGGCAAGCGTATCTCGAATGGATCGGGCAACACGGGCCGCAATGCGAAGCCGATCCCGAGTTGATCCACTATCGTTGGATGCTGGAGGAGTATCGCGTTTCGCTGTTTGCCCAGAAGTTGGGAACATCGATCCCCGTCTCGCCGAAGCGATTGGAACAGCAGTGGTCAAAAGTAAAAGAATAAAGGCGGAAGGGGACCAGGGTGGCCCGCGCCTTCCGCCTTCAATCTCCGATGCCAAAGCGCGAAGCGACGAGGTGGGGGGCAAGAGGTGCTTCGGCCCGCATCGGAGGGTAGTGGTCACACGATTAAACCCTGCTGGGCGGAAAAGGTTTCGCGTCGTAGGATAGGTTTTCAACCTGTCCCAAAACGATAGGCTTTCAACCCGCCCTACCCCATTGGACGTATATGGGCCACATGATTAAGAGGGTTTCAGGAGCTGCTATTCCTTTTTTGACCGCCGGGCCGGCCGATCGTATCTCCCAGGATCATGTAGGCGTCTTGGGGAGTCCAAGCCATAATCAACTCAACACGAAGGCACGAAGGGCACGAAAAACCAAATCGACTGCGAATTTCCTTCGTGTTCTTCGTGGCTTCGTGTTTGAATGCGGCTTTCTGTGGTCTAAGATGAACGACACGGCGATTTTCCACCCTTCTTCCCCCTTCCGCCGCTGCCGCCCATGTCCGATCGCTACTTCGTCGAATCGCCTGTCGCGTCCGACCGTGCCGTGCTTACCGGCGCCGAGGCCCATCATCTGCTGCACGTGATGCGGGCCAAGGCGGGGACTCGCGTCACGCTCTTTGACGGCTCCGGCTGGGAATTCGACGCCGTTGTCCAAAGGACCGGTCGCAATGAAGTTGAATTGGCGATTGCCGGCCGCCAGGAAATTGACCGTGAGGCACGGATTGCAGTTACCCTGGGCGTGGCCTTGCCCAAGGGAGAGCGGCAGAGGTGGCTCGTGGAGAAGGCAGTCGAGTTGGGCGTCGCGCGATTGGTGCCGCTGGAAACGGAGCACGGCGTGGCCCAGCCCGTGGAAAATGCCCTAGAGCGCTGCGCCGCGCGGTCATCGAGGCCTCGAAGCAATGCGGGCGGAACCGGCTGATGGAGATTGCCGAAGCGAAGACGTGGCAGGAGTTTCTTGCGGAAAGCGGGAATGTGCAATGCCGGTTGGTGGCACACCCGGGGCAAGGGCCGCGGCCGTGGCCTGTCCCAAATGAAAACGCCGTCCTTGCCGTCGGGCCGGAGGGCGGATTCACCGATGAGGAAATTGCGCTGGCCATCGCTCAAGGATGGCAGCCGGTGGACCTCGGCCCGCGGACCCTCCGCGTGGAGACCGCAGCCGTGGCGCTGGCGGCACGGGTGATCGGATAATGAATTCCGTGTTACACAAGTGGGATTGTAACGGCAGGACGGATTGCAACGAGCTTAATTGCCCCACTAGCGCCCGTCAAGGCAATGCCGGGCCGTAACCTATACTTTGAGGCAGGCCGCAGGCAATGATCTACCGGCTGCCGCACAGTGTAGAAGGGATTGACAATCCGTTATGCGGACATCCCGATTCGTGCGGCCTGCGTTACGAAAAATCGCATCCATTTGGGTCAACGGCCTTGATTCTCTTGATTGTTACCATCGGCATGCTGAATATCTGCCTGGGATTCGGCTTGGCCATGTACTATGATTATGGACCGCCGGGTTTGGACGGAATCTTCGAGTCCTTGGGACCGATGCCGCCGGCTGCTGAATCGTTGATTCCCACCGCGCTTGGGCGCCGTATGATCCGTCCGTCGCACCCGCCGCGCCTGAGTCGACGGCCGCACGCAGCGAGAATCTGCCAATTGACAACACGATCGCCCCGCCCTCAGAAACTCCGCCCGCGGAATCGCTGCCGCCGGACTTGCTGGCCGAGGAGAAGGTCCTCGGAGACGTTCGCAATCTGGCCGCCACGGCCCAAACCGTCATGGACGTTAGCCGGGTTGAAAGCCAGTAGGTCTCTTCTGCCGGAAGGGACAATCGTGCCTTAGCCGAAGTGAAAAGTTGCGAGCCCTCGAGCGGAATGTCGCACAACCGTCCCTCCCGGCAGGAGGAACCTACTGCGCATAAAAAACCCGGTGCCGGCCAGTCAGGTATCGGCCAGCATCGGGCTCTCACCGCGGGTTAAATGCCTGACGCCTCGTGCGGTGACCCTGGAGAAGCGAGGCCGAGTGAGGCAGTCGCTACCTCGTCGCTCCAAGATGAATGATAGCACTCTCTTCCTTCCCGTCAAGCATTTGGTAGAATTTTTTCCGCGGCCCATTTCACGTCCATGTAGGATAGGCTCTTCTAAATCCCTAGCTGCATCTTATACCCGCCGATTGTAGTGTTTTATGCCCGAACTGCCAGAAGTAGAAACCATGCGCCGCGGGATCGCCATCGCGACGGGGGCCATGATCTCAAGAATCGTCCGACCGAAATCTCCCCTGCAGCCGATTACGATTGAACCGCCCCTCCGCCAGTTTTGCCATCGGGCCGTGGGCTGCCGCATTGATCGCGTCGGCCGGTTGGGCAAACGCATTTTCCTGGAACTCGATTCGGGCGACCGCATCGTCATGGAACCCCGCATGACGGGCCTCGTCTTTCTTGCCGGCCCGCCCGACCGCAAACACCTGCGGGTGGTCATCGAGCTATCTGGCCGCGCAGAGCAGATTTTGTTCTGGGACCAGCGCGGGCTGGGCGTCGTGCGACTCGTCGCGCCGGAGGAGTTCGCCGCTCTCTACGGCCCCGCGAAGATCGGGCCCGACGCCTTGGAGATCTCGGCAGCCGAACTAGGGCGGCGGATGGGCCATAGCACGCGGGCGATCAAGGTCGCATTGCTCGATCAAAAGGTATTGGCCGGCGTGGGAAATCTTTATGCCTCGGAAATCCTGCATCGTGCCGGCATTCATCCAGGCCGGTCTTGCCGGCAGTTGCGGAAGGCCCAGTGGCAGCGCGTCCATGCCGAGATGCTCCGCGTACTGCAAGACGCGATCGAACACCAAGGTTCGACGCTTCGCGACGGCACCTATCGCATCGCCCGCGACGCGCCGGGCAACTACCAGTTCAGCCATCGCGTTTATCAGCGGCACGGGCAAATGTGTCTCGCCTGCGGAAAAGCCCGGATCGTACGGATCGTGCAGGCCCAACGATCCACGTTCTACTGTCCCGCGTGCCAACGGAAGTGACGACCGGCGAAAGAATAACTCTGCGGATTGCTTGCGATCCGCTTGCCATGCGAGAACAAAATTCCGTAAAGCGTAACCCGTCAGAGGTGTTGACGCAAGTACACTAATCGGCTAAGATGCTGGGCGGCACAGGACAACTCCGCTTCACCGCAAGCGTATGAGTGATGAGGTGGAGAGGCAATCCCACCTCATCTACTCATCTTGCCCGCTTTGCCAAATCGCCGGGTGTCTCGTTGAGTTGCATACGCCGTGGCGATAACAGAAAGTCATACCATTTACGGTCAGGCCCTAAAGTAACGGTAGAATGGGTTACTAAGGCCATTTCCCGCATCGACGCGCCGAAGAAAAATGACTGAACAAACTCTCTTCCCCAGCGAGTCTGTGGTCGCGCTCCGTCAGCTCAAGACGGACCGCCTCATCCTGGCGCGTTTTCTGAAGGATGCCGTCGTAGACATACGGCTCAACGGGATCGCGTTGAAAGCCGCCCACGCCGTACTTGTGAAATGGGCCGATCTTGAGACCTCCGGCCGCCTGGCAGAACTCAACGAAACGCAAATGCAAGGCGATTTCCTGGCCCAGGTGTTCGGCGATGCGCTCGGTTACGCCGGACCCCTCGATGGAAAAGAAGTCTGGCACCGGGAGCAGCATTTTCAGATTGAAGGTGAAACGCCGGACGCGGTCTTGGGCTTTTTTCGGCAGGCGGAGGACCACAGGCTTCTGGCGGTGATCGAACTGAAAGGGCCGAATGTCCATCTCGACCGCCACCGCAGCAACGGCCGGACCGCTGTCGGCCAATGCTGGGATTATCTGGTGAATACGCCGCCCGAGTGCCGCTGGGGCATCGTCTCCAACATCGTCAGTTTCCGGCTCTACGAGCGGGCCTCGACAAAACGGGCTTACGAGCATTTCACCCTGCAATCGTTGCGCGACTTCGACGTGTTCAAGCAGTTCTACGTGCTCTTTCATCGCCAGGGTTTGATCGAGGCGTCGCCGTTCGGACCGCCTCGTGCCGCGGCCTTGCTGAAAAAATCGGCCGAACGCCAACGGGAGATCGGCGACGAACTCTACGACGCCTACTCGCGCAACCGCAACGACCTGATCGCCGAGTTGCACTTCAAGCGGAATTACCCGCGGGACACGGCGATTGAAATGGCCCAGCGCCTCTTCGATCGCATCATCTTCATTGCCTTTTGCGAAGATCGCCGCCTGTTGCCCGAGAAGACCATCCCCGACGCTTACACCGTGGCCGGCTTTCACGCTGTCACCAATCCCCGCTGGCAGAACTTCAAGAACCTCTTTCGCTTCATCGACGCCGGCAGCGGCCGCTACGGCATTCCCCAGTACAACGGCGGGCTGTTCGCGCCGCACGCAGTCGATGAACTGGAACTGCCCGACATACCATGGACGACCTTCTTCAATACGATCAGTAATTACGACTTCGCGGATGAGGTGAACCTCAACGTCCTGGGGCACCTCTTCGAGCGGTCGATTACGGAATTGGAGAAGATCAAGGAGTCGGGGTTGTTCGGCGACGCCGAAAAGGCAAGTCGCTATTCCTCCATGCCGCAATCGGCCAAGCGAAAGCAGCTTGGCGCGTACTACACGCCGACGGAACTGGCGGGCCGAATCGTGCAGTACACGGTTGAAGAAGTGGTCGCCGAGCGCTTCGCGGCCGCGGCCATCGAGTTTGGGATTTCCGAAAAGGAAGCGCGGCGCGGCAAGACGCCCGATGACGCCGCATACTGGCGGCGATGCCTTGCCATCTTGCGGAACCTCAAGATCGTCGATCCGGCCTGCGGCAGCGGCGCGTTTCTGTTTCAGGCCTATGACGTGCTGGAATCGCGCTACAACGAAGTCATCGGCCATCTCGATCAGTTGGGCGAAGCCAACGCCAATAAACTCGCTGCACAGGTTCCGGCGTTCATTCTCCAGGAAAATCTTTTCGGGGTCGATGTTTTTCCCCCATCGGTCGAGATCACGCAACTTGCGCCTCTGGATTCGCTCGGCGAGTCCGGGTCAACTGCTCGCCAAGCTTTCGGAGAACATCGTCCACGGCAACTCGCTGGTCCACGATCCCGAAATCGAGCCGGCCGGCTTCAATTGGCGCGAGCGGTTCCCCGACGTGTTCAACCGCGAGGAGACCGGATTCGACTGCGTGATCGGCAATCCGCCCTGGGAGCGCATGAAGTTGCAGGAACGCGAATTCTTCTCATTGCCCGCCCCGGAGATCGCCACCGCCACGAACGCGGCCAAGCGACGGCAGCTCGTCGCGAAGCTGGAATCCGACGATCCGGCTTTGTACGAGCGCTATCAAGAGGCATTGAACCGGGCGGATTCCCTGCTGACGTACTGCCGAACGAGCGATCAATATCCGCTCACAGGCAAGGGGGACATCAACACCTACGCGGTTTTCGCCGAACTCGCCTACCGATTGGTTGCGCCGCACGGCCGTGTGGGGCTGCTCGTTCCGTCGGGCATCGCGTCGGACATGACGACCAAGGATTTCTTCGCGGCCGTCGCGGAATCGAATCGGCTGATTCGGTTGTTCGACTTCGAGAACAAGAAGACCTTCTTTCCCGAGGTTCATGCGTCGTTCAAGTTCTGCATCCTCAACTTCGCCGGTGAACAAGCTGAAACATTCGCACGCTGATTTCGTGTTTTTTGCCCACCAAATCGAAGAGTTGGATGACCGGAACCGGCACATTGCGCTCAGTGGTGCCGACATCCGGCTGCTGAATCCCAACACGCGAACGTGCCCGATTTTCCGCACGCGACGCGACGCGGAAATCACTAAAGCGATCTACCGCCGCGTTCCCGTCTTGATCGACGCCAACCGTGAGAGGCCAACCGGCAACCCGTGGCGCATCCAGTTCCAAAGGATGTTCGATCAGACGAACGACGCCGAATTGTTCCGAGAAGCCGAAGCGCTCAAAGCGGAGGGTTTCAAGCTGAAAGGCAATCGGTGGATCAAAGGGAAGCGAGTTTTTCTGCCGCTGTATGAAGCGAAGATGGTACAGGACTACGATCATCGTGCGGCCGACGTTGTGACCGACCAATCCAATTGGGTACGGCAGGGGCAAACCGAGAAGCGAACAGTGGTCAGTTATCAGAATCCGGAACAATTGGCGATGCCCCGGTTCTGGGTTGATGCGCACGAAGTCGAAATGCCTGAGTGGGGGTGCGCCGGTTTCAAGGACATCACGAGCCCCACAAATCAGCGAACCATGATTGCCGCGTTTGCGCCGATCGCTGCTTTCACGAATCACTTCGTTCTTGTGCGGAGCGAACTGACGCCTGTTCGCCAATCGTGTCTACTGGCCAATCTCAACGCGTTTGCCTACGACTACTGCACACGCCAAAAAATTGGCGGCGTTACCCTCAACTTCTTCATTGTAGAACAGGTTGCGACGCTACCACCCGACGCTTACGACAAATCCTGTCCGTGGGACCACCGCACGACGCTGGAAACGTGGATCAGTGAGCGCGTGCTCAAGCTCACCTGCACGGCCGAAGACATGCTGCCGCTGGCCGACGCCTGCAATTTCACGAGCGGCAGTCTCCAAGCTGAATACGGCGGCCGGCTCAACAAGTGGGATGAGACCGAGCGGAGCGAACTGATGGCCGAACTCGACGCCGCCTTCTTTCACCTCTACGGCATTTCCCGCGACGAGGTCGAGTATATCCTCTCCACGTTCAGAGGCATTCACGACCAACATCCGCTCTTCCTCGGTGGTTCAAGCATCGCCCAACGGATCGTGCAGAAGTACGCCGAAATGTCGTTCCCAGCATGAAACGACCTACTTGGGATTCTGGCGGGTGGCTACTTTCCTCGCCTCACGCCGGGGCCGCTAGTCGGACGACCAGGCGTTCGAGAATCAGCCGGGGCGGCATTTGGCTATCGCCCTTCAGATCGAGATCGGCTTCCAAAAGCCAGCGGTAGAGTTGGGCTCCGCGCTGCCGGCCGAGACGGCGGAGCTGATCTTCGGTCTTTTTCAGGAACCACTTGTTCACCCCCGCCTGCTCCAAGGCCGG
Organism: uncultured Planctomycetia bacterium; assembly: GCA_963719885.1. Classification (GTDB taxonomy): domain Bacteria; phylum Planctomycetota; class Planctomycetia; order Pirellulales; family Thermoguttaceae; genus JANXQG01. The sequence goes on along the minus strand of CAVRDP010000034.1, from coordinate 661,963 downwards.
GCCGACGCCAATGCGGCGACCGGCGGCCTCGGCCTGGAGAACCAAGCGTGTGGCCGCGGCCAGGCGGCGGAGTGAGACGGAAATCATCCCCAACAACGCGATGGGAACTTCGCCCGAGGTGAGCAACCGGTCAATCTGCAGCATGGCCTCAGTCACCTTGCCGTCCAGTGCCAGGTCGAGCATTTCCCATGCTGTTTTCGCGTGCCAGCTCCCCGCCATTTTCTGGACCATCTCGGGCGAAATCTTCTTGTCGTCGCCGGCCACCAACGCGAGTTTTGCCAATTCCTGATCGAGTAGGCCCATCTCAGTTCCGATCATCTCGATCAGCAACTCAGCCGCGTCCGGTGCAAGCTGCAAGTTATGCGCTTGTTTAGCCCAACTTTTCAGCCAGGCGAGAACCCATCTAACAAGGTCGGCCTTCTTCGGCGTGCTGCAATCGATTGCCAGTCCATGGGCATCCACGGCCTTGTAAAGCTTCGTGTTGCTTGGCCAGCTCTTGACGTCCAGCACCAACACCCCGCTGTGGCTGGGCCGCGCAACGTAGTCCTCAAGTTGCTGCCGATAGCGGCTGACGAAACCACTTCCCGCGTCAGTCGACTCATCCGCTGCTCCCTTGGTTTTTTCTTCATCGGGCACGGCAGTCTGGATTTTCGTTCTCGCACCATCGTCGGCATTTTCGACGACGACGAGCCGCTGCCCGCCAAACATGGCGATTGTGGTCAATTCCTCGGCAACGGCGCGAAATTCGGCCGTGCGGCCCTCAAAGCTCGTTTGCGAAAAATCGCCTTCCTCGTTTCCTAGGACGGCATGGCGAAGGCCCAGGAGCACTTGACGGCGGAGGAACAACTCATCGCCATAAGCCACGCAGACCGGTTTCGGGGGGTATTTGCCGGGCTGTGCCAGATAGTCGATCGCATGGAGTTTGGCCATGCAAAAAGTATAGCCGAGGGACTGGGCAGGGAACAGAGGATTAAGGATGAGGGATGAAGGAACGCCCCTCGAAGAGGGATCTCTCATCTCTTATCCCTCATTCTTCCCCCTACCGCAGGTACGTCTGCTCAACCGGCCGAGAGTCGACTCGGCCCAGCGGACGCAGATCGCGAAGCTGCGCGGCGGGACTGGAAAGATCGAGCGTCACCGGTTCGGGCGTTTCGTAAATGCCCATGTTGCCGGCGGCGTCGTGAATCTCCAGCCGCAAGTACATCCGCTGCGGCAGGCTGCCGGTGAGCTGCCAGGCATACCGCCCGGTGTTTTCCAGGTCGCTGGCCATCGAGGTCCAGGGACCACCCAATCGTTCGCTATACGAAAGAGAAATCGGCCTTGCGGCCAGGGCACGATCGTCGCTCGCCTCCCATTCGATGAATAACTTGCCGCCATCGGGACCAACGCCCTGCTGGGCTCGCGTAATGCGACCCACCGGCCGGGTCAGGTCGATGCCGATCCAGATGCCCGGCACTTCACCCGGCAGCGGCGGTCTTCCCGCCATGTCCGGGCGACTCTGAATGGTCATGTGAAACCCGTAAATGCCATCTTCGGGCACGGTCACCAACATCGGGCTCTGGCCTTTGGGATCCTTGCCAAAGCTCTGCCACGACTTGCCGCCGTCACGCGTTCCCCATAACTCGACGGGGAGATTGGCCGCGCCGACCATGGCGCGGGTGTCGTAGGTGAGTTGGAAGACCCGCGTGTTGATCCAACGAAGTTGCACACCCGGCGGCGGACCGACGTTGCTCGCGGCCGTCGGAATCGACGCCGGGCCGGTCGGACGGCCGGCGGTGAAGCCGCTGAAAGGGTTCGCCGGGGCTGCGGGCGATGCTGGCGGTTGATTGTCGACAAATTGACGCGTGACCGGCGGATTGACACGGAAGGCCACCGAGCCGTCGCCGGCATCGTCCTGGGAGACTAGCGGCTTTGCCGGGCTGGCAGCCGGACCGGCGTTTTCTGCCGGCCAAGGCGTTCTGCCCGTTCGGGGGCCAAGCGGTTGCCACGGATCGGCAGGCTTGGCGGCAACTCCGGGCGAAGGAATCGTTGCTGCGGGGGCAGGCGAAGCTGGGGCCGGAGTTGCCGCTCCAGATTCCAAGGGTGGCCGCACGGGACTTCCCGTTGTTGCCGTTCCCGCCGAAAAAACGACTTGCGCGTGACATTCCGCCGGATTGCCGGCCATGTCGTGGACGCGAAGGCGAATCTCCGCGGTTCCCGAGGTACTTTGTGGATACCAGGTGACCTCGCCTGTATGTTCGGCGTTGTTGCTGCGGACGTTTTCGGGCCGACGGGAACCGTTTGCCAAGCAGCGGTCGGAGAAAAGCGATATTCGATCGCCAAACTGTCCAGATTGGGATACAGCTCCTCGATGCGGAAAGCGGCCGTGATTTGGCCGGCATTGCCGCGGCGGGCCGTAAGCTGGGCCTTGGGCGGGACCGTGTCGACAATCACGATCAGCTTGGGCGTATGCGGGCCTTGCGGCCGAATCTGACCGGAACGGTCGAGCGTGCGGACATCGAACCAGTACTCACCGTCATTGCCTGCCTTGAAAAGGAAGAACCCTTTTTCCGGCGGGGCCTGCCGCCAATTGTCCCAATGCACTCCCCGATCTGGTGATACGTATAACTGAACCTCGGCCGGTACCGGGGTGGCCCGATCGGGACGATCCAGGTGAAAAGGGATTGAGAACAGGCTCTGTCGCCAGTAGATTGGCGCCGGTGCCGCCGAAGCGGCCAGCGGCGCTGCCGGATCGACCGCACCAAGGGCCAGAACCTGGAGGATTGAGGCCATCCACATGATTGCACCGCTCCCAAGGCGTTGGCACTAGGGGTTTTTTGTTGAGATTCTCTCACGTTCGTTATCGGTTGTAGCGATTTACGAACTTGAAACGAAAATGCCGGCAGAGCAGAATTCGCGATTCTCAGGATTGCCGATGCCGAAACCGTACATAGTTTCTGTTGCGGAAGCGGCGCGAGCTAATTTCGCAAGGTGGCCTTGACGAAAAAAGACGCACCCTTATCCTCATGGTTTATTGTTTCACGAAAGACCAGAGGAGGATAAAGATGCGTCGGAAAAAGGAAGCCGTGCTCAGTTTTGAATCGAAGGATGACGGGTTGCCCAAGGTCGTACGTGATTATCGTGCCCGATATCGGGCCATTAGTCAAGTGCTGGACGCCAAATCCGACATCCTTTCGGCGGTGCATGCGGATCTGCAGAAGCTGTCCCAGGGTGGCAAGGAGGGCCGCGAAGGCGATTACACATCGGAGAACATCCTGCGGGCCCTCGTTGTGCAGCACCTCGAAGGACTGCCCTTCCGCGATGTGATCATCCGCATCGGCAGCGATCCGTTTCTACAGGACTTCCTGCGGATGCGGAAGAAGGCCGTGATGGACTTCACCTTCCTCGACAAGTGCTTTCTGGCCATCCGTCCCCAGACTTGGAAACGGGTCAACGAATTGCTGGGCCAGTACGGCGTTGCCCAGGGAGCGGTGAGCACGCAGGTCATTCGTACCGACACCACTGCCGTGGAATCGAATATCCATTATCCCACGGACTCGTCGCTTCTCTGGGACACCTGGCGGGTGGCATTGCGGCTGTTGAAACGGGCAAGAGAGATTGCCCCGGAGAGTTGCCCGCACCGCTTCCATGACCGTAAGATCAAGCGGCTGCACCTTTACATTACCCGCTACATGCCCAGCAAGTCGAAGTCTCGCCAGCGGAAGGTGAAGAGTTCCTTTGCCACGCTCATCGAGCGGACCGCTTGGATCGTGGCGATTGCCAGGGAATTCTGCACTTTTGTGACCACCCAGGGCACGACGGCTCTGGCCGGCGTAGCCTTGGAACTGAAGGCTTATCTGTCGTCGATGCAGACTATCGTGCATAACGCCCGGCGGGCGCAGGTGGCGGGAGAAACTGTGCCGGCCAGCGAGCGGGTGTTCAGTCTCTTCGAGCAACACACGGAGCTGATCAAGCGTGGCAAGCGACAGAAGCCGGTGGAATTTGGCCACAAGGTCTTGTTGTGCGAATCGAAAGAGAAGTTCATCACCGATTATGAGGTCTATGAGAAGCAACTGCCCGACTGCGAGTTGACCGAAGAGGTGATCCAGCGGCACAAGAAACTCTTTGGTGCGCGGCCGGAGGTTGTGGCGGCGGACAAGGGCTTCTGTCCGGAAAAGGCGAAGTTCGAGGAATTGGCCAAGCAAGTGGCGACGCTGGCGATCCCCACGCGGATGCAGGACTTCGTCGACAAGATGCTTGCCCACTGGTATGCCTTTCGGGCGGGGATCGAGGGGACGATCTCCGGCTTAAAACGGGCGTTTCGTTTGGTTCGATGTTACTTTCGAGGATTTAGGAGTTTTGCTGCAGCCGTGGGCCTGGGCGTGTTCTGCCACAACTTGATCGTGCTGGCGGATCACGCCGCCGGCTGAGCACGCCGCTGTGAACAATTCGACAGTGGAGAATGGCACGGCAAGGGAACCCATGCGCGAATCGGCCCGACGAGTCGAAACCCAATTCACGCAGAACCCATGGTGTCCCTATTTTGACAACAATAGCTCCGGCCGGCAGCAAATACTCGGCTGCCGTAACTAACCAAAAGAAAAAAACGCCCCTTCAGCAACAGAAACTACATAAGTGGTATTTTTCTCGGTCCGCGCTATTTTGCTGGACACTCCCGCCGCAGATGCGCATAATGAATATATGCAAGGTCCTTGAGGCACTTGGGCAAGAAGCGTTTGTCGGGACAGGAACTTGGTTGTGGAGCGGAACCATACCCGCATGGGTTATTTTGTTTAGTGAGCCGCTTCGCGGTTTGGTTCGATGGAAGGATCGAGCAGCTATTGGCCCCCTCTGATGATGGCCATAACGGATTGGGCCGCTATTCGACAACTCGTGTTGGGGGTCGTCGCGCTAGCGATTCTAGTGGCGATTGGTGTCTATTGGGCCGGGAAAATCCGTACCGAGGCGGTACAAAAGGAACCCACAGCCAGCGAATTGCTGACAAAATTCCGAGAAATGCATTCCCAGGGTGTGCTCAGCGACGAAGAATTCCGAACAATTAAAACTACGTTGACGGAGCGACTGCAGACTGAGTTAAAAGGTAAGGACGAAACGGGTTAGAACGTGTTGGGAACACTTACGGCCCGTGTACCGTAGTACACTTACAAGGGAAACCGTAACAACAGAGAAGGCAACCGTGGTGAAAGGAACAGACGACATGCAGTCGGGACGTGATTTTGGAGCTGGCCGGCGAGGCAGCGGCACCACCAAGAAGAACGCTTTTTGCTCGTTCTGCCGCAAGAGCTATCGCGACGTTGGCCCGTTGGTCGAAGGACCGGGCGACGTTTATATATGTGGCGAATGTATCGACCTCTGCCAGTCGATCCTCGAACAGGAACGCCGCCGCCGGGGAACCAGCAAGCCCTTGTTCAGCAAGATTCCCACGCCCAGGGAATTGGTCGAACACCTGGACCAATACGTCATCGGGCAGGACCGGGCCAAGAAGGTCCTGGCCGTAGCCGTGCACAGCCATTACAAGCGGCTCATGCACGGCGCCGAGTCGGGTGAAGTCGAGATCGACAAGTCGAACATCCTCATGATCGGTCCCACCGGTTCCGGCAAGACCTTGCTGGCCCAGACCTTGGCCCGCATTCTCGACGTGCCCTTTGCCATCGGCGACGCCACCACGCTGACCGAGGCCGGCTACGTGGGCGAGGACGTGGAGAACCTGCTCTTGAAGCTTCTGCACGCGGCCGACTTCGACGTCGAGGCCGCTCAGCGGGGCATCCTCTACATCGACGAAATCGACAAGATCGGCAAGACCAGCCAGAACGTCTCGATCACCCGCGACGTTTCCGGCGAGGGTGTGCAGCAGGCCTTGCTCAAGATGCTCGAAGGCACCGTAGCCAACGTGCCGCCCCAAGGCGGCCGCAAACATCCCGAGCAGCAATACATCCAGATGGACACCTCGAACATCCTCTTCATCTGCGGCGGGACCTTCGTCGGTTTGGACGACATCATCGGCAAGCGGCTCGGCAAGCGATCGATCGGTTTCGGCCAGGAGCGGACCGCACACGACGAGTTGGAGACAGGCGATCTCTTGGCCCGGGTCACCAGCGACGACATTTTGCAGTTCGGCATGATACCGGAGCTCATCGGCCGTCTGCCGGTGGTCAGCGCCTTGCGTCCGCTGGACGAAGGGGCCTTGATCCGCGTCTTGACCGAGCCGAAGAACGCCCTGGTCAAGCAGTACCAAGCCTTGTTCTCGATGGAGAACGCCGAGGTGAATTTCACGGAAGGCGCATTGAAGATGATCGCCCACAAGGCCCACGAGAAGGACGTCGGCGCCCGCGGCTTGCGCGCATCATCGAGGAAGTGATGCTCGACATCCTGTACGAACTGCCCGAGCAGCCGCCGGCGAGCAAGTTTGTCATCACCGAGGACGTGGTTGCCGGACGGCAATCGGTGTTCAATGGCCCGGTGAAGAAGAGTGCATAAATCGAAGGGGTTTTGGTGAAGACGAAAAAGCCGGGGCGCGCAGCGTCCCCGGCTTTTTTCGCAGTTTCGTCGCTGCGCGACGAAGTCCTCGGGCTCCCGTAGCGCCACCACCAGGCTCTTCACAATCCCGAACACGCAACCGGTACTTGCAGGTTCGACTGGATGACTTCTGCCAGTTCGCGGGGATCGGTTCGGTCGAGACGTTGCAAGACCTGCTCCCAGCGATATGCAAAACTCCCGGCCTCACTGTAGGGGTGGTTCTTGAAAAGCGTGTCGAATCTGGACGGTCCGGCCCTCGATGGCGAGGGCCACGGCATCGTCGCGGGCCGCTTTTTCCTTCTCCTCGGGCGTCTGCGGAAACCCGGCAGGCAATTGCTGCCGGATAAGCCGCTCCACGAAGGCCTCGATCTGCGTCGCATGGATTCCGGGCAGCGTGACGATGGCACGGAAGCGGGGAAAGACGGTTGCAATCCGCGACTTCAATTTCCCGTCAGGACCTGCGGAAAAGGGGACAGTGGATGTCGCTCTTGTAGCAACGAACGTACGTATCCACCGGGCAAGCCGGTGGTATTAAGGGACAAGCCCAGCGGGGGCGAAAAACGTAAGCGCGATTACGTCCTACGCCACTAACCGCAACTTGCGGCTTTGGATGATGCCCAGCATGAACTGCTCGAAAACGCAGATGTCCAGTTTGGTCCCGCGGTCCTCTTCGGGATGGAACTGCACGCCCATGGCGAACCAGTCGTCCATGGTGCTTTCGATGGCCTCCACCACTCCGTCCGGGCAGCGGGCCGTGACGGCGAATCCCGGCGCTACGTCATCGATCGCCATGTGGTGCATGCTGCTCACCCGGATCTCGCTTTCGCCATAAACGCGATCCATCAGCGAACCCTTTTCCACGACCAGGGCGTGGCGGTGGTTCGGGTCGGTTGCATCCAGGTGGGGCAGCGCCTTGGGCAAGTCCTCGGGAATGTGCAGGAAGAGGGTGCCGCCCTGCGAGACGTTCAACAATTGCATGCCGCAGCCGATCCCCAGCAAGGGAATCCGCCGCTCTGCCACCAGGCGCACCAGCATGCGATCGAATTCCTCGCGACGGCGGTCCAGCAGCCGTAGCGACGGATGGAGCATGAAGCCGTCGATCCGCGGGTCGAGGTCGGCGCCTCCGCCCATGACGACGCCGTCCAGTGTATCCAGCACCCGATGGAGATCGTCCGCATCCCTCAGGGGCGGAATCACCACGGGTATCGCGCCAGCCTTGGTGATCGAGTCGATGTAGCCCGCACTAAGATAAGAGAAGGCGGGGGAATCCTTGCGGGCCGAGCGGTAATCGGCATTGATCCCAACGAGCGGCTTCAGTCTCGGTTCGTTGGCGAAATCCGCACGCTCTGCCTGTCGCGGCAAGGCAAAGAGATCGTCGCGGTCCGAGCAATCGTCATCCTGCGTCCGTCCGGGTACCTTGAAAGCCATGTAGAACTCCTTTTCTGATGGAGAACCTCTTCGGGGACCCTGACACGCCTCGGCACGGTGCCAAGCGAAGTCCGAGTTCTCGGACAGGTTCTAAGGTGATACGTCCAGCATCAGCCGGAGAATATAAGAAAAGCCCGATCGCCTGAAAAGCTGCCCGCTAGAGATTGTTGGTGGGGTCGTTGCTAGCTACATCATCTTGTATGGAAAGCATTGCTGGAATTGCTAGCACCCCTTAATCTCGATGGCGAATTTTCGGGCGATCTGCCGCACCAGCGGACGGAGCTTCTCCGGCACGTGGGCGCACCAGTCCCCAAGATACCTGGCGAACGTCCTTGTGCCATGCGGTGCGCCGTCGTTGAGCCAGGTGATTGCCTCCCAACTTTCCGGCTGCTTCTCGAAAAGAGGCAGCAGGGCAACCGCCACGACGGTGTTCTTGTCCCGCAGGCAAGGCTCCTGCCGGAGTTGCGATTCGTTTTCGCTGTACCACTGGGCGAGCGTCTTGCCCGGCGGCAACGGCGCGGTCCGCATCCGCTCGTCGGCGTAGTTTGCCAGCGCCGGGCTGTAATCTTTCCAGTTGGGATACGGCGGTCGGACCTTCCAGGTTTCGGACATCCGCCGCAGAGCGAAGATAGAGGCCATTTCACAGATCGATTCCTCGAACCACTTGTTGGGCCGTTCGTACTCGTCGTAGTTGGCGAGGATGTGCCCGAACTCATGGGCGAACTGGTAGGCATGCTGCGCCCAGAGCCGATCCCCCGTGTTCAACCGCACGAGGTACTCACCGTTCGGACCGCGACGAAAGAGCGTAATCGGACCGCCTTTGGGCTCGACGAGGACCGGCTCCAGGCTTCTCCCGGGAAAATACGGCCACAGCGTTTCGGCAGCCGAGTGGAGGACCTTCTGCACGTCTTGAATCTCGCCACCCCAAGACGCGCCGGCGGCGGGTCGGATGTCCAGCGGATGGTCGCTTGCACGGGCCGACGGAAGCGCCGCGGCAAGTACCGCCGCCATCGCCAAGAAACTGGTCCGCGCCAGGGAGAACGCCTTGTATCTTTCGTACATTGTTGTAAAGGAGTTGAGGTCTGAGGATCAGCCGAAAAATAACTTTCGTGTTTTTGCGAGGGTGGCATGCCATCCAAATCGGATTCTCGCACGATCGCAGTACGCACGCAAGTGGTGCGGGTGGGGCGAGATTTTCCGGCCGTTGAAATCCACCTGTCCCCCGTGCCCTAATACAAGTTCAATGACAGGTTGCAAACCTATCCTACGGCCGGCGAAGGATTGCAGGACCGGGTTGACATAAGATAATAGAGGTCCAGGTTCCGGCAAGACGGCCCGAAGCAAGAAAGGCGCGGCGTTGCGAGCGATCTTCGACAATCCTTGGCACCGCTGCGCCCTGGCCGGAAGCCCGCAGGCGATCGACGCCCTGGCCCAGGCCGCCCTGGGGCCGCTGTACCGCTTCTGCTTCTATCGCGTCGGCCGCAACCGGCACCTCTGCGAGGAGGTCGTTCAGGAGACGATGTTGCGGGCGATCCGCGACCTGCGGCCGCTACGACCCCGACCGATCCGAGGGGAACATTTTCCCCTGGCTTGCCGGGCTGGCCCGCAATGAAATCCGCCGCGTGCTGGCCCGCGAGAACGCGGCCCTCAGCCTGGAAACTCTCTGGAACCGCATGGACGAACAACTCCGCGATCTGTTCGGCCGCTTGGAATCGGAACCCTTCGGCGAGGAGGTGCTGGCCCGAGCCGAGACCTGCGAGATCGTGGGGGCCACGATGTCGCAGCTTCCGCCCCATTACCGCGAGGCGCTGGAGGCCAAGTACGTCAACGGCGCAGAGCGTACGCCAGATGGCGGCCGACTGGGGCCTCTCGGAAAAGGCGGTCGAGAGCCAGCTCACGCGGGCACGCAAGGCGTTTCGCGCGATGTTCCTCGCGCTGGCGCGAAACCTGAATGTAGAGGTGCGGGTAATTGTAGGGTGGGCCGAGTGAAACGAGTCCCACCATGAATCGTCGAAAAATGGTGGGACTCGCCGACCATGCGTTCATGGTGCCCGTCGGCCCACCCTACTGTTGCAAACCCGAATGTGGAGCCATTGCCATGAACCCCAGCGAACAAGAGCCGGACGACGTCAATCCGATTGCCGATCAGAATACCGAGCGGCTGCTGGCCGGGGCCTACCGGCCGGAGACGCCGGACCCGGATTTCATTGCCCGGGTGACCGCGGCCATGCATGCTGCGGCCGCCGAGATGCTGCAGCGCCGCGACCGCGCCCGGTTCTCGGTCTCGGTCGGCCGTCAAGCGCTGGATCGGCTGGGCGGCCGCGGCAGGGCTGCTCTTGGCCGTTGGGGGTGTTGGCCGGGACGATGTTCCGGCCCCGGCCCGGCTACCAGCGGCAGGACGGAACCGTCTGGATCGACGGCAAGGCATATCGGGACGACCCGTGGCGGCCCTCAGAAGGACGCAAGGCGGCCCAGTCCATTTGCCAGAAGCGTATTTTCCTCAAGGTCGGCAACCGGAGCAGTTGTACCACAGCAATCCCACAGGGGCCTGGCCCCGCAACAAACGCCAACCGGGACGGTTGCGCTACACAGTCGGCAGCCGGGACGGCTGCCCACAAGCGGTGCCAGAAGTGCTCCAGGTCGGCCGATCGGTCGGAGACGGGCAGCGACCAGCGGCGACGGCTGGCCCTGGCCGACGGCTCGATCCTGTATCTCAATCGCGATACGGCCGTTACGCTTGCCGCCCGCGCGGGAAGTGACGCTCCGCCGCGGGGAGATCTACGTCGAGGTCGCTCAGGACCCGGCCGCGGCCCGTTTTATCGTCAGCACGCCCCAAGGAAAATGATCGCCCTGGGGACGAAGTTCGACGTCCGCGTCGCCCCCGCCGGCACGGAACTGCTGGTCACCCAGGGCAAGGTACAGGTCAGCGACCTGCAGCTGCCCGTGCTGGCCGGCCAGCAATTGATGCTCGACGGCAATGCGGCGGGCCCGCCGGACATCTCCGCCGCGCCCTGCGCGACGCATGCGATCGAGTGGATCCGCGAGCTGATGGCCGCCGCCCATTCGCCGCTGGTGCCCGGCAGCCGGTATTCCGGCGGCAGCCTGGTGGCGGTCGATCCGCAGGGGCAGGAAACGCGGCTCAGCCTGAGAAAGTACCGTGTCGACGTGCATATCGAAGACGGTTTCGCCCGGACCACGATCGACCAGACCTACTTCAACCACGAGCCGTTCCGCCTGGAGGGCACGTTCTATTTCCCGCTGCCGCCCGACGCCTCGCTCTCGCGGCTGGCGATGTACGTCAACGGCCGGCTCATGGAAGGGGGCATGGCCGAGCGGCAGCACGCCCGCGAGGTTTTTGATTCGATCGTCTACCGCATGAAGGACCCGGCCCTCTTGGAATGGGTCGATGGCAGCACGTTCAAGATGCGGGTCTTTCCGCTGGAGGGCCGGCAGGAAAAACGCATCATCCTCAGCTACACGCAACGCCTGCCTTCGCTCTACGGCCGCAGCGAGTATCGTTTTCCCGGCGGCCACAGCCTGCCGGTGATCGGCGATTGGTCGGCGCACGTGCGGATCAAGCAGGGAGCAGGGGGCGGGGAGCGGGGAGCAGGGGGCAGGGAGCAGGGGAGCAGGGGAGAAGGGAGTACGGAGTACAAAGTACAGGTACAGAGTACGGAGTAGAGTGCGAACCGCAGTTCACGGCCACGAATCGCAACGGTGACCTGATGTTGGACGCCACGGCCAAGGATATCCGGCCCGATCGGGATATCGTCGTGAGGATGAATCGATGCGCAATACCTCCCTGCTCCCCGCTCTGCGACTCCCTGCTCCCCGCTCCCCGCTCCCCGCTCCCAGCTTCTCCTCCGCCGTCAGCGATGGCTCGAAATACCTCATGCTCCGCTGGCGACCCGAGTTGCCGGGCGAAAAGGTGCGGCAGCGGCGGGATTGGATTTTCCTCTTCGAGTCGTCTGGCGACCGCGATCCGCTGCTGGCCCGGGCGCAGATCGAAATTGTCAAGACCATCCTCGATAACGCCGAGCATGACGACACGTTTTCGATCCTCACCGCGGCCACCCGCGTCCAGGCCTACCAGGCCAGGCCGCAAACGGCCACGCCGATGAACGTCGAGCAGGCCATCCACTTCCTGGAAAATGTCCACCTCGTCGGGGCCTTGGACCTCGGCCGGGCCTTCGCGGCCGCGCGGCCGCTGGTCGAGGCGGCCCAGAATCCGGTGCTGGTCCACGTCGGCTCCGGCCTACCGGTCCTCGGGCTCCGCGACCTGGATGCCCTGGTCAAGCGCGTGCCGGAGCACGCGGCCTACGTCGGCGTCGGCGTGGGCAACCGTTGGTCGCGGGCCTTGATGAAAACGGCCGCCGCCCGCAGCGGCGGATACTTCACCCAGATTAACCCCAACGAGCAGATCGCCTGGCGGGCGTTGGACCTGCTGGCGACGCTCAACACGCCGCGGTTGCTGGGTATTCACGTCAACGACGTGGCGGAGCGGGAGCCAATTTCTGACTTGCGAGGACTCCGTGGCCCAGGGGGAACAGCTTTGTGCGATCGCGCGGCCCGACGCGGCGGCCGAGATGCCCAAGGCCGTGGAGATCACCGGGCAGTTGGGCGGTAAGCTGCGGAAGTGGACGCTCCCCGTGGCCGGCGTGACGGAACAGGCCGACTACCTCCCGCGGACCTGGGCCAAGTTGGAGATCGACCGCCTTGTGGCCGACGGCGCCGAGAAGAACAAGGCCCGCATCATCGAACTCAGCAAGGCGATGTACGTCATGTCGCCGTTCACTTCGCTCTTGGTCTTGGAAAACGAGGAGATGTACGCCCAGTACCACGTCGACCGCGGGCGGAAGGACCATTGGGCGATGTACGCCTGCCCGGAAAAGATTCCCGTGGTCAACGAGCCGCTTGTCGGGCCAGTGAACCGTTCAGGCAAGGCCGAGGCGCAGGGGTCCACGGTGGACGAAGTGCTTTCCACCGTGTTGGTGCGGATACCGCCCGCGTTTCTCGGCCGGCCCGGTGCGCGGCGGTTCAACGGCGTCCTGACGTTGTCCGTGGTCGCGCCGACGTCTTCGTCGCCGTACTGGGACGTAGACAACGTTTACGACGGAGTTCCGGAGTTGGTGCTCTATACAACCGCTGGTGATGTGGCTGGCTTCGGCAAGGTCTATCAGGTCACAGGCACTGATGGACGAGTGATGGGCAAGGTCAATCTGCCCGAAACCAATACGAAACTGCGAACGCAGCAGAAATTGGCTGAATTGGTCGACCAGTACAACCGCCTCAACGAGGAGCAGCGTTTCGAGGAAGCAATGGTCGTCGCCAAACGCGCCCAGGAGCTCGCACCCCACGAAATGGTTACCCGAGTCATGGTAACCAAACAATCGATCCTCGCCAAAGTGGAACGCGAGAAGCAAATCCGTGAAAACAAGAGCGACAGTATCGCCAATTCCTTTATGGATGTCGACGTGGCTTCCGATCCCGGCACGGGCGAGCCTTACGTCTTCCCCGACACCCAGAACTGGAAAGCGATTGCCGGCCGGCGGGCCAAACGGGCCATGTTATTGAATCGCCACCATCGTAGCGAGAAGGAGATCGAGATCGAGAAAAAGCTCCTCATTCCGGTGAACTACTCGTGCCGCAACCGCCCCTTGAACGAGGTGCTCAACCAGTTGGCCAAGCTGGTTAACGTCAACATCCGCCTCGACGACCAAGGATTGCGGGAGGAAGGGCTTTCGCCCGATGCGCCGGTCACACTGGAGTTGGCCAGCGACATCATGTTGAAAAGCTATCTCAACTTGATCCTGGAGAAACACCACCTTTGCTACATTATCGAGAATGGCATGCTGAACATCACCAGCGAGACGAAGACGGGGGACAATGCCTACCAACAGGCCTACCCGATGGGGGACCGGATGATGCCGATTTCGGATTTCGTCGGTGGTGCGAATGAGGCTGGTTTCAACATGGCGTTCTGTGACGGCGCGGTTAGATCGATGAACTACAACATCGATCCAACCCTCCACATACTACTGGGTCACCGTGCTGACGGCCAGCCGACAGATTTGGTTTGGCCCTTCCCGTATCCCGACGATCCGCCAATCGTCTACCCGGACGCCGAAGTCTGGCGGGAATTAACTGCGCGGAGGAAAGAAATCTACGGCTGGACGAACGTCTACCCGGTGGCCGATTTGGTCCTGCCCATTAGCCGCCCTCGTTTGCTCATCACGGAAACGATGGCCTTTCACGACCGGCGCACCGAGGATATTCCGATACTTATTTGTCCGACTCGTAGAAAGACGATCAGGTACAGTTCCACCAACCTTGCCTGGTACACTCCGGCGGAATGGAACATCATCGAAGCCTTGAAACAGCCGACCCAGATCGAATTTGTCGAGACGCCGCTCAAAGACGTCATCGAATATCTGAAGGACCTGCATCACGTCGAGATCCAACTTGATTCCCCGGCCTTGAAGGAAGAAGGCATCGACGAATACTGCGCTGGTCACGAAGAATCTCCAGGGCATCTCGCTCCGCTCGGCGCTGAAACTGATGCTGGATGACCTGCAATTGAAGTATGTGATCCGCGACGAAGTGCTATTCATCACAACGCCGACAAAGGCCGAAAGCGATGAGTACTTAGGCTACAGGCCTGACCCCGCCGACGTGTTTCCTTGGATTCTCCCCGGCCACAGTCGAAAAGTGCCCACCTACCAACCGCCCGTCTTCAGCAACAACCCGGCCGTCTTTTACGACCTGGTGGGCTATGCCCCCGCGATGCGCACGAATCTGGCCGACGTCCTGGCCGTACTGGAGGCGGAGATGCCGGCCGACGTCACGGCAGCGAAGCCCGGCAAGATCGGCGACCGCGCGAGGCGGCTGATTGAGCGAGCCCGCGGCGCCGGCTGGCAGACAGCCACGATCGCCGACCCGCGCGGCAAGACGCCCTTGACCATCGCCTTCGACGGCACGGGCCGCTACCGCTACGAGCGGACGACATCCGCCGGGCTGCGCGAACAGGTCGTCTGCGACGGCACGAACCTCTGGCACCTTTATCCCGAGTTGGGCATCGGCGCTCGGCGGACGCTGTGCCGCTTCCATCGCCAGGACTTCGCACGGCTCGTGCCCTGGGCCCTGCCCCCCGTGGAAGACCTGGCCCGCGGTGCCGATCTGGAAGTGGTCGACGAGCATACCGTGGCCATCGTGTGGCATGGGGCCGAGGCGAAGGGCAAGGATGGTAAACCATTGCCAAGCCTTCGCACGCACCTCGTCTTCGGCGCCGATGGCCGGCTGGTCGAACGGCAGTTGGTCGAGATGCCTTCGGGCAAGATTCTTGCGGCCGAGAGCTATAAGGCCGATGGAACCGTGGGTTTCGTGGATCATGAAAAGAAAGATGCAGGCGGCACGCCCGCACCAGAGCGGAAAATCCAGCTTGCCCCCTGCGGCGCGCCGGATTTGAAGCCGGATACTGCTCTGGTTGTGCTGCCGCTGCCGTTGAGAAGCCGCCAGCAGGTGTTCGGGACGCGGAAACTCCGTGCGGATGAAAACTATGGTAGTTGGAGCGAGGAGGACGCCTTGGCCATGATCGCCACCGATCTGGGAGAATTTCCGGGCGAAATGAAGCAGATCATCGGCCAGCGGTTCTTCCGTCGCGGCGACCGCCGCTTGGGATTTTACACTCTTCTGCTCAGCACCGGGCAGACGTGGAACCCCAAGGAAAAACAAGCGTTCCAGGGCGGCGATCCGCTCCTGGTCGATCCGCTGGCCGACCATCCCCACGATCCGCTGGCCAAGTACGTGGCTGCGTATCTGAATGAAGTCGCTGTAGGGAACGCCCTCCGCGGCGTTCCGGATGAAAAGCGGCATTCACCTTCGTGGAACGCCGCGGAGGAAAGGAACGCCACGGAGGGCGTTCCCTACAGCCGCGACGCGAAGACCGCGGCCCGCGATTCCAGCTTCTTGCGTCAACTTGCCGAATTCCACGACCTGTGGGACCGCTGGCACGACGGCCGCGCTACGGGCGGCGACGAATCGCAACAGCACCAGGAGCGCCAGCGGGCCCTGGCCTTCATTGAGCGGGCACAACCAGTGGAATTGGCTTGGGGGTTGTTGATGGCGGTTCGCGAGACCCTCAGCGGCCGCGACTTCCACGATGGCTTCGCCGCGGCGATCCGGCGATTTGAGACCGTTCCCGGATTGCACTACGCCGCCCGTTACGAGTTGGCGAGGACAATGCTCAACGCCGGCGACTGGTCCAAGGCCCGCGACCTCTTCCGCAAGCTCTTTACGGAGACGTTGGATGCTGGTCTTGTGCCGCCGATCGACGATACTTTCCGCAACGCGCTGCTCCAGGGAAGCGGCGACCAATGGCAATCGACGATCCGCGCGGCGGCGAAGAAGCTGATCGACGCCGGGGCCAGACCGTCAGCCGTATACCTTGCTCGTCAAGTGCAGCAAGTGGGCGATCCGGGGCTGGCCGAGGAGGTCTTCGACATGGCCCTCCGCGACGCACCGGAAAGAGAACGCTGCCTGTTGACCTTGGCGCGAATCGAGTACTTCCAGCAGACGAAACAACTGCCGCGGGCCGACGCCCTGTTGCAACCGCTGCTGAGCGACAAGCGCTATGCCGGTTCGCCCGCGTTGTGGTATCTGGCCGAAGCGATTGCCGACGCCCGCGGCATGACCGCCCGGGCGATCGGCTTCCGCCAACGGGCTATGGATATCGAATTCGAGCATTTGCCGGAAAAAGTGAATGTCGAGGCGATCCGCAACGATTACGGCCAGTTGCTCGCGCGGTATGAGAAGTTGGCCACCGCGATCGGCCCCTTGCACGAGGCTGCGGGGCGAGAACTGCTGGCGGGGGTCATCCGCGCGGCGGACGACTGGCGGCAGATCGACAGCGACCCCACGGCCGCCTGCCAGGCCGCGGCCAGGATCCTCGGTCAATTGGGCGAGACCGACCTGGCCTGGGACTACCTGACCACGCCGCTTTCCGCGTGCGCCGAACGAAGCGGCCGGCTGGGCCGACCTGGCGCGGGCGTTGCGGCAGCAGGGGCAAGTCGATCTGGCGGACCGGGCCTACGCCGCGGCCTGCGACGCCGAGCCGACCAATGCCCAGATCCTCTGGGACCGCGCCGAGTCGCTCCGCGAAAACGGCCGCCCTGACCAGGCCAGGCCCCTTTTCCAGCGGATTGCCGCAGGACCCTGGGGCCCGCAGTTCTCCGGTCTTCAGAGCCGGGCAAAACGGTACGTCCCGCGATGATCGTTCAAATCGAGAACGAATCGGCCGTGGGATTCGGATCGCGAACGTTCAGCCGCGGCTTTTCCAAGGTCACGGTCGCATGCGGCGTGACGGAGCTCGTGATCCAGACGCTCGATCCGATCACGGCGCCATGCCCGATGACGGTTCGGCCGCCCAACACCGTGGCGTTGGCGTAGATGACGACGCGATCTTCGATCGTGGGATGACGCTTGGTGCCGCGGACGAGGTTCCCTTCGGCGTCCGTGGCAAAGCTCAAGGCGCCGAGCGTCACGCCCTGGTAGAGCTTGACCCAGTCGCCGATCTCGGTCGTCTGCCCGATCACCACGCCCGTGCCGTGGTCGATGAAGAAATGCTTGCCGATCGTGGCCCCGGGATGGATGTCGATGCCGGTGCGACTGTGGGCCCACTCGGTCATGATGCGGGGGATGAGCGGCACTTCCAGCTTGTAGAGAAAGTGCGCCAGGCGATAGACGGTGATGGCCTCCAGGCCCGGATAGCAGAAGATCACTTCGTCCAACGACTTGCAGGCCGGGTCGCCGTCATAGGCCGCTTGCACGTCGGTGGCCAGCAGCTCGCGGATCGCCGGAATCCGTTCCAAGAAAGTGACGGCCTTGGCCTGGCCGAGGGCCTCGAAGTCGGCCCTTTGCTGCGGTCCGCAGGTGAAGGCTTCGCCCGCATCGTGGCGGAGGGCCCGCGCGATCTGCTCGGTGAGTTGATCGTGCAGGCGGTCGATCACATCGCCCACATGGTAGGTAATGTTGCCCAGGTGCAGCCCGTCGCGCCGCCGATAGCCGGGAAAAATGATGTCCTTCAGGCTTTCCAGGATCTCCACGATCGCTTCATAGCTGGGCAGCGGGCAATGGCCGAGATGCGTGATCGTGCCCAGTTCCGTGTAGGTCTGAACGATGCGGTCGGTCAGTTGGGGCAGGGTCTCTTTGATGCGAATGTCGGTTGCCATGATGGAACTCCGGAATCTATACGTGCAAAGGACCCCCAACGGTGCCGGGTACTGCCGCTGGGAGGGAACAGGTCGCAAAAAACGCGGGCGTGGTCGAAAGAGGGTGCGGGTCGTCCGGCCGTCAAGCCGGACTGCTACACACGCATTGGCAAGGCCGGACAATTCGCGGACCGGCAAGGATTACCACGTGATCACTCCGTACCATGAGGTTGGGCCTGTTGCATCCTAGGCGCAATAGTCGTCAAAATCAAGCGACTCGTTATTGACTTCGGCCGCCGGAAGGGGGAAAGTTTACTGAAACTTCTGGCGTGCGTGGGAGCGGCGTAAAACTATCCCCGCCAGGGACGGGCGCGGTTCTTGAACTTCGGCACGTCGCGGATGGCAATCTTGGCATCCTGCTCGATGTGGAAGTCGAACATGCCGGCGACGATGAAGTCGGCCCCGTTGCGGTAAGCGAAATTGAAGGCCATTTGCGGATGGATGGCGCCAGCCGCCATGACCTTGAAGGCCACCCACGGCTTCTCGACCGTGTGCATGAAGGCCGCGGTCTTGTCCGGGTCGAGGCACCACATGTTGTCGTGGAAGTGGCCGATCTCCTGGCTCTCCCCCTTGTACCAACACCATTCCTCGCGATTTTCCTTGGCCGTGGCCGACCAATAGCGGTCCATGTGGAAGGTCTTGACGTAGAAATCGTTGTTGAGTTTGGCCTTTTCAGCCGCGATCGGCGTTTCCAGCGAATGGCTGCCAATGCCCGCCGGGACCCCTTGGGCCTTGATCAAGTCCATGATGCGACCGATCTCGTCGATGCGGCCGGCCATCGTATGACGATCGGTCATTTCGCCATGCGTGTAGAGCAACGTGGCGCCCTTGTCCACCAGGCGTTTGACCTGATCGGCCGTCTTCACGGGGTCGTCGAAGACCGTGATGCAGACCATCGTCTGGATTTTGCCGCCAGCCTTTTTGTACTTGAGCACGGGATCCCAATCGCCGGGATCAATGAGGAGCGTATTGATGCCGCACTGCTCGGCCAGGGCCAGGGTCTCGAAGATCTTGGCCTCCGTGTTGTACGACTTGAAGAGTTTCGAGACGTAAATCAGGTCGCGGCTGTGCGACCAGCCGCCGATGAGGTTGCCGCCGAGGAAGAGCCGGCTGATGGTCACGTCGCCGATCTTGCCGCAGGGCATGCTGGACGGGTCGACGTCCGGCTTGGGGACTTGCGGCAGGGCTCGGTCCTGCGGCGGCGAAGCCTTGCCCTGGTCCACAGCCGCCAGGAGGATGTTCTCTTCCAAGCTGGCGGCAGCGCCAACCCCGGCGGCCCCCAAAAGGGCCTTGTTCAAGAAACTGCGACGATCGGTTTTTTCAGCCATGGTTTTGATGCTCCTTTTGCACGGTAGTCCAGGAGCAAGTATAGACGCAACGCATCCCACGGTCAAGAAAAGGGCGGGAATTCTTGGCAATAATCGGCGTCTGTGCTAAAATCAGAGACGATCAAAACCGGTATCGATGCATCTGTTGCCACCAACCGCCCACGGCCGCAAGAGAACTGCCATGAACGAACCCAACGACAATTCTAAGACCCGCGTCGCGCGGTTTCAGAAACGCGAACTCCGCCGCACGATGTACAACGACGAATGGTGGTTTGTCATCACCGACATTATCGCCGCCCTAACGGATTCCGCCGATCCTTCCGATTATTGGAAAAAAATGCGCAAACGGGATCCGGATTTAGGCAAGGCTCTTCAGGGGGGGGACAATCTGTCCCCCCCTTGCCCTGGAGTTCGCAACAGCCGGCGGGCCTCAGAAACTCCAGTGCTGGAACACCGAAGGCATTTTCCGCCTGATCCAGTCCATACCCAGCCCCAAGGCCGAACCGTTCAAACGCTGGCTGGCCCGGGTGGGCAAGGAACGGATTGACGAGATCGAAAATCCCGAGTTGGCCATGGCCCGGATGCAGGAACTCTACGAGAAGAAGGGTTACTCCAAGGAGTGGATCGACAAGCGGCTGCGGGGCATCGCCGTTCGTCAGGATCTGACCGACGAATGGGAGAACCGGGGCGCCCGAACCACCTTGTAGTATGCCATCCTGACCAATGAGATCATGCAGGGCGCGTTCGGTTTGAAAGTGGAGGAATACAAGCAGGTAAAAGACCTGGCGCGGGAGAACCTCCGCGACCACATGACCGACATCGAGCTCATCCTGACCATGCTGGCCGAGGCGACCACCACGGAGTTGCACCGGGAGCGGGATTCACAAGGCATGCCGCCGCTGAAAAAAGACGCCCATGACGGCGGGGCAGTCGCCGGCCGGACTCGCAAGGACATTGAGGCCCAGACCGGCAAGCCAGTAATCTCGCGCGAGAATTTCAAGAAATTGTCCGCCAGGAAACCAAAGAGGCTGAAGGCCGACGAGGAGTGACGTTGTCCGGGACGAGGCAATTTGGCGACAGGCTGTCGCCCAATTACCCGGGACGGTCAAAATGGGAGACGCCATGTTTTGGCCACAATCAGCGTCTTATGCCCGTCCCAGGAGCACAGTCGGAATCAGGGGATCATCGACGGCAAGATCGAGCCCTTTAGCGAGCGCAAGATTGCATAGTGCGATTCCCCAAACGCAGAGGACCTCATCTTCCTTGAGGTTGAATATGCCGTTCGACGAAAGTCGTTTGTGAACCTTGAGTATGCCCTTAACACCTTCATTGACCGAATCGGAGTCGCGATTTGCGATCCCGTGAAGGCATGCCGCATAACCCATGTACGATTTGCCTTTAGTCGCACAGTACGAGACGAACGCCGCGGACAGGTCTATAGCATCCGGGGAATCGGCCAGAGCTGCGAGCAGCGCATAACCAAATGTGCGGTCAAAAATGTGGCAGAACTTTCGGTCAAGTTTCTCGCGACCTCTTAGGTGAGATGCCAACCGCCCCGCCAGATCGATGCGTTGGGCAGCCAGTGCGTCCAATACAGACTGGTATTCAAGTATCGTCAGATATGACTCGTCAATCGGTTCGCCCTTTAGAGAGCGATCAAACAAGGAACATGTCAGCGACACGGATTCGGCGAGGAGTTGACGGTATTGGCCTATGTCGCCGTCGAGGACAAATCGAGCCACGCCGAGAAAGCGAAGATCGCTCGCGGCCATGTTTGTTTCCGATCCGTCGCCATCATGACGAGCGTCACCAATTCGGGATCGCGAAAGGGCGAGCATTTCTTCATGAATAGCTACGACTCTTGGAAGTCGGTCACGTAAAGGGGGCAATTAATTCCAGGCCTCCAATGGATTCGGCTCGGCTGTTCTTCTTTTCCGAGGCAGATCAGAAAGAGATACTGCCCCGACGTTTCGGCCGCTGTATGGAGTGCGACGGCTTGCCGCCGCTTTTCAATACCAGCCGAAACAATTGGATACGTTGGTTCGCGAGTAGTTTTCTCGCAGGAGCATCACGGTGGCTACAAACCGCAGGCGTTATGAAAGCGGCGGCAAGCCGCCGCACTCCAAATCGCTACTCCTCTTCCTCCTCCTTCAACTGCGCCTTGGCGATGATCTCCTGCTGGATGTTGCCGGGCACGATATCATGATGGCTGTATTCCAGCGTGTAACTGCCCTGGCCGCCGGTGATGCTGGACAGTCCGCGGGCGTAGGTCATGACTTCGGCCAGCGGCACTTCGGCCACGACCGTTTGCAGGTCACCGCCGGCCGAGTCCATCCGCAGCACGCGGCCGCGGCGGCCCGACATGTCGCTGGTGATGTCGCCCACCTTGCTGCCGGGCACCGTGATCTCGATCTTCACGATCGGCTCCAGAAGGCCCGGCTTGGCCTGCTGGAAAACGTTGCGGAAGGCCATCGAACCGGCCGTCTTGAAGGCCTGTTCCGAGCTATCGACGTCGTGATACTTGCCGAAGTGGACCTCCACGCCGACGTTCTGCACCTTGTAGCCGGCAATCACGCCACGCTCCATGCGCTCTTTGAATCCCTTCTCGATGGCCGGCAGGAAGTTGCTCGGAATCGTGCCGCCCACGATCGAATTGACCCACACGAAGTTGTTCTCCGCGTCGTAGTGGTAATCCTTCATCGAGGCAAAACGCGACTTAACGCAGAATTCCTCGATGTTCACGTCCTTGGGCAGCGGAAACATGCGGATATGGACTTCGCCGAACTGCCCGCGCCCGCCCGACTGCTTCTTGTGCCGGTAGCTGCCCTCGGCGTTGGCCTGGATCGTTTCGCGATAGGGGACCTTGGGTTCCTTGGTCTCGATTTCGGCCTTGTCGCGGCGCTTGAGGCGTTCGCGGAGCAGTTGCAGGTGCAGTTCGCTCATGCCGTAGGCCACCATTTCCTTGGTCTGCGGATCGGCGTGCAGGCGGAAGGTGGGATCTTCCAATTCGACTTTGCGCAGCGCGGTGGCGATCTTGGCCTCGTCGCCGCGGCCCTTCGACGAGATCGCCAGGCCGACCATCGGCGCCGGGAAGTGGATGTGCGGCAGCAGCACCTCGCCCAGCGACATGCCCGTCTTGAGGTCTTCCATTTTCGTCACGGCCACGATCTGGCCGGCGCTGGCCGAATCGACCGCCTCGGTCTTGTCGGCCTGGATCTCGAACAACTGGCCCAGCTTCACGCCTTTGCGAACTCCCTCGGCATGCACCGTGTCGTTGCTCTTCAAGGTGCCCGAGTAGATGCGAATGAAACTCAGCTTCTGCACGAAGGGGTCGATGCGGGTCTTGAAGATCTGCGCAACCAGCGGCCCGTCGGGATCGGCCATGACCTCGACCGTTTTCTCGTCGGCGGTGACGGCCGTGCGGTGGACCGCATTGGGCGGCAGGCCGCAGAACACGAGCGCGTCGAGCAGCTCCTTCACGCCCACCCCGGTCTTGGCCGAGCAGCAGACGATGGGCACCAGCGTCCGCCGGCCACGGCGTGGACGATCAGCCGGGCGAGTTCTTCGCCGCTCGGTTCGACACCGTCGAAGTAGCGAGTCATCACGTCTTCATCGATCTCAATGATCGATTCGATGAGCGACGTATGGATTTCGGCGGGGTCGACCAGCGCGCCCTGCGTGTCTTCCGGCACGATGAGCGTGCTGGCCACACCGCGGAAATCGGCGCCCTGGCCCAGGGGAACATTCAGAAGCTGGCAACTCTTGCCGAACATCTCCTGGATGTTCTTCACGAGTTTGGCGAAGTCGACGTTGTCGGCGTCCATCTTGTTGATGGCGATGAAGCGGCCCAGCCCGGCCTTGCCCGCCTCGTTGAAAACCCGGCGGGTGGTCACGCCGATGCCGCTTTGGGCGTTGATCTCGACGACCACCGTATCGACGGCATGCACGGCGCCGATCGTCTGCCCGACGAAGTCCGGGTAGCCGGGGGTGTCGATCGCATAGAACCGCTTGCCGTCATGGCTGAAATGCACCACGTGGGCCTCGACCGAGTGGTGATGCACCTTCTCTTCCTCGTCGAAGTCGCAAATGCTGGAGCCCTCGTCGACGCTGGCCGGACGCGTGACCGTGCCGGTCAGGGAAAGGATCTTGTCCAAGAGGGCCGTCTTTCCGGCGGCCCCATGTCCACCGAATGCCACGTTGCGAATGTCTGCGACTGGAATTTTAGCCATAGTTAATTAGTCCTTATGTTCGGTTGTACGAAAGTAGCAGGCACACGCCGTGTGCCGTAGGCGGACGGCACACGGCGTGTGCCTGCTACTTTGGAATTGGCCCGGCGGCGGCAAGCGCGTCGGGCAAGGTAATGGTTCCTTCGTAAAGGGCCCGGCCGATGATGCATCCGGCCATGCCCATAAGGGCCAATCGGACAACGTCGACCATGGTCGTCACGCCGCCGGAAGCGATCACCGGCAAGTCGATCGCCGCTTGCATCTCGGCCAGCGCCGCCACGTTCGGTCCGGCCATCATCCCATCCGTGGCAATATCCGTATAGATGATGGCCGCAATGGGCTCGTTGTTGAACTGTTTCGCAAGTTCCGTAGCTGCCATTTCGCTCGTCTGTAGCCATCCGTGGGTCGCCACTTTCCCGTCGCGGGCATCAATTCCCAAGACCAGTCGTTGGGGAAACTGCCGGCATACGCTGCGAAACCAATCGGGCTGCCGGATGGCCAGGGTACCGATCACCAGGCGGCAAAGCCCCATGTCGAGCAATTCTCGAATCGTCTGCTCGCTGCGAATGCCGCCGCCCAACTCACACGTCAGGTTTACGGCCTTGAGGATCGCAGCGACGACGGAGAGATTCCGTGGCTGGCCGTCCCGGGCGCCATCGAGATCGACGAGGTGAAGACGGCTGGCCCCCGCTGCGGCCCATTGCTGCGCCATGGCAACAGCATTCTCGCCGAAAACCGTTTCACGATCGTAGTCGCCCTGCTGGAGACGCACGCATTTGCCTCCACGCAGGTCGATTGCAGGCCAGATTTCCACCCTTTGCAAGCTCCCGATCAAGCCCCGGGACCAAGTTACGAAACCTCGATTTTACACCGATGGGCTGCCAATGCAAGGAGTGCGGGGGCCTGAAATCCCGAAACTCCATCGCCTGGCCGGTTTTTCCCCGTGCTTTTTCCAGCCACTTGGACTATGATAGAAGGAGATTTCCGTCTAAAGCGGTGCAAGGTGGGCCGAGGGAAACGAGCCCCACCAAAATGCATGTTGAATCCTTGTTGGTGGGACTCGTTTCCCTCGGCCCACCCTACAAAACCGATTTCCATCCAAACTACGCGGGAGAACGGCGATGCGACATGTCTTTTTGGTTGCGGCAGCGGGAGCGTTGTTGTCCTCGATGGGGCAACTGGCGGCCGCCCTGAACGATGAGATTATTACCGACGCGGAGGCCCAGCGCTACGGCCTGACCCGGATGTGGGTCACCCAGGCCCAGGTCAACCGCGCCCAAGGCCGATTGCAGGCGGTCGTCTTGTACGATGGCGTGCTCTACGCCCAATCGAACCGCGCGACCCTGGAAGCGATCGACGCCGAAACGGGCCAAAAGCTGTGGGCGAAAATGATCGGCGAGCCCAGCCAGCCCAATCTTCCCCCCAGCGTCTGTCGCGATCTAGTGGCCACGATCAACGGCTCCACGCTCTTCGTGATGAACCGCTATACGGGCGATATTCTGTACCATACTTTGGTCAACGGCGCTGTCGGCGGCGGCCCGGCACTGAGCAACTGGATACCCGGGGGCGCCAATCCCATTCCCGCTCGGGCCTATGTGCCGACGGTCACCGGCGTCGTCCTCTCCTACTGTCTGGGGCCGGTCACTGATCCAGCCAAGGAACTCGGCAAGATCGATCCCCACGCCGCGGCAATGGAAGATGACGAAAAAAAAGAAGCGGCCAAGAAGGCCGAGGAAGAACGCCGCGAGAACATCCGCATTCGCCAGGACTACATTCCGCCGCTGGCTTGCAGCTCCTATGGCCGGGCCTTGGTTGCGCCAGTGGTAACTACCCAAAATCGCGATGAAGAATTCGTGACCTGGGTCACCGATCGCGGCTATGTGTATGTCGGCCGTATCGACCGCCGCTCGGAAGATTTGTTCGTTTCCAAATACCGACTGGCCAGCAACGGGACCTTCAGCAACCCGCCCGCCTATCTGCCGCCCGACCCGAAGAAGCTGGGCGATTCGGGCGTGATCTACGCGGGGTCGAGCGATGGCTTCGTGTATGCCATGCTGGAACGCGGCGGTGACCTGCAGTGGAAGTTCGCCACGTCGGACCCGGTCATCGATTCGCCCGTGGTGATTGAAGACCGCGTCTATGCCACCACGGAACTGGGCGGCATGTTTTGCATCAACGCCAAGACCGGCAAACAGGTCTGGTGGGCTCCGGAAATAATGCATTTCGTGGCGGCAGGGAAGCACCGAGTGTATGCCGCCGATAAGTTGGACCGCCTGCGGATCCTCGATGCCCGCAGCGGAGCCACGCTCGACAGTATCCCGACAAGCTCCTTGCCGATCAAGGTCAGCAATAGTCAGACCGATCGGATCTACCTGGCCACGGAGGGGGGAATGATCCAGTGTTTACGCGAACTGGAACTGACCAGCCCGGTTGCCTACAACGAGAGCCGCAAGCCACTGCCGGACGACGAGCAAAGCAAGCCGCCGCCGAAACTGAAGCCCAAGAGCAGCGCGGACGGTGCGCCGAAGGTGGCACATGATCGTCCTGCGCCGAGAAGAAGCCCGGCAAGAAAGACGAAGCCAAGACGGACGATGCTGCCGGGTTCGGTGATGCCGATCCTGCCGACAAGCCCGACAAGCCCGCCAAACCGGTCAAGGGCAAAGTGGCCGCCGGTGTCAAGGCCAAGGCAGAACGCTGTCAAGGCCAAGGCAGACGCTGCCAAGGCCAAGGCAGACGCTGGCAAGAAGGATGCCCCGGCCAATGCCGGCGGCGGAGACGACCCCTTCGGTGGTAAATAAGGTCGGCCAAGCGATAATTGTAACTGGCACGCAGCGCACAGGCATGCCTTCATGCGGCCGTCACAAAGTCGCAAAAAAAGTGGCAGTCGCAACCGGCCGCCGACCATGAGTACATGGTGCCCGGGCATGTTAGCTGCGGGGTTGCCGTGCCACATGTCACTCGGCTGGGCCAACATGCCTAGGGCGCGGCCGGTCGGGCTTTTCCCGGCTGCGCCAAGTCTCTGACGGCCGCGTGAAGGCACGCCACACGGCGTGTGTGGGCTACTTTTCCATTCGTTTCTCTTCCCAATAGCCGAAGCCTGAT
Source organism: uncultured Planctomycetia bacterium (assembly GCA_963719885.1). Taxonomy (GTDB): domain Bacteria; phylum Planctomycetota; class Planctomycetia; order Pirellulales; family Thermoguttaceae; genus JANXQG01. The sequence goes on along the minus strand of CAVRDP010000034.1, from coordinate 635,098 downwards.
CATCGGTGAGGATGATGATGACGATGGGTCGTTTCTCCGCTGCCATGCCGACGGACGGCAGCCCCGCCAGCGGAAGCAAAACGGCGAATACCTCTACTGCGAAAGCTGCTTTCATGGTTGGCAAGTCCCTTCGACCTGAACTTTCTTGGTGGACGGCTTTTTGAATCCCCCCCATTTTACTACAGGCCATGAAACGCGATCAGGCATTCAGCCCCCTGGCCGTCCAACCGCATTTTGATAAAATCCATTTTCCCAACCAAGTGTGAACTTGGCTAGATACGAAAATCCCCGGCTTCCCCTTGGGAACCCCCACATGGACCCCACGCTGCTGAGAACCTCGCTTTTTGACTGGCACGTGGCGCAGGGCGCACGGATGGTCGACTTCGCGGGCTGGGCCATGCCGGTCCAGTATACGTCGATCATCGACGAACATACGGTTACCCGCACCGCCGTGGCCATCACCGACATTTCCCACATGGGCCGGCTGCGGTTTGAAGGGCCGGGCGCCGCCGTCTTCCTGGCCGAACTGCTCACCCGCCGCGTGGCCGACATGGAATTGGGCCAAATCCGCTATTCGCTCATAACCAACGACAAAGGCGGCATTCTCGACGACGTACTGGTGGGCTACTACCACGATTCTTACGGCCAGCCGTTCTATGTCGTCGTGGTCAATGCCGGCAACCACCGGAAGATCGTCGAATGGATCGATGCCCACTTGCCCCGCGAGCGGGCCGAAATTCCCGGCCGCGAGGTGATCTTCACCGATCTCAGCCGGCTGTGGGCCATGTTCGCCATCCAGGGCCCCAAGAGCGTCGATGTCTTGCAGCCGTTGGTCAACGTCGACCTGCAATGGATGCGCTACTACCGCGGCACACGGGTCCAATTGCTGCACCCGGGCGCCCACCGGCAAGGCGGAATCATCAGCCGCACCGGCTACACCGGCGAAGACGGTTTCGAATTGAGCGTGGGCGCGGAAATCGCCCCGGCCATCTGGCAGGCCATCGTCGACCAGGGCCAACCGTTTGGCATCGTTCCGTGCGGTCTGGGCGCGCGGGACACGCTCCGCCTGGAAGCAGGAATGCCGCTCTATGGCCATGAACTGAGCGAACAAATTCATCCCTTCGAGGCCGGACTGGGGTTTGCCTGCCACCTGCGTCGGTTATGACTTCCCCGGCCGCGATGCCCTGCTGCGGATCCAGAAAGCGCCGCTCGATCGCGTGCGGATCGGGCTGGAAATGTCCGGCCAGCGGGTGCCGCGGCAAGGCTATCCGATCCTTTGCAACGGCCAGCCCGTCGGCGAGGTGACCAGCGGCACGTTCTCGCCGACGCTGAAAAAACCGATTGCCATGGGCTTTGTCGTTCCCACGGCCTCCAAGCCGGGGACCGAGTTGCAAGTCGATGTGCGGGGTCGTGCCGAACCGGCCCGTGTGATTGAACTACCCTTTTACCAACGGGACCGCCGCCGCGTGTGATCTGTTGTACCCTGAAAGGAGCCACAACAAATGTCGCTCGATCCCAAATCACTTCAATACACAAGCACCCACGAGTGGATTCATTTGGAGGACGGGCCCGGCGGCGTCAAGACGGCGACCGTGGGCGTCTCCGATTTTGCCATCCACGCCCTGACCGATCTGGTGCACGTCGATCTGCCCGAGCCTGGCCGCGCCGTTCAGGCGGGCAAGCCGTTTGGCGAGGTCGAATCGGTCAAGGCGGTAAGCGATTTGTACAGCCCGGTGGACGGCGAGGTGATCGAGGTCAACAAGGCGCTCGTCACGCCCGATCCGAAGACGAGTTTCGTGAATCTCGACCCCCTGACCAACGACCCCTACGGCGCCGGCTGGCTGGTGAAGATCCGGGTGAAAGGCGGCCAGTCGGAATTGTTGGACTATGCAACTTACAAAGCCAATGCGACGAAGCGGAAGGATAGAGGGTTCCTCGACATGCCTTCGCGGCCGACCATGATTACATGGTGTCCGAGCCGCTTAGGCATGCCACCCTTTTGCTCCCTGCTCCCTGCTCCCCGCTCCCATGCCTTATTTCCTCAATAACGCCGACTGATCAGAAATCGATGCTGAAATCGATCGGCGTGGAGTCGATCGACGACCTGTTTGCGATGGTGCCGCAGGAATTGCGGCTGGGCCGGCCGCTCGATGTGCCGCCGGCCTTGGGTGAGTTGGAACTGACCTCGCACCTGAGCGATCTGGCGGCGAAGAACGATCCGGCGGGCAGCGGCGCCTGCTTCCTCGGCGGCGGAAGCTACGACCATTTCATCCCGGCGGTCGTCGATTATGTCGCCTCGCGGAGCGAGTTCGTCACTTCCTACACGCCCTATCAGCCGGAAGTCAGCCAGGGCAACCTGCAGGCCCTGTTCGAGTATCAGACGCTGATCTGCCAGTTGACCGGCATGGACTATTCGAATTCGAGCCTCTACGACGGCGGCAGCGCCGCGGCCGAGGCCGTGCTCATGGCCATGAGCGTCACGCACCGCCCGGGCCGAGTGCTGGTGGCCCGCAGCGTACACCCCGACTACCGGCAGATTTTGGCGACGTATCTCGCCAACCTGGATGTCGAACTGGTCACGCTCGACACGCCCGGCGGCACGCTCGATCCGGCGGCGCTGCGTGCCGCCGTGAACGACAAGACGGCCTGTTTGCTCCTGCAACAGCCCAATTTTTTCGGCTGCGTGGAAGAGATGGCCACGCTGGCCCGGATCGTTCACGAGGCAGGCGCGTGGCTGGTCGCCAGTGTCGATCCGATCAGCCTGGGCCTGCTCAAGCGGCCGGGCGACGCGGGCGCCGATATCGTTGTCGCGGAAGGGCAATCGCTGGGCACGCCGATGCAATTTGGCGGTCCGTACCTGGGCATCCTCGCCTGCCGCGAGCAGTTCCTCCGCCGCATGCCCGGCCGCCTGGTCGGCCAGACCGTCGATCGCCGCGGCCGGCGGTGCTGGGTGTTGACGCTGCAAACCCGCGAGCAGCACATCCGCCGCGACAAGGCCACGAGCAACATCTGCACGAACCAGGCCTTGTTGGCCGTTCGCGCGGCGATCTACCTGGCCACGATGGGTCCCACGGGCCTGGCCGACGTGGCGAACCTCTGCCTGCAGAAGGCCCATTATGCGATCCAGCGATTGACCGCCGGCCGGCGGTTGCAACTTGCCTTCCAGCAGCCGACGTTCAAGGAGTTTGTCGTCCGCGTCAGCGACGGCCGCGTCGATGAACTCTTGGCGAAAGCCCAGGAAGCCGGCATTTTCGCCGGGCTGCCGCTGGGGCGTTGGTATCCGGAGTTGAAGGATTGCTTGTTGATCGCGGTAACGGAAAAGAGAACCAAAGCCGAGATCGACAAGCTGGCGGAAATCGTCGGTTGACCGAGACTGTTAACAAATCAGAGTCCAAAGCAGGAGGAGACTCACGCAAAGGCGCCAAGGCGCAAAGAAGAATTTCATTTCAAATTGGATGCGTCCTTCATCAAATACTTGGCTGATGGACTTTCTCTCTCCTTCTTGCGCCTTTCGCGCCTTAGCGTGAAACTTTTGATGAGAAATGTTCGTGCTACCGAATTGATTTTCGAACTCTCCAAGCCCGGATGCAGCGGCGCGAAGTTGCCGCAATGCGATGTTCCGCTGCGCCCGGTTGCGGAATTGCTGCCGGTCGAATCGCTGGCCAGCGGGCCCCTGCCGCTGCCGGAATTGTCCGAACCCGATATCGTCCGCCACTTCGTCAATCTCTCGACGCTGAACATGTCGGTCGATACCCATTTCTATCCCTTGGGCTCGTGTACGATGAAGTACAATCCCAAGCGGAACGAACGGATCGCCGGCATGCCGGGCTTCGCCAATCTGCATCCGTACCAGAGCGACGACACGATCCAGGGCATGCTGGAATTGCTCTACCAGTCGCAGCAGATGCTGGCCGAGATCTCCGGTCTGCCGGCCGTATCGCTGCAACCGGCGGCCGGCGCCCAAGGCGAACTGACGGCCCTCTTGGTGGCGGCGGCCTATTTCCGCGATGCGTGCATTCCCAAGTCCGTCGTGCTCATTCCCGATGGCGCCCACGGCACCAATCCGGCCAGCGCCGCGATGGCCGGCTTCGATACCGTGCCCGTGAAGAGCACCGCCAACGGGCTGATCGATCTCGATGATCTTCGCGCCCGGCTCGACGATCGCGTGGCCGTGCTCATGATCACCAATCCCAACACGCTGGGGATCTTCGAAACGCACATCGCCGAAATCGCCAAGATGGTCCACGCCGTGGGCGGCCTGGTCTATCTCGACGGGGCCAACATGAACGCCATCCTCGGCATTACGCGGCCCGGAGATTTCGGAGCCGACCTGATGCACTTCAACCCGCACAAGACCTTCAGCGGCCCGCACGGCGGCGGCGGTCCGGGGGCGGGTCCCATCGCCGTGGCCGAGAAGCTCGCTCCCTATCTGCCTTCGCCCCTCGTCGTCCGGGATGCCGGCGGCTACGCCCTGGCCTATGATCGTCCCAAATCGATCGGCCGAGTGCGAAGCTTCTTCGGCAACGTCGGCGTGCTGGTGCGGATGTATTGCTACCTTCGCACGCACGGTCCGGACGGACTGCGAAAGATTTCGGAAAACGCCGTGCTCAACGCCAACTATCTCTTGAGTCGCGTGAAGCACATCCTGCCGGTGCCGCAAGGCGATCGCTGCATGCACGAGTTCGTGGCCTCGGCCGCGCGAATCAAGGCCGATCGCGGCATTTCGGCCATGGATATCGCCAAGCGATTGCTGGACTACGGCTTCCACGCCCCCACGATCTACTTCCCGCTGATCGTCAAGGAGGCGATCATGATCGAGCCGACGGAGACCGAGAGCAAGGCCACGTTGGATGCCTTCGCGGAAACGCTGGAGTGCATTGTCCGCGAAACGTGCGAACAATTGCACGACGCCCCCAGCAGCACCCACGTCAGTCGGCCCGACGAGGTCCAGGCGGCGCGGCAGCCGAAACTGACTTGGGAACCGCAGGCATGATCGATCCGGGCCGTTGCCGACTGCTCCGCCATCCCCCGGCGCCCGGTGCATGGAACATGGCCGTGGACGAGATGCTCCTGGAGCGGGCCCAGAATCAGGCGGCCGCCTGCCTGCGTTTCTACGGTTGGAGCGAACCTACCCTCTCGCTTGGGCTACTTCCAGACCTACGCCGATCGCAAGGAGCATCCTCCCAGTCTGCCGTTGCGCGGTTGTACGAAGGCTGACCGGTGGCGGCGCGATCCTGCACGATGCCGAGTTGACCTACAGCATCCTCCTGCCAGCCGCCCATCCGCTGGCCGCCCGCCGTGACGAGCTTTACCGGGCCGTCCACGGCTGCCTGATCGAAGCCCTCGGGCGCCTTGGTGTCACGGCCCGGTTGTGCGGAGCCGCCGACAAAATCGAGACCGCTCACGAACCGTTTCTCTGTTTTCAGCGAAGATCTCCGGACGACGTACTGATCGGCAAAACCAAGGTGTGCGGCAGTGCCCAGCGGCGGTGCAACCGGACGGTCCTGCAACATGGCAGCCTGCTCTGGCGAACCTCGCCGACTGCACCCGAACTGCCCGGCGTAGAGGATTTGACTGGCAGCAGCGTGGGCTTTTGCCTGCCTTCAAATGGAGGCGGGCTAAACCCCACTCCGCGATTTTCTACCCACCCGATAGAGCTAGAAGATTTAGCCGACCTGTGGCTCGGCGGTTTGAGCCAGCGATTAGGTTTCGCCTGGCAGGCCGACGACCTGGATGAGAAAGAGGTTCGCCGGGCGGAAACCCTTGTGGAAACACGTTATTCCTGGGATAATTGGACGAAGAATCGTGGCCGGGCGGGACACCGCAGTCAAGAAACGCTTTGACGAGGCCGATGGCTCTTGATAGAGTGGAGTATGGGGGCGGAGTTGAGGGCACCCGCCCACCAACGTGCGTCAGGCCGACCACGACCATGAGTACATGGTGCCCGACATGGTGCCCGAGCCTGACGTACGAGAGTCTTCGGAGGTTTTCATGGACGTAAAATTGGTCGTTCTTGGCGGGAAGCATCCCGGGCAGGAAATTGCTGTCCAGGGACCCGAATTCCTCGTTGGCCGTGCGCCGGAGTGTAAGTTGCGTCCCAACAGCGACATGGTTAGCCGGCGGCACTGCATGATTTCCATTTCCGAAGGCCGGGTCACCATCCGTGACCTGGGCAGCCGCAACGGCACCATCGTCAACGATCAGAAGATCACCGGCGAGCATGAACTTCGCACCGGCGAAAAGATCAAGATCGGCCCGCTGGAGTTTGAGGTACATCTGAGTACGACCGTCAGCGGCAAGAAGAAGCCGAAGGTTCGCAGCGTGCAAGAGGCCGCCGCCCGTACGGTCGAGGCTGCCAAACCTCGCGACAACGAGGCGGACATCAGCAACTGGTTGGATGAAGAGGAGACCGATGGCGATACGAAGAACGTTAAATTGACCCCGACGAGCTTCGTTCCCTCGAAGGTCGAGAAGCCGGCCGAAGCGGCGCCGGCCGACAGCAGCCAGGATCAGGGGAGCCAGCGCCAGCGGATCGACCCTTTAGCCGATCCGAGCCAGGCCAAGAAAGCGGTGGCCGAGAGCAGCCGTGTCGCCGCTGCGGACATGCTCAAGCAGTTCTTCCAACCCCGCCGCTAGTGGGTGCGATCAGAGTCCGGCCCGTGAAAGCCTCGAAGCCTGCCCCCAAATCTTCGGCATTGCTTGGCGTCGCCTTCGACAACGACGACGGCCATACGCGGCTGACTCGCGGCGATAATTTCGTCCTCGTCGGCGGTTCTCAGGAAACCCACGCCGTGATGCAGGAGACCGCCCTGAAGATCAACGAGCATCTCGATCGGCAAGGCAAGCGGCTGGAAGACGCCTCCGTAAAGGAACTGCGCGACATCTGCCGGGAGGTGCGGGAGAAACACGGCAAGTAGGGAGGATTGGCAATCCGTCCTACGGCAATCGCAATTTCCGCAGCCTGCCTGACTTCGCAAAACGGCAAGCGAATCGGCGGCCGACATTCCGCATCTGAATTTCCAGTTACTGAGTACTCGGTACTGTTTACTGGCTTCCGCCTCAATACCGCCGTCCGTTCAGCCGCTATCTTTGCGCAGACGGTATTATCCCTAAAACCCGATCAAATTACTAGAATCATGCCTTTTTCCTAGACGGTCAACTTCCCCTGAGCACTTTTCCGATGCTATTTTTCAACGGGGTTGCATTTTCACCAACTTACCAGCAGCCGAAAAAGCACTTGATTAGAGGAGGGTGACGTTCGTGTCAGCCAAGAAGCCTGCCGCTAAAGCTAAAGAAAAGACCTCGAAATCCGCCGCCACCGCCGGCACCACAAAGCGTAAGCCTTCTGCCGAAGCCAAGCAACCGACACAGGTCATGGACGCCCGCTCCAACAAAGATCGCCGCGAGAACGACCGCCGACAAGAGGACGTGCCCGTCGAAGTCGAGCGCCGCTCGGCCGAGCGCCGGGTGAAAGTAAATCGCCGCCGGCAGATCGACCCGACCACCTGCGAGCGGGATTATTCGCCGGAGGAGGTGGAATTCATGAGCGCTTTGGACGACTATAAGCGTCGTAGCGGCCGGATGTTCCCCACGTGCAGCGAGGTCCTCGAAGTCTTCAAGGCCCTGGGCTATGAAAAACGGGCTGATCTGCCCACGGTCGGACAGCCGATGGAGCCGGTTACTGTTCCCACGGCGGCTACCGAGCAGGCGGTTTGACTCCAGGAAAAAGCGTGCAAATCTCTCTTGCGTAAAAGGCCCGGAATCGCTATTTTACTCCGCGGATTGTAGTCGTCTGCCGCGAACTGCCGCGTGCAGACCGCTGCCATGTAACCTGGCTGAGGCGCGGAAAACCGTGGGGAAAAGCCGATCTTTACGCATTACCCTGATGTTGATCGGCGCAGGCCTGACGATGGCCGGCGGCTGCACCAATTTCGTCGCCAGTAGTCGCAATGCCGACGGCGTGACACTCTTCCAACGCGGCCAATACCAGGATGCCTTGGCGAAGTTCCAGGAAGCGACCTACGCCGACCCCAACAACGCCGATGGCTACTACAACCTCGGCGCGACGTATCATCGCCTTGGCCGACTCCGTAACCAGCCCGATAGCTTGGCCCGGGCCGAAACCTGCTATCGCCAATGCCTGGAGCGAAATCCGAACCATCGCGATTGCCACCGGGGGCTTGCCGTGCTGTTGATCGAAGAAAACCGCACGAACGAGGCCTTTGCTTCGATCCAGACCTGGGCCACGCAATCGCCGTCGCTGGCCGAGCCGCGCATGGAGTTGGCCCGGCTGTATGAAGAATTCGGCAACAAGGAGGCGGCAACCAACACGCTGGCCGATGCCGTACGGCTGAATCCGAACGACGCCCGGCAGTGGGCCGCCTTGGGCAAGGTCCGCGAGGAAACGGGCAACTATTCGCAGGCCTTGGCCAACTACCAGCGTTCGCTGGAGATCAACCCCGGACAGGCGGACGTGGCGGCCCGGGTTGCTGCCTTGCAGCGAACCATGTCCCAGCCGCCGCTGGGGCTTCCGCCGCCGCCGGGCACCGCTTCGCCGGTCGTTGCCGGCCAGTCCGCGCCCGCCGTGCGGTAAGGGGCTTCGTAGCACGGAATTCATTCCGTTCACCTTGAAAAACAGGACAAATTCCGTTCCAGGCAGGCGGTTTTTTCCCTTTGTGCCGATTATGCCCAATATTCTTTCAATGCCGATGGCAACGGCTGCCGATGCACAAAGGTAAGCGTTTCACATGCTCTGAATCGAAGGGGGGAAATCCATGATTCGCCGCATTATTCTCGCGCTGGCTTGCGCTGCCGCCCTCGGAGCGGTCTACCTCACGCCCAACAAAGCCGATGCCCAGGCTTTTAATCAACAGTGGGGCCAGTCCTACAGCACCCAGGACTGGAACCGCATGTATCACTACCCGTACGTTTATTATCCCCAGAACTTCTGGGGTCCCGACTACTACCGCAGCTCGGGGAACATGTATTATCGGTACCCGCCCGAAATGCAGATCCCCGTCTATAATCGACAGTGGCACAACGAATACCCCCAAGACAGGCGGTATTACGGCGGCCACCACTTCAATTTGGACGTTTTTTAGGAAAAGAAGAGGTGGTGGGGTCTCGGTCTTGGAAAAGATCGACCCGGCCAGAGGACTCGTTCCCACGTCCTAATGCCTAAGACCGAACTATGGACCCTTCGCCGGCGCGGCTTGCGAAGGGTCCGGTGCTTTCTTGGTGCGAAAATTCGTATCCGGCAGGACGGGAAAGGATCCCCCATCAGCAGCAATGCCCTTGCTGATTGTCAAGCTGGCGACAATACCCTAGAATACCTGTCGAAAATTTATCCGACGGACACAATCTGGTTGCTGATAATGGAAACGGTCAACGCCGTCCCGGTATTTCTCATGTTTGCCTGCGTGGCGGGACTGGCCATCGCCTTGTTCGCGATTGCCGCGCTGCTGAATCCGCGGCAGTACGTGGGCCCCGTGCAGAAAATGCCCTACGAGAGCGGGATGGACCCCATCCACGACACCCGCCGCCGGTTCGACGTCCGATTCCATTTGATTGCCATCGCCTTCCTCGTATTCGATGTCGAGGTCTTGTTCCTCTATCCTTGGGCGGTGGCAGCCAAACGACCGGATAAACCGGTTGCGGCCGAAAGCGACAGGTTGAAAACCTATCCTACACGCCCGGCGGTGGCCGATGGATTAAAGCCTGCCGTGCCTTACGACATTTCCGCCGCAGTTCAGGAGGGCCTGGCCAGCGACCGGCATATCGTATTTGCCGGCGCCATGGTGTTCATCGCGCTGTTGGCCTTGGGGTTCGTTTACGATTGGCGGAAGGGCGTTTTTCAATGGCGGTAGCACAGTCGATACGCAAGAAAGGACGTAGTGCAATGGCGGTAGCGGACCTCATGGATCAAGTCGCCACGACCCGGCTCGACGAGTTGGTCAGTTGGTGCCGAAAGAACAGCCTCTGGCCGATGCCCTTCGCCACGGCCTGTTGTGGCATCGAACTGATGGCCGTGGGAGCCAGTCGTCACGACATTGCACGGTTCGGCTCGGAGGTCTTTCGTTTCAGCCCGCGACAGTGCGACCTGATGATCGTCGCCGGCCGCGTGGTGATGAAGATGCTGCCCGTGCTGCAGCGCATCTGGCAGCAAATGCCGGAGCCGAAGTGGTGTATTTCCATGGGCGCTTGCGCGTCGACGGGCGGCGTGTTCGACACCTACTGCGTCGTGCAGGGCATCGATCGCTTCGTCCCGGTCGACATTTATGTCCCCGGCTGCCCGCCGCGGCCGGAGCAGTTGATCCAAGCCGTGGTCGATTTGCAGGAAAAGATCCAGCGCGAGGGGACGATGTTCGGCAAGGAGTTCTACGTGGCCTCGCGGCAGCAGACCAAGCGGGCCTTGCAGGAATCGTAAAGGAACACAGATGCCGATCGAAGACACCGTCAACGCCCTCCGCGCCGTGACCCGGAGTACCGGGTGCCCCGGCGATTTGCCCGTGAGCAAGTTTCGCGGCGACACGCGCGTGGTCGTTCCGGCGGAAAAGATCCATGAAGTCCTGGAGTTGCTCAAGGAAAAACACGGCTTCGACCTGCTGGTCGATATCACCTGCGTCGACTACTTGAATTATCCCGGCGGGCACCCGGCACCTGGAAAAAACGATTCTAACGCCGGGTGCCGGGTCGAGGATCGCTTCGGCCTGGTTTATCTGCTGGCCGGCACAGTCACCCGGGCACCATGTACCCATGGTCGGCGGCTCACGATTCGGGCCTTTGTCAACGAGCCGCAACCCGCGACCCAGAGTACTGGGTACCCCGAGAGTACTGGGTACCCCGAGAGTACTGGGTACCCCGAAAGTACTGGGTACCCGCCGGGTGCCCCGACGGTCCGCTCGGTGGTGGACCTTTGGGAAGGGGCCAACTGGCTGGAGCGCGAGGTCTGGGACATGTTCGGCATCCACTTCGAAGGTCATCCCGACCTGCGGCGAATCCTCATGCCCGAGGAGTTCACGGCCTTCCCGCTCCGCAAGGACTATCCGCTGCAAGGACTCGGCGAACGACATAACTTTCCCGTGCTCAAGCGGGGAGAAAGCTAACGGTGAGGAAATCTCAAATCCGAAATCCCAAACAAATTCAAAATTCCAAATCGCAATGACCAAAACCGTTTTTGGTCTTCTTGGTTCGGGTTTTGTGTTTCTCTTGGTTGTGGGGCTTGTGATTCGAGATTTCGGATTTGAGATTTGTTTGAGATTTGGAATTTGCAATTTTGAATTTGTTTGAGATTTCCGATTTGAGATTTGGAATTTCCCCATGCCTTTGACGCTTTCCGAACTTGCCGACGACGAGGTCCACGATGGCGGGCAGCCGTACCTGTGGACCATGAACTTCGGGCCGCAACACCCGGCGACCCATACCACGTTGCGCCTGGTGCTGAAGCTCGACGGCGAGCGAGTGGTAGACGCCATCCCCGACATCGGCTATCTGCACTCGGGCTTCGAGAAGATCGGCGAGAGCCTCGATTTCAACCAGTACGTGACGGTCACTGACCGCATGAACTATATCTCGCCCATGTCCAATAACGTCGCCTGGCATATAGCAGTCGAGAAGTTGCTGGGCATCGAAGTCACCCCGCGGTGCAGTTATATCCGCACGATCGTCTGCGAACTGATGCGGCTCAGCGATCACCTGCTTTGCCTGGGCGCCATGGGCCTGGACGTGGGCGCGGTCACTCACTTCATGTACACGTTCAACGCGCGGGAGACGATCTACGACATCGCCGAGGCCCTCTGCGGCGCCCGCTTCACGAATAGCTATACGCGCGTGGGCGGGGTGATGTGCGACATCACTCCGCTGGTAGTGAAGATGATCCGCGAGTTCCTCGCCGGCATGCCGCGGGTGATGGACGACATGAACCGGCTGATGGGCAAGAACCGCATCTTCGTCGATCGCATGCAGGGCGTCGGCGTATTGACACGGGAAGAGGCGGTCAACCGAAGCTGCAGCGGCCCGATCGCCCGGGCGAGCGGCGTCGTCCGCGACCTCCGCTTGGACGAACCGTACCTGTCGTATGCCGATTTCGACTTCCAGGTCTGCTGCGCCCGGGAAGGCGACTGCCTGGCACGCTACCAGGTCCGCATGGCCGAGATGCAGGAGAGCCTTAAAATCCTTCATCAGGCCGTGGAAAACATCCCCCCGGGGCCGGTCGACATCGGGCCCGACCGCCGTTCCATCCTGCCGCCGCCGGGCAAGGTCTGGACGACGATCGAAGGCCTGATCGCGCACTTCGAGTTGGTGATGCCCAACCGCGGCATGCCCGTGCCCAGCGAGGAAGTGTATTGTGCCACCGAGGCGCCCAACGGTGAATTGGGCTTTTACGTCGTCGGCGACGGCAGTCCGCGGGCCTATCGGGCCCGCTGCCGGCCGCCCTCGTTCATCCATTTCGCCCTCTTTCCGCACTTGATCCGCGGCCACACGCTGAGCGACGTCGTGGCCGTGTTGGGCAGTTTGAATATCATCGCCGCAGAGTTGGATCGCTGAACAACTGTAGGGTGGGCTTTAGCCCGCCCTTACTCGCAGGCGGGCTAAAGCCCACCCTACAAAAAACACACATGCAAACGACACAAGCACCACCGACCGAAACGCCGATCGAGCCATATCTCAGCCCCGAGATTCGCGCGGCGATCGAGGCCTATTACCCGCGCTACCCATCGCGGCGGGCCGTCGTGCTGCCGGCGTTGCACGTCGTCAACGAGCGGCTGGGCTACGTGCCGCTGGAGGCCGTAATCGAGATCGCCCGAATGCTCGGCCTTTCGCCGGCCCAGGTGCAGGACACGCTCAGCTTCTATCACTTTTTCCCCCAGGACAAGCCGTGCGGCAAGTTCAAGGTGTGGATGTGCCGCTCCATCAGTTGCTCGTGCTGCAAGGGTGAGACGCTCATGGATTACCTGGCCCAAAAGCTCGGCATTCAGCCCGGCGAAACGACCGGCGACGGCCGCGTGACCTTGCTGCCGGCTGAATGTCTGGGGGCTTGCGATTTCGCCCCCGCGATGTTGGTGAACGATACGCTGTACAAGACCATGACCCGCGAGAAGATCGACCAGTTTGTGGAGATGGTAAAGTCCGCATGACCTACGAACCCGTACTACTGGCGAACATTCATAAGCAGAACAGCCACACGCTGGCCGTCTACGAGGCTGGCGGCGGGTATCGCGCCCTGCGCAAGGCAATGAAGGAAATGGCCCCCGACGACGTGCTCGCCGCCGTGCGGACGGCCGGGCTGCGGGGCCGCGGCGGGGCCGCTTTCCCCACGGCCTTGAAGTGGTCATTCTTGCCCAAAGATCGCCCCGGACCGATTTATCTGTGCGTCAATGGCGACGAGAGTGAGCCGGGCACGTTCGTCAACCGCGTGCAGATGGAGAATGATCCGCACCAGATCGTGGAAGGCATCATCCTCAGCGCCTACGCCACGAAGACGACCACCGCCTACCTCTATCTGCGCTACGAGTATCCGCTTTCCTACCGGCGCATGCAGGCGGCCATCGACGAGGCCTACGCGGCCGGTTACCTGGGCAAGAATATCCTCGGCTCGAACTATTCGCTCGACCTGTTCATCCATCGCGGGGCCGGGGCCTATGTCTGCGGCGAAGAGACCGGCCTGATCGAGAGCCTGGAAGGCAAGCGGGCCTGGCCGCGGATCAAACCGCCTTTTCCCGCCGTGGAAGGCCTCTTCCGCAGGCCGACCGTGGTAAACAACGTGGAGACCATGGCCTGCGTGGTCCACATCATCGATCGCGGCGTCCCCTGGTTCCGCTCGATCGGTGTACCGCCCGACCCCAAGGATCCCCGCGACATCGGCAGCCTGGGGCCGAAGCTCTACGGCATCAGCGGCCACGTCAACAAACCCGGCTGCTACGAGGCCCCGCTAGGCATCACGGCGCGGCAGGCGATCGACGAGTTGGCCGGCGGCGTGTGGAAAGGCCGCAAGCCCAAGGCCGTGGTCCCGGGCGGACTGAGCACCGGCGTGATGACGGCCGACGAACTGGACACGCCGCTGGACTTTTCCAGCCTGATGAAGATCGGCTGCCTCGGCCTGGGCACGGCCTGCCTGATCGTGATGGACGAGACCTACCCGATGATCGATTTCCTGTATAATAGCTGCCGCTTTTACGCCCACGAAAGTTGCGGCCAATGCACGCCTTGCCGCGAAGGCACGCACTGGTCAATGATGATCCTCGACCGGATCAAGGCCGGCCGGGGACGCTTGATTGATCTGGACTATCTGGCCGAGGTCGGCGACACGATCGGCATCATGCCCGGAACGACGATCTGCGGTCTGGCCGACGGCGCGGCCTGGCCCATCAAGACCACGGTCCGCAAGTTCCGCAGTGAATTGGAAGATTTTATTAAGCGGACCAACCCAACGGGCTATGCCAGCAGGGAAGCCGCAATGGCGCTGCCTAGTGGGAATGGAAAACCGCACTGACAACGGAAAAGCAGAGGGTCATTGATCCGGTTGCAAGGTGTCAGGATGAATAGAAAATTGAAGAAATGCCCATTCTGTGGAGAGGATATTCTCGCTGTTGCGATCAAGTGCAAGTACTGCGAAAGCATGCCCGGCAGTTCCGGCGGTGCGAGTCAATGTGAGGAGATTTGCGCGGATATACCCGCGAATCTTTTTCGTGGTTTCGAAGCAGTGGGCGGGAAACTGAAGATCACAAGTAGCCGAGTCTTGTTTGATCCGCATGCCATCAACCTACAAAAGATGCCGGCAGAAATCCCGTTGAGTGACATTGCCGAGGTCCGTAAGCGAAATACATGGGGAATAATTCCAAACGGTCTGTTGATCCGGACGAAGACTGGGGTCGAGTACAAGTTCGTCGCGTGGGGTAGAGACAGACTCATTAGTGTTATTGAAGAGCTGACCAGTGCCAACTGAACCCTGAATCCTGAAGCTCCTTTCATGCCCAAACTCACCATTGACGGACGCGAAATCGAACTGCCTGACGGTCAGCGCATGAACGCGATCGAGGCTGCCCGGCGGGCCGGCGTCGAGATCCCGCACTACTGCTACCATCCGGGCCTGCCGGTCGTGGGCAGTTGCCGCATGTGCCTTATCGAGACGGGCAATCGCGACGCCAAGACGGGCGAGATCAAGATGCAGCCCAAACTGGTGCCGGGCTGCACCGTGCCGGCCAGCGACGGCCTGGTGATCGTCACCGCGAACGAGAAAGTGCGGCAGGCCCGGGCGATGGTCGAGGAGGACCTGCTCCTGCGGCACCCGGTCGATTGCCCCATCTGCGACAAGGCGGGCGAATGCACGTTGCAGGACTACTATTTCCGCTACGGCCAGGCCAGCAGGCGGACCGACGTCATGCCCTTCACCAGCCGCAAGCGCAACCTGGGCGACGTGAACTTGTTCATCGACCGCTGCGTAATGTGCTCGCGCTGCGTGCGTTTCTGCGCCGAAGTCAGCGGCACGGCCGAACTGATGGTCTCTAACCGCGGAGCCCACGAAGAAATCGACGTCGTGCCCGGCTTCCCGCTGCATAATGACCTTTCGGGCAACGTGGTGGACCTCTGCCCCGTCGGCGCCCTGGCCGACAAGGATTTTCTTTATCAGCAGCGGGTCTGGTTCATGCGTCGGCATCGGGGCGTTTGCACGGGCTGTTCGGTCGGCTGCTCGATCTGGATCGAGGAGAACCAGGACCGGATTTATCGCCTCAAGCCCCGCGAGAATCCCCAGGTCAACAAGTGGTGGATCTGCAACCCGGGCCGCTACGGTTACCATCACGTCCACGACGACAAGCGGCTGACCGCTCCGCGGCTTCGCAAAGACGGCAAAGCTGTTGAGCAGAATTGGAACGGCCTCCCCGAGGACCTGAAGGGAAAACTTTCCGCCGCCGGCCGGCTGGGCGGCGTGTTTTCGCCGTTCCTTAGCGTGGAAGAAGCCTACCTGCTGGCCAAGCTGCTGCGGTCGCTCGATCCGCAGGCGGTGCTGGCCATGGGGCCGGTGCCGACGGTCGGCGAGGACCAGAAGTTTCCCGGCGGATTCGTCATCTCGGCCGAGAAAGCGCCAATCGACGCGGCGTCGAGGAGATCCTCGGTCACTTCATGCACAAGCTGCTCTCGTTCCAGGATTTCCTCAAAGAGATCGAACGGACGCCGCTCGGTGGCGTGTGGGTTTCCGGCGGCTACAAGGCGCCGTGGATCGAAGAGCCGGTCGCACGGCGATTCGAGAAGATCCCGCTTTTGATCGTGCAGGATCTGTTCCCTTCGCCGCTATCCGAACGCGCCACATACACCTTGCCCGGCGCGGCCTTCGCCGAGCGCGACGGCTCGTACATGAACCGCAGCGACCGGTTGCAAACATCCAACATGGCCGTGCGTCCGCCGTGGGGCGTACGGGCGGAGGGATCCCTGTTCTGGCAGATGCTCGGCGGGCACCCGGCGGGTACCCAGTACTCTGGGTGGCGGGTCGAGGGCCTTTACAATTCCCGTGCCGTGCTGGATGATCTGTCTCGCGAGGTGCTTTATTTCGCCCCCGCCGCCGGCCCCTTGCCGGAAACCGGCCTGGATATGAAGATCAACAAGCTGGCGGAGGCCGGTGCGGCGGAGGCCAAGATGGCGTAAGGAATTGCAAAATGCAAATTGCAAAATGCAAATTGAAAATTGACACTCGCAATCCGCACTTCGCAATTTGCGATTTGCGATTTGCGATTTGCAATCCTCCGGCCACCAACTCCCAACCCTTTCCTTTCCACCCATGCTCGCCCTAATCCTCGTAGCCCTGATCAAGATCGTCCTGGTAATCGCCGGGCTGATGACGGCTGCCGCTTACCTGGTGCTGGCCGAGCGGCGGATCGCCGCCTGGATCCAGGACCGCCAAGGTCCGAACCGGGTTGGCATCCCCCTGACCAAGATCCGCATGTTCGGCCTGGGTCAACCGCTGGCCGACGGCATGAAGTTCCTTTTCAAGGCCGAATACACGCCCGCCCACGTCGATAAGGCATTGTACTTTTTCGCCCCCATGACGATTTTCGTCACGGCGATCGCGGTCTTCGCCGTCATCCCCTTCGGCAGCGTCCTGCCGGCCCATGTCTTTCCGGCAAGCTGGAACGTAGACGTAAAGGAATCGATCAATCTGGTGATCGCGCCGGGCGTCGACGTGGGCATGCTCTTCATCTTCGCCATGGGCAGCATCGCCGTCTACGGCGTGGTGCTGGGTGGTTGGGCCAGCAACAACAAATACAGTTTCCTGGGCGGGCTGCGGAGCAGCGCCCAATTGATCGGCTACGAACTGCCCCTGGGACTGGGCATCCTCGGTGTGGTGCTCCGTTCGGGTTCGTTGCGATTGGACACGATCATGGAGCAGCAGGCGCAAACGGGGGCCTGGAACGCCTTCGTGCAACCGCTGGGGATGATGGTCTTCTGCGTCGCCGCCTTTGCCGAGGCCAGCCGGATGCCCTTCGACCTGCCCGAGTGCGAGCAGGAACTAATCGGCGGCTACCACACCGAGTATTTCGGCATCAAGCTCATGATGTACCTGGTGGGCGAGTATCTGCACATGATTGCGGCGGCATTCTTGATCGTGATCCTTTTTCTCGGCGGCTGGCACTTCTGGGGCCTGACCGGATCGGGCTGGCACGTCTGGCACCTGACCGACTCCCTCGACCCATGGGTCGAAGCGATCCTGCGAATCGTGGTGCTCAACGTCAAGGTGCTGGGCATGATTTTCTTCTTCATGGTCGCCCGTTGGAGTTGGGCCCGTTTCCGCTACGATCAATTGATGTCGCTGGGCTGGCTGGTGATGCTGCCGCTGGGCATGGTCAACCTGGCCTACGTGGCGGTTTGGGAGGAATACGGCAGAACGTGGGCCAGGGGCGCCGGCTTTTCACCCCAGGTCGCCATGACGATTTGCGGGTGGGTCGTGCTCTTCGTCGCGTGGTACGTGGCGACGAAAATGTCGCCGCCGATAAGCGACAACCGGCCCCGCCGCCAACAATGGAAATCCGAACTATGAAAGCTGACGATATTAAAATCCGTTGGATCGAGCCGCCTAGGCTGGGCATGTTGGGCAAGAGCTACCTGATGTTCTTCTTCAAGGGCCTGACGACGGCCCTGCGGCACATGTTTTTCCAGAAGAAGATCACGCTGGAGTCGCCGGAAGAGCGACACGAGGTCCTCGATCCGGTACACTACCGGGGCGTACACCGTTTGAATAAGGACGAGCAAGGCCGCGTGAAGTGCGTCGCCTGCTTCCTCTGCGCCACGGCCTGCCCGGCCCACTGCATCGACATCGTGGCCGAGCCGAGCCCCTGGCCCGACCGGGAAAAATACCCCAAAGTCTTCAATATCGACGAGTTGCGTTGCATCTTTTGCGGGATGTGCGAACAAGCATGCCCTGTCGAGGCGATCGAACTGACGAGCTTGTACGACCTGACCGGGGCCAGCCGCGAGGAAATGATCTTTGACAAGGAAAAGCTATTGAGCGTTTTTGACCAGACCAAGGACCGCGAGCCGATGCCCTCGCAACGCGCCGGCAATGCCCCGGGAGGATCACCATGATTTCGCCGCGAGCGATTCTCGCTTTGGGGACCGCGTTGGCGGCCGTAGGCATCTGGTGGCTCTTGCCGGGCAGCAATATGCGGCGACGGACGTTGGGAGGCGTGCTGGCCCTGGTGGGCCTCGCCTGTTTCGGCTCGCAGGTGCCCGCCGTGGGCGACTGGTTCACCAAGGGCATGTTCCACGCCATCGCCGGGGCCACGATCGTGGCCGCCGTGGCCACGATCAGTTTCCGCAGTCCCGTCTATTGCGCGATCTGGTTCGGCATGACCCTCACCGGCACGGCCGGATTGTTCCTCCTGGCCGGGGCCGAGTTCCTGGCCGTGGCCACGCTCGTGGTCTACGCCGGGGCCATCCTTGTGACGTTCCTCTTCGTGCTCATGCTTTCCCAGCCGGAAGGCCACACTTCGTACGATCGCCGCAGTTGGGAGCCGATGGTCTCGGCCTTCACCGGCGCGGTGCTCGTGGGCATCCTGACGACGATGATCGGATCGGCGATTACGAGGACGGAAGCAGACGCTAAGGTGCGACTATTGGCATTTAACTCGCCGCCGAAGTTCAACGACATGATCAAGAAAGCGGAAGCAGCCCAGGCTGCGGACGTCGATGCCACTCCTACGGCCGACTGGTCTGCCCCTGCTTCTGCCCGCCCGTACACGATCTCGCAGCTGGGTGCCGTGCTCTTCACCCGTTACCTGGTCGCCGTGGAAGCGGCGGGCGCCTTGCTGTTTGCGGCCCTGGTGGGCGCGGCGGTGATCGTGACCCAAGGTCGCGCGGCGATGAAACGGCCGGCCGTTATCGCCAGAAGGAGGAGACCGCCCATGCCTCCTGAACTGGCCGCCTTGCAAGTGCCAGCACTGCACAGTTTCCTGGCCATCGGGGCCGTGCTCTTCGGCGTCGGGCTGATCGGCTTCTTCAGCCGGCGGAACATGATCGTCATGTTCCTTTCGGCCGAGATGATGTTGCAAGGCGTGTCGCTCAGCCTGGTGGCCTGGGGCCGTTATCACGACGACCTCGGCGGCCAGATGCTGGTGGTCTTCATCATTGCCGTGGCCGCCTGCGAAGCGGCCATCGCCCTGGCCCTGGTGCTCATGCTCTTCGAACGCAAAGGCCATCTCGATATCGCCTGTGGCAGGAACTGCGCGAATCGAACCAGCCGCCGTTCGAAGAAGAGCCGCTGCCGCCGCAGAACGATGAAGAGCCCGCACATTGGCCGCACTTGACCCCGGCCGGCGTGTTGCCGGAATCGGTCGCCGAGAAAGAGTCTTACCGCCGCAAGGTCTGAGAAATGGAATCGTACATTTCCAAACTGCTGATCGCGATTCCCGCGCTGCCTTTGGCGGCCGCGGTGATCGTCGCCGTGCTGGGCAAGCGGGTCTTGCGCGAGCAAAGCCACTGGCCCGTCGTTCTGGCCTTGGCCGGCTCCTGCCTGGCAAGCGTGGCTGTTGATCTTCGCCGTTCAGCAGGCCGAAAAGAACCATGAGCACGAGCATGTCGTGAGGCTTTGGACTTGGGCGGCCGTGGAGGGCAGGGAGCGGATCAGTACTCAGTACTCAGTACTCAGCACTCTGCTGGCGAATCTTGGGCAGCGGCGCCGACTGCCACTCCCGCCTTCCGCATGGACATCGTCCTTCGCGCCGATTCGCTGACGGCCATCATGCTCGGCATGGTCACGTTCATCAGTACGCTCGTCGTGATCTACGCCAGCGGCTACATGCACGGCGACCCGGGCTACTGGCGGTTCTTCGCCTACGTGGCCCTGTTCGTCTTCTCGATGACGATGCTCGTCTCGGTGAGCAACTTCGTGCTGCTGTATGTCTTTTGGGAAGCGGTGGGCCTGTGCAGCTATCTGCTCATCGGCTTTTGGTTCGAGAAGCCGGCGGCGGCCGCGGCCGGCATGAAGGCCTTCCTGGTCACCCGCATCGGCGACTGCGGTTTCGCCCTGGGCGTGTTCCTGCTTTGGACCACTTTTGGCACGCTCGACTTCCACGATTCCAAAGTGCAAACCATTCCCGCTGCCGGCCGCCACGCCGCGACGGCCGTCGTACACCTCGATCCGCAAGAGATCGACGATCCGCATGTTCCCGGCACGGTCGTGCATGGCATCTTCGGGCATTGGCGGCTGACGAGGGAACATCCCTACGGCGAAGGCGGCGTCAGTCACGGCCATTTGCCTGCTGTTGTTCGCGGGCGCCTGCGGCAAGAGTGCCCAGTTTCCGCTGCACGTCTGGCTGCCGGATGCGATGGAAGGCCCCACGCCGGTCAGCGCCTTGATCCACGCGGCAACGATGGTCACGGCCGGCGTTTACCTGGTCGCCCGCTGTACGCCGCTTTATGCCGCTGCGCCTGATGCCCAGGAAGTGGTTGCCACGATCGGCGGCTTCACGGCCCTGCTGGCCGCGCTGATCGCCCTGACGCAGACCGATTTGAAGCGGATCCTGGCCTACTCGACCGTCAGCCAGCTCGGATACATGTTCCTGGCCCTGGGCACGGGCAGCCAGCTTGGCGTGACCTCCGGCATGTTCCACTTGTTCACGCACGCCTTCTTCAAGGCCCTGTTGTTCCTCGGCGCCGGCAGCGTGATGCACGCCATGGGCGGAGTGATCGACATTCGCCAATTCGGCGGCCTGCGGCGGAAGCTGCCGACGACCCATTGGACCTTCCTCTTCGGCTGCCTGGCCTTGGCGGGCATCTTTCCCTTCGCCGGCTTCTGGAGCAAAGACGCCATTCTGGCCGCGGTGGCCGGAAAGGCGAGCGAGGCCCGAGGGTTCGCTCTATGGATACCTTTATTGCGCCGGCACGATCACGGCCTTCCTCACGGCGTTCTATACCTTCCGCGCCTATTTCCTCACCTTCCATGGCGAGGAGCGGATCCCCAAGGAGGCCGGCGGGGCACACGGTACTCCGGGTCGCCACGAGTCGCCGCGCGTCCATGACCGGCCCGCTGGTGATCCTGGCGATCGGCGCGTTGGCGGTGGGGGTGTATTTCTATTGGACGGGCGATTTCCTCGGCCGCAAAGGATACGACGGATTCCTCATGCAAACGCCGGTGCTGAAAGCTCTTGCAAGCCAAACCCGCGCCGGAAGCTGTCGGAACTCACGGTATCGCTGATCAGCACGGTCGTGGCCCTGGCCGGGATCGGCCTGGCCTGGCTGTTCTACGTGGCCCGGCCGCGATCTGGCCGAGGCGGCGGCGAAGCCGGCCAAGTCGCTGGGCCTTTATGCCCTGTCGCACGGGAAGTTCTTCATCGACGAAATCTACGCGGCCTTGATCGTCCGGCCGCTGGAGGGGCTGGCCGCGCTGCTGGCCCTGGTCGATCGCTACTTGATCGACGGAACCGTGAATGCCGTCGGGGCCTTGCCGCGGGCGTTGGGCGCGATGCTTCGTCCGTTGCAAGGCGGGCTGGTGCAGTTTTATGCCTTCGTGATGGCGCTGGGTGTGCTGGCGCTAGTCGGAGCATTGTTGTGGTAAACAAAGTAGCAGGCACCGGGCACCATGCTTGCATGGTCGGTGTGCCGTAGCCTGTAGTCCATGCGGCAACGAAGAAATCATTTATGAAAACCGTCCTCCTCGTAACCCTGTTCCTTCCCACGGCCGCCGCGATCCTGGCCGGCCTGGGGCGGACACAGGCCCGCTGCTGGGCCTTGGCGGCCTCGCTGGCGACGCTCGTGGGGGCGATCGTGCTGGTTGCCCGCTTCCATGCGGGCGATGCGGCTTTCGCGGCCACCGATTACCCTTGGTTCGCCGCCGCGGGCATCCCGCTGGACATCCGCTTTAGCGTCGCCCTGGACGGCCTGGGCCTCTGGCTCTTCGCGCTCACCGCCCTGCTGCTGGTCGTCGCCGTGCTGATAAGTTGGGAAGCCATCAAGGAACAGCAGTCGCTGTACTACCGTTTGCTGTTGCTCTTGGGTACGGGCATGCTCGGCGTGTTCGTCGCCCGCGACATTATCCTCTTCTACCTGTTCTTCGAGTTCACGCTCGTGCCGCTTTTCTTCCTCATCGGCATCTGGGGAAGCGAGGAGCGGCGTTACGCGGCGATCAAGTTCTTCCTCTTTACGCTGGCCGGCAGCGTGCTGACGCTGTTGGGCCTGTTGACCATCGTGCTCTGGGTCTGGCATGCAAGCGGTGCGCAAGCGATGACGTTTTCCATCCCCGATCTGACCAATTACCTGCAAGAAGGCCATCCCCTGCCGTACCGCTTGCAGGTCTGGCTCTTTTTTGCGCTCTTCGCCGGGTTTGCCATCAAAGTGCCGCTCTTTCCCTTGCACACATGGTTGCCGCTGGCCCACACCGAGGCCCCGGCGGCGGGCAGCGTCCTCTTGGCAGGCGTGCTCTTGAAAATCGGCACCTACGGCTTCCTGCGATTCAACCTGCCGATGCTTCCCGATGCCACGGCCGCCAGCATGCCTTGCCTGCTTTGGCTCGCGGTGGCCGGGATCATCTACGGCGCCCTGGTAGCGCTCGCCCAAACCGACCTGAAGCGGTTGATCGCCTATTCCAGCGTCAGCCACCTGGGCTTCTGCATGCTGGGCATTTTCGCCCTCAATCGCGTGGCCTTGCAGGGCGGGGCCTTGCAGATGATCAATCACGGGCTCTCCACCGGCGGCCTGTTCGCCATCGTCGGCATGATCTACGAACGCTATCACACGCGGCGGATCGCCGATTTTGGCGGCATTGCCCGCGAGACCCCCGTGCTGGCCTTTTTCATGCTCTTCATGACGTTGGCCAGCATCGGACTGCCAGGGCTGAACGGGTTCGTGGGCGAATTCCTCTTGCTGATGGGCATGTTCCAGCGGGCCTGGGGAACGCCAGTAACCCCGTGGACCGGGCAGTACCACGTCATCTCCGTGCTGGCGGTCAGCGGCGTGGTGCTGGGGGCCTGGTATATGTTGTCGTTGGTGGCGCGGGTCTTCTTCGGTCCCTTGCGGGAGCGGAAGCACGCCGAGCCGATCGCCGACCTCAGGCTGCGCGAGGTTTTGGCCTTGGTTCCCTTGTGCCTGGTCATCGTCTGGATCGGCGTGCAGCCAAAATTCTTCCTCGACCGCATGGCCCCCGCCATCGATAAGTTGACCGGCCAGGCGATGCAGGCGGCGGATGCAAAGGAAGAACTCACGCCAAGGCGCGAAGGCGCAAAGGAACAATGGAAAGAAAGAAGTGCAGAAAGGAAAATGGGGGAAAGGAAGATAAATCGGGAGAAAGAAGGGAAAAGCGAGTCGCCTAAGCTCTCTTCTTCCCTTGCATTAAACTTCTCAGCTTTCGTTTATTTTCCTTTCCCGCATGTTCCTTTCCTCTCTTCTTCTTTGCCGCATTGCGCCTTTGCGCCTTTGCGTGAGAATTCTCCCGGCCCGGTTATTACTGCAACGGAGTTCGCCCGTGTCCCTTGAAGTCGTCTGTTTCCTGAGTGCCGAAATCGTGCTCGTCGTGGCGGCGCTGGCCATCTACCTGGGCGGCGCTTTTTCGACGTCGCAAAGGATTTGGGCCCCGATTGCCTTGGCCGCGATCGTACTGGCGGCCGCTGCGTTTTGGTCGTTCGGTGAAAATGATCACTTCTACTTGCACGCCGCCTCTGCCATGATTCCGCACGACAGTCCATCGACGACCGCATTGGAGGTTGCGGGGAAAATCGGCGCAACCACCCCAGTGATCGCCGATCCACTGTCCGCCTTCGGCCGTTGGTTCGCCCTGGGTGTAGGCACGATCATGGTGCTCATGGCCTGGCGGCCGCTGGCCGGGCCGGGTACCTGCGCAGCGGGTGGGCTTGCGGGTGGCGGCACGCCCGAGTATTTGGGTTCGCTCTTGTTAGCTATTGCGGGGCTGATGCTAGTGGCCTCGGCGGCGAACCTCGTGCTCTTGTTCGTGGGACTGGAATTGATTTCGATTCCGACGTACATCCTCTTGTCGCTGGGGCGCCGCGACCCGGCCGCCCAGGAAGCGGCCGCCAAGTATTTCTATCTGAGCGTGCTCTCCTCGGCAATCTTGCTCTATGGATTCAGCTTCCTCTATGGAACCACCGGCGCCATGCAACTGCGCAACGACCTGTTCCAATCGTCCGTCGACCATGAGTACATGGTGCCCGCGGGCTTCGAGCTTCTGAGCAAAGTGGCCATGGTCCTGATCGTCGCGGGGCTTTGTTTCCGCGTTACTGTCGTGCCGTTCCACTTTTACGCCCCGGACGTGTACCAGGGCACGATCCAGGCCAACGCGGCCTTGCTCTCCGTGCTCCCCAAGGCGGCCGGACTCCTGGCCTTGGTGCGGCTGATCGTGCTGGGCATGCCCGAAATGGGACCGTTTGCCTGGAAAATATTCCTGGTTCTCTCTGTGCTGACGATGACGCTGGGCAACGTGCTGGCCCTCTGGCAGGAGAACGTGCGGCGGCTATTCGCCTACTCCTCGATCGCCAATGCGGGCTACATGCTCATCGGCCTGGCCGTCGGCCTTGCGACCGGTACGACCGGCGGGATGTGGGACGGCATCGGGGCCACGTTCTTCTATCTCTGCGTGTACGCGGCGGCCACGCTCGGCACGTTCGCGGTCTTTGCTTATCTCGGCCGCCAACGGCAGCAAATTGAAACCGTCGAGGAACTGGTCGGTTTGGGCCGCACCCGTCCCGCCATGGCCGCCGCGCTGGCCGTTTGCATGGTCAGCCTGGCCGGCCTGCCGCCTGCCGCGGGACTGTGGGGCAAGCTGATGCTCTTCGGCAGTGCCTTGAACGTCCAGGAGGCAAACGTGCGGCCGTGGTTCATCGGGCTGGCCATCATCGGCGTGTTGAATGCGGCGGTGGCCGCCTATTATTATCTCCGCATCATCAGCCTGATGTATTTCCGCGAGCCGCTTGCGACGCCCAGAGCCGAGGGCGGCCCCGGGGCCTACCTCGCGGCATTGCTCTGCACATTGGCCGTACTGGTGTTGGGTTTCTTCCCCGGGCCGCTGCTGAAAAGGTGCGTTGAGGCGGGAAGCAGGGAGCAGGGAGTCGGGAGCAGGGAGGAAGAAGCAGGAAAAGCAGGCAGGCATGCCTTCACGCCCTCGATGGCGAGTAGGCATGTTGCAATCGGGGAATAGGGAGCAGGCGCGGCGCCGGGTCCTCTCCCGCGATCAATTTCATCGCCGAAGACCAGTGCCTCGGCTTCTTCGGCAGTTCCTTGGATTGCTCTATAGCGCATCCCCCAGCTAGCGGCACGGTGGCGCGGCCTTTTCGCTGACAGGACCCCATGCTATAATTGGGGCGTAACGCAAGCTACGGGAGGTATGTATTACCGATGTTGGGCGCCGGCTACGAAATCCGCACCAAGCAAGGTGGGGTGAAACGACGGGTCCTAAGCGAAGTGGTGCGCCGCGTCGTCGAGGCCGCGGCGCCTGAGAAGATCATTCTGTTCGGCTCGGCTGCCCGCGGCGAGATGGGGCCCGACAGCGACCTCGATCTGTTGGTCGTCAAGAGGGGCAAATTCAACCGCGACCGGCTTATCGACTCCGTTTACCGCAGGCTTCAGGGCGTGCGCAGGCGGTCGATGTCATGATCGTGACGCCCGAGGAGGTCGACCGCTACCGCGATACGCACTGCCTGGTGATTTGTCCGGCCCTAAGAGAAGGAAAAGTCGTCTATGGCTCCCAAGCGTCTGCCCCCCCATGACCCGCGCGAATGGCTTAATCGTGCCGCGCAGCAATCTTGTGAGCGCCTGCAACGCCGCGCCGGGGATCTATCTCGAGGACCTCTGTTTCAACGCACAGCAAGCCGCGGAAAAGGCCGTCAAGGCGGTTTTCATCCACCGCGGCGAACGGTTCCCTTACGTTCACGACCTGGATGAGCTGCTGCAACTCCTCGAAGACAACGGTCTCAAGGTGCCGAAGTACGTGCGGGAAGCGCATCGGCTTTCGCGATTCGCCGTCGAGACGCGCTATCCGGGAATTTCGACGCCGATCCGCCAGGCCGGGTATCGAAAGGTCGTGCGGATCGCCGAGGCTGTCGTCCGCTGGGCCGAACGCCAGATTGGAAAGCCATGATCCCCAGGAGATTTTGATGGCATCGGAATTCCCCGGCGCGGTGATTCCGGCAGCCAAAACCGTCGCCGCTGGCTCCGTTATAAACGATATTTCTGCTTCATCTTTCATCCCCTTCCTTCCGCCCCATGGCCCGACATCGCCTCCATGCCGCCGAACTCGTCAAGCTGCTGGAGTCGGCCTCGCAGCCGCTCTACGTGCTCGATGACGCGCTGGCGATCATCTACCTGAACGAGGCCTGCCGCAACTGGTTGGAGCCCGATGCGGACCAATTGCTTGGGCGGAAATGCGTCTATCATTCCGGCAACGAACTGACCGGCCTCGACCGGACGGCAGCCGGACTCTGTCCGCCGCCGGCCGTTCTGGAAGGCCGTGAAGTTTCGGCCGACATCGCCAAGTTCACTGCGCAACCACAAGACGGCGAGCCAAACCCCACCCTACCGACGCTCTTTCGCCGCGCCCGTTTTGTGCCCCTCCGCCAGCCCGATGATGAGATTCTGTGCATCATCGCCCTGGTCGATCCGCAGGACCAAGCGGAGAAAACGCCGGAAATAACGGTATCGGAGAGCAACGAATCGCAGGAACTTCACGGGCAATTGCTGCGATTCCGGCAGCAGACGGCCCTGCGTTACCGTGCGGAGCGGGTCGTCGGCATTTCGCCGGCCATGCGGCGGGCGCGGGCCCAGGCCGAAGTGGCGGCCGCCACGCGGGCCAGCGTCCTGCTGCTGGGTCCCGCGGGAAGCGGCCGCCATCATCTGGCCGAGGTGATTTACTACGGCGGTCCCGCCGAATCGTGCGGCCCGCTCGTGCCGCTGGAATGCGGGTTTTTGGATGCCGAATTGATCCAATCGACACTCCGCTCGTTAGCCGCCGAAAGGAAGAACGGCGGTACCCTCCTGTTCTCCAATGCCGATCAGCTTTCCGCCGAGAACCAGGCAGCATTGGCTGCGATGCTGCCGACCGCCAAGTGCCCGTTGCGGCTGATATCGACCGCCGCCACGCCCTTGGTCGACCTGCCGCCGCGGGGACTCTATCGCGAGGACCTGGCCGCCATGCTGAGCACGATCACCATCGAGTTGCCTCCGCTGGCCAAGCGTCGCGACGACCTGCCGCTGTTGGCCCAGGCACTCCTGGAGGAGCAGAATGCCCGCAGCAGCAAGCAACTTGGCGGGTTTTCCGCCGAAGCGCTCGACCGCCTCTCTGCCTACGCCTGGCCGGGCAATGTGGCCGAGCTGGCAGAAGTGGTTGCTGAGAGTCATGCCCGGGCCTCCGCCAGGCTGATCGCGCGCGATGATCTGCCGGAGCGGATTCGCCTGGCTGCCGAGGCCGCGGCCCGTCCGCGCCGCAAGGAGGAACCGATCCAGCTTGACGAGTTCGTGGCACGCATCGAACGCGAGTTGATCCGCCGCGCCTTGACCCGCGCAAGAGGAAACAAGGCCAAGGCCGCAAGACTATTGGGGCTGAACCGGCCAAGGCTGTATCGTAGGATGGTGCAGCTTGGTTTGGCCCAGGAAGGAGAGGAGACGTAAACGCGGGAAACCACGAAATACACAAAACACACGAAAAGGAGAAGATACTGAGTACAAATGCATTGTCATTGACTTATTGGTTTCAATTTCATTGTCTTCTTTCGTGTGTTTCGTGTATTTCGTGGTTTCAGTTCTTCATGGAGTAACACGCCCTTGCCATCCCCTTCATTTCCTTCGACTTCCCACGCGGGTCTTTCCCCCGCTCGCTTGATCGTCTGTGAACGTCGCGGTTCGTGGTCGGCTGCCTTGCGCGCCGAACTGGCCGAGGCAGGCGTCCGCCTTTGGGAGTGCCGCAGCTTGCCGGAGGCCTGGGATGCCTTGACGCAGACGCCGGTGGCCTTCGTAATCGCGGAAGCGGACCGTCAGAACCTCGATGACCTGCTGCGGCGGATGGCTTGGTTCTCGCGAGATTTCCCCCACGCTCGCATTGCCGTGGTGGCGCAACGGAACATGGCCCGCTTCGAGTGGCTGGTGCGCGAGGCGGGGGCAGTCCACTTCCTCACGTCGCCCCGGCGACTGACGCCCCTGGCCGGCCTGGTGGTCCGCCATCTGGCCAACGTGCCGCTGCCCTCGCAAACCATGATGGAACGGATTTGGGCAAGCCTACCCTGGGCTCCGCCGGGAACGTAGAATGGTTCATTATGCCTCCACCTGTCAGCGAACCCGCCGTCCGCAACCTCCTCTCCAGTTTCCAGGATCCCGAAACCGGCCGCAGCGCCGTGCAGCTCGAGCAGATCCACCAGGTCCAACTTCACAATGGCAAGCTCTCCGTAACGCTCGGGCTGACCACTTGGGCGGCGCCGCTGTGGGGCGAAATCCGCGATGAACTGCGTTCGCTGCTGACGGGCCGCTTTCCCGGGCAGGCAGTCGAGGTCAACGTCGAGGAGCACCACCGCCCAGCCGAGCCCTCGGGCCAACTCGGGCTGACGGCCAAGAGCGTGATTGCCGTTGGAGCGGGCAAAGGCGGCGTGGGAAAAAGTTCGATCGCGGCCTATCTCGCCTGCGGCCTGGCCCGTTGCGGGGCCAAGGTCGGCCTGATGGACGCCGACGTCTACGGTCCCAGCATACCGCACCTTTTCGGCATCACCGAGATGCCGCGACTGGTGGGACAAGACAAGATCCAGCCCGTCGAAGCCGCCGGCGTGAAGATCCTGTCGATGGGCCTATTGGTACCGCCGCGGGATGCGATCATTTGGCGTGGGCCGATGTTGCACAAGGCCCTGACGCAGTTCGTTCGCGACACGCTCTGGGGCGACCTGGACTACCTCGTGGTCGACATGCCGCCGGGCACGGGCGACGTGGCCATTTCGCTCTCGCAGTTGTTGGACGTCACAGGGGCAGTGGTGGTCTGCACGCCGCAGGACGTGGCCCTGTTGGATGCCACGCGGGCCATCACCATGTTCCGCAACGTGCAGATCAACGTCATCGGCATGGTCGAAAACATGAGCTTTTTTCTCTGCCCCACGTGCAATACACGCCACGAAATCTTTGGTTCGGGCGGGGCCAAGCAGCGGGCGGCCGAGATGGAAGTGCCCTTCCTGGGCGAGGTGCCGCTGGACACGCAGCTTCGCATCCTGGGCGACGAGGGCCGGATATTTGCCTCCTTGGACCACGCTCCCACGCGGGCGTATCTGGAAGCCATTCCCCACACGCTGGTCAGCAATCTGGTTCGCGCCCGCCGCAGTCGCCCCGTCATGCCCACGCTGCCGCTGTTGTGAAGGAGTACGGTGGCATGCCTTCACGCCGGGCACCATGTACTCATGGTCGGCGGGTAGGCATGTTCCCCGGCGAACAACATGCCTACCCGGCTACGCCGTGAAGGCATGCCACCCTGCTCCTTCACTGCTTGACAGGTTCCGAAACATCCCGCGGGAATAGCGGCGATTTCAAGAGTCCCCAGCGGGCCATGCGATAGGCCAAGGCCGTCTTCAAACAGCCGAGGCCGTAGACGCAACTCCGCCGGAAGTTGATCGACGAGGATTCTTTCTCGTAGCGCGTCGGGCAGCTTACCTCGGAGACGATCTCACCCAGCCAGAGGATCTGGGCGATCACCTGGTTGTCGAATACGAAGTCGTCGGAGCAAGCGTCGAATTGCAGCCGCTCCAAGAGTTGCCGCGAATAGGCCCGATAGCCCGTATGGTACTCGGAAAGCTTCGCGCCGAGGATGAAGTTCTCGGCCAGCGTCAGGATGCGGTTGAAAATATATTTCCAGATGGGCATGCCGCCTTTCATGGCATGTCGGCCCAGGACGCGCGAGGCCAGCACGCACGGATAGAGGCCTGAGCCGATTAGGGCCACCATGGCGGGGATCAGCCGCGGCGTGTATTGGTAGTCGGGATGGACCATGATCACGATGTCGGCCCCGGCCTCCAGGGCAAGGCGATAGCAGGTCTTCTGGTTGGCCCCGTAGCCCGAGTTCACCGGATGAGCGTGGACGATCGTGTTCGGAAGCGTGCGGGCGACGGCGGTCGTTTCGTCCCGGCTGGCGTCGTCAACGACGATCACGAGGTCGACGACGCCCTGCTCCATCACTTCGTCGTAAGTCCGCTTCAACGTCTTCGCCGCATTGTAAGCTGGCATGACGACGACTACCTTCTTTTCACGATACATGCTTGCCTCTCGAGAGAGCGGGAAAGGGAATATCGCGCCAGACTCTATTTTAGTCGGCCTTGATCCGGCTTGCAGCCCTGGATCACGGTTTCGAAAACCAAGGATGGAGCCGATCGATACGGTTGTAAGGGTTAAGCGGGTTGGAAGGGCAAGATAAGTAGCAGGCACACTCCGTGTGCCGTCCGCTCCATCCAGCGCAGCCACGGTTTTCTTCAAGAGCCGGGGTCTTTTGGCGGACGGCACACCGACCATGAGTACATGGTACCCGGTGCCTGCTACTTTACCGCAACACGCCCGCCTTGTTTGCCTGCCAGCACCGGCCGCTTTCCACGTCCAAGGCCGTCAGCCAGCCGTCGCCGTAACACCAGGTGTCGATGCATTTCAGATGGCCGAGGTCGAGCACCTCGCCGTTCTTCTGTGCTGTGTGGCCCACGATCGCCGTCTTGCCGGAAACGTGCGGGCCGGGAACGTTCCGCTTGAGCGATTCCCAGAGCAGCACTTCTCGCGGCAACTGGTCCAACGGCACCTCGGTCCGATAGTTGGCATGTACGAAGAAGTGCCGCTCGGTCTCGAATGCCAGGGGGCAATGGGCGATGAACTCGAGATGAGCAGGCCAGACATCGGCTGGATCGGGCGATCCGTAACTGGCAAGCGTGGCGTCGCCCCCGAACAGCAGCCAGTCGGCCAACAGATCCGTGCGGCCTCGGCAGACGTTGAGCATCATCTCGTCGTGATTGCCCAGCAGCGGCACCAACCGCGTCTGTTTGCTCAAGGCGATGAGCCTTTCCAGCACACCGCGGACGTTTGGCCCGCGGTCGGCATAGTCGCCCAGCGTAACGATCGTATCTTCGGGCGCGGGTCGACGGCCGTCAGTACCGCGTCGAGCGCGGCCAGGCAACCGTGAATGTCGCTGATGGCAATGATTCGTTCCATGGTTGTCAGACGTTGGAAGTCAGAGGTCGGAGGGCCAAAGTGATCTCCGACCTCTGACCTCTGACCTCCGATCTCTGACCTCCGATCTCTGACCTCTATCCCAATTGAATGCCCCGCTCGTCGATCGTGTACGGAATGATCTCGTCGGGGCAAACACTGCCGCGGTGTTTGCTCACGTACATTGCCCGGCGGAAATGCATCCCTTCGCGAATCTTGCCCAGGTGGATGACCGTGTTGGCGTTGGCCAACAGGTCGCCCTCGTCCAACGACCGCTCGATCAGGCCGTCGAGCGTCGTTTCGTGCGACGTATAGAGCAACATGCAGCCTATCGATTGGGGATCGTAGGCGTGGCAAGCCACGGCGGCGGCATTTTCGCGATAATGCTCGCGGAAAAGGTCCCGCGCAACCCACTCGGCATCCTTGCGCAAGATCTGATGATATATATACTCGAAGAGATCGATCTGTACCGAATCGCTCGGCCGATCGACGGGTTCGATGCCATCGACCACTGCCCGTCGCACGCCGCGGACGAAGTTGCCATAGAAGAAGGCGATCGTGGTGTTCAGACGCCGGGCCAACTTGGCCTGCCAATCATGCCAGGCGTCGAAATCCATGTCCTGCCGCGTGACTCGGCGGCCGCGTGTGCTGAAAATGTGCAGGCACTCGTCGCGGCGGCGATCGGCGGCGAAGAAATTGCATAAGTCAACGTGGCCCTCCGGGTCGCCGGTAGCCAGTTCCCAGCCGAACATCCGCCGCGCATAGTCGGCATGGTTCTGTGAATCGCCGCGGGCGGTCATGTCGAAAACGATTCCCGGCTGGCCCTCCTGCTCTAGCCCGGCCTGGGCGAATTGCAGGCCGAACTGGGTCTTGCCGATGCCGGTGGAACCGACGACGACGGTCAGCGTGCCCGGCAAAAGGCCGCCGCCCAACAGTTCGTCGAGACCGTCGATCCCCGTCGATAAACGCATCCCTCTATTCTAGCTGGGGAAATCGATCTTTTCCTCTTCGACCGCTTGACGCAGCTTGCTTAAGGCGCGGGCTTCAATTTGGCGGATGCGCTCCTTCGTCACCCCCAATTCGGCGCCAACTTGTTTCAACGTAAGGGGTTCCTGCCCCCGTTGCAAGCCGAAACGCCGAATGATGATCTTCTGCTCACGCTCGTCGAGACGCCCCAAAATCTTTTCCACCTGCCACTCCCGCTGCGATTGCGACGACTCCTGCTTGATTTGGTCGCTGCGGTCATCCTGAGTACTCATGAACATCTCCTCATGGCTCGTGCGGAACCGGTCGTGATAGCGGTGTTCATCCGGGATCGTGCGGGCAAAGTTCTTCATGATCGCCCAGCTTGCATAGGTGCTGAATTTGAAACCTCGGGCGTAATCAAACTTTTCCACCGCCCTCATTAACGAGATGTTGCCATCGCTGACCAGCTCGAAGAAGTTTTCCACCGGACCCACATGCCGTTTCGCGATCGAGACGACCAGCCGAAGGTTTGCGCGAATGATCTGGTTCTTCGTGGCCACTGCTTCTTCGTAAAGTTCTTCGATCCGATCCATCATGGTCGACTTGGGCTGGCTGGGATCGAGTTTCTCTCGCAGCTTGGATGCCTTGTATTTCAGGAAATTCATCTTGCGGAAGAGATGGGCCTCCTGGATGCGGCTGAGCAATGGCACTTCATACAGGCTGGCCAAATAGGGCGGCAGGCCAGTGGGAAGCCGGGGCTTCTTCGACGGCTCGTCATTGGCCGGCATGGGCATGAGAATCCGCTTCTCGCGCGTGGGAGCCCGCATTGCCTTGGGGAAATCGTCATTGGGAATGTAATCCAAAGGCAGCTCGGCAATCTGCTCGGCCCGCATTTCGGCAATGATGCGGTAAATGCTGGCTCGCGTGCGGCGAAAGCGTTTTGCCAGGTCCTCGGCCGACTCGCCGCGATGAAACTGATAGAAGATATTTCGCTTGGTTTCCAGGCGAATGGGGCCGTGATAATCGGGAAAAATCGCCTGATTCGGGTTTTCCTGGTCGAATTGCTTGAGCGTGTAACGGATCGTCTCGGGACTTCGACCGGTCTTGCGAGCGATGCGACGAACCGTTTCGGCCGGCGACCCCCCCGCCTGCGCCAGACGCCGCGCACGAAGGATGATGGTCGATCGCTCGCCCACACTGATCTGGCTGAACTGCGATCCACGGCGGACCTTGTCGGAATTCTGGGCTACAAACCGGTCGACCGAGCTTTCCAGGAAACCCACCCGTTTGCGGCCGTCCATTACGAAACGGCGACTGATCAGGCCCAATCGACGCCAGCGAGAAATGGTCTTCGTCGAGACGTTGAAGCGATTGGCGAGTTCCTCGACCGTGACTACCCGCTCGCCGGCCGAATCCGCGGCCACATTGGCCGCATCCGACAAATCTTCGACGAACAAGCCAAGATCGTGCTTGGCCTCGCGGCCGACGAACTTCACGTCACGATGGGCCTCGGGTCGAAAACGGGTGATCCGGTAACAGACATACTCGTACGTATAGATCCGGTCGGGCTCGATCTCCGCCAAGAGTTTCTCGGCCGCCAGAACCTGATCAAGTTTCTTCTCTCGGGGCGCAAAACGCACTTGTTGGTCCCGGAGCTCCCGCATCGCTGAGACTCGATATTCGGTGTGCATTTTTTCTTTCGTCCTTTCCTCGGCTAGCGGCGCACGGGGGAAACTCAGGGCCATGGCCTCCCGACAATTGTTGCCGCCAAAGCCACCGATCCTTCCTTTTCCATCTCACGCCGTAGATGCGGCTAACTGTATACGTCCCAAAGTGTCCAAGGTTCGTTGACCTGGCTCGTTTTTCACCTCTCACAGCTTACGGGTGGGGAGGCATTTCTGACGCTGGATCGACCCTAAGTCCTTACCAGAACGTCAGTAGATTTTAGCCTACTCAATTTGTTAAAAATTTGCAAGAGGCCGTCCAAGTTTTTGCCATGTTCTTTTGCAAATAACTATTTGATAGCCTTTCATGGACCGCTTGCATAGCACGGGAAACCTTATTTGGACCTAGGGTTTCCCCTGACGCCCCCGTGGGTGCGCCAAATTCGGATTTGGGCCAATGGCCGAAATCTGCTATGCTGGTGGTGGCATTAATTCGCAGCCGAAAATTACCTTTGAATCCTGAGCATGAAATACATCCCTCTTTACATAATGATTGTTTGCGTGGCCATCGTCCGGTCATCTCCTCTCTTTGCCGCTTCCGACGACGCGGCCACCTACACCTTTGCAAGTCAGCGGCAGGTCAATCATATCGACCATGTCAATATCGTCCTGGAGCTCAGCGGTGACGTGCTGACGAAGGCCGGCAGCAGCGAGAAGCCCGAGCGGGTGGAGGTGGGCCTCACCTGTCGCCGCGACTATGACGAAAAGACGCTGCAACTGCCGTCCGAGACGGAGAAGACCTTACGAGGAGTTCGCTACTACCACGAGGCCGCAGCTACTGGGAAAAAGGGATCGGTCGTACTAAATCCCACCTTAAGGCCGGAACGCCGGCTCGTTGCCGTAGAAATCGTGGGGGGAAAGGCCACGCTTTTCTCGCCCGCGGGTCCTTTCGACGTGGATGACATGGAACTCGTGACCACGGTTGGCGAGAGCCTTCCATTGGACCAATTGTTGCCCGGCAAGCAGGTGAAGATCGGCGAGTCTTGGAAGATCTCGGATGACACCGTCGCCCTGATTCTGGCACTGGACGAGATTACCTCGAACTCGGTTGAAATGGTGCTCAAGGAGGTAACGCCGGAGTTTGCGCGGTTCGATTTGGCCGGCCGGGTGGAAGGCAGGACCTACGGCGCCGGCAATCAGATCAGCCTGAAGGCCAAGTGCCGCTTCGATCGCCGCACAGGGCGGATCGACTGGTTCGCCATGCGTTTGAAGCAGAGCCGCGACATAGGAGTAGTCGAGGATGGCCTCGACGCCACAGTGCTGGTGCAGACCAAGATCAGCCGTCTGGAGAACTCGGAGAAACTGAGCGCTGCCGCGCTGGCCGATCTCGGCTTGAAGCCAACGGACGATTTGACGCTCGTGCGGGATTTGTTAAGTGGAGGCGGATGCCGATTGACGCACGATCGCTCCTGGTTCCTGATTGACCGAACCCACGACCATGACGAGTTCCACCGTCTGGATGGCGGCCAGGACATCGGACTGTGCAAGATCTCGCCGCAACCTCAAGTCAGCGTGGCCAAGCTGCCTAGTCTTGAACAATTCCAGGGGATCGTGCAGAAATTGCTGGGCGAGAATTTTGGTGAATTTCTGGACCTTTCCCAAGCGGAGACCCCGGCCCACTTGCGAATCCTGCGGGTGAAAGCGAAAGGCAAGGACAACGAAGTTCCCGTGCGTTGGTTCTATTATCTGGTTTCCGACCCCGAGGGCCGGCAGGTGACGTTTGCTTTCCGGGTCGAGGAGAAATGGCTGGAACAATTCGGCCGGGCAGACGAGCAGTTCGTCCATTCGCTCCGTTTCGTGGAGAAGAAGGAAGCGAAGTAGCAGGCACGCTCCGCGTGCCGTCCGCCTTGCGGTTCCAGCCGCAGGCATTTCACAAGAGCCAGACCGTTCTGGCGGACGGCACGCCGACCAAGCTGCGCTCGGTGCCTGCTACGGAAAAATAAGAGCCGCCACGTTCCCCTTGGGGCCCGTGGCGGCTCTTGTAGAATCCCTCCGCCGATTGCGACTGGATGCGTCGCTGCGAGACGAACGCAGGGTCGGGCGTGCTAGGCACGTGCCTCGTATTGTCCCTGGTTCACGCTAAATGGTTGGCACCTCCGTCGGAATAACTGGCGAGAGGGTATTTTCTGGGCCGCTGTTTCAGGCCCCGCTTCGCAGCACAGTCTTCCCGGCTGCGTATCGAGTTCTGAAACAGCGTCCTAGGTAGTTTCACTATCGGCAGTTTTCACGGCCCATCCACAGACGAATTCTTCTGCTTTTCGGGCCCCATGGCCGGCACCGGCCGGCAATAGTTTCCTGCCGCCTCTCTATTATACGCTACGGACAAGGGGAGAAGCAAGAAAATCCGGATCGCTACCGTACCACGAAATTCACCATCTTCCCCGGAATCACGATCGTCTTCACGACCGTCTTGCCACTCAGCAGCTCGGCAATTTTTTCATCGGCCCGGGCGGCGGCTTCCAGGGCGGCCTGATCGGCGCCGGCAGCGACCACAATCCGCCCGCGAAGCTTGCCGTTGATCTGCACGGGGACCTCGATCGTGTCTTCCTTGAGTAGGGCCTCGTCGAACTGCGGCCAAGGCTCGTAAGCCAGCGACCGGGCATGGCCCAACTGCTGCCATAGCTCCTCGGCCAGGTGCGGGGCATAAGGCGAGAGCAATTGCACGAACCGCTCCATCGCCGCCTTCGGCCGCTGCGGGACCTTGAAGAAGTAATTCGTAAACTCCATCATCCGCGCGATGGCCGTATTGAAGGACATTTGCTCGATGTCCCGCGTCACGGCCTGGATGGTCTTGTGCAGCACGCGGTTCTGCTCGGTTGTCGGCTCGATCTCGACGACTGCCGGGTTGAGCCGCGTTTCCTCGGCCCGCTCGTCGATGATCATCCGCCAGGTGCGATCGAGAAAGCCGGCAACACCGTTGACGTCTTTTGTGCTCCAGGGCTTGACGGCCTCTAGCGGGCCCATGAACATCTCGTACAGCCGCAGCGCGTCGGCCCCAAACTCCTTGACGACCTGATCGGGATTGACCACGTTGCCGCGGGCCTTGGACATCTTCTCCCCGTTCTCGCCGAGGATCATGCCTTGGTTGACTAGTTTGTGGAACGGCTCGAACATGCTCACGTAGCCGCGGTCGTAGAGCACCTTGTGCCAGAAACGCGCGTACAGCAAGTGCAGCACGGCGTGCTCCGCCCCGCCGACGTACAGATCGACCGGCATCCAGGCCTTTTCCAACTCGGGATCGACCAGGGCCTTGGCGTTCTTCGGATCGAGGAAGCGAAGATAATACCAGCACGAGCCGGCCCATTGCGGCATGGTGTTCGTCTCGCGCTTGTAACGCTTGCCGTCCAGCGTGACGTACAGCCACGAGTCCGGGGCCTTGTCCAACGGCGGCTCGGGGCGGTCGTGGGCCGCGTCGAACTTCATCATCTCCGGCAGGTCCAAGGGCAGGTCTTCCGGCTTCAGGGCGCGGAGCCGGCCGTTGGGCTGGCCGTGCTCGTCGAGTTCGCGGAGCACCGGGAACGGCTCGCCCCAGAAATGCTGGCGGCTGAAGAGCCAGTCACGAAGTTTATAGTTCACCGCCGCGCGGCCCAGTCCCGCGGCCGCAAGGTCGGCCGCGATCCGCTCCTTGAATTCGGCCGTCGGCAGACCGTCATACTCGCCGCTGTTGACGGCATGACCGTCGCCGGTAAACGCACTCTCATAGGACGTATGGGACTCATTAGACTTATGAGTCCCATCGGTCTCATCCTGCCCGGCCGGCGCCACCACTTGCCTGATTTCCAAACCAAACTTTTGGGCAAACTCGAAATCCCGTTCATCGTGCGCCGGCACGGCCATGATCGCTCCGGTGCCGTAGCTGATCAGCACGTAGTCGGCGACCCAAATGGGAATCGGCCGCCCGTTGACCGGATTGACGGCATACGAGCCGGTGAACACGCCAGTCTTGTCTTTGGCCAGGTCGGTGCGGTCGAGGTCGCTCTTGCGCGTGGCCTTTTCACAATAGGCCCGCACGGCCTCCGCTTGCTCCGGCATGCTTAGCCGCTGGACGAACGGATGTTCCGGCGCAATGACCATATAGGTGGCGCCGAAAAGCGTGTCGGGCCGCGTGGTGTAGATCCGCAGCACCTGTTCGTCGGGCTTGCTCGGATAGCCCGCCAGTTCGCGGTCGCGCCGCCAGCCTTCGAACTCCCCGCTCCCCGCTCCCCGCTCCCCGCTCCTCGCTCCTGCCCTGCCGATGAAGAAATCGACTTCCGCGCCGGTGCTCCGCCCGATCCAATTCCGCTGGAGCATTTTGATGCTCTCGGACCAGTCGAGCCCGTCGAGGTCCTTTTCCAGCCGGTCCGCGTAGGCGGTGATCCGCAACATCCATTGCCGCAGCGGCATGCGCACTACGGGATGGCCGCCGCGCTCGCTCAGGCCGCCGATCACCTCCTCGTTGGCCAGCACGGTGCCCAAGGCCGGGCACCAATTGACCGGAGCCTCGATCTGGTAGGCCAGGCGATGCTCGTCGCGATAACGGTCGACGGCCTCGGGCCCTTGTTCGGCAACGTCGTCGGGGATCGGCAACTCGGCGATCGGCCGGCCTTTCTGCTGTTCGGCGTCGAACCAGGTGTCGAAGAGCACGAGAAAGATGAACTGCGTCCAGCGGAAGTAGGTCACGTCGGTAGTGGCCAGCTCGCGGTCCCAGTCATAGCTGAAGCCCAGCATCTTCAACTGGCGGCGGAAGTTGTTGATGTTGCTCTCGGTCGTGGTCCGTGGATGGGTGCCGGTTTTCTTGGCATGTTGCTCGGCGGGCAGCCCGAAGGCGTCCCAGCCCATGGGGTGCATGACGCTGTAGCCCCGGCAGCGGCGGTAGCGGCAGACGATATCGGTGGCCGTGTAGCCTTCCGGGTGGCCGACGTGCAGGCCGGCGCCGCTGGGGTAGGGGAACATGTCCAAGACATACATCTTGGGTCCCTTGGGCAGCCGGGGGGTGGCGAACGTGCGGTTCGTTTCCCAGTAGTGTTGCCATTTCGGTTCGATCGCGGCCGGGTTATAGCGTGGCATGTCGTGAAATCGCGGGGAGTCGGGAGGATCAAAACCCGAATTGTAGCGAATTCCGCGAAAAACGGCAATTACTTTTCTGCCTTTCCCTCCTCTGGCCACTCGACCACTCCGGTGTCCAGGTCGTAGTAGCCGGCGACGATACGGACTTCCGACTTGTGTTCGCCAAGTTCGGCTTCCTTGCTAATCTTCTCGGCCATCAGGCGGGCATTGGCCTTCACGACATTGGCCAGCGGATCGCCCTTTTCGGTCTTCGCCGCCTCGACCGCCGGCTGGATGTCGCGAACGAGCGAATTGACGTGGCCGTGCGCGGTAGCACTTTCCCTGGCCGCCGTCACCGCTCCGCAACGCGCGTGGCCCAAGACCACGATCAACCGCGTGCCGAGGTGATCGACGGCATATTCAATGCTCCCCAAGCCATGGTCATCGACCAGGTTGCCGGCGGTGCGGACCACAAACAAATCGCCGATGTTCTGGTCAAAAACCAGTTCCGGTGAAGTCCGCGAATCGGCACAGCCGACGACGATCGCAAACGGATGCTGGGTCTGGGCCGTTTCGGCACGCCGGGCGGCCGTCGGCTTGCCCTTGCTTACCGGGTTGGCCACAAAACGTGCATTGCCCGCCTTGAGCCGGGCGAGGGCCACGTCAGGAGTGACCGAGGCGACCGGGTGATCTTTGGCTACCGCGACGCTGCCGGCCAGCAGCAACAGAAAGGATGCAGCGACCGCAGTGAAACATGTTCGTGAGCGCATGATGCAGGCTCCTTTGGGGAATGTTAGCCCGGACTATGCATTATCGGCGCGATGCCTGATAAGGCAAGGCTTGACCCCGCCCCGGAGTGTGGTAAACTAGCACAGGTTGGCATTTTCACCTGACGATGGTTACCGATGATCCGAAAAATCCGAGTCAATAACTACAAGTCTATCCCAGACCTCGCCTTGGATCTCGGCCGTGTCACGGTTCTCATCGGCGCGAACGGGAGCGGCAAGAGCAACATACTGGAGGCGGTTGCGCTGGCGTCTGCTGCTGCACAGGACAAGCTCGATAACGAATTCCTGATTTCCCGCGGCATCCGGGTGACCGAGACGCGCTTCATGCGCTCGGCGTTCCAGGAACTCCCTCCGCCGCCTGAAGCAATCCGGATATCGTTCCAGAAAGACAAGGAGCCGACCGAGATTCGCACGTCCTCGGAATCGATCAAGGTCTCGGTTCACGGAGACAACGAAGTCGCATTCGATTGCGAGCTAATGGCGGACGAGGGGGCGTCCTATCCCAAATGGAAGCGACTCCCGATAAGTGGGCGCGAATTAAGAGACGGTCTGGAGACATTGGATCTCGCCCCGGAGATGCAATTAACGCTGGAGAAGTTAGATGGCCTTATTAAGCAACTCTCAGAGCGTTCACGGGCTCGGCCAGCCGGCACCCTTCCCGGGTTCCTTGTATTCTCTCCTGAAAACTCCGCGCTCCGCACGTTTCAGTCCGAGGGTCAGATCCTCCCGCTCGGAATCCGAGGCGAAGGATTGTTCGCTCATCTGAAGGCACTTAACACGGAGAAGAACAGACCAATCTTAGAAAAGATTAAGGAGACATTGACGTTAATCGATTGGTTTGAGAGTTTCGAAATCCCCGCTGATCTTGGTGCAGGCGAGCGGAGCATTCGAATTCACGATCGCTATCTTCCGCAAAAAAGCCTGTTCGACCAGCGAAGCGCGAACGAGGGGTTCCTTTATCTCCTCTTCTACGTCACGCTCTTGATTAGCCCGGACGCGCCGGCCTTTTTCTCAATCGACAACATCGATAGCTCCCTGAATCCTAAACTGTGTATCGCCCTGATAGAGCAGATTGTCACGCTTGCGAAGGAATACGACAAACAGGTTATTCTTACGACCCACAACCCCGCGGTTCTCGATGGGATTGACCTTCACGACGAAGAGCAGCGGCTTCTCGTCGTGGAGCGTACCAAGGCCGGCCATACCCGCGTCCGTCGCGTCGATCCGCCGAAGACGAGCATAGGGCAGGCCCCGGTGAGCCTGTCGGAGGCATTCATGCGCGGCTACATAGGCGGTCTTCCGAAGAACTTCTGACCATTCCGTGGCGAGGCAGCGCATGCTCAAATTCGGAATTATCGCCGAAGGTCCTACCGATCAAATCGTAATCGAGAACATCCTCCTCGGGTATTTTCAGGACCAAGAAGACGAGCCGGCCGTTCACCCCGTTCAGCCCCCTCGCCCCTTGACGGAAACGCCTGCCGGTTGGGGGCACGTGTTCAAGAGCCTGGAGCGAAAGGATTACGAAGGCGCCCTTCAGTACAACGATTATCTTGTAATCCACATCGACACCGACGTGCAAGAGAAACCTGGCTTCGATGTGCCGAGGCGCGACGGAGCAAAGGAACTTTCGGTTTCGGACCGAGTCGATCGCGTCATCGCCAGACTTAAACAGGACATCGACGCAGAGTTCTACCAGGCCAACGCGCATCGAATTCTGTTCGCAATCGCGGTCGATGAGATCGAGTGCTGGCTCCTCCCGTTGCTCTACGGTGACAAAAAAGCTGCAAAGACCACCGGATGCCTTGAATCGGCAAATCAGGCGCTACGAAAAGCCAACCAGAATGCACTTTCTTCCGGGGAGAAAAAAT
Source organism: uncultured Planctomycetia bacterium (assembly GCA_963719885.1). Lineage (GTDB taxonomy): Bacteria > Planctomycetota > Planctomycetia > Pirellulales > Thermoguttaceae > JANXQG01. Next base: position 593,092 of record CAVRDP010000034.1, on the reverse strand, counting down.
TCCCACGCGCCTATGAAGAAGCATCGAAGGGTTACCGAAAGCGCAAGACTTTGATTGACCTTCATGACAAGAATCCGAGCCTGGAGCTTTTCATCAAGCAACTCGATGCCTTACGGAGCGGGCTAGCCGCGAGCTAGTTAATGATGGCCCATGAGGAATCGAAAGACGTGAATTGCTCTACGCGAGTCGTCGCTGCTTTGGGACGGGCATGCCGAGCAATTGCCGGATGCCTGGTAGTCGTGGCTTCCCTGTTCGTCTTCCCCAACGCGATTCCTTGGCTGGTCGCCGCCTGGTTGGCGGGCTACACGCTGCTGGCCATATTGGGACGCCCCGGTCATCTTTGCTTGATCGGATGTCTGGCCGTTCTTCTAGGTAAACGCCTGACACCCGCACCGGGCCTTCTGGGTTTGATGGCCGTGATGTTGGCGATCATCCTGTTCAGCATTTGGCATGCCCGCCGAAAAAGGCCAACTACCTCGCGGCCGTTTGCTTGGCTCGGCACGGTCGTGTTGTGGACCGCTTGGGGTGGAATGACCGTCGACTGGTACGTTGCAGCTCATTGTCGTCATCCTGTCGTGCTCAGGCCGGATCGGCCCGTGGTCTGTTTCGGCGACAGCATGACCTCACTGGGCGCATCTGGCGGCTATCCGAGCAATCTGCAAGGGCTGATCTCCCTTCCGGTCGTCAACCTGGGTATCGGCGGGATCTCGGCCAGGCAGACCGTAGACGAGCACTTGATGGAACTCGCCAGCCTCAATCCGCAGGTGGTCGTGATTGAACTCGGTGGACACGACTTCCTTCACGGCTATAGCCGGGCATCGACCAAGGCCTACCTGAAGCGGATTATCGACACCGTACGGCAGAATGACGCGGAGGTCGTCTTGCTGGAAATTCCCCGAGCTTTCATCAGCGACCCGTATTGGGGTCTGGAACGCGAGATCGCACGGCAGGAAGATGTCGAGTTGGTGCCCGACACCGCCATGCGCAAGATCTTCCTGTGGAGCACGGCGTTTCCACCGGGCAGTTGGCTGGGCGAGCCGTACTTGACCGACGAAACCGGCATTCACCCCAACGAACGCGGAAAGCAGATTCTCGCCGAGAGTGTCGCCGCGGCGCTGGAGCACATATATGGAGCGCGAATTGCCAAACCGCGAGATTCTCTTTAGAGCGAGTCATTTTTCTAAGCCGGGCCGTTGGAAACCGGTCGTTACCGCTCGCTGATGCGAATGTTGCGGACGAGGAACTGGCCGCCGCCGGGCACTTCACACTGCAGGCCGATCAGACCGCTGGCCGGCGTGAGATCGTCGATCTTCCAGGCCTGCTTGCCGTTGATCAGCAACTCGGCCGTCTTGCCGACGACGACCAACCGGAAGTGGTTCCAGGCGCCCGGCTTGACCAGGTCGGTTCGCGGGACTGCTGCCTTATATTCCTGGATGTTGCCCATCAGGTCCTGGCGGAGATTGACCTGGTTGCGCTCGGGCCAGGGGGATTTAGGGGCGGGCGGCACCGCACGGATGAAAACGCCCGAGTCGTAATGCTCCTTCTTGAGGGCCTTCCAATCCAACTCCAGGACGAAATCGCCGTACGTCTTTTCGGCGCGGACCCAGCCGTTGCCCCCCTTGAGGAACATGCAGCCGTCTTGGACCGCGACCTGGCAGTTCTCGACTTTCCAGCCTTCGAGCGTCTTGCCGTCGAAGAGGCTGACGAATTTTTCACCGGTTTTCGGAGCGTCCTCAGCAAGGAGTACGCTCGGGAGCAACAGGATCGCGGCAATCAGGGTGGTCAATTTCATGGGGTGGGTCTCCGTGGAAAGGGGCAAGCGGTGAGCGACATTACGCTGACAGGTATCAGCATACTTGGAATCCTGGTGAATGCAAGTGCGGAAAGCGGTTGTGCCGGCTGGACGGCCAGGCGAAGAATCAGGAGAGGCGGGCTTGGGTGGTCTAACGGACTTCAAGGAAAAGACAGGACAAGGGGACCCGAGATTCATTTTCTTTCATCTTCTTTTCGCTGGCCAAGGCGGGCGACAGCCATGGCGGGCGGGTTGCCGAGGACGATGAGTTCGGTATTTTGGCGGCGCGATGATCCTCAATGGCATTCCTCACACGCGCTCATCGTCGCCATCATGGAAAACCATGGATTGAGTCATCTTGCCAGCAATGACGCTGACTTTGATCGAGTGCCATGGCGGAAGCGGTACTGGACGAGGTTTTACGTCGCCACGGAAATGTCCTCGCCTTTCTTGGTATGCAGCTTGTCGAGCAGATTCTTCTGCCAAGCATAATCCCCCGCGAGAGATTGGATATGCAAATTCCGAAAGTCCTTGTACGAACCCAAGGCGTCGTAGAAGCGGGTCTAAAAAGCGAGCCACGAAATCCGCTTCATCGTTGAACTTGAATTCTTTTTCGATTCCCATGCAACGTTCCATCTAAAACGGATTGAACCAACTCGCTGCTGGGTGCGTCGTCGGCTTCAGCCGTTTCTTCGCCCGCTCGGGATTGCGAACGTGCCACTGATAGTTCCTGCCTGAACCCGTGCAGTTCCAAAGTTCGACCGTCCCGATCAAGACGCCACGGGCAAGGTCATCGCAATCCACGTCTTCGATGCCGCACGCTTTCAGCATCTCAGCTTCCTCTTCGTTGGGGTAGCGATTAACGCTGGCGTAAATGTAGATTCGGCCCCGTATCCTCGTCAAACGAGATCGGTACTCGACGGACCTGACGCCGCGCATGATGGCTTCGGCGTGCGGCTGACGGACAGATAGGGCTTTCATAGGGTCTCCGAGCAAATCCTACTTTGTCGCTGCCTTTTGTGTGCCGTGTTCCCGCAACAACCTGATCTTGGTGTTCAGGAGAAGCGACCGAGCCTGACAAACGTCGGCCTGAGTAACTATGCCTGCCTGGAATCTGGCCTCAACGATCTTCAGCAAATCGGTTTCTTTCTTGGTAGCCATTCACAGGCTCACAGTCACAGTTATAGTAGCCGTATGACGGGGTGATAAACGGACGACTGTAACGAGCCAGCCCCGGCATTTTGGAGATCCTGGGTTTGCAGGGATTCTCGGGGCACGGCCACCTCTTGATCTTGTTCGGATCGCGTGAGGTTGGTATCGTACCGCCCCATGATCCTGTCAAGAACTAGCCCGGGTTCTGAAAGCAAGTCGCTGGCGCGTCGCCTTGCCGCGATGGAGGAGAAACTGGCTGCGGCGGAAGCAAAGCTGGCTGCGGCATCCGCTCGGCTTGGGCTGCTGGAAGAAGAGAACGTACGTCTGCAGCAGGAAAACGAGCAACTCAAACGCCGGTTGGCGGCGGCCCGCAAGAACTCGTCCACTTCCTCTAAGCCGCCTTCCAGTGATATCGTCAAGCCGCCCAAGCCTCCGCGCAAGGACGGTAAAAAACGCAATCGTGGCGGACAGCCGGGCCATGAACAACACCTGCGGACGCCGTTTCCCGACGAGGCCATCGATAACCTCGTGACCTATACGCTCGATTGTTGCCCCGATTGCGGCGGCTCACTCCGCCCTTTCCCGTATGCGGCCGAGGTGCAACAGGAGGTGGAAATCGTCGCCACCCCGACCATCGTCAGCGAACACCAAGCGTTGGCTTATTGGTGCAATCGCTGTGGGAAACTCCATGCAGCGTCCCTGCCCGAAGCGGTGCGGAAGGCGGGCCTTTTAGGCCCACGAATGACGGCCCTGGTGGCCTTCATGAAGGGTGTCTGCCACGCCTCCTTCTCCACCATCCGGAAGTTCCTTCGCGACGTGGTGCGGGTGAACGTCTCCCGCGGCTACTTGGCCAAGTTGATCGACAAGGTGAGCGAGGCGTTGGCCCCCTCCTATGCGGAGTTGTTCGTGCGGCTGCCCGACGAGGCCGTGCTGAACATCGATGAGACGGGGCATAAGGAAAACGGCGAAAGATTCTGGACTTGGTGCTTCCGCGCCGCGCTCTACACGTTGTTCCGTATCGACAAGTCGCGTGGCTCGAAGGTGCTGGTGGAGGTGTTGGGCGAGGAGTTCAACGGCGTGTTGGGCTGCGATTATTTCAGCGCCTACCGCAAGTACATGCGAGAGTTCGGCGTGCTGGTTCAGTTCTGCATGGCCCATCTGATCCGCGATGTGAAATTCCTGCTGACTCTGCCCCGCCGTGAGGACCAGGCTTATGGCCAACGGTTGCGCGACGCGCTGCGCGGCCTGTTTGCCGTAATCCACGGCCGCGGAACAATGACTGCGGCGGGCTTTCAGCAGGCATTGGCTGCCGCTCGTCAACACGTGTTGAGGACAGCCCTGACCGGCGTGCCGGACACGAAACATGCCCGTAACATGGCCAAACGCTTCCGCGAACACGGGGAAGCCTATTTCCGCTTCATTACGACACCCGGCATCGCCCCAACCAACAATCTGGCGGAACAAGCGATGCGTTTTGTGGTGATCGACCGGCACATCACCCAAGGAACACGCAGCGAGAAAGGGCGCCGATGGTGCGAACGGATCTGGACAGCAATTGCCACCTGTGCCCAACAGGGTCGCGCGGTGTTTCAGTTCTTGCTTGACTCTGTCCAAGCCTATCTCTCCGGTACTTCGCCGCCTTCGCTCCTGCCGTCCGGCCCCTGACGGCGCTCTCACCGCTTAACTTCCTCTATCATGTCAGTGGCCATTTGACCACGCTCTGTCACTACGTGAATCGCTACCTTTCTTGGCCGCATTCGTCAACACAAGGATTTTCGCTTCGGCTGTGTCTGCTGCGTTCACCTGGGCATTGACCAACGCGCATTCCGCAGATACGACTGCATCAATTCCAGTCGCGTCTAGTCGGTATTGGTCCTCGACGAGCTTCACGACTTTGGCCAATGCCTCGATCCGTTCCTTTTGCATGGCCTTGATCTGGCCCGCTGCTCTGTCGTTCGGGCCGCGCTCGCGCAACAGTCTGACCTTGGTGTCCCAATAAAGCGATTCAATGCGATAAACGGCGGCATCAGTGATCGTCGCCGCCTTGAGCCTGCCCACGGCAGTTGTAAAGAGTTCAGCCCCTCTCTTGGCACCCTCCTCCAACACGGCAATTCGCCCTTCGCGCTTGTCCATTGCATCCAACTGGGCGTTGACCAAATCGGCCTCTGCGCCGACGAGGAATTCGTAAGGAATCGTTCCGACCTTGAATTGTGCTGTGCAGACTTCCACGGCCTTGCTCAGCACCTCGATCCGTTCCTTTTGCATGGCCTTGATCTGGCCCGCTGCTCTGTCGTTCGGGCCGCGCTCGCGCAACAGTCTGACCTTGGCGTCCAAAAGAAGCGACCGAGCGCGATAAACGTCGGCCTCAGTGGTCGTCTCCGCCTTGAGCCTGCCCTCGACAGTTTTTAGGAGTTCAGCCCGTCTCTTGGCACCCTCTTCCAGCACGGCAATTCGCTCTTCGCGCTTGTCCGTCGCATCCAACTGGGCGTTGAGCAAATCGACCTCTGCGCCGACGAGGAATTCGCAGGGAATCACTTCCACCTTGTACTGCGCCGTGCGGATTTCCGCGAGTTCCGTCAGTACCTTGACCCGTTCCTTCTGCGCCGCCTTGATCTGGGCGGCCAAGTCTTCCTCCGCAGCGGCGACGTGGGCGGCGATTAGGGCCAATACGATGGCTGAAACTAGGCAGCGTGTCATGGCTTTCTCCTTGGAAATGGGGTTTAAGCGAGTCTGCTACGAAGCTGATCTGCGGTCATGGCTTGCCCTCCTCACCGTGGCTTTCGTCTCGGCCCTCGACACTTCGCTTCCACCCATTCCTGAAGGCGATTCAGGCTCTCGGCAAGAGGCGAATCCCCAAGGATCAGGGCTACGTCGCGTATCTGCTGCAAGGCATCGTGGATCAAGGCGTACTTTTCTCCCTTGCTCCCATTTCCGCTCGCGGATTCGGACGGACGGCTAATCCGAAAGAACTTGCGGCCAAAATCCTCCACCGTTTCCGACACGTCGAATCCGACGTGCTTCAGGAGGGCCAAGTCGCGGCTCACTGTTTTCTCGCAAACGCCCGCCACCGCCGCCAATTCCTTGAGCGTGAAACCCTTGGCCGCAAAGGTCAATAGCTTCAGTAGCCGCCACTGGCGGGCAAATGCCGATTCGTCGTCACCGTCGTCTTGACGAATGCGGGTGGTGAGGAGGGGAAGGGTTTGGGTGGTCATGGTTCTTCAGTCATCTATCGTGGCTTTGGCCTTCCGCACCTTTGCCGCACCCGCAATTGCATCCCCTCCAAGTCGGCGGCCAGGAGCACATCCCCGAGGGCCTTGGCCTGGACGTGCAACTGCTCCAAAGCATCGCAAATCGAGCGGTACTGCCATTGCCTTGCTTCCACCCCCTCCGCGGATTCAGACGGATGGCGAATCCGAAACAGCTTTCGGCCCTGCTTCACGACTGTTTCGGACACGTCGAAGCGAACCTGCCTCAAAAGGGCAATGTCGCGCCGCACCGTCTTTTCGCTGACGCCCGAATGCACGACCATTTCCTTGACCGTAAGGCCCTTGTAAGCGGAAGACAACAGTTCCAACAGCCGCCATTGTCGCACAAGGGTCGATTCGTCGTCGCCCTGGGCTTGGCGGCGAATGCGGTGGGTGAGGAGGGGCAGATGGGTGGTCATGTCTGGCAAGCCTATTAATGCGTTACCCTTCTTCCTTCTCGCCCACATCATCATCTCCCGCAGCCAGGCCATCGCTCCATTTCACGGTTTGCAGGCTCCCCGTGACCGCCTCCTGAAAGAAGGCAAAGTCCTTCTCCGAAGACAGGTAGAACCGCACACACGTCTCGTCCTTTACGGGCTGAACATCATTCGGTTGACTCAAACCCCCTTGCCAGAATGCAATGTCCCCATCAAATCGGCCCAATTGCCACACGTAAGCATTCTTCTTGCGAGCAGACACAAACCAGTGTCGCTTACCGTCACCGCCATCCTGCCGAAAATACAGTTCCCGCGTCGGCAAATGGCACTTCCGATTCTCCTCAATCTGCTTGTTGAAATACACAACCACGGCAGAATTGTCAACATTGGACAATGCTTCCTGCCAATTAGTCCACCGCTCTGGTGTTGGAGGGCGTGGGCCTACGCCACGGCCTTTAGCTTGCCCTGCCAACTCAGGAGCGGGGAAGACGATGTTGCAGACCAAGTATTCCGACTTAGTTGGGGTATCTTCCGCCAGGGCGATGCGGCAGCACACGATGTTCACGCCGAACTTCTCACTGAGCCACTCCGCAGACACCAGTACGGAGTAGTCGTATTCTTCCGCAATCAAGATGATGCGCTGTTCACGGTTGATGTCAGCAAGTTCTACGTCCAAAAACTCTTCCAGTGCCTCCCGCCTGTTTTCGTCCAAGAGTTGCAGGAAATCATCGGGTTCCCAATGGGCTACCATTCCCGCGTAGCTAATGGCCTGCAAAAGGTGCAGCTTATTACTGCCCCGCTTCAACTCAATGATGACAACCCGCCCCTCCTCGTCCAAACAAAGAAGGTCGATCCGATCCTGAACGGTATCGGACGGCGTTACCTCCTTGGCGATCAAGAAGAGCTTCTGTCCGATCTCGGCAAAAAATGCGTCGGGACTATTGCAGATGTACTCCTGCAAATCGTAACGCTCAAGAATCGCTGCATCAGCTAACGACAGCACCGCCAGCGTGACGAATTCCTTTTTGTCGCGTTCAATCTTTAGCATAAAGAGTCTCTTTCAGTTCTCAGGTGGTTTAGTCAATGCTAGAAAACATATCCCCCAGGCCCCGTGGCAATTTCCTTGAAACGGTCTTGAAACAGTAAGAACCTTTCCGAAACGTGTCCGTGTGGCAGCGAATGGCCTCTGGCACCAGGCCGCTAAAGGTGAAGAACGTCACCGTGACCTTGTTCCCGTCCTCCGTCACCTGGGGCTTCCATTCCTTTGGTTCGGGTTCACGCCACTCCCAAGCCGCTGGACGGAGAATAGGCGTTTCGCCCTCCTTGGCCTTGAATGGATTCTCCCCCAAGATTGCGTGCCCTTGGCAAACGCGGAGCCATCAGTCGAATAACCTGCAAGGTCCAGCCCCTAGGAAATCTTGGTCGCCATTGATTCGCCTATTCAGTCTTCTTCACGTTGGGGACCACTCACTCCACCCTTCTGATCTTGGCAATCGCGGCCAGGATGTATCCCGACTCGTCCCCATCCAAGCCCAGCGCCTTGGAAATGCAAAGCATTTGGCGGATCAGGCATTTCCTGGCACCGAGGAACATCGAGTGCGTCACCTGCCCTTCAGTGCGAGCCAGGACGCAATCATCGGAGACGATAATATCCTCGATCCGAGGCTCGCCCCAATCCTCCCGAAGCAGGTAGCCCAGGATCGCGCAGAACGCCCCACCGCTCATCTCAGGACGGAACTTGGCCGCACAGTCTTGGCGAATCTGCTCGGGTTCTCGAAGGACGGGTTCGGTCATATTGTTCTCCCAACGAACCCCGCGAAGGGTCTAGCCTCTGGCTCCGTGGGTTGCGCGAGGGCAAGCTCGGCCCACTTGGACCACACCCCCCGTTGGAAGTTCGGGGCATCGCATAAATCGTCATTCTACTCCTGATGAATAGGCCCTGCAACAAGCCGCTGAACTGCAAGAAGTTGGCGAAATTGCGCCGATCATGAGTGCCGTTCTGGCAGGCCGCCCCTCGATGAAGGATGAAGGATGAAGGATGAAGGATGAAGGATGAAGGATGAAGGATGAAGGATGAAGGATGAAGGATGAAGGATGAAGGATGAAGGATGAAGGATGAAGGATGAAGGATGAAGGATGAAGGATGAAGGATGAAGGATGAAGGCGGAGGGTGGAAGAGAGCGGGAAGAAAGGGAGGAGGGGAGACGCGGAGACGCGGAGATGGGGAGATGGGGAGATGGGGGGACGCAGGGACGCGGAGAAGGGGAGACGCGGAGACGCGGGGAGGGAGCATGGAGCTGCCCTCACCCCCGGCTTGGCCTGCTAAAAACTTCCAAGATTTGGATGGAATTTAATGGAATTCATTGTGCGGTTTTTGTGCCGTGTGCAATTTCCACGGCGCGGCGCGAAACAAGAAAAGCGACTTCAAAAAATCCTCTGCGCCTAACCGTGCTCACTTTCGTAGATATAGATAGTGGGAGAGATATTGCCGCCACCAAGAACTTCTCCATGAGGAAAAAAACGAGAAGTAGGGTGCATGGAGAGGGCACGATTACGTGTCCCGTACCAGAAACGGTCGCGGATGCCGCGGGTACGAGAGCCGGGCCGTGTCCGGAAACGCAAGTATTTACGAGCAAAGCACTTGCGCAACTTGTTGCCGGACACTGTCCGGGAACGTTCCCGGACAAAGGACCGCAAAAACGCCGGGACCGTTGTCGTAAGTTGTTTACACAACATGACTTGCGATCGCAGCGCAGACGCGTTTCCAGGCTGTCCGTCCGCCAGCGTTGCCGGACAAACCCATGCACAGGAGGGGTTTTCGCGGACTTTCAGCGGCAAGAGGCGCTGCGTCCGCACGATCACCCGGCATGAATGCCGGGCCTATTAGCGGCTAAAGCCGGAAATGGGCGTAAACGCCCATCAGTCACATCTCTCCCGAACGAAAACGGGATACAAAACCAAGACACCGCAGTTTGACTTTTTAGCAGTCCACCCCCGGCCCCTCTCCCGAGTACAGGCGAGGGGAGTGGGGAGAAGGGGAGACGCGGAGAAGGGGACGACGTGCCAATGCGCGCATTCCCACCACATAGCGGGGGATTTTCTTGCTTTTTTCTGTTCGCTTTCCACTGAATTCCAGAAAAATGCAACGCGTTGCAGATACACGGGTTGCGATCCAATGGCAGGCCGCCCGGGCGGTTACCACTGTATCTAGTCACCTGCTCCTGCGTACTTATTCGTAGCGAAAAGTCGCGCACGAGGAGCAAGGAGCAGAGTACGCAGTACGGAGTGCAGAGTACGCAGTACGGAGTGCTCAGTACACAGCATAACTATGGCTAATTACGATATATTAGTAATATCCGTTAACATGTAACGACCCAAAGGAGATCGAATCATGCCTGGCCCCGAGGAAAGACCCGCCTCCGCCACGCCGCTGCGGAAGGAAGCCCTGCTCACGCAAGTCTGCACCCTGGCGCTGGCCGGCCGAAGCTGTCGGCAGATCGCCGCGACGTGCGGGCTGCCCAAGTCGACCGTCAATCGCTGGCTGCAAGCGCTCCGCGAAGACTGCCCGACGAGAATTGCCAATAGCGCCGAGATCATCGCCGAGGCGGTGGCCGGCTACGAGGCGCTGGTGGAAATTTTGCCCGATTATCTGCTTGGCGCAACGCCCCACGTGCGAGGGATCTGATCGCGATTTTCGGCCAAAACCCGTACCCCCAATTTGGCAGAGACGGTCCGTGACGTTGCCCGGCCAAAAGAGCCGTTGAATACGGTTTTGACCGGGGTTTTCCAAGAAACATCCCCGGTGGAGGAGGCGAATTTGGACCACACCGTGATAGACCAAGATTTTTTTGTTGAATGCGGGAATACCGTGATTGCGTTTCAAGCCATCACGGCGGAGCGTGATGAGTACGTTCGAAGGATGATGAAGGCGGAAGGCGGAAAGGGGAGAAGGGGAATGACTTCGATTTTGGACCACAACGTGCTGGACCACGCGAAGGAACTCCACCGTACTGAAGCTCGCAATGGAAAAGCACTTGCAACGATTTTGCTGGACCAGGAGAAACAGCGGGAATTATTTTAGTCCAGTATCTGTAATAAATTTGGATAAGTACGACATCCGTTTTCATCGTAGGGGTGTTTTTACCGCTATGTTTATCGTTGGACCATGCAATCAGAAGGGGGATATGGAATGTCGCGTTTCTCGGCCAAAAACGATGATTCCTGAAGAAAAACTCCTGCGGCAGGGAAAAAACGGACCGACACGTTGTGGACCACGAAAATCGCATACATTGGCTCGGTGGTAATCTTTACTTTGTCCAACGGAGGGACGCATTACCAAGAATTCATTCCAAGATCCTTCCGGCCGGGGCGAATCACCCTTAGAAGTTACATTGAAGCACGACGCGCGAGCGAGTAATTTGCGCTAACGAGTGGGAAAAAGTGGATTCCTTGCTTGCGCATCGGGCTTCAATGCCCCCGCATAATCCCGCAACACCCCTAAATGGAGGATCATGGTCATGATCAAGAAGACTCTTATCGCCACCGCAGCCATTCTTCTGGCTGGAACCGTTCTTTTCGGGCGGAATACAATTGGCTATATCCGCACGTCGTTGGGCTACGTCCACGATTCCGTGGAGAACAGCGTACCCGTCGGCTTTGAAATCGATCACGCCCGGCAAATGATTCAGGACCTGGTGCCCGAGGTCCGCAAGAATATGCACGTCATTGCCAAGGAGGAGGTGGAAGTGCAACGCCTGGAAGAGCAGATTGCCAACTCCGAGTCGAGGCTGGCCAAGGACAAGGAACAGATCCTGCGGCTGAAGACTGATCTGGCCACGGCCAAGGCCAAGTATTCGTACGGCTGCCGGAACTACACGGCCGCGGAGGTCAAGACCGATTTGGCCAACCGCTTCGAGCGTTACAAGACGGCCGAAGCCACGCTGGCCAGCTTCAAGCAGGTCCATGACGCCCGCTTGAAGAGCCTGGCCGCGGCCCGGCAGAAACTGGAAGGCATGTTGGCCCAAAAACGGCAGTTGCAGGTCGAAGTCGAGAACCTGGAGGCCCGCAATCAGATGGTCGCGGCCGCCCAGACGACCAGCAACTACCAGTTCGACGACAGCCAACTCGGTCGCGCTAAGGAACTGGTCCAGAACCTGAAGACCCGGCTGGAGGTCACCGAGAAGATGGTCAATGCGGAAACGGAGTTTCAGGGCGAAATCCCGCTGGACAAGGCCACTCCGCAGAACATCCTCGACCAGGTCGGCGACTACTTTGGCGACAAGAAGCCGGACGCCGGGGCGGTGGCTACGGCCGAAAAGAAGTAAGAGGAAAGAGCTTAGAACTTAGAACTTAGAGCTTAGCAAGAAGCACCACACACTAAGAACTAAGCACTAAGGTCTAAGCACTAAGTACCAAGGTCTGCTATCATGTTCCCGTTCGCCCAACGAATCCGAGGACTCATGACCATGGCCCGCAACGCTGCCAAACCTGCGGATCGATTCATGCTCTGGGTCGACGCCGTGGGCGGGTACTGGGTCTGCCTGGCCGACGAACTGATCGTCGGCCAGCCGGGCGAGCGGGGCGGGGCCGATATCCCCATCCTGGCCGACATTTCCTCACGGCACGCCCGCATCCGCCGCGATGGCGAGGCCTACCTGATCGATGCCTTCCGCGAGGTCCGGGTGGGCGGCCGGCCGGTCGAGCAGACGGAACTGCTGACCGATGGCAGCCGGATCGAGATCGGCCGGGGCGTGAAGCTGCAAATGCGCCGCACGCATCCCTTGAGCCTCACGGCCCGTTTGGATTTCCTCAGCCGGCACCACACGCAGCCGCCGGCCGACGCGGTATTGCTGCTGGCCGATTCCTGTGTGTTGGGGCCCAAGCCGCACAGTCATATTGTCTGCCGCGACTGGACCCGCGAGGTCATCCTTTTCCGCCACGATGAGAAGATTCACTGCCACACCGACGGCCGCTTCGAAATCGACGGCATGGCATGTCACAATCATGGTCAGTTGCAAGCAAATTCCCGCGTCAGCGGGGAAGGTTTTTCCTTTAGTTTGGAACCGCTGGAACCGCTGGAGTCCGGCTTTAGCCGGAGAATTGCTCTTGGACCGGCTAAAGCCGGGACTTCAGCACGCGTTTTCGATTAGAATAGAAGGTCGGCCCAAAACTTCCGGGATTGAAAATCATGTCCTCACAGGGAATTGCCGTGCAAGACCGTTTGGGCGAAACAACCGATCATGCCATGCCTCCCGGCACAGAGCCAGTGCCTGCCGGCGGGGGGCCAGGACCGCGGGCTGGTGGTCCGTTCCTGTATGCCAGCGGGACCCGGCCGCTGAGCGGCTACGTCATCAAACGCGGCGTGGGCAGCGGCGGCTTCGGCGAAGTTTACTATGCCATCAGCGACGCCGGCAAGGAAGTCGCCTTAAAGCTCATTCGCCACAATCTCGATACCGAACTCCGCGGCATGCGGCAGTGCCTCAACCTCAAGCATCCCAACCTGCTGAACCTTTACGACATCCGCCAGGACGATAACGGCGATACCTGGGTGGTGATGGAGTACATGTCGGGCAAGTGCCTGGAGACCGAACTGGCCGATCATCCCCAAGGTCTGCCGCTGGAAGAGGCCCTGGCCTGGTTCCGTGGCATCGCGACCGGCGTGGCCTATCTGCACGACCATGGCATCGTTCACCGCGACCTGAAGCCGGGCAACATCTTCTGCGACGAAGGCCTGGTGAAGGTGGGTGACTACGGCCTTTCGAAGTTTATCTCCTGTAGCCGTCGCAGCGGGCACACGGAGAGCATTGGCACCGTGCACTACATGGCGCCGGAGGTGGCCCACGGCCGCTATGGGAAGGAACTCGATGTCTACGCCCTGGGTGCGATCCTCTACGAATTGCTCACCGGCCGCGTGCCCTTCGAGGGCGAGAGCGTGGCCGAAGTGCTCATGAAGCACCTCACGGCCCAGCCCGACGTATCGAAACTCGCCGAGCCCTATCGCAGCGTGGTGGCCCGCGCCTTGGAGAAGGACCCTGCCCGGTGGTTTGCCACGGTGGGCGAAATGCTGGCTGCGCTGCCCGCGGGCACGGGCTTCCAGACGCCGGTGCCGGGTGGCACGCTGAGCTTGCGAAGGGCGTGGAAACCGTAAACGACGTAAAAACCGCGCAACCACGACCTTCGCAAGCTCAGGGACGTGCCACCCCCACGCCGCACGCCCAGCCGCCTAATCAGCCCGTCGCGGCAGAAATAGTGGGTGATGAGCATGCCGACCAGGAGCCGATTGCCCGGTTTGTCACACAGGAGTTGCAGAAACTCAGGCTGCGTTGGCGGCAGTCCAGCATGCCGCGTGGGGTGAAGGTGTTGATCGTGATTGGATGCGCCCTGCCGTTACTGGTCGCAGCCCACGTCGTGCTTTCGCTGGCCATGACCCTATTGATCGCCTACGGCGGATATCGCCTGGTACGTTTCGTTTACCGGCTCTGGTTTTGCCCGACTCCCGTGGCACGGCCGGTGGCGTCGCCCGTTGCCCGCGGTAGGACAGGTTCGCAACCTGTCGAGCGAGTTCCGCGGCCGGCCGTTCCGAGCGAGGCAGCCGTGGCAGCTTTCGTCATCCGGCCGCTGGCCGAGCGGGCGGCCGACCTGATCGGTTCGCTGTTGGTGGCCGCAGCGGTCACAGCCGTGATGTGCGTGGCGATCTCGCTGATCGAGGCCTATCGCGGCACGCTCCTGCAAATCGAGCAATGGGCTTGGCTGTACCTGGTAAGCCTTGCCGGGGCCTGGCTGGTGCTCGCTACCGCGAAGTTGTGGGAAGGTTCGCATGGGGAACGGATGCTGCGACACTTCATCCTCATGATTGTCGGGTTCGGCCTGGGCCTGGTGGCCTTCGGTGTGGCCGAGGCCCTTCTGGTCCGGCTGCCGAGCGATGTCGATTTGAGCATGACGAATCGAGCCGCGGTGCATTGGGTCCCCCCGGCGTTCTACCAGGAGGGCCGGCCGATGATGATGGCCTATATGGCGGCCTTCGCCACGCTCTTGGGCGTTTTGCGGTGGTGGCTGGACGCCGACCCCATGGCGCGGCACACGACTGAGCGTGTGGTCGGTCTTGGTTACCGCGGTCTTCGCACATATCATTGCCACGGCGTGGCAATTCCCCGAACCGTGGCTGATGATGGTTGCCGCCTGCATGTCGGTCTCCGTGCAATTGTCCAGCCCTTGGACGCCGACCTACGCCCGCTTGCGTCCCCAACGGAAAACAAGGATTTAGCGAAGGAAGGCAATCATGACCATGCTTTTGATATCCCCGCTTGCTATTTTGGTTCTGGTGGCCTTGCTCTTCGTGGTTGTCCGCGGACTGGCTAACGTTCGCACGCGGCCCTTCGTGATTGGGATCGCGGTTATCCCTGTCCTGGCGGTCATCTTTTTTGCGCTTACCAGGCCGCCTGCCGCGGTTCAGGTTGCCGAGGTTCAGGTTGCGCAACAGAACGCCCAGGCACAGTTGGCCCAGGCCCAAGCGCGGATCAGTACATCGAAGGAGGCGTCGCCGCCAAGCGGTCCAGCGACCGAGACCAAACGGCCGAGGATGACTTTGCTTGCCGCGCTGAGGCAGGCCGTCGTTCGGGCCTTGAATGCCCGTACCGTGGCACCGACGGCTGAGGCCCCGGACCAACCGGTGACATCCGGCCAAGCCGACGCGCCCCTCAGGTCGCAACCACCGGCCTGGGTCAATGCTGCGCCGAAGATGGAAGACAATTGTTACCTGACGAAGGTGCAGGTAGGCCCTTTTATGACGCCCTTGGAATGCGAGCAGGACCTGCCTAACGCCCTGCATGCGGTGGTGGCCAAGTATGCCGAGTTATCGCTTGGCCCTGAAGCGGCTGCCGTGCGCCTCTCGGACGATGACTTGAAGAAGCTCGTTCGCGACCGCTGGACCGAGGTCCGGCCGATGCAAATCGGCGACGGCAGCCAGGACATGGTGACGTTGTACGCCCAGGTCGTTTTCGACGTACCCATGCAGCAGCGGATCAAGTCCGAGGCCGATCGGCTCGTGAGTGGCCGGCGGGTGAAAGGCGCGGCCGTGGTCCTCGGTGGGGTGTTAGGATTCTTGGCCCTGGCCTGGGGCGGTTTGAGGTTGGCCACGCGGAAGTTGCAGGCAGAAAGCAAACCTGCGTAGGCCGGAACAAGCCTGCGCAGTTCCGGCAGAAATCACACAAGCCAGCGCGACTGCCGGAACTGCGAGACTTGTTCCGGCCTACATCTTGCTGGCCTTGGGGCAATAAAGTACCATATTCATTCATGGGCATCACGATTCACTACCGCGGTTCGATAGCCAGCCTCGATCGCGTCGAAGATTTCGAGGACCGCGTCCTCGATTTGGCCTTGGAACTGGGCGGCCAGGCCCGCATCTGGCGGACCGCTGCCGACAAGGACCCGTCGCGCATGGTCCGCGGCGTGGTCCTCGATCTTTGCCCGGGACAGGAGACGACGAGCCTTTTGCTCTCGCCGGAAGGCTGGCTGATCAATCTGACCGAGATCGAAGACGCCGAGAACGGCAAGCTCGAGGAGATGCCGTGGTGCTTCGTGAAAACACAGTTCGGCACGCTGGAAGGCCACGTGGCGCTGGCCGAAATGCTTGCCGCTTTGAAGGCCGAGTTCTTCCCCGGCCTGGAAGTTCGCGACGAAGGCGACTACTGGGAAACCCGCGATGTCAACCGCCTGGCCGAGAAACTGGCCTTCTTGAAGGCGGCCATCGAGCAATTCGGCAAAGGCCTCGAGCGAGTACGGCCTGACGCCCGAAGCGGCCGAAGACCCGGAGATCCTCACGGCGCGAATCGTGCGGATCGCCGAGTTGGTCCAGAAGACCCTCAAGCGGCCCTCCGAGCATCCGCCCGTTCATTGGGAGGACGATGACTCGGCGCTGGACCATGAGGGGCGGGTCACGCCCGAGGAGGAAGCCCGCTGGGACGCCATGTTCAAGCAGAACCGCCGCATGCAGGAGCGTGTGCAGCGGGCCATCGAGAAGCATCTTGCCCAAGGCGAGAGCGTCGAGGACGCGCACGACGCGGCGATGCGCGAGGAGACGGCAGCCGGCCTGCCAGCCGAGCCCGACGAAGATGAAGATCGCGAGGATTGGCGGGACAGCCTGCCCGAGGAGGTTCTTGACGACACCCCCTCGGAAGAGGGATTCGGCGAGGACGACGACTCATGGAAAGGCGGGCCTTCCGACGACGAAACTCCGGCAGACGGCGGTTTCGACGCGATGGAGCGCCACCCGTTGCAGCAGCGGGCCTCGGACCTGTTGATGCGGCTGCACAAATCGCTCCCGCGCGAGGGGGAATCTCCCAGCAGCGTCGGCGTCTTGATGCAGGGCGCGATGGAGATCTCCGGCGGCCTGGCCCAGGCCCTGAGCTTTGAGGATGATGACGAGTTTTCCGCCGGGCTGTGCGTCGTGCAACTCAAGCGGTCGTTGCGCGGGGCAGCCTTCGCGCAGGGGCGCCTGTTTCCGCTCCAGGCCGACGGCGTGATCAACGAGAGCCTTTTTCGGGAGCTTTACACGACGATCAAAGGGCTGCAAAACGATATCTACGACGAGTTGCGCCGGCGGCGCGGGAGATAGTTCTCACCCCTTCGCCTTCTTCAGATACTTGCCCAGGATCACCGGCACCTGGTCGGCGTTGACC
This sequence comes from uncultured Planctomycetia bacterium, assembly GCA_963719885.1. Classification (GTDB taxonomy): domain Bacteria; phylum Planctomycetota; class Planctomycetia; order Pirellulales; family Thermoguttaceae; genus JANXQG01. The sequence goes on along the minus strand of CAVRDP010000034.1, from coordinate 575,790 downwards.
TCGCCATGCACCTCGCCGTCGATGACGACCACCGGCGCCAGGCCGCAGCAGCCGACGCAACGGGCCGCTTCCAGGCTGAACAGCCCGTCCTTGCTGGTCTCGCCCCAGGTGATGCCCAACTCGCTGATCATCCGCTGCGCGACGTGGCTGGCGCCCTTGACGTAACAGGCGGTGCCGAGGCAGACGCTGATGATGAACTTGCCGCGGGGCTGCAAGCGGAAGAAATGATAGAAGCTGGCCACGCCCGAGACCGTGGCCGCCGGCACCTGCAACAACTGCGCAACGGCGTCCAGATGCGCGGCGTTGAGATAGCCGTACTGCGCCTGCACGCGATGCAGGATGGCGATGAGCTGGCTCTCCGGCTGCGACTCGCGGCGGCAGGCATCGATGAACTGGCAGATCGGCTCGCCCAGGACTTCCCGCGGACATGTTCTGCACGTATTCCCAGTTGTCGGTCGAACAGGCACAAGCGGTTTGGCTCATCGGATGCCTCGCGGTAGTTTGGGAGTGTAGCTGGTATGCAGAAGTTGATGGGCGATTTCCGAACCGGGCTCGAGGAGGAACTGGTCGTAAACCTCCTCGATGGCCGGGTTCTCGTACGATTTGCGGAGCTTCTTGCCGCGTATCGATCGCGTACAGCGCCGAAGCCCGCTTGCGGAGCAATTCGGGGTCGAGCACGCGGTAGCCTTCGGCCGGATAGGGCTGGCCGCCGCCGCCGATGCAGCCGCCGGGGCAGGCCATGACCTCGATGACGTGGAACGACTCCTTGCCGGCCTTGACCTTGTCGAGGATCGTCTTGGCGTTCTCCAGGCCGTTGGCCACGGCGACGTGGATGTTGTGCTCGCCGATGGCCACGTAGACCTCGCGGAGGCCCTCCACCGCGCGGACCTCGGTGAACTCCAGCCGGTCGGCCGGCTTGCCGGTGACCAGTTCGGCCGCTGCGCGGAGCGTCGCCTCCATCACGCCGCCGGTCGTGCCGAAGATGTCGCCGGCGCCGCTGGCCAGGCCCAACGGCGCGTCGAACTCGCCGTCGGGCAGCATGGCGAAATTGATGCCGTAGCACTTGATCATCCATATCAGCTCGCGCGTGGTCAGCACGGCGTCGGTGAGCTGACACGGTCTCCCCTCTCCCGCTGGGAGAGGGGCCGGGGGTGAGGGTGTTCGCCGCACCGTCTTTCCCTGCTCCCCGACCCGCTTCGCGTGCCCCGCCCGCTCCCCGCTCCCAGCTCGATGAAGTGCTCCGGCCGATGGGCCTCGTACTTCTTGGCCACGCAGGGCATCACGGCCACGACATAGATCTTCTTCGGATCGATGCCCTTCTTCTTGGCATAATAGGTCTTGATCAGGGCCGAGAGCATGCTCATCGGCGAGCGGCAGGTCGAGGCGTGCGGGATCAGCTCGGGATAGAACCGCTCCAGGAAGTTGATCCAGCCCGGCGAGCAGGAGGTGATCATCGGCAGCGGGCCTTCCTTGAGCCGGGTGAGGAACTCGTGGGCCTCCTCGATGATCGTCAGGTCGGCGGCGAAGTCGGTGTCGAAGACGGCGTCGAAGCCCAGCCGCCGCAAGGCGGTGACCATCTTGCCGGTGCAAGGCGTGCCGGCGGGCAGCCCGAAGCCCTCGCCGATGGCCGCGCGGATCGAGGGGGCCGTTTGCACGACGACGTGCATTTCCGGATCGGCGATGGCATCCCACACGCCGCCGGCGCTCCGCTTCTCCAGGAAGGCCGCGGTGGGGCAGACGTTGATGCACTGCCCGCACTGGATGCAGACCGATTCGTCCATGTTCGCCCCGTGGGCCGGGGCGACGACCGTCTCGAAGCCGCGGCCCTGCTGGCTCAGGTTGTGAACGCCCTGGATCTCGCCGCAGACGCGGACGCAGCGGCCGCAGAGCACGCACTTCTGGGCGTCGCGGACCACCGAGTGGCTGGAAAGGTCGATCGGCATTTCCTTGCGGCGGCCCTCGAAGTGCCGTGCCCGCACGCCCAGCGAATAGGCCAGGTTCTGCAGTTCGCAGTTGCCGTCGCGGTCGCAGGTCTGGCAGTCCTTGGGGTGGTTGTCCAGCAGCAGTTCGACGATGTCGCGGCGGGCCTGGCGGATGTCGGGCGAGTTGGTCTGCACCTCCATCCCCTCCCACACCTTCTGGCTGCAGGAAGTCATGTAGAAACCCATCCCCTTGACCTCGACCACGCACACGCGGCAGGAGCCCTGCAGGCTCAGGTCGGGATGGTAGCAGAGCCGCGGGATGCTGATTCCCAACTGCTCGCAGGCCTCCATGATGGTGGTGCCTTCGTCGACCGCCATGGGCGTGCCGTCGATCGTGAGGTTGATTTTCTTGTTGCGCATCGTTCCCTACTTTGTGGCCTTGTTTTGTTGAAATTCTACCATCTTGGCTCTTATTTCCCGGGTCATCTCCATTCTTCGAGATCCGAAACGAACGAGGAAAACCAAGCCGATACTTTCAGCGGAAAGTTTGATTGCGAGCAAAAATACGTCCAAGGCTGGAGGATTAGAGAATCCCACGACGACGCAACCCAATATCATCGACTCGCCGACACACATTGCGCCGAGAAACACCGTGGGAATAATCGAGCCAAGCGCCAACCATCGGTTTCGCCTATAAAGCGCTCCGAGCGACATCAATGGCTGGTCGGGAGTCGGCGGCAAATACTCATGGCCCGATTGATCGACAAAGATCGCGTTCTTGCATTTCTCACGCAAGAGCATCGCGCAGCACGATTCATCATCCGCTGTCAAATGCACGAATGCGCCGCTGGTCCCGCCCTCAACGGCGACGCCGTAACCTTCCCGATGCTCCGGCAGTGAAATTGCCTCAACCTCGTCGTACGAATACCGTCGACGCAACCAGCCACCCCCGATTTCCACAGCCTCCGGGCCGAGAACGATTCGAAAACGAATAGGGGCGGTTACGAGCTGCCACCCGAGTCGGATCGAAAGGGCATACGTTACCGCTGCTGGGATGTATGCCACGAGCACCGGCGAGCCTAAGGCTATTGCCAGGATGTAAATCGTGAAAGCGAATGCGGGGGGCAGCAAAATCATTGCAAGAAGCCACACTAGAGACGACAGTGCCTTTGTGATGCGCGTCCCTAATGGCGTCTCAAACGTCAAACGATTTGAGTTCAACGAGATTGTATTGGCCTTGAGGTCCATCCTTCACCCCTCATCCTTCATCTCTCATCCCTCATCACATCTTCTTCACCGCGTCGAACCGACAAACCTCGGAGCATCGCCCGCACTTGATGCAGCGGGCCTGGTCGATCACGTGCGGCTCCTTCCGCTTGCCGCTGATGCACTCGGCCGGGCAGTTGCGGCCGCAGAGCGTGCAGCCCACGCACTTCTCCGCGTCGATCTCGTAACGGATCAGGCGCGTGCAGCGGTGCGAGGGGCACTTCTTATCGACCACGTGGGCCAGGTACTCGTCGTGGAAATGCTCCAGGGTGCTGAGCACCGGATTGGGCGCCGCGCGACCCAGGCCGCAGAGCGACGTCTTCTTCATCAACAGCCGCCAGCCGCTTCAAGCTTGCTCCAGGTCCTCCAGCGTGCCCTGGCCGGAGGTGATCTTTTCCAGGATCTCCAGCATGCGGACGCTGCCTTCGCGGCAGGGCGTACACTTGCCGCACGACTCGTCCTGCGAGAAGGCCACGTAGAACTTGGCGATGTCGACCATGCAGTCGTCCTCGTCGAGGATGATCATGCCGCCGCTGCCCATGATCGAGCCGGCCTTCGTCAGCGTGTCGAAATCGATGGGGATGTCGATCCATTTGGCCGGGATGCAGCCGCCGGCGGGGCCGCCCGTCTGGATGGCCTTGAGCTGCTTGCCATCGGCCGGGCCGCCGCCGATGTCGTAAACGACCTCGCGGAGCGAGGTGCCCATCGGCACTTCCACCAGGCCGGTGTGGCGAATCTTGCCGGCCAGGGCGAAGACCTTGGTACCGCCGCTCTTCTCGGTGCCGATGCGGCCGAACCAATCGGCCCCATAGTTGATCACGGCGGGCACGTTGGCGAAGGTCTCGACGTTGTTGATCACCGTCGGCTTGCCCCACAGGCCGCTTTCCGCCGGATAGGGCGGGCGGATCCGCGGCTGGCCGCGCTGGCCTTCGATGGAGTGGATCAGGGCCGTCTCTTCACCGCAGACGAAGGCCCCGGCACCGAGGCGGATTTCCAGGTCGAAGTCGAAGCCCGAGCCGAGGATGTTCTTGCCCAGCAGGCCCCAGGCGTGACACTGGTCGATGGCGTGCTGGATGCGGCGGACGGCCATCGGGTATTCGGCGCGGACATAGAAGAATCCCCTTTGGGCGCCGATGGCATAGCCGCCGATGATCATGCCTTCGATGACATTCAGCGGATCGGACTCGAGCATGCTGCGATCCATGAACGCGCCAGGGTCGCCTTCGTCGGCATTGCAGATGATGTAGCGGATCTTCTCTTCGGCCTTGGCGGCCAAGGCCCATTTCTGGCCGGTGGCGAAACCGCCGCCGCCGCGGCCGCGGAGCTTCGAGCGACCGACCTCGTCGATGACCCACTGCGGATCACCCTTCTCGAGCACCTTGACCAGGGCCTGGAAGCCGCGGTAATGGAAGTATTCTTCCATGCTCTCGGGATCGATTACGCCGTTGTGCCGCAGGGCCACCCGGCTCTGGCGATTGAAGAAGGCCACGTCTCCGTAAAGCTCGAAAAACTTCCGGCCGATCGTCTTGCCATGGACCTCCAAGCGATCGACGATGTGGCCGCCGCGAATATGCTGGCGGACGACTTCGTCCAGATCCGCTTCATTCTCGATGCGATAGAGGACCTTGTCGGGTCGGACGAGGATATGCGAGCGGTGCGACTCGTCGCCGGCGTTGCAGGCGCCGAAGCAACTGCCGATCGTCACCGGCACGTCGTTCTCTGAAATTCCGGCGGCGGCCAGTTTCTCGCGGATGGCCGTTTCGAACGAGCGCTCGCCCTTCCAGCAGCAACGCTCGCTGCCGCAGGTGAGGATTTCGTACTTGGCGATCTTCTCGATCGGTCCATCGAGCACGTGCTTCAGCACGGGCCGGCCGGCCAGGACGTGGGAGGTGAAGATATCGTGAACCAGGTTCCGGTCGACCCGTTCGTACTTGATCGGCATTTGGCCCGGAATGAATACGCCGACGATCGGCTCACGGCTGCAGCGGCCGGTACAGCCGGTGCGATGCAAGAGAATATCGGAACGTCCCGACGCCGCGACGTGCTTGCGGAATTCGTCGAACACCTCGTCGGCCCCGGCGGCCTGCTCGCAGGTTGCCGATCCGATCTGGATGCGAACCGGGCTGCGCGCGGATTGCTCTTTGAGACTGGCTTCGGCCTTATCAGCCAGAAGCGTGAACTGCTGCGATACCGTAGTGGTCACGACGGCTCCTAAGTCCATTTTGTCGGAGGTAGTCGGGGAAAACGTCATTATGGCATAATCGCCTGGACGAACAAGGCCGGATGCGAGCACAAACGTATTTCTAACGATTGTTTACACATGCGACCTCATGCGCCGATTCTAGGTTGCTATCGCGAATTACGAAAGAGGAGGTTGAAAAAGCCTGCCGCTGGTGCGACAATTCGTTCATGGCAGCGGTCGTGATTTCCCACCTTGGCAAGACCTTTCCCGGCGGAATTCGCGCCGTGGATGACCTTTGCCTGGAGGTTGGAGACCACGAGTTGCTCGCCCTCATGGGTCCCTCCGGTTGCGGTAAATCGACGACCCTGCGGCTGCTTGCCGGGCTGGAGCAGCCCACTACCGGCCGGATTGACATTGCCGGTCGTCCGGCCGAGCATCTTCCGCCGCGGGCTCGCGACGTGGCTATGGTCTTTCAGCAAGGCGCGTTGTATCCACATCTGTCGGTCCGCGGCAACCTGGGCTTCGGACTGAAACTGCGGCGGACCCCGGAACGCGAGATCGGGCCGCGCGTGGCAGAGGCCGCCGCCGCGCTGGGCATCGCCGCACTGTTGGATCGCCGGCCGGGCGAGCTTTCCTACGGCCAACAGCAACGCGTGGCCCTGGGCCGGGCGATCGTCCGCCGCCCCAAGCTGTTCCTGCTCGATGAGCCGCTGGCGAGCCTCGATGCCGCGCTTCGCCGCCAGTTGCGCCACGAGATCCGCCGCCTGCACCAGCAACTGGGCGTACCGATGATTCACGTCACGCACGACGCCGGCGAGGCGATGGCCCTGGGCCAACGGATTGCAATCTTGTGCGATGGCCGCTTGCAACAAGTGGCCGATCCGCAAACGCTGTACGACCGGCCCGCCAATCGGTTCGTTGCCTCGTGCCTCGGCAGCCCGGCGATGAATTTTCTGGACGGCCGCATGGAACAGGCCGATGGCCGCCCGGTCCTGGTTCTCTCCGGGGACGTCAAAATACCCATTCCCGACCGCTGCCGCGCGATGATCGAGCCATACGCCGGCAAGCCGGTCACGCTGGGCGTGCGGCCTGAGCACGTGCGGCTGACGTCCGTGCTGAGCACTGAGAACTCGGTACTGAGTACTCAGTACCCAGTGGTCATTCCGGCAACGATTGAGGCCGTTGAGCGGTTGGGGGCGGAGTCGCATGTTTACCTGAAGACGGGGGATCAGACCTTCATTGCACATACGACGAGCGGTGTACGACCGACCAGCGGCGAACGCGTTCTCGCCGCGGTGCTGTCCGAGCATTTGCACTTCTTTGATGCGGTGAGCGAAGCGGCAATCTACCGCTTTCCCGCCTGAATGGCCTCCCGATAGGTTTCCAGGGCATCGGGGAAGGGTTCCAAGGCCCGCTGGAAAATGCCCAGGGTGTAGGCGATGGTCATGCCGTAGTTGCAGATCGGCACGCCGGCCTGGCGGCAGCGGAGCATGCGGGTGAGCATCTCGCGGCGGTTCCATACACAGGCCCCGCAGTGGACGACGAGTTGGTACTGGTCGAGATCGGCCGGGAAATCGTGGCCGGCCATGGTGCCGATCTCCAGCGGCCCGCCGACGAACTGCCGCAGCCAGCGGGGGATTTTCACGCGTCCGATGTCGTCGCCGATGGCATGGTGCGAGCAAGCCTCGGCCACCAGCACGCGATCGCCCGGCTTGAGCTGCTCGATGGCCATCGCCCCCTCGACGAACTGGCTGAGGTCACCCTTCTGCCGCGCGAAAAGGATCGAGAACGAAGTCAGCTTGACCTCCGGCGGCGTGTCGCCCGCCACCTTGAGAAAGGCCTGCGAGTCGGTCACTACCAGTGCCGGCGGGCGGCGGAGGAGATCGAAGGCTTCGCGGAGCTCTCGCTCCTTGACCACCATGCATAGGGCGTCGCCGTCCAACAGGTCGCGGATCGTTTGCACCTGCGGCAGGATCAAGCGGCCCTTGGGGGCTTCCATGTCGATCGGCACGACCAGCACGGCCATCTCGCCCGGCGGGACCAGGTCGGCCGCGATCGCCGGCGGATTGAGGAACTCGTCCGGCGCGGCCTTGATCAGCGCTTCACGCAGATCGAGAACGCCGCGGCCTTCGGTGGCCACGGTCTGGACGCTGATGATCTTCGCCCGGCCGAGTTCTTCAAGCAAAGCGGCTTGCGGCTTGCCAAGGTCCGCTTTGTTGAAAACGGCGATGGCCGGGATCTTTCTTTCCCGCAGCTCGCGGAGGATGCCTTCTTCGAACTCGCCCCAGTGGCCCGAGTCGGCAATGACGAGGCCCAGGTCCGTGCGGTCGAAGACCTGCCGAGTCTTCTGCATCCGCAATTCACCGAGCGCCCCTTCGTCGTCGATGCCGGCCGTATCGATGAACAGCACCGGCCCGATGGGCAGTATCTCCATCGGCTTTTCCACCGGGTCGGTGGTCGTGCCGGCGATCTCCGAGACGATCGAGACCTGCTGTTTCGTGAGCGCGTTGAGCAACGACGACTTGCCGGCGTTGCGGCGGCCGAAGAGGCCGATGTGGAGGCGGAAGGATTTAGGGGTGGTGGTCATTCGCTGGACGTCGCTTTCGGCTCCAGATTCAGTCGTCGTTCGACGTCCTCAAGCGACACACTACCCGGTTCCCGGGACCGCTCTGCGAGCAACGACATGAACTTTGCGCTCGCGCCTAGTTCTGCTGCCTCGCGATCGAACGCGTCAGCGGCCTCGATGACAAACTCGTTGCCGTCCTGATTGACAATCACGACCACATCGGTGCTGGCAAGTTGCAGCAGCTCGGCGACGGTGACGGGCCTCTCACGTAAATCAACTGTGGTCATAGCTCCACCTTCTTTCCTCGAATGAAAAGATCGTTGTGTTCCTTATGGCCCACAGCAACGATCTTAACCGTTGTTTCTTCCTCGAATTCATAAAACACGCGGTGCTTGCCGACGCGCAACTCCCACGGCGCAATCGGATGCTCCGTCAGCTTCTTTCGACGCTTTGTTTCGACGTTTGCATCGGTAACCAAATGGACTCTAATGGCGACCGCGATGGCGCGCTGCTCGAAGACAGGGAAATGCCTTAGATCCTCGTCCGCGCTGGAAGTCAACAAAACGTGGAATTGCATCTTCCCTTCCTCAAAACAGTCCTCGCTACTGACCGCGCAGGAACTGCGTGACCGTCGCATTGGCTGCATCGACATCGACGATCAGGTCTCCGCCGCGTTGCGCGACATAATCCTTGGGAATGTAATTCACACGCCAGCAAGGGCCGTTCTCAAAACTCTGCGTAATTGTAATCAGCGATTGGCTGACATCCACGCCGAGTTCGCGGACTCGCTTGTTCGCCGCCGCAATCGAGCGTGCCAGGAACACGGCAAGATCATCGTGAAGGACTTCGTTGGTGAGTGTCACGCTCATGTAAATTACTTTTCTTGGCCAAGCAATAACTCATGCAATTTCTTCTCGATGACGACTCGGTCGGCGTAGAGGGCCATCGAGCCGATGTAACTCTTGCCATCCAGCAGGTCTCGGTAAACGCAAATCTGGATGCGATAACTCTTGTAGTCATCGGTCAGCAGGTTCCGGAGAGCCGTGAAGAATGCTGCCGTGCAATAAACCGGTATAGCCTCAATGTACCGCGTGTGGTTAGGCCACCAATCGTCGCCGACTAATAACTGCCGTTCTTCATCTGTGCCGAAGTGCTCATCCGTGCCGAAGTGCCGCTGAACTTCTCTCCGAATAAGGTGAACCAGGAATGCATCTCTCTTCGCGTACGCGGCCTCTTCATCCGGTGAAGCAAACTCGGCAATTTGTGCTTCCTCTCGAAAAAGCTTGTCAAAGCCTTTTGGCGACACCACTTCGCACGCCTTTGGGAGCATCTTTCCAGGCTCCTTTCAGCGACCAAACAAACCGGACGGCGGCCAGCGATGTTCCATCTCAAATCCACGCCCAGCCATCGCTCCAGTTGATCGCTTTATTAGTCCTCTCTTGCCACCACACTCAGTATACCAAGATATCGCTTGGCTGAATAGATTGTACCCCTCATCCCGGCGACAGCGGGCTCGCGCCGTTTCCATCGTCCGGCGAGCCCAACCGCGTGACCCGCTCGGGCGAGGTCAACTCCTCGAACTCCTCGGGCGAAAGCCAGCGGTGCTCGAGGACAAACTTCTTCAGCGTCTGCGTGGTGTCACCCTTGGTCCGTTGGAGATGCTCGGCCAGGTGCTCGGCCTTGTCGTAGCCGATCCGCTCGACCAGCGCCGTCAACGTGGCCGTGCTGTTGTGGACGTGCAGCAGGCATTGCTCGCGATCGGCCACGATGCCGGTCACGCACTGCCGCGCAAACATGTCGCAGGCATGGGCCAGGAGGTCGAGCATCGTCAAAATGCTATCGGCCACCAACGGCAGGAACTGGCTCAGTTCCAGATTGCCTGCCGAGGCAGATTGCACGATCATCAAGTCGTAGCCCATCACGGCCATGGCCACTTGGGCAACCGCCTCGGGAATCACCGGGTTCACCTTGCCGGGCATGATCGACGAACCGGCCTGGCGGGGCGGCAGTTGGATTTCGCCCAGCCCGGCATGCGGGCCGGACGAGAGCAGGCGCAGATCATTGGAACACTTCAGCAGGTTGCCGGCCAGGGCGCGGAGGATGCCGCTGACTTCGATAAACACGTCGGCATTCTGCGTGGCCTCGACGAGGTTTTCGGCCCGTGCCAGGCCCAGGCCGGTAATCTGCCGTAGGTGCTCGACGACGCGGAAGACGTACTTTCGCGGCGCGCCGAGCGTGGTGCCGATGGCCGTGCCGCCCATGTTCACTACGCGAAGCCGCTCTTCGCACTTGTAGATCCGCCAGCGGTCGCGGGAAAAGGCCTCGGCATAAGCCGACATCTCGTGGCCTAGCGTCATGAGCACGGCGTCCTGCAGCTCGGTGCGGCCGATCTTCACAACGCCGGCGAATTCCTTCTCCTTCTGCTGGAAGGCCTCCATCAGGCCAATCACTTTCCGCTGCAACTCGCGCAGGCCGTTGATCGCCGCGACGCGGAGGGCCGTGGGATAGGCATCGTTGGTCGACTGGTGGCGATTAATGTCGTCGTGCGGGTTGACCAAGCCGTAGTTGCCTAGCGGCTGGCCGAGGTGTTGCAGGGCCCGATTGGCGAGCACCTCGTTGACGTTCATGTTCGTCGACGTGCCCGCTCCGCCTTGCAAGGCATCGACGACCACGTGCTCGTCGAGGCGGCCCGCGATCATCTCTTCGCAGGCGGTTACAATTGCGGCGAACTTCGCTTCGTCGGCCCAGCCAAGTTCATGGTTCGTCCGCGCCGCCGCCAGCTTGACCGCGCCGAACCCATGCACCATTCCGCGATGCACCGGCCGGCCGGCGAGCGGGAAATTCTCGATCGCCCGGAGCGTATGGATGCCCCAGAGGACGTCGGCAGGGACGTCGCGGGAGCCCAGAAGGTCGGTTTCAACACGGTGCTGCGTCATCAGAAATACAAATCCCGCGCCCCGCTCTCGTGGATCCTCTGCAACCGCTCGGTCAACTCGGTCTTCCGCTGGCCGTCCGGCATCCGCTGCAACTCCTGCTCGATCAGCCGCAGGCCGGCGGCACGGGTCTCGGCGCTGGCATAATCGATGAGATACTCCAGCAACGTCGTCAAGGCATTGGGCGTGCAGAGATTCTGGATGAAACCGGGGATGGCGAACTCCATGAAATGTTCGCCCGTGCGGCCCAGGCGGTAACAGGCCGTGCAGAAACTGGGCACGTAGCCGTCGACCATCAGCTCCTTCATGACCTCGTCCAATGAGCGGATGTCGCCCAATTGGAACTGCTCGCGCTCCATCACCTGGGCGTCGCCGACCTCGGTGTAGCCGCCCAACTCGATGCGGCTGCCGGCATCGATCTGCGATATGCCGAAGGCCAGCACCTCGCGCCGCAATTCGGCCGGCTCGCGGGCGGTGAGAATCAAACCGGCGTAAGGGACCGACAGCCGCAAGATGGCCACCAGCCGCTTGAAATCGCGGTCGGCGACCAGATGTTTCTCGTCGATATTCACGCCCTGGGCCGGACGCAGCCGCGGGAAACTGACCGTGTGCGGCCCGCAATTATAATGCTTCTGCAAGTGCAAGGCATGGGCCACGAGTCCAAGCACCTCGAACTTCCAGTCGTACAGACCGAACAAGGCGCCGATGCCCACGTCGTCGCAGCCAGCCTCCATCGCCCGGGCCAGGGCATCGAGCCGCCAGAGATAATCACCCTTCCGCGTATTCCGCGGATGCACCTGGGAATAGGTCTCGTGATGGTAGGTCTCCTGGAAAATCTGGTAGGTGCCGATTCCCGCCGCCCGGACCGTGGCATAGCCGGCGTGATCCATGGGGGCCGCGTTGATGTTCACGCGGCGGATCTCGCCGTGATCGACCTTGACCGAATAGACCGTCCGCACGCACTCGGCGATGAACTCAGGGCTATAGGACGGATGCTCGCCGAAGACCAGGATCGTCCGCTTGTGGCCCTTTTGCTCCAAGGCCGCGACCTGTGTCCGCAAGTCGTCCGGGCTGAGCGTGCGGCGAACCTGCTCGGGGTTGGAACGGCGAAAGGCGCAGTACAGACAATCGTTCTTGCAACTGCTGCCCACGTACAGCGGCGCAAACAACACGATGCGATTGCCGTACACGTCGCGTTTCAATTGCCGGGCCGCCTCGAAGATCTGCTGGCAGCTTTCCTCGTCGTCGGCCGCCAGCAACACGGCCGTTTCGGCCAGCGACAGGGCCTCCTTGGCCATGCTCTTGGCGATCACGGCGGAAAGCTCTCCCGGCGCCGCGCGGCGCTGGAGCAGACCGTGCAACTGGGCCTCGTCGATGAAATCGCGGGCACTTCTGCTGAGCTTGACGGGTTTGGTCACTGTTGTGGACATGCGAATCAATCTTATCGGGCAACGTAGTTTGGCGAGTCTCCCCGGCCGCTGCCCCGCGTGCGGCCGATGCTTTCGATGCGGACATCCAGGCAGCGGTGGCATAAGCCGGCCGATTCCTGGATGCAGGCCTTGTTCGGATAGATCTCGTAGTGGATGCGATACTTCGGCGGCGTGAGGTTGGGCATCACGATGTTCGCCCCGCGGACCAGGCCCAGCTCGCGGCCGTTTTGCCGGTTGAGCGTAGCCAAGGCCGTCGTGCTGGGGATATTCGTCCGCGGGCAAAGCAAGCGGGCCAAGGCGATCACCTTATAGGTCATCAACTCCGAAGCCGGCACCTGCTCGTCCGGTGACGCGACCGGCTGCTGTTGGGGATCGGCCAGCGGCGTCTCGGGGTGCATGAGGAACGGGCCGACGCCAATCATGTCGAGATTCAACTCGCGGAACAGTTCCAGGTCGCCGGCCAGATCGTCATAGCTCTGGCCCGGAATACCGATCATCACGCCGCTGCCCACTTCATAGCCCAACTCGCGCAACACGCCCAGCAGGGCGATGCGATCGGAGACCTGGCCGGGTCGGGGTGGATGAATCTGCTCGAACAGCTTGCGATTGGACGTCTCGAAGCGGAGCAGGTAACGGTCCGCGCCGGCCTCACGCCAGAGGGCCAGTTCATCGCGCTCCCGCTCGCCGAGGCTCAAGGTCGCCGCCAGCCGACCATGGGTACATGGTGCCCGCTCGGTCTTGATGCGACGGACAACGTCGGCCATCCACTCGGCGCGAATGCCCGGATCCTCGCCGGCCTGAAGCACCACGGTGCCGTAGCCGAAGGCCACGCCTTCGCGGACACAGGCCATGATCTCGTCGGCCGTCATGCGGTAGCGGGGCAATTCGCGATTGTCGACCCGCAGCCCACAGTAGCCGCAGAGGCGGATGCAGTGATTCGAGATCTCGATCAATCCGCGGAGATGCACTTCTCCTCCGACGGACTGCTGCCGAATCATGTCCGCGCGGCGCCAAAGGTCCTCTAGCCGGGCCTCGTTGGATTCGCGAAGCCAGGCGACGATCTCGGATCGCGGCATGGGGGGAGAAGCGGGAAATTCCATGCTTCGATTATATACTCCGCACACCGGACAGGGAATGAGGAATGACGAAATCCAAATGACGAAGCACCAACAGGCCCTTCGTCATTCGTCATTCGTCATTGCGAGCATTGTCGGCTCACAGCTTGCAGCCGACTTTCTTGATGAGGTCAACCGTGCGGCAGGAATAACCCCATTCGTTGTCGTACCAGCTCACGAGTTTGAAGAAGTTCTTGTTCAACTCGATACCGCTGCCGGAATCGAAAATGCTCGAGTGCGCGTCGTGAATAAAGTCGGTGCTGACCACTTCGTCGTCGGTGTAACAGAGGATGCCTTTGAGGTAGGTCTCGCTCGCTTTCTTCATTGCGGCGCAGATCTCGGCGTAGCTCGTGTCCTTCACGGTCTTGACGGTGAGATCCACGACGCTGACGGTCGGCGTCGGGACGCGGAATGCCATGCCGGTAAGCTTGCCCTTCACTTCGGGCAACACGAGGGCGACAGCCTTGGCGGCGCCGGTCGTGGAGGGGATGATGTTCTGTGCGGCAGTGCGGCCGCCCTTCCAATCCTTCTTCGAAGGGCCGTCGACGGTCTTCTGCGTCGCCGTGTAGCTGTGGATGGTTGTCATCAAACCTTCCGCGACGCCGAACCCTTCCTTCAACAGCACGTGCACGACTGGGGCGAGACAGTTCGTCGTGCAACTCGCGTTGGAAATGATGTTGTGCTTGGCCGGGTCGTATTGACCGTCGTTCACGCCGAGCACGATCGTGATGTCTTCGCCCTTGGCCGGGGCGCTGATGATGACTTTCTTGGCGCCGGCGTCGAGGTGGCCTTTGGCCTTCGCCGCTTCCGTGAACAACCCTGTGCTCTCGACGACGACGTCCACGCCCAACGCCTTCCACGGCAAGGCGGCGGGGCCATCCTTGACGGCAAGGCATTTGATTTCATGGCCATCGACGACCAGAACATCGTCCTCGGCCAGGTCCGCTTTGGATTTCTTGCTTGTGACGGTGCCCGGAAACTTGCCTTGGGTTGAGTCGAACTTCACGAGGTACGCGAGGTTGTCGGCCGGAACGATGTCGTTGACGGCGATAACTTGAATTTCCTTGCCGAGCAATCCCTGATCGCAGATCGCCCGAAACACGAGCCGCCCAATGCGGCCGAAGCCGTTGATACCAACACGAATCGCCACTGTCGTTCTCCTTATAGGGTTTATGGAAAGAACCAACGATTATAGCGACTCAGGCTACGGTCCACAATGGTTCGGAAGATTGGGAAAAAAAGCGTTTCTGTCAGGCTTTTTTTGAATTTAGCCCGAAATTACGCCGCCCGTTTCCTCTTTCGGGCGGTCAGCGTTTTCGGCACGGCCTTGGCGGGCGACTGTCGACTGCCGCGCCGGAAATGGAGCCAACCGGCCCCGGCAATGAGGACGAGCATGATTGCTACCGCCGCCCATTTCCCGTATGCCATCCAAGGCAGCGGCAGCCGGCCCAGTTCGACTTGCAAAACCTGGCCCGCGGGAAGTTCTTGGCCGGCCGACTCGAAGACAACTGTCTTTTCGTCGGCCGTGGTCCGGCGGAGCAACTCGCAACGGACCTCGTTGGGCGACTTGCCCTCGACGTGGATCGTCACGTCGGAACAGGGCAGGTCCATGGGCCGCTTCCACTGCGTCACCTCCTCGGTATTGCGGAGCAAGTAAGTGTATCGCAGTTCCCGCTGGCCGGGCGGCCAGGGAACGCTCGTGACCAGCTTCTTGTTGACCATGGTAAACCGCCGTCCGAAAAACTCCACGTCGAACGTGGTCCGCTCGAAATCGGGCGGGATGGAAAGCTCCAGCGTGTTCGGGTCGCCGACGTAACACGTGTGCGAAGGATTCTCCAGAAGCAGCGATTCCGTGACCTTCAGCAGTCCGGTTTCCGGGCGAATGGCAACGTCCATTTTCTTCAGCACCAGCGGACTGGGCCCGGCCACCGCATCGCAGACCGACAACTCCGCGCGGGCGATCGGTTGCAGGTCAGTCAGGCTGATCCGCGGGCCGGGGTAGAAGATGCCGTGGCGGGTGGCGCCGGCCTGGTAGACGACCCCGTCATCTACGGGCAGCCGCTCGAAACGAAATCGGCCTTGCTTGTCGGAGATTATCTCGCGGAAGGGGACGAAGTCGCCTTTCACCTGGACCTGCAAGATGACCACGACCTGGCAGGGGACCGGCATGCCGGTGGAGGTGTTGACGACCGTGCCCTGGATCGTACCGGCAACGGCTGGCGCGGCGGCCAGGGCGACGCAGAACAGGATGAATGCAATCTTCATGGTCCGGCTTCCGATGGATCTCCTGATCAATTTCACGCGGCCTGCTGTCGCGGCGGCGGCTGTTTCTCGAGTTGTGCCCGGAGTGCCTCTGCCGCACGTCGCAGACGGCGTTGTTCGCCGCCCAGTCGCAGCATGTAGGCCAACACGGCGAACCAGACAACCAGGTAAGCAGTCATGAAAGTGAGCATGAGGATTCCTTTCTCATTACGCTTCCGCTTGCGCCTCCAAATCTTCCAGCATTTCGGCAACGCGGAGTTGCGACCGCCGCAGAAGCAAAAGCATCGTAAAAAATACGGTAAAACCAACGACGCTGATCAGCAGGACCAGGCGCATCGTGGGTTCCATGTGCGGGCTTTTGGGATGGATGCCGCGGAACCAACGCGTGGCCATGACCACCAGCGGCACGTCCAACACACCGACGATGGCCACGATTGCCGCGATCCGCGCCCGGCGGTGCGGGTCTTCCACACCGCTGCGAAGGACCAGGGCAGCCGAGTACATGGCCCACAGGACAAAGGCGGTCGTCAATCGCGGGTCCCAGGTCCACCACGTGTTCCAGGCGGCATGGGCCCACAGCGAGCCGGTGGCCAGCGTCAGGCTGCAACAGAGCCAGCCGATCTCCAGGGCGGCCCGCGACCAATGGTCCCAGGCCAGGTCGCGGCGAAATAAGTACATTCCGCCGGTGACGGCCATGAGAACAAAGGCGGCCAGTCCCATCCAGGCCACCGAGACATGGATGTAGACGATCCGCTGGGCAACGCCCATGGTCTCCTCCGTCGGGGCCAGCAGAAAAATCGCGGCGATCGCCGTCGTGACCATCACGGCCGCTACGGCGTGCCATAGGTAATCGTTTGGGGAACGCATGGTTTACTCCTCCACGGCGAATTCGAAAAGCACGATGCCTGCGGTAATGAAAACGACGGCGAACGCGCCGAGCAACTGCACCCATCGCCACCAGTCCGGGCCGAAATCGTGCTCGACCGCCAGGCGCGTCGCTTCCGCGGCCCCCAGCACCAGCGGGATCACGGTCGGCAGCACCAGCAGCGGCAGGAGATACGAACTCTGCCGGCCGGTGTTGGCCACGGCGCTGAGCAACGTGCCCACGGCGGCGAGCCCCAGGTTCCCCAGCACGGCCACGGCAATGATCGGGCCGGGATGGGCCATGAGCGGCACGTCGGTGAGGATGACGAACAGCGGAATCAGCACGCACTCAAGGGCCGCCAGGGCGACGACGTTCACGATCAGTTTGGCCAGGTAAACGCAAGTCGGCGAGACGGGATAGCCGAGCAGCCCTTCCCAGCAGCCGTCTTCACGCTCGGCGGCAAACGAACGGTCCAGGGCCAGCGTGCCGGCGAAAAAGATCGTCAGCCACAGCAGACCGCCGACGATTTGCCGCGACCCGTGACCCACAAGTGGGTGCCCCGGTGCCCCGTCGGGTGGAAGGTCCGTCTGCATGGCGAACATCAGGGCGACGACCACGCCCAGCAACAGCATGGCAGGCCATACGCGCAGCGAACGGCACTCCGAGAGCAGGTCCTTGGAAACCATCCAGTAGAGTTTCTTGTACTGCATATCATGCGGCATGGGCCACCCCCGCGCCGCCTACGGCAACTTGCAACAGCCGGCCCTGGCAAAGATGCAAAACGCGATCGGCCAGCCGTCGGGTCTTGGCCTCGTCGTGCAGGACAAAGCACAAGGTCCGGCCTTGCTGCCGCAACTCCTGGAACAATCCGCCCAGCCAATGCTCGGCGTCGGCATCGAGGCCCTCGAACGGTTCATCCAAGAGCAGGATCGGCGGGTCGTGGATGAGCGCCCGGGCGAGGCTCAGCCGCTGCCGCATGCCCTTCGACAAGACCGGCGGCGTGCGATCGGCATGCCCTAGCAGCCCGACCGTTTCCAGCAGCGACTCGGCGCGATATTGGGGGCGATCCACGTCGCACATCCGCGCGGCAAAGACCAAGTTCTCGCGCAGTGTAAGATGGGGATACAAGCGACTTTCGTGGGCGACCATGCCGATCAGGCGGCGGCTTTCGTGTTGACCGCTTGTTTTCTTGCCGAACCAGAGGACCTCGCCGCTGTTGGGGCGAATCAAGGCGGCCATCGCGCGGAGCAACGTCGTTTTGCCGGCCCCGTTCGAGCCGGTGAGAACGATGCTCTCGCCGGCCGCAACTTCCAGATCGATTTCCTCCAGCACCAGGCGGCGACCGAAGCGATTGGTCAGGCGGCGAACTTCGATGGCAAGCGGGCGATCAGTCATGGCGAACGTGTGAGGAAAAGGCCGCGAGGTGCGGGCGGGGAATCACGGCATGGGCCGATCGGCCGCCTTGGCTGGACTCGCGCCCCTGCCGCTGCGGCAACATGGCAATCACGACGCCGATCAGTCCGACCCATCCGCCCACCCACAACCAGCGTATCAAGGGGTGATCGATCAAAGTCAGGTGGATCTCCTTGGCCTCGCTGCCGCCGTGCATAATGACGTAGAAGTCGCCGGCGAAGGTCGAATGGATGGCGACCTTCGTACCCCATTGGTTTTGAGGGCGGTAAAGAACCTGAGCCGGCAGAAGCGTATACTTCGCCCCAGCCGGGCCGTCGACTTCAAGTTGGGCTGCGACGACAACCTGCTGGCGAAGGTCGTGCTGGAGCAAGTCGGCATAGCGGATCGTGCGGCCTTCAAACTCAACGGTTTGGCCGCGAGTCATCGAGAGATCGATCTCGTGGCTTCCCAGCGACGAGCCGGCAATGCCGATCGCCATGCAGCCGAACCCGAGATGGATGAGGAAGCCGGCATAGCTGCGGCGATGCGACGCCAAGGATGCAAACAGGCTCCGCCAGGGTGGCATGCCTTCACGCGGCGTTGCCGCGGGTAGGCATGTTGGACGGCCCGGGCCATGCTTACCCGCCGACCACCGCTGCGCGTCGGTGCCCGGTGAAAGCATGCCACCCAGTCTGCTAGCAATACCGTCCGCTGCGATCGCCAGAAACGTCGAGGCAAGCAGCATGCCCGTCAGGCCCGCGATAGTCAGGCCGACCGGACTGCGAACGCCGCAAACCAGCGCGGAAAGAGCGACGAGAAGTCCTATAACGGCAGCAATTGCCAGCAAGCGAACTCGGTCGCGCGTGGGACCCGCTCCCCAGCGGATCAGCGGCACGGCGGCCACCACGGCCAGCAAGACAAGGCCCGTGGGGATCAACACGTTGTCATAGAACGCCAGCCCTACCATGATCCGCGTCGTGGAGAAGAGCCCGGAGATGGCCCCGGTAAGTGTACCCACCAAGGTCACGGTCGTCAGCAACACCAGGGCAAGGATTCCCAGCAGCACCAGTGCCTCTCGGCTCCACAGGGCGGCCAACGGTTTTTCGGCCACGAGTTGACGTTTTCGCCACAAGATCGCCACCGTGCCAGCCACCGCAAAGGCGGCAATCCAAAAGAGAAACATCCAGCCGATGGGCGACTGGCTGAAGGCGTGCAGGCTGCTGAAGATCCCGCTGCGGGTGAGAAACGTGGCGAAGTTGCACAGGCCGAAGGTGGCGATCGCCAGGAACAAGGTTGTCTTCTTCAGCGCTCCCTGCCGCCAGGTCATCAGTCCATGGATCAGGGCCGTGCCCGTGAGCCAGGGCATCAAGGAACCGTTTTCCACGGGATCCCAGGCCCAGTAGCCGCCCCAGCCGAGTTGTTCATAGGCCCACTCGGCGCCCCAGAGGATGCCGCCGCCCAGCGTCGCCCAGGCGAACAGCGACCAGGGCCGCGCCTGTTGCAGCCAGGCGTTGTCCAGCCGGCCGGACAGGAGCGCCGCCGCGGCCAGGGCAAAGGGAATTCCCCACGCTGCATACCCCAGGAACACGATCGGCGGATGGATCAGCATGGCCGGATGTTGGAGCAACGGGCTGAGGCCCTCGCCCTTCGCCCCCGGCACCAGCGACGGCGCCATCGGATCGGCGGCAAAGACCATGATGGCCAGCAGGAACGCGAGATAGGTCATCTGCGTGCCAAAGGCCAGTTCACCCAGCTCGCGCGGCCCACGGCGGGACGTGAAGCGGAAAATGACCGCCAGCACGGCCACGAACCAGCCCCAGACCAAGAGCGATCCCGCCTGCCCGACCCACAGCGCCGATAGGCTGTAATGCCACGGCAGCAGTGGGTCGGAGTATTCCGCCACGTACTGGAAACGGAAGTCCTTGGTCACCAGGGCGCGGGCCAACACAAGCACAACGACTGTGAGGGCCGCGACCGCCGTCAGCGCCGCGACGAGGGCACTGCGGCCCAGGCCGACCATGGGTACATGGTGCCCGCTCTCGCCGACCATGGGTACATGGTGCCCGGCGCCGACGATCGCGGCAAAGGCCGCGTAGCCCGAGCAAATCATCGCGATCAGCAGGCAGAGTTGCCCGACGACGGTCATCGTACGGTCTCCCTATTCCGCCGACCCGGAGTACCTGGTGCCCGGGCCATTGCCGTCGGTCCCTTCTGTGGCGCTGTACTTGCTGGCGCACTTGGTAATCAGCTTGTCGCCGACCATGAGTACATGGTGCCCGAGCGTACACGAGCCTTCCAGGCGGCCTTCGACAACCACCTCCATGTTCTTCGCCGGCGAGAGATCGTCGGGCAACGGTCCCGTGCAGACAACGGCGAGATGGCTGCCCTCCTCGCTGAGCGAGAAGCGAGCTTCCTGCCGATCAGCGCAATCACCAGTGAGCCGGTCTCGATGGTCCCGCTGACGCGGATTCGCCGGCCGGCAACCTGCGGCGCGTTTTCGACGCACTCTTTCACCGTCATATAGTATTGCCAGCTCGACGACGCGCCCAAATAGGCCATGTAGGCGGTAGCGCCCGCGATGACAAAGCCTGCGATTGCCAGCTTCTTGCCGATGGACATTGCGGCCATGGTCGTTCGTCAGGGGTCGTGCGGCCCTGTCCTTGGAATGCTCAAGTGATTAGGAAGGAAACGCGGCGGTACGGTGCGCAAGGGCAATCTTATGGGGGAGGACATTAGTGATTTGCGGCCGTGATGTCAATTGACGTTCGGGAAGAACACGCCACTGTTGGGTGGTTCTTGCCAACTTTGCCCAAAACGAAATCGTTTTCAGTTTTTTGGTCATTTTATACAACTAATAGCTAAGACATGTTCCCAAAAGGATTGGTACCGCTCCCAAGAAACTGCGGAAAAACGGGGGATTCCAAGTCCTTTGGGTGTGACGCATATAGACGACGGACAGTGGCAAGGATTGGGCATGAATCGGTTCCTGTGGCAAAGTGTTTCCATCGGCATGAATTCCGGTCCTACGGAGCCCGTCGCGGGGAGGCATTTTCCGAGGCGCGGTGCGCTTGTCTGGCGGCCCGGATCGCCTCGATTTGCGCCAGTACCCGCTCACCGTTGGCCTGAGACTCCTCATCGGTCGCAGGTTCCAAATCTTCCTCTGTCGGCTCTGCCGGAATCGCCTTTTCTTCCTCGTCGGCGATTTCGGACTTGCAACGGGCAGTAGCGGCTTGGAGCTCAACATTGCTCATGTGCTTCAAGTCTTCGTCCGTCGTCTCTGTCGGAACCGTCTCTCCGCTCGCTACGATCTCGGCTTCGCATCGGGCCACAAGGGCGCGGAGTTCGTCATCGTTCATGTGCTCCAAATCGTTTTCCGTCAAGGCCTCAAAATCTTCGGGCAGCATCTCCGCCACCGGGATCAGCCCGCTGTCTCGGCTGCCGGCCTCGGTTCGCAACCGTGCGGCGTGGCCCTTGAGGAGGAAGGTTGTCTTCACGGCGTCGATGGCCTTGCCGAGACAGGCGGTGTTTCGGCGCTGGGTCTGGGTCCGCACCGATCGTTTCTTTTTCGCACGGCCGTCGTCCCCCTCGGTGTTCTCGAAAAGCTCGACCTGCATCTCCCGCTGCGAGTCGCGCCAGGCCTGCATCGCCTCGCGATAGACCGCATCGAGGCGTGCCAGGCCGAGGGCGAGCGTCTCCGCGGTGCCCGCCGCCGCCTTGGCGAACCATTCCCGCCGCACCTCGCGCAGCCAGTGGTTGACGGTCCGTTCGGGCAGTTCCATCTTGCGGGCGATCGCTCGGCCGGACTCGCCCTCCAGGGCAAGCTGGACGATCAGCGGCAGCAGGCTTTCTTTTCGCTGTTGCGGGGGCAGGCGCCAGTCTTGTACTCTCGTGGCCTGAGAGAAGGGCGGTTGCGGTTCGGCGGTTGCGGACGTTTCGGCGGGGGAATACATGGGAAATCTCCTTGTGGATCATAGAATACCATCAATATAACACAATGGTCGTAATTATCCATAACTTAGGATTCGTGTCAAGGCCCCCGGGAGGCTTTTCTTGAAGTTTGTCTCGCCCCGGGTCAGGGCAGATGCCCTAAGTGCTTTTCTGGCAGGGGCTTGCGGCGATTGGGAAAAATCGCAAATTCCGGGAAGCAACCGCGAGAATTGTCTGTCGCGGAAAGCTGCGGCCGGAACAGGCGCAGAAAAATCGCCGTAACTTCATGGCCCACAACTAGTTGAGAATTCCACTTCGCCCATCGCGCAATTTCCCGGCAAAGCGGCACTCCGCTGCCGCTTTGCAGCCGGCGCCAAGCGGAAACGACTTCATTCGGGCGCAGAGCTTGCGGCCCAAGGTGCTTGCGGCCACTACACATTTCCGCTGCCGATAAACTGGGACGGCATTGTTGTCGATGACCGAGGCCACGGCGATGATATCATCGGGCGCGTGCGGGAGGCCCTTGAGGTAATCTGGAAGGACCATGCCGATGCCATTGAGCAGGAGGCATGCGAGATTCTCGGTATCAAGGATCTTCGGGACTACTTCCGCAAGCCGGGCGAGGGCGGGTTTTGGGACGACCACGTATTGCGTTACTCCAAGAGTCGCCGCAAGGCCCCGATTTACTGGCTGCTGCAATCGTCGAAGAAGAACTATGCCCTGTGGCTTTACTACCATTGCCTCGACAAAGACCTGCTTTTCAAGGCGTTGGCGAATTACGTCGAGCCGACGATTCGTTTGGAAGCCAGCCGCCTCGATGCGCTTCGCAGCCGGAAGGCGGGCGGAAGTGAATCC
The DNA here is from genome assembly GCA_963719885.1 of uncultured Planctomycetia bacterium. GTDB lineage: Bacteria > Planctomycetota > Planctomycetia > Pirellulales > Thermoguttaceae > JANXQG01. Next base: position 553,075 of record CAVRDP010000034.1, on the reverse strand, counting down.
GCTAAAGACGCCAAGCGGCTCGCCAAGGAGGCTGAACGGCAGGGAGATTTCGTCTCCGAACTGCGGGACTTCGAGGACAAGCTGCGGCGGGCAGCGAACCTGCACATGAAACCGGACCTCAACGACGGCGTCGTACTGAACATCGCCCCGCTGCACGAGCTCGTCCCCTGGAAAGAGGCCAAGAGCTACTGGGAGGAACTGCTCGCGGGCAAATACGCGTGGTCGTCGATCGGCAAGCAACTGCGCGAGAAGGGCTTGGTATAATAAGAATACGAGGAGAAACAATCATGACAACCTTAACGATTCAAGAGGCACAGGCCCAACTGCCGGACCTCATTCATGGGCTGACGCCGGGCGACGAGGTCGTGATTATCGAGAACGACCAGCCGGTGGCGAAACTTGTATCGCCGCCAGCTAACCCGCCGAAGAAGCCCCGGCAGCCGGGGACGCTGCGGGGGACCGTGCTCTACATGGCTCCCGACTTCGACGCGCCGCTGGAGGATTTTAGGGAGTACATGGAATGAGACACCTGATCGATTCCCAATCGCTGATATGGTACGTCGATCAGGACCATCTGCTCACCGCGGCTGCTCACGCTGCGATCACGAACCCCGCGAATGACCTTCTCTTGAGTGCGGCAACGGTTTGGGAGATCGCCATTAAGGTCGGGTTGCGCAAGCTCCCTTTATCAATGCCCTATCGCCAGTGGATGACTAAGGCGATAGCGGACCTCGGTTTGGTCCTGTTGCCGATCACCGTGGAGTATGCAGACGTTCAGGCGGGGCTTCCCACTCATCACCGAGACCCGTTCGACCGCCTGCTCGCCGCCCAGGCGCTCGTCGAATCGGTGCCGGTGATTAGTGCGGATGCGATCTTCGATCAATACGGAGTCCGCCGAATTTGGCAGTGATGAGCTATGCCGCACGTCGTCACCGAATACGTTTTTCAGTTGATCGCCAGGCAGGTCGACGACAATCGCCTGGTCGTCTGGTACGACCCCGAGCGTGCATATTCCGAGGCGATTGCCGAATGGCAGATTCCCGACGCCACCATCGTGCAATTCGACGGCAGCTTCCTTCAGCTCCGTCACGACATCGATCCCTTGCTCGACGGCGAGGAGCCGCCCCGGCTGCTCGTCTACGTTCCCGAGGACCAGGCCGAGACGCATCACGCTCTCGCCGAACTGGAGGCGGGTGGCGTGGTCATGCAGTCCGGCCAGCAGCCGCCGCAGGGCAACACGAAACTTTCCATCGTGGCGCGGAACGCCCTGAAGACACTCCTGGGCGAGCAGCCGGCCCACGATGTGGAGAAACCGGTGGAGGCCGGCAAACTCACCCTGGCGGACCTGAATGCCTTGGCCAAGAAAGGCGGCGAGATCGCGGCTGTGGTTGCCCTGATCTTCGGCACGGGCAGCCCGCAAGAGGTCGCGCTGGCCTTCCTGGGCAGCGGGAAATACGACGCGGAGATCGGCAAGAAAGCGGCGCAAGGCGAACTCGCCGGCCTGTTGGGGGCGTCATTCGATGTCGAGCTTCTCGCGATGGCCACTCTCGACGACCTGCGCGCGAAATTGGCAAGACACGTCCTGCTGACCGACCTCGTCGAGGGGCTGGGAAAATCCGTGCCTCCGTCGCTCGCTTCGGTCCCGATCGCATCGACTCCCAGCGGTCTCGATTCCTGCGTCCGCCTGGCGAAAACATGGCGGCAACTGCGGGACTACCGGGAAAGTTATGTCGCCGCCGCTACCCAAGTCGAGCAGGAATTGGGCCTCGCGTTGATTGAATTTCCCGCGGAGAAGATCACCCAGCTTGAGACGTTTCTGGCCCTGGAACTGGCGCTGCTGCGGCACGTCGAGACTGAGCTTCAAACGTCGGCCACTCCTGAACTCTTGGCACTGGCGCAATCGCGGCTGTCGCGCTTCTGGTCCGATTGCCGGCCGACGATCCAGGCCCATTGGGCATTGATTGTCGCCGCCGCCGAAGTCCTCTTGGAGGCCGACCGGGTAGCCAAGGAATTGAAAAAACCGCCGGCGGCCGTGCCGGCCTTCGTCAAATCGTACACCGACGGCGATACTCCCTGGTGTCTGCTCGACACGCATCATCGGCATTCGGAGAGCCGCTGGCACAACTTCGACCCCATCGCGGGGCATGACGGTCTGGAAAAGCTGGTTGTCAAGGCCCGGCAGCGATATATGGAAGTCGGGGGCGAAATGGCGAAACAGTTCGTCACGCTGGTGTCGAAAGCCAAGTACCCGATCGAAGGCATTGCCCGGCAGGCCGACGTTTTTGGGTCACAGGTCAAGCCGAGGATGGAGGAGAAAACCGCCTACCTCTGGGTCGATGCACTCCGCTTCGAGATGGCCCGTGAACTGTGCGAGGTGCTGCGGGGCGACTTCCAGATCGAGATCGGACCGGCCCTGGGGGCGATCCCCACGATCACGGAAATCGGCATGGCCGCGCTGCTGCCCAAGGCGTCGGACGGCAAACTCGTGTCCGTCGGGGGCGGCAAGCTGGGCTTGGAGATCCACGGTAGGGTGATCAAAGACCGCAAGGACCGCATCGCCTTTCTCAAGGATCATGCGGGCGCGGCCGTCTTTGACGCCAAGCTAGAAGACCTGTTGCCCAAGCCGAGCAAGAAAGTCCGCCAGGGGATTGAAAACGCCCGCCTGGTGCTGATCACTTCCCAGGAGATCGACGAGCTGTGCGAGCAGGACAACATTGCCCAGGCCCGCCGCCAAATGGACGGCGTGCTGGTCGATCTGCGGCGCGGCGTGCGGGTGCTGGCCGATCTGGGGGTGAAGTCGATCGTCCTGACAGCCGACCACGGGCACCTTTTTACCGACGAGATCGGCGAAGAGATGAAGATCGAAGCCCCGGGCGGCGAAACGGCGGATCTGCACCGTCGCGTTTGGGTGGGCGTGGGCGGAACGCAGGAACCGTGTTTCTTTCGCACTTCCCTGGAATCGCTCGGAGTGGAAAGCGAACTGGACATTGCCACGCCCTGGGACTTCGCCTGCTTCAAGGCCAAAGGCGGGGCGCGGGCCTATTTCCATGGCGGACTGTCGCCGCAGGAACTGATCATCCCCGTCGTTTCCCTCGTTCCCGCGGCACGAAACGTGAGCGGGCCGCCGGCGGGCGTCCAGTGGACCGTTACTCCGGGTACGCCGAAACTCACGACCCGCTTCTTCTCCGTGCAGATCGCCGGAAAACAGGGGGGGCTGTTTGACCTGGAAGCGCCGAAAGTGCGGGTGGAGATTCAGGCCAAGGGGAAGTGCGTCTCGCGGCCGGTCAGCGCCTCCTACGGTTTCGAGGACGCTACGGGCGAGGTTGAATTGCGGGGCGTTGCGGGGAATTCCAAGGAATTGGAACCGAATACGGTGGCCTTGATGCTGATCGAAGAAATCGCGCAGAAGACGGTGAGCGTCGTCCTGCTGGACGCATCCAGCGGCGCGGAACTGGCCGTGCTGGACAAGATCGAGGTTGCAATTGCCTTTTGAGGCCGTAGGGTGGGAAGAGTGAAACGAGTCCCACCGAAATACTGTTGAATCCTGAATGGTGGGACTCGTTTCACTCTTCCCACCCTACGGCCTTAGCCAAGAGCGGCCGCGCCCCTTTGGAAAGTTGATTCATGCCTGAACTTGATCGGAAAGCCGCGTCGGTCTTCGGCGGAAAGGTCGTCCGCAAGGATCTCGTCCGCAAGGTAAAGGTCGGCGCGAACGTACCGGTGTTCGTGCTCGAATACCTCCTGGGGAAATACTGCGCCACGGACGATCCCACGGCGATCGAAGCCGGCTTGCGGGTGGTCAACACCACGCTCACCGAGAACTTCGTTCGTCCCGACGAAGCCAACGCGGTTCAATCCAAGGTGCGGGACAAGGGCAAGTACACCCTGATCGACAAGGTCAAGGTCCGCTACCTGTCCGACGACGACAAGCACTGGGCCGAATTGGTCAACTTCGGCCACAAGTACGTCCACGTACCCGAGCACTTCATGCGCAGCTTCGACCGGCTGCTGATGGGCGGCATCTGGGCACAGGTCGACATCCGGCATCAATACGACGAGGAGGCCAAGGGAAAGCGCAGCCCGTTCTGGATCGACGATCTCAAGCCGATCCAGGTGGCTTCGTTCGACCTGGACGAGTATCGGAACTGCCGCGGGAAGTTCAGTACGGAAGAGTGGGTCGATCTGTTGCTGCGAAGCATAGGCATGGAACCCTCGCATTTCCAGCGGCGGTTGAAGTTGCTCTTCCTGATTCGCCTGCTGCCGTTGTGCGAGCACAACTACAACCTTGTGGAACTTGGCCCGCGAGGGACGGGCAAGAGCTACGCCTACCAGGAATTGTCACCCTACACGATCTTGCTCACCGGACCGACCACGGTGGCCAATCTGTTCTACAACATGGCATCCGGGAAGATGGGGCTGGTGGGAATCTGGGACGCCATCGGCTTCGACGAGGTGGCCGATCTGCAGAAAATGCCCAAGGAAGTGGTCACCACGCTCAAAACCTATTGCGAGTCGGGCACTTTCGCCGGGGGAAAGAGGCGATGTCCGGCATGGCCTCGATCGCCATGTTCGGCAACACGAATCAACCGGTTGAGATCATGGTCCGGTCGTCGCACCTTTTCGTTCCCATGCCGGACGTGATCCGGGAGGATATGGCGTTTCTGGACCGCATTCATTACTACCTGCCTGGCTGGGAAGTGCCCAAGATGAAGGTCGAGTTCTTCACGGACCATTATGGGTTCGTAGTAGACTACCTGGCCGAGGCCCTGCGGGAGTTGCGGAAACACAACTTCACCGAGATCATCGACCGCTTCTTCTCGCTTGGGTCGCATCACAACGCCCGTGACGTGAAGGCGGTGCGGAAAACGGTTTCCGGCCTGGTGAAGCTCATTTACCCTCATGGTGCGGTGACGCGGGAGGACCTGGTGGAACTGCTGGAGACGGCGATCGAGGGGCGGCGGCGGGTCAAGGAGCAACTCAAGAAGATGGGTTCTTTCGAGTACCACCAGACGTCATTCTCTTACATGGACAACGACACCCGCGAGGAACGCTTCGTCGGCGTGCCCGAGCAGGGCGGCAGAGAGATGATCTCGACCGATCCCCTGGCCCCCGGATCGGTTTACACCGCCTCCGTGGACGATCAGGGCAGAGTGGGCCTCTACCGGCTCGAAGTCGGCTGCTCCCCGGGAACCGGCAAGCTGAAGGTTGCCGGCGGCGTCGAGGGGGCGATGAAACAGTCGATTCAGCGGGCTTTCGCCTATCTGATGGGCCAGAAAGGCAAGATGGGCGTCGGCCAACAGATCGACACCACAGACTTCCACCTCGAAGCCATCGACCTGCTGAGTAACCACGTTCCCTGCGAAGCGGGAATTGCCCTGGTCGTGGCGATTTACTCGGCGATCAAGAAGACGTCGGTCCAGGCCGGGTTGGTGATCCTGGGCGACCTCAGTATCCAAGGCAACATCAAAGCGCTGCGGTCGCTGGCCGAACCGCTTCAAGTGGCGATGGACAACGGCGCTCGCCGGGTTCTGGTCCCCTTGGAGAACAAGCGGAATTTCCTCGATGTCTCCGGCGACATTGTGGAGCGTGTGGACCCGATCTTCTTCTCGGACCCGATGACAGCGGCGATGAAAGCGCTGGGGATGACGTGAAGATCGTCTTTAACCAATAGCTGCTTGCGAAAAATTGTCCTATGTCCTTGTGCCAATTAAAGATAGGAATATTGTCAAAAATCACAGAAATTCCTGATTCTTTGGCGAGGTAGTTGCAAACCCTCGCCCAACCAAGTATGTTTATTCAACTGTCCCATGCGCGCGACATGGGGATACACTTTTATCACGTCAAGACAACAGGAGCGAAAAGATGTTGGTGACTAAGAAAGCCATGCTTGCCGGAGTGACGCTGGGGCTTGTGATGGCGATCAGCGCGATCGCCGTGCGACCCGTGAATGCGCAACCGCCTGCTGAGGCCGTGACTGCGGTTACGCCGCCGGCCGATCAAACGTATACCGGGAAGATGAAGTGTGCGGCTTGCCACCTCAAGGAATTCAAGGTCTGGAAAACGACCAAGCACTGCACCGAGGCCTTTGCCAAGCTGCCGGCCAAGTACAAGGCCGACGCCAGTTGCTTGATTTGCCATTCCACCGGCTTCGGGGCCGCCACGGGTTACAAGGACGATACCACGGCGAATCTCGCGGGCACCACCTGCGAGGCCTGCCACGGGCCAGGCAGCGCGAACGCGGCAATTGCCAAGAAGTATGAAACGGTCAAGTTGGTCGCGGGTTCAGCGGAAGACAAGGAAGTTCGGGGCTCGATTTACAAGGTCATACCGGGTAACGTCTGCGCTCGTTGCCATACGGACCAAGGTCACAAGCCGCATCCGGCTTACGACAAGGAATAGTCCGAGAAGGGCCGGCATAGGGCCGTATATCTTTGGCCTTGATCATATCCTTGCCGACTGCCGTCATTGCTGGCAGTCGGCAAGGTTATGATCAAGGCCCTTTTTGTTTGTTCGGAAGTCTCCGTCGCATAGCGACGCCGCGAAGGTTAGCCGTGGGTTTCAACCACGGCTATGCGAGGGCGGCAATTGCCTCCTGACCTCACGATCTCGACACAGAAACTGCCGGCCGTTCCACTTGGTAAGCAACGGAGGATAGGCAGACCATGCCGGTCATAACGAAAAGGCATGGCGTCGGAATTCGTGTGAATGTTCATAAAGATCCGGTTCGATTTTCTGTAGTAGATTTGCCGAGTTGCCGGGTCGGAGCGATCCCAACGAAGCTTATCGTGCAAGCCGATCCTGGTTACCGCCGTCAGATTTTGAGGAGCCAATTCAATGCGAAGATCATCCCTGTCTTGGGTGTTGCTGATGGTCGTGCTGCCGCTGGCAAGCTCTCCACGCTCGCTATGCGCTGGGACTCCCGTAGACGTGCATTGTCCGCAGGCCTGCAATAACTGCGGCCACGAAGGGTGCATCGAGCGCGCACCGGTCCAGGATTGCGTCGTCGGGGAAAAGAAGGTCTCCAAGACGACCATCCATAAGCAGTACATTTCCATCCCGGAAGTCAGGTACAAATTCGAGAAGGTGTGGGTTGAGAAAGAAATTCCGGCTGAATACTGCAAGACCGTCTGCGAACCGAAAGACGTCGACCACCAATATCAAGCGGAACATTGGGACAAGCAAACGCTGCCCTGCGGGGCGGAACTCCATTGCAAGACGTGTGAAACCAAGACGGAGAAACTCACCCAGCAGGAGTGCAAGGTGGAAAAGGGCAAGACGACGATCAAGGTCCACTACTGGTCCTGTGTCAAGGTGCCGTACACCGTCTACCGCCAGGTCGAAAAGGAAGTGTGCGTGAAACAACCGCGCACCGAGAACGTGTGCGTGCCGGTGACGCGCTACGTGTGCGAGCACTGCCACGGGCTGGGCTGCGAGTTCTGCTGCTTTGGAAAACTCTTTGCGCACGGCGCGGGAAAAGGCAACGATCCCTGTCACGGGCAAGGCAACGATCCCGGTCAGGGGAAAGGCAATGATGCCTGTCAGGCACAGGGCGATAATGCCTGCACGCAGTAGATTTATCAAGACGGGTCGGGGCGATTCGAGTTTCGCGTGTCAAAGACTCGGACGTCAAGGGCCAGCAACGCTTTGCCAACAAGACTTTTTGCCGCCCATGGAGGGGAATCATGAACGCACGGAAGTTGCTCGGGCGCCCGGGCTTGAAGAGGCTGATTCTCGCCGCCATTACCGCATTTCTTTGCACGTTGACCTTCATCGAGCGGGCCGAAGCAATTCCGACCTTCGCGCGAAAATACGCGACCTCGTGCATTACCTGCCACACGGTCTATCCGAAGCTCAATGATACCGGCGAGGCCTTTCGCCGCAATGGATTCCAGTTTCCCAGCAACGAGGACGTGCTGGTCAAAGAGGAGCCGGTGAAGATGGGCACCGACTCCTACAAGGCCATGTTCCCCAATTCGATCTGGCCTTCCACCCTGCCCAGCATTCCGCCGATCTCGCTCTTCGCGCAGGAGCAGAACATCGTCTATCTGCGACCCAAGGGGCAGGAGAAAACTGTCGATTTCGTCTTTCCCAGCGACATCGAGTTCATCGGCGCCGGCGCCTTCGGCCAGGACATCAGCGGCCTCTATAACATCGGTTTCGATCCCGATGGCACGGTGGGCGTGGGACGCGTCTTCGTGCAATTCAGCAATGTGTTCGCGTGGAGTGCGGAAGAGGACGAAGACGGCACGCACGAGGGCAGCCGCTGGGCGGTCCTGCCTCCGCATGCCCTGAATCTGAAGATCGGAAAGATCGATCCGGGCGTGATTCCCCACGTGATCTCCGAGGAGTCGTTCCCGCTCCTGCAAAACCCGGCAATGCCGTCGAACACGTTCACCCTGGGCCAAACCGGTTTTTCGCTTTTCGTGGAGCAACCGGGGATCGAGATCAATGGCATCATCGAGCAATACTGGTCGTACTGCGTGGGCATTGCCAATGGCGGCAGCGCCGCCTACCTGCCGGAAGACGACAACACCTTCAAGGACGTCTATTTCCGCGTTGCCCGCAAGTGGTACGGCTTTCCCTTGGACGGCGTGGTCGGCGCGGCGGAGCAAGGCGCCAAGAAGGGCGAAGCCGCAACCCCGCCCGTGGACGACAGCATTTACAACAAACCCGGTTTGGACTTCTGGCGCGCGGTGAGTTTCGAGACGGGGTTCTTCGGCTGGTTCGGCAAGTCGAACGTCCCATCGACGTTTTCGCCCAACGGCGGGAACCCGTTCATCAATCCTGTCATTCCAAACGACCCGAGCACCTACATGAAGGACTACTTTACGCGGCTGGGGGTCGATGCGCGAGTCAAGTATTTCGACCTTGACGTGTACGGGATGTTCTTCTGGGGACACGATCCGTTCCCCGGTTTCGACCAGACCTTCATGGCTGCCGGTCCCACGGACCACCTCGGATTTTTCGTGCAAGCCGATTACATGTGGAAACCATGGATCATGAGCTTCCTTCGTTATGAGCAGGTGAAGATACTCAATCCGGGGTTGCAAGCGTACGGCGTTGATGCAAACGGAACCGTGATCTCGGGCGGCGAAGAGGCGCGGCTGGTGCCGGGTGTTATTTTCCAGGTCCGGCAGAACGTGCATGTTTCCAGCGAAATCTACATCGACCTGGACAACGTCCCCTTGGCAACGGGCTACCCGGAAGCGACCTGCCAGTGGATTACGACGGTCAGTTTCGCGTTCTGAGCGGCCGAACGAAAGACAATGCACAAGATCGGAAAGGAGTCTGATATGGCCGATCGTCACCGTGAGTTCGTCGTGGTGGTTGTTGTGCTGATGGGCTGGGCAGCCACCCCTGTCTGGGGTGATGATGCCTTCGGCCCCGATCGTGCTGTACCAGCGCCCGCAGGGGTCGGCACACAGGATTGGGCCCGATTAGACCCCCTCTGGCAGCCTTCTCAAGTCATTTCAGGCGCGGGTTATGCTGCACCGGCACCGAACATGGCCCAAGCACCGCAGGCATGGCCGCCTGCTGCTGCCGCGAGCGGGCCGCCGCAGTTGGCGACGGCCAACGGGCAAGTCTCGGCCCCAATGCCGTCCGTACAACCGCCCATGCAGCCGATGCTACAACTGGGAATGCAACCGCCCATGCAGCAGGTCATGCAACCGGCAACGCAACCCATGCAACCCATGATGCCACCCATCCAAGCGATGGGACAATCGCCCCCCCAGCCGATGCAGCAGCCCATGCAACCGGCGATGCAACCCATGCCGCCGGCAAGGCAAACGAGCGCGAGGATGATGGGTGGCGACGTTCTCGGCCGGCTCCTGAATCAGGGCCGTCCGCTGGTCAATTGCCATGTGGTAATCGTGCCCTTGCAGGAAGTGGACGGTGCAATGCGCACGGATGAGGACCGGAAGCCGCTGACGACCGTAACCGACGAAAACGGCGAATTCCACTTTGAAGACGTGCCCGCAGGCGGATACAAACTCACCTGGTTGCCCGCCGGTCAGAGACAGTGGATTCGCCGGATTGCCATGCGGCCCGACGTCCACGTGCGGAACGGCGAAGTAACAAAGCTGAAAGAGATTCGGATTGCGCTGCAGACGATCAATTGAGACGTCGCGATCACTCCACTCCGAAGGGATCGGCGATCTCCAGGCCGCCAAACTTGTTGATGTGTTCCTGCGCTTCTCTTCTGTCGCGAAAGGCGTGGATGTTGTTGCCGTTGGCGCGATTCGTTACCGGCTTGCCTTGCACGAAGACGGCGGTGTATGCATCGAGGGGCTCGCCCGTAATCGCATCGCGGACCGTCGCCGCCTTGGGCGTCGTATTGGGCTGATTTGCCAGCCAGCTACGGGCACAGGCGATAGTGCAGAAGGCATGCGACGTTCCGTCGGCCATGGTGAGATCGACCCGCAGGGCCGGGGAAAGCGCCTGCCCATCCATCTCACAAGCCTCCGACGCCCCGTAGGTCCGCCATAGGGAGGATGCCAAAGCGACGAGACCCATCAGGATCAAGTAAGTCAAGGGCCAGCGGATAGCGGGCATGGAAGTTCTCCTTGCAGGGGCTGGCTTAACCACTGTATACGGCCAAGTGAATAGCGACCATCAACACGGAAGCGATGAGCGTGGTCGCCCCGATTCGACACAAGCAGCGATGCCAACTCCATGCTGCCGCTGCGGGCGACTCGGCCTGCAGCGCGGCTTGCAGCACAGCGGCCCAGCCGGCGGCGAAACTGCCAATCACCATGTTGCCCACGATCAGCGGGGCATCGGGGGCGCGACCGTTGAAGAGCAGACAGTAAAGGCAATGGTGGAACGGCAAGCGCATGAGCAAGGGGGCCAGGATCTCGGAAAAGGCCAGCAGCGCGGCCGTGGCGAGTCCCACGGCCGCGGCCAAAAGCAGTCCGCTTTCTGCCAAACCGAGCGGCTTGGAACGGGGCGACCCGCGCCGCGCTTGGACCAACAGCCAGACGGCCAAGAGCGGCATGCCTGCGAAGAACAATCCGTTGACAACGGCTCGGCTGGCCCCGCCGGCCTGGGCCCACGGCAAATAGTAGGCAGCGGGCTGCACCTTGGCACTGCCGCCCCCGCCGCAACAGCAACAGCAGGAAACCGGCTTGAGCGAATCCACCTTGACGATGTAATAGAGTTCGGTGCCCTGGCCAACGGCCAGCAGTCCCGCCAAAAAGACCAGCGCAAGCATGCCTCGCGAGCGTCGCGGCGGCAGACCCGATTGCCGCCGCAACGACTCCAGCAGCAGCCAGGCGCCCAGCAGGAAGATGAGCGCCGGCCTGGCGGTCTGGACCAAGGCATTGGCGACAGGCATGAGCTTGGTGACTCCGTAGATGCACATCGCGCCGGGTATCTCGGGAACGAAGCTGTCCAGCATGGCATAGAGCAGCGGCCAGCCGATCACGAGGATGGCCAAGCAAACCACCGCCAGCAGGGTCGCCAGGTGGATGCTTTGCTCGGCCCGGCTGGCGCCTAACTCTCCGCCGACCACGACCATGGGTACATGGTGCCCGACATGGTGCCCGCGACGAATCCGCCATGCCGCCCACGAGGCGGTTATCGCCAACACAACGGCCAATGCCAGGTTCAACGAATCGACGAACAGCGAAAGAACGCTGTACTTGTTTACGATCACGTGCAATGCTCCAATCGCCCCGCGATGATCTGGAACCGCCTGGGGCATATCTGGGCTAGGGTGGGATCGTGCGTGGTAATAATCACCGTTTTGCCCTGGGCGACCATGGCCGCGAATGTTGCCCGGAGCATATCGGCTGATTCGGCGTCGACTTGCGTCGTGGGCTCGTCGGCCAGCAGCAGGTCCGGGTCGTTCACCAGGGCCCTCGCCATCGCCACCCGCTGCTGTTGTCCGCCGCTGAGTTGCTCGGGCGGCCGATCGGCAACGCCGGCAACTCCCAATCGTTCCAGCCACTGCTCAGCTTTGTCTTGCCGTTGCCGCTGCAGCACGCCCATGGGCACCAGCGGCAGGGCCACGTTCTCCCAGGCGGACATGCCGGGAAGCAGCTTGAAATCCTGGAATACGAGGCCGACCCGCGTGCGCCGCAGCAGTGTCAGGGCAGCATCGGACATTTCGGCCAGGCATCGGCCAAACAATTCGACCCGGCCGCTGCTGGGACGATCCAGACCCGCGATCAGGCTCAAAAGAGTTGACTTTCCTGACGCCGACGGCCCCCACACGACAGCCATTTCGCCGGCGGCCACGTCCAAGTCGACCGACTCGATGGCCTTGACCGGCTCGCTGCGCCGGAAGCGGTAGTATCGCGTGAGCTGATAGGTCTGAACGGCAGGCGTCATGGTTTTGTCTTTCAACGGATACTATCAGCCGGGAATCGGGCCGCCAGACGCCATGTAGTAAAAAGGCCCCCGGAAAGCGTAATTGTCAGGCAGAGCAGGAGCGACATTGCCCACGGTGCGAAACCGAAACGTGCGGGCACGGGGAACGCTGCCAGGCTGTCCCATTCGCTGATGAAGAACTGGGCCACCACCGCGCCGTTGAGGGCTCGCACCCATACGTAGCTTACCAGGAACGCCAGACAGGCGGCAAGGACGGACAACAACACGTGTTCGAACATGACCATGAGCATGACGTCGGTCGTCTTCCAACCCACGGCCTTGCATAAGCCAATCTCGCGCCGCCGCTCCGAATGCCCCAGTCCCGAAGCAATGACCATGGCGGGAATCCCCACGGCAAAGGCCACCAGGAAGAACACCGTGAAAACGCCTTGTAGATTTCGGAACCCCTTGTCAACGTAACTTGCCACGTCGCCGGTCTTGGTCTGGAGACGGTAAGGAACGTCTCCCAGGATCGTGAAAGCATCTTGTCGCACCGCCTGGATGTTGCCGGGTCCCGGGCGGCAATAAATCAAAAAGTCGGACGCATAGCCGGGCAGTTCGAAGAGCTTGCCGGCGTCATCGAGATTCATGCACACAAGTTGTGCGCTCCAGATCGAGGCGGCAGGGGGAAAAATCGCCACGATGCGAAAGGGCTTTGACACGTCGGCGACCTGCAAGCGGATTTCCCCACCCGGCCGGCAGCCAAAGTGGGCGGCCAACGCCGATCCGATGATAACCTCTCCGCTTGCCAAGGGGCTTGACGGCAGGCCTTCGGTGCCCCACGGCGTTTGGTCCATGCGGCCGGCCTCCAACCCCAGGACGACGACCACTTCCGCATCGGTCGTCTCGGTCTCGGAAAGGGCCGTGAACGCATTGGCGCGGCCGACGATGCGGGGTACGACGGACGTAACGTAAGGACTGCGGCGAAATTCGCGAAGGTAGTGCAGGGGCACCGGGCCATTGCGGCCGAACTGGTCCATGGTCAGATACAGGTCCGGTCCTTCCTGGACCGACACAGCGGCCTCGGCACGCACGCCTTCGGAAATCGCGATGCCGGCGAGGAAGGGCCCGCAGATCGCCACCAGGCAGAGCACGACGACGAGCGAGCGCAAGGGGTAGCGCGTGAGGTTGGCGGCGGCGGCGAAAAGGAGGTTGAGGAAGATGTTCACGGGACCCGGAAGCAGGAGACCGTGCCCGTATGTTCCGGGCAGTAACAATAGCCGCCCGGCACGGGCTGCTCGGCGCAGGTGCAGTGCTCGATGCGGGGATCGAAATTGACGAAACACCAGCGCGGACAGACCGTGGCGCCGAGCCCCAGTCCGCCGGCCATCCGCTGGAACTTCCGCACCGTTTCCAGATCGTGTCCGCACCCGCAAGCCGACCCGCTGCGCGAGTATCCCGCCCGGCGAAGCGATTCCCGGCCCAGCAGCACGAAGGTTGTCGCCAAGAGCCCTGCCACCGTAATCAAGACCTTGATCCCCGGGCGGATCGCCGCCAACCGCCGCAGGATGCTGCGCGGCTCAAGGCTTCTCCGGCGTGGCGGCGAAGGCGCGGGTGAAAACCATGACGTCACGGATCTGCCTTTCGGTGAGAGTATGTCCCCAGGCGGGCATCAAGACTGACTTGCCATTGGCGCGGCCGCCCTGGGCAATCGCATCGTAGATCCGATCATTGCGGGTCGCCTGCCAGAATTTTCCGTCGGTGAAATCGTGCGGTCGGGGGTCGAGCGTGGGGGCGTTGCGGCCGTCGCCCTTGCCGCTCTCGCCGTGGCAAACCAGGCAATAGTGCCGGTAGACCTTTTCGCCCCGGCGCGTGCGTCGGCCAGCGGATCGGCGGGCTGGTGGGAAACCGCCAAGGCTTCAATCTGTGACGGGTGGACTTGCCCGCCGTGGCCCTGGTGCGCGCGGACCCAGCCCATCGCCAAAAAGGCGACGACGTAGGTCGCGGGAACCAGGCCCACCAGGGCCATCGCAAGCCAACGTCGCATCACAACTCTTCCTCATTTTTGGGGGTCATTGGCGTCTTTCATGGACACTTCGGGGCCTTTGTTCGGGACTTCGGCGTTTTTCTTGGGGTAATCGGGGTTCTTCAGACTCATCACGTACTTGGTTAAATCGAGGGCCTCCTGGTCGCTCAGCCCCGGTTAGGATCCAAGGTGTCGGGAAGGAGCGACTGCGGGTCCTTGACCCACTGATAGACCCATTCGGGCCGCAGCTTGTCGCCGACCCAGGTCCCCTGGGGGAATCCGGGGACTTGCGTGGTGAAGCTGGGACCGACGTCGCCGCCCTTGCCGCTGACCTGGTGGCAGGCGATACAACCCTTGGCGTCGAACAGCTTCTTTCCCCGCGCACGGACTTCTCCTGGTCCTCCTTCCTCTCCTGGTCCTCCTTCCAGCCCGCGCCGATCTGCCGATCGACGAAGACCGCGGAGATGTACTCGGACATGAACCGCGCCTGATCGTCGGGGAAGTTGAAGGAGGGCATGGCGATGGTAATCGTCCGCCGCATCGAGTAGGGATTCTTGAGGAAACCGTACAGCCACTGGCGATTGACCTTGCTTCCTTCCAGCGTGATGTCGCAGGCCTGCGGATCGCCCGAGCCGCGAATGCCGTGGCAGGAAAGGCAACGGTAGCGCTGTTCCAGACCCGCCGAAATCGTCCTTGGGATCGAAGATCGGCTTGCGCTGCTTGGGAACTTCGTAGTTCGCCAGCGAGACCCGCTCCGCGCTCTGGCTCATCAGCGCGATCGTGAGGGCTTCGGCGTCGGCATCGTTGAGTTGGAAGTCGGGCATTTTCAGCGGAGTCAGCGCGCCGGCTTCGGCTCAACTTGTCGGCCAGCCAGAGGCGCCTGTTCGTAGGGGGAACCTGCGGGCAATGGCAGGTCGCAGCCCAGCACGCCCTGGTCCTTGGCCTTGGCAAGGATCCAAGCGAGGCGATCTTCGGCCGTGATCGGCTTGCAGGTCGCCGTCGGCCGACTTGGAGAACAGCGACACCGGCTGGAGGTTCTTCCAAATCGCGGCGGCTTGGTCCTCGCCCAGCGGAAGGCGGAAATGGCTGCTGAGCGACTTGGGCGACTTCAGTTTCGAATAAAGAAAATCGGGAATCGTATGCCGCACTTGGGCATCGCCGAAATCGAGGTCGTGGACCGCCTTGCTGCCTTCGAAGGTCAGGTCGGGGCCAGCCGGCTTGCTCTTCTGCCCCGGAAGGTCGTGGCACCCCGAGCAGTTGAGTTCCTCGAACAGATTCTTGCCTTGCTCGACCAGTGCCGGCGAATCGAGCCGGAACTTAGGTTCTTTTTTCTCTCGCGTCCTCCAGCCACTCGTAGTCGACCCACTCCTCGGCGGCGTAGGCCGCCAGGTCGGCCGCCTCCTGCTCGGTGAAGTTGAAACGGGGCATCTTGGTGTGCGGATAAAAGGCGTGCGGGTCTTGGAAGAAGACCTTCAACCAACGCTTGTTGACCTTGTTTCCCACCTTTCGCAGGTCGGGACCGATGGTGCCGCCGATGGGGTTCCCCCGCGAGTCCTCCTTGCGTCACGTGACAGGTGATGCACTGCAGCCGGCGAAAGATCGCTTCACCGGCGTCATGGTCGCCTTTGGGCCCGGGCGAGGCGTCGATCGACTTGTCGCGGAAGTCACCAGGTAGGCCGCCAGGGCGTTGGCGGCCTGGGGCCTCAGATGGAACTGCGGCATCTGGCCCTTGGGCAAGTAGCCCTTGGGGTTCATGCAACCACTTGTTGAGCCACGGCCGCGAGACCTTGCTGCCGATGACCGCCAGCCGGGGTCCGACCTTTTCGTCGTCCGCGCCGTCGCCCGTGCGGTGGCAGCCGACGCAGCCCAACTCGTGCAGCAAATGTTTGCCGCGGGAAAGGACCGGGGCCTGGGGCACCTCGTCCTCATGGTGGCACTTCGTGCAAGAGGCCTGGACAAAGTGGCCCGTCAGCAGGGGTTTATCCCAATGGGGAACGTTTCCGTGGGCGTCGTCCTTGGTGGTTGCCAGTCCCTGGCCCTGGTGACACATTGTGCAACCTACCGCTTCCGGTGGATGCTTTGCCAGCAAGTTCCCGGGATGGACCTTGAATGGATTCTGGGCCCCGTCCATGAGCGGTTCCTCCATGCCGAGGTGGCAGATCACGCAGCGATCGGCCACCCCCAACTGCTGATTGTAGATCTGCACGAACCTGGCCGGCGTGGCCGCGACCTGCTTGACCTTGGCCGCGTCGTCGCTCTTCTCCGCCAGCCTCTTCGCCAACAGATGATAGTACTGGTGTTGATAGCCGTCCCACTCGGGCGTCATTTCGATCCAATAATTGACCGCGCACAGCCCCAGCACGACCAACGCTGCGATGCCGAAGTAAATCTTGAATGCCATAGCTACCAATCATTGCTCCACCGACAGGGTGTCGGTGGTGGCGTTGTTACTGTCAGATATTAAACCAGACTTTGTGGTTGAAAACGAGGGTGAAGACATACTTGATATTCAGCGTCCGACGCAAGACGATCTTGGCCGGCACGCCAATCATCAGCAAGAGCAAAACGATGGTTACCACGTATCGCACGGGACCGAGCGACTTGCGGAACTTGGGGAAGAGCCATGCCGGCACAATGAGGCCCAACGCGAAGTAGCCGGCCAGGAAGACCCCGCCCCACGGCGCGGGGATGTTCCACGTGGCCAAGCCCGTTTCTTTCGGCACCGTCCAGTCCTCCCGGGGCCAATACCAGGCCCAACTCGGACCCCGCATGAAGAGCCCGATGAAGATCAAGGCGAACCAGAAGAGGATGCCGAAGGTGAAGATGCTCACGGCCAGTTTTCGTTTACGAAAACCGTACTCCCCCGAGCCTGCGGGGTTGACGTCCAGGTAGGGGATGGCGGCCAGGCCCAACAGGACGAAGGTGGGGATCATGACGCCCGCGATCCAGGGATCGAAATAGGCGAGCAATTCCTGCAAGCCCACGAAGTACCACGGCGCCTTGGCCGGGTTGGGCGTCAGCGCGGGGTTGGCCTTCTCCTCCAGGGGAGAATTGACGGCGATGGCGAGGACCCAAATCAGGATGATGGCCGTCAGCGCGGCGACGAACTCCCGCGACACCAGGTGCGGCCATGTGGCCACCTCGTCGGGAGGCATCTCGCGCTTGGCGCTGAAAGTTTTTCCCGGAACGTAGGCCAGCAGGCGGTAGCCGGGCGCCGCCGGGCGGCTCGGGCGGCTTGACCGCCTCGGGCGGCGGAGCTTCCGCGAGGGCAATCGCAGGTTCCTGCACCGCCGGCCCAGCCCCCGGCACGGACAGCCCGACGCCCGAGACAGCGGGCCCCAGGCTGCGGAAGGCTGGCACGGCGGCGGACTCCGCACTCAGGGGACGCGAGATCCCGCCGTCCTTGCGAATCCTCCAGAAGTGTACCGCCAGCATGATGCAGAAGATCAGGGGAATGGCCATGCAATGCAAGACGTAGAAACGCAACAGCGCGTTCTGGCCGACGATCGTGCCGCCCAACATCGCAAAGCGGACGTCGTTGTCGATACGGGCGCCGAGCAACTCGTGGAAGGGACCCGTGGCGCCGATCAGCGGGGTCGAGCGGGCCATGTTGGTCCCCACCGTCACCGCCCAATAGGCCAACTGGTCCCAAGGCAGGAGGTAGCCCGTAAAGCTCAAGAGCAGCGTGAGCGCCAGCAGTCCCACGCCGATGCACCCAATTGAACTCCCGCGGCTTCTTGTATGAACCTGTGTAGAAGACCCGCGCCATGTGCAGGATCACGACCAGCACCATGGCCTGCGCCGACCAGCGGTGCACGTTCCGCAAGAACACGCCGAAAGGAACGGCGAATTGCAGGTCCTTCATCGATTCGTACGCCCGATCCACGTCGGGGACGTAATAGAACGTCAAGAGGATCCCGGTCAGGATCAGGATCAGGAATAGCAACAGCGAGAAGCCGCCCAGACCCCAGGTAAAAGTGTAATCGCAAGGCCCGCTTCGGCAGAGACACGGGATGCAGGTGCAAGAAGAAATTGCTGAAGACGGTCAGGGAGCGGCTGCGCGGAGTGATGGGCGGGCCGTGCCGGAAGACCGACTGCCAGACCTGCGATCATAATTGATTGCGGCGAGTTTGCGGAAGGCCACGGCTCAGACTTTCATGACAAAGGGTGATTTGTTCGCGATCGCCCGGCCGGTTCTCCCGCACGTTCTTATCGACTACGATCTGCCCATCCGCCCCGACCGACAAGGCCAAGCGGAACAACGGGACCGGCGCCGGTCCCGCCACCGGATCGCCTTGCAGGGAAAAATTGCTGCCGTGGCAGGGACACTTGAAAAGCGACTCGCCCGGAAAATAGCCCGTCAAACAGCCCAGGTGCGTGCAGACCTGCAACAGGGCATAGAGGGTGCTTTCCTCACGGAACGATCCACACCTGGTGCTCCTTGACCCAGCGGTCGCTGACCGTGTTGGCCTGGTAATCCGCAAGGAACCCGGCCTTGAACTGCGCGGGGGGCTCGTACAGCACCTTGGGAAAGAAGAAGCGGAAATTGGCGGCGACCGTGCCCGCCCCGCTCAGCGCCAGGCCGCCCACGCCCAGGCAGACGAAGGCCTTGCCCACGAAATCGCGGCGGCTGTCTCCGGCACCGCCAGGCCGGTTTCATCTCACTCATAAACCCATTCCCCACTGGCTTCGAAACGTCGCATGGCAATCGCATCCATCGGGACAGCGCCGCACGCACAGTCCGCAACGGATGCAGTAAGTCTCGTCCATCACCATTGCGTAGCCCTCGCCGCGGCTGGCTTCCGCGGGAAAATCCGCGGCGCATCGCATCCCAATCGATCTGGCCGGCCGAGATCATGGCGATGCAATGGTAGGGACAGATATCGACGCACCCGCCGCAGAGGATGCACCGCTCGCCATCCAGGAAAATGTTGGAATCGCAGCGCAGGCAACGCTCTCCCTCGATGGCCGCTTGTTCGGCGGAAAACGGCAGTTCGACTTCGGTGAATCCCATCCGCCGCGCGACGGGCAAGGTCGGGCAGGGCTGGCGCGGAATGCCGTCGTAGGGATGGCGCAGGTCGCGGGGCTGGATCACCGGCAACTCCACGCGCTGCTGCCCAGCGGACGTTGCCGCGCAGGTACTGATGGATCGAGCGGGCCGCCTTGCGGCCGTCGGCCGTGGCGTCGATGATCAAGCCGCGGACCGAAGGCGGCATCGCCCCCCGCAAAAACGCCGAGCGCGGTGGTCGCCAACGTCTGGGGATCGATGGCCAGCGTGCCCCGCGGCGTGGTCTCGATGCCGTCCTCCGGGCGGAGGAATGACAAATCGGAAAGCTGACCGACCGAGAGGATCACCGAATCCGTGGTTAGGAGCGATTCCGAACCGGGTGCAAAACTGGGGCTGAAGCGGCCGTTGGCATCGAAAACCGAAAGGCAATGCACGGTTTCCAGGCCGGTCACCTTGCCGTCGACGCCCAGCACCCGCTTCGGGCCCGTGGAAGGATGGAAGATGATACCCTCCCTTTCCGCCTCTTCGACCTCGTAGCCGTGGGCCGGCATCTGGTCGCGCGATTCCAGGCAGATGACGTGGACTTCGCGGCTGCCCAAACGGAGGGCGGCGCGGGCCGCATCCAAGGTCGTGCTCACCGCGACCTGGTCGGTTCCCTCGCGGGCGGCGGTGCGGGCCACGTCGACGGCCACATTGCCGCCGCCGATGACCACCACCTTGTGGCCCAACCAAACGCGGTAGCCCAGGTTGACGTTCAAGAGGAACTCGACGCCCCGCAGGACGCCGTCCAATCCCAGCCCGTCGATCCGCAGGTCTTTGCTGCGATGCGCGCCGATGGCCAGGAAAACCGCTTGCCATTCTCGCTGAAAGCAAGACGACGCGCGGTCCTTGAGGTCCTTCAGGAGGAAATCCCGCCCTAGGGCCTGGTTGCACTTCAGTTCCACGCCGAGACCGGTAATCGCGCCGATTTCCAACTCGACGATCTCGCGGGGAAGGCGATACTCGGGGATTCCCAGGGCCAGCATTCCGCCCGGCACCGAAGAGGCTTCAAACAACGTGACCGGGTAACCTAGTCGAGCCAGATCGTGGGCGCACGCCAGTCCTGCCGGGCCCGATCCGACCACGGCGACCGCCTCTTCGCGCTTGGGCAACTGCGTCAGCCCGGGGGCGTGGCAGCGGCTCAAGTTATGGGAATCGGTCGCCGTGCGCTTCATCGCGCGGATCGAGATCGGGGCGTCGATATCGCCGCGGCGGCAGGCGTCTTCGCACGGATGGGCGCAAACCCGACCGCAGATGAAGGGAAAGGGGTTCGGCCGGCGGGCGATGGTGTACGCCAACTCGTGGTTGCCCTCGGCCAGCGCGGCGACGTAGGCATAGGCCTCCGTCCCCACCGGGCAGGCCGCATGACAACTGATGTTATCGTGGAACCATTGCCCGCCGTCGGTCGGCTGCAGTTTGAACTGCTTCATCGCGATGCCTTATCGACGACCGAGCTCGATGTCCTGGGTCAGCGTTTTGCCCGCCTCGACGGTCACCGGGAACGTTTTCGACTTGAGCTTCTTGGGCTGGGGATAGAAGGTCACGAGATTGTATGTCCCGGGCGGCACGCCCTTGATCTCATACGTCCCCTCTTTCTTCACGCCCGCGAAGCACGGGTTCTGCACGACGAGGATGTGGCCTTCCATCTCGGCGTGGACGTTGCACAGCAAGACCACGTGTCCTTCCTTGTCGAACACGTATTTCCTCGAATCGCCCTGCCCCCACGTGCCGAGATTGTTCGCCGCGTAGGACCCATCGTCGGGCGCCGGCCAAAAGATATTGTGCAGCACGGAATCACCGTTCTTGAATTCCACGGTAGTCCCTTTTACGACAACCAGCACGTGAGGAATGAAGGTCAGCTTCTTCTGGTCCATCGCGGCCGGCTTCTCCGGGGGTTTCTGCTCACCGGGAACATTTTGAAGGTACACGACCACGTTTTCCGGGCTGCGGACGCCCGTGGCGGCGACCTCGCCTTTGATGGCGCCGGTCGTCGCATCTTGCCCTAAGACCACGCCGGGCAAACTTGCACTCAGACCAAGGATCACCAAGACAACGCTGGCAAAACGTACACGCTGGTTCATAGAATCACTCCAAATGTTTCTTCGGCCAGCGGCGCACGCCGACCCACAGGACATGGAACAGAACAGAGGCGACCAAGACAAATCGCAATCAAGAATCTTGAGTGGCAAGTCAAGCCGCCACGAATCTGCTGTAAGTTTAGAACATTACGTCAGTCTTCGCAATCCCTCGCACGCCACACCTCTCGCTTTTTCAAAACGCATTAACGCATATTTAGCAGCGTAAAATGCGATTGGTCATAGGCTTGCGTAGCGCTGCCGCGCTACTCCCACTATTTCCCCGTTGCCTCTTCCGCTGCTTTCTCAGGGATCGGCAGGGTGCGGATATAGAGCAGCAGCAGGCCGATGACGATCAGGATCGGAACCAACGAGATGGCCAGCCAGATCCGTCGGTTGGTGTATGCCGCCAGGGCTTTGTCGGCCGCAACCTGAACGCCTTTGTCGGGTATGCCTTTGTCGGGGTCGCCCGGTTCGAACAACACTTTCTCGCCATCGGTCAGGGCCTTCTCGACCACGTCGACTTTGAAGCTATGGATCTGGGTCCGGGCGTTCGTGAGCGCATCCGACGCCTTTTGCAGATTGAATTTCGCTTCGCTGACTTCCATTCCCTTTTCTTCGGCCTTGGCGAGCGTTTCTTCGGCCTTCCGGATCCCGCTCTTGAGGTGTTGGAGATCGGCATGGATGGTCTCGGCCGCTTTGGCGCCGGCGATCGTGGCTCCGAACTTCTGCTTTCCCTGCTCGTGGCAGCGGGTGCAGAAGCGCCGTTCTGCATCCCCAAAAACTCGTCCGACGGCTCATGAATCGCATGATTGCTGTGGCAGGTGGCGCAACCGGGCAGGCCTTCTTTTTCGAACGTATGCCGCATCTTGGTATCCTCGAACAGTTTGGCGATCTTGCCGTGGCAGGCGCCGCAGGCGTTGGCCACCGAGTCCATTTGCGGCGGAGCGGCGCCGTGATTGCCGTGGCAGTTGTTGCAAGTCGGCGCGCTGGGGTCGCCCTTCTTCAGCAAGGCCACACCGTGGACGCTCTCGCTCCACTTGGCATATTCGTCGCAAGGAAGCGGCTGCCCCTTGTACAAACGCCCCGCCATGATCTTCTTGTCGGAATGGCACTTCGCACAGGTCTGGGCCACCTTCGTGTGGTAGACGGGCGAGGCGGGTTCGTTCACCGGACGAACGCCGCGCGGCGTCAGATCGATGGCACTGCCGTGCGGCTTGTCATGACAGGAAATACAAGTGGCCACTTGCGGATCGCCCGTCTTCTTCAACTGCTTGCCATGACCGCTGGTCCAGTACTCGGCAAACTGATCCGTACGAGGCGAGGGATTGAAATGCCGCATGTAATCGATGTTGGAGTGGCAACGGCCGCAGAACTTGGGAACGTCAGCCGGCGACTTGATCACCCGGAAGGTCTCTTTGGGCTCTTTGGCATGGTGGACCTTATTGGGGGTGTCTTCAAGAGTCGCATCGCCGCCGTGACAATCCTGGCAGCGAATCCCCCTTTGCCAATGCACGTCGTTCTTCAACAACGCCAGGGGAAATTTGCGATCTTTGTACATCGCCGTCGGATCCTTGGGATCCCACAGGTCAGGCGATGTGTGGCACTCGATACAAGTATTCTTCTCGTCGGGAATCGGCTTGATCTCGATGACTTCCGCGGGCATCTCGTCGGGCGCGGCCGGCTTGGTTTCGCCCGGCTTGGTTTCGCCCGGTTTGGTTTCGCCCGGTTTGGTTTCGCCCGGTTTGGTTTCGCCCGGTTTGGCGTTCTTTGCCGCACCCGCAGCGGGAGGCGTACTCGCCGGCGCGCTTGGCGGCGATTTGGCATCTTCCGCAGGGGCCTTTGCCGCTGCGGCCGCCGGTTTCTTGTCATCGGCCGATAGGGGCAGGACCGCCCAGACCAACAACAGGACGGAAATCAGGAGAAACGGTAGCTTTTTCATGGAGTTGCCTTCCCTTCGGTTCCCTCGGGGCCGGCGGCGGAGGCTGGCGGGGTTTTGGCGGGTGGGTTCTGCGGGGGCTTGATCATCATGCTCCGAGCGGTCATGGAAATAACGAACACTACCGTTGCGGCAGCAAAGAAATTGAGTACCCGCCGTGGGCGCCCGGCGGCGGCGCCGCGGTCCAAGAACGGCACCAACGCCACCATCAATCCGAGGAAGCCGAAGAACAGGATTCCCACCGTCTCACCTTCGATCCACTGGAGTTTCTCGCTGGGAAGGTAGGCCGGCAGGTCCTTCAAACTCTGAAACATGAAGAGGAAGTACCACTCCGGCTTGATGTCCGCCGGGGCCGAGCCGAAGGGATCGGCCTTCTGCCCCAATTCCCAGGGGAAGAGGGCCGCCAGGGCGGCGAGAATTCCCAGGGCCACGTACCAGCCCACCATGTCCCGCAGCAGGAAGTGCGGAACGAACGGCATGCTCGGCGCCTTCTGGGCGCTGCCGAACTTCTTGATCATGTCTTGCGGCACGCTGATCTCGTGCTTTTGCACCAGGTACAAGTGCAGCCCCACGATGCCCAGGGCCGTCAAGGGCAGGATGACCACGTGCAAGGCATAGAATCGGGCCAGCGTGTCGCCCGTAATGTTCTCGCCGCCACGTGCCATCAGCAAGAGATACTTGCCGATCACCGGAACGGCTCCCGCGATCGCCGTGCCCACGCTGGTGGCGAAGTAGGCCAGTTGGTTCCAGGGCAGCAGGTAGCCGCTGAAGCCGAACGTCATGAACACGCCCAGCAGGGCCATGCCCGTCAGCCAGGTGAACTCCCGCGGCGGACGATAGGCCCGCATGATGTAGGTCGTCAAAATGTGCAAGAACAACACGCCGATCAGCAGATTGGCGCTCCACGAATGGATCGAGCGGAAGAGCCAACCGAAATCGATCTCCGTGACGATCGCCCGCACGCTTTCGAAGGCCTGGTCGGGCGAGGGCTTGTAATACAGGGACAAGAGGATCCCCGTAATCACTTGGATTCCGAAGAGAAACAGGGCCATCCCGCCCAGGAAGTAAAAGATCTCCCGGCTGTGGATGGGTACGCGCTTATGGGCCGCCAGCGCGGCGGCGCTGTCCAAGCCCAGCCGCTCGAAAAAGAAGGCCTTCAGGGCCTCTATCCAACCGGGCTTCTTGCCACCTTCGGGCTGGGGCGTTTCAGGCTCGGGGTTGTCAGGCTTTGCGGGAGACAATGATCTTCTCCTGTCCAGGTTTTCCGTCGCCCTTATTTGCTTGATAGACTTCCAGCGGGCGGGGCGGCGGACCGGCGATGTTGCGGCCGTTGAGGTCGTAGACGCCGTTGTGGCAGTTACAAAAGATATCTTGGCTGGCCGCGCGATACTCGACGGTGCATTGCAGGTGCGTACAAACCGCATTGATCGCCCGAGGCTCGCCATCGACCAGGAACAACAAACAGGGCTTGCCGCCAAAATTGAAGGGCGGAGGCCACTGGCCGGTTTTTTCGGCCTGCAGGAGTTTATCCATCCCATAAGGCGCCTCCATTTCCAAGGCGCCGGACTTCGTCGCCGCCCGCGGCCGCAAGAACCAAGCCACGGGGTAGAAGAGGGCGAGCGAGCGTCGCCGCGAAGCCTCCCCCAAGACATCTCGCCAACCAACTGCGGCGTGGAAACGAATCGGACATGAGCGATCTCCGTAATCCCGCGATACTGCAAACGACTCTACGATGATAACATTAGGCTGAATTTGCTGCAACTGGTGGTTGATGGTGACGGATTATTTACTATAAATCATGCGTCAAGCCCTCGACCAAACCTCATTATCGACCGCGCCTTCAAATTCTTGCTCGACAACGTTTTTCGATTCTTGACGCAACCTTCTCTCTACGTTAAAGTCATAGGTTTGACCTCGGCACATGTCCACGAGGCACATCTCGCGTACGGCAAAGAGTAATGGTCTGGGAGACTCGTCAACGGGACAGGCTTGGCTTGAGGAAGCCGGCTTCTCTGGGGCAGACGCAAAACCACGGATGTAGGGGCAGTATAAAGATGAAAGTTGCGTTAGCGGTGTTGCTGCCGATGGCTTTGTTGGCGTCGGCAGTCTTTTTTTACTCTTCCACCGCTTCGGGGTCGCAAGGAGTGGCCTTGGCCGCCGATCCGAAGCCCCCCGATCCGAAAGAAACGGGAAAACCGAGTCGCTTTGCCCAATACGGGAAAGACGGCTGAGAAGGCGGCGCTACCAACATTGGGTCAGGCTGGAAAGCCTGACGTACGGGCCGACAAGACGGTGGCATCGCCAGCCACTGGGGCCAAGAGCGATGACACGGGCGCCGTGGTCAAACCGAGCGAGACGCCGACCATTGCCCCGGCGGCCAAACCGGCCACCGACCATGGGTACATGGTGCCAGCTCCGGCAGTGGAGAAGCCGCCAGTGGAAAAGGTGTCAGGGAAAATGCCGCCGCTGAAAGGTTCGCAGATCGCCGACAAAGAGAACCAGTGCCTCCAATGTCATACCACGCCCGATACGTGGGACCCGAGTGACAAGGCCCAATATCGGTCCTTCATCGTCATGGACGCCTTGAAAAAGGACGTTCACTATCAAAAGGGCGTCAATTGCGTCGATTGTCACGGCGGCGATGCAAGCCTTGAGGACACCCCCAACAAGGTCCACCAGGCCAAGGAGGACTTTCGCTCGAAATTGCCCGACATCCAGAAGTTCTGCGCCCATTGCCACGCCAACGAGGTTATCGATCTGCGCAAGAGCGTCCACGCCAAGGCCGGCGAGAAGAACGCCCGGGGGGAAGGCTCGCTGATGGGTTGTGCCCAGTGCCACGGCCCGCTGGACCATAAACTCTTGCCGGTCAAGAACGCCAAATCGCCCGTTTACCTGGAAAGCCAGACGAAAACTTGCGGTGAAGTGCCATGAAGAGAACTTGGCGAGTTTCCTCCGCAGTGTCCACGGCCAGGCGATGGAAAAGAAGGGGCTCTCGGTAGGTCCGGGTCTGCGCCGATTGCCATGGCGCCCACAATGTTTTCCGTGCCCGCGACGAGCGCTCCACGATCCATGAAACCCACGTTGCCGACACCTGCGGCAAATGCCACGCGAAAATCGAAGATCTGCTCCGCCACAGCGTACACGGCCAGGGTGGTCTGGGCGGACAGGCCGCCCGCCCCGCGCCGGGCGGCAAGACCAAGCAGAAACCGGTATGTACCTCGTGTCACCGCGGCCACGCCTTGTCCTCGCCGGAATCGGTCGCCTTCCGCGAGTCGGAGCCGGAGAGCTGTGGAAACTGCCACGGCGCCATGTCCAGTTCCTATGCGTTGAGCATGCATGGGCAGTTGACCGCCCTGGGCTACGGCCCGGCCGCCAAGTGCGCCGATTGTCACGGCGCCCACGATCCCAATCTCCTGGCTTTGGACGACCCCGACTCCACGCTGGCCTTGCCCGAAAATCGGATGCATACCTGCGCCAAGTGCCACGTCAATGCCGGCGCCAATTTCGTACATTTCGATCCGCATCTCGATCCCTATGATGCCCGGAAGTACCCGGTGGTCAATGCCGTCCAGATTACCTTGTTGACGCTCTTGTACTCGACCTTCGCTTTCTTCGGCATCCATTCGATTCTGTGGTTCATCCGCGGACTGGTCGAAGTGCTCAAGCACGGCCGGCCCCATGGTTTGCGGCCGGGCCAGACGGCCTACGTGCGGTTCGTCTCGTTCCATCGCATCGGTCACACGATCATGATGTCCTCGTTCCTGGGGCTGGCCTTGACGGGCCTGCCGCTGAAGTACCGCGATGCGCCCTGGGCCAAGTCCCTGGCCCAAGGCATGGGCGGCTTCCCGTCGACAAGTTTCTGGCATCGTTTCTTCGGCGTGATCCTGTTGGTGTCGATGCTCGTCTACATGGCCCGCATGGTGCGTCTGCTGGTCCAGGGCCGCGAGCAGGGCCGGAGCCTGGGCAGCCTGATCTTCGGGTCCGATTCGCCGATGCCGACCCTTCGCGACCTCAAGGACTTCTTGAAGATGTTGCGCTGGTTCTTCGGCCTGGGGCCGAGGCCGGGCTTCGATCGCTGGTCCTATTGGGAGAAGATCGACTTCTGGGGCGCGATCGCCGACACGGTGATCATCGGTTCCACGGGCCTGGTGCTGTGGTTCCCCAACTTCTTCTGCGGACCGTTGCCGGGAACGACCCTGAACATTGCCAAGGTGATCCATTCCACCCAGGCGCTGCTGGCCACCGGCTTCGTGTTTGCCATCCACTTCTTCAACACCCATTTCCGCCCGACAGGTTCCCCGCCGACATGTCGGTGTTGTCGGGGTTGGTCAGCGAAGAAGAGTTCAAGGAGGATCGGCCCGAATACTTCGAGCGTTTGGAGCGCGAAGGCAAACTGGAGGCAATGCGGACCACCAGTCCGGGGCTGTTCGTGCTGTGGAGCATCCGCACCTTCGGATTCCTGGCGTTGGCCGTCGGGCTGGCGCTGTTGTTTGGTATGATTCTCGCCTCGCTCGGCTGAAACTAATAAATCCGACCGATCGGACCGATCCGACTGATCCGACCGGCTGTTGGACACTTAAGAGAACTTATTTATGGAACAATCCACGTCTTCCGGCGAGCAACCTGCCGCTCCCACCTCCAAATCGATCTGGCGGAACCGTGCGGTGGCTCGTGTTTAACGGCATGCTCCTGCTGTTTGCCATGGTTCTTTCTGCTGGTGGTCATGGTCGGGGCGGCGGGCTGGTATACCTCGCGGCCGCAGTTCTGCAACAGTTGCCACAACATGGAGCCTTATTACAAGTCGTGGCAGGAGTCCAGCCATAAAGACGTGACCTGCATCGAGTGCCATTTTCCCCCGGGCGTCGGCGGCAAGGTCCGCGGCAAGATGCTGGGCCTCGTGCAATTGATGAAGTACGTGACGGGCAGCGCGGGCACGCGGCCCTCGGCCGAGATTCCCGATGCCAGTTGCCTCCGCTCCGGTTGCCATGAGAGCCGCTTGCTATCCGGCCGCGTCGATTTTCACGCGAAGGAAGTCGACATTCACGGCAAGAATACCGGCAGGGAAATCGTCATTCCTTTCGACCACACGCCGCACCTGCAGGAAGGCCGCCGGGGCAAGACCCTGCATTGCACGAGCTGTCACAACCAGATCGTGCAGGGCACGCACATGACCGTGGACACCAGGACCTGCTTCCTCTGCCACTTCAAGGACCAGCCGTTCAACGAGAAGCTCAGCGCCTGTACGCACTGCCACCAGATCCCCACGCGGGAGTTCGACCTGGGCGGCGGCGTGAAATTCACGCATGAGTTGGCCTTCAAGAAGGGCGTCGACTGCAAGAGCTGCCACGGCGACCTGATCCGCGGCAACGGCGACGTGCCCCGCGAACGCTGCCAATCCTGCCACAACCGCGAGGGCGACCTGGCGAAGATCGGCGATCACGTCTTCATGCACGACAAGCATGTTACGGAACACAAGGTCGACTGCACCCAGTGCCACGAGCCCATCCTGCACACCCTGGATACCATGAAGCTCGAGCACGCTTCCAGCGATTGCCAGTCCTGCCACCCGAACCATCACCAGGAACAGGTCCACCTGCTGCAGGGCACGGGGGCCACGTTGCTCGACGGACCGGGTGCCAAGACGGCCGCCGCGGAGTCCAACATGAGCGACATCCGCATCGAATGCCGCACCTGCCACACCGTCCGGGAAACTTCCTCGACGGGCACCGAGCTCGTGCGCGGCAACAAGGCCATGTGCCTGATGTGCCACGACGCGGCCACGGTGAAAAAATTCGAGGCCTACCATGCCAACCTGCGGGGGGACCTGCCCGTGCTGCAGGCCACGCTGGCGAACGTGGAAGCCGCGGTCAAGCAACCGGGCGACCGCCCCGCCGAGCTGATCGCGGAGATCGGCAAGCTGCGTCACGATCTGGACTTGCTGACCAAGGGCAACGACATCCACAACATGCACTACGCGACGAAGGTCATGCAGGAAGTCACCCAACGCCTGGCCGCTGTTTGCCGCCAGTTGAAGATTGAGGAACCGAAGGTCTCACTCCCCGCGCCGGTCCAAGAGAAGCCCACTTCCACGCACGTGGATGGGGCCAAGACGGCGCCGGTGAAGGAGGGCTCGAAATAAGGACCCGCAAAGCTGCCCCTC
Organism: uncultured Planctomycetia bacterium; assembly: GCA_963719885.1. Taxonomy (GTDB): domain Bacteria; phylum Planctomycetota; class Planctomycetia; order Pirellulales; family Thermoguttaceae; genus JANXQG01. The sequence continues at coordinate 523,516 of CAVRDP010000034.1, read as the reverse complement.
GGCTTCTCGTGACGGTGCGCCGTGGCGCAACAGGAAACCCAGTTGCCCCACGCGGCGTCCACTTCATTTTGCCAGGCGTCGCTTAGAATTTCGCGCTGGCGCCAACCAAGAACATGTTGGTCTGTCCGGTGGCGTTGGTGTTGGTCTGCCCGGCAGTGCTGGTCAGGAGGGGGGCAAGATCCTGGAAATTGTAGTAGTTGTAGCGGGCGAAGGTGGTGAAGCACGGCTGCCAGAGATAATCGACGCCCAGCGAGATGCGGTAGCTGTCCTCCAGGACCAGGGAGTACGGCCCCAGGTTATACGGCGTCACGCCGCCGCCAGGCGCCACCGGAATGCTCGTGGCGTTCTGGCCGTGAACATACTCGAACTGGGCGCAGGTCGAAAGCTTCGGGGTCCAGGCGTAGCGGGCACCCAGGCTGACCACGTCCGAGCGGTTATTGAACGTCGCCGGGCTAAAGTATGCCGGCGGAGTCGTCGACCCCAAGGTGGCCAGCGCGACCTCTTGATTGATCCAACTGTCCAGCTCGGCAAAGCCGGCGTTGAAGGACCACTGGCACGTGGGCGACCACCAGGCGCTGAGCACGAAGGGGAAGCTGTTGGAATCCCAATGCGCATAGGGGCCATCGTTCGACGCCGTCTCCAGATAGACTTCGGCATTGACCATCAGGCAATCGCAAGTGGTCCATGTCCCGCCGACCTCCACGCGGTTCTCCAAGGTGGGAAGGGCCGTGTTCAGGGCCGTCACCAGCGACTGCTCCACCGCCGGCGAGACGCCGATAAAGGGGTAATGCGTGGAAATGTTCTTGTAGCGAACGAAAGTCTCGAAGCACTCGGACCACTTCTCTTCCAGACCGAGGGAGAACGTGTTCTTGAGGGTGTCGGGCTGGTTGAAGACCGTACCCGAGGCGGGCACGAGGACCCCGTAGTTGGCGTTCGTGTAGTGCTCGGTGCCATATTCATAACCGCCGACCACGGCGAAGTGGCTGCGAACCCAGTCGCAGTCGTCGCCGAAGGGCCGCCAGCGGGTGGTCAAGCCCACCGCTTCCCGATCGCGTCCGATCTGGGGTTCGGCCGTCGTCGACGGCCCGGCAGTCGGCAGCGCTGTCGTTGGCTGTTGGTAATACAGGGCCTGCGACGGGTATAGTACGTCGAGGGCCGTGGTCTGCCGGTTGGTACTCTCGGTGTAGGCCTTTCCGTACCCGGTCACGGTCAGATTCTCGATCGACTTGTTGGTGATCCGCAGATCGCCGCCGTCGTAGCGGCGGTCCATCTGGTTCAGTTCGTCCTCCGTATTGCCCAGGTATCCCAAGGCATAAATGTCCGTGTCGCAGCCGAGGTCGGCATGCCCCTTGAGCCGGTCCATTTGCGTAAAGTTGTCGGGCACGATGTTGTAGCCTGCCGTGCTGCAAGTTGTCACGCCCGGCGGCGACGTGAAGCCCAGTCCGACGCCGGAGCGGTAAAGATTGATGACCTGCTGGTCGCCCGCATTGAAGTCGCGGACCATGTGCGAGTAATTCAGGGAGAGCGCCCCGACGCGGAGTTCGAGGCCCGCCTCCACTTCGGTGGTCTGCCAATCGATGTGCTGCGCCTGGGTAATCGCGTGGCACTGCCGATTGGTGGCGGCGTTCGAGCCAAACCCATTGAAGGGTTTTGGATAGGTAGCGACGTTGGCCGGGGTTGCGTCGTAGCAGTGTGTAACCGCATTCGCCTGGCGCTCGCCTTCCTTTTCCATCCCGAAGGTCTTCACGTACCACTTGAGGTTGTCGGTCAAGTTGCCTTTGAAATTCGCCTTGAACTCCTGGACGCTGATTGCATAGTCCTGGCCCGGATTCAAGTCGTTACGGCTGAACATGTCCGCCGTGGAGACGGGGGCCTTCGAGGCGAGGGGTATGCTCGTCCAGCCCGCATAGGACTTCTCGTCCAACTGGTGGTCGAAGCGATCGTAATCCAGGTTGGCTTCGAGATGCGGGCCGAAGTAGTGCAGCCTGCCGTCGGTCGGTATCGTTGTCGCTGCCTTCGAGGCTGAGGTCCACGGTGCGGCAGCCGTCGCTCTTGATGCCTTCCAAGTCGAAGAACGGCGAGGACTGCACGGCATTCTGGTATTCGCCGACCTTGGTCTGCGAGCCCGACTGATGCACAGCCCAGGCCCCGGCGCGGGCAATGAAATCCTGCACCGGATCGGAATCTTGGTAATAAGTAGCGGTGTCGCCCGCGGCCGTCGCGACCGGCGCCAGCGGCGCCAGCGGCGCCAGCGGTGCGGTGCTGGCCGTTGTCGAAATGGTGGTCGGCGCTGCGTTGGCTTCCGCCGTCAGGGCCGAGACGGCCGATTCATCGGCTCGTGCCGCCGCCACGGAGAGCAGCACCAAGGTTGCTGCCGCGAGTAGTGTCAGATAGTTGACCTTCACGACCAGGTCCCCCTTCGATATCTAGTTGGGTTGATTTTCCAGGTTGGTTTTTTTGAGTTCGGGCTTTAGCGGAACAGGGCCGACGCATTCGGTTCCGACGGCGACGGAACGTCGCTGCCGTGGATCTGCGTGTGGCACTCCGTGCAGTTGGTGTAGAACACGGGACGAAGATTCGGGGATGAATCGATATCCGCGACCCCGGGAACGTTCGGGTGGGGCGGGGCGGCGAGGCCGGTCGCGGGCCTGCGGTGCCCTTGGTGGCAGCGCAAGCAGAGGAACGCCGGCGGCTGCTTCAGCAGGTTGTTGGCCACCGTGCCGTGCGGCTGGTGGCAAATGCAGCAGTTCTCCGTCACCGGCGGGTGCGGGTAGGCGAACGGTCCGGCTTTCTCCGCGTGGCACTTGTAGCAGAGCAGGTTGATCGTCTCCGCCTTCAAGTTTCCTCTCCAATTGCCCGTGCGGGTCGTGGCAGTCGGAGCAGACCATCTTGCCTTCCATGATGGGATGATGCGAAGGCAGGTGATTCATGGCGAAGATCCTCTGGTGGCACTTGTAGCAGGCCTCCGGCTCCTGGACCGACATGGCCAGGCGTTTGGGCTGCTCGACGCCATAGTGGCTGATGTTGACGATCTGCCGCACGCAGGAGTGCGGGTGCGGGTTGTGGCAGTCGGTGCAGGCCACGCCGTAGCGCTCGTGGGTCGAGGCGTGCCAGGCCATCGTCGGGCGCCCGCCTTATGGCAACACAAGCAGAGGTCCTTGCGGGTCGACTCGCGGATCTGGCCGTGCGGGTCGTGGCACGTCGTGCAGTTGAAGCCGTTGGGTCCGCCGATCTGGTGCGGGCCGGCGATGCGGAGCAGGTCGCGCATGTCGCAGTGGCACTTCAAGCACAGGTCCGGGGCCATCGCGCCCAGGTGGTTCGAGGTGCCGCGGAGCGAAGGCAGGCTCGGCTTGGCCGCCTCGGCCGCGTTGTAGGAAACGAGCCTGGCCTTGCGGGCCCGGCGTGAAGGAGGCCTCCTTCGGCGCGGTGGTGGCCGGCGTCCCGAACGGCACGTTGTAGTGGCCGCGGTGGCAGTCGACGCAGGTCACGCCGCAATGGGCGTGCTTGGAGGTCCGCCACTGGGCCCCGGGCTGGCACTGGTCCTGCTCGTGGCACTTCAAGCAGGCCTCGGCCCGGGCCACCGGATCGACGCCCTTCTTGAAGCTGAAAATCAGCCCCGGCTCCTTGCCGCGGGCCTCCACGTGCAGGCTGGCCGGACCGTGGCACGATTCGCATTTCACGACGCGGTGGACGTTGGACTCGTGGAACGACTTGACGTAGGTCTCGTGGCACTGCATGCAGAGCTCATCGTCGTCCACCATTTCCGCGCCCTTGAGCACGGGCACGGTGCCGCGGACCTCCGTGTAGGAGACCTGACGGAAGGCATTATTGGCCCGCGGCCAACCAGGATCGATGTTGGTTTCTGCCCGGTGCGGCGGCGGGGCCTCGCTGCGGCAGGTCGGGTTGTGAGAGGACTGGCAGGAGGCCAACCCCAGGCTCATCACCCCCAGTAAGACAAGCGTCATGCCCCGTTGCCGGGATCGATTGGTTTGGTGCGTCACAGTTCGCACGGTCCTACCTCCATGTAATTCCGGTCAGATTCAGAATCCGTTCTCAGAAATTCGGCGCCTAACATCCAGCACAGTCTTGCGCGATCATTCTTTTTTGCGGGCTGTGCTTCGCACAAGCTTCTTGCGGCCTGTACGGATTTATCAATTTTCTCGCCATATTCTGAATGCGACGTTGACATATTCAACAACTGCCGTCGCAAGCGCAATAACAGGGCGAACCGATACGACAGGCAAAGGCTGCGCAATCGACAAATCCGCCCGTAATCGTTACAGCTTAAACCTGCGGCCGCCTCTTTTTTAACTGCTAAAGCTGTCGTAAGTCGCTGGTTCTGCCGATAAATCCGTGTAGGACAGGCCGAAAACGTGGTATTCGGCCGGATGACTCGCACAGAGGGTATATAAACAAGACGCGAAGTGACGTTTACTTTCGCGATTATTCTCGTTACGATCTCGCGGCCTGAAACTCTTGTCCGGGATATTTTCTTGCTCGTGGGACCCGTTCTCTGATGTGTGACCATTCGCTTCTGATGAGACTGGCAAAAACCGTCTTCCGCGTACTGGCCTCGCTGAAATTGGCCGTGACGCTAATCGTGCTGCTTGCGGCAGTTCTCGCCGCGGCGACCTTCGTCGAGGCCGACAACGGGCGGGACTACGCCCGTTGGTACTTCTACACCCAGACCTGGTTCGTGGCATTGCTCGGACTGCTGGGAGTGAACATCCTGTCGGCCACGCTCATTCGCTTTCCCTGGAAACCGCGGCAGGTCGGCTTCGTCGTGACGCACGCCGGGCTGCTGGTGCTGCTGGCCGGTTCGATCGTCACGTTCAATCATGGGATCGATGCCACGATCTCCCTCGAGGAGGGGGAGACGAGCGACCATATCACTGTCCGGGATCTGAACCGTTTTTCGGTCCAATGGCGGCCCGTTGCCGGTCAGCCCGATCGACCCGTCTCGCAGTTCATCTTTACGCCCGGTCCGGTCGACTGGTCCGAGGGCAAGAGCCTGCTCCTGGGAGAGATCAACGGCGTGAAGCTCCGCGTTACCCGCTATCTGGCCCACGCCCGGCCTTCGGAAGAGTGGCTGGCCGACCCTGACGGAAACGGCATCGCGGCGATGAAGTTTTCGCTCGTCGGTCCGGATAACTCGGAGAACAGCGAACAGTGGCTCACTGCCAGCCGCTTCGGCGGCAGCACGGCCGTCGGTTCGGCGAGGGTGGAATTCCAGCAGGCCGAGGCCGACACCATGGTCGACGACTTCGCAAATCCCCCGGCCAAGGAAGATCTCGATCCCCAGGGCCTGGTGGCGATTCACTATCAAAGCCGCGTGACGCGCGTGCCCGTCAGCAAGAACGTCGGCAAGAAAGTCCGACTGTCGGGTGGTGACGTTTCCGTCGAGATCGCCCAGTACCTGCCCAATGCCAAGCTTCAGGCCGACGGCCGGTTCGTGACTGTCGGCGACAGGCCTCTCAATCCGCTGGTTGAACTGCGGGTCTATTTGCCCGGCGTCAAGGAGCCGGTCCGCCAGGTTGCCAAGGCCTCGTTCGCCAGCCCCGGTGGCATGCACATCGAGAAGTGTCCGGTGAAGTTCTGGTATCACCACCCCGCGGTGGCCGCCGAACCGGCCGTGGAGTTCCTGGCTACCTCCGATGGCAAGCTCTACTGCCGCGTGGGCAACGGGAAATACGAATCGCACGGCGAGGTCCACGCTGGCGATACGTTGGACGCCTGGGCCGGCACCTCGGTCTCGATCGTCAACTTCCTGCTCCATGGCCGCCGCGAATTGGTGTTTACGCCCGTAAGAGTCGGGCCCCATGTACCCATGGGAGGCGAGCATTTCGAGGCGGCCGCAGAGGTGGAATTGACCGCCGGCGACACCACGCGGCGACTCTGGCTGCAGCGCGGCGACGGGGGCGGCATGCCGGTCCCGGTCAAGACTTCCGACGGCACCCTGGCAATCTCCTACGGCTATGAAAGCCTGCCGCTGGGCTTCTCCTTGCAGTTGAAGAAATTCACGCGAGGAATGAACCCCGGCGGGATGGGCGATGCCTCCTTCGCCAGCACCGTACACCTGCACGACGAAGCCAAGAATATCGACACGGACCACGAAATCTCCATGAACGAGCCGCTGGTCCACGGAAAATACACATTTTTTCAATCGGGAATCTTGCCCAGCGGCACGGGTACGGTGCTCACCGTGGCCTCCGACCCGGGCCTGTTCTTCAAATATCTCGGCAGCATCATGACCTGTGCGGGCACGTTGATCATGTTCGTCCTGGGTTCCCGTCTCGCCAAGGTTCTGCCTTTCCTTTCTTCCCAGACAGCGACCAAGACCAAGGAGCAACTCATGCGACTTGCGGGGCACCCGCGGGCACCATGTACTCATGGTCGGCGGGTCGCGGCCAGCGTGGTATTCGTTTGCCTGGCCGGTTCGGCCTTTGGAGCATCATCCCTAGACCAGCCTGCTGTCGGGCACCATGTACCCATGGTCGGCAGGCAGTTCGATTGGACTGCCTGGCGATCGTTGCCCGTCCAGGACGGCGGCCGGCAGAAGCCGCTGGACAGCCTCGCCTGGGAGACCTGGCGGTTGTTGGGCAATCGCATCAGCTTTATCGACCCGGAGACGAATCAATCGCTCGACGCGACGGCCTTCTACGTCGCCACGATGCTCGATTCTCCCACTTGGGACAAAAAGCCGGCCGGAGTACCGACGAAACCTGGGACCTGCGCAGTTGGAGTACCGGCTTTAGCCGGATCGTGTCCGGAGATGCCGGCTAAAGCCGGGACTCCAGCCGGCGACAAGTGGGACGCCATGCCGTTGCTGCTGGTCGATTTTCTCCAGCTCCGCAAACTGCTCGGTATGGCTGCCGACCAAAAGTACATCGCGCCCCAGGACCTGCAGCAAGCCAAGATCGAATCCCCGAAGTCGCGGAAGCCGACGACATTCATGCTTTGGGCACAAGGGCTTGTCTTCAAACAGGAATACGAGCTCTCGCCGCTGGAAAAGCAAGGCGTGCGGCTCTTCGATCGTTTGCGGGCCTACCAGGACCATCGTGCCGGCCGGCGATTGGAGATACTGCCCACCGCCGGCGCTGGGGAACAACAGTGGATCTCCTTGGATTCGCTGCTGCGCATGAAGATGGACGACGAGACCGATCCGAGCGGTGCGGTGCGGGAATTGCGCGCTACGTTTTATGCGTTGCGGACGGCCTATCTGGCCCATTCGGCGCCCGAGTTCAACGAGGCTTCGCACAAGTTCCTGGGGATGGTCCGCGAAATGGGGCCACAACTCGGGGCCTATCCGGCGCACCGCACGATCGATCTGGAGGTGGCCTACAACCATTGGGCCCCCTTCCGCTTTGGCTGGGTCTTGATGTTGGCCGCCTGCCTCTGCGTGCTGGTACAGATGGGTTCCGGTTGGAGGCTTCTCTACCCGGTGGGACTGGCGTCCTACGTGGCCGGCATGGCGGCGATGCTCATCGGCTTCGTCATGCGCGTGATGATTTCCGGCCGCGCGCCGGTCACCAACATGTATGAATCGGTGGTCTACGTGGGCCTGGGCACGGCCGCGATCGGCCTGGTCCTGGAGTTGATCTATCGCAAGCGTTTCATTGCGGTCGCCGCGGCGGCCGTCGCCACGGTCGCCTTGATCCTGGCCGACAACTGTCCCAGCGTGCTCGATTCCAGCCTGCAACCGTTGCAGCCCGTGTTGCGCAACAATTTCTGGCTGGTGACGCACGTGATGACGATCACGCTCAGTTACGCGGCCTTTGCCCTGGCGATGGGCATTGCCAACATCACGCTGGGCTATTACCTCGTGCGGAGCGAGAACCGGCCGGCGATCGAGGCCCTGGGCCGATTCACGTATCGGGCCTTGCAGGTGGGCGTGGTCCTGCTGGCGACCGGGACCTTCCTGGGTGGCTTATGGGCCGCCTATTCTTGGGGCCGTTTCTGGGGTTGGGATCCCAAGGAGGTTTGGGCCTTGATCGCCTTGTTGGGTTATCTGGCCGTTTTGCACGCCCGCTTTGCCGGTTGGGTCAAGCAACGCGGGCTGGCCGCTTTGGCCGCGAGTTGCTTCGCGCTGGTGATCGTGGCCTGGTACGGCGTGAACTTCGTGCTCGGCGCCGGTTTGCACAGCTATGGCTTCGGCGGCGGCGGAAAGCTCTTCATGGGCTCGCTCATCGGCGTGCAGTCGTTCTATGTCGCCGCGGCCCTCTGGCGTTCGCGCCAATCGCTGGCGACCGGCAGGCCGCGCTTACGACTGGCCGATACCCCGGACGACGACGAAAGCGTATCGGTCGCCTCGACCGAAGCCGCATGAAACAAAGAGTCAAGAGCAGGCTAGGAAACCGTTGCTTGCGTGTTCGCGCGCCTAAGCGTTGGTAAAGGACATCGGCAAAGTTGATATTTTAAATCCCCGTCATTCGCTGTATACTGGAGATAGGCGCTGTCTCTTCGCAGCCGTGGGCGCCTGAAATCGCCGCGATTAATACTATTTTACGCAGGTCTCACGCAAGGACGAATTACAACCACCTCATTGAAATGCGTGCCGTGGCATGTCACTCTCTTCCTACCAACGGGCCGTTCCGCCGCTCCGTATCTTGACGCTTCTCCTCAGTACCGTGCTGGCTTGCGGCCAGAGCGCGGCATCAGCCGGCGCCGCCGATTTGGCGATTGTTTCTCTGTACGATGGCCGGCAGAACGAGGCACTCAACACGTGGGGTGGAGCGTGGCGTGCCGGTGACGCGAAACACACGAACCTTAAGTTTGCCGCGACGCCGTCAGGAAAGCGGGCCCTCTGCCTTGACCTGGGCCCAGTCAAAGCCGGGGTAGATCGCTATTTGCAATGCTTCGCTTCCGGGTTCGGTACTACACGGGAATACTACCAGACCCGCGATCTGACGCCCTACGTGCGCATGGATTTCCGTTTGAAAAATGCAACTCACGTTCCTTTGCGCGGGTGGCTGCAATTGAAAGACTACCGTGACAGCCTTGAACATCGGGCCGTCTATCCTTTTCAACTGTCGGACGGCGCGGCCTGGATGGATATATCAGTCCCGCTCGAGTCCGCCAACGCCCCTTGGCAAATGAGCGGCAAGCCCGATTTGGCCCGCATTCTCACGATTGATTTTTGCTTCCAGCCGCAGGCTGCCCTGGCTTCAGGCCGGATCTACCTGGCAGACGTGGTATTGTCGGAACGGGGCGGTCCCCTGGACATCGACACGAGTCCGCTGCCGTCGCTCGTGGAACGACTTGCTCGGCGGCAGTGGGGGGCCCTCTGGGCCGCCCGCAGCCGGACCCACGGGCTGGTCCCCAACAATTCCTATCAGAGCAGCGATGCGGGGCTGAACACGACCGCCGCCCTCCTCTGGATGCTGCCGGCTGCGACGCGGCGACATTGGGTCGAGCAAGGCGAGGCGGACGGTTACGTCGCCCTCTTGCTGGGCACCGTGAATCGATTGCTCGATCGGGCCAAGTACCTGCCGCCGCGAAACGTGGACTGGGTGACGCTGAAGCCGTCGCTGCTGCCCGAGGAGTCGGTGGTCGATGCAGCTTTTCTGGAGCTGGCTTTCCACCAATACAAGTCGTTGTCGTCGACTTCGCCGGCGCTGCGGGAGGCCATCGCTCGCACGCAGGCCCGTTTCGCGTTCGCGTCTTTTGCTTGCCCAGCGGGCTGGCGCATGGCCTACCGCTATCCGAGCGCGTGCGGGCCGGAAGGGTTTACCGGCTGCACCTACGACGGCTACACCAACGAGGCCAATCTGACGTCCCTGGCGGCGCATCTGACGCCGGGCCACGGGGTGCCCATCGAGAGCTACTGGAACAGCAGCACGAAGCGGGTCCGGGCGGCGGGCACCCGGTCGGGCACCCTGTACTCAGGGTCGGGGTCGGCGGGGCCTGTCCCTGGTCCCCTGGTGCATTCGCTGCGAGAGTTCCGCGCCCCGTTCGAACAGGCCTTATGGAACCTATTCGTCGATGTCCGCGGCCGCGGCGTGGACTGCTACCCGGACGGCCGGCTGGCGGCGAATCCCTGGCAGAACTTCGTCTGCTATGAGCAGAATGTGATGGACAGGCTTGCCCGCTCGGGGCGCCCCTACCTGGTCCAGCCGGATGCGGGCGACGACGGCACGCAGGCGTGTTACCGGCAGTTCAGCGTCTATGACGATTTCGGTCAAAGCGACCTGTTCATGCCGTGGAGCACGTCCTTTGCCTTGCTGGCAGGGGTGGATCGCGCCGAAGGATCGCTCCGTTTCCTCTTGCGACACCAGCTTCACGACCCTTTCGGCCTCGCCGATTCCGCCAAATGGGCGACGGGCGCCGCGGAACCGTACTCGGTTACGGCGCGGCACGACTTCTGGAACACCAGCCTGGCCACGATGGCGTTCCTGGAATTCCTCGATCGGCAGTCCAGCGCCAGCAGGTCGTTTGCGGCCCTCCCGGAGATCCGCGCGGCGCTGGACCGAGTATTTCCAGCCGATTCGAACGCCAACGCCGCGCCGCCCGCACTCGGGCATCCAAAGTCATGATGCCCCGTTGTCCTCCAGCGCGTCGGGAGCGATGGGACAGATAGCCTGGGGCATGCGTTCCTGCAAGAGCAGATCGTGTGCCGCGCAGGCGGGGGCCTTGAGAAAACGCCGCGGCATGGGGCCGCCCAACAGGACGTTGTCCAGGGCCAGCAGCGTCATCCCGCTATGATGCGCCATCACGGTCCGGCAGGGTGCGGCTTCATGCGGCGCGCCGGAGAGGACGGGGTAAAATCGATGGCGTCGTAGAAACCATGGGGGCTGAGATAGCCATTCTCCTCCAGCCTCGCCAGGTTGCAGAAAGCCTCCCGCGGCGCCACCATCATCGCCAGCGCCGAGGCGTAAGGGGCCACGACTAGGTGCTCGCCCAATCCCGGCTGCAAGCCCAGACCGGGCGCGCCGTGGGCGCGATACTGGTAGATCTCGTTCTCGTCGGTGCGGTTGTAGCAGCTTTCGGAAATGCCCCACGGCACACCGCGCCGGCGGGCGTAGCGGATGTGCCGCCGCACCGCGGCGCCGCAACTGGCGCCCAGCAGCGTGCCGGGGAAGGAAGGCATGAGCAGCGCCGGCATCAAGTACTCGAACATCGATCCGGACCAACTCAACAACACGGGCCTGCCCTCGGCCAGGGTCACCGCGCGGCCCAGGGTGAACCAATGCTCCGGCGGAAGCTGTCCGTGGCTGATGGCAAGGAAGCTTGTCAAGCGGGCCTCGGATGCCAGCAGATCGTAACAGCCTTCGTCGCGGCAATTCTCGTCCACCCGGAACCCGATGCTCAGCAACTTCCGCTGCGGGTGCACAAGGAAGCGAAAATCCATCCGGCAGGACTGCCGGCAAAGCCACGACAAGCCGGCGATCTGTTCCAATTGCCCACGCGCCGCCAGCGCCGCGCGCTGGGCCGCCCCGCGGACCGCCGCGAGCATGGCCGAGAAGGGCCGGGGGGAATCGCCGCCAGTACCGAACTCGGAGACCGTCGACCATGGGTACATGGTGCCCGACAACCGCGAAATGCGATCCATGACCTGTTCCGCCGCCCGCGGCAGCTCTCCGAGCGTGCAGCCCGCGTCGAGCCTGTTGAGCAAATCGCGCAATTCCTTGATAGCTTCTTCCCGACTCGCAGCCCGCACCCCGACCACGACCATGGGTGCATGGTGCCCGACATGGTGCCCGCCCTCTCCCGAAAGGTGAGGGGAGTTACGCTGCGGCATGCGGAGCCAGAACGCCCACCGCAGCACTTCGTGGTGAACCGCGGCCGACTGTCGCAGGAAGGCCTCCACCCAGGGCCGCAAGACCGGAAGATTTCCGGAAGCGGTGGTCGCCAGCGTGGCGGCCAGTGCGCGAATTCGACAGAGCAATTCGTGCGCTCGTCTTGCACTCCTGGGAGACGGGCCGCGCATTCGCGCCGCAGTTGCCCAAGACAGGCGTCCAGCGGGTCGTCGAAAGCGGCGGAAGTCCAGTTGGCTCGCAGAGTTGCCATCGCCTCCAGCGTGTCTTGCAAGCCTTCGAGGAAACGTAAAGGAACCACCGGTCGATCGCGCAACTCGTCTAGCCCGACTGCGAGCACCGTCAGGGCGCCCCAGAGATTCCCGCTATCGACGCTGGAGACGTAGCGCGGCTCGATAGGCCGCAGGGTCCGGGTATCGTACCAGTTGTAGAAATGTCCGCAGTAACGTTCCAGGCCGTCCATCGTGTGCAGCACACTGCGGGTCCGCTCGATCAAGGCCGTACCGGAAAGATAACCTAAGTCGTAGGCCGCCAGTCCGGATAGCAGCCCCATGCCGATGTTCGTGGGACTGGTGCGGGCGGCCACGGACCCGGCACCCGGCGAAGACACTGCCTCTTTCGGTTGCCGGGTGCCCCGGGGTGAGTGCGACTGCACGTTATCGGGCGGCAGCCAGTGCTCTTCCTCGTTCATGAAAGTCTCGAAATAATGCCAGGTCTGCCGGGCCCAACGCTGGACGTGCCGCTCGGGGACGTTTCTGGCCGACGCGCCCAGCCAACGATAGGGTTGCGAACTCCACCAGGCAATGAGTGGCCCGGCCAACCACGCCGCCAGCATCGGCCCGGCCCATCGCAAGGCCCGCGGATCAACGACCGCCAGGAGGACTGCGGCCACGGCGCTGACTGCGGCACAGGCCCACATCACGTCATAATGCTCGCGGCAGCCGCCGGGACAGCGGGCCTCCGCCTCGCTGGCCGGAAGCCACTCCAGCAGCCCGCGGTGCGAAACCCAAAGTCGGTAGAGGGTGCGCGCGACCGCGTCCAAGTGGCGGTGCGCAGTGTAAGGAAGCGCGCACCACGAGAAGGCTTCGGAGGATAAGGCCTTCAAGAACCGCGCGCCCTGGTCCTGGACGTGCAGCCGCCAGGGTTTCTCAGGGGGTTTTCGCAAAAAGCCGGGTAAACACGCGGCCAAGGGCGGGCCGCTCGCCAGGAGCAGGGCCAAGAGCGTCCAATAGCCGGCCAAGTGCGGCGCCACGATCCAGCCACCAAGCAGAAACGCCAGCAGCAGCGGCGGCACGAGGCTGCGGCGGAGATTGTCGAAAATCTTCCACCGCGCCAACCCCTCCAGCGGATTGTGCCCGTTGCCGTCTGCCGTGGGAACCCGCTTCCACAACCAAGAGGCGATTTGCCAGTCGCCGCGAATCCAACGGTGACGGCGGCCCATGTCGGCAAGAAAACGCGACGGCAGCCCCTCGAACAGTTCCACGTCGGTCACCAGTCCACTGCGGGCAAAGCAGCCCTCGATCAGGTCGTGACTCAGCACGCGGTTGTCGGGGAATCGTCCTTCCAGGGCGGCGGAAAAGGCGTACACGTCGTAAATCCCTTTGCCGATGTAACTACCCTGTCCAAAGATGTCGTGATACACGTCGCTCGTCTGCCGGGTGTAGGGATCGATGCCGGGATCGCCGGCCAACATATAACTGAAAGGGCTGCGGCCGGCATCGTGCATCGTAACGCCGACGCGCGGCTGTAGGATGGCATGGCCCTTGACCACCCGGCGGGTGCGGGGATCGATCTGGGGCCGGTTCAAGGGATGGGCCATGCAGCCGGCCAATTTCCGGCCCACGTCCCGCGGCAAGCGCGTATCGCTGTCCAACGTGATGACGTAACGGACCGAACGAAGTTGATTGAGATCGCCGACCGTGACGTTGAAAGCCTTGTTGACGCCGGTCTGCAGGAGACGGTTCAAGGCCGCCAGCTTGCCGCGCTTCCGCTCCTCGGCCATCCACGTGCCCTCTTGCCGGTTCCATTTTCGCGGCCGGTGCAGCAAGTAGAACTTCGTGGAACGATTGCGGCAATACCGCTCATTGAGCCTGCCGATTTCCGACCGGGCCAACATCAACAGCCGCCTGTCGCCGGGCAACGTTTCCCACCTGGCATCGGTAAAGTCGGTCAGCAGCGCGAAATAGAGGTTGTCGTCTCGATTGGCCAGGTATCGCCACTCCAAGTGCTCGACAAGGTCCCGCACGCCCCGCTCACTCGAGAGCATGGCCGGGACCGCGACCAACGTGCGGTAGTCGGGCGGAATTCCCCGCGAGAAATCCAAACGCAGAAGCGCTCTGGGCGGAACGATCAACGTACATAGCCAGTTGACCATGCTGACGGCGAACTGGCCGGCGGTGCCGGCAAGCAACGCCAACACGATCAGGGTGGACCAGAAACCGGCAATCCGCCCCACTTCCAGACGCCATCCGACGGCTGCCGCAGCAGCGACGGTGAGCAACCATAGCCCGATTATCCCGCCCAGGTACCAATACAACGGTGCGCCGCTGGCAAGCCCCGCCAGGGCGTCTCGCCAGGTACGGCGATAGCCCACGTCGCCTTCCAACACCGTCCGCCCCTCGTCTGCCAGATAGTAGCCCACGTGACAGCGGGCCATGCCGTACTCATCACGCTCCGCGTGATGGATTTCATCACCGGGCACCATGTCGGGCACCATGTAGTCATGGTCGTGGTCGGCGTGACGAGTACGTTCCCGGTAGGCATCCCATGCGCGTGCCACCGCGCGTCGCGCCACTTCCAGCTCCGACAAGGGGCTGCGCCGAGCGAGCCGCTCCACCATGCGGCGGCAGACATCGCGGCTGGCAACGTCCATCCGCCCGTACACGCCCGCCGGGTCTTCCCGCAGGACTTGTTCGACCGCGCTTTGGACCTCGACGAATTCCTTCCAATCCGTGGTAACCATGCTTCAATCTCCAAAATAGAGGGTCAAGAGACGTTGCTGGTACTTGGGCAGCGCGCCGCGGTCGGGTATGACGTAGCAACTTCCGCCCGCATCGGTCAGCAGCAACCCGCCGCCGCCGAAGGGCTGAGAACCTTCGCCGGGCTTCTCCAAACGAAGTGCCGCCGGACCGCTGTCCGTCAATACCGACAGCATTAGCAGATTCCCGCTGGTACGAATTTGCCGAATCTCGCGGATCGGCCGCAGCAAATAACGGCGGCCGAGCGAGCGGCGCACCGCCTCCCGAGCGCTCGGCGGCCAATCGTCGAGCGCGGCGATCAGGCCCAATTCGCATTCGTGCTCCGACGGGGTACCCGCTTGCGGGTGGCGGCGGCGCAGACTGAGATATTGCTCCTCGTACATGGCGGGCAGCGCCCGCAGGGCATGGACGTTATCGATGCTCTTGCCGTCGACCGTCAGGCGGAGCAACCCCTGCGGGCCGTCGGCAATCGTCACGGCGGCGGGATCGAGCCAGGAAAGCCCGTAGTCGTCGTCCGCATTTTCACGGATCGACTCTTGCGGATTGCCTTGGAGTCGCAACAGCATGCTGTACAGCCCGCCGCGGGAAAGCAGTTCGCGTTGCGTTCCTTCTTCGATCAGGCAGCCCTCGTCGAAGACGAGCAGGCGGTCGGCGTCCTGGAGGGTGGAGAGGCGGTGGGCGATGACGATCGCCGTCCGCCGACCATGGGTACATGGTGCCCGCACCCAGCGGCGAATCGCCCGGCAGATGGCCCTTTCCGATTCGGCATCGACGCTGGCCGTGGCCTCGTCGAGAATAAGGATAGCGGGATCGAAGAGCAAGGCGCGGGCGATGGAAAGGCGTTGCCGTTCGCCGCCGGAAAGGCCCGAGCCGCCTTCGCCGAGTTGGGTCGAGTAGGCCAGCGGCATGCGCATGATGAAGTCGTGGGCGTCGGCCCGTCTTGCCGCCAGCAGGATCTGTTCCGGCGCCGCTTGCGGATTGCCGTAGGCAATGTTCGCGGCAACCGTGCCACGGAAGAGGAAGGGCTCCTGGGGAACCATGCCGATCTGGCGGCGGAGCCGCCGCGGATCGACCTCGCGGACGTCGACGCCGTCGACGAGGATCTGCCCGCCATCCACGTCGTACAAGCGGGCGATGAGGCTGACCAACGTCGATTTTCCGCAGCCGCTTCGCCCCACCACGCCGATCATCTCTCCCGGCGCGATCGTAAAACGGACGTCGTGCAGCACGGGCCGGCTCTTGTCGTAACCGAACGACACGTCCCGCAGTTCCACCCGGCCTTGGATCGGCGGGCCGGGGCACCCGGCCGGGTACCCAGTACTCTGGGTGGGGGTCGCGCCCGGTTGGGCGACCACGACCATGGGCTGGGCTCCTGCGCCGGGTACCCGAGTACTCGCGGGTGGGCGGGAAGGGTGCCCGACATGGTGCCCGCCGCTTTCACCGGGAGCGTCGAGCAGATCGCCGATCCGGCGGCTGACGCTGAAGAAGTTGGCGAACCAGGTGGTTGATTCGGCGATTGAAGTCAAGGGGGCATAGAACATCGCCAAGTATTGGAGGAACGCCATCAGCGCGCCGAGCGTCATCCGGCCGAAGAGCACGTCGCGGCCGCCGAGGTACCAGGCGGCCAGCGTGCCGACGGCGAAGAGGACGCCGATCCCGATCGCGAACGTCGACGTTGACGTATCGACCGACAGCCGCGAGTCGCGGAGGCGGCGGCTCGACGCGGCGAAGCGACGGATCTCGCGCTCCTCTTGCACGAAGCATTTCACCACGCGGATTCCCGAGAGCATGCCCATCAGCGCCGCGGCCTGCTTCCCCACCGCCTCCCAATAATGATGGTGGCGGGGCTGGAGGCAGCGCGTGAAATACCAACTCCCGGCGATGATCAGCGGCATCGGCGCCAGGGTCACCAGGGCCAGCCTCGGATTCAGGTAAACGAGCATCACGCTAATGCCCGCCAGTTGCAGCGATTGCAGCAGTACGCCGCTGGTCGCATGATAGACGAGGGTGTGCAGGGTCTCCGTGTCGTAGGCGACCTGGCTCATGAGCATTCCCACCTGGTTCTTGTCGTAGAAGCCCAGGGGGAGTTCGTTGAGCTTGCGCACCAGGTCGTTGCGAAGGTTGGCCGTCATGCTCGTGCCGACCCAACTGGAGAGGCGGCCTTTCCAGACGCCGACCAGGGCCGCCGCCAGGCGGACCAACAACAGGCCCGCCACGATCGACGCCAGGAGCAGGAGCAATTCCGCTTGGGGATGCGTGGCGATCCCGGCTTTCAAAACGTGGTCCACCAGGTAGCCCTGCAAGAGCGGCGGAACGACCTCGATCGTCACCGCGCCCAAGGACAACGCCAGCAGCAACAACAGGCTGCCTTGGAAAGGGCGGAGCAAGGCCAGCAGCAGGCCCGCGGTCCGTCGACCATGAGTACATTGTGCCCGGCGGGAACGCTCCGGCCGACCATGGGTACATGGTGCCCGCGACTCGTGCGGCGCCGATGGCCCGCAGCGTTCGTCCTTGCGCGGCGCCGACGGCAGTGGGCGTTGAGCCGATCCACCGAGTCGGTCCAGTGACGATCGCCGCCGCCGGGGCAGCGGATCAGGTCGATCCACTCCCCCGCCACGTGGGCCTGCAGGAAGCAAGAGCCCAGCGCCGGTTCGAGGCGGAAGCCGTCGACGTCGTGCAACCACCACTCCCGCCGCCGACCATGAGTACATGGTGCCCGCGCACGTCCGTCGCTGACGACCAATTTGCGGTCGTCAACCGCCAGCCGCTCGGGTCCCGCGTTTCCCTCCAGGTCGATAGTCGTCTCCAGCGTACGAAGCGGGGTCGCCGCGCATCCATTCCCCCCGGCTTCAGCGGGGGTCGCGGTTGTTGCCCTGCGCATCTTCGTCCTCCTTCCGCGAAATAATGAAATTGAGGGGAAACCTCGAACATGTCTCCATACTTTCCCGCGGGCAACTCCTTGCTGCCATCAAGTCGTCATCGAATTGCGACGATCATTTTGTTCCGGCTACCGGTTCTTCGAGAACGCGAACGAGTTCGCTCGGGTCAACCGGCTTGGCGAGTACGCGATCGGCGCCCGCCTCCAGAGCCCGATAGACCGTGTCGATGGTTTGAGTGCCCGTCATGCACACGATCCGAGCTTCGGGCTGTGACCCCCGGATGCGGCGACAGACGTCAGCGCCATCGAGGCCTGGCTTTCGATAGTCGAACACGATGGCGTCGTAATTGTTCTTGCGAGCAAGTTCCAAGGCCTTCGATCCAATCCAGGCGATGTCCGTCTGCCAATCTTTCGCAGAGAGCATTTTGGCCAGGTAGGTGCATCCCTCCTCGTCGTCGCCTACGACAAGAATGTTGATGGTTGTCGTTGTCATATTCGTAACTCCACGGATAAAGTTCCTTTGTTTGATCTTCGATGGCGGGCACATACGCCGCAGCCCAACGCAACGCCGGCATCAAAGGGTGCTCGCCCGGCTCTGACCCGCCCGGCCGGTCGACGCCGAACAATTCGTACCGCGCCGAATCCGGCCGTTTCAGCGCCGCAGGCAATCGGTCCGAGTTGCTTACCTTGTTGCGGATCGCATGCGGCCCGGGCGGGGTGTACGCGGAAACTGGCTGAGCCGCCGGGGGATCCGCCACGGCCCAAGACGCGGCGAACAAGATACTGACAACTGTGGGAATGGTCTGCGAGGTCATCGGTCCGTCCTTTCAAGCAAGAGGTTCTCCTGGCCCTGGGCACGCTCTCCGCATGGCGTACCGTTCCGGTTCATGTTCCCTGTTTGTCGGGCGATTGCCGGGTCTCGTCAGGTTGTCGCAGGTTCTTGTCGTTGAGTTGGGGCGTTGCCGGCGTCTGCTGATCGTGCGACGAACCGCGAACCTTGTCGGCCGCTTTGTGCAAAGCCTCGCCTGTCTTGTCGAGAATCTTGCTTCCGGCCTCTTCGGTCTTCTTGACCGCTTCCTGGGTCTTTGCTTTCAACTCCTTCTTGTCGATCACGATGCCGCTTTGATCCTTGTTGTTCTGGACGCGGAGAACACCCGTCGTGGCCAACACGGCGCCAACCAGGATGAAGACCGCAATCGCTGCAATAATCAACCGAGTCATGGTAATGCTCCTTTCTCGGCTAACGATTCGTGCAAAAGTCGTTCCGTGGAGAGGAAAAAGGCAAATGCACAAGGCGATCATCGCTTTCCATTGCTCCGAGGCAATTCTCGCACGCTTGTGCATGACCAGAATGGCTTTTCCCTCGTCAGTATGGGCGGTCGGATTCCACGGACTTCCACAGCATTCCGATTGAGGGTTCTGAGGAGAAGGCGCTCTGCACGACCACGATTTGCAGAGCGGCGAAACATGAACGGCCCTGACGACGAAAATACCGTTGCAGGACCAGCGGGCAGAGTTTTCGGACTCGTGGCGAACGACGGATCGCAGGCGGACCGGCCTATCGCGAGAGAAGCGCTTCGGCGCGATCGACCACTCCGCCAGCGCCCTCTCGCCTGGCGCATGACGCGCAGCAATACATCGCCCCCTCCTCCTCGACCCCGTGCCCGATGATCGCGCAGCCGCAATCGGCGCAGAGGGGGGCGAGGGCGTGAATCGCGAACTCGAAGCTGTCGTAATCGTTCCCGCACACTTCACACGTCATCATGATTTTCTCCTTAAGAAGTGAAGGCCCGCACAAATGTAGGGTCGGCAACGGCGGGCCGTCCCATGAGTACACGGGAACCCAGCCCATTATTGCCGAAATCCCTTCGCATCGGGCCTTCACTGGATTTATTTTCGCGGCCGGCAGTCAGGGCAATGCCTCAAACGGGTGTTTTCGCGAAGGCTCTCGAACTCAGGACGGGCCGAATGGCGGCAGCCCAATCGCCAACGCCGCGCCGCATCGTCAGCCAAGAAGATACCGGGCCTTCAAGGGACGCAGCGGAGACGGGCATGGTCGCCGATCGACCAGCGCGATTTTTCCACACCGGCCGCTGGCCTTCTTGCATACATGCGCAAATTCATGGCTCCTGCGATTGCCTGAGATCAGCGGTGCACTTATCTCGATTCTCAAGTCCGGCACGCAATGTGCGAGAACGATTTTCCCATGGTGGGGAGAGTTCGGCCCGTCGGGGAATCTCACGTGGGATTCCCGGCCTACGCTTTCCCCGGAAGTGTTTGAAAGGAGACAAACGATGCGACGCTATGCGATGATGTTGATTGGAGCGCTCGCCGTTGTGTTGGGTCTGGTCGTCCCCCAGGCCGCGGGTCAAGTTCATAATGGACCGCTGGGCGGCACAGTTCAGAACACGGAACGAACCATCGAGGGGGCGGGACACCAAGCCGCTGGAATGACCGGTGGGACCGTGCGAGAAGACAGCAAGATCCCGAACATCCCGCCGCCCCCGGCGTCCCCTCAAGCGAATAATTCCACGGGGAATGCCAACGCCGTTTCAGACCTCAAGCAAGGAAGCGAAGCCCGCAGCAACGTGGCTCCGCCCTCCGCCGCAAGCGCACCCGCCCCGCCCGTTCCGACCGATCCACGAATCTCGGTCAACGTGACCGGCGGCAACCGGCCCGACCAGTGGCGCTATCGCTGGAACAATGGACGGTGGTGGTACTGGACGCCGCAAAACCGTTGGATGTGGTATAGCGACAGCGGAGGTTGGGTCGAGTACGACTCCCCTGTGCCCTATAGCACGGGCTACGGATCCTACGACGTTCCCAGCACGGGATATTTCTATTATCCGAGCTATGGAACCTACTACTACCCCGGTTATGGATATGGATACGGCTATCCGGGTTATTGGTACCGTGGGGGCTATTACTATCGCCCCGGCATTTCCATCGGGGTGGGTGGTGTCGGTATTGGCATCGGAGGTGGCTATGGCCATTATGGCGGCTATCGCCGATGACTCCACGGTGCGGTTGTATTGCCTGTCGTCACGGCAGTGGATCGGGGCCCTGTCTTCCCATCGCCGGGAAGGGAGGGCCGAGGGGCCGAGGCGATGGCGTCTCGGTCCACGCATTGAGCTTTTCTAGAAAAAAAGGAGCTTTCATCATGAAAGGTGAACAATCGAGTTTGTTTTGTTGTCCTTGCGGTCCATGGTCCCGGTCGATGCTGGCCTTGGCTGTTGCCGGCGCGGCCCTAGGGATCGCGGCGTCTACGGCCTTTGCCCAACAGCAAGGCGGTCTTCCCAGCGGAGCCGGCGGCATGACGGTGGGTCCCGGCAGCGTCAATAACGTCAATAATTCAACCGATACGATCGGCCTCAGCGTCACCATGGCGGGCGGCAAAGTGGTGGTGGCCCAAGTTCAGCCCGGGAGCGCGGCCGCCGCGGCAAATCTCGCCGCAAACGATCAGATCGAGGCGATCAACAGGCAGAACGTATTCTCGCCGAACGACGTTTCCGACGCGTTGCGTGCGGCGGCGTCGGCCGGCGGCAAGGTGTCGATCCTGGTTCGCCGCAACGGCATCGTGTACGTGGCGACCGCGAACTTGGCGAACGCCAAGAAAGACGCCGGGGCCGATGGCACCCTACCAGGAGGCAAGAAGGGCTTGTTGACGCCTTTCATCCAGAAGCAATCGGCGGACATCCTGGAAGACGCCCATCGGGCAATTGCGGAAGTCAACACGCTGGCCGAGAGCGTGATGCAGAAGGCCGGTGAGACGACCGATTCCTTTCATCAACGCCTGCATGGGATGCGCGAAAAGGTCACATGTCTGGAAGACCGGCTTGCCGACCTGGCGAAAAACACGGAGGCCGCGTTGAAGAAGGATCTCCAGAACGCCCTCGACCGGCTGCACCAGGTCGGCGACGCCATGCGGGCCTCGGCCGCCAAGACCGAGATGACCGCCCAGCAACGACTGGACTCCGCCCGCGGCCGAATTGCTGAAATCCAGAAGAACCTAACGACCTTTGCCGACAAGGAAACGGGCGAAGTGCAGGAGCAGGCCCGGCAGGCGGTCGCTCAGGCCAACGCCCTGGCCGCGCTCCTGAAGCAGGAAACCGGTGAAACGGGCGCGGCGTTCCGCGAGCGGATCGATCAGGCCCAAAAGGACGCGGGAGCCCTCCAGAACCGGCTTGCCATACTGGCCGATCAACTCACGGATCCCAGCAAGACGGATCTCGATCAGGCCGTTGCCAAGGTGGGCGATCTCCGCATGGACTTGGCCGGCCTGGACGTTCAGGCCAAGGAGCAGGCCGAGAAACGGGAGACTAAACCGATTGAGAACGCGCAACGAATCCTCGACGGCGCCAACGGCGGCAGTTCGCCGCCCGCACCGAAGGTGAGGCGCTGAGCGGCGTTCTTCCGGCGATAACGCCGGGTCGGTTTCCGAGCCGGACAGGAAGATCGCGATAATCCGCCTACGAGAGCGGAGGTGCGTGGTTTCCTGCCCGGCTCCTTTTCTTTCCGGCTGGTGCTGGCGCCCGTGGCGCAACCTGACGGTCAAAGCCGCGCCGGCGACGGGATGCCGGTCCCCGAAGCGAGGAGTAGTTCCCCGTCGCCGTCGTTCGCCGGATCCCGAATGGCGACGGAAGACCGAATGATGATCCCGTGCAGTCGCAGCTTGTTGCGGAGGCAACCCCGCGTGATTCCCAGGAGAGCAGCGGCCTGCGATTGATTGCCGTCGGTGTAGCGAAGCACGTCGGTCAAGAGGATGGATTCCATGTGCTTGACGCTGTCGGCATAGAGCGAGTGAGTCTTGCCGGAAAGCTGCTGCTCTATGAATTCAGAGAAAGCAACGTCAGCGTGTTGGGGAGGAGAAGCCGTTACGGCCTGCGCTGCGACGGGAGCGTCTTCTGCCGCAACGTCAGCCTGCGGCGGCGGCAATGGCGATGCCGTGGGAGTGCTTGCCCGCAATTCCGACGGGAGAAACTCCGCCACCAGGACGGGGCCGACGGCGTGCAACATCGCATGCTTGAGAACCGTCTGCAGTTCGCGGATGTTGCCCGGCCAGGAATACTGCATTAGTCGTTCCATGGTTTCCGGCGCAATGTTCGTGATCGCTTTGCCGATCTCGGCATTCAAGATGCGAACATAGTATTCCACGAGGAGCGGGATATCGTCGCGGCGATCGCGCAAGGGGGGCAGGAGAATGCTGTATCCGTTCAGGCGGAAACACAAGTCGGCGCGGAACGCGCCACTGGCGACCATGGCGTCCAGATCGCGGTTCGTTGCCGCAACAATGCAGACGTCCGACTTGACCGTTTCATTACCGCCGATGCGCTGGAACTCCTTCTCCTGGATCGCGCGGAGGACCTTGCTCTGCATCAGCAGGGGCATGTCGCCCACCTCGTCGAGGAAGAGGGTCCCGCCTTCACACTCCTCGAACTTGCCGATGCGTTGGCTTTCCGCCCCCGTAAAGGCCCCCTTTTCGTGGCCGAAAAGCTCACTTTCCAGGAGCGCTTCGGGAATCGCCGCGCAGTTGACGGCCATGAACTTCTTTCCCGCCCGGCGACTGTGCTGATGGATCGCCCGCGCGACGACTTCTTTCCCCGTCCCGCTCTCACCGCGGATGAGCACGTTGATATTCTGATCGGCGACACGGCCGATGGCTTTATACACCTCTTGCATGGCCGGATTATGGCCAATCAGGGCGTCGGGCGAAGTTGTTTCCGCACTGGCTGTGTCCGCGATCGCCGATTCGCCATTGGCACCGGGCTCCCGCATGCTCTTACTGATCCCGATCGCCTGGCCAATCACCTCGCGGATCTTCGCCATGTCCAAAGGTTTGCCCAAGTAGTCCATGGCGCCGAGCCGCATCGACTCGATCGCCATTTCGCTGGTCCCCGAGTCGGTAATGAAAATGATGGGGACCGTGGGATGCAGTCGGCGGATCTCCTCCAAGGCGGACAAGCCGCCGCCGTCGGGCAGAATGTCGAGGACCACGACGTCGGGTTGCAACACCGTCGCGGCCTTGACGGCCTCCGCCCCGGAGGCGGCCAAATGCACCCTCACGTCCGACTGCTGGAAACATCGCTTGATGATGCGAATAATCTTCCGGTCATCGTTAACGACTAAGAGCGAAGGCATCTTTCGTCTCTTTCGCAAGACCGGGGAGCGTCCTCTTCGAGGACGATGCAGAGAAGCGAAGCGGTCACCTCACGCTTTTGGCGTCCCGCGGTGGAATCGTACGCGCCTATTGAACTTCTATACGCCGGGGTAAGCAAAGGCAAGACGCGTTTTTTCCCATCCTATGCCTCAAGGGCGTGATCGCCAGACAACCAGCCCGATTTTTCACACGTCGTGAGTTGGTCGTAGTTAGCCCGCAAGCACGGCGCCGGCGCGCGGTGGAACGCTCAGGACCGAATGACCACGTTGTACAATGCCGGCAGCCACTACCCCGAAAAGTGGCTTCAGACACACCCCATCCGGAATGTGCCGGCCTACCGGCACGCTGATCTGTGCCGCTTCATCGGCCGCGTTCAACACCACCAGGAGCGCTCCGTCGTTGTCGTAGCGAAGAAACGCGTATTGCTGAGCATGGGCGTAGAGTTCTTCAAAGTGACCGCGACGGAGAACAGGATGCGCGTGCCGCAGGGCGACCGCTTGACGGAAGAAGTCCAGCATCTCCCGGTCCCAAACCGCCTCGTCGTGCCACGGAAAAGGCCAGCGTACATCCTGGTCGCGATGCGGATGGTCGTACCGCTTCGTGCCCCGCAGGGCAATCTCGTCGCCATAATAAATGCACGGCGTTCCGGGAAACGTCATCTGCAATAGCGTGGCTAGCCGAAGGGTTGCCTTGTCTCCGCGGGCGACACTCACCACGCGGGGAGCATCGTGGCTGTCCAGCAGATTGAACTGTACCTGGGTTGTCTCCCAATCATACTGAGCGAGCAAATCCCGAATTCGCTGCCCGAACCGGGCGGCGTCGATACCGGGATAGGGGTCATAGGCCCGACCATGGACGAGGCGCGGACTAACGCGGTCGCCGGCCGCAAAGGCGATGGCTGCCGCTGCGAAAACGTAGTTCATCGTAGCGTCAAAACGATCGCCGCGAAGCCAATCAGGGGCCTCGCGCCAGATCTCGCCAACCAGGTAGGCGTCCGGCTTGACCGCGCGCACGCGGCGACGGAATTCTTCCCAAAAGCCCGGCGCCGTGATCTCCGGGGGCACGTCCAGCCGCCAGCCGTCGATGTCGTACTGGCGAATCCAGAACTCCGCTATGCCCATCAGGAATTCTCTCACCTGCGGATTGTCGGTGTTGAATTTCGGCAGGGCACGATCGCCCGCCCAACTGGCATAGTTCGCCGGCTTACGGCCATCGTAGGGAGCCAGGGGCCAGCCGTGAATGTGGAACCAATCCAACCACGGCGAGTGTGGCCCGTTCTCCAGGATGTCGTTGAACGGAAAAAAGCCGCGGCTGGCGTGATTGAACACGCCGTCCAGCATGATGCGAATGTTCCTGGAGTGGGCCTCGCCGACCAATGTCCGGAGAGCGGCGTTGCCGCCCAACAAGGGATCGACTTTCTCGTAATCGTGCGTGTGATAGCGATGATTGCTGGGTGACTGGAAGATCGGGTTCAGATAGATCGCGTTAACGCCGAGATCGGCCAGGTGGTCCAAATGTTCTGCGATGCCCAATAGATCGCCGCCGTGGAACCCCTGGGACGATGGCGGGGCGTGCCACGGCAGCAGGTTGGCCGGCTTCGGGACTCGTTCGCTGCGAGCAAAACGGTCGGGGAAAATCTGATAGAAAACAGCGTCCTTGGCCCACGCTGGTCTATCGCTTGTACCCTGAGTGCCCTGTTCAGGCATAACCGGCTCCCGAGGCTAGCGAGCGGGGCCAGAATTTAACCGCTAACTTTGCCGCAGTAGCGGTTAAAGTCTCAACCGAATGGAGGACCCGAATGGAGAATGGAATGCGAGAATGCGAATTCGTTCTGTTCATGGTTGGTTCTCGATTATCGCTTTCGGAATCCTGAATCGCAAGTCACGATCCTCGTCAACGTACTTTCCGGGAAGAACAAGCTCCAGATGCTCGATTTTGTCAACGGGCAACTCAAACACCAAAACGTTCCGCCGTGACGGCCATTTACGAGTCGCGGTAAGGGCCGCCGCCCAGGAGTTCATTCCCAAGCGGAAGGACGGCTTGAAGAGCTTGGAGCAGGCGATCGGGATTTGCGACGCGTAGGAGAGGTTTTTGGCCTGTCCATCTCACCACTTTTTGTCAATGGTGACCTTGCCGCCCAGTTTCCCGATTTCGGGAATCGCCGCCGCTTTTTCTGCATTCGTTTCTGCCGCCGATCAGAGACCGAGGGCGATCAGGCAGTTCGGGAAGGCGTCTTGAAGCCCCTTCATCCCACCGCCGGTCACCTTGGTTCCCTCCAGGTGCAGCGAATCGAGTCGGGCTAGCGCTTCGAGATGCTCCAACCCGGCGTCGGTAACCTTGGTTTCCCCAAGGTTCAGTTCGCGGAGTTGGGTCAAGCCTGTGAGATGTTCCAGCCCCGCGTCGGTAAGTTGGGTTTGGTGCAGGAAGAGCATTTGGAGTTGCGTCAACGCGTGGAGATGTTCGAGCCCGGCGTCGCTGACATCGGTTTCACCCAGGCTCAACATTTTCAGTCCGGTTAAGCCTTTGAGGTGCTCCAGCCCCGTGCCGGTAACTCCGGTCTTGGCAAGGCACAACCATTGCAGTTGGGTCAAGCCTTTGAGGTGCTCCAACCCCGCGTCGGTAACGTCGGTTTGGTGGAGGAACAACATTTGGAGTTGGGTCAACTTCTTGAGATGTTCCAACCCGGCGTCTGTGACCTCGGTGCCGTGCAAGTCCAACTTCCTGAGTCGGGTCAATCCTTCGATGAGTTTCAGCTCGGCGCTGGTGACATGGGTGCCGCTGAAGTCA
The DNA here is from genome assembly GCA_963719885.1 of uncultured Planctomycetia bacterium. Lineage (GTDB taxonomy): Bacteria > Planctomycetota > Planctomycetia > Pirellulales > Thermoguttaceae > JANXQG01. The sequence continues at coordinate 496,963 of CAVRDP010000034.1, read as the reverse complement.
ATCGAAATGACCGGCCTGCTGGGGCTCGTTTCATCGCGGAAGACACGGCCGCCCAGGTTCTCAATCTCCGCAATCGCCTCGTCATCCGTTTTCTCGCTCGCCGCCTCTCTGAATTTGACGACGCACAGAAGGACTGCGAGCAGCAGCAGGCCCTTCAACATCAGGCTGTTGGCCATATCCCATCTCCCTTGTAGTTAGAACCTATCCGAGAACCCCGAGATATCCCTGGATTGTGCCGGGCTCAAGGGCGGTTCTCGGATAGGTTCTCAGGAAAAATGCACTACTTGGGTCTTGTTCCGTATCTTCACGTGCTGAAGCCCCAAATGCTCGTTGAACCTCTTCGCACGGTCCTTCGTGGGAATTACAGGAACTATAGCTTTATTAACAGGGTTGCCTCGCATTATTCAGAAAAATCCTTACGGTAGACATTGGGTGAATATTCGCACCCCATTGCCAGGCCAGAATCGCCTTGGTTTCGAAGTTCCGTCACAAGGCTTGCAGGGCGCGATTGTCGCGGATAGAATACTGCCAAAAGGTGCATAATGCCTCAGGTCCATATTCCGCAATCGCTGTTCGAACAGATCGAAAGGGTTGTTCCGGCAACAACCTCGGCGGATGATTTCGTCGTGCAGGCAGTGCGGGAGAAACTCTCTTGGGAGGGGCGGAAAGGCGAATTCTACCGTCTCTCGGACGGAACCCGTGCGGCGATGGCCGAAAAAGGCTTGACCGAGGCCGACGTATTGGCGGATTTTGACGCGTCTCGCAGGATCTCCAGCGAGCCCGACCGTGCCTGAGCCGCTGATTGTTGATGCGAACCCGATTATCTCCGCGCTGCTGGGTGGCGCGGCCAGAGAGGTGATTTTCTCCGGCAAGTTCACCCTCTATTCGACGCAGCACACTCTATTCGAAGTTGAGAAGTATATCCCCTCGATGGCCAGTAAGCTTGGCTGCCGGGAACTCGACCTGCTGCGAGAGTTCGAGTTACTGCCGATTATAGCCTGTCAGCCGAACCAATACGATTCGCGCGTTGACGAAGCGAGCCGGCTGATTGCGCAACGGGACCCAAAGGACGTGCCGATCCTCGCCCTGACGCTGGAACTTGGATACCCGCTCTGGACCGAAGACCGGGACTTCGATGGTATTCCGGGAATCTCGGTCCGCCGCACGGCGGAACTTGGGGAGCAAAGGCGGAAATGATTAGAGGTAAAGAATGAGTATCGGTAATTTGATCTGGCGACGTGGTTCGGCGTCGGTCTCGTGGGATTGGGAAGGAGTGAAAATTGAAAAGGTATATTGCAAGCCGTTAGCAAGCGTATGTGGACTGCACGATGGTTGCGGTGTTGCTTTGGTTGAATCGATAGAGGAGTCAGGTCCACATAACCCAGTGGTCTTTGACGCTGATGGCAGCACTCGGTTCCGAGTGGGCCTTCCGTTCCCGGAGTTCCAAGTGCAGGGTTTTGCCGATATGTACTACGTCAAGGAGGAATTGACTGCGATTCTGATTACTCCCGGACGTGACTTTGCGGTGGTTCTTGACGATAAGACGGGCCAATGCCTTCGGACCTACGAGACTCGCTGAATTTTGGAATTCCAGATTCCTTGAATAGGAATGTTGTTTTCGATTTCAATGACGTCCCCTTTTCATCACCAATGACGTCCCCTTTTCATTGCGACTAACCGCCGCAAAGAGGCATCCATGCAGTTCAAAGACCAGCATTATCTTGGTGTTTCAGCGAAAGCCGCGCCTTCGCTTGAATGATGGCCAAAGAGTTTCCCACACGCCGGTAACTTTCCATCACGGCACGCTCCCCCTCCGTAAGCGTCCCGCGGTTGTTCTTGTCGGCCAACTCGCGCATCCGCTCCTCCTGGGCCTCGGAAAATCCTAGTTTCAGGAAAGCCCGAGCCACATCTTGCGGCACGTCCGGACGATCGGGCCCAATCACCTCTGCAAGAATCTCCGCATCCGCAACAGGACTTGCTATCATGATAACCTCGCGGCCAATTTGCATTCTGTATTCTCGAAACCATCTTGCCAAATAACTATACACGACCGGCAATCCCTAGAAAAAGCTTGGGGAACGACAGGAAGATGGAAACATAACATTCTGAATTCAATTTTCCTGTCGTACATCTTCCTGTCTTTTTCCCTTTCGAGTGTTTCATGGTCTGCGTTTGCAGCTATGCGGTCGTTACCGTCTTGGCGTTGGCGATCGGCGTCTCGGCGGCCGCGGCGGTCCCTTGCACCACCATCAACCGCCAGACCCAAAACGCCAACAGCGCGGCAATCGCCAAGAGCACGGCGGCAGTCGTCTGATGGGCCGTCGTCAGGATGGCATGCAGCGCGGGACGCAGGGCGTCGGCCTGCGATTGCAACTGCTCGGCGGAAGGCGAAGCCGTGGCTGGCGGAGTGCGACAGGCCAGCGAAATCCCGCCCAGGATCAGTTGCAAGATGACCACGCCCATCAAGGCCACGCCCCCGCGGGCAAAGACGGCGATCTGCGGATAGAGTCCCCACAACCGCACGCCCACCATGATCGCCAACATGGCCACAAGCATCGCCGCGGAAATATGGATGATCAGTCCCACGTCCATCTGCCGCACGAGCGTGCCCAAGAGCGTTTGCCCAAGGATCGCCAGCACCAGCAGCGCCGAAAGGAGACCGTCGGTTTCGTTCGGCAAAGGCTCGTACTGATCACGCTCCGCCTGGTTGGAAGACATCACGGTGGAGCGTGGCGAGTATGTTAGCAACACGGCCACGCCGACCATCCCGGCCAGGATCACGTGAGCGAAAAAACCATGCACAACGGCCAGATGCGGACTGTTGTCGGTGACGCGCAGTCCGCCCATGACGCCTTGCAGCAGGACGAACACGCCGACGATCCAGATCAGAATCAGGGCCCCGACCGATCGGCGGCGGATCGAAAGCAAGATCGCCAGCACGAGCGTTGTCAGCCCGACGAGCGAGCCGAGCAAGCGGTGGGCGTGCTCGTAGAAAACGCCGCCGGTCATTTTTGCCAAGGGATAGAAAAACATGTTGCTGCCGTAGGTATTCGGCCAATCCGGCACGGCCATCCCGGCGCGAAAGCCGGTCACCAACCCGCCGATGGAGATCAACAACAGCGTCGCCAAACAGGCTGTCCAGGCGAAGCCGAGGAGCCAGTCGGTCGCCCTCACCCCCGGCCCCTCTCCCGCCGACCATGCCGACCGCTGCGCGGTGCCCGACGGTGCCCGGCGAGGGGAGGCAATTGTCCCTGCCGCCGCTCCGGCAGTCGCCAATGCCAAGCAGACGGCGAAGTAACCAGGCACCCAGAGCCATAGTTGTGGCACGATCTGGCCGGTGTTGGGTTCGGCCAGGGTGCTGCCGAGGACCAGCAAATTGAGCAGGGCGACGATCAGGCCCAATCCGAGGCCGCCGCGGATACCGCGGGGCGTCTGTCGGCCCACGGTCCAGCCGCCGGCCGCCAGGCAGGCGAGCATCAGACTGACGAAAACCAGCGGCGGCACGTCGGTCAGCGGCATGTGGCCGACGTATCCCACGGCCCACAACGCCACGGTCGTACCGAAGCCGATGGCCAGCAAATCATCCAAACCGGTCGCATGTTCCCCATCCAGGGGTTGGACACCCATTGTTACCTCACGTATCATAAAACGAAGGTCGAATCCTACAGTGTAGTTCCCCCCCGCAATGCAATTCAAGCCATATCTGGAGCTGGCCAAAATCCGATTGACGGCCATGGTCTTGGTGACTACGGCAGTCGGGTTTATTCTCGGCTCGCCTGACGCCGCACCCTACATGCCTGCGCTACCGACCACGACCATGAGTACATGGTGCCCGACGTGGTGCCCGAGTAGCTTAGGCATGCCACCCTCGTACTATGGCCGCCTCTTGTGGACGATCTTGGGCACCGGCCTGGCCGCGGCCGGGGCCAGCACCATGAACCAGCTTTTGGAAATCCGCCGCGACGCACTGATGCAGCGGACCCGTGGCCGGCCGCTGCCCTCCGGGCAGGTCTCGCCGTTGGCGGCCTTGCTCTTCGCCTTGGGCACTTCCGCGGCGGGAGTAGGAATTCTCAACGAATTGGTCAATCCGCTTACCGCCCTCTTGGGACTGGCCAACATCATCATCTATTCGCTGGTCTACACGCCGCTGAAACCGCGGACCTCGCTTTGCACGCTTGTGGGGGCGATTTGCGGTGCCCTGCCGCCGATCATGGGCTGGACCGGGGCCGCCAACAGCATCTCGCTGGGCGCGGTGTTGCTGGGCATGATCTTGTTCCTCTGGCAGATCCCCCACTTTCTGTCTCTGGTTTGGTTTTGCCGCGACGACTATGCCAAGGCCGGCTTTCGCATGCTGCCGCTGATCGATCCCCGCGGGCATCTCACCTGCCTGATGATCGTGCTGTATTCGCTGGCGCTGCTGCCCCTGGGGCTGGCGGTCACGATCACCGGACTGGCCGGATATCTGTTCGGCGCCGTGTCTCTGCTGCTAGGGCTGGGACTGTTCCTGCTGGCCGTCCAGTTGCGCCGCGCGAAGACGCCGCAGAACGCCCGCCGCGTCTTCCTGGCCAGTCTCGTCTATCTGCCGCTGCTGATGTTGTTCTTGGTTCTCGACGGGCATCCTGCTTCGCGTGGAAGCATGCCGTCGAAACCTGCGGTGGAAGTCCGCGTGGCGGCTGCGCGGTAGGGTGGGACAAGATCCGGGGCACCTGCGCAGCGGGTCGGCGATGCCGGCCCACCATTCCTTGCATCATTATCGATTACGGTGGGCCGGCGCTCGCTACGCGATCTTGTCCCACCCTACAGCTACAGCAAGTACACGACGCTGAAAACGGCGCACCACACGGCAGCGAGGAAATGCCAGTAGATGGCCGTGTAACGAACGGCCGCGTGTTTCTTGCGACCGTACTTGTCCAGGTAGGCGGCGACTGTAACCACTACCAACGGCACTAGCCCGCCCACGACGTGGACCGCGTGCAGGCCCGTCATCAGGTAGAACATTTCCAGGTAGGTGCTTGAGTGGTCGGCGGCCGCGGCCACTTGCGTCCAAATTTTGTACCAGGCGTAGGATTGCAGGCCGAGGAAGCCCAGGCCCAGCACGAGCGCGGCCGCGAGGTTCCTTTGCAAACCGACTTTGTCGCCGCGACGGGCGGCCAGCACGGCCGCTTGCATGGTGAAGCTGCTGAAGACGATGTCCAGCGTGCTCAGCCACAGAGTCGGCGGCAGGGCGGGAAATCCCCGCGGCGGCCACGGCTGATGAATCTGCCGCATTAGCAGGTAGACGACGATGCTAGCCGCGAAGAACATCGACAGGGCCACGATCAAAACCGCCATTGCCAGTGCCCCGGCATCGAGCTGCGGTGGCGAGCCGCCGGGACCCGATGAACCAAGGTTCCCGGGGCGATCGCTCACTTTTTTGGACTCCCCAGCGGCGTGTGGACGCCTTGCATCGCCGGGCCTTCCCCGCCGACTGCCGAGGCGTTGCTAGCCCGCTGGTCCGTCAAGGTGATGCCGATGAAAAGACTCACGAACAGCAGGCAACCGATAAAGACCATCGAGTTGAAGGGCCGGTCCCAGAAGAGGTGCATGAAAAACAATACCACCAACGAGGCCTTGGCGGTGGCAATGCCCAGGGCCAGATAAAGATTCAGATTGCCGAGATCGACCTGGGCCACGGCCACCGTCAAGGCCGTCAGCACCAGCAAGCCGCCGAACACGGCAGCCAGGAGCCACACGGGCACGACGTGTCCCAGGCCGGAATGCGCGGAAGCTTGGGTCGAGCCCACTTTTCCGGAGAATTCTGGGGTTTGATAGGAAGCCATGACGGAACTCACGATATCAGGTATAAGAGCGGAAACAAGAAAATCCATACGAGGTCGACCAGGTGCCAATACAGGCCGACGAAATCGACCGGGGCGAAATAATCAGGGCCGAAAACCCCCTTGCGGGCCTTGCCGATCAACCAGGCGATCACGAGCATGCCGGCGATCACGTGGATGCCGTGCAGGCCGGTCATGACGAAGTAGATGCCGAAGAAGAGCTGCACGTTGTACGGCTCCGGGCCGTGCCACACGACATCGCGGCGGAGTTGGTTGCGCTCCAGCCAAAGGGGTGAAAGCCCTGTCGGTCCGACGGCCGCTGGGGCAATCGTCGATCGCTCTCCAACGGCGCCCGGCGGCACCACCGCCGCTTGCGGTTTCGCATTTGCCGGCTTGTCTGATTTCTCGGCAACCTTCTCGGCCGCCTTTTCTTTTCCTGACTCGAAACTCGGCATGTCAACACCCGGCGGCGGTTCGTCCGGATTATAGTACTTGCCGGGCAGCAGGGCTTCTTCCCACTTGTTCTTGTACTCGACGAACTTCACGCACAGGAAGACGCCGGCGCAAACGAGCGTGATCGTGAGCAGGCGGACCAGCAGTTTGGTCTGGCCGAGCTGCGCCGCGGACCCCCCAGGCCATCGTGAAGCTGCTGAAGATCAGCACCACCGTGTTCAGCGCGCCCAACGGCACGGAGAGGTAATGGTGCGCATAGAGGAAGATCTCCGGGTGCAGCGATCGGAGCACGGCATAGCCGCAGAACAGGCCGGAGAACATCAGGATCTCGGTCGTGAGGAAGAGCCAGATGCCGAGCTTGCCCGAGTCATACTGTTGCTGGAGCGACTCGAAGTGGTGCGCCAGGTGCTCGGGATGCTCGTGGGGAGCTTCAGGGATGGTGTCTGGGGTCATGGAAATCCTCGGTGCTTAGTTCTTAGACCTTAGTGCTTAGGAGGTCGCCGCTCATTCCTAAGTTCTAAGTTCTAAGTTCTAAGTTCTGTGGTCACAAGTTCCTTGGGTCTTCGCTCGAAACCTTCCGTCTCTTCATTCCACTCCAGGCCATCGTGGTCGTAAGGCCGGCCGACACTCGGCGCCTCCGGGAAGTTATCGTGCGGCGGCGGCGAGGAACAACTCCACTCCAGCGTGGAACCGCCCCAGGGGTTGGCCGGGGCCTTTTTGCCGCGGTAGAGCGAGTGCAACAGGCACGCCGCCACGAGCAAGAACGATATGAACTGCAGGAATGCGCCGACGCTCGAAATCACATGGTACGGCTGGAATTCCGGTGCGGCTGTGTAGACGGCCGACCGCCGCGGCATGCCATGCAAGCCCACGAGGAACTGGGGGATGAACGTCAAGTGGAAAGCGACGAATTCCAAGAGACAGGCGAACTGCCCCAAGGGTTCGTTGTACATCCGGCCCGTAATCTTGGGCCACCAGTAGAACAGGCCGCCGACGAAGAGAAAGATCGCGCTGAACATCACGTAATGGAAGTGGGCCACGACGAAGTAGGTGTCGTGCTCGTGGAAGTTCGTCGGCAGGATCGCCAAAGGCAGCCCGGTCAACCCGCCGATGGAGAAAATGACGAAGAAACCCAGGGCGTAACACATCGGCGTGCGCAGCCAGAGGGAGCCGCTATACAGCGTGGCCAGCCAGTTCCAGACCTTGACCGCCGAGGGAATGGCCACCAGAAGCGTCATGGCGCTGAAGATCACGTTGGCCGGGGCCGATTGCCCGTTGGGGAACATGTGGTGTCCCCAGACGAAGAATCCGATCAGGGCAATGGCGATGCTGCTCACGGCCACGAAACGGTAGCCAAAAACCTCGCGGCGGCTGAAGGTGGCGATGATCTCGCTCATGATGCCCATGGCGGGCAAAATCATGATGTACACGGCTGGGTGCGAATAGAACCAGAAAAAGTGCTGAAACAACACCGAGTTGCCGCCGTAAGCCGGATCGAAGATGCCGGGGTGGAAGAGCCGTTCCATGATCAGCAGCAAGACGGTGATCGCCAGCACGGGCGTGGCGATGATCTGGATCAGGGCCGTGGCGTACAAGGCCCAGGCGAACAGCGGCAGACGGCCCCAGGTCATGCCCCGCGGCCGCAATTTATGGATCGTGACGATGAAATTCAGGCCCGTCAGGATCGAGCTGAAACCCAGCAGGAAGACGCCCATGGCAACGCAGGTTACGGCGGTCGATGTCTGCGTGCTATAGGGAGTATAGAACGTCCAACCCGTGTCCACGGCGCCGATGACAATCGAGGCCAGGAAGAGCACGGTGCCCGCGACGTAGAAGTAATAGCTGAGGAGGTTCAGCCGCGGGAAGGCGACGTCTTTGGCCCCCAACATCAGCGGCAGGACGAAATTCCCCAGGACCGCAGGAGTACCCGGGATCAATACGAGGAAGATCATGATCGCGCCGTGGAGCGTGAAGATCTGGTTGTACGGCTTGTAGACCAACGCGTCTTTGAGGATTTCGGTCTTGTGGAAGAGCAGTCCCGCGGGGTCGAGCAACTGGGTACGGATGAGCATGGCGAAGAGGCCGCCCAGGAACATGGCCGTGAGGACCGAGACCAAGTACATCACGCCGATCCGCTTGTGGTCGAGCGTGAAGATCCAGGAGGAGATGCCGCGGCTGTGCGTCAGGTAATTATCGGGTTCGTGGCTCTTGGCGATCATTTTCCTTGCTCCTTCTTCCCGGCCGGCGGCGTGGTCTCCGACTTGTCAATCGGCAGGTCCGTCGGCCGATCGGCAAAGCGATCTACGGCTTGCGGTTTTTCTGCTGCTTGCGGCTTCTCGGCGCTTTGTGGTTCAGGCGTCTTCATCGGCGTGTAATACTTGGGATTTCCCAGGCTCTTGATGTACTCGACGATGGCCGCGAGCTTCTTCTCTTTATACGGCGATCCGCTCAGCGCCGACTCCTGCGGTGGCATGACGTTTTGAAATCCCTGAACGATCTTGGCCTCGGGATGAAGGATCGACTCACGGAGGTAATCGTCCCACTTCTTGTCGTCGTCGCTTTCCTTGAGCGTGTAGCCGGGCACGTTGGATTTCGAGAACTCGACATCGCGCTTGTACAGCCCCTGCCATGTCGGTCCTTGCCCCTCGGCCCCGTTGATCGAGTGGCACTGGGAACAGCCCATCGTGGCGTAGAGCTTCTTGCCGACCTCGACGTAGGGCAGCGGCTGCTTGCTGTTCTTATCGACGAAGATGTTGGCCGCCTCGGCCAGCTTCTTGTCGTAGTCTTCTTTAGTTAGGACGAAGGCCTTGGTATTCATTTCGGCATGACCGTTGCCGCAGTACTGCGTGCAGAAGACATGATAGAAATCTTCCTCGCCGGTGGTCGGATCCTTTTCGGTAATGACCGTCGGCTTGAACCAGATCTCCGTATTTTGCCCCGGCACGGCGTTGCGCTGCACGCGGAAGACCGGGATATAGAGGGCATGGTTGACGTCCTTGGAGGTGAGCTTCAGCACCACCGGCCGATCGACCTGGAGATAAAGTTCATTGGATTCAGCCCCGTTGGGATACTTGAAATTGAACTGCCATTGGCTGGCCTCGACGTCCACCACGTCGGCCCCCGCCGGCGGCGCTTCCAGATCGACGTAATACCGCAGGCCGACGACGAAGAAGCCGATGACGATGGCCAGCGGGATGCCGGTCCAGAAGACTTCCAGCGGCGTATTGTGCGTGGGGCCGGCGTCGGGCTGCTGGCCCTTGCGGCGGCGGTACAGAACCACGAAGGCCAGCATGATCGTGACGACCAGGAAGAAGAAAAAGCCCATCACGGACAGCAGGGCGTAGAACACCAGGTCGTGGTTCTGGGCCGACGTCGATGCCGGCGGCTCGAGCCAGAACGTTCCTTGCGCTAGAAGGGAGGGTATCATGAAGTTCAGGGGTCAGGGGTCAAGCCAAGTACGCAGTACCGAGTACTCAGTACCCAGTACCTTCATCATTCGTCGTTCATCTTTCATCCTTCATCCTTCCCCACAAGGGTTGCCGCCGGCCCCTTCCGGGACTCGCGGTAGACCATCCAGCCGATGCCCGACGCCAGCAAGATCAAAGTCGTAATTCCCGTGACCCGCACGATGGTCATGACGGCCCACGTGTATTTTCCCGTTTCCACGTCGAAGTGTGCGAATCCGCAGGCCAGGGCCACGCCGAACAGGCCCGAACTGATCTTTCCCTGCGAGGCGTGAATCAGCGAGTCGTGCAGCACGTCCGAGTCGAACTCGATGCCTTGCTCGACCCGCGACACGCGGCCTTCGGGCGTGCAGAGGTAAATGCCGGCCTGGTGCAGGTACTGCCCTGTCTCGGGATTCAAGCGGAAGCCGAAACCGATGGCGTCGCCCAGCGTTTTGGCGGCGGCCGGATCGGTGCTGGTGAGGAAGTGCCACCCCGCGGCGGCCTCGGGGTTGCCCAACGACTTGATGTAATTCGCCTTCTTGGCTGCGGCCATCGTGGGTCCCTCTTTGGGATTAAAGCTGACGGTGACGATCTCGAACTGCTTTCCCGGCTGCAAACCGACCTTCCGCACGGCCTTGGTCACGCCGTTCAGCGACAGGCTGCACAACTGTGGGCAGCCGAAATAGACCATAATCAGCAGGACGGGCCGGTTGGGATGGAAGTAGTCGCCGAGCTTCACCGCTTGCCCCGACTCATCGCTGAACTGCAAATCCAGCGGCACCTGGGCATCGGGCTTGTCGATGATTTTTGCCCCGGCCGTGGGTCCGGGCGCCGGGTCGATGACCTGGGCCATGGCCGGCGCGGCGGGAAGGAGGAGGCGCAAGTAGCAGGCACACTCCGTGTGCCGTCCGCCGGAAGCCTCTGGCTTCTGAGAAGGAGCCTGCGTCTGGGGCTGCAGGGCGGACGGCACACGGAGTGTGCCTGCTACTTTGTCGGCCGTCAAGGCCTGTTGCCGCCTCGCGTTTCTTGTTGAATTCGCTCATTTTCCGCCAGTCTCCTTGCCGGCCGCCATTTCCTTGGCCACCAGCTCCATCGCCCGGCGGATGCGAATGGTCCGGGCCTTCTTGGTTTTGGGATCCGCCCAACCATAGGTTTCAATCCGCTCGAGTTGCTGCTTAGCTATCGCGGCGGGCATCTTGTCCTCGGGCCAAGCCGATGGTTGCCGGGCGAGCACGTCCACTTTCCAATTATAGAACCAGGCCTGGAGCAAGACCACGATCAGCAGCACCGCGACGGCGACGAATGCGCCCAGCACGGTCAGCAGTCCGACGCCGACGTCATCGGGCTCGACGTGCGAAATGTCTTCGCCGTGGCCGGCCTTCGCCGAGGCAACGTCTTGTTCGCTATGCGAATAACTCATGACTGGAATTACGTGTTATGAAAATTCAGGGATTCGTTCAGCCGCGGATCCTTCACGGGCACCAGCGCGGCGCCGCGGAGCAGCCAGGCCGTGTTGGCGACGAAGAGACCGCCCATGGCGATTAACAGGCCGACGACGATGGCAATCGCCGCCGGTTGCAGAGGCCCCTGAACGTCGCGGAGCAACGACTCCGAACCTGGGCTGAGTTGATAGACCGATTGCGGCGATGCCAGGATCGTCTTGAAGGCCTCCGGCAGCGTGCCGTCGGCTCCGAGCATTGGCCGGACGAACGTGTTCGGCATGATCAGCCAGAACAAATCGAAGGCGTGGGCCACCAACAGCCAGACCAGCCAGAAAGCAAACAGCGGCAATAGTCGCTTCACATGCCTGGACATCAGGCCCAAGAACGGGAGGACGAAGTGAACGACGATCAGGGCCAGCGACACTCCGGCCCAGGGGCCGACCTGCCGCATCATATAGAACTGTGTCTCTTCCGGCATGTTGGCGTACCAGATCAGCATGTACTGGCTGAAAGCGATGTAGCCCCAGAAGAAGACGAAGGCGAAGGTCAGTTTTCCCAGGTCGTGGTAATGCTCCTTGGTCACGACGCCGCGAAGCAGGCCGCAGGACTGCAACCACAGCGCCAGCAGGGTGAGCGCGACCAAGCTGCTGAGCACGGCGTCGGAGAAGAGATACACGCCGATCATCGTGGAAGACCAGTGCGGATTCAGGCTCATGATCAGGTCGACGGCGGCCAGCGTGATGGTGACCGCCCAGAGGATCATGCCCGGGGCGGAGAGCCGTTCCATGCTCTTGCTCAGTTGCACGCTGCCGGTGCTGTCCTGGAGGATCGAATGGCCTCGGAAGTACCAGGCCAGGAAGCCCCAGATGACGAAGTAAATGACGAAGCGGCCGATGAAGTTCGTTGGCGTCAACCAGATATCGTGGCCGGCGGTGACAGGTTTCGCTTCCGTTTTTGGCGATGCCACGCCTAAAGCTACGGCTCGCGCTGCGCGGATGTATTTCGCCACGGCTTCACTGCTTGCTTGACGTTCGTCGGCCGGTCCCGCCCAGGGATAAATCTCGTGCAGGTGGAAGGCCAGCGGCACGAACAAGATCGCCATCAGGAGCATGTTTCCGCTGAGGGCCTCGGCCAGACGGCGGAGCGTCACGCTCCAGCCGGCCCGAGAGAGGTGATGCAACATAACGAAGAAAAGCGAACCGAGCGTAATCGTCAGATAAAAGACGAAGGCCACCAGGTAGGCGTGATAAAACAGCATCAGGTCATATTTCGAGCCATCATTGAGGCGGGATGCGGGAGACGGATAAGCCACAGCGGCGCCGATTGCCGCCAGGATCAGGCCCGGCACGATCATTCGTTGCGCGGCCGGTCCCAGGCGGAGCGTCTCGCTTTCCGGGCTGAGGGTGGTTGGTTCTGTTTGCATGGGGAAGTACTTGGTGCTTAGAACTCAGAACTTAGTTCTTAGACGCCTAAGGTCTAAGCACTAAGCACTAAGTTCTTTACTTGTATTTGTCTTTTTCCGCTTCCGGAATATCTTCCGGTTTCGCATCCTGGCTCCGCTGCAAGGCCTTGACGTAGGCCACGATCGCCCAGCGATCAAGGACGGAAATCTGCTTGCCGTAGGCCGGCATCGTGCGCACGCCGTTGGCAATCGTGTTGTAGATCTTGCCGACCGGCTGCTGCCGCATGTCATCGCTGTGATAATTCTTGGGGGCGACCCAGCCCGCGGCGTCGCCGTTGGCTGTCTGCTGGATTTCGGCCGCGCGCAAGGCTACGGTACCGTCGCCATAGCCGCCCTGGCCATGGCAGACCACACAATGGATCGTGTACCGCTCGCGGCCGCGCTCGAGCAGATCCATCGACACCGGTACGGGGATCTGTTTCACGTAGCCTGGTTTGCCGTCGGCCTGCGGTTCGATGCCTTCGACCACGCGCTGGTAGGTTCGCTCATCGTTGAGTTGCAGCGGGGAGTTGCGGCCGTCGATGAGATGAGGATTATCGGGATCGTTGACCATCTCGTTGTCCACCTCAAGATCGGTGCTGGCGGTTACGCCCGGCAAACGCGGACGCATCGCCCGGCGGTCGGCAAACATCGCGTTGCCCCGCTGCGGTCGGAACTTCTGCTGCTTGAACATGTCCTGGATCGGATGGACCGGCGGCTGCGCCGAGGGCTGCGACCGGGCCAGCGCGATCAGTCCGAAAGGCACCAGGCCCGCGAGCAATCCCACTACGATGAAGCCCAATACGGTCTTCATAGAACGTTCGTCCTCCTAATCATTGACCTCTTCCACCGCGGTGGAATTCGTTTCCAGCAACAGTTGTCGCGCCGGTTCAATTTGAAAACCCGGATCGCGCGCCTCGATGATGATGAAGAAGCCGTCGTCGGTGACGCGGCGGAATCGCGGACTCTTGAAGGCCGGGAAGTACGGCTGCGGCAGTCGCGACAGGCCCCACACGGCGAAAAAGGCCATCAACGCCGAGAGCAACACCGTCAACTCGAAGATGATGGGGACATTCGCCGGCAGGCTCCAGTAGGGCTTGCCGCTGAAGACCAACGGATAGCCGGCCAACAAGCCCGCCGACGGATTGGCAGTCTGCGGAGAATTGCAATACCACTGCAAGGCGGTGGCCGCGGCAAAGCCTGTCAGTCCTGCGCCCAGCACCAGCCAAGGCAGGATCGTCGGCCGGACGCCCATGGCCTGGTCGAGCCCGTGGACCGGGTAGGGCGTGTAGCAATCCCATTGCCGGTAGCCGGCGTCGCGGACCTTTTCGGCCGCGGCCTTCAGTGCGCCCGCGTCGGCATACTCGGCCAGCAGTCCCCACAGTTTGGGTTCTTCGACAGGCGGTGTTTGGATCGTGGTTTCCATGGTTTTACCTGGCGATTTCCAACTCCTTTTCATTCGCTTCGCCGTGTGCGTGCGACTGTTGCGACGGCAGGACGCCCTTCACTTCGGCCATCGCCACCATCGGCAGGTAGCGGCAGAACAAAAGGAACAGCGTCAGGAACAGCCCGAAGCTGCCCATCAACGTTAATACTTCCACATAGCTCGGATAGTATGAGCCCCAACTCGACGGCAGGAAATCGCGCGACAGGCCGACGACGATGATCACGTAACGCTCGAACCACATGCCGACGTTGATCAAGATGCTGACCACGAACAAGGCCCACACGCTGGTGCGGACCCGCTTGAACCAAAGCACGTGGGGAACGATGGCATTGCAAGTCAGCATCGTCCAGCCGGCCCACCACATCGGCCCGGTGAGGCGGTTGTGAAAATGGAACTGCTCCCAGGTATTGCCGCTGTACCAGGCCATGAAAAACTCCGTCGAGTAGGCATAACCGACGATGCACGAGGTCAAGAGGATGATCTTGGCCATGTTGTCGATGTGCCGCAGGGTGATGAAGTCCTTCAGGCCGAACCACTCGCGGGCCGGGACGGCCAGGGTCACCACCATGGCGAAGCCGCTGAAAATGGCCCCCGTGACGAAGTAGGGCGGGAAAATTGTCGTATGCCAGCCTGGAAGTTGCGAGACAGCGAAGTCGAAGCTCACCACGCTATGCACCGAAAGCACCAGCGGCGTGGCCAAGGCGGCCAGGATCAAATAGGCCTTCTCGTAGACGTGCCAATGGCGGTTGCTGCCCCGCCAGCCGAGGCTGAAGATGCCGTAGGCGTAATAGGCGATCTTCGCCGTTTTTTTATTACCACGAAGCTGGGCCCGATCGCGGAACGTGGCCAGGTCGGGCACCATGCCCAGGTACCAGAAGAGCACCGAGACGGTTGCGTAGGTGCTCACGGCGAACACGTCCCACAGCAGCGGGCTGAGGAAGTTCGGCCAAACGGCCATTTGGTTCGGATAGGGAAAGACCCAGTAAATGACCCACACGCGGCCGACGTGGATGGCGGGGAAGAGGCCCGCGCACATCACGGCAAAGATCGTCATCGCCTCGGCGAAGCGGTTGATGCTGGTCCGCCATTTCTGCCGGAAGAGGAACAAGATGGCCGAAATCAACGTGCCAGCGTGGCCGATGCCGACCCAGAAGACAAAGTTGGTGATGTCGAAGGCCCAGCACACCGGCCGGTTGAGGTTCCACACGCCCACGCCGGTGATGAACAGGTACAGGACCATCAGGCCCAGCGTGCCCAGCAGCGTGAGCGCGAAGGCCATGGCCACGTACCAGGCCCGCGGTGCGTGGGCGGCCTCGGCCACGCCGGCCACGCCGGCGGTGACCGCGTGCAGGCTCTGGCCCGTCTCGCCCGTAATCAGGGTGGCGCGCTGGCGCGGATCGTCAATTGTATTGTTGGTTTCGAGCATGGCTCAGTGTTGAGTGCTTACGGATGAGAGATAAGGGATTTGCCCTTAATTGCTCATCCCTCATCCCTCATCCCTCATCCCTCATCCTTCATCCTTCATCTTCTCATTCCGTACCTTGGCAATGTACTGCGTTCTCGGCTTCGTATTCAATTCCGGATCGAGCATGCCATAGCTCCGCGGCAGGGCCTGCAGCTTCGATACGCGGCTGCCGGAGTCGTTCAAATCGCCGAAAATGATCGCCTGGGCCGGACAGGTCTGCTGGCAAGCGGTCTGGATCTCGCCGTCGCGGATCGGGCGATCGCCTTCCCTTTTAGCCGCGATCCGCGTCTGCTCGATCCGCTGGATGCAGTAGGTGCATTTCTCCATCACGCCCCGCATGCGCACGGTGACGTCGGGGTTCTTCTGCATCTTGATCAGTTCGGTGACCGGCTGGCGGAGCTCGTTCGGAACGTATAGGTCGCTGAGCGTGCCGCGGTTGTAGTCGAAGAAGTTGAACCGCCGCACCTTGTACGGGCAGTTGTTCGAGCAATAGCGGGTGCCCACGCAGCGGTTGTAGGTCATCATGTTCAGGCCCTCCTGGCTGTGCGTGGTGGCGGCCACGGGGCAGACCGACTCGCAAGGAGCGTTCTCGCACTGCATGCAGAGCACCGGCTGGTGGACGGCCACCGCCTCGTCGGGCTCGCCGCGGAAGTAGCGGTCGATGCGGATCCAGTGCATCTCGCGACCGTGCAAGACCTGCTCCTTGCCGACGATGGGAATGTTGTTCTCTGCCTGACAGGCGACGACGCACGCCCCGCAGCCCGTGCAGGAACTGAGATCGATCGCCATGCCCCATTTGTGCAGGTCGTGCGGCGGCACCTTGCTCTGATCGCCCGAGGCCGGCGACGTGCCGTCGAACTTGTGCTCGTCGAAGACCGACATCGGCGGCTTTGCGCGGATGCCGGAGTATGCCTTGGCCAGCGGGACCTCGTGGAGCAACTCGGGAATCCGGGCCTGGACGGCCTCTTTGCCGTAAGGATCGACGATGTGATGGTCCTGGACCGTGGCCAGACGGTACTTCTTGCCCGTAGGTTTCGCCGTCACGTTCCGCCAGCCGAGATTCTTGGTCGCCCGTAGAGTGTATGCGTTGGCGCCTACCCCGTTGCCGACGTGCCCGGCAACGCTGCGGCCATAGCCCAGGGCCAGGCCAATAACGCCGTCGGCCATGCCGGGCAGGAAGAAGACCGGGGCCAAGACCGAGGCCCCTTCCGCCGTCAGTTCGACCAGTTCGTCCTGCTTGACGCCGATCTCGTCGGCCGTTTTCTCGTTCATCACCGCGGCGTTGTCCCAAGTCAGCCGCGTCATCGGATCGGGCAATTCCTGAAGCCAGCCGTTGTTGGCGAAGCGGCCGTCGTACAGCTTGTCGGCGTAGAAGACCAACTCATATTCGCCTTTGGTTACATTTGGCGCGTGGCCCCGTTCGATCGGCCTCTGTGGCAGCCTCTCGTTATCCCTGAGCACCAATTCGCTGCCGCCGATCACACCTGTGGCCAGCAACTTCTTCCAGGGGTATTCGGTTAGCCGGTCGATGAGCAGCGACTTGACCGTCTCGCGGACGATGTCGTAGCCGTTTCGCGGCTTGTCGTCGATAACCATCGAAAGAACCTCGATCGCGCTGCGGCCGTCGAACAGCGGCTCGATCAGGGGCTGCACGATACTCACAGTGCCATCGAAGGTCCGCGCATCGCCCCAGGATTCGAGATAATGGGCTCGTGAAGGATGCCATGTGGAAAGTTGCGACGTCTCGTCCTCGTGCAGAGCCAAGTGAACGCTGTTGGGGACCCTTTCCAATGCCTCGCCGAACGCCAGATACGCAGGGGCGTTATACACGGGATTGCCGCCAACGATCAGCAGCGTCTTGACATCGCCGGCCTTCATCCGGCTGACCAGAGACTCGATGGCCGCCGTGTGTGACGGCCGTTTGGGCTGCGGGTCGGGATAGTAAACCACCGATTTGCCGACGCCTACGTTGTAGAGTTTGTCGTTGATAAGCGCAACCATGGCATGCACTTCAGCAGGCTGCCGCGATCCGGCTACAACCACGCCACGGCCCTTATGGGCCTGCAAATCCGATATGATCGAGTCCAGCGGCAACTTCAAATCCTTGGGGGCCTCCGCGTCCCCAACGTCCAAGGCCGCCGCCAATTCGTTGGCAATGGCCCGGATTTCGCTGGCCCGGCAGGCCAGCCGATGGTCGGCCGAGGCCCCCGTGATCGTGTGCAGCGATTCGATCACGTACAGGCGGTTCATTTCCCTCTGTGCCTTCGCGTCGTGCAAACGGCGGCCGGCGGCGAAGTCGCGTGCGTACTTGATGGCCATCGGCGAGCCGCCGCCGAACAGGTCGGCATCCAGGCTCACGATAACCTTCGCATTGCCCAGTTCCAGCACCGGCAGGACTGGCATGCCGAAGGCGGCCGCAATCCCCTCGCGGACGTTGTCGTCACTCACCGGCTCGTATTCGTACCACTCGGCCTCGGGGAATTTCTCTTGGAACTTGGCCCGCATCGCGGTCAGGCTGGGCGAACTGCTCGCCTCGCTCAGGACGCAAAGCTCGCTGCCATCGCCCTTGAAATGCTCTTTCGCCCACTTGGCGAATTCGTCCCAAGTTGCTTCCGTTCTGGTTCCCGTCTTTGTCGCGTCGCAGTACTCCGCGGCTGCGATCGGGATCGTACAGCTCCAGCACGCTCGCCTGGGCCAACATATCGGCGGTGCCCCGATTGAGCGGATGGCTCGGATTGCCCTCGATCTTGATCGGCCGGCCGTCGATGCTGGTGACCAGCAGACCCTGTGCCACGCCGCCGATCTCCATGGCCGTGGCATAGCTAACCGGGTTGCCGGGCGTGCGATTTTCCGGACGATGGGCGTAGGGGGCCAGCTTCTCTTCCGGCAGGCGGATACAGCCCGAAGTGGCCAGTCCGGCCAAGCCCAGCGAGGCCCCCATCGTCTTCAGGAACCGCCGCCGCGAGGCGTGCAGGGCCTCGTCCGCGCCCAGTGCCGGCTGACGCTCCAACCCCGCGCGAAATTCCGGCGTATCGGCCAATTGTTCCAGGCTCCGCCAATAGCTACCCTGGTCGTTGTTCGGCATATCGGGCGGTGTCATCGATGGCATGTCACACAGTCCGTATTGGTGTTCACGTGATACCGGTCCTTGAGTTCTTCGCCCAAGGCGGCCTGACCCGGAGTACCGGGTGCCCCCGCCGGCGGCGTCCATTGCATGTTGGTCACTTGGTCTTTCGGGCGCAGCGACGGCCCCGGATTGCGGTGACAATCCAGGCACCAGCCCATGTTCAAGGGCTTGACGGTCTGGATGACTTCCATTTGATCTACGCGTCCGTGGCATTCGACGCAGCCCACCCCCGCATTAACGTGGGCGCTATGGTTAAAGTAGACATAATCGGCGATGTCGTGGACTTTGACCCACGGAATCGGCATGCCGCTGGCGTAGCTCTCGCGGACCGGGGCCAGCTTCGCCGAGTTGGGCAGGATGGCCGTATGGCAGTTCATGCAGATCTCGGTGGAGGGCAGGGCGGCCATGCCCGCTTTCTCGACCGTTGTGTGGCAATAGCGGCAATCCATCCCCAATTTGCCCACGTGCAGGGCGTGGCTATACGGCACGGGTTGAACGGGCGCATAGCCCACGTTCAGCGTTGTCGGATTGGCCCCGTATGCCAGCAGCAGGCCGAGGTAGACCGGTCCCGTCGCCAGCAACACGAGCGAGCCCAGGGCCACCTTGTTGGACCACTTGGGAAACGTCAACAGGGGAGGGGAATCCATGTTTCAGAACGGCGAACGGGGCGGGATATATTTGCCAATTACAACAATTAGAATTGCAGATATGTTAACTGTTTTCGCATAGCGCGTCAATATGCAGCCATACCTGGGGGTCATTCAACACCGCACGGTGGTGTCTAGGTTTGATCCGATTCCACCCGTTTTGATTGGTTTCGGCCGAACGCTATCGCTTTTCATAGTATCTGCATATCGTAGCGGATTTTTCCCACGGGAAAAGTCCCCGGAACCGTAAAGTCGGTGGTCGGGCAATTATTGTACGGCTGCCAGGATATACTGGACAGGGAAAGTTGAGACCGGTTGGAGCGGACACCGCTTTTGAAGACATGGGTAAACGAAGTGCGAGAAAATTGCCGCTGGTGCTCGGCTTGAATGCCGCCTATCACGAGAGCGCAGCCGCGATTACCCGAGGTTTTGAAGTCCTTTTCGCAGCCGAGGAAGAACGTTACACGCGCGAAAAACACGCGAAGGTTGCCCGCGTCACAAATCCCGACCAGTTGCCCTGGTTCGCGATCCAAGACTGCCTGCGGGCCGTAAACTGTAGAAAGCTGGCCGAAGTTGACGCCGTGGCGTACTCCCTTATGCCCGGCAAGCGTCTGGCGATGATCGGGAGCGATCCGTATCCGGTCAGCGAGGCCGTCGGTTTTGGCAGCGAATGGGGAGAACGTGTTTTCGATCATCGGGTCCGCAGCGTCGAGCAGATCATCAGCGCGGCCGCCGAGGTTCCTTCGCTCAGGGCGAGCTTTCACTTCCTACCGCATCATCTCGCGCACGCGGCCTGCGCCTACTATGCGTCGGGGTGGGAATCCGCAGCAGTGCTTGTCGTCGATGGGATTGGGGAGTCGGCGACCGCCTGGCTTGGAAGGGGTAGCCAAGCGGGGCTGGAGATGATCGACGAGATTCCCTATCCCCATTCGATCGGCATGCTTTGGGAGCGGATGGCGGCCTATCTCGGCTTCGGCGAGTATGACGCCGCGAAGGTCATGGGGCTTGCGGCCTTCGGGGACCCGCAACGGTTCGCTGCGGCCATGGATCGCTTGTTTCACGTCGACGTGGGGCAGGTTGCCAAGGTGCCAAGAACGCAGACAGGTTGCCAACCTATCCTACCTATCGTCATAGATCCCGCTCTGGCCCGTTTTCGCGCCGGCGACGTGGCGGGCCTGGAATCGCTGTTTGGCAGACGCCGTCAAGCGGATGAATCGCCTACGGACGCCCGCTTTGCCGATGTTGCGGCCGCGTTGCAGAAGCGGACCGAGGATGCCTTGCTGGCCCTGGCCTGCCGGCTGCATCGGGCGACCGGCGAATCCAAGGTGGTCTATAGTGGTGGAGTCGCCCTGAACTGCGTTGCGAATAGCCGGCTCGAACGCGATGGGCCGTTCGAGGCGATCCACATATACGCTGCTCCCCACGATGCCGGCACGGCCATCGGCGCCGCGCTGGAGACCGCACGCCGCCTGGTCGGGCCCGGTTCTTCGCCCGCGGGCATGGCCGGCCCACACCTGACGCCTTTCTTGGGCGGCGAGTTCGACGACCGTGCGATCGACGCCGCGCTTCGGCGTTGGGGGCTTGACTATGAACGGGTGTCTGAACCGGAATTGCGGGCTGCATCGTTGTTGGCCGAGGGGCGGATCATTGCCTGGTTTCAGGGACGCATGGAGTTTGGGCCGCGGGCGCTGGGAAACCGTTCTCTTCTGGCAGATCCGCGGCATCCGGGAATTCGCGAAAGGCTCAATAGTCGCATCAAGCACAGGGAGTCGTTCCGGCCGTTCGCCGCGTCGGTCCTGGAGGAAGAGGCGGCAGCCTGGTTCGAGTTCCCCACGGCCCGCACCGGGGCGAGGGCTTCGCGCGACCTCATGCTCCTGGCTTACTCCGTTCGCCCGGACGCGAGATCGCGGATTCCGGCGGTCGTGCATGCCGACGGCTCCTGCCGGATTCAAACCGTCAATCGGCAGCGCCAGCCTCGATTTCACGGATTGATCTCCGCGTTTTGTCGATTGACAGGGGTGCCCCTGGTCCTGAATACCTCCTACAATGAACAGGAGCCGCTGGTGCTGACACCCGATGACGCCCTCGCGACATTTCTCAAGACCCATATCGATGCCCTATTCTTGAACGATCGTTTGGTCCTCTTACAGAAAAATGGATGACAGAAAAATAAGAGAAGAGAGAAACCACAAAGGACTAATAACCACGAAATACACGAAACACACGAAAAGGGAAGAGCATGGAGTACAAACGCATCGGTATTTAGTTCTTGGTTTCATTCTCATTGCCTTCTTTCGTGTATTTCGTGGTTAGTTTTGTATGTCCAGCGCACCGATAGTTAATGATTCGCCGGTTCGGGTTCCCGTGGCCCGCCCGGCCGCCCGGCTCCTCTTCGCGCCGACGCGGGATCGGTACGGCCTTCGCCTGGCACTCGTCTTTGGCAATCACGCTCCCGGCGGGCAGTGCCCTTACTACACTGCCGGGCAGTGCCGGTTCTGCGATATCGGGGCGGGCGAAGGCGCTGCGGCCACTGCGGAATCGAATCGTCAACGGCTGGCCTGGTTTCAGGAACACTACCGCCAGGTCTTGCCGGAAGTCGTGCATCTCGTCCTGTACAACTCGGGCTCCGTTCTCAACCCCCAAGAAATGCCCGCCGAGGTGCTCGAAGAAGTCCTCGCTTGGGCGCGATCGCTGCCTGCCTTGCGCATTGTTTCCGTGGAAACGCGGGAGAATGCGGTAACGGAACGCTCGGTCCGCCGCGTGGCCACCGCGTTGGGGCCCGGCTCGGATGGTTCGCGTGATATTGGGCCTGGAGACAGCCGACGATGACCGGCGAGAGGGACTCCTGGCGAAGCGCATGTCACGGTCGGCCGTGCAAAGGGCGTTCAAGGCCATCGGTTCGGCGGCGGTCGATTTGGGAACCGAACGGATTGGAGCGACCTTCAACATTCTGGTCGGCGGTCCGGGGACCACTTTGCAGACCGCGGTGGACGATGCCTTGACGACCGCGGACTTCGCACTGGAAACCGGCCGCGTCGCCGACATCTCCGTGGACCTCAATCTACACCCCTATTACCGAAGCGCCCGCGGGCGTTCGCATTTTCCCGCCCACCCCAGTTGTCCAGCCCAGACGGTCGCGCGGGTGGCCTCCGCAATTGCGGAACGGATTGCCCATCATCTTCCGCCGACCGCACTTTTCATCGGAACGGAGGATGAAGGCAACAACCGGGACCCCGTCTTGATCGATGGTCGTGCGGAGGCGGTGTGCGGGGCCTTTGCGACGTTCAACCAGTCGCAGGATGCGGCCGTACTAAGGTCCTACTTCTGACTCTTCAGCAAATCGCGGATTTCGACGAGCAGTTCCTGGTCCTTGGTCAACGCCGGCGGCGGGGCTTCCTTCTTCGTCCGCAAGATCCAGCCAATGAACTTCACGATGAAAAGGAATAAGGCAAAGGCAGTAACGAGGAAAGTCAGCAGGTCGCCAAGAAAATGACCGTAAAGTATTGGCCCGAGATGCCAGTTGGTATACCCGCCTTCAGCCGGAATGGGGATGCTCACAATCGGCATGACAATGTTCTTGACGAGCGAATTGATGATGCTGCCAAAGGCTGTGCCGATGACCACGCCGACCGCCAGGTCGATCATGTTGCCCTTGAAGGCAAAGGCCTTGAATTCTTCGGCAAACGAAAGCAACTTCTTGGCAGGGTCCATGAATTGTCTCCTCCGCGGTTGGGGCAAAATTTCGGCCAACTTGGCCAGATTGCTGTGGGTGTCTAGAATTACCAAAAGAACTAGACAAATAATCCCGCTTCCCCTCAGTTTGTCAAGAGAGTCAGCCCGTTGGCGCAAGTCCCGAGGTTTAAGAGGCTATCCGGAAAGCTTGCCGGGTTATTTTGGGGCATTGAAGCCCGACGCGCAAGCGAGGAATGTGCGTCAACGAGTGAGGGAAGCCGATTCCTCGCTTGCGCGTCGGGCTTCAATGCCCGGCTCGTCTTGACGGGAGCCGCCCGGGCGGAGAAGATGCGTATCCCCCGTGGACATATCCCAGGAACTCGTCTGCCGTGAGAACTACGATGCAACCTAGCCACAAGGTGTTTTGGACGACCCCATTGGTGCTCGCGATGCTGCTGCTGGCCGGCTGCATGGGCCAGAAGGCGATCGTCTGGCCTTGGTCGCAGACGGAAAAGTCGCCGGAATCGCGGCTGGAGCATGTTTCCTCCGCGACTTTCGGCGAACGGGTCTTGAAGTGCGAGAAGCCGGTGCTCGTCGATTTCTACGCCGAATGGTGTGGCCCGTGCAAGCAGCTTGGCCCGGTGCTGGAGGATTTCGCCCTGGCGCGACCCGGAAGTTCGCGTGGTCAAGGTCGACGTCGACGAGAACCGCGATTTGGTCGCTCGCTATCAGGTGCAGAAGATGCCTACCCTGTTGGTGATTCGCGGCGGACAGGTGACGTCGCGAAATGTCGGGGTGTTCACGAAGGAGTATCTGGCGGAGCTGACGAAGGAGAAGCCGAAGGAGACAGCGGCGCTCTTAGGAAACTACCGCACTCCAAATGCCTTATCGGAAATATCCTTCCGGCACCAGGCCCCGTCCCATCGGATCTGCTTCACGCCGCGATAGGCGTTGAGCTTCGCGGCGGAAT
Organism: uncultured Planctomycetia bacterium; assembly: GCA_963719885.1. Classification (GTDB taxonomy): domain Bacteria; phylum Planctomycetota; class Planctomycetia; order Pirellulales; family Thermoguttaceae; genus JANXQG01. The sequence continues at coordinate 473,037 of CAVRDP010000034.1, read as the reverse complement.
AGAATCTCCCAGGGCGGTAACTCCCAACACGCGACCGCCGGCCGTCACCACGCGGCCTTCGCCGTCGACGGCCGTGCCGGCATGGAAGACCTTCACGTCGGCCAGCTTTTCCGCCTCTTCCAAACCGCGAATGGGAAGGCCCTTCTCGTACCGGTCCGGATAACCTTTGGCGGCCATCACCACGCACACCGCCGGCCGCGGGTCCCACTCCAGCGGCGGCAAGGAGTCGAGCTTGCCGTCAACCGTCGCCTCGAGCACGTCGAGCAGATCGGTCTTCAGCCGCATCAACAACGGCTGGCACTCCGGATCGCCGAAACGCGCGTTGAACTCCAGCACTTTGGGACCCTGGTAGGTCATCATCATCCCGGCGTAGAGCACGCCGCGAAACGGCCGCCGGGCGCGATTCATGGCGTGCACGGTCGGCACGAGGACGTGTTCTTCGATCCAGGCCAGTTTTTCGTCGTCGACCAAGGGGGCCGGGCAGTACGCGCCCATGCCGCCGGTGTTCGGGCCGACGTCGCCGTCGTAGGCCGCCTTGTGGTCCTGGGCCGGCTGCAAGGTGACGATCGTGCTGCCGTCGGTAATCGCCAACACACTGGCCTCCTGGCCGTCGAGCCGTTCTTCGATCACCAGGCGATCGCCTGCGGCGCCGAAGACTTTCTGCAAAGCGATTTGCTTGACGGCGCGAATCGCCTCGCCGGCATCGGAGCAAACTACGACGCCCTTGCCGGCCGCAAGACCGTCGGCCTTGACGACGATGCGGCAGTTGTCCCGCTCGTTCAAATAATGGATCGCTTCCGCCGGATCGCGGAAGACCTGGTAATCGGCGGTGGGAATGTCGGCCGAATGGAGCAGGTCCTTGCAAAAAACCTTGCTGGCCTCCAGTTCCGCCGCGGCCTGGCTGGGACCGAAGATCCGCAACCCTTCCGCCTGGAAGGCATCGACGATTCCAGCGGCCAAGGGGACCTCCGGGCCGACGACCGTCAAGCCCACGTCGTTGTCCTGGGTGAAGCCGATCAAGGCCGGAAAATCGTCGGCCCGGATCGCCACGTTCTCGCCTTCGATGTCCGTGCCGGCATTGCCTGGGGCGACGAAAACGCGGTCCGCTCGCGGGCTTTGCGAAATCTTCCAGGCCAGGGCGTGTTCCCGGCCGCCGTTGCCAACAATGAGGACATTCATGTACGAGTTTCCCGGAGGGTCTTGGGGTGAAGAAAAGTGACAGCGACAAAATGTGATGAGTTTGCGGAATTTAGGCAAAAATACCAGATGTTCCCAAACGGCGGTACTTCGTCAATGTTGCCTATCTGGACCGACTTTGGTGGATGTCAATTTGCGCTGCGTGGCCATTATACGTTGACTGCCGCGAAGCCGCCATGCTACGGAAGAACGACTCGCGACTACGGGCACAACTATTCGTAAGTCATTTTCTATAAATGGTTTACGTTTCCAAACACCGCCCACGGAATTTATCCGCCGATTTCGACTGTTGGAAATTGAAACTCCGATCGATTATCACAGAAGTATGCCTTCGCATGGCCCACAGACAACTTTTCTCCAAAACCTTTCTGGAACGGAACATTATGAGCACGCACTCGGGCTGCGCTAGAAGCGCTAGAATCGGGTCGGCAAGACAGACAAATCGCCCGAAGAGGCCAGTTTGCTTGCAGACGCGGCGGATCGGCTTCGAGAGCCTGGAACAACGCCGGCTGCTCTCCACGGTCGGTTTGAATTCCATTGCCAACGTCACCCTGCCGGCCGGCACCTCGACCATGGTCGCCCTGAACGGCAGCGATCCGTCGAGCAAGGCCGTCAACTTCACCGCGACCACGTCCGACCCGAGCGAGCTCACGCCGCTGGTCATGCCGCAGTCGAATCCGAGCGTGCAGTTCACGATCGCCGGCCTGGGAAAAATGACCTTTCAGTTGCTCGATAACCTGACCCCCAACACGGTGAGCCACATCGAAGCCCTGGTGAACGCCGGTTTCTACAACGGCGACTACATCTATCGGGCCGAGACCGGGTCCTTCGCCCTCATCCAGGGCGGGAACAATCCTCCCCAGATCAACAGTGGGGCCAATGTCCATACAGTGCCGTCCGGCGTGACGAACCCCATCGACGAAGAGTTCAATCCGGACCTGAACTATACGACGGCAGGCGTCTTGGCCATGGCCCGCACCAGCACGGAGAATACGAGCGGGACGGAGTTCTTCGTTACCGACGGGGCGACGCGGAGCCTCGATTACGCCTATACCTATTTCGGCTTCATGACGGTCAATCAGGCAATCACCTACAAGGGCCAATCGACCACCGTTCTCCAGGCGCTCGATTCGATGCTGACGACGCCCAACAATGGCATCGACTACCTGAACACTCCGGTCATGATCACTCGGGCGAGCATCATCAACGATACGCAGAACGGCGTCTTGATGCTGAGGGCGCCCACCAGCGCCGCGGGCAACAGCTACACCGTCACGGTGACGGCCTCGGACAACGGCACGAACACACCCACCACCCGGACGTTCACGGTGCACGTTGTGACCGACACGGCCTTGTCGGCCTCTACCCCCCCGACGACCAACCCGTGGGCATTGCAGACGCCCAAGCCGCCGACCGCGATCCAGTTCCTGCCGCAGACCGGCCAGGGAACGACGACGGTCACGTTGGCGAACAATTCGTCGTCCAACAAGATGGAATTCCTGGTTTCCGGAGTCACCGCCGGCAACCTGGTGACGGTCTTCGCCGACGGTGTTCCCATCGGTTCGGCAACGGTTGCCGCGGGCGACACGACCGTCACGGTGACCAGCAACGGCACTACCACCTTGTTGGACGGCATGCATATCTTCACGGCCGCGCAAACGGTCCAAAATGTTTCCGAGCCCGATAGCGGCGATTCCTCCCAGAGCGAGGAGGCCAACGTCGACAGCCTCAGCTCCGTGGGCATCCAGCTTCAGGTGCGCACCGCCCTGACCGTGAGCGCCCCGATTCCGACTTCGAGTGCAGGCGGCAACGTGACCGTTTCGTTCTCCGGCGGCAATGTCCAGGTTTACGATAACACGGCCCACGCCGTCATCAGCAACACCGCGTTTACGCCGGCGAACGTCATTGAGGTCGAGTGCCCGCCCGGCCAGACGAACAATGTGTCGATCGTGCTCCCCACTAGCGCCAACGCCGGGCTTCCGCAGGAGGTGCTGGTCCATGAGACGCCGGGGGCGAGCGGTTCGACGAACAATCAGGTCACCGTGGTCGGGACGAACGGGGCCAACACATTTACCGTGGCCGGGACGGGTGGGAGCAGCGCTTCCGGCGCCGACGAACTGGTTGCGGCCAACGGCTTGGAAACGATCGCCGCGGCGCAGAAGCTCACACTGGACGGCGGCGCCGGCAACGACGACTACAAGCTCAATTCCAGCGCCATGCCCACCTCGATCGTCGATACGGGCGGCTACAACACGTTGGACTTCAGCAACGACGCCGCGGGCGTGGCCGTCAATCTCGGCCTCGATAAGGGGCAGGCCCAGTCGATCGGCCCCTGGAACACGACGCTGGCGATCAGCGGCGTCATCAGCAAACTGATCGGCACGGCGAGCTATAACGACGTCCTCAGCGGCGGGCCGGCGGCTACGACCGAGATTGTCGCGGGCAGCGGCAACGATACGATCACCGGCGGCAGCGGCAACAACATCCTCATCGGCGGCGGCGGCAGCGATACGATCACCGGCGGTCAGGGCAAGAATCTGATCATCGCCGGCAGCGGCAACAACTGCAACCTGTATGCCGAAGGTTCCGAGAACATCATCTTCACCGGCACGACGAACGTCGATGCCAACGACCAGGCCCTGCTCAACCTGTTGGACGACGGGTTGCGGGTTTCCTACGGCTATGGCCTGCGCCGCCTCTTGGCCAGCGCCGCCAATAATCCGGCATTGCTCTCCCCGCCGGTCACGTTCCAGGACACCGGCGCCCACGACACGATCTTCGGCAGCAGCGCCAACAATTGGTTCGTGCTGGGAAAGAACAGCACGGTGAAGGCGTAGAGGCCGGCGAATCAATAACTGCCGCGGTTATGAGGATGACGCGATTGGGGGTGGCATGCCTAAGCCGCTCGGGCACCATGTACTCACGGTCGGCGGCGCAGGCATGTGGTGAGGTCCCAGCCGTTCCCAGCATGGCTGCGCGGCATCGAAGCCGCTATTCCATGCCACCCCGCGTCGGAGCCAACAGGGTTGCCATGAGGTTTGCGGCGATTTCTCGCTGCTGCAGCGTAGAGTTCGCGCTTGATGCGCCCGTCATATCCAGGAGCGCAAGATCGTTGATCGCCGGGGCGACGGGGCCATAATCGATAATGGCACCGGACATCGCTGCCTGGTACGTGAACTCGTCGCCCGTAACGATGGCCGAGGTGCCGCCGGGGGTTATCACCGTTACGTTCACGTACCCCGCCTTGCCCGCAGAGGTCGTGTACGGCGTGCCCGCCGGGTCCGTGGCCGTGATCTTCGTGCTTGACACGACCTTGAAGGCGGTCGCCAGGGCCGTGCCGAACTCGACCCCCGTGGCCGCGGTGAAGTTCGTGCCGGTGATCGTGACGGTTGTGCCGCCCGCAGCAGGCCCTGAGTTCGCCGCGATCCCCGTGACTGTCGGTGGCAACGCTTGTTTAGGAGGCTTGGACTTAGGCAAACCAGCGGCGCCTGGCACCCCGTTATGGCCGGTAGCGCCCTTTTGACTGCCTGCCGCACCGTTGGCCCCCGCAGACCCCTTCATGGCGGCCTTGCTGCTCGGGCTGTCGGACTCGGTGCCACCGCCGGGTAATCCAGGGTTGCCGCCCGATCCTCCCAGGCCGCCGCCGCCCACGGCTCCGGCGGCGCCGCCTTTGCCGGCGAGGCCCGCGGCGCCGCCAGCGGCAGTCCCCGAGGCTTTGGTAATGCTGGCAAGCTCATTCGATCCGCCCGCGCTGAACCAATCGCCCCCCTGCGCCCTTCCTCCGTTTCCGCCCTCCATGCCATTCCCGCCAGGACCGCCATTCCCGCCGTTTCCGCCGTTTCCGCCCTTTCCACCGTTTCCGGCGTTGCCGGGGGTTCCGGATGCCTTGTTTCCCGGGCCGGCGGCGGCGCCGTTGCCACCCGCGCCTCCAACCCCCCCGCCGCCTCCTTTGCCGCCCATGCCTCCTGTGCCCCCGGCCCCACCCGTGCCACCTTTTCCGCCTACGGTGTTTCCGGACAAGGAAGACAAGGAAGCCTGCGAGACGTCAAGGATGCCGGCTGCCTGGAAAATGCCACCGCCCGATCCATTTCCGCCCTTTCCGGCATCCCCACCAGAATTACCTTTGCCTCCCAGCCCACCGACTCCGCCATTCCCACCGGTACCTCCGCCTCTGCCGTTAGCTCCATTGCCTCCCATGCCAGCCTTTCCACTACCGGAGCCTCCGCTTCCGCCGTTGCCTCCGTTGCCCCCTGGGCCACCGGCAGCGCCGGGCTGCGTTTGGCCGCCGCCATTACCGCCCTTGCCACCGTTGCCACCTTTACCGCCGGCGCCTCCGGTAACGATGCCGGCTGAAACGGTCGTAGCGTTGAGGGTCAGAGTGCCGCCTGCCAGATAAATAGCGCCCCCGTCGGCTTCACCGCCATCGCCGCCATCAATCCCTGCACCACCTTGTCCCCCGTTGCCGCCGACCCCGCCTGATCCCCCGAGGCCATATTTGCCACCCGCCCCACCCTTGCCCCCATTGACGCCCGTCCCGCCATTGCCGCCCACTCCGCCCGAACCTCCGTTACCGCCCGTTCCCATTGGCCCGCCGGTCCCCCCCTTGGCACCGCCGCCGCCGCCCCCCCCGGCACCACCGGTAGCCTTGTCGCCGCTAAGCAAGGACGTTTTCAAGGTAACGGAACCCGAGGCGACATACAAACCGCCGCCCTGGGCAGCGCCGCCCAGGCCAGCGATGCCGCCCTCGCCACCGGGACCGCCCATACCGCCCTTGCCCCCCTTGGCGCCGGCGCCGCCGGTGCCGCCGGCGCCGCCGGTGCCAGCGTTCGCGCCTTTGCCGCCACCGCCACTGGATCCGCTACCGCTGCCGCCCTTGCCCCCCTTGGCGCCGCCTCGGGTGCCGCGGTTGAGGCCTATGCCACTGGCTACGTGGCTGCCACTGCCGCCGCCGCTGCCGCCGCTGCTACCGCCGCTGCTACCGCCGCTGCTACCGCCGCCGGTCCCTCCCGTGCCGCCTTGTCCACCATGTCCACCATGGCAGCCATCGCCGCCATGGCCGCCATGGCCGCCATGGCCGCCAGCGCCCCCTTTGCCGCCGGCACCCCCGACTCCACCGGCACCGCCGGCGCCGCCTTTAGCCGAGTTGCCATCCAAGGTGCTCGAGGTGATCGTCAACTGGCCTCCGGCCACATAGATCCCGCCCCCACTGGCTGTGCCGGCCTGGCCGCCAAGGCCGCCGCGAGCGCCCGTCAACCCAGCGCCCCCTTTGCCACCCGCGCCGCCGCTTTTTCCCGCGGCACCGGCAGCGCCCACCTGCGTCGCCGAACTGCCGGCCAAGCCAGCGGTGCCCGCAGCCCCAGTCAAACCTGCGCCCCCTTTACCCCCGTTACCACCTTTACCCCCGTTGCCGCCGATTGCCTGATTGTCGTTGATTTGCGAGTTGACGATGTTCAGCGTGCCGGCAGCCAAGTAAATGCCGCCTCCCTGAGCGACGCTCCCGTTTTGTCCGTTTTCACCAGCGCCGGGCTGTTGCCCGGCGACAGCCGCCGCTCCAGACGCACCCGCGTTCCCCGCCGCGCCTTGGGCCACATTCTTGATCACCGCCATGTTGCTGAGCGTCACCGCGCCGCCATCCACGTAAATTCCACCCCCCTGTGCGGCTATCGGGTTGCCGCCCGACGCTGCCTGGAGGTTGCCCCCTTCGATCGTAAGATTCTCGATGATCACCGTGGTATTCGGCCCCTCGACGTTGAGAATGTTGGACACCCACGACGCCGGAGTGGCGGGTTCGATGATCGTGGCGTTAGCGTTTACCCCCATGATCGTGAGCGTTCTGCGGCGCGCCCGAGTTATCGATGAGCAGGGCGCCGCTGGTCAGCAGGTAGTTCACGGCCGCCAGATCGATCGTGTTGCTGGCGGCGCCGTTGGTGTCGGCCAGATGGATGTCGGTCTGCAAATCGGCCGCGGTCATGGGAGCGAAGACGGCGAGCAAAGTGCGGCTCTCGAGCGTTTGGAAGCGTGCCCGGAAAAACCCTCTGGTTGAACGATCGCGAGGGGACTTCCGGAAAGATCTGCGACGGGACATAGTGCTCTCTCCCGGAGATTCAGCAGTAAGCGGTCACTTCTTGCCCACGCCTGCCACATAATTGGTCGACGGCAGATTCAGCCTAGTGAATGCTATGACGACGAGATTTAATTTGTCAAGTCTGCCTGGTAAAAATCCAGAAACTGTTGACGGTGATTCATTCCGCTTGACCGCGTGCCAGTATAGCTGTTTGTTAACAGCGTTTCATTCCGCGGGCAGGCCGGCAAAGAGGCTGGCCAACGCGGTTTCGTAATTCTTCCAGCGGTCGACCGACTGCTTGTAGACTGGCTGACGGACCTGGATCAGGCTGGCCGTGCGGATCGGCCGGCGGGTGCGGTGGAACTCCAGGCAGGCCGGCTCCCACTCCAGGCCGCATGCCGCCAGCAGGCGTCGGGCGACCCCCTCCAGGTAGGCCACGGCATCTTGGTAATCCACCTCGTGGATCGGCACGGGGAGTACGGCCCGCCAATGCTCCATGAGCCGGCAATATTGACGGAAACGCGACGCAAAGTGTTCGGGATCGTTGGCCCAGTTAATGCTGCGGAAGTCGGTCATCCAACAGGAAACGGCTACGTCGCGGAGATTGCGGCGACAATGGATGAAGACCGCATCAGGGAAGAGGGCGGCCAGCAGCCCCAAGTACATGTAGTTATCGGGCATCTTGTCCACGACGCGCTCGGCCCGATCGCCGGCCAGGGCCAGCAACCACTGGTCGTGTTGGTCGGCCAGGCGTTGTATGGCCGGTGCGTCCAGATAGGCCACGCAGTCGATCGGCGAGTTAGGCACTGCCCCTCTCCCGGAAGGAGAGGGGAGCAGCATGGAAGGGATGGCCTCGAACGACTGCCGCGCATAGCGCAACTCGCCGGCGGCGCGGATGCGGGAGTGGCTGGCCAGCACTTGCTCGATCAGCGTCGTCCCGGAGCGGGGCAGGCCGAAAACGAACACCGGGCGGCGGGTCTTCAGCCCCGCGCCCGCGGTGCGGGTGAAGAAGTCTGCGCCGAAGGCCCGCACCAGATTGTCGATGAAGCCCTCGTGTTCCGCAGGGATATAGTCGCGTTTTCTGCGGCGGGCCTGCTCCAGGGCAAGGGAATTCGCCTCGCGCAGGCAGTCGGCCGCACGCGCGTAGTCGCCATGGGCGTCCAAGACGTGGGCCAGGCCGAAAAGCAGGCGGCGCGGGGACCCTCGCCCAGATTCGGATCGGCCAGCCGTTGTTCCAACGCCGCGCGGTCGCGCTGGGCCAATCGGCCGCCGAGAAGGGTCGCCAGCCGCGCGTAGGGGAGCGCGTAGGCCGGCTGCAGTCGCAATGCCTCTCGATAGGACGCTTCGGCCGCGGTCAGATCGCCCAGTTCCTCCTGTATACCACCGATGCCTAAGCTGGCTGCGGCGAAATCGGGCTGTAGCCGCAGCGCCGTGCGAAAGTGTTCTTCGGCTTCCGGCCGCCGCCCTTCTTCCTGGAGTGCCCAGGCGATGCCGTTGTGCGCAGATGCCCGCTTCGGCTCGGCGGCCAGCGCCCTTCCCAGCAAGGAATGGCCTCGGCAAATTCTTCCCGTTCCCCGTACAACTCCGCTAGGTTCTCCCAGAAGACGGCGTTGCGCGGCGCCAGTTCTGTCGCCCGCTTCAGCCAGGGCAGGGCGTCGCCAAGCTGGCCCTCTTGCTGTAGAAGCAGCCCGAGCTGCGCATGGGACTGGGCCAGATTCTGATCGAGCCGGATGGCTTCCAAGTAGGCGCTTTGGGCATCGACGAGCCGCCCCACGGCCCGCAGGGCGTTGCCCAGGTTGTGATGCAGTGGCGCCAAGTCCGGTTGCAAGCGGACGGCCTCCTGGCAGTGGGGCAGGGCTTCCTCCGCCTGGCCGCGGTCGACGAGCATCTGGCCCAGATTGGTGCGCGCCAGCGCGTCGCCCGGCGCCAGCTCGACGGCGCGGCGAAAATGAACCAGGGCTTCGTCGAACTGGCCAAGTTCGCGAAGGCTGACGCCCAAATTGCTGTGGGCGGCGGCAAAATCCGGCAGGATCTGCAGGGCATGGCGGAACTGCTCGGCGGCCTCGGCCTGCCGGCCGAGTCCCTGCAAGCCTAAGCCGAGATTGCACATTGCTTCCGGGTAGTCCGGACTTAACTGCAAGGCTATGCGGCAACAGCCGACTGCCCGCTCGTACTTGCCTTGGACGCGATAGGCCTCCGCCAAATTGGCGTGAAAGGCGGGGATGTTGGGCCGCGCCGCGATGGCGCGGCCGATCTCCTCCACGGCGCGCTGGTGCTCACCTTGCTGAAAGTGCAGCACGCCGAGCAAATGCAGGGCGTTGGCATTGCCCTCTTCCCGCGTCAAGACCTCCTGATACAACTGGGCGGCCGCACTCAGTTGGCCTCCCTGGTGCATCGTGATTGCTTGAGCTAGCGTCACCTCGCACATATCCAAATTATACTTCGCAACCGTTCATGCCGTTCGATGCTTGTTCTTGCCGCGAAGAATCTGCTAGAATTGCTGTCGTCCCAAGGCACAAGGCAGGGGAAAGCCTGACGTACTTCGACTGAATTGACCGCTTCCATGGAAGATCTCCGCGCTGCACTCGAGAAGCACCAGGCCGGCGACCTTGCTGAGGCCGCCAGGCGGTATCGGAACATCCTCGCGCAAGACCCGGACCATGCCGACGCGCTCCACCTTCTGGGCGTGCTGCACCATCAGCAAGGCGACCATGCCCGCGGTGTGGAACTGATGGGCCGGGCAATTGCCGTTTCTCCCAGCATTCCCGCCTTCCATAACAATCTGGCGGAAGCCTATCGTGCTCTTGGTCAGTATGAACGTGCCGCCGGCTGTTGCCGAATGGCCTTGCAGTTGTTGCCCGACTATCCGGAAGCGCTCTGCAACCTGGGCCTGGCCTTGCAGGGGCTTGGCCGGAAGGCGGAAGCCGCGGAGCAGTTCCGCCGCGCTCTGGAGTTGCGGCCGGGTTTCGCCACGGCGCACAACAACCTGGGGATCGCGCTCCGCGAGTTGAAGCAGTTCGACGAGGCCCTGGAGCATTTTCGCCAAGCCGTGATGCTCGATCCGGGCTTCGCCGCCGCACAAACGAACCTCGGCCAGTTGCTGCTGGACCGCGGACTGGCGGAAGAAGCCTTGCCGCACTGCCAAGAGGCGGTGCGGCTGCAAGCCGACGTGGCGGCACTGCACCACAATCTGGGCAATGTCCTCCGCGCGTTGGGCCGGCTGGTCGATGCCCGCGCCGCGTACCTGGAAGCGATCCGCTTGGACCCCAAGCTTGCCCGGGCCCAGGCCCACCTGGGCCTGATCCTCCGCGATGAAGGGAAACCGGACGAGGCGCTGCCTTGGCTGAAGCGGTCGGTCGAGTTGGATGCGACCGACGCCGACTTGTGGCAGTACCTGGCCGAAGCGCATGCGGACCGGGAAGACTTTGCCGAGGCCATTCCCTGTTGGGAGAAGGCCATCCAGATCGAGCCGGAACGGCCGGGGTTCCATACCGCCCTGGGCTGGGCATTGCAAGAGGAGGGCCGGCTGCCCGAGGCGGGCGACCACTATCGCGAGGCACTGCGACTGCAACCGGATTGGGCGCCGGCCCACCTGCATCTGGGCGGGCTGCACGAGGAGTTGGGGAAACTGGCGGAAGCGGAAGCGGCTTTCCGCGAGGCCCTGCGTCTGCAGCCGCGCTATGCCGCGCCCTTGGCCCGGCTGGCGACGCTCCTCCGTGGGAAGCTTCCCGACGCCGACCTCGCTGCCCTGGAAGAGCGGCTGGCCGATCCCGGACTGGAGGACGAGCCGCGTGCCCGTCTGCTCTTGGCGGCCGCGCACGTCCTGGACGTGCGGGGCATGTTCGCCCGTGCCGCCGAATTCGCGCGGCAGGGCAACGCGCTGGCCCTGGAGATAGCCCGGCGGCACGGCCGCGCCTACGTTCCCGCCGAGCACGAGCGGTTTGTCGACGGCCTGCTGCAAGCCTTTGGGCCGGAGTTCTTTCGTTGCCTTGCCGGCGCAGGTCTGCCCACGCAACGGCCGGTGTTCATCGTCGGCCTGCCGCGCTCGGGCACGACCCTGATCGAGCAGGTGCTGGCCAGCCACTCGCGCGTCCATGGGGCAGGGGAGTTGCGCCTGGCGCGGCTGACATTCGAGGCCATCCCCGCGGTCCTTGGCCGGTCTGAACTGCCGCTGATCTGCGCGGCGGACCTGAACGCTGAAGCTACGCGGCGTCTGGCCGAGGACCATCTCGAAAAACTCCGCGCTCTGGATGGAGGCCGGAACGACCGCATCGTGGACAAGATGCCGGACAACTACATGTACCTGGGGTTGGCGGCGGCGATGTTTCCGCGGGCCACGTTCATCCATTGCCGCCGCGATTTGCGCGACGTGGCCGTATCGTGTTGGATGACCGATTTCCGGAGCATCCGCTGGGCCAACGATCCACAGCACCTGGCATTGCGCTTCCAGCAGTACCGCCGCCTCATGGAACACTGGCGAGCCGTCTTGCCGGCGACGGTCCATGACGTGGATTACGAAGAAGCTGTGAGCGACCTGGAAGGAGTTGCCCGGCGGCTGGTGGCGGCGTGCGGGCTGGATTGGGAACCGGCCTGCCTGGAATTTCACCGCACCGAGAGGCCGATCCGCACTGCCAGCGTCGTGCAGGTCCGGCAGCCAGTCTACCGGCGATCGGTGGAGCGCTGGAAGAACTATGAACCGGCGTTAGCGGAACTGTTCGCGTGCCTAACTTGACAGCGATGCCAAGAGGTTTACCGCGATTGTCCGCTGGATCATCGTGCTCGGGCCGGATGGGCCCATCAGGTCCAGGATCGCGAGATCATTGACCTCGGGCGCGAAGGGGCTCTGGCTGACGACGGCAGCGGCAGCCGCTGCCTGATACGTGAACTGATCCTTGGAAACGACGGCCGAGGTGCCGCCTGGGGTTACCACCGTCACGTCCACGCTCCCCGCCGTGCCCGTTGATGTCGTGTAGGGCATGCCGGCAGGGGCCGTGGCCGTGATCTTCGTGCTCGACACGACCGTGAAGTGGGTGGCCAGCGCGGTGCCGAAATCGACTGCCGTCGCGCCGGTGAAGTTTTTGCCGGCGATCGTAACTAACGTGCCCCCGGCAGCAGGCCCTGAGTTGGGCTTTACGCTTTTAACCGCTGGCGCTGCGACTGTTGGAGGGGCCTTGGCGATAGGAGTGCCAGCAGAACCCGGCAAGCCACTGGCGCCGTTGGCACCGGCATTGTCCCCCGCCGCGCCGGCGGCTCCCGCGGACCCTGCCTTGCCGGCTTGGCCTTTCGGGGTGCCGAAGCCAGCGGGTCCAGCGGCCCCGGCCTTTCCCGCGATGCCGGCCATGCCCGCGGCCCCGCCCTTGGCCCCGGCCCCGGCAGGACCCGGGCCGCCGCCCTCGGCAGTTCCGGACATCTTTGTGCCGGAGAACGTATTCGTTCCACCCATGCTGAGCCAACCGCCTCCCTGCGCGGTTCCGCCATTGCCACCGTGGCCGCCATTCCCGCCATTGCCGCCATCGCCGCCTTTGCCGCCATTCCCGCCCTTGCCACCGCTGCCGCCGTTGCCGCCGGCCCCGTTTGCCTTTGCTCCGTCGCCGCCGGACCCGCCACAGCCGCCCATGATTCCCGGCTCTCCGGCGCCCCCTTGGCCGCCCGCGCCTCCGGAACCGCCAACCCCGGCTGTGCCGCCCTTTCCACCTGCCGCGTTTCCGGCGATGGAACCGGCCGTAACGTCCAACGTTCCGGCGGCTTGGAACATGCCGCCGCCCAATCCTTTGCCGCCGGTCCCGCCGCCGCCGCCATTCCCGCCGACCCCGCCCCTGCCGCCATCGCCGCCATTCCCACCGTTGCCACCGTTTGCGGCATTGCCGCCGTTGCCTCCGACGCCAGCCGTTCCCGTGGCACCACCTCCGAGTCCTCCGCTGCCACCGAAGGATTTATGAAACGGCTGCACGGTCGCACTTGCAAATTTCACGCTGGCGGTCGAGTTGTCCGCGGTCGAGGCCACATATCCGCCGCCCTTGCCGCCATTGCCACCTTTGCCACCTTTGCCACCGGCGCCTCCGGTTACGACGTTCGGCGGAGAGGGTCGTGGCGTTCAGGGTCAAGTTGCCGCCGGCCAGATAAATACCACCGCCCGTCGCATCGCCCCCTTCGCTGCCATCTTTCCCCGCGATGCCCGATCCCCCAACGCCGCCGACCCCGCCGGCGGCCCCGTTGCCATCTTGGCCGCCCTGTCCGCCTTTTCCACCCTTGTCGTCGCCCTTCCCGCCCATGCCACCATTTCCACCCACACCTCCCAGACCGCCCGACCCCATGGCCCCGCCGGCACCCCCCTTGCCGCCGCCGCCGCCGCCGCCCCCGGCGCCCCCGATAGCCGTGTCGCTGCTGAGTGTGGCAGTCTTGAGCATGACGGTCCCCGCGCCGACGTACAACCCGCCGCCGCGGGCAGCGCCGCCCAGGCCACCAACCCCGCCGACGACACCGTTAGCGCCCAGGCCGCCGTTACCGCCCATGCCACCATTCGCGCCGTGGCCGCCATTGCCGCCATCGCCGCCCTTGCCAGTAGTCCCATTGCCGCCGTTGCCTCCCGTGCCGCCATATCCGCCCCTGCCGCCCGTTCCCCCTTTGCCACCGCCTCCGCCGGCGCCACCGGCCCCGCCAGCGCCGCCTTTGGCCGAGTTGCCGTCGAACGTGCTGGTGGTGATCGTCAACTGGCCTCCGGCCACAAAGATCCCACCCCCATCGGCTTCGCCGCCGTTGCCGCCATTGCCGCCGACGGCCCCGGTCAACCCCGCGTTTCCTTGGTCACCGGTCTTTCCCACTGTGCCAGCCTTTCCTTGGCCACCGGGGTAGACCCCGTTCGTGCCCGCCTTGCCGGCCGTACCCGTGGCGCCTGCGGCCCCGGCCGAACCTGCGCCCCCTTTGCCGCCTGCGCCGCCCGGGCCGCCGATGGCCTGATTGTTGCTGATTTGGGAATTGACGATATTCAGCGTGCCGGCAGCCAAGTAGATGCCGCCGCCCTGGCCCGCCGTCCCGCTCTGTCCGCTTCCACCGGGGCCCGGCTGTTCCCCGGAGGCTGCGGCGGCGCCATTCCCGCCGCCGATTCCCGTGGCGCCGTGGGCCACGTTATTGATCACCGCCACGTAGCTCAGGGTGACTTCGCCGCCATCCAGGTAAAGTCCGCCCCCTTGCGCTGCCACGGGGTTATTGCCGGGCGCCGCCTGGAGGTTGCCCCCTTCGATCGTAAGATTTTCAAAGGTCACCGTGGTATTCGACCCATCGACCTCGAAAATGTTCGACTTCCAGGAGGCCGCAGTGGCGGGTTCGATGATCGTAACTTTCGCGTTCGCCCCAGAGATCGTGAGCGTCTTGTCCGCCACGGCACTGGTGTTATCGATGACCAGGCGCATGCCTGTCAGCAGGTAGTTCTCGGCCGCCAGGTTGATCGTGTTGCTGGCGTCCGAGTTGGTGTCGGCGGTCTGGATATCGGCCTGCAAAGCGGCTGCGGTCGTGGGACTGAACACGGCGAGCAGCGTACGGCTCTCGAGCGTTTCGAAACGTGCCCGGAAGAACCCTTTGCACGAAAGATTGCGGGCGGACTTTCGGGAAGATCTGCGACGGGACATGGTGTTCTCTCCCAGGAATGCGGATCGGATCAGCGGAAAGCGTTCAGATGGCTTCTTGCCGATGCCTGCCAAGATCCGTCGGCGGCAGATCGAGCATAAGGAATGGTATGGCGGCGAAATTTTTTTTGTCAAGTCCCCCTGGCAAAAAAAAGTTTGCAACCATGCTCGGTGTGCGGAAAACTGCCCCGGCCTGTCTGGAGTTTTAACTTGACAGCGATGCCAGAAGATTTACCGCGATTTTCCGTTGCAGCGTAGCGCTCGTGCCCGACGGGTTCGTCCAAGCCAGGATGGCAAGATCGTTGGCCGCGGCCGCGATTTTGCCATTCATCGCAACGTAGGTGAACTTATCGGCTGACGAGGTTTTCGACGTGCCGCCCACCGTGGTGACCGTCACGTTTACCTTGCCCGCCTTGCCCTTAGGGCTGTTGACCACGATCTGGCTGCCCGTATCGCTGATGATCGTCGCCATTGCCTTGCCGAACCTTACCGTGGCCGTGGCCGCGGTGCCCAAGTTCGAGCCGGTGATCGTCACGGAAGTGCCGCCCCCCTTTGGCCCCGACGCCGGACTGATGGCCGTCGTGATCATCGGGGCGGCGACGTAGGTGAACTGATCGGCCGTGGAGGTGGCTGAAGTGCCGCCCGCTGATGTGATCGTCACGTCCACGAGGCCCGCTGCGCCCTTGGGAATCGTGGCTGTGATCTGTGTGGCCGAGTCGACTTTGAGCTTGGTCGCCTTCGTGGCGCCAAAATAGACGGCTGTCGCCCCAGTAAAGTTCGTGCCGGTGATCGTCTCCTTCGTTCCCCCTGCCAAGGGACCAGCCGGAACGCTGATCCTCGTGACCACCGGCGCGTAGCTGAACTCATCGGCGGCGCTCAACGGCGAAGTGCCGCTGGGCGTGGTCACCGTCACGCCCACCACGCCCGCGCCCTTCCCCGCGGGGTCCGTGACCGTGATTTGCGTGCCGTCGGAACTGATGGCGACGATGGTTGCCGCCTTCGCGCCGAAATCGACCAGCGTCGCGCCGGTAAAGCCCGACCCCGTGATCGTCACTGTGGTGCCGCCCGCCGCCGGTCCCGCCGCGGGGCTGACGCTCGCCACTACAGGCGCAGCTACGTAGCTGAACTGGTCGGCCGGCGAGGTTGGGGACGTTCCCAGAGCCGTGGTCACGCGCACGTTGACCGTGCCCGTTCCCTTGGGACTCGTGGCCGTGATTTGCGTGCCGTCGGAGCTGATGGCGACGTTGGTTGCCGCATTCGCGCCGAAATCGACCAGCGTCGCGCCGTTAAAGCTCGTGCCCGTGATCGTCACGACGGTGCCGCCCGCCGGAAGCCCCGACGCGGGACTGATGCCCGTCAACACCGGGGCCTGCGGCACCACGACATAGGTGAACTGGTCGTTGGACGACGTGGCGGAGGTACCGTTGGCCGTGACCACCGTCACGTCCACCATTCCCGACCCCGCTGGGCTCGTGGCCACGATCTGGTCGGCCGTGTCGCTGGTAATTTTCCCCGCGGCGCTGCCGAAATCGACCGCCGTGGCCGCGGTCAAGTCGATGCCCGTGATGGTCACCGGCGTGCCGCCGGCCGTAGTGCCCGTTGCCGGATTGATGTTCGTCACGACGGGCTGGTACTCGAAAGCGCCGATGTCTACTTCGGCATTGCCATTCACGGTTACCGTCCGCGGCAGCCCGCGCTGGTCGGTGGTCAGCCAAGATGGGACGAGGGCCACGCTGCCTGCATCAATGGCCGGGCTGTCGGAGAGCAGAGGCAAGGTCTCTGTCGAACCGCCGTAGTTGCCCAACTGACCCAGGAGCGGGTCGGTATTGACGATATTGCCTCCCGAGCCGGAAAGAAAGACCGTGGCCGACGAATCGGTGGTGTTCCCGATCAGGCAGTTGTTCGCGATAAGGAAGCCGAACATGTCGTCGGCATCGCTGCCGTTGGAATTTTGGGCGACGATCGTGTTGGTGAGCGTCGCGTTGGAAAAGTCCGCATAAAGACCACCGCAAAAATTACTGGCCGTGTTCCCTGCGATCGTGCTGTCTTGGACGGCCAGCGTGCCGTCGTCCGCGTAAATACCGCCACCCAACACGGCCGTATTTTCCGAGAAGGTGCAGTTGGTAACCGTCAACATGCCGCCAATGCCGGGGTAACCGATGCCGCCACCCCCAGTCGTTCCAGCATCATTTCCGGAGAACGTGGAGCCAGAAACGGCAAGGATTGCGCCGTTGTTTCCGTCGACAAAAATGCCGCCGCCCGTATCCCCCGCGGTGTTTCCGGAGAAGGTGCAGTTCGTGACCGTGAGGTCGCCCTCGTCGTCGATTCCGCCCCCGTCGCCCGAGGTCTTGCCGTCGGCAATGGTCAGGCCGGAGATGCTGTCCGTGACGTTGGCGGCAATGTCGAAGACGGTGGATGTCTGATTACCATCGATGGTCAACTGGTCGGCCCCGGGGCCCTCGATCGCAAGGTATTGGGAAATACTGAGGGGACCGTTGGCCAACGTGATCGACTGGCCATCGAGGTTGCCCGCGAACTGGATGACGTCGCCCGGCCCAGCCTGTGAAATCTCATAGCGCAGACTGCCCGCGCTGTTGTCGTCGAGATTATTGGTGACGGTCAAGGTTTGCCCGATCAAGGCCGGGATGAGCAGATTGCCCACCGGGCTGCCGATGCCGGTGGCCAGATCGTAGCCCGGCCCGGCGGCATAGCCGTTGTCGCCGCTGGTAATGTCGTGGAAGTCGGCGGCGGGCAGATTGTAGAGCATGGGCAAAGTCTGGCTGGGACCGTCCAACGAGCCCTCCCCGGCGATCGCCCGGCCTTCGTCGGCGACGGCGATGATGCCCGCCCACATCGGGCAGGCGAGGCTGGTGCCGCCCTCAGTGCCCGAAAGCCAGGGGGTCGAAGCGCCGAAGTCCCAGGAGTCGTAAATGGGCACACCCGAGTCCGGGTCGGCGTCGGCGGAAATGTCGGGATAAGTGCGATGGGTGGTGCTGAAGGCGCTGACCACGCCGTTCTGATAGACGGGCTGGCTCTCGTATTCACTGATGCCTCCGCCACCTCCGCCGGTGAAGCCGCTGTCAACGCCGCTCCCCCACGCCGTCTCGCCGTTGTACGTGTAGTTTGGGTTGCTTCCGCTCACGCTGAGTGTCGTGCCGCCGACGGCGACCACGTTGGGCGAACAGGCCGGGTATTGGGAGGTGATGGTGCTGGAATCCTCGGCGAAAGCGCCGTTGTCGCCGGTGCTGGCCAGGAAAGTCACGCCTCCTGCCAGACCGGCGCCGCCCAGCGTGGCGGAACCGCCGACGTGGCCCGGCGGGGTGGTAAAATAGGTGGCGTCATAGGTCGACTCGCTGGAGAATTCCGTCCCGCCCCAACTCATCGAGACGACGTCCACGCCGGGCGTGCTGGCGGCAGCCTGGACCACCGTGTACAGATCGTTGCCGTCGCTATTGGCCTCGAGGAGGATGATGTTCGCCAGCGGCGCCATCACGTGGGCCCACTCGATGTCCAGCGACTCTTCCTGTTCCCAGTCGTTAAACCCGGTGCTCTGAAACGGGCCGTAGAGGTCTGTGCTCGGCAGGGGCGACGTTTGACCGTCCTGGTTGAGCTTCTGGAAAGTGGGACTGCCGGCGCCGGCGTTGAAGGTCGGCAGGCCGAATGTACTGGAAAAGGCGTTCAGGTCGCTGGCCGCGTTGGGATCGTCGTAGGCGTCGACGATGGCGATGGTCTGGCCGCGGCCATCGCCTGGAATCCCGGCGAAACTGATCCCATTGGAGAGGACGCCGGACGTATAGCTGCCCAGGCCATAGGCCCCGCGGATTTGATTGGGTGTTAGGCCCAGGGGGGTTGTGGAACCCGAAGCGTCAGCGGTGCTGAAATAAATGGGATCGGCGATCGGTGTCGCCTGCCAGCCGGCGGGAAGCTGGGGAACGACCGACAGCAACCTCCGCGTCTCCAGCGCTTCGCAGGCCAGTCGGCGGTGATAGCGCGGGAGCCCAAGGAAACTCTGCTGTTGTTTGCCGGCGTGCCGTTCGCAGCCCGCGGCCCATTTCAAAAAACGAGGAATTCGACCCACGATTCACCCCTTTCTCAGGGAGAGAGGCCGATCATCAGAAAAGAAGCTTGAAGCACCAAGCAATTATTCTCCACCGATTGCCGATGGTCAAGGAACGCGGAGCTTTACTGGGTTAATAGCGATTCCATGAGGTTTTCGGCCATTTCCCGTTGGGTCATGCCGTTCGAGCTCGACGGGCCGATCAGATCCAGGAGTGCAAGATCGTTGACCGCGGGGGTGACGGGGCCATTGCCGATAATAACCGCCGCCGCCGCGTAGGTGAACTTATCGGCGGAAGAGGTTTTCGAGGTGCCGCCCGCCGTCGTGACCGTCACGTACACCGGGCCGGCGACCGTGGTCGAGGGACTATCGACCTGAATCGACGTGGCTGTATCGCTGATGAAGCTGGTCACAACCACCGCAGTCGGGCCGGTGCCGAACGTGACGGCCGTGGCATCGGCCAGGTTCTTGCCGGTGATCTTCACCAGCGTGCTGCCCGTTTCGGGTCCCTTTGCCGGTTTGATTTTCGTCACGGTCGGCGCTGCGACATACGAAAACTGATCGGGCGACATAGCGGTTCCGCCCGCCGTGGTGACCGCCACGTTGACCGTGCCCACCTTGCCCGCGGGGCTGTCAAGCACGATCTGGATGGCCGAATCGCTGATGAAGTTGGTGCTGTTCACCACGGCCTTGCCGAAGTCGACTAGCGTGGCATTGGCCAGGTTCGTGCCGCTGATCGTTACCTGGGTGCCACCCGCCAACGGTCCCGACGGCGGACTGATGCTCGTGACGACCGGGGCGGCGGTGGTTTTCCCGATCAGTGCCGGGAGGAGCAGATTGCCCACGGGGCTGCCGATGCCGGTGGCCAGGTCGTAGCCCGGCCCGGCGGCATAGCCGTTGCCGCCGATGGTGATGTCGTGGAAGTCGGCGGCCGACAGACTGTAGAGCATCGGCAAAGTCTGGCTGGGGCCGTCCAGCGAGCCCTCCCCGGCGATCGCCCGGCCCTCGTCGGCGACGGTGATCATGCCCGCGCACAGCGGGCAGGCGAGGCTCGTGCCGCCCTCGTAGCCCAGGAGCCAGGGGGTCGAAGCGCCGAAGTCCCAGGAATCGTAAATGGGCACACCCGAATTCGGGTCGGCGTCAGCGGAAATGTCGGGATAGGTGCGGTGCGTGGTGCTGAAGGCACTGACCACGCCGTTCTGATAGACAGGTTGGTTCTCGTATTCACTGATGCCGCCGCCACCTCCGCCGGTGAAGCCGCTGTCAGTGCCGCTCCCCCACGCCGTCTCGCCATTGTACGTGTAGTTTGGGTTGCTTCCACTCACGCTGAGTTTCGTCCCGCCGACGGCGACCAAGTTGGGCGAACAGGCCGGGTATTGGGTTGTGATGGTGGTGGTGCCCTGGGCGTAGGCGCCATTGTCGCCGGCGCTGGCCAGGAAAGTCACGCCGCCCGCCAGTCCGGCGCCGCCCATCGTGGCGGAACCGCCGACGTGGCCCGGCGGGGTGGTAAAATAGGTGGCGTCATAGCTCGACTCGCCGGAGAATTCCCCCCCGCCCCAACTCATGGAGACGACGACCACGCCGGGCGTGCTGGCGGCAGTCTGGACCGCCGTGTAGAGATCACCGGTGTCGCTATTGGCCTCGAAGAGGATGATGTTCGCCAGCGGCGCCATCACGTGGGCCCACTCGATGTCCAGCGACTCTTCCTGTTCCCAGTCGCTCGACCCGGTAGTACGATACGGGCCGTTGGGGTCCGTGCTCGGCAGGGGCGACGTTTGACCGTCCTGGTTGAGCTTCTGGAAAGTGGGACTGCCGGCGCCGGCGTTGAACGTCGGCAGGCCGAATTCACTGGAAAAGTGGTTCAGGTCGCTGGCCGCATTGGGATCGTCGTAGGCGTCGACGATGGCGATGGTCTGGCCGCGGCCATCGCCTGGAATCCCGGCGAAGCTGATCCCATTGGAGAGGACGCCGGACGTATAGCTGCCCAGGCCGTAGGCCCCGCGGATTTGATTGGGTGTTAGGCCCAGGGGGGTTTTGGAACCCGAAGCATCAGCGGTGCTGAAATAAATGGGATCGGCGATCGGTGTCGCCTGCCAGCCGGCGGGAAGCTGGGGAACGACCGACAGCAACCTCCGCGTCTCCAGCGCTTCGCAGGCCAGCCGGCGGTGATAGCGAGGGAGCCCGAGGATGTTCTGCCGTTGCTTGCCGGTATGCGCTTTGGACTGCGCGGCCCATTTCAGAAAGCGAGGAATTCGACCCACGATTCACCCCTTTAGCAACAGAGAGTCCGATCATCAGAGAAGTAGTTTCATGCATGGAGTTATTATTCTCCGCTGATTGCCGATAGTCAAGGAACGCAAAGTTTTACTTGGTTAACAACGATTTCATGAGGTTCTCGGCGATCTTCCCTTGGATCGTCGTGTCGGGGCTCGACGGGTCCATCAGATCCAGGAGTGCAAAATCGTTGACGTCCGGAGCGATGGGGCCATCGCTGGCAACAACAGCAGCGGGCGTCGCCACGTACGTGAACTTGTCGGCGGAAGAGGTTTTCGAGGTGCCGCCCTCCGTTGTGACCGTGACATTGACCGTGCCCACCTTGTCCGCGGGGCTCGTGGCCGTAATCTGGGTCCCGGACGAGTTGATTACGACGTTGGTTGCCGCCTTCGTGCCGTTCGTCACGACGACCTCGCGGACTCGATTGTTGCCCGTGTCGGCGAAGAAGACGTCCCCCTTGGCATCGACGGCGACTCCGGTGGGGTTGTCGAGTTCCGCCTTAGTGGCCGCGTGATGGGCGCCGCCAACGCTATAGCCCTCAACGCCGTTGCCCGCGATGGTCTTGATATCGCCGTTGGCGGTCACCTCACGGATACGATTATTGCCGCTGTCGGCGATGAAGATATCTCCTTTATTGTCTACCGCGAGACCTCCTTCGACGTCGAAATTGAAAGAAGCGTCCAGTGCCGCTGCCGCCGTCGCCGCTGAAACCGATCTGGCCGTTGCCGGCGACCGTCTTGATGTCGCCGTTGGTTGTCACCTCGCGCACTCGGTTGTTGTTGCTATCGAGAATGAAGAGATCGCCATTGTTATCGACCGCAACGTCCGTGGGAGTGTCGAGCTCGGCATCGGTGGCCGGGCCTCCGTCGCCGCTGAATCCGGGGTTTTGGTTTCCGGCGACGGTGTGGATAATGCCATCGGGCGTGACCTCGCGAATATCGTTGTTGTAGCCGTCGGCAATGAAGACATCCCCGTTCTTATCGACGGCCACGGCGAACGGCGCCCCCAGCAAAGCCGCGGTCGCAGGTCCACCATCGCCGCTGTAGCCCGGGTTCTCAGAGGAACCTGCGAAGGGCACGATGATCCCGTTGGGCAGGATTTCACGCACGCGGGCCTTGTCGGGATCCGCGATGAAAATATCGCCTTGGGAATCGACAGCGACGCCGCCACCGTCGCCGAACTGGAATTCGGCGTCGGTCGCCGGGCCGCCGTCGCCACTATCGCCGGTGGTGCCATTCCCGGCGACGGTGGAAATAATATGCTTGGCGTTCACCATGCGGACGCGTTCATTGAAGTCATCGATGATATACAAGTTCCCCTTGGAATCGAAGCCCACCGCCGAGGGCTCCGATAGTTCGGCTTTGGTGGCGGCGATGTGGTCCCGGTTATAGCCACCCATGCCATTGCCCGCAACGGTAATGATCGTCGCGGACATCAGCTCCCGCCGTTCCAAGGCTTCAAATGATAATCCTGCATGCTGGACGTGCCGCGCCCTTCGGTGTTGTCGAGCGCGCAGAAGCCGGGCAGACGTAATTCGATCAAAAAATGCTTGAAACATAGTGTCCTCCGCCTTTCTTATCCGTCACACCGGCCGGTACCCTGTTACCAACCTTACGCGTGCGAGTAGCGCAAGGCAAGACGCGCTCGCCGCGAATGTCGATAGGACACTTGGTTTGTGGCCGAAAGAGGACCTCTGAAGTGCCGACACGTGAGCCGCGGTTCGGGCCGCCTGAGGAACGCCGGGCCCCCGTTGCCTTACCGCTTCTCTCCCGTAGAATTTCCTATCACAAAGGGAGGCACGTCATGCGCACACGACGATCGGTACGAACAGGCTTGGGGTTTGAGGTCCTGGAATCGCGTCTGGCGTTGTCGTCAACGGCCAGTTTGCCAGGCAGCCTTCTCGCACCCCTGTCTGACCCGCTGGCATCATCCGCAGCCACGGTCAGCACGACATTCCGGAACTATGCAGGTTATCAGGTTTCCGCCAACCCGAATTCGCTGACGAACATTGTGACGGCGGTCGAGGGCGGCTGGACCGTGCCAACGATCCAGAGCGTTGCTCCCAAGGAGGCGGCTAGCGAGTGGGTGGGTCTCGGCGCCCGTGGTAACGTCTCCATCGAACAAATCGGCATAGATGAGAGCACCGTCGCTGCGACGAATGGCGGGGTTTCCGATGTTTATCGGGCCTGGTATCAAATGTATCCGGCGCCGACCGTTTTCCTCGACGGGAATGACCCGATTGACCCAAAGTACATTGTTGAGCCGGGGGACACGATATCGGCCTCCGTTACCTATAGCATTGCCAACAATACCTTCGATATGAGGATGACGGATTCCGGATCGCCAATCCATACCGTGGGGTGGACGTTCGAGGCCCCGTCCGTCAAGCTTCCCATTAATAAGTTCGGCCAGAGGGCGAAGCTGGGCTTGGCGATGGCAGAATGGATTGTCGAGGATCCTACCGTTGGCACGACCAAGAGGCTTTGGCCCTTCGGCAACGTTGGTACCGTGTCTTTTGTTGGAGCGGACGCCACCATCAATGGCCAGACAGGTCCCATCGACGATCCAGCCTGGCAGACCCAGCAGGTTAACATGGTCTCCAACCGTATATCCGAGGCTACCACCTCGGCACTGACTCCGGCAGGGACCGCCTTTACGGTCAACTATGTGAACACTGCAAGCATCACAAGTCTCTGGGCGTCAGGTTATCAGGTTTACACTGACCTGGTCCAACCTGCGCCCAATCTGATAACGGCGGTCAGCGGCAGTTGGACCGTGCCAACGGTATCGGGTGATTGGGGTTCCGAGGTGTCCGAGTTCCTGGGGATGGACGGCCCCACCAGCTCCGGCGCAGGAGAATGGATCGGCACGGCAGAGTACATCAACTCCGAGACCGGCCAGCCCGCGTATGCTGCCTGGTACGAAATCTATCCGGGGAGGTCTGGCGCCATCGAAATCACCGGCATGACCATCAACCCTGGCGATACGATGTCAGGGTCCGTCACCTACAGTTCCAGCTCCGGTAAGTTCACCTTGACCATCAAGGACACCACAACGGGACAAGACTATTCAACGACCCAGGCCAATTCTCGCGCTTTCCGACTGTCGGCGGTATGGATTGTCTCGGATCCTTATCTCAACGCTCCCAACGGTTCGCTGCTGCCGTTGGCTAACTTTACCCCGGTGACGTTCTCCGATGCCTCGGTGACGATCAATGGCAGCCAGGGCCCCATCGCCTATCCAGGCTGGCACAGTGAGAACATCACCATGGTTTCAAACGGCGGCGTCACCGAAGACAGCGTCTCGGGCTTGAACGGGACAGGGGACGGCTTCAGCGTCACCTACCTGGCCAGCGCTCCCACGACGCCTGCGTCCAGCTTGTCGTCCGTCAACAGCCCAGCGGGGTCGGGCGTCGCCGGTCCCGTCGTGGTGAACAACTTCACGGGGACGGCCCAGCCTGACTCCGCCAGCGGAGATCGAAAACGGGACGCGGCTCGTTTCTCCTTATTCATCTTGCCATTCCTAGCCGCGTACACATTGTGACGCTCAAAAACAAAAGGGGTCGGGTTTCTTTGTCTTGCGAAAAAACGACTCCCGACGCGTTTGTCTCCTTCGTGCCGTTTCGGACCGCGCAAAGGATGATCGCCATGACCATCGCCACCCGGTTACGTTTCGGCGTAATCCTCCTCTTCGGTGGCTCGCCCTTGGCAGCCCTGGGGCAGGCGCCCCCACGGAACCCGCCGCCCATCGCACGGCGCGGCGTCGTGGTCGTCGTGCCGCGGAGTCTCGAGGCCGCCGTCAGGCCTTTCGTGGAGCACCGCCGCCGCAACCTTCCCGTTGAGGTGGCCATCCTGGAGAAAGTCCTGGAAGAATCCCCCGGCGTGGACGATCCCGAGAGGCTCAAGCGATTCCTGTATGCCGCCTGGCAGCAGCGAAACGCCCGCTATGTGCTCCTCGTCGGCAATGCCACGCTCCTGCCGGTGCGCTACATGGTGCTCGACCGGGTCACCCCCGCCGCCTTCGACACGGCCTTCTATCCCAGCGACTTGTACTATGCCAACGTCGCCCGAAAAGACGGTTCCTTCGACGACTGGAACGCACGCAAGGACGGCTACCACGGTCGCTACTTCGGCGAAGTCCACGGCGAGAAAAACAAGCACGACCCGATCAATTTCGATCGCGTCCATTACCTTCCGGCCTTGGCCGTGGGGCGCTGGCCGGTGAGCACGCCCGACGAGGCGAGTCGATTGGTCGAAAAAACGATCGCCTTCGACGAGCGGGTCGCCGGCGGAGCGGGCCGTCCCTGCCTCGGACTGGTCAACCCCGAGGGCTTCGTCGACGCCCGCGAGCGGATGGACCGCATGGCGGCCGAGATGCCGCGGAATTGGGCCGTCGAGCGACGCTACTATTCCGACGCCGGCCGTCCCAGCGCCAACCCGCCGACGGAGCAGGCGATCGTCGATTTGCTCAATTCGGGCGTCGATCTCGTGGTCCACATCGGACATGGATCGGGCGGATGGCGCGGATGTCTTTACCCCCGCAACCTGGCGAAGATCGACAACGCCGGCCACCTGCCGGTGATGATCTCGGCCGGCTGCGATACGGCCCGCTTCGCCACGCTCCCGCCCTACGAAGCGTATCTGGACGTCGACGGCGTGGAGCACAAAGGGACTTATGCGGGCGAGGTTTTCCACGGGCCGCCGCCGCCCCCGTCGCCTTATCAGATGGGTCGTTTTAACAAGATCGGAATGGGCTGCCGCTTCGTTCGCGACGGCCCCAATGGCGCCGTGGCCTATTTCGGTTGCACGACGGGCGGCCAACCGTGCGGGATCACGCTCCTGGAAGGCTTCGTGCAGGCCTGGGCCCACAGCCGGCAGCCGCGGCTGGGCGATTGCTGGGCGGGTGCAGTGGACTACTATTATGAACACGAGAAGCTGGCGACGCTCAAGCCGACCGCCAGTTGGTATCCGCCCAGCATCTTCTTTCAGGGAATGAAGTACGTGCTCTTCGGCGACCCTTCGCTGGCATTGCCGAAGTAAGCCGGCAAAGGAAGGAGAAAAGGTGATACCAACGAAAGGGAGAGTCACGCTGGACAGATTGACGCAAGGCCCTCAACAACCAGATAAATGACTGCGACCGTAGCGGATAGTGTCCTGTTGATGATGCGAGCCATCGCTCAAGCCCTTGCGAAAACGCCAGAGGGTCGCCTGCCGGTCGCCGCCCTTACCACGCCAATCAGCGTCGAGCCACGCCAATTATCCGTCGCTAGGGCGGGGTGCACAAGCGGGCGGCGCTGGCGATAGGCATTGGCGGGAGGGCGGAGTTGGGGGCGGTTGCGTCTTGCTTGCAAATTCCTCTTGGCTTTGTTCTTCCATCGCATCCCGTACAACTTCTAAGGTCTGAACGGACGACAAGAGGCTCAAGTAACACGACCATTGAACGCCTGTCGCGAAAAAGAAAGATATGACCAGGACAATAGTCAGGGGACTACCACTTGCGACGCCCACGCAGCCCTCACCAACTGCGGCAAACGTGAATCCTACGGCTGAAATCAAGAGAATTCGCAAGGCACGCCGCTTGCGAGCCAATGCCCGGTCGAGTTTCAAGTGATTCATCGTCGCAAACCTCCCGCAAACGGCCGAACGCGCGTCCGGACCGCAGCCAACACAAGGCACGGCCGCAGCC
Source organism: uncultured Planctomycetia bacterium (assembly GCA_963719885.1). Taxonomy (GTDB): domain Bacteria; phylum Planctomycetota; class Planctomycetia; order Pirellulales; family Thermoguttaceae; genus JANXQG01. The sequence continues at coordinate 446,138 of CAVRDP010000034.1, read as the reverse complement.
TCGTGATTTCACGATCTGAACGCCAGCTATTCTACCGGCGGCTCCAAGGTCGAGCCAGCGGGCGGCGAGCATGACGGTGCTAGCGTGTTGCGCGGCGGTCAAGATGCGGGGGAATTGCGTCGTCGAAAGTCCAATAGCAACTCGGCCAGGTTGGATTCGAACTCGCCAAAGGCAATAATGTCGTCAATGTGGCGGTCTCCTAATCTGGCGTTGATTTCGCGGACTTGATTCTCGCGAGTCTCGTGGTCTTTGCTTGGAACGTCCGTTCGGGAACAACGCACAAGCCTGCTCAAGTGCCCGATGAGACTTCGATGCGCCGATTGCAGCAAGTGCTTCGAGGGTTTCCACCACATAGTCGCCTGACGAGTTATAGAGAAACTGGTCAATTCCTCCGTTCTCAACCTCTGCGGAGAATCGCGAAACATGCCAGATGTATCGGTCGTAGAACGGCAGTTGGAAAAGCACGTCTTCGTATTCCGCACCCGAGTAGAACAAGTCCAACCAGATGCGGCAAAGCTGGGCGTTTGGAGAATCTCCCTTGTCGTGGCCCAGGATCTCTGCGAGCGTATATCCTCGTTGTGGTTGATCCATTTCGTATTGCTCCGGCAGCAGGAAAGCGACGTAGTGCTGGGCGGTACCGTCGCACGCCCAACCGACTCCAACCGGCGAAAGCTGTCAGGACGCACCAAACCGCTCGGCCAAGTTGTACTTCTCGGCCACGCCGATCAGTTCGTTGAACTCCGCGAAGGTCATCTGCGACGCCCGATCTGCCGTGCCATCGCGATAGACTTGCTCGTAGACCGTGCGGATGGCCTTTGCCGCCGCAAATAGCCCGGCCAGTGGGTAGAGGATCAATTGGAAGCCCATCGCGGCAAGCTGGTCACGGGGCAGGACCGGCGTTTTGCCGCCTTCGATCATGTTGGCCACCATCGGCTTTGGCACGCGGCGGCCGATCTCGGCAAGCTGTTCTATCGAGTTGGGGGCCTCGATGAAGCTCGCGTCGGCACCCGCCTCTCTGGCAGCCAAGATGCGATTTACGGCCTCATCCATGCCGACAACGGCCAAGGCGTCCGTCCTGGCAACGATGAAGAAATCGCGATCGCCGCGGGCTTCCACGGCGGCACGAATCTTCTGCACGTATTCCTCGCGTTCGATGACCCGCTTGCCCTTCATGTGCCCGCACTTCTTCGGCCAAAGCTGATCTTCCAGAAAACAGCCGGCGGCGCCTGCGGCGATCAGTTCCTGCGCCGTGCGGTGGACGTTCAGCGGGTTGCCGTAGCCCGTGTCGGCGTCGACGATAATCGGGATGCTGACGCTCATGCAGATCCGCCGGGCCCGATCGGTGATCTCGGTCTGCGTGAGAAGGCCCATGTCGGGCTCGCCGATGGCCGTGGCAGCCACGGAATAGCCCGATACAAAGGCCATCGGGAAGCCGACCTGTTGGGCCAGCTTGGCGGATAGCGTGTCGAAAACGCCGGCAAAGGCCAGCGTGCCTGCTTGGTCAAGGATGTGATGGATGCGTGTTGTGGGCATGATCGGGCCGGTAGAATGGCGTTTGTAATCGCAGTGACCTAATTCTCTCCTAATCTCCAAGACAAATTCCCAATGCCCGTGCCGTTCGTGCGAAACCTCCCTCGGGTGGCACCGTCTTCAACTTCCCGACGGCTTCGGTAATCTTCACCGATCCCACTCCAGAGCCTTGATAGGCGACCATCTGCCCGAACTTCCCGGCGGCGATCAGTTCGACGGCTTCGACGCCGAAGACGGTGCAAAGCGAACGGTCGAAGCTGGTAGGACATCCACCGCGGCTGCATGTGCCCCAAAACGCAAGGGCGGGCCTCCTTGCCGGTGCGCTTCTCTAGCTCCGCGGCCACCACCGCCGCGATGCCACCCAAGCGGGCCTCGCGGTTGGAAACCTGTTCGGCGGCAGTCACGAATTCACCGCCCTTTTCTCTTGCCCCTTCCGCCACGATGACCAGCGTGAAATGCTTGTCGGCGGCCTCCCGCTCCTGGACCTTTCCGCAGACGCTGTCGTAGGTGAAGGGAATCTCCGGAATCAGGATCACGTCGGCGCCACCGGCAACGCCCGCATACATGGCGATCCAGCCTGCGTAGCGCCCATGACCTCCAGCACGATGATGCGGTTGTGGCTTTCCGCCGTGGTGTGAAGGCGGTCCAAGGCATCGGTGGCACAAGCAACCGCCGAGTCGAAGCCGAAGGTCATTGCGGTGCCTTCGAGATCGTTGTCGATGGTCTTGGGCACACCCACCAGGGGCACTCCTCCCTCGAACAACTGCTGACCGATGCTCAGCGATCCGTCACCGCCAATGCTCACCAGGCCGCGGATGTTCAAATTCTGCATGCCCGCCTTCACGCCGTCGATCAACTCCTGGGGCAGACTGCGCGTTTCGCCGTGCCCGACTTTCGCCGCGAAGCGGCCGCGATTGGCCGTGCCCAGAATGGTCCCGCCCCGCGTCAAGAGCGACCCGAGTTTTTGATAATCGAGCGCGACATACCGCTGCGGCTCAAGAATGCCTTCATAGCCGCCAAGAAAGCCGATGGTCTCCCACCGCGCTTCGCGGCGGCCTTGGTCGCTGCGCGAATGACTGCATTCAGCCCGGGGCAGTCGCCGCCGCCGGTCACAATTCCGATACGTTCACTCATTTGGTTATTCCTTTCGGGGATTGCTCTTGGATGGCTTGAGTCACTTTGATCCCTACCAGTCCCGCCACCAGGATCGCAAGGTAGAACTGACCCGTAATGGCCTCGATCCAGGCCAACGTTCGGGCCAGAGGCGTGGCTGGCGTCACGTCTCCATACCCCACCGTGGCCAAAGTAATGAAGCTGTAATAGCTGAGGAGGCCTCGATCGAGCCTTCCAGCAACCGTTGGTGCTTTCGAAGAGGTGGATGAAGTGAACGATCCGGGCGCGGCCGTCTCCGCGGCGGAATACACAAGCACCAGATAATTCCCAGGAGCAGATATCCGCAGACCGCGCCAAAGATAGCGTCACCCGAGGCTTGATTCACGAGAATTGCACGGAGAATTCTGTACAATGCGAACGCAAAGACGCACGCCGCCAGCAAGTGCGATCCCACGAGGAGTACTCGGCCGGGAAAGCCGCCCAGGGCGTAGCCGGTCCAGATGCCAAAAATGGCAATCAAGCCCAGTGAGATCGCAATGATTCGGCGCTCTCGCTCCTCAAATACCAAGAGCATCACCGCACCGGTCAGCAAGGAGAAAGATACATCGAAAGAGCCTTCGTCGCCGAAAAGTCCTGATGTGAGTGGCTGCGCGACGGCAAGCAAGAGAGATGCCGCAAGCACTATGGCAAATCGCCATCGCCGGCGGATCGTTCCCTGTGGCATGCTTGGGCACTGGCTCATGGTAAATGGTCGCCGGAACTCGTCGCATCCTTCATTGGCATCTCTCATTTCGGGATCATCCGTGTTCGGCCTCGTGACTCTCGACCGCAGCCGGAACGTGGGCAGGCTGCCGCTTGTCGCTAAACCACATGATGAGCGAGTAGAAAACGGGCGTGAAGAAGAGTCCGAAGATCGTCACGCCGAGCATTCCGCTGAAAACGGCTACGCCCAGCGCCACTCGCATCTCGGCGCCGGCGCCCTTGGCAAGCACGAGCGGCACCACGCCCAGGATGAAAGCGAAGGAGGTCATCAAGATCGGACGCAATCGCAAGCGGCAGGCGTCCACGGTGGCCTCGAATCGGCTGGCGCCTTGATCCTGTTTTTGCTTGGCGAACTCCACAATCAGAATTGCATTCTTGGCGGCCAGGCCGATCAGCACAACCAGGCCGATCTGGGTAAAGATATTGTTGTCCATCTTCATGAGCCAGATTCCAGCGATCGCCGCCAGCAGGCACATGGGGACGATCAGAATGATCGACAAAGGCAAGGACCAGCTTTCGTATTGCGCCGCCAGCACGAGAAATACGAACACCACGGCCAGCGGGAAGGCCAGCTTGGTGAAGATATCCTGGCCGGCAAGGATCTGTTGCAGCGTGATCTCCGTCCAGTCGGCCTTCATGGTCGACGGCAGCGACTCCTTTGCGAGTTGGTCCATGATCGCGACCGCCTGGCCGGAACTGGTGCCCGGCGCCATGTTCCCGTTCAATTCGGCGGATGGGTTGGCGTTGTAGTGATTGACGATCGCCGGCCCGCTGTCGTCCTTGATGTTGACCAGGGTCTGCAAGGGCACACGTTGGCCTTCGGCGTTGCGGACCTCCAAGCGGCCGATGTCCTCGACGCGCAGGCGGAAACGGGCATCGGCTTGCACGTTTACCTGCCAGTTGCGATTGAAGAGCGTCACGTCGTTTACGTAGAGGCCGCCAAGATAAGCCTGGAGCGTGAGATTCACGTCATCGAGCGACACCTTCTGGGCTTTGAGCTTGTCGCGGTCGATTTCCACGAAAAGTTGGGGTTGGTTGACCGTGAAACTGCTGAACAAACCTACCAGACGCGGATCCGCGTTGCCCTGGTCCGCAAGGTTCTGCACGCTCCCTTGCAGGGCGCGTAGCCCGGCCCCGCTGCGGTCTTGAACCTGAAGCTTGAAGCCGCCGGTGGTGCCCAGGCCGTCGATCGCCGGTGCGCCGAAAACCGTTATGCGGCCCGCGCGGATGTCGCCGTATTGCTCGCGCAGTTTGGCGGCGATCGCCGTGGCGCTTTTCTGCGGGTCTCCTTTGCGCAACTCAAAAGGCTCCAAGATCACGAACATGCCGCCCACGTTGCTGAGGTTCGTGCCCAAGAGCGCCGAGTAGCCGGGAAGATCGATCGTATGCCAGACCCCTGGGACCTTCTCCGCATCGCGGGCAATCGCGCTCATCCGCTTGACAATCTTGTCGGTGCGATCGAGGCTGGCGCCGTCGGGCAACTGGGCATTGATCACCAGATAACCCTTGTCCTGGTCGGGGATGAATCCGGTCGGAACGGCCTGAAATCCCAGGTAAGTCAGCCCCATAAAGCCGCCGTAAACCAGCAAGGCAATGGCGGAAATCCTCAGAAACAGCGCCACGCCCCGGCCGTAGGCTTCGATCACGCGATCGAAGGCCCAGTTGAACCCCGCGAAGAAGGCGCCCAGCAGACGATTTACCGATCCGGCCAGGAACCACCCGGCCGCCACTCCCGCGGCCAGGGAAACCAGCCGAATGCCCCAAATAGCCGCCGAGCTTGCGTGATCGTCGGTTGCCTGCTCGCCATGCCCGCCAGGCAGTTGCATGCCCATACGCTGAGCAAGGTACGGACTGAGCATGAAGTACGCCACAGCGGCGACGATCAACACAACCCCTAGCCGCGGCAAGCGCTTCCTTCTCCGCATGGCCTGCTGCCTCAGGCCCGTGCCCCGCACCGTGCCCCGCAAAAAGGATCGCGCAAAGAGCCGGACTGAGCGTCAGCGAATTGAACGCGGAAATGATCGTCGAGGCGGCGATGGTCAAGGCGAATTGACGGAAGAACTCCCCACTGATGCCGGCCATCAAGGCCGTGGGAACGAAAACCGCGCACAGCACCAAGGCAATGGCAACCACCGGTCCGGAAACTTCGGCCATGGCAAGCCGAGCGGCTTCGCGGCGGGATGGCCCATCGCCAGGTAGCGTTCCACGTTCTCCACCACCACGATCGCGTCGTCCACCACGATGCCGATCGCCAGCACCAGCCCGAACAGCGAAAGGTTGTTCAATGAGAACCCCAGCATGGCCATGAGGGCGAACGTGCCGATCAGTGAGACGGGCACGGCGATCATGGGGATGATCGTGGCACGCCAGTCCTGGAGAAAGACCAGCACCACGAGGAACACCAGGATGAAAGCTTCAATCAGCGTCTTGAACACCTCGTGAATCGATTCGTCCACGAAGACTGTCGTATCGTAGTAGATTCCGTAATCGATTCCGGCAGGAAATTTCTCTTTCAGTTCCCGCATCTTGGCCTTGACCGCATCGGCCGTCTTCAAGGCGTTCGATCCCGGCAACTGGAAGACGGCCAGCGTCACCGCCGGCTTGCCGTCCAGGTAGCTGTTGACATCGTAGTTCTTGGCGCCCAGTTCGACGCCCTTCTCAAGTTCGCGGCCGTCGGGGGCGCGCGTGGTTTCGCGAACGACATCCTTGAGGTAAACATTCTGGCCCCGGCTGCCCGTCTTCACGATGATGCCGCCGAAGTCATCGTCGCTTTCCATGCGGCCCTGCGTGTTGATGGTGAGCTGGAAAGGCACGTTGGCGCCTTCGGGCACCGGCGACTGGCCGATGCGCCCCGCAGCGACCTGCATGTTCTGTTCCTTGATCGCCTTGACCACCTCGCCGACCGTCATGCCGCGGTCTGCCAACTTGTTGGGGTCGAGCCAGACCCGCATGCTGTAGTCGCGCGGGCCGAGAAAGGCCACGTCGCCGACGCCATCGAGACGAGCCAAGTCGTCCTTGATGCTCATCAAGGCGAAATTGCTGAGGTGGAGCTGGTCGTAACTCGCGTCGGGCGAAATCAAGTTGACGCACAATAAGATCGCAGGCGATTTCTTCTTCGTGGTCACGCCTTGCCGCTTGACTTCTTCCGGCAGTTTGGCTTCCGCAATGGACACGCGGTTCTGCACCAGCACCTGCGCCATGTCGAGGTTCGTGCCCACCTTGAAAGTGACGTCAAGATACATCTGGCCATCGTTCGTGCAGCGAGACGACATGTACAGCATCCGCTCGACGCCGTTCACTTCCGTTTCGATGGGCGTGGCCACGGTGTCGGCGACGGTCTTCGCGTTGGCTCCCGGATAAATCGCGGACACCTGAACCACGGGAGGCGCAACTTCCGGGTACTGGGCAATCGGCAAGAAGGAATACGCGACTCCGCCAAGAATGACGATCACGATGGAAAGCACCGTGGCGAAAATCGGTCGATCTATGAATAAGTTCGAGAACATGAGAACGGTCCTTGGTCTGGTCGTTTCTAGGGGCAACTCGTCGTGGACAACGAGTGTTGAGTTCAGGTTATTTGACGGCCGCGGCAACTTCCGGCGTGGATTCGGGAATTGGTTCGACGGGATAATTCAGCCGCACCCGCTCCATCCCTTCCGTAATGATCCAGGTATCCGCCTTCAGTTTTGGCGTTAGAATAACACGCATCCCATCGTCTAGCAGGCGGCCAAGTTCCACGTTCCGACGCTTTGCGTTGTTGTCTTCGCCCACGACGAGCAAGTACTTCTGCTTTTGGTCGGTGTTCACCGCCGTATCCGGCACAAGCGCTGACGAGTACTTGTCGCCCACAGGCAGCCGCACGCGAACGCGCGAACCGGGAACAAATAAACCATCCTTGTTCTCCGCGATGCCACGGACCAAGATCGTGCCAGTGCCTTCGGCGTACTTGATGTCAGCAAACACCAGCCGCCCCTCGTGGGGAAACCCCTTCTCGGTGTCCAGCCCGAAGGTGAACTTGATTTCCCGCTCGCGCAACGATTTTTCTTTGTCCGGCCGTTGGGAACTTGCTTGTTGGTAGCGCTGGATGGCCCGCTCATCAACATTGAAATCGACGTACACCGGACTAACGGTCACGATCGTCGCCAGTACGGGATCGGTCCCACCCGCATTGACAAGGTTGCCTTCGACCAGATTTGCCTTGCCAATCTTGCCGGTCAAGGGGGCGATGATCTTGGCGTATTTCAGATCCAGCCGGATCCTGTCCGCTTCGGCCTTTTTTGCCATGATCTGGGCCGCGAAGGATTTGGCGTCCGCTTCTGATTTGTCCAAATCCTGCTGGGAAACGGCGTTCTTCGTGATCAAGATCCGATTCCGTTCCAAGTCTTTCTTCGCGGACAGCTCCTGGGCCTCCAATGCCATGACCTGGGCTTCGGTCTGTGCCAGGTTGGCTTTGAAGGGAGCTTCGTCAATGTCAAACAGGGGAGTCTTACCCTCCGTCACGAGATCGCCGTCCTGGAAATGCACCTTGGTGATATGCCCCCGCACCCGTGCGCGAACGTCGACCGTCTTATAGGCTTCCAGCCAGCCGTTATAGTTCTCCTCGTCCGTTAACGTACGGACAACCGGATGCGCCACCGTGACGCGCGGCGCCTCCTTAGTCTTCTCAGCCGGCTTCTGGTCGCTACACCCGGTGGCGACGACGCAGCCCAATACCAGGAGAATCCTTGTTGATCCGAAAGACAGGTTTTTTGCCATGAAATTGCTCCTCATGCAGTGTCGTGGTGTGATTGGTGGGGGACCATGCCCCAATTGCTTGCCTTAATACTTCTCGGGCACGAAGGTTCGGCCCGCAATACTGGCCTGATCGTCGTATTTGCCTTTGCCCGACCGCTTTGGCAGTTTCACCGCATCTCGCGGGACCTTCTCATAGGGAATGAGACTGAGCAGATGGGCGATGCAGTTCAGCCGGGCCCGCTTCTTGTCATCCGATCGCACGATGTACCAAGGGGCGTGCTCGATGTCGGTTGCTTCCAGCATCATATCTCGCGCAAGCGAGTAATCATACCAGCGGGTCCACGATTCCACATCCATCGGGCTGAGTTTCCATTGCCGCAGCGGGTCATCGACACGGGCTGCGAATCGCCGTTCTTGCTCCTTCTTGCCGACTTCCAGCCAGAACTTGATGAGAATGATCCCGCCGTCGACAATGTATTTCTCGGCTTCCGGGCAGTTCTCCAGGAATCGTCGGTACTGTTCTTTGCTACAGAAGCCCATCACCCGCTCAACACCGGCGCGGTTGTACCAACTGCGGTCGAAGATCACGACCTCGCCGGCAGCCGGAAAATGCTGCATGTACCGTTGCATATACAATTGCGACTTCTCGCGGTCCGATGGCGCGGGCAGCGCGACGAGTCGGAAGACACGGGGGCTGACGCGCTCGGTAATCGCCTTGATCGTGCCGCCCTTGCCCGCCGCGTCGCGACCTTCAAAGATGACGATGACCCGCAGGCCCTTGACCTTCACCCACTCCTGCAAGCGGCAGAGTTCCGTCTGGAGCTTGCGCAGTTCCTTGTCGTACTGCTTGCGGGTCATCTTCGGTTGTGTATCATTTGTCTTCGTCTCGCTCATCGTTCTCTCCTGCCCGGCAGCGGGCCAATGATGGGTTGCGGAAAGGGACTGCCGCTGGCAACGTCGTTACTCATATTCACCTCGCAAACCTACTTAGGACCTGACTGCTTCACTCACAGGAGATTGAACTGGCTGATGAGCCGCTCCGCGGCTTTTCGGTCAATGATTTCGAAACTGCGTGTTTCACGCTGGTAACTGTACATATCACCGTTGCCGATATCGAACCACCATCCACTCAAGTGCAGCGATCCGTCGGCGATCCGCTCGCGCACGATCGGATACGTCGCCAGGTGTTCGAGTTGGACCAGTACATTGAGCTGCGAAAGCTGGTCGCACCGATTCCAGCGAGGATCGAGCGGCCCTTCCTGCTCAAGACGAAAGACAGCGGAAGCGGAATGGTGCAGCCACTTGGCGAGGTTGGGCGTGTTCGGCATCGGTGTGCGGGTAAGTGCCGCTTTCATCGCACCACACTCGGAATGACCGCATACGACAACGCTGCGAATCTTCAAAATGAGAACCGCATATTCAATCGCACTTGCTTCGGACAGGTCGCCGGTCGATGCGCCTTCCACGGTTGCGGGAGGAACCAGGTTGCCGACGTTCCGCATGACGAAAAGGTCTCCGGGATCGGTCGAGGCCAGCAAGTCGGGCACTATGCGACTATCGGAGCAAGTGACGAAGAGTGCATCGGGGGCCTGGCCTTGGGCGAGATCATGAAACCGTTGGGCGTACTGGGATAACAGCCGCTCACGAAAATCGACGATGCCCATGATCAGCTTGCGCATAAGCGATCCTCCACGATCCCGTCACCCACGCCGCCCCATTGCCGCTTCCGCGAATTGAGCGCTCCACGGCGATTCCGTCTCGACAATTGCAGCTTTCTGGCCGAGTTCGAGTGCCAGCGAGATGGGGCGTAGCGCGCGGATCGCCATTTCATTGAGCCGTTGGTCCGGGACAAGCCTTTCCCTTCGTGGGCGGAGAATTATATGCTCGGCCGGCCAACCCGAGCAAGCGGTTGGGGCCCATGCGCCAAATTGATCCATGGATCCGGTGTCATGGCAGCTCGGCCTCGCCAATCTTCCCTCGGTTCGAAGCCGTGCCCCCCTTGCTGCCAACTCCTTGGAAATCGCCAACCTCGGCCATCGCACGATCTTCCGGCTCGGAAAAGTATCGCTCGGCGGAGCGCTTCAGCAGGTCCAACTCAGGCCGCAACGCCGCGGCACGCGTTGCGGGCAAGGTCTGAATCAGGTTTTCCAACATTGCCCGCAAGCGTCGAGCAACTTGGATGCTCTCGCCGCCAAAATGGCGGATCTCCGTGACGGCCAGTTGAACGAAGTCTTCCCAGGCCGGGGTACGGAAAACGAGTCGGGTGCGGCCGGTCGGGTCGCGCACCCGTTCATCGTCCAGATGTCGGCTGCCGACGTTGCGCAGGAGATGGTGGATCTGATCGATCGCCAGGACGGCGGTCGTCGGGTCATTGATTGCCGGTGAAAGCCCTTTCGAGGCGATGTCCACGATAATGCGGAAGGCAAGGGCCGGGTCTTGTTCCACGGTGCGCTCTTGACCCACGGCAACCGAGTGCCGCAGGTCGTCGGCTGAAAGCGACTTCCTGCCCCGGAAAATCCGGAACAACGGATCTCCAGCCGCCACGAAATCGCCGACCTGGGGCACCATTTCAATGATGCAGTCGGCTTGCTGGGCCATGGAAACGAGCCCTTGGATGTCGAAAGCCAGCACGACGCCGTTGCGGTGGCTTGGCACCGTCCGCGTCGGCTCGCCCTCAAGAGCAGTGGGCGATTCCGGGGACGTGTCCGCGAGCTCCGACAAGCGTCGCGGGTAGACCTTCTCGATGACTTCGCGGCCCAGCAAAGCGACCGCTCGCAAGGCGCCGCTGGGCGCAGCCATTTGCCCACGTGGTCGATCAAGAACAGAAAAACGCCCAGGCAGGCAATGCAACTATAGGCGGCCATCCTTGCCGAGAGCGTGGGGGCTTCGGTATTGATTCGTACGAGGACCGCCTGCGAAAAAGTGAAGGCGAACACGAAGATTGTCAAGGAGAGCTTCGTGACCGGATCGCGGAACACGATGGCAATGATCCGCGGCGTAAGTTGGTGCTGGCAAGCTGCAGTGCGATGAGCAAGGCGGAACAAACAAAGACGATGAAAGTGAACATGGACGAGGCCATCATTTCCAGTACCGTCCGCACCGTTTCTGGATTGATGCCCGACTCCCAGTCCAACAACTGGTCGAGCCGGTGAAGGAGCGGAGCCACGGCTAGTGCCAAAAAAATGCCTAGCAGGGGCAGGATCCATAACGAGTTGCTGAAGTAATGGCGAATCTGGTAGCGTTGCAGCCAGGTCATGATTGTGTCTCCACACCACCTCGGTTCGCTTACCCGGGACTGAGCACGGCAACCAGAAACTCGATCCCGCGGACCTGATCGATCGTGCTGAACTCGACCTGCGGAGGTTCAAGCGACATCTCGATGTACGGCAGCAACCTGCGGAAACGCTCGGACCGAAGGTGTTCTTCGATTTCATCCTGGTTGTCCCACTGCACCAGGTACGTGACTGCGTGATCGTCCTCCACGTCCTGGAGAATGCGGCAGGCGCGACAGCCACGCGCCACCTCCGTTGGTCCCTTCAGGCACAGCAGGACGCTCACGATTTCATCGCGTTTGTTCTCTGGCGCTACGATACGGAAGGAAGCTTGGATCATCGAGTAGGTTCCCTTTCGGCCGAGCCGTTGCGTGGCCAGGGGGTTGTGAAGTCTTGTTCCCTCAAAACTCAATCTGCCGCGTAGCGCTTAGCAAGAGGTGTGCCGAAAAGGAAACTGCCGGGCGCAAATCTGATAAGGCAATGCGAGCAAGCCACTTATGAAAACCGCTACGCTGCCTCGGTTACAATGCGCGCCTGCCAATGCCCCAGTATTTTGGAGATTCCCCAGAATAATGGAGGTCTTCGCTATCCAGTGGAGCGCTGCTAACGCGACCATGTCCAGCGCCGACTAGTCAGGAAGCACCGCCATTGCCCTTCTTGCGGTTGATCCCCAGCTTGTGCATCCGGGCCTCCAGGGTTGTCGGTTTGATGCCGAGGATTTCGGCGGCGCCCTCCAGGCCGCGAACGCGCCATCCGGTTTCTTGCAGAATCCGCAAAATCAGCGATCGTTCGTTCTCTTGGAGAGTCATTCGAGCGGTCGCCTTGTCTTGCGTGACGGCAGGCAATTCCACACGCATCGTGTCGCCTGTTGTGAGGATCATCGCGCGCTCGATGACATTGCTGAGCTCACGAACATTGCCGGGCCAGGAGTACCGTTGCAATTGCTCCATGGTCTTGCGAGGGATGGTCTTGATTGATTTGCCCATCCGCCGGCCGATCGCGTCGACGAACGCCCAGGTCAGAAGTGGGATGTCGTCGCGGCGCTCGCGAAGCGGCGGCACACGAATGGGAAAGACATTCAGTCGGTGAAACAGATCCGCACGGAACTTGCCGTCGCGTACTGCTTCGTCGAGGTTCCGATTCGTCGCGGCGATGATGCGGACATCGACCGTCACGGTCCGCGGACTGCCCAACCGCTCGAATCGGCCGTCCTGGAGCACGCGCAGCAGCTTGGCCTGCAATTCCAGGGGGAATTCGCCGACCTCGTCGAGAAACAGCGTCGACCCGTCGGCAACCACGAAACGACCGACTTGAGCGGAAGCCGCACCCGTATAAGCCCCGGCCTCCCGCCCGAATAGCTCACTCTCAATCAACGTTGGCGGCAATGACGCGCAATTGACGATGATCATCGGTCGATCTTTGCGCGAACTCGACTCGTGAATCGCCTCCGCCAGCAGTTCCTTCCCCGTCCCGGTTTCGCCGAGCAAGAGAACCGGCGTGTCCGTGACCGCCACGCTCTCGGCCTCGGCAACCACCCTCTTGAGCGCATTGCTCTGGCCGATGATGCGGCCGTGCTGATACTTCAGAACGGCCTGTTCACGCAGATACTGGTTCTCCCCTTCAAGCCGCCCGCGAACTTTTCGTTCTCCGCCAGCGCGGCCTGTAGCAACTCGTCCGCTCGCTGCCGCTGGAACGCGTTGGCAAACACCTCTCCGATCAATTGCAGTCGACTGATGATTTCCTCGGGCCAATCGCAGCGCCGCTTCACGAATGCGAAGATGATCGCACCCAGGACCAAGCCGCCCGCTTTGAGCGGAATGGCCATATTGGACTGGATACTATGGGCCTTGCAGTAGCGTCGTTCCTTGCCGGCTTCCGGCGGCAAGTCGTCGGGAAGGCGCCGCATGAAGACCGTTTTTCCGCCACGAAACTGGCCGATAAACCAGGGAAGCTGACCGTCAGCAAGCGGACCCAAGGGGAACGGTTCAACTCCGGGAACGGCAATGGAATGGGTCACCAAGATATGCTTCGGGTCTTCCGTGAGCCTCACGAGCGTGCTGCGATCGTTGCCCAAGAACTCGACGAGCATTCTCAGGCTGTTCTCGATCACGCCGTCGATCCGATCGCATGGCTGGTTGATGAACGTCGCCGATAAGTCGGCCAGCATCCTCTCGAATCGCAGGCGTGCTTCGAGTTCCTCATGCACGCCGTGCGGATCCTCCCATGCCCGCCTGAACTCAACGATGTCGCGATCGTCCGTCGCGTCGTCGACAACGATGGTTGTAGCCGTCTCGTTCATTGGCTGGCCCCTGGACTTCTGCGCAGGCGCTGCGGTTCGCCTGATCGGGCACGAAAGGGAAGAATGCGGACAAGAGGGACTGTTATGCCGGTCAACCGCCATTCTACATCGCCACGGGCGGACGGAGAACAGCCGGGGCGATGAAATCTCCAAAATATTGGAGATCCTGATGAAAGCACCCTCGCAGCCATGGCTGGATGCCGGCCGCTCAACATCTTGTCTGGCAAAGAGTTGCGTGCATTTCTCCAGCAAGCCGTCCCTTTGGTACGCCTCTTGCTCCCGTCAAGCGCCGCCTGCTCTGGCTTTTTTCGACTGGCAACTGACTCCGGACAGAACGACAAACAAGGAGTATCTCAAATGAATCGAATCCTACTGTTTTTGGTAATTTTCGGCGGGGCCGTCGTAAACGCGTCCTTCGCCGGGCAGCCTCGCGATCCGGCGGCTGATGAAGCCGCCATTCGCAAGGCGGATGAGGTCTACGTGAAGGCGTTCAACAAGCACGACGCCAAGGCCCTCTCCGACGCTTGGTCGCCGGATGCCGTCTATCTCAACCGTACCACCGGCGACGAAGTCACCGGCCGGGCGGCCATCGCGGAAGAATTCACGGCCGTCTTCAAGGACCAGCCTGAAGTCAAGCTCGAACTCAACGTGCAGTCGATCCAGTTCATCTCGCCGAATGTGGCGGTCGAGCAGGGAATGGCCAAAACGCTGGCGCCGAAAGCCGAGCCGGAGGAGGAAAAGTATAGCGCCGTCTATGTGAGGCGCGAGGGGCAGTGGCTGTTGGATCGCGTGACGGAAAAGTCCAAGGAGACCGCCCCCACCGCCTGCGAGCAACTCAAGCCGCTGGAATGGATGATCGGCCACTGGGTCGACAAGGACGACAAGGTCGACGTTGAGACGGACTGCCACTGGACGAAGAACCGCAGTTACATCACGCGCTCGTTCACCGTTGCCGTCGAAGGCGACATCAACATGTCGGGCATGCAAGTCATCGGCTGGGACCCGGCAGCCAAGACCATCCGCTCATGGACGTTCGACTCCGGCGGCGGTTTTGCCGAGGGCACCTGGACCTTCCAGAAGGGCCGCTGGTTCATTCGCAACAAAGGCGTCCTGGCCGATGGCCGCAAGGCCTCGATGGTCAACGTCATTAAGCCGGTGGACCAGAACTCGTTCACCTGGCAGACGGTCGACCGCACGGCCGGAGGCGAATTGCTCCCGAATATCGACGAGGTGCTGATCGTGCGGGAGTAGCGCTTCGCGGCACGGCAGCTTCTTTCAATTCCCAGCAGTACACTTCAAAACAGATTACAGGTGACGACATGATGAAACAGGCAACAACTCTCTTGGCTTTTGTGGCGATCCTTCTTCTCGCGCAGGACGACATTCTCGCCCGCGGTGGTGGCGGCGGAGGGGGCGGACGCGGAGGCGGAGGCGGCGGAGGCGGCGGAGGGGCACGGCCCGCGCCCGCGGCCGGTCGTTCGCCAGCGGTAAGTGGCGGCGGGGCGCGGCCCGCAGGCGGAGCGAGCGCCGCAGCACGACCAGCGACTGGCGCTGGTGCCGCAGCACGACCGGCGACGGGCGCTGGTGCCGCAGCACGACCGGCGACGGGCGCAGGTGCCGCAGCACGACCGGCGGCTGGAGCGGGCGTGGCAGCACGACCGGCGACTGGCGCAGGTGTTGCCGCCGGGGCCCGGCCTTCTGCCGGACAAGTGAACAACTTCCTGGACGTGCCGGCGGCTTCCACCGGCGCTGTCGGGGCTCGACCAGCCGGCGGCGGCGCCGCTGCCGACTTCCTGCAAGGCGGTGGCGGGGCCGCAGCGTCGCAGCTTCCGGCCGGATCCCGTGCGGCTACAGCCGCCGCCCGGGCACCCGGTACTCCGGGTCGGCCCGGCGTTGCTGCCGGTGCGGCCGTCGCTGGCGGTGCGGCCGTCGCTGGCGGTGTGGCAGGCGCCCGCGCCCAGAATATGTCCGAAAATCGTGCCGGCCGCGTCGAGAACCGGCAAGAGTTGCAGGGCAACCGTCAGCAGCGGCGCGACGAAGTCCGCAATCAGGTCGCCGAAAACCACCCGCGCATGGACTTTTGGAGCAATAATCCCGGCTGGGCGGCATGGCGCATCTCGGCGCCCTACCGCTGGGCGACCTGGGGCGTACTGGGCGGCTGGATTGGCTACGGCGCGGGCGAACCGTCCAGCTACGCCTACGGCGAAAACATCTACTACGAAGGCGACCAGGTCTATTATGGCGACCAGCCGGTCGCAACGGCCGAGCAATATGCCCAGCAGGCCGATACGATCGCGGCCAGCGCGCCGGCAATAAAACCCGAGAGCGGCGAGTGGCTGCCGCTGGGCGTTTTCGCGCTCACGCAGGACGGCCAGGCTTCCGGCGTGGAGCCGACCTTGTTCATGCAGCTCGCCATCAGCAAGGAAGGCGTCATCGCCGGCACATTCAAGAACATGGAAACAGACCAGGCACAGACGCTTGAAGGGATGGCCGACAAGAAAAGCCAGCGCGTCGCCTGGAGCGTCGCGGGTCAGAAGCGACCCATCATGGAGACGGGAATCTCCAACCTCACGCAGGATTCCTCCCCGGCGCTCGTCCATTTTGCCGACGGCCAGACGCAGCAGTGGCTTCTGGTACGGCTTCCGGAGCCGAAGCAAGAGTGAGACAGGCCACGCGTCAACTAGCCTTTATTGATTGTTCGCAGATGCCTTGGTCGGCCCAAGTGCCGCCGCTTTGTGGAAAGGGCCTCTATGAAACTTGGTAAACGCTGTGCCGCCGAGCTTATCGGAACCTTTTGGCTGGTCTTTGGAGGATGCGGCAGCGCCGTGCTGGACGCCGCATTTCCCAATCTCGGTATTGGTCACCTCGGAGTCGCCTTCGCCTTCGGGTTGACTGTGCTCACGATGGCCTTTGCAATCGGCCATATCTCCGGGTGTCACTTGAACCCGGCAGTCACGGTCGGTCTCGTGATGGGAAATCGATTCAAGGCAGGGGAGATCGTCCCGTACGTGATTGCGCAAGTCGTCGGTGGCATTGCCGGCGCGGCGGTATTGTATGTCATCGCTTCAGGCAAAACAGGCTTCAGCTTGGCAGGCGGATTCGCCTCCAACGGATACGGCGAGCACTCGCCTGGGGGCTATTCGCTCGTCGCGGGGTTTGTCGCCGAAGTCGTTCTGACGTTCATGTTTCTCGTGATCATCCTCGGCGCGACCGACAAGCGAGCACCGCAAGGTTTCGCTCCGATCGCCATCGGCCTGGGATTGACGCTGATCCACCTGATCGGCATCCCCGTTACGAATCTGTCGGTGAATCCGGCTCGGTCGACGGGACCTGCTGTTTTCGTCGGCGGTTGGGCCATGGCTCAGTTGTGGCTGTTTTGGGTCGCCCCGATCCTGGGCGCGGCGATCGCGGGATTCGTGTACCGGCAGGTGTTCGAATCGACTGAGACGGAAGATCGCTAGCAACTGAAGACGAAGCATGTCGTTTGGCAAACGTTTGTCGGGACTCATCCTCGTCGGCCTGGGCGCCATCGGGATGGCCGTCTGCCTGGCAGGAATCGCCGGTCTGTGGATCGGCGCTTCGCATTTGCAGCGGATCAACTCGCGGCTGTTCCGCCAGGTCGATCAGCTCATCGTTCAAGTCGATCAGCGGGCGACACAAGCCCAGAATGCCGTTGGCGGAACACGAGAGCTCGCCGAGGCATTGAAGCGGACCCTGAAGGAATCGGCCACAGAGTTGCTGGCCGGGCGGGTTGCGTCACTCCCCGAGATCGAGAACATCGAGCGTCGCCTTGCGTCAGCGATGAAGCGGACTGACGAACTGATGGAGGTATCCGCCTCCACGGCAGAACTGCTCGAGGAGTTGCTCGCCGCCACCGGCGCCATTGCGCCAGAAAGGAACGTCGATCAGCAAGGCTCTTCCGACTTGATGGCGACGATCCGATCGGCCCGGGAATCGCTGGCCAATGCGTCTGAGCGCCTGGCGGATGTGCAGCGGCGTCTGGCTGAGATCCGCCAGAAAAAGGGCGTTGACGTCAATCTCTCGGAAATCACGAAGCTCTCGCTCGGCGTGATTGCCAAGCTCGATGTCGTGCAAGCGCAGATCGCCGCATTCCGTAGCCGTCTCGACGAAACCAAGAGCCAATCGGCTCAACTGCAGGAAAGGATAAGACGCTGGATTCTCGCCGGTGAGTGCCTGATCCTGTTGCTGATCGCCTGGGTCAGCGCCGGCCAGTTCTGCCTCCTGCTTCAGGGCCGGCGGCTCCTGCGACAACTGTAGTCAGCACCACCTATTGTGACTGTTTAAATGGGTTGACGGGTTGGACGAATCTTTGCCGTTGAGCATTGACGCGTGGCCTATAATACAATAGTTGCGGTGACTCTCGCGATATCGTGGTACTTGACGGTTGCTCCGCTAAGGGCCGCCTAGGAAGGCCACCAGTTCGGTCTAACCAATTTCTAGCATTCGAACATGATCCATCTACCGCAATGATCGTCCCAGTGCGAGTCCAATCCGAAACAACCGCAAGGAGAATCCAGTTATGTCAAGCTCCAAATTCACGCATGTTGCGTTAGTCCGCCGGCTAATTGCCATGGCGGCAATTGTGATGTCTGCCAGCCCACTGTTTGCGGCCGAGAAACGGAAACCGGAGAAATCGGACAAGGATGCCATCCGCGCGGCGATCGACTCCTATGTCGCCGCCTATAATCGCGGCGACGCCAAGGCGGTGGCTGCTTTTTGGAGCGACTCGGGCGAGTGGATCAGCCCGTCCGGGCAGCGGCTCCAAGGAAAGCAGGCCATCGAGAAGGAGATGCGGGCCATGTTCAGCGACAACCGAGGCGTCCGCATTGAAGTAATCAACCCGTCCATTCGCATGGTCTCGCCGCAGGTGGCCATTGAGGAGGGCACGGTTCGCGTCATCCGTCCTTCCGAGCCGCCAAGCGACTCGACCTATCTTGCGGTCGACGTGAAGGAGAGCGGCCAGTGGAAGCTGAACACGGTGCGTGAAACCGACGTTCCCGAAACGCAGGCATCGAGTTCCCAGTTGCAGGAGTTGGCCTGGCTGGTCGGAGATTGGGTTGACGACAGTCCTGAAGTGGACGACTCTGCCACCATAACCTGGACGAAAAACAAGACCTTCGTGACTTATGCCTTCAAGATCTCGGAGCCTGGATCGGATGATGTCCTCGAAGGCACACAAGTCATTGGCTGGGATCCCGCTGCGGGTACGCATCCGCTCCTGGATGTTCGATTCCGACGGTGGATTTGGCGAAGGCACCTGGTCGAAGCACGAGAACTCCTGGGTCGTCAAGTTCAATCAGGTCTTGTCCGATGGTCGCAGGGCATCGGCCACCAATGTCTACACCTTGGTGGATGGCAGCACTTTCACTTGGAAGTCGATCGGTCGGAAGGTGGACGGGCAGTTCATGCCCAATATCGATGAAGTGAAAATGGTTCGCAAGACGGCAGGCGGCACGACAAAGGACACCGGCAAGGCGCCGATAAAGACGCGAATGCGCGGCGCAAGAAATAACTTCCTTCCGTCGTGCGACTTGGCCTAACCGGAGAATATATCCCCCCAAACGAATAGAACAGGTGACGTCATGAAAAAGTCCTCAATCGTCTTGCTCGGTGTTGCGATAGTCTCATTGGTCTTCGTTGCGGACGCGTTTGCCCGTGGAGGGCGCGGCGGCGGCGGAGGAGGCGGCGGCGGGGCACGTGGAGGTGGTGGAGGCGGCGCCCGTGCAGGAGGTGGCGGCGGGGCGCGGCCAGCCGCAAGTCCGGCGATGAACCGCAGCCCATCCATGAGCCGCGCCGCACCTTCCCCGGCAAGTCGTCCTGCTGCGCGTCCAAGCCCGGCTTCACGGCCTTCGACCGGGGCGAATCGGCCTGCTCAATCTCCCGCGGCACGTCCGGCCGCTCGGCCCGCGACAGGGGCGGGACAGGGACTTGCCGGCGGGGCACCCGGTACTCCGGGTCGTCCATCCCAACTCCCCGCCGGCAGGCCCGGCGCTGGCACAGCGGCCGGCCGCCCTAGCGTTGGCAATCCGGCAGCCGCAGGTCGGGCCGCATTTCAGTCTCCCCAGTCTTTCCAACGGCCTAACCAAAGCCAGGTCAGCAACTTCTTGAATCTTCCGCAACAAGGCGCAGGCCGGGGCGCGAAGCTCCGGCCCGCCGACCGCCAGTCAATTACCTAGTACCGGACAAGGTCCGAAAACGATCACGACTCCCGGCGGCTCCGAGATCACGGTCGCCGGCGGCAGCCGGGCGGCGTGACCGAAGGCGGCGCGGCTGTCGGCGGTGCAGCCGGCGCGATAAAAATTGAAGGCGCTGGCGGAAATACCGTGGTCAAAGGCTCCGGCGTCGCGGGCGCCAGCAAAGGCGACAGCGCGGTTGTTGCCGGTGGTTCACGATCAGGAATACAAACCGCAGGCGGCGCGGAAGCCGGCCGCGCGAGTGGATTCCGCGGCGCCACGAATGGAACCGACTCGGCCGTTCGAGCGGGCAGCGTATCCGGCGCAAGAGACGCCGCGGGCAACGCCGTCGGCAATGTTCGTGGCGGCTACGCCGACACGTCGGGCTATCGTCAAGGCGGCTCTCTAACTGCGGCCCGTAACCAGTGGGGCTATACGGCTGCGGCCGCTGTCGGCGGGGTCGCCGCGGGAGGAGTCGCTCGCGTTGGCGGCGTCGCCGGCATTCGTGGCCCGGGCGGAAACGTGGTCGCGGCCGGCCGTGGCGCAGCCTTTGTCAATGGCCAGTTCGTCGGCGGCAAGGCCTGGACGGCCGTCAACGGCGCCTACACTCGCTGGGGAGCTTTCACGCCGGGCTGGTACGGCGGTTATCCCGGCGCTTGGTGGCCGGGCAAGTGGGCAATGGCGACTACGGCTTGGGCCGCGTGGGGCTGGGGCACGGCGGGCAGCTACTGTGGTTGCAGTGGTGAAGGAGCCTATTACGACTACGGCGGCAACGTGACCTACGAAGATGAAACTGTCTATTACGGCGACCAGCCGGTTGCTTCGGCCGAGCAGTACTACGACCAGGCTGAACAACTCGCAGATGCCGGGCAGACGCCCCAAAACGAAGAGTGGTTGCCCTTGGGAGTGTACGCGGTGATCACCGAACCGACACAGACCCAGACCGACAAGGTCATCCAGCTTGCCGTCAACAAGGAAGGCGTCGTTCGCGGAAATCTTCACGACGCGCTTGCCGACAAGGTGATTCCCGTGGTCGGCGCCGTCGACAAGAAGACTCAGCGGGTGGCCGTGAAGATGGAGGGCAACGATTCGATCGTCATGGAGACAGGGCTCTACAATCTAACCAACGACGAAGTGCCCGTCCTCGTGCATTTCAGTGCCGATCGCCAGGAGGGGCGGACCCTGATTCGCCTGAAACAGCCGGAGGAGCAGGGGCAGCAAACCACAGCGGCGTCACTGTAATGGCGAGACTCTCCCATTCTCCAGGACGAGCCGGCAGAGACGAAATCTCCAGGCCGGACCATGGTGTTCGCACTGGCAGCGTGGGCATTTCCGCAATTGCCGTGTACGAGCCGCCATGGGTGCTGGAAAACCCATGGTTTGGCGCTTCCCTTCCCCGCAAGTTCGTGCAACATACGGGGATCCAATCGCGTCGTATTTCTCAGGAAGATGAGATCGCGATGGCAGTTCGGGCGGTGGAAGCTCTGCAACGTGAGGTGGACTGCGACTTGCGAGACTGCGCTGCGCTGGTCTTCGTATCGCCCTCGGTGGTACCCGCTGCCCTTGCCGCCAAGCTTGCCGGTGCGCCGCATGTCGTCACGGCGCGATTGTCTGCCATGGCCCGCGATTGTGCTGAGCGTCTGGGGCTTTCGGCGCATTTTGTCGTGGGGATGAACTGGTTCTGTAGCGGCTACACGAAGGCCCTCTCGCTCGTGCAGCGCCGCATCCTTCCAAGGCTGGCCCTTCGATTGGACCAGTTCGCGATGGTCGTTACGGCCAGTCGCATCAGCCGGATCACCGACTATGGATGCCCGATGACGGCCCCCTTGTTCGGCGACTTGGCTACAGCGACTGCCCTGGCACGAACCGACAGCCGGAAGTATCCGGTGCATTTTGCCCTTCTGGCGGCCAGCGCGGAAACTCAGCCTGCCGACAAAGTGCTGTTCGACTTTCATTGCCGGGAAAACGTCATGATACCAACGCCGGACGGCAAATTCGCATTCGATCAGCGACGTGTGGTATTTTCGCTGGATGGCATGGCGATCGGCGATGCCGCGCCGCGCGATGGCCAATGCCACCTGTACGATCCTCCGGGAAAGTTCCATCCCGGTCGAAGACGTGCGGTACGTCGTGCCGCATCAGGCAGGCAAAGTGCTCGTCCAGTTGACCGGCATGAAGCTCGATGAAATCGGTGTTCGTGGCGAAGTCGTCAACGGGCTGACGACCGAAGTGGGAAATGTCAGCTCTTGTTCGATTCCCTTCGCGTTGCGCAAAGCGTGGTCGACACTTGACGGGATCATCGCCTGTCCCAGCGCTGGTGTTGGTTCGCCGGGCCAAGCGAGAATCACGCAGGGCTGCATCCTGCTGCAGGCAACGCCGCTTCATACGAACCAATGATCGCTTGGTAAAGCACAAAGAGGTCCCCCTCAACGAGGACCGTGGTGCCCCACCACCAGTTTGAGGCCAAATAACGGGCAATTCCGCCCGCTTATTGATACGCCAACGCTCGCCACAGACGCCGGAACTCCAATTGCCGACGGCGGTGGATGGCGCCTCGGAACGACCCCATCCGCCTCGCGCGGATGGTGAAGGAGGTTGGTCAGCTAGCAACGAAAGCGAGCTAACCCAGACCCCATCCAGCTTGCCTGGATTGGTGAATCAGGTTGTCCAGCTAGCCCAGGTCCGTGATGTAGCCACGCAACCTTCTTCACCATCCACGCGAGGTGGATGGGGTCGTGGCGGTTCTTGCTCTCCACTTTAGCCCTTCAACCTGATTCACCAATCCAGGCGAGCTGGATGGGGTCTGGGTGTTTCCGCGCCTCGCGTTTAGCCCTTCAACCTCATTCACCGATCCAGGCAAGCTGGATGGGGTCTGGGTGCCTCGGCGCCTCGCGTCTTAGCCGTTCAGCCTCCTTCACCATCCACGCGAGGTGGATGGGGTCCCAGCGCGTCGGCCTTCTTCCCGTCGGCGATCAGGAAGAGGAACGAATCGTGCCGCGGGCGTTCCAGGCCGGCGTCTTCCCAGCCGTAGGCGTACTCGCCGATGTGCCACAAACGGATCGACGTGTCGGCCATGATCTTGTAGCCGCACTGCCGGGCCCGCTCGCAAAAAGCGTAGTCGTCGCCCAAGTACCAGTGACCGCCCTCGTATTGGCGGATCATGGGCAGGAAAAAGGGGACCGTTGGCCGGCCAAACGCCTCGTTGCAGACCGGCAGGGCAAGTTTTTGCTGGATCGTGGCATAGACCTCGCGGCGGACGTGCAGGAAGCCGGTCGCCGCATAGAGGATTTCGCAGAGCGCGGTCCCTTTGCCCATGCCGAACTTGGTGGTGCCGGGCAGCGTCTGCGCGGCAATCGCGCGGCGCCCTTGCGGGCGTAGATGCCGCTGACGACGGGCAGGGCGTAGGACCGCAGGCGCTCGACGGCGTCGGGATGGAAGTCAATATCGGCGTCGATCCAGAAGGTTTCTTCGAAGCCGGCCGCCAGGGCGTCGGTGGCCATCTGGTTGCGGCCCTGGTCGATGTTCGCATAGCCGCCCACCCGCGACACCTGGTAGCCGCGGCGCTGGAGTTCAATGAGGCCTTGCTCGCAGGCCGGCGCAATGTGCGTCGCAAACGGCACGAGCACGACACAGCGGTTGTTGGATGAGGAACTCACCTTTTCCCTATTTTCCGTCCCTGTCACGTCAAACCATCCCGCCAATGAAATCCCTGGGGCGCTGCTAAAGGCTTCCGGTCCGACGTAATGTGCCCATTGGGCCTAGATTCGGTGGCTGCCACCTCCCCAATGTATTTGGTTTTCCTGTATTTTGTGGCCGTCACGTATTTACGCCTTCATGGCCGATGTCTTCCTCGAATTCGTTTTCAAGTGACGCGGCGAAGACGCCATCCCAGGTGGCGTAGCTCAGATTACTCCCGGCCGCAACCGCAAGAACACACCCGATCTCTTTCATGTACCTCTCGAACGAGCGTGGAACTATTTTTGAGCCGCCAAAATCCGGAAGTAAGTTATGCTGCAGAGGAACCGCTTGTTTCGGCTGGTCGCCTTCGAGCAGCCAGACCTCGTCATAGCAAACGAAAACTCCACCACACGCGGCACGATGAAGATCCTCTGGCGTAAGAAGTACTGAGGACGCCTCCAAGCGAACCTCGACTCGGTATCGGAGCAATATTGACGCAATGCCGGAGGGCGTGTAAGTGCTGTCGATACATCGAACCATCGCAGAAACAAATTTCGGAAGTTGCCGGAAGTGCCGACATAGGATTTCTCCCACTTCGCCGAGCACATTTCCGTAACACAAGCCCGATTCGGTTTTCATTTCGTCTTTTCCCTACGTCGAAACGGGTGAAGCTACGCTTAAGGACGCTCTGTGAAATGATTGATTACCCGCGCAGCGCCCGACTAGGCACGCTTTGATTCCACGCACCCAATCGTCGTAAAACGCGACTGTCGATCATAATCGCGAACGCTGAAAATTGACTGAAAACCCAAATATACACTGCGCTTCAAAGCCCTATGTCAGGCCGCAAATAGCGCGATCCACCAATAATACGCAGCCATAGCCCATAAACTCGCGCCGACTGCAGGAACACCATATTTAACAACTGGTGGTACTTCGTTAGGCTGGATCTGTCTCCCAGGTTGTCTCGCTGTGTGCGGGGGAGTCGACGGGTTCCAGTTAGCCCAGTCCCAATCATGCGCATGCGGATCGCCAGCACCGTGGTCGTGACCGAAGTCGAAGTCCTTTACTGTGCGCCCGTCCGGACCATAGTCACGAATCTTGCCGCCCCCTTTTCCGTTGTCGATAGAATCCGAACTGTTCGGTTTTCCGATTAGTGGAAGGCCTGTACGATAATTAGTGTCGCTTGTTTGACCGCTTACCGGCGTGCCCTCGCTGGTGTTGCTGCCATTAAACAACAAACCGACCGCCTGGTCTAAAAGTTCCTCGCCGTATTTTGCCAACTGCGCCTGCAACTTCCTCCGGTGTCTGTGCGGCCTACGAAATTTTCAACGAATTTTGAGATTTAATTGATGGAGTAATTGACCTCTGGGTGAAAGTGAGGTAGCCGTGCTCGACGAGAGCGCGGCGGATTGCTGCACGGTCTATTTGTGCCTGGGCCGCATGGCCCAGGTCCGTGTCCAAAGGGTAGCCTTGCTGCAGGCGTTCTTGGGTTTGCTCGTGCGCGACGGTGCGGCCGAAGGCCGCACGCGCCTCAAGCGTGATCCGTGGCGAAGCGCCGAAGCACTCCTGTCGTGTTGGGCCCAGCGGGCCGCGCGGGTAAGTCGTTTCGTTGGCCATGCGTCGTGCCGCCTCGACGTCGTCAGCGGTCCAGGGACCGTTGCGGCCCTGGCGGGCCGCTTGCTCGTGGGTGCGGGTCTTCAATGCGCCGTTGCCCGCCTCGATCGATCCATTGTACTCCGGCGTGTAGGGCGGCGAGAAGAGGGGGCGGACGTCCCAGCGAGCCAGGAAGCGGCCCATCGCCTCGGCAATGAATCCCGAACCGTTGTCCGACTTCAGCACCAACGGCGGACCATGTTCGAGGAACAACCATTGCAAGACGCTGATCGTCGTCTCCGCCGTTTCATCCAGGACCGGCAGCCAAGCGAGCTCGCAGCCGCTAGCCAGGTCGCGAACGGCGAGGAGGTACGGCCAGCGGCCATCGATGGCCGGCAGTGGGCCGCCATGGTCCATGGCCCACACCGCTCCCGGGTGGTGCCAATGGAGAACGTGGACCGCGCGCTGGTGGTCTAATTTCCAGAGGCGGCGGAAGCGATTCCGGAGGTTTTCGGTCTCGCGGCGGGCCAGGTCCGGGAAGGTGGCTTGCACAGCGGCCACGCTCACGCCCGCTCCCACGTAGCGCATGAAATCGATGGCCTGGTTACGGAGTTGCCGGCGGCTGCGATGGCAAGGACGGCCCAACGGGCGGGCCTCCAGATAGTCCACGTGCCAGCGATGTTCCCAGAAGGCCAAGGTGCCGGGCGCCAAGCCAAGCTGCTGGGCCGCCACGCGCTGCCGTACCCCTTGCTGCATGGCCCAGTGGTCGAAGGCCACGGCATGCTGGCGTGCATCGCGCTCGGCTTCACGCCGGGGCTGCTGGGCGGGCCAGCCGCGCTTCAGGGGTTGACAGTTGCAAGCATTCATGGATCGGGGTGATTCGTGTTTTGTTGTAAGCGCTTGCGATGCCGCTTCCGCGACCGCGCAGTCGTTTTTTCCCCCGGCTTCGCAGCCGGATTTACCTCGGGGGACTTGGCCAACCGCGGCAGTTCTTCTGCCAACTCGCGGCGGACCTCGGCCGCCTTCAACTCCAACTGCAAGCGCAGGTTTTCGGCTTCCAGGTCCGCAACGCGCAAGTCGTGCGGTGAGCCTGGCAGCGGAGGCCGCCCGAGAGGACGCGGCTCCAGACGGTCCAGCGCCGTCTGCAGCACCTCGCTGCGCACCCGGTGGAACATCGAATCATGGATCCCCAACTCTTCACAGACCCTCGGGAATGCTCCGCTCACCGGAGAGCGTTTCCAGAATCGCTTTCAAACGGGCCTTGGCCCGCTCCGAGCCTTCCAGGCGTTCCACCAAATTCGTGCCGATCGGTTTGCGTCCTCGTCGGGCCATGGCTTTTTCTCCTCCGTGAATCAGGCCTGCGGCGGCACGGCAGACGCCGCTTCCACCGTTGCCGATGAACTACTCGATATACTCCGTTGTACCATGTCGGCCGCGATCGCCGAAGACGAATCGGCCAGACTTCCACTCTCACCGGGCGAGGTCTGTAATGCCGCCACGGCTTTCAGCGCCCGGGCCACCGGACGACGCTTGCGCTTGGCCTTGCGGGCGACGCCGTCGCCGGCTTTGCTTGCCGCCGACCGCAACCCGCAAACGGGTGCCCCGCTGCCCACGCCAGGCTTGCCTGCGGGCTTGGCGGCCGATGGCGGAGCCCCGCCCAGGCCGATCGTCCGTTGCGCAGCGCGCACCAGCGCCTGCTGCCGGGCGCAGTCCTGCCGCAAGCGGGCGACTTCCTTCTCCAACATCACCATCTGGTGCCGCTCCCCGGCCACTTTCCCCACCGGCCGCGGTTCGCAGGCCCGCACCAGGCCCTCCAGGCCCGTTGCTCCCAGAGGTAATACCGCGGCACCGAGAGGCCCACGGCCGCCGCCGCTTCCGTTGGCGTCCGTACGCCGGCCAGACCTCCAGGATCGCCGCCGCCACCCGCTGCGCATCACGGCTGACCGACATGGGCGCATGCCGGGGCGACTCTTGCGCACGACCATTCCGCCGCACGGGCGCGGCGCGGAGGGAGGTTTGCTTCCCGCCAATACTGTGCTTGCGCTCATGATGCACCTCCTTCGCGAAGTTCCGCGGCGGTCGGCCCTTGCTCCTCGTTTTCTGCGCCGGCATCCAGCCGCCGCAGTCCCGCATCCAACGGCGATTCACCCGGCCCTACCTCGTCCTCCACCACGTCGCCCTGAGGTGAACCATCGGGACAGATCGGCAAGGGCATCTCCGCAGGCATCGCTGCCGCCGCGCTGTCGATCAGCGGCAATTCCGCCGCCCCCAACCCGCCGAGATCCACCTCCGTGCGGGCCTCTCCTTCCCGCTTGAGAATCATCCGCTCGCCTTCGGCGTGCACGCTGAAGGCCCGCTCGCCGATCCGCCCCGTCACATAGAACGGCGCCTTGGGCACGCCGTTGCGGGCCAATTCCAGCGCATTGGCCGCCACCCGCGCCGGAGCGTGGCCAAGACTTCGGAGGCGGCGCCGAAGAAGCGGTCCGCAGGCACCAGGCCGTCGATTCCCCGGTGCACCCTTTGGAAGTTGTAATAGTCGATGAAGTGACCAATCCGCCGCCGTGCGTCGTCCAGGTCGAAGAACACCAACGTCTCGACGCACTCCCGCCAGAGCGTGCCCCAGAAGCGCTCGATCTTGCCCAGGGTCTGCGGCCGCTGCGGCCTGGCCACGAGGTGCTTGATGCCGCGCTTGTCCATCTCGCGGTGGAAGGCGCTGGTCCCCCGCCAGGTGACGTACTGGCTGCCGTTGTCCGTCAGGATCTCCTGCGGCGTGCCGTAGGCCACGATCGCCGCCCGCACTACCTCCAGCACCAAAGCCGCCGACTGGCTGGCATGGATCCCGTAGCCGGTGATGAAGCGGCTGTGGTCGTCCATGAAGGCCACCATGTAGACCCGGCGGTTCTGCCGCTTGAGCACGAAGGTGAACAGGTCCGTCTGCCAGAGCTGATTGGGCGTCGCCCGCTCGAACTCCCGCTGCTTGTCGGGGTGGGGGTGGGTGGCGACTTCTTCCACCTGGTAGCCCGCCTCGTGCAGCACGCGGGAGACGGCTCCCGGCGAGGCCGGCAAGGCCGGACCGCGGAGCAGCATGTCGCTGATCCGCTGGCAGCCCCACTCCGGGTTGGCCTGCTTGAGCATGAGGATCGTCCGCTTGGTCAGCTCGTGCACGCGGCTGCCCTTCGGCCCACCGCGCTGCTGATCCATCAGCCCGGCCGGGCCCGACTCCTCAAAGCGCTTTTTCCAACTGTAGAGCGTGTGCTTGGAGAGGCCGACCAGCGGGGCGAAATCGCCCGCCGGCAGGCCGCTCCGCTGCCACGTGTCGAGGATCAGAAGACGCTGCTCGGGCGTCATTGCCGGTTGCGGCGACTCCTCGGGCTTGACCAGGCGGCGGCCCTTGCTCTTGCGCGGGCCGGCCAGAAGGCGCGTTGCGGATCTCCTCGAAAGGCTCTTCGGGCGGCGGCTCTCCGCCCGCGAAGGCGTCAGCCTGGGGCGCTGGCGGCGCACCGGCCGAGGCCTGGTCCACGACTGCGGCGGCGGTAAGGGGTGGAGTGATTTCCGCAGGTGCAAAAACCTGGGCACAGTCCACGGCGGCCGCGGGGGTGGCCTCCCCCGCGCCGCCGCAGAACGCTGGCCGCGTCGCTCGGGCTACGCCCTCGCTCCGCGGCCAGCGTCTGCTCCGGCTCTGATCTCTTCCAAAACATGCCTAACTCCTTTGCGGTCTAACCGCTGTCGGAGAGGCAATTACTCCACGCCTTTATGGCATTTTCCCGTTGAACATTTCGGCGCGCACCACAACGCTAACGAGCGGGCGCACGAGATATAATCCTGGCCAGCCATGAGGAAACGCCCCGCAAATCTCTCGAATCAACAAATCCTTCGCAACGTCCCTGACGGTACCGTTTTGGATCGCCTCGTCATAAATTGCCATAACCAACCCTATTGCCGTCGCGCCGCGATTGAGCCGCTTCGCCAATGCAACCGTTGGCATCCCTGGATTAGCGGCAAGAAACTCCAGTGCTCTCACGCCAGCCGCGTCCAACGCGCGTCTAGCACCTCCAAGTAAGCTACGATCGAAGGCAGCGATTGACTGAGCACGGTGCTCTGCTTGGTCGGTTGGAATCTCGGAATTTCCGCCTTCGGTGTGGCGTTTATTGTCGTTCTTCATCAGGGGCTCCATTGGTCCATCTGGTCCAAAAGTTTGAATGCCTCCTCGACACATTCCGCCGGGGTCAACAGTTGCCCGCCCTGAGCCGCCTCCCTCTGGAGGATATTGTTGGTCAGATTCTGCGACCACCAATCTTTAGCGCCTTGGTGAACGTCCTTGTCCAAGGTCTCCGTCCAGTTGTCGACAAAACCTTCCTGATCGCCTGTGAATCCTCGATCACGCCAGAATTGGCGATACGAATCGCCTTGCATGAGGGGATGATGCTCCTCGGTTTCGTTCAAGCCTCTCCACGGCCAATCCGGATTCCGCTCGGTGAGCCCGTTTTCGGCAGCTTCGTCTGTTGAATCCGCGGAAGTGCGTGTTCAATTCGCCGCCCTCTCCGGCGCAGGAGGATCACGAGTTTGCCCGCCTGGTAGGTCGTCACCAGCACCGAGATGCCAAGTTGCTTGAGGATCTCTCCGAAGTTAGCGGTATGGACGCTCCGCAAGGGCGGGGGCGCGGCGGCGGAATCTAGTGAAGCAGGTTCGTTGCTGGACATGGTAATAATGTAAGCCCGGAGAATCGTCTGCGTCAATCGACCAGAGTCAACAATGAAAACGAGGGGAAGGAAGATTGGGGAAAAGAAAATGGTTACTCTTCAGCCAAATGAAATGAACCGCGGATGACACGGGGAAGGGAAGAATGGGAGAAGGGGAGAGGGGGAGACGCGGAGACGGGAGAACGGGGAATTCCGGGCGGGAGAAAAACGCCCTCACCCCCGGCCCCTCTCCCCGGGCACCATGTACTCATGGTTGCGGGCGAGGGGAGCAATTCGTGAAGCGAACCGCTGAAAATGCCGAGCGCATTTCCGGCTTTCGTAAACTTTTTTCGCCGGCAATAAATCGGCGAATTCCTCGGCAAAAGCGGGTCTGGCCGAGTTGCCGCGAGCGGCGTTTGCAGAAATATGGACTACGGAACTGTATCAAACGCCGCCCTCATGCGTACTTATTGGGTGCAGGAGGCCGGTGTTACCCTGGCTTGAACCATGCCGAGGAGGCGCCGGCGAGGAGATCCCATGCGCCTCAGGCACACCATGTTCGCTCCGCGACTACAGATTGCGGAATCCGCGCCGAATTCGACGTTTGGACCCGTAAATCACGATGCTTTTGAAAAAGCGATGCGCTACGCCCCTCACGATTTGGACCGACACGGTGTGGACCAGAAATTTCAACCCTATGTTCCGAGATAACAATTCCAGGGGAGTTCCTGCACAAACGCCATGCGGAAGTTTTGTCCGATTATTTGCTTGGCGCAAGACCCAGCGTGTGAGGAATCTGATCGCGATTTTCAGCCAAAACCCGTACCCCCATTTTGGCAAAGACGGTCCATGACGTTGCGCGGCCGAGAAAGCCGCTGAATACGGTTTTCACCGCGTTTTCCAGAAGAATGCAGGAACAATCGCGATGGAGGAGGCGAATTTGGACCACACCGTGATAGACCAAGATTTTTTTGTTGAATGCGGGAATGAAGGAGGAAGGAGGAAGGAGGGAGGGGAGACGCGGAGATGGGGAGATGGGGAGAAGGGGAGAAGGAAACTGCCCTCACCCCGACCATGGGTACATGGTGCCCGCCCTCTCCTGAAACGGGCGAGGGGAGAATTCGCCCTCACCCCCGGCCCTTCTCCCGCGACCACGACCATGAGTACATGGTGCCCGGCGAGGGGAGCGAGGAGGGGAGACGCGGGGGAGCGTGCGGCGGAAGTTCGATCGTCGCCGCCTCCTGCGGGGTAAATGGGCCGCTCTCGGCGCTGAAAACGCTGAGCGCCCTTCCGAATTTCGAAAATGTCTTTTCACCGGCAACAAATCGGCGCATTCCTCGGGAAAAGCGGGCCCCGTCGGGTTGCGCGATTGGGATGTCCGGAAATATGGAACCCGGAACCGTACAAAAGCGGCGGCCCAAACGTACTTATTGTTACCGATACATACGACTAATTACATCTTTATACGGTATTTGTGCTCTTTGAAAACTCGCTTCTGCGGTGCGGCCGGTCAACCGCGTCGCGCGGTCCGGGGCAGGCTCGCCGCCTGCTCCGGCCATAGCCAGATTCTTTGTTGACAGGAAAATGTGCGACAGGAAGATGAAATGCAAGAGAGGAGCAGTACTCATTTCCACTTACCAGATCGATACCGTGGAATTTGCAAGGTCTGAATTTTCCTGACGACCCAGAGTACCGGGTACCCCGATCTTCCTGTCATTTACTGTCCCTCGAAAAAAAAGGAATTTCTTGACTGAGCGTCTTCAACCTTTTCGGAAGAATGCGAGCGAAATTGCCTAACTTGCCAGGAAGGAGCCGACCGTGGCCAAAACGTGGTCAAAAGTAGTCAAGAGTAGTCAAACGTGGCCAAAACGTGGTCAAAATGAGCTAAACTGGCCATGCCCTGGTGTCCATAGTGGCAACACCCCGAAGAGTGTCAAGCCCTGGTTTTCCCGCAGTTTTCGTGGTGTCGACAACATCCTGTGGTGAAGTGACATTCCTCTAGTTGTGGTATAAAATGGCCGTTAAACCAAAGAAAATGGTTGTTTTGGGCCACTTTGGCCAAAATCCAAAAAATGCACCACGTTTGGGTGGGGCGCCGGTCAGGCTCGTCGCTGTCGGAAAACGTCAGCTATGCACTTTGTGGGATTTCACTCTTGCAGGCGCCGCAGCGAACGGCACAAGGCGCGTGGAAGCGATTGCTGCCCTGGTCCGCCGCCACCAACCGGGCGAAGGTCAGATTTGCGTGCCACGTGTGGAAGTAATCCGAGCACTTGCCATAGCTGTTGTCGAACAACAGGTTCGGCAGCCCCAGGAGGCATGCCAGGATGTGCCCGTGCAGCCGGTTGGAAACGACGCATTGCGCGGCGGCCATGAGCCGCGCTGCGCGGACCGCCCGCTTGCGACAGAAGGCATACCAGTAGTCGGCGGCCCAGCGGGCAGGATAGGCCTTGCCGAAAAGGTAAGCGAAGCCCATCACGCCCCAGATATAATAGTGCTGCATGGGACTGATGTCGCACCAATCGAGGCGTCCGGCGTCGTCCAGCCCGGGCAGTGCGGCCAGGTTGGTCCGCTCCCTATCGCGCCGGCACAAGCAGAAGATTTCCCGCTGGGCGGCTGGCGACAGCTCACAGCCCATTTGCCGCTCGAACGGATAGAGGAAAGCGGCCATGTCGGGCGCCAAGGTGGGCCGACAGGTGGGAAACTCCGCCTCGGCGACGGCCAGGCTGCGCCGATCGCGGACGAAGAGATGCAGATCGGGGTGACGGCGCATCCGCTGGGCCGACTCGCGCAGCCGGTCCCGGCTCCGATAGTAGATGGTCTGGGGGAGAATCACGATCCGATGCCGGGGATAGGCCTGGATGACCCGCTCGCGATGCCATTGCAGCCGGTAGAGATCCCCCAGGTTGCCGCCGCCCTGGCAAACGATGATCGTCTCCGCGGAGAAGGCGGGAAAACGGAAATTGTCGACGTGCCATCGTCCCACGACGCGGAGCTTGGCGCGGGCCGCCCAGCAGGCGGTTCCCAACATGATCAGGTGGTCGCCCGTGTTGTCGTACACAGGGTAATCGAAGAGCGCGACCGTCGAGCCCGCCGGGACTTTCTCGTCAAGCGCGGCCGCCAGCCGCGTTTGCAAATCCTGCCAGAACGAGTCGAGCGCGGCAGGCGATGGCCGAGGCGGCGGAGCAATGCCGAGATTTGCGAAGAAAGGGGACATGACTATGCCCGAAAACGGAGATGCGTAATCTTCATCGTTGCCCGAAAGTAATTCCCTACCCACGGCAGCCGGCGGGCCCAGCCGACCCAGCGCCAGCGGGCGGGATGCCGGTCGACGAAGGCCCATTCCGCGAGGAACTGGTAACGCGGATCCCAAGCGGCGATTTCTCGTCCGCTGCGGATGCCCCA
This sequence comes from uncultured Planctomycetia bacterium, assembly GCA_963719885.1. GTDB lineage: Bacteria > Planctomycetota > Planctomycetia > Pirellulales > Thermoguttaceae > JANXQG01. The sequence goes on along the minus strand of CAVRDP010000034.1, from coordinate 412,879 downwards.
GTGAAAGCGGGCCGGAAACTCGCGAAAGGCCCGCGAACAGGGCTGATGGCGGACGCAGAGCGGCGACGTGGAATGAAACAGCAATTCGGCGCCCGGCAAGCGGTCGGCGATGGCGCGAAACAACTGCCGGACCTGCGCCTCCTCGAAATAGTGCAACACGCCCTCCACGAGGATCAGCAGCGGTTCCCCCGCGCCGCTCTACTTCGTCGATCCAGGTGAAATCGAGGATCGAGCGGGCGATGAAGCGGTTGCGGTCGGATTCGGCATAGAACTTTCGGCGGAGCTTGACGACCTCCGGCAGATCCAAGTCGAGCCAGGTCACTTGACCGTTGTCCAGCCGCCAGAAGCGGCCGTCCAGCCCGGCCCCCAGGTTGACGACCGTGGCGCAAGGGTGTTCGGCGAGGAAGCGGGAAGTGGCCTCGTCGAAGATCTCGGTCCGCACGGCAATGTCCACCTGAATCAACCACAGTCGTCGCAGGTGGCTGAAATCATAATCGAGCGCGGCGAGGATCTCGACGGCCTTGGGATCGCGAACGATCGGGTCCGCTCGTTCCGTTTCCGCGACATGCGCACACAACGGTATCAGCAGCGTCGTCGGCACATCGTCGAGTTGGATCGTGAGCCTATCGCCGCTTTCGGGCTTCGTCACGCACATGGGACATTGCAACCCGTAGAGTCGGAGGGGTTTCGGTGATGGCAGAGTGTTAATCTCCATAATCCGAGCAAGTCTGGGCTAGTTTGGATAAATTGGAAAGGCACGAAAGTACGAGAATACTAATATATCGGAATTTATCGAGCTTTTGGGCAAGGTACTTTTTCCATTTATACTGCTTGCGGCTGGGAATGTTCGAAGCCCGACTGCGCAAGCGAGAGACATAAAGGCTGTGCTCGCTTGCGCTTCGGGCTTCGATGGCCCGCGCAGAAGGCGTGGCATTTTGGGCGATCTGGGCAGGATGTTGAAATGATCGGCTTCGCCATTGTCCTGTTTGCCGTCTTTGCACTGATGTCGGCCGGCCAACTCCTGCTGGCCTGGATCTACGCCCGCCGCTTCCGTAGTTACCGGTTGCCGGAAGTTCCTGAGGCGGCGCTGCCGAAGGCGGCGGTCATCCTCTGCCTGCGGGCGCAGATCCCTTTCTGGAGGACTGCCTGGAGCGGCTTGCTCGCCAGAACTATCCGCGGTTCTCGATTCGGATCGTGTTGGACGGCCCGGACGATCCGGCCCGCGGGCGTGTCGAAGCGTGGGTCGCCAGGTATCGCGAGCTGCCGGTCTCCGTGGAGTTCCTGAAAAATCCTTTCGCGACGTGTACGCTGTATTGCAGTTCGATCCATCAGGCGGTGCGGGGCCTTGACGAGTCGATCGAAGCGATCGCCTTCGTGAATGCCGACACGATCGTGCATCCCGATTGGCTGCGGGCCCTGGTGGCGCCTTTGCTCGACGAGCGGATTGGCGCGGTAACGGGGAACCGCTGGTACTCTCCCGCGGCCGGCCGCATGGGCTCGCTGGTCCGCTACGTGCAGAACGCGACCGCCGTGCTGGTCATGTACTTCCTGGACCTGACCTGGGGCGGCTCGCTGGCGATAAAGCGGCAGGTCTTCGGCCATCCCCGCTTCCTCGATCAACTCCGCGTCTCCTCCTGCGAAGACTGCGCGGTGCACACCGTGCTCAAGGACACGGGACTGCGGCTCAGCTTCTCGCCTGCCGTGATGATGGTGAACCGGGAGGAGTGCGACGTGGGCAACGCCTTCCGTTTCATTCGCCGGCAAATGGTTTGGACGCGTCTTTACCACGCCGGGTGGACGTTGGTAGTCCGGGGCACCGTTTTGGCAGCCGCCGCGGTCCTCGTGGCCACGGTCACCTTCTGGACGGCTGTGGCGCTGGGGCGGTGGGCGGTGACCGGCTGGATCCTGGGCGGAACGATGGTCTTGATCCTGGCGAACCTGGCCTTGGTGGCCCTCTTGCACCGTGTCGTCGGGCGGCGCGTGGCCCAAGAGCAGGGCGAGGCGCTGGGCCGGATTCCCGTGTCTGCCTTCCCTAAACTCCTGCTCGCCCTGCCGCTATCGTTCTTCGTCTACCTGGGGGCGATTCTCTCTGCGTCCGTCGTTCGTCGCATTGACTGGCGCGGCGTCTTGTATCAGGTGATTCCGCCCACCGGCGTGCGGCTCATCGAGTATCGCAAGTTCCAGCAAGCCGGCTCCAGGATAAAAGCCCGCATGTCCATCTGAGCTTATGGTGAACGAATTTTTTTCCCCGTGGAATGATCCGCCTTACCTGATCGGTTTGATTGCCGAGATCACCGGTTCGAATCGTGCGGAAGTCCGAGAACGGTTCGACGATGAGGATCGCAGCTTGGGCGTCAACGTGCGGCGCGGCGTTGCAAGAACGCCACCTGGCGTCGCATACCTGGAACGATGCGTTGGCGGAGTTCTACAGCGAAACGGACGCCTTTCTGTACGAGACGAGCGTTTGGAACGGCCGCTTGCTGAAGACCCGCACCCGCCGCTGGATCGGCGACTTCCTGGAGCGGGACCGGCGGCCGCTGAAAATCCTGGCCTATGGCGACGGCTTGGGGTTCGACAGCCTGTACCTGGCCCAGCGCGAACACGATGTCAGCTATTTCGAGGTATCACAGAAATGCCAGGCTTTTGCCGGGAGTATCTTCGAGCGGGCCGGCGCATCGGTCCGGATCCTGACGGCTTCCCATCCGCCCGAGCAAGGCGCCTTTGATGCGGTGCTGTGCCTGGATGTCTTGGAGCACGTGCCGCAACCGGAAGAACTTGTCGGCGAGCTTGCGGGATACATGCGGCCGGGAGGCTGGTTGATCGTCAGCGCGCCGTTCCATTACACGACCGCGGCCGTGGCGCACGCACCTCAAGTCCAACCGCAAGTATTGCGGCGACCTGAAGCGGCTTTTTGGAGCGCTGGGCCTTGTCCTGGCGGACGGACGTTTCACGTGGGACCCAATTGTCCTGGCGAAGCCCGCTCCCGGTCTCGCGGTCCGGTATGCGTCGAAATCCAAGCTCGCGCTCTTGCGAGTGGCGGGGCTCTTGCTGGCGGTCGCCCGTTGGTGGAACCTGCCGCACAACCTTGTGACGCAATGGTTGGTCAGGGCTAAGTCGTCCGAAGCACCAGGCTAGGATCGGCCCCGCCGGTGTACAGGAAGTTCTGCCCCTGGATATTGCTGCCGGACATGGTCAGATTTATGGAAACGGTAGCGGTCCCGTAGGTGGCCGTGAGCACTCGTGCGCCGTTGATGAGGCCCGGCAAGGTGAAGTTGCCGTTGGCATCCGTCGTGATCCAATGCGTAGCGCCGCTTTGGATCAGAACGCCCGCGACGGGGTTGCCTTGCGCGTCGGTGACGGTGCCGGAAATGCTATACGTGCCGGGATGGGTCTCGATGACCTGGGCCATCCACTGCCGGAGTTGCGTTTGAACGGGCAGGTCGGCGTTCGACGAGCCGTTCTGGATCCAGGTGTCGGTGTGCCCGATGTTCGGGATGACGTTGAACTGAGTAGGAAAACCTTGACTGAGGAGGTATTGATCGGCTGCGGCACTCGTGGGATAACCGCTGTCGCCGTTGCCGCCGGCCACGAGGAAAGTGGGCCGGCCAGCAGTGCGAGCGAGGTCGGCCGTACTGCTGTCTTCCCAACTATCGGGGATGAAGCCGGCCCAGATATCGGCCATTTGTTGCGTAGCCAAGCCGATTTCGCTGGTGGCAATCGCCCCCCGCGAGAACCCGGTGACGAAGACTTCCGCCGGATTGCCGCCGTAGTTTTTCAGGACCTGGATCAGGGCTGTCTCGCAGTATTGGGCCGTCAATTGGACCCCTTTCGGATCGACCTCGTTGCCATTGCCCCACCACATTGCCGCGTTGCTGGCTGGATTGGTCGTGTAGTTGATGCAGGGCATCGTGACCCAGATGAACCCCTTGCCGCCCGACTCGTAGTAGCCCAACTCCGTGTCATCCACAGTGCCGTTGACGCCGACCGCTGGATAGTCATTCGGGGCGAACTCGACAATCACCGGATACGATCCACCCGGCTTCCAGTCGGTGGGCAGGTACAGCGTGTTATAAACGTTGGTGCCCGCATATTGCGGGATCACCATTTTTACGCGGGTGCCCGGGGCCGGGGCGGCGTTGAGCACGGGGGGGACGGCCAGGGCGGTTCCATTGATGGCGAAGGCAAACGACGGCGCATTGGGGGCGTTGCTGCCGATGGTGAGCGTGGCCGCCCGGAGGCCCGCCGCCTGTGGAGAAAAGGTTACGGCGAAAGTCGTACTGCCGCCCGCCGCAATCGTTGCCGCCGGTTGTTGCGTCACCTGGAAGTCGCCGGCCTGGGGTCCACTGACCGCGACCAGCCGGGCACTGGTCAATTGCAGCGGAGCATTCCCCTGGTTGACGATGGTAAAGGTGTCGGTCGCTTGCTGAAACACGGCGACCGAGGCGAACTCCGTCCCATTGGCAGCCGTTGGCGTTGTCTCGTTTTGGGCGACGCCGGTGACTGTGAGGATTGACTGCGGCGGCGCAACATAGGTGAACTTGTCGGCCGAGGAGGTAGCCGAGGCGCCGCCAAGGTTACTCACCGTAACGTCGACCGTAGCGGCCGATTCCACCGGGCACCTGGCCACGATCTGATTGGCCGTGTCGCTCACGATGGTGGCCGACACCGCGCCAAACTTCACCATGGTTGCCCCCGCCAGATTCGTGCCCGCGATCGTCACCGTCGTGCCGCCGGTCGTAGGCCCGGTCGTAGGGCTGATGCCCGTCACCGTTGGCACGGGCGGCGCCGGAACGATCCAGACGGCGTCCGCGCTGACGGTGGCGTTGGCGTTGTCGCTGAGCGTTACGGTAGCGGTACCGCTAGCTATCGAGAAGATCCCCAGAACCTGCCAGGAAACTCCGAAGGCCTGAGTACCGCTGGGATTCGCTTGCTGGTTCACGCGGACGGTGCCTTGCGCGACTGTCCCGTCGAAAATCGTGTACGGGGCGTTCGTGGCGCGATTGTTGTAGGCCGACCACGTTGCCAGAACTTCATATCTGCCGGGGGCGAGGCCGGAGACGGTCCAGTTTGCCGTGTTTGCGCCGCTTCCGCCGCCTACGTGATAGCGGGAATTGCCCAGATATCCGGGCAGGCTGCTGGTCGTCCAGCCCGAGCCGTGCTCGACGTAAGCGGGCGAGCCGGAGTTGTTGTCCGCCGGATCGACAGTCTGGACCGCGGCGGGATGGGCCGGGGCGGTCGTGGCGACAATCGCGGATGCGCTCACAACGGTCGGGCTGACCAGGGAAGCATGGTCTGTCGCGCGGATCGCGGGAGAGATGCTGGAGAGAAGGCATTGCGGTTCCAGGGCCTCGTAGTGCAATATTCGTCGTCGAGCAATCATGAGGAGGACTCCCAGATCTGACGTAGTTGGCTGGCCCCCTGCCCGGTGACGGCCACACAACGTCGGTTGCGCCGAACACGGCCTTCAAGACCATTATAAACAGAACATAAATCGACGTTTTTTCGCCTTAACGATGGACCCTCACGGCCGTTTGCGCTCTGTGCAAGTTGTGAGTTGTGTGCGCCTGCGCAAGTTGTAGGGTGGGACAAGGTTGCGGAGGGTTTGTGGGACGCTGCGCAAACCGGCGAGACCGTCAACCGAAGTCCCACCAACACACCGGTTCGCTTGTTCCTACACGTTTCCCCTCGCTATTGGTTTCCTGAACGTCCCAGTTTGACATTCCGGGGACGCCAAATATACTTGATCCTATGTCGTTGGGCTGAGTCGTGCGTGGACTGGACCTTGAACGGCCTGCCAAATTACCATCCGCTGAGGAGATACTTCTATGCGTCAACACCGTCGGCCCCATGGTCGCACCCTGCGAGTCGAGACTCTTGAGAACCGCGCGCTGCTGTCCGTTTCAGCCATTGCCGGCTCGGTGTCGTTCCAGGACTTTCAATTCACCGCCACTGGGGCCTTCACTGGGAATGTCAAGATCGGCCCCCTGTCTGTGGCTGGGGCCGGGACCGCTACGATCACTGGCAATATCCAGTACACAAGCGCAACCGCAGGATCGGGAAGCCTGGGTGTGAGCGGATCGCTGACTTCACCGGCAGGCGCCAGCGGTACGGCGGTCGACGGATCCGCCCCCCTCACCGACAGCAATGGCAAATTGAAGGGAACATTCAAGGTCTCGACCTCCAGCGGCGACGACTTCGGGGGGGCCTGTGCGGCCACGCTCAGCGTCGCACAGGGCAAACTGTCGACCATTTCCGTGCCGAGGTTCACATTGCCGTTGAACGGGATTACGGAGAAAGGGTCCAACGGGAAGATCGTTGTCTCCAATTTCCAGGAGACCAGCCCGACGAATGGTACTTTTGGCGTTACCCTCGGTACGCCCGCCTGGGGAAGCAGCACAGGCACTTCGACACTGACCGTTCCCGTGACCGTGACCGGCGGGCTAGACTTGTCGAAGGAAACGGCCATGGCGGCAACGGTCAAGTTGCAGTTTGCCAGCGTGCAGGGCACGAACCCCGCCTCGTTCGTCGGCACGTCGCTCGGCACGATCGATATCGCCTGGAACCAAGCCGAGGGCACCTATCAATTCACGGGCGTGCCGACCACGTTGCCCACCGGCGCCACGGAATTGGTCTTGATTACGACGATCAACGGCACGGTCCAGCCGTACACGCCCGTGGCCTTGCCCACTACTTGAGCGACTCGAATCGGACTGTGCCATCCGCGTGTTTCCTGGCGAAGAACTCGTCCACCGCCAGGCTGCGGCTGAACGAGCGGAGTCGCTCGGCGGCGGCCTGCAGTCTTCCCGCTGCCGGCTTTCCAGTCCCGTTGACGGCACGTGCAGCCGCTCGCTGTAGAACGCGCAGTCTTGATGGGCGACCAACACGACGCGCTGCAGGTCATGGACCTGAATCAAGAAACGCAATTGCTCGACCAGGCCGTCTTCCTCGCGGAAGGCAAGGAAGTGACCGGCGAGGCATGCCGCCCCGCCCGGCACCACAAGACGGTCGCAGCGCGGAAGCTTCAGGCCGTTGTGGAGGAAATCGTCGATTTGTTCCCCGAAGCGCCCGTCGCTGCAATAGATCGCGGCGGCGCGAATGCGGTTCTCGTCGAAACGCACCGAACTCTGATACACCGTGCGACATCTCGGGTATTCACGTTACGATCGAGCCTAAGCTAGAGAGGAAACCACGAAACACACGAAACACACGAAAAGGGAAAGAGAACGCTCTTTGCCGATCATACGGTATTTCCTGCAGACAGGAAAATTGAATTCAAAACACTGTGTCCCATTTTCCTGCCGACCCGAGTACCGGGTGCCCGATCTTCCTGTCTTTCCCCTTTTCGTATGTTTCGTGTATTTCGTGGTTGCCCCTCACTGTTTACTTCTGCGCGGTCCCTGGCCGCCGGTTTCAGCGTCGCACCGGCTGAGGGATGGCCGTCGGTCAGCGGATGTTCCCGGAGCCCGGCGAAGGTGGCGAGCGTTTCGGGGATTTCCACGCCGCCGATGTCGCGCATGACCTGCATCATCGGCGGCAGCGTGCGGGCCATGTTGTGCAGCCAATTGGCCGTGGCGCTTTGCCCGGCGGCCGGGTTGCCCTCCCAGACCACGACCTTGTCGAACTTGATGTTCGAGATGGCCTTGGCCGAGGCCTCCACGAGATGGTCGAAGTGTTCGAGCATGAGCAGTTGGAATGCCTGCTGGGCGCCGCCGCAGGCCTCGATGATCTGGCGGAGTCCTTGGCCTTTCTTGGAAAGGATTTCGAACTTGCCGCGGGCTTCGGCGTCGAGCCTGGCGAAGATGGCGGCGGCCTCGCCTTCGGCCTCGATCCGCCGCTTGGCGGCCTCGGCGGCGGCCTCGACCTCGATCTTGGCCTTGTCGGCCTTGGCGGGGGCCTCCAAGGCGGCGCGCCGTTCGGCCTCGATCCGCTGGGCCTCGGCCAGGGCGGCCTTGGCGCGGGCGATGTGCTCGGCCTCCAACACGGCGGCCTCGGCCTGCACCTTGCGGGTCTCGCCCACCTGGTAGGCCTCGGCCTTCTTGACCTGCAAGGCGGCCTGCGAAGCGGCCACGTCGGCCCTGGCCAGGTTCTCTCCCTCGACCGCCCGGGCATCGGCGTCGGCCAGCTTGATCCGCATCTCGCGCTCGGCGTCCTTGACCTGGCTCTGCTTCTGGAATGCGGCCGACTGCTCGCCCACCTGCTGCTCCTTGTCGAGCTCGGCGACGCGGACGGCCTGCTCGCGGGTGGCCTCGCGGGTGCCGATCTCGCGGATCTTGTGGGCGTTGGCCACCTGCACCGCCCTCTCGCGCTCGGCGTCGGCCACGCGGATCTCGCCCATCTTCTCGTTGTCGGCCACGTCGCCGCGGGCCTTCTGGATGGCCAGCGAGGCCGCCTTCTGGCCGATCGCCTCGATATAGCCCGATTCGTCGGTGATGTCGGTGATGTTCACGTTGATCAGCACCAGGCCGATCTTGCGGAGTTCGGGCTCCAGCGAGTTCATGATGGCCTCGAGAAACTTCTCGCGGTCGCGGTTGATGTCCTCGATCTGCATCGAGGCGATGACCTGCCGCAACTGGCCGAAGATGATGTCTTCCGAGCGTTTGGCGATCGCCGACGGGGCATGCCCAGCAGGCGGATGGCGGCGTTCTGCATCAGTTCCGGCGCGGTGCCGATGGCCACCGTGAAGACGCTGGGGACGTTGACGCGGATGTTCTCCATGGAGAGCGCGCCGCGGAGGGGGATCTCGATCTGCATCGGCTCGAGGCTCAGCAGGCGAAGTCCTGGATCAGCGGCCAAACAAACTTCGCCCCGCCGTGGATGCAGGTGGCCGCCTCGTGCCCGTGTCCCGACTTTCCGTAAATCACCAGCACGTGGTTGCTGGGGCAGCGCTTGTAGTGTTTGGCCATCAGCATAAAGAACGAGAAGGCGACGATGACCGCCAGCACGACGATCGCCCCCAGGAACAGCAACGCGGGCGGCAGCTCGCCGGCAGCGAAGCAAGGCGCGACGAGAAACGAGATCAGAGGCGAGTTGAACATGGTTGCTCCTTTTGGTTTGCAACGGCTTGGACTTCTACGGTATCGGGACTGACGACCTTGGTGACCACGACCGTGGCCCCGCTCGGAATAGCATCGCCGGGGGTCGTTGCCTGGTATTCCATGGTGCGATTTTGGAGGTTGATCTGGATTTTTCCGGGACCCTTTTGCTGGGCGGGGATGTGGAGGTAGACGGTGGCCTGCCGGCCTACCGCGCGGTGGATCCGTACGGTGCCTTCCGCCTGGAGCGAGCGCATACTACAAAGCATGGCGTAGACGGCGTACATGGCGCCCATGCCGGCAGCAGCCGCGATCAGCAGCGTGGTGAAGTCACTGCAACCGGCCTCTCGCGCGGCCAGGCCCGATAGGCCGAAGAACGCCAGCGCGGCGACGACCGTTCGCAGCGAGAGCACTTGGAACAACCATGTCGAGCCGTGTGCCACGTGGCCGGCGGCAGTGTGCCCGGCGGCAGGGCCATCGTGGTCCACGTCGCCATGCACCTCGCCGGGAGCTAAATCGTGGTCCGCTCCCCCAAAATCGTGGTCCACCCCCCCTAGGTCATGCCCAAGGTCGTGGGGCACGTCAACACCCAGGGCATCGCCGCCCAGGCCGATCAGGGCCAAGAGGAACTGGAGGACCAGGACAGTTGTCCCCACTGCGGCACAGACGACAAAGACGACGGCCATGGCTATCTCCTTGCTGAGCAAACGCCTCGGGCAGCTTGAAAACCGTCCGAACGTCGCAGGTATTTCGCCCGCCGAGGGGAGATATTGGACGGCGGCCGAAAGACCAGCCAGTTTTCCGAGACTCGGAGCTTCTTTATTATGATCCAACGGCGGTCGATTGCAAATCGGCACTCAAGGTGCTGCCGTTTCTTGCCGCAGCTTGACAATGATCTTCCCGTTGCCGCCGTCGATCTCGAAATTCTGGCCTTCCAGCCCGCATTTCTTCAGCATGGCGGGGGTGACGCGAATGCGACAATCCTTGGCCACGACATAGTCGGCCAAACTCTTGGGCGGCTGTTCCTTGAGCAGGACTAGACAGGGCTTGGCCGCGGCGCCGACGGGGTCTTCGTCCACCACGAATGCCTTGCTGCCCGGCACAAAGCCGGAAGCCCGGACGACAGAAGAGGGAATGTTCAGACGGTCGGCAGCACGCCTCTTGCCCCCTGATTTGTCCTCGGTGGAAACGGGTGTGGCCTCGGTGGCAACGGGATAGTGATTGGCTGGTGCGGGCTGGTGATTCGGATCGCTCATAGTCTTGAATGGGGGTGGGAATGGTTTGGTCGGTAGTTTCCGGCTATCATTGTGGACCGAATGCGGTCTCAGGTCAAGATGCCCGTGCGGCCGTTCGGTTGGTCGTTCTGCCCTTAAGGGGCGCGGCTGCTACTAGCCCATCCCTGGCCCCATGACCCTTCTTGGCGGGGGTCAGACGGCTCGACAAAGCGATTGGCAGACAGTATATAATGGCGCGCCGGCAGAGTGACAAGCGAGTTGCCGTGGCCTGTGCGCAAGGAGACAACAATGACTCGGCAAGCGAACTGGAACAGGAGAAAGACATCCTGCCGGACGTGGAATCGATGGTAAAGTCGTTCAAGATTGCCGAGCCGCCCGCCAAGCGGCCTGAAAAGCCGGATGCGGGCAAGGGAAAGTAACATGGTCCAAAACGTGAGGTTCGCGCCTATCCGAAAAGTCCGTCCGTTCCCGGCAAAGCGAGCGGCAAGAGAGGAAGTGCGAGCCAAACCGTTGGCGTCAAACGCTGCTTTCCTTCCTAAGTCCAGCGTCGCGACTAAGTTCACGGAACTCGTGCAGGCGTCTCATTCGTCATGATCGGTAGATTCCTCTAGCGAAAGTTTGTTGTCCGTTTACACATACCGTTAAAGTTTCCCCATTCTCCGTAATCGGTGATGTCGAAAAAATCGGCAAACGTCCGATTTCACTTTTTTTCTTCCGGAAATTGAATTTTTTACGATCGGCCAAACAGCACCGCATATCTTGAACTTAACGGTGTGGTATACTAGGATACGTAGTGATTATGGACAACCTGCGACAAGGATGTGCTCACCGCAATTTTACCCCGCCGCTTGATCTCCGCTACGACGAGACTCCGATAATGCAGCGACAAGTAAACATTCCCTCGCTGAACCTCCCCAGAGGCCAAAGTTTGGTTGATTTGCTGCGTCAACGCGCCTCCGCGATGGGCGATAAGCAGGTCTTCAGTTTCTTGCGCGGAAACGGCGAGCAGGAAGCAAGTCTGACCTACCAAGCGCTGCACGAACGGGCAATGGCCATCGCGGCCGAGTTGCAGACATTGGCCCCACCGCAAGAGCGTGGCGCTCTTGATGTTTCCGCCGGGATTGGATTTCATCGCTGCGTTCTTCGGATGCCTGTATGCGGGAATCATTGCTGTCCCGGCGGCGATTCCCAACCGAAATCGCATGACCTCGTCGGTCGAGGCGATTTTTGAAGCGTCAAAGCCATCGCTCGTCCTGAGCACCGCCGACCACCGCGAACAGGCCAAGCGAACGTACGCCAACCAGTTGGGGCTCTCGGAGCGTCCTTGGATCGCGGTCGACCGAATCGCGCCGGAGCGTCAACGTGCCTGGCACGACCTGCATTTCGAGGGCCGGCAGATCGCCTTCCTGCAATACACTTCCGGATCGACATCCGTGCCTAAAGGAGTGATGCTCAGCCATGACCACCTCCTATACAACGCTTCGTTGATCCAAGAGGCCTTTCACACGACGGCGGAGAGCCACGCCGTCTTTTGGCTGCCCTTGTACCATGACATGGGACTCATCGGCGGCGTGATTCAGCCGGTCTATTGTGGCGGGTCGTCGACATTGATGGCGCCGGCGGCGTTTTTGCAAAGGCCGGCGTTGTGGCTGGAGACGATTTCTCGCACCCGGTCCACGGTCAGCGGGGGGCCCGACTTCGCCTATGATCTCTGTGCGCGGAAAATCTCCGCCGAGGAACGGGCCCAACTCGATCTGAGTTGCTGGGAACTTGCCTTCCTGGGGGCGGAGCGGATCCGCCCACAAACGGTCGATCAATTCGTTAACGCCTTTGCCTCCTGCGGGTTCCGCCGGGAAGCGTTGTTTCCCTGCTATGGACTGGCCGAGGCGACGCTCATGGTTTCGGGCGGCCCGCGGCAAGAACCGCCCGTCGTTCTGCACGTCAATGCCGAGTCGCTCGCCCGCAATCTGGTTGAGATCGGGTCCGCCCAGGACGCCACCTGTCGTATCCTGGTCGGATGCGGCGAGAACCTTAGCGGCCAGCGAATACTGATCGTCGATCCTGCGGACGCACCTCTCCGTTGCGGATGGGCACGTCGGAGAAATCTGGGTCCAGGGACCGAGCGTGGCCGACGGCTACTACGAGAACCCGGAAGCGACCGCGGCGACTTTCCAGGCCCGCCTGGCCGGGGCACCCGGCGACCCGGCACCCGGCGTAAACACTGCATCTTCCGGTTGCCGGGTGCCCGCCGACCCGGCACCCGGCGTAAACCCCGCATCTTCCGGTTGCCGGGTGCCCGCGGGTGAAGGTCCGTTCCTGCGAACCGGCGATCTCGGGTTCATCTTCCAAAAGCAGGTTTTCGTGACCGGCCGGCTGAAGAATCTGATCATCATTCGCGGGCGGAACCACTATCCGGAAGACATCGAGCAAACGATCAATTCCGCCTGCGAGGGACTGCGCATGGGCTACTGTGCCGCGTTCTCGATCGAGGTCGCGGACCACGACCAGTTGGTGGTCGTCCAGGAAGTCGAACCGAGGCATCGCGATCTGGATGCCGACGCGGCGATGCTGGCGATTCGCACGGCGATTGCCATCCGGCACGAACTGGAAGTCCATGCGGTCGTCCTCGTCAAGGCGGGTACGGTCCCGAAGACCTCCAGCGGCAAGACGCGCCGGGCTGCGTGCCGCGAACGATATCTGAACGGCGAGTTGGAAATCGTCGCGGCCTGGAAGGCGCCGACGGACGAAGCAGAGACGCGCTTGCCGCCGACCACGACCACGACCATGGGTACATCGTGTCCGACATGGTGCCCGCGGCGGTCTTGTCGCGCGGCAGGTGCCCGCCGAGGAGATCGAATCCTGGTTGATTCGAGCGGATCACGGCCCGGCTGCGGCTTGCGGCGGGCGACATGAAGGTCACGACACCCTTTCTCGAACTTGGCATGGGCTCCCTGGACGCGGTGGAGATTGCCGCCGCCCTGGAGCGTTGGTTGGGACGGCAGTTGTCTCCCACCGCGATTTACAACTATCCCACGATCGCGGCCCTGGCACGGTGGCTGGCCACCCCCGTTTCGTCCAATGGGGCAGCGGGGACTGCACCGGCGGGCTCCTTTGCCCATCCGCCCACCAACTTGAATTCGGAGCAATTGCTGGCGGAGGTCCGCGGCATGACCGACCAAGACATCGAAGGATTCCTCGCCCAGGAACTGGCGAAGCAGCAAGGAAAGTAAGAGAAAGGATCGATATGGCAGCTTCGGAGATTTCCGGACTGACACCGTTGCAGAATGCGTTCTACCTCCTCAAACAGGCCCAGGCCAAGTTGGCCGCCTACGAATACGCACAGGCCGAGCCGATCGCCGTGGTGGGGATGGGCTGCCGCTTTCCGGGCGGAGCCGATGGACCAGAGGCATTTTGGCGGCTCCTGAGCCAAGGTACGGATGCCGTGCGGGAAGTCCCGCCGGAACGCTGGAACATCGACGACTACTACGATCGCCGATCCCGCCGCGCCCGGCAAGATGAATACGCGTTGGGGCGGCGTTTCTCAAAGGCGTGGACGAGTTCGACGCCGAGTTCTTCGGCATTTCGCCCCGCGAGGCCATTCGCGTCGACCCTCAGCAGCGGCTGTTGCTGGAGGTAAGTTGGGAGGCCCTCGAGGACGCAGGCATCGTGGCCGGCGACGTCGCCCGGACCAAGGCGGGCGTGTATGTCGGCGCGATCGGCAGCGATTATGCCCTCTTGCAATCCCACGACGTCACCGATTTCGATGTGTTTTCCGGCACCGGCGTCAGTCATTCCATCCTGGCCAACCGGCTCTCCTACGTCTTGAACCTCAACGGCCCCAGCGTCGCCCTCGACACGGCCTGTTCGTCGTCGCTGGTGACCGTACATCTGGCTTGCCAGAGTTTGCGGCGGCGGGAGATCGATCTGGCCCTGGCCGGCGGCGTGAACTTGATCCTTAGTCCGGAGAACACCCTCGCGCTGACCAAGGCCTACATGATGGCCCCGGACGGGCGTTGCAACACGTTCGATGCCTCGGCCGGCGGCTACGTCCGCGGCGAGGGCTGCGGCATGGTCGTTCTCAAGCGGCTCAGCGACGCTGTGGCCGCCCACGATCGCATCCTGGCGCTGATCCGCGGGAGTGGGGTCAACCACGACGGGCGGAGCAACGGGTTGTCGGCGCCCAACGGCCCGGCGCAGGAGGACGTGATCCGGGCGGCGCCTGCGCGATGCCGGCTTAGAACCGCATCAAATCAATTACATCGAGGCCCACGGCACCGGCACCCGCCTGGGCGACCCGATCGAGATCGAGGCCCTGCGTGCGGTCTTTGCCCCCGGCCGCCCAGCCGGCCAGCCACTGGTGGTCGGTTCGGTGAAGACCAATATCGGACACCTGGAAAGCGCGGCGGGAATCGCTGGGCTTGCCAAGATCGTTCTCGCGCTGCGACATGGTCAGATCCCACCGCATCTGCACCTGCGGACCGTCAACCCGCTCTTGAAACTCGAGCCAGATCCTGCCGGAGGCAATTCTGTGCCGATCGAGATTCCCACGGCTCTACGCCCCTGGCCGCAAGGGACGGAGCCGCGCCGCGCGGGAGTCAGTTCGTTCGGCTTTGGGGGAACCAACGGCCACGTCATCTTGGAGGAGGCGCCTCCGTCGGCACCGGGCGAAAGCAAGGTCGATCGCCCGCGCCACCTTCTGACCCTGTCGGCCAGGTCGCCGCAAGCCCTCTCCGAGTTGGCCGGCCGTTATGCAGCCTTTCTGGAGGAGTCGCCCACCGACCCCGACCACGCCCATGGGTGCATTGTGCCCGACATGGTGCCCGACAGGGTGACCGCCCTGGCCGATATCGGCTACACCGCCGCCGTGGGCCGCACGCATTTTGCCCATCGCCTGGCAATTCCGGCGGCGTCGGCCCCGGAAGCCGCCGTCGCGCTGCGACAGTTTCTCGCCGATCCAGCGGGCTCCGACGCTTGTCACGGCCAGGTGGTTGGCGACCAGGCCCCCCGCATCGCCTTTCTCTTCACAGGACAAGGCGCACAGTACGGCGGAATGGGACTCAGACTTTATGAAACCCAACCGATCTTCCGCGAGGCGCTCGACCGCTGCGCGAAACTTCTGGACTCGCAGCTCGATCGCCCTCTGCTCTCGTTGTTGGATCCGGGGCACCCGCTTGCCGGTCATGGGCCGATTCTGGACCAGACGGGCTACACGCAGCCGGTCATGTTCGCCGTGGAATACGCCCTGGCCGTGCTCTGGCGGAGTTGGGGAATCGAGCCGGCGGCCGTACTCGGTCACAGCGTGGGCGAGTTCGCGGCGGCCTGTGTGGCCGGCGTGTTCTCGTTGGAGGACGGCATCCACTTGATCGCCCAGCGGGCCCGGCTCATGCAGTCGCTGCCGGTTGGCGGGCGGATGGCTGCGGTCTTCGCCACGGAGCCACGGGTAACCTCGGCAATCGAGCCCTATCGCGATCGAATAACGATCGCCGCGCTTAACGGGCCGGAAAGTATTGTCATTTCCGGGGATGCCGAGGCCGTCGATGAAGTCCTGGCTCGTCTGGAAACCCAAGGAATCAAGTCGAAGCCGCTGGCCACCTCGCACGCTTTCCATTCACAGCGGATGGATCCGATTCTCGACGCCCTGCGGCAAGCCGCTGCGAAGGTGGCCTGCTCGAAGCCGGCGATCGACATCGTGTCCAACCTGACGGGCCAGGTAGCCGACGAGCATACCTTTGCCGACCCGTGCTACTGGAGTCGCCACGCCCGTTCGCCGGTGCGGTTTGCCCAAAGTATGCAGGTGCTGGCCGAGCGGGGCTGCGAGATCTTTCTGGAGATCGGTCCCAGCCCGACGCTCATCGGCATGGGCCAGCGCTGCCTGTCGCCGACCATGAGTACACGGTGCCCGGACTACGGTTGGCTGCCTTCGCTACGGCTCGGACGCGACGACTGGCAGTCGCTGCTGGATAGCCTGGGCCAGTTGTACGTGCGCGGGGCGAAAATCGACTGGGCCGCCTTTGACCGTCCCTACCCGCGACGCAAAGTTTCGCTTCCCACTTATCCCTTCCAACGCACTCGCTATTGGGCCGGATTGCTTCCGGACCCATCGTCCGCAGGCGCCGCCTCCCATGGGTACATGGGGCCCGCCGCGCGGAATGGCCACGACGTACATCCGTTGCTCGGCCGCCGCTTGATCGCCGCCGTGCGGGAGCAGGTATTCGAGGCGCAGTTGTCGGCGCATCGGCCGGCGACATTGGCCGATCACAAGATCCAGGGCAAGGTGATCATGCCCGGCGCCGCCTACCTGGAAATGGCCCTGGCCGCCGGCGCGGCCCTCCACGACCATGGCGGACCCAGCGTACTGGGTGCCCCGGTGTCCCGACCTTGGTGCGTCCGCGATATGTCGCTGGTGGAACCCCTGTTGCTGGACAAGACGCCCAAGACGGTCCAGACCATCGTCACGCCGGAAGGGTCCCAAGCCGCCGCTGTCCGCATCGTCCATTTGGGGGCTGGCGACGGCGGGGCACCCGGTCGGGTACCCAGTACTCTGGGTGGGGGTCGCGAGTCGGAATTTGCCACGCATGCCATCGGCCATATCGAGGCACCGACGGATACGAAGATAGAGGTCGTCGACCTGGAATCCATCCGCGGACGGTTTACCGGAGAAGCCCACGACGCCGAGTGGCGCAAAGAAGCCCTCCGCAAATCGGGGCTCGAACCGGGCCCGACGTTCTCCTGGTTCGTGCTCAACTGGACGAACCCGCAAGAGGGCCTGGGCCAGGTGCGGCTCCCCTGCGAGGCCGACCGAGTGGATCAGTACCATGTTCATCCTGGTTTGCTGGACACCGTGCTTCAGTTGCTGGGGTCGATCCTGCCCGGCGCGGGAACGGGTATCGACGCCTACGTGCCGATGGCCTTCAAGCGATTGCAATGCTTCGCCCCGCTTTACCCCATGGGGGATACGGCGCAAGGGACCCTCTGGGCGCTGGCCACGTTGACCTCCTTTGACGGCAAACTGGCGGTGGGCAACGTGGACCTGATCGACGAAGAAGGACAGGTCGTCCTGAAGATGGAAGGCGCAACCCTGCGACGCGTGTCGCGCGACTGGATCGCGCGGCTTGCGGCCGGACCGCTGCCCGATTGGTGCTACGAACTGGCCTGGACGCCCCAACCGCTCAGTGCGGCGGCAGTCGACGAGACGGCCGTGGATCCGGGCCGCTGGTTGATCTTCGATTCGCGCGACGGCGTTGGGGCGGCGTTGGCCGAGCGTTTGCGGATGAAGGCTCACGAGTGTACGCTTGTGCCCGCCGGAATTTCGCCCGAATCGCGGCGGACTGCGGTTGAGGAGTTCCTCGGCGCCGACCACGACCATGGGTACATGGTGCCCGACATGGTGCCCGGACCCGCGCGGCGCGGCGTCGTTTACCTGCCGAGCTTGGACGTGGAAAGCGATGGGCAGGGCTCCTGCGGGCACCCGGCAACCGGAACAGGCAGTAATTTCGCCGGGTGCCGGGTCGCCACGGGAAGGCCCGACTTCGCTGCCGCGCGCCGCGACGGCTGGGGCGCGGCACTGGATCTGGTACATGCCTTGACCGCTTCGGGCACGGCCAAGCCGCCGCGTTTGTGGCTGGTCACCCGCGGCGGCCACGCGGCGGGCGATGATTCGCCCCTGGCGCTGGCGCAGTCGCCGCTCTGGGGACTGGCGCGGGTCGTCGCCGCGGAACATCCCGAGTTGGGATGCACGCGGATCGACCTGGACGCTTGCGACCGCCATGATGAGGCGGACCAACTGGCGGAAGAGATCTGGTCGGGACAGAACGAGGACCAGGTCGCCTACCGCGGCGGCGAGCGGCGGGTGGCGCGACTGCGGCCACTGGACCACGTCGAGGCCGGTTCCTTGCAAGTGCCGCGCGACCCGGAGTACCGGGTGCCCCGTCCCTACCGGCTGGAGATCACCTCCCGCGGCCAGTTGGACAACGTGGCCTTGCAGCCGGCCAATCGCCAACCGCCGGGACCGGGTCAAGTCGAGATCAAGGTCCGTGCCACCGGCCTGAATTTCCGCGACGTGCTCAATGTCTTGAACCTGTACCCGGGCGATCCGGGACCGCTGGGCGGCGAATGTGCGGGTGAGATCGTCGCCGTCGGGCCGGAAGTGGAAAAATTCCGACCCGGCGATGCGGTGGTCGGACTGGCCCCGGCCAGCTTCGCCAGCTATGCACTTACGCTCGCCGAATTCGTTGCCCCGAAACCGGAGCACCTGAGCTTCGAAGAGGCGGCTACGATCCCGATCTGCTTCCTCACGGTCCAGCACGCCCTGCGACGGCTGGGCCGCATGCAGCCGGGCGAGCGGGTGCTGATCCACGCGGCGTCCGGCGGCGTGGGTTTGGCCGCGATTCAGATTGCCCGGCAGGTCGGCGCGGAAATCTTCGCCACCGCCGGCAGCCCGCGCAAACGCGAGTACCTGCGATCGCTGGGCATCCAACACGTGATGGATTCCCGCACGCTTGATTTTGCCGAACAGATCCGGGAAGCGACCGGCGGCGAGGGAATCGACTTGGTGCTCAATTCGCTCACCGGGGAAACAATCGCGGCCAGCCTCTCCGTGCTGCGTCAAGGCGGACGGTTCCTGGAACTGGGCAAGACCGACCTCTGGGACCAGCCGCGCGTGGACGCCTTCCGGCCCGGCGTGAAATTCTTCGCGATTGCCTTGGACCAGATGATGGCCCAAGAGCCCCAGGCGGTTGACGGCCTGTTGCGCGAGGTGCTCCCGCAGTTCGCCGACAAGACGCTCCAACCCCTTCCCCTACGGACGTTCCCCATGCCGCGGGTCGTCGATGCCCTGCGGCACATGGCCCGGGCGGAGCATATCGGCAAGGTCGTCATCCAGGCCGCCGCCACCCGGAGTACCGGGTACCCGGGCGAACCGCGGGCACCAGTACCGATGGTCGGCAGGCACTGGTCCTCCGCGAGGATGCCACCTATCTGATCACCGGCGGGCTGGGCGGGTTGGGGTTGAAGCTGGCCCAGTGGCTCGTCGATCGGGGGGCGCATCACCTGGTTCTGTTGGGCCGCTCCGGTGCGTCCGACCAGGCCCGCGTGCAACTCGACGCCTTGAACCGCAGGGTTCCCGCGTACTCGGGGGAAGGCGGATCGCCGTGCGCAAGTGCGACATCGGCAACCGGGCGGAGATTGCAGCCGTGTTGGCCAAGATCGGCCAGGACATGCCGCCGCTACGCGGGATCTTCCACCTGGCCGGGATGCTCGACGACGGGATCCTCCGCGAACAGAGCCGGGAACGGTTCGACCGCGTGATGGCGGCCAAGGTCCACGGGGCCTGGAACCTGCACGAGTTGACCGACGACATGCCATTGGAGTTGTTCGTCCTCTTCTCGTCCGCCGCCGCGATCCTGGGCTCGCCGGGCCAAGGCAATTACGCCTCGGCCAATGCCTTCTTGGACGCCCTGGCCCATCACCGCCGCGCGCTCAAGCTGCCGGCATTGAGCGTGAATTGGGGTTCGTGGGACGAGGTGGGCATGGCCGCGCGCGCTGAAGCAGAGCGAAGGCCAACGCTGGTCCGCGGCTGGTATCGGCTGGATCGGCGTGGACCAAGGCCTGGCCACCCTGGAACGCCTGGTCCTTGAAGACCGCGTCCAGGCGGCGGTGCTGCCGATCGATTGGCCGAAGTTCTTCGAACGGCTCCCGGCCGACAGCGAGCCGGCCTGGCTGACGGAGATGGCTCGCATCGCCCGCTCCGCCGACCATGGTTACATGGTGCCCGCGGCCGAGGAAAGCGGTCCGCCGGAGCTCTTGGAGAAACTGCAGGCCGTCACGCCCGCCGAGCGCTGGAACTGACCGTGGCCAGCCTGCGGCAGCAGGCCGCGCGGGTCTTGGCCATGGACGACGCCCATTTGCCCGATCCGCGGCGGACGTTGAACGAGGTGGGATTCGACTCGCTCACGGCCGTGGAATTCTGTAATCGGGTGAGCCGCTCGATTGGCCAGCGGCTCAATCCTACCGTGCTGTTCGATTATCCCACGCTCGAAGGCCTTGCCGGCTACGTGTTGCGGGAACTACTGGGTTTGGAACTGGCAGCGGAATCCCCGGCAGGTGCGGGCACCCTGAACTCAGGGTCGGCGGAAAGTGCTGTCCAGGAAGCCGCCAAGGTGCTCGACGACGTCGAAACCATGTCGGACGCGGAAATGGACGCCCTAGTGACGGCGCAGCTTGGAAAACTCGATTAGTGATGGGGCCGGGCAGGGGTGCAGCTTGGCCAGGAATCGTGATAGGTCGAAGGCTGCGAGGACAATGGCCGCCTTGCTGGATAGCCCCAAGAATCCCAGGAATCGTACTCGATGGACCGACTGGCAGAACGCCTGAAAAACCTGTCGCCGATGCAGCGCGCCGTCGTCGCGCTCAAGGAGACCCAAGCCCGGCTGGAAGCGCTGGAACGTAAACAAGCCGAGCCGATTGCGGTCGTGGGCATGGCCTGTCGTTTTCCCGGAGGGGTGGTCGATCCGCAATCCTACTGGCAATTGCTCTGTGCCGGCGTGGACGCCATTCGCGAAACGCCGCCGACCCTGAGTACAGGGTGCCCGCGCTGGGACGTCAACCGGTTCTACGACCCGGATCCCGCCGTTCCCGGCAAAATGTGTACGCGCTGTGGCGGATACCTCGATGAGATCGACGCCTTCGACAACCATTTCTTCGGCCTCTCCGACCGCGAGGCATTGCGGATCGATCCGCAACAGCGCCTCTTGTTGGAATTGAGTTGGGAAGCCCTGGAAGACGCCGGCCTGCCCCCGTCGTCGCTGCGCGGGACGAAGACCGGCGCCTTCGTGGGCATTTCCAACAGCGAATACGGGACCATGCTTGCCAGCGACGTCGCGCAGACCGACGCATACGCCGCGACGGGCACGTCGCTCTGCCTGGCGGCCAACCGCTTGTCGTTCGTCCTCGGTCTGCAAGGGCCGAGCTTGGCGCTGGACACGGCCTGCTCCTCGGCCTTGGTCGCCGTTCACTTGGCCTGTCAGAACATACGCAATGGCGAATGCGAGATGGCCCTGGCCGGCGGCACGAATCTCCTGCTGTCCCCCTTGGGAACGATCAACCTGACCAAAGCCGGCTTCTGCGCGCGGACGGACGGGTGCGGGCCTTCGATGCGGCCGCGTCGGGATATGTCGCGCAGCGAAGGCGCGGGCATCGTCGTGCTCAAGCCCTTGACGGCCGCCCTGAAAGACCGCGACCCGATCTACGCCGTCATCCGCGGCAGCGCCGTCAATCAGAACGGCTCCAGCAACGGATTGACGGCCCCCAGCCGTGCCGGGCAGGAACAAGTCCTGCGGGAAGCGTATGCACGGGCGAAGGTCTCCCCGGGGCAGATCCAGTACGTGGAAACCCAAGGCACCGGAACGCGCTTGGGCGACACCATCGAGGCCATGGCGCTGGGGAGCGTGCTCCGTGAGGGACGAGCGGCAGGTAGCCGATGCGCGATCGGCTCGGTGAAGACGAACATCGGGCACATGGAGACCGCCTCGGGGGTCGCCAGTTTGATGAAAGCCGCCTTGGCGCTGAAGTACCGCCAACTGCCTCCCAACCTGCATTTCCATACGCCCAACCCGGATATCCCTTTCGAGCAATTGCCGCTTCGCGTCGTGCAGGAACTCGAACCCTGGCCCGACGGCGGCCAGCCGCGGTTGGCCGGGGTCAGCGCCTTCGGCTTCGGCGGGAGCAATGCCCACATCGTGCTGGAAGAGGCCCCGGCACCGGCCGAGGACTCTCTGGCGGCAGGGCAAATTGCTAACCTGCCAGAGATCCAGCAGATTGGCAATCTGCCGCACATCGACGGAGCGTGTCTCCTGCCGCTTTCGGCGCGGAGCGAAAAAGCCTTGCGCGATCTGGCCCGGCGCTACGTTGCCTTCCTGGGCGATGATCCGCCGCCTTGGCGCGACGTATGCTACACCGCTGCTGTCCGCCGGGATCATCACGATTGCCGCCTGGCAGTCCTGGCGCAGACGCCTGCGGAGGCGAGGGAACTGCTCGAAAGTTACCTCGACGGCGGGGCACCCGGTACTCCGGGTCGGGGTCGGCAGCCAAGCGTGTTTTCAGGGAGAAAACCTTACGGGCGAGGCCTCAAAATCGCCTTTGTTTACGACGCCGACCCGGCACCCGGCGAAAACACTGAATCTTCCGGGTGTCGGGTGCCCGCCCTGTACCCAGGGTCGGCGGAAATGTGGAAGTCGTACGGCGCTGGCCTGGCCCGAACTCTCCCCGGATTCGCATCGAGCGTAGAGAGGATCGACGACATCGCGGAGCGGATCTTGGGTTGGCGATTGTCAGCGGTTTTCAAGGAGGATGCCGTCGGCAGCGATCGGCATCATGCCCCGTCCGCGCTGCTGGCCTTGCAATTGGCGCTGACCGCCTGGTGGCGCAGCGCCGGTGTGACGCCGGATGTCGTTGTCGGACCGGGCACGGGCGAGTTGGCCGCCGCTTGCGCCGCAGGCATTCTCACCGCCGAAGAGGCGCTGCAGGTGGTCGCCGGGCACCATGTCGGGCACCATGTACCCATGGTCGTGGTCGACGAGCGCGGCGAGGGCGGTCCGCTACCGGGACCCCAGCCACGCGCTGCCTTGTTGCCGTTCCTTTCGTGCGTCGATGGCCAAGCCCACTCCGGTCTGGATCTTGGCGCGGCCCACTGGCAATCGTGTCTCCGCCGTCCGCAGAACCGGGACTCGGCCGCCAAGGCGCTCTCGCAGCGGACCGTGGACTTCCGTCTGGGGCTGGGTGCCCGCGCCGCGCCTGCCGCAGAGCCTCTCGGTGAAACCGTGGGTCCTTCGCTCGCAACCCTGGGGCTCCTGTACGCGGCCGGCGTTGATTTGACATGGGGGCCGCTGGTTCCGGCCAATGCGCGCTGCGTTCGGTTGCCGGCCTATCCCTGGCAGAAGCAGCGTCTCTGGGCGCCGCAGAACCCATGGACCGCGCCCGCTCCTGCCGTGGAAAAGGATGAAGGCGGAAGGATGAAGGATGAATTAATTCATCCTTCATCCTTCCGCCTTCATCCTTCCGCCTCGCGCCCCGATCTGATCGTTCCCTACGTCGCTCCGCAATCGGAGTTGGAGAAGTCGTTGGCGGAGGCCTGGTCGGCCGTGCTGGGCATCGAAGGCATCGGCATCCACGACAACTTTTTCGAGCTCGGCGGAGATTCGCTGCAGGCCGCGATCCTGCTCAACCAACTCTCGGCCAGCCTGGGGCGGCCGATCTCGCTGCCGCTGCGCGATATGTTCGAAGGCCGAACTATCGCGAAACTGGCCGGCCGTATCGAAGCAGCCCTGCAAAGCGAGGCCGTCGCGGCACGCAGGCGGCCCATCGTGCCGGTCCCGCGACCCGCTTCGACGGCGCCGGGCGAGTTGGCCCTGTCGCTGAACCAGGAGGCGCTCTGGTTCCTCGACCGCCTGGAACCGGACCGCCCGACGTACATGCTGCACCTGGCGTTGAACGTCCGGGGGCCGCTGGACATTCCGGCCCTGGAACGTGCGCTCAACGAGATCGCCCGGCGGCACGAGGTCTTGCGAACCACGTTTCCGGAGGTCAATGGCAGTCCGACCCAAGTGATCGCGCCGCCCGGGTTGCGCTCGCTGCCCGTCGTCGATCTGGGCCATTTTCCGGCGTCCGAGCGTGAAATCGAACTTCGGCGACGGATCTCGCAAGAGATGGGCCGGCCGATCGACCTCGAGAATGGTCCGCTCATCCGCATCACGCTTTTCAAGCGGGCCGAGAACGATCATGCCGCCGTGGCCAGCACGCACCACATCATCCACGACGGATGGTCCATGGGCATCCTGCTGCGCGAGTTGGCGGCGCTGTATCCGGCGCTGCTTGCCGGGCGGCCTTCGCCGCTGCCGGAACTGCCGGTGCAGTACGCCGATTTCGCGGCCTGGCAGCGGAACTTGCTGCAAGGCGAGACCCTGGAAAAACTTCGGGCCTACTGGCGCGGCCAATTGGCCGACGTGCCGCCTCTCGGGCTTCCGACGGACTCGCCGCGGCCTGCGATCCGCACCACGCGCGGTTCCAGCCGCCCCTGCCGGCTCTCGCCGGCCACCAGCGCGGCCGTGCTGGAATTCTGCCGTGGCGAGGGCGTGACGCCCTTCATGACGCTGCTGACGGCGTTCGAAGTGCTGCTGGCACGCTATGCCGGGCAGGACGATTTCGCGGTTGGCGCGCCGGTGGCCAACCGCAGCCGGCCGGAAACCGAAACGCTGATCGGCTACTTCGTCAACGTGGTCGTGTTGCGTGCGGACTTGAGCGGAGATCCGAGTTTCCGCGAAGCGGTCGCCCGCCTGCGGGTGGTGGCCTTGGACGCCTTCGAGCGGCAGGAGATGACCCTGGATCAAGTGGTCGATGCCGTGAAGCCGCCGCGCGATCCGAGCCGGAACCCGATCTTCCAGGTGATGTTCGCACTGCAAAACATCCGACTGCCATCGCCGCCGGACTTGGGCCTGAAGATCACACCGCTGGACGACTGTCCCCCGCCGCCTTCGGCCAATTTCGATTTGACGCTGGAGTTGTTCGATGTCGACAGCGAGTTCCGGGGCAGTTTGAACTTCAGCACCGATCTGTTCCATGCGGACACGATCGACCGCATGGCCGAGCAGTTCGAGGTCCTGGTTGCCGCCGCGGTCCGCCAGCCGGATCAAAGCGTCTCCGCCCTGCCTCTCCTGGAAGAGGATAAACGCCGCGAGATGGTCGTCCGCTGGAATGATACGGCCCGCCCGTACGATCGCAGCCGACTCGTGCATCATCTGTTCGAGGCACAGGCGGAGCGGCAACCCGACGCCCCGGCGGTCGTCCTGGACGACCAGCGCTGGACCTATCGCCAGTTGAACGAACGGGCCAATCAACTCGCACGGTTTTTGCAGCGGCCAGGGAGTGGGTCCCGAAACCCGTGTGGGAATCTGCCTGGAGCGATCGCCGCAGCTTCTGATGGCGGTGCTGGGAGTGCTCAAGGCAGGCGGGGCCTACGTGCCTCTCGATCCCGCCTACACCCGCGACGCCGAAGAACGCTTGAAATACGTGCTCCAGGACGCCCAGGTTTCGCTCGTGCTGACCTCCTCCGCCCTCGCGGCAACGATTGGCTCCGCCGGTGCGAATCTGCTGGTCTTGGACGACGGAGGGCTTGGAGCCAGGGAGCATCGGCAGCGGGTACTCGCGGAGCGAGTACCCCGACCTGCTCGCAAGCCGCACAGCCGAAAACCTCGCCTACATCCTCTATACGTCGGGCTCGACCGGCCGTCCCAAGGGCGTAATGGTCACGCACCGCAACCTGGTCAACGCCTACTACGGTTGGCTGCAGGCTTATCGCCTGGACACCGACGTCCGCTCGCACCTGCAGATGGCCAGCTTCGGCTTCGATGTGTTCGGCGGAGACATGGTCCGTGCGCTATGCTCCGGCGGAAAGCTGGTGATTTGCCCCAAGGAAACGTTGCTCGAGCCCGAGCGGCTGCTGCGGTTGATCCGCCGCGAGGACGTCGACATCGGCGAGTTCGTCCCGGTCGTCATGCGCCATTTGGTGCAGTACCTGGAAGACACCGATCAGAGACTCGACTCCTTGCGGCTGGCGATTGTCGGCTCCGACGCCTGGTACGTCGCAGAGCACAAGCGGACCCTGCGGTGCTTGGGGCCAAACACGCGATTGATCAATTCCTACGGCCTGACCGAGACGACGATCGACAGTTCCTACTTCGAGGGCGACACGAACATGTTGCCCGACGCGGCCCTCGTCCCCATCGGCCGCCCGCTGGCCAACGTGCGGCTGTACGTTCTCGACAACCGGATGCAGCCGGCGCCGATCGGGGTCCCCGGCGAGCTGTACATCGGCGGCGACGGTGTCTCGCGCGGCTACGTCAACGCGGAACTCAACGCCGCGCGGTTCCTCGACGACCCATTCGTACCCCCACCCGCGGGCACCCGGCAACCGGAAGATCCAGTGTTTATGCCGGGTGCCGGGTCGCCGGGCTGGGCTCCTGTGTACCCACGGGAAGGCAAGACGCGTTTATGCCGGACTGGGGACCGCGCTCGTTGGCGGGCCGACGGACAGGTGGAGTTTCTCGGCCGCGCGGACAACCAGGTCAAGATCCGCGGGTTCCGCGTCGAGCCGGGCGAGATCGAGGAAGTCCTGGGCGAGCATCCCGCGTTGGCCCAGGCGGCGGTCGCTCCCCGGGAACGGACTGCGGGCGACCTGCGGCTGGTGGCCTACGTCGTGGGCAAGGCGGGCATGGTCCCCGACGTGGCCGAGATGAAGCAGTTCCTTGCCCAGCGCGTTCCAGACTACATGGTTCCTTCGGCGTTCGTCACCCTTCCCGCCCTGCCCACGACGGCCAGCGGTAAAGTGGACCGCAATTCATTGCCGGCGCCGGATTGGAGCAGCGCGTCGTTGCAGAGCGAGTTCGTCGCGCCGCGCACCGAAACCGAGCAGCAGCTTGCGGCGATCTGGTCGGAAGTGCTCGGACTCGAGCGGGTCGGCGCGCACGACAATTTCTTCGACTTGGGGGGGAATTCGCTGTTGGCACTACGCCTTGTTTCACGTGTGCGCGCGGCATTTGCGCTGGACTTGCCGCTGGTCACCTTGTTCACCGCGCCTACGGTGGCCGGCTTGGCGGCGGTGGTGGAGAAGATGCGGAGCGGGGCCCACGCGGAAGCCGATCTTTCCAGTGAGCCGGTGGACTGGGACGCGGAATGTGAGCTCGATCCGGCCATTCGCCCTCCCATGAGCGGGGTTCCTGTGTACTCACGGGACGGGGAACCCAGCTCCGAATTGCAGATACCGGCAACCGAGCCGTCGCGCATCCTGCTGACCGGCGCCACGGGATTCCTCGGCGCCTATCTCCTCCGGGAATTGCTCGAGCAGACCCGCGCAGACGTGTATTGCCTGGTCCGCGCGCGAAGCGCGGAAGACGGGAAGAAAAGGATCGCCGACAACCTCCGGCAGTACGACCTCCAGGTCCCGGCGGGCACCATGTACCCATGGTCGGGGTCGGCGGGGCGGGTAATCCCGGTGTGTGGAGAACTGGCGGAACCCCGGCTAGGGTTGTCGCCGGAGGACTTCGATTCCTTGGCGGCGACGATCGATGCAGTCTATCACAACGGGGCCTACGTAAACTTCGTTTACCCCTACCAGGTTCTCAAACCGGCCAATGTCGCCGGAACGGTTGAAGTCCTGCGATTGGCCACGACAACCAAGATCAAGCCGGTTCACTTCGTGTCGACGGTCTCGGTATTCGACTCGCCCGAATATGGAGCGCTCGGGACGATCGGCGAGGATCAGCCGCTGGAGGTCGTCGGCGGCTTGCAGGGAGGCTACGCGCAAAGCAAGTGCGTCGCCGAGAAGCTCGTCCGCGCGGCCGGCCAGCGCGGCCTCCCCGTCACCGTCTATCGGCCGGGGCGCGTTACCGCAGACTCGGAGACGGGCGCGGAAAGCCTGGCCGACTACACCACGCTCTTGCTCCGTTTGTGCATCGAAATGAAGATGGGGCCCTCGTCCGACGACAGGGTGGACATGACGCCCGTCGACTACGTCGCGCAAGCCATCGTGGGCCTGGGGCAACGCGCAGAATCGACCGGAAAAACATTCCACCTGGTCAATCCCCGTGCGGTGCCCGTGCGGGACGTCTACCGCTCGATCCGGGCCTGCGGTTACGACCTGCAAGAGGTGTCGCTCGACGCCTGGCGGACGAGCGCGATCCGGTGGGGCACTCAGTCAAAGGACCAGTCGTTTACGGCGTTCTCGCACTGGTTGATGCTCATGACTCCTGCCGCGCTGACCGCGCCAACCGCGGGGCACCCAAGTACTCTTGGGTCGGCGACAACTCCCCAACCGCCGACCATTGACTGCGAACAAACGCTGAGCCATTTGCGGCCGTTGGGGGTGAGTTGCCCCGTGGTCGACGTCGATCGCCTGAAAAAGCAAGTACAGTTCCTGATGCGAAAGAAACTCGTGCCGCCTCCGTCCAGGCCATCCATCGGCAAAATGCAATCGCTGGTGCCCTTGCGGGTTGGCGGACTGGGCCTGCCGCTGTTTTGCATCCACGGGCTGGGCGGGCACGTCGCCGCTTTCCTGCCGCTGGCGCAGGGAGTGCCCGACGACCGGCCGGTGTATGGACTTCAGGCACAAGGGCTGGATCCCGGTCAGGTACCCCACGATCGGATCGAAGAGATGGCCGCCTCGTATGTCAAGGAGATCCGCGATGTTCAACCTCAGGGACCGTACCTGCTTGCCGGCTGGTCGATGGGCGGACTGATCGCCCTGGAGGCAGCCCAGCAGTTGCTCGCCGCCGGCCAAGAGGTGGCGCTGGTGGCGATGTTCGATACTTATCTTTCCCTGAAGGATTTTCAGGAACAGGACGTGGATGAACAGTCCGTGCTGCACCGTATTGCTCCCCAACTGAACGTCCCCATCGCGGAGTTGAAAGACCTGCCGCTCGAGCGGCAGTGGGAGAGGATCGCGGAGTTGGCCGAAAATGCCAGCGGGATTGGGATTGACGAGACTCGCCGGTTGGCGGCGGCTTGTAAGGCGCATCTCCGTGCCCTGTCGTGCTATGAACCCCGACCCTATGCGGGACCGTGTGTGCTGTTCCCGTCCGAGAGCGGCCGTAGCGGTCGGGATCGTCGCTGGAAGGCGTTCTGTCCAAACTTGTGCATCGAGCCGGCGCCGGGCGATCACTTCAGCATCTTGCGCGGGCCCCACGTCCAGGTGTTGGCCGAGCGTCTTGGCCGCTTCCTGCACGAGTGCGACGGTGACAAGGGGATGGCAAGTCGGGTGGGCTTTAGCCCGCCTTCCTCAGCCAGCCTGCACGAGTCCGACGGTAGCGATGAGAGGACGACCAGACCATGAAACTGCTCCTGCTCCTCTTGCGGGCATCCTGGAAAACCGTGTTCCTGGCCGGCCTGATCGGGGCTGCCAGCGGCGCAGCCAGCGTCGGGCTGATGGCCTTGATCATGCACACGCTTCGCGCCCCCAACGGGTCGACGGCGGTCACGATGGGGCTGTTCGCGGCCCTCTGTGTCGTCACCCTAATCACGAGGGTCGGCTCCCAGATGGTGCTTTGCCGCATGATGCAGGCGAACATCGCCGAGTTGCGGATCAGGCTCTGCCGGCAGATCCTCGAATCGCCGCTGAAGCACTTGGAGGAGATCGGCATCGATCGCATGCTCGGTTGCCTCACGGGCGACGTGAACCTCGTCTCCCAGGCGATCAACGGCGTGCCCGTGCTGATGGTCAACCTGGTACAACTCGTCTGTGGGGTAGCCTACCTGGGGTCGCTTTCGTTGACCGTGATGGCGTGCTGCGTGGTGTTCGCCATCCTCGGGTTCGCCAGCTACTGGTATTCCTCCCGCTGGGCCAGCAAGCATGTGAAGCGGTCGAGGCAGGCCCAGGACGTCCTGCTCAAACGGGTCCGTAGGCTGATCGAGGGGGTCAAGGAGTTGAAAATGCACCATGATCGGCGTTGCGAGTACGTCGATCAGGTGATTCAAGCCCAAGACGTGGTCCGCGAGAGCAAGTATCTCAGCGACACTTTCCATGATGCGGCGATCGCCTGGGGACGATTGACCTTTTTCATCGCCATCGGTCTCCTGCTGTTCGTCTGGCCGAGGGTCGCGCCGGGTGCTGTCGACTCCGCCACGTTGACCGGCTATGTCTTGATCGTCTTGTACCTGATGTCGCCGCTGGAGCAGATGATTGCCTGGCTGCCGTTTCTGGGATGGGCTATGAACTCGGTGGCGCAGATCGAGCGATTGGGCCTGGCGTTGGACGAGCAGGCCGAGCAGGTTGAAACCGGCGCCGCCTTGACTCCGGTCGCCGACTGGCAGGAAATCGAGTTGGTGAGCGCAACCCATGCGTATCACCGACCTGGGGTACCGGGTGCCCCGGGGCAGCCCGACGGCTTCGTGCTCGGTCCCATCGACGTGACCATTCACCGCGGCCAGATCGTATTCATCATCGGCGGCAACGGCAGCGGCAAGACCACTTTGGCCAAGCTGATTACCGGGCTGTACCTGCCCGAAAGCGGCGAGATGCGACTGGACGGCCGGCCGATCACGCCTGCCGGGGCACCCGGTGACCCGGCACCCGGCGAAAACACTGGATCTTCCGGTTGCCGGGTGCCCGTGGGTCGCGAGAGTTACCGGCAGTTGTTCTCCGTGGTCTTCGACGACGCCGTGGTCTTCGAGAGCCTGTGGGGGCTGATGGCGGCCGACGTAGACCAGCGGGCCCAAGAGTACTTGCGGCAGCTCGAACTGGACCACGTAGTCACGGTGACCGACGGGGTTTTCTCGACAACGAAACTCTCGCGCGGGCAGCGCAAACGCCTGGCGCTGGTGACTGCGTACTTGGAGGACCGGCCGATTTATCTCTTCGACGAATGGGCGGCCGACCAGGATCCCCTCTTCCGCAGGATCTTTTACCAGCGTTTGTTGCCGGAGTTGAAGGGCCGCGGCAAGACCGTGATAGCCGTCACCCATGACGACCGCTATTTTGACGTGGCCGACCAGGTGGTTAAACTGGAAGAAGGAAAAGTGGTCCAGACGCTACGGCACGAAAGGGAACTGATTAACCAGTAGGGTGGGCCGAGTGAAACGAGTCCCACCAACCGGGATTCAAAATGCATTTTGGTGGGACTCGTTTCACTCGGCCCACCCTACCATATCGCAAGTGATTGAGCGTGAACATGAAGAAGAAACTCATTATCTTAATCGGGGCCCTGTTGGCTGTCGGGCTCGGCTACCGGTGGTACAGTGCGAGCGGCGATCGGCCGCAGTTCCGCACCCTGGCCGTGATGCGCGGCGACCTGATGATCGGCGTCAGCGCCACGGGGAGAGTCGAACCGGTCCAGATCATTGATGTCGGCGCCCAGATCGTAGGAATGGTCAAGCACTTCGGGCCCGACAGCGACCGGCCGGGCCAGACCATCGACTACAATTCCCGCGTCAAGGAGGGTGACGTCTTGGCCCAGCTCGACGACGGGCCGCATCAAGTCGAATTGGAGAAGGCCGTCGCCGGCCTGCGGTTGGCCCAGGCCGAGCTCAAGGAAAGTCAAGTGCACCGGGATCAGGCGAAACGCAACTTCGATCGGGCCGTAAAACTGCGGAAGGTTAACTCGGATGCCGAATATGAGACCGCCATGTCTCAACTCGAGATCGCCCAGGCGGAGTTGGCCATGAGCGAGGCGAAGGTCGAAGAGGCCAAGGGCGTGAAGAAGGAGGCGGAGATCAAAATCAATTATACCACCATCCGCGCGCCCGTCAACGGCACGGTGATCTCTCGCCGCGTGAACGTGGGCCAGACCGTGGTGGCCGGGCTGAACGCGCCCAGCCTCTTCCTCCTGGCCAAGGACTTGAGCCGCATGCTGGTCTTGGCGGCGGTCAACGAGGCCGACATCGGCAACGTCCACGTGGGGCAAAAGGTCACCTTCACGGTCGACGCCTGTCGCGAACGGAAGTTCACCGGCAAGGTGTCACAGATCCGCTTGGACGCCAGCATGGTTTCCAGCGTGGTGACGTACGGCGTGGTCGTGGACGTGGACAATACCGACGGCAAGCTGATGCCGTACACGACCGCCAAGGTGCAGTTCGAGGTGGCCCGGCGGACCGACGTGCCGTTGGTCCCCGACCAGGCCCTCCGCTGGCGGCCGACTTGGGACCAGATTACGCCTTCGGCCCGCGCCGGCCTGAACCCTCCCGCCCCGCGCAAGACGCGGCCGGCGGAGGAGAAGGGGGCGGAAAACGAAGCGGACGAGTCGACCGTCGATACCGCAATGCCCACGGTTTGGGTCCGCGCGGACGACGGCCTGGTCCGCCCGATGCCCGTCAAGCTGGGCCTCTCCGACGGCATGAACACCGAGTTGACCGGCGGCGAGTTGCAGGTCAAGGACGAGGTGGTGGTCAACACGATTCGCTCAGCCAGGCCCGACTTCGTCTCCAGTTTCGTCAACAAGGTCATCAAGAAGTAGTTCATGTCCCTGATCGAAATCCAACACGTTGACAAGACGTACCATCTGGGCGACGTGGACGTGCCTGTCTTGAAAGACGTTTCCCTGGAGATCCAGCAGGGGGAGTTCGTGGCCCTGATGGGCGCGTCCGGGTCGGGGAAGACGACATTGATGAACCTCCTGGGGTGCCTCGACCAGCCGACCGCCGGGTCCTACCGTTTCGAAAACCGGGAAGTGACGCGGCTCTCGCGGCATCAACTGGCGCAGCTTCGCGGCAGCCGCATCGGTTTCGTCTTCCAGAGCTTCAATCTCATGCCCCGTGCCACGGCCTTGGACAACGTGCGGATGCCCAGCGCCTACGCGCCCGACAGCCGTTCGCATCGGCAAGTCCGCGGGCAAAGCTGCGATCTTTTGCAGATGGTCGGCCTGGAGGCGAGACAGGACCATTCGCCGGGGCAACTCTCCGGCGGCGAGCAGCAGCGCGTGGCCATCGCCCGTTCGCTGATCAACCAGCCGATCATGCTCTTGGCCGACGAGCCGACGGGGAACCTGGATTCGCGGACGGGCAAGGAAATCCTGCAAATCTTCCGCCGGCTCAACGTCGAGCGGGGGATCACGATCCTGCTGGTGACGCACGACCTCGAAGTGGCGCGGCACGCCGATCGGGTGATCCGCATCGCCGACGGCCAGATCGTCGACGATGTCAGCGTGGCGCCGATGTCTCGGCCCGCGGCGGCCGCCACAGCCGACGGTCCTTGGGCCGCCCTGCCTTTGCGCCGCGCGCGGCATGGGTTGCGAGTGGCAGCGGGGGCCGTGCGTATCGCCTTGCAGGCCCTGCGGCGGAACGTCATGCGCACGGTCTTGACGATGCTGGGCGTGATCATCGGCGTGGCGGCCGTGATCGCCATGATGGAGATCAGCCGCGGGGCGTCGGTGGCGATCCAGGTGACCGTGAGCAACATGGGCGCCAACACCCTGGTCGTTTCGCCCGGCGCCCCCAAGGGCGGATCGGTCCGTTACGACACGCGGTCCGATACCTTGACGCCCGAAGACGCCCAGGCGCTGACCCGCGAATGTCCCACGGTCGTGGCCGCGGCCCCGATCGTCAACGCTTGGGGCCAGGTGGTCTACGGCAACCGCTATTGGACTACCGGCATGACGGGGAGCACCGCCGATTTCCTCAAGATGCGCAACTGGTCCGAATTGGAACTGGGAAGGATCTTCACGGAGCGCGAAGTGCTCAGCGGTGAAAAGGTCTGCTTGATCGGCCAGACGCTCGTCCGCGAACTCTTCGGCAGCCGCTATCCGATCGGCGAAGAGATCCGCGTCAAGAACGTGCCCTTCAAGGTCATCGGCGTGCTCAGCGAGAAGGGCGCCAACCTTTTGGGCACGGACCAGGACGACATCCTCTTTGCGCCGTGGACCACCACCAAGTATCGTCTCAGCGGGATCGCCCGGGCCGTTGGCTTCGCGGTCGCGAAGGACTCCGAACACGCCCCGCCCGGCCTTTCCCTGGCCGAGCGGCTGCCGGGCAGCCTGCACGGACTGCGTTCCGAAAGCATCGAGCAAATCATGGTCCAGGGGAAATCGCCGGACGCCATTCCCCAAACCTGCGAGGAAATCAAACGGCTGCTGCGGCACCGGCACCACGTGACCGAGGATGAAACCGATTTCCGCATCTACGACAACGCCGAGGTCTCCAATGTTTTCAAACGCACGGTCCGCATGCTCTCCGCGCTGGGCATCGTAGTGGCGGCCGTCTCGCTGGTGGTGGGCGGGGTGGGCATCATGAACATCATGCTCGTCTCCGTCACCGAGCGCGACCCGTGAGATCGGACTGCGAATGGCCGTGGGCGCCGACACGTCCGATATCTTGAACCAGTTCCTCATCGAGGCAGTGGTGCTCTGCCTGGTGGGTGGGTTCATCGGCATCTTGGTGGGCAGGGCCAGTTCCGTGTTGCTTCAGCGCCATCGTAGGCTGGCCGACCCAGGCCTCTTTGGTCGCGGCGGTGGTCGCGGTGGCCGTCTCGGTGGCGGTCGGGATCACCTTCGGTTATTACCCTGCCTGGAAGGCATCGCGGCTGAACCCCATCGATGCCCTGCGCTACGAATGACAGATCGAGACTTGTCTTCTAAGGAACCGGTCCCATGTCCCATTTTGCCCTTCTCTGTCCGGAACATGCCGGTCACTTGCTTTCCAACGGCCCCGTCGGAGTCGAACTCGCACGTCGCGGGCATCAAGTCACGTTGATCTCGCTCAAGGAGGCCGGCCCGCTCGCCGAGCAATTGGGACTTGCCTTCCATCCGCTCGACATGCAAGGCATTCGGGTCTGGCCGCCCACCGTCACCTGGCTGGCATTCGAGGCGGCCCAAGCGGGCGTGATGATTTTCTTGCGGACCGATTTCACTTGGAAAGCCAAGGGGATGCTTGAACTCCTCCCGCAGCTATTCAGGGATCTGGAAATTGACGGCGTGATTTGCGATCAGATCCTCCCCGCCGGCGGGACCGCGGCCCAACGCGCCGGCATTCCCTTCGTGACGATCAGTTCCGCGCTGCTCTGGCACGAGGATCTCGATCTGCCGCCGCCCTTCACGCATTGGCCCTACGCCGAGGAGGCGGGCACCTGGTACTCCAGGTCGTCCCGCTTGCGCAACCGCTTCGGCTACGCCTGCTGGCATTGGTACATCGGTCCGACCCTGAGGATGATCAATCGTTACCGCCGCGCGTGGGGGTTCCCGCCGTTTCAGCGGATCGACGACACCTTTTCTCCGCTGGCGCAAATCTCCCAGTTGTGCGAAGGATTCGATTTTCCCCGCCGTGAAATCCCGCCGCACTTCCATTACATCGGCTCGCTGGCGTCGAATCGACGGGCGGACAAGGATTTCCAATTTCCCTGGGATCGGCTCGACGGGCGGCCTTTGATTTTCGCCTCGCTGGGAACGGTCCCCTATCCGGTGAACGTGCCCGTCTTCCGCAAGATCGCCGAGGCCTGCATCGGCGTCGATGCGCAATTGGTGCTTGCCTTGGGAAAATGGAACGAGCACGGAGAGAAGTGGCGGGCAAAGCTCGGCACGCTGCCGGGCGATCACGTGGTGGTCGACTTCGCACCACAGTTGAAGTTATTGGACAGGGCCGCTTTGCTGATTACCCATGCAGGCGTCAACACGGTCCTGGAAGCGCTCAGTCGCGGCGTGCCGATGGTCGCTCTTCCACGGACCGACGATCAGCCGGGCATGGGATCGCGGATCGTTCATTCGGGAACCGGGCTGCGCGGGTCCTTCAAGCGCTCGACTCCGGCGGAAATCCGGGGCATGGTCCGGCGCGTGCTCGCGGAAGACAGCTTCCGCCAGCGGGCCATGGCGATCAAGGAAACGATGGTTGCGGCGGGCGGACTTCATCGCGCCGCGGACATCGCCGAAGAGGCCTTGACAACCGGCCGCCCGGTGTTCCGGAACGATTACCCCATAGCGGAGGAGCTTCCTCGTCCGATCACCCAACGAGGCGCTTCTGGTTAAAGTGTTGAACGCAAACCTGCCAAATCCGCCAAGGAGTTGATCTATGTCAGAATATCACGACGATCGACTGATTTTCGCTTTATGGCGATTTGTCGCCGCTAAGTGGCGCCACCAAACTAGACAGTGTGTGCATTTCATTCACCTAGGGAAGACCGGCGGTTCCGCTATTAGGGGAGCATTGAGTGATCATTTACTGAAAGGCAAATACAAGATCAAGCTGCACGGCCATAATATGAGATTGCGGGACATCGCAGTTGGTGAGAGGGCTTTCTTTTTCGTGCGTGATCCAGTAACACGCTTTATATCCGGCTTTTTCGGCAGGCTCAGACAAGGGAAACCTCTCTATGATTTTCCTTGGAGCGTAGATGAAGAACGTGCTTTTGGGGAGTTCCACACTGCAAACGATCTAGCCCTGGCTATCTCGTCTTCGCGCAAGCACACGTTCAAGCGCACTGGAGGCAATGAAAACCATAGGCCACGTAAACTCGTCCTATTGGGATTGGTTCGAAAATGAGTCATACTTCCAGTCTCGACTATCTGATGTTTTCTTTATTGGGTTTCAGGAAAATCTCTCCGTTGATTTCGAGAAGCTGAAACTGAAGCTGGGCCTGCCTCAGAACGTGGTTCTCCCTCTCGACGATCTTCGAGCACACAGGAATCCACTCGGTTCGAATGTTGGCTTAGAGCGCGAGGCGATAGAGAACCTAAGGAAGTGGTATGCCAGAGATTACGACTTCCTGGAGATATGTAGAAAAATGGCTGAAGTGGTGAATGCACCATGAATGCAGCAACCTGGGACTACCTGATTCTTACGGTGAGCAAAGAGTGCGGACCGAGAAGGTCTATCCAGGAGGAGTGTTGCAAGAAGACTGTTGGCTGTCGCACACGCGGCCAGTATGGCGGTTGGAGATGCTGGTGGCCACCGCTCATCAGGCGTTGGACGAGATCGAGCGCAACGTGCACGACTACGGCTCCAATCAGGCATGAGACAACTTTTCGGTTGTCCTGATTATAATGACTGCCAGAGAGTGGCTGTTCAAACTATCGTGGCTGGCCGACTTCTACGGAAGGAGATGGCTGCGGCGATACCTTGAAACAAGCAAGTCGGTAAAATGATCAATAGCCTTCCGAGGATCATCTGGATGCTCTGGCTTCAAGGCTGGGGCAAAGCCCCGGAAATCGTGCAGGCCTGTCGCAAGACGTGGGAAGCACACAACCCGGATTGGACGATCCATGCGCTCAACGCGGCAGACCTTCACGAATACCTAGAAACCCCGTTGTTGGCCGCTCAGCGATCATCGGCAAGAATAACGCCGGCAGTATCGCTCAGCGACCGCATCCGCACCACCCTGCAAGGATGGTGGAAGCGGATCAGGACCGCGGTGCCCCCTGAAGCGCTCAGCGACCTGATCCGCATCACGTTGCTCGAGCGGTATGGGGGAGTTTGGGTAGACAGCACCACCTATTGCCTGGAACCGCTCGATGCCTGGCTTCCCGAGAAGTTCGGCAGCGGTTTCTTTGCCTTCGCGAAACCTGGACCCGATCGAATGTTGGCGAGTTGGTTTCTGGCCGCAGCGAAGGGCAATTACCTCGTGCAGCAATGGCGGAGGCTCGCGCTGGAATACTGGTCGCAGCGCACCAAACGGCACCACTATTACTGGTTTCACTACCTGTTTGCGGACGCGTACCATTGCGATCCGCATTTTCGCGTTCTCTGGGAGTCGACGCCGGAGGTTTCCGCCGATAAGCCGCACTATTTCGTGCCCTACGAAAAGCTGAGCGCACCGTTGTCATCGAGCGACCTGCTGCTGCTGGACACCCCGTCGACACCCGTCTTGAAGCTCACCCACACGTTGCCCAACGCGCAATACGCCAACGACGCAGTCCTCTGCCATCTATGCACGCGAGCAGACGCCGTCTGGCAGCGCAAACGCGCCGTCGCTCGCGATAAACCGCCTGCACTTACCGGCGATTTGCCCGTCGACCGGTAGCTCAGAGTTTGACGTGACGCGACTTCGGCTTGACTAACGAGGCTGCATTGCGAATTTGTTTGGCAGTTGGGTCAATGTGAAGAAACTCAGCGATCCGCCGCGCCTGTTGCTCGGCATCGGCCAACAGGTAATCGAACGAAACGGTCAACTGCCGCTCGGCCGGGATCTCGGCCAGGAACTCTTGCTTGCCCGCCCAGAGCCAGCGTTGCACCGCCTCGGCCGCTTCCGGGGTACAACCATCCGCCTTTTTTTGTTCCCGGCGCTGGAGGCTAAGGATCGACTCTTCCAAAAACCGGTCGCAGTGGATGACCAGCAGGTTCTCCCCGCAGGCGCGTTGAAGCTGTTTGCCGAGCCGGCACAAGTGCGGGTACTTGCCGCCCGCCAAAACCTTTTTCTTGGATGCTTCCCGCTGTCGGTCATTGATCCACTTGACCAGACATTCTTGCGTGCGGTCGGGGTTGTTGATGGAGGTCTGCGGGAATGGGGCCGCCTCCTCACACAGTCGAAACAACCCCCGTTCCTCGAAACCTCGATGTACCTGATCGACCGCGTAATACCCAAGGAACTTTTTCCCCAAATGGATGCCCAGGTGCCAACAGACGCCGGCCATGGCCGACGAACCGGACGAGTGGAGTCCGACGATGGCGACGAACGGGGCCGGGGCGTCACTCGCGGTGTCGCTGGTGGCCGGCCAGAACCGCAAACCTGGGATCCAACGCGGCAGTAAACGCGCAATGCCGACGATACGTGAAGTCGGCCTTGGGGAGGATTGGTCCAAACTATCGTCTTCCTGAGGCGAAAAAAACACATTTTTTATTTTAATTAGGCATTGCCCGCTTGTCAAGTGTTCCATCAGTCATGGATTGACGGATGAACCCGCGGATTATTCATCATGCCTTCGTCGTTGCCCGGCGAGCCAGCCGGCCACAAAGTAGCGGGCTTGCGTGGCGGGCCAGATCCGATGGTCGGGCGTGGCCAGGCGGCGCGTAGCCGTTGACTTTCTAACGCCACGGATGCAAGACAATCTTTCTTTTGCGGAATTCCCAGATAAGAAACCATCGTCTAAGAATATTTCTTATCCTGCTCTTCCCTGTATGGAATTCGATGTAAAACTCATTCACAAAATCGATCGTGTCGTCCCGGATCATTTTGCTTAAAATCGCGTATTCCGCTCCTTCGACATCCATTTTGACGATGATGTAATCGTTACGGTTGAAATGATTTTTCAACCAATCGCTGAAATCAACACATTCGACCGCGACCGGATTTGAGTAATCGATGCGGCTGACTTTTTTTCCCTCGTTTCGCATCAAGGTGGAGCCCCCTCGGTAATTTCCCCCCCAGTACTGTGCGAGATAAAAATTAGCGACCCCATTCTTGTCGGAGGCGGCCTTGAATTGGAGATCCTTTATGCAATGCGGAAATTCCTTTTTGATCTGTTCCGCATGATGAGCCAGCTCTTTTTGGGCTTCAAACCCATAAAATTCAAAATCAGGATATTTATTTATGAATTCCCTTAAAACTGAGCAGGTATTGAAGCCGCAGTCGATGAAAATTTTTCTGCCTGTTGCCAGCACCGTTTCCAATTGACCCTTGTGCGGGTTCTGTGTGCAGCTCATAAGAATTTCTTTCTTGACACGGGTTGATGATCGAGTACCCCCGCCGGAAAGACTTTCTCGGTACGCACGGCTTGGGTGATCTTCTCCGCCGTCGCTGTTCGCCCACCCCGCGACCGTCGTTTTCGCTTTCCCCGCCCTTTGCCGCGAGCCGCCTGCCGTTGTTCTTCGGCGCGGACGGAAAACGCTTCGGGAAGCTTCCGTGTGGTCGAGGAACCGACTTGACGCTCCAATTCGTCGATCCGGCGCTGCAGGGCCACGATCAAATCGATCAGCCGATCAGGTGTGATCCGCCCCGCACGAACATCCTCCCTGAGTTGCTTGACATTCATGCCTCCTTTTAGTCGAGTCTGCCAAATCACGCAACGCCAATTTCACGGAATGGACATCTACGATTATTCATCATGTTTTCGTCGTTGCCCGACGAGCCAGCCGCCCCCGGAAGTAGCTGGCTTGCGAGGCCGGCAAGACCCAATGCGCGGGCGAGGCCAGGCGGCGCAGGACCCAATCGTTGGTCTGCCAGTAGATTGCATTGAGCGCGAACCAGGTCTTGAGCAGCGCCTTCAGGGCGAGGCCGCGCGTGGGAAAGTTCACGGCGTCCAGCACCTCGTGCGTTTGGCCCAGGGTGAAGAACCAGCGGCAGACGTAGTCCAGCGTCAATCGCTGGCTGGGAATGAAATGGCGGACGCGGGCCGTGGGAATGATG
Organism: uncultured Planctomycetia bacterium; assembly: GCA_963719885.1. Lineage (GTDB taxonomy): Bacteria > Planctomycetota > Planctomycetia > Pirellulales > Thermoguttaceae > JANXQG01. The sequence goes on along the minus strand of CAVRDP010000034.1, from coordinate 372,812 downwards.
CGGCCCCGGTGGCCTTCGGCCAGCATCCGCATGATTACCGAGAACTCTTCGCCGGAGCGGAGATTTTCGCCGATCCGTCCCAGCTCCGGGTTGTAGAGATAGCGGCGTTGCAGCTCGCTGCGGACGGCATAGTTGGCCCCGTAGGGCATGCTTTCCGAACTGACTTCGGCGTCACTTCCGGTGAATTCCCGCGCGGCATAAACGTGCGAAATGCGCGGCCAGTTGGCCGCAACCCACGCCGGCGGCGGCGTTTCAAACCAGGGCTCGATGGGGCCGCCGAAAAACGCGGTCTCGGGCCATTGCCGGGCCGCGGCGACATACTCGCCGAGCCAGCCGGGATCGACCAGCACGTCGTCGTCGGTCCACAAGATCAGGTCGCTTCGAGCGGCCTGCACGGCGGCGTTGCGGGCGTGGGAGAGGCCCCGTTTCGGCTCGCACAGGCTGCGCAGCGGAAGGCGGCCGGCGTCGCGCGCCACGACGTCGTCGGTGTCGTCGGAGCAGTCGTTGTTGACGACCAGTAACTCCCACTCGACAGCGGACGGGATGGCCAGTTCGTGCAGGCTGGCGAGCGTTCGATCGAGCAAGGCCGAGCGATTCCAAGTGCAGATTGCCACGCTGACGCGCATCGTCCTCCCCTTCAGGTTGGCCTTCGGTTAATGCATCACCCGGCGGAAAACGTTCACTCTAATTGACGCGAGCCCAATATGGTATTATACTTCCAAAAAGTGGCTTCGGTCTTACCGCAAATGGCGTCGAGGGCCCGTAGACACCCCACCCAAGAACTCCTCTTCTACCGTTCGTAGCGGGCCTGCGGGGTCATGGGACGGCGGCGGGGTACTCGCGTACTCGCGGGTCGGCGATTTGGCGGTCGTCACGTTTCCGGCGCGAATCGGAGTTGACTGAGCATGAACACGCAGCGGCAAATCAAGATAGCCTTTGCTCGCTTCTGGCCAAGGTTCGATCCCCAGCAGAGTCTTTTTACCAGGCTGCTGAGGAAGTCGTATGACGTTCGCTTCGATTGCGAACCGGAGCTGGTGTTTTACTCGTGTTTTCGCGGGCCGATGCCCCCGGGTGAATATGTCAAGGTCTTCTACACCGGCGAGTGCGTTCGGCCGCCTTGGGGCGAGTGCGATTGGGCCTTCTCGTTCGACTACGACGACCATCCGCGGCACTATCGGCTTCCGAACTACGTTGTCTCCTATGACGGCGCCGAGTGCCTGATCAAGACGCCCGAAAAAATCGCCGCGTGGATGCGAGCCAAAACCCGGTTTTGCAATTTCGTCTATTCCAATCCCGTGCGGTTTCGCAACGCGTTCTTCCAACGGCTGTCGCGGTACAAGGCGGTCGACGCGCCGGGCCGATGCATGCAGAACATGCCTCCCATCGGCCCGTACGCCAATGCGTTGCAGTCCCGTCGTGCGCACGATTCGAAGCAGACCAAGGTCGGCTTCCTCCAGCCGTACCAATTCACGATCGCTTTCGAGAACCAGTCGTACCCCGGTTACGTGACGGAAAAGATCTACCAGGCGATGCAGGCGGGCAGCATCCCGATCTACTGGGGCGACCCGCTGGTGCATCGCGATTTCAATCCCCGGAGCTTCGTCAACTACCACGAGTACGAGGCGGCGGTCAAGGCGCGGCTGCCGGCCTTCCTGCTGCGCTGGCCGCTGCTGCGGACGTTGATCGAACGCTGGTATGTTCGACCCCGGACGCTGGACAAGGTCATCGAGCGAGTACTCGCGATTTGCGACGATGATAGGCTTTATACGCAATATCTTTCCGAGCCATGGTTCGCCGGCAACCAGCCTCCGCCGGTTTTTGATTTGCAGCGGCTCGAGCAACGATTACACGAGATTGTGGGCAGTCTGGGCGATCCCATCTGCGCAGGCGCCCACGGTTTGGAGGAACGCGCGATGAAGAAAGTCCTCGTTAATTTTGCCAACGACCATTTCCTTCAGTCTCAGGAACTCAACTCCCGCTCGGGCTTAGGCATAGCCGGGTTCGACGAGGTTCGGTCGTATCACCTATGTGACATCGATGCCGATTTCCGTCGCCGCAGTCAGCACATTTTGGACTGTCCGCGGGGCGCGGGTTATTGGCTGTGGAAGCCTTACTTCATCCAACAGACCCTGGCCGAATTGTCGCCCGGAGACGTCTTGTTCTACTGGGACTCGGGCGCGGAGTTCATCGCGCCCATCGAGCCGCTGATTCGGCTGTGCGCGGACTTCGCTCAAGACGTTGTCCACTTCGAGCTTTGCGGCTTGGAAAAGCATTGGACCAAGAGAAACGCATTCTTGTTGCTGGATTGCGATACGCCCGAGTACGCCGAGACCAAACAGCGTTTGGCGAGTTTCATCCTGATACGGAAGAGTCATTTCTCGGACGAGTTCGTGGGCCAGCACCTGGCATATTGTCAAGACGAGCGGATGATCACCGATTTGGAAAATCAGTTGGGCTACCCCGACTACGAGGGATTCGTCGAGCACCGTCACGATCAATCGGTTCTTAGCCTGCTCAGCAAGAAGCATAGGCTGAAAGCCTTCCGCGATCCCAGCCAATGGGGTAACACATGCCGTCAGCATTATCCCGAATCGAGCTACCCGCAGTTGATCAACCTTACCCGAAGACGCGACCGGTCGCCTTGGCCGGTCGTGTGGGCCCGGAAGATGACCGGTCTGGTTCGAACGCTGATCAACAATAAGTAAGAGCACGACAGCCAGTAAGCGCGTCCGGGCCGGGAGTTTGACCGTATTGTACGCCCCTTTGTCTCTCCGCGCGTTGCTGGTCATCGTCGACCGAATAGCTGCAAAACGGCTCTCATCAGCCTCCTGGGGAGCCGCATAAGTCTATGCAGGTAACCAGCGAATCCCACTATGATGAGAAGAGCAGCAGGGATTGGCTCTTCATAGGAGAGCCGCTTCCAACCATAGTCGAACAGCAATTCGGGATAGTCCAACTCATCCTCCGGCAGGGCAAGTTTGCTGACGAGATCATTTCTGACCAGGCGCAAGTTTCCCGTATGGCAAACCGGAGTGTAGCCCTTCTGTTTTCCAAGCTCCACGGTCGCGGTAAAGCTTGAGCCCCGGGTCCGCGATTCTCGGTGGGTCTGAATAATCCCGACCGGTATAGAGGAATTGATCTCGATGACAACGATCTTCGGGGTGTAGCGTCTAAGGCTGTGCCAAACGTGCCAATCGTGGCTGTCGATGTCAATACTCAGCAACTCAAAGTCCTTCTCGATGGTCGTAGGGCGCAAGAGATTGTCCAGACTTTGGTCCCCCGCCTTCTCTACATAAGCGTTGATGATGGTCGCCCTGTCTCTAAAGTCCCGCATATTGCGGGCAAGATCTTGGAACTTCGCCTTGTCCGCCTCGATGTATACTCCCTTCCATCCACTTTCGAGAAGACGGTACGTATTGCTCGCGAACTTTCCATCCCAAGCGCCGAACTCCACAAAGGAGCCTGTTGCAAGCCCCAGGCGAGAACAGATTTCCTCGATTACGCCGTCCTCGCCGTTCTGGCTATAGAAATTCTTCCTGTATTCCGACAAGCTTGACATTCTCTGACCTCGTGCCGATTATCTCGCATCCGGCGGTTTGTTGCGATTCACGGCGTTCCTGCCTTTGTCATGGCCACCTGGACCCAACAACGGTAACGCGAAAGCTTTATTTTAATTGCGGTTTTTGGCGGGTCAATCCCTCAAGAAATTTCCCGGCTGAAGATCTTTTGGGGCGCCGACGATGGCAACCTGAGAGGCAGCCGCCGGTTCTTTGCGCTGTTGGGCGTAGTCATGGTCGTGCATGCGGCGTTTGCGAGGTTACTGGCCATGGCTCCACTTAAATCGCAACCAGCTCAGCATCGACCGGTTTGGCTCGAACGCTCGCCGGCAACATGTGCTCAAGTTGATCGGCAGTACTTCTCGTAGTGCACGGTCAGCGGGCGCACGCCGCGATCGTACTCGCCGGCAAGCCGGATCGCCAATTGGGATGACTCTCCAGCCGGCTTGGAGCGAGTGTATTGCCGATAGGCGCTGCGGTCGAGGTCCGTTTGGTGGTAGACCAACATCTTTCGCAGAAAAAAGGCCCGATAACCTTTCCGGCTCGCCCGCACATAGTAGTCGATGTCATCGGGTGCGTAGCTCAGCTCCGGGTCTTCGATGAAGGAACCGAGTTCTCGCTTGACCCGCATGGGAATGATCATTGCGCTGCCGACGGTCCAATCGGCGAAATCCAGCAACTCCCGCCCGCCCCGCCGCAGCGGCGCGAGAAAGCGCAACATGGGATGATTGACCTGGTTGAGCGCGACAAAACCCACGTCGCGGTTCGCCGAGAGAAAATCGATGGCCTCGGCCAACCAACCGTGGGAGAGGATCTTGATATCGGAATCCAATTTCATGACGTACTCGGAGCGCTCGTCGGCCGCAGCAAAGCCGTGATTGTATCCGGCGGAAATCCCTTGATTCTCCTGCAGAAGAACCAGCTTGGAAATGGTGCCGCGCTGCCGGCAACCGCGGAGGAATTCCACGGAACCGTCGCGCGAGCCGTTGTCCACGACAATCAGCTCATGACACGGATCGCCCACGGTTTCCAGGAAGGCGGCAATCGTGGTTTGCAGGTAGGGGAGACGGTTATAGCTCAACACCACGATCGAGGCCTGCGGGGGAGAATCCTCGCGGCCGGGGCACCCGGCGGGGCACCCAGTACCCTGGGTCGGGGTCGCGTATCGCGGAGGATGGCTCGCAAGCGAAATGTCTAGCGACGGGCCGCGCATTTTCCGGGAAGTCAGCGGGAAAACGATCCGCAGCAACCACACCAGCCTCAAGAGCAAGACCAGGTACTTGACGCCGCGGACGAACCAGAAATGGAGGCGGCGCGGGAAAGTTCGCCGCCACATGGCACACGACGCCATCAGGTCCTCATGCACTTGTTCGGCCGGCGCGCCGAATCGAGTCTGGCCTTGGCGGACTTTCTCGTAGAGATCCGGCCGCAAGGCGAGAAAGGTGCTGCCGCACAGGAGGCTCATCGCACTGTCGGGCACGGTGACGAGTTCCCTTCCGGCACGGCGGACAAAGTCGGCGTAGGCGTCCGCGTCGGATGCGCTTCCAAGACCGCCACCCTTCTCGCCTGCTGGCAGGAGTGGGAGAGAGGTCGGGGGCGAGAGGTAATGGTCCATTTTCGTAAGAAATTGCCGCAAAGTGCAATATCGATGCCGATCCTGTCTTCACCCAGATAAACATGGCACACGGCCCGACGATGGGAAGGGCAATGGTCAATCATAATAGCGCAGCCGGTGCAAGGCAAGAAAGTAAATCCAAGACGATTGCGTGGAAATAGGCAAGATGTGCCGATTGCGCCGATTGTAATGACTGCACGAGAGTGGTTGTTCAAACTATCGCGGTTGTCCGATTTCTACGGAAGAAGACGACTGTGACGGTTATACCTTGAATGGCGCTTATACCTTAAATAATGGGCGAGCACGGTATATGGGGTTCTCGAAGGGAAATGAGATGCTTCCAAGAACTAGGTTCTGGCTGGCTGCCTTGTCCGTGGCGGCGATGGCCTTATCCGTGAGCGGATGTACCAGCCCCATCGAGTACTTGCGCAACGGTTTCAAGGTGGGGCCGAACTACCAAGGTGCGGAGGCCAGCACTGCGCCGCACTGGATCGATACCAACGACGCGCGAATCCGCCAGGAACCGACCGACCTGGTTCAATGGTGGACTGTTTTTCACGATCCGGCGCTCGATCGCCTCATCGCCTGTGCATGCCGCCAGAACCTGACGCTCCGCGAGGCTGGCTTCCGGATCCTCGAAGCCCGGGCCCAGTTGGGAATCAGCGAGGGAAATTTCTTCCCGCAGGTGCAAACGGGTACCGCAACTTACGGAAAGTTGGTCAACAGCGCAGGCAACCCCCAAACCTACACGGTGAACGGCACCGTCAAGGGTGGATTTGCTCCCACCGGTGGCGCATTTGTGCCCGGTACCTTCTCTGGGTCAGGACCGCTCCTGTTGACCCCGCCTCCAACCACCGAGAGCTTGAACACCGGGTTGAATTTGGCCTGGGAGGTGGATTTCTGGGGGCGATTCCGCCGCGCGATAGTGGCCGCGGAGGAGACGCTGGAAGCGGATTGCGCCGGGTACAACGGCGCCATCGTCACCCTCTTGGGCGACGTGGCCAGATATTACGTGCAGCTCCGCACCGACCAGAAGCGGATCGAGCTGGTGCAGGCCAATGTCACGCTCCAGCAACGCGTCTTGGAGATTGCCAAAAAACGTTTTCGCGAGGGCCAAACCAACGACTTGGATGCGAACCAAGCCCGCAGCACGCTCGCCCAAACCGAGGCCCAGATTCCGCTCTTGCTGAGCGACTGCCGGGCGGCGGAGGTTCGCTTGTGCGTGTTGATGGGCATGCCCCCCGCGGCCCTCGAAGCGCAACTCGGCGCAGCGCCGATTCCCATGGCGCCAACCACGGTAGTGGTGGGAATTCCCGCCGATTTGCTCCGCCGCCGCCCGGACGTTTGCCGCGCGGAACGTCTGGCCGCCGCACAGGCCGAACAAATCGGCATCGCCGAGGTCGACCTGTATCCAATCTTCAAAATCGACGGCGACATGGGTTACTCGGCGGCGAAAGCCTCGGAACTTTTCCAGAGCACTTCCTTCTACGGCGGCATCGGCCCGGGGTTGCAATGGAATATCTTGAATTATGGCCGAATCCGCAACAACATACGCTTCCAAGACGCCAGGTTTCATGAGTTGGTCACGATCTACCAGCAGATGGTGCTCCAGGCAGCGGAGGAGGTCGAAGACGGATTGTCGCACTTCTTGCAGGAACAACAGCGTGCCAAGCTGCTTGACGAGAGCGTGAGCAGTTTGCAACTGGCGGTCGACACGGTCGTCAAGCAATACGAGGCCGGCGGCATCGACTTCACCCGCGTTTCGCAGATCGAGCAGAACCTCGTCCTGCAACAAGACGCGCAAGCCGCTTCGCAGGGCCAGGTGGCCCAGGGATTGATTGAAGTCTATCGGGCACTGGGAGGCGGTTGGCGAGCTCCCGTGGGCGCGGAGCAAGCGGCACAGTCCGCACCGCTGCCAACGGCTTCGGTGCCGCATGAAGAGATTCCCGTACCAGCGCCCGATGCGCCGGCGCCGATCAAGAAATAGGCCCCGCAACCGCCATGCCTGACTTGGTAACTCGCGATTTTCCACCTAAGGGTGGGGATGCGAGCCCACCACGGAGTGAGGTAACCCGCACATTTCTGTTGTATAATGAAGTGCCAGCCACGGAGATTGCAGAGGAGAGAAAAGGTGTTGTGGCCGGAATTTTTTCTCGGCCTTTGCTCGGGTTCGTTTTTCAATTAAGTAAGGGATTTAGGACATGCCGGTATTGGCAAAGGAAAAATGCCTGTTTCCGGAAACGCTGTTGGAATCGCCCGGTTCTTCGGCGATCGACACCCAGTGGATGGTGGTTTACACTAAGCCGCGACAGGAGAAGTCGTTGGCGCGGGATCTTTTGCGTCAAGCAATTCCCTTCTATTTGCCGCTAGTCAAGAAGACGCTGCAGTATAGTCGTCGTCGGATGGTGTCGTTTGCACCGCTGTTTGACGGCTACCTGTTCATGCTCGGCTCGGAAAAGCAGCGCTCGTTGTCGCTGGCCACCAATCGGGTTTTGCGGATCTTGCCGGTAAACGACGGCCTCCGTCTGCTTGCCGATCTTCGCCAGATCGAGCGATTGATCCAGGCCAATGTTCCTCTGACGGTGGAGAGCCGCCTCCAGGCGGGCAGGAACGTACGGGTCCGCAACGGACCCTTTGCGGGCCTGGAAGGAGTCGTCCTGCGGCGGCGCGGTGAAACCCGGCTTCTGGTGAGCGTCAATTTTTTGCAACAGGGCGCTTCGGTCGAAATTGACGATTTCCGCTTGGAGCCGCTGGACTGAGCGGCTCTTCTGTTCTGTTGGGCGCTTGAAATCCCAAGCCGGTTCGCAGACAATAGAGTCTAGTGGAATTCCACGACATGGACCGCTGCTCTTCGATGGATCATTCGATCGTTGCGATTTGTCAACGGATGCGTTAGGAAAGCAACATTTTTCGCGAGAAATCGCACCACGTCGCATCGTAGTCGGCAGTTGGATAATCCGTCGTAAGTCCAATTCATAAAAGAATTTGCGATAATCGCTTTCGGCCTGTCGGCCGGTGCTGGCACACACTTTGCAAACGAGGCACCAGGCAGGAATCGCCCCCGGGGCGGCAACAATCTCCTGGCACTTGGTTAACCAACAAGAAACTTTAGTCATGAGTATAGGCACGGTTCCACAGACGGCCCAATGGAAACGATGGATACCCACTCCGCCGATAATGGCGGCGTGGGGAGTTCTGTTGCTGGCATTTCTCTGGACCTATCGGGAAACGTTGATCCACATCGTGCATGTCTGGTGGTCGACGCCCGACTATGGTCATGGCTTCTTCGTCCCTATTTTCGCCGGATTCCTGCTTTGGCAGCGTCAGGAGATGGTCGATCCATGGCCCACGACGGGCACGTGGTGGGGGATCCCGTTTTTCGCCGTCTTTGCCCTTGTTCGCTGGTTCAACCTGTTCCTGAACTACGAACGCGACATCGATTCGCTGCTGCCATTCTTGGTTGGCACGACGCTTATTTTGGGCGGATGGCGTGCCCTGCGGTGGGCGTGGCCGGCGATTCTTTTTTTGATTTTCATGGTGCCGCTTCCGGACTTCGTGGCGGCGGCCTTGGGCGGGAAGTTACAACACGTGGCCACCATCATGAGCGCCTATAGCCTGCAAACTCTTGGTATCCCGGCCATCGCGCCGGGCGATGCATCGAACGTTATTCTGCTCCCGACCCCCCCCCCACTGGAAATTGCCAGGGCGTGCAGCGGGTTGAAGATGATGACCGTGTTCTTCGCTATCTGCGTGGGGACCAGTTTCCTCGTGGACGTGCCGGTCTGGAAGAAAATCCTTCTGATCGTCAGTGCCGTGCCCATCGCCATTTTTTGCAACGTCCTCCGCATCGTGCTGACGGGCATGTTGCAAGAATGGGTGAGCGTGAGCGTAGCGTATTTCATTCACGACTACGCGGGCTGGTGGATGATGATCCCGGCAATGCTAATGATTTGGGGCGAGATGGCGCTGCTTTCGGCCCTGGTGATCGAGACGTTCGACGGAGGAGCCTCTTTCCTTCGGCGAACGCGGTGGTCCGTCGCGGCGGCGAAATCCCCCGACGGGCCTGGGCCCCTTGGGTCCCCGCCCCGACAACCCGCGGGGTTCGCCGCGGATGTAAGACGGTGTGTTCAAAGGATGGATCCGGGCACCATATACTCATGGTCGGTCTGTCCTTGTTTTCGCGGACGGACTCGGAGGTCCATCCTACGGTGTTACTTTCGCGGCAGGCAGGATGCCTACGCAACGCGTTTGAAATCCATTTGTTTCGCAGATCCACTTTTCCGAGACACGTTTCATGTCAACCAACGAGAGATTCGACGACATTCCTTCGGACGAGCCCATCACCATTCAGCCGTCGGGCGCGGCCTATCCGGGAACGGGAGACTCGATGCCGGGCGGCGGCAGCGATGCGGCGCCGGGGGCGATGAGCAACATGGCAGTGTTGCACGGGATCCGGCGGCACTTGCTGGTGATTCTGTCGACCGGATTGGCCTGCGCAGCGGTGACCGGGACTACCCTCGTGTGTGTATTGAAGCCGCAGTACACCGCCACGGCTCGCTTAGAGTTGGCCTCGTCCAGCCCCAAAATTCTCAACAACACGGCCGATCAGGGTCAGCAGCAGGGCATGAGTGAATTCGAGTATTTCCGCGATACGCAAAAGAGTCAACTCAAGGCACGCTTCGTGATCATAGCCGCCCTCCGCGATTCGAAATTGAAGAATCGGGCCTGCATCGTCCGCCAGGATCCCACGCACACTACCATCCAATGGCTGACCGACGAGATCCGCGTCAACTTTCCCGAAAAAAACGCCGGCCTCATGGATGTGAGCGCCACCGAACCCGATGCGGAAGACGCGGCGGCGATCGTCAACGCCGTCGTGGGTGCCTATTGGAATGAGGTCGTCAATTATGACCAGCAGCGGCGGCGAGAGCGCCTGAGCGAGCTCCAGATTATCTGCGCGGAGAAAGAGAGCGAGGTCCGCACCAAGCGGGAACAGTTGAAACGGGAACTCGAGGCGATGGGCGCCGGCGACGACGAGACCATGAAGGCCCGTGGCACGATGGCCGTGAACGTCTACGCCCAATTCCTCGGCGAATTCCAGAGGATGCGCGGAACATCGGGTGCTGCAAGGCAAGCTCACGGACGTAAAGCGGGCCTTAGCGGAGTTGACTGCGGATCTAACTGGCGCCCAGATCCCCCAGGCCGAGGTGGTCGTGCTCCTCAATAACAATCCCATGTACCACGATCTGCAAAGCCGCCTCATGATGCTGGAGCAATTGAAAAAGATGCACGACAACACCGCCCTGGCCGGCGCCAAGGTCCCCCCCAGTTCAGGCAAACCACGGCGAATTACGAAAATGTGAAAGCCCAGTTCGACGCCTTGGAACAAAAATCTCGCGAGCAGATCCACAACGCCAAGCAGATCGGCTTCGAGCAAGAAATCCGCCGCTTGGAAAGCCAAGTGGCGATCTCCGAAGAGCAGTTGGCGGGCTTCGAAAAAGAAGTCGAGCGCAAAGCCAACGACGCCGACAACATAGGCAAAAGTTCGGTTGCAGCCCAAATGGCGCGGGCCGAAGTCGAAAACATCGAACGCATCCTTCGCGGTGTGGCCGAAGAACGAGAACGCCTCCGCGTGGAACTCAACAGCCCGCCCCGCGTGAAAATTTGGGGCGACCCGCATGCGCCGGCCGCCCCTCCGGAAAACGAAAGCAACTTTCGTCTCCGCTTGCTGTTCATTATCGCCGGATCTTTGGTGGCCCTGGTCCTGCCGGGCCTAGGCATCGTCATGTGGGACCTCCGCAAGGAACTGGTCAATTCCGCCGACGACGTATCGAAACGGTTGAATATCGCGGTGCTCGGGACGGTGCCGCTGATCCCGGCGATGGTCATGCGGCGGCTCGGCGATATGACGCGGCGGAACCAGATCTGGAAGATGCGATTCACGGAGTCGGTCGACGGCGTAGCGGCCCGACTGCTGCGAAAGGCCGAATGCGGTCAAACCGTGATCCTCATCACTCAGCGCCCTGGGCCGCGAAGGCAAGACCACTTTGGCCACGCAACTGGCCATGAGCCTGGCCCGCACCAAGCGGAACACCGTTCTCGTGGACTTCGACTTGCGGCGGCCCACGCTGCACGAAGCCCTGGGACTTCCGCCGGGACCTGGAATTTGCGAAGCCCTTCGCGGTCAAGGCGACATCGCGGACATGGCCCGGCCTACCGAAACCGAGTGCCTCTCCGTGGTCACCGCCGGTTCCTGGAATCGCCGGCTGCTGACGTATCTAAGCAACCGCAGCGTGGTTGGTGCGATGTTGGAGAAACTTCGCACGAAGTTCGATTTCGTGATCATCGACAGCAGTTCTCTGTTGCCGACGGTCGACGCGCGGTTGATCTGCCAAGACGTGGATGCCGTCGTGCTTTGCGTGTTCCGCGATGTGAGTCAAGGTTCCAAGGTCCTGGCGGCCAAAGAGATGCTCGACTCTTTCGACGCCGCCAGCGTGGAGGCCGTGGTGACCGGTGGAGATGAGCATGCCGGCGCGAAACATCCGGCTTTCCAGGCGGCCATGTTCGACGAACCGGACGAGCAAATCGAGCAAGGCGGGCCGGTGGATAATGAAACCGTAGACTAAGACTTGGACTAGGAGCAGGATAATGGGCAATTTCATGATTCGGATGGGCGTAGTGATCGGCATCCTGGCGGCCGTGCAACTGGGGTTCCTGTACGTCGGCCATGTGGCGCATCCCACCGTCGTCTGGCCCCAGCGACCGATTGAGGACTTTCCCATGGTAGTCAGCACGCCGTCGCAGGGTACGTGGGAAGGAAAGAACGCACAACTTGACGACCGAAGCTGGAATGAGTCCGAAGTCGACAGCGCCGTATCGCGCATCTATTCCAAGGAGGGCCGCAACATCAAGCTCCTCCTGGCAGAGTACGAGAGTCCTCGGTCGGGCCTCTATCACAACCCGATGAACTGTTACCACACCCAGGGATTCACCTTGATTGGCGCCGAGGAGCGGCACCCCTTGAAAGGCATCAATCGCCCCGATACCGCGGTCAGCGTGTCGACCTGGATGCGGAAAAACGAGAAGGTGATCGTTGCCTACTGGTACGAAGTCGGCGACTACACCATGTACGAACGCCAGGACCTGCTGAACACGCAATGGGCCATGTTCGGCAAGACCAAATGGCCGATCATGTTCAAGGTCCTGTTGGAGATGCCGGCCGATGACGCAGAGCAGGCGAAGACCGATATCCTGGACATGGCCCAATTCATTCGGGAATGGTTGGGTAAGGATCAAATCAAGCCCCTTGTGGACTGAGGACCTATTGGGAAAGCCGTAGGGTGTGGTCGCCTTGCACCGTTCGCCGACCAGCGCTGCGAATGGTGCCCGGCGGCCACACCCTAGATCTGTGTATCCGGTTTTTGACGTAAAATTTTGGGGAAGGCGAATTGGCGACTCTCGCCGCGCCGGTCTCCAAGGGACGCGTGAATGAAATCTGCAAATCGCAACAATCGATCATCCGTGGGGGCCATAGCCGCCGCCGGTGCGGAGCTATCGGCGGCCGCTCCGGCAGCCGGCGCCGGCAGGGATGTCGCTGGCGCCGGCGGGAATGCCGTTGGCTATTGGAAAGGCATTATCCGATCGGCCCGGCGGCGGGGAAGGAACTACCTTAGGCCCCGCGTTTGGCTGATGGCTTTGGTCCACCTCGTCGTGTTCGCACTGGTCTACTGGATGGCTTTTCTGCTCCGCTTCGATTTCGCCATTCCTGCGAGCGAGATGACCGTCTTTTGGGGGACGCTGCCGTGGGTGTTGGGGATTAAGTTTTTCGTGTTCTTGATTGCCGGCCAATATGATGGTTGGTGGACCTACGTGACCTTCAACGACCTGATCGCTCTCGTACGGTATACCGTGGCGGCGACGTTCTTTTTCGCCGCGGGGCAGTATTTCCTCAGTTTGGGCTATTACACCCCGCGGTATGTCATTGTTATGGATTGCCTGGGGGCCATCGCCGTGCTCGGTACCTTGCGCGGCGCGTGGCGGCTATATCGCGAGCAGTTCTGGCCGATCCTCAATCCCAACGATTTCCGTTGGGCCCTCCTGGTGGGCACCGACCACGCCACGGGCCTCCTGGCCAGCCAGATGCAGAGCTATCGCGAGTTGCCCTACCGCGTCCGCGGCCTTCTGGCAATCGATGACGGCGCCGTCGGCTCGCGGTTGGGGCAGATTCTGATCCTGGGCCGGCTGGAAGACGTTCGCGAAGTCGCCGCCGCCTGTGCCGTCAGCACCGTGCTGGTCACGGCGGGCACCCTGGCCGGTTCCCGCCTACGGAACCTGATGGACGCTTGCAAGGAATCGGGGCTGGAGCTGAAAATCATCCGTCCCATCCAAGACCGCATGGGCGGAGACCACCGCATCCCCATCCGCGACATTGAAATCAGCGACCTTTTGCGCCGCGCCGGTGCAGTTGGACATGAACATCATTGGCCGCTTGATCGAAGGCCGCACCGTGATGGTCACCGGGGCCGGCGGCAGCATCGGCTCGGAAATCTGCCGGCAGTTGCTCCGTTTCAATCCCCGCCTGCTGCTGTTGGTCGGGCGCGGCGAGAACCGCATTTTCACGGTCGAGCGCAAGCTGCGGGCGATCTACACCGGCGCCGCGCTGCAACCGTGCATCGCCGACATCACGGACGAGGCCCGCGTGCGGCAACTCTTCGCGCAGTTCCGCCCGGAGGTCGTGTTCCACGCCGCCGCGCACAAGCACGTGCCCATGATGGAAATGAACGTCGGCGAAGCGATCCGCAACAACGTCGGCGGCACCAAGATCATGGCCGAAATGGCCCACGAGTTCGGCGTGCGGAACTTCGTCTTCATCTCGACCGACAAGGCCGTCCATCCCACGAGCATCATGGGCGTGTCGAAGCAGATTGCCGAGCGCTTCGTCCACGCCATGTCCCAGGTCTCGTCGACCCGCTTCACCGTGGTGCGGTTCGGCAACGTGCTGGGGTCCGACGGCAGCGTGGTGCCGATCTTCCAGGACCAGATCCGCCGCGGCGGACCGATTACCGTCACCGATCCCCGCATGACCCGCTTCTTCATGACCATCCCGGAAGCCTCGCAACTGGTGCTGCAAGCCGCGGCCATGGGCCAAGGAGGCGAAATCTTCGTCTTGGAAATGGGCGAGCCGGTGAAGATCGTCGACCTGGCCCGCGACCTGGTCCGATTATCGGGCCTGCCGGAAGATTCGATCGAGATTTGCTTTACGGGAATCCGGCCGGGCGAAAAGCTCTACGAAGAGCTTTATTTCGACGACGAGGAAACGCTTCCCACGGCCCATCCCAAGCTGCGCGCCGCCTACCATCGGCCCTTCACGCTTCCCGAAGTCCGCCAGACGATTGCCCAACTGCAAGAACTGATCCATGCTCCCGAAGAGGAACTCCGCAGCAAACTCTGCGAGGTTGTCGAAGAATATGCCTGGCAGGTCCGCAACGGCAACGGCACCCTGGTGGGCCAGCACGCGATGGTCCCAGACAACAAGCTGGCCCCCGGCGGAAACGGGGCTTCGAGCGGCAATGGCGAGGCCACGCAGCACGATCCGGCCGCACCTCCTATCGGAGGCGTTCCGTAGGGTAAGATCAGATCGCTGTACGTCGGGCCGATCATGGGTACATGGTGCCCTAGCCTGATCCGCCAGTCAGGCTGGAAAGCCTGACGTACAGCGGAGCAGGCCCACCGTGATCGGCTGGAAAGTACACTATGGTGGGCCTGTCCTCGCCAACTCGCGTGCGGGCGTCGAGGACCTGATCCCATCCTACGAGTTTGCAATTCTCCTGACGGCATTATCGGAGTCCGGGCAGAGAAAGCCCCTATAATATTTTATGAGCTACGTTTAGACGAGAACCGGAGTCACAACCTCAGAACACGGGCAAGAATAGCCGCTGAATCCCGGTTGTGAAACCAGTTCCAGGCTGTCGGGCCGCTGCAAGAGTGCCGGAAATTCCGCCTTATCGCTACGACCCCTGCAAGCCCTACGGTCGGTTGACAAAACCGGCCAAAGACATGTCCTCGGCCGGGAGCGTAGAGCGACAAGGCGCTGGGCAACCCCTTGCGGCCGGGCGGGCATCGGATAGAAATGGTGAAGGTATTTTTCAAAGGGGCCTTGCGCAACCCACGGGAACGGAGTGCGCACCGACAGGGCTAACCCGATGAACGTAAGATGCATGCCATGAACAAACAACTTTGGCAAGAGAGTTCGATTCTCATTACCGGCGGGACCGGTTCCTTCGGCAAGAAGTGCATCGAAATCCTCCTCTGCGACTACCATCCCCGCAAGATCATCGTCTTCAGCCGCGACGAGCTGAAGCAGCACGAGATGCTCACCGGCGGCTTCGATCATGCAAGCCTCCGCTATTTCCTCGGCGACATCCGCGACGTCGACCGCATGCGGCGGGCGATGCGCGGCGTCGATATCGTGATTCACGCCGCCGCCTTGAAGCAGGTCCCGGCCTGCGAGTACAATCCGGGCGAAGCGGTGAAGACCAACGTCGAAGGGGCGCGGAACATCATCGACGCGGCCGATCGATTGCGGCGTCAAGAAGGTGCTCGGCCTGAGCACCGACAAGGCCGTCAACCCGGTCAACCTTTACGGCGCGACGAAACTCTGTGCGGAAAAACTGCTGGTGCAGGGCAACGCCTATTCGGCCCCCGGCGGGACCAAGTTCAGTTGCACCCGCTACGGCAACGTGCTGGGCAGCCGGGGAAGCGTCATTCCGGTCTTCCGCGCCCAGCGGCCCAGCGGACGGATTACCGTGACCGACCGCCGCATGACGCGGTTCTGGCTGACGCTCGACCAGGGCGTCCGCTTCGTGCTCGGCAGCATCGAGCGGATGTGCGGCGGCGAGGTTTTCATCCCCAAGATTCCCAGCATGCGGATTCTCGACCTGGCCGAGGCCCTCGCGCCGGAATGCGCGATCGATTTCACCGGCATCCGGCCCGGCGAGAAACTCCACGAGATGATGATCTCCCGCGACGAAGCCCGGCATACCCTGGAGGCCGAAGACCGGTACGTCATTCTGCCCGAGCATCCCTGGTGGGGCACGTCGAACTGGGCGGAAGGCAAACCGCTGGCCGAGGGCTTCGAGTACACCAGCGACAACAACACGCAATGGATGTCGATCGACGAGTTGCGGCAAGATCATAGGAGAAGCATTGTGTCGAAGCCAAAGTTAGCCATTGACGGCGGCACGCCCGTCCGTGCCCGGCTGCTGCCTTACGGACGGCAAACGATCGACGACGACGACGTGGCTGCGGTAACGGAGACGTTGCGCTCCGACTGGCTGACGACGGGGCCCAAGGTTGCCGAGTTCGAAAAGGCCCTGGCAGCCGTGGCCGGCACGTCCGACGCCGTCGCCGTGAGCACGGGCACTGCCGCGCTGCACGCCGCCATGTATGCCCTGGGCGTCGGCCCGGGCGACGAGGTGATCGTCACCACGATGACCTTTGCCGCCAGTGCCAACTGCGCCGCGTTCCTCGGGCGCGACGCCGGTCTTCGCCGACGTCGATCCCGATACCTTGCTCATCGATCCCCGCCAGGTCGAGGCCCGCATCACGCCCCGCACGAAGGCCGTGGTGGCCGTCGACTACGCGGGCCATCCCTGCGACTACGACGCCTTGGAGAGCATCACGCGCAAGCACGGCCTGGCCCTGGTCGACGACGCCTGTCACGCCATCGGCGGCAGTTACCGCGGCCGGCCGGTCGGGTCGCTGGCCTTGCTCAACGCTTTCAGTTTTCATCCGGTGAAGCACGTGGCCACCGGCGAAGGCGGGGCCGTGACGACCAGCGACGCCGAACTTGCCCGCCGCCTGCGGCTGTTTCGCAACCACGGCATCACGGCCGACTTCCGCGAGCGGGCCGTGCAAGGCGGCCTTCGCCTACGAGATGGTCGACCTGGGCTACAACTACCGGCTTTCCGACATCCAGTGTGCCTTGGGCATCAGCCAGTTGGCCAAGCTGCCGGCTTCTGTGGCTCCGGCGGCAGGCCATCGCCCGGCAGTATGACGAGGCTTTCCGCCACGTGCCGGCCGTGAAACCGTTGGCCGTCCGCGGCGATGTTTGCCATGCCTATCATCTTTACGTGATCCGGTTGGAACTCGACACCTTGACCGCCGACCGCGCGACGATCTTCCGCGCCTTGCGGGCCGAAGGAATCGGCGTGAACGTCCATTACCTGCCGGTCCACCTGCATCCGTATTACCAGAACAAGTTCGGCACCGCCGGGGGTTGTGCCCCGTGGCCGAGGCGGCCTACGAGCGGATCCTTTCGCTGCCCATGTTTCCGGCCATGACCGACGATGATGTGCGCGACGTGGTGGAAGCGGTTGAGAAAGTGGTTTCGCACTACCAGCGATAAAAGTTAGTATGGACTATCCTCGTACTAGCCGTTTCGAGTCGGCGACCATCGTCTTGCCCGTGATGAACGAGACGACCTCGCTCGACGAAACGGTGAAGATCATCCTCCACGACGTGAAAGACAAGATCCGCGAGATCGTGATCGTCGTTTGCAAGCGGACAACGCCCGAGGCGAGGACGGTAGTCGATCGATTGCGGCAAGAGTTGGGTAATTTGGTCGTGGTGCTCGATCAAACGCGCCCGTATCTGGGCGGGGCCCTGCGCGAATGCGTTCGACCTGGCCCGCGGCAGCCACGTCGTCATGATGGCCAGCGATCTGGAGACTGACCCCAATGACGTCAAGAAGCTGATCGCCGGGGCGGAGAAGAATCCAGCGGCGATCATTGCCGCCTCGCGGTGGCTCAAAGGCGGATCGTTCCAAGGCTACTCGGCTATCAAACTGATTTTCAACCGGATCTTCCAGATGATCTTCGCCGTGCTTTACGGCAAACGCTTGAGCGACATGACCTATGCCTATCGGATCTACCCCACGAAGCTCGTCCAGAGTGTGCGCTGGGAGGAACTGCGACACCCGTTTCTCTTCGAGGCGCTGGTCAAGCCGCTGCGGCTGGGCGTAGACGTGATCGAGATTCCCTCGGTCTGGAAGGCCCGCACGGAGGGAGAGTCGCAGAACACTTTCTTCCGCAACTTCGTCTATTTCCGCACCGGGTTCAAGACGTGGCTTTCGAGCAAGCGATCGATCCTCAAAGCGGAACTTTCGCAAAAATGAAGAAAGTCGTCGTCACCACCACGATTAATTCGCCCACTGAGGCGATCGACAAGTTCCAGTCGATGTCCGACTGGGACCTGGTTGTCATCGGCGACAAGAAAACGCCGTCCGATTATCGCCTTCACCGTGGCATCTACGTCTCGCCGGAAGAGCAGGAGAAGTACGATCCGGCCCTTTCCGAAGCGATCGGTTGGAACTGCATCCAGCGGCGGAGTTTTGGGTTTCTGTGGGCCAAAGACCTGAAGGCCGACGTCGTGGCCGTGGTCGACGACGACAATATTCCCTTGGAAGGCTGGGGCGAAAATCTGCTGGTTGGCCGCGAAGTCGAAGTCAACTACTACGAAACCGATTTGCCGGCGTTCGATCCCCTGGGGGCCACGAATCATAGGCACCTCTGGCACCGTGGTTTTCCCTTGCAACTCCTGCCCAAGCGCGATTACACCTGCAAGACGCGGAAGACGGTGCGGGTGAACATCCAGGCCGACTTCTGGAACGGCGACCCCGACATCGATGCCGTCTGCCGCATGGAGCACGCCCCGGAATGCTGCTTCGATCCGGCCGGGTTCCCCATGGCGTCCAACAAGCTGGGACCGTTCAATTCGCAAAACACGTTTCTCGGCAGCCGATGCCTGCGGGACTACTTCATGTTCCCGCACGTTGGCCGCATGGACGATATATGGGCCTCGTATTATCTCCAGGCAAAAGGCTGCCGGGTTGTTTGGAACAAGGCCTCAGTGTATCAGCAGCGCAACGTCCACGATCTGGTTCGCGACATGAAGCAGGAGTATCCGGGCTACGAGAACAATTTGAAACTGGTCCAGGATCTGGCCGCCGATGCCGAGTCCTTGCTGGCCTACCTGCCCGGCCGCTCGGCCTGGGCCTTTGCGACTCTATCGCCGGCATTTCAGCCATGCATGACTCCAACGCCGTCGAATTTTTGCTTATGCCCCGCGAAATATTTCTGTCGGCGGCGGTGCTGCGCCGTCCAAATTTGCGGGTGTTCGGATCTTGATTCTTGCCCATTTTGAGAGATAATGCGGTTTTCCAACCTCGATAGGTCCATAATGCGAATTCTGCGCGGAAATCGGATGTCAGGCGATCGCACTCAAGCTCGAAAGGCGTCCCCCCATGCCTGACGCATTCGACCCTTATTTCAAATGGCTAGGAATCCCTAAGGCCGATCAGCCGCCCCACGGCTATCGTTTGCTGGGAATCGAACTATTCGAGTCGGATGCCGACGTCATCTCCAATGCGGCCGATGGCCGGATGGCCCAAATCAAGAATTTTCAGTCGGGAAAGTTCGCCGCCGTTTCCCAGAAGTTGCTCAATGAGATTGCCGCCGCCAAGGTCTGTCTCCTGAATCCGCAGAAAAAGGCGGAGTACGATCGGCGTCTGCGGGCACATTTGCAACAGAAGAACGCCGCTACGGACGCCAAGGTCAATGAACCGGAGGTTGCAGGAGCAGGCGGCCCGGCGGAAGATGCCGTTGCCGGCCTTCCGTTCCTCGATTATTCAACCACGCCAAAGCTCAGCATGGCCCGCCCACCCAAGAAATCGAAATCGAGGCAGCCGGCTTGGCTCATCCCTGTGGGGGTCGGCCTCGGAACGATCGCGCTGGTGACTGCTGTTCTTACCTATTTCTTTGCGGGCGACGCTAAAAACAAGCCGGTCAACCCACAAACCGCATCGCTTGCCGGCGGTGATCGCGAGGCACAGTCGAGCCATTCGAAGTCCCCAGCCAAACCGGCCGTGGGCACGAGCGAGCCGAGTCCGAAACCGACTGGCAGCACCTCCACTACGGTGACGGAAAAGACGCACGTTCCCGCTTCCCTGCCCAGGGCTGTGCCGACGCCGCCAACTCCGATTTCAACTCCAGAACCCGAAACCAAGCCTAGGCCGAAGATCGAGTTGGTGGCCGAGCCCGAGAAAACGCCCTCACCCTCTGCCCCTCTCCCAACGGGAGAGGGGAGCAAGTCATCACCCCCGGCCCCTCTCCCAAAGGTAGAGGGGAGCAAAAAATCGCCGGTTCCCGACAAGCAGCAGTATCAGGCGATGAAGAGCAAGATCCTCAAGATCTTCCAGAAGGAGTTTGCGGAGGCCAAGACGCCGGAATCCAAGCTGGCCTTGGCCGTGAAACTCGACAAGCAAGGCGACGCCGCGAAAGACGATCCGGTGGAACGTTATTCACTTTGGCATCTCGCGGCCGACGGGGCTTCCGCGGCGGGCGAGTTCTCCAAGGCCATGGAAATCGTTGATAAGATTCAGGGCCAGTTCGACGCAGACGGCGACGCGATGAAGGCCGACACTCTCGGCACGGGCGCCGGTTGCGTCGCGATCACGCCCGAAGCGGCCCACGATTTATGCGAAGCAGCCTTGAAGCTAGCCGCAGCCGCGGCCGCCCGCGAGGATTGGGAGGCGGCGGCGCAATTTGCTAAGCTGGCGACGACTGCCGCGCATCGCGCGAAGGATCCACAGTTCAGCCGTGAGGTGCTGACCCGCGGCCGCGAAATCGAGCATCTCAAGACCCGCTATGCCGTTGTGGCGAAGGCCTTGGAGACGTTGGCTAGCGATGGGGAGAACGCGGAAGCCAATCTGGTAGTCGGCCAATGGCATTGCTTTGCCAAAGACAATTGGGAAAGGGGCCTGCCGTACCTGGCCAAGGGAGGCCGCGCAGACCTCGCCGGATTGGCCAAGCAGGAACTGGCCAAGCCGGCCGCCGCGAACGACCTGGTCGCCCTGGCGGATGCCTGGTGGGCCTTGGCCGAAAAGGACCGCACCGACGCCAAGTCGAGTTACCAGGCCCGAGCCATCCATTGGTACGAACGGGCGGCGCCTGGCCTTTCCGGTTTGGAGAAGATCCGGGTCGATAAGCAGATTGCCGCCACCAAGCAAGGACCCGCCGGGCAACCCGCCGTGGCCGGTCCCGGCTCTAAGAGTTTCGGACCCAGAGGTGCGGTTCAGAAAGGAAATGTGGCGCTGCTTTCGCTTGGGGCCACGGTCTCCGGGGTGAAGGATTATCCGACTAAAATGCTCAACCCTGACGACAAGGCGCCATTCTCGTACGGACCTGTGCCTTGTGAGTTCATCGTCAACTTGGACAAAGTCTATCAACTCCAGCAAATACGCTTCCTCATACCAGAAGGAGACTTGGATTCTTATCAAATCTACATTTCGCGCGACGGGCGCAAATTCGATCTGCTGCAAGATTATAGCCGTGAAAGAATGCAGGGTTGGCAGGAATTCCGCTTCGCCGCGCGCCCCGTAAAGGCCATCAAGATGGCCTCCGCCGCGGGATTTGGTGGTAACTTCCATGTTGAGCGGCTTGAAGCCTATTGCTACGCAACCACCGTAGACGGCAGTCCAAATCCGCACGCCAGACGCACGGGAAGGTGATGACGATCTTCTTTTGAGAAGGCATGCACCATGAATGCATTGGCAATCATTCCAGCGAGAGGAGGCAGTCGCCGCATCCCTCGCAAGAATATCCGCGATTTCTTCGGAACGCCGGTCATCGGCTATCCGATTGCCGCAGCGCTCGCATCGGCTTGCTTTCAGGAAGTCATGGTTTCAACCGACGACGCGGAAATCGCCGAAGTGGCGAGAAGTCTCGGGGCCAAAGTCCCGTTCATGCGGTCAGCCAAGACTTCCGACGATCTTGCCGGCACGGAAGACGTATTGAAGGAGGTTCTGGCAGAATACGCCCGCTACGGGCGGGAGTTCGAGGCTGCTTGTTGCATTTATCCCACGACGCCTCTGCTAACGGCAGAGCGTCTGCAAGAGGGAATGCGAATTCTTGCGGCCGACGGGGCGATTGAAAGCGTGGTGCCGGTTCTGCGCTTTGGATATCCAATCCAACGCGCTTTGAAGATTGAGAATTCGCGTCTGGAAATGATTTCACCGGAGTACATGGACTCGCGATCGCAAGACCTGCAGCCTGCCTATCACGACGCCGGACAGTGGTACTGGTTGCGAGTACCGGCGTTTCTGCGCACGGAAAAGTTGTTCTGCGCGGCTTGCGCGCCGCTGGTCTTGGATGAGGCGGAGGCGCAAGACATCGACAACGAAGACGATTGGCGGCTTGCCAAAGTCAAGTATCGCCTGCGGAAGGAGACGTGTTGACCGTATTGTTGATTCGCGCCGACGCCGACGCCGCGATTGGAACCGGGCACGTGATGCGCTGCTTGGCTCTGGCGCAAGCCTGGCGAAAGGAAAAAGGACCGGTGGTTTTCGCTGCCTCGCGAATGGATTCGTCTTTGCGAGCTAGAATCGTTTCGGAAGAAATGCGGTCGGAATTGCTGGGCGTGGCTTGCGGCGGCGATGAAGACGCCGAGCGGACGACGCGGTTGGCGCAAGAGTTGGATGCCGGCTGGGTCGTCGTGGACGGTTACGCGTTTGGCTACGAGTATCAACGATTGCTTAAGAACGCGGGTTTGCGAGTGTTGTTTTTCGACGACCACGGCCATGCTCGACATTATTGCGCCGACATCGTTCTCAATCAGAACTTGCACGGCGACCATTCAATCTACGTGCGACGGGATCCACAAACGCACCTGCTTGTCGGTACTCGCTACGCTCTGCTTCGCAAGGAGTTTTGGCCTTGGCGGGATTGGCGGCGAGTCACGCCCGACGTGGCCCGTCAAGTGCTTGTGACCCTGGGCGGCAGCGACGAGGCGAACGTGACATTGCAGGTCGTGCGAGCCTTGCAAACGACGGCCATGAGTGACTTGGAAGTTTTGGTTGTGGTGGGCGGCGCCAATCCGAATTACGATTGCCTGCGGAGGGCGGTCGAGGACTCGGCGATGAAAATCCGCATCGAACGGAACGTCGGCGACATGGCGGCGCGAATGGCTTGGGCGGAACTCGCCATATCGGCCGGCGGCAGCACGTCCTGGGAATTGGCATTCATGGGCTTGCCAAGCCTGGTCATTCCCCTCTCGCGCGGCGAGGACGAGATTGCCGGTTGTTTGGCGAAAAACGGCGTTTGCGTCACAATGGAGTCGTGCGATTGCGTCAATCCAGACGACACCGCGGCGGTCTTTCGGTCCCTGGCCCTGGATTTCCGACGACGCGAGCAAATCAGTCGCGCCGGCCGACATCTGGTGGACGGCTTAGGCAGCGAACGGGTTCTCTCTGTCATGGAAAGCATATCATCGTGTGCGTAGTGCAAATCGTCGCCGACCAGCCAGTCGGGCGAGTATTTGAGGTAATGCCGCAATGGAAGGAGTGCGCAGCATGACAGTGCTCGTGATCGCGGCACATCCCGACGACGAGGTGCTGGGCTGCGGCGGCACGATGGCGCGTCTGGCTCGCGAGGGGCACGAGGTGCGCGTCGCCATTCTTGGCGAAGGAATCACGTCGCGCTACGACGCGCGCAGCGAGGCCGACCGCGACCTGATCGTTGCGTTGCACGGCCGCAGCCGCAAGGCTAACATGCTGCTAGGCGCGCGCGAGGTCACGATCGGCACGCTGCCGGACAACCGCTTCGATACCGTACCGCTGTTGGATGTCGTCAAACAGATCGAGCGGCTCATCGAGGCCTTTCGGCCGGAGGTCGTCTACACGCAGCACGGAGGCGACCTGAACATCGACCATGTCGTTACGTTCCGCGCCACGCTGACGGCGACTCGGCCGACCGCCGGCAGTCCGGTACGCGCGTTGTACGGATACGAGGTGGCATCGGCCACGGAGTGGGCGTTCCAGACCATGAGCCCCGTCTTTCGTCCCAACACGTTCGTGGACGTTGCTGCGACCCTGGACCTGAAACTCAGGGCAATGGAGACGTACGAGAGCGAGGCGCGGCCGTTCCCGCATCCGCGGTCGGCCGAGGCGCTAAGGGCGGCGGCGCGGCATTGGGGCAGCGTCATCGGTCTTGAGGCTGCCGAGGCCTTTGAATTGGTGCGAGCTGTCGTGTAAATGCGGATTCTTTACCTAGGAAACAACGAGTTGGGCTTGCAGACCCTGCGCTGGCTCAAGGAGCAGGGCGAGGAGATCGTGGCCCTGGCCGTGCATACCGATGCGCAGGCGAAGTGCAAACAAGAGATCATCGCCACGTGCGGCTTGGCGGCGGAGCACGTTTTCGAGGGCCCCGCGCTCGGCCGCCAGGAAGTGCTCCAGGAGTTGGCCCGGTGCAGGCCCGATATCGGCGTTTCCGTGATGTTCGGCTGCATTTTGCGACCTCCGCTGTTGTCGCTGTTGCCAGCCGGGTGCATCAATCTGCACTCGGCCTACCTGCCCTATAACCGCGGATCCTATCCCAACATCTGGACGATCGTCGATGGCACGCCGGCCGGCGTGACAATGCACTACATCGACGAGGGTGTCGATACCGGCGACATCATCGCCCAGCGGGAAATCGAGGTTCAGCCCACCGACACCGGCGAAACGATGTATCACAAGCTGCAATCGGCCTGCATCGAGCTCTTTCAACAAACCTGGCCCCGGATCCGCGCGGGCACCGCGAAGCGAACGCCCCAACCGCCCGGCGCGGGCACATGCCATTACTGGCGCAATGTGGACAGGATCGACGAAGTCGACCTGGAGCGCACCTACAAGGCCAAGGACCTGATCAATATTCTCCGCGCAAGGACTTTTCAACCCTATCCGGGCGCCTATTTCCTGCACCGCGGACGGAAAGTCTACATGCGGATCGGCTTCTTCACTAAAGATGAGAACCATGGTCATTGACCGACAAACCTCCTCTGTCTTCGCGAGCACGGTTGAGGGCCGCGGTGGCCCGCGCGTGGTCGCGATCCTAAAGGAGATGCTGAAGTGAATCCCATCCGAATCAGCAACCGCCTACTGGGTCCGGGCCAACCATGTTTTCTGGCGGCCGAGATTGGCATCAACCACAACGGCGACATGGACCTGGCCTGCCGTATGATTGACGCGGCGGCCGAGGCCGGCGCCGACGCCGTCAAGTTCCAGAACTACCGCACCGAAGAATTCATCGGCGACCGGACGCTCACCTATCAGTATGAGTCGCAAGGGCAAATGATCGTCGAGTCACAGTACGACATGTTCAAACGCTATGAGCTCGCCCCCGAGTCGCTTTTGGGTCTGCGCCGCCACTGCGAGCTCCGCGGAGTGATATTTTTCAGCACCCCTTCGGGACAGCAGGGAATCGACGACCTAGTCCGCGTCGGCGCCCCGCTGTTAAAGAACGGCTCCGATTACCTGGGCAATTTGCAGGTCGTGCGCACCATGGCCTGCACGGGCCTGCCCACAATCCTCTCCACGGGCATGGCCACGCTGGCCGAGATCGACGAGGCGGTGCGGACCTTCCGGCAAGCGGGCGGAAGGCAGTTGATCCTCTTGCAGTGTACGTCGTCCTATCCGACGCCGCCGGAAGACGTGCATCTGCGGAAGATCCCCGTGCTGGCCGCCGCCTTTGGGTGCCCAGTGGGCTTGAGCGACCATACGTTCGGAACCGTCGCTGCGTTGGGGGCCGTGGCTCTGGGGGCCTGTTTTATCGAGAAGCATTTCACCTTGGACAAGACCTTGCCCGGCCCCGATCACCGTTTCTCTGCCGATCCCCAGGAGTTCAAGGAGTTGGCCGGCTCGGTGCGTATCTTGGAGCGGGAGCTGGGACAATCGGCCATCGGCCCCACGCGCTCGGAGGCGCAGGGCCTGCGAGAGTTCAAACTTTCGTGCGTAGCCGCCGTGGACCTGCGAGCCGGGCATGTTTTGGCGGAGGCAGACATTGCCTTTCGGCGGCCAGGAACGGGATTGCCGCCGGCTGCCGCCGCCTGGCTTGCTTCCCGGCGTCTGGGACGCGACGTGAGAAGCGGAAAGGTTTTCGAACCCGGAGATCTTGATTGACCGGAATGACTGGCGTACCCCATAACCGCCTCACCTTCGACAATGCCGAGGTCGAAGCCGTTTCGGAAACGATCCGCAGCGGCCAATGGGCCTGCGGCCCTATCGTGCGCGACTTAGAGGGAAAGATTGCCAGCCTGGCGGGAGTGAAGCATGCGGTGTGTGTCGGCTCCGGACTTGCAGCGTTACGATTGTCCCTGCTGGGGCTGGGCGTCGGGCCGGCTGCACGGGTTCTGGTCCCGGCCTATTCGTGCGTCGCGCTGGCAAATGCCGTCCTGGCTTGTGGGGCTATTCCTGAGCCAGTTGACGTCCGGGAGCAGGATTGGAACATCAGCCCCGCCGCGTGCAAGGCAATGCTCCATGAGGCGCGTCCTTGCGCCATCATCGCGGTGAATACGTTCGGCGAACCGGCGCCCGTCGAGGAACTTTCGGACCTGGGCGTCCCCGTCATCGAAGATTGCGCACATGGTTTTGGCCTGGAAATCGACGGTCGTCGGCTCGGTGGACGATCCCGCGTGGCCATTATTTCTTTCTATGCGACCAAGCTGATCGGTGCGGGAGAAGGCGGCGCCGTGTTGTCCGACGCCAAGGAAGTCGCCGGATTCGTGCGAACATGGCGCGATTACGGCGATCAGCCTCCCAGCGCAACTCGCTTGAACGACAACATGACGGACCTCGAAGCGGCACTGGCCCAATGTCAATTGGATCGCCTGGAAGATTCGATCGGCAATCGACGGCGACTTGCCGGACGGTACGGCGAGGTTCTCTCTGCCGAAGCCCGCCGGCACAAGGCGTTTCGTCTTCCGGACCTTCAGGCGCAGAGGATCTGGTATCGCTACTGTGTTGAATTGACGCGAACGCCGGGAGATCGGATCGTTGAAGCAATGCAGGCATCCGGAGTTTGCGCGGAATGTCCGGTTACGGATTGGCGGCTCGGATCCGCGCCGAAATCCCCCGTCGCCGACCGGGCCTACCGTCACTTGGTATCTCTTCCGCTTTATCCCACGCTGACAGTGGAAGAACAAGATCGGGTCGTCGAGACTTTTTTGCGATGCGTTCGGGAGTTCGACAATGTCTGATCAATGGTCCGCGGCGCCCTTTCAGCGAATTGCCAGTTATTACGACGATCTTGTCGGCCGCCACGGCCACGATCCCAAAGCGTGCGACTATGGTCGACGGGAGTCGCAGCGAATCAAGTTCCAGGTGCTCGCCAAGGTCATGGACCTGCGCGACAAACGGATTCTCAACGTCGGCTGTGGATTTGCGGACTACGCCCGATATCTGGCCGAAACGGTTGGCCCGGTGACCTATACGGGCATCGATCTTTCCTCGCGCATGATCCAGGAAGGAAAGCGACTGAGCCCGCATCTCGACTTGCGAGTCGCGAATCTCCTTGCGACGGATGTGACATCTTGGGATGTTGTGACGGCGAATGGAATCTTCTATTTGCTGGGGGAGGAGGCTCGCAACCTCATGCCGCAGCTCATCCGTGCGATGTTCGAGCGCGCGGGCATGGCGGTCGCCTTCAATTCCTTGAGTTCCTGGGCCGCCAGGCAGGAGCCGGGGGAGTTCTACGCCGACCCCTTGGAGACCGTGACGTTTTGCCGAACGCTTTCCCCTTGGGTGGTGCTCCGTCACAATTACTTTCCCCATGACTTTACGGTATACCTGTACCGGAAGCAACTGGCATGATCGTGTCCATTAACCAACCGGCGTATCTCCCTTGGTTGGGATATTTTCATAGGATTGCCGTCTCGGACGTTCATATCGTTCTCGATCATGTGCAGTTTGAGAAAAACAGCTTCACGAACCGCAATAAGGTGCGAACGAAAGACGGATGCTGTTGGCTTACGACACCGCTGAAAACCAAGGGGCGATTCGGCGACTTGAGCATCAGCCAGGTGGAAATCGCCGATGATCAAAAATGGGCCGGAAAACACTGGGCAACCATGAAGCAATGCTATGCAAGAACGGCATACTTCAGCGAACACGCTCCGTTCTTCGAGAACGTTTACAGCCATTCTTGGACTAGGCTCTCCGATCTTCTCCGGGAAATCAATGAGTATCTGCTCCGTGCCTTCCATGTTGACACTCCTCTGCTTTTCAGTTCGGAAATGAAACCTAACGCCATCAAGAGCGATCTGGTGTTGGAATTGTGCCTCGCGGCGGGCGCAACGGTTTGCCTGTCGGGACCACTGGGCCGCGATTACTTGAATGAAGCCTCGTTCCGAGAGGCTGGAATCAAGATCGCTTACCACGATTTTATTCACCCGCGTTACGATCAAGCGTTTCTCGGTTTCGAGCCGTACATGGCCGCCATCGATTTGCTGTTCAATCGAGGGCCAGAGAGCCGAGCCATCATGCAAACTGGCAATGTGACAAGAGAGGTTGTTGGGGCAGCGAATGCCTAGTGGGAGCGAACCAATTCTTGACATCGACGCCAACCTGGAACCCATGCCGGTGCCCGAACTGAACGTCGTTTTAGAAACGCTGTCTGTTGCGGCGCCGGCGGCTGTCGAAACGAAAAGACCGTCCATTCTCTTCCTCGTCAGCTCGCTGGTCGGCGGGAACTTCCTTTCCATGCTATTGCGCATGGTGGGCGGTGTTCTGCAGGCAAAGTTCGTGTTGCCGGCCGTGCTGGGGATGTACAACAGCATCGGATTGGTGCTGGGCTATGCTCCTTTTCTGCAGCTCGGCATCCTCAACGGCATTAACCGGGAACTGCCCTACTTTGTCGGAAAGGGCGACCGGCAACGGGTGAACGAGCTGGCCGCCGCCGCGCAGGCCTGGGCGCTGGCCGTCGGTGGAATCGTCGGCATCGCACTTTCGGCCGTCGGATTCTGGCAGTTAGCTCATGGCGAATGGCAACTGGCGGCCGGCTGGTTCACCAATGCCGTTCTCGCCGTGCTGCTCTTCTACAACAGCTATTATCTACAGATGACTTATCGCACGGGCCACGATTTCGCCAGGCTGGCCATGTCGAGCGTCATCGAAAACACTGTCGCACTGGCCCTGGTCTCGCTCGTGGCGTTGTTGAATTTCTACGGGCTGTGTTTGCGGGCATTGTTGACCGCTTTCGTGAGCGTGAGTTTTCTTTACTACTGGCGTCCCGTGCGCGTCGGGCCGTGTTGGCACTGGCGCCATCTGAAGCATTTGCTCGTGATTGGCGCGCCGATCTTCATCGTCGGCCAACTCTATGCGTGGTGGACGGTACTCAATTCGACGCTCGTACTCGGTTACATGGGCCAGCAAGGCCTGGGTTTGTATGCCATGGTGCTCGTGGCCAGCGGAACATTGGAACTGCTGCCGCTCGCGGTCAGCCAGGTGCTCTATCCGCGCATGGCGGAGCAGTACGGCCGCAGCGGACGATTGGATGATCTGATTCGCATGTCGATCAAGCCCACCGTCTTTTCCGTGGTAGGCATGATTCCGGTGACGGTCGTTGGATGGTTCGGCATCGGGCCGGTAGTTCGCTATATTTTGCCTGCCTATATCGATGCGGTTGCGGCGATGCGCTGGAGTCTGCTGGTCCCCTTCTGCACCGCACTAGCGTGCGTCAATAACTTCTTTCCGGTGGCGCGGCGGCTGGGCCTTTACGGCGCGGTAACTCTATGTGGCATGGCGGGCTATGGTTTAGCACTGTTAGGGTTGACCTGCAACGGGGTTTCGCTCGTTGCGTTTCCCCAAGCTATGCTCGTGGGGCGAATTGTCTTTATCCTCGCGTCGTACGCCGTGATCGGATTTCTGGTGCATTTCGAAAGGCAGAGTGAATGACACTTGACGAAGGTTGCTTGCAGGCGGAAGACGATTTCGAGTTGCTGTCGCTGATGATGAACGATTTGGCCGCCGCCGACCCGTTGTATCAACCCACGCCGTACTGGAAAGACTACGAGAAACTATTCCTGCCGGAACTAAAGCGTTTGGGGCTGCGCGATTTCCGGCGTTCGGCGCAACTCGATCCTGGCCTGTTTTAGCGCCACGGATCTTGCACCCCGCGTGGATCTGAACTACAGCCGCCTGTTGAGCAATCGCTGGGTCAGAAGGCTGCCCGGTTGGTCGGCATTGATCCGCGCCGCCAATTCGCTGGCGCGGCGATGCGAGTCGTGTGGTTTGCTGGCATCCAACGGCATCACCCTTGCCGACATCCTCGAGTCGACTTATTGGATGGCCGCCGCCATAGGCAATGCCAGCGGCGCCGAACCCTTGGAGAGGCTGGATACTTCCCTGATCGGCAATCCCGAGGCGGTCTTCGTCAAGCAGGGACGGCACTATACGCCCGCAGCCTTCGACTACTACTTGCGCTACGCATACTGTTGCCGCTACACGAGCTTCGCCGAAGGCATTCTCATCGCGGAACTGGGAAGCGGCAGCGGCAAACAAGTGGAAGTCATCAAGAAGTTGCACCCGACCACGCGATTCCTCTTGTTCGACATTCCCCCACAACTCTACGTATGTGAACAGTACCTGAAGGCCGTCTTTCCCGGCCAACTGGTCTCGTATCGCCAGACCCGCGACTGGCCGAAGTTGGCGGACCCAAAGCCGGGACAGATTTTCATCATGCCGAATTGGAAGTTTCCGTACCTCGCCGCATTGGGGTGCGATCTGTTCTGGAATGCTTCGAGCTTTCAAGAGATGGAACCCGATGTGGTTGCAAATTACTTGAACTATGCGAGCGCTGGCGCGACAACCGTCTATCTTCAGCAGAAGATGGACGGCAAGGAGGTGGCGCTCAGGCCCGGCATGCATGGCGTCAGGAAACAAACCGCGCTGCGCGACTACGAGGCCGGCTTGGAAGAATTCCAATGTGTCGATCTGTCGCCCTGTCTCTCGCCAGTGCTGGCCCAGCCGGCATCGTACGGCTATTCCGACTCCTTCTGGCGGAAGGCGATGCCATAACGCGAGCATGTTACCGCTTTCCTGTCTGTTTCCAACACGGCAAGACGTGAAGCAGCGATAGGTGCTGGATGTCCGCCTCATTGCCATTGTCTCGGCCAACCCAATCCTGGGAGAACTTGGTGCGGGCCTTCGATGCCGAGCTTGCCCAACCGGAGATCGAAGGCATCCCGATCGGATCGACGTTGACCGACCTGCTTGCTATCGAATTCATCAATGCTGGCGGACGGTGGGGGATCGCCCCGCGTTGGCTCGATCGCCTTCGATGGCTACGGAGGTACTTCCGTGCATCCCGCCGATGCGAAAAGACGATGCCGGTGAAGCCCGGGCGGATCCTGGTGACCTGGAAGTCATGGACGGCACGCATCGACGAGCTGCTCCGACCCGTGCTCCAGGCGCTGTCCCCCGATCGTTGCACCGTGCTCTACCAGGATCCGAATGTTCTGCAACGGCTTCCCTCTGGAGTGGATGCATTGAACTGGACATGGGCCGTCCCATACGACCGTCGTCGTTGGCGTTCTGCCTTCCGTCGTTGTTGGCCGCAATGGCGCTGCCGTCTGCAATCGTTGTGCAAATCGTTCGGCTTGCCGCGCGGCGCTATGGAGCGACTGAGCGATCACTGTATCGTCAACAGCCAGTTGGCCGTTGGATGCCTGGAACTGCTCGAGCGCTGCCGCCCCGCAGCCATTGTCACCGACTACGACCGCGCCGGACTCGCGTCCCCGCTGGTGCTGGCGGCCAGGTCGCTAGGGATCCCGACATTTACACTCCAACATGGCGTCATGGGTGACGACGCCGTGGGATACGTGCCGGTACTCGCCGACCGGATGTTCTGCTGGGGCGAGCTGCACTCGCGGATCATGATCGAGGCGGGCCAGGATCCGGCAAGATTGGCGATTGGCGGATGCCCGCGTTTGACGCGTGAATTGCCGGCCGAGCCCCACGAGGTGCGCAGCCGATTGAAGATCAATGCGTCGCACCGCGTGGTCATGCTGGGCACCTCGCCCGTCCCGCCGTCGCAGCGGAGGCTCCTGGCAACGTCGTACTGTGAGGCCGTCTCCTACCTTGACGGCGTCACGGGCATCGTCCGCCTGCACCCGTCCGAGAGGCTTCCATTCTATGCCGACATCGCCCGGGATCATCCCCAAGTCGCGTTTATGGACAATTCGCAGTTGTCGTTGGACGAGTCGCTCGCTGTAGCCGATGTGGTGGTCGTGCAAAGCAGCGGCCTGGGGGGCGATGCCCTGGTCAAGGGCCGTTTGGTCGCCGTGGTCGAAATCCCGGATGCTCCCTTGGGCCATGGAAGGGAACTCATCGAGCAGGCCGGCTGCCCGCGGGCTGCCAGTGCCGCGGAGTTGGCCGAAGCTTTGCGAAGAATGCTCTTCGACGAGGGGGCCCGCCGCCGCCATTTTGCCGCCGCGGACCGATTCGTCGGAGACTTCTGCGCCTATTTCGGCGCAGGATTCGGCCCGGCGGATCGCCGACGCGGTGCTGGAAGCCGTTGGGCAAAGGAAAGGAACATGAGAGTCTGGGTGTTGCCGACGGCAACTATCATGCCGCTACGCAGCGCGCTGGAAGCCCAGCTTCAAAAGCGCGGGATCGAGGCCGAGGTTGAGGTCGCCGCGTTCGGCGAAATGGAGCAGCAGGCCCTGGATGCAAGGTCACGGTACCGCAATCTTGTCCCGGCGGTCACCGTCATTGCAGCCGACGCGCACGATCTCTTCGCGCGGCAGTTCGACTCGCCTTGGACGTGCGACCGGCGGCAGCGCGAGGAGGCGATCGCGCATGCCGTAGGGCGCGTAGCGTCCGTGGCGACCGCCGCTGCCGACATCTCCGCAAGGGTGATCGTGTGCAACGGCGTCCATCCGCCCGTCAATGCCCTTGGCCTGCTGGAGGCCAATCCTCGCCTGTCGCTGGGGTCCCTGGTGGGCGAGTACAACCGCCGCATGGGCGAGGCCGTGGCGCCGCTGGGCAACGTCACGGTCTTTGACTACGCGGGACTGGTGGCGCACGTCGGCTACTCGAGGTTCCACGACGACCGGATGTGGATCAACGCGCGGATGCGGTTGTCCGGCGAAGGCTTGGCGGAGCTCGCGCGGATGTTGGCCCGGCTCATCGCGGCGCAGTCGCGCCGTCCGAGGAAATGCATCGTGGTCGATCTCGACAATACTCTGTGGGGCGGGGTGCTCGGCGAAGACGGCGCAGCCGGACTCCGCGTCGGCGAGGACGGTATTGGCCACGCCTTTGCCCGTTTCCAGCGGGAGCTTCTCGCCGTTCGCGCACGGGGCGTGTTGTTGGCCGTCGCCTCCAAGAACGACGAAGCTGACGCGATGGAAGTGCTCCGATCGCATCCGGGAATGGTCCTTCGACCCGAGCACTTCGCCGCCTTTCGCATTCACTGGCGTCCGAAGGTGGATTCCCTGCGGGAAATCGCCGCGGAACTCGGTTTCGGCCTCGACGCGCTGGTTTTCGTGGACGACAGCCCCCACGAAATCGAAGCCGTGGCCCAGCAACTGCCGGAGGTGGCGACGGTCCGGTTGCCGGAAGACCCGGCTTACTATGTGGAGGCGCTGCGCGGGTGCGAAGAGCTGGACACGCTGCAT
The DNA here is from genome assembly GCA_963719885.1 of uncultured Planctomycetia bacterium. GTDB lineage: Bacteria > Planctomycetota > Planctomycetia > Pirellulales > Thermoguttaceae > JANXQG01. Next base: position 339,155 of record CAVRDP010000034.1, on the reverse strand, counting down.
GTGACCGAGGAGGACCGCGCCCGCAACGAGATGGTCGCCGCCGAGCGAAGTCGATCGGACCTCCGTGCGCGGATGCCGGACCTCGCCTCCTTCCTGCGAAGCCTGGAGCAGGTGGCCACGCTGGAGCCGCTGGCGGAAGAGAACCTCGCTCGAGCCGCGCAGCTCTGCTCGCGGACGAACCAGTTCAACCTCACGCTGCGCCGCCATGGCGTCGAAACGCTCCGTGCGTTCCTCGCCGGACCGCACGCGGCCGTTCTACTGCGGGCGCGCAACCGCCTGGGCGATTCCGGGATCGTCGGGTTCGCCCTGGCCCTTCCTTGCGGCGAGGCGGTCTGGGAACTCGATACTCTCGTGATGAGCTGCCGCGTCGTCGGGCGGGGGTTGGAAACCGTCATGCTTGCCGAGATTATTTGTGCCGTTCGCCAATGCGGCGGCGCCGAACTGCGCGCGAGCTATGTCCCCGGACCGCGAAACGCCATGTGCGCCGAGACGTTCCCGGAACACGGGTTCGACCCGCAGGACGCCGCGAATGCTTATTCTTTTCCGCTTGCCTCTCGCCAGCTTCCAACACCTGATTTCATTCACATCGAACGGAGGAACCCATGAATCGGAACATCGACGGATTATGCCAAGTCGTCGCGGCTGCGCTTGCCGTGCCCGGCGGCGGAATAACGCGGCAGAGTTCCATGGAGAACGTTGCCGCCTGGAGTTCGGTCGGACACTTGCAGGTCCTGATGGCGGTGGAATCCGCATTCGGCGTTCATTTCCGCACGGAAGAGATGTTCGAGTTGGCGAGCATCGAAGCCCTGGCCAAGCGACTGGAAATCCGTTAATGCTGTTTTGTTAGACTCGTGAGGAGAGGAATCGTCAATGGTAGACAAAGGCCCACTAATAAATTACCTTCGTTTCTTGTCTCGCCGGTTTTGTCGAGCGTCGCAACTGCTGGGCGTCGGGCTTGATGCGGCCGTCGACCGGCTCGTTTGGCCCGCCTTGCTGTGGGTTGAAGGCGTCTCCTTCGGCGAACAAATTCGATTGCGCGGAACGTCCTTGGTTCTATCGCCATCCTGAAGCGGAAATCACGGTCGGGCGCAAGGTGCATCTCTTTTCGCGCGGCGCGGCAGCCACATGTACCTTCCCCGGCCATGTACCATACAGGCCCTCGGGCCGGGCGCTCGCATTCGCATCGGCGATGAGACGCACATGGCCGGCGCGACGATCCTCGCGGAACTTTCCATCGAGATTGGAAGCTACGTTCGGATCGGCCCGGAGGCGATGATCGTCGATTCGGATTTCCAGTCGTTGAATCCGCACCACCGGGCGCAGGGTTTGCGCCACGATGTCCTTCGACGCCCCGTCAAGATCGGCGACGCCGTACTCGTGGGCGCCCGGGCGGTTGTGATGAAGGGCGTAACCATTGGCGACGGCGCAATAGTCGGCCTGGGCGCCGTCGTGACCCAAGACGTGAAGCCCGGCGAGATTGTCATGGGCAATCCCGCGCAATGCGTTGCTACTATTCCTATCAGCGAAAGAGGATTCAAGAAGGATGTCTGAAAGCCTGGTCACCGGCGGCGCCGGATTCATCGGATCGCACGTAGCCCGGCATTGCCTGAGCCTGGGCCACGAGGTCGTCGTCCTCGACGACCTCAGTGGCGGCTACCAGGACAACGTACCGACGGGCGCGGCGTTTTGCCGAGGCTCCGTCACCGACGTGGTCCTGGTCGCGCGGTTGTTTGCGGAGCACCGCTTCGACTACGTGTACCATTTAGCGGCCTACGCTGCCGAAGGGCTCTCCCACTTCATCCGCCGCTATAACTACGAAAACAACGTCCTGGGCACGATCAATTTGGTCAACGCGGCGGTCAATTCGGAAACGGTGAAACGCTTCGTCTTCACCAGTTCGATCGCCGTTTACGGGGCCGCCCAGAATCCCATGACCGAAGCCACCGCGCCCATGCCCGAAGACCCCTACGGAGTGGCCAAGTATGCTTGCGAGATGGACCTTCGCGCGGCCCACGAGATGTTCGGCCTGGAATACACGATCTTCCGTCCGCACAACGTTTACGGAGAGCACCAGAACATCGGCGACCGCTATCGCAACGTGATCGGCATCTTCATGAACCAGATCATGCAGGGCCAGGCGATGACCATTTTCGGCGACGGACTGCAAACGAGGGCCTTTACCCACGTGGACGACGTGGCGCCATTGATCGCCCGCTGCGTGGACGTGCCGGAGTCGAGCGGTCGGATCTTCAATATCGGCGCGGAAACGCCCACGTCGGTGCGCGACCTGGCCTGCATCGTGGCGAAGGTGCTGGGGGCCGAGCCGAAGATCCGCTTCCTCGACGCCCGCAAGGAGGTGGTGCATGCATTTTCCAGCAGCGATGCTTTGCAGCAAGTGTTCGGCAGGCAGGGCTACGTTCCTCTGGATCAGGGCGTCAAGCGGATGGCCGCATGGGCCAAGGAGCACGGCGCTCGCACGACCAAACCGTTTGCGGGCATTGAAGTTCTCAAGAATCTGCCGCCCGCTTGGAAGGCCGACCTGCTCGACTGACCGCCGACCGACGCCGTGAATGTGTTGAGGCCAAAAGAAAAGAGATGTCGAAGCGAGTGCTGATTTCCACGCAGGCGTTCCCGCCGATGACCACGGGGAGCTCCATGATCTTGTACGAGTTGCTCAAGCACTTGCCCCAGGATGAACTCGTGGCGGTCCACGGCATCGGTGATCCACCGCTCTTGAATGGCCCTTCGCTGGGCATGGAGCGGCATAGGGCGCTCGTGTTGGGAAGTTACGCCTGGACCGTGCGCTTCGAGCGTCGCTGCCCGCAGTATTACGTTCCCTTGATTCGTCGCTGCCTGAAGCGATGGGCGAAGGAGCACTCGGTACAGCGGATCTACGCGCATTTTCCCAGTTCGTCTTTCCTGGTTGCCGCCTGCCAAGTGGCCGAAGAACTGGATCTTCCCTTGACGGTCTACTTTGACATTCTCTGGGGGGAGTTGCCCGAATGCCACATGCGGATGGCACGCAAATACGAACGCCGCGTTCTGGAACGTGCCGATAGCCGTTTTGCCATCACGGAGTTCGCCGCCGATTTTCTTGTCAAGAAACATGGACTTCCAGTCGGTTTCCTGCCCCACACGATCGATCTGGCGAACAAGGCAGACGGATTCCAGGCGATTCCCGACGACATCCGGCCAACCATCCATTTTTGCGGCGGCATCTATCCTGTGATGAATCAAGATGCCATCGTTCGCCTTGTTGATGCGGTCCAGCGCGCAAGAGCCACCCGCAAATCGACCTTTGCGCTCCGGGCCTGCCGGAGGAACTGCGGGAGCGAGGCATACAGTCCAGGTATCTGCGGCGAGAGGACCTGCGAGTTGCACAACGCCAAAGCACGATCCAATTCCTTCCCCAGGCCTTCGATTCACGTCGCCCCATGATCTTGAAGCACAACTTTCCTACGAAGGCCATGGAGTACCTTTGCTCGGGAAGGCCGATCCTGGTGCACGCCCCTGCCGATTGCTATTTGACCTGGCTGGCGAAGAAAGAAGGGTTTGCCTTGGTTGTCGATCGACCGGACACCGAGGAGTTGGCTGCCGCTATCGATCGGCTCGTCGCAGACAGGCAACTCCAGGAGGAACTGGTTGCAAAGGCCCTCGAGTTCGTGAATATGCGCGATAGCTGCCCCTGGGCAAACGTTCTGTGGAAAGCATTGTGCGGTGGAAGTTGATGCTGCATATCGCCCCGCATCTCGACGCATCGCGAGTGCCTGCGTACGGCCGATGTGCGGCGCAGTCGCCGAATTGCGGCAAGGGCTCGCCATGATACCTCTCCACGCTTACGCGGAGTCGCATACTTGCAACTAATCAAAGCCGTCAAACGTGTTGTATTCCATGAGAAGTCGCCGCTGCGCGGGCTCCAAAGTCTGCTGTATTGCATCAAGCCCTACCGATGGAAATTCATCGATTACTACCGTGAATGGGGTTGGGGACCTGGCGAAAGCGCCTCCGGCCCCGGCTCGACCCTCGCGGCCACGGAGTTCGTTCGCCAGGGGCTCGAGGACGTTTTTCAGAAGTTCTGTATTCGCACGTTCATGGACATCCCCTGCGGCGACTTCCACTGGATGAAGGCCGTCGACCTGTCCGGAATCGACTACATCGGTGTGGACATCGTGCCCGACCTGATCTCCGACAACACCAGGAAGTTCGGCTCGCAGCGGGTTCGATTCCAATGTGCCGACATGCTCAAGGACCGCCTCCCGGCCGTCGACCTGATCCTCTGCCGCGACTGCCTGTTCCACTATCCCAACAAGTCGATTCTGTTCGCCGTGCGTAATCTGAAAGAGAGTGGATCCCGCTACATCTTCACCACGACATTCCCCGACCTGACGGAGAATCGCGAGTTGGAAACGACCGGCCGGTTCCGACGCATCAACCTCCAGAAACCGCCGTTCGACTTCCCGAAACCGTTATTCCTCTTCGACGAACGGCAGGATAACGGCAAGTGGTTGGGGCTGTGGCCATTGTCGGACCTCCTGGAGACTTCGGCGCTGTCCAGCGCTCGCCCTTCCGCCACGAGTTGACACGATGTCCCCACAATCCAAGATGCCCAGTGTAATCCATGCGGCCGACTTCAGCGCCAGCTATGCCGGGAACTTCATTGCTTCGCTGCGGGCGTTGGGCCGCGCGTGCGAAGAGTGGGGAAGGCGGTCGGTCCTCATCCTGCCACCCGCTGGGCGGCAGTACAAATGGTGCCAGGACCTGATCGCCGCGGGACTGTCCATACACTTCGTGCCTCCGACGCCGATGGTCCGCGCGGCGAAGGCCCTGGCATCCATCGCGCGCGAGGAGAATGCCGAGATCCTACACTGCCACTTCCGCGCATACGACACCGCGGCCTGGGCCGCGCAAAAACGGCTTCGTCTTGCCGGCCGCCGGCTGGAAGTGGTTTGGCACGCCCATTCGGAAATCCCGGCCAAGGGGGAATTCCTGCGCAGGATTCAAGAATTTCGTCAAGCACACCTGCCTGGGGCGCAGCACACGGATGATTGCCGTCAGCGAGCACGTCCGTCAGCAGGCCCTGGCGGCGGGCTGCCCAGCGACACGGGTCTGCGCGATCCTGAACGGCATCGACATGGCGTGGGCCACTGCCGCGGCCCGGTCGAAGGCCAAAATCGCCTCCGAGCTGGCGATCCCGCCAAATCATCACCTGCTGCTGATGATGGGTTATAATCCGCCGCTGAAAGGTGTCGACCTGGCGCTTTCGGCGGTGGGGAGCCTCGTGGCTGATGGGCTCCCGTTGGTGCTGGGGATTGTGGGCACGCAGCGGCTGACCGCGTATTTATCCGAACGGAAGGACGGCGCCTGTCCGTGGGTACGGCAAATTGCCTTCACGGACGACATTCCCTCGCTCTACCAAGCCGCATCGGTACTCCTTGCGCCAGCAGGAGCGAAGGCTTCAACTATACGGTGTGCGAGGCGATGGCCAACGGCACGCCGGTAGTCTTGGCCGACATACCGGGGGTTGTATCGGCCCGTAGTTGTCCCGCCGCGGAGTTCTGCCGGGTGGGCGACGCCGAGTCGCTGCGGGATGCGGTCCGATCGGTCCTCGCCTGGTCCGCCGCCGAGCGGGAGGACCGCGCCGGACGAGCAGCCGGCATGTTCGCGAGAACTTCGACGTGCGGCAATGGGCCGAACAAGTCGCAACGTTTTACTGGGGGCCGCTTGGCCCGACCAAAACTTCTCTCCGTGAGCATTCGCCATGTTTCTTCTAACCCAAAGTACGCATCGGATGCTCGTGCAGTATCATCCCGCCGTCGGACATCTCTATGTTCCGAACCAGACGGCAAGGATACCGTCCGAACGCGGCGGCTATTTCGTCCGCACTAACGCGCAGGGCTTCCGCTCGGACGTGGAGTTCGCAAAACGGAAAGGCGACAAACCACGAATCCTCTTCTTTGGCGATTCCTTCACCGCAGGCGACGGCTGCGCCAACGAGGAGCGGTTCAGCGAGCGAGTCGGACAACTGCTCGATGCGGAGGTCTTCAACTATGGGCTCAGCGGGACAGGCACGGACCAGCAGTTGTTGGTTTATGAACACTTGGCCAGGGACGTCACTGCGGACCTGGTCGTCTTCTGCATCCAGGTTGAAAACATCGAACGCAATCAGTTGGACAGCCGTCCTTCGATCGATCGGGCGACGGGGAAGATCGTCATGGTTCCCAAGCCATATTTCACGCTGTCCGACGGTGGGCTGGTCCTGAAGAATTCGCCGGTGCCGCGGCAGCGGCAGCAGGCGTCCGAGCAGGCCGTACCGGGTAGCGCTCTCGCCGAGGGCCGCCAGGAGCGCCTCGTGGAAAGACTCGTGCGCACCTCTCGTGAGGACCCGCGACTGGAAGAACTGCGGCAACTCGCGCGTGGCCCGTTGGGGTTTCTTCGCGCCGCGGCGATGCGAATGGCGGGCTACGACCCCTTCCCGGACTACGGACAACCGGACTCGACCGGCTATCGGCTCATGAAGGCAATCCTTGAGCGTCTCGCCGCGGCGGTCTCGGTGCCCGTGCTCGTCGTTCCGCTGCCGAATTACTATTATTACCTGCACGGCCTGCCGCTGAAGTTCATGCCCTTCTTCGAGGCCATGGCCGCCGCCAACGAGCGCATTCATTTGGCCAATGCCGCAGCGGCCCTTTGCATGCAGAAGCGGGAAGACCGCAAGAAGATCTCTTTCCAGCACGACACGCATTACTCGCCCTTCGGCCACCAGGTTGTGGGCGATTTCCTGGCCGAAACGATCCGCTCCCAAGGCCTCTTGGCGGGCAGGCCGGCCAGGGCAGCGAGGCCCGCGGCCACAGCCGCTTCGAGAAGCGCCGGCGCGTCGGTGTACGTGCTGGGGATCTCCTGCATGTACCATAATTCGGCCGCCGCCGTGGTCCGCGATGGCGAAATCGTCGCCGCCGCCGAGGAAGAACGTTTCTCGCGGGTGAAGAACGATCGCCGTTTTCCCGAGCGCACTGTCAACTACTGCCTCGAGGAGGCAGGCATCAATCAGGACGAGTTGGCGGCAGTGGTCTACTACGACAACGCGTACCTGACGTTCGAGCGGATCCTGCACACGTTCCAAGGCGATGAGCGCAAGGCCCGCGAGGCGTGGTCGCGGGTCCTTGCCACCTGGGTCCAGTACAAACTTGACATTCCCGCTCTCATCCGCTCGTCCTTGGCCTACGACGGTCTCATTCTCCACGATCGGCACCACCGCTCGCATGCCGCCAGCGCCTTCTATCCCTCGCCGTTTCAGCGTGCCGCGATTGTCACGGTGGATGGGGTGGGCGAATGGGCAACGGCGTCGATTGGCAGGGGGGAAGGCGACCGTGTATCAATCCTCAAGGAGATGCATTTCCCCCATTCTCTTGGCCTGCTCTACTCGGCCTTCACGCACTTCACCGGGTTTAAGGTCAACTCCGGTGAATACAAGATGATGGGGTTGGCGCCTTATGGCCGGCCGTGCTACGCCGCCGCTATCCTGGAGAACGTTGTCCACGTGAAGAACGACGGATCGCTGGAGTTGAATCCTGAGTACTTCGACTTCCTCTCCAGCGAGCGGATTACCAACGAGAACTTCGATCGCTTGTTTGGAGGCGGGCCGCGCGCGCCGACGCCAGGATTACGCGGCGGGAAATGGACATCGCCCGCTCGATCCAGGCGGTAACCGAAGAAGTCCTCTTGCGGATGGCCCGCCATGCGCAGGAGATTACGGGAGAGGAATCGCTCTGCCTGGCCGGCGGTGTGGCTTTGAACTGCGTGGCCAATGGGAGGATCCTGCGAGAAGGGCCCTTCAAGGACGTGTGGATCCAGCCCGCCGCGGGCGACGCCGGATGTGCCGTCGGCGCCGCACTGGACGTTTATTACAACTACTGCCAAGGCGAACGGAAGCTGCGGCCCGACGGCCGGGCTGCGCAGGGCGGGTCGTTCCTGGGGCCTTCGTTCTCGGACACCGAAATCCAGGCGTTCCTGGATACGCACGGCTATCCCTCCACGAAGCTTTCCCCCCAGGAGCGGCCGTCTCGTCTGGCGTCGCTACTGGAAGCGGGAAAAGTGGTGGGCCACTTTGCCGGGCGGTTGGAATTCGGTCCCCGCGCCCTTGGCGCGCGATCGATCCTGGGCGACCCGCGAAATCCGGAAACACAGACCGTATTGAACCTGAAGATCAAGTATCGCGAATCTTTCCGGCCCTTCGCGCCCACGGTCCTTGCCGAGAAGGTTTCCGACTACTTCGAACTGGACCGCGAGAGCCCGTACATGCTCCTCGTCGCCGCCGTCCGCAAGGAGCGCCAGGTCCCCTTGGACGAATTCCGCGGGGACGATATGCTGCCCTATGTTCGCCAACTGCGGAGCGACGTCCCGGCGATCACCCACGTCGATTACTCGGCGCAAATTCAGACCATCCAGCGCAATGATCATCCCGAATATTACGATCTGATTCGGGCCTTTTACGAAAAGACGGGATGCCCTGTCATCGTCAATACGTCGTTCAATGTGCGGGGAGAACCGATCGTGGGCACGCCCTACGACGCTTATCGATGCTTCATGGGCACGGAAATGGACGCCCTCGCGCTCGGCAGTTTTCTGCTCCTGAAGAATGAGCAGCCCGCTTGGCCCTTGCCAAAGGGACACGTGGCAAGCGACGACGTTCCCGAAATCGTCAAACCGCAACTTCCCACCAGGCTCGTGCAGGACCTCGAGAAGGTCTACCACGGGTCGTTCCTGTCGGCCGTCCACCGCATGGGGCCGGCGGTCGCATCCCCGTTCCGACGGCGCTCGACTTTGTGGTCGGACGCGAAGAAAGGGAACGAGACACCCAAAGTGTTCGTGATTTCCAAGGAGCTGGATCCCTTCGCGAAAGATGTGGAGAAGGTCGCCGCGGCGATCGTCGATCAGTGGGAGTTGCGCGATTCCTGCGGCGCCTTGATGCCCGTGATGAAGGACCTCATTGCCGTGAGGCTTCGGCACCCGATGCCGAAAACGTATGACGAAGAAGTTTCAAGTTCCATGTATGTAGTGTTTTGACGCGGATCTTGGGATGCTGCTTTCCTCCACGACTGTGCCGCCTATTGCCTCTGACGGATGCCGCTGTTCGGAACTGGCGTTCCTGCGGGACGACCTGGCGCAATACCGGCAGGGCGGCAGGCTGAAGTGGTACGAACCCTCGCTTTGGGCGCTGTGCGACTACCGCTTCCGCCGCTGGGGCGATTCCCTCCGCTGCCGGCCGCTGCGAATGTTCTTCAAGATCGTGGCCGTGCTGCCGTATTCGATCTTGAGGCTGTTGACGGGCATCGACTTGCCGCGCAGGCGCGGATCGGGCCGGGCCTGAGGATCTGGCATTTTGGCGGGATCGTGCTGCACCCCGAGACCGTGATCGGCCGGAACTGCACGATCCGGCACGAGGTGATGATCGGCTCCCGGCGCCGCGAGCACGACGTTCCCGTCCTGGGCGACGACGTCAAAATCGGCGTGGGTGCGAAAGTCCTCGGCAAGATCCGCATCGGGAACCGCGTATCGATCGGCGCGAACGCGGTCGTGCTCGACGACGTGCCCAACGACCATGTTGCCGTGGGCGTTCCCGTGCGCAGTCCTCCCCAAGCGCACGGCCGAAAGGGGCGGCCCCCGGTGACGATCCTGACGCTGGACTATGTGAGTCGGGCGGCAATGTTCGCCGGCCGGCCGCCGAATCATGCCTGATCCAAACTTCCTTCCCTATTTTGTCCTGATGGGACTGTACATTGCGGCCGGATGGTGCGCGGTCCGGAACAGCCGTTTCTACCAGGATATTACTGCCGCGGGGAACCGTTATGAAAGTCTCGACGGCTTGCGGGGCATTCTCGCTCTGAGCGTCTTCGTTCACCACGGCGTCGTCATGCAACGCTTCCAAATTACCGGCCGGTGGGTCATGCCGCCCGGCCTATATGAGTATTTGGGACCGGTCCCCGTCGATTTTTTCTTCATGATTACGGGATTCCTCTTCTGGTCGAAGGCCATCTATCGGCGTGGCCGGATGGACGCCATTGCGCTGTGGCGCAGATCGCATTCAGCGGATCGCTCCCATGTGCCTGTTCACGGTGCTGCTGATGTTCGCGATCGCTGCTGTAGAATCGCAGTTTCGCCTCCGTGTGCCCTTGGGAAAGCTCGTGCCGCAGATCTTGGGCTGCCTGTCGTTGGGATTGTTCCTGCCCCGGCTCAACGGCGTGGACCTCCTGCGCGTGAATGCAGGCGTTTTCTGGACGCTTCGCTTCGAATGGAGCTTCTATATTTGGCTCCCCTTGGCGGCCCTGTGCGCCACGCCCAGGCGGCTGGCGGTCCTGTGCGCCGCCGCGGTGCCCGTTATGGTCTTTGCCGAGTCGGTTACGGGAGACACGAAGTGGAACTTGTTCACATATTTTCTCCTGGGAATGATCGCGGCACAACTGGTCGCCGCGCGCCGCTTGGCCCGGTTCTTCCAGTCGGTGCCGTGGACGCTGGCGGGGATTGCCGTGTCGGCCATCCTGGCGGCTCTCTGTCCGGAGCGGTACGGGATGCAGGTCCTTATGTTCGTCGTTTTCGCGGCGATCGCGTACGACTCCAGGCTTGCCGCGTTCCTGCGATGGCAATCGACCAAGTTCCTGGGCACAATCAGTTACAGCATCTACGTCATGCACGGCATTGTGCTCTACGTTGTATACAGTGCGGTGAAACGCATGGTTCGTGTGGATGAGCTTTCGCCCCAGGCGTTTTGGGGCATTTGCGCTTGTTGTGGGCTGCTGACGATAGCCGCTTCGGCCGTCACTTATCGGTTCGTGGAACACCCGTTCCTGAGCAGTACGCTGTCCGCCAAGCGCACCCGAATGCGTGGCGTGGCGGAAGTGCAGACGCTCGGCGCGACGCAGGTCTCAGGGGGGGTCCCCGGTTGAGCAGTCGGCGTGCAACCATGATGCGAAGCAACAACAAGAAGGTGTCGTTCTTCCTTCCGGTGCCCTTGGTGGCGAATGTGCATACGACGCTTTCCCGGGCGATGACGCAGGCAACGACCTTTCAGTTCCGAACGTTGATTCGGGCCGTTCGCTGGTGCTATCCGCGAATGGACGCGATTGCTACGGTGTCACGAGGCGCGGCCGAGGACTTGGTCCGCAAGGCCAAGGTGGCGCCGCGCCGCGTTCGCCGCGAGATGAAATCCGCGCCGGACAGGTTCGGCACGAAAGTCATTTATTACGTGGAAAAGTAATGCGACTCTTGACGCAGAGCATACTTGGCCCGAAGGGGGCTGTTTCCGTGTCAATACAGCGTATAAAGTTCCTGGACGGCCTCCGGGGTATTGCAATCTTGCTCGTCATCTTCTATCACGGATATTCCAAGTGGTCAGACGTTTATCCGTTTGGTCAACAGTTCGCCGATTTTCCGCTATTTCGATATGGCGCACAAGGCGTCAACCTGTTCTTCATGGTCTCAGGTTTTGTCATCTTTATGACCCTTGAGAAATGTACTGGGTTTTGGGATTTCATAAGCCGCCGATGGTTGCGATTATTCCCGGGGATGCTTGTTTGTTCGGTAATTATCTTCCTTACTGCGCCCTCGCTGCCGGAAAGACCGAACGGAGAAGCAAAGCTGCTAGATTTCATACCCGGCCTATTTTTCATCCAACCGGCTTTCTGGTCACAATTCGGATTGAATACTCGGAGTCTCGACGGCGCTTTTTGGTCACTTTACGTGGAAGTCAAATTCTACGTTCTCTTTGGGCTTGCGTACTTTATAATGACGTGGAGAAAAGCAGTAATTCTCCTCGCTGCTCTTTTCGGACTGACAATCGCGATTGGCGTACTACGCAAATTAGGGCTCGAACTTAACGCTGCCCATAATGCTCTTGATACAGTCAGCGCCAGGTTTTTCGGCTGGTTCGCGGCCGGCGCCATGTTTTATCGTTATTTCCGCGATAAGAAACGGCTTTATTTGAGTCTCGCTATTATGCTTACTATTGCGGCGGCTGTAGCGGACGGTGGTCCCCAATTGGAGACAAAGCTGCCGGCTTTGCTGGCTGGCCTGCTATTTACGCTGGCGGTTATCTCCCCACTAGTCCAGTCCTTGCTTTCCAGTCGGCTGCTGCTTTTTGTTGGTTTCATCAGCTATCCGCTTTACCTTGTACATCAAGGTATTATGGTTGCCTTGACCATCAAGATCGCGCGTTTCGCGCCCTGGATACCGGCTATTCTGCTTCCGGTAATCCCTGTTTTTGTGGTAGTTGGAATCGGGTGGATCGTGGCGACCTACTGCGAACCATCACTAAAAAGGCTGCTTTCGAAGCCATTCAAGAAATTATTGTACCTACATGAGCGCCGGATTTGAACCGGCCCTACCTAAGAGTTGAGTAGTCAACGTGCAGCCGTGATGCGAAGCAGCAAGAAGAAGGTGTCGTTTTTTCTCCCCAACCTGCTGGTCGGCGGGGCGGAGCGCTGTACCGTCTACCTTGCCAACGGGCTGGCCCAGCGAGGGTACCATGTCGGACATGGTGCTCATGAAGGCCGAAGGGCCGAACTTGCAGTGCGTTGCGGAAGGGGTGCGGATTGTCGATTTGAACACGCGGCGGGCGATGGCCAGCATCCTGCCGTTTGCCCGCTACTTGCGGCGCGAAAGGCCCGACATCTTGCTTCCGGCCTTGGAACATGCAAACGTGGCGGCGTTTCTTGGCCGAGCATTGGCCCGCATTCCCGCGCCATTGGTAGCCAATGTGCATACGACGCTTTCCCGAGCGCTGGCGCATGGAGTCCCTTGGCGAAGTCGGGCGTTGGCCCGGGCCATTCGCTGGTGTTATCCGCGGATGGACGCGATTGTAACCGTGTCGCGCGGCGCGGCCGAAGACTTGGTCCGCGAGGCGGGGCGCGGCCGCAGAGCGTCCGCGTCATCTACCCGATCCTTAGCGAGGGCATTGGCGAGATTGCCCGGAAACCAGTCGGCCATCCCTGGTTCGCCGACGGTCAGCCACCCGTCGTGCTCGCGGTCGGGAGGCTCCGTCCGCAGAAAGATTTTGCGACGCTGATTCGCGCATTTGCGCTGGTGCGGAGGAGGCATGCGGTGCGTCTGGCGATCTTCGGCAATGGCGGCTTACGGGGGCAACTGGAGCATCTCGTCAACGACCTTGATCTCACGGAAGTCGCGGCCCTGCCCGGCTACGTGGACAACATTTTCGCCTGCATGTCCAAGGCCGCTTTGTTCGTGCTTTCGTCAGCCTGGGAGGCAATGCCGATGGTGCTCACCGAGGCATTGGCGTGCGGATGTCCGGCGGTGGCGACGGATTGCCGCAGTGGCCCCGACGAGATCCTGCAGGGCGGCCGTTATGGCCGGCTCGTACCGGTAGGCGACGTGGAGGCGATGGCGGAGGCGATGTGCCGCACCCTGTCGGAACCACGCCCCGAATTCCCGCAAGAGACCCTCCGGCCGTTCGCGGCGGATTTCGTATTGGACCAGTACGCGCAAATGATCGAGGAAACGATACATGGGTAATGTTACCAGTATTGCGGTCTCGTCGAGGGCACCACGCCTGCGTGACACGATGCGACCTGTCCTCGCTCTTAAGGCATGCGTTCTTTTCGCCTTGGCAGCCGTCCCCTGCGCTGCGCACGGGGGCGGAGCCCAGGAACAGATGTGTGCGGGCAATGCTGCGTTTCTTCGCGGCGACCTTGAGCTGGCAATTCGTTGTTACAGCGACGCGATCCAGTTCGATTCAAGAAGTGCCGTGGCGTACAACAACCGCGGCTACGCCCTTTTGCGAAAGGGCGAAACCGACAAGGCAATCGCCGACTACGACGCGGCCCTGCGACTGGATGCGAACAACGCGAAAGCCCACTTCTTCCGGGGCAGCCTATACGAAGACCTGAACGATCAGGACAAGGCTGTTGCCGACTATACTGTGGCCGTCCGCCTCGACCCGGGATATGCCAGGGCCTATTGCAGCCGCGGACTGACCGCCAGGGAACCGCCCATTTTCGCCGATTGCCCCGTGTGGCCTTCTCGGGAGGTCAAGCGTCCCCCCGAGGAGGCGAATTGGTTCGTGGCCCCCAATGGCAATGATCACAATCCGGGGACTATCCAACAGCCTTTCGCCACGCTTTACAAGGCCCACCAGTGGGTCCGGCCGGGCGAGACGATAAACCTCCGCGCCGGCACCTACCAGGCCCTGATCAGTTGGCGCAAGAGCGGCACGTCTACAGCCCCGATCACGATCCAGGCATACGGCGGCGAGGACGTAAGACTGCAGTCTTCCGAGCAATACACATGGACACGGGTGGCTGATCCGGCTTTCGGCGACTGCTGGAAAACGGCGATAGCGTACCGGCCGGTCCGCTATCCGGGCGTGCAGCACACGGTCTGGGAAGATACCGTCAGGGCCGCCAGGGAACCCGGCATCGGCATCTGGGCAATCGTCAGGGGCGGCTACCCGTTCGCCGTGATGAACGCGGCGGCCGACTTCGCCCGTCCCCAAGCGGCTGCGGGTCTGCCGCTCACAGACAAGGGCGGCAAACTGCTGTATGACATCACGTGGTTCGACCGGAACACCAAGACGCTCTGGTTCAAGCTTGGTCCGTCCCGCGTCACCGACCCCAACCGTCAGCTCTACGTGACGAGCACGGCGAGCGGCCAATTCAGCTTGGACGGGTCCTATGTCAAGCTGAACGGCCTGAAGTTCGAATACCTGTACTTCTTTCACCAACAACCGTACTTGACCGGTTGTGCGATCTGCAACTGCGCGATCAAGCACGCGTGCGGCGGATTCTGCGGCGGCGGCGCCGATGTGCATACACCTCGTTGTTCGTCGACCAGGTCGGGGACTGGCTGACATGGCAGCAACGGCGGATACGATCGCGGTTACCTGTCGCATTGCTTCTATTTTGACGGTTCGCGATGCATCGTCGCCAACTGCTTCTTCGGACGCAGCAACAAGGGCGGACCGATCCAGAATTACCCCGACGGTATCGCGGAGAATGTGTTCGACAGCAACGTCCTCTACCACAGCGAGGGCGGCAGTGTTTTCATGGGCAGCAGCAAGAAACTATATCACCAACAATATCAGCGTGGAGAAGACGTACGGCTTGCGTCCCTATGTCAGCGCGCAGGGGTTCACCTTTGCACACAACTATAGCGAGGGGGCCTATCCGTTGGTTCTTGCCGCCCAGGAAGTCAAGGGGGCCTATGAGGGGACCTTCAAGAAGTTCGCGATCACCAGCAACGTGATCAACAATACGGGTGGATGGACCGGCTACGAAGGAAACATCGTCGACGCCAGGCCGTGCAAGATCAACGACAATGTGTACCTCGGACAGCAGCGATGGCGTCTGGGGCTCACACAGGCCGTCCCGCCGGTGGTCGACCGCAACGAGTACGCGACATTCGAATCGTACGTCGGCGCGCTGCGGGCCCTGCCCCATTGCGCCGCCTGGGAGAAAAGGTCGCGCGCCAGTCCGGCGGCCCCGCGATTCGATTTCGCCGAGTTCGACGCATTCCTGGACACCGATCCGCCGCTAGCCGCCGCGCTGTGGAAGGCCAGGCGATATGTCATGCACGTCACCGCACCGTTTCCCGGGGCTGGCCCGGCAATCGATTTGCCCGTGGCCAAAGACCGCGACTGACCAGAAAGAAGAGTCCATGCAGTCCGCAAGTTTCCTGTTCGTGTGGCTTCTGGCTTTCATCATGCCCTGGGAAGGCATGTTCACCATACCCGGGTTCGCCACGTTCGCGAAACTGTTGGGTATAGGCGCCGTCGCCTTCGGCGCGGCAGCCGTTTTCGCTTCCGGTCGACCTAGGTTCCCTATCGTCCTGATTTGGCCCACCCTGTTTGTCGCCTGGTGCTGCCTTTCCATTTCGTGGGCTGCCGATCCCGAAAAGGCGATGGAGCACTCTCAGACCTATGTTTTGCTCTTGACGTTTGCCTGGCTCGTTTGCCAATTTACCGACAACCCCAAGCGGCTGAAGGCGCTGATGCGGGCCGTGGTCCTGGGTATAACCATGATGGTTGCTAGCACTTACTTGGGGCACGTCAGCCCAGCGGAGTTTGCCGACGAGGGGGTGGAGGTCAGGATTTCGGCGGAAGGCGCCAACGCGAACGCGGTTGCATTCTTGTGCCGCGCTTGGCATCATGTTCTCCTTTTACTTGGTCACACGGCGTGAAAAGACCGGCTTTGAGCTGCCCAACTGGTTCTACTGGGGGTTCATCGTCGCGGCCGGTATTGCCGCCCTGCGCACGGGTTCGCGGGGAGGCTTGGTTTCCCTAGCGGTCGCCATCTTGCTGCTCTTGGTGGGAACCTGGCGGAGCCGCGATCCGGCGGCGAAAGTCGTGTGGAAGATCATTTTCAAAAGCCGGCTGGCACTAGCCGTTTGCGTGGCGGTCGTTGCGGTTCTCGTTCCCCGGTTCGTTGCTCGTTCCACCATCGCCCGCGTCGCTGAAGGCACCGGTGCCAGCACGTTTGACACGCGGGTGCAGATGTGGAAATACGGCTGGGAGGCGTGGAAGGAAAGGCCTATCTTAGGCGTCGGCACCGGCTGTTTCACCACGATTCCGCTAAAGCACGGTGAAAAAGCCCTCGTTGCTCATAACGTGTTTATCAGCTTGCTGGCAGAAACGGGCCTGGTCGGGTTTGCCTTTTACTTCCTTTACTGGGCAACGCTTGTCCGGCGATGCATGCGCTGCCCCCGGCGGACCGGTATTTTTGGCTTGGCGTCATGGCGTCGTTCCTCCCCATCATGATGTCCGGCAGCGCGGAGTACTGGAAAGTTCTGTGGCTGGTCTGCGCGCTCGTAGTTTCAGCAACCGCTCAAAAAACGAACATCCCAAGCGGCCGCTTCCCGATGCGTCGTTTCGAGGGCCCCAAGTCGTCGTTCCGATTGCCTCGGCCGCGGCCGATCTAGGTTACGGCAGCCAAGGGGTGGGTCTATTGTCGTCCGGGGAATAATCTTGTGGAAGTGAATTCATTCAGCAGAGGGATCCAGGCGGCTGCGGCGCGGCTGGCGCGGCAGCCGCGCTCGTGGTTGATCATCCAACTGTTCGGGGTGGTCGTGGTCGGCGCGTGTTTCGGCTGTTGGAACGTCCAGTATGCGCCCGATACGCCCCTTTATATCGAAACCAGCAAGATGACCCTGGCAGACGCGATGGCGAACAGTGGCCGCACCTTGGGCTATCCGCTTCTGTTGAGGGCCGCGGACCTACTGGCTCCGGAATACCGGGCGATTCCCTGGGTCCATCTGGCATTGCTATGCGGCACGGTCATTTTCTTCGATTCGGCGCTGCGACGGTACGGCTGTTCGCCGTGGGAGGCTTTTTTGGCGGCGTGCGGCGTGCTGTACGCCGTCTTGCCCTGGCGAAACCAGATTGCCTGGGTGCTTACCGACTTCCCCAGCATGCTCATGGCGGTGAACTCAATCGGTTGCCTGTTCTGGCTCCTGGGCAACCGCCGAAGCTTCCTGCCATGGCTCGGCCTGGCCTTCGCGGTGTTTGCTGCCTACAGTATCCGTCCGGCCTATCTCTTTCTTGTTCCATTGGTCCCTTGCCTTGGTCTCGTCCTGTCACGGGTCCGTTGGAGTTGGAGTCTTCGCTCGGCCCATTCCTGGGGATTTGCGGGCGCGTTGGCAGTCGTATGTCTCGTGCCGCTCCTGGGGTACTGTACGGTGCGTTTCGCCATGGTCGGCCGGTTCGGCCTCGTGAGCTTTGGCGGGTACACGCTGTCCGGGCTGGCATCGGAGCTGGTGGACCCCGAGATCGACGACGAGCTGCCGGTCGCTCATCGACCGTTGGCGAAAGCCGTACGGGACAAGCGCGCCGAACTTGGCATGAAGAGCATTTTCCCCGAGCGCTTCAGCGTAGACATGGCGTTGTTTGAACGGCAGTTGAGCCTCAATATCTTCAAGGTTGCCGTACCGTCCGCGAAACGCCTGTACGGCGACGACATCCTCGCCCACGAACCGGAACTCTTCGCCTTTTCCAAGGAGGTAATCGCCGCCAGAAAGGCCAAGTACTTTCGGTGGGTGGCCTGTTATGTTCCTCGTTGCCTGGCAAAAGTCGTGTTCTTCGAATGGAGCTTGTGGGTGCTGATCCCCGCAGCGGTTGTGCTGACGTTGCTTAGGCGCGACAGGGCCTCAAGAGAGCCGCGCCAGGCGAATTGGCCGTCCCATGGCCGCGATAGTCCTATCCTCGCATCGCTCGCTTGGCTTGCGCCCTGTTACTTCGTTGCGAGCATCTCGTTACTGTGCCTGGCGGGAAGCCCTGCCGACTCGCGGCTAGCGGTGCCAGCGGGCGTGTTCCTGCCGCCGCTGGTCCTGCTTTGGTGTGTTCGCGAAGCGAAGGAACTCTGCCCTGGAACGGTTATTGGGAAGGTCGGCGATGACCGTACGTAAACGACAGGCAAACAAGGGGATTGTGGAAACTTCGCAGGAATCCGCGAAGCCGCAGCCTCAAACAATGAAAGGCGGAGAGCCGGGGGGCTGCAACGTGAAAACCGTGCGGCAGTATTGCGAGAAACAATCGGGAATCGTCCTCCACGGATGCTTCGGAGAATTTACCTACATCACAATATGGATGCCGCGATCGAACAGTCGCTGCAAAAAATACGAGGCCCTGGCCGCAGGGTCGGACGCGTGACGGCGGCTTGCGCCATTCATTCAATCGGAAGTTCAAGGAGCACCCGGGATCGGGCAAACGAATATGAGAGTGCTGGTAACGGGCGGCGCGGGTTTCATCGGCAGCCATCTCTGCGATGAGTTGCTGGCCCGCGGCGATGAGGTGTGGTGCCTCGACAACCTCTATCTCGGCCGGGAAGAGAACGTCTGCCATTTGTATGGCAACGAAAGGTTCCACTTTCACAAGGCCGACATTCTGGATCGCGGCGAACTGGACCAGGTCTTCGCCGAATCGCGGCCGGAGACCGTCTTTCATCTTGCCGCCAACTCCGATATCTCGCTGGGAAACAAGGACCGCAGCCTCGATCTACGGCTCACTTTCCTCACGACGATCGAAGTCCTGGAGGCGATGCAGCGGCATGGCATGAAGCAGATCTTCTTCGCCAGTACCTCCGCAGTTTTCGGCGATAATCGCGAGTTGCTGCACGAAGAAACCGGACCGCTGCGGCCTGTGTCGTTCTATGGGGCCTCGAAACTCTCGGCGGAAGCTTACCTCTCGGTCTTCGCCCAGAGCTTCGGCTACCGCGTCTGGATGCTGCGGTTTCCCAACGTGGTCGGCGAACGATGCACGCACGGAGCCGTCCATGACTTCATTGCCCGGCTGCGGAAGGACCCTACCCGCCTCGACGTGCTTGGTGACGGCTTCCAGACCAAACCGTATCTCTACGTCAAGGACCTCGTCCGGGCCATCCTCACGGTCTGCCGGCAGGCCCCGGAGCAATTGGCCGTTTATCACGTGGCGGGCGAAGGGCTGACTTCCGTTCGGCAAATCGTCGAAATCGTCCTGGAAGAAATGGAACTCCGCGAGACGCCGATCGTCTATGGCGGCGGCAAGGTCGGTTGGGTGGGCGACGTGCCGTACTTCGACTATGACAGCAGCAAGATCAAAGCGCTGGGCTTCGCGCATCGTTACGATTCGACCGCGGCGGTCCGCACCGCGGTCCGCCGCATTCTCGGAAAAGATTAGGACGTGCAAGTACCTCCTAAACAAGCGGTCATCTTATGCGGCGGCAAGGGAACGCGCATGGGAAACCTCACCCAGCAAGTTCCCAAGCCTATGGTCCTTCTCGCCGGGAAGCCGATCCTGGAGCACCAATTCGATCTGGCACGGCGGTACGGTTGCCATGAGATCATGCTCTTGACGGGCCATTTCGGAGAAGTCATCCAGTCGCACTTCGGCGACGGAAGCTCGCGAGGATTGCGGCTGCAATATCATCGCGAAGAAGTGCCGCTAGGTACGGCCGGCGCTTTGAAGGAGATCGAGGACCGCTTGGACGAAAACTTCTTCGTGTTCTACGGCGATACGATAATGGATGTCGACCTGGCCCGGTTGGCCGCCTTTCATGCCCAAGGGCAGGCCCAGGCCACGCTGGTCGCCCACCCCAACCATCATCCGCACGACAGCGATCTGTTGGACATCGACGCCAGCGGTCGAATCACCGCATTTTATCCCAAGCCCCGCGATCCGGCTGATGTGCATCGCAATTTGGCGAACGCCGCCCTTTACGTCCTGTCGCGCAACCTTTTGCGGCATGCCGTCCGCGGCGAGTTTGCCGATCTGGGCAGAAACGTCTTCCCCGAGGCCTTGCGTTGTGTGCGCCAAGCTGCTGGGCTACAACACGTCGGAATACATCACTGACGTCGGCACTCTCGAACGGCTGCGGTCCGTCGAGTCGGACGTGCTTTCCGGCAAGGTCGCGCGGCTCAACCGCAAGCATCCGCGTCCCGCTGTGTTCCTGGACCGCGACGGCGTCCTCAATGTGGATGCCGATCCGGTCGTGTCGCCCGAACAACTTCAATTGCTTCCTTCCGTGGGCGAGGCGATTCGCCGGGTCAATCGTTCCGGGCATCTGGCCGTCGTTGTGACGAACCAGCCGGCAATCGCCAAGGGGTTCATGAGCGAGGCGGATCTGGCCGGCGTGCATGCCAAGTTGGAGACGTTGCTGGGAGCGGAACACGCATTGCTGGATCGGATTTACTTCTGTCCGCATCATCCGGAGAAAGGCTTTGCCGGGGAACGTCCGGAGTATAAGATCGTTTGCAAATGCAGAAAGCCCGAGCCCGGCATGTTGTTGGCGGCGGCGGCCGAACTGAATATCGACCTGGCCAACTCGTTCATGATCGGAGACCGCACGGCGGACATTCTGGCCGGCGCGGGGCCGGTTGCAAGACCATCCTCGTCCGCACCGGGGCCGCCGGGCAGGACGGCCGCTACCCCTGCCATGCCGATTTCGTCTGCAACGATCTTGCCGAAGCGATGGGAGCCATTCTCGGCGACCAGTCCGCGCGATCCGGAAACCAACGTGTGCCAGCACCTAGGAAGAAGCAGTCATGATTGGAACTCGTACTCCCTTTCGCATCAGTTTCGCCGGCGGCGGCAGCGACCTTCGCAGCTTTTACTGCCGGCAGCCGGGTTGCGTGCTGAGCACGAGCATCAACAAGTATATGTACATCATGATCCATCCGTTCTTCGACCAGCGAATCCAAGTCAAGTACTCGCGGACGGAGTTGGTCAACAGCATTGCCCACATCCAGCACCCGATCGTTCGCGTTGCCTTGGACCAGTTCGGCCTCGAAGGCATCGACATCAATTCGATTGCCGATATCCCCGCCGGCACCGGCCTCGGATCGTCTTGTTCGTTCACGGTTGGCCTGCTGCACGCCTTATTCGCCTACACGGGCAAGTTTGCATCGAAGGAACAGTTGGCAAAGAATGCCTGCCATATCGAAATCGATATCCTCAAGGATCCCATCGGTAAGCAGGACATTTATGCGGCCGCGTACGGCGGGCTGAACTTGATTACGTTTTACCCCGACGAGACCGTTCAGGTCGAGCCCGTGATCATGCCGCAGGGCAAGCAAACCATGCTCGTGGAGAACTTGATGTTGCTGTACCTTGGAGGCTCGCGTCCCGCGGGCAATATTCTGGCCGAACAGCAAGAGAATATCCATCGCGACCAGCGCAAAGCGGACCGGGTGAAGCGCATGGCGGAACTGGCGCGACAACTTCGCGAAAGCCTCGTCAACGGCAATGTGGACGATATGGGACCCATCCTCGATGAAAACTGGCAACTGAAGAAGCAGCTTTCGACGCAAATCTCCGACCATTGGATCGACGCCTGCTACGAAAAGGCCAAACAGAATGGTGCAACCGGCGGCAAGTTGCTGGGAGCAGGGGGCGGAGGCTTTCTCCTCCTGTACTGCGAGAAGCAGCACCAGGAAAAACTGCGGGCCTGCCTTGGCGAACTCCGCGACATGAAATTCACCTTTGATAGTTTCGGCACGCAAGTCATATACTACGAGGAGAACAAGGTCTGGTGAACGAAGATCGTCTGGCTTCGCCTGCCCTTCCACTGCCGGAGGCGTTTTGGGTCGTGATTGCCGCCTACAACGAGCAGCGACGGATCGGGGCCGTGCTGGACGACTTGTTGAAGGTTGCCAAGAATATCGTGGTCGTTGATGACGGCTCGCGCGACGATACGGCCGGCGACGTTCTCAAACGACCCGTCTGGCTGGCCCGGCACGCCGTCAATCTGGGGCAGGGGGCGGCGATTCAAACGGGGATTACCTTCGCCTTGGAACGGCATGCCGAAACCATCATTACCTTCGACGCCGATGGTCAACATTCTACCTCGGATCTTCCGGTGCTCGTTGAGCATCTCACTGCGGCGGGCGCCGATTTCGCTCTCGGTTCGCGATTCCTCGGGAATGCCCAGGGAATTCCCTGGAGCCGTAAACTCATGCTGCGGATGGCCGTGCTGTTCACGAGAGTCTTTTCTGGAGTGGCCTTGACCGACGCCCACAACGGACTACGGGCCATGACTGGCCGCGGGGCGCAGAAGATTCATCTCACCATGAATCGCATGGAGCATGCGTCGGAGATCATCGATCAGATCGCCCGTTCAGGATTGAAGTACGTCGAAGTGCCGGTAACGATCCGCTATACGGCCGATAGCCTGGCCAAGGGGCAAAAAACCTCGGCGGCCGTGCGATTGGGCATCAAATTACTGCTGGAAAAGGTGATTCGATGAATGCGTTTCAGGTGTTGTTTGTCCCTGTTTGCACTCTGCTGGCCCTAAGGAGCCTGCTACGTACTTGGAGTGGGCGCACACCACGATTGCCGGGAGTACTTGGGATCCTGGTTTGGTCAGCAGCCACCATTGCGATCGCCCGGCCCGAGCTTACCATCCGAGTGGCCATAATGGTTGGCATCGGTCGCGGGGCCGACTTGGTCTTTTACCTGGCGATTCTAGGAGGTGTGAGTGTCTGCTTCTACTTCTATCAGCGGAGCCGCCAACTGGAGAATTTGATTACGGAACTCATACGCCGCGAAGCGGTCAGAAATGCGGAATTCGGATCGCGACCAATTACCGATAGACCGATTGCCGACTGTTGACAAGCCAAGTTTCTCGGGTTAAGATTTTAGCCATGCTAAAGGTGAGGTTGGCATGCTTATCTACGAGGGAGTTAAATATTCACGGTTCGGGTGAAGCATGTGCGGGGTCTGTAGGCTAGTGGCCCACGAATTGCCAGCAAAAGGGCGAGAGACAATGTTCGCCGAAGTGCAATCGGTGCGCACCAATGAAAACCGTCCGCGGAAAATCCTCTACGTCACCGCGACTTTGCCCTATGGCCCGGGCGAGTCTTTCTTGATTCCTGAAGTCAAGGAACTGCTGCGGCGGGGGTATGGCATACGGATCGTGCCTCGCTCGCCGACGTATCAACTCGTCCACGAGGACGCAGCCGAGTTGCAAGAACATTGCCTGGCCAGATCGTTGCTCTGTTGGGACATCGTGAAGGGCGCCTTGCAGGAGATCTTCCTGCGGCCCCGCGGGGCATTCCGCGCGATGGCCGCTTTATTCCGCAACAGTAATTGGAGCACCTTCGTGAAGAACTTGGCCGTCTTTGCCAAGGGGCTTTGGCTGGGTCGAGTGGCGCGCCAGTGGCAGGCCGATCACATCCACGTCCACTGGATCTCCACTCCAGCCACGATGGGCATGGTCGCCAGCATCGTTTCACAAACGCCTTGGAGCTGTACGGCGCACCGCGCCGATATCGACCTGAACAACTTGCTGGCGGAGAAATTGAGGCAAGCCAATTTCGTCCGCTTCATTTCCCAGAGTGGATGGCGGATGTCCGCATCGCTGGGCTCGCCGCCCGATCCGCGCAATGCGGTGGTGATGCACCTGGGCGTCAACGTGCCTTCGGAAGCCGAGATCCCCAGCTCCCCCGGACGCGAGAACACAATCCTCCTACCGGCGAACCTGCTACCGGTCAAAGGCCACCGTTATCTCATCGAGGCCATCGCGCTGTTGCGCAAACGGGGGGTCGAGTGCAAACTGCTCTTGGCCGGCGGCGGCGAACTGCGAGCGGACCTCGAGGCCCAGGTGCAGGGCCTCGGCCTGGCCGACGCCGTAAAGTTTCTCGGCCAGCGTTCGCATTCCGAAATCCTCACCATGTATCGAGAAGGCCACCTGGGAGTGGTCGCGCTCCCCAGCGTCGACCTGGGACACAACCTGCACGAAGGCATTCCCGTCGGGCTCATCGAGGCCATGGCCTATGGTATTCCCGTAGTCGGCACGCGTACCGGCGGTATTCCCGAACTGCTGGAGGGCGGCGCCGGTCAGATCGTGCCCGACAAGGATCCGGCCGCCTTGGCCGATGCCATCGAGCGCTACGTTCGCGATCCGCTATTCGCGGCGGAGGTCGCCCGTAGGGGAAGGCAACGGGTTTGTGACTCGTTCGACGTAATCACGGTTGTTTCGCAGCTCTTGGAACGTATCCTGCCGTCGCAAGGCTCGCTGGAAAACAGTCGCGTGCCACCTCTGGAAAAGGCAGGGGACTAGCCTGGTCCTCACGAGCGATCGCGTGGGTTTGCCGCACGTCGTCAAGGAAGCCGTTGCTGGCGGCATGTACGAGACGACGTTACGCGGCCGGTAAGTCGTATTGCGAGACACGAACACACCACGATGAGCAGCCGTCCTTCCATGAGCGAACTGGCGCAACCGCTCATCTCCGTTATCATCCCATGCAGGAACGAGGAAGAATGGATCGGCCCCTGTCTGGAATCGATCCTGGCCAACGATTATCCCTGGCAACGGCTGGAGATTCTGGTCGTGGACGGCATGAGCGATGATGGAACGCGCGCCGTTATTGAGAAGTACGTGGTTGCGCACCCCTTCGTTCTCATGTTGGATAACCTCCGGAAGATTACGCCTGCAGCCATGAATATCGGCATCAAAAATGCCCGAGGAGAGATCATCTTTCGTATTGATGCTCATGCAGATTATCCGCGCGATTACATCTCGTCGCTCGTGCGGTTGCTGGGGGAGAGTGGGGCCGATAACGTGGGAGGCGTCTCGATCACGCATCCTGGCCGGCCAACGGTCATGGCCAAAGCCATCGCTCTGGGCTTGTCGCATCCGTTGGGTGTCGGGAATTCTTACTTTCGCATCGGTTCCAGCAGGGACCGTTGGGTCGACACGGTGCCTTTCGGCTGTTATCGCCGCGAAGTCTTCGATCGGATTGGCCTGTTCGACGAAGAACTCGTCCGCGATCAGGATGATGAGTTGAATCTGCGGCTGATCAAACGTGGGGGACGTATCCGGCTCTCGCCGAAGATCGTCTGTAATTACTATGCCCGCGACTCGCTCGGAAAACTCTGGCAGCAGTATTATCAATACGGTTACTTCAAACCCCTGGTGGTGCGCAAGGTGGGCGGCGTCATGACGGTCCGGCAACTGCTGCCGCCGCTATTCGTGCTAGGCCTGATCGTCACGGCCCTCGTGGCGGCTTGGAGTTGGCTCGGGCTGGCCGCTTTTGGGGTGGTCGCCGGAAGCTACCTGCTGGCCATCGCCGCGGTCGCCGCGCGATCTGTCCGATGCCAAGGTTGGGCTGTGGCTGCCGCGCTTTTTTGCGTCTTCCCGGCCTTGCACCTGAGCTATGGTTTGGGCTATGTGCGCGGGTTTGTCGAGTTCTTGGTTCTGCGTCGCCACCGTGACACCAGGGCCGTTCCCGTACCCGCCAGGAAAGAATGATCGAGTGCTGAAACGGCTGGTGGATATCGTCGTCGCCGCTGTGGGACTCGCCGTAGGTTTACTGCCGGGGCTGCTGGTTGCCGGCATGATCAAGCTGACGTCGCGGGGACCGGTGTTCTTCCGTCAGGAACGCATGGGCCGGGGATTCCGTCCGTTTCGTATTTACAAGTTCCGCTCCATGGTACAAGACGCTCCCAGGCGAGGGAACCTCGTGACCTTCGGCGCGGACCCGCGAATCACTTCCCTAGGACGCGTTCTGCGGGCGACCAAGATCGACGAACTGCCGCAACTGATCAACGTGCTCGTAGGCGAAATGAGCCTGGTAGGGCCTCGTCCCGAGGTCCGCAAGTATGTGGAAATGTTCCGCGACGACTACGCCGAGATCCTCCGTGTGCGGCCGGGCATTACCGATCCGGCCTCGATCAAGTATCGTAACGAAGCCGAGATCCTCGGCCGGGCGGACAACCCGGAAAAACAGTACATTGAGAAGGTCCTTCCGGAAAAAATCCGCCTGGCGAAGGAGTATGTGGAAACCTCCTCGCTTTGGCTCGATTTCGTGATTATCCTGAAGACGATCCAGGTCGTGGGCCGACCCAAGCCGAAGGTTAAACCAAGAGGAAACGCGATTGTCTGAACAACCGAGGCAGTGCGTCCACGCCGGCAAGGCATTGCAGGTGCCGTTCTTTCGCCCCTCGATCGACGAGGCCGAAATCGAGGAGGTCTCGGCGTGTCTCCGCTCCGGTTGGTTGACGACCGGTCCACGGACCAGGCAATTCGAGGGCGCCTTCGCCGAGAGCGTCGGTGCGCGGCACGCCGTGGCCGTGAATTCGTGCACTGCCGCGCTGCATTTGGCCGTCGAGGCCCTAGGGCTAAGACCCGGCCAGGCCGTGCTGGTGCCTACGATGACCTTTGCCGCCACGGCGGAAGTGGTCCGCTACCAAGGGGCGGCACCGCTCTTGGTGGATTGTGGGCCCGTGACACTCAATATGGACCTGGCTGACGCGGCCCGGAAGATCGGCGAGCTCCGCGCCGGCCGTACGCCGCTCGATCCGACGCTTGAGGTTGTCGGCATCATCCCTGTCCACGTCGGCGGGTTGATGCTCGACATGGATGCCGTGGGGATCTTTGCCAAGGAACACGGTCTGTGGGTAGTCGAGGATGCCGCCCATGCCTTTCCCGCCGCCTATCGCAGCAGTCCGGAAAAGCCCTGGCGACAGTGCGGTGAAAGCACCGCGGCGGTCACCTGTTTTTCCTTCTACGCCAACAAGACCATGACCACCGGCGAAGGCGGCATGGCCGTCACTGACGATGACCAACTCGCGGCGCGAATGCGGCGGATGTCGCTGCACGGTCTCTCGCACGATGCCTGGAAACGCTATAGCGGCAACAGCGATTGGGACTATCGGATCGTTGCGGCGGGTTTCAAGTATAACCTCACCGACATTGCCGCCGCGATCGGCAACTGCCAGCTTCGCCGGAGCGAAGAAATGCGCCGCGATCGCGAAGCGATCGCTCGCCAGTACCGCCGGGCGTTTGCTGACTTGGAGCAGATCGAGTCGCCGCCCGATCCGACCGATCGGATCCATTCCTGGCACCTCTTTCCCATCCGCTTGAATCTGGACAGACTGGGCATCGACCGCAACCAGTTCATCGAAGAAATTCGTTGCCGCGGCGTAGGATGTTCGGTCCATTGGCGGCCCTTGCACTTGCATCCCTACTACGAGGAGACGTTCGGATGGCGGCGCGAGCATCTGCCGGTCGCATCGGAGCAGTGGACGAGAATTATCAGCCTGCCGTTGTTTCCAGGGATGACGATTGAAGAAAGGGAATACGTGGTGCGCGTTGTCCAAGAGACTGGTTCCGGCATGACTTCCAGGAAGAAATGAACGGAATTACGAAAATTCGTCCAGCTACGCAAGACGACATCAGGGATGTCGCAAGGATCCACAAGGCCCGATTTGGCGGTTTCGAGTACACTTTGGGGCAATACTCGATTTCGCTGATCAGCAAGTTCTATGCGTCGTTTCTGGGCCGGTGCGTGTTCCTGGTGCATGTTTCCGATCGCGGCATCGACGGATTTGTCATGGGCGGCGGGCCGAGGAAATATCTGCCGCGAAGCGCGCATTCATTTGGAATAACCTCGCCCGATGCTGTTGGGAAACATTGCTCCATCCCCGCCTGTGGTACGCTGCCTACCATTTTGTCCGCAGGTCTTGCCTGCCGCAGCCAACGAAGTTCGAAGAGATCCTTGCGCCGAACCTGCCGAAATTACTTTCCATTGCCGTCGACACGGCTGCCGAAGGGAGCGGAACGGCTACCGTATTGGTCAAGGCCTTCGAGTCGAGCATTTATGACCGCTGCACAGGTTACACTTTGAACGTTCTCAAAACCAATGCCCATGCGGTACGGTTCTATGAAAAGTTGGGCCTGAAGATCATCGTGGATGCATTCCCCAGGACATTCGTTTTCCACAGGGAATTCGGGCCGCCTGTTGATCGCAGTCCGCAGGGACCATCGGTAAAAGACTCTCATCGAGCGTAGGTGCAAGGAAGGTGCTTGAATTGGGGAATCTGGTTGGAATGGCTCCCCACGTACAATGGCCCGACGGCAAGCGATTCGCATTCACCATCTTCGACGACACCGATTTGGCGACACTCGAGAACGTGGGCGAAGTCTATTCACTGCTGAGTGACCTGGGCTTTCGCACCACGAAAACCTGCTGGCCTCTGCGCGGGGATGTTTCCGCGGGCGCGAATGCGGGACAAACTGCACAGGACGACGACTACCGTTGCTGGCTCCAGGGATTGCAGGCCAAGGGGTTCGAGATCGGCTGGCACGGCGCGACTTGGCACAGTTCTCCGCGGGAAGAAACCATTCGGGGCCTCGACGCGTTCGCCGCGCTCTTTGGGCATGACCCCCACGTGGCGGCCAATCATACCGGTTCAGCGGAGGGATTGTACTGGGCCGAGAAACGCATGACCGGTATCAACGTCCTGCTCTACAATCTCCTCACGCGGATGCGCCATCGCGGCGGTTACCGAGGCGAGTTGCCGAGCGATCGCCACTATTGGGGCGATGTCTGCCGGGAACGGGTGAAGTACTACCGGGATTTCGTCTTTCAGGACGTCAATACGTTGAAGGCCTGTCCGCTGATGCCCTATCACGATCCCCGGCGGCCGCTGGTGAACTATTGGTTTGCGGCGTCCAACGGCGTCGATCCGAGACGTTTCAACAATTGCCTGACCGAAAAGCATCAGGATCGCTTGGAAGAAGAAGGCGGCGCCTGCATCATCTACGCGCATTTTGCCTTCGGCTTCCAGCGGCAGGGAAGTCTCGACCCGCGATTCCGCTCGCTCATGGAGCGATTGGCGAAGAAAGACGGCTGGTTCGTGCCCACCTCGACGCTGCTCGATCACTTGCTCGCCGTTCAAGGACATCATGACATCACCGGCCGGCAGCGAGGCCGCCTGGAACGCAAATGGCTATTGGAAAAGATCACTCAGGGAACGACGTGAGTCAAGAATCATGTTCTTATGCCCAGGCAAACGTGACGACCTTAGTCACTATCGATTGGAAGGCACTAATGTTTTGCGGGAGGAAAGTGAGTGCTGGTCAAGGCTTATTCCGATTCAAAGTCTTTAGGTTGGTATTACCATGAAAGTTGTTATTTACGGTGCTGGGTATGTCGGCTGTGTCACCGGAGCATGCTTTGCCAAGATGGGACACGAAGTGGTCATCATCGATGTGATCGAATCCAAGGTGAACGCTTTGCGCCGGCCGAAGCCCGATCGTGGAGCCGAACTTGGAGGAATTGATCGCGGTAGGGGTGGCGGGCGGGCGGCTGAAGGCGGAGATGGCGGTTGCCGGCGGCGAAGCATGCCTTGTCGAGGCAGAGATGGCGGTGATCTGCATCGGCACTCCCTCCCAGCGAGATGGTCGGGTTGATACTCGGGCATTGCGGCGAGTTTTCCAGTCAATCGCCAGCGGTGCGGCGCGGCGGCATTCGCCGCTGACGGTCATCGTTCGTTCCACTTCGCTTGCCCCGATGCTGCGGCAGATCCTCGCCGAAACCCAACCGTGCCAGGGGGCTGACAAGCTGCGTTTGGTGATGAATCCAGAGTTCTTGCGAGAAACAACCGCGATTTCGGATTTCTTCAACCCGCCCTTGCTCGTGGCCGGCGGCGACGATCCAGCGGCGGTGGACCACGCCATGAGCCTCTTCCAAGGGATTCAGTCGCCGCGCTACAAAGTAAGTCTCGAGACCGCCTCCATGCTCAAATATACGTGTAACGCGTTCCATGCTCTCAAGATCGCCTTTGCCAACGAGATTGATACGCTGGCGACAATGATCGGGGCAGACGGACGGGACGTAATGAATTTGATGGTCCAGGACACGATCCTCAATATCTCGCCCGTTTATCTCCGGCCAGGCTTTGCATTTGGTGGTTCCTGCCTGCCGAAGGATGTGCGGGCGCTGGAAGCCTTGCGCGCGAGAATCATCAACCTTTGCCGCTGCTCTCCGCGCTGCTGCCGAGCAACCGGCAGCGCCTCGAGCAGGCATTAGAGACCATTCTCTCCCGGCCTGCTCGCCGGCTTGGCTTCATCGGCCTGAGCTTCAAGACGGGAAGTGACGATCTGCGTGACAGCCCTTACGTCGAGTTGGCCGAGCGCCTGCTTGGCAAAGGGTTTGAAATCAGGATCTACGATTCCGATCTTGATCCCCAGCGCTTGGTCGGGGCCAACATGGCGCATGTCATGGAGCGACTGCCTCACCTGGCGCACATCCTGGTCAACTCGCCTGAGGAAGCGTGTGTCGATGCCGAGGCGATCGTCGTCTGCAAACGTCTGCTGAAACTGGAGGCGTTGCGCGGCTGGCGCCTGACGGGGCGGTTATATACGACCTGAACCGCATGGCGACCTTCTTGAGGCTAGGCGGCCCGCCCAGTGGAGACACCGGACCGGGAACATAAGAAGGCTTTTCATGGATAACTGTAACCAGCAACCGTTTCGGAGTGTGCTGCTGCTCACCCAATACTATTGGCCGGAGCCAGGTGCGCCGCAGATTCGTTTGCGCAATGTTGCGCGTGAGCTGAATCGTTTGGGGGTCGAGGTCCGCGTGCTGACGGGCATGCCGAATTACCCCTTGGGCCGGATCTTCGAAAATTATCGTGGCCGGTTTCACTTGAGAGAAACCGTTGATGGAGTTGCCGTCGAGAGGGTCTGGCTTTATCCTGCCGCGGGCCGGGGCTCGGTGAAGCGTCTCCTGAATTATCTGTCCTTCACGGCAGCCGTCCTGCCGGCGCTACTTTTCGGTCCCAGGCCCGACTTAGTCTTCGTTGAGGCCCAGCCACTGACCCTGGCGTTTCCGGCCTTGCTGCTGCGGCTCATTCGCGGGATCCCCTACGTATATAACACGCCGGACCTGCAAGTCGAGATTGCGGCCGAAGGCAGGTGGATCGGCGCCAAGTGGCTCATCTGGATCGCCCGGGCCATGGAGCGCTTCCTCATGCGCCATGCGCTTTCCGTCACCACGGTCACGCATGCCTTTATAGAACATTTCATCCAAAATCGCGGTATGCCGCGAAAGCGAATGAGCTTTCTCCCTAATGGCGCAGACGTGGACGCCCTGCGACCCCTCCCGCGCGATGATGCCTACGCTCAGGCCATGGGAACAGGTGACCGGACGGTCTTCACTTTCGCCGGGACACATGCCCACTACCAGGGCCTGGAAGTGATTGTTGAGGCCGCCAAGCTTCTGGTCGATCGAAAGGATGTCGTCATCCTGATGGTGGGCCAGGGGCCAGTGCGAGAGCAGCTTGTGCAAGATGCTCGTTCGGCCAAATTGGATAATATTCTGTTTTGTGATTCACCGTTCGAGGAAATGCCGCGGCTGATGTCGATCACCTATGCTTCCCTGGTCGTTCTTAGAAACATGCCTGCCGCAAAAAAGATGCGGCTCTCAAAAACTATTCCGCCCCTGGCCTGTGGCGTGCCTGTGGTCTATGCCGGACTCGGGGAAGCTGCGGAAATGGTCCAGGCCGAAGGGTGCGGCATCGTCGTCGAGCCGGAATGTCCGGCGAAGCTGGCGCAGGCCATCCGTGATCTGGCCGACCGGCCGGGGCAAAGAGATGAGATGGGCAGAAAGGGGCGCCAGCTCGTGGAGAGGGACTTTTCGTGGCGGTTCCTTGTCGGAGATTGGCTGAGGCAAATGGCCCGCATCAATGCGGGCGATGAGCCCCATGTGCCCGGACTGATTGGCTGAACGGCGCCGTTGTGGGATCCAAGTGGCTGCCACAATGGCACGGACCCCGTGATTCGGAACCGAGCCTGAGCACGTACTAACGATGGCAATGATGATCGTCCCTTGCGAAGCGTCGCTGGCGCCTGCGCTGGCCGCCTTCAACGCGCGGCTTGCCGCCGGCGGCAGCAAAGTGCGATTCCCGGCGTTGCCTGCGCCGGCGAAACCCGGAATCTCGCTGGCGTGCTACGTGGCCGTCGACGAGGGGGCGGCGGTCCGCGGCGGCTATTTCCTGAAGTCGCAGGAGTTCCTCCTGGGCGGCCGGACCGAAACCATTGCCAGCATCCTGTTGCCGGTTTCCGAGGGGAGCGTCAACCGGGCCTACGCGCCGATTGCCGTTAGCATGCTTGCGGACGCGCAGAAGCGCCAGCCTTTGCTCTATGGTTTGGGCATCGGTGGCCGCGAAGAACCTGTGGCACGGCTGTTCTGCTCCGCCGGATGGCAGATGTTCTCCGTCCCCTTCTACTTTCGCGTCGTGCATCCGTTCGCTTTCCTCCGTAACATCACCTACTTGCGCAGATCGGCCCTTCGGCGGTGTCTGCTCGACACGCTCGCGTTCTCCGGATTGGGGTGGCTGGGCATGATCGGGCTGCACGCTCGTTATCGTTCGCGAGTGGAAAAACGACCGTCGGTCTCGGCCGAGATCGTCGACGATTTCGGCGATTGGGCCGACACCCTGTGGGCCGATCACAAGGCGCACTACGGTCTGTGCGCCGTGCGCGACAGTCAAGTGCTCCGCAGCCTGTATCCCAAAGATTCACCCTCCTTCTTGCGACTGAAGGTCTTGGACGGCAGACGGCCCGTGGGTTGGGCATTGCTGATGAACACGAGGCTTTCAAGCCACAAACAATTCGGCAACATGCGGCTGGGATCGATCGTGGATTGCTTCGCGGCGCCGGCCTTTTCGGCGCTTGTGATTCGCGAGGCACGGGCCGTGTTGGAGAAGGCCGGCGTCGACCTCATCGCATCGAACCAGTCGCACCGCGCATGGTGCCAGGCGTTGGAAGCGTCGGGTTTCATGAGCGGCCCGTCGAACTTCCTCTTCACGTCGTCCAAGGCGCTTACGCGTCGTTTGATGGAAGCCGGCGTTCATGCGGACGACATCCACGCGAACCGAGGCGACGGGGACGGTCCGATCAACCTTTAATCCGCATCGAGGAAAGTCTTATGTCCATGACCAACCGGGTAGCAGCCATATTCGCGAAAGTATTTCAGATCGCGCCGGAGGATTTCTCTCCGGACCTTGTGCCCGAGAACCTTCGCCTCTGGGACTCCGTGGGCCACATGAACCTCGTAAGGGAATTGGAAGAGTGCATGGGCGTTCAGTTGGAGGTGGACGAGATCAGTGAAATGACTTCGGCCGCGAAGATCGTGGAGATCATGCAGTCCAAGGACGTCAAGGCCTGAGCGGCTGGGAGAAGAGCCATAACTTTGCCAAGGTTCAATATCGCCGAACTCGTGCTTGGCGAAGGTGCAGCCGACGCCCCAGCCGTGTTGTATGGCCGGCAGATGCTCTCCTACGGTGAACTGCGCGCCTGCGCATCCGGCTGGGCTCTCCGTCTCCTGGATGCGAAAGTCGCGCCGGGAGATCGGGTCGGCTTGTTCGCGGAGAACTGCCCTTATTTCATTGCGGCCTACTTCGGCACAATTCTGGCTGGGGCGTGCGTCGTTCCCATTCCCCCCGATTGCAGCGAAACGATTTTTGGGCATATCGTTGGCGCCATGGCAATCCGAAAACTCTTCGTCTCCGCCAGGTTCCTTGCGAGGGTCATTCCGTGGGCCGAGAAGTGGCGGGTCGATCTCCTGGCCGAGCCGGACGATCCGCCGCGTGGCCCGGCGCAAGTTCCGATCCGTGAGATTGATCCTCGCCGTGACCTGTCCGCAATCATGCTGACTTCAGGCTCCACGGGTGGTCCGAAGGGGGTCATGGTCACCCACCGGAACATCGAGTGCAACTCTCGCGACATCATTCACTACATGGGGCTTACCGCAAGAGACCGGGTGATGGTCGTGTTGCCGTTCCATTACTGCTATGGCGCCTCGCTGATGCACACGCACCTCATGGCCGGCGGCTCCCTTGTGCTGAACAACCGGTTCATGTTCCCCGAGAAGGTGCTGGACGAGATGGAGTCGCAACGCTGTACAGGGCTTGCAGGCGTGCCGTCCACCTACCAGGTCCTCCTCCGCAAGTCGCGATTTCTCCAGCGGAACTTCCCGGCGCTGCGATGGCTCCAGCAGGCTGGCGGCAGGTTGCCCAATCCCTTCATCCGCGAGATCCGACAAGCGTTTCCCGCGGTCAAGCTGTACGTCATGTACGGGCAGACCGAAGCCACAGCCCGGCTGAGCTATCTGCCGCCGGAACACCTCGATGACAAGTTGGGCTCAATCGGCAGGGGCCTCCCGCACGGGCAACTGGAAGTTCTTCATGCGGATGAAACACCCGTCCGGCCGGGCTCCAACGACGTTGGCGAGATCGTCGCCACTGGGGAACATGTCACGCAGGGCTATTGGGCAGACCCCGAGGAGACTTCTCGCTACTTCCGCAACGGCCGGCTATACACCGGGGATTTGGCTTGCGTCGACCAGGACGGATTCATTTTCATTGCAGGCCGCGCCCGGGATTTCATCAAGGCCATGGGGAACCGCGTCAGCGCCGCGGAGGTGGAGGAGGTTCTTGCCGAACTTCCACAAGTGGTTGAACAAGCCGTGATCGGCGTCCCCGACGAGATCTGGGGTGAGGCGATCCAGGCATTTCTCGTCATTGCCGGTCCGGGACAACTGACGGCCGAAGACGTCCGGGACCACTGCCGGAAACGGCTCCCAAACTACAAAGTTCCGAGACACGTGAAATTCGTTTCCAGCCTGCCAAAGACCAACAGCGGAAAGATTGCCAGAGAAAGGCTCAGGGGATCGTGAGACGCAGGCTGTTCAAATACCATCCTTGCTGGATAGGACGCTGACGTGACGCCGGAGCAACATGTTGACGCGTTGATCCGCGGGCCGCAGTACGCTATGCGGCAAGCGGACAAAGATGCGATCTTGATTTCACTCCTGCGAAGCCTCTGTCGTGAAGTGGCGGAGCATTGCCGACCGTATTCCCGGTTCCTGGAACGATCAGGCGGTGATTGCAGCCTCTGGCGGACGGTGGCCGACATACCGCCATTGCCCGTGACAATGTTCAAGCGGTTCCGTCTATCTGCCGTGCCGCCGGAGAAGGTGGTACGGGAGTTGTTGTCCTTGTCCACCACTGGGCAGCGGCCCAGCCGGATTCTCGTCGACAAGACGACAGCATTTCGCCAGGGCAGGGCATTGACCTCGATCCTCAAAGAGCACATAGGCGGCGGGCGGCGGCCTTTGCTTGTGCTCGACGTGCCGGAAGCGGTCGAGGATCGCAACGGATTGTCGGCGCGGGGTGCGGCCATCCGCGGAATATCGACTTTCGCCTCGAAGACCGAGTTCGGCATGCGAAGCCTTCCTTCGGGTGAGATGCAACCTGTCTGGGATCGCGTGGTGCCGTTCTTTGAGGCGCATTGCGACGGGCCGGTTCTGCTGTTTGGATTCACCTTCATGGTGTGGGCCAGTTTCGTGCTCGAAGCCGAGCGCCTTGGCCTGCAATTCCGCGTTCCCAAGGCGATCCTGCTGCACTCCGGCGGCTGGAAAAAACTGTCCGCGCAAGCCGTTTCCAAAGATGAGTTCGGTCAGCGCGCCAGCCGCGTTCTTGGCTGCGGGCAATTGCAGGTTCTTGACTTTTACGGCATGGTGGAACAAGTGGGCACAGTATTCGTCGACTGCGAGGCGGGACATAAACATGCGCCTGCCTTCGGCGACGTGCTTCTCCGCCAGCCCGGCACGCTGGCCACCGTTGCTCCCGGGGAAACCGGAATCATTGAAGTCGTTAGCGTCCTGCCGACGAGCTACCCGGGCCAGGCGTTGATCACGGAGGACCAAGGGCTCCTGGTTGGCGTGGATGATTGCTCATGCGGACGCAAAGGACGGTATTTCCGTTTCACTCGGCGCATCGAACAAACCGAGGTTCGCGGGTGCGGCGACACTTTTGCTCAATCCAGGGAAATCCGATGAGTGTTCTTCGAATCCTTCCGGGCCGCGTGGAGGCAGCGGGCGATAGCCTGAGCCCGATCATCGAGGCGCTCAATTGCCGACGAGCGTACCTGTCGCAAGTGCCGGTTTCGCGGCTCCTGGCACTGTTCGACGATTTCGCTCGGCGATTGGTTCGCGATGGGCGGACGCAGACGCTGGACGGGATTGGGTTTCTTTCCGCATGGCTCGGCCAGCGGAACCTGCAGAAGATCCTGGAGTTGAATCTTAACGGCAACCCGGCCTGTGTGGACGGGTTTGTTCCCTACGGTCGGGACTTCCTGGCGGCCAAGCCTCATGGGCTAGTGGCTATGTGGCTGGCGGCAAACGTGACCACTCTTCCGATGTTCTCGCTCGTCCCGGCTCTGTTGGCGAAGAACGTGTGCTTGGCCAAACTCGCTTTGGCCGAACCGGCAGGAATGGACCGTCTCTTGGCCGTCCTGGCCGAATCGCGGGCCGAAGGAATCAGCGGTGAAGAGCTTCTCCAGGCTGTGGCCGTGGTGTGGTTCGATTATCAACGGCGAGATTTGAACGAGCGGATGTCGCTGGGCGCCGACGCCAAGATCGTGTGGGGCGGGGAGAGCGCGGTCAAGGCGGTCGCCTCTCTGCCTCGTCAAGAACATTGTGTCGAGATCGTCTTCGGGCCGAAATACTCGATCGGCCTGGTGGACGGCAAGAAGATGGAGTCCACCGACGATGTTCTGGACGGCGTCGTCGCCGCCTTTGTGCGAGACATTGCCGTTTTCGACCAGCGCGCCTGCTCGGCGCCACAGACGATCTTCGTCGAGCACAGCAAGCACCGTTCGCTGCGCGAGCTTGGCGGAATCTTCGCCCGGCACTTCGCGCGATTGCCCGGCAAGTCCGGACTCGACGCCTATACGACGATGCGGATTCTCAACGCTCGCGCCGAATGGTCGCTCGATGAGTCGCGAGACGTTATCGTATCCGGTGATGGTGCGAACTGGACGGTGTGCATGGACCGAGATTTGTCGCTGAAGGAAGCGGTCCAGTCGCGAACGATTTTTCTGACGGAGGTGGGATCGTGGCGCGAGATCATCCCGTTACTGACGCCTAAGGTACAGACGGTGGGGATAGCGTTCGCCGAAGAAGCCGATGCCCTTGCCTTCTCCGACGCTGCCGCGTCCGCGGGTGTCGCCCGGTGTGTCCGGCCAGGCCTTATGAACAACTATGAATCTCCCTGGGACGGCAAGTTGTTGGTCAACCAATTGGTGCGTTGGATTTCAGTTAAACCGTAAATGGTCCGTCCCAACTTTCACGGATGGACTGGGATCTCCATTTTACGGCAGGCGATTGACCGACATGACGTACGCCTTCCGCATCTACCTCCCCGGCCGCTTGGCCTGGGCGTTCGAACTCAATCGCAGGCACTTCAGTTCTTTTCGGCCCGATTCGCCCCGTCTTCGCGATTGAGATACTGCCGCAGGTAGCGGGCCCGCTCGATATTGCGATCGGCGCTGCCAAGTTCCCCGCCGGTCCGCTTCTGCAGGTGGGCCGGCTGGGTGTGGATGAAAAGCTCGTTGATGTCGGCGATTCGCAGGTCCGGAAGCAGCCCCAGATTCACGCCCATGCGGACGCTGGAGAGCAAGTGCATCGTTTCTTCGGAACTGATCGTCTGGGCAGTCCGCAGGATGCCGTAGGCCCGGCTCACGCGGTCGTGCAGGTTCTCCTGGCTCTCCTTGATCAAGAACTGCCGGGCCTGCCGCTCGTAGTCGATGATCACCGGCACGATGTCGTTGACCTGCTGGACCAACTCGTCTTCGGTGCGGCCCAGGGTGATCTGGTTGCTGATCTGGTAGAAATCGCCCATCGCCTGCGAGCCTTCGCCGAAGAGGCCGCGCACCGCCAGGCTGATCTTCTGCAGGCTGCGAAAGACCTTTTCGATCTGCCGCGTAATGACCAGGGCCGGCAGGTGCAGCATCACGCTGACCCGCATGCCTGTGCCGACGTTCGTGGGGCAGGCCGTGAGGTAACCGAGCCGTTCGTGGAAGGCGTAAGTCACCTTGTCTTCGATGGCGTTGTCGATGGCGTTGATTTGCTCCCAGACGCTGGTCAGGTTGAATCCGCTATGCATGACCTGGATCCGCAGATGGTCTTCTTCGTTGATCATGAGGCTGAATTTCTCGGCCTTGTCGATGGCCACGGCACGGCGGCCCTGGCCTTCGGCGTGCTCGCGGCTGATGAGGTGCCGCTCGACCAGCAGTTGGCGATCGACGCCTTCGAGCTCATCGACGGCGATATAGAGCAGATCGGACGAAACCCCGGAAGTGATGATGGCGTCGCGGAGAATCCGCTCGATCTGTACGCGGTCTTGGGGCGTGGCCCGGCTGATGAAGGGGAATTCGGCCAGGTTCCGCGCCAGGCGGACCCGGCTGCTGATGACGATGTCGGCCTCCGGGCCGTTGCCTCGGAGCCACTCGCCGCTCGTTTGGATCAGTTCTTTGAGTTCCACGGCAAATCCCGCTGAATTCTTGTTCTGCTTCTAACGACCCGATCGCGAGGTTTAGCCCCGGCACTCGTGCCGGACAATTCCCGGCACAAATGCCGGGGCCAAACAACTGCATTTCGTCGCCACTACGCCGCCTGCTCCGTTTCGATACGTCGAATTTGATCGCGGAGTTCGGAGGCCCGCTCGTAGTTCTCGTTCTCGATCGCTTCCTTCATTTCCCGCCGCAAGCGGATCAACTGCGTCCGCTTTTCGCTGCTGCCGGGCCCGCGGCGGGGCCGCTTGCCGACATGTTCCGACTCGCCGTGAACATTCATGATTAGCGGTTCCAGTTGGGTCTGGAAGGCCACGTAATCGTGTGGACAACCGAGGCGGCCCTGGCTGCGGAACTCGTAAAAAGTGATCCCGCACACCGGACAGGCCTGCTTGTCGAGGTGGGCCAGTTCCTCGGCCGTCTGCCCGATGGCCATTTGCTGCACCTGCTGCTTCAGCGCGGCGGCCATGCCCCCCTCGCCAGAGGGTTCACCGCCGGACGAGGAGGTCAGGTACGCACGGGCGTGGTCCTCGCAAAGGTGAAGTTCCTGGGGCTTCCCGCCGGTTAGTTCCGTGATGTGGAATGTTGCCGGACGCTCACACTGTTGGCATTTCATGACATTATACTCGCTTTCCGCCCTACCCTCACACAGATTCTAACGATGGGGGAATCGTGAGTCAACCGACTTTGCAGTTCTGTGCGCGAGCAGCCGCCGTTGCGATGCCCGCCGGCCGCTGTTAAGCTTAGAATGGGTAGCCGTACTCCTCACGCCGACCATGCTTGAATGGTCGGCGTGAGGAGTATGGTGGAAGCTGGTACCAAACCACACAGGAATCATCGTTCATGCACTCAACGCAAACCCGACCAGAGCCAAACGCTGCGGCCAAACTGCCGGCGGCGGCCCATTGTCCCGACTTCGAGGCCTTTCGCAAGCTGGCCAAGGACGGCATGCTCGTGCCCGTCTATCGCCGTCTGGTCTGCGACTCGCTGACCCCGGTCAGCGCCTTCCACAAGATCGATTCGGGCCGCTGCGCATGCCTGTTCGAGAGCGTTGTGGGCGGCGAAAAGGTCGGGCGATACAGTTTTCTGGCGGCCGATCCGTTCTTCGAGATCGAGGCCTACGGTCCCCGCGTGACGACGAATTCCTATTCCGGCGTTTCGGCCTCCGGCGGGCCGCTGCTGGTGACCCGCTCATACCAAGCGGCCGATCCCATGGCCGAGCTTCGCCGCCACGTCGAGGCCCTGCGTGCCGTCCACCTGCCGGAATTGCCGCCGTTCTGCGCCGGGGCCGTGGGCTATGCCGGTTACGACACGGTGCGTTACTTTGAGCGGCTGCCCAAGGCCCCGCCCGACGACCGGCAGGTTCCCGACCTGGCCTTCGCCTTTTACGATCGGATGGTGGTTTTCGACAACGTGGCCAAGACGATCGTCGTCGTGGCGATGGCCCGGCTCGATCGGCCTGGGGCGACGGTCGAATCGGCCTACGACGACGCCCGGCGGCGAGTTGATGCCCTGGTCGAGCAACTGGCCACGCGATCGACCGACTTGGATCTGGTCGATATCCGGCCCGAAGGCGAAGTAAATCTGGAATATCGCTCGAACTTCACGCAGCAGCAGTTCGAGAAGGCGGTCGAGAAGTGCGTGGACTACATTCGCGCCGGCGACATCTTCCAAGTCGTGATCAGCCAGCGGCTGGAGGTGCCGCTCACGGCCCATCCGTTCGAGATCTACCGCACGTTGCGGGTTGTCAACCCTAGCCCGTTCATGTTCTACGTCCGTACGCCCAGCGTGACGTTGGTCGGCAGTTCGCCGGAGGTGATGGTCCGCGTGGTCGATGGGCAAGTTACCGTTCGTCCCTTGGCCGGCACCCGCCGCCGCGGCAAGACGGAAGAGGAAGACCGCAGTCTATCGCGGGAACTGCTGGCCGATCCCAAGGAACGGGCCGAGCACGTCATGCTGGTCGATCTGGGGCGCAACGACGTCGGCCGGGTCTGTCGCTATCGCAGCGTGGCAGTGACTGACGTCATGACCATCGAGCGTTACAGCCACGTGATGCACATCACGTCGAACGTTTGCGGCCAGCTTGCCCCCGGCAAAGGGGCTTTTGAGGCCTTGCAGGCCTGCCTGCCCGCGGGAACCGTATCCGGTGCGCCGAAGGTGCGGGCGATGGAGATCATCGACGAGTTGGAGCCGCATCGTCGCGGGCCGTATGCCGGGGCGGTCGGCTACGTCGATTTCAGCGGCAACATGGACACGTGCATTGCCCTGCGGACGCTGGTCGTGCAGGGCGACAAGGGCTACGTGCAGGCTGGCGCGGGCATCGTGGCCGACAGCGTGCCGGCCAACGAGTGGCAGGAGACGATGAACAAGGCGCGAGGGTTGCTGAAGGCGATCGAGTTGGCGGAACGGCGGCAAGGATGAGGGATAAGGGATAAGGGATGAGGGATAAGGGATAAGGGATAAGGGATGAGGGAGGATGTCCATTATGGGACTTGATCTCGATACGATAATCGACGATATTCATCGGGTGCGCGAGCAGATGGCCGCGAAGTTCGGCGGCGACCTGGACGCGATCTTGGAAGACGCGTGCATACGCCAGAACGCATCTGGGTGCGCCGTTTGGCGGGGACCGTCGGCAAGCAATGCGTCGTCGCTACCGCCGGCGCGGCGCAGACACCCGGCGTTTCCGATTCAAGTCCTATTGACGGAGCTCAGCGTCCATGAGCGATGAGATGATTTCCGTGATTGAGGCGGGACGAGAACTTGAACGCCGCAAAGCCACGATTTTCAGGGTAATGAAGCGACTCGGAATTCATGCTCACAAGAGAAGGGATTCCAGTAGCAGAAATCAGGTTGTTGCCTATCTAACCCACGCTGATGCCTCCGTTGTAACGTCGCATGCTGGATCGCGGTGCGCGAACCGCGCTCTACCCTCTGCTGTGAGCGTGTGCTAAAATGACAAATGGAGTTTGACCTTGGAGCACTGAATTATGGCTACGGTGACTGATATTGGAACATTGCTTACACAGAGCCCCGGTATCTGCGGCGGCCGCCTGCGGATTGCAGGCACGGGCGTTTCCGTGCGCCGCATTGCCACGTGGTACAAGTTGGGCCATACTCCGGAAGAGATCGCCACCCAGATACCGCATCTTACCTTGGCGCAGGTCCATGCGGCGCTGACGTATTACCACGCCAACCGAGATCAGATGGATGCCGAGTTGGAAGCCGAAAAGGCCGAGGCTGACCGCTTGAGCGCGACCATACTGCGTCAGAAAAGAAGGCATGATCCTACGGCTGTACTGCGACGAGGATTCGGAACAGGATGCGCTCGTGATGGCTCTGCGCAAGCGAGGTGTCGACGTTCTGACTACGTTGGAAGCCGGAATGCTCGAAGAAGCTGATGATCGACAGTTGGAATACGCGGCGGAGCATGGACGAGTGATCTACTCCTTCAATGCTGGTGATTTCTGCCGCCTTCACTCGGAGTGGATGTCGGAATAGAGGTCGCATGCGGGCATTGTCCTGGCCCAGCAGCAACAATATTCGATCGGGGAGCAAATGAGACGGCTCGTGAGACTTGTCGGCACCCTGTCGGCCGAAGAAATGCAAAATCGTCTTGAATTTCTCAGCAGTTGGGGCTGAGTATCCATGTACATCGACTCCCTCTCTCTGTTCCACGTTGCCTTGCCTCGCAAGGCACCTAAAATCATTGCCGGCCGTTCGTGCGAAAGTCTGGAAACCGTCCTCGTGAGACTCGCCAGTGGCGGCGCGGTCGGCTGGGGCGAGGCGGCGCCGGGCAATGCTCCAACCGGCAATAGTGAATGGGCGGCCGGGGCGTTCGTCGTACTCCGTGACTGGCTCGCTCCGGCCGTAGTCAAGACGGAAATCGACTCGGGCAAGACATTGGTCGAGCGACTCGCGCCGTTCCGCGGCAACCAACACGCCAAGGCCGCGCTGGATATCGCTTGGTGGGACCTTGCGGCGCGAATACAAGACCGGCCCCTGCACGAGTTGCTCAGCGCCAAGCGGCCGGCCGTCGAGGTTGGGCCGTGCCTGGATCAAATGGAGTCGCCGGATGCCTTCATGGCGGCGATCGGCAGTGCCTTCGAGGCCGGCTTTCGGCGGGTCAAGCTCAAGATTCGTCCGGGCTGGGCCCTGGAAATGCTCCGTAGCGTGCGGCAGGAGTTTCCCGGCGAGACGTTCCATATCGACTGCGAAGGGGCGTTGAGCCTGAACTATACGGAAATGCTCTACCGCTTCGATGATTTCGCCCTGGAGATGGTCGAGCAGCCGCTGGCGCCCGAGGATCTCGTGGCCCACGCCATGCTCCAGGAATCGCTGCGGACGCCGATCTGTCTCGACGAGAGCATTGCCTCGCCACTGCACGCCGAAATGGCGCTGGATCTGAAAAGCTGCCGGCACGTGAACCTCAAGCCAGGCAGGGTAGGGGGGCTCACCGCGGCGATGGCGATCCTCGATGCCTGCCAGGGGTCGGAGGTGAACTGCTGGGGCGGCGCCGCAGCGCAAAGCGCCATCGGCGCCCGGGCCGACCTGGCCTTGGCCGCCTGTGCCAATTCCGAATACCCGGCTGATTTCTTTCCGTCGGAAAGCGAATTGGCCGAGGATTTGGCCGAGCCGCTGCATCCGCTCCGCGACGCGAGTGACGGCACACTGAGAATCGCACTGGCCGCGGAGCCGGGGCTGGGGGTCGTTCCCGATCCTGCCCTGCTGGAGAGGTTTGCCATGCAGAAAGTAGTAATGTAGACT
This sequence comes from uncultured Planctomycetia bacterium, assembly GCA_963719885.1. GTDB lineage: Bacteria > Planctomycetota > Planctomycetia > Pirellulales > Thermoguttaceae > JANXQG01. Next base: position 295,779 of record CAVRDP010000034.1, on the reverse strand, counting down.
GTTGCTTGCTGCCCACTCGATCCGTTACACTAGACAACGGAGGAGAGAGTGATGGCAAGTTTCACGGAACGTGCAGAATGTCGCCAAACGGGCGGGGTAACCGCTCTTGGCCGACAAAATAGCAGGCCCACTCCGTGTGCCGTCCGCCTTGTGGTGCCAGCCGCAGGTTCTTTTTCAGACGCCAAGGGCTTCTGGCGGCCGGCACACGGAGTGTGCCTGCTACTTTTCTTGGCAATGATGCTTTGCCTGCCCGGCTGCGGAGGATGCCGCAAGACACAGGAGACCGAGGAACAGGAAAAACAGCAGGCTGAAGAGAAGGCCAAGAAGAAAGAGAAAGAAAAAGAGCCCTTCGAGGCGCGTCAACCGGTTGCGATGCCGTCGGGCGGAAATCTTGGCGGGGCGTGTAAGCCGGGCCACTGGATCAGCCAGGTTTGGCCCGACGTGAAGGCCAATCGCGGCGACTTTCAGGGCGAGTTGCAATCGGAGATCGTCGGTCCGGGTAACCGCAAGGTGCCGCTGGTTGCGGTTCCTTACGAAATGACCACGGAGCGGCCCGCCGCACTGGCCAAGGAGCAGCCGAAGTCGCTGGAATCGTTTACCTGGATTCCGCCTCTGCCCGTGAAGGCCAGCTCGGTGAATTTCAGGCTGACGGCCGGCGGCGGAGGCCCGGCGGCGATCGAGCGGTTCATGGTGCTCGATCACATGCCGTCGTACCGCTATTACTTCGTCGTCCTCTCGCAACGGGCCGGCCGTTACGAGTATCTGGACAAGAAACTCCCCTCGATCCACGTGCATCGTCCCAATGACGACGTGGGGCCGATGAAGTACTACGAGGTGGTGTCGATACCGGCGTCGCGGCGACCGAGCCTGCCGAACAACGCGCTGTACTGGACGAGCATCGCCTATCTGCTCTGGGACGACTTCGACCCGGCCCTCTGGGACGTCGATCAACAGCAGGCCCTGATCGATTGGTTGCATTGGGGCGGGCAGATCATCGTCAGCGGCCCGGATGCCCTGGAGCAACTCCGCAACAGCTTCCTGCGGCCCTATCTGCCGGCCACGGTGGTAAAGTCGCGGACTTTTTCCGGCCAGGATCTGGCGGAACTGAACTATTGGGATTGGAAGGGCGAAGTCGGCGCTGCCCCAGAGCCGGTGAAACCTTGGCCGGGTGCGGAATTGAAGAAAGACCCGCACGCCGAATATCTTCCGTACACGGGCGATCTGCTCGTCGAGCGGCAAGTCGGCCGCGGGCGGATAGTGGCCTCGGCCTTCCGGCTGACCGGACCGGAGTTGACCGGCTGGGAGGGCTTTGATTGCTTTTTCAATGCCTGTCTGTTGCGACGGCCGGCACGGGAGTTCTGTAAGGACGAAGAGTCGCGATTCAATTGGGTTCATTGGGTGAATGCCAAGGCCAATTCACTGCGAAAGGATGCTGCGCAAATGACGGGCGTGCGCTATTTTGTGCGGGATACGGGAGTCGATTCCAAGAGTTACGCCGCCGATATCTACGCCGCTCGAAGTGCTGCCGCGGACGTGAATTACGGTCAATCGCGGCCACCCGGGATCATTGTCGCAAACGGCAATCCGGTCAACAGCGACGAATCCCTTCGCCCAGAGGACGAAGACGGCCCCATCCCGCTCGATAAGAACATTGCTCCCGGGCTGGGCGCTTGGAACGATTTCAGCCCCGTGGCCCAGGCGGCGCGAGCGGCGCTGAAGAATGCCGCCGGCATCAGCGTCCCGAAGCGGAGTTTCATCGTCTGGGTGGTGGTCGGTTACTTGTGCGTACTTGTGCCGGCCAACTGGATCGTTTTCCGGCTACTAGGGCGCGTAGAGTGGGCATGGATCGCAGCGCCGCTGATTGCGATTGCCTGCACGGTCGTGGTGATCCAACTGGCGCAGCTCAATATCGGCTTTGCCCGATCGCGGAACGAGATCGCTGTGATCGAGATGCAACCGGGCTATTCGCGGGTCCACGTGGCCCGCTATATGGTGCTGTATACGTCGTTGGCCACGCCCTATGAGTTCCGCCTCGACGATCCCGGCGGACAGATCCTGCCGTTCCCCGCGGTCTCGTCCCCGGAGCAGTTTCAAATGCGGACGTGGCAGTCCTACGCCGAGTTGGTCTGCCGGCGGGGCGACGACACGCAACTGACCGGCTTCAGCGTGGCGTCGAACGCCAAGGATTATGTGCATTGTGAGGAGATGGCCGACTTCGGCGGCACGGTCACGCTGCACCGCGATAGCGACGGAGGATTGCGGGTGACCAACGCCACGACGCATCCCCTGGACGATTGCCGGGCCGTTCGCGGTCAGTCTGGCGGCCGTGGTATGGTGACGATCGGCCGGCTCGATCCCGGCGCGACCGCAGCATTGAAGTTCGAGTCGTATACTCCCCCGGGAAAAGTCGCGGCAGACCATCATCCTCAAGGTTCCGATCCCACCGGCGAATTGAGCGTCGACGGGATCGTGGAGGTGGCCCTGGATCACCAGGAGTTGCGGCCCGACGAGATTTGCCTGGTGGCCCGAGTCACTGACGAAGCGCCAGGCGACCTGACGGTTACTCCCGAATCGCGTCGGCAGCAGACACGGCAGGCCGTGCTCTTGGTCGCTCATCTTGCCGCCGGCCGGCTCCCTAACCCGACGGTCGACACGAAGGAAGAGATGCCAGTGTATCATCAAGGCCGACGAGTGATCGGCCTACGCCCATTCCCAGCGACGCCCGGTCCTTCAGGCCCCCAGACCATCGATCCAAGTCGCCAGCCTGAAGATCCAAATGACGAGTGACGAATCAAGCACTTCAGATTTCAAAACTCATATCTCATATTTCAGATCAGTTGTCGGTTGTTCGGTCGCGAAACCGCAAGCGGCTCCCGATCTTTCATTCCTAAGACCTAAGACCTAAGACCCATTCAGCGATGATCGAACTCATCAACTTCACGAAGCGTTACAACGACCTTTTGGCCGTCGATCACCTGAACCTGAAGATCGAAGCTGGCGAGATGTTCGGCTTCATCGGCCCCAACGGCGCCGGCAAGAGCACGAGCATCCGCTTCCTGGCCACGTTGCTCAAGGCCAGCAGTGGCGAAGGGATCGTCAACGGCCATCGCGTAAGCAAGGACCCGCTGGCCGTGCGCCGCAGCGTGGGCTACATGCCCGACGGCTTCGGCGTCTACGACGGCATGAAGGTCTGGGAGTTCCTCGACTTCTTCGCTGTGGCCTACCAGCTTCCCCGTGCCCGGCGGCGGCAGGTCTTGAGCGACGTGATGGAACTGTTGGATCTGACCGGCAAACGCGATGCGTTCGTCAATGGGCTGTCGCGCGGCATGAAGCAGCGGCTGTGCCTGGCGAAGACGCTCGTCCACGACCCGCCCGTGTTGATCCTCGACGAGCCGACCAGCGGCCTGGACCCGCGTGCCCGGATTGAGGTCAAGGCCCTCTTCAAGGAGCTGCGCCGCATGGGCAAGACGATCCTCATCGCCAGCCATATCCTCACCGAGTTGGCCGATTGTTGCAGCTCGATCGGCATCATCGAGCGGGGCAAGCTCTTGATGTCCGGCCCGATCGACGAGGTCTACCGCCGCATCCGCGGCAATCGCACGGTCCGGATCCACTTCCTGCCAGACTCTAATGGGATTGGCATGGAAGCCGGCCTGGCGATCGTCCGCAGCATGCCCGAGACCCGCGACGTGCAGATCGAAGACCATCACGTGACCGTGGAGTTGGCGGCCGACGACAACCAGGTGGCCGGTCTGATGGAGAAGCTCGTGGCCGCGGGCGTGCGGATGAGTTCCTTTGCCGACAAGGAGCCCACGTTGGAGGATGTGTTCATGATGGTCACAAAGGGAGCGGTGGCGTAATCCCATGTATTTGATCGAAAATCCCGTTCTCCAGCGCGAGCTGCTGGTCAACCTCCGCATGACGCGGGCCTTTGTCCTGCTGCTGACCTACATCGCCCTGCTGGGCCTGGTGGTGTACGTGGCATGGCCCAGCCAGGCCCGAGTGGACGTGGGTCAGTCCGAGGAAGGGAAGCGGCTGGTCGATTTGTTCTTCCTGGGCCAATATACCCTGCTGGCGCTGATGGTGCCGAGCTTCGCCGCCGGCGCGATCACGGGCGAAAAGGAGCGGCAGACCTATGAAATGCTGCTGGCCAGCCCGATGCGGCCCGGAGCCGTGGTGCTGGGCAAGCTGCTGGCGGCGCTGTGCCACCTGGCCGTGTTGGTCTTCTGTTCGCTGCCGATCGTCATGCTCTGCCTGCCGCTGGGAGGCGTATCGCCTTATGAAGTGCTGGCGACCTACGGCGGCATGGCGGCCTCGGTCACGCTCTTCGGCATGATCTGCATTGCGGCCAGCAGCTACTTCACGCGCACCATTGCGGCCCTCGTCGTTTCCTACCTGGTGATCCTGCCGCTCTGCCTGGTGGGAATAATGTGCTATACGGCGACCGCCGGTCCCGGGCGGCTGGTGATGATCGGCGGCGTACTGCCCATCGGCTGCCTGGCGGCGTCCGTGGCATTGCTGACATCGACCAGCCGGCGGCTGCTGCACCCGCCCGACGTGGGCGCGGAGGCCAAGGATGTGGTCGATCCCGACTTTGAGCAGAAAATGGCCGTGGGCATGGTCATCCGCAGCGACCAATTCCCCGACAAGCTGTTTGCCCCGGCCAAGCGCAGCGATCTCATGGCCGACGGGGTCAATCCGATTTTCGACAAGGAGATGCGCAGCGAGCTGTTCGGCCAGGGCACGCTCATGCTGCGGTTGGTGATCCAGTTGAGCATGTTGCTGGCCCTGCCGCTGATGGCCATCTGCCTGTATATCAAGCCCACGTGGGCGCCGTGGTACACCTGCTACATCGTCTTGTTCAACGTATTGGTGGGCCCCGTCTTTTCTGCCGGCAGCGTGACCAGCGAGCGCGAGCGGCAGACGCTGGAATTGCTGCTCACGACGACCGTTTCGCCGTGGCACATCCTCACCGGCAAGCTGATTTCCGGGCTGAGGGTATCGTGCGTGCTGACGGCTTTTATCATTTGGCCGCTATTCTTGGCCTGGCTCTTGCCGCCGTGGACGTACTGGTGGGACACACTGACGATCCTTCGCTATCTGATTATCGTGGCCCTGACGGCGCTGACGACGACCACGCTGGCGATGTTCTGCTCGGTGATCTTCTCACGTACGACCGTGAGCATGATGACGACATACATACTGGTCATGCTGCTGTATGCGGCCCCCGTTGCGGCCTGGATTTTTGCGCAGGAGTTTTCGCCGTCAATGCATGCATCGCTCGTTTCCGGCCAGATTGCCACTGGTTGGAACAGCCCCTTCACGTGGCTACAATGGTCCACAGCCACCAGCCCCATGGCGGCCGCATTCAGTCTGCCCTTGACATTAGGTGACGTGCAGAATCAGGCCCCGGCGCGGGGTTCTGGTGGCAGGACGCCGCCTCGGCGTTCATGGCGTTCTACGTCTTGCTCGACGCGTTCTTGCTGGGCACGATGCTATGGCTGTTTCACCGGCGGTGGCGGGTTTGGTCTTAGTGCTCGTTGTGGCCGTCATGCATGAGCGCGGGTTCACGCACCTGGCCAGCCACGATGCCGATTTCGACCGGGTGCCCGGGCTAACGCGGTACGCCCCGGCCTGACCGGCGCTCGGCGAGGGGAAAACGAGGTGCAGGCGCAGGCCAGGAACCGCGCTTGCGAAAGTACCTATTCCAGGTTGCGCCCCGCTTGCGGCATGCAACGAGCTAAAGCACATATTCCAAGTCAGGCCCCGCGGCCCCTCACCGGGATGTACGTGATGGGGACCTACCTATTCCAAGTTGAGATCCTCGACGGGCGGCATGATACGAGCCTGTTTTGCCAGTTCGCTTGCGAGATATTCCGCGCTGGTCCGATCTTCCTCCGGTCGCGGCAGTCCCGTGATGTTCACATGAGTCGATTCGTCCGGGACCACATCCAATCGCAGGTCGCGCAACCGGCCCGTGTGAAGAGAAACAACCCCGTAGCAGTCCCGAAGAGATTTGTAGCATGAAATGGCTGATTTAACGTCAACTGAAAGTCCGTCTTTATCCTTCGGTGGGGGGCGTCGCATGAATGCGGCCGAAAGAACCCGACCGGTGCTGTCGATCCAACTCTTGCGCACCATGGCACGATAGACAATTGCTGAACAGGGTAATGTCGCCATTTCGTGCCGCGGCCGATGAGAATGAATGCCTCTAGGAGACCGCGCCAGCCAATAGGAAAGTCGCTCCGCCGTCACGTCTTCGGTAGCGTAGTCGTTGCCGACTTCATGATAGACGTAGGCTGCCTTTTGGTCGGTCGCAGGAACGATTAAATGCACGCGTGCCGAGTCACGTATCCACTCGATTCGCACACCGCCCTCAGAATCCGTGGAGACCGAACCGCCGGGAATCTGGTGGCCGTTAGGGTAGGTAACGATCGCCGCATCAACCAGGAGCTGGATCACTTTGTCGAAGGCGTATTGTGTGGGTTGGAGGCGGCCGTAGTCGTCGGACTCCGGCCCCTTCCAGAGTTCGACGAGCTGTGCCACGATTGGCGACAAATGGAGAATTCCAGCGTCCGCAAGTTGAAGTCGCTCGGCATCCAAGGTCGGCTGGCCAGCCCCGTCGGGCGCAGCGGGCACTACGACCGTAACCTCGGTGCCTTCCGGCACTGAAGAATCGGCGTCAAACACGACCACACCGTTTTGAATCCGACCACGAATGACCATAGGTTCATTTTCGGCCATAATCGACCAAGAATCAAGCCTTCCACCGAACCGCCGGCTCTTGGCCGCGGCATTCTCGGTTTTCTGGCGCGGACAACCGGTCGTGGCTTCGCTGGCTTCGTGCGGTTGCGCTCGACGTACGCGCTCAACCGCCATCCTGGCCTTTCCCTAGGAAAGCTTTTCTTCCCTCAAGAAACAGAGAAATCCGTAACGCCTCCCCCGATTTCTGGTATAATCACTCAGCGCGATCGGAAATCAAATCTCCTTTCAGTAACGCGCCCGTTGGCCGGCTATAGCCCGGCGCTGAAGCAATTATGCGACTGAACAAGCTTTGGAAAGAAGCGGAACTTGCCAGCGATTCTCGTCTGGCGGAGATTTCTTACAACGCCTGGCATAAAGACGAGCGCGACTTGACCCTGGAAGAATCCTTCTATTTGTGCGACTCCATGCTTGAATCATTCGACTTGCCGCCGCTTTCCTTGGCTGCCGTCTCGGCCGCGAAAATCCTCGCCGGAAGGCAATGGGCGATCTGTGGGGGGACGGCAGTCGCCAAATTAGTCAAGCCGCGGACAACCGTCGACGTCGACATCTTGGTCGCCGACCGCAGCACGGCCCTTTCCCTGCTCTTGCGCAGCAACGAATTCTTTCAAGCCGAAGGAAACAAACTCAAACATCGTTCGGGCGGCGAAATTGATTTGCTGGATACAGAGGCCGGCTTTTGGCGAACGCCGAAGCAGGTGGCGCGGCATGCGCTGGCTACGGCCAACCGGCAGCGCGTCTGCGGCGAAGACATGCCGATCGTCACGCCTGCCGGCTTGATTGCCACAAAGCTCGGCAGGGCCATGACCGACTTGATCGGTGCCGACCAAGATAAGGTTGACATCATCAATGTATTGATCAAGTACGGTTATCAAGACCTCGCGGACTTCGGCATTTCGTCCGCGATGCGAGACGAATACGATCGCCTGATTGCGAGGGCCAGAGCCATTCAGCCCGAACAATAGCTTCGGACGGAGTTCCGGGGGAGTTGAGTTCCGGAGTTCCGGGCCGAGTTCCGGGGACAGCATACGGAATTGGAGTAGAATTACGTATGATGTCCCCTCCCTCCCGGAACTCCGCAAGCCCGATGTGCCCGCTAGCTGCATGCGCGTTGCGAGCCCCCTGCATCCCCTTGGCATCCCCCGCGGCCCCATGCTACAATCACGACCGTCGCGCATCGGGAGGCCCTTACAATGCAACCATCGGACATGCAAGTGCCGCCGCCGGCCGACTGGCAGGCTTTTGAGCGGCATCTCTACGACCTCTACCAGGCGGAATGGGGCGCATCGGTCCAGATGCACGGCCGCACGGGCCAGCCCCAGTGCGGCGTCGATGTCTACGGCCAGCCGGATGGCGAGGGCTACTACGGCGTCCAATGCAAACGCCACGATGCGGCCCTCAACGCCGCCGTCACCGAAGCGGAGCTACGCGGCGAGGTCGCCAAAGCCCGGGCCTTTAGGCCCAAGCTGGCCCGCTTCATCCTCGCCACCACGGCCCCCCGCGACGTGAAGATTCAGGGCGTCGTTCGTCGGCTGAACGAGCGGAAACGCAAGCCGTTCAGGGTCGAGGTTCTGTTCTGGGAAGACGTCCTGGCGCTCTACGGCAAGCACTCTGCCGTCTTCCGCCGCCACTATCCTTTCATCGCCCCCGCCGCCGCCCCCCACACCCTCCGCGCCCCGGTGGCCGATTTTACCGGCCGCAGCGAGGAGCTGGCAGAAATCGTGGCGGCGGCCCAGCGGGGCGCGACGATCTCCGGCATGAGGGGGCAGGGAGGCGTGGGCAAGACGGAGCTGGCCCTGGCCGCCGCGCAACGACTCGACGGCCGCTTCCCCGACGGCCAGATCCTCGTCGCGCTCCGCGGCACCGATTCCGAACCCCTCTCGGCGGCTGAGGCCCTGGCCGCCGTCATTTGCCGGTTCGAGCCCGACGCCAGGCTCCCCGAGGACGCCGGGCAGTTGCAGGCGATCTACCTCACGCTCCTGCACGATAAGAAGGTGCTGGTCCTGGCCGACAACGCCAGCGACGCCGCGCAGGTCCGGCCGCTGCTGCCGCCCCCCGGCTGCCTGCTGCTGGTCACCTCGCGGACCCGCTTCACGCTTCCGGGCTTCACGGCGATCGACCTCGATTGCCCTTCCGAGCCGGAGGCCGTTCAACTGCTGCAAAAAATCTGCCCGCGGATCGGCCGGCAGGCGGCGGCGATCGCCCAAAAATGCGGGCGGCTGCCGCTGGCCCTCCGCGCGGCGGCCGGTTTGCTTGAGGTCCGCTGCGACATCGACCCGGCCGACTATCTTCGCGACCTGTCGGTCGAAGCGGGCCGCCTCAAAACGATCGGCGCGGAGGGGGTCGAGATCGGCGTCGAGGCGTCGATGGGCCTCTCCTACGGGCAGCTTCCGGCCGCGGCCCAGCGGGTGTTTTCCGAGTCGGCCGTTTTTCCCGCCGATTTCGACGCCCCGGCGGCAGCGGCGATCTGCGGCGACGAGGGCAATGCGCAGCTCGACACGCTCCTCCGCCACAGCCTCGTCGAATTCAGCCAGCAGGAGGGCCGCTACCGCCTGCACGACCTCACGCGGCTGTTCGCCGCCGCCCGCCTCGACGACCCGGCCCACGGCGGCGAGCGACTGCCCGCCGAGGAGCGCCACGCCGCACATTTTTTTGGCCTCCTCAACGCGGCCGATGAGCTTTTCCTCAAGGGCAACGAAAACATCGCCGCCGGGCTGGGGCTTTTCGACCGCGAGCGCGCCAACATCGAGGCGGGGCAGGCGTGGTCCGCCGCCCACGCCGAGACGAGCGCCGCCGCCGCCCGGCTGGCCAAGGACTACCCCAACGCTGGCCTCTACGTGCTCGACCTCCGCCTCCATCCCCGCCAGCGGATCGAGTGGCTCCTGGCCGCGGTGGCCGCCTCCCGCCGCCTCAAGGACCGCGAGGCCGAAGGCGCGCACCTGGGCAACCTGGGCATCGCCTATAGGAACTTGGGCGAGCCCCGCAAGGCGATCGAGTTCTACCAGCAGCAGTTGGTCATCGCCCGCGAGATCGGCGACCGCCGCGGCGAGGGCAACGCCCTCGGCAACCTGGGCAACGCCTACTACTCTTTGGGCGAGCCCCGCAGGGCGATCGAGTTCTACGAGCAGCAGTTGGCCATCGTCCGCGACATCGGCGACCGCCGCGGCGAAGGCAACGCCCTGGGCAACCTCGGCCTTGCCTACGCCGACTTGGGCGAGCCCCACAAGGCGATCGAGTTCTACGAGCGGCAGTTGGCCGTCGTCCGCGTGATCGGCGACCGCCGCTGCGAGGGCCTCGCCCTGGGCAACCTGGGCAACGCCCACTACTCTTTGGGCGAGCCCCGCAAGGCGATCGAGTTCCAGAAGCAGGCCCTGGTCATCGCCCGCGAGATCGGCGACCGCCGCGGCGAAGGCAACGTCCTGGTCAACCTGGGCGTCGCCTACGCCGGCTTTGGCGAGCCGCGCAAGGCGATCGAGTTCTACGAGCAGGCCCTGCTGATCTTGCGCGAGATCGGCGACCGCCGCACGGAGGGCTACGCCTCCTGGAACCTGGGCCTCAAGCTGATCGAGCAAGGCGAGCGGGAGCGGGGCCTCGCCCTGATGCAGGTTAACGTGGACTACAAGCGGGAACTGGGGCACCCCGATGCGGAGAAACTCGCCACCTAGCTCGAAGAACTCCGCCGCGAGGGCCAGAAATGAGCCGCTTTCCGCGCGGGCTTCCCGACCGGCCGCTTCGCGGGCCTTCAGGCGGCGACGGTCAGGGTGAGGCCGGTACTTGCCACTTCTCACGCCAAAGTGGAAAGTTCTACAGCAAAACTTCGGCAATCGACGTAAGTGTTTGCCACTTTTGCCGTTAACCGTGCTAGCACGCAAACTGGCGAGATTTGGTTTCAACGAGGTTGGCCGTGCTGTGCTCAAATCCCGCGGAATTCGTGACTTTCATGGCCATGCTTTCCGAGTGTCACTGCCGCGTGTTTCATGCTAGCACGACCAACTCCTTGCTGGGTCTTGAGTTCCGCCGACCAGGAAAGTCTTGCTGTAGAAAAAGTATCGGCCTGATGCCGCTCTGAGGCTGTCAGCCGGGCGTTGCAGCGGGCGTTTTTCGGCAAGCGGGGCACCGCTCAGCCGCCGATCGGAACCGTAAAGCTCACGATCGGCGACCAGCCACGAGACGCCGCCCGTTTGCACGCCCCACCGCGCGGCGAAGTAGGCCGGCAGGTTGGCCTCGGAGGCGTCGAAGAGCACGATGACCGGCGATTTCGTGGCGAGGATTTTCAAGGGCAAGAGCGTGGGGTCGGTGATCCGCGTGGGCGAGGCGGCGGCGAAAATCTGGCAGGCGGTCACGCCGCGCGGCTTGGCCCGCTTCGAAACGCCGCTGCCGGAGTTGACAAAGCAATTGTCCTCCTTGGCCAAGCCGTCCCTTTCCTCGGCCAAGGCAGTCTGCTGCCTGCCTAAGCGGATGCCTGCCCTGCCCAAGCCATTGTGCCCCTTGGCCAAGCAATGTTCCTCCTTGACCAAGCAATTCCTCGCATTGGCCGAATGAAAGAAGCAAACGGCCGTGGCAGAGAAGCAAACCGCCGTGGCAGAGAGGCAAACGACCGGTGCAAAGGGGCAAACGATCGGCGCAGAGAGGGAAACGACCGGTGCAAAGAGGCAAACAATCGGTGCAGAGAGGCGAACGAGGCCGGCAAGGCGTCATTCTATCCTCGCTCAAGAGCGCTTGCCTCGCTACCCTCCGTGATTTATGCTCAAGCTAGAGACAAGTTCCACCCAGCGACCCCTGGTTCAGCGTATAAGGTGACAACATGAGCGAACCACTGACGTTCCATCTTACGGACAAGACAGTCACGGACTTGATCAATTTGCAGGAGAACCGGCAGTTGAATCTAAATCCGTCATTCCAGCGCGACAGCGTGTGGAAGCCCCTGCATCGGCGGCGCTTCATCCAGACGATCCTCGATGGCTACCCGGTTCCCTCGGTCTTCCTGTATCTTGACGATGCCGGCACTTACCACGTCCTGGACGGCAAGCAGCGGCTGGAGACAATCTTCAAATTCGCCAAGGTCAGTGGCGTTCGGCGCGAGGATCTGGCTGTGAAGTATCGCTTCGCGGAAGAGGACGAGGAGAGATGGCTGGATTGGAGAGCCATCAACAAGGCCGGCAAGGCGGCGACGTTCCGATGCTATCGGATGCAGGTAGTGGAGGTACGCGGTGAACTTTCGGACATCGTTGAGTTATTCGTGCGCATTAACTCGACAGGCACCGCCTTGACCCGCGCTGAAGTCCGCAATGCCAAGTTCTACAAGAAGGAGTTCATGCGGCAGGCGCAGAAACTCGCAAACAAGTTCCGGCGGTATTTCGAGGAGGCGAATGTCGTCTCGCCGGCCCAGGTGATCCGCATGAAAGACGTTGAACTGGTGAGCGAATTGCTGGCGTCGCTGGCGAACGGGGGGTTGATCAACAAAAAGGCTGCCGTGGACCGGGCTATCGACGGCGAGGGCGTGAATGGCAACACCATCAAGCGACTCGTGCGGGAATTCACGAGCACGATGAACCAGGTCCGCAAAATGTTCCCCCAACCTCTATGCCACGCGATTCCACAACCTCAGCGAGTTCTATAGTCTTTTCATGGTCGTCTTCGATCTCCAGCAACAGAAGCTCATCCTTGGTGACACGAAACGGAATCGGATCGCGCAGGCCCTCCTCCAAAAATTCTCGAATGGCGTGGACGACGTCCGGGAACGCCAGAAGAAGATGAAGGGCGCAGCGGCCGGACGAGATGCTGTACACGCGATACCTCTTGTCGGTACAGCAGGGAACAGACGCTCTGAGCCAGCGGAAGCTCAGGGCGGAGATCCTGCACGGTGTTTTTGCCGGACTCTTTGAGAAAAAGGACGAACAGCGGACATTCAGCGCCGAGCAACGCCGGTTGCTCTGGAACAGCGAAGATGAACAGTACTGCAAGAACAAACGCTGCCGCGCGAAGTTGCGTTGGGGCGACTTCCACGTAGACCACAAGCGAGCGCACAGTCGCGGGGGCAAAACTTCGCTGGACAACGCTCAGTTGCTCTGCCCCAGGTGCAACACGTCGAAAGGTGCTAAACAATAGTAACGAGGTAGATCAAGGATCTCCTCGACCTCTCTTCGCAGGGTAGCAAGGGCGATTTCGTCTTGAACCTGGCGGCGCGCATGTCGGGGTCGATGGAACTGACGTGATGAGTAGAACATATCCGCGAACTTGTACACGGAACTCCAGCGCCGGTGGAACGCCCCGCCGCTTGACCGTTGGCCTCGGCTGGACCTACCGGAGAGGCGGGTCTTCGACGAACTCATTGACGTCTGCTACCACGCGAGCTTCATGACCGAGGGAGGCCGCCCGATCGTCTTCCGCGTCGTGCTCATCGCCGCCGAATCGCCCGTCTCCCCGCCTCGGAAGGAGCCGGTGCCGCTGGAGCCGATCATGCGCTATCTTCTCGGCCAGTCCGTGCCATTCAACGAGGGCGAGCTGCGGCGGCTGGCGCCGGTCGCGGATCCTCGGCGCGTCCTCATCGCCGTGGAGCAGGCCGAAGGGAACCGGCTGCGGATTTACGGCCTGGTCGACGTGGGCATGGCGCTGTGGGAAATGGCAAGACACGAGCGGGTCATGGGCACCTCCTCCCCCGAAGCCCTCGTCGTGTCGTCCACCCGGCCCGGCGAGTTGATCATCGCCCGCGGGGACCGACCGGTGCTGCGCCTACGCGGCGGCAAGATCGAAACCCCGGCGGAGAGGCTCCTGTTCCGCGGCCACGTCGGCCGGTTCTTCGCCAATGCGTCCGACGAGCTGATCGACGAGGCGGTGCAGCGCCTCCGGCGTCCCGCGCCCGCAGCGGGACGACGGCCTGGAGTTCGCTCACCTCGAATTCATCGAGTCCGTCCTGCTGCATACCGCCGAGCTGGGCCACGGCGGGGCTCTCCTCTTCGTGCCGGAGCGCGTCCCGGACGACGACGCGCGCCTGGCCGAGGCCGTGTCGATTAAGTACCGGCTCCCGAGCGGCCGCCCGCGCAACGCGCTCTTAGAGGCGATGGCGGTGAGGCTGGAGCACAACGCCACCGACGAGCGGCTGCGCGAGCGCCGGACCGTCAGGCAGGAAGACCTTGAAGGCCTGGAGGCGCTGGATTGGAGCCAGCGGAACTATGAAGATTACGTACGCGACGCGGCGCGGTTCATCGCGTCGCTGACCGCCGTGGACGGCGCGGTGGTCCTGACGGACAAGCTGAGAGTCATCGGGTTCGGCGCGGAAGTCAGAGTCAACTCGGGGACGGACACGATCCACGTCGCGAAGGATGCGGAGGGAACCCACGTGTCTCCTGCTCCGTTCACCGGCTACGGGACGCGGCACCGCTCGTCGTTCCGCTTCGTCGAGAGCATGGAGCCGGCCGTCGCGTTCATCCTGTCCCAGGACGGAGGGATCAAAGCCGCGATGAAGGTCGGCGAGCAGGTAGTGATGTGGCCGTATTTCGAGGTCGGCTACACGACGGCGCTATCGTGAACGCGCCGGCGTCTTTTGGCATCCGATGAGATCGGACAACGTCGGGGTCAGCGAAAGCGCCGGCCAAAGCCGGCAAGGAGTAGCGGATGAAAGAGCCGCATAGAAAAGGAGCAGCGAACCGTTCTAACCCCGAGTCATGCGCCGGCGCTGGTAACATCGCGGGTGAGGCGTTGACAGGCAATATGCTTGTCGCAATGATGGCAGAAATGACCAACGGCTGTGCCGGTGGCGGCATCTGCGAACTCCTCGAATTCGTGAAGGTGGTATTCTCCGGCAAAAGCGCCACACGTACCGCAAACATTCGCCAAATAGGATTGACGCATGGTTCTACTGTACATCTTTTGCAAAAGGCAGCCGCCGTTCCGCGCAATCTGGATTTCCTGGCCCGAAAACTCCTTCGGGCCGTATGAATCGCCTTCGCGATCAACAAACGCGACATTCATCGCGGCCCGGCACCGATAGCAGGGGCCGGAAACAACGTGGAGAGTCTTTGGTGTCAGTGGTTTGCCGCAGCTACACTTCGGCCGCAGACAGACCGAAACGGCATCGGCGAGCAAGCGGGACAAATTGCGCAAGCGGTCTGCGGCTTCAAATGTTGCAAGATGGATTTCGATTATTTGAATGTTTCTTTTGCGATAAAAAGCTCGTGCCGCGTCTTCCAGCGGGTGCGTGACAATAACTTCGATTGCGGCAACCGGATTGGCTTTGTCATTCAAGAGCAAAATATCAGGTCGCGCCTGGCCGAGATCGCATTCAAGCGTGGCCGACGTGGCGAGTTTCAGGAGATTTCCTGCATGCAGGTCCGGACATTCTGCGCATTGCCATGTCAGAGCGATCGGTTTGCCCTCTTTGAGCGCCGTCTGAATGCCATCGAAAATCAATGTCTTTCCGATCCAGTGCAGGGCCGACTCCAGATTGCACTGCGAGCCTGGATCGTGGGCGAAGTGGTGCTGCTTGATCTGCCCTTTTCGTGCGATGAGCGGATGCCTGCATTCGGGACAAAGGCAATCGGGTCTCCTGCCGCTTGTGACCGTGGACACGTGGACCAGCACGCCATTCTGCAACGCAAACGGAAGTTTTGGGGATTGGAGCGGTTTCTTCATTTCGGTGAAATGTGGGCGTCGCGCTTGGTTCTTCGACGCCGACCGTGATGAGCGCTGTCGTGCCAGTATCGTTCGTTGCGGTTGCCCATTTTTCGCGAATACGAAAATATGACGTGCGACACGGGGGTCAGACCGCAATTTAGCACTATAGGGTATTGTCGGGAGTTGTGGGGGATGATAGTAGGTAGGCATGCCTCGCCCACCGCGCACCGATTTTCCCAACGCGGTGTATCATGTCACCAGCCGCGGCAACGGCCGCGCGGAGATTTTCCACAGCGACGAGGATCGCCAGCGATTCTTCGCCCAGTTGGCCCAACATCTCCACCAATGTGGAGTGGTGCTGTACGCTTTCGTCCGTGAGGAAAGGCTGGCTCGTCTGGAAGGGTTTTCCTGGGGCAGCTACGGAGGCTATGCCGTTGCGGCCAAGGCCCAGGAGTTCGTCAACTAGGTGTCTTGTCCGAACCACTGGCCAAAAACCGGGGGGATTTCTCTTGCCACACAGCGGAGCGTCGTGCCCTGCTGCCGCAGGCGAGCGTCCAGCGCAGGGGACGGATTCGTCCGACCCGAGCACTTCCTCGATGAGTGCCCGCCGTTGGAGAAAGCGTTCGCGGTGAGGATGACGCTCGTCCAGCCAATGCGCCAACAGGCGTCGGCGCATGTCGGGCAGGCGCAGAGAAGACGGCCATACTCGAAGCGCGACACGTCATCGTACGAGACATAGGGTCCCCAGACGGCGGTTTCGGCGGCGATGACGGCAGCATCACGCATGGCGATCAAGGTATCAACCCCACGCTTCTTGCCCAGGCTTCATGCGCGCGGTCGCGCGGCTCGTTCCGCTTGAGCTTGGGGACGAGCAGGTCGCTCGGGGCCGGAACGGTCAGTTCCAAGCGGCCATAGGGCTTCACCGAGGCGCGGCCCCGCCAATCGACGGGGAATTCGCGCAACACGGCTTCAGGCATGAGGTTGACGTGCCAACCGTGCCGCGCTTCAAATTCGCTGCCGATCAGCGCCTCGTAGCATAAGCGTGCAACCTCATCCGAGTCGGTGATCGGATCGACATCCATGCTGTTCTCAGGCAGCGGCGCGGTCAGACCGCGTTGGAAGGCGTGCCAGAGCAGCGCCCCCGAGCCGATCAGGATCACGCCCGCCGGTTGCGAGAGGCGGCTGCCGAAATCGACGAGCCAGTCCTCAACCTGGTGCGGGTACTTCAATTCGCGTCGCGGCATGGCCGCTAGCCTCCACGGTTGCGCTGGATGGCGTCGGCGGACCCGTCAGACTCCAACTCGACGATCGAACGATACGAGGCGTGATTGCATTTCTCCGCGAGGTTCGAGATGTGGCCCGTTACTGACCAGCCCAGCTTGCCGCCGTCGATGGCCGCCCGCAGGGAAGCCGGGCCGCGGGAGTACTGATAGGTGTTCTGATCCTGCACGCCCTCCATTGTTACGCGGTCACGGATCGATGTCAAGCTTCCCAACTGGCAAAGCTCAAGAAAATTTCAAGCCCCCGCTGCAAAATTCTCACGAATCCGACCTTTTCGATGTAACGAGGTCATTGAAATACTCCCAATCGTTTGCGAACATGCCTGAATTATGGCATTGGCTCTGTTTTCCCGTCAATTGGCAGCGTGGAACCAAACGGCATCGGAATTGTTCACGAAATCGGAACGGCCCAGGAAACGGCGCGAGATTTCGAGGGGCTTGGGGTCGGGCCGACGTGAGATATTAGGCACTGGCTGGAGGATCAATCGGTACTTGGAACGACACTCGGCGCGCACGAAACCCGTCATCAGAGGGAGACTTTTCGCGTCTTTTTTCTGTTCACAGTTTTTGCAATCCGCTCTTTTTCTTGGATTGCTCTAACCTCCCGGCAGGCAACGCCTTACGACGCCGTTCACGCCCCGTCGAGGCCGTCTGAAGCGACTGCCACTGTAGCAAATCGCGGGCTAATTCGTATTATTCCGTAACTACCCAACGGAAAGGGACAGGCAAATACAACCCGAAACATGCCCCGGGGGGAAAGCCCTCATCTTTCATCCCCGCCTCATCCTTCATCCCTCATCCTTCATCCCTCATCCTTGATCCCTCAACCCTCAACCAACACACAATCATGAGAGAACCCAATTCACGTTTGGCCCAGGCCCGGGAGCGGAAGGAAGCCTTTCTGCCGGAGATCGCCCGGCTCTCGCTGGAGGGCCGTACCAGCCGGGAGGTCGCCGAAAAGGTCGGCATACCCAAGACGACCGTCCTCCGCTGGCGGAATTCGCTGCGGCGGGAATGTGCCTCGCGATCCGTCAAGGAGACCATGGAAATGATCGACAAACTGAACGAGCGCTACGATACGATCTACCGCAAGGCGCTGGAGGGCCTGGACCGCTCGCAGGCCGACGAGGAAATTCGCACGGTTACCAACTGCGCCGGTGACGATTCGAAAAACAAGCGGTCCCTCCGCACCAAGACCCGGGCCGGCAACCCCGCCTGGCTGACCCGCGCCCAGGCCGCCCTGGATGCGACCGCCAAGTTGCTGAAGGAGATGGACAAACTGCTTTACGTCGACGCGATTTTGGACCACATCGTGCTGGACCAATTCGTCCGCAAAACGCTGCACTTCTGCGAGCAGAAAAAGCCTGATTTCGTGGGCATCGAGGCCGAACAGTTCCAGGAGATGCAGGATGAGGGATCAACGCGGAAGGATGAACGCCCTCACCCCGACCACGACCATGAGTACATGGTGCCCGACATGGTGCCCGCCCTCGCCCGAGTACGGGCGAGGGAGAAGGCCAGGCGCCGAGCATGACCTCGATTTTGGACCACACCGTGTTGGACCACGCGGAGGATCCCCGCACAATGTAAGTGCTGCATGGAAAAGCACTTACGAGTATTTTTTCGGACTACGAAAATCGTCCGGTTTACGGTCGACTTGTTCTTTGAAAATTCGGTGCTGCGACGCGCAAGCCAAAGCGCGTTGCGCGGTCCGGGGCGGACTCGCCATCCGCCCCGGCCAAGGTATATCCATCGCATTGCTAGCAGTTGGCAAGGTTATGATCAAGGCCGGGCGGGGAAATAGCATCTTTCCTATATTACCCATCATTCCAGGATGGTACTGTCGGCAAACTTTGCTCAAGCCATATTCTTATCACGACGAAGATTGATTAGGGTAACTTCCTGCCCGAGGTATTCCTTCGGCAAGGAACAGACTCATGGTCTGCCTGACGTACTGCTCTCACAGAATACAAGCATGTCTCAAAACGCCTCCGTCAGCGACGACAAGACGCCCAGCGGCGGTCTCTTCCAGGCCGCCATCGATTGGGTCGCCGACCTGGGCGGCGTGATGATCGATTGGGTTGAGGGTTTGGGCCGCATCGCCCTGTTTACGTTTCGCACGTTCTTTTGGCTGACGACTCGCATGGTAAGGCGGGAAACGCTGGTACCGTCCTTTTATCAGATTGGCGTTCTGAGTGTGCCTGTGGTGGTATTCAATGGGACCTTCATCGGCATCATCCTGGCGGTACAATCCTATGGCCAGTTCCGCATCATGCACATGGAATCGCGGTTGGGGGCGGTGATCAATCTTTCGCTGGTGCGGGAACTGGGTCCGGTGCTGGCGGCGACAATGCTGGCCGGCCGCGTGGGCGGCGCCATGGCGGCCGAACTGGGCACGATGCGCGTCACCGAGCAAATTGACGCCCTGACAAGCATGGGCGCCAATCCGATCCATTATCTCGTCGTACCGCGATTCCTCGGCTGCCTGCTGCTAATCCCCGCCCTGACGATCATGGCCGACTTTGTGGGCATCGTCGGCGGGGCCTTCTATAGCGTGTACTTCTTGAACATCGATTGGCCCCATTACCTGACCCATTCGCAGAGCTGCGTCCGCTGGCTGGACATTTTCGGCGGGGTCTTCAAGAGCCTGTTCTTCGGCGGCGCGATTTCCCTGATCAGTTGCTACCACGGTTTTAATTGCGATCCTGGCGCGGAGGGCGTGGGCCGCGCGGCCACGACCGCGTTCGTTTACTCGTTCGTCGTCATCCTGGCGCTCGACCTCGTCCTGTCCATCGGCTTGGAAGCCGTCTACTTGATCTACTGGCCGGAAGGTCCGAAGCTGTTCTGAATCATGGTCAAGCCCGACATCCAAGACGCTTCGCACGAGCCGCTGATTCACGTAGCGCACCTGAGCGTGGAGTTCGGCCGGCACGAAGTCTTGCGCGATATCGACCTGGCGATCAGCCGTGGACAGACGCTGGCCATTATCGGCGAGAGCGGTTGCGGCAAAACCGTGCTTTTGAAGACGATCATCGGCCTGCTTCTCCCCACACGGGGGTCGGTCGTGTTCGATGGCCAGAACCTGGCCCGATTGGGCGAGCGGGCTTTGACGCGCGAGCGGATCCGCTTCGGGTTCGTATTCCAGCAGGCGGCTTTGTTCGACAGCATGACGATCGCCCAAAACGTGGCCTTTCCCCTGCGGCAACACACCCGCAAAAGCGCGGCCGAAATGGATGAGATCGTCATGGCACGCTTGACCGAGGTCGGCCTGCCGGAGAACGTGCGGTTCAAGAAGCCGGCCGAACTCTCCGGCGGCATGCGCAAACGGGTCGGCCTGGCCCGGGCCCTGGCCCTGGAGCCGGAGGTGGTGCTGTACGACGAACCGACGACGGGCCTGGACCCGATCATGAGCGACGTGATCAACGAACTGATTTTAGGTACCCGCCGTCGCCACCCGGTGACAAGCGTGATCGTGACGCACGACATGAAGTCGGCCCGAAGGGTGGCTGATCGGATCGTCATGCTGTATCCCCTGCCGCGATTGAAAGAGGGCGAGCCGCAGATCCTCTTCGATGGCCCGCCCACAGAGTTGGAGCAGAGCCGCGACCGCCGTGTGACGCAATTCGTCCACGGCGAGGCGGGCGAGCGGCTGATGGAGATGCAGCAGAACGGTTCTTGAGAGGACGGTAAGCGATGAATGAACGCATCATGCAATTCCGTGTGGGGGTCATGGTCCTGGCCACGATCCTGATCACCGCGATCGTGGTCATGCTGTTCACGAGGATCGAGTTCGTTGAGGCCCAGCGCGTATACGATCTTCATCAAGTTCAGCGATGCACCGGGCGTGATGCGCGACACGCCGGTCCGCAAGGACGGCATCCGCATCGGCCACGTACGGGACGTGCAGTTTGCCAAGGACGGCAACGGGGTGATCGTCACGGCGGACATCGAAAGCAACGGTCGCCTGTACAGCGACGAGCAATGCAAGGTAACGAGTCCGGTCCTGATGGGCGATGCCACCTTGGATTTCGTGCCGATCGAGGGCTTTTCCGGCAAGAAGGTCCCCCTCGAAGATGGCGCTATCCTGGAAGGCAAGACGGCCCAAGGCATACCCGGTTCGATTGCCGGTCTGCAAGGACAGGCCGAAAAAACCCTGGTTGTGCTTAACACGGCCGGCCACGACATTGACCGCTTGGCGACCCGCGTCGACCGGTTGGTGGAAACGAACGAACAACAGATCACGCAGATGATCGGCGAGGCCCGCGAGACACTGAAACTCTTGCAGCAGACCCTGAACGCCAGCAACGAGATATTGGGCGATTCGAAGCTTCGCGCGGATATCAAGCAGACGATCAGCAAGATGCCGGTCGTCCTCGACGATATGCAGAGCGCACTCAAGGGGATAAACGGCACCTTCACCGCGTTGCAGCAGGACATGAAGGATATCGAGGGCCTGACCAAGCCGCTAGGCGACAACGGGCCGAAACTGGTGGGCGAGTTGGATGCGAGTATGGCGAATTTCCAGAAGTTGACCGCCAACCTGCTGCAATTCAGCGAGCAGTTGAACGACCCTCAAGGTTCGTTGGGGGCCTTGTTGCGCGACAAGGAGCTTTATCATCACGTGAATCACATCGCGAAGAACTTCGATGAGTTGACCCGCGACTTGAAGCCGATCCTCAACGACGCCCGCGTCTTCACCGACAAGATTGCGCGGCATCCCGAGTTGCTGGGCGTCCGCGGGGCGATCAAGAAGGACGCTGGGCTAAAGGATAGTCCTTCCAACGACGGTCCCGAAACGGACTTTCCCCCCGAGACTGGCCGCTGGCCGATCGGCGGCAGCGGACGGTGGAGCATCGGGCACTAAAGCGGAGTGCGGCGCGGGCACCACGCGCAGCATGGCGCCTGCGCCGCACTTTAGTAGAGCAATTCCTCGGTCATCGGACCGCCGGTGGTCGGCCGGCGAGCGGCCGGGGCGGGAGCAACGGGCATGGAGGCCGTGCTGCCGGCGGCAGATTCTTCGGCAGTTGCCCGCCGATAGCGGAACGTGATCTCCGTGCGGCCCAGCGTGAGACAGTCGCCCGGCAGGACTTCCGCTTCGCGGATGCGGACGCCATGCATGAAGACCCCGTTCTTCGAATCCAGATCCCGGACGACCAGCATCTCACCCTGCTGAAAAAGCTCGCAGTGCGAATGGCTGATCCAAGGATCGGCGAGTCGCACGTTGTCCTTTTCGTCCCGGCCAAAGATCGCCGGCAGGCTTGCTAGGAGGCATCGCGACTGGCGGGCGTAGTGATCGAGGATAATCAATTCCAGGGGAAAAATAACTGCGGCAACTGCCGCGGTTGCCGGTCCTGCATCTGCGGTCGGGTCTGCGGAATTGGTCATGGCTGCTCCCTTCACTCGCGTGCCATCAACACGCGGCAGGCGGATCTTGTTACCCCGTCGGCGGCTCGTCACCTAAAGGAATTTTCGCAATCGGTGGCAATATTGTCAATCCTGCTTTGAATCCACTACGATACACTGGGAGTCTGCTTAGGCAAATCCGATGTTCTTCCGCAGGGAATGATCGCACGATTATTGCAGTTACCATAGAAACCGTGCAACAAATTGACAATATTATGCAAGTCCTTTATGACCACGGAGTACAATATATACTCATTGGTGGGGTAAACTTTCTCCTGCGCCACCAACCGATTGCAACATTTGACGTCGATTTCTGGATTGAGGATTCAGAACGAGAATCGGGCCCGATGCCATACCGCCCTGGCGGCGCTCGGTGCTGCGTGGGGGCCCGACGATGAGCAATGGCGGGAACGTCGAGGACTTGCCGGCGAATTGGTTGACGCGACAAGGCGTTTTCTGTCTTACCAGCCGTTACGGCTGGATAGACGTGTTTCGAGCGGTCAAAGGACTTGGTTCGTGGTCCGATTCTCGACAGCGTGCCCTCACGGGAGTTACCGCCAAGGGTACGATGTACGTCGGCTTGTGCGATGAGGACATGTTACAATGTCAGTTGGCCCTTTCTGAGGAAGAACGAAAACTCGACCGCGTACGAGTCTTGCAGACAGTCCTGCAACGCAACCAGAATTAATTATTATCTTGCCTGAATCGCCCATACCACCCACAATGGAAAAGCCTCGGCTCACCGCGAAAGCCGTTGACGACGGTTTGAAACGCCGCGAAGAGGCAAAACGCGAGGCCGCGACAGATCCGGTCGCACGTTGGGATGCCGTACAGCAATTCATGGCCTGGGCCGCATCGCAGTCGACTGCCCCGAAAATGACCCCCGCGGCATGTAAGGCCAAAGAGCGGCGTCTTTTGGCTGGGATGGCGGGAATGTTCGACAACAAGGCAGTGGAAGAGTGACCGGATGATTCAATCCGCCACCCAACGTGTGGAGTCCGGCCACGACCTGTCGATCGACGAGGTTGTCGAGACGTTCGAGCAGATCATGGACGGACGCTGCCCCGAGGACGATATCGCCCGCTGGCTGCTGGCCCTGAATCGCAAAGGTCCGAGCGTGAGCGAAGTGGCCGGAGCGGCCATGGCTCTGCGGCGAAAGATGACGCCGATCCGTTCCTCGCGGCCCCAGTTGCTGGACACCTGCGGCACGGGCGGCGATCGGTTGAATACCTTCAACATCAGCACGGCCGCCGCCCTGGTCACGGCCGCCGCGGGCGTGCCGGTGGCCAAACATGGCAATCGCGCGGCCAGCAGTCGCAGCGGATCAGCCGACGTGCTGGCCGCACTGGGCGTAAACGTCGAGGCCGACGTGGCCTGCGTCGAGCGCTGCCTGGACGAGTTGGGTATCTGCTTCTGCTTTGCTCCGCTCCTGCACAACGCCATGAAGCACGTTGCCCCCGTGCGGAAGAAACTGGGCGTGCCGACCATCTTCAATATCCTCGGTCCGCTAATCAATCCGGCGGGGGCCTCACATCAGTTGCTGGGCGTAGGCCGGGCGGAACTGCGGCCGCTGCTGGCCGAGGCCCTGGTTCTGCTGGGCACCGCGCGGAGCATGGTCGTTCATGGCAGCGACGGCCTTGACGAGGTCACGCTTACTGGATCCACCGAAGTTACCGAGGCCACCGGCCAAGTCGGGGAGAAAGGAGCGGGGAGTAAAGGCAGGGTGGCATGCCGACCATGGGTACATGGTGCCCGGCCCGGCGCGGGCACCATGTACCCATGGTCGGAGCTAGGCATGACCGGGGAGCCGGGGAACCGGAAATCCGCTGGACATGTACGGCATTTCCAGTGGACTCCCGCCGATTTCGGACTGGCAAGCATCGACCTGAAGAGCATCCAGGTGACCGGATCCGACCAGAGCGCTGCGACCATTCGCGGGGTGTTGGCTGGCCAGCCGGGACCGGCCCGCGACATCGTCGTGGCGAACGCGGCGGCCGCCCTGTGGACGGCCGGCGCGGTCCCGTCGCCTGCTGCGGGCGCCGCGCGTGCGGCCGAGGTCATCGATACCGCTGCGGCAAGCGATCTGCTTGCCCGTCTTGTCGCCCGAAGCCATGAATGGTAGAGTGATAGGTTCTTCCCGCCGCATAAGTGCGGGCCGAGAGTTTTTCGCACAAGTTAACTGACAGTAAAGCAAGAAGAGGTAATAAGTTATGGCAAAACCGCACCGCGTTGCCAAGAAGGCCAATCATGGCAAACGCCCATCCAATAGCAAGGCGCAAGTCCAAGCGGCACCAGGTGAAGACCTGATCGCAAGAGTTTTTTATTCGGCCAACTTCCGTAAACATTCGGCAAGAAATTCCAGGGAGCCAGCCGTGCCCAAGAAACCGTTGATTCTTGATTTCTCTGAATACGACCTCAATCACGTGGTCAGCACGATCGATGAGATTCGCCGCTACAATCCGCAGCGGTTCGAGATGGAACAGTTGACGGCGATCGTCTTCGAGGATACCGCCCGCCTCATCTGCGTCGGTTACAAGGACCTCAAGCCGGATGAATTTTGGGCCCGCGGTCACATGCCGGGTCTGCCGCTGATGCCGGGCGTGATCATGTGCGAAGCGGCCGCCCAGTTGTCGAGCTACTACGCCGTGAAGAACAAGCTGATGGAAGGCATGATGGGCTTTGGCGGCATGGAAGACATCCGTTTCCGCGGCCTCGTCCGGCCCGGCGATCGCTTCGTGATCGTGACCCGCTTGCTCAAGGCGCGGCGGGCAATCATCACCTGCGAGTTCCAGTCGTTCGTCGACCAGAACCTTGTTTGTGAAGGCATCATCAAAGGGATTCCCTTGCCGGTCAATCAGTTGACCGCCGGGACCTCAGGCGGTCCCATTACGGACTGATTGCCGTGGGCCGCCGTGCGCTCCGAAAAATCGATCCGTCGCTCGATCTCTCGCAACACCTACTGGAGTTCGAGCAGCTTCCCCGGCCGTGGCGCGCCGAGGCAATCTTCGGCCGCGTCGCGCCGCTGGAAATCGAGGTGGGGTCGGGCAAGGGCCTGTTCCTGCGCGACGCGGCTCGGTCGCGCCCGGACGTCGATTTCTTCGGCATCGAGATCGCGCACAAGTACGCCCGTTTCGCTGCCGCGGGACTGGCGAAGGCCGGGCTGCCCAACGGTCGGGTTGTGTCAGGTGACGGCACGCGGATCTTCGCCGAGTTGATTCCCGATGATTCGCTGGCCGCAGTACACGTCTACTTTCCCGATCCCTGGTGGAAGAAGCGGCACCGCAAGCGGCGCGTGATGAACGAGATCTTCGTGCAGCACGTCGAGCGAACGCTATTGCCGGGCGGCGCGCTGCACTTCTGGACCGACGTCGAGGAGTATTTTCAGGCGACGCTGGAACTGTTGGTCGCCCACACGCGGCTCTCCGGGCCGATCGTCGTGCCGGAAACGCCCGCCGAGCACGACCTGGCCTATCGCACGCATTTTGAGCGGCGGATGCGGCTCAGCAACGAGCCCGTCTATCGGTCGGAGTTCAGGAAGACGGGCGGTTTGGGACCGGTGAGTTGACCAGAGTTTCCCCGTTTCAAGAACAAGAGCGCAATCTGCAAAGGCGGCTGCGTCGGCAGCGGGCCTTGTTCATCCCGCGTTTCTTGCTGCAAGCGACCGTGGAGGTCCAGTTAAGAAGCGCGGCCCAGGACCGCGCCTACGAGATCGCCGTTCACTGGGCGGATCTGGAAACAAGTGGAGAACTCCTGCGGTTCAAGGAAAAGTCGATTGCCCCCCAGTTCTTGTGCCAGTTTTTTGGTGAGGGGTTGGGCTATCAGGTCAAGACGACCAGCCCCGACGATTGGCAAATGGAATACGAGTTCTACGTCAAGGACGTGGGCGCTGCCGACGCGGCGCTGGGCCAGTTTCCCAGGTCCAGTGTGCCGCTGGCCGCGGTCGAACTCAAGGGGGCCATGACCGACCTGGACCGCGACCGTTCCAACGGCCGCACGGCGGTGCAGCAATGCTGGGATTATCTCAACGCACTGCCCGCGTGCCCGTGGGGGATCGTCTCCAATTTTCGCACGATTCGCTTGTACCATCGCGAAAGGGGGACTCTGTCATACGAGGAATTCGACCTTCAGGAGTTGCGGGACCGCGCACGGTTCGACCAATTCTACTACATCTTCGAACGCGGCGGACTCCTCTCTACGCGGGCCGGTCAACAGCCACGGGCACTGGAATTGCTGCGCAAGACGGCCGATCGCCAGAAAGGCGTCGGTGACAAGCTGTACAGAGAGTACCAATGGCGGCGGCTGGAATTGATCGAGCACCTCAACCGCAACGAGGGCAAGGACCTCAACGAATCGATCCGCATTGCCCAGAAGCTGTTGGACCGCATGATCTTCATCGCCTTTTGCGAGGACCGCGAACTGCTGCCGGAGAATCTCCTGTTAGCCACGCGCGGCGACGTCCGTATGTACAGCCGCGCGAAGAGCCCGGCCTGGGAGAACTTCCTCGATCTCTTCACAGCCATCGACAAGGGCGCCAAGGGCAAACAGGAAATCTCCGCCTTCAACGGCGGGCTCTTCGCCGACGACCCCGCGATCAACGCCCTGGAACTGGCCGAGGAGAAGTGGACCAACGCCTTTGCTGGATTCGGCAATTACGATTTTTCCGAGGAAGTCAACGTCGATGTCCTCGGGCACTTGTTCGAGCGCTCCATCACGGAGTTGGAAAAACTCCGCGTTCGGCGGCCTCTTTGCCCTGAAGGCCGGTGCGGAGGATGCGAATTCAGCCAACGGCGCCATCCCGCTGGCCGGGCGGCGAAAGAAGAACGTGAAAGCCAGGCCGGCGGCTGACGAGTCGCCGCTCTCGAAAATGCCCAAGAGCGCCCAGCGGAAGCGCTTCGGCATCTACTATACTCCGCCCTCGTTCACCGCTCTGATCGTCGAGCGGACTGTCGACGCGCTCGTGCTGGAGCGTTTTGCCGCGTTGCAAGAGCGGTACCAGGTCGATCCCGAGGCCCGCACGGACCAAGACCCCAAGAGGCTGCTGGCCTATTGGACCGACTGTCTGGAGGTGCTCAAGGCCCTGGCGGTCTGCGATCCGGCCTGCGGCTCGGGCGTGTTCCTGATCCGTGCCTACGAAGCCCTGGACGCCCATTACAAGGCGGTCGTTCACGGTCTGGCTGGCGCGGGCATGCCGGCCGAGGAGGTTGCCAAACTGGAGGATGCCATTCCCGACCTGATCCTCAATCACAACCTGTACGGTGTCGACGTATCTGAGCAAGCCGTCGAAATCACGCAACTCGCCCTCTGGATCCGTTCTGCCCGCAAGGGCCACACGCTGGCCGATCTATCGGGGAACATCGTCTGGGGCAACAGCCTGGTCAGCGATGAGGAAATAATTCGCCTGAACCATCCCGATTCCGAGAAACGTCCCCGGGCAATGGGTTGGGAGACCGTATTTCCAGCCATTTTCGCCCGGCCCAAGCCGGGCTTCGATTGCGTCATCGGCAACCCGCCCTGGGAGAGAGTCAAGGTGCAGGGCCGCGAATTCTTCGCGCTCTCGCGCCGGAGATCGCCAGCGCGAGCAGCGCCGCTGAGATCGAAGAATTGGTGAGCCGATTGGAGGCCGAGCGTCCAGAGCTGTACGCCGCGTGGCTGGATACCCAGGCATGCGCGGACAGGCTTTTCGACTACACGCGTAAATCGGGTCGGTTTCCTTTGACGGGGAAAGGCGACGTCAACCTTTACCTGCTGTTCGCCGAGCTGGCGCGCACCTTGGTGGCTCCCGAAGGTCTGGTAGGGCTTCTCGTCCCCTCCGGAATCGCCTCCGACGACACGACCAAGGAATTCTTCGGCGAGTTGATGAATGCGAGGCGGCTGGTATCCCTCTACGACTTCGAAAATAAGGCCAGCCATTTCGAGGAGGTGCATCGTTCCTTCAAATTCACGGCGATCGTCTTCGGTGGCGATTCGCGCAAGGTCGAGCAAGCCGACTTTGTCTTTTTTGCCCAAGGGGTCGAAGATACGGCGGCGAGCAACAAGAATCGGCACATCCCACTGAATGCGGCAGATATGTTGCTTCTCAACCCGAATACGCGAACCTGCCCGATCTTCCGAACCCGACGCGACAGCGACCTGACAAAGGGCATTTATCAGCGCATCCCCATCCTCATCGACGGCAACCGCAAGCAAGGTGGTAACCCTTGGGGTGTCAAGTTCTTGCGGATGTTCGACCAGGCGAACGATTCGGGCCTGTTTCGCAGCGCCATCGATCTCGCAGACGGCGATGCGAAGCTTGCAGGGAACTACTACCGCAAGGGGAAGAGGGTTTGGGCGCCCCTTTGCGAAGCAAAGATGCTTCAGGCATACGACCACCGTGCGGCAAGCGTATTTGTCGAGCCCGGAAACTGGGCCCGGACCGGCCAGAAGATCCAGACGACGCCCGTGCAGCACGCGAATCCGGAGTTCTTCGCAATGCCCCGATGGTGGGTTGAGACGAGCGATATTCGGGCCCGCCTGGGCGATTCGCCGCCCCCGTCACTTCTTGTCTACAAGGACGTCACGAGCCCTACGAACGAGCGGACGATGATCGCAGCTTTTGCTCCGGTCGTCGGTTTTGTCCACTCCGCGCCGATCGTGCCGCGCAGACCCGCTACTCGGCATGCGGCGCGTGTCCTGCTTGTTGGCCAACCTCAACGCTTTCGCCTTTGACTTCATTGCGCGGCAAAAAGTGGGCGGGGTCCACCTGAGTTATTTCATCGTCGAGCAACTTCCCACGCTTCCACCCGACACTTACGCAGGCAAATGTCCTTGGTCCCAGACGGAATCCTTGGAGCAGTGGATCAGCGAGCGGGTCTTGAAACTCACCTGCACCGCCGAGGACATGGTTCCCTTGGCCAAGGCATGCGACTTCAAGGGCTCGCGGGGCGACGGCGTGCATATCTGGAAGGAGGCCGAGCGGGCCGAAATCCGTGCCGAACTCGACGCGGCCTATTTCCACCTCTATGGCATTACGCGAGACGACGCCGAGTACATGCTCTCGACGTTTTCCAACACCGGACTCGCGTCCGAAGACAAGCAAGGGTCTCAGCAATTCCTTTGCGCTCCCGGAAGCACCGGCCAAATGGTGCTCGACGCGATGGATCGTTTGGGTGTATAATCTCTGACATTTGCGAAGGTTCCTGCGGTTAGATCCGGTCGAGCATATCGATCCAGCGCACGAGTTCGGCGACTTCCGCGGGCGTGAGATCGCGGGCGTCTTTGCCGAGGTCTTTCTCCGTGACGGGCACTTTCGCCGCCTTCAACCGGGCGAGCGTGATCTTCACCAACTGGGCCTGCATCGAATTCTTCGCCGTACCGAGATAAATTGCCAGGCGGTGCCCAGGATCGATCTCCGGCGGAGGGAGCATCGAGCCGGCGTCGATCACCGCGGCGGCGCGGACCAGTTCCCGGCTGCGGAAGGCGGAGAGCAAGGCCAGCGATGCGCCCGTATCGCGGCCGAAAACGACGACCCGCGTGGGATCGACTGTGTAGCCCGCCTTCACCTGGCCGACGAGCTTCTCGAGATAATTGGCCTCGTCGGCCTGCCAGCCGTTGGACCCACTGGCCCGCGGAGCCACGAGCACCAGGTCCGCAGCATCGCAAAGCGGCTTCCATTGGGCCAGCAGGGCTGCGGCGTCCGGCACGGCGGACCCGTGCAACCAGAGGACTACGCCGTGCGGCACGGCCGGATCGTAGCGCTCGGGGACGTAGGCCCAGGCCTCGTTCTTGAATTCGGGCACGCTGAGCGCGATCCGCCCGACCTTGTGCTTCTGTCCCTGGCCGGACTCGGACTTGGATCGCGCAGGCGGCAGCGTCTGTGGCGGCAGGTCGCTGGGCAACTCGGCCATTTTGAGACTCACCTTCCGCGTGTGGTCCTTATGACGGACCTCCAGGTCCAAGTTCATGCCGGGCTCAAAACCGGAAAGGGCGCCCCGCAGTTCGCCCGGATCGACCACCGCATCGCCGGCCGCGGAGACAATCACGTCGCCCGATTCGATCTTGGCCTCGGCCGCCGGGCTGCCGGGATAGACGTAACGCACGGTGACGCCCGCCTCGCCGCCGTCGCGGAGCGGAAGAATGCCGAGAAAGCCGTGCTGGAACGGTTCGAGCTTGGAGGTCAGTTCCAGGTCGGCCTCGATGCGTTTGTCGCCCCGCATAACGACGAAGTGCAGCTTGTCGCCGGCATAGTGACGGCTGATTTCCTGCTTGACCTCGGCCGCGCGGGCAATCTTGCGGCCGCCGATCTCGACGATGCGGTCGCCGCCCTTGAACTGGGCCTTGGCGGCGGGCGAGTTCGGCCGGCAGGAGGCGATCACAGTATCGCCCGTGTACAGATTCTTCGATTGCATGAAGACGCCGGCTACGCCCGTGTACAGGTCCTGGCCCTTGCGGAGCTTGGGGAGGATCTTCTGGATCGCCTCCAAGGGCACGGCGAAACCGATGCCCGAATCGTACCATTCGACGCCGGCGATTTCCTCGGCCGACTGCGGCGACAGCGGCACGAGCAGGCCCATCACGCGGCCGCGGATATCGACCAGCGGACCGCCGTAGTTGTTGGGCGAGACCGGGGCGTCGGTCTGCAGGGCCTTGCCCCACACGCGGCCCACGGCGCTGAGGATGCCCACAGCCATGTTGGGACGCGATTCTTCGAACGTCCGACCCACGGCCACGCACCACTGCCCGACGCGCATTTCCGACTGCGGGGCTGCCTCCGGCACCGGCAGCGGATGGTCGGGCTCGATCTTCAGGAGCACGAGTTGGCAGTTGTGGTCCCGGGCGATCAACTTGGCGGGTTTGCGCGTGCCATCGGGCAACCGCACGAGGATCGAGGCCGGCCGGTTGACGAAGTTGAACGCGCTGGAAACGATATACCCGCTGGAATCGACGACCAGTCCCGTGGTCGGTCCCGCGCCGAAGAGCACCCGATCGACCCGTTCCAGCCCGCCGATCGTTTCGATGCGGACCACCGACGGGGCGACGCGATCGACGGCATCGATCAGCGCCTTTTGCTCCAGCGTATTGAGGTCTTCCGCCGAGGCTGAATGACCGAAGACGAGCAGGGGAAGGAGAAGAAGTATCGTGGGAAAGCCGATCACAGGACGGTCTCCGAGGACCCGCCACCACGCAAGCTCAAATCTCAATCCGTTCATCTTCATAGTTTGCATTCCAAGACTAGTATCTCCGGCCTACAACGAAGACTCCCGACCACTCTGTCACCTGACCCTCTGATCACCCATCACCCTCGTACTCGGATCAGTGCCAGCGCCGCACACCACCGCCGCTGCGAGTAAAGCCGCAATCGCTGCCCACCCACCAACAACGAGCACCCATGCATACTGCGCGGTGAACACTTCCGGGTTGAGTTTTATGTTCCTCAGCGTGTTCGTCACGCCGAAATCCGACATAAGGCCGATCATTGCCCCCGCCAATAATCCTGTCGGCACCACCACCCAAGCAGCAACCTTCGGCGCTACGAACTCCCAAAATGTTTTTCGTCGATAATTCTCTTCCATTATATTACCTCCGACATGCTATCCGTCCGTCTAGAAATACTGACGTTCTTTTCTCCGGTATAAGAGCCCGCATTCCAGAACCACGATACAGACGAAATTAGTGTTCCTTCCCTTCTTCCCCTTTTCGTATATTTTGCGTATTTCGTGGTTTCCCTCTTCGTCATTTGTCGATTCACCGTCGCCGCAACCCGCTGCGCAGGTGTCGCGTCCGGGTTAAACGACATTCATCCCTCATCCCTCATCCCTTATCCCTCATCCCTCATCCTTCATCCTTCATCACTTATCATCCGGCCCGGCCTGCAACGTCACCTCGACCAAATCCTGTCCGCGAAGGATCGTGATCTTCACAGCGTCGGCCCGATCGATCATCTCCATCTCTTTCCGCAAGGCCTTGCACGATTGCGTGAGACGATTGCCGACCAGCAAGACCAAGTCGTCGGGCACCAGGCCGGCCCGGGCGGCAGCCGTGCCGGGGCGAACCTGGTCGACGTAGGCGGGCGTCCGTTCCAGGACGTCGGGCACGAGCATGATGCCCAACAGCACGGGATCCATGGGATGGGCGGGCTTCTTCTCGGGCGGCAAGTCCTTCAACGAGATGAACTTCCCGGCCTTGATCTCGTCGACGGATTGGCGAAGCTGATCGATCGGCACGGCATAGCTCAACCAGGTATTGTTGAGTGAATTGCGGAGCTCCTTGCCCAACAGGCC
This sequence comes from uncultured Planctomycetia bacterium, assembly GCA_963719885.1. Lineage (GTDB taxonomy): Bacteria > Planctomycetota > Planctomycetia > Pirellulales > Thermoguttaceae > JANXQG01. Next base: position 263,465 of record CAVRDP010000034.1, on the reverse strand, counting down.
GGCCAACTCGCCGCGAAAGGTCACCAAGGCGCCGCCCGAGGCGCCGGGATTATTGGTGGCCACGTCGAGCACGTAGATCGGGCCGTGATAGGGGGTCTCGAAAACGCCGCGGCGGCCTTCCAAACGGGTGAGCACCGAGACCGTGCCGCTTTGCACGCTGGCAGGCTCGTCGCCCATGGCCACGTTGAAGAGATTGCTCAACGCCAGGATCCGCGTGCCGGCGGTCAGCGGCACGGCCTTGGCGAGGTCGAAATGAGGCAAGTTCGTCGCTTCGATCTTCAGCACGGCGACTTCCAACCGCGGATCGCCGCCCAGGAGCTTGGCGTCATAGCGGCGGCCGTCGTTCAGGGTGACGGTGATGCGATCGGTGTCCAACACGTAGCTCAAGGCGGTGAGGACGTGTCCCTCGGCCGAGATCAGGAATCCGCTCTGATAGCCCTCCATGCCGCGGAATCCGCCGGCGCCATAGATCTTTACCATCTTGGTCTGGGTCTGATCGATCATGCGCGCCAGGCCGGTATCGGTTGCGGTAGCGGTATTTGAACCAAGCAACACGGCGATCGCCAGCAACGCGGCGGACCAAACGTAGGGTGGGACAAGCGAGCGGGCACCGACAAACGCGACTCTCCCATCTACGGCATACTGCCCGCGAGCTTGTCCTACACTACGTCTATTGGCACATTGCAATCGATTCATCTTCTTACTTGCCCGCCTCGTCGGTAAAACGGAATTGATCGCAGTCGAATTCGAACACGCTGCCGTTGCCGTAGACCGCGATGTGGCCCGGCAGATCGTGATCGTCGACGTCGTGATACTGCGCGAAGTGGACTTCCCAGGGGTCGGCATGCTCGTCGACATGGATTTCCATGGCGGCCAGTCGGCCGCGCGGGTCGAAATAGAACCAGCTTTCCACGCCGCGATAGGGGGCAACCACCACGTCGAACAATCCCTCCTGCGGCGGCAACGGCAGCGTGCCCAAGTAATACGCCTCGTTACTGAAGCCTTTGCGGCCGTCCAACGCCATCAGCCGGTAGAGGAACATCGCCGGCAGCAGCCCGTTGTTGCTTCCGGGCTGGAATGCCTCGGCGAACTTGGGGCCCAGCGTCCACTTGGAATCGCCCGCCGGGGCCTTGAGCTGGACTTCGTTGTCGGCCACGCGGAAGCGAATTTCCTTGCCGCTTTGCAGCCTGCCCACGAAGGTCCAGACGCCGCGACCCCGACCCAGGGTACTGGGTGCCCCGCCGGGTGCCCCGCCCTTGGCATCGCCGGGCGGCTTCCAGAGCTTGAACACGCGGTCTTGCTCCTGCTTATTGAAGAAAAAATTGGCGAATCCATGCTTCTCTTCGAAGACCTTTTTCACGACTTCCGGCATGGGCGCCTTCTGCGCTTCGATTTTTGGAACTTGCAACGGCTTGGGCTGGGGCTGGCCTTTGCGGCCCCGACCCGGGGTACCGGGTGCCCGGCCCGGCTTGGGAAGGGGCATCGGCTGTGCGGGCCGGCCGAGGGTCTTTTCGATCAGTTGCTCGCGGCCATGCACGCCGGTGAGGCGGACGTAGATCGGGTAGGTCTGGTTGTCGCGGCGATAGGTCAGCGGCACGCGCCAACCCTTGGGGAAGATGCCCAAGGCGTTCTTGAAGCCGTTGGGCGTGGTGATCGGCCGGCCGGCGAAGTTGATGATTTCGTCGTCGATCCGCACTCCGCGGCGGTAGGCGTCGGACGATTCCAGGATGTCGGCGACCAACACGCGTCCCTGGTCGTCGGCCGTCACGCGGGCGCCCAGCGTGGCATGATCGACGATCCGCCCGCTGTGCAAGACGCCGAGGAAGTTCTTGATCTGGTTGATGGAAACGGCATAGCCCACGTCGACGCTCACGCGGCCCCGCTTGTCGAACGAGCAGCGGCCGTTGATGCCCACGACCTGCGCCTGGCCGTTGAACAACGGACCGCCGGAGTTGCCCGGATTGATCGAGGCGTCGGTCTGCAGGCAGTCGGCATACTCCAGGAGCGTGCCATCAGGGAACTGATAGCGATGGACGCCGGAGATGATGCCGCTGGTGACCGTGGGCTGGAAGTCGGTAGCCAAGAGGAACGGGTTGCCCATGGCGAAGACCCAGTCGCCGGTCCGCAGGCGGTCGCTGTCGCCGAGTTCGGCATGGGGAAAGTCGTCGCGGCCCAGCAGCTTGATCATGGCCACGTCGCCGGTCGGATCGAGCCCGACGATAACGGCGTCGTAGACCCGGCCGTCGGACATGCCGCACTTCATGGCATTGCCGCAGGGGCGGGCGACGTGGAAGTTGGTCAAGGCGTAGCCGTCGGCGGAAATGACCACGCCGGAACCGCCTCCCTGTCCCGCCGCATCAAAGATCGCCAGTACGCTGCTGCTGGCCTTGGCCATGACGGCGATTCGCTGCGACTCGGCCGCCAAGACTTCGGCGGGCGGCTGCGCGGCACTGCCGGCGTGGGACAAGAAAAGTAGCAGGCACACTCCGTGTGCCGTCCGCCAGAAGCCTCTCGATTGCTGAAAAACCTGCGGTCGGGGCCGCAGGACGGACGGCACACCGACCATGAGTACATGGTGCCCGGTGCCTGCTACTTTGTTGACTCCATGAATTTTCATTTGATCAACCTCAGGTTTCCCAGGTCGAGATGGTCGCCCGTGCCGAAATTGCCCTGCGATTCCACGATCAGCACCAGCCGCCGCACCCCGGAAACATCGAGGCTGATCGGCTTGGCATCCTTGTCGCTGCCGGTAACGTTCGCGTCCAACAGGGACTTGCCATCGCCGAGGATCTGCAAGCGGACATTGCCCAAGGGGCGAGGAACATAGTCGTCGATCCCGGCCATCGCCTCCAGGCGGCTGAACTTGCCCGGCAAGGTCCAGGCCAGCTCGCTGCGGCTGCGAAGGGCCAATCCCTTGCGGTAAATCTGACCGTGGATGCTCAGCGACTTCGATTCGAGATTCTGGTCGCGGCGGACCCGCGAGAACTCCAGGCGGCTGGCGAGTTCTTTTCCGGTGAGGGTGAAGGGATAGGGCGTGAAGGTTTCGGAGTCGGGTTTCAGAACGCTCAGGTAGACGATCTTGCCGCAGGAAAGATCGATCTTGGTGATCTGGTCGAGCCCACGCCGGACCGTGCGGCCGCCGAGCACGGTGAACTCGATCTTGCCTTCGCTGAGATTCAAGGAGGCAGCCGCCCAGCGCGAACCGGCCGAGTCGACGATCGAATAGACGCATTCCGGCGCGGAAGCCGCCGTGGCGTGAAAATAGATTAAGCCGAAGATCTTCGAGCGCTTGACTCCCAATGCCTGGACCTGGCCGCTGAGAGTAAAGCGGGCCTTCGTGTCGGTAACGTCTTCGAGGGCGCCCTCGTGATGGTCAATTGCGATGGAACTGCCGGTCACCAGCACGTCGCTGCGCACCTTCCTGCCGCGGATCCGCGACCACTCCAAGGCCGTTGCCTCGGAGGCCGGCTGAAAGCGGACGGCGTCGATCTGGGCGGTCGGGATTTCCAAAATTTCGGTGGCCGAGAAGGTGATCTTGGCCCGGCCTTTCTCTGCGGTGTATTCCGTGGCCGCCAGTTGCGAACCATCGATCAGGTCGACCCACACGGCCGGCTTCACCGTGGAATTTGCCGGCACGCTTTGCGGCGTTACCGAAGCCAACTTGCCCGCGTCCAGGGTGGTACTGCCTTTCGCGTTCTCGACGACCAATTGCGCGGCATCCCAACGGACCAGGCTGCCGGAGACCCGAGAGCCATCTAGAAGCTGGGCGTCGAACTGCGGCGTGGGCACCATGTACCCATGGTCAGCAAGGGCCGAAAGGAGCATCAATGGCAGGATTGCGTGCATCGTTGACCTCGAAACCTTGGTTTATTTATCATCGTCACCGCTGTTGTCTTCGGTAGCCAGTTTGCGGAAATATTCTTCGATGGCGTCGCGATAGTGCGGAGGGAAATCGCGGCCCATGTGCTGCAAGGCTTCTTCACGCTCCCGCGGCGGCATGTCGCCCCAGCCGCTCTTGTGGCCGATGTCTCGCTTGGCGACGTCGCCCGGGGCCTTGCCGGCGTTGGGCACACTGTCTTTGGCGGGACTGCTGGACTGCAACGAATTGGACTGGCTCTGGTTCTGCTTGTTCTGCTCTTCTTCCATCTTCTTGATCATCTTGTCGAGCGACTCGACCACTCCATCTTCGACCTTGCGAACCTTGGGTCCGGCCCGGCCCAGGTCGAGCCGCCGCTGCACGTCTTCCATCCGCCGTGCGATGTGATCGAGCGTTTCCTCTTCCAAGGAGTTGAGATCGGCCTGCATCAGGTAGGCCACGGCGACGTAGCGTCGCGGGCTGGCCTCGGCGCCGTCGAGCAACTGGTTGATGACCTTGAGCCCTTCGACCTTGTTGAGCATGCGATGGTAGGTCACGCCCTGGTAGAAAAGCAGTTCGGCGGGGGCCACGACTTCGGCCGTCTTCAGGCCGCCGAGTTGTTCCAAGGCCTCTTCGAACCACTGCCCCTGGACGAGCCAGCGGCCGTAGTATAGCCGCATGTTGGCAGCTACCAGCGGCGGCGTCTTGGAATCGGTCAAGAAGGCGAAGCTCGGCAGGATCAAGCTGCTGCGCGGGTGCGAACAGATTTCCACAAGCTGCACCACCTTGGGATCGACCAGGGCGAAGGTCTCGGCCAGGCGGTCGAGCAATTCGGAGCCGCCGGCCTGATCGCCGATGCCGCTGACGACGGCCAAGGCCTTGCTGCGCAGGCCCGGGTCGGCGGCGTTTTTTTGCAGCCAGGCAACAACCTGGGCCTTGACGTCCGAAACCTGCGGCGGACGCCAGGTCGGCGCCTTGCGGATCACCGGATCGGCCGGCGGCAGCGACGAAGCAGCCGGGGCGGCCTGGGCGGAGGCGCAAAACAGGCCGAAAACAACAATTGCAAATTGCAAATTGCCGGCAGAAATCGTGCTCGATCGATTACTTACAAGATGGCGCATACCTTTCTCCTTCCAAGCTTCAGATACGAGTCGCCTTCCGCAGGCAATGTCGAATCTCCAATCTCCAATTTGCAATTTTCATTTTGAAATTTGCAATTCCTTTTATTGATTCTTTCCCAGTTCCAATTCCCGGGTAACCTTTTGAACGCGGGCCTCCTGCTCGCTCAGATGCCGCAAGGCCTCCTGCACGTCTCCCTTGTTGGCCTGCTCGCCGTCGATGAGCTTCGAATAACGCTCGGTGCGGCGGTTCACCCGCATTTGCAGGGCGCGGATCATCTTCAGTTCGGCAAGCTGGTCGATCAAGGGCGGATCCTGCGGCTGGCTGTTGGGCGACGGTCCCGGCGGCTTCTTCTTGTTCTCCGCGTCTTTTTGCGCCTTCTTCAAGGCTTCGATGATTTCCTCCAACTCTTTAATCACGTCGCTCTCGATGTTTTGCGTAAGCACCTCGGTCTTGCCTTCCGCCAGCCGATGGACCAGTTGCTGCATGTCGTCGCGGACCTGCTCGACGGCCTCGGGCATGGCCACGGAACTGCCTTCCTGGCGGAGCAGCGAGAGGGCCTTTTCCACTTCCTGCACAATTTCCGCCTCGCGATTGCTCAAGCGGCCCGTATCGATCTCGTAGGCATGCGAACGTTCCACTACGGGAATCTTATCCAGGCGGACGGTGCCGGAATAGATTTCGCGTTGGATTTGCAAGACTTTCAGGAAACGGGCCTCGAGCATGGCCAAGAGCCGCTTCATTTCTTCTTCGCGAAGTTGGCGCAGGATTTCCTCCAGTTCGGCCTTGGCGGTGTCGAGTTCGCGAAGGGCCTTCTCCTGCTCTTCCACGGCCCCCTCCTTCTTGGCCTTCTCCAGCCGCTTCTTGGCCTCTTCCATGTGGTCTTTGGCCGCTTCCAGGCGCTTGCGGACGGGGTTCTGCTCCTGCGGCGGATTGTTGGGATCCTGGGCCTGCTGGGGCGAATCGTCTTGATCCTCGCTCTCTCCTTGACCTTGGCCTTGTCCCTGACCTTGACCCTTCCCCTTCTTTCCCTTCCCCTTGCCCTGGCCATCGCTCGGCTCGCCTTTGCCTTGCGACTTCCCGCTTTCACCTTCGCCGGGCTTGTTTTTGCCATCGCCGGACTTGCTCTTGCTGTCACCCGGCTTGCTCTTACCGTCACCGGGCTTGCCCTTGCCTTCACCAGGCTTGGCCTTGTTGTCGCTCTTCTCTCCAGCTTTGGCGCCGCCCTTTTCGCCGGCCTTGCTATCGCCCTTCTCACCGCCTTTGCCGTCGTTTTTGCCGTCGCTCTTCGAATTGCCCTTCTCGTCGTCCTTGCTGCGGGCCTTTTCCTGGTCTTCGTGGATGTCCTTCGATAAATTGCCCGTCCGCTGGGCCAGCCCGCCCTGTTCGCCGGAAAGCGACTTGGGATCGTCGCCGCCGGCGGTTCGGCCCTTGACGTCTTTCTGCTCGCGGATGATGCCGTCGAGGAGTTTGAGGTACTTGCGGATGAGGGCCTTTTCGTCTTGGATCCCCTGGGAGCGGTCTTCGCTGAGCAATAACTTGAGAATGGCGTCGAGATCGTCATTGACCTTGCCCTGTTTGCGAGCCGCATCACCGAACTTCTCGCTACGAAGCAGGTCGACGATATCCTGGAAATCAGCTTCGACATGCCGCTTGCCGCTTTCGTTGATCGCCTTTTCGATCAGCGTAGCCCGATTCGGATCGGTCTGACGAACCTGGTCCCTCATCCTCATGAGGATGCCCTGGAGGTCTTTGAATTCGGCAGCCAACTGTTGTTGGCTGGCGGAAAGATTCTCCGGGGCAGACACCACTGCGGCGACCGGCGGTGTAACCTTGCCCGCGTCTGCCTGCGGATCCTTCGTCCCGGCTGCGTGGGCTGCCGACCACGACCATGGGTACATGGTGCCCGCGGTCAATACGATCCACGCCGCCAACAGCCATTGACATCGTTTCCTCATGGGGATCACTCCTTATCACCAAGGCATGTAGGGTGGGCTTTAGCCCGCCCTTGTAACTCACGGGCGGGCTAAAGCCCACCCTACCGGTCATTCCTTATCGCCAAGGCTCTCTTGTTCGGTCTTTTCCGTGCGTTGCGTCAGTTCTCTCTGCGCTTTGATGATCTTCTTCAGCCGCTGCACGACATTGATGTTGAAGTCTTCGACCTTGATCATACTATCTAGTACGTCGTGCATCTTCGCGAGGATCAGGTCGGCCTGCTTTTGTGCGGCATCGCGACGCTCCGGCCCGGCCGAGAGATCGTCGACAACCGCCTGCAGGGCCACCAGAACGCTGTTCCAGAATGGGGAACATGCGGTCGACGATGTCGTGCAGCGGTTGCAACACCTGAATTTCAATTCGCTTTTTTCGCGTCTCGTTATTCGCCTGGTTATTATCCAATTGTAAACGGATTTCCTCGACGGCGGCAGCTACATCCGCCGTTTCCATGGCGTTTTTCCGACAATTCTGCAACGCTTGCAAGGTCCGTTCCAAACGGCGTTTGCTGAGTTCGTCGGCGGAAAATTTGGGCGTTTCCTCGGGACGCTCGCCCGGCTCGGCACCCGCCGACTTGGCCTTGGGGACCACAGCTCCCACCTTAGCGGGGGGAGTAAAGTCCATTTTCAACAACAGGTTCCGCGTCTCCGTCATTTCGTCAACGATCGCCTCGAACCGCTGTTTTATCAGCAATTCGCGGGCCTCCAGCCTCGTCACCAGTTCATCTTCCGAGACAACGTCCAACTGCCATGACTCGCCGCTGCCGATGTTGGGACCATTGCCGAACGTGCAAAGGTCGGCTGCCCGCACTGCCAGAGTCAAATGTTGGCCCGTGGTCAGGCTTAACGCGGATGCCTTCACATCTGCTTCTTTCACGACATACTCTGCCAAATGTTTAGGCAAGTCGGCCAATGGCACTTCGCCCGATCGCTGCAATGGCGCTTTGGGGGGGGCCGCTGACTTGGGCGAAGGGTCTTCGGATGGCTTCTTCGCCGCTCTTGCCTCCGGCAGGTTACGGGCCGGTAGGGTTCGCTCCTCGACGATGTAGGCCCACCAAGCCCTGCCCAGGCCGTGGTCATCGGTGATCGTCCCGGTCACCGGTAGCCGTCCCTTGGGCGTGACGACCGGCTCCCGCGTGCCGACCAGGCGGAGTTTGACCTCCGGGGGTTCGTCGGGCACGGGCACCAAGGTCAAGAAAATTGGGTCGCGGGCTTTGAAACCGTCGGTATCGCGGAGGGTGAACTGGAGCGTAACCTCGTGCGGCGACTTTACGGCCGGATCCTGTAGGGAACGCTCTCCGTGGCGTTCCGTTGTCATCGGATCGGCACTGAGGCCGATCCTTACAGCGGAATTGGCCTGCTTGGCCGTGGGGGCGGGAAACGGTTCGAATGTGTAGGTGAACTCCTTCCGTTCGGTGCCCAATTCGCCCCCGAGAAACTGCTGATGCCAAGCCGCGCTCTGCTCCGACGCGGGACAGTCGATCCACGCCGCCTCCAGTGCCTTGGTGGCAGTACCGTGGATCGTTACGCGCGAGCCGATCGGCACGCGAACCGGAACCGCTCCACTGACCGAATCGATCGTCAACGGACCGCGCTCCATGTAGGAAGGATATTCACATACCAGCTTCAGGCTCAGGATGGGATTGGGAACGACCTTCAACTCCAGGTCGTCAAGACGGGCGTCGCCGCCGGCAATGTCGAGGTGCAGCGAGGAGAGCACTCCCGTAAACGGGTAGCTGTATTCCTGAAGCACTTCGGACACCATGTCGGGCACCATGTACCCATGGTCGACGGCGGAAGTTACCGGCCGGCCGATGTTTTTCATGGTCTTGCGGTCGCGACCGCTGTCAGTGCGGTAGCGGACTTCGACCTTTTCCGGAATGACGGGTATTTCGGTATCCCCGCGAAAGGCCCGCACGCGGAGATCGAAATTCGCACCCTCGGCCACCTTGGCCACGAGGTGGCGGCCATCGTCGGTAAAGCCCACCGCCTCCAGGCGGATCTTGCGCGGCCACCGCGCGTTGGCCAGAAGGAGATTCCGCTCGGCCCAGAGGCTAAGCACCGCAGGGGCCATTACCGCCAACAGACCGATCGTCGAGGCCAGTCCTCCCGCGATGACGACCTTCCGCACCACCGGCATAGGATTGAACACTCGCGAAAGCGGCAGGTTGACCGTGCGCTGCCTAGCCAGATCGCTGGTACGAGCGAGCATCTGCGGATTGAAGCCGCTCGGCGGCGACCCGGCACCCGGCGAAAACACTGCATCTTCCGGTTGCCGGGTGCCCGCCGGTACTCCCGGGTACCCGGTACTCCCGGGTGGCGAACGATCCAGCAACGACACCGACGTCAGCAGGCTGTCGTTGAACTGCGGGAATTGCCGCTCCAGGATCGTGGCCATGTTGCGGTTGCTGAAGCGGACGAAGGCCCGGCGAAGGATGAACAGGAAGAGCACCACGGCCAGGCCCACGCTGGCCGCAGCCAACACGGCCAACCGCACCGGCCGCGGCGGCTCGAAGATCCAGTCGATCGCCAGGCTTCCCCAAAAGGCCGCACCCAGCCAAACGGCCATCGCCGCCAGACCTTCCAGCCAGATGTAGCGACGAATCTTCCGCGCAGGGCGTCAAGCTGCTGGCGAATAGCAAGAGGCAAAGGCGGCGGGGATTCGTGTTCTAGGGTTGTCATATTGTAGTAATTGTAGGGTGGGACAAGATCGCGTAGCGAGCGCCGGCCCACCATTTATCTATTTCGATCACGGTGGGCCGGCGCTCGCTACGCGAGCTTGTCCCACCCTACTGCTCAGGCCAGTTTCACCACACGCCGGACGAGCCACTCCAGACTCAAAACGCAGCACAGGGCCACCAGCATCCATTTTAACCATTTCTCCTCTTCTTCCGGCTTGGGGGCCAGCGGAATCGACTCCGTGCGGCTGACATCCTTCAGCCGGTCGACCAGCGAGGGCGCGGCAGTGTTGCTGAAGGCCACCGACAGGTCATCATAGTATTCGCCCCTGCGCTGCGGCTCGCCCGACTTCTCGGCTATTTCCCGCAGCAAGGCCACGTTGCGTTGCGGATTCTCCTCTTCCAACCGGGGCACCACGCCGCGAAAACTCTGATGTACCCGCTCGTCCGCCGACTCCGGCACGATCACCTCCAAGCGGTACTCGCCCGGCCGCAACACGGGCAATTCGACGACGAACCGTCCCACGCGGCTCGGATCGGCCGGCATCGGCACCGCCTGCCGATCGATGCCATCGCGGGTAACGTAAAGCGTCACGCTCGGTGCAGTCAGCGGTTGCAAGCGGGAATTTTTCAATTGCGCCCGTACTTCCACCGCGGTGCCCACGTTGTAGCGATCGCGATCGATCGATAACGAACCGCGGGACGACTGCCGGCGGAGGTGCTCCTGGGCCACGAAACGGATGCACTTGGTCCACAACTGGTCGAACAACGCCGGATCGACCCGTCGCAGCCGCCAGGTCTCGGCACTGCCCAGGTACAGGACCGGCGACGCACTGTAGCGGTGCACCGCCATGTAGATCGGCTGCTCGCCCCCTTCGGCCATGCGCGAATCGCCGAAGCGGGCCAGCACCGTGGCGCCTGCCTTCTTGTCGCGGACGGGGCAAAAGCTGTAAACGCCAGTGAACTGCGACCACGTCGCCTGCGAAGCGATGGCCGAGTCGCCCAACCAGAGATAGGCCGCTTGCAGCCCTTCGCGCGTGAACTCCAACGGCCAGGGTTCCTCCGAACCGTACGTCACGTTGCTCCGCGTATCCACGCCTTGATTGAATTCCACCGGGTACAGCCTGCGAATCATGGCCATGTCCGGGTCTTGGACCCAACCCTCGGAGGCACGGCCCGCGTTGACCGGCCCGGCCACGACGATCATGCCGCCATGGTCCTGGTCAACCCAATCGAAGAGCGTTTTGACCTGCTCGGGATTCAGCGCTTTCCAATCGGGATCGAAGGCCACGAGGCAATCGTAGTCGGCCATGTCTTGCCGCGAGGCGGGGAAGTCGCCGAGGATGTTCGTGGCCTCCTGCGACATGCCGCTCTGGCCGGACTGCAAGAGGACATCGACCTTCACCGATTTATCGCGGAACAACAGCGTGCGGAGATACTGATAATCGCGCATCGGACCGCCGGCCAGGAGGAGCACGTGCGTCTGGTGGTCGGAGACGTCCACCGCGCCTTCCAGGAACTTGTCGGAGGCGTCGGAACTGGGGTACCCGCTTGCGGGTCGTGGGGCCTTCACGCGCAGGCAGAGCACGCGGTGCCCCACTTCCGAAGGCGGCAGCTCGAACTTGACGGGCACGGCCTCGCCGTCGCTGAGAAGAATCTTCTCGGCAGAATCGAGGAGCGTTCCCTTGCCGCGGCGGGCAGGGTCCCTGGCCTCGGCGCCATCGCGGACCAAGAGTTCTACGCGCACCGCTTGCCCCTTCATGCCATAGCCCTGGATCGAACCTTCCACCGAGTAGCGATCGCCGGGAAAGACCCGGGAAGGAACGCTGAATTCCGCCACGCGGACATCGACCGGCTTCTTTTCCGACCCGACGCCGACCGTGTAGATGGGAATGTGCGACTCGCGGGCGAGTTCCAGGGCCGTGTCGGGCGATGCGCCGGAGTTCAGGCCGCCATCGCTGACCAGCACGATTCCGGAAACCGGTGCGCTCCGTTCCTCGCGCAAGAGTTGCTCCAGTGCTTCACCAAGGCGGGTATCGGTGCCGCCAGGCACGAGTTGCTTGCGCCAAGCGGGCGGCGCCACTGGCGGCTTGCTAGCGGGCACCATGTACCCATGGTCGGCAGAACTGTCGGACGGTTCCTTGTCGCCCGTTTCGCCCTCGCCCGTTTCGCTATCGGCCGCTTTACGCTCCATGGGCAAGACCACGCGGCGGTCCTTTTCCAAGACGCTGTTGAAGGGCACGACCGTGACCTTGTGCTTCTTCCGCAGGCGGGAGAGGAACTCGGTATCGTCCAGTGCGGAGGCCACCTGTTGCAATCGCGTCTGGCCCGCCGGGTACCCGCTTGCGGGTGTGCCGGGCACGTCGGGGTCGAGGCGGGCCATGCTCAGGCTGGTATCGACCAGCATCAGCACGCGGCTGTCGAGATGCTCCTCGCGTTCGCTCCGCCATCGCGGCTGGAGATACACGACCAGCAGGCCGATCAACACTAATGTCCGCAGCAGCGGCAGACCCAGGCGAAGATACCAGGGCAATTCGCCCGTATCCCGGCGGTAAATCCAGACGAGCGGAACGAGGATCGCCAGCAGCACGCCGCCACAGATCCACCAATCGTAGTTCGACTGGATCCGTCCCAACTCGAATTTCGACTGGATCCGTCCCAACTCGAATGTCGTCTTGCTCGGCGCATCCGCCAGCAGCCACCATGCGGAGGGAATCATCACGCCACGCCCCCTTTCACGCCCGAATTCCACGGGTTGGTCATCCGCGAGGAAACGTGGTAGCTGCAAGACCAGGCGAACCATTGCTCCAAGATGAGCACGATCACCAGCAGCAGCAGGAACGAATCGCCCAGATTGCGCCCTTGGGTTTCATCGAGCTTCCGATCGTAGTTTGCGGCGTACTCGAATTCGTATTTCAAAGGCGCAAGCCGCGAGGCCAGGTCGGGACCGGTAAGCGCCCGCAAATCACCTTCCTCCGCATCGACATTGACGGCGAAATTGCGAACTTCCGTCTTGTGCGACGGCTGCGTGAGCAGGGCCTTGTAGAAACCGGCCGTCTCCGTCTTGGTGTAGGTCACGCTTTGCTGGTCCTTGCCGACCATGGGTGCATGGTGCCCGTCCGTGGCCTCGATCGTGGCCGCCGAGACATCGCCCGCGGGACCAGAAAAATGGACCGCCGGCTCGAACGGTGGAGTGCTGAAGGAAATAGTCTTCGGTTCGCCCACCAGCAAGGCGTTGCTGGCTCCGAACCGATGCGAGAGATACGGGACCATATTGAGCACAAAGGCCACGAATGAACCGGATTCCGCACTGGGCCAATTGTTCCACTTGCTCGAGCTGGTCGAGGTGGTGGAAAGGAAGGCCAGCACGCGGCCGCCACCCGGATTACCAGGTACCCGCGGATTACCGGGTGCCCCAGGAGTGCCGGGTGCCCCGAAATCCTTTTCAACCAGCAGCGGCGCACGGTTGCGGAGCCGCATGATCACCTGCACGGCCGTGTCGCGCTTGGCATCCCAATCGCCCGGCACGGCAAAATATTGCTGCACGAAGATCTTCGACAGGTTCTCGACGCGATGCTCCATATTTCGGAAAACGTAGTGCTCCTCGGACTGCACGTCGGGAGTGTTGTCCAGCGGATCTACCACCAGGCGTTCCGCTCCGGCCAAGGGCACGGGAAACAACCCCTTGCCGTTGCGATACAGATCCTGGGTTACATACTCGCCGCGGGTCAAGGGTCCGGTGGCAAAGAACACGCCCCCGCCGGCGGCGACGTATTTTTCCAAGGCCTCCACCTCCAAGCGCCCGATCTTGCCGAAGTTGGCCACGCAGATCATGGCGAATTCGCTGAGCGGCCGTTTCGGCGCGGAGAGGTAGCCGGGCGGCACGATTTCCGGCTGAATGCCCTTGCGGGCGGTGAGCACGTCGGCAATTCGCTTCGCGTTTCCCGCCGTGGACTGACCATCGACCAGCAGCACGGGGGTAGCGACCGGCAGGTCCACGACGGCATAGCGCTGGTTATCGATATTCACCGCGTCGGCATTGAGGTTGGCCTGGATCGAGTGCTCACCGGCGACCGAGAAGTTGACGTAGAACGCTTTTTGCCCAAAGCGGCCCGGCGGAATGGCGGCGATGGTAACGCTTCCGCCCGGTTTGCCGTCGGCCGACCAATAGACGGGCACGTTGCGAACTGCTGCCGGACCGTAGTTCTGCACGGTGACCCGCATCCGCCACTGCACGCCCGCGGCGCGAATGTCTTCCTCCGGCTCCAGCGACGCGATTGCCAGGTTCGGATGGCCGGATTCTTGCACGCAGTCGATCAAGCGGATCTCGGCGTGATTCTCGTCGAGTTGCGCGAGTCGTTGTTTCAGGTCGTCGGGCTTGTCCCACTGGCGGGTGCGGAAGTCGGAAAAGAGATAGACAATCCGCCGTTCCCCCGCATTTTCACCGAGCAAATCGCGTTGGACGGCGTCGAAGGCCGGCAGCGGCTCGGCGGCAGTCTGCGAGACCTCGATCGGTTTCAAGGCCTGGGCCAGGCGCTGGGCAAAGTCGGCATCGACCGGTTCCTTCTGGAAATCGGGCCGGGTTCCGCCATAGCGGCCGCCGCAGCGCGACAGCCGCAGGAGCGTAAATGTTTGCGGCTCGCGGGAGCGGACCGCCGACTCACCCAGCCTCTGGATCGCGCTTTTGGCCTGATCGAAGGCCGTCTCGGTACCCAACTTCTCGGACATCGAGAAACTGTCGTCCAGGATCACGATATGATGTGTCGGCTGCGCCGAGAAAGTTGCCCCAGCGGTCGGGCAAGAGCGGCTGGGCCAGGGCCAACACCACCAGGGCGATTGCCGCCATCCGCAACAGGAGCAGGAGCAGTTGTTTGAGAATGACCCAGGTGCGGTGTTTCTTCTGGCTCAGGAGGAGGAATTCCATGGCCGCCCACTCGACGCGCTGGTGGCGCAGCATGTTGATCAGATGGATCAACAGCGGAGCGGCGAGGAACCACAAAAACGGATAAAACGGATGAACCAGAGGAAACATTTCTACGATCTATTCTTGTGTTGCATCCCCATGCGGTTGCTCAAGAACGCCGCAAGTGCGGCATCCAGCGGCTGGCTGGTCCGCAAGAGGGTGTAATCGACATTGTTCCGCGTGCAGCCGCGGCTGACTTCCTCCAAGTAAGCCTGCATGGCCTGGAGGTAGCCGTCGCGCAGGGCGCGGGGGTTGCAGCGCACGATGTCGGGAATTTCCAGCCCCTCGAAGCGTGTCGGCCCGGTGAAGGGAAAGTCCAATTCGTCGTCGTCCAGCAAATGGAAAACCATCACGTCGTGCCCCCGCGCGCGGAGCAGCTTCAGCCCGCGGAAGAGACCGTCGCGCGGCGAAAAGAGGTCGGAGACGAGGACCATCATTCCCCGCCGGGGAAAGCTCTCGGCCACCTCGCGGAGGATCGGGTACAGGTCGGTCTTGTCCCTTGGCGTACTGACTTCCAGGGCCTGGAGGATCGATTCCAGGTGGTTCCGCTTGGCCCGCAAAGGCACGACCATCCGCACTTTCTCGTCGAAGGAAACGCAGCCCACGGAGTCCTGCTGGCGCAAGAGCAGATAGGCCAGGCTGCAGGCCGCGGTGGCGCCGTACTCGAATTTGTTCATCGCCCCGCAACCGTAGCGCATGCTGCCGGAGACGTCGACCAGCAAGGTGGCGCGGAGGTTGGTCTCCTCCTCGAACTGCTTGACGTAGTAGCGGTCCTGCTTGGCCCACAGCTTCCAGTCGATGTGCCGGGGGTCGTCGCCGAAGGTGTACTCGCGGTGCTGGCGAAACTCGATCGACTGGCCGAAGTACGGACTGCGATGCATGCCGGAGAGAAAACCCTCGACGACGTGCCGGGCACGCATCTCCAATCGCGCAATCCGCTTGATCGCGTCAGGATGCAAAAATCTTCTGGAATCGCGCATCGCGGGTCAGCTCGTCCTCTCGCTTGGGGGTTACGGCCACGATGCGATCGATGACCTGGTCTGTCGTCACGCCTTCGCTCTCCGCCGTGAAGCTCAGCACCAGGCGGTGCCGGAGCACTGGTTTGGCCAGGGTTTCAATGTCTTCGCAGGTCACGTGGGTCCGGCCCTGCAGGAGGGCCCTGGCCTTCGAGCCCAGGATCAGGTATTGCACGGCCCGCGGCCCGGCCCCCCAGATCACCTGGTCGGCGACGAAGTCGGGCACGCCCGCCTCGCGGACGCGGGTCTGCCGCACCAGAGCCAGGGCATAGCGGATGACGTGGTCGGAGACGGGCACCTCGCGGACGGTCCGCTGCAAGTCGAGGATCTCCCGCGCCGTGAGCACGGCCTCGATCGTGTCGGACATCGTCGTCGTCGTCCGCCGGGCCACCTCGAACTCCTCCAGGAAGTTCGGATAGCGGACGAAGACCTTGAACATGAAGCGGTCCTGCTGGGCCTCCGGCAGCGGGTAGGTGCCTTCCTGCTCGATGGGGTTCTGCGTGGCCAGGATGAAGAACGGATCGCTGAGCGCGTGCCGCACCCGGCCCACCGTCACTTGCCGCTCCTGCATGGCTTCCAACAAGGCGGCCTGCGTCTTGGGCGGCGTGCGGTTGACCTCGTCGGCCAGGATGACGTTGGAGAACAGCGGCCCCTCCAGGAAGCGGAACTCGCGATTCCCGGTCGTGCGGTTCTCGACGATCACGTCGGTCCCCGTGATGTCGGCCGGCGTAAGGTCGGGCGTGAACTGGATGCGGCTGAAACTCAGGTTGAGCGTGCGGCTCAGGGTGCTGATCATCAACGTCTTGGCCAGGCCCGGCACGCCTTCCAAAAGGCAGTGCCCGCGGCTGAAAAGGCAGATGAGCAGTTCCTCGACGACCGCGGTCTGCCCGACGATGACCTGGGCCAGTTGGTCCATGATCTTGCGGCGCGCGGTATCGAGTTTCTCGATCGCGGAGGAATCTTGAAGGCTGATCTCTTGTGTCATGTTTCGTTTCGTTATCGTTGGTAAATCGGCAGCAGGGTAGGCCGGAACAAGCTTGCGCAGTTCCGGCATGGGTCGTAGCTATCGCAATCGATTGCCGGAACTGCGCAAGCTTGTTCCGGCCTACGTCTACTGATCTCGGAATTCATGTTTCAATTACCTTTGGTAAATCGGCAGCGTGCCGCGGTCCAGTTGCAGGATCGTGAGGTTCATGGCGGTGGTGTAGGCCGCGCCCAGGTAGCCCTGTTCCCAAAAGCCGTCGGCATTGGCTTCGGCGACGAGGCGAGGATAGGTGTCCTTGCGATAGGCCTTCCATTTGTCGCCGCCTTCGCGGTACAGCACTTGGGAATAGTAATAATTGGCGTAATGCCAATGGCCGAAATTCAGGTTATTATTGGCGCCGCCGGAAGAGCCCAGGTTCTGCTCGCAATACTTCAGCATTCTGCGAACGGCTTCGACCTTTTCCTTGTCGCCTTCCTTGGCGTCGTACTCGCCGGCGTTGAAGAGGCAGGCGATGGCCGCGGCAGTGATGGGGGGACGGCCGCCTCCGCCGTGGGAGTTGTAGGCCACGCCGCCGTCCGGGCCCGTACACTTGCGGATATACTTCACGGCCTTGTCGATGATCTCTTTGGGCACGGGAATTCCGGCGTTGCGGCAGCCGCGCAGTCCCTGAACCTGGGTGATCGTGGTCGAGCCTTCGTCAAAGTCGTTGCCGTCCTTGGCGCTGACGTAGCCCCAGCCGCCGGCCGCCGTCTGGGCCTGGCCGGTGAACTTGACGGCCTTGGTCAGGACTTCGATCAGTTCCTTGCGGCGGTCGGAGTCTTCCTCTTCCCCCAGTACCTGGGAAAGGAAGAGCATGGAAAAACCATGTCCGTAGGTGTATTTGTCGTCGTCGCGGGCGCCGATCAGGCCGTTCTTGTTGGAGCGGCTGACAAGATAGTTCACGGCGCGTTGGATATTGGCCGAGTATTTGCCCTGCGTGGTCGTCGAGCCCTCGCTTAGCAAGGCCGTGGCGGAAAGCGCGGTGATGGCGGTGGGATACATGCCGTTGGGGGCGGTCCAATGGCCCAGCCGCGACTGCCGCGAGGCCAGCCAATCCAAACCCCGCGAGATCGTTCGGTCGAGGTCGCGCTCGATCACTTTCTCCGCGCTCCATGCCCGGACCGGCAGTGCCAGCGCGATCAGAGCGAAGCAAGCAGCAATCGCGTAGGGTGGGACCAGATTGCGTAGCGAGCGCAGGCCCACCATGAGCGAGTATCTTCCACACGATGGTGGGCCGGCATCGCCGACCCGCTGCGCAGGTGCCCCGGATCTTGTCCCACCCTACCTCTAGCGATCCTATTCGCGATGCTCATAAAACGTTCCTCCTCATTTCTCCACTCCCGCCGCGCCCTCCACGGCATCCAGCAGGGCCTCGCCCAACTTGCCGCGGGGCTTCTTCACGCCCGTGCTGTGCCGCACCGTGGCCTTGATGGGCTTGTCGGTAAAGGTCAGGCTGACGGTCTCGCTATTCGTGGTGATCCGCGCGGTCTTCTGCTCCGGGTCACCATGGATGTCGACCCCCAACCAGCGCATGGGGCCACGGGAATCCTCGTCGTACACGATGCGGCCGTTGCGGCGATCGACCGCCACCAGCGAAGTCCGCAAGTTATTCATGGGTCCGCCACGATTGTCAAAATGAAAGGCGGCAAAGAACAACACCGGCAACCGCCCCGGTTGGCTGAGGAGAAACTGCTGGCGGTCGACGTCCACCGGGGCCGGCCAGGCAAGTTTTCCCTTGAGGTCCAAGGCATAGAGGCGGGACCGCCGCACGGGATAGCAGAACATCCCCTGCGGCTGTTGCATCCCGTCATTGTTGTTGCCCAGCACTCGGTTGTCGTCGGCCACGACGATGTACTGGTCGCCCATCCGCGTGACGACGAGGTCCGTCGCGGGAAAGTGCTGCCGGACCTCCAGTTGCACATCGGCGATCGTGCGGCCGTCGGCCAGGGCCAGCAGGACGAAATGCCCGTCCGGCTCCAGCACGCCCACCGCCTCGCTGCCGACCACCGAGACGCGGGCCCCCGCGGCAAACTTGCGCGAGGGCCAGACCGGCTTTTGCAGCCAGGGATCGAACATCGTCAGCACGCGGCCGCAACCCGCACCCAGGGTACTGGGCACGCCCTCGCCGGCCGGCACCAGGTGAGGATATATCGGCCCCAGAAATCAATTTCCGAGTTGGACAGCGCCCATTGGTGAAGGCCGAACTGGCCACGCGCTCGCCCGAAAACGGGTCGTCGGCGTTTTCGGACTTCGGCCGGGGCACTTTGCGGGTTCCCAGCAGTTCGCCGTCGATCGCCCGATAGACCGATGCTTCGTTGCTGCCCGGCGAGAGCACGAACACATACTGCTCGTCGCCGAAAATATCGCTCCCAAAAGGTATGTCCTGTCGCACCCACAACTGATCGCCGCTCACCGGATCGACGGCCACGATGCTCCGCTTCCGCTGGTAACAAACATAACGGGCATTGACCGGACCGAACGGGTTGGCACGGAAGTCCGGATTCCCGCCATTGTTGAAGACGATCATGTTTCCGCCGTTCTCGTTCGCAGTGTCGGAGAGGTCGTGGCGCCACAGGATGGGCGAGCCCTGTTTTCCCGAGGGGTCTGAGCCCGAGGCCCGCCACGGGTCCAGGGCACAAATATTCGTCCCCACGGACATCAGCAACAAATGGCCACAGCATCGGGCCAGGGTGGAATATTGATTGAAAAAAACGCCGAACACGCGGCCGTTTGCGATCAACTGAATCTTTTTCTGCGGACGTCCCAGGCCGTCGCGAAGACTGACTTCCTGCCGGTTGGCCTCGAAACCTACGCTGGAATCGGTGAAGAACGGCCCGCTGGGCCCGCCGAAGAGCATGTCGGAACGAGGACCGTTCATCAGTGGGTTCTGGCCGCCGCCGGGCTTGCTTGCCTCGACCTCGCCGACCGGCCAGGCAGGGTCCTTTCGATCAAGCTCCTGGCGGAGGGCCTCCCGGCCGTGCGCGTCGCCCTCGGAAAAGGAGGCAAGCCACTGGTCGGAAGTCTTGCCCTCGTGGCAAGGCACGTCGCCAAACTCTTCATGAAGCTGGCGGAAACAGGCAGCCGCATCGCTCGCGCGATCGGCACGAAAATTGAGCAACGCCATGTCGGCCAGCAGGCCGGCCTGGGCCTTGCGGTCCGCGGCCACATCCCCTGTAGACACCGGGACGGTCGTGGCCATGAGCAACTCGGCCTCCAGGATCCGCTTCGCCTGCGTCAGGCGACTGAGCAATTCCGCCCGCGCGGCGGCCGCCTGGGGTTGATTGCCGAAGAAGCCCAGGAAGCGGTGCAGGCCGTCGAAACTGGTGTCCAGCTTGGCCTCTTCCAAGCGCGGTCCCAAGAGGCGATCGATCTGGGCGGCGGCCGCGGCGCCTCCTTCGCTGCGCAGCAGGCCCAGCCGGGCCTGGACCCAGCGGTCGCGGCGCACGAGATACGAGCGGTCAACCTTTTCGAGGGCCGGCTTTGCCTCCTCCAAATTGACGAGCTTCAGGTAGTAGTCGATGGCCTGTTGCCAGTCGCCGGTGCGATGAAAACCGGTCGCCATTGCGCGGAGATAGATCGCCCGTTGTCCCGCGTCGTCCAGGAGCGGCTCGACTTCGTCTGCCATCGAGCGATGCGCGACAAAATCGTCCTGCAGCCCGGCCAGCAAGGCATCACGCAGCAATTCGCGGGTGCGGCCGTGCGACTCCGATTTTTTGTCCAGATTATAGGCCCGGCGGAAATCGGCAACGGCCTCGGCCGACTTGCCGGCGTCCAGGAGCATTTCGCCGCGGAGCGTGAGCCCTTCCACGTCGTCGGGATTGGCGGCCAGGCGGCGCGTCACTTCCTCACGAGCGGCATCGGCCTGGTAATAGAGTTCCAATCCCTCCAGCCCCTGCGAAATCACCCGGCCGCGATAACAGATGAGGTTGCCCGGCACCGCCGACCTCGACCAGGGGTACACGCTGCCTGACATGGTGCCCGGGCGGGACTTGACAGTCGCCAGGACCTTGCCTGACTCCAGATCGACGGAAACTACCTCACCACGACCCGGAGTACCGGGTTCCCCGAGCGGCACGAGGTATTGGTTGCCGGCATAACAGCCGTGACCGCAAACACTGGCCCCGGAGGGCAGGTTGACGGTGCGGCCCCCCCAGGCCTTCTTGC
Organism: uncultured Planctomycetia bacterium; assembly: GCA_963719885.1. Taxonomy (GTDB): domain Bacteria; phylum Planctomycetota; class Planctomycetia; order Pirellulales; family Thermoguttaceae; genus JANXQG01. The sequence continues at coordinate 242,654 of CAVRDP010000034.1, read as the reverse complement.
CGTTGTCCAGGTTGATCGCGTCGATCGAGTTGCGGCCGACCAGCACTACCACGCCCTTGTGCACGCAGGCGATGTAAAAGTGTTCGAATTGCTCACCATGCTCGCCGTGCTCGGCACGCGGCTGGGGATCCCATGCGGGCGTGCCGTCGGCCAGGTTCAGACAATACAGCGCATCGGTTTCGGGCGGCGTGATCAGCACCCGGCCGTTGACGATCGTAGCGGTACCGTCGAGCCAGCGAGGTATGTTGGGACCATTGCCATTATTGAAGCCGCCCGGGAACCCAAATCCCCGCATGCGGCGTGTCTGGGCCGTTTCGCCCGGGTGGCTGTAGATATAGCCCCAGCGGAGCGAATGGGTTGCCAGATCGACGGCCACCACGCAGCCGGAACCGGTGGGACATATCAGCACGCCATCGCTATACGACGGCGAAACGCCGGCCAGGCGGCGAATCGGGTCTTGCGTGATGTTCGATTCGACCATCGCCAACTGCTGCTTCCACAGCTCTTTCCCGGTAGCCGCGTCCAGGGCCAAGAGTCGGATCTCCTCCTTGACCTCGGCCATCACGTACAGTTGGCCGCGGAGCGGCAGCGGTGGGCCGAGGAAAAATGCGTCGCTGGGCTGCAGCGCGTCCTGCCCGCCCAACTCCCAAACCAGCTTGCCGCCGGATTTCGCGTTGCCGTCGCCATGGATGTCATAGGCGGCCAGCTTGTTGGTAACGCCTCGAGTCGACGGATCGTTGCGACCGCCCCCCATCATGAACCCACCGTACTGCGGGGTGACCCCCAGGGGCAGTTCCTCGATGACGAAGACCCGGCTGCCATCGCTGCTTAGCGTCCCGTAGGCCGCGTCGTCCCAGATCCGCTGGCCGTATTGGGCCGGCTGGCTCATGTTACCGAACCGCCCGCCGATCCACATGCCGTTGAAGCGGTTCGAGCGCATATTTGCGGCGTCTTCTTCGGGCGGTCTCTCTTCCGTCTGCCAAATCCGCTTGCCCGTTTGGAAGTCGACCGCCAGCACGTTCGTCGCCGTGCGCATGAGGATCTTGTCACCGATGGCCAGCGGGTGGAGTCCGGAGAACAAGGCCACTCCGCGCTCGCGATATTCGTTTTCCAGTTGCAGCAAGGCTGGTTTCAGGGTGGGATCGTCGGTTACGGGAACCTGCCAGCGGAAGGTCAGCAAGGGCACGCCGCCCACGGTCAATGCGTTGCGCGAGGGATCGCCGCGAAACATGGCCCAGCGGTCGGTTTCGGTCGCTGCGGCGTTATGTTGCAAGCCGGTCAATTTGGCCAGCCACTCGGGCGCATCGCCATCCCGCTCGAACCAGGCTGCCTCGCGGTCCGCGAGTTGCAGCCGCGGTTTCCCCCAGCGCTGCTTCAAGTCGACCAAGACTTGCTGGCAATCTCCGGGCATGCCGGCCTGGTAATAACAAGCGGCCTGCGTGAGCGACAGACCCGGCTCGAACGTCTCGGCCGCCGCTCCGGCTTCGCGGATTCGCTTCAAGGTCAACGCTCCGGCCAGCGGCTCGCCGTGATCCATCTGATACAAGGCGAGCAAGTAGGTCGCCTCGTAGCCCGCCTGAGTATGAAACAACTGGGCGGAGATTGCCGACAGTCCTGCGGCATCGCCTGCGGCGACCGCCCGATTGAGCCTATCCCGGGCCTCGGCGCCATTGCGGACTTCATAGAGATCGCGGCCCTCGGGCGGCATTTGTCCCAGGAGTTGCTGGGCCTTGGCCTTCAAGCCCTTGTAGAAGGGGAGCTTCCGGTCGGGCGGATATAAGGAGTCTTCATTGCTGCGAAGGACCAGGCTGAGCCCCTCCAAGGCCTCGCCGTAGCGATGTTCTTTCAGCACTTTCTCGGCCCGGTTCAGGGCCTGCAAGACGTTGCGGTTGGGAGCGGCAAAGTTCCCAGGGCCGGCATCTTCATCCACATTCTCGCCGGCCACCCCGCCGGGCGGCACTGCCTGCCGTCGCACGCGCTGTGCCTGAAGCAGCGAGGGTCCGGGCCCTAGGGCAGAGATCGAGATTGCGGCAACAGCAAGCAAAATCTTCGGCAGCGCCGATCCCCTCTTCTCCATTTTCCGTCTCCCGTTCCGTGAATTTCCGGACGCTCCCCCGTAACTGCCAGGAGAAGACCACCCGTCCAGGCCCAAAGGCCATGCCTCGCTCTGCATCCATCCTAGGATAGTTGCCGGACGAGTAAAGTTCCATTAAAGGGCGCAAACTCCATGACTCTATATCCTAAGCGAGATTTGCGAAAATTACAAGGCTTACCCACCCCTATGGGGTATTTCACACCATCGGGCCGGCGAAGAATGCGTGGTCATCCAAATCCGCGGAAGTTCACTCAGGTAAAATCGCGCGCACCGGAATCTCGGCGACTGTCCGGCCGTCGACGACCAGCGGCACGTTGTCCGCGAGGGTGTACACGCCGCAGCGGGCGTAGTCGGGCTCCGGCGGCGGATTGGTGCAGTCCGTGTAGACTTCAATCTGTCGATCGACCAGGTTGACGACCCAGTACACGGCGATGCCGGCCGCGGCGTAAACTCTCTTCTTGACAATTCGATCGCGCGGCAAGCTGGAATCGGTGACTTCTGCCACCAGCGCGACATCGCTGGGGCCGGGGTGACTCTCTCCAAAATCACTGGCTTCCGTTATGGGTGACTCCGACGCATTGCAGACACTTCTCCCAGCATTCGGGGGGGTAGACTGTCCTCCCGGGCCGCCATACACTTTCCCGTCCGACTCGGTCGAAACTCTTTCTGGTACTCTAACCTAATGAACCAAGCGAGGTCTAATCATGGCGTCCAATCGTGGCGTTGTCTACATCAAGCCCGGCGAAGTTGAGGTCCAGTCGATCGATTTTCCTAAGTTGGAAGACCCGACCAACGGCAAGGTCATCGAGCACGGCGTGCTGTTGAAGATCGTCTCGACCAACATTTGCGGTTCCGATCAGCACATGGTCCGCGGCCGCACGACGGCCCCTGCGGGCCTGGTCTTGGGACACGAAATCACCGGCGAAGTGATCGAAGCCGGCCGCGACGTGCTGTACATCAAGAAGGGAGACCTGGTCTCCGTTCCCTTCAACATCGCCTGCGGGCGGTGCCGCAACTGCAAGGAAGGCCGAACCGGCATCTGTCTGAATGTGAACAAGTCGCGGCCGGGCGCCGCCTACGGCTACGTCGATATGGGCGGCTGGGTCGGCGGCCAGGCCGAATATGTCATGGCCCCGTACGCCGACTTCAACCTGCTGAAGTTCCCCGACCGGGCCAAGGCGATGGCCAAGATCCGCGACTTGACGCTGTTGTCCGACATTTTTCCCACCGGCTTTCACGGCGCGGTCACGGCCGGCGTCGGCCCTGGCGCGACGGTTTACGTGGCCGGCGCCGGACCGGTCGGGCTGGCCAGCGCCGCCTCGTGCCACCTTCTGGGGGCAGCGGTGGTGATCGTCGGCGACATGATTCCCGATCGCCTCGAACAGGCCCGGAGTTTCGGATGCGAAACGGTCGACCTGAAAAAAGACGCTACGCTGGCAGATCAAATCGAGCAGATCCTGGGCGTGCCGGAGGTAGACTGTGCGGTCGATTGCGTTGGTTTCGAGGCCCATGGCCACGGTCACGACGCCAAGGTCGAGCGGCCTGCCACGGTGCTCAACTCGATCATGTCGATTACCCGTGCCGGGGGGGCCCTGGGCATCCCGGGCCTGTACGTGACCGACGATCCGGGCGCCGTCGACCCGAACGCCAAGATCGGCATGCTCGGCATCCGCATCGGACTGGGTTGGGCGAAGAGCCATTCGTTCCATACCGGCCAGTGTCCCGTGATGAAGTACAACCGGGCCCTGATGATGGCCATCTTGCACGACAAGATCCAGATCGCCAAGGCAGTCAACGTCACGACGATCTCGCTGGACGAGGCCGCCAAGGGCTACCGCGACTTCGACAAGGGCGCGGCGAAGAAGTTCGTCATCGATCCCCATGGCATGATTGCCGTGTAAAAGGCATACGCTACCCGTCCCGGCATCATCTTGGCGGGAAAAAGTGTCAGGAACCGTTGTTTTCCTGCGTCAATACCAGTGATGTCTTTTTCATGCCTCTCCTGCAAGTTGCCGAAACTGTCGTAATAATTAAATACTGTGTCCCTGGAATCGCCTGGAATCGCAGTCTTCGCCCCTCGGCCTGACCCCAGTCTTCCCCAATCTTCCTGACCCTCAATCTTTCCCCCAATCTTCCGTTCAAAATTGCTCAAACTCGGGCCGTGATTTCGTCAGGAGATCATACCCTTGGTCAGTAATCTTTGTCCCCAGGAATCTTACTCGTCGCAGATTTCGCATACCCAGCAAGACTGGTACGGACGCATCGCTGATTGACGTGCCATGCATGTCTAGTTCCGCGAGATGCGGAAACTTGGCGAGATTCGGCAAGGAACGGTCGGTAATCGCCGTATCGTCCAGATCGAGCGATTCAAGCTCCGTCATGCTGGTGAGACTGCCAATCCCCACATCCGTGATCTTCGTCGACGACAACGCCAAACGCCGCATCTTCGTCAGTCCGGCGAGGTACCGGAGACCCTCGTCCGTGACCTTCGTATCGCACAAAGACAATTGTCGAATGTTGACCATGCGAGCGAGGCTCTGCAGCCCATCGTCGGATACGTCGGAGCCGTCGAACGATATCGATTCCAATTGGCGAAACTCGCTTATCATTGCGATGTGTCTATCCTGGATCGTGGGCGCATTCAGGCCAACTGCGCAGTTCAGGCATCTGCGAAATACAGTCGAGCAGCTCGTCAGGCCTGTCGCATTTCCAGACTAAGATAGCTTTAGCGTCGTAATACTCGTTCTCCGGTACGATTAGCGAGAGCCAGCCTCCTTTGCGAGGCTCAATATCAAACGACGCGCCCATCTTCGTTGCCGATTCTACCGCCCGCTGTTGGCGGTTGAATTTGGCACGCTGCCACGCAGCGAAGCTGCCGGCAATCGAAACCAAGAACATCAGGATCAGTAGATGTCGAAGCGAATATTGAAAAGGACGCCTCCTCGAAGTCGGACCATCATCGTTCTTGTGACCACGGAGTGGAAACATCCGCAGGGGCGTCCTTGTCAAAGCAGAATCAATTCTTGTAATGCGTTTTCGTTTCCGATCGTTCTGAACGCAGCGGATATACTCAATTGGCGACCGGCTTATAACCGGTGCTTGTGTACGCCACGGTTGAGTTTGCTTCTCCACAGTGCCAGCTCGCTGTCCAATCATCTGTGCAGACGAGCGCCTCACCACGAACGATATGTGGACTGCTGTTCAGACTTACGTTCGCCTCTTGCGCGCACGTTGGATAAAGCAGTCGTTTGAACCCGAAAGGTACGTCGTTCTTGTAATAATAGAAGGTCGATGTTCCCACTGAAAACGTGTGATCGCTCCTCAAGGACTGAGTGTTGGCGCCACCCTCAAGGGTGGACTTCGGCACAGGAGCTGTTTGATAGACGACGTTCTGAAGAGTGAAGACGGAATGTAGCGTGGCCTTCCATGAACAGACCTCGCCGAGCTCTGTCTTCCCCCGCATAAGCTTCAACTTGCCATCCTCGTCGTTAAAGGAGATATTGTAGTTCTTCATTGCGAAAGCTGCTGCTTCACTAGGCCCCCAAGCATGAATATCCGGATGCCCACTGAGCTGCTTCCAGTCTCTTTGCCACCAGGATTCGGAAAAAGACTCGTTGTAGCTAACGTCGAGTTGGTGGACTGTTTGTCCTAAGATGGCATCTAATTCTCCCGGCTTGCAATAGGTAATGGTTAGTGTGCCGTTTGACGTAACCTTCTGCAACGCCCACGTTCCGATACGCATGCCCGTAATCTTGTACAGCAATTGTAGCGGACTCGCCCGTTGGGACGGATCTATTGGACCGCCTGCCATGGTGATCTGGTCACCGGCCGGTATCACTCCAAACCCCAAGCTGTTCAGGGAAGCCGGCGGGCCGATATTCAATAGTTGCGCACCACTCGGGTCCGTCCCGTCCGTCGGCGCGTTGCCGCAGTATCGGTACGGGTTCGCGTCCGGGCCAAGGCCCAAAGGATCCTGGCTCAGCCAAACGTGCGTGCTTGGCTCATACCACCGATTCAGGTTATTCTGCAAGTCCGTGGTGGTGTCGAACGGCTGGCCGGTGTATCCGAAGAGGCAGTCCACCGCGGCGACGTTCAAGGCCGGAGTCCGACTGGTCTCGTTGCCGAACGCATCGTACACCCGATGCAGGACAACGCTCGTCGCGCCTGCGCCGCCGTCAGCCGTCAGCCGTGGGATCGTACGTCGCCAAGTCGCGGACGCTGCCAAAATTGTCGGTCAACGCCCAATCGGTCGCCGACCCGCCCTGAAGCGTCGTCTGCCCCGCCGCTGGTACGTCCTGCGCCAGGAGCTGATCGACCGTCGGGCCCCAAAGATATCGACTTGTCAAAGAGCCCGTGCCGTCAAACGACAACACGATCTGATTTCCATCATACGCGAATTCCTCCTGCAAAGCAACCGTGGCGTTGCCGCTGGAATCGTAGTTCGTTACCGTCTCGCCCACCCAGCGGTTCAGGAAATCGTAGGCATAGCACACGATCTGCACGAATTCGGGGGACACGTACCTTAATTCCGGGGACTGCGCAGACCTCCCTGCCAGCCATTCTCGGCGCGATCACACCCGACCCTGGTCCCTACGGTCAACCCCGCGTCATTGCGCGGCGGAAGTCGGACAGGTCGGCGCAAGTGCCGGCCGATCGCACGAGGCCTTTAAGTTGTTTTTCGTCGACAATCGACTCGATGGCTTCGACCAGATTGCGCGGAACGTCGCCAAACCGGGCTTCGAGGAATGCCGCAATATCTCGATGCACCGCCTCGCGGGTCTTCTCGGCCAGCAGGTTTCCATACTTCTCCAAGAGAATTTCGTCCAGAAAGGGCACTTCAAGCATGACTTTCTCTACCTCCCAAGAGTTTCAACAATTCTAGACTATTATACCGCAAAAAGGCAAGCACCTGCGTGACGGCCAGCAGATTGGCCTTTTCGGCGGGCGGAGCCCCCTCGTCGATCAGATCCCGGCAGTGCTCGATCATCTTCTCCGGCGCATTGGCGAAGTGAGTCAGCGGGATCCACGGGACCAGACCAATGTCGCCGGCCTGTAGAAGCTCCTTGGCCGGGACAGTCCACAGCTCCACTACCCGCCAGTTGATATGGCACGACGACAGCCCGTGGTGGCTCCGCAGGTTCCGGCTAGCGGGAACGCGGTACTTGCCCTTGGGCCGCAGAACCAACGTCACCGCCTCCGGCAGTTCGCCGCGGTCCAGGTAGACCAGCATCAGGTTGCGCGTCAACTGGTCTTGAACGCGGTGCTCCGGATAGGTCGCCACTTCGAGCAGGTAGAGGTCGTCGTGGGCCTCGCCCTCCAGGCGGACCTCCAGCAGCCCGTCCGGCATTTGGCTCGGCTGCACGACTTCGGCCTGTGCGGGCCGCCAGGCGGCAATCTTCTCAATCCCGGCCAGCCGCAGAATCGAGTCCCCATAGTGCTGGATCAGCCACTTGCTGCTCTTGTCGTAGGGTTGGTGTTCGTCTTCGATCATTGGTAGTCTCCGTCCCTCGATTCGCGGCACGCCGCCGCGCGGCAAGATGCGGTTGGTGTTCGTCTTCGATCATTGATAGTCTCCGTCCACCGGTGACGCACAGGGGCGTGGTTTCCAAATCACGCCGCCATTATATTTCGCAACTGCTTGCGCGGAGGAGGGGCATTCCTCCGCAGGCAAGGAAATACACCAATTCCCCTCTGATAGCAAATGCCGACTCTCTTGCGATGCAAATTCGTCGCGAAGTGCCACCGCAGCCAGAGGGTACCCGGCCGGGGGAATTAGCAATGGCCGCGGCATTGCTGATTCCGGCCGGCAGTTGAAACGACGCGCGGTGCGCACGAAACCCGCCGTCAGAGGGAGACTTTTCGCGCCTTTTTGCCGATCAAATCGCTGGAAATCCGCTCTTTTCGCGGGATTGCTCTAAGGTCGTGGCAGGCAACGCCTTGCGACGTTGCTGGCGCCCCGTCGAGGCCGTCACCGAGTGCGCTGGACTATAGCAAATCGCCGGCTAATTCGTATTATTCCGTAACTACCGAGAAGAACACGCAATCATGAGAGAACCCAATTCACGTTTGGCCCAGGCCCGCGAGCGGAAGGAAGCCTTCCTGCCGGAGATCGCCCGGCTCTCGCTGCAGGGCCATACCAGCCGGGAGGTCGCCGAAAAGGTCGGCATACCCAAGACGACCGTCCTCCGCTGGCGGAATTCGCTGCGGCGGGAATGCGCCTCGCGATCCGTAAAGGAGACCATGGAAATGATCGACAAACTGAACGAGCGCTACGACACGATCTACCGCAAGGCCCTGGAGGGCCTCGACCGCTCGCAGGCCGACGAGGAAATTCGCACGGTCACCGACTGCGCCGGCGACGATTCGAAGAAGAAACGCTCCGTCCGCACCAAGACCCGGGCCGGCAACCCCGCCTGGCTGACCCGGGCCCAGGCCGCCCTGGATGCGACCGCCAAGTTGCTGAAGGAGATGGGAATGCCGGCCGAGGCGGAAAGTGGTGAAGAAGTTGCCGGTCCGATCCGAGTGGAGGAATTGACGGAAGATGATCTTGCTCAAATGTCAGCGGAAGAGCTACGAGCTCTTGAGGCCCATGTTACGGAGGTTCTTGACGCCGATAGAACAGGCGCAGACGAAACTGCTAGAGTTCACGAAGTACACCAAGCCGGACTACCGGGTGAACTGGCACCACCAGTTGCTGGCGGAGAGGCTGGACCGGGTGGCGGTGGGCCTTTGCCCGCGGCTGATGATCTTCCTCCCCCCGCAACACGGCAAGAGCGAGCTGGTGAGCCGCCGCTTCCCGGCGTTCGTCCTGGGGCGGAACCCGGAGCTGCGGCTGATCGGCAGCTCGCACACCAACGACCTGGCGACCAGCATGAACCGCGACGTGCAGCGGATAATATGCGACAACGCCTACCGGAACCTGTTCCCCGATTGCCGGCTAAGCGACCGCGGGGTCCGCACGGCGTCCCGGGTGGAGGCCCGCCGCACGCTCAACCTGTTCGAAATCCAGGGCCACCGCGGCGGCCTCCGCTCGGCGGGGGTGAGTAAGTCCATCGCCGGCAACGCGGCCGACGGGGCAATCATCGACGACCCCTTCGGCAAGCGCCAGGACGCCGATAGCGCGAAGATCCGGCAGCGGATCTGGGACTGGTACGCCAACGACCTTTACAGCCGCCTCTTGGCCCAGGCCTGGATCGTGCTCACGCACACGCGCTGGCATTGCGACGACCTCGCCGGCCGCCTCTTGCGGAAGATGGCCGACCGCGCGGCCGACCAGTGGGAAATCCTCTGCCTGCCCGCCATTCGTGAAGCGGAGCGCGGCGACCCGCGCGACACCCGCCACCCGGGCGAGCCGCTCTGGCCGCAGTTCAAGTCCGCCGCCGACCTGGAGATCATCCGCCAGCAGGACGCCAAGGCCTACGCGGCGCTCTATCAGCAGAATCCCAGCGAGGCCTCGATGGCGGAATGGCCGGCGTCGTGTTTTGGCGAGTGGATCTGGGTGCAGCCGGAGAAGTGGCCGCGGGAATTCGACCTGCGGGTGGTCTGCGTCGACGCCAGCAAGGGCAAGTGCGACAAGCAGGGCGACTACTCGGCGATCGTCTTCCTGGGCGTGGGCAAGGACAAACTGCTGTACGTCGACGCGATTTTGGACCACATCGTGCTGGACCAGCTCGTCCGCAAGACGCTGTTGTTCTGCGAGCAGAAAAAGCCTGATTTCGTGGGCATCGAGGCCGAACAGTTCCAGGAATTGCTGGTCCACGAGTTTGAGCGGCAGTGCGGCGAGGAATACGACCTGCGGTGGTCGATTTGGAAGATGATGAGCCGGGGCTACAGCAAGCTCGCCCGCATCCGCCGGCTGAGACAGTACGTGCTCAATCGCGAGTTGCGGTTCAAGGCCGACTCGCCCGGCTGCCGGCTGCTGGTCGATCAGCTCATGGATTTTCCGCTGGGCGACCACGACGACGGGCCGGACGCCTTGGAGATGTGTATTCGGCTACCCTTGGAGATGGAGGAAGGGTGAGGGATGACGGATGAGGGATGAGGGATGAGGCATGTGAAATGACCTCGATCTTGGACCACACCGTGCTGGACCACGCGGAGGACGTCCACCCGATGTAAGCGCTGCGTGAAAAGGCACTTACGAATATTTTTCCGGACCACGAAACCGTCGAGGTCCGGATAGGCTTGAACAGTTCTTTGGCAATTCGATCCTGCGACGCGCCCTCGCGAAGGCGCGTTGCGCAAACGCGGCGGGGCCTCGTCAGCCTCGCCGCGTGGAGCATTGCGCTCTCGGCGGAGCGCAATGTAACATGCCTCGCCCACCGCGCCTCGATTTTCCGGACGCCTTCTATCATGTCACCGGCCGCGGCAACGGCCGCGTGTACATTTTCCCCAGGAATTCCGGGGGCACATGATTAATTGCCCAAGGAGCGGCACCGTCGCGGCGTGGAGCGGGCCTCGCGCGCCGCGGTCCGCCGCGACCGCGCCGCGGACCAAGATCCTCCGCACGAGCCCCTTCGGCCCGATCGAGATGACGCGGCAGGGGATCCGGCCGAGCCTGAAGCGGAGCGCCTGCAAGGACTGCCCCCGCTGCTGCGGCATGGCGGTGGTGAAGACCCCCGATGCCCCACCGTTGGCTTATTTTCCTCTCCACCATTCCCTCGCCCCTTTCGCGAGATGCGTGGTAGAATAGAATTGTCTTTGTCAAGCAATACTGGCGGAAAACAGACGATCCGTAAAATGTCAATCACGATCACACTGCCTGATGATGTCCAAGCCCAACTACAGCGCGCGGCCGAGTCGCAACGTCGCTCGGTGGAAGAAGTGGCCCTGGATATTCTGGCCGACGCGGCGGGAGCGGGGCCAGCGGGGTCCACGCCGGAGGAGGTCGTGGCAAGGATACGGGCCACCTCGCCGAATCCGCAAAGCATTCTGGCGGCCACTGCTTCCCTCGCTGCGGCACTGAGGAACGCGCCACACGTTCCAGACTTCAATCTTGGCGTCTGGGAGCATGAGTGGGCGGTAGTTGTATCGCAGATCAGGGCGACGACCCGCGCGAATGATATCGCCGAGGGACGTGCATAGTTTCTGATGGCCGACTACCTCTTGGACACAAATCACGCTTCGCCGCTGGTTACGCTCGGACACCCGTTGCGCGAAGAGATCCTCCGCGAACTCGACGAAGGCCACACCTTCGCGATCTCCGTGCGCGTCCTCACGGAGACGCTGTTCGGCATCAGCATCCTGCCGCGCGCTGCGCTCAATCGGGGCGAGTGGCAACGGCTTAGGCCGGCCGTGCCCTGCTACGTGCCCGACGAAAGGGATGCCAAGTCTGCTGCGGACCTGCAATTGGCGCTGCGTTGGCGTGGCCGGCAATCGGAGGCCGTTGATTCCTTAATCCCTGCTGTTACCTTGCGCTATAGCTTGATCCTGCTATCCACGGACACGGATTTTCAAGCGGTTCCCGGGCTCCCCCAGGAGAATTGGCTGGCCCATTGACGACGGCTTTCCGTTCTTTCCATGCCGAAGAAAGTGGCCGAAAAGCTGTCCATGCTGAAAAGTCGCAAGTACCGCCGGCGATTCGGAAAAAAGAAAGGTGGCAGCCACCAAATGTAGAGAAGATAGGGGGCATAAGCAGAAAGCGGCGACGACCACGCAAGCGTGGTGCCCGCGCCGCACGCAACATCGCTGTACATGCTGCGGAAAGTGGCCTAAAAGCTGTCCATGCTGAAAAGTCGCAAGTACTGCCGGCGATTGGAGTTGCGGCCGAATCGCGGGCGCCGAACCGTTCATTTTGGCGTTTGAAACGTACTTATAGGTGCGCACGACACGGCTGCCGGCCGGTAAGGGCGGTTGAAAGAAGGATGAAGGATGAAGGCGGAGGGATGAAGGCGGAAAGCGGAGGAATGAGAGATTGAGGGACGATGAAGGATGAGGAATAGGATTGGATGATCGCCACGTCCGCCGTTGCCCAAAGGATCTGATAGCATGCGAATTCTTGCCACCGTTCTGACTGATATATGCGTCCCACCCCAAGGACTTAGAAGCCATGTTTTCTCCGCATTTTCTCAAACAGGAGAAACGCCGGTATCACTCCGACGGCAGTTGTATTGTATGCTAGTCGTGGTAAAAAACCGCCAAGAAACCGATAACGATTTTGTTTTGGGCAAAGTTGGCAAGGCCCCCCGTCGTGGGCATGGAGCGGAGAAGCGGAGGAGCGGGGGAGAAAGGGGGAAGGGGAGACGGGGAGAAAGGGAAGACCCCGATTTTGGACCACACCGTGCTGGACCACGCGAGAGAGTTCCACCCTGCTGAAACGCATGACGGGAAAGCACTTGCGACGATTTTGCCGGACCAGGCGAAGCAGCGGGAACTATTTCAGGCAATAGTCCGGCGAAGGGAATAACTTTGGATAGTTACAACGAATAACGCCTGGATACGGTATTAGTTCTTTGGCAATTCGCTTCTGCGACGCGGCCGGTCAACCGCGTCGCGCGGTCCGGGGCAGGAAAAGTCACCTGCCCCGGCCAAGGCCTCGGCCTGGACACGTGACAGGCAATGTTCAGGCAGAGACAGAAAAATGAAAGGCAACTGAGGCAAACCGCGGATTTCACGGATAGCGCGGATATTGCGAACGATTTCCAACCATCGCAAAAAAACATCTTCTTATCTGCGACATCTGCGACATCCGCGGTCAAGAACTTCAAAGGGCTAAAGAGTTGCATGTTCCAAAATTCGTTTCCCCACGGTCCGCACGCTCAATCCCATACTATTTGGGGACCGAGTAGAAAAAAAGGAATTTCTTGACTGAACGTCCTGGGCCATCGCGGAGTGAGAATTATGAACTTGCCTAGCTTGCCAAGAACGAGCGAAACGCGGACAAACGCGGACAAACGCGGCCAAAAGTAGTCAAAAGTAGTCAAACGTGGCCAAAAGTGGCCAAGAATGGGCTAAACTGGCCACGCCCTGGTGTCCATAGTTGCCTCCCTCTGAAGAGTGTAAAGCCGTGGTTTTTGGCCGGTTTTCTTGGTGCGAGCAACGCCCTTTGGATTTATCAAGCTATACTATCGTGGGGACAAAACGGTCGAAAAACGGTAATAAGACTTGGTTTGGCCGCCAAATGTCCCGAAAGACTCGCGTTTCCACAATGAATGGTGGTTGGGGGTTGGGCCGTCAGGCCATGAAAACGTGGCCTGTCTGCTTTGCAGAATTTAGTTCTTGCAGGGCGCAGGCCAAAACCATGGCGGTTGCAGGGCAGGATCCCGCTTTCCCGCGACAATTTGGCCCTTTTTCGCGAAGACGGGTTGCATTTCTTGCGAAACATCCGTAAAACCTATGCGAGAAACGGAGAAGGTCGATTCATCCGATTATTTCACTCAAGACACTCTTGGAGGGTAATTCCCAATGGCAAAAGCCACCCCAAAAGCTCCCAGTAAGACCGAGGTTTTGAAGAACATCTCCGAGTCCTCGGGTCTGGACAAGAAAGACGTTGCCAAGGTAATCGATGCCTTGGCGGATGAGATCAAGAAGACCCTTGGCCCTCAAGGCCCCGGCGTCTTCGCAATTCCCGGCCTCGTAAAGATCGAGCGGAAGATTGTCCCCGCCAAGCCGGAACAGAAGGGCGTGCCGAATCCCTTCAAGCCCGGCGAGTTGAGGGATATCGCAGCCAAGCCGGCTTCCGTGAAGATCAAGGTCCGGGCTTTGAAGAACCTGAAGGATATGGTGGCGTAAGCAACATTTCCTCCAGCAACTCGATCGGCAGGCCGACCACGTTCGTCTGGCTTCCTTCCACTACGTGGAGCCAGCCCAGGCGGTCCTGAAAACCAAAGGCCCCAGCCTTGCCTTCCCACAGCCCGCTGGCCAGATAGTCGTCGATTTCCGCGGCGGAAAGGCGATCCATCCGCAGGCGAGTGACGGCCACACGGACCTGCGGATCACCGCCGACCATGGGTACATGGTGCCCGACGCTCCATAGACAAAGCCCGCTGAGTACGCGATGGTCGCGTCCGCTGAGCATCTGCAACATGCGCCGGGCGTGTATTTCGTCGGCTGGTTTGCCGAGGATTTGTCCCGCGCATTCGGCCACGGTATCGCAAGCGAGGACCAGTCCTCGGGAGATTTTCGCGGCGACGTTGGCGGCCTTTTGCCGGGCGAGGCGGGCGACGAGCTTTTCGGGCGTTTCCCGGCTGCAAACGCCGCATTCGGCCGTTTCATCCGGCGCCACGACTTCGAAGTCGTAGCCCGCCTCCGTCAATAGTTCGCGCCGTCGCGGCGAGCGGCTGGCGAGAACGAGTTTGGGACGTCTCTGGCTGTTCATCGAAGGATGAGGGATAACGGATGAAGGATCAGGGATGAGAGATGGTTTTCACACGCGACGTTGTACCGTACAATCCGTGGTCGGCTCCTACAGTATACGCGTAGATGGTGGCCCTACAACCTCCTGAATCTCTCATCCCTCATCCTTCCCCGTTATGCCCTCTCATGTGCTTGACGTTCTCTACGAAGACAACCATCTGCTTGTGCTGAACAAGCCGGCCGGCTTGCCGACGATGGGTGCGCCTGGCCCAACGCCGACGCTGTTGAGCGTGGCCAAGGAGTACGTCAAACAAAAGTACCAAAAACCGGGCAACGTCTACCTGGGCGTAATGAGCCGGCTGGACGCCCCAGTGACGGGCGTCGTCCTTCTGGCCCGAACGTCCAAGGCGGCGGCGCGGATGACCGAACAGTTTCGCACGCATGCGGTCGAAAAGACTTATTGGGCGCTCGTTGCCGGGACGCCGCATCCGGCCAGCGGCAGTTACACCGACTGGCTCATCCAGGACGAACGGCACCGCCGCATGCACGTGGTCGATAGTGCCCATTTGGGGGCGAAGGAGGCACGCCTTGCCTACCGTCTGCTTTCCGGCGACGGTCGGATATCGCTCTTGGAAGTCGAATTGGAAACGGGGCGGAAGCACCAAATCCGGCTGCAAATGGCCCATCATGGGCACCCGATTGTCGGCGACCGCAAGTACGGCAGCCAGTTGAAATTTTCGGCAGGGATCGCGCTTCACGCTCGGCGGCTGGTTGTCGCACATCCGGTTCGCGGTGAGGCCCTGGTGTTCGAAGCACCGCTGCCGAAGTCGTGGCCGCAGGGGTTCCAGAAAAAGGATGAAGGCGGAAGGATGAAGGATGAATAAAGCAGGTCGCGGCGGCTTTTCATCCCTCATCCCTTATCCTTCATCCCTCATCCTTCATCCCTCCGCCTCCCACCGCTTGCGGCTTCAGCGAAGGCGGGGTAACGTTATAATAATATTGGCCGAAATCCATTTCCTTGTTGCCAAAATCCGGTGAACGATACCCGCCGTTTGAATTTCGAGAAATGCGCCCTGACCAGCGGGTTGCTGTCCGCCCAGCAACTTGAAGAGGCCCGCTTGGCCCTGCGCAACGGCGGGGCACCCGGTACTCCGGGTCACAGCCGGGCGATGGCCGCCCCCACGGACCAGGATCTCTCGGAAAAAGTCGTCGAGTTGGGGCTGTTAAACGCCTGGCAGGTAAAACAACTGCTCGACGGCCGGACCAAGTTCACCCTCGGTCGTTTCCGCATCATCGACTCGCTCGGCCAGGGAGGAATGGGGCACGTCTTCAAGGCCGAGGACCCGATCCTCAAGCGGGTTGTGGCCATCAAGGTCCTTCCCCGCGACAGGTCGACGCCGGAGGCGATCGCCAATTTTACCCGCGAAATCCAGGCCCTCAGCAGCCTGAACCATCCGAAGCTGGTGCGGGCAGTCGACGCCGGCAACGATGGCAACGTGAATTTCCTCGTCACGGAGTATGTGCCCGGCAGCGATTTGCGGAAACTGGTCCGCCGCAACGGCCCGTTGAGCATGGAGGCGGCGGCCAACATCATTTCGCAGGTTGCCGAAGGACTGCATCATGCCCACCAACAAGGCATCGTGCATCGCGACGTTAAGCCGGGCAACGTATTGGTTACGCCGGAAGGAGTTGCCAAGTTGTCGGACCTCGGTTTGGCCGGCCCCATGTATTCTTCCAACGCCGACCTGGACCCCCGCTACGGCAAGGTCGTCGGCACGGCCGATTACCTGTCGCCCGACCATATCCATTCGCCTTGGAGCCCCGTGCCGGCCTGGGACATTTATTCGCTGGGTTGCACGCTCTACTACGCGGTGACGGGCAAGGTGCCGTTCCCCGGCGGCACGACTTCGGACAAGGCCCGTGCCCATTGCGACCTTAAACCGCTTGACCCGCGACGTTTGAACCATCGACTAAGCGATGCATTCGTCGACGTGGTGGCCGACATGATGGCCAAGGATCCGGCCCAACGGGTCCCATCGGCTTTGGCGGTGATCGATCGTTTGGCGCAGTGGGCGAGAGAATTCGAAAACCAGCGGCAAGCGGTCGCCGACCATGGGTACATGGTGCCGGGCGGCCCCGCAACGCTGCCGATTACGGAGAAGCCGGTCGCGGGGTCCGCCATGGCGATCACGCCGATGGCGCCGCTGAACCCGCCGGGACCGCCGCCGCCGTTGGACGATCAGCGGTTCTCGGTGCCTGTCGTGCCTCCGCCGATCATTGCACAGCCGGTCACGGGATGGGAATGGGACAACTCCCCCGGAGGCGATTCTCCGCCGCTGACCACCGAAGCGCTCTTGCGCGACACCTTGCCGGATTTGCCCGCCGGCCTGGAGGGGCCGTCGGACAGTGAAGTCAGCATGAGTCTGATTGTCGATCCGCCGCGGCGGATGCCGATCGAGTTGCTCGTGGCGTTGGTTTTATCGCCGATCGTCTTGGCGGGCATAGGGCTGGTGCTGGCCTGGATTTTCAATGTGCCGTTGTTCTGAGGCGTCACTTCTCTCCGAACTCTCGCAGCCAGTACCGCACGTCTTCCTCCAAGAGCGGTCCGCTGGGCCGTTCGGGTCCGTCGGCCGCCGATTTCCGACGTTCCTGCCGGGCACGGATGACTTCGGCAAACCAGACGTTGCTATCGACGGCTCGGGCACGTCGCCGTTTGGCCGCCCGTTGAATGCGATGATCGCTGGAGACGACCGTCAACCGCCGCGGCGACGTGTCCTCGCGAATGAGTTCCTCGATGAGCGCGTCGGCATCTTCGTCGCGCGCGGCAAAGCAGACGAGCAATCCCTTGTGACGCGTTTCCCGCGGCAACCCGGGCGGCGGATCGTGGGCGTCGAACACCACCACGGTCTGCGGGACTTCATCCGGATCGAGCGATTCGGCCAGGAAATTCAACAGCGCCAGCCGCGCCTTCTCCAGGTTCGCCCGCCCGCGGATTGGCACCGGCACGCTTGCCACATTCAGCAGATTGTAGCCGTCAATCAGATAGCGCATTCCTGTTCAATTTCACTTCCCCACCCACAACCACGACCGCGGCCCGGCCTTGCAATTCCCATCCGGCAAAGGGTGTGTTGCTGCTCTTGGAGCGGAACTTCGCGGGATCGACGCGCCAACGGACCGCGGGATCGATGACCGTGATGTCCGCGTTGGCCCCGATTTGCAGCGTTCCCTTCTTGAGATTCAGGATCCGCGCGGGGTTGATCGTCAGCTTAGCCAGGGCCATCGGCCAATCGAGATGGCCGGGAGCAATCAACCGCGTCACCACCAGTCCCAGGGAAGTTTCCAGGCCCACGACGCCGAAGGGAGCCTGATCGATCTCCTGCATCTTCTTTTCCTTGGGGTGCGGGGCGTGGTCGCAGGCGATGCAATCGATCGTACCGTCCTTGAGCCCGGCGATGATCGTCTCGACGTGCTCCCGCCGCGCAAGGGCGGGTTCATCTTGAAGTTGGAATCGAAGGAGCGGAGGCAGTCGTCGGTAAGCGTGAAATGGTGCGGGGTGACTTCGGCCGTGACGTGGACGCCGCGGAGCTTGGCGCGGCGGAGGGCCTCCACGCCGTTGACCGTCGAGACGTGCATCACGTGCAGGCGGCCGCCGGTGGCCTCGGCCAGGGAGATGTCGCGGGCGATCATCACGTCTTCGGACGCGGCGGGAATGGCCTGCAGCCCCAGCACCAGCGAAACGAGCCCTTCGTGCATCACGCCTTTCTGGCTCAACTCGCGGACCTCGGCGTGGTTCATCACCGGCTTGTCGAACATTTTGCAGTATTCGAAGGCCCGCCGCATGAGCTCGGCGTCGTAGACGGGAGAGCCGTCGTCGCTGAAGCCGACGGCGCCGGCCTCGACCAACTGGCCGATTTCGGCCAACTGCTTGCCTTCGCGGTTCTGGCTGACGCAGGCCACCACGAAGACGTTGCAGTGCCCCTTTGCCGCAGCAGTCTGGCGGATCAACTCGACTGTGCCTTGGGTGTCGATGGGCGGATCGGTATTGGGCATGCAGGCCACGGAAGTGAACCCGCCGTTGACGGCCGCGGCAGTGCCCGTCGCAATCGTCTCGGCATCCTCGAAGCCCGGCTCGCGGAGGTGCACGTGGATGTCGATCAGCCCCGGCGCGACGATCCGCCCCGCGGCATCGATCACTTCCGCGCCGCCGTCGGGCACCATGTCGGGCACCATGTACCCATGGTCGTGGTCGGCGGCGTCGTAAGCGGCAATGCGGCCGTCGACCACCAACAGGTTGGTCGTGCGGTCCATGTTTTGACTGGGATCGATGACGCGGCCATTAGTGATCAAAAGCTTTTTCATGATGGAACCTTACGGGAATGACAAAATCCGAAATCCGCGACCCGGAGTACCGAGTGCCCCGGAAATCCGAAACAAATTCCAAATCTCAAATCCAAAATTCCAAACAAATCTCAAGTCCAAAATTCAAAGGACCAAAACGCGCAGGCCCGTGGTTTTGGATTTTCTCCCTTTGAATTTTGAATTTGTTTGAGATTTTGGATTTGAGATTTGGAATTTCTCCCCTTCATCCCTCATCCTTTGTTCTTGCAGAGCAACCACAACACAGCCATGCGCACGGCGACGCCATTGGTCACCTGGTCGAGAATCGCCGACTGCGGGCCATCGGCCACGTCGGGAGTCACTTCCACGCCGCGATTGATCGGTCCGGGGGCCAGGATCAGGACGTCGGGCTTCGTGCGCGAAAGCCGTTCGCTGTCCATCGTATACAAGTGGGCATACTCGCGGACCGAGGGGAAGGGCCGCGTCGCCTGCCGCTCGAACTGGATCCGCAAGAGGTTGAGCACGTCCACGCGCGGCAGGATGTCGTCGAGACTGTAGCAGTATTCTACGCCCAATTCGGCCCAGCGGGGCGAAACGAGCGTCGACGGCCCGCAAACGATCACATGGGCCCCCAGCTTCTTCAGGCCCCAGATATTCGAGCGGGCCGTACGGCTGAAGAGGATGTCGCCTACGAGGGCCACGGTCAGGCCTTGCACACTGCCCCGCCGCTGGCGGATGGTCATGATGTCCAATAGCCCTTGGGTGGGGTGCTCGTGCGCGCCGTCACCGGCATTGATCACCGAGCACCGTAAGTTCTGCGAGAGCAAGTGGGGGCTGCCCGGCGTCTGATGCCGCACGATCATGACGTCGACGCCCATGGCCTCGATGTTCTTGGCCGTGTCGATGAAGGTCTCGCCTTTGGAGAGACTGCTGCTGGAGGCGGAGAAGTCGAGCGTGTCGGCCCCCAACCGTCGTGCCGCCAAGGCGAAGCTCGTCTTCGTACGCGTGGAGTTCTCGAAAAACAGGTTACAGCAGGTCTTGCCCGCCAAAGTCACGATCTTGCGGCCGTGAGAATCGAGGACCCGGCGGAAGATGGCCGCTTTGTCGAGGATGAGCGTAATCTCCTCGGCCGAGAGTTCTTCCAGGCCCAACAAGTGCCGCCGCGTCCAAAACGCCGGCATCTCGCCCAGCTCTTCCAAAATTGCTGCTTCTGTCGTCATGACAACCTACCGCGGGAGGTGACGGGTATAATCGTACGCCGGGCAGCAATTATAATGGACCGCCCGTCAGAATAACAAGTAGGTCTCTCTTGCCGAGAGGAACTAATGTGCCGCGGGCCACGTGAAAAACTCCGCGTTCTCCGGCGAAACATCGCACAACAGTCCCTCCCGGCAGGAGGGACCTACTCGCCGCAGCCGCAATCAATCCCCGTCACGCGCCCGGCGTGTCCAGATACGGGTCTTGTCCCATCTGCTGCTGCATCTTCTTGCGTTCCTTCTCGAAATACATCAAGGCCCGCCGCTGGCGGAAGTGGCGGGCTTCGACCCGCCGCTGAGCGCGGCGGAAGAGCGAACTGAGGCGATCGGGCGACCGAGCGGCTTTCTCGCCGCGGGCCTTGAGCCGGTCGCTTTTTTTCGGTCCTAGCCCGGCCAGGAGCAGGTCGTCGTCCAGGCCCAGGTACTGGCGGTACGTGCCGGGGTCGCCCTGGCGTCCGCAACGCCCGCTGAGCTGACGGTCGACGCGGGCCGCGTCGTGCATCTCCGTAAGAATGACGTGCAGGCCGCCGAGATCGGCAATGCCCGGTCCGAGCTTGATGTCGGTTCCGCGGCCGGCCATGTTCGTCGATACGGTGACCCGGCCCTGGGCGCCGGCTTGCTTGACGATTTCCGCTTCGGCGGCGATATGATTGGCGTTGAGCACCTGGTGTCCGATGCCGCGCTCGCCCAGCAGGCGGGAAAGGACTTCGGACTTGTCGATCGATCGCGTGCCGATGAGGATGGGCCGGCCCTTTTCGTGAAGCTGGCAGACTTCCTCCACGACCGCCTTCCATTTGGCCTCTTCGCTGCCGAAGACCTGCGTGCGGAGCCGCTTGCGGATCGCCGGCTTGTTCGTGGGAATGGGGACCACGTGGCAGCGATAGATCCGATGCAACTCGGCCGCGGAGTCGATCGCCGTACCGGTCATTCCGGCCAGCTTCTCGTAGCGGAGAAAAAAGTCCTGGATCGTGACCCGGGCGGCCTGGCCCGTGGCCACGGTCACCTCGACGCCCTGCTTGGCCTCGACCGCCTGGTGCAGGCCCTCGCGCCACTTGCGGCCCTCGGCCAAACGGCCGGTGAACTCGTCGACGATCACGATCTCGCCGTCACGGACGACGTACTGCCGGTCGAGCTTGTACTCGCGCTCGACGAGGATCGAGCGCTCGATGTACCGATACATGTCGACCATGCCCACGGCGTCCAATTCCGGCGGCTTGTCGAGTGTCGCCACTTTTTGCCGGCCTTCTTTGGTCAGTTCCACGGTCTTCTTCTCGTGGTCGAAATCGTAGTCTTCCTCGTCGATGAACTGGTTGGCGACCGCTGCGCTCCAGCGGTGGCATTCCACCTCCATCTTCTGCTCTTCGGTCGGCAAGGCGCTGATGATCAACGGCGTGCGGGCTTCATCGATCAGAATGCTGTCGGCCTCGTCGACCAGGGCAAAGTAGGCGGCGCCCTGCACGGGTTTTTCGCTCGATTCCTTGTGCTGGCCGAGCATGCCGCCCAAGAGATCTCCCTGGCCTTCCGAGATCCGTCGCAGGAGGAGGCGATCGCGGAGGAAATCGAAGCCGAACTCCTTGGCCGTGCCGTAGGTCACATCGCACTGATAGGCCTTGCGACGGTCGTCCTGCGACATCTGCGTCTCGACCACGCCCACCGTCATGCCTAAGGCGCGGTAGACGGGGCCCATCCAGTCGGCGTCGCGGCGAGCGAGGTAGTCGTTCACCGTGGCCAGGTGGCAGCCTTTGCCGACCAGGGCGTAGAGATACATGGGCAGGGTGGCCGCCAAGGTCTTGCCTTCGCCGGTCTGCATTTCGACAATCGACTTGTGGAACATGGCGATGCCACCCACGATCTGCACGTCGAAGTGCCGCATGTTGATGGTCCGCCGGCCGGCCTCGCGGACCAGGGCGTAGGCCTCGACCAGCAGTTTCGAGAGCGGCTCGCCGCTTTTCGCCCGATAGCGGAGCGAAAGGCTACGCTTGCGAAGCTGCTCGTCGTTGAGCTTCATCAGTTCCGGTTCCAAAGCGGCGACCCTGGGCACGAGTTTTACCCAATTTGCCAACCGCCAGCGGTTTGCCCCGCTGTCAAGCGACGAAAGCGGCGATGTGAGAATGTCGAAAAGGCTGCTCACGGAGGTCGAGGATTCTCTTGGATTTGAGCGGTATTCTGGGTCCTTGGCTACACCGACATTATAACCCAGTTGCCTTGCCCGGACGGCCTTTGTGTACTACCGTGGTAGTTGAAACTGCCATCGGGCGGAGAGTAGCCTGGCGCGCCGCTGGCCGGCGGCGTACTGGCCGGCGCTGGTGTTAGTGTGGGGCCCGCTGGCGCGGATGGGCTCGGACTGGGACCCGTCGGCGCCATCCCACCAGTCGGAGGAGCCGTGCTACTGGGCGCCATTGGCGACGCTGGTAATGCGGGATAGGTGGCGGCCGGCGGCGAACCCGGGCTGCCCGATGGCGACAAACCACGGTTGGAATATCCAGAGGGAGGCGCGACGAGTGGTGTGGCATTGCCCGCCGCCGGCGCGGTAACGGCAGACGCCCCATTGCCGTAGGGAACCCCATTTCCGCTTGACCCCGGCGTGGCGGGCATCGGCGCAACTGTTCCCGCTGGGCTTGGCATAGGCGTTACCGTCGCCGGCAGGAGATTTGGCGGCGTGGTTGCCTGGGGCCCGCAGCCGCCAGGAACTGGCGTTCCCGGCGTTATGATCGGTTGCGCGACGGGTTGCGGACATCCCGGACTGCCGATCGGGGCGCCAATCGACCCGGTTGCCGGCGGCGGCACAGTGGTCCGGCCCCAGAAGGGGTCAATCACTTGTTGCCCACTGTGCTGGCATCCGCTCAAAGCCATTGCGGCAACAATCGCAAGCACGAGTGCGTCATGGGGCAATCTCCTTTCCGGGCTGAAAATCTCGAGGGAGAGCTTTGGCCGCGACGTAGATTAGCGATTTTCTCAACTTTGTCCAGACCGATTTTGGCTAGCTTCGCGCGATCACCCCAATTTTGGGCGGGAGACTGTAGGGTGCGTAAAGCGAACCGCACAGGATATGGTGGGTTACGCACGCGGTTGAACCCTTGAGAACGCTTACCGCTGTTCTGGACCGGTTCGCGTAACGCACCAACCCTCGGCTTCCGTGCTCCACCCACCCTACGGCTTTAGCGCAGCTTTACACGAAGGCGGACTAACGCCCACCCTACACGGTTATCAACTGGCTGGAGAGCAAGGAATTGTCCCCGAATATGACCGCGGCCGGTTCCAGATTCTGCTCCAGACCCTGCCTCTGAATACTCGCGAGCGCGTCGAAGCGTCGCAGGAAGGCCTCCACGACGACAGGATCGAAATGGCTGCGGGAATCCCGTCGGATGATATCCCTCGCGCCGGTCGCCGGTTGCGCGGCTTTGTAGGGTCGCGCGGAGGTGATCGCATCGTACGCATCGGCAATCGCCACGATCCGCGCGGGCAGCGGAATCTCCGTGCCGCGCAACCCGGCCGGATAGCCGCGCCCGTCGAACCGCTCGTGGTGAAACCTGGCAACCGTTGCCGCCATGCTCAGAAAACTGGCGTCCGGGGCGCCAAACGCCACGTTATCGAGAATGTTCGCGCCGATCGTCGTGTGCTGCTTCATGGTCTCGAACTCCTCGGGCGTGAGCCATGCCGCTTTCAGCAAGATCGCGTCGTTGATCCCGACTTTGCCGATGTCGTGCAACGGACTGGCCCGATAGAGATCATCGAGGAACTGCTCGTCGATCTGCTCCGCATAGGGGCCATGGCAACTGAGTTCTTCAGCGACGATCTGGGTGTAGGAACGCATCCTGACGAGATGTTCGCCCGTCTCCGTATCGCGCAACTCGGCCACCTTGGTCAAGGCCGCAACCGTCACGTCGTGGACGTGCGCCAGAAACTGCGCGCGCCCTTCGTCTGGTTCGCCCGTTGTGTAACCGCGGGTCAGGGCAACCGTTTCCAAGGCGCCGCGCAACCGGAAGTGGAGGCGGACCCGGGATCGCAGTTCGTAGGCGTCGAAGGGCTTCACCATGTAGTCGTCGGCGCCCGCCGCGTATGCCCGCACCTGCTCGCCGCGAGACGATCGGGCCGAAATCATGAGCACCTGCATCGACCGCCCGAACGGTCTCGATCGGATGCGGCGGCAGGTCTCGTAGCCGTCGATGCCGGGCATCATGATGTCAAGCATGACCATGTCGGCAGCGAAACGGGGAAGCATGTCCAGCGCCTGCTCGCCACTGCCGGCTTCAGCCAGGCAATACTCCTGGTCGAGCAGGCGCCTCAGCAAGCGACGTATCGTTGCGTCGTCGTCAACGATGAGGATTTTCTTGGAACTGCCCTGCATGATGTACGTCAGGCTCGCGCACCATGTACTCATGGTCGGCCTGACATCCTTCGGTTCACGTACTTGACGAAAAAAGGCACAACAGAGGCCTCCCCCAACGCTAGTGGGAGCGACTTCGGTTGTGCCTTCAGCCAGTGGGTCTCGACCCCACGCACTAAGGTCTCCCGCGTCTTTCGAGCGAAACTGTCTCCTGCGGCGGCTGGCCGTCAGGGCACTCGCTATGTTAGTTTAGCATCGAGTTTCGCAACGAAAGCGAAAGTTCTCACTTGACTCCGAGGACATGCTGGAGGTTCGTCCGTAACTCCGCTAACTGCTTGGACTTGAAGTTGTCCTTCGTCTTTTCGAGAACGTCGATTGCGTGCAGGATGGCCTGGCGGTGAAGTGGGATCTGGGGACATTCCAGTAATTCACAGAGATTGTGAAATCCGTGGTCTGCCGCCGGTTTGTGCCATAGGACCAACAGGTCCGACAAACAGGAGGCCAGGGTACGGATTGTGGCCAACGAACTTTCGTCCCCCCCTTGTTATGCGAAAGCGGCCCGGGATTTTCGACCTCCAAATCGGCCACGACCGAGCAGAGACGCTCGATGACGGTCGACAACCGTCGCCGACTGCGAGACCGCTGGACCGACTTGTGGAGCAGAGCCAAGAGTTCGTCCATGTCCACGGGTTTGGTCAGGTAGGCTTCCACCGCCATATCGATGCCGCGGATGGCCGAGTCTGCCGAGGGGTAGCCCGTGACGAGGATGATGGGCAGATGGGTATCCAGGTCCCGGGCCTCCTTGACGAGCCACAAATCCTGGTTGTGCGGCATGCGGATATCGGAGACTAACGCGTCATAGCGGACGTGGCGGAGACTCTCGACGGCCTCTTCGGCATCTTGCACACAGTCGCAGTCGAAGCCCTCGCGCCGCAGCAGGCGAGAAGTGGATTCCCGGAAGGTTTCTTCATCGTCCGCAATCAGGACCGATCCGACGGACATTTTAATTCTCCTTGGTTGGGGGCCCTATATCTCTTTGGACGGCAGCCAGACGCGAAAGCAAGTCCCTTCGCCGGCGGTGCTTTGAAAATCAATCGTACCTCCAAGAGAATCGACAATGGCCTTCACGATCGAAAGGCCGAGGCCGAGCCCTTTCTTGGTCGAATCGGCGGCATTGGTCGAGAAGAAAGGTTCGAAAACTTGATCCCGAATCTCCGCCGGAACGCCATGCCCTTGATCGCGAATCATGATTTCAACACCCTCTTTATCGGCATTATCGACAAAAATGTTGACGCTACTCTTCGGAGGGGAAGCCTGAATGGCATTGATCGTCAGGTTATACAAGATTTGCTGCAGACTGCCCGTGGGCGCCCAGACCGTCAATTCGGTGGCTATTGTTTTCGCTTCGATGGTTACCTCGTGTTCCCGGCAAAGCGGTTCGAGCATCACCAGCATGTCACGGACCGCCTCGCCGACGGCGATATTGCGATATTGCTGCGTCTGGGGAGAATAGAGTTCGTACATCCGGCGGACGATACCCGCGATGCGGTCGATTTCCCGTTCGATCCGCCCCACCATGTCGATGTCGGGATGGTTCTCGGGCACGGCGTCGCGAATCAGACGGAAGGAGTTCTTGATGCCGGCCAGGGGGTTATTGATTTCATGGGCCACTTGCGCCGCCAGACGGCCCGCCGCGGCCAGCTTCTCCGCTTCGGCCTTGATCTTCTCCGATCGGCGCAGAGACTCTTCTGCACGCATGCGATCGGTGATGTCTTGCATCGTGGGCAGAAAATAGAGAGGCTCTCCCGACACGGTCCTCGCCACGCGGAGAACCAGGTGAATCCCGATAACCTCGCCGTCTTTGCGGAGATACCGCTTGTCCATCTCGAAATGGTCAATTTCGCCCGTGACCAGGCGCTGCGCAAACTCCACGTCCTTGCCCAGGTCGTCCGCGTGCGTAATATCCCGAGGACCGAGCCGGGTCAGCTCCTCGCTGGAGTAGCCCGTGATCCGGCAGAGCATCTCATTCACGCGCACGTAACGGTAGTCCAACGAGACAATCGCCGCACCGATGGGCGACTGGTCGAACGTGAGGCGGAACCGCTCCTCGCTCTCGCGGAGGGCCTCTTCAGCCCGCTTGCGGTCGGTGATGTCGTGCG
Organism: uncultured Planctomycetia bacterium; assembly: GCA_963719885.1. Lineage (GTDB taxonomy): Bacteria > Planctomycetota > Planctomycetia > Pirellulales > Thermoguttaceae > JANXQG01. Next base: position 216,185 of record CAVRDP010000034.1, on the reverse strand, counting down.
CGAAGCCACAATTGTATTCCTTGCCACCGCAGTGCACGTAAGTCGAAGATATCTCGACAGGAAATTCACTGCCGTCTTTCCGTCGATGCACCGACTCAGAGCCATAATGCCCATTGCGGCGGAGCTGTTCCCAGACTTCTGACAGGTGTTTCTCGGTCGCCCTAGGAATTATCTCGCCAAGTGTTCTCCCCAGCAATTCTTCGCGCTGGTAGCCGAGCGCGGCAAGCGGCATCATTTACGTAGGCGAACTTGTTGTCGCTGTCGAACCAGTATGCACCGTCGGAATGCATGTCGATTGAATGTTTCAACAACTCGATCTGCTCCTCGGCGCGTTTGCGCTCAGTGATGTCGCGTACCACGCTCACCCAACCGATGCGCCGGCCGTCTTCGTCTTCGAGGGGCAGCACGCTGTGCTCGGTGGGAAAAACCGTCCCGTCCTTCCGCTTCATCTTGAACTCCGGTAGAAACAGGGAGCCCTTCTCTTCCACAGCGGGGACCAAGCGCGCTCGGAACTCTTGCAGGGCAGCCTCGTCAACGTGCAGGAAACCGCAGGTCCGCCCCAACATTTCCTTGCGGCTGTAGCCGAAGATCTCAGAGGCAGCGGGGTTGCAGTCCCGAATGTCGGCCGTGGCGGCGTCCAGGATGAAAACGGCGTCGTGCAGACTGGCAAACATACGCTCCAGCAGTTGCTTGCTCTTGCGCAACGCCTCTTGGGCTTCGTGATGCGCCAGGCCGAGAGCGACACTGTCGGCCAGGCGTTCGAGCAAGGAAATCTGGCGTGGCGTGAATCGCCCCTGGCGACGGTCGTTGAGTTGCAGCAGGCCGAACGTCTCGCCGGAGACCCGCAGGGCGACCAGGGCCACCGATTCATAGCCTTGGCCGTTGCAACGGTTGCGGGTGCGGACCTGGCGATCGGCCTCGGTCGTGCTGGCCAAGAGCTGGCTCGTGCAATTGGTCCAAAAACTGCCGTGGGCGGTGAAAAAGGGCTTGGCCGGATCGAAACGGCCGCAGAGCACGTTGCCGCACATGCATTCCAGGAGCGGCTTGTCTTGACTGTCGCGCTGTATTTCGCCTTCCGCGTCGACCGCGCACAAGCGATTTTCGGCCAAGACGAATTCCGGCGGAAAACCGCGCGTCTCGAAATAGGGGAAGCCGTCGCCCTGGCGAAGCCGGATGCCAACGGCCTCGCAGCCGGACCACTCGCGCAACAGGGCCGTCACTTCGCGCAGCAACTCACGGCGATTGTTTCGCCGGTTGATCGCACCGAGGAGTTCAACCGTGATCTCGCGTTCCGACTCGGCCTGTTTGCGCTCGGTGATGTCGCAGATGGTGCCCACGAATCGCCGCGGGTTGCCGCGCGAGTCAAATTGGGGCTGCCCTTGGCCCGAGATCCAGCGCACCTCGCCGTCGGGCCGGCAAATGCGGAACTCCTTGGCAAAAATGGTCTTTTCAGCGATGGCTCTTTCCCCCTCCGCAATGATGCCCGCCATGTCCTCGGGATGCACGGCCTTGGCAAAGGCTTCAAAGCTCCCCAGAGGTGACGCGATGCCGAGGATCTCGCGAGTCTCCGACGACGCGACAAGACGATTGCCATCGATGTTCCACTCCCAAACGCCCGTTCCCGATGCGGCCAAGACCAAATCGAGTTTCGTCTCGCTCTGACGCAAGGCTTCCGCGGCCTGGCGGGAGCGCGCCGCCGCGGCGAATTCCTCCAGTTGTTGCCGGCCAACAAAGCCAAGGAGGCGTTCGCCGTCGAGCACTAGCGCATGAGACAGGCCGCACTGCATCAGTTGCCCGAGCGCGTCTTCCATAGGCACGTCGGGAGACAAGACCAGGGCCTCGGCCAACGGCAGATCTACGAGGCGTCGCGTGAGGGGATAACCGGCAGTGGCCCCCGCTGTGAGGAGATGCCAGGTCCCGCGGTGAACCGCGATCGGCCTGCTGGGGTTCCAAGCAGACACGATCTCGCCCAGGGTCTCCCGACCCTCGTACTGGGCGATCTGCTCAATGAAATCTCGCAGTTCGTGGCCCATGGAAATCTCGCAATCGGTGACCCATGCTCAGCCCAATTCAGATTTCGGTGGTTTCCTCACGCATGAGGACCTCCACCCAAAGAGTCGCGTGAAGTGAGTCACTTTGATCCACGATCCCTTCGCAATTGCGGACCAGGTAGTTGACCAAGACTGCCTCCGGTCCTTTGCGCAGGTCTGAGTTTCGCACGAGCACCGCCTCGATCACCGGATGCTCCACCGTGATGAGCTTGAACATGCTGGGCGATATCTCCTCGAGGCCTCGCGCAATGGCAGCCGCGCCAACCGGCGCCCGCTTTCCGATAATCAAGGCGTCCTGCATCGGGGGCAGATGGAAGTGGCTGACGCGCATCCGCAGGGTGACCTCGCGGATGCGCTTCGGTTGGATTGGTAAATCCGGGTTTGCCATTCGAGCGATTCCCTTAAATGAGCGTATTCGGTTGGATCTACGTGCAGACTCGACCTATAGTTTACCAGGTACAGTCTTCTGGCTCAATAAGAGATCTGCGATGGCCTCGGAAGAAATCCGTGTCTTGGTGGTCGATGATTCGGCGGTCATCCGAACGCTCATCGCCGACAACATCACTGCCACTCCCGGTATGAAGGTGGTGGGGACCGCGGAGGACGGGCAAAAGGCATTGGAAATGCTCGACGCGGCGCGGCCCGACGTGATCACGCTGGACGTGCAGATGCCCCGTATGGACGGACTGGCGACCCTCGATGCGATCCTCGCCAGGCGTTCCATCCCTGTCATCATGGTCAGTTCGCTGACCAAATTAGGAGCGGAAATTGCCCTGGATGCCCTCGACCGTGGGGCCGTGGACTACTTGGCAAAGCCCGATTACGGGGAGAAGACCAGGACCGCTCTGCGGGATGAATTGCCGCGGAAGATCCGCATGGCGGCCGGCTGCGACGTGCAACGGATCGTGGAGATCCGCCGCGGCCAGAAGCAACGCCTCGCAGAGCGTCTCGCACAACGGGCGGCCGACGCCGCGGGCTCGAAACCGGCCGCCGGCAGATCGCCGACGGGACAGACGCCGCCGGGCAACAAGTCGGACCGATCCAAGCAAATCCCTTTGCCCCCCGAGTTGGCCGGAACATGCGTCGCGATCGGTATTTCCACGGGCGGTCCGCCTGCGCTGGCCCAACTGTTCGCGGCGATTCGGCCGCCGATGCCGCCGATCGTCGTGGTGCAGCACATGCCGCCGAGTTTCACGAAACCGCTGGCCTGGCGGCTGGATTCACTGAGCGAATTGACGATCGACGAGGCCGCAGCAGGGGATGTCTTAATGCCCAACCAGGTCCTGATTGCCCCCGGCGGCAAGCATCTAAAAGTTCGCCGCGACCCGGCATCCGGCAAAATCCCCTGTTCCGAGTGCCGGGTGCCCGGCGGCGCGGTAAGGGCGGTGATCATGGACGGGCCGGTCGTCAGCGGCCACAAACCCTCGGTCGACGTGATGATGAAAAGCGTCGTTGAGGCCTTCGGCAGCGGGTGCTTGGGGGTGATCATGACCGGAATGGGGCGCGACGGGGCCGATGGCTGCCGCCTGATCCGCGCCGCCGGTGGCATCGTCATCGGCCAGGACGAGGCGACTTCGGACGTGTACGGCATGAACAAGGTGGCCTTCCTGGAGGGCAGCGTCGATCGCCAGTTTCCTCTGAATGAGGCCGCCGTCGTCATCGCCCACCACGTACGGCGGCTGCGCGTTGCAGCGGCTGTTTGACAAGAAAAGTAGCAGGCACACTCCGTGTGCCGTCCGCCAGAAATCCCCGGCTTCTGCAAAGAACGTGCGGCTGGGCCGTGAGGCGGACGGCACACCGACCATGCAAGCATGGTGCCCGGTGCCTGCTACTTTGCAGGCCGTTTGACAACTCGCCCGTATGACCTACGCTTCCTTGGGTCTTTCCATCAACAGCAGGGGATAGTGCCATGAGTGCAAGAGTTCTCGTCGCCGACGATTCCAATACCATGCGGAAAATCATCATTCGGAATCTCCAGGCCGTCGGAGTTCCCACGGCCGTCGAGGCCTCCGATGGAAACGAAGCCGTGCAGTCCTTCGTCCCGGGGCAATTCGACCTGGTGCTGACCGACTGGAACATGCCGGGCAAGTCGGGCCTGGAGGTCATCCAGGAGATTCGGGCCAAGGACCCGAAGGTCCCGATCATCATGATCACGACTGAGGCGGAAAAAAGCCGCGTGGTGCAAGCCATCCAGGCCGGCGTCTCCGACTATCTGGTCAAGCCGTTCACCTCCGACACCCTCCGCGAAAAGCTGGAAAAACACGGCTGCGGGTGAGCACTCGCCGCGGCTATAGAAGAGCCAGCATCTGAACGAAGGACTGCCGTGACGACAACCTCAGATTGCCGCATCCTGCTGGCCGAGGACGACCTCGAGAACCAGCGGTTGATCTGTTTTATGCTCGAAAAGGCGGGCGCCGTCGTGACCGTCGTCGAAAACGGCCTGTTTGCCGTGAAACAGGCTTCCATTGCCTGGGAATTCGGGCAACCCTTCGACGTGATCCTGATGGACATGCAGATGCCGGTCATGGACGGTTATACCGCCACGCGGCACCTTCGCGAACGCGGGTATGACGGTCCGATCGTTGCCTTGACCGCCCGCGCCATGCATCGAGACCGCCAAAAATGCTTGAAGGCTGGCTGCGACGATTACGCCATCAAGCCGATCGACCGGCAGAAACTCCTAGCCATGGTTGCCCGCTGGGCGGCACAAACTTTGCGCGTGACGCAAAACGTCTGAAGCCGAACCACTGAGGACGATAGGCTCTCAATCCGGCGCGAAGCGATTTCGGTTCGACCCGAAGTCGCTTCGCGTATTTTTTTGCGCCGGCAGGCAAAGAAGGTAACCACGAAACACACCAAACACACGAAAAAAGAAAGACAAGGAGAGTTTTGAAAGGAAGATGCACGGCACAAAGATGAAATGCATTTTTCCCCATCTTCTTGTCGTACATCTTCATGGCAATTTTTCTTGCGGCTACGGCTCGGAACCGGCGGGGCACCCGGTACTCCGGGTCCGGGCAAAATTCGAAAATTTTTTGGCTTGCGTCGAGTTTGTGTGCTACGGTTGCGTACAAGAGTTTCTCCGGACGGGTAGTCCGAGGAAACACGGCCCGCCGACCACGAGTACGTGGTGCGCAGCGGGACGCCTTAATGGGCAGACCTTGGGTCCGCCAGTTGAAGGCACAGTTGAAGCCGCCCTCTTCGTCAGGAAGAGAAGGCCTCGACTGTGCCTTTTTTGTTTTACCGGCGCCCTCACCCCCAGCCCCTCTCCCACCGACCACGAGTACGTGGTGCTCGCGGGAGAGGGGAGAGAGATGAAAAATGGCATTCACGTTTTTCTTCCGCGATGAGCAAACGCTGAAAGTGCTCTTGGAGCACGCCCTGCCCGTCATGCAGGGACAGGCGTTCATCCGGATCTGGGACGCTGGTTGCGCCCATGGCCCCGAGCCCTACACGCTGGCCATCCTGCTCCGCGAACGGATGTCGGAGATGTACTTCCGCAACGTGCGGATCCATGCCACCGACATGGAGCCGCAATTCCGCTCCCAGGTCGTCGCGGGCATTTTTCCGGAAGAGGAATTGCACCGCGTTCCCGCAGAGCTGTTTCAGAAGTACTTCCGTCCGGCGGACGGGGCACCTGGTACTCCGGGTCCTGGGCAATTCCAGGTGGTGGACGAGGTTCGGTCCCGCATCGAGTTCACCCGGCACGACCTGCTTTCGCTCGTTCCCGTGCGGCAGGACCTGTCGCTGATCGTCTGCAAGAACGTGCTGCTGCACTTCGACGAGCCGCAGCGGTGCGACGTGCTGAGGATGTTTCATGGAGCGTTGCGCAAGGATGGGCTGTTGGTGATGGAGCACACGCAGAAGGTCCCTGAGGCCCTGCGCCCTCTGCTGGAGCAGGTGGCGCCGCATGCCCAGGTGTATCGAAAGATCGACGTCCCGGCGGTGTGCCGCCTGGATTCCGGTGCGGCAGGTTGCGTCGGCCTGTCGGCTGACAGGCCCCTGCCGCACCGCGGTTCCCCCCACCAAGTACTGTCGGGCGGCTGACGCAGCCGCCTGCAAACCCACCGAGGGACGTTTTCGCGGCGCCTCGCCCGGCAACGCCCCCCAATTTCCTACCCAATTGAAGCAAGGAGAATGACTGATGTTCACTAACGGTAAGGCACTTACAGCGCTTGTTGCCGAGAGCCAACGGTTCGCGGCGGCAATCAAGGAAGGCAAACTCCAGACCCGCGCCAATCCGGATGCGGTGAGCGCGCAGTTCCGCCCCATCGTCGAGGCCATGAACACGATAGCCGACGCCTTCGCGGCGCCGGTCCGCGTGACGGCGGAGTACGTGGACCGCATTTCCAAGGGTGACATTCCGCCCAAGATCACCGACGCCTACTATGGCGACTTCAACGAGATCAAGAACAACCTCAACCAATGCATTGAGGTCATGAACGGCCTGCTGTTGGAGACGAACACGTTGATCAAGGCGACCCAGGACGGCAAGCTGCAGACGCGCGGCAACGCGCAGCAGTTCGCCGGCGGCTGGGGCGAGCTGGTGGGCGGCGTGAATAAGCTAATCGACGCCTTCGTGGCCCCGATCAACGTCACGGCCGAGTACGTGGACCGCATCTCCAAGGGCAACATCCCGCCCAAGATCACCGACAATTACAGCGGCGACTTCAACGAGATCAAGAACAACCTCAACCAATGCATTGAGGTCATGAACGGCCTGCTGTTGGAGACGAACACGTTGATCAAGGCGACCCAGGACGGCAAGCTGCAGACCCGCGGCAACGCGCAGCAGTTCGCCGGCGGCTGGGGCGAGCTGGTGGGCGGCGTGAATAAGCTGATCGACGCCTTCGTGGCCCCGATCAACGTCACGGCCGAGTACGTGGACCGCATCTCCAAGGGCGACATCCCGCCCAAGATCACCGACACTTACAACGGCGACTTCAATGAGATCAAGAACAATCTCAACGCCTGCATCGAGGTCATGAACGGCCTGCTGCTGGAGACGAACACGCTGATCAAGGCGACCCAGGACGGCAAGCTGCAGACCCGCGGCAACGCGCAGCAGTTCGCCGGCGGTTGGGGCGAACTGGTGGGCGGCGTGAATAAGCTGATCGACGCCTTCGTGGCCCCGATCAACGTCACGGCCGAGTACGTGGACCGCATCTCCAAGGGCGACATTCCGCCCAAGATCACCGACAACTACAACGGCGACTTCAACGAGATCAAGAACAACCTCAACGCCTGCATCGAGGTCATGAACGGCCTGCTGCTGGAGACGAACACGCTGATCAAAGCGACCCAGGACGGCAAGCTGCAGACCCGCGGCAACGCGGAGCGGTTCGCCGGCGGTTGGGGCGAGCTGGTCGGCGGCGTGAACAAGCTGATCGACGCCTTTGTGGGCCCGATCAACGTCACGGCCGAGTACGTTGACCGCATTTCCAAGGGCGACATCCCGCCCAAGATCACCGACACCTATAACGGCGACTTCAACGAGATCAAGAACAACCTCAACGCCTGTATCGACGTCATGAACGGATTGCTGAAAGAGACGGCGGCCCTGATCCAGGCCACCCAGGACGGCAAGCTGCAGACCCGCGGCAACGCACAGCAGTTTGCCGGCGGCTGGGGCGAGCTGGTGGGCGGCGTGAATAAGCTGATCGACGCCTTTGTGGCCCCGATCAACGTCACGGCCGAGTACGTGGACCGCATCTCCAAGGGCAATATCCCGCCGAAGATCACCGATACCTACAACGGCGACTTCAACGAGATCAAGAACAACCTCAACGCCTGCATCGACGTGATGAGCGGATTGCTGAAAGAGACGGCGGCCCTGATCCAGGCTACCCAAGACGGCAAGCTGCAGACCCGCGGCAACGCGGAGCAGTTTGCCGGCGGCTGGGGCGAGCTGGTGGGCGGCGTGAATAAGCTGATCGACGCCTTCGTGGGCCCGATCAACGTCACGGCCGAGTACGTGGACCGCATCTCCAAGGGCAACATCCCGCCCAAGATCACCGACAATTACAGCGGCGACTTCAACGAGATCAAGAACAACCTCAACGCCTGTATCGAGGTCATGAACGGCTTGCTGCTGGAGACGAATACGCTGATCAAAGCGACCCAGGACGGCAAGCTGCAGACCCGCGGCAACGCGCAGCAGTTCGCCGGCGGTTGGGGCGAGCTGGTGGGCGGCGTGAATAAGCTGATCGACGCCTTCGTAGGCCCGATCAACGTCACGGCCGAGTACGTGGACCGCATCTCCAAGGGCGACATCCCGCCGAAGATCACCGACAACTACAACGGCGACTTCAACGAGATCAAGCACAATCTCAACTCTTGCATCGAGGTCATGAACGGCCTGCTGTTGGAGACGAATACGCTGATCAAGGCGACCCAGGACGGCAAGCTGCAGACCCGCGGCAACGCGCAGCAGTTCGCCGGCGGTTGGGGCGAGCTGGTGGGCGGCGTGAATAAGCTGATCGACGCCTTCGTGGCCCCGATCAACGTCACGGCCGAGTACGTGGACCGCATCTCCAAGGGCGACATCCCGCCGAAGATCACCGACAACTACAACGGCGACTTCAACGAGATCAAGCACAATCTCAACTCTTGCATCGACGTCATGAACGGCCTGCTGCGGGAGACGGCGACCCTGATCGAGGCGACCCAAGACGGCAAGCTACAGACCCGCGGCAACGCAAAGCAGTTTGCCGGCGGTTGGGGCGAGTTGGTGGGCGGCGTGAACCGGCTGATCGATGCCTTCGTGGCCCCGATCAACGTGACCGCCAAGTACGTCGATGACATCTCCAAGGGCAATATCCCGGCGAAGATCACCGACAATTACAACGGCGACTTCAACCTGATCAAGACCAACCTCAACCAGTGCATCGACGCCGTAAATGCCATGTCGGCCGACGCCGTGATGCTGGCCAAGGCGGCCGTGGAAGGCAAGCTGGCCACCCGCGCCGACGCTTCGAAGCACCAGGGCGACTTCCGCAAGATCGTGCAGGGCGTGAACGACACGCTGGATGCCGTGATCGGTCCGATGAACGACGCCGCAAAGGCCCTGAAGGCCATGGCGGCCAAGGACTTCACCAAGCCCATCGAGGGCGACTACGCCGGCGATTTCAAGGCCTTGAAGAACGCCGTCAATGCGGTCGTGGAGAACGTCCGCTCGGCCATCGGCCAGATCACCGAGAGCGCCGCCCAGTTCGGCGAGGGCTCGCGGGTGATTGCCGAAAGCTCGCAGACGCTGGCCTCCGGAGCCCAGCAGCAAAGCTCCGCGGTGCAGCAGGTGACGGCTTCCATCGAAGAGCTGAGCCGCTCGGTGGAGAACGTCAAGGACTCGGCCCACGGGGCCGACAAGCTGGCCAAGGAAACGAGCGTCCTGGCCGAGCAGGGCGGGGCGGCCGTGCAGAAGTCGGTCGAGGCCATGGAACTGATCCGCACCAGTTCCACGCAGATCGGCGAGATCATCCAGGTAATCTCCGAGATCGCCAGCCAGACCAACCTGCTGGCCTTGAACGCGGCGATCGAGGCGGCCCGGGCCGGCGAGCACGGCCGGGGATTCGCCGTGGTGGCCGACGAAGTCCGCAAGCTGGCCGAGCGCTCCAACAAGGCGGCCGGCGAGATCACCAGCCTCATCAAGGAATCGACGCAGCAGGTGCAGCAAGGCGCGCAACTCAGCGGCGAGACCGGCGAGGCCCTGAAGAAGATCGTCGAGAGCGTCAAGGCCACGGCGGCCAAGATCTCCGAGATCGCCACGGCCACGGTCCAGCAGGCCGCCAACTCCGAGGAGGTCTCCAAGGCCACCCAGGGCATCGCCCAGGTGACCGAGCAGGCCGCGGCGGGCACCGAGCAGATGGCCTCCAGCAGCCAGGAACTCGGGGCCCAGGCCCAGGCCCTTCGCGACCTGGTGGGCACGTTCCGCACCAAGAGCCAGTCGTCGCACGGCGACGGCGAGTCCGAGGCCGACGCCCGGAGCCATGGCCGTCTGATTGTTACAAGTCCGAGGGCGGCCTCGGTTCGCCGAGGCCGCCCTCCCTCCCCAAACTTCTCTTAATACACATCACCTACCCAAGGAAACCTTTCATGTCCACCGCAACGCTAGAACCGCCCGCCGGCCTTGCGGAAAACACCGTCCGCGAACCGACGCGTACCACCCCGACCGGCTCGATGCAACTGGTGAGCTTCAAGCTCAGCGACGAAACCTACGGGATCGAAATCACCAAGATTCGCGAAATCATCCTGGTGGGCCAGATCACGCGGGTCCCCGAAACGCCGCACTACATCAAAGGCTTGATCAATCTCCGCAGCTCGGTCATCCCCGTGATCGACCTGCGGGCCCGCTTCGCGCTGGCCGAGAACGAACTGACCCAAGACAGCCGCATCATGGTGCTCAACGTCGGCCGCCGGACGATCGGCATCGTGGTCGATTCCGTGAACGAGGTGCTGCGGGTGTCGCAGGACCAGATCTCGCCGGCCCCGCCGACCGTGGCCAGCCTGGGCAACCAGTACATGACCGGCCTGGTCCGCTTGGAGGACCAGTTGCTGATCCTCTTGGACGTGGATCGGCTCTTCGGCGAAGAAGCGACCGCGGCCATGGATGCGGCTGTGGGCGGTAAGTAAATGAAGTTGCAGATTCTGTAGGGAACGCCTTCTGTGGCGTTCCGCGTACTTCACGAAACGGACCGCCACGGAGGGCGTTCCCTACAGAGATTCCCCAAGGAGAAAAACATGTCCCCTGAGAAAACCGACGAAGGTTTCGAGCAGAAGCCGAGCAGGCTTCGCATGAGAATCGACCGGTTGCCGCCGGAACAACGGCCACACCTGGCCGAACTGGCCGACGCCATTTCCCGGCAGCATCGGCACTTGGAGGACAAGAAAGTACCGAAACGCCAAGACTGCGGCAAGTAGGTCCCTCCTGCCGGGAGAGACTATTGTGCGACGTTTCAGCGGAGAACTTGGAGTTTCTTGCTTGTCCCGAGGTACGTTAGTCCCTCTCGGCAAGAGCGACCTACGTGAGATCAGACCATGAGTGAATTGCAAGAGAACGGTCAAAACGAACTGCTCGACAGCCTGCTGGGCGACTTTCTCGACGAGTCGGACCAACTTCTCACGCAACTCAATGAGCGGTTGCTACAGCTCGACGAGTGGGTCCGCGCCTCGGCGACGACCATCAGGAGCAGTGCGACCCTGCTTTGCTCAACGAGATGTTCCGGTCGGCCCACAGTCTCAAGGGACTGTCGGCCATGCTGGGACTCACGGACATCAACAACCTGACGCATAAGATCGAAAATGTCTTCGACGCCGCCCGCAAGAACGAATTGGCCGTCAACGGCGACGTGACCGAACTGGTCTTCATGGGACTCGATCAACTGACTGCGCTGATCGACCGATTGAAAGAGCCGGGGGGCGAACCGGTCGATTGCACCGCCGTGGTCGATTCCATCCGCCGCTTGCTGCAGACAGCCGGCGTGGAACGGAAACAGTCGTCGCAAGCCGATGCCGAGAAGGCCATGGAGCCGGGAGCAGGGGAGATGGGGAGATGGGGAGAGGCGAAGTCTCCCCCTCTCCCCCTCTCCCCCTCTCCCGCTCTTCCCCTCTCGGCCGATCCCCTGGACGACGTGCGGGACGAAGGCGAGATTCCGCAGAAATATCTGTCGATCTTCATCGACGAGAGCGAGGAGTCGCTGGATGGGCTGACCGCCACCTTGTTGTCGCTGGATAGCGGAGGCAACCGCGACGATTTGAAGAACCTGATGGGCACTGCGCACAAGATCAAGGGATCGGCCGCCGCGATCGGCCTGAACCGGATTGCGAAATTGGCCCACCTGATGGAGGACGTGCTGCAAGATCTGACGGAAACGCACGGCTCGCTGTCGGCCGGCATAGCCGACGTGCTCCTGAAATGCACCGACGCGCTACAACGCCGCGTGGCCGAGCTCAAGCAGGGAACATCGGGCTCAGACTATTTTGGCCAACTGGCCAATGAACTGCTGGCGGCGCGGCTCGGAAGCGGGCGGGGTACCTGCGCAGCGGGTCGGGGAGGGACGCAGGGACGCGGAGACACAGAGACGCGCGGGGTACTCGGGGCACCCGCTTGCGGGTCGCGGGTCGGCGGAGAGCAGGGAGAAGAGGATAGGAACGACTTGTCGGCGATACGTTCGGTGAATTCCGCTGCGGAACGTATCGGTAAGACGACTTATGTGGGCAAAGTGACATTCGAGCCCTGCTTGCTCGCTGCCGGATTGAAAGCCAGTTTGATCTACGAGAAACTGACCAAGCTGGGAGAGATGTCCGAGTGCGACCCAAGGCCGGAGTCGTTCGACGAGATCGAGCGCCTCGATTGTCTTCGATTTCGACTCGTCACCGACCAGCCCTTACAGGTCGTCAAGGACCGATTGCGCGTTGCGGGCGTGTTGGAAGCGCACGTCGAACCGGTGGGTGTGACTTTAATCGCCCCAGACGGCAAGAGGGCGACCCAAATCACGCCCACAGCTTTCCCTTGCCTGGTACCATCGGCCGTAGTCGCGAGAGCAGGGCAGGGGGCCTCTGACGGCCAGCCGACCACCAGCGAAGGCGTGGCGCAGCAACCTGCGGTCCCGGCCAGCGTGCCGGCCACGCCGGAGAGCGCCAAGGCAAAGCCTGGCCACGACCCGGCACCCGGCAGAGATGCCGATTTTTCCGGGTGCCGGGTGCCCGGCGAACCGCGGGCGGCCGACGCCGGGCAACGGCCAACCGAGACGGTGCGCGTCGACATCGACCGCCTTGATCACCTGATGGACCTCGCCGGCCAGTTAGTCATCAACAAGGCGCAGTTCGTGCAAATCGGCGACAAGTTCCGAGGCGCGCTCGGCTGCAAGCACTCGGAGCAGGCGTTGAGCCGGGTATCGACCGAGTTGGACTGGATGGGCAGCCAGATCGTCGTGCGAGTCGATGGTGAACAATCAGCCGCCATGCTGGAAGGCATCCGCAGTCATGTACGGCGGATCCAGAACGAGTTGGAACCGCTCCGCCGCGAGGTAGATGCCTTCCGCCGGGCCCGCGATGTCGTCGAGGACCTGTTCGAAGCGATCCATCAACTCGGGCGCGTCAGCGACGGGATCCAGCAGAGCGTCATGGATACGCGGATGGTCCCCATCGGCCCCCTCTTCGCGCGCTTCAAGCGCGTGGTCCGCGACATTACCCGCTCGACCGCCAAACAGGCCCGGCTGGAGATTCGCGGCGAGAACACCGAGCTGGACAAGCGGATGATCGACGAACTGGGTGACCCCTTGGTCCACCTGGTGCGCAATTCGGTGGACCACGGCATCGAATCGCCCGAGGTCCGCGAGGCGGCCGGCAAGCCGCGCGAGGGGACCGTGACGCTCGACGCCTTCCACCGCGGCAACAGCATCGTGATCGAGGTCCGCGACGACGGCAAGGGCCTGGACGCCGATCGCATCCTGCGAAAGTGCCTGGAGAAGGGCCTGGTGACCAAGGCCGACGCGGAAAAAATGACGACGCAGCAGATCTACCAGAAGATCTGGGAACCGGGACTCAGCACCGCGGAGAAAGTGACCGAAGTCTCCGGCGCGGAATGGGAATGGACATCGTCAAGTCGAAGATCGACGAGCTCAGCGGGACCGTCGATATCAATAGCGTGCCCGGACAAGGCACGACGATCACGATCAAGCTGCCGCTGACGCTGGCGATCCTCCCCTCGCTAATGGTCGAAATCCGCGGTGACGTGTTTGCCATCCCGATGGAGGCCGTCGTCGAAATCGTCAGTGTCGGCCCGAAGCAGATCAATGCGGTCCAAGGACGGCAGATGGCATGCGTGCGGGGGCGAACGGTCTCGCTCTTGCGGCTGGGCGACGTGCTCAGCTTCCACGGCGGACGTGGGGAGGCGGCGTTCCCGGGGTACCCGGTACTCCGGGTCGCAGAAACCACGCTGGTGATCGTGGGCGACGCGGGCCAAGAAGTCGGCCTGGCCGTCGACCGCGTCATCGGCGAAGAGGAAGTAGTCATCAAGTCCATCGCCGATAACTTCGCCAACGTCATGGGGATCGCCGGGGCCAGTATCCTCGGCGACGGACGCGTGTCGCTGATCCTCGATATCGCCGGCCTCGTCGAGATCGTATCCAAGAAGGCTGCCTGTGCAACTTGCTAAAGGCCCTATCCGGCCGGATACCCTCTGGGTGCGGATGGTGAATAAGGTTGAATGGCTAAAGTTAAAAACAATAACCGATACGACCCCATCCACCTCGCGTGGATGGTGAAGAAGATTACTTGGCTATGTCGCGAACTTACCCTAGCTGAACAACCTGATTCACCATCCGGACGAGCCGGATGGGGTCGTTGCAAGACTTGTGCGTAATAACAAAGCATTCGACCCACCGATAAAGGATAACCGCAATGATCGAAATCGTTACCGATAACGTCAAACTATTGGCCGCCCTGCAGGAACTGTTCGCGTCGGCCACGCACGATGCCTCCGCGGCAATGTGCCGCTGGACCGACGGGGTCATCACCGTCGCGCTCGATGCCGTCCGGCAGGTTGCCCTGGGAGACGTTGCGGTCGAGTTGGCCGTTGGCGACGAACCGTTGACCATGGTCGTCATGACGCTCGACGCAGAGCGCGGCGGCAGCATCATCTTGATGTTCGACGACCTGAACGGGCGGCAATTGGCGGCCTCGCTGCTGGGACGCGGGCCGGGTACGGAACCTGAGTGGAGCGAACTGGAGAAGTCGGCGCTCATGGAGACGGGCAACATCCTCGGATGCGCCTACGTGAACGCGCTGACGCGCCTGGTGGGCATGGACCTGCGCCCCTCGGCGCCGTACTTCATCCAGGACTTCGGGGCCAGCGTCCTTGAACAGGCCCTGGTAACCCAGGCCGCGGCCGGCGACAGCGTCTTGCTCTGCGACATCGGTTTCCACCGCCAAGAGGGCAAGCTCGATTGGCGCGTTGTTTTCGTTCCCACGCCCGGACTGCAAGAATTGCTCGAGCGATCGCTGCACGCAGCCCCCCAGCCATGAGCGGATATTAGGACCCCACGAGATGATCACCACGGCGACAAGCACGAAAACCCTGGAAACGATGGTCGGCATGGGACAAATTCGCCGCCGGCGGGCCGCCCCAAAAAATGAAGGCGGTCGTCGGCTCTTGTATTGCCCTCGCACTCTATCACCCGCGGCTCAAGCGAGGCGCGATGGCGCACATCGTCCTGCCGCAGTCGGGGGGCGGGACAGCCTGCAGGGCAAGTTCGCCAATACAGCGATTCCACGGATGCTGGAATTGCTGAAAGAACTGAATGCGCCGGCCGCTTGCCTGACGGCAAAACTGGCCGGAGGCGCCAATATGTTCGGCAGTTCCGGGCCTTTGCAGATCGGCGATGCCAACATCGAAGCGGTTGCCCAAGCGCTGCGGGCCGCCGGCATTCGCTATTGCGGCAGAAGACGTCGGCGGAAATCGCGGACGACGCGTCACGTTCGAATGTGAAGGCGGCGCCATGATCGTCGAATCCGCCGGCCAAGCGACGAAAACCTTATGAAATTTGCCGCCAATTTGCGCCCTATACTTTTCCATCAGGAGGTTTGAACCATGCCACGCAGACTCTTAGTTGCCGATGACGCCATGATCATCCGGCAGATCATCAAAGACATGGCCGTTAGCGCCGGCTGGGAAGTGGTCGGCGAGGCCAGCAACGGCCAGGAGGCCATCGAACGTTACCGGGAACTGCACCCCGATGCCGTGACCCTCGACCTGGTGATGCCCGAACACGACGGTCTGCACGCCTTGCACGGCATCATGGAATTCGATCCCGAGGCCAAGGTCCTGGTCGTCAGCGCCCTGGAACAACGGGGCGTGCTCAAGGATGCCATCAAGGCCGGCGCCTCCGACTTCGTCACCAAGCCGTTCGACAAGCGAAGCCTGGCGGCGACCCTGGAACAATTGGTCCCGAACGTTGCCTGCGGAACCTGTTACGGCGTAAAGGAAATATCGTGAAAGTCGAACACATCAATCCGTTTCTGGCGTCGACGATCTCGGTCTTTGACACGATGCTGAACTGCAAGCTGGAGCGCGGAGTCCCTTACCTCAAGGACGGCACTCAGCCGCAGCACGAGGTCAGCGGCGTGATCGGCCTCTCCGGCAAGGCGCAAGGCACGGTCGTCCTGGGACTCAGCCGGGAAACGGCCCTCAGCGCCACCGAGGCGCTGCTCCAAGAGCGTCCGCCGGCAATCAACGGCGACGTGACCGATGCCATCGGCGAACTGGTGAACATCATCGCCGGCAACGCCAAAGCCAAGTTGGAACACCTGGAGATGAGCGTCAGCCTGCCGACGGTCATCACCGGGAAGAACCACTGCGTCGAGTTTCCCACGAAGGTTACGCCGATATGCATTCCGTTCACTTCCGCGTGGGGAGATGTCACTGTGGAAGTCGGACTCCGCGAGGTACAGGCCGACGTGGCAGAAGCGAAATAGGAGGACAACATGCTGAAGAGGACCGCTTGGTGACGGGAGAACACATACCGTTGCTCTTCAGCACGGGTACGATTCCCATGGCCTTATTGACGGCCATCTCCTTGGTGATGCTGGGAGTTGGGCTGTGGGCCGGCGCGGGGAGCGATACCCTTCCACTCTCCTTGTTCCAGAGCTCGGCGGAAGTTGCGCTTAGGCCGTCGCGATACTGGCTTGCCGGCCTCCCGCTGTTGACTTTCGCGTTCTTATCGGCCGGCATCTGGAGCGTGGGGTATGTCTATTTCCGCCATCAGGCGGGAACGGCTTTGTCGCTGAGGCTGCCCAAAGGCCATCCTCCGGATTGGCGAATGAGCAAGTATGTCAGCAATTCATGTGTCGCCTGCCAGCGTTCGCCGGCCACCCTGGAATGCGACCGAAATTCACTCGCAAGTCCGGCGGCCCAAGCCGGGTGCGGTCGCGAAGGAGTCATGGAGGGGATCGACTACCGAGACAAGCCCGTGTTGGCGGCCACGCGCGGCATTCGGGGCACACCCTGGTTCGTCGTGGCCAAGGTGGACCGAGACGAGATCTATGCCCCCTTGCGCGAACAGGGATTGATAGCCGCGGCCTTCGCGCTGGTGTTCGTTGTCGTGGCCGCCCTGGGCGTGGGCCTCATCGGCCGCCGCCGCGACACGCGTTGGTTGCAAAGTCAACTTACCACGGAGCGGGAGCATCAATCGAACCAGCGCTTGGCGGCCGAGATCCTGCGCGTATTGATCCGCGATGGCGATCTGGACTCACTCATCAACGAAGTGCTCTGTTCGATCATGGACTCGTTCGGATACGATGCCGTGGGGCTGCGGATGCGCAAGGGCGACGACTGCCCATATTACGTACAGCATGGCTTTTCGGACGATTTCGTGCGGCAAGAGAATCTCCTCTGCCCCAGGGGCGGAAAGGGGAATATCGCCCGCGATGCCGGCGGCCGCGTCGTCCTCGAATGTACCTGCGGCTTGATACTTTCCGGCCGGACCGATCCCAGGATGCCCTGCTTCACCGAGGGCGGCAGCTTCTGGACCAACGCATCCGCGGAACTGCTTGCCCTGCCGATCGAGGCCGATCCCCGCACGAGTCCCCGCAACCATTGTATCCACTGCGGTTATCAATCTCTTGCCCTCATCCCCTTGCGATCGGGCGAGCAGATCATCGGCCTGTTGCAGTTGAACGACCGCCGGGCAGAGCGGTTCACGCCCGAGTTGATCCGCTTCTTCGAAGGTCTCGCCTCGAGCATCGGACTGGCCTTCCAGCGCAAACTGGCCGAAAAGGAACTCAAGGCCAGCGAGCAACGTTACCGCACCTACATCGACAACTCACCTACGGCGGTGTTCATTGCCGACG
Organism: uncultured Planctomycetia bacterium; assembly: GCA_963719885.1. Classification (GTDB taxonomy): domain Bacteria; phylum Planctomycetota; class Planctomycetia; order Pirellulales; family Thermoguttaceae; genus JANXQG01. Next base: position 198,288 of record CAVRDP010000034.1, on the reverse strand, counting down.
CCACGGGACGCTACGTGGAAGTCAACCGAGCTGCCTGCGACCTGATCGGGTACAGTGAGGAGGAACTGCTGGACAGATCGATCCCCGACATTGTAGCCCGCGAGGATATTGAACGGGCCGAAAGCGCGTTTCGCAGGTTAGTGGCGACCGGCACGGGAGTTCAGGAAGAGTTCGCCTTCATCCGCAAGGATCGAAGCACGTTGTTCATGTTGGTCAACGCTGTTCCTACGGCGCAAGACCGCGTCATCGCCTTCTGTATCGACAGCACCGAGCGCAAGCTGGCCGAAGAGCGACAAAAGCTATACAACGCCGTCCTGGAAGACCAACGGCGGGCCATGCAGGAACTCTATGAATCGGCCGAGTCCGCGACCTGCGCCAAGAGCGAATTCCTGGCCAACATGAGCCACGAGATCCGCACGCCCATGACGGCCATCCTGGGCTATGCCGATATCCTGGCGGGGCAACTCGAGAATGCCGAACACCTGGAGGCCCTCACTATCATCCGCCGCAACGGAGACCGCCTCCTCAGGATCATCAACGACATCCTCGATCTCTCGAAGATCGAAGCTGGGAAACTCCAGATTGAGCGGCAGGCGTGCTCGCCGGCGATAGTCGTGGCCGACGTCGTGTCACTCATGCGGGTGCGGGCCGAAGGCAAGGGATTTGGCCTGAAAGTGGAATTTGCCGGACCAGTGCCCGAAACGATATTGACCGACGTGGCCCGCCTGCGGCAGATCCTCCTGAACCTGGTCGGCAACGCCATCAAGTTCACCGAGAGCGGCAGCGTGCGGATCGTCGTCCGCCTGGCCAGCCGCGAGACTCCCGCGCCGAAACTCGTCTATGAAGTCGTCGATACGGGCATCGGCATGACGTCCGCACAGGTCGAGAACCTCTTCCAACCGTTCCAGCAGGCCGAGGCCTCGACGGCCCGCAAGTTCGGCGGCAGCGGACTGGGGTTGGTCATCGCCAAGCGCCTGGCGGAGATGCTCGGCGGCGACATCGCCGTCGCCAGTCAACCCGGCAAGGGGAGCAGCTTCACCGTGAGCATCGATCCCGGCCCGCTGGCGGGCGTGGCCATGCTCGATCGTCCCAGCGAGGCCGTCGCCGCTCCCGCGGCGCACACCGCAAGCCAGAGTCCGCTGCCGCGTTTGAGCTGCCGTATCCTCCTGGCGGAAGACGGCGCCGACAACCAGCGAATCATCTCCTTCTTGTTGAAGAAAGCCGGGGCCGAGGTGACCGTGGTCGAGAACGGCCAGAAAGCGATGGAACTGGCCTTGGCGGCCTTCCAAGGAAAGCGATTTGACGATCCCAAGGAACCGTACGACGTGATCTTGATGGATATGCAGATGCCCGTGATGGACGGCTACGAGGCCACGCGCCGCCTGCGGCTGGAAGGCTATGCCGGCCCCATTATCGCGCTCACCGCCCACGCCATGGCCGAAGATCGGCAGAAATGCCTGGACGCGGGCTGCGACGACTACGCCACCAAGCCGATCGACCGGGCCACTTTGCTCGGCACGATCGCCGGCATGGTTGGGAAACAACACGGTCTACAAGAGACGAATCGCTGACTTACATCCTACGAACAGTTATTGGACATCCTTCCTATGCGCGTATTAGATCGTTCCGTGACGCTTCTGCTGGTCGACGATGACCCGAGCATGGTGCGCCTGTTGGCAAGAATCATCAAACGGTCCTTTGACGACCGCATACAGTTGCACTCGCTGACGGACCCCAAGGAGGCCCGTCAATGGATCGAGCAGAACCTGGTTGACATCCTTGTGACCGACCTGGAGATGCCCGGCGTCAGCGGCCTGGAATTGTTGCGCTGGGCAAAACGGAAGAACCCCTGCGCCCAAGTCCTGTTTGTTACCGGGCACTCGACGCTTGGCGCCTTGACCGACGCCCTTGAGCTTGGCGCCACGGATTACTTGTTGAAGCCATTCGACCAGGTGGAGTTAATCGGCCTTGTGGAGGACGCGGAACGGCGTTTGCGGCGGTGGCGGCAAGCGCTGGCAGGCACCGTGGCGGCCAGGCACGAGTTGCCCGCCTAGGACAGGTTTTCAAGCTGATCTGAATTTACAGCTCGCCGGCCCTTCCTTCGAAGTAATACGGATTGATGATCCGTAGTGGCGGACGCGGCGGGCGGGCCGGGGCCGCGGACCCCATGTCAGGCTGAGGATTTTCGCTCCCCGTCCAAGACGACCAGACCGGCGTTTTCAAGATGGGGATATTGTCATCATATCCGAAGTAGACCGGAGGAAACTGGGCAAAATAGGGAACGTCCCCCAGTTCATATCCGAATCCGAACGGCGAATATCCCCAGCCCGGGTAGCCATAGCCGCCGCCATAGCCTGCCCGCCATCTGGCAGCGGCCAACCCGCCCGCATGGGAACCGTGACAACCACCGCCCGCATGGGAACCGTGACCACCCCCGCCCGCTGCGAAAACACTTTGCACGTCAAACGCCGCGAGCGCCAAGACGGCCAGGGCGACACACCAGCTCTTGCTCAACATGATTTCGGCCTCTGTATGTAAAATACCCATTCAACCCATATTATCAGTATAATCCGGGCGACCGATATTTCAAGCAGGTTATCAATGGGTTTTTCCAGGCGGTGAGCCGTGGGAATCTGGCAGCCCCTCAAGTTCCGGCAAAGGAGGCGGCTTTTCGGCGCCGGGCACGGCGGGGATTTCAAAGACGACAGTGCCCAGTTCCTCCTTGGGAATTCGCTGTTCGCAACCGAGGATCGAGAGCAGCCCCAGGCCGCAAAGAAAGAGTACGCGAAGGCACATGGTTTCTCCCGCAAAAGGTGTCTATACTTTTCTTGATTTTACCCCAATGCGGTTGTTTGTGAAAGTGTCGCCGTGAGCCCCCAGGATCTGACCACCCGCTTGAAGGCCGAGGCCCGGCGACTCGGTTTCGACCTGGCGGGGGCGACTGCGGCCATCGCGCCGCCGCGGATCGGGGCCTTGTACCGCTGGCTCGCCGACGGTTTCGCCGGGCAGATGGAATACATAGCCCGTCGGGCCGCCGCTTACGAGCACCCCAAGTACATTTTGGACGGCGCGAGCAGCCTGCTGATGCTTGCCCTTGCCTATCGCACGGAGGAGCCCGCCGGGCCTGCCCCGGGCCAGGGAATGATCGCTCGATATGCCTGGGGGACCGACTATCACGACGTGATCCGCGAGCGACTGCACGCCTTGGCCGATTTTCATTGCGGGTTAACACCTGGGGCGGCGGTGCGCGGCGTGGTCGACACGGCGCCGCTCTTGGAACGCGAGTTCGCCGAGTTGGCCGGCCTGGGTTGGGTCGGCAAGAACACGTTGCTCCTCAACCGGCAGTTGGGAAGTTGGTTTCTCTTGGCGGCCTTGCTGACCAGCGAAACGCTTGTCTACGACGAGCCCACGTCGATCGGCCATTGCGGTACCTGCCGGGCCTGCATCGACGCCTGCCCGACGGGCGCGATTGTCGAGCCCTACCGCCTTGACGTGCGGAGGTGCATCTCCTATTTGACGATCGAGCTTCGTGGGCCGATTCCGCCCGCCGAGCGCGAGTCAATTGGCCCGCGGATCTTCGGCTGCGACATCTGCCAGGACGTTTGCCCCTTCAATCGCCGCGTTCCGCCGACTGCCGAGCCGGCCTTCCAACCGCGGCCCGGTTCGAATCCGATCGAGTTAGCCGAGTTGCTTCGCATGGATGAAACCGCGTTTCGTCAGCGGTTTCGCGGCAGTCCCGTGTTGCGAGCCACGCGGCGAGGACTAGTGTGCCAAGCAGCGTATGCGTTGGGCAATCGGCCGGATGCGAACGCCTTGCCCGCATTGATCGAAGGACTTCGCGACACCGATGCCGCCGTGCGGGAGGCGTGCACATGGGCACTGGGGAAGTACGATTGTTAGGCGAGATGCTCTACCGAGTCGGCGGTCGCCACGCTTGAGACGGCATCGAACGTGCCGAAGAGCCGGATACGGCCCGAGATCACGTAGAAGTCCGGAGAATCGCCTGCCGGGTCGAAGGCAATGTTCTCGGGATGACCGATGGTGACTCGGTCGCCGTTCTCCATGCTCAGCACGAAGGGTCGGAATGGCGCTTGGTGGAGCATACGCGCGACTTCAGCGCGGATGGCATTGGCTCGCATCGGGGGGCCTCAAATGCTCGGTGACAGTGGATGTAACATCTTCCAGTTTACCATGGCTCAAGTCGTCAGGCAATTGTGAATTTAATGATGATACCACTTCTCCACCACGGCGTGCCATTGATCGCGGGTCTTTACGACCACAAAATCCTCGCGCACGGCGATCGCCTGCGGATGCATCCGCGCCGAGAATGCCGAACTTCCGCATGTGAGCACATGTGCGGTTGTAGCCGTAAGTGGTCTCGGCCAAGCGATAATGTTCGAGCATGACCTCGCGCTGCTCGGCCAGGCTGGGGTGCTCGGGCGTCCGGCCGGCAGCCAAGGCCCGCGCCTGGCGGAAAATCCAAGGGTTGCCGATCGCGCCGCGGGCGACCGTCACGCCGTCGACGCCGGTCTGCACGAGCATGTTCAAGCAATCTTCGGCCGTGAACAAGTCGCCGCTGCCCAAGACGATCTGCGGGCCGGCGTGCTGCTTCACTTCACGCAGGAAATTCCAGTCGCTCGGGCCGTCATAACGCTGCCGGACCGTGCGGCCGTGAACGGTGATCGCGGCGGCGCCGAGGCGAAAGGCGCCGTCGAAGATCGCGAAGAAGTTATCGCGGCTTTCCTGGCGGTCGTCCATCCCGCGCCGCATCTTTACCGTCAGCGGAATGTGCGGCGGCAAGACATCGCGCACGCGGCCGACGATCTCCAATGCGGCGGCGGGCCTGCTTAGGAGAAACCCGCCCCGGCAGCGGCCCAGCACTTTTTTCACCGGGCAGCCGAAGTTCAGATCGATCACGTCGAAACCGGCCTCCGCGAGTTTGAGAGCGGCGGGCGGAAAGTCGTCCGGATCGGCCCCCATTAGTTGCGCGCCGACGGGGTGCTCCTCGTTCGTCGTGCGGATGTACCGCCGGGCCTTCGCTCCCTGGCTGACCTGGACGATGAACCGGTCCAAGAGCACTTCGCCCAACGTATAGGCGGCCCCCAGCCGCCGGGCGATTACCCGCATCGGCCAATCGCTGTAGCCGCTCAGCGCCGCTTGGACGACGGGGAAGTCAATGGCGACGTTGCCGATGCGGAACGGCCGGGCGAGGAAGGAAGGCGGAAGGTGGAACACCCGCGCAGCGGGTCCGGAGGAAGGGAGAAGGGAACCGGACGGGGCAGCGGCGTTGCCGGGGTACCCGGTACTCGGGGTTGCGGCAGCAGACTCAGAATTACCAGGATTCCAATTCGTCATAGGTACCCGCAGCGCACTCCAAGTTACCGCAACATTGGCGCCGGCGAAAGCCTCAGCCCGACGACCGGATGCCCGCGAAGCTCGTCGAGATGCTCCTGCAAGATGCGGCGGACTTCCATCACGGCCAGGGGATGGCAATGCACGGTCAAGTGAAACTCCGGCACGATCACGGCCGGCTCGGCGTCGGCCGATCGGGCGCTCTGGACGCTCACCACGCCGTCGGTATGATCGCCCAGTGTATGCCGCAGCCACCAGGACTGCGGAATCTCGCCGATGATGTTATTATACTTCACCCACGGGACCCGCTGGCTGGCCTGCATCGTGGAGAGGATCGGCGAACTGGGCGATAACGAGTCGACGCTCGTCTCGACCTTCAAGAGCGATTCCGGGAAAAGCACCTCGGGGTTGTCGCGGAAGAGTTGCTGCTGGGCATTGATGATCGATTGGGGCAGGCGAATCAACTTGTCCAGGAGATATTGAGTCGTCTGGTTGGAAAACGTGCTGCCGGCAAAGGGCGTGGCGATGGTCACCACGCGGCGGATCGAGGGATTCGCATGGAAATAGAACGTCTCGCCAAGTTTCTCCTTCACCTCGTTCTCGGCTTTGACCTGTTTCCAGGGGATCCGGCTTGCCAATTTCCAATAATCTTCCCCACTCTCCAGGGTTTGCAACCGTGCCACCAGGCCGCCCATGCTATGTCCCACCAGTACCATCTGGTCCAGGGCCGGTTCGCGATGCTGCGGATCGAGTACTTGCCGCATCTCAGCCAGGTCGTGACGCAATTGGGCCGCGCTCAGCCAGAAAGGCTGGCCCGTGGGATAGAGATAGAACCAGAACTGGTAATGCCGGCGAATGTCGGGCGAACTCCGCAGGTCGTTGAACATCTCCATCCAGGTCATCGGGCTGGACCACATGCCGTGGATGAACACGACCGGGATCTTGCCCGGCTCGTAGGGCTGCACCATGTACATCCCCTTGATCATCGTCTGTTGATCGCCGCGTGGGGCCAGCAGTTGCTCGGGATGCAAAAGGCCGACCGTGGCCAGCGACTCCATGGGCACCTTGGCGAGGAAGTAGGCCAGCGGCGTGGTCAGGTCGCTTTCCAGCGGGACCAGCAGGCGTCCCACGCGGGTATCGTTGATCTCCAGAGGGTCGCAGAGTTCCAACAGGCCCTGGTTGCGGCCCGTCCGGCACAATCCGCTGAGCGGCCGCAGGAAGGCGGTGACCGGGAAACTCAGCCCCGGCGGATAATAGCGGGAGGCCTGCGGTTCGCCCTTGTAGCTGCGGCGGACGACGATCAGTGGCACACCCAGCCCGTGGCTTTGATAATGATTCTTGAGCCCCTTCATTTCGTAGTCGGAGACGAATTCGAAATGATCGAAGTCGTCCGGTTGCCAGACGCCGCCGCGGAGCACGCAGGTGACGTCCCATGTGCCGGCCGCTGTGTGGATGGTCTTGATCGTGCCCGGCCGCAACTCGCCGCGATCGCAGCTCAGGCGCAAGGCCGATTCCAAGGCACCGTTATAAAGGTCGCACGCGCCGCGGAAATGCGGGTCGTAACAATTGCGTGTCGCCGCCAGCCGGTCATCGAAGAGAAACGAGTAGGCATACAACACGGTCGCTCCATAGAGATCCAATGCCTTGGCCTTGTCCTCCTTCTCGATCTTGTGGGCCGAAAGGTAGGCCAGTTCCGAGAGCGCATAAACCTTATCGGCCGACGGATCCTGGTCGGTGATGCGTTGCAGGCTCTCCAGGAGCGTCCGCGAGTCGCCTTGCAGGGCATCGGTCAGATTATAGACCCGCAGGAGTTGCATCGTCCGCGGTGTCGGCTGCGGCCCGTTCCGCGAGGTCAGGTGCAATTCATCGCCGAGTGGATTGCGGGGAACGCTGCGGACGGTGACCCATTGTGGCGACCCACAACCGGAGAGCGGCACGGCTGCCAGAACGATGAGAGTTGCCAGGTGCAGAACAGCGCAGCTAGAACGCTCCCGACTTCCCGCGCGGGAAGTCGGTTGCGTATAACGGATCGTTGTTCTGCAGTTGTTTCCACTTCGAGTCGTTACCGCGAAGGTAAGTTTCGGAGTTTATGAAACCTTCGGTGGAGAAAATCGCGGAAAGATACCTCGGGAAAGAGAGGTGGGTCAATGGAGACTTGGATAAATAGGCAGGCTGGGAAGTGCGGGAAGAAAATCGGGCCGAAGGCCTGGTGGTTTACCCAGCCATAGAAAGGCGCAGCGCTGGAAAACAAGAATATCCGTAAAGGGCTCCTTTCGGGCCAACGCCGCAACAATTCCTCTTAAACTGTTGGCCCGTTGGGCTGAAAGGGAAACGTGCGGGCAACTCTTTGCCAGGGCTGTGCCCTTCGCTGAGAGAACTGCTGGCCCTTCGGGCCGAATGGAACGTCTCAACTGCCTTCGGCCGCTTCGACCGCTTTCGCCGCATTGGCGGCAGGCTTGCCGTTGGGCCCGGCGTCGGGATGGACCTTACTGACGGTTGCCGAAGGTTGCTCGATGCTGCCTTGCTGGACGGCGGCCGCGGGGATATTCCGTGACTGCCAGCTTTCCGTCCAACTGCAGCCGGCCCAGGAAAGCCCCACGCCGAAACCGATCAAGAGGGTTTGCGTGCCGGGCCGCAAACGGCCGGCCGCCCGCAGGTCATGCATCAACAGCGGCAAGGTCGAAGACACCGTGTTGCCGTATTCCTGCATGGCCAAAGGCACCTGTGCTTCCGCCAGGTTCAGCCGCACGCGGAGATGCTCCAGCATGAAGAACGTGGCTTGGTGCATGAGGTAAAATTCGACGTTGTCGTGAGTCCACTTCGACTGATCGAGCACCCGTTGGATCATCGCCGGAACGACCTCGAGCGTGAATTTGACGATCTCCGGACCATCCATCACCAGGGCGCTGGGCCAGCGCTTTCGCTTGCGGGGCTGCAAGGCGTTGGCCGCGGGCCGGGCGCCGCCTTCGGCAACCATGAGCATCTCGGCGCCGTGCCCGTCGGTGCCGAAAACGAACCCGCCCAGCGACGGCGTGTCGGCGGCCTCGATCAGCGTGGCGGCCGCGCCGTCGCCGAAAATCGTCCGCAACGAACGATCGGTCGGATGGATGTACTTCGAGTAGGTCTCGGCCGTGATCAGCAAGATCCGCTCCGCCGCGCCGCTACGGATCAGGCCGTCGGCCACCGACAGCCCATAGACAAAACCCGAACAGCCGAGGTTGAAATCCAAGGCGCCGATCGATGTCGGCAGCTTCAGCCGATCCTGGAGCAGGCAGGCCGTGGTGGGCAAAGGGTAATCGGGCGATTGCGTGCAAAACAAGAGAAAATCGATCGAACTTCGGTCGATGTCATGCTGCTGAAAGAGTTTCTCCGTGGCCACGACGGCCAGATCGGCGGCGGTCTCCCCCGGGGCAGCGATGTGTCGGGCCCGAATGCCCGTCTTCTTGTAGATCAACTCCATGTCCCATTTGGGAAAGAGGGCCTGGAGCAGGTCGTTGTCTTCCACGGTTTCGGGGAGGTGGAAGGCGATGGGGCCTATCCGCGCAAACTTCTGCGGGCACCGTGTACTCATGGTTGCGGTCCTTCCTACTCCTTCCGCAGCTCGCGGAACAGCGGCAGGTGCCAGTAGGGGAACTCCAAGGTCAAGACGTGCATGCTGGTGACGTAATGCCGGCCGCCATGGGCGCTCCAGAGATCGGGCACGGGCTCGCGGGGACTCCAGCTTCCCTTCAACGGACCACGATCGATCTGCCCGGCCCGCAGAAGCGGCGCGACCCGGCCCTCCCACGTTTTCCAGTAGTCGCCCTTCATGTAGTACATGGCCTGGGTAGCGTAGTACCAGTAGTAGCAGTCGCGCTTGGACGTTTCCTGGGTTCCCCCAGCTCCAATATTTGCGTCGGGCAGGTGCTCGAGCAGGTAGTCGGCGCCTTGGGCCAAGGCAGTGTTCTGCCGGTCCTGACCAAGATACAGGCGCATGATCATCGCCTGGGCGGTCATGGTGGGATTGGGGGCGCGGCCAAGCGGATTCTCGCTATCGGTATTCCATGGGTTGTAGACATAGGTGCCGCGGTTGGGCACCTGGGCCAGATCGAGCCAATGGCTCACCTTGCGGAAGGTCTCCTCGGGCACTTCCAGACCGGCCAAATGGGCGCTCTGCAAGGCCATGAGCTGCCAACCGGTGACCGAAGTGTCGCTGCCATTCTGCGCCTCGTAGCGCCAGCCGCCGCGCTGCGGATCCTGCGATTTGACGATAAAATCGACCGCTTTTTGCGCCGGTTCGCGGAGCTCGCGGTCCTGGGTCTTGCCATAAGCCTCGCAGAGAGCCATCGTGGCAATGCCCTGACTGTAATAGACCGTAGGGTCGTTCTTGGGCTCGTAGGTGGGGTCGGAACCGTGATAGGAAAGATTGCCGTCGGCCTGCTGATGCTTCACGAGCCATTCCAAGCCGCGGCGGACGACGTCGCGATATTTTTCGTCCTGATGGGTATACTCCGCGCCGAGATAGGCCAACACGGTCAGGCCCGTAGCGGCCGTGTCGGCGTGCAACGTGCCCAGCGAGGCCGCGGGCCCACTGTACTCAGGGGAGGCGGCAACGCCCTCGGGCAACGCATGCAGGCTCCAATGTCCGTCGTTGAATTGGGTCCGCGAGAAGAACTCCAATCCGCTTTCGATGGCCGGCTCGGTGAGTTGTCCCTGGAGGAATCGCCAAGGGCCAAACCGCCATGCACGGCGCCGCGGCGGAAAGGCGCCATCGGTTCATGAACATCGCCGCTGACGACGACTTGGCCGTTGCCGCGGCCGATGCCGCCGCCGCCCCCCCATCCACCGCCGGAAAGGACTTGGTCCAACTGCCCGTCGCCATGTCCCCCGCGGCCGCTCATGCCCGACGGATGCGGCGACGCGACGCCGGTCTGCGAGGCGATCTCCGAGGGTTCGACCTGGCTGGAAGAACGTGAGCCAACGCCTTGGCCGGCACTTTCCCGTCGCCCGATGCTGCCCAGCCCCGCGTTGGGTCCAATGGTCCCTGAACCCATCGCTCCTAAACCCATCGACGCCGTGCCGATGCCCTGCGGCGGGCCAGCGGCCATCGGGCCGCCAGCCACGTTCGCCGTACCGGCGACGGGTCCCACGGGAGTTGCCGTCGGATGCGGAGCAATAATCTCCGATCGGGCACGCGGAACATTGCCGATACCGTTGTCGTCGCCATCGGGTGATCCTGCGTCGATGCGGCGCGGTCCGACGGGTCCCTGGCCCACCGCCGCCGCCAGATTGCCGCGGGCGATCGTGTCGTTGCCGGGCAACGTGTCACCGCGGGGCACCCGGTACTCCGGGTCGGGCGTAGCCCCGCCGAAATTGCGAGGCGCGCCGCTGCCTGTGGCGCGTTGTATGGCAATACGCTGACCGACATCGAGCGTACTGGTCTGTCCCCCGGGATTGGACGCAACCCCGCCAGCCCCCGATAATGTACCGCTCTCGGCGATTCTTGCCGCGGCGGGAAGATCCAAACCCAGTTCGGACTGGGTCCGCGGCAGCCTGCCCGCTTGGCCGGCACTGGGACCGGAACCGCCGTCTTCCGTTTGCGATGCAATCGCCCGCCGGGCCGGCGCCGACGGCAAGGCCAGACCGCGGCTCAGGTCCGAACCGGGAGATCCGGCGCGGACCTCCGCGGGATCCTCGGGCGAGTTGCCCTCGATCGAAGGCTGGGCCCGGCCGCGACCGTCGATGGCGCCTCGCCGCGATGGAAAGAGCGTCGATCCCCGGCCGTAATCCTGGGCGCCACCCGTGGCAGTCGTGGGACCCAAAGGGGCCCGCGAAGTGTCGGACTTCTCCACCGGGACAGTCGATACGGCCTCCAGCCGGCTCGCCGCCGAGCCGCCAGGTGCAGCAGGCGATTGGGCCGGAAGTCCGGCATCCGGGATGACGGTCGAAGGCAGCAGAGGGCCATCGCGATTGGATCGTTCCAACGTGCCGCCTTGTTGCGTAATTCGGTCGGCCGCTTCGGCGCCCGATTGAGAGTTGGACGATTGCGGCGGGGCCTGCGAGGGAAGCCGGGCAACAAGGTCCGCGGGCACCCGGTACTCCGGGTAGGGGAGCGATTCGCCGGGCTGGACTTCCACCCGGGCCATCTTGCGCGGCGGCGGGGAACCCGCCACTCCGGGGGTACCCGGTCCGTTATTCGGCGCGGCCGCCTTCCTGGCCACGCTCGCCCAGTCGATGCTCTTCGGCTTTTCCGCTTGGCCGGCGGGCTCGGGGGTCTTGGGCGGTTCTTTCGGGGTCTCGGGCATGGCGATTGGGGCGGGGGCCTCCGACTTGGGCAACGGCAATTCGTCCCCCTTTTGGCGGACCATGGCCAGGGCCTCGGGCGGATTGGCTACTTCGTCCTTCGCGGCGTCGGGGCGGCGGATGTTCAACGGGCCGCCGGGTTCGGGGGCCCCGCCTGCTCCAAGAGGCGTGATCTCGGCATTGGGTACACGCGGGATATCGGTCGCCGCCATGGGACGTTCCATATTCCGCGGCTGCAACTGGGCAGCCGGTGGTGCCTGTTCTTGAATGGTCGTGGCCGGGGCTTGTTCGAATGCCTGCTCGGGCTGCTGCTCATCGTCCTGGGCCCAATGATAGTCGGGCGGAAGCGATTCGTCGTCGACTTCCGACTGGGAATCGCGCATTGTGCCGAAAAGGCTTGATCCGGGCAAGTCGCTCTGGAAAAGATAAAAGGCGCCCACTCCGCCCGCCGCGTGCAAGGCAAGGCTGAGCAAGATGGCCAGTTCGGCCGTGCGACGGGCTTCGCCCTTGAGCCGCGAGGCGACGAAGATCAGCACCGCCGCCGCAACGGCCAGCCCGGCAAGATGCGAGTAACCGTTCAGAAACAGGCGATCGTCCTCGAAATCGCTGTTGACCCAGACGATGACGCCCAGGATTCCCACCAGGACCATCGTCGCGCAGACGATCGGCCAGAGTTGTTCGTCGATGCCGGCCGGCCGGGCGGGCACCATGTACCCATGGTCGACGACCGGTTTTGAGGAAGATGTTCTTTCCGCCATGATCGACGCGCCCTACGTTTACTCGATACGATCTCGCATGCTCCTGTAGGGCAGCGCCCTCCGTGGCGTTCCGTTGGGAAGGCATTCGTCGCCTTCATGGAACGCCACGGAAGGCGTTCCCTACAGGAGTTCTACGTTTTGCCTGGTGCCGCGGGGTTCTTCGTGGTCACGTGATAGTCACGCACCTTGTTCTTCTTACAACAGTCGATGACCTGCACCACGAACTTCCAAGGGCAGCGCTCATCGGCACGCAAGGTGACCGGCGTGCGGCCGCGGCTGGTAATCCAGGCGTTGTGCAGCGCGAGGTTCAGTTCGTGCAACGATGCCGGCAGGTCGCCGATGAAGCAGCGGCCCTTTTGATCGATGTTGATGATCATCTCCGCCGGCCGTACCGTGATCGCCTGGGCCTCGCCCGCGTAGGGCGCCTGGATAGGCAGCTCTTTTTCGGCCTCGGCGACCTTGGTGGCCACAAGGAAAAAGATCAGCAGATTGAACACCGTGTCGACCAGCGGGACCACGGGGATCTGCATCATTTCGCTACCTTTTTTGATCTTCACCGCCATGGCTGAAGGCTCCTGATGTGTGGAAGGTAGCAGGCACACTCCGTGTGCCGTCCGCCCGAGGCCAACGGCCTCTGGGTATTGTTCAAGAGATCAAGCGGCTGACGCCACTGGCGGACGGCACACCGACCAACGCTGCGCGTCGCTGCCCGGTGCCTGCTACTTTGGTTGTTCATGGCCTTCCCTCCACCTTCTTCGCCTTGGGAAGTGACAGAGGGTCGTCGTCGTCATCGAGATCGTCATCGTCGTCGCGGGGCATCTCGACGATCTTGCCGGCAAGCGGCTGCTTCTCGCCCAAGGCCAACTGCCGCGGACGCCCCTCGAAACGCTCGAGATGCGGCACCAGCAAGCGGGCCAAATCTTCGACTCGCTGCATCATCTTGAGGATCCGGCCTTCGAAATGGTGGGCCAGAATGCCGGCCGGAATGGCCACGACCAGGCCGGCCAGCGTGCAGATCAAGGCCGCGTAAATACCGGTCGCCAGCGCGTCCATTTTATTCTCGCCCACCGGCATGTGGGCCGTCGTATAGAAGCACAGGATCATGCCGTGCACGGTACCGGCCAGCCCCAGCATCGGGGCCACGTTGAACGCCAGATTCTGCACGCGGACGTTGGCGTAAAGCCGCGTGGCCTCGTGTTCGCAGGACTCCGTCATGGCCTGCTCGATCTCGGGCAGCGGCCGCCCCACCTTGCCCAACATGGCCTTCACGACCGCCGCCATCGCGGACGGATATTGCTTGCAAAGCCGCTGGGCATGGCGGAGATCGATCTCGCCCTTGCGGCTGGCCAAGGCCCGCAGGCCGGCGGCCAGATCGGCCGGCAGGATCTTGCTCCGCCGCAGGCCCAGAAGCGCTCCACGGCAAAGGAAACGGCAATGATCGAAACGAACCAGATGGCATAGAAGGCCCACATGTGCGGGCTGAGCCACTTGATATCGCGGAGGATCGAGGCCGTATCGGCTTCCTTGACCGGGACCGTTGCTTTCTGTTCCGGCTCGCTGCTGCCGATGTCGCTGGCGACCTTGGCGGCGATTTCCTCCTTGGTGAGCGGGCCGCCATCGGCCTTGGCCGATGCGCCCACGGCCGGTTTAGCGGGTGATTTCGGTTCGCGGTTCTGGGCGTGAGCCGGCCGGAAAAGGCCGTATGCCAAGGCCACGACAATGCCAATGCCCACCGTGGCGATCCAACGACCGGCAACGGTCCAGCGGAGGAGATGATGATTGTTGGACATGCGATTTCAATCTCTTTGCAGTGCTTCGATCCGCGACTTTGCCGCGGTTACTTTGTCGCTCTGGGGAAACTTCTCGATCAACTCTTGATACTGCTTGACGGCTTGTGACTTCTTGTGCAGGGCTTCGAAGCATTTGGCCGCCTCGAAGGCGGAGTCGGCCTGCCATTGCGGATAGGGATAGCCGTACAGGACCAAGTAAAAACTCTTCACGGCCTCGGCGTGTTTCTTCTGCTGGAACTGGATCTGGCCGATCATGAACTGCGCTTGCGCGGCGGGCTCGGCATTGCTCTTGGCCAGGACCTGCTGATACTCGCCCAGGGCCTCGTCAAAGCGGCCGAGATTCTGCAAGGCCCAGCCGCGCTCGTACAAGGCCTCGGGCAAGTAGGTCGTGTCGGGATTTTCCTTGATCAGGCGGTCCAGCAGCGCCAGCCCCTTCTGCCAGGTTTCCTTGCGCTGGTTCTCCTGATCGGGACGAAGCATGGCCAGGGCCAGGGTGTCCAGGGCCTGGGCGCTGTGCAGGACGGTGAGGACCTGGAAGTCTTTCGACGAGGTGTCTTTCACGCGCTCGAAGGCCGTCAGGGCTTCGGCGTATTTCTTCTGCTTGAAAAGGCACTCCGCCTCTATGAAGGCGGCGTCGGCGGCCAAGGGTCCCCTAGGCCAGGTGGCGCGCTGATAGCTGAATGCCTGCTGGGCCTCGGCCGCGCTATCGAGGCGGTAATAGGCCCAGCCGAGCTTATGGGCCGACTTCTCGCCCAGGTCGCTCTTGCCGGCCTTTTCCAACGCCGCGGCGTAGGCCGTGGCGGCCGCCTGAAACTTCCCGTCCTTGTAGGCCGCTTCGCCCACGCAGAACTGGCCCTCGGCCACGAACGAGCTATCCGGGCACTGTTTGATCAGCTCGGCGAAGGCATCGACCGATTCCTTTTCCTGGCCGGCGGACTTCAAGGCCCAAGCCAACTCGTAATAGACCTTATCGGCCACGGCGTACTTCGGATCTTCGCTCAACAGCGCTCGGAACGCGGCCACCGCTTCCCCCGGCTTCTTCTGGCCTTCCAGGCTAAGGCCCAGTACGTAGCGGGCGTCGGACTTCTCGACCAGTTCGATCCCGGTTGTGGCCAGAAACGCCTGCAAGTCGGCAGCCGCCTCCGCGAACTTGCCCACGTGGTGCCGCGCCAGACCACGGGCATAGAGGCTGCCGAGTTTCAGCCTTTGGTCGGGGTATTTCTCGACGAGCGTGTTGAATGCCTCTTCCGCCGCTACAAACTCTTTCTGATCGAAGAGCGCCCAGCCCAGCGCGCGCAAGCCTGTATGGCACCAAGGGGCTCGCCGGCCATTTGGCCACGACCAGGCGATACTCGGCCTCGGCGGTCTTCAGATCATTCGCTGCCGCAGCATATTCCCCGAGACGGAAGTGGGCCCGATCGAGGACCTTGCTCTCCGGGAACTCGGCAACCAGCTTCCGCAGTGTTGCATTGGCCTTGGCCGGAGCTTTCTCGTGGAAATAGGCCTGCCCCAGCGCCAGCAGGGTCTCGTCGGCCTGGCGCCAGCGGGCGCAGCGGCAATCGCGGCCTCCAGCGTGGGCACGGCGCCGGCAAACTGCTTCTGCTCGGCAAGGCTGCTGCCGATGAGGAAGAGGGTCTCGGCCCGGGCCTCGGCGTTGCGGATCTGGGCCACCAACGGCTGCAACAGCGCGACAACCTCCGCATACTTCTTCTGCAAATGCAGTGCGGTACCCTCGCGCACCTTCCAGCTTTCGACGTCGGGGTGCTGCGGATACTTTTGCAGCAACTCGGCGTAAAGTTTTTCCGCCTCGTCGTACTTGCCCAATTGCAGCCGGCTCTCAGCGGCCACGTAGCGAACGTCGGGCACCAATTCGTGGGTCGGATAGGCGGCGAGGAAGGCGTCGGCATATTGCAACGTAGCCGCGAAATCACGGTGGGTCATCGCCCCGTAAGCAGCCAGATAAAGGGCCCGCGGAGCGACCGGGTCCTTGGGGAACTTGCCAGCCACGGCCCCATACAAGGCAACCGAGTTGGCGCTGCGAGCGGGGATGTCCGCCACGGCGTTGGCGCGATCCATGGCCAGCGCGGCCGCTCCTTCCCGTCCTTCGGAATATGGCAGGAGCTTTTCGACCAGGGCGACGGCCTCGGCCGGTTTCTTGTCACGAATAAGGCCGCGGGCCAAGGCATGAGTGGTCTTCAGCACGAAGGGAAACTGTGTCGAGTTGGGAAACTTTGTGAAGATTCCGGCCAGGGTATCGCCGGCTTCCGCGTGCTTACCAAGCTCGGCCAGGGCTACGGCCTGCCGCATCGTGGCATGATCGGCCGATGCGAAACCTGGCCGGGCGGCGGCGGCAAACCATTCGGCAGCGGCCTGATACTGACGGATCTGGAAGAGCGTCTCCGCCCGTCGCATGATGACTTCGGGGCCGTTGCGATGGTCGATGTACTTCTTCAAATAAGCGTCGTAGGTCTTGCCGGCGGCCTCCCACTGCTGGAGTTCTTCCTGGGTTACGCCCAGGGCATACATGATCGCCGGTTCGAGTTTCGCGTTCGGCGATTTGGCGAGGGCCTGGCTGTAGAACCGTACGGCGGCGTCTTTTTGGGCGGCATGATACGCGCAGTCACCCCGCGTATAGAGCACTTGCGCCAGGTTCTGCTTTGCGGATAGCTCTTCAACAAGGTATCGAACGTGGCCGCGGCGGCCGCGTATTGCTTGGCAGCCTGCTCGGCCGATCCGATTTCGGCGCGTTTGAACTGCGACAACCCGAGATAGAGATAGGTGTCTTCCAGCAGCGCGAATGCCGGCGCCGTCTTGGCGACGGCGTTGAAATTCTCTTCCGCCGCGTCGAACCATTTCAGGGCCGCATCGGTTTGTGGGGGTTTGGAATCGAGCGCACCGATGGCCGTGAAAAAATAACAGACGCCCTGGTAATGCCGGGCATGGGTCACACGCGAGTCGGTGGGATAGGTTTTGATGAAGCCCGCCCAGGCGTCGATGGCAAGGTCATAAGCTTCGCGATTCTGCAAGCTGACGGCCACGTTGTATTGACGGGTAGCGGCCTCGCTGTCCTCGCCGTAAAGAGGGGCGATGGAGCAATTGCTGACGCAAAACACCGCCGTCAGCACGCCGGCCCAACCGGTCCTCGACAGACCCTTCATCCAAATTTCTTTCATGGAATTCATCAGCCCTTCCCCTATCATACCAAAATCGAATCGAGCGGACAGTACCCGATCATTCCTTAAGTATCTCACACTTGCGGCCAATCGCCAACAAGAATTAGGCCGGACAGCGGCAGTGTTTTCTTGTTATGCAGTTCAGTAGACGGGAAGCTTTTACCTGGTCCGGCACGGTGTGGTCCAAAATCGAGGGCTTTCCACGTCTCCCCTTCTCCCTCTCTCCCCTTCTCCCTCTCTCCCCTTCTCCCCATCTCTCCATTTCCCCCTCTCCGCGTCTCCCTCTCCTCCGTTTCCTGCTACCGATGGGGAATTCTTGCCGGTACTTGCCGGAAATCGATTTCTTCTCGGGTTTCGCGCCCATTTAATTTCCGCTGTTTCTCCTGGTCCGGCAAAATTGCCGCAAGTGCTTTTCCATCATGTGTTTCAGAAGGGTGGAACTCTTTCACGTGGTCCAGCACGCTGTGGTCCAAAATCGAAGTCATTCCCCGTCTGCGCGTCTCCCTCTCTCCCTTTCTCCATCCTTCTAACGTACTCATCACGCTCCGCCGTGATGGCTCTTAACGTAGACTCGGCCTTCAGTCATTCAACAAAAAAATCTTGGTCTATCACGGTGTGGTCCAAATTCGCCTCCTCGATCGGGAATTTTTCCTGCATTTTCCGGGAAAGCCGGGGTCAAAACCGTATTCAGCGGCGTTTTTGGCCGGGCAACGCCATGGACCGCCTCTGCCAAATTGGGGGTGCGGGTTTTGGCCGTAAATCGCGATTCGATCCCCTACACGCGGGGCGATGCGCCAAGCAAATAATCGGGCAACATTTCCGCATGGCCTCTGCGCAGGGACTCCCTTGCTATCCACAGTTATTAGCGAGCTCGGTTATTGCCTGAGAACCCCGGGTGGGCGATCCGGGCAGCCGAGCCCGGTCCGCTTCTCGGATAGCTTCTCGAATAATTCCCACTGTTTCTCCAGTCCGGCAAAATCGTCGCAAGTGCTTTTCCATCATGCGCTTCAGCAGGCTCGATCTCTCTCGTGTGGTCCAGCACGGTGTGGTCCAAAATCGAAGCCATTCCCTTTCTCCCTCGCTCCCTTCTCCCTGACCCGCTGCGCGGGCATAGGTATGCTCCGTACTGCGTACTCTGCACTGTGTACTGCGTACTCTGCACTGTGTACTGTGTACTCCGCACTCTGCTCTCTTTTCCCTTTTTCCCTGCTCTGCTCCTTGTTCCCAGGCGCCAACTTCTTCCTGGTAATAAGTACGTTTCAGCCGGCGATTTGTACATTTCCGCGTTCCGGATTTCTGAAACAGTTAACCGTCCCCAGCCGGCCGGGCGTGCTTTTTCCCGAGGAATGCCCCGATGTCTTGCCGCCGACAAAATCCCTCGGAAGCCGAAAGTGCGCTCAGCGTTTTCAACGCCGAAAGCGGCCCAATTACCCCGAAGGCGGCAGTGACGATCAAGCTTCCACCTCACGCTCCCAACATGACTATCTGCGGCCCGGCCGACTTCTTGGTTGAGATCATCAGCCCGGGCGACAAGAGCCGTGACAAGGTGGGGTTTTATGCCGCGTTGCGAGTCCGCGAGTTGCTCGTTATCGATCGCTATTCCTGGTCGCTGGAGCTTTATCGCCTGGGCGGCAACGAACTGGTCCTGGCGGGCCGTTCGACCGACCAACGGAGCGACGTGATCGCCAGCCTGATCCTTCCCGTGAGCTTTCAACTTCTTCCGGCCCAACCGCGGCCGGAGATCCGGATTGCCAGATTTGCCTTAAGACTATCGGCTTTTTTTCCGATCAAGCAATTCGCGAAGCCGCGCCATGTCTTCGTCACTCAGGCCGGCCAGTCGCTCCTCCAGCGGCAATCTTCTCCAGCGTTTCCGCGTTATGGATCAGGCGAATCTCCGGCATAAGTTGAAGTCCGGCATCTTGAAACCTCACTTCCAAAACCGCCTCGATGCCCTCAAGGCGGCCCTCGATCCGGCCAAATCGTTCTGGAGTAGTAATGAATGGCATGTGTTCTTCTTTCCGCATAGTCCAGGAGCTTGGCGACGGGGAAGCGGAAGCCCACTTCCGTGCCCCACCGCCCGTACTCGAAACGGTTCGGCCGCCAGTCGGGGTTGTCGTCGCCCAGCACGGCGAAACTGGCCACCTCTCTATTATACTTGTCGAAAGGCAAGTCTTGTGTTGCGGCTCTTGTATTGCGAACGTTGACACCCTGCGCGGGATAGCTTAGCATTCCAAGTACACGGGCTATTTCACCATTCAGCAGGACGAGGTGGTTTCCATGGAGAAGACAACGATGGGTCGAGTGCTGACCGAAGTGGTTATCGAGAATTTTGAGGACCTTTACGCCGTGAAACGCGGTGCCCTGCGCGACGACCAAGTCCGGCGGGTCGTCGTCCGCGACGCTCTGGTCGACACGGGGGCAACGGTCCTCTCGCTGCCCACGCGACTGATCCGCCAACTGGGACTGGATAAGCGGGGAACGAAGCGCGTCACCACCAGCCAGGGCATTTGTGAGGCGGAAAAATACGAAGCGGTGCGGCTGACGATCCAAGGCCGCGATTGCCCGGTCAACGTCCTGGAGGTGCCCGACAACGTCCCGGTGCTTGTGGGCCAGATTCCGCTGGAAAATCTCGACCTGGTGGTAGATCCGCGGGGCGGGAAACTTACCGGCAATCCCGAGCACGGTGGAGAACACATGTTCGAGATGTACTGATGACTGTCGTGGTTCATGCGACAAGAACGCCCTATATTGAGCATTTGTGCCATTTTCCCCCGCCGTTGCGACGCATGTTTATCCTCCACCGGCGACAACGAGATCCTTCCCTGGCGGAGTCGGCCGTCACCGTGGTCTTATGCTGCCTCTTGGCCCTGGCCTTCAACGGCCTGATCTGGTGGTGGAAGGGCGGTAATGCCGGCCTGCAATTCTCGACCGGCTATCTGCTGGAATGGTCCCTGTCGATGGATAACGTTTTCGTCTTCGCCGTCATTTTCCGTTACTTCCAGGTTCCCAAGGTCCACCAACATCGCATTCTTTACTGGGGCCTTTTGGGTGCGATTCTGCTGCGGCTGGCGTTCATTCTGGCGGGGACGGCGCTCATCTCGCGTTTTCAATTCGTCCTCCCGCTGTTCGGCCTTTTTCTGATCTACACGGGCTACCGATTGGCATGGCACTCGTCCGAGCGGATCGATCCGCAGCGGAATCTCGTCTTCCGCTACGCCCGTCGCTGGCTGCCGTTGACCGAAAGTAGCGTGGGCTCTAGCCCGCCTTTACATGAAGGCGGGCTAAAGCCTACTCTACAACCCCCGGTGGACTACGGCGGCCGCTTCCTTGTGCGGCAAGGGGGGAGACTGCGGGTCGCGCCGCCGCTGTTGGTCTTGCTGGTCGTGGAAAGCACCGACCTGCTTTTCGCCGTCGATAGCATCCCCGCCATTTTCGGCATCACTCGCGATCCGCTGATCATCTTCACCTCCAACGTTTTCGCAATCCTTGGACTGCGGGCCCTCTATTTCCTCCTGGCCGGCGTGATGGACCTGTTCCGTTACCTGCACTATGGCCTGGCCGCGGTGATGGTCTTCGTTGGGCTGAAAATGGTCGGCGAAGGCTGGCTGTCGCAACCCGGAGTACCGGGTGCCCCGCCCGGAGCGGAGATCATGCCCGTATGGGTCTCGCTGGCGGTGATTGCCACGCTGCTGGGTGTGGCGATCATGGCCTCGATACTCGCGGGGAAAGGGAGGATTGAAAAGTGAAGCAAACTCTCGTGACCGGCGGAGCGGGCTTCATCGGCAGCCACCTGGTCGAGGCGCTTCTCGCCCGCGGCGATCGCGTGGCGGTCATCGACGACGAATCGACGGGCACGCGTGCCAACCTCGCGGCGGTCATCGATCACCCGCGACTGCATTACGTCCTAGGCAGCGTGGCCGATCGCGATCTGGTGCGCGGCATGCTCGACGGAGTCGGCGAGGTCTACCACCTGGCCGCGGCCGTGGGTGTGCGTCTGATCGCCGAAAGCCCCATCCATACGATCGAGACGAACGTCTATCCGATGGAGCTGTTGCTGGACGAGCTGGGTCGATTGCAGGCCGCCGGGCGGAGCGTGCGCTTGTTCCTGGCCAGCACCAGCGAAGTCTACGGCAAGAATCCCAAGCCGGTCTGGTGCGAAGACGACGACATGGTATTCGGGCCCACCACGCGGCCGCGGTGGTCTTACGGAACGTCGAAGGCGATCGACGAATTTCTTGCCCTGGCCTATTGGCGCGAACAGCAGTTGCCCGTGGTCGTGGGCCGCTTCTTCAACGTCGTCGGACCGCGGCAGACGGGCGCCTATGGCATGGTGCTGCCACGACTGGTCGACGCCGCGCTCAGCGGCGGGCCGCTGGTGGTCCACGACGACGGCCGGCAAGAGCGCTGTTTCGCCCACGTCGGCGATGTGATTCGGGCCGTGCTGGCCTTGATGGAAAGCCCCCGCGCTCTGGGCCGCGTGTTCAACATCGGCAGCGACCAGCCGGTGAGCATTTTGGAGTTGGCCCAGCGGGTGATTCGCGCCGTCGATCCGGCGTTACGGATCGAGTTCATCAGCTATGCGGAGGCTTACGGTCAGGATTTTGAAGACTGCCGCCGCCGCGTGCCCGATCTTACTCGGTTGCGGGAGACGATCGGCGTCTGGCCCTGCCGCACACTGGAGGAGACGATTGCGGAGGTGGTGGCGTGGAAACGCGCGAATATTGAATGCCCCTGTCTTGGGTTGTACAATAGTGAGAAGCGAGGAAAAGATGATTCGAACCGTTGAAGGCGTGATCGACACGAACGGTGTGGTACGGCTCTTGGAAACCGTTCCCTTGACCGGGGCGCATCGCGCTCTGGTGATGATCTTGGATGAAGAACCGGGCGTTTATCCGAACGAAACGGCCCTTCTTAGCGAAGCGGCACTTGCCGAAGATTGGAACCGGCCTGAGGAGGATGCGGCATGGTCGTACCTTCATTAGAGATCAGGCATTTCGGCGAGTGCGCGACGCTGTCGTAAATCTCTTAAGCTCCGCCAATCCGTAACTCGGACCTATTGGGAGACGTTGCGAATCTTCGAGGGGCGGCTGGGACCGCCATGAGTGCGTGAGTTCTCCTGCCATGCCAGTTTCCAGCGAAGAACCGGCCGTTTATCAGCACTCACGCTGGTTCGTGCGCAGCGCCGCATTGGGATTTGCCCTGCTTTACGCTGGCGGCCTCGCGGTGGCGAATGTTTTTCATCGCAATTCTACCATGGCGGGGCAAGAGCACGGCTGGCCCTTTGTCTACATGGTCCGGGCATCGCGGGTCCTCGGCGGTCTTACGATCCTGTACCCGATGTGGCCGCTAGGCGATCCGCCGCTTTTGCAGTTCCGAGCAACCGTGCTCATTTTGAATGTTCTCATTGGGTCCCTTCTTACTGCATTGGCGGTGGTGGTTCCAATCTATTGGCTGCGGGTGCGCCAGAGGCCCGTTCAATTCAGTCTGCGAACTCTTTTCGTGCTTACTACCGTCGTGGCTTGCCTCCTCGCACTGCTGAAGTGTTGCTATCCTGATCGAGTCAATGTGTGGATCGCCGTCGAGCTTGCCGTTGTGTCCCTCTTCACGCTCGCGTATGTGGTTCCTGCTTGCATGGCGCTAACCGCCGCCCATTGGCTCGTCATTCGCCCTGCGCGTTCGTGGCGGCGATTTCGGTGGTTTGGCCTCCATTGGCTCACCTGGCTTGCGATCTGCGCCGTCGGCGGTCCCTTCTTACACTATTTGATCGTTGCGATCAACTATAACGTGATGGGATACGGTCGGCCGTCGGAATACTATGTCGAAGATCTTCAGCTCGCCTGGCGATTGCATTGGCCGGCGTTGGTTGGCGGCTTGGCGGCTTGGCTGACGGTTCTGACGTAAACAGCTTTCGTAGTTGAACGTTGGATTCGTCGCGTCGAGCAGAGGGTTTTCCTGCAAAAGAGAGCGTTTCTCTTCTTATTGCTGGTCGTTGCCGCCATGATCTGGATTTCAGACAGATATTGGTCCTGGGAGCCTGATTGGTACGACTATTATGCTTGGCTATTCGGTATTGCGGCCACGGTCTACACGTTCATTCTTTTGCTCGTTGACGTAATTGTCCTCCGTCACTGGAAAGCGGTTCCAAAGGTCAGCCTGCTCGCGGGGACCCTTGCCGGGCGCCGATATGGTTCACCCTGTCGCCGCTGCTTCAGGCGCCCCGGCTTGTGGCTGGCTTATCGCTGGTGACCGCAGCATTTGCGGCAGTGGTGGTCGATGCCGGCTGTCGAGACCTGATGCATCGCGACCAAGGCGCGATACGCTTCGTACACCCGGCCTGTGGCGAGCACGTCGCGGTTCTTCCGATGTGGGCGGTTGGGATCATCGGCATCGGCGGCGGTTTGCTATTGGTCTATACGTAGACCACGCCTGGTTTCTTTGTATTCGGCCCGAAGGGCCAGCAGTTCATCCAGCGAAGGGCGCAGCCCTGGATGTCGATCGCATCAAGAGTCTTCCGGTATTCGGCCCGAAGGGCCAGCCGTTCATCGATGGAACGCGCAGCCCTGGCAGGTTGCCATCCCCCCAGTATGATCCATCCGACGCAACGGGCTGTGTCCGCTAAACAGGGGATGGTTGGCCCTTTGGGCCGAAGAGGATTCTTACGGATTCACGTTTTTTCCAGGGCTGCGCCCTTCGCTGGATGAAGGGCTGGGCCTTCGGCCCGACAATTTTCTCAGCCAGAACCCTGCTGTCACTGACGCGACACCTTCCGCACAACATCGCACCAAACTCGCGACAGTTGTAATCCAATCGATACGCCGGCAAGTGGCCGTATTTTACCAAGTACGCACCAACGCCCCACATTCACGTCCGTTGGCCGATAACGCGCAAGCTTCCTGTCCGTTCGGCCGTACTCTTCCGTTCGGTCGCAACCATCGGTTTCCAAAGCACTTCCGACGCTATCCATAGCCACGAATCCCGTTTCGGCCGGGCCAGACTAAGCTTTCCTCTGGTGCTTTGGCGCGGGCTTTGCATCTCCTTTTCTGCCGTAAGAGACAAGACAGAAACACAAGGGCCTGCTAAGGAAGTCAGGCCAGCAACCCTCCAAGAAAGGACAGGATCAATCATGAACGCTCGAAACACTTTGTTCGCGATGTTTGCTCTCGGCAGCCTTGCTGCCTCGGCCTTCGCCCAGGACTGGACCTCGGAAGCGACCTACACCAAAACGGTCACCACGACCACAGTCACCACGTACACGCCGACCTACCAGACGAGCGGCTACGTGCAGCCGTGGAACACGGCCCCGGACGCCGCGCCGGCTTATGCCCCGGCCCCGCAACCGCAGCCGACACCCGTGCAGGCCAACTACGTTGAGGCCAACTACGTGCAGCCGGCCGTGCAGCCGACCTATGCTGCGCCGGCCTACAGCGAGCCGATCAACTTGCAGTCCAATTATGTTCAGCCGACGTATGCCCAACCGACCTATGTTCAGCCGAACTACTTTCAGCCGACTTACTCGCGGCCGAACTATGTTCAACCGACATACATTTCGTACGGCCAGCCGGCCACCGTGCCGGTGAGCTACACCCCGGCGGCCTACGTGCAGCCGGCATACATGCGGCCCGTGATGTACACGCAGCCGGCTTACGCGGCCCGGCCGGTGTTTGCCAACTACTACTCGCCGGTTTATCGTCCTGTGGTCGCCGGTTACACGCCGACCTACGTGGCCAGCCCGGCGACTTGCCCAGTGCCCGTGGCCCAGCCGGTCGTGGCCGCCGGCCCGAAGGTTTGGGTCCATGAAAAGGTCTACGTGCAAGGCCAACCGCTGCGGAACCTGTTGACCGCCATTACGCCTTGAGCGATCGGCAGCGGCGAAGTTCGTGATCGCCACCGTGGAAGCCTCGGTCCACGGTGGCTTTTTTTTAGATTACACCGTCTCCGAGCGCAACGGGTCGTCCAACGGCGTGGGCAGCGTGAAGCGGATCTGCTCCTCGCGGACCGACTGCAACTCGACCGAACCGCCGAACCGCCAGCGAAGCATTTCGACACACTCCTGGACCACCGATTCGGGAGCGCTCGCCCCGGCGGTGATCAACACGGTTTCGCTGCCCTGAAACCAGTCGAGGTCGATGTCGTCCGGACCGTCGATCAGGTAGGACGGCACATTCCGCGCCTGGCCCAACTCGGCCAGCCGGCGACTGTTCGAGCTGTTATGGCTGCCGACGACCAAGAGCACGTCGGCCTGGTCGCTCAGCGTCCGCACGGCCTCTTGCCGATTCTGCGTGGCATAGCAGATGTCTTCCTTCTTGGGCGAGACGATCTGGGGAAACCTCTCCTTCAGCTTGGCGATGATATCGGCTGTCTCGGTCACGGAAAGCGTCGTCTGCGTGAGATAGGCCAGCCGGTCGATATTCTCGATTTGGATTGCCGCGGCGTCCTCGACCGTCTGCACGATGCGGAAGGCCTCCGGGGCCTCGCCCATCGTGCCGATGACCTCGTCGTGGCCCGCATGCCCGATCAGAATGATCGTGTAGCCGTCACGGGCGAAACGGATCGCCTCGCGATGCACCTTGGTCACCAGCGGACAGGTGGCGTCGATCGTCTTCAGCTTGCGGGCTTCCGACTGCTGGCGGATTTGCGGCGAGATG
This sequence comes from uncultured Planctomycetia bacterium, assembly GCA_963719885.1. Taxonomy (GTDB): domain Bacteria; phylum Planctomycetota; class Planctomycetia; order Pirellulales; family Thermoguttaceae; genus JANXQG01. The sequence goes on along the minus strand of CAVRDP010000034.1, from coordinate 172,288 downwards.
CCGTGGGCGGAAAAGAGCAGATAGGAACCCTCGGGAACCTCCGCCAAGTCGTTGACGAAGACCACCCCTTGGTTCTTGAAATGCTCGACAACCCAGCGGTTGTGGACGATTTCGTGGTAGACGTAGATTGGTGTGCCGTAAAGGGCAACGGCCTTTTCCAGGCTCTCGATCGCCATATTCACTCCGGCACAAAAGCCGCGGGGGGCGGCTAAAATGATTCGCATGATAGTAGTAATAATGGGCAACATGTTTTCGCGTGATTTGGCATTATACGGTCCGGACGCCAAGATTCCCAAGCCCCTGCGGCCGCGGCAGGGCAGGCGGTACTGCCGGCGGCTGGCCCGACGGCACTACGAGAACTTCACCGTCGTCAGTTGGCTGCTGCCCTGGCGGCTCCGTCAGCATTTCTATAACGTCTACGCCTATTGCCGCTGGGCCGACGACCTGGCCGACGAGCCGGGCGACCCGCAACGGAGCCTTTCCTTGCTGGATTGGTGGGAAAAGGAGCTCCGCGACTGCTACGCCGCGGGCACCCGGTACTCCGGGTCGGCCCGGCACCCGGTCTTCGTCGCCCTGGCCGACACGATCCGCCGCTACTCAATCCCCATCGACCCGTTCATCGACCTGCTGGTCGCCTTTCGCCAAGACCAGCGGGTCCGCCGCTACGAGGACATGGGGCAACTGACACAATATTGCCGCTACTCGGCCAACCCGGTGGGCCGGCTGATTCTTTACCTCGGCAAGTGCCACACGCCCGAACGGGGCCAGTTGGCCGATTCGATCTGCACCGGGCTGCAACTCGCCAATTTCTGGCAGGATGTTGCCCGCGACTGGGACATGGGCCGCGTTTATCTGCCGGCGGCCGACCGCGCCCGCTTCGGCTATGACGACGAGATGTTCGCCCGGCGGGAGGTCAACGACGCTTTCCGCCGCCTGATGGCCGCCGAGGTCGATCTGGCCGAGAGTTACTTGCGACGCGGGTTGCCGCTGGTCCGCTGGATGCCGCCGGAATTGCAGCTCGACGTGGCCCTGTTTCTCCACGGCGGGCTGGCCATCCTGCGGGCCATTCGAGAGCAGAACTACGACGTCTGGACCTCGCGACCGACGGTCTCCAAGAAGACCAGGCTTTGGCTGCTGTGGAAATGCTGGTGGGAACTGAAACGGGGCCGGGTTCCGGACAATTTGACATGACCTTTGCTGCGGAAGAGATCGTCGCCAGCCGTCTCGCGTGCCGCCGCCTGACCCGTCAGGCCGGCTCGAACTTTCCGGCTGCTTTTTGCCTGCTGCCGCCGGCGAAACGGCAAGCCATGCATGCCCTCTATGCCTTCATGCGGCACAGCGACGATCTGGCCGACGATCCGTCGACCATGAGTACATGGTGCCCGGGGCGATCGGCGCGTGAGTTGCTGCGGCAATGGCGAGGGGCATTGGAAAAAGAGCTTTCTGGGAATGGGTCCTTAGGCGAGGTCGATTCTCGTGGCCGCGCGATCCTGCCGGCCGTAGTTCAAACGGTCCGTGAGTTTCAGATCCCGCCGGAATCGCTACTGGCCGTGCTGGATGGCGTCGAGATGGATATTGAGCCACGGGTCTATGCGACGTTCGACGAACTGGCCGTCTATTGCGAGCGCGTGGCGTCGGCCGTCGGCCTGGCTTGTATTCACGTCTGGGGCTTTTCCGGTCGCGATGCCTTGGGGCCGAGCCGCAGCGCCGGCCTGGCCTTGCAACTGACCAACATCCTTCGCGACTTGAACGAAGACGCCCGGCGGGGACGCGTCTACGTGCCGTTGGAAGACATCAACGCCTGCGGTTACTCCGCGGAGGAGGTTCAAAATGGCGTGGTGAACCGGCCGTTCCTGCGGTTGATGGACATGGAAATCGATCGGGCCGAACAGTTCTATCGTGAAGCGGCCGAGTTGCCGCGTTGGCTCCACAAGGACGGGCGCCGCATCTTCGGCCTGATGATGGACACCTATCACGCCCTGCTCGATGCCATTCGCCGCCATCCGGCCGACGTTTTCACCCGCCGCATTCGCGTCAGCCGGTGGAAGAAGTTGTGGCTCGGTCTACGTTGGACCTTATTGCCGGTCAAGCCCTGCTAATGAAACTCCAATCGAGATTTGAGATTTGGGATTTTGATACTGTGTCTTCCGCCTCCCTTACCGCTACCCAATCCCTGGCCATCATCGGTGGCGGCGTGGCCGGACTGGCGGCAGCCGTGGCAGCCGTGGAGCGAGGTTTCCACGTCGAATTGTTCGAGCAGGCCCCGGCACTGGGTGGCCGGGCCGGCTCCTATCATGACGCCCAGGTCGATCAACTCGTCGATCTTTCGCCGCACGTGGCCATGGGCTGCTGCACGAACCTCTTGGATTTCTGCCATCGAACGGAAACCGCCGACGGCTTCGATCGCTACGCAACGCTGCATTTCTTCGGTCCCGACGGCACTCGTTACGACTTCGCCGCCAGCCGCTGGCTGCCGGCGCCGTTGCATCTCATGCCCGGACTGCGGCGGCTCGGATACCTTGCCAGTCGTCGAGCGCCGGGCCATCGGCCGGGCCATGTTGCGACTGGCCCGTCATCACCACCCCGACGCTTCCGACGCGCCCACCATGGGCGAGTGGCTCCGCCGCCAGGAGCAACCGGAGAACGCCGTGCGATGGTTCTGGGCCGTGGTGCTGGAAAGCGCCTTGGGCGACACGCTCGACCATGTGTCGGTGTCGGCGGCGCGAAAAGTTTTCGTCGATGGGTTCATGGCCACGCGCGAGGCATATCAAGTCATCGTGCCGCGGATACCGCTGGGTGAAGTCTGGCAGCGCGCCGGTACCTGGCTCGCCGGCCGGGGCGTGAAGATCCACTTGCGCAGCGCGGATCGAGCGGTTGGAAGTCGATGGCAATCGCTTTCTCGGCATCGTGCCGGGCGATGGGTCCCTTTGCCGTTTCGACCACGTTGTTTCGGCCGTCTCCTGGAAACAACTCGGCAAACTGCTTGGCCCGGAGGTGCTCCAGCAGATCCCCCGGGCCGAGGCCGGCACTGGACTGGACTCCTCACCGATCACGGCGGTGCATCTCTGGTTCGATCGGCCGATCATGGACCTGCCACACGCCGCCGTGGTCGGCCGGCTGAGCCAGTGGGTGTTTCAAGGTAGCAGGCGAAGTAGCAGGCACACTCCGTGTGCCGTCCGCCCAACTGAGACAGCGGACGGCACACCGACCATGAGTACATGGTGCCCGGTGCCTGCTACTTTGGCGGACGGCACACCGACCATGAGTACATGGTGCCCGGTGCCTGCTACCTTTCACTACACCGTCGTCATCAGTGCTTCGCACGCCCTGGTGGGCCGCGATTCCACGGAAGTATTGCAAGAAGTGCTCGCCGACTTACAGGCCATCTGGCCGACGGCGAGCGAGGCGAAATTGGTGCATCATCGCGTGCTCACGCAACCGGGGGCCGTTTTTTCCGTACGGCCGGGCAGCGAGGCGCTTCGACCGGCCCAAGAGACACCGATCGCAGGTCTCTATCTTGCCGGCGATTGGACTGCCACCGATTGGCCGGCCACGATGGAAGGCGCCGTGCGGAGCGGTTACTTGGCGATCGAGGCCCTCTTGGCCACGCTCGGGCGGCCAAAGGTCCTGCTGGCGCCGGACTTGAGAAAGGGTTGGCTGATGCGGTGGATTACGGGAGTGAACGTTCAGCAAATACAGGCCCTCTCTCAGCTTCGGCGATCCTGATTGCAATCGCCATGAACGACCGATAGAATAGTACCGGCTGTCGGAGAAGAGAGTGATTCGTGCAAGCGAGTCTTGTCTCCAAGAAGCGAGGTAGGTGACGGCTAGGCAGTTCAAACCGGGGGTCGGGGAGAATCACGTGAATATCATCAGCCGACCCGCGATTCGGCGCGCAGGCAGGCACACCCTGATGCGGCTGAATGGCTGGAGAATTGGTGGCAGGTTGCCAAGGCGGCTCATTGGCAAAATCTGCATGGTGTTCGCGTCCCCTATCCTGCCACGGATCAGATTGGCGGGTGCTTGATATTCAACGTTCGAGGCAACACGTTCCGTTTCGTCGTGGCCGTGCGGTATGCCACCACCGATCGTGGAGGCACGCTTTTCGTCAAGCACTTCTTGACGCATGCGGAGTATAATAAGGAAACATGGAAGAGGGAGTGTGAACGATGATTATGACAGCCTATCGGCAATTGCTCCAAGAATACGTCCCTCGCCCTATTCGTAACGAACGTGCCTACCAGAAGACTTTGCGCACGGTAGAAGAACTGATGAGGCGACCGCAGTTGTCGCAGGCGGAAAGCGAATTGCTGGACGTTCTCGTGGCGCTGGTGGAACAATACGAATCGATCCAGTATCCTACCCCCAGCAATCCGCCCGATCGAATGCTTGCTCACCTTATCGAGTCGAAGGGAACAAGCCAGGCTGAGGTGGCTGCCGCGACGGGCATTTCTCGAACCACGATCAGTGCCGTATTGGCCGGCCGCCGGGGCGTCAGCCGGGAGAACATCTCGAAACTTGCTGAATTCTTTGGGGTTTCGCCTTCCGTGTTCATGCGGCCGGCGGCGGCGCGATTGCCGCGGAACGGCACTTGAAGGCTGCTGCCATCCGGAACGCGTCGCGCCTTCCCGCGCCGTTAGAATAGGGCACCATGATCGATTTTCACCCCTTGTTTTCCGCCTTTAAGACCGTCCGCCAAGAATTGCTGGCCCTGAGAGACCCTTCCGGCCATTGGGTCGGCGAGCTTTCCAGTTCTGCGTTCGCCACGGCCAGCGCGGCCAGCGCCTTATGCATTGTCGCCCGGGCGGTGAAGGAGGATTCTCGCCGCGAGGCCTATCAGCAACTGGCCTGCCGCTCGGTCGATTGGCTTGTGGCCGGCCAGAACGGCGACGGCGGCTGGGGCGATACCCGCTCGAGCCCTTCGAACCTGGCCGCGACGATGTTGGTCCGCGCGGCCATTCACTTGGCCGCCCAGTCGCGGCGCTATGCCGATTCGCTTTCGCGGGCGCAGCGTTATTATGACAATCACGATGGACTGGCCGGGCTGCGTCGCCAGTACGGCGGCGATCCGACGATGTTGGCGGCCATTCTCGGCAACGCGGCCCTGGCCGGCCTGGCCGACTGGCGCGACGTGCCGGCGATGGCTTTTGAGCAGGCCTGGCTGCCGGGAGGGCTGCAACGTCCGCTGGGAGCCTCGGCCAGCTACGCCGATCCGGTGCGGGTCGGCATCGGACAAGCCCGCTTCTTCCACCGCTGGCCACGCAATCCGCTGACGTTGTTGACGCGACGCCTAAGCGTCGGCCGCAGCCTTGCAAGGTTGGGACGCATGCAGCCGCCGAGCGGCGGTTTTTGGAGTCCGTGCCTTGGACCAGCTTCCTGCTGATGGGTTTGGCTTCGACCGGCCGGGTCAACCATCCCATGGCCCGCCGTGGCCTGACCTTCCTCTTGGATACCGTCCGCAGCGACGCCGCCTGGTCGATCGACACGAGCCTTTCGGTCTGGAACACGGCGCTTTCGATCAACGCCCTGGCGTCGGCCAGCGGCGACGTCGGCGCCCTGGGCTGTCTCGATTGGCTGCTAGGTTGCCAGCGAAGCGAATTGGACCCGTGGACCGGGACTGCGCCAGGCGGATGGGGCTGCAACGACGCCCGGGGTTCCCTGTCCGACGCAGACGATACTTCGAGCGCACTGCTGGCCTTATCGGTGCTCTTGAAGTCCGGCGCGGGGGCCCATCGGCCGCGGATCGAGATCGCCGCCGCCGCGGGCATCAACTGGCTCCTGGCCGTGCAGAACGACGATGGCGGCTGGCCCACCTTCCGCCGCTCCCGGGGCGCCCGCTTGCGGGTCGTGCCCGGTTTGAGCCATGCAGTGCTCGACGGCAGCGGCGCCGATGTGACCGCTCATGCCCTGCGGGCCTTGCGGGCGTGGCAATATTGGATTCCCGATCGTTCGATTGACGAGGCCATACGCCATGGGATGCATTACCTCGCCAGGCAGCAGCGGCCTGACGGAAGTTGGCGGCCTCTGTGGTTCGGCAACCCGAACTTCCCCGGCGAGGAAAATCCGATTTACGGCACCGCCCAGGTCCTCTTGGCCTATCGCGATCTCGATCAAATCGAAAGCCCCCTAGCCCAGCGCGGGCTGGAGTGGCTGACGGCCGCGGTCGATCCGGGCGGAGGTTGGGGCGGCGGCGGGCACCATGTACCCATGGTCGTGGTCGGCGAGTCCCGCGGTCCATCGAGCGTCGAAGAAACGGCCATGGCGGTGGAGGCCCTGCTTGCCGCGCCGGGCCTTCCGCGACCCGCAAGCGGGTGCCCCCAACTGGTGCTGGAAGGTGGGCTGCAGTGGCTCGTCCGTGCGGTCGCGGAGTCGCGTCATCGCCAAGCCGCCACCATCGGCCTGCACCTGGCCCGACTGTGGTATTCCGAGAAGGTCTATCCGCTGGCCTTTACCGTATCGGCTTTAGGGCAGGCCGTGAAGCTGCTTTCGCGGCCGTTGTCGCGCGTGCGTCAATCCAGGCAAGACAGTGAAGCCAGGGAAAGCGCAGTCCTTTTCCCGCATAGCCAAATGAACCTCTTCGCCAGAAATTACGTATTCTTAGTGTGAACCAGCGGAAAGGAGTCTGTCTCTACTCATCATCCAAGGAGGTTCCGTCATGCTCGTCTTGTCTCGCAAACAGAATGAGGCCATCAAGATTGGCCAGGATATCGAGGTCGTCGTGCTGGAGGTCCACGGCGACCGCGTGAAATTGGGTTTTGTGGCCCCCCTTGAAGTGCCGATCCATCGTCGCGAAGTCCACGACCGGATCCATGCGCCCCCAGCCCTGGAACATGCGGAGTGTGCGTAACTTACGTGCCTCGCCGGCAGCCGAACCACTCGATCTGCCTGCGGGGGCAGAATGTCAGCCCGTGCTCCGTGCAGTAGGGCCCCAGCCACTGGGCCTTGGCAGCCAATTCCACGGGCTTCGTGCCCATAGGCATGAGCAATACGCGGCGGCGATCGATCTCGGGAAAATCGGCTATGTAGGTAATTACCTCTTCGCAATCGGCCAGGCTGTCGACGACAAACTTGAATTGGCAGTCGTACTGGGCATTGAGTCGCCGTAGGACATCGGGGGCAGCCCGGTTCCGCTCGTGCAGGCCGATCCACTCCGGGGCCTCATCCGCGTGCGGCGTCGAATTCGAGAGTTTGGGGCTGACGGCCATCAGATCGCACTCGACCGGTTGATAGCGCGTGCCGGCGGTCTCGATTGTGACGTGCATTCCCCGCCGCCGCAGTTCCGCACAGAGCGGAACCAACTCCGGCAGCATCATCGGTTCGCCGCCCGTGACAACAACGTGGTCGAGAGCGGCCTCCGCTGTTGCTGGCTCCATTGCCGTTCTTTCCACAGCCGCCACGACTTCCTCAACGGAGAAGTAATCCCCTTCCGGTTCCCAGGATGCATACGGCGTATCACAGAAGCGGCAGCGGAGATTGCAGCCGCTGGTGCGGACGAAGACGCTCTCGACGCCCGTCAAACGGCCTTCACCTTGCAGCGATCGGAAAATTTCAGCGATGCGCATCGGAGTCGTGTGTCTGCCGGGGGTGGCATGCCTTCACGCGGCCGTCATAAAGTCGCGGCGGCAGGGCAATCCCAACCGGCCGCCGACCATGAGTACATGGTGCCCGGGCATGTTCGCGGCGGCGCTGGCATGCTTCACGTTACGCGTGTGGGCCAACATGCCTACCCGCGGCCGGTTGGGCTTTTCCCGACTGTGCCAGGTCTCTAACGGCCGCGTGAAGGCATGCCACCCTTGCAAAGGAACGAAAGTTATTATTCGGTCGGCCGTTATGCATCCTGGTACGGCAACGGGTCGCAAAGGCCGGCTTCGGCAAAGCCCTTCCGCCGCAACTGGCACGCATCGCAGCGACCGCAACTGACGCCTTCTTCGTCGGGATCGTAGCAGGTGTGCGTCAACGAGTAATCGACGTCCAACTCGGTGCCGCGGCGAATGATCTGGGCCTTCGTGAGGTGGATCAGCGGCGTATGGATCGTGAATGTCAGTTGGCCTTCCACCCCGGCCTTGGTCGCCAGGTTGGCCAGATGTTGGAAGGCCTTGATGTATTCGGGGCGGCAATCGGGGTATCCGCTATAATCGACGGCATTGACGCCCACGAAGATGTCGGCCGCCCCGACGGTCTCGGCAAAGGCCAAAGCCAGGGAAAGCAACACCGTGTTCCGCGCCGGGACGTAGGTTACCGGGATGCCTTCCGACATTTCCTTGGCGGGCCGGTCCTTGGGCACGTCCAGCGCGTCGGTAAGGGCACTGCCGCCCAGTTGCGCCAGATCGACGTCCAGGATCACGTGCCGGCAGACATCCAACGCCTGGGCCACGCGCCGCGCGGCATCCAACTCGAAGTGGTGCCGCTGGCCATAGTCCACCGAAAGCGCGTAGAGCTCGTAGCCTTCATGGCGGGCGATAGCGGCGGTAGTCGCCGAGTCGAGCCCCCCGGAGAGGAGGATCACGGCCGGCAACTCTGGTTTGAGTGGATTGGTACTGATCATGAATTACTGGTACAATTATTCGCAGAAAGAAAGGAACGTGCAAGTGACCCCCAGTTTCCGCGACGTCTTGGAGACGTTCGAGAACCAGTACCCCAGTCGCGATTATACGATCGAGATCGTTTGTCCCGAGTTCACGTCAGTGTGCCCCAAGACCGGCCAGCCCGATTTTGGCACGCTCGTGTTCCGTTACGTGCCGGACGGGAAGTGCGTGGAGTTGAAAAGCCTGAAGCTTTATCTACAGCAGTTCCGCAACGAGGGCATTTTTTACGAGCACGTGACGAACCGGATTCTCGACGACGTGGTTTCGGTATTGGCTCCTCGGCGGATGGAATTGACGGCCGCCTTCACGGCCCGCGGCGGCATTACCACGACCATTACGACCACCTTTACCAAGAACGCATAGGTTCATGAACGAGATACCACGTGTCATTCTCTCGGGCTTTGCCGACGAATCGGCGAACAACAAGACGGCCACCGAGCAGTTCGTGGCCTTTGCCGCGCTGGGCCTGCAATACTACAGCATCCGCTTCATCGACGCCGGCCAGGGCGTGAAAAACGTCATGAAGTTGAGCGTGGCCGAGATCCAGAAGATCCGCCAACTCCAGAACGAGTATGGCCTGAACGTCTCGTCGATCGGCTCGCCCATCGGCAAGGTCAAGCTCGTCGACGTCGAGGACGGCACGAAGAACGCCTACGTTCCTTTCGAGAAATACCTGGCCAGCGACGTGCAGAAGGCCTGCGAGTTGGCCCACGCCTTCGAGACGAAGCTGATCCGCGGATTCTCGTTCTACCATCCCAAGGGGAGCGATCCGCGGGAATATCTTCCGCAGGTCGTCGACCGCTTGGGTCATATCGCCGAGGCCTTCCACCGCTCCGACCTGACTTTCGGCATCGAGGTGGAGGCGAATCTTGTGGGCAGCAACGGTTTGATCCTGGCCGAGATCTACCGTCAGGTGAACCATCCGGCCATGGTCCTGATCTTCGATGGCGGCAACATCCTCACTCAGGGTTTCTCCACGGCCGACGTGTTCGAGCAGTATGTGGCGATGAAACCGGGCCTGTGCTGGATGCACATCAAGGACTATCGCACCGTGGGCACCCGGCACTTGGAAAACACGATTCTGCCGGGTGCCGGGTCAGCGATCGTGAAGGGAGGGCACGTCGACGAAGACAAGCTGGCGCACTTCGTTCCCGCCGACCTGGGCGATTCGGGCCACGAGATGGTCCTTCGCGACTTCCGCCAGATCCTGCCCTCACTGGAAAGCAAACTCAAGCGACGCGGCATCCCCGGCGTGTTCCTCGACCTGGAACCGCACCTCAAAGGCGGCGGACAGTTCGGCGGCTTCAGCGGGCCGGACGGAATGGGGGTCGCTCTCCGCGGCCTGTGCCGCGTGCTGGACTACGTCGGCATCGACTATCACCTTCGCGACTTCGACGACGTGCGTGCGGCGCGCGGATTTTGAAATACTATTCGACGACGTGCGGGCCGTGCGCGGATTTTGAAATACTAAGAGCCCCGCGAATGCGCCGCTGAGGGAAATCAGGAGGAATGCCATGGTGCATCCCCCCAGCGACGCAATCGCGGGGCTCTCGGTTGTCTCGCGCCGCCGCTCGATGAGGATTACGGATCCTCTTCTTTGACCTCCACGACGGGCTGCTCGCCCACCTTGAGGTGGCGGCTCATGTAGGCCATCCGCTCGCTGGCCATCCGTGAGTGCAGCGAGAGGCAGCCCACTCCCCATCGCGCCGCCACGGCGAACGAGGCGACCGCGCCATAAATCGTAGCCGGATGGGCCCCGGGCAATCGATGGATGGCCAGGAGCGACACGCCGGCTACGAGGGCTACGCTCGTCACCAGCAGCTTCGCACGCTTGCTGACCGAAAGTCGCTTGCTGTCGTGCTTGTGCAAAGCGTTTTTTGCCGAAACATTGGCCAATTGCCGCATCGCTCGCAAATCGACCTGGCTCTCTGGCGCAACGGCACGCGGAGCCATCTCCGCCGGCTCCTCCGGCTTGGAAGGTTCGGACTGCGGCGCGGCCATGACAGGCAGCGAGGCAGGCCGGGGCGCGGCGACAGCCGGTGCTTGGGACACACTGGCAGTCGGAGCGGACGACGCGGCCGATTCGCCGCGCAACCGTGCCAACAAGTTGGCCATGTATTCGTCGATCGACACTTCCTCTTCGCCGGACGCCGCCGGTTTCCGGCTGCGGGGAATGGGAGCAGAGATGTCGATGGGCGGCCCTTCGGCGGCCCGGCCGTCCGAGGACGCGTTCTCGAGATCGACGTTCTCTACGGCTTGCTCTTCCTCGTCCGCCGGATCGATTTCCACCGCCGGAACGACTTCGTCTGCCTGCTCGATTTCGTCCGCCTGATCGATCTTGAAGCCGGTCTCTCGCAAGATGGCCGCCAGATCGACGGGCGCAGCGTTTGGCGGCAGGAAAGTCTTCATCATCTCGGCTTCGGCGACAGGCATCGTTTCTGCCAGGCTTTCCGCCGTGACCGGTTCGGATGTCAAAGCGGTCGGTGCGGAAATCGGCATAACAGATTCAACCGCCGGCGCCGCCGTCACGGCGATCGTCGACTCCACTTCGCGGCGACGCTCTTCCAGGTCGCACTCCCGCGACTGGAGTTCTGCAAGCCGCGTTTCGTACTGCCGCTGTTTCTTCTCCAACTCAAGTCGTTGCGATTCGAGGTCGACGCACAAGGTGTCCAGCCCGGCCGCGCGATCATCCATCGTCTGCTGCACGCCGGCCTTCCGGGATTCCCAAGCGGACTTTTGAGTTTCCCAGGCGGCCTGTTGCTCTTCCAACGCCCGACGCTGGGCATCCAGTTCCGCCTTCTGTACCGCAAATTGTTCAGCTTCCGCGGAATGCGAGGTCAGGGCCTCTTCGCGCTGCAATTCCCACTGGTGACGTTCCTCGGCCAATGCGGCTCGCGCCGCTTCGACTTCCGCGTGAAGTCGTTGCACTTCGGTCTCGTCGGCCGCGCCGCTTTCGGCAACTTCCACCTTCTGAGTTTCCCAGGCGGCCTGTTGCTCTTCCAATGCCCGACGCTGGGCATCCAACTCTGCCTGCCGGACCGCAAATTGTTCAGCTTCCGCGGAATGCGAGGTCAGGGCCTCTTCGCGTTGCAATTCCCATTGGCGACGTTCCTCGGCCAACGTGGTTCGCGCCGCTTCGACTTCCGCGTGAAGTCGTTGCACTTCGGCCTCGTCGGCCGCATGCTTTTCGGCAATTTCCGCCGTCCGGGTTGCGCAGGCGGCCTGTTGCTTTTCCAACGCCCGACATCGCGCATCCAAGTCCGCCTTCTGTGCCGCAAGTTGTTCAGCTTCCGCGGACGGCGAGGTCAGGGCCTCTTCGCGCTGCAACTCCCACTGGTGACGTTCCTCGGCCAACGCGGTTCGCGCCGTTTCGACTTCCGCGTGAAGTCGTTGCACTTCGGCCTCGTCGGCCGCATGCTTTTCGGCAATTTCCGCCGACCCGGTTTCCCAGGCGGCCTGCTGCTCTTCCAATGCCCGACGCTGGGCATCCAGTTCCGCCTTCTGTACCGCAAATTGTTCAGCTTCCGCGGAATGCGAGGTCAGGGCCTCTTCGCGCTGCAACTCCCACTGGTGACGTTCCTCGGCCAACGCGGTTCGCGCCGCTTCGACTTCCGCGTGAAGTCGTTGCACTTCGGCCTCGTGGGCCGCATGCTTTTCGGCAACTTCCGCCGTCCGGGTTTCCCAGGCGGCCTGTTGCCCTTCCAATGCCCGACGCTGGGCATCCAACTCTGCCTGCCGGACCGCAAATTGTTCAGCTTCCGCGGAATGCGAGGTCAGGGCCTCTTCGCGTTGCAAGTTCCACTGGCGGCGTTCCTCGGCCAACGCGGTTCGCGACGCTTCGACTTCCGCGTGAAGTCGTTGCACTTCGGCCTCGTGGGCCGCATGCTTTTCGGCAACTTCCGCCGTCCGGGTTTCCCAGGCGGCCTGTTGCCCTTCCAATGCCCGACGCTGGGCATCCAACTCTGCCTGCCGGACCGCAAATTGTTCAGCTTCCGCGGAATGCGAGGTCAGGGCCTCTTCGCGTTGCAAGTTCCACTGGCGGCGTTCCTCGGCCAACGCGGCTCGCGCCGCTTCGACTTCCGCGTGAAGTCGTTGCACTTCGGTCTCGTCGGCCGCGCGCTTCTCGGCAATTTCCGCCTTCTGGGTTGCGCAGGCGGCCTGTTGCTTTTCCAACGCCCGACATCGCGCATCCAATTCCGCCTTCTGTGCCGCAAGTTGTTCAGCTTCTGCGGAATGCGAGGTCAGGGCCTCTTCGCGTTGCAATTTCCACTGGCGGCGTTCTTCGGCCAACGCTGTTCGCGCCGCTTCGACTTCCGCGTGAAGTCGTTGCACTTCGGCCTCGTCGGCCGCGCGCCTTTCGGCAACTTCCGCCGTCCGGGTTTCCCAGGCGGCCTGGAGTTCCTCGAACGCCAAACGGCGAGCTTCAAGATCCGTCTGCCGGGCGGCCAACTGTTCCGCTTCGGCCGCCCGACGGACGGTCCATTCGTTGTCGTTCGCTTCCCATTGCCGACGTTCGTCGTCGAATTGGGCGTGGGAGTATTGCAATTCGGCTTGCTGTTCGTCCAGCGAGCGAAGGCGGGCCTCGATCTGGGCCAACCGCTGATCGATAGTCCGCTGCTGCTCTCGAAGGTTTTCGCTGGGCAGGCCCGACTGCGCAGTTTCGAGCACTTCCAGGTCGATGGCGCCGATGCTCAGACAATCGCCCGCTTGTAACTCCGACTCGCTAAACTTTCGGCCGTTAAGGCGCGTGCCGGGCGACAAACGTTGAACCACCGTCCGGTTCGGGCCACGGAGAATCAGACAATGGACCGCCCCCACATTGTCAGCTCGCAATCGCAGGGTACAATGGGAGCCCGATCCAATCGTGCACTTGGGCGATTGAAGGCGTACGATTTGGCCGTCGCGGGTCGATCCCCGCACGCGGAGGACCAGAAAACCGGGAACGGATGAAATCGCAGACGGCGTTGAAAGCATTGGCCCCATTTGTTTTGCGCAGTTGGCAAGGATTCGAATCGCGGCAGAAGGGGGGAGTTCGGCCCATTCTCGACGGTTCGCTCGCTAAAATCCTCTACGGCATTTAGCTTGCGGCACGTCGCGCGTCAAAGTCGAAAAGCCGCATTTGCAGGAGGATCATGCATTGAGGAAAAAGGGCTGATGATCTGTGCCGGTTATGCCGATTATCGGATAGCAACGCCGGCGGGGCAGTGAGGGAGGTCATGCCCTCCGCTTGAGGGGGAAGCGGGAACTTGGTGCCAAGCGTCCGCAAGAATCTTCCCCAGAGCGGCCCAAACCATGATCAAGGAAATTTTTACAAATGCTTACGTTGCAAGCACTTGTGACGAATTTTTCAGCCTGCGAGCGGGCTGCGGGATTTTTTTCGGTTTTTTCGATCTTTATTCCCACGACTTGCGTAGTATAGTTTGATTGCTCCGCTGGTGTCGGGCTTATCTTTCGGCACCGCAGGGCAGCCATCCGGAACAAACACTTTTTTTGAGAAGGGGTTCGGCTACGGCTAACCTGAAGGGGGGCTATTTCCTTCAGCGCGGCCCGATGCGGACGCCAAGGTGAATCCTATGAGCCGCAAAGATGCGATTTTGAGCATGCGCCAAGTGCTCGTCAAAAGGCGCGACGCACTCCGTAAGGCGCTGGCAGGCGACTTGAGCCTGCTGAAAGAACTGAGGGCCCAAACCTCCGGCGACATGGTGGATGCCGCCCTGGATTCCGTCCAGGACGAAATCAGCTCGCAGTTGGCCGAGGTCGAAAGCCGCGAACTGACCCGCATCGAATATGCCTTGGAGCGCATGCGCACCGGGCAATTCGGTATTTGCGAAGGCTGCAACACGGCCATCCCCATGGCCCGGCTCAACGCCCTGCCTTACGCCACGTACTGCATCAAATGCCAGCGTGAGGCCGAACGGCAAGGTGCCAGCGGCGGCAGTTCCGCCGACGTCGATTGGAGTCGATTGCTGGATTCTTCCAGCGGCGACGCCGACTTGTCGATCAACGACATCGAGTTGGACGTGTCCTGATAGCAAAGGACCGTCAACGGTGATTTGTCGACGCCGAGTGTCGTGGGTGGTTTTGCTGGCAGGCAGCTTGGCGCTGAGCGTCTCGCTGGCCTGGGCCGTGGAGTTCAAGGCCGCGGGCACCCGGTCGGGTACCCAGTACTCTGGGTGGGGGTCGGCCCAACGTCCGGTCACGTCACCCGAAGCGCGGGCCCAATTGCAACGGATCCTGGAAAAGAACGCCCCCGTGCTGGAGGCCCAGGCCACGGTCGTCAAGACGGTGGCCAAGCTCATCGGCCCGACGGTGGTCCACGTCGAAGCCGACGTGCCGATGCGGACGCTCGAGCACAATCGCGATCGGCACGTCGAGGAATCCGGCTCGGGAGTGATCATCCAACGGAAGGGCCGCTTCTACGTGCTCACCAACCGGCACGTCTTTCGCGACGCCGCGGCCGACGGTATTCGCATTCATTTGGCCGACGGCCGGGAACTTCATCCGCAGCGCGTGCTGGAGGACGAAGAGACCGACGTTGGCGTGCTGGCCATCGAGGCGGCCGATCTGATCGCCTCCCCCGTTGGCGACAGCGATCGGATGGAGATCGGCGACTTCGTGCTTGCCGTGGGCAGTCCCTTCGGACTGAGCCACTCGGTCACGTTCGGCATCATCAGTGCCCGCGGGCGGCACGATCTCCAATTGGGCGACGAATCGGTCCGCTTTCAGGATTTCCTGCAGACCGACGCGGCCATCAATCCTGGCAACAGCGGCGGCCCGTTGTGCAACCTGCACGGCGAGATCATCGGCATCAACACGGCCATCGCCAGCAATTCCGGCGGCAACGAGGGCATCGGCTTCTCGATCCCCATCAATCTCTGCATGGGCGTTGCCCGGCAGTTGATCGACACTGGCAAGGTAACGCGGGCCTTTCTCGGCGTAAGTCTCGATACCAAATTCGGCCCGGCCATGGCCGCCGAGCTCGGCATGGCCCGGGCGACCGGCACGCGCGTGACGGCAATCACCCGCGGCGGACCAGCCGAGGCCGCCGGCGTTCGCGAGGGCGACGTGATCATGAAAATCGACGGCACGGCCATCGACGACGACTCGCATCTGATAAACCTGGTCGGCCTGATCGAGGTCGGCAAGAAGGTATCGCTGGAAATTCTTCGCGACGGCAAGACGGTCGTCGTTCCGGTGGAAGTCGCCGACCGCAGCAAGTTCGGGCCGTGATTACGCCTCGCCCGCTTCCCGTCCGGCGGCGTGATTCAGCCCGCGGACGATCTTCTCGATCACCTTCTCCTTCTCCAGGTCCATGGCCACTTCCATGTTGTACTGCCGGGCAGGAATCCGGCGGTGGTCGAAAACGGTCATGCCGGTCGTCAGTTCGCCCATCGTCTCCACGTCGCCGACCATCTCCTGGGCCGTGAACAATTCGGGATACAAAATGGCCATCAGTGCGATCGTGTCGTGGACGTGGATCCCTTCGATGCCGAACCGCTGCCGGTAGCCGCGAAAGGCGGCGGGCAGAATCTTCCGCAACAAGGCGCCTACGCGGGTCGTCTCGTCCGGAAGCTGATTGAACAAATCGTAGCTCAACGTGATGCGATTCGTGACATCCAAGGGAATCAGGGTCTTCGTCGAGGCCGAACGGAAGACGGCCTGGGCGGCAGGCGGATCACAATACATGTTGAACTCGGCCGCAGAGGTGTAGTTGCCCGACACGGCCACGGCCCCGCCGGCCATCACCACCCGCCCCACCAGCGACGGCAACTCGGGGTTGCGCTGGAAGGCCCGGGCAATGTTCGTCAGCGGCCCCAAGGCGACGATCGTGATCGCGTCCGGGGCAGCCCGGACCTGATCGCAGATCACTTTCTCGGCCGGCAACATGTGCGACCGCTCAGCCACAGGCAGATCGGCGCCGCCGAGCCCGTCGGGTCCGTACAACCCACGACCTTCGGCCGGCAGGCCGCCAGACAGGCGTGAGCCAGAAGAGGGCGGCTCAGGTTCCGATGCGGCCCCTAATCGCGGCAGCCGTGGAGGATCGAGCCCCTCGACAATCGCCTGCATGTTCCGCGTGGCCTGGGCTGGTGAACAATTTCCGCCGACCGCCGTCACTGCCACCACGTCCAGCCCCGGATGAAAGAGGGCAAAACAGAGGGCCAAAGCGTCATCCACGCCCGGATCCACATCGAGGATCACTTTTCTCGCCATTATCACACCCCGTGGGGATCCTTGGTCATAACGCCATCCAATCGAGCTTCAGGCAGGTTCGTGAAAGTATCTCCGTCTCTCGATGTTTCTCGACCGGGCACTCAATTATAGCGAGAACGCCGCGTCAAAGGAACACGGTAAGAACGCCCCACCGAACCGATGTCTTGCAAACGACCGAAACAGGAAACCGTGGGACAGAAAGCTGAGGAAAGGAAAATGGCCTGTGAGTACGCAGTGGGAAGGGAAAATAGGTGCCAGCAGCATCTATTTTCCTTTCCTCCATCTGCCTTGCCTCAACACGCGTTTTTCAGCTTCGCGGCCGCCGCCTCACGAGCCGAATTCCGGCCTTCTCCGGCCGAGCTGGTTCTTCAAACGATCGACGATCGAGCTGTGCATCTGGCTCACGCGACTCTCGGAAAGATCGAGCGTGGCGCCGATCTCCTTCATCGTCAGTTCCTCGTAGTAATAGAGGATGATGATCAGCCGCTCGTTGCGGTTCAGGCCCTTGGTGACCAGCCGCATCAGGTCGGCCTTTTGGATCCGCCGCGTGGGATCCTCGCCCTTCTTGTCCTCGAGGATGTCGATCTCGCGGACGTCCTTGTAGCTGTCGGTCTCGTACCACTTCTTGTTCAAGCTGATGAGGTTCACGGCGTTGGCGTCCAGCATCATCTTTTCCAATTCGGGCACCGAAATCTGCATCTCTTCGGCCAGCTCGTTCTCGTTGGGCTGGCGGCCCAGCCGGGCTTCGAGGCCCTTCATGGCCTCGTTGAGCTTGCTGGCCTTCGAGCGGACCAGGCGCGGGACCCAGTCCATGGTCCGCAGCTCGTCGAGCATCGCGCCGCGAATGCGGGGCACGCAGTAGGTCTCGAACTTCACCCCGCGGGTGAGATCGAAGGCGTCGATGGCGTCCATCAGCCCGAACACCCCGGCCGAGATCAGGTCGTCCAACTCGACGCCCTCGGGCAGCCGCGACCAGATCCGCTCGCCGTTGTATTTGACCAGCGGCAGGTAGATTTCGACCAGGCGGTTGCGCAGGTCCTGGTTGCTCATGTCCTGCTTGAATTCGATCCACAGTTGTTCAACGTCTTCTGGGGCGACAGTCGTGGCCATGCGTTCCTCCGTGATGGCGCGCCTTGCGGCGTTTCTTGCAATCCCTTACAAAATCCCTGATTTCTGCGCGGCCCCTACACGGCCTGCGGCGAGGCCGGCGGCTGCGCCGGTTTCTTCTCTTGCAGCTCCGACAGGATCTGCCCGCTGACCGACTCGCGAACGATGCGTTCGGCCAGCCAGCCGATCACCGCACCGAGGACCGTAAACGCCAGGAGACTGAGCCACGCTGTCCACAGCGTCGCTTCGCTTGCGCCTCCGGCAACGATCCCCCGCAGGAGCGAAACGATCAATGCCAAGAGGCCGAGAATCCCAGCGTATTGACGAGCCACGGGTGCGTCTCCGGACTGCCGTCAAAGTTTTCCTGACCGGAAAAGTTTAACAGCGCATTTACTAAAAATGCTTGTCCTTCTGTATCGGATGCACCAAGGCTAAGGTTTAATCTTTGTTTGCGTTCTCCTGATTTCCTAAAGCGCGGACCATGCGCCGCAAGTGCCGACTGGCCGGGCATGCTGGCGCCGCCAGCACGACCGGCTCGCCGCGCGCGGCAGATTGCGGCACGGCGCCGTCTTCCGGCACGTGGCCGACGCTTCGCAAGGGCAAGCCCAGGAAACGCCGGCAGGCCCGGGCCAGCCGCTGCTGCGCCTCGCCGGCCGTCGATTCGCCGGGCGAGCGATTCACGACCAGGGCAATCGAGGCCGACCGCGCCGGATCGGTCAGCAGCTTGATCGCGGAGTATGCATCCATGATCGCCGCCGTCTCCACGGTCGTTACCAGCAACACGCGATCGGCCGCTTGCCAGAGCTGCCGAGCCAACGGATCGGGCCGGTTGCCGGCGTCGATCACCAGCACCTCGGGCCGGGGCGAGAGCGCTGCTATATGTGTCGTCAATCGATTCCAGGCATGTTCCGCCTTCTCGTGCCAACGGACCAGTTCCCGCGCGCCAGGCAGGATCTGCACCCCGGCCGGGCCCGGATGCAAGACCTGGGCCAACGTCCGGTTTCCGGCGAGCGCATCGGCCAACGTGTACCGCGGCTCCAGGCGGCATTGCAGGGCCACGTCGCCGCCCGCCGCATCGCAAAGCAGGCTGCGCTCGGCCTGTCGGACCAGGGCCACCGCCAAATTCACGGCGATCGTCGTCGTGCCCACGCCCCCCTTGCCGCCGAAAACCACGATCCGCCGCGGCCGGACCGCCAGCGGCGCATGCACCGTCGTAACCTGGCGGGCGAGGACTCGAAGTTCGGTGGCTTGATCCATGGAGATAAAGTTCGTAGTTCTTAGAGCTTAGTTCTTAGGGAATCGCGACCGACTTCTAAATTGTAAGCATTGAGTACTGAGTACTAAGTACTAAGTACTAAGTTCTAAGTACCCTTCAATTTCCTTCCATTCCCAAAATCAACCGTGCCACGCGCATCGACTCGGCCACCTCGATGTCATCCGGCACGTTCTGGCCGTTCGTCAGGTAGCTCAAGGGCAGCCGGCTCGTGCGGACCAGGGGTAGGATATTGCCCAGGCCGGTCGCTTCGTCCAGCTTGGTGAGGATCAGCGACGTCGTGCCGACCGCGGCGAACCGCTCGGCCGTTTGCTCCAAGACGCGGGCACTGGCCACACTGCTCAACACGAGATGCACCTCGTCGGCGTCGGCCTCGGTCAAGAACGCCCGCAGCTCCTGGATGCGGACCTCGTCCTTGGGGCTGCGGCCGGCCGTGTCCAAGAGGATAATGTCGAGGTTGTCCATGCGGCCCACGGCCTCGCGCATCTCGCGGGGCGTGGAAACCACCTGCATCGGCAGATCAATGATGTCGGCATAAGTCCGCAACTGCTCGACGGCTGCGATGCGATAGGTGTCGACCGTGATCAGCCCCACGCGGCGCTTCTCCTTCAGCCGGTAATTGGCCGCCAGCTTGGCGATCGTCGTCGTCTTGCCCACGCCGGTCGGACCGACCAGGGCTACCAATCGACAGCGGCCGGGCGTGACCTGGATCGGGCCGGAGACGCGGACTTCCGCTTCGATCATCCGCGCCAGCCGGGCCTTGACCATCAACAGGTCGTCGACCGGCGAGTCCTTGGTCTCCGTCCGCACCCGTTCCACCAGTTCCCGGGCCAGTTCTTCATTCAGGTCGGAATCCAACAGCTCGGTGAAAAGCTGGAAGAGTTCTTCGGGCAGTCCATGGCGGGGGGCATCGCTGCGACGGCACAACTCCTGGACCATCGACTGCAATTCCGTCAACTGGTTCTGCATTGCGCCCGGCAATTCCGGCTGCGGCCGCGAAGGCGCAGGCGGCAATGGGTGCGGCCCGTCATGCCGCAGCACGATCTCTTCCACATTTCCGCGTTCCTCTTCATAAGGGGTCCGCGATGGTAGGCGGCTGGGCACGTTCACGCCGCAGGAGGCGGTGACTTCGATCTCCCGCGGTCCGTTCAGCCAGCCGAAAAACCGTCGGGACTGAACTTCGCGGGTATGCAGCACGGCCGCATCCGGACCCAGGTCGTGACGGACCATGGCCAAGGCTTCGTGCATCGTCGGGGCTCGGTAGGTTTTGAGTTCCATGGCAGAATGAAAGGGTGAGGGATGGGGGATCAGGGTTTGGGGACGCGCCGCAAGTAAGGTGACCGTAGCGACTGCAAATATGTTTCAGCGGTCAAGTGTGAACCTCAAGTCTGGATAATCATAAAAGTCGTTTGGGGTCCGACCACGGGAATAGAGGTCGGGAATAATACGGCAGGCATACGATAAAGACGCGACCTCCTGTACCGAACCAACGGAATCAGGTTCGAAGGCAGTGCAGTAGACATCATCTCCGCGCCCGGCCCCCACGGAGAGAACACACCTGAACGGCGTACCGGGCCTAGGCCCGATACTAAAAGCAGAGAGAGGCTCTTCGTACATGGGAAAGTATGTTCCGCCAACGTAGAATCCTCCGTCCTCGTCCCAGAGACAAACGACCCGTTTACTCTTCCATTCGATGGCGCGGGGAAGCTTCCCAGATGTTCCCGTCGCGACCTGCTCGCTCCAGGCGAGAACCGACTTGAGCCCGCTCACACTGGATTGCAGGGCGATGATCTCCTTGTCTGGCCGTGTGATCGTTTCCAAGCCCAACTCCTCGCTCAGCGTGTTCTCGCGGAGCACGATTCTTTGGGCAGCCTTTGCGGAGACACCCCCCCAATAGTGCAGATCGGTAATGCACTGCGGATCGGACAATCGGCCGGCGGGCACGTCGTCAGACAAGTCGAAAAGCTGCGCCCCTACCAATTCATGGTCACCGTTTGCGACCGGCTCCCTTCCGGCATGCAAATCGAAATTGATGCCATGCCCGGACGAAATCGCGAAGTACGTCAGAACCGCCATGTTAATCAGCGAAGACCATATCATGCTTTACTCCTTGTTTCGGGTTTTTGTTCAGCGCCAACCTGTCAACGCCCCCACCGACCCCGCGTCGGTGGAGCGATGACTGGTCAGCTAAAACTTGACCTTACAACCCCTTCGCGTTTTCCGTCTTCGCCGCCCGGCCCGCCGGGTCGGGCGGCGAAGACGGAAAACGCGAGACATTTCCGGGCTCGTGCGTTCTTAGCTGGTCAGTCGTTGTCCCACCGACGCGGGGTCGGTGGAGACTCATGCCCTCCAAAGTTATTTCGCATCCGTTACCATCGCCATGGCCTCGATCTTCGTATCCCTGGTAATCTCGTTGTAACTCAGCACCACTAGGTTCGGCAGGTGCGAAACGGTCATCTGCCGCAAGGCGGCCCGGATCTGCGGACTCACCAACACCACGGGTGCATGGTTGGCCAACGTCAGTTTCTCCACGCCCGCGGCAATCTGCCGGCAAGTGGCCTCGACGGACTGCGGCGACATGCGGACGAACAGGCCGTGCTCGTTGTGCTCGAAGCCGGCGCGAACGCGGTCCTCCAGGGCCGGATCGAGCGTGACCACGAACAAGCGGTTCTCGGCGTTGCGGTACCGCGTGCAGATCGAGCGGGCCAGGCGGTGCCGCACGTACTCCGTCAAGAGGATCGGCTCCTTGGTCCGCGGGGCGTAATCGCCCAGTGTCTCCAGGATCGGGCCAAGCTGGCGGATCGGCACGCCCTCGCGCAAGAGCATTTGCAAGATCTGCTGCACTTCGGCCAGCTTCATCACGCCGGGGACCAGTTCGTCGACCACCACGGGCGACGTCCGCTTCAGTTCGTCGACGAGGTGCTTGGTCGAGTCGCGGGTGAGGATCTCGTCGGCATGGCGGCGGATGGTCTCCGTGAGGTGCGTGGCGATCACGCTGCCCGGCTCGACGACCGTGTAGCCGAACATCTCGGCCTTGTCGCGCTGGGCCGCTTCGATCCAGACGGCGGGCGTGCCGAAGGCCGGCTCGCGGGTGGCCACGCCTTGCACCTTGCCACTGGTCGTACCGGAGTCCATGGCGAGGAACTTGGCCGCGTAGGTCATGCCCTCGGCGACCGGCATGTCGGCGATCTTGATGCGATATTGGTTCTGATCCAGCCGCATGTTGTCGCGGATGCGGACCTTGGGCAGGAGGATGCCGATTTCGCCGGCCACGTTCTGGCGGACGCGTTGGATGCGTTCCAGCAGGTCGCCGCCGCGGCGGGGATCGGCCAGGCGGATCAGCCCCACGCCGATCTCGACTTCCATCGGATCGACGCTCAAGAAATCTTCCACGCGGGTCTCGGCCGGCTTGGCCGCTTCGGCCTTCTTCTTGGCCTCGACGGCCGCTTTGTCCGCCGTGCCGCGACGGGTCATCGATACGGCCAGCCCGATGCACGAGGCTGCGATCGTCAAGAGCGGGATTCGCGGCAGGCTGGTGAAGATCAGGATCGAAAGGAAACCGCCCGCCACGGCCAGGGCCTGGGGACGCGAAAAGAGTTGCTGCACAAACTGTTTCGGCAGGTCGCTATCGTGGCTGCTGCGGGTGACCAGCAAGCCGGCCGCCAAGGAGATGAGGAAGGCCGGAACTTGGCTCACTAGGCCGTCGCCGATCGTGAGCGTGGTGAAGAGCGAGGCAGCCTTGCCGAGCGTCATGCCCGACTCGATCATGCCGATGAACAGCCCGCCCACGATGTTGATCAGGGTAATAATAATGCCGGCGATGGCATCGCCGCGGACGAACTTGCTGGCACCGTCCATGGCCCCGAAGAAATCGGCCTGCTGGCTGACTTCCTTGCGGCGGCGTTGGGCCTCGCGCTCGTCGATGGTCCCCGCGTTCAGGTCGGCATCGATGGCCATCTGCCGGCCCGGCATGCCGTCCAAGGCGAAGCGGGCGGCCACTTCGCTGATCCGCGTGGCACCCTTGGTGATCACCACGAACTGAATGATGACGATGATGGCAAAGATGATCAGGCCGACGACGATCTTATCGGTGCCTGTCGATCCGCCGGTGACGAACTCGCCAAAAGTCTTCACCACGCCGCCCGCGGCAAGCAGTCCTTCGGCCGCGGCCCGGGTGAGGATCAAGCGCGTGGTGGCCACGTTGAGCACCAGGCGGAAGAGCGTGGTGGCCAGCAACAAGGACGGGAAGATGCTGAATTCCAGCGGCGTGCGGACGTAGATCGTCGTCAGCAGCATGATCACCGCGATGGCCACGTTGGCCGAAAGCAGCAGATCCATCAGCGCAGCGGGCAGCGGCACCAGGATGACGAGCACGCTGGCAACGATCCCGACCGGAAAGGCCAGGTCTTGCAACCGCATGCCGTAGCCTGCGGGCGACAGGGATGTTGACGCTGCCCCGGACGACATCCATTTCTCCGGAAATGTTGCGATGGAAACGAAGTATTGGCGGGAGCTTCCTGCCCAAACTGCCAACCCTTCCCGTTGCCGCAAGCGCGGCGACCTCGATAAGAGACGGGGAGCGTATCGCAAAACGGAGGGAAAGTCCAGGGGGAATTTACGGCGTTACATGCCGGCATTTTTCACGCCCATGCGCTTGAAAGGAGGCCCATGGCCATGAATCGCGTCCTGTTACATTCGATCGGGGGGATCGTCGCGTCACTGCTGGCAAGTGTTGCTTTGCAGGCCCGCGGGGCTCAACCGTTGGCCGAGGTGATCGCCAGCGTTCCCAACCGCATCAATCCCTGGGCCGCCGAGGACAATCCTCTGCCGCCGATCGAGCGTCTGCTGGGCGTGGACCAGCAATTCTCGGTCAAGGTCGGGCCGCCGGAGGCCTCTCTCTCGGTATCGCTGATCGAGCCCCGCGGAAACTTGCCATCGCCGCGCGGCACGATCTTGGTGCTCCACGGCGTGTTGGACCGCAGCGCGGTCATGATCCCCGCCGCTCGGGGGCTGGCCGATGCCGGCTACCGTACGGTCCTGGTCGATCTCCGCGGGCGGGGCCGTTCGACCGGCAAGTTCATGACGTTCGGGCTCCAGGAAGCCAAGGACTTGTCCCAGGTAATCGACTCGCTAGAGCGGAGGGGTCTCTTGGCCGGGAGCTTGGGCGTCTACGGCATCTCTTATGGAGCGATGACGTCGATTCACCTGGCCGCCGCCGATCGCCGCGTGCGGGCCGTGGTAGCCATCGAGCCTTTCAGCACCGTGCGCGAGGAAGTGCCGCATTTCGCCCGCGTGGTGGCGCCGGGCCTGGGTTTGTTGATCTCCGACAAGACGTACCAGGAATCACTGGACGAAGCGGGGCGGATCGCGGACTACGATCCCGACGCGGCCGATGCCGTAAAGGCCATTCAGCGGACTTCGGCCCCGGTGTTGATCATGCACGGGACGAACGACTGGGTCGTGCCGCACGAGCAGAGCGAGCGGTTGCACGCCGCCGCCGTGGATCATAGCGAGTTGATATTGGTCCCGTACATGGGACACGTGGCGATGTGGTTCGATCCGGGCGGGCACGTGAAGCAGCGGGCCCGCGATTGGTTTGACCGTTGGCTTGCTCCCTGCTCCCTAACGCTACACTAACCGAACAGGGGCTGCTTTGCTTAAATGTCCATTTTATTACCATTGAGGGGTATACGACCCGAAACTGCCCACATTTTGAGGAATCCACATCGTCGGCAAACTGATTTTCCATGGATCCAGTTGCCATGCTTCGTGTGTCGGGGAGAATAGTAGTTAATCGTCAGCAAAAGCCCTATCGCGAGCCCCTGCTATGAGCACATCAGGGTTCTTGTGAAGAGGGTTCCTTGTCGATTTTGCGGTTTTATTTCGGTACGACGCCTTCACCCCTTTTCCGTGGAGTGTGCTGCCGTGAAGAGCATGACCGTTGTTGGCAATGGTTCCACCGTAGGATGGGCCTCCAAGCCCGTCCAGATTACCCCGGTGAGCAGCCGGACCGCTATTGCGTCAAGTCCCGCAGTTCGAGTTCGTTCCGAGACGTCCTCGCACCTGATCGCCGGGCTTACCCAACTTCTCCGCGCGTTTGACTACGCGACCGACGCCGGCCGGGACGTATGGGACTTTGCGATCGAGCTTTGCGATCTCCGCGACGCCGGAATGACGACGAGCGACTTTCGTTGGCTCGTAAGCAAAGGATTCGCCGAGCACGGCCAGGAAACATCCGTGTATGGCGCCCCGCACCGCTGCTTCTGCCGGGGCGAAGGATTGACCTTTCTTCCGACCGCCGCCCTGGTGCTCACGTCTTCCGGCGCGGCCGAAGTCCGCAAGTTGCTTGTCCCGGAGCAACTCCCCGCTCAATCTGGGAGTGGCACAGGGGGTGAAGGCATCGGGCTCCCCTCGCCTTCCGGGAGAGGGGCCGGGGGTGAGGGGACATGCGACGAAGAAACAGCCACGACCCGCTTGCTTCCGTCTTCCCCCGTTCATCCTTCATCCTTCATCCTTCATCCTTCCGCTCCCCGCCGTCCGCCCAACCTCAAGCCTACCTGGGAGCCGCGCTCGCGCGAGCTGCGGGTCGGCGAGTTTTTGGTAAAGAAATTTCGGGTGCCCGCCGGGAATCAGGAGTTAGTCCTTTCTGCCTTCCAGGAGGAGGGCTGGCCCGCCTACATCGACGATCCGTTGCCGATGAAGCCCGAGATCGTGCCCAAACGGCGGTTGCACAACGTGATAACCCGTTTGAACGGCAGCCAGTTGGCGTCGATCCTTCGTTTCCACGGCAACGGCACCGGGGAAGGCATCGGCTGGCAGGTGCAATCGAACCCATCTCCCCTCGCCCGCGACCACGACCATGGGTACATGGTGCCCGACATGGTGCCCGGGGAGAGAGGCACGGGGTGACGCCGTGAATCTCCCCTCTCCCTCCGGGAGTGGGGCAGGGGGTGAGGGCAGATTCGACTTCCCTTGCTCGGCAAACACGCACGGGATGCGGGCAGGTGCGACCAAGTCAGGAGTTGTTCTCGGACAGGTACTCGTGTGGGCAACATTCTGGTGCATTCGTCCTCAATCTTCGAATCGCTTTCGTCCTTCGCCAGCCGCTGCTCCGACCGAAACCAGATTGGAACCAGATTGAATGGTGACTGAAGCGTAGCGGCGGCCTACGATGCTGTTGGACGTGCATCAATTTGTTCGAAAGGCCCTGTAATTGAGCATCCAACCTCGAATCCACCTTGATAACGCTGCCACGAGGTGGCCGAAACCTGAAGCGGTTTATGTCGCGGTCGAGCGTTAACCGACTCGAACACGAGTCAGAAAGAAAAGGAGCAACTCTAATGCCAGACAAAACGCAAAGCGACACAAAGCATCCCGGCGGTCTACGTCACCTTGCCGACAGCGAGCACCCGCTCGCGACCGGAGCTAAAGTCCTCGGACCCCTCGATCCCGGAGAGACCGTCAACGTAATCGTGATCGTGCGGCGTCGCCCGGGTTCCCAGGCGCCCTACGACATAAAGCACTTCCAAAGCCCCGCAACGTCCAAACGCATCTCCCATGAGGAGTTCGCCGACAGCCATGGCGCGGCCCAGGCTGAATTGGACAGCGTCGCCGAATTTGCGCGTTCCCACGGTCTACAGGTTGTGGCGCCCCCCCATCGGGCACGACGGTCCGTCGAGCTGCGCGGAACGGCTGCGCAAGCCAACGAAGCCTTCGGCGTCACGCTGCATTGGCATCAGTCCCGACGGGGGAAATATCGGAGCTTTGACGGCGCCGTTCAGCTACCCGCGGCGATCGCGGAAGTGGTCGAGGCCGTCATCGGTCTGGATAATCGCCCGGTTCCGGCGCGGCGCGGCCCGGTCCGGCGCGGCGCGGCCCGGTCCGAGCCCGCAGCGCACAATCGGGCCGATCCGCCCAACACCACGCCGCTCACGCCGCTCGAGGTCGCGCAACTCTACAATTTCCCCCCCGGAACGGGTGCCGGGCAGACCGTGGGAATTTACGAAATGGTCACGGATGATCCGGCAACCGGCCAGCCGCAGAGCCCGGGTTACACCGCCGCCGATTTGGCGGCTACCTTCAAAGCCTTCGGGAGCGGGCTGAGCGTCCCCACGCCCCAGGATATCGCCGTTGAGCAGGGAAACTCAGGCGTCTCCGACGGGGAAACCGTGTTGGACATTACCGTCGTCGGCGCCATTGCCCAGCAGGCGCAGATCGTCGTCTACTTCACGGGCGGCAACGTTCCGAGCATCATTCGTGCCCTCCAGAGAATGATCCATCCCGAAGCTGGCGATCCAGTCCCGACGGTCATTTCAATCAGTTACGGTTGGGGCCCGGATGATGCGGGCGACGGCGCGACCAAGCGCGAGATTGCCGAAATGAACCAGTTGTTCCAGGATGCAGCAAACCAGAAAATCACCGTCCTCGTCTCGAGCGGTGATTCAGGCGCCATGATCGAGAGCAGGACGCAGGCGCAGGCGAGCTATCCCGCCAGCGATCCCTTGGTCCTGGCTTGCGGCGGCACAACGATCGGCAGCATCAATGGCTCGAATTTCCTGGAATACGTCTGGAATGATACCTTCGGCGGCAACTCCGGCGCAACCGGCGGAGGCGTTAGTGTCCGCTTCGGCCTCCCCAGCTACCAGGACGGATTCCCCGTTCCCAAGCGAAACAATACTGGCACCGTCGGTTGCGGCGTGCCTGACGTTGCCGGCAACGCCAGTCCCAACAGCGGCTACCCGGAATTTATCGACGGCGCTTCCGATGGCCCGACGGGAGGAACCAGCGCCGTGGCGCCCTCTATGCCGGCCTCATTGCCCGCATCAACGCCACGCTCGGTTCTCCTGTCGGCTTCATCAACCCACTGCTCTACTCGCTGGCCACGACCGTCTGTCGGGACGTCACAAGCGAACCGGGCGCCACCGACAATTCGTTTGACGGAGTAACCGGATACCCGGCGACTCCTGGCTGGAATGCATGCACCGGGCTGGGCAGCATCATTGGAACTAAACTCTTGCAGGCACTGCAAAGCGGAGGACAAACCACGGCAAGTCCGACGGGTTCTTCGAAGCAGAGCCACGCCCAGCATGCGGTGCATGGGGCAGTATAAATTACGAGCTGTCTTGAAAGGACATCCCGATGCCTGCCGCCTCCACCCTTGAGTGCCGCTTGCTCTCGACTTGTAACTGCTCCTACGCGATCGACGACACGGGCGTCTTCACGCCGCCCGCCCCTTACTTCGCGGCCGCCGGATTCACCGCTGCGCCGACGCCGTTGGTCGGCGGGCCGGGTAATATCAACGCGGTGCTCGTGGGCACGAGCGGCGACGGGCTCGTCATCGCCTTTCGCGGGACCTTGGTAGCCGATGTCCACGACCTGCGGAGCCTGTTGGACTGGGCCCAGAATTTCGAGGCGGCGCCGGTCTCCATCACCGGCATGCCGGGCAAGGTCCATTCGGGATTCTGGCCTGTCGAATCGCCTTCGTCCTCCGCCAAGCGCGGTTCCAATCGAAACCAGATCGAAACCAGATCGGATGTAGATCGAAGGCTGGGATACGCTAAGAATGGCGTTCACAGCGTGGAAGAGTGAGAGCGACCCAATTTGGCCCAAATGGACAGGATCGATAGCCGGCTGCCGTTCAGCAACTTTAACATTGTCTACTTTGCTTTGCGCGGGACAGCAATATTGACTTGATCTTTACATAACCAAAACTGAGGAGCGGCAATTATGTCAGACGAGGACGTGATTAAGCAGGCGTACCAGGACAGTCTCAAATCACTGTTTGGAGTACTTTTCAGCTCTTTCGGCATCGCTCAGGACGCCACCGAGAAGCACTTGGCGGAGCAGCGATTCTTGCGCGGCCTGGCGCTGTGCAGGGAAGCCAGAGATCGAGCGGTCGCACTTGTGAAATGACAGACCATGTTACGTAAATGCAATCTTCCGGCCAAATGGCGCACACGCGCTCTCTATTTCGTTGGAGTCGATTTGCACAGTTTCACTTCGCACAGGCCAGCGCGCGAAGAAAGCATTTTTGGCTGGCATTCTTAGCCGAACTCATAAGGGAGGAAATTTTCATGCCTGGTTACCGATTTGGGAAGCACCCACCGAAGCAAGATTATCGCACCCTGCGATTGAAGAAGTACTTGAAGTCCTCGCTTCCGGCGCCGCCCGTTTCCCACAACGTTTTGCAAACAGTCTACACAAAGCTGGGCGTGTCCGACCCGACCCAGTTGTTCCCGATGGACGGTAACGATAAATTTGGGGACTGCACGATCGCCGCGGTGGCGCACGCGATCACCGTCTATTCCGGCCTGGTCGGTCAGACGAACATCATGCCAAAACCGGCCGTGACCAAGTTGTATTTTCAGCTAACCGGCGGAGTCGATTCCGGCTGTAACGAACTCGACGTGCTGAATTACTGGAACGACCATTCGGTTTCCGGTGACCAGATCCTGGCCTACGCCGCCATCGACGTGAAGAATCACACGCACATTCAACAGGCAATTCAGCTCTTTGGCGGCGTCTACCTGGGATTTCAGGTTCAAGAGAACGCCATTGAAGAGTTCGACGCCCACCAGCCCTGGACCCCTGGGCCGCTGACAAACGACGGCCACGCGGTATATGCCGTAGCTTACGACGCGGGCGGCGTGACAGTTCTGACTTGGGGGAATACCCAACAGGCAACGTGGGGTTGGTGGGACGAGTGTGTCGACGAGACCTACGCGATTCTGCCTCCGGAAGCGCAACAACCGGCCTTTGACCCGGGCTTCGACTTCGCGCAGTTGAAAGCCGACCTGGCAGCGGTGGCGAACTGAAGCTGTCTGTCTGCTCGGTACCGTATGGGCCGACCTCGATGCCTGACCAGGCCGGAACTGGAACTTCGCTGGCACGAGGACGAAGGGATGAAAGGCGAGCACGAGGTCTACCAGCGGCTGGGCATCGTGATTTATCGCGACACGACAAAAACCGGGCCGCTGTTGCAGGCGCGGGTCATGGAGTAGCGCGTTTTTCGTGGAAGCTTGCCACCCGAATTCACTACACTGGCAGCGGTGAAAGCTAGCGACGAGGTTAGGGGAGGGAGTAAGCCATAGGGTCTGCTGCTGCTCGCCTTGCAGCGCCAGGTTCTGAAACTGGGGCCAAAGCAAGCGGGCGAGGTCCTGCTCCCTGCTTCGCGATCCCCGCTGTCTGCGTGCCCAGAGAGGCGATGCAAGTGCGCTGATTTGAGCGTTCTTGCCGATTCGCCGCCGGTTCTTGCCAGCCATCGCCGTCTCCGCTAAGATCAGGAACGATCAAAATTCCTATCTTACAGGACTTCTTCGTGGCCCTTTCGCTCAACAAACCGAAGCTCGACAATCTTGCCGGCGACATCTGGAAGTCGGCCGAGCGGCTCCGCGGCAAGTTCAAGGCGTACGAATACCAGGGCGTTATCCTGCCGATCATCGTCATCCGGCGGCTGGAGTGCGTGCTGCTGGCCTGGCGCGAGGCCAAGCGCGCCGAGGTGCTGGCCAAACGGCCCAAACTCACCGAGAAGGAACTCGCCAAGCTGGTCAAGGAACTCGAACTCAATCCCCAGCAGTCGCCCTTCTCCAACAAGACCCAATGGACCCTCCGCAAGGTCTATGAGGAAGACCACACCCTGCTGGAAGAGAACTTCCGCGCCTATATCAACGGCTTCTCGAAGAACGTCGACGACATCATCGAGCACTTCAACTATCGGGCCACCATCGCCACGATGGTCAAGAACAACCGCCTGGCCCCGATCCTCAATCAATACAAGGAACTGGAGCTTGGCCCGGACCAGCTCTCCGGCTTGGAGATGGGCTACATCTACGAGGAACTGCTGCGGCGGTTCTCGGAACAAAGCGGCGAGGAGGCCGGAGAACACTTCACCCCCCGCGAGGTCATCCGCCTGATGGTCGAACTCCTGGAGATCCCCATCCCCGATCGGCACGTCTCGATCTACGACCCGGCCTGCGGCACCGGCGGCATGCTCTCCGTGGCCAAGGAACACCTGCTCGACCGGGCCGCCACGCCCGACAACAGCGACCACGTGGAGAAGTTCGTCACCGTCCACGGGCAAGAGCTTTCCCCGACCAACTACGCCATCTGCCAGGCCGACCTGCTGATCAAGAACGACCGGCAGGCCAAGGTCTTCCTGGGCAACTCGCTGATCCCGCACGAGGCGCATAGCAAGGAGCCGGGCGACCAGCTTCCCGAAAGCAAGTTCCGCTTCGATTTCATGCTCAGCAATCCGCCCTTCGGCGTCACCTGGGGCGGCAAGGACGGCTACGAGAAGGAAGCCCGGAAACTGGAAAAAACCCGCTACCGGGCCGGCATGCCGCGGGTGAACGACGGGGCGCTCTTGTTCCTGCAAACGATGTTGGCCAAGATGCAGGCGGCGGAGAAGGGCGGCAGCCGCATCGCCATCATTTTCAACGGCTCGCCGCTCTCCAATGGCGACTGCGGCTCGGGCGAAAGCGAAATTCGCCGCTCGATCCTGGAGAACGACTGGTTGGACGCCATCGTCATGCTGCCCGACCAGCTTTTCTACAACACGGGCATCTTCACCTATATCTGGCTGCTGCGGAACGAGAAGCCGGCCGCCATCGCGGACGGGTGATGCTGATCGACGCCCGCGAGCAGTTCGAGAAGGAGCCGAAATCGTTCGGGAACAAGCGGAACCGCATGACCGACGCGCACCGGCAATGGATCGAGGAGCGTTACCGCAAGGGCTGGAAACCCGGTTTTGACGATGAGCACGTGAAGCTTTTCCGCGAGAAGGATTTTGCCTTCCACAAGGTCAAGGTGGTCTTCTGGCAGACCGACGAGCATGATCAGCCGGCCGTCGTCACCGAGCCATACGAGAAGGCGTTCACGGCCGCCAACCTTGCCAAGGAACAGGCGTTTTACGAGAGCGAGCTTACTTTCCGCGTGACGCTCTCCCCTCGCCCGTACTCGGGAGAGGGGCAGGGGGTGAGGGCTCGGCCGGACACCGAGCGCCGATTGTTCGCAGGAGATGGGCCAGGGGCGGGAGATGAACAGACCGTGGAACTCGTCCTCAAGCCGGCCGACAGCGCCGCGAAGAAATTCAAGGTGGCCCTAGGCGACCGGCCGGAAGTTCTCTCCGTCGAGTGGACGCACCGGCACTACGTGCAGGACGACGAATACATCCCGCACGGCGAGGACATCGCGGCCTTCCTGAAGCGGGAGATTGCCAAACCGATCATCCGCTGGGAAGACAGCCCGCAACTCGGCTACGAAATCCTGCCCAACAAGTATTTCTATCGCTACCAGCCGCCCACGCCCGCCAAGGAATTGCTGGCGGAGTTCTGGAAATTGGAGAAGGAAGCGGAGAAGATGCTGGAGGGGCTGGCGGAATGAAGAAGGCAATTCTCGCGCAACCTGCGCGAGAATTTGATAACGGCACCCCTCGGCAGGGGTTGCCGACCCGGCAATTTGGCTACAGGTTGTAGCCAAATTGCCGAAAGGCTTTGCTGGAGGAACTGGCGAAATGAAGAAGGCAAGCGACTCGACCGTGATGACCTCGCCGGAATACCGGCAATTTATCGAGGACCTGAAGACGCGGGTGATTTCCGCTCGCATCTCGGCGGCGCGGGCCGTGTGCCGCGACATGATCCTGCTCTATTGGGACATCGGCCAGGGGATCGTCGAGAAACAACAAACGCTCGGTTGGGGGGATGCTGTCGTGGAGATGGTCGCGGTGGACTTGCGGCGCACTTTTCCCGGCGTAACCGGTTTTTCGCCCAGGAATGTCTGGCGAATGTTGCAATTCTACCAGATCCACACGGCACCCGAATTTCTGTCACAGCTTGTGACAGAATTGACGAAGGGGGGAAAGACGGCGCCGACAGCCGAGGAACTCTCACAGCTTGTGAGAGAAATGGTCGCGACAGTGCCCTGGGGACATCACGCCAATGCACTTGCCAAAGTCACCGATCCGGCCGCCCGTCTGTATTACCTCCGTGCCACCGCGCAATTCGGCTGGTCGCGCAACGTCCTGCTGAACCAGATCAAGGCCAGCGCCTACGAAAGGGCGGTGACGGAGAAGAAGACGCACAATTTTCCCCTCGCCCTGCCCGAGTATCTCGCCGAACAAGCCGACGAGATGCTCAAGAGTTCCTACAACCTGGAATTCCTCGGCATCCGCCGCGCGGTCAAGGAGCGGGAATTGGAAGACCGGCTGATCTCTTGTCTGCAAGCGTTCCTGCTCGAACTGGGCTACGGCTTCTGTTTTGTCGGCCGACAATTCCGTCTCGCGTTGGGGGAAAAGGAATTTTTCATCGACCTTTTGTTCTACCACCGCTTCCTCAAGGCGCTGGTGGCCTTCGATCTCAAGGTCGGACCGTTCGAGCCGGAATCTGCGGGCAAGATGGATTTCTACCTGAACCTGCTGAACGACACGGAACGCAGCGACGACGACCAGCCGTCGATCGGCATCATCCTCTGCGCGGAAAAGGACGACGTGGAGGTCGAGTATGCCTTGCGCACGAAGATGAACCCCATCGGCGTGGCCGCCTACCAACTCCAGTCGAAATTGCCGGCCGATCTGAAGGGCAAACTGCCCACGGCAAAACAACTTGCCGACGTCGTGCGGACGGTTCTCCCCGAAAGGAGAACTCCTGCCGCGGCCGTGGCCGCCAAACGCTGCCAGATCGAAACCCTCGACAGGCTTTGTAGCTCGATCATTCTGCACGCACTGACGTGTGGGCTACGCGAGAAGGTTGAAACCCGGCCGACCGGCGCCACTGTTTTGCCACGGATCCCGGCGGAATGGCGATTCGGCAGACTGAAGTCCGTCGCAACTATTCGCTATGGCCTTGGTCAGCCTCCCCGGAGCTTTCGTCTGGCGTGGCTATGATTCGTGCAACCGATGTCGATGCTGGGATGATCCGTACAGACAACTTTCTGCGGGTTGACCCTGAAGGACTGCCGCCAGACAGAAATCCCTACCTGAAGGCAGGAGAGATCATCGTTGTTCGCAGCGGCGCATACACGGGAGATTCGGCCATCGTTCCGCCGGCTTTGGAAGGCGCGGTCGCCGGCTACGACATGGTAGTGACGGTGACACGGGCTTCCCCGCGATTCATCGCCTATTGCCTCCTGAGTCGTTACGTCCTTGAGGGTCAACTTCTGCTCCTGACACTCCGTGCCGCCCAGCCGCACTTGAACGCTGAAGAATTAGGGAGCGTTCTCTTGGCGTTACCTCCCACTCGCAAGGAACAAGAGGCGATTGCAGACTTCCTCGACACGAAGCTCGGCGAAGTGAAGCGCCTCGTCAGCAACATCGAATCGCAGATCGTCACGATCACCGCCTACCGCAAGTCGCTGATTCACGAGTGCGTGATCGGCCAGCGGCGGGTGACGGAAGAGGATGTGCGGCGTGCTCGGCGCGGCTAGTTCGGTTTGCGTGCCCCGAAGGGGCGTCGGTTCGCCCAGCGAAGGGCGCAGCCCTGGAAAACAAGGGTCCCCATGAGGTCCATCGGGCCAACGGCCCAACAGTTCTCCTCAGAAGAACGGTTGGCCCGTTGGGCCGAAAGGGATGTTTTATAGGAGATTCCCTTTCCAGGGCTGCGCCCTTCGCTTGGCGAACGACTGGGCCTTCGGCCCGACGGAGTTCCCGCACACAATCAAGACGCTCACGCATGCGCGGGAGATCGCGCAAGCCCGGGAAAGATTGTCGCCGCGCCGCGGCGACAATTGACACGGACACATTTTGAGTCAATACTCAAACTGTGAACACCCCGCCAACGCGCGATCGGTGGTGGTGTTCACCGTTTAAGTCATTGGACTGACCATGGCTCGCAAGAGAAAAGCCCCGGAACTGACCTTTCAGCAGCACGTCGCGGATTACCTCGTCCGCGAGCACGGCTATGGCGTGTTGGAACAGTCCGACATCACCGACACCGAGCACTGTATCGCCGAAGACCATCTCTGGGCCTTTCTCAAGGCGACCCAGGCCGAGACCCTGAAGAAACTGGCGGACGACTACGGCACGGACGCCCGGGAAGAGGTGTTCAAGGCCCTCCGCAAGGAATTGGAGCACACGCCACTGTGGATGATTTTGCGCCACGGCCTGAAAGTCCGCGGGCTGGAATTCCGGCTCTTCTATCCCAAGCCACGATCGAGCGATAGCGCCGCCGCCGCCAAACACGGCGAGAACCGCATCACCTTCCGCCCGCACTTCTACTTCGGCGAAACGAACCAGGAGATCGACTTCGTCTTCTTCCTCAACGGCCTGCCGATCGTGGACCTGAAGTTGAAGCACGAGAAGAACCAGAACGTGCATGACGCCGTGGCCCAATTTGCCGCCCGCGACCACTCGCAGCGGATCTTCCAGCATCCGTTCCTGTACCTGGCGGCCGATACGAGCGACGTGATGGCAGCCACCGATCCCAGCCGGGCGGAGAACTTCCGCTGGCATAACATGGGGCTGACGAACGTACCGCACGACCCCAACGAGTACCCGGTCGAGTTCCTGTACCGGGAGGTCTTGTCGAAGGACCAGTTGCTGGAGGCATTGTCGTTCTTCCTGGTCCGCGTGCCCCAGCGGGAGGCCGACGAAGACAAGCCCGAGCGGCCGGCCGCGACGATTCTGCCGCGTTACCACCAGAGCCGCATGGTGCGCAAGGTGGCCGGCGACGCGTTGCTGCACTATGCCGCCAACGGCGACATCGGCCGCAAGTACCTCATCGACCATTCTGCCGGCAGCGGCAAGACGCTGTCGATCTGCTGGCTGGCCGAGCGGCTGCATAGCCTGTTCAAGCCCGGCACGAGCGACAAACTGGTGGACATCGTGTTCATCCTCACCGACCGCAAAGCGCTCGACACCAACATCCGGGAGGACATCGACAAGTTCACGCACTTGAAGGATGTAGTGGGGATTGCCAAAAAGGCGGAGGACCTGCCACGATTCCTGAAGCAGCGGAAGTCGATTATCGTCACCACGCAGCAAAAGTTCGCCTGGGTGCTGGAGCAACTGGAAAGCAACCCCCATTTGAAGACGCTCCGCGTGGCGTTCCTGATCGACGAAGCCCACCGCTCGCAGGAAGCCCAGATGGGCGTGGCCATCCGCGTGCCCTTCCGCAACGCTGCGGAACCCGACACCGAGGATGCTTCGGACGACGCGCTCGACGAAGAGGAAAAGATCGCCCAGGTCATCCGCGAGCACGACAGCAACCAGCTCTTCGTGGCCTTTACCGCCACGCCCGCCCCGGCTACCGTCAACCTCTTCGGCGCGTCGTTCGACACCTACAGCGAGGCGGAGGCCATCGCCGAAGGTTACATCGTGGACGTGGCGACGAGCGTCATTTCCTACAAGACGCTCTATAACCTGCACTGCCATTTCGTCCCCCCGCCGGACGAGGAGGAAAAAGTTTATCTGAAAGGCGTCGTGGCCAAGGCGCTCATGAACGTGGCATTTCAGGACGACGGGCTGATTCAATACAAGGCCGAGGTGATGCTCCGCATCTTCGCGGAAAAAGTGTCGCCGCTGATTGCCGGCCGGGCCAAGGCGATGATCGTCACCAGCTCCCGCGTGGCCGGGTTGCGGTATTTCAACATCATCCGGGAAAAGCTCAAAGAGCGGGCGCACCCTACAAAGTCCTGTATGCCTTTTCGGATTTCACGCAACCCGAAACCAACGCCGAAATCCACGAACACGCCGTCAACGGACTTAAGGACGGCGAGTTGATTGAAGAACGGTTCGAAGGCGACGATTACCGGCTGATGGTCGTGGCCAACAAGTTCCAGACCGGTTTCGACCAGCCTTTGCTGGCCGGCATGTTCCTCGACAAACCGGTCGTGGACCGCAACGCCGTGCAGACCTTGTCGCGTCTGAACCGCTGCCACGAGGGCAAGCAAGACGTGATCGTCGTCGACTTCACCAACAACGCCGCGGCGATATTGAAGGCTTTTCAGAAATACCGCCAAGGAACGCCGTTCGAGCCGGAAGAACCGGACCAGGACCTTTGCCCCCGGCTGTACGCCGAAATTCTGGGGGCGGGCGTGTTTACGCAGAAGGATGCCGCCGATTTCGTGCAACTGGCCGCTACGGGCACCGACGCGCAAGTACAGTTCCTGGTCCACGCGCTCCGCGCTCGGTTTCTGTCCAAGATTGCCGGCGCGGAGGAGCGCAAGTCGTTCGTCTATTTGCTTGCCCGCTACGTCAAGAGTTTCCATTTCTTGACCTGCTTCTTCACCTTCGCCGCCAGGTTGAAAGTGTTTGCGACCTTCGCCGAATACGTCGGCCCGCAGCTTATCAAGCAAGGCAGCGTCTCGGACCTGATGCAACAGATCAGGCAAACGGAAGTCATCAAGGCGGCCGTCGAGTATCAGGGCGTGGAGAGCGCGGCGGAACGGTCAAGCTCAAGCCGGGCAAGGGGAAGAAGGGCTCTGGCCCGCCGCCGAAGAAGGTGTCGGTGCAGGACATGATCGCAGAGATCCGGGCGAAGTACGAGATCACGGACGAGGAGGCGCTCTACATCAAGCAGGTCACTGAGGAAAAAGCGGCCGACCCGGCCATTCGCAGCACGGTTGCCGCCCACCGCGGCGACCGCATTTACCTGGAAGGCGCTTATCGCGGGCAGGTGAACGGCGAGATTCAGACCGCCTACGACGAGCGCGGACGCTACGAGGAGCTGTCGGACCTCAAGTACACCGACACCGGCGGGATCTTCGACATCATGGCGGTGACCGTGATCCAGCACCATCTGTCCTTCGCGGCATGAGGCTATGAGTATGACCATTCAGGAGATGCCCGAAGGCGACCGGCCGCGGGAGAAGCTGCTGCGGAAAGGCGCGGCGGCCTTGAGCGATCGGGAACTGTTGGCGGTCCTGCTGGGGAAAGGCACGCCGGGGATGGACGTGATGACCCTTGCCGGGAAACTGGCGCGGTTGATTGATGAGAAGGGACTGGAAGTCAAGGCCGAAGACCTGACACAGTTGGAAGGCGTGGGTGATGCCAAGGCCACCCTGATCCTCGCGGCGATCGAATTCGCTCGCCGCCGCATCAAGCCCGAAGGGGCGAGGATCGTAACCCCGGCGGACCTGCTGCCCCACGTCCGGCACTACGCGGACCGCAAGCAAGAGCACTTTCTCTGCGCCAGCATCAACGGCGCGAATGAAGTCCTGAACATCCGCGTCGTTTCGATCGGCCTGATCGACCGCAGCCCGGTTCATCCCCGCGAGGTCTTTGCCGATGCGCTGTCCGACCGGGCTTCGGCGATCATTGTGGCCCACAACCATCCTGGCGGCGGCGTTGAACCGTCGCCCAGCGACATCAACATCACCGCCCAACTCAAAGCGGCGGGCGCAATCGTAGGCATCGAGCTGCTGGACCACATCATCTTCAATAGGAATGAGTACTTCAGTTTTCTGGAAGCCGGCCGGCTGTAGAGGAGGCTCCCGGCCTATCGCTTGCCGGCCAACTCCTCCAGCAGCTTCTTTAGCGCCGGATTGCTGCCGGCGGTCCAGTGAGGAGGAAAGCGGTAAATGACCGCACTCCAAAAGGAAAAACCGCGCTGCCGACTGCCATTCCGGCAGGTCGCCGCGCGATGCGCAGGCGTTTCCATGCCGTTTTGGCAGCCCCTCTTGCGCGGCCCACGGCCGCCGCGGGTCAAGGCCTTGTTCTCCCCTCCATAACTTGGTTAACTATGGATAAATATTACATACTACGGACTTATGGCTGCAATTGGCGCGCGATTTGCTGCTGGAGCAGGGCGTGCAGAATCGTTCTTTCCGCGCTCCACAATGAGGTGTCCCATGCTCGACTTGACCGAGTCTTTTCGCAAGTCTCTGCGCACGATCCTGGAACCGACAACCCCTGCCGCCGCGGCGCCGGCAGCTCCTGCCGCCGCGGCGCCGGCGAGCGACAGCCCGCCCGCGCCGCCGGCCCCCGCGGCGGGCAAGCGCAAGCGGCCTGTGGCCCCGCGGCGGAGGAAGGAGGCCCTGCTGGCGCAGATCGCCCAGCTCGCGCTGGAGGGCCACAACGGCCGAACGATCGCCGAGCAAGTCGGCGTGCCCACGCGGACCGTCAATTATTTGCTGCAAGAACTGCGACAGGAGTGGATCGCCAAGGCCGGGAACGACGCGGCGGCGACGTTCGCCGTGACCGTCGCCCGACTCGAGTCAATCTACCGCACAGCGATGGAGGAATGGCGCCGCTCGCAGACGGACAAGGAGGTGCGGCTCGTGGAAGACAGCGGACCGGCCGGCGACGAGGGCGGCGCGAAAACGAAGAAATCGACCCGCACCGAGGCCCGGATGGGCAACGCAGCCTTCCTTGCCAAGGCCATCGACGCCGCCAAGGAAATCTACCGTCTCCGCGGCCGTTGCGCCCCGCCGTCCAGCGCAGCCGCCAGCCCGACCGAATTGCGGGTCGACTGGAGGACGTTCACACGAAACGAGTGGCGCCATCTGAGCAGAAAGGATTTCGCCGCCCTCAATGCACGGATGCAGGAAATCGAGGCTGAAGAGGCCGAGGAAATTGCAGACGCGATAGCGCTCGCGGCCGCAGAGGAGGAAGACGCCGAAGCCGAAGAGGAGGAAGACGTTGAAGCCGCAGATGCGGAAGAACTGGAAGCCGCAGAGGAGACGACTAATGTCACCCCGCCGCCCAATTGAGCCGATTTGCGCCGGATTCTTGCTCCCCATCCACAATCCATTGACGTCACCCCCTGAAGAACGAAAACCCCCGTTTTCCGCGGGGTTTCTTGATGGTGGTCTAGTTAAAGTGGCAGGACACAGTTTCACCAGTAGTTGTGTAAACCGGCTCGAAAACCCGAAAAACGACCCGATTTGAGCAAAACAGGCAAGAATCGCGGAATCCACGATGGAGTTGTTGGCAGACCGGTTTGAACGCGACGATTTGTTGTTTGACAATTTGATCCAACGCGGCCGCTTTTGGGTGGCCGTGTGCCCGGCGGGGTTGTGGCTCACGACCCGCCCCGCCGGTCAATCGTCGAAGAACAAGCCCTCACCCTAACCCTCTCCCGGAGGGAGAGGGGACCTGGGTCTACTTCATATCCTCGAACAGGGCGTCGACGAACTTGTCGGGCTCGAAGAGCGCCAGATCCTCGGCCTTCTCGCCGACGCCGATGTACTTCACGGGCAGCCCGACCGTCTTGCGAATGGCGACCACCACGCCGCCCTTGGCCGTGCCGTCGAGCTTGGCCAGGACCAGACCGGTGCAGCGCACGGCGTCGGTGAAATGCCGGGCCTGGCTGATGCCGTTCTGGCCGGTGGTGGCGTCGAGCACGAGGAGCACCTCGTGCGGGGCGTCGGGGATCTGCTTGCCCAACACGCGATGGATCTTTGTCAGCTCCTGCATCAGGTTCTGCTGGGTCTGCAAGCGGCCGGCGGTGTCGATGATGCAGACGTCGGCCCCGGTCTGCAGGGCCTGGGCGACGGCGCGATGCGCCACGCTGGCCGGATCGCTGCCGGAGGCGCCGGTGACGATCTCCGCCCCGAGGCGCTTGGCCCAGATCGTCAACTGCTCGACCGCCGCGGCGCGGAAGGTATCGGCGGCTCCCAACACAACCTTCTTCCCCTCGCCTTGAAACATGCAGGCCAGCTTGGCGATCGACGTTGTCTTGCCCGCCCCGTTCACGCCGGCCACCATGATCACGGTGGGGCCGCCGGGGGCGTAGTGGATCGGGTCGGCCGGCTGGGCCAGGATGACCTTGAGCTGGGCCTTGATCTGATCCAGGATCTCGTCCATCTTCACGACGCGGGCGCGGAAGCTGGTGCGGATCTCGCCGGCGATCTCCTGCGCGGCCTCGACGCCCATGTCGGTCTTGATGAGCGTTTCGAAGAGCTGATCGACGAACTTGTCGTCGACCAACTGCCCCTCGGCCTTGAAGAGGTCGCGGATGTCGGTGTTGAGGAACTGAGCGGTCTTCTTCAGACCCTGCTTGAGTTTTTCGAATAGACCCATTGATGCATCAGTTTATCGAGGATACCATTGACGAACTGCGCCGACTGGGCGCCGCCGAAACGCTTGGCCAACTCGACGGCCTCGTCGATCACGACCTTGGCCGGCGTCTCGGTAAAGTGGATCTCGTAGGCGCCCAGCCGCAAGAGATTGCGATCGGTGGCGGCCATCCGCCCAACGCTCCAGTTCTCGGCCGCGGCGGCAATCTTTTCGTCCAGTGCGGCCCGCTGGGTCGCCACGCCCTGGATCAGCAGTCGCGAGAACTCCACCAGCGACGGAGTGCGCAGCCACTGCGAAAAAAGTTCGCCTTCGCCGGCGGCAATGGCGTCCTCCTGATCGCTCAGTTCGGCCAGGTGGCGGACGAATTCCATCAGCTCACGGGTCTGGCGGCCCTGGTCCAACAGCGCGTCGCAGACGGCGACCGCCCCGGGCTGGTTGGGGTTCAAGTCCTCGCGATAGAGGACCTGGAAGGCAATTTCGCGGGCAAAGGTTCGAGGGCGCATAAGGACGAAATCCGAAGTGCTTCCTTTCTACGCCTTCGGCAACTTGTTCAAGAGGTTCACCATCTCCAGCGCGGCCTCGGCGCAATCGACGCCCTTGTTGCCCAGGTGGGCCTGGGCGTCATCCTTGCCGGTCGTGGCCGCGCGGCCGCCGCTGCGGGCGATGGCCTGTTCGAGCGTCTCGCAGGTAAGAATGCCGAACATCACCGGCATCTTGTACTGCGTGCCCAACTGGGCCAGGGCGATGCTCACCGCCCGATTGATGTGCTGGTCGTGCGTCGTCTGGCCGCGAATCACGGCGCCCAGGCAGAGGATGGCGGCATAGCGTCCGGCCGACGCCAGCCGCGAGGCCACCGTGGGGATCTCGAACGCGCCGGGAACCCAGGCCACGTCGATGCGATCGGCGGGGATGCCGCGGGCCGTAAGCGTCGCGACGGCGCCGTCCAGCATCCGCGCGGTGATCGACTGGTTGAAACGCGCTACGACGATGGCGAAGCGGCCCTCGCTGGCCGCCGGCGTGCCTTCATAAACGGTGATCATTGGTCCTTCACATTCATGCTGTAGGGTGGGAGCAGATCCGGGGTACCCGCGCAGCGGGTCGGCAAGCGCAGGCCCACCAGTTGAGTCGCAGATCGTGGGCCGGCGCTTGCTGCGCAAGCTGGTCCCACCCTACAATATGGCGATCATTGGCTCCTCGAATTCATGCTCATGAGGAACTCGGCGTTGGTCTTCGTCTTTTGCAACCGCGTGACAAGCAGTTCCATGGCTTCCGGCGGATTCATGTCGTTGAGCACGCGCCGCAGGACGCAAGTCAGCCGATGCTCTTCCGGGTCCAAGAGCATCTCTTCTTTGCGCGTCCCGCTGCGGTTGATGTCGATCGACGGCCAGATCCGCCGGTCGACCAGCTTGCGATCGAGCACGATTTCCTGGTTGCCCGTCCCCTTGAACTCCTCGAAAATCACTTCGTCCATGCGGCTGCCGGTGTCGACCAGGGCGGTGCCGATGATCGTCAGCGAACCGCCCTCCTCGACCTTGCGGGCCGAGCCGAAGAAGCGCTTGGGCCGCTGCAAGGCATTGGCGTCCACGCCGCCGGAGAGGATCTTGCCCGAACTGGGGCACTCGGAGTTCCAGGCCCGGGCCAGGCGCGTGATCGAATCGAGGAAGATGAGGACGTCGAATCCGTACTCGACCATCCGCTTGGCCTTCTCCAGCACCATTTCCGAGACCTGGATGTGCCGTGCGGCCGGTTCGTCGAAGGTGGAACTGATCACCTCGCAGTTGGGACCCTTGACCTGCCGTTCCATGTCGGTGACCTCTTCCGGCCGCTCGTCGATCAAGAGCATGAAGACATAGAGGTCGGGATAGTTGGTGAGGGCCGACTTGGCCATTTTCTGCATGAGGATCGTCTTGCCCGCCCGCGGCGGACTGACGATCAAGCCCCGCTGGCCGAAACCGATGGGCACGATCAGGTCGACGACGCGCATGCTGATTTCATCGGGCGCGGCCTCCATGCGGATCCGCTCGTCGGGGTGCAGCGGCGTCAGTTCGTCGAAGGCGACCTTGTTGGTCAGCAGGTTCGGGTCCTGGTAGTTGATGGCCTCGACCCGCAGCAGGGCGAAGTACCGCTCGTTCTCCTTGGGCGGACGGATCTGTCCGGAAACGGTCGTGCCGGTCTTCAAGCCGAAGCGGCGGATTTGGCTCGGCGAGACATAAATGTCGTCCGGGCAGGAAAGGTAATGATAGTCGGAACTGCGGAGGAAGCCAAAGCCGTCGGGCAGCACTTCGAGCGTCCCCTCGCCGTACATCAGGCCGTTGAGCTTGACCCGCTCCTTGAGGATGCGGAAGATCAGGTCCTGCTTTTTGATGCCGGCATAGTCGGTAAGATTGTCCCTGCGGGCCTCCTCGATCAACTCCGACATCGACATCTTCTGCAATTCGGCGATGTGCGTGTCGCCGGTCTGCTTGATCTGGTCGTAGCGGTCGTGGATGTCGTCGGGAAGGCTTTCGGCGCCGGCGGCGATCTCTTCGGCCAGCGAGAGCGGTTCCTCGTCGTCGTAGTCGTAGGAGTAGGGATAGTCGGCCTCTGCCGTCTGCTGCTGGACGTTTTGCGGCGGGCAGTCCCCGGGGCAGTCGGCCGGGTCGTCGGGCGGGTGGTCCGGCTCGAGACAATTGATTTCATCAGTCTTTTCGGGACGTTCGTTGCGATCGTCACGATCAGAGCCGAAATGGCGGGCGGAAGACATCGATCGAACTCCTGACAAAGACTCGAACTCCTGACAAGGATTGGTGCCGACGCGCGAAAGGCGTCAGCGGCGGGCGGAGATGAGTTCTTCGACTAGAATCTCACTCTCGTATTTCGAATGCCCGCGCGACGAGTCGCTAAGGCTCGTAGTGCGGGGTTGGGTTGGAATCGTTGGAACCTAACGGCGCGAGGAAATCGCAAAGGGGGGAATCAGCCGATGAGGAAATGCCAAAGGCGCTGGACCTGTGCTTGAGTATGTTCGATGGAGCCCGAATTGTCAATAATCAAATCGGCACGGGCGCGCTTGCAGTCCAAGGATTCCTGGGCCGCCTCCCGGGCTGCGAAATCCCCTTCCGTCCACGCCCGTTGCAAGGCCCGGGCCAACCGTACCTCCCGCGGCACGTCGATAAAAGCGTAACAATCACATAGTTTATCCCACCCGGCCTCAAGAATCAACGCGGCGTCGAGCACCGCTAGGGGGGAATCGGCTTTTATGGCCTTTGCCTGGGCGGCCAGCCGACGGCCGATCTCGGGATGGGTCAATTCTTCAGAGGAATTTCCGTTCTCTTGGACCTTCGGGGGGGGCGCGAAGACGATTTGTGCCAGCCGGGAGCGGTCGATATGGCCGTCCGGGCCGAAGACCGCGTCGCCCCAGCGTTGGCGGGCCGCTTTTTCGGTGCATGGCAGCCGCAGGGCCTC
This sequence comes from uncultured Planctomycetia bacterium, assembly GCA_963719885.1. Classification (GTDB taxonomy): domain Bacteria; phylum Planctomycetota; class Planctomycetia; order Pirellulales; family Thermoguttaceae; genus JANXQG01. The sequence goes on along the minus strand of CAVRDP010000034.1, from coordinate 127,722 downwards.
GTGGCCGGCCTGGTCGGCATCGAGCACCACGGCCCCCAGTTCCGCCAGTTGCCGGGCCACCAGGCTCTTCCCGCTTGCCACGCCGCCGAGGAGACCGAGGATTATCATGTTCCAATCCCCTTAGCGTCCGCCCAATTCGGCCCGGCTTTCACGTCGACCTTCAACGGCACGCGCAGCGGATAGACGCTCGACATCTCTTCCCGCAAGAGTTGAGCCAAGTAGCCGACCTGCTCCGCCGGCGTCTCGAAGATCAACTCGTCGTGGATCTGCAAGAGCATCCGCGCGGGATGCTTCTCTCGCTGCAAGCGACGATAAACGGCGAGCATCGCCAACTTCATCAAATCGGCGGCCGAGCCTTGAATGATCGTGTTCACGGCCGTGCGCTCGGCCATGTTCCGCGAACGGCCGGCGTCGGCCCGCACGCCTTCGATCGCGCGGCGGCGGCCGAGGATCGTCGTCACGTAGCCTTGCTTGCGGCACTCGGCCAACGACTCAACGAGAAACCGCTCGATGCCCGGGTAGGTTTCGAAATAACTATTGATGAACTTCGCGGCCGTTTCGCGGGCGATGCCCAACTGCCGTGCAAGGCTGACCGCCCCCTGCCCGTAGATCGTGCCGAAGTTCACCACTTTCGCCTGGCGGCGCATGTCCGCGGTCACCTCTTCCAAGGGTATGTTGTTGACCTGGCCGGCCACGCGGGCGTGAATGTCTTCATTGCGCTGGAATGCCTCGCAAAGCCGTTGGTCGGCCGTGTAATGGGCCAGGACCCGCAATTCGATCTGCGAGTAGTCGGCCGCCACCAGCGTCCAGCCTTCCTCGCCGGGCACGAAGGCCGAGCGGATCGCGCGGCCGGCCTCGGTCCGCACGGGGATGTTCTGCAAGTTGGGATCGTGCGAGCTGAGCCGCCCGGTGGCCGTGACCACCTGGTTGAACGAGGCATGCACCCGGCCGGTGCGCGGATTGACCATCTGGGGCAGGGCATCGACGTAAGTCCCCTTGAGCTTGGCGTATTGCCGATAATCGACGATCTTCGCCGGCAGGGGATGCCTGAAGGCCAACTCCTCCAGCACGTCGACATCAGTGCTGGGCCCCGTCTTGGCTGTTCGCTTGATTACCGGCAGCTTCTGCTCGACGAAGAGGATTTCCTGAAGCTGTCGCGTAGAGGCGATGTTGAACTGGCGGCCGGCGAGAAGATAGATTTCCTGCTCCAAGCGCTGCATCTGCTGGCCAAAGTTGTCACTGAGCTCAGCCAGTCGCCCGACGTCGATCTTCACGCCGTTGTATTCCAACTCGACCAACACGTCGATCAGCGGCATCTCCACGTCGCGAAACAGCGGCGCCAGGCTCTCCTCGTCCATCCGGCGGGCGAGGATCGGTTGCAAGCGGACCGGCACCAGGGCATCTTCAGCCGCGTAGTCGGTGATCTGCGGCACGGGAACCTCGTCCATCCGCTTTTGATGCTTGCCGGAACCGATCAGCTCTTCGATCTTGATGGTCACATGATGAAGATACCGCTTCGCCAGGTCGTCGAGGTTATGGTTCCGCTGTCCGGCGTCCAAGAGGTAGCTGGCGACCATCGTGTCGAAGGGCGTTCCAAGCAATTCGATGCCGACGTTGCGGAGCACGATGCGATCGTATTTCAGGTTCTGGCCGAGCTTGCCGATGGCCGGGTCTTCCAGCACCGGCCGCAAGGCGTCGAGCGTCGCTCGGGGTTCCAACAACCGCGAACCTTCCGGCCCTCGGAGCGGAAGATAATAAGCCTTGTGCTCATCCCAGGAAAACGAAACCCCGACGATTTCGGCCCAACGGGGCCAGATATGCGTCGTCTCCGTATCGACCGAAATCTGCTTCTGCTGCCGCATTTCAGCCACGAGGGCCCCCAGTGCCTCGGGCGTGTCGATCGTGCAATAGACCGGCTTGCCGGCCTGGGTTTCGACATTCCCCTGCGCCACCGTGTCGCCGACCCGCTGCGCGAGTACCCCGGCCGGCAACCGCTCGGCGAGACGGCGGAAACCGAATTCCTCGAACAGCGCTCGTGCCCGGGCGTGATCGACGCCGGCCGGCCGGGCCGATTTCCAGGAGATCGCCACCGGCACGTGGGTGTCGAGCTTCACGAGTTGCCGGCTCAGCAGGGCCTGCTCGCGATATTTCTTGAGGTTCTCCTTCTTGGCCGCACCGCTGACTTCCTCCACGTGCTCCAGAATGCGTTCCAACGTTCCATATTTTTCCAACAGGTCGCGGGCCGCCTTGGGGCCGATCAAGGGCACGCCGGGCACGTTGTCGGTCGAATCGCCGACGAGGGACTGGTAGTCGACCACCTGGTGCGGCGTGACGCCCCACTCCTGCCGCAGGACCTCGCGATCGATGACCTCGTTCTTGCGGATGTTGTAGAGCTTGACGTGCTCCGTGATCAGTTGCCGGCAGTCCTTGTCGCCGCTGACGATGAAACATCGCCCGCCCAATTCGTCGGTGAGCCGGGCGACCGTGGCCACGATGTCGTCGGCCTCGAATCCCTCGTAGGCCAGCAAGGGAATTCCCAGGGCCTCGACCATGCGATGCACGAAGCCGATCTGCGGCACGAGGTCCTCGTGCATGTCGGGCCGGCCGGCCTTGTACTGCTCGTACAGTGCGTGCCGAAATGTCTTGCCAGGCAGATCGAAGGCGCAGAAGAGAAAGTCGGGCTGCTTCGCTTCCAGCAAATAAAGCAGGTCCCGGGTAAACCCATATACGGCATTGACCGGCTGGCCGCTGGGGCTGGTCATGTCCGGGATGGCGTGGAAAACCTGGTGGATCAGAGAGTGGGCGTCGACCACCCAGACCGTTTGCCCGGCCAGGCTTGCCGGCGGAGGGGACGGCGGTTCCGCTTCCAGTACGTCAGGCTTTCCAGCCTGGCATTCTGGGGCGGCCCGCGCTGAATCTGGAGACTGCCCCGCGGCTAAATCTATCGTTGCGGGGCGCGGTGCTTCCGCCGCGGCCGGCGCGATATCGTTGCGCAGGGCCGGCTTCCTCCGGCGGTGATTCCGGTGTCTCTTGATCGAACAACGATTTCTGACTTTTGGCGGCGTGTTTGGCCATGGGGAACTCGTGAATCAGGGTAACAGGACACCTCTAATGCCCCCGGCTTGGCGTTAGCCGAGTGCATCATGCGATTAGCCCGGCTTGAATCTGAAGGCGCCGAGCAAACAGGCGATGCGAACCGTTCATTTGCAGCGTCAGAATAGTTGCTTCCCCCGTGGGGGTGCGCGGCACAATGAGGCCCGAGTTGCGGTCCAAGATAAAATGCAGGTGCCAGCCTAATAACCATGGCTCGTAATCGCGCGGATTGAAGAGGCGCTGACTTCGCTTCTGCTGGTCTCGCCCGATGGTCCTGTCTCCCTTGGCAAGGTTGCAGCCAGGGCAACTTAGGGCCAAGTTGCTCATCACGGTCTCACCGCCGTGGAACTGTGGCAAAACGTGCTCGACGTGAAAGGTCACTCCCGTAGCCAATTCCAGCAAGCGGCAGTACTCACATGCGCCACCGGCACGGGCAGTGACGAGTTGCCGATACGTTTCCGCCTGCACCATGGCTTAGCGCCCTGTAGGCTGCGGCGTTACCCATACGGTTACGGGCACGGCAGCGGCTAGCTGTGCCGCGCTCTCGGTTTGCGAGAATCTTGCCAAACGCTGCGCATTCTCCACCATGAGTCGTTCGGCTTCTGCAACAAGCTGCTCCAGCCGCACTTTTTCCGCGGGAGTGATGGTCCCTTCGCTGTTCTTCTCCAGCAATTCGTCAAGCTGTCGCTGCTTGGCGGGGGAAAACGCCTTCACCTTAGGTGGACGAGTCTTTTTCATCTATCGAGTCCCATAATCGAATTTGCGGGGCCATTCATCCCATTGCATCACGGCATCATAACACCACTGGGGTAGAAAACGCCAAAGAAACCATTTCCTGCTCCACGCAATTTTTCGGAAGGAACGGGGATGTTTTCTTCTCCGCCACATTATACCACAAAGCTCGCCCCGCGGCAGCACCTGCGGCAATCGCGGCAAACCAGGGCATTTCCTGCGCCGTCCGCTTCGCGAGTTTCCGGAATCTCTTGGTCCAAGAGCGATTTCTGACTTTTGGCGGCGTGTTTGGCCATTGGGAACTCGGGGCCGGCAAATTGTCATGGACCGGCAAACGATTCGGCTTCAAGCCGCACTTCAGCCGCCGCGCAACCGGCCTTCTGCACGTCGGCAATCGCGGAGCGGATGGCCGACTCCAGCGAGTCGGCTCGGCGATCAAACAGGATCGATGCCGTCTGGTTGCACGTCCCCATTGTCCCGTCATCGCAGCGGGCCGCGTAGAGGGCCTCGACAAGATCGTCGGTCAATTCGGCTTACGGGCCCAGCACTAACTCGAAATGGAACGTCTGCATGTTGCAACCTCTGGCTCCGGATACCAAAACAAGATTATTCGAATCAAGTCATGCGTTGCGCCGAATTCTTCTCTGCCCGGGGGCGGGCGGAGTTGCTCCCACTCCCAACTACCGGGGCCCTTGATTCAGCGGTTTCCCCATGTATAATCGGTTCCTTTGGCGGAAATCGCATCTCCTTTCAGTCATGTTCAAATGAGGTCGGATATGTTCAAGGCATTGACTACGTTCTGGATCGTCCTTGCACTTGCCGCAAATCTCCGCGCGGACGACGAGGACCAGGGCAAGGGCACAAAGGCTGGGTCGCGAAATGCCGCAGCGGCAAGTGAGGGCAGCCCGGCGGTGCGTAGGGCCGCGAGGGAGGCAGAGCAGGCGGCAACCGTGGCGACAAAGGCCGGCCTCGCGGCTGTTACGCCAAAGAGCGGCACCGCCGAGGTGGTCCTGGCACAGAAGGCCGCCGTGGCAGCGGGTTGCGCGGCGAAAGCCGCAGCAAAGGCAGCGGCATTGGGCGAGGAGTCAGCAGCAGCAAAAGCGGAATCGGCGGCACGTTCGGCGCTATCATACGCCGCGTATGCACTGAAGGAGGCTGGGGAAGGAAAGGGAATTTCCGCGGCAGCAATTCTGGCAGCGAAGGAGGCGGTGGAAGAGGCTGAAACGTCGGTGGCCGATGCCGCGCAGTTGTTACAGGAGTTGCGTGCGAAGAAGGGCCGGTCGATGGCTGGTGTCTTTGGAGACAAGTACCACGCACTTGCGATCGGAACCGCGGGCAAACTGCGTAATGGCACGTTCAAGGTCGTACAGGTGATAGACGCGACGAACGTCCTTGGTGAAATTGAAATAGAATCCGAACGTACGGTCACGTACGGAATAAGCCGGTCTGGTCCGGACACAAAAGTGTTTCCCGCGACGGTGGAGGTCGTTTGGATACGGATGCCAACAAAAGGAATGGTCGATGGCCACTTGGTCGAGACCAATGTGGTCTTCAAGGTCACGGGAACCAAGCAGTACGATACGGCGGGTGGTGTATCAAAGACCGTATTCGCGCTTAAGCAAGAGACAGCACCCTCCGAAGAAACGACCAAGTGAATATCGAGCAGCTACAGCGTGACGTTTAGTGGTCCGTCGCCTGGTTCCATGAGGCTGGAATCCCGACCATGCGCCAAATTTGCCCTGAAAGGAAACGGCGTGCACGAAGGCAGAGGATATAGCTGCGCAGCCCGTGATTCTTGGCGTTCCCTCCGGCGCGTACCGGAAGCACGTCAGGCTTCCGCCTTCGGCCTAATAACTCGGCAGAACCTCCGCGCCGCACTTTGGACAGTGGAGAGGAGTGGGCGGCGATGGCGGTGGAAGCAAAAGCTCGCGACCCGCGAAAGTTAGGGCAGGTAGATCAACGGTGGGATGAACGTCGACGCTCTGTTCGACTTGCTTGACGGCGTCGTCGGCACGGCTCATTGCGTCTTTGAACTCCTTCTTCAGAGTTTCATTTTCCTCACGAAACAAATCGGCCACGTTTCGCCAAACCTCGGCGATGCGACGTTGCGTATCCGCCTCGGCGGCATCGCCTTTCGCGGCGGCTTCCTTCTCCGCATGGCGTGCGCGTTCGGCACTTGCTCGGACTTCTTCTTCACGGCGTGTTTGCCTCTCACGCCACTCTTCAAACCACCGCCCTATGTCTTGCGCAAATCGCTTGAGCAGAGCAACGAGTTCGTCGCGGATGAGCGGCCAAACCTGATCGCGGAACCACGGCCAAAGGAATTTGAAAAGCAGGCGGCGGAATGAGCGACCGGAAGCCATCAGATCTCCCTTGTCTTGGAAGCGGAAAAAACGCGGTAGACCGAAAAAACAGAAAAACCAATTATGTATCAGGATTTGCGATTTTAGAAAGTGACTGTGGCGAGTTCAGTTCTTAACCTGGTGAATGGTCAGTTGCTAGCGGCAAGGATCGTAAGTGATTCTTAAGCAAATGAGCCATCGGCTTAAAACTCAAAAAAGTGACCGTGCCAGAAATAAAACCACCTAAAAGGGGAATTGCTTTTGAAATCCATCGTGCAAAAGTCTGCTTCGTCATGCTTACCCCAATCCATTTGGCTACTTGCTTGGCAACATTGTATATCCCAAATTTAGTGAGAGCCTCCTGAGGGAGCCTTCTGATAACCTGTGCTGCCAGATTCTCGGACAACGTCACGATGGCTTCGTTTGCGCCTTAGCGCCTAGCATGACACCGACAAAAAGGGTGAGACGCAACAACGTTTCGTCATCAAGTTCATTACCATGAACTAATTCTGGCCAACCATAAAGATACGCGAGCTTTTGCAAAACTTGGAGTACATGCCAGTAGAATTGAGCTAAATCGGTGGGCATAGTTCCTGCCATCCACCAACCACCGGGGAGTCCTGCTAAAAAGGAAATGCTAGTAACCTGAGCTAAGTGCCACTTTATGCAACTAGTGGCTATCATATCAGCAACAACTAGGGGTATTCCTGCCTTTGCGGGTGATGTTTCGACGGCCGCTTTCACTAGGTCGGCGGGATAATGCTTTCCTAATACTACAGCGCTAAGTTGATGTTGCATTGTTTGGGTATAATTGCGAAACTGGCATCTCGCCCCGTCAAGGAGGACCAGGCATGGATGCCGAACAGATTCGTAGATTGCGACCGATGCTCGCTCGTTTTTTGAAACGCTTCGACGACTGCTTTGCGCAAGGACACGCGTGCGCATCTTTCGGTTTATGTCGGAGGCCAGCTTTCGGACCTTGAGCGCAAGAGTATCGAGCCGATTGCCTTGGCGGCGGAAGTGCCGGTGCGAACGCTGCAAGAGTTCATCAGCCAGCATCGTTGGCAAGAGGATCTGGCACGTGACCGCTTGCAGGATATCGTCGCCACGGAACATGCCTATCCGCATTCTGTGGGCATCATCGATGAAACCAGTTTCGTAAAGCAGGGAAAAAAGACGCCGGGTGTGCAGCGGCAGTACTTGGGCACGGTAGGCAAGAAGCAAAACGGTATCGTCACCGTGCATCTGGCCTACGCGGCAGACGATTTTCACTGTCTGCTGGATGGGGAGTTGTTCCTGCCGGAAAGTTGGGCCGCTGATCCCGCCCGTTGCCAGGAGGCAAAGATCCCGGCAGGCATGACCTACCGTCCAAAGACGGAGATCGCCCTGGAGGTGTACGATCGCGCGAGGCCAACGGCATCCATTTTGCTTGGTTGACGTTCGACGAGTGGTATGGCGGAAAACCCGCTTTTTTGCAGGCATTGGACCAGCGTCCGCAGCCCTTTGTGGCCGAGGTACCGCGGACGTTGATGGGCTGGATCGACCCGCCACGGGTCACCCGGCGGCCGTTGCGTCGTGGTCGTGGACGTGGTCGCAAGGTGCCGCGGATCACGGCAAGCAATCGGCCATCGCAACCTGTCGAACATCTGTTCTGGTGGCATTCGGCGCTGAAGGAACAAGAATGGCAACGCTGGCGCGTCAAGGACGGCGAGAAAGGCCCGATGATTTGGGAAGTCAAGCACGTGCCGTTCTACCTGCAAGGCCCCGATGGTCTGCCAGGGCCGCGTTGGCATTTGGTAATTCGATCCCACGGAGATGAAGTTCTTCGTGAGCAACGCGTCGCCAGGCACTTCGGTGGGCATCATCCTCTTGGTAGCCTTCTCGCGCTGGCGTGTGGAGAGGTGCTTCGAGGACGGCAAAGGGGAAATCGGTCTGGACCATTACGAGGGGCGACGTTATCCAGGACTCAAACGCCACTTGATCCTCAGCGCGATCAGCTACTTGTTCCTGGCCAAGACCAACCAACGGCTGCGGGGAAAAAAAATCCGAGTTGACCGTTTGCCAGGTGCATACGGCCGTCTTGGCGCTGATTCGATCGTGGTGGATGAACGGACAGGTATCGACACGGTTCCTGGAACGAACCTCCAAAAAGATCGAGCGGGCGCAACGTCGCAACGCCTGCGCTCGCCGTTGCCATACCAAAGAAACTCGCCGAGTTTTGCGGAGCATGGGCATCAAGCTGACAGAACTTCCCACCTGTAAATGGAACTCAAGTTAGCGCTGTAGTACTAATTCACGTGCCAAGAAATCCTCACGATTAACGTCGCACGCTAGGTATTGCGAGGGAGCTTCGCAGCACCAAGTCCCACACCTTTGATGATTTATCTTCATCTGGCATAATAGTTTTTCCTTGGGGTGCAGTTCTCTCGTTTGCGCAAAACTCGCGGTTTTCAGCACCGGAAGGCTTTTTAGCCATAGCGATTCTACTAAGAGTTTTCAACACTGCAAGGCGGGGGTCTTTTTGATTTTGGCCGGCCGAACGGCTTTTTGCTTTCGGGCGGCAATTGTGGAAATTGATCTTGGAAACGGAGGCGCTTTGCGTGAGAAACCGCGAAACAGAACGAAAATAACCCGGTTCTCGAGGAAAGGTCAGCTCGCAGCCTCTCGCTGCTTGCAGAAGCAACCTCGTCTTTATAGACTGGCCCAATGCGACGAATTCCAAGGCATTGACACCAACTCGCGCGAATGTATAATACTATAGGCAGTATCATCCAATGAAGAGAAAGAAATGCCTGATCCTGTTGCCAACGAAGTTCAACGATGGCCAAGAGGTTCCTGCAAGCGTATTCAACGGCGTTCTGCGATGCATTGAGGAAACGCTGGACTGTTACTCGGTCGGCGGCCTTTGTGACGGCGTCTACAAAATGGACGACGGGAGCAAGGCACGCGACCGTTCCGTCATGGTGTGGGCGGTAGTGGAAACCGAAAAGGTCGAGGAACTCCGGCAACTCGCTGCGCGGATTGCGGTAATGTTGCACCAGGAAAGCATTTACTTTGAGGTGACCGAAGTCGATTTCGACTTCGTTCGGCCTTTTACCGAAAATGGCGGAGGACGGTGATGAAAAAAAACGGCGACATTCTGGTGCAAGCACGAAAATTGGCAGATAGGGCGACAACGTGGGCCGACCTGTCGAACGCCCTGTTTGGCCCGGTTGACGGTCTGGTCAGCAAACACTTCCCGGACGCCGCCGATCGCGCGGCATTCCGAAAGACGGAGACGTACGATCGCTTGCACAAGCTGGTGGAAGAGAGAATGCAGCAGACAGGCGTCGCTGCGGGGGCCGAGCCAACCAAGAGCGGACGGTTCGTCGTGCGTGTACCCCGCACCATGCATGCGGCCCTGGAGCGGGAAGCGGTCGAGGAGGGAACCAGCCTTAACCAACTCGTCCTGGCAAAACTCGCGGCGCGCCTAAAGCATTCGATCTAGACAAGTGTAGCAATTCAATGCAAATCGAAGGCAAACGATTCAGTCGCACGCGCCTGATCGCCAGGGGGCGGTATGTCGTCTCCGTCGAAGTCGAGATGGTCGTTCCGGCCGAGGACGACAGCGAGCCCTGCTACGAGCCGGAGACGGTTCAATTGCTGCGACAAGTGGCCGAACGCGCCGATCGCGGCGATGTCGAATGGCTTCGTCGTTATGGCAAGGTTTACGAACTTCTTGAGTCGCCTTGACGCCATTTCTCCTCGGCCATTCAAGAAGGGGTAGCGACGGTGACCGGCGGCGTTTCCGGCGTCTCTCGGTCGAAGGGCGATTTCTGACTTTTGGCGGATTGTTTGGCCATCGTAAGGTTTTCCACTACTCCCCAAGCCTGGAATGCTACCCCCGCAAAAGAACGTTGTCAAGGTACGCGGCCAGACGCTATCCGGAGAGTTTTTTGCCGCGGATCGCCATGGAAGCCCGACTCGCATGCGAGGAATGTGAGCGAACGAGCGGGGAATGCCGATCCCTTGCTTGCGCGTCGGGCTTCAATATCCGAGAAAATTTTTCTTGGCTCCTATTCCCTTCCCCGTACAATATCATACGGACGACGCCCGGATGCCCGGGACCGAACACGGAACAAGAGAGGCAGATTTCATGGAGACTGTGGCAGGCAAATCGACCAAGACGCACGACCGACCGACGACCCTCCGCGAGTTGCGCACGAGCGGCTGGCGGTCCAAGACCGTGAAACGTGAAATGTACGACAACTTCATGCGGATGCTCGCCGCGGGCGAAGAGCTTTTCCCCGGCATCATCGGCTATGAAGACACCGTCGTGCCGGAAATCAACCTGGGCCTGATCGCCCAGCACGACATGCTCTTCCTGGGCGAGAAGGGCCAGGGCAAGAGCCGGCTGATGCGTCTGCTGTCGCGGTTCCTGGATGAAGAGATCCCGTATCTCGACATCCCCGGCTGCCCGGTGCATGAGGACCCCTGCCATCCGATCACCTCGAAGGGCAAGCGATTGCTGGTCGAAGTGCCCGACACCGAGGTGTCCATCGCCTGGTGGCCGCGCGAGCAGCGCTACGCCGAGCGGCTGGCGCCGGGCACGAAGTTCGCCGACATCATCGGCGAAATCGACCCCTCGAAACTGGCCTCCGGCACGAGCATGTCGGCCGAAGATGCATTGCACTTCGGGCTGATTCCGCGGATGCACCGCGGCATCTTCGCCGTCAACGAACTGCCGGAGCTGGACGAACTGGTGCAGGTGGGCCTGTTCAATATTCTCGAAGAACGCGACGTGCAGATCCGGGGATACCCGGTGCGTTTCGACATCGACGTGTTGATCCTCTTCTCGGCCAACCCGGCCACGTACAACCGCAGCGGCAAGGTCATTCCGCAGCTCAAGGACCGCATCGGCTCCGTGGTCCATACGCACTATCCTCTGGAGCGGCAGCTTGGCATCGAGATCATGCAGCAGGAGTCGCACGTCGATCTCTGCGGCGAGTTTCCCGTCATGGTCCCTTACTTCATGCGCGAGATCATCGAAGAGATGAGCACGGTGGCGCGGAAGAGCAAGTACATCGACCAGCAATCGGGCGTCAGCGCGCGGTTCAGCATCGCCAACTATCGCACGATGGTCGCCAGCGCCCGGCACCGCGGGGCGATCCTCGGCGAGCGGCCGGCCGTGCCGCGGATCAGCGACCTGGGCCACCTGTATTCGTCGTCGCTGGGCAAGCTGGAATTGGACATGATGAGCAGCCACCAGATGTCCGAGCGGCAGGTGCTCGACGCGATCATGGCCGAGGCCATCCGCAACGTGTTCGAGGAGTATGTCGATCGCCACGGGCTGTCGGAGGTGGCCGAGATCTTCTCCCACGGCGTGAAGATCGAGGTCGGCGACCTGCTGCCGTCCAGCAGCTACGCCGACCGCCTGAAGCGCGTTCCGCCCGCCTGGGACAAGGCCTTTGAGGTCAATGCCTCCAGCGATGCCGGCGTGCGGGCGTCGTGCGTCGAGTTCGTGCTGGCCGGGCTGTACGCCACGGATCGCATTTCCCGCGCAGCAGCACGGCCGGATCGTGTATGAGATCACGTGAGGAGCAAAATGGCAAATCGACCCATCGGCGGCATCATCCACACCTACCAGCGCTACGACCCCAAGAATTTCCCCAGCCCCACGCAACCGCCGCCGGATCTGGTCTCCGGGGCCATGGAGCACATGCTGGCCCACGGCAGCATGCGCGAGCTGACCGACGAGGAACTCGCCCGGGCGGTGCAACTCGATCCCAGCCAGATCGCCGGCCTGGGACCAAGCCTGGAAGCCTTGATGGAGTTGCTCCGCGAACGGAAGCGGAAGATCCTGGAAACCTACGAAACCAAGCGGGTGAAGAAGGAAGCCACCAGCCGCTTCCACGACCTGGCCAAGTCGATGCAGCCGCCGCCGAAGCTGGAAGAGCGGTTCCGCCAGGCAGTCAAGGAAGAGCAGCTCTACGACATCGAACGGCTCTGGTACCGCGTCGACGACGAGCGGAGCCCGTTCGCCAGGCAACTCGTGCAGTTGATCGACCGGCTGGGCGACAAGTACCAGGTCGACGAGTTGGCCGCCAAGTATGAGTTCACCGGCCGCACGCCAATGACCGTTCCCAAGGCCATTGAGATCAAGCAAGAGTTGGAAGAGATCGACCGCCTGCTCCAACAACTCGAAGAAGCGGCCAAGACCGCGCAGATCGGCGTGATCGACATGGAGGCCCTGGCCGAGTACGCCGAGCCGGGCGATATGGAAAAGCTCAACGAGTTGGCCGCCATGATTGAGCGGTATCTCAAGGACCTTGCCGAGCAGCAGGGGCTGGAGAAGACCGCCCAGGGCTACCGGCTCACGCCCAAGGCCTACCGGCTATTCCAAGGCCGGCTGCTGGAACGGATCTTCAGCAACCTGGCGGCCGCGCGGACCGGGCGGCACCAGGGGCCGATCCTGGGCGAAGGGGCGGTTGAGCTGCAGCAGACCAAGCCCTACGAATTCGGCGATTCGCTGGCCAACATGGACATTCCCGGCTCGCTGATCAACACCATGCTCCGCGACGGGCCGGCGTTGCCCTTGCGGATGCGCTCGGAAGACATCATCGTCCACCGCACCCGCAACTCGCCCAAGTGCGCCACCGCCGTGCTCCTGGACATGAGCGGCTCGATGCGTTACGACGGGCTGTATATCAACGTCAAGCGGATGGGCCTGGCCCTTGACGGCCTGATCCGCCGCGAGTATCCCGGCGACTGGCTGAACTTCATCGAGGTCTACACCTTTGCCAAGCTGCGGCCGGCGGGCGAGATCGTCACGCTCATGCCCAAGCCGGTCACGATCTTCGATCCCGTCGTCCGCCTGAAGGCCGACATGAGCGACGAGCGGGTCAGCGAGCTGCAGATCCCGGCGCACTTCACGAACATCCAGCACGGCCTGCAGATCGCCCGGCAATTGCTGGCCGGCCAGGACACGCCCAATCGCCAGATCATCCTCATTACCGACGGTCTGCCCTCGGCCCATTTCGAGGGCAAGGACCTTTATCTGCTCTATCCGCCCGACCCGCGGACCGAAGAGGCCACGCTCCGCGAAGGGCAACTCTGCCGCCGGGAAGGGATAACCATCAATACCTTCCTCTTGCAAAGCTGGTGGCAATCGAGCGAGGACGTGCACTTCGCGCAGAAGCTCTCGGAATCGACCAAGGGCCGCGTCTTCTTCACCGCCGGCAAGGATCTCGATCGCTTCGTGGTTTGGGACTACGTGAAGCGGCGGCGGGAGATCTTGTCGTAAGCGATGTCACCGGCCCTTGAATATCTCCGCGAAGAACGCCTTCATGGCTTCCCATGAGCGGCGGTCGGCGGCGGCATTGTAGGCGGTGCCACGGGACTTGTCGTTGCCGGAGGCCGGATTCGTGAAGGCGTGTACGGCCCCGCCATAGACGACCAACTGCCAATCGACGCCCGCGGCGCGCATCTCGTCTTCGAAGGCCGCCACTTCCTTGGGCGGAACGTGCGGGTCGTCGCCGCCGTGCAGCACCAGCACCTTGCCGTGGATGTTCTTGGCATTGGCCGGACTGGCCGTGGCGAGCCCGCCGTGGAAGCTTACCACGCCTGCCACCTCGGCGCCGCTGCGGGCAAGCTCCAGCACACAGGTGCCGCCAAAACAGTAGCCGATCGCCGCCACGCGATTGGGATCGCACAACGGCTCGCGGCGAAGCACGTCCAGGCCCGCACGGACGCGCTCGCGCATCAGCTTGGGAGTCTTCTTATAGATTCCCGCCTGGGCTCCCGCCTCCTGCGGCGTGGCGGGCCGGATGCCTTTGCCATAGATGTCGGCGGCAAAGGCGATATAGCCCAACGCGGCCAGCTTGTTGGCCCGCATCTTGGCATAGTCGCCCAGACCGGTCCAATCATGCACGACGAGCACTCCCGGCCGCGTGCCGGTCAGGGCGTCGTCCCAGGCGAGATAACCTTCCAGGACTTGATCGCCTTGCTTGTAGTCGATGACTTTGGTTTGCACGGCGGCGTGGAGCGGAGGGGTGAATGAGAGAAGCAACAATGCGATTGTGAGGTGTTTCATGATGGTTTCCTCGAATGGTTCAGCAACATGCTTTTGCCCCGGAGGGGCACGTGAGAATAGCCCAGCGATTTATCGCTGGGACCGGAATCATCAAGGCTCATCCAGTCCCGGAGGGACGATTGAAACGTCCCGCGTCGCCCTCTTTCAATCGTCCCTCCGGGACTGTCGGTCCCACTCGCCTTCCCCACCCAGCGATAAATCGCTGGGCTATTCTCAATCGTCCCTCCGGGACGGACCATCGCGAACTAGCCGTTGCTTTACAGTTCCTGCCCGCGCGGCGCCATCGGTCCAGGCATTGGCGGGGCAGACGCGGTACTGGGCGGCGGTGACGGCACGGGAGTGCGCGATACCGGCGGCGGTGGCGGTGCGGGAGCGGGCGATACTGGCGGCGGTCCCCCCTGCCAGCCCCCAATGCCGCCAGGCCCATAAGCGGAGGACCTCGGGCCGTAGCCGTAAGGCAGACGGTTCTGACCGTAAGGATTCCGCCAGGAGTCGAATGGCAGCGTCCAGGGGCCTTGCGGATTGCCCCAGGGTCCGTAAGGCGTCGCCCCGGCCCGATACGGATACTCCCACTCGCCATAAGGCCGGATCGCCGTGCCCTCGCCCCAGGTCTGCACGATGTTCAATCGATCATTACCAGCTTGAATAAGCTGATGCCGGTAGCCGCTCTCCTGGTAGGTCGGATCGGTGGGCACAATTGACGGGCGCTCCGGCTCATACTGGGCCACGCGCTCGCCGGTAACCGGCGAGTGCGTGTAATAGCCGGGGAGGAAGATCCAGCTTACGTCGCTAGCCTGGGCCGCGGGGACAACGAAAATACTCAGAAGGAAGAAAGTCGCGTGGTGCAGTCTCATGGTGGTGGAGATCGAGTGAGCCCCCGGAAGGCCGTAGGGCGGACTTTGGTCCGCCCGGGCGGACTAAAGTCCACCCTCCGGAAAGTTCTGTCAGGGGGCGTTTGGGTCATTGGGTTTTTCGACCATTAGCTCCTCCGTGCTCGGATCGTAAACGTAGCGCTGTCCTGCCGGCAACGTGGGTAGTTTAAGGTGATTGGCGTCGATGATTTTGTCCATGAACTCTTTTTGTGTCTTCGGGGCATGACCTTCGCTCGCCTTGTAGAGGTCCATGGCATGATGCATCTGATCCAAAACGATCTTTTCCTTGGCCTTCCATAGGGCCATGACCGGCACGGTGATCATGTTGCCGCCGTAACCGCGGCCTTTCTCGCCCATTCCCACGGCCGCTTTCTCTCGCACTACGCCGGGCTTGGTCCCGGCGGTCGATTTCGCGGGGCCTGCCGCGCTGCCGGCCGGTTTCTCGGGCGCGGCCTGCTGCGCTGGCGCCGCCGCCGCTACATTGCGCTTCGGCCCACTGGGGATCGGCCCTTCCAGACCGCACCCGGTCACAAACATCAGGCACATAAAGTAGCAGGCACCGGGCACTATGTCGGGCACCATGTACCCATGGTCGTGGTCGGTGTGCCGTCGGCCCCTATGCTGTCCGCGCTGACGCGAAGGCTGCTGCATTGTGCCGGTCAATTGCCGACGCCGATAGCCTCGGGCTGACGGCACTCGGAGAGTGCCTGCTACTTTGAACGTCGTCATCAGTCTTTCTCCTCCGTGGTTTTCTGGCGGCGGGGAGAGGCCGATCTGCCACTTCTCCATCTCCGTCAGAACGGTTTGTTTGGTCATGTTGAAGTCCAGCGGCGTGACCGTGATCCGGCCCTTGGCGATTGCGGAAAGGTCGGTCTCGTGCTCGCCCAACAGCGGGGCTTGGCCGCCGCAGAGCCAATAATAGGGACGGCCGAAGGGGTCCTGACGCCTTTCGAAACGGTCGCCGTAACGGGTCACGTTCATCGGCACGACTCGCAATTGAGGCTCGCCGGAAAGGGCCGCCGTGGGGATATTGATGTTATAGAGCTGGGGGTCCGGTCCCTTGGCGGCCAGAACCCGCTCGATGATCTGCCGGGCCAGGCAGGCCGCCTTTCCGAACTGGAAGTGGCGTTCGTATTGCAGGGAAACCGCGATGCTGGTGATGCCGAAGAATGCCCCTTCGATGGCCGCCGCCACCGTGCCGGAATAGAGGACGTTGATGCCCGCGTTCAGGCCGGCGTTGATCCCGCTGACCACCAAATCTGGCCGCCTGGGACAAAACTCCGTCACGCCGATCTTCACGCAATCGGCCGGGCTGCCCTCGACGGCCCAGCCCCATGGGGCATCGCTACCACCCCCCAATCGCTCGTTTTGGAAAACTTCCTTCACGATCAAGGGGGTCAGATAAGTGATCATGTGGCCGACGCCGCTTTGCTCCGTGGCCGGCGCAACGACATAGATTTCGCCCAAATTGGCCAGTTCCCTTTGCAGGGCTGCCAGGCCGGGAGCGTAAATGCCGTCGTCGTTGGTCAAAAGGATGAGCATGGCCACTGTCTCCATCATAATTGGGAGACTGCCCAATGACAATAGTGTAGTGCTAACCCTTTGTCTGCAATGGCTTTACTGCTCGCACTCGTTTCCAGTTGCAATTTGCAATGCATCGGTTAGAATAAGGATTCGTGTTCTCTTTCCACGAGAAGCAGTTCCAAGACCGGGCCTGGAGCGCAGATATGCTGGCGCACGGTTGCTTTTGAAATTGCTTCTCGGGAAAACGACATTTAACAATTGAGGTGCTTCAGGCAATCTGCGTGGGAGTACCCACGTGGGTATTCCCGCGGGGAATGCCGGAGCATAGTGTATTGCGAGTATTCGACGGGTTCTGGAACTGACCACAAGAACCAACGGATGCGCGAGGTTGAGCGAGTGGCGGACTGGATTCTCATTCTGTTTCGGTGGTTGATCGCGATGCCGGATCGCGCCACACGAGTCCTGGAGAGAGCCGTGGCCGATTTGGCTGCCGTGCGATGGGCTGGCGCAAGATGGCCCGTCGCGCGTTGGGGCTGGCGACGATTCGAGCGTCGGTCGCTTGCCCGAGCAGCGATTGTCCGAAGAGGGCCGCCGACCCGCGGGTACGCGAGTACCCCGCGCAGCATCGGTTGGATGACGTACTGTCTTGGGCGAGGATGGAGCGGCGCGCCGCCAGGGCTTTTGCTGGCCTTGGTGGCATCGACAATCGGCCGGGGTGTTCCCCGGTTTGTCGTCCGTGGCGTGCCGGGTTTCATCGATGACGACCACTTCTTGTCTTGCTCCGAGTGTGTGCCGGGCTGCGAAGCGCCGACTCTCGGGGCATGGGGTCACTCGACCGCCCTCTTTTGCCTCCGGCAGAACACGTCGATGCCCGCATACGCCGCCGATTTCTAGCCGGCGGTCCGTGCGATGCGCTGGCCGCATGCCGGCAGTCGCATCGCCGGGCTATTGCTGCCGCTGTTTGCCATGCACCGTGGCCTGGGAATTGCGAGGTATCGAGACGTGTTACCCATGGGCAAGTCATCGCCATCATCGTTACGGCTGTCGTGGCCGCCGCGATGACCTTCATTCTGATCAAGATATTCGACCACCTGCGGCGGAAGGATGCCGAGCGCGAGTCCGCCGAGATCGTTGCCAAGGCCAAGCAAGAGGCCGAAAACCGCCGCCGCGAGGGCGATCTGCAAATCAAGGAGCTGATGCTCAAGCAGCAGGAGGAAAGCGAAAAGGAGCTTCGTAAAATCCGCGGCGAGCTCCACGAACGCGAACGTCTTCTCGATAAACGCCAGGACGCCCTGGAAGAGCAGGCCGAACAGGTCCGCAAGCAGGAAAAGATCGTCGAGACCACGCAGCGCAAACTCACCGAGAAGATCCAGGAAGCCAATCAGCGCAAGGAGGACCTGTCAAAACTCCTCGACATGCAGCGGCAGACGCTTCACGAGCTGAGCGGTCTGAGCCAGGCCGACGCCACGCGACGCTTGCTGGAACTCCTGGACACGCAGCTTCAGCAAGAGACCGGCGCGGCGATTCTGCGCTACGACAAGCAGTTGGCCGAGACCTGCGAGCAGAAGGCCCGCGAGATCATCGTCACCGCGATCCAACGTTACGCGGCGGCGCATACGGCCGAGTCGACGACCAGCACGGTCGGTATTCCCAACGACGAAATGAAGGGGCGCATCATCGGCCGCGAGGGCCGCAACATCCGCGCCTTCGAAAAGGCCACCGGCGTCGATCTGATCATCGACGACACCCCCGGCGTGGTCATCGTCAGCGGTTTTGACACGATCCGCCGGGAAGTTGCCCGCCTTGCCTTGAACAAGCTCATCGCCGACGGCCGCATCCACCCGGCGCGGATCGAGGAGATCGTCGTCGCCACGCAAAAGGAACTGGAGAAATACATCCAGAAGCTCGGCGAAGACGCCTGCCAGGAGCTGGCCATCCACGGCCTTCACGAGCGGCTGATCGGCCTGCTGGGCCGGCTGCACTTCCGCACCAGCTACAGCCAGAACGTGCTCCGGCACTGCATCGAAGTGGCGTTCATCGCCGGCATGATGGCGGAGGAAGTCGGCCTGAACGGGGCCCTGGGCCGGCGCTGCGGCCTGTTGCACGATATCGGCAAAGCGGCCGACCACGAGGCCGAGGGCGGTCACCCCAAAATCGGCGCCGACCTGTTGAAGCGCTATGGCGAGCGGTCCGAAGTGGTGCATGCCGCCTGCGGCCACCACGACGACCTGCGGATCGGCAATCCGTACACCGTGCTCGTAGCCGCGGCCGACGCTTGCAGCGCCGCTCGGCCCGGCGCCCGCCGCGAGAGCCTCGAGCGTTACGTCAAGCGCATGGAGGAACTCGAGCGGATTGCCGGCGGCTTCACCGGCGTCGAGCAGGCATACGCGATCCAGGCCGGACGCGAACTCCGCGTGTTGGTCAGCTCCAAGGAAACCACGGACGAGGTCGCCGCCAAAATCTGCCATGACATCGTTCAGGCCTTCGAAAAACAACTGACGTACCCGGGGGAGATCAAAGTTACCGTGGTAAGAGAAAGCAGGCATGTGGAAGTGGCAAAATAGGTGCTGGTTGTCAACGGGTCTTAGATCTTAGAACTTAGATCTTAGATTTCGCAGTCGATTTCCCATGACCTAAGTACTAAGAAACTATCTCAAAAGGCGGGAAAAGGCGGCGTAGGGTGGGCCGAGTGAAACGAGTCCCACCACGAAAAACGTGAAAAGACGGTGGACTCGTTTCACTCGGCCCACCCTACGGCTTTTGAGATAGTTTCTAAGCTCTAAGTCCTAAGACCTTTCCCATGCGACTTCTTTTTATCGGCGACATTGTCGGCAAGCCGGGCAGGCAGATCTGCGCCCAGGCCCTGCGGGGACTGCGGCGGGAGCAGGCGATCGACCTGGTCGTGGCCAATGCCGAGAACGCCGCGGGCGGTTCCGGGCTGACGCCGCCGATCTACCGTGAGCTTCTGGCCGCCGGCATCGACGGCATCACCCTGGGCGATCACGTCTACAAACGGTCCGAGATCATCCCCATCTTGCAGAACGAGCAGCGCATCGTCCGTCCGGCCAACTATCCGGCCGAGGCCCCGGGCCCGGAGGTAATCATCTTGACCGCGGGGAACCAGGTTCGCGTGGCCGTTTTCACGCTTTTGGGCCGGGTCTTCATGCCGCCGGTCGATTGTCCGTTTCATGCCGCCGATCGGGTGCTGGCCGCGCTGCCCGGCGACATCCGCGTGGTCCTTTTGGACTTTCACGCCGAGGCCACCAGCGACGAGCAGATCATGGGGCGGTATCTCGACGGCCGCGTCACCGCGGTCTTGGGCACGCACACGCACGTGCCCACGGCCGACGAGCAGATCCTGCCCGGCGGCACCGCCTTTCAGTG
Organism: uncultured Planctomycetia bacterium; assembly: GCA_963719885.1. Taxonomy (GTDB): domain Bacteria; phylum Planctomycetota; class Planctomycetia; order Pirellulales; family Thermoguttaceae; genus JANXQG01. The sequence goes on along the minus strand of CAVRDP010000034.1, from coordinate 107,704 downwards.
CGACGTGGGCATGACCGGTCCGCACGAAAGCATCCTTGGGCGGCGGATCGATCGCGTGATGGAGACGACGTTGACCCATCGGCCGACGCGTTTTGACGTGGCCGACAGCGACGTGCGTCTGCACGGCAGCCTGGTCGATCTCGATGGGCAGACCGGGCGGGCGGTTGGCATTCGCCGTATTGTCGTGAACGAGGATGAAGCGCGGCGGCTGGCGGAGGTGTAAAAGTCTATAAATCGCTCTTGCAGCGGGCGTTGCGATTCGCTATTCTCCCCCCGATAAATTGACTTCCCGTGAACGAACCAGGCAAGCCTCGTCCAAGACTGATGCCCGTGGGCCAGCGGATCGCGCTGGCCGCGCTGGCCTTGGTGCTGCTGGCATTGCTGGTCACGGCCGGAACCCTGACACCCGATCAGCGCGGGCACGGCACGCACCAGCAACTTGGTTTGCCGCCTTGCACGTTCTATATGATCTTTCAGCGGCCTTGCCCGGCCTGCGGCATGACAACGTCGTGGGCCTGGCTGCTGCGGGGAAAAATAGGACATGCCCTGGCGGCCAACGCGGGCGGCGTGCTGCTGGCAGGCCTGAGCTTGGCGGGAGTTCCGTGGTTGTTGGCTTCGGCGCTGCGCGGACGATGGTTCGGCGGCAGGCCCAATGAATGGACCATGGCCGGCATCGCGGGGATGGTCGGCCTGGTGATCGCCGGGCAATGGGCGTGGCGATTGTTGACGTTTTAGTTGGAAACTGGCGAGGGAATTTACGATGGATCGTCGCTCTCCTTCACTTCGGTGGCCTGCGATCGTGGCGTCGCTGGCCCTGCTTTCGGTCATGGCGGCCGGTTGCAAGTCCCTTATGGAAAGCGCTGCCATCTTTTATGAAGGCTTCGATGTTCCCGCCGAATGCGACTGCCTGAAAGACAAGACCGTGGCCGTCGTCTGCAAACCGCTCACCTCGGAGGAGTTCAGCAATGCGGGCGCGGCCCGGGCACTGAGCGAAGGCATCTGCGAACGCCTGAAGACGCACGTCAAGAAGATCCACATCGTTTCTCCGGAGAAGGTTGCCGCACTGTTGGATGAAACAGGAATGGACGATTGCGTCGCCATCGGCAAGAAGCTGAAGGCCGACAAAGTCGTCGGCATCGACATCGAGTCGTTCGGCGTTCGCGACGGCCAGACGCTTTACCGTGGGCGGGCGACAGTTTCGATCCGGGTCTACGACGTGGCCGAGAAGAATGTCGAGTGGCACAAATCGCCGCCGCAGTTCCTCTATCCCCGGATTGGCAGCAGGCCCGCGCAGGAGTCTTCGGAAATGGACTTCCGCAATGAGTTCGTGGCTACTCTCGCCGACCAGATTGCCCGATTATTCTACCGCCACGACCGGAACGACAACTGCGGCACCGACATGCCCTGAGCGTTCGGCGAAGAATGGCCATTTCCGCGTTCGGCCCTTCGTAGCAGGGAATTCATTCTGTTGCCCTTCAGAGCATAGAATTTATCCCGTTACCCTCTTTTCGCGGGCAAAACAGCATGGATTCCGTGCTCTGGAGGCAGATTGACGGCGCCCGGCCGGGCGAGTACCATGGAGGAATCGTGGGGACCGGTTTCCGCCATCCCGATGTCGGAAGCCGCCGCTCCCGCCCGGAAATCGTCTGCCCTGAATGTGTTCGAGTCCCTTTCGAGAACCGGGGTATGGCGTAACCCTCTTGGTTGCGTGCCCGGTGCTTGAAATAACGTCTTAGCCCTTTGTGGAAGGTCCTGTAGTCATGTCTCTCCGTTCGCATCGGCCCTGCCAGCCGCGCCTGTTGGTCTTTTCGAAGTCCCTGCTGGGATTGACGGCCCTCGTGTTGGGCTTGTCCTTGTCTCTGAACTCAACGCATGCTTGGGCCCAGGACAAAACTGATGACAAGACCGACGACAAGACCCAGGAAAAGACCGAGAAGAAGGGCGACGAGGAGGCGAAGGAACCGCAACCGCCGGAAGACATCACCCTGAATAGCGACGGCGTGGAGTTGGTCGTCAAGTACTATCCCGGCAACAAGGGGCAAGAGAGCATCCCCGTCATCCTTCTGCACGGATTCGGCAAACACAGCGGCAAGGACTTCACGCAGGAAGACGGATTGGCCTCGGTGTTGCAAAAGAAGCTCGGCTGCGCCGTCGTTGTGCCCGACCTCCGCGGCTTTGGCGAGAGCACCAAGCTCAAGAACAACGGCCAGGTAATGGAAGAGCCCGAAGGCAAGAAGAAAAAAGCGGAAGAGCTCAAGGAGAGGAAGAGACTGGAAGACCTCAAGAGGAAGTTGTCGGGGCAGGTCACGGAGATGGTGACGGAAGACCTGCGGGTCGTGAAGAACTTCCTCTGGAAGAAGAACAACAAGCACGAGCCCGAGCTGAACATCGACAAGCTGGCGGTGATCGGCGTGGAGGAGGGCGCGTCGCTGGCGCTGGGTTATGCCGCCTGCGACGCCGTCGGATATGAGGAGCAACTGCCGCCGCCGCCCAAGGTCGGCCCGCTGAAGCTGGGCCAGTTCGTCAAGGCCCTGGTGCTGATTTCGCCGGTGACTAGGTTCAAGTTCTCGCCGGAGCAAAAAGCGATGACCGTCCCCTATGTCCGTAGTGAGTTGTCCGTGATGATTCTCGCAGGCAACAAGGGCCCACAATACATGCGAGTGGCGGACGCGCTGAACAACCTCTTCAAAAGTCCGCCGCGTCCAGACGAAACTAAATTGGCGATCGAGTCGAAGACCCTCCTTTTCCTCTCCAACATCGCCACGCCGTTGCAGGGCTGCAAGCTTCTCGACGAGCCCTCGTTGAACATCAAGGGCAAGATTGTTTCTTTTCTGGACCTGCGGCTGGTCAAGAATCCTCAGGCCAAGGATTGGGTGTGGAAGGAGCGGAAGCATCCGCACGAGTAATAGTCTACTTGGCCGCCTGTTCGGCTCGCGGGATCTTCAACTCGGTGCCGATGGGCAAGATCTCGGGATGGGCGAGCACGTTGCGATTGGCCTCGTAGATTTCCATCGCTCGCGAGGCCGAGCCAAGATAGCGCTCCGCCAATAAGGCCAGGGAGTCGCCGTCGATGACCTTGTGCGTCGGCGGGGCGGAGGCCGGAGTACTCGCTGGGTCCGGCAGCATTTCGCCCAACGACGTGCCCCAGCGCGTGTTGACCGGCTGGTTGCTGCTGGGATAGGTCTTGGGCAGTTCCGGCGGCGGGGCCGGCTGATCGGCCGGCGTGACGATCGTTGGTCGTAAGTGCCGTGGCTCGCCAGCCGCGGCCGGCCGCGGCTGCGAAGTGGCAGGCGATGCTTCGGCGGCGGCAAGGGTCCCCCGGTCCGGTTGCTTGCGCAATACCAATGGATCGCTTTGCGCGGGGATTGCCAGGTCGGCCTCGGCTGACGGGCGGCGGAAGAACGAAGCGAGCCCCAGCCCGATCAGCATTACTGCCGCCGCGGTCGCGACTCGTACGCGTTGGTCCATAAAAAACTCCTCGCTTGCGGCCTGACGGCGCACAGCCGCACAGCCTTCATCGTCTCTGGCAATTATCGGGGAGAAACTGCGACTTGAACAAGGCAACAGGCGGAAATCCGAGTAATTCCGCCGCCAGGGTGAAACGGTGATGCCGGTTCTAGCGAAGATTCCGGTCCTTTTCCCCTTAGCCCACTCTTGGTCGGGGAACTTGAATCAACCCCGCCCGACCGGTTATAATCGAAGTCTGCCCTCCTAACCCCCTCCCGCCCCATTTTGCCAAAGGATATTCCATGAGCCAGCACGTCACTCGTCGTAAGTTCCTCCAGAGTACAGCCGCCGCGGCCGGTGTGGCCGTCGGGGCGAAAGCCTTTGCCGCGCCGGCCGTGCTGTCGGAGAAATCGCCCAACTCCAAGCTCGGCACGGTCGTCATCGGCGTGGCCAACCAGGGCATCCCCAGCGTCAACGCCGCGTGCAGCGAACGGCTGCTTGCGCTGATCGACGTCGATGAAAAGCACCTGGATAGTACGGCGAAATGGATCGGGGAAAAACATCCGGAACATCAACACCTCGTCGATTCAGCGGTTCTTCGACTATCGCCAGATGTTCGACAAGATCCACAAGGACATCGACGCCGTGTTCATCGCCGTTCCGGACCATCACCATGCCGTGGCTTCGCTCATGGCCATGAAACTCGGCAAGCACGTCTATTGCGAAAAGCCGATGGCCCACAGCATCGCCGAAGTGCGGCTGATGATGAAAACGGCCCGCGAGTGCAAAGTCATGACGCAACTGGGCAACCAGGGCCACTCGGGCGAGAGCATCCGGTTGTTGTGCGAATACGTTTGGGCCGGCGCCATCGGCAACGTCACCGAGACGCATAGCTGGGCCCGCACGGGCCGTGGCGGCATCGGCGGACGCTTGCCCGCCCTTCCCGTGCCTGCCGGCTTGCATTGGGACGAATGGATCGGGCCGGCGGCGTACCGCGATTATTCCGAGAAACTGCATCCCAAGTTGTGGCGGAGTTGGTGGGAATTCGGCGACGGCTCGGTCGGCGATTGGGGCTGCCACAACCTCGACGGCGTCTTCATGGCCTTGAAGCTGGGCACGCCCACGAGCGTCGAGGCCCTGGAGCAGGTCGGCGGCAGCGACGAACGCTATCCCCTGCGGAACGCCCTCCGCTGGAATTATCCGGCCCGCGGCGACATGCCGGCGGTCAAGGTCCATTGGTACGACGGCTTCAAGGGCGCCGTCGAGACCCTGGCGAAACTCGACGAGAACAACCCGGAAGGCGAGCACAACCTGCCGGCGATCGCCGGCGAGTTGGAAAAGAAGTACGGCCGCAAGTTGGGCGACGGCGGCGTGATCCTCGTCGGCGACAAGGGAATCCTCGTGGCCGGCAACTACTGCGGCAGCCCGCGGCTGGTGCCCGAGGAGAAGCAGAAGGCCTTCGGCAAGCCGCCCCACGTATTGGCGCGGGTCAAGAAGGGGCTGAACCACCAGACCGACTTCCTCCGTGCCTGCCGGGACGGCAAGCCCGCCAGTTCCCACTTCGACTATTCCGGCCCCTTGACCGAGATGGTGCTGCTGGGCTGCCTGGCCGAGCGTGCCGGCGTCGGCAAGCACGTCGAGTGGGACGCCGAGAAGGTCGAGGTGACGAACCTTCCCGAGTTGAACCGCCTGGTGCGGCGGGAATATCGCAAAGGGTGGGAATTGGGCTAATTCTCGCCCTGACACTCCAGAAACGCTGGCCAAAGGTCGTTGCGGACGTACAATCGCACAAACACACCCGGCCGTAACGACTCGATCCGTTGGTCATTGTAGGCTGCCAACTTTGCCGCTAGGCGCGGCGATTCGACGTTGGCCGAGAGGATCAAGATGTCCGGCAAGGGACATTGCTTGATTTCAAGGTCGTGCTCCCACTTGGCCGGGTCGAACCAATAGCCGACGCGGTCCGCGGGAAACTTCCGCAAGTACCAGGGAAGCGGCCAGTAGTTGTCGGGCACGACGACGTGAATCCAGAGTCCTTGGCCTTCCGGCAACCGTTGGGCGAAGCGATCGAGTTGACGGCCGAGCCGCGCCAATCCGGGCGGCGTGTGGGCGTAGACATACGGATTCAACGGGTCGGCAATGTACCGTGGGTCGAAATTCAATTCGTAGGCCCGCCAACCCTTTAAGGCCACTGTCTTGAGAACAGTGCCCAGCGGACGCGCGTCGAAGTTCAATTGATAGGCCTGCCAGCCGAGATGCCCCGCGCCGATGCCCAGCACGATCGCGGCCACGAGCTTCATCGGCCAGTTCGGCAGGAAGCGAAGAATGGCCGCCGTGCCGACGCCTGCCAGCAAGATCATGCCCATCAAGAAGCTCAGAGCGCACCAGGGGGTTTTGTAGCTGATCAAGCTGTAGATCAGCGTCAGGAGAAGCGTGTAGAAGGTCAGGAAGCGTGGCAGGGACGCGGAGAAGGGGAGAAAGGAAGGGCGGGAGAAAGGGAGAGGGGGAGAGGGGGAGAGGGGGAGACGCGGAGACGAAAGCGGGCACACCAGCGCGTGAATTCCCCCGATCAACGCCAGCACGGCAATAAAACCCTCGCTCCAAAAGATCCGTTTCGAAGGCCGATAGGCGAAGAGGAGTTGCAGATAATAGTACCACGGTTCCGAATGTTCGCCCTGTTGGCTGCCGCGATGGAAGTAGTTGGAGTATGCATAGATCGACTTCCATGGGCCTTCCCAGTTCCTGCCGAACATCGAAAAGAAGGCCACGGCGACAAGGCACGCCGTAAGGCTTGCGGCCAGCAGATGCAGAAAAAAACGCGACGTGACCATCGCTGCCAAGATATTCAGAAATTGCCGGACACGATTCTTGAAACTCCCGCGCCAGCACGTACCACGCACCACGTACCACGCACCACGCACCCACCACTCCGGCGATCTCGACCAGCCCCAGGTCAATCCGGCGGCGCCGATGGCCGCGGCCGCGGAAAGGATCCACGTCTCTTTCGTGGCATGCATCATGCCGACCGCGGCCCCGGCGGCAAGAATCCAGGCCATGCCGTGGGTGCGCAGGTATCGCCACCCGCATCCCAGCGCGGCCAGCGTGAAGAACACCAACAGCGTTTCCTGGATGTAATAACGACTATAGAACACCAGCGCCGGTGAAATGGCCGTCAATAAGGCTGCCATTACGACTGCGGGCCAGTCTAGCCCGTCGGCCAAGAGCAAAATCAGCACGATCAGCCCCAGGCCGAAGATCACGGGCACAATGCGATACGCGACCTCCTGGCTGCCGGCCAGGTCCTTGGCCCCGCTCAAGAAGAGCGACGGGAGCGTCAGCCAATAGAGACTCGGCCCGTGGTGATCGGTGGCGTCGTATTCGTACTTGCCGGTCTCGTACAGTCGTCCGGCCTTGACCGCCTGGTTGGCCTCGTCGGCGTGCATTGGCCGCTGAGCGAGCCGAGGCAAACGAAACGCGGCCGCGAGGGCCAGAATGGCCAACAGCGCGGCCGCAGTCAGCAGACGGGCACGAATCATTTGACAGGCTTACCGTAGACCTCTACCTCGATGTAGTGGTTCTGGTCGCTCGACGTATTGCCGTTGGAGTGCAGGCGCACGTACCGGCCGCGGACCGGTCCGCCCTTTTCGTCTTTCACGGCGATTGCCTTGCCGCGGTAATCGTCGATGTACTCCAGTTGCTTGCCCACGCCGAAGCCCAAGGCGTTGGCGAAGTCGTTATTGAAGACGGTCTTCACGTCCTTGGTGAACTCCGGGTCGTCGGAAATCTGCGCGACGACACTGTGATAGACGCGGCCCTCGGCGTGGTAATGCCAGACGACGACGGCCGAAATGTCGGCCGGATTCTCCAGGTCGATCTGGATCCACTGCTTGCCCGGGGCCAACTCGACGAAACTGCCGTCGGAGCCGTCTTTATCCCCGTCGGTGACCAGCGACAATTCGCCGATGATCGGCGCCGAGTCGCTGGAGGTCACTTTCTTCTTCGCCGCCAGATTGGTGCAACCGGCGGGGATCATCAAGGGCACGCGCGGCTTATCCACGTAAGGCTCGAGCGTCGCGCTCGCCTTGATGTTCTTCGGCGTGCCGACGAAGAGGGCCTTGGGAATTTCCAACTTCAGTGGAACCAATTTGCCGTCAGCCAGCTTGGCGTCATCGGCCACGGACACGAATGTCGCTTGGCACAAGGCCACGACCAAGGTTGAGAGGAAGGTTAAGCGAATCATAGGGAAGCGAGTCATGGAAGAAAGGGGGGTTAGGGTTTCGGGATTGTGAAGTTTGCGGTATCCTGACGTTTCATTTACTATAAATGCCGCAGGTTTACGATGCAAGGTGTTGGGTCGAAGGACTTAGAACTTAGGTCTTAGGTCTTAGAACTGGTATGATTGCTTGCCGAAGGCCCAAAACCCAATGCCTAAGTTCTAAGTTCTAGGCTCCTCCCCCATGCCCGAAACCGCCCTTTCCCTGATTCTCCCGGCCTTGGATGAGGCCCGGCGGTTGCCGCCGTACCTCCAAAGTATCCGCGCGTACCTGGAGCAGAGTTTCCGGCAGCCCTATGAGGTGATCGTCGTGGACGACGGCAGCCGTGACGAAACGGCGGCTATCGTCGAGAACCTAGCCAATGAGTGGCCGCAACTTCGCCTGCTGCGACACGTTGAAAACGAGGGCAAGGGATCCGCAGTACGGACCGGAGTGCTGGCGGCACGGGGAGAGCTTCTGTTGTTTGCGGATGCGGACGGTGCCACGCCGATTGAAGAACACGCCCGGCTGGCGGCGGCGATCGCCCACGGGGCCGACGTGGCCATCGGTTCGAGGTTGGCGGCGGATCCAGCCATCCGCCGTTCGCGTGATTGGTATCGGGGCCTGACCGGAAAGCTCTTCGCGTTTGCTGCCCGCCGACTGCTGCGGATCCCGGTGCTGGACACGCAGTGCGGATTCAAGATGTTCCGTGCGGCGGCGGGCCGCCGTCTTTTCGCGGCCCTCACGGAAACCCGCTACTTGTTCGACTTGGAACTTCTCGTGCTGGCCCAACGCCTCGGTCTGCGCGTGGTGGAAGTGCCGATTCATTGGCAGGAAGTCCCCGGCGGGCATCTCCGTCCGCTCCGCGAGTTGCCGCGGATCGTCGCCGGACTTTGGCGCCTGCGGCGACGATAAAGATGGGTGGCATGCCTTCACGCGGCCGTTAGAAACTCGGCGCAATCGGGAAAAGTCCAACCGGCCGCCGACCATGAGTAGTACATGGTGCCCGGGCATGTTTGTTGCGAGGCTGGCATGCCTCACGTCACGTGTCTGGGCCAACATGCCTACCCGCGGCCGGTTTCGATTGCCCTGCTGCCATGACTTTGTGACGGCCGCGTGAAGGCATGCCACCCTCGCAAAGACGGTTCGCGTCGGCACCCGCGTGAGGGTCTTGCATCACGCGGGCACCTTGCGCAGCATGGTTGGCGTGATGAGTACGCTACGCCCGTCGTCATCTTCGGCACAGTCGCTCTATCTTCTCCCTTCGGCAATCTCCAGCGGGCCGGGCGAATGAGCAAACGTCATAGGTCGCAGACTCTACGGCGACGGGCACCGGTTTGCTTTGGGGTGCCCGTTTTTCACTTTTTTCCCGTAATTACCGTACGCCACGGTTCCGATAGGAAAATTGTTGGAAACGAACCTAAGCCGCGCATGAGTCGCCAGTGCGAGGATAGCGGGGCTACGGCCTCGTAGCGATAGATAGGACACGCTCATGGGTGCAGAATATTAGCGCACATTGCTTCGGTGCTACTCCTGGGATCCTGCTGGGCTACCGGTTGGAGCCATGCGGACGATCTCGTAGCCAGCCCGCAGCCTGCTGCTCAGAAGGTCGAATTCGAAGATACGGCGGTGGCCACATTGAACCACAAGGTCGATGCCGCCGCAGTAACAGCGTCGGGTCCGGAAGCGCCTCCGCCGGTCACACCGGCCATCCCGGCCGCCACGGAACCCGCGACCACGGAAGCGCAGCCTGGTGTCGCCGATGCCAGCGGCCTGCCCCCGGAAGCCGCTGCCGAGCGCAAATCGCGTCTTGCCGCATTGAAGGCCCGCTTGCATCAGCATCTAGGCGCGGAAGCCGGTCCGCCGGCCGAAGAGCCGGCACCGCCGCCTCCGCCCGGACCGATGATCGGACTGCGCCAGCCGCAATGCCTGCAAAACATGGGCATGTCGATCAGCGGTTGGCTCGAACAGGGGATCACCTTCAATGCTGATAATCCCGCCAGTCGCTTCAATGGCCCGGTGGGCATGAACGATTGCGACAGCGAATACCAGATGAACCAGTTCTGGATGACCTTGGAGCGGCCGGTCAACACCGGCGGCAACGGTCTCGACTTTGGCGGCCGCATCGACGCCGCCTACGGCACCGACTGGCGCTGGAATATCAATAACGGACTGGAAAACCACCTCAACGGCTTCAGCGGCCAAACCTATGGTGTGATGCTTCCGCAGGCCTATGCGGCAGTGGGCTATAATGATCTGACCGTTAAGCTCGGGACCTTTGAAGCGATCATGGATTACGAGTCCCTGCCCGCCCAGTCGAATTTCTTTTACTCGCATTCCTATTCCTACACCTATGGCGTACCGCACCAGTTGACCGGTATGCTGGCCGACTACAAGGTGGATGAGAACTGGTCGGTCCAGGGCGGTATCAATCGCGGCTGGAGCCAGTTCGAGGACGAAAATCACTCTTTAGATTTTCTCGGCGGCTTCCGCTGGCAAAGCAGCGACCAGCGAACGATCGTGTCTTACTCCCTGTCCAGCGGAGCGCAAAATTTGAACGGAGGCGACAACGGTTTTGTCTACAGCCTTGTCATTCAGGAAAAACTCGGCCCGCGCAGCGAGTACGTGCTGGTCCACGACCTGGGCGTGGAAAATAACGCCCTGCCCGGCGGCGGCCAGGCGAATTGGTACGGACTGAACCAATACTACATCTACACCCTCAACAGCCAATGGGCAGCCTGCATGCGGGGCGAATGGTTCCGCGATCAGGACGGCGTCGCGGTCTCCGGACCGGGGAATGTTCCCGGCGTGCGGGCCTGGTCGGGCCACGGTTTCGAGGGCAATTTCTACGAACTTACGGCCGGACTGAACTGGCGGCCCCAGGCCAACGTGATTTTCCGGCCCGAGGTTCGCTACGATTGGTATGACGGCGGTGCCGGCAGCTACGCCGTCTCGGGCCAGACGGGCCTGCCGTTCAACGACGGCCGCAGCAGTTCGCAGTTTCTCACGGCTGCCGACTTGATTCTGCTGTTCTGAAGTGGCTGAAAGTAGCAGGCACACTCCGTGTGCCGTCCGCCAGAAACCTCTGGCTTCTGAAAGTAGCTGCGGCTGTGACGGTAGGGCGGACGGCACACGGAGTGTGCCTGTCTACTTTTCTTGCGCCTCTTGAGATTCGCCCGGTGATGGGTTAGTATTCCTGATTAACTGATCCATTCTTCTGCTCATTACGCTAAAACCCTCGTTCGCGGGGGATGGAAGACCACCATGAAGCTCATCATCGCCGTGATTCAACCGCATCGCCTGGAAGCCATCAAGCAGGCCTTGGCTGACGTTGAGGTCTTCCGCCTCACTGTAATGGACGTGCAGGGCTTTGGTCGGCAACGCGGACAGACCGAGGTCTACCGCGGCCACGAATTCGCCGTGAACCTGTTGCGCAAGGTGCAGTTGATGATCGCCGTCAACGAGGAGTTTCTCGAACCGACGATCGACGCCATCATTCGCGGCGGCCGAACGGGGGCCAGCGGTGAAATCGGCGACGGAAAGATATTCGTCCTCCCCTGGAAGATTGCATCCGCATCCGCACTGGCGAACGCGGCGGCGAAGCGATTTAATCAAATCACTCCGCGAACCGGCTCTTCGCCTTCGGCAGCACTTTACATAGCAACACGCCGGCAAAGTAAAGAACTGTCAGAGGACAGGCCATCAGCAGCAAGGTGTAGGGATCGCCCGTGGGCGTGAGGATCATCGCCAGCACGAAAATCACCAGGATGGCCAGCCGCCACGAAGCCAGGTAGGTCTTCACCGATAGCAGCCCGATCCGTTCCAGGAAGAGCATCACCAAGGGAAGCTGGAAGCTGATCCCGAATCCCAGCGGCAACAAAAGCACGAAGCTCATCCACTCGTTGATCCGCAGATCGGGGTCGATTCCCATCATGCGGTTGAAGCTGAGCAGGAAGGCCAGCACCTTATCGAACGCAAAGAAGAAGGCCACTGCCGCTCCGGTCAGAAATAGCCCGAGACTCATCGGCAGAAAAATATGTACGTAACGCCGCTCGTGCGGATACAGCCCGGCGGCCACGAACGACCAGATCTGATAGAAGATCCAAGGACTGGCCAGCACCACACCCACCATGATCGAGGCCTTCATGTAGATCATGAAGGTCTCCTGGGCGTTGAGGCTTTTCATGCTGACTCGCGGATCGTCGGCAATAGGCTCGAAGTCGATCTTTTTTTTCACCCGCTGCGCATCCACCGTGTCCGTATCGCTGGAGGGTGGCCCGGGGAGAGACTTGTCCGGCAGTGGTTGCAACTCCAAGTTCAACTTCAGCGAGACATGCTTCCTGGCAACGTAGTCGCTGACCCACTGCTGGTCGGCTTCGCTTGTGTAGCCCGCCTTGTGGAGCCACTCCTTCACCTCCGGTGTGAGGACTTTGGCCTCGGCCTGCCCCTGGTAATACTTGTTCAGGGCATTGTTGACGGGCGTTTCGATGAACTTGACGACCGGGACGCAGACCCACGGCAGAAGCCCGATAGCACAGCCGATCGCCAGGCCGGCAATTGCGCGGAACAGACAGGTCCGCAACTCTTCGAGATGCTGCCCGAAGGTCATCGTGCTCTCTTGGAACAAATCGGGCTGGGCGGGATTATTCATGAACTGGAGCAGCAACTTTCACGCCGAGGAATTCCTGGCCGGTGGCAAACCATTTATAATACTTCGCTGGCACGCCATAAGCAACCGCTTTGTCCATGTGCCGTGGAGGTTATTCGATGATCCCGCTTTATCCGCTTCGTTTTCGTTTACTCGTGCGTCGCTATCTCTGGGGGAACCGTCGTTTGGAAACCGTCTTGGGAAAGCCGCTCGGTGCGGGCAACGATTATGCCGAGAGTTGGGAAATCTCCGATCATGGCGCCGATCAAAGCGTCGTCGACCAGGGGCCTTTGGCCGGTACGGCGTTGGGCGAACTGGTTCGCCACCGCGGTCCGGAACTTTTCGGCCGCCACCATCCACAGCCGACTTTTCCCCTCCTGGTCAAGTTCCTTGACGCCGCGCAGGCCCTCTCGGTTCAGGTTCATCCCAACGACGAACAGGCCGCTCGGCTGATTCCACCCGACTTGGGCAAGACCGAGGCCTGGTACATCCTCTCCGCCGATCCCGGCAGCCTGATCTATGCGGGGCTCCGGCCGGGTGTCGATCGTCGGCAGTTGGCTGATGCCATGCGCCAGGGGACGTGCGGCAGTCTGCTGCATCAATTCGAGCCCAAGGCGGGTGATTGTCTCCTCGTTCCCGCTGGGACCGTTCATGCATTGGGGGCCGGCCTCTTGGTCGCCGAAGTGCAGCAGTCCAGCGATACCACGTTCCGCCTCTTCGACTGGAACCGCGTCGGTCCCGACGGCAAGCCCCGTCCGTTGCACGTCGACCAGGGTCTGGCCGTCGTTGATTTCCAGTGCGGGCCGGTCGATCCCGTGGAACCGCAGCCCACCGACCATCCCTGGGTCAGCCGTCTGGTCGCCTGCGAAAAGTTCATCATGGATCGCTGGAACTTCGATCAGCCGGAGGCGATTGGAGGGGACGATCGATTTCATATTGTCTGCGTCTTGCAGGGTGCCGTCCGCATTGAAGGCGATCCGCAGATCGCACCTTTGTCTAAGGGGGGGACCGCATTATTGCCCGCCAGCCTAGGCAGCGTCCGACTCGTGCCGCAGCAGCCCACGGTGTTGTTGGACGCCTATGTGGGGTAAAGCAGAAAGCACGAAATCACAAATCCTAAATCACAAACAAATACCAAATCTAAAGGAAGAAAACGGGGAAACGTGCCCGTTTGGAGCATTTGAATTTTCTCCTTTGTTTCGGATTTCCGGGGTACCCGGTGCTCCGGGTCGCGGATTTGGGATTTTTCCTCTTTCCCCCCGAGTCACAAATCTTTACAATGCCGCGGCCAATTGAAGTCTAGGAGGGGGGGTGGAGTTTCGCCTATGCGTGGGATCCTGTCGTTGATCGTCTCGTCGGCCGTGCTCCAGGCATGCTGCGGTTGCTTGGCATCGCCGAACTTTTCCCACCCCGGTACTGAGGAATGTCAGCAGGCCAGGGCAAGGGTTTTTGAGCCCTATCCTGATAATGACGCGGGCCCGCCGGTTGCCGGTGCGCGGCCGCGAGAGTACCAGGAACCTAGGCCAGCCTTCGCGGAACTCCAGGACATGCAACGGCCGCGGCCAGGCGAGCCCATTCTCGCTCCCTGCCCACAATCGCAGGTTCCGCAGATGCCGATTGACCAGCCTCCGATCGTCACCGCGCCGCCTGCAATCTACGTTCCGCCGACCGCGACGCCGTAGGGTGTGGAAAAAATCCGAAAATTCGAATATCGAACTCCAAAACAAGTCGAAAACTCAAAACTCCAATTCTTGAAACGTACAGCCAAGGATGTTTTGAGCTTTTCTTATTTGAAATTGGATTTTGTTTCGGATTTCGGCATTCGGATTTCGGATTTCCCCACCTGGCCCCGCCACCCTGTCGGATTCTCCTTGGTCGGAGTATGATGGTTGATCTGACCCAACGCTGCTCCACCTACTGCACTTGCTTAAACCATGGCCGGCCCGCAACCACGAAAGTTCTCCGCCAAAAAAGGCCTGCGCCCGGTTAAGCCGGCCCATCAGCCTGCCGAAGCTCAGCAGGCAGGCCGCGTCATTGGTTTCGAAGGTGGTGAGATTCCCGTCTCGGGCAAATCAAAGTCCAAGCGTGCACCCACCTCCCGTCCAGCGGGAACTGGCTCTGGCCGCCGCCCACGTGGTGTAGGACGGATTGGCAATCCGTCGTACGGCAAGTCGCGGCTGCGCGGCAAGCCGCGCCGACCACGCTCGCAGGCGACGCCCGGCGGCGAGCGCCCGGCCGGCGATCGCCTACAAAAAATCCTGGCCGCAGCGGGTCTGGGAAGCCGTCGGCGGTGCGAGGAGTTGATTACGACCGGCCGCGTCGAGGTGGACCGCAAAGTGGTGACCCAACTCGGTACACGGGTCGATACGGCCACCCAGGATATCCGTGTCGATGGCGAAACGATGTCGCTCGGCCGCCGGGTCTATTATGCCGTGAACAAACCCAAAGGGGTGGTGTCAACAAATCACGATCCCGGCCGCCGACCCCGTGTGATCGACCTCGTGCCGAACCAGGATATCCGCTTGTTTGCGATCGGCAGACTCGATTTGAACAGCGAAGGATTGATCCTCGTCACCAACGATGGCGAGCTGGCCAATCGACTTACACACCCGCGCTATGGCGTACAGAAGGTGTATCTGGCCCAGGTTGTCGGCCGGCCTGAACGGGAAGTGCTCGACAAGCTGCGACGCGGGGTCCATCTGGCCGAAGGTGTCGCCAAGGTCGAGGATGTCCGCGTCGAATCGCACCAAAAGGACAGTACCTGGCTGGAGATCATCCTCCGCGAAGGCATGAACCGCGAGATTCGCCGCCTGCTGGCCCGGGTTGGACATAAGGTGCTGCGGCTGGTGCGTGTGAGTGTTGGACCGGTCCGCCTTGGCAAACTCCCGCCCGGCACGGTTCGCCCCTTGCTTCAGGAGGAGGTGCACGCATTGAAATCCCTTGTGAAGAATTCGGAGTGAAATAGGTCTTAGAACTTAGTACTAAGATCTAAGCACTAAGTTCCAAGCACCCCCCCATGCACACCTCCAATCCTGACCACCTATGCCAAGAATCGGTCGCCATCGAGCAGCACGTGCCGCTTGCCTGCGATACGTATCGCCTGCGATTGTCCTGCCCGAGCATTGCCGCGAATATCCTGCCCGGCCAGTTCCTGATGTTGCGGCTGGCGGGCACGAACGACCCGTTGTTGGGCCGCCCGCTGGCCTTGTACGACACGTATCGCGATGCCTCGGGCCGGCCACAAGGCGTCGATATCGTTTACCAGGCAATCGGCCGCATGACGCGCCGCCTGTCTGCGCTGAAGACTGGCGACCGGCTGGATGTCTGGGGACCGTTGGGCAATGGATTTCCACCCACGGAGACCGGCCATTTGATCATGGTGGCCGGGGGCATCGGCCAGACGCCCTTCCTGGCGCTTGCCCGGCATTACCTGGGCCAAGCTGACTACGGGACGCCGCCGCGGGCCGTCCCGCGGGCACAGAAGGTGACGCTCTGCTACGGCCATCGCTCGTCCGCGTTTCTGGCGGGCGTCGACGACTTTCGCCGTTTGGGCGTCGATGTCTTGATCAGCACCGACGATGGTTCGGCCGGACATTGCGGCACGGTGATCGAGCTGGTGCCGCCGGTGGTCGAGGCCTCGCCCTGTCGCTGCCGGATCGTCGCCTGTGGGCCGGAGAGGATGCTCCACGCCACGGCCGACATGGCGGTCAGAATGGGTCTGCCCTGCCAGGTTTCGTTGGAAAGCCCGATGGCCTGCGGGATCGGGATATGTTTCAGTTGCGTGACGAAAATCCGCGATGCGCAGGGCGAATGGGACTATCGCCGGATCTGTGTCGAGGGCCCGATCTTCAACGCCGCGGATGTAGAATTCTGAGAGGCTATCCAGAAAGTCTGCGCGAGCATTTAGGGTATTGAAGCCCGACGGGGCACCCGCTTGCGGGTCAGTGAGAATTGGGCGTCAGAGAGCGCGGAAAGTGAATTCCTCGCTTGCGCGTCGGGCTTCTAACTACTGCGCCGCTGCCGGGGCCTTCAGCGTCTTGACCCGGCTGGCCAATCGCGACTTGGTGCGCGCAGCGGCGTTGCGATGGATGATCTTGTGGGCGGCAGCGCGATCAAGCTTCTGGGCGGCAGCCCGCAGCGCGCCTTGGGCGTCGTCCGCCTTGCCGGCCTCGACGGCCTCGACTACTTTGCGAACGCGGGTTTTCAGTTCGCGCTTCACCGCACGGTTCCGCTCCCGCCGTTCCAGGCTCTGACGGTGGCGCTTCTTTGCACTTTTCGAATGAGGCATGGTTTCCGCTACTTGGGGGAATGTTCTGTTCTTTGAGCCGGCCGTGGCAGGACCCAGCCCGCACGCCGCGAATCAACTATTCTCGCGAAATCCGGCCACTTTGTCCAGAGGGGCGCTACCTAGAATGGAATTTATTCCGTTTGGCTGATAAAAAAACTGTAGGAGGTCCCTCTTGCCGAGAGGGACTAATGTGCGTCAAACCGCGTGAAAAACTCCGCATTGCTCGTTGGGTCGGCGCACAATAGTCGTTTCCGGCAGAACGGACCTACTCGCCGCCCTCTTCTTCCGCCTTTTCATCCTCCTTTTTCCTCTCCTCACGCTTTTTTTGTCCGCCCGTCTTGCCCTCTTCTTCCAACATGCGATGCAGGCGTCCCAGCAGGTCGGACGTGTCGCGATAGGTATAATCCATGCTGGCCAAGGTCGTGAGGTACTTCTCGGCCTTGGCCAGGTCCTTCAACCCCATGGCCAGCTTTCCGGCCCGATAGAAGGCCAGTTTCTTGTATTCCGCCTCGCGGTCGGGGATCTCTAGGCACGCCTGTTCGAAGTGGTTCATGGCCAAGTGATACTGCGGCGGCTTGATTGACCGGAAGCACTCACCCAGATTAATCAGGCACATGCCCCTCTTGCGTGGGTCGGCCTTGGCGATCTGATATTGCTTGATCGCCTCATCGAGGTCGCCTTTCCACTGGTATCGTTGGGCCAACTCATAACGGAAAATGAGATTGTTCGGGTAGCGCTCGCAACGGTTCAAATAGACGTCCAGTTCCTTCACGATGACGGTCATTCTCAGCCGTTCGTACTCTTTCTTGTCCGCCTCGTCGCCCGTTTGCTTGGCCTTCTTGCCGCCCTCGATCATTTTGGACCGCAGGGCGCGGAGTTGCACGTCCTCGATTTCTTCCCGCACCGTGACGTTGTTGTTCGTAACTTCGAGCTTCTGCTTGAGGACCTCTTCGGCCTCTACGAAACGGTCGGTGTTCAGGTACAGGTTTGCCAACTCGTCGTAGCCGGTAAGGTCCTTCGGGCTGCGCTGGATGCGCTGCTTGAGGCGGTCCTCGTGCGTGAATTCCTGCTGCTTGCCGGCGCCAGGCTTGCCGGACGTTTCTTGTCATCCTCGTACCGGGGGTCTTTGGCCTGATGCTGCAAGATGGTAAGCGTTGCGATCGACCGCTTGGGTATCTCGTCATCAGGACGGGCGAGTTCGCACTTGTGCCAGAAGTTGATGGCCTCGACGTAGCGCTCGCGCCTGGCCAGGGCCTCGGCCAACTGGCGGCATATCTCATAATCGGGCTTGTCTTTCGGACACGTGTCGAAGGCGCACTTCAGGTAGAACAGTTCGCAGTCGCCATAGGTCACGGCCGCGGAAGGGCCCTCCTGAGTCAAGATGCCCTCGCAGGCCGTGGCCATAGCGGTCAGCGTGGAAGCGTCCCAGGGATTCACCAAGAGCACGCTGAATCCCTGTTGCAGGGCTTCGTCCCAATCGCACTGGGCGATGGCCTTTTTCAGGGCAGAGCGGGCCCCGCGCTCCCTGAACTGCGCCCCCATGCCGAGCTTCTTGGCGCTGCCGTACTTCTTGTGCAAGTTGGTGATGAAACTTTGCAGATACCCCAGATTTCCCGGATCGCCTTGCACACACTCGGTATAGAGTTCGCTTGCGTAGTCGAATTTGTCCTGCCCGCCCTGCTTGTTGCCTGCCTCGAAAAGCCTCCGCAAGCGCTTGTTCAATGGAGTCAGATTGTCGGGCGTGTCGTTGAGCGGGTTTCCATCAACGAATAGCTTCAGCGATCGCTTGCGCGATGCGGTAGCGGGCTCACGTTTGTCTTTCGGTGATTCGTTATCTTGCGATGCCATGTCTGCCTGCAAATGCGATGTTTAACCCTCGCGGGGATACTCCTTATTTTATCACCGCGGCAACAGAACGCAACTTCCCCGTACTCTGCTCAGCGCGAAACGTGGGCGAGTAGGTCCCTCCTGCCGGGAGGGACTATTGTGCTTCAAGCCCAGTGAAAAACGTCACGTTGCCTGATGGCATGGCACGCAAAAGTCCTTTCCGGCAGAAAGGACCTACTTCAGCGTTCGAAAAGTGGCCCAACTGATGTAGCCCAGCATTCCCGAGCAAAGCACCAGGCCGATGTCGATCAGCCAGCTTTGGCGGTCGAAGGGAAATCCTGTCCCCAGGTCGATCCCGAAGACCAGCACCAACAGGATGGCAACAACAGCGCCGGTAATGCAAAAGGCTTTGGGCATGAAAACGACTTCTCAACACCGCGGATGACAATGGACATTGACTTTCTAGTATAATCACAGCTTGGAATGTCCACCACCCAGAAGTCAAATAAAGGAATCGGAACTTGAGCGACGAGCAGGCCGCACCTGTTGAAAACACCGATTGGGGCGGTTTTCGCAAGGAAATGCCGGTTACGGGTCAATGGGCCTATCTTGACCACGCGGCGGTGGCCCCCCTCAGTGGGCCAGCCCGCCGGGCGGTCGCCCGCTGGAGCGAAGATGCCGTGGCCAACGGCGACGCCCATTATCAGGACTGGATGCGCCAATTGAACGAGGCCCGGCAGCGGGCGGCCCAATTGATCCATGCCCAGCCGGAGGAAATCGCCCTGGTCCCCAACACCACCGCCGGCATTAGTCTGGCGGCAGAGGGATTCCCTTGGGAAGAGGGCGATAATGCCGTCCTGCCCGACAATGAGTTCCCCTCCAATCAATATCCCTGGCTGAATCTTATTTCCCGTGGCGTGGAAATCCGCCGTGTGCCGACCGACGCGGGGCAAGTGCCCTTGGAATCGCTGGCCCAGGCCTGCGATGCCCGCACGCGGATCGTCAGCGTCAGTTGGGTCGCCTACGCCAGCGGCTGGCGGCAGGACTTGGACCGGCTGGCGGAAATGGTGCACGCCCGGGGGGCCCTATTGTTCCTGGATGCCATTCAAGGGCTGGGCGTTTTTCCCTTGGACGTGCGTCGCACGCTGATCGACTTCCTCGCCGCCGATGGTCACAAGTGGCTCTTGGGGCCGGAAGGGGCCGGAATTTTCTTTCTTCGCCGCCAGCACCTCGATTTGCTTCGCCCCTTGGGTGTCGGCTGGAACAGCGTGGCCCACGACCGCGATTTCACCCGCATCGAGTTGAACTTCAAGAATACGGCCGAGCGCTACGAAGGCGGATCGATGAACATGGCTGGTTTCATCGGCCTGAATGCCAGCCTGGAACTGCTGCTCCGCTACGGCCAGACGGCCATCGGAAACCGTGTGCTGGCGATCACCGACCTGGCCTGCCGCCGGCTGACCGCCGCGGGGGCGATCATCGACAGCGTCCGCGATGGCGACCGTCGCAGCGGCATCGTTTCCTTTCGGCTGCCCGGTCGCGATCCCGACGCCCTGCGCAAGCAGTGTTTGCAACGGCAGGTAGTGCTCAGTTGCCGGGCCGGGCGGCTGCGGATCAGCCCGCACGCCTACAATGATGAATCGGACATCGAGCGGCTGATCGAAGCAATCGGAGCTTAGAACTTAGAACTTAGGAGTTAGAACTGAGTACCGAGTACCGAGTACTGAGTACTGAGTACTGAGTACTGTCCCCCTCCTATACCCGCGAGGTTTTCCCATGGCCCCCCATCCGCCGCGAATTGCCGTTTACCCCGGGTCGTTCGATCCGATTACCTTGGGGCATCTCAACGTCATCGAACGGGCGAGCCTGCTCTTCGATCGGCTGATCGTGGGGGTGGGCATCAACATCGAGAAGCAGGCCATGTTCGGCAGCGACGAGCGTGTGGAACTGATCCGCGCGGCAACCACTCACCTTGGGAACGTCGAGATCCAGACGTTCCAGGGCTTGGCCGTCGATTTCGTGCGGCAGACGGGCGCTCGGGTGATGATCCGCGGCGTGCGGCCGATCACCGACATCGCCGCCGAGTTGACCATGATGATGGCCAATCGCCGTCTCGCGCCGGAGATTGAAACGCTCTTCATGATTGCCGACGGCGAGTTGGCCCACGTCTCCAGTTCGCTGATCAAGCAGATTGCCGGGCTGGCGAGCGAAGAGGAGTTGGCGAAATTCCTGCCGCCGAACGTGGTGCGGGCCGTACGGGAGAAGCTGGCCGGGTGAATTTGGAGTGCGGGAATTTCCGACCTCCGCGAGGTGAAACGCTGGATCCTCTCCTGGGGCAGCGAGTGCGAAGTACTGGGGCCGAAGGAGTTGAGCAAGCTCGTCAGGAACGAGGCGGAGGGGATTTTGAAGGGAAGAGTAGGATAGGTTTTCAACCTGTCTTGATGGAGTCGTTGGCAGAAGTGCGGATCCTAAACGAACAACTGCACAACATTTACGAGCCGCGCGATAATGGCCTCACACTGGAGGAACGGGTCGCCACCGCGATCCAGTCGCCGCATTCGATCAGCCGTTTCGGCGGCTTGTCCTTTGGGCGAAAGCACGCATCTTGTCGACGAGGTCTGCCTGCTCGACGACCGCACTCGGGCGCGACTGGCGCCGGCAAAACCACGTTCATTCCTCCTGCATCCGACCGGCCGCATGACCCTGCCGGTTTGGGTCGATCACGTCGGCTCTGCCGGCACACGCTACGTCACGGGCGATTTCGCCGAATGTGATCTCGTACCACCGCCGATCGACCGTATGCCGCAAATCCGTCCACCTGATTGACCTGTATCGCTGTAAACATTCAGCGCGTCGCAAGCGAGCGCGGCTAACCGCGGCTCGCTTGCGACGCGCTGTTCGATGTCTTTCGCCGTCGGCGGCATGTTATCCCGACGGCTTCACTTGCCGGCGTTCACGGAGGTACCAAGCTGGCGCAACCTCCAGAGAAACGCATGAGCACTGTAGATTCCACCACGCCGATGGCGTGACGGCCTTCGTCGAGATCGACGAGGCCGCGCGCTGCGACCTGGACGCCGCGGTGCAGCGGGGTCGCGAACTCCGCCGCAGTGTCCAACGGCCGCCCGTGGCGGAAATGTTAAAATAGTGTATATGCATAGATTTGGTAACATATCCGACTAGAGATCCAGAATTCTTTCCCCAAGGGCCCACACGCTCAATTCCATACTACTGGCGACTCAGTAGAAAAAGACCCTTTTCCAGAATGGACCGAGCGAGTATGCTACATTGCTCTGTAACCCACCCAAACGTCTAAGGAACGATCAACGCATGTGTGGCATCGTCGGATACGTCGGCCCGCGTGAGGCCCTCGACTACCTCATCACCGGACTTCGCCGCTTGGAGTATCGCGGCTACGACAGTTCCGGGGTCGCCCTGGTCACCGCCGAGCGGCATCTGACAATCTGCAAGTCGGCCGGGCGGATCGATCGCCTGGAAGCCAGGCTGGCCGGCTCATCGACCGCGGGCCGGACGGGCATCGGGCACACGCGCTGGGCCACCCACGGTGCGCCGAGCGACATCAACGCCCATCCCCACCTGGGTGGTGACGGCGAGATCGCCGTCGCCCACAACGGCGTGATCGAGAACTTCCAATCGCTCAAGCGTTGCCTAGTCGCGGAGGGCTATACGTTCCATTCGGCTACCGATACCGAGGTCATCGCTCACCTAGTGGCAAGCTGCTTGAAGCGGGGTACCCCGCGGGGCACCCAGTACCCTGGGTCGGGGTCACTGCCCGCGACCCCGACCGCGACCCCGGGTACTGGGTGCCCCGACATGGCGGCGCTCGACTACCGACCCCTGGTCGCGGCGGTGCAAGCGGCCTTGTTGCAACTCCAGGGGACTTACGGCCTGACGATCCTCTTCCGCGATTGGCCGGAAGTGCTGATCGTCGCCCGCCTGGGCAGTCCCATCGTGCTGGGCGTGGGCCACGGCGAGCACTTCGTGGCCAGCGACGCCTCGCCTTTGGCCGGCTATACCGACAAGATCGTCTACCTGGCCGATCACGAGTTGGCCGTGCTCACCGCCGATTCGATGCGGATCATCCATCGCGACGCCGGACTGGTCGATCCGCGGATCCATACCTTGGAACTCAAGGCGGGCGACATCGACACCGGCGGCTACAAACACTACATGCTCAAGGAGATTTTCGAGCAGCCCGAGTCGATCGAGAACGCTATGCGGGGCCGCTTGGACTGCGATGCGGCGACGGCGAAGTTTGGCGGCCTGAATCTCTCGCCCCAGCAGTTGCGCGGCGTGCGGCGTTTCGTGATGACGGCTTGCGGCACCAGTTGGCACGCGGCCCTGGTAGGCGAGTACCTGGTGGAAGCCATGGCGCGGCTGCCGGTGGAAGTCGAGTATGCCAGCGAACTTCGCTACCGGAACCCGCCCTTGGACGACCACACGCTGGTCTTCGCCATCACGCAAAGCGGCGAGACGGCCGACACCTTGGCCGCCCTGCGGGAGATGAAGCGCAAAGGCCACCCCACGCTGGGCATCTGCAACGTGGTCGGCAGCACGATTGCCCAGGAGTCCGACGGCGGCGTTTATCTCCGCGCCGGACCGGAGATCGGCGTGGCCTCGACCAAGGCCTTCACGTCGCAGTGCACCGTGATGGCGATGATGGCCCTGTATTTCGGCCGCCTGCGGCATCTTAGTTTCACGGCCGGCATGCAGATCATCAAGCAATTGCAGGAGCTTCCCGACAAGGTCCGCCGGGCCCTGGAGTGCCACGAAAAAGTGAAACTCGTCGCCGAGAAGTATGCCGGCTGCAACAACTTCCTGTACTTGGGCCGGCAGTTCAACTTCCCCACGGCCCTGGAAGGGGCCTTGAAGCTCAAGGAAATCAGCTACATCCACGCCGAGGGCTATCCCGCGGCGGAAATGAAGCACGGGCCGATTGCCCTCGTCGATCACGCGACGCCCAGCGTCTTCCTCATGCCCCAAGGGCCGACTTACGAGAAGGTGATGTCGAATGTCGAGGAGATCAAGGCCCGCGGCGGGCCGGTGATTGCCGTCGTGGGCGAAGGCGATCGCGAGATCGGCCGCTTGGCCGACGACGTGATCGAAGTGCCCGCCGTCGAAGAGTTTCTGCAACCGATCGTGACGGTGATACCCTTACAGCTCTTGGCCTACTACATTGCCGTCGCCCGCGGCTGCGATATCGACAAACCGCGGAACCTGGCGAAGAGCGTGACGGTGGAGTAAAAGCCGGTTTTTTTCCTCCCAGTCCGGCAGAATGTGCTATCTTTACAATGGAAGCTGGAATTCTCTAAAAAAACCCTCAGCCCTGCGGCGGACGGTATGAAACATCGATTGCGATGTCCCTTTTGCGAGCAACCTTTCGTCCAGGACGAGAATCCCGACGGTCCAAACTTCTGCCCTATTTGCCAGCGGCTGTTCCGCGTGCAACAAGGCTGCCGCATGGTACCGAACTGGGTCTTGGGCATTGTGGTCCTCCTGCTGGCCCGCTGGCTCGCCATGCGCGAGGAAAAAACGGAATTTCCTGACATGGCCCTCTAAGCCCTGCAAAACCTGGCTTGGTCCTAGGGATTTTCCTTAACCAAAGGGGTGTTGTGGGATAGGACCGTTCTAGGTAAAATACTCTTCCAAGCTCGTCAACAGGCGACGGGTAAGTTCTGAATGGAGGCTTTTTGTTGGGAGCAGGAAGAAAAAAATCGACGGGCTATCACCTTCTCACCGGTGCAACGGGGCTCTTGGGCTCCTATTTGCTCCGTGACGGTTTGTTGGCAGGACGCCGCATGGCCGTGCTCGTTCGGCCTTCCAAGTCGGAGTCGGCGCGTCAGCGCGTCGAGACCCTCTTGCGGCAGTGGGAACTGTCGCTGGAAACCACGCTGCCGCGGCCGGTAGTGCTGGAAGGCGATCTCAGCGAGATCGATCTCGGTTTGGACAATCGTACCTTGGATTGGATCGGGCGGCACTGCGCCTCGGTCTTCCACAATGCCGCCAGCCTCGTCTTCCGAGGCGACGATCCCGACGGCGAGCCGTACCTTTCGAATGTGGAAGGCACGCGACGGATGCTGGAGCTCTGCCGCTGCGACCGGCATCCGGCAGTTTCACCACGTATCGACGGCCTACGTCTGCGGCTTGCGGGAAGGCCGCGTCTTGGAGAGCGATGTCGACGTCGGTCAGACGCCCGGCAACGTCTACGAAAAAACGAAACTTCAGGCCGAGATGCTCGTCCGCTCGGCCGATTTCCTCGACCCGCCCACGATCTACCGTCCTTCGATCATCGTCGGCGATTCGCAGACCGGATACACGACGACCTATCACGGCTTTTACGCCCCGCTGAAGCTTGCCCATACGATGGTCAGCAAAGTCGCGCGTGGCGCCACGGCGGGCGATCTGCTCGTGGCGGCGCTGGGGATCGACGGCGACGACCGCAAGAATTTCGTGCCCGTCGATTGGGTCTCGGCCGTGATGAGCCACATCCATGGCCGGCCGGAGTTCCATGGCACGACGTACCACGTCACGTCGCCCTATCCGCCGTTGATCCTGGAGATGGCCTCCGTGATGCAAGAGGTCGTCGAGGAGCTCTCGCCGCTGGGCGATCCCGATTCGAGTTGGAACCTGGACGGAGAGTGGTTTGCCAAGACCTTCCGCGACCAGTTGGGCATTTACGGGGCCTACTGGCGCGACGACCCGCAGTTCGACATGACCAATACGCTCCGCGCGGCGCCGCATTTGCCTTGTCCGAAGTTGGACCGCGAGATGATGACGCAGCTTGCCCGCTTCGCCATCGATGCGAATTTTGGCCGCGTGCGTCGCGCGAAGCACAAGCCGGAGTTCGACGTTCACTGCCACATGCGGCGGCGTGTTGCGAAGTCGTGGCGAGATGCCCGATGGCGATTCGCGGATTGCGCACCTGGGTCATCGAGGTTGACGGCCCGGGCGGCGGCCAGTGGGAGTTGCTGGTCCGCGACGGCCGTCTGGTGGCCATCGACGATGGCGTGAGCGCGCGGAGCACCGCCGTTTTCCACGTGCATTCGGCCACCTTCCGCTCCCTGGTCCACGGAGATCTGAGCGTTTCCCAAGCGGTGCAGGCGGGCCAGGTGTGGATCGAAGGCAACGGCATGGATCGACGCCGCCTGGAAGCCGTGCTGCAAGCTACCGCCACCGGCGCTGCGGTGGAAGTCGCCCGGTAACGACGGAAATCCGAAATCCGAAATCCCAAATCTCAAACAAAGCGGAAATACGAAATACCAATGACCAAAACTCGCCGATCCAGAATGTTTTGAGCATTTCTTATTTGGATTTGACGTTTGCTTGGGATTTGGGATTTGGGATTTCCGCTCCTACGCCGCTTCCGCCAGGTCTTCCATCACGCGAACCGGCGTCGGCCCGTTGAACTGATAGCGCACGCCGCGCCAGCGATGGGTGCGGGCAAAGAATGCCGTGGTCAGTGCGGCGAAGTGTACGATCTGGGCCAGCGGTATGGCCAATACGGCGCAGAACCAGCCCCATGCCCCAAATCCCTTGATCGCCTCACCGCGCTGGCGGACGACGCGTCGCGCACACCACTCCAAGGGAAGAAGCATCAAAACCATCGATGCCCAGTGGGCGGCCACCGCCGTGCCGATCCAGGCGGCGGTACTCCAACGGGCGGTCGCCACGGCCACCGCGCCTAGCAGGCAGGAAAGACCGAGCACGAACGTCGTGGCAACGCCATGCCCTATGATGGCCCACCACCAGGGATCATGCATGCGCACGGCCAGCATTTGCCGCTGCAGGAAACCAAACACGCCTTTCAGGCTGCACGTTTCCCGATTCACCATCACCAGCGACGGCGAGAAAGCGATCCGGTACCCGTGTGCCCGGGCGCAACGGCAGATGGTGGTGTCGTCGCTAAAGCCATTGGCCAGCCGCTGTCGCAGATCGGACTGCCGCAGAAACCTCCCTTGGATCGCCAGCGATCCGCCCCAGCCGATATCGTACCAATACATCTGCACCACTGCGGCTGCATTCCAGAGATACCGGACCAGCGAGCCGACCGTCGTCGCTGCCGGCATGTACCAGCGGTTTCCTGAGGAGACGCCCACTCGCGGATCCGCGAGCGGCGCGGCCAGCTCACGCAGCCAGCCGGCATGAGGAATCGTATCCGAATCCAACAAGGCCACGATCTCCGGCGCGGAATTCATGTGCGACATGGCTTGCAAAATGCCCGCCAGCTTGCGCGTACAAGTGCCGAGTCGTTCGGTCAGCGTCAGCACGTGGATGTGGCGTTTTCCAGATTGTTGCGCGAGTTTGTCGACCACGGGCCACGCCTCATCGCCGGTGCTATCGACCACGATCCACACGTCGTACTCGGGGTAATCCTGCTGGAACAAGCCTTTCAGGCATGCCGGCAAGAAGGGATCGAGTCCGCGAACGCAGAGGATGACGGCCGCCCGCGGACATTCGTCGTCCGGCAGTGGCGGCTGGCGGAACCGGCAAAGGAAGCGGACATAGGCGAACAAGAGGGCCGTATGTCCCAGAATCATGCCTGCGATAATCCATGTGAGGGTTTGAACTGGGCTTTCCACGGTCACGATTTCCTTCCTTGGAAGTCAAACTGTAGTGCGCTAGGCTGATTGACTTGTCATGTCGAGCGACGTGCGAATCTTTCGCAGGTAGGTTGCCATCAGGTCGTCGGCCTGGGCCTCGGTAATATGGCGGCTGTCATAGTGCATACAAAGACGGAGTCCGCCCGCGTAATAAATCAGCGCCACGCTGACTGACGTGCCGTTGCGGACGGGCGCAAAGAAATCGATGCCATCGAGCAACACGTTGCCGGCTACGATCTTTTCGTTGCTCCGCGGCAGGGGCGAATCGACCATGGCTCTGCCCAGATTGGAGAGAACGCAGGTCGCCTCACAGCAGTCTCGATTGACCCATTTCGCCAGCCCGCCCGGTAGTAGCCGTACGATCCAAAGCGCCACGATGAAGATCAAACCCGACTGGCGGCGGCGAATCGAATCCATCTCCTTGTGAATGCCATGAAGCAGGCCTGCGGAGTCGGCGATTTGTTGGGGAGTGCGGTCGAGAAATACCATGCTCACCAGGTTGGCCGCCGGCATCCGGGCATCGGTCCCTTGGCGGAGATTTATCGGCACGGAAACGCGGATCCACTCGCCTTGGGTCGTGGCCTGCTGCCGCGTGCGGAAATCATCGACCGCCACGAAGAAGTCGCGGAGCAGCCAGTCGTTGATAGTCACTTTGGCATCCGCAACGGCCGCCGACAGTTTCCGTAACTCTTCCACTGCCAGGCTACCCACCTTGACCTCCGGGAAGCCTGCCGGCAACTCGCTGGAAATTGCCGCGATTCGTTGTAACAAGGGAACCGGCCTTTGCACGAAAAACATCCATGCGCGAAAGGCCCATAAGCTGAGCGGGCAACATCCGCAGATACTTTCCGACGGTCAGGCCAAATCTCCCACGCCCACGCAACGTCTGCGGGTCGCAAGGGGACAGTTCGATCGGAGACTGCTTGCCTGCGGAAACATGGGCGTAGCTTCGCACGAAGTCGTCGAGGACCTGGAACACTGCCTTGCCGTCGCAGGCGGCGTGATGGACCTGTACCACGAGCGAACCACTTTGCGAATCCGCCGTGGCCCAGACCCTCAATCCCGGTTCCGAAAAAAGGTCGATGGGCCGCATTGCGGGCAAGCGATCGTCTTCCGGGCCATCGATCCATGAAATTGACGGAGGACGATCCGCCGCCGCGATCCATTCCAGTCGGCCCGCCGGGGTCTTGCGAACCTTGGCTCGCAGGAGGGGGTGGCGTGCGACAACCGTTTCCAGTGCTTCCTCAGTTGCCCGGCGCTCCAATCGGCCCGCAAAATTCAGACGCGCAATGATGCTCATCGGATATTTCGGGCGGTCATCCCGAAGCATATATTCTTCAAACGCCGCCAACGGCAACGGCAATGGAGAATTCGGCATACGTTGCTTCCTTACGGCGGCATTTCGTAGAACGGCATTCATCCCGTTCCGTCGTATGGAATGCATTCCATTCCACTCGTTAGGACGTATTAGTTGTCTTGACCAGCGTGAGCGTGAAGGTTCCCGCCGATCGTCCTTACATCGAGATCGGTCATAGAAGCAGTGCGAGTTTTGACGAAAAGCGGGGATTCTAGCCACGTTTCGCCGATCCGGCAACTTGGAAAGTGCTGGTAAAATGCGGACCTGCGGAGGCCGGAGCAAGAGTCTGCTCAGAACGCGATGGAAAAAGCACCAGCGCAAAAAAACTGGGGTCTCTGACGTGCCACGTTACATAGTGGCAAACCGGGCGGTAAGGGCAAGGTAACCGTCCAATTTACTCCCGTCAGAGACCCCATCGGGCCAGTCTCATTTTCGACGACCGTTGGGATCGTCGCTATCTTGGTAAGCACGCCACGTGCCGATTTGCCAACAATTGCCGAAGGATCTGAAGTTTCTGTCATAAATCGTTTTACAGTAATGGTTTACTATGCTGTGCCACACCCGACCGATGCGCATCTTCCGCGATGCTCGAATTTGCGCTGCTGTAGCGTTTTGCTACACTGCTGCATCAAATCGCTGCAATCTCCCACACGGGTTTAGAAAACCTGGCGAGTTGAGATTCTGGCGGGTAGATCAGCGAACGGCTGCAATCTCCCGCGTACATAACGTATACTGCTGTCTTGGAGGAGCAAAGGATTGGAAAAACGAGTCGAATTTCTATCGCCGGATTTCCGACATGTTGTCATGTCGGTTAACCCAAAGGCAGGGGCATGGTCTGCCGAGAATCGCGTCGCGCACCTGGTCCAACTCCTCCGCAAACAGGATCTGGAGGTCGCCGTCCTCTCCAGTCTCGATGAAATCGCCGGGGAGGCAAATCGACTGTTTGCCGAGGGCCGCCTGCGGGCCTTGATCGCCGTGGGCGGCGATGGCACTGCGGCCGAACTGGTCAACCGCACGCTGCCCGGGCTGCCGCTGACCGTCTTCCCCGCCGGCAACGAAAACTTGTTGGCCCGGCACTTCGGCCTGGGCCCCACTCCGGAGGAGTGTTGTCGAACCGTGGTCGACGGGGCGGTGGTGCAACGCGATGCCGGTCGGGCCGACCGCCGCATTTTCCTCATCATGGCCGGTTGCGGTTTCGACGCCGAGGTAGTCCATTCCCTGCATCTCCATCGCAGTGGCCATGTCACCACCGCCAGTTATTTCAACCCGATCATGGCATCGATCCGTCACTACGAATATCCGGAACTTCAGGTATACTGGAATGGAGACGGTGTTGCGCGAACCGGCGTCCCGAACGATCAGGTACTTGGCAATCAGGCCGGTAATCGGGAACCCAGCCAACCGCTGGAAACCATCTCCAACGGCATACGTTGGCTGTTTGCCTTCAATCTTCCCTGCTACGGGGGTGGATTGCAGATCGCGCCGGAAGCCGACGGCGCGGATGGGCTGTTGGACGTTTGCACCTTTCGCCATGGCGGCCTGTGGCATGGCCTGTACTACACCGCGGCGGTCATGGCCGGCACGCATCAATGGCTGACCGACTTCGCCCGACGACGGGTCGGCCGGTTCCGCGTGACCTCGAACTCCAAAGTACCCTATCAGTTGGACGGCGATCCGGGCGGCTTCCTGCCCGTGGAAATCGAAGTCCTGCCGAATCGGCTTACGCTAGTTGTTCCCCAGGAGAAAGCGGCGAATTGAATCCTATCACGATCGGACCCTATTACTGCGGCCGGGGGCAACCGCTCCTGGTGATTGCCGGCCCTTGCGTCATCGAAAGCGAGGAACTGACGCTGACGATCGCCGCCTGCCTGAAGCAGATCTCCGACGAGCTTTCCTTGCCGCTGATCTTCAAGGCCTCGTTCGACAAGGCCAACCGCACGAGCGTCGATGCCTATCGCGGTCCGGGCATCAGCGAAGGTCTCGCCATACTCGCCCGCGTGAAGCAATCGACCGGCCTGCCGGTGACCACGGACATCCATCTTCCGGAACAAGCGGCCGCGGCGGCCGCGTGTCTGCGATCTCCTGCAAATCCCCGCCTTCCTGGCCCGACAGACCGACCTGCTCGTAGCGGCGGCCCGCAGCGGTCGGCCGGTGCACGTCAAGAAAGGCCAGTTCCTCGCCCCCTGGGACATGAAGCACGTCGTGGGCAAGCTCCAGGCTTCGGGTTGCCAGAATATCCTTTTGGGCGAGCGCGGCAGTTTCTTCGGCTATGGACGGCTGGTCAACGACATGCGTTCCATTCCGCAAATGCAATCGCTGGACGTGCCTGTGATCTTCGACGCCACCCATAGCGTACAGGAACCAGGCGGTCTGGGCGACTCGACCGGCGGCAATCGCGCCATGGTCGAACCGCTGGCCCGCGCAGCGGTCGCCATCGGCGCCGACGGCCTCTTTTTCGAAACGCATCCCCAGCCCGATCGTTCGCCCAGCGACGGGCCGAATATGATTCCCTTGGACCAATTCGCCGCGGTGCTGCGGCGTCTACTACATCTTCGTCGTGCCGTGGAGGAAATCTCATGAGCTATAGAAACATTCTACTGCTGGCCCTGACTGTTGGTCTTGGCCTCGTGGCGCAAAGCGGCTGCCGGCCGGCCGGCGGATCGCAAACCAAGATCACCAATCGCTCGGCCGATGCCTCCTCGCAATGGTCCGAGGATCTGTTCAGCTTCGCTCTGGAGAACCTCAATCATCTGGAAGACAACGACTGCGACGAAATGCTGCGGTCGACCCAGCAGCGTTTGGCCATCTTGCAGCAGCCCAGGGCCGCGCCAGGAATGCTCCCGCCCAACGCTTTGCTCGCCAGTTGGCCGGAACCGGACATGCTCCGCCAGGTCGTCAGCCGCTTGAACCAATGGGTCGATACCCAAGAGAAGCCTGCCGAGTCGAAGCCCGATCCCATGCTGGCAACCTTGCCTGCCGATCTTCTCAAGCTGCCGATGGTCGAAAACCTGGGGCAGGCCCACTTCACCGCCTACGACGGCTACATGCTCATGGAAGCGGTCTGGCTCCGCGACGCATCACGTTCGAAATGGGCCGGCGGCGGCACGGCCGACGAACTGCAAGTGGCCCGCAGCCTGTTCGACTGGACGATCCGCAATATCCAGACCGATTACGACAGTCCCGGCCGCGTGCCCCAAGTGCCGTGGGAAACCTTGTTCCTGGGGCATGGCACGGCCATGGAGCGAGCATGGACCTACATCCTGCTCTTGCGGCAACGCGGAATCGACGCCGTTTTGCTCGCCTTGCCAGACGATTCCGCGCCTGCCACGCTTCCCGGCAAGTCTCCGGCAACGCCGCCGGGTAAGAAGTCGTTGAAACCCTGGTGTGTCGGCGTCCTGATCGGCGAAAAAGAAAAGAAGCTCTATTTGTTCGACCCCAAGTTGTGCCTGCCGATTCCCGCGCCGGACGGCATTCGTGCCGACAAGTCGGGCCGCTTGGACGTCCAGCCCGCCACGCTCGACCAGGTCGTGGCGGATCCCAAGTTGCTCGATCGGCTTGCTGCCGACGTGCCCGTATTGGGCCCGCAAGGCCGACTTGAAGCAGGTCGTAGCGCTGGTGGAGGCCTCGCCGCTGTATCTTTCGCCGCGCGCCAAGCGGATCGAGTCGCGATTGACGGGCGAGCAGAAGTTGGTGCTCAATGCCGAGCCGTCGCGGCAAGCGGCCCGTTTCAAAGCGGCGGGCGTGAGCGACGTGCGGCTTGTGGGAGCTGCCCTACACGACGCTCCAGCGCCGCCTCGCCTTGGAGCCGCGGGCCGTCTTCGCGCGTCTTTGGGTCTACGTGCCGTTCATGAGCAGCCCTGGGGCGCCGCTCTATAAAGGGCGGATCATGCATTTGAAGGGACGGTTCTTCGAGGAGAAGGAGGCCGTGGCCTACTATCAAAAGGCCCGGCCGCGGAACCAGGCCGTTGCGGATGAGATGCCGAAAATCGCGAAGGCCTACTTTGAGCGCCTTTCCCAGCAGGCGAAGGCCAAGAACGGCGATTTGACGCCCGCGGCAGCGCAAGCTCTTCGGGAGTGGGCCGGCGTGTTTGCCGCCCTGGAGGTCGACTCGGTCTTTCGCGGCAAGCTCGCGGCCAGTTATTGGCTGGGCCTGATCCAGTACGAGCAAGGGGAGTTCGTCCCGGCGCTGGACTACCTCCGTGTCCGCACGCTGCAATATGAAGCGGCGCTGGACTACCTCCGCGCCCACACGCTGCAGTTGCAGGTGGCAATAAGTTACCTGCGTTCCCGAGTGCCCGACTTGGACTCGGTATTCAGGTTTTCCTGGGCCTCCGGGGCCAACTACAACATCGCCCGCAGCTTGGAAGCCAACGGGCAGCGGCAGAAGGCGATCAGCGCCTACGAGTCCAGTATCTTCTTGCACAACGACGCGGGGAACCTCGTTCGCGCCCGCTGGCTGAAGGGGTTGGACGGCGGGAAAGCCAAGAAATAAATAGTTCAGTCTCGCCCTAAACCTATGGTTGAACAGGAAGATACGAATGGGATTTTTACGGCAGTTGTTCGGCCCCAGCCGAGAAGAAATCTGGCGGCAGCTTTGCCGTGAGATCGGCGCCCAGTACGTCGAGGGCGGTTTTTGGAAGGGCGATAAGGTCCAAGCCCATTGCGGGCAATGGACGATCACCTTGGACACCTACGCCGAAACCAGCCATAGCTCGACTCCATCTGCCGATGGCAGCACGATGTCACACGATACGACGACTACCTACACTCGCATGCGGGCCCCCTACGTCAACCACGACGGATTCCACTTCACGATCTACCGTAAGAGCATCTTCAGCGGCCTTGGCAAGTGGTTCGGCATGCAGGACGTGGAGGTTGGCTACCCGGAGTTTGACGACGCCTTTATTATCAAGGGCAACGACGAAGTCAAGTTGCGGGCGCTGTTCGCCAATCCGAAGATCCGGCAGTTGATCGAGATGCAACCTTCCATCTATCTCACCGTCAAGGATGACGAGGGTTGGTTTGGCACGCACTTTCCCGATGGCGTGGATGAGCTTTATTTCCAAGTGTTTGGCGTCATCAAGGACGTGGAAGAGTTGAAATCGCTCTATTGCCTGTTCGCCGAAATCCTGCACCACTTGTGCCACATCGGATCGGCCTACGAGAACGATCCACAACTGGAACTCTGAGTAATGAACACATTCGATTGCGACACTCGACAGGGCTCTGCTTCTCGTCAGCGAGTCTCTACGACGATCAACCGATGTGCTTCCGCCCATGTCGGCGGGTCGCATTTATCCGCCAATTGACGAATGATGTTCTCCGGCACCGACCGTTCACGCTGTTTGTTCTGGGCGATGATCACCGGCAACGGAGGCTCAACATAGACCATTTCGATCCGAGCGCCGTAATCGGCGAAGAGGTCGACCCAACACTGTCGGGTCTGACGCAATAAGTTCGTGGCGCTGAAGGCGAAGGACTGACCGGAGCGGAGAAGTTCCCGGCACCGCTCTCGGGCCAGTTGGATAACTTCGCCCTGGTTTTTCGCGGCTTCAATGTCCAGTTCGTCTCGAATATCATCGAGCGATACCACGGGAAGGCTGGAGCGGTTCGTCGCCAGCCAGGTGTCCTTGCCGCTGCCGGGCAAGCCGGACATCACGGTCACTGTGCAACGATAATTCTCATGCGGAACGTAATGAAGATTCGGCTCTCGCTGCCGGTAGAACAGAAACCGAGCATGGTCGTTGGCGAACCGGTAAGGCCGCTCAAAGCAATCGGCCTCCTCAGCAGCCACCTTCCAGAAATGCAGGTTCTCCTCGGGCCGACCCATTTCGACGCTACTGCGGCCTCGGGTGTCGGCGATTGCGAAAAGGTAGAGCAGTCGGTTATTGACCCACCAGGACAGCGAAATGACTTCATGGCTGGGATTCGCCCTTTCCAGAAGGAAAGCGGGGCGGCCGTGGTAACGGACCAGCTTGGCGATTTCTTCCCGTGTTACCAGATCACAGCCCAAGTCACGCAGTACCGACCGCACAAGATGTTCGCCCTTGACGGCATGTTTCGGAGAGGCGATGCGTCCGGTGCTGGGATCGACCTGGGAGGTGAGCGGCTTGGCGGCATCGTGGAACAGGGCCGTGAAGAGGAGGACCGTCCGCTGCCGTGGCGTGAGGCTCGGCCACTCGTTGAGTCGTGGCAGCTCGGCGCAGACCATCTGCGTGTGGGTCCAGACATTCCCTTCGGAATGCCACCCGCCGTCCTGATCGCAGCCGGCCATCGCTCGACACCACGGCTGGGCACTTGTCCACGCTATGATCTCTTCGGGTGATGTTTGGGATAACTCGTTCCACGTCATGACCAAATGTCGGCTCCGTCTTTGAGAAGATTGGGGACTACGGCCTGGTGCTGCCAGTGCGTGCTTTGCTTCACTTTTTCCACAAACTCGCGCCTGACGAACTTGGCCCGACCGGTTACGGCCCCATCCGCTTCCGTCCGCAAATAAAGCCCTTCCATCAAGTTGTCTATACGTTTCGTGATGGGGTTCTCGAAACGGCTGTCAAAACGGGAGGGGCCGATCAGGTCCGCAAGCTCGTCTGGGGTAACGGCTCCGCAATGGAGGACCGGCACGGTTTCAATGTTCGCTCCTTCCAGCAGGGTGATCCGCAATTCCAGGCTCAGGAAGCC
This sequence comes from uncultured Planctomycetia bacterium, assembly GCA_963719885.1. Lineage (GTDB taxonomy): Bacteria > Planctomycetota > Planctomycetia > Pirellulales > Thermoguttaceae > JANXQG01. The sequence goes on along the minus strand of CAVRDP010000034.1, from coordinate 72,585 downwards.
CTCGCTCGCTTTGTCATAAATGTCGAACTCGAAGAAGTAATGCGGAAGTTGCTGATAGTGCAGCGAATGCCGGGCATACATCCATTCGCCGAAGAGGATGTACCGATCTTCGAGCCGTTCCTCCAAGACGGGACGCTTGACGACCGTCCATTGCTTGAACAAGTCGTACTGGGGGTGCATGCCTTCCGTAATCAGATGGCCTCGACATTGGAGAACCAACTGGCCATCGGTGGAAAAATGGATGCCGACGTTCGTGCCGTCGATCTTTTCTTCGACGATCAGCGACTCGTCGGCAATTAAGTGTTTGGATTCCGCCTCGCTGAGATGCTTGTCGTCATCCGTACCCTTGGAGCCGAACAGATGCGGTGTTCTTGGGTATTTTATGAAGTCATCGTGTGAGCTACCCATCATCGGCCTCGACTTTCTGAACAATGCCCCGTTCATTTTCACAACGATTTAAACAACCAGCAAGAGGGGCAAGTGGGCGCCGAGAACCACGTAGTGTTCAGGACACAAGCTCGCTTGAAAGGTTCGCGCAGTTGCTTCAAGTTTTCGCCGCCTATCGGATATTGATGCAAGATTTGCTATTATTCATACAGTCGTAACGCGGAAGAACCGTACCCGCTTCACGACCGACTCAACTCTAAACGTCTCGAAACGCGGATGGACGAAAAACCTGCCATGACGAAAGGCCAGAGGATTGCAGCCCTCGCAATAGCCGTCATTTGCGGAACCATCCTCGCTTGGCTTTGGTATGCGCACCCACAATTTGGCGGCTTCAAGCGCGGTGGAATGACACTAATCGATTGGCTTGTGGTCATCCTCATACTTATCCTGCTGATCGACCTGCCCACCTGCTTCATGATACTGATTGGGCACCCGCCCGTCATGACGCTCTCACCTCTCATTCCGTCTGCGGAGGAAAGGGCATGCTGGAAACGACTCAGGGAGCGGCCGCTTCTCGATGATGACGCCTTCTACGAGCGGTTCTACGCGGGCACCGGCATTCCCAAGGAGGTCCCTATCCGCCTGCGAAGGCGATATGCGAAGGGATTGCTGATGGATAAAGTCTGGCCAGAAGATAAGGCCGCGGAATTCGATTGGGAGGTCGACTTTGCCGATGTGCTGGGAATGGCCGAAAACGAGTTCGGCGTGAAATTCACCGAAGCGGATATCGGGGTCATCGACAGATCATTCGACTCTATTGTGAGGGTGGTGGCGAAAAAGTTGAGGCAGCGGTGAAAGACTTGTGAGATGCGAATTGGTGCAAATTTACCGTGCTCTCACGCCGTCGTCCAACGTCAGCCCCTCCTGTGCCGCCCAGCGGCGCAGGATCTCCATTTCCTTCCCCGCTGGCGAGCGGTTTGCTCTTCCCCGAGCTTGGCAAATTGCCTTGCGGCCGACGGCCACCTCGACTGTCAAGACGCGCTTCCGGCGACCTTGGTTCCATTGCATTCCCAGGGACCAGATGGCACTTCGGCCGGAAATGCAGGACTGTTCGTAGCTGGCAACACAGTGTCGCATGGCGGAGCCTTCGAGAAACAGGTCTCTCCGCGAGAGGATCTCCGCGATCGTCCAATGTCGCAGGTCACCCGCGGCGGCCGAACCTTCCGTCCAATCCAGCGGGCCAGTTCCGCACCTGTCCCACATTACCGGGGTCGTCTGACGCTCCTTCCGCAGATCCTCATGCCACTTGCGGATCTGCCGCACGAGCGACCCAGGCGTCCTCCCCTGGATCGAGAAGTCAGGTTGAAGGGGCCCGCTTCCTGACGGTTCGGCGGACATATCGGATTGCTGGGGCTCGAACTTCTGGTGGTGAATGTAGTCCACGATGGGAGCAACCTGATTCATATCCAGCATCGCGCTGGCGATCAGCCAGCGAATCACGGAAGTCCAGAACTCCTCGTGGCTGAAATCCGTGGCCAGCCTTGATCCGAGGACCGCCTCGGCCAGACGATTGTTTCCGCCAATACCGCGGACCTGCGCCCAACGGAGCACGGCCTCGACCGTGTAATCTGCCGGGCCCCGCAGGAAGTAATGCACCATTCGCTTGGTGAGTGTGACAGGAAGGTCCAGTTGTCGCGGGCTCTTCCCCCGGCCGATCTCTTTGAACCACTCCTGCTGGAATTCTGCTTCGGGCGTGTTCCCCCGGAACCAGACAGAATCCATGAAGCTGGGCAGCGGGTATTTCGCCAGGAGGTGGCGTGCCAGCGAAGAGAACTGCCGGCGGGAATTGTGCGTGTGGGGGTTCCACTGCTCGACCGGGCGAAGCCAAGCGTCATGGTGCCTGGCCAACCCGGCAAGGCCGTCGATGAGGGTGTTGCCCGCCTGCGTGCCGAATTGCCGGATCATTGGGCCGGTGAGGAGAAGGTCGGCACGATCCTGGGCGTGCAGGAGAAGTCGCAGGAAGGCGTCGCGGGCATCGCCTTCCAGCGATGCGAACGCTTCGGAGATGGCGATAAAGTGCGGTTGGGTGAGGTCCGAGGCAGCTCAGTTCGTTGCGGGCGATTGCGAGCATAGCTGCTCGGGGATGGCGTGATTCGTGTTTCTTGCGAGCGGATCGGGACTTGAGATCTTCCTGCAGGCCAAAGTAGCGTTCCTTGCACCGCTGGTGCCAGTGTTTCTCAACACGAACGCTGAATCCGTGCTGGGCGCACCAGGTCACGTACTCCTCGACGGTGCGGAGTCCCAGCGCCGCCAGGTGCCGTTCAAGCTCGTGGTCGTGCAGGTCGGATAGGGTTTGGGTAGCGGAGTTCTGAAACGTGGTCATGGATCTGTCGAATCATCGGGCTGGCCTTTGAAATCCTGGGTTCCAACGGGCAAAGCAGAGACGCATGACTGACGTTGTGGAATGATTGTTGCACGGCAATGGCTCCTGAAAAAGAGGGAAGGGTTCGACTTGAAGGACACGAAGGCGCGTGCGGAGGTTCGCCGCCATAGCCGTGCGGTGCGGCCTTCTCAAACGAGTTCCTCCGCCGTCATCTTCGGCGAGCCTAGAAGCTGAATTGGAACCATCGGAGTTGCGCTTGGGGGCGGTCATTCCGGTTGGCATAACAATCCGGGTGAACCGGAAAAGAGTTAGGCCGAATTGGAGCAGGCTTGGCGACATGCCCCGCTTGAAAGTATCGGCCGATGAGAAGAACGGTTGGCGTAACCTCTTGGCGTTTCTTGCCTTCCGTAGTGGACAGGGCCGGGATTGAACCGGCGACACCAGGATTTTCAGTCCTGTGCTCTACCAACTGAGCTACCTGTCCTTTCGCCCCCGTCGCCCAAGAGCGAAAATACCATCTTATCGAGAGCAGCTATCGTTTGTCAATTCCTGCCCTGCGTAGAACGGAATTCATTCCATTGCCGCGAGAAGACAGAAAACGGAATAAATTCCGTTCAACTCAGCGGCCGCCCCTTTCCTTGACGAACTTGCGACAGGGCACTATGATCGGTTGATTCCCCCCAACAGGGTCCAGTCTTGATCTGTTTTTCCTGAGAACCTATCCGGAAACCGGTTCCGGGTTAGCGGATAGGTTCTAAGTCGAATACTCGTCATGCCTTCCGCCGATCTGTTCCTGCGACTCCTGGAAGAAAAAGACCTCGTTTCCGCCGAAGTCGTGCAGGCCGCCCGACGCGAAATCCAAGGGTCGTCGTCCCCGCCGGACGCCGTCCGCATCTCTTTATGGCTTGTCCAAGGCCACCATCTTACCGCCGCCCAGGCCGATCGGCTCCTGACCGCCCTAGCCGAAAAAACCGAGCTTCCCGAGCGAAAGCAGCCTCCATCGAGCGGGTTCTATGCGAAATCCTTCCAGCCCCAAAGCCCCGAAGTTCAAGCTCCGTCGCCACTTTCCCCTGGTCGGCCTGACGAACACAGCGTCCCGCCCAAATCTGCCGGGCCACAACACCCCTCGACAACTCCCGCGGATGACCTGGAACTCGCCCCGACTGGAGGAAAAAGGGAAAAACAAATGGACAACGCCCGGGCCTGCCAGGTTCAGTTCGTCGTCCAACGACGCCGATGCTACAACTCGTCAGGCAAGCTCGTCAGCCAAGAGCCAGGATAAGAAGAGCCACGACAAAAAAAGTCCATCAGCGGCCAAGATAGGCGGCGACCTGGAATCGCTGCAAGATACGATGAAGGGGCCTTTGGATGCCTTGATCGAAAGCGAAGCCCTGGCGGCCGGCGGGTTTGGCGACCCGATGGCCGGCCCGCAACTCAACTTGGCCGGCGCAAAAAGTTCAAACTCCGCCGCTTCCTGAAGAACCTCTTTCGGAGCGATCCGTCGAAGCTCGTGCGGGTCAAGGCCGCCGACTCCAGACAAGTCAAACTCATATTGATCAGTTGGGGCGTGGCCGTCGTCGCCTTGATAGGTTTACTGACCGCGTTTTGGTTCTTCTCGCCGCCCAGTGCGAGCGAACTTCGGCAGAGGGTTGACGTTGCGGCGATGGCGGAAGAAGAAAGCCGGACCATCGAGGACGACGACCGGGTCATCGGCGCCTGCGATGAGTTTCTCAAGCACTACCCCCGCGTGCCCGACGCCGCCGACGTCCGCTTGTTGAGAGGCCTTGCGGAACTTCGACTGGCCGAGAAGAAAGCGGCTGCTGCGAGCGACTGGACGCCGGCCTTCGAAGTTGCCCGAACACAAGTGAAGGCCCTGCCCAAGGAGCACGCCGGTTCCAGCATCATGCAGAGGTTCGGCATTGCCTTGGCGAAGATCGGCGAAGGCCTGGCCCAAGAGGCGCAGGACCATCCCGACAAGGATTCCGTCGATCGCCTGCGAACGGTCGTCAACATGTTGCAAACGGATATCCCCGAAGCGAACCGGCCAAGCAAAATGCTCGATGAAATGAAACGCATTCTCCACCATGGCGAGCAGGAAGTGGCAGGCCGGCAGGAACTTGACCGGACCGTGGAGGATATCCGCGCAGCGGTCGCAGCGCAGCGGTCGACGGAAGACGACGTGCAGGCGGCTTACAAGGCCTATCGCGAGTTCGTCAAGTCGTATCCCGAACTGACCGACGATGTCCGGTTGACCGATGCCATGAAGCAGGTCTCGGTGGCACGACAAAAGGCAGTCAAGTCCCTGCAGCAGTCGCTGGCCGCAGTACATGAGGAGCGGCCGTCGGGCCTGTTGGCGGCAATCCCGCTGGCCGTTCAGCCGGTGAAGGGCGAACTGGCCGAAGGCCGGGGAATACTGATCTTCGTCGTCGAACAGGGAACGGCCTATGGCCTCGATGCAGCCGCGGGGAAACCCTTGTGGCGGCGCTTCGTGGCCTTGGATCCGAAGATTGCTGGTCTTTCCATCACGGCGGAGCGTGATGAGTACGTAAAGTTGCCGACCGTCACAGCGCTACCGATTGCCGACCCGGCGGGCAGCGACGTCGTGCTCTGCGATCCGGTGCACCAGGAATTGCTCTGCGTCCACGGCGCGACGGGCGTGCTACTCTGGCGGCTGGTCGTCGAATCGCCGATCGGCGCCGAGCCGGTACGGGCGGGCAAGTGGTTGTTGCTGCTGACGAAAGACCAGCGCCTGCTTCTCATCGACCTGGCGACGGGTGACTCGCCGCGCTGTTTTTCGTTGCCGCAAGCCGTGCGGCTTGCCGCCGGTCGTCGACGCCGCCCACGGCCTGATTTTTCTCACGGCCGACGCTTCAAACCTCATCGTGCTGGATATCGGTCAATGCCGGCAGGTCTTGCACGTTGGACACGAGGCGGGAAAGATCGCAGCGCCGCCGGCGATCGTGGGCGACTTCCTCCTGCTGCCGGTCAACGATACACCCAGCGAAGCCACGATCCGCGTGTTCTCGATTTCCCCAGGCAAGGAGGGCGAACCGCTGGAGCCCGTGCAAACGGTCCGAGTGGCGGGTTCGATCGATACCACGCCCATCGCCGTGGGACGCGGCGCCGCGGTGGTCACGGCGGAGGGCAGCTTGTTCGCGCTCGAGCGAAATGAGGCCGGCAGCAAGTTGCCGTTCCAAGTCGTCGCTTCCAAGTTGGTGTCGCTGAAGGAAAAGGCGATCCATTACGCAGTTTCCGCGGACAACACGTTCTGGGTGGCCGACCGGCAGTTGACGTGCTATGCCATCCAGGCTGATGAGCACCGCATCGTGCCGCAGGCGACGCCCGACTTGGGCATGAGGTTCGTGCAAGCTCCACTGATCGACCGCGGCACGATGTTCCAGGTGCTGCAACGGCCCGGCATGCCCGGCGTGACGGTCTCGGCCTTCGACCTCAAACAGAACGAGGCCGTTTGGCAGACGTGGCTCGCCGCGCCGTTGGTGGCGGAGCCGACGCTTGCTCCCGTATCGGGCAAGCTCACCTTGGTCACCGCCAGCGGAGGAATGTTCCGCACGCCGCCCGATGGCCTGAAGTCCCTGGGCAAACCATGGGAACCCATCCTCGCGATCGATGCGGGCCGGTTGACGAAGCCGCTTTGTTCGCTACTGCCGCTGCCGGGCGAACTGTTCGCCATGACCAGCGGCGCCGACACCAAGCAGATCGTGATCTATGATCCGAAAGAGCAAGACAAGCAATTTCGTTGGATGCTCAGCCCGCGTGAAATGGCGATAGGGCCAGGATTCTTTGCCGGCGGGCTGCTGACGGCGTGCACCAACGGTCAGGTCTTCTTGCTGGATGCGGAGGCCCGCGGCGACATGGCCAAACCCTTGGAGCCTGCGGTCAAAGGCGTCAACACTTGGGAGTGGCAGACCCCGGTTGCCGCCGACGACAAGCTGGCCGTGCTGTGCGACGGCGACAAGCGGTTGACGGTGATCCGCATCGGCAGCGACAAGGAGAAGGCCCTCGTCGAAGCGGCGGCGGTGATAACGCAATACAGGCTGGTTTCGCCGATCGCCGTCTTGGGCAAGCTGGTTTTCGTCGCCGTGCGCGACACCGCCGATACGGCCGACACGCTGCTGTGTTTCGAATTGCCGAATCTCACCGCTGGCACGTCGCAGATCCTGGGGGCACGTTGCCTGTGGGGGCCGCAGCGGGCGGGCAAGTTGGTGCTCGTGGCCACTGAGAAAAACGATTTGTTCGCGATCGGCGAGCAGCAGCAGGTGGTTTGGCATTCGGGCTTGAACTATGGCCCACTGGTCGGCGCGCCCTATTTCTCCGGCGACGAGATCTTTCTATCGGCCCGTAGCGGTGTAATCTGGCGGATCTCCGCGGCCGACGGCAAAGAGCTCGGCAAGGTCGATGCCGGCTGTCCCTTGGGCACCGGTCCTCTGGTCCTCGGCCCGCGTCTCATCGTCGGCGGCCACGAGGGGAGCCTGCTGGAGGTCAAGAAGCCCTAGGTTCACTCCGGCACCACGGCTACCAATTCGCGGCAGACGGCCTCGAAGTGCGCAGCGGACAGCTCCTGCTGCTCCTCGGCAAAACCGACCAGCAAGGCCAGATCGCAGAGACGGTTGACCTGCCGGGCGATGCCGTGCGTCAGTTCGAAGAGCGTGGGCACGGCCTCGGCGGCAACGATTCGCCGCGCGGCGCCGGCCACCTGCAAGCGATGGGCCACGTATTGGCCCGTCTCATTGGCCGTGAAGGGACGCAAGAGACACTTCACGCCCAATCGTTCCTCCAGTTGCGGTGTGCGATCCAAGAGCGGCAGAATGCCGGGCTGACCGGCGAGAATCAGCGTCATGCCGCTTTTGCCGTCGGGGCCGAAGTTCAACAGCATCCGCAACGATTCCAGCATCTGGCTGCTTTCCAGCAAGTGGGCTTCGTCGATGACGACTACCGCGTGCCGGCCTTTTTCGGCGTTTTCCCGCAAGACTCCTTGGATCCGCCGGATGCTTTCATGTACGGCAATGCCCGCGTTGCCGCCGCCGTCGAATTCGTCGGCCAGATAGGCCAGCAGCTCGGCCGGGGCCATCTGCGGATAAACCAGGTGAATGAACGGAGAGTATGTTTCGCCCAACAACTGGCGGAGCATGGAAAGCAGATACGTCTTGCCGGTCCCAGCCGCGCCGGCCAGCAGGACGCCGCCCCGGTGGTTCTCCACGGCGTAGCGCAGTTTCAGCAGCGCCGCCTGGTGCGTTTCGCCCGGGAAGTAGAACTGCGGATCGGCCGTGTTCTCGAATGGTTTCTGGTCAAGCTGCCAATACGATTCATACATGGTGGCTTACCCGGCGACAAAGTTCTGGATGGTTCCCGCATAACGCAAGTTCGACGCGGCCATGTGCTGGCGGACGTCTGCCAGTTGGTTCGGAGTCGTGACGCGGACGTTTTGCACGAGGATGACGGCATCCATCCGCGTGGCTAGTTCATGCGCGAAGGCAGCCTCGTCCTCGACCTGGGCCAGCGGACCGAGATCGACCAGGACGACGTTGAATTCTCGGGCGAGAATGTCGAAGCTGGCCGCAATTTGTTCTTGCCTGATCGTGCTCGCCGACGGCCCGCGGACCGGCAAGACCGCCAGGCCGTCGGCGAGCGATTCGATCACGATTTCTTCCAGCGGCAGGCCGCCGCAGAGTGTTTCTTCCCAGCCGATTTGCGGCAAGAGCCCCAGACTTTCCGCCAGTTGCGGATTGCTCCAGTTGGCATCCACGAGCACAACTTTTCGGCCTTGGCCCAGGAGTTCTCGAGCGGCGGCCGACAAGAGCGTGGTGACGCCTTCGCCACTGGCGCAGCTCGCCAAGCCCAGGACCTTGCAGCCCGACTGCGCAGAGGGACAGCAGGCCCGCGGTCATCTGTTGGATGGCTGCCGGGGCCGTAGCCTGCAACCGCGCGTGGATACTCGGCCAAACCACGCGGTCCACCTGCAGCAACGGCCGCCACGAACTCTTGTCCGGCCCCTGAAATTCCTCGCCCACCGATGTTGAGATCGAGGCGCCGACCGGGGCCACGGTGGGTTCGGTGACCGTCGTGGCGTGGACGGCCTTGTCCAACAAGGCCGCGATCGAGGGGCCGACCGGGCCCGCAGTGGTTTCGGCCGCCGTCGGCTTTGCGCCCCATGCCCCTCTCCCAGAGAGAGAGGGGAGATTATCTGGCGTGGCGGCCAAGGCCAGGGCCTGGGAAAGCGGTACCGCGGAGCCCACCGCCGCCCGCAAACCGACCCGCGACCCGCAAGCCGACCCGCGACCCGCAAGCTGGTACCCCGAGTACCCCGCCCCGAGTACGCCGTCCGGCGGCGCGGCCGCTGGCGGTTCCGCAACGGTCGTGTTCGACCGTGTTGGAGGACCGTGAAGGGCGTTAATTAGTGCTCGATCCAGTGCGGTCATAATTTGTCCTGGCAGGAGGTGTAATCGTACCATCGAACCGAGCAACGCCCGGCTCCGAGATTTGCGGGTCGCGGTAGTAAGATGTCGGACCTGGTGTGCCCGACGGCATGAGCGGGCTGCCCGGACCTGCGGCGGGCGGGTAGATGCCGCCGGCGTTGTCGTAGCGGGTATCGGGCGCGTATCCGCCGGCCGGAACGTCGCGGCGAACCGGCGGCGGATCAATGGTGTTCCCGCGGTAGTCGTAGCGCGTGTCGTTATTGCGGAATTGCGCGGCCACGTCGTTACGGTTGTCGGCCTGCCAGTTCCTAGCATCCGGGGCAGCCGCGTGCCGGGCGGGGTACTCGGGGTACCCGCTTGCGAGTCGCGGGTCGGCTTGCGGGTCGCGGTAGAAGCCCCGATAATCGGCACGATTGTCGGGCCGATAGGTATTGGTTACGGGCGGATGGAAATCGTAATTCGGCGTAGGCGAAGGCGCCGCGGCAGGTGCCGGGGAGGCGGGCGGTCGCGGCAGCGACCAGGAGGGCTCGGTCAGGGCTGTCGGCCGCGTGTCGCCAAACTGCGGCGGTTGGGGCATGAGGATAGCTGGCGCCGGAGCGCTCCCGTTCTGCGGTGAAACAGCCGTCGTTATGGGGGCCGTTGGCGATGGCGGCCAAGTCGGCGCTACGGTTTGCGAGGTGTTCCCGGAAACCCCCGTGGACCCACCGCTGTTGGACCACGCGGGAAGCTCCTTGACCGCCGGACCAGGCCTGGCGACCTTGCCAAAAACGAACGGCAGGATCGCCACCATCACGAGTGCGAGTCCCACGCCAAGAACCAGTTTGATCGATAGCGCCTGATTGATGATACGACCGTCAGCCAACTTTTCAAGCACCCTTGGGGTGGATTTGGGGTCAAGATCGGGGATTTGGGCAAGAAAGTTGTCCTGTTCCTGGTATATGCCAAGGGCAGGGCGAGGGGCCTGGGCTCGGGCGGTTGACTCTTGGGCTGCCCGGCTCTCGATTGCCGAGCCATTCTTGGCGTTTGCGGTGGACATCAGAGTGACCTTTGCATGCGAGAAATCGCGGGAATCGTACACGGCAGCGGATTCGCCGACGTACCGGTGTTATCGGTTCGGATCGTGAGGATCTTGAGGATTACCGAAGGTTTACCGAATTCGTGGAATAGATAATTACGGGGAACCGTAATGGATGTTGGCTTTGCATGCTTGACACGGCAATTTCTGCCGCTAGCATAGAGGTTTTCCCACCTATCCCTCCAAGAAAAGGATCCTACCATGCGACGTTTCCTCTCGATTGTGGCCCTGGCTGGCCTGGCTCTATGCTTCTGGAATTCCACGGTTCGCGGAGAAGATGCTCCGGCGAAAATCAAGGTCTTGATCATCACCGGCGACGACGTGGACGTGCATCATTGGAAAGAGACAACGCCGGCGATCCGCAAGATCCTCGAGGATAGCGGCAAGTTCGACGTCCAGGTGAGCGAGGATCTCAAGCCGCTGGAATCGGCCGACGCATTGAAGGCCTACGACGCGATTGTGCTGAACCGCTTCAATCGCACGGCCCCTCTGAGCGACGCGGCCAAGCAGAACCTCTTGGATTTCGTTCGCGGCGGCAAGGGATTCTTCGTCGAGCACTTTTCCAGCGCGTCGTTTCCCAAGTGGGACGAGTTCGGCAAACTGTGCGGGCGGCATTGGGTGATGGGCAAGTCGGGCCACGGGCCGCGCGCCGTTTTCACGGCCAAAATCACCGGCGAGAAACATCCGATCACCGCGGGTCTGAAAGATTTTCAGGCCGATGACGAGCTGTATGCCAAACTTCAAGGCGCGGACCCGATCAACGTCTTGGTCGAGGCCGATTCACCTTGGAGCAACAAGACCGAACCGCTGCTCTTCTGGCTGCCCTACGGCCAGGGACGCGTGGTCCACAGCGCATTTGGCCACGACACAAAGGCCATCGCCACGCCCGAGGTGACCACGATCATCCTCCGCGGAGTGGAATGGGCTGCCACCGGCAAGGTCGCAAAGTAACTCGAGCGAACCCGGCCCGTGACCACGACAGAGATGCTCGGAATGTTCGAGTTATAACGTTGCCGAGGTCTCGCCATTGTCTTTGCCATGGATGACGCAACACACCCTTTCCGATCGCCTGCGGAACCGACGAACCGACCTTCGCGGGCGGCGCCTGGCGCGGTTTGGGGGTTGACGCTCCTCCTGGGCATGAACCTGTTCAACTACATCGACCGGCAGGTCCTTGCCGCGGTGGAGCCCGAGATCCGCCAGTCGCTGCTTGTGGGCGCCGATCCGCACGATCCGGCCCTGGCGACGAAGCTGGGCCCGCTGGGCTCGGTCTTGCTGAATCTGGCGTCGCGGCTTTACGGCGGGCACGTGGAGCATGCTCTGTCAGGATTGCTGGCCTCGGCCTTCCTGGTGATGTACATGTTCTCGGCGCCGTTGTTCGGTGCGCTTGCCCAGCGCCTTTCCCGCTGGCATTTGATCGGTGTCGGCGTGCTGCTGTGGAGCGTGGCGACCGGCGCCGGCGGGCTGGCCGGTACGTTTACCGCACTGTTGCTGACGCGGTGCATGGTAGGCGTAGGCGAAGGGGCCTACGGACCGCTGGCGCCGGCTTTGATCTCCGATTACTTTCCCGTGTCGGTCCGCGGCCGCGTTTTGGCCTGCTTCTACATTGCCCTGCCGGTCGGCGGCGCCTTGGGCTACGTCTTGGGCGGCCAGATCGCTCGCTTGGATGAAGCCCACGAAAGCTGGCGTTGGGCATTCTTCGTGGTCGTCCTGCCGGGATTGGTCCTGGGCCTGCTCTCGTTCTTCATGCGCGAGCCCAGGGTAGGCGGGGCCGACGCAATTACGAAACCGGTGCGGCGGGTCACTTGGCGCGATGTCCGCATCCTTTGGGAAACGCCCTCGTTCGTATTCGATACGCTCGGCATGACGGCCATGACCTTCGCCATGGGCGGCTTGGCCTGGTGGATGCCCGACTATCTCAAATCGCACGGCGTGCCGCCGTTATGGGGCGTCGAATCGTGGAGCGTGTTCGGCCTGATCACGGCCCTTGCCGGTTTGGCGGGGACCGTGGCCGGCGGCTCCGCGGGCGACCGCTTGCGGCGGCTTATTCCGGGATCCTACTTCATCGTTTCCGGGGCCGGTTTGCTCGTCAGCGCGCCGGCGGCGCTGTTGTTCCTGGTGACGCCTTTTCCCCTGGCCTGGATCTGGATCTTCCTGTGCGTGTTTTTCATGTTTGTCAACACCGGGCCAACGAACACGATCCTGGCCAACGTGATCCATCCGTCCCTGCGGCCGACGGCCTTTGCCGTGAACATCTTCGTGATTCACATCTTCGGTGATGCCGTATCACCGCCGCTGATCGGTGCGATTGCCGATCGCTGGGACATGGCGCAACGGCTTTGCCGTTGTCTCCGCATTTCTGGCCATCGGCGGCCTGCTCTGGTTGTGGGGCGGGCGATATCTGCAACGCGACACGGAAATCGCGCCGCAGCGGTTGTAGGTCGCTTCTGCCGAAAAGGACTATTATGCGCCGCCTTGCCGGCAAACTTGGAACCGGGAACCGGCGTCGCGATATTGCCCAACTGGGCTGGCGGACAGTACAATGCAGTAGGATACTAAACCTCGGGAGACGACCGATGACCGGGCCAGAGCTTGATGAGTTCGTGCGAAGAGCAGAGGAGATCTATGCTACACGGTTGCGGGCGTTGTTGGAGCCTGAACACACGGGTGAATTTGTTGTGATCGAGCCCGAATCGGGCGACTACTTCTTGGGTAGAACGCTCAGCGAGGCCGGTCGGGCCGCGCGCCGGTCACATCCCGATCGGCTGAACCATGCCATGCGGGTGGGGCACAAAGCGGCGCTTCATTTTGGGATGCACGTTCGATGAAGCTAATTGGCCACGTTGATAACGACGGCCGAGCTCTTGTCGTCGTCAGAGTTCGCCCATCGGACACGGCTGCTCCCCGTGAAATACAGGCATGGATCGATACGGGGTTTAATGGAGACTTGGTGTTGCCGCAGCAGGAGATCGATGATCTGGCGTTGCCCCAGTCCGGGATCGTTAAAGGAGTACTCGCGGACGGTTCAGAAATCATGTTGAACAGATACGCATGTCGGATCGACTGGTTCGGAGAACAGTGCGAACTTGAGGTGGTTGCGAACGAAGGCGAGTATCCGCTTCTTGGCGTTGGATTGCTGGTGGATCACGATCTTCACATCAGCTATCGGTCAGGCAAAGTTAGCATCGCATGATCACTTAGTCCCTCTCGGCAAGAGGGACCTACCGGAAAGCGGGACTACTCCACCCCATGCACGACAATCATGTTGTGCGCCGAAATCGCCGTGCCCGTGCCGGCAATGAGCACGATGCGGTCGCCCGCCTGTAACAGTCCGTTCCGCTTGCCCCAATCGGTCACGAAGCGGACCAACGCGGCGCTGTCGTGGAACGGTGCGCCGGCCAAGGGAGTCATGCCCCAATAGAGACACATCCGCCGCAGGGTGGCCGCCGAATCGCTCACGCCCACCGTCGGTACGCGGAAGCGGTTCTTGGCCAGGCTCAGGGCCGTCGCCCCGCTGGCCGAGGCGACGATGATCAACCGTGCGTCGAGTTTTTCGGCCAACCGCCCCGCCTGGCAAACCACCGCTTCGGTCACGGCGTTCCGTCGGCCGGCCGCCTGGCAACCCGGGCCGGCCTCCTCGGCCCAATGGCTGCACAGGGGTTCCGCGGCCAGTGAGATGCGGTTCATCATCTCCACGGTCTCGCGGGGATATTCGCCCACTGCCGTTTCAGCGGAGAGCATGCAGGCGTCGGCCCCGTCGAGAATCGCGTTGGAAACGTCGGTGACTTCCGCCCGCGTGGGAATCGGCGAGTGCTGCATGCTTTCCAACATCTGCGTGGCGACGATTACCGGCTTTCGTTGGCGGCGGCACTCGGCAATGATCCGCTTCTGGGCCACGGCCACCTGCGCGATGTCGATCTCCACGCCCAGGTCGCCGCGGGCAACCATCACGCCGTCAGCGGCGGCGGCGACTTCCTCCAGTGCATCGAGGGCCTCCGGCTTCTCGATCTTGGCGATGACCTGCGGGCCATCGCCGGCCTGTCCGGCGGAGGCCAGCAGGGCCTTGAGTTCCCGCACGTCTTCCGGCCGGCGGATGAAGCTCAGCCCCACGAAGTCGATCTCGTTCCGGGCGGCCCAAACGGCGTTCTCGCGATCGACATCGCTCAAGGCGGCCACGCTGAGCTTTACGCCGGGCAGGTTCACGCCCTGGCGGCTGCGGATCAAGCCCGATTGCAGGATGCGGCATTCGGCCGAATCCTTGCCGACCTTTTCCACGACCAGGCTGACGATGCCGTCGGCGAGCATGACGCGGTTACCCGGCTGCAATTCGTCGATCAGCGGCTCGTAGGTCGTCGTCAAGTCGGGCGTCGCAGCCGTCGTGGGAGCTGCGCCGCTGGACGGTTGCGTTGCGGACGGTGCGACGTTGGTTGCTGCTGCTGCGCTCGCTTCCCCGCGGACGAAGCGGACTCGATCGCCCGTCCGGCAGAGCAGTTGCCCGGCGGGAAGCACGCCCAATCGCATCTTCGGGCCGGCCAGATCGACGAGCACGCCGACCGTGCGGCCGAGGCCGGCGGCCGCTTTGCGAATCATGGCCAGGCGGACGTCCTGCTGGCGGTGATCGGCGTGGGCCATGTTCAGACGAAAGACGTCGACGCCGGCGGTGATCAGTTCCGCCAGTTTGTCTTGGGCGTCGCAGGCTGGTCCCACGGTGGCCACGATCTTGGTTTTCGAATCACGAGACAGGGGAACGGGTCGATCAGGCATGGTGATGGTTCCTTGGGTTTTAGGCCAGTCTACCCCAGAGCCGAGAAAACGGCAACCGAGCGATCGTATTCCCGGCCGGGCACCAAATTGCAAGGAGGCAACCACGAAACACTCGAAACACACGAAAAGGAGAAGAGATGGAGATCGTTCCTGGCATTCTTTGTTCCGTTCTCATTGTCTTCTTTCGTGTGTTTCGAGTCTTTCGTGGTTTATCCCGTGTGTCCATTGTACGTCAGGGCGCGGAATGGTGGAGCTACGAGGGCCTCTGTCTTCTACCCGCTTTTCTTGGTATGGTAACGGCCATGAGTTATTGGAAAGACAAAATCGTTCTCGTGACCGGCGGTTCCAGCGGCCTGGGGCGCGTGATCGCCGATGGTTTCGGCGGGGCCGGGGCCAAGATCGTCATCGCCGGCCTGGAAGAAGACGCCGTGCAACGCTCGGCCGCCGAAATGCAGGCGGCCGGTTGCAACGCTCTGGGCATCCAGGCCGACATCACGCAGCAGGCCGACGTCGACCGGCTCTTTGCCGAGGCGATTCGGCACTACGGCAAGCTCGACGTGCTGGTGAACAACGCCGGCCGCTCGATGCGCGGCAAAGTGCTCGACACCACGCCCGAGCAGTTCCGCGACCTGCTGGAACTGAACCTCATCGCGCTGGTGCGCGTGCACGCGGGCGGCTGCGCCGCACTTGCTGGCGGCCCGCGGGCACGTCGTCAACATCGGTTCGCTGGCGGCGAAGTCGGCATCGCGTTGGGTCGGGGCCTATCCGGCCACGAAGCACGCCGTGGCGGCTTATTCGCAGCAACTCCGCCTGGAGTTGGGGCCGCAGGGGCTGCACGTCCTCCTGGTCTGTCCTGGGCCGATCGAGCGCAAGGACCCGCGGCTCTATCCACTGGAAGGACTGGAAGACATTCCCGAGCGTGCCCGGCGGCCCGGGGCGGGCGTGCAGACGAAGGCCATTCCGCCGCAATATCTGGCCGCGCAGATTTTGCGGGCCTGCGAGCGACGCCTGCCGGAGATCGTAATTCCCGGCAGGGCGCGGTTGTTGTTTGCGCTTCAGCAACTCTGGCCGAGCCTGGGCGATTGGATCGTGTTGAGGAAGACGTGATGCGGGCCACGCTTGTATCGTCCCCTCTTGCGGCCTAAAATAAGACATTTCCAATCCCTATCCGCCCTTGCAGCCGGAGTGGCAAGCGAGGTGTTATATGGGGAATCGTTGCTGACAGAAACGGAATCTGGAGAAATGGGAAATGGCAGGTGAAAGGTTCGAATTGGCAGACCGCACGGCGGCGGTGGAGGCCATCCGCCGCTTGAACGAAGACGATCTCCGCTTCCTCAATCGCCTGATCGTCGAGCGGCTCAAGCTCATCGGCCAGGCACGCAGCACGGCCATGCTGGCGCGTTTCAGCGTGGGCGATCGGGTGGGCTTCCCCTGCACGACCGGCGAGCGGAAGGTCGGCGTCATTACCCGACTCAACAAGAAGACCGCCGGCATCGCCACCGACGACGGACAACATTGGAACGTCCATCCTAGTTTCTTGACGCCCGTCGGTCCCTCGGACATCGAGCCGCGCGGGAGGTGAAAGGGGTGATGAACATTGCACTCCGCCGAGAGCGCAATGCTCCACGCGGCGAGGCTGACGAGGCCCCGCCGCGTTTGCGCGATGCGCCTTCGCGAGGGCGCGTCGCAGGATCGAATTTTCAAAGAACTGTTCGGGCCTATCCCGACCTGGACTGTTTCGCGGTCCGGAAAAACTTTCGTAAGTGCTCTTCCATGCAGCACTTACGTTGAGTGGACGCCTTCTTCGTGGTCCAGCACGGTGTGGTCCAAAATCGAGGTCTCTTCCTCTCCGCGTCTCCCCATCCCCGCGTCTCCCCTTCTCCCCCTCCCATCTTTCATCCCTCACCCCTCATCCCTCACCCTTGCTCCATTTCCAAGGGTAGCCGAATACACATCTCCAAGGCGTCCGGCCCGTCGTGATCGCCCAGGGGAAAATCCATGAGCTGATCGACCAGCAGCCGGCAGCCGGGCGAGTCGGCCTTGAACCGCAACTCGCGATTGAGCACGTACTGGCTCAGCCGGCGGATGCGGGCAATCTTGCTGAAGCCCCGGCTCAGCATCTTCCAAATCGACCACCGCAGGGCGTATTCCTCGCCGCACTGCCGCACAAACTCGTGGACCAGCAATTCCTGGAACTGTTCGGCCTCGATGCCCACGAAATCAGGCTTTTTCTGCTCGCAGAAGAGCAGCGTTTTGCGGACGAGCTGGTCCAGCACGATGTGGTCCAAAATCGCGTCCACGTACA
This sequence comes from uncultured Planctomycetia bacterium, assembly GCA_963719885.1. Lineage (GTDB taxonomy): Bacteria > Planctomycetota > Planctomycetia > Pirellulales > Thermoguttaceae > JANXQG01. Next base: position 55,237 of record CAVRDP010000034.1, on the reverse strand, counting down.
GCAGTTTGTCCTTGAACAGGTTGAACGTGCGGCGGGCCTCCACGCGGGACCCCGTGCGGACCGACCGGTCGCTTAGCCGGCAATCGGGGAACAGGTTCCGGTAGGCGTTGTCGCATATTATCCGCTGCACGTCGCGGTTCATGCTGGTCGCCAGGTCGTTGGTGTGCGAGCTGCCGATCAGCCGCAGCTCCGGGTTCCGCCCCAGGACGAAGGCCGGGAAGCGGCGGCTCACCAACTCGCTCTTGCCGTGTTGCGGGGGCAGGAAGATCATCAGCCGCGGGCAAAGGCCCGCCGCCACCCGGTCGAGCCTCTCCGCCAGCAGCTTGTGGTGCCAGTTCACCCGGTAGTCCGGCTTGGTGTACTTCGTGAACTCCAGCAGGTTGATCCGCGCCATTTTCACCCGCGCGGAGCGCTGCCTCGCACGCAGCATCGATCGCTCGCAGTTCTTCGTAGCTCTTGTCGGCCAGATCATCTTCGGTCAACTCCTCCCCTTGAATCGGACCTTCTTCTTCCCCGCTCTCCGCCTCGGCCGGCATTCCCATCTCCTTCAGCAGCTTGGCGGTCGCATCCAGGGCGGCCTGGGCGCGGGTCAGCCAGGCGGGGTTGCCGGCCCGGGTCTTGGTGCGGAGGGACCGCTTGTTTTTCGAATCGTCGCCGGGGCAGTCGGTGACCGTGCGAATTTCCTCGTCGGCCCGCGAGCGGTCCAGGCCCTCCAGCGCCTTGCGGTAGATCGTGTCGTAGCGCTCGTTGAGTTTGTCGATCATTTCCAGGGTCTCCTTTACTCGTCTGTAGTTACGGAATAATACGAATTATCCGGCGATTTGCTACAGTGGAGATCGCTCCGAGAGGGCCGGACGCAGCGCCAGCGGCGTCGTAAGGCGTTGCTTGCCGGGAGGTTAGAGCAATCCGAGGAAAAGAGCGGATTTCCAGGGATTTGAACGGCAAAAAAGCGCGAAAAATCTCCCTCTGATGGCGGGTCTCATGCGCGCCGATGGTTGTTTCAAGTGCCGACTGGAAGCAAGAGTATGTGCGTCGTGCGGCGTTTTCGTTCCGCTGGGAGGACGGGCGTTTTTCCCTCGGGGTCCTACCCTATTGAGTTCGGGTCTGCCGGGGTATGATTATATTCGTATGCCGGCTCGCAGCCAGTTCGGGGCCCTGCGCAACCGACGGGAACGGAGTGCGCGCCGACGGGACCGAGGCAGGCCGCGGGAATTGCGATCGAATTATGGCGAATTTGCCACAATTTGAAGCCAGGCCGGCTTGAACAACTACAAAATCAGTGGATCCAACGGGTCGTTGGTCGCTTTTCCGCGGTGAGACCGTCGATTACAATGAGCGGCAGGGAGGAGATGCACGATGAGTACGAACGAAGTTGACCGCGGGATAGCGCCGGGCGTTGTAGCCGTTCCGCCGGGTTCCGCGATCTCCGACGAGGTGCTCGCCACCGCGGAGCGTCTGGGCGTTGGCCGATATCTTTCCGTAGTGACCGCCTTCACCCGGGAGATTTTTGGCAGTTTTTCGGACGCGCGTGTCGTACCCGATCCCGAGGCCCCTAACGAAGTGCATATCATCTTCGATGTGCCCGTGACAGGAAGCGTCGATGATCTTCTCGACAAGGACACGCGTTGGTCCCGACGTTTGCATGCTACGATTCCGCGGGCGCCGCGCATATTCTCAATCGCCATGGATTACAAGGAATGGACGGCGAGCAGTTCTTGACGCTGGCCACAGAGTTGGCCTCCGGCGCCACGGAATCGCATTACCGCAGTGCGGTCAGCCGCGCGTACTACGGGGCCTTCCATATCGCGCGCCGTTTACTGGAAGATGTGGGCGTCCATTTACCGAAGGGCGAACAGGTGCATGCCAAAGCAACGTATTGTCTGCAAGATTGCGGCGAGGCGAACGCTGGCGAGGCTGCGGATGACCTGGAGACCTTGCGAAATGAAAGGAACCGCGCAGATTACGACGTTGACCGGATCGTGTACCAGCAACGCGTGGCCGAAACTCAGGTGAAGAAGGCTCTGCGGCTTGTGGCAGCGTTACAGCGGTGCCGTTCCGGCCCCAATGCCGCGGATTTCCGTGCCAAGGTGCGGACTCAGGCAAAGCTCCTGGGGCTTCCCGTATCTCCGTAGGCGCAAACCAATGATCACGGAAGCCATGCAGCGGAACAACACGATCGTCGGTCTGAGCGACGCCATGATCGTCATCGAGTCGGGCACGACGCGCGGCACTCGCGCCTGTGGCGCCCACGGCAATGCAGCGTGGCCGCCCGCTGTTTGTGGCCGACTATGCCGCGCCCGCCAACTTGGCCGAGGGAAGCAAGGATTTCTTGGATCGGGGAGCGATCGCGCTCCGCGGCAACCGCCAAGGCCGGCCGAACTTGGCCAAGGTCTTCGTTGTCCTCGGCATGAATGGATGCAACCAGAGCGTCGCAGCGACCGCCACCGCACCGCAAACCGTCGAACCGGATTCGCCATAATGTTCTCCGCCCGGAAACCGGAGATGAGGGGGTTACTCAATGATCGACTTTACTGAGATACCATACGACACGGACACTTGGGAACTGTTCGCGAGGGACTTTTTGGTGGAACGTGGGTTCTACATCGAGTCCCCGCCCGACCGTGGTCCAGACCATGGCAAGGACATGCTCGTTACTGAGCAACTTTACGGGAAGATTGGCAACTACCGCATGCGATGGCTGGTGAGTTGCAAGCACTTCGCGTTCAGCAAGAAATCAGTGAACGAAGACGACGAGAAGAACATCATCGAGCGTCTCATGTCGTTCGCGGCCGATGGCTTCATCGGGTTCTACTCCACCATCGCGTTGTCGGGCTTAAATTCGAGGCTCAATGCGCTTCGCGAAGAGCAGAAGATCAAAGACTATAGCATCTTCGACCACCGGCTCATCGAAAACATGCTCGTCACCGTGGGGTATTCCCACCTTATGATTCGGTATCTGCCCAAATCGTACCGGCAGCTAAAGCCGCTCCAACTGATCGAATCCGAGTACATTCCACTTCCATGTAAGATCTGCGGGAAAGACATTCTCCTTGAGCTGTTCAGGGCTGATCACGTCGCCAACATCGTCTACGTGTTTCGAGACGTTCCTGGTGAATTGGGTACGCGGTACGAAGATGTCGTGTGCGTGTGTAAGAAGGACTGTGATAGAGGCGGCGGAAAATGGGCCGCGGCGGAAAATGGGCCATCACTGAATTCGTCGTCGAACGACCGCTGACGGCGCGTTTTCCAATCCGGACTTTCCACCGCGGCAATATCCCTGACGGCCGGGTGGCCCTGGGCGGTTGAGGCGATCCAATGGCTGTCCTGGGTGACCGGGCGGGCCTACGGCGCGAATTCGAGAACGCTGGCCCTTACTGTAGGATCTTCCGCCGCCTTCGCGGCCGCGGCCTGGATTGGGCGTATCACCTTCCCCGTTTGCACGCCGTGAACCTGCCGCCGTTGAAGGAACTTGCTGGTGCTGCTATCATTGAAGGACTTTTTGAATGCGCTGTGCGCTCACGGCCCCTTTGCGTGCCAGGAAGCACCGCTTATGCGAAAACGAACGCCACGGACGGATGACCAACTGGGTTTCGATTTCAGCGCCGAGCGGCGCAGATCTCCACGGCGGAAATGGAGTCGCCGAGCGGCTATACCGGCTTCTATCGCTTTCACAAGTATTGGGGCAAGAAGCCGCACGAACCGCTGGCGTACATAATCGAGCAGCTAACTTCTCCGGGCGACATCGTCCTCGACCCCTTCTGCGGCTCCGGCACCGCCGGTCGTGAAGGCCTCTTGCGCTCGCGGAGGTTCATCGGTTTCGACATCAACCCCGTTGCGCTCGAAATCACCCACCTCTTGATCCATCCGCCGCCGCCGGCGGCATTAAGAGACGCCGTTCGGCACGTTGCGGAAGCGGCAAGATCCGAAATCCTCAAGAGCTATTTGCTCGAGGATGGAACGAGCGTTGCGACCCACTATCTCTGGAATGCCGACGAACTGCAAAAGGTGTGGCTCGTGGGACGCGGGGCGGCAGGCAGACGGCAGGAACTGCCGCCGACCGCACGCGATCGGTCCCTGAGCGATTCTTTTGCCGGGTATCATAGCAAGCTGATCCGGCAACCGCGATTCTTCACGAACAGCCGGATCAATGCCGCCCCGGAAATGAACCTGGATGCCGTGCTCACGGGCCTGCGCAGCGGAATATTGACCTGCTCGTGCAGGCGATCGAGGGTTGCCCGGCTTCGATCCGGCCGGCCCTTAAGCTTTGCCTGACCGCCGCCTCGGGGCAAATGACGCAGATGGTATTTGCCGTCACCGGACGCGGGAAGACCACCGGCATCAGCTCCGAGAAGACGGAGGTGGGAAGCTGGGTAATCGGATACTGGCGGCCTAAGCTGCACTTCGAAGTAAACGCGTGGAATTGCTTCGAGAAGAGAACCAGCACGCTTCTCAAGGCTATAGCGTGCGATCGCAGTTTGCATAACAGTCGCCTGGCATCTTCGGTTTCCGAACTGTTTGGCGGAAATGCGGACGCGCTGCTGGCTCGCGGCGACTGTCGTTCGCTGTTGGGAACCTTGCCGGACGAATGCGTTCAACTCGTAATCACCGACCCGCCCCATAGCGACCGGATGCCCTATTTGGAGTTGAGCGAGCTGTGGAACAGCATCCTGGGCGTGGATGTCGATTTCTCGCAAGAGATCGTGATCTCGAACGCCAAGGAACGGGGGAAAACGTCCGATTCCTACCGGGAGTCGATGATGGAGTTCTTGTCGCAAGTGCCCCGAGTTCTCAGCCCCGACGGCGTATTAGTTCTGCTGTATAATTCAAGTGAGGCGGAGGAGTGGGAGGCGTTTCGTGCCGTCTGCGAAGGAGGCGCGAATGGGGACGCGTCCGGGCTGCATTACCTCGGGATCTTCCCTTGCAACTACTCTGCCCGCTCGGTGGTGCAGGACAATCGAAAAGGGAGCCTTCCGAACGATCTTGCGCTGGTCTTCTGCAAAAGCGCCTCGTTTTCGTCGAACGGCCATTTCCTGCGGAAACTCGAGCGCATTCCTGATTGGTCTGCCGAGTTGCCGAAACATCTTCGCTGCAAAGGGCCCGCATGAAATTCAGAGAAGCAGAAAGACGATCGTCGACAACTACGTGAAGAAGATCACGAGCTACGATTCGCTCACCGAAAAGATCGAGAACGAGTTGCACAACAGCATGCGGGGATATGTTTTGTGCTCTTGGTATAACCATTGGACCTCGATCATTATCGAAGACGTCTTCCGCGATCATCCGCACGTGTCGGCCGCCATCGGACAAGTGAAGAAGATAGACTTCTTCATTCGCGACGTTCCGTTCGACCTGAAGGTAACGTACCTGCCCGAGGGGTTCATTAAAGACGCGCGGCGCCTCAACGGCCTTAAGCCGGAGTTGACGCTGCTTCGTCAGGCTGCACGCGCCCAAGACATGCACTTTGACAAAGGACTTCCCGATGCGAAGCTTCTCGAAGACCTTTGGATCAAGCATTGCGACCATCCTAGCCAGCAGTCAAGGCAATTGATTAGCGATCTTCGAGCCGCTCGGTCGTTGATTCTCTCGAAATGCCTGACAGAGCCCGCAGGGCTATTGCGGTGGCTTTACGAGAATCAGGGCGTTCGTCGGTTCGACGCGTCGAATCGTCTCTTCCTCGTTCTGGTTGATCAAACGAATATCTTCGATTCCTGGAAACTGAAACGCGCAAAACCCCTTCTTACCGAGCGAATACACTCCTATCTCGATGCGGTTCCAGTCAAGCCGGGGCGGAATGTCGACTTTCAGTGGGAAGGGAAGACGTACTCCGCCTTGGCAGACGTGGTTTTCGTCGTGCATCCGAGCGGATGACCCACAAGGGAAGGGGGACAACGAATGACCGATTTCGACGCGAATCGTACAGCGACGCCGAATTGCTCGCAGAATTCGAGCGGTTGTTCCCGCATGGTTTCGCCGGGCCCGACGTTGTACAGGAACTTGCGCCGACGGGCTGGGAAACGTCGCCCCTGGCGGCGGTGTTTCATCCCGCGCCCGCACAACTCTTCGAGGAAGCGCTGGGCATGCATCGAAACCTGCTGTCCTTGCGGAAGCCGGACGACGATCGCCCTGTGCCCCCGGAGCCGACCTTGGAAGAGGTCGCCCGGGATCATGTCGAACGCCCCGTGGAAACGGAGGCGGAAGTTCGCGAGTTGGTCGGCATAACTCTCTGGGACGTGTTCTCCGATAGTCATGAGGTGGTCGCGTCCGACGGTCGCCTGCTCGACCTCGGTTCGTTCCGGGGGAGCGGCGGGTTTCTGGCCGACGTCCTGAATCGGCAGACCGGCACGAAGACAATATGACTATCTCAGTTTCTACCTGGGAACGATCTGGGTCGGCGGGACGCGCAGACCTCACTCCGGTCTATCGCATGATCTTCCGCCGTCTCCGCGCCCGCGGCCTGGATTGGGTCTATCACTTTCCCCGCTTGGGCGTAGTGGACTTTCGGCCATTGAAGGAGGCCCTGGAACGCAAGGACGAGCCCGACTGGACCGGCTACGACCCTTCGGAAGCGCTGGCCAAGGAAGAGGCGGAGCGGGAACGGGACAAGGAACTGGCGGAGTTTCGCGAGATGCTCGACGGGGGATACCGCGAGGCGGTGGAGCAGGCGGCGGATGTGCCGCCCCCGGCGACGGTGCGGGCTTACGCAGCGGTCTTTGGCCGCTTTCCCCGCGGCTGGCCGCCCGTGCCGTGAACCGGATCAGAAATCCGCGTCCAGCACGATGCGGTAACGGGCCTTGCCCGATTCAAGCCGGGCGAAGGCCTCGTTGATCTTGCTCATGGGGAAGTGCTCGGTCTGCGGCGCGACATTGTGCCGTGCAGCGAAGTCGAGCATCGTCTCGATCGCCGCCGGCGAGCCGCTCGGCGAACCGGAGACGCTGCGCTGCTGCGAGATGAGCGAGAACGCCGCCACCGGAATGGGTTCCAGCACGGCGCCGACGACGTGCAAGCCGGCCGTTGGGCGCGAGCGTGCCGATCATCGCGTCCCAATCGAGCTTCACGTTGACGGTGCTGATCAGCAGGTCGAAGCTGCCGCCGAGCTTCTTGATCGCCGCCGAGTCCTTGCTCGACACGACGTGATTCGCCCCGAAACCTTTGGCTTCATCGAACTTGCTCTCGCTCGACGTGAACGCCGTCACGTCGCACCCGTACGCCGCCGCGAATTTGACCGCCATGTGGCCCAGCCCGCCGATGCCGATGATGCCCACCCGGTCGGTGGGCTTGGCGTACATCGCCAGCGGCGCGAAAACGGTGATCCCCCCGCACAAGAGCGGCCCGGCCTCGGCGAAGTTCAGCTTTTCTGGCAGCGGGATGGCCCAAGCCCAGTGCGCGCGGACGTGGCTGGCGAACCCGCCGCGATGACCGACGATGGTCGCTTGCGCTTGCGGGCAAAGGTGATGGCTTCCCGACAGGCACTGGCGGCAGTGCATGCAGCTACCCGAGTTCCAGCCGACGCCGACGCGCTGTCCGACGTTGAGCCCCTTGGCACTCGGACCTAGGGCCGTGACCCGACCGACAACCTCGTGGCCGAGAATCGCGGGGTACTGCGAAATGCCCCAGTCGTTGTTCAAGACGGAGAGATCGGAGTGACACAAGCCGCTGTGTTCGACAGCGACTTCAACGTCCTCGACGCCGAGCGGTCCGAGATCGACGGTTTCCAGCACCATCGGCTGTTTCGCCGCCTTCGCAACCCATGCCTCATAATTCATCGCGTTTCCTCTTCGGAAACTTGGGCCGGATTGGACGGCGGAAGCAGACGCGGGCTGTTTCTGCGTCAATCCGCTGGCTGGCTTGTTGCGGGTTTGGGTTGAAGTGGACATGGCTATTCCTTTCTGCGATTGAGAGTATGTTCGCGGCGAAACACCGGCTTAGAACCGGCCGAAGAATAACTTGGGGAAATACCGTAAGACGGATTGTTAATCCGTCCACGATTTCCGGACGGATTACCGATCCGTCCTACGGCCAAGTGCTGAAGTTATTCTTCGGCCGGAACTCAGACCAGGTTGATCGCGACGTCGATGTTGCCCCGTGTGGCTTTGGAATACGGACACGTCAGGTCCGCGGCGTCCACCAGGGCCTGGGCGGCTTCGTGCTCCAAACCCGGCAGGCTGACGTTGAGGCGAGCGCGGAGGAAATAAGCGCTGCCCGTTGTGCACAAGTCCACTTCGGCGTCAACGGCCCGGTCAGCCGGGAGCGGGATCTTCATTTTGCCGGCGGCAAGGCCCATCGCACTGATGAAGCAGGCTGACCAACCGGCAGCGAACAACTGCTCCGGATTGGTGCCGTTGCCCAGGCTGCCAGGCGACGAAAGCTTGATGTCGAGGCGACCATCCGAGCTGCGGGACGCGCCATCCCGGCCACCGGTGGTGTGGGCTTTGGCGGTGTACAGCACTTTTTCTACAGCCACGGGGGGCTCCATGACATTGGTATTAGGCATTGTCTTGCTTCTTTCAGATGACAAGTTCGCTCATGAATTCGGAAAGCACTCGGCGAGCACTTCCGTAGAACCCATCATTTTGCAGCAATTGTTTCGCCGAGTAAGAATGAATCTGGGTTCTCTCGTCCAGGCCCCGCGCTGGGCCGCTTGACGCATCTGTTTTGTCGCTTCGAGATGGCGGAAGCGGCGCGTTTGTGCGGCTGTCAACGTCGGCATAGGCACAGTCCATACGGCCAACGACGGTGGCGTGGTATCGACCAGGGTGGCAGGGCAACGGCCAGGATGGCAGGAAATCACACCTGCAACAGCAGCCGCGAGGGCGCCTCGATGAACTCCTTGATCCGCTTCAAGAAGCCGACCGCCTCGCGGCCGTCGACAATGCGGTGGTCGTAGGTCAAGGCCACGTACATCATCGGCCGGATCACGACCTGGCCGTTGCGGGCCACCGGCCGGTCCTGGATGGCGTGCAGGCCCAGGATACCGCTCTGCGGCGGATTGACGATCGGCGTGGAAAGCATCGAGCCGAAGACGCCGCCGTTGGTGATCGTGAACGTGCCGCCCATCAACTCGTCGGGCTTCAACTGCCCGGACTTTGCCCGGGCGGCAAAATCGGCGATCGTCTGCTCGATCTCGGCAAAGCTCAAGCAGTTCGGCATTGCGGATGACGGGCACGACCAGCCCCTTGCCGCCGCCGACGGCGATGCTGATGTCGTAGAAGTTGCGATAGACGACGTTGTTGTCGCGGATCTCGGCGTTGAGCTCGGGACAGGCCTTCAAGGACTCGATCACGGCCTTGACGAAGAACGACATGAACCCGAGCTTGGCGTTGTAGCGTTCCTGGAAGGCGTCGCGGTACTGCTGGCGGATCTCGATGACGGCCGACATGTCGACTTCGTTGAAGGTGGTCAGCAGGGCACCGGTGTTCTTGGCCTCGACCAGCCGCTCGGCAATGCGGCGGCGGAGCCAGGTCATGGGCACGATTTCCTCCGCACGCGGCGAGGCGCCGTGCAGGGCGCTAATCTGTGCGGCCGGCCGGTTCTCGGAGGGCACCAGTTGAGCACTCTCGCCCTTGTCGGCCGGCACGGGTGGAGGCGCCGGCACGGAGGGCGGACCGCCAACGGCGTCGCGTGCGGTTTCGCGATCTGAGCGGACGCTCGATGGAGACTCGGGGGCCAGACGAGGCGCGGCGGCCTTGACCGGCGGCGGCAGGTTGCGGCGGCGCAACGGCGGGTGCTGCCGACGCCGACGTTCGGCGCGTGGGACGGATTGGCAATCCGTTCTACATCATGCCGAGCGCCGTCAGGCTGCGGGGCCTCTTCCAAATAGCCGATCAACGCGCCCACCGGCACCACGTCGCCCTGGCGATGCAGCACCTGCAGCAAGATGCCGGCGGCCGGCGCAGCCAGCTCCACCGTGGCCTTGTCGCTCTCGATCTCCACCAGGTTCTCGTCCTTGGCAGCCCATTGGCCTTCGCCCTTCAGCCATTGGCCGATCTGGACTTCCTGAATCGATTCTCCCACGGTGGGAACCTTGAGTTCGTGTTTCATAGCTGCTCAGTCATTCTTCCACCGACGCGGGGTCGGTGGGGACGTTTACCGTAGTTCTCAGTCATTCTTCCACCGACGCGGGGTCGGTGGGGATATTTACCGTGTTCTCAGTCATTCTTCCACCGACGCGGGGTCGGTGGGGATATTTACCGTGTTCTCAGTCATTCTTCCACCGACGCGGGGTCGGTGGGGATATTTACCGTGTTCTCAGTCATTCTTCCACCGACGCGGGGTCGGTGGGGATATTTACCGTGTTCTCAGTCATTCTTCCACCGACGCGGGGTCGGTGGGGACGTTTACCGTAGTTCTCAGTCATTCTTCCACCGACGCGGGGTCGGTGGGGATATTTAATGTTCCCCGAACGCGCGGGCATGAAGTTCCTTCTGTTCCAGGCGATAACAACAGGCCGATCCGGTGGCCGGCGTGGCCGACTCGCAGCGGGCAACCTCGGAGAACGGGAACCGCCCGAAAAGCCGGTCGCCGAACTTGATCTTGAGGCTGTACCAGGCCGACATGTTCTTCGGCTCCTCCTGGACCCAAACCACGGGCGTGCCCTCGGCATAGTACTGCAAGGCCGTCTCCAACTGCGAATGCGGCAAGGGATGCAATTGCTCCAACCGCAAGATTGCCACGTCCGGGTGCCGCTGGTTACGGACCTCCAAGAGCTCATAGTATATCTTGCCGCTGCACAACAACACACGGCTGGGCTGCTTGCCGACCATCGTCGGATCGGGAATCACGCGCTGGAAACGGCCGCGGGTCAGGTCCTCCAGGGGCGAAACGCAGAGCCGGATGCCGGAGCAGGCTCTTGGGCGTGAGCACGACCAGCGGCTTCTTCCAGCGGCGGATCGCCTGCCGCCGCAGGACGTGGAAGAACTGGGCCGGCGTGCTCGGGCACCACGACCTGCACGTTCTCGTCGGCGCCCAGCCGCAGGAACCGCTCGACCCGGGCGCTGGAGTGTTCGGGGCCCTGGCCTTCGAAGCCGTGGGGCAGCAGGAGCACGATGCCGCTGAGGTGCCGCCACTTTTCTTCCGCGCTGAGGATGAACTGGTCGATGATCACCTGGGCCGCGTTGGCGAAGTCGCCGAACTGCGCCTCCCACAGCACCAGGGCGTCGGGATAGCCGAGGCTATAGCCGTACTCGAAGCCCAGCACGCCCGCTTCCGACAACGGGCTGTTGTAGACCTCGATCGGCATCTGCTCCGCCGAGAGGTTCTTCAGCGGGAAGTAGCTGTGACCGTCTTCGATATCGTAGAAGGCCGCATGGCGGTGGCTGAACGTGCCGCGGACCGAGTCCTGGCCGGAGAGGCGAACCCGGTAACCGTCCAGCGACAGCGAGGCGTAGGCCAGGGCCTCGGCCGCCGCCCAGTCCAAAGGCTTGCGCCGGCCGCCATCTGCCGCCGGCCCTCCAGCATCCGCTTCAGTTTGTGATGGAGGTGGAAGTCGTCGGGCAGCACGGCCAGGCGCTCGCAGCAAGGAAGTCAGCCGCGGCAGGGCAACGCCCGTCTCGACGTCGTCGTCCATCCACTCCGGGCCGCCGTGGTAGCGCTTCCAAACGTCGCCCAAAACCTTCGGCCGGGGCACGAAATCCTCGCGGCGGGCCAGCGAGAGGGCGTACTTCGAGGTTCTCGCGGCGATGCGCGGCGATCTCGTCGGCCTCGGCCTGGGTCACTTCGCCCAACGCCAGGAGATGTTCCAGGTAGGCGTCGCGGACCGACTTGTGGTTCTCGATCCAGCGGTACAGCAACGGCTGGGTGAACGCCGGCTCGTCGCCTTCGTTGTGGCCCCAGCGGCGGTAGCAGTACATGTCGATCACCACGTCGCGGTGGAAGGTTTCGCGGAAGTCCAAGGCCAGGCTGATCACCTGGGCCACGGCCTCCGGCTGCTCGCCGTTGACGTGGAAAATCGGAATCTGCAGCATCTTGGCGATGTCGGTGGCGTAGGTGGTCGAGCGGGCCTGCTCCGGCGGGGTCGTAAAGCCGATCTGGTTGTTGATCACGACGTGGACCGTGCCGCCCACCGCATAACCGGGCAACTGGCTGAGGTTGAGCGTCTCCTGCGAGATCCCTTCGCCGATGAAGGCCGCGTCGCCGTGGATCAGGATCGCCAGGTTCCGCTGGTTGCTGAGATCGGGACCGCGGTCCTGCTTGGCCCGCGTGAGCCCCAGGGCCACGGGATTGACGAACTCCAGGTGGCTGGGATTGAAGCACAGCGAAAGATGGACCTTGCTGCCCGTCGAAGTGACGTAGTCGTTGTAGTAGCCCAGGTGATACTTGACGTCGCCGCCGCCGCGATACAGCTCGGGATCGATGTCCTCGAATTCGCGGAAGATGTCCTGGGAGACTTGCCGATGATGTTGGCCAGGACGTTGAGCCGGCCGCGGTGGGCCATGGCCATGACGATCGACTCGATGCCCTGCGTCGCGGCCTTTTCGATGGCCATGTCCAGCAGCGGGATGAGGCTCTCGGCGCCTTCCAGCGAGAAACTCTTGGCGCCGACGAACTTGCGGCGGATGAACTCCTCGAAGATCGCGGCATCGGTCAACCGCGTGAGGATGCGGATCTGTGCGTCGCGCGACAGCTTGAGGCGGTTCTGCGATTCTTCCATCCGCCGTTCAAGCCACTCGCGCACGTCCAGGTCGTCGATGTGCATGAACTGGGTGCTGATCGACCCGCAATAGGTATTGCGGAGCCGATCGAGGATGTCGCGGAGCGTCTGCGTGTTCGAACCGGCCAGCGAGTAGGTCGAGAACTGGCGATCGAGATCGGCTTCCGAAAGCCCCCAGAACTTGGGTTCCAGTTCCGGTGGCATGGGCCGCGGGATGCCCAACGGATCGACCTTGGCGATCAGGTGTCCGCGTACTCGGTAGTTGCGGACCAGGAGGTCCACGCTTTCCTGCAAGCGGCCTTGAGTGTGCGATTCGGGAGTGTGATTGTCCGCGACCACCGGTGGACCGGCCGCCTCGCCATTGCCTGTGGATAGCGCACTGTAGGGAACGGGCTCCGTGCCGTTCCGCAGGCGCTCGCCGTTGCCCGCGGGCGCCGCGGGAGCGGACGCCGCGGGAGCGGACGCCGCGGGAGCGGACGCCGTCTCGCCGTTACTCTTGTTGGCCGTCGACGGGACGAGGCTGGTGCTCGGCGATGCCGCCGCGGGCGATCCCGCCGCGGGAGGAGCCGGCGCGGCGGGCGGAACAACCGTGGAAAGACCGTTTCGCAATGGCCGCAACGTTGCCGCCTTGCCCGGCTGCACCATGCTCGGGCGGGCTTGCAACTCGCGAAAATACTTCTGCCAGTCGGGCGATACCTGGGTGGGATCCGCTTGAAACAGGGAGTAAACCTGCTCGACGTACTCCGAACTCAGCAGTCCCAGGTCCAGTCCTGGAATGGTTGGTGTCGTTGAAGGCTTGTTCACGAATCGATTCCCGCGGGGGGAGTTTGAGGCGGTGTTTCAAATAATTCTAACAGATTCATCTGGCAAATTTAAGGGTGTGCTCCCCTCTCCTTCGGGAGAGGGGCCGGGGGTGAGGGCTTTCCCCGTATGCTCGGCAGCCAACCAAGTATATTACGGGATACGATGCCACCTCTCCTGTTTTATTCTGGCTTAACCTGTTGGTGGGGTGATTAGACCTTCCTAAAATCGATAAATCCACGTTCCACGTCGGTGTGCAGCAGCTCCACTTGAATCTTATGGCCCACGTCGAGCCCTTGCATGCCCTGAACCAGCTTGCCTTCCACCGGCGGGTTGAAAACCCGGACCCAGGTCCCTTTGTCCGCCGCCCCCGTGACGATGGCCTCGAACCGCTGGCCGATTCTCGACTGCAAGAGCATCGCGGCGGCCGATTTGGCCACCTGCCGCTCGACCTTCTTGGCCGCGTCTTCCTGCTGGGTGCAATGGAGAGCCAAGTTCTCTAGCTCTTCTTGGCCGTAGGGATTCGGCCGGCCGGCCAGGGCGGCCTTTAACAGCCGCTGCGTAATGATATCCGGATAGCGGCGATTGGGCGCGGTGGAATGCGAATAATGTTCCACGGCCAGCCCGAAATGCCCTAGCGACGCAGTGTCGCCCGGCGTTTCGGCCACGTATTCGCCCGGGCCCATTAGTTTGATCACCGCGAGCGACAGGTCGGGGAACCGTAGCGGATCGGCCGCCTTTTGCCGGGTAAGAAACTCATTCAAGGCCCGCGAGTCGGGTGCGTCGGGCAGTTTGCACCCATGCTGCTGGGCGATCTCGACGATTCGGTCCCAGCGTTTGGGCGTGCGGACCACGCGGCGCACGCAGGGGAACTTCTTCTGCTCCAAAAACTCGGCGGTCACGCAGTTGGCGGCGACCATGAAATCTTCGATGAGTTGCGTAGCCCGATTGGGCTTTTCGACTTCCAGCTCGCGGACTTCATCGCCTTCGAACCTGGCCCGGCCTTGGATCGTTTCGAACGTGCAGGGCCCCATGCAGTTGCCGCAGGCCTTTCAGCGTCTGGGCCGCTTTGTCTTGTAAGCGGAGATTTGCATCCAGCCCCGGCACGGCCGCGACCGCTGCCGGGACCGCTCCGCCTTCCAGCCAGGCGGCCACGCTGTTGTAGGCCAGTTTGGCCTGGTTCCGCACCCACGCCCGATAGATCGCTGGCGTTCTGCACGGCGCCATCGGCGGCGACGACCATTTCCACGACGATCGCCTGTCGATCGGCGGCGAAGCCCAGCGAGGTGATGTCGGTCGACAGTTTCTCCGGCAGCATGGGGAAGATCGTGGCGGCCGTATAGACCGAGGTCGTATTATGCCGGGCGTGCAAATCGATCGCCGCCAGGCCGGCGACGACCGCATCCACGTCGGCGATGGCCACGAGGACTTTGATCTTGTCGCCGGGCAGGGCCTCGGCGACCGACAGTTGGTCGAGGTCCTTGGAGTCATCGTTATCGATGGAGGCCCAGAGCAGGTTTCGCAGGTTGCGCGGGGCGTCGTTGGCCGGGGCGACCTTGCCCGGGACCGGGGCTTCGATGCCAGCGACTTCGGCCAGGGCGTTTGCGGAGAAGTCCGGGAGCAGACCTCGATCGCACATGGCCTTGCGGGCAAGTTTTTGCAAAAGAGCACGGGGTTGTTGGTCGGTGGGTGTCATGGAGATTCCTGCGGATGATAGGGTCGAACGTATTGAACGCGCCCAATCTAGCGGAGATCCGGCGGGAATGCAAATTTGGAGTGCGGGAATTTATTCCCGCTTTTCTTCCGCCGCGGAGCGGCTTTTCTCTTTTCAGCAAGCGGGCGTTGATCTTCGCCGACTCGCTGCGGAATGGTACAATGGACTGGCGAGATTCATTGTGGTTCCTTACGGGACGAATCGACATCAGAGGCTGACCCATGAGCACGACTACGGACCTTTGGAAGCTGTACACCATGGCCATTGACGACGTTACTGCGCGGCTGGGCGGATTTGCGCTGCGCTCACAGAGAAATCGGTGCCCTTCGCGCTGGTCGGCGGCCAGGCGGTGGTGCTGTGGGTGACCACCCGCGATCCGGCGGCAGTCCGTACGACGAAGGACGTCGATATACTATTGCATCGTGGCGACCTCCCTCGCGCCCGCGCTGCGGCGCTCGCGGCCGACATGGACTATTTCGAGGTCATGGGAGTCGGCATGTTTCTCGAACGCGAGGATCCTAATCCCCGCCACGCCGTGCATCTCGTCTGGGCCGGAGAGAAAGTCCGGCCGGAATATGAGCTTCCCTCGCCGCAGATCGACGAGCGCGAGGAGCTATCACCCGGGCTGCCCGTCGTATCGCTTGCGGGGCTGGTGCGGATGAAACTGCTTTCCTACCGCGATCGAGACCGCGTACATTTGACCGACATGATCGAAGTCGGGCTGATCGGCCGGGAGATGCTGGCGACGCTGACGCCCGAGTTGACGAAACGGTTGGAGGTACTGTTGAGTGAGGCGGGGCGGTGAATCGTTACAAATTCCGTCGATAGTTATGTGTAACGTTCCCCGAAAGGACTTGGAGGCATGGTGCGTGGTGGCAGAATACGGTATACTCAGCGCGAACTTAATGGATTGAGTCCGTGTCTACTTCATCGTTAGGTCCTCGCTGACTTCAGACTGGGCTACATCGTTTACGAGCAGGCAATATCGCCGGGGGAGCTCTATGCAAGGCGATCCGAGCGAAGTAATTTTCACTCCAGGCAACGAGCCATATTTGGGACGTGAATTACTTTTTCACTTCGACAATGCGATTTGCGCGTGTCTTGAACAAAGTGGGAGGATCGCGCCGAAAACGCACGGCCTTGACAAGACCGACCTGCAAGAAGCAGCTTGTCAGCTCATCCCACAATCCATTAGCATAGCACTGTCCATTCGAGAGTTGGTTCGACAAGGATATCTTTTCGGGGCATGGGCGCTCGTTCGTCCACTTGCTGAGCGCGCAGCGATACTGCTGTATTTGAACCAAAACCCGCTTGAGATTCAGAAATGGAACCGGGGATGGCGACACGACGAAGCGCGCAAGTCTTGCCAAGATGATTGAATCGCTCGCATCGTCTATGCGATATCCGACAGTGTTCAAAGGGCATCAAGCCACCGCCGCCTTGAACAGCGTTCTGCACGGGAAACCGGATTCTGCCATCTGGAGTCTTACTCCCCTAAGCGATGGCACGTACGGCCACGCTCCGTCAAAGCAATTGAGTAGCCCAACTTTTTGCGATGAGGTTTGCGCTAACGCTATCCCCTGGTTAATCTGCGTTCAAGGCATGATGGGGGCATATTTCCCAGAACTCATGAAATACTAACCCAGAAGTCGAAACCGCAAATCGCGACAGAGTCGACAGAGTCGCAGCAGAGTCGGGGTTGGGCTTGAAGTGTCTATTTTGGCGCGAACTTGTTCTTCAAAGGCGAGAAACGAGTAGCCGAAGCACGCACGCAAACCACCCTGCGGTGGTATTGACGTACGTCAATAACTCGGGCAATGATAGTGGTTGACGTAGGACCGGCTGGTGTCCGGCTGCGAAGGAACTGCGATGGCACGGCTGACCGACCCTGAAATCCTGGCAAAGTTTCAGCATGCGTTGAGCCTGTGGCAGTTTACCGGCTACATCACTTGAAAGGCGATTGCGCGCCAGTGGCTTGAGACGAACCTTGAAGGATTGACGACCCGATCCGTCGGTGAGGAAATGTTCCGCTTTTTTGCAGCCGGCGGCGAAATCGACCAAGTTCGCGAGACGCGGCCCCAGTGGAGCGAACACCAGTTTCATTACGACTTCCGAATGGATATCGGCAGCCGGCTGCTTTACATCGAAACGATCCTCTTCGAAGACGACCCGAACGACCCCACGATTCACGTAGTGAGTATCCATGACGCCTAACAAACCCAAAACGACCGAAACGCCGCACTCCCAAAGCAAGCCGTTTCCCTGGCGATGCCCGGAGTGCGGGAAAAAAGCTGTGCAACTTGCCACTGTGCCACATACGTCGCAGATCAAGCACGATGGCCGGCTCTATACTGTGGAGATTCCTGGACTCCGTGTCCCCCGGTGCAGTGCGTGCGGCGAACTGGTCTTTGACAATGACGCTGACGAGCAGATTGCCCGGGCATTGCGCGAGCAGCTTGGCCTTCTTTCGGGCAATCAGATTCGGAAGAACCGCGAGGATTTGGGCCTGAGCCAACGACTTCTGGCCGAGCACCTGGGAGTGGCCGTGGAGACCATCTCGCGATGGGAGAATGGCGCCTTGACTCAGACTCGCGCTATGGACCGATACCTGCGAGTCTACTTCGGGGTGCCGGCCGCTCGCGCCGCGCTCGTGGGAGAGCCCGGGAGTTCCCACTTGGGGGTTCAGGTCGAAACCTGAAGTCCCCGGAGCATACCGGAAAGAAGGTTTTGCGCAAAATTCTCTGGCGGACATGGAGACAAACCCATGAAGACTTACGACTTTGAAGTAATCCTGGCAGCGGGAACGAACATGACCGAGGAGTTGGCCGACCAACTGTTCGAGGCCGGATGCGACGACGGCACGCCGGGGGTGTGCTGCGGCGTGCCGGTTATCGGATTCAGCCGGGAAGCGGACTGTCTTGAGTCGGCGATCCGCAGTGCGGTGGCCGATGTCCAGAAAGCCGGCTGCGTTGTCGAGCGAGTGCAGATCGAGCGCGACTCGCCGTTGTTGTCTTCCGGGGCAGGCTAAGACCAGTAAAGCAGGGCAAATGAATGGCCAAGAGGCCCAAAATACCCCAGAAACTCAAGCCATGGATCGAGGCGCGGCGGCGCCACCGCCTTTCCCATGCGCAGATCCAGATGGCCCGCGAACTGGGCATGAACCCGAAGAAGTTCGGCAAGCTCGATAATCGCGACCAAGAGCCCTGGAAGCTGTCCCTGGGGCAGTTCATCGAGCAATGCTATCGGAAACGCTTCGGTCGCTTGCCCGCGACCGTGCTGACCCTCGAACAGTGGACGAAGCAGAGACAAAAGAAACAGGCGGCACGTCGCGCAGCCAAGGCCGCCAACCGGCAGGCGAAGGCTGCCGAAAATGGCGGTCAGCGACCCGACGGCGGCGGTGAACAGGTTGCGAGCAACGACGAGCCAATACCATTCTAGCACGTTCAGAAGGCGATTTCCAAGCCTGTATGGACAGCCTGCAGGACGGCCGAGCCACTGGTCTGCACGTGGTACCAGTTGTTGCTGACTCCGTTGATTTGCTCCTGGCCCAAGGCCAGATTGTTCAAGAACACCACGTCATAGCCGGCACAGATGGAGATTTCGTCGGTTACGTGATACCCGGCATCGATTCCCAATCCACCCAGGAATGCCAACTTGTGGGAGGTGGCCGTGAAATGGCGGTAATACACGGAGAGGTCGTTGTTCGTTTCGCCGTAGGTCTCGACGATGGTGCCTTGGGCGAAGTTGTCGAAGACGCCGGCCTTCAGCGTGGCGCCGAGATCCAGGCGCTGGAATTCCAGCAGGTTGCAGTCCAGAATCGCTTGGGCGCCGTTGAGCTCGTTCCTGGTTTTGGCCAGGTGCGTGAAGAACAACTGGCTGGGAGTTCCCGTCCCGCCGTTGCTGATCCCATCGGTGAAGCCCGAACCTCCGCCGGAATAAAGAGTCAGGTTGCCGCCGGTGGGGGCCGTGAGGGCCGAGTTGGGAAGGCTTATCGTGGTGCCGCTGGCGTTGCTGGCGCGAAAGGTGCCCGTCAAGGCAGCCCAGGCGTCGTTATTGAGGTTGGCATTGACGTAGCCCACTCCCCACCGCAGACCACGACCGTACAACGGAAAGAGATAGTCGGCTGTTTTGACGTTGGCCTCGGTCATGTAGAAGTCGGTATGAGAATAGGCCATAAGGGCCGGCTTTTGATCGGCGGCAAAAGCGGTACTGGGGCCCAAGCCGGATTGATCGCTGGCCGTGTTCATGGTCCCCGACGTGAGGCTGGCGGCGTTGACGATCGGCGTGAAATACGTGTTGGCGTTGAGGTAGTTTTCCCCCGCCCAATTGCCCGCCATGGCGGCGGCGTTGAAGGCCACGCCGTTGACGTTCTCGTTCAGTGACGAGTTCCAGTCGCCGAAGTGGGAGTAGACGCCCTCGAAGATCCAGTTGCCGAGTCGAACTCCGCCCTGCAACCGGTAGCCGTTGTCGCCGGTAGGGGAGGGTAAATCGTCAAAACTGGCGGCGTTGGGGCCGTCAATAAGGTCTCGTGTATTGCTCCACATCCCGGCGTGCAACGTCCAAAGCCAATCGGCCTGGAAATAGCAGCAAGGGCCGCAGGGCGGCAGAACACACGGCTCGCCGGCGGGTTGCGATTCGCAGGGAGGCTGCTCGATCGGCCCGCTGTCTTGGGCCTGGAGCGATGCTGCCGCCAGCGAGAGTGCCACGAAAGGCACGACGAAGCACCGCGACACAGCGCCCATCGATCGACTCCATTCCCAAACTGGCGGAAATATGAACCATCCGTTGGTTCTGTTGGTAGGATCGTCTGGCCAAGAATTGCGGTTGACACATTCTCCGGGAGTGCCGCAGGCGCCGCGTGTGCCTGGAAAACCTGGGATGCACGTTATTTGTCTTGGGGCGGCCTTGACGAAAAAAGGGGCTGTTCGGTCGCGCGAAGGTATGCGGAACGAGAAGGTTAGTCTCTGAGCGCAAACAAACTGAGCCTGCCAGCAGCAGGCAACGATGAAGGCATTCCAAACGAAGCTACCGGCTTCGGCGTAGAGCGTTTGTTCCGTGCCAACTCAAACCAAACAGAAAAATCAGGATAACCCCCCTTGACAACACAACCTCTTTCAGGAATGCCCCACCTCCGCAGGCAAGCGACTGTTACACTCAGAGACAGCTAACCCTACCTTTGATGGTATTAATTACACTGCCGAAGGTGCCTTGGTCGCGTCCCATTTTCACGAGTCCTCGGGACAGTGATTGAGAGACGACAACCCGGGACTTTCTAGCCGCAATCCGAGGGGCGTCCTTGCCGATCAGCTCCACGTCGGCCCAAAGGCTCCTGCCGTCGCTGGTCAGGCGGATGACGTTGCCGCGGTTGTGCTCGCAGTCGATCGAAATGGGTTCCCGAGGGAACGGGACCGGGATCTTCCGGCCCTTGAACTCCTTGAAGGCATTGGTCCAATGCTTCAGCGTGGCCGCCGTGACTCCGAATGCTTCGCCGTTGGTGGTCAGGTAGTTGCTGTAGCGAATCGCTTCCACGCGGAAACGGAAGACCGGCTTGCCGTTGACGTAGCGCACGGGTTTCAGTTCTTTGCCACCGGCAGGAATCGCCTTGGCGATGTTGTCGAGGGCCAGACAGAATCCGCGTGTGAAGTTTGCCGCGGTGATACCGTTAGAGACTGGCAAATCAATTACCAGAAGACGAAGGGGCTATTGGCATGACAGCAATCGCAGAGCGGCGTGCTACTCGGTCGTTCCTTCGTTGACTTCGGCAGGTCGCGTGCCATGGAGCCCTAGTTCACGGAGTTTCATCCGCAGGGTTTGTCGAGCAATGCCCAACTCCAGCGCGGCTTCCTGGAGACTCCCGCCGGTAAGCTCCATGACGCGGGGCAATAGAAGGCGGTCCAGTTGCCGATGCGCTTCCGCGTAGAGGTCGCGGGCATCCGAGGTCATCCGTTGGCGGATCATGAATGTTTCCATCCCCGGCTCGTCGTCGGATCGGGATGCTGCCGACCGTGAGTACACGGTGCCCGCGTCTGTCCCTCCTCTTGCAATGTCGGGCAGGCATTCGGGGAGCAGGACCGTAGCCCGGCACTGAAGCATGGCCTGCTTGAGTAGGCTTTGTAATTCCCGAATATTGCCCGGCCACGGGTAACCTTGGAGTCGCGTCAGCGTTTCGGCGCTGACTTCGGAGATTTCGCGTCCTAGCTCACGGTTGAATCGCCGCAGGAAGAACCGCACCAGCATGGGCAGGTCGTCCATCCGCTCGCGCAACGGCGGCAAATGGATCGAGAATACGCCAATTCGGTAATAGAGATCGGGCCGGAACTTGTTTTCCGCGGACCAGGCCTTTAGGTCTCGGTGGGTGGCAGTGATGAGCCGCACGTCGGTCTGGATTGTCTCCTCGCCGCCGACCCGCTCAAACCGTTGTTCCTGAAGAAGGCGAAGGATCTTGGCTTGGGTAGCGAGCGGCATGTCGCCGATTTCGTCCAGAAAAATTGTACCGCCATGACACTGCTCGAACTTGCCAATGCGCCGGCGCTCGGCGCCAGTGAACGCCCCTTTTTCATGACCGAAAAGTTCGCTCTCCAGCAGTTGTTCTGGGATCGCTGCGCAGTTGAGGGCCAAGAATGGAGATTTGGCCCTCGGGCTGTGCTGGTAAATGGCCCTGGCGACCAGCTCCTTGCCCGTTCCGCTCTCACCCGTAATCAAGACTGGGAAAGTCTGGTCCGCAACCCGGCCAATCGCCTTGTAAAAACCTCCTGCATTGCCGGGCAGGAGCCGACGATGGCTTCAGAGGCCAAGTCATCGTCGGAGCCAGTCTCGGCAATTACTGTTGGCGTGCGCATGAATCGCGCGACCTTGACCGCATCGCGGAGCACGCGGTCCAGTTCCTGCAAATTAAGGGGCTTTAGTAGTTTGACTGTATCTGGGTTGGAACTCGACTTAACCGATTATCCTGCAACAAGTTGTCGTTGCTAGCATCGGACGCCCTGGGTTGGACTCACTGTGGTTCGGGCTGGGATGCTAGCTTGCGTATTCCTCGAAGAATCCTCGAAACCACGGCGGAAGCGGGCAAACACGGCAAAAACCCTGCATTGTTTTGCTGTTGACGTAAGTTCAATCTCCGAAGGCAGTTGCGGTACTCCGAGCCCAGATACAGTCAAAGTAGGTAGTCGTGGGCACCTCGTCGCATCGCTTCGATCGCAGCATCGGCCGAACGAGCCGACGTGACAAAGACCACGGGGATTCTCGCGTCAATCTGGCGAATGGCCCGCAGCACATCAAGACCCGATTGATCTGGGAGACGCAGGTCAAGGAGAATAACGTCTGGCAGCTTCGCGCCGAGGCAGCGGAGCCCCTCCTCGCCCGTGTACGCCACCTCAACCTGATTCGCCTGGGGGGGGAATAGGTGGCCAATTTTCTCGGGGAGCAAGTCCGGGTCATCATCAATGACCAAGAAGTGGGGCATGGGCAAGGAAATCTTAGGGACCTGAGTAACCGGCATGTTCCGCCCGGCGTTCCTGCGGTTTGCGGCAGGTAATTCCGGTAGCTACTCATTATACTTGGCGGAGAGAATTCCGCCAGCGGCACAGGCATGGGGTGCGAAAAAGATGCACCTATCAATTGGCGTGTTCCTTGGAGTCCACTTTTGTTTGAAAAACAGTTCCGCCAAATCCCTGAATAGCGTGAAGAATCACAGTACAGGCCAGCCAAAGGCGAGTGAACTCGTAGGGCTCCATCCTGCAAGCGATCCGATCAGGCTCCTACTAGCTGTCTCCGCGGTACATGAGTGAACTGCTTGATCCTGGTGATAAGCATCCGTCCGTTGGCCTGTACCACGCCGTATCGCGCGAGGACTTCGGGATAGATCAGGTCCGACTTTCCCAGTGCCAGCAATCGCGCATACATGCGGAAAGCACTGGCAATGGCGATCTCGACCGCTTCTCTGCGCAGCGGGAGTTAGATGTGAAAAGGCCGCGACGGCCCAGCTTCTAACCGTTGGCGTCATGGAAGCGAACGGTGGCCAGTTGGCGTGGAAGTTGCGGTTGTGAGATCCATCCATGATTCAATCCTCCCTCCGAGGGGTTTGTGTTCGGGTTCGAATTTCGTGTCCGATGGTGTAGCAAGTCTTGTGCCATGACTGCGCGGCTCGTGGAGAGCGAAACGGATGATCCTCAACTGATATGAAATTCCGAGGTGGGCAGCGACTGCCCGGTCTTGGTGGCAAATTTACCACAAGACCGCGACTGCGCAGGGCCACGGAATTGGTTTGATGTTCAGAAAACTGATCGGCCCTGGGGCCAAGACGCTTCCAATCCGCGCATGCAAGAAATAAAATAAGGGGCGGTGCGGCCGTCTATGCACGAGAGGGCTACGAGGTCACTTATGTCCAAATCTAGAGTTTCAAACTTGAGTGCAGGCCGAATTGCACTGGGCTATGCTGTCATCGCAATGCTATATAAGGCGTTCAGTGACGCGGTCGTAACTCAGCTCAAGCTGCACCCGGCTGTGATGACGTTGAAGGGGGCTGTCTTTGTCTTTGTGACCGCCTGGCTGTTGTATTTCACCATCAGGCGATTAGTCCGGGCCGTTCAGTTGACCTCTCAAGAACGTGATGAAACCGCAATCGAACGCAAACAGGCGGAGGAGGGCCTGCGGGCCAGCGAGCACCGCTATGCGGTCACGTTATCCAGCATCGGCGATGCGGTCATTGCGACCGACACCGAGGCCCGCGTGACCTTTCTGAACCCGGCGGCCGAAGCTCTGACGGGCTGGCCGTTGGCTGACGCCGTCGGACGACCGCTGGCCGAGGTGTTCCGCATTTTCAACGAGCAGACGCGGCAACCCGTCGAGGATTCCGCGGCGAAGGTGCTCCGGCTGGACACGTTGGTCGGATTGGCCAACCACACGACGCTAGTGGCCCGGGACGGCCGCGAGACGCCCATCGACGACTGCGGCGCCCCCATTCTCGAAGACAGCGGGCGCATCGTCGGCGTCGTCCTCGTCTTCCGCGACGTCGCACAGCGCCGTCGGGCAGAGGAGACCGAGGCGTTGCGCCGGGCCAACGAGCGGATGGAGCTGGCGCTGCGCGGCTCGAACGTCTATGTCTGGGAGGTCGAGATGCCCGACGGCGACTTTCTCCGCAGCCGGTTGCACCAGGTGAATTTCTGGGAGCAACTCGGCTTCGCCCCCCACCCTCCGGCCGGGATCGAACCGACACAAGAACGAATTCACCCGGACGACCGCGCCCCACTCACGGAAGCGATGCGCGCGTACTTGGCCGGCGAAACCGCCGAATTCGAGAGGGAGATCCGCTTCAGCCACTCGGACGGTTCCATTCGTATCATGTTCGCGCGGGGTGTCGCGGTTCGCGATGCCGTGGGCAAGCCGATCCGTGTCCTGGGCACCGGCGTTGACATAACCGGCCTCAAGCACGCCGAGGAGGCGCTGGCCTACGAACGGTTTCTGCTACACACCCTTATGGATCACGTTCCGGACCAAATCTACTTCAAAGACCGGGAGAGCCGCTTTGTCCGCATCAACAAGTCGCAGGCGGAGATCCTTGGCCTGGCCGATCCCTGTCAGGCCGTCGGGAAGACGGACTTCGACTTCTTTGCCGAGGAGCATGCCCGGGCTGCCTACGAGGACGAACAGCAGATCATCCGCACGGGTCAGCCGCTGGTGGGCAAGCAGGAGAAGGAAACGTTTGGCGAGGGCCGCGTGCGCTGGGTTTCCTCGACCAAGATGCCTTTTCGCGACAGCGACGGGAAGCTGATCGGCACGTTTGGCGTTTCCCGGGACGTTACGGAACTCAAGCGGGCCGGGGAGGCGCTCCGCGCCAGCGAGTCGCGTTTTCGCGCCCTGGTCCAGAACTCCTCGGACATAATCAGCCTTTTCGATGCGGAGGGCACGGTTCTGTATCACTCCCCCGCGGTTGAACGGCTGCTCGGATATCGGCCGCAGGACCGGATCGGTCGAAACATCTTTCGCGATCCCCTCGTCCACCCCGACGACCTGGACCGCAAGCGGGCTTTCTTCGACGCCATCCGCAACCAGCCCGGGGCCCCGGTCACGTTCGAGTTTCGTTTGCGACACGCCGACGGCTCCTGGCGGGACATCGAGGCCGTCGGGCAGAACTTCCTGGACGATCCGGACATCGTGGGGATTGTCACCAACTACCGCGACGTCACCGAGCGCAAACGGACCGAGGGGGACATTCGTCACGCCAAGGAGGAGTGGGAGCGGACGTTCGACAGCGTGCCCGACCTGATCGCCATTCTTGACGAGCACCACCAAGTAATTCGGGCGAACCGGGCGATGGCCCAGCGGCTGGGCACGACCCCGCAGCAGTGTGTCGGCCTGCCGTGTTACCAAGTTGTCCACGGTACTGATGCCCCGCCGTCGTTTTGCCCGCATGCGCAGACGCTCGTGGATTTGCAACTCCACACCGAAGAAGTCCATGAGGACCGCTTGGGCGGCGACTTCCTTGTTACCACCACGCCGCTAATGGACGAACATGGCAAGTTCCTAGGGGCCGTGCATGTGGCCAGAGATGTCACCGAGCGCAAACGGGCCGAGGACGCGCTGCGGACCAGCGAGCGAAGGTTCCGTGTGTTCGTGGACCACGCAACGGACGCCTTCTTCCTCCACGACGGCATGAGTCGTATCCTAGACGCGAACCGACAAGCGTGTGAGAGCCTGGGGTACACGCAGGACGAACTGACCGGAATGTATCCGCTCGACTTCGATCCGGATTTCACTCCCGCCGCTCTCGAAGAGATCCATCGCAGACTCGACACCGGAGAGACGGTCGCGTTCCGGACCCGACACCGCCGCAAGGATGGGACGGTCTTCCCGGTCGAGGTGAGGAGCCAGGCGTTCTGGGAAGGCAAGCGACAATTCGCAGTGTGTCTGGCTCGGGACATTACTGAGCAGCAGCGGGCCGAGGAGGCGATGGCCGAGCGGGCGCGGCTGGCGTCGCTGGCCGCCGACGTGGGTGTCGCCCTGACCGGCGCCAACACGCTGCCCGGTATCCTTCAGCCTTGCACCGAGGCGCTGGTGCGCCACTTGGATGCGGCATTCGCCCGCATCTGGACACTCAACGAGGCGGAGAACGTCCTGGAACTGCGGGCCTCCGCCGGGATCTATACCCGCACCGACGGGACCTTTAGTCGCGTGCCCGTGGTCGGTCGCTTCAAGCTCGGCTTGATCGCCCGGAAGCGCCGTCCCTACGTGACCTACGACGTTCTTAACGACCCGCTCATTCACGACCCGGAGTGGGCCCGCGCGAGGGGATGGTCGCCTCCGCCGGCCACCCACTCATGGTCCAAGACCGGGTAGTCGGCGTCATGATCTTGTTCGCGCGCGAGCCGTTCCCGGAGACGACGCTCAAGGCGCTGGCTTCCGTGGCTGACGAGATCGCCCTGGGCATCGAGCGCGTCCGGAAAGGGGAGTCGCTGCGCGAGAGCGAGGAACGGTTCCGCGGCACCTTCGAAAATGCGGCCGTAGGAATTGCTCACGCCGACGCCAGCGGTCGGTTCCTCCGCGTCAACGAAAAGTACTGCACGATTGTTGGCTACGGACGCGAAGAGCTGAGTCAAAAAAGCATACAGGACATTACGCACCCGGAGGACGTTGCGGCGACCATGCAGTCTTTCTCGGCGGTACTGCGAGCCGAATCGCCGGGTGTTAGTATGGAGAAGCGATACGTCCACAAGGATGGTTCGGTGGTCTGGGCTGCCTTGTCCGTGTCACTTCAGAGGGACGCGGCAAGCCATCCGTCTTACGCTATCGGCATCATCCAGGACATCTCGGAGCGTAAACAACTCGAGGCTGAACTGCGGCACGCCAAGGAGGCGGCAGAAGCGGCCAACCGGGCCAAGGACGAGTTCCTGGCCAACGTCAGCCACGAGATCCGCACGCCCATGAACGCCATCCTTGGCATGACCGAGCTGACCCTCGACACCGAGTTGACCGAGGATCAGCGGCAATCATTGCGGACGGTCAAGGCGGCGGCTGACAACCTGCTCGGCATCATTAACGACCTGTTGGACTTCGCCAAGATCGAGGCCGGCAAGCTGGAGTTGGACCGGGCCGATTTCTCCCTGCGGGCGGTGGTTGGGGACACGTTGCGGGCCCTGGCCGTGCGGGCGCACAAGAAGGGGCTGGAGTTGATCTATCAGGTGCAGTCGGACGTGCCCGATGCCCTGGTCGGCGACGCGGTCCGCCTGCGGCAGATCCTGCTCAACCTAGCGGGCAATGCCATCAAGTTCACCGACGCCGGCGAGGTGGACGTACGCGTCGAGGTTAGCGTGGGCGTTGTTGGTGACTTGGCCCTCGATGAGGTCGGTCTGCGGTTCGCCGTGCGCGACACCGGCATCGGCATCCCGCGTGAACAACAGGACCGCATCTTCAGGGCGTTCGAGCAAGAGGACACTTCGACGACGCGCAGGTACGGCGGGACTGGCCTGGGCCTGACCATTTCCGCCCAACTGGTGGCACTGATGGGCGGCACGATCAGCGTGGAGAGTGAGCCGGGCCGGGGGAGCACGTTTGCCTTCACGGCGCGCTTCCGCCAACAGCCACAGCCCGCGGAGCCGGTCGCGGTTCCAACGCCCGACCGTTCGGGTATCCAACTCCACGACTTGCCCGTGCTGGTGGTCGATGACAACGCCACCAACCGGCACATTCTCGTGGAGTGGTTGCGCGGATGGCAGATGCAGCCCGCGGCGGCCGGCGACGCAGCGGCCGCCCTGGATGCCCTCAGCCAAGCGGTCGCCCGCGGCCGGCCGTATTCGCTGGTACTGCTCGACGCCCTCATGCCCGAAGTGGACGGCTTGACGCTGGCCGGGCAGATTCGCCAGCAGCGAGAGCTGTCCGCCACGCGCATCATCATGCTAACGTCCGGGGACCGCCCCGGCGATCTGGCCCGGCTCCGCGAATTACGGGTGGACGCCCACCTTCTCAAGCCGGTCCAGCAAGACGAGCTCCTGGAGACGATCTACCGAGTGATGTCTCCCGCCAACGGCAACGTCCCGCAACCCGCGCAGGTGCCCCGCCAGGCCCGCAGAGGAGTGGGAAGAGACCGGGGCGCCGGCCTTCGCCGCGAAGCCGCTGCGTATCCTGGTGGCGGAGGACGAGGAGTTCAACGCCCACCTTCTGGAGAAGGTGCTGGGACGGCAAGGCCACGGCGTGCGGTTCGCGAACAACGGCCGCGAGGCACTGGCACTGGCGGAAGAGGGAGCCTTCGACCTGCTGCTGCTGGACATTCACATGCCGGAACTGGACGGCTTCCAGGTTGCGGAAGCGATTCGCGAGCGCGAACGAACCGTAGGCGGCCACCTGCCCATCATCGCCCTGACGGCGCGGCTGCGCGGCAAGAAGACCGCGAGCGGTGCCTCGCGGCCGGCATGGATGATTTCCTCACCAAGCCGGTTCGGCCCGGCGAGCTGCGGACAGCCATCGAGCGCGTTCTGAAAGCTTGTCTGCCTTCCCGACCCGCCTCGCCGCGGGCACCATGTACTCATGGTCGGCTCGACGCGCCGATGCTGCTGGCAGCCTGCGGGGGCGACGCCGCTCTGCTCACAGAGATGTGCCAGCACTTTCAGGCCCAGATACCAGAACAGTTGGCAGCGATCCGAAACGCTTTGCGCAACCGCGATGCCCCGCGCTGCGCGAGTTGGCTCACAAATGCTGTAGCAGGCTGGCGACGTTCTCCGCAGTCGTCGGCGATCTCGCCGGACAACTGGAGGATCTTGCAATCGGCGCCGAGCTTGACAAAGCCCCTCTCATCTTGCAACAACTCGAAACGGGGGTCTCAGAACTCCTTAAACAGGTGGAGGGCCTGTCCATTGAGCAACTGCAAGACCAGACCGGCGTTCCCCGCGACGGCAACGAGACCGGGCGACCGTGAGACGGCACGTCTACTGGTCGTGCGGTCCGGTCGCGACATCCCGGTCAGTCGAAGGCAACAAACTGCGGAATCTGACCTCGGATGGTTTGTTTGGAATCAGGTTTCTCTATCCTATTGGCAGACGCCTGTCGTTTTGATAGAGTGGAGAATCCACACTCGGCGATCCTTATGTTGCACCTTGGTTCCATTATCCCTCCGTCTCCCTGTCCGAGATTGAGGCAAAGAACGCGGCTGGTCGCTGTCATGGTAGATGTTCCAACGGGTCCGGTAAATCGGTTACCAAGTCAATCACCGACCGGTTTCAAAGCACCATTTCAGGACGCCTCGCCCTGCCTGCGTCCAAAGCCGCGACGTTCCTCGTCTCGAACAAGATGCCTGTGATCGCCTCGATGCGCTTTTGGGTCCAGAATTGCTGCCGAAAATCTAGCGGGGTCGCCTTTGGCACGACAATAGCTGTAGTAATCCAGGCCAAGATCGGCACCGCGTTGCGGGCCTGAAAAGATTATCGAGGAGGACCTGGCATGTTCAATGAGTACATCAGCGCATCGGCAAGAGTGTCTGCTGCGGAAGTCGGCGAGCCGGTGCTGATGATCGAAAAATTACCGCGGCAGTTCCATGTAGCGACGAAAACGGTCCCGCACATGCCCCGGGACTTCAACCGGGCGCATCGTGACGTGGACAACTTCCTGTACGGTGCGGGGCCCCTGCAAACCAAGACGAAGCAGGAGGTTTACCAGCGGTATCGCCGCGGCGAGTCGGTGCAGGCGCTGGCCCAGCGGTTCAACCAGCCTCAACCGCGCATTGATCGAATTATCAACGAGATGCGTGTCGCGCGGATCACGGAGTTGCCGCTGCACTCCATGGGCAACGAACCTCTTGCCCGCCTATGCTCGCAAAAGAAGGAAGCAGAAATCTTGGGGCCGCTGCCGGAAAGCGATTTGGTGCAGACGAAGCCGCACGTGCCCAGCGGTTTGCCCGCGTACTTCGCCAGCCTCTACGAGGTGCCGTTGCTGACGCGGGAGCAGGAGGCGCACCTCTTTTGGAAGATGAATTACCTTAAGTACAAGGCCGGCAGGCTTCGCGACGAACTCGATCGTGACCGGCCCAAGAGCTGCCTGATGGACCAGATCGAAAATCTGTACGACGAATCGGTTGCGATCAAGAACCAGATCATCCGTGCCAACCTGCGGTTGGTGGTCTCGATCGCCAAGCGGTACGTGACTCCAGGCAATGACCTTTTCGAGCTTGTCAGCGACGGGAATCTCTCGTTGATCCGTGCGGTGGAGAAGTTCGATGTTTCGCGAGGCACTATGTTTTGCACGTACGCGACCGTGGCGATCCTGAACACTTTTGCTCACAGCACCACTGCCGCGCTCCGTCATCGGCGCCGTTTCCTCACCAGTCCTGCGGAAATCCTCTGCGATATCGAGACATCCGGCACGGAACCGTATGGGGAGGGATCGCTGCAGCTTTGGCGCGAGTCGTACGTGAAACAAGTTCTGCGTTGCCTGAACGAGCGGGAGTTGAAGATTATCACGGGGCGTTTCGGCCTCAGCCGCCATCGGAAGCCGCTCACCTTGAAGCAACTTGGGGCCGTGATGGGCGTGTCCATAGAGCGGATCCGGCAGATCCAGTGTCGGGCATTAGGTAAATTGAGAAAGGTCGTTGAGGACAACCGAATCGATTTTGACACAGCACTTGCCGGCCAGGCCGGCAATCAGCCACGGCAGCACGGACCTCACCAATGGAGAACTGCGCCACGAGGCGAGTTGTACTAGTTATTGCCACACCGCCGGGGCTTGGGTTAAAGAAGGGACTTTCATGCGCGACTCGCAAACCAAGGTGAGACCGTTCTTGCAGATCATCGACAACGTATCGATACAGCTAAGCCAAATCAAACAGCTCTGCAACGATTCCAACCGCTACCTAACTGACAGTGATGCCAAATTCGAAGTAGGAGGGCAACTGGCCGATTTAGCAGAAGAGTTTGGAAATCTGGCGAAAGAAATCGAGCGCGAGGAGGAACGTAAACCACCGCGGGCTCCTTAGCAATCATCAGGTCATTCACTCGACGCATTGCCTGTTCGGCCTTCCTTCTCCAACTCGGCCACCGCTTCCTGAAGGCGCATGACCGCCTCCTCCAACTCGGGATAAGCGTTCTTCGAGCCCATCAAATCACCGGCATCCCCCAGTTCCTCCAGCCGCAGTGCTGCTTGGTAGGCCCTTTGTTCGCCGAAGCTCCCGACCAAAGCCTTTAACTTGTGCGCCGCGTTTTTCCAGGTGGGGGCGTCTCCGCGCAGGACCGAATCGCGGATCTCCCCTAGCAGCTTCGGGCACTGATTGAGGAACGACTGTGCCATCTGCCGCAGAAGCTCCCGGTCGCCGTCAGCGAACTCCAGGGCCGTGTCCAGGTCAAGCACCGGTTCCGGTCGCCCCTGCGGAGCCGGCGTCTCTTTCGCTCCTTCGACAGCGGCACGTTCATTCAATTGACTTGCTTGTGCCGCCGCAGAGAGCAAACGGCCGATGGCCTCGAAGAGTTCCGCGGGCCGGATCGGCTTGGAGACATAGGCGTCCATGCCGGCGGCCAGGCAGCGCTCGCGATCCCCCTTCATCGCATGGGCGGTCAGGGCGATGATCGGGACGTGGCCACCTTTGGCCGTCTCCTTCGCGCGGATGGACTGCGTGGCGGCAAACCCGTCCAGGTCCGGCATCTGCACGTCCATCAAGATCAAGTCGAAGGGCTCACTCTCCCACGCGGCCAGGGCCGCCTTGCCGTTGCCGGCAATCACGGCCATGTGCCCCCGCTTCTTCAACAGGCTGGCCACGATGTCCTGGTTGAATTCGTTATCCTCCGCGATGAGGACGCGGAGACTGCTTGGGGTGCCAGCCGCGGTGACACCAGGGGGCGCAGGAGTTGTCTCCGGCTCCGCCGCAAGCCCGCCCAGCGCCTTCAGGACGGCGTTCAGCAGTTCGGACTGCTTGACGGGCTTGCGCAGGAAAACAGCGATACCCAACTCTCGGCAGCGGGCCACCTCGCCAGCCCCGTCGGCGGACGACAGCATCATGATGGTCGCACCGGCCAGCGCGGGGTCGTGCCTGATCTCGCGGGCTACGACAAAGCCGTCCATTTCCGGCATCACCGCGTCCAGGAGCACGAGTGGGAAGGGCTCGCCCGCCCCGGCAGCCCGCTTCAACTCGGCCAGGGCCGCAAACCCGCTGCCCACGGCGGTCGGCCCCATCCGCCAGTTGGCCAGCATCTCGGCAAGGATGCGCCGATTCGTCTCGTTGTCGTCCGCCACCAGCACGGGCATCCCTTCCAGGTCGATCCGCTGGGCCTTCGCGGGCACCATGTCGGGCACCATGTACGCATGGTCGTGGTCGGCTACCGCTTCGCGCTGCAGGCCGAAGCACGCCGTAAAGTGAAAGGTGCTGCCCTTGCCTACCTCGCTTTCCACCCAGATGCGCCCTCCCATCAGTTCGACCAGCCGTGCGGAGATAGCCAACCCCAAACCCGTGCCTCCGAAGCGGCGAGCCATGGAGCTGTCCGCCTGAGCGAAAGCGCCGAATATGATTGGCTGTTTGTCGGGCGGGATGCCCGGTCCCGTGTCGGTCACGGCAAAGTGCAAGCAGACTTGCCCGCCTGCTCCGCGACTGCTTGCGGCCGGCAGGGCGCGTGGGCCCGCGCCGCCCGCGGAGCAGTCGGTCACCGACTCCACTCCCACCTCCAGAACGACTTCCCCTTGGTCGGTGAACTTGACGGCATTGCCGATGAGGTTGATCAGAACCTGGCCCAGGCGCAAGGCGTCGCCGACTACGCCGTCCGGCGTGTCCGGCCGGACGTGCAGGGCCAACTCCAGTCCCTTCCGGTGTGCCTGTGGACCGAATCCCTTGATCGTCTCGCCCAGGCTCTCTCCCAGGCTGAAGGTGGCCGGTTCCAGGTCGAGGCGGCCGGCCTCGATCTTGGAGAAGTCGAGAATGTCGTTGATGACCCGCAAGAGCAAGTCCGCCGAGGCCCTGGCCCGCTCAAGGTAATGCCGTTGCTCCGGCGGGAGTTCCATCTCCAGGGCCAGGTCGAGCATGCCGAAGACGCCGTTCATGGGCGTGCGGATCTCGTGGCTCATGCTGGCCAGGAACTCGCTCTTGGCCCGGTTGGCCGACTCCGCCGCCTCCTTCGCCTCGCGCAGCGCCTCCTCGGCACGCTTCTGATCGGTAATGTCCCGCGCCAGAGTCACGTTGAATTGTCGGCCGCCTTCCCAGAAGGCTTTGCCCCGGACTTCGACCGGGAAGATCGTGCCGTCCTTGCGCCGGTGCCGGGACTCAAACTTGACCGTCTCTCCGGCGACGAGCTTGCGAGTGATATCCTCTAGCTGGGCGGGGGTGATGTCGGCGTCGAAACCAGCCGGCGTCAAACCGATCAGCTCGTCCCGCGTGTACCCCAGGCTCTCGCAAGCCTCGCGGTTCACGTCCAGCACGCGGGCCGTCGCTGCCGCGTGCAGGAAGAAGGCGTTGGCGGCGTGGTCCACGAACACGCGGAACCGCGCCTCGCTCTCACGCAACTCCTCCTCCAACCGCTTGCGATCGGAAATGTCCTGGATGATCGCGATGGCCGTGGCCGGCTTGCCGGCGGCATCACGCAGGAGGACCGAGACCACAGCTACCGCCCAGACGACCTTCCCATCCTTACGGACGTAGCGTTTCTCCACCGAGAAGCTGGACGAATCACCCCGCATCAGTGCGGCGAACAGCTCCGCGCTGGCAGCGTGGTCCTCGGAGCAGGTCACGTCCTGGAAGGTCAATTGGGCTAGCTCTTCGCGGCCGTAGCCGAGGATATCGCACATTTTCTCGTTGACATGCAGGAAGCGGCCGTGGCCGTCGACATTGACGATGCCGACGGCCGCGTTCTCAAACGTGCCTCGGAACCGCTCCTCGCTCTCGCGGATTTCCTTCAGCAGCACTTCCTTCTCGGCAAGCGAGGCCCGGATGTGCTGCTCGCTTTCGGCCAGCGCCGCCGTTGCTCGGCGACTCGCTGTTCGAGCCTCTCATTGACCTCCTTAAGCGCCGCTTCAGCCTTCCTTTGCTCGGTAATATCTATGTCCATTTCGAGGATCATGGGCGAACCGTCCACGTCGGTGAACGGGAAGTCGTGAGCGGCAATCACAGTGCCGTCCCCGGGGGTCAGTTCCCAGTGGTGGGGCCGGCCGGTCTTCAACACGTCATAGCTTTCGCAAAACTCGCACGGCTCGCTGCGCCCAAAGCAATACTCATAGCAGTGCCGGCCGTTGGGCTCGCCGAACTGCTCGCGGGAGCGGCGGTTGGCAAAGGCGACGCGATGGTCGGGCGTGAACAGGCGGATCATAACCGGCAGTGTTTCCAGCACGTCAAAGAGCCGCTGCCGCTCTGCCAGCAGCGCCTCTTCAGCCTGCTTGCGCTCGGTGATGTCGGTAATCCCCTCCAGCACATTCACCACACGGCCGGACGTGTCTTTGATGGGTTGGGAGATAATGTAATACCACCTGCCTGCGCTTGGAACTAATTGCTCGCTTTCAACAACCTTTCCACTTAAAAAAGCCTGCAATGTTCCACACCCCTCACAGATGGTTTCCCTGGATTCATAAAAAGCATGGCATACCTGGCCTACGGGTTCTCCGACAGGGAACATCTCGCGAATTTTTTGGTTGACCCAGGCGATGGTCATATCGGGATTAATCAGCGAAAGTCCTGTATTCAGGGCAGAAAGGATGACTTCCATTCGTTTCCTTTCCTTTTCCAGCGTCTCCTCGGCACGCTTGCGCTCGGTGATGTCCCGCACGAGAGCCAAGTTGTAAGCCCGGCCTCCATATTCGAAATAATTCGCGCTGATCTCGACCGGGAAAATGCGGCCATCTCGCCTTCGGTGGCGGCTTTCGAAACTCAGTGACCGCTGCGCCTTCACGTCGCGCCAATGGTCGGACCAACGGTCCTCGGAAAAGTCGGCATCAATGTCCCACACGTCCATCGCGAGCAGCTCCTCGCGCGTGTACGCCAGAATAC
Organism: uncultured Planctomycetia bacterium; assembly: GCA_963719885.1. GTDB lineage: Bacteria > Planctomycetota > Planctomycetia > Pirellulales > Thermoguttaceae > JANXQG01. The sequence continues at coordinate 20,140 of CAVRDP010000034.1, read as the reverse complement.
GACAGGGTTCTTCGTTCGCGTAGCGAAAACGCCCATGTTCGTCGACCAGGTAGGCTGCTTCGCGTACTCTATCCAGGGCGAAACCCAGCAGGGCGACTTCCTGCTCTGCCTGTTTGCGCGCTGCGCGGGAACGCAAGGTGACGATGCCGAACGCCAGGTCGCCCGCCAGTTCCTCAAGCAGCCGAATCTCTTCCGGCGTAAAAGTGTTGGGCTGGGCGGAAAAAATGGTAAGACTGCCGAAGGCGTTGGCGTGTTCATCCTTGAGCGGCAGGCCGATGCCGGAACGAAAATCGCGCGGCAAAGCGCTCTCCCGCCAGGGCGCCGATCGAGTATCCGTTGCGAAATCCTGAAAGCTGCAAGTTTTCGCACTCCGGATGGCCGTTCCGGTGGGGCCGCGCCCAGCTCCGTGTCGGCCCAAGTGATGCCGAGGTTGGCGAGATATCCCTCCTCGGTCCCGGTCCACGCGACCGGGCGCACGCTTTGGGCCTCGTCGTGTTCGGCATAGCCCACCCACGCCGCGCGGTAACCGGCCTCCGCGCAGACGATCCGGCAGATTTCTTCCAGCAAGCTCTGCTCGTCGGTGGCGCGCAGGAGGACCTGGTTGCAGTTGCTGATGGCTCGCACTTCGCGGTTGAGGCGGTGCAGCGATTCTTCTGCCTGCTTGCGCTCGGTAATATCGCGGGCTATCGCCGAAGCGCCACGAGTCGGCTGGAAGCATCTCGGACTGGGGAAAGGGTGAGTGAGACGGCGATGAGCTTCCCATCCTTCCGCCTGCGCACGGTTTCGTAATGCTCCAAGCTCTCGCCCCGAACGACTCGTCTGAGAAGTTCGGGCGTCTCATCAGGGCGATCGGGAGGCACCAGAATAGACACGGGCTTGCCGACGGCTTCCTTGGCCGTGTAGCCATAGATTCCACATGCACCCTTGTTCCAACTGACGATAATGCCTTCCAACGTCTTGCTCAGAATGGCGTCCTCGGAGGACTCGACAATCGCGGCCAGGCGCGAGGCTCGGTCTTCCGAGAAAGACTTTACTATGGCAGCCAACTCGAGGGACCGCTGCTCCGTCCGCTTGTATAGAACGCAGAAGATCGCTATCCCCCAAATGGCTAGGATCGAGCAAACACGATTGAACAGATCGGCGTTGGCCCAGCCGGGCGGGGCGACGAAGAAGGCCAGGACGGTGAGCAGCATGCAAGCGAGGGCGGCGATCCATATCGACCGCAGTCCCGCCAGCCACATACTGGCCCCGACCACGGCGACGTAGAGCGGCGCCGGCGTCCAGCCCTGGGGCACGCAGGCATCGAGGGCGAAGATCAAGGCCGCCAAGGCGACCATGATCCCTATGACGATTCTCTTGTTTCGCGGGGTGGTGGTCATGAGTTATCTTCTCCCCGTTCCTAATCTCCGAATCCTAATTCCGGGGGGTGGATGGCGAGCGAGGGAAAAAGAGTCGCGTTAGGCGGCGATTAGCGCACACGACGTATTATTTCCGCTCCCAATCGACCAGCTTACACCATACGATTCCGAATGTACATCCTGCTAGGGAACAAGGTGCAAAGCTATTACCTTTCACCCCATTCTGGAAGACGGATACTGGTCCTGCAACGCCGTGTTGATCGTCCTTGAGATACAATTTGACCAAGTAGAAACCGCAATCGCACCTTGCCGGACGACGGCGCAAAGCCCCAGCGTGCTCATCGGTCATTTTGAGAGGCGGCCTATCGTTTTCGTCACCGCGGAGATCATCCGTGGCACATGCCGCGGGAGACTATGGCACGAAGTGCTTGCCGAAGAGAAACCGCCGAAGCTTCGGCCACAGACCGCACCGCTCATAGTGGAGTGCGGCCAGGCGTTGAGCTACCGACGCCCGAATGCGGACGGAGCATCCCTTACCGCTCAAGACACTTCACAACCAAGGCAGTTCTATCGTCGTCGGCCTCCGCAGCGCCACAGAACTGTGAGACGACGCTTATGAGTTCCTCGACAGTTTCAACCATGAACCTGCGGGCGGCACGGATTAGTCCATGCCTACCGGCAACGGGCGTTCAAGCCAATACGGCCGCTTCCTCGTGCGCGTCCTCCTTAATCTCAAAGAACCGGTCGAGCTTCGTCCAACGCAAGGTTCGACGGACTTCGGAGCGCAAGCCGCAAAGGACTAGCGTGCCGCCCTTTTGCTTCAGTCGCCGCTGGAGCACGATAAGGCTACTCAACATGGCACTATTCAGGATCTGGACGCTCGAACAATCCACGACGAGCGTGCGGCACTCCGGACAGTCGGCTACGGAGTTCCATTCGCGCGTCAACCCCGCGATTTCGTCGTCAGGAAAGTATTTGGGATTCCGAAGGCGGACGACGGAAACCGATCTGCCGACGAGCAGCTCAAGATGACGATAACCGGACGTGGCGGCCTCCCCTGAATCGGGGTCGGATCGGCTTGATTGAACCGGTTCGAAATACTCGGGGCCAAACCGGAAACGGAGAGCTTCCAACGCAGAGAGCCACCGTTCTTCATTTGGGAAGGCGAAGAAGCAGTCCTCGACCTCAACGCCGCCATAATGGGCTGTGACCCGGCATAGTTCCCAGGCGTCCTCGCGATCGGCCGGCGAGATCCTCAGCCGGATGCCATAGCGGCGGGCTTTTGCAGGCGGGGTTGAAGTTTCTCTCGGTACTTTCAAAGCAAACATTGCATTTCCTCCTCAAACTAAGGTTGGTCTTTCTTCCTGTTCCGACGGCCGCGGCCTGCCTTCTTCATCGCGTGGCAGCCCGGCGGCGAATTCCGTGCCAATGCGCTCCAACAAGTCCTCTTCCCGAAAAGGCGTCGGGAAACAACTGCACGGCGCCACGCCAGTTTGCGCGGAAAGCGCCTCCAGGCTCGCGGTTCCGATGACGAGAATCAACGGTTTCCTGCCGATCGCCAGGCCGTCAATCAATAGCAAGATCACCTCCGCACCGCCGCCAGGGGGAATCTCCAGGGCGAGCACGAGCACATGTGGCTCCAGCGTCAGAAGTTCGGCCAGACATTTCAAGCCGTCTGCGGCCTCGGCCACCAGGAAGCCACCGTCCCAAAAGAACCGCCGCAGTTCTCCACGGCGGCGAACATTGTTGTCGGCGATAAGTAAAATGGCTTCCATTGCAGGCTTCGCAGCTTTAATCCCAAGGAATGCCAATTCATTCGTGCGGCATCCTTTCGCGCATGGACCGTTCACCTCCGGTGGTGGTGGACAGTCATGGCCCGGCCTGGCCTCTTCGGGACGCCCCCTCGTTAGGATGGTGGTCCCGTATAACTTTCACAAGACTCCCCTAATGAAGGCACCGTGTGTGGCAACGGTCTTCGTCGTCTGCGGGCTAGTGCAAGAACTGCGCCAAACTGCGGCGCGAACGGAAGACTAACCGAACGCGATCTCTGCCGTGCTGATCGAGAGGAAAAAGGAAACGTGATCGACATACTTCAGAGCGGCAAGGCAGTCCAGAGTGGAAAACTTACCATGCTTTGCGTTGTTGTCTGGCAACTTTTGAGGCAATTGCGCAAGAATCGAGCGATGCAGGCCCCAGCCGTTCGCGCGAATACGGCCGCGGCGCGTGTAGAGTTGGTCCTACGCTTCGTCGTTTTCTTCGGGTTCCGGCCAGCGACCGACTTGTAGCCCCAACTTGCGGAGTCTGCGGCGCAGGGTTTCCCGCGCGATTCCCAGCCGGAAGGCGGCCTGATTCTGATTACCGCCCGTCCTGCTATCACCTCCCTCCATTCTTTCCGTCCAAAGTAGCTGCTGACGACCTCACGCCAGCATTTTGGCACACCACTTGCTGCCCAGTTCGCCACCGAAATTGGGACCGTGGTACGCTAGAAAAAGTCGCCATTTTGTCGAGGAGTCCTCGGATGCTTGAGAATCGGGCAGGAAATCGATCACCAATACGGGAGTGGGAAAGAAGACCTTCCGGGGAAAAGGCGGCGATCGAGGCGGAGGCACAGTCGCGACTGCAAACGTCGGGCTACCCCCAATTACGCAAGGTTTCGTGCGAGTTTCACGAAGGCGTTCTTATGCTGCGAGGGCAAGTTTCGACTTTCCACCTGAAGCAGGTCGCTCAAACGCTCGTCCGGAGACTGGAGGGCGTTGGAGAGATTAACAACCGACTTGAGGTTGCTGCACCTGCACAACAGTGTCCTCAATGAAATACTACCGTTGTGCGATTTGACTATGGACGTCGTCAAGGCTTGGGAACATTCGGTGCTGGTGCGCGAGAACGTGGCCCCGCGGCAGGAACGCGAAATTCGCCAGGGATTCGAAGGGATTATTGGCGAAAGTCGGCCCATGGAGCAAGTTTTTGCCCTCGCTCGCCGCGTTGCACCGACCGATGGCACAGTATTACTGACCGGGGAAAGCGGCACCGGCAAAGAGATGTTCGTGCGGGCTATCCATCGGCTTAGCCATCGTAAGGACTGCCCGTTGGTGGCCTGCGATTGTAGTGCCTTAGCCCCCACGCTGCTGGAAAGCGAACTGTTCGGCCACATCAAGGGCTCGTTTAGTGGCGCGATCGCCACGAAGCAAGGCCTGTTCGAAGCGGCCCATTCGGGCACGTTGTTCCTCGACGAAGTGGCCAACCTGAGCATGGAAACCCAGGGTAAGCTCCTCCGCGTGCTGGAGACGAAACGGGTGAAGAAGGTCGGCGACACTGCTGAGCGCGACGTGGACATCCGTCTGATTTCGGCCACTAACCGCGAACTGGGTGAGTTGGTTCGCGAAGGCGCTTTGCGATATGCCTTATGAACAGCTACGCCTGGCCGGGTAATGTCCGCGAACTACGAAACATCGTCGAGCGGCTGGCTATTCTTTGCGATCAGGATCGTATTGAGCCAGAGCATCTTCCCGAGGAACTTCGCAAGACTGTACCACGACCGATCGTGAGCCAGCCGCCTCGAAGCTGGAAGGAATTCAAGCGGCTCAAACAGCGGGTGTGCGACGCGGCTGTCGAACAGCTTGAACGGCGGTTTGTCTCGGAAGCCTTGCAACGTTGTCAGGGCAATGTCAGCCGCGCCGCCGAGAAAATCGGCATTCAGCGGACCAATTTGCACGCTTTGATGCGAAACTACGGGCTGACGTCCGAGCAGTGGAATTTGGCGTGCCCAGTAACACAGCCGTTGGAGCGATAGCCGATTTACCGGGTCTGGTGAAATATCTACCATGTGCTATTTGAGACAGATTCGGTACTAACGCGCCATTGGACAAGAAGGTGAAACCGTCGCAACCGGCGGGTCTCGTGCGAACGCGATTGAAAGCGGCTCAACCGCCATCAGGGCGTGCTGCCGTTTCCGGAGCAGGTGTTGCCCTGTTGCCGGCCGAACTTATCAATCATTCTGAGAGACAGTCTTTCATTTTGAGAAACTGCCGACGAGGAATATTATCGGTGATACGCGCGGACCGGCGTCATCGGCAAGCTTTAGAAGTGTATTCCTGAACTGGCACAAAGATTGCAGCAGGGCGGTTTGAAAACGATCAATTGTCAATTTGTGCTCCTAACCATGAGGGTATTGCCTTCGGAACCGGTCGAGATGGTAAAGGAGGCCCGGCGGGGGCTGACCGCTGCCGAGGATGAGTTGAAGTTCACCGTGATTCGTGCCCCATTCCCAGAGGGGTTATTGTCAAGCGTTACCGCCATCTCGGTGACTTCGCCTCGGCCGGCAGCCCCCTTCTGAGACGTACAATCCCGACTTGGATCATTGAATGGAATGGGGGGACGAAATGCCAGAACTTGTTGTGAAGCCGGTTGTCACGCGCCGCGATCGGAAGGCGTTCTTGGAGTTTCCTTGGACGCTTTACCGTGACGACCCGAACTGGATTCCCCCGCTTCGCGGCGACGAGAAGGAAATGGTCGGCTATGCCCGCCATCCATTCTACGAACATAATCGATCGCAAACGTTCTTGGCATACCGTGGCCGCGACGTATACGGTCGCATCGCCGCTATCCTCAATGTCGGGCACGTCGAACGGTACAACGATCCTCGCGGCTTCTTCGGCTTCTTCGAGTGCCGCGATGATCAGGAAGCGGCCGGCGCACTCTTCGATGCCTGCCGCGGATGGTTGGCTGCGCAAGGTATTCACCAGTTCCGCGGCCCCGCCAATCCCTCGCTCAACTACATGGTGGGCCTGCTGGTCGACGGGTTCGACTCGCCGCCAACCTTTATGATGACCTACAACCCGCCCTATTACGAGCGGCTGCTTGAAAACTATGGTTTCCGCAAGGCGCAAGACCTCTACGCCTTCTGGGGTCACATCTCGATGCTGCCGAAAGTTGCGGAGAGACTCAGGCCAATCTGCGACAAGATCATCGAGCGGTACAACGCTCGTATCCGGCCGCTGGACAAGTCCCGCTTCCGCGAAGATGTGAAGATGTTCCTGTCGCTCTACAACCGTTCGTTGACGAACACATGGGGCTTCGTGCCCATGTCCGAGCCGGAGATGGAGCATCTGGCCAACGGGCTCCAACACCTGATCGTACCGGAGTTGGCTGTCGCCGTGGAGGTCGATGGCCGTGTAGTCGGCGCCACGTTTGGCCTGCCCGATTTTAATCCTCGCATCCGCGATATTAACGGCCGGCTATTTCCCTTCGGCTTCATTCATCTGCTCCACAAGAAGCAAGACATCAAGAGAATTCGCATAATCTCCACGAACGTGCTTCCTGAATTTCAGATGCATGGCCTGGGATTGCTGTTGATGAACGGCCTGGTTCCCAAAGCCCTTGAGTGGGGGATTGAAGAGGCAGAGTTTTCCTGGGTCCTCGAATCGAATTCCTTCTCTCGCGGTGCGCTGGCAAAGGGCGGCGCGAAGATCACCAAGACCTATCGATTGTACGATTGGGTCTTGCAACCGCAGCGACTTCTGCCAGTCGACAAGTCTCCGGAAAGTGAAGCAAACGGGAGCTATACTTGCATGGTTGGTTTGGGCGCGAAACGCCTTTGAACGGAGGTTTGGTCTCCGGTTTGTAACCACTTACAACCGTTATTTCCCTACTGCTGAAAAGCAGTAGGATTGATTGTCTGAACCGCAAGAGATTCTCCATGGCGAGAATACTGATTACCGGTGCAACGGGCTTTATCGGGTTTCACCTTACCCGGGCGTTGTTGGACCAGGGGCATGACGTAAGCTGCCTGGTCCGCAAGTCGTCGAAACTCGACCGCCTGGCCGGGTTGCCGGTTCGCCGGGCTGATGGCGATGTGACCGACGCCGAGTCACTGCGCCAGGTCATGCCCGGTTACGATGCAGTCTATCACTTGGCGGGCCTGGTCAAGGCGGTCCATGTTCAGCAGCTTTATCAAGTCAATTGTCAAGGCGTTGCCAATGTTGCGCGGGCGTGTGCCGCTCAGACCACACCCCCTACCCTCCTGGTGGTTTCGTCGTTAGCGGCGATGGGGCCCTCGAGTCCGCAACGGCCGAGGTTGGAAAGTGATCCACCTGCGCCGGTTTCACACTACGGCCGGAGCAAGCTGGCCGGCGAGCAGGCAGCCCGGCAATGGGCCAAGGACGTGCCGATCACGATCCTTCGTCCGCCGGTCGTGTTTGGGGAGTTCGATCCGGCCACGTACGAGATTTTTCGGCCGATCGCCCGTTGCGGGGTTCATGTCGTTCCCAGTTGGCGGACGCATCGGATTTCTCTGATCCACGCTGACGACTTGCAACGGGCGATGATTCTTGCCGTAGAACGAGGGAAACGTATCCTCTGCGAACCGGCCAATGCGGATGCCGCGGCGCAAGGTTGTTACTTTGCCCCGGCCGAAAGGGATTTGACCTATGCCGAGATGGGACGCATGATGGGGGCAGCCTTAGGCCGATGCCGGACCTGCGTGGTTCGGATGGGGCCCATTATCGTATGGGCCCTCGGCCTGATCGCCACGGCCCTTTCGCAACTTCGCGGCCAGGCCTGGTACTTCAATCTCGACAAAGCCCGCGAGGCCCGGGCAGGTTCGTGGACCTGTTCCGGCGATGCAGCAGCACGCGATTTGGGGTTTGCCGTGACCGCCTCCTTAGAAGAGAGGTTGAAACAGACGGCCCGTTGGTATCTCGAACATGGTTGGTTTGTTGTAAGGGACCCGGTGAACGATCACTCCGCTTCTTATAGTGTCCCCACGGCCCGGCGCAGTCGCAGGCCGGCGAGCACTGCCTGATTTCGATCGCTGGTAAAGCTACCACGCAGCCCGCGCCCTCGAAGACTTCTTCTCCTCGGCTCACGCAAAGCCCGACCCGCGCGGTTCGCGGCCCGGTTCGGCGATTTCTCCGCGGATGCCGCTCCAGGTCGATAAGTCCCCGCCTCCCTCTGCCTCCTGCACCCAAGGTTCGGGCGTCCAAAGTTCTCGCGCCGAACTTTGGCATCAATATTGCTGTATCAGCTTCGCGAATAGGATACGGCGTTTCGCTCAGTCTTTGGCCTGTTGGAGAGGGAGGCACCAATGTCAGCCAAGGCTGTTAAGCTGCCACGGAGAGCCGGCAAGCTATGCCGGAAGAAAACTAGCAAGGAGGATTATTATGTTGGTGTTATCGCGCAGATGCCGAGACGGAAATTCACATCGGATCAAACATCACCGTCAAGGTGCTGGAGATTCGCAAGCGGCAGGTCAAGTTGGGGATCGAAGCCCCCAACGGGTACGCAGTTCGGCGCGGGGAACTCCTGCCGATCACGAGTCGCAGCGACCCGGCGGTCGAGGACATTTTATTAAGGAGTCAGTAGTCATGTTTTGTAAAGCCGGACAAACGGCAGTTGTAGTGGTTCTATTATCCGTCCCAACTTTCGGCCAGGAATGGGCCACCAAGATGTTCGCGACGACCAGCCACGACTTTGGCACGGTTGCCCGCGCAGCGAACGGAATTCGAGTTCGTTCTAGAGAATCTCTACGTCGAAGACGTGCATATCGCTTCGGTCCGGGCAAGTTGTAGCTGCACGACGCCGGAGATCAAGACAGACACCTTGAAGACGCACCAGAAAGGGGCCATCCTCGCCAAGTACAATACCGCCGCCTTCCTCGGACCCAAGGGTGCGACGTTGACGGTGATCTTCGACAAGCCCTTCTTGGCGGAGGTCCAATTGCAAGTGCGGGGCTTCATTCGCAGCGACGTGCTACTCCAGCCCGGCAGCGTGGATTTTGGATCTATAGACCAGGACAAGGGGGGCGAAAGGACCCTCACGATCAGCCACACGGGCCGTCAGGATTGGCGGATCAGCGAGGTCCACAGTGTCAATCCGCATCTGTCCGCGACGGCAACGGAGTTGGCGCGGAACTTGGCACAAGTAACGTACCAAATTGTCGTCCGCCTTGACCGTCACGCCCCAGCCGGCTACATGGCCGAAAACGTCACCCTTGAAACCAACGATCCGCAGTCGCCTGAAATCCAGGTGTCCGTAAACGGGATCGTTCGCGACCGAGTGTCCGCAAGCCCCGCGCTGCTGTTTCTGGGCGTCGTGGAGCCAGGCCAGAAGGCGATCAAGCAGATCGTGGTCCGGGGCAAGGAACCGTTCCACGTTAAAAAGGCCACCTGTGACGGATCGGGCTTTGAAATCACTGTGCCGGATGGGGCCGCGGAGAAGTCTTTGCACCTGGTTCCCGTGACCTTCGTTGCTCCCCAGGGGCCCGGCCGGGTGGAAACAACGATCTACATCGAAACGAGCCTCGGGGCGGTAACGCCCGTACGCGCCTATGCGGATGTTGCCCGTCCTTGAAGCTTTGGGCTCCTGCCAAATGGTTCGATTTCGCGTGCTTGAAAAATGGAAGTCTATTTGGAGGTACGAACATGGTGACACAAACGTGCAATGGAACGAGACCCGTCGCTGCCGTGGCGTGGCAGTCGCGCAGTCGGATAAGTCCAGAGTTGATCGACGTTGCGGAACGTGTGATACAGCAATGGCTGCTTGCCCATCAAGGCCAGATCCATCACGGCAGGCAACAGGCCTGGCGTTCATGCGAGATACGGCAATGGCGGCTTGCGCGTCGAGGCCAGGGCCAAGCTGCTCCGACGGCTAACGGCGGAAAACCCGCGAACGTCGGTCCCTACTTGGCCATCTCGCGCGAATCCGGGACTGGCGGCGGCCAAATTGCACGGCTGGTCGGCGAAATGACCGGCTGGGCGGTCCTCGATCGCGAACTCCTCGAATGCCTGGCAGAACTGTACCGCACCTCTCCTGCCGTACTGAACCTCGTCGACGAAACGACAACGCAACTGGTTCAGCGAGATCTTCGACAACGGGATTCGTCCGGACTTCGCTGCGCAAACGGAATACATGTTTCACCTCAGTCGGGTGATTCTCATGGCCGCGCAGGCCGGAAAAGTCATCTACGTCGGGCGCGGTGCGCACTTCCTATTGCCGCACCGGCGCGGTTTGATCGTTCGGCTGGTCGCCTCGCCCGGATATCGGGTGCAGCAGATCGTGGAACGCCGGCGCCTGAATTACGACAAGGCCCGCGACTACGTGGAAAAGACGGACGCCGGCCGGCAAGAGTTTGTCCGACAATACTTCCATCGCGACATTGCCGATCCGCACCTGTACGACTTGATGGTCAACGTCGAACGGATCGGGCCGCATCGCACTGCGCAACTGATAGCCGACGCTCTGGGATCGTGCTTCGATGCACGGCCGTCATCCTGAGAAGCCGTCTCATATGGTTGCTATCAGCAGCTATCACTAGGTTGTCGGAAAGGGGGTGAGGCAAAGGAGGGGCCGACACAGCCGGGAGCGCATCGAAGGCTCGGTTGTGTCGGGCTCACCTGAAACTCGGCAAGGAGCCAATGCAGGTTAGGATTTGGCCCGGAACAAGTTGGAGAATTGCTATGAGCACGTCAAGAGAGAATCGTAGTTCTGTCGCGGCGCTGGTCGCCTGCCTGCTGGTTTCAATTGCCCAGGCTCAATCGCCCGGTGAGCAGCCCGCTTCCGGCCTGCACCGCACGGCCAAGGGGCCGGGCGCGGACGATCCGGGCGTCGCTCCGGCGTGGACGGACGACCCCAACAAGCATCCCCTCATGCCTGCTCTGCGCTGGGCCAAAGAGGCGTTGCAGCAAATCGAGCAGATCGACAACTACACTGCCACATTGATCAAGCGGGAGCGGACCAACGGAAAAATGGGGCCAACGGAGTTCCTCTCCATCAAGGTCCGGCAGAAGCCGCTGAGCATTTACGTGAAGTCTCTAGGCCCTCAGTCCATGAAGGGGCAGGAAGTCCTATACGTCGACGGGGTCAACAACGGCAAAATGTGGGCGCACAGCGTTGGTCTTCGCGGGCTGTTGGGCACCCTGGCGATCAACCCGACCGACCCACTGGCAATGCAAGGGCAGCAGTATCCAGTAACGCAGATTGGAATCCTCAAGCTAACGGAACGGCTCATCGAAACCGCCGATCGCGAGATGAAATTCGGCGAGTGCATAACGAAGTGGATTGACCATGTCAAGATCAACGACCGGCCATGTCGTTGCATCGAGGTTGTTCATCCGCAGCCGCGCGACAACTTCTTCTTCCACATCGCCCGAATTTTCGTCGACGATGAACTGAATCTCCCCGTTCGCTACGAGCGCTACGATTGGCCAAGCGCCCCCGGCGGCAGGCTTCCGTTAATGGAGGAGTACACGTACCTCGACGTCAAACGGAATGCTGGCCTTACCGCCACCGACTTCGACGTTCGCAATCCGGCCTACCACTTCCGGCCCGCGGACCGCGAAATGGCGGCGAAGAGCGAACCTCATGGGACTCACTAAACCGCCATGATACACTTGCCCTCCCAAGGTCTTTACAAGCTCCATCGTGGGAGCCCTAATTTTGAATTCCGGCGTACAAGCCGCCTGTGCCCCATGGCGTTCCTCGTCTTGATCGTGGCGATCCAAGGCGTCGCGCGTGCCGCCGACTCGCGTGTCAGCGGCGAATCACAACAGGTGTGGTTGATCAGCACGCGATCTGCCCCGCGGTACGGGAACCTCGAAAACGGACTGGAAAAGATTACGTATCAGCGACTCGATGTGAGGGATGGTTCGGCAGGCTGGCTCCTTTCCGATGCCGATGCCTTCCGTGCAAGCGGTGATCCGTCGATCCCGACCACGGTTTTCATTCACGGCAATGCCACCGGTGCCGATGTTGCCGTGCGGCAAGGCTGGTCGTTCTACTCGCGGATGCGGCAAATCGCCGCCGGCCGTTCCTTCCGCTTGGTTATTTGGTCGTGGCCGGCCGAAAGAGTTGTGCGAGGAATCCGGGCCGACGTGCAGCTCAAAATCACGTACAGCGATACCGAGAGTTACTATCTTGCGCGAACACTGCCGAGCGTGACGCCCGGCACGCCGGTCAGCCTCGTCGGATACAGTCTGGGGTGCCGCATCGCAGGCGGTGCCTTGCAACTTCTGGCAGGCGGCCAAGCGGGCGGCCGTCGCCTTTCGCCCGACGCGATCGCTGCATGGACGACCGGAACATTGCGGCGAGGATACTTCGTGCCGGGGCAATATTCTCTTTAGCCGACGGCTGGGCCGTCGGCCGGAATGCCCATGTGGAGAAGCGAGAATGGCGGGAAGACAGCGGCGACGCTCTACACGTTGGTTCAAAGCGCGCGGCGGAACTGCGTTGATTCTTGGCCGCGCTTGACCGGCGTGCTGCGTCGGATTGCAGCAATCGACCCTGGCGACTCGGCTGCCTTGGAGGCTCTGCTGCCGGATCGTTGGGTGGCCGGCCATCCTGAGCACCGGCTTGATTAGCCCGGATTATTCAAGAATCTAGGGAATTCTTGCCCCCTCTGGAGCATCTAAGTTGTTGTATGAAAAGCAACTTGTCCACTCCAGAAAGGGGCGAAGATGATTATACAGCCTGATTGGCAGATGTCACTCCATTTCCTCGGCTCGACGCCGGTCGTGATTGAACCTTCGACCGACCAGGTCTCCAGTGACGCCGGTTTGCTGCCCATTCGCCAACTCGATGAGCAGTTGGGACTGACCCGGCAGTTCGCTGAAGCCTTGACCGATTCTCGGCACACGAGCTACGTAGTTTCTGTTGCTGAAGGGGCGTTTTTTTCTTTTGGTTAGTTACGGCAGCCGAGTATTTGCTGCCGGCCGGAGCTATTGTTGTCAAAATAGGGACACCATGGGTTCTGCGTGAATTGGGTTTCGACTCGTCGGGCCGATTAGCGCATGGGTTCCCTTGCCGTGCCATTCTCCACTGTCGAATTGTTCACAGCGGCGTGCTCAGCCGGCGGCGTGATCCGCCAGCACGATCAAGTTGTGGCAGAACACGCCCAGGCCCACGGCTGCAGCAAAACTCCTAAATCCTCGAAAGTAACATCGAACCAAACGAAACGCCCGTTTTAAGCCGGAGATCGTCCCCTCGATCCCCGCCCGAAAGGCATACCAGTGGGCAAGCATCTTGTCGACGAAGTCCTGCATCCGCGTGGGGATCGCCAGCGTCGCCACTTGCTTGGCCAATTCCTCGAACTTCGCCTTTTCCGGACAGAAGCCCTTGTCCGCCGCCACAACCTCCGGCCGTGCGCGAAAGAGTTTCTTGTGCCGCTGGATCACCTCTTCGGTCAACTCGCAGTCGGGCAGTTGCTTCTCATAGACCTCATAATCGGTGATGAACTTCTCTTTCGATTCGCACAACAAGACCTTGTGGCCAAATTCCACCGGCTTCTGTCGCTTGCCACGCTTGATCAGCTCCGTGTGTTGCTCGAAGAGACTGAACACCCGCTCGCTGGCCGGCACAGTTTCTCCCGCCACCTGCGCCCGCCGGGCGTTATGCACGATAGTCTGCATCGACGACAGATAAGCCTTCAGTTCCAAGGCTACGCCGGCCAGAGCCGTCGTGCCCTGGGTGGTCACAAAAGTGCAGAATTCCCTGGCAATCGCCACGATCCAAGCGGTCCGCTCGATGAGCGTGGCAAAGGAACTCTTCACCTTCCGCTGGCGAGACTTCGACTTGCTGGGCATGTAGCGGGTAATGTAAAGGTGCAGCCGCTTGATCTTACGGTCATGGAAGCGGTGCGGGCAACTCTCCGGGGCAATCTCTCTTGCCCGTTTCAACAGCCGCGATGCCACCCGCCAGGTGTCCCAGAGAAGCGACGAGTCCGTGGGATAATGGATATTCGATTCCACGGCAGTGGTGTCGGTACGAATGACCTGCGTGCTCACCGCTCCCTGGGCAACGCCGTACTGGCCCAGCAATTCGTTGACCCGTTTCCAAGTCTGGGGACGGATGGCCAGAAAGCACTTGTCGAGGAAGGTGAAGTCCATCACGGCCTTCTTCCGCATCCGCAGGAAGTCCTGTAGAAACGGATCGCTGCCGATGCGGATGATCACATCGCGGAAGGGCAGTCCTTCGAGGTGCTGCACAACGAGGGCCCGCAGGATGTTCTCCGATGTGTAATCGCCTTCGCGGCCCTCCTTGCCACCCTGGGACAGCTTCTGCAGATCCGCATGCACCGCCGAAAGGATGTCGGATTTGGCGTCCAGCACTTGACTAATGGCCCGATATCGGGCACGATAATCACGTACGACCTTGGGCAACCCGTCATCCTTCGATTCAAAACTGAGCACGGCTTCCTTTTTCCGACGCATCTTTATCCTCCTCTGGTCTTTCGTGAAACAATAAACCATGAGGATAAGGGTGCGTCTTTTTTCGTCAAGGCCACCTTGCGAAATTAGCTCGCGCCGCTTCCGCAACAGAAACTACGTAGGCCACACCTTTGAGGAGATGACGCGGGCCCGGATCTTCGGCATCTTGGCCGACTACGTCGACCAGAACGACCACGACGTGTTGCGTAGCGATCCGATCTTCAAGTTGATCTGCGGGCGCTCGATCGATGGCGACGATCTGGCCAGCCAGCCCACCCTTTCCCGCTTCGAGAACGCCATCGAGCCGAAGAAGCTTCTTTGCTCTTCAGGACATGTTTCTCGACCAGTTCATCGCCTCCTTCGCCGAGCCGCCGAGGTTCCTCACGTTGGACATTGATCCCTTTGACGACCCGACCCACGGCCAGCAACACTTGAGTTTCTATCACGGTTATTACGAACAGCATCAGTACCTGCCGCGAGTCATCACCTGCGCCGAGAACGACTTGGTGTTGACTGTCTGCCTGCTGCATGGCACCGCACATGCCACGCTGGGCGCCCAGGATGATCTGGCCTATGTGGTCGGGCGTTTGCGGCAGGCCTGGCCCGACGTGCGGATTCACCTCCGCGGCGACAGCGGCTTCGGCACGCCCACGATGTATGAAGCCTGCGAGAAGCTGAATATCGACTATACCTTGGGCATCGGCATGAATGCGCGGCTGAAGAAAGACAGCGATTCTCTGCTGGAAAACGCCGTGGCGGAATGGGAAAAGACGGGCCAACCGCAACGCCTTTTCATGGCCTTCTGGTATCAGGCACAGTCCTGGTCAAGCGAGCGTTGGGTGGTCATAAAATGCGAAGCCCATGCGCAGGGCACGAATCGACGCGCCGTGGTCACCAACCGTCCCGGAGCGTTCGTTCTGCCCGGTGCCGCGTACGATGCCTACGCCGATCGGGGCGAGAGTGAGAACCGCAACAAAGAACTCAAACGCGGCTTGCAAGCAGATCGACTCAGCGATCATCGCTACTTTGCCAATCTCTTCCGGCTGTACCTGCACGCGGCAGCTCTCAATCTGTTGATCTACTTCCGGCATGTTGCCGCTGATCCGCCGCCGGCCTTGGTGCCACACGAAGAGTTGCCCACCGAAGCTCTCGGCGGCCGCCAGCGCCACCAATGGCACAACCGCCGCCGTGAACACGATCCCTTGGGAGAAGGTCAACCCTGTACATGGCGGACGCGCTTCATCAAGGTCGCCGCTCGTGTGCGTCAGAGCGCTCGCCGGGTGATCGTGGAACTCTCCTCAAGTTGGCCCTATCTGGAACAGTTCCGGAAAGTCGTCCAGCATCTTCTGGAACGACGGCAGCCCACCGCGGACAGCGGTTGATGGCGGAAGCAATCCCATCGATTCCATGCCTCGTCCGCTCCAACGCGGTTGGGGGAAAGGGGGCATTATCTCTTCAGTGCCTCAACAAATGGCCAGCCTCACTCCGAAACCCCACCAGTTGGGAGGCCACGTCCGATGTCCGAAAACTTATGAATAATCCGGGTTAGCGGGAAGAAGAATCCCGCGAGGCTCGGTGTCGGCGACGAAAACGGGCCGCATGTTGGCTTGCCATCGCCCACTAGGCGATGGTGCTTCTGAGTTTACGCTCGTTGGGCTTTGGGGCGGCTCTTGCCGGATCGGCCCCCCATAGGTAGCTATGCATTCGTTGTTGGAAACCTCACTCTCTGCGGCTTTTCAGCGATTTGATACGGAAATGGTATTCTCGGACCAGGTTTGCAGGGAAAGTCGGGGTGGCGATGAATTGCCGGCCTAGGCCTAGCCTCAAGACAGCAAGGGTTGACGGCTGATGTAAGTGAGTGTACACTTACCATAGACCGGGAAAGGAAGGCTCCATGAAGACATCCTCAAGAATGCCGAGCGCGGATCGTCGCACGGCAATCATCAGTGCGGCGCGAATGATTTTTGTCGAAAAGGGATTCGAGAGAACGACCACACGCTCGCTGGCGGAGGCGGCGGGGGTCTCGGAGGCGCTTTTATTCAAGCATTTTCCCAACAAGGAAGCCCTCTATTCCGCCATCCAGATGTCCTGCTTCAAGGAAGAGGGCGCGATTCTCGCCGAGCGCTTGCAGTCGCTGGAGCCATCCACGGCAACCCTCGTGTTTTTGGTCAGTGATCTAGTATCACACATTCTGGCAGAGCCGCGTGACGACGAGGGGCTTCTATTTTTCCGCCTTATTCTTCGCAGCCTGATGGATGAGGGCGAGTTTACGCGACTGGCCATCCAGGGCGGGCCGTCCCGATGGGTTACGAAGGTCGAACAGTGTATCAAGGCGGCAAACCGGGCAGGCGATATGCTCGATCGGCCCGTTCAGGCGAATCTCGCAGGTTGGATGGTCCATCAATTGATTACCGGGATCATGCTCCATACGCTGCCGCGTGAGGCGGTGATCGACTACGGAGTGTCGCATGAGGAACTTGTGAAACAGGTCGTTTGGTTCTGCCTGCGCGGCATGGGACTGAAGGAAGAGGTGATCCGGCGTTGTTACGAATCCGAGGCACATCCATGAAACGAGCATTCGCAATTCTGGTTTTGTTTGGCGTGGCAGGAGGCGGCGCGGCCTATTATGCCCGGCACACCACCACCAATTCCGGGACCGTGTATCGCGTGACGACGATCCAGCGGGGCGACGTGGCCCCGACGATCAGCGCCACCGGGACCCTGGAGGCGGAAGACCTCATCAACGTCGGCGCCCAAGTGGCCGGACTCATCGTCAGCTTCGGCAAGGACATCCACGGCAAGCAAATCGATTTCAACTCCGTGGTCGAAAAGGACATGGTATTGGCGACCATCGACCCCGTGCCCTATCAGGCCGCTGTCGCCCAAGCCGAGGCCGTGCTGGAGAATTCGCAGGCCAACCTGCTGCAATTCGAGGCGAAGGTCGAGCAGACGGAACACGATTTGAAGCGGGCCGCCAGTCTCCGCGAGAAGCACGCCATTGCCGAGTCCGATTACGACGCGGCCGTGATGAACTGCAAGACGGCGGTGGCCAGCGTCGCGGTGGGCAAGGCGACCATCAAGGCGAACAAAGCCGCCCTCGATGTGGCCAAGACCAATCTCGGCTATACCGTCATCCGCTCGCCCGTGCGCGGCACCATCATCGACCGCCGCGTCAACATCGGCCAAACGGTGGTCGCCGCCTTGAGCGCCCCCAGCATTTGCCTGATCGCCAAGGACCTGCGGCGCATGCAGGTCTGGGCCCTGGTCAATGAGGCCAACATCGGACGGATTTATCCGAATATGCCCGTCCGTTTCACCGTCGATGCCCATCCGAAAGACACCTTTGACGGCAAAGTCATTCAAATCCGCATGAATGCACAGATGACTTCCAACGTCGTCAACTACATGGTCATCATCGAGACCGATAACCCCGCTGGAAAGCTCTTCCCGTATATGACGGCGAGCGTTTCGTTCGAGGAGCCTAAACGTGCCAACGTGCTGGTGGTCCCCAACGAGGCACTCCGCTGGAAACCGAAATCGGCATCGACCGCGCAGACGATCGACGGCAAGACGGGCGAACAGCACTGTCTTTGGGTGGTGGGCAACGATGGCTCCCCCGAGCCGCTCGATGTCGAGGTTGGCCCCACGGACGGGACCGCGACCGAAGTGTACGGCGAACGTGTGCAGGAAGGAATGAAAGCGATTGTCGGAATTCAGAGCGGTGAAAACGCGACGGACGAGGAAGAGGCCAGCGGCGAAGGCAAATCGAACATGCCGTTCCTGCCGAAGTTTCCCAAAAAGGGTCCGCCGAAGGGCGGTCCTCCGCTGGGCTAAGCAGCAAGAGACACGACGATGGAACTTATTCGGCTGGAAAATCTGCGCAAGACCTATCACTTGGGCGAAGTCGACGTGCCCGTGCTGTGCGGCATTTCGCTAACCATCCAGCGTGGAGAAATGGTGGCCTTGATGGGCGCTTCCGGCTCCGGTAAGACCACGCTGATGAACATTCTCGGATGCCTGGACCACCCCAGTTCAGGCCGATATTGGCTCGACGGCCAGGAGATGAGCCAACTTACGCCGAACGAGCGGGCACTGGTGCGCACCGCGAAGCTTGGCTTCGTTTTCCAGAGCTTCAATCTGCTGCCGCGAACTTCGGCGCTGCAAAACGTACTGATGCCGCTGGACTATGCCGCCCAGCGGTGTTCCGGCAGCGAAGCCCGGCAATGGGCCCACGAGCTGTTGAATCGCGTAGGGCTGGCCGAGCGGGCTCACCACGAGCCGTCGCAAATGTCGGGCGGCCAGCAGCAGCGGGTGGCGATCGGCCGCTCGCTAGTCAATCGGCCCACGCTCCTCCTGGCCGACGAGCCGACGGGCAACCTCGATTCGCACACGAGCGTTGAAATCCTGCGGATGTTCCAACGGCTCAACGCCGAGGGCATCACCGTCGTCCTGGTCACACACGATTCCAACGTGGCTGCCTACGCCCATCGGACCATCCGTATCGTGGATGGAATGGTCGAGGGCGATAGTGTCTCCCCTCTCTCGTTGGGAGAGGGGCAGGGGGTGAGGGCTGTTCCGGCCGCGCAGCAAGGTGCCGCCGACCATGCGTACATGGTGCCTGATGGCCAGCACAGCCCTCAGTCTAGCCATCTTCTGGAAGGAGAGGAGACGCATGCCAATCATCCCGAACCTTCGTGTGAGACTAGGCAAAACGCCCCGGTGCAGAATGTCTCGGGTGAATTCGACAAAACACGGGGAAAAACACGACAGTGGATTGCGATTCGACCCTTGCCGGCCACATGGCGGACCGCGCTGGTCGCGCTGCGGCGCAACAAGATGCGATCGACCCTCTCGGCCCTGGGCGTCATCATTGCCGTGGCGGCCGTCATCGCCATGACGGAGATCGGCCAGGGATCGAAGGCGATCTTGCAGCAGAAGATCGCCAGCATGGGCGCGAACATGCTGATGATTTTGCCGGGGGCGACTACCACCAGCGGCGTGAACATGGGCGCTGGCAGCATGACGACGCTCACGCCTGCCGATGCCGATGAAATCCTGCGGCAGTGCCCGGCCGTGGCGGCCGTGGCGCCGAATGTGCCGCGCCCGATCGCAGATCATTCACGGCAGTTACAACAGCGTGCCCAACCAAATCAGCGGTACGACGCCGGCCTATCTACTCATTCGCGATTGGGAGGACATGGCCGCGGGAGCGATGTTCACCGACTTCGACGTGCGGAGTTGCAACACGGTGTGCGTGATCGGCGCCACGGTCAAGAAGGCGCTGTTCCCCCACGAATCACCGCTCGGCAAGGAAATTCGCATGAACAACATTCCTTTTCGAGTCATCGGCGTGTTGGCCAAGAAGGGGGCCAACATGATGGGCCAGGATCAAGACGACATCGTCCTGGCCCCGTGGACGACCGTCAAGTATTGCGTCAGCGGCTCCATGTTGACCAACACGAACCAAAGTTCCAGCGCCAGCGGCGAATCCTTCTCGACCAGCGACGCGGTCAATACGTTGAGCAATCTTTATCCCACCGCCTCCAGCCTGTATCTAGCCGTACGACGGTGCAAGCCGCCGACACG
>CAVRDP010000033.1:0-165794 GCA_963719885.1 uncultured Planctomycetia bacterium | reverse complement strand
GGAACAGAGCTTGCCGGCTCGCCCGCGGATTTTGGCAGGTTGATTGTCGAAGAAACCGAAAAATGGGGAAAGGTTGTTCGGTTCTCAGGCGCCAAAGCGAGCTAAACTCTCCAACGCCGCGCCGGCGAGAACGTCAAGCCCGACGAGACGAGAAACGCCGGATCAGCTTCACAGTTTGAAACACCGTATGTTGGCTGCACGAGCCGGACCTTTTCTTCTCCGGGTCCGCCACCGACACTTCACCCAGCAAGTGAACGTCAGCACTAGCACTGCGCGGCGAGGAGAACGCCTATGAGGGGGAAGACTGTTGTCATCACGGGCGGCACGTCCGGCATTGGTGAGGTTGCCGCAATAGCGCTCGCAAGAATGGGGGCTCGGATCGTCTTGGTAGCACGAGACAATTCCCGAGCGGCCACGACCCTCTCGCGGCTTCGCGGCATTGCGCCCGGCATCGCCCACGCCGTATATTCTGCCTATCTTGTGTTCTTGGTCGAGATGATGTGTGGCGGCTCAGATCGCCGATTTCTTCTCGTCAAAGGGCGCGACGGCGGGCGAAGGAGCGCCAGGCGGGAGCTTCCATTTGCCATCGGCACCGACAAGACTACCGACAACAGGAAGGCGGACCGAGGATTGAGAATCAGGGTTTGCGACAGCGGGCGATGGCTTGTTGGCGATCGAGCCACCGGAAGGTTGTGCGGCATTGCTGGCGCGGCTCATCTTCGCCCGCTCAGGCCGTGTCCGGCAAAACCAGGGAAACACGGAAGCCAAAGTCGCCGTGACCGTCCCCGGGAGCGCAGTCGCAGCGACACGCGGAGCGGCAGAGCGCCGCCAGGCAGCAAAAGCTGCCGCCACGGAGCACGCGGTACGAGCCTCCAGGAGGTCCCCCCGGATCGTCCACAGGCGACTTCGCATAATACTCTTGGTCGTACCGGTCCTGGCACCACTCCCACACGTTCCCGTGCATATCATACAATCCCCATCCACTTGCCCGCTTGAGCCCCACCGCGTGCGTGATTCCGCCCGCGTTGCCGCCAAACCAACCGTAGTCGGAAAGCTCATTCTCGTAGGACTCCTTGGGAATAGCTTTGCCCTCCGAAATGAAGCCGTACCGACCCCTGCTCCCCGCACGACACGCATACTCCCACTGCGCCTCCGAAGGCAGGCGATACGTGCGACCCGCTGCTGCTTCTTCCGGCAGATCCGACAGTTCTCGGCAGAACTCCACCGCATCGTCCCACGACACGTTCCCCACGGGGAACCGCTTCGTATCCTGGCCCGCGACGGCGTCTTTCAATTTACCCGTAGCGCAGAACCAGCTCGGGTTCGTACCCATGACGCGCTTGAACTCTCCCTGCATTACCTCCGTCATGCCCAGGTAGAACGGCCTGGTGATCCGCACACGGTGCTGTGGCCCCTCGCCCGGCAGATGATCCTTGTACCACTGGTCATTGCCATTCGCCTTCAAGTCCTCCTCGACCAATTCCTTGGCCGATCCCATCATGAACTCCCCTGCCGGGATGAGCACCAGCTTCATGCCGATGGAGTTGTTGATCTTGACCGGAAGGCCGAGATGCTTGGCCCAGGCTTCCTGGTGCTCCTTGGCTTTCTTCTCGTCGAAAGGGGCAATGGCGAGAGGAGGGATTGAGGATTTGGGAATCGGGATTGGAGCAGGCACCTGCGTACTGGGTACTGAGGATTCGGCACTCGGAACTGTCTCTCGTCCGTCCGTCTTGTCCGCCAAAACCTGGGAGACGCGGAAGCCCAAGTCGTAGTGACAGGTCCCAGGTTCATTGTGGTTGCGAAGCGGCGCACCGGCACCGCCCTGCCGGGTGGTTCCAGCTACCGCCACGATGAATGCGGTGCGAGCCCCAGGGAGGACCGCTCGGATCATCCGCAGGTGAATTCGCATAATAGTCCTTGTCGTACCAGTCCTGGCACCACTCCCACACGTTCCCCTGCATATCATACAATCCCCACGCGCTCGGCCGTTTCCCGCCCACCGCGTGTGGTATTCCGCCAGAATTGCCCTTGAACCACCCGAAGTCGGAAAGCTCGTTCTCGTCGGACTCCCTCGGAATCGCATTGCCGCCCAAACTGAAGCTGTACCGACCTGCGCTCTCAGCACGACACGCATACTCCCATTGCGCCTCCGAAGGCAGTCGATACGCTCGCCCCGCCGCCTTCTCCTCCGGCATCTGCGATAGCTTTCGGCAAAACTCCACCGCGTTATCCCAACTCACATTGTCCACCGGAAACCGCTTCGTGTCCTGACCGCCGACTTTGTCTTTCCCCTTGCCCGTTGCCGAGAATTCACTGGGGTTCGTGCCTATGACCCTTTGGTACTCTTGCTGCGTCACCACATACATTCCCAAGTAAAACGGCCGGGTGATCCGCACCCGGTGCTGTGGCCCCTCGTCCGGCAGATGATCCTTGTACCACCGGTCATTGGCGTGTGCCTTCAAGTCCGCTTCGATCAGTTCCTTCGACGAACCCATCCGGAACTCGCCAGGCGGAATCAGCACGAGCTTCATGCCAATCGAGTTGGCGATCTCGACCGGCAGGCCGAGATGCTTGGCCCAGGCTTCCTGGTGTTTGCGGGCCGTGGCGGCGTCGAATGGGGCGATGGCGGGCATGGCGGCAACCTTCAAGGGCTCCAAAACCGCCTTGATCGACTGCTTGCCGCCCGACTCCATCGTGAAGTCTTTGGTGAAGAACTGGAATCCATCCTTCTCCACCTTGAGCCGGTGCTTGCCGGGATCGACGGAGATCGAGATGGTCCCTTTTTCGCCGGGTCGAGCTGATCTCGACCTTCCCTTCGTCGTCTATCACCTGCACCACGGCGTCGGGCTGGTTGACCTCGACGACCAGCGTGCCATCCTTGGTCTGCATCTTGAAGATGATGCCGGCCAGGATCGCCAAGCCCAGGAATGCCGCAGCCAATCGTGCCGACAGATAAACTTCGTCGTTCTTCCCGGCCTTGGCCCGAGCCGCCTTCTTGCCGGGCTTGGGTTTGTGAATCGTGTTCAGCGACGCGTTTTCTGAGAAACGTGAGCACGTCGGCTGCTGGAACCCGTACCGACCGATGGCTGGATGCTGAGCGATGTTTGCCGGGCGGAACTAGACGCTTCGAGAGCTGCCACGACCTCGCTCATCGTCTGGTAGCGGTCCGCGACCGTTCTTGGCAGCCATCTTCTCGAAAATGGCCTGAACTTGTTCGGGCACGCCGGCTCCCAGGGAAGGAATCGGCGCTTCCCGGTGGGCCAAGAGCTTTGCCATCAACGTATCGCCCTCGTAGGCGGGTTTGCCGTGAGCAAGTAGTAGAGCGTGCAGCCCAAGCTATAGATGTCGGCCCTGGCATCGGCGTGCTTGGTGCTCGAGGGCCTGCTCCGGGGCCATGTAATCGACCGTCCCCATGACCGCCCCGGTGCCGGTCAGCTCGGCCTGGGTGTTGGCGTCGCCGTCGGCATCGATGCGGGCCAGGCCCATGTCCAGAATCTTGACCGTGCCCTCCGTGTCGAGCAGCAGGTTCCCCGGCTTGATGTCGCGGTGGATCGACGCCTTTCTTGTGGGCGAACTCCAGGCCGCGGGCCGCTTGCAGGACGTAGTTGACGGCCTTGGCGACGGAAAGCGGGCCGTGCTTCTTGACCAGGGCCGAGAGGTCGCTCCCCTCGACGTATTCCATGACCAGGAAGTGGACGCCGCCCGCCTCGTCTGCATCGTCCGCAGCAACGATATTGGGATGGCGTGAATTTGGCCGCGGCTTCGACCTCTCGCTGGAAACGTGCGACCGCGGCCGCATCCTTGTCAGATTGCCTTGGGCAGCATCTTGATCGCCACGATGCGCTTCATGCGGCGATGCTCGGCCTTGAAGACCTGCCCCATGCCGCCCGCCCCGATCTTGTCCAAGATCGTGTAGTTGCCGAGGATCAGGGACTTCGCCCGGCCCTGGTAGATTTCCTGGGCCTGGAACTTTGTCAGGTGCCTGCACTGGACGAGCTGCCGAGCGAGTTCCTGGGCGTCTTTGGGATGGGCCTTGGGCGGAAGAAAGTTTTCCAGCTTGCCCGGCGCGACGACGCCGGAATCGGAAAGTTGCTTGACGAATTGTTCAAGGGCAACGGCCATAGTCTTCCTGGCAAGAAGCTGGATGCCACCATTAAAGGTCAGTTCGTCGCAGACTCAGGTACTGGGCAACAATAGCAAACCGGTAGCACGTCCGTGCTTATCGATTACTTATACAGTAAACAATATACGCCTCCAATGCCTACCAGTAGACTTAATAATACGTCGGCATCAAGGCCGAGGGTACCCTACCTGGCACTCGATTTGATGTGCCGCCGTGAGAAAAAGGGTGGTTTTTCAACGCATCCGAAGGGTCGAGTTGATGAGACCGTTGGCGAACGGCGCGTTGCGGGACTGCGCTACGGGCTCCGCTCGCTTCGCCTCACTTGTCCGCCGGAACTAGGGCCACACGGAAGCCCAGGGGGAAGGAACGGTACCCGGGCGTGTAGGCCCACCGGCTCGCCGACTGGCACCACCCGGCGCCGGAGTTCCAGCCCCCGCCCCGATGCACGCGGCCCGAGCCCGAATCAGGCCCTTTGGGGTCATCTGTAGGCGATACCGCGTGGTATTCGCTGCCGTTCCAATCCGCGCACCATTGCCAGGCGTTCCCATGCATATCATAAAGACCCCAGGCGTTCGGCTTCTTCTCGCCCACCGAGTGCGTCATACCTCCTGCGTTCTTCTCGAACCACGCTACATCATGCAATCCTGCCTCGTCATCGCCCGAGTACCAGCGCGTTGTCGTTCCCGCGCGGCAGGCGTATTCCCACTCCGCCTCGCTCGGCAACCGGTAAGTCTTGCCCTCCTTGCGGCGGAGCCACTCGCAAAACGCCACCGCTTCGTTCCAACTCACGCAGACCACCGGGTGCTCGTCGGTCTGTTCAAAGCCCACATTACGCCAGGAATATCTCAGGCTGAACTCGCCGTTGCGCGTTTCGGAGTTCAAACCCCAAGCACCCGGCTTTTCCCCTTTCTCAGCGTCGGTCTTGTAGTCGGTCGCTGCGACAAACTGGCGGAACTGGCCCCGCGTAACGTGGTACGTGCCTAGGTAAAACGGCCGCGTGATCCGCACTTCGTGTGCTGATTCGCTGCTACCCATCCCGAACTCTCCCGCCGGAATCAACACCAGCTTCATGCCGATCGAGTTGGTGATCTCGACCGGCACGCCAAGGTGCTTGGCCCAGCCCTGTTGGTGTTCTTTGGCTTTCTCGACGTTGAACGGCGCGACGGCGGGCTGGGGAGCACCGGGGGGCAGCTTCCATTTGCCATCGGAACCGATAAGACTGCCTACGCCAGGAAGACGGACGAGGGATGGAGCGTCAGGGCGTTCAGCAGGTGGCAGTGGCTTGTCGGCGGCCGAGCCATTTGCAGGTTGTTCGGTATCGGCGGTACGGCTCATTTTCGCCGGCTCTGCCGCCGTGTCCGCCAAAACTTGGGAGACACGCAGGCCCGTGTGGTTGCCCCGGAATCCACTCCCGAAGTGGCTGCGGAAGGCGGACCGGCAGCCTCCGGCGCCGTCGCCCCAGCAGCCGCCGCGGAACACGGGGTCCGAGCCACCCGGAGGTCCAACCGGATCGTCGGTCACCGACTTCGCATAATAATCCTTGTCGAACCAGTCCTGACACCACTCCCACACATTCCCATACATGTCGTACAATCCCCACGGGCTGGCTCGCCTTCCGCCCACCGCGTGCGGCCGCGCCGGAGTTGTCGCGGAACCAGGCGTACTCGGGTAACAAGCTCTCTGCTGCCTTTTTCTCCTCCGCTCCAGTGCGAACCGTGGACGCCGGGCCGAAAGAAAATCGGCCCGTACTCCCCGCACGGCAGGCATACTCCCACTGCGCCTCCGAGGGCAGCCGATAGCGCCGCCCCGCCGACTTCTCCGCGGCCGTCTCCGACAGCCGCGAGCAAAACTCATCGGCGTCCTGCCACGGAACCATTTCCACGGGAAATTGCTTCGTGTCCTGTCCGGCTACCTTGTCCTTGCTGTTGCCCGTTGCCGAGAACGCGCTGGGGTTGGCGCCCATCACCCGCTGGTATTCCTCCTGCGTCACCAAGTACATCCCCAAGTAAAACGGCCGGGTGATCCGCACCCGGTGCCTCGGCTCCTCGTCCGCAAGATGTTCCCTGTACCACTTGTCTTCACCGGCTGACTTCAACTCCTCTTCGATCAGTTCCTGGGACGAGCCCATCTCGAACTCGCCCGGCGGGATGAACACCAGCTTCATGCCGATGGAGTTGGTCTGTTCTACCGGCACGCCGAGGTGCTTGGCCCAAGCCTCTTGATGTTCCTTGGCTTTCTGGGCGTGGAACGGCGCGATCGCGGGCTGGGGCGCGCCGGGCGGGAGTTTCCATTTGCCATCGGCACCGATAAGACTGCCGATGGTGGGAAGTGGTGGCTGGTCTAACACCCTCACCCCCGGCCCCTCTCCCGCGACCATGGGTACATGGTGCCCGGGGCGAGGGGAGTTCGATTGTTTCAGCGTTACCTTGACCTTCACCGTATCGCCACGCTTAACGACGACAGAGTCCTGGTCGAGTTGAAGCTGGTCCGTGCTGCCTTGCAGCGCCAATTCGTATTGGCCGGATTTGAGACGGATCTTCCAGCCGGACGTGGCGTCGACCACTTCGACGTCCTCACCGTTTTGTTTCACGGCCACTTGCACGTTCGGGTCGTCGGTCACGATTTCCAGCGTGCCATGGCGAGTGGCGACCGTTATGAGCACGCCAAAGAGGACGATTGCGGCAAGGGTGAGGGCAATGATTCCCTTCGCGCCAAGCCAGTGACGATGCGGACCGCCCTCACCCCGACCATGGGTACATGGTGCCCGCCCTCTCCCGAGTACGGGCGAGGGGAGAGATGCGCCCGCATGTGTGCCGGCGACGCCGGAGGAAACATGCGCCTCGGTGACGACCGATGGCTGCTCCCGCGCCACGCCGCCCTCCGCGGCGGCAGCCTCTGCGGAAAGCCGCGCCAGATCGCACCCGGCGGCAAACGGCGCGATCGCGGCGGCCACCTCTGCCGGAGCAGCAAAACGATCGTGCGGCGATTTGGCCATCATCCGCTCGATCACCTTGGCCAACTCGGGCGGCACGTCGCTGCGAAGCTGTCGCACCGGCGGCGGGGTCTCCTTCAAGTGGCCCACCAGCTTCTCGACATTGGTCTTGTACTGCGGCCCGCTGAAGGGCGCCTGGCCGGTCAGCAGCTTGTAGAGCGTGCAGCCCAGGCCGTAGATGTCGGCGCGGATGTCGACCGCATGGGCGTCGGAAACCTGTTCCGGGGCCATGTAGTCGGCCGTGCCCATCGCTGCGCCGGTCCCCGTCAGCTCGCCGCCCTCGCACTGATCGGTGCCGAGCAGGGCCAGCCCAAGGTCGAGGATTTTGACAATGCCCATACCGCCCTCACCCCCTGCCCCTCTCCCGAGTACGGGCGAGGGGAGAGTTGTCAGCATCAGGTTCGAGGGCTTGATGTCCCGATGCACCAGGCCATGCTCGTGGGCATATTGCAGCCCCAGGGCCGCCTGGCGGACCACTTCGCAGGCGTCGGAAATCCGTAGCGATTGCACGCACTTGAGCAGCTCGCCCAGGTCCTTGCCATCGACATACTCCATGACCAAGACGGTCGTGGCCTCAATATCGCGGGCGTCGTAGGCCTGGACGATATTGGGATGGGCCAGTTGGCCGATGGCCTCCATCTCGCGCTCGAAGCGCGTCACCGTGCGCGGGTCGGCCGTGCGTTCTTTGGGCAGCACTTTCAGGGCCACGATTTTTTTGAGGCGGGTCTGGCGGGCCTTGTAGACCACCCCCATTCCTCCTTCGCCCAGCTTGGCCAGGAGTTCATATTCGCCCAGGCGGCCAAGGCTGGCTGGTTGGCCGGGAGCGAGATCCTTCGGCTGCCGGTCTCCGAAGAGAACCTTTCCAACCAGTAGTTTTGCTTTGGCGAGCGCCACCTGGCACTGCGGCTCCGCAAGGTAGGGATCGTCCGAGGAGGGCTGCCGAATCTGTTCAATCAGGCTGTCGACTTGCGTCTCCAGGCTCTCGGCGGTGGCTTCGCAGGCCTGGCAGACCTGGAGGTGCCGCTCGGTCTGTTCCGCAACATCCTCGGCCAGCTTGCCTAGGACATAGTCCCGCAGTTGTTCCTCGTCAGGACAGGCGATCTGGTTCATGGGATTACTCGGTTGCTTGGGGAATTGTGAATAGTCTGGGCCAATGTTGGGGGCCAGCAGCATTTCTCTACCCTTAACAACGCCGGGGCGTAACGCGCAAAGCAAAATTTCTTCGCTCAGCCGTCCAGCTCTTGTCGTAACCGCCGCAGCAGCCGGTACTTAGCTTGTCGGACCGCGCTGGGCGACAGCCCCAGGTCCCGGGCAACCTCGGCGGACGAGTGGCCTTCCATCGTCATCCGCCAAAATGCCTGCCAACTGGCCGGCTCAACCTCCTCCCGGACGGCCTCCAAGGCCCGACGCACGAGGGCCCGGTCGGCAGGCGGCTCGCGGGAGCCGGAGACTTCCGAACTTTCGGCAGGCAGCCGGGCGAGGAAATCGCGGTGTTCACTGCCCCCGCGAGCGGCAGGCTCCCCGGCCCGGTGGCGGAAATGATCCTGGGCCTTATTGCGGGTAATGGTCCAAAGCCAACCACGGAAGCTGTCGCCGGGGTTCTCGCGGCGAAACTGTGCGACGTGGGAGGCAACGCTACTGAAGACTTCCTGGCAGACATCGGCCGCATCCTCGGCCGCTACCCCGCATTGCCGGCACCAACGGTAGACCGTAGGCCCGTAAAGCTCCACGAGCCGCCCCCAAGCGTCCGACTCGCCAGCCTTCAGCCGCCGCAACAGGCTGGAAGACGTGGAGCCGGGCGCCGCAGAGCCCTGCCATTCGCTCGTCGGGTCATCGTACGCCATGCCGAGGATATGCCGTGATGAGAGGTTCTGGGCGGACGCCCATGCACCGGGCCGTCCGCTACTCGAACGAACAGATCCCTTGAGTATCCTAAGAATAGGGGAAATGTCAACTAGGCACCGGGGAGACCGGCCGGCCTCGTCCAAGAGCGGACGTCGCTGCTGTTCCAGATTGTTGGTGAAGACAACGCGGTTGCCCACGAAAAAGTGCCGAGCTTCGATCCCCGGCGCCCGGATAAGGCTGGCGGAGGAGTTGGCCAGCTCACTTCAGCCGCAGGATTCGCACACCATACGCTTCGAGCGCCAACTGCAGTTCGCCCCCCTGGCGATTCCAGGCGAGTTTCTCGTTTGGCGATTCCACGTTGAATGCCGTAGCCGGACTGACACCCAGGGCCTTAAGATCGAGGCCGAATCGGACCTCGGCGGGTTTCGGGTTCCAGGTACAGACCAGGAGCAGCAACTCCCTGCCGCGTTTCAAGAGCAGCGTCTTGGCCTCCGGATCGCTGGTTTTGACCGGGAACCCGTCGTCCCAGTAGTTGAAAACCTGGCAGTCGTCCTGGGCATAGCCAAAATCCTTGAGCGCCTTGAGCATTCCCGCTTCCACATCCTCACCCATCCCCCACCAGCGGATCTCATGCACCATCATGACGCCGAACCGCGTGCGGTGAGCAATGCGTTTCTCTTCAGCCGTTTTGTAATCCATGATCCGGTCCAAGGCCCACGGCACGTTGCCGCTCTGCCGGCCGAGCGTTTCGGCGCGGAGAAAATCGTGCGCGAACTTGGATTGCTGGGGCTCGGGGCCGAATTTCCATTCCAGGTCCAGGTTCTCGTCGTTCCATACCATGTAGGGCAGGATGTGCGTGTTGGTCATGTGGATCATCATGGCCGGCAGGGCGTCGGGCGGGGCAAGTTGCCGATGGATAACCCAGATCCGTTTCAGGTACTCGCGGCGTGCCCACATTCCGGCCGAAGGCTGGATTTGGCCGTTGGGCAGGCGGTAGGCCGCGGTGGTCAACGGATCGTAGGAGCGGATCGGGAAGGCATTGTCGAAATAGCATCCGATCCCGCGCTTCACCCATTGTGCCGCGTACCAGCAGGCAAAGTCGCGATAACTGGCGACGATGCCGGCGGTGTTGATCCCCGCCTCGTGGTGCCAAGGCTCGGTCTCGCGTTCGATCAGCGGCCGGTGCCAGTCGCCCGACCACTCGCTTTGGAAGACGTGCGACTCGGGATGGATTTGCGAGGTGGTGTGGAATTCCTCGAAGTAGATCTTGTAGTACTTCTGATCCGGGCCGAACGTGCCCAGGAACGGGCCGAGGGCCAGGTCGATCATGTCCTGGCGGAATTTTGGCTGCATGTCGCCCGGGAGGTTCCGCTGTTTCCAGGCCGCAAGTTGCTCCGCCGTCGGCCCGGGTTTGCCGGTGCGCTTGGCGTAGGCCCAGTCGGCAATACAAAAATCGTTTCCCCACGGCATCTTGCCGCAGAACGTGGCGATGTTCGCGTAGCCCATGTTGAACTTCGATGGTTCCGATATGTCCCGCCGCCGCCAATCTGCCGGCATCGGCTTGGCCGGACTGGCCATCAGACCGAAGGTAATGGTCCGCGGTGAAGTGATGACTACCGGTTTCTGGATCAGGTTGATCCGCAGCGTCAGCACCCCGTCTTTGCGAATGAGTTGCTGGCAGGCGGCCGACTTCTCCGGGTGTTCGGCGTCGACATCCAGTTCCCAGCCCCGGTCATTGTCGGCAAACCAGCAGAGCCCGCGTTCCTCGCCGCCCAGCCACAAATAGCACTTGAAATTGCCGAACCATTCGCCGTCCGGGAACTTCGTGCTGTCCCAGACGAGGCCTTGCCCGGACGGCGTTGCGCCTGCCGGATTGATGCGGAGGCCTGACGTGCTCACGTGCCAAAGCGGAACCAAGGCATCCTTGAGCGGAATGTCCAGGTGCAGGCTACTCAGTGCATGGTTGGCGCCGGCCGGTTCGAGCGTCAGTTCCACCTTGGTACAGCCATCGCACTCCGTGGTGCAGCGCGAGCGCACGGTCACGGCCGGGTGCTGGGCTCGCCCCTCGTAGACAGCCGTATTCGCAGCCGTTTTGGTGAAACGCCCCTGGCCGTTGAGCCGTGCGCCGTCGGCCACCAGAGCGATGGGCGCGGCCAGCAGTTCCTTCATGCCGCCGGCCGAGACATTGCCTTCAGCCCGCACCGATTGCCATAGCCCCAGACCATCGACGGAGTACTCGCGCGAGACCACCGCGATCTTCGCGCCCTCCACTTTGATCGGCCTTAGCGGCGGCAGCACCTCGTCGGTGATACCCAGCCGGTTGCCCTCCCACGGGAACCGCATCCGCTTGAAGGTCCGCAGGAAAGGCTCCTTGCAGCCATCCAGCGCCACGGTGAGGCGGTACTGGCCATCGGGGAGTTCGCCGACGTTCGAACTCCTTCAGGCCCGGTGGTTGCTCCCAGGCGATCGTTTGCTCGATGACCTTCTTGCTGTCAGGGCCGGCGATCAGCACCCGGGCCTTGCGGCTGGCCGGCGACAAGTCCTTCCCGAGTTCACGGGGATCGACCTGCACCCGAACTATGCGGTAGGAGGGGTAATAGGCAAAGTGCACAGCCGCTTCGCGGTCGGGCCCGATCGCGTATTCCCACTTCCTCTGCGGCGCACCCGACCACTTCAGTGCATAGTGCAGGTACGTTGTTCCTTCGTCCGGCGAGACGACATCGAGCACCAGATCATGTTGGGCCGACTCGTGCAGACGCCCTTTCGGCACGTCGTAGGCATACGCCGTGGCGCCGCCGGCCGGAAGGTCCATAAGCTTGTCGTCCTTCAGCTCGGGCATGTCGGACGAGGTGATGCGGAGCGACACCTTGGCTTTGCGAGCCGCGCCCGGATTGGCGATTCTGGCCCGCAGTTGGAGTTCGCCGGTGTGCACCTTTTCGCCCAGCGACGTGATCTGCACGGTCGGGGCGTCTTCGGTCAACTTGACGGCCGCGTAGCGGTACCAGTCGATGAAGGCCCCGCGGACCGGGAACCAGGTGCCTTGGACCCAGGGCGCCTTGTAGTTTCTGGCGATCAGCACGCCGAGGGTCTTGCCGACTGCCTGCCCGGCCTTCCAGCCAAGGTCGGCCAAGGGAAGACTGATTTCCGCGGTCCAAAGGTGCTTGGCATGGTCGACCGTGCTTTTGTATTCCCAATGGCCGTTCCAGCCCGTGTCGGGGCCCTTCTTCGGATCAAAGCTGACGTTGTAGATGCCGCCCTGGGCATTGCAGATCATTTGGTAGAAGCGCAGGTCGCCCTTGCCCTCGGCCCGATGGTCGCGGTTGGGATCGAGCCAGATCTCCAGGCACTCGTCGAAGATATAGTTTTTGTCGCGGGTTGTCCCGGAGCTGTGGTCCTTGCCGTCGGGCGGGTACTCGCTGACGACCGCGATGTACAGCCGATCGCGTGAAAAGCCGAAATAGGTCGCACCGGCACGCGCGTCGAGCGTGGTCGAGCCGAAAATGGCCTGAAACCCAGTGATCTGCACGGCACGGTCCCACTCGCCCGGTTCCAGGCGGCCGTCCATGGTTGGCGGCTTCTTGAAACAGGCCACCGTGGCAACGCCGTAGGGCATGTCCTGCGGGCTGGGCGCCGCCCGGCATTGGTCCGTCAGCAAACCGACGGCGGCGAGCAAGATGCTGAAGTTCAACGTGAGTTTCATGGGTCGCCTCGTTCTTTGTCGCGGGCTTAGTCCGCAGACGATGCCGTTGTGAAGAAGCCGACGAGCATGCGGGCCAAAATCTGCCGGCCACGCGCGTTGGCGTGTACCGGGTTGCGGAGAAAGTAATCGTAAGGCTTGCCGCAGTGGGCAATGTAGGTGTCCCAGATCGTTGCCATATCAAAATACTCTACCGCTTCTTCTGCCGCCATCTCCCGCAGGCCCGCACGGTAGGCGCCGAAGGCCACCAGGCGTTTCCGCGCTTCATCGCCCGCTTTGCCGGGCTCAACGATCATCAGCGGCCAGATGCGCGGATCGCCATGTACGCCCACCGGATCGCTCAAGACAAGGATCTCCACGGAAGAATTCTGCCGCCGCACCTGGTGGATCACGGAGCGGATCGCCTCGACGTTGAACCCATTGGAGATGCCGCCGATCACCAACAGGTCGGGCTTGTGGCGGAGGACGTACTCTTGCACCCGGTTCTCCTGGCGATAGTACTGGCACCCCGTCCCGCCACGGACCGAGGCGACAATCTCGATGCGTGTCTTGGGACAAGCCCGCTCGAGCAGGACGTCCCAGGCGGAATTGCTGGTGTCGTTGACGATCGAGTCGCCGAGCATGACCAATCGCAGCGGCCGCCCTGTGCGGAGGGCTTCCAGCGTTCGCGGCAGGCGGCCGCCGCGTTCAGCGGGCGGGGTGAATTCCAAGGGCGGGAGTTCGGCGTAGGTACGATCCGCCCAGCGGGCCGCCTCCTGCCGGGTCGCCGGCGCAACGCTGACGCTCGACAAGCACAGGTCTTCTTTGGACGGCTCCAGGGGATGAAACCAGAGTTGGCACGCCTTGGCGTCGTGGCGAGCGCGAAAGAAGAATTCCTGGGCGGTCCACGATTCCGAGGGGTCGAGGGCGGAGTAGTGGTCGGAGGTCAATGGCCGGCCGTCGGCGTCGAAGAACACGGCGGCCCACATGCTTCGCGGCCGGCCCTTCGTTCGCACGTTCAGGCGGTAGTACCGCGAGGGCTCGACCGCGAACTTCGGGCTTTGCCAGCGCGGGCCACGGGTCCGGATTTCCCCTGCGGTCCACGTGGCCGCCGTGCCCAAAGCGGACGGCGGCTCCAGGGTCCACTTCGCTACGAAGGGGTCCGCGCGGAAATCTCCGGCGAGCGAAAGCGGGGCCTCGGATGCACCGGCCAGAGCACATCCGGCAACAGCACATCCGGCTAGAAGGCCAAACGTCAAAATCCAACGGTTCGCATGCATTGAACTTCCCTACTGCTTTTCTTACAGGCTTCGATCAGCAGCTTCCCACGATAATCACCGGCCTCGGCAATTGCAAACGATTTCTTGGGCGGCGGATCGAGATCGGTCGGCCGGGCGCGTTCTTCTTCAGCACCAGCCTCGGCGGATCGTTGGCGTCGCCCGCCAGCATCGTTGCCCGATACACACGATGAGCGTGTCGCAGATTACTCGGGAGCACCCGTTGACGGAACTACAGAAGGCTTTACAAAAAAGGGGATGTTTGCTGTCGCCGCGTTGCCCTGTCCGTCCCGCACGAAAACGAATACGCGGTAGGCGCCTTCGGCCCGCGGCGCGATGAACGTGAGTTTGTCGGCAGCGGCCTTCACAACCAGTTCCGGCATGGGTCGGGAACGACGTTTATGACCACCACGGTCAATCGCAGCGGGTGAAGGTTCGTCACAATCCTCCCCGTTGCGGAAGGGCTGGCTGGCCGGTCAAAACGATCGTGCCGAAATGGCTGGTGTCTTCGGCGTCGTTGGCATCGCCGCGCCAGACCTGCTGGGAAACCTCCTTGTCGTCGCCCTCATCCACGGCCACGTCGAAACCGTAGACGCCCTTGGCGGCAAAGGGCAGCCAGTTACCCTCGCCGCCAAAGTAGTTGTTTCCGCCCAAACGGATTTCCACGGTGTAGCCGCCTTCGATCTCCTGCACGCGCGCATCGCTGAACCAATTGACCTTGCCACGCAGCGATTGGGCCCAGCCGCCCTTATGATCGCGGGGGACGAAAAAGTGCGTATCGTCGCCGGAATAGATGACGGACCGATTGTGGTTGCCGTCAATGAAGATGTGAATTCCGTCCTTGGGAGTCTTCCCCTTAGAACCGTCGAGAACTTTGACGGCCAGAAGCAAGTCGCACCCTTCCAAATAA
Source organism: uncultured Planctomycetia bacterium (assembly GCA_963719885.1). Classification (GTDB taxonomy): domain Bacteria; phylum Planctomycetota; class Planctomycetia; order Pirellulales; family Thermoguttaceae; genus JANXQG01. Next base: position 150,971 of record CAVRDP010000033.1, on the reverse strand, counting down.
CACTTGGCGCCTTTGAATTCACCCAACTCGTACCATCCGGGCCGGGGACCGTACGGATGGCAGTTCGCCGTCCAGACGGCTGCGAAGGATGCCTTTTTCTCCGGCCTTCCCATCACCTTCTTCCGGATGGGCTGGTCGAGACTCCAGAATGGCTCGTCCAATTTGCCATCGATCTTGATGCTTTTGTTCTCCTGGACCTTCGAGAGATCGCCGCCGATCGCTGCCCGCTCGTCCTTTTTGAGGACATACTTCACCTTTAACGCATCGGGCCGGGCAGGGCCGATCTTCCACGTGAGCTGTTTCTCCGCAGTGCGCGGGCCGGCCGGATGACTGTCGCGGGCCTTGACCTTGAACGTGAAGTCTCCCTCTTCACCGGGGTTGCCGACGAGTATGCCGGCCGGCGAAAGCATGATCCCGTAAGGCAATTTGCCCCCGCCAAAACTCCACGTAACATGTCCAACGCCGCCCGTAACTTTCAGCGGTTGCATCACGTACTCATCCAGGGAGACGCTTTTCAGCGGTTGATCGGGTATCGACGGCAGATCGCCCTGGCTAACGCTCAAGACCAGCGGGCGCTTCGAAGCTGCTCTTGCCATCGGCCAATTGGACGGTGAAGGGAAAGTTGCCGACGGCTTCCGATTTCCCCGCAAGCAAGCCGTCCCGCGAAAGGGATAACCCCGCCGGCAACGTCCCCTTGACGATTGTCCAGACACACGGGCCGGCGGCATGGAGCGCCTTCAAGGCGAGCTTGTAGGGCTGGCCGGCTATGACAGGCTCCAGGTTACGGTTGGCGATGACCAGGCTGGGCGGCATGCCCGCCGGCGGATAAGCCTGGAGGATGTCCCACACCACGCGTTTGAGCACGGTGGCGGTTTCTTCGGGGACTTGGAAGTTCCTATGCACATCATTGCGGACCGGTCTGCCCTGCGAATCGGTGGGGTGGATATCGGGCGGATAGGCCAGCGGCGATTCGTTATAGAGCATGGCCATGACCAGTACGTTGACGGCATAGCCGCTGAACCGATTGGGGTGAACGCTGTCGTCGAAAAGTTCGAAGCGGCTGGCGACTCCGGGCAATTCGCCGCGATCGGCCATACGCCCCAACTCCCGCATCAGCCGGCTGCAAGGCATGAGGCGCGTCTTCGGCGCATGGGGAAACGCCTTGTCCACCGCGGCGCCGACCCTCTCGATGTTCGCCTCGGTGTTGCCGAAAGGCGGGCTGTCCAGGAACGCGACCTCCGGCCAGTTTCCATAGATGAAAATCTGGCAGCGTGGATTGCTCTTGAAGGCTTCGGCGGCAAACTTCGGCGCATATTCCTCGTCGCTGCTGATCAATTTAGGGTCCTTCCAATTGGCATCCCGCGCGCTCATGATCAGCGCATCCCATTTCTTGTCCGGGCCGAAGTAGAGCTTGCGCCAGGAGACAGGGGTCCATTGATTGGTTTCCGTTTGATAATGGTAGGCGATGCCGGCGCCGAGATAGGTATACAACATCTGGCTGTGTCCGGAGTGTCCCACCATCGGCGCAAACGGTTCGAGGGCCCGCAGGCAATGGGTCAGGCTGTGGCCGATGATGAGGACATTCCGCCCACTGGCATTGACGGAAGTTCCTGCCGGTTCGATGGCAGCCGCATTGCCGGCAGCGCCAAGAAACATGCCGGCGGCGAGGAACGAAATCAAAATGGACGATTTAATAGTTTTCATGTTCTCGTTTAGCGGATCCCGTCCTGTAACATCTTGTGGACCGCGTGGGTTGCCATGGCCAAATACTCTTCGGTGGGGGTGGGATGTTGAGTTTTCGAGGCAGGGGATTGTCGGGCGGTGGGATGTCTGGCGGGAACCGCTCGGCGACTATTATAAACAGGCAGCGCCGCCATTACAACAATTTTGGAGTTGTTGGCTTCGGAATTTATTTTTTCGGGTCCCGATCCAATCTTGGTAAAACACAAGGTGCTAAAGATGAGCAGCACTGTGCCGGCCTGGGTACAACCGGCGAGGGGTATCACGGGGAATGCTTTCACCACACGCTGCGCTATTCTACAATACTAGCGGGATCGGTTGTGACAAGAGTGCTCGTTTTTTTCCAAGGAGATGCCCATTAAAGCACGGTATTTCTCCAAACCTTTCGTTAGGGAGGCTGTCAGGTGGACGTCGATCTCCCCCGCAAACGTTGCAGGGATTCTGGGCTTGGTGGTTGGCTGGTTCATGCGTCTTCTGCCGTCTCGGGCACCATGTACCCATGGTCGGCGAAAGGCTGCGGCACGCACGTGATGGCCAGATATCGGTTCGATCTCGCCCAGGCGGGCGACGACGACGACCTGCGGGCGATATTGGCCGCGACCCCGATGCCGGGAATGGTTTCTGTCGGCTTTCACCGAGACCCGAGTTACTTCGGGGCTGCGGTCGTGGACGGCCGGTTTCGTCAGGTGGTCGTCGCCCGTGATGAAACTGCCGGCCGCATCGTCGCTTTCGGCGCCCGATCCGTCTCGGATCGCTACGTCAACGGTCGGCCCAGGCCCATGGGTTACCTCAGCAATCTCCGCGTGCTGCCGGAACATCGCCGCGGCAGACTCGTCGGTCTGGGCTATGCCCTGCTGCGCAAGCTCCACGAAGACCGGCGGACGCGGTTGTATCTGACCACCATCGCCCAAGACAACCAGACGGCGAAGCGGGTCCTGACTGCCGGCCGGGCCGGCCTGCCGGCCTACTACCTTGCCGGATGCTATTACACCGTAGTCATCGGGCTTTCGCGGAGAGGAAAGCGTCGAAACGGCAGGGCAGGCATCGAAATCCGCCCGGCTCAGAGGAGCGACGTCCCCGCAATTCTCGACTTCCTGAATAAGGTTGGTCCGAGGCGGCAGTTCTTCCCCTGCTATGGGGCCGAGGACTTCTTCAGCGGAGATGGCCTCCTGCGAGGGTTGCGGTCAGAGGACCTGTTGCTGGCCTTTTGCGGCAACCGCCTGGTGGGCACGCTGGCCGCTTGGGACCAGCGCGCGTTTCGTCAGATCGTCGTCCACGCCTACGCAAAACCTCTGTGCTGGCTCCGGCCGATGTACAATTGCTGGGCTGGCTTCCGCGGCCGGCCGCATCTTCCCAGGCCAGGCAGTCCGCTGCAATGCCTAGTGGCGGCACTGCCCCTGGCTTGCGATGATAATCCGGAAGTACTTCGTGCGCTGCTGGATGTCCTCACCCACGAGCGAAGCGGTCGAACCTGGGACCATCTGCTCCTCGGCATGCACGAGTCCGATCCGTTGTTCCCGGCGCTGCAAGAATACCAGGCCGGCCGTTATACGACCCAGGTCTATCTCGCCTGTTGGGAAGACGGTGAGGATCTCCGCCGGTCACTCGATGGGCGGCCGCTGTACCTGGAGCTAGGAAGTCTCTGAAGCATGGACACACAACTCAAAGGCATGTTGCTCCCCGTGTCCGCAGTCACACCGGCGCAGCGGGAGACGATGTTTCGGCTTCTGGAGCGTTACTACGAGAACGTCACCCGGGCAGGTTTTCTGGCAGACCTGGCAGAGAAACAATGGGCGATCGTGCTCTGGGACCTGAGAACGGGGGAGCTGTGCGGATTTTCCACGCAGATGCTCATGCGGGTGGCTGTGGGCGGCGTTTCCGTCAGGGCGCTCTTTTCCGGCGATACCATCGTCGCCCGAGAGCACTGGGGTGATATTGCCCTGGCCCGCATCTGGGGCCGGCTGGCGCTATCGTTGATCGACCGCAATGTGCCCGAGGAACTCTACTGGTTCCTGATCTCCAAAGGCTACAAGACCTATCGTTTTTTGCCGTTGTTCTTCCACGAGTTCTTCCCGCGCTATGATGCTTCAACACCCGACTGGGCTTGCCGCTTGATCCATGGATTTGGCGCTCACAGATACCCTCAAGCCTACGATCCGGCCACGGGAGTCATCCGGGCTGGATCGCAAAAGGACCGTCTTCGACCTGGTGTTGCCGATCCGACCACGCAGCGGCTGCGCGATCCAAACGTACGCTACTTCGTCCAGCGCAACCCAGGGTACGGCCGTGGCGAAGAGCTTTGTTGCCTGGCCCCGCTCAGCCGCTCCAACTTTACTCCCGCGGCTTATCGGGTGATCGGTCGAGAGCCTGCGGGCACCATGTACCCATGGTCGGCGGGAGGATCGACGTGAGCCTTCTCGGACTGCTCAATACGGCATGGATGCTGGCCTGCTCCCGCGAAGCGCGGCAGTTCGCGAAGGCCACACAACACGTTGCCAAGACCCAAACGGAAGTCCTGGCCTCGATCCTCCGGCAGAACCGCGAAACGGAATTCGGCCGGGGGCATCGTTTTCACACGATGGATGGGCCACGTGCTTACCAAGAGCACGTGCCCCTGTCGCGCTACGAGGATTATGTCGAGGCCATCGGCCGCATCGCCGAAGGACAGCGCGGCGTGCTGACCCGTGACCGGGTTGAGTTGTTTGAGCCCACCAGCGGCACGACGGGCGGCGAAAAGTTGATCCCCTGCACGGCCGCGCTGCGCAAGCAATTCCAGCGGGCCGTGGCCGCCTGGGTAGCCGATCTCTTCCGTCACCGGCCCGCGTTGCGCCATGGCCGGGCGTACTGGTCGATTTCGCCGGCCTTGGGATTATCTCGCCGGACCTCCGCGGGGATTTCGATCGGTTTCGATCATGACGCGGACTACCTCGGCGCGGCCGGGCGCTGGCTGCTCAAGGGGGTTCTGGCGGTCCCTGCGGACGTTGCCCGACTCAGGGACATCGACCAGTTCCTCTACCGCACGCTTTGGCATCTGCTCGCTGCGGCCGACCTGACGCTGGTGTCGGTCTGGAGCCCGACGTTCTTGCCGACACTGCTTGGCCCGCTGGAGGCGTGGCACGACCGGTTATGCTTTGACTTGGAGCAATCCGGCAAGAAGTCTCGTGCCGCCGAGCTGAGGCGTATTTTCCGTGCGCGGGGCTCGTTGGCCGAAAAGTTGCGCCGTATCTGGCCTCAGCTTGCCCTGATCAGTTGTTGGGCCGATGCCGGCTCGGCCCGCTATTTGGGGCAGATTCGGGAAGTCTTTCCTGAAGTGGAGATCCAACCCAAAGGATTGCTGGCGACCGAAGGCTGTGTGTCGTTTCCCCGGACGGGCCGCGCGGCCCCGGTGTTGGCGGTGCGCTCGCACTTCTTCGAATTCCAAGAAATTGACGCTCCGGAACGTTTGCGTCTGGCGCACGAACTGGAGCAAGGCGGCCGGTATCGTGTCGTCCTCACTACGGCAGGCGGGCTGTACCGCTACGAGTTGCGCGATGAGGTCGAGATCATGGGCTTCGAGAACCAATGTCCGCTCGTGCGTTTCCTAGGCAGATCAGACAGCGGGTGCGACCTGGTGGGCGAAAAGCTGTCAGAGTCCCATGTGCGGGCCGTGCTCGATCGGCTTCTGGACGGGCAAGGCATTGTGTCTTCGTTCACGCTTCTCGTGCCCGTCGATGATCGACCTCCGCGATACCGCTTGTTCGTTGAGACTAGCTCCCCTCTACCTTTGGGAGCGGGGCAGGGGTTGAGGGCTCTTCAACTCCCCTCGCCCCTTCTGGGAGAGGGCGGGCACCATGTCGGGCACCATGTACCCATGGTCGTGGTCGGGGTGAGGGCTGCGGCGCTAGATTTGGCCGGCGGCCTGGAAACCGGTCTCTGCGAAAACCCGTATTACGCCTACGCCCGGCGGCTGGGACAGTTGGCGCCGGCCGATGTCGTTGTCCTTGACCCACATGAAGGACCGGCCTGGCAACGGTACCAACGCCAGTGCCTAGCCCGCGGCATGCGGCTGGGGAACATCAAGCCCCGGGCATTGGACGCCTGGCCCGGCTGGCCGGCGGTTTTTGCCGCTAAAGCGGCAACTCAAAGCCCTTGAGCATGTCAATCTTGTGCGTGAACTTGCGATAGACCGTGTTGCCGAGGAGAATGATCGGCAATCGCGTGCCACTGCCTAGGGAGCGATGCAGAATGTTTTTCCACCCGAACGTCTCGCGGTAGGCCCAGCGAAAACCCTCGTAAAGCTCGACGGGGGTCATCCGCTTGGGCTGGATCACGACGTGCATGGTGTCGTAGGAGCCCCAGTCGTACGTCAAGATGCGCCGCTCTTGCTGGAGTCGCTGAAAGAGGATCGTGCCCGGATACGGCGTATAGAGGGAGTAGCGGGGGATATCGATCTTGAGCCTTTGGACTTCCTCCACCGTGGCCGCGAAGATGTCCTTGTCGTCCTCGTCGAAGCCGAACACGAAGCAGCCCTGGACCACAATCCGCGCCTTGTGCAGACGGCGCATGACCTCGCCATAGTCTTCCTCTGAGTTGAAGCCCTTGTAGATCCGGTTCAGCGACCGCTGGCTGATCGACTCAAAGCCCAACAGCAGGTATTGGCAGCCGCTCCGCACCAGCAAATCGAGGAGTTCGGGATCGGACGCGACCCGGGTCGTCGCGAGCGCCCCCCATTTCTTCTTCAATGGGATCAGGGCGTGAAGCAACTCCTTGGCATAGTCGACGTCGTCAAAGGGGCTGACGTCATTGATGGCGAAGCGCCGTGACGGGATGGCCTTGACGTCCCGAATTACGTTGGCGATGGGACGGCGCAGGTAGCGTTTCCAGACGACAGGGACCGTGCAGAAGTCGCACGTGTGGACGCAGCCTCGGGTCACCATGACGGTATAGGGCATCACGTAACCGCTGTTCCGCTGGAGATCGTAGCGCGGCGTGGGGATACCGCGGGCAAAATCGGGCACCATGTACCCATGGTCGTCGGCCGGCTCCTCGCGGTACACGGGGGCCATTTTGCCGGCCTTGAAGTCCCGCAGCAGCCGTGGCCAGGTTTGCTCCGCCATGCCGATGACAATGGCGTCGGCGTAGCGCGCGGCCTCGTCGGGAAGGATGCTCACGTGGATCCCTCCGAGGACGACGGGCACATGGCGGCTGCGGAAATGATTGGCCAGCGCGTAGGCCCGCCGCGATGTCCCGGTGAGCACGCTGATGCCCACGAGATCGGCCGGATAGTCCAGCGGAACCGAATCGACGCTCTCGTCCACGAGGCGGAACTCGATGTCCGGGTCTTGCCCGCCGATCGCGGCTAGCGTGGTGAGGGTCAACGGGGCTTCCCGTGCCGACATCAGCCGCCCAAAGAAGCGGAACTTGTGCATGTTGGCATCGGCCATAATGAGCAGGATTTTCATGCTTCGCCCTCGAAGCCCGTCCCCAGCGGCAAGCCCTGCCTTTTCCGCATCTCTCTTCCTGAAAACAGGTTGAGCCAGAAGTAGCCGGCCGCGCCGCGGAGGTCCCGGCAGTTGCTCTTCAGGTCCCGGCGCGGGAGAGGATGGAGCCGAAGCGGTAGAAGGCGTTGCGGGCCTGGAAGCAGCGCTCGGCCAGTTCCTCGGCCGACATGTTGCGGGGATGGAAGGCGACGTCGCCGAAACGAAACTGAGCGTCCAGCCACCACGGGTCGCAGCGAAGCCTTCCCTCCTGTTGAAGTCGCCGATACAGCGGCGTGCCGGGAAACGGCACCAGGTGGTTAAACGCCGCCATGTGGAACTTCTGCCGGACGGCGAACTCCACGGTCCGCTCAAAGGCATCGGCGTCGTCGGTGTCGTAACCGAAGACGAACGTGGCATAAATGGCAATCCCCGCATCACGGATGCGACGAATGGCCTGTTCATAATCGCGCCGGGCACGGTTCCAGGTCTTTCCCATGGCGGCCAGCGTTGCCGCGGATAGCGACTCGAAGCCGATGAGGACGCCACGGCAGCCGCTCTTCCGCATCAGTGCCAAGAGTCGAGGATCATCGGCCATGGTGATGCTCCCCTGGCTGAACCAGCCAATGCCGGCCGGCCCCAGCGCAGCGAAGAGTTGCCCAGCCCGCTCCGGGTCCGCGACCACGTTGTCATCCACGAAGAACACCGCGCGGCTGCCGGCACTCTCGATCTCCGCGAGCACGTCGTCCACCGGCCGGGCGACCGCCGCGTGGCGATAGAACTCGGCAACCGAGCAGAACTCACAGGCGAAGCGGCACCCCCGGCTGGCCTCGACGAGCGTTAGCGGGAGATACCTCTTGCCGGCAAACAGCGACCGCCGCGGACTGACCCGTTTCGGTATTCGCCCCTCTTCGGCCCGATAACGCCGCCGACCGCCGACCGCCAGCGGCTGCGCGGTACCCGGGCGCCCGGCGCGACTTGCCGACCGTTACGCAGCACCCGCCGCAAGTCTTCAATCACCCGCGGCCAGACCGCTTCGGCCTCGCCTTCCACGATGGCATCGGCGTGCATCAACGCCTCATCGGGCACGAGCGTTGGATGATAGCCGCCGAGAATGACGGGCACGCCGCGCCGGCGAAACTCTGCGGCAATCCGGTAGGCCCGGCAGGCCGTGTAGGTTTCGACATTGATGGCCACCGCATCGGTTGGTTCGTCGTAGGGGATCGGCTCCAGGCGGTCGTCGACGAAATGGACCTCAACGTCGGCGGGCGTGAGCGCGGCCAGCACCGCCAATGCCAAAGGCTCCATCTTCCAGGAGCTAACGTACGCCTCCCCTGGTTTTCGGCCTACCCCGGGCATGACAAAGGTGATTTTCATAGCCTTCCAATTATCTGTCTTGCTCAGCGGCCGGGCACCATGTACTCACGGTCGACGGGAGAAATGTTCTGCTATAGCGGCGGAAAAAAAGATTGGCCACGACGCCCGTAAACGGCAGCGCGGAGCCACCGACAACGCGGCGCAGGATGGAACGGAATCCATAGGTTTGCCGCCACGCGCCATGAAGACCGTCCTGTAGTTCCTCAGCGCCCATCCCCGCCGGCCTGAATACCACGTGACGGCCGTCATACCGGCTCCAGTCCGTGCTCAGGATTCGGCCCTCGGCATTCAAGCGCACCCAGGCATCCGTGCCGGGAAACGGCGTGTACGCGGAATAGAGCGCAAGTTCCAGCCGGTTGCGGTCGACAAAGTCCACGGTCCGTTCGAAGACCGACGTGTCTTCCCCGTCGAAGCCGAAGATGAAACATCCCAGGATGGCGATGCCTTCATCGTGAAGCATGCGGCATGTCTGACCATAGTGCGTCACGTCGTTGAATGGTTTGCCGGCGTTGGCCAGCGAAGAAGCATCCAGCGACTCGAAACCGATAACCAAACCCTTGCATCCGCTGGCCCGCGCCGCTTGTACCCAGCGCCTGTTCTGCGCGGACCGCAGCGACGCGGCGGAACACCACGTGCGGCCCGTCCCGGCAAGCAGAGGCAAGAGGCGGGCTGCGTAGGCCTCGTCTTCCCAAGGATTCGCATCGAGCAAAACCAGAGGTCCCTTGGGCATGCTGTCGATGTCGGCGGCGACCTGTTCCAGGCGACGCTGGACATGCTGCCACTCGTGCATGGAGGGCACGATGCAGAAGGAGCATCGGTTCGGGCATCCTCGGACTGCCTCCAAGGTGTTGGAGATCGTATAAGCCTTGCGGTTCAGCAGGTCCCGCCGGGGTATAGGCAGGCAAGATGTGAAAGCATCTTGCCAAGGCAAAGCATAGGTGTCTTTCATCGAGCCGCGCACGAAGTCGCGCAACAACTGGGGCCAAGCGAGCTCAGCGAAGCCCCGGACCACGGCATCCGCGTGTTCGCGGGCCTCATGAGCCATGAAGCTAGCGTGGTATCCACCCAGCACGACGGGGAGTTTCTTGGCCCTGGCGCTATCGGCCAACTGGTAGGCCCGCGGCGCGTCGCACGTCATCGCGCTTATCGCCACGAGGTCCGCGCCACAGAAGTCGGCCGGGACGGGATCGACCGCCTCGTCAATCAGGAGAACGTCCGCGTTCAGTTCCCGTGGCACCAGCGCGGCCAGCGTGGTGAGCGTGGTCGGCGCATAAGCATATTTCCGGCGCGTCTGGTGCCACTGTCTTCCGTCGTCGAGCGCAGCGCACTTGCGGCGATCAGTAGGACGCGCATGGTCCGCTCTCCCCTTCTGACGTGCCGCGACAATGAGTCATTTCTTCTGCGGCTCTCCCGCCTCCCTCGGTGTCCGTCTCAGTCGCGACAGCCACTGCCAGGAAATATGTTCGCGTTCCTGGATCAGATACCACACCGCCGCCAGGCCCATGATGGACATGCCCACGGCCTCCAAGAGGATGAACGCACCGATCCCGGCGACCTGCTCCCGCACGATCTTTTCATAGGCAATCAGACAACTGGCCGCAAACGAAGCCCCCAGCAGCCCGAAACCACACGCACCGTAATGCGTGACAATCTCCACGGCGCGTCTTCTGTAGTTTTGCAGGCGTATTGTAGATTTCGATCACACCGGTTTTGACGCCCCAGATGTCGTGGTGGCAGGAAACAACAATCTGCAGGCACGCGCCGCAAAGGACGGTCCGCAAGATATTCTCGACCGTAAGCGGCGCGTCCGGATTGAAGGCCGCGTAGAACACCAGCGCCAGATAGGGCGCATACATGAAACCGTGATGGATGTGGTAGTGCCCGATGCGGAATGGACCATTGAATTTCCAGAGCAACAAGAGATTGGTCCCAATGCCTGGAAAGACATATCCGAAGAGCACTCCCAGCGTGAGAACATAGGCCGCGAACAAGGCGCTGCCGGTCCGCTGCTGCCAAAGGAAGTACATCAGCGCCGTCATGGGAAGCGGCAGCGCGAAGTCAACCAGGAACAGGTAGCCACGTTCGAATCTGTACTTGGGCTCCATACTCACCCTCCTGCGCAACAGCCTTGCAACAAATGGAATCCGGGGCAGCACCGTTTCAGTCATGCCCGGTTCCCAAAACAAATCCCTGTTTCTCGCGCACGTCGCGACGGATTTGAAAATTTATCGCCAGCGACGTCAGCAGCGACAGCCGGTTGGCAGGCGACGTCGCCCGCCACAAAATATTCATTGGCCGGTAGAAGTCCCTGCGGTTTCGCGCAGCCCTCTGCCAGTTCCGCCGCAGAAAACTGCTTTGGCTCGAATACCACATCACCCCAGCGGAGACCTGGCGCCAGCCACCAACGGTCATGCTTGAGCCGTTGTTGCACCCGCATCTCCTCGTACAAGGGCGTACCGGGAAAGGGCGTAAGCTGGTTGAACAACGCCACCAAGAATCGGCGCTCGTTGGCGAACGCCAACGTGGTTGCAAACGTCTCCGGCGTGTCGGCGTCGCAACCGAACACGAAACGAGGCGCAGATCCGGATGCCCCGATCATGAATCTTGCGGACTGCTTCGTCGTACCGGCGGAAGTCGCTGAAAGTCGACTTGCGCATCTGCCGCAAGCTTTCTCCGTTGAGCGACTCGAAGCCGATCAGCAGTCCCCAACATCCGCTCGCCACCGCCAACTCCAGCAGCTCATCGTCAAACGCGATCTCAATATCGGCTTGAGCCACCCACCGCCGTCGCAAGGGAATCAGAGCGCGGAACAATTCCCTGGCCCGTCCGCTGTCGCCAATCAAATTGTCATCGGCGAACAGAATCCTCCCCGGCGGCAATTCCCGGATCTCGCGGATGACCTCCGTGACCGGGCGACAGGACTTGCGACTTTCAAAATAAGCGCTCACCGAACAAAAACTGCACGCGTGCGGACAGCCCCGGCCGAACTCGACCAGGTGCATCGACAGATAACGCTTGCCCCAAAAAATTTCGCGGCGGTAAGATAGTCGCTGCAAGTCGGGCGGTACGTCCGATTGGTAAATGCGCTGCAGCCGCCCGTTTCGCCTATCGGCGATCAGGCCTGGCCAGAGGTTCTCGGCCTGGCCGATGACGATGGCATTGGCCTGTTCGGCTGCCTCGTCCGGCGCTGCCGCAACGTGAAATCCGCCGAGCACGACCGGCACCCCGCGCCGGCGATACTCGGCTGCGATTTCGTAGGCACGTTTGGCGGTAAGCGTTTGCACCGAGATGCCTGCCAAATCGGTTGGCGCGTCGTAGGGAATCTCTTCGATCCGGTCATCGTAGAAGGCCACGGCAACGTCCGGCGGCGTCAATCCGGCCAGTGCCGCCATCGTCAGCGGTTGCATCTGGATCGCACGCACCTTTCCGCCCAACGATGGATAAATCAACGTGATATGCATGCCGTACTCCGCTGGATCGACACCGTTCTCCTGTTTCCGGCAGAAGCCGCATGCGTTTCATTCCACCGGCCGCGCACGCGGCGTGAGAAAGATCAATAGTCCGGCAATGACGACGAACACGACTACTTCCAACCAGGCCCGAAACGGGGTCGTCTGAAAGGCGTCCATGAATCCGTGAATGAAAAGGATCCTGTTGATGATCCGTGCGGCGTAAAGGAGCAGGATCACATAGATCAGCCCCCCGTGCTTCTCGGGATTCTTGGCAACGAAGAGGACGATGATTCCAAAGACAAACGCATAAATCCCCAGAAGCTGCGCGATATAGAGCAACTGGGGCGTCACCACCAGAGTCATGCCGAATATCGAGGAGGCAACCTGGGCGGCCAGGTCTTGCGATATGAATGGTATCACCCCAAGTGCGATGTGGTAGACACCGATCAAAAAAAGCACAACCTTCAATGCGTTCAATCGAATCTCTTGGTTCATGTTTGCGGCCCCTTTAAGTTGTGCGCGGCTGGGACGTTGCGCAATGGTTGAACTTTCTTTCCCGGCCAGCCCGGCGCCACGGTGAAGGAGCGACAGTGGCAACCCCGTTGCCATGCGAGCTGGCGTACACGACGTGGCGGGATTTCGCTGCTGTGGGTATCATGGGCGCCTGCCATAGAGGCGAGTTTCTAAGAATGTTATAACAGATCTACCCACACGATGATAGTAGCTTACGAACGCAGATCACTTTCTTGCGGGGTCTTCGCCAATCTCGATCACCGCCACGTCTTCGCCCTGTAGCGTGAGCGTCGTCGAGCGGTCGCGCCAGGGGAGGACTCGGCCGGAAAGCAACTCGCGGCCCGCGGCCACCCTGTACTCAGGGTCGGCCGGTGGGTCCGCCCAAGTGATGGTTGGCATCCGCCGCTCGCGGCTGTCGTTGAAGACCGTCCAGTATCGGTTGCCAAATCGCTCGACGTAGATATGCTCGTCGCCCGATCGTGCCTGGGTGATCGGTTCCCAGCCGGCCTCGGCCACGCGTCTGCACAGCGGCACGTAACGCTTGAAGAGCGGCCGATCGCGATCGCACAAGTCAGGCCGCGTGAAGTAGTGGCCTTGCGAGGCGTTGTGGCTGAAGAACCCCGGGAACATCCCGTATGCCAGGCAGCGCTTCATGTATTTCTCGACCATCTCATGCGAGAAATCCTCGAAGCGGGTATTCATCAGGAAACAAAACGGCTTGCCCTTGCACATCGCCCGGCGATAGAGCAAGTCGGCATCGGACATCGGCCGCCAGACGCCATTAGGATGCCAGTCGGTCTCGGTGCCCAGGACGTCGAGCATGGGGGCCAGCCACCACAGCCGGTCCGGGGCGCCGTTGGCCATCATGAGTTTGCCCGAGCGGTGGATGTCCTGCTCGATGCCGCGGACGTATTCGAAAGCGATCAGGCCGCGGAAGATGGCCGGCCGATGATCCTCGGGAGAGAACGTCAGCGGCGTCCGGGCGGCGGCAAAATGGTTGCGGCGGAAATCGAGCTCGTCGGTGACGTAGCCCTCGCTGGAGTCGATATATTCGCCGTCGAGGTCGCCCTGGCGGCGGGATCCGTAAAGCTGCTCGCGGAGAGCCGGGTTCCATTTGTTCTTGAAGTCGGTCATTTCGCCGGCAATGCCCGGCATCGAGTTCATGCTCCACACGGCCCCGTTGCACCAGGGCGTATCCAGCAGCCGCGCCGCCAGGCGGCCTTGGGCATCGTGGTAGCCGCTCGTGAAAAGGGCCTTGGCCTGGGCGTTGCCCTGGTCGGCCAGCCGCCGGGCCTCGGCCAATGCCGCCACCAGCGTCCGCGGCGTGCCCCGGGGCATGGGCATCCACCAGGTCATCGGTTCGGTGTAGCGGAAGGTGATGATGCCGTGGCTGTCGTCCCACACCGTCTCGTCGTTGCCCTCCTTGAACTTGAAACCAAAATCCTCCCAGCCCCGGACGTGGCTGATCTTGGCGAACGGCATCCACAAACCCTGCTCGGGCGTGCGGCAGCGAAAGGCCGCGGGAAACAATTCGTAATAGCGTGCCAATGCCCCGCGAAAACCCAGCTTCGCATCGAACTCGAAGCGCCGGAAGCAGAGTTCCACTTCGGGCCGCTCGGGCGTGAGGGCCAAGTCATAGGCGATATAAAGCTCGTGCGTGCCCGCATGGTAGCCGATGCGGCAGAAGGCGGGCGAATCGGGGGCAATGGCCAATGCCGAGCCCACCTTGTCGCTGACCACCGCGCCCAGCGGATAGCGTGAGACGCGGCCGCTGGAGCCGGCATGGAACTGCGTGGCGTTGACGTATTCCCGGCCCGCGTCGACCGGGACGCTTCGCCGCGGATCGACCAACCAGTGCAACGACTTGCCTTCGACGGGGACGGCGAACACCAACGATATTGCGCGGTCTTTCCCTGTGAGATCCTTCAGCGTGACCGATCTCTGGTGGGTTAGGTACTTCTGGCCGGTCGTAACCATGCCCAGGTCCCGCATCTCGATCCCGAGGGCCTTTTGTGGCTCACCCCATTCGATTGGCGGTTCTTCCGGGTCGGCAAAATATACGAAATCCGAGCCGGCCGCTACGTCGCGAAGCTGGAATCCTTCATGGGCCGGTCCGCGGGGCACGACCGGCACGCCGTCGAACAGGCAGGCACCCGCTGGCGTGCGAACGACCCGCAGTTCCGCATCGCGGAACCAGGCCTTGCCCGCGTGGCCGCGCAACAGCATATAGAAGCTCAATTCCTTGACCGGCTTCTCGGGGAACACCATGACCTGGCGGCGCTGCCAGTCGTGTGTCGCCGTCTCGAAATTTGCCGTCTGCCCCCAAAGGCTCGTGCCATCGCTGTAGACGAGATCGATATAGAGCGAATAGTCCGAATCCGCGCTGCCGCCCACGTCCTCGGCCCGGCTCCAACAGGACGCGATGATCGGCTCCGGGCGGGTCTGGTCGAGCACAATGTCCTGGGTGACGCCGCGCCGCGATCGGGCATCGGTACCGTTGTCGCAAACGAACCGGTCGCCTGCGCGCTGAAAACCTTTTTCGTAAGGTCTCCAAGCGCCGGGGCGAAGCAGGTTCTCTGCGGCCTGTCCCGGTCCGAGGACCCGTTTGGCGATCATCGCTTCCGCAGCCTTGGGCTGAGCGGACTCGGCCGCGATGGTCTTCGCCATCGCGGGAAGCGTGAGGACGACGGCAATCAGAGTTTGGCGAAAAGGTGTCATTTCTTAGCTGAATCAGCCGCCCAGGGCCCGTCGCAGGTCCTGGAACTCGTTCTCGATCCGGCGAAGGCCCGCGCTGAGATCGTCCATTTCCTGCTGCTGTTGCTTGACTTGCGATCGCAACTCCTCGACCGTTTGCCGCAGCAACTCGAGATCTCCGGAAGTGCCGGACAGCGACGCCGGGCGGGAGGCGACGGGCACGACGGGCTGTCGCGGCGAAGCGGACACAAGCGGTTCGATCTGCCCCTCATCGTCAACGGGCGACGACACCACGGACTGTTGCGAGTGCTGGACCTTCTGATGCTCCAGATCGCGCTGGGGAAAGAGGGCGTGGGTAAAGACCTGGCCACGCCCTTCCGGGGTAAGAGGCATTACCAGGCCCTTGGTCTTCAACGAGGTCAACAACTCGCGCAGGGCGTTGAGATCGTCGATCGGGTCCATGCGGGAGACCCGTCCCCGGAGTTCGCCTTCGGTCTGTGGGCCGCGAAGCAGCAGTTCGATCATCACCGAAAGTTCGACCTTGCTCACCCCTAGCCATTCGTAGAGGTAATGCCGGTACTTTTGTACGCGGCCGGAACCTTCAACCAAGGCCACGGCGCCGAACTGCCGCAACCGGTCGAGCGATTCCTCCACCTGGTCGGGTTCGAGTTGCATGACCGGCGACCGATTGCTCTTTTGGCTGCAGCCAGCGACCACTCCATTGAGCGACATCGGGTAACTATCCGGCGTGGTTTTTGCCTTTTCGCCCAGCACCCCCAGCACGCGGCGATCGATAGAGTTCAACGGACGCCAGCGGGGTGCAGGTGGAGCGGATTCAGGCGTGGGGTCGGTCATGGTAACAATGTAAAGACTAGTACGCCCGCGGTCAATATGGGCGGCAGACCTACGTAGAACGGAGTTCATTCCGTTTGCTTGCTTTCTTAGCTCGATTCGTTAGAATAATAGGTAGAGCGTCCGTTCTCCCGATTTCTCTTTTCTTATAGGGGGATGTCATGAACAGTCCACTTCATCAGGACACGCGGCTCGCAGCTTTTGTGGAACAGAAGATGCGTCGCTGGGCTCGATTCCAAGAAACGGCCAGCCGCCAGGAACCTGGCCCGTCGACGGCGCAGGCGGTATGCTACGTCGCAATTTCCCGTGAGGCCGGGGCGGGAGCCGCAACCGTGGCCCGCTTGGTCGGCGAGCAACTCGGCTGGGAGGTGTACGACAGGAACTTGTTGGACCAGGTCGCCCAACGCTACAAGGAACCGCGGTTGATGCTCGATTTGGTCGACGAGACCAAGAGCAACTGGGTTTTTGACGTGTTTGGCACGTGGATGGATCGGCAGATCATTTCACAGGAGAAGTACGTGGTACAGGCAAGCCGTACGATCCGACTTCTGGCCCGGGCCGGCAATGCGGTGTTCGTCGGCCGTGGGGCGCAATTTCTCTTGCCGCGAGCGAAGACCTTCGCCGTGCGGATCGTGGCCGCGGAGGCATTTCGCGCGGAACGCGTGCGGCAGCGGCACAACGGCGGGTTGCCGGAGGCCCTGGACTGGATTCATCGCACTGACCGCGGTCGCCGCGACTTCATCCGGCGCTTCTTCCACCAGGACATCACCAACCCGCATCTCTACGACCTCGTGCTCAACGTCGAGCGCTTTGGGCCGAGCGGCGCCGCTGAGCAGATTGTGCATGCGGTACGTCGCGCGGGATAGTAGGTCCTGGCAGTTGCCGGTCCAGCCCGGGTGTGCTACCATGGGTCTTTTCGCTCCCAGGACTGGCAAACGATGACGCGATTTCCGCATGGTTTTGTGCTCACGGTGATGTCGGACGACCACCCCGGCATCGTGGCGGCGGTGAGCGACGCCGTCGAATCGCTGGGCGGCAACATCGACTCGTGCAGCCAGACCGTGTTGGGAGGATACTTCACGTTGATCATGATCGTCAGTGTGCCTGAGCCCATCGATCCCGAGCAATTGGCCCAGCGGGTCCGCAGCGCCGAGTCCAACGGCGTCGGCTATCAGGTGCTCGTGCGGCCGGCCCGGGCTGCGGATGCATCCACGGCAAATCCGGCCGAGCGGTTCGTCATCAGCGCCTTCGGCGAGGATCAGCCGGGCATCGTGCGCCGCTTCAGCCAATATCTGGCCGGCAAGGACATCAACATCGTCGATCTTTATGGCGACCGCAACGGCACGCAGTTCGTCCTCATCGGCCAGGTCGAGGTTCCCGTGCGATGGGACGTGCGAATGATGCAGGCCGACCTGGAACAGATGGGTCAGGAACTCGGCTTCACCGTCAAACTCCAGCACGAGAACGTCTTCGTGGCGACGAACCAATTGCGTTTGAGCCATGGTCAAGCTGATAGAACTTAGAACTTAGTACTTAGAACTTAGTAACCAGAAGTTCCAAAACCGTGAGACCTAAGCACTAAGAACTAAGAACTTCACCTCCATGCTCCGCACCGACGAAATCCTTTCGACCATCCACATGCTGCACGCCGAGCACCTCGACGTTCGCAGCGTCACGTTGGGATTGAACCTCGACGACTGTGCCGCGCCGAATCTGGATCATCTCTGCCGGAAAGTGCGGCAGAAGATCGTTTCCTGCGCCAGCCGGCTGGTCGAGATCTGCGATCGCGTGGGGGCCAAGTACGGCATTCCCGTGATCAACAAGCGCGTGGCGATTTCGCCCGCCGCCACCCTCCTGGCCGGTCATGGCCGAGGCTCGGCCGTACAACTGGCCAAAACGCTCGACGCCGCGGCGGTCGAGTGCCGCGTCGACTTCGTGGGCGGCTTCACGGCCTTGGTTCACAAGGGGATCTCGCCCGGCGATTGGGTCGTAATGGAGTCGCTGCCAGAGGTCCTTTCGCAGACCACCCGGGTGTGCGCGTCGCTGAACGTCGCCTCGCGGCGGGCGGGCATCAATATGGACGCCATTCAGCGCATGGGCCATATCCTCTTGAAGATTGCCGCGGCCACGGCCGAGGACCGCGGCTTCGGCTGCGCCAAGCTCGTGATCTTTGCCAACATCCCCGAAGACAATCCCTTCATGGCCGGGGCCTATCTCGGCGCCGGCGAGCCCGAGGCCGTGGTGAACATCGGCGTCTCCGGCCCGGGCGTAGTGTGCAGTGCCTTGCGGCGGCGGCTGGCCATGGAAACGAATCTGACGCTGGGCGATCTGGCCGAAGAGATCAAGATCACCAGCTTCCGCGTGACTCGCGTGGGCGAACTGATCGGTCGCGAAGTGGCGGCCGAACTCGGCGTGGCGTTCGGAATCGTCGATCTGTCGCTGGCCCCGACCCCCACCGTAGGTGACAGCGTGGGCGAGATCCTCAAAACTCTCGGTATCGCCGCTATCGGCGCCCCTGGCTCTACGGCCGCCGTGGCCATGCTCAATGATGCCGTGAAAAAAGGCGGATTGTTTGCCTCCAGTTCGGTCGGCGGGCTGAGCGGTGCGTTCATCCCCGTCAGCGAAGATGCCGCCCTGGCCGATGCCGTCGGCCGTGGGCACCTGGTACTTGAGAAGCTCGAAGCGATGACCAGCGTCTGCTCGGTCGGCCTCGATATGATTGCCATTCCCGGCGACACGCCCGCGGAAACCATTGCCGCCATCATCGCCGACGAGATGGCGATCGGCGTGATCAACGACAAGACGACGGCCGTCCGCCTGATCCCGGTGCCCGGGGCGAAGGCCGGCGAGATCGTCGACTTTGGCGGGCTTTTCGGATCGACGCCCGTCATGGAGGTTCGCAACAGCGGGGCCAGCGCCGCCTTCGTGCGCTTTGGCGGCCGGATCCCGGCGCCGATGCAATCGTTGCGGAATTAAAGACGGACCGAAGAATAACGTCCCGACTCGGGTGGCATGGAACAGCGGCTTCGATGCCGCGCAGCCATGTTGGGAACGGCCGGAACTTCACCCACATGCCTGCGCCGCCGACCATGAGTACATGGTGCCCGAGCGGCTTAGGCATGCCACCCAACTGGCGCCGATGCAGTCGTTGCGGAATTAAGGCCCCAGGCCGATCGGCTTGGGAGTGAACCCGAGGAAGAGGAAGGCCAGCGTGAGGATTCCCAGCACGTAACGGCCCGTGCCCAGCGGCATGGAGTCGTTGGTCGTGGGCGGATGGCGGGTTCCCAAAATCGTAATGATGCCCAGCATGAGCCACCAGTTTATCAGGTTCCAGGCGACCGAGGCCGAAATCGCCAGCACCAGCAGCACCATGGAGGCCACGTGGGCCTTGCGGCGGAACATGCCGTAGAGGATGTGACCGCCGTCCAACTGGCCGATGGGTATCAAGTTTACCGACGTGATCAACAGGCCCACCCAACCTGCTAAGGCAACCGGGTGCAGAAACGAGCGTGCAGCCGTGGGGAATCGGGTCCTTGAGCCAGTGAATGAAGTACTGCATCAAGAGCGGCTCGCCCAGCACGAAGCCTTCCCGTTGTTCTCCCGCCGGGGTCGGCACCAGTTGGCTCCAGTAAAGTCCAAGCACGAGAAAGACGAGCGTGGGCACCAGCCCGGCCAACGGGCCGGTGATGCCGATGTCGAAGATGGCCTTGCGGTCTCCTCGTCGCGGCTCCATGACGATCACCGCGCCGAAGGTCCCGATGGGCGGCCACGGAAAGGGAATAAAATAGGGCAGCGAGGCATAGACGCCGTACCGACAGGCCTGCACGAAGTGGCCCATCTCGTGGCAGAGCAGGATCGTCATCACCGCCCCGGAATACATCAGCCCGTCGACAATTGCCGGCCACCAGCCATCGTCGAGGTGATCCAAGCAGAAGGCCCGGACAACGAATGTGCTCAAGCAAGTGGCGAGAAAGAGCAACACGTGGCGCCAGACGTGGCGGACGCGCGGGGGCGGTGGATAGTCGATGGCAAACTCCGGGACCACGTCGACCAGGGTCAATTGCGGCGATTCGTGCAAGTTGGGAAAAGGCCGCGGGTTTGGTTCGTTGGCATCCATTGCACAGTCTTGGGGAATCGCCGAGTCGGGTAGCGGAGAAAATGGAGCAGAAAGGTTCTTGATTCATCAATTCTAGTTCTTTTTTGGGGTACGGACAAGGGACGGCCAGCGTAGTTGGGTGAACTGCAAAGTCGGCCGTCGCGCAGTTATCGTAGGGTGGGACTCCGAACAATCCCGCTTGCGGCGAATCGGCGGCCATGCTAGAACACGGTGGTCAGCTAGTCAACTTACGGAGTAGGTTCATGGATCAGTCATTGCGGGGACGGCCGGCCGTGGTGATTACCGGGGCTTCGACCGGGATCGGGGCGGCCTGCGCGGTGGAACTTGCCCGCCGCGGCTTCTGTGTCTTCGCCGGAGTTCGCAAACCGTGCGACGGCGAGCGGTTGAAAGGCCAATCGCCCATGATCGTCCCACTCTTGCTGGACGTGACGAAGACCGACGAAATCGCCGCCGCCGCCCAAGCCGTGGGACAGGCCGTGGGAGACGCCGGCCTGGCCGGTTTGGTGAACAATGCCGGAATCGTCGTTTCCGGGCCGCTGGAGATCTTGCCGTTGGAGCGTTTGCGCTTGCAGCTCGAGGTCAACGTCGTGGGGCAGATTGCCGTTACGCAGGCATTCTTGCCGCTCTTGCGCATGGCGCGAGGACACATCGTGAACATGGGTTCGTTCAACGGGCGGATCGCCGCGCCCTACCTGGCGCCCTACGCGGCGTCCAAGCACGCCTTGGAGGCCCTCAGTGATGCCTTGCGCTTGGAACTTCGCGCCTGGGGGATCCGCGTCGCGGTGATCGAACCGGGGGGCACGAC
This sequence comes from uncultured Planctomycetia bacterium, assembly GCA_963719885.1. Lineage (GTDB taxonomy): Bacteria > Planctomycetota > Planctomycetia > Pirellulales > Thermoguttaceae > JANXQG01. Next base: position 129,965 of record CAVRDP010000033.1, on the reverse strand, counting down.
GACGCCCATCTGGGACAAATCGCTCGCTGCCGCCGACGCCTGGGCCGACGAAGCCGACAATGAAGGACTGGGCTTGTACAAGGAAGACCTCGAGGCCATGCGGCAGGCGACGCGGAAGTTGGCCGAGGCGGCCCTGCCGGTCCGCTCGGTCGTGCGTTGTGTCGTCCATGCCCTCACCGCGCGGCGGCCTTGGGCCCGTTATCCGGTCGGCCTGAAGGTGAATCTGCTGTTTCGCGCCCGCAAGTGGGTTCCCGATCGTATTTGGGATTGGATTATCGAGCGATCCCTGGGCCTGCCGAAGACCAAGCCGCCATGAGCATCCGCAATCTCGACAAAATCTTCGCACCGCAACGCATCGCCGTCATCGGGGCCGACGAAACCCCGACCAGCATCGGTTACACGGTCTTTCGCAATCTCATCGCCTCCAGTTACCAGGGCGTGGTCTATCCGGTCGATCCCGAGCACGAGTCGGTACAGGGAATCCAGGCCTATCGGGATATCGCGAGTGTTCCCGCCGTCGCCGATCTGGCGGTGATCTGTACGCCGCCGTCGAGCGTGCCCCGGATCGTGCGATCGTGCGGCGAAAAAGGCGTCCGGGGCATCATCATCCTGACGGCCGGGTTTCGCGAGGCGGGCGAGGCAGGCCGCAAGCTGGAAGACGCCATCCGCGACGAGCAACGCAAGTTCGACGGCATGCGGATCCTCGGACCCAACTGCCTGGGAATCATCGTTCCCTGGCTCCATCTCAATGCCAGCTTCGCCGCTGCCACGCCGGCCCCCGGGCATATCGGTTTCATCTCCCAGTCGGGAGCGCTCTGCACCTCGGTGCTCGACTGGGCCATTGACGAAGGGATCGGCTTCTCGCACTTCGTTTCCGTCGGCAACATGCTCGACGTGAGCATGGGCGACCTGATCGACTATCTCGGCTCCGCGACGGAAACGCGATCCATCATCCTGTATATCGAATCGATCGGCGAGGCCCGCGAGTTCCTTTCCGCGGCCCGGGCCTTTGCCCGCACGAAGCCCATCGTGGCCTACAAGGCAGGACGGTTTGCGGAATCGGCCCAGGCCGCGGCCTCGCACACGGGGGCCATGGCGGGCGTTGACGCGGTCTATGAAGCGGCCTTCCAGCGGGCGGGCATCGAGCGGGTCCTGGAAATCGATGACATGTTCGATTGTGCCGAACTGCTGGCCCGCCAGTTGACGCCCAAGTCCGACCGCCTGGCCATCATCACCAACGCCGGCGGGCCGGGGGTCATGACCACCGACGCGCTGATTGCCCGCGGCGGCCAACTGGCGGTGCTCGCGGCGGAGACCATCGAGGAACTCAACCAGTTCCTGCCCGACTGTTGGTCGCACGGCAACCCGATCGACGTGCACGGTGATGCCCCGCCGGAACGATTTTCCGGGGCGTTGGAAACCGTGCTCAAAGACAAGAACGTCGATGCCGTGCTGGTGATTCTCACGCCCCAGGCGATGACCCAGGCGACGGCCACGGCCCGCGCCGTCGCGATCGTGGCGGCCCGGACCCGCAAACCGGTCCTGGCGGCCTGGATGGGCAGCCACCAAGTCCGCGAGGGAATCCAGGTCCTCAACACCATGAACGTGCCCACCTACAAGACGCCGGCAAAGGCCGTGCAGGCCTTCCTGCACCTCGTCTCCTATGCGCGAAATCTGACGATCCTGCACGAAACGCCGCGCGATTTGCCTTTGGAGTTCGGGCTGGATCGTAGTCGGCTGCGGTCCGTCTTTAATACGGTTCTCCGAGAAGACAGGGACGTGCTTTCCGAGACCTCGTCCAAAGCCGTGTTGGACGCTTATGGCATTCCCGTAACCCGGCCGCACGCCGCCCGCACGGCCGACGAAGCGGTCGAGGCCGCGCGGCGTTTGGGCTATCCGGTGGTCGCGAAGATCGACTCGCCGCAAATCAGCCATAAGACGGAAGTCGACGGTGTGGTCCTTGACTTGCCCGACGAGACGGCCGTTCGCGAGGCCTTCCAGCAGATCATCGCCCGGGCCCGGCAGATACGGCCCAGCGCGGTAATTTCCGGTGTCACCGTGCAGAAGATGATGACTTATCCCAACAGTTTCGAACTGATCCTGGGGACGAAGAAGGACCCGGTTTTCGGGCCGGTGATCATGGTCGGCATGGGCGGTGTAGCGGCCGAAGTCTTTGGGGACCGGACATTGGGCCTGCCGCCGCTGAACGACGTTCTCGCGCGGCGGATGTTGGAGTCGCTCAAGTCGTGGCCGCTCTTGCGCGGCTATCGTGGCAAGCCGGGGGCGAACATCGATCGCCTGATCGAAATCATTATGCGCTTCTCCTACCTTGTGGCCGACTGCCCGGAGATCAAGGAGCTGGATATCAATCCGCTCTTGGTTACGCCCCAGGACGTGATCGCCCTGGATGCCCGCGTGGTCGTCGATCGTCAGCCGCCGGGGTACCCTGTGGGTCAAGGGAATCGGCCTTACTCGCACCTGGCGATCCAGCCTTATCCGGAGCAATATGTGACGCAGCGGAAGCTCAAGGATGGTATCGAGGTCACGTTGCGGCCGATCAAGCCCGAGGACGAGCCGCTGTGGCACGATCTGCTGGCGGGCTGCTCGACGCAGTCGCGATGGTTCCGTTTCAATTACTTGTTCAAGCAGACGACGCACGAGATGGCCTCGCGGTATTGCTTCATCGACTACGACCGCGAGTTGGCCATCGTGGCCGAGGTCGAGGAAGAAGGCCGGCGAAAGCTGATCGGCATCGGCCGGCTGGTGGCCGACGTTGACCATCAGACGGCCGAATATGCGGTGATCGTGGTCGATCGTTGGCAAGGTCGCGGGGTGGGCGGGATGCTGACCGATTATTGCCTGGAACTGGCGAAGAATTGGGGCGTGAAACGGGTCGTGGCCGAGGTCGCCAAAGACAACGCCCGCATGTTGGCCACCTTCCGCAATCGCGACTTTGAGATCCATGCGCCGATGGCGCAGGACGTGGCGCTGGCGACGCGGGTGCTGGGGTGAAAGGTGAGAAGTGCGGCCCGGGTGGCATGCCTTCACGCGGCCGTCACAAAGTCTCGGCAACAGGACAATCGCAGCCGGCCGCGGGTAGGCATGTTGGCCCGGGCGCATGACGTGAAGGCATGGCGCCCCGCAGCAAACATGCCCGGGCACCATGTACTCATGGTCGGCGGCCGGTTGGGCTTTTCCCGGCTGCGCCAAGTCTTTGACGGCCGCGCGAAGGCATGCCACCCGGCTCAGTAATACACGCCTGCGCGAGCCATGAGCGTATCGCCAACGTCCACGTCGTCGCCGGTGCTGCTCAGTCGGATGCGGCGGTGGAAGACGTAGCCGACTTCCATGAATGAACTGAGCGTGACAAGTGATTTCGTTTCCATACCCAAAAAAATCCTCCAGTCACTGTAGCTCATCAAATCGCTCGTGCCGTCGCTGTGGCGAATGGCCCAGGTTCCGCCACCAAGCTCACCGGCGAGATAGAGCCAGAGCTCGGTATTCCTCTTAGTCGGACATGAGTCCGGCATCAACCACCAGTCGTTAAGCAAACACCACGAGATCTTCGGTGCCGGAAACACAACCCGATATTCCGCATACGAATTCGGCTTCCAGATGAACCCCGCGATCGGCAGCAGTTCGATGTCGGGGCGATCGAGGTACGCGACTCCGAGGACGAGTTGAAATGTCGGTGTCCAATCATAAATGCCCGACCCGTGGCCCAAAATACGCACCGCGCGGACGCTGCTGCCGTCCCAATCGCTATAAAAACCCGGCTGCACGGCCACGTCGACACGGAAATAGTCGCCGATCTTCGGCAGCCAGCGGAACTCGGTGTAGACGTCGTGCAGTTGCGCGGGAATGTCGAGCCCGCTCGGCCCATTCAGCCAGTGCGTGGCAAAGCCCGGCGTGACGACCAGCGGGGCGTCTTTCGTTGGGCACGGGAGGCCCCAAACGCTCGTCAGTTCGGCGTCGTACAGGCCGAAACCATCGGAACCGATCCGCGGCAGATAGGCGTTCACGAAGGAGAGCTTCTGAAAGGCCCCGCAGCGATTGTCGCGCGGCGTGTTGCGGCCGTCGGCAAAGAGCAGGTCGCCCAACGTGGCCGGCATCGGGCATTGCGGCAGCGCCGGCTCGGTCGCAATTGCCGGAGGGCAAGGGGCCTGCCCGGGTGGAACCTGCATGTCTGGCGGTTGATAGTCGCCCGGATTCTGGTCCCCGAAGGGATTATCCATGGGCGAATCCGGCGGTCCCGGCGCAACAGGCATCTGGGCCATGGCCAGCGGAGAAAGCCAAAGTAGCAGGCACACTCCGTGTGCCGTCCGCCAAACAACCGGCAACGCAAGAAAAGTAGCCCGCACAGGCCGTGTGCGGTTCTTCCGCACACGGCGTGTGCGGGCTACGTTGGCAACCATCAGAACGACATCCCGGCATGAACGTAGGCCGTGCCGTTGAGGTCGAAGCTTCCGGGCAGGCCGCTGGCGTAGTTGAGTTGCCGGTCGAACGCATAGCCGCCCTCGAAGAAACCCGTCAGATGGCCATTGGGATGTGTGAAGTCCAGGCCCAAGGCGACGCGGATGTCATCGTAGTCGACCAGATCGATTTGGTTGGCTTCCGGCGGCGTGGCGCTGGCCGCGCGTTTGATGGTCCACACCCCGCCGCCGTAGTCGCCGCGCAGATACCACCACCACTGCGTGCCGCCGGGCATGGTGGTGAGCACTTGTCTGAACTTGGGATTGGGAAAGAGGATATCGAATTCCGTGAGGGGGCTGGGTTTCCACACGAACCCGCCCGCGGGAAGGAGCTTGTATTTTTCGCGGTTGATGTACCACACGCCGAGCTTCATGGTCAGGCACGTGTCGGGAATGGCGATCACGGCCAGGGCCTTGCCCTTGATGCGAATGCTCTGACTGGTGATCTGGCTGAAGTCGGAATAGATGCCCACGCTGGCGTCCAACTCGGCGCTGAACGAGCAGGGCACGAAGACCGGGTTCCAGCCGGCATCGAGATAGGCATCGTAGGTCCGCGGCGGCATGTCGGGATTGCCGGCGGCGTTGGAGGAAGGCCCATCCCAGTAGTGCCAGGCGAAGCCCGGCGTGATCAACAGCGGCGGCTCCTGAGGCTGCTGGAAAAACGGCATCGGCAAGGCAAAGGTGGCTTTGAGGTCAATGTCGTTGATGCCCAACTCGCTCGGGCTGCTGCCGTGGCCGGCAAACCACTCGTAGTCCAGCGAGACGTTGCAGAGGAAGCGGTAGGGCGTGGCCAGCATGGGTGGCAGGGTGAACGGTCCGGGCGGCGGGGGACATGGCTGTGGCTCATTATAGTAGGGATTTGCCGGAACCACGGGCACCGGAGCGGCGCCTGGCGGTGCGTACGGATCCCAGTTGGCCGGCGGAGGCTGTACGCTCCCATTCAGCGTGGCCACGGGTGGCGTTCCATAGGCCCCGGGAGCGGTTGGGGGCGCATATCCGCCCGGGGGCAGCGTTGGCGCGGCGCCGGCCGTGGGGGCAGGGCCGAACGGCGTCATGGTCTGTCCGGAGGGTGCGACCGCCGCGCCGGTCGCCGGAGCGGTCGCAGTGCCCGGATAGGTTGCCGGAGCGGGCGTGACCACCGGCGGCGGGGCGCTGGGATCGGGCGTGGCGAAACGGACTTGCTGGCCGAAGGCATTCCCCGCTCCGCAGGCCCAAACGAGTGCCGCCGATAAGCCGATAAGAAGAGATTGAAAATTGCAAATTGCAAATTTGAAATTGCAAATTTTCATTTTACAATTTGCAATTTGCAATTTGCAATGGCCGAATGGCCGAAGGAACCCGGCGGCCACAGCCGGTAAATAAGCGATCGCTAGCACGGCCAGCAGCCCGCCGGTTCGGGGTGTGCTTACGGGAGTCGCTCTACCTGGTTCCTGTCGCATTTTGCCACGACGCTATAATGGGGCTCTGTTTTGCGCGAAAAAGATGGAATCTCAGATAGCCGGGCCAGGGAATACCAATCTTCGGCCAGGCAGTCAAGGCGAGAATGCAAAACTTGAGGAAAATTCTCGAAAAAACCTTCGTTGCCGACCTGGAGCACCATGCCGAAATCGGTTCTACGAACGACCGGGCGGTCGAGTGTGCCACCCTTGACGGGGTGACGCTTCCCTTTCTGGTCCTTGCGGATCGCCAGACGGCGGGTCGCGGACGAGGCGCCAAGCGCTGGTGGACCGGCCCGGGGAGTCTCGCGTTCAGTTTGCTGATTGGGCCGGAGTTGGCGGGCGCCGGACGGCGTTCAGCGCTGGTCTCGCTGGCGGCCGGGGTGGCGATTGTCGAGGCGGTGGCCCCGCTCGTACCGGGCCACGAGATCGGCATTCACTGGCCGAACGACGTGATGGTCGACGGTCGCAAGCTGGCCGGCGTTCTCATCGAGGCCCTGTCGGATGGCAAGCTCGTCATTGGCATCGGCATCAACACGAACAACACGGCCGCCGACGCGCCGGAAGAGGTCCGTCTGCTGGTCGCCACGCTGCTTGACGTGACGGGCCGAAAACACGATCCCGTGGAATTCCTGATTACGGTTTTATGCCAGCTCGAGCGGCAGCTTCTAGAGTTGGCCCGCTCGCCGGAAAGTGTTGCCATGCGAACGGATGAGCTCTGTTTGCAGCGCGGTCAGCGATTGCAGATCGTCCAGGGCGAAAAGCAGATCGAGGGCCGCTGTCTGGGCATCGCCGTCGACGGGGCACTGTCGCTTGAGATCGATGGGCAACCGCGGGCGATCTACTCGGGGGCAGTCGAACCGTAGGCTACATCTCGCCCACGTACCCCCTCAAAACGACAGTAGTGCCAACTGGCGATTGGACGCGGTATCGGCCGCGTGATATAATCATTGTGGCATGCGGTGCGGGCGGGGCCTTTCCGCCGAATTGGTGTTGTTGAAGGACGGAGCATGAGCCTTGATCTACAGATCTCGTTCCCTTCGGAGCTTTCTCGTTTGCAGCGCCAGTGGAGATCGAGCGCAAATGGACAGCTACGCAGCGAATCGCCGTGGTTTCCCAGACACTAGAGACGGTTAGGGCACTGGCTGCGGCAGGAGGGCGGAGCGCCCAACAGTTCGAGTTTCACGAGCGCTGCGAGCGGCAGTGGCAGCAGCGCATGAAGGAGTTCATCGCCCGACATGCCGGCCTCACAACCGACCGCTGAAGGGCTGCTTGTGCTCAAACTCATCGCCTTCCGCCCGCAGGATCAGCAGGACATTCAGGGTATTCTCGCAGCGAACCGCGGTTTGCTCGATCTCGATTGGGTGCGCCGCCAGTGGTGGGCGGTTGTCGATGACAACCACCCGTCAAAGGAACAATTCGAGCAGTTGGTCCGCGAGTTCTACGACGCCTGAACGAACTCGTGAGGTTGGAAAGGTGGCCCGTTTCGGTCTTCCATGCGGCCGCCAAGCGATAGAAGCGGCGCACAAAGGGATCGAATCGCCGTGGATTGGCCCGCAAGGAAAAGGCTTCCGTTTGAGAACCTGGATTCGTCGCGGCAGTTTGTTCGTTCATGCCAGTCACTCCTCTATTATTCTACCATCGCCGTCTCGGGTCGGGGAAGACGACCTCTTCAAAAATGCGATTTCTCCTCTTCATCCTTCAGCGATGACCACTTTTCCGCCCCGTCGGCTCCGAAAACGAATCCTTGGGGCACAATGTGGCCGCACTGCTCCGGCCCTTGACAACGAGCAACAGCAGATAGACTCCTGAGAACGCCGCGAATGATGCCGGGCCGCAGCTCGCGAGGAATGTTTTGGACGCGGGAATGTAGTGGCCCAGAAGCTCCGCCAGGACGAGCGAAACCCACAGCAGAAAAACGTAGTCGCTAAGGGCAATGGCAAGCTTGCTTACCGAGAACTTCCTGGCTCGGAGCCAACACCCCTTATACTGGATCGGCTCTTCCTCTGCGAAGAGCTTGCCGGTGACCTCCAATTCGAACCGCACGACCTTTTGTTCCCAGTTCTCTTGCCAGGGATTTTGATCCCGCGAAACGCCCTCGATCCTAACGACTGAAATAACTTGCCGGCGGAAATGTAATACAGTCCCCCGTCAGCGATCCACGGCCCGGCGAAGTCCACGCCGAAGCGCGGCAGGCGGAACGGCGGCTCGGCGGTCCATCGGACCGGCCGGCCCTGCATGTCGCGCTGCAAGCAGAACCGGCACAACGACTGCTGGGAAGCGACCCACACGGCGTCCGCCGACTCGATCGCCATGCGGAATCGTTCCGGGGTCCCCGCGTCCAACGGCACGAGTTGCCGCCGGCCATCGGGGAACGTCACCTCAGCCTCACGAACGCGGAAGTGCCATACGCCGCCGGCAGCATCCTCCCATACCGTTCCGCCGCAGAACGATCGGTCGATCGTCCGCCATTTTCCGCCTTGCCAGCGCCGCCAGGCCGGCATGTCGTCGCTGGAATATGCGGCGTAGACCTCCGGCGGCGTGTACCCGTGGTTGCGGGCCTCCTCCAGGCGCTGCGGGCGGACCCTGCGGAAGTGTTCGGCCGCGTCGGGCGTGAGCGTCCAAGCGCCCGTAAACCGCGGCAGTGAAGTGCTGTTCGTCCACCGAAACGCCCATGGATCGGAGTCCGTGCGGAGCACCTCGCCCCGGCAAGCATCGGAGGCCAGCGGGATCCACTTGAGCGTCTTCCAGCCATCGACAAAGCCCAGCAAGCGGTGTGTCGGCACGTCCAAGTCGACCAACCTGTTGACGATGGGCTCGTATTCCCGATTGCCAAAGCCCCCTTGCTCGCGCTGCTCGATCCACCGGCCCGCGCGGAAAATGCCGGAACTACAGTACATGCCGCTGCCATTGCCAACACGCTTGAAAAGGGCCTCCTCGACGTAGAACGTGTCGCCCATTCGCACCAACCACGCCTGCTCGTAGCCGTCGCCGGCCGTGAAGGCCATGCCGTCCGCCATGGTCTCTTGCAGGCGTTGATAGTGGGCTTCCAACAACTTGGCCAGCGATGGCGCCGCGTGCGCTTCACCTCGGTCATAGAAGAGGACACGCTCGACCCCTTCGAAGCCCCACGACGCGGCCACGATGGCGGTGTCCTCAGCCACCGGCCATACGCTAGGGTCGACGCTGGTCGCCAACTTCCCGGTCAGCTCGCGGACGGCGCCGCCCGTGGCACAACAGATCTGCGTCCGCACGGTTTCCCCGGCCTGACGATCGTGCGCGTCGCAACCCGCCGCCCGGCTATAGCGGAGGAACCACAGGCGGCCGCCAGGACCGACGGCAACATGATAGTAGTTTGATTCGTTCGATTCCACGGCCAGGCCGGCGGCGATGGACTTGCCCGGCAAGAGCGGCCTGGTGTCGGCCGCAGAGAGGTCCAGCCAGGCTGGCAGGTAGCAATCGCGGTAACAGTGGCGCATCTTGATGCCCAGGCAGAGCAGCCCTTTCGCGGCAGCCAGCACGCGGACGTCGTGCCCGGCCAGATTGCCGAGCGATGCCGTCGGCCGCCACCCGGTGTGCTTTGCCCCCCAGGCATACAAGGCTTGCCCGTCGTGACCGTGCAGCCGGCCGTCGTCGCCCTGGCAGTCCAGGGAAAAATCGGCCGACGGAAGGGTGGCCTTCGGCGAACGTCTTGCCGTCAAGGACCAGCAGTTCCGGCCGCGGTTTGTCGTCGCCCCATGGCTGGACGTATTGCCGCCCCTGGCGGTCGATGAATACCAGCCGCGCGGTGGAAACCCCTTCCAATTTGGCAATCTTCCGGCCGGCTTCGGCGGCTTGGGGCACCGGCCTGTCGAGCGGGACACGGAGGATGGCCGTGGGCTTCGGCTGTGGATGGGGCTCGTGCGGCCAGTAGGCCCCTTCGGCCAGAATGTATGCATCGCCCGCGTGATGCACGAGGCCGCTAACGAACTGCTGCGGCAGCCAGGCCGCGATCGTCGACCGCTGGCCGGTGAAGCGGAGCACGAAGCTGCCGGGCACATCGCAGTTGGTGCCGATCCCGCGGACGACCCACGTCGACCCGCCGAAACGATAGACTTGATGCCCCCAGTAAGGGTTTTGGCCGCGCAGATCCTGGGCCTGCTGGGGGTCGGCGGGCGTAGGGAAGGGAATCTCGTCCGGCTTGCCGTCGGTCAGCTTTTCGGCCGACAGCCGGTAAAGCCGGTCCCATCCGACGACCCACACCGTCCCTTCGGCATCGCACAACATGTCTGTCCCGGCCCAGGGCCATGTCGTGTCGAAGCCTTGGCCGGCAGGCAGGCGAGAGTACCCGCCCTTGAACTGCCGCCGGCGGAGGGCGCCGAATCGATCCAGAACACGTCGGTCCCGCCGGCCTTGCCATTGTAGGCGGGCTCTCCGCCCAGGAACCAAGGCCGGCCATCGGCGTCGATCCCTTGCAGGTCAAGGCACGGCGGCAGGAACAGCTCGCTCTGGGCGTGGGACCGGAGGCGGAAGAGCGGAAACGGCATTTCCCGCCAGGCATAGCGGAGCCGGCACTCGTCGTGACCCGGCTGGACCTCCCGGTTGATGCACACGGCGCCGTCCCTGGTCTGGAGCAGTTCGGTACCCGGCTCGCATACGTATGCCGTGCGGCATTGATCCACCCTGGGCAAGTCCTCGGCCGGAGGCTCCGCCCGGGCCGCACGGACGACGGTCGCGAAGACGAGCAGCATCGCGACGACGTGGTAGTCGACTCTCTGGTATCTCGTGCCGCCACGGCAGGCTAGCGGCCAGGCCGGGGACCGTCGCAGCCCTTGCCAACGCCTCTGCAACATGGTAGTTCGGTCCCCCTTTCAGGGCTGACAATGCCTTTTCCACAACGCCCCATTCTACGACAAAGGGGAAACGAGACGCAAGCCTTACTCGGCACACGGCACACGGGGTTACGGCACACGGCACGGCACACGGGACTTTAACGGCTAACTGCTTTGCAGTTAGCGGTTTAAGTCTGACAAGCGGGCGGTTATGGGTGACCCCGCTCCGAGCGCCTCCGACCGGAGACAGTAGCCCGTCCGGAAGCTGTAGGGGCCTTTGCTTCCGTGGATGGCTCAGTTTCCTCCGTTTCCTCTCCCAAACGTCAGTCGATAAACAAGCCTGGCCCCACCTTGAATCGCCAGGCCAGTTTCTTCAGGTGGTCCACGGTCAGCGCCCGCTCTCCGCGGAGAATCTTCGATCCCATGCTGGCATGAACGCCCAACAGTCGGGCGAGATCGGAAGCGTTCATGCCGTTCTCCTGAAGCAGGTGTTTCAGCGACTCCAACCCGCTCAGGTTCGATGTGTCGATGGCATGATGCTGCACTTCGTAGGCCTGGACCAGTTGGACCAGCGTCTCCAGGTAGAGGGCCTGGCCCTTGGTCAACTTCCCTTGCGCCATCAGCCGGTCGATGACCTCCAACGTGTTGTCATTTTGGACGTCGTCCATGATGGCTTGGGGCGCCATAACCTGGACGATGTCTTCGAATCGGCTTGGCAATTTCTTTCTGTCCAAAGACTTGATGGTTGGCATGCTTACTCCTTCCACTTCCCGTCGTCGTATTCTCCGTGTGTCAGAACCGCGCAGACGTTCACCAATTGATAGTCGTAGCGGATGCGGGCGATCAGGCGGTACTTGTTGCCGCCAATGTTGAAGACCGTCAAAGTTTCGGCGGCCTCGGTCCGGACGCCGTCGGCATGGGGATAGTCGCGCTGCGCGTCCTGAAGGCTGCTCCACTGGGCGTGGGTGGCCGTCTTGTACCACTGTCGAAGCGGCCGCTCGGCATCGGGATGCTGCTCCCAGAACGCGGCGCAACGGCTTCAGACTAATCACTCGCATAAAGACATTTTGTCTAAGTCAAGGGCGATTGTCAAGGCGACTCGTGCAGCACCCGTTCGCCAACCGGGTAGAGTCGAGAGGTGGCGCCGTGGTTTATAGGCGGCCTATCTGTTGCTTTAGGGGACTACGAGCGCTCGGTCAAAAACAAGGGTTTCCCACTCTACGACCCAACCCCTGGTATCCGCGCGGCTAGCCCCATCCCACATTTTGTAGTGCGGCGGCCACTTGCACAAAATCTGAACCTGTGTATACTATATGCAGTCCATGGCTCGGGCGGTTGCCCGCCAGGCCCCGGCTGCACCGGGGGCTCCGTAACTACCGGAGTTTCTTGCTATGAAAACAGAACCATCAGGGAAGGGCAACGCCCACCTCGCCGCGCGGCGGGCGAAGAAGGCGGCCTTGCTCCCCCGCGCCGCCGAACTCGCCGGAGAGGGCCGCACCTACCAGGAAATCGCCGACGCGCTCGGCATCGCCAAGTCGACCGTCTGCCAGTGGCTCCGCGGCCGGCCGCTGGGACGGGCCGCCGCCAAGGCCCTGGGCACCCCGCGGATGACCGCCAAGCTGGCCGCCCGCTACGAGTCGCTGTACCAGAGGGCGCTGCGGGAGTGGAACCGCTCCAAGGCCGATCGGCGGACGCAAACCGTCGTGACGAGCGAGCCGGCCGAGGGCCGCCCGACGACGACCACCACGGTCCGCACGGAGCCGCGGACCGGCAACGCCGCCTGCCTGGGCAAGGCGCTGGCGGCGATGAAGGCCATGGAGGGCCTGCACTGCCGCGAACGGTTGCGGCGGGAATTGCTTGAAAACCTCCAGCGCGATGCGGCGCGCGATGAAGACGAAGACGGCCTCACGCGGACGGTGAAGACAACGATGACCCGGTCCGGCCGGAAGTTGCGAACGGTCGTCACGACGCGGTCGGACGCCGGGCGTCTCGCCGCGCTCCGGGACGAGCAGGAAGCGCTCGATGAGAAGCGCCGCGCCCTGGGGGCGCGGCTGGATGCGGACAGGCGCACGGCGGCGGACGACGAGGAGATCCGCGCGGCAATTCGGGCCGAGGAGGAGCTCGAGGCAATCGAGGCCCGCATCGACGTGGCCGAGGAGGCGGCGAACGAGGAGGCCCGAGCGGCGCTGAAGGCCGAGGCGGCCGCAGCCGAGGAAAAACTCCGCATAGCGGAGGCGCGGTTGGATCCGGCCGAGCGCTCGGCGCCGGCCTGCCCAGCGACGATTGCCCCGGACGAGAAGGGCACCGAGGCAACGGCGCAAGCCCACACCGCGCCCGTCTCCCGAAAAGAAAGCGGAGCTGCCGATACCGGGTCGGCGGGGTCGGTGAACAGCGCTCCGGCGAAAAGGCCGAGCGATGTAAAGCTTCGTCCAACCCGTCCATGGGGGTGTGTTAAAGAAATTGATCTGGTGTGGTTTGATCGGTTTGGGTAAAGCGTGGCCTCATGAGTGCCGCGTTGTTAGAACAGCCGACCGAGACGCTAGGGACGGTGGTCTCCTGTGAGAATTGTCCCGCTGTTCAGCGTCTCGAGCGGGCGTTGGAGAAGCTGACGTTAGAGTTCCGTTGCGAAGTGGGCTATTGGAAAAGCCGGCATGCTGATGCCGTGAAGCGCATCGAGCAGTTGAAGGAGGAACTTGACCAATCCCGGGGCGAGACGCGAGCCCTTCAAGACAAGCTTTTTGGTCGCAAGTCGGAGAAGTCTGCCCGCAGCGACCGTTCCAACGATTTATTCGATCCCGAAGAAGTCTCGGCTGCCGGGAAGAAGCGCGGTGCGCAGCCTGGCCATGCTGGACACGGGCGGCACGATTATTCCCATCTGCCGGTCCAGGAAGAATTCGTCTCATTGCCGGAAGAAGCGCTGGCCTGCCCGCATTGCGGAAAGCTAGCCGCGATGATATCTGACACCGAGGATTCGGAAGTGACGGAGATCGATGTGCGGCCACATCGGCGGCGGATTCGACGGCGACGGTATCGGACGACATGCAATTGCGATTTCACACGGCGGACGCTGACGGCTCCGCCGCCACCCAAGCTGATCCCCAAAGGCAACTACGGCATCTCGATTTGGGTGCATGTCTTGTTAGACAAGTACTCATCGTATCGGCCCACGGAGCGGTTATTGGGGCAACTCGAACAGTACGATCTGGACTTGCCGGCGGGCACGGTGAACGACGGGCTCAAGCGGATCGAGCCCATATTGACGCCAATCTACAATGCCCTCTGCGAACGGAATCGGCAGGGCAGCTTCCATCAGGCCGACGAGACCCGTTGGCGGGTTTTCGTGATTTTTGACGGGAAAAAAGGCTACGGTTGGTGGTTGTGGATGGTTCTCGGCGAGGACACCGTGATCTATCTGCTCGATCGCAGCCGGGGGCACGAGGTGCCGGAAGCACATTTTGGTCCGGCAGCTTCGGGGACATTGGAAGTCGATCGGTACTCGGGCTACAAAGCCATGGCGCTGGTGAAGTCGGGGTTGATCGTGTTGGCGTTCTGTTGGGCGCATGTACGGCGGGACTTCGTGGGAGTAGGCAAAGGCTGGCCGGAGTTGACGCCTTGGGCGATTGCCTGGCTGCGCCGTATTCGGCATCTCTACCAAGTCAATCGAGAACGTCTCCAGCACCCTCATGACTCAGCTAAGTTTCAAGAGCAACAGGCGTTGTTAGGTGGGGCGATGGAGGCGATGCACTCCGAGGCGGTGAAAGAACTCGCCGATCCCGAACTCCGCCAACCGTGCCGTAAAGTTCTGGATAGCCTCGAAGATCACTGGATGGGGCTGACTCGGTTCGTCGAAGATCCAAGAATTCCGATGGACAACAACGCGTCGGAACGAGAAGTACGCGGCCCGGCCGTGGCACGGAAGAACTTCTACGGTTCCGGCTCCTTGTGGAGCGGCCGTTTGGCAGCGATGATGTTTTCGCTTTTCGCAACGCTGGTCCGCTGGAAAATCAATCCGCGACGGTGGCTGACGTGGTACTTTGAAAATTGTGCAGCCGCCGGTGGAAAGGCACCCGAAGACATTCAATCGTTCCTGCCCTGGAATCTCTCCGACGAGCGTCGGTCGGCTTTGGGCGTTCCAGCAACCACTCCTTCGCCCGACGACACCTCCTGATGCGCCTTGTCGGTCCTGCGGACTTGTCGCAGATTCCAGACTCCTTCTCCTTTGCCTCCCCCTTATCGGAGCGGATTCGTCCCTGGGCGAATCCCTGCGCCGACGGGTTGGACGAAGCTTTACCGAGCGATTGGCGCAAGTCATTTGTGCCAAATGCCTTGCGTCTTCTGCCGGACGATTTCGCCAGCGTTCGCCGTTCGGCAACGTTGCCGAACGAAGTCTTCCAAAAGGGTGGGTCTGCGAAGGGACAAAAAAGAGCGAAACGTGACCGCCGCAAGGCCAGGCGGCGGGCGGCGCGGGAATCCGCGCCGCCGGCCGCGCCGGCTGACAACCTGGCGCGCGAGCTGGATCTGGCCTTCGGCGGATAACGCGACGCGATTGTGAGGCTGCGTTTTAGCTGACCAGTCATCATTCCACCGACGCCGACCCGGAGTACCAGGTGCCCCGCGGTGGGAACGTTTACCGTTTGCGTAGACGTTTTGCTGTTTGACAATTTAGTTCTTTTTTGTTCTTTTTTGCGCCTCGGCAAGCCAAAGCCGAGGCGCGCGCGGCCCGCCGCAACCTTCGCTTTTTTCGCCGAAGATCTCGATGTGCCGGGGCTGGTGTAAAGCGATATTTCTTGTCTTCGGCCTGAATTAGTGGAATTTTCGCTCCCTGGCACCTATTATTGACTACTAGAGTTGGCATAGTTACCCCCCCGTTGCGGATGCAGTAACCCACGGCTTTCGGCGAATGAACCTCATCCTCTTCGCACTCCGGCGACCTATTACCGTTGTGATTGCGCTGGTGGCGATCGGTCTGGGCTGCGTCCTGGCGATTCAGCGGATGCCCGTCGATATTTTTCCCAGCCTCGATCTGCCGGTCATTTATGTCTGCCAGCCGTACGGCGGCATGGACCCGGCGCAGATGGAAGGTTTTCTGGCAAATTACTACGAGTATCATTTCCTGTACATTACCGGCATCCATCATGTCGAGTCGCGGAATGTGCAAGGCCTCTCGCTGATGAAGCTGCACTTTCATCCGGGCACGAACATGGCCCAAGCGATGGCGGAAACGGTGGGCTACGTCAATCGTGCCCGGGCGTTCATGCCGCCGAACACGGTTTCGCCCTTCGTGATGCGCTTCGACACGGGAAGTGTGCCGGTCGGCTACCTCGTGCTCTCCAGTGAGACCCGCACCATCGGCGAGATCCAGGACTTGGCCTTGTTCCGGGTGCGGCCGATGTTCGCCAGTCTGCCGGGCGTATCCGCGCCGCCTCCCTTCGGCGGCAACCAGCGGACGGTGGTCATTACCGTCGATCCGCAACGTTTACGGGCGTACGACATGACGCCGGACGACGTCGTCAATGCCTTGGCCCAGGGCAACACGATCAGTCCGTCCGGCAACCTTCCGCTGGAGGGCAAGTACCCTTTCGTCCCGGTCAACACGGTAGTGCGCGACGTTCACGACCTGGAAACGATCCCCCTCCGAACCGGCCCGAACGCACCCGTGTACATCCACGACGTGGGATACGTCCAGGACAGTTCGGACGCTCCCACGGGCTACGCGTTGGCCGACGGTCGACGGGCGGTCTACATCCTGGTGACCAAGCGTGCCGATGCCTCGACCATGAGCGTAGTCAACGCCGTGAAGGCGGCCTTGCCCGACATGCAGAAGGTCCTGCCGCCGGACATTCACGTCCGCTACGAGTTCGACCAGTTGCCCTACGTGACGCGGGCGATATGGGGCGTCGTGGGCGAAGGGGCTTTGGGAGCCATGCTGGTCGGCCTGATGATCCTGTTGTTCTTGCGGGATTGGCGGAGCGCGATCATCGTCCTGTTGAATATCCCGCTGGCCCTGATGGCGGCTGTGGTGGCGCTCTGGCTGAGCGGACAGACCATCAACTTGATGACCCTCGGCGGGCTGGCGCTGGCCATTGGCATTCTGGTGGATGAGGCGACCGTGGAGATCGAGAACATCCACACGCAGATGATCCACACCCCCTCGATTGCCAGGGCCGTGCGGCTGGGAAATGCGCAGACCGCGGTCCCACGGCTGTTGGCGATGGTTTGCATCCTGGCCGTTTTCATTTCGTCATTTTTCATGCAGGGCGCGCCGCGGGCGATGTTCGTGCCTTTGTCACTGGCCGTCGGATTTTCGATGGTGGCCTCGTATCTGCTGTCGAGCACGTTCGTCCCGGTGCTCTCCGTTTGGCTGTTGCGTCACGTACACCTGGACGATGCGCCGCCTGCTGTAGGGAACGCCCTCTGCGGCGTTCCGGATGGAGGGCGTTCCCCAGCAGGGAACGCCGCGGAGGGCGTTCCCTACAGCAGTGAGCGCGCCGACCGCGCCTGCGGCGCGGCGTCTGGCCGCATCATGCGGCTGCGTTGGCTGCGTGCCGGCTCGTTCGATCGTTTCCGGCAAAAGTACGAGGGGATCCTGTCGCGGATCGTCCGCTTTCGGTGGGGCATCGTGGCCGCCTATCTTGCCGTGTCTCTTGCGATCATTGCGGGGCTGGGCCCACGGTTGGGCATGGAGATCTTCCCGACCATCGACACCGGCCAATTCCGCCTTCGCATCCGCGCCCCGGACGGAACCGACATCGACCAAACCGAGCAGATCGTCCTGAAGAGCCTCGGTGTCGTCGGCGATGCCGCGGGGCCGGGCAACGTGGAGACGAGTCTGGGCTACCTGGGCACGATCGGCTCCAGTTATCCCATCAACGGCGTGTTTCAATGGATGCGGGGGCCGGAAGAGGCGATCCTCTGGGTGGCCTTGAAGCGAGACAGCGGCATCCATGCCGAAGAGTTCAAAGAGGAACTTCGCGAAAGACTCGCGCGGGCCCTGCCGGGCGTGCATTTCTCCTTTGAACCAGCCGACATCATCAACGAGGTCATGAGTTTCGGCTCGCCCACGCCGGTGGAAGTCGCCGTCAACGGGCCGAATTTCGCGGAGACCCGCCCTTACGCTGCCAAGCTCATGGACGAGATGAGCCAGCTTCCCGCCCTCCGGGACCTGCAGATCGTCCAATCGCTCGACTATCCGACGGTCCAAGTGGACGTAGACCGCAAGAAAGCCGGAACCGTGAACGTCACGCCCAGCGACGTGGCCAGGTCGCTGGCCGAGGCCACTTCCTCCAGCCGTTTCACCGTTCCGAACTTTTGGGCCGATCCGAAAAGCGGCATCGGATACCAGGTGCAGGTGGAAGTGCCGCGGCCGGTCGTACGCTCGCCCAAAGGGTTCAAACCGATAGGCTCGATCAGCGACTTGAAGATGGTTCCGGTCAAACAGAACGCGGCGGGCCAAATCCTGGTTCGCGACGTGGCCACCGTTTCCACAGGAACCATGCCCGGCGAAATCGACCGCTATAACATGAAGCGTCAGGTGAGCATGACGGCGAATTTCGCCGGCGCCGATCTCGGTTCCGTCTCGCGGCAGGTGGCCGGAGCGCTGCGGGCCTTGCCGGAGCCCCCGGCCGGCGTCAAAGTTGAGATTCGCGGGCAAATCCCGCCGATGCGCGAAATGCTGAGCGGGCTGGCCATCGGGTTGGGGCTGGCGATTGTCGTGATTTTCCTGCTGCTGTCGGCCAATTTCCAATCGTTGCGGCTTTCGCTGGTCACCGTTTCCACGGCCCCGGCCGTGATTGCCGGGGTGGTGGTGATGCTCTACCTGACGCGAACGACCTTGAATATCCAGTCCTTCATCGGCGCGATCATGGCCGTCGGCGTGGCGATGGCCAACGCGATTCTGCTGGTGACGTTCGCCGAAAATCATCGGCAGTGGGGAGAATCGACGCCGGAGGCCGCGGTTGCCGGCGCCGTGGGCCGCTTGCGTCCGATCCTGATGACGACTTGCGCCATGGTCGCTGGTATGCTGCCCATGGCACTGGCCTGGGGTGAATCCGGTCAGCAGAACGCCCCCTTGGGCCGGGCCGTCATCGGCGGTCTGGCGGCCGCCACGGCGGCCACCCTGCTGGTGCTTCCTGCGGTGTTTGCCCTAGTGCAGTCGCGCGCGACGATCGAGTCGGCGTCGCTCGATCCGGACGACCCCGAGAGCGCCTGCTACACACCTTCCGATCAGACGATATAGGACGTAGGAGACTATGGGACACATAAGCCGAACCTTGTTGATTTCTGGATTTCTGGCTTTGCTCGGTGGCTGTCATTCGTCTTCTTCTGCCGACCCGCAGCAAGCGCTGTCTTCCGCGGTCCGCGTCACCGCCGTCCGGCCCCTGCGAAAAACGCTCCGCCTGGAGAGCGTGCAGCCAGGTCAGATCGAGGCCTTCGAGCGAACGCCGTTGTTCGCCAAGTTGCCCGCCTACGTCGAGCAACTCCATGTGGACATCGGCGACCGGGTGGAGGCAAGGCAACTTCTCGCGGACTTGTTCCTCCCAGAGTTGAAAGATGAACTCCATCAGAAGGAGGCGGGGCTGGTCCAGGCCGATGCCGAAATCGAGTTGGCCGCAGCGGCGGTCCGTGCTGCGGAGGCTGCCGTGGCGACCGCCCAGGCCAATGTCAGCGCGGCCGAGGCGGGAAACGTCCGCGCCAACGCCGATGTTACGCGTTGGCAGTCGCAGTATGCACGGATCAGTCAACTGGTGACGGGCGGCTCCCTGGATCGCAAACTTGAAGAGGAAACGCGCGACTCGCTCAAGGCGGCGGAAGCGGCGCGCGGCGAGGCCCACGCGAAGGTGGAATCGGCCAAGGCCACGTTCCTGCAAAGCCAGGCGGACGTGGCCAAGTTCAAAGCCAACGAAGCCGTGGCCCGCGCTCGTCGCGCGAGCGCGGAGGCCGATCTGTCGCGCGTGAAGGTCCTCCTCCAGTACACGCAAATTCGCGCCTCCCTACGCGGGAGTCGTGACGGAGCGGAACGTCGTCCGCGGCGATTTCGTCCAGCCGGCCAGCAGCACGACCGCCAAACCCCTGCTGGCCGTCGCCCGGACCGATATCGTCCGCATCTTCGTCGACGTTCCCGAGATGGAATCGCCGTGGGTCGAGGCGGGCCACCGCGGATACGTCGGCGTTCAGGCCCTGCCCGAGAAGGTCGTGAAAGGGAAGGTCGCGCGGACGAGTTGGAGCTTGGGCGCCAATCGGACCTTGCGCACGGAAATGGACCTGCCCAATCCGAACGGCCTGCTGCGGCCGGGGATGTATGCGACCGCGCACATCGTTCTCCAAGAGCGCCGCGATGCCTGCGTTCTCCCCCTCTCGGCGATTGTTCGCGAGGGCAAGCAGGCCTATTGCTGGGTCGCCAGGGACGGCCGGGCGATGCGCATTCCGATCACCCTGGGGCTTCAGGTGGAAAACGACGTGGAGGTCGTCTCCGGCCTGAAGGACGACGAATTGGTGGTGCAGTCCCAGGCGGCGCCGCTCCAGGAAGGCCGGTTTGTCGAGCCCCTTGGAGTGCGATAGTCAGTCGAAGAGCGCTTCCATCTCGATCGAATGGTCGATCAGTTCCCGCCGGTACTCGTTGTCGCGGACGCCAAAGGCCGTGACCATTGTGACGAAGAGCGTCTTGCGGGTCTTCGTGACAGCCCGAAAGGTCTCACGTTTCGTCCGCAGTTCCTCGCCGTAGCGCCGATCGATCACAAACTCGCCCTGGGAAAACTTCATCTCGCAGACGTTGATGCAGTCGTCTACGGCAAGTCTTGGCGACTTATGACTAATTATATTCCGCCAAATCTGCCAGCACAACCAAAATTTGGCGACTTAGGATAGACTATATTCCGCCAAATCTGCCAACGCAAGGATGGTTTTGGCGACTTATGCGCACCGTTTGACTCGGTTCCTGCCGGTTGAATGGTTTGCTCCGCTAATGACGGATTTGCGGATTTTTCCTGATGAACGGGGGAAAGCCTTGACGAAGACCCATGAGAGACGCCACCGACTCTCTGCGCGGAGGATGCGCGCGGGGCCGGGCGGTCTTCGGCAAGGAGCGGCACGTGGCAAGGGAAGATACGACGACGCTAACCGTGATTTGGTGCGCTCGCCTGGCAACGTGTTTGGCACTTGCGGCCGCCTTGGACGCAGGCCTTATGACTCGTTCCGCACGGGCCCAAGACCTAGGGACCAGCCGCCTTGCAACGCCGTCCGAGGCGAGCGTAGCCCGCGGAAACGGCCTTGCGCCGCTGGAGAACCGGCAGTTCGTCAATCTTCCGATGCCCCAGGCGCTCTTGCCCCCACAAGGGCCGATGGCGCCCGTCGAGAACCAGGAAGTCATCAATTTCCCGAAGGCCCTGGCGCTGGCCTCGGGGCAAAATCCGCAAATCGCTTTCGCCAACGAACAGATTCACGAAGCCTTCGCGCAATTGCGGGGGGCCAGGGTCTTGTGGCTGCCCTCGATTCAAGCCGGGATCAATTACCAGAACCACGACGGGCCGTTGCAGAACAGCGACGGCACGATCGTCACGGCCAGTCGCTCGGCGCTGGAAGCCGGATTGGGGATGTACGCAGTCGGCGGCGGCGCACCGGCGGTTCCCGGGGTGTCGGCCAAGTTCGCAATGGCAGATGCGGTTTTCCAGCCGCGCATCGCGGGCCAACAAGTGGCGGCCCGGCAACAGGCGGCCACGGCTACCACCCATGACTTCCTGCTCTTCGCGGCCGTGGCTTACCTCGACCTCCTGCGGGCGTTCCAACAGCAGGCCATTGCCCGCGAGACGCTCGACCACACGGAACAACTCGCCGAGTTGACGGCCGCGTTCGCTCGCAGCGGACAAGGCCCGCAGGCTGACGCCGATCGTGCGCAAACCGAACTCGCCATGCGGAGGAATGCCCTGGCGCAGGCCGCCGTGCAGACCCGGATTGCTTCGGCCCGCCTGGTGGAACTGCTCAATTTGCAGTCCAGCCGCGTCCTGGTGCCGGAGGAACCGACGATCGTGCCGATCGAGCTGGTTTCGCACGACGCGGCAGCGGCCCAGCTTGTCGCCGATGGCCTGTCGCACCGTCCGGAGTTGGCCGAGAGCCGGCACCTGGTTTCCGAAGCGGTCGGGCGATTGGATCGCGAACGATATGCTCCCCTCCTGCCCAACCTGCTGGTGGATGTAAACCAGAGCGGATATGGCGGTGGGCAGGGCTCCACGGTGACCGACTTCAGTGGGCGATTCGACTTTGACGCCACCGCCTATTGGCAACTCCGCAACTTCGGCTTGGGAGAGGTCGCCGCCCGTGAAAGTGCCCGCTCGCGATTGGCACAGGCCAGGCTCATCCAGGTCCGCGTCATGGATCAAGTTTCGCGTGAGATCATCGAGGCGCATGCCCAGTCCGCATCCCTCCGCGACCAGATTGCCGTGGCCGAATCGGGAATCCGCATGGCGGGAGACTCCTATCAGCGAAACCTGGCGCGAATCCGCGGGGGGCAAGGCCTGCCGCTGGAGGTGCTACAGTCGATCCAAGCACTCGACCAGAGTCGGCGGGATTACCTCCGGGCAGTGGGGGACTATGACGAGTGGCAATTCCGCCTCTATCGCGCCCTGGGCTGCCCGATCCCGGGCGCGGCGAGCCCCGCGAAATAGGCCCGGGCGGCCGGTAGGTCCTTCCTGCCGGGAAGGACAATTGTGTCCCCGGCCGCTTGAAAATTTTCGGTCTTCCGCCAGATCAACGCACATTAGTCCTTTCCGGCGGAAAGGACCTACTCGATGATCTGGCGGGTGATCGATAAACAATCCCGAGGACCGGGTTGCATTCTGCGAATGTCCCTGCTAAACTTCACGGTTTACCGATTGGCAACGAGGTGAGGACGAATGCCGGAAGCGAAACCGAGACTGAGTGAAGACTGGCTGGCCGTATCGGGTGGATTACTGATCTTCACCTTGTCCCTGGGAGTATTAGCCGGTGTCGACCTGTTGGGCTGGGGCGTGAAGACGCAGGAATGGCTGCAGTTGGCTAAGGCCTTAGCGCCCGTGTCGCCCCAGGTATGGCTGAAGTCGCTTAACGCGTTAGAGCCCAGTTTGACAAGCTATGGTTGGCTTCCGGGCGTTCTCTCGCTGCTGGCAACCTACTGCTTTCTGCTGTTGGCAACCACCCTTGGCGCAATTGCTTTACGACTTCCGCTCGCCGCCTTCGCGCGCGGGTTTACGGCGGTTTTCTGGATCAGCTATGCGTGCTGGATCGCGGGGAGCTACGCTTACATTGCGGCCACGCCGGATAAGCTGAAAAGCCTTGGCATCCCTTGGTCTTTGAACCTCACCGCGGAAGCAGGGTTCATCATCGCCTTGGTTGCCGGGCTGGTTGTGGGCAATTTTTTGCCGGGGTTTGCACAATGGATCAAGACAGCGGTCCGTCCCGAATGGTATATCAAGACCGCCATCGTCATCCTGGGCGGGGTCCTTGGGGCAAAAGCCGTGGTCCAATGGGGATTGGCAAAAACCGTGATGTTCCGCGGCTTGTGCGCGATCGTCGAGGCGTACTTGATCTATTGGGCCCTGGTCTACTTTGTGGCACGGAAATTCTTCAAGTTCAGTCGTGAATGGGCAGCGCCCTTGGCCTCCGGCATCTCCATCTGCGGCGTCTCGGCGGCCATTGCCACCGGCGCGGCGATCAAGGCGCGGCCGATGGTGCCGATCATGGTATCGTCGCTGGTGGTGATCTTCGCGGTCGTCGAGTTGCTGGTCCTTCCCTTTGCGGCACAAAAGTTTCTTTATCAAGAACCGATGGTTGCCGGCGCCTGGATGGGACTGGCCGTGAAAACCGACGGCGCCGCGGTCGCCGCGGGAGGAATTACGGATTCCTTGATCCGCGCCAAGGCGCAAGCTGTGGACGGTGTGAGCTACGAAAAAGACTGGGTGATGGGCACGGCCACGACCGTGAAGGTCTTCATCGACGTCTTCATCGGTATTTGGGCCTGCATCCTGGCAGCGATTTGGTGCACCAAAATCGAAGGCAAGCCCGGCAGCAAAGTTCCCTTCGCGGAGATTTGGGCAGCGGTTTCCCAAGTTCGTGTTCGGCTACTTAATCACGTTTCTGGCAGTCGTAATCATCACCTTGTTTTCACCGAGTTCGACGGAAAGAGTCAAGGCGGCGATGGTGGGCGAGGCCGACCCTTTCCGCAGCATTTTCTTCGCCATGACCTTCTTTTCCATTGGAGTCGTGTCGAATTTCAAAAAGTTGTGGGAAGAGGGGATTGGCCGCCTGGCCGCCGTTTATGTTGTCTGCCTGTTCGGGTTCATTATCTGGATCGGGCTACTGATTTCTTGGCTCTTTTTTCATGGTGTGAAACCACCACTGGCCGGAGGCTGATATGACGCAAGACCCAAAATTTATCGACGAACTCGAGAAGATGGAGCATGAACCGCTGCTTCCCGTCGAAAAGAAGCTCATCGTCGGGAGCCTCGTTCTCGGTAGCGTTATGCTAGGCCTGTTGATGTGGGTGAGCCGCGTGTTTTTCCCGGGATGAGGTTTGGCCGTGGTCGCAACCTTGCCAAACCCGAACTGCGTACGGTTTCCGGAAAACTGATCTGGCCTCCAAAGGCAGTTTCGACTACATATTACGGTGCTGCTCCACGCCTTGTGGACGGTTATTGCTGCCCACGAGGAGTGGTACCATGGCTGATAAGATCCTCCGGCAAACAACCGGCACGATGTCGATGACGCCTCATCCGGTCGTTGCCAAGGCGCTAACACCCACCCTGCCGGCCAGCCCGCCCGTCGAGCGCGCACCACTGCCGCTCGTCGCGGGCCTGTTATTCTTGTCGGGCATGTGCCGCGCTGATCTTTCAAGTCTCCTGGTTCCGTGAATTCCGCTTGCTGTTCGGCGCTTCCACCGCGGCATCGTCGGCCGTATTGGCCGTGTTCATGGGCGGACTGGGCATCGGCAATGCCGTGTGGGGGAAACGGGCGGACCGGGCTCGGAGCCCGCTGGCCTTGTACGCCTTGCTGGAACTCTCGATCGCTCTGGCGGCCGCCGCGAGTCCTTTGCTGATCGGCGCCTTGCACGGCATCTATATTGCCATGGGAGGGCAGCTTGGGCTGGGCTTTCCGGCGGCCACCGCCGTGCGGCTGGCGATTTCGGCGCTCGTTCTGGGCGTTCCCACGTTTCTGATGGGCGGGACGTTGCCGGCGGCGGTCCGCGCGGTGACGGTCTGGCGCGGACCGTCAACGTCGCGGCGCCGCGCTGCTTTATGGCATGAACACGCTGGGAGCAGTGGCGGGAGCGCTGGGCAGCACGTTCTTTGCCCTGGAGTTCTTCGGCACGCGGGAAACGCTTTGGCTGGCCTGCCTGGTCAATCTGGGCACCGCACTTTCCGCGCTGGCATTGGCTCGCTACGCCGCCGGGCACTATCGGGCCGGCGCCGGGTCGAACGAGTTCACGCCGACGCGGCAGCTTGCCAGGAAAGCGGCAAGAACGATATTGCACGCCGCACACGACCCGCTTTGCCCGACGACGTTCCCTCCCTACATCGTCTACAGTGTGGCCAGCATCGCCGGCTTCGCCTTCTTTCTCATGGAGCTCGTTTGGTACCGCATGCTTTGCCCGATTCTTGGCGGAACCACCTTCACCTTCGGGTTGATACTCGCGGTGGCCTTGACGGGCATCGGGCTGGGCGGAGCGGCCTATGCCATGTTCTTTCGGCGCGCACGGCTTTCGCTTCACGGTCTCGCGTTGACGAGTGTCGTGGAGGCATGCTGCATTGCGATTCCCTTCGCCTTGGGCGATCGCCTGGCGGTCCTGGCAGCCACGCTCCGGGCTGCCAACGCGTCGGATTTCCTCGGCGAAGTGACGGGCTGGGCCGCCGTCACGTCGATCGTAATCCTCCCCGCTGCCTTTGTCAGCGGCGTGCAATTCGCCCTCTTGGTCGGCCTGCTGGGCGAGGGCGACCGAGACGTGGGCAAGCAAGTCGGGCTGGCATGTAGCTGGAACACCGTGGGCGCAATTTGCGGGTCCCTCGCCGGTGGATTCGGCTTCTTGCCCCTGCTCTCCGCGCCAGGCGCGTGGCGCTTGGTCGCGGCGCTTCTGGCGGTCCTGGGCGTTGCCCTCTTCGCTTACGCCCGCCGATCGGCAAGGCGCCCGATTTGGGCAATCGCGACCGTGGGAGCTGCGATCCTCGTCGTCGGCATGATCGTCTGTCCGGGCCCGACGGCTGTCTGGCGGCACGGCGCCGTGGGGGCGGGACGCCTGGCGCGGATGGGGATACTCGCGGATCCCAACGGCCTGCACGATTGGGAAAACGAGGTCCGACGCTCGGTCCTATGGGAAGCGGACGGCGTCGAATCGAGCATTGCCATTGTCGGCTCGGACGGCCTGGCGTTCCACGTCAACGGCATGTGCGACGGCAACGCCGTCGAGGACGTGGGCACGCAGGTTATGCTGGGCCTTATCGGCGCCGCGCTCCATCCGCAGCCGCAGACCGCGTTGGTTGTCGGCCTGGGAACGGGGGAGACGGCCGGTTGGCTGGCAGACGTTCCGTCGATCGAGCGCGTCGATGTCGTCGAGTTGGAGCCGGCCGTCCGGGAAATGGCCCGCCGCTGCCGCGCGGTCAATCGCGACGTCCTGGCGAACCCCAAACTGCGGCTGATCTTCAATGACGCTCGGGAAGTGCTGCTCACGACCGCCGGGCGTTACGACTTGATGGTCTGCGAGCCTTCCAACCCGTACCGTAGCGGGATTGCCAATCTTTTCACGCGGGAATTCTATCGTGCCGGCCGCGACCGCCTGAATGACGGCGGGATGTTCGTGCAGTGGGTCCAGGCTTATGAGATCGATCAGCGCACGATGCGAACCATATTTGCCACTTTCCGATCCGTATTCCCGCGCGTTGAGGTGTGGCAGACCAAGCTTGGAGACCTGCTCCTGGTCGGCTCGGCGCCAAGACCGGCGTACTCGGTCCCCGCGCTGCAAAGCACGCTGGCGGCCGAGCCCTTCGCGTCCGCGTTGCACTGCGCCTGGCATACTACCGGTCTGGAGGGGCTGTTCTCTCACTATATCGGCGGTTCGGCGCTTGTGGATCATTTCATCGGTCCCGTGTACCCACGGGCGGGAGATTCTGCGCGATCAACAGCGACGACCATAACGCGATCGAGTACGGCTTCGCAAGAACGTTGGGACACACCGACTGGGATGCCACCGGGGCCTTGTTCCGTCAATCCGTCGAGATTGGCGACCACAGGCCTGCCGTGAACGGCGGCGCCGTCGATTGGAAAGCCGTCGCGCTCGCTCGTCAATGGGATGCGGCGGTCGGGCACTATGGACTCATGGTCGGCGGAAAGAAACTCTCCGCAGACGACCTTACGTTGAACGAGGGGGCAGACGACGAGGTCCTGAAACGGTACATTGCCAAGGACGCTTGGGGAATGCTGGCCGCCTGGGAAAGTTTGCCACATTCCGCCGTGCCTGACCGAACTGGCCATGATCGCCCACCTGTATGCCGAATCGGGCAGCAGCAAGGCTCTGCCGCTGATCGAGCAACTTCGCCATCACCTGCCCACCGAAGCGGCAGCGCTTCGACGGAATTCTCGCTTGGAGACAAGGCAAAGTCAGCGAGTCCGCTGAACGGTTGGCGACGGCGCTCGGGCGATTGCGAAGCGATCCATGGATACTGGAACATATACGCGTGAAGACGTTCGATGCGGCGATCGGCGTGGCCAAGGCCGATCCGAGCCAGGTCCCGAAGTTGTTGCAGGCGTTCCGCGAACCCTTCGCCGCCTATTATGCCGATGAACATCGGCGGGCCACGACTTGCGTCATTGCGGAGGGACTGGGCCCTGCCGCGGTAGCACAATGCGTGGAGTCGTTCGAACCACACATCCCGTGGTCTGAACAGTTTCTTACGTATCGTCAACTGGCATATCGGGATGCGGGGCATCGCTTGGCGGACCAAGCCGATCGCGACCTGCAGGAATTCGCCCGTTGCGCAGCCCGCAAGTAGGCCCCTCCTGCCGGGAGGGACTTTTGTGCGACGTTTCGCCGGAAAAGTTGGATCTCTGGCCTGGCCCGAGGCACATTAGTCCCTCCCGGCAAGAGGGACCTATTTCTGATTCCGGCGAACCGCGCAAGAAAATCGGCCGCCGGCAAGGGGTGCCGGCGGCCGAACGGACGCTCGAAATCACACTTCCACGTTCAATCAATCAATAACCCGCCCTGGCCATGCGGATGTCCTCCGGCATGGGCGCGGCGTTGGTCGTCTTCGGCGGCGGTGGCAGCCGATTGGCGCTCGGTGCCGGCGCCGGATTGGCCGGGCCAGGCGCGACGGCGCGGCGCTGGGAACCGAGGTCCCCCCGCAACCGCCGCAATTGCTGCAGTTCGGGCAGACCCACTCCACGGTGCAACCGCGGACACAATGTTCCTTCGTCACCGGGCAAACGATCAGCTTGTGGACCTCGCGAACCCGGCAACGACAATCACAGCAATCCTGGCAACCATTGTTGCAGGGGTCGCAGGCGTTGCACCCGGCAGCGCATCCACCACCGCAGGCGCCGCCGCATTCGTTGCAATTCTCGCCGCAATGCGCGCCGATGCGGGTCACGCCCGGAATGCAGATCTCTTTGCACTTGCAGCAATACTTGTGCGTCGTGACCGTCTTCGTCTCGCACGTGGGATGGCAGACGGGCACCAGTTTGCAGCCGCAGCGCGGGCAGCAGTCGCAGCACGCCTGGCAGCCGTTATTGCAGCAGCCCGTCTCGCACCCGGCCGTGCCGCAGCACGTGGCCTCGCCCGCCTGGGCTTGCCCGAGGAAGGCGATGCCCCACAGCAAGGCGAGTCCGAGGGTTGGAAACAAATACTTCGTCATGGTTATTATCTCCTGTTCAAAGCGTTGGATGGTTAGTTAGGCCCGCGGGCTAGAAGGACAACTGCAACTCGGTGCCGAAACCGGTCACAGAGCCATCGGGCTTGCTTCCGGCCGGGGAGCCCGAAGCGGTGGCTCCCGAATCGGAACGAAAGTCGGTGACAACATCAGACATGAGGGTCAGGTTGCTGTTCAGATACCAGTTCAGGGCCACGCTGACGCCTTGCATCTCGCCGCCATTGACGTAAGTGCCCGCGGCGTGGGTGCCAAAACCGGCGTTGAGGTTGGTATAGGAATAGCGACAGGCAAGTTCCAGCGCGCCATGGCCGCAACACAAACCGCCGTCCGCGTCGCGGACGAGAAAGGCGTTTTCGTAGGGTCCCTGACCGCCCAGGTAATAGCGGGAAAGGGTACCGTACTTCTTGTCGTAGGCCCGATTCTCGCCCGTCAGCATGTACGACGCTTGCAGGTATCCGCCGTTGAAGACGTAGTTCTCAATCGGGCCCGCGCCCTGTAGCGAAGGTTTTCCCGCTACTCCGCTGGTTAGAATCTGGGCGTTGTTCAGGAAATTCCAGCCGTACTCGGCTTGCAGCGAGAGAGGTCCGCGGATGTACAACAACTCGGTGCCCAGCAGAAATTCCTGGTTGCAATAAATCTTGCCCGTACTGATGAGCGTGGGCGTGTTGGCTTCCGGGAGGTACTGGGCGGTTCCACCCCCAACCCCGGCGCCAGCTATGGTGGGGCTGCCGGCCGGGTTGTCGTCTTTCATTTCCGGGCTGCATGACATGCTCACGTAATCAGCCGATTCTACGCCATTGGCGGAGTTGATGCCATCGCGCCACCCGCCCGAGAGGCCCAAGTGCAGGAGGTGCCGGCCGTCATCTTCATAGATGGGCAAACCGGTGGTGCGGAACTGCACGCCCCACTGGCCGGTACCGAAGAAATCGCCGCTGTTTCCATCATCGGGACGAAACACCGCACCCGACCAGAACAGCCGATCATCGAAGGCCGTGTTGCCGAACCAGAGGCCGTTGCAGAAGTTCTGGTTCAGTTCGATGGCTTGCGAATAGGATGACCTTTCCATGAAGGTCATGCAGCGGCTGGAACTGGCCATATCGCCTTCCAGCCCCATCGGGGTCTTGACGTGCCCGGCGCGGATGGTGCCGATCACGGGAAGTTTGTTGACGCCGATCCAGAATTCATCGAGCCCAACCGTGCTGAATTGGTTGTTCTCGAAGGCATAATTCCAGCGGTACTCGAAGGTTTCCCAGAAGGTGCCTTCCAGGACGAGGCGAATCCGGCGCCAGTAGTCGCCGTCGCTTATATAGCCGGTGCCACCCGCCACGGGTGTTCCGGTCACCGGCGAGATGGCGCTTATCGAACTCTGGCTCCACGCCACGTTATCCCATTGGCACCATCCGCCCAGGTGGAAGGTGAAGTCCTTGCAGGGCGTCTCAAAAATCAAACCCTCACCGTTCCAGAACCTGACCTTGCAGCTCATGTCGCTGCCGACCTCGCAGCAACACGAGCCCGCCGGCGCGGCGGGGGCTGCGGCAGGAGCGGCCCCGGCGCATAAGCCACCGGAGTCGCGTTGACACCCTGCTGCATGCTCGACACTTGGGCCTGAAGCTGTTGAATCTGCCTGTCCTGCTGCTCGAGTCGCGCGGACAGTTCATCGAACGACTGGGCCGTCGCTCCCGGCTGGGCCATGGCTTGCCCACATGCGAGGCCTAGCGCCACGACCAGGCGTGCGGTAGAAATCCATTTCACGGGTACACCTCCTGAGAAAAATCGAAACTCCGCATCCAAGGCCGGTCGATGGGTGAACATTTCCGACGACCGCTGGACGCTCTTGTACGGAACTTAATTGTTCTATCGAGTCTTTCTCCGGTTACATTTGTTAGCACGGAACGAAATCCCGCGGAATTGTGGGTCGTGACTAGGGTACCGGCGGTACGATCGGCATAGCCGGCAAAATTTGCCAGAAAGAAATGGCCGGGACCTGTCGATGATCTTCGTAGAACGGATTTTAATCCGTTCCAACGGAATAAATCCCTTCTATGGAGCCGGCCGATACCCGGATTCGGGCAGCTAAGGCCAAGATTCGGCATTTTGCTAACGCCACGACCAGGTGGTGTCATAACTCTGCGAAGGGGCGGAACTGAGCTTGATCGCGGTCTCGGTCTTGCAATAGAAGCCGGTGATTACGGGTTCGCGGTGCCTTGCTTTTGAACGATTTTCACCGTCTGGCCATCGGTCAACTCGTCCAGAGTGCCCATGATCACGTTCTCGCCGCCGCTGACTTGCACCCACCCGTCGCTGATCTTTATCTTCGTCACCTCGACCCAATCCCCATCGTTCAGGCCCGGCACGACGGGGGTCTTGACGGCCTTGCCGTCCTGTAGAAGGTAGCAGTACGTCTCGTTGCCCGTTACCACCAGCGCCGCTTGCGGCAACATCCAAACGCCCTGTCGCTCAACGATCACTCGCGCATAGACATAATTTCCGGGGCGTAGCGTGTCGCTCTTGGCCGGGGGATCGTCGTACTTGGCCGGAGGGGCGGTGGTCTTGGCCGGGGGATCGATGTTCTTGGCCAGAAGATCGAGGCTCTTGGGCGCCGGGTCCGTGTCCTTGGTCGGGAGGTCGATCTCCGCCCACAACGTGCGGGTCTTTTCTGTCAGGCTCCAGGACGTGCGGGCGATGGTTGCCTTGATTTCCAGACCGCTCAGCGCATCGGCCCGCACGGTGGCCTTCGTTCCCGCGGACACATAGTGTGCGTAGGTCTCGGGAACGTCCACGAAGATTCGCACCAGGTCGTCGCGAGCGATCACGAACATGGGCGAACCGTGAGAAGCGGTCTTATCGCCCGTAACGGCTTGCACATAATCGCCGGTGTTGGCGTTGCGAACGGTGATCACGCCGTCGTAGGGCGCGGTGACTTTTGTATAGGCCAGCAGGGCTGCTGTGCGGCGTTCATCGGCCTGGGCCACGTTGACTTGGGCCTTGGCGGCATCCACGTCGGCCGCTGCGGATTTACAAGCGGCATCGCGTGCGGCCACGGCCGCCACGGCGGCGGCCACCGCCGCGCGACTGGCGGAGAGCTGCTTCTGGGTTTCGTCCAGATCCTCCTGGGCCACGACGTGCTGCTCGACCATCTTCGTCAAACGCCGCACTTCCGACTCCCAGCGAACGATGTCCGCCTGGTATCTGTCCACATTGGCTTTGGCCTCGGTTAATTGGGCAATCGCCGTCTGGAGTTTGCTCTCGGCCACCTCGACCATGCTTCCGTCCAACTTGACTTGGGCCACTTTCTGCTGATGGTCTTCGTCCAATTCGGGAACGAGAATCTCCACGATCAGGTCGTCTTTCTTCACGCGTTGGCCGATGTCTACGTAATACTTCTTGATAAAGCCTGAAACCTTGGAGTAAATCGCCGTTTCTTCATAGGCCTGCACGAAGCCCGGCTGCTCGACCGTGCACGTGAGGTTACGCCGCTCGGGCTTGACCACGCGTACCTCAGGGATGGTGCTCACGGAAGTTCGCTTCTCGGGCGGTCGGCCACAGCCGACCGCCAGGAACGTCAGGGTCAGCGCGACGCCGCCAAGAGAACGGGCAAACCGTGTAGGGTGGGACAAGCAAACCGGCGTGTTGGTGGGACTTCGGTCGCGGTCTGGCCGGTTTGCGAAGTCCCACCAACCCTCCGCAACCTTGTCCCACCCTACAGTCGGGAGCAAATACTTCCAGAATCGTGCAAGGTTATTTAGCTGCCGCATCATGTTTCTCCCGCTTGATCTTTGCCTTGAAAATGTATCATAGTCAGTCCTCAAACCTTGCGAAGATCAAGAGTTGATGGATTCATCCGCATCCGGCATTATGATGACGGCCTCGACTTCGTGCCCGCCGCCGTCATAGTGCCGGCTTGCTGGATCGTCCGGATCGACCGATGGCGAGAAATGCTTGGAGTTTTGCATGAGCAGCACGAAGAGGGCGGGCACGATGAGCATGGTGGCGAAGGTGGACACGACCAGCCCGCCGATGACCGCCCGGCCCAGCGGCGCCGTCATCTCGCTTCCCTCTTCCAAGGCCATGGCCATGGGAATCGTGCCCAGGATCATGGCGATGGCGGTCATGAGCACCGGGCGGAGCCGGTCTTGGGCCCCTTTCACCGCTGCCTGCATGGGAGTCATCCCCGCTTGCCAGTAGGTACCCATGAACGTGCTGAGCATCACCGAATTGGCCACGGAAACGCCGATGCACATGATCGAGCCCATGAAGGACTCGATGTTCAGCGTCGTGTGGGTGGCCAGGAGGATGATGGCCACCCCGCAGACCACGCCCGGCACCCCTCCGATCGAGACCAGCCCCATGCGGAACGATTGGAAATAGGCAGTGAGCATCACGAGGATCACGCCCACGGCCACGGCCAGGCCCAGGGCCAACGACTGAAACATCTCCGCCATGGGCCTGATCTGCCCGCGGACCAGCACGCGGACGCCGCGGGGCGGCTCTCCGGCGTCGGCGATGGCCTGGGCAATGCGGACCGAGGCCCGCCCCAGGTCTTCCCCCTCGACGTTGGCGACGACGCTCAAGTAGCGCTGCATCGACAAGCGGTCGATTTCGCCGGGCACCGTGCCTAGACTCACCTTGGCCACGTCGCGGACCAGGAGGTTGGAATCGGGGCTGGCCTTTTCCAGCGGCAAGGTCTCGACCTGCCTGGGATTGTCCATCCGCGGACCGGCCACCTGGACCTGCACCTGGTAATCCACGCCGGTGCGCGGGTCTCGCCAGTAATTCTTGGTGACGTAGCGGCTGGACGAGGTGCCCACCAGCAGCGAGTTGGCCACGCCCTGAACGGTCATGCCGCTCAGCCCCGCCCGCTGGCGGTCGATGTCTACGCGGACCGCCGGGTAGTCGAGCTGCTGATAGAGTTGCACGTCGCGGAGCGTGGAAATGTCCTTCATCCGGGCGAGGATCTTCAGGGCGTGGACCCGCACCAGGTCGCGATCGGGCCCGGCGACGAGCACTTCCACGGGCAGCGGCGAGCCCAGGCTCATCACTTCGCTGACGATGTCGCCCGGCTCGAAACCGAGCGAGAACAGCTTCGCCTGTGCCGCAGCCTGCTCGGGCGTCAGTCCGTTCTTCTGCAGCGCTTGCTCGCAGCCAGGGGACAATCTTCTCCGGGACAACCTTTCGCAGCCGCTCGCGGAGGTCGGCCAGGGCGATGCCGCTTCCTTCCTGGAGCCGCACGCGAAGTTCCCCGTCGTCCGATGCCCGCATGAACAACAGCATGTTGGCCGTCGCCGTGTTGGTGGCCGAGAGGCCGACATACCCCATGGAGATGTCCACTTGGCCCTGCGTCTCTTCGTCGATCACCTCCAGGATCTTGATCGCAGTCTGCCGGGTCAGCTCGTATTGCGAACCAGGTGGGGCCCGGAAACGGAGCACGAACTGGCCGGAATCGACCTGTGGAAACAGCT
Source organism: uncultured Planctomycetia bacterium (assembly GCA_963719885.1). Taxonomy (GTDB): domain Bacteria; phylum Planctomycetota; class Planctomycetia; order Pirellulales; family Thermoguttaceae; genus JANXQG01. The sequence goes on along the minus strand of CAVRDP010000033.1, from coordinate 95,905 downwards.
CCTTGCCGACCTGCCCGCCCACGGACCAGAGAATCAATCCGCAGCCGGCCAGATATCCGGGCACCGTGATCCAGCGGAGCTCCGCAATCCACTCGACGAAGCGCCCGAAGGGCGGCAGGATGCGGTCGAAGAGGGTGACTTCGTGCGCGTGGGCGCCTTGGTGCCGCAGCAACCAGACCGTGAGCACGGGGACCAGCGTGCTGGACAACAGGTACGAGGTGATCATCGAGAAGCCCACGGCCAGCGTCAGCGGCATGAACAGCGAGCGGACGGGCTCCTCCATGATGAAGGTGGGAATGAACACCGAGAGAACGCAGAACATGGCCAGGAGGCGGGCCGTGGCCGTGGCCGCGCCGGCCCGCCGTGCCGCCCGCGCCACGGACTCCGTATGGAGCATTTGGGCATGGGTGTTTTCAATCGTGACCACGGCCTCGTCCACGAGGATGCCGATGGCCAGGGCCAACCCGCCCAACGACATGACGTTGAGCGTATGGCCCGCAAGCCATAACCCGACCAGGGAGCCCGTGAGGGCCAAGGGAATGTTCAACAGCACCACGATCACGGTGCGGACGTCGCGGAGAAAAAGCAAGATCATCAACCCCACCAGCGTAGCGCCGATCGCACCTTCCGTGGCCACGGACTTGATCGCCGCACGCACCGTGGGCGACTCGTCGAACTCGTAGCGGACCTGCACGTCTTCGGGCATTACCGCGCGGAAATACGGCAGGGCCGCATTCACCTGGCGGACTACGGTCAAGGTCGAGGCCGTGTCCTTCTTGACCACGGGCAGATAGACCGACTTGCGGCCGTTGACCAGCGCGCAGCCCGTAGTTGATATCCGTCGTGTCCTGGATCGTGGCCACGTCGCGGATGTAGACGTCCTTGCCGGGCGTAATGGGAATCAGGCCCATGTCGTGGGGATCGTCCAACATCGCGTTGGTGGGGACCGTCGGCATCTGCCCCTGGCTGTACAGGTTACCCGAGGGAGAGACGATGTTCCCCGTGTTCAAGGCCATCACCACGTCCTGCGGCGAGAGGTTGTGGCGCGGAGCCGCTCGGGATCGACCGTGATCACGATCGCCCGCGTATTGCTGCCGAAGGGCGAGAAGGAGACGGTGCCGGGGACCCGCTCGCCCAACAGCGGACGGATTTTGTACATGGCCAAGTCGGTCAATTCGCCCAGCTTCCGCGCCGGATTCTGGCTGTCCACGACCAGGTAACCGATGGGCACGTTGGCGGCATCGAACCGCATCACGAAAGGCGGCAACACGCTGGGAGGCATTTGCCCGCGGGCCCGAGTGGCCAGGCTCACCACTTGAGACATGGCCGACGCCATGTCCGTGCCCGGATAGAAGACCAGCTTCAGCATCGCCAGATTCTGAACGTTCTTCGACTCGATCCGCTCCAAGCCGTCGACGTATTGGAAGTTCAACTCATAAACATTGGTCATGAACCCTTCGATCTGGCTAGGGTCCATGCCGGCAAAGTTGTTGATCACGTAGATCTGCGGTTCGTTGAGCGCAGGAAAGATGTCGACCCGCATGCGGTTCAGGGCCAGCGCACCGGCGCCTATCAAAGCCACCACCAGCATCACCAGCGTAATGGGATGCCGCATGGCAAAAACGATCGGATTCATACTTCTCGTACCTAGGGTCGGATCGGAGGTTCGCGCGGTTTATTCTATGTTTTTTCGTTAAATTGTATTCCGCTCGTCGCCAGTCAACAAAGGCATTGTACGGGCTCGGAACGGGTACGGTCAATCAATCCTGCCAGGCCCGTGACCAGGCGTTTGGTCAGAGTTTCTGCTGATGATGCAAAGCCCCCCAGCTTTCGTCGCGGCAATTTCACTGTTGTGCGCCGCGAAGCCTGGCGAGACCCTGCCTGTGGCCGCCCGATCGCCAGTAGACATACACAACATCAATATCAATGTCGTACTCCACGGAGCCTGGTGACAGATGGTCGCAGACACTGAGGATCTCGCTCACGGCAGCCTGTGCCAATTGGCGGACATAGTAAGATCGCGCGGAACCCCGGATCACGATCCGGCCATCAAGTCTTTCGACGGACAAATCGCTAATTCGGCCACCCGTGCGCTTGGTAATCCACTGGGCCAGGCATTTGTCGAGATCGGTGAACGAGGGCGCGGGCGCCGTCGGCTTCTGGGGTTCATCAGCCACAAGGCGCTCTGGCGGGCTGTCGCTGCTTTTCACCGGCCCATTGCCCTCGTCGTGGACCCGATCCCAGACTTCACGGCGATGCACAGGGACATCGGCTGGGGCGGTGATCCCGAGGCGTACGCGTGCCTTGCCGACGTCCACGACGTCGATGGTGATGCCCTGCTCGGGCAAAATAAGCTGTTCGCCGATCTTACGCGATAGCACCAACATTCTGGAATCCTTTCTGAGGTGGGTTTTTGCTACGACGGAGGTTGTTCCGGTAGCGTTATCGTAGCAATGTATCCGAGGCGAACATATCGGCGACTTTGCGCTCCTCACGTTCGATCTTGAGCCAGTTCTGCCAGCCGTGGACCTTGGCCGCCTCAAGAGCGTGATGTTCGGCCCGGGCTGCACAGCGACGCACTTGCTCCTCACTGGTTCCGTCGGCAAACAGTACTTTGATCCGTAGGGTGTCCGGTTCGGACAAGTCATACGAATAATGCACGGCAACTCCGCCTATCGCCCGTTGGCTGTTGACCAATGCCTGGCGGGAATTGAGGAACAGACACAACCACTCGCCTTTCGTCGGGGTGTAGGGTGACGCACCCCCACGATCCGTGTCGGGTCCAGGCCGAGCGGCCGCCAGCAACGTCGCCGCGAGAAGCGATGCGGCGGCACAAGACAAAATCCAAACGACCTTTCGCCGTGCGAACCACCACGGCCTTTCTGATCCGTTCATGGGACTTCCTCCTAAATTGTAAATTGGTTGGTCTGCGTGAAGTCAGGGATTCTAACGTCCCTCGTGTGAGAAGCATTTCCTGTGCCAGATTGCCGCATGTTTTCGATGAGAAGCGCTAGGAGCGACCCTATCGGGAGATAAGGCAATACTAATCTTGGCCGAGACCTCGGATGTCGCGGCTGCCGTCCAAATTTGGACGGCAGCGCCAGGAAAGTGTCAGAAAACGGACACTAACCCCGGGAGAAGGTCTGATCGATTAGGTAAGATAGGAAAACTTTTTTCGGGAGGCAAAACGGTTTCCATCCATTCTTCCGTTACAACCGATACGACTAATACGAACGGCAAATTCCGGCCGTCCGATACCACATTTGGAGGTAGGCGGATGTGGCGATCGTTCCCAACGGCAATCCCGGGTGACCCATGACACTGACTTTTGAGCCGATACGACTGGTAATTTGTGTCTCGGCACTGCTCGCGGTGGGCCCGGCCGCAGTGGCGGCCGATGCGCCGCCTGCATACCCCGAGCCTTACGTTCCCCCTCCGCCCCAGGCAGCTCGCCGGCGCCAGCGGAAGCGCTCCCCTCGCCGCCGCCCTCAGCGTCCGAGCCTGATTCGTGGCAATTCCTCCCCGCCCCGGTTTTCAACGAGAACGCGCAGGCCGTAGCGTTTCCGTTGGCCGCGCCGATGGCGACCGATCGTCCGCTGCCGATCAATCTGGCGACAGCCTTGTATCTGTCGAATGCCCGGCCATTGGTAATAGCCTTCGCGCAAAATAGCGTCGAACTGGCGGCGTCGCAGCTTCAGCATGCCAAGGTCTTATGGCTGCCGAACTTCAATGCGGGCATTGAATACTACCATCACGAAGGCGCCGACCAGTCAACCCCCGGCGAGATAATCACGGATACCAAGAGTTACTTCGCCGCCGGCGCCGGCACAACGTTCGACTTTAACATCTCGGATGCGATTTTCCTGCCTTTGGCCGCCCGTCAAATACTTTCCGCCCGGGAGTTCGAGGTCCAGGCCGCGCGGAATGACGCGCTGGCTACGGTGGCCACGGCTTACTTCGACGTGCAAGAGGCCCGTGGCCGCCTGGCCGGCAACCTCGACGCGCAGGCCAAGGCAGAAGACCTGGAAAAGCAAATCAGGGGGTTGTCTGGGGGAGCGGCCGGGGGGCTCGTGCCAAAGATTGAAATCGACCGCGTGCTCGCCCTCCTGTTCGACTTGGAACAAGAAGCCGCGGTTTCGCGCGGCGCGTGGCAAACCACCAGTGCCCGGCTGAACCGAGTGCTCCGCTTGAACCCGGGCGCCGTGGTCGTTCCCGTCGAGCCGCCGCAATTGCAGGTTACGCTCATCCCGCCGGGTCGGGCGGTCGATGACTTGATTCCCGTGGGCTTGCTCAACCGGCCTGAATTGGCATCCCAGAAGGCCTTGGTGCGGGCAACGTTGGAGCGGCTTCGGCAGGAACGGCTGCGCCCCTGCTTCCCAGCGTGGTGCTCGAGGGCGGCAGCGGTCCCGGTGGAGCTTTTACCGGTGCGGCGTTTCAGGGCGGCCCCAACGGCGTGCCGGTCGAAGGAAGCGGCCGGTTCGACATTGGGCTCGGGGTCGTCTGGTCCCTCGATAACCTGGGCGCCGGCAACAGGGCCTTGATTCGGGAAAGGACCGCCCAGCAACAGCGGGCTCTGCTCGACCTGTTCGATACGGAGGACCGAGTGGCCGAGGAAGTGGTCCAGGCCCATGCCCTACTGGAGTCTGCGGCAGTGCGGGTCCGCCAGGCAGAGACCGACGTTCGCGAATCGAACATAACTTTGGAAGGCACGCGGATCGGCCTTCGCGAGACCCGCGGCGCCGGGGGGCTGCTGGAGTTGATCAACCGGCCCCAGGAAGCCGTGGCAGCCCTCCAGCAGTTGAATCGGGCCTACGACAATTTTTTTGCCGCCGTCAACGGCTACAACCGAGCGGAGTTCCAACTCTATCGGGCGATGGGCTATCCTGCGCGAAACGTTATCTGCGACCGCCCGCTTGGGGAACTTCAAAATGTGGACGCCTCCCGGCCGCCATGCATGTCGCCCGTCTGCCCGCATGTGCTCTCGTGCCCTTGCCCGTAGGGTGGGCTTATTGCCCGCAGAGTGCCAATGAACTTCGCAATATTGCCAGGCAGGGCCGAGTTCCCGTCTGCTGGGTTCGCGGCAGTTTGGCAATCTGCCCCATTTTGCAACCGCCGCGTAGAATGGAGGTAGCAGGCAACGCGTCGTGCGAGTTCCCTTTTTAGCAGTATGCCGCGAGAAAGCCCCCGGATCTTGGGCAAGTCAAGGCGTGAACATGAGCATTTCCGCAAGCTGGCGCATCCTTTCTGATACGCTATGGGACGGCCGTGGTTGCTACGCTCCTGGCAACCCTGTTGCGAAAGTTGCTGGACCCGATTCTACAGAACGTGTCCCCGTTCTCGGCCTACTACGCCGCCGTCATGTTCACGGCATGGTACAGTGGGCTTGGCCCCGCGTTGGTGGCCTTGGTCTCCGGTGCAGCCCTGGCCGACTATTTCTTTATCGAGCCGCACCTCTCGCTCTTCGCTTCCAACCTGGAGCACCAGGTTGCTCTGGGCCTTTACCTTGCCGCGGGCATTGTCGTGGCCGTGTTGTGCGAATCGCTGCATGCCAGTCGCCGCAGAACGGAAATGGCCCGCGCCGAACTCGCCGAAGCCAACCGCGCGCTGCAAAAGAAGATCGCCGAACACCGACAAGCCGAACGGTGGCTTCTGGAGAGCGAGCAGCGTTTCCGCGGGTATTTCGAGCAAGGACTGGTCGGCATGGCGATGCTCTCGGAAGAGAGGGAGTGGATCGAGGCCAATCATCGCACGTGCCAAATGCTCGGCTATTCGGAACAGGAACTCATGAGCAGAACATGGACAGAATTGATTCACCCGGACGACCTGCCGGAGGAGGAGATGCATTTCAAGCAGATGGTGGGGGGAGTCGTCCGCGGCTACATCGCGGAGCAACGTTTCGTCCGCAAGGACGGCAAGACGCTGTATGCCAGCCTTTCCATGCAGTGCATGCGGAAACCCGGCGGCACGGTGGATTGTATCCTGGTCCTGCTCCAGGACATTACCAGTCGCAAGCTGGCGGAAAATGGCCACGACAAAGCTGAATCCAAGAAACAGGAAAGGGAGTCGATATGATTTCAAGACACATTGCTGGCTGGACGTTTGTTCTTGGTGCAATCCTGGTGGTCGCGTCGTCATCCCGAACATGCCATGGCGCAGGGCCGGAAACGATCACCAACGGCATCGGCATGAAACTCGTGCTTGTTCCGGCAGGGGAGTTCATGATGGGCTCATCGCAGGAAGAAATCAAGATTTGGAACGATTGGTTCAGGCGGCAAGGCAATGGCATGAACGTCGACAACGAAGGCCCGCAGCACCGCGTGCGGATCACGCGGCCGTTCTACTTGGGCGTCTGTCACGTGACCGTGGGCCAGTTCCGCAAATTCGTCGCTGACGCCGGGTACCAAACCGACGCCGAAAAGGGAGAGAACAAGGGCGCCCTGGGTTTGGATTCGGCCACGGGCCGGTTCGAGTTCAAGACGGACTACTCGTGGCGCAATCCGGGCTTCGAGCAGGGTGATGAGCAACCGGTGGTGTGCGTGAGTTGGAACGATGCCGTGGCGTTCGGCCAATGGCTCAGTCGGAAGGAACAGAAGAGCTACCGGCTTCCCACGGAAGCAGAATGGGAATATGCTTGTCGAGGGGGGGCGACGACGTCGTATTATTTTGGCAACGACATCGCTGCCTTTGGAGATCATGTTTGGTATTCCGGCAACTCGGGTCTGAGAACGCACGCGGTAGGCAAGAAACGTGCGAACGGTTTTGGCTTGTACGACATGTACGGCAATGCCTGTCAGTGGTGTGCGGATTGGTACGACGAACACTACTATGAGAAATCGCCCGCCGCTGACCCGAAAGGCCCTGACGCCGGCTCGTGGCATGTTGCCCGCGGCGGCAGTTTTTCCGCTCCGCTGGTTGTCGTGCGGTCTGCTTCCCGCCTCTTCTCTCCGGCTGGCAGGAGTTGTAATTTCGGGTTTCGGCTGGTATGCGAGCGGTAGTCACCGTTGAAGGCGCGAGTTGGAAGTGTCGATGCCGCGCGGAGAGGCGAACGACGCGACGCCGACTTCGCGAGCAAGCAAGGCGCCACCGTCGATTTTTTGACGGGAGTGCCAGAAAGTGTCGGAAAATGGACACAAGCCCTGGAAAAATGTAAGTCGCGGCGCAGGTCGCTCCGCCTTGATCAACGACAACTTACGTGAATTTCATCGCAGCAAGCAGCCGCTGCGCCCAAAAAGGCATTGCATTTGCAGCCTGTCTTGCTAAGGATTACAAAGGCCGTGACGAGAAGATTACCGGCAAGAAAGGGAAAAGCCATGACAATACACCAGTTTTTTACAACCAAACATCCCAGAACAATCGCCGCTCAACAGGCACACGACATGCTGGCGGAAGATCCGAGCGTGGTGCTCGTGTGCGCCTACGAAAAGGAAGCGGATTTCCGCCGCTACGACCTGGCGGGAGCGATCTCGCTCAACGAGTTCCGCCAGCAAGCGATCTCCTTGCCAAAAGACGAGGTCGTGATTTTCTATTGTGCCAGTTCTCGCGATGAGGCGGCGACAAAACAGGCGCAGAAGTATTTCCACGAAGGCTTCGTCAACGCCAGGATTCTCCAGGGCGGCGTCGATGCCTGGAAAGCGGCGGGCTACGCTCTGGTCTGAGTATGAATGAGGCCCCACATGGTTGCTAATCAATGTCCGCACTGCAAATGGACGTTTCCTCCCACCGGGGTCATGCCGAATAATTGTCCGGTTTGCGGCAGGCTTCTCCATACCCCCGGCCACCTCGATTCCGGCCCCGGCGCAGAGACCCAGCCGGGTAGCGGTGGAGATGGAACGGGCGGAAAGCTGCCCCTGGCGAACCTTGCCTTGGCGGCAATCGCACTTGTCATCGCCCTGCTTATCGGCCTAAGAATGACTGAACTTCTGGGCGGTGGCGAGGCGGCACAGCCGCAGACCGTGACGCACAACGAGGAGAAAGAGGCGGAGAAGCCAGCCAAGTCTGCCTTGCAGGAGACCGAGGACACGAACAGACCCGAGACCTCAACGGCGTTGGCCGCCGGAAAAGACGCGGAAATGCCGGCCGAGCACCGGTCCCGGACGAAAACAAATGCGGTGCAGATAGCCGCGCCGGACGCCGCGCCGGAACCGCAGAAGCAAGAAAGGCCGACCGAAGTCGTAGCGCCCAAGCCGGTGGAAATCGCCGCACCCGACCAGGCCCCACCGAGCGATTTGCTGCGGACAGGACCCCACAAGCCTGCGCCCGAGTGCGGGAAGCCGGCCCGAGTGGCCCCCAATACCATCGCGCTCGACGATCCCGCAGGTCAATACACGCTCCCCTGGGTCAGGGGCGGAAGGGTTGTCAAACTCGCGGGGAAGATCGGGACGCTGAACGTCACGGGGGCTGATGGATTAGCAACCGTGGATGCCTCGAACCTGGAGGCAAAACGGATTTTCGTGACCGGCCCGATCAACGGCAACTCGATGGTTGCGCTGAACGCGCCGAACGGACTGGTGGACTTGAAGAAACAAGTGGACGGCAACTCGACGCTGCGGATCGAAGCCCCGGACGGCAAGGTCGTGTTCGACAAGGGGACGAACATCAATGGCAACTCGCACGTAACCATTACGGCCAGGGAAGTCGGCTTGCCGGGTTACCTCGACGGCCGCGAGACCTTAGTGGAGGTCACGCTGACCGGCGGCGGCGAACTGAGGTACGGCGACCTGAAAGGCTACAGTCGCATCCACTACAAGAAGGCGGCTGCCGGCGATCCCGATCCCGTTGTCGAGGGCGGGAGGATCGGCCGCCGCGCCGAGGTCAAGAGGATCCAGTAGGGCGGGATATGAAAGATAATTGCCTGAACGAACCAAGCCAAGTCGGCAACGCGATGTACTATTTTCTGCCTCGGGAAATCGAGGGCTTCGGCTCCCTGGCCGAGCTGGCCCTGGACATGCGCTGGTCCTGGAACCGTTACGGCGACGACGTGTGGCAGCGGCTCGATCCTGACCTTTGGGAACTCACCCACAACCCCTGGGTTGTTCTCCAGACGGCCTCGCGGGGCAAGCTCGAGCAGTTGTTGTCCGACCCGGCATTCCGCAAGAAGGTGGATGCTCTCGTGCAAATCCGCCGCCAGGCCGAGGAGGCGCCCGCCTGGTTCCAGCAGGCCTATCCGCAATCTCCCCTCACCTGTGCCGCGTATTTCAGCATGGAATTCATGTTGAGCGAAGCCCTCCCCATCTATTCGGGCGGCCTCGGCAACGTGGCCAGCGACCAGCTCAAAGCCGCCAGCGATCTGGGGATACCCGTAGTCGGCGTAGGGCTGCTCTACCAACAGGGCTATTTCCGCCAAGTTATCGACAAGGACGGGGCGCAGCAGGCCCTTTTCCCCTACAACGATCCCGGACAGTTGCCGATTATGCCCTTGCGCAAGCGAACGGGGAATGGTTGCGTCTGGAGATCGCCTTGCCCGGCTATTCGGTCTGGTTGCGGGCCTGGCAGTCCCAGGTCGGCAGAGTGAAACTTTACCTGCTGGACAGCAACGACGCGGCGAATTTCCCTGTTCATCGCGGGATTACCAGCGAACTGTATGGCGGCGGGCCGGAACTCCGCCTCAAGCAAGAATTGCTCCTCGGGATCGGCGGTTGGCGCTTGCTCGATGCGCTGGGGATCCAGCCGGAAGTCTGCCACCTGAATGAAGGGCATGCGGCCTTCGCCGTCTTGGAACGCGCCCGCAGTTTCATGCGCGAGAGCGGGCAGCCCTTCGACGTTGCACTGGCCGTCACGCGTGCGGGCAACCTTTTCACCACCCACACGGCGGTGGCGGCAGGCTTCGACCGCTTCGCTCCGGATCTGATCGAGCAATACCTCGGCCGCTACGCCCAAGAGAAGCTTGGGATTACGCCCCACGAATTGCTGGCCCTTGGCCGCCAAGACGCGAACGACTCTGCGGAGAGCTTCAACTTGGCCTATTTGGCGATTCGCGGGAGCGGGGCGGTCAACGGCGTGAGTCGCCTGCACGGGAAGGTCAGCCGGCGCATCTTCGAGCCGCTCTTTCCGCACTGGCCGGAGGACGAGGTGCCGATCGGACACGTGACCAACGGGGTCCACGTGCCGAGCTGGGACTCGAAGGCGGCCGACGAACTTTGGATGCGGGCCTGTGGAAAGGGCCGCTGGCTGGCGCCGACGGAATGCTTGGAGCAGGAGATTCGCCGCGTTTCCGACGCGGAATTTTGGCAAATGCGGAGCGCTGCCCGGAAGTCGTTCGTGGAATTCGTTCGCCAGCGCATCTCTCTGCAACTTGCCGGCCGTGGTGCGTCGCCCGGGGCGGTTGCTCGTGCAAAGGATCTCTTCGATCCCAACGCCTTGACGTTGGGCTTTGCCCGCCGCTTCGCGACGTACAAGCGTCCGAACCTTTTGCTGTACGATCCCGAGCGACTGCTGCGGCTGTTGACCGATCCTCAGCGCCCGGTGCAACTCGTGATTGCCGGCAAGGCCCATCCCGCGGACCAGGCAGGACAGGAGCTGATACGGCAGTGGACGCGCTTTATCCGGCGGCCGGAAGTCCGGCCGCACGTGGTCTTTCTCAGCGATTATGACATGCACGTGACGGAGCGCCTGGTGCAGGGGGTGGACGTTCGGATCAATACACCGCGGCGGCCCTGGGAGGCCAGCGGAACGAGTGGGATGAAGGTCCTCGTCAACGGCGGCATCAACCTCTCGGAGTTGGACGGTTGGTGGGCGGAAGCCTACACGCCTGAGGTCGGGTGGGCGCTTGGCGACGGCCAGGAGCATGGCGACGATCCGGCATGGGACGGGGCCGAGGCCAAGGCGCTCTACGACCTGCTCGAAGGGGAGGTGGTCCCGGAGTTCTACAGTCGCGACAAGGATGGCCTTCCCGTTGCATGGATTGCGCGGATGCGCGAGAGCATGGCGCGCTTGACGCCGCGTTTTTCCGCCAACCGCACCGTACGCGAATACACCGAGCAGCACTATCTCCCGGGGGCGGCCGCCTATCGCCGTCGCGCCGCCGACCAGGGCCTCATGGGCAGGCGGATGGTCGATTGGCGGCACGCACTGGAAGGAAATTGGTCTAAGCTGCGCTGCGGCGAGGTGAACGTTCAAACCAACGGCGAGCAGCACCTGTTTGAGGTCCCGGTCTATCTCTGCGACCTCGAGCCCGAGGCGGTCCGCGTCGAGCTGTATGCCGACGGTCTTGACGGGGCGGCTCCGCTGCGTCAGGCGATGACTCGCACCAGGCAACTAGCGGGGGCACCGGGGCCTTACGTTTATAGCGCGTCGGTGTCGGCGGCCCGCCCGGCCGCCGATTATACGGTGCGCGTGGTACCGCATTGCGACGGAGTTGCGGTCCCCCTGGAAGACACGCGGATTTTGTGGCAGCGATGATGGAAAAGGAGCATGAATATGTCTGGGCCATAGCCATCGGCAGAGGGGCAGAGCATCATGAACCCGACTGAGCGAGGACCGGTGCAGTCGATTCGGCTGCGGTACTACGTCTGGGCATTGGCCGTGCTTTGGACGATCGCCACCGCGACGGTGCTCACGTGGTCGTTGATCGACAAGTGGAACAGAACACGGGACGTATTGCGGGCAGAGGCGCGAAGCGCGTTTCGTAAGGATCGCGGCCTGTTGCGGTGGTATGCGGCCCGCGGCGGCGTTTTTGTTCGCGCCCCGGCAGCAGCGCCGACGAACCGAACGAAACCCGCGGCCGACGTTCGCTCAGGGCAACGGTTAGTGCCGGTGGATGCTTCCGACATGATCCGTGAGGTCCACGGGTTTGGGCATGAGGAGTCCGAGCTGCGGACACATCTGGTTGGCTTGGCGCCGCGCCGTTCCGCAAATGCCCCCGATGCGTGGGAAACGGATGCCCTCAAACGCCTCGCCGAAGGTGAACCGGAGGTTAGTTCCGAACGGATTATTGGTGGAGCAACTTTCTTCCAGACCATGCGGCCGTTGATGGTCGAGGAGTCTTGCCTGAAATGTCATGCCGAGCAAGGATACCGACTGGGCGAGATTCGCGGCGGGATCAGCATCTCGGTGCCGTTCGCTCCCCGTTGGCCCCTGGAAAAGGCGGAGATGTTGCGCAGCATCATGAGTTACGGAGGCATGTGGCTCTTCGGACTATGCAGCATCCTTTTCGGTGGACGGCAGTTGCGACGCCAGATCGAGCAACGCATCGAGACCGAGGAGGCACTGCGAAAAAGAGAAGGCCAGATGATTGCGGCACAGCATATCCAGGAACATCTTTTTCCCGAGAGGCCGCCTAGCCTCCCAGGCTTCGACATTGCGGGGGCGTCGTTTCCGGCCGAGTTTACCAGCGGCGACTACTACGATTACATCCCCTTGCCCGAGATGTGCTATGCGATTGTGGTCGGCGACGTCTCCGGTCACGGGCTTGGCCCCGCATTGCTCATGGCGTCAGCACGGTCCATTCTGCGATCCATTGCGCGGACGACCGGTGACGTGAGCGAGATCTTGACCCTCGTTGACCGGTTTTTGCGGGAGGATACGCAACCGGATTGCTTTGTCACGCTGTTTCTCGGGCGATTGGACCCTCACTCGGGCCGGTTCTCCTATGCTAGCGCAGGGCATCCCCCGGCCTACGTCCTCGATGCGGCAGGAAAAGTGAAGGCTCGCCTTCAAAGCACGGCGCCACCGCTCGGCATCATGCCCGATGCCGCATTTCCCGCAGGCGAGGGCCTCACGCTGGAGTCCGGCGATCTGGCGCTCCTCTTCACGGATGGTGTCCCGGAGGCAACTGCTCCCGATGGCACGCTCTTCGGGGAATCGCGCGTGCTGGAAGTCGTCCGGGATAGTCAAAGCGAGCCGGCTAGTCAGATCATTGGCCGTCTGCATCGGGCAGTCCTCGACTTTCGCCGCCAAGAAGTATCGCTCGACGACATGACGGCCATTGTGCTCAAGGTGGAGGCAAGGCCCGCCAAGTAGTGATACGCCAACAGAAAATGCACTCGGCTGCGGAGCAAGAATTCATTGCTTCGTTGGCCCCTTGCTCGTACTCGAAATTCGTTGCCCCGTCCTTGTGCTCGGAATTCGTTGGTTCCATTGGCGATGAGGCGAAAGCTGCTGGGGGGCGCCACGCCCGGTACCGCTGCTATGCCCGCGCCGCCATTGTCGGACGGGTTGTAGGAGTAGTAATTAGATGCATTACCTGGGTAGTAGTAGCTGTTGTACACATACGGATAGCCCAACCCCTCGCCCAATCCAACATAATAATACCAAGGCCAGAAACCTCCAGAGCCCCAACCGCCCGAGCCCCACTGGCCGGCCCCGTTGTCACACTGGCCGGCCCCGTTGCCGCACTGTCCGGCGCCGTTGCCCCACTGACCGGCCCCGTTGCCCCACTGACCGGCCCCCTTGCACCACTGACCGGTCCCATTGGCAAACTGACCGGTGCCGTTGCCATACCGGCCAGCCCCGTTGCCATACTGGCCAGCCCCGTTGCCATACTGGCCGGCCCCGTTGCGCCGGTAAAGGTTTGAACCGGTCCGCGCATTCGAAGTGCCGTTGCCTCGGTGAGTAGATTGACCGCCGCTCCATGCACCAGAAGGGACAATTGAATTGAGCGAAGCAGTGTGCATCCCGGCACCTCCCCCCCAGTGACCTGCGGTGTTTTGACCTCTACTCCGGCCTCTGCCGCCTGCATGACCCGCGCCGCCTGCATGGCCCCGGCCGTTTCCGCCTCCGTGGCCTCCTCCGCCCCCGTGGCTTCCTCCGCCCCCGTGGCTTCCTCCGCCCCCGTGGCTTCCTCCGCCCCCATGGGCAAAGGACAAACTTGCGCAGAGCGCGACGGTCAAGATCGCAGCAAACGACGCTCTTCCGAAAAACAGTTTCCTAGACATGGCTTTGCTCTTTCTGCGAAGGATTTCTCCCGCCGGCCCTTTCCGTGAGCAGGAAACCGGCAATGCAAGTTCTATGCCTTCTGGGACCGAGCCCGCCGCCAGCAGAAAAATTCACGTCAGAGCGGCAGGATGAAATGCGAGAACCCCGAGAAATTGGGAATTTTCGTCATTTCTTCCGACCGCTCCAAGTCTTGCTGATCAATAAGATAAAGCGATACAGCCACAACTCGTTCTTCCCCAGGGGATTCGTCAAAATCCTGACGCTTTCTTGTAATCACCGTCCAAATCTGGACAGCAGCAGGGGAAATCGGGGGCCACAGTCGACGTTGTCGCGGTCCCATCAGCGACACTTGTCGCTGCGGATTTCAGGCATCTTTTTTCCCCCTGCTCCGCAAGGAATTTCCGCAACGTCTCGTTATCAGTGCGGTTCACTCGCTCCCCCACCCCTTCGGCAAGTCATTCCACCTTCCCCAAGAGAAACGAAACCATGAGCACGACCAACACCGCGGCGCAGATCACCGTGTAGGTACGATCGCGTTGGAGGGCGAAACCGAGCATGGAAACGGCCACGCGCAGGATCGGCGTGGCGATGAGCAGAAGCAGGCCGAGCACTACAACCGCCTGCCCTCGCCCGGCAAGGACCCCGCGAGCGACGCCTCCCAAGGTGTTTGGCAGCGCGGCGCCCGGGGCCGTAAGTCGCTGCAGATCGGCGGCCGACTTGAGATAATCCGGGTGGTGTACGAACATGAGCACCAGGCCCAACAACACCGTTGCCATGCTGATCACGACGCCGCCCAACAGCAGCCGGCTGATGAGCAACTCGATTTGCCTCATGACGTCAGATTGCGGCGCGATGGATGGTTTGCCTTCTCCTGGCATTATCGGAACCCTTTCCAAATCATCTGCGCCGAGACGAAAAGCAAAATGGCCACGAAAACGATCCGCAACAGGCGATTGTCGATCCGCGCCAGCACCCGGGAACCGAGCACGGCCCCCAGCACGACGCCCAGGGCCACGGGCGCGGCGATGAACGGGTCGACGTCGCCGCGGGCGAAATAGACGCCGGCGCTGGCCGCCGCCGTCACGCCGATCATGAAATTGCTCGTGGCCGTCGAGACCTTGATCGGAATCCGCATGGCCAGGTCCATGGCCGGCACTTTCAAGACCCCGGAGCCGATCCCCAACAGGCCGCTGACGGCCCCGGCCAGATACATCAAGCAGAGGCCGAGCCTGGTGTGCGCGACGCGATACTCAACCTCGCGGTGCTGCGACTCGTCGAAGTAGCTTCCGTGGAGTTGCAACCGATCGGCCCAGCCATCGGGCGGCACGGGGCGGTCGGAATCGCCCAATCGCAGCAACATCATCACGGCCGATGCCGCCAGCATGCCGCCGAAAATCACGAATAGCCACGGCCCGTGCAGGATGCCGGCGAGAAAGGCCCCGCTGACGGCGCCGGTGGTCGTGCCGATCTCCAGGAGCATTGCCGTGCGAAGGTTCGTCATTCCTTCCCGCACATAAGCCGCCGCTGCGCCGCTGGAGGTGGCGATCACCGAGACGATCGAGGCCCCGATGGCATAGCGGATATCGATTCCGTAGATCAACGTAAGGGCCGGAACGACGATGATCCCGCCCCCCAGGCCGACCAGGGATCCGAAGAATCCGGCCAAGACGCAGATTGCGAACAGGGACAAAACAAACTCGAAGGGCGACATGATTGGAATGATATACGGGCGGACCTGTCCAAGAACAATTTTGCGGCTTTCTCGTTATCCACTTGCCATGCAATAAATAAATTTACTCTCCCTATCCAGGCCCATGGGGGGAAGTCTTCCGCTGCAAGACCTTGAGGTCGCTGCGTGCCGTCCAACCGCAACGGTTCCAAAACCGCTCACCCGGTCCGTTGCCAGCATAGAGGAAAATATTGCATTTCAGGATGCCCATGGCTCCCAACGCGCCAAGACACGTTTCGACCATCTGCCGTCCCAGGCCACGGCCTCGATACTCGGGCGCAACGGCCAAGTGATTCAGATAACCACGCCGTCCGTCGTGGCCGCAAAGGACGGCGCCTGCCAATCGTGTGCCGTCTCGGGCGATCAAGCTCAGCCCCGGATTCCGATCCAGGTAGGCCCGGAGCTGATCGGGCGTGTCGGACTCGTTCAACCCGACCCCTTCCGTGCGGCCCCAAAGAGCGAGCACGGCTTCGAGGTCGCAGACCGTCATAGCGAGGATTGTGATGTCCATCATGGCAACAGTCCGAATCGCATTGGCAATCTCGTGGCGCATGCGCGAGTGTTCCCTTGACTCAGCCGGGACGAGCTTGAGACACTGGGAACGGTCGCCAGGTTCAGGGAGAATGAACCGGGATGGGCCGCCTTCCACCGAACAGCGCCAAATAGAAGACCTTGAAGAAGCAGTCCGCATCCTGCTCGGTGGCCTTTTGCCGGGCGGCCTCGATCATAGGCACGTTTCATCTCAAGAACAAAATCCAGGGCGTATCGCCAGGCTGATTATTTCTCTTCGTCCCTTGGCACCGCGGGCAACTCGACCGTGACGCGGGTGCCTTTGCCTTCCGTACTTCGGATGCTGCACTTACCACCCAGCAGCCTTGCCCGTTGCCGGATGCCTTCCAACCCGAAATGGCTCTTGGGGATGGCCTTTGGATCAAACCCGACGCCCCAATCACGGATCTCGATCCGAAGACGATCCCCTCGTTGCACGAGACTGACCCGGATCTTCTCGCTCTTGCTGTGTTTGCAGGCATTCGTCAATGCCTCCTGGGCAATCCGGTAGATGGCGTTCTCCAGGGTCGGGTCCAGTCGGTCGAAATCAACCCTGCTGTGATTTTCGATCTTCGGCCCCTTGTCACGGCCTTCCTCATGGATAAGATGGGCGACAGCTTCCACGACGCCTGCTTCATCCAGAATCAGGCGGCCTGACACCGGCGATCAGGCGGCGGGTCTCGAAATGCCCCTGGCGAAGCATCGTTATTCCAGCCTGGTAGGCGTTGGCTGCTTGCTTTGGCTTGGTTTTCTTTCAGATGATCGAAGGCTTCGAACTGCATGATCGCCGCGGCCAACTGCTGGGCCAGCCCGTCATGGATTTCATAGGCGATGAGTTGCCGTTCGTTGTCGCTGGCTCGGAGCATGTGTCTGAGGTTGCAGTGTTCCCTTGCCAGTGCCTCTTGGGCACGCTTCCGTTCGGTAATGTCCTCCACGACGCCAAGGGCGAACGCAATCCTCCCGTCCGGGTCGTGGGCCATAGCGGTCGTCGCCTGAGCCCAAAAGGGTTGGCCGTCCTTGCGAAGATAACGCTTCTCTAACGTGAAACTAGGGATTTCTCCAGCCATGAGCCTCTTGACAAGGGGACCGCTCAGTTCCCGGTCTTCGGGATAGGTAAGGTCACGGACATGCCGCCCAATCAGTTCCTCCTCGCTATAGCCGCTCATGCGGCACAGGGCACGATTGGCTTTGGTGATAACGCCATCTCCCTCGCCAATCGCCATTCCCACCGGGGCTTCCTCGAACGTGACCCGGAACCGCTCCTCGCTCGCCCGCAACGCCTCCTCGGCCCTCTTCCGTTCGGTGATGTCGCTTATCACCACCGCGATCCGAAAAGGATTCCCCGCTTCGTCCCGAATCAGGAATGTGCTTTGCAATGTCTGGATCGGTTTCCCGTGGCGTGGCAAGACCGTCTGTTCAGCGTGCCAATATCCTTCTCGCAGCAAGGCAGGAATCATTTCATCCTTCCGCCGTTGCACATATTCCTGGGGGTAGTACGTGGATACGTTCTTGCCGATGACATCTTCCGGCTTCTCTTCGCCAAACAACCGACACAAGCGTTGAATTTGCGTAGACAATGCGGCCATCAAAATCCGACATCCCAAAGCCCTCTTCCGAGGCTTCGGCAAACTTGCGGAAAATGTCGAGGTTCTCGTTCGCCTTCGCCAATTCCGCAGTACGCTCCTTGACCCTCTGCTCCAGTTCGTCGTGGGCCTTCTGCAACGCCTCCTCGGACTGCCTGAGTGCCTCCTCGGCCCGTTTCTGGTCGTCAATGTCGGTAGCACAGCCGAACCAACCGATAATCTTGCCGCCCCTGTCGTTCATGGGAACCGCCCGTGCCAGATGCCAGCGGTAGCTGCCATCGGATGCCCGCCGCAACCGGTTCACAATCTCGATAGCTGCTCCACTGGTTATGCCCGCTCGCACCTTCTTAACAACCATTGCCGCCTCATCAGAGTGCAATGCCTTCGTCCAGCCGCTCCCTTTGGCCTCCTCGGCGGTTTGGCCGGTGTACTCATGCCAGCGGCGATTGAATTCGATCACATTGCCATCGGCATCGCTTCGCCAGATGGGCTGCGGGATGGCTTCTACAAGAAGTCGAAATCGCTCTTCGCTTTCCCGCAACGCCTCTTCGGCCCGCTTCCGCTCGGTAATGTCGCAAAGAATGGACACGAACCCGGTAACTTGCCCCTGCGGGTTCCGCTTATAGTTCCAATCGACCCGGAGATCGACAACTTCACCATTTTTCCTGATGTTCTTGGCGAAGAATGGAGTTGGCTTGGGCTGCTCCGAAACAAGATGCTCCAAATACGCAGGCAGGGAATCCCTTTCCGGCCCAGGCTGGATACGGTCCCACACATATGATCCCACCAATTCGTCTGCGGTGTAGCCGGTGATCGCCTCCTGGGATGGATTCACGAACGTAATTCGGCCCGTGGTGTCAAGTTCGTGAATCCCAAGCGGAGCGATATGAAGAAGGGCCGCTGCCGATTGGTTTTCCTGCAACGCCGTTTCGAGCGATGCAACTCGCCGCCGCATTTCCGCCAGTTCTTCGGTGAGTTCTTGCTTGCTTTTGTCCTGATCCATCATTCCAGACCCTGTGCTTTCCTGGTGTTGGCCCATCATGGCAGAGCCAGTACGGCCATTGTACTCGATGGTGCCGTGCCTTTGGAGGGTCGCAAACGCCCCGCCAAAACGGACAGAGAAGGCCGGCAAGGCCGGCGTTACCAACGCGTAGCCTTATGTTCAAAGCACGCCGACGCCGGCTTTCGCGGCAACTGTGCGGACATATTTCTGCGACTGTTCGTATTCGGCCGCTGTGCTCAAGTGCTCCATCATCAACGGCACGTCGTGGGGCAAAGCCGCGAGTCTCTTCAAGTAGGTTGCGTAATCCAGCGATCCGGCGCCCAGCCGTACCTCACGAAAGTGGAGAACCAAGGTGAGTCACATTGTAACCGTAAAATGTGAGGTCCGCGAGAAGCCCGCGCGGGCTGGCCAGCGATCCAGGCCCGCAGCATTGGCGGTGCCCCACGCGACTGCCCAGCGACCCAGTTGCGTACTTGCGTCGCACGGGCGTAGAATGGGTGCTGGCGGGGCGGCGGAAGCGTATACGCGGCCCTCGGAATTGCCGACCATGCTCGGCCGGTTGGTAATGGGATGCAATTGCAAGTCGCTGCCGGCAGGAATATTCTGAATTAGTGGCGATTGCCAGATTGTCGTGTTCATCCGACCGTCACGGAGCATTTATGAAATCAGCAAGCATCGGTCGAGACCTTATCGGGGTGGCTGTAACTGGGCTTATTGCCCTCGCCGTGATTTGGCTTTTCTTCCCAGCCGATCCGAACGGGCGTCGCAGACAAGTCATCATTGCGATCAAAATGGAGATGACTCAACTTATGGATGCCCTCGAAAACTCTCGCACTACGCTTGGTAATGGTCAATATCCACCAGCTTCGACCGACGACCCCGAAGCCGTCAAGCAATTCCTCGCAACGGCTTTTCCCAGATACCACGGTGATCTGCCGGAGAAGTACAGGAACCTCGACGCCGCCTCGTCGTTGGTCTTCTGGCTTGGCGGCATGACCGACAAAGATGGGAAGATGATCGGTTTCAGTGCTGACGCGAAGAGCCCGTTCGACACTACGAACGAGCGACGTATTGGCCCATTCTTCGACTTCGAGCCCAAGCGATTGCGAGACGAGGGCGGACTGCCAGTTTACCTGCCACGAAACGACAATTCCCAAAGCGACCCGTACGTCTATTTTCGTCCGGATTCCAAAGGCGAGTACCACGGTGCCTGGGAGAATTGCCGTCCATGCCGCGATTCATCCACTGGAGCGTGGATAAACTCGAAGACTTATCAACTTTTCTCTCCCGGCAAGGACGGCAAATACGGATCTGGCGTGCAGTATCCCAGCGGCACGGACTACGATGCCCAACGGCAAGACGACATGAGCAGTTTCACAAGCGGGGCGACCTTGGGCGACGATATGCGGTGACCACGGCAGTTTATCTTCGTCGCTGCCGGCCCGTCTCTTCCTACGCCCTTTCGTGGGCCACGGCATGCACGCCGGTTTCGCTCGCACCCCATCTACTGAGCCCGCGCAACGCGAAAGCCTACATCGCTGTACCGATCGTCGTGAACATACGTCATGCGATTGGCGGACCGTGTGTTCTCGGGCCGAAAGAACCAGGAACCGCCGCGAAGCACACGGCCCTTTCCGGTGTCTGGTCCCTTCGGGTCGTCTGCGGGAGCCTTGCGGTAATAATCGTCGTCGTACCAATCCTCGCACCACTGCCAGACATTCCCGTGCATGCCGTAGAGACCGAACACATTGGACTTGAAACTCCCCACTGGAGCCGTGAACACGTAGCCGTCGCTGGCTTTAATGCCCCCTGTCCATCTTGGGAATTTCGAGTGGAACATCGCATCACCCACGTTGCCGACCGTGGCCAGCGTCTCGGGATCGTCGCCACTATAGTACCGGGTTGCCGTCCCGGCACGGCAGGCGTATTCAAACTCGGCCTCCGTGGGCAGCCGGTAGGTTTTGCTCTCTTTTTTGCTGAGCCAATTGCAGAAGGCCACCGCGTCGTTCCAACTCACGTTGACTACCGGGTGCTCGTCAGTCTGCTCGAATCCCGCGTTCCGCCAGGAGAACTTCTCGTTATAGCCGAACTTTTGCGTGCGAGAGTTCCAGCCCCCGGCCCCCGGCGTCTTAGTACCATTCTCCGCGTCGGTCCTGAACCCCGTGTCCTTGACGAACGTGCGGAACTGGCCCCGCGTGACATGATAAGTGCCAAGGTAGACCGGCTTCGTAATCCGAACGCGGTGCTGCGGATGCTCGCTCTTGAAGAAGGCTGCTTGCAGAAAATCCTTGCCATAGTACTTGTTGAAGAACGCCGCCGTCTCCTCCGCCGACTCCTTGCTGCCCATCATGAACTCGCCCGACGGGACGAGCGTGAGCTTCATGCCGATCGAGTTGGTGATCTGCTTGATGTCGGCTTTGGGCTCTGCGGCGGTTGCCAGGCTGAAATTCAGGATCATCGACGCCAGAAGTGCGAGCGAGAATATCGGCTTCATGAGTGTGCTCCTTGGTCAAGTAGCCACGCGAAAGCAGGAATAAATAAAGCCAGTCCAAAGCGTACTGTTTCTGCCCGCTGGGACGGCCGGGGCGGACTACGCTTGCTTCACTTGTCCGCTGGAACAAGGGAGACACGGAAGCCCAGGCCGCCGCAGCCGCCGAACCCGAGCCCGAGGCCATCGCGGTACGCCGACCGGCTGTACCTGGCGTCGTTGAACCAGCTACCGCCGCGAATCACGCGAGCCGAGCCCGTTGCCGGCCCCGCCGGATCGTCCCTCGGTGACTTCGCATAGTAGTACTTATCGTAGCTGTCCTGACACCACTGCCAGACGTTGCCATGCATGTCATACAGCCCCCAGGCGTTGGCCCGCTTCTGCCCAACAGGATGGCTCTTCTTGTCCGCGTTCCCGTTATACCACGCATATTCTCCCACTTGCTTATCGTCGTCCCCAAAGTAATACCTCGTCGTGCTCCCCGCCCGGCAGGCATATTCGCCCTGTGCCGCGGTCGGCAATTCGAACTTGCCCGCCGGATTGCCCTGCCGCTTGTTCAGCTTGTCGAGAAACTTTTGACAATCGGCGCAACTCACCTGTTCCACTGGGTTCTTCGGACCCTTGAAGAAGCTCGGGTTATTGCCCATGACGGCTTCCCACTGCTCTTGCGTGACCAGATACTTGCCCAGGTAGAATGGCTTGGTAATCCGAACGCGGTGCTGCGGCTTCTCGTTGGGCATGGCGTCCTTGTCCGAATCGGGCGAACCCATCAAGAATTCGCCTGCCGGAATCAGAACCATCTCGAGTTTGATGCCTTTACCGAGGTCCACCGAGAGTTCCTTCGGGGGGCTCTTCGTCTTGCCGCTGGCCTCCTTGGGGTCTTCGGCTCTTGTCACGGCAAGGCCGCCGACTGCCACCATGACCACCAACGCGACTATCGATACTCGTCGGAACATGGGCCAAACCTCCTTCAGGCTCTGCGGCCGATCGCCACGCACGCTACATAAGGCCGAAATCGGGCCGCTGCATCCAGTTTATCGACGGCTCTTGGTGGTCGTCAATCACCTGCCAAGGGCGTACATGCCGCTTTCGGGCGGCTTGCAGACGGGCTTTTCTTTTGGCCGTTGGCCGGCAAGAGCCAGCTTGGCGGCCGCCGCGAATCGCAAGTTCGAAGTCGAAATGGCCACCGAGGACCGGCGGTGGGCATCTCAGCGGTGGATCTTGCAGTTCGGCAAGGCCTGCTGGAGCTTGGCGACACCGGCGTCCGTGACGTTCGTGCCTTGGAGGTGCAAGTGTTCCAGTTGCGCCATCGCGGCAAGGTGTTCTAACCCGGCGTCGCCGACTTGCGTCTTTTCCAGGTTGAGCCATTCGAGTTTCGTGAGGCAACCGAGCGATTTCAACCCGGCATCGCTGACTTTGGTTTGGCTCAAGTTCAACTCACGGAGCTCGCTCAGACCCTTGAGATGCTCCATCCCCGCATCAGAGGCTTGGGTTTGGGCCAGGTACAGATATTCGAGCGTGGTCAGCCCTTCGAGACATTCCAGCCCGGCGTCGCTCACCGAGGAATCACCCAGGTCCAGGAATTCGAGCTTCGTGAGTCGCTTGAGATGTTCCAATCCGGCATCCGGAATCTGCTGGTCCATCAGATTCACGACCGTGATATCCGAAAAGAATTCCTCGCCAAGCGGTTGTTGCAACCAGGCCGGGCATCGCGGGATCGACGGCGGGGAGATAAAACGTTCGAAATCGTAGAATACGAATCCCCGAGCCGTTACGACTGCCTGCACCACTTCTCTCTGCTCCCGCGACTTCTTCATCTCCACCGCCAACCAACTGCAGGGGATAGCGACGATGACGACCAGCACCAGCAACGACCGCAAGCTGAACTGGAACCGCCGCCGAAAGACCACCGCCAGTCCGAACCACACGAACATCCCCAGCACAACCACGACCACGCTTGCGACCGCGATCAACACCGGCCAGCCCTTGGGCAGCCAGCGGAACCACTGCGAGAGGAACAGCAGGAATTCGACGACCAGGAGAGCAAGGAGGCAGCGGCCGGGCGTGGGGCGGAAGCGGTGGAGTCGTGCTTGGGTCGTGTCGTCCATGGCGGCGTCTATAGCGGCTCCCGCTTTTTCTCGGTCTGCCGCTCAGTTCCAACCTGGTGATTTCGTGCGCGCTCGATCGCATCTTTTACGCAATCGCGCTCCGCTGGATAAAGCGGCATACTCATAAGGTAGAAGTACTTACCGGAGTCCTCGTGAACGGTCAGGCGGATAAACCCGATCGAGCCAGCCGGCATCCCAGCATACGGCTCTAGGTCCAGCCATAAAGTGTACTTTAGGTCCGTGTTCTCTTTGGACTTGGAATACGCGCGGAACCCGATACAATCCGTGCCGGGCATTGAAAAGCAATCCGTCGGACGCCACGGCTTGGCGGTGGACCTGCCCGTTCTCACGACATCGCGAGCGACCGCTATTAGCTCTCCGCATTCTCCCGGCGCCAGGTTAAAGCTCCCCACATGAGAGCCGCCGTAGCCGCATCCGAGACCTTCCAAGGTATGGCCGTCAAGTATTGTATCGAACGCCGTCTCGGCCTTCCCTTCTAGCGTTTGCAACCACTCTCGTCGTTCCACGGCACACCAACTGCTGGGCACGGCCACGACGATGGCTACAATTAACAGCGATCGCAGGCTGAATTGGAATCGCCACCGGAAGATCAGGCTGACGGCGAACCACAAAAGCATCCCCAGCATTGCCACGCCCACCATGGCCACGGCAGTCAGGACCGCGTAGCCCTTGTGCCACCCCAGCCAGCCGAAGCGGTCCGACAGCCACAGAAGCACCTCGACGGCCAGCAGCCCAATCACGAAGCGACCGGGCGTGAGGTGAAACGAGCGGACTCGTGCTTTTGTCGTGTCGTCCATGGTGGGCCTATTTCCCGGCGAAGCCAAGCTTCTGCGCCTGGGCAAAATCTTCGTCGGCCTTCGACTTGTCGCCGAGCTTCTCGTAAGCACGACCGCGAGCGTGATAGGCTTCGCCAAATCTCGGGTTGAGCCGAATGGCCTCCGTAAGATCGGCAATGGCCTTGTCGTAGTCCTTTTGCGTCAAGTAAGCGATGCCGCGGTTCCAGTGATAGGCTGTCTTCTTTGGATTCAGCCGGATAGCTTCGGATACATCGGCAATGGCTGCCCCAAGCTGGCCTTTGCCACCGAACGCTAAAGATCGGTTATTATATGCTTCCGCACATTTCGCATCGAGCCGGATTGCCTCATTGCAATCGGACATCGCCTTGTCGCATTCGCCTTTGTGCAGGTAAGCGTTGGCACGACTGTAGTATGCCGCAACGTACTTTGGATTAAGGCGAATGGCCTCCGTGTAATCTGCGATCGCTTTGCCGAATTCACGCTTGTCCTTGTACGCATGGCCGCGACCAAAGTAGGCCGCGGGCAACGTGGGGTTCAGCCGGATCGCCATCGTGTGATCGGCGATGGCTTGATCCGGTTGGGCATTCAAGCGGTAAGCGTGGGCCCGCATCTCGTAGAAGTGAGAATTCTCAGGGTCGAGACGAATCGCTTGCGTGACATCGGCAATGGCCTTGTCGAACTCGCCTTTTCGTTCATAAGCTTGAGCTCGGTTCTGATAAGCCTCAGTATGCCCCGGATCGAGTCGGATCGCTTGGGAATAGTCCCCAATAGCCTTATCGGGATCGCCTGTCCCCTCGTAAGCATAACCGCGATTATTGTAGGGTGCGGCCTGCTTCGGGTCGAGGCGGATGGATTCGTTGATATCCGCAAGGGCTCGGTCGAAGTCGCCCTTCTGCCGATAGGATTCACCGCGATTGTTGTACGCGGAAGGATCCTTGGGGTTTAGTTCGAGTGCCTTCGTGTAGTCGACGATCGATTTGTCGATGTCGCCTCTCCGTTCGTAGGCTGCACCACGCAAGTTGTAGGTCACAGCCAGCTTCGGCTGGGCTGCGATGACCGCCGTTAGTTCATTAACCACTCGGTCCAATTCGTAGGTGTCGCGACGAGAGGCGGCGGCATTGCCGGACGGGGGCTCGACCTTTGGGCTGAGCCGGATGATTTTGGCGAGATCGACCAAGGCCAACTCAATTTTGCCCTTCTTCAGGTAGGCGATAGCGCGATGGTCGTATGCCGGCAGGTTCATCGGATTGAGGCGCAGCGACTCGGTGAAGTCTGCGATCGCTTTGTCGAAATCCTCGCGATGCAACCAAATCACGCCGCGGCTGCTATAAGCCACTGCGTCTCTAGGATCGATTCGCAGGATTGTGTCGATATCCGCCATTGCCTTGCTGAAATCACTCAATTGCACGTATGCGGCTGCCCGGTTGTTGTACGCTGTCATGTTCTTCGGGTCGAGGCGAAGCGACTCCGTATAGTCCCGGATGGCGTCGATCATCTTGCCCATGTATTGGTAGGTCACGCCGCGACGGAAGTATGCCGTGGCATTGGAGGGATCGAGTTGGATGGCTTCTGCGTAGGCGGCCAGGGCGGGACCAAAGTTGGCGACTTTGCGAAATGCCTCACCGCGGTTGGCGGCGGCGGCAGAAGCCTGCGCATCGACGGCAAGAACCGGCGTGCACGACGAGATCGTGAGCAGGAAGGCTATCAGATTGGAGCGTATGTTCATCGTGAACTCCCCGATGTGATGATTTAACCGTACGGCGGATCTACAGCGGCTCCCGCTTCTTCTCGGTGTTCAACTCCGGCCCGACCTTCCTGCGTTTGTACGTCACGCTGTACTCGACCCGCTGCTTCTTTCCCGGCTCCAAATCCAGAAAATACTTGACGTGCTGCTGATCGACCCGTTCTACGCGGCCGGCGATCGTATGCAGATCAACGTAGGCGCCCGGCTCATTGCTCGTCCAACCCTTGGGCTGCTCTTCGGAGCCCCAGAGGACCACGTTGGCGTCGAACTGCCGTTCGACCTCGATCTTGGCCGGCACGGGCTTGCCGGAGACCAGTTCTTCCTCGTAGTAAAGCGTCTCGTCGTAGTCGATCAGGTCGTAGTAGAGGACGAACTGGTCATCGAGCCTGCGCTTGTACTGCCGGGCCACGGCGTTGCCGATCTTCTGGTCCTTGACCCTGCGTTGCAGGGTAATGTCCTTGTCCGGGCCGACGTTGACTTCAACGCGATCGCCGATGGGCACGTACTTGGTCTCCGTGCCGCCAACGTAGGCCAGGTCCTTGCTCTTGTATTCGGAGAAGAGCCGTACCGTGCCGTTGGGCAGCGGCGAGAGGCCAAGGTTCTCCATCGCCGAGAGCTTCTTCGCTTTGCCTTTCTCGTCCAACAGCTTGACGTTCTTGAAGCGGTAGAACTTGGTAAAGCCCTCCCTCACCCCCGGCCCCTCTCCCGCAAGCGGGCGAGGGGAGCTTCGGTCGGAGAGCTTGTAGATCGATTCCAGCGGCACGTCGGTAACCTTCAGGGCAACCAGCCGCTTGGGCTCCTTGTCCTTGATGTCCTCGCGGCCTTCGATCGTGAAGAGGAAGTATTCGGAGAGACCTTCCTTCTTAACGTCTTTTCCTTTCTCGACGACGAGCCCGTTCACGTCCAAGCTGCCGCTGGTGGCCAGTTTATCGAATTCAACAATCTTGTCGTCCATCGCCGCACCACGCAAGCTGAGAACGCTACCGCTTGTGATGTTGATGAAGCCAAGTCGCCCCGGCGGCGGCCTCCTCGCCAAGTCGGCGATCTTCTCCACCAGGTTGATCCTGCCAACAACGAGCCGCGTCTGGGCATTGTCGTAAACCTCGCCCGACCCGTTCGTCACCCGCACGTAGCCGGTCAGAGCCAGCTTCGTTTCGTCCTCGTTGGCGATGCCCACGTAATCGGCGGCCCAGGTGATGCCCGAGGTAAAATACCTGATCTCGACGGGGATTTTGCCGGCGATCTGGCTCTTGATGTTCCATTGCAGGGCATCGTTGCGGCCGGCCGGAAAGGTCGTATCGACCAGATCGACCTTATCCTGATGGTCGAGGATGCGGAATTCGATGCTGGTCGGGTCGATGAGCGTGTTGGCCCAGGAGAATTGGATGCGGTTGACGCCTTCTTTCACGGTCAGCAGGCGATGCTCGCGGACCATGGTGATGTCTTCGGAGTTGTAGATCGTAAGCTGCGTGCCCTCGCGGGTGGGCAGCGTGACGAGATCAACGGCAGCGTGGACCGGTGCCAAGAGGGCCAGTAAGAGCAAGAGAGGCCAGAATATGCGGCTGAACATTGGAATTCCCTTCGGCAGAGCTATTTCTATCGTACTTCAGGGGCGGTGGGTGTGCCACTAGGCCCGAAGTTGGACGCTTGGCGGTAGTGGTTGGTTCCAGGGTCGCAGGCTGTCGGCGGTGGGCACCTATCAGCCTTCGATCTTGCAGTTGGGCAATGCCTGCTGGAGTTTCTTCACGCCTTCCTCCGTGACTTGCGTATCCTTGAGATCCAACTCTTCGAGCTGGCTCAGCCCCTGGAGAGGTTCCAAGCAGGCATCCGAGACCTTGGTTTTGCCGAGATACAATACTTTAAGTTGGCCCAACCCCTTGAGGTATTTCAGCCCGCTGTCGGTGACGTTGGTCGAGTAGAGGCCCAAACGGTGAAGTTGTGTTAATCCCTGGATGTGCTCCAAGCCGGCATCGCTGACTTGGGTATGGCCGAGGCCTAAGTCTTCGAGGTCAGTCAATATCGCGAGATGTTGAAGTCCAGCGTTCGTAATATTCGCACCGCCCAAACGCAGCATCTTGAGTCTTGGCAGCGATTTGACGTGCTCCATGTCGGCATCTGTGAAACGCTTGTCACATCCCAGACAAACAAATTCGATGGAGGCGAAGAAATCGTTGCCCAGTAAACGGCATAGCCAGGAAGGAGCGGGCGACGCGGATAGTTGCCCTGATCGCTGGTAGCCATACTGGATATAACCGGGAAATCGCCGAAACGCTGTCTTGGCGGACCGCTGTTTCGTTGCCTTGTTCATCTCCACCGCAAACCAGCTACTCGGCACGGCGACGACGACGGTGAAGACGAGCAGCGAGCGTATGCCAAATTGGAAAGGCATGCGAAAGACCAAGGCGACCAGGAACCAAAGCAGCATGAGCACGAAAACACCACCGAGCATGGCCACAGCAGCCAGCACGGCGTAGCCCTTGTGCCACGCCGGCCAGCCGAGTCGATCGGATAGCCAGAGCAGGCATTCCACGACCAGCAGGAGCAGCACAAGCCGATCCGGCGTCAAGCGATACCATCGGCGTTGTGGCTTGGAGTCGGTCATAACCGCCAGTATAGCACCGGCAACAGCGAGCAAATCAACGTTGTATCAGGCGTCCACGTACCCCGCTCGATCCCTCGCTCCCGGCTCGTGCCGCCAAAGTGTCCTCTTCCGGACGATAACCCGTCGGGGTGAGGCGGCCGAAAGTCCTCGGTCTTCCCGAGGAATTCGCGGGTCGCGAATTGGGGCGGGGTCGGCGGGTTGCCTTGCATTTGGGGGGTCGGCCGGGCAGGCATCTATTCAACTGCCGGCTTGCATGTCGCGTAATGCTGCAACTTCGATTCAGGCGAGCTGGTCAGCGTTCCGCCTTTGGTTTCGCCATGCGTACCGAAGTTTTCGAGACGAGACGAACCGCTGCTGTTATACTCCTCGATGCGGTTGTTTCGAGAATCCGCCACCCAAATGTCGCCTGCCGAGTCGGTTGCAACATCCAACGGCGTGGCGAAACCGCCGATGGCACGTAAGTAGCTTCCGCTACTGGTGTATTCTTCAACGAGGTTGTAGCCACAAACCTGCAACTTCCGGCTACTATGGCATAGCTCTTCGGTTGGCCGTTGGTCCAAGCGGAGGTGCGAATGCGAACAAGGGGTTCTCGGCGACCACGGGCGGCTTGTACTGCGTGATTCTGCTATGCGATGGGACTCGTCGTGTTTCCAAATCGTTCAGCCGGAGGACAAAAACCGCAACGGGCAGTCGACTACGCCAAGAACAAGGCCATGAGGTCGTCGACTATTCTCCGCTGAATCGTGCTGCTCGGGCTCGATTGACCCGCCAGAGCCAGAATCGCAAGATCGTTGACGTCCGGGGCGGCAAGTCCGCTCTCGACGACAGCCAGCGCACTGCCTGTGCCGCCGTAGGTAAAGTTATCGGCCGAGGAGGTCGTCGAGGTGCCGCCGGCCGTCGTCACCGTGACGGGCACGGTGGTCGTAACGGTGAAGGTGCTCGCGGGGCTGGTGACCACGATCGTGGTCCCCGTGTCGCTGATGACGGTCGCCGCAAGACTGCCAAATTGGACCGTGGCCGTTGCCGGCGTACCCAGGTTCGAGCCGGTAAGGGTGACGCGCGTGCCGCCCGTGAGCGGCCCTGAGGCCGGCTTCACGCTCTTGACGCTGGGCTGGGCGACGTAGGTGAACGGAGCGGTTGCAGAGCCGCCCAGGGTGGCGATGGTGACGTTGACCGTGCCGGCCTTGCCCGCCGGGCTCGTGACCACGATCGTACTTCCGCTGTCGCTGCTCGGGGTCGCCGCAACTGTGCCGAACTTGACCGTAACCGTGCTCAAGGCACCCAGGTTCGTGCCGGTAATCACCAGCGGCGTGCCGCCGGCGAGCGGCCCCGAACTGGGAGCAAGGCTGGTGACCGTGGGCGCGGCGACATACGTGAACTGATCGGCCGTAACCGCGGCCGAGGTGCCGCCGGCAGTCACGACCTTCACGTCCACCGTGCCGGCCTTGCCCTTCGGGATCGTGGCGGTGATCTTGGTGCTGGACACGACCTTGAAGCTGGGCGAGCGGGTTGTGCCGAAATCGACGATTGTCGCCCCGCTCAGGTTCGTGCCGGTGATCGTCTCGGTGGTTCCCCCTGCCGAGGGTCCGGCGGCGACGCTGATCTGCGTGACCGTCGGCGCCGCCACATACGTGAATCCATCGGCAGCGACGGAGGCTGAGGCGCCGTTAGGACTTTTCACCGTCACATCGACCTTTCCCGCTGTGCTGGCAGGGCTGGCGGCCATGATCTCCGTGGGCGACACGATCGTGATCTTGGTGCCGGGAGTCGTGCCGAAATCGACGGCCGTCGCCCCGCTGAGGTCCGTGCCGGTGATCGTGACGACGGTGCCCCCGCCCAATGGCCCCGATGCGGGCAGGATTCCCGTTACCGCGGGCGGGAAGTTCTCCACGGGAATCGAGGAATTGCTATGTCCGCCCACGGCGCCGGGGAACCCCGGAGGGCCGATAATGTCGCTGTCGTTGCCTTTTTGGCCTTTGGCCCCGGCGGCGCCCTTTTTACCGAACTTGCCTGAGGGAAGGCCGCCGCCGGGGCTTGACGGTTCGCCGGCCTGTCCTGGGTCGCCGGGGTCGGCCCCGCCGCCAGGCGCCCCTGCAACGCCGGGGTGCGCGGCTGCGCCGCCTTGAGCCGAGGAGGCATTCGCGGCGTCGCTGATAACCTCGGCAGCGGCGTTCGCACCGCTGGCGACGACGCCGGCGCCGCCCTGCCCGAAACCGCCGTAGCCGCCGTTGCCTCCGCCGCCTCCGCCGCCGCCAGCGCCGCCTTGCCCAGCAGCGCCGCCATTGCCGGCGTCGCCAGAATTGCCGCCTGTGCCCAGTTTCGTTGGTCCGCTTCCGGCGTTGCCGCCGAAGCCGCTGTCGCCGCCCATTCCGCCGTTGCCGCCCTTTCCGCCGAAGCCGCCGGTGCCGCCACCCACACCGGTGCCGCCTTTTCCGCCGGTGGCCGTTCCGGAGACCGAGCTAGGCGGCGACGTCAAGCGTTCCGGCGGCTTGGTAGATGCCTCCGCCCGATCCCCTGCCGCCGCTGCCGCCATCGCCGCCGGGGCTGGCATCGCCGCCGACACCGCCGGCACCGCCGACACCGCCATTGGCCCCGTTTTCGCCGTTGGGCCCGTTGCCCCCGGTGCCTACCGTCCCCGCGGTGACATTGCCTCCGGTTCCCGCACCGCCACCATCGAATTGATGTCTCCCTCCGGTTCCACCGTTGCCGCCTGCGCCACCCGCGCCGCCGACGCCCGCCTTGCCGCCTTTGCCACCCGCGCCCCCGGTGGCGACGTTGGCCGAGAGGGCCGTGTCGGGGAGGCTTAGAGTTCCGCCGGCGAGATAGATCCCGCCGCCGCTGGCGTCGCCGCCGGTGTTGCCGGCAGCGCCGGAAGCGCCGTTGCCTCCCACGCCGCCGACGCCGCCCTGGCCGCCAACGGCATCGCCGCCGCCTCGCCCGCCACTTCCCGCTTTGCTCGAGCCGTTTCCGCCATTGCCGCCGTTTCCGCCGGAGCCTCCATAGCCGCCCGCGCCTCCTTGGCCGCCCGCGCCGCCCTTTCCGCCGCCGCCGCCGGCCCCACCGGCGCCGCCGGTCGCCGTGTCGGTAGCGACGGTGGAAGTTGTCAGGGTGACGGTGCCGGCCGCCACGTAGAGTCCACCGCCCTGGGCATTGCCGCCAAGGCCGCCGGCCGCGCCGCCGACGCCATTGCCGCCGGTGCCGCCGGTGCCGCCCACGCCGCCGACTGCGCCATTGCCGCCGGTTCCACCGCGTCCGCCGGTGGCTCCTCCTTGAGTGCCATTTCCGCCGGTGCCTCCATGACCGCCAGCTCCACCCGGTCCGCCTGCCCCCCCCTTGCCGCCGGCCCCACCGCCACCCCCCGCGCCGCCGGCGCCGCCGACGGCCGAGTTGCCGGTCAAGGTGCTCGTGGTGAAGATCAACTGGCCGCCGGCCACGTAGATGCCGCCGCCGTAGGCGTTTCCGCCGACGCCGCCGTAGCCGCCGGGGGCGCCGGTCAGTCCGGCGTTCCCTTTGCTCCCTTGCGCGCCCGGTGAGCCATTTCCTCCATGGCCGCCGGGATAGACGCCATTGGAGCCGTGGCGGCCAGCCGCGCCGGTGGAACCCGCGGCGCCCGCCGAACCTGCGCCCCTTTGCCGCCGGCGCCGCCGGCGCCGCCGATCGCCTGGTTGCCGGTGACCTGGGAACTGAGGAGGTCCAGCGTTCCGCCGGCCAGGAAGATGCCGCCGCCCTGGGCATCGAATCCCTTCTGTCCGCCACCGCCGGGCCCGGGCTGTTGACCCGAGCCGCCGGCGGCCCCGCCTCCACCGCCGATTCCCGTGGCGCCGTGGGCCACGTTCTTCACGACGGCCACGTTGCTGAGCTTGACCTGCCCGCCATCGACCAACAGCCCGCCGCCTTGTGCCGTTACGGGGTTGTTGCCGGGCGCCGCCTGGAGATTGCCCCCCTCGATCGTAAGATTCTTGAAAGTGACGGTGCCCGAACCTTCGATGTCGAAGATGCGGGTCTTCCACGACACCGTAGGGCTGGGCTCAATGATCGT
This sequence comes from uncultured Planctomycetia bacterium, assembly GCA_963719885.1. GTDB lineage: Bacteria > Planctomycetota > Planctomycetia > Pirellulales > Thermoguttaceae > JANXQG01. Next base: position 63,370 of record CAVRDP010000033.1, on the reverse strand, counting down.
CGTGCTTTCCTTCGCCCCCGCGATCGTAAGCGGCGAGGCGCCGCTATTGATGACGAGGTCGCCCGCGGAAGTGTCGGTCAGCAGGTACTTCCCGGCCGCAAGGTTGATCGTGTTGCTGGGGTCGCCGTTTGTGTCGGCCGCCAAGATCGCGGCCCGCAAACCGGCGTCCCCTGCCGCCGGCGTGAGATTGAACACGGCCAGCAGCGTGCGGCTCTCAAGCGTCTCGAAACGCCGCTGGAAAGACTTTTCGGATGAACGGCATTGCTTCGGCTTTCGGAAGATTGAGCGGCGGCGCATGTTGTTCTCTCCTGATGCTCCCCTTGGCAGCGACGCGATTATGTTATCGATCGTTCCCCGCTAGCTCGCGGCAGCTTGGCGAACCGTTGGGTGGGCTCGGAGGGCCCGCGCCTCGATCGACCTGATTTGTTTTTATGTTACGCGGGCTGGCGCAAAAAGGCAACCGAGCATCGACGCCGTGGTTAGAGCGAGCAATCGGGGATCTTCTAGCGGCAGATTCGTCGCGCCCCCGAGTCACAAGTTCTTGGCCGATAATACCTTGAATCCGGCCGGCCGAACCTGGGGATGGGTGGCGGATGCGGCCCCCGCCGGCAATCGCCGCCGGGCTGTAAGGTCCGGGCTTACGCGCTGGACATTTTGGAGATGGAGCGTCTCGTGACCCTTCCGAAACCGCTCCAGGTTCCCGCGGCATAGCCGGTTGACGGCGGCCGACGTTTGCCCTCTGCAAGACGCCGACTGGCAGCGGTCGTGAGACTCCAAACTGCTGCGTCCTTCTGCTATTCTATGGGCATGACCGACGCCACCCCACAACGCCGCCGCTTCTCCCCCACGCCGGCTTGGCTGATCTTCGGCTTGCTGGTCGTGGAGGGGCTGCTGTGGCTGTCGGAGCGGTATCGGTGGTTCTGGTTCAACGAATTGCCTGCCTAATGCCCAGCGGCAGGTATTAGCCCATAAATTCGCCCCGTTTGCTCTCGAATCCCGCTCATGACCAAACCGCACCGCAACGACATAAGTATCGGGGAAGATCAGTGGATTACGTTCGTTGAAGTCGACGGCCGGCAGAGTGAAGCCCTCGATATAGATCCCGTCCTCGAACCGATTCAGAACTTCCTTGGTCTTCTGGAAACGGAATGCGTAGTTGAGTGTTGCGGCATTGATGCCCTTGGGTTATGGCCAGAGGACATCACCCGAGCACAGAGGGACTGCCAGGACCTTGACATCGCACAGAAGGTCGCCGCCGTTCGTGATCAGGTTGCCCAGTCCCTTGCCACTACGTTGGTCAGCCACAGACTGAACAACTATTTCGATCGGCAGGTATTGCTCGCAGTGCTGGATCATATCAAGGCATGTCTGCTTGACAGCACGTAGAGCCCGCGAACTCTTGACGGGTGTTGGCTCCCCGCAACCCGGCACCGGCACCAGTGGCTGCCGGAGGCGAAGGGCGGGGAGAGGGAGGGGCTGGGGATCGCGGCGTTGCGACCGCATTGCCGTGGCAGTTCATCGCCACTTCTTTTCCGGGTCCAGTTCGTTTGAGAAATATGGATACGCATGATGTGGGCAGAATTTGCAACTTTTTAGCGGCTTTCGGTCACAGCCCGCCCAGATGCACTTGCCGTCGTCAAGTCCGCCGTCATGGTCGATCATGTGTTGTAGGCGGACGGGCCGATCATCGAACTCGTTCCAGTTATTAGGGTCGTCGATCAAAATCGCAAGTCCGCCACGGCCAACATCCACCTGCCAGTACTTCCCGCACGCTTCACAAAGCCTCAGCTCGACATCCGCGTGTTGGTCGACGGTGGTGAATCCGAAGTCGAACGACGGGGCCTCGTCATACCAGATTTCCACGTAGTCGCCAAATTGTTCGCACTGGCACATCAGCAAGTTCCAACTCTGCCTACGATACGCCGGGTCAACGCCACCCTTGCCAAGGCCCTCAGCGTCGCTCCGCCCCTATTCTACTCCACCGCGCCCGCCTGCACAGCCGGGGCAGTCCCGAGGGGAATTAGCGGGAGGGCGGGGTTGGTTTACGACCCTGAGAATCCGTGGGCGAGATGCGTAATGGGGCAATGACTCTTGCCTTGTAAACGACCAACTGCGTTCGGAAGTAGTAGCTTGTGGTCTGAACCTCTATGCCTTCTTCCTTATATGCTCTTGCAGGCACGCCAATGTAGCCACCCGTCTCGTACGCCTTTAACTCATACGTTTTCCCCACTTCGAGCGTAGGTAGGGTCTGACCTCCCGAAACCGCTTTCTCGCCCCATTCCCCAAGGTAAGGCACCAGGCGAATCTGAATGTGGTGCTGGGTGGCCTGTCCTTGAATCCGCTGTACGCGAAGGTTGGGACCATCCTCATAGCCCTTATATGGCCCATCCACGACAACACCTTCGACGCGAACCACATCACCGAGAGGCACCTGGAGTTTCCCAACTAGGCGATAGGCTTTGCCAAGTTGCTCCACGGGGATGTTTTGCGGTTCCGCACCGTACAGGGCCACCTGATTACAGAAGAGATAAACCAAGAGCAGTCTGAATAGAGCTTTTGCCATTTGTATTGCCTCGCCGAGTTGAACGCGTGCTCGATGCCGCCCCGCACGAGGCGACCAGCGTCGAGCCAGTTTAATTATCCGCCGCCGGCGCAGGCTGCGCAAGCGCACGGCGTGGGAAGTGGACAACGACTTGCTCGCGGCCAAATGGTTCCGATCACGCCTCATTTGCCTGGGGTACGACGAAACACAATCACTTCGTAGGGAAGCGAACGGGACAGATCCGGTGTTGGCGAAATCGATAATGTACAAAACATCTCAAACATCCCACCTGAGATTTAGTTCTTCAGAGCAGCTTCACGAAGGACTTGCAACTTCTTGCGGGGGGCGGTTTACTTTTCCGCAGGGGCAAAGCAGAATGGCGGTCGTACCGCTCGACTTGACTCCTCGGCGTGCGCCAGGGGTTGAACGGCTACTGGGCGACAGCGCCGGCGATCCCCGTCGAGGTTACCCATCCTTCCAAGTAGCGGCAACCTTTGGCGAGAGACATCGAACCAGCCATCACTGACCAACCAAAACGGAAGATGACATGACAACGAAGCTAGCCGTGGCGCTGACGATCCTTGGTCTACCATGGGCAGCGTGGCCCCCGGCCCGCGTTGCTGGCCAAAGTCCCGGGAGCACGTCGCCGATCCAGGTGTTCGAGATCCAAGAGCGATTCGGCGTCTCGCATCCGGACGAGATCATCGATTTCGACCTGGCCGGGAAGATCAACCCGGCCAACAGCCGCATGATCGGGCCGGATGGCAAGGAAACTTTGTTCCAACTGCTGGAAGGCGGAAAAAAGGTGGCCGTGCGTACCGACCTGCCCGCCGGTATGAAAAAGACCTGGAAGCTGATGGAGGGCCGCCCTTCCGCCGAAACTGCGGAGGCCGTCCAGGTCGAAGAGAGGCCGAATTACTTCGCGATCACGGCGGGACCGAGCGGCGTGCGGGTGCCGAAGGCGTGTGATCCGTCGTCCGCCAAGCCGGGCGCCGTCCCGGCGCCCGTCCAGGGAATTCGCCTGCGGGATGGCGCCTGGGCCGCCACCGGGCCCAACCCCATCAAGCTCGACGGCCTGTTCAAGAAGATGCAGGTCCGCTTTGTCGAAAAAGGGCCGTTGAAGGTGGTCGTGGAGGTGTCGTACGACGTGGACCGGCTGGAGAGTACGGCCATCCGTGGAAACCTTGTCGCCGTCGATCCGGCGGGGGGCACGATCGAGGTGACGCCGAACAATTACCTCGATCGGATTCACCTCCCCGCTCTCCTTCTCCGTTTTGTGGCCGGCAGCGGCCCGGGGGCAGCTACCTTGCCGACCCCGCTAACCGCGGGCAAGACCTACTATGCCAAGTGCGTCGGGCCGGACTCGTTTCAATTGGCCGAATCACGCGAGGGTCCGCCGATCAAGCTCGCTGCCGGCCTCTCGGGGAAACCCGCCGTCGCGGTCGTGATCCCGGGCGGCCGCGCCGTCGCGAAGACCACCCTCACCGTCGAGGCGGGGCAACCCTCAATTCTCTTCGAGCAAGAGAGCGAGGTTGACGCTTCCTATGCGCTGGATTTTGGCGGGCTGAAGCTGGACCAGGGCCGCTACCGCGGCCATCACGCCAACAGCAAGGAGGCAGGCCGTGAAAAGGACGGCCGCACCTATCGCATGTGGCACGAGCGGCCGGGCATGGACGCCTTCTTCGATTTCCCCTTCGATCGGGATTACCCATCCGGTTACGTTACGAACCTGCGCGGAGCCGATGATCCGCCGCGTGGCGATTTGGGACCCGTGGGTTTACGACGGCGGCTGGTACTGGCAAGCCTACGACCAGCGGGGCGGCGCCGATAAGGTCTTCACGCTCAACCTCATGGCCGAGGGAGCGGTCGATACGCCCGCCGGCAAAGTGACCCCGACCGCGCGGATGTGGGGCTACGAGCGTCGATTCGGCGACCGGCACGAATTGGCTTCGGCGGGACAGGTCTTCGCGCTCCCCGCGGGCGTGAGCCGGCTGGCCTTCACCGGGCAAACCTGGAAGGCGCATGGGACCAAGGGCATCGACTTCAGCGTCTTTGTGGTAGCCGACGCCGAGCAGCAGGCCCAGGTGGGCAACTGGGGCCACGCCTGGACGACCAGCCCCGGCGCGGCCCAATTCCGCGAAGCCAACGGCCGCGAGTTCGACGAGCGGCAGCACATCCTGCGGCTGAGAAGTCCCGGCGGGTTCCGCGTCTTTCTCGTGGCCTATCCGAAAGGCCGCCGCCCGGCCGACATTCAGGTACGGCGCGAAGGGAGGCAGGTCGCCGTTTCTGCCGCCGGGCGGACGGTGCGGTTCAGTGTCGACGGGAAATATGAGCCGTGAACGGAAAGAAAACCCCCGCAATCTTTCGACTGCGGGGGTTTTCGTGAAAAAAAACCGGCAACACCTACTCTCGCACTTTTGGTACTACCATTGGCTCTAGAAGCTTAACTACCGTGTTCGGGATGGGAACGGGTGTGGCCTTCCAGATATAGTCACCGGAAAGTGGTGTACTGGGCCGGTCAAGGCCCAGCACACCTGGTCTTGGTAAATCGATAGCATCGGGCCGCCCTTCGTGAGAAGAGAAGGCCGAGAAGAGAGCTCGCAGGAGCATTGGATTCATGCGGCCAAGTCTTCGTCCGTTAGTACCGGTTAGCTGAACGCATTGCTGCGCTTACACATCCGGCCTATCAACCTGGTAGTCTTCCAGGGGACTTTCGCGTCATACGCTTACGAAACCTGATCTTGGAGAGGGCTTCACGCTTATATGCTTTCAGCGTTTATCCTTTCCGTACATAGCTACCCAGCCGTGCCGCTAGCGCGACAACTGGAACACCAGAGGTACGTCCTTCTAAATCCTCTCGTACTAAAGAAGAACCTCCTCAAGTTTCGAACGCCCACAGAAGATAGGGACCGACCTGTCTCACGACGGTCTGAACCCAGCTCACGTACCACTTTCATTGGCGAACAGCCAAACCCTTGGGAGCTTCTCCACCCCCAGGATGTGATGAGCCGACATCGAGGTGCCAAACCGCTCCGCCGCTATGGACGCTCGGGAGCGATAAGCCTGTTATCCCCGGAGTACCTTTTGTCTGATGAGCGATAACCCTTCCATACGGGATTACCGGATCACTAAGCCCTACTTTCGTATCTGCTCGACTGATAAGTCTCGCAGTTAAGCACCCTTCTACCTTTACGCTCGACGCCTGATTGCCAACCAGGCTGAGGGTACCTTTGGACTCCTCCGTTAAACTTTAGGAGGAGACCGCCCCAGTCAAACTGCCCAACTGAAACTGTCCTCTGCCCGGATTCACGGGACAGAGTTAGAACTAAAACAAGCCCAGGGTGGTATTTCAACGTTGGCTCCACCGACACTAGCGTGCCGGCCTCACCGCCTCCCACCTATCCTACACAGAACGTGTCACAGCCCAATATCAGCCTACAGTGAAGGTTCACGGGGTCTTTCCGTCTATCTGCGGGAACGTGGCATCTTCACCACGGCTACAATTTCACCGGGTTGGTGGTTGAGACAGTGGAGCTGTCGTTACGCCATTCATGCAGGTCGGAACTTACCCGACAAGGAACTTCGCTACCTTAGGACCGTCATAGTTACGGCCGCCGTTTACCGGGGCTTCGGTCGCCAGCTTCGCCTTGCGGCTAACCGTCTTCCTTAACCTACCGGCACCGGGCAGGCGTCAGACTCTATACATCCTCTTACGAGTTGGCAGAGTCCTGTGTTTTTGATAAACAGTCGCAGCTCTCGATTTACTGTGACCCCCAGGAGCGTTAACCCCCAAGGGTATCCCTTATTGCGAACGTACGGGATCATGTTGCAGAGTTCCTTAACCACCATTCTCCCGAGCGCCTTAGACTACTCGTCTCGCCTACCTGTGTCAGTTTTAGTACGGTCAACCAAGCTTCAACCTTTAGGAGCTTTTCTAGGACGCCCTGCAGATGACTACTAGAACGTAAATGCTGTCGGTCCCACGGCTTGGCTTGCGGGGGCGGATTTTCCTCTCCCCCACCTTGCCGTGGTCCACGGACATTTCTAATCGTCCGCTCACCTTTCAAGCGCCGTCCCTCCATCAGTCCACTTAGCTGGCGCAGGAATGTTGACCTGCTGTCCATCGTCTACGCCTTTCGGCCTCGACTAAGGCACCGGCTAACCCTGGGCGGAATTACCTTCCCCAGGAAACCTTAGGCTTTCGGCGGACAGGATTCTCACCTGTCTTATCGTTACTCATTCCGGCATAAGCACCTGAAGACCCCGACACCGTTCCTTCCGGTACGGCTTGTATCTGGTCTTCAGCGCTCCTCTACCATTCTTTCGAATCCACCGCTTCGGTGCCGGGCTTACTCCCGTTCGTTATCGGCGCAGAACTGCTCGGCCAGTAAGCTGTTACGCACTTTTTAAATGATGGCTGCTTCTAAGCCAACATCCTGGCTGTCGCCGCAATTCAACTTCCTTAGTGACTAAGCCCGACTTCGGGACCTTAGCGGATGGTCTGGGTTGTTTCCCTCTCGACCCTGGAGCTTATCCCCCAGGGACTAACTCCCGAGATAGTCGCACCGGTATTCGGAGTTTGGTTCAGCAGGGTAGTCTTGGAAGACCCCCAGGCCGATTCAGTATCTCTACCCCCGGTACGTAGTGGCTCGAGGCTAACCCTAAAGTTATTTCGAGGAGAACGAGCTATCTCTGCGTTTGATTAGACTTTCACTCCTCCCCACAAGTCATCCCCTCGGTTTTCAACCCAAGTGGGTTCGGTCCTCCACGCGGTATAACCCGCGGTTCAACCTGCTCATGGGTAGTTCACGCAGTTTCGCGCCTACCGCCAACGACAAACGCCCTATTAAGACTTGGTTTCCCTATGGCTCCGACCCGTAAGGTCTTAACCCACAGCCGCAGACGGTAACTCGCCGGATCATTATGCAAAAGGCACGCCGTCACACATTGTCCTTGCGGACCATAGTGCTCCGACCGCTTGTAGGCACATGGTTTCAGGTTCACTTTCCTCCCCTAGCAGGGGTTCTTCCCATCTTTCCATCGCTGTACTTTTCCACTATCGGTCGTCAGGTAGTATTTAGCCTTACGGAATGGTCTCCGTAGATTCAGTCGGGGTTCCACGTGACCCAACCTACTCAGGTACCCCTCGGGAGGCTGTGCGAATGTCGCGTACGGGACTGTCACCCGCTATGGTCCATCTTTCCAAATGGTTCCGCTAATCGACAACTTGGTAACTCCCATGTGAGAGGCCCTACAACCCCGCAGAGGAAAACCTCCGCGGTTTGGGCTCTTTCCTTTTCGCTCGCCGCTACTGGGGAAATCGAGTTTTCTTTCTTTTCCTGCGGCTACTGAGATGTTTCAGTTGACCGCGTTCGCTACATGCACCTATGAATTCAGTGCATGCCAGTTCGGGTATCCCGGGATCAACGTTCGTTTGACAACTTCCCCGGGCTTATCGCAGTCTTCCACGCCCTTCAACGCCTCCTGACGCCAAGACATCCCCCATGTGCCCTTGTTAACTTGGCCACATGAATCGAAGGCTCCTTGCGAAACCAAGACTCATGCGCAACTTCCTGGATCTTGAGAAAGGTTTTCAGCAAGACAGCCGGCAAACCGCCCGCTTGCGTGAAGGGAATCAAGATCGGAGTAACGATCCAAAAAATAATCTCTTGCGCTCTCTTACAAAATCATTTTCGTCGCGTCCTTACGAACGCAACTCACGTGATATAAGATGCTACTTCATTACCTTAACCAAATTGTCAAAGAACATAAGGGCTCGCAACTCCCCGGCGGAATCAACCGCTCAAGGAACCGCACTACCCCTCGTCACTCTCGTGGGCCCTCGATTGCCGGACGCACGCAAGTGAAGAATCTTAAATCTTAGCAACTCTTCAAATGCTGTCAAGTACTCTCGGGCGCGATTTGTGACGAGCCTTTTAGTTTACCACTTCCTTCCATTTCGTCAAGAGGTCCCGACGCGCTATCGGTCGGAATTCTTGCTCGGAAGCGGAAAGTCTTGGATTATAACCATCGGCCAAGACTTGTCCGAGGGTGAAATCTTCTCTCCGAAAAAATTCGGGCGGAATTCAATCTACCCAACAGAGACGATGCTTTTCCCAGGTGACGAGATTATTATATGCCGACTCGCTAGAGGCAACAAGGGGCCCCGCGGGAAAAGCTAAAAATCAAAATTCCAAGCACGAAATCCCGAACAAATCCAAAATCCGAAGGGAGAAAACCAAGAACTGCGGCGTTTGCGCTGTTGGAATTTTGCCTTTTTTTGAATTTGTTTCGGATTTCGTGCTTGGAATTTGGGATTTTTTCTGGCTCGGGCCGGCCGATGGCTCTTGTCTCACGCGGCCTCTAGCCGGGCCTCTCGCTCGGCCAGCCAAAAGGACAGAACGGCCTCGACCTGCTGGTCCAATTCGTCCAGCTCCCGCAGCAATTCGTCGTGCCGCTCGTCTAATTCCCCAAGCAACTTGAGCTCTTCAGCGTACTTTTCCATAGGATGCCGATCTTATACTGTTCGCGGCTGGAAATGAGACGTTTTCGGCCGCGGCCATCGAAGCCCGAAGCGCAAGCGAGTAAAGTGTTTATGTCTCTCGCTTGCGCGTCGGGCTTCGATCGTTTTCAGCCGCGAGCAGTATAGAACCTATTGCAAGAAAAGGTCCACAACGCTTGTTTCCAGGGGCTGGCAAAGTTCTCGAAATAAGCTCTCAGCGCTTTTCCCAGTTAAAATTGCCGCGGTTTGTTCCAGATTTCACGGCCGCACGGCATTTTCGGCAATCGACCAACCAGCCTTCGATAATTGAGAAACGAGGCCAGTGCCGTTCAACTCAACCACAAGTGTGGCAAGGATTTACGGCTGTTCGGGCGAGGATAACCAAAGTTAGCGAGTTGAGACCCACCCGACGGATCGTGTTCCGCGTTGTCTGAACAGCCAAGTCCGATCGCCGATCATCGGCCGTATTGGGCAAACGCGGCGTCCAAGGCGACGATCGCGACATCCTTCTCACGAAGCGGGTCCGAGCCATCCTGACTACCCGAATCGTTTGCAGCCTGCCCCAGCCAAGCCGAATCGCCGGCGGCCTCCTCGGCAATTGACGACGACATGACCTGGTCCGCGGCAGATGTGCCCAAAGCGCCAACGGGGGCGAATTTGTTCGGGTTACTTGGTTGCGAACCGGGGGCCGAAGCCTGCAGCGGCAAGGCAACCGGCGAGTCGCCAGCCAAGTCGGAAACAGACGCCGGACCGGGCGTCGCGACACTGCCCGAAGCCGAGACAACGGCCGCGACCCAAAGTACCGGGTGCCCCGGCGTCACCACTACTGGGCTCGATGAAGCCGGGCTGGCGGAACTCGGTACGGCGCTTGTCGCGCTCGTTTCGCTGGTCGTCGCAGCGGACGCGTCGTTGGACACAGTGGTCGTGTCGTTGGACCCAGCGCTGGCCGACGGATCGAAGATGAAGGTCCCGCCCGCGCCGACCGTCAGGCTTGTGTTTGCGGCGATCGCGGACGGGGTGGTCACGACGAGCGTACCCGCAGATACCGACGTGCCGCCCTGGTAGCTGTTCGTTCCCGTGAAAATCACCGTCCCCTCACCATCAATGGCCAGCGCACCAGTGCCGCTGATCCCGCCGGAAATGGTCAGCGTGGCCGAAGCCGCCGGGTCGATCGCGGTGTAACTAACCAACTGGACTGGTGCGGCGATCGTCTGGCTGGCGGCCGAAACCGTAATCGTGGCATCGCTGCTGCCGTTGTTCAGTTGCAATTGGCCGCTGCCGGTGCTCATGGTGCTCATGATGTCATAATTCAGCGCGCTGGGACCGAAGGTGAGTGCGGCGATGATGGGACTGAAGCCGCCGAGGTCGACGTTCAGTCCGGCGGCCCCGTTGAAGGTGGCCTGATCGCCACTAACGCCGCTGAAGCCCGGCGCGCCCACACCCTGAGTATCGGTCCAGTTGGCCGCCGAGTTCCAGGGACCATCGACGGGCGACTCCCAGGTGGCAAGGGTGGCTATCGGGCTGACCGTGAGTGTCCCCGTGACGTAACTGATGTTGTAGTTCGGATCGACGGCGCCGCTCACGTCGATGTCATAGCTGCCGGCAGGGCTGGCCGACGTCGCCGCCGTGGTCAGGATCGGCTGCGTCGTCAAGCTGATCGACGTATCGCCGTTGACGAAGCCCGAGTAGCTGGCCGTCAGGCTCGGCAGCGCCGCGCCGCAAACCATCGTCTTGTTGTCGGCGGTGATGGTCAGCGCCGTGGGCGTGATCGCGGCTGCTTGCGTCGACGCCGTAAGCGTGTAGTCGCCGCTCTGCGCGCCTATCAGCGACAGCCCCCCGAACGTCACCGTGGTGGCCGTCGCGACGTCCTTGCTATCGTACACGCCGCTGGCCGTGCCCGTCAGGCTCACCGTGTCACCGCTGTACGGCGCGCCGTCCGAAGTCGAACCGGTGCCCGCGGTTTCGGGCGTTTGCAACGCGGCCGTCCCGCTTACCACCGCTGCCGTCGTGCCGTCGTAGACCTTGCTCGCCGGCGCCGACAGACCGCTATATGTCAGCGCCTTCGGCGCAACGCTCACGGATACGGCCGCTCCAATCCGGCGGACCAGGTCGTTCTGGCTGTCGGCGATGTAAAGATTCCCTCGGCTGTCCACGGCGAGGCCGGCCGGGCCATCGAATGTTCCAGCCGCAGCCGTGACGTTGTTGGGCCGGTCGCCCGCTGCCGCGGTCCCGGCCAAGGTCACGATCACCCCCGCGGAATCTACCTCGCGGACCACGTTGTTTGCCGTATCGCTGATGAAGATATCGCCGCTGGCGTCGGCGGCGACGCCGAGGGGATTATTGATGCTCGCGGCAGTGGCCGGGCCGGTGTCGCCGCTGTAACCGGCGGTCCCATTACCGGCCACCGTCGTGATGATGTTGGTGGAAAGGTTGAGCTGTCGGATACGGTTGTTGCCGGTGTCGGCGATCAAGAGGTTTCCGGCGGCGTCCACGGCCACGCCGAAGGGAAGGTTGAGCTCGGCGGCGGTGCCGGCGATCCCATCGCCGTTGTAGCCGGCGGTGCCGTTGTCGGCGATCGTGGTGATCACGCCGGTGGAAAGGTTCAACGCGCGGATGCGGTCGTTGCCATCGTCGGCGATGAAGAGGTGCCCGGCATTGTCTACGGCGACGCCGGTGGGGTCGTTGAGTTCGGCGGCGGTGCCTTCGATCCCATCGCCGTTGTAGCCGGCGGTGCCGTCGCCGGCGATGGTCGTGATCACGCCGCTGGCGTTCACTTCCAGAACACAATTGTTTCCCGCATCGGCGATGTAAACATTACCACTTGCATCCACGGCGACGCCCGTGGGGTCGTCAAGTTCCGCCGCCGTGGCCTGGCCGCTGTAGCTGGTGGTGCTGTTGCCCACGGTGCCGTTGCCGGCGATGGTGGTGATCACGCCGGTGGAGAGGGTGACTTCACGGACGCGTTGGCTGTACTCGTCGGCGATGAAGAGATGGCCGGCGTTGTCGACCGCCGTGGCCGTGGGGTAGTCCAGCGCGGCGGCCGTGCCCTGGCCACCGTCGCCGTTGGCGCCGGAGATTCCAATGCCGGCAATGGTGGTGATCACGCCCGTGGAGAGCGTGAGCTGGCGAACGCAGTTATTGGCGTAGTCGGCGATATAGAGGTGCCCGCTGTTGTCAGCCACAATGGCGGCGGGGCCGTTCAGCGCCACGGCGGTGCCGGGCCCGTTGTCGATCAGGCCGCCGCCGGCAACGGTGGTGATCACGCCCGAGCTATTGATTTCGCGAATGCGATCGTTGCCGTAATCGGCGATGAAAATGTCACCGCTGCTGTCCAGGGCCACGCCCGTGGGGTAACTGAGCGTGGCGGCCGTGGCTGGGCCGTTGTCGCCGGCGTAGTTTTCCAGGTAGGGGGAACCGGCGATCGTGCTGATGATGCCCGAGGTATTCACCTCCCGGACTAGGTCGTTGCCGGTGTCGGCAATGTAGAGGTTTCCGGAGGAGTCCACGGCGACCCCCATGGGGACGTTCAGATAAGCCGTCGTGGCCGGTATATCGTCCCCATTATAGCCATAGTAGGCGTAGGTTCCATCGGTGTAGCCGGCGACGATGGTCGCGAGTTGGCTGGAGTAGTTGACCTCGTAGATCAAGTCGTATGCGGCGTCGGCGATGTAGAGATTCCCGCTGGAGTCGACCGCCACGCCGGTGGGCCAGGCGAGGTACGTGGAGGTGGCCGGAAGCCCGTTCCCGCTGTAGCCGATGTCGCCATAAACGCCCGCCACGGTGCTAATGTCCTGCGTGCTCGCGTTCACCTCGCGGATCACGTTGTTCTCGGTGTCGGCGATAAAGATATCGCCGCTGGAGTCGACGGCAAGGCCGGCGGGCGCATCAAGCTCCGCGGCTGTAGCCAGACCGCCGTCGCCGCTGTAGCCGGCGGTGCCCGTGCCGGCGACGACGCTCACCGTGCCCGTGGCGGTAACCTCAAAGACCTCGTTGTGCTTCGGGTCGGCGAAATAGAGATTGCCGCTGGAGTCGATGGCGGCCCCGAATGCGGAAGTCGACGTTCCGCTAGTCGAGAGCGGACCGCCGCCGGCGACCGTAACCAACGTTGCCGTCTGCCCATTGGTGCTGCTGGCGGCGAAGTTGGAGTTGCCGCTATAGGTGGCGGTCAGCGTGTCGAGCCCGGCCGGCAGCGAGGTCACGGTCACCGAGGCCGTGCCGTTGGTAAGCGTGGGCGAGCCGAGCGTCGTCGTTCCGTCCATGAAGGTGACCGTGCCGTCCGTCGGAGTACCGGTCTGCGGCGCCAGGACGGCAACCGTGGCCGTGACCGTCACCGACTGCCCGTAGGTCGTTGAGCCCGCCGAAACGCCCAGAGTGGTGCTGGTGGCCACGGGGTTGAAAAAGGCGGAGGCGAGCACGTTGGCCAGCGGAGTCCCCAGTCCCGTGGCCTCATTGTAAGCCGGGGTGGCGGCAAAACCGGAATCGGGGTAGCCGTTGGTCGAGTCGCCCGAGCTTTCTGGATCGTAATAGTAGCCGTAGTAGCCGAAGCCCGGATTTGTCGAGTTGTATCCGCCAATGACGTCGTGGAAGTCGGCGGCGGGGAGTGCATAGAGATCGGGGAGGGTCTGCGTGGCGCCGTTGAGCGTGCCGAGGGGCGGGGTCTGGGAGGCGCGGAGTTGGTCGACAATCGCAATCAGGCCGGCCCAGCAGGGCGCGGCAAGGCTGGTGCCGCCTATGCCCACCCAGGCGGTTCCGCTGCCGTAGTCGTAGGAGTCGTAAATCGGCACGCCCGTTTCGGGATTGGCGTCGAAGGAGACGTCCGGGACCTGGCGTTTGCCGGAAGTTTGCACACCGTTCTGATAGGCCGGCTCGCTCTCGTAGAGGCTTTGACCGCCGCCGCCATCGCTCCAGGCGGCCTCGCTGGCATAACTGCTCCCGTTAAGGGCCAAACTCGTGCCGCCCGCGGCCAACACGTTGGGGCAAGCGGCCGGAAAATTCACGCCCGGCAACGTCACTGCCGACGTGCCAAAAGTCGTCGTGCCGTCGTCGCCGCTGGATGCCACGAACGTTACGCCAATATGGCCGGTGGGCGTCGTATACAACGAGTTTTGCGCGGCTTCGTACCCGGCGCCGTACGTGCTGTTGATCCACGACTCAGGGAATCCAAAGCTCATCGAAACCACCGATACCCCCGACAACTTCTTGGCGGTGCCGACCGCCGTCTCGAAATTCGAGAACACTTGGCTGTCGGTGCTACCGCCCTTGCCTTCGATCAGTACGATGTTAGCCTGCGGCGCAATGGCATGCGCCGACTCGACGTCGAGCGTTGTTTCCACCGAGTAACCGCTCGTCCCCGACGCCGACGGCAGCCTCGATCCCCCCGTCTGGTTGCGCTTGGTGAATGTCGGCCCGCCGGGGACGTTGAATTGCTGCAAGCCGAAGTAGCTGTCGAACGCCGCCATGTCAGCGGCAATGTTCGGATCGTCGTATATATCGATGATGGCGATCGTCTCGCCTGAGCCGGTGCCGCTGACAGAGTTATAGCTGATCGTGTTGATCCCATACGCTGCCTGGATCTGCGCAGGCGTAAACCCTAGGCCTGCCCGGCGTCGAATAGCCGGTACCGAGTTCGCCGCCGTTAGTCGGCGACCCCAACGGCGCCGAACTCGCTCCCGGATACGAACTCTTCCCCGGATCATAAACGATATAGGGCTCGAACGTGTTAGCCGCCGTCGGTCCGACCGCGCTCAACAGCGTGCGGCTTTCCAACACTTCCAAGCGTAAAGGATGGAACGCTACCGTAATCCGCTTGGAGGGACGCCGCGAAACGGATCTCGAGAAATGCATTGCACGCATCCTTCCGGCCATGGACGAGACTTGGGATGGTCTCCCGGTCGTTCCCCATTTCAAGCGGTAAGGTCTTTCCTTCCTGATCCGAACCGACTCGAAAGACCGCGGGCTGCCGTGCCGTCGGGATCGATGGAACGAACGAGGGCCGATGTGCCGTTGTCGCCGCGTTGAGACACTGGCGCCTCCACCAAATTCCGGAAATGCGTGGGTGAGAGGCGCCGTGTCGCAAACCGGAGTTATTGTTGCCCACCAAGTTCTTTTGTCAAGCAACGAGAGACGTATATTCTGGGGATTTTTTGCTAACTCCTGCGGTCATGTCAGCTCGCGCACATTCCATCCAAAGGGAGTATCGAATCCGCTCACGCAATAGACAGAAAGATGCTGTCAGGCAAATGCAAGGCGGCGGGAGCAGCAAACGCGACTTCAGTCGTCTGGGGACATGCATTGAGAATTCAAGCCCCTGGCGGTCAAGAAAAAGACGCAGCGGGGTCCCCTCGAGCTCCCAGCTTCCCCGCTGCGTCCAAACACCGGCATCTCTCCCCAAGACGCCGTTGCCAGGGAACTATAGGTTGCCGCCCGGGGCTGTCAAACGATACCGGCGGACCGTGCCTGCGGAACCACTGCTGGGGCAATCCTGGTAAGATTTCGCATGGCCGAATTCGGTATAATCGGTGCAGGCCGAACGTTTCGTCGCTTAGCGACTTTTGGAGTGCGGCGGCTTGCCGCCGCTTTTCAAAAGACGATTGCAAACCAGACCGTTTATGGAACCGGGACGTTTGTTGACCACATTGTTCAGGAATCCCAATCCAAGCCGAAATCCAGCGAGACGGCCGCGTGCGTCAGCGCCCCCACGCTGATCCTTTCCACTCCCGTTTCCGCCACCCCGCGCACCGTGCCCAGGTCGATGCCGCCGGAGGCCTCAAGCTCGACCGCCATACACCGGGCATTGCGACGGGCTACGGCCTCACGGAGCATGACAGGGCTCATGTTGTCCAACAGGATCAGGTCGGGCTCGACCGCCAACACCTCATCGAACTGCTCCAACGTATCGACCTCGATTTCTACGATCATCCGCCGGCCCGCCTCTCCCCATCGCTCCTGGAGAAACTGCCGGGTCTTCTGCACGGCCTCGGCCGGCCCATAACCTCCCGTGCCTTGGGGCCGCAACTCGGCGCCCAAGGCCAAGTGGTTGTCTTTGATCAACACGGCCTCGAACAGGCCGGCACGATGATTTTGTCCGCCTCCACAACGAACGGCGTACTTCTCCAGCGACCGCCAGCCGGGAGTCGTTTTCCGCGTATCGTAGATACCCGCCCGCGTGCCGCTCACGGCATCGACGTAGCGGCGCGTGAGCGAGGCAATTCCCGACAACCGGCCCAACATGTTCAGTAACGGCCGTTCCACGGCCAGCATCGCTCGGGCAGGACCTTCCAAGATTCCAATCGCTCGCTGCGGCGCGATGGCCTGTCCATCTTGGGCCTGCGGTGACCATTTCAGACCAGGGTACGCAGGCGGGACGCCTACGCTACGAGGGCTGAATTGGGCCAAGGTCGCGGGGATTGCCGCCTCGCCTGCCAACACGCCGGCCTGGCGAGCGACGATGGCCGCCCTGCCCCGGGCCTGCTCCGGCACCAGGGCCTCGGTCGTGCAATCGCCCTGAGAACCCAGATCCTCGCGCACGGCAAGAGCGAGAAGACGCAACCAATCCTGCTCGATTTCTTCGTTCCAAACGGCTTGGTGAAATTGTTTGGTCATAGGGCGGAAAGCGGAAGGATGAAGGATGAGGGATGAGATATCGCAAACTTGTAAACGGATTGGAAACGGCACCAACATCTGGCTCTATCTTAGAACAGTTCGTCGCCCAGGGGAACCGGCAAGTGTTTTATCCCACGCCCGCCCTCATCCTTCATCCCTCATCCTTCATCCTTCATCCCTCATCCCTCATCCTTCATCCCTCATCCCTCATCCTTCATCCTTCATCCTTCATCCTTCATCCTTCATCCTTCATCCTTCATCCTTCATCCTTCATCCTTCATCCTTCATCCTTCATCCTTCATCCTTCATCCTTCATCCTTCATCCTTTCCCTCCTGCTATACTTGCTGTATGCTGCCCTCCCCTTCCCTGCCGAAACCACCGCCTCACTGGCTGCTTCACCGGGCCGAGCAGGTAACGGTTGCCAGCCTGATTGGCGCCGGGTTGCTGTCGGTGATCGCCTGGTGGGTCTATCACGGCGGAGTACGAGGGCAGACAGTAGAGTTCCAGCAAGCGGAGCCGCAGACGGCCCGTTTTCAAGTCGACATCAACCGGGCCGATTGGCCGGAACTTGCCACCTTGCCCGGTGTCGGGCGGAAACTGGCCGAGCGGATCGTGCAGTCACGGGAGCAAAACGGCCCGTATGCCGATCTGGACGACCTGCGTCGGGTCCGCGGCATCGGCGTTCGCACCCTGGAGACGCTGCGACCCTATCTGCGGCCAATGCCCCGCCGGGAGGCCATCGCCGGAAAGTAAGTCCTTCCTGCCGGGAAGGACTATTGTGTGCCGTGCTGCCAAGAAACTTCGGGTCTTACGCGAGCGCATCGCACATCAGTCCTTTCCGGCAGAAAGGACCTACTTGAGATTCTCGCGGGCGAGCGCGGGTTCCCCGGAGCTTGTCCCACCCTACGCATAGGGGGGTGGAGTTGTCGAGGATGTCTCCGGTCACTTTTCATTTTCGGGAATAATCGGATTCTCGGCGGGCGAATCAACATAGGAAGGGGCACAACTAACCAGAAGGGTTTATGCCGGCTTCCTCGGTCTCGCCGCTTGACATTTCGGTGAGGGCGTAGGATGATGGGTAAGTTAGGCCTGAATTCTTTTTCCGCCGCAAAGGAACGTCCTGCACGCCGCAGATTTGCCGCTTGCCCGCAAGGTAAATCTGGCGGCGGGCGGCACGGCCTACCTGACGGCGGTCGTCACAGTTTGCCTGAGGGCAGTTACAAGGGAGAGTCGTAATGTATTTCGCTCGGCGGTTGGGGCAGAGTTGGTTTGGACGGGGTTTAATCATCCTCGTCGTGGTCTTGATCTTGGTCAGTTGCGCCTCGATCGCTTGTGCCCAGGAAGAGGGCGCGGCTGCGGCCCCGCAAGAATCCTGGTTCTCTTGGTTTATTCGCTGCTCCGGCTTGATCGGTCTGGTCATCTTGATCGTCTCCGTCTACATGGTCGCCTTGATGGCGCGGATGTTCGTGGACTTGAGAATGCAGACCGCCATGCCGCCGGAGGTTATCGCCCAATGCGAAGCGATGCTCGAGCAGCGCGATTTCAAGGGCATCTTCAACGTGGTGAAGGAAGACGACTCGTTTTTCAGCCGTGTGCTGGTGACCGGCATTACGGAATTGCCCAACGGTTTGAGCGAGGCCCGCGAGGCCATGGAGCGGATCGGCGACATGCTCACCACCGACATGGAGAAAAAGATCAGTCCGTTGGCCGTGATCGGCACGCTGGGGCCGATGATCGGCCTGGTGGGAACGCTCTCCGGCATGATCGGGGCCTTCGGTTCCATCGCTCGCAGCGCCGGCCAGCAGATCAAGTCTGCCGAGGTTGCCGGGCATATTTCCGAATCGCTGTTGCTGACGTTCGAAGGCGTGACGCTCTCCTTGATAGCCATTCCGTTCCACTCGTTCTTCCGCAACCGTGCGATGGCGATTTCCGTGACGACCATGACCCGTGCCGACGAATTCCTGCGTCACTTCGCCCAGGCTGCCCGCGGCAAGCCGGCGGGCGGCGCCGCGGCCCCCGCGGCACGAGCCAAAGCGTAAGAGGGAGGCGAATCACCGATGGCTGAAGGCGAACACGGCAAGTGCGAACCGAATCTCACCCCGATCCTGGACATGGTGTTCCAGTTGATCACGTTCTTCATGCTGGTGATCAATTTCAAGGCGGCCGAGCTCGACTTGAATCTGCAGTTGCCGGTGCTCACCTCCGCCAAGCCGCTGGGCGACACCAAAGGGATGAAATTCCTCGTGCTCAACGTGGAGCTTGCCACCAAGTGCCCGGTGAGCGGCTGCGAGGCCCTGACCACGCTCCACCGAGTCACGGACGAGGTGACCAAGAAGGTCAAGGGTTACGAGTTGGTGTGCGAGCGCGGGCATAGGACCGCCTGGCCGCAAGGCGCTATCACCAACGGCAAGACCTGCCTGAGCGTTTACGGGCGTCTGATTGCCAAGGAAGACCGCGGCAAAGACACGCCCAGTATCGTGGAATACCTGAGATCGGAGGCCCAGTTGAGCATGATGGCGGCAAACCCGCCTCTCACCCGCGACGAAATCGTCAAGGAAGGCAAAGAGCTTCCCGACATCGTCATCATCCGCGCCGACACGACCTGTCGTTTCGGCGCCGTGAATTACATCATCACGGAGTGCCAGAACCTGGGGTATCGCAAATTCGCCTTGAAGACCATGCATGGCAGCAAGGACTAGGACCCTAAGTAGGGCGGGCTAAAACCCGCCCTACACGATCAGAACTTCGGCCGCCTAACGAGAACTATCATGACCAGACGCCGTTCAGAGGAAGAAGTTACACTCAATGTGACCGCCATGCTCGACATGGCGTTCCAGTTGCTGGCGTTCTTCATTCTCACCTTCAGGCCGCCCCCGGGCGAGGACCAGATTTTCCTGAAGCTGCCGCCCGCTCAGCCCGTCGCTGGCCTGCAGGGCTCCCAGAATGCCGGCCAGGACGAAACCAAAGACCCAAAGGACGTCAAGACAACCAAGTCATTGACGGTGGCCTTGGACGACAGCAAGACCGGATCGATTACGGCAGTCCGGGTGGGCATTCCCAGCGTGTCGATGAAGGCCATCCCCTTCAACGATCTGGAAAGAGAGTTGCGGACCTACTTCAAGGCCAAGGACGACAGCGATTCAGGCCAGAAGGGCGTCCAGGGTGATTTCGAGCAGGTGGTAATCAGCGCCTCGTCCACGTTGCGGTGGGAAGAGATCATGAAGGTAATTGACCTTTGTACCAAGTTCAATACGGCCAAAGGCTCGCTTCCCGCCGTGAGCCTCTTCTCGGTGGGGGAGGACGCTGGCGGTTGAGTATCGGCGAAGCAATAGAGTAGTCCGCACACGCCGTGTGCGGAATAGCGGCACACGGCGTGTGCCGCCTACTTTGGAACAGGTCGTACAGGAACGGATTGGCAAGAAATCATGCGCCAGACTTTGAAGGAGCGCCGAACGCAGCTAAACCGCGGCATGCCCATGCCCCGGTTGTTTACCATGGCGCTCATGCTAGCGATCATGGCCTTGATTTTCGTGCAAGTTCGCAATCCGCGCACTTGGCGTTTCTTCGCGCGCGACAGTGACGACGACGAGCAGATCGTCGATCAGGCCGTTGTCAGTCAGGGCGCCGTCAATCAGGCCGCTGTGGAGACGGCGAAACCGGCCGCCAGCGCGAAAACCATCGACTCCGGAAAGGCGGACGGCACACGGAGCGGGCCTGCTACTTCGGCGGACGGCACACGGAGCGTGCCTGCTACGTCGGCGGACGGCCCGGCTGGGCCTCTTGCCGCCAAAACCCCGCCCCCGAAAGACTCGGCTAGCGCCGATCCGGAATTGACCCCTACGGGCCCGACCGATCTCGATCCGATCGAGCAGGAGGACATCAAGCAGGCCATTTCCATCATCAGTGACGGCAACCTGGAAATGTCCACTCTCGATATGCCGGCCTATTTTCAGATTTTGAGTTGGGTCGACCACCAGTCGACGAAACTCTTGCGACAGCGGGCAAAAAGGGACGTGCTCTATAGCGACTTCCGAAAAACGCCCGAGTCGATGCGCTTGCAAATCGTGGAGTTGAAGTTGAATGTGCGGCAGATCATCCGCCTGACCATGCCGCCCAAGAACGGAATCACCGAACCGATGACGACGCGCGACGGTCAACCAATTTACGAGGTCCGCGGATTCACCCAAGAGGGTGGTTCTAACCTGTACTTTGGAATCGTTACCGATCTCCCCAAAGGCATGCCTGTCGGCACTTCGATCAACGAAGACGCCAGATTGGTGGGGTATTTCTTTAAGCTTCAGGGGTATATTTCTCTCCAACAGCAGTTAGAAGCCGAACGGACCCGCAAGCGACCGGCAATCTTGAAGGCGCCCGTGATTCTCGGACGGCTAATTTGGATCGTCCCGCCCCCAGTGGCCGAAGAGAAATCCCCCGTATGGCTACTTGCAACGCTTGGCACCGCTGGCGTGGTGGTCGTCGTTGGTTCGGTATTGCTCGCCTCACGGAAACTGCGTCGTAGTCGTCCCCTGGCCGTGGTTCGCGGCCTCGACCCCGACCCCGACGCCCCTTCGGTCGACAATTGGCTTGACCAGGCCCAGTCGGGCAGGTTAAGCTTGGAGCCGGTGCCGGAATCGACCGCCCGCTACGACGGCGCGTCCCTGAGTGCTGGAGCCATGGAAAACAGTTTCGGAGACCGGTTTTCCGGGAATATATTTGGGGGAAACGGCGAATCTAATAACGGACGCGGAGGCTTAGGCCCCGAAGTTCGTGAAAATGATAGCCCAAGTGGTGGATGATCCACCCCGCGCAGGACTGGATTTATTTCGTTCGCGTGAAAAAAACGAGGCAACGGAACGATTCCGTCTTAGGAAATTCTCCGCAGCCTATCCAATTCAATCAAAGTTCTAAGACAATCGAAAAGGTGATCGCTCATGGCAGAAACCGCGAACAACCCAGTGCCGGTCGAGGACGAAGATCAACTCCAGGAAGAAACCCTGTCGGAACGTTTCATGGACTGGGTGCGGACCGAGTTGGTCTGGTACGCCGGCAGTTTCAGTTTTCACCTCCTCGCGCTCTCGATCCTGTTGCTGTTGCCAAACTTTGGCGGCGAGGGCAATCAAGGCGATGCACCCGTTATCGAGTCGAAGGCCGATGAAGTCGAAAAGAAGGAGCCCGAGAAATTCGACAAAGTGGATATCGGCGAGATCGAGGAAACCCCTCCCGCGGAGTTGGATGTCGACCCAACACTGGAAAAGCCTGCCCAGGCCGCCCAGGACGCGGAATATAACGACGATAGCAAGGTCTTCGAACACAAGGGCGGCGGCACCCTGAACGGCACGAAGGACATGCTTGGCGGCGGCGGCGGGTCGATGGCTTTTGGCCCCGGTCCCAAGATCGCCGGCGCCGCGGGGATCGGCTCGGGGCTCGGCACGGGCAAGGACTACGGCAGCGGCGGTTCCGGCAGCGGCTTCGGCGGCCGCGGCAGCGGCAGCCGAAAGGCCATGTTGGCCAGCGGCGGCGGCACCAAACATACCGAACGAGCGGTAACCGCGGCCCTGGTCTGGTTGGCCAACCACCAGGACTACGACGGCCATTGGAGCCTGCAAGACTATACGCATAAATGCACCGACAAGTCCTGCACCGGCCCAGGCAGAGAAAAGGCCGATACCGGCGCAACGGCCATGGGCGTCCTGCCGTTTCTGGCTGCCGGGCAAACGCACAAGTCCAAAGGCGCTTACAAGGATCATGTCCTCAAGGCCGTCCAGTGGCTCATCGCTCATCAGACCAGCCGACGGCGCCCTGGCCAAGGGTGCGCACGCGAGATGTACGAGCATGGTCTGGCCACGATCGCCCTTTCGGAAGCCTATGGACTGAGCGGTGATCACCAAGTCGGTCAAGCGGCGCAAGGGGCCGTGAACTACATTCTCAACGCCCAGAATACGGCCGACGGCGGCTGGCGCTATCATCCCAAGGATCCCGGCGACACCTCGGTCGTCGGTTGGCAATTGATGGCCCTGAAAAGCGCCCACATGGCCGGTTTGAACACCGGCGGGGCGTCCGGGTCGACCGATTCGGCTTTCTTGGGCACTAGCAAGTGGTTGGATTCGGTCGCCGTACACGATGGCACCGAGTATTCCTACCAGCCCGGCGTGGGTCCTGTGAACACGATGACCTCGGTCGGCCTGCTCTGCCGCCAGTACCTGGGCGCCAAGCGCGACAATCCCATGCTCATCGGCGGCATGGACTATCTGATGAAAAACTTGCCCGACGAAGGAATGCCCAACGTCTACTACTGGTATTACGCGACCCAGGTCATGCACAACATGAGTGGATATGAGTGGGATACCTGGAATCGCAAGATGCGCGACTTGCTGGTCCACACTCAGGTCCGCGACGTTAATCACTGTGCCAACGGAAGCTGGGCGCCGCAGAAAGACACTTGGTGCGACTATGGCGGTCGCGTGATGAAGACCGCCCTTTCCTGCCTGACCCTGGAAATCTACTACCGCTATTTGCCCTTGTTCAAGGCCGACGCAACCGGTGGCGAGGGTGGTGGCGGTGGTGCGGCAGTTGCCGCCAAGGGCGCCGACGCCAAGGCCGACAAGGGCACCGACGCCAAGGCCGACAAGGGCGCCGACGCCAAGGCCGACGACAAGGCCGACAAGGGCGCCGACGCCAAGGCCGCCAAGGGCGCGGACGACAAGGCCGACAAGGCAAGTAAGGCCGACAAGGCCGAAAAACCTGACAAGAAAGCGGCTGACAAGAAGCCGGCCGACAAGAAAGCGGCCGCCAAGTCGGCCAAGAAAACCGGTGACGCGAGTGAGAAATAGCGCCCCGCGTACACAAGAGTGAATCGTCGTGACCCAGCGCCGCATCGTCGGCCGCACGCGTAAATTTGTCCCTTCCGCAAGGATGGCGCGTCTCGTAGAGACGTGCCGCCCGTATTGCCGGAGGGACTTTTCGTTGCTTCATCCCCGTCTATTCCTCCTCGTTGACCTCCATTGCCATGAAAACCACCTATATTCTGTTCAGCCTCCCGGCAATCCTTTGGGCCTTGGCCGTCAGTCCGGCTGCCGCCAAGGATGATCCCTTGGAATTCGTTCATCTCTTGCAGAAGGAAGGCTATGGCGACGTGGCAGTCGATTACCTCGATCAACTCAAGACCGATCCCAACACCCCGAAGGCGATCCTCGACGTTTGGGACCTGGAAATGTCGCGGAGCAAGAAGGAAAAGGCCAAGCGGGCCTATAGCGACGCCGAGGCCAAGCAATTGACAGAGGACTCCAAGACCCTGTTGGATCGCTTCATCAAGACCCATCCTGGACTGCCGGAAGCGATCCAGGAGGCGGCCCGATGGGCGGAAGAACGGGCCATGGAGGGCCAGTACCTCGTGCTGCGGGCGGGTTACGCTACCGACAAGGAGGCGAAGGCCAAACTTCTGGCTGATGCCCGCAAGCTCTTCGAGACCATTCGACCGCGGTTTGTGGATGCCTTGAAGGCCTCGATCAAGCTGCGGGACTCGCTCGGGCCGAAGACGCCGCGCCGCAAGCGAGACGACGCCACCGTCATGGTGGGCGAGAACCGTTTGACCGTGGCCATGGTCGATTTCTACCTGGCGCAAACTCTGGGAACGGGTTCAGATCGCACGGCCGCGCTGACCAGGTGCATCAAGGAGTTCGACGCCATTTACCAGGATTTCCGTGAAGCTTCTGAAGACGCCCGCAAAACCTTCCTGGGATGTCGTGCCCACTTCTGGAACGGCCGGATTGTCCAGGAGTTGGGCCAGACCAGCGATGCCAAGGCCATCTATGAAGAAGTCGCCGCCTACGACCCGCGCAACATCGCGGACGTGAACGAGACTGCGGTAGCCGCGCAAAAAAAAGCCTTGAAGAAGACCGGTTTGGAAGAATTCTTCGCCGACGTTGAGCAGTACTATCTCCAAACCCTGTACCAACTGTCCGACAAGAAGGACTACAAGGACTATCTCGAGGAAGCCGGTTCCTGGCGGACCGCGCACAAGGCCAATTCCGAAAGATGTTACGGTTACCAGGCCTTGACCTTGGACATTGCCAAGAACCTGGTGGAGATGGGCAACCAGCCCAAGGCCGACAAGGCGCTGCGGACCAAGCAGGCCCTCGCCTTGCTTGGCCAGATGGCCAAAATCCCCAGCCCCTACCAGGAGGACGCCGTCGAGCTTCGCCGCAAACTCAATCCAAACCTATCGGCGGAAGAGGGTTTCGAGGACGCCGCGATCGACGGCGACAAGGCCTGGGACGAGAAGAAATGGGCCGAGGCCATCAAGTGCTACGAAAAGGCCATTGCGGCCGCGACCAAGAACACCGATCAACAGCGACTGGCCGCCGTAGTGAATGCGGTCGTCGCCTGCTACCACAACCAGGCCAAGCAACTCTACGAGGACCACAAAGCCGATGACGCTATCGCCTTTGCCAAACAAGCCTTGCAGAAGCCGGGCAATCTGAAAACCAAAGCCGCCCCGGCCCTCGCCATTTTCGTGCTGAACGTGCAGTACTACCAGTACCTGGAGGCCGCGGAGGGCACCGACGCGCAGAAAACGGCGAAGAGCGAGTTGCTCGCCAAGGTCGCCAAGACCGCCAAGGCGATCCTCAACAACTGGGCCGCCAGGGAAGAGGGCGATGCCGCGCGGATCGTGTTGATGCGCCTTGCCCTGGCCCAGGAGAATATGGCCGATGCCGACAAGTTCTTGAGCGAGATCAACCCCAGCTCGAAAGAGTATCCCAAGGCCCTGACGGTGATGGGTTTTGCGCATTGGTACAAGTATCATAAATTGGCTAAGAAGCAGATTCAAGCAGATATAGAAGAACAGCATATCAAAATTGACAAGCTCACGTTGGAGCACATGACGATCGAACAACTAGCCGATCTAATCACAGAGCAGCATGCCAAAATCGCCAAGGACAAGCTCGCCAAGTGCAAAGAAGACCGCAGGCAAGCGCTGGAATTCACCGAGAAGGCGGTCGCGGCCTTGAAGCCTTCCACGGCCGATGCCGTCATCCCCGAGTCCCTCCGCGAGTCCCAGTTGTTGCTGGCCGAAATCTACAAGGAGGGCGAGGACTTCAAGAAGTCCGCCGAGCTTTATAAACCCTTGATCGACGACATGCTCAAGGAAGCCGACAAGCTGTTCGCAGATCCGCAGCGGGCTGAAACCACGCTGCGAATCTTCGACGGCGCCTGCCAGGTCTACCTGCAATTGGACGACATCCAGAACCTCACCACGGTCTGTACCAAACTGATGGAGTTGGGACCCGATCAGGGACAGATCAACCTCACGATCATGAACGTCGCCAAGCGGCTGGAACCCCTCCGCAAGAAGGCCCTGGCGGAGGGCGACTCAGGAGATCCCGCTGCGGCAAAAACTGCGAAACCGCTGGTCGATCTGCAAGAGAAGGTCCTGATGAATCTCGCCAAGCGGGAGAATATCTCGCCCGCCTCCCTGGTCTGGATCGCGAAGACCGCCAGCAACGTGGGCACCGACGACGCTCTCAAGACGGCTGCGGACTTGGTGGAGAAGATCTCCGACATGATCACGAATAAACAGGGTTTTGCCGACGACCCGGTCGTCATAAAAGCCGAGGCCAGCCTGCACGCCTTGGGAGCAAACCTCCAGGCCCAACTGGGTAACTACGAAAAGGCCCAGGAACAGATCGACGCCGTGATTCGCAAGTATCCCAAGGTCCTGGATCCGCGCGTCACGGAGGCGAAGATCCTCACGGAGTGGGCAGCCAAGAAAGATCCGTCCAAGTATCGCGAGGCCATCGGCAAATGGGACACGTTGCGGAATAAGCTGGAGAACTACAAGCCCAACCCGCCGCCGAAAGTCCACCCCAAGTACGAGGTCATCTTGAACGAAGCGGACTGTTTCTATCGCATGGCGCAGAAGACCAAGAGCAAAGACGACGCCACTTCCGCCGCCAAGAAAGGTATGGACGTGCTCCGCCCCTATCTCGATTTCGACGACGTCATTCGCAACCCCAACGACGACTACAAGGATCTCAGCGCCAGGTACTACCAGGTCGGCGGCAAACTTGCCGAGTTCCTCGGCGCGGCGAAGCCCGTCCGCCCCCCGAGGCCCAAGCGAACGCGCTAAGGATCGGCCGAAGAATAACTTCCGTACCCTTGCGAGGGTGGCATGCCACCCGATGCCCGAGGCCCAAGCGAACGCGCTGAACTACTCCGAGACGTTGGCCAGGCCGACGTTGATGCCCTGCCCGCCTTCCGTTTGATGGCAATGCACGGCAACCAAAATCTTTGCGCCGGGTTTCATCGCGGCACGCGCCTCCCGCGAAATTTCCAAGACCACGTAGGTAGTCGTGAACCGGCCCTCCTGCGCGGCAGGGATTCCGTTGACATAGATCTCCACGTCTTCATCGTGATAGACATAAAAGTGAAGATTCGCATGCTCGCCCCCGGGAACCGTCATCTCGCGGCGCAGCCAGATGTCGTCGGTCTTCCATTCCGTATGCCGCACAAAACCCGGCGGATTGGTCCCCAGTCCGGCCCGGCCTTCCTTCCAGCCCGTCGCATCGAAGCCGGGTTTCGTCCAGTCCGCAGCCGGTTTCACCGTCGTGTAGCGCCACGTCTGTTCGGTGGGCACGACCATGCTGACCTTCGGCGCCGCGGGCAAGGGCGCCGACTTGGCAGGCTTCAGCTTGTCGCGGGACGCCCACTTTTCCCAGACGGCGCGGTCGCTCAGCATCTTGATGAAGAATCCGCCCACCACCGGCCGCGCGTGCATTCCGCCGCTGCGGACGTTGTCGGTCACATACGAATCCGCGATCGGATCGCGGGCGGTGGTCTCGTTCAGATAATCGTAGATCGGCGAAATGACGGCTTCGAAGTCGGCCGGGGCCTCCGCCAGCGTCTGCGCTCCAGAACGACCAGTCGGTCTTCGTCAGGTGCGTGCGGGAATCCAAGGGAACGCCGTAGCGCAACATCACCTTCTTGTAGTGTGCCACCTCCTTCCGGGCCACGGAGGGCGGAAAGACGTTCAGCCCGAGGATGCGGTCCCAGACAAGGTTGTATTTCTGGCTCCAGGTCTTCGGCTTGTCGAAGGCGAGCCGGTAGTGATCGCCCTCGGCGGCGACTTTCATCCAGTGCCGGGCGTTGGCCTTGGCCAGCGCGAGGTACTTGTCCGCGGTTTCCTTATCGCCGCGCATGCGGCACAGATCGCCATACGCGGCGAGGCCCAGAATGGCCTTCACCGAGAGATTTGCATTGTTCGCCAGATGGCCCATGAAGTCGTCCGTGCAAAGCTGCTGCTCGGGATCCAGGCCGTACTTCTCCAGGTACTTGGCCCATTGCGTGAGTTGCGGCCACCACGGCCCGACAAAGTCAGCGTTGCCGTCCGCGTGGGCAATGGCATCGCAGAGGATCAGCATGTTGCCACTTTCCTCGACGGGCATGCCCTCGCCCCCGTCGTCGCGACCGAAGACCAGCGGATAGGTGCCCAGGTCGTGCGGGGCGTTGGGAAACTTCCAGTGCGGCGAGGCGGAGTACATCAGCACGTGGACCAGCGAGGCCTTCGCCAGCGACGGGCTGAGAAAGATCCAGATAGGGTCCATGGGGAAGAACACGTCCACCGTGGCGATGTCGCCGTTGCTCGTGTTTTCCTTCGTAAAGAACAGCGGCTGCCGGTTCGCGTTGGCGGCAAGGCCGTTGGCGGCGACACATTCGCGATACGATAGCGCGGTGATATTCGCATATTTCTCGCCGCCGATCTTCGTCATGTCGGCCATCAGTTCCGCGTCGAACTTTTCGCATCTACCGAGGAGCTTCGCGTAACCCTGCGCCGCGGTTTGCAAGAGTTCGCCGATCTTCACGCCGTTCCGCGCCCAGTAGGGCAGCAGTTTCTTGCCGAAATACTTGATCGCGAAGATTTCGTCGTAGGCCACGATGACCTGGCGTTGGACCGCTTCCGCGCCCACGCTGCCCAGTTGGAAGGCGAATGCCATCACGGGCTCCGAGTCGCCAGCCGCCCGCGGCATGCGCGTGTCGTCTGCCGTGGGCAGACCGCCGTCTTGGGCGAATGCCTTTTCCAGGACTGCGGCGGCGGCGATCGCCGATTTGGAAACTCCGCCGGGCGCGGCGGCATAGGCATAGCCCCAGTCGATGCGGTGGTCGTCGCCGCAAGAGTCAAGGACATTTTGGGCCACCGTGCCGGCTCGCAAGAGCGTCAAATCGCCCGCCATCTCACGCGACCACTCGACCAGTTCGTCGGTCTTGTTGACGGCGAGCTGGGAGCTCGTGCTGTCGTACAGTTCGATCTTGTGCTCGCCGCCATTGCAGGAGCGAATGTTCCAGGTAATGTAGCTCAGCGGCCACGAATAGACGTTGAGATCCGCGGGCAGCGCAGGCTGCATGAAAGTCATCGTCACCTGGACGCCCGCCTGTTGGAATTCGTAGATGCTCCGCGTCGGCAGGACCTTGACGGACTTTTGCCTGAAGGCCGGCAGGTCTTTCGGTTCCGCGCCCATCAGCCGGTACGTCTTCCCGTCGATACGGATCAGGCTCACGAGCGAATGGTCGTGATGCGTCCAGTGTTTCGTGTTCGAGCCGTTCAGGCGGTCGGATTCCGACCAGATGCTGAGAAACGGGTTGTAGGTGACCAGCGGAACCGCGGGCGGGCGGAAATCGGCCCGCACCGATCGAGCGATCCAGAAATTGGATGTAAGAAGGGTTGCGATAAGCAGTGCCAGTGAAGTCTTGGAGATTCTAGTCATTGCGAGGGGGTCCTTGGTTTCGAGTGGGGAGTTGGAACTCATTGTAATTCGCCGTCGTAAACTTTCCAGCGATACAATGACGGAACGGCTTGGGCGGTTTGACGCCAAGCCGCCGTAGTTGTGCGAACTGCCCGCCAAGATATGGCGTGACTTGGAGGCCATCCGGCAAGTCTGCCCGGTTGCTTACTGGCCTACAACGCCCCAAGGCTCGCCGCTTCCAACCCAGCGGAGCGGATAGAACGGATAGTTGGAAACCCAGCCCGGCGAGTAATCACCGTCATAGGGATCGACGCTGGCCATGGGACGCGAGTTGGAAATGCCGAACCACCGCTGCGATTCCAGCCGCCGCATGCGTTGCTCGGCACGGGCCACTGCGGCGCGGCGGACCGACTCCGCCTGGGCCTGCGACTGAAGCAGATACTGCTCATGCGCCCGGGCCTCACGGGTCGACTGGGCCTCGCCGGGCGATGCGGGCGACAAGACCGATGCGGTGGGCGACGCGGGCGACAATACCGATGCGCCGGGCGGGAGCGGCGGCAAGATTTCGATGGCCTTGGAAGTCGCGGCCACCGTTTCGACCAGCGGAAATATCCCATCCCCCGCGGCAGAAAGCCCGGCCGGTGCTTGCGCCGCCCCTACCCCTGCCATGCTAACCCACCAACTGCAAATCGCGATCGTGAACCGTGCCATGCTCGATCTCCTTCGTCCCGGATTCGTAGAACGGATTTCAATCCGTTGGAACGGAAGAAATTCCGTTCTACGGACAGTCTCTAAAGAGGGATTCGGCCGATTGACACTGTTAGGATTAGGCGGAGTTTTTCGAATGTAACGAAAAAAAGACCCCGCGAGAACCGGGGCAAGATGCACAAAGTCTACGGCCGCCTCCATGCAGGATAGGTTCCTAATCTGTCGTTTCGGGACAGGTTGGAAACCTATCCTACATTGGCCGCTCATTCGGGTCGGCGGTCAGCATCAACCGGTCGACCATCGTGCCCGATTGCCGCGTCTGTAATTTTATACGGCAAACGCCGCGGGGCAATTCCAGAACGGCCGGAGCGTTCGCTCCCTCGAACTTCAGCGGTTGCCACTGCCAGACGCCCGGGGACCACGGAACCCAAGTGGCCGCCGGCATTGCCAGCCCGTGCTCCCCAATCGCCTCAAACGAAAACGAGCCACGACCCGCAAGCGGGTGCCCCGCGTCGGTCGATCGTACCCGGACCCAAAGCCAATAGCTGCCCGGTCTTTCGATCGCCAGCGACCAGGTCACGCTACCGCTAGGCTGGCCGATCGGCGATGACTCCTGTCCAACGTAGCGGCCGCCAGATGCCTGGGCATCCTCTCCAATGGCCATGCCGGGCAGGACCAACCCTGACTCGGCTTCCCAGAAGACCGTTTTCCCGGCAGGCACCGTCGTCGAGCCGAGTGGTCCCGCCCCCAATGGCAAGGAGCAGAGTGGTTCAACGGCCGCCAGCAGTGGAAGGCCAAGCTCCTTGCCATCGACTTCGAGCACGCCTTGGTACGGTTTCGGCACGAGTTGCACGCGGGCCGACTGGTCCCAAGGCGCCTCGGCGGTAATCGAGAGCGGTCCCTCTTTGCCCGGCGCCGCGACTTCAACCTTTTGAGCGGACTGGACCACGACACAACGACTGGTGTTACCAAAATCCTTTCGCCAGGCGTCAAAATCGGCATCGCTTGTCAACTGGCTGCCAATGCGGACCCAGAAGGCGGCGCCCGCGGCCATCCCGCCCGCTCCGGTCTTCGCCAAGTCGGTGCAGCGGCCGTGGTCCACGGTAAGGCGGAGGCAGTTCCAGGCGTTACCGTCGTCGACAAGGCTCACGGTTGGCGGCCTTACCGCCCGCGCATAGCTCAATTCCACGCGGACGCCAACCGCGGCGCTGCCATAGCGCAGCACGAGGCTGCAACCGGCAGGCATTGGCACTTCGGCCGGCTTCTCTGCCGCGCCCGCGGGCATCGTCAAGCGTTTGCCATTGAGCCAGATATCGGCCGTACGGCGGAGTACGAAATGGCTTTGAAGATGAAAGACTTCTGCAGCCGCCAAGTCCCGGCCGCGGTAGATCACCAGCCCCAAGGCATCGCCCGATCGTTGCGCCCCGGCCCAGAACGGCTGTATATGCACGGCCTTGGGGTGCCGGGCAGAACCCGTTTCAATTTTCTTCTTTCCATAGGGATCCTCACGGCCGTCGGGAATGAAGTAGCAGCGCGGGAGTTCACGGCCGCCGGGCAGATCGACCGCCAGCGTTGAATCCTGATTACCGTAACCGGCGCCGCAGCACGAGAGCGCAATGTCGCGATACAGCATATCGCTGCGGCTTTCCGCCGGCAGAAATCCCCAGTGCTGGCGGACCCAGCGGGGAAACTGGCGGCGGCCCATTTCCACGAGCGACGGCGGCGGCGACCACTCGTCCGTCCAGGGCTCACGGCGCTCCGCACTGCCGGCCGATGGCGATTCCAGCCAACCTTGGTACCAAAAGTGCCAATCCAGGCCTCCCAGGCCACGAAGATAGTCGTAGCTGCGGCTATGGCAGCCGCCCAACCGATGCGCCGCGGGAAACCAATTGGCCGCAATGTCGGTCCAGAAGAGCTGCAACAGGGCCTCGGCCTGCTGGCGCTCGCGCTTTCTCGTGCGTAGGTGTGAATCAAGAGCAGCCCGTTGAGATCCGTGCCATAATAAGTAGGACTACAAAACTCGTGGATCCCGAAGGCCGCCGTCCGCAGGCATAAGGCATCCAGGCGGCGGTAGCCTTCGCGGGCCACATCGGCGCGATCGAGCCGCTCACCGAGCACGATCAGGTTTCCGGCGTTCAAGATCGCGATGTTCGTGTAGTCGGTCGGCACGCGATGCCGCAGGCAACCCTCCACGCCCAGCCGCAGCAAATTGGCCAGTTCCTTCTTGGCCGCCGGCGGCAGCCAGCCGCCATGCCGGATGTGGATCAGCAAGGCATCCTGCATGCAGAACTCGACCGCGTTCGTATCGGTTACGCCCGTATCGCGCCAGTACCACGCGACGTTTCCCCAATTCTTGCTGTGCGGATCTTGATCCTGCATTCGCCGCGTCAGCGCGAAGAGGCGTTCAAGCCGTTCCGGATGGATGCGGGCCTCGCACAGCGCCAAGGCATCGCCGAGCAACTGGCGGCAGCCGGACAAGGGCCGCGGATCGGCCGTGGCGATCTGTCGCCAGAAGGCATCATCGCGTTTGGCTGCATTTTCGATAGCCGCCTTGCGCAGCAATGCGTCGAACGTCGGCTGCCGCTGCGATAGGAGACTGACTTGCGATAAGCAAAGCAACGAGAGCCAACGGATAGTGAAGAAACTGATTCATGGATAATCTGTAGGGTGGGACCAGATCGCGTAGCGAGCGCAGGCCCACCATTTCTTAGTATGATCATGCTCGATCACGGTGGGCCTGCGCTCGCCGACCCGGAGTACCGGGTACCCCGGATCTGGTCCCACCCTACTTCGCTCCCCTCAGCCGTTCGCGTACGAGTTCCGGCAAATACTTCACGGGCACCGACCCCAAATCGAGCACGGCCTCGTGATAGCGGGCCAGGTCGAACTTGTCGCCCATCTCCGTCTGGATTTTCTCGCGCAACCGGCACATCGCCGTACGGCCGACGAAATACGTCGAGAGCTGGCAAGACGTCTGTTTGGCTCGGATGATCTTCAAGCGGGCCTCGCCTTCCGATTGGTAGGCCTGATCGACCATCAGCGACAGGGCTTCTTCATCAGTCATCTCGTTGCAGTGCATCTGGTGATCGAGGAGGCTGTTGGTCACAGTCCGAAGTTGGAACTTCAACTGCATCAGCCGCAGGGCCGGGTCGCCGTCGCCATAACCCTGGTCGAGCATCATCTGCTCGCAGTAGACGGCCCAGCCTTCGATGTACACGCCCGAGCCCAATACGCGGCGAATCAGCGAGGGGTTGCGGTTGGCATACGACAATTGCACGTTGTGGCCCGGATAGGCCTCGTGGATCGTCAGCACCTGGAGCATGTGGCGGTTGTATTCCTGCAACAGGCTCTGCACCCGGGTCGCGTCCCAATCTTTCGGCGGCGGACTGACGGCATAGAAACTCTCGGCCGCGGCGTCCAGCGGCGGGGCCGCGTCCATATAGGCTGTCGAGTTGCCCCGCTTGAACTCCGGCATTTCGATCACCTGGCAGCGGTCCGGATCGGGCAGACGCAGGATCTTGTGATCGCGAATGAAGCGGCGAATGCGATCCACCGTCGCCCGGGCATCGCGGGTGAGGTCCTCCGGCCGGCCATGTTCCTTCTCGACCGCCTTGACGACGGCCCGGATCGCCGCCCGATGTCCGGCCGTGTTGTCGGGCGGCAACGGCGCGAGCGGATAATAGTGGCCCCAGAGCTGCCGCGCGGTGAGATAGAGTTCGCGCTGGACGCGGATGAAGTCGGCCTCGGCGGCGGCCAGCACCTGCTCGGCCGTCAATCCGGCATCGAGTTCCAACTCCAGCTTCTTGGCGAACTTCTCTTTGCCCAATCGCCACTGGCCGTTGGCCCGCGGACGGACTTCGTTTTCGAGAAACGCCTGATAGTCCTTCAGACAGGCAACAACCTCTTCGGCAGCCTTTTTCAAGGCATCGTTTTGCGGCGTTTTACCGGCCAGTTCGAAGATCTCCGTTTCATAGAAGCCGATCGAGCCACGGTTCTGCACGATGGCCGTTTCCAGGACCGATCGCGGCGGATGGGTCAACGTCTGCGTAGCGGCCGCTACGACCTGCGGGATCTGCCGCATGCGTGCGATGGCATGGGTCAGGTTCGTCTCCTTGGGCAACGTCGACTGGGTCAGCAGGACATAGACGCTGCCGTTGATGTAGTCTGTGTACTTGCGGGGATCTTCTTCGAAGGGCCGCGTATTCTCGTTCAACCAGAGGGCCTTTGCGAGTTCGTGCTGGAAGATCTCGAAATCGACCTGGCCGGCCCGTGAAAGCCGGGCGTAATCGACCTCGCGCGGCAGGTCGGCCAGCGCCTGCCGGATTCGCCGGATCCACTTCGCCCGCGATGGGGCGGAGAGGTCTTCGAGCTTCGCATCGAAACGATGGTCGCCCAAGACCGTGGCCTCCGACGGCTGCTGCTGGAAGTACTCGTCAAGGTAGCGGCGGAAGAATGCCTCGAGTTTGGCATCCGCATCTGATGAATTTGTTGCGGCTGCCGCGGATATTGCAAGTACGGTAACCATAAGCATGGCTGACAAAAAAATGTGCTTCATTCGACAGGTCCTTTCCTGCGGAAGGCAGTCATCGAAAGGCCATTTTACCGCGCCAGCGGCCTCCAAAGTAGCAGGCACACTCCGTGTGCCGTCCGCCAGAAGCCAACAGTTTCTGAAAAGAAACTGCGGCTGGCGCCGCAGAGCGGACGGCACACGGAGTGTGGACTGCTAAAAAGTCGAACTGCGGTGTCTTGGTTTTGTATCCCGTTTTCGTTCGGGAGAGATGTGACTGATGGGCGTTTACGCCCATTTCCGGCTTTAGCCGCTAATAGGCCCGGCATTCATGCCGGGTGATCGTGCGGACGCAGCGCCCCTTGCCGCTGAAAGTCCGCGAAAACCCCTCCTGTGCATGGGTTTGTCCGGCAACGCTGGCGGACGGACAGCCTGGAAACGCGTCTGCGCTGCGATCGCAAGTCATGTTGTGTAAACAACTTACGACAACGGTCCCGGCGTTTTTGCGGTCCTTTGTCCGGGAACGTTCCCGGACAGTGTCCGGCAACAAGTCGCGCAAGTGCTTTGCTCGTAAGTACTTGCGTTTCCGGACACGGCCCGGCTCTCGTACCCGCGGCATCCGCAACCGTTTCTGGTACGGGACACGTAATCGTGCCCTCTCCATGCACCCTACTTCTCGTTTTTTTTTCCTCATGGAGAAGTTCTTGGTGGCGGCAATATCTCTCCCACTATCTATATCTACGAAAGTGAGCACGGTTAGGCGCAGAGGATTTTTCGAAGTCGCTTTTCTTGTTTGCGCCGCGCCGTGGAAATTGCACACGGCACAAAAACCGCACAGTGAATTCCATTAAATTCCATCCAAATCCCGGAAGTTTTTAGCGGCCCACACGGAGTGTGCCTGCTACTATTCCTGCACCATCGCCAAAACTTCGTCCAGCACCAAGCCGTTGGTGGCAATGGCCTGTCCGGAATGGATCGTACGACGGCCTTGCCAGTCGGTAAACGTGCCCCCCGCCTCTGTCATGATCGGCAGCAGCGGGGCCAGGTCCCAAACGGCGGCCACGGGATCGACCATCACTTCGGCCCGTCCGGTGGCGACCATCAAGTAACCGTAACAATCGCCCCAGGTGCGGCTGAGCCAGGCGGTCGATTGCAGCCGGTCGTAGACATCGCGGCGGCCGATCTCGTCGAAAGTGGCCACTTCGCTGGTGAGGAACAGGCCTTGCGAGAGCGGAGTTTGCCGGGAAACCTTGGCGGACCGCTTTGATTTCTGCCCCTGCACATACCAGGCCCCGTTCCCGCGCGAGGCATAGACGCATTCGTCCAAGGCCGGGATGTGAATCACGCCGGCCACCGGCTCGCCTTCGTGCTCGATGCCGATCAGCGTGCCGTACAGCGGCACCCCATGGATGAAGGACTTCGTGCCGTCGATCGGATCGACGATCCAGCGGAACGGGCTGTTGCCGGGGCGGTCGGTCAGTTCTTCGCCCACGACCGCATCGTGGGCAAAGGCCTCGGCAATGCGATTGCGAAGATGCTCTTCCGCGAGACGATCGGCCGCCGTCACCGGCGAATCGTCGCCCTTGCGTTCCACTTCCAGGTCTTCGCGGCGGAAATACTCCAGCGTGATCTTCCCGGCCTCGCGGGCGATTTGCAGGGCCAGGACCAATCGCGACGTCATCTCGTTGGGATCAAGACTCATACTGCCGTGCTGCTGTCTTTCGGCTCTTGCTGGAAGAAGGCGTGCCATGCCAAAAGCAGCGCGCCACAGACCAATAGGCTATCCGCAATATTGAAGTTCGGCCAGGGCCATTTTCCAAACATCACGAGAATCCAGTCGCGAACGGCAAAGACCGGATCGCCGAACTTGTGCAAATTGTTGGCAAAGGTCCACTTCAGCCCCGGCAGGCCCACGCGGTCGTAGAGATTTCCCAAAATTCCCGCCATGATCCCCGACAGGGCCACGGTCAGCACCCATTGCCGAGCGGCCCCGGCAACGAAGAGCCACCAGCAGATAGCCACCGCGGCGCCGACGGACAGCAAGGCGAAGAGCCACACCATCCCCTGCCCCATGCCGAACAACGCGCCCTCGTTCAAGCTGGTCTGAAAGCCAAAGACATGGGGCCAAATCCAAAATGGATCCTGCTTGCGACCCGGCATGCCGAGCCAGGCGAAGATCCAATGCTTCGTGGCCAGATCGACAGCGAAGCCGCCACCGGCGATCAAAAGGAAAACCCAAAATCGATTGAGGGGAACTGCCCTCATGGCGGTTCCTCTAGCCGGCCTAACTGTGTTCCTGGTGCGACGCGCACTTCACGCACAAAGTCGCATACGGAATGGCGTTCAGCCGGGTCTTGGGAATCTTCGCCCCGCATTCCTCGCAGGCCCCGTAGGTAACCTCTTCGATCCGATCCAGCGACGCCTGGATCTTGTCCAGCGTGGCGCCTCCATTTTCCATCAGACTCAGCGAAAACTCCTGTTCGTAGTTGTCGCTGCCGATATCGGCCATGTGGATCGGCATGCTGGAAAGGTCGCCATTGGCTTCCGACCGGCTTTTCCTCAGTGAGTGCTCTTGAAGTTGATTCACATCCCCGGTGATCCGTGCCCGCAAAACCAGTAGCTGATCCTTGTATGCTTGCAATTCAACTCGATTCATCGATCCCTCATATAAATGGAAACTTTGCGATGAGCAACCTAGTGGCAATTCACACCATCCGAGACTTGTTATTGTAAATCGCCGGCAAAATCTTGTCAAACTGGGGTAACGCGTCGCATGGCAATGATTTTAGGAGGGAAATCGGAGAACCGGACAACGCCAAACCTACCACTACGGGGGGCTTCCCCTGGATGAAAGCCGATCTCTGCGTTATCCTTTCTTGATAAGCCAAGACGCAGGCAGGATGCCTACGCTACGAAAGGATAACTAAATTCATACCACAGCCGCTTTTCAAGCCTGCATCTCACCCGCCTGCCGGGCAACCTACGACATAGGCGAGGTTCGCGTCGCCTGCGGCCGTTGCGGCGGTTTGCTCGACGTGGCCTACGACTGGTCGCGCATCCCCCCGCCACGCTCCTGGAAAATCTTCGAAGACAAATGGGGCCGCCGCGGCGATTCGCACTGCTTCAGCGGCGTTTGGCGGTTCCACGAACTGCTCCCCTTCATGCCCGTCGAGCAATGCGTCACCGTGGGCGAGGGACAAACGCTGCTGCACGTTTCGCCCGCGGTCGGCCGCTACGTGGGATTGAAGCCCGATCGGCTGCACCTCCAGTACGAAGGCCTGAACCCCTCCGGCAGCTTCAAAGACAACGGCATGTCGGCCGCCTTCAGCCACGCCCGGTTCGTGGGAGCCAAGACGGCAGCCTGCGCCTCGACCGGCAACACCAGCGCTTCGCTCGCCTTGTATTCCTCGGTGACACAGATCATGCGGGCCGTGATTTTCATCGGTTCGGGCAAGATCTCCTACGGCAAGCTGTCCCAGGCATTGGACTACGGCGCCTTGACCGTGCAGATCGAGGGCGACTTCGACGACGCCATGGCCCGCGTGCAGGAAGTCAGCCGCGAGTTGGGCATGTACCTCGTGAACAGCGTCAACCCGTTCCGACTGGAAGGACAGAAGACGATCATGTACCGGGTGCTCGAAGCCCTGCACTGGCAGGTACCCGACTGGATCGTCGTGCCGGGCGGCAACCTGGGCAATTCCAGCGCCTTCGGCAAGGCCTTTTACGAACTGCGCCAATTGGGGCTGATCGATCGCATTCCCCGCCTGGCCGTGATCAACGCCGGCGGGGCCCGCACGCTTTACGACCTCGTCGAAGTCAACGGGGTCTGTTGGAACGACGGCCGGCCCGACCTGGATCGCATCGAGCACTATTTCCAAGAGATGGACGCTGCCGGCCGCCGGGCATCGACGATCGCCAGCGCCATCGAAATCAATCGGCCAGTAAACCTGCACAAATGCCTGCGGGCCTTGGAGTGGTGCCGCGGCGTGGTCCGCCAGGTGAGCGACCAGGAGATCCTCGACGCCAAGGCCCAGGTCGGCGCCGGCGGCATGGGCTGCGAACCGGCCAGCGCGGCCAGCGTGGCCGGGGCCAAGCTCCTCGTCAAGGAGGGCGTGATCGCGCCCGACGAGCGCATCGTTTGTATTCTCACGGGCCACGAACTCAAAGACCCGACTGCCACCGTCGCCTATCACACGCACGACGCCAAGTACTTTGACGAAGTGCTTCGCAGCCGCGGCGTGGAACGTGCCAAGTTCGCCAATCGGGCCGTGCAGGTGAAGAACGATCTGGCAGAGATCGTGAAGGTGATAGAGCAGAGGTCTTAGGACTTAGGTCTTAGCTCTTAGGACCAAGAACTAAGAACTAAGACCCAACCAAGAGACGAAAGGATTGCCACAAGACAATGCCCACAATTCGCCTCGCCATTCACGGCGCCGCCGGCCGCATGGGCCGCCGCCTGGTCGCCTTGGGCGCAGCCGATCCGCAATTAACGGTGGCCGCCGCCTTGGAGTCACCCGACAACGCACTGCTGGGCGACGACGCCGGCATCATCGCCGGCGCCGGGGCCTTGGGCGTGCCGTTGGCGGCCGAGCTGCTCGTGCCGGTCGACGTGGTCGTCGATTTCTCGGTTCCCGCAGCGGCCGAAGTCATCATTGAAACGTGCCGGGTGAAGAAATTGCCCCTAGTGCTGGCGACGACGGGCTTCAGTCCGGAAGTTGTTGAACATATCCACGCTGCGGCGAAAAAGATTCCGCTGCTCTGGTCGCCAAGCATGAGCATGGCCGTGAACCTGGCGATGAAGCTCTGCGAGCTGGCCGGCAAAGTCCTGGCCGACAAGGACGCCGACGTTGAGATCCTCGAACGGCATCATCGTTTCAAGGAGGACTCGCCCAGCGGCACGGCCTTGAAGTTCGGCGAGATCATTGCCAAGCAGATGGGGCAGACCCGGCACGTCCACGGCCGCAGCGGTCGGCCGGGCAAGCGGCCGCATCACGAGATCGGCTTCCATGCCATTCGTGTCGGCGACAACCCGGGCGAGCATACGATCGTCTTCGCCATGCTCGGCGAGACGCTGGAGTTGACCGTACGGGCAAGCAATCGCGACTGCTATGCACAAGGGGCCTTGGCCGCCGCCAAGTTTCTCGCCGGCAAACCGGCGGGATTGTACGGGATGAGCGACGTACTGGGGTTATAGATGTGGGCTCGAACCTCCGCCGGCTGGTGGAAGCAAGGACGCATGGCCCATGCGAGCAGTGCCTGGTTCATGGGTCCGAATGGCGGCCTCAATAGTTGAATTCGACTCCCCGTTTCCTCAACTCCGTCACCAACTCCGGCGTCGACGTGTAAACGACCGCATCAAAGCCCACGCTTCGCGCGCCGGCCACGTGTCCCGGGATGTCGTCCGCATAAAAAATCTCATCGGGCTGGCAGCCGGCCAACTCGGCCGCCTTGCGGAAGATGGCGGCATCCGGCTTCACGGCGCCGATCTCAAAGCTCAACGCGTAGACCGAAAAAAGCTCGCGAAGCATGGTGTAGCGCCGCAGGCAATGGTTCCAATGGCCTTCGCACGTGTTGGAAAGAACGCCCAGGCGGTGACCGGCCTGGTAAAGCTGTACGACTACCGGCAGCATGCTGTCGATCGGAGTAAAAATGTCGTTGCAGGCCAGTGAAAACGCTTCGTAGTCGGGCCGCGTGCCGGTCTGGCGGCAAAAGACCTCGTGGGCCGCGCGGCTGTCGAGCCTTCCGATTTCGTAGGCCGCCTGTAAGCCCGCCGCCAGGACGGCCTTTACCTGCCGGGGTTCGATCCGGGCCGTCTCGCCCATCTGGCGACACATCTGCTCGAAGCTGAAATCGATGAGCACCTTGCCCAGGTCGAAGTAAATGAATTTCGGTGTCATGGAGGCGAATCGGCGGGGAAGGAAGTTTTTCGAATATCTGCTATCTAGGATAGGTTGTGATGGCCGCGGCTGCAATCGCCCCCTACCCATTCGCCGGGAGGGGGATTACAATGAAATGTTCCGTTTTTCCGCACAAGATCCTCGGGTATTCCACAATAATGCGTTCCGACATCATCAAACTAGGCGATTCCCGCGCACCGCACCGCAGCCTGCTCCGCGCCACCGGCGTGAGCGACGACGATTTCCGAAAGCCGTTCATCGCCGTTTGCAATAGCTACACCGACATCATTCCCGGCCACGTCCACCTGGACAAGGTGGGCATCTACGTCAAGGAGTGCATCCGCGCTGCCGGTGGCGTGCCGTTCGTTTTCAACACGATCGGCGTCGACGACGGCATTGCCATGGGACACGCGGGCATGAAATATTCTCTGCCCAGCCGCGAGATCATTGCCGACGCCGTGGAGACGATGGTGCAGGCCCACTGCTTCGACGGCATGGTCTGCATTCCCAATTGCGACAAGATCGTGCCCGGCATGCTCATGGGGGCCATGCGCTGCAATATCCCCACGATTTTCGTCAGCGGTGGCCCGATGGAGGCCGGCAAGACGGCCGAGGGCAAGACGGTCGACCTGATCGACGTCTTCATCGGCGCGGCGGCCAAGCAAAACGACAAGCTGTCGGCCGCAGAGTTGCTGGCCCTGGAGAAGGCCGCCTGCCCGACGTGCGGCTCCTGCTCCGGCATGTTCACGGCCAACAGCATGAACTGCCTTTGCGAGGCCCTGGGCATGGCCCTGCCGACCAACGGGACTTTGTTGGCCACGGCCAACGACCGCAAGGTGCTCTTTCAGGCGGCAGCCCGGCGGATCGTGGAGATGGTCAAGGAATTCGACCGCCTCGGCCCCGGCCATGGGTTGTTGCCGCTGGAGATCGTGACCGCCGAATCGATCGACAACTCGATGATTCTCGACATGGCCATGGGCGGGAGCACGAACACGGTGCTGCACATTCTGGCCCTGGCCCAGGAGGCGGGCGTGCCCTACAGCATCGAGCGGATCAACACCTTGAGCCGCCGGACGCCGAACGTCTGCAAAGTCGCGCCCAGCAGTTCCTATCACGTGGAGAACGTGCACAACTCGGGCGGCGTGCATACGATCCTCGGCGCGGTCCGCCGTGGCCGGCCGGACCTGATGCACCTCGACTGCCCCACGGTCAGCGGCAAGACGTTGGGTGAGAACATCGACGAATACGACATCCGCGCCGGTGGCGTGTTGGAGCAGGCCCTCGAGTTGGCCGCGGTCACGCCCGGCGGACGGCGGACGCCTCAGGGCATGGTCGTCGATCGCCGGGCGGCTACGGTCCGCGATCTGACGAAGGAGCAACTCGGTTTCGATCCGTACGATTGCGTCCGCGAGGTGGAGAACGCCTATAGCGACGAAGGCGGGCTGGCCATTCTTTTCGGGAACCTAGCCCCGCGGGGTGCCGTGGTAAAGACCGCGGGCGTGAAGAAGGACATGTTGCAGTATAGTGGTCCGGCGGTGGTTTTCGAATCGGAAACTGCGGCCTACGAGGGGATCGTCAACGGCCGGGTCAAGGCGGGCGACGTTGTCGTGATCCGCTACGAAGGTCCTCGCGGCGGGCCGGGCATGCAGGAGATGCTAGCGCCCACGACGGCCATCAAGGGCGTTGGGCTGGGCGACAGCGTGGCCTTGATCACCGACGGCCGCTTCTCCGGCGGCACGGCGGGGGCGTGCGTCTGCCACATTAGTCCGGAGGCGGCTGTCGGCGGGCCGATCGGGTTGTTGAAGAACGGTGATATCGTTGATATCGATATCCATGCGCACTCGCTTTCGGTGCGCTTGAGCGACGAGGAGTTGGCCGCGCGGGCTGCCGCGTTCAAGCCGCTGCCGCCGCGGTACACGACCGGTTGGCTGGCCCGA
Organism: uncultured Planctomycetia bacterium; assembly: GCA_963719885.1. Classification (GTDB taxonomy): domain Bacteria; phylum Planctomycetota; class Planctomycetia; order Pirellulales; family Thermoguttaceae; genus JANXQG01. The sequence continues at coordinate 20,937 of CAVRDP010000033.1, read as the reverse complement.
TATGCGGCGATGGCTACCAGCGCGGATATGGGGGCGGTTCTCAAGTGGAAGTAGGGAATGACGAATGAAGTATTCCGTGCTGGCCGTGGAAGCCTTTGCGGATAATGTTTCCGTATGTGTGCGTCTGAAGGATAGTTGCGAAATCCGTTTTCCGGCCCAATTGAATCGGCGCTTGCGGGGAGCGACTCCGGAGCAACTGAACCATATCGAAATCATTTGCAACGGCACGGGGCTGCATTGGCCGGACTTGGACGAGGACCTTTCCGTGATCGGGATTCTGGAAGGACGATTGGGGCAGAGGGGTGCTTGACAGCGACCGGGGGTGGCGTAGAGAATGAACGGCCGGTACGCAGAACCAAGTACCCCTCACGCCCGGCCGGGAACTACGATCGACTTGCCCTGGTCTGGCGCAAGATACCCAGATCAAGCGCGCGAAAGGAATGCCCTTGATGTACGATCAAGACAAAAACCTTCTGGCCCAGCTTCACAAGTTGGCTGCTCGCCAGGACGAGAACTTCCTCACGGAAGCCTTCGCACATCTTTTGCGGCATCTCCGGGACAATGAGCCGCAGGCGGCGGTTGACATTCTGCGCAGACTTACAGGAACACTCGAAGGTAACCGACTCAAGATTGAGGCCGAGTGTATTCGGGAAAAGTTGACCATTACGACCCAAGTGACTACCGAAAAAGGAAGGCCCGACATAGAAATAGCCATCGAGGGGCAATTCAGGGCCTTCGTGGAAGCAAAATCGCAATCCAACGTGCGTGAGGGGCAACTAAAACGATACCGGAAGGATTTGACCAACAGCGGGCTTCCGAAGAACGCTCTGGCTCTAGTGCTGTTGACGCGCTACCCAGCCGAGATTCCCGCTGGTGATGAGGAACCCGACGTTTTCTGTCGTTGGTTTCAGATTGCAGACTGGTTGGAGGACTGGTTGACCGACTGGGAAAAGACGGCGATCACGAATACCGAAAGTTACTTCTTGACGAGACAGTTCGTCGAGTTTCTGAAAATAAGGAACATTGCCATGGAAAAAGCCGGACCGGAGTTGGCTGCAGGGATGAAATCGTTGAGAAACATCTTAAGGATGCTGGAAGAAGCGATCAACGCCAAGGCCGACAGTGCAAAGTTCTCCGATGATCGCGATCACATTGGGTTCTACGTGGACGACAAACAGTTCTTCGTTGGTATCGATTATGAAGAACCCACATTGCTTGGCTTCCAGACCTGGGAATTCCCCGTTGGAAAGGACGCCATGCAACGAGTAGACTTCGGGAAGGTGGAAGCAGACGGTGAGGGTGGGCTGATTTGGGCCCATAATCTGGAACTTGGATCGACGTTCTTTGCGCTTGACCGAAGGGGGCAAATGGATCGCCTTGAAGACTTCGTTGGTGAGTGTTTGGACGCAACGAAGAAGATCAAGAAAATCAATGGCAGGTGAAGTATCAACGGCGCTTCGTGCAACTCTTCCCGCGTGAAGCGTGGCGCGTTGAGAGGGATAGGGTTTTGTTGCATCCTCGCGACGACCTCTTTCATGTGCCGCTTCTTCTCCTCGGGATCCGTGATTTCGGCTGGAATTACGATGGGGCCTTGTACCGTAATTTCCACCTCCGATCCTTCGCGAAGATGGCAAGGCGTCTGTGGCACGAAACAGCCGTTGCGATAGATCGCTCTTATTTTTCGCAGCACAATTGAAACCCTCCTTCACTTTCTTGGTTCTCATCAGGGGCTCCGAAACGGATTGATAATTTCGATCCCGTCCACCCCGTCATGCGTATCAAGATCCTCGGAATACAGCCGCTCGATCCCCGCGTCGTTGCATGCGCTGATCAATAGCGCATCCCAAAAAGAAATACTGTAACGATCGGTCAATTCATGCGCATGCACCAGTACTTCCCACCTCGGAGGAACGGCCTTCCATGTGCTCCGAAGTTCTTCGATGTCCTCCCACGCCTCGCGAAAGCTGTAGCCGAACGACTCAAGCTTCCTGCTAGCAGCTAAGAATTCACAGGCAACCTGCCAGAGCAATGTGCCGTCCTTCATGTCCGCTACGAGCGTCTCGGCAACTGCTTGCTTTCGCCGATCCCGCGGGTCTTTCGCGTAGATCAACACGTTGGTGTCAACGGCGTTCATGCAATTCTTCCCTCGTGAACCGCGGTGCGTCGGCAGAGAGGGGATTCCTTCGCATCCTCTCCAGGACCTTGCGACGGATTCGTACCTGCTCCGCAGGATCAGTAATGCTTGGCGGAATGATCGTCGGTCCCCGCACGGAAACTTCGACTTCCGTGTTTTCCGGGAAATCGCATGGGGTCGTAGGAACGAATACGCCGTTGTGGTACACAGCTCTTACCGTGGCTTCCATAGGTGGACCTCCTTAACATCATCATATTCGGAAGTCGCGACGTTGACAACCGCATCCCTTCGCCTACTCCCACTCGATCGTCGCCGGCGGCTTCGAGCTGATGTCGTACACCACCCGGTTCACCCCCGGCACCTCGTTGATGATCCGCGTCGACATGCGGGCCAAAAGATCGTAGGGCAAGCGGCTCCAGTCGGCCGTCATGAAATCCTCGGTCTCGACGGCCCGAATCGCCAAGGCGTCGGCGTAGGTCCGCGCGTCGCCCATCACGCCCACACTCTGCACGGGCAAGAGCACGGCGAAGACCTGCGCCGTCTGCCGGTAAAGCCCGGCCTGCTTGATCTCGGAAACCACGATCGCGTTGGCCTGGCGGAGCGTATCCAACCGCGACTTGGTGATCGGCCCCAGGCAGCGCACTGCCAGCCCCGGGCCGGGGAACGGATGCCGCCAGACAATTTCTTCCGGCAAGCCGAGCCGTAATCCCAAGGTGCGCACCTCGTCTTTGAACAGGTCGCGGAGCGGCTCGATGAGCGTGAAGGCCAGGTCCTCGGGCAGTCCGCCCACGTTGTGGTGCAGCTTGATCGTGGCGGCCGGTCCGTCGGGCGAACCGCCGCTTTCGATAACGTCGGGATAGAGCGTTCCTTGGGCGAGGAATTCGGCCCCTTCGATCCGCGCGGCCTCGTCGGCAAAACAATCGATGAAGACACGTCCGATCTGCTTGCCGCTTCTCCTGCGGATCGGTGATCCCGGCAAGGGCCTTGAGAAATCGTTCCTCGGCCGGCACGACGTGCAAATCGGTCTTGAAATGATTGGTGAACTCTTTGATCACCGACGGGGCCTCGCCGGCCCGCAGCAGCCCGTTGTCGACCAGGATGCACGAGACCTGCGTGGGCACGGCCTCGGCCAGCAAGGCAGCGACGACCGAACTATCGACCCCACCGGAAAGACCGCAGATCACGCGGCCCTTGCCGACGCGATCACGGATTGTCTCGATCGTTTCGCGGGCGAAGTCGCCGATCTTCCACTTGCCCGAACACTTGCAGATGGCCTTGAGGAAGTTGCCCAGGATTTGCTGACCCAGGGGCGTGTGCGTGACTTCGGGGTGGAATTGCAGGCCGTAGACGGGCAAGGAGCGATGTTTCACCGCGGCGATGGGACAGGTGCCGGTCGCGGCCAGCGGCTGAAAATCGGCCGAGACCTGCGAGACCTGATCGCCGTGGCTCATCCAGACCTGCAAATCCTCGGGCACGCCGGCAAATAGTTCATCGTCGCTGACCAGCCGGCAATGGGCCCGGCCGTACTCCCGCGCGGGAGCACTTTCCACGCGGCCGCCGAGGGCCTCGCACGCCAGTTGCATGCCGTAGCAGATGCCCAGCACGGGCAGTCCGAGGTGGAAGATTTGCGGATCGCACTTCGGCGCCCCGGCCTCGTAGACGCTCGACGGCCCGCCGGAGAGAACCAGCCCTTTGGGACCGATCTGTCCGATCCGCTCGGCCGTGATATCGTGGCGAACGATCTCGCAATAAACCTGCTGCTGGCGAACGCGACGGGCGATCAGTTGGGCATACTGCGACCCGAAATCGAGGACGAGCACCTTCTCGCTGGCAATTCTGGTCATGGGCGTTCCCTTGGGGAAAACCTCATATTATAACGAAGGCAGCCAGGGAAGCGAACATGGGCGGGAAGGGAATGACGAATGACGAAATCCAAATGACGAAAATGTCCCTTCACCCCTTTGAAACCCGCCTTGCGGCCTCGTGGCTACCGGAGGACTGGAAAGATTTGACCGTTCTCGTGGCAGTTTCCGGGGGAGGCGATAGCGTGGCACTGCTCTGCGGCTTGGCCGCGCTGAAACAGCCAGGCGAAGGCCAGTTGATCGCCGCGCACGTGAATCACAAGCTGCGGCGTGCGGATTCGGAGGCCGATCAGGCCTTCGTCCAACAGCTTTGCCGGCAATTAGATTTGGCGTGCGAAGTGGCGACCGCCGCGGTCGATCCGACTGCCGGCGGGCGTGGCCAGGGGATCGAGGCCACCGCGCACCGTGCTCGATACGCCGTGCTGGAAGAAACAGCGGGTCGCGTGGGGGCACGCTTTGTCGTCACCGCGAACACGGCCGATGATCAAGCTGAGACGATTTTGCATCGTATTCTTCGCGGTACCGGCATCCGTGGGCTGAGTGGCATGTCGCGTTCACGGCGGCTCGGCCCGGCGACTCTCCTGCGGCCCCTGCTCGGCATGCGCCGTGCGGAGTTGGCCGCGTATCTCCGCGATCGTCAGCAACCCTTCCGCACCGACGCCAGTAATCGCGACGTGTATTTCACGCGGAATCGGATCCGGGGAGAACTTTTGCCGCTCCTAGCCGCGCATTATAACCCAATAGTCGTCGAGGCCCTGCTGCGGCTGGGCGGACTGGCTGGAGAGTCGCAATCGTTGATTGACACGATGGCCCGCGATGTGGCCCAACGATGCCTGCGCCGCACTGGCGAAGATGAAGTGCGTTTGGATTTGAATATCTTGGCTGCGCAGCCGCCGCACCTGGTCCGCGAGGTGCTGATGGAGGTCTGGCGCCGGCAAGGCTGGCCGCTGGCGGCGATGGGATTTGAGGAATGGCAGTGGCTGGCCACGATGATTTCACCAGCTACGAAGCGATCGTTGGATGGGCCGCCCAAGCGGATGTTTCCCGGGGCCATCGTGGCGGAGATCAGCGAATGCGAGTTGCGTCTGGCGACGCGTTCATCCCGCTCCAGTACGAGGGTACTCAGCAGAGGACAATCTTTGATTTCTTTGTGCGTACCGATCTCCCTCGCCAGTTCGCTTCGTACCAGGGCGCCCAGCAGCAGACTATCGGCCTGGTCGAGCCGTGCCCGCGGCTCAACGTCGCCGCGCCGATAGAGTCGAAAGCGGCCGGCCCGCTCGAAAGGCAGCGACGAAAGGTCATAGTCGGCCAACGCCACGTGCAGGTGACGTTCGGGGATGGCGATCCATTCGCTCGCGCCCATCGCGGGCGAGGGTAGGACGTCGTCGATATCCACGTCCGCCAACTGGCCGCGGTGCAACTGGCTGCGCAAATCGCGATCGAGATAGAAAATGATTGAGCCGAGCCGCTCCTGGACCATCAGCATCCTCGACGGCACTTCCCGCTGGCGATTGAAATAAACGGCCAAATCGCGGCCGGAAAGCCCCGCGGCAGCCTGGGGAACGACGCACAAGAGCAGGACGGCCATTTGACCGGAGACGGTTGTTGCCGCCAGCCCCAGCGTCAAGCGGTCCCGGCCGCGCAGCCAGCTCCAGAGGGGCGCCAGCGACGTCAGCGCCGCCACGATCGCCAGCGTCCATGCCGGCAGCGAGAACCGCGTCGCTAGCGCGATCCGCGCGACGGCGAAAGCCGCCGGCAGGGCCAGCGGGCCAATCAGGCAGGTAGACCAGACGATCCGGTCCATCCAGCGTTTGGCGACGTCGGAAAGCTCGCCATCGATTTTCCTCGTCCAGACGATCGCCGACAGGATCGCCATCGCCGGAAAGACTGGCCAGATATACGTGCCGAGCTTCGAATGCGAAACGGAGAGAAAGAGCGTGCAGCCGACAAGCCAGCAAACCAGTAACGGCATGGGCCGGTTGTCGCGGGCGTCGGTCACTGTGGGCGTTTGCTGCCACCGGCGGCTGACGGCGTCGCGAACCAGCACCGGCAGGTATGCGACCCAGGGAATCCCGCCGATGATGAGGATCGGCAAGTAGTACCACCACGGCTCCTCACCATGCGGTTGGGACTTGGTGAAGAAGCCAAGCACGTGGCGATCGACGAAATAATAGTGCAGGAAACCGGGATGGACATGCTCCACGGCAAGATACCACGACGAGCCGACGATTGCCGCTACAGTCAGGGCCAGTGCGGCACGGGCGCCGTGGACGAAGCACAGCCGCTTGGAAACGATGAGATACCCACCGTAGGCAATTCCCACCAGGGCAACGCCTGCGAGCCCCTTGGTCAAAATGGCCAGCCCCAGCACTACGCCAGCCGCCGCGGTCCAGGTCCAGGCCCGCCGCGAGGAACCATCGCGGTCCGATTCCCAGAGGCACAAGAGGGCCAGGTTGACCCAGGTCACCAGGGCCACGTCGTGGGCCGGCAGTTGAACCATGATCAACGGCAGGATCATCGAAGCATAGAACACGCCGGCGATCAGCCCGGTACGGCGACCGAGCATCCGCCAGGCGACGGCCGCCGTGGTCAGCGTGCCCAGCATGCCGAACAGCAGGCCGGGCAAGCGGACGGCCGCTTCAGACATGCCGAAGAGTTTTAGGGAAGCGGCGATCGCCCAAAAATAGAGGATCGGCTTGTCGAGGAACGGTTCGTGCAGCAGGCGTGGCACGATCCAATCGCCGCTTTCGACCATTTCTGCGCAATCGCGGCATGCTTTCCTTCATCCGGATCGACGAGAGGAACGTATGATGCCACGAGCAGGGGGCAAGTAACGCCCAGGCCGGCCAAAAGGGCCAAGCCCAGCAAGCCGGCCTTCCAACTATCGTTCGTCATGTGACCGCCTCCATGCAGCAAGTCGCGACCCGGCTTTCCCCCAAGGTTGCCGAGCGCGAGCGAGAGTTTACAGGAAACCCGGCGGTTGAAAAAAGGCCAAATTGGCCGGTTTTTGGTGGATTTGCGAAAGTAGCAGGCACAGTCCCTGTGCCGTTCGCCCTAAAAGCCTGGCCGCAGATTTTTTTCAGAGGCCGAAAACCTCTGGCGGACGGCAGAACGAAGTCTGCCTGCTACCCTGCCATCTTGCGGCAGATGGCCTGGGCCATTTCGCGGGTGCCCACGGCTGTGGGGTCGTCACGATTGGGCTTCATGTCATAGGTCACGTCGCGGCCTTCGGCGATCACGGCGGCCACCGCCCGCTCCAAGCGCTCGGCGGCATCTCGTTCCTTGAGATGCCGCAACATCAGGGCCCCGGAGAGAATCAGGGCCGTGGGATTGACCTTGTTCAGCCCTTTGTACTTGGGGGCGCTGCCATGGGTGGCCTCGAAGATGGCCCCGTTGGCCCCGATATTCGCACCGGGGGCGACTCCCAGTCCACCGACCAGGCCGGCGGCCAGATCGCTGAGGATATCTCCGTACAGGTTGGGCAAAACGAGGATGTCGTAAAGCTCCGGCTTCTGCAACAATTGCATGCACATGTTGTCGACGATACGGTCCTCGAACTCGATGTCCCGGAACTGCTCGGCCACCTTGCGAGCGATGGCCAGGAAGAGGCCGTCGGTGTGCTTCATGATGTTGGCCTTGTGAACCGCCGTAACCTTCTTGCGGCCATTGGCCCGGGCGTATTCAAAGGCATAGCGGACGATCCGCTCGCTGCCGAAGATGCTGATCGGTTTGATCGAGATGCCGGTCGCGTTGTTCGGGGTCTTAATCTGCTTGTCCGTCGAAGCGCGGTTGATGTAATCGACCAACTCGCAGGTCTTGGCCGCGCCGGCCTCGAATTCAATGCCAGCATAGAGATCTTCAGTATTCTCGCGAACGATGACCAGATCAACCGGCACGCTGCTAAAAAAGGTGCGAACGCCCGGATAATACTTGCATGGGCGAACGCAGGCATACAGTTCGAATTCCATGCGGAGTTGCACGTTGACGCTGCGAAAACCCTTGCCCACCGGCGTGGTAATGGGGGCCTTCAAGGCGCAACGCGTGCGGCGAATGCTGGCTAGCAGGGGTTCCGGCAACGGGGTGCCGGTCCGCTCCATGACATCGATCCCCGCCTCTTGTGGGTCCCAGGATATTTTCACACCGGTGGCGTCGACGCATAAGCGTGCCGCCTCGGCCAGTTCCGGACCTACCCCATCACCAAGAATCAACGTAACGTCATGCGCCATGGATCTAAATCTCTCAATAAATTCATCAGGAAAAGTGGAAATAAATAGTGTAGCGACTGCCCAACGGCACGTCAATTGGCGGTCGGTCGGTGCCTTCGTGAACCTCCACGCACGACATTGATAGAACAAATTCCGTTCTACATGTTCGTCATGTCGTCGACGGAGGTCGGCCCGACGATCTGATCCATTGCCCGGGCAAAATCGGCATTGTGCGAACTGTCTTCGGCATAGATGCGGAAGATGCGGAAGCTCAAGGCAATCCGCCGGAACAGTTCCCGCTCGTTGAGCCGATGAATCTTGCCGGTGGCCGGGTCCAAGAGAAAATTCTGGTCGGCCGTGGGGGCCAGGGCCTCGGGCCGGTAGACGTGCCGGGGAATGTCGACGCGAAAGACGATCTCCTTGAGTTCCGGCGAGAGGTTCTTGCGGATCCGCCGCTGCAGGACCTCTTCGTCGCTGAAGACGCTCGCCTCTTCATGCTGGCCGGGAACAAAAAAAACCATCCGCTCGCAGGCCATTTTCCAATGCAGTCGCCGCGAGAGAAACGCCCGCCACTGCTCCCCCAACGCCCGCAATCGCGGGTCGGTCGAGCGGTGCCAGTCCGCCACACGGACCAAAAGCGACCACTCGGTAAAGCGCAAGTACTCGTCGAGGTGCTCCAGCGGGTTGCCGGGGAACAGGTCGGCTTTGCTCTCGATGAACAACTCCTGCAACGTCAGGTCGATCGCTCGGACCGTGCGGTGGTAATAGACCGAGCGAAACAAGTCACCCCGTACGGCGATGAATCGCTCCAGCGCGGAAAGACCGCGTTCGTGAATCGTCAGTCCGCGGTCGGTGAACAGGCTATAGCGCAGCAAGCGGTCCAGATCGAAGGCCTTTTGGCTATAGCCCGACATGTAGGCGTCGCGGAGCACGAAGTCCATGTTGTCGACCGTATACAACCCGCAGAACAAGCTCCGCAGGAAGCGCAGCCACTGGGGACCATCGCCGGCGGGGCACCCGCGCAGTGGGTCGGCGGAATTGGGCCGCATTATCAGGAAGCAGATCTGCTGCGGATCGAGATGCTCGCCGTCAGCCATCCGGCTGTTGGGGTTTTGCCGCACCCCGCGGATCGAGTCGGCCAACTGATCGAGGATGATCCGGCTGCCGACAATTTCGTGATTGAGCTTGTATTCGGCCAGGTAATGGCTATCGAAGAAATGGCCGAAAGGCCCGTGCCCTACGTCGTGCAAGAGGGCCGCCATCCGTACCAGCGACTCGACGTAACCACGGCTGGGCACGTCCGGACAGGCGTCATGCAGACTGTCGTAGGTCGCCTCGATCATACGGCTGGCAAGGTGCATCGCCCCCAGAACATGCTGAAAGCGGGTATGCTCGGCCGTTGGAAAAACCCACCAGGCAGTTTGCAACTGGTGAATCTGGCGGAGTCGCTGGATCCAAGGATGGTCGATGATCGCTTGTTCGGAGACCTCTCCCTCGGGCAGTCCCTGCGGCGAGGTAAAAGGAATATATCCGTGGATAACATCGTGGCTGAGGCTGGCGTTCATGAGTTCATTCATGCCGGTATTATCTTTAGCGTGGGAGGCGGCGTCTAGGATTGTCTAAAATTTTCCACGGTTTAAGCAGATCCATTGGCAAATCCGATGTAATTTCACGCCGTTAACTAACAAATGCCGAGCCATATATTACCCAAACACCCTATTTATTTCAGTTTTCTCCAATTCATGGATTCGATCTGGCGTAAGTTGGCAAGGACAGATAAACTTTGACATTCCATGAAGTTGTCTCCAGGTCGGGTACGCAGGCTAAAAGCCTACGCTACTGGGGCGACCCATGAAAATCGCTGCTATCTCTCGGAAAAGGAGCTCTGTTGTGCCAAGTTTGCGGCCCGCGTTGTGGTTCATTGTTTTTTTCGGTCTGACGGTTCCCAAAGGGCTCTCGGCGGCCGCACCTTCTATGGATACCCTGCTGCCCAAAACAACCGTTGGATTCGTCTCCGCAACGAACTCCATCCGTTTGACGGAACAATGGAACAAGACCCAACTCGGCAAGCTCATGAGCGACCCGGTCATGAAGCCGTTTGAGGATGACTTGCGGGCACAATTGCAAGCGCAGTGGTCGGCACTGGCCGATCGGCTGGGCATCCACCTTGACGACTTACGAGGAGTGTCTACCGGCGAGGCTTCCTTAGCGCTACTATTGGAACCACAACCGGGCACCAAGGCGACGGAGGGAGACGTGCATGCGGCCACCAGCCTGCTCTTGGACGTTACCGGTAATCTTGCCAAGGCGAAGGCCCTCCTGGCCAAGGCCCGCACAGGCCTGAAGGCCCGCGGCGCACAAGAGACTATCCAGGCGATTCAAGGAATTCCCGTCTACGTCTTCGACGTTCCGCTGCCACAGGCCCAGCAGGCTGCGGCGGGGCGGAGGGGCGCGGCGGCAGCCGCGACGGCGCAGACCGTTTATTTCCTCACCGCGAACCTCTTCGGCGCCTGCGACGACCTGGCCGTCGTGCAGGGAATCCTCGCCAGGTTGGCCAACGGCAGCCCCGACCGGCAGCCTTTCCCGGGTGGCCGGGTACCAAATGGCCATGAAGCGCTGTGCGGCCGATGCCCCGGGGCACGTGCCCGACATCCGCTGGTACGTCAATCCCCTGGGTTTCGCCGCGGCGACCCGGGCCGCAACGCCGCCGGAGAAGCGGACCAAGGGCAAGACGATCGTGGAGATCATGCGCAACCAGGGCTACGCAGCCTTCCAAGGCGTTGGCGGCTATGTCGACGTTTCCGCCGACGGCTACGAGATCCTGCATCGCACCGCCGTGTTTGCCCCGCCGCCGTACACCGAATCGATGAAGATGTTCGTCTTTCCCAACGGCAAAGACTTCACTCCGCAACCCTGGGTCGGCCGCGACATCGCCGCCTACTTCACGGTTTACGTCGATATTCAAAACGCGTTCGACAACTTTGGACCCCTGTACGACGAAATCATCGGCGAAAAAGGCGTTTGGCAGCAGTCCCTCAAGAGCATGATCGAGGACCCCAGCGGCCCGCAGATCGATCTTCAGAAGGAACTCATCGCCAACCTCGGGCAGCGGGTCACCATGGTCAGCGACTACCATCTGCCGGTCACTACGAGCAGCGAGCGGCTGCTCTGGGCCATCGAGACCAAGGACGACGCCGCGGTGGCCAAGGCCATTGAAAAATGCGTCAAGAACGATCCCACGATCAAGAAGCGGGAGATCGCCGGCCACGTCGTTTGGGAAATCGTCGAGGAGGAAGAGAGCGGCTTGCCGCAGTTGCCGAAAGTCGAAGTGCCCTCGCTGACGCCCAAGAAGGACGACGCTAAGACCAAGTCCGACGAAAAGGACGAAGACGAGGAAAAGGAAAGCCACTTTCTGCCCCACGGGGCGATCACCGTCGCCCACGGACAGTTGTTCATTGCTTCGCACATCGATTTCCTGGCCAAGACCCTGAAGCCGCTCGCTGCGAACGCCCGCCTGGCCACGCAACCGGACTTCCAGCAGGTGTGGGACATCACTTTCAACAAGCTGGGGGTGAAGCAACAGTCGTCTCGCAGCTTCGCTTGGACCGACCGCTGGGTGGAACCTACCTACGAACTGATCCGCCAGGGCAAGATGCCGCAGAGCGAATCGCTCTTGGGCCGCACGCTCAACAGTTTGTCTGCGGCGGGCAAGAAGGGAACGTTGCGGCATCAGCGGATCGACGGCAGCAAGTTGCCCGACTTCGACGTCGTCCGCAAGTCGTTGGGCCCGTCAACGGCCGCCATGCTCAGCGAGGAGAACGGCTGGTTCATCAAGGGCGTGCTGCTGACAAAGTAGTTACTTTGCTTCTATTTTCGCCCAAAACGGGTGCTGTCTGTCGCCGCGGACGCGCAAATCTTCGAGCATGGTTTCGACGCTCGGCTTGATCATCGGCAGCACACCGCTGGGCCGGCGGCCGCCGACCGAAATGTTGATGCGGCTCTTGAAGTCGACCATCTCCGGCGACAGCCATATCGTGGCCCGCGAATTGCCCGCCGTGAGGACCAGGGTGTTGTTGGCCGGCGCGTTGCCCGTGTACCAGCAAAGGCAGCGTGCCGCGGGGAAGCGGCATGCCCGCCGGAACGCTGGCATTCATGCCGGTGGGCAGGCCCGAGCCCGTTATGTACGGCTTCGCTTCATGGGCAGTCGTCCAACCCGTCACGATGGAGTTCGGCGGCAGGCCGTCGAGTTGCACCCACCAGAAAAAGTTGTCGCTGAGCCGCATCGTCTTGCATTCGAATTCCCGTTCGTGCGTCCCTTCCCGCTCGCGCGGCAGGGGAAAGCTCCGCTTGCAACGGTTCATCCAGTCGAACAAGGGCAACTGCTCGTCGAGAAAGTGCTCGTGCCCGCGGCCGAGATATTCCACGACGGTCGTGTTGTAACCGTTCTTCAAATAGCGGTCCAGTACCCGGGCGTCGCGGGTCAGGCGGCCGCCGTCCAACTCGCCCAGCACGACATAGAACGGCACGTGGCGGGCATTCTCGGTGTAGAAGGTGCAAGTGTTCTTCGCTTCGGCCGAGATGGGAATCACGCCCGCCCAGAGATCGGGATGCGACACGCCGATGTCCCAGGCCGCGTCGCCGCCCTCCATGTGGCCGGAGAGAAAGACGCGGTCGGTATCGACGGCAAACCGCCGGCAGGCGTCGCGGACGCAGCCCAGCACCAAGGCGTGCTCGCGGGAGGAATATTCGTATTCCTTCTGATGCTCGACGGTCCAGGCCGGGGCGATGACGATATATCCGTATCGTCCCGCCTGGCCTTGCCGGCCCGGCCCTTTTGCAGGGTCGTGTTCGCCCGCCCACCAGTCGATCTGCATCGTCGGGTCATGGACGATGCTGTGCAGCGAAACGATCATCGGGTAGCGGCGCTGCGGATTGTACTCCGGCGGCAATTGCACGTAGTAGGTCACATCCGGTTGGCCTGGCATCACGGCGATTTCCAGCTTCGAGTAGCCGGGGATGTTCTCGTCGATCGGATCGGGCAAGGGGTAGGGCGGCGTCATGTGGGCGACCAGGGCGGCCAGCACTTCCAGCCTGGCGGCGGCGGCTTCCGCGAGGATCGAATGCAACTGCCGATCGCGTTTTACCTTCCCCGTCTCGGTCAAGTACTTCTGCACCATGCCCCGCAGTCGCCATGCCGACAGCGTTTCCGGCAAATCGGTCAAGGCCGCGTCGGATCCCAACAGCCAACCGCTCGCGGCCAGCGAGAGCTTCTCTTCGGGCTTGAACTTCGGATCGTTCTGATTGAGCAGGAAGGCCGCCATACGGGGCAGCGTTTCAGGACTCAACCCCTCCCCTGCCTTTTCCGATCCCATCTCTTCCAGCACCTTTGCCAGGGTCGCGCGGTCCGCACGCTGCTTCACCTGCGGCAACAAGGCCACACAGGCCTTATCGATGGCACTCCGCTTTGCCTCGTACGCCTTATATTCCTCTTGCACCTCACGCACGGTTTGCAGGATTTCGACTGTCACGTCCTCGGTCGGGAACTTCTTAAGGATATTCTGCACCAGGGCATGCTGCCCGCCTTCCCGCCGCCGCCCCAACTCCTCGAGCATCTGCTGCGCGAACATGATTCGCAATTTTTCCAGCGTGGGTTGCAGGTCCTGGGCGACCTGCGTGTCGCCTTTGAAATCCTGGATGATAGTCTGCAACGTCGCCACCGCCATACTATAGCGCTTGCACTGGAGATAGAAGCGCACGATCTTCTTGCGCTCTTCGAGCTTTTTGGGATTGATCTGGTGCATGAGGATCTTGTCGAGCAATTCGTCGGAAAGCGTACTCGTGGCGATCCGCATGTCCCACGTTACCTTCTCGGCCTCGACTTTAGCGTATTGCGGCGTGAGGTCGGTTATGAGCTGCACGACGTTCAATATGCCGCCGGCCGTGCGCATGGGATAGATCCGCCGGCCGTGCTCGTCAAATTCCTTCAAGGCCCCCGCCGGCGGGCCGACCGCGATGACCTTCTGCCGGCCGTTGTGGCCGATCAGGTCGTATGGCTGGATGAGCCGGAACTTCTCAGCGTTCTCCGGCGAGCTGTCGGGCTTGACTTCGGCAACCTGCCGCCGGGAGACGAAGGTCAGGCGGAAATCGTCGTTGACGAAGACGATCTGCTTGATGGAATCGCCCTCGCTGGCCCCGTTTTGCTCGGCCAGACCGATGGTTTCACCGACGCGACCCCGCAGGATTCGGCCGTCTTTCGAGCACGACTTCCGTCGCCAGCGCCTCCGCGGCCAGCAGAACCACAAGACTACCGACGATGCCGGCCGCCGCCCGCCGCAATCCGTGCCATGAACGCTTCATGTCATGCCTCGCTCGATTCCCTGCTTCCCTTGCCTCATGTTTCATTGTGCTCGATATATGACGCGTGTCAAGCGCGTAAAGTAGCAGGCACCGGGCACACCATGTCCTCATGGTCGGTGTGCCGTCCGCCCTGCAAGCTCCAGCCGCAGGTTTCTTAAGCAATCCGTCGGCTTCTGGCGGACGGCACTCGGAGAGTGCCTGCTACCTTGCCGGCTTGACAACCGCCCACTTTTTCGGCAAAATGGGGGGTATGAGTCGCAAGCCCGTTTCTACCAAGGTGCTGCTGGCCCTGATTTTCGCGGGGATCGTGCTGCCGATTACGATTTGTGTCGTCCTGGCGCTGGCCTTGCTCCTGGCGGCCATGGGCGATGCCTTGGGGGGGCTCGTCTTGCGCTACGTGGCCCTGGCCGGCGGGATTGTGTGGTTCGTGGTGCTGGTTGGTCTGATCCTTATTCAGGCGATTGACACTTTGGGTCGGTCGGACAATGTCGATCAGTAGTCGAGGGAGGCTTTGGCAGTGCAAGGCGGCACGAATAGCTCCGAGTTCCGCATTCCCGACTCCGAGTTGGAAGGCAGCGTCGAACTCCGCGTTCCCAGCCCCCAGCCCTCGCGTTTGACTCCCGTGCCCTCCGACAAAATCCTTTTTCCCCGCCGCATGCTCTATGTCGAGGCCGTGCTTTACGTGACGGTCGCCGCAACCGCCTTCGGCCTGGGCTATCTCGCCGGCCGCAGTGGCTGGTCGGCCGCCGGCAAGGAAGATGCCGAAAACGCCGATGTGCAAAAACGGATACCCGTCGAGGGCAAAGTGCTGCTGGACTTGCGTGCGGGCACGAAACAGGGCGACGAGGGGGCGGTCATCGTTGTTTTGCCCGATAAGGTGCCCGGCAAGCCGCTACCGCTTGCCGGTCTACGGCCCAGCGATCCGCCCCCGGCCACGGGCGATGCCACGTCCGCCGCGCTGGCCAAGTTCGGCGGCGCCGCGGCGCGGGGCGATGTCTCCGGCAATTTCACGCTTTTTGTCCCGGCCGCCGGGACTTATCGGATCTTGATCATCTCGCGGTCGGCGACTGGCGAGCCGATGGGGCCGTTGACGAGGCCTGACATTTCGGAACTTGAGAAATACTTCGACGTGCCCGCCGATCTGTTGCAGCGCTACCGTTGTGGTTGGCGAACCGCGCATCTCTACCTCGGCACCAAGCCGATTGACGCGGAGTTTACCAAATAGAACAGTCGCCTACTGAGTACTGTGTACTGTGTACTCCGTACCCAGCAGGCTCAACTCGCACATTCTACATCCGCTGCCGCCGGAAGCTGCCAACCACCAACGGCCGCCTACTTCTTTCGCTTGAACAACGGCCCGCCATACACAGCCGTGTCGCCGAGAATCTCCTCGATCCGCAGCAGTTGATTGTACTTGGCCATGCGATCGGTGCGCGAGGCCGAACCGGTCTTGATCTGGCCGGTCCGCATGGCCACGGCCAAGTCGGCGATCGTCGCATCCTCGGTCTCGCCGCTGCGATGGCTGGTCACGCTCGTGTATCCGTTGCGATGGGCCAACTCGATGGCCTCGATCGTCTCGGTCAGCGTGCCGATCTGATTGACTTTGATCAAGATGCTGTTGGCAATGCCCTCGTCGATGCCCCGCTGCAGGCGCTTTGTGTTAGTGACGAAGAGGTCGTCGCCCACGAGTTGGATCTTCTTGCCGACGCGGTCGGTCAAGAGCTTCCAGCCTTCCCAGTCGTCTTCGGCACAACCATCTTCGATCGAGCAGATGGGATAGTTATCGACCCATTTGGCATAGATTTCCACCAGCGCGGCGGAATCGATTTCCTTGCCGTCGAAGGAATACCGCTTGGCCTCGGCGTTGTAGAACTCCGAGGCGGCCGGGTCCAGGGCGATGAAGGCCTGCTTGCCTGGCTCGTAACCGGCCTTGCCGATGGCCTCGACGATCACATCGAGGGCTTCCTGATTGCTCTTCAGGTCAGGAGCGAAACCGCCTTCGTCGCCGACGTTCGTGGATAGCTTCTTCCCGTGGAGCACCTTCTTGAGGTTGTGAAACACCTCGCAGCCGCAACGAATAGCATCGGTGAAGCAGTTGAAGCCCAAGGGCATGACCATGAATTCCTGGACGTTGACGTCGTTGTCGGCGTGCGAACCGCCGTTGATGATATTCATCATGGGGGCCGGCAGCAAACGCGCGCCGGCGCCGCCGAGATAGCGGAACAACGGCAGCCCGGTATGGGCCGCTGCGGCATGGGCCGTAGCCAACGAAACGCCAAGGATGGCGTTGGCCCCCAGCTTGCTCTTGTTTTCGGTGCCGTCCAGTTCGATCATCCGCGCGTCTAACGCGGCCTGGTCCAGGGCGTCCATGCCGGCCAACTCGTCGGCTAGAATGTCGTTGACGTTGTCGACCGCCTTCAACACGCCCTTGCCCAGGTACACCGATTTGTCGCCGTCGCGAAGTTCCAGGGCCTCGTGAACGCCCGTGCTCGCGCCGCTGGGAACCGCAAAGCGGCCGAAGGAACCGTCGGCCAACTCCACGTCAACCTCGATGGTGGGATTTCCACGGCTATCAAGGATCTGTCGGGCATGGATATCGAGAATCTCCGCATTCATGATGGCACTCTCCTGAAACGAAATTGGGAATTCAAAGCGAATATTCTCCCCGATCGACCAGCAGTTGGCTAGCGGGGGAGGCAGGAAAATGAAGGATGAAGGCAGAAGGCGAAAGCATGAATAATGCTCGTAGGGTGGGACCAGATCGCGTAGCGAGGCAGGCCCACCATGATCGGCTGTAAATCGCATTACGGTGGGCCTGCGCTCGCCGACCCGGAGTACCGGGTACCCCGGATCTGGTCCCACCCTACGCCTTCCGCCTTGGGCTCGGACCGGGTATTATGGGGGGAATGAAGGAATTTGCTCTATGGACGATAGCCAAAGTGGATCAAGAGTGGTGACCAGGGCTGAGCACCCCTCCCTTGGACAGATTAAAGCTTACCACCGAACCAAAGTATGCGATTTTCTTGGTCCACAACGTGCTGGTCCGTTTTCGTCGTGCCGCGCGAGTCGTTTTCCAGAAATCACAGTTTTCGGCCGAGAAACGCGAGGTTCTCTACCCCCCTTTTGATTGCGCTGTCCACCGGTAAAAATTGTAATAAAAACGCCCCTCCGATGTTTTCGAGCCGCTCGCCCTTGGCCGATCCGTAGGCCGCGGGCCACGTCGGCACTCTGTTGTGTGCGCACTAATGCCATGACCGGGGCGGCCTCGCCAGGCTGCCCCGGACTGCGCAACGCGCATTGGCTTGCGCGTCGCTGAGTCAAATTGCCAAAGAGCAAGTCGATCGTGGCCGGACGATTTGTCGTGGTCCGGCAAAACATTCGTAAGTGCTTTTCTATGCAGCGCTTAAATATGGTGGACGCCTTCCGTGCGGTCCAACACGATGTGGTCCAAAATCGCGTCGACGTAAAGCGGTTTGTCCTTGCCCACGCCCAGGAAGTCGATCGCCGAGTAGTCGTGGGCGCTTGTCGCTTTTGCGCTTGCCGGCGATGGACTTACCGACTCCCGCGGACCGGAGGCCGCCGCGGTGGCCCTGGATTTCGAACAGGTTGAGCGTGCGGCGGGCCTCCACCCGCGCCGCCCTGCGGACCCAGCGGTCGCTTAGCCGGCAATCGGGGAACAGGTTCCGGTAGGCGTTGATCGTCCGAATTTCCTCGTCGGCCCGCGAGCGGTCCAGGCCCGCCAGCGCCTTGCGGTAGATCGTATCGAAGCGCTCGTTCAGTTTGTCGATCATTTCCATGGTCTCCTTGACGGATCGCGAGGCACATTCCCGCCGCAGCGAATTCCGCCAGCGGAGGACGGTCGTCTTGGGTATGCCGACCTTTTCGCCGACCTCCCGGCTGGTATGGCCCTCCAGCGAGAGCCGGGCGATCTCCGGCAGGAAGGCTTCCTTCCGTTCCCGGGCCTGGGCCAAATGTGAATTGGGTTCTCTCATGATTGCGCGTTCTCATCGGTAGTTACGGAATAATACGAATTAGCCGGCGATTTGATACAGTGGTGATCGCTCTGCAATGGCCTGGACATGGCGCGCGCGGCGCCGTAAGGCGTTGCCTGCCGGGAGGTTAGAGCAATCCAAGAAAAAGAGCGGTTTGCAAAAACTGTGAACAGAAAAAAGATACGAAAAATCTCCCTCTGATGGCGGGTCTCGTGCGCACCGAGCGTCGTTCCAAGTACCGATTGGAATCAAGATTGCCGCAGACTCTTCTAATGCCCCCGGCCGGGTACCCTCTGGGTGCGGGGGATACTTACGCTCGGCATCGGGGTCTCGGGCATCGGGGCATCGGCATCGAGCTAGGATTTTTTCAGCCATGGGGTAAACCTTATCCCCCGTGACTATGCACGGCAGTTCTGGTATCGTGCAAGAAATCCAGGAACCGCCCAAACCTCGCGCTATTGCCGCCTGCCATGCCGCTTGGAATCCGCCCCATCGTCGATTTCGCCTTCAAGAAGACTTTCGGGACGCCGGAGAACCGCGACTGCCTGATCAGCCTGCTAAACGCGGTCCTCCGACCGAAAGAGCCGATCGTCAACGTCACACTTGATAATCCCTTCAACCCAAAGGACTTCCAGGAGGACAAGCTCTCCCAACTCGACATCAAGGCGATTAATCGGACGGGGGCGATTTACAACGTCGAGGTCCAACTGACGACTTACGAGGGCCTGGTGCAACGCTTCGTCTTCTACGGTTGCGAACTCTACGCCGGTCAGGTCAAGTCGGGGGAAGATTACGAGACCGTAAATCCGGTTTATACGATCTGGCTGATCAATGGCGTCCTTTGGCCGGATGCGACCCGCGTCCACCACGCCTTCCGTCTGACCGACAGAGAGTCGGGGCGGGTCCTAGAAGAAACTTTGGAGATTCACACCCTGGAACTGGCGAGGTATAATGTAACGGAGTCAGAGTTGCGATCGGCCGGCGAACTCGACTGCTGGCTGTTTTGGCTCCTGCATGCCCACGAATACGAGCCCGCGGCGCTTGCGGAGTTGTTGCCGCAGCCCGCAATTTGGCAGGCCACGGAAACCCTGTTCAGGATTGCCCAAGTCACCGAGGACAAAGCTATGTAGTTTCTGTTGCTGAAGGGGCGTTTTTTTCTTTTGGTTAGTTACGGCAGCCGAGTATTTGCTGCCGGCCGGAGCTATTGTTGTCAAAATAGGGACACCATGGGTTCTGCGTGAATTGGGTTTCGACTCGTCGGGCCGATTAGCGCATGGGTTCCCTTGCCGTGCCATTCTCCACTGTCGAATTGTTCACAGCGGCGTGCTCAGCCGGCGGCGTGATCCGCCAGCACGATCAAGTTGTGGCAGAACACGCCCAGGCCCACGGCTGCAGCAAAACTCCTAAATCCTCGAAAGTAACATCGAACCAAACGAAACGCCCGTTTTAAGCCGGAAGATCGTCCCCTCGATCCCCGCCCGAAAGGCATACCAGTGGGCAAGCATCTTGTCGACGAAGTCCTGCATCCGCGTGGGGATCGCCAGCGTCGCCACTTGCTTGGCCAATTCCTCGAACTTCGCCTTTTCCGGACAGAAGCCCTTGTCCGCCGCCACAACCTCCGGCCGCGCGCAAAGACTTTCTTGTGCCGCTGGATCACCTCTTCGGTCAACTCGCAGTCGGGCAGTTGCTTCTCATCGACCTCATAATCGGTGATGAACTTCTCTTTCGATTCGCACAACAAGACCTTGTGGCCAAATTCCACCGGCTTCTGTCGCTTGCCACGCTTGATCAGCTCCGTGTGTTGCTCGAAGAGACTGAACACCCGCTCGCTGGCCGGCACAGTTTCTCCCACCACCTGCGCCCGCCGGGCGTTATGCACGATAGTCTGCATCGACGACAGATAAGCCTTCAGTTCCAAGGCTACGCCGGCCAGAGCCGTCGTGCCCTGGGTGGTCACAAAAGTGCAGATTCCCTGGCAATCGCCACGATCCAAGCGGTCCGCTCGATGAGCGTGGCAAAGGAACTCTTCACCTTCCGCTGGCGAGACTTCGACTTGCTGGGCATGTAGCGGGTAATGTAAAGGTGCAGCCGCTTGATCTTACGGTCATGGAAGCGGTGCGGGCAACTCTCCGGGGCAATCTCTCTTGCCCGTTTCAACAGCCGCGATGCCACCCGCCAGGTGTCCCAGAGAAGCGACGAGTCCGTGGGATAATGGATATTCGATTCCACGGCAGTGGTGTCGGTACGAATGACCTGCGTGCTCACCGCTCCCTGGGCAACGCCGTACTGGCCCAGCAATTCGTTGACCCGTTTCCAAGTCTGGGGACGGATGGCCAGAAAGCACTTGTCGAGGAAGGTGAAGTCCATCACGGCCTTCTTCCGCATCC
>CAVRDP010000032.1:0-137540 GCA_963719885.1 uncultured Planctomycetia bacterium | reverse complement strand
TAAAGCCCAGAGCCCATCATCCCTACACCCCATCCGGATCGCCGGATGGGTCAACCAGGTCGGAAAGCTACGCCGCGCGAAGGTAGAAAAGGAGTGTTGCGTAACGTCTTAGCTGTCCAGTCTGATTCACCGACCTGGACAAGCGGGGTGGGGTCTTCGGACATGACCCTCGAAACGTGCCCTCCTACGCTGGACGAATGTTGACAACCCCCGGGGGCGCAATTATCATTTTTTGATGTGAGTTTACCGTTGCCGGCCAGAAGCTACAAGTTCGCCGGCCGTCGCAATACACTTTTCCGAGGTACTGAAATGGCAGAGAGAGCGACATCCAAAAGACGACCGACACGCCAAGCCGTGGCTGAACTTGTTGCCGAAGCGGAGAAGACGGTTGCGGAACGAAAACTCTCCGACGCCAAGCCCGAGGAGCGGGCCGCAGCCAAGGCGGTGGCCGACGCGGTAACGGTGGCCGACGCACTGTCGAGCGATGGCGTCGTTCGCTCGATCGGCGAGTTGAAATCGACGATCACGCGTACTCTCACGCAGCTTTCCGAACGGCTGGAAGAGGAAGTCGGCAAGTACAGTCAGATCCGCCGCGCAATCGACGCCAAGGAAGCCGAGCTGAAAGAGATCTACGAGATCCAGCGGACTGCATCAACTCTGCAAGCGATGGTCGAAACCCATCAGCAGAAGCAGGAAGAGCTGGAGCGGAGCTACCAGTCCGAGAAAGAGGAGTTGGACCACGAGATCGAAACAACCCGCGCCCAATGGGAGGCCGAGCGAAAACAACACGATCAGGAGAACAAGGAACGCGATACCGCCGAGCAGAAGCGGCGCCAGCGGGAGTTGGACGAATACAAGTATGCCTTCGCCCGGGAGCAGCAGCTCGCCCGAGACCAGGCGGCCGACGAGCTTGCCAAAGTCCAGAAAGACCTGGCGGAGCGGAAGGAGCAAGCCGAGCGTCAATGGGAGGAGCGGGAGAAGTCGCTCGCAGCGCGGGAGCAGGACATCGCCTCACGAGAGCAGGAACTGGCCGAACTCCGCGGCCGGGTGGCCAGTTTCGCCAAGGATCTGCAAGCGGCCATCGATCAGGCCGAGGCCCGGGCGACCGACCGGCTCCAACAGCAGCACCAGGCGGCCCAGGAATTGTTGCGCCGTCAGTTGGAGGGGGAGAAGAACGTCCTGGCCGCGAAGATCGCCGGCCTGGAACGCTCTGTCGCCGAGCAGGACCAGCAGATCAAACGGCTCGAACAGCAGGCGGAAAAGGCCTACGCCCAGATTCAGGAGATCGCCGTTCGCGCCATCGAAGGCTCGGCCAGCAGCAAGCAGTTGGCCAATCTCCAACAACTGCTGGCCGACCAGGTCCGCAAGACGGCGTCTCCCGAACGGTAGCGAGCACGCCATCGAGGAGTCTCTTCCTCCGCAAGGACGAGTATCGCCACGTCCTTACCGACAGGCTGGAAAACCTGGCGTACCATGTTACTCTTGCCGGAAAACTCCGGATGGGCTATCATTTGCCGATCCGCTCACCGGTCAAGGAAGACGCCATGTCTCAGGAAAAGGACCGCCCGAGTTTTGCCCCCCTCGATCTCTTTCGCGGCGAGGAGAACCTGTTGTCGGCCCAGGCCCAACGGCGCTGGCTGCTGGCGCTGCTGATCGTCGGCCTGCTGCTCCGCCTGACCCGCTATCTGCTGCGATTTCCCTTGTGGGCAGACGAAGCGGGACTGTCGGCGAATTTACTCGACCGCGGCTACGGCGGGTTGCTCCAGCCACTGCACTACTGCCAGGTCGCTCCGACGTTGTTTCTTTGGGGACAATTGACGCTCGTCAAACTCCTGGGCTTCAACGAATATACCCTGCGGCTGATGCCGTTCCTGTGCGGAGTGGGCAGCCTGTTGCTGTTCCGCCACGTGGCCGGACGATTGCTCCAAGGCACTGCGCTGGTGCTGGCCGTAGGGCTCTTCGCCGTGGCCTCTCGGATCATCGTTTATGCGGCCGAAGCCAAGCCCTATGGCTGCGATCTGCTGGTGGCGCTGGCCTTGCTCGCCCTGACGGTCGAGTGGTTGCGGCGGCCGGACCAGACGCGGTGGCTCTGGTATCTGGCCGCGCTGGCCGGTCCGGCCGTGGGCTACTCGTTTCCCACGATCTTCATGGCCGGCGGAGTCAGCCTGGTGATCCTCTGCAAGATCGTAGCAGGCACTCTCCGAGTGCCGTCCGCCCTGCCTTCCGTTTTGGCGAACGGCACTCGGAGAGTGCCTGCTACTTTGGCGGACGGCACTCGGAGAGTGCCTGCTACCTTGTGGTTTCCGTGGATCGTTTATAACGTTCTTCTCGTCGCCAGCTTTGCCGTCGTGGTGATTGTCAGCAAGGACTCGGTTGGCGCGGCGAACCAGCAGACGATGGAGACCTACTGGGCCGACACGTTTCCGCCGGTCAGGCAACCACTGAAGTTGCCGCTGTGGCTGCTGGAAACTCACGCCGGAGCCATGCTGAGCTATCCTGACGGCGGGCCGAATGGGGGCAGTGCCTTTTCGCTGCTCTGTGTCATCGTTGGCGCGGCCGTGCTCGTGCGACGCCGGCAGTGGTTACTCCTGGGCTTGCTGTTCGCGCCGCTGGGGTTGAATTTCATCGCCGCCGCGTTCCATCGCTACCCTTATGGCGGACACTTTCGCATGGCGCTCTTCCTCGCCCCGGCCTTTTGTACGCTCATCGCCTTCGGACTGACGTCCGCACTGGCGTGGATCGCGGACCGGCGACGCCGGCCCCTATCCATGGACGCGATGCGAAGTGGTGGGCTAACGCCCGCCCTGCGCAGGATGGCCTTTGGCCCATTGGGAAATTCGAACGGCTGTACCATTGCCCTCGGTCTGCTCGTTCTTCTGGGCGCGCGTTTCTGGCTCCGCGATCTGACACACCCTTACAAATCGGACTTCACACTGCGGGCCCGCGAGTTCGCCCAATGGTTCTGGTTCGAAATGGCCCACCAGAGCGAGTTGGTCTCCTGCGAGAGCGATCTGAAGACGGACCTGTCGCCCGACAAACAGGTCTGGGGCCAGTCGTCGCTTTATTTCTGCAATCAGCGGATCTATTCGCCGCGCCATGTCCGGGGCGAGAAGCCGCACCTGGACCGGGTCTCCGTCGATCGGCCGTTGCGTTGCGTGCTGTATCGATCGCCGGACGAAGAGCAGGGATCGTCGAGCACGGGTAAATGGCGCCCGCCGGATTCGCAGGCCCGGCAACAGTGGCTGGAGAGGATGCAGGTCGATTACGATCTGGTCACCCACGATACCTATCCTTTTGACGACGACTACGTCGAGGTTTTCAAGTTCGTGCCCAAGGGTGGAAGCCGTACGGCCACGGCGGCGAAGCCGAGGCAGGCAGTGCGGTGAAGGTAAATTCAACAGCCCCGCGTCCGCGCTGCCGGGCGCGCCCTGCCCGTTCGAGCATTGATCGTAAGCTGGCACATGGATCGCATTCCCGGCAAAATCAGGATTTATTGGAAAAAACTATTGAACTTTGCGTAGAGGTGACTAAGATCCGGCCGGGGGGCTTGCATTTGGTCGAAAACTGTTCTAAAAAGAGAAGGGAATTGAAACGCAAACGGTCCGTTCCCGCTTCGAGTGGCCGTGTGTTTCCGTTTCATCATGATTCGCGCGAGTGGCGAAATTGGCAGACGCGCCAGGCTCAGGACCTGGTGACCCTTATACGGTCGTGGAGGTTCAAGTCCTCTCTCGCGCAACCTTGCAACATAAGGACTTACGACGATTGGCCGGTAAAGCTTCGTCCAACCCGTCCATGGGGGTGTGTTAAAGAAATTGATCTGGTGTGGTTTGATCGGTTTGGGTAAAGCGTGGCCTCATGAGTGCCGCGTTGTTAGAACAGCCGACCGAGACGCTAGGGACGGTGGTCTCCTGTGAGAATTGTCCCGCTGTTCAGCGTCTCGAGCGGGCGTTGGAGAAGCTGACGTTAGAGTTCCGTTGCGAAGTGGGCTATTGGAAAAGCCGGCATGCTGATGCCGTGAAGCGCATCGAGCAGTTGAAGGAGGAACTTGACCAATCCCGGGGCGAGACGCGAGCCCTTCAAGACAAGCTTTTTGGTCGCAAGTCGGAGAAGTCTGCCCGCAGCGACCGTTCCAACGATTTATTCGATCCCGAAGAAGTCTCGGCTGCCGGGAAGAAGCGCGGTGCGCAGCCTGGCCATGCTGGACACGGGCGGCACGATTATTCCCATCTGCCGGTCCAGGAAGAATTCGTCTCATTGCCGGAAGAAGCGCTGGCCTGCCCGCATTGCGGAAAGCTAGCCGCGATGATATCTGACACCGAGGATTCGGAAGTGACGGAGATCGATGTGCGGCCACATCGGCGGCGGATTCGACGGCGACGGTATCGGACGACATGCAATTGCGATTTCACACGGCGGACGCTGACGGCTCCGCCGCCACCCAAGCTGATCCCCAAAGGCAACTACGGCATCTCGATTTGGGTGCATGTCTTGTTAGACAAGTACTCATCGTATCGGCCCACGGAGCGGTTATTGGGGCAACTCGAACAGTACGATCTGGACTTGCCGGCGGGCACGGTGAACGACGGGCTCAAGCGGATCGAGCCCATATTGACGCCAATCTACAATGCCCTCTGCGAACGGAATCGGCAGGGCAGCTTCCATCAGGCCGACGAGACCCGTTGGCGGGTTTTCGTGATTTTTGACGGGAAAAAAGGCTACGGTTGGTGGTTGTGGATGGTTCTCGGCGAGGACACCGTGATCTATCTGCTCGATCGCAGCCGGGGGCACGAGGTGCCGGAAGCACATTTTGGTCCGGCAGCTTCGGGGACATTGGAAGTCGATCGGTACTCGGGCTACAAAGCCATGGCGCTGGTGAAGTCGGGGTTGATCGTGTTGGCGTTCTGTTGGGCGCATGTACGGCGGGACTTCGTGGGAGTAGGCAAAGGCTGGCCGGAGTTGACGCCTTGGGCGATTGCCTGGCTGCGCCGTATTCGGCATCTCTACCAAGTCAATCGAGAACGTCTCCAGCACCCTCATGACTCAGCTAAGTTTCAAGAGCAACAGGCGTTGTTAGGTGGGGCGATGGAGGCGATGCACTCCGAGGCGGTGAAAGAACTCGCCGATCCCAAACTCCGCCAACCGTGCCGTAAAGTTCTGGATAGCCTCGAAGATCACTGGATGGGGCTGACTCGGTTCGTCGAAGATCCAAGAATTCCGATGGACAACAACGCGTCGGAACGAGAAGTACGCGGCCCGGCCGTGGCACGGAAGAACTTCTACGGTTCCGGCTCCTTGTGGAGCGGCCGTCTGGCAGCGATGATGTTTTCGCTTTTCGCAACGCTGGTCCGCTGGAAAATCAATCCGCGACGGTGGCTGACGTGGTACTTTGAAAATTGTGCAGCCGCCGGTGGAAAGGCACCCGAAGACATTCAATCGTTCCTGCCCTGGAATCTCTCCGACGAGCGTCGGTCGGCTTTGGGCGTTCCAGCAACCACTCCTTCGCCCGACGACACCTCCTGATGCGCCTTGTCGGTCCTGCGGACTTGTCGCAGATTCCAGACTCCTTCTCCTTTGCCTCCCCCTTATCGGAGCGGATTCGTCCCTGGGCGAATCCCTGCGCCGACGGGTTGGACGAAGCTTTACATTGGCCGTAAGTCCTTTTTCTTTGGTGCAACGCCATCCGTGTAACAACGGTGTAACAGGATAGTCGGGAAATCGCCCTGTAATGGCAGGGCAACGCCAACGCTACGCCAGTAGCAGTTCGCCGTTCAGACCGCCCGGCAATTCGATTTCGACAGGCACGATCCCCCGGCGGCAGCGTTACACAGCGTAAGCTCCTTGCTTTGCCCCTCTTCTTGCAGGGACCCTTTCGGAGTGGGATAATGTGCCGTGGAGCGACTTGCGAGACAACAAGCATGGCTACGCGCCGCCGGAACCGTTTCAACGGCGGTGATGGAATGCGCGCGAATGAAATCCATACAGTATTTCAAGGCGTTCCTTGCCAACGGTGGGAGAAGAATGGTGAGAGGACCCCGCAACGTCATGGAGGGGTAGGCTTTAGTGAACCCGAAACTGCGAATAGTGACCGCAACACCACTTGTGGAAATTTGGGACGATGTAGGGCCGCTGACGGCGAAACGGGGGCGCTATCTGCTCTCTGACGACTTGCATGGTCTATTGCGCCGGGGGCCGCTCCGATTTGTGATTGCGGACTGCGGCAAGCCTCTTCGCTGGATCGAGCGTTCGGCTTGCTACGATTTCTGGAAAGAGGAAGTCGAGCCCCATCTAGCCTCACCCGATTCGTTCTCCCTCGAAGACTATCCTGACGGCCACTTCTATCTGGCGTCGGAGTGGGCGACCGACGATGGCGAATCGACAATCGTGCTGGAAATGTACCATTGAGTAGACGATCATGAAGTCCGACCTCGACCGTCAAAAGACGCTGACCGAATTGGAGGAACGGGATTGGGGGCCTCCGAATTTCGGCTCGCACCTTGTCATTACGATCCATCAGCTTCGCCACAAGCCGCTGGAACAGTTCACCGTCGAGGATTTGAGAATCACCATCGGGCAGAACATCGCCCTGGAATGGCTCCTGCCGATGGCGATTGAGCGGCTACGGGACGACCCCTTCGCGGAAGGCGACTTCTATCGAGGCGATTTGTTGAACGCGGTGCTGGGAATCCGGCACATTATCCGCTGGAACATCGACCATACCAACCGGGGGAGCAGCAGTATTACCATTCGTCGATGCCGGAGAAGGCCCAAGTTACGACGTGGGCGCCGGCCATTTTTGCGGCACACTGCGTCACGGCGTTCAGTTCCGCCTGCTCCTGCGTGCTCCCCCATCCATAGAAGTAGCCGGGGTCGTTGCCCTGGGCCAAGGCACAGTAACCGTTGGCGCACCCACACGGCAATTTGGGCATCTGCCGCGTTACAGCGCTGCAAGGCCACGGCTTGAGCCGATTCCTGGCACAAATAGCCGTAGCTCCAGCCGGTATTCCCGGTAGACGGCGAGTAGGCAATGGCTGCGTAATAATCCCAAGCGTTGGCTGCGGCCGTGGATCCCATCACGAGTCCCAAGGCCAAAATAGCACGGTACATAGCGATTCTCCCTGTTGGATTTGCGGTTTTTCTGCCTCTGAAGAAGAGCGTTCGTCTTCCTTTCCAACTCCTATTACGTCCGATCCGCCGAAGTGTGACACAGTGATGCTGGCATTTCTGTCGGAACACCCGCACCAAGGGCTGCGGTCGCTGAATCGATTTGAAACAGGGGATTAACGAATTTCTAACACGCCGCTAATCTTCCGCGAATCGTCGCGGTATACGATTGCTCATAGAGAGTTGCCAGAATCGTCTCAATTGCGAGGTGCGATATGGTCTCATTGCTCAATCGCGCTGTTGCGGAGAACTGTCCGCTGGGCGTCTGGGAGCGAGCCGTTTTACTCTGGCGAGAATCGCTTTCGGCGGAGCGGTTCCGAACCGCGGTCGAAAATCGGATTCGCTGCGTCTTTCATTTGGGCGCGACGGACCCTTTGCCGCTCGTGCGTAACGACAGTCTCCGGGCCTACTACACGTATCTGGCCACGTTTCTCGCGTTTCGATTCCGGGCCAGCTACTGGGTCGAGGCGGAGCCATTAGTGTTGGACGCCGTGATCGCGACCGGCCTCTGCAATCCCGCTCGAACTCCGCTGGACTCTGCGACGGGCGTTCTCTGCGAGGTCGTCTTTCCTAACACCACAAGGCTTCCGCTGGCACTGCTGAAAGTTGCCCCGTGGGATCCCAACTGCCAGCTTATCGACGACTACTGGCATTGGTTCTGGAATTGCCGCTGACACCCGCCGCACGCGACGCGCAGACCTCTTCCGAGGTCACGCCGCCAGCCGCGCATGCTGTCCGCTGGCCAATGGCGATCACGCCGCGGAACCGTCAGCGGGCCTTCAAAACCCATACCAAGGGATAGTGTCCCAACTGTCAGGTTCGTCGGGCACATTCAATGCCCGATCCTGTTCTTCCGTGGCCCGCTGGTCCTCATCGTCTTCCAGCAGCCACTTCCAGGCGGCATCGACTTCCGAGCGGTCGAAATACTTCACCTTGGCCTTGGTAAACGGCCTGCAAAAGTTGGCCATCCACTTTTCCCACTTGCGGTCGCCCACCATGGCGATCCGCTCGAAGTCGGAGTAATGTTTCAGGCCGAACTTGAGATCGTCCCAGGCGGCATGCAAATCCCAGCCGTGAAAGTCCTCTAACTGCATGAACAGCCGCACCTTTCCCACGGCGGTCAGGATGGTCTCGATCCTCGGCACAAACTGCTTGTAGTCCTGATCGTGCAGTGTGCCGCACAATTTCAAGCCAAGCACCGTCGGAGAGCCTGTCTCAATGGTCTCGATCATGATCGTGCCTCCTAGAGAAGAGATTGCCCAAGACAATTCTAGGCAGGACAGGCGGTTTGGCGGATAAACTGAACGGTGCATCCGGTGGTATAGCTTGCGCGGCAGGTGCATGCCAACGACTCGGGACCAAGCCAAGCATTACGTAATGTGATAGTAAGTATAACTAAATTAAGCGATTGACATTATGGCACTTGATGTATAATAGACGTTTCGGCCGTTGACGGGTGCTAGCCCGAACACGGATTCGCTATCGGCTTTAGCCGTATCCGCTTTCCTCGTTTCGCGTTTGGAAATGACTCTCCTCCCTTAGGCAGTTTCATGTCGCAGCGTGTATGTCCGGACGTGCTCGTGTATGTCTGCGCGAACTGTATTCCCCAGGCGGGAACATTACCGCGTCAATGGAAACACGCTGGCGCCCACGTGGTAGTGCATGAAATCCCGTGCAGCGGCAAGGTGGACGCACAATATTTGATGCACGCCTTGGAAGGTGGCGGGCGGGGGCTTTGTGTCGTGGCCTGTCCCAAAGGCGATTGCCACTTGGCCCAGGGAAATTATCGCGCGGAGATCCGCATCCACGCCGTGCGGCGGTTGTTGAGTGAAATTGGCTTGGAGCCGGAGCGGGCCGTGTTGGTTCATTGTTCCCCGAATGACCCGCCCGAACGGCTGAAGCAATTGGTCGAGGATGCCGTTTCACAGCTTTGCCTGCTGGGCGAGAGTGCGATCCGTACTACGTAGAGGAATCGATGAACAAACCGACGGACTTGCAACAGCGCCTGGAATCGAGCAAGAGGGTCCTTTTGGCCGAGATTTCGCCGCCTGCGGACGCCGCGCCGGGCAGCGTGCAGCAGTTGGCCAAACGCTTCGCCGGCAAGGTCCACGCCTTGGGCATCAGCGACAATCGCGACCGGGTGGGCATGGCCGCCCTGGCCGCCGCTTCGTTGGTGGCCGGCCAAGGCGTCGAACCGATCCTCCACGTGACCACCCGCGATCGAAATCGGATCGCGCTGGTCTCGGAGGTGTTGGGAGCCCACGCCCTGGGCATCCGAAACATCCTCTGCACCAGTGGCACCCATCAGACGCTCGGGCAATTCCGAACTGCCAAGAATGTCTACGACGTCGACGCAATCCAACTCTTGCAAACCTGCGCCAACCTGGCCAACGACGGTTCGCTGGTCGGCGAAGGGCCAATTGCCGGGGCGGAAAATTTCTGCCTCGGCGCCGTGGCATCGCCTAACGCCGATCCGCTCGATCTGCAAATGATCCGGCTGGACAAGAAGGTCTCCGTGGGTGCGGCGTTCCTCGTCACTCAGCCGGTTTTCGACTTGGAGCAGTTCAACGCCTGGTGGACCGAGGTCGTCCGTCGCGGGCTGCACGAGAGGGCGGCCATCCTGGCCGGCATCGAGCCACTGGGCAATGCCAAGTTGGAACGCGCCCGGGCTTTGCCGGGCCGCCGGCCCCAGATCCCTGATGCGGTGCTCCGGCAAGTCGCCTCGAAAACGGATGCCGCGGCCCGCCGTCGTGCGGCAATCGACCTGGCCGTCGAAACCATCAAACAACTCGGCGGGACCAACGGGCTTCGCGGCTTTTTGATCCGTGTCGACGGCGATCAGGACGCCGTGGAAGAGATCATTGACAAATCCGGATCGGGGAAGGACTAGCTGTGCCTGCCAAGTACGTCATCCATACCGAGCCCGCCGCCGGGCGATTTCGTCCCGTGGGCAAACTGGGCATCGTCGATTGGCGCGAAGATTGTTCGTCCTGCCACAACTGCGTGAAGCGCGGTTGTGTCTACGGCTTCTATCGCGACGAGGCCGATACGCTCCGCGACGAGGTCGGCTACTTGGACTATATCTACCAGTGCAAGGGCTGCCTGAACTGCGTGCAGGACTGCACCAAGAACATCCTCACGCGCGTGGTCAACCCGGAGTTCAAGCGGCTGGGCGACTCATACTATACGCCCGAGATCATCCTCTCGACGTGGTTCCAGGCCGAGACGGGGCGGATTCCGGTGTCGGGCTCCGGCTATGGCGGCCCGTTTAGCGGGCCGGGCTTCGACTCGATGTGGACCGACATGTCGGAAATCGTCCGGCCCACCCGTGACGGCATCCACGGCCGGGAGTACATCAGCACCAGTGTGGACATCGGCCGGAAGCTGCCCTACTTGGCCTTCCGCAACGGGCAACTGGCGGTTGCCGCGCCACCGTTGCTGGAATTGCCAATGCCCATCATTTTCGACGTGCTTCCCCAGCACTGGCGGCGCGCGGCCGTCCTGGAATCGATCGCCGCGGCGGCCGCCGAGCTTGGCACGATGGCGGTGGTTCCTGCTGGCGACGGCGACCGGCTATGGAGCGAGGCGGTTCAAGGGCATGTGATTCCGCTAATTGACGCGGAAGACCACGGGAGTATGGGACCAATAAGTCCTACAGGTCCTATGGGTCCTATGGCAAACGCCCCTCACCCCGGTACAGGCGCACCGCTGGTGATGATCCCGGACCGTGCGGACATAATGGCGGTCCAGGCTTCGCTGAAGGCGCGGAATCCCGGCCAGATTGTGGCCGTTCGTTTGCCGGCCACTGCGGCGGCGGCCCAGCGCGTGTTGGAACTGGCACGGCAAGGGGCCGAAGTGGTCCATTTGGTGTTCGACGCCCATGGGCGAGAGACCGGCAGGGAGCAGGAAGCAGGGAGCAGGGCATTTCTCCCCGCTCCCCGTCATGCCCGCGACGTGCTCCGTGAAGTTCATACGTCGCTGGTCAAAGCCGGCGTTCGCGACGAAATTACGTTGATCGCCTCGGGCGGGATCGCCCTGGCCGAGCACTTGGCCAAGGCCATTATATGCGGCGCCGACTTGGTGGCCATCGACATCCCCTTGATCGTGGCTCTGGAGTGCCGATTGTGCGGCGAGTGCCAGAAAGAGAACCCCTGCCCCATCAGCTTGGAGGAAATCGGCCGGGACTTGGCCGTCCACCGCATCGTGAATCTGATGGGCGCGTGGCATTCCCAGTTGCTCGAGGTGCTCGGTGCGATGGGCATCCGCGAAGTCCGCCGCCTGCGCGGTGAAACGGGCCGCTCGATGTTCTTCGAAGACCTCGAACGAGAAGCCTTTGGCAAACTGTTTGGAAAGAGAAAACAGTGAGCACCATCGAATCATCCCGACGCAGCGAACCGCCCCGCGGCGACGAATTCCTCGCACACGCGGATTTCGCCGAGGTCTCGCGCCAGCCCGGGCTGGCCCCGCCGCGGTATCGGAACGAGATCGGCAAGTACAGCATTCGCCGGGCGGCGAACTGCGTGTCGTGCGGCCGTTGTGTCGAGGTCTGCCAGCGCGGGGTCCACGTCCGACCCAAGGGTTATCGCACGGTCATCCGCCCGTTCGACTACCGTTGCTTCGGGCCGGACTGCCTCGAGGGCGAGTCGACTTGCATCGAAGAGTGTCCGCAGAAGGCCCTCTCGCTTGTGGAGAATCCGGTCTTCGAGACGATGGGCGATTTCCGCTGGACGCCGGACCTGTTGGTGAGCAACTGGGAAATGGCGGAGACGGGCTCGCAGCCGGGCAAACACCTGGAGAGCGAGGCGGGCGCGTCGGGCGGCGGCTTCGACCGCCTGCGGTTCCGCTTCCCCGGCATAAAAGGGGACAGCACCAATTTGCCGGAACGGCCCGGAGGGCGCTCGGCACAAATTGGTTCTGTCCCCTTTTCAGCCTTGCGGCGCGAGGACATCTCCACTTCGCTCCTGTTGAATCGGCGGAACGATTCACGCGAGAAGGTCGAAATCGACGTTCCCTGGTACGGCGGAGGCATGTCGTTCGGTTCGACGAACATCCGCGTGCTGCTGGGCAAGGCCCGCGTCGCCAAGGCCTTCAACACCTTCACCTGCACCGGGGAAGGCGGCTATCCCGACCGCTTCATCCCCTACCAGGACTACGTGATCACGCAGGTCGCCACCGGCCTCTTCGGCGTCCGCGAGGAGACGGTGCAACGGGCGCGGATCATCGAGTTCAAGTATGCCCAGGGGGCGAAGCCCGGCTTGGGCGGCCACCTGCTGGGCGACAAGAACACGCCCAGCGTGGCGGCCCTGCGGGAAACGGTTGTTGGCGTGTCGCTCTTTTCGCCCTTCCCCTTCCACAGCGTCTACTCGGTGGAAGACCACAAGAAACATCTCGACTGGATGGCGCACATCAATCCGCGGGCGCTGCTCTCGGCCAAGGTCTCCACTCCGGGCGACGTTGACATGGTGGCCGTGGGCGTGTACTACGCGGGCGCGCACATCGTACACCTCGACGGCAGTTACGGCGGCACGGGCGCGGCGCCGAACATCGCCAAGAAGAACATCGCCATGCCGATCGAGTATGCCATCGGCCGGGTCCACCAATTCCTCGAGGCCGAGGGGATTCGGGACAAGGTCACGGTGATCGCCAGCGGCGGAATCCGCACCCCCTGGGACGTTGCCAAGGCCATCGCCCTGGGCGCGGACGGATGCGTCATCGGCACGGCGGAACTGGTGGCCGTGGGCTGCATTCGCTGCGGCTGCTGCGAGAGCGGCCGGGGATGCGCACGCGGTATCGCGACGACCGATTCGGAACTGCTCGAGATGGTCACTGTCCAATGGTGTACGCAGCGGCTGGTCAACCTGTACCACGCCTGGCGCGAGACGTTGATCGATATCCTCCATCGTTTGGGCCTGGACTCGGTGGCGGCCCTGCGTGGCAGGACCGATTTGTTGATGCATTTGGATTACGAGAATAACGTGACTGCTTAGATGCAACTGCACACTACCAACAACAACGCGATCGACCGAGTTACCGCCCTCCTCCGTGCGCGGGCCGGCCTGTTCCCGGAAGGCGGGCACCATGTACCCATGGTCGGCGGGCGCCAGCCGTTGGAAGCCGAGGGCGGCTGCGGCGTGACCGGCTTTGCCTGCACGATCCCCGTCGGTGGCCGGCACATCTACGAGCCCTCGATCCAGATGCGCAACCGCGGTAACGGCAAAGGGGGCGGAATCGCGGCCTGCGGGCTGGTGCCGGAAGACTTATGCGTCTCACGCAAGGTGCTCGAAGACGACTACATTTTGCAGGTGGCCCTGCTCGATCCGACGGCCCGGGCCGAGGTCGAGAAGGCGTTCATCGAGCCCTCTTTCGACGTCGACCAAGGCGGATTGATCCCCACCGTGGACGATTATCGCGAGGTGCCGTTGTTGGAAGTCCGCCCGCCGGACGTGGCCCGTTACTTCGTCCGCGTCAAGCCGTCGGTTCTGGCACGGTTTGCCGAGGAGAAGGACCTGGCGTCTCGTCCCGGGCTTTCCGAGCGCGACGTGGAAGACGAGTTCGTCTTTCAGAACTCGATCCGGCTGAACAACCAGTACTATGCGTCGCTGGGCGACAAGCGGGCCTTCGTGGTCTCGCACGCCAGGAACCTCTTGATTGTCAAGATCGTGGGTTTCGCCGAGGCGGCCGTCCAATACTACCGCATGGAGGATACCCGGGCCCACGTCTGGATCGCCCACCAGCGCTATCCGACCAAGGGGCGGGTTTGGCATCCGGGCGGCGCCCACCCCTTCATCGGCTCCAGCGAGGCCCTGGTCCACAACGGCGACTTCGCCAACTATGTCTCCGTCTGCGAATACCTGGCCGGGCGCGGCATCTATCCCCAGTTCCTCACCGACACCGAAGTCTCGGTCCTGCTGTTCGACTTGTGGAACCGGGTCTACCAGTATCCAGTGGAGTACATCATCGAGGCCCTGGCCCCGACCACGGAGACCGACTTCGACCGGCTGCCTTCCGAGAAGCAGCGGATCTACCGGCAAATCCAGGCCTCGCACATCCATGCCTCGCCCGACGGGCCATGGTTTTTCATCATCGCCCGCAGCCTTGCCGAGACGAAGCAGTTCCAATTGATGGGCGTTACCGACACGGCGATGCTCCGTCCGCAGGTCTTCGCGTTGCAAGAGGGCGAGGTTTCCATCGGTCTGATCTGTTCCGAGAAGCAGGCCATCGACGCCACCTTGGCCAGCCTGGCCCGGGAGGATTCCCGGTTCACGCCGGTAGCCGACATGTATTGGAATGCCCGTGGCGGCAGTTCGACCGACG
This sequence comes from uncultured Planctomycetia bacterium, assembly GCA_963719885.1. Lineage (GTDB taxonomy): Bacteria > Planctomycetota > Planctomycetia > Pirellulales > Thermoguttaceae > JANXQG01. The sequence goes on along the minus strand of CAVRDP010000032.1, from coordinate 123,065 downwards.
GCGGCGCCTTCCTGTTGACCGTGACGCCAGCAGAGAGCGGAGAGCAGGGGGTGAAGGCTAACGGCAACAGTTCGGGTGCGCTCCCCCAGCATGCCTGCGCGGCTACGCCGCTTAGGCATGCCACCCCGCAGGCGTCCAACGGTCACTACACCATGCAGGTGACGAACAAGTTCGGCGGACCCGTGGCAACGCTCCCTGGACAGCGGCACGGCAATTTGTCCGTGCCGGCCAAGACGCCGGCCAACACGGCGGTCGATCGGGAAGCCATCGATGCCCTCGCAGCCGGCGGTGACGCAGAGCAATTATTCGCCCATTTCCGCGATGCGCTGCCCGCGATGGATTACGATCGATTGCGCTGGTTCGTCGACGAGTTGGCTACGCAGACAGCGAGCAAGAACCCGACACTGGGTATTCGAGCGCTCACGCTGGCCATTGATCGCCGTTATCCCACGGGCGACAAGAAGCGCAGTTCGGTGCTGACTATCGTCCGTGGCGGCCTGGAGCGGATCTTCCAAGAGCAACCGCTGTGCGATGAGGCTGGGCGCGGCAGCTTCGCCCGCATCACTTGGGACAAGCGCGATCGGTTGCGCGGTCCGCGACCCGCAAGCGGGTGCCCCGGCGAAAGCACCTTGTTGATCGACGCCCGCGGATTTGCCCCCGAAGGCGACGACTGCGATGCGACCCTGGCGGTGCGGGCCTTCCATGCGGGCTGGCGGCACATCGTACATTACAACAGTCGCGGGACGCGGTTCCACGCCGCCGGTTTCGGCCCCGCGACCGACGGCCTGCGTGTCGATTGCTACGACAACCCGGGCGACTACCTCGGCTCCGGGATGGATGGGCTCGAGGCCTATGTGCATGGCAACGCCCAGGACCAAATCGGCCAGATCACCAAGCGCGGCAAGATCGTGATCTACGGCGACGTGGGTCAGACCTTCCTGTACGGCGCCAAGGGAGGCGAGATCTACGTGCTGGGCAACGCCGCCGGCCGCCCGATGATCAACGCCGTGGGCCGCCCGCGCGTGGTCATCAACGGCACCGCCCTGGATTTCCTGGCCGAGTCGTTCATGGCGGGCAATCCGTTGGAAGGCGGCGGATTTGCCATTGTCAATGGTCTGCGGTTCGACGATTTCGGCAATGTCGTGCCTCTGGACATGCCCTATCCGGGGAGCAACCTCCTCTCGCTGGCTTCGGGAGGGGCGATCTACGTCCGCGACCCGCATCGCACGCTGGTCGACGAGCAGCTTAACGGCGGGGCCTATCGGCCGCTCAGGCCGGCAGATTGGAAACTCATTTCGCCCTACCTGGAAGAGAACGAGCGGCTGTTCGGCATCCGCATCGATCGCGACCTGCTGACCGTGGATGGCGTGCAGCGAAGCCCGGCGCAGGTCTACCGGAAAGTCATGCCCAAGAAGGACGCCGAAGTGGAAGCGGAAATGGAAGGAATGGGAGAATGATTCGTCCGAGCGAAAATAACTCAGTCTTGCCGCCCCCGCTGGGGCAAGCCCAGGCGGGGGCGTTTACAGTTGGAGCAATAAAATGAGGCCGATCACAAAAACAGACGTTGAGTCTGCCCAGCAAAAATGGGTCTGGGATCTTGGCAATTGCGTGCTGTACGATCTGTGCAAGAATCATCCTGAACACAAATTGGCCGAGGAAATCGTCGCGAAATTATGGCTCATCGGTCGCGTGTATGCCGCTTCAATCGAGCGCCGTCGCAACGCCGAGGAGATTGGCGACGACTTCTACGAGTTAAAGGTCGTTCCCGCAATCAGGGACTCGCACATCGACATGTGGATCGCATCTATTTCGCCAACAGGCGTCCCAGGCGCGCCCAGCACCATTTTCACCCACAAGAAGCTGACGGACCTCCTAAAGGAGATTACAGGACTTGAAATGCGGTCGTTAGCCTCGAAGTACTTGCATTTTCATCGGCCGGATGCTTTCTACATTTACGACAGTGGCGCGAGCGAGGCCATCAACAAGGTGGCTCCGCGACTAGGCAAGATCCCCGAAATTACGGTTGATGCATGTGACGGCGAGTACAAAGACTTTGTGAGACGTTGTGTTTGGCTTCGCGATCACATCGACAAAACCCATTCGATCAAGCTCACACCACGGCAGATCGATAAACTGCTCATTGGCATTGCGAATGACGATTCAAGAGCTCGAATTAAGCCATCTACACAACGAGACGAATAGCGATGACGAACCCAATCGAGTGGAACGATACCGGCTTTCTCGCAGAAGTCGAGCGTCGCAGCGGAACACCCGTCAGCGCCTGCTTCCAGTGCCACAAGTGTACCAGCGGCTGCCCGATCGGGCCGGACATGGACTTCCTGCCCAGCCAGGTGATGCGGCTGACCCACCTGGGTCTGGAGGGCGAGGTCCTGGAATCCGAGGCGATCTGGCTCTGCGCGTCGTGCGAGGCGTGTACCACGCGCTGCCCGATGGAAATCGACATCGCCGCGGTGATGGACGCCCTGCGGATCCTCGCCATCGAGCGGAAGGCCGACATCCCCGACACTCACGGCAAGCAGTTCAACCGCTCGTTCCTGGGCAGCGTTCGCCATCATGGCCGGGTGTTCGAGGCCGGCATGATGGCGGCCTATAAACTGCGCACCGGGGACTTCATGGCCGACGTTCGACAAGGTGCCCAAGATGCTGGCCAAAGGAAAACTCTCCTTCCTGCCCAAACGGAGCGGAAATCTCTCGGAGCTGCGGCAGGTCTTCCGCCGGGCTGAAGAGGAGGATCAAGGGTGAAATACGCTTACTTTCCGGGCTGTAGTCTCGAGTCGACGGCCTGGGATTTCGACAAGTCGACGCGCGCCGTCTGCCGCCAATTGGACATCGAGTTGGAAGAAATTCCCAACTGGGTGTGCTGCGGCTCCACGCCGGCCCACAGCACTAACGCCAGTCTGGCGGTGGCGCTGCCCGTGCTGAATTTGCAGAAGGCCCGGGCGATGGGCCTCCCCGTGCTCACCGCGTGCGCCTCGTGCTACGCCCGGCTGCGGACCGCCAATCACCAGGTCCGCAACGAGACAGACCAGCGCCAACGGGCCGAGCGGGTCACCGGCAAGCCCTACGCCGGAGAGGTCGAGGTCCATCACGTGCTCGACGTCCTCGTGAACCAATTCGGCCTGGATGGCATTCGGCAGAAGGTCCAGCAACGGCTGGCCGGCCTTCGCGTGGCATGTTACTACGGCTGCCTGCTCACGCGGCCGCCGGAGGTCGTGGCCTTCGACAACCCGGAAAATCCGACCTGTATGGACGACCTGGTGACCGCGATTGGGGCGGAGCCGGTCGTTTGGCCGTATAAAACGGAGTGTTGCGGGGCGAGCCTGTCGATCACGCAGAGCAAGGTCGTGGGGCGTCTGGGCCGCAAGCTCCTGACGATGGCCCGGCAGGCCGGCGCGGTGCATCGCGGTGGCCTGCCCCTTGTGTCAGCTCAACCTGGATCTGCGGCAGTCCGATGCAGTCAAGGCCGGCGGCGACATTCCCGAGACGCCGGTCCTGTACGTCACGCAGCTCTTGGGCCTTGCCTTGGGAATTCCGGCCAAGGAACTGGGACTGGAGGCGCTCAGTGTAAGTGCAGATGCACTGGTGGCGGACATCTCCTCCAAAAGTCCTATGAGTCCTATAAGTCCCATGGGACCTATGACGGGCCGTGCTAACCCCGACCCTCTCCCAATGGTTGGAGGCGCCTCATGAACGCCAATACGATCATCGCCTCCAGCGGCAACAGTGCAACGAACGCCAATGGCAATGGCCAAACGCCCAATGGCTCGGTGCTGGTCTGCGGCGGCGGGGTGGCTGGAATCCAGGCCGCTTTGGACCTGTCGGCGGCCGGGTTCGCCGTCTACCTGGTCGAAGAGAGCCCGACGATCGGCGGTACGATGGCCCGCTTGGACAAAACCTTTCCGACGGGCGACTGCGCCACGTGCATCATTTCGCCGAAGCTGGTGCAGTGCATGCGCGACTATAACATCGAAGTGCTTACGATGGCCGACGTCCAATCGCTGGAAGGCGAGGCCGGGGCCTTCAAAGTCGGGGTCCAGCGCCGTCCCCGCGGCGTCATCGCCGAAAAATGCACGGGCTGCGGCGATTGCTGGTCCCAGTGCCCGGTGCGCTACGTTCCCCAGCCGACGCCCGCATTGCAGCCCGGTGAACATCTTACGGCCCAAGATGCGGCCTGGGTCGATGCGATCCTGGCCCGCTACCGCGATGATCGGGCTCCGCTGATCCCGGTCCTGCAGGACGTGACGGACGATCGGCGTTATCTGCCCCGTCCGGTGCTGGAATATTTGGCCGTGCGGCTGAAGATTTCGCTGGCCGAGATCCTCCGCGTCGCCAGCTTCTACAATGCCTTCAGCCTGACGCCGGTGGGGCGGCACACGATCGAGATCTGCTTGGGCACCGCGTGCTTCGTGCGCGGCTCGGGGCTTCTCTTGGAACGCCTCGAACAGGAGATCGGTATCGCCGCCGGGGAAACCGATTCTCGCGGACAGTTCACCCTCCGCACCGTGCGCTGCATCGGCTGTTGCGCGTTGGCCCCCGCCATGCGCATCGACGGGGTCACGTTCGGTAAAGTGAAACTCGACAAGGTCGTGAATATCCTGGAGCAGTTCGCATGAGCGGTCCGATTCGCACGCAAGACGACCTCGACCAACTTGGCGCCAAGGGCACGTCGAGCCTCTACCCCGGGCGGCTGAAGATCCTCGTCGGTTCGGCAACCTGCGGCATCGCCGCCGGGGCTCGCGAGGTCGAAGCCGCGGCCGTCGAAGCGGTCAAGCGGCTCGGGCTCGATGCTGTCGTGGCCCGCACCGGCTGCATTGGCTTCTGCCAGCGGGAGCCTCTCTTGGACCTGGTCCTTCCCGGCGGGCCGCGGATCAGCTACGGCAACATGACGGCGAAGAAGACGACCGAGTTGCTGGAAAGCTATGCAGCCGGGCGCGATGTGAAACCTAAATCGGCCCTCTGCCGCCTGGACGGTGAGGAGCACGTCGCCACCGGCGAACGCCATTCTTACTCCCCTCTCCCCGGGCACCATGTACTCATGGTTGCGGGAGAGGGGAACTACAAGAACATCCCCGAGTGGTCGGCCGTGGACTTCTACCGCCGGCAGAGCCGGGTCATCCTGCGGAATTGCGGCTCGATCGATCCCCTCTCGTTGGAAGAGGCAATTGCCCGCGGCGCTTACCGCGGGGCCCTAAGGGCCCTGACGGCTATGGGCCCTGAGACAGTGATCGACGAAGTGTTGAAGTCCGGGCTCCGCGGCCGCGGCGGCGCCGGCTTCCCCACCGGCCGAAAATGGCAGACCGCCCGGCAGGTCGAGTCTGACGTCAAGTATGTCATCTGCAACGCCGACGAAGGCGATCCCGGCGCGTTCATGGACCGCAGCGTGCTCGAAGGCGATCCGCATGCGGTGATCGAGGGCATGCTCATCGGCTCGGTGGCCATCGGCGCCCACGAAGGATATATCTATGTCCGCAGTGAGTATCCGTTAGCGGTTTCGACCATCACCGGCGCCATCCGGCAGGCCGAGCAGAGTGGGCTGTTGGGCGATGACATCTTCGGCAGCGGCCATTCGTTGCGAATCAAGGTCCGCCGCGGGGCTGGCGCGTTCGTCTGCGGCGAGGAAACATCGCTGATCGCCTCGATCGAAGGTTATGCGGGCGAGCCCCGCCCGCGACCCCCGTTCCCGGCCGTCAAGGGCCTGTGGGGCAAGCCCACGGTGATCAACAACGTCAAGACCTGGGCCAGCCTGGGACCGATCCTCAGCCGGGGCGCGGCGTGGTACGCCTCAAAAGGGACCGAGCGAAACCGCGGCACCACGGTCTTCGCCCTCGTGGGCGCCGTGAAAAACACCGGCCTCGTCGAGATTCCGTTGGGCATGACGCTCCGCGAGATGATCTTCGAGATCGGCGGCGGAATGCGGAGCAAGCGGCCGATCAAGGCCGTCCAGACGGGCGGGCCCTCCGGCGGTTGCATCCCCGCCTCGCTGCTGGATCTGCCCATCGACTACGAAAAACTCGCGGCGGCGGGCTCGATGATGGGCTCCGGCGGCATGATCGTGATCGATGAGGGGACCTGCATGGTCGACCTGGCCCGCTTCTTCCTGGCCTTCACCGCCGACGAGTCGTGCGGCAAGTGCTCGCCCTGCCGCGAAGGGACGAAGCAGATGCTCCACATCCTCACGCGGATCTGCGAGGGCCGCGGCGTACCCGAGGACCTCCCGCTGCTCGAGCGCTTGGCCCGCACGGTCAAGGCGGCCTCGCTCTGCGGGCTGGGCGGCACGGCGCCGAACCCGGTGCTCACGGCGTTGCAGTACTTCCGCGCCGAGTTCGAGTCGCACATCAACAACAAGAAATGTCCGGCGGGCGTGTGTCGCAACCTGATCCGCCTGCGGATCGACCCGGACGTGTGTACCGGCTGCGGGCAGTGCAAGGAGGTTTGCGGGGCCAATGCCATCGACGGCCAGCGGAAGTCGGCCCACCGCATCGACGACGGGAAGTGTACCCGTTGCGGCGCCTGCCGTAGCGTTTGCCCCGGCGAAGCAATTGTAACGGAATAAACCAATGACAGAAACCACTACCTCAGACCGGGTGCGGATCACGGTCGACGGCCGCGCGACGACCGTCTCGGCGACGGCGACGATCCTCGACGCGGCGCGTCAGATGGGCATCTCGGTCCCCACGCTCTGCCACTACCGCGGAATGTCGCCCTACGGCGCGTGCCGCGTCTGCCTCGTCGAAATCGATACCCCCAGGGGTCCGCGGCAGGTCGCCTCGTGCAGCTATCCCGTCGAAGAGGATTTGGTTGTCCGCACCGACACGGAAGCCGTGCAGGAGTCGCGTCGCACCGTGCTCGAGCTGCTTCTGGCCGAGGCGCCGCAATCGCAGGAACTGGCCCAGTTGGCCGCGGAACTCGGCGTACAGCAGACGCCGCTGGAGAAGGCCGCCGAAGGCAAGTGCATCCTCTGCGGGCTGTGCGTACGGACGTGCAACGACCTGATGGCCCGGGGCGCGATCAGCATGTTCGGCCGGGGCGGCAAGCGCCGCGTCCATACCGCCTTCCAAGAGCCCAGCGATCAATGCCAGGCCTGCGGGGCCTGCGTCTTCGTCTGTCCTACCGGGGCCGTCGATCTGGCGACGATCAGTGCCCGGCGGCCCAAGCTGCATCAAACCGGCTATGCCCAATACCTGGAGGGCCGGCCTTCGATCGACCTGGCCCATCCGCAGGCCTCGCCGCGGGTGCCGGTCATCGACCGCGAGAACTGCGTCCATTTCACGACCGGCGAGTGCGGCCTGTGCGCGAAGGTCTGCCAGGCGGGCGCGATCGACTACGATCAGCCGGTCGAGAAGCTCGAATTGGAAGTCGGGGCCGTGGTCCTCACTCCCGGCTTTGAGGCCTTCGATGCCGCGCGGCGGGGCGAGTTCGGCTACGGGCTGGCCCCCAACGTGCTTTCCAGCGTGCAGTTCGAACGGATGCTCTCGGCCGCCGGCCCCACGCACGGCCACATCCGCCGGCCCGCCGACGGAAAGACGCCGCGGCGGCTGGCCTTCATCCAGTGCGTAGGCTCGCGCGACAACGCCTGCGACAACGCCTACTGCTCGTCGATCTGCTGCATGGCCGCCACGAAGGAAGCCATTCTGGCCAAGGAGCACGAGCCGGAACTCGACGTCACCATCTTCTTCCTCGACCTCCGCGCGTTCGGCAAGGATTTCGACCGCTACTGCGATCGGGCGAAGAAGCAGTTGGGTGTGCGCTACATCCGCTCCTTCATTTCCCGCGTCTACGAGATGCCCGGCACGCGCAACCTGCGGCTGATCTATGCCGGCAGCGAAGGGATTGTAGGGAACGGACTCCGTGCCGTTCCGGACGAAGTGGAACGGCACGGAGTCCGTTCCCTACAGGATTTGAAGCAGGCCGAGGAAGAGTTCGACATGGTCGTGCTCTCGCTCGGTCTAGAACCCAGCGCCAGCTTGCAGGAGCAGGCCCAGCGATTGGGAGTGGTGCTCAACCGCTGGGGTTTCGCCGCCACGGACGAGTTCCGGCCGCTGGACACCTCCCGGCCCGGCGTGTTCGTGGGGGGCGCGTTCCAGGAGCCCAAGGACATTCCCGACACGGTAATGCAAGCCAGCGCCTGCGCGGCCCGGGCGATGACCCTTCTGGCCAAGGCCCGCGGCAGTCGCGTGCGGACCAAAGCCTATCCGCCCGAGCGCGACGTGTGCGACGAACCGCCGCGGATCGGCGTGTTCGTCTGCCATTGCGGCAGCAACATCGCGTCCGTAGTCGACGTGGAGCGGGTCGTCCAACAGACGCGGCACTTGCCCGGCGTGATCCTCGCGGAGACGAACATCTACACCTGTGCCGACGACAACCAGGACCAGATGAAGCTTAAGATCGCCGAGCATCGCTTGAACCGGGTCGTGGTCGCCTCCTGTACGCCGCGGACGCACGAGCCGATCTTCCGCGACACGCTCCGCGATGCGGGGCTTAATCCCTACCTGCTGGAAATGGCCAACATTCGCGATCAATGCTCCTGGGTCCACTCGGGCAACCCGGGCGCCGCTACCGAGAAGGCGATCGACCTGGTCCGCATGGCAGCGGCCAGGGCGGCCGCCCTCGTACCCTTGCAGGAAGCGACCGCCCCGGTGAACAACGCGGCCCTGGTGGTCGGCGGCGGCATTGCCGGCATGACGGCGGCCCTGGCCCTGGCCGACCAAGGCTTCCCCGTCCACCTGGTCGAGAAGAGCGATCGCCTGGGCGGCACGATCTGCCAGATCCACCGCACGTTGGACGGCCGCGACGTCCAGGCGCTGCTGGCCGAGACCATCGAGCGGACGAAGACCCATCCGCGGATCACCGTCCACCTGCAATCGCGCGTGGCGAAGGTCGGCGGGCACGTGGGCGAATTCTCCTCCCAGATCGCCAATGTAGCAGGCACGGGGCACCCGCTTGCGGGTCGTGTGCCGTCCGCCAACGGCGAACAGATGCGCCGGATACAATAGAGATCCATCACGGCGTGGTCGTCGTGGCGACCGGCGCCACGGAGCAGAAGCCGGGCACGTTCAGTTATGGCAAGAACGAGCGGGTGTTGACGCAGTTGGAGCTGTCCGATCGGCTGGGACTAAGACCAAATCGCGCTGCCCAAGCAGGCCACCGTGGCGATGATCCAATGCGTCGAGCAGCGCGACGACCAGCGGCCGTATTGCAGCCGCGTCTGCTGCACGACGGCGGTGAAGAATGCCCTGGAGCTGAAACGCCGCTGGCCGGACGCCCGAATCGTCGTCTTCTACCGCGACATGCGGACCTACGGGTTCCGCGAGGCGGCCTACCGCGAGGCGCGGGAGAAGGGCGTGCTCTTCATCCGATATGAACCGGAGCAGCCGCCGCAGTTGCTAAATGCTGTAGGGAACGCGGGGCACCCGCTTGCGGGTCGTGGCGTTCCGGATGGTGAGCCGTCATGGAACGCCACGGAGGGCGTTCCCTACAGTCGTGATACGAAACTGCGTCTCACGGCGCGGGAGCCTTCGCTGGGCCGCGACCTGGTCCTCGAGCCGGACCTGGTCGTCCTGGCCGCGCCGGCGGTGCCGCGGGCCGATCGCGGCGAGCTGTCTGAGCTGTTGCGGGTGCCGCTGAATGCCGACGGGTTCTTCCTCGAAGCGCACATGAAGCTTCGCCCGGTCGATTTCGCCAGCGAGGGGTTGTTCCTCTGCGGGGCGGCCCACGCGCCGAAGTTCATCAGCGAGACGATCTCCCAGGCCACCGCGGTGGCGGGCCGGGCGGCGTCGATCCTCTCGCGGAAGAAGATGTCGGTCGGAGGCCAGATCGCCTGGGTCGATCCGGACCAGTGCATCTCCTGCATGACGTGCGTTCACGTCTGCCCCTACATGGCCCCGCAAGTGGGAACGAACAACAAGGCCGAGGTCCAAGGGGCCGTGTGCATGGGCTGCGGGAGCTGCTCGGCGGAGTGTCCGGCCAAGGCCATTACGCTGCGGCACTTCATGGATTCCCAGATCCTGGCGGAGGTGAACAGCCTGCTGGAGGTCGAGGTCGAGAAACCGCGGCGCCAGCCCATTTATCCCGAAGAGGTCGGCGTGGCCCCGCCGCGATGGAGTAGAATTGAACTATGGACCGCGAACCGCTGATCCTTGCATTTTGCTGCCACTACTGCGCCTACGCGGCGGCGGACCTGGCCGGCTCCATGCGGCTGCAATACCCGCAGAACGTCCGCGTGCTGCGGCTGCCGTGTACGGGCAAGATCGAGGTGAACTACCTTCTGGCCGCCTTCGAACGCGGCGTGGACGGCGTCATCGTGGCCGGCTGCCTGGAAGGCGGATGCCATTTCCTGGAGGGCAATCTCCGTGCACGGCAGCGCGTCGTCCGCGCCAGGCAGTTGCTCCGCGAGATCGGCCTGGAGCCCGAGCGGCTGGAAATGTTCAACCTCTCGTCCGCCGAGGGCGGGCGGTTCGCGGAAATCGTCACGATCATGGTCCAACGGCTGAAGCAGTTGGGGCCCAGCCCGTTGCGACCCGATCCCCATCAGATGGAACATGCCCTGGAAACCATGAGCCAGCAGGCCGAAATGGCACTGGCAGGAGAGAAGAGTCATGATAGTTGCCGATCGTAGAGAGATCGTACACCCAAACAGGTCGCCTGCACCGCGTGAAGGAGAAGATTCATGATAGTTGCCGATCGCAAGAAAATTCCCGAAATCCGCGATTTGATCCAGAAGCACGACCGCGTGCTCTTGGTCGGATGCGGCACTTGCGTGACCGTCTGCCTGGCCGGCGGCGAGCGCGAGGTGGGCATCCTGGCCTCGGCCCTGCGGATGTCGTTGAAGCTTGCCGATCGCGGCAAGGTGCGGGTCGACGAGTGCGTCATCGAACGCCAATGCGAGGACGCCTTCATCGACATCCTGGCAGCCCGCGTGCCCGAATACGACGCCGTCTGCTCCTTGGGCTGCGGGGCGGGCGTGCAGGCCCTGGCGGAGCGTTTCCCCAAGACGCCCGTTTATCCGGGACTGAACACCCAGTTCATCGGCATCTTGGAGTCGCAGGGCGTGTGGACCGAGAAGTGTGCCGGTTGCGGCAACTGCCGGCTGGGCGAGTTTGCCGGGATCTGTCCCATCACCCGTTGCGCCAAGCACCTTTTCAACGGGCCCTGCGGCGGATCGCAGGAAGGCAAGTGCGAAGTCAATCCCGACTTGGAATGCGGCTGGCAACTGATTTACGATCGGGCCAGTTCGCTGGGCATCGTCGATTCGCTCGAGCGGATCGTGCCCCCGCACGACTGGTCCACCGGCCTGGACGGCGGGCCGCGGAAAGTGGTCCGCGAGGACCAGTGCATCGCCGGGCTCAGGCCGAAAAAGTAGCTGGCAGACTCCGTTTGCCGTTCGCCCTGGTGGGTCCGCCACCGTTTTGTTGGCACCCTTCTAACGGATTTTCTTTGAATTACGGGGGGTGCGCCCGCGATCAGTTTCAAAAAACGGTCAGGTAGGGGTGGTGGGCTTTGAATGACCTGGATCATTTTTTGCAACACGCGCGGATCGGACGGGGAATTTACGGCCTGCTCCAGGCTGGTTTTGGGGGTTGCGCAGCCGCGGCCGGAACAACCCTGCCCGGCCTGTATTCAAACTTTGCAACAAACTATTGCACCGGCACTTCACCACCCAAATGGCTAAGTTCAGAAATAATTCCAAGCGACAAGCGCGGTCTTGCTCGTAAGTTTGCGCACTGATTACGCCGTAACTGTCGGCGTTGCCAGACGCAAACGCGAAGTCCACGACAACGCCGATATGCGCCTTTGATTGAGCTTGACTTGCGGCTATTGCGTGGGCGCGGTCAAAGACCTCCCGGGGTGTCAAACCGACGTGCGCAAGCACCAGAGGATGGGTTCGGTCAGAAAACATTCGTTTTTTCTTGACATGGGCCAGATCGGCATGCCTCTCTTATGGCTTTTGGACGCGGAGGTGGGGGTGACCGCCGCAGGCAAGTCGGCCAGCCGAGGTTGCGAGAACCGGTGGTATTTTGGGAGTCCGAGAAGACGTATGACTTCTTGAGACCGTCAGGCAGCCGAACAAGAAAAAGATCGGCTGCCGCCACCCGCAAGCGGGTACCCGATCCAAGGTCGGGAAAACCTGCCTCGGCAGCCGCATAGCCTTTTAGTCGTCGCTTGTCACAATTCAATCAAACTCCGAAGCGGGCAAAAACCTTGTCCAAGGCTCCGACTGCGGAGTCGGCCGCCTTGTTTTGATCCGTGGAATTCCAAGAACTTTCCATTGCCGTGAACCATGCCCACGCCGCCGCGGATTGCGCGTTATCGGCCGGCGCGACGGTCGGATCGAAGGCCGATCGATGCGACGTGAATACCGCATCCCGCGCGATACTCGACACGGTTACCAGCGGTGCCGCTGCAGGGGCATCCTGGACGACGGAGGCGAATGCTGCGGCTGCCGTCGCAACGGCCACCGGCCGTCCCGCCAAGTTGTCCTCGCCTGCGCTGCGAGTCGGTATACTGCCCGATGTCGCCGCTATCGCGGGAGATGGAGTCGAAAGCGCGGACGCGGTAACTGACGCACTTGCCACCGCGCTGGCCGCAACCAGCGGTGCGGAAGTTGCCGGCGCCGCGGCGGCGCCAACGGTGGATGCGGTCGATCCCACGGCCAACCCCCCCGCAGTTGCGCTCGGGTCGAAGATAAAGGTCCCGCCCGCCCCGACAATAAGGCTCGTGCCACTGGGCAAGGCGCTCGCGGCGATGAACGTCCCGTTGTTGATCACCGTGGGACCAGCGTAGGAATTGATACCGGAGTCAATCACGGTGCCGCTGGTGTCCTTAGTCACGCCGCCCGGGCCGGAGAGATCCGCGCTGACCGTGCCGTCGTTGAGCTGGTAGGCGGCGGCCGTGATGGGCCTGCCGCTCAGACTTCCGCCCGTATCGACGGTCAGGGTCCCACCGGTTGAAAAGGCGCCCATGAGATCCACGTTGAGCGTGGCGCCGCACGTCACGCTGGTATCGGTCGTTACTGTGAGGCTGGCGTCTGCCGCAACGGCCACCTGTCCGCCGCCGCTGATGGCCAAGGCGTTGGCCGCCTGGGCCGAAGTCACTTGGACCACCGAGGACGTATCGACCGCTGCGTTGACCCCGCTATCGGGATACGAAGGGGGCGAGCCTGTCCATTGGGAATCGGTCCAATCGCCGGTGGGGACGCCGTCCCAAGTCAGCGTAGCCGGGCTGACGGTAACCGAAACCAGCGTTGGCTCGGAAGTGAAGTACCCGTTGCCGGCCTGGTAGACAAAGTCGTCCGCGCCTGCATATCCGCTGTTGGGCGTGTAGGTGAACGAACCATCGCTATTGAGCGACAGGGCACCGTACAAGGGGTCGGCCAAGAGCGTCGCGGTCAGCGGAAGGCCCTGTGGGTCCGTATCGTTGGCCAGCACGCCGGAGACGGCGGCCACCGCCAGCGACGAGTCCGCGGTGACCGTATAACTGTCGGCCGTGGTCATCGGCTCCGCGACGTAGGTCAACTGGTCGGCCGGCGAGGTCGCCGACGTGCCGCCCGGCGCAACCACCGTAACGTCGACCGAACCGGGAGCGCCGCGGGGCTGACGGCCTGAATCAGACTGTCCGATTCGTACAGAATCGTGCCCGCGTTGGATCCAAAATCCACCTCCGTAGCCCCGTCAAGGTTCGTGCCGGCGATCGCCACGATATAGCCGCCCAAGGCATTCTCCAATGAGGAATCGAGGCCCGATACGATCGGCGCCTGAACGTAGCTGAACTGGTCGACCGGCGAGGCCGCCGACGTGCCGCCGGGCGTCGTCACCGTCACTTCCACCGTGGAGACGGTGCCCGCCGGGCTCGTGGCCGTGATCGTTCCGTCCGGGTTGACCGTATAGCTGGTCGCCGCGACGCAGCCGAAGTCCACTGCCGTGGCGTTGGCCAGGGCCGTGCCGGTGATCGTCACCGAGGTGCCGCCCGACAGTGCTCCCGCCGCGGGACTGACGCTCGATACGATGGGCACGGCCAGGTAGGTGAACTGGTCGGCCGGCGTGGCGGCCGTGACGCCGCCGGGCGTTGTCACCGTCACATCCACCGTGGAGACTGCGCCCGCGGGGCTCGTGGCCGTGATCGTTCCGTCCGGGTTGACCGTATAGCCGGCTGCTGCCACGCCGCCGAAATCGACCGCCGTGGCCGCCGACAGATTGTCGCCCGAAATGGTCACTGAGATCCCGCCCCCCGCCGGGCCGAGAGCTTGAGAAATCGCGGTGACGTCCGGAGGCAGCACGTAGGTGAACTGGCTGGGGCTGGTCGCCATGCCATAGGCGGTCGTCACGGTCACGTCCACCGGGCCAGGGCTGTCGCCCGTCGCCTCCGGACTGACGACGACAATTTGCCCGTCCACATCGCTCGTGATCATAGCGGGGTTGCAGCCGAACGCCACGGCCGTGGCATTCGCCAGGCCTGCGCCGCTGATCGTCACCGGCGTGAGGCCGATTACCGGGCCCGAGGTCGTGTCCAGGGAAGTGATGCTGGGTGGCGCCACATAAGTGAACTGATCGGCCGTTGAGATGGCCGAAGTGGCCGGCGGCGTCACGACCGTCACGTCCACCATTCCCGCAGACACTCCGGTGGGACTGTTGACCAGGATCTCACCGTCCGAACGGCTGATGATCTCGCCTGGGTTGGCGCCGAAATCGACTGCCGTCGCGTCCGCCAGGCCGGCCCCCGTGATCACCACTTGCGTGCCGACATCAGCGCTCCCCGATGCAGGGCTGACGCTGTAAACGACGGGCGCCACCACGTAAGTAAACTGGTCGGCGGGCGAGATGTCGGTCGTGCCGATGGGCGTCGTCACGCTGACGTCCACCGTGCCCGCCGTGCCCGGTGGGCTGACGGCCGTAATTGTTCCGTCGGAGCTGTTGTAGGTAAAACTGGCCGCCGGCGCGTTGCCGAAATTGACTGCCGTTGCGCCGTCCAAGTCGTCGCCGCTGATGGTAGCCGTGGTCCCACCCGCCACCAGGCCGGTCGTCTGGTCCAGTGCGGCGATAAAGGGGGCATGCGTGTACGTGAACTCGTCGGCCGATGAAGTGGCCGACGTGCCGTCGGGGGTGGTCACGGTCACGTCCGGGTCCATGGGAGCTTGGGAAGCGGGGCTGGTGGCCGTGATCGTTCCGTCCGGGTTGACCGTGAAACTGGCCGCGGGGACGCCGCCGAAGTCGACGGCGGAAACGTCGGCCAGGCCCGTGCCCGTGATCGTCACAACGCTGCCCCCCTCGAGCGCGCCGGAAGTCCGGCTCAAACCCGTGATGACCGGGGGCGACACGTACGTGTATTGGTCGGCCGCAGAGGTCGCTGAAGTTCCATACGGGTTCGCCGCCGTCACGTCCACCGTACCCAGGGAAACTCCCGACGGACTGGTGACCCGCAGGTAGCCATTTTCCACGTCGAGGTTCGTGCCCGGGTTGTTCGCACCGAAATCCACCTGGGAAACTTGCGAAAACGTGCCGGCAATCGTAACCGTCTGGCCGCCCGCCAGGGCGCCGAACGCGGGACCGATGGCCGTAACCGCCGGGACCGGCACGAAGGTGAACGAATTGCCGTTGTAGGCGCCGGTCTGCAATGTCCCTTGCGGCGTGTCGACGTAGATCCCCTCCGTGCCCAAGCCCACCGGGCTGAGGACCGCAACCGTTCCGTCGGCGTTGTCGAAAAAAGCGGGCGCGTCGGTGCCGTCGCCGAAGTGTACCATCGTGGTGTCCGAGAGATGATAACCGGACACAATCACCGTGGTGCCGCCCGTCGCCGGGCCGGCCACGGGGGCGTTCGGGTCCGAGTACAAGTGAACCGCCGGTGACCACGGGCCCGTTGGTAAACGTGTATTGGTTGGCCGAAGTAAGGGGCGTCGTCCAGCCGCCGTACGTCGCCACAAACGTCACGTACACCGTGCCGGCGGGTAACGTGGGGACGATTACCTCCATTTGACTGTCCGTAACCGAACCATTGACAATCGTGGCCGCGATACCCCCAAAATCCACCTCCGAAACATTCCACAGATTCGCGCCGAAGATTTCTTCCTCGACGCCGGAGGTGTTGGCGGGCCCGGCCTTGAGGTTAAGAAGATAAATCGCCGGGTCGTTACTGTAGGTGTACTCATCGAGCGGGACAATGGCCGACGTGCCGCCGGCCGTCGCCACCGTCACGTCCACCGTGTAACGCGGCCCTCGGTCGCCTCCAACGACGGGACCGGGCGCGGCGGCGACCGTGATCGATCCGTCCGTATTGTAGGTCAGCGTGGCAAGGTTCGCCGGGTTGCCGGCGCCGAAATCCACCGCCGTAACGCCCAACAGATTCGAACCCGTAATCGTCACCCAGGTGATACTCGTCGCGTCATCAAATACTGAGCTGACGCCGGAAACGACGGGCGGGGCCGCGTAATAGGTGAACTCGTCTGTCGGCGCCATGGGGGACGGCCCGGAGGGAGTCGCCACCGTCACGTCGACCGTGCCCGCGGCGCGGGCCGGGCTGACGGCTTCGATCTGTGTCCCACTATCGTTGACGATCGTGCCCGCAACGCCGCCGAAATCGACGGCCGTAGCGGCGGCCAGGTTCGTTCCCGAAATCGTCACCAAGGTCCCGCCCGCCATTGGGCCGGCCGACGGACTCAGGCCGCTAATCGCGGACACCGCGGTGTAAGTGAACTGGTCCTGGGACGAAGCCTGCGATTGTTCGCCCGGCGTAACGACAGTCACCGTCACCGTGCCGGCGATATTCGCCGGACTGACGGCCACGATCTGCGTGGACGAGTCAATCGTAAAACTGGCCGCGGGGGTGCTGCCGAAGTCCACCGCCGTAGCGCCCAGCAGATTCCCGCCCGTAATCGTCACGGCGGTCGCGCCCGTCACCGGGCCGCTCGACGGTGTAAGCAGGTCGATGCCGGGCGCAACGAGGGCATACGCGAATATGTCACTGGCCGAAGTACTCGAGACGCCCTGCGGCGTGGTCACGGTCACGTCCACATTGGCGCCGAACGCGCCCGCCGGACTGACGGCCGTGATCGATCCGTCCGGGTTGATCGTAAAGCCGGCTGCTGCCACGCCGCCGAAATCGACCGCGGTGGCATTGTCCAGACCCAGGCCCGTGATCATCACCGCCGTGCCCCCTTGATACGCTCCGCTATTCGGCGCTACCGCGGAGACGACGGGGACCGCGGTGTAGGTGAATTGGCCGGCAACCATCCTCCCGCCCACCGCGCCCGGCGACACCAAGGTAACGTCCACCGCGCCGGCGGCCCCCGCCGGGCTGGTGGCCGTGATCTGATTGGCCGAATTGATCGTCAACCCGGTAGCGGGAAGGTTGCCGAAATCGACTTCCGTTACGGAACACAGGTCCGTGCCCGCGATCGTCGCCACGGTGCCTCCCGTCAAGGGCCCCGAATACGGATAAAGGTCCGAGACGACGGGCGCGTTCAAGTACGTGTATTGGTCCTGCGACGACGTGACCGACGTGCCGCCTGCCGTGGTCACCGTCACGTCCACCGTGCCCGCCGCTGCCGGCGGAGGAAAGGCGGCGATTTGCCATTGGTTCGACGGTGGCGCAGCCGTCTGCGGAAGGACCGTGAAGTTCATACAGGCCAAATCGCCGAAATACACTGCCGTGGTGCCGTCCAGGTCCGTGCCGGTGATGACCACCTCGGGCCCGCTGGCCAGCGGGCCGGCGTTGAGGCTCAAGCCCGTGACGACCGGCGGGTTGACGTAAGTGAAGGCGCCGGCGGGCGAGATGTCCGACGTTCCGTTCGGCGTCGTCACGGTCACGTCCAGCGTGCCCGCCGCCCCTGGAGGGCTAGCGACCGTGATCGATCCGTTGGCGTTGTAGGTGAGGGTCGAAAGGTCGGCCGGAGTGCTGCCGAACGTAACGGCCGTTACGCCGCTGAAGTTGTCGCCGCTAATCGTCACGCTGGTCCCGCCCGCCACGAAGCCGGTGCTCAGGTTCAACGCGGCAATAACGGGGGCAAACGTGTACGTGAACTGATCGGCCGGCCGGGAAATGGCCGACGTGCCGCTGGGGGTCGTTACCGTCACGTCCACCGTGGCGGCTTGGCCGGCGTAGCTGGCGGGGCTCGTGGCCGTGATCGTTCCGTCCGCGTTGACGGAAAAGCTGCACGCCGGCACGACGCCGAAGTCCACTGCCGTGGCGTTGGCCAGGTCCGTGCCCGAAATCGTCAGGGGCGTGCCCCCTTCGACCGCGCCGGAAGTCCGGCTCAAGCCCGTGACGAGCGGGGGCGGCAGGTAGGCGTATTGGTCGGCCGCAGAGGTGCTTGAAGTTCCAAACGGGTCCGAAACTGTCACGTCCACGGTGCTCCCGGAAGTTCCGGGCGGACTGGTGACCCGCAGGTAGCCATTTTCCACGTCGAGGTTCGTGCCCGGGTTGTTGGTGCCGAAGTCGACCGCGGAAACTTGCGCGAACGTGCCGATGATCGTCACTGTCTGGCCGCCCGTCACGGGGCCCGACGCGGGACTGATGCTGGAGACGGTGGGGGCCGCCACGTAGGTGAAGGAATTGCCGTCGTACACGCCGGACGGCGACGTTCCTTCCGGCGTGGTCACGGTGATCCCCACCGTGCCCGCTGTGGCAGCAGGGCTTTGCACGGCGATCGTTCCGGTTGCGTTGTCGTAGGCAAACACGGGGGCCGCGGTGCCGCCGAAGTGTACCGCCGTGACGTCCGAAAGGTCATAGCCGGAAATCGTCAGCGCAGTGCCGCCCGTCGTCGGGCCCGCCGCGGCGGCGCTCGGCTCCGAAGACAATTGAACCGACGTGACTACCGGCCCCGTCGTAAATGTGTATTGGTCGGCGGGGCTGGTGTCCGAAGTGCTGTTGGGCCTCACGACCGTCACGTCCACCGTGCCGGCGGGTTCCTGAGGGACATAGGCCGTGATTTGCGAGTCCGTGTTGGAATCAGGGACAATCGTGCCCGCGATAGTCCCGAACATCACCGCCGTAGCGCCGCCCAGATTGGCGCCGAAGATCTCTTCCTCGACGCCGGGGGTGTTGGCGGGCCCGGCGCTGAGACCTAGAAGATAAACCGTCGGTTGGTCGCCGTACGTGAACTGGTCGAGCGGCACGATGGCCGACGTGCCGCCGGCGGTCACGACCGTCACGTCCACCGTGCCATTCGGGCTATCGTCCGTTCCATCCAAGTCGCTGTCCGGGCTGGTGACCGTAACTGTTCCGTCCGCGTTGTAGACAAGTGTGCTAAGGTCCGCCGGGTTGTCGCCGAAATCCACCTCCGTGATACCCGAAAGATTCGAGCCCGTAATCGTTACGCTGACGGGGTCCAAAGTCGGGGTTGAAGCTGGGCTGATGCTGGCAACGATCGGGGCCGGCACAAAATAGGTGAACTGGTCTGCCGGCGAGGCCGGGGCCGCCCCGAAGCGGGTCGCCACCGTCACGTCGACCGTGCCGGCCGGGCCGGCCGGGCTGACGGCCACGATCTGCGTGCCCGTATCGCTGATGATCGTGCCCGTCACGCCGCCGAAATAGACGGCCGTCGCGGCAGCCAGATTCGTTCCCGTGATCGTGACCGTGGTCCCGCCCGCGATGGAGCCGGACGACGGACTCACGCTGGCAATGTCGGTGTAGGCGAACAGATCGGCCGACGAAGTCTGCGACCGTTCGCCCTGTGTGACGACAGTCACCGTAACCAAACCGGCGGCGCCGGGGGACTGACGGCCACGATTTGCGTGGCCGAGTCCACGGTGAAACTGGTCGCCGGGGTGTTGCCGAAGTCCACCTCCGTAGCGCCCAACAGATTCGCGCCCGCAATCGTCACGGCCGTCGCGCCGGTCGCCGGGCCGTAAGAGGGAGCAAGCTGGTCGATGAGGGCGCAACGAGGGCGTACGTGAATTTGTCATTTGCCGACTTGCCCGAGATGCCGTCCGGCGTCGTCACGGTCACGTCCGCATTTTCGCCCAACGCGCCCGCCGGACTGACAGCCGTGACCGATCCGTCCGGGTTGACCGTGAAACCGTCCGCCGGAGTGCTGCCGAAGTCCACCGCGGTGGCATCGGCCAGACCGGTGCCCGTGATCGTCACCGCAGTGCCCCCTTCATAGGGTCCCGAATTCGGCGCTACCGCGGAGACGACGGTCACCACGGTGT
Source organism: uncultured Planctomycetia bacterium (assembly GCA_963719885.1). Classification (GTDB taxonomy): domain Bacteria; phylum Planctomycetota; class Planctomycetia; order Pirellulales; family Thermoguttaceae; genus JANXQG01. The sequence goes on along the minus strand of CAVRDP010000032.1, from coordinate 102,906 downwards.
AGGTGAAATTGCCGGCCGCCGCGCGGCCGCCCGCCGCGCCCGGCGAGACCAGGCTCACGGCTACTGGGCCGGCGGCCTGCGGCGGGCTGGTGGCCGTGATCTGATTGGCCGAGTCGATGGTCAACTGGGTCGCAGGAAGGTCGCCGAAATCGACTTCCGTGACGGAATCCAGATTGGCGCCCACGATCGTCACCACGCTGCCGCCCGTCGCAGGCCCCGAAGACCGAGACATGTTTGAGAAAATGGGCGCGTTCAAGTACGTGTATTCGTCCTGCGACGACGTGTTCGACATGCCGCCGGCCGTGGTCACCGTCACGTCCACGGTGCCCGCGGCGCCCGGCGGAGGGATGGCAGAGACGGTCCCGTCCGGGTTGACCGTAACGCCGGTCGCTGCGACGCCGCCGAAATCCACCGCCGTGGCCCCGTCCAGGTCCGTGCCGGAGATAATGATCGGACCCTCGCTCGATAGCGGACCGGCGCTAACGCTCAGGCCCGTGACGACTGGCGGGTTGATGTAGGTGAACAAGTCGGCCGGCGTCGCTGCGGACGTGCCGAACTCAGTCACCACTCTCACGTCCGCGGTCTGGAGCATGGTCGTCCTGGGGACGAGGACGTGGATTTCCGTATCCGTGTTCACGTAACTTGGATCCAGACTTGCCTGGACACCGCCAATCCACACGATCGGGTGCAGGCCAAAATGCTGACCAATGATCATCATGTGGATTGGCCCGCTAGCGGTGGCGGTAAGGACAGTTACGCCCTGGATATTCGGGTTCTGGTTGATGTTGACAGGGGTGACGCCTGGCCCCTGATTGTTGACGATCGCGTCGAGGCCGCCCTCGTTGATCGTCACGCTTTTCGTATCGAGATATTCATAGTCGAGAGTGGAGTTGCCCACGCCCAGCAGCCCGCTGATCGAGCCCCACGCAGTGTCAGGGAGGGCCACGAAAAACGAACCATACTTAAATGTTTTCAGTGGATTGAAAGTGGACAGCGTGATCGTTCTGCTCGTATTCGACTCGGGCTGGTCGTTGACCGTAATCAACGCGTTGCCGGAGTCCGGAGTGCCAACGACCTCAGAACTTTCAACGGACACATCGGCGATGTCCCGGGTGCCTTGGGTCGTATCGCCAAGATAGACGTTCGTGACGGCCTCGATGGTGACAGTGATCGGATTCTCGCTTTCGAGGATCGAGATTGAGTTTCCCGTGGTGTCGTCGGTCGTGAGGTTCAGACTGGCCACACTCGAATACTGGTAGTCGATTTGGCCGCCGCACAGACCGGCGACATCCCCCCAGCCCGCCTGGCCCGCGAGGTCTCCGATGGTCGCGGTCCGCGCCTTGTTGTCGCCCGTGTCGTCGATGTTCAGGGTCGTTCCGCCGGCCTCGACATCCACCGTGCCTAGAATGCCTTGCACTCCCTGGCTCGACGTATTGATATTGACGGTGTTCGGCCCGGCGCCCTCGATCATCACTTGGACACCCGCCGGAACATTTTCGATGTCGATCGTGTCGTTGACGCAGTATTCCAGGTCGATAAGCGGATTCGCGTTAGCCGGGGCGTCGAATTCCACGTGACCATTTTGCAAGAGTTCGAGAAGGCTCGAATTGGCTGGATCGAGTCGCAAGTCGATCGTGTCCCCGCCCGCATTGTCCCTGGAGATTCCGATAAGGGGGTTTTGGAAAACGACGGTGCTGGCGTTTTGCATCTCCCAGAATCCGCGGCCGATCGTGGAAACCACCAGTACGTTATCGGTCGCGTTGTATAGCACGCCGGCGGTTTCGACGTTGGGCAGGTTCGCCCCGAACCGGATCCAGACCCCTGGGGCGTTGGTCAACATCCGCCAGACGCCCTGGGAGCCGGCAAAGAGGACGGCATCCATGCCCGAACCCGGGATTACCGCCAAACGAGCTAGGGTCACCCACGTTCCCGGCACTTGCGGGTTCGTCAGGTTGCCGCTGACGTCCTGCCAATTCGCGCCCATGTTGGTAGTCATGTAGACATGGGCGCCGTCCGAAACGAACGCGGTATGCCAGTTGTTGGGGTCGAGGGCAATCGTGATGATCGTTCCGGCGCCCGCCGGCAGGCTGGAGGTTTCCGTGAGGGCGCTTCCTGGCGCTCGCAAGTACATTTTCGAGCCTGACGCGACGTAGAGGACGTCCGGTTGGGCGTTGCCGTTCAGTGTGCCCCCGTAGGCCATGGCCGTGGCCGCCACGAAGTCCGCAGGCACCGTAATCGGCGTCCAGTTGTCGTTGAGGTAGTACGAACCGCCCTGAAGTGTCATGGAAGTCGTGCTGCCCACATCCGTCGACTCGTATAGGGCCCCCTGCGTTTTCACCCTCGGCTCGTTTTTTAGGCCGGCAAACGTCGTGCCGGCGACGACCATCTGACCGGCGACAGCGTCCTCGACCGAGAACTCGTACAAGTCGTCCGGATTTGCGGGCAGCATATCACTCAGCCCGGCCAGGCTCAGCCCGTCGAGGCTGGAAGCGGGGAAGATATACGCAGGGTGATCATTAGGGGCCTCGGTATTGGGCCCGGAGAATACTTTCCGAACATGGCCCCAGAAGTATCGGGCCGATTCGTTCTTGCTGGCAAGGCTGAAGTTATCGACGTCCGTGGCTCCCCCGTCGTCGCCAGTTTCATCCTGGTAACCGTAGACGCTGTCCGGGGCGTTCTGGGTGGGCGTGCCAACGTCCTGGGCCCCGCCAAAGATGATGTGGAACTGGCTGTCGTAGGAGAGCGACATGCCGTAGTGGTCGTCGAAGGAACCCGTATAGCTGTAGATAGCGCCCTCGGTGTCCTGGATGTTGCCGTTGATCGAACTCCAAACCTGAGCGTCCGTCGAGGTGCTGCTGGGATTGGTGCACTGGTAAACGCCGCCGTCGTCGCACTGCAGGAGGACGCTGCCGGCGAAAACCATGCCCCGCGAATCCATGTGCGGCTGAGTGGTCACATTGGTATTGATGACATTATCCGGGAGCGTTTGGAAGTCAGTAATGGTGCTCCAGGTATTGTTCGAGGAGTCGCCACGCACGATGGGAGGGCCGCTGGCACTAAGGTACACGAAGTTATCGTGGGACGGATCAGCCACGATGGCCCCGTGAACGCCACCTGAAGCGACTCCGATGTGGGGCGGATCGAACTCACGGAAGCGCGAATCGTACGTGCCGACGTTCGTCCAATTGACCGTCCCGCTCGCCGCCAAGCCACGGTACACCGCCTGATAATCTCCGCTCGTGTTGATGATCGCGGCCCAGATCGGATTGGCGCCGGCGGGACTGATCGACAGCAAGACCTTCGCGGAAACGTTCAGGTCGCCCGCAGACATGTTGTTGGTGACATTCGCCCATTGGGTGTTGCCATTCGATACGTCCAACTCGTAGACGCCGGCGTTTGCCCCCCCAAGGGAATTTGGGATGGCCGCGAAGAACTGGTTCGCATTGCTCGGGTTTTCGACCAGGTCGCTGACGCCGCTGTCGGGCAGGCCGTTGCCTGTGACGCCGGACAGGCGATTCCAGCGCATCCCACCATCGTCCGAGCGGTAAACGCCGCCGGCACTTACCTCCCCGGCAGTCGTCGTGGTATCCGCCGTGGCAAGGAACACCGTTTGGCCGCCGTTGAGCGTCGTCGGGACAATGTCGATGATCCGCAGATTGGTAAACATGCCGCCGGGATTCTCCACCTGCCAGGTCGTACCGCCATCGATCGACTTGTAGACCCCGACCGCCGCATCGCCCTGATACTCAGAGCTGGATTCCCCGGTGCCGGCATAGATCACGCTGCTATTGACAGGGCTGAAGGCGACAGATTCGATCGACAGCGAAGGCATGAGGTCCGTCGTGGTGCCCCAAGTCGGACCACCAGGCGCGGTGAAGTTCGAGGTTTGCCAGATGCCGCCATTGACCGTGGCCGCCAACAGGTCCGTTGAGTTCTTGGGGTCCACGGCGACCTGGTTGATGGCGCCCACGTACTGGACGCCACTGGTGATCGGTGCCGGCCCCTCCGGGACCCAAATGGGCGAGATGGTTCCGATGGCAAGCAGCCGCCTGCATTCCAGCGATTCGAACCTTGGCCGCCGATGGCGGGCATCGGTCGACTTGTACTTCCCCGCCGCCCCACGGCGTTGCGACTTCTTAAATGACAACATGACAGGCCCCTCCCACGGTTTTTTGCCTGGCGTCGCCTGAGCACGAAATCGAACCGCGATAATTGTAACTCGCGCGGTGGGGATGGCAATCGTGGAAACCCGCAATGACACATAGGTTTATCCACTATTCCGGCATGGCGGAAAACCCCCATTGACACCTGGTGGGGTTTCCAACAAGGAATGCACAGATACCTATGGTGGGCCAGGAAGAGCCACTCCGCCCCGATGCGATGCGGCGTCTTCAACGTGCCTATGCCGACCTCGGGGGCGCGTCCAATCCGAAGCTCTTGGAGACTGCTTGCCTGCGGAGGTGGGGCATTCCTGAAAGAGGTTGTGTTGTCAAGGGGGGTTATCCTGATTTTTCTGTTTGGTTTGAGTTGGCACGGAACAAACGCTCTACGCCGAAGCCGGTAGCTTCGTTTGGAATGCCTTCATCGTTGCCTGCTGCTGGCAGGCTCTCTGCGGTAAAATCAACGAACTCGTGGGCTGATTGCTCAAGGTCTTTTTACGGGTCCGGTCGCAGTCGTTCTTGTCATCGCGACTGCACCCCAACGCATTCCTTCGTGCGTCCGCTCGCCGTACGGCAGGCGCTCAGGCGGTCTGAACTCAAACTGCCTGGCACGGTACTGTTCTTTACGACCATCCTGCGAAACCAAGCTCGTCCCAATCACTCCAACGTCCCTCTGAGATCGCTCCCGAAGGATCTATGCCCCAACCTCGGACTGAGCAAGGTCCGCAGGGATCGTGGCACAGGCCACGATCGATGCAATCACCATTTTTGAGTTGTTCATCGTCTGCCCTCGGCTACCAACGTGTCATCCATGGTATCTCCAATCCCAACAGCGGGCACAACGTCACTGCTGCGGCATGCAGGTTCACTCCATGGACCGCCGACCACAGTTCCAAGGCGTGGCCATGCGTTCCACAATCGAAACATTGGTATCGTCCTAACCGCACGTTCACCGAAAACGAACGACTCCGGGGATTCCGGGAACCATGCACCGGGCACGGGCCACGCCACTGTTCCCCGCGGCGAACCGTCGCCTCGAACTGTAATAGGCGCAGAACGTCCCGCATCGCAATCCGCTCACGAAGCAACTGGAAGTCTATGCCGGGCATTGCGTCACCTCCTCTCCAGGCAACAGAGAAGAGGAACCGGTACTGGAACCAGCGGCTTCGGCCTCGCACGCCGCCAGGGCCGACAGCATAGTTCGCCTGGGCCGCCACAGACGGGTCGGCCGAGGATCGCTGGCCGCCGGCGTCTCCGAGTTGGCAGATCCCGGCCGCCAACGCTCGCCTTTGCTGAGCATTCGCCATAGGATCGTGGCCATCCGCCGCATCACCGCCACCCGCGCGATGTTCGCGCCGCGACGCCGTTTGATCCGCTGATACCAGGCCCGTGCGGTTTGATCCCGGCGCAGCAGGTGCAGGACCACCTGGGCCAGCAGGCAACGCACCAGGCGGCTGCCCTCCTTGGTGATCGAGCCCAAACGCTCCATTTTGTCCGAGTTGCGGCAGCCTGGCGTGAGACCCAGGAAGTTTGCCAGGCTCCGACCACGCGGAAACCGCTCGATGGGCATGATCCGGCAGGTGATCGCCAGGGCGATGTACATGCTCACCCCGGGTATCGTAGCCAGCAGTTGGGCGGCCTGGTTCGCCTGGAAACGCTCGGCAATCTGGGTGTCCGTCACCGCGAGTTGCTCTTCCCACAGCTTCCACTGCACGAGCAACTGGTTGAGGGCCAAGCGGTCCATGGGCCCGAGTTGCAGGGTCTGCAACCACTCCGCCACCTTCCGGGTCTGGAAGCTCTTCGTGGGCCGCTCCCATTCGAGGTTATGGCACCGCAGGATCTTGTGAATCTGGTTCAGTGTTCGCGTTCGCTTCCACACGAGCTGTTCCCGCAGTTGGGTCAGATGCCGGTCCGCTTGTTCCTCAGCGCCCGGCACAAGCACGGTTCGTATCCCTTGGACTCGATCTCCGCGGAGCAGACGCTCGCGATTGACCCACAGCAGTTCGCTCAAGGCGTTCGCGTCACGGCGGTCGGTCTTGGCGGCCGATCGCCCCAGTGGCTGGACCACCAGCACAAGGTGGCAACCATCGTCCTGCTGCAGCCATTTCACCAGCCAGTCGTGAAATCCGCAGACCTCCACGATGGCGATGAACTTCTCGCCGGCGGCTCCCGCCTGCCGCAACTGGCCGCGAAACTCTTCGAGTTTCGCCCAGCGGGTGCTGATTTGACGACGAAGGATCACGTCGCCGTTCTCGTTGCGTAGGGACACGGTCATTTGCACGCGATGTAGATCGATTCCGAGGTACAACATGCTCGATTCTCCTGGTTATGCGGCGTCGCCGCCGCGATCGTCGTAACTTCCGACGAGCCCCATTGGCTCGTCCTTCTAGGCCAGGAAAACCCTACCTTGCGCCTCTTTCATAGAATCACTCCGCAGCAGGTTAAATCGAGTTGCAAACCCCCGCACGGTTCGCCCATCAGCTATGAACGGACCCCACAAACAGGTGGTAGTCGCAGACAATCGTTACTGTTTCGGAAAACCAACGTTTTCTGGGAACGACGGTAGTCCCGCTAGCGCCGCGTCGGTCACATCGACCGCTGCATGGTCCGAGCAAAGGTACGGCAGAAATAAGACGTGTCGGAAATCGACCGTTTAATGCAGCAGTTCGTTGCGTCGCGGCAACACATGCCTTGGAGAACATCTGCCGGCAGATCGGGAGTTCCGGCGTTTGGGCGACGTCAGGAGAACTGGAAATAGAGGAGGCTAACGCCATGCATCGAGTTGTTGTCGATACGACCGTGCTATCCAAGCTGGATAATCTACGTTCGGCGCTGGAACTATGTAACGAAGCCGGAGTGACGCTGGGGTATTTCTTGCCCGCCGCCGACCGGCAGCGCGAACTCTACGATTGGGCGCGTGGGGCCTTTTCGGACGAGGAAATCGAAGTGGCGCGTCAGCAGTCGGGAGGTGTTACGACCGAGGAACTCCTGGCCGGGCTGAAGGCACGATGAGAAAGCGATTGACAACGCCCTACACGGCCGCGAAAATGCAGTAGAGATTTTCCGCACTTCGGCGGTCGAATTCCTGTCCGGCGGCCGAACGTTTCTTTCGCGTGACAGCCTGACGTTGGGCCGAAACGCGGAAGGCGCGGCACGAGGGAAATAACCATGGAGAAGCGAGATGATACGTCGGGGGCGGTCTCCCCACAACGGCAGGCCGAAACGATCGCAGGCTTTCCGACCACCAATACCCCCGCGGGGAGTGGGGGCGAATGGGGCGGACCATTCGACTTTCTTGCCCCGCCCCATGGTCCCGACGACCTCGGCTGGCTGGGCCACTACCGGGTCCTGAAACTGCTGGGCGCCGGCGGCATGGGCCTGGTGTTCCAGGCCGAAGATTCGCAATTGCTGCGTCCGGTCGCCCTCAAGGTCGTACGGCCGGAGTTGGCCAAGAACGCGGCCTTGCGCGAGCGATTCCTCCGCGAGGCCCAGGCCATGGCCTCCATCAAGTGCGATCACATCGTCGTTGTCCACCAGGTCGGCGAGGTCAATAACCTGCCGTTCCTGGCCATGGAATTCCTCGAGGGCGAGTCGCTGGAGCAGTATTTCCAGAGGCGCCAGCGGCCGGATGTCGCCACGGTGTTGCGGCAGGGAAAAGAGATCGCCCTGGGGCTGGCAGCCGCCCACGAGCGCGGCTTGATTCACCGTGACATCAAGCCGGCTAATGTGTTCATCGAACGCTCCGGCGGGCGGGTCAAGATTCTGGATTTCGGCCTGGCCCGGCCCGTAGCGGAGTCGTCGGGCCTGACCCAGGCCGGCATGATTATGGGAACCCCGAACTACATGGCCCCGGAGCAGGCCCAGGGCGGCGAAGTCTCGCAGCGCAGCGATCTGTTCAGCCTGGGCTGCGTGCTGTACCAACTTCTCGCCGGGGAAACGCCATTTGGCGGCGACACCGTCGTGGCGGTACTGATGGCCACGGCTTTGAAAGACCCCCAGCCGCTGCGGGAAGTCAATCCCTCCGTGCCGCAGCCGCTGGCCGATCTGGTGACGAAGCTGTTGGCGAAGAGTCCTTCCGACCGGCCCGCCTCCGCCGCCGAAGTCGCGGGAATCCTGGACGCCATTGCCCGCGATCCGACGGCCCGCGATCCGACTGCACAGAACCCGACTGAACAGAACCCGACTTTGCCCAGTCTTGCTGCCGCGCCGCCCGAGGTGCAGTGCAAGTCGAAATGGAAAGTGCCCACTGCCCTGATCATCGCCTGTGCGAGTATTGTGCTGGCGGGCGTCTTCGTCGGAACCTATCTCAAATGGCGGCCGGGTGCCGCGGGCGTCAGCAACGGCGGCACGAACAGCGGCGGCGGCCGCGATGCAAAACCGATCAGGCCATCTGCCGCGGCGCCCGAAGCGACGGATCAGGCTGCCGTGGTTGCAACCCTTAACGGGGGCGGTTCCACCTTCATCTATCCGCTCCTGGAAAAATGGGCATCCGTCTACCGCAAGGAGACCGGCGTCAAGCTGAACTACGTGGCCACAGGCTCGGGCGCCGGCATACAACAGTTGACGTCCCTGGCGCTGGACTTCTGCTGCAGCGACGTGCCCATGACCAGCGAGCAGTTAAGTCAGGCCCGGGCTGGCGGCGGCGAAGTGTTGCACGTCCCTCTGGCCCTGGGCGGCATCGTCCCGGCCTACAACCTGCAGGGGCTCAGCAAGCCGCTCCGCTTCTCCGGAAACGTCCTGGCCGGCATCTACCTGGGCGACATCAAGAAGTGGAACAACCCGGCTGTGCAGGAACTGAACCCGGACGCGGACTTGCCGGACCAGGAGATCATCGTCATTCACCGCGCCGACGGCAGCGGCAGCAGCTACATTTTCAGCGACTTCCTCAGCAGGGTGAGCAAGGATTGGCAGAAGCGAATCGGCACGGGCGCTACGGTGAAGTGGCCGGTGGGCATTCTCGCCAGGGGAAACGATGGGATGGTTGAAGCCCTGGTCAAAAGACCGGGCGCTATTGCCTACATTGAGCTCCTGTATGCCTTGCGGATGAAGTTGATGTTCGGGCTTGTCAAGAAACAAGCAAGGGAACTACCTCCAGGGAAGCCTGGAGACCGTGACCGCGGCCGCCGAAGGGCTCGCGACCGACATCCCCGCCGATCTGCGTTTCTCCATGGTTAACGCGCCGGGCAAGAATGCCTACCCGATTTGTGGTTGCACCTGGGCGATCCTCTACGTCCAGCAAGCGGAAGGGAAAGGGCAACGGCTGCTGGACTTCCTCCGCTGGGTCACGCAGGAGGGACAGGAGTATAACACCGACCTGTTCTACGCTCGCTTGCCTGCGGGGTTGGCGGAAAGAGCCGCACAGAAGCTCAAGGAAGTCAAGTTTGGAGAGTAAACATTCTCCCTTTTCCACACTACGGATTACGTTCGACGCTGGTGGCAGTGGGTGCGGAGCGGGCTGAACGGTTATGACTTGGATTGGCGGTTGTCAAGCCCTGTGGCGAGCCCAGGCCATAGGTGAGCGCAGGTTTACTCCCGCCCCACCGAATGTGACTTTTCGCCCTCGTTCCCTTTCTTCACCGGCGCCAATTGCAGCCCGTTCAGATTCCCCTCGGGCCGGCCGCCATTGTCGCCGACATAGCCGATCTCCATCGGCATCGGCGGGCTGGGCCACATGGCGGTGAAGTTCGCCTGGCTTGAATCCGGCAAGGCCCGTTACCGCATCGTGCTGGATGCGGATTTCCGATCCGCTTGAAGCCGTCCGGACCGATGATCGACGCGAAATCGGCGCGGAGGGCAGGTAGCAGTCGGTCGAGAATGCGTTTCCGCCATAGCAGCATCTCAGTCCGTGCAGTACCGGCCGTGATTAGAGCGAATTGTGCGAAAAATGCAACCGTAGCTTCCGGTCTGTCCGGCTTCTGCCCAAAAATTGACAGGCCCTCGGGCGCGACCGTATAATCATGTCCGTGTCTCGGATTTTCCGAGTCTGGCCCAACCAAGCAGTAAGGAGATCGCTTGACCCCAGCAGGCAGGATGCTTGCGCCTGAGCAATGGAAACTACGATGACCGTGGCGGCATCCGACCTTCCGGCATATCTGACCCGCATCTTCATGGATTTCCAGGGGGAGCCCGACGACCAGAAGCGGGCTGCCTCCGAGGCCGTAAACATCAGCCAAGACGACCGTCTCCTGCTCAAGAAGGCGCTGGAAGACTATGGCCACAAGGTCCACCCCCTAAGTCGGCTGGCCCGCCTGATTCGAGCGGGCATGAACGGCAACGCGAACGGGAAGGCCAACGGAAACGGCGAGGGGCCAACCAGCGATCCGGCCCTGAACGACCTGATCCAAAGGGTCCAGAAAGAGAACGCCCCGCAGAAGGCGAAGAGGCAGAGGACCGTGCAGGCCAGGTGGGGCGATGCGGAGTGGGCCTTCCTCCTTCAGCGGGTGGCGGCCCTGCAACTCGAACATCCGGAAGAGCGGCTATCGACACTCGCGAAGCAGGCCCAGGAACGCCTCGCCCCGCATAGTCGCCGGACGCTTCACGCCTACGACATCCGGGAACTCGCCAAGCGTCTGACCGCGTACAACAAAGAACAGGCCGACAAACAGGCCCAACTGGAACTGGACCTGGAGGCGGCCCGGCTTGAGTTGGACGCCCGGCGGGCCGCCCCGACCCGCGACGAGATTCTTTCCTCACTCGCGGATGATGAACTGATCGATCGGTTTGCCAAGCGGCTCTTGTCCATTCTCCCGCCCGATGAAGTCGTGAGCAGCTTCGGCGCCGACACGGTTCTCGCCTGCCTGCCAACCTCTTCGATCGTCGCCTTTGCCATGGGGCAGTTGTTCGGCGAGTACGCCACGCACTCGAAGCTGATGGAGCAGAACCTTGAGGTTCTAGGCCGGGTCCTGGCGGATATGCCGGCCGAGAAGATCCGCCGGCAAATTCCATCGTCGGGAACTCCAGCGCAACTGCCCAAGGTGCTGCTGGTCGGGTTCAAGCCGGAACAGGGCGGAATCATCGCCGACCGTTTTCACGGCCGGGTCAAGGTCGAGACCCAGGACAAGAACCGAAAGAACTTCGCCGGCACCGCGGCCGACATCATCATCGTCCTGGTAAAATTCGTTCCGCAAACCATGATCGACCAGATACGCAAGGCTGCGAAGTCGCCCTGCCGCGTGATTCTCCATACCGGCGGCCTGGAAACCGTGGCCCAAGAGGTCGAGCGAATTCTGGCCCATTGAGGGGCCGAACATGGGACTACAAAATGAACTAGGGGAAGGCTGAGACAAGACTATGAAGAAATTTGGAGGAGCGCTCGCCCTGAGCTTCCCGATAGCCAGTCTGATGGTAATCGTGGGAGGCGCAACGCTTTGGCCGGCGGAGCCGAAAAACGATGCGGTTGTCCGGCCCACCTTCGGTCGCGGCAAGGTGACCATCGGTGGTGTGCAGTTCGCTGGTCTCGAAGGGCAGAAAGATCGGAACATTGCCACGGCCGAACGCCTGATTCGCCAGGCGGCTGCCCGAGGTGCCCAGATCATCGTGACGCCGGAAGTCGGGCTCAGTGGGTTCGTCGGCGGGGATCGCGAACGTGCCATGGCCGAACCGGTCCCCGGTCCGGCGACGCAGCGTTTCGGCCGCCTGGCCAAGGAGTTGCGAGTCTATCTCCTGGTGGGAATGTCGGAACTCCGCGAGGGCCAACTCTGCAACACCGTGCAGGTCCTCTCGCCCCAAGGCGATCTGTTGGGCGCAATGCGCAAAGTCCATATCAACAAGTACGAGACAGCCGGCGGCTGGCGCAACGGTTCAGAGTTCCCGGTCTGGGAATTCGAGACATCCACCGGCCGCTTCCGGGGCGGGATCATGATCTGCTACGACCGCGAATTGCCCGAAAGTGCGAGAATTCTCATGCTCCAAGGCACCGACGTGATTTTTAACCCTCTGGCATGCAGGTGCCCGACCGAAGATATTCACCGCTGCCTGCTGCGGACCCGCGCCTTCGAGAACGAATTGTACATCTTCATGGTCAACCACGCGGCGCCTCGCCAGAACGGCCATAGTATGGTCCTTGATTTTCGCGGCAAGATCGTGCAGGAATTGGGTGAGGGTGAGGGGCTGCTCTTGCAAGAACTGGACTTCAATGCCCTCAACGAACATCGCGCAAAGGGGATTTATGGTTTTCACCACCGGCGACCGGAACTCTATCGCATCCTCTGCGATCCGGCGGGACAGGTTCACCCGGCCACTGCAAATCTTCCGGGCAAATAGCAAGTCGGTCACGCTTCAGCACAGCCACGCGCTGTCGTTACTCGAAAGGCCCGCTACCAGCGGTCCCCGCCCATGCCCGGGCGGGTTTGTCCGCAAGCTCTGTGGCCTGCCTGCTCCCTACTGCCGTGGCAAATGGTAGAATGCGGCCATCGGGACGGCCGCGAGCGACCGCAACGCCACCGCCAAGCGGCTCGGGCCGGCTTCAGTAGGGGGTCAGACCGGCACTCGCCGCTTTGCGTTGCAAAGTGGCGAGTGCCGGTCTGAGTACGTGATTGACTCTGGACGAGAAGACCGACGTGGGGCCGACGATTGACCTGAAGGAAGCGGACCGCATTCTCGGGCTTGCGTCCTTATCCATATTGTCACTGTTTGCGGAAAATCAGGATATATTCCTCTCGCATCGTATTGTGGATCCCCTCGATCTCGCGCGTGATAACCTTGTGAAGAGGCATCCCATGCGACCCAGCAAATTCGATCATTTTCTGCTCCAGCCGGATGCCGCCCGTTTGGTTGGTATTAGACCCGATCACGAGAACGCAACAGGCGCCGCGCGTCATGACCCGGGCGCACTCGCCAAGGATACAATTCATGTCCCGGAAGTAGTGGTCCACGCGGTTCCGCACGCGGTCGGCAATCGTCCGCCCCGTGCCGCCGATTAGGCCGACCATGCGACCCGCGAGGGCTTTTGGGTCGAGACCCAAGTAACGGATTTGGAGATCGTCGTTGGCTACGTAGTCTATTGCAAACGAGTAGGGCGGCGAGAAAATGAACGTCCTGCACGGACCCGTCGTGCAGATCCAGTTTGCGCGCATCACCGCAAATGACGTTGCTCTTGCCCAGAGTTAGACCAAGTTCCTCGCGCACGATATTGAACTCTTCGACTGCGGCAAGATACCGCCCCAGAACGGTCGGGAAAAGCTGTTGCGCATTCTTGGTTTTGCGGCGGGTGGCGTAGCCCATCGTGTCGAGAAACGCCAAGAGCACAAGTTCCTTGCGTGCGTCTCTTCCGTCGAGTTCTTTCAACTTTTTTGAAGAGCCGTCGGGATCCATCCGGTCAAAGAGTGAACCAGCGATGTTCTGGTTGCGCTCAAAGTAGGCGAAGATTTCATCGGTAATCTGCAGCAGCTTGACGAACCGCGAGCAGTCCATACGCAGCCCGGCCAGTTTGGCTCGCGCCATCAGGCATGCAAACGGGCTGAGCTCGACACCGATGCTGTCGATGCCGATGATGCTGGCCTCGATGAGGGTGGTTCCGCAGCCCGCCATGGGATCAAGGACCACATTGCCGGGCTTTAGCCCGATGATGTTCATGATCCCCTTAATCATCTGCGGGTGGATCTTTCCCCGGTACGGGAACAGTCCGTGTGTCGCGTAGCCGACACCGTAGGCGTTGGCATCGAAGAAGTTCTGGCGGTGTTTAAGGTTGTCCCCCCGTCGTTTTCCCCGAATAAGAAACCACCACACAGGTGGTCAGCATGAGTTGGTGAATTCGGCTTTCTCAGGAGGTCGGCAACGCGCAACCGCTCGCAGAGTAGCGGATAAATGGCCGCCGCGTTACGGGTCGTCGGGATTGACGACGGAGATTCCCTCCAGCCGAGCAACCTCGACGAGATGCTTGTCGGAGGAGACGAAGTGGTCCAGCAGCAGCTTTGCCCACAATTCCAGCGCCGCACCCAACTGGAGCGCGTCGAGCGTCCGCAACCGCCGGACTTTGGCGTGTTTTTCGAGCAGTTTCTCCGCCATTCTCTGCTGCGGTCGGAGCAGATTCTTGACGATAAGCCTTTTGGCGTCGATGTCGGCGGCGAAGCGTTTCTTGACGAGCCGGTAGTCGGTCTCGTCGATCTTGCCGTCGCGGACCTTCTGGCTGAAGACCGATTGGATCTCGATCACCGTGAGCGAGGAGATGAAGAACTGACTGGCAGCATCGGCCATGAGCGCAAGCATTTTGGCCGTGCCCGTTTCAACATGGTACGTCTTGGCAAGGGCACAGGAATCGAGAAAATAGCGGGGCATCAGAAGCGGTCGTCGCGTTCGCGGGCGAAATCCTCGGCGAGCGATCCGGGAATCTTGGCGAGCGCCCGTTGGACCTGTTCAAGCGTGACTGTGGGATCGGCCTCGGCGGCAATGAGCGGCACGTAGCCCTGGTCGGCATCGTTGTCATTCTCTCCTTGGGCTTCCCCGGCGGCGAACGCGGCACGGATGACGGCCACTTCCACCCGCTCCTGTTCGTGCAAGTCAAGCGGTGCGAGGGGACGGAGTTTGCCGGCTTCAAAAATGGCGGGAACGTACTTGGTTTCCATGCGACAATTATACCCTACTTCGTCACGTTCCGTCCACAGGAAAGGTGGATGGCCGGCCATGTATTCTTCGGCTGGTCAAGGTGACCAAGAGCGGAGAAGTCGTCTACAAGGCGGAGAAGGACGCCTGCCGGGCCTTCTCCGACCCCAAGGGCGACGAGCTTGGGCGGGGGCGGGCACCTTCGCGCAGCGAAGGTCGACGGAATTTTCAGATTCTCTCGCCGCTATCACGACTATTGTCTGTGGTTCGGCCGACATGGAATTGCTACCCTTGCCGGCATGACCGAATTCCGAACTTCTGATATGCGCAGAGCTATTGCGGCCACCCTCCAGGCGCTGCGAATGGAAAAGGGGCTGAGCCAGGAGGCCCTGGGCGAGCGTAGCGGGTTGCACCCCACGTACATTAGCCTGCTTGAGCGCGCGCGGCGCTCGCCCACCATCGACACCATCGTTCGGTTGGCTGCGGCTCTGAACGACAAGCCATCGTCGATACTTGCTGCCGCTGAAAGCGCCATCAAGGGCGGGAGGCCGCATGAGTGACCGGCGACGTGATGGCCACGCTTCGCCGAAGCGACGTGAGCCCTTGGGTGTCGATGAAATAATGGAATTGGACGCCGCGCTGATCGAGGCATTCAAAGGCGTCGCTCGGTTGCGGCAATCGCACCGCACTGCGGTGTACATCAAATTCCCACCGCTCCCGTCGGTCTTCAGCGAGTCGGTTGTTATCGCGGCGGCGGAAGCGCTCTTTGGTCCAGGTTGGAGCGCTCGGTTTGGCGGCGCCGACTGCGACGTGGTGATCGAGCACCTTTCCGGTGAGGCTCGGCGCGTTGAAGTCAAGGCAACTGGGGAACATGCTTTCCAGGAACTGAAGGACAAAGACCTTCGCGCTGATATGCTGGTTTGGATCCGCTTCGGTGCGCGATTTCGGACCGGGGAGGGGCATATTCAAGTCGCGATTCTGCGTCGACCAGGGCTGCACATTCCCACCGCGCGCCGCCTCGACACCCGTCGGTTCGTAGCGGCTGTCGGCGCTACGGACGACCTAACGACGCTCACCTTTGAGACCCTGGCACAATTATTGGGCCGAACCAATCCGGAGATGATAAAGTGAGCAAGCCCGATCGAGGCTCAATCGCAGGTCTCCGCCGTGCGCCAATTTGGCGTGCGACCAGGGATTATCGCGGTGCTCGTTTTGTTGCGCTGCGGACTGGCAAGACTAGGTCACGGTTTCGACTGTCACGGTTTCGGCAAGTGTCACGCCAAACTTATCGGTGTGCGGCATCTCGCCTGGGTTCGTCCTATAGAGTGAGATGCCATAGTGGTTCGGGAGCGATAGCTCCCGAAACGCGTCAATGGTAGCTTGCGCTGCGGCGACCGGATCCTCGCGCTCTGCCAGGCTCTCAATTTCAACCTCAGCTAGCATTAGAAACAGGACTTTCATGCGATTTCTCCCCCACAACTGTTCCACTCCTTCCGCCGGGGGCAACAGCTATTAGCCGCAATTCCGCCGCCATTCGAGGTTCCCGAGGCCCGCCGTCAAGCAGGCGATGGTTTTCGGGCGACTTGCCGCCTGGGTACTTGGTTTCGTGTCCACAGTGCGGACATCTCGTTTTGTTACGATTGGCCGTGCCGTCCAATGTAAGTCTTGCCGAACAGGTTACGCATGTACCGAGACGGCCAAGGTCTTTAACCTCATTTAATGCACCACATCGATGGCAAATGACCACGTTGGCAGGGTGCCGCGTGTCCTTTGCAAACAAGTATCCAGGCCAGAGGTCGAGGTCTTTCTCGCAAAGTGGACAGGTATGTTGTTTGACCCAGAAAAAGTATTTGACGGAGGCGTGTGAGCCGCAAAGCAAACAGCGGGTAACGTAGAGGTCGCCTAGTTCCTTGTTCAGTGCGTTAAGTAGTCGAGTGGCCTGCTCTCGATAGGCAGCAAGGTCAAGATGTTCGATCTCCTGACGCACGACCCAATAGGACATGGGGTTTATATCGAACCCGATGACGTCACAGCCGAGCCGATTTGCCTCGATAATGGGAGTGCCGCCGCCCATGAAAGGATCGGCCACTTGGAGTCGATCAAGCCGATTGGACTGGCAGAATGCCTCCGCCAGTGGTTTGGTGCCGAATTCGGACAATAGCAGCCCTCGGAACAATGTCCCTGGACGACGCGCGAACCACTTATGAACGGCGATGATCGGACGATAGTTCTGCTGTATCTGCTTCTCTCGCAGTGCCATTCGTGCGACAAAAGAAACATCGAAGTCGTTTTCGATCATGTTGTTGCTGGATTCCTTCCTAGTCTGTGCCGCGCAATGCCTAGCTCGGTCTTGCCCCTGGTCCCGTGGGTTGCGCGTGGACTTATTCCACGGCCCTTTGGACGCTATCCCACGATGGAGATTTGGGGCAGGATATACTCGCCATTCTACTTTCCGCCCCCAGCGGGTACAAGCAAGGCCTGGAACTACAGGAAGATGGCGAGACTTTTCCGATTACGATGGCCAAACGGCGACGGCCTATCCCCTGCCTTTAATCGCTGCCCCTGTTTGGCAGTCATGCCAGATCGACTGAGGGCAAAACCGGGGTTTTCGGCTTGAAACGGTTCTGACCGTTCTGACCCGCCCGAAGCTGACTCGTGGCCGAGTTCCAGTCCTAAAGTGGGAACGCACATCGACTATTGTGGTCGCACGTATACGAGCAGGACCCCAGGCGCGGGCAGATTCTGCACAATTGTGATGGTGTGGTCGGGGTTCAGTCCCTTTCGGATCGGCTCCAAGTTCCGCGACTGGTCCAAGAGCAGCAGTTCACTTGCACTCGGGCCGGTCCAAGGCAGGTTTTGCAGCACGAGTTCGATCCGCTGATCGGCCGACTTGAAGTTGCTGACGACAATCACCAACTCGCGGCCATCCGTGGACAAACCGGCAACGGCGTTCAATTCTCCCGGTTTGCCACCCTCGACCGCTACCCGGGCCGGATGATCGACCAGGGCCTTGAAGGCACGAAAGGCATGGTAGGTCTTCTTGGGCACGCCGAAGACGTTGAACAAGCCCCAGCAGCCGTTGTCGCCCGTATAGAAGTTGGCCATGTCGAGCGGCACGTCCTGGAGCCCAAGCAGCACGCAGGCGACGAAGGCGGCGCCCTCTGATCCGCCGGCCTCCTCGAACGACTTCTGCATCCGGGCACCATCGCGGCCAAACACCGCCCCCCAATCGTTGTTGGGCAAGTAATTCCATTCGTTCAAGTGGATCTCGGTTTTCTGGAAGCCGTATTCGTCCAAGACACGTCGCAAACCGGTCGTGCCGCGAACCGGGGCTGCGGGGTCGGCCCCGTATATGTGCCAGGAAAGAAAGTCCAAGGGCAGCGACTGCTTGCGGCAGTATTCGAGAAACCCACGGAGATGCGGGGTGGGCGTGAGTCGGTTGCCGTTCAGCCGCCCTAATCCGGCCGCAGCCGGCCCGCCTACCAGGAGCTTGGGGTAACGCATTTTGATCGCCTTGGCCGCGGCGGCGTAAAGGCGATAGTAGTCCTCGGAACTGCCATCCCATTTCGCGGTGCCGATTTCCACCTCGTTCCAGATCTCGAAGTAACGGAGATTGAAGTGAAATCCGTCGGCCCAACTTTCGTTGTAATGGCGGATAATCCCCAGGCAGATTTTCGCCCATTGGCCGAAATCGGACGGCTTGTGAACGTAATACTTGCGGGTCGTATGCTCGATGCTCTCTCCCAACCGGTACATCACGCCTGAACCAACGGCCAGGATCGACTTCAGGTAATCGTCGGTGGGGGCAAAATGGTAGCTGCTGGGCGAGTCGGCGTCGGCGCTGAAGTCGGGGAAAATCGCGTGAATATCGACTACGTCACGGGCGGGCCAGTTGGCATCGTGGATGCGGGTCAAGGGAATCCCCAGGATCTTGTGATATGCCGAGAGGTCGACGACGCCACCGTAACAAATCGGTCCGCCGTTGACGCCGTGAATCGCTCGAATGGCGCCGATCTTCCGGCCGGCATCGACGCGGATCTCCGTCGCTGGACAGACGATCGCGTGCGACAACGCAGCCAGCATGAGCACCCCGGCGACGAGGACCGCTGGGAACGGTTGACAGGATTGTGGTCGTGGCGTTTTCATGGCTCGTTTCTTCATGGTCGGGCGGTAATCAGTTATTCGGAATCGATGTCGAAGCTCTTGGCCAGATCATCCGTGAGATTACCGCGTGGCGTCCGTGTCCTGCCATTCTCGCACAAAGCACTGCCGTCTACCACCGGGCCTACGGGGATTTACATTCGGTATCACGGTACTTTGTTAAGAGCAAGTACAACGATAACCCACCAGGTAGACCGCGTCTACCTTGGGTCAGAGCATAGTCGATGGAGGCCCATGTCTCGCCCTGCGTTCCCGGTATAAAACCGGACTTGCACTTGGGCCAACTTCCGGCTCGCCGGTGATGGGCATCTGCCCATTTCAGAACCGTGTTGACGGTCAGTCGGGGCCGAATCAGTCGGTGTGGTACGTGCCGGTAATGGTTCAGAAAGCGAACGAGCGACGAGCCACCGGGAAGCCCCCGAAGTCCGTGATGCAAGGCCCGCTCAACGATCACCGAAGGCCGATCGGATCTTGCGGAAATCCGCAACGGCGCGACGATTTCAAATCCTTCCGTCTGCCGCGGCCCGAAGAGTGGCCGGAACTGAAGACTTGGCTCAAAGGGCAGTTCGCGCTCATCAAGGCTGGAAAAAAGCCGCAGATGAAGCCGCCTGGAGAGTTGATTGGCTTGACGGAACCATTCCTCGACGCCCCTGATCGCCGTCGGTCGTTTATCCGGCTTGCGGTTGCGTTTCGAATTGTTGCCGAAGAGTTTCGAGCGACAGGCCGCCTGCCAGCCGCATCAGTTCGTCGGCCATCGTTTCAAGCTGTCCCACTAGGGGCCGTGCCTCTTCGAGCCGCCCTTGAGCCGCAATGTCTTCGAGGTCGGACGCCACGCCGCCAGCCACGCTGGAAAATGCGGCTACCATCCCGCAAAGCTTGTGAGCGGCCTCGCGCAGCCGAATTGTGTCCCGCTCTCGCAGGGCATCCTGAACCGCCGTCAAATGGTCCGGCAGGTGAGCCCGGAATGCCTCACAAATCTTCTCCAGAATGACGGCGTCGCCCCCGCAGGCGGCCAAGAGCACGTGCGGGTCGAGCAGGCCTGGTTCCCGTCGTTCGGCCGGCCCGTGGGAGCGCACGACCCGATCAATCGCCGCCCACAGGTCGGCGGCCCGGATAGGCTTGGCCAGGAAATCATCCATGCCGGCCGCGACGCAGCGCTCGCGGTCTTCTTTCCGGCGCTTGCCGTCAAGGCGATGACGGGCAGATGGCCTCCCGCGGTCCGCTCACGCTCGCGAATTGCCTGGATGACCTGGAAGCCGTCCAGTTCCGGCATGTGGATGTCCAAGAGCAGCAAGTCGCAGGCCCCTTCTTCAGCCAGCAAGAGCGCCTCCCGACCGTTATCGGCCAGCCGCACGGTGTGGCCGAGCCGCGCGAGCAGTTGCTCGGTAAGTTGCGCGTTGAATTCATTGTCCTCAGCCACTAGGATACGCAGCGGAGAGGATGAAGGATGAGGGAGGAGTGATGCATGGGGACCAGACTCGATCGTCTTCTCCACATTGATCCCCTCCGCCTTGATCCTTCTGCTGCGGTGGGTGCGGCTGCCGGCCGAAACTGCGCCGTGAAGACAAAAGTGCTCCCCCGGCCCGGCTGGCTGTCCACGCTGATCGTGCCGCCAATGAGGTTCACCAGCCGGGCGGCGATGGTCAGCCCCAACCCGGTGCCGCCGTAGCGCCGCGTGGTCGAATTGTCCGCTTGCTCGAAGGCCCGAAAGATCGCCTCCTGCTTGTCCTGGGGGATCCCGATGCCGGTGTCACTCACCGCGAAATGCACCAGCACCAAATCCGAATCTCGGAATCCGAAATCGGAAACAAATCCCAAATCCGAAGATCCAATGTCAGAAACGGGGACCGCGCCTGGTTTCGAATTTGCCGTTTCGCTATTCGGTTCTGCTGCGGATTTTCGGGGCACCTGCGCAGCAGGGTCGCGAATTTCGGATTTGACCGTAACGAGCACCTCGCCCTTATCGGTGAACTTGATGGCGTTGCCCACCAGATTGAGCAGAATCTGCCGCAGCCGGCCGGCGTCGCCGACCAGGGCGTCGGGCACGTCCGGATGCACGTCATGAACCAGTTTCAGCCCCTTATTTTCAGCTCGAACGGCCAGGGCTCGCAGGGTGTCGCCCAGCGTCGCACGCAAGGCGAAGTCGGCCGGACTGAGCAGCATTTTGCCAGCCTCGATCTTGGAGAAGTCCAAGAGGTCGTTGATCAGGCCGAGCAGGCTTTCGGCCGCTGACTTGACCGTCCGTAAGGACTGCCGCTGGTCGTCTGTGACCGGCGATTCGAGGGCCAGCTCGGTCATGCCGAGGATGGCGTTCATGGGCGTGCGGATCTCGTGGCTGACGTTGGCCAGGAACTCGTCCTTAGCTCGATTCGCCGCTTCGGCCGCCTCCTTGGCCTGCCGCAATTCCTCTTCCAGCCTCTTGCGCTTGGAGATGTCCTGCACGATGCTGATGGTATGCAGAGGCGCCCCCAGCCGGTCACGCTGTAGCGAGACAAAGATATTGATCCAAATCACGGAGCCATCCTTGCGGATGTCGCGTTTCTCCTCCGAGTAGCAACTCGAATCGCCGCGAACGAGCGCCGTGAATTTTTCGATGCTGTCAGCCAGATCATCAGGGTAGGTCACGTCCTTGATGGCCATCGTGAGCAGTTCCTCCCGGGAATAGCCGACGATATCGCAATATCTCTGGTTGACCCGCAGGAAGCGGGCCTCGGTGTCACAATGGATGATTCCCACCGCCGCGTTCTCAAACGTGCCGCGGAAGCGCTCCTCGCTCTCGCGGAGCGCGTCCTCAGCCCGCTGGCGTTCGGTAATGCGGAGGCGCTGCTCGGCCTCGCGTTGTGCCGCCTCGGCCCGCTGGCGCTCGTGGGCCTCGACGCGGTGCCGAACCCGGTGCAGCGATTCGCTCACGCCGCTGATGATCGCGCCCACCAGCACCAGCAGCACGAGGGCCACGGTGTTTCGGACGCTGGTGATATCGAGGGAGTAAAGCGGCTCGACGAGGAGGCAGGTCGCGGCTATGGCGCTGACAACCGTGGCCAGCATCCCGGGGCCGAAGCCGCCCCAGTAAGCCACGACCAGGATGGCAGGGAAGAACGCCATGTACACGACCTTGTCGCCCAAGACCACCCCGAGGGGCCAACGGACCAAAAGTGTGATTGCCGGAACCAGCAGAGCCATGCCGTAGGCAAGCAGTCGGCGGCGTGGTGTTTCGTTCATGGCAACCTCGTAGGGCTAAGAAAGGTGCAAATTCGGTGCCATGTTAGAACGGAATTCACTCCGTTGCCTTGATTTTTTCCAACAAACGGAATGAATTCCATTCTACTGGGGTGCAGCTATCCCTGGCTGGACATACCGACCGGCTGCCCCAACAATTACCACGCCGTCCTTTTTCCTCAGGCCTACGAGAGCGCAGCCGACTATGGCACACCTGTTGCTCATTGATGATGATCCAATCCTGATCGCCGAGCAAGTCCGCCAGGCCTTTGCCACCCCCCGTTACCGGGTCGAGGTGGCCGGAACCGGCGCCGAGGGGCTCGATCGAGTGTGTGCCACACCGCCTGATGTTATTCTTCTCGACCTCCGCCTGCCCGACAAGTCCGGGCTGGAGGTATACCAACAGATCCGCACGATCGATGCGCGGATCCCGGTGATCTTCGTGACCATGGCCAAGACGGCGGATATGGCCATCGAGGCGATGAAACAGGGGGCGTACGACTACCTCTTCAAGCCGCTGGACCTGAACCAACTGCGGCGGGTAGTTGGCGAGGCCTTGGAAGTCTCCCGGCGGATGCGCGAGCCGGCCGTGGTTGCCGAGACCGCCGCGGACCCCGACGTGGAGGGGGCCATCGTCGGTTCCAGCGCCGCCATGCGCGAGGTCTACAAGGCGATCGGCCGTGTCGCCGCGCAGGACGTGCCCGTGCTAATCACCGGCGAGAGCGGCACCGGCAAGGAGCTGGTCGCCCGCGCCATCTACCAGCACAGCTCGCGGGCCAAGGCGCCGTTCCTGGCGCTGAACAGCGCGGCCATCCCGGAGCAGCTCTTGGAGAGCGAGCTGTTCGGCCACGAAAAGGGCGCGTTCACCGGGGCCGACCGCCGCCGCATCGGCAAATTCGAGCAGTGCCACGGCGGCACCCTGTTCCTCGACGAGATCGGCGACATGCCGCTGGCCTTGCAGGCCAAGATCCTCCGCCTAGTGCAGGAGCAGTCGTTCGAGCGCGTGGGCGGCAACGAGACGGTCACGACCGACGTGCGGCTGATCGCGGCCACCCACCGCGACCTGAAAGCATGGTCGGCGGAGGAGAAGTTTCGGCCCGACCTGTATCACCGGCTGGGCGTCTTCACGATCCACCTGCCCCCCTTGCGCGAGCGGGGCGACGACCTGCCGATGCTGGTCGAGTACTACTTGAGGCGCTTCAGCCGTGAACTCGGACGGCAAATTCGCGAGGTGACTCCGGAGGCGCTGGAGCGATTGCGCAGCTACCCTTGGCCGGGGAACATCCGGGAGTTACAGAGCGTCCTCAAACAAGCCCTCCTGCAGGCCAGTGGCACGGTCCTGCTCCCGGCCTTCCTGCCGGAACTCTCCGGCGGGCTCGATGAATCTGTCCCGGCAGCGCCGGCGGGAGCAGACCTCGGCCTGGCGGCCTTTATCCGCCGGCGGCTCGTGCCCGATGCCGGCGACTTGTACGCGGAAACGCATCGCCAGGTAGACCGGCTCCTGCTCTCGCAAGCTCTTGAGTACACCGCTGGGAACCAACATCAGGCGGCGCGCCTGCTGGGGATCGCCCGGCAAACGCTGCGCATCAAGCTCCGCGAATTGGGGCTGCGCGTCACGCAGTCGGTGGAAGCGGAGGAAGAGGAGGAATAGCCGGACAGTCCTTTCCCTTCTAGCCGTTGCTGGGCTGTCCGGAGTGGCACATAATGCAGTTCCACAATGAGAAATGTCTGTTTCTGACGTCGAAGGAGGAGAACCTGATGATCGAGCTGACTGAAGAACAGCGGCAGGAATTGAGCGTACCCGAGCTGATCGCCATCGACCCCAGTACGAAGAAAACCTATGTGCCCTTTTCGTGATTTCGCTCTTTCGAGATTTCGTGATTCTTTTCCTTCATCGCCTTGAGGAGGCTCTCCGAGGACCAGGAGTTTTGTGGTGGGGCTTCGCTGCGCTTGACCACACCCTACTTTTCCGCTGCCACCGTCTCCACAACCGTCCCCGCGGGAATGTCGTCGCCGGGATGGACGACGACCGTCTCGCCGCCGTGGAGTCCCGCGATGACCGCGATCTCCGCGCCGAAGTCGCGCCCCAACTGGACCGAGCGGTACTGCACCCGTTGCTGGCTGTCCAGGACGGCCACCCGCTGCGCGCCGCTGCGCGTCGCCAACGCCGCCGCGGGGATCATGACCGGCATGACGTTGCGGTCGAAGACGAACTTGACCTGCAGGTACATCCCCGGCCGCAGGACGTTGTCTGGGTTGGGCACGTCGACCTCGGTGAGCAGCGTCCGCGTGTTCGGGTCCAGGGCGTCGGCCGTGCGCGTCACCTTGCCCGCAAACTGCCGGGCGGGATCGTCGCGGAGATAGACCGCCGCACTTTCACCGACCTTGATCCCCGTGGCGAAGACCTGGGGGACGTTGATGAAGACGCGAAGGACATCGGTCCGCATCAGATGAAACAACTCCTTGGTCGTGCTGGGGGTGTCAGCGGAGATCAGATCGCCCGCGTCAACGTTCCGCGCCGAAATGACGCCCGGAAAGGGGGCAGTGATCTTCTGGAAGCCTTGCAGTACGGAGTAGCGCTCGACGGCTGCCTCGTTGACCTGGACGCTGGCCCGCGCGGCCTCGACCTGCGCCGCGGTGACCTTTACCTGGGCCTTGTCCTGGTCGATCTGCTCCCAAGAGGTCGCCGTACCAGCCCCGGCCTTGGTATCACGGGCCAACGTGACCTTGGCCAGTTCGTTGTTCGCCTCCGCCAGTGGCAAGTTGGCCTGGGCCTGGGCCAGGTTGGCTTTCGCCTGGGCCAACTGGGCATCGATATCCGGGGCGGCGATTTCGGCCAGCAACTGACCTTGCGCGACGCGATCGCCGATGTCCACCCGCCGGCTCTTGAGGTAGCCGGTGGTGCGGGCGTAGATTGAAGCCTCCAAGAGCGGCAGCGAGTTGCCGGGCAGAACGCGCTCGGCATTGGCCGCCATCCGTTGGGCGACCGTCACGGTGACCCGCGGCGAGGCGGCGGCTGCCTGCACCGTCGCGGCCTCCAGTTGTTGTTCTTGCCGCATTCGCGGCAGGGTGCCCGCAGCCAGCGCCCGGTCAAGCCCGTCGCGGCCAGAGCGACGATGCCAAGGACGCGGAGTCCCGAGCCGCGCCGCATTACGTGGCCGGCGGGGGCCGCAGGTTTCGCGGCCAGCGCAGCCTTCCGCCAGGGCTTCGTGAACAGGTTTCTCGACGGTTATTTCGGTAATCATAATTGACCTCCATTAAATTGAATGCGCATCTCCCGCGGCATTGCCGCTCTAGTTTCGACCGAGTCCGCATCGTCATCTTCCGCCCGGTCATCGTCATCCGCAGGCTCCGGCGCGGGCGGCTTGCGGCGGAGCAGACTATACATTACCGGCACGAAGAACAGCGTGAAAAACGTGGCCACCAACAGGCCGCCGATGACGGCCCGGCCGAGCGGGGCGTTCTGCTCGCCGCCTTCGCCCAAGCCCAGCGACATCGGCAGCATGCCGATGATCATGGCCAGGGCCGTCATCAGCACGGGCCGCAGCCGGGTCGCCCCCGCCGACAGGGCGGCGCTGCGGGCATCGTGCCCATCGCGCCGCTGATCGTTGGCGAACGTGATCAAGAGAATGCTGTTGGACGTGGCCACGCCGATGCACATGATCGCGCCCATCAGGGCCGGCACGGTCAGCGTCGTCCCGGTCGACGTACAGCATCCACACGATGCCCGCCAGCGCCCCCGGCAGGGCGGTGAGGATGATGAACGGATCGAGCCAGCTCTGGAAGTTGACCACCATCAGCAAGTACACCAGGAGCACGGCGAACGCCAGTCCGGCGGCCAGCCCGGCGAACGAACTGTTCATCGTCTCCACTTGCCCGTGCATCACGATTGTGCTGCCCCGCGGCAACTGCGGTCGGACGGCATCGATGGCCCGATTCACGTCGGCCGCGACCGCCGCCAGGTCGCGCCCTTGCACGTTGGCGAAGACGTTATAAACCGGCTGGACGTTATAGTGGTTGATATTGGCCGCCGACACGCTGCGACGCAGATTGACCAGGTTGCTCAGCAGTTGCGGCGGCTGCGGAGTGCTCTCGCCGTCAACCGTCTGCCGCCCGCCCGCTGGCGTGATGCCGTTGATAATCGGCGTGTTCATCAGGGTGTCGACGGAGTCGATGTGATAGTCCGGGGTTTGCGTGGCCACGCGGTAGTTGACGCGGTTCGTCGGGTTGACCCAGAAATTGGGCGCCACCTGAATGTTCGAGCTCAGTGACACCAGCACGCTGCCCGTCACGTCCTGTTGGGTCAGCCCGAGCTGCGACGCCATGACCCGGTCGACGTCCAGCCGCAGGTCCGGCCGATCCGTGATCTGGTGGAGGTGGACGTCGGCGACGCCCCGGACCTTTGCCATTTCCTCGCGGAGTTTCTGGGCGACGGCCAGGTCGCCTTCCCGGTCGACGCCGACCACCTGCACGTCGATGGGGGCGGGCAAGCCGAAGTTGAGGATCTGGCTGGTGATGTCGGCTGGCTCGAAGAAGAACGTGCAGTGCGGGAACCGCCGCGGCAGTTCCTCTCGCAGCCGGGCCACATAGTCCGCGGTGGCCCGGTGCTCTGGCTTCAGCGCCACCAGGATTTCCCCGTCGCCGTCGCTTACCGTGCCGTTGTCCACGTAGGCCATGATCGTGAAGGATTGGGTCAGTCCCATGTTGTCCAAGATCATGGCCCGGTCGCTCTCGGGCACGAACTCGCGGATGGCGTCCTCGACCTGGCCAAATATCCGCTCGGTTTCCTCGATCCGCGTGCCTGCCGGTGCCCGGACGTGCATGCGGAACTGGCCGGCGTCCACTGCGGGGAAGAAGTCCTGGCCGAGGCGGGGAAAGAGGGCTGCCGAGCCCAGCGCGAAGCCGAGCAGGGCGGTCAGCGTGCCGAAGCGGTGGCCGAGGGTCCAGTCGAGGACACCCTCGTACGTCCGGCGCAGCCACTCGAAGCCACGGTTGAACCCGTGATGGAACGGTGAGAAAATCCGAAATCCCAAATCCGAAACCCCAAACAAATCCCAAACCCAAAGCCCGAACGTCCCAAACCCCCCGGTGCCTCGTTTTGGAAATTGAGTGTTTGTATTTTTAATTTGTTGCCGCTTGGAACAAGCGGACGGATTTCGGATTTCGGATTTCGGATTTCCCATTTCCGCCTCGGCTTCCTTCGGCAGCATGTACAAGACCATGGTCGGCACCAGGGTCCGCGACAGGAAGTATGACGCAAGCATGGCGAAGACGACGGCCAACGCAAGTGGCGTGAAGAGATAGGCGGCCGGGCCGGTCAGGAAGACGACCGGCACGAAGACGATGCAGATCGACAGCGTGGAGACGAACGCCGGCGTCGCGATCTGTGCCGCCCCATCCAGGATCGCCCGCCGCAGCGGCTTCTTCATAGCCATGTTGCGATGTACGTTCTCGATCTCAACGGTGGCGTCATCCACGAGAATGCCGACCGCCAGGGCCATCCCTCCTAGCGTCATCGTATTAAGCGAGTAGCCCAGGGCCCACAGGACAATCACCGACGTGAGGATCGAGAGTGGGATCGAGGTGGCGACGATCAGGGTGCTCCGCCAGGAGCCGAGGAACAAGAGGATCATCAGGGCCGTCAGCCCGGCCGCGATCGCTCCCTCCTTGAGCACCCCCGTCACGGCCGCACGCACGAAGACCGACTGGTCGAACAGCGGTTCCAGCTTCAGCGCCGGCGGGAGTTGGGCCTCGATGGCGGGCAGGGCGTCCAACACCTGCCGCACCACGTTCAGCGTGGAGGCCCCTTCGCCTTTGAGGATCGTCATGAGCACCGCGCGGCGACCGTCGCGGCGGACGACGTTGGTCTGCACGGCGAACCCGTCGGCCACATGGGCAACGTCACGGACGTAGACCGGGATGCCGTTGACCGTTTTGACGGGGATGGCATTGAACGCGTCGACGAGGCCGGGACTGCTGTTGAGCCGGACGTTGTACTCCGTGTCGCCGATCTTCGCGGTGCCCGCCGGGACGATTAAGTTCTGGTTGCCGACGGCCGTGGCAACATCGTTCGGAGAGACGCCGTGGGCATACATGGCGTGCGGATCGAGGTAGACCATAATCTGGCGTTGCTTGCCGCCCCAGGGGTTCGGCACCCGCGCTCCCTGGACGGTGCCTAGCTGTTGGATGACGAAGTTTTGGCAGTAGTCGAGGATCTGCTGTTCGGTGAGCGTGTCGCTGCTCACGGCGATTTGCACGATCGGCACGCTGGTGGCGCTGTAGCGAACGATGTAAGGCGGCGTAATGCCCGGCGGCATAAGCTTCAGAAGCGTCTGGCAGGTGGCGGTCACCTGCGCCTCGGCCTCCGCGATCTTAGCCCCTGGATGGAAATAGACGCGGATCACGCCGACGCCGTCGAGCGACTGGCTCTCGATGTGCTCGATGTCGTTGACGGAAGTGGTGAGGACGCGCTCGTTGAGGTAGATGATGCGCGATTCGATCTCGTCGGCGGGCATGCCGGTGTACTGCCAAACCACGCTCACGATTGGGATGTCGATGTCCGGGAAGATGTCCGTGGACATGCGGTAGATGCTCACCGCACCGAGCACGGCGATCAGCACGGCCACCACCACGAACGTATAGGTGCGACGAAGCGCCAGTCGTACGATCCACATGGCTCACCCCTTCCCGGTCTGCCGCCGCGGTAGCGCCGGCAGCCGCACTTCGCGCTCGCCGAAGAGGAACC
This sequence comes from uncultured Planctomycetia bacterium, assembly GCA_963719885.1. GTDB lineage: Bacteria > Planctomycetota > Planctomycetia > Pirellulales > Thermoguttaceae > JANXQG01. The sequence continues at coordinate 74,085 of CAVRDP010000032.1, read as the reverse complement.
GTCGAAGCCTTGGCCACAGGCCGTACCGCTCGTAGTGGAGTATCGCCAAGCGTTCGGCCAACAAAGCGTGAATACGGAGGTCCTCGGCGCTCAGCGGTGGCCGATCCGTGGACCGCCTGATGGTCCCTCCACCTTTCCGGCCCACGGTCCTGGCCCCACTCCTCATTTCCTCCTGCTCGCGGAAGAGGATTTCCCTTCGTACCGCGTCCAGCAAGAACTCCTCGCGGGCAACCCCAGGGTGCTGGTCAAAGTAATGGCGGACGCGCTCCGCCAACCGGGTGACTGGTGGTACGGGGTTGGATCCGACGCGCGGAATTCGGTTATCGTGACTGAACGCGACCATAATCTTTTCTCCTTTTTGCAATCGGGCATGTAAAAATCTTGGCCCGCGATTGGTTGGGCCTCCTGGTAACCTCCTCAAAGCAACCACCGTGCCAGTGAGCGGAAAGCGGCGTTTTCCAGGCCGGAACCGGTGGAACGGCAGCCGAAGGGGGATGGAAGTGGCTGATTTTCTCTCCGCTTGGCAAGCGGCTAGCCTTCAAGGGTTTTCGCAGACCCGAATGGAAAAAACGGGAGACGATTCCATTTCCTCGGCGGGAGAAGTACGATGAGTCGTTGCAGCGAAAGCCGGCTTAGCGACGATCCCCACCGGCGGGCACTACACGGCCGCAGCCTCGACTAGGGCGGCGGCCAGCTTTTTCCGCTCGGGACAGCCGTTGCAGCTCCACCACTGGGCCGCGAGTTCGCTCGACCAGGGTTCGGCGAGCGTCACGTCGTGGAGGGCTCGCTGCAGGGCCGTAACGTCTTGAAAGCGGTCTTCCGGGTCCTTTTCCAGGCACCGCATGACGACCTCTTCGAGCCCCTCGGGCACGTCGAGGTTCACCTGCCGCGGCGGGACGACTGCTTCACTGGCGTGGGCGATGATCGCCTTCACGGGATTCTCGTAAGCGAAGGGCGGCTGGCCGGTGAGCATGTAGTACATTACCGCGCCGAGCGAGTAGATGTCGCTACGGCCATCCACGCGATCGTCGCCCGTCGCCTGTTCGGGCGACATGAACAGCGGCGAGCCGGCGATCGAACCTTCCTGCGTGAGATGGGCGTCAACTTTTTCGCGGAGCGGCTTGACTAGGCCGAAATCGAGCAGCTTGGCCACGTCGAAGATGCCGCCGCGATAGGCACAGAAGATGTTTGCCGGCTTGATGTCGCGGTGGACCAGGCCGATGCCGTGGGCCTCGGCCAGCGCCGCACAGATTTGATCCATGAGATACACGACGCGGCCGGCCGGGAACAGGCCGTAACGCTCGATCATTTCGTTGAGGTTGTGGCCGGGAAGAAACTCCATCACGTAGTAAAAGGTGCCGTCCGCCGTGTGGCCGTAGTCGTAGATTTCGATCGAATTCCAATGGGAGAGCTTGGCGGTGGCCCGGACTTCGCGCTCGAAGCGGGCCAGCGTCCGAGGGTCGCCGGCTTTTTCGGGATGAATCACCTTAACGACACAGGGCCGCTTCAAGAGGCGGTGTTCGGCCAGATAGACTTCTCCCATGCCGCCGGAACCAAGCCGCTGCTTGAGCCGATATTGGCCCAGTTGCCTGGCGGTGAAGGCCTCGCGGCGCAGCGTGCCGATCGTGCGGACGCCAATGGCGCCGATGAGCACTGCCGCACACATATACAGGGCTTGGCCACTCATATAGCCGGCCAAGTCTGGCCATTCAGTCAGTCGGCGAAAGGCGGCGCTCGAAAACCAAAAATAGGCGGAGACCGCAATCGGCGCCGCGCCAATGGCGGCCATTACGGCTATTGCTCGCTGCCAAGTATTCGGGATAAACATGGCATAGGCAAAGATCAACAACATCCACGGTGCGCCGAAATTCGGTATATAACCGCGTCCCTCTGGCAGGTCGATATCCCGCACCACGATAAAGCAATGCAGTGCCAGGAAAAATAGCGCAGGAGCCCCGAAGACCAGGAGCTCCGCAATTCGCAATTTCGTCAGCGAGAAAGTGCATTTCCGGCACAAGGTAACGGTCAACGAACCCAACACAACGGCGACCACGCCGAGAATTGAGAACAATAAATGATGAATCGGGTCGTTCCACTCGCTCCAGTGGAAAACCCAACGGACGATGTATGCGAGAAAGCAGGCGAACAATAGTGACGCCACGATCCGCAGTCGGCTGCGGAGCAAATCGCGGGTCTCCGCACTGAGGTGCGGAGTGCTGCCGGCGACGAGCGCAATTTCCATGCGAATCGAGTCGTGCGGCGGCGATTCGCCATTCTTGACGTGGGCCAGCCGCGGCGGCGGCAACACCGACGTCTCGTCACTGGGGTGCGACGCATTGCCGCCATTCACCCTTCCGGTACCGACAGCCCCGACTTTCATGGCCTCGCTCCTGTTTTCCCTATTGAAATGATAGAGGGTCCGTTCTGCCGAAGCAACCGTCGTGCCATGTAGCTATGAAGGCGTTTTTCAAGGCCGGAACCGGTGGAAGCAAACTCGAAATGGGATGGAAGCGGCTGATTTTCTCTCCGCCGGGCAAGCTGCTAGCGATCTACGGTTTTCGCACATCCAGATGGAAGAAAAGTTGTCCGCCTGGCTAGGAACCTGCCCAAATCGGAGCACTCCCGCCGCCCGAATTCTAGACTCGTCATACGTCGCAGCACCGCGGCAGACTTGCCGGCGCGTGCGCGGCCGTTTGGTACAGTATCTGCTATGCAAGCTGTTTCAAGAATCGGGTCTGTGGCGTACGTGTCTTGCCTGCACGCCCGGTCTTGGAAAAGATTCTTAGTCCGAAGAGGAAGGTGACTGTTGCCGTGTGGCAACGGCCATTCAAGGAGAATTTTGAGATGAAAGAAACGGTCGGCTTCATTGGACTGGGAGGCATGGGCCTGGCCATGGCAACCAACCTGCTCAAGGCTGGATTTGGCCTGCGCGTCTATAACCGTACTGCCGAAAAGGCCCGGCCCCTGCTGGATCACGGAGCGGTGATGGCGGGCAGCGCGGCGGAGGCGTCTGAGCCCGGCGGTATCGTCGTGACCATGGTTACTGACGACCGGGCGGTCGAGGCAGTGACCCTGGGCGCAGACGGCTTGCTCGACCGACTGGGCGACGGTGTTCACCTTTCGATGAGCACGATTGCGGCGCGGACTGCGCGCCGCCTTGCTGCGGTCCACCGGGAACGCGGGGCAGGCTATGTTGCCTCGCCGGTCTTCGGCAAGCCCGAAGTCGCGGCCGAGGCAAGGCTATGGATCGCGACCTCAGGTGACGCCGCGGCACGCGCACGGGTGCGACCGCTCCAGGAGGCGATGAGCCAGCGGGTCTTCGACTTCGGCGACGAGCCCGGCGCCGCCAACGTGATCAAGCTCGCGGGCAACTTCCTGCTCGGAGCCGCAATCGAGGCGATGGCCGAAGCCTTTACCCTGGCCCAAAAACAGGGCGTGCCGCGGCGACAAACCTACGAGTTCTTTACGCAGACCCTCTTCGACTGCTTCGTCTACCGTGGTTACGGCGACTTGGTCGCCTCCGAACACTACCAGCCGGTGGGGGCACAGCCGTCACTGATACGCAAGGACTTAGGGCTGATCCTCAATGCCGCGGATGAGGGGCTAGTCCCGATGCCGCTGGCCAGCCTTATCCACCAACGGCTGACGGCAACGGTGGCCAAGGGCCGCCAGGATGTCGATTGGGCAGGCTTTGCCCATGAAGTATCGGAAAGTGCGGGGTTGTAATTGGCGGCAGTCCTTGTTCATAAAGTATCCGAATATGCCGCCAATCGTGCCAGTAAGCTAGAAGAGTTTGGGCACACACGATGCCTGGATGCCTCGGTCATAGTAGTTGCACCCCCTTAGTGTCACGGGTTGCCGGATGCCCGGGCCTATTTGCTTAAAATGTGCTGAACACCGCCCCGAGAATTGCCACCGACTTGATAGCCCGGACCTGACCTCGGTAGCGGGCCAAGAAGTCCGGTACCTCGTATCGTAGAAAGATCCGCACTTCGATACCACGAAACGTGGAACTCAGCGCTATTGGAAAATGGTTCTTCCCGTGGGTCTCAGCAGTCTGCTTGGACCCTGAGTTGGCGGGGGAGAAATCGTGGGTTCTTTCGTTGTGAACATGTAGCACGTCAGAATCTCTTCGATCGAGGGAGAGCACTTTATGTCTTACCAAGTGGTCGTGGCTTCAGTCGTCTATTTGCATCCTGCATAGAGATGGGCCGGCAGACCGAGTTGTCGGACTGAGCATCGCTTCAATGTATATCGCGAGACTGGAGAATCATGTGGATCGCTCCCACCAGTAGAACGAGCATCAGCATCAGCGCCATTCCGCTCGCCCGGCTGCCCATGCGTTCGTCCTCTTGCGCAAAGTATCTTTCCGCCATATCCTGCTGTTTCGGTTTTTCCGGGGTAGCCGCCTCCCCTGCGGGCTTAATCTGGGGTACGTCAGGCTTTCTAGGCTGATGTTGGGTCCCGCGGGCCGGTGAAGTTTCCACAGTCGGTTTTCCTGGCGCCGGCAGGGGCGCTGCGACCAATGCCGGGCTGGGTAACACCGGTGGCGTCCACTTGGGACGTTCCTCGATCTCCAATAATAAGAGCCCCTCGAAGCCCCAACGCGACGGCATCGCCTGGGCCATCCATTGCGTGAGCCCGCTCATCTCGTGGACCGGCTGCAAAATTCCCGCCAGGATGACCAGCGGCAGCAGGACCAGCGGCAACAGCGCGATGGCCACCTCCGAGCTTCGTGCCAGTGCGGAGATTGTCAACCCGATGCCCAACCCGACCAAGGCCACCAGCAGCAGCAGAAGGAACATGGGCAACCACGGTCCTTTCAGGCCGGCGCCCCAGTAGACGATGCCCAGCAGCACGGCGCACTGCACGAAACACAGGCCGCCGAGCACCATGAATTTCGACCCGACGTAGGACGGGACCTTCAGGTTGACCATCCGCTCGCGACGGTAGATGGCCCATTCGCCGACGATCTCCCGCGCCGAATTCGAGCAGCCGAACCACAGCGCGGCCAGGGCCAGCAGGAAGACCGTGATGGAAGTGGCATGGGCCACCGACTGCCAGTTTTCCGGGGTCACTGCCTCGGCCACGTGCTTGCCGAAGACCATCACCACCAGCAGGGCGATCACCGGCGCCTGGGCCAAGAGGATGGCCGTGTTGGCCGTGTCGCGGCGCTTGATCGCCAGGCACCGCCGCACGAGCGTCCACCACTGGCCGAAGCCGAAGGCCCGCTGGCTCCTTGGCTGCGGCGTCTGGCCGTGCGCGACGGGCTGCGTGCCCGCGCGGGCATCGACGAATAGACGTTTCAGCGGCGAGGCCTCGTAGCGCTCGACCCAGGCGGCCGTCTTCTCTTGGGCCAGCCCGCGGAGCACCTCGTCGGGCGAGGGGTCCTGGCCCGGCTTCAAGTCAGGCACGCCGCCGGGATTGAAGAAATCGACGGCCTGCGGATAGGCCGGCCCGAAATAGGCCAGCCGCCCCGGCTCCGGCGATTTGGCGTCCTTGGAGACGAGGATCAGGTCGTCCAGCAAGCGGTAGGCCTCCAGGCTCGGCTGGTGGATGGTGACGATGATCGTCCTGCCGCCGTCGGCCAGCTTCCGCAAGAGCTTCATGACCATCAGGGCGTCTTCGCTGGAAAGGCCGGAGGTGGGCTCGTCGAGGAACAGCACGGCCGGGTCGGTGAGCAACTCCATGGCCAGGTTGACCCGTTTCCGCTGACCGCCGCTGATGCCCTTCTTCTCCGGCGAGCCGATCAGCACCTGCTCCGTGCCTTCCAGGCCCAACTGGGCGATCACTTCGCCGATCCGCTTGCCGATCTCGTACCCGCTCGTATCTTCGGGCAGGCGGAACCGGGCCGTGTAATAGAGCGCCTGGCCCACGGTCAGGTCGCGGTGCATGATGTCGTCCTGGGGCACGTAGCCCACCACGCCCTGGAACTCGTCGTAATGGGCGTACAGGTCGCGGCCGTTGAACAACACGCTGCCGGCCGCCGGGGGCGTGTAGCCGTTCAGGGCGTTCATGAGCGTGGTCTTGCCCGCTCCGCTGGGACCCATCAGGGCCACCAGTTCGGAAGGGTAGATCGTCAGCGAGACGCCTTCCAGGAGCCGGTGGCCCGGCACTTCGACCGTCACGCCGCGGGCCTCGATCGAGACGTTGCCCCGGTAGTCGCGCTGTTCAAGGTTGCCGTCGGGGGCGAGTTTCAGGGTGAAGCGGCCGATGGCCACGATGTCGCCCGGCCGCAGCGCCTGCGGCGCAGTGATCCGCCGCCCGCTGACGAACGTGCCGATCAGGGTGCCCAGGTCTTCGATGGTCACTTGCTCGCCGGACCGCAGCAGCCGGGCATGGCGGCGGGAGACGCGGGGATCGTCCAGCACGATGTCGCACGTCGAGGCCCGCCCCACGATGGTCTCTTGCCGGGCGACTTTCAACGACGTGTACGGCTGGCTGCCCATCGCCAACCCGCCAGCCAGGAGCTTCGCCGCCGGCACGCGCAGGGTGCCGAAGTAGACCACGTCGGCGGGCGACAGCCTGGCCCGCTCGATCCTGTTTCCCTGTGCTCCGATGGCGGTGCCGTTGCGCGAGCCGAGGTCTTCCAGCCACACTTCGCCTTGTTCGACGACGATCCGCGCATGGTGGCCGGAGACGATCGGATAATCGAGCACGACGTCGTTGTCCGCCAGCCGCCCGATGTTTATGGTCCCCTCTCCCTTGGGGAGAGGGTTAGGGTCAGGGCGTTTGGCCTCCGGGACTTGGCCGGGGGGAGGGCGTTTGGCCTCCGGCGGCAAACCGTGGTAAAGCGGCGTTTCGTCTAAGTCCGCCTCGTCGTGCTCCTCCTCCGGCCAAGGCATGGGCACGTTTCTGCCGAGCGTGATCGTGTCGGACCTGGTCACACGGGTTGGCCCTTCGATCCGCCGGCCGTTGACGAACGTGCCGTTGGTCGACTGGAGGTCTTCGAGGCTGAAGCCGTAGTGCGTCCGGCTGAGCCGGCAGTGCCGTCCGGAGACGGTTGGCAGGTCCACGACGATGTCGCAGCTAGGATCGCCGCCGATGAGCCAGGTTTGCGAGTTTTCCATGGAATCAAGACCTGGGTATTGGGTGCCTTGTTGAACGCTATTCCCATGCTCGTTTGAGCATGATGTCGGGTAGCCGCGCCAACGGTATCATGGAATAGCCTGGGACTTCAGTCCCAGGGATCGGGGTTCGCGGCTGGCTGGTGTTCCTACGTTTGTGTTCCTGGGGCGGCTGAATAGATGGGAATTGATTTCGACTCAGTCCCAAGAACATCAGTTTTTAGGCGCTTCATTTGCCGAACTTGCGGAAAGGCTCGCGTCCCACACCTTCAGCGTCTCGTCATCGCTTCCGCTGACGATCCGCTTCCCGTCCGCGCTGAAAGCCACGCTCCAGATGCAACCCAGATGCCCCTTGAGTGTGAGTATTTCCTGGCCAGTCGTCGCGTCCCACACCTTCAGCGTCTTGTCGTCGCTGCCGCTGACGATCCGCTTCCCGTCCGCGCTGAAAGCCACGCTGCAAATGCAACTCAGATGCCCCTTGAGTGTGAGTATTTCCTGGCCAGTCGTCGCGTCCCACACCTTCAGCGTCTTGTCATCGCTGCCGCTGACGATCCGCTTCCCGTCCGGGCTAAAGGCCACGCTCATCACATAGCCAGTGTGTCCCTTGAGTGTGAGTATTTCCTGGCTAGTCGTTGCGTCCCACACCTTCGCTGTCTTGTCCTGGCTGCCGCTGACGATCCGCTTCCCGTCTGGGCTAAAGGCCACGGTAAGCACAGAATCAGTGTGCCCTTTGAGCGTACGTATTTCCTGGCCATTCGTCGCGTCCCACACCTTCACCGTCCTGTCATGGCTGCCGCTGACGATCCGCTTCCCGTCTGGGCTAAAGGCTACGCTCCAGACAATGCTAGTGTGCCCTTTGAGCGTAAGTGTTTCCTGGCCATTCGTTGCGTCCCACACCTTCAGCGTCTTGTCATCGCTGCCGCTGAGGATCCGCCTCCCATCCGGGCTGAAGGCCACGCTCATCACATAGCCAGTGTGTCCCTTGAGTGTGAGTATTTTCTGGCCATTCGTTGCGTCCCACACCTTCACCGTATTGTCCTGACTGCCGCTGAGGATCCGCTTCCCATCCGGGCTGAAGGCCACGCTCCTGACTTCAGTCGTGTGCCCCTCGCGCATCAAGGTGTGCCACTCGATCGTGAGCGTTTCCTGACCACGCGTCGCATCCCAAACCTTCACCGTCTTGTCATCGCTACCGCTAACGATACGCTTCCCGTCCGGGCTGAACGCCAAGCTGTTCACCCAGCCGGTATGCCCTTTGAGCATGAGCATTTCCTGGCCACTGGTCGCATCCCAAACCCTTAGCATTTCGTCCGCGCCGCCGCTGGCAATCCGCTTCCCGTCTGGGCTGAAGACCAAGCCACGCACAAAGCCCCCGTTGTCCCCCCTGAGCGTGAGTATTTCCTGGCCCGTCATCGCGTCCCACACCTTCAGCGTGCCGCCCAAGCTGCCACTTACGATTCGCTTCCCGTCCGGGCTGAAGGCCACACTCAATACAACGTAAGTGTGCCCCTTAAGCGTGAGCATTTTTCGGCCAGTCGTCGCGTTCCACACCTCCGGCACTACGGTCGCGCTGACAATTCGCGTCCCGTCCGGGCTAAAGGCAACGCCATTCACGCCATCGACGCGCCCCTTGAACGTTAGTATTTCCTGGCCAGTCATCGCATCCCAGAGCTTCAGCGTCTTGTCATTGCTGCCGCTGACGATCCGCTTTCCATCGGGGCTAAAGGCCACGCTACGCACAGAATCAGTGTGCCCCTTGAACGTGCGTATTTCCTGGCCAGTTGTCGCGTCCCAAAGTTTCAGCGTATTGTCATTGCCGCCGCCGACGATCCACTTCCCTTCGGGGCTGAAAACCACGTTGGCGCCGTGCCCCTTGAGCGTGAGCATTTCCTGACCCGTTACCGCGTCCCACACCCTGACCGTTTCGCGTCCCCCGCTTGCGATCCGCTTGCCGTCCGGGCTGAAGGCCACGCTCCACACCTCCTCGGTATGCCCCTTAAGGGTGCGCTGGTTCATGTTAAACAATGTGTACAGATAATTGAATTCCCAACCGCGAAAGTCTGCGCGGCAGGAGTCGAGATAGTGCCATGCCAGCCCAACGTTGTTCGTTTCCCACGCGCGTAACGCGGATGCGATTTGACTGGCGTACAACAGCCATTCTGACCGTAGAAGCTGCTTTTCGGCACGGGATTTTTCGTTTTCGGCCTCGCGCCGCGCCGCCGTTTCGCCAGCCAAGGCGCTTTCGGCGCGGGATTTTTCCGTTTCGGCCTCGCGCCGCGCCGCCGTTTCGCCAGCCAAGGCGCCTTCGGCGCGGGATTTTTCCGTTTCAGCCTGACGCCGAGCGGTTGTTTCACCGGCCAAGGCATTTTCGGCACGGTCGCGGGCATGGGACGTGGTGACATAGCCGATACTTGCCACGACTGCCACCAACACCACCAACAACGCAGCCGCCGCCGAAAGCCCCGCCAGCACGGGATTGCGCCGACACCAGCGCGCGAACCGCTCGACAGGGCCAACCCGCCGGGCCGTGATCGACTCGCCCGAGAGCCAGCGCCGCAGGTCCTCGGCTAGCGCCTGGCAATTCGCGTAGCGGTGTTCCCGCTTCTTCGCCATGGCCTTCAGGCAGATCGTCTCCAGGTCTTTCGGCACCGCCGGATTCTCGGCCCGCGGCGAGGGCGGCTCCTGGTTGATCACCAACGAAATCACCAGCGACGGCGGGCCGGAAAAGGGCGCCGAGCCGCAGAGCAGTTCATAGAGCACCACGCCCAGGCTGTACTGGTCCGAGGCCGGGCCGACCTGATCGAGCTGCCTGGCCGCCTGCTCCGGCGGCATGTAGGCCGGCGTGCCCAGCACCGTGCCGTCGTGCGTCAGCTTGCTCTGGTCTGTATCCAGGCGCGCCAGCCCGAAATCCATCAAGAGCGGATTGCCCTTGCCGTCGAGCATGATGTTGGCCGGCTTCACGTCGCGATGCACGACGCCCAACTCGTGGGCGTAATCCAGCGCCCCGGCCAGGTCCATGATGAGCTTGGCCGCCTGGCGAAAGTCGGGCCGCTTCTCGTCGATGGCGTCTTCCAGGGTCTGCCCCTCGATGAAGGCGGAAGCGATGTAGTAGGTCTCGCCGTCGCGGCCCGCCTCGTAGACCGGCACGATGTTCGGATGGCGGAGTTGCGCCGCCGCCTTGGCCTCCGTGAGCACCCGGGCGCGGCGGGTTTCCGACTGGAGCGTGTTGGCGTGCGGCACCTTCAGGGCCACCTCGCGGTCCAAGAGCGGGTCGCGGGCGCGGTAGACCAGGCCGAAGGCCCCGGCGCCTAGACGCTTGAGGACCTCGAACCGCCCGATCTTCTCCGGTACCCCCTCTCCCATCCTCTCGCGAGCGACCGGTGGGCGAGGGGAGATTGGTGGCGGCGGGGGAACGGCGGAAGCCCTCACCCCCGGCCCCTCTCCCAAAGGGAGAGGGGAGATGGTATCCGATCGGAACGCCTCGGCGGCTGTCTCCCGGCTTGGCGCGCTGAGGACGAACGGCCGCTGGCACTTCTGGCACACGGCCGTCTGGCCAATCTGCTCGTCGGGAACCTTGTACCGCTGGCCACAATCGGGATGCGTGCATCGAACTCGGACAACCATGGCGGAGACTCCGAATCGTGATCAAAGGCGGCCTTATTGCCAGAGGCCATTGTACTAGGTTCTTGGATCCTTGAGGAGCACAAGATCCATCGTCATCCATCAATGCCGGATGATCATCGGGGGCTGATAGATCGGCGCCTGATGGATTACGATTGGCGGTTGATAGGCCGGCACAGGTGGATGACGGTCGGGGGCTGATAGATCGGCGCCTGGTGAATAACGATTGGGGGCTGATAAATCGGCGGTCGCGAAATCGTGGTCGGCGGTTGATACGCCCGTTGCTGCACTTGACGGATTTGTTCGTGCAGTTGGGCCGACTGCCGCATCTGGTTCTGCCACTGGTTGGACCGCTGCTGCATTTCACGGATTTGCTCGTGCAGTTGGGCCGACTGCCGCATCTGGTTCTGCGCCTGGTTGATCCGTTGCTGCAGCATGGATTGGAACTGGTTCTGCTGGTTCCACAGGTTCTGGGCTTGGCTGGTCCGGGCGGAGCCGAGGAGGGCAACCGCCGCCAGAGTGGCACGAAGCAGGCTATTCGTCGTCATCGTATTCGTCGTCATGGGAAATCTCCTTTTCGGGTTCGGGCTGGTTTGGGACAACTGTCTTTCCTTCTACTGCTATATTCGGGGGCCGGCCGCGATTTGGGGCATCGAAGCCCGACGCGCAAGCGAGGGAAGCGTTTATGTTGATCATCTTGGCTTTTCCCGGATTCACGACTATATTGACGGGCAGATCGTCCTGTAATTCCCCAATCCGGAGAAAACGCCCGAATAGTGATATAGAAGAGAGAGGGCGCCCATGAAGAAAAGACTCGATCGTTCCGTTCAGATCGGCATCTTGGCCGCATTGGTCCTGGTCGTTCTTGCCGCATGGTGGATACGAAGCGAAGGACGGCGTGCCCGGCAAGCGATCCAGGACGCCGCCCGGCAGTCCAAGTCCAGTTCTGAAGCGGCTCCGGCAGAAGCCGCGGCCGGGACAGGTCCTTCCGGAAAGCCCGACGTGCCCAAAACCGCGGCGAAGTTGGTTCAGGCAAAACCTGCGGCCGGAATAAGTCAGGCTGGAAAGCCTGACCTACCCCAGGATTTCGACCTGAACGACCATGACGTGTTCCCGGGGCTCCCTCCGCCTTCGGTCCCCAAAACCCAGAACAAGGAATCCAAACCCTAAACAGGAGACATAAGATGAGAACGCGCTGCACATTTTCGCTCGCCGTCGCCTTGGTTTTTTCGTGCCTGAATTTGCCGGCCCCGGCGCGGGCCCAGTTCGACGAGATGCTCTTGCATCTGCCCGACTCGACGAATGCCCTGGTCATGGTCAATATCGAGAAGCTGCTCAATAGCCCCATCGCCAGGCAGGAGGGCTGGCGCGACGATGCGCGGAAACGATTCACCGCCGGCCTGATCAGTATTCCAGCCGGCGCCAGCCAGTTGGTGATTGCCGCGGAGATGGATTTCCGAACGATGAAACCGATTTGGGAGATGGCCCTGCTCCGCATGGATTCCGCGCCGCCGCTGGCGGAAATTGCCCGCCGTTATAGTGGAACGGCCGACACGGTGGCCGGCGCCCCCGCCCTGCGCTTGCCCGACGACAGTTACATCGTGCGCTTCTCGGACCGCTGCCTGGGCGGATTCACGCCGGGCAATCGGCAGATGGTCTCGCAGTGGGTCCGCGGCGGCAAGAACCGCTCGCCCTATTTCCAGGAGGCGGCGGGCTACGCCACCGCCGGGACCGAGATGATAATGGCCCTGGACATGACCGACGTGGCGGCCATCGGCGACGTTCAAGAGGGCACCAAAACCCTCGACAGCGGGCTGCTTAAGCAGGCCAAGGTCGACCCGGCGGAACTTGCCCGCGTGCTCCAGGGCGTCAAGGGCCTGACGCTCGGCGTGAAGTTCGAAAAGCGGATCTTCGCCAAGATCAAGCTGGATCTCCAGGACGACGCCTCGCTGTTGTCGGGGATCGCCAAGCCGTTCTTCCTGGCGATGGTGGCGCAACGGGGGATGATGCTCAATGAATTCGAGGACTGGAAGGCCGAGGTCGAGGGCAACCGCATCATCTTCGGCGGTTATCTGAGCAGCAGCGGCCTGACGCGTCTTTCCAGTCTCGTCGATCTGCCCACGCCGGCGCTCTGCGCAACCCCCAAGGTCCGGCCCATCGAGGATGCCCTGCGGGCGGCAGCAACCCGTGCCGCCGAGACGACCAAGCCCCCGGAATCCGGCGGTAGCCAAGGCACGCCTGCTCCCGACGCGGCCTCCACAACAGTTCCGCAAGGTAGGATAGGTTTTCAACCTGTCAGTGGTAATGCTGGCAAGGTCGCGGAAACCCCGCCGCCCCAAGTTGCGCCCTCGCCGGAGAGCGGCCCCGCCCAGGGCACGCCCCCCGCTGGCCCGTCTGCCGCTCCTGCCCCAGCGGCGCCGGACATCAACCCGGGCCAGTTGTCGGCGATCGTCGAAGCCACACAACAGTACTTTCATTCCACCGGCCACCTGATCGGCGACCTCCGCGGACGGCAGCACAGTGCCCGGACGATGGGCCAATGCGGCCTATGGTACCAGAACTACGCGCGCCGGATCGATCGCCTTCCCCTGCTGGACGTCGACGATCAAATGCTCGGCTACGGTTCTTACGTGGCCAACCAGATGCGCAAGGCCTCGTTCGCCATCAAGGGAGCGTTCATCCGCGCCCATGCCGAAGAGGTGGCAGTCGGCAACCAGCCCCTGGCCATTCCGACCGGCCGGACGACGGTTGCGCGGGGAAGCTACCATGGGTCCGGCCAGGAGCAAGGCGAATGGAACTATGAGAGCCGCGGGCCGACTTTTTATCGGCCAATGACGTACCAGGAGCGGTGGCATGCCCAACACCAAGTGCGAGCCATGGAAAATGCCAACGCGGTCGGCGCCGTCGAGCAAATCGAGCTGGAGATCGACTCCGCCACGGCGGAGATTCGCGCCGGCATGACGAAGAAATATCGGAGCGAGTTCTAGCGTAGTGATTCAGAATTGTGGTCATCGGTTGGAGTCCCGGCTTTAGCCGGCGTTTTCGCAGAATTCCGCCTAAAGGCGGGACTCCAGCGCGGACCATAAATACCCATCAGCGTGAATCACTACACTAAACCGCCACGATCAGGGTCGTGATATTATCCCTGCCGCCCACCTGGTTGGCAGCGTCGATCAATTCCCGGCATGCCTCCTCGGGGGCCGGCTGCCGCGCGAGAATCTCCAGAATTTGCTCGTCGCTGAGCATGCCCGTCAGGCCGTCGCTGCACAGCAGCAAGCGGTCGCCGGGGGCCAGCGTGAGGTGTTCCGTTTCCGGGAGGGCTTCCATGCTCATGCCCACGTAGCGCGTCAACTGGCCGTGGGCCGGGTGGCGGGCGGCCTCCGCGGCGGCCAGTTTGCCGTGGTCGACCAGCAACTGCGCGATGGTGTGGTCCTTCGTGAGTTGCCCGAGGCGGCCGGCATGCAGCAGGTAGGCGCGGCTGTCGCCCATGTGGGCCACCACCGCCTGCGAACCGCGCAGCAGCGCCAGCACCACGGTGGAACCCATCCCCTTCAGGCCTGCGGCGTGGCGGCTTTCCTCGCGGAGCCGCTCACTGAGCTCGATCAAGGCCGCCGAGACCTGCTCGGCCACGTCCGCACACGGCGTGTGCGGGCTACTTTGCAGCCGATTCCCGAGGAGCCGTGGCAAGACCTCGGCCACGATCTGCGACGCCAGCCCGCCGGCCGCCGCCCCGCCGATGCCGTCGGCCACGAGGTATAGCCCCAGGTGGGGATCGGCGAACCAACGGTCCTCGTTGGCCTTGCGAATGCGACCCATGTCGCTCAGGCCCGCGTAGCTGATCGTCTCCATTACATCACCCGCAACAATGCCTGCTTGAACTCGGCTGCCGACTTGAACCCGATCTCCGGCTCTTCTTCCAGGGCGTGGTCGATCACTTCGGCCAGGCGGGCCGGGATCGCCCGATCGCGCTGGCGGATGGGCACTGCGGCCGTATCGAGGATGATCGGCCAGGGATCGCGGCCGGTGGGAAAGTCCCGCGGATAACAGCCCGTCAACATCTTGTAGAACGTGGCGGCCATGGCCCAGACGTTGGCCTCGGGCCGCAATTCCTTGAAGCACAGGACCTGCTGCCGGGGCATGAATTGCGGGGTGCCGGCCACTTCGCCGGTGCAGGTGTGGCCGCTCAGCCCGGCCATGTCGAAGGCCTTCGCCAGGCCGTAGTCGCCCAGCTTGGCCACGCGTGCCGCGCCCGCCGTGGCCAGGAAGATGTTCTGCGGCTTCAAGTCGCGGTGGACCAGGCCGCGACCGGTGACGATCCGCCCGTCCTTGAGCTTCACGTTGGGGACCTTGACGTTGTGGGCGTAGTCCAGTCCGTCCAAGGCATGGAGGATGATCGGGCGGGCCTCGTCGAGCGAAAGCCGGCCGCCGCGGCGGTCGATGAGCCGATCGACGCTGCCGCCCTCGCAGTATTCCAACGTGAAGAAGAAGGTCCCCTGCGAACAGCCGGCATCCCAGAGGCGGACCACGTTGGGATGGCGGAGGGCTTGAGTGTTAACCGTTTCCCGCAAGAAGCCTTTGGCCGCCCGCTCGCTGGCGGCGACCTTGGGGAGCATGACCTTCAGGGCCACCTGCTGGCCCGTCTTCTCGTGCCGGGCCAGGTAGACGGCGCCCATGCCGCCGCGGCCGAGTTCCTTGACGACCTGGTAGCCTTCGATGGCCAGGAGTTGTTCGTCTTGGTGTCCGGCCTGTTCGAGGAGCTCGCGGATGCGTTCGAAGGGATTATCGCGGCAGTTGGGGCAAACATACTCGCCCGGCCGGTTCGCGCCCGACTCCTGGCTGACATCGCGGCCGCACCTGACGCAGAGCTTGACAGGTTCCGCGATGGTGCGGGGCCGCGCGGCGGGGGCCTTGGCCGGCTTAGCCTTCGCGAGGCACTTTTCGCAGACGCAGGCCATCGTCTGGCCGCGGGCCGCATCCAGCTCGGCCGGCGGGATCTCGGCCCCGCACTCGCCGCAGACGATCGGAACCTGAATGGAGACGCGAAGCGCGATGATGCCCAGCCGGATCTCGTCGCCGTCCTTCAGGTCATGTTCGGGGAACGCCCCGCCGGGCCGTTCGTGTTTCTCGCGCTGGCCGATCTTCCGGCCGTTGACGTAGGTCCCGTTGAGGCTGCCGAAATCGCGGATGCAGAACGTCCGGCGGGTTGATGTCCAGCAGGCAATGATGTCGCGAGATTTTGCGGTTCTCCGGGTCCTTGGGATTCGCCGGGTTGCAGAGCAGCCGCGGGTCGCAGTCTTTGGCCCGGCCCAGGATGGCGGTCGTGCGGTCCTCGAAGACGAACTGTTGGCCGGCCAACGGGCCGTTGCGGACCTGGAGGATCAGTTTAGCGGGCATGTGGGGGTTCTCCTCGATACATATTCTAACCGCGGAGCGGCGTCATGGTTTCCCCGTCCCGGAGAGACGTCTATATTTTCCCCGTCCCGGAGGGACGATGGATGATAGCCCAGCGATTCATCGCTGGGGACCGGGGGGCGAAGCTTTCGATAGTCCCGTAGGGACGACTGAACGGAACCCGCGTCAGTCCGAAACGGAACAGGCTGCTTGTCCAGGGATGGCCCAAGGTGATTTCTCCGCGGGTTGAATTTCACTCGTCCCTACGGGACTGGTTGGTTTCGTACGTTACGGCGCCCCAGCGATAAATCGCTGGGCTCCTCTCATAAGCCCCTCCGGGGCAGGAACTTATTGCCTTTCTAACGCATTCTGCGTCAGCGCCAACGCATCACTCCGTGGGCCCTTCCTTCGCCGAATCTGCGGAAAGGCTCGCGTCCCAAATTTTGATCGTGTCGTCAGAGCTGCGACTGGCGATCCGTTTGCCGTCCGGGCTGAAGGCGACAAGGTAGACTTCTTGGCTATGCCCTCTTAGCGTGATCACGTCGCAGTCCTTGGCCCGGCCCAGGATGGCGGCCGTGCGGTCCTCGAAGAGAAGACGAACTCCTCCTCCGCAAGCTCGCCCGTGCGGACATGAAGAATCACTTCCGCTGGCATTAGTTCCTGGTCCTCGAGGTTCCTTTACCACTTTGAATTGTCACGGACGGAGCTGCAAGATTTTTCTCAGCTTTTGCAAGCCGTTGCTGCCACTCGGGATTGTTGGGCTCCAGTTTAGCAAGCCAGCGGAGATGGAAGGCGGCGGCGAACCAATTGTGCTTGGCTTCCTGCTGCGCCGCTTCGTAAACGTGCAAGGCATGCCGGCTCCGTTCGAGGGATGCCGTTCGCTGGTCGAGCCACGCAGGTGACTTGAGCACTTCGCGCCAATTCGAAAGTGCCTCCTCGCCCGAGAGCGGATGGAGCAAATGATTGGAATCCTCCCGCCATTGAGAAACAGTTCTCACGTACGCGGGAAGCCAGACCGGGTCGTCTTGAACCGCTTGCAGCACGCCCCAATGCCGGCCCGTCATGCTGCAATTGGTCGCGGTCACGACTTCCGTGCCGTCCGCACTGAACGCCACGGCAACCACCACGTCATCATGCTGGAGCGGTTCGCCGAGCGGCTTGCCCGTGGCCACGTCCCAGAGGCGGGCCGTCTTGTCCTGGCTAGCAGTGGTAGCGATCTTCGTTCCGTCAGGGCTGAATTCCAGGCAACTGTCCATTCCGCAACGCATTGGCTCACCGAGTCGCTTGCCCGCGAGCACGTCCCAGAGCCGGAGCCGTCCGTCGCTTTCGGTAGCCAACTTCGTGCTGTCCGGGCTGAATGCCACGGCAACCACGCGGCCATCATGTTTGAGTGGCTCCCCGAGCGGCCTGCCCGTCGCGGCGTCCCAGATTCGGGCCGTATGGTCATCGCTCGCGGTAGCGATCTTCGTTCCGTCCGGGCTGAACGCCACGCCGAACACGTAGCTGCCGTGCTGGAGCGGCTGGCCGAGCGGCTTGCCCGTGGCGGCGTCCCAGATGCGGGCCGTGTGGTCCTCGCTTCCGGTAGCGATCTTTGTTCCGTCCGGGCTGAACGCCACAGCCCATACCCTGCTGTCATGCATCATGGGCGCGCCAAGCACTTTGCCCGTCGCCGTTTCCCAGAGCCGGGCTTGGCCTTCGCCTGCGGTAGCGATCTTCGTTCCGTCCGGGCTGAACGCCACGCCGAACACGTAGCTGCCGTGCTGGAGCGGCTGGCCGAGCGGCTTGCCTGTGCGCACGTCCCAGAGCAGCGCCGTCTTTGCCACGCCCAGCGCGGCGGCGATCTTAGTTCCGTCACGGCTGAACGCTGCGCGAAGTTGCCCTGGGGCGCCCGGAACGAGTGGTTCGCCGGACGGCTTGCCCGTGGCCAAGTCCCAGAGCCGCGCCGTGTGGTCATCGCTAGCGGTAGCGATCTTTGTTCCATCCGGGCTAAACGCAACGGCCCGCACCGCGCCATCATGCCGGAGTGGGTTGCCGAGCAGCCTACCAGTGGCCACGTCCCAGAGCCGCGCCGTATGATTAGCAAAGCTTGCGGTAGCGATCTTCGTTCCATCCGGGCTAAACGCCACGGCAACCACGCGGCCATCATGTTTGAGCGGTTCGCCGAGCGGCCTACCAGTGGCCGCATCCCAGAGCCGCGCCTTGTCCCCACATGCGGTTGCGATCTTTGTACCGTCCGGGCTGAATGCCACGGCAACCAGGCGGCCTTCATGCCTGAGTGGCTCCCCGAGCGGCTTGCGCGTAGCGGCGTCCCAGAGCCGCGCCGTCTTGTCATGGCCTGCGGTCGCGATCTTTGTACCGTCCGGACTGAACGCCACGGCCGACGCATCTTTGAGCGGCGCGCCGAGCGGCTTGCCCGTAACCGCGTCCCAAAACTGAGCCTCCCCTTTAAATCCAGCCGGCTGGCCTGTAGTCGCAAGTATCGTACCATCCGGACTGAACGCAACGGCCCCTATCGCGCCGTCGTGCTTGAGCAGCTCAGCGAGCGGTTTGCCCGTAGCCGCATCCCAGAGCCGCGCCTTGTCCCCACATGCGGTTGCGATCTTCGTTCCATCCGGGCTAAACGCAATAGCACAAACCCATTCTTCATGCTTGAGTGGTTCGCCGAGCGGCCTGCCCGTGGCCGCATCCCAGAACCGGGCCGTTTTATCCCAGCTTGCGGTCGCGACTCTCGTTCCATCCGGACTGAACGCAACGGCCGATACAATTCCGTCGTGCTTGAGACTGCGCGGCAATTCACGATCCCAGGCCCCCAAAAGCGAACGGACGCTCAGGCGCAGATCCGGAGCGTCGCTCGTCAACGGATATGCCTGGCCGAGAATGGCAAATCCCCGTAATCCATCGCCATGTTCCAACTCGTCGACGCCCCGATCAATATAGGACTGGGCCAGTTGGCGGTTGACGGTCTTTAAGGCGGTATCCAAATTGGCGTTCATCTTCTGGAGTTTCTGACTCGCCTGCTCCGTTGAAAGTTGAGCCGCCTTGGCTTCTTCGGCCTTGCGATCGGCCCTCTTGCTCTGGGCATCGGCCGCCTTTAAGGAGGTATCCAAATCGGCGTTCACCTTCTGGAGTTTCTGGTTTGCCTGCTCCGTTGAAAGTTGGGCCGCCTTGGCTTCTTCGGCCTTGCGATCGGCCCTCTTGCTCTGGGCATTGGCCGCTACGTACCCGACGCTTGCCACAATCGCGACGAGTACCAACAAGAGTGCCGCCGCGCCCGACAATCCCGCAATCAGCGGATTCCGCCGGCACCAGCGCACGAACCGCTCGACGGGGCTCACCCGCCGGGCCGTGATCGGCTCGCCCGTGAGCCACCGCCGCAGGTCCTCGGCCAGGGCCCGGCAACTCGAATAGCGATGTGCACGGACCTTGGCCATCGCCTTCAAGCAGATCGTCTCCAAGTCCTTGGGGATCGCCGGGTTCTCCTTCCGCGGCGAGGGCGGCTCCTTATTGATTACCAGCGAAATCACCAGCGACGGCGGGCCGGAGAAGGGCGTCGAGCCGCAGAGCAGTTCATAGAGAACCGCGCCCAGGCTGTACTGGTCCGAGGCCGGGCCAACCTGGTCGAGCCGCCCGGCCGCCTGCTCCGGCGGCATATAGGCCGGCGTGCCCAGCACCGTGCCATCGTGCGTCAGCTTGCTTTGGTCCGTGTCCAGGCGGGCCAGCCCGAAATCCATCAAGAGCGGATTGCCCTTGCCGTCGAGCATGATGTTGGCCGGCTTCACGTCGCGATGCACGACGCCCAACTCGTGGGCATAGTCCAGGGCCCCGGCCAGGTCCATGATGAGCTTGGCCGCCTGGCGAAAGTCAAGGTGTCTCCCCTCTCCTTCCGGGAGAGGGCGGGCACCATGTACCCATGGTCGGGGTGAGGGTTCGTCATCGATGGCGTCTTCCAGGGTCTGGCCCTTGATGAAGGCCGAGGCGATGTAGTAGGTCTCGCCGTCGCGGCCCGCCTCATAGACCGGCACGATGTTCGGATGGCGGAGTTGGGCCGCCGCCTTGGCCTCGGTGAGCACCCGCGCCCGGCTGCTTTCCGATTGCAGCGTGCTGGCGTGGGGCACCTTCAGGGCCACCTCGCGGTCCAAGAGGGAGTCGCGCGCCTGATAGACCTGGCCGAAGGCCCCGGTGCCTAGACGCTTGAGGACCTCGAACCGCCCGATCTTCGCAGGCACGCCGGCTCCTTCCCTCACGCCTGGCCCCCCGCTTCCTGCTCCCGGCGGCGGCTTGACCTTCATCCTTCCGCCTTCATCCTTCAGCCTTTCGATCTGCTCCCCGCTCATCGCCCGTTGCGGCGGCTGGGCGGTATCCGAACGGGACGCCTCGGCGGCCGTCTGCCGGCTTGGCGCACTAAGGACGAACGACCGCTTGCACTTCTGGCACACGGCCGTTTGCCCGATCTGCTCGTCAGGAACCTTGTACGGCTGCTGACAATCAGGATGCGTGCATCGAACTCGGACAACCATGGCGGGAACTCCGATTCACGAGGGACTCGTTCTCATGGATCATTCCTCCACGAACAGGGCAAACGGAAGTGCTTCCAACTCTATATTCGGGGCGGGTGGCGATTTCGGGGAAAAATGGACCGCAATCGTTCCATGCCATGAGCGGACCACCGACCGTGGCCGACGACCGGCTGTTCACGGGGCGGCAGTCGATTTTTCCTGGCCGGGGGGCTTGTACCCACCCCGAATCCAGTGCTAAAATGGCGCTACGATAGGGGTCCATTATACCATCCACGTTGGCGACTGGAAGCAGCCCCGATGTTCAACTCGCATTCCGCTGCGCCGTTTCCTACGACGGCTTGGAGCATGGTCCGTGCGGCCCAGGACCGCGACGACCCGGCCTGTCTGGCGGCGATGAATCGCTGTATTGCCGCTTATTGGCGGCCGGTTTTCTATTTTGTCCGCGCCAAAGGGCACTCTTTGCACCGGGCCGAGGACCTGACCCAGGAGTTCTTCCTCCGCTTCTACGAGCGGGGCTGGATCGAACGTGCCGATCCCCATTGCGGCCGATTCCGCACCTTCCTGTTGACTATCCTCACGCGATTCCTGGCCGACAAGGGCGATCAGCGGGCGCCGCGGCAGGAAGTGTTCGACAACCGACTGGTGACGGTCTCGGCCCTGATCAGCGAACCCGAACGCAGCTTCGAGCCGCCCGACAACCGGACGCCGGACGAGATTTTCATGCAACAGTGGGCGCACGCGGTCATCGCTCACGTGCGGCGATGCCTGGAGGCCTGGTGCGGCCAGCAAGGCCGGCCCGACTGGTACAAGATGTTCTCCCTGGTGTATTTTCCATTGCCCGGCGATCCGCGGACCACGCAGCAAGCCCTGGCCGACCAGTTGCACCTCACGCGCGACCAGGTCCGCTACGGCCTGGAGGAGGTCAATCGGCAGTTCGTCGCGTTATTCCGGGCGGAAGTGGCCGAGCAGGTGGGGCCGGACGAGGATCTTGACACGGAAATCCGGGAGTTGCAGTCGCTGCTGGCCGTTTGAGTTTTTCCCCAAATGGGAGCTATCGCCCGAATATCATCCTAGAGGGGGTCTGTCATGTCGCTCACGATTCGATGTCCGAACCCGGACTGCGGACAGAATTACAGTGTCCGGGAAGAGAGTCTGGGCAGCCGCACGACGTGCAAGAAGTGCGGGACGGGCTTCACCGTGGAGATGAAGGCCGACGAGACGGGCGTGCGCAATCCGCCGGCTTCCCACGCCCCGCCGGCTTCGGGTCATTCCCGGCAGGTTGAGGAGCCACAGAAGATGGCGGCAGCGGCCAAACCGGTGCCGGCCGCGGGGGGACCTCCGGCCAAGAAGATCGGCCCGTACGCGGTCCGCCGCCGCCTGGGCGAAGGGGGCATGGGCGAGGTCTGGCTGGCCCACGACCCCAGCCTGGACCGCAACGTGGCGATCAAGACCCTGCCGCCCCGCTTTGCCGCCAACCAGGACCGCCTCAAGCGGTTCCTCCGCGAGGCCCGCTTGGCGGCCAAGCTGCACCACACCAACACCGTGACCGTCTACCAGGTCGGCCAGGAGGGCAGCCTGGTCTACATCGCCATGGAGTACGTGGATGGGCAGTCGTTGGACAACGCCGTCAGCGAAGGCCGGCCGATGCCTTGGCAGGAGGCCACGCGGGCGACCCGCGACGCGGCGGCGGGCTTGGAGGCGGCCCATAAGCTCGGTCTGGTCCATCGCGACATCAAACCGGCCAACCTCATGCGGACCCGCGACGGCGTGACGAAGGTGGCCGACTTCGGGCTGGCCCGTTCGCAGTTCGCCGAGAGCCGGATGACGCAGGAAGGCTCGGTATTGGGCACGCCGGCCTATATGTCGCCCGAGCAATGGCAGGGCGGCCAGGTGGACGGCCGCAGCGACTTGTACTCGCTGGCCTGCGCCTATTATCTGCCTGCTCGCGGGCCAGGATCCGTTCGGCGACGCCGCGCCGGGGGCCCTGGGCTACATGCACTGTCACGAGCCGGTGCGCGAACCCGCGGCGGTTTTCTCCCGGCTTGCCCGACGCGGTTTGCCGGATTCTCGCCCGCGGCCTGGAGAAGAAGCCCGAGGAGCGGTATCAGAGTGCCGGGGAGTTGCTGGCCGAACTGGAGACCTTGCTGGCATCGCCCGAAAAGTCGCTGACCGTCCGCGCCACCTGGCAGCAATTGCAACCATCGTCGGCCGCGGCGGGCTCCGCGGCGTCGCGCGGCAGTGCGCCCACGCTGCTGGCGCGTGCGAAGACGGCCGTAGTGCAAGGTCTGAGTGCATTGGCCGCCGTGGGGCGGGGCGGTCTGTCGTGGAAGTGGCTGGCCGCGGGCCTCGGAGCGGCCGCCGTGGGGTTGCTTCTGGGAATTGTGTTCTTGATTCGGACCGGCAATGGCACGGTGAAGATCGAGTTGAGCGATCCCAAGGCCCAGGTGGAGGTGAAGGTCGACGGTAATGTGATCGACATCGCTGGCCTGAAGGAGCCGCTGCGGCTGAAGGCGGGCGAGCATGGCCTGCTGGTCACTTCCGGCGACTACCAGTCGGTGAGCGAGTCGTTTACCGTCCGCCGTGGGGAAGAAGAGGTCGTGCGCGTAACATTGGAGCCCAAACCGGCTGGGCCACGACCGCCGGTTAAGGTTGCCGGGAAGCCGCAGGATAGTGCCAGGCCGACTGAGCCCGCCGGATCAGCGAGCGCCGTCGGGAAAACCTCTCCAAACGACCTGACCGCGAAATTGGAGGAGATCAGCGTCGAGTTGGGTGGGGGCCTGAAGATGGAGATGGTCCTGATTCCGCCGGGCGAGTTCATGATGGGATCGCCCGATTCGGACAAGGACGCAAGGGCAGACGAAAAGCCGCAGCACCGGGTTCGGATCACGAAGCCGTTCTACCTGGGGAAGTACCCGGTGATGCAGGAGCAGTGGCAGGCCGTCATGGACGACGTTGTGGACAACAACCCAAGCGAGTTCAAGGGTGCGAAGAACCCGGTGGAACGGGTAAGTTGGGACGACTGCCAGGTCTTTCTCGGCAGGCTCAACGCGAAGTCGAGCGCCGGGGGAGGCAAGTTCCACTTGCCCACCGAGGCACAGTGGGAATATGCCTGCCGCGCGGGGAGCACGGGGAAGTATTGTTTCGGGGACGATGGGTTTGCGCTGCGCGACTATGCGTGGTTTGGGGCGAATTCGCGCGACACGTCGCACCCCGTGGGTGGGAAGAAGTCGAACGCCTGGGGGCTGTACGACATGCACGGGAACGTGTGGCAGTGGTGCGCGGACTGCTATGGCAGCAAGTACGGCGCGGATTTGCCTACGGACGATCCGACGGGGCCTGCTACGGGCTTGAACCACGTGAGCCGCGGCAGCTTCTGGCTCAGTTTCGCCAGCAACTGCCGCTCGGCGGCTCGCCACGTCGGCTTTCCTGGAGGCCGCGGCGTGGGTTTCCGCATGGCGAGGACTTACGACGGCGCAACGCTCGAGCCCAAGGTCAAACCGGCTAAGCCACAGCAAACGAAGGCCGGCGAGGCGGCAATTGCGCCCAAGCCCGAGCCGACAAAACCCCAGTTGCCTGCCCCGGCTGTTACCGGCCTCAAGGAAGAGACGAACTCGATCGGCATGAAGATGCTGCTGGTCCCCGCTGGCGAGTTCACCATGGGGTCGAACGACAGTGTGATGGATGCGGAAAAACCTGCGCACCGCGTGCACATCACCAAGCCGTTCTACCTGGGGCAGTTCAAGGTCACGGTGGGACAGTACCGCAAGTTCGCCGAGGCGACGAACCACACGGACGCGAGTTGGAAGACGGCGTTCCCGTCGCAGACCGACGAGCATCCCGTGGTCAACGTGAGTTGGGACGACGCGACGGCCTTCTGCAAGTGGCTCAGCGCGAAGGAGGCGAAGACCTACCGCCTGCCGACCGAGGCGGAATGGGAGTATGCCTGCCGCGCGGGGAGCACGACGAAGTACTGGTTTGGCGAAAACGCAAACGAGTTGGGCGACTATGCCTGGTACAGCAACAACTCCGGTGGCATGACCCATCCCGTCGGCCGCAAGAAGCCCAGCGCATGGGGACTGTACGATATGCACGGCAACGCGCGGGAGTGGTGTGCGGACTGGTACGACGTACGCTATTACGATTCGTCTCCCAGCGAGGACCCGAAGGGGCCGCTTTCCGGCAGCGACCGCGTACTCCGGGGCGGCTCCTGGGGCAGTGACGCGAGCATGACGGGATCTCTCGCCCGTTGCGGGAACGAACCGGACGATCGCATCACCCACTCCGGCTTCCGCGTTGCCCGGACTCCATGAAGGGATGGCTGACTTAACCTGGTAGAATCACAAATTGATGGGAGTATTCGATCATGAATAAGTTCTTGGCATTGGCAGCCCTCTCGATTGTCCTTTGCGGGGGGCCGCGCGTCGACGGAAGGACCTGGACGGACTCCACGGGACAGTACACGGTCGAGGCCGATTTCGTCGACCTGACCGCCGGGATCGTGCGTTTGAGGACGGACAGCGGCTCGATCATTCGACTTCCGCTGGAAAAGCTCTCGGTTGCCGACCAGCGGTTCGTGAAGTTGCGGGCGAAGAAAAGCCCCCCCAAGGCCCGCCAGCCGGACGCACCGAAGCAGGGCGCAGGGGCCGGACCGATTGGCGCCGCGGCAGGCGCCGCGGCCAAGAAAGAGTTCAGGTCCCGTCGCGTTGACGCATTCGTGCTCGCGAGCAATATGCTTTATTTGGGGATCGGCGACGAGGCGACCGCCCGACGCAATTACCCCTGCGTGGACAATGGCGCGGTTTCTGGAAATTGAGGTGCCGGTATCGATACGCGAGTTGCCGGCAGTAGGGGACAAGAACGCGAAGTTCCCACTCGTAAAAGGCGCCGTGGGGCAGCAGTTCTTGTTCGAGTTAGTCGCCGTCTCCGCCCGGTTGTCGCAACGCCACGGGCCGAAGGTCGGCGCGGCCTTCCTGGTTGGTTTATATGAGAGCTTGCTGGTCGGCGCCGACCTTTCGGCATTTAGCGCCAAGACTCGTAAACAGTGGCTTACTATGCTCGACCAGCAGGGGAAGGCCGCGGGTGTCGATCAGAAAGACCTGTCGGAATTCGCCGACAAACTGAAGGCCCTCCCAGGCGCCGCCGAACGCAAGGCGGCGGGTATCAAGTTTCTTCTTCAAGTCGTTACAAAGTTTGCCGCGGAGGACAAAAAAGAGGCTGGACAATGAGACCGCGTTGCAAGCAGGCTTAGTACGAAGTAAACCCACGGCCTACGGCCGTGCGACCCTGGGGGCTAAGCCGTTCCGGCGTGCCCCCGTCCGCACGAGCAATGGATGCAGCCGTGTTGTGGCGTGGCGGTCGGCCGATGGCAACCCGTGCCGCAACCGAGGACGGCGGAGTTTGTTCGAGTGCGGTTTGCATTATGAATCCCGGCCCCAACGGGGCCTCAACTACCAAACCCGCCCCGCTTTGCGGGGCAAGCCAAACCCACGCCCTGCGGGCGTGGTCGATTAGAGAAAGGATCTTGGCTATGAGCAAATCATTGGCAGCAGCGGCCCTCCTAATTGCCGTGTTGGGCGGGCCGGGGGCGTACGCAAGGACTTGGACCGACACGACGGGCAAATTCTCGGTCGAGGCCGAGTTCGTTGACGTGTCGGAAGGAAAGGTCCGTTTGAAAGGAGCCGACGGCAAGACGATCCATATCCCGCTGGAAAGGCTCTCCGCCGGCGACCGCGAGTTCGTCAAGGCGCATGCGGGGCAAAACCCCTTCGAGGACTCAACCGATGATACGCCGAATAAGGGTGCGGCGGTTGAATCCGGCAGTTCCGAGTCAACGGCGGCGCCCAAGCCGGCGGCCAAGGCCCGCCGATCTGTCGCCTTCTATCTGGGCAATAACCTGGCATCCACCGTGATCAACCGGACTGGGAATCCCAGGGCCATCCAGCTCGTGCAGATGGATGCGACCTTGAAGCTCATGGATCAACAGGCCAACGCGCTGGGCATTCAGTTGCCGCCATCGGTAAGCAACAAGAATGCCAGACTGGACGACTTTGGCAAGAAGACCAAGATCGCGATGGCGAAAGAACTTTCGGACCGCCATGGAACGCGGATCGCCAGCGCCTTCACGCTTGGTGCCGTTGTGCCCCTTTGCGCCTTGACAAACTAACCGAGGCAAACCACAGAGTTATTCTTCAGCAAGTGGCGACTGCCGGCAAGACCGCGGGGCTGGACGCCAAGGAGCTATCAGAGTTCACCGGCAAGCTTCGCAGGCTCCCCAGTAACGCCGATCGGTTGGCGGCGATCCAGGAATTCAACAAGCAAACGGCAGCTCGGTTCGACGCGGAGGACGGGGTGCAACAGCCTCAGAACGAGGGGATACTGGCTCAAGCTCCCGGCGCCGTGCCGCGTCCGGCAGGTCAGGGCCTACCGCTATTTGCAGGCCCGCCCGCGCCGCGTCCCGCGGCAATTCCGCAGCCCACCGGTATTTCGCCATGCAAGTACAGCGTAAACTACAAGTTCGGTCAGTATAACATCAAGCAGGGAGCCCACATCGACCTCGACTTTCCGCAGGCCAAGCACCACTATGCCTTTGATTTGACCCGCGATATTAGCTCACTGCCGATCGATACACAATATGCTCAGTTCGATAAGCAATTTCATTTCGCCGCGGATGAAGCTCATGGCGTCAAGACGGCGCTTGCGGCGGTCAAATCGCAACTGATTTACAACGGCCGCGTGCTGATAATACCGCGCGACTGACGGGCCCTGATCGACCGGCTCGCGACGGTTCGGCCTTGATCGTGTGTTGCTAATGACTGGAAGATCGCCCGTGGCACAACCCGCGAGGAATGTATGTCGTTAACAATTCGATGCCCGAACCCGGACTGCGGACAGAAATACAGTGTCCGGGAGGATTGTCTCGGCAGCCGCACAACGTGCAAGAAGTGCGGCAAGGGCTTCACCGTAGAGATGAAGACCGACGAGACGGGCGTACACAATCCGCCGGCTTCCCACGCCCCGCCGCCATCGACGGGAGGTTCAGAGCGGGCAGCGGCGGACCGAAAGGAGCCCAAACTCCTGCCCAAAGCGGTTCCGCTGCCTGAGACCCCGCCGACCAAGAAGATCGGCCCGTACACGGTCCTTCGCCGCCTGGGCGAAGGGGGCATGGGCGAGGTCTGGCTGGCCCACGACCCCAGTCTCGACCGCGACGTGGCGATCAAGACCCTGCCGCCCCGCTTCGCCGACAACGAGGACCGCCTCAAGCGGTTCCTTCGCGAGGCCCGCCTGGCGGCCAAGCTACACCATACCAACACCGTGACCGTCTACCAGGTTGGGCAGGAGGGCAGCCTGGTCTATATCGCCATGGAGTACGTGGATGGGCAGTCGTTGGACAACGCCGTCAGCGAAGGTCGGCCGATGCCTTGGCAGGAGGCCACGCGGGCGATCCGCGACGCGGCGGCCGGGCTAGCCGCGGCCCACGAGTTAGGGCTTGTCCACCGCGACATCAAACCGGCCAATCTCATGCGTACGAAGGCCGGCGTGACGAAGGTGGCCGACTTCGGGCTGGCCCGTTCGCAGTTTGCCGAGAGCCGGATGACGCAGGAAGGCTCAGTATTGGGCACGCCGGCCTATATGTCGCCGGAGCAGTGGCAGGGCGGCCAGGTGGACGGCCGCAGCGACTTGTACTCGCTGGCCTGCGCCTATTATTGCCTGCTGACGGGCCAGGATCCGTTCGGCGACGCCGCGCCGGGGCGCTGGGGTACATGCACTGTCACAAGCCGGTGCCCGACCCGCGGCAGCTTTCGCCGGACTTGCCCGACGCGGTTTGCCGGATTCTGGCCCGCGGCCTGGAGAAGAAGGCCGAGGAGCGGTACCAGAGTGCCGGGGAGTTGCTGGCCGAGTTGGAGGCATTGCTGGCGACGCCCGCGGAGTCGCTGCTGTTCGAGTTCTTGAAGGACGGGGGGCCGCTGCCGCGCTCAGTCCCAGCCCAGACGACCGTAGGGCGGGACGGCATTCCGACTTCCTCCCGCGTCAAGACGACCGTTCGCCCAGGGCATCCGGTCGGTGGTTGGCGGCATGGCGCGCGGCGGATCGCGGAAGTGGCTGGGGGTGGCGGGCTTCGGAGCAGCCGCCTTGTTGGTGCTGCTGGGAATCGTGCTCTTGATCCCGACCGCCCATGGCACGGTGAAAATCGAGTTGAGCGATCCCAAGGCCCAGGTGGAAGTGAAGGTCGACGGCGACGTGATCGACATTGCCGGCCTGAAGGAGCCGTTGCGGCTGAAGGCGGGCGAACATGGCTTGCTGGTCAGGTCCGGCGACTACGAGTCGGTGAGCAAGTCGTTCACTGTGCGGAGCGGGGAAAGGGAGGTCCTGCGGGTGACGCTGGAGCGGAAGAAGGACAGGCCGGCTGGGCCACAGCCGGCGGTCAAGGTTGCCGAGAAACCGCGGGATGTCGCCGGGCCGACTGAGGCCGGCGCCAGCGACGACCGCCAGGAAAACGTCCCCAGGCAATCTTGCCACGAAATTGAAGGAGATCAGCGTCGAGTTGGGCGGCGGGTTGAAGCTGGAGATGGTCCTGATTCCGGCGGGCGAGTTCCTGATGGGCTCGCCAGACTCGGACAAGGACGCCCTCGGCAACGAGAAGCCCCAGCACCGGGTGCGGATCACCAAGCCGTTCTACCTGGGCAAGTATCTGGTCACGCAGGAACAGTGGAAAGCGGTGATGGGGAGCAATCCCAGCATATTCAAAGGGACCAAGAACCCGGTGGAACAGGTCAGTTGGGATGATTGTCAGCAGTTCCTGGCGAAGCTCAACGCGAAGTCCCGTCCGGGCGGAGGAAGGTTCCAATTGCCGAACGAAGCACAGTGGGAATACGCTTGTCGAGCCGGGAGCACGGCGCGCTATTTCTTCGGGGACGACGAGTCGGCGCTGGGCGAATATGCCTGGTATAGCGCGAACTCGGACCGCGAAACGCACCCGGTAGGCGAGAAGAAGCCGAATTCCTGGGGCCTCTATGATATGCACGGGAACGTATGGGAGTGGTTCCAGGATTGGTATGATGACGGTTATTATGCGAGTTCGCGCACGGACGATCCGACGGGGCCTGCAACGGGCTCGGGCCGCGTGATTCGCGGCGGTAGCTGGCACGACCCGGCGAGGAACTGCCGGTCGGCGTTCCGCTACGGGCCCGGGCATCGCGGCTACGACATGGGCTTCCGCGTCTCGCTAGCGCCGGCGAACGCGGCAGCGGAGCCGACGAAAGCGGGTCATACCGACGATGCCGCGCTGCCTTCCGCCGACTCGACCATTCGTCCCCCCGCCGCCGGCAGTCTTGTCGGCGCCGATGGCCAATGGAAACTCCCGCCTGGGGCTCCACCTCCCGCCATTGCCCCGTTCGGCGAAAAAAAAGCCAAGGAGCACCAAGAGGCATGGGCCAAGCACCTGGGCGTGCCGGTGGAGATAACGAACTCGATTGGCATGAAGCTGGTGCTCATCCCGCCGGGCGAGTTCATGATGGGCTCGCCCCAGGAACTGATCGACGAGGAGTTGCGGCTGCATTGCGACGATAAAGAAGGCCTCGACATTAGTTGGTACCTGTGGCATGTACCTCGCGAGGGGCCGCAGCACCGGGTGCGGATTACTAAGCCGTTTTGGCTCGGTGCGACGGTGGTGACGCAGGAAGAGTACCAGCGGGTCATGGGGGAGAACCCGAGCAAGTTCTCCGCTACGGGCAAGGATGACAAAGACAAAGACAAGGTCGCCGGTCAGGACACGCGGCGATTTCCGGTGGAGAATACGTCGTGGGACCAGGCGGTGGAGTTCTGCCGGAAGCTATCGGAGCTGCCGGGGGAAAAGGCCCTCAAGCGGCAGTATGCTTTGCAGACGGAAGCGCAGTGGGAGTACGCGTGCCGCGCGGGGAACCCGGGGCGGCGATACTTCAGCGCGCAGCCGAATCCTGCCCCGGGGCAAGTGGAAGAGTCGTTGCTGCGCCGCTACGCTTGGTCCAAGGAGAACTCGGACGGTCAGACGCACCCTGTAGGGCAGAAGCTGCCCAACGCCTGGGGCCTGTACGATATGTATGGGAACGTGTGGCAGTGGTGCCGGGATGTGCATAAGGACGATTACTACTCGGTTTCGCGGACGGACGATCCGATTTACGATCCGACGGTGCCTACAACGGGGACGCGCTCTATTTTCGTGTTCCGCGGTGGGTGCTTTGCCGCCGACGCCAGGATCTGCTGTTCCGCGCTCCGGGGCAACTTCTGGCCTGGGCACTGGTTCTGGTACATGGGCTTCCGAGTCGCGGTGACTTACGACGGTGCAATGCCGGAGCCGATGGTCAAGCCGGCTGAGCCGTTGCCAACGGCGTCGGGCCCATCGACGATCGAGAGCGCAGTCCGCCCTGCCAGCGACCACCGCTGGGAAAACCTCCCCAAGCAATCTTGCTACGAATTCGAAGGAGATCAGCGTCGAGTTGGGTGGCGGCATCAAGTTGGAAATGGTCCTGATCCCGGCGGGTGAGTTCTTGATGGGCCATCCAGGCGAGTACGCGGTTGACTCGGAGAAGCCGCGGCACCGCGTGCGGATTACGAAGCCGTTCCACCTGGGCAAGTATCTGGTGACGCAGGAGCAATGGGAAGCCGTGACGGGCGATAACCCGAGCCGTTTCAAGGCGCCGAAGAACCCTGTGGAGAGGGTGAGTTGGGACGACTGCCAGCAGTTCCTTCAGAAGCTGAACGAGAGATTCCGCCCTCACCCCAGCCCTTTCCCGCAGGGAGAGGGAGAGTTTCGGTTGCCTACGGAAGCGCAGTGGGAATACGCCTGCCGGGCCGGGAGCACGACGAGCTATTACTTCGGGAACGACCAGTCGGCGCTGCGCGACTATGCGTGGTATGAGTGGAACTCGGACCGCAAGACGCACGCGGTAGGCGAAAAGAAGCCGAACGCCTGGGGCCTATATGACATCCAGGGGAATGTATGGGAGTGGTGCCAGGATTGGTATGACGACGGATACTATGCAAAGTCGCCCACGGACGATCCAACGGGGCCTGAAACGGGCTCGGACCACGTGGATCGCGGCAATAGCTGGGGCAGCCCCGCTGGCCTCTGCGACTTGGCGACGCGCCAGCATGAGGAACCTGGGTTCCGTGGCGACCGCTTGGGCTTGCGCGTCGCCCTCGTTCCGATCGGTAGCCGCCACGTCGAGAAATAAGGGGTCCCGCGGGCAAGGATTACGAGGCGCGACAGCGGCTGGTAACATAACGGTAACGGAAATATGGTGCGTGGCATGTCAGGCAGAGGGGTTTATGTCGATTACAATTGAATGCCCAAACCCGGATTGTCGGCAGAAGTACGCGGTCAAGCAGGAGAGCCTGGGCGGCCAGGTGACCTGCAAGAAGTGCGGGAAGGGCTTCACCGTGGAGATGAAGGCCGACGAGACGGGCGTACACAATCCGCCGGCTTCCCACGCCCCGCCGCCATCGACGGGAGGTTCCGAGCGGGCAGTGACGGACCGAAAGGAGTCGAAACCCCTGCCCAAAGCGGTTCCCCTGCCTGAGACTCCGCCGGCCAAGAAGATCGGCCCTTATACAGTCCGCCGCCGCCTGGGCGAAGGGGGCATGGGCGAGGTCTGGCTGGCCCACGACCCCAGCCTGGACCGCGACGTGGCGATCAAGACCTTGCCGCCCCGCTTCGCCGACAACGAGGACCGCCTCAAGCGGTTCCTCCGCGAGGCCCGCCTGGCGGCCAAGCTACACCATACCAACACCGTGACCGTCTACCAGGTTGGGCAGGAGGGCAGCCTGGTCTATATCGCCATGGAATACGTTGATGGGCAGTCGTTGGACAACGCCGTCAGCGAAGGTCGGCCAATGCCTTGGCAGGAGGCCACGCGGGCGATCCGCGACGCGGCGGCCGGGCTAGCCGCGGCCCACGAGTTAGGGCTTGTCCACCGCGACATCAAGCCGGCCAACCTGATGCGTACGAAGACCGGCGTGACGAAGGTGGCCGACTTCGGGCTGGCCCGTTCGCAGTTTGCCGAGAGCCGGATGACGCAGGAAGGCTCAGTATTGGGCACGCCGGCCTATATGTCGCCGGAGCAGTGGCAGGGCGGCCAGGTGGACGGCCGCAGCGACTTGTACTCGCTGGCCTGCGCCTATTATTGCCTGCTGACGGGCCAGGACCCGTTCGGCGACACCGCGCCGGGGGCGCTGGGGTACATGCATTGTCACAAGCCGGTGCCCGACCCGCGGCAGCTTTCGCCGGACTTGCCCGACACGGTTTGCCGCATTCTCGCTCGCGGCTTGGAGAAGAAGCCGGAGGAGCGGTATCAGAGCGCCGGGGAGTTGTTGGCCGAGTTGGAGGCCCTGCTGGCGACGCCGGACGGGTCGCCGGCCTCCCGCGTCTCTTGGGAACAGTTGCAGACATCGCCGGCCTTGGCGGGCGGGACGGCATCGCGCGATGGAGTGCGCCACCGCCCTCGTTCGTGCGAAGACGGCCGTGCTGCGGGGCGTGAGCGCGATGGCGGCTGCCGCCAAGCATGGCGGCGTGTGGCGGAAGTGGCCGGGGCACCCGGTACTCCGGGTCGTGGCCGGCCTCGGCGCCGCCGCCTTGCTGCTGCTGCTGGGAATCGTGCTCTTGATCCCCACCGGCCATGGCACGGTGAAGATCGAATTGAGCGATCCCAAGGCCCGGGTGGAAGTGAAGGTCGACGGCGACGTGATCGACATCGCGGGCCTGAAGGAGCCGCTGCGACTGAAGGCGGGCGAGCATGGCCTCCTGGTCACCTCCGGCGACTACCAGTCGGTGAGCAAGTCCTTCACCGTGCGCCGCGGGCAAGAAGAGATTCTGCGGGTAACGTTGGAGCCCAAGCCGGTTGAGAAGCCGGTGCCGGTCATGCCGCCGGTCCTTGCCCCAGCGACGTCGCCGGAGAAGGAAATCGCCGTCGACCTTGGCAACGGCGTGAAGCTGGAGATGGTCCTGATCCCGGCGGGCGAGTTCATGATGGGCAGCGGCGAGTCGGCGGAGGCGATGGTCGAGTATTTTAATGCGAACTATTCGGCCTATTCGGCGGACATCAAGGCGGAAGACTATAAACATGAGCACCCGCAGCACCGGGTACGGATTACCAAGGCCTTTTACCTGGGCGCACGTCACGTGACCCGGGGCCAATTCGCGCAGTTCGTGGCGGACGAGGGTTACAAGACCGATGCGGAGAAGGACGGCAAGGGCGGCGTCGCAATCGACGACAAAGGTCAGTGGACGCAGAAGCCGGAATACACGTGGCGGACTCCGGGCTTTGCGCAGACCGACGACCACCCGGTAGTGAACGTGAGCTGGAACGACGCGGTGGCGTTTTGCCAATGGCTGGGCCGCAAGGATGGCAAGAACTACCGACTGCCGGCGGAGGCCGAGTGGGAATATGCCTGCCGCGCGGGGACGACGACGCGTTATTGGTGTGGCGACGATCCGGAAGGACTGGCACAGATAGCGAACGTGGCCAACGCAACCGCCAAGGCGAAATTCCCCGGATGGAGCACCATCCGCGCCAGCGATGGCTACGTGTTCACGTCGCCGGTAGGCAGCTTTCGGCCGAATGCCTTTGGTCTGTACGACATGCACGGAAACGCGTGGCAATGGTGCCGCAACCGGTACGGCGCGGACTACTACACGGCATCGCCCCCAGACGACCCAAAGGGCCCGGATTCCGGGCCCGATCGTGTGGTTCGCGGCGGTTCCTGGAACCGCTGGTCCCTCAACGCGCGGTCTGCCGACCGCAGCAGGTTCACTCCCGACTTCCGGAGCAGCATCGCGGGCTTCCGCGTTGCCAGGACTCCGTAGCAATATGCCGTCTGTCGGCGTTACCGTTTGCGGTTTTACCCTTTACCCTTTTATCCCGCCCGGGCACCGTGTACTCATGGCCTACTCACCCCGTTATCGCTTAGTCGCGAGTGGACGCGAGCAAGCGGGATGAGGGCAACCTATAATGGAAGGATGACGATGAAACGCAATGACACGACGAAGTACCTTGCCGCCGGGTTGGTGGTCTCACTGTTCTTGGGCCTCACCGTCTGGTTGATCCATGGCGAAGGCCGGCGGACGCGGGAATCGATCCGCGATGCGGGCAAGGAAGTCGGAAGCGACGTCCGCAAGGGGATCGTCGAGGGGGCCGAACGGGCCGTCGACAAGACCGCCGAGGTGCCCGGCAAGATCGTCCATGACGTCGTCAAAGAGGTCACCGGCGAAGGCGCCCCAGTGGTGAAGCAAGCCGTGGGCGAGGCAGGCGAGCTCTCACACGAGGTCCTGGGCGACGTGAAGGACGTACTGCACGGAACGGGAAAGCCCGACGCGGGGACACCGGGGCCGGTCCCGCCCGCGAAACCCTCTTCCTCATCGGCGCCGCAGGGCACGGCGCCAGCGCCTGCAACGACTCCCAACGATTCAGCATCCGAGCCACCCTCACCCCCTGCCCCTCTCTGAGTACGGGCGAGGGGAGCCAATCGCCCTCACCCCCGGCCCCTCTCCCAAAGAGAGAGGGAAGCCAATCGCCCGCCGACCCGATCGAGCAACTCTTTGACCTGGGCCACAAGGTGACGAGGGCGGCGGACGAGGCGGGCCAGGAGGTGTTTGCCCTTTCTTGGGAGGAAGAACAGAAGGTCGGCCGGGAGCTGCACGCGATGGTCGCCCGCGACTATAAGCTCTTGCGTCCGCCCGCCGTCATCGAGCGCCTCAAGCGCTTGACCCAGCCGATCATCGAGCAGCGGACGCGCAAGGAGCTCGCCTTCACGATCGAGGTCATCAAGAGCGACGAGATCAATTCGTTTGCGCATGCCGGCGGCTACGTCTACGTGAACACCGCCATGCTCGCCTTTGCCAAAGCGGACGCGGAGTTGCAGTTCTTCCTGGCCCACGAGGTCGGGCACCAGGAGCTCAAGCACGTGGTGAAGAAGATGACCTACGCGGCACGGGCCTCGCAAGTGGGCGGGCAAGCGGCCGGCACGCTGGCCCAAATGGCTTATACGACGATCGCGGTGGGATATTCCAAGGAGCAGGAGTTCGAGGCCGATGCCTGGGCCTTTGGCGCCATGCTGCGCGCCGGCCGCAGCCGCGACGAGGCCTTGTCGGCCATGCGGCACATTCTAACATACGTCAACGGCAAGGGCCTGGAGCCGAAGCGGGGCGAGACCCGCAACCCGCTTGAGAAGACGCGCCGGCAGGTCGAGAACCACTTCCGCACCCACCCGCCCACCGCCGAGCGGCTCAAGCGGTTGGAGGCAATCGAGATCAGTCCGCCGACAGCCAAACCAGAACACGTAAAGCTTTGACTGACATACCATCTTGCTCCTTCTGCGCTCAAGCAAGGCCCGCTGCGTGCCAGAAACTAACCTCGGAAGCGCGCCAGCCGCAGATTTGTCCGTTTGCGCCAACGCCCGAGACTCGCTGTCTCCCTCGATCCAGCGGGTGGCCCCGACGAGTCAAGCTAGATTCCTTTTCCGGGCCGATGAACCCAGCCTGCCACACAGTGGCAATTCCGCATCTCCGCTACTCGGAAATTGTCTTACTCTTTAGCGGAATGGAGTAAACCGCGGATTTCGCGGAGAACGCGGATGTTTCGGTTGAGTGCAAATCTTGGTGCTGGCATCGTTTTATCCGCGGTATCTGCATAATCCGCGGTTCATAACTTCAGACGGCTAGACAGTTGCGAAACTGCCATTTTGACCCCCGAAACGCTGAGCGCACTTGCGACTTTCGAAGGATTATTTCGGCGGCAAGAAATCGGCGAATCCCTCGGGAAAAGCCGGCCCGGCCGACTGCGGGCGATCGGATGTTCGAGAAATCCGGAATGCTCAACCGTACAAAACCGCCGGCTGAAACGTATTATTGTGTGGATAGTTATAATTAATAACGTCTTAATACGGTCATTCATTTGCTCTTTGAAAATTCGTTCCTGCGGCGCGACAAGTCAACCGCGTCGCGCGGTCCGGGCAGGAAACGCCGCCTGCCCCGGCCAAAGGCCTCGGTCTGGACATACGATAGGCAATGTTCAGGCAGCGACAGAGAAATGAAAGGCAAGTGAAGCAAACCGCGGATTTCACGGATAGCGCGGATATTGCGAGGGATTTCCAACCATCGCAAGAACATCTTCTTATCTTGTCGGCGACATCCGCGGTCAAGAACTTCAGAGGGCTAAAGAGTTGCATGTTCCGGAAATTCTCTTCCCAAAGGCCCGCACGCTCAATTCCGTACTACTTGGGGATCGGGTAGAAAAAAACGGAATTTTTTGACCGAGTGTTCGCCGCCTTCGCGGAGGGAGAATAATGAAATTGCCTAGCTTACCAAAAACGAGCCGAACGTGGTCAATCGTGGTCGAAAGTAGTCAAACGTGGCCAAAACGTAGTCAAACGTGGCCAAAAGGGGCCAAAAATGGCCACGCCCTGGTGTCCATAGTGGCAACACTCCCAAGAGTGTCAAGCCCTGGTTTTCCCGCGGTTTTCGTGGTGTCGACAATGTCCTGTGGTGAAGTGACATTCCTCTAGTTGTGGTATAAAATGGCCGCTAAACCAGAAAAAAAGGTTGTTTTGGGCCACTTTGGCCAAAATCTCCCAAATGCACTACGTCCGGGTGGTCGGCTTTTCGGTCTTGCAGGTCCGAAAGACTCGCTCGATTCACTTTATGAAACTTTGTTCTTGCAGGGTAAGCCCCTACTTCGACAACTTCCGCCAGGCGGCCATCGTCGGCGCAAGGATCGAACGGGCGTCGCCGGGAATGGCATAGCCTTGAAAACCGATGGGACCGTCGAAACCAAGTTCCTTCAGCCTCCGCAGCAAGGCGCCCACGTCGAACGTGCCCTTGTCGAGCGTCTGGATGAGCCGGTTCCACTGCCCGCCGCTGACGCCGGCGTCGGCCCCGCAGATCTGCACGATGAGCAAACGCCGCTTGGCCGCGGCCAGCAATTGGGGGATGTTCCGCTCATCGCCCGCAGCCAGGCAATGGCAGAGATTGAAGGAAACGCCGAAGTTGGGGCGATCGACCGCGTCGGCCAACTTCGTCGCGTCGCCGAAGCGGGCCGTCCACTCGCCGAGGTGCGGATAGATGGCAATCTTCAAACCGGACGCCGCAGCCAAATCGGCCAGACTGCGGAGCCGTTGCACCACGGGCTTCGCGGAAAGTTGATCGTCAAACGCCGGGCCGGGCCCGCCGACGTGCAGCCAGATGATCGTTCCGTGGCCTTTCAAGGCTTCCATCAGTTTCGGCAAGTCGGGGGACCACGTGATTTCGCCGGTCGCCTCCACCTTTGCCGGGCAGTAGATCGCCAGCATCTTCAGGCCGCGTTTCTCGCATTGTTGGGCGACGGCACAGTCCGCCTCGGGCGAGTGTGCCGTCCAGCCAATGCCGGCAAAACCGAGCTCGCGGACGAGGTCCAATTGCTGGTCGGCGGTCAGCCCCGGGCGTTGGAAGGCCGTGTCCATGGCGTAGAAGGGATTGGCAATCTTGGCCGGCGGGTCGGCGGCCGGCGCGGCGCCGGCAAGCAATAGGGAAACCAGTAACGGCAGGACCGAGTTCATGGTGCGCATGTTTTCAACTCCAGAAATTTTGAATGGGCGAGTTCAACCAGGGTGGATTATAATTGGCCTGCCGGCCGCGTGCAAAGGATCAGCTTCTGCTGCTGGAAGCGAGATTCAAAGACTTCTGACCGCACCTTCATGAAAGGACTATCGCCATGATTTGCCGTTTGCCATTCTGTCTTATTCTGGCCTGGACCGCCTGGGGACTGCTGGCCGTGCCTGGCCGAGCCGCCGAGCTGCCGTCGCCGTCGCCCTTGCCCGCGAAGATTGAAATCGCCCCTGGCCCGTTCCAGCCGACCGACCAGTCGCTGAAGCAGTACCAGTATCCGGACTGGTTCCGCGATGCGAAACTCGGCATCTGGGCGGTGTGGGGCCCGGAGTCGGTGCCCGAGCAGGGCGATTGGTACGCTCGCAGACTTTACGACTCGAATGACAGCGCCTACAAGTACCACGTCGCGCACTACGGGCATCCCTCGAAGTTCGGTTTCAAGGACATCATTCCGCTCTGGAAGGCCGAACGCTGGGACCCCGATCGCCTGATGGAGCTCTACAAGAAGGCCGGCGCCAAGTACTTTTGCATGATCGCCGAACACCACGACAACTTCGATTGCTGGAATTCGAAACACCAGAAATGGAACTCCGTCAACATGGGGCCCAAGCGGGACATTGCCGGCGAATGGCAGAAGGCCGCCAAGAGCCTGGGCCTGCGTTTCGGCATGACCGAGCACCTGGCGGCAAGCTGGTGGTTCTACAGTTTGGCCAAGGGCGCCGACAAGACGGGCCCGCTGGCCGGCATTCCTTATGATGGCAAGGATCCGCGCTATGCGGATCTGTACTGGGTCGGCAACGAACAACCCAAGGAGAGTTTCTACTGCCCCCACGGCCCGGCCTGCATCAAGCAGGCCTGGTTCGATCGCATCAAGGACATGATCGACCGGTACCGGCCCGACCTGCTCTACAGCGACAGTCCGCTGCCGTATCCCGACGAGTTCGGCCGCAAGCTTCTGGCCCATTACTACAACCAGAGCGCAGGCGCAGCACGACGGCCAAGTGGAGGCCGTCTACAATTGCAAGCAAGACTCGCAAGGCCGATGGGTCCAAGACCTAGAACGCGGCGTGATGGACAAATTTGCCCGGTGCCCTGGCAGACCGACACCTGCGTGGGCGGCTGGTACTACGACGTGAATCTTGCCAAGGCCCACGGCTACAAGTCGACTGCCACGGTGATCCAGATGCTCGTGCGACATCGTGAGCAAGAACGGCAATTTGCTGCTGAATTTCCCGCCGCGGCCCGACGGCACGCTCGACGACGACGAGCTGAAGATCCTCGACGGCATGGCGGCCTGGATAGCGATCAACGGCGAGGCGATCTACGGCACGCGGCCCTGGAAGATCTTCGGCGAAAGCCTCGCGCAAGCTCCAGGGCGGCATGTTCAACGAAGGCGCCCTGCACTACACGGCCAAGGACATCCGCTTCACGACCAAGGGCGATACGCTTTACGCCATTGCTCTGGGCTGGCCGGAGGACCGCCGGCTGACGTCCGCTCGTTGGCCGCGGCGGCCGGCAAAATCACCGGCGTCACGCTGCTTGGCCATGCGGGCGACCTGCCCTGGTCGCAGACGGCCGACGGCCTGGTCATAACGCTGCCGGAGAAGAAGCCTTGCGAGCATGCCTTCGCGCTGAAGATCATCGGCGATAAGCTGACAGCCCGCGCCGTTGCCGAAAAGCGACACGGCCATTCAGCCCGACGACGACGGCAAGATCGTGTTGCTCGCAAGCGAAGCCGAAATCCACGGCACCACGCCTCAATACGAGCAGGGCGGCGATAAGGACCAGATCGGCTTCTGGGCCGACCCGAACGATTAGACCAACCATGCTTCACGACCCCAGCCATTACGAACCGCCGCCGATTGCGGAAGAAATCAAGCTCAGTGCCCGCTGACGTCGACGTGCTCCGCCGCCTGGCGGGCGAATTGGCCGAGATCGCGGCCCTGCCCGTTCACCAGGAAAAGGCCCGGCTCTGGCAGAAGCTCAACGACCTGGAATCCGAGCGGCCGATGGTCTGGATCAACGAGATCTGCTGGCACGAGATGGACGTCGACGGCGAGTTGACGCTCGTCTCCGAACATCCCTGGGCGCGCGACCAGGAGCGCGACCTCCGCCGCACGCTCTACCAATGGCGGCACATTGCCGGGCGATATGATCGTGAGCGACTATCTGGCCTGCCCGCTTGGCCGTCCACAGCACCGACTTCGGCATCATGGAGGACGTCGACGTGGTGCGGACCGACGCGGCCAGCGACGTCGTCTCGCGGCACTTCAAGATCCAGATCCGCGACTTCGCCGACCTGGAGAAGATCCATAAGCCCGTGGTCACCCACAACGAAGCGGCGACCCATTTCCGCTACGAGGCCATGTGCCGCGTCTACGACGGCATCCTGCCCGTGCGGAAGGTCGGCCAGACCCACATCTGGTTCACTCCCTGGGACTATCTCATTCGCTGGTGGGGCATCGAGGAGGCGATGATCGACCTGGTCGATCGGCCCGAGCTGGTCCACGCGGGCGTGGAGCGGATGGTCGATGCCTGGATGACGGAGCTCGACCAGTTCGAGGCCTTGAACGCCTTGTCGCTGGACTGCGACAACACGCGGATCGGCTCCGGCGGATACGGCTATACGAGCCAATTGCCGGGCGGCACGATTCGATCCGGCAGCACGTCAGACCGCAGAACATGTGGGGCTGCTCCAACGCCCAGATTTTCTCCGAAGTTTCGCCGCAGATGCACTGGGAGTTCGCCTTGCAGCACGACCTGCGGTGGCTTGCCCGCTGGGGCCTGACCTACTACGGTTGCTGCGAGCCGTTGGACCGCAAGATCGACATCCTGCGGCGGATCCCCAATCTGCGGAAGATCTCCGTCAGCCCCTGGTGCAACACGGCCGGCATGGTCGCCAAGGTCGGCCGCGACTACGTGATGAGCCGCAAGCCCAGTCCGGCGATCCTGGCCGAGGACCAGTGGCATCCCGAGCGGGCACGGCAGGACCTTTGCGCGTTTCTCGACGCGGCCCGCGGTTGCCACGTCGAGTTGATCATGAAGGATATTTCCACCGTCCGCTACCAGCCCCAGCGGCTGTGGGAGTGGGCTCGAATCGCCGCGGAAGTGGTCGAGGAGTACGCCGCTAGACCGTCAGGCTGCCGGCACGGCGACCCATGGGGACGGCGCCTGGGCCCAATACGTGTATTGCGGATCGCCCAGACGGAAAGTGAAAACGGCATCGGGCAATTTCCGCCCGTTGCACTCGGAAGAATGAACGCGGACAAGAATTGTCCCGTCGCCGTAGCGTTCCACATCACAGACATCAGGTACCATTGCGGACAAATTCACCGGTGCAACCATCCAATTCAAACTTCCTCTATAGTCTAGCCCAAGTGACGTGCGTTTGTCGAGGGCGGCCGAGAAATTGGCACGTCTCTTCTGCCGGAAGGGACGAATGTGCGAGGACTTAGGGCGAACTTGGCAGCCTCCATTTTCAACAGTCGGCGCTTGGTCGCACTGCCTCCGGCAGCCGAGTAACGACCGATATCACCCCCAGCCCGCACCACACGATGACAAGGAATGATCAGGGGCACGCAGTTGCCGGCCATGCAGTTCCCCACCGCCCGGGCGGCCCCCGGCGCGCCGGCCTTTGCGGCCAACGCTCCATAGGTGAGGGTTTGTCCGTAAGGGATTTCCCTGCAAGCGTTTAGAACACGGGCATGGAACTCAGTCGCATGGCTGGTATCCACGGGCAGATCGTAAAAATCAACCGGCACACCCTCGGCAAACCTTTGCAATCGCTCCACCAACTCGCCACCGGTTCGCTTCACGCACCCCCCGCGGCCCGGCGCAATCGCCCGAATGGCGGCGATGGCCGAGCCGTGGCCGAATGACAATTGCCGAACGACCGCACCTCGCATTCGAAGTACTATCCAGCCCAATTCGCTAGGGAACACGATTAGTTCTTCATCGCGGAGATCGTTCTCCATCAGACCACCTCCATCGTATATTTTGAAAACAACCACTGGAGTAGGCTTTGACATCTTCGGCACACCTATCCTATACTATGAACGGTACCCCGTTGAGCAACCCCTCGGCTTGAAACTGAATGGACTGGGATGAATCGCTACAGTTCTTTATGCGATGATTTCTACGTGAACATGAACCTCAGCACGGAAATGGAACTTCCGGCCAGTCGCGAGACCGTGCTGCATTTCTTCGAGCGGGTACAGAAAACGTACCCCACGATGAGGAATTTCTACTGCCGTGATCGGGGTGATTTCATCCTTGAAGAAGACAAAGACGGGGGCAATTATCGCTGGGCCACCATTGAGCCGCGGCGAGTTTGCTCGGGCTACGTCAACCCGGAGTCGGTCGACGATGCTCTTCGGCAGCACGAATTGGTCCTCGACTTGGCTCCCTACTTGCTTTCGGTCAGCCCGCTGGATTGCGAGGCCCTCGACCTGCTCTATGGCTTTGATTTTACTTATCGCGGCAATCACAACGAGTTGATTGCCGAAGCCCTGGGCATCGGCACGGCATTAGATCGGATTCTCGAAGTGCCCGGTTCAACGGTAATCAATTGTGAGCCGTCGATTACGGTCGCCTTGGACGAGGAGTGCCGGATCCAGTTTCGCCTGAGCATGGAAACCCGAACCAGTGCCTACCATGTGCGCACCGGCGAATTTCCCGAGGAGCAATTGAGCGTTTACGTGACCGCTCGACAGTACGGAAGTCTGCCTGCGGAAAGGACTTATGTCGAGACTGTCCACCACTTGCGGGGGATCTGCGAAGATATGCTCGAAAACCACGTCATCGAGCATGTCTTAGGCCCGCTGGCCCGCACGATTGCCATGAAATAGGCAGGCCGATCTCTGAGCTATCCTTTCTATGGCGGGCCGGCGCTCGCCGACCTGCGACCCGTAAGCGGGTACTGCGGTTGCCCCCGATATTGTGCCACCCTACATGAGGCTGGTTCCATGGCTGCAAGAAACTGGTTGCGAAAGCGGATGTTCGTCGATTATCAGGTCCAAGGGGCATTGATCGTTCGAGTCGTGCTGTACTGGCTGACGTGCCTCTTGTCGATGATGCTCCTGCTGCTGGGTTGGGGTATTCTCGCGGATCCTTTCCATCCGCTGAACGCCCATCTGACCCGAGTTTGGGAACTTTATCGACCGGCGGCGGTAGCGTCTCTGTTACTGTTGCCGATAGTGATCTTCGATCTGGTGCGGTTGAGCAATCGCTTCGCCGGCCCGATGTTTCGCCTGCGTCGATCGATGCACGACCTGGCGCAAGGGAAGCCCGTCGCCCTGCTACGTTTCCGCCATGGCGACTTCTGGCAGGAATTTGCCGACGATTTCAACACGATCGCCGCACAGATGGAAGAAGCCAATCATAAAACGGAATTTACTCCGTTTCTCTAAAAAAGACTGGGCAACGGCATGCTTTCCGTACTACGGAGTCGTCGTGCGGACGGAAAAAGCCAAAGCCTAGACACTTGCCGGCCAATACGGTTATAATCATGTGTCGGCGTTTTTTGCGTATCCTCTTGGTATCAAGGCTGTTACTACTATGCCACTTTTCGAAATCGAAACTCCGTCACATATCATTATTACCTGGGCCCACGACGAGCAGTCGGCCGTCGGCGTGGTCCGGGAGAACTATCCCAAAGAGGATCCGGTTCGCATTACCAAACGTCCCCGCGACACCTGGGTCATCTCCAAAGCAGCCTTGGGGATTACCGCAACCATCGATCCTTGCTCTACTGCTCGCGACTGTCTGGCCAAGGCCGAAGGCGACAAGCTACACGCCATTCGTCTGTACATGCATCACACCG
Source organism: uncultured Planctomycetia bacterium (assembly GCA_963719885.1). Taxonomy (GTDB): domain Bacteria; phylum Planctomycetota; class Planctomycetia; order Pirellulales; family Thermoguttaceae; genus JANXQG01. The sequence continues at coordinate 30,057 of CAVRDP010000032.1, read as the reverse complement.
GCACAGACCTGGAACATGCCCGCAAGGCGATCGAGTCGAACATGGTCATGGGCTGGTAGTCGTGAGCAATTGCGATTTGCTGGCAATCCTGCGTCATTTCGGACAGGAACACGTGTTGGGTTTCTGGACCCGCTTGGACGCCGAGCAGCAACAGTCGCTCGCCCGGCAAATCCGCGGTATTGATTTCCCCCTGATCCAGAAGCTGTATGCGCAGCGGCACGACCAGAGCAATTTCCGCGATCTGGCCTCGCGTGCTGGACAGCCGGCGGCCTTCCGGCTCGGCGCAGTGAAGAACCGGTTCTCTCTTGGCGAAGCCCGCAAGCGGGGCCATCAGGCCCTCGCGGCCGGTCAGGTCGGGACTATCCTTGTCGCTGGCGGGCAGGGGACCCGCCTGGGGTTCGACCATCCCAAGGGCCTGTTTTCCATCGGCCCCGTCTCCGGCCGAACCTTGTTTCAGATTCATATCGAGAAGATCCTGGCGACGGCCTGCCGGTACGGGGTTCGGATTCCGCTGTACCTGATGACCAGTCCGGCAACGCACGAGGAGACGCTCGGTTTCCTCGCTGCACACGACCGCTTCGGGATGGCCGAAGAAGACCTGCACGTATTCTGCCAGGGCACGATGCCGGTGGTCGATGCGGCAACGGGCCAACTCCTGCTGGAAGCCCCTGATCGACTGGCCGTGAGCCCCAACGGCCACGGCGGCATGCTGGCCGCGTTTGCCGAAAGCGGCGCCATGGCCGACGCCGAGGGCCGCGGCATCCGGCAGTTGTTTTACTTCCAGGTCGACAATCCCTTGGTCGATATCGCCGGGGCCGAATATATCGGATACCACATCCTCTCCGGTGCGGAGATGACCAGCCAAGTGATCGCCAAGCGCAACCCGCTGGAAAAGGTGGGCAACGTGGTCGACGTTGACGGCCGGCTGCTGGTCATCGAGTACAGCGACCTGCCCGACGATATTGCTCGCAAGACGAACCCCGACGGCTCGCTGGCGATATGGGCCGGCAGCATTGCGGTGCACGTGTTCGATCTCGATTTCCTTAGCCGGGCTAAGGGTCAGGTCGATTCGCTGCCGTACCACTTTGCCCAAAAGAAGGTGGCCTCGATCAACGTCGACCATGGGTACATGGTGCCCGGCTGCCGCGTGGAAGCGACGAAGCCCAACGCGATCAAGTTCGAGCGATTCATCTTCGATCTGATGCCGTCGGCCCGCAATGCGATTGTCGTGGAAGTCGATCCGGACTCGGCCTTTGCGCCGTTGAAGAACGCCTCTGGCGCCGCGGCCGACACGCCCGAATCGGTGATGGCCCAAATCAGTAACCTGCACCGCCAGTGGCTGCGGGAAGCCGGTGTCGAGGTTGCCGACGGTATCGCGGTGGAAATCAGTCCTTGGTTCGCCTTGGATGCCGAAGAGATGCGCGGCAAGGTACGTCCGGGTTTGAAGATTACCGGGCCGACGTATTTGCGATAGGATGGCGTGCTTGTTCGTAGGGACGAGCGTAACCTTCCTGGCTGTCCAGTATAGGATTAGTATATGCTGACCTATTTTGCACAAGGTTCCCCAACCACCGACCTGGGCCGCGACGATCTCCGCGATGCCATGTTTTCCACGTTGGAAAAACTGGGCTTCCGGCGGAAAGTCCTGGCTCTGCCGCCCGATTTTACGCGGGCCAACAGCATGGCGGGGCTGCTGACCTGCCTGACCTACCAATATTTCGGCGAGCGGCTGACCAACGTCATGCCCGCCGTGGGGACACACGTCCCCATGGCCGATTGGCAGATCGAGCGGATGTTCCCCGGCCTGCCACGCGGCCTGATCCGCGAGCACGACTGGCGAAACAACGTGATGACCATCGGCGAGGTCCCGGCCGACTTCGTTTGCCAAGTAACCGAAGGCCTGTGGACCCGATCTTGGCCCGCCCAGCTCGATCGGCTGATCTGGGAAGGCGGTCACGACCTCGTGCTCTCGATCGGCCAGGTCGTGCCGCACGAGGTGATGGGCATGGCCAACTACAACAAGAACGTTTTCGTCGGCTGCGGCGGGGTACAGGGCATCAACGAAAGCCACTTTATCGGCGCAGCCTACGGCATGGAACGGATGATGGGCCGGGCCGACACGCCGCTGCGTCGCATCCTGAACTACGCCCAGGACCATTTCTGCAGCAAGCTGCCCCTGGTCTACGTGCTCACCGTGATCGGACCGCGAGAGGACGGCAGCCTGGCCGTTCGCGGGCTGTACATCGGCAGTGACGTCGAGTGTTTTCTTAGGGCGTCGGAGCTTTCCGTGAAAGTGAATTTCACGGTTCTCGACGAGGCCCCGCAGAAAATGGTTGTTTATCTCGATCCCGAAGAGTTCCACAGCACCTGGGTGGGCAACAAGGCCGTCTATCGCACGCGGATGGCGATTGCCGACGGCGGAGAGTTGATAGTGTTGGCCCCCGGGGTCAAGACGTTCGGCGAGGACCGGCAGATCGACAGTTTGATCCGCAAGTATGGCTACAAGGGCACACCGCGCGTAATGCAGATGGTCCGCGAGACCGAAGACCTGCCGCGAAATCTCTCCGCGGCCGCCCACCTGATCCACAGCTCGTCCGAGGGACGCTTTCGCATTACCTATTGCCCCGGGCATCTTTCCCGCGAGGAAGTCGAATCCGTCGGCTTCGGCTATGCCGATTTGGAAGCGATGCTCAAGCGCTACGAACCGCACACTCGGCGCGACGGTTGGGCCACGCTGCCCGACGGCGAGAGGTTTTTCTTCATCGGCAATCCGGCCTTGGGGCTTTGGGCGCACCGGGAGCGACTGGGATGAGATGCAGGGGAACAACGCAGGGTGGCAACTTCACGCGGCCGTTATAGACTCGGCGCAGTCGGGAGAAACGCAACCGGCCGCCGACCATGAGTACATGGTGCCCGGGCGTGTTTGTTGCGAGGCTGGCATACCTCATGCCACACGTCCGGGCCAACATGCCTACCTGCGGCCGGTTGCGATTACACTGCTGCCGTGACTTTGTGACGGCCGCGTGAAGGCATGCCACCCGTCAGGGATCTACCTCCCTGCGTACGCCGCGCGTTCGCGCTTCCCCGGCCGCTTCGGCTTTCCCGAGGGAAAATACCCCCGCGGGGCAGGCCCCTTTTTCGTCGCCGGGGCGGCCGGTTTCGCTACGGCCACCGGTGCCGCGGGCAACCCCTTCGGCGTGGCTTCCACGTTCAGCGTCTGCCGCGTCAACTTCTGAATGGCACGTAGTACCTCCCGCTCGGAGACATCGCAGAACGACAAGGCCACGCCGTCCGCGCCTGCCCGACCGGTTCGCCCGATGCGATGCACGTAGTTCTCAGCTTCCACCGGCATATCGAAGTTGATCACGTGTGAGACCATGTCGATGTCCAGCCCGCGGGCGGCAATGTCGGTGGCAATCAAGACCATCGGGTCCGGCGACTTGAAGCGGGCGAGCGTCCGCTGCCGGGCCGATTGGCTCTTGTCTGCATGGAAAGCATCGGCCTCGATGCCCGACTTCTTCAAGAGCTTGGCCACCTTGTCGGCCCGATGCTTGGTACGGGTGAAGACCAGCGTGCGCGTCCAGTCCGTGTTCTGCAGCCAATGTGTGAGCAAGCGGATCTTGTTGGCCTGATCGACAAACAGTACCGACTGCCGGATGGCGTCGAGTGTGCGGGCCGTCGGATTCACTTGGACGTCGATCGGCCTGGTGAGCCACTGGTCGGCCAACTGGCGAATGGCGGGCGGCATGGTGGCGGAAAACAACAGCGTCTGCCGCTTCGCGGGCACCTTGGCGACGATCCGCCGCAGATCGTGGATAAAGCCCATGTCGAGCATGCGGTCGGCCTCGTCGAGAATGAGGATTTCCACGTGCGACAGATCGATAAAACCCTGCTGCATGAGATCTTGCAGGCGACCTGGGGTGGCAATGAGCACGTCGACGCCCGCCTGCAAGGCGCGGACCTGCGGATTCTGGCCGACACCGCCGTAGACCACGGTCCGCCGCAGCCCAGTGAAGCGACCGTAGGCCTGAAAACTCTCGCCGATCTGGATGACCAGTTCGCGCGTGGGGGCCAAGACCAAGGTGCGGATTTTCCGCCGCCCGTTGCCTTGGCCTGGGCTGCGGCCGAGCCGCTGCAACGTCGGCAGGGCAAAGGCGGCCGTCTTGCCGGTACCGGTCTGGGCACAGCCCAGCACGTCACGGCCTTCCAGGATGGGCGGGATCGCCGCGGCCTGGATCTTGGTGGGAGTGGAATAACCTTCCCCGCGGCACGGCGCGGAGCAACGTCTCGGCAAGGCCGAGTTCTTCAAACTTCATTACCGTTCCTTCAATAGAGACTGGAGTAGACGCCCGTGACATCGACCGATCAGTCTTGCAGGACAAGTTTTCAAGCTGTCCTACGCACGGATTTCAGGTCGAGGTCAGACATCCTTCGTACTCGCGCCACAAGCTAGGAAAACTCCGTAGTCTAGGCAGGATTTATAGCCAGCCTGTTCCACGGCCCAGGAAGGCCGTGCCACGGAAACAATAATACCGCTTTCGGGGCAAGTTCTGTGATCGCACAGATCGGCCCAATGCAAACGCTGCATGGCCGAGGTGCAAGAGAGATCAATCGCGGTCGTAGTTAGGAAACCAAGCCGAGCCGAAAAGAAGCTCAACGCCAAGCGACCGCTACAGAAGACGCATATCGACGCGACGCGAGCCCAGAAAAGCCAACGCCTCTCGCACGTCATGTTCCTAGTATAGCACCCCACGGAAGTGTGTCAAGTGGAATTGAAGAAATCCCCAAGCCCCCCTTTCATTCTGATTGACGACAGTGTACAATCCGGTGGTATTTGTCCCTGTTAGTTCGGCCCGCGCTTACCAGTGGGCCGGTGTTCCTCATGAAGGAGATCGAGTTGTGGGTAAGAAGTTGTATGTTGGCAATCTAAGCTATTCCGTGAGCAATGCGGATCTGGAGACGATGTTCGCTCCGTTCGGCACCGTTCGGAGCGCCCAGGTGATCGAAGACCGCGACACCGGCCGAAGCAAGGGTTTTGCTTTTGTGGAAATGGGCACCGACCAGGAGGCCGAAGCGGCCATCGCTGGCCTTAGCGGCAAAGAGCACGACGGCCGCGCATTGACCGTCAACGAAGCCCGGCCGCGCGAAGAGCGCAGTGGCGGCGGCGGCGGCGGTGGTGGCGGTCGCGGACGCGGCGGCTACGGCGGCGGCGGCGGCGGTGGAGGCGGCGGTGGCGGACGCGGTGGACGCGGCGGTCGTTACTAGTCCACTACGGCGAGTTGTCTCTCATCGTTAGCGTGAGTCCAAATGGCATGCGACTTTCCTGAGTCGCATGCCATCCTCACTTCGCAGTGCGCGCCGACCGTGCTGCGGGATCTAATCCGCAACGAAGGCTATCATGGATAATTGTGTCGAGTACCGCGAGCAAGGCGTCCGCGTTGGCCCTGCGGCCTTTGGCCTGGGAGTATTTTCCCTGAGATCGTTTTCCGCCCGCGAAGTGGTCGGGCCGATCGAGGGCCAGATCTTCGATGGCAACGAGTACGAATCGGATTATTGCATGGCCTTGGGCGAGGACTCGGCCTTGGAGCCTGACGCTCCTTTTCGCTTTCTCAATCACAGTTGCCAGCCGAACTGTTCGCTGTTGGAGTATGAAGTCGAGTACGACGACGGCACGGACGGGTCGGAACTGTGGCTGACCGTCGAAGCGGATATTGAGCCCGGCGAACAGATGACCATCGATTACGGTTGGCCGGCCGAAAGCGCTATTCCCTGCGGCTGCGGCAGTCCCGAGTGCCGCAAGTGGATTGTCGCCGCCGAAGAACTGGGTCAGGTTGATGTTGAGCCCCGGGCGCTGATGTAAGACAGGTTAGAGAACTGAAGGCGAGAGGCTGTCCAAGAGGCCGGCCCGTCATTTTCTTGCTCCCGCCGACATTACGGTTGCCGCCAGGCGGCGCAACATCCATCGGTCAATCGATCGGCCTCCCGCGGCCCCCAACTTCCGGCCGCGTAGCTTGCCAGGCCTTGGCTCCCGGCGTTCTCCCAAGCGGCGAGAATCGGCGTGGCAAACTCCCAGGCGGACTCGACTTCGTCGGCGTTCATGAATAGCGTGCGGTCGCCCCGCAAGGCATCCAAGAGCAGCCGCTCGTAGGCCTCGGGCAGCGACTTGTTGAACGACTGGCCATAGTCGAAATCCATCTGCACGGCCTGCAAGTCGACATTCATGCCCGGCCGCTTCGTGGAAAAGTTCAGGTTGATACCCTCGTTGGGCTGGATGCGGAAGCAGATCACGTTGGGCCGAGCGGCGGCCAGGTCGCACTGATCGCCCTCGCACTCTACGGTGCGGAAGAGACTCAGCGGCGGCTGCTTGAAATGGACGGCCACCTCCGTAGCCCGCCGGGCCAGGCACTTGCCGGTCCGCAGCAGGAAGGGAACGCCGGACCATCGCCAATTGTCCACCGTTGCACGGATGGCTACGTAGGTCTCGGTGGCCGAATCCGCGGCCACGCCCTCTTCCTGCCGATAGCCCACGACCGGCCGGCCATCGACCGTGCCGGCCCCGTACTGGGCACGCACGACGTAACGGGCCACCTGCGCGGCGGACCAGGCGGGCAACTGCCGCAACACTTTCAGCTTGGAGTCGCTGATGTCGCGGGATTGGATCGTGGCCGGCGGCTCCATGGCCACCAGGGCGAGGATTTGCAGCAAGTGGTTCTGGACAACGTCGCGAAGCGCCCGGCGCGGTCGTAGAAAGCCCCGCGGCGCCCCTCCATGCCCACCGTCTCGGCGGCCGTGATCTGCACGTGATCGACGAACTGCCGGTTCAACAGCGGCTCGAAGATCGCGTTGCCGAAACGGAATGCCAACAGGTTCTGCACGGTCTCCTTGCCCAAGTAGTGGTCGATGCGGTAGATCTGACATTCGTCGAGCTGTTTCAAGATGTGAACATTCAGAGCCCGCGCCGTGGTCAGATCGCGGCCGAAGGGCTTCTCGATGACCACGCGTTTCCAGCCCTCGCCATCGGGCTCGGCGACCATGCCGGCGCTCGATAGACTGTCGACCAGCGGGGCGAAGAAATCGGGATCAGTGGCCAGGTAAAAAAGCCGGTTGCCGGGCAGACGCTGCTGCTGCTCCAGGTCCTCGATCCGCTGCCGCAGCCCGAGCATGCCTTCCCGATCGCCAAAATCGGTGCAGTGATAGAAGAAGCGTGCCAGGAATCGCTGCACCACGTCGGATTGCCCGGCCGCATCGGGGCGGAACTTCGTCAAAGCCTGCTGCACGTCGGCACGAAACTGATCGTCGGTCTTCATCCGCCGGCCCACTCCGATGATCACGAGCTCCGCCGGGAGGAACCCGCCTTGGTGCAATACAAGCAATGCGGGCAGGAGCTTTCGGGCCGTCAGGTCGCCGGTAGCGCCGAAGATCACCAACACCGCCGGATGCACGAGCGGCTTTTGCCCGACCGATGCGGCTGCGGGCTCGGCCGAGGACTGCGGTTCGGTATGGCAGGAAGTATGAACCGTGGACATCGTGGTATTCCTTCTTGAAAGGTAGGGTGGGACCAGATCCGGGGTACCCGCTTGCGGGTCGGCGAGCGCAGGCCCACCATCATGCGCTTTCCAGGCGGTCATGGTGGGCCTGCGCTCGCTACGCGATCTGGTCCCACCCTACGACTAAGCCACTTGTTTATTCGTCTGTCCTTACTTGCCTGCCAACTCCCCGGCGGCCGCGCGATCGACGAGCCAGACTGTGCAACCGCTGGCCGGCCGAATCCCCGCGGCAGGCCGTAACGAGACCGAGGTCCGGCCCTGGTAAACGTCGGCAAAGGCCTGGGCCTTGTTCTCGCCGCTCACGAGGAACATGACCTGCCGGGCGGCGTTGAACACTGGGAAAGTCAGGGTCACCCGATCGACAAACGGTGGGAGTAGGCCAGGCGGGGTGAAAGTCGCCCAGCGGTCCGTCACCCACAGGGCCGCCGCGCCGGGGAAGAGCGAGGCGGTGTGACCGTCTTCGCCCAGGCCGAGCAATACCAAATCGAACTCCGGTTGGGCGACGCCGACGCCCAAAAAGAACGTCTGCAACGTGCGGGCGTACGCTTGGGCCGCGTCTGAAAACACCTGGTCCCGCATTGCTGCCGGGTAGTGCTTCTTCAGCATTCGGAAGTACTTCTCGGCCGCCGGCTGCGGGGTGGGCAAGTACGTAGGTATGGCGAAAACATGATCCGCAGCAATCGGGGCATTTTGCAACAGCGATTCGCGGACCAGTCCATAGTTACTGCGATCGTCGTCCTGCGCACGAAACGCTCGTCGCCAAAGAACAAGAAAGTTCTTGACCAATCGACGGCCGCAGCGCCCTGCTGCCGGGCAAGCAGTTCGTAGGTTCTGCGCGGCGTCGAGCCACCGCTCAGGCAAAGCGTGAACCGGCCCCGCGCCGCGATGCTTTCGGCCGCCGCCCGGGAAATCCGCTCCTTGGCGGCGGCGGCCAAGCCCTCGTGGTCGGCGTAAATCATCAACTCGGGATGGACCTCGGATTGCGTCATTTTGGCGAAATGATCTGTCCGAAAGTCATATTCTACGTTCCAACCCGGGAAGTTGACAACCACCTATTACTCGCCGCCGGCAACGATTTCGCAAGGGACGTTGAACATGTTGTTTCCCGGATTGCCGTTTCCCATCGGGTTGCCATTTCCCGGCGGGTTGCCATTTCCCGGCGGGTTGCCGTTCATAAACGGGTTGCCATTCATAAACGGGTTGCCATTTCCAGGTTGGTTGCCGTTTCCCGGCGGATTGCCGCCACCGGGGAAGCCGCCACTCAAGCCGCCGAATCCGCCTTTGAAGCCGGTTTCCTTGATCGGCAGCACCAGTTCGGCCACCGGGTAGACCTTGGTGGTCAGGAACTCCTCGCTATCGGCCCTCGCTGGCGAAGTGATGAGGAGCACTTCGTCGTGGACCACATATTTCAGTTGCAATTCGTCCAGCAACAGCTTCAAGGCCGAGCGCAGCGAAATGCCCTTGAGATTCTTCGTAACCGGCGTGCCTTCATCCGCGCCCGCTTCCTTCAAGGCCGCCAAATCGAGCTGGATCTCGATGTGGTGCAGGTCCTTCAAATACTCGACGACGTCGCGGAGCGGCGTCTCGACGAATTCGATCTGAGTAGGCTGCTTCAAGGCTTCCTCGATCTTTTTCTCGGCCGGACTTTGACGCGAGCGGTCCATGGCGCCGAACCTTTCCTTGCGCCTGCGCCGTGAGCTCCTTCCAGAACTCGGCATCCGCATAGACGATCGGCGGGTCGTCGGGGACGGGGCCTGACTTCTCGGTCTGATGCAGGCAATCGACGAATCCCTTCTCCGCGGCGACGCGGACCGCCATGGCGTCGTCGTAGGCGCCGTGAAACGAGCGAGTTGCGCGGCTGCCTCAATGGCCGGTCGCGCCGATGGCAGAGAGCGATCGGCAATCTTTGCAGCCTCCAGCGCGGCCGACTCTTCCGCCAGGCGGTGCCGGCCTTCGGCCATCAACGCATCGAAACGCTCCATCAACTGCTTGACCTTCCTCTGGTCCTGAATGAGCGCCGCGTTGGCCATTTCCTGTTCGCGTCTGGCCATCTCTTGCTGAATGCGCTGCTGCTCGCGACGAGTGAATTCCTCCACGCGATGCTTGATTTCCCGGCCCGCGGTGCGGAGCATCCCCAGTAAGCGGTCGCGCATTTCCGGACGGAGTGCGGTTTCGGCCGCCAGATCGCTGCTCTTCTGCTGAATCATGGCCACGGCCTTGTGCGGATCGACCGCGATCTGGCTGCGGGCCTTGTTGATCGTGTTCTGCAACGTCCTTCTGCCACTGCTCTTCCAAAGCGGTGCTCTCGTTGATTTCCTTCACCGCGGCAGCGCCGTCGGGCGGGGGAACTCCGCCGCCGTCCCGAAGATCCAAGTCGCCCGGACCGCTGAGAACGCGTGGAACGTCAACCGCCCGAGCAAGCGGCCTGCCGGCGTTCTTGGCGATGGCCTCCTTGATCACGCGGGCGGTATAGTCGTTGGGATTGCGGCGCAGGGCCTCGTCGACCAGCTTGGTAGCGCTATCCAGATTGCCGCCTTTAAGGGCATCCCGGGCCACGTCAGTCAAACCGCGACCGCCGGCCTCGATCTCTTGCTTCGCGTTGAACAAGCTTTCGCTGTCGATCAACGGCAATGTTCGGCCGCCATCGATCTTCGCCTGATCGACGAGGGTAACCAGGTAGCCGTTGTACGGCGCTGGACTTCAACTCGGGAATGTCCCAGGTCAGCCTTTCCGGGCCGGTGGGACCGTCCACGTCGATCTCGACGTGCGTGGCCGCGGTCGACTTCGCCGTGCCGACCACCACCGTGTCGCGGTCGCTGCGCAAGGGCGGAAAGGTTTTTGGATAAACATCCATGCCGTCCAGCCATTTCACAGTTGCTCCGGACTTTGGCCAGAGGACCGAACCATGAACGGCCCGGGCCAGCCTGGTTCCATAGAAATCGGCATCCTTGGCCGTGCTCTCGGGCACGACGACGCCCCCGGTGCGGGACGCCAGGATTCCCAGCATCTGTTCTTCGATTTGGGGACCAATTCCAAAGACGACCACCGGCGCCCGCTGGGCGACAAGATCGTTGACGACGCGGTCGAGTTGATCGACGGCAAGAATGTTGGCACGGCTGCTGCCGTCGCCGATATAGGCCACGGCCCGCGCCGACTTGCTGTCGTTGGCAAAACTCTTGGCGGCCGTGTCTAAGGCCTTTTCCAGGTCGCAGGAGCCTAGCGGCGTGCGCTGGTCGAGCGCGCGTAGCGCCGCGGCCATCTGCGGACTGTGGGGGGCCACGAAGCCTGGGGTCAAGCGCGCCACGTTCAGGTCGAAGGCCACGAGCTTGACGCGATCGTTCGGGTCCAGCTTCGAGAGTGCCGACTGCAACGTGGCCAGCGACTTGGCGCGATAATCGCCCGTTTGGCTGGCAGCCGTGCTGACGAGAATCACCACGTCGCGGGCTGTCTGGGCCGCGACCCCGACCCAGGGTACTGGGTGCCCCGCCGATGGCTTGAGGGTCAACGCAAAAACATTGCTCCCGTCGGCCTGGGTAAATCCATCGAGCCGGGCCGTCTCGCGGCCCAGCAGTTGAGTCCGTGCGGTCATGGTTAACGCCATGCCCAGCACGGTTGCCAATGGCAAGGAAATCGAACGCAAAAAAAACGGATACTTTGACATGCCTCTTCTCCCGGCATAAGTCTAAGTGGCTCCGTAAACCGTGTTCCGCGGCGGCAACGGACACCACAGGGATTCCATAGAAAAGAAGGTGGTGCCCAACTTGCCCATTGAGCTAATCGTCATTCTACGCCATTTGGACGACCATTACCAAGCGAAATCCGCCAATAAATCAAAAACAGCCTGTCGAGCTCCATCAGCCGACAGGCCGTAACTTGTTTGCCAGATTCGCGTTAGCGCACGTCGACAACGACTTTCGCGGGGTAAACAGGTCCCCAGTACTCCGTATTCCGTAGTCCATACTTTGCACTCCGTACTCTGTACTCTGCACTCCGTGCTCCCGACTCGCCCGCTGGCGCGAAAGGCACCACGCTACGTGAAAATCGGCGGGCATAATGGGGCGACCGGTCCGGCCGGGATCAGCGATGTTCAGCGTCCACCACCGCAAGCCAACCACGCGCTTCTTAAGATCGTGGAGAAACGAACTCGGCTGATCCACACGGTTAGCTGTTAAAGTCAGGCCCCGCTGCCGGCCGAAGATTTCGGAGAAGAACCTGGTGCGATATGCCACACGGGACGCGGCGATTCACGCCGGAAAGAAGCCGTGCCATGAATGCAATCCGTAGGCAAACATTGTCGCGGAAAGAGAGGCCGGGGCGTTCAATAAAGCGCAATCGTGGGCTCCGCCGATGCCACCACGCGAGTCAAGAAATGGTCGATTTCCGACCCGTCTCACCTCGGCCATACGATTGCTGGGAACGCGCACAGGTGGATGTGGCCGGCGCGAGTTACCTGGTTGCCGCCGTTCTCAGAAAACGGTGGTTTTCCGCCACAGCCAACAAGTGCCAGCGACGGCCACCTGTTTGTGGGGCTCGACCATAGCTTTTGGGTGCACCGTATGGGGTGCGCAACTCGATTTAACCTGCGGAGGAGTCCCCACCTCCGCAGGCAAACGTCATAAGGGCTGCCGATCGGTACCTTCGGCGATTGCGGTTGAGTCGGGCTTCTCACCGCCCGCCGATTCGCATCCGTAGCGGTAGCTACCCTGGCGTGACAGCGCGGATTGCTGAAGTTCACCAGCAGGCCGCGAACATGGGTGAGGTCCGCACGCTCTATGGCCGTCGTCGCTACCTGCCGAACATCTACTTGGCCTCCATTGGCGACGCCGCTGAAGCCGGCCGTCAGCCGCAACCACGGGTCCCTCCGGCCGTCCTGCAAAATCGGCCAAGCGGCCTGCCGAACCAAGGCTCCAGAAAAAAATCGGTACGGCTGGTCCCGCCTCTATTTATGGTGCAGCATGCCGCGGCGCAGTAGAATGAAACTCAACCGTAGTCGGAGGGCATGTTGATGTTGAAGCATGTTGTCTGGATTTTGGCGGGTGCCATGTTCTACGGCACCCTCGCTCCCTTGGCCTCGTCTGGCGAGACCAAGCCATCGGAGTCGAAAGACAAGATTCGCGTTGTCTGCCCAGCAATCGAAGAATGGGATCAGCACCGAATGATTAACGGGCCGCCAGATCAGAATTTCGAGCCGATCCAACTCGTCGTGCTGGCGACCGCTAAGCGTGTCGAAACGTCCGAGCAAAGAAGAATCATGTATGATGTGGAGGTCGAGAAGGTGCTCTACGGCGGCCCAGTGGGCAAGACCCTTCGGATCTCGTCGTCCTACTGGTACATGCCAGGGCCTCCTCGACAAATCTACGGATTGCAACCTGTCTATAGTAGGGAACGGGGCGACTACGAGTACAACTATGGCCGAAGCCCCGATGAGGAGCAAGCCGAAGCGGCCGTGGCTGAGGCGCGGCTGGATTATCACGCGCTCTCCGCCTCTGTATCTTCGTTGGCAAGGTAGTCGCTTACGACAGGAACTCGGGATACACCGTTGAAGTCGCGCGTTTGTTGAAGGGTTCCACACCCAAACCGGGCGAGAAGGTCGGCGTCGCTGTGAGCGGCCTCTACCGTCAGGAGGAGCCGCCGAAGTCCATTCGTGAACCGATGCTCTACTTCATCGACGGTGCCGAGGTCGACGAGGACGCGCATCGTATCAAGTGTTCTGTCAAGACGCGGCTACCGCAGGGTGCGGAGAAGGACGTGCTCGCCGCGTTGAGACGCCGCGACGAGCATCCAATAGTCGAAGTTGAGAGCGGCGAAACGACGGAGCGGTGCCGGGAGGTGATGTTTCGAGGTTCGGTCGAATCGGCCATTCAGTTCCTTGGATCGGAGTCGGAGGCCGCCGTGACCTTGGCCAAGCGTGCGTTGGTCTATCGCAAGGACTCAGCCCGCGACAAGATTGTCGCAGCCATCGAGCGCGACATGTTCCGCAACACCGAAGAGCACCCACGGCAGTTCCAACGGCTCCGCCAACTCGTCCGCCTGCTCGGTCGCATTGATGCAGGTTCAACCGACGGTCCTCTGGCTCGGCTTCTCGAAAAAGAACTCCAGCATCTGGCGTCACGGCCACCGGAGCCGCCTCCGCTGCCCAAACGAGGGCGCTGGCCGCATTACGACGAGGTCGATCGAGAAGACGTGAACCACACGCTGGCGTGGCTCGCAGTGGCAATGGACCGGCAAGTCTTGGCCCGGAACTATGGCGAGCGTTTTATCAAATTGCGAGATTCTCTTCGACGGGCGATGGAAAGCCGAGGTTACAATCGCCTTGGATGCGGCCAAGGTGGAAGACACGATGGAACGGGCAAATGCAGCCTGGACGGAGTTGGCTCGGCCGGTTCGTTCCGCCAGTCGCATATACCAGTCCGAGGGCGTCTGGGCGATGGCCTTCTCACCGGATGGCAAGTACCTGGCCTCGGGCGGCCGTGATGGGCTTGCCCATATCTGGAATACGACTGATTGGACGTGTGCCCAAGTTCTCAAGCATCCCGGTACGGTGGCCCGACTGGCTTTCTCACCTGATGGGCGATTCCTCTATCTCGCAGGCGACGCCCAACGCGCCTCACTTCTTTGCCGCTTCGACTGGCGGAAGGGGACGGTAGACAAAGTCTACGAGGGAAGTGAAGACGCCGTCGCCATGATGAAACTCTCGCCCGATGGCCGAAACATGGTCACGCACGGGACCTACTACAAGCATCCTATGCATCTATGGGATACGGAGACGGGGAAGATCCTTAGCTCCTTCAGCTCGTGGGGAGTCTTTTTCATGCCGCGGTCACGGTCGCTGGTGCGTTGCAGCAGGGAAGGGTGCATCATCGTTCCCGTGGAAGGCGATCGCCCCTCGCCCGTGCACATCGAGGAGCAGTTCTCGGCGATGGCTTTCTCCTCTGATGAGAAGTACCTCGTCACGATCCAAAATGCCTCGACCAAGAAGGACGGCCAGGGGCTCTACTTGCTGAGACGCCGCAACGCCGTCGGGTATCCGATCGAGGCGAGCGCGCGGTTGTCTTGTGGCGCTGATTTGGCAGTCTCGCCCGACGGACGATACGCAGCGCTTGGTGCGAGTGGCGTGTCATTGAGGCTGTACACGCTGTCCGACACGAAGTTGATCAAGGAAATTCCCTTGCCGCATTGGGACGTTAGTCATGCCGAGAGTATCGAGGCAATGGCGTTCTCACCCGACAAAAAATTGCTTGCCATGGCTCAGGAGCGCAGATCACGGCCTCGATTCTTCGACCCAGCCAGCGGTGACGAAGTATTCCCCTATGAAGGGCATGCCAGCTACGTCGTCGATCTGAGATTCTCGGCCGACGGTCGCGTCCTGCGCAGTATCGGGTCTGACGGCAGCATTTGCACCTGGGATGCGGGGACGATGAAGATGCTGACTAGGAACGCGCTACCGACAGGCCGCTTTCTAGCAAATATTCGTCCCTCTGACGGCCGTTACGGATTATGTCCGGTGCGCGGTGATCCGAACCAACCTACCCTCGTCGTGGACCTAGAAACGGGCAAAACCGTGTGCGAAGTGCTGCTGCCATTGAAATGGGAGCAGTACATGACGCGTATGTACTGGCTCGATAAATCTATGGCGCTCGCCTTGGGCGAAGCCCATTGGCGTCGGTTCAACTACCAGACTGGAAAGATTGTCGCTGAGGGCGCCATTGACATCGACAAGCAGAACTCGCTGTACAACGGCCGAGGCGAACTGACCGAGGACGGCAAGACGCTGTTCTATGCACATGATGCGGGGAAAGCATCTCCGCCCTGGGAGGTCGAAACGACCGACGTTGCCACCCTAGTGGGGCACACGCTCGGTGAGATTCGGCCGGAGCAATGGCCCAACGGGCCGGTGGGTCTCGTCCCCGGCGGCCGGTATTTCCACCTGGGCACGCAGATTTACGATCGTCAGACCCTGAAGCCGGTAGCTGCCCGTGAGTTTCCTCACATGGATGTCACAGGAATGACCTTTAGTGCCACGGGCGACCGCTATGCGGTCGTGATGTGGAAGTCACAGGACGAGGACGATCACGACTGGTGGCGGCACAGAGACGCTGCGAAAGAGTCGCTCGTGCGCGTCCACGAGACGCTGAGCGGCAGCACGCTGCTTGCCTTCGCACCCACCCATGCCGCCGGGAGCATGGAGTTTTCGCCTGACGGCAAGCGATTGGCTGTCGCCTACGATGACGGCACAATCGAGATTCGAGAACTGCCTACCAAGAGGGCGAAGTAGCAAGGGATTCTTGGATAACCGGCTTGGCGCCTAACGGAGCCGCCCAGGGCGCCATAATCACTACGTCGACCACTGCTTCACTGACGATTACGCTTGGCACGCCACAGACGATCGGCTTGCTTGTACTGGGCAACCCCGCCAACAGCGACCGTTTTTCGGACCAAAGTGCCATCGGTCCCCAATCGTTTCCCTGCGGCGGTCACCCCCACCGCACGCGCAAGTACTTGCAGAATGCTTCAGGTGGGATCGGCTCGCCTGCTGGAATTCGATGTACCAGCTTGGTAGTATGGGGAGGGTGTGCTTCTCGAAGGCCATGCGAGCGGAGCTGCCGGCGGGAGAACAGGGCGACGTTGCGCGGAAACTGCCGGCGTTCGCAAATGAAATTGCCAATGTTTGAGAATGAATAAGGACATCCAATGAAAAGAACCACCTTCCTGAATTGCTGTATCCTGCTGCTAGCTCCGCTGGCCACGCTCCGCGCCGAAAATGCTCCGAAGGCGGCTACCGGTTTGCCGCTGCCCGCTGCGGTCGCCCAGGCCGTGGGCAATTACGGTTCCCATACGGTCAGGGGCAATACCGTGGTGTTTAATTGCTCGAGCGGCGCGACCGTCAGAGTTGAGCTGTGCAAGGCCGATGTCGCCCGCATCCGCATGGCTGTTACCGGGGCGACGTTTGTCGCCAACGAGCCTTATGCCGTGGTCCAATACGACTGGCCGGCGGTGGGCGCCACGGTGACCGACGTAGGCGACTATGTCAAGATCGCCACGACCGAAATGGTCATCCGGGCCAACAAGATCCCGTTCAGTCTGAGCTTCTATGAGCGCGACAACACGACGCTCATCACCCGGCAAAACAGCACGAACAGCATGGGCTGGAATGGCGCTGCTAAAACCATGGCTTTCGACAGGGATGCCGTGGGAAAAACGGAACATTTCTATGGCTGTGGCATGCATTGGAAACATTTCGACCTGCGGGGGCTTAACATCAAAATATTTCAGATAGATCCCAACTCGAACCAAGGCTCTTTAGAGGGTTCAGCCATAACCGTCGTGCCTTATTACTGGAGTACGGCCGGCTACGGCATGTTGCTGCACAATTCTTTTGTCAGTCATTTTGATTTTGGTAAAACGAATCCAGCCTCGATTGCTTGGAATGTGTCAGGTGGCGAACTGGACTTCTACTTCCTGAAAGGACCTTCCTTTAAGAAGATCATTCGAAATTACTGCGATTTGACGGGCTACCTGGAGTTGCCTCCGAAAAAGGCGCTTGGGCTGACCTACAGGGCACAGGGTAATAACGGATACTTGCTTCCAAAGCCCGTCTATTTGGGCGCCAACGACCTTGATTCAGTGACCACCGCATTCAGGGCTCACGGCGTTCCCTGCGACATCATCGCGACCGAACCGGGCTGGGCCGTGGGATATGGCAACCTGGTGTGGGAATCGAGCAGGTTTCCCGACCCGAAAGCGTGGTGCGCCCGTATGATTGGCAAGGGGTTTCTGGTGAATTTGTGGATGCAAGACACGATCGTAGATCAGGAACTCAACACGCTCTTAAGCCCGTACATTGGACAGGGCAATTTGCTGGACCCCACTATGGCTAAAGGCATGGATGCGTATTTCGGCTGGCTTAGAACGCATCTTTTTGACCTAGGCGTCACGGGGGGCTTCAAGGAGGACACTCATGGAGTGGACCCGTCATGGATCAAGACCGACCCAACCAGGACTTTGAAATCCGGGCTTAGCCTCAAAGAGTACCATAACGCCTACAGCTTTCTCTGGGCGAAGGGTCTTTTCGATCGATACAAGGAGGCCCATAACAAGAGGTTTTTCCTCTTCTGTACCGCGCTCTGGACAGGTGCGCAGCGTTACCCCGTGGTCGCCTATTCCGACCAGGGAGTCCAGATTCCCTGGATAGCCAATTCCGGATGGACCGGGATGGCCTATACTCCAGAATTGCAGGATTGGTCGGGCGCGAAAAGCTACACCGCTATTCAGGCTATCGCGTTTACACCCTACATGGTCCAAAACGAGTGGATCTATGGCAAGCTTCCCTGGGGTTCAGACCCGGACTCCTACAATGTCTTCCTACGGTACGTCAAGCTCCATTACCGGCTCATTCCCTATATCTATTCCCAAATGTGGGAGCAGCACACTACCGGCATCGGGCCGATCCGTCCGTTGCCGCTTGAGTTTCAGGATGATGAACAGACCTATTCCATTTCCAATCAATATTGCTACGGCACGTACTTGATGGTCTCATTCGATCATTCAAGGATCTATCTGCCCCGGGGCAAATGGACGTATTACTGGGATGGACGGACCTTCGAAGGCGGAAGGACGCTGACCAACTTCAGGGCCCCCGCCGATGAACTTCCTGTTTTTGTCCGGGCCGGCGCCATCATTCCCATGATGCCGGACATGAATTACGTTGGAGAAAAGCCGATCGACCCGCTGATTGTGGAAGTGTATCCGGAGGGAACTTCCACCTTTACGCTCTACGAGGACGACGGCATCTCCTACGATTATGAGAAAGGCGACGACTGCACTACGAAGTATCGCGCCGTCCAGGGCAAGGGAAGTTCCACCATCGATATTGGTGCTCGCAAAGCCCCCGGCGTCTATGCCCCGCCGCAAAGGCGCTACCTGTTCAAGGTACATACAGGTCTGGACCCGGGCAATATTTATCTGGACGGTACCGCCCTGGAGAAACGGACCTCGGAAAGGGCGTGAAGTGCGTCCGCCGACGGATGGTATTATGCTGATGGCGTTGCGCAGATACGCTTTGCGGATAGCGGCAAGCGGATGTGCCTGGGGCTACCGCATAAGGCTTGTATTCCTGGCACAGGCATCCGATAATCGTGTCGGCATCGTTTGGCTCGTTTTTCTGCGAAGCGATTGAAGGTTGAACTACCACCCACCCGGTAAGCTGCCCGTGCTCACGGAGAAGCGCACGCTGGACGTAAGCCCGCCGGCCGCGGACGGTGGCTATTTCATCGACTGGCTGGGCGTCTTTACCGCCGGCGACGCGGATGTGCTGTTGGATCGCACGTATCTAATCGGAAGCATGCCGTACTTCAGCCCGGCAGTGCTCTATCGGCAACCTTACACTTTGCCAGTGAGGAAAAGTAGCCGAATCAAGATTTCTGGCAATCTTTGGGGGGTGCTTGACAACGTCAGAAACGGCAATGAAACTGAACCTCGTCGCGCGAGCGTTGTGGGGTTCAGTTGGCCAATAAAAGGCAAGGACTCCGTGAATTGAAACGAGGGCAATCACATGCCACGCTGTTTCCTGCCGTCCCTAGTGATTTCTGTGCTGTTGATCGGAGTGGCCTGGTGCGAAGATTGGCCCTGTTGGCGCGGCCCAACCCGCCAGGGGACTTCCAGCGAGAAGGGGCTGCCCGTTACCTGGTCGGCCAGCAAGAATATCGCTTGGAAGACACCCATTTCCGGCAGTGGCTGGTCGAGCCCGATTGTCTGCCGTGATCGCGTGTTCGTCACTGCGACGACCGCGGATGGCGTATCGTGCCGGGTGATCTCTCTGGACCGCCAGTCGGGCAAGATCGTTTGGGATCAAGAGGTTTTCCAGCAGAACCCCGGGAATAAGCGAGAGGAGAACTCGCACGCCACGCCGACGCCAGTGACCGACGGCGAGCTGATATTTGCCATTTTTTCCGCAGGGGGCTGTGCTGCGCTACGCTACGACGGCTCCATCGTTTGGACCAATCAGGAACATAAGCACATAAGCACGCACGGGCTGGGGGCGTCGCCGATCCTCTACAACGACTTATTGATCATGCCGTTCGACGGCAGTGAAGGCGGCGACGGCTTTGCCGTCCCCTGGGACAAGGCGGTGTTGCTCGCGTGGGACAAGAAAACCGGCCAGGTTCGCTGGCAGGGTAAACGGGGGCTTTCACGCCATGCCCACGTTTCACCGAACGTCTGGCATGAGGGTAATCTGACCCAGATCATCAGCGGCGCGGGCGACGTGATGCAAGGCTTCGAGCCGGAAAGTGGCA
Organism: uncultured Planctomycetia bacterium; assembly: GCA_963719885.1. GTDB lineage: Bacteria > Planctomycetota > Planctomycetia > Pirellulales > Thermoguttaceae > JANXQG01. The sequence continues at coordinate 10,217 of CAVRDP010000032.1, read as the reverse complement.
AGCTCGTCTGGACCGTGAAATGCCCGGGCGAAGGGGCCGTCTCCTCGATCGTGATCGGCGGTGGAATGGCTTACATGGCGTCGGGTTCCGGCTTTACGATCTATGCCGTACGGCCTGGCGGCCAGGGCGACGTTACCAAGACCAACATTGTCTGGCAACAGACGCAGGGCGCGCCGTTCGTGCCCTCATTTGTGTATGTCGGTGGCTCCCTCTATACGATCCACGACAAAGGACTGGTGCAGTGCATCGATCCTAAGTCGGGCAAGATCATTTGGAAAGAGCACCTGCGCGGCACATTCTGGCCATCGCTCTTCGTTGCGGATGGCAAGATCTATGCCACGTCAAACCAAGGTGAGACGACCGTTTTTGAGGCCGGACCCCACTACAAACTCATCGCCCACAACGCGCTGGGTGAAACCTGCATGGCATCGATTGCAGCCTCCGACGGGCACCTCTTCATTCGCAGCGCCGAAAAGCTTTACTGTGTCGGAAGACGGTAGGAGCCCGAATTAGGGATGGAACGCGACCTCAAGCAGACGCGCGATGCGGCGGAGGACTGCAATCTGGAGATCCTGTATCGTGACGTGTACACGACTAACGGCGACCGCAGCCGGCTGCGGCGATGGGTCGAGATGGCGAAGGCCATTTTCGAGATCGGTTTCCCATGATCTCGTCTTCCGTTCAGCGGGCCGGCCCAAGCCAGCCAGCGTGAAACCCGAATAACTCGCCGCAGCCGGCCCGAGCCGCTTGGCCGCGCCAGTTGCAACACGGCATCGACCGTCCCGATAGCCCCATCTTACGATTTCCCGCCGGAGTGGAGAGCGGGCAGGTCACAGACCTTGCGGACAAGTTCGGCCTACTGGATGGTCCAGCCACCGTCGACCATGATGGCCTGGCCGGTGATGTTGCGGGCACAGTCGCTGACCAGGAACGCGACGATGCCATACAGTTCCGCGATGGATATGAAAACGCCTTTCGGCATGGGCTTGAGCATGATCTCCTGAATCACGTCATCCTCGCTGATACCGTGCTCCTTCGCCTGGTTGGCGATCTGCTTGTCAAGCAGGGGAGTTCGCACATAGGAGGGGCAGATGGTGTTGATCGTGATGTCCGTCTGGGACGTTTCCAGGGCCACAACCTTGGAAAAGCCCAGCAGCCCGTGCTTGGCCGACACGTATGCGCTTTTGAACGGCGAGGCCACCACCGAGTGGATCGAGCCGATATTGACGATGCGTCCAAACCCGTGATGCTTCATGCCAGGCAGGACCGCGCGGGTCATCATGCACGCGCCATTGAGCATGACGCGCACAAGCACGTCCCACTGGTCAAGGGGGAAGTCTTCCAGCTTCGCCACGTACTGGAGTCCGGCGTTGTTGACCAGCACCTTGACGCGCCGTCCGGCCAGCGAGTCCATGACCCGTCGAATGCTGTCCGAACTGGTCACATTCAGCTCGAACGCTTCGGCCCTACCTCCTTCGGCGACGATGGCCTGCGCGGTCTTGTCGGCGGCGTGCCGGTCGAGGTCGGTTACGATTACGTGCCAACCGTTGGCGGCGGCGAGTTCCGCCAGGCCCCGGCCGATCCCGCTGCCCGCGCCGGTTATCAGCATTGCTTGTTCTTGCATGACGCTAGCTTCTCCTGAGGGTACCTTTTCAGCAGCATGGCTATCCCCCCATGCCCACGGCGGTCTGCACGGCACTGACGACACAGTTGGCTGGGTTGCTCATGGGGGCTGTGAGATGACTGATTCCCGGCTATGAGATCCCCTTCTCGTACTCTGCACGCAACTCGCGGCGCAGCACTTTGTTCGATGCCGTGCGAGGCAGGGCCTCGGTAATGACGACGTTGTGAACCTGGAATAACGGGTTGAGTTCTGCGCGAATGGCCTGCTGCATCGCGGAACGCAAATCCGCGGCGTTTAACTCCGTCTCCCCGGCGGGCACGGCGTACACGACCAGCATGCTCGGGCCTCCCCCCGGCGGAGAGACCGCGACGGCGGCCGTCTCGCGAACGCCCTCGACGCCCCCGACAACCTCCTCTATCTGAAGGGAGCTTGCTTTGATACCGCCGAGGTTCATGCAGTCGTCCGTTCGCCCGTGCGCACGGAAGTAACTGTTGGCGAACCGCTGTAGCTCATCGCCGTGACGGCGCAGCAACTGGCCCCCGGGCCCTTGGGGCGTGTTGGCGTAATACTCCTCGTGGTGATCGCGATTGAGCACCTTCATGCTCAAGCCCATTGAGGGCGGGATCAAGAACGCCTCGCCGCGATCGGCGGGCCTGCCCTCCTCGTCAAGGATGACCAGATCGCTGCCTAAGGCCGGAGTGGAGAACGTGGAGGGCGCGGCATGCTGGACCACCGTGCCGGTGATGTAAGCGCCCCCGATCTCCGTCCCACCACAATATTCGATGACCGGCTTGTACCCGGCGCGCGACATCAGGAACAGCATGTCCCGCGGGTTCGAGCACTCTCCGGTGGAGCTGAACGCGCGGATGCCGGACCAGTCCAACCCGTCCAGACAGCCCGTCCGCCGCCACGCGGAGACCAGGCTCGGAACCAAGCCGAGCATGGTCACCCCAGCGTCCTGAACGAACTGCCCGAACTTCCGAGTGGTCGGCGCACCACCGAATATCGCCATAGTTGCCTTGTTCATTAGGGTCGCGTACACTAGCCACGGCCCCATCATCCAGCCCATGTTGGTTGGCCAGCAGAGCACGTCACCCGGGTGGGTGTCATGATGCAGGTGCGCATCGATGGCGGACTTGATTGGTGTGGTCTGGTCCCAGGGAATGGCCTTGGGCTCGCCGCTCGTGCCCGAGGAGAATAGGATCGTGCTGACGTCGCTTGGATTGCGGGGCACTGCCCGGAAGTCTGTCCGGTCGGAAAGGAAGGCTTGCCACGCAAGGTCTTCGCCGCGCAACTCACAGTCGATCGCCCGGCCGCACGGCAAGACGATCGCCTGTGGCGCGTCGGCTTCCCGCACTTTCTCGTATAGGGGCAGTCTCTTGCCGAGGCGAAGAGCAAAATCCTGCGTGAAGATGCACCGGGCCTGGCCGAGTCCCAGGCGGACGGCAATCTCCGCCGGAGCGAAGCTGTCGGCCACGGCGACCACCGGGCACCCCGCCGCTACAGCGCCGAGGTAGATCGCCACCGACTCCACGGTCATGGGCATATCGATCGCGATGCGGTCGTCCGCCTTCATTCCAAGCGCAGCGAGCCCGTTGGCCACGCGGTGTACCATGGACCGCAACTCGGCGACCGATAGACGCTCGATGGGCCCGTCTTCCGCCTGATAGATCACCGCCGGCGAATCGTCGGGCGCTCGAAAGCAACTGTCCACGACGTTCAGCCGCGCCCACGAGCCACCGCGGATGCTCGGGTCCGTCGGACAGGTCCAAAGCGCTGCTGAAGGACTCGCTGAACTGCACATCGAGGCGCTGGACCATCGTCGCCCAGAATTCCTGCCGCTGCGAGACAGACCACGCGTGCAAGGCACGGTAGCTCTCCTCGCCCGTCATTCGCATCAGCCAGGCGATGTTGCTGGACTGCGGATCTTCGGGAAACCAAGCCGGCGCCGGGCCGTCGGCGGGGTCCCAGTCCGCGAAGACCACATCCTGCAAATGCTCGTGAACCTCCATGGGGTGCTCGGGCCCGAGCAAGTTCCGCGCAATCCACTGCCACGCCTGGCTAGGCGTCATCCGCTGATCCAGCGTTCCGACCGCAGCGACGAAGGCCTCCGCTTGGTCTGGGCGAAGCCCGCGAGCAATCAACTCAGCAGCGTTCAACACAAGAGAGGACATTGTTCGAATTGGCTGTGTTCCGTCCGCTGGAGCAGTCATTTCGCTGGCGGCGGTGCTGGGGTCTCCCGCGGGTGTTCCTGGAAGAAACGCACCATCTCCCGCGAGGCGCGGGGGCCGGTGGGGTCAGTGTACGAGCCACTGGAACTCCCGCCCGACCAGCTATGGCCGGCGCCGTGGATGATCCACCGCTCCACGACGACCTGCCTGCGTGCATCATGGTAGATCTCGCAGGTATAGGCCCGCCCACTGGCCGCCCGGCCTTGCCGCACCGTTACCGATGGGGCCGCGGCCCGTGTGGCGACCGGCTCAACGGCGGCCCATTGTCGGATCAGGTGGTCCGCGTTGTCCGGGTGAACGGTTGCATCGTGGTCCCCGTGAAAGAGGATGAGCGGCACAGCGCGGCCGACGCCCGTCTGCCCTACACGCCCTCCGTGCTGCATGGCCGCAAGCGCCGAGGGCAGGTCGTGGGCGCAGCCTGCGGCGAGGCCGGAATGCACGCCCACGGCCACGTACAGGTCAGGATAGGCCAAGGCCATGATCGCCGCCATCGCCCCGCCCGCCGACAGCCCCGCCACATAGATGCGACGCGCGTTGGCATGGTACTCGGTCATTACCTTATGGGTGATGCCGGCAATGAAGGAGGGCTCCCCCTTGCCCCGCTGTTGGTGTGCCGTCTGGAACCAGTTCCAGCACTTGGAGGCGTTTGCACAACTGGCTTGCGCGGGATAGGCGACGAGAAAGCCAGCCTTTTCTGCCAGGAAGTTCATGGCGGTTCCAGCAGCGAAATCGTCGGGGTCTTGGGTGCAACCGTGGAGCATCACGACCAACGGCATGGACTGCCCGCGATACTGACTGGGGACAAAGAGTTTGTAGGCGTGCGTCCCACTGGCGTTGGTATGGGTCTTCGCGATCCACTGGCCGTCGGCCGGGGCCGGCTGCGGAAGTGGCCCACGTTTGCGACGCCCTCCTTGCATCCTGGGCAACGGCAGCCCGCCGGGGCGGCACAGTGGGGGACGACGGAGCGTCGCCCGACGCTCCGTCGTCGCTGTCTCGACGTGCGGCTCGGCCACCGTCCGGTATTCCTCTTCCGCCCTGGTTCGCGCGCGGCCATCGGTCTGCGAAACCTCAGACGCCACCGCAGGTTCGGCGGTAAGTCGGAACGTCGTCTCGATCCGTTCCGGCTCGTCCACGACGTCGGTGAAGGTCCCGGTGGGAGTGCCACCGAGCCGTAAAGTGCGCTGGATCCGTTGTGTGGCCTCGTTCAACCGCCCCTCACGTGTGAATCGTGTTGCTTCGATCATCGCCGCATATATCTCTTTATCCATTGGTTCAATCTCCTTGGTTTGCCGCTTCGCCGGCACATCCGACTGCGGAAGGTTCATTCGTCTACTTGATTCGACCGGCCAATGCCCGCTTGACCGCATCGCTGGCGCGGAAGGCCCCGAGCACCACGACGGAGTCAATCGTCGCCAGTGCCAGTTCGGGCGAGACATCCTCCGCGATGCTCGCCAAGCCGAGCACGTTGATTTGCACCCGATGTCCGGCGTCGCGGAGCGCCTCCAAGTCCTCACGCGTGTAGTGCTGTAGGCCAAGGAAAAGCGTCTTGCGGGCGACGGTCTGCTTGACGGCCTCGGCGTGGGTGGCCAGTTGGTTGCGAATTGCCGTGCGGATGAAATCGGTGCGGTTGGAATAGAAGCTTTCCTGCACCAGGAGATCAATCTGGCCGAGGTCAATGTGCCCCAAATTGAGGGTAATCTTCTCAGTTTCGGCTGCCATTACCATCCGCTCTCCATCCATTTACCATCCGTATAGATGGTATTCTAAGTATGAGACAGGTCAAGTCAAGGGCCGCGCAACAACGGATACTGAAGGCCGTGATTTGCGAGGGAGAGCATAGTGCCAAATACAGTAATGATTTGTCGCAATGTGTGCTTTGAGCTGGACCATGCGAGCTAACACGCGTCGGTCACCCCCACCTCCGCAGGCAAGCAGTCGTTAAATGCTCCGGGTGTGAAACGACCACCACCAGACTGGAGTGATCGTCGACGATGGGCTTGCCCGACTTCCGCAGCCCCGAGTTGGCATAGCGATGAAGACGCCGCAGTGCATAAGGCCGGGATAGCGACGGCTGGCCCCGCGGCGGCCCAAGCGTGAAACCGGACGGGGTTCGGCGTCGCTGCAATCGAGCGCGATTGCGTACCTTGAATGGGTGGTGACACAATAACGTAAGGCGGATTGGAGTTGCATTGGGCCAGATGAAAGCGGCCGGCCCATGAACTCGCCAAAGAGTTTTCGGCAAATGAAGCGCCTTTGTGGAGATAGTACAATAGGCAACAATAGGTGGCACGTCCGCATGTCAGACTTGAATGCACAGCATCCCGATCAGTTCCTCCGCCTCTTCACAGAGCATGAGTCGACGTTGCGCACGTTCGTTCGGTCGCTGCTGCCTTCGCGTGGCGACGCCGCGGAAGTCATGCAGGAGGTGGCAGTGGTGCTGTGGCAGAAATTTGCGGAGTTTGACGCCGCGCGGGATTTTCGGAAGTGGGCCTTCGGCGTTGCTCGTTATGAAGCGCTTGCATATCTGCGGGATCGGGCGCGGGATCGTCTTGTATTCAATGACGAACTCGTGAGCAGGCTCGCCGATGAAGCGGCAGCGGCGGAGCAGCGGCATGAAGCGCAGCGCGAGGCATTGGAGACATGCCTGCAGAAGCTGCCGGAGACGCAGCGTGCATTGGTGCTCGGCGCCTACGCCAAAGATACGCGCATCGATGAACTCGCCGCGCAACGCGGGCAGACGGCGATGTCGCTTTACAAGCTGCTGCAGCGCATCCGGCAGTTGCTGCTGGAATGCGTGCGACGCACCATCGCGCTGGAGGAACTCGCGTGAAAAACCACTGGCACGAACAAATTCAGCGATATGTGAATGGCCAGGCGGGTGCGGAGGAGGTCGCCGCGTTGCAAACCGCGCTGAACGAAGACGCGGATCTGCGCGCTTTGTATCTCGACTACATGAATCTCGACATGGCTCTCGGCGCGGCAGCAGAGGCGGCGACGGTCACTGAGAGCAGGATCGGCGGCATCACGACTTGCCCGTGTTCACCTGCTCGGTCGTCACCGCACTATTGGCGTTGGCTTGCAGCAGCAGCGTGTGCGGCTTTACTCGTATTTGCTCTGCCTCCCAGACATCGCAACCCTTCGCCGACGCGCCCGGACGTTGTCGCTGCCTGCTCTTCGGTGCAAGAAGCTATCGCACAGCTTTCCGTTGAGCCGCCCTCATCGTTCCCAGCGTGGGCGTCGCCCACCGCCTCAATGCTCGATCAACCTCGAATTCCAAAAGGAGACCTGTGATCATGAAACGCGAGTCAATGCCGACACGTACCATGAGACTTATTGTTTTCATTGCCCTCCTCACCGCGCTATGTCCGCTTCTCGCAGCGGCCGACTCCAGGACGGCCGCCGACCCGTTGGCAGGTGCGTTCTTCCCACCGGAACTGATCTTTTTGCGCGTGACCGCATCGCTCTGACTCCGGAGCAACTGGAGGCTTTCCGCGCTCGTATGGAGAAGACGCAGATGCGGTCCGACGAACTGCGGGTGCGGTTGGAACGCGAAACCGCTGCCCTCGCGGTGCTCGCGAAGCAGGATCGCGTGGATGAAGCGGCGATTGGTACGCAGCTCGACAGGGTCCTCGACATCGAGCGCGATTTGAAGCATCTCCACGTCGGGCTGCTGTTGGCGATCAAGAATCTGCTGACGCCAGAACAACAGGCCAAGCTGCGCAAGATCACGAAGGACGGCGGCGAACAACTCCTCGAGGCGACGCGCAAACGGCTCACTGGAAAAGTCGAGCGGGTGAAACAAGGCGCGCAGCAATGGGCGGCCAGCGGGCGCGATCCATCGGCCATCGCCAAGACGATGGAAGAGAAGGTCAAGCCTTTGCTCGACGCAGGCAAGGTCATCGAAGCCGAGGCCGAACTGGATCGCCTGCTTCAACGCCTCAAAGCGGATGCGAAATGAGAGTGTGCTGCCCCGGTGACGTTCCCTGACAAGGAGCCCCCGGCCGAGGAACTCCTCCGCTATAAAGCCGAGGTGGACCCGTGGCAGGAAAGGGTGCGGCGATTCAGCGGTCTGATCCCGTACTGCGGCCGATGCCTCTGCATCTGTCCCACACCCGGAGACCCTGCTTGAACGTCCCAATTTGAACGCGCGTATCTCATAACGGCTCGGACGGATTCGCAAACTGGTGCGCCAAAGTGACGTCCATCAAAAGACGCCATTTGTTGAACGCCGTCAGCCCAGCTTACGTGCGTCGGTCACCCCCACCTCCGCGTCCAAAAACCATAAGAGGGGCATGCCGATCTAGTCACGTAAAGAAAAAACGAAGGTTTTCTGACCGAACCCCATCCTCTAGTGCTTGCGCGCGTCGGTCTGACACTCCGATGCGATTTAGACCAGCCCACACGAGTCGCTCGAGGCAGGCCCATCCGCCAGGGAGGAATCCGCTACGACTGATATTGCCTTTCCTTGAACGGGTCGGCCCGAGCCGGTCGGCGTGAAATGCGAATAACCCACCGAAGCCGGCCCGAGCCGCTTGGTTGCGCCGGATGCAACAGGGCCTCGGCCGTCCCGATGGCCCCATCTTACGATTTCTCGCCGGAGTGGGGAGCGGGCAGGTCACAGACCTTGCGGACAAATCCGGCCGGGCATGGGCGGGGCCGCCGGGAGCGGGCCTGCTACATCGGAAACTGGATCGATGCGGGCGCATTGTGAGTGGCCTTTCCCCGTGATACCCTGGTTTCATGAAACCCAGTCACGACGAATTCGCCCAACTCGTAATGGCCCGACTTCGGGAAACGGGGATTACCGGCGAAATCTCCTACGACCCCGAGGAATTCGAGATTTCCGTGGCGGGCGAGATAAAGTCGGTCCTGTTCCTGGGCAACGCCTACCGGGAATACTGCTCCTTTTCCCAGGAGGACCGCCCCAAATCGCTCCGCCGCTTCGTGCGAGGTTGGCTGGATGCCCACAAGACAACGCCGGAGGAATATGCCGACGTTCAGCCCGACATCCTGCCGGCAGTGCGGTCCCGCAGCTTCTTTGAGTCGGCCCGCTTGAGAATGGTCATCGGCGGCGACGAGGACACGTTCCTGCAATATCAGACTATTGGCGACGATCTTGGCTTGGGCCTGGTCTACGACATGCCCGATTCCATGAAGCCCATTTCCAATAAGGAAATCGAGCTTTGGGGCGTGACCTTTTACGACGCCCTGGCAGCAGCCCGCGACAATCTTCGTCAACTGCCGCCCAGGATCATTGGCCCCAAGGAAGGTCAAGGCATTTACGTCTTCACCACGAACGACGGCTACGACTGTTCACGGCTGATTATTCTCGACTTGATCCGGCAATTCCAGGTCAAGGGCAACTACATTGCCATGGTCCCCGGTCGAGAAATGCTAATTGTCGCCGGATCAGAGGACACGCCGGGCCTGAAAGCGATGGTCGCCCTGACCAAGAAGGCGTTCGAGCAGCCACGAACGGTTTCGGGCGTGGCACTTCGGCTGGTTGGCGACGAGTGGGTATCGTGGATGCCGGAAGCCAATCATCCCCTCTATGACGACTTCCGGGCCTTGCGGATACAGTCGTTCGGCCAGGACTATGCCGAACAGAAGGAACTCTTGGACGAGCTGCATGAAAAGACGGGCGAGGATGTTTTCGTGGCGTCGTATTCGGTGATGCAGCACAAGGGCAGCGGGTATCGAACAAGTTATTGCGTTTGGACCAAGGGCATGGTTTCGCTTCTACCCCACACCGAGCGAATTGTCCTTGGCGGCGAAGATCAAGAGCCGGTGATGGCCCAGTGGGACAAAGTTGTCGAGGTCGTTGGCGACCTGATGGAGGCCGTTGACATTTATCCGCCTCGGTATCGCGTGAGGGAGTTCCCCACGGAAGAGCAGTTTAGGGCACTGGGGAACATGCTCGAATGAGAGTGCCCATTTCGGAATCGGCCGTGATCGACCTCGAAGCGCCTGCGTTACCCACAGGGGAAGGGAAGCCGGGGCTGAACTCCCGCCGTTTGTCCGCCCACAGGCGGCCGAGTTTACTCGCTTTTCAGTGGGCGCTTGTCGCAAATGGCGTTTTTCGCAAGTCCTGTGGGACGAATGCCTTGCGGCACGATCGTAAGCCGCGACCGCGTGTACAACTGTACCAACTCGCCTGCTTCTGCGTACTAATTCGTAAAGAGAAGTCGCGCGCGGGGAGCGAGGAGCAGAGTACGGAGTGCAGAGTACACAGTACCGAGTGCAGAGTACGGAGTGCAAGAAGCAGAGTACGCAGTACGGGGTCCAGAGTACGCAGTGCAAAGTGCAGCGTGCGGAGTACACAGTACGGATTGCAGAGTGCGCAGAACAACTATGGCTAATTA
>CAVRDP010000031.1:0-331666 GCA_963719885.1 uncultured Planctomycetia bacterium | reverse complement strand
GAAGCGGGCGAACAAAGCCGGCCTGAAGGCGGTGGCGGAGTCCGTGGAGGGAAGGGGACCGACCAAGGGAAACGTCAATCGAACCTTACTCGCGCCGGACACAGTGCCGGGAACAGCGTGGAATCGGATCGATGGGCTTACGAGCAGAGGCACCGCGGAAGACACGCTACGCCGCTGATCGTCACTCACCCAAGGTAAGAGCCGTATGAGGTAGTTCCTCACGTACGGATCCGTGCGGGGGGCGCGCGCAACCGGCGTCCCTACCGCAACCTAATTAGTAGGGGGGTTGCTGTGTACCACGGCAGATCCGGCAGAAGAAAACCGCTCCGCGGCACAACCAAAGCGGTAATAAATTACCGCACTCCAAAATGGCAGGCCGCCGGCGGCTGGCAAAACTGGTCGCTCTCGGCCAGCGGCCCCTACCAGGCCACCATTTACGGCAACTCGGCCAGCGGGACCCAGCAGCGCCAACGGCAACGGGGGGGACTCCTATCAGTACAGCGAGTATTACCAATTCGGCCTCAACGGGCAGTGGCAGGCCACCAGCGGCAGCGGCTCGGCCGCCGGCGGCGAGTCGCTGGCCAGCGGCTACGCGGCCAGCGGCGGCTGCTCCAACGTGCCGGCCTGGGTCGCCGCCCCGGGCAGCGCCTGGAGCGGCAGCGTGTCGGCCGCGGCCAACAGCGGCACGAGCTACGACTACTCGACCAACTCCACTTTTACGCCCGGCAGCGGCTCCGGCAGCGGCTGGACCAGCACGGGCAGCGCCTCGTGCACGGTCTGGGGCGCCAGCGACTCCTCGTTCACCGCCAGTTCGCCCTTCTCCTCCTCCGGCGCCTATGGCGGCGGCGGCAGCATACCGTATTCCGGCACAGCCTCGTGCAACGGGGGCGACAATTCCAGCTTCAGCTATACGCAGTCGGCGACCCTCCAGGCGGACGGCTCGTGGGCCGCGGCCAGCGGCAGCGGGAGCACCTCGGGCGGCACCAGCCAAGACTGGTCCTACGCCGGCGGCGGCAGTACCTCGCGAGAACGTCAAGCACGGCCTCGGTGATCGATGATCTAGGTTCCTGGACGGAAAGCCAAAGCACGACTTCGTCGGGCCAAACCCTTGCCGAGTCGGGGTCGCAATCGTTTTCGATGGGCTACGGCACCACGGCCACGCTCTTTTCCGGGCCCATCCTCTGGGTCCAGAGCGGCTCGGGCAGCATTTCGGGAAACGCCAGCTACTACGCTTCCTATACGGCCTGGGGCTCCGGATCGGACGAAACGGACGCGGTCAGCGGAGGGGCCGAGGGCGTCATCGTTAACATTACCAGCAATGCCTCCGCCGGGGACATGAGCGAAAGCAACGTGGCCAGCGGCACGAGCGACTATTCCGACACGATGACCCTGGCCGGCGGCGTTTGGACGGACGATCCGAGTTTGTCGGCGTCCACGACCAGCCAAAGCGGCTACACTTCGGCCAACACGAGCTCCAATTCGTACGACGAGCCGGGCTCGAGGGACAATGGCGGCTATTCGTCCGGGAACGTCACCAGCAACGCGATCGTGACGACGACGAGCAACTACAATTACGGATCGAACCAGTGGGACTCGACGACGGCCTTGAGCGGCAGCGGCCAGGCGAACTGGACCGGCGGCGCGTACTACAATTACGTCCATACCCCCAGCGAGGACACCTGGTCTCAGCAGGAGACCAACTCTTCGTGGTCGCCGCTGGGGAGTGGCACGGCCGTTTCGGAGACCGTGAGCAGCACGTACGCCGGGAACCCGGCGCCGGACCCCGCCTACAGCAGCAGCAGCGCCCAATACTCCCTAGCCGACTTCAGCCAGACCGGCGGTTTGTGGGTTTCTGGGTACCCGTTCGAGTTGCCGACGCTGGGGACTTCCAGCGGGCTGACGACGGGCGGGACGGGTTTTCCCGGGAGCGGGCAGACCTTGGGTTCGATTCCGGCCGTTCCCGCGATCGTCTCGAACTTCGGCACGCCCACGCTGCCGGGGGGAGCGGGTGTCACTTTGCTGCTCTCGGCCACGCCGGGCTCGCTGGCTGGCATTGCGCCGTCGCCGGTCTTGGTGGGCGCGGAGTGGGGGATGGCCTTCACGCCGCAGACCGCGCCGCAGACGGCTTTCGCCGTGGGCAACACGGCCGGCGCCGCGGCCGGTTTCACTTCCGAGACGATGGTGGGCGCTGGCGGCGTCTTCGGCGGGAACAACGTCGCCGTTGTCGTGCCCGTCACGCGAGCGGGAGCGGTGGTGAATTACGGGGACTACGGGGTTTCGGCCGGCAACCCGGCAGAAGGCGGCGGAGTCAGCGGGGATGACGATGACGAGGGGGAAAGTGACGACGCCTCGGCTGGCCTTGGTGGCGATTCCGCAGATTTCGCTTCTCTTGGATCGCAATCTCAAGGCGGCATTGCGCCGGTAACATCCGCTATTCAGGCGCATCCGGTGAGCCTGACCGACGCCGACGGCGGCGTCACGAACTTCGCTTACAATTCTTCCAGCGACCTGACGAGCCTGACGGATCCGGACGGCACCACCACCACCTGGACCCTCAACAGCCAGAACGACGTCACGCAAGAGACCGATGGCCAGGGCAACAGCACGTCGTTCACCTACAATTCCTCGAACCAGTTGACCAGTTACACCGACGCCGACGGCAACGTCCGCACCTACCAGTACGACTCCGCCGGCCAGGTCATTACCGAGACCCTGTATGCCACGGCGGCCGACGCCGTGGCGGGCCAGAACGCCGAGGACACCCTTCATTACTCTTATGATTCCTCCGGCAACATGACCTCCGAATCGGACGACGATTCCTCGGACACCTATACCTACGACAGCCAGAACCGCCTTACCAGCGTCACCGAGACGAGCGTGGACGCTCCGACCGTCGTTCTGACCTACCAGTACGCGGCCACGGGCACGCAGCCGACGGGCGTGTCGGCCACCATCGACGGCGTGGCCGACTACCAGGACGCCTATACCTACAACAGCCAGGGGCAGTTGACGGCTATTACCCGCACCGGGCAGAGCGGCGGCGACGCCGTGGCGGACGAAACGATCGACCTGACCTACAATGCGGCGGGCCAGGTCGAGACGATCGACCGCTACCAGGGTGGCCAGTTGGCGGTCGAGGCCGACTACAGCTATGACTCCGCGGGCCGGCTGGTGGGCCTGGTGTATGAACAAGGCACGACGGTCCTGGCCAGCTACAGCTATTCCTACGCCGCGGCGGCCGAGTCCGGCGAAGCGGCCGCTGCCTCGACTCCGTCGCCGTGGCTGCCCGGCGGCGCGATGCTGCCCGCAACCAGTGTCCAATCGATCGATACGGCCGGGCTGGACCAGGCGATCTCGCCCGAGCAGCTCGTGGCGGGCGTGACGTCGCTGGACGGCTCGGTGGCCTATTCTTACGATGCCGAAGGCCAGCTTACCGCGGCCACCTACTCGGGCAGTTCCGTGCAGCCCAACGAATCGTATTCTTACGATGCCAACGGCGACCGCACGAGTTCAACGAGTTCCGCGGCCGTGGTCATCGGCGCGGACAACGAGGTTCTTTTTGACGGCACCTACACGTATACCTACGATGCCGACGGCAACGAGACGGCGAAGTTCATCGACGTGAATCACACCGGCGTGCTCCAGGCGGGCGACACCGACGTAACGCAGTACTCCTGGAACGCCGACAGCCGGCTGGTGCAGGTCACCACCAGTGCGACCTACGGCGGTCCGATCACGCAAACGGTGGTTTACCTTTACGACGCCGAGGGGCGTTGGGTCGGCGAGAACATCGAGAACGGCTCGGGCGTGGTCGTTCACCAGACCCGCTACGTCTACGATGGCAACCAGATCGTGTTGCAGTTCGACACCAATGGCAGCGGGACGATGACCGTCGCCGATCTCTCGCATCGTTACCTGTGGGGTCCGGCGGTGGACCAGCTTTTGTCCGACGAACAAGTGACCGGCGTCAGCGAGCCCGGCACGGTCGTGCTGCCGTTGACCGACAACCTCGGCACGGTCCGTGACTTGGCGATTTGCAACCTGACAAGCGGCACGACGGCGGTGGTGAACCACCTGGACTACAATTCCTTCGGGCAGTTACTCAGCCAGACGAACCCGGCGACGGGCAATGCGGCTGCGGTGGATTGCCTCTTCGGCTTCACGGGGCGACCACTGGACACGAACACGGGTTTGCAGAACAACGGCCGTCGCTGGTACAACGCAAGCCTTGGGCGGTGGGAGAGCCCGGACCCGGATGGGCTCGCGGCGGGGGACACGAACCTCTATCGGTACGTTGGGAACAGCCCTGCGGATGAGACTGATCCGAAGGGGGAACGGGAAACCGACGATCGGTGGACGATACTTACCGAGGGTCTCGTGGACGTTTCGGACATCGTGAACGACCAGATCAACAAGTTCTTGGCGAGCGCTTGGACTTACGTCCAAGCAGCATACAAGAATGGGGAATCGATACCAGCGTGCGCGAGATTAGAAGTTGGCTGGGTGTACAGTGAACTGGGAGAAGATGCCCCCGGCTCGATGGTTCACGTTTCGGGCATTGGTGATTTCGCTCCGATCGCGAAAATTGGACTGCTGTTGGACAACAACTGGTTAACCGCGCCGAATCAGATTGTGAAACTCAAGTTCAGCGAGTCAAGGTACCACAATAATTCGAACCCCATGGGCGGGTTGCGTCCAAAAAACTATTGGCTCTGGAACGACGCCACGAAGAACCATGGCCTTGCCCCAGTGGTCCGTGTCGGTGAGATACTGGTGGGAACGGATAAGTTCGAACACATGTTTCAGCAGGGGTACTGGCTTTGGGACCTCGCCTACGGTGGCGCTACGCAAACCCTACAGGCACAGCATCCCGGCGTCGCTTTCCCTGATTTCACTCAATTGGCGGTTCGAACGGCTTTTAGCGAGTGGTTGGAGGGTACCGACAAAAACAGAGCCGGCAACGTCGATCCGTTGGTGAAACAGTACGACGCGGCCTTCCATTTGATCGTGTCGTTCTTCGGAGTTAAGAGCGAAAAGGGCGTCTTCGGATCGTACTCGACGGGTGTTATCTCGTACGCCGACATGGCGGCAAACGAGCAAGGCTACCAGTTCTACACGGCTCTCTACAATGCCTGTTACAAGGCCCTGCTGAGCGGTCAGACGGCGACAGTACCCTATCACTTTGACGTGTTCAACTTCGACTTCCCAAGCATGAACGAGCAGAGGAATCCAAACACGTTCGTAAACGGGGTTACGCCTGATGATCGGACATGGACGCGCAGTAGTGGGAGATATAGAATCCTGGGGTCGGAACGGCACTTTCTGAGCGATTCCGGGACTTGGATGGGGCCATGGGACAAGTCCCCCCTGAATCCCCGCCATCGACAGCGATGAACAAAAAGGTTGCGCCGCCGACGTGATGAGGTCCGGTGCGCCAAAGGACTTTGAGGAGCAGCCGTTTTCGTGTTGGCGTAAACCTTGCGATCGACATGACAACCGCGTTTCGGAATTGTGGAGCTTCGTATGGCCGGTCAAATCTTCCGCTTTCGCCTGTTGCGCTTGGCGAGCGACCTGAGAACTTCAGCAAAGCAAGAGAAAGCAATTTGATGACACGAAGGGCGACGTCTGTTAAGTGCGTGTTGTGGTATATCGGCACCACGATGTTGGTTCCGCTTTGTTGCCTCGCCGAAGGCATCTGGGAACGCGTGTGGTCCGGCGTAATTGGTCTTCCCGCAGCCTGGCTGTTCGGTCTGACGATCTTGGTAGGTCTTGGGGACTGGGCCGACCATCATAGTACTTTCGTCATCGTGCTTGGGTACTTTGTTCAGATTTCCCTGGCGATAGGGGCGACCTACGCGCGCGAGCACGACGCACGATACAGATTCTACCTGACTTTCATTTTCCTCCTCCTCTTGGATCTTTGCGTAATGTTTTTGGTTCCGCTACTGGTTTTTCTAAGGGGCGGTCCTGCTGAGTGAAGTGTGCAACCGCCCCCCGATGTGCCGGTCCACCGGACCTTGACAACCGACTAGGCAGAGAGGTGTCTTGGTCCAGCGACTTTTGATAACCTCGGCGGACGGAAAGACGGCTGAGCCGTCGCCTCGCCACGGCGACCCGCCGTCCTCCTCCCTCGCCCCTCGACGCCCTCGCCAGCCGGTTCCCGACGACCTCGGTTGATGCCACGCTGGAGGAGGAAAAGGTGCCAGCGACCAAATTTGACAAGGCTGGGCAATTCGGGTAAATAATATGCATGCCACGTGTGTTGGTCCAACGACCTTTTACAACCGATCGGATGGATAAGAGAATACCCCGGAAGGGGCAAGATTGGCATGCGGGTCAAGTAGATGGCTGAGCCCTTTCGTCGCCTCGGCGAGGCAAGGGCAAATCGTTCATTGACAATTTACCATAGATAAGGATATCGCCGCGACACCGGCGCGGAAGGAGCGCGGCTGACGCGAAAAGCGTCGGCCGCGCTGCTTCACGCCGAGACCCGCGTCAGTGTGACGAGCGGCAGGGCAGAAAACGGGTCAGAACTATTTCCTCTTGACGGGGATCGATTCTCGGGCTAGGATCTGCGGATATTGTTAGAGACATACCCTCAATTTAGGATTTCCGCATGCCGCGCCCTTGCGCCCCATTGCCGATGGACTGATCTACCACGTCATCAACCGCGGCAACAACCGCCAAACGGTCTTCAGCAGGGGGAACAAAGGGGACATCACTGATACTTTCGGTACTTTCGATGCTGTCGGATGCTGTCGGGGAGACGGCTAAGGTGCCGCCCGGAAGTACAATGCAGTCGGCGGGCAACTGCGAAGTGCGCAACCCATGGAAACGCGGTGCACGCCGAAGTGCCGCGGTCGCGCCGAAGCCCACCTCACCTGGGGAGTACATCATCAGCACGGGGGGATGTCGTGGAATATTAATGCCTCCGCCGGGGACATGAGCGAAAGCAACGTGGCCAGCGGCACGAGCGACTATTCCGACACGATGACCCTGGCCGGCGGCGTTTGGACGGACGATCCGAGTTTGTCGGCGTCCACGACCAGCCAAAGCGGCTACACTTCGGCCAACACGAGCTCCAATTCGTACGACGAGCCGGGCTCGAGGGACAATGGCGGCTATTCGTCCGGGAACGTCACCAGCAACGCGATCGTGACGACGACGAGCAACTACAATTACGGATCGAACCAGTGGGACTCGACGACGGCCTTGAGCGGCAGCGGCCAGGCGAACTGGACCAGCGGCGCGTACTACAATTACGTCCATATCCCCAGCGAGGACACCTGGTCTCAGCAGGAGACCAACTCTTCGTGGTCGCCGCTGGGGAGTGGCACGGCCGTTTCGGAGACCGTGAGCAGCACGTACGCCGGGAACCCGGCGCCGGACCCCGCCTACAGCAGCAGCAGCGCCCAATACTCCCTAGCCGACTTCAGCCAGACCGGCGGTTTGTGGGTTTCTGGGTACCCGTTCGAGTTGCCGACGCTGGGGACTTCCAGCGGGCTGACGACGGGCGGGACGGGTTTTCCCGGGAGCGGGCAGACCTTGGGTTCGATTCCGGCCGTTCCCGCGATCGTCTCGAACTTCGGCACGCCCACGCTGCCGGGGGGAGCGGGCGTCAGTTCGCTGCTGCCGGGCTCGCCGGGCTCGCTGGCCGGCATTGCGCCGTTGCCCGGCGCCGTGGGCGGGCTGTGGGGGATGGGCTTCACGCAGCAGACCGTGCCGCAGACGCTTTTCGCCGCGGGCAACACGGCCGGCGCGGCCGGTTTTACTTCCGAGACGATGGTGGGGGCTGGCGGCGTCTTCGGCGGGAACAACGTCGCCGTCGTCGTGCCCGTCACGCGAGCGGGGGTGGTGGTGAATTATGGGTTCACCGGGGTTTCGGCCGGCAACCCGGCAGAGGGCGGCGGGGTCAGCGGGGATGATGAAGGCGACGGGGAAACGGCGGATATGGTGGGTTTGGCTGCAGGCACGCCTGCGGCGACACCGGATGCCACGCCAGCCGCGCAGCCTGGGGGCAGCGGCGCGTCAAACGGCCCCACCGGCAACAAGATCGTTCCCACCGCCTCGGTACGTACGCCGGCCGATTCGCGCGGCACCTGGATCAGGGGGACGAAAGGAAATGGGACATTCAAATTCTTCGACACGCCGGAAAATCGCGCGGCAGGGCTGGCGGAGCGCGAATTCCAATTCGAGGGCGGGTTCCTCAAGCCGGGGGGCTTTCCAAGTAATTTTTATTATGGAGGAAGTGCACAGGCGGCCAGCGTCCCAATTGGAACAGTCACTGGAACAGACGCTGAAGCCGCAGACATTGCGATGCGGCTGAAATTGCGTAATCCGAATTGGCAACGCCCACCAGGATACGTTTGGAACCATGCGGGCCCACCCGGTTCCAAGGTGATGGAGCTTGTCGACGAGCAAGCGCACAGAGGACTGGCACATAAGGGATCTGCGGCAGCGGTGCGCGCCGCGGAGCGAGCCGCGCAGGCAGTCAAGGAGGCAAACAAGCCGATCATCGAGGATACTATCAATGCGCTCAAGAAGGAAAAGGAACAGATCGACGAAGCAGCAAAGGGTGCCTCCAATAAGCTCCGAGGTAAACTGTTGGCGAAGGCTGACGAGGTCGAGTCGGCAATAAAAGAACTAGAGTCAATTTCGAAGGCGGATGGCCCGGAGCAGGTGAAGCAACTGCAGTCAATTCTTGGCAAATTGGGAGCGGGGGAGGCAACAGGCGTTCAAAAGGTCCTTGCCAAGGCGTTAAAAAACACCTTAAAAGTGGCAGGGCGAGTGATGTTCGTCGGTGGAATTTTGATTACAGTATGGACTTGGAACGAACGCCGCGCAGAGGCGGGCGTCGGGGTAGCGACGCTCGAAGCCATTCCGGTTCTTGGAGACATTGTGAAAATTGGTGAGGACGTTCCACGAGATTCGCAAAGAGTCGCAAGAGATCAAGAATATTAACGACGAGATCGAGGGCATTGAAAGGCAGCGCGATCGCGTGATCGATAGAGCTGCTGCGCGGGCGGCTATCAGAGCGTACACGTCAATCGCATCCAAGCTCCGGGTGAAAGATCCGGCGTACATTAACTTTGACGGGATTCGCGACGCCCTCCGACTCTATATGGACAGGATTAAAGCCGTCTGGCGCTTGAATTCCGTGCTCGACCCGAAAGAGTTATACGATATGGAGAAGCGAGCGTATCGCGAGCTTGAAGAAGCTCTGGAGAAGGCTGCGAATCCAAATGGTCCGCCTCCTCCGTCTCGTGGGCAAGGTCCTCTGACATGAAGGAACTGCAATGGGCGATAACAGTGTCGACATAGTCGAAGTTGCTTATCGTAAGTTCTGCACGAAGCGATTTTCGCTGCCGGCTGAAAACGAGGTTTTGCGCGTCGAAAGTCGCATCGGTGTTGCTCTTCCTGACGATTACCGATTTTTCCTGAGGGAACACAACGGGGGCTTCTTCAATGAGCCTCGCATCGCACCACCGACGACTGATTGTCCGGACGATCACCTGACGTGCTTGCACGGGATCGGCGCCGGTCACCCGGTTGCTGAACTCGCGAGCGATCACGACTTGGCGCTGTTCGACGAAAACTATCCGGTACAGGTTCTGCCAATTGGATGCACGATATCGGGCGGTCTCATCCTCCTAATTACGTGTCTTGAGGGGCGCGGGAGGATTCTTCTCAAAGAGGCGTTTGGGGAGTCATTCTATCTTTGTAACGGAATTGGCACCTTTTTTGGTCTTCTGTGCGAGCCAACAGTCGGTGGCTGGTGTGTTGGTCCAGCGGCTCTTGACAACCTGTGACACGGTGTGTTGGTCCAGCGAGTCTTGATAACCTGTGAGAGGGGTTAGACAATTCCCCAGAAGGGTATGAAAAGGACGACGGATCAGAGGGATGGCTGAGTCGTTCGGTCGCGACGGCAACGGAACGGCGAATGGTTCTTTGGCAATTTACCAGATAAATGGATAATGTCGCGATCCAGGCGCGGGGAGGCAGCGCGGTCGATCAGAGAACGTCGGCCGCGCTGCTTCATGCCGCGCGCGTTAACGCCACGATCGGCAAGTGCTTGCGCCCTTTATGAAAGCTGACCTTGAGTTCCAGACGAACCCCGGGCCGGCCCTTGATGAGGGTCTGTGGCCGGGCACAGGGCGAGCCCCGCGGCCAACCAGCGCACGACTCGAATCGCGGGCGTCGATTGGCGGGCCTCTTTCCGCCGTAGACTTCGTCGGGCGTCTTGCCGCCAAGCCACGTATGTGGGCGACACGCATTGTACCACTCCGCGATGGCATCGAGTTCTCGCCGAAAGCCCTCACGGCGGTAAGGGACCAGGGCAGAAAACGGGTCAGAACTATTTCCTCTTGACGGGGATCGATTCTCGGGCTAGGATCTGCGGATATTGTTAGAGACATACCCTCAATTTAGGATTTCCGCATGCCGCGCCCTTGCGCCCCATCGCCGATGGACTGATCTACCACGTCATCAACCGCGGCAACAACCGCCAAACGGTCTTCAGCAGGGGGAACAAAGGGGACATCACTGATACTTTCGGTACTTTCGATGCTGTCGGATGCTGTCGGGGAGACGGCTAAGGTGCCGCCCGGAAGTACAATGCAGTCGGCGGGCAACTGCGAAGTGCGCAACCCATGGAAACGCGGTGCACGCCGAAGCGCCGCGGTGCGCGCCGAAGCCCACCTCACCTGGGGAGTACATCATCAGCACGGGGGGATGTCGTGGAATATTAATGCCTCCGCCGGGGACATGAGCGAAAGCAACGTGGCCAGCGGCACGAGCGACTATTCCGACACGATGACCCTGGCCGGCGGCGTTTGGACGGACGATCCGAGTTTGTCGGCGTCCACGACCAGCCAAAGCGGCTACACTTCGGCCAACACGAGCTCCAATTCGTACGACGAGCCGGGCTCGAGGGACAATGGCGGCTATTCGTCCGGGAACGTCACCAGCAACGCGATCGTGACGACGACGAGCAACTACAATTACGGATCGAACCAGTGGGACTCGACGACGGCCTTGAGCGGCAGCGGCCAGGCGAACTGGACCGGCGGCGCGTACTACAATTACGTCCATACCCCCAGCGAGGACACCTGGTCTCAGCAGGAGACCAACTCTTCGTGGTCCCCGCTGGGGAGCGGCACGGCGGTTTCGGAGACCGTGAGCAGCACGTACGCCGGGTACCCGGCGCCGGACCCCGCCTACAGCAGCAGCAGCGCCCAATACTCCCTAGCCGACTTCAGCCAGACCGGCGGTTTGTGGGTTTCTGGGTACCCGTTCGAGTTGCCGACGCTGGGGACTTCCAGCGGGCTGACGACGGGCGGGACGGGTTTTCCCGGGAGCGGGCAGACCTTGGGTTCGATTCCGGCCGTTCCCGCGATCGCCTCGAACTTCGGCACGCCCACGCTGCCGGGGGGAGCGGGCGTCAGTTCGCTGCTCTCGGCCACGCCGGACTCGCTGGCGGGTCTGGTGCCGTCGCCGGTCTTGGTGGGCGCGGAGTGGGGGATGGGCTTCACGCCGCAGACCGCGCCGCAGACGCTTTTCGCCGCGGGCAACACGGCCGGCGCTGCGGGGACGTCGGAGACGATGGTGGGGGCCGGCGGCGTCTTCGGCTGGAACAACGTCGCCGTCGTCGTGCCCGTCACGCGAGCGGGATCGGCGGTGAATGACGGGTTCAAGGGGGTTTCGGCAGGGGCCAATGCGCCGGTGACGGGAAGCATCGATTCGTCGGACCCCGCGATGGATCCGCTTACTGGCGTGATCGAGCCTATATGTTTTGCGGCGGGCACGCCGATTCTGCTGGCCGATGGCACAGTGAAGCTCATCGAGCAGATCGAGCGCGGCGACCAGGTTCGTGCCGCGTCTCACGAGGATCCGGAAGGGCCGATTTCCGCGGGCGAGGTGGTCGACGTCTACCACAACGAACCTAGGAACTTGGTCGAGGTCGAGGTTGGCGGCGGGGTGATCCGCTGCACGCCCAAGCATCCCTTCTACGTCCGTGGCCGCGGCTTCACGGCCGCCGCCGAGCTTCGGCCCGGCGACGAACTGCGGACTGCTTCGGCCGGGTGGATCGCCGTGGGCTCGGTAGTCGACAAGGGCCAGGTCGAGCCGGTGTATAATATCCAGGCGGCCGCGCTGCATACGTATTTCGTGGGAAGCTCGGACGGGCAGGCCGCAGTGCTGGTGCATAACGATAGCGGGGGCGCGAATCAAGGTGTTTTTAGCTCTCCCAAAGACTCCCCCGTGCGGTACTGGAAGGCGGCTGGCCAGTTCGGCACTTTCGTGAGAATTGAGCACGCCGGCAAGAAGACGCAGGTGGTAATTAGGCTTACGAATGGAACCGAAATTACACTGAACTGGAACGAACTTTCGCCCGTAGAGCAGAATTGGGTAACTGGCTGGAATGCCGAGCACGGATCTCAAATCGCCGGATATAGGTTCGGGAGCATTCAGTGGGATGCCACTATTGGAGATTGGACCGTAACGCTTTTGGACAAGGCGGGGAAACCACTCTCCGGTCAGTTCTCCCGTCTTACCCGAGAGAATCAAGCTCTTTTGAAGACATTTCCGACCGTCCAGGCGGCCATGAGTTTGCATGAGATCATTAGTAAAAACAAACCATTGACGCGTGGTCGGACGCCAGATATGCCAGGGCAGTCACCCCCAGCGATTACCCCAGAAGAGAGCGATTTTGTCCCGCCCGGTGATGCCGGCGTGACTCGAATTCGGAATGCTGATGACAACCTAATCCATTTGGTGTTTCAGACAGATATTCTCTCAAAGGCGGTAGATGGTGTAACCTATTACTATGCGTCTGTCTTGATCCGACCGCAGGCTTTTGCTGGCCTCGTCAGTAAGAAGTTCACGTTGGGGACGGGGACCACCCTTCCGCGATCGCCGGAAAACCTCAAAGAGTCCAAGGCGCACGAGCAGGCGCACATTGATGCCTTTTTGAAGGATCTTCAGGAAGTCTACGATATTTTCAACGGGATGAAGATGTACGCGGATAGGCGTCAACTCGAAAGCCTCCTGGAGCGGCTTCAGACAGCACTTGTGCCACTTATCATTAAATTGTTTGAAATCGAAGAGCATCGGCAAGTAAACCACCATGACGACGTGTTTTCAAAAGACGGGCCGAACCGCATGTATCCGTCGCTCATGAAGCCAAGCAATGGCTTCGCCGTCGGTGGTCCAGACATTACGAACGCTTATAACCCCCCCAAGGCCGACGTAGCAGACTACAACAAGCGTCGCAAGGCGATGCTCGGCGAGATTAAACTGGTTGCAGACGGAATCATTGCGCGGTTCAACCTTGGGCTCAGGAGCCAAAAGCCGGGAAAATGAACTGCCAATTACGGCGCCCCGATCGTTTCGGCGCGGCTTCGACACCTTCGGCTAGCATCAACTCGGCAGTCGTGCCCCGTGCGGGTCGCAGTGGTGCGAAGCATCACCCCATTTCCACCTCGCCCTTTCGCGAGTCGGGACGCAGGTAAGACTTCAAGAAACTGGGCGTAATTGCCAATGGTCAGGATTAGATACAGTCTTAGATCACTGCTCATTTTCGTCACAGTATGCGCGGTGGTTTTCGCCGCCGTTGGGGCCAGGATTCGCTATTATTCGGCGAGGCAGAAGGCGATCGCGCGATTCCAGGAAATTGGCAAAGTTTACGTGATGGAAATAGAACCGAGTTTCCTCGAGCGGCTCCTAGGTTGCGGCAATGACCTTGGGTCTGTCCAGCTTGAGGGAGGATCTATAACGGCGGATGACGTACGATCGATCGGTTTGTTCCCCGAGGTTGATTGGGTGTTTGTTTCTAAGGTTGATCTGAAGGCCGCCGACCTTTCGTGCCTTAAGAAGCTTAAAGAGCTCAAGAGTCTAGCGGTCTGCGAGAGCGATATCGATGGCTCCTGGCTGCGCTTCATTCAGCACTGCGATAAACTCGAAACGCTCGAGTTTTACGGGACTCTGACAGGCGACGAAGACCTGCGGTACATCGGATCGTTGCATGCGCTAAAGAGGCTTGTTGCTTTTGGCACAAAGGTTTCGGACGCCGGGCTTCAGTACGTGAGCGACCTGTCGGCGCTGCGCGAACTCGAGGTCGGCATTTCTGACATCACCGATGCCGGCGTGGCTACACTGACGAAATTGAAAGGGTTGCGCAAGATTGACGTTGGTACGTCTCGCGTCACGGATGCGGGTGCAATGGCCATTGGGAGGATGGACCAGCTTGAGGATGTTTCGCTCGAAAGAACGGCCATCACGGATAACGCGACGATCGCGCTTCGCGCGACTCGCACGACTTCAGCGCTTGAATTTGTGCGAGTGCAACGTTTCTGATCGCGGCTTGGCTCGTATTGCTACAATCCGGACGCTGACCGACCTCAGTATAGGGCCGTCGGCGAGCGTAACCGACGCGGGGGTCTTACATCTACGTAGCCTCAGGAATCTAAAGCACCTGATGATCGTGGGGATTTTTCCAAGGCGCGATACGCTGGACAAACTTCATGCGGCACTCCCCGAATGCGAAATCAGAGTGATTTAGAAGGGAAAAAGGGTCAGAGAAAGCGCCGGCCAAAACCGGCATGGAGTAGCGGATGAAAGAGCCGCATGGAAAAGGACTAGCGAACCATTCCAACCCTGAGTCATGCGCCGGCCATGGTAACACGGCGGGTGAAGCGTTGACAAGGGCACACACAGGCCAGCCATTGAGCTCCGAAATCATTTCTTCGGCGTGCCGACCCTGTTCTGACAGGGGGAAGGCAACATCATGAGCGACGCAAAACGCAAGCCGCTTGGGGACGCCGCGGAGTCTGAGACCCTGCGCATGTGTGGAAACTCTATGCACGGGAACCGGGAGACCCTGGAAACTCCCGCGTCACAAGACGCGGGACGGTCCGGAAAGGCACTTTGCCGCACGCCGGACATGCACGTTTTCAGGGAGTCGGACGGTCCCATAGTACCTGAGAAGCAGACGAACAAGGCCGGCCCGAAGGCGGCGGCGGAGTCCGTGGAGGGAAGGGGACCGACCAAGGGAAACGTCAATCGAACCTTACTCGCGCCGGACACAGTGCCGGGAACAGCGTGGAATCGGATCGATGGGCTTACGAGCAGAGGCACCGCGGAAGACACGCTACGCCGCTGATCGTCACTCACCCAAGGTAAGAGCCGTATGAGGTAGTTCCTCACGTACGGATCCGTGCGGGGGGCGCCGCGCAACCGGCGTCCCTACCGCAACCTAATTAGTAGGGGGGTTGCTGTGTACCACGGCAGATCCGGCAGAAGAAAACCGCTCCGCGGCACAACCAAAGCGGTAATAAATTACCGCACTCCAAAATGGCAGGCCGCCAGCGGCTGGCAAAACTGGTCGCTCTCGGCCAGCGGCCCCTACCAGGCCACCATTTACGGCAACTCGGCCAGCGGGACCCAGAGCGCCAGCGGCAACGGGGGGGACTCCTATCAGTACAGCGAGTATTACCAACTCGGCCCCAACGGCCAGTGGCAGGCCACCAGCGGCAGCGGCTCGGCCGCCGGCGGCGAGTCGCTGGCCAGCGGCTACGCGGCCAGCGGCGGCTGCTCCAACGTGCCGGCCTCGGTCGCCGCGCCGGGCAGCGCCTGGAGCGGCAGCGTGTCGGCCGCGGCCAACAGCGGCACGAGCTACGACTACTCGACCAACTCCACTTTTACGCCCGGCAGCGGCTCCGGCAGCGGCTGGACCAGCACGGGCAGCGCCTCGGCCACGGTCTGGGCCGCCACCGACTCCTCGTTCACCGCCAGCTCGCCCTTCTCCTCCTCCGGCGCCTATGGCGGCGGCGGCAGCATACCGTATTCCGGCACAGCCTCGTGCAACGGGGGCGACAATTCCAGCTTCAGCTATACGCAGTCGGCGACCCTCCAGGCGGACGGCTCGTGGGCCGCGGCCAGCGGCAGCGGGAGCACCTCGGGCGGCACCAGCCAAAACTGGTCCTACGCCGGCGGCGGGAGTTCCTCGCAAACGTCAAGCACGGCCTCGGTGATCGATGAGTCAGGTTTGTGGACGGAAAGCCAAAGCACGACTTCGTCGGGCCAAACCCTTGCCGAGTCGGGGTCGCAATCGTTTTCGATGGGCTACGGCACCACGGCCACGCTGGCTTCCGGGGCCAGCGCCTGGGTCCAGAGCGGCTCGGGCAGCGCCTCGGGAAACGTGAGCTACTACGCTTCCTATACGGCCTGGGGCTCCGGATCGGGCGAAACGGACGCGGTCAGCGGAGGGGAAGAGGGCGTCATCATTAACATTACCAGCAATGCCTCCGCCGGGGACATGAGCGAAAGCAACGTGGCCAGCGGCACGAGCGACTATTCCGACTCGATGACCCTGGCCGAAGGCGTTTGGACGGACGATCCGAGTTTGTCGGCGTCCACGACCAGCCAAAGCGGCTACACTTCGGCCAACACGAGCTCCAGTTCGTTCGACGAGCCGGGCATGGGGGACAATGGCGGGTATTCGTCCGGGAACGTCACCAGCAACGCGATCGTGACGACGACGAGCAACTACAATTTCAACTCGGGCCAGTGGAGCTCGACGACGGCCTTGAGCGGCAGCGGCCAGGCGAACTGGACCAGCGGCGCGTACTACAATAACGTCTATTACCCCAGCGAGGACACCTGGTCTCAGGTGGAGACCAACTCTTCGTGGTCGCCGCTGGGGAGTGGCACGGCCGTTTCGGAGACCGTGAGCAGCACGTACGCCGGGTACCCGGCGCCGGACCCCGCCTACAGCAGCAGCAGCGCCCAATACTCCCTAGCCGACTTCAGCCAGACCGGCGGTTTGTGGGTTTCTTGGTACCCGTTCGAGTTGCCCACGTTGGGGACTTCCAGCGGGCTGACGACGGGCGGGACGGGTTTTCCCGGGAGCGGGCAGACCTTGGGTTCGATTCCGGCCGTTCCCGCGATCGTCTCGAACTTCGGCACGCCCACGCTGCCGGGGGCGGCGGGCGTCAGTTCGCTGCTGCCGGGCTCGCCGGGCTCGCTGGCCGGCATTGCGCCGTTGCCCGGCGCCGTGGGCGGGCTGTGGGGGATGGGCTTCACGCAGCAGACCGTGCCGCAGACGCTTTTCGCCGCGGGCAACACGGCGGGGGCCGCGGCCGGTTTCACTTCGGAGACGATGGTGGGGGCTGGCGGCGCCTTCGGCTGGAACAACGTGGCCGTCGTCGTGCCCGTCACGCGAGCGGGAGTGGTGGTGAATTACGGGGACTACGGGGTTTCGGCAGGCAACCCGGCGCAGGGCGGCGGAGTCAGCGGGGATGACGATGAAGGCGACGGGGATGATGCGGACGCGGTGGGCCTGGCTGCGGCCACGCCTTCGGCCGACGCGACTCCGGCTGCGACCCCGACTCCAGCCGCGCGGCCCGGAGGCAGCGGTACGTCAAACGACCCGACCGGCAACAAGATTGTCCCCTATTTGGGTACCCTTGCATATGACGGGGCCACTCTTGAAACTTCTGGCGGCAATTATGGATCGGGCGGGATTCCTTCCAGCGAGCAAAGGGCCGCGACTAATGCCAATCAGCTCAAGGGTGAGATCGCTAAGAATCTTCAGGCTATCGCCGACATGGTTCGAAATGCCAAGCCCGGTGAAGAGGTGGACTATAGCGAGCAGGCGGCTGCCGCCAAGGAGGAAGCGCACCTTTTCGCCGAGACTCTGATCGCCGCGTACAAGAATTGTCGCGATCCGGCGGGGTTGAACGTGTTGGACAACATAGGTTTTGGAATTGAGGGCCTTCCGACGTTTTCAATTTACTCGCTGCTCGACAAGGAGGACAAAGATGGTCTCTATGCCGCCGGAAACAAGGCGGAGGCGAATATGGTGCAGCGCGACAAGCAACTGGCCGCGCTCGAGGTAACTGTGAAGGTTGTCCAAGGAATCGGCGAGGCCGCAGGCACGGTTGCGACGGTCATCACGGTCGGAAGCGCTGCTGCTGGAGAGGAGGGAGTTAGGTGCCTGATCAAGATGGCAATTGTCGAGGGTACAACTGTGGTGGTCTTCGAGGGCGTGCATAGGGGGCTGGCGGCGGCGGGAGTTTCCGAGGAAACGATTGACCGCGTGGATGCGATAGCGCAGGTGGCGATGCTCCTGATCCTCTTGAAGAGCGCATGCTTCGTCGCGGGGACGCCGGTGCTGGTGCCGGCACGACCCGCGGTTGGCCCCCCGCCGGCTGAAACGGCGGCTACGGCCGAACAACCCTCCGACCGCGACCGCCTCTTGGCCGGGGCCGCGCTGATGGTCGGCCTGGCGGGCGTTAGCAGCGAACGGCGGAAGAAAGCGAAGAAGAAACGCAACCGCACCGGACTCGAGCCCTGGTTTGACGGCGAGGACGGATCGGACGAGGAACCGGATTACGATGATGCTTGGGGCGGCTCACAGCGGGACGACCTGATCCGCGATCTGCGGCTGGCGCGATGCACGGACTTGGACGAGGAAACGCTGGAAGCAATCGGTTCCTCGCGCTTGGCCGTGGCAGCGACTTTAGGCGCGGAATCGTGCGCCGTTGGGGAAATTGAGCCGGCCGCCCCGGTTGCAGCAGCGCTTGGAGCCCGCGTCGCCCCGGGGGATTGCATTGGCGGTGTGCGCCGGCGCGTATGAACGGCGCGGTGGGAAGAGCCAGGCGATTTGGCCGGTGGGCGTACCTTGCGGCCTTCCTCGTCGCGGTGTTCTTCGGCGTGAAGTCGCTGTTGCCGTCGCACGGGACGACTCCGCGCGTGCGCCATGCGGCAACCAATTCGGCCGCGCCTGCAACCCAAGACATCGAGACCGTCCGCGTCGGTCAGCGGGTGTTGTCCCGCAATCCGGATTCCCGCGGACCGGAGCGCATCGGCGAGACGGCCGTCAATCCGCTCACTTGGCGGCACCTCACGTTGCGGGCCGTGGTCCACGGCGACGGCAATGACGAAGACCGCGTCGAGGTCGAGACGCTCCAGCCGCCGGAGTGGGTCGAGGCCCTTCACGCCTTCCCCGGCGCGAGCGTGCCGCTTCCGTTTGACTTGACAGAGATGGGCCTGCCCGAGGAGTTGCGCGCGACGGTCATTGCCAACGAGTCTTGCCCGCCGATTCAAGGCGGTGAAGGCCGGGTGGTGCTGAGCACCATTAGCCATACGAGCGCGTGCGTCGGCCGCTTGACGGTTGAGGATGAGCAGGGCCGCCGCGAGACCATTCGTCCCACGGCATTTCACGCGTTCTATCGTGAGCCTGCCGGGGAATGGGTGACGCTGGAAAACCTTCGCGGTGGTGACCGTCTCCGCGGCGCCGCCGGCACGCTGACGGTCGTCGCGGTCTCTAATGAGCGCTCCGTCGATCGCGTGTATAATATGACTGTCGAGGGCGAGCACGTCTATTACGTTTCAAACCTCGGCGTGCTGGCGCATAACGCCTGCAAGACCAAGAAGGGCAAGGCGGGGGGGAATAAGCCACCAAATCCATGGGGATCGGAGGGAGATCCGACCCACAGGGCGAGAGTCGCAGAGCAAGGAGCGAAGTTTAGGGCAAAATACCCGGAATCGGAAGGGTACGAGCATCGCTCGAACAAGAGTATTTTGAACGAAACGGGCGTCAACCGCAGGCCAGATAACGCAGTTCTCAAAGATGGAAAAGTTGTCAAGGTCGGTGAGGTCCCGAGAACCAACAAGGACGGCAGTCTTGTGCCTCGTGAGAAGGCGAAACAAGTCGAGTATAGGAAGGCCAAGCTTCGCGCAGAATTTGATAAGATCCCCAAGAAGTAGGCGTGAAAATGGCTGAGTTCCACTTCTATGGTTCGTACGACGATACGCTTCAAATCCTACAAGCATTGCTCCGCTATGATGGCATCGCCTTTACACCTAGATTGAATTACCCTGGGCCGATACCGCCATCGTTCCACGACGTTACCAATGAGTTGCGTGATGCCATTCACATTAACCGAGGGCTCATTTTGACCGGACCATTTTCGGAGACGCCGCTTGTCCTGCAAGAAATTACCGGTGGGAAGTATGATGGGACATTTGTCTTGGATACGACGAGGGGTGGCCCGTTCCTAGAACTGGAATTACCAATGTGTAAGAAGCTTGACGGGGTTCATTGGCATCTTGGCCCGGGTAGCCTTTTCCATCCCAGGGAATTTTGGGATGAATCCGGAAATAATCGTATACCTCTGTCAGGATCCTCTAAGGCCGCTTATGAATTCTTAGTGAATGCTATTAAGTCCGTAGTTCGGCGGAAGAAGATTGGTGAATCTACGCGTTGGATTGGGCCATCGGCCATTTCGCTGCTTGACCGTGCAGAAGCACTGATTCTTGTGCAAGGAAATTGGCTTTCTTCAAACGGAGAGGTCGTAAAGAGCAATCGTTAGCAAATAGAGAATGTGTGGGATAATCACTTGGCAGGCCAGCGATGGCAGCGGCTCGACCGTCGATTCCTGTGTCTTGGTCGATGAGTCTTGACAACCTGTGAGAAGGATGAGAGAACGCCCCGGAAGGGGCATGATGGGCATGCGGGTCAAGTAGATGGCTGAGCCGTTGCGTCGCCTTGGCGACGGAACGGCGAATCGTTCTTTGGCAATTTACCAGATAAATGGATAATGTCGCGACACCGGCGCGCGGAAGGAGCGCGGCTGACGCGAAAAGCGTCGGCCGCGCTGCTTCACGCCGAGACCCGCGTCAGTGTGACGAGCGGCAGGTGTGTTCGGCCTTTGTAAAACGCGACCTTGAGTTCCAAACGAACCCCGGGCCGGCCCTTGATGAGGGTTTGTGGCCGCGCACAGGGCGAACCCCGCGGCCAGCGCGGTTGCGGCTCGAAACGCGGGCTTCGGTTCGCGGGCCTCTTTCCGTCGTAGACTTCGTTCGGTGTTCGGCCGCGCAGCGTCGTATGTGGGCGGGCATTATTGTACCAGTCGCCAAAGGAAACGAGCTCGTGGAGGAATGCTTCGCGCCGGTAGGGTACGAGCAACCAACGCGTACATCCTTTTAGGGTCAGGATAAATCTTTCCACGACGGCCAGGCTGCCATGTTGGCCGATCGCGCCGAATCTGGGCTGGATGCCCTTGCGCGCGCACCAGGCCTTGAATCCCGCGTTCTAAAATTGGACGCCCTTGTCGGTCACGAGATACTTCGGCGTTGTCCCCGCCCGACGGATGGCGCGGCCCAGGAAGGCGCGGACCGCTGCGGAGGTCGGTTGTGTCTTGAACGCGGCGAAGCCCATCGCGCGCCGCGAAAAGTGGTCCATGGCTACGGCGACCCACCAGCAGAACGGCCAGCACTGGGGCAGCGCAAACGGCATCCATGTGGTCCAGAAACCCAGCGCCGTCGGCACCAGCGTGAGGTCCGCGTGCCACAAATGATTCGGATACTTCGCCGTCACCACGCGAACCTTGCCGAGCGCGCCGTCGCTGCCGCCCTCGGCAGTCATCTCGGTGCCGGGCTCGGGACTGAGGTTCGTGTTGGCATCGGGTATCTTGGGATCGACGGCCGGCGTCAGTTCCGCGGCGTCTTCCCCGCCCTTGAGCATCCGTCCGACGGTCGTCGTGGCCAGATGCAGGCGGCGCCGGCGAGCATCTGGGCAATTTTGACCTTGCCCAACGAGGGGCAAAGCGTTTTGAGCGTCCGCACGACGAATTTGACGAATTCCGGGAACTTGTTGACCGGTGGCGGAGGCAATTGCACGAGGGCTGCGGGACCCTCCTCGTCAACCCGCTTGCGCCAGGAGGCAATCGTAGCCGCGCTGACAAGGAAAGTTTTGGCCGTCTGCTCCAGCGACCAATGGCGGGCCGCCTTGATTTCCAGGATCGCCATGCGTTCGACGGGCGAGTACTGCGGTCTTTGGTGCGGATCGATGCGCGCGATGCGCGCGTCCTTGATGCGGATCGCCTCGCGGAGCAGTTCGACCTCCGTCCTCAGCCTGTCGTTCTCCGCAGTCAGTCGCACGCGGGCGTTGATGCTATTGGCCGCCCAGCCGCGGGTATGGGCGATGGCGAACTGGGCCAGGCTGATCGTGTGGAGCATGGCCGACTTGACGGACTCGGGCCACGAGTTGGGAAGCGGCGTTTTCTTGGTGGAAGCGGTATCTTGGCGAGCGTTCACGGCAATAGTGGTAGCGCATTTCGAGGGTTGCGGTCTCGCGAGAAAACCGCATTTTACCGCGGAGCCGCCCGCGGCTCATCGACCGGACGGGCCGATTTTCGACGCTTGACGTTCTCAACGGGCTGGGCTAGATTGAGGGGTGAGACTTCCACGCGCGGTTTGCAGGTACCTCGCGTGGAGCAATCGATTGTCCACTGTCGCGCGACGCGGCGGCCAGCGCGCAGGGCACCTGCCGACCTTGTGCCAGGAAGACGACGATCCTGTTTCAAAATGCCTTGACCTTCTCGGAGGCGGCGCATCAATTATGAATATTGAACTGGAAGTGACCACGAACTGTAATTTGAAGTGCTTCAACTGCGATCGGCAATGCCGCCAGTTGCCGAGCAAGCAGATCATGCCATTAGCAATGATAAGCAAGCTGATAATGCAAGCGAACGCCTTGGGCGTCACCTTCGATACGCTTAGCCTGTGTGGCGGCGAACCGCTTCTGTATCCCTATCTGAGGCAAGCAATAGCGATGGTTCGCCCGATATGCAAACGTCTTAGAATCGTGACGAATGGGACCATCCCCTTCAAGGCTGAAGACTACGGACTCCGGGACGGGGACAGTATGGAGAATACGCATAAGCACGATGTCCACCAGGACTTCGACCCGATAAATATGGCTCCTGTCGATTTTCTGGGCGAGCTGGACCCTAGGGAATATCATAAGGGGTGCTGGGTAGAGCAGGGCCGCGGCGACGGCTGTGGTTTCGGATATTCGCCCCGGGGAAACTACTTTGTCCGCGGGTGTGGGGGAGGGATCGATAGGGTATTTAGGCTTGGTATTGGCAGGAGTGAATTATCCGCTATGCTCGACTTGGACAAGAACCACGCCCAGATGGAAGTACTATGCCGGTTATGCGGGCGTTTTCTTTCCACGCATTATGGCTATCCGCGGTTCAATTTTGAATGCTATTCTCCTACTTGGGCAAAGGCGCTGCGCGAGGGCAGGAAGAGTTCCGAAACGGATAGTTTACCCGCGGACCGCTCCAAAATATCGTTCCCAGTCTTCGCGTAGTTCGGGAGGCAAGGAGTTCCACCACTGGAATGCCTTTCCCGTGGATTCCGCGTTGGACTTGGCGCCGGGAGGGGCCTGCTCGCCCAGATACTCATAGTGGCACTCGTATTGCGTGCGGAAGGCGACCGTGGGCTGTGGGTGGTGGGCGCAAGAGTATCGCCTCGTCCGGATTGCGTTCCAAAAGATCCTGTCGTCGATCGGACCCAACTCGCGAGGCATCATTGCCCAAATGGGCAGTACGCGGAAGGCCGCGCGAGTGATGAAGAGGCAACTAGTGTCGACAAGTTCGATTCCGTCGCACTCCCAGGCGTTGGCGTACATCAGCGACCCGTCGAGGCGGTGGATCGTGCGGCTTGCCGTACAGACGGCCGCGCCGGTCTGCCGGTGCAG
This sequence comes from uncultured Planctomycetia bacterium, assembly GCA_963719885.1. GTDB lineage: Bacteria > Planctomycetota > Planctomycetia > Pirellulales > Thermoguttaceae > JANXQG01. The sequence goes on along the minus strand of CAVRDP010000031.1, from coordinate 308,118 downwards.
TGCGACCATCGCCTCCACATGGTTCGGAAAGTACCAATTGTCCGCATCCAAGTAGGCAATGGCGTCGTAACCCTGATTCATTGCCGACAACGAGCCGATCGCTCGCGGCGTATTGCCGTTGTCCCCGTGCGGTTTGGAAAGGACCAAGTGCTCCACCGGCCAGCGCGCGACGCGAGGGTCCGGGTTCCCGTCAGCGACGAGGAAATGCATGCAGGGATACGTCTGCCCCGCCACGCTGGCGTGGCATTTCTCCAAGACCTCGGGGGTCTCGCGGCAGTAAGGCGTGACCACAGCGACTCGGAACGGACCTGAGACCGTCATACCCATCCTCCCCCGCAGATTCTACTTGCCTCCGCACGCACCGTCAACGACAGGAAACGGAGAATACCGTTCACCAGTGGAATGGAGCGCCAAGCCCTCTTGAATACGGGCCGGGGCTTCGCATAATATTGAGCTTATTACGCTGGCAGAAAAGATCACAAACGCCCACGCGGAGCGCAAGCGAAGGTCCCTCGCTTGCGCTTCGGGTTGGCGTGCGGACGTTCCATCCCCGGGGTAATACGTTTGGAAGTTCGCGGCCGAAGAAGCGCTGGACCAGCAAACCATTTTCGATCTTTCAGGTGTATGCGATGAGAGATCCTTTTTCCCCGTTTCCCCCGTGACCTTTTTCCCGTTCCCGTCCCTTCCGCGTACTACGGACGAACGACATGGCCGAACTCGAAGACAAGCGGCGAACAGTTTACGAGGACCTCCACCATGGCCCGCTTCGCGAGCTTGAAGATGGGAATCGTTACTCGGCGGCGTTTATCCTGACAAAACTGTTTCATTACTACCCGCCGAAGTCGATTTTGGACGTTGGCTGCGGTTTAGGCACTTGGTTGGAGGTAGCGCAGCAGTGCGGCGTCAGCGACGTTCTGGGCATTGAAGGCGATTGGCTCGACAGAAAGCTCGTAATCATTCCGCCAGAACGCATCGTCAACCTTGACCTGGAGAAATCCTTCGATCTGGGACGAAGGTTCGACCTCGTGATCTCTCTGGAAGTCGGCGAGCATTTGAGTGAGCGGGCGGCGGCGGGATTCGTGGCGTCGCTGGTTCGCCATGCCCCGGTCGTGCTTTTTTCCGCCGCCATCCCCTTTCAAGGAGGGCATCATCACGTCAATGAACAGTTTCTACCCTATTGGAGCCGGTTATTCGATCATTTCGGTTATCAGCCCGTCGACTTCCTGCGATCCATCCGGTGGAATAATCCGAATATTCTATTGTACCTACGGCAGAACATCGTCATCTTCGCACGGCAGGAACTCACCAAGGAGAACGGCCCTTTCGCAAGCCTGATGGAAAGGAACGGCCCTCTATCCATCGTTCACCCCGATATGTACCATGAGCGATGCCGCGCCGTCGGCGCCATCTTGGACGAGCACAACCGCTTGCTCTCGCTGCTTGCGTCCGGCATCACCTTCTCGGCAACGCGAAACGAGAAAGGCCAATTGACGATTCAGCGTTTGAGTTGACACTCAGGGGCCTTGTGCAGTGCCGGTCCCCGAAAGTCGACGACGCTTCGGGCTGTCCGTTTCGGGGGTGTAGTACGCGGCTGTCAGGTGTGCCGCTTCGAGAATGTCGCTACAACGGCGACCACCCTCGGTCACCAAGTGCTTGACTTTCCCGATCGGCCTTGCTAGATTCACGGGGTTCCATTCTCACGCGCGGCTTCCAGGTGCATGCAATGAACCAATCGGTTGTCCTCGGCATTGGTACGGGCCGGTGCGGGCTGAGATCGCTGGCAAAGATCCTGAACCAGCAACCGGAAATGCAATCCTCCTACGAAGAGCCGCCCCTGCTGCCCTGGAGGCTTGCCGATGCGGAACGTGTCGTTCGCGAACGCTTCGCCCGGTTTCGCCAGAACGGCCGCGGCCGACTCTTGTGCGATGTCGCCTCCTTTTACCTCCCCTACCTGGAAACCGCCATTGCCGCCGAGCCGGATATTCGCATTATCTGTTTGAAACGGCCGCGGGAAGAAGTGGTCGTCAGCTTTTGCGAATGGCTGGATCAGAGCTTTCCCCTGCCGACCAATCATTGGGCCGACCAGCCCGCCCCCGGCTGGCACCACGATCCCCTTCGCACGCGCACGTTTCCCCAATATGAGACGCCGAACCGGGAAGAAGGGATCCGCCGCTATTGGGACGAGTATTACCAGCGCGTGGAAGAACTGAGGCGGCGTTATCCCGAACAAATTCGTCTCTTCGACACCTACGAGGCCCTGAACACCCCGGCGGGCTTGCAAGACCTGCTCTGCTTCGCGGGAATCGCGCCGGACCGGCAGATCGCCAACGTGGGAACGCACGTCAACGATCCGCCCGAGCGTCCCAAGCGAAGGTGGGCGCGGCGCAGCGGGGGCAATCCGCTGGACCCCAGGCGGTGCGCGATCCTGATCCCTTTCGCTTCGTCGATCATACCGCCATGCGAGCGGGCCCTGGAAGAATTGGAACGCCGCGGCTACGACGTTCGCCGCGTGGGCGGGTATGCGGCCATCGATCAAGGCCGGAACCAGATGGCGACCGATGCCTTGTTGGACGGTTATGAAGAGACGATGTGGATCGACGCCGACGTCGATTTCCATCCGGATTCGGTCGATCGCTTGCGATCTCACGGACTGCCGATCACGAGCGGGATCTATCCCCAGAAGGGCAAGCGGGCCCTGGCCAGCCATATCATGCCCGGAATGCCGAAAGTCGTTTTCGGCAAAGAGGGCGGGCTGATCGAAATCCTGTATGCGGGGGCCGGCTTCCTGCACGTTCGCCGCGAAGTGTACCTGGCGATCCAGAAGCGCCAGCAATTGCCGATGTGCAACGAGCGATTCCGGGCCCCCATGATTCCGTTCTTCCACTCGATGGTCCATCCCTGCGAGGACGGCCATTGGTATCTGGCCGAGGACTACGCCTTCTGCCAGCGGGCCCGGGCCTGCGGATTCAAGATCATGGCCGACACCACGATCCGGCTCTGGCACATCGGCAGTCACGCTTACGGCTGGGAAGATGCGGGCCGGGACTTGGAGCGGTTCGAGACCTTCGTCTTAAACCTCGGTCCCGACGCCGAGCCGCCGCGGGCAAACGATGCCGACCAGCAGTCGGCCGTGACCGAATTCGCCAAGCAGTATCCTTGGCCGGCCGAGAAGCCCATGCCTCCCCCCTTTCCCAAGCGAGATTGGTTCTTTCCCGGAACGCAAACAATCCTGGCTGAATCCGTGTCGCTTACGGCTCGGCTGATTGTGGAACTCGGCTCGTGGACCGGGCGATCCACCCGCCACATGGCCAATCTTGCACCACGAGCCAAGATCATTGCCATCGATCACTGGCAAGGCAGCCCGGAACATCAAAGCGACCCGGAACTGTGCAATTTCCTGCCGAGGCTTTACGAGACATTTCTGTCGGAGTGTTGGGACTATCGCGATCAAATCATCCCGCTGAAAGCCGCCTCGGTCGAGGGAATGCAGCGGGTTGCGCGTGCGGGCCTTGAGGCCGACTTGGTGTACATTGACGCCGACCATGGCTTTGAGAGCGTTGTGGCCGATATTACCGCAGCCCTGGATCTATTCCCGACGGCAGTGATCATGGGTGACGACTGGGACTGGGATGGGGTACGCAAAGCCGTCGAAACGATTACCCGCGATCGCGGCATGCGTTACGAAACGCATGGCGGGGGCTGGAGGATCATCCGATAAGGGGTACCATGATTGGCCTGCCGAAACTCGACATCCACGTCGCACACGGTTGCAATCTCAAGTGCGAGGATTGCCACCATTTCTCCAACTACCACTCCGGCATCGTGTCATTGCAGGAACTGGAAGCATGGTCGCTCGCCTGGAACCGCAGGATTCGCCCCGCCTTCCTGATGCTCGTCGGTGGAGAGCCGGCCATCCACGCAGAGCTTCCACTCTTCATCCGACATGCCAAGTCGTATTGGCCCAATTCCAGTCTCGTGCTCTGGACCAATGGGCTCCTCCTGCACAGGCACCCCGATCTGCCCGCGGTACTGAGTGAGACCCGTACCCGCGTTGTGATTTCCATCCATGACGATTTGCCGGAATATCACGCGGTCATCCAGAAAGCTGCTGCAACGCTTGACCGTTCACACGTCCCCCACTCGCTTTCTTTATCCCACCAGCGCTGGCTCCGCATCCATCGCATGCGCGGCGGAAGACCGGTGCCACACTTGCAAAACCCGCAACGAAGTTGGATGATTTGCCAGCAGAGGGACTGTGTGCAACTCTTTGAAGGCAGGTTGTGGAAGTGCGCGAAAGATAGCCTACTTGAAGCTCATCCAAGGTTTGCCCGACGACTGGTCACCGTATCTGAACTACAGGCCGCTTTTTTCAGGCTGCACTGACGAGGAACTTCTGGATTTCCTAGGAAAGAGAGATGAACCTTGCTGTGGTATGTGTCCTTCTGTGGTCGAATACTTCACGCCACACCCATACAAGTAATTCGACGGGATTGGTGAATTCCGCTCGTCCATGTACAGTTCGAGAAAATGTTCGAGAAAATGTGCCGGCCACCAAATTTGGAGAATATAGCAAGTCTAGGCAAGCGATTCGAGATGATGCCAACGCTAATGTACCCTTTCGAACTTCAAGTGGAAATACTGTGTATATGACGATCTATCGTGGCGTGGAAAAGAAAAGGCGGGAAAGAAAATCATCTGCTTTTCCGAAATCTTGCTTTCCAGAACCATCAACGCCATCACCTGCGGCGCGCGATCGAAAGCGGCGGCAATGCGAACATCGTGCCCGAGAGCGCAGGCGGCCTGCCCTACGACGGCGGTTCGAGGCCAAGCTGCCGCAGTTGCTCGGCAAGCTTGTCGGCACGCTGTCGTTCCGTATCCGCGCGTTGCTCCGCGACTTCCGCGCGTTGCCGCTCGGTTTCCGCGCGTTGCCGCTCCGACTCGGCACGCTCACGTCCCGTAGGTATCGGCACGCCTTCCGCATCCACCCAGCGGAGCCAGAGATTGTCGTGGTCCTCGTAACGGCCTTGCCAGAGGCGCAGCCCCAATCCAATGTCGGGAAACCAGACCGGCTCATCCATCTGGTGATATTCCAGCGCGTCGTGACGATAGACGCGAAGCACTTCCGGCCCCAGCAGCCTCTTAGGGTCGAAGATCGCATAGTAGCGAACCCCAATCCGGAAGTAGGCGGCCAGCTTCTTCGCGCCCTCGCCGCCGTCGCGGTTGGAAACCACTTCCACGACCACGTCCGGCGGTTTGTCGTATTCCCAAACAAAATAGGAGCGGTGACTCTTGGGCCAGAGGTCCGCGGGCAGTTCGACATCCATGCTCAGAAGCGCGTCGGGCACCACCGCCGGCGTGCGGATCGAATTGAACAGCCCCACGTTGGCCATGGCGACAAACGATCGCTGCCCACTTGGCTTCCACGAAGTGTGCAGCGGCTCGGTGAGCAGCCGTTGCTGCTTCTCGGAAAAAATGTTGTCCACGGGAGCGTCATCCTCCGTTACGAGGTGATCGACGACCGGATAAAGCTCCACGGGGATCGTCTGCAGCGGATTGTCGCTTGCCACGTCAGTAGCCATCGCTGAAGCTCGCCAGATTGCAGATAGGGGTCTTATACTCTGCGCGGTTTGAAATGATCCCTCCTGTCACCCAGAGGGGAGTTTCAGGGCATTTCCAACCGTTCACGGTATAAGTTCCGGGGCATCATTCACGTCTGACTACGATTATAGCCAGGTTTGGCCTGACGGTAAAGCCCACGAAACGCGACTGGAATTGCGCAACTCAATTTGGCTTCCTGTCGGTTCAAGAAAACGCCGCCTTGCCTTGACGCTGCTCGCATAGTATCGTAGGGAGCAGCGTTACCGATACAACCAAAATGTGCAAGACTTGAATCACCGAGAAGGAGAGATCATGACACGACCGAGTTTGTCCATCGCTGTCGGCTTTCTGATTTTGTGGCCGGCGACCGCGGCCTCGTTGAACGCCCAGGTGCCCGAAAGCCTGGCCCAGCCCAAGGCGTTTCGGGCGTACCGGATCGCGAGCACCGATCCCCAGTTCAAGAACGCCGACGCCCGGCCCATCGCTGCGGGGGCGACGCTGGAATTGGGTCGCATCGCAGGGCACGGCCAGATCACGCACGTCTGGTTCACGATCGCCGGCCAGTCTCGCGACCACCTCCGCGAATTGGTGCTGCGGATGTACTGGGACGGCGCGGAGAAGCCGGCAGTCGAGTGTCCCCTGGGCGACTTCTTCGGCCTGGGGTTCGGCCGCTACGTGGAATACAAGAGCGCGCCGATCGCCATCGGCGGCGTGAATGCCCTCAACTGCTACTGGCCGATGCCGTTTGCCAAGGGAGCCCGCCTGACCATGACCAACGAGGGCAGCCAAGCGGTGTCGAGTTGCTACTTCAACATCGACTACCGCCTCGACGACCGGCAGGCGGCGGACATCCGCTACTTCCACACCCAGTATCACCAGGCATTTCCCGTGCCCAAGGGAGTAGACTACGAAATCCTGAATACGGCCGGCCGCGGACATTATGTCGGCACCTTCCTGAGCGTGATGGCCAACAGCGATGGCTGGTGGGGCGAGGGAAACGACAAGTTCTACGTCGACGGCGCCAGGAAGCCCACCATCGAAGGCACGGGCAGCGAGGACTATTTTTGCGGGGCATGGGACTTCCAGCATGCCTTCGCCAATCCCTATTCCGGCGTGCCTCTCTACGACAACGCGGAGAAAGGCGGCGAGAAGCGTGGCATCCTCAATACCTGCTACCGCTGGCACATCCTCGATCCGGTGCCGTTCACCAAGTCGCTGCGGATGACGATCGAGCATGGTCGCGGCGGTCCCGATGACGATCGCAAGCCGTTGCGGAACCACTACGCCAGCGTGGCCTACTACTATTTGGATCGGGCTGAAGGCGATGGTGCATCGTTGCCTCCCTACGCGCAGCGCGTGCCCCGTCTGCTCCCGCTTCCCGAGAGCTCGACTGCTAAATAGCCCGCTTAGGAGTTGACCAGCGCCTGGTTCTCGTCGACGCAGATGTCGAACAACCAGTCCAATTTCGTGATCCGAAAGACCTCGAGGTTGTCGTCGCGAAGGCCGCACAATTTCAACGTCCGTTCCCCCGCCAGCATGCGGCGGTAAACGACGATCAGCATGGCCAAAAACATGCTGGAAACCAGCCGCAACTGGCTTAGGTTCAAGACCAACCGCGGCGCCACGCCGGCCGCCGACATGATTTCGTCCACCCGCAACACGGCATCGCTGCCGGAGATCAGGCCCGGCAGCAAGGTCAAAACGACCGCACTGCCTGCCGTTTTCCGCACGAACCACAGGAGCTGGCCGCAGTGCGGACAGAGCCCATCACCCAACGAGGCCAGGGATTCTACGGGCAATTCTCGCAGGCAAGCCGGGCAATGGCTGCGAGTACCGTTGGAATGAGGTATCAAATCGGCCATGGCGTAGTCCTCTCCAGCCTTTTTTCCGTTGCGGCACTCGTTTATTTTACCGGTCGGCATCCGCATCGACCATATCCTCGGCAGCACTTATCAAGGGGCGTCTACCTTAAGTGCAAGCAGGCCTTCGCTCCAACTGGCGGAGTACATGATGTGGTTGACGGCGTCGTAGCGCATTTCAAAGGGTTCGTTGGAGAACTTCTGCTTGCCGCCCCGGTAGGCCGTCCAGGTGCTGCCGTCCTTTTCAGGTGATGTAAAGAAGGGCTGATTCTCATTGGAACAGGCGGTGTACAGGTTGACGCCGTCGCCGCAGATGCCCATGTACCAACTGTAAACCAGTCCTTTTTTGAGCGGTTCCCAGGTGGCGCCGTTGTCGCTGCTGCGAACCGGGTATTGGTAAGCGCCGGCATACAGCGTGCCGTGCTTGGTGCGATAGAGTTGTTCGCCGCCATGGGTCATCTGCAGCTTATAGACCAGCGTCCACGTTGCCCCGCCGTCGATGGTACGAAAGAAGCCGCCTTGCTGGGCCGTGAAGAGCCAGGTTTTGGGGTTGCCTTGCTTGGTGGCAGGGCTGTAGAGGAAGAAGACCGCCATGCCATACCCGCCCGCGGAACCGTCCGGCGCATTGTGGGCAATCCAGTGGTTGCCGCCGTCTTTGCTTTCCAGGACACCGCAGTTTCTGGAATTGGCCCAGGGGGAATGGAAGCTGACCAGCACGTGCTTGAAGTCCGTGGGATCGACGTTGATCGAGTACAGATCGCTGGTCCCGACGGGCTTCTGCGTGACGGCCCTGAAACCCGGCGGGGAAGTCCAGGCATGTCCGCCGTCGTTGGAGACCCAAAACCCCTCCGTGGCGCCGCGCACGCCGTCTACACAATACAAGTGCTTGGAATTCTTGGGGTCGATGGCCAGGTGGAGGGGCTCGTCGAGTTTGCCGATCCTGGACCAGGTGGCGCCGCCGTCCGTGGTCTTGAAGAGGCCGCCTTTGTCCACGTCGTAGGCGCAGACGCAGAGGTAGATCGTGGACGGATGGGCCGGGTCGAGCGTGACCCCCTGGCAAAAGACGTGATTGGTGAGGGTCATGGTGACGCCGGCCGGCGTGATGTTCTTCCATACGCCGGGCGTCAGGTCAGGCCCATCGGCCCTGCCGCTGAGTGCGGCCGTGGCCATGGCCAGCAGGAAAGCAACTCCGCTCAGAATGTAGTTTACTCGTTTCATGTGCTTCTTTCGGTTTTGAGTTGTGTTGGTGGGACTTCGGTTGCGGTCCGGCCGGTACGCGTGCGTCCCACCAACTCTCCGCGACCTTGTCCCACCCTACAGCTACAGCCTCGTTTCACTCGGCCCACCCTACTTCGCGCGCCTCAGGGACGCTTCTCCACGATCCAAACGTTCTGGAAGAACGCCGGGAACCCGTGTTCCTGGAGGTATATGCCCCCGGGCTGCGGACTCTCCGGGATCCCCGACGGCGTCGATCCCTTGATCTCAACGTTGTCGAGGATCGCCACGCCGTTGAGCTTCACCGTACAGCGGCCGAGCCTGGTCTTCTTGCCCGCGGCGTCATAGCGGGCGGCCGTGAAATCGATGTCGTAGGTCTGCCAGGTCAGGGGCGGATAGCACATATTGATCTTGGGCGTGATCTGCGCATAGAGCACACCGCAGTCGTGCTGGCGCATCACAATGCCGAACGAATCCAGGATCTGGATCTCGTAGCGCCGCTGGAGGAAGACGCCGCTGTTGGGCCGCTGCCAGACGGTGCGTGTCTGGGGCACGTAGGAAATCATGAACTCGACGTGGAGCGTGAAGTCCTGGAACTTGCGGCGGGTGGTCGCGCCGCCAATCAGCCACTTCTGCGGCGTCAGCTTGGCGCCGCTCTGCCACTCGTCGGTGCCGCTCCCGTCGAAGAGCACGATCGCTCCGGCCGGCGGCTTGGCCCCCAGCGTCGGACTGCGGCGCTCGATCCGATTCAAGCTGAACTTGACGCCCGCGTCGGTACGGCCGGTCAGCTTCCGGCCATCGCAAACCGCCTTGTAGACCTGGTCGATGACGACCTTGTTGCCCTCGCGCTTGGCATCCTCGGGCGTCGAGTCGTCCGTGCTCGGGGCCTTCTGGATGATCGTCTTGCCGTCCCAGCCCGCACCGGGCAGGCCGCCGGCGAAGAACATCGTGCGAAAGACCCCGTCGCCCAAGGCGCGGACCTGGGCGCCCAAGTGGGTCTTGCCGCCGTCGGGCTGGGAAACCGTGCCTGCGTACTCACCCTGGAACGGGAAGTCGGCGTCGACGTGCTCCGGGTCGATATACAGCTTCAAGGCCGGCTCTTTGGCCATTGCCCCGGCGACCCAAGTCCCGGCGCCGCATCCGACTGCCAGCGCGCACGCAACAACGACCTGCCCGATCCGCCGCGAAACTCTTTTGCATTGTTGATTCATCTCTCCCGTCCTTTCCGGCGTTTCGCCGATTTGACTTCCCAGGAACGTTCGCCTGAAACCCGATTCAAGCCCGCGATGCCAGCCATCTTAACATTGCGCAGTGCCCCGTGTCCAACGCCGCAGCGGATTTTCGTCGTGCGACGGCGAGTTGGTTTGGATTGCGCCAACTGTCCAGATTCTCATCCTCAAGAAATGAACAAGAGCCGCATCCTGCGGCTCCTGGCTATCGGCATTGCCTTGTTCGGCGGGCAGCCTTGCCCGCGGTTCACCGGCGGCCAACGATCAGTTGGCTGCAACGGCGTCGTTCCCAGGCGAATCGCTGCAGCGGTAAAGTTCCCAGCCTTGCGGCGTGGATGCGAACTGGTACACACCCTCGGTGATCGTGTAGCGGGCCGCCTGATTTCCGGATCCGCGATCGAATTCGATGACCGCGCTGTCCGCCAGCTCCACGTTCTGCGTCTGGCCGGCATTGAGCGTGTAGCTCTGGCCATCGATGGTGAAACCGAGCGCGGTTCGGGTCACGGCCGGATTCACGATGCGAACGATCTTCACGGCCGGCGCCGGAATCGGGGCAACGTACGGATCCACATCAGGCACCACCGGCCCTACCACGTCGTCGCCGCTGTCTCCGTCGGGCCAATCTCCGCCCCAGTCGCCCGCGTCGGAACCGCCATGGCCGCCACCAGACCCGTCACGGTTCGACTTCGTGCCCTTGCCAGTCTTGGACTTGGCGACGTTTCTTGTTGGACTTCGCATTCGCGCCCTTGTTTTGGTTGGACTTGACCGCAGGGTTCTTCGCAATTGCCCGGTTGGTCTTGCCCGCGGGGTTCTTCCGGCCTGCCATGTTGTGCTTGTTGGCTTGCCCACGGTTACTCGGGTTGTGGACGTTGCCTTGCTTGCCGGTAGTATTGTGCGACGAACTGGCGGAATGCGTATTCTTGGCGTGGCCCTTGCTGGCGGAATGATTGCCGCCGGAATGGCCAGCGGAATGGCTTCCGCCGGAATGGAAAGCGGAATGGCCAGCGGCGTGGCCGCCGGAATGGAAAGAGGCGTGGCCGCCGCCATGTCCACCGCCGTGACCGCCGCCGTGGCCGGCCTGGGCCTGAACCGTCAGGAATGAAACTGCCAACGCCACGCTGAAAATCGTCCAAATACTCTTCATCGTCGTCACCCTTTCTGAAAATCAACTCTGTTGTTTACTACTCTTGGAACCGGCACCAGCCGGTTCGTCCTTCACCTCCCAGTACGGCAACGAATCACCTATGTGACAATGCAGCGAGAAAAAAAGGGATGCAACGATAACGCAAAAGGGGGGCATCCCTGAAATCAGACGGAATCTCTTGAGAACTTTGACTTTCCGCACGATTCAGTACAATGAATGCACCGGGCAAGTGAACGGTTCTCCGGTAAAGTCCGATTCTCCGCACAGAATCTAGGTTGGTCATGGCAGCGGAAGACGTCCCGTCCCGTTTGGAAGCGATCTCAACACGGTGGAGCCTGCTGCAGGCGGCCCGCGACGCGTCGGCAGTGTCGGCCAACGAAGCCCGCAAGGCGCTGGTCACGCGCTATTTGCCCGCGGTACGCCGCTATGTGGCGGCCGTGCTTTCCGGCGATCAGGATGCCGACGACCTGACGCAGGATCTCGCCGTGCGGTTGTTGGCGGGCGATTTTGCGGGTGCGGACCCGCAACGCGGCCGCTTTCGTGACCTTTTGAAAGTGGCGATTCGCAACATGGTCCGCGACCGCTGGAATCGGCAGAAACGCCGTCGCGGTGTGGCCCTCGATCTCGATCGCGTGGCGGCCGAGGAGGACGACAACGACGAATGCTGGACGGTCCAGTGGCGGCAGAGCGTGTTGGACCTGGCTTGGAAGGCCCTGGAGCAACAGCAGCAGGCCCAGCCCGGCAGCATGGTTTATACGGTGCTGCGGCTGCGAACCCAATATCCGGACGACTCATCGGCGGAATTGGCGGCAAGACTGTCAAAGAAGACCGGCCAAGTGCTCCGCGCCGACGCGGTGCGGCAGAAGTTGCGCCGCGCGCGGGTCCAGTTCGCCGACTTGTTGATCGCCGAAATCGCCAAAGGGCTCGATGTTCCGACGGCGGAGAAGATCCAAGACGAGCTCGCCGACTTGGGATTGATCGATCTCGTCCGCGCCCTCTTGCCCGACGATGGGAAATCGAAAGGACTGACCGAAGACTGACCGGTCAGAAGGAGTGAGCGGTAGGGTGGGACAAGATCGCGTAGCGAGTGCCGGCCCACCAGAGTGGAAAGCAAACCCAATGGTGGGCCGGCGCTCGCTACGCGATCTTGTCCCACGCTACTTCGGGCACTTCCGGGAATCACGCAACTCTATTTAGCGCGTGCGGCTTCAGAAGGAGTGGTTGAAGCGGATGAGCACTTCGCTATCGAACGAACGATTGGTCCCGCCGCCCAACGGCATGGTGGCGCCGACGGCGAGCGTCGACGCCTGGCCGATCTCCGTATTGATGCCAAAGGTGAGGTCCGTGAGCGTCGTACTCGCGGCCGTGGCGCCGACGGTGAACTGATCGCCCGGTGTCCCAACGAAATGATAGAAAGGGCTGGGCTGAGGGAGTTGCAGGACCTGGCCGCTCTGCAATGTCTGCGTGACGTGCATCTCCAGAATGGGAGCCACACCTTTGACCCATTGCGCGGAGGGATCCTTATAAAGCCAGTAGCCCAATCCCAGGTCCAGTTGCGCCAGCACCTGGTTGCGCAGGGACCCGCTGAAATCCCCCGGGATGGGCGTGCCGTTGAACGACGTGATAGGCTGCACGTGGTAGTACGTTACTTCTCCCGTGGTTTCGTTCAAGAGGGATGCATAAGACTGGGAGAAGTTCACGCGGTTCGTTCCCAGGGGCACGTCCAACTGTAGAAATCCGTTGAAGAAAGTCCGCGGGGTGGGCGTCATCGACAGCGCGATAAACGGCGACAGGGTCCAAATACTGTTGCTCACGTCGAGTGTTCGCGTCCGCCGCCCGAGGGCGTCGAAGGAAAAATTCAGCAAGGGGAAAGCGGGGGGACCGCTGACACCGAATTCATTGAAGCCCGACCAGTAATCGGTGATCTGGGCGTGCATATTCTCGGCCGTCGGAGCAACCACTTGCAGACCGCCGGAGAAACAGAGGTTGTGGGAAATATCCTCGTAGAGGTTAACCTTCAGGATCAGGGAGATGTCCTGTAACTCCCACGCTGCGCTGCCCCAGGTATTTTGCGGCGTGGGATCGACCGCCAAGTAGTAGTTGTCGGGGTAGACGTTGTTTGGATCCTGTTGGTCGCCAAAGATCCTCCCGGCGTTGAGGTCCAGCCGGGAGTTCAGGCCGTAGGCGAAAGGGAGCCGCGCTTCCAGGGAAAAAAGGCCGTCGGCAAACGCCTTCTCGAAGGTGAACGTGTGTAAACCGATGTCGCGCGGCACCGCTTGCGTGAGGAACTTCGCCGGGGGGTAGCCCGCAGGCAGCCCGCTGGGCGCGAGTTGCCCGGACACGCCGCGGACGACGTTGCCCTGATTGAAGAGACTGAAGTCGTAGGAGAAGTTGTCGGTGGGCATGGCGCTGTTGTTGCTGGCGACTTTGGTGTCGCGGAGGTCGAAGAAGAACCCGCCCGCGACGCCCGGCGAAATGTAAATGTTGGGACCCGACACCACCGTCGCATAGGCAAAGTTGACCGAATTCAGGCGGAGCAACTGGTCTCCCAACATGCGCGGAACGGATGGGCGACCCTGGGCCGTGTCGGTGGAGACCAGGGGATCCGCCGGCGCGGCTGCCTCCTGCGTCGCAGGCGTCGCGGCGGAAGTCGTATCGCCGACTTGCTGGGCGAAGGCCGCGGCGCCGGCCGCGGCAAAGACCACCACGAGGGCGCAGGCCATCGTCATCCGCGGCAAAGCGCCGGGGAACCTGACCGATCGGCAAGTCCAGATGTCCCGTGACGTCATGGCGTACACCTTATTCATCGCGCTTCGTGCTCAGAAGTTGCAATTGAGCCTCACCAGGATTTCGCTGTCGAACGTGCGGTTGTAGCCCGTTCCCAGGGGAAACGCGGCGCCTACGTTCAAAGTCGTCCGCTCCCCAATCCGCGTATCGATACCCACCGTAACGTCCGTGATCGTGTTGCTCGCGGCCGGGTTGCCCACGGTCGGCGGGGGTTCCAAGGGAAAATTCGGCAAAGAGTACAAGTTCAACGGGCTGCCGGGGAGCACGAGGACCTGAGGTCGTTGCAACGTCTGCGTGAGGTGGAATTCCAAGGTGGAAGCGACTCCCCGCATCCACTTCGCCTCGGGATTCTCGTAGAGCCAATAACCCCATGCCGCGTCGACGTGCAGCAGCACCTGGTCGCGAATTCGCCCCTGGAAATTGTCCTGCGCCGCCTGGCCGCTGGGAAAGACCAGATTGACGGGGAAAAGCGCCGGGAAGGACTGGAGGGTGTTGGTGTTGAACGTGGAATAAAAGCGCTGCGCGTATTCGACGTCATCGCTGCCGACGGGAACGTCCAACTGCAAGAAACTGTTGAAGAACTGCCGCCCCGGCGCCGCCGATAACGCCAGATAGGGCGAAACGGCCCAGGTCTCGTTGCTGACGTGGAAGGCCCGCTCCCGCATGCCCGTGGTATCAATATAGATCGCTTGATTGTAGCCCACCGTCCAATAGTCGGTCACTTGCACGTCGATATTGGGCGCGGTGGGGGCCACGACTTGCACGCCGCCCGAGAACCAGAGATTGCGGGTCAGGTCCCGATAGAACACCATCTTCAAGATCAGCGAGACGTTCTTCCAGTTGCCAACCTCTTGTGCCCAACGTGCTCTCCGGCGTTGGCGTGAGGTCGAGGGCATACACAGGGCCATAGGGACTGGGATAGGTATCGACGCCGTTGATTTGGGCCGCGCTGAGGTTCAACTGCGAGCTCAGCCCGCTGGAAAACGGCACTCGGGCCTCGATCGAGAACAGCCCGTCGGCGAAGCTCTTTTCGTACTGCAAGGTGTGCAGTTCCACGTCGTACCTGGCCTCCTGGGTCGTGAATCTGGTCTGCGGCAAGGGCGGCGGGAGGCCGGTGGGCACGGTGTTCGAGGACGTGCCGACCAGGCCCTCGCCATTCTTGAAGAAGTTGAACTCGTAGGACACGCGATCGGAGGGGATGGCATTGTCGTCGTCGGCAACCTTGGCGTTGCGGAGATTGATGGCTCCCCCCGCCTCCACGCCCACGGCGCCGTGGATAATGTCCGACGATACGTTCTCGTAAACAAAGCTGATCGAGCCGCTGCCGCGAAGCAAGTCGCCTAGCATGTAGGGAACGGCCGATGCGGGGGCCCGCGCCCTGCCGGTGCTGCCGGCAACCACGCCGGACCCTGCGGCGGCCGTGGCGGCGACGGACGGGGGCGTGCTGTCGCCTTGCGGTTCCACCTTCGGGCCGGACGAAGCGTTTTCCGCAATGAGCTGGTCATCGACGGGCAGTTGGGCAAGACTGCCAATCGGCAATGCCCAGACATAAGTCACCACAGCAGCGCATAGCAGAATTTTCCGCCAAAGATGGCGGGACAACGGCGTGCGCAGTCGTCTACGGCGCATACGCTGCAGCGACATAAGGTCGGCCCTTCCCCCCTTACAAGGCATGATCGGCCGGCACAACCGACCGCTTGAGAATAAACAGCACTGTCGATACAACCGTTAATCTTTACCATCGGATCGGCATGAAGAAGAAGAGAACCCTATCGCTTTCGCTTGGTCAAGGGGAAGCGAATTTGGGGAGTGAACGGATTATCGAAGTTCAGCACCGGCTCTTGTTGGCCGCCGGTCATCTCGCTGACGACGGGGGCCAGATACAGATAGATGTGCGGCATGAAGACCAGGTCTTGGTCGACGAAACAGGCCTTGCCCCGCAATCCGTCCACCAGGGCCCTGGTAAAAAAGCCGGCCTTGAGCCTGTCGTCTTCGCGAGAGTCCTGGCTCCCCTTGGATGAGGCAACCAGCACGACGCCGCAATCGCTCCTGGCCAACTGGCGGCCAAGATTGTCGCGGGCCGCGGAAACTTTGGCCAGGCCGGCCACGTCCGTGGCGCCACTGTGGCAAGCGTCGAGAAAGATCGCCAACCGGCAAGGCAATGCCTCCTGGCAGAACTGTTTGATCGCCTTGGCGGGAATGCCCAACTGTTGAATCGTCTCGATGGTTCTCTGCGAACTGTTCGCCACGGCATCGACCGGCAACAGGAAGAACTCGCCCGACGGGTCGGCCCATCCGTGTCCCGAGTAAAAAATCACGCCCACGTCCTCGGGGTTCCTGCGGGCGGTAAGCCTTTCCTTGAGCCAGGCAAATCCCTCCAGGATCTTGGCCTTGGTTACTTCGCCGTTCATCAAGGAGCGGATTTCCACCCTAGCGAAGATGTCGCGGCTGTGGTTGTCGAAAACGGAGGCCACTTGCTCAGCGTTGGCGTCGGCATAGCGGAGTTTCCACCGCCCCGGGTAGGAAGATGCTCCGATCGAGAGGACGTAAAGGCAAGGTTTCACGGTCCTCCGGCCGACGCACGTCACGGTGATGGCGTCCGACTGGCCCTTGCTCACGGCACTCTCGGCCCAGGCCACGACCTTGTGCTCGCCGGGACCAAGCGGCACGCGCCAGGTCTTTGCCGCCGACCCGGAGTACCGGGTGCCCCGCCGACCCGGCGTACCGGGTGCCCCGCCAAGTGCCCGCTCGTCGGCCGTGGTATCCTTGGTTGTGCTGAGGGGGTCGACCGCGCTGCCGTCGACCTGCAGCCACATCCGCAGGATCCGCTCTCCCTGCGGGGCCTGCGACTCGGCGGGTCACCGTGATTTCGTTGCTCGGCTGTTCGAGGCGGGTTGTCGTGGGCCTCACGATCCTGACCACCGGCGGCAGGACCTCGGCGATGGTCTGCAGAGGACCTTTGCGCTCGCCCAAGGCGCCCTGCAGGCTGCCCTTGGTGAGCAGGAGCTTGATCGCGTCGGGGCGATAGAACTCCTTGCTGAATTGTTCGGCCGTGAAGAAGGAAGGCTTCCGGCCGAGTCCGCGGTTGATTTGCCAGCCCACCAGCCGTTCGCCGCCCGCCGAGCAGGCGTAATAGCCGGCCGGGGTCCAGGCGATCCAGTCGTCGTCTTGCGTCATGTAAACGGCAAGCAGGTGTCGCCATGCTCCTATGCAGTTGAAGGGCGACCGCCGGCGACCATTGCGCGTGGTGAAGAAACCGGCCTGTGTGTCCCAGGGAAGCTGGTCAAGCAAGCGCAAGATGTCTTGCGGCAGGTTTGCCTCGCGCACCCCTTGGGGATCTGGCCAAGCGATCTTTTCGATAACGTCGCCGGGGCGCGCGCCGCGGGCGTAGAGCGGTCCCAGGTCGTCCATTGCGCCGACGACTGCCCGGCCCTCCCGGACTGCAATTTCGACGCCCCAACGGCGGCGCGTCGCCGTGCCGTCGCCGTCGCCGGCCAGCCGCCAGAAGCGGACCGTGCCGTCGCGCGAAGCGGAGAGCAAATACTTCCCATTGCCCGAGACATCCAGCGACGTGACCGCATCCTGATGACCGCGATAATAACGCAGCAGCGGCATTTGCGGACCCGTTCGATTCAGTCCGAAAAGATAGATCCCGCACTGCAGATCGCTGCCCAGGGCAATGGCTTCCGCCTTGCCGTTTTCGTCGGGGACCCAGCAGAAGGTGCGGATCACGCCCTGCTTCTCGCGATCGAGTTGCACACAGCCCTTGGCTTCGTTGCGAAAGTAGATCTGCACTCCGTTCTTCTCGCGGTTCAGTTCGCCGCGCCAATCTCCGCAGGTCGAAGCAGCTTCCGCCAAAGGGGCCGCGACGCGCCGTGGGGGCTCAAGAACCAGGGGATCGAACTGCCGCGTATCCGAGGCGCCGCGTGAGGTGGCGGGCTGAAAGAGAAACGCGTAGCCGCTCCCGCCAGGAGCATTGGCATCCTGCCTGCGTTTGCGGACGAATGCCGTTCTGACGATCTGTTGACCGCCGCGAAAGAGCAGGGCCTCGGTGGGCCGATCCAGCCCGCGAACGACAAGATCGTTTCCGCCCGCTCCCGAATAGGCAATGCGTTTGCCGTCGGGGCTGACGGCGCAGGCGTAAACCGCTTCCTTCAGCGGGAATCTGTGCCGCAGCGTGCGTTTCGGCACGTCCCAGACTTGCAGTTCGCTGGCCGCCGACCACGAGTACATGGTGCCCGCCGTACGGACTTCCGTTCCCACGAGCAGGATAGTTCCGTCGGCACTGAAGGCCAGCGAGATCCCCGGTATCGATTGCTGCAGGCGATACAAGACGGGATCTTGTAGCGCAGGCATCTTGCCTGCGTTCAGGCCAAAATCCCACAGGCAGAGGTCGCCTCGATCGCAGACTGCGGCCATGTAGCGACCATCGGCGCTGGCGGCCAGCGCGGATCGTGCCCTTGCCCGGCCAGGATATCGCCCGTACGCGCTGGCCGTCGGCGGCGCGGTACAGCAAGATTTCGCAAGCTACGCCGCGGTCGGTCTTGAGGCAATGCGGCAGGGCCACCAGTTCGCTGCCGACGGCCGCGAGGGGCCGGTAAGGCCGCGCGGCAAGGTGCTCGATCACGGCCTTCTCGTACGCTTCATTGTCCGGCGCGTGAGGCGAATCGGCTCTTTGGCGTCCTGATGCCAGACCATTGCCAGGCCCGCCAGGTCCATCGAAGCCAGCCAGCGCCCGTCCGCGGCAAACGCGACTGCCCAAACACTCTGGGCATGTCCGGAATAAGGCGGTTTGAAGGTCCCATTGCGAGGATCGACGCGAATGATCTCGCCGGCCGTGCCACGGGCCCCGTATCCGCCGATCGCCAGGACTTCATCGCGGGGGTGCATGGCCAGGCAATAGATGCAACCGCGCAGGCCCCGCGCAATTTCCCAGCGGATCGGCACGTCTTTTCTCCAGGGCTCGACAAAGGCGCCCTTGGTGGCAGGCGGAAACGCGCGGGGAAAATCGGGAAACGACCAGACCTGCACGACCTTGTCCATGCCTGCGCTATACAGCCGCTTGGAATCGGCCGAGAAGACAAGGGCCCGAACGCCGGCCGTATGCCCGAGCGTATTCACGCAGAGAATCGGATCGGTTTCCTGGGCGGAAGTCTGCAGGGCCCTGAGCAACAGCACCACGGTCAAGGCCGCGGCCAATCCGGTGCGCGGCCGCGCGATGATGATTCTTGCTTGCACGGTCACTGTTTCCCTCATTGTTTGCCTTCGCCCTGCGGCGGAAGCGTCGTGATCGTGACCTTGCCCTCAGCCCAATCCTTGCGCTGCCTGACCTCGACCATGGCCCCTTTCACGCCTCGGTCGGGCAGCACGGTGAACTGCTTTTCGGTGAGCGACTTGACGCCCCAGACCTCCGCGGGCAGAGGCTGCGTAAGGACGACTGCCTTGAGGGTCTCGGCGCAATAGGCAGGTCCGCCGATTCGAATGTTGAATCCTGCATCGAGAGCAGGTATCGTGACTGCCTTGTGGGCGACAATCCGGTTGTCCTGCTGGACCGCGTTGGGAAAGAGGCAAACCAGAGTCCCGTCGGCCCATTGGTACAGAAGGTACAGGTAACCGTCCCGCTCGGAAATCACTTTCGCACACATCGTGTCCCCGCCATGATAGATCCGATCGGGGCGATCCACCTCGACGCTGACCGCGAAGGCCGGATGATCGCTTTGCACGTCTTCGGAGACCGCCGGGAGACTGGCATCCGAAGGCCCGGCGAGGTTGCCGCCCGCGGGAGCAATGCTTGGGGCCATCGGCCGCTCGATGCTGTGACGATGCGCAAAATGCCACCAGCCGACCACCGCCAGCCCCAGCACGGCCGTTGCGGCCAGCCCCAGGAACATCGACCATGGCCGCCGGGTCACCGCCGCGCGGAGGGCGGCCGCCATGTCGCCGGCAGTCTTGAAGCGGTCTTCCTGCTTCTTGGACAACGCCTTCAGGCAGACCGCCTCCAACTCCTTGGAAATCGTGTCGTCGATGGTCCGCGGCGGTTGGACCACCCGCCCGATGATCTGCTGCCGAACGTCGTCCCAGTTCTGGCCGCAAAAAGGCGTTCGCGCGCAGAGCAATTCATACATGACCGTACCCAGCGAGTAAATATCCGACTGCGGGCTAGCCCAATGCGACTGGCCGCCGGCCTGTTCCGGGCTCATGTAGGCGATCGTGCCTACGACCTCTCCCTTGTCGTCAAGGAAGAAGCGATCGTCGAGCTTGGCAATTCCAAAATCGGCCAGGCGGGCCCTGTCCTGCTCGTCGATCAAGATGTTCGCCGGCTTGACGTTGCGATGCACGATGCCGCACTTGTGGGCCGCGTGAAGGGCCTCGGCCATTTCGATCAGCCAACGAACGGCCTTATCGCGGTCGACGACTTGGGCCGCGATGCGGTCCCTCAGCGTGGAACCGCGCACCAGCTCGTAGACCACGAACCCCGTGCCGTCTACCGTCCTGCCGGCATCCAGCACGGCCACGACGCCCGGGTGTTGCAGGCGGGCTGCCACCTTGGCCTCGTACAGGAAGTGGTCCGTGCGGCCGTAGCGCTCGGCGGAGGCGCCGTTGAAGAGCTTGATTGCCACGTCCCGCTCCAATTGCTCGTCGCGACAACGGTAAACCGTGCCAAAACCGCCGCTCCCCAATTCGCACTCGGGCTTATAACGTCCGATCCGTTCCGGCATGCCCGCGGGCCCGGACGGCAAGCTCGGATTTCTGGGTGGCGATTGGGTTTCAATCACCGCCTCGCGCTGGGCGGGCGTTTCCTGCGCCCCTTGATCGATCAGGGCGAATGCGGCCGCCAGCTTGGCGCCCCCGCCGGTGCTCGCCATCGATTCGTCCCTGTCCGAGACATTGCCCTTGCTCTTGCGAAGCAGATATTCATGCACGACCACTTGGGGAGGCAACTCCGAAACGGGTCCAAGCAGGGGAAAGCGATCCACGTAGTCGGCCAAGCGGGGCCGCGCAGGCAGCGGCCGACGGGCGGAACTGCTCGCGCCAGCGGGAGGCCCTGTGTTTTCACGCGGTTCCTCCGGCAGGTCTTGCCGCCAGCGGTATTCCAGATCGATCTTGACCAACTCGATCAGCAACTCGCGACTAGCGGTTGAGCTGCCGCCCGAATCTTCGCCCAGGAATTGTTCAATCGTCGGCCGCCGACCACTTTTCCAGGCATTGCGGAAACGGTCGCAGACGCTTTCCATCGTGTTGGACTGCAAGGCACTCTGAAAAGGGGGAGTGTTACTCATAGGAGCAGCCTCGGTAGATGTCGCGGGCTTTCGCAACAGGCTTCGATCATTGTCACCCGTGAACATTATACGATTCCTTTGAACCTACCAGACCGCCCGTGGAAAGGGAAGTAACCCCGCATGAACCGGAAACGATCCACGGGGCGGGCCAAGTCTTTCCTGGTCCCGCGCGTGTCCGTTTCACCATCGATTTTTCCTAATCGGGATGGAACCATTTCAGGCGCCCCAACCCGCCAATACCAGGTCCGCCGCGGTTTCGAAGCGGTGATGCGTCTGACTTCCGCCGTCAACCGCCCCGCTGCCGGTGCACTGGGCGGAAAAGTCCTTCGAGAGCTGGCTCGCACTGATATAGCACGGGCCGCCATAGACTTGATGCCCGTTGAAAGTTGTCGTCGAGTCCGACCACGGAGCTGACTCCCCAGGGGTTGTAAAGCTCGAAGGGGGTGCTGCTCGAGGCGTTGTAGCCGATCATGGCGTAGGCGTGGGTCCCCGTGGAGTCGCCCACGATCAGGTTGTCGTTGGCGTTGGGGCTCGATCCGAGGACGATCAGTTCGCCAGCGTTCCAGGCGGCAGCAACGTTGCTGGGGTTGATGGCAATATCGTTGGCCGACTTCCCAGTAATGGCCTGCAAGGCCCAGGACGGGTCGCCCCCGTCGAGGGCGGCGTAGGAGTTGCTGTCCGGCGTGCCGCTGGTGACGATGCCTGCCCCGTTGGCCTCGGCATAAGCCTTCTCGGCCAGGGCCACCCACAGCGGGCCGTTTTCCGGCATGTCATAGTACTGGCCGCCGGAGGGCAGTTCCGTGTCCACGGTGACGTATTCGGCGGTCCCGTTGCTGTTGTAGAAGCGGACCTTGTACACGCTCACCGTGGCGCCGTTCTCCACCATGGTGCCCTCGGCCGTGAACATGCTCGTGATGTCCGACGGATCGCGGGTCGCCACCTCGGCAAAGCTCGACAGCAGCCAGCAGTCGCCCAGTTGCCCCTGGTGCACATCCAGGTACGTCGGGCCGTTGGCGCCGAAGAGCGAGCCGCTGACGGGGCTGTAGCCGGTCGCCGCCGTCGGCTCGCTGGTCGCCGGCGTGGGTGTCGGCGTGGGTGTCGGCGTGGGTGTCGGCGTGGGCGTCGGTGTCGGAGCCAAGGTTGTGACGCTGCGGTAAGGCGCCCAGGAAGTTCCATACCTGTTGTAGGCTCCCACGTCGAAGTTGTAGGTCGTGTCGGCAGTCAGCCCCGTAATCGCACAACCGGTCTTGCTGCTGGAGACGGTGCCGAGTTCCCGCCAGGCGCCGTCGTACCACTCATCCACGACGTAACCGTTGGCGCCGCGGGCGCTGCTCCACGAGAGCTCGACCTGCGTGCTCGACGTGGCCGTGGCCATCAACGAGGGGGTGGACGGGCGCGAGGACGAAACAACGTAGTTGATCGCCGCCAGATCGCTGACGTGCTGCTGATTCGTCCCCGCCGTAAGAGCAGGGGCCGTAAAGGCGGCGAGGTCGTTGATCGCGCCATAGTTGATCGGGCTGGCGGAAAACATCACGCGGTGCTCCACCTGCTCCAGGACGAGCCGCCTGTCTGCTTTCCGCGACGATGCCCTGCGGGCCCCACGCGAGATTTTGCGGCTGCCAAAAACGTTTCCAAGAATGCTGTCAAAAAATGCCATGATCGGTCTCCTTCGAAAACTTTGTGTTAGTGGGTACTGTCGTAACTGAATCCCTTACGCAGCAGGTTTTCGGGTGTGACGCCGGCCGCCAAGAATGTGTCGTAACTCACACGTAGACAGGGAGTTACGGAGTCATAACCGACGCTCGCCCGGAGCAGAATCTTTGGCCCTGTCTAACGTGTGAGACTCTGCGCGTCGGGCTGACTTTGCCGCCCCGCGTTCAAATTGTCGCGCCTGGATCGGCTTCGAGCCGATAGAAAGACCATTTGTCGCCAGTTGAAATTGTCGACTACCGATAGAAAGTTAGTAGTGTTTCACTGGCGAGGCGCAAATCGGGGGCGTTGGAAATGTCCAAAGTGCGAGCTTTTCTTTTGTGCATGACCATCGTCTTGACACCCGGCATCGTACGGGCGTGCGCCTGCGGATGCGGTATCTTCGGCGTAGGTTCCACGTTCTTACTCCCCGAGGACGACGAGACGTGCTTGGTTTACTTTCAGTTCAATTACATGGACCAGAACCAGAATTGGAGCGGCACGATGGCTGCTCCCGCCGCGAACAATGGGGACAAGGAAATCCGCACCGAGTTCTACAACGTCGGATTCCAGTACATGTTCCACCACGACTGGGGTGTCATGCTGAATATCCCCTACTGGGACCGCAACTTCACGACAGCGCCCAATTTTCCCGGTCCCGGTCCCGTCGATGATTTCGACCACGGAGCGCTGGGCGACATCAAAGTCATGGGAATGTATACGGGTTTCTCCAGCGACATGTCCACCGGCATCATTTTCGGAATCAAACTGCCCACGGGCGATCACACCTATCAGAACTTCGATGCCGACACGGAGATCGGAACCGGCAGCACGGACGTGATTCTCGGCGCGTATCATGTAGGCACATTCGCCTGGAACGATAGATGGAAGTGGTTCGTGGAAGGCACTTGGGAATGTCCCTTCGCCACGACCCAGCAATACCGGCCGGGCGAGGAGATCGACGCCGCGGCCGGGGTTTTCTATAACTCGGGCCGTATCGGCCTGGCCAAGAACATTTCCCCTGTGCTCCAAGTGCTCTTCTCGGACCGCGGGGCGGACGAGGGCGCGAACGCCGATCCGACCGACTCCGGGTACATCCGTTTCCTTCTTTCGCCCGGCTTGGAGGTTGACTTCGAACACGTCAAGTTGTATGCGGACACCGAGTTCCCCGTGTTTCAATACTTCAACGGAAACCAATTGGTCGCTCCGGTGTTGCTGAAATTCCTGATCGCCTACGCATACTGAATACACGCGGGACGTAAACCCGACGATAATTGGACAAAATTTCCGTTTGCCCTATGTGCGGGGTCTCTCCTGGGATTATCCGGCGGGAAAGCGAGGTTCTTCCCACCCCTACCCCCGCTTCGCGGCTTCCCCCGGGAAGTGCAGCACGACCGTCCGCAGCCGCCCGTCACGCTCGACGAGCAACTCCAGCGGCCCGGGCAACGTGCGGGCAAGGGCGGCGAAGGCGGCATCGTTGGCAAAGTCGCGACCGCCGATGCGATAGATGCGATCGCCAGCCCGCAGCCCGGCCGTCGCTGCGGCCGAAGCGGCGGCAACGTGGCTGACAATCACCGTATCGGGCTCGGCGTCGTCGGTCCGCCAGGCAATACCCAACCGCATGGGCGGATCGCCCGGCCCGCGGGCGATCGGCTCGGTGGCTTCCAAGCGACGGCGCCCGTCTTCGTTCTCGGTCTTGGCAACCGGACGGAAAGGCGGCTGCATGGGACCTTCGGCCATCTCGTAAAGAATCGCAAAGGCCAGCCGCCCGACCCGCATCATGCCCTCACGATTGATCTTTGCGGCCACGTCGGTGGGCCGGTGATAGCGCTCGTGCAGATCGGTGTGCAGAAAGAGCGTGGGGATGCCGCGATCGTAGAACGAGTAGTGATCGGCATTGGCGATCATCTGCCAGGTGAAGTCCAACGTCAGGCCCCCGTCCTGATTGCTCATGCTTGCCATCCGCCGCAGGCCGGTGGCCGTTCGCGAGCCGAAGACGAGCACGCGCTCGGCACGCAAGGCGCCGATCATGTCGAGGTTGAGCATGAACTTCACGCGGTCCAGCGGCAGGGTCGGATTGGCCGTCCAATGTTTCGAGCCCAAAAGGCCCTTTTCCTCGCCGTCGAAGCAAATAAAGAGGATCGATGCGCCGGGGAGCGACCGGCATACTGGAAAAAGCCCTGGCCAACTCGAGAACGCCCGCAGTTCCGCTGGCATTATCGTCGGCCCCCGGATAGATCGTGCCTGGCGGGTTCTTGTTGCGCGGGCGACCGTGGCCCAGGTGATCGTAATGGGCGCCCACGACAATCGTTTGCTCCTTGAGCAGCGGATCGCTCCCGGGCAGTAGGGCGAGGATGTTGCGGTACTTGTTGCCAAAGGGCTGGAACCAGCCTTGGTTCTGGCCGGCCGGTTTCAGCGGCAGCTTGCGAAACTGTTCGACCAGATAATCGCCGGCCGCATGTCCGCCCGTGCTGCCGGCCTCGCGTCCTTCGAACTTTGGGCCGGCCAGATCGTCGACCGTCTGGAACATTTCCTGGGCGACAATCGATTCGAGCGCAGCCTGGTAGGCGGCGTTGTGCTGGGCGGCTAGGGCCGCCTGCGCGATCGAAAAAAGGAGAAGAAGAGAACTGCAAAGAAGACGGGTGTATTTTGGCATGCGAGGCGGGGAGGTGGATGGCGAGGTTACGTTACGGCCGACGGCAGATTATATGCTAATAGAAGCAGCCGGGGGGAGCAATTAGTAGAACGAAATTCACTCCGTTTCTCTGAAAAGGCAAGGCAACGGAATAAATTCCACTGGTACGAGGCGGCTTCTTTCCAAAACCGGCGCCTTGGCCCCCTCTTGTCCAACCGTCGTCCGGGCTGATATACTACGGGACTATCCGGTACTTTGGCAGGTAAGGCCTGAAGGGAAGAGACTATTTGCTTCTGGGGCCAGAAAGAGCCTGGCCACAGCGGACGTAAGTTCATACTGCATACTATCTAACGACTTTTGATGGAGTGACGTGTGGGAGTCAAGAAAACGGGGAAAGGCCGGCGGAAACTCGGCCGTAAGAAGCGACGTATGCGGTCCCGGATTCGGCATCGCAAGTAGTTTCCATTCTGAGCCTGGAAGAAAGCGCTGGTGACGGAGTTCGGTTCGCACAGCGACTCGCCGTCTCGGTTCGCGCCTATAAGCTAGATTTACTGAGGAGACACCCCGGAAATCCCTCGGCTTAAAGCAGGCAACAACCCGCATGATTGATTCGGCGACCACACTGGACCAATTGGCAACGCGGTCCGGACAACTCTACAGTTTGCCCGGCGTTGCCATGCAGGTCCTGCAACTGACCAGGAACCCCCACGTGGATACGCGGGCCCTGAAAGAGTGCATCGAGAACGATCCGGCCATTTCCAGCCGAATCCTCCGCGTAGTCAATAGCTCGCTGTTCGGATTGACCCGCGAGGTGTCGGACCTCAACCAGGCCTTGGCCCTGCTGGGAATCAAGCCGCTGAAACTCCTGGTGCTGGGATTCAGCTTGCCAAGCGGGCTGTTTCTGGATATCGAGTCGAAGACGCTCCTGTGGTATTGGAAGCACACTCTGACCAAGGCGGTTGCCGCTCGGGAATTGAGCCATCGTTTGTGGCGGATTCCCGGGGACGAGGCCTTCTTGGCCGGTTTGTTCCAGGACATCGGCGTGCTCTTGCTTTTCCAGCAACTGGGACAGCCCTATGCCCGCTTTCTCGATCGGGCCGTGAGCCATCACCTCGATCTGGACGCGGTCGAAGAGCGAGCGATGGGTTTCCCGCACACGGCATTGTCGGCCCGGTTGCTGCAACAGTGGAACCTTCCGAGATCGCTGTGCGAGGCCGTGGCCTGGCAGCCTTCGCCCCAGGCAAATCGGCCGGCGCTGGCGCAAATTCTGCATCTGAGCGAGCTGTTCGCCCGGCTGTTCGGCGATGGCCAAACCTCGATTCTGTCTGAGTTGCTGGAGACTGGCCGCCGCTATTGCCACCATCTCGACCGGCAGTTGGATCCGCTGGTCCTGGAAATCGATGTGAAGGTCACCGAGTTGGCCGACATTTTCTCGCTGGCCTTGCCCGATGGGCTGGAATATCGCGACGTGCTGGCCGAGGCCCATCGGCAAATGGCCCAGGTGACCACCCAGGCGGCGGAAGACCTGTTGCGGAAACGGGGTGCGGAAAGTGCCGATCCGGACGAGGATTGGCTGCTCAGCGAAGTCGATTCACTGATCGACGCCTTGAACGAAGCATGTGCCGCGCCAATCGGGCGTGATCTGGCCGCCGTGAAGGCGCGCGTCCCAGCGGACCCGGACGATACCGATGCCGGACTGCGGCAACGGCCTGCCGCGACCCCGACCCAGAGTACTGGGTACCCCGCCGGGTGCCCCGGCCTGGCGGCGGTCCCGCAGGCAGCGGCCGCAATTGCCATGTCCCCAGCGAGAGGATGGCCAACAGCGGGCTCGGCTGCGCCGAATTTATTGGACCGTTTAACAGGTATCGTCGCGGTTTGCCGTCCGACTCGCCGTCCCGTGAGCCTGCTGTTGGTCAAACTTTCCCGCGGCGGGAATCTCTCGACCACGTGGGAGGCACAGGAAATCGACACCCTGCACCAGGTGTTGGGAAGAGTTTGTGCCAAACTCGACCATCCGGGAACCGTCTGCCTGCCCCATACGGAATTCGGTTATGCGCTCATTTTGCCGGGGGCCGAGCGGCCGCAGGCGATCGAGTTGGGCAACGATCTGATTCGCACGATCCATGCGCTGGCGCTGTCGGCCGGTGGAACGCAGAAAGAATGTTGGAGACTCGACGTGGGGGTGGCCACCGTTGCACAGCCGCCTAAGAATTTCCCCCCCGCGATTTGCTGGACGGCGCCGATCGATGCCTTTACGCTTCGCACGCCTCCGGCGGCGACGTCGTGAAGAGCATCGAAATCTATTGAATTTGTCATCGGCTTGACCGGCGGAGGCAAAAGGCGAATAATCCTTTATTGCCAACTCCGGCAGTCAAAAATCCTTTTTTCGAAAGAGGCTCTACCGATGACTCGACACCCAGCGTATTCATGGACCTTGCTAACCCTGTCGATCGTACTGACTGGGGTTTCGGCTAGCGAGGCCGGCCAGTTTGGGCGGTGGTATGCCCGCAACGGCTATTATTACTATCCGGCATGTCCTGCGGCGATGGCTACCACGCCGCCCGCCCCGACTACTCCGGCAGCGGGCCAGCCGACGGCTTCGACGCCCGGTACTCCGGCAGCAGGCCAGCCGATGGCTTCGACGGCTAGCCCAACGGTCCACACGGCGATGAAGCCCGTTATGGGCGAGAATGCGGGCAGCGCGGCCGTTTCCACCCCACAAGTCCGGTCGTACGTCCCGGCAGCTCCTGTTTATCCGAGCAGCGGTTGGAGTGTCACCCCGCGCAGCTCGTGGGACTACGGCAGTTTTCCGCCGTATCACTGAAGCGCCGCGGACGATTGCACGCAAGGAAACGGAATAAATTCGGTTCTGCGAGGTGCTATCGGCTGAGGGCGAGCATGAGGGCAACTAGCCCGGCGAAAACAAGAAATGTGGCCAAGAACGCCCAGGCCACCCAGGCCCGGCTGCTCTTGATTTCCTCGCGCCGGATGATTTTTTCTGTCCGGCGCTGAAATTCAATACTGTTCTCGTAGCGAAGTTCGAACGTCTTCTTGCAGGCCGGGCAGCGGCCGTTCTTCCCCAACAGGTCGCTGCTGGCTTTGACCAGATGGCCGGCAGGACAGCGGATGTGTAAAACTCTGGGCGGGCCCTGTGGCAGGGCCGCCTCGACGTCGGCCGATTCTTGAGCCGCGAGCGACTGCTCCGGATGCGCTGGGGCAGACTGCAAGAAGTCCTGACCGCCGGCACTGGGCGCAAACGTCGGGGCAGGAAAGGCCGAGGCCGGGACATTTTCCCCCGGAAACGACGGACCGGCCAGCAACGGCTCGGGGTGTGAGGACGCGGGCAGCGGAGCAGGTGCTGGAGGCTGCGCCGCCTCGGGCTCGCCCTGACCGGGGATCTCAAAGGGAAGCGACTCTTTGGCGTCGGGATCGAAGCCGAGATTAAACCCCGGCTTGCCCGTTTCACTTGGGGCTGCTGCGATGGGAGGTTGTGGCGGCGTTTCGGCCGGTGCCGCCGGTCCAAAGGCAAATGGTTGGACCGTCGGCAGAGGGTACGGTCCGGCTGGCATCGGGCCGCCCGGCATCATCGGCGTGGACTGGGGGGCATCATGCCGGGCATCATCGGCATGGTTTGGGGCGGCATCATGCCGGGCATTGGGCCGGGCACCGTGTACCCATGGTCGGCGGGAAACGAAAATCCAGGGGCGCCGGCCGCCGGCCATGCTCCAGGCCCCTGGAAGAAACCGCCCGGCACAGCAGGCCCCCCTGTTGTGGGAGCATCCATTGCCGGCGGCGGAATCAGGAAGTTGCTGCCGCACATCGGGCATTGGAACAACTGCCCGACCTGCGACGGTTCGCCCTGCAAGACATGCCCTTGGGGACAGCAAAACTGGAACGACATACTTTATACTCTGCGCCCTGTCTAACCGTTTCAAGTATATCTTATGAATCTTGCCGTGGATCTTGGGGCGGCGGACCGGGGCCGAGCGCCTCAGCCAGCGCCTCCCAGAGTGCTTCCAACGACTGCGGAATGACACGGATGCCGGCAACGATCGGCATGAAGTTCGTGTCGCCGCGCCACCGCGGCACGATATGCCAATGCACGTGGCCCGGCAGGCCCGCGCCGGCAACCTGCCCCAGGTTCAAGCCGACGTTGAACCCTTCGGCATGGATCGTTCGCTCCAGCAGCCCGATCATTTGCGAAATCGTCTCGAACAGGTCGAGTTGTTCGGCCGCTTCAAGGTGGTCCAGGCGAGCCACGTGGCGATTGGGAGCGACCAAGAGATGGCCATTGTTATACGGATAGCGATTCAACATCGTCAACGAACACCGGCCATGCTGCACGACCAGCCGTTGGCGATCGTCGTCACTGGCCGCTGCCTGGCAGATGAAGCACTCGGGATCTCCGCCGGAAAACAGAGTTGTGGGAGCAGGCTTCTTCTTTTCCTGGTCGCCGGAGATGTATGCCAATCGCCAAGGGGCCCAAAGTTGTTCGTGCTTCACGTTTTAATTTCCCCAGGCATCGCTTTATTTCCCCAAACACCGCCCAATCTGCCGCACGGCCTGCCGCAGGCGGTTCTCATT
This sequence comes from uncultured Planctomycetia bacterium, assembly GCA_963719885.1. Taxonomy (GTDB): domain Bacteria; phylum Planctomycetota; class Planctomycetia; order Pirellulales; family Thermoguttaceae; genus JANXQG01. Next base: position 278,098 of record CAVRDP010000031.1, on the reverse strand, counting down.
CTCGACCAGGGCCAGGCGCAAGTGCCCTTCGCCGGCAGGCCCGAAACCGCCGCCGGGACTTACCGCCACGTCGCCTTCCTTGAGCAGTTTCATGGAAAAATCGAAGGAATTCATCTGGCTCGCCCAAGGCTCGGGAATCTTCGCCCAAACGAACATCGAGGCCTTCGGCCGCTCGATCGGCCAACCGAGTCGCTCCAGACCGTCGCAGAGCACGTCGCGGCGATTCTGATAGATCATCGCCTGGGCCTCGACCGCGGCCTCGGCGTTCCGCAGCGCCAGAATCGCCGCAATCTGGATCGGCCGGAACATGCCGTAGTCGTAGTAGCCCTTGATCGTCGAGAGGGCACGCACCATCTCGGCATTGCCGCCGCAGAACCCGACCCGCCAGCCGGCCATGTTGTAGCCCTTGCTCATCGTGGTCAATTCCACGGCCACGTCGATGCCGCCCGGCGCGGCGAGAATGCTCGGCGTCTTGTAGCCGTCGAAAGTCACGTCGGCATAGGCCAGGTCGCTGATAATCATCACGCCGTAGCGCTTGGCCAGCTTGACCGCCTCGACATAGAACTCCGGCTCAACCACCGTCGTCGACGGGTTGTGCGGATAGTTCACGATCCAAACCTTCGGCCGCGGCACCATGTGGCGGCAAGTGTAATCGACATTGGCCAGCAGCTTTTGCGGATCGGTAACCTCCAGCAGGATGGCATTCGCCGAGGCCAGGGCGACCGCATAAAGGTGGGCCGGATAGGATGGGGCCGGCACGATCGCCGTATCGCCAGGGCCCAAAAGCGCCAGGCACAAGTGGCTGAAACCCTCCTTCGAGCCCAGGCAAGCAATTAGCTCTCGTTGGGGGTCCAATCGTACCCCATGCTGGCGAAAGTACTTGCTGGCCACTTCCCGCCGCAGGCTGAGAATACCGGCCGCCTCGCTGTATCCGTGGTTCTTCGGGTCTCGGGCCGCCTCGGCCAGTTTCTCGATCACCAATGCTTGTGGGGGGTCTGACGGATTGCCCATTCCCAGATCGATCACATCGTCGCCGGAGCGGCGTTTTTCATATTTCAGACGATTGAGCTGGGCAAACAAATAGGGGGGCAGACGCCGCACCCGTTCCGAAACTTCGATGGAAAAGGGCCGGCCCTGTGAAACTGGTTCGATTGCTTCTTTTGCTTCCGTACTCATCGGTCAGGCCCGGGGAAAAGGGGGAATGCATTAAGGATAACGGGAATTGGGTTAAGTGGGAAGGTGGAAACAGCCAGCTTTCCGTGGTGTCGCCCCTTGGAAGTCGGCGGGATTGTCTGTTAGAATTAAGTCTAGTTTTGTTCTCACCGAGCCACTCTTTAGCAGCGGCTCGTAAGTAGTAAAGGGACGAGCATTGACCGGCATTGAACAAGGCCGCCCGGCCGACGAAAATCCAACGGAAGAACCTATTTCGAATCCCCCTACCAGCGCCAGTGCCGGCAGCCAAGACAGTGCCGGCTGCCAACCGGCCGCGGAAGGTAACGGCGGCAACGAAAGTGAGGCCGCTGCCGGGGCACCCGCTTGCGGTGGGGCACCCACTCGTGGGTTGCGAATCCTCATCGGTTCGCAACGTGATCCGGCGGCCTATCGCCCTCGGCATCAGCGTGACTGGGCCCCAGTCGAAGGTGAAGACCGCGTCCAAGACCAGGCCGGCGATGGACAGTCGGATCAGCAGCCAAGCAAGGATCCCCCGGGTCAACAGGGTGGCAGCGGTTCTCCGCGTGGAGAGGGAGAGCGTCGCCGGCGTCGTCGCGGCGGCCGCGGTTCTCACGACCGACGGGAACCGGGCGGACAGCAGCCAAGAGCTCAACCTGGCGATGCGCAGAACAAGAGCACTGCTGTCCCGTTGCCGGCGACTGTGCGGCCGGATGTGGCTGTGCCGCCAGCCACGGCGCGACCGGGCGAAGCCGCAAGCGGCGAGCCAAAACCTGCTGCCGCCGCATCCGACCGATCGGCCGGATCTGTCGGATCATTTGCCGCGCCGGCGCGCCAAGACCAGTTGTTGCCCCGCCGAAAGCCGTTTCCGCGGCGCCGGCGCAGGACGATCAGGATAACGCCTTGCGGGCCAGTGTCGTTGCATTGGCCGGCGCCGATCTGGCCAATCTCGACACGCCGACCATGGGTACATGGTGCCCGATGCCTCGCCAGCCGCTTCCTCCGCCGACCACGCCTGCGGTGCAATGTCCGCCGCCGTTACCGGAGCCGGTTCGCGCGTCCGCCGGCCGCCAATGAAGATGACACCCCCGTGATTCCCGGCCGCCGGCAAACGCTCACGGCCACCATGGAAGCCGAGTTGGATCGGGCCATGGGCGGCCTGTCGTTGGACGACCTGATGACCGGTGGCGAAGGCACGGTCAGGAAGGCGGCTTGGAGCCGGAGTCGCGGCATCGCGGCCGCGTTGTTGCCGTGCGGCGCGACGAAGTCTTTGTCGAGTTCGGTGGTCGCGAGCAAGGCTGCCTGCCCGCCGCTTCGTTCGAGACGCTGCCCCAGCCGGGCGACATGATCGAAGTCGTCGTCCAGCGATTCAACGCCGAAGAGGGTCTTTACGACCTGACCTTGCCCGGCAAGTCCGTGGAATTCGGCAACTGGGACGAAGTCCACGAGGGCATGCTCGTCGACGCCCAAGTCACCGGCCACAACAGCGGCGGGCTGGAATGCGAGGTCAATCACATTCGCGGATTCATCCCTGTGAGCCAGATTTCGTTATACCGGGTCGAAGACCTGGCCCAATTCGTCGGCCAGCGCTTCGCCTGCCTGATCACCGACGCCAACCCCGCACGGAAGAACCTCGTTCTGAGCCGCCGGGCCGTGCTGGAACGCGAACAGGCGGAGAAGAAGCAGATTTTCCTCGAGTCGCTCGCTCCGGGCCAGGTCTATGAAGGCACGGTGCGAAAGCTGATGGATTTCGGGGCATTCGTCGAGTTGGGCAATGGGGTCGATGGCTTGTTGCACATCAGCCAACTGTCTTGGGGCCGCATCAAGCACCCCAGCGAGGTCGTGCAGGAAGGCCAGTCAGTCCGCGTCCGCATCGAGAAGATCGACCGCGAAAGCGGCCGCATCGGCCTGTCTTATCGCGAGATGTTGGAGAACCCCTGGACCGGGGCCGCCGGCAAGTATCCGCACAACGCCGTCGTCCGCGGCAAGGTCACGCGGCTGATGGAATTCGGGGCCTTTGTCGAACTCGAACCGGGCGTGGAGGGCCTGGTCCACATCTCCGAGCTTTCGCACAAGCGCATCTGGCGGGCCAGCGACGTGGTGAAGGAAGGCGATGAGGTGGAAGTGCTCGTGCTCAACGTCAATCCCGAGGCCCAGCGGATGAGTCTCTCGATCAAGGGTCTTTCCAAGCCCGAGCCTACGAAGAAAGAGAAGGAAGAGGCCCAGGAGGCCGAACTTCCCGCGGGGTACTGCGCAGCGGGTCGGCGAAGAAGTCCAGCCGTCCGTCGAATCAGCCGCTCAAGGGCGGCCTGGGCCGCTCGGGCGGCGATGCATTTGGCCTGAAATGGTAAGGGCCGTTTCTCCGGGGAAAACGTGATGAGTTCGAGACTCGACAGAAGGTTCACCAAGGTTTGGCAGTCGCTCAAGAAGCATGCCGGCGTCAAGGCAAGTTCCTGGTTCAAGAAGGCCGACACGGCCGTTTCCGAGAAGCTGGAAGCCTACCACGAGGCGTTGGCGGAGGCACGGACGGGGTTGGTCGAGGACCTGCTGAAGCTTGGCAATGCCCTGCGGGACCTGGATGAGGCTGTCGTCAAGTTCGCCGACGCCCAGGGGCTCAAGCAGATTAGCGACGGCGACGTGACGAAGGCTGAAAAGGAAACGTTGGTCGCTGAAGTCAAGCGATTTCAAGCCGATGTCCAGCACGAACGGACCACGTTCGATTCCCGGCTCAGGTTCGCCTTGTCGGCGGCCGATAATGACCTGGAAAAGCTCGAATTGATCGAGGCCAGCAAAAAGAAAGAACTTTGGAAAGGGTTCGGGATCGAGCTGTAGGGAACGCCCTCCGCGGCGTTCCGCGTACAAGGCATGCGTCCCACTCATGGAACGCCGCGGAGGGCGTTCCCTACAGTCGCGATACGCGTCCCAGGATCACGCAACTCTATTCAGATCCATCCCTTGCGGATCAGCCAGAACTTGACGCTCTGGGTCAATAGGACATAGCAGAACAGGGTCAACATCAGCAGCAGCCAGTACCGAGGGTCATTCAACGGCGCGAACCCAAGCCAGTGGGCAATCGGCGAGAAGGGCAGCCACATGCCGATCGCCATGATGACTACGGTGTTTACTGTTAACGGCCAACTGGCCCAACTCTGGAGGAACGGGATGCGGTTCGTGCGAATGACGTGGATGATCAGCGTCTGGGTCAGCAGGGATTCGACGAACCAGCCGGTCTGAAAGAGCGACGCGTTGTTCCAGCAGCCGAAGACGTACAGCATCATGAAATACGTGGTGTAGTCGAAGATCGAACTGCACGGGCCGACAAAGAGGATGAACCTCGCAATCTCTCCCATCTGCCAGGGGCGGGGCTTGGCGATCTGTTCCGGATCGACGTTGTCGCCGGGAATCGGCACCTGCGAGAAGTCGTAGAGCAGATTATTCGTCAAAATCTGTTTGGTCTCCATCGGCAGGAACGGCAAGAAGGCGCTGGCGCCCAGCACGCTGAACATGTTGCCGAAGTTCGAGCTGGCGCCCATGCGGACGTACTTGAGAATGTTGGCGAAGACCTTGCGGCCTTCCAATACGCCCTCTTCCAGCACCATGAGGCTCTTTTCCAAGAGGATCATGTCCGCGGCTTCCTTGGCGATGTCCACCGCGCTGTCGACGGAAATGCCCACGTCGGCGGCCCGCAGCGCCGGAGAATCGTTGATGCCGTCTCCCAGGAAACCGACCACGTGCCCCTTGCCCTGCAAAGCGCGGATCACGCGCTGCTTGTGGGCGGGAGAGAGCCGCGCGAAAATCGTGGCATTTTCCGCCGCCTCGGCCAGTTGGGCATCCGTCATGGCTTCTACCTGAGGGCCCAGCAGCACGCAATCGGTCGCCAGCCCGACTTCCTGGCAGATCTTGCGCGTGACCAACTCGTTGTCGCCGGTGAGGACTTTGACGGCGACTCCGTGGTTCTTCAGCGCCAAGATGGCTGGCGCCGCCGAATCCTTGGGCGGGTCCAGGAAGGCGACATAGCCCATGAGCACCATGTTGCGTTCGTCGTCTTTGGAATAGGCGGCCTGCGGTTGGACGTCCTTGTAGGCGATCGCCAACACGCGGAAGCCGTCGGCGCTCAGTTCGTCGCAGTATTCCTTCAATTCCGTGATGAGCAGCGGATCGACGGGGTAGATTTTTCCCTCCAACTCGAAGCGGTCGCAGCACTGGAACACGGCCTCCGTGGCGCCCTTGCAAATCAGGCGGCGCCGTTTCTCCCCGGACGCGCTGGCCTGCGGCGTCTCGACGACTACCGACATCCGCTTGCGGGAGAAATCGAAGGGGATCTCGTCGATCTTCTTGTAGTCCGGCACGGAATGCTTCTCGTGGATCTCCTCGAACTGCAGGATCGCGCGATCCAAGACATTGCGGAGACCGGTCTGAAAATGGCTGTTGAGATAGGCCAATACCAGGACCCCTTCATCCTCGTTGCGGACGACGTCGCAATGCCGCTCCAGGATCACCCGGTCCAAGGTGAGCGTGCCGGTCTTGTCCGTGCAAAGCACGTCCATGGCACCGAGATTCTGAATGGAGTTCAGCCGCTTGACGATCACCTTCTTCCGCGACATGCCAATCGCGCCACGGGAGAGGCACACCGAGATGATCATCGGCAGCATCTCCGGCGTGAGGCCCACGGCCACGGCCAAGGCGAAAAAGAAGGCCTCCTTCCAATTGCCTTTTGTCAGCCCGTTGATGAGGAACACCAGAGGCACCATCACCGACATGAAATAGATCATCAGCCAGGTGAAGCGGCTCACGCCCTTGTCGAAGCTCGTCGGCGCCACCTGTCCGACCATGGACTGGGCCATGCTGCCCAAGTAGGTCTTGAATCCCGTTTCCACGATCACTCCCACGGCGGCGCCGCTTTCCACGCTGGTACCGAGGAAGCAGGTGTTCTTGAGTTCCAGTGCCGGCCGGGAGCCAATGTCTTCCCTCGCGTCGAACTTCTCCACGGGCAGCGATTCCCCGGTCAAGCTCGACTGAATGACGAACAGGTCCTTGCAGGATACGAGGCGGAGATCGGCCGGAATCATGTCCCCGGCCGCGAGTTGGACCACGTCGCCGGGCACCAGGTGGCCCAGCGGCAACTCGCGGGGCTGCCCGTCACGAAGCACGGTCGCCGTGACCTTGATCATGGCCTTGAGCTTATCTGCGGCATTGCCGGCCCGCAATTCCTGGAAGAATCGCAGGCCTACCCCCAGGACGACCATGACGAGCATGACGGTTGGTCCCCCTGGATCGTGGTCGGGGTCGCTCCACCAGGTAACGGCCGCCAACACCAAGAGCAGGATCACCAGGGGGTTCGCGCAGGCTTGGCCCAACAGCTTGACCCGTCGAAACCGTTGTTCCTTGGCGACCACGTTGGGGCCGTGCTGCTCCAGGCGGCGGGTGGCCTCCTCCTCGCTCAGGCCCTGGTCGCTCGTTTCCAGTTGGCGAAAAACCTGCTGGGCATCGCACCGCGCAACCTCCGCAAGCAGCGGTGAAACCTGAATTTGGCTCGCCGGCCTTCGCAGGGCGGTCAGTATGTTTTTCGGCAGCATGAAAGTTGGCAGAATCGACATGATATTCCTTGCTTGAAACGGCGCATTATATCGCATCTCGCGGGCAAGGAAAACGGGTCGAGGGACCTGCTGCGAGGGTGGCATGCCTTCACGCGGCCGTTAGAAACTCGGCACATTCGGGAAAAGCCCAACCGGCGGCCGGTTTTCGATTGCCCTGCTGCTACGACTTTGTGACGGCCGCGTGAAGAGAGGCATGCCACCCAAATCCGTTACGACCTGATGCCGGCCAGCGCCGTAGCCGATTCGCAACGATTGCCGTCGTGGCAGAATAGGCAGTTTCCGCCACGTTCGTGACCGGCGTCCAGGGCCATTTCCGCTTTCCGGAAGAGGGCTATCATATCGCTCTCGCTACCGACCTCGATCGCGCCGATGCTGACCGTAAAACCGATTTTCGTTTCCCCCTCCGAAACCGCGAACTGGGCTGCCGCCTCGCGAATCCGATCGGCAACGCGGATGGCGTCGAAGAGACGGGCCTTGGGCAAAAGGAAGGCCAGGCAACTCGTGCTATAGCGGGCCACCAGATCCATTTCGCGCACGCCCGCGAAGACGACCCGCGCGAGACTCGCCACCAAAAGGTCGCGAAATTTAGGCCCGTAGAGATGGATCAGACTCTCGAACTGGTCGATCTCGACTAGGACCAGGGCAAACGTCTGGCCACCGCGTTTCCATTCGGCGACACGGCTGCGGACATGCTGGCAGAAGGCGGTGCGGTTCAGGAGCGCCGGCAGGTCGTCGGCCAGTTTTTCAATCGTGGAATCTTCGAGGACCGGTTCCACCGGCGTGGGCGTGGGCGCAGGCTTCTTTTCTTCTTCGAGGATGGGCAGGATCTTTTCTCCGTCGTGCCAGTGACCGCAGTTGCGGCCCGCTTCCTTCGAGGCGTACAAGGCGGCATCGGCCCGCCGGATGATCGCTTCCTGGTTTTCCGCATCCATGATCTGGGCGGCGCCGACGCTGATCGTAACGTGAAGTTTCTCGCCGGCAACTTCGAACTCGGTTTTCGCGATGGTCGTGGCAAGCGCGTCAGGGCAGACTGGATTTCGGCCATCGTGGCGCGATTGAAGATCACTGCGAATTCCTCGCCGCCGTAACGGGCGATGGAAGCGCACTCGTCCAAGACCCGCCGCAAGACACGGCCGGTGCCGCGCAAGACCTCGTCGCCCGCCTGGTGGCCATAAGTGTCGTTGAGCCGCTTGAACTTGTCCAGGTCGATCATGGCCAGCGTGAAGACCTGCCCCGTGCGCTGGAAATCGGCCATGCTCTGGGCGATATCGGTCTCGAACGCCCGGCGGTTGCCGACCAGAGTCAAGGCGTCGGTGCGGGCTTCGGCCGCATGCGATTCGACCAGCCGGACTTGCTCGCGGAGCCGGTATTCGGCTTGGTCCAACCGGCCCTGGATGGTCTTGTTGGCATCGACCAGCTTGGTGACGACGTTGAGGATCTTGGCGGGTTCGTGCAGCGCATCGCTCCTCAATTCGACGTTGATTTCCTCGACGCGCGTATTGTGTTCGCCCAAGTCGACGGCCACGCGCGAGGCCAATTTTTGCAGGCTGCCCAACAGTTCCTGGGCGCGGCGAACTTCCTCTTTGTCGGCGGGAACTTCCTGCCCTTCCACGCCCCGGCTCCGCAGCCACCATCCGGCAGCCAGGCCCGCCAGCGCGGTCGTCAAGGCAAAGAGGACATAAAGTGTCGAGACGGAAAACATCGCGGTCACTTCCAGTAGGTCCTTCCTGCCGGGAAAGACTATCGTGCTCGCACCACAGGGGAATTTCATGCCGTTCGCCAACTCGCCGCGCATTAGGCCTTTCCGGCAGAAAGGACCTACTTGAAAATCTAGGTCATCAAAACTGCGCGAAGAAGGAAAAGATTTCGCGCTCAGTCGACCGCCGTCTTGCGGGGCCGGCCGCGGGGCCGCATGGTCGATTCAAGCCCTAGTTTCGCTACAATCCGCTGCTGCCACTTGGGATCGCCGAAAGGCGTGCCGCGAACGACGCTGTGCCGCACCACGGCCAACTCCTCGGCGGTCAAGAGTTGCTGGACCGACTGCAGCCAATTCCGATTGCGCGCCATGGGCCCGGGTTCAATCTTGGGACGTTCCATTCCGGCCACCTTTTTTCCCGCCGGCACGATGCCCACCGACGACCAGGGCCAGCGTTCGGGCTTGCGGACTTTCAGGCCCTTGAGTCGGAGGGGATTCTGCTCGATATAGCGGAGCACCATCAGCAAGTGCTCATCCGGCTGAATGGGGAAAGCCCGAAAGCGGCCCTCCCAGATATGGCCGCTGGACTGATGATGTCGATGGTAACGGCGGACGTGGCTCGTCGAGAGCCATTGCATCCAGCGGCTGAGGTCGCCGTCTTTGCGCGGCCAGAGCACGAGATGAAAGTGATTGGGCAACAGGCAGTAGGCCAGCAACCGCATGTTGCGGGTCTCGGTTTCCTCGTGCAGAAGCTCGATGAACTCGACGTAGTCGCGGGCCTCGCGGAAGACATCGACCCCGGCATTTCCGCGGTTGAGGACGTGGTAGCAAAGGCCTCCGGCAGATGCTCTGGCGGTTCGTGGCATGTGTTTTCGACTCCCTGGCAACAAGTGTTTTCGAACGGGGAAAAATCCATCCTCAGAATACCGCAAGCCGCACGCCGCGTCAAGCAAAATCAGACTGTCCCAAATGCGTTGCGCTTCACCGCCGGGCTGGCCTGCGCGAGTTGGCCCAAGGCTGCGTCAAAGTGCTCGATCCTCGCCGATCTTTATGGTAACGAGGATTGCCCCGATGTTTTCCAACGCATCGACTGGGTTCGTAGCCATCTACCGACCTTTGGCGTTGAGTCCGTCAAAACAGATACCTTACACCCCGGAAAGTGCTAGGGCAATAGGCTACCGGATACAGGGGCGTTTATCGGTGGTTGTGGGGCGTAGTTCTCTAGATCAAAAGTCAATGCAGTAAATTGCAGTTAGAACCCAGAAATAGGCCGAAAAAGCCAGGATAAACGCAAATCGGAAAACGACTCTTGTTGGCGTAAACCCTTAAAAAGCAAGGGGCTTACAACAAACTGCTACAAAACCACGGGAGACTTTGCAGTTCTCCTCCTCCGCTTGCCACTGCCGTCAAAATGGGGTAGTATGAGGTTAGAGCAGGCCAGATATTGGAGCAAAGAGGCATCGCCATGAAACGTCCCCTACACGGTTTTACGCTCGTCGAACTCCTCGTGGTGATCACGATCATCGGCATGTTGGTGGGCTTGTTGTTGCCGGCCGTCAACATGGCGCGCGAGGCAGGCCGCCGGGCTACCTGCACGAACAATCTGCACCAGTTGACGGTGGCCCTCCAGAGTCACTCGCAAAAGCTCGGCTTCTTTCCCAGCGGCGGCTGGGGAAGCAACTGGGTCGGGGATCCCAACCAGGGCACCGGCAAGAGCCAGCCGGGCGGTTGGATATATCAGATTCTCCCCTACCTGGACAACGACGCCTTGCACGAATTGGGCAAAGGCGGCAATACGACGCTCAGCTCGTCGGCCAGCGCCACGCGGGTCTCCATGGCCCTGCCCGGCTTGTACTGCCCGACGCGCCGTGCCGCCCAGGCCTATCCCGTCAGTGGCAACGCCGCCAGTCCGCAAGGAAGCAACCCTGTTAATCAGGCCGGTCGCACCGATTACGCGATCAACGGCGGATCGGTCCTTCCCTCGAGCTTTCCTAACTACAATCCTTTTCCGGATTACCAGGGCCCATCCAGCGTCAGTGCCGCTGCGAGTTTTAAGTGGCCTTTACTTACGACTGGAAGTACCCTGACCAGTTTCAACGGCATTGCCGCCGTTCGCAGCCAAGTCACCGACGCCATGATTCCCGACAACAAGGATACTTGTTACCTCGTGGCTGAAAAGTACATGGCGGTCGATTACTACGTCACGGGCATCGACGATCCGGGCGACCTTTTCAGCGCAATGTCGGGCGACAACGTCAGTCTGATTCGCTGGGGCAACACCAACCTGGTGCCGCAGTTGGATCGTCTGAGCACCAACAACCCCCCAGCGCAGCCGTCGCAGATGTTTGGAAGTTCGCATGGCGCCGGCTGGCATGCAGCCTTCGTCGGTGGGAACGTGCAACTAGTTGGCTGGGGCATCGACCCGGTCTTGCACACTTACATGGCCACGCGCAACGGCCACGAGGTCGTCAATCCCGCGAATATCCCGCATTAGCCATAAATCGCCAACCGCGTCAGGTCCGCTCAGTCCCACCACCAGCGGCCTTTGGCCAACTCGATCTTGACTTTGTCGCGGGCCTCGGAAACTTTGCCGTCCTTGTCCTCGAGGACTTTCTCCGGGGCCAAGGCCATCAGCGGACTGATCTCCACGCCGCCGCCGATGGGGGTGAGCAAGCGGTTGCCCTTCCAGATCGCGTTTACGGCCGAGGCCACTTGCTTCGGTGCGTTGTCGTTCTCCGTGGTGATCGCGTTCTCGTCGCCCAACACGTCCATCTTCCAATTGGCCTTGTTGTAGAAATCGTGCTGCTGGATGTAAGCGGCCATCACCGAAAGGTCGATCAGGTTCCGCAACTCGGCATAGACGGCCGATTTGTCGGCCAACTCGGAATAAACCTTGGTAAAGGCCTGAACGAAGGCCTGGCTCGCCTTGTTGCCTTGGCCGACAATCGTGCGCTGCCCGCTGGAGGCGACCAGCTCGTCCTCGCCGACGACCTTCACGCCATCGCCCACAAGCTCCATCGCGGTGCCGTCGGTACTGGTCCGCACGCATTGGTAGTCGGGCATGAAGAACCAGCGGGCCAGGGCGTTGCGGCTGATCTGGGCCGCGTTGGCGCGATCGACCCAATCGACGAGCTTCACCGGCGGCTTCTCCAGCCCGATGCCGATCAGCTTCATGCGATAGTCGGCCTCGACCATCACGACGGCGAAGTGCGTCTTGGCCGAAACGCCGTTGACACGTACATTCTGCAAGCCGAGATTGCTCTGCAAGCCCTCGACAATGAACTGCGTACGCTGCGAATCGCGGGGATCGGCGTTGGAGCCAACGCTGCGGAGGAAACGCTGCATGGCGGCCAAGCCTTCCTTGGTCGGGTCGATTGAGCAACCGATGAGTTTAGTGGCCGAACCGCTGGGCGGGAAGGCGCGTAGGGCGACGCACAGGTCGTCGAGCCGAATCACAGGCCGCCCGCTGGAGATGCCGACTACGCGTCCGGCCGGATCGGTGGTCCAACCTTCGGCGGGACCGGCGATCACGATGTCGCCGCTATCGGGATAAAAGAAAACATAGTGCACGCGGAGCAAGCCGGCCAAATAGCGCATCTCGTCGCTGATCGCGCCATTCTTCTCGCGAATGGCCTTTTCCAGATGTTTCAGCGAGACATACCGCATCAGGCTGCGTTTGGCAGCCTTGGTATTCAATCCGGCGCGGGCGGCCGCCTGCTGCTCCTTGGTGAGCCGGCCACTTTGATCGGCGGTCGATTTCAGCCGCACCACGCCCGCCGCATCGACAACAACGCCAGCGTTTTGGGCAAAGAGGATCTTCGGCGCCGCCATGGCCGCAGCCAGCACCGACATCAGCATTCCCCATCGCAGTACGAGGCCTCGTGACAACATTGCTACATTCTCCTACTTGCCGACTGATAAATACACAAAGCCTTGCTGGCTCTTCATTCGATCATAATTGGGAAGCCTGGGTAAAGCAAGTAAAGAAGCGGACACGCAAGAATGGGGGGGCAGGCCAAAATCGGCGCGAAACCACCCAAATGGTGGAAATGCAGCAACAAGACGTGGATGAAACACCCTCTCGGTTAGGTGGCATGTCAACCAACCACGCACCTTACGGTTTTCCCTGAAGGTCGTACAGCCGCGTGCGGGCCTGCTGCTGCAACTCGCCGGTGGCGTGCTTGGCGATCCGCTGATAGTAGACCTTGGCGACGTTCGGCTGGCCATCTTCCTCCAGTGCACGGGCCCGCTCCATAAGGGCGGCCATCTCGCCGTTGGCTGAATCCAACTCCTGCTGATGCAGGCGTTTGGCCTCGGTCACGCTCAGCGCCGGCCGGCCGGCAGTGCTCTCTTGGGCGGCATTCAAACGCTGCCCGGCGGCTTCGCCCGGATCCGGAATCGGATCGGGCGCGTTCATCTGCTTTGAATTCTTCTGCGGAGCCATGGCGTTCGGCCTCTGCTGTTTCGGCAACGGTTGGACCGGGCCCCCGGCCTGGGCTTGAGCGGCCGCCTGGGCCGCGGCCTGGGCCTGAGCGTCGGCGTGATCTTGCAGCATCGCCTGGACCCGCGGATCGATGGTATTGGGATCGATGCTGGCGATCTGTTGCGGCGCCATGGGGAAGGCCCCCACAACCGGAATAACGCTGATTACGAACGGCGTTTGCGACGTGTCGGAGATATAGCCCGTCTGGCCGTTCATTATCGTGACCTCGGGCGCCTGGGTGGTAGCCGCCTGTTTATAACCCTGGCTGAAGTTGAGGGCGACATTGATTTGGCCGTTCTTGCCGACAATGGCAAATTGCGTTGCTAGTCCCGCGGTGGGGTCGGGCGAGCCGAATTGAGGCTTGGAAAGGAGGGCGGAACCGCCAAATGAGAAGGTGATCCCTTGGCCCTGAAAGGCATGGTTGCTGCTGTTATCAACGAAGTTGTAATGCCCTGTCCAGCTAATGGTGTTGTTTTCGAAGAAGGAATCGGAGAGGGTGTGGAAACGGTTCCCGATAGTGACTTGCTGGGCCAGACTGGGAATCGCCACGGCCATAAGAGTTACGATAATCCCAGCCGTTAGGGTAGTGTGCCGAGTGCGCATGATCCAACATCTCCTTCTCTAGCCTCGCCCATCCTCATTCTATCGGCACGGCGGCAACGTTGTCAAGATACTCTCTACTTCACGAGTTCCAGGCAGCGTAAAGTCTCGTGGTCGCGGGTCAAGAGCTTTCCATCCACGTAAGCCGGGTTGCACCAGTTCTTGCCGCAAACCTTGGTCGACGAGATTACGCGACACTCCTTCGGATCGGCGGCAACGAGATACGCCTGGCCGCTGTCGCCCAGCACGAAGAGATTGTCGTTCATCACCAACAGCGAAACGAACGCCGCCGGACTGGCCAGCACGCTGCTCTTCACCCAGGAATCCTTGCCCGTCTCGATGTCCAGACAGAAGAGCTTCTTCTTCGGACCCAATCCGTACAGATGTTTGCCGACGAGCACGGGACTAGAGAAATTGATTGCCAGATCCATGCGGACCCAGGCCCGCTCGGCCTTCATTCCGGCGCCTGCCGGCGAGATGCGAAAGCCCAACAAGCCGGCCTCGTGCGACGAGACGACGACCATATCGCCGCCGGCCACGGGCGTGGTGATATGCCGGCTAAAGAACGTCTTCACCGCAGTCCGCCAAAGCAGCTTGCCGTTCCGGGGATCGAGCCCGACGACACCGTCGGAGGTGAACGACACGACCTGCTTCACGCCGGCCAGTTCGACGATGATGGGGCCCGCGTAGCCGGGGACGTCGTCTTGCGACTTCCAGAAGACTTTGCCGTCGGTCTTGTCAAAACAAACGACACTTGCGCCGTGTCGTCCGCCGACGCCGACGATAATCTGCTGGCCGTCGACCAGCGGCGAACCGGTGTAGCCGTGGCGGCTTGCGCCCTGGGCTGCGCCTTTTTCGCCGATGAATTCGGCCCCGAAATCCTTGACGAAGTTGACTCGCCAGAGCAGCTTGCCGTCGGCCGCATTGAGGCATTGGAATTCGCCGCGGCACGATTGTCCGAAGACGCGAGGGCCATCGACGACCGGCGTGCCGCGGGGGCTGGTGCCCGTGTTGTCGGTGATCACGTCATCGATCGGCACGTTCCACAGCTCCTTGCCGCGCGCGAGGTTGTAGGTGCAAAGGGTCTCCTTTTCATGGCGATTATCGAGGCAAAAGACCCGCCCCTCGGCAACGGCGGGCGAGCCGACGCCATCGCCCAGCTTGACCTCCCAGAGCAGTTTCGGCTCGGCGGGGAGCGTGGAAGGCACTTTAGCGCTGGTCGTCACCCAGCCGGTATTCTCCGGCCCGCGCAGCGCGGCCAATCGGCGGCGGGCACCATGTACCCATGGTCGGCGAAGGAATTGAAGAGCACGAGGGCGAGGCAAACCAGGGGCAGGGGGCGAAGCATCATGGTGGGACGGATCGGTGGTGGGATTCGTCCCATCTTGGCTTTCGGCGGAAGAAAAGTCAAATGCGGCGCGTAGGTCCCTCCTGCCGGGAATGGTACCTGACCTATGATTTCCCGACGATTATACTTACGGGCGTCTGATTTGCGTAAGTCGTTTGCAGAATTTCGGAATTAAGAGCACCGACTCTCCGAAGCGAAGAAATGACTATTCGGGCAAGCCGAATCTTCTCTTGATGGTTGTTGCTGTCCAATATGGCCAGAGTATCACTGGCTCTTCAGCAACACTTCCACAATCTGGTAATATTGCCGCCGCAAGTCAACCTGGGCATCCCTGCACCTTGCTGCCGTTTCAAAATCCTTGGAAGCCACAGCGTCTTCTTTGGCACGTTGCAGTTTGTGATCTTGCGTCGCAAATGCGTGAACCTCTGACCACGCGGGCGAACAACGCAAGCATACCCACGGCGGTCCTGTAATATCAGAACAGGAACCGAGGATCGCCTTTCCCGCGTCAACATCCTCTTGGTCTTTCCGAAATAGGTGAGAAGTACAGTGCCACAAGACACGGACAAGGTGCGCGTCGCCGCATTTTGGACATGCTGCGGGCAGTGTCTCGACACTCTTTGGGCGCTCGTTAACCGAACGAATACGGCAGAGGCCTGAATACTCATTCCTTCCTTCCTGCTCAGGCCACGCTTGCAGAATCGCTTGAATCTCCGCCCGAACTTTATCCAGCCGCAAGCCGAGATTCATTAGCACCTGGGCAGCGACCGCCTCGTCCTCGCGCAGCAACCCCAGCAAGAAGTGTTCTGTCCCGACATAATCGTGGTTGAGGGTCCACGCTTCCTCCATCGCGTATTCGACGACCTTCTTAGCTCGCGGCGTTTGCGGAAGTTTGCCAGTGCGGCTCCCCGGCGAACCCTCGAGGATGAGTTTTTCGATCTCAATCCTGATTCTGTGTCGCTCTACACCAAGGTTCTTGAGTGCGGTGACCGCCACACCGTTGTCCTCCTTTACAAGTCCAAGTAGGATGTGCTCAGTGCCGATGTATTCGTGTTTGAACCGCTGTGCCTCCTGGTTAGCCAGTTGCATGACCTTTCGGGCGCGGTCGGTAAAACGATCGTACATTTCTGCGATCCTCCCTTGCTCAGTAGCAGGCGTCGTCACCAGGGGACCGTCGTTTCCGCCAAATGGCCAGCCCGAATACGGGGATAATTCGCGTAGGGTAGCGGTCGCTGGACTCCAAGGCTCCAAGCGGCGGTTGAAAGGATTCACGCCTCTGGTTCGATCTTACCGAGTTGGCGTCGGGTCGGCAAATCTGTCTGCAAATTTCCCGATTCGCAGAGGGTCAAAAGGGTCTGCAAAGTGCCTGCGATTTGCAGACAAATTTACATAAAATGGGGTCAATTCCGCCAACTTTGGGAAGCATCGGGAAGAGTTTTAGAGGGGTCTCAAAAAGTGTAACCCAGCAAGAACAAGGGATTCCAGGGTTTCTCTCAAAGAAGCTTTTCTTTCTACCGGGAGGGACTATTGTGCTGGGGTTCGCGGGAGAACTTGGAGTCTTCACTTGGTTTGAGGCACATTAGTCCCTCTCGGCAAGAGGGACCTACTGTTTCGGCTGAATCCAGCGGTTCAACTGGTTCCCCAACTCGCTCTGCAGCACGCCGAGATTGCCGAGGAGCTGGCTCTTGACCCGCGCCAGTTCGCCGAGATCGATCTGCGGCGATTTCAACGTGCCGCCCACCGGGATCTGCATCTTCTGCTTCCGGATCGCGTCGGTCACGGCGTTGCTGGGAAGCCACGCCAGCAGCACCGACGTTTCTACCATCAGCTTCAACGACTCATCCAGGCCGACCGAGCCGTAGGTCCGCATCGTGACGTTCGGAAACTCCAGCGCCAGCCCCTGGTGATAAATCCGTCCACCAGTCATGCGGAACTGGATCACCGACTCGGGCTGGATGCGGACGAGCGCGGGAGACGTCGCCAACAGCGAAGCCAATTGCCCGACCAACGGCCCCGGACTCATCGTGGCTGAATGGACGATCATCCGCCCCGCAATCTCGGCCCGATTCAGATCGCCGATCGGAATGCGGCAGCCGTCCAACTGGATCGAGAACTGGCCCTGCGATTGCGTGACCGAGGCCAACACCGGAACGACATATTTCAAGGCCGAACGGCAGGCGGCCTGGTCGAGTTGAATCTGGCTGGCCAGCGTGCCGGCCGACAGGCGAAACTCCATCGGCTGCCGGTCCATGCACAACTCCGGCTGCAAGGCCAGGCGTCCCTGGTTGCAGGTCACTTCCAGCGGATCGGCCCGCAGTACGCCATTGGCCAGGTGGAGCTTGAGCTCGCCCGGGCCGACCTGGAAGCCGTAAATGTCGGTCCCGTTGAACTGCACGGTCGCGCTGCTTTCGCCCCCGGCCGCCGGGCCTGCGCCGCGATAGGCAATCCGACTCGTTCCCGTGCCTAGGGACTCGCCTCGATAGCTGACAGTGCCGTCGATCTGCACGGGACCATTGCCGGGCATCGAGCAGACGATGTCCTTTGTGCCGAGCGCAATCGTGCTGGCGACCACGTTCGCCATGTCGAGTTGCAGCCGCGCAGCGGCAAAATCAAAGCGGCCCGCGGCGTTCAACTCGATGGCCGGATCGGACCAGTTCCCTGTTGCGCCGGCCAGTGCGAGTTGGGTCGCGTTGCACTTGACCTGGGTGAAGATCAGCGAATCGGCCGACAAGGTCACTTGGCCCGAAGCCTGGTAGTTGCCGCTCAGCCGCAGACCCTGCATCGACACCAGCGAAGCGAGTCGCGGGGGCCAGCGGTCCACGCTGCCCTGCGCCTGGATGTCCAAGAGCCATGGCGCGTGGATGCTCAAATCGGCGACCGGCTGCAAGAGACGGATACCGATCTGATCCGCTCCAGAACGAAGTTGCAGCGTGGCCTCGTCGAGCCGTGTCGGGGCGACAAAATCGGCATGGCCCTTGGCGCCCAGGATAATGGTCAGACTCTCTTCGGCCCACGGCTGCCGTTGTGGTACGCCGAGTTGGAAGTTGTGCAGGTCGCACTGTCCGCTCGTGTCGAAGTCGCCCGCGGCGTTGCGGTTCCACTGGAACTTGCCCTGGCCATCGCCCGCAAGTGCCAGGCCGCCCAGATCGACGAAGCGGCCAAGATCGTCGGTCAACTGCCGCAGGTTCAGGGTTAAGGTAGCCGTGAGTCGATCGGGCGTGCCGTTGCCGTTGACGCGGAGGAAGTCGGATTCGCAAGTCAGGTTGTCGACAACCGGCCCCTGGTCGGTTTGATGGAGGGCGGCGTCGATCGACAGCGGTTTGTCCCAGGCGATTTGCCGCCCGTGATCGACGGCCGTAAGCTGATTGGTTTCCAGCCGGACCTGCCAGGCCCGGGGGGTGGGCGCGGCGGCAAGCGCCGGGCCCGGCGGGGCCCCGGCCGCCGGATTGCCCGTGGCCGGGTTACTGGTTCGGACGCTCACCTGAACCTGCCCCGACGTGATCTCCGTTCCAGGGCGGACGCGCAACGTGTTGGGAAGCAGCCGTGTAAGTCGGGCCAGGTCGAGCGTGCCTTGCAGCGAGCAATCGGGCTGACGCAGAACGTCGGCCAGTGTCTCCAATCCCCGTTCGCCCAGGTCGACATGTCCGGTAGCCGTGAGGTTGCCCGCCTCGCAATCGACCTTGGCCTCTTCCAGCGTCAACTGCTTATCCTGGCGAGCGGCCCGGCACACAGCCTGGACCTTTTCCAGACGGAGGACGTCGCGACCAAGCGCGGGCGATTCGATGCACAGATCGCTCCCGATCGCGCTGCCGTTGAATTTCACGTTCGTGGGTCCGGACCAATGGGCCTCGATATTCGAGCCCAGCGTGCCATCGAGTTTCAGCCCCGGCATGCTCCGCGCGGCGAGTCGCTGGAATACGGCCAGCGGCAGCGTCGTAGTTTGCAGACTGAGGTCGCCATCGGTGCCGGCCAGGCCGCACCAGGCCGCCGGACCCGGAGTACCAGGTGCCCCGGCCGGCGGCGCATCGCTGGCCTTCATATTCGATTTCCAGGCCAGGCCGCCCGGATGTCCGCGGTCGTCGATCGTGGCGGCCGCTTCGATCCGCGTCGGCCAGGCCAGTCGCCGCGACATATCCATGGCAAACTGCAAACCGGTGACGTGCCAACTCTGTTGCGTTTCCTGATCGATGATCGTCGCCTCGCCGTCGACGACTTCCACCGACAGGTCAATCCCCGGGCTCGAACTGCCAGGTCCGGTCAGCCAGCGGGCGAGCACCGTTTCCAGGTTGCTGCCGTCGCGGGTCAGCTTGATGCTGAGCCGTGGTTTCTCGATCCGCAGGGTGCCGACGTTCGAGGAGTTGAAAAGGAGCTTCAGCAGTGAACGGTCGCAAGTGAGGCTGTCGGCCTCCAGGACCGTTTCGTTCTGGGCATCGCAGATCGCGATGCCGGAAGCGGAAGCCGACGAGAACCAGCCGATCGATGGGGACCGCAGTGCGATCGTTCCATCCAGCATGGCCGCCCGGCGGACAAAATAGGCCATCAGCGGCGTATGGGTAAGGATTGTCGGCAACAGGCCGAGCAGCAGCGCCAGGCCCAGGATCAGGATCGCGAAAACCGTCAGGCGGCGGCGTTTTTTTCGTGACCATGGGTACATGGTGGCCCGCCGGGCGGATGTTCCGTTTTCGAGTGGTGGGGTCGCAGGGCTTTGCTGCTTTTTCTTGCTGGCAATGGACATAGGCTGCCTCCATGCGTGCACGATCCGTCGCGCGCGGGGAGTTTACCGAAGATTCCCCGTCGAATCCAGAGCTATAATAGAGGCATGAACAGCATGGCACTACTACTTGCAGCGGTAACCCTCGGGGCCGGGCCCGAGACGGCCTGGAGGCAGACCGACCACTCGTTGGCCCTGATCCGCGGCCCGGGCGTCGTTTGGCAGTTCAACTACAAGCCCGAGGAGGGCAAACCCTACTTCCACCCGATCACGGTGGCCGGAAGCTCCTCCCTGACCGATCTTCGCCCGGCGGACCATCCCTGGCACCGTGCCCTCTGGTTCTCGTGGAAATACATCAATGGCGTTCTCTACTGGGAAGAGGATCCCAAGACGGGCAAGGCCCCGGGCGAGACCGAGTTGATCCACACCAAGGTGACGGCCCGTGCCGATCACTCGGCCCGTTTCGAGTTGGCTTTGAGCTGCCACCCGCCCGGCAAGCCGGCCGTGCTCACGGAGAAGCGGACGCTGGAAGTCAGCCCGCCGGCCAAAAACGGGGGCTATTTCATCGACTGGCTGGGCGTCTTTACCGCCGCTGATAGAGACGTGCTGCTGGATCGCACGCCCATCCTCGGTCAGCCCAACGGGGTTGCTTGGGGTGGCTATGCGGGGGTGTCGCTGCGGCTGGCGCCCGCACTCCGCAACTGGCAATTCGCGGACAGCCAAGGGCCGGTGAACAAGCCCTGGACAGAGGCCCGTTGGATGTCGTTTAGCGGGGCGACCGGCAAGGGGACCTCGGCTGCGATCCTCGTTCTGGACCACCCCCGGAGTTTTCGTCATCCGACGCCCTGGTATCTCATCGGCAGCATGCCGTACTTCAGCCCCGCCGTGCTCTACCGCGAACCCTACACGCTGCCGGCGGGAAAGAGCATCCTGCTGAAGTATCGGATCCTATTCCAGCCCGGCCCTTTCGAACGCGACGCCGCGGAAAGGCAGTGGCAGCAGTTTTCCAAGCAGGAATGAGAAAAGCAACGCAATACCAGTGTGGACCCGGTGCGAGCAAAGCTGATACAATCCAATCTGGCCGCTGGTTCCAGCGGTGTGACCGAACCAGACCTTCGGTAAAAGAAACCATGTCAACGGAGGAATCTCGATGCCCGACTCGCAGGCCATGGTAAGACCCTATTTGCAGATCATCGACAGCGTGTCGATCCAGCTTGGCCAAATCAAGGAGCTCTTGAACGACCCCGACCAGCGCCTGACCGACAGTGATGCCAAATTCCAGGTGGGAGGGCAGTTGGCCGACTTGGCGGAAGAGTTCGGAAATCTGGCGAAAGAAATCGAGCGGCAGAAGGAATGAATGCGTTGTCCGGACCGGGGTCTGTCCGGACCGGGGTCATCCGGGTTAGAAAAGGTGTCAGGAACCGTTTTCATCTTTCCTGGGCCTCCCTTGAGGACGCAAGGTGCTCTCCAGGCCCAATCGGCGCACGACTTGGTCGGACCAGAATGGCTCGCCGAAGGGACACCCCCGATTCACCGCCCGTCGCAACGCCAACAACTCCGCCTCGGTTTGCGGCAGATTGACCTCCTCCACCCAATTCACCGTCCTCCTGCGGCCACAGCACCAGATGCCAGTGCGTCGACAAGAGGCAGTAGGCCAGCAAACGCGTCGTCGTTCGCTCGACCGCTTCTTCGAGAACCGCTTGGAAGGCCGCAAAGTCCGCGCACTTCTCGAATATCGTCATCCGCGCGTTGGCACGGTTGAGAACATGATAAATCAATCCGCCGTCGGCTGCTCGTTTCGGTCTTCCCATAGCCTTAACCTACCCAGATCATCCTTTCCTGTCAGGCTATCGGCCGCCAATGCCTCCTTGCTTCAAGAACAACGGTTCCTGACACCTTTTCCTCTTTGGCCCTGGCTGCCCCCGGAACTGCCCGGTCCAGCCTTCGCGCCGGCTATTCGCCGTTCGCGTTCGATTTCGCCGCCAGCTTGCGGCGGTTGATCTTTTGCGCGGCGGCAATGGCCAACAGCCTGTACTCGCGATTGCGACTTTGCTGCACGCGACCCAATAGCTCATGGCACTTGTCGGTGCCGATTTCGCCGAGTAGCGAGAGCACGGCGATGCAAACCTTGCGATCGTCCGACGTGGCGGCCATGAGCACCGCATCTTCGGCGTCGCTGCCCATGGCGACCAGGCCGTTGTAGACAAGCTCCCCGTAGCGGTAACTTCCCAGTCGCTTTACGAAAGCGGGAGCGGCGCGAGCGTCTTTGAAATCGGCCAGCACCTGCAACACGGTCTCCTCATGCGGACAAAAGGAAGTGCCGAGCATCTTGACCAAGATCGGGACACTGTAGGTTCCACCCCACTTCGCCAAGGCCCGCACCACTTCCTCGCCGTGAAGCGAGTGCTTGCCCTCCGCCAGCTTCTTGAAAGCCCTGGCAATTTTCTTTCTTGCCGCAGCCGATTTGACGTCGGCCGGCTCGACGCGAAGCATCGCCTCAATGGCCTGGTTCTGGTGCAGCAGGTTGTTGGACAGCATGCGATCGGCCATCTTCTCGTAATAGTCGGGATCGCCCGGATCGGGGCCTTCGTTTTCCCGCTGCCGCGCGGCGTGGGCTCTTGCAAAGGTATTTTGTGCCTCCTGCATCCGCTGCCGGCTCGCGCCTGGACCCTCTCGAACTCCGGGTCGGGAACTTTCTCCATCGAGACTTCGATTTCGATAACCTGGCGCGATGCGTCTTCGTAGGCGACCCTTCCCAGACCGAGCTGGCGCGCGAAGCCGCGAAAGTCTTTGACGGGAGCGAGGAACACGATTACCGACCCCGGAGTTATGAGACGGCAAAGCCTGGCCCCCGGCGCCAATTTCTGCACCGCGTCGGTTGCGGCACCGGTCCTGTTGCCATACACGTTTTTCAGTTCGACGTTAGCGACCTCTTCAAACGGGTATTGTTCGTAAAGTCCGTGAACCTCGCGCATGAACCTGATCGTTTCGGGCGGTATTGCCACGTAACCTGTGCCGGCTCCCAGTTCAACAAGCTCGAACGAATACTTCTTGACAACCTTCCAGAACGCCCTCGGCAGGCCGGGCGTGTGGTTCAGTCTATCCACTTCTTGAGCAAGCCGCCGTGAACCGCGTTGGATATCGGCAGTGACTTCGTCAGCCGTGGCTTGGGACACCCGGGCTGTCTTAAGGCGGCTTTCCATCGCAGTAATTCGTTTCAGGAGATCGCAAGCCTCGACATAGCGCTGCTCGACCAAAGCCAGCGACGCTTCGGCAGACGGGGCGTCGCGAACGCCGGCCAGCGCGTTGGCGAGATTGTTGTACGTCGTCGCCGAGTCGCGCAACGTCTGCAACGGCTCCGAATCGAGAGCATTGCAACCGGATATGGTAGCGACGACGGCCAGTAGCGCGCAGCACCGGTCAAGGAGCAAACCGCGGCTCTTGTTCATCGGAGATTCCTCCCGCCCTTGGCGAACGGCCGACAATCATTCCAGGCAGATCCTCGTTTTGGTCACTCTACCATAGGGTACCGCCGGGATCAATCCTGGCGCGGTTTGCGAATCGATTAGGAAACCGTTAGAATTTCATCTTCTTGTCGGCCATTTTCCTGTCCCTTTCCGCTTCACGATGGCGAGTGCCCGGCTCGGCCAGTGAAAACGTTTACGTCAACCTGAATAGGGACGGCAACCTTGTGAGCATGACCGTCGAGCAGGCGGCGGAAAGTGCGCGCTTTCCAGAGGTTGCGGTCGAGGAGATGGCAGGCACCTGAAGCAAACCGCGGCCCTTTCTGGCGCCCACCGCGCCGAGCGCATTTCCAACATTCGAGGAATTGTCTCGCTGGCGAGAAATCGGCGGATTCCTCGGCAAAAACGGGGCGGCCGCGTCGCCGGTCCTCGGAGTGTCCAGAATTCTGTAATGCTCAACTGTACAAAAGTGCCGGCAAACACGTATTATTAGTGTGGATAGTTACGACAAATAACGTCTGAATACGGTTTTTGTTCTTTGGCAATTCGTTTCTGCGGCGCGGCAAGTCAACCGCGCCGCGCGGTCCGGTGCAGGAAACGCCGCCTGCCCCGGCCAACCCACCGCCCTAGACACGCGGCAGGCAACGTCCGGGCACGGAGAAAAAAATGAGAGACGAGGGGAAGACGGAACGCTAATAAACGCTAATTACCACTAATAAAATAAAGATTAGCGTTCATCAGCGGAGATTAGTGTTCCGGGAATTCTTCCCATAGAGGCAAGCACGCTCAATTCCATACTACTTATTGAAGCCCACGAAGAAGCTGAAGATCTGCCTCTCGTCGCCGTACTGCGCGATGATCGGGAAGGCGAAGTCCAAGGCAATCGGGGCCGGACCCATCATCGGGATCGAGATCCGCAAGCCGAAACCGGGGGCCACGCGGACCTGGTCGACCCAGTTGCTGATCGTCGGTTGCACCGTGCCCGCATCGACGAACATCACGCCGCGGAGCATGTCGTCGGCCGTGATCGGGAACAAGTACTGGACGGTGCTCGTCATCTGGAAGTCGCCGCCGACGCCCATGCCGTAGACCGGGTCGCGCGGCGTCACGCCGCGGAACGCGAAGCCGCGGATCGAGGAGAAACCGCCCAAATAGTAGCGCTCGAAAATCGGCGTGTCGTCGCCCGAATAGCCGGCCTTGAAGGAAAGGCTGAGGACGTGCTTGCCCGAACGGTCGGCGCGCTGGAAAAGGCGGAAGTATTCGCTCCATTCGACCGAGGCCCGCGGGTACTGGAAAGAACCGACGGTTTCCTCCAGCGTGGCCGAGAGCAAGTGTCCTTCCGAGGCCAGGAAGGGATTGTCGCGGGTGTCGTGCTGCAAGGAGAGCGAGGTCGTGTAAAGCTGGTTGCGGCCCAGGACCTCCTCCAGATCGGGCACGGGATAGGCCGGGTTCTTGATGTCCACGCTCTGTCCCTGGAAGCGGATGCTGCCCATCAAGTCGTGGGTGAACTGGTAGCCGAAACCGATGCTTCCACCGGCGCGGCTTTCCATCCATTGCGGATAATACCTCTGGTAGTAGAACCCGCTCAGGCTCATGCTCACCGGGTAATCGTTCAAGTACGGCTCCGTGAAACTGATCATGTAACGCTGGACTTGGGTGCCTGGCACCAGTTCCAAGCGGAAGCGCTCGCCGGCGCCGCGGAAGGCGCGGCCGTTCACGATGTCGTCCCAACTGGTGGGCACTTGCCGCCAATCGAAGTTCTGTTCGTCGAGCGTGACGTTGCCCACCAGGCCGGCGTCGGAGTTCACGCCGACGCCGAACATCAAGCGGCCGGTCTGCGTTTCTTCCGGCGAAATCCGCACCGGTAGATCGCGGAGCGGATCGCCGCTGGCCGTGGGAACCATCGAAGGCTCGGGATTGCCGAACAGGTCGCTGGCTGGGGCGACCTGGGCCACAGGCCGGCCGAGCGGTGGACCAGCGGGCGCGTAGATGCCCTGGCCAGCGTTGGGATCTGCCGCCGGCGCGGCCCCCGGTACACCGGCCGGCACTCCGGCCGGATACGCCGCGGGAGCCGCCGGATCGGATGGATAACCATAGGCGGGAGCGGCGGCCGCGGGGGCACCGTAATTCGGCGCGGCCCCATAAGCCGGACCGGAGGGATACGCAGCGGGTGCGGGCACCATGTACCCATGGTCGGCAGCCGGGCCGCCGTAGGAAGTGGCGGCCGGCGGGTTGTAGTACATCGTCGCTGGGGCCTGCTGCGGTTGCTGGACGGGATAGTTCTGCGGCTGCGGGGCGAGCGAACCATTGCCGCCGTATACGGCCGCCGGCCAACTCTGTCCCTGCTGCTGCGGTTGCGGTTGCGCCCAACCATCGTTGGGTTCATAACGGGTTTGGTAGTATTGCGGGCCTTGAGACGAGTAAGGCAGAGACGGATAGGCCGGCCCCATGGGAACCCCGGTCGAATAAACCGCTGGCTGGAAGGTCTGTCCCTGGAAGGTGGGCTGCCGACCCGTGAGTACACGAGTACCCCGGGCGACGGGGCCCGCGCAGTTGCCGGCGTAGG
This sequence comes from uncultured Planctomycetia bacterium, assembly GCA_963719885.1. Lineage (GTDB taxonomy): Bacteria > Planctomycetota > Planctomycetia > Pirellulales > Thermoguttaceae > JANXQG01. The sequence goes on along the minus strand of CAVRDP010000031.1, from coordinate 252,463 downwards.
TTGCATTCCGCGGCGGGGGCGCTTCTGCCCACGGGCTGGGAACCGGTCCCCCGTCCAGGAGTTCGCCGCTGACGCCGACATCGAGATAGCCTTCGCCCGGCGGCAGGGGGGCCTTGCCGCCCGGCAGGTAATAGCTTGTTCGCCGCTGGCCGGCGACCATCGTATCCTTGTCTTCCGACTCCGGTGGCGAATAAACGATCTTGGGCTCGATGCCCTTCTGCGGCTCGACCTTGAAGATTTGCGCGGCCTTCAGCCGTCGCTCGCTGGCGGCGAATTCGCGGGTATCGACGATGTCGCCCGGCTTGAACGAGAGGCGGTTGAGCACCGGCATGATTTGCGTGTGCGGGTTTTCGCCCTTGATCTCGATATTGATGCGGCCCACCCGGTAGCGGGCGCCTTCCTCGACGTTGTAGACGATATCCAGCTTGCCGGGCTCATCCAGCAGGCGGTTGTCGGCCTCGACCTTGGCAAACACGAAGCCATCGCCGCCATACTCGTCGCGAAGCTTTTGCAGATCGAGGTTCTGCTGGTTCTGGTCGAAGTATTGGCCGCTGAGCAGTTTCAGTTTCGCGGTCAGGCGGTTGGTGTCGAACTTCTTGTTGCCCAGGAACGAGACAGTGCGGACGAGGTAGCGCGGTCCCTCGTCGATCACGAAGGTGATCGTCAGCCAGTTCTGCTTTTCGTTGAACTCCAGCTCGCGTCCGACGCGGGCGTAGTAGAAGCCGAAGGCGCGGTAATAGGCGGTCAGTTTTTTCACGTCCTCGTCGATGACTTTGTGGTCGACCTCGCCGGCAAACAGATAGAACCAGGGCGGATGCGAGTCGATGAGCGTTTTCAAGCGGGCGGTGCTGACGAACTGGTTGCCGACGAAGTTGACCCAAAAGATCCTTTGCCGCGGTCCTTCGTTGACGACGAAGACGGCCCTCAGATCGCCGGCTTTTTCGCCCTCCAGGACGGTGACACGGACCTTGCTATAGCCCTTTTTCTGGTAGTATTCTTCAATCTTGTGGCGGCCGTTTGCCACCGCGAAGGGATCGGCCGCGTCGCCCACCTTGAGTTCGGCCTCTTTCTTGAGGACTGAAGTCAGGAAGGTTTCGTTGCCGACGATGATGACGTCCTGGAGCAGCGGCCGCTCGGCGACCTGGAAGATGACGACGACCCCGCCCTGCACCCGTTGGTTGAATGTCCGAACACCCGCGAAGACCCCCATTTTGCTGAGCTCGCGAACGTCATCTTGGACTTGTTGCTCGACATAGGGCCGGCCGGCACGGGTACGAATCTTGTGCAAAATCTTATCGAGCGAAATCGTCCGGTTCCCTTCCACGCGCACCTGGACAACAATGTCTTCCGGTGGAACGGCAGGTCTCGTGACGCCGGGTGGGGTGGAACCGGGCGTCGCGGGCACCATGTACCCATGGTCGGCGGGGCTGGTAGCCGGCATTGGCGTAACGGGGCCCGAATTTGGCATAGCAGGGCCGCCAGCAGGCATCGGCAGCCCCTGGGGCCCCAGCATCGGATTCTCCGGCGGCAACTGCCCGAAGGCTACGGACCCTCCTGCGCGCAATCAGCGCCAGCAGCGCGCATAACGCCACGCGACGGCATCTGCCTGCTGTGATTGGCGGTCCAGCCATGAAGGCCCTTTCCCGAAGAACACCAGCCGCGATCCTAAGGATCCGATGGCAACGGCTGCAGTTCATTCGGTAATGTTTAGCAGTTTTCCGGAAAAGACGCGCAGATAAGATACTCGTAGAACCAATCCGAGAATCATTCCCTGGCTTGACTCTAGCCATGACGGGCACCATGTCGGGCACGATATCCTCATGGTCGTGGTAGTCGGGATTCTCGGATAGTTTCTTAGATGAGGCAATATACGGACGGCGAAAAATACCCAAAGCGCGACAGTCAAGCAAGGTGAATTGATAGCAAAAACGTCCACAAATCCGGAGTTTCTTGCGGCAAGAAGGAAGACTGGGTAGTCTTCACAAGACCGAGAAGTAATCCGTCGCCGCCGCGTCAAGGGCCTCGACGGTCAATCGGGCTGGCTCTTCGAGGAAGTCGTAATAGACTTTGACTTGCCGGAGGAGGTCGCGGGGATGGCAGAACCTCATGGGGCGACCGGTGCTTCGATAGTACTTCTGGATAAGGTAGTCCAGCGGCGGCTGGCAAGGCTCGATCCCCATGCCCACGGTGAGTTGCAGAAACAAGCTGCGAAACTGCTCCTCGGTGGGGTCGCAAACGTCGATCTTATAAGGAATTCGACGCAGGAACGCCTCGTCGACCAGATCTCGGGGCTCGAGATTCGTGGAAAAAACGATGAACTGGTCGAACGGCACTTGAATTTTCCGGCCGCTGCTGAGATTGAGGTAGTCGTAGCGTTTCTCCAGCGGCACGATCCAGCGATTCAACAATGCCGAGGGTGCAACTTGCTGGCGGCCGAAATCGTCGATCACCAGGGTGCCGCAGTTGCTTTTCAGTTGCAGCGGCGACTCGGCAACCCCTGTTGTGGGATTGGCCGTGATCTCCAGGTTGTCGAGGATCAACTCTCCGCCCACGACGATAGTGGGCCGGCGGATACGGACCCAGCGACGATCGATCTTTGCGTCGTCGATGAACCCCGAACCTTGGTAAACCGGCAGTTCCTCATGGCAACTGGGATCGAAAACGCGGATGATCTCGCCCCGAGCGCTGATCGCCCGGGGAACCCAGATGCTTTCTCCGTAGGCCAGGGTAACACGCTGGGCGATGCTCGTCTTGCCGTTGCCGGGCGGACCGTGCAAGAACAGGCCCTTTCCGGAGACGATGGCCCTGCCCAGGCGTTCGAAGAGGTCTTCGCCGAGGGTCAGGCCGGCGAACGCGCGGCGGAGGTTTTCCTCGCTCGGTTGGTAGTTTTGCAGCGATTGGGCCGCGACGCTGGCCGCGTAGTCTTCCAAACAAACGGGAGCCGCGCCGAAGTATCCGCACGTTTGGCAAAACTTGCGACCGCGTTGCGTGCCGGACTCGGTCAATGCATAAACATAGTCACCCATATTGGCCGCCGCATTGAAGACGACCAAACGGTCCGCCTTCATGGCATGCAGCAGCTTCTCGCAAATACAAAACGAGATGCCCAACTGCCTGGCAATTTCTTGGCCCGTGGCATCCTGGCAATTCAAGAGGAATTTTAGGATCAGCGATTCGACCTCCGCTTCGGCCAAACGGAGATTGGAGAACTCTTTGGGCGCGATCGGCACGAATTCGCTCCCCCTGCGAGAAACTCCGGCCGGGGACTCGCCGTTGACTCCGCTTGCTGCCGTCATCGGGGGGGGCGGAGAGGCGTCCTCCGCGACCGGCGAACCGACTTCCGCAGAAATTGCCGTGAGGAAAGATGCGGCCGAATCGTCACTTGGGTTGGCGAGGCCTTCCGTATCACCGTCGCCAGCTTGCAGAATGCCCGCCAGTTGCGTGAGAAGATTCTGGTGTCGCAAATCAGGTTTTGGTGGGGGTTCAATCATGTTTTGGCGCTGAGATTACGGATATTCTCCATGCAAATCTAGCTCAGCAAACCGACCCATGCAAGCATGAATTTTCCGGAAGAAGGGGGGTGTGCGGAAAGCAATCGAAGTCACCCAGGTACAGGAACACCGCCAACAAGGCCGATGGCCAGAGTTGGACGAGAAGTCGGTCGATCGAAGTGTCCACGTAGAAGGACAGATCGAAGGGGGTCGTTAGATAGACCAGGAAAAATCCGGCCAGCATCAGTCCCAAGATGCCGACGAGACTGGGCAGAACGCGCCGGCAGCGATCGGCCGCGGCGCCAAGCACCATCCACGCCACGGGCAGAATGACCAACAACGCCTTGCCGACGTGCCACGCCGATCCGATGAAGCTTCTTACGATCAAAATCCATCGCGAAGCATCGACCAGTCGGGGCAACACCCCGTGCAAACTTTGACCGGCCACTACGTCGTTTTCGGCCGCGATCGAGATCTTGAAGAGCATGACCACTGCGAGGACGGGCGCAGCCCCGATCAAGCACGGGCCCACTTCCCGCAGGGCGGCACGGCTGCCTCCGTGTCGCCAGGCAACGGCGGTGCGGGCATCAACACGATTGCCAGGAACATCAGGCCTTCATTCTTGGTCCAAGCGGCCAATGCGGCGGCAAGGCCAGCCAAGACAAGCAACCCGGGTGCGGGCCGCTCGCCGGCGTCGTGCAACGCCAGAAGCAGCAGGGTGGCAAGAAGGAAGAAACTCAGCGGCACGTCCGCATAGAGCGCGGCGCCGTGGCTTAGATAGCGGACCGTTCCCAGGAGACTCAGCCCGGCAAGCCAGCCTTGGTTTGGTCCACGGAGGCGCGCGACGCCCGCTGTCAGCAGGCCCACGGCGGCCATCGTGAACGCCACGCCCACAAGTTGCGGGATCCATAGCGGGTCACGGCCAAGGTACGTCCAGCAGCGGGCGTTGGCGGCACTGAGCAACAACGGATAGTCGGGGTGTGGGGCGCCCGGTGCGAAGGCGTTGCGCCATTGCGAACCCGAGCGAAAGAGGTATCGGGCTTTCCAGTTCCACATGGCCCACGCGTCCCAGCCGCCGTGCGGCTCCAGGACCAGCATGCCGGCGATGCCCAGCAGTCCGGCAACCAGCGCCGCGACGAAGATCAGCCGCAGCAGCCTGGTGTATAGGGTGGCACGTCCCTGAGCCGACCATGCTGCGCACGGTGCCCGAGGGCGTGGTTTCGCGGGTTCCCACGCCCTTCGCAAGCTCAGGGACGTGCCACCCCTTTCGCTCGGCGAGAACCAGGCCGCCAGCCCGAGGAGCGTGAAAGCGAGGGTCTCGATCGCGCAGTAGGCCCGGCCGGACGCGCCGCAGACGAGCAATCCGAGGAAGTAGGTGCAAGACGCAAGACCGAGCGCGAAGCCAAGCGCCAGCAGAGCGTGGAACCAGACAGTCGCCGCGCCGCCGCTGTCCGCATCGCAGCGCCGCACGAAGCAATATGCGGCAAACCAAGGGGCAAGCAGCCCTAGGAGCAGCCACACGATCATGGCCCATCCCTCTCGGTGCGATACAACCGCACGCCGTTGTGCAGGTCGGCCACAAGCGTCCACCCCCGTGCCTGGGCGATCTTCGGCGGCTTCTCGGGGCGATCGGAATCGACGATCACTAGCGGGCAGTCCGTTGTCCGGCAGATCAACCGCGGGGACAACGCATATTGGGCCAGACGAATTCGAGCTTCGGGATGGATTGGGCCGGCACCGGTATTTTCGCTATCCAGCAAATACCCGGTGGTTACGGCATCGGGCAGCCACTGCGCGAGCGGTTCGAAGCGCGGAACCATCACCGTCGGTTCGTAGGTGGGCCTTGTCTTTCCGTGCCGGCATATCGCGTCGAACACCACGCGAACATCGGCCAGCCCCCACAGGCAGATGCACGCAAGGACGAGGCGTGGCCCGAGACTCCTTTTCACCAGCATTCAGCTATTTATCCACATTCCCCCCTCCGGGTCAAGGGTAGTCGGATAAGAATTTGCGGAGTTGTTCCGCGCCGGTCCTTACCGCTCCTGGCGCACGAACTGCTGATGGTCGATCCGCAGTTTTTTGATCTTGTAGCGGACCATGCGCGCCGTAATGCCCAGCCGCCGAGCGGCCGCGTTGATGCTGCCGTGGCAGGACTTAAGAGCATCGACGATCATGTCCTTTTCCAAAATGGCCACACGGTGCCTGAGCGAATCGACCTGATGGCTGTCGTCGGCGTCGGGCATTTGCAGCGTCGGCGGCAGGTTGTGCCCGTGGATCACGCTGTCGCGACTCAAGAGGACCGCATATTCGATGCAGTTCTCCAGTTCGCGAACATTGCCCGGCCAGTGATAGGCGGTCATCATATTGATGGCCTGCGTGCTGATGCGGCGGACGTTTTTGCTCAACCTTTGCGCGTACTTGGCGACGAAATGGTCAGCCAAGAGCAGGATATCGTCCTTGCGCTCGCGGAGCGGCGGGAGGACGATGGGAAAGACGTTGACGCGGTAGTAAAGATCCTGGCGGAACAAACCGGCCTCGACGGCATTCTCCAACTCGCGATTGGTGGCGGCAATGATGCGCACATTGGCCTTGACGGTGCGATTGCTGCCCACCCGCTCGTATTCCCGTTCCTGCAGCACGCGGAGGAGTTTGACCTGGATGGCGGCTGAGAAGTCGCCGATTTCATCGAGGAAAAGTGTTCCGCCTTCGGCCTCCTCGATACGGCCCACGCGGCTGAAAAGGGCCCCGGTGAAGGCCCCCTTTTCATGACCGAAGAGTTCGCTCTCCAAAAGGCCTTCGCTGAGCGCGGCACAATTGACCTTCACGAACGGCTTTTGTGCCCGCAGGCTGTTGTAATGGACGGCCGACGCCACGAGTTCCTTGCCGGTGCCGGATTCGCCGCGGATGAGCACCGTCGTGTTGGTCGAGGCTACCTGGTGGATCCGCAAATAGACCTCGCGCATGCGGTGCGAGTTGCCGATGATGTTTTCCGGCCGGAATCGCTCTTTGAGGGCATTGCGGAGTCGCAGATTTTCGGACTCCAACATCTGCCGCTGCGTTTCTTCCATGCGCCGCGATTTGACATCGTAGGCGATCATGCTGGCGACGATTTCCAGCAAGCGGCAGCGCTCCTGAAGTTGCTCGGCATCGTCCATGGCGACGTCCGCCGAGAGTGTTCCCACGACCTCGCTGCCCAAAACGATCGGCACGCAAATAAATGCTGTCTCGGCATCCGTTTCCGGCTGCCGCTGATAGAGCCGATTGGTAAAGCGCGGCTCCTCGAATACCTGGGGAACAATGGCCGGTTGCCCGGTCTGCACGACCTGGCCGATGATTCCCTCGCCATAACGGTATCGATATTGCCCCTGGGTAGGCCCCGGAATGCCGGGCGCCGCGGCGATGATCAACTCGCTCCCGTCGGGCGACAGCAACATCACCGTCCCGCGTATCAACGCCAGCCGTTCTTCCAGCAGCTTGAGTACTTCTGCAAGCATCTGCCGCTGGCCATGTTGCGTTGCCAAGAGTCGAGCGATCTCGGCGAGGACTCGGAGGTCCTCCTCGTGCGAGTGAATTTCAGTCGTCCGTTCGGGGGCAATTGCCATCGTAGCGCGTACCAGCTTTTCCGTGCCGCTGATTCAGGTAGAGACATTCCTCAGTATTTGGCATAGCAAAAACCGCGCCCCTTTTCTTGCTTTGGCGAAAATACCCATGTTTGTTGCTTTCGTGCGTGTTCGATGCACAAAATAAATGCAGATAATGCTTATGTGGCAAGCATTTCGGTCGCACCAGAAGCCTCAGGTTCGCAGAGCAGAATTTATTCCGCCGCCGTTTCTTTTCCAGGCCAATGGAATTTATTCCGTTCTACTCAGGCAAACAGCCCGCGAACCTCATGGAATTCAAAGTGTCCAGAGAATAGTTGGCGCGGAACTCAAATCCGGCTGATTCTTTTCGTTTTTCGCAAGTCATTGCCCGTAAACGACTTGCGGACTCTGGCCAGGAACAGTCCCAAAGACTTGCTGGAGGCGGATTACAAAAAGCTTGATTTGTGCCAGCGTTCATTGACTAAAATGGCGTTAGGGCAGGCAACGTATTCGACGTAACAGTGTAAGGCATGATGAATACTTCAAACACAACAAAACTCGCTCAACGAGGCGCTTCGGGTCATGGTCTAGACCATTCCCGCGACCGCAGCCATTGCGCTGCCAATCGTGGTCGTGAGTACGCCAGTGATTCCCCTTGCCAGCGGCGGCGAATTGGTCGCGATCACTGGTCGGAGGGAGCGCATCAGGTCCGCCGCGCTCCGGCCCTCTCGGCTGAGGAAGAGCGTGCCCGCGACGAAGCGATGCGCGAGGATATCTCCCGCCGTCGCCGCAACGGTGAGACGTTGGTCCGCTTGGCCAAGCGTTTTCACACGAGCACGGGACGGATTTCACGGATTCTTGCCCAACAGCTACTGAAACAGGTCCAGGAACTGGAGTTGGACTACATCCCCAACGAGCACTTCTTTCACACCTCGGCCGCCGAGGAGCGTGTGGTCCTCGGTCCGGCCCCGGATGCCCGACCGCCGGCCAAGAAGGTCCCGCGGCCTACCGGCCTGCCGCCTTACCTGGCAAGCATGTATGAAACCCCGCTGTTGACGCGGGAAGAGGAGCAGCATTTGTTCCGCAGGCTGAATTATCTGAAGCACAAGGCCAGCGAGTTGCGCAAGGGATTGAATATTCGCCGCCCCAGCATGACGGCCATGGATTTGATTGTAAGGTTGCATCGCGACGCGGTCGGCGTCAAGAACGACATCGTGCGCGCCAATTTGCGGCTGGTGGTGTCGATCGCCAAGCGCTATGCCAGCGGTCCGGCCCACCTTTTCGAATTGATCAGCGACGGCAACATGTCGTTGATTCGGGCGGCGGAGAAGTTCGACTTCGCCCGCGGTTTCCGTTTCAGCACATACGCGACGTGGGCCATCATGAAGAACTTCGCCCGCTCGATTCCGGCAGAACTTCGGCAGCGGGCCCGCTTCCACACCGGTGGTGAAGAGCGGTTGCTGGGAATCGAGGACATCCGTCGCGATTCGGCCCGTCGGGAGTCGGCGCAGTTGGAGCGGCAGTCGGAGGTTTCGCGGATCCTGGAACATCTCGACGAGCGCGAGCGGCAAATCATCCAGCATCGCTTCGGCCTGGACAGCCAGCGCAACCCCATGACTTTGAAGGAAGTGGGCCGAGTGATGGGCGTGACCAAGGAACGGATTCGGCAACTCGAAGCCCGGGCCATGGCCAAGCTCCGCGACGCCGTGAGCATTGAACGGGTGGAAGGGCCGGAGAGCGAGGATTAGGCGCGGCCGAAGAATAGCTTCTCTGGATTCGCGAGGGTGGCATGCAACGCCAGTAAATCTTAGCGGTTCATGCTGCGCGTTTGAACGTGGGTTTTAGGGGATTGTTGAGCATATCCGCGCATAAACACGGAAGTTATTCTTCGGCCGAAACTCAGCCGCCGTTCTGGCCCTCGTCACAACTCAGCGCCCCCTCTCCCGGCAGCTTGCTGCAACCGCCCATCCGTCCGTGGAACTATTTCTCGTCGCCAAGCGTCTATCCCGGGACCTAGTGGCAGACTCGCCCGCAGTGAAGTACGATAGAGAATAACTCTCCTGAGGGAAATATCATGGTTCATCGCACATTCTGGCCTTCTGTGGGGCTGTTTTTTGCCATCTCTGCATCGGCCCATGCGGCGGTCGACCTCGTGACCCTGCCCACCCGCGAGGGCACGCAGCTTACGATCTACAACTCCGAAGACATCACCATGGTCCGCGAGCACCGCTTGCTGACCGTGAAGGAGGGTGTGAACCGCATCCAGTTCTCCTGGGCCAATACGCTGATCGATCCGACCTCGATCGAGTTCCGCATCCTCGACCATCAGGACAAGGTCGATCTGGTCGATACCACCTTTCCGGCGGGTCGCAATGAAGCTTTGCAATGGAACATCAAGAGCCAGATTGCCGGCAAGATCTCGGTCGAGATCCGCTACTTCACCAGCGGTATCACGTGGGCCGCCGATTACGTGGGCGTCGCGAATGAAGACGAAACCAAACTGGCCGTGACGGGCTACGTGCGGGTGTTCAACAATTCCGGCGAGCTTTACGACAACGCCCAGACGCGGCTGGTGGTGGGCAAGATCAACCTGGTGGAGAAGATTGCCGAGTTGGCGCAGGCCGCCGCCGGGGCGGCCGCTGCCGGAAGGCAAGCCGGCCATGGTTGCGGCGTTGGGTGCGATCGACCGCGAGAGGGCCGTGAAGGATGCTATGGAAGAGGCCGAGAAGCAGGACGAGGCAAAGAGGGAACAACCTAAACAGGTCGTAAAAGAGGGCCTTTCGGAATACTTCCTCTTTACGATTGAAGGCCGCGAAGACATCAAGGACAAGGAACCCAAGCGACTGATAGCCCTCAAGGTGGCCGAGGCGCCGCTAGAATGCCTTTACAAGCTCACCGACCGCGATGGCGACAGTCGGCAGTTCACCAAGTTCTATCGCTTCAAGAATGTCAAGTTGCTCGATGAAAAGGGCAAGGAGAAAAAACTCTCCGCCATGGAGAATCTTGGTTTGTCGCCCTTGCCCAACGGCATGGTGCGGCTCTTCTCCGAATACACGAACAAAGACCTGGCTTACGTCGGCGGCACGGAAACGAAGTACGTCCCTATCGGCGACCGGGTCGAGATCAACGTCGGTCCCGACAAGGACATCACGATCCACCGCCGGCTCAAGGACCAACAGACGAGCAACGTCGTGGCCCGCCAGTACAAACGCAGGCTGGATGACAAATTCGTCCAGTACTACGACTTGATCGATTACGACGAGACGTTCTACTTCGAGGAGGAACTGGTCTCCGGCAAGCCGGTCGACGCCAAAGTGGAGTTGGAGCGGCGGTTCGAGGCCAACGTCGTGTTGTGGGGTCCCGACGCGCAGCCGGCGGACTGGAACTCCAATGCCGAAGGCGCCTACGTCGATTTGCACCAGGTTCCAGGCCGCGTCGAGCGAGTGGACCAGGGCCACGCGAAGTATTTCCTCGATCTCCAGCCGGGCAAGAAGCAGCTTGTGAACTACAAGGTCACTTATAAACGTCGCAAACAGGGGCCGGAACTCAACATCGAGCGAAAGCGAGAACCGCTGTAATGGACCCCTTCCACACTGCCGTTCCTGCCTACCCAAACACCAGACTTCAGAAAGGATCAAAGTCATGAGAACCACTCTTGCGGTCGCGCTGGCCAGCACTTTGCTGCTGGCGGCCATCCCCGCCCAAGCCCGCATCAAGCTCACCACGTTGCCGGAACGGGAGAGCGTGCGGATCGACATCCAGAACGGCCGCTATACGCTCGTCGAGGAAGAGCGGACCGTGAACCTCCAGGCCGGCCGTAACCAGGTCGATTTCTCCTGGGCGAACATCAATATCGACAAGGACTCGATCGTCTTCCGCGTCATCCGTGCCGACGGGGAGGTGAATGTGCTCAACACCAACTATCCGCCCAACGAGAACGCCCTGTACTGGACCGTCAGTGCCGGGCAGGCCGGCCCGGCCGTGGTGCGGATCTCGTACCTCATCGCCAACATGGCTGCCGAGCCGAGCTACCAAGGGGTCGTCGAGAACGACGAAAAGAAGCTGCTCCTGCAGGTCTACATGACGGTCACGAACACCTCGGGCGAGAGTTTCGGGGAGACGATCGTGCAGCCCGGCGTGGGCAAAACCACGGTGCGGTACTTCAACGACGGCGAGCGGAAGCGGATGCTGGCTGCCAAGTTCGCCGACGTACCCATTGCCAAGCGTTACGTCTTCGACGCCGCGGTGGACCAGGAAAAGACGCGGATGTATTACCGCCTGACCAACGACAAGGAAAATCTCATGGGCGGATTCCCGCTGCCCTACGGCAAGATGCGGTTGTTCATCAAGGAGCCGAAGAGCGACGGTGACCCGCAAGCGGGCGCCGCGGTCCGCAGCCAGGCGTTCTTGGGGGAGGACTGGGCCCAGTATACGCCGCTGTTCGCCCCGCTGGACCTGTATGTGGGCGTGGCCCAGGACGTGAAGGTCGAACGCTTCACGATGGATCCCGAGGGCGGTCCCAAGGCGGCCTTCGACGAGATCACCGTCCCGCGGTTCACGATCGACGGCAAGGAAGGCGTTACGAAGCCCCAGTTCCGCAACCTGCGGACCCGCTACCGCTACCGCTTGCAGAACTTCAAGACCGAGAAGGGCGATCCGATCGCCGTGCCGCTGACGATCAAGGAGCATCTGGACGGCGAATGGATCATCGAGAAGGTGGTCTTGAAAGAGATTTTGGGTGAGCGGAACGAGCAGAAAGAGAAGGAGATTCCTTACGCCGAGCTCTTCAGCCCGAAGCGGATCGACGTCAATAACGCGGAGTTCGAGATGAAGCTGCCGCCCACGACGATCGACAAGAAATATGATCTGTACGTGACGATCCTCAAGAAGTACCGGCGTTATTAGCCCTTCTTGCTCAAGATTGAACTCTTGAGAAGGAGAAACTTGATGAAGTGGAACAGGTTCTTCGTGATGTCACTTGGAGTATTCGCACTCCTGATTGTTGTGGTCCATGCGATGCGGTCAGGAGTTCGGGCCGATCTGCCTCAATCGACAGCAACGCAAATCTACCAACCGAGTTTTGAGGAGTGGGCTTTCGTCAACCTCACGGCATCCTACCGTGACAACGGTATTCCAACGCACTTTGTCAGCATTGGCCGCGCGTGGGTCAATGGCAAGGTTCGTTTCAAAGTCGTGGGACGTTATGCGAACAATCCTCTTGGACAAGCGTGGTTCGACAACATCGGTTCGAAAATTCGCACAGGAATCGAAAACGATTGTAAACGCTGGACTGCGGAGGGATACAAAATTGACCTGAATGATTTTGAAATCGACATTGCTCAGACGAATGAAAAGCCAAAATGAATCGGAGGCAGCAATGGATTCGGTCATTTGAAGGCGAGCATTGACGCTTGCGAGCGGATGGGCGGCCAGGTAGTCTGTCGCCACTCGAAGCGGTACATCGTTATCGAAGACCCGGCGGGAGCAGTGATGGTGCTCTATCAAGTCGAAGGCATTTGCAGCCCTCCAAAATAACGCCCCGATCGGCTACAATGGTCGCACCGGGCTCCGCCGTTGTGGGCCTGGCACCAGGAAAGCACCGGATCGGCGATGATGGATCAGGACAAGAGCAAGCAAGAACTGCTGGAAGAACTGGCAGAAGCGCGGCGGCGGGTTGCGGTCTTGGAAGAATCCCTGGCCAACCAGCAACTGGCCGAGAAAGCGTTGCGGGAAAGCGAAGAACGATATCGTTTGTTGGCGGAGGCAATTCCTCATCCGGTCTGGCGTAGTGATGCCGAAGGAAGGCAGATTGATTGCAACCGCCGCTGGCAGGAGTACACTGGGCAGACCCCCGAAGAAGCCCAAGGCAACGGATGGATGAAGGCCCTGCATCCCGATGACGTGGCATGGGCTCTCCAAAGGGTGCGAGAAGACGTGCCCGGGGGAAATATCTATCAGGCGGAGTACCGGCTTCATCGGGCGTCGGACGACAGCTACCATTGGTATCTGGCCCGAGCAATTCCGCAGCGGGATGCCAACGGGACGATCCTCGGCTGGTTTGGCAGTGCGATGGACATCGATGACCAGAAGCGCGCCGAGCAGGCACTTCAGAAGAGCGAAGAGCGATTCCGCAAAGTCTTTGAGGAAGGGCCGATTGGAATTCTCTTAGGGGGCACGGATGGCAGTATCCAGCATGCCAACCGGGGTATCTGCGAGATGCTTGGCTATTCGGAAGGCGAAATCATTGCCGTTGGTCTGGCGGGCATCTCCCACCCCGATGACTGGGAAAGGGATTCCCCGCTTTTTTCTCGCCTCTGGCATGGCGAAATGCCATATTGCCACTTGGAGAAACGCTATCTTCGCAAAGATGGCCGAACCGTGCACTGTCAATTGACGGTTTCGCTGATGTACGATGAAGCGGGCAGGCCAATAGGCACGATCGGCATGATCGAAGACATCACCGAGCGAAAACGGGCTGAAGAGGCGTTGCAGAAGGCCCACGACGAATTGGAACAACGGGTGAAGGAGCGTACTACGGAACTGGCGAAGGCGAACGAGAACCTCGACATTTTCCGCAAGTTCATTGACGCTTCTGGAGTGGGCTTCGGCATGGCGGATCTTGATGGCACAATCGCTTATGCAAACCCCATATTGTGTCGGCTACTGGGCGAAGAGAAGCTCGAAGATGTGATTGACAAGAACATATCCGCGTATTATCCCGAGGACTACTTGCAAAGGCGAAGGGATGAAATGATTCCCGCTTTGCTGCGAGAAGAATACTTGCACACCGAAACCAAGGTCTTGCAACGCCACGGGAATGCGATCCCGATTCAGCAAAGCACATTCCTGATTCGGGACGAGAACGGGAATCCTTTTCGCACGGGGGTCGTGATCAGTGACATCAGCGAACGGAAGCGGGCCGAGGAGGCCTTGGCGAAGGAACATCGCCATCTCAGGGACATGCTTCGATCCAGCGATAACGAACGGCAGCTCATCGCCTACGATATCCACGATGGACTTGCCCAGCAGTTGGCCGGGGCACTCATGCAGTTCCAAGCCTACGATCATTTGAAGGACACGCAGGCCAAGCAAGCGGCAAACGCATTCCATGCGGGACTGACGATGCTTCAACAGAGTCATTTTGAGGCCCGCCGCCTGATCGCCGATGTCAGGCCGCCGGTCCTCGACGAAGCAGGCGTCGCGGAAGCCATTTCTCACCTTGTACATGAGCAAATCCGTTGCACAGGGCTCAGGATCGCTTCGCATACCCGAGTTGCTTTTGACCGACTGGACCCGACCTTGGAAAACGCCATCTACCGGATTGCCCAGGAGGCCCTGACCAATGCCTGCAAGCACAGCAAGAGCGAAAAGGTTCAGATCAGCCTCCTCCAACGAGGGGATCGTGTTCGTATCGAGATTCGTGATTGGGGCGTGGGGTTCGACCCCAAGGCCATTCCGAAAAGTCATTTCGGGCTGGAAGGCATTAGACAACGCGCAAGACTGCTGAACGGAAAGTGCAGCATCCGCAGCGCGGCGGGCAAAGGCGCCCGTATCACGGTTGAGTTGCCCGTGGTCCCCAGGGACGAAGAGGAATGATCGGTCAGGGGAAGCAAGATTCCCCTGAAAGCCAGGGCGAGTAGGGCCGAACCTTAGCACCGACCGGCACTTCTTGACTTTGATCGACTCCACGCCAGAATTAGGGACGTCGGGCATCAACTCGCATCATTGATTGCTTCATCACGAAGAGGAGTACCCGCATGCGAATGGCGATTGGCTTGTTCGTCGGCTTTCTTGCCTGGGGCCTTGCCAGCGCAAGCTTCGGCGACGATGGGAACGATCCTCCCGAGCTTCGTGATATTTATGGCACTGCTCATTATTTGACGGAATTCAAGGATGCCCGCACCGCAGCGATCGTGGTCATGCTGCTCGATGAGCATTGTCCGGTGGTGAAGCTAAGTTTGGGTCCGTTCGTTGAACTCTATAACGAGTACGACAGTTTCAAGAAAGAGCAGGAAGGGACGGCCCCTCGATTTCCCCAAGTATCCGGGCGATCGCGTGCGTTTTCTGGGAGTTTATGTAACACCGGATTTGGGCGCAAAGCGGATGGCCGCCCACGCCTTGCACAGTCTGATCCCCTTTCGCGTGCTCTTCGATGCGAAACTTGAATTCGTCAAACGCTATCATCTCTCGCGACTCTCCGAGACGATCGTTTTCGATTCCAAGTGGAACGTCAAGTATCAGGGACCGCTGGATGACCAGTTGACTCAAGGTTCGATAAAACCAAGACCGATGCGCCGCTTCGTCAAAAATGCGCTGGACGCGATTCTCGCGGGCAAGGAAGTCGCCGTGCCGCGCTTGCCCGCCGTGGGCTGCATGATTTCGCCGTTGAGGAGGGACTATCCCCATGTTACCTTCTATAAGGATGCGGCCCCCATTTTCCAAAACCGCTGTGAAGTTTGCCACCATGAGGGAGCCGTGGGGCCAATGCCTTTGACGACGTACAAGGAAATCTGCGATTACAGCGGGATGATCGAGGAAGTCGTGGTGGATCGACGGATGCCGCCCTGGCCAGGATCGTCTCCGCACGGGTTTGCCAGAAGCGAGGAGCTGCGCAGCGAAGAAAGTGATACCATCATCGCTTGGATCCGAAATGGGATGAAACTGGGAAATCCAGCCAATGCGCCCGAGGCCAAGACGTGGCCGAAGCGCAATGAGTGGGGCATTGGAAAACCGGACTTTGTGTTCACGATGCCCGCGCCGATTACGGTCCCGGCCGGCGGATTTATCGACTATGTTTATGTTCCCATCGAGATCAACGGGGGCAGGGGATTTGACGACGACCGCTGGATCGAAGCCATCGAGGCGCAGCCCGGGGCCCCGCAAGTCGTGCATCACATTCAGATTCACGAGTTTCACGGCACGACGCTTTCCGGAAAAGTCAGCCCCCTCGATCAATTGCGGCTGTATGGATTGTCCATCGAAAATGCGCGGCAGCTTGGCAGCTATGCGCCCGGCAATACGTTCGAAAACGCCCGCATCTACTCGAACTACATCCAAGCCGCCCGCGTGGCGGGAAAACGGGTGGCCATGCGTCTGCCCCAAGGGTCGAATTTGATGCTGGAGATGCATTACACGCCCAACGGCAAGAGCGTTCAGGATCAATCCGAGGTGGCCATCCGCTTCGCAAAGTCCAAGCCGGACCTGGAACTCGAGGTCTGGTATTCCTTCAGAAAGCGGGCGGACCTGGTGATTCCCGCCAATATCGAGAACCATACCCTCGAGGACATTTATCATTTCGGCAGTCACACCGACGGCAAAGCGGTCCTGATCCATGCCATGGAGCCGCACATGCACGTCCGCGGCAAGAGCTTTCGCTTGGAACTGGTGAATGCCGGTGCGGTCAATCCACGGGACATGCAGGACTTCCGCGGCAGGCATGCGGGACCATGGCGAGGAAATTCTTTCCGTCCCCGTTTGGGATTTCGGTTGGGAAAAACTCTATCGTTTCCAGGAACCGATTCTCGTCAGGCCAACGCAAGCCATTCTGGCCACGGCGTCTTGGGACAATACCGCGCGACAATCCCCGGAACCCGGATCCCCAAGTCGACGTGGTGTGGGGACAACAAACGGTCCAGGAAATGTTCAATACGCTGTTCTTGTATGAAGTCCTCGAGGACAATGATCCGCGCCTGCACGTTAAGAAGGCCGTGGGGGCAAAATAAAGAAATGAAGATCGTTGCCTTTGCTGTTTTTTGCTTCTCCTTCTTGAATCTGTCCTGTGCCGAGTCGTTCGATGCAGAGGCTGCCCTGCGTGCCGAAGCGGCGGCTAGCCGCAGCATGACGGCGTCTTTAAGAGAGTTGGAATCGCTAACGGGCGGACCCGCCGCCGATCCGCTCGGCTGGAAACGTTATTTGCACTGGGACGAATGGGCGGCCCCCATGCTTGAGGGGAGGGCCGTTTCCGTCGCGACGCTCGAGAATATCGACGTCGCAATTTTATCGCAATGTCAGCGGGCTGGAACACCCGGCCTTTGTCCGTGTCCGGCAAGCATTGGAGCGGCACGTTTCTCTGCGGCGAGACACGGGCCTTGCCGGTCGACGATTCATCGATTGCGTCGCCGTGCTCAAGCGAGTCCTGGCGGGCGAGGACGTAGACGCGGGGGAGATGAGCGCGGCGGTGCGATGGCTCTCCCTGCGTGGACAAGTCCCGGCACTTTTGCAAGCGGTTCGCGCAGGCTTCAACAGTTCGCACGTAATCTTCAAGTTCCGCCGCGAAGCGATCGACGAGCAGCTTAAAACGTTCTCCAAGAAAAGAACCCGGACCGAGACCAGCCGGAACAGGATTCAAGGCGCTGACGTCACCGCCGAATCGACGATGGTGGCCGAAACTACGGCGTCCGCCGGCCAACGGCATGGTGCACTGCAATTGCGGTTGGAGGTGCACGGAACCGTCTCTGCTCCGAATACGCTGAGCAGCAAAGGCCCCTTTACGATTTACGGCAGTTCTTCCTCGGTAGTATCCGGCTTGGCCTTCATCGCATGGGATGGAAAGTCTTTTCGCTCCGAGATCTATTCGCCGTCGGTGAATTCGCAAAGCACGTTGACAGGGATTGCCGGTCGTCCGGGAGTCCGGCGGGGCATGGTATGGAACGGGGCGCAGCGACGCCAGAATCTCGCCAATCACGAAGGCGAACAGATCATCGCGCGGAAGCTTCGACAGGCGATGTCCCAGGAAATCAACGAACAGGTGGATGGGCTGAACGCCAATGCCAGGCCTTATACGGACCTGATGGTTCGGATGGGTTTTTATCCAACGGCCTGGGAATCGGCACTCGTGGGCGGCGAGGCAAGAATCGGCATGACGCTGCCGTCCTTCGAGGAACTCAACGCCAGCCCCGGGCTAACGCAGGCGACCTTGAGAGAAGGGGAGGATTTTTCCATAGCCGCGCACGACTCGGTGCTCGCGCACGTCGTGGGTCGAGCATTGGGCGGGACGACGTGGACGGATGTTAGTTTCGCGCGTCTGCAAAAGGAGATTACGGGTACCAATTCACCCGAGTTCTTCATCGGGGCCGATCCGCAGCGATGGTCGGTCCGCTGGGATTGGCAGTCGCCGGCATCCACGAAATACTCGCCTGACGGGATCGAGTTTCAGCTCAACTTTACCCAGATGAGGCTGGATAAAAAGCTCGTCGCCGTTCCCTTTCAGGTCAGCGCGCGATATCGACCGAAAGTTGAAGAGAATGAAGCGGTGCTTTACCGGGATCGTTTTTCCCTGCATTGCCAGGGAAGGGAAGACCTGGGCGACGCCATGAAATTCGTCTCGCGCAAGTTCAACGATCTCTTCGCCGAGAAACTGTTCCCCGATGGGTTGCAAATGCCGGCGGGAGACAAACTTGACGAATTGTCCAAGTACTCGATCGTATCGATTACTCTGGATCGCCATTGGTTGTCGACGGCGTATCGCAAGATGCGAAACTGACTCCCGGCACGCCGCTTTGCTTGTCCCGCCCCGCACAGATTGGGGACAAGCCTCAAGCACCGGCAAAGTACAGGTCGATGGCGTGGACGCCGGCGGCGGGCCGCGTTGCCACGGCGCCCGGCGACGTGATCGCGTCGGACGTGTCGACAATGCACAAGAAAAGCAAGTGGCAATCCACAACTGGACGACAGAGGGTCGCATTCCTAGCGTGTCCTTCAGTTCGAGGCCTTGACCACGCTCGGGGCGGGAACTTGCGTCGCGGTCTTCGGATCCAAGCGGAACGGCTTTCCTTGCTTGAAGAGCTCCACGCGGGCCAGGTAGCGAAGCTTCATCTCGTCGCTCTTGGTGAGGTCGATGGCCTTCTGCTGCCATTCAAGGGCCTTGGCGTATTCGCCGTTCCCACCCTCAAGATGCCAGCCGGCCAAAGACGACCATCGCCATGTCATCGCTTTGAGGCTGGCCGGCCGAATGACTCTGGACGTCCGCCAGCAAAGCCTCGCCGACGGCGGCCGGATCGGTCGTCGTCATGCCGGCGATTCCCGCGCGGAGGCGTTCGATCGAGTACGCCTGCTGCCGCGCGTCCATGGCATCGGTGATACCGTCGCTGAACAGCGCTACGCACTCCCCCGGGCCGATCGTGCGGATGGTAGTCTTGCACTCCGGCTGATCGGCGAACCCCAGCGGAAATCCGCGTACCGCGTCGCCGGCCGGTTCATCCAGCGTGCCGTCGTTGCGACGCAGGATCGGCGACATGTGGCCGGCGCTGGCCACAGTGACTTTATGTCGCATGGGATCGATCACGCATAGGGCGAGGGTCACGAAGCCGCCTTCGCTGGCCACCGCGCGGATCTCCCGGTTCATCGAGTCAAGGGCAAGACGCAGGTTGCGGGCGCTACCGAGCAGTGCGCTGCGACAGATGGCGGAGAGGCGGGCCATCATCAGGGCGGCCGGGATGCCCTTGCCCGCCACGTCGCCCAAAAGAACGACCTGCCGGCCGTCGGGCAGCCGCACGAAGTCGTAGTAGTCGCCCCCGACCGTGCCCGTCGCCTGGTAATACGCCCAGAAGCCATAGCCGGTCAGCAGCGGCATCGCGTGCGGCAAGAAGGCGTGTTGAATGACCCGCGCGAGGTCCAACTCCTGTTGCAGACGCGCCTGTTGCACCAGGCGGCGATGGAGCTGTGAATACTCGATCGAGAGCGACACCTGCCGCGCCACGCAGTTCAGAAGCTCCAGATCCTCGGCGCCAAAACAGGCCTCGCGATCGAAAGCATCCAACTCGATGACGCCCAGCGGATCGAGTCCCTGGGAGAGCAGCGGCACACAGACCACGGACCGCATGTGGGACGACACGATGCTCTCGGTCAGCGGCACCGGCTTTTCCAGCGATAGATCGTTGCTGAGGATTGCGCGACGGGTCTTCATCGCTTCGCGGACGATCGTCGTGCTGTACTTGCCCCGGCGTTCCGGGTCGTGCCGATCGCGGTCCACCTGCGTCACGAGTCGCTCGCCGTCGGCCAAGAGGACGAAGGCGTGGCCGGCCTGCGGGAAGATGTCGAGCAAGCCGTCGATCACGTTCGTCAGCAGCTCCGGCCTGTCGAGGGTCCGGCCCAGGGCTTCCAAGATCCGCAGCATCACGCGCAACTTGTCGGCAGCGTTGATCTGCGTCAGCGTCTCGACGCCGGGCCGCGCATCCATGCTGCAGGAAATGCTCGACGAGCCGTCGACCTCTTCTTCATCGGCCACGGGCAAATCGCAACGAAACTCCAGCATCAGGTCGCAGATCCCGATGCGGTCCCCATCGGCCAGGTCCGCGGACGCGCTTTTCGCGAGATCCGTGCCGTTCAAGGAACGTCAGGTTCCGGCCGGTACGCTTCAGCCAGTAGCGGCCGCCCTGAAAGTAGACGCGGGCGTGGTTGCGGCTGATTTCGGGCTTTTCCAGCACCACGAAACAGCTCTTCTTGTCCCGGCCGATCACGATTTCCGTCTCGCCGAACTCGTAAAGGCGGCCCGCTTCGGGGCCTGACAAGAGTCGCAGTGTTGCCGGCATGGAATAGCCTTTCCCTCACGGACCGGCTCTCGGCCGCTGCTCAAAGCGACGGCAGGGCGTCAGCCTGGTCCTTGCGGATATTGAACACCTTTCCCAGCTTCGGGATCGTGAACATCATGAAAATTTCGGGGCGGATATTGGTCAGCGTGAGGGTCCCGTTGCGAGCGCTCACCTTTTCCCGCAGCTTCAGCAATTCGCCCAACATTGAGGTCGACATGAATTCCACGTCGCAGAAGTTCAGCAGCAGGTGCGTCCGTCCTTCTTCGACTAGTCGCTGCAGTTCCTCGCCCACCTCGCGAATCTCGCCCCAGGGATCACGCAGGGAAACGTAGGGCACCCCCACGCGGGGATTGGAAATGCACGGATCGGTAAACCGCACCACGGTTACCGGGACCTCGGAAATCTTCACTCGTCGATAGTCGGCCATGGCGATCCCCTTCAAGAGTTACTCGACCTTGGTTCGCGCCGCAACACACAACCACCATGATAGCCAAAATTCAGGGCGAGTCAAAGGGTACCAAATCGGGGGGAAGACATACTTACTCGGCGGTAAATCCCACATTGTCCAGGAAGTACAGAATTGTGGAGTGGCAGTCTGTAACGATCCACCAACCGTCTCCTTACTTCGCTTCCTCGGCCGCCGTGACGGCCAACAAGGCCGGCGTGCCGTATCGAGCTGCCCTCCGGGCCATAGAGCATGTCGATGCCCTCAATCGTCACCCGGGGCCGCGGGTTGGTCCAGGAAAACTGGTACAACACCGCCTGATCGTGCGACTTCTCGCCGGGAAAAGGCGCCGCCCAGGCCAGCGCCGCGGAGTTCAGGCCGGCCGGCTCTTGTGCGATCCAATGATCGGCCCCCTCGCCGTAGAACACCGGCACGTCGGCCGTCTGCCCGTCGGAGTAATGTACCACGTACTTGAAGAGCACCGGCGCCGGCTGCTCCGGCCGCTCGCGGCGCCACTCGCCGGTGCGGTTGAAGGCGTGCAGGAAGAACAACACGTCGGCCTTGCAGCCGGCCTTGAGCCCCTTGACGGCCGCAGGAAGCTGGCCGCGGGCACCGGGACCGGCCAACATTACGCACGAGGGCAGCGGCGAGGTGCGGAAATCACGGATCAGGTACGAGACGCCACAGAAATCCTGCCTGCCGATCGGCAAATGGGCCAGGTCCCGGCCGCCCTCAAACCAGCCGCGGTCCTTGGTCAAATATTGGTTGCACTGCTCTTCCAACGGCAAGGGATGGAACTGCAGGTTCGTGGCGGTCAAGATCCGGCCGCCGGCGAACGTGGCGTGCAGGTTGCGCAGCAGCGTGGCCGCGATTGCCTGCTTCTTCTGGGCGTTGACCGGCACAGCTTCGCTCGGCTTCGCACGAAGCTGGTTGAGGATCACGCCCCCGGTGCCCATCGGATATTTCACCAGGCCGCCGATGTTCAACAGCGGACGGACTCGCTGCGGCCAGTCGGCCGGACGCCGCACGTGGACCGTCAGATTGTCGATCCCCGTCGTCGGGCTGACCTTGTCGAACTCGGCAAGACGAATCGGTCAGCCGGCGGCACTTCCGCGGCGCGATCGAGAATTCCTGCCGCTCGGCATTGGGCTTGCTCACCGAGCACGACGGGATCCGTGTCGTCGTCGAACAAGAGGTGGATCTTGGTGGCCACCGCGTAGTGGACGTTCAAGACGATACTCAAGGCGTCGATCGTCTCCTCGCGCGGCAGCTTCAAAGTCATCGTCGGATTCTTTGTGTCCATGTAATGGATGAGTTTCCAGCCGTCGGCGCTAGTGAAACCGTGGGCCACGTTTCGCGCCCAGCCGGGGCCGGCCGCCTTGGCGGCAGCCAGGTCGCCCGCCTTCTCGCCCGGAAATTCGCAGAAGGGGGCGATGTCGTCCAGATCGACGATGTAGGTGAATTCGTCGTCGACGAGGTACTTGTCGCCGGCCCAGGGAAACATCTGCTCGCCCGACTCCATGGTCACGTCGCGGACCGTGAGGCCCGGAAAGAATCGGATCGCGGACGGCCGGCAGGTTGACCCGCTCCAACTCGAAGGGCCGGATCAGGTGCTCCACGCCGACCAGCCGGTTGAAATCGGCCAGGCCGTCGGGCGTCAGTCCCCAGGCCATGAGCCAGCCGCCCTCGGCGGTGAACGCCTTGACGCGGTCGGCGGTTAGCCGCAAGTGTCTTGAGATTGGACGGCCGTGGCCTCGAAGACGACGATCTGATGCTTGCCGTCGGCCATGGCCGAGAGCACGTCGCCGGCAACGTCGAACTTCAGGCCCGCATCGGCCAAGAGTTTCGCGGCGGGGCCCTTGGGGTCCATCACCACGGCCGTGCCCTTCCGCACCAGCGTGTAATGCTCGCAGTAGGACAAGCAGGTTGTCGAACAGTCGCTGGGCCACCGGGTCGGTGGCCAGCTTTTCGCCGACCACCATCTGGCAGAGGACCATCAGGCCCTCGTTGACCGGGCATTCGGCGATGGCCGAGTAGCCGAGTTGCTCGTCGCAATGGGCCAGCGAGACCGCGCCCCGCGTGGCCTTCTTGTAAACGTTGCGGTAGACCACGTGGTCGCCCGACCAGGTGAAGAAATCGGCCTGCGCCAGGCCGGCGAAGGCCGGATGCTCGGGGTTCTCCATGAAGGCCACGCGGCCCATGTAGTCGGTGGGCGCAGAGATCGGCGGGCAGGGCCTGGAAGTGCAACGGATGCTCCTGCTCCAGCACCAGGACCCGGGCGCCGCGGGCAGCCAGGGCCAGCCAGCGGGGGTCGGTGGCGTCGCGGGCGGAGAGGGCGTCGTTGCCCAGCAAGACCACGCGGCACTGGGCCGGCACGTCGGCGATACCTTTGATTTCCGTGAAGGCGATGCCCCGACTGCGGAGCCGGGCCTTGGCCGCCCCCTGCGGATCGATGACCACCAGTTGCCCGGCGGCGAGCGATGGTTTCGGACCCTCGGCCGGATCGAGGACCGCCACGGGCTTCACTTCGCGGAAGACCTCCTTGCCGCCACGGTTGCACGTGAGGATGAACTGCCCGGCAGTCCGCTTCGCGACCGGCGGCACCGGACAGGAAATCTGGATTTCTTCGTGTTGTCCCGGGCCAAGCTGGAAGGTCTTCTTTTCGCCGGCCACCGGCTTGTCTTCCAATCGCAGTTCCCAAGCCATCTCGATCGGGTCGCTCGAATGCGTGTCGTTGCAGACCTTGAGGATCCGCGCGACCGAAGCTGCCGCCGCCGAAGGTCCAGTTCCACTGGCGGCAGAGCACGCAAACGGGCTTCCACGAGTTGTAGTGCAGCGTGGCGTCGTCGGAGCCGAGCCAGAAGTGCTGGGCGGCAACGCCGTGCCAGCGGTAGCCTTCGGCCAGCATCTTGGCCAACAAGCCGGCCCCCTGCTGCGTGGCGGGCCCCCAGCCGGCAAAGCAGCCTTCGCCGGCGAACTGGCTGAAGGCGGCCGGATTGTTGCCGCGGACGTAGTACGATTCGCCCATGAAGATCGGCCGGTCGGGCACGAGCCGCCAGAGCACCTTTCCCCAGGCAATGGCCGGTTTCTCATGGGCGATGTACGCCTTGGCCAGGGTGTAGGCCTCGTCGGGATAATCGCGCCAGAAGCTCTCCTGGTAATGCACGCCGTTGACCGGCAGCGACTCGTCCACGAGGCAATTGCCGCCATCGACCATTGCCGGCCGTGTGGGATCGAGCGCCATCACCGCGCGGGCCGCCCGGGCGATCTGGGGCTCCACGGTCTTGTGCAGCCCGAGGTTGCGGGAGTTGATGAACGTGATCTCGTTTTCGATCGACCAGATGAGGATCGAGGGGTGGTTGCGCTCCTCCTTGACCCAGGCCTTCAACTGCTCGATCCAGTTGTCGAACAGTTCCGTGCCGTTGGCCAACTGATGCAGATAGTTGGCCCCCTCGCCGTCGAAGATGCCGCTGCGGCGGACGATGATCCCGCGGGCGTCCATCAGGTCCAGGGCTTTCTGCTTGTCGAGGCCGCCGAACTGCTGGCCCCAGAAGCGCCACGTGTTCTGGCCGTTGGCACGCCACTGGGCGATTGTCGCCTCGGGGCCCTTTCCGCCGTCGCCCAGCGTGCAATCGGCCCAGAGCTGCCAAGGCACGCCGTTGAGCTTGAATTGCCGGCCGCTCCACTCCCACTCGCGGAAGCCGAAGGTCGTGCGCCGGACGTCGATCGGGCGGCCATCGACCGTGATCACGGTTGCCAGTCGGTACAGGGCCGGATCATCGGGCCACCACAGCCGCGGGTTCTCCCAAGGCTCGACTCGTTCGATCAGCCGTTCGCCGCCAGCCGGGACCGTGACCAGCCGCGGTGGAAGCGAAAGTACGTCAGGCTTTCCAGCCTGACTTTGTCCGGGAGTGTCAGGCTGGAAAGCTTGACGTACAGCCGCGGCTGGACGCACCTCGTTATAGATCTGCACCGTGCGGTCGCGGGTCGAGGTGTTCACCAGCGTGACCTCGATGCCTAATTGCTTCTTGCGGACGGAAGGCTTCACGAAGACGTCGGAGGCATACACTCCCCCGGCCACGACGAGACGGGCGCCGCCAGAATGCCCGATTTCCCCGCATAATCCGAGCCAATGGGGAAATCGAAATTCTGGTTGATCCAGTTCTGCGTGCCCATCCAGGCCACGGGCGTGTTGAAGGACAGGCGGCAACTCTTGCCGGACTTCTTCTCGCTGAAGGCGTAGTACGAATCCTTGACGACGACACAGATCTCATTGACTTGCCCGGGCCGGACTGCGCGGGACACGTCGCAGTCCCACTGCGCAAAGGGCGCCTTGGTCCAGCCGCAGAACTGGCCGTTCACGTGGACGCTGGCGATCAGGCTCAGCGAGGGAAACTGCAAGATGAACGAGCGGCCGGCCAGCCCCTCCGGCACGTTCACGCGCGTGCGATAGACGAAACGATGGCAGAAGCGCAACTCGGGCTTGACCTCGAATTTGTTGCCCGGCACGTCGATCGACATCCAATAGGCCGCGGCTGCGTCGGGCAGCGTCTTGGTCGGTCCGGTGCGATCCGCCACCTCTTGTTCATCGTAGCGGCAGACCTGCCAGAGGCCGGCAAGCGACGTCTCGACCCTCATCCCGACCACGGGTACATGGTGCCCGCCCCCTCCCAAAGGGCGAGGGGAGAGGTCGAATACGGTCTTGGCGGCCTGGCGATCGACATCGCTCTGCCAGTCCTTGCCCGGCTTGAAGCAGCCGTTGGGCTTGAATGGTCCGCGATGGAGGCAGAGGCAGTCTGAGGCATACTGGATCTTCTCGGGTCTCTTCACGATGACCTCGACTTCTTTGCCGTCCGGCCCGCGCTGTTTCTGCTTCTCTTCCTTCATCGTGGGCAGTGGGCGGATCTGCAGGGTATGCTTGCCGGCCGAAAGTTCTGCGTCGCCCAGCTTGATCCAGGCCACTTCGCACCAGAAGCCGAGTTCCACGAGGTCGCAAGTGAGCATCTCCGGCGTGATCGTCCGCCACGCCTCCCCGTCGATTCGCCACGCGAACGGCGAGCGGGCGGACTCAAAGCCGATGCGGTCCCACGCCTCGTAACCCCCGGGTTGATCGATCGTGAAGTCGTATTCCAAGAGCGCCGCCCTGCTTGGGCCATTTGCGGGCGATCTCCTTGGCCGAGGCCGATACTTGCAAGCCATTTCTGGCTGGAAAGCCGCTGGTCGCCGGCCCAACTATCGGTCTTGAACTCGACGTTGGCCCGCGTCGGCGTTTCGCTCTCCAGCCAGACGAAGGTTTTCGCAGCGCGCGCGGCGGGCGGTACCAGCGATACCAGGGCGATTACAACAAAAAGGGAAATCGATCGAGACGACATGTTGTTTCCTTGGTGGGGTGGAAAGGCGGGAGGGCTAAAAGCCGGCAGAGCGGTACTGGCACTAAGCGTGAAGCGTGAGCGAGGACGCCAACTCGTTGCCTCGCTCATGCTTCGGGTAAGTATGGATCGTGTCAATCCAAGACGTGAACAGTATATCTTGACCCATGGGATGCGACTTGTCAAACCCAGGGTGGCATGCCACCCGGGTCAGGAAGTTATTATTCGACCGTCCCATATGCCGTTTCCGGCGTAGCCGCCGTGCTGCCCCGCGCGGCCAGGTTCAAGAACAGCCGCCCGCCTTCAACCTTCACGGCGTACGTCCGCAGCGCGACGCGGGCGGGCAGCCGTTGCGGCGAACCATCGCGAACGTCGAAGCGGCCGTTGTGCTTGGGACACTCGATCTGGTTGCCGATCACCAGCCCGCCGGCCAGGTGCGTGTGGCCGTGCGTACATTTCCCGTCGCTGGCATAGAACGTGCCGTCGGCCGTACGGTAGATGGCAAAGGTCCGGCCGTCGTGGTCGAAGCGCGACACGCTTCCCTTTTCGATCGTCTCGGCTGCGGCGACTTCGATCCATCCCTCGACTACCGGCCCGTTGACGGTGACGATCGGCCGGGCGCTTTCCGGCGGCGCAGGCGCGGCCGGCGCCGTCGCACTCGGCAGTTTGCGGCACACGTAGTAGGTGGGATCCTTCCTTTGCCGCAACACGGCCGGAATGATCTCGCGGTAGGCATCGAGAATACTGCCGTAGGGCGGCGGGCAATCCTCCTTGATAATCGCGTGCAAGGCGGGCAGGTTATAGTAGGGCACCAGCGGAAACATGTGGTGCTCCAGGTGATAGTTCATGTTCCAGTACAGGTAGCGGTTCACCCGATTCATGTACACGGTGCGGCAATTGAGGCGGTGGTCCAGCACGTCCTCCGCCAGGCCGGCGTGCTGGGTATAGCCGTAGAGGACCACCAGCCAGGCGCCGTACAGGTTCGGCAGGCCGACGTACATCAGGGGCAGGATGCTGTGGGTGTAGCACGCCAGGCCAATGACCGCGGCATAGATCAGGGCGTAGATCCGCGCCTTCCAGAACACCATGGCGAACTGCTCTTCAGGAATGTAGGTCAGCTCCTCGGCGCTGATCCGGCCGGCAACGTGGCGGAGCACGCTGCGGAAGTAGAACAACAGGTTCCCCAGACCGACGAAATTCAGCAGCAACACCCGCAGTTGCGGCGGCCGCGGAACGGCGATTTCCCGATCGCGGCCCACGATGATCGTGTCGCTATGGTGCCGCGTATGGCTCCAGCGCCAGGGGGTCGACTCGCGCATTATCATGAACGAGGCCACTTCGTACAGGGCGTTGTTCAGCCAGTCGGTCTTGAAAGCCGTACCGTGCCCCGATTCGTGCCAGCGCGAATCGGAGGTCGATCCGTAGATCGCGCCGTAGGCCAGGAAGGGAAGCACGGCCCACCACGATCCCCACAGCACGAAACCGGCAATTCCGAAGCAGATCAGCAGCGCAAACCACAACAGCGTGTCGCGCACGGCCGGTCCGTCGCGGCGCGCGAGCAACTCGCGCATCTTCTCCTTGGGCACCGGAGACATGTACCACGCGGCCCCGGCCAGTCCCTTTTCGACCGCGCGGATGCTTTCGGTCCCAACCAGGCTGTAGTCTTTCCACGCGGCAACGCTCATTTTTCAACTCCGTTGGGATACACCCTCGGGCGATCCGGTTGTAAATGACCTTCTGTGATTTCCGCAGGCGCCCCAAACAGCATCGTGCAACGAGTCCCACCATTAGGAACTCTTCGCCTCCGCGCCCTTCAATCTCCGCAACAGTTTTTGCCCTCGACTCTTCATGGCAGGAGTACCCTCTCTCGTGCTCTTCTCCATCACCTCGATTACCCGATCTCGAAGCGAAACCTCCCTCTCGGCAAGATCAGCGAGTGCTTGCATGGCGAACGTCTTGACAATGCTGCTCCCGTCACCCAGGTAGTCCAGCAGCGTCTGGACCGCCAGTTCACGTTCCAGCCTGCTGAGCGCAAGGCGGGGGAGCATTTGCGCCACATGCCAGCGGACCTCTTGCTGCCGGCTGTTCGCAACCTCTCGAAGCAGCTTGGTTTTGAAAGGCTGAAGGTAATCCGGACGCTGAGCCGTGACCTTTTCAACCGCATCGGCAGCCCGCATCCTGATCAGAGGATCGTCGCCGGTCATCCCCTGGAAAAGCGCAACGAATAGCGCGGGGTCGCCCAGCACGTCGTCAACCACTTCGTTTGCTCTTCCGATAGAACGCCTGTCGCCGCCTTCCAGCTTCTTCAGGATCTCGCTCATGGATGTACTCGCTTGCGCCTAGCCGGCACCTTCGGCCTTCAGGTCGCTCGGCGCGACCGCCTCGGGCTGAGGACGGAGTTTTGCCGTGTCGGAAGTGCCGGGCACAATCATCGGGCTGGGCGAACTCTTCTCCAGGATCGCCTTCAATTCCGAATTGTCGATCGTCTCCAGAACGATCAGCCGCTCGGCCAAGGCCTCCAACGCCGGGCGGCGGGTCTCAAGGATATGGCGGGCCTTGCCCTGGGCGTCCGCCAGGATGTGTTTGATCTCCTCGTCGATCTCGCGGGCCGTCTGCTCGCTGTGCGTGCGGTCGCCGGCCAAGTCGTTCTGGGCCGCCAGGAATATCGAACGCCGGCTCTCGCGATAGCTGGCTCGGCCCAAGCGGCTCATGCCGTAGTCCATGACCATGCTGCGGGCGATTTCCGTGGCCCGCTCCAGGTCGTTCTGGGCCCCCGTGGAGATGTCGCCGAAAATCATTTCTTCGGCCAGGGTGCCCGCCAGGAAGACCTGGATGCGGCTTTCCAACTCGGGCTGAGTGAGCAGGTAGCGATCGCCTTCGGGCCGCTGCATCGTGTAGCCCAGGGCGGCCAGACCGCGGGGAATGATGGAAACCTTGTGCACCGGATCGGTATTCGGCAGGCTGGCGGCAACCAGGGCGTGGGCGCTTTCGTGATAGGCGACGCGCTGCTTCTCGTCGGCGTGCATGACCCGCTGCCGCTTCTCCAGGCCGGCCGTGACGCGCTCCACGCCTTCGCGTGAATTCGTCCATGCGTGACCGCCTTCTTGCCGGCCCGGGCCGCCAAGAGCGCCGCCTCGTTGACC
The DNA here is from genome assembly GCA_963719885.1 of uncultured Planctomycetia bacterium. Lineage (GTDB taxonomy): Bacteria > Planctomycetota > Planctomycetia > Pirellulales > Thermoguttaceae > JANXQG01. The sequence continues at coordinate 222,905 of CAVRDP010000031.1, read as the reverse complement.
AAGTTGGCCAGATCGGCGCCGACGAAGCCGGAGGTGATCCGGGCGACTTCCCGCAAATCGACCGAGCTGTCGACGCGGATCTTCTGAATGTGGACGTCGAGGATTTCCTCGCGGCCGCGAACGTCCGGCCGGTCGACCAACACGTGGCGATCGAAACGTCCCGGGCGGAGCAGGGCCGGGTCGAGGGTTTCCGGGCGATTGGTGGCGGCCATCACGATCACGCCGCTGTTGGAATTCACGCCGTCCATTTCTACCAGCAGCGCGTTCAAGGTCTGCTCGCGTTCGTCGTGACCTCCGACCACGCTCGTGCCGCGGGTCTTGCCCAGGGCGTCGAGCTCGTCGATGAAGACGATGCAGGGGGCCTTGGCCACGGCCTGTTGGAACATGTCGCGAACCCGCGCGCGCCGACGCCCACGAACATTTCCACGAAGTCGGATCCCGAGAGACTGAAGAAGGGCACGTCCGCCTCGCCGGCAACGGCCTTGCCCAGCAGCGTCTTGCCCGTGCCCGGCGGCCCGACCAGGAGCACCCCCTTGGGAATGCGGCCGCCGAGGACCTGGTATTTCTCGGGTTGCTTGAGGAAGTCGACGACTTCGCGGAGTTCTTCCACCGCTTCATCGATGCCGGCCACTTCGTCGAACGTGACCCCGATGTCTTCCTGGGCCAACAACTTCCCGCGACTGCGGCCGAAGGCCATCGCCGAACTCGTCCCGCCCAGCTTGCGGAGGAGCAGGATGGCAATGGCCAAAACGCCGATGATGAGCCCGATGAAAATGAGATTGAATTTCCAAGGACTGGGCGTCGATCCGGCCTGGAAGTCGTTGAAACCGTGGGCCCTGAGGCTGCTGAGCAACTGGCCGTTGTCTTGATCCAATCCGTAGCGCGAGCAGGCAAACGGCACGTCCTTCTTGGCTGCCGCGCGCAAGTCCTCCGGGGCGAGGACTTCCCGCGTGACTTTTCCGCTGATTTCGTTCGGTCCCACCTGGAGGTCGCTCAGGTTCGAGTAGCGAACCGTCAATTCGCGGCCATTGTGCGATTCGTTGACGTTGATATGGGCTTGCGGGTTCTGCGACGGCGCCCCCTTCTCGATGAGCTGCTCCAGGTGGCCGAACTTGATGATTAGCGGGGAACTGCTGGTAAAGACAAACGCAACAATCGCAATGCATACCACGACCGCGATAATCAGCAGGCTGAAGTTGCTGTTTACCGGAACTTTACGGTCGTCCGGCGATTTCGGGGGACGGGCGGGCCGCGGCTTCGGTCGGGTCGGTTCCATGTATGCGTTTTCCCAAGAGACGAGCTTTTGCCTATACCCTATTGTACTACATCCTGAAATTCCAAATTCAGCGACTTCAACCGCCGTTGGGTTTCAGCCATCAAGGCATCTTCGGCTGCTTCGTCGGCCGCTTCATAGGTTACCGAAAACCGCAGGAAGCTGCCGGCGTCGTCCCAGGGCACCGTGCAGATCGAGTGCTCGGTGATCAGGAACTGGGATGCCGCTTCCGCCGTCGCAAAGCGGAGACCGCCCGCCAGGCCTTTGGGACTGGCCGTATAGAGGAAATATGTCCCCCCGGGCACCCGGCAGTCGAAGCCGCAATTGCGGAGCGCCGCCACCAGTTTGCGCAAGCGACGGCCATATTTCTCGCGGGCATTGCGCGGAATGGAAGGGTCGTCCAAGGCCGCCGCCGCCGCCTTTTGGATCGCGATGAACTGGCCGGAATCGGAGTTGTCTTTCACGTCGGCCAGTGCCCGCACGATCCGCTCGTGGCCGCAGACCCAGCCCATCCGCCAGCCGATCATGTTCCAACCCTTGGAGAGCGAGTGGATCTCGACGCCCACGTCGCGGGCCCCCGGCACTTCCAGAAAGCTCAGCGGCCGATCGCCATAGCTGAGCATGACGTGGGCCGCGTCCTGGATGACGACGATCTCGTGCTTGACGGCAAAATCGACGACGCGGGCAAAAAACTCCCGCGTGGCGACCTTGCCCGTCGGGCTGTTGGGATAATTGATCACCAGCAGCTTGGCGCGGCGGCGGACGTCGGCCGGGACCGAATCCAGGTCGGGCAGGAAGTCGTTCTGCGCATAGCGGCAAGCGATATACGTCGCCGCCATAATACTTGGTGTGCGTGCCGGCAACCGGATAGCCGGGCACGGTCATGAGCGTCACGTCGCCCGGATTGATGAAGGCGGCGGGCAGCATGGCCAGCGCCGTTTTCGTGCCGATGCAGTGATTGATCTCGCGGACGGGATCGAGCGCCACTTGGAACTCGCGTTGCATGAAGCGGGCAACGGCCTCCTTGAATGCGGCGATGCCGTTATCGGCATAACCGCGGTTCTCCGGCTTATCGATCTCGGCGGCCATCACGCGGCGAACGTTGGCGGCCGCCATTTCGTCGTTTTCGCCGATGCCGAAATCGACCAGCTTCCGCTCCGGGTGCTCGGCCAGGGCCTTCCGCTTCGCCCGCTTGATCTTCTCGAACTTGTAGATCTCGGTGCCTTTGCCGTAGTTGGCGCCGCCGATGCGGTCGGCGAAAAGTTTTTGGAAGTAGGGATCGCTCATGAAAGGCCTTGAATGGTGGCGAAGGGACGAGTTACGAACCCTTTATTCTAGTGGTGCGGAAAAGGTCCGGCAACCGGGGGGCAGGAGGCGATTTTCGGCACAGGAGGCGCGGTCTGAGCGTTTCGGTTTGCGTGCCCCGAAGGGGCGTCGGTTCATCCAGCGAAGGGCGCAGCCCTGGTAGAGAACCGTCCCCACAATTTCTCTTTCGGCCCAACGGGCCAGCCGTTCCCCGTTCCAGATGAATCGTTGGCCCGTTGGGCCGAGAGGGGTGTCTTGCAGGGGATCCCTTTTTCCAGGGCTCCGCCCTTCGCTGGGTGAATTGCTGGGTCTTCGGCCCGACACTACCCGCAGCCGTAGTACGCCGCCACCGCCAGCCCGGTCCGTTCCCTGACCAACGCCGCCAAGGCATCCACTTCGGCATTTTCCAGCGGCGAGGCAAAACTCTCGGCCGGCCGCCGGGCGATCGTGTGAATCTGCACCAGCTTGATCTGCCCGCCACCGGCGACGATTTCGCGAAGCCGATCGCAATAGGCCACTTGCTCGGCCAGCGGTGGCGGCTGATCGCGAAGCCGCATGAACAGCGATTGAATCACGATGGGCCGTTTGCGGGCCGCAACCACGAGGTTCTCCAGCACCTCGGCCAGCTTGACCTTCGAGCGGTCGATCGCCTGGTAATACTCCTCCGTGCCGGCGTCGAGCTTGCCCCAGATTTCGCCGTTATTGGCGTCCAAGACTTCCAACGCCTTGCAGACCCGCGGGCGCTGGAACAGCGTGGCATTGGTTATCAGCACGATCTTCACCTGGTCGAGCCCACGGCGGCGGCGAATATCGGCGCAGAGTTGCACCACTTCGTCAAAGACCGGCGAGGCGGTCGGCTCGCCGTCGCCGCTCATCGCAATATCGTTGAGCCGGCGAAACTCGGCCGGCGTCGTCGAGAACCGCGTGCCCTCGAACAGCCGGCCGCTGACGGCCAATTCCACCATTTCGTCCAGTTCGCTGGCCAACTGCGGCAAATCGATTTTCCGCAGCACCGGCCCGCCGCGGACGGTGCGGTCCACCTGGCAGTAAACGCAGTCGAAGTTGCAGTACTTCTCCGGGTTGAGGTTCACGCCGATCGACACCCCGCCCGAACGCCGGCTGACCACGGCATATACGAAACGGTTGTCTTCGAAGCTGCGTGGGTGCGTTTGGAACAAGGAAAGAAGCGGTGGGGTCATGCTTGGAATTGTACGGGCCTGCCGCGCGTCAAGGCCAGACGCGTCTCACAATCGCCGCAGGGTCGTGAATTCGTCGAGGGCAACCGTAGTCAGTTCGCCGTCGTCGCGCCGCAGCAGGATAAAATCACTGAACACTTTGTCATCGAAGTTTCGCCGGAAGTGCAGGCCATGCCGCCCCCGCTCCGTACGGACGACCGTGCCGACGCTCTTGCTCGTCCATGTCTGCGGGCCGATTGTGACCACGCGCATCGCCTCGATTCGATCGCCCGGCTCGAGGGCTTCGAAGGTTTGGCGGGTTTCCTGCTGTTGCTGCGGGCTGGTCTGCGTCGCGGCCATCTGTTATCAAACCTCCTTGGCGTTGATCCAGGACATCAGGCGGCGCAGCCCGCGGCCGACCTGCTCCACGAGGTGGTTCCGCTCGCGCCGCCGCATGGCCTTGAAGCACGGGGCGTTGACGCGGTTCTCCAGCAGCCACTCGCGGGCAAAACTGCCGTTCTGGATCTCGGCCAGGATGCGCTTCATCTCGGCCCGGGTTTCCGCAGTGATGATCCGCGGGCCGCGGGTGTAGTCGCCATATTCGGCCGTGTTGGAAATGCTGTAGCGCATGTAGTTCAAACCGCCCTGATAGATCAGGTCGACGATCAATTTCATCTCGTGGATGCACTCGAAGTAGGCCATTTCGGGCTGGTAACCGGCCTCGACGAGCGTCTCGAAGCCGGCCTTCATCAGTTCGCTCACGCCGCCGCAAAGCACGGCCTGCTCGCCGAACAGGTCGGTCTCGGTCTCTTCGGCGAACGTCGTCTCGATCACGCCGGCCCGCGTGCCGCCGATGCCTTTGGCATACGCCATGCCGATGTTGAAGGCCTCCTTGGCCGAGCCCTCGCCCACGGCGATCAGGCAGGGCACGCCGGCCCCGCGGACGAATTCCGCCCGCAAGAGGTGGCCGGGCCCCTTGGGCGCCACCAGAACGAGCGAAACGCCCTTGGGCACGTCGAACTGGCCGTAATGGACGTTGAAGCCGTGCGAGCAGACGATCACCTTGCCGGACCCAGAGGGTGCCCCGAGGTGCTCGCGGATCTGGCTGCGGAAGATGTCGCCTTGCAGCTCGTCGGGCAGGAGGATCGTAATCACATCGGCCTTTTTCGTGGCTTCCGTGATCGTAATCGGCGTGAAACCGTCCTTGACGGCCAGATCGCCGTTGGGCGTGCCCGGCAACTCGGCCACGATCACTGTGCAGCCGCTGTCGCGCAGGTTCTGGGCGTGGGCATGCCCCTGCGAGCCGTAGCCGAGAATGGCAATCGTCTTGCCTTTCAGCAGGGCAAGGTCCGCGTCTTTGTCGTAATAGATCTTCGCCGGCATGATATATGTGCTCCTGGTTTTGAAACCGCCCCCACCGACCCCGCGTCGGTGGTGGCGTGTATAGTTGGCGGTTCTACAAACACTTTATTGTTGCACGCTCCCCAGGGCCTAGGGGCTATCGGTGAGCAAGCTGGGTTGTCCGTCTCCCTTGCCGCGGACCATCGCGATGCGCCCCGTGCGGGCCAACTCGATGATCCCCAAGGGCCGCATCATTTCGATGAATGCCTCGACTTTGCCTTCCTGTCCGGCGATCTCGATGATCATGGTTTCCGGGGCCACGTCGACGATCCGGCCGCGGAAGATCTCGGTTAGTTGGGAGATTTCCGCCCGGCGGCCCGGCGGGGCCGAGACCTTGATCAGCATCAGGTCGCGTTCGACGTGGTCTGCGGAACCGATGTCGTCGACGCGGACGACGGTCACGATTTTTTCCAACTGTTTCCGGACCTGCTCCAGCACGCTGTCATCGCCGACGACGACGAAGGTCATCCGGGAGAGTTGGGGGTCTTCCGTGGCCCCCACGGCCAGGCTATCGATATTATAGCCGCGCGAGGCCAACATGCCGGAAATGTGCGAAAGCACGCCCGGCACGTTCTGAACCAGTGCGGAAAGCACGTGACGCATTGCGAACTCCAAGAAAGTGAGGAAGTTACGATAATAGTCGGGCAACCGGCCGGAGACAAGGGGAGGGAGTGGCAGGTTTTATTTTCAGAATTTGCGTTTTGTAACCGCTATTTGACCAAAAAGCAGGGGTGGTTTTCATGGTCCGATCCGGCGGTTATATTCCTGCCAACATTTTTTGTCTGCGGATTGCGTTCGGATACTAGCCCATTGGACGAATCCAGATTTCATGCGGTGGACTTGACGGCACGATTGCCGTGAGCACTGGTGTGCCGATATACTACGGCAACCGGTGAAGTTTCTGGTGCCCACTACAACACTTTTGGTTGCAGGAAGATATGACTGAACCTACCGTCGAGGCTCTGGGGGTTTACCGCCTGCCCGTAAGTGACGAACTGTTTGAGGAACAGTTCACTATTCTGTACGGCTACGATATCCCCGAGGAAGACCGAATTGCGGCTGTGCGCCAATGCAGAGATCAGCTATCTTCAGTCGTTCTGGTTGAGGCCCTGGTAACAAACCGAGACTCGCGATTCAGTGTAAGTGACTTTACGCAGCCACGCGAAGGCCTTTTGAAGGATGACTGGCAAGCGGCTTGGGCGGAAGCATACCTTGCGCCGGACGGGGAATCCCTGCTCGTCGAGCGATGGGGAAGCCTCCCCGATGAATCCAGTTTTCGTGTTGCCTTCTTCCTGCACTATTGGGACTCGGGACAGCCGCTCCACACAAGTTATGGCGCAGTCAATTGCCCGAAAGTTCAGGAAATGCCGGAACGCTTGCAGCGGTTGGTCCCGTATGAGCCCGTTGACTGACTGCTAATGCTGGAGACACATGTCGAGGGATCTAATGGAACTTTGGACTCGTCGCCATGCCGAATCCTCGCACGCTGTACGATGATTGGAAAGCTCGGCGGGAGCAACTCGCTCAGCTCCCGTATCGGGCCGGCGACCATCATGCCACTGAGGCCCACGTCTTGGACTTCCTTCTGCGGCGTTACCGAGATACGCCCGAGGCTGCTCGCCCCGCGCGGTTTCCCCTCACGACAGACCTTTACGTCAACCATCGGGCAATTGTCGTTCATCATCATAGTCAAGAAATACGCCGCGTCACTACGTTTGGGGGTACTCATGGTTTTGTTTTCTGTTATCTTAACGGTTGAACAATCCACAAACATCGGCCGCAAAGGGCTTGTTTATGCACGCCACCCTTGAAAAACTTATCGCCTCCGGCCCCGTCGTCACCGACGGCGCGTGGGGCACTCAACTCCAGTCGCGAGGGTTGCCGGTCGGGGCCTGTCCCGATGCCTGGAACCTCAGCAACCCGGAGGCGGTTGAATCGGTCGCCCGGGCCTACGTCGAGGCCGGCAGCCAGATCATCCTGACCAACACCTTCGGGGCGAACCGCTTCATCCTGGCCCGGCAAAACTTGCCGGATCGCGTCGCGGCGATCAACGTTGCGGGTGTGGAGATTTCCCGCCGCGCCGCCGGCGCCGGGGCGAAAGTCTTCGCCTCGATGGGTCCCAGCGGCCTGATGCTCATGATGGGCGAGGCCAGCGAAGACGACCTGCGGGCTGCTTTCTCGGAACAGGCCCGGGCCATGGCCGGCGCGGGGGCCGACGGCATCGTCGTCGAGACCATGACCGATCCGGCCGAGGCACGCCTGGCCGTGGCCGCGGCCAAGGAGACGGGTTTGCCGGTCGTGGCCTGCATGACGTTCGATTCCGGGGCCGGGCTCGACCGCACCATGATGGGCACCACGCCCGAGCAGGCCGCCGAACAGTTGCTCGCGGCCGGCGCGGACGTCGTCGGTTCGAATTGCGGGCAGGGGGTGGCCGGTTTTGTGGAAATCTGTCGCCGCCTCCACGCCGCCAGCGGTCGGGCCGTATGGGTGAAGGCCAATGCCGGGCTCCCGGAGATGCGCGATGGCAAGACCCATTATGCGCAGACTGCGGAGGAGTTTGCCGCATACATCCCGCAACTCATTGTCGCCGGCGCCCGGTTTATCGGCGGATGCTGCGGTACGTCGCCGGAGTTCATTCGCGCGATCTGCGGAAAAGTAGGAGCCTAATAGGGAAACCGCTCGTCCAGCGGTGAGGCCGCCAACTCGGCCAGGAAACCGCCGAGCCGCTCGACCAACACGTCCATCAGGCGCAGACCCTTGTCGGCCGTCGCAGCATGTGGATTGCCGCAGCCGGCGTTGGTGGTCAAGAGATGCCAGGGCCGGGTGATCGATACCCAGCCGCGATTGACGGCGTCGAATCGCGAGGGAGCAGGCCGGCCTTCGTCAGCCGTCAGGGTGCCGTCGGCGTTCCGCGCAACCAGCTCCGGATAATAGGCCAACATGAGCGAGGTTTCCATCTCGCCGGCATGGTCGTCGGCCGCGGAGAAAATGCTGCTGTAAACGTCTTTGAAGGCCGCGTACCAGTTGCACAAGAATAGCTTGGCCGGCGTCTGGTCATAGAGTTCCCGCAACACCGGCTTCAATTCGTTGCCGCCATGGCTGTTCAAGAGCACGATCTTCCGAATGCCGTGCCGCGAGAGCGACTCGACCAGGTCGCTGAGCACGATCGAGAGCGTGGCCGGGTTGAGGTTCATCGCCAAGGGGAACTGCATCTGGTTGGTCTGCGTGCCGTAGGGGATCGTCGGCAGCAACACGACCTTCGCCCCGCGGTTCCAGGCAGCCTCGCAAATCTTCTCGCCCACCAGGTCCGCCTCGAAAATGTCGGTCCCGTAGGGCAAGTGCAGGTTGTGCGGCTCGGTGGCGCCTAGGGGAAGCACCGCTACCTCGTAGCATAGCTCTTTGACCATGCCGTAATTGACTTCCGCAAGTTTCCAGGGACGCATGAACTTACCTCCACGCAGCAGGTCGGGGAACAGGGAGAAATCCGAAATCTCAAATCCGAAATCCGCAACCCGCAAGCGGGTGCCCCGACCAAAAAACAAAAATCAAAATGATCGAAACGCCGTCACGCCGCTGTGCTTGGTCATTCGAATTTGCTGCCGGCCGAAACAACCCGACTGATCTCGAATTTCTTGCATTAGTTTCTGTCATTTGCCTTTTTCGTGCTTTGAATTTGTTTCGGATTTCGAGTTTCGGATTTCGGATTTCGAGCGGAGGGTTGGGCAGCGATCTTCATGAACCTCTCATACTGCTCGTCTAGTTCAGCATAACTGGCGCCTGTTGCGTGGGCAAGCAGGTCCGGATCCTGGTTGCCGTCATAAATTGACGCCAGGCAACGCACCAGGGCGTCGCGATAACGGCCATCGTCATAGTGTACGAGGAAATTGGTCATCGCCGCGATCTGGCTGTAAAGCTTGGCGATTTCGGGATGCCCCTGCACGTCCTGCACGCCCATGCGGACGAGTTTCTCGAAAGGCACGTAAAAATCCTTCTTTTGCAGGTGATAGCGGGCGGCCTGCATGCGGACGTCGTCGAGCCCGCCGAGCACGAAGCAATCGCCTCGGGCACCATGTACGCATGGTCGACGGAGCGTTTCCATGTACATGGCGATGCCTTCGATCAGCCAGCAGTTGGCCTTGCGGCCCACATTGCCGACCACGACCATGGGTACATGGTGCCCGACATGGTGCCCGACCCGCCGCGATTGCTGGAAAAGCTGGTGCGTGGCCTCGTGATACATGGTCCGTTGGCTGTCTTCACTGCCGGCATAAAAATAGGCAGTGTGGTTCCCGGGCACGTAAAGCCCCATCGAGATGCCCACGTCGGGCATGATCGGCGTCAAAGCCCGATGGTACTGCTCCTTGTCGCGGAAGTAGACGACTTCTAGCCGGCCCTCACCTCCTGCCCCTCTCCCGCCTGCCGGGTACGGCAGGGTGGGAGAGGGGAAAATGGCGTTGCGCGGCAGTCGGCCGCTGAAGAGGGCCTCGACGTCGGCCTCGCTGGAGTAGTAGCCCAGGAAGATCTGCCGCCAAATACGATGCAGGTTTTCCAGCTTGACGCCCAATGCCACGGCGGCCTCGATGCTGTGATTGGTGCGGATGCGGTAATGCTCGGTTTCAACGTCCCAGCCATTGGTGATCTCGGCGTGCAATGTGGCGTCGTTGGCGGCATCGATCCAAGTGACGCCAAAGAGCCGCTCGCCCGCAACGTAGCGCGGCAGATTGACCTTTTCGATCCAGCCGAATCTGTCGCTCCAGACCATGCCGCTGCGGAGCATCAGTACTTCATAAGGCGTGTGCCATTGGTTCTGGTATTTCTGGTAGCCGAACGCGTGGCGCACCGCCTCATGGTCGGGATCGGTTTTGATGGCATCCAGGGCGAGGCGATAGGCCAGCGAGGCCTGATGGCGGCGGACGGCGCGTTGAGCCAAGCCAAACAGCGCCGCACCCTGGTCCTGCCGCAACTTCAACAAACGGCGATGCCATACGGCCAGATCGCCGGACGCCTCTTTTGGCGGGTAGAGCGAGCCCACTTCCTGCGACAGCACGGGTAGCACGATCTTGTACGGGTCGGGCGGTGCAACCAGGTCGGTCGTTATCCTTTCTTCGGCGGCGAGGTTTTTCTGCCGGCACCAAGCAGCCAGACAGCTAAGGTCGGCCGCGTAGCGAGCTTTCAAGGCAGCCGCATCGCGGGCGAGATCGTCTGCGGCTGGGCAATTTCCGGCCGAAAGCACGGCGCAGTACAGCGCAGCGGCTAACAGACTAATGCGGCTCAGTCGTGGCCGACGACGCAACTCCATATTTCTTGCAGAAAGGTTTACAGGCAGAACCATGGTACTCTATCAAGCTTAGCATAACCGAGTAGAATAACGAAGGCCGTAGGGTGGGCCGACGGGTACCGAGCGCAGCTTGGTCGGCGAATCCCACGATGGGCCTCGACTAACAGAAGGAACCCAGGATTTGCCTGAAAACGAAAACTTTGCCCCGCCCGCCCAAGCAACGCCGACGATATCCGCGGGCGAGACGCCTACGCCACCGGCCGGCATGACGCCCGAGCAACTGGCCGAGGCCAAGCATTATGGCCGCTATTCGCTGGCTTGCACCCTGGCCGACAAACTACTCGATCTGCTTTTCTTGACCTTTGCGGCGGTCGTTGTCGCCCGGCCCTTGGACGCCTGGCTGCAAGATTCGTCGCTGCTGAAGCAGTTTGCTTCCCTGCGGCTGGTGCTGTTCTTCCTGCTGCTCACGCTGTTGCACATAGCCGTTTCGCTGCCGCTTTCGTTCTATGCCGGCTACATCCTGGAACATCGCTTCCACCTCAGCACGCTCTCGGTGGGCGGTTGGGTGCGACGGTATGCAAAGCAGAACCTGCTGGCCCTCGTTCTGGGCACGGTGCTGATTCTCGGCCTGTATTGGCTGATCTGGACCACCCGCGGCTGGTGGTGGCTGGCGGCTGCCGGGGCCTTCTTCTGCGTGACGATCATCATGGGGCGACTCTTCCCCGTGCTTATCATCCCACTATTTTACAAGATCGAGCCGCTCGACGCCCCGGAGTTGGCCGAGCAAATGAACGCACTGGCCGCGGGCACCGGCCTGACGATCGAAGGGGTCTACCGCATCGCGCTCGAGCGCGGAAACGGTCAAGGCCAACGCCATGCTCGCTGGGCTGGGACGCACGCGACGGGTGCTCCTGGGCGACACGCTCTTGAACAATTTCTCGCCCGCGGAAATCGCGGTGGTCTTCGCCCATGAGATCGGGCATCATGTCTTCCGGCACGTCCGCAAGATGATTCTTCGTGGGCCTGGTGCTCAGCGTGGCCGGATTTTGGATCTGCGACCGACTTTTGATGGGCTGGGCCGCCCACGGAGGACAATCGCTGGACTATGCCACGCTGCCGATCTGGACCGAGCCCTGGATCATGCTCATTCTGTTGGTTTTCGGCATGCTTTTGGAGCCGCTGATGAACGGCATCAGCCGGCATCACGAGCGGCAGTGCGACCGTTACGCCTTCGAGCGTACCCGGCAGCCAGAGGCCTATATTTCGGCCTTCAGCAAGTTGGCCCGGCAGAACAAGGACGATCCCTGTCCGCACTGGTTTGAGGTATTATGGTTGCATGACCATCCGCCCATCGGCGAGCGGCTGGCGATTGCAACGCAAAAGTAGCAGGCACCTGGCACCATGCTTGCATGGTCGGTGTGCCGTCCGCGCTGATGGACACCCGCAACAAACCCTCCAGCGATACGAAACTCGTTGCCCGGCATGCGATCAGCACATTCGGTGCGCCGCCGAGTGTGTGGCGATTCACGTGCGAACGAGAGGAGCTTTCGTTGGACATCGGCGGCTGCGCTGACCGGCCTGTAGCAGGGGTGGTCTCCTACACGACGATCGGCCTTTCGGACTTCGACGTGATGACCGGCGCGGAGCCGCCCGTCTACGTGGAGTTGGCCGCCGCCTGTGCGTCGGATCGACCGCTGTTTCCCAACATCCTGGCCGCCGCGGCAATGCTGCTGGTGCGCCAACAGAAAACGGTCAAGCCGGGTGATGTCGTGCGCGACGTGGTCAGCGAGTTCTATCCCCGCGCCGGCGTATCGCATTTCTATCTGGCCCGCCCGTTTCTGTGGGGTGAGCAGCTTGATATGCTGCGCGGCGAGGCGAAGAACATCACCTGGCTTATGGCCGTCCCGGTCACCAACGGCGAACTGCTCTGCCTCGAGACCCACGGCGACGAGGGTTTGGAGCAACTCTATCGGCAGCGGCGGATCGACATGTACAGCCTGGGACGGGCGACATGGCTGACTTAACCGGTGTTAATCAGGTCTTGTCGATCGCGACGGTCCTCGCGGGAAAATCGATCTGGAGCCGATAGTCCCCCAACAGGCCCGTGCCGATCAGGATCTCGTCGCCGTCGACAAACGTGGCTTGCGCTCGAACTGTCCGGCCATCGAACGGGAAATCGACAAGGAAGACGTCTTCCTCGATTCGCTGATTTGCTGCCAAAAGCGACGTTGCGCGGCCAATGAACCGCGCGTTCACGTGCGATCGTAATCGCTCGGGCAGTTCCAGTTTACCGTTGAAGCCTGTGTCGATAATGGCCTGCCAGCGTTGATTACCGATTTGCACGCCGATCGCCGGAGCACCATCGTCCGTTACGATGCCGTCGATCAACGGTGGCCTCCCTTTCGATAATAGGTTTCGGATCCCACCCGCACGAAGAACAAGGGATCTCCACTTTCGGCGGCATCGCGTTGAGCGATCACGTCTTCGATCGAGTCGCCAAACCAAATGGCGCCGCTGACGGGGTCAATTCCGGCGGTCTGCCCCGTTTTTTCCGAAACATCATGTTGTTGCCGATATTCCGACCAAATCTGTTGTGCTCGGTGTGAATCGGCTGCGGTCCAATTGGAAACAGTCATTGTGGTTCTCCATCTTTCGATTATACGACGAAACCCAACGATCGGAAGCCCCCGGCACTGGGGTTCTTGCAAATCAAATCATCATCTGCTTCAAGAACTGCTGTGTCCGCGGGGCCTGCGGATTGTCGAGCACCTGTTTCGGCGAACCATCTTCAATGATCTTGCCGCCCGCCAACACCACCACGCGGTCGGCCGCGCGCCGGGCAAAACCGATCTCGTGCGTCACGAGGATCAGCGTCAGCCCCTCGCGCTTCAGCGATTCGAGCACCACCAGCACCTCGCTTTTCAGCTCCGGATCCAGGGCACTGGTGATCTCGTCGCAGAGCAGGCCGCGGGGCTCCATGGCCATCGCCCGGGCAATGGCCACGCGCTGCTTCTGCCCACCGGAAAGCTCGGATGGATAGGCCTGGGCACGGTCCCCGAGGCCGACGCGGGCCAAGAGTCGCAAGGCGCGATCGTGGGCGTCGCTCTTCGTCATTTTCAGGACGGCCCGCGGCGCCTCCATGATGTTCTGCACGGCCGTGAGGTGCGGAAAGAGCTGGAAATCCTGGAAAATCATGCCGAAGAGGCGGCGGACTTCCCGTGCTCCGAGGCCGGATTGGTTGTTGTGATTGGGCTCGAGCACGTGATCGCCCACGTGAATCGTGCCGCTGTCGAAGGTGTTCAGGCCGTTGATGCAGCGCAAGCAGCGTCGACTTCCCCGCCCCGCTGGGACCGATCAAGGCCACGGTCTGTCCGGCCTCGATCCGCAGGCTGATGTCGTCCAGGACCGTGCGATCGCCGAAGCGCTTTGTGACGTTCGCGATTTCCACGTGCATGGCGTCTAGCGTCCTTTCCCCCAGCGGCGTTCGAGGTAACGCGACAACTGGGCCAGGGGTACCGACATGAGCAGATAGAGGAGCATCGTCGTGAGGCCGATTTCGACGTACTGTAAATGGTCGGCCGCCATGATCTGGTACTTTTTCATCAATTCTTCCACGGCAATCACGCTGATGACGCTTGTGTCCTTGAAAAGCGCCACGAAGTCGTTGGTCATGGGCGGAAGAATGACCTTGACGGCTTGGGGAAGAATGATCCGCCGAAAGATTCGCAGCGGCGACATTCCCAGCGAGGCCCCGGCCTCCCACTGGCCGACGGGAATCGACCCGATGCCGGCGCGATAGATTTCCGCTTCGTAGGCCCCATAGTTCAGCCCGAAACCGATCACGCCCACGAGGAAGGCGTTGAGCTTGAGCGATACGCCCAGGTGCAGGGCCAGCCCGACCTCGGGCAAGCTGTAGTACAGAAAGTAAAGCAGGAGGAGGACGGGGATCCCGCGGAAGAACTCGACGTAGATCGTCGCCACCCAGCGCAGAGGCGCCGGCCCATAGAGCCGGGCGGTCGCAATGGGCAGGCCGATGGCCATGGCCAGCAGGAACCCCAGCACCGTCAGCGAGACGGTCATCGCCGCGCCGCCGAGGAGACGGGGGAAAAACTGGGCAAAAGTCCATCGGGTTGCCGAAGTGTGCAGCGTTTCCTCGAGCTTGCCCGTTTCCAGGGCAGCCTGGTCGTCGTTCCACAAGTCCCAGGCTTCGTAGATCTTCCGCAGCGTGCCGTTGGCGAGAAGATGCGCGATGGCTGCGTCGAACCGGGCGGCCAGCGCCTCGTTCTCCTTGCGGAAGACGATCACGTAGAAACCGGGCGAGATCGGCTTGCCGGCGAACTTCAGCTTGGCGTTGAACTCGGGGTTGCGCTTGGTGTACTGCATGGCGATCGGCAGATCGAGCAGCACGGCGTCGAGCTGATTCTGTTCCAGGTCTTTGTACGGCGTGGTCTGGCTGTCGTAGGTGCGATAGGGGATGCCCATTTGCGTCAACAGCCGCGAGGCGGCCGTGTCACCGAGCGTGCCGACGCGAATGCCGTCCTGCTTGCAATCGTCAAGCGATGCGATGCGCATTTCGTCGCGACGGATCACGAGTTGCAGCGTGAAGACGTAGTAGGGCCGCGAAAGCCGGAACATCGCATCGCGGTCGGGTGTGCGCTCCATGCCGTTCATGGCGAAATCGATGTCACCGCGATTCAATGCCGAGGCCAGCGTGGTGAAATTGAATTGCCTGAACTCGATCGGCCGGCCAATTTCTTTTTCCAGCGCCTTGATCAGATCGACTTCGAAGCCGAGATATTGGCCGGGATGTTTCGGGTCCAGCGAAACGTAGGGTGCCCCTCCCTCCGCGTCGGCCGCCCAGAGCAGCGGCTTCTGGGCGGGGGGCGGGTCGGCTGCCTGCGCCAGATTTTCCCAGAGAAGTGTCAGCAGAACCAGCCTGCCTGCCAGTCGCACGCCAACGCCATGCTCCATGCGAATGAGTCCTCCCGTCCAATTGCGGGCGGAAATCACCGCCCGATACAAAAAATCGGAACTAATTATCTTAACGTAGCTCCCCCCATTGTCAAATGTCCAATTTTCGCCCACCCCTACGCCTACGCCGGCGCCAGGGTCAACTGCCGCAGGGCCTCCAAGGTGGCCAAAACGTCCTCTCGGCTGACTTCCTGCCAGTTGGAAATCCGATGGTGGATAATCGCCAGCTTGAAGCCGTCGAAGGCGTCGCGAAGATCGGCTGGCAGGGCGGGCAGGTTCTCGAACGGGCGAACCGGCGCCGGCTCTTCACTCGCGCAAGACTCGGCCCCATCGAACGGAACGCCGTCCAGCGGGGCACCCCCGCCATCCGCCTTGGAAAAATCCGTCTCGTCGGCCGTGTCACGGGAGTCGTTCATCAAGGCCGGACCGCCCGCTGGCAGCAGGTCGGCCGGCACGCCGGCCGCGTCTTCATCGACCTCGACGGCCGTTGCCTCGACGCTCTCTTCCACCAGCGCGCCGAGCGTTCGCGACCGCTCGCCCTGCATTTGGGAAATCGACCACCGGTTCTGAACGGCCCCTTCCAACCACATCTCGGCGTCGTTCCAATCCAGGGCTGCCTGGAAGTGACTCCAGTACAGGCCGGGGTACATGTCCCGCATCGGGGCAAATCGCTGATAAACCCGCCGCAAGCGGCCCGTGTGCTGGGGAGTGACACTGCCCACCCACCGGCTCCAGGCCTCGTCGCTATAAGCGGCCGCGGGCGCAGCGGCCGCGATCAGGGCCTCACGCCACTCGGCCACGATCCGCCCCTTCTCCCAGTTCGTCGTGCTGACCAGCCGGTTCCAGCGGCCCAAGTATTCGCTGGAGGCCGTCTCGATCGCCGGGTTCTCCGCCGTCGGCGGTTCGACCGCATCCTCGGCAGGCCCAGGCAGGGGCATGTCGGACACAAACTCGTCATTCATTCGTCAAATTCCTTTCGACTGGGGGAAGGTTTTGGGGCTTATCGCTTAGTGCTAAGGACTAAGGACTAAGAACAAACCGACCGATTCTAACAGGCCGTTCGCGATCGGTCAGCGGCCGTGATTCTCTTACCGAGTTTGGAACGGCAAACGAGCGGAGAAATGCGGGCAAAATCGCCGTCAAGCGACGCCATCGAAACCAGCGATCCGGCAGCCGGGCTGGGGAAAAGTTGTTAGAATAACGGTCCCTGTTCACGCCCGATCGAATCGATGTCTGCAGAAACTCCGCATGCCGCTGCGTCGCCGCCCTCCTCCGGGCAATCGCTCGCCGAGATAGCCCTCATTTTCTTGCGGCTGGGCACGACGGCCTTCGGCGGTCCTGCGGCCCACATTGCCATGATGGAACAGGAATTCGTCCGCCGCCGCAAGTGGCTCAGCCACCAGCAATTTCTCGACATGCTCGGCGCGGTTAATCTGATCCCCGGGCCGAACTCGACGGAAATGGCGATCTATATCGGCTACCTGCGTGCCGGATGGAGGGGCCTGCTGCTGGGCGGCGTCTGTTTCATCCTGCCCGCGATGCTCATGGTCGCCGGCCTGGCCTGGGGCTATGCGGTCTATGGGAACTTTCCGGAGATTGCCGGCGTGCTCCGCGGCGTCAAGCCGGTGGTAATCGCGATCATCGTCCAGGCCCTGATCGGACTCGGCCCAAAGGCCGTCAAGACGCCCTGGCTGGGCCTGATCGCCGTAGCGGCCCTGGCGGCGTCGCTCGCCGGGCTCGATCCCTTGTCGGTGGTGCTCCTCTGCGGTGCTATCCGAAGCGTGGCGCGATGCGCGCATGACTCCCCTCTCCCGTACTCGGGAGAGGGCGGGCACCATGTACCCATGGTCGTGGTCGGGGTGAGGGCGGGTGCAGGCTCGCGATGGGGCTTGGCCGTGCTGCTGTTGGTCGTGTGCGGCATCCTGGCCATGATCCACGTTCCGCATTTCTTCACAGCGATACAACCGGTGGCGGAAAGCGGTTCGGTGCCTGTCATGGTCAAAGCGGGCCCTGGGGCGATCTTTCTCTACTTCCTCAAGATCGGTTCCGTGCTTTACGGCAGCGGCTACGTGTTGCTGGCCTTCTTGCAAGGCGACCTGGTCCCACGCTGGCTGACGACGAAGGAATTGCTCGATGCCACGTCGGTCGGCCAGGTCACGCCCGGCCCGTTGTTCACCACGGCCACGTTCATCGGCTTTCTGTTGGGCTATCGTAGCGGCGGGGCACTCGGCGGCTGGCTGGGGGCCCTGACCGGCACGGTAGGCATCTTCCTGCCGTCGTTCGTATTCATCGCGCTGGGCGGGGCCCTTTTTCCCAGGCTGCGGCAATCGCCGCTGATTGGCGCCTTCCTGGACGGCGTGAACGTGGCGGCACTAGCCCTCATCACCGCGGCCGCTTGGAGCCTTGGCCGCGAGGCCCTGGTCGACATTCCAACTTTCGCCATCGCCATCCTCAGCGGACTCTTGCTTTTTCGCTATCGTCTGAATTCGGCCTGGTTGGTGCTCGGCGGAGCGGCGATCGGGCTGGCGATGTCGCACTGGAGTTGAAACTGATGCAAGGTTGCGCGATTCGCGCCCCATCTTGACGGCATGATCGGTTTAAGTAGGATGGATAATGGTAGTGCGACATTGCGCGCTCCTCCGTCAGGATAGAGCCTGTTCCATGAGCTTCACCGTTAGCGACTTCAACGATTTCAAGCAGTTGCTCGCCCTGCATCCGGAATGGCAGGTCGAGCTTCGGCGGATGATCGTCGGTAACGACCTGGAGGCCCTTCCGTCGCTCGTCCGCGACCTTATTGAAGCCCATCAACGCGCCGAGCAGCGGCTTACCCGCTTGGAAGGAGCCATCAGCCAGTTGGAAGGAGCGGTTGGCCGGCTGGCCGAGGCCCAGCAACGCGCCGAGGACCGGCTTTCTCATGGGATCGACAAACTGATGGAAGCGGTAGAACTCGGTCAGAATCGATTGGCGCGACTTGAGGACAAGTCGGGCGGAATGGAAGGCCAATTACTCGAAATGCGCTACCGCGATCGCACCGCCGCTTACTTCGGACGTTGGTTGCGGAAGACCCGAGTTGTGGACCCCAGCGACCTGTCTGACGAATTGGAGAAGCATCTCTCTTCCGAGGAACTCAATTACGCGATGGAAATCGACCTCGTGGTCCGCGGCCGGCCCAGGCAACGACCCGATCTGGCTCGCCGTCGAGATCTCGGTAGTTGTCGATCGAGAGGATGTCGCCCGCGCAATCAAGCGCACCGATTTGATCCGCAGGGGCGGCCGCCGGGTATTGCCCGTCGTGGCGGGCAAGGATTTCACCGAAGGCGCAGAGTTCAATGCCACCGAACGCAATGTGCTGCTCTTGAAGAACGGCGCCGGCCAGCATTGGGAAGAGGCCCTCGATCGATGGATCAAGTGAGACCTGATGCCTTCCCCGCCTCCCGCAATGCTCGTTCGTACTGGTCACGATCAAACACGAACGGGCCAAACTGAGAATAGTCCCAACCAGCCGTTTTACTCCGACCGATTCGATACGGTTGCTGAAAGTCGCTCCAGATCACGCGATCCTCCGCAACCTCGATTCGTGCCAGAATCGGCCAGCACCCGATTTCACCGCAGTCGCGGCAGAGCAATAACTCGGTCCTTGTCTCGCGTGTTTCCGGGTGAGCCTGCTCGCCCAAAAAATGCCTGGATGGCAACAAGTGCGACGACGCCGGAAGCGCGGAATAGCCGCCCGCAATGTTCGGTGACCCTTCCGCCTGAGCAAAGGGCATCTCGAACGTCCTCAATTTGGCAACGAGGCTTTCGCCGTTGATTTCAATCTCGATTTCATCGCCGAACCAGTGTTCGGATGATCGCACCTTAAACGCAATCGTGTCCATCGGGAAGATCCAGGGCAAGGAAGAAGCACACTAATCCAAACCAAACCATATCTCGCAAATTGTCCTGTTTCGCACCGTGGTCATCGTCTAAAACAATCCCACCGTTTGCCCGTCCTCATCGATATCGATCGACTCGGCAGCCGGAAGTTTCGGCAACCCCGGCATGGTCATGATGTCGCCCGTGAGCACGACCACAAAGCCGGCCCCAGCCGAAACCATCACGTCGCGCAAGGGCACGTCGAAATTCTTGGGCCGGCCCACGAGGCCTGGGTCCGTCGAGAGAGAATACTGCGTCTTGGCCATGCAGACCGGCAGGTGACCGAAGCCGGCCTCCTGAAGCTGATGGAACTTCTCGCGGAGCTTCTTGTCGGCGAGGACGTCGGTGGCGCCGTAGATTTCACGGCAGACGATGCCGACCTTCTGCCACAGCGTGCAGGTGTCGGGGTAGAGCAGCGAGAAGTCGGCCTTGGTGCCCTCGACAACCTCGACCACGGCCTGGGCCAGTTCCTTGGCGCCCTCGCCGCCGCACAGCCAATGCTCGGCACGCACGATCTTCACGGAAAGATAGGCGCACTTGTCGCGGATGAACTGGATCTCGGCGTCGGTGTCGTGGGAGAAGTGGTTGATGGCCACGACCACCGGCAGGCCGAAACGGTGAATGTTCTCGATATGCTTCTTGAGATTCTCGACGCCCTTGTCCAAGGCCTCGACGTTCGGCTTGGAAAGCTCTTTCAACGGCACGCCGCCGTGCAGTTTCAGGGCCCGCACAGTGGCCACGATGACCACGGCGTCGGGCTTGATGCCGGCCTTGCGGCACTTGATGTTCATGAACTTCTCGGCCCCCAGGTCGGCGCCGAAGCCGGCCTCGGTGACCGTATATTCCGAAAGCCGCATCGCCAGCTTCGTGGCCAACACGCTGTTGCAGCCGTGAGCGATATTGGCGAACGGCCCGCCGTGAATGAATGCCGGATTGCCTTCCAGCGTTTGCACGAGGTTCGGCTTGAGGGCCTCCTTCAAGAGCACCGTCATCGCGCCGTGGGCCTTCAGATCGGCCGCGGTGATCGGTTTGCGATCGCGGTTATAGGCTACGATGACCCGCCCCAACCGCTCGCGCAATTCCGCCAGAGACTCGGAGAGGCAGAAGCAGGCCATGACCTCGGAGGCGACGGTGATGTCGAATCCGCCTTCGCGGGGCATGGAATTGTTCACCCCGCCCAGGCCGACGATGATCTCGCGCAAGGCCCGATCGTTCATGTCGAGGACCCGCTTCCAAACGATCCGCCGCAGGTCGATACCCAGGGCGTTGCCGTGATGGATGTGGTTGTCCAGCATTGCCGCCAGGAGGTTGTGGGCCAGCCCGATGGCGTGGAAATCGCCCGTGAAATGGAGGTTGATGTCCTCCATGGGGATGACCTGGGCGTTGCCGCCGCCGGCAGCGCCGCCTTTCATGCCGAAACACGGCCCCAGCGAAGGCTCGCGGAGGCAAACGCTGGCCTGCTTGCCGATGCGGTTCAGCCCGTCGCACAGGCCGATGCTCGTGGTCGTTTTGCCTTCGCCGGCGGGCGTGGGCGTGATGGCGGTCACCAGGACCAGTTTGCCCGTCGGTTTGTCGTGCAGCCGATGATAGAGGTCCAAGGAGACCTTGGCTTTGTAGCGGCCGTAGTGCTCCAGGTCATCGGGACCGATGCCGAGCCGCTCGGCGATTTTCTCGATGAGGCGAATGGGAGCTCGGCGGGCAATTTCAATATCGGGGGGAAGCAGTCGCGAAGCATCAGGCATGATACAACAACTCGTTGGTCGTGAAAGGTAATGACAAATCGTTTATTCCCAAATACTTTCGAGTTTGAGGGCTCGGTTGTCGCTCATGGCTCGGCCAGCAGGTCCGCCACACCTAGCGCGGCCCCATTCTCGGCATCTCTAGCCCATGCCGATACAAGTCAGGAACCAAGTAATTTCCCTCTTCCTTGAGCCTGATCACGCCAGCCTCGCTCAATACGCTGATCTGGCCGTCCTGCAGGAGTCCCTTGAGAGTCTCGAGAGGACCTGTGGAATTCTGTCCTTTCAGCGACTCAAGAACTGGCGCAAGTTCAGGATATTCCTCGCGAAGCGACTCAACCCGTTGGCGCGAGGTGGGGTCAAGCGCGTCGGACAACGACTGGCGAGAAATCGCGGACTCCTCCGAACACCGTTGCCCCTCACGCAGCCGCTCGCACTCGATGTGAATTGCTTCCTGGAGAAGGCAGACCAAGTCGCGAGGATAGATTGCATCCTTCGCGTCTTCAAGCCGACGCAAGATCCAATTCCGTGTCAATGAGTTCTTTCCTGCCCAAATGTGGTGTTCAAAGAGGCGGTCCAGGTATGGATGCAGGTCTTTTTCCCCCGCTGTTTCAACGGCTCCCTCATTCATCACGGGCGCGTTCAGAGATTCGTCGCACCAATGGCGAAAATGTTTGGAATGGATTGCTCTTTTTACGATCAGCCGCCAAAGGCTCCTCTTGTCCCAGGCAAGCTTCATTTCCTTGCCTCGGAAGTGAGACTTCTCAGGAAAGGAAAGGTCCTGCCACAAATCCGTGCGAAGGAATATCTTCACACTCACCCTCGTCATTTTCGAGAACGACGATTGCCATGCGGTGAACAACTGAACCAAGCCGCGTTTCCGGCGTTCAACATCCGCCTTGAATGCAGCGTCCAAACCGTCCAAACAAAGGATGATCTGGCGTCCGTCCGCGGCCAAGGACGCATCCACTTCACTCCATGCGTTAAGAATGCGGACGGCAATGTCCCCCTCCCGCATGCCCTCGATCAACTCTCGGACCTCTAAGGGTTTATTGGGCAGCCGTGAAATTATCGCTGCAAGTTTCCGGACGCCAGAATCAGTAACCGCCGACAGGTTCGGCAGTACGGAGAGCATGTATAGTCGCCAAAACACATCCATCGACGGTCCTTCGTCCTGGATGTTGCATAAGAGATCCGGTGGAAGACCATTTCTCGGACCGTGAACCGCAAACACATCTTTTTCTTTCGTGATATACGAGAAAAGTGCTGTCTTGCCGGATCCTTTACCCCCAAGAATTACGACGACTCGCGAATCTCTCAAGTCCTCGATGTGCTGAGTCCGCAGGAAAAGGGATTCAATAAGTTCCGGGTCCTGTTCGGCAAACAGGACGAAATTTGGTTCCAGCCCTTTTAGTAATTCGTGTTTCCGGACCGTATCCAAGAGGACGCGTGGATGCGGTGGAGGCAACGCACCGTTTACATAGGAAATGACGTCTTGAAACGCCGCAAAATGCCCATTGCGCGGCTCGCTGCTAGTGGGCAATGATTCCAGGTCGGCCAAACGTTCATCATACGATATCGTCGCCGGTTCCTGGTGCGAGATTTCCTCGATCTCAGCTTCCAGATTATCGGCATCCCGGATAGCGTCATAGCGCACGCGATCAAGGTAATTGAATGCATCGGTTATTCTTTTCACATGAGAACCTGCGAGCCGCGATTGCAGGATCGTCGAAGCTACGCAATAAACATCGGGCTTAGGGTCTTTCTTGGCCCCTTTCTCGGCGGCGATTCTGTTCGGCAGCCAACAGCGAAACAACCCGGCTAATCCCTTCGATTTGAACCCGAGAAGGACCAAATATTGCAATGACGAGGTCCGTTAATGACCTCAGGCACAGATTCGACGCATCGTTAAAACCTGTTGGCGCGTCGATCAGAATCGCGTCCGGATTCAAATCGGCAGCCACCTCCTCGAATAGATCGTCGAATGGTGACGACACGTCGAAAAGAAGACCCGGCGAAGGACGCCGTGTGAGCGGGGGCAGTTCCACGAGTCTCTGCCAGTCCAACGTTTGCAGGGCTGCGAGGTAATTCTCATCCATTCGCCCAGCCTGCAAGAGATAGAGTGCTCCCGAAGCCTTCGAGTCAAGCGGTATTTCTTGAACAAGCTCAATTGCTCGTAGCGGATTGCGACGACCCCAGCGGTCGAGATACTCGACTAACCCAGCCGATGGTTGCTGCCCAAAAAGTGCCCAAAGACTAGGAGCTGACAGATCCAAGTCCAGGAGGACAACGCGCCAGCCTTCCCTCGCCAGCGCCCAAGCAGTATGGGCGAGACAAAAACTTCTTCCCGTTCCACCTTTGTATGCGTAAAAACCAACGATCTTCGGCCGGATTTGCATGGTTATGCCGCTTCCGATGCAAGACGTGTCGGGTATCTCGGCAAAGCACGTGCGAAATCGCCCAGCGAAGGCACGACGTGAAGCGTGTCCAGCCACGCGGCAAGCTCGTTCAACTGAGATACAACATTCTCTTTCCCACTAGCGAAGAGATCGGCAAGCGTACGGCCTCGCTTAATCAGTCGCTCGGCGTCTTGGCGGCGACCACTGTCTCCATAGGCGGTAATTGCAGAGTAGATATCAACCCATCCGTCAGGCCGGCTTGCCTCCAGCAATTCGATTGCGCGGTCTTCGTGAAGTTGCGCCATTTCAGCAAGTTTATGGGCAGCCAAACGCGTCGCTCCTGCTTCGCGAAGACGGGAAATCTCCCAAAACAATCGTTGCGCTCGCTCGACTCGCTCATCCATGATATGTCCTTATTGAGATGGCACCGAATTGCAGAAAGTGACCGCATGGGGAGCGAAACGAGTTACTGAAACGATCCCGTCTTGTGAATGGGGCGGCAATCGATACGGACTGGCCTCCAGTTGTTTTCGCTTACGAGAAAGCAGGGATTCGATTTCACCCTCGTCTGTGCCGCTGACCTCCAAAATCCAACGAAAGTCCTGCTGTCCTTCACCGACGAAGTAGTCAACTCGGGTACCCCGCTTAGTAACCCGCGTAATCTGCTTTTTCTCAAATCTGCTGAGGACGACTCCTGCCATCACGATTGCACCTTTCTCAACGAAATCTTCGCGCTCAAGCGTGTCCTGCGATCGCGGATCAGGCGGATTAAACTCCACTCTAGCAAGACAATCGATCTGGTCTCGGCGAATTGAAAAATCGGCAGGGGACGCATGGTATCGAGCCAAGGCAACTCGAGCCGGCTCAACAATCAAGTCGGGATTCATCGCGGGATGTTCTTGCGGGAACAATTCGATTGAAAGCGTATAGCTCTCATTCATTATACCACCTTTTGTCGGGGGGGGGCGATTTTCTTGACTCGCACCCTCATTTGCGAGGGCCATTCCCATTGCAATATGGATTCTTCCTCATGAGCAAACGCAAGCAGGCAGCATAGCCGGTGAGCGTACTGGATTTTCCATCCGATTGCAACTACGCGTAAAACTCCCTCACCCGCATCAGCACGTCAAAGCCTTCCCGCTTCAGGCACTCGTCGATACACTGCATGGCGGGATGTTCGGGCGGCAGCAGGTCGTAGTTTCGCTTCACCGAGCCGATGACCATGTCCAGTCCCAGCGGCATGGCCTTGGTCAGAAACGCGCTTTCCAAGGGGCCTTTGACCGGCTCGCCGCTGGCCCGCTTGGCGGGCAGCATGACTGTGAAATTGCTCAGCCCCACGGAGGCGTGCACGCCCGCAAAGGCCGGATCGGCGTGGATCAACTTCAGCGCCCCGATCAGGCGATGGAGATTGCCCTCCGTGTCGCTGCCGATGGGGGCGATGCCGCAATCGATGATGCAATCGTCGTTGCTCGCGCCGGGGCAGCGGTCCTTGAAGGTCCCGACGATGTCCTTGGCCGCACAATAGGTCTCTTGCGCGGTACGGCAAGGCTTCGACTCGCCGTCGATTACCTGCTCGGAAACCAAGAGGATAGGCCGGAAAGGCTGGATGGCGTACAAATCGAACATGCCCATCCGCAAGGCGCTGATGGAATTGAGGATCGGCCGCCGGCCGCCGGCGCGGGCCGGATCGTAGGCCGCCAGGCCGGCACGGGCGATTTGCGGATCGGGCGTGTCGATCGAGAGCGGCTTGGCCGTCACGGCCTGGATCTTGCGGACCATTTCGGCCATGAACTCCGGCGGCCGGGCGCCGATGTTGACGTCGATGTAGGCGGCGCCCTTTTCGTCCTGAAAGCGGGCCAGTTCCAGCAGCCCGTCGATATTGCCCGCGTCGAACAGGGCCTTGGTCGAGGGCACGGAATCGTTGATCGTTTCGCCGATGATGGTCAAACTGGGGATGGGCATGGGAGATATTGGGCTTTAGGTCTTCGTGTGGATTGTGACATTCTCAACCGCGCGAGTATGGCTTTCCACTGGTTCTCACTGCCGCCTATTGTACGTGGAACGGCGGGCTGCGCGAATATACTCTTCGCCGCTGGAAATGCGACGTTTTTGGCCGTGGCGATCGAAGCCCAAAGCGCAAGCAAGGAAAGCGGTTCCGTCACTCGCTTGCGCAGTCGGGCTTCGATCATTCTCGCCCGCGAACAGTATAATCAGTTAGCTCTTTTTTTCTTTCCGGGGTAATCCCTGCGGGTGGTCGTGGCCAAAGTGGCCCAAAAACGACGTTTTCATCAAGATTCCCGCTCCTTTCTAATCACGATGTAGTATAGCTCAATATCCATTAGAACTATGCCACCAGCAGAAATCCTCGGCAAAAACAGGGCTTCTTGTTCCTTTAGCGGAAGCATTTTATCAACCGGGGTTATGGCCACATTCCGACGGAACCGGGCCACACGGGTCAGCCGCCGCGTCAACGGCCACTGGATCGGCCGGGCAGGGATCTGCCGGGCAGGGGATCGTCCGGCGGAACGGCAGGCGCAAATTGTACTCATTCCGCAGCATGAACCGCAGCTTGCCGTATTGTTCGGCGGGCAGGCCGTTAATGGCCGCGGCCAGTTCCTCCGAATCGCGGTATTCGGCACTGCCGCTCGTTTGGTCCAATATAAACTTCGTCTCGACAAACTCCGACTTATCGAGGCGCCGCAATTCCTGTAGTTCTTCGGCCAGTTCACGGCAGACGCGGTTGCTCTCGGCTGCCTCGGCTTCCCGCAGGGCATGGAGGTGTTTTTGCTTGAAGGCGTAGATCTCCTTGGCGGCGTGGATGACTCTGCCGAGCATGGCGGCCTGTCCCGATTGGGTTGCCTTCCGCACGGCGGTCCTCGGCGTTGCGCTGCCGTCGTCGCCAGGCGTTTCGGTCGTCATTTCCTTATCGGCCAACGAGCGGCGCCAGGCCTCCATCGCCTCGCGGTAGGCCATTTCCAGTCGGGCGAGCGTGACGGGCATGAGTTGGGCGGCGTCTTCCGCCGCGTTGGCGGCCCACTGTTGCCGCAGTTCCTGCAACCAGCGGGCGACGGTCCGGCGGGGCACGCCCAGCCGCTTGCCGATCGCCCAGCCGGAATGGCCCGCCAGCGCCAGTCGGGCGATCTCGGGCAGCAGGGTGGATTTGGACGGCCGCGGCGGCGCAGCCGGCGGCCCCTCTTCCGCGGCCAGGGGCTCGACCGGCGCAAGGGGCGGCGGGCAGGCGCCGAGGGCGGTTTGCGGGAATTCGAGGGTCGGGTTTTCGGCGACGGTGGACATGGCGGTCTCCTAGAAAAGTATGGTATAGAATCGTACTATGTCTGTAATTATCCATATATGTGAATCTCTGTCAAGAGGCCCAGCGCGGATTTTTCCGGAATTCGGCAGCGCGGCGCGGAACGATCGCCGTAAGTGCTTGCGCTGCAACTCCTTGCTGCGGCTGAATCGGACGGAAAATTTTTCCGGCGGCGCGGCAAACGGAGTCGCGCGCGGGGGCTGCGGGCCCGGCGGACGCGGAACAACGCGCCGCAATCCCTTATGCGGCAAGCACTTGAGGATTCCGGCGTCGTGCCGCGCATGGAAGCGTTCGAGCACATCCGATTCAGCACTGGCACCAAACGGTTTGCGCGGTTTTCGACAAGGTATGGGATGTCATAGAAGCCCGACGCGCCAGCGAGGAACCGACGCATTTTTCTCGCTGGCGCGTCGGGCTTCTATGACAATGGATCGTTAACGCCACGCAGCGCGAAAACCGTTTGACGGTAGCGCGCTGAGCCAAAAAATCGACCGGGCGGCGGCCGCGCGCGACTTCGCAGGCCGCAGGGGAGGCATTTCCTGATTTGGAGGATCTCGTGCGCGGCGGATGGGAAACTCAGCCGGCGGTGCAGAGTACTAGGCCGCTGCCGCCAACGACGGGCGTTCTCCGGCATGCTCCCGGCTGCACACCGTTTCGATGCGTCGGTCGATGTGAGCGACGCGCGTTACGAACCGTTGATCTTCCCTTCCAACTCTCGTAGCCCCTGTACGATCCGCTCCCAATCGGGTACGTCGCCGAAGATCATCACGCGCATGCGAGCATAGTCCGCGCGAAGTTGAGGCACCTGATCTTCCCGAGGCACGAGTTGGAAGCTGCCGGGCATCGCCGTCTCGTAATGTGTCCAGGCCGAGGCGAAGAATAGCCGTTTGTGTGCGACAACTCGGGTCAGAAGATCGGCCCGATCCAGGGCTTGTCGGCCGATCTCCTGCCTTGAAAGCTGGTAGAGGTCAAAGTAGTGCCGCGACATGCTAGCCACTAGGGCCTTGTCGGCCGGGCGATGGTGCTCTGCGTGCAAAATTGTGGCTTTCTCCCAAAAGGTTCGTTTCACATCCAAAGCGCGAACGTCACAGGAAGCTGCTGTCGAAAATGCCGCGGGGAAGGCCTCAGCCGCGTAGGGACTAATTCTCCGGACTTCCGCCGGCCAGTCGTCCGAGCGTGCCCCCATCTCCAGCCGAATGGCGGAACGGATGGCCGCTGGAAAGGCGCCGCCCAGTTCACTGCGCGGATAGGTAAAGATCACCGTTTGCGGGTCAATCGCGTCAAGCTCGACGCTCCACATGCGCGGACCGATGACCGACGCGAAATCGGCGCGGAGGGCAGGTAACAGTCGGTCCAAAATAGCCTGCTGGCACGCCTCCACAAGGGCCGCGATCCGGCGGCGCGACTCCTTTCCGCTAATGCCGGGCTGCTCGGGATCGCGGTTGTCGGCGAAGCCCAGGTCTCTCCGGCTGAGCGAGAGATCGACGTTTCCGAGAACCTCTCGATGGCGTTATACGCCTTCGACAGCGACGTGCCGCCCTTGAAGATCAACTGCGGCCGGAATTGCAACACCTCGAAAAGGCGGTGCAGTGCCCAGCAGACCCAGAAATCCTTCTCGATGACCGCCGGTGACCGCTCCGGGCGCAAGATGCCGGCCGACCGCCTGAACAGCTCGGCGCGTTCCTCCTGTGGGGCTTGGGCGATCCGATCCATCAGTTCGCCTCCATGCTGGCAGTCCGCTCGATCACGGGCAGCATCCAGCCCGCGGCGTAGCCGATATTGTCCTTCAGTTCAGCCTTGTCCTTCTGGGAGAGGGCAAGTCGCAGGCGGTGGACGACCTCTTGCGTCACGCCGTTGCGGCCCAGGTGGCGGAGGGCCTGGAAGACCAGGGGGGCCATCTTGCCGCCCACGTCCATCGTCTTCGGCCCGCGGTTCAGGAGCTTGATGGAGTAAGGGCCGAGCTTCAATGTGCGCGTGCGGCCATTCGTGTAGTAGACGAGCTTTGCAGGCACCTGGGTCGAGAGTCCGAGCAGATTCGCCGCCTGCGCCCCGGACGGCAAGACCTGCAGGCCGTTCTTCCTGGCCCATGCTTGAACCAGTTCGTCGGGCGACTGCACCATCGGTTCGTTCAGCAGTTTGCCGATACGGGGCAATTCGTAGAGCCCGCGCCGCACGCGGCGGATGGCTCCCTGCCGCGTCAAGCGCGACAGCGCCTGATCGACGGCCGCGCTGGCCCAGATCCAGGAAGTCCCCGGCCGGGACTGCCGCCCCTTGCACCGAGCGGAGTCTCGCAAGTACCTTTTCGGAAATCGGATGCGCAACGTTCATGCGTGGCTATTGTCAGTAAAATAGATCGCTGTTTCTGACATTATAGCATGCGGCCGGTGCCAATCAAGCCCCGCTCGGCCTATCTTTGCCGCATTGGCGCGGCCGGCCAGACTGCTTGGCCGCCGCCCACACCTAACGGTCCCGACGAGCCCCGAGTTTGTATCATCAGGGGAGTTTCTGAGCCCGTTCCCGGGACGCTTTTCATCTACTTCGCACAGAACCGTCCCAGGGAATAAGCCCATTTTCGCCGGGAATCGAAGGAAATGGAACGATTGCGACGGTTCTGTGGCGGGAGGAGGGGTCGGTCGGTGATTCCAGCGCGCCGTCGGGGCATCTTCTTGCGGTAACAGGAATAAAGGTCTTCGAGTGCCCTGGTGTATTCGCGGAGCGGTTCGCGTAAAATGACGTTTTCGTGTGTTTGACCTTTTCGGTGTGGCTGACTCGCCTGTTCGAGGAAAGGATCCTTGCATGGATACTCCGACATCCCTACGGCTTCTGGCCTCCGAGGACAACGCGCGTGGCGACCTGTTCACGCGACTCGCCAAGGACTTGTTCTTCGCGCTGGCCTACGACGATTTGCGGCTGAACGTCCACATGACCGGGAGGGAAATCGATATTATGGGGACGCACCGGTTTGAATCCAGGCGATTGGTCGCCGAATGCAAAGCCCACGCGGACAAGATGGGAGGCGCCGAGCTGAACAAGTTCTTCGGTGTCGTCAGCCGCGAACGAGACAAAGACGAGCGAACTCCCGTCGCGGGCTACTTCGTGTCCCTCAGCGGTTTCCGCGAAACGGGCAAGGAGCAGGAGCTGGAAACCAGCGCCCGAAATCGGATCATCCTGCTGGACGGAAAGCTGGTCATCGAAGAGTTGATACGGGTCCGCATTCTGGTGAGCCACACGGAGGCCATCGAACAAGCTGGCCGCTGCGCCGCGCATGCCGGACTCAAGGACGCGGTACTCGACGGGGCGGAGTTACTGGGTCACGAGATGGGCTATCTCTGGGCCGTGTTCTATGCGCACAACAAGCAGCGCATGCACTTCGCGCTGATCCACGCCGACGGTACGCCGCTGGCCAAAGCGGCCGCATGTGGCGTCATCCAAGCCGACCGCGATTGCGCCGGTTCCTTGCACACGCTGCACTACCTCGCACCGCCGGAAACGGCGGCGGATCGGGAAACGCTCGCCAAGTCAGCGGTGGACCGTTATCGCCGTTGGGTCGCCGAGGAATGCGGCCATATCCAACTCCTTGGTTTGCCTGCGGATTCCGATCTCTCTGCCTGTAAGATGCGACTGGAACACCTGTTTGTGCCCTTGAAGCTCGTTTTCGCGGCGAGCAGGCCCGCGGATGAACCTGGCCAGAAAGCCGCGCCGGGGCAAGAAACGATCGTTCCGCTCGGGGAGTTCCTCGGCGGGCACAACCGATTTTCGCTGTTGGCGAAACCCGGTGGCGGAAAGAGTACGTTGCTGAAGCGGCTGGCCATCGCGTACGCCGTACCCGAACGTCGGGCCGAAACCGACGATCG
Source organism: uncultured Planctomycetia bacterium (assembly GCA_963719885.1). GTDB lineage: Bacteria > Planctomycetota > Planctomycetia > Pirellulales > Thermoguttaceae > JANXQG01. The sequence continues at coordinate 192,288 of CAVRDP010000031.1, read as the reverse complement.
GTTGCCCGACCGGGACTGGCTGCCCTTGTTCGTCCGCTGCCGCGAGTTACGCAACCGGGCGCATCGGCCGATCCTGGAGTTGCTCGACGATCTGCCGCGGCACGCCAGCATGAACGGTGACGAGGCGGCCGTCTTCCACGATCAGATCGACGAGGCGCTGCGTGCCGGGCGGGCCCTGCTGCTGGTCGATGGTTTGGATGAGATCTCGGACGAGGGCGCCCGGACGACGTTCGCCGCGCACCTCCGCACCTTCCTCGCCATGTTTCCCCTTTTGGCGATCGTTGTGACGTTGCGCGAAGCCGGGTATCGGCACGTGGCCAGCGTGCTGGCCAGCGCGTGCGAGCAGGCCAAACTGGCCCCGTTTGACGAGGCGGATGTCACGCAGTTGTGCGAGAGCTGGCACGTGGAAGTCGTGGGCGACAATGACAAAGTCCGTTCCGAAGCTGGGGAATTGGCGGCGACCATCTGGGCTAACGAGCGAATTCGGGCACTTGCGGAGAATCCGCTGATGCTGACTACCCTGCTGGTCGTCCGGCGGTGCATCGGCGAATTGCCGAACCGCCGGGTGGAACTCTATCGCGAAGCCGTGCGCGTGCTGACTCGCACCTGGAACACCGAGGGGTTCGATCCCATGGACCTGGACGAAACGGCGGCGCAGCTTTCTTACGTGGCCTGCACGATGATGAACGAAGGGGTTCAGCAAGTCGCGCACTGGCGGTTGCTGAAACTACTGCTGGAGGCGAGGGAAGAGCTGCAGGCCGAGCTGCAATTCTGCCGCGTCAGTCCGGCAGAGTTTATTAAGCGGGTCGAATACCGCAGCAGCCTGTTGATGCAGACCGGCCATGAGCGGATCGATGGCGAACTTCAACCGGTTTACGAATTCCGGCATTTGACCTTTCAAGAATACCTGGCCGCGCGCGGATTGGTCGAGGAACAGTATCCCCGCCGAAACGCGGGCCGGAGTTTGGTCGATTTGCTTGAGCCGCATTTCTCCGACGAGCGATGGCGGGAAGTCGTCCCGCTGGCCGCCGTCCTGGCCGGCCGGAAGGCTGAGCCGATCATCAGTCGCCTCACTACGACCTGCGAAGCTCAGGAACTTAATCGGACTTATCCAGGGCGCGAGGACGTCAGTGATGCTGCGCGTGGTTCTCTTACGGCAGTGCCTGCTGGACGAAGTGCAAGTCACTCCATCGACTCTCCGCGCCGCCTTGGGGCAAATGGCCCGGCATGGCTGTGGGGACTACGTGCCCGATTGGGCCATCAGCCTAAGGCGCGGGAAGTTCGGCGAAGTCTTTCAGGAAGTGGCCGAGGAGCGTTACTTCGGAAATCGTCCAGGCTGGGATGAGTACGCGATCACGGTGCAGGAACTTGCCATGGAAGCGGTCTTTCAAGGCGAGCCCCCGAAACTATCGGAAGCCGCGCGACCGCTCGGACGCACGTTGGCATTGGGAAATCGGATCGAACAGGCCCGTGCCGCGTTCGTTCTCATGTGGCTGGCGTACGGCCAATTTAGTCGTGCTCGCATGGAATCACTGGCCGAATGTTCTTGCGCGTTGCGTGACGCCCTCGGCGACCTGCTCTTACCGGAAGATCCGCCGCTGGCGCTCGCCGGCGCCTGGGCGTTGGCTTGGATGGGTGCAGCACGACTACCCAGCACGCCTCCGAAACCTACGGTGATCCTTTCGTTGTACCAGTTGTGGCGCGAGGCGAAATCCAGTGGGTTGCATTGGTTTTCGGCCTGGGCGTTGTCTACCCAGCCGCTGCTTCCGCGAGACACGTTCCCGGTCGACGTTTGGGGGGATTGCGACGAGTGGCTTGTGAAAACGGCGTCAAAGGCCGACAGCAGTTCGCCATTGATACTGGCTTGGTATCGTCGCAGTCCTTGGAACGATTCGGAGCTGGCTGAGAGGGCAGGTAAGGCTGTTCAAGACGGCACTACGATCACTTTCGAGATCACGGGCCGCGAGATGCTGGCCACTCTCGGCGAATCGGGACGCCGTGTGCTCGCGCAATTGCGCAGGGCGAAACGGCAACGGCGAGACCCGGCACCGCAGTAGCCAGACCGGATTGGCCCCGTGCGGCGCGCTGCTGCTAAGGCCACCAAGCGGCGGGCCGTATCCCTGGCCGATGTCTAAATCCATGACGCGGATGGTGTTTTGGACAGCGTCTTCGAGGTCAACGGTGCAATCTCTGCGCAATGCACAATGGCAGCAGTTGGCCTTGGTAAGTCATCTTAGCGCACTCAAACCAACCAGATAAGACCCGCGGTCCTGGCTGCACGGGCGGCGCAAGTCCATGCTATTTCAAAATGTTATGAATCAGCCACGAATTCAATTGTGGCATGTTGAGCGGCTGCCGACGACCAGATAAGCTGCGAGCCTCGGATCAACCCCAATACACCGGTGGTTGCCACGTGAAGGGCCCGCCGCAATAGGCGGACCGGATTAGACCTCGTCGCGGAAATCCCGGAGTGTTCGCAGGCTCTTGGTTGGCACGTGGTTGCCAGCTAGAATAGGGGTCAGCCTGGAGATCCCTGGAGGCCGCGCCGTGGCGAAGAAACAACCCAAAATACCGGATCCCGTGTACCCGCGAGACCTACACGGGATACTTCAGGGGTTGTGGGACAAAAAGCCGTTCTTCCGGAACTGGCCGAACGTGGAACTGCCACCCAAGGCCGTGTTCGACGAGATCATCGACGTTCTGCTACCACGCGAGCATGCTGACGGAGGAAGGCCGCCCGACGGTATTCCGCATCGTCTTCCTCGACAGTCAAAGCCCGGTATCGCCGAGGGACCAGGACGAGCTGCCGCCGGTCACGCGATACCTTCTCAAGGAGCCTATACCGTTCACTCATGGGGAGCTTCGGCGGCTGGCCCCGGTGGCTGACCCGCGGCGGGTTCTGATCGCAGTCGAGCACTGCGGCGGACGGCTGCAAATCTACGGCCTGGTTGATATCGGCATGGCGCTATGGGAGATGGCGCGGCACGAGCGGCTTATGGGCCAATCGTCGCCCGAGGCCCTGGTCGTGATGTCCACTCGGCCCGGCGAGCTGAGCATTTCTCGCGGCGACAGGCCTGCGCTTCGGATGCGGGACGGAAAGATCGTGACCGCGGCACAAAGCGTCTTACGGGAAGGGCCATTCGCCGAGTTTTTCGTTGCGGCGACCAGGGTATTGATCAACAACGCCAGCCAGCTTTCGGGCATCGATCAAGACCCTGCCGAGGACGACGAGCTGAGTTTCGCTCACCAGTCGTTCATCGAGTCGGTGCTCTTGTACACAGCCGAGCTTAAGCACGGCGGCACGCTCCTGTTCGTGCCGGAGGAGATCACGCATGAGGATCCGCGCTTGCTGAGCCGGATGTCGATCAAGTACGTCTTGCCCAGCACGCGACCGCGAGACGCCCTGGTGTCGGCAATGGCGGCGAGGCTCAAGCACAACGCCCTGGCCGAGAAGCTACAGCAGCGGCGAACGGTGAAAGCGGAAGAACTGGAGCAGTTCGACTCGTTCCAGTGGGATCAGCAGAACTACGAAGACGCGGCGAAGGGTGCCGCGCGGTTCATCGCGTCGCTGACGGCTGTGGATGGGGCGGTGGTGTTGACCGACACGTTGCGGATCATCGGCTTCGGGGCAGAGGTCACGGCGAGCTTTTCAGGAGGCGACAAGGTTCACCTCGCGTACACGTCGGATGCGACCGAAACGCAAGAGGTGCGGTTCGCGGAGTACGGTACGCGGCACCGATCGGCCTTCCGATTCGTTGCGAGCATGGAGCCGTCGGTGGGGTTCATTATGTCCCAGGACGGCGGCGTGAAGGCGGTCAGGCAAGTAGGATCGAAGCTCGTGATGTGGCCGTACTTCCAGATCGGCTTTACCACAGCGTTGTCGTAGGCGTTTGAATGCCGCAACAATGCTTCGGCCTAGCTTGCGCAGCCATCGCTGCGGGGAGGCTGCTGCCCGGCCGAATGTTCAAGTCATAAGCGGCACGAAAAGCAGCCGCCAGATCGAGCGGCAAATCGGGCCGCGGCGGACCCAAAGGCAGGCCGATCACCGGCAGCGGATCCTCCAATTCACCGGCGCTGAATCGCGTAGCTGTCGGCGCCATGGAGAAGAACCACGCGATCCGCCGCGCGGTCGACAATGACCGCGAAAAGATTCAAGATGTCCCGGCCAAGCACGCTCATGTCCAATACATCGCAACCACTCACCTTCGCAGCGCATAGATCCTCGCTACCTTTTCCTTGGGAATGTACAACGTGAACCACCCCTTATCGTCGGGGTGGGCAGCAGTTGCCTGAGCGACCGCTTCGCGTGTCGTATCGCCCGCGAAGAGTTCCTGCCCCGCGATACAAATGACCTTTCCACGGAAATTGTCGCCAACCAGGGAAAGGTGCTCGTGCAGCCAGGCGCTGTTGCGGTCGGACTGCTCCCACTGCTGTCGTGCAGCGGCAGCCTCTTCGGGATTGTCCGAATTCTCGAACTCAATCACAATGCGATTTTCTTCCATCTTGACCTCCTGTGCATCTATTTTATCGTCAAGAACTTCAGGGATCAACCTTCAATCAGGCGTATTTGCATGGGATAGAGGTTGCCGGCGTGCCGATCGGTCAAGACATCACGCGCCGATCGATTGGGCCTTCCGCGTTGCCACTACCGATTTCACCCAAGCGGCGTCAGCCGCAGCGAGGGGCGGTTCCGGCGGCGTCTCTTGCCCATAACGGATGCTGCCCGGCCGAATGCTCAAGTCATAGGCGGCACGAAAAGCGGTCGCCAGATCGAGCGGCAAACGTCGTCACCCGCGGCGGCTGCGAACCCGGCGGACGCGGAGCAGCGGGCGAAATCCCCTGTGCGGCAAGTATTTGAGGATTCCGGCGCCGTGCCGCGCGGGGAAGCGTTTGAAGGAGACGTTGCAGTAACGAAGCTGACTGATCCGTCACGGCGTTGGAAGTTGTGCCAGCGTCACCACGTGTTGGTGGGGGAACCATTTTGCGACGACAGAGGCATCGACCACGAACCGGTTAGCCATTGTCGCGCAGTTCCTTCAGCGACGCCACGACGTCGTGCTCCACTACGCCGGCTTTCTCGCGGCGCTCTGCGATGCGAGGTACACGGCCCAGAGTTCAGGGGTCATCCGTGCCATTCGCTCTTCGCGCAAATCGGAGTTGCGCAGGTCGTGGGGTTCATTGCGATTGGCGGTCGTCGTCGTCGTTTCCATTCCTAAGTCTCCTTTGCTGAGGGCGCAACACTATTTAATTCTACCTTCCGAAGACGGTCGCGTCCATCCCGCACAAATTCCCCTCGCCCCCCCCGATGATGCATGGAATTTGCAGATCCATACCGCCCCACGTCTCGCTCACCGCTTGCAATCCACCACCCGTCCGGATAAATTAAACACTCGTCGGGGAAGCGGCGTTTCCGATCGCTTGCCCGGACGAACCTCGGCATTTCGCTGCCCGCTAGTAGGAGTACGAATCGATGCGGTACGTCACTTGCGCGGTCCTCCTGTTGACATCCCTGCCTGGCCTGGCGCGTGCGGAAGAGACGCTTTCGCCGCAAATGGTGACGGTCCTCAAGGCGGCCACCGTCTTCGTGAAGATCAAGTCGGGCGAACTGGCCGGCAGCGGCTCCGGATTCGTCATCCGGGCCGAGGGCGATTCGGCCTACATCGTCACCAATCGCCACGTTGTCGAGCCCAAGGTCGCACAGGTCGTCGTCGTGCCGGTCGCCCGCATCACGGAAGCCGATAGTCAGAACCTCGGCCTGGCCATCCCGTCGCGGGCCGTCGTGCGGCTGCTGCATGGCCGGTTGGACAAGACCGTCTTGACCGCCGTCAGGGACGGCGATGATCGCATGAGCATCAAGGTCACGGCCGCGCTGATCGACCCCTTCAACAAGATCAAGTCGGCCACGCTCCATTACCTCAGCGCGGTGGCGGTTGCGGACAAGCCCAAGCCGTCCGATCCGCTCAAGGCCCTTCCGGGCTGCCGCACGTTGGAACTGAAGCTGGAGGACGGCGTCGCCAGCGGCACGATCAGCCTGAAGAAGGGCGTCACCGAGGTCGACGGGCTGAGCGGCGCCAGCCAAACCGTGGTCATGGCGGGCACCACGCAGCAATTCAGCGGACTGTGCAGCGTGGAGATCGTGGACACATCTTCCGCCGCCGGGGGCAAGAAGGCTCCGCCGGCTGTGCCGCCCGCGCCGGCTGCTCCGCCCGAAAAGGGCTCGGCCGGCATGCGTCCCACGCTGCAGCACGAGGGAGAAAACGGGTCGGGTCCTATATTGACAAGATAGGTGGTTTATCGTGGCGCCGCTACGCGGCGTTTGTTGGTTTCCGTTGGCGACCGGGGGTTGCGCTGCGCTCCACCCCCGGCTATTCGATTTACGCCGCTCCGCGGCGGTTTGCCGGACGATTCACACCACCCCGCCCGTTCCTTGCTGCGCAGAAACCGGAATGCACCCCAAAGAACTGGGTGCATTGCGGTTATTGCATCGTGCACCATCGCTACCGGTGCCGCGGAGCGGCAAGACGTGAGTAGCCGGGGGTGGAGCGCAGCGGAACCCCCGGTTATGATACGCCAATGCGATCTCAGCCGCGTTAGCGGCGACACATTGCCTCGAGGTTCGCCATGCCGAATACCTACACCCAATTGTTGTTTCACGTCGTTTTCTCCACGAAGAATTGCCGGCGCACGTTGCCTGACGGCCATCGAGAGCATCTTTATCGCTATATCTGGGGAATCCACAAAAATCTCAATTGCCACATGTATCGCATCGGAGGCATCGACGATCACGTTCATATCTTGACCGCGGTTCCGACATCCTTGTCGCTGGCCGACTATGTGAAGGAGGTGAAAACCGGCAGCAGTCGCTGGCTCAAGGAGCAGGCGGAATTCCGCCGGTTTGAAGGCTGGCAGGACGGATACGGCGCGTTCACGGTAACGTTATCCGGAAAGGACCCGCTCATCGAATATATCAAAAGTCAGGCCGAACATCACCGCACGGAATCGCTGCTCGATGAGTATCGCCGATTGCTTTGCGAAAACGGCGTTCCGTACGACGAACGATACCTGGCGTGAACCCTGTCGTGCCACTACGTGGCGCACGGAAGGCACATCAATCCGAGTCCGCGGGTTACACTGCGCTCCACCCGCGGCTATTCGAGGGTGACCGCTACGCGGTCGAAGAGCTGTGCGATGCAGGATTTCGACCTTCACCACGTTGTGCGGGAGGCTCAGGAAGAGGGAAGATGCTCCAAGTCGTCAAGGTCTTTGTGGCGGCCGGCGGCCTGCTTCAATTTGCGCAGCCAGGCGCAGGGAAACAAAGCGCAGGTTGTCAAGCTCGATGCTGTCGGAAAAGACGTCGGCTAGCCACAGCCCATGGCAGTTGCTAAACTGGTACTCGTCCAGTTTGGTCTTGAAACGCTGTTCTTGCAAAACGTGGGAGTACTTCCCAGATGAATGAGCCTGCCGCCCCGGTCGAAGTGGCCCTCCGCATTCCGGGGACGTGGTCGCACCCGCAAGAACTGATCCAGGGCTTGCCGTCCGGCTTCCATGGTTCGGCCGAGGGGCTGGTCCTGCCGGACGCGACGTGGGTCAAACTTGGCGCGATGGGGGCCGACGATCAGTTCGCCGGAATCTTCCGCTCCGCCTGCCGCAGCCCGGCGAGCGACGATGAATTGGCGACGGTCGACGGCTACAAGGTAAACGTCCTCTTAAGCGGTCCCGGCGGTTCGATGCCGGCGGCCCGCAGGATGATGCAGGCCGCCGCGGCCATCGTGCGGGCGGGCGGCGCGGGAGTGTTCATCGACAACAGCGCGCTGGCCCATGGCGGACAGAAGTGGCTCGAATTGACCGCAGACGGCGGCCCCGACGCGGTGAGTTTCGCCTTCGTCGCCATCGTGCGGGGCCGAACGGACGTGTGGACGATGGGCATGCACGTGCTGGGACTGCGCAACGTCGTGATGAAACGTGCCGAGGTCGAGTCCGGCGGCGTTGACATCATCGAGGTGGTCCGCTACTTGTCTCGCGGCGAGAACCCGGTCGAGGACGGTCATCTGCTGGGGGACCTGGATGGACCGCGTTTTCAGGCGATTGCGGAGGACGGGGCGAAAGCACCGCCGGGGAGCCCGCTGCACAATCCCTTCGGCCGGTTGAGGCTGGCAAGCATGAAGGACATCGCCGAGGCCAATTAACCGTTGGGGTTGTCGAGCAGACTCTGCAAGCGATCGGCAAGCGGCGGCGGCAGACGCGCGGGCCACGTCGCGTCGATGAGCCCGACTTGGATCATGTCGAGCAAGTGGACGCGGTCCTTGAGACGCCAAGAACGTCAGTTTCATGCGCACCAAGGCAAGAAGCGTCGCTACTTGGAACTCGCGCGCCCGTTCGGATTCGTCGAGTCCAGGGCAAGGATATTCGTCTGCCGCTCGCACCTTTTCGCCGGCGAACAGAAGATGCACCCCGCCGCTCGGCTTGCCTTGCGGACCGTCGATGAACACGTCCACGTCGATCAGGCGGTAGTAGATGAAGCCCGCGGCTTCCAGCGCCGAACGTGCCGCGGCGAAATCGGCGCGGCGGAGCAGGAGATCGACATCGCGCGTGTTGCGAACAGCCTCATCATCGATGCGGCCCACCCATTCGGCGACGGCGTTGCCGCCGACAACCGCATAAGGCACGCCGGCGCCATCGAGTGCCCGAGTGGCCCTCTGCAGCCTCTCCTTGACCTTCTCCGCCGCCATCAGCGCCCTCTTCCCAGCCGACAATGACCGCTTCCGACATAATGGAACCTCTCCTGCCGTAAATTATAGCCGAAGGCGCCCGGTTTTGCCATAGCCTCGATAACGGCTCCCCGCTCATCAGGATTTCGACCTTCACCACGTCGTGCGGGAGGCTCAGGAAGAGGGAAGATGCTCCAAGTCGTCAAGGTCTTTGTGGCGGCCGGCGGCCTGCTTCAATTTGCGCAGCCAGCGGAGGGAAACAAAGCGCAGGTTGTCAAGCTCGATGCTGTCGGAAAAAACGTCGGCTACCGGCGTATCTGGAAAGCCGGGGATGTAGTCGTAGAGATCGAGAAAACCAAGATCCGTGGTCAGCATCATCAGGTGTTCGCCGCGCACGTAGGACGGCGACACCGGGACGAGCCTTTCGTGGCCAGTGGCAGGGTCGCGTTCATCGCTGATCCAGCAGGCGTGGATGGATTCGAGGGCCTTCAGCAGGGCAGCCTCCGAGGCCCCAGAGCGCTCAAAAATGAGATCGGCGTCCTCGGTGGTACGTACGTAACCGTGAAAGACGACGGCGTGTCCGCCAATGATGACATAGGGCACGCCGGCGCGAGCCAGAAGCTGAAAGATGCTCAGGGGATCGTCAGAACTTAACATGAACGCTCCGCTGGCGCAGGTTGCGCATCCAGTGCTGCCGGTAGCCTTCGCGCGACGCGGCAAGCAGTTGCGTTGCCCGTCTCTGCAACGCGACAAAACGTTCCAGCCGCTCGCGCGGCGTCAAACGGGTCGTGTCTTGCGACGGACGACGATCTTCAGTCGTGAGGTCCATATTCATTAAGATAGGATTGGAATACGAGTTCGGTAAACGTCACAAATCTCAAATCTGAAACCCCAAACAAATTTGAATTACCAAATTGCAAATAATGTTCAAAACAGTGTTTTCGGGCTTTGGAGTTTTGTATTTTGAATTTGTGTGGAATTTCGGATTTGGAATTTGTGATTTGCTATTTCTTCTCCGCCGTATGGTCGCGTTCGAGATAGAAGTTCGCCCAGGACGAAGTCCGGTTCAATTCCGCGTTATAGAACGCCAGCGGGCCGTCGAGCATCGTCTGCGATTCGCCGTAGCTCTTCAGCCGCTCGTAAATGCGTGCCCAAATACATTCCTTGTCGTCCAGTTCGCAACGCCCGTCGGCCGAACCGCCGCACGGGCCGTTGCGGCCGCACTTGGAACAAGAGTACCGCGGGCAAAGATAGGCACACTCCGGCAGGCTGCAGTCGCCGCATTCCTGGCATCCATACAAGGCTTGTTTCGACACCCTTTCCAACGTGTAAACCACCCGGCCGCTGACGCCGGGCTTCTTGTCCCAACGCCGAAAGAGCCGCTGCATCAAACCGTGAAGCCCGCGGCCGCGGCGTGAAGGCCAGGGCGTGTACGATGCGCGAAAGCCGATAGTTGAGCGTGACTTCTTTCGATTTCGGCGGATGGGCAAGCGAAGCAAGGAACTGCGGATTGAAACGGTCCGGGCTGGCAAGCCCCGTTTGGGGGTCGTGTTCGAAGAGGAAGAACTCGTCCGGCTGCGAGAATTGAATCTGCTTGATGAATTCTTTCCAATCGTCGGCCGCCGTAGCTCTCGGCCAGGTCGATGATCTGGCTGAATGTTTCCAGCTTGGCGGTTCCGCCGATGTAGCCGGCGGCAAAGCCCAGGCCGCGGAAGACGGCCAATTGCTTGGCGGCCAATTCGCGAAAGAAAACCTGGCCCTTGTCGGGGCCGGCGGCGTACTTCTCGCATTGCGCCAGCAGCCCGTCGCTGACCACGCAGCCAGCCAGCTTGCCGCTGTTGAACAGTCTGGCCACGCCGCGCGTGAGAAGATACACGTTGCCGATCACCGGGATCTCAGCCATTCCCCGCGAAGCCAGCAAAAGCTTGACCTCGTGGAACTTCCGCATGTCGTATCCCAACTGCGGAATGACCCATTGGGCGCCGGCGCGAATCTTCCGCAGGAGTTTATAGTACTGCGGCATCAACTCGCGTTCGTGCCGTTTGAAGGGCGAGACGGCGGTGCCGATGAAGAAGTCGGTCTTGGGCAGGGTCTCCTTCTTGCCGCCCCGCCCGAGTACTTCCAGTCCCTCGTTCATCGCCCGCAGGAGGGCGGTCAGCCCCACGGAATCAAGATCGAAGACCGGCCCGGGCAGGCCGCGGAAGCCAGCCGTGGGGTAATCGCCGGTAAGGGCCAGGATGTTGTGGAATCCTTCCGAGGCATAACGCCAGGCGGCCGCTTCCAGCCCGCTGCGATTGAGGTCCTTGCAGGTCAGATGGACCACGACGTTGGCGCACCGCAGCCGGCGAACTTTCCGGCCAGCCAGTCGGGCGGAAGCATCGGACCGCCGCCCGGATTGTCGGTAATCGATATCCAACCGATGCGCGGGTCGTCCAGCAGACCACGCGCAAGGCTCACGACATCTTGTGGCCGATCGTCGGTCAGCGGCCCGCGGGTTGTGACGACTTCGGCGCCGTAAGCGAAGCGACCGCTTCGCAGAATTTCGCGAAAGCCGATGCGGGCATTGGAATCAGACATACAATCAGTTTTTCGACAATTTCCGCGCCAGGCCACCGCCGCTCCGGCATTGTCGGTGTAACCGTCGGCGCCGATTTCCTCGGCGTATTGCTGGGTAATGGGGGCGCCGCCGATCATCACGCGGGTCTTGCTGCGTATGCCCGCCTGGCTCAAGGCATCGATCACGGTCTTCATCATGGTCATGGTCGTGGTCAGCAGGGCGCTGAGGGCGACGATGGTCCCTTCTTTCTCCTGAGCGGCCTCGACGAACTTCTGCGGAGACACGTTCACGCCCAAGTCAACGACCTGAAAGCCGCCGCCCTCGAGCATGGAGGCAACCAGGTTCTTGCCGATATCGTGCAAGTCGCCTTGCACGGTGCCGATCACGACCCGTGCCGTCGGCTCTACGCCGCTCTTGACCAGGTACGGTGTAATCAAGGCCAGCGAGGTCTTCATCGCACGGGCTGCGATCAGCAACTCGGGGACGAAGTAGTCGTTGCACTCGAATCGCTTCCCGACTTCGTCCATCGCCGGGATCATGTATTTTTGCACCAACTCGCTGGGGTCGACATTCGCGGCCAGCGCGGCCTTGGTGACCTCCTCCGCCTTCTTGGCGTTGCCCTTAAGAATTGCATCATAAAGTTCTGAAGCTTCGGACATGAAATCCTCCCACGAATATCATTTCAAAATATGAGCGAAAAATCTGATGATAATCGTTTGCGCGGCGATATTCCAGCCCCCGAGCCGAGTTTTGGAAGGCCAAACAAAAATTTTGACAAAAAAATCGCTCGATTGGGGCGAGAGAATGGCGGCGATGGTAATCGGCAAGCCTTGCCAATTCTCCCTAAATCTCCGCCGAAAAAGCCAAATTCCGGTCGATTGCCCACTCGTAGTCCACCTATTAGGCGGAGATTGCCGTATGAGGACTGGCTAGAGCCAGGACTACGAGCACCTTTTGCGGTTCTCGCAAGCGGGGGTGCTTGCACAAAGCGGTCAAAAGGGTTATTGTAACTAAAGTGTGTTAGTGTCGCATACCGGCCCTTCAGACCATTTCCGCAGGAATCGCCGGCCTCGACCGGGCGAAGTCGATGCTCGTCTTATCGCGAAAACCAGGGGAAAAAATCCTGATTGGGGATAACATCTCGATCACGGTTGTTCGCATTGCGCCGGGCATTGTTCGGATTGGCGTGGAAGCCCCAGAGACCTTCCCATTCTTCGCGAAGAACTTACCTTCGGCGGCAAATCGCCGGCAGTTCCCGCGGACGCCAGCGCTTCGCCCGACGCCAAGAGTCCTGGGTAGGTTCAGGGCCTATTGCTTCGCGGCTCCCAGCGGCGGAATCCTGCGGACATCCAGCGATGGTCCGGCGTCGAGACTTCCGTGAACCGCCGCATACTGTACGAGACGGGCAGCCTTGTCTGCCGCGGTGGGCTCGCCCGAGGCAGCGCCTCCCGATGGCCAGCCCCCAATCGATCCGCGTCCCGCGCGCGTGTAAAGTTCATACGTCGGCCCTCGATCGTCCGCCGCCGAAGTCCGGGCCGCCGTCTGAATGCGATACAGCTTGAGTTGTTGCCAAACGGGCAAGAGCGCCGCTGCAATCGAGGCACCGTCAACAACGCGGGCATCGCCCCAAGGATGTCCCACGGGCTGAATTGGCCGGTGATCGATGCCTGCCAGACAGGGGTACGTCTCCTTCTGCTTCTGCGAGAAGTCCTCGCCGGGAAGCCAAACGCCTTCGCCGTCGACGGGCAGCAGATCGACCGTCGACCCTGAGCAGTGCCGCGTTGGCAACCTCCACCATGCAGACCGGGCCGGCGATAAACGATGTCGACATTCACCCTGGCCCCGGCACGCTTCGTGACCGCCGCCTTGGCAACCCAAGGGTGGACCTTGAAGGCCATGAAAATTCGCTCCGCCAGGCCGTCGTCGAGACTCGACAGCGGGCGGTCGGGCGAACTGGCCGTGCGAAAGGCCTCGGCGCGAACGTCGCTGCGGACCCATTCGGGCTGCGGAGTTATCGCGATCTGCTCAACGCTTACCAGGTAATCGCGAGAACCCTCGACGTGTTTCTCGACGTGCCGCCAGACGGCCCAGGCGCCGCCGGAAAAGGCCGCCACGACCAACACGGCCAGCGTGCACGTACGGCCCGGGCCAAACAAGAGCGCGACCGTCTGCCGCAACCAAGGCGGCACGATCGGCACGGAATTCGTCTTCTTTGCTGCGCTCACCAGATTTCGACTTCCAGTTCCAGTCGCACTTCCATGCGGTCGTTCACCTGGCTACGCACCAGGTCGATCAATCGCAAGACATCCTGGCTCGTGCAATCGGGCTCCGCAATGATGAAGTTCGCGTGCCGATCGCTGACGACCGCGCCGCCGATGCGGGTTCCCTTCAGGCCTGACTTTTCGATCAAATCGCCGGCGCTGGCCCCGCGAGGATTCTTGAAGATGCATCCGGCACACTGGTGTCCCATCGGCTGGTTGGCCCGCTTGACGATCCACTGCTTCTGCATGCGTTTGGCCAACTCGCGCGGATCGTCTTCGTCCAGCAGGAGCGTGGCTTCGAGGATCACCGTTTCGTCGAGGCTGCTCTCGCGATAGCCGAAAACCAGGTCGTCGCGCGATGCGCTCGATCGTCTCCCCGGCCGCGGTGATCACGGTCGCCGAGGCGGCCCACTGTCCGATGTCGCCGCCGTGCGCGCCGGTATTGCCATGCAGGGCCCCGCCGACGGTGCCGGGGATGCCGACGAGCATTTCCATCCCGGCCAGTCCGCGGTGAACGGACGTGGTGACCAGGCGTCCGAGATTCGCTCCGCCACCCACGGTGACGCGTTGACCGTCGATCTCGATCCGGCCGAATTCCAGCGACGTAAGCCGCAGCACCAACCCCGGCACACCCTCGTCGCGGACGAGGATATTCGAGCCCTGGCCCAGTACGCGGGCCTCGACCCCTTCTTCGTGGCTGCGGCGGAGGAGGGCGATCAACTGCTCGGGATTTTCCGGCTCGGCGAAATATTCCGCCGGACCGCCCAATTGAAACCAGGTGTGCATGGCCAGGGGTTCACCCTGCCGTACGATGTTTTCGAAACCAGTCCAAGAGACCATGACCAATCCTTCCGATGTCGCCCGCCCCCATGACGACCAATACGTCGCCGGGAGTCAAATGTGTTTGGAGAAACTGTTGGATATCCACGGGGGCGTGCAAGCCGGGCACATCTTGCCCCAGGGCCCGGGTCCGTGCGGCGAGATCCGCGGTCGTAATCTCGCCAGGTTGGGGGGGGCCCTCTCGAGCACGAAAGATGTCGGCTATCAACACCCTCTCGGCATTTTGCAGGCTCAAGGCCAGTTCGTCCAGTAGACGTGCCGTCCGCAACGCCTGGTGGGGTTGAAACAGGCAGCAAAGCGGCGCATTGGGAACAACTTCGCGAACCGTTTGCAAGGTAGTGGAAATTTCGGTGGGGTGGTGTGCGTAATCATCCCAAAAAATGACCCCGCCCGCCGTTCCCATGGGCTCTAAGCGGCGGCGCAATCCGCGAAACTGCGAAAGCCCGGTAATTATTTTTTCCGGCGGCACTTCCTGTAGGGAACGGACTCCGTGCCGTTCCGTCGGGCCTGGAATCGCGCAGAGTCCGTTCCCTACAGAACTCCGCCCCATGTCGGCCGCCAGCGCGGCCGCGGCCAAGGCGTTCAATACGTTGTGTCTACCAAACACGGAGAGCTCGATCCGACCCAGTTTTCGGCCACGATACACCAGATCGAAGCTATGGCGTCCCCCATCACGTTGCACATTTGCAGCCACCCAATCCGCCCGCTCGTCCTGCCCGAAAGTCTCGATCCGGCAGCCGGCCATGGCCGCCACGCGCTCGACAGCCAAGTCGCCCCAGGGCACGATCAAGCGGCCATCGGCCGGCAGCAGGGCCGCAAACCGGACAAACGCCGCTTCCAGGTCTGCGCGGGAATCGTAGCAATCGAAATGGTCGGGCTCGATATTCAGAATCGCCGCGTCATGGGGGTGAAGATGGTGGAAATTTCGGCGAAATTCGCAAGCCTCGACGAGGACGGCGTTTCCCTTGCCCGCTCGGCCGCCGTCACATCCGTTTCTTGAGGCGGCGCCATAAATCACCGTTGGATCGCAGCCCGCGGCGAGGAGGATATCGGCGGCCATTGCCGTGGTGGTCGACTTGCCATGGGTTCCGGCGACGGCCAGTCCGCGGTGTCCGAGCATCAGCAGGCCGAGCATTTGGGCATAGGTGAGGACAGGAATTCCGATCTCTGCCGCTCGACACAGTTCGGGATTGGCGGCGGAAATGGCACTACTTTGGATCACACACTCGACGTCCGCGCTCACCTGATCCGCCAGATGGCTGGAAAAGCAGCAAATACCCGCCTTTGCGAGGGGGTCGTCCGGGCCGATCGCCGGGTCTGAGCCGCTGAGCCGCCATGCCTTCCCAAGCAGGACCCGCGCCAAAGCCCGCATGCCCGAACCGCCGATGCCAACCAGATGGGCCCTCCGCGGCAGGCTGGGGTCGAGTATTGAAATCACTTTTTCCATCGGATTTGCAGCATGATTGCTAAAATTCGCTTCCCACCCCCTTGCAAGCGGTCATTCCAAACATCAGACTAACGAAATCTCCGCGGCCAAGCGAGCCGTAGCGAGAGAGCATTGCAAAAAAGTGTTTTTTGAGGTTTGGTTCAAGGACCAGAGAATCTGCGCAGCATCCTTGCTTGGGCTCCGCTCGGTGCGTGAGGTCCCGGGGGGATCGGCGGCAGGTTCCAAGCAAGGAGTTCACCGAATGAGATTGTTTGCAGGAATTTTCGCGATGGGGTTGGCAGTCATCCTGGTGGGATGCGGCGAGGAAACGCCGGTCAAGAAGAAGGACGACACCGCCAAGGCCGCCGAGAAGGCCAAGGCCGAGAAGGCCAAGGCCGACAAGGAGAAGGCCGACAAGGAAAAGGCCGACATGGAGAAGGCCGACAAGGAGAAGGCTGACAAGGAAAAGGCCGACATGGAGAAGGCCGACAAGGAGAAGGCTGACAAGGAAAAGGCCGACGTTGACAAGGAAAAGGCCAAGCCCGAGGAAAAGGCCAAGCCCGAGGAGAAGGCCAAGCCCGAGGAGAAGGCGAAGCCCGAGGAGAAGGCGAAGCCCGAGGAGAAAGCCAAGCCCGACTCCGATGCTCTCAAGCCCGACGAAAAGGCCAAGCCTGACGAAAAGGCCAAGCCCGACGCGGATGCCCTCAAGCCTGACGCTCCCAAGAAGTCGGATGACGCCAAGCCTGACGCGAACAAGAAGTCCGACAAGAAGGACGACGACAAGGACAAGTAATTCTCTGCATGAAAATCGGGACAGGCCACTCTTGGCCTGTCCCGCTTCTGCTTGTCCCTAATAGTAGTAACGGCGCGGATAGTAGGGACGGCCGTAATAATAGCCTCCCACGACCACAGGCGGAGCCGGCGCCTGCTCGACGATCACAGCGGGCGGCGGCGGCATTTCCTGCATGGTTGCGATGACTCGCGGGCTTACCCCGTTTTGTTGCAACCAAATGATGTCGTTGGAGCTCAGTGGCGTGAGCATGCCGCGTCCTCGGATTTGATTGACGATCAGCGCTTCATCGACCCGGTTCTGGGTCATGCTGACCACCTCTTCCTTGGTGACCCGCCCGGCGGCACTGGCTGCGGCGATGGCGCGGTCCCTTTTCTGCTGTTCATCAACCGAGTTGCCGACGACGGCGCCCGTTAGCTGCGCCTACGCCGGCCCCGATCGCTGCGCCGGCGCCGGCGTGTCCGCTTGCGCTGCCGACCAAGGCCCCCACCCCGGCGCCCGTTGCTCCGCCGACCACGGCGCCCGTGCCGGTGTTCGTGGCACAGCCGGAAAGAAACAAGGGAGCGATCATCATACAACCGAGAGAAAAGCGAGTAAGGTAAGTCATCCAATAACTCCTTGGGGGGCAATCCGTGCCCTACGGTCCTTCCGAATTCTTCGCGATTGGCCTATCCGCACCAATTGGTAAACGAGGTAGTTTAGGCCAAGTTTGTCGCGAGGAACACCTTAATATATCGGCTCAGCGAAGCCGCTCCATTATTATTTGGCGATGCTAGCAAGGAATCCCGGGACCGCCAAGAAAAGATGGGCAAGATACTTCAGGAATCGTTGCCATTTCTTGCCCATTGTTCCCACACCTCGTGCAACATTGACGCCAAACTAGTCGCGAATCGCTTCCCGTCGCACAGCGGCGAGGCAGCCATCCGCTGCCGCAAGCCCGCCCGCAGCGCAGCCAGTCGCGGCAGGTCGCCTGCCAAGGAAACGGCCAGTTCCACGTACTCGTCCAAGTCGCGGGCAATCGTCTCCGTCAGGCCCACGTTGGATAGGTGGCTGAGCGAATGCCGGCTGGCAAAGGTCTCGCCCGGGCAGGTCACCACCGGCACGCCCATCCATAACGCCTCGCAGGTCGTGGCGCTGCCGGAAAAGGGAAAGGGGTCCAGCGCCACGTCCACCTGGTGATACGTCGCCAGATACTCCGCGTACGAACTCGACGGCAACAACTCCAGCCGTTGCGGCTCCACGTCGTGGCCGGCAAAGAGATCGAGATACCGCCGTTTCACGGTCGGGTCGCCCAGCCCGCGATACTTCAAGACCAACCGCGCGGTCGGTGCCCGGCGGAGGATTTCCGCCCAAACCGCCACCACTTCCGGCGTGATCTTGGCCGAGATTGTTGAAGCTGCCGAAGGTCGCATATCCCTTCTGCCAACGACGGCAGCGGACCGACCGGCGGTGCTGCGGCCGGCGGATCGTAACACAGATAGCCGTCCGGCATCCGCAGGACACGCTCCCGATAGTAGTGCTCGCTTCCTTCGCGGGACCACGTGGCGATCGGCAAGCAGGTAATCCATCGCCGCCAGGCCGGTCGTCCCTTCATAGCCGATCCAGGTGATTTGAATCGGGGCCGGCTTGCGGGCGAAGACCAGCAGCCGGTTGTGGGCGGTGTGTCCTGCCAGGTCGAAAAGGATGTCGATCCGGTCCGCCCGGATCTGCTCCGCCAGCCGCTGGTCGCTCATGCCGATCACATCGCGCCATTGGGTCGCGGCGGCTTGAAGACGATGAGTCAAGTCGTCCTTGACGATCCGGTCGGAGTAACAGATCGTCTCATACTGTTCTCGGCTGAGGTTCTCCAAGACGCGGACCAGGAAATAGCCGACCGGGTGCCGCCCCAGATCGGGCGAAACGAAGCCCAAACGGAGCCGCACGATGATCATGGACCTTCTCGTGCTGGGGGATCGCCTCGGTCATGCCGGTCAGGCTCGGGCACCACGTACTCGTGGTCGGCCTGACGTACAGTGGGGCCGCGTGCCGGCGATCGTACTCGGCATGGGCTTCGGCTAATGCTGCCGGCGTTACACCCGCGCAATACTGGAGTGCGAGAAGCAGGTTGCTGTGCGCCTCGACATAGTCCGGCTTCAGTTCCAGTGCCCGGCGGTAGCAGGCGACCGCTTCGTCCAGTTTCCCCTGGTCCTTCAAGCCCATTGCCCAAGTTGTTGTGGGCCTCGGCATAGTCCGGCTTCAGTTCCAGTGCCCGGCGGTAGCAGGCGACCGCTTCGTCCAGTTCCCCCTGGTCCTTCAACACATTGCCCAGGTTGTTGTGTGCCTCGGCATAGTCCGGCTTCAGTTCCAGTGCCCGGCGGCAGCAGGCGACCGCTTCGTCCAGCTTCCCCTGGTCCTGCAATGCATTGCCCAGGTTGTTGTGCGCCTCGGCAAAGTCCGGCTTCAGTTCCAGTGCCCGGCGGCAGCAGGCGACCGCTTCGTCCAGCTTCCCCTGGTCCTTCAAGGCAATGCCCAGGTTGGTGTGTGCCTCGGCATAGTCCGGCTTCAGTTCCAGTGCCCGGCGGTAACAGGCGACCGCTTCGGGAATCCTCCGCAAGGCCCGATACGCCCCCCCTAAATTGCAATGGAAGACAGACACATTCCCTTGCAGCCCGATCGCGCGTCGAATGTATTCGACGGCGACTTCGTGCTTGCCCATCTGGGAAGCCATCACGCCGAGAAGGTGGAGCGCATCGACGTGATTCGGCTCGACCGCGAGAATCTGCCGATAGAGCTGCTCGGCGGCTTGCAACCGGCCGGCTTGATGGCGCTGGATCGCAATCGCCAATACTTCGGGAGTTGTTGCCATAAAACCCTTCGCGTGCCGTTGCGGCCATAGAACTGCACATAATGTAATGTGGCGGTCGATAAGGGGGCAAGATTGGTTATCCCTTGGCTAAGCTGGCCGCCAATCCCTTCCCGCAATGGGCATAGACCCCCCCCTTCTTGCGTACCGTGAAAAGATTCCGGAATTTCGCGCGAACCTTTTTCCCTCAGCCGACGTCAATAGTGTACGTCGTCGCTTGACTTTTCTTGAGCGATGGCGTGAAACTAGAGGTAGAGCTTGGGGCGAAAAACGTTTTTTGCCTCAGGTTCTCCAACAATTCTTGCTCTTGCAGGTTTTTTTGCCCTCTCAATCCGCACACCGTGCATGGAAAGGGTTTTGCCATGGGTGCCACAACGAAGTCCATTACCGGCTTGTTTGCCAACGTCTGCGGTCGCAACGTCTGCGATCGTATGGTGCGCGAACAGATTGCAGCCGGCCACGGGACCCGTTCGGCGGCCACCCAGGGCTATCTGACGCTTTCCCTCTCCTGGTTGGGCCATTTTTCATGGCTCAACGAGGCCAGAGATCAGGCGCGGTGGCTTCTGAAACGCGGGCACCATGTACTCATGGTCGGCGGACAACCTTCGTCGGCCCCGTTCAATTCGTCGGAAACGGCGAATTTGTCGGGAATATTGAGTCCGGCGCGGTGTCCAGCCGGTTCCAGGCCGCAGGCCGTCGAGTGCCTGCGAACAGGCGTCGAGCGATTCCACGGCTAAGGTAAGTCTGGATCTAGCTTGATTTCTGTTCGTCGAGGCTGGAACTCGCCACGGCCGAGTTGCCACTTGAGGTTTGCTTTTTCGCATTCCTCTGCCGTCACACTTGGCCCCTCTCCCCAGATAAGAGGGGAATTTTCGGCGCAACGTTTCTTACTTGAGAGCATGAGCATGAATACCTTCGAATTCGAGAACGAAGATCCCCAGACGGTCCAGACCCGGCTCGTCTCCGCCGCCCAGCACGGCGACCGCGAGGCCTTCGGCCAACTGTTCGAGCAGTTTCAGCGGGCGGTCCATGCCGTCGCCTTCCGCCGGCTCGGCGACCACGCCGAGGCGCAGGAGGTCTGCCAGGAAGTGTTCATCCAGGCCATGCGGAAGATCGGTCAGCTCCGCGATCCGCGCTGCTTCGCCGGATGGCTGCGCTCGATGGCCAGCCGCATGTCGCTGAACCGGGCCGTTCGCGGTCCGCGGATGCCGATCATGCCCGAAACGCTCGAGGTCGCTTGCCCCGGCGAGCAAACGCCGCTGGGCAACATCCTCGACGCGGAGTGCCGCGCCCAGGTCCACTCGGGCTTGGACCGGCTTTCGACGTTGGACCGTGAGACGCTGGTCGCCTTCTATTTCGACGGCCGCTCGCTGATCGAAATGAGCGATCAGTTCCGCACGCCGGTGGGCACGATCAAGCGGCGCCTGCACGTCGCCCGCAAGCGGCTTGCCCGCGAGTTGGCGACGACGATGGTGTGAAGGCAGGAAGTGCTTAGAACTTAGAACTTAGGGAACTAAGAACTAAGTTCTAAGAACTAAGCACTCTCTTTCTCCCAAGAAACGGCCATCGCCGGCCCGGGGGGGATGGGCCGGCGACGGCTCCGGGAGGAGAAACCACACCGGAGAGCTTCGGTTGTAATTCGGCGTCTCGAATAGCCTCTGGGCCGTTTACGGTCCCACGTTCACGCCCATCTTGTCTTCTTCCTCTTCCTGGATGATGATTCGCGGCGTGACCATCATCATCAGGCTGGAGGTGTCGCGGCCGATGCCCACGTTTTTGAACAAGCGGTCCAGATAGGGTATCTTGTCGAGGATCGGCACGCCGTATTCGCTGCGGCCTTCGCTCAGTCGCTTTATGCCGCCCAAGAGGACCGTGCCGCCGTCGGGCACGCTGACCGTCGTCGTCACGGTAACGAACGAGAAGGTCGGCAACTGCACCGACACGCCGGAGTGCGATGTCGTCTGCTGGTTACTATTGTCGTTGAACAGGCCCTTGGCCTGATCGACGATGCCGTTGCGCGTGGTATTTTGCGTCGTCGTATCGGTTCCCTGGAAGGTGAAGGTCTGCACGTCGCCGATCTTGCTGAAGAAGGGGACAACCGTCAATCGCACGTAGCGGCGGTCGTTGGAGACTACGGCCTGCACGGTCATGAACGTGCCTTCCGAGAGCACGACGATCACCGGCTGTTGCGCGGCGGCGAAGTCGCCCACGACGGGGATCACGCTGATCACGAACGGCGTTTGCGACGTGTCGGACACGAAGGCCTGCTGCCCGTTGAACAACGTGACCTTCGGCGCCTGGAGGACATTCGATCGCTTGTCGGCCTGCGCGGCAGTGATGAAGAAGTAGGCCTCGATGTCGCTGAGGATCGCGAATCCCACCGTGGCGCCGGCATTCGTCGTGGGGTCGAAACCGCCGAACTGCGGCACCGCCAGGGCATAGCTGCCTTGTTGGAAGGGGATGCTCAAGTCCGTGGTGAAAAGTCCGGCCTGGGCCGGGGTGGCGGTGAGGTTCTGCAGACCGGGGATGGAAACGTTGGGGCCGTTGCCGTTGTACACCGGCGACAGGGTGCCCTGCGCGTTCACTGCCGGGGCCGAGAAGCCGGCCGCCGTCGCATTGTTGAGGTTGTTGCTCTTGATGTTGAAGTCGAAGTCGACGCCGATCCGCTCGAAGAAACTGTCGCTGAGCGTGATGAAGCGGACCTCGATCGTGACCTGCAAGTCCTGCATCCGCCGCAACTGCTCCAGGAGATCGACGATCTGCTCGTGAACTTCCTGCGTCTGGCTGACCACCAGGCTCAAGTTGGTGGGCGAGGCGGCGATATTGCCCTTGCCGCCGTTATGGTCCCACGTCGCCGGCGACACGGTCTGCGTGATCAGATCGATCAGCGTGTCGAAATCGGCGGCGGTGCCGCCGCCGGCGCCCCCAGGGCCGCCGCCCGCCGGCTGATTGCCGCGGGCAGGCCCGGCAAAGTTGGCCATCACCGCCGGGTTCAACGCGGTACCGCCGTTCTGCCGAGCTTCATTCCGGGACACCTGCAGCGGGGTCGTACTCGTGCCGAACCCGCCGCTGCTGCCCACCGCGTTGCCCATGGCGTCGTGCAATGCGCCGGCCAGTCCCATCCGCGGGCTGGCGACGAAGTTCGGAATCGGCATCACCAGGTCGCCCACTGCATAGACCTGCTGGTAGACGCGGTCGCCCTTCTTCGTCTCGCTGGTGATGTTCAACACCTCGTCCTTGATAATGTAACAGAGGTGATGCTTCTCCAGGATCAGATTGAGATAGCTCTTCAATTGGATGTCGCTGGCCAGTTCCAACGTGACGGGCGTATCGGGCGACAACCCTTCCTCCCGCAAGCCGTCGTCGTCGAGGTAGATGTTCACGTTGACCAGCTTGGCCAACTGGTTGAGCACTTCGCCCAGGGGACGGTTGCGGCAGGAATAGTTCACCGGCGTGAGGAGTTTCTTCTCGATCTCGATCTCCTTTTCACTACGGTGGCGACGACCCATTTCCTGGGCCCGCCGCTGCCGCCGGCCGGTCATGTCTTTCCAGTGCTTGGCGTCGGGCATGGTGTAGGGGTCGCTTGTGGGTATGGCAGCCTCGCTAACGTCGATCATGGCGTCTGCAAAGGCATCCTCTTTCTTTCTTTGATCCGCTGGTCGCGGTCCAGATTGCGCATGATCTTGATCTTGGTCACCATGAGGCTGGTGACCATCTCGTGCGGCGCGAGTTCCTGGGCGCGTTTGGCGACGACTTCCGCCTCCTCGAAACGCTGGTCCTGAATGAGCCGGTTGTACTGGTCGACCAATTCGGCCAGCTTTTGCTGCGTTTGCAGCTTCATATTGGCCTCGAGGCGTCAGATCTTTGCGGACGGCATCGTTCTTTGCATCCAGTTCGATCCGCGGGCGGTTCTGCTCGATATAATGCTGCGTGTCGGCCATCGCCCGGTCCAGCCGCCGCAAGAACTGGTCGCGCTTGTCCGCTGCCAGCCCGGCCGATTCGACCCTCTTGCGCGTTTCCTGCAACAACGCCAAGGCCCCCTTGGGGTCTTTTTCGAGCATTTTCCTGGCTTCGGCCTCGTGATGATTGACGTCGGCGTAGACCTGCTTGAGCAAGGCGTTCTGTGCGGCGACGGCCTCGTCGACGGGCGAAGCCGCCGGGGCTGACGGACCGGGGTAGCCGGTTGCCGGGTACCCGCTTGCGGGCCGCGGCGCGGAAAGCAGCGAAAGATGGTCCTGAAGCCTGGCCGCCGTGGCCGGGTCCAGGTCGTTGCTATAGGCAGACGCCTGGCGGAAGAGCTGCAACGCGCGGTCGCGATCGCGGGCCTTCAAGGCCACGACACCCTGTTGGAACAGACTGTAACCCGGCGACGGGTGCGCCGCGTCGCCCGTGCCCGGTGGGCCGCCCGAAGGAACTGCCGGGTCCGTGGGCGGCGACGGAATCGGCTCCACTTGCTGAGCCTGGACGTTGCGCGTGGGATCGCGCGACGGATCGTAAACGAGCGATTGGACTCCCGGATTCGGCTGACTGACGCCTCCGGCCTGCACCACGCCCGCAGCGCTGCGGGCGATCGCCTGGTGAACGTCCTGGAAGACCAGTCCCGGACGGTCTTCGCCCGGCCCGAAGGCATTTTCCGGAATTCGCAGGGCATCGAGTTGGCGGCAGAGATAGGTCGCCTTGTCGATTTGTCCCGCGGCCAAGGCCGCGCGGATCTGCCGCATCAGTTCGACGGCTTGTTGCCTTCCCGCCAGCGAGGGGCCGACCGCCGACCGTGAGTACACGGTGCCCGGGCCGGCATAGCGATCGTCGCTCTGGCGGAGACCGGCCGGATTGTTCTGTTGTCGCAAGGCGGTAATCCGCCGCAAGAGGTCGTCCGGCTTGGCGTCGAACGGACCGTAGGTCACGTGCTGCCCGACGGACAGGGCGGCGAGCTTGTCGGCCTCCTCCAACTCGCCCCATTGCAACAAGGCCTCGGATTGCTCCATGAGCATCCGCGCGTAGGTCTTGCGGTTTTCTTCCGTGCTGCGGTCCAAGCGGTTGACTTCAACGAACTTGGCGATTGCCGCTTCGACCCGCTCGGGGCAGTCTTCATTGGGCGCGTAGTGGATTTGCTCCTGCCGGGCCTGGGCCACCAAGTTGCGGGCGCGCTGCACGTCGGTTACGGCCAGGGCCAGGCGGGCCTTGCGCAGCAAGTCATCGCTGCGGGCCCTATTTCCATCGACCATGGGTACATGGTACCCGGCCGGACCTTGCGGGGCCGAGGGGCCGGGATACGGATAGGGGCCGGTCTGAGAGGGAAGCGACAAGTCGTTGGTGTAGCCGGTCGGCGGCGCCTGCAACTGCTCTCCGCCGGTGGGCGGGAGCCTTGTCACGCCGTTGGCATCGGGGGCCGAGGTTGCACCCCGCGCTGCAAACGGATCGGTAGGCGGCGCTTGCCGGTTGGAACTGAA
This sequence comes from uncultured Planctomycetia bacterium, assembly GCA_963719885.1. Classification (GTDB taxonomy): domain Bacteria; phylum Planctomycetota; class Planctomycetia; order Pirellulales; family Thermoguttaceae; genus JANXQG01. The sequence continues at coordinate 167,414 of CAVRDP010000031.1, read as the reverse complement.
GCCCGAGAAGATCGAACCCGGACCTTCCTGCTGCCCCAAAGCGGCGCCGCCCATGAGAGCAAGCGCCAAACCATCAGGCAGGCCGGCCTTAGCGAAGCCCGCTGAAATACTCATCGCGACTGCCATCCAGCCGACAAGAATTCGTTGGGTCGTCTTCAAAACGATTCTCCTTTTCCTTGATGATCCATGCGACAAGCGCCAATTTTCAACCGGAACAACGGCCGGCCGCGAAATCACTCTTCCCACATTCAGCTTGAGCGGCCTCTCGGGCCTATCCCGGCCCGCGTTCGAATCCGGAGGACACCTGAAAAACCGGCAATCGACCGGATTCTGGCGCCGTCCAACTCGGGTTTTGTCAGGTAATCTCCGGATACGAGGTCAATAGCGACGAGCTTTCTGAAAAGTCTGGGCGAATGCAAATGAAGAGGGCGGTTAATTACCTCAGGCGGCGTCGGGGGTCAAGGGCAATTGATTGAATTCTATTGAAAAATTTGCGGCGGCGGGCAGATTCACGAAAACGATTCCCAAATCGTATGTCGCCGCATCCCCCAAAGCGATGTACGATCGGCAGAATCCGCCGATTCCAAGCGGCAACATTGCCTGTCCCCTGGCGTATCCGTAGAATTGCACGCATGCTGCGTGATCGAAAATCCACGATGTTTGGTCAAAGAGGATAGAACATGGACGAATGGAATTGCCGCGCTCGCGTTGCGGGTTGCCAAAGGAGGGCCATTGTGGTTCTCTTCGCTCTCCTGTTCACGGTCGCAGCCGTGGGCTGCAAGCCGAAGAGCCGTGACGCGGGAACGGCCGATCTTCCCGTCGTGCCGGTGAGCCATCCCGTGCAACGGGTCGTCACCGACTACGTGGACTTCACCGGCCGAACGAACGCCGTCGACTCGGTCAATATCATCGCGCGGGTTACCGGTTACTTGGTGCCGGTGCCGAAGGCCGTTAATGAGGGACCGGAGACGCAGGCAGGGGACCGGGCCAAGGAATCGGCGGCAGAGTCGAATGGGTATGCCTTTAAGGAGGGATCGGAAGTCAAGAAAGGGGACCTCTTGTTCTTGATCGATCCTCGCCCGTACCAGGCGCAGTTTGACCAGGCCAACAGTCAGGTCAAGCTCGACGAGGCGCAACTCGATCTGGCGAAAACCACTTTGGAACGCTACGTGGCCCTCTCGAAGACTACGCCCGGCGCCGTCAGCGAGCAGGCCCTGGACCAATATAAGGCGGCTGTCGTCGAAGCCAAGGCCCGAGTGGATGCTCAAGTCAAGAGCCTGGAAGTCTACAAGTTGAACAAAGAGTTCACGCACGTCGTGTCCCCCGTCGACGGCAAGGTCAGTCGCTATTACCTGACCCTCGGGAATTTGGTGAACCAGGACCAGACGCTCTTGACTACAGTCGTGTCGCTGGACCCGATGTACGTGTATTTCGACATGGATGAATCGACCTTGCTGCGGATCCGCAAGGCGATTTCGGAAGGCAAGATCACACCGGTGGCGGAGGGAGACCTTTCCATCACGTTCGGATTGCAAAACGAGGATGGTTTCCCGCACAAGGCAACGATCAACTTCGTCAACAACCAGGTAAACTCCACGACGGGAAGCATCACGATGCGCGGCGTATTCCCGAACCCCCCGCTGGTTCCGGAGGGCAAGGCTTCCACCGCAGCGGGAACGAAGGATTCGTCCTCGGGAAAGGCTTCCCCCGCAGAAAAGGCCGTCTCCGCGGACAAGGCTTCCGCGCCAGGCGTCGCGACCCGGGCACCAGGTACCCCTGGTCGGGGGCACGTTCCCCGGCTTTTTTCACCGGGCATGTTCGTCCGCGTCCGGCTGCCGATCGGCCAACCGCATAAAGCCCTGCTGATCATCGATCGGGCCATCCAGTCCGATCAGGGACTCAAGTACATTTACGTCCTCGATGCGCAGAATAAAATCCAGACCCGCAGTATCAAGACGGGCGCCTTGCAGGAAGACGGTCTCCGCGTGGTGGAAGAGGGAACGAAGCCGGAAGAGGGAATCAAGCCGGACGATTGGGTCGTGGTGGGCGCGATCCAGCAAGTCCGCGCAAATGGAAGTCAAGCCGGACCCCCGGCCGATGCCGTCGCTTGGCGGGCAAGTCGAGGCTGCGCCGCAGGCGAAGAAATGATCTCGCGATTCTTCATCGACCGCCCGATCTTCGCCACGGTGCTCTCCGTGGTCATCACCCTGATCGGCGGGATCTCGCTCCTCTTCCTGCCGATCGCACAGTACCCGCGAATCACGCCGCCGGGCGTGAGCATCTCGATCAGCTATCCGGGCGCCAGCGCCCAGGTCGTGGCCGACACGGTCGGCGCGCCCATCGAGCAACAGGTCAACGGCGTCGAGGGCATGCTCTACATGTCGTCGAATTCGGGCAACGACGGCACGTACTCCTTGACGGTCACCTTCGATATCGGCACCGACCTGAATACGGCGGTGGTCAAGGTGCAGAACCGCGTGGCCCTGGCCATGCCGCAGTTGCCGACCGAGGTCCAAAACCAGGGAATCACGATCCGCAAGAAGACGCCCGACATTCTCATGATCGTGAACTTCTTTTGCACCAACGGCCGCTACGACGACATCTACCTCAGCAACTACGCCACGATCAACGTCCGGGACGAGCTCTTGCGGGTGCCCGGCGTGTCGGACATCACCTACCAAGGCGAGCGCGACTACAGCATCCGCTGCTGGCTCAATCCGCAGAAGATGGCGGCTTGCAATATTACGGCGGTGGACGTCGCCAACGCCATCCGCAATCAGAACCTCGACGCCCCGGCGGGTTGGGTCGGCCAGCCGCCGGCGGGCACCCTGTACTCGGGGTCGGTGGGACAGGCCTTCGAACTGCCCATCAACACCTTGGGCCGGCTCAACACGCCGGAGCAGTTCGGCGAGATCATCGTCAAGGCCGGCATGAGTTCCCCGCCGCCGTCGGCCAGCACGACCATGGCGGCGCCGGCCAAAGGCAATTTCGGCCTGCCCAATGGCGCCGCCGGCTCCTCCTCCACTGCATCCGCGGGGACAGAATCCGCCGGGACGGCGGGCGATGGAACGGCGGACGGTTCCACAAGCGACTCTCTCTCGACGAGCGGCGGCACGGCCACGGGCGGCGCGACGACTACCAGCACTGACACCGCGGGTGGCGTCACCACGGGCGGCGGCGCAACCACCGGCGGCGGCGCAACGTCGGGCGGCGGCGGCTCGACCGGCGGAGGTGCAATGACGGGCAGTTCGGCGACCGCCACGATCGGCGTAAGCAACGGCGTAACACGGGACCGCGGGCCAGGCCAGGTATCGTTCGGCGTCGTCCGCCTCCGCGACGTGGCCCGCATCGAACTGGGCGCGCAAAATTACAACATGTCGTGCAGCTTCGATGGGCAGCCGTCCGTAGGCCTCAGCGTCTACCAACGTCCCGACGCCAACGCGCTGGATTGTGCCGACGCCGTCCGCAAGAAGATGGAGGAGCTGAAGACGCGTTTCCCGGACGGGCTGGATTATGCCATCGGCTACGATACGACGCCCTTCATTCGCGAATCGGTCCAGGACGTCGTGATCACCATGTTGGAGGCCGTGGCCCTGGTCGGCCTGGTGGTGCTGATCTTCCTCCAGGACTGGAAAGCGATGATCTTGCCCATGATCGACGTGCCCGTCTCGATCATCGGCACTTTCGCCATCATGGCCGCCATGAACTTCAGCTTGAACAACATCTCGCTGTTCGGACTGGTGCTGACCATCGGCATTGTCGTGGACGACGCCATCGTGGTCCTGGAAAACATCGAACGGATGCTCGCCCGCGGCTACGACGTTCGCACGGCCACCATCAAGGCCATGGAAGAAGTCACCGGACCGATCGTCGCGGTGGCCGTGGTGCTGTGCGCGGTTTTCGTGCCGTGCGCATTCATCAGCGGCATCACGGGCCAATTCTTCCGCCAGTTCGCCTTGACGATTTCCGTCTCCACGGTCATTTCCGCGATCAACGCCATTACCATGACCCCGTCGCGGGCCGTATTGTTGTTCAAGACCGAAGAGAGAGCGGGAAGCAGGGAGCAGGGAACAATCGAGGGTGGAATGCCTACAGCCCGGCGTAGCCGGGCTAGGCATGTTTTGGGTAGCGGAGAGCAAGGAACGGGTGAGGAGAAAGGAGCGGAGAGCAAAGATGGTGGGCCTGCACTTGCTACGCAATCTGGTCCCACCCTACAGGGACACGCGTCCCACGAACTCCACCGCGAGGCCTTGCCATGGTGGATCTTCGCCGTAGTGGGGGGAGTGCTCACGGTTTGGTTGGAGCGGAAATTCCTGGCCGGGCATTTCGGCCTGCCCGCGGCCTGGCCTTCCTGGGGCCTGATGGCTGTTTTCTTCATCCCCGGCGGCGTGGCCGGCGGCATCCTCGGTTGGCTGATCATCGGGCCGGTGAACCGCGTCCTGGGTTGGTCCTTTCGCAAGTTCAACCACTACTTCGACCGGATGTCCTCGGGCTATGCTTATTCAGTCGGCGGATTGTTGCGCGTGAGCCTCGTCGTCTTGGTGGTCTATGGCGGTTTGCTGGCACTGACCTACGTAACGTTTCAAAGGGCGCCGACCGGGTTCATTCCGCAACAGGACCAAGGCCGGCTGATCGCCAATATCCAACTGCCCGACTCGGCGTCCTTGGAACGCACCATGGCGGTCGTCGCCAAGATCCAGAAGATCGCCCGCGGCGACCCCAACGATCGCAAACGCTATCCCGGCATCCCCGGCATCGCGCACACGGTGGCCTTCGCGGGCAGTTCGTTCCTGTTGCAAGCGAACAGTTCCAATTTTGCCTCGATGTTCATCGTCCTGGCCCCCTTCGACGAGCGGCAAAAGCCGGAGCTGCGCGACACGGCGATCATGAAACACTTCAACAAGGCCTGTGCCGAGCAGGTCCCGGAGGCCCAGTTTACGGTGCTGGGGGCCTCGGCGATCCCGGGCCTGGGCACTGCCGGCGGGTTCAAGTTCGTCGTCGAGGACCGCGGCGACCTCGGCCTGGTGGCCTTGCAACAGCAGACCGACGGCCTGATCCGAAAACTGAACAAGGTGCCGGGGCTGAGCCGGGTGACCACGCAGTTCCGCTCCAAGATGCCGCAGCTTTTCCTCGACATCGACCGCGACAAGGCCGCATCGCTGGGCGTATCGCTGACCGACGTGAACCAGACCTTGGATATCCTCATGGGCTCGAGCTACGTCAACAGTTACAACGATTTCGGCCGTCACTGGCAGGTCACGGTCCAGGCCGACGGGACCTATCGCGACCGCGTGGAAGACCTCAACCTGTTCCAGGTCCGAAACCTGTTCGGGCGGATGGTCCTCCTGGGCACTCTGGTCCACCCGCGGGAGATTGCCGGCCCGATTGCCGTGCCGCGATATAACCTGTACGCGGCAGCTTCCGTCAGCGGCAACATCGAGACCGGCACCAGCACGGGCGAGGCCATCAAGACCATCGACCGCATCGCGGGCGAAACCTTGCCCCTTTCCATGAACGCGGACTGGACCGAGCTCATGTTCCTGCAGAAACGGGTGGGCGACACGTCGATTTACGTCTTCTTCCTGGCCATCGTGAGCGTGTTCCTGGCCTTGTCGGCGCTGTACGAGAGCTGGTCGTTGCCGCTGGCGGTGATCCTGGTCGTGCCCTTGTGCCTGCTCTGTTCCGCGGCCGGCGTCCTCTTCACGAACCGCGACGTCAACATCTTCGTGCAGATCGGCCTGGTCGTGCTGGTCGGGTTGGCGTGCAAGAACGCGATCCTCGTGGTCGAGTATGCCAAGCAGTTGCACCTGGAGGGCCGCTCGGCATTCGAGGCCACGAAGGAGGCCTCGCGGCTGCGCTTGCGGCCGATACTCATGACCTCGTTCGCCTTCATCTTCGGGGTCATCCCTTTAATGACCGCTTCGGGGGCCGGGGCAGAGATGCGCCGCTCGCTGGGGGTCGCCGTCTTCAGCGGCATGTTCGGCGTGACCTTGTTCGGCATCTTCCTCACGCCGGTGTTCTTTTACGTCATCATCGGCATCAGCGAACTGCCGGTGTTCTCCACGCCGCGCATGCGCCGGTTCTTTTCCTCGGTTATTCTGCTGGTCAACATTCTTTTGCTCGGCCTGCCGGCGCTCTTGCTGATGCTGCTTGGGAGGACTGTACGGCTGCCGACGCCGGCAGACACCACCCCTTCCCCATTGGAATCGGACGGAGATCCGCAGCCATGATCCGCTTCTTTGTCGATCGTCCCATCTTCTCCACAGTCATATCCGTGGTCTTCGTGCTCGCCGGGCTGGTGGCCGTGGGCACGCTGCCCATGGCCCAGTACCCGGAGGTCACGCCGCCGACCGTGCTCGTGACGGCCCTCTATCCGGGCGCCAACGCCTTCACCGTGCAGGACACCGTGGCGGCGCCGATCGAGGAGCAGGTCAGCGGCGTCGAGGGCATGGCCTACATGTCGTCGCGCTCCACCAACGACGGGGCCTACAACCTGACCGTGACCTTCAAGCTGGGCATGGACTCGGACATGGCCCAGGTGCTGGTGCAGAACCGCGTGGCCCTGGCCCTGCCGGTTATTCCCGCCCTGGTGCAAAACGAGGGCATCAACGTCAAGAAGATGTCGCCCAACACGTTGATGATCGTGAACCTGATTTCCCCCAACGGCAAGTACGACGACCTGCGGCTGAGCAACTATGCCACGGTCAACGTCAAGGATGAACTGGGCCGGTTGCCCGGCATCGCCGGCATCACCTACCTCGGCCAGCGCGACTACAGCCTCCGCGTCTGGCTCGACGCCGACAAGATGGCTACGCTGGGGCTCAGCGCCACGGACGTGGTCGCGGCCATCAGCCAGCAAAACGTGCAAATCGCCGCCGGACAAATCGGCCAGCAGCCGGTGCCCAAGGGCCAGCAGTTCCAGTTGACCATCAACACGCTGGGGCGGCTCACCGATCCCGAACAGTTCGCCAACATCATCCTCAAGTCCGATCTGAGCAGTTCGCAGGGGGCTTCTTCCAGTCAAGGAGGCCAGGGTGGGTCCACCAGCGGGGGCGGGTCGTCGTCGCCCGTGACGGGCATCGTGCGGCTCCGCGACGTGGCCCGCGTCGAACAGGGATCGCAACAATACGACCAATCCTGCACCTTGGACGGCAAGCCCTCCGTCGCGCTCTCGATCTACCAGCTTCCCGGCGCCAACGCCCTGGATACGGCGGCCGGCGTGTATGCCAAGATGAAGGAGCTGAAGACCCGTTTTCCGGAGGGCTTCGTGGACTATGAAATCGTGTATGACACCACGCCCTTCATCCGCGAGTCGGTGAACGAGGTCTTCTATACCTTGCGCAATGCCGTGCTCCTGGTGGCGATCGTGGTCCTCGTCTTCCTCCAGGACTGGAAGGCCATGATCCTGCCCATGATCGACGTGCCCGTCTCCTTGATCGGCACCTTCGCGATCATGGCGGCGATGGGTTTCACGCTCAATAACCTGACCTTGTTCGGGCTGGTGCTGGCAATCGGCATCGTCGTGGACGATGCCATCGTCGTGCTGGAAAACATCGAGCGGCAGATCGCCACCGGATTGGATGCCCGCACGGCGACCTTGAAAGCCATGGACGAAATCACCGGTCCGGTCCTGGCCATCACCCTGGTGCTCAGCTCGGTGTTCATCCCCTGCTGTTTTCTGGGCGGCGTGAGCGGGCAGTTCTTCCGCCAGTTCGCGGTGACGATCTCGGTCTCGACCATCATCTCAGCCGTGAATGCCCTGACCATGACCCCCTCCCGTGCCGTCGTGATCTTCAGGAGCGAAGAGGGCGAGGTCGGCGGGCACCGCCGCGAGGCCCTGCCCTGGTGGATTTTCGGCCTGCTGGGCGGGATCGCCACGTATTACGCGGCACCGCACGTCCTGGGAGGCAAATTCGACCTGAACAAAGTCTTGGGCGGGGGCGGCAACACGTTGCCGAGTTGGCAGATCTGGGCCATTGCAAGCTCCGTGAACTTCCTCCCCGGCATGCTGCTGGGCGGGCTCTTGGGCTCGGTCATCATCCGGCCCGTCAACGCCGCGCTGGCCTTCTTGTTCGGCGGTTTCAACCGCTGGTTCGACTGGATGACGGCACTCTATGGGCGGGGCGTCGGCCGCACGCTGCGACTGAGCACCATGGTCCTGGTGATCTACGCGGGATTGCTGGTCTTGACGGGCTGGCAGTTCCAGCGCACGCCCACGGGCTTCATTCCGCAACAGGACAAGGGCTATCTCCTGTTGAACGTGCAGTTGCCGGATTCCGCCTCGGTGGAGCGGACGGAACGCGCAATGGAAAGAATTGAAAAGTTGGCCCACGACATGCCGGGCGTGGAGCACACGGTGGGCCTCTCCGGCCAGTCGTTGATCTTAAGCGCCAACGCGCCCAACCTGGGCTCGATGTACATCCTCTTGAAGCCCTTCGAGGAGCGGCATGACCCGAAGTTGAGCGCCGACGCGATTGCCAAGTCCTTGCAAGAGCGTTGCCACGAGGAAGTGCGGATGGCGGACGTCTCCGTTTTCGGCGCACCGCCGATCGACGGCTTGGGAACGACCGGCGGCTACAAGATGATTGTCGAAGACCGCGGCAACCTGGGCCTCGATCAGTTGCAGCGGTTCAGCGAGAAGATCGTCGCCTGCGGCAACAAGACCGAGGGACTGACGGACCTCTTCAACAGTTCCGGGGCCAACACGCCGTGGCTGTGGCTGGAAATCGACCGCACCAAGTGCATGTTCCACGGCGTGCAGGTCAGCGACATCTTCAACACGCTGCAGGTCTACTTGGGTTCCTACTACGTGAACAATTTCAACGAGTACGGCAGGACCTGGCAAGTGAACATCCAGGCCGATGCGAAATTCCGCTACGACGTCGCGGCCATTCGGCAACTCCAGGTCCGCAACAGCCAGGGATCGATGGTCCGCTTGGGCACGCTCTTGGACGTCCGCGACACGGCCGGTCCCGTGATGATCATGCGCTACAACATGTACTCGGCGGCGGCCATCAACGCCGACGCCGCGCCGGGCACGAGTTCCGGCCAGGCAGTGTCGTTGATGCAGGACATCGCCGACGAAGAACTGCCGCGATCGATGGCGACGGAATGGACCGACCTGGCGTTCCTGCAGCTCCAGGCCGGAAACTCGGCGATGTGGTTCTTCTTTCTGGCGGTGGTCTTCGTCTTCCTGGTGCTGGCGGCCCAGTACGAGAGCTGGCGGCTGCCGCTGGCCGTGATTCTTGTCGTGCCGATGTGTTTGTTCTGCTCGGTCGTGGGGTTGCAGGCGGCCGGCATGGAAATCAACATTTTCACGCAGATCGGTTTCGTGGTCCTGGTAGGCCTGGCCAGCAAGAATGCGATTCTCATCGTCGAGTTCGCCAAGCAGCAGCAGGAAACGGGCGTGCCGCGGCGAGATGCTACGCTGGAGGCCTGCCGCTTGAGGCTGCGGCCGATCTTGATGACGTCGTTCGCTTTCATTCTCGGTGTCGTGCCGCTGGTCGTCGCCCAGGGCGCCGGCGCGGAGATGCGCAAGGCACTGGGTGTTGCCGTATTCAGCGGCATGCTCGGCGTGACGTTCTTCGGCATCTTCCTCACGCCCGTGTTCTACTTCGTCATTCAATGGTTCGCCGAAGAGAGCGCCCCGGGAGTACGGCCGCGTTGGCGGCCCCGGGCACGCATGTTGACGGGGCACAACCAGAGGAGCCGACAAGTATCGAACCTTAAGATCCGTCGCGCACGAGACAAGGTGTTTCCGCAATAGACGGAAGAATCCGCAGGGAAACGAAGGACTTCGCTCCCCTCCAGCTCCCTTGCGGGCCGAACGGCGCGCGGATAAACTTATGCGGTGAAGGGGATGGAGTCCCCCGAAACCGCTACGGTCATGCCGGCCGCGGCTGATGACTCCTGCCAGACCGGCTGACTGCCTGGTGGGAGGAATCGGCAAGATTCTCCAAGCTCCCCTCGGCAAGTCGTTCGGGAGCTTTTTTCATAGACCCAGCAAGGCGCGTGACGCCTGTAACCAGAAAGGAACCGCGATCATGGGAAGAAAGATAACTACCGTTCATGCCTTGGAGATCCTCGATTCTCGGGGCAACCCCACCGTGCGGGTGCATGTTACCTTGGACAACGGTGTCGCCGTCTCGGCCTCGGTACCGTCCGGGGCTTCGACGGGCGAGAACGAGGCCCTGGAGCTCCGCGATGGCGACAAGAAACGCTACGGCGGCAAGGGAGTGCTCAAGGCCGTGGCCAACGTCAACGGGACCATCGCCCCGAAACTGGTCGGCCTGGACCCGGCACGCCAGGCGGAGATCGACCGCCTGATGATCGACCTGGACGGTACGCCCACGAAGAGCAAGTTGGGGGCCAACGCGATCCTGGGCGTGTCGATGGCTATCGCCCGAGCGGCGGCGACGGCCGCCGAACTCCCGCTCTACACCTACCTGGGCGGCACCGGGGCCGTGCGGCTGCCGGTGCCGATGATGAACATTCTCAACGGCGGCAAGCATGCCGACAACAGCGTGGATTTTCAAGAGTTCATGGTCATGCCCATCGGCGCGCCGAACTTCGCCGAGACCCTGCGTTACGGGGCCGAAACCTTCCACTCCCTGAAGGGCATCCTCCACAAACGGAGCTACGCCACCAGCGTCGGCGACGAGGGCGGTTTTGCTCCCAACCTCAAGAGCAACGAGGAAGCCTGCGAGGTCATTATCGAGGCCATCAAGGCGGCAGGCTACGTTCCCGGCAAGGACATTGCCATCGCCTTGGACCCGGCAGCCAGTTCCTTCTATGAGGACGGGGCCTACAACCTGGCCAAGTCGGGCCAAGGCAAGAAGACCAGCGCCCAGATGACGGCGCTGTACAAGACTTGGGTGGAGAAGTTCCCGATTGTCTCCATCGAGGACGGCCTGGCGGAAAACGACTGGGACGGGTTCCGCGAGCACACGGCCGTCTTGGGCGGCAAGATCCAGATCGTCGGCGACGACATTTTCGTGACCAACACGAAGTTCATCGCCCGCGGCATCCGAGAGAAGTCCAGCAACGCCGTGCTCATCAAGCTGAACCAGATCGGCTCGGTAACGGAGACCATCGAGGCCATCGAAATGTGTCGTAAGGCCGGCTGGGGCTATGTGGTCTCGCATCGCTCCGGCGAGACGGAAGACGCTTTCCTGGCCGACTTCGCCGTGGCCATGGGCGGCGGGCAGATCAAGACCGGCTCGGCCTGTCGCAGCGAGCGGATCGCCAAGTACAACCGCTTGCTGGAAATCGAGGCGGAACTCGGCAAGGCCGCCGTGTTCGGAAGGTAAGAGACTCCTCCGGGTTTGGGCCTTCGGCTTGACATCGCGCCACCTTTCAGTAGAATAGTACGTATGGTCTCACGGCCACGCGGGCACGTTCAATTTGTTGAAGAAGACTGTGGTATGAGGCTCAGCCGAGGTTCCCGACCGGGCTCACGATCGTGCTTGGTTGTCGAGCGTTTCGAGGAGGCAAGAATCCGATGGCATTGACCGCTCAAGAGATCTACGCGCGCGATGTCCGCGATCTGCCTTCGTCGGAGCGTCTCCGTCTCGCAGCGATTATTCTCCAGGAGTTGACGCATTCCGGCGCGACTGTCGTGGAGCAAAGTGAAAGCTGGAGCGATCAGGATCAGCAGGATCTCACCGCCTTCTCGCTCCAACACGCCGGTCAGGTCTATCCGGAGGAAGAGGACCTTGTTTGACGCGGGCGATGTTGTGACCATTGACTTTCCCGGTGTGACGGGAATCAAGCGGCGACCCGCGGTCGTTCTTTCATCGGCCATCTATCATGCTGCTCGACCGGATCTGGTTGTGGGGTTGATCACCAGCCGCTCGGTTCCCGCCGGGCCAACAGACTACGCGCTTCAAGACTCGTCGGCGGCCGGTCTGCGACTGCCGTCAACATTTCGCAGTTTCTTCGCTACCCTCCCGCCAGCGGCACATCCGATGGCTGTCGGACGGCTGTCCGAGCGCGACTGGAACGGTATTCGCGCCTGTGTCCAAGCGGCGCTGGCGGCTTTGTAACTATTCTTCGAAAGCAGGCTGTTACGACACAGGGAAATAATCTGGAATAGTTGAAAAGTGTCCATGATCCGGCCTTTCTTTTCCTGCCGCACGGTTATCGCCAGGTCATCGGCCGCCTCGATCATGCGCTTTCCTGGCGGCTGGCCCTTCTTGATTCGCCAGCTAACCCAAGTATAATCGGTCCTATGAAGAGAAATTGGCTGTCCTGTCCGTAATCGAGACAGTAGTGGGAGCCCGCAGGCGATTCTGCCCGCACCAGGTCGTTATCGTTCCGTCCACCTTTCCCTTCGCAGGAGAATGATTCCATGCGACGCCTATCTTTCGCGGTCGTTTGCCTGGCATGGCTGCCCGTCGCAGCCCAGGCTGAAGAATCCCTTTCGCCGAATTTGGTGACGGCGGTCAAGGCAGCCACGGTGTTCGTCAAGTTCAAGACCCCGGAGATTGCCGGCAGCGGCTCCGGATTCGTCGTCGAGAGCGAGGGCAAGACGGCCTACATCGTCACCAATCGCCACGTCGTCGAACCAATCGTCATCGAGTGGCGGCGCGCCACGCGCCGCGGTTCGCCACGGGCCCCGCGGATTGTGGTCCACGAATACAAGAACGTCGAGGTCGAGGTCGTCTTCCAAAGCGGCGGCAGGGAAGAACAATCGGTCCGCGGCGAGCTGGTGGCGGTCGATCCGGACAAAGACCTGGCCATCGTCAAGGCCAGCGACGTCAAGCAAATGCCCAAGCCGATCGATTACCGCCACGAGCCCAAACTCGCGGAGACCATGCCCATCTATACTTTCGGCTTTCCGCTGGGCGACGAGCTGGTCACGAGCAAGCGCAGCCCGGCGATCACCGTGGGCAAGGGGTCCGTATCCAGCCTGCGGACGGACGACGACGGCAATGTGGCGGTGGTGCAGATCGACGCGGCCTTGAATCACGGCAACAGCGGCGGCCCGGTGGTCGACGCCCACGGCCGATTGGTGGGCGTGGCGGTGGCCCGGATCGGGGACAGCGAGAACATCAGCCTGGCCATCCCTTCGCGCGCGGTTTCCCGGCTGCTGCAGGGCCGCCTGGACAAGGTCGAGTTCGCAACGGTCCGCGACAACGACGGCCGCGTGAGCATTCGCGTAAGTGCGGCGCTGATCGACCCGCTCAGCCAAATCAAGTCGGCCGAGTTCGATTATCTGGCGGCTAAATCGGTCGCCGACAAGCCCAAGCCGGCCGATCGGTTGGACGCACTGGACGGGTGCTACAAGTTGAAGCTGACGATTGAGAACGGCAAGGCCACCGGCAGCATTCCGCTGAAGAAGGGAATCAGCGAGGTCTCGTTGTTGCACCAGGCGGTTTCCACTTATGGCGACGGAAAACGCGTCCGCTCGAACAACCTGACCGAGACCGTCAAGGTGGCGGCTGTTGCCGGCAAAGCACCGCAAACGCCGAAGCCCGGGATGACGCAGCCAGTCATTCCTGTCGTGCCGGGGGGCTACGTGGCTTCCAAGAATTCCCCGGTTTTCCACAAGGCGGGCTGCAAATCGGCGGCAAGGATTTCTGAAAAGAACCTCGTCCATTACGCCACGCGGGACGAGGCGATCCGGGCGGGGAAGACGCCTTGCAAGGAGTGTAATCCGTAGGGCCGCTGGAAAGGCATCAGTAGCCCATGTTCGTTCAACCAACTTACTGGAGGTTTCCCATGCGTCCCCTGTACCCGTGCCTTGTGATTGTCCTGTCGGCCCTGGCCGGCGCCGCGCACGGACAAGCGCCGCGGATCGAGTCTTTCTTTTCGCCCCATGACGATTGTACCAAGGAGATCGTGAACCGGATCGACGCCGCCAAGCGCGAAGTGCTCGTGCAAGCCTACAGGTTCGATTCGAAGCCGATCGCCGAGGCCCTTATCAGGGCGAAAAAAAGCGCCACGTCGACGTCCAGGTCTTGCTCGATAGTCGCCATCGGGCCGACATAAACGATGTAGCCGATCTCCTGCAGGCCGCCGATATCCCCACTAGGACCTACGCGCCCCCTCGCGGGATCGACCACAACAAGGTCATAGTGGTCGACAAGGAAACGGTGCTAACCGGCTCGTTCAATTTCACCGAACACGCAAAAGCAAACGCCGAAAACCTGCACATCGACCGCGACACGGACGACGCTGCTCGGTACGTCGCCGACTGGAAGCGGTGCGCGGCGCACGCCGACGCGAAGCCGATGGCGAATGCGGCCAAGGCGGCGGCGAAAGCGGCCAAAGCCGTGGCAAAGGCCGTGAAGGCGGCCAAGGCGAAAGCCGCGGCTTACACCGAGGCGGAGGCGGACTGGGCAGAAGCCGAGGCGGACTGGGAGAAGGCCGAGAAGGAAGCGGCGGCCGACGCCAAGTCGGCGGACCCGACGGTCGCCAAGTGGGCGGCCATCGGAGTGAAACTGACGAGGGCCGCAAAGCTCGCCGCGCGGACGGCCAATACCACCGCCGAGCCCGCCAAGGAGGCCTGGACGAAGGCAGCCACAGTCGATGAGGCCTGGTCCGCGGCCGAGGCCGCCTGGGCCGCGGCGGCAAAACAGGCGGCAGAACAGGTCGCGGCGCGAACGAAGACGGGCAAGGAGTCTAAGAAGGCCGTAGACCCGCTTTTCGCCAAGGCTGATGCGTGCGCCGAGGCGTCAGACCGAGCCTGGGCCAACGCCATTGCGAAGGGCGCGGCACATACGAAGGCGGCGGATGAGGCGGACGTCGCAGGCACGGAGGCGGAAAAGGCCGCCAACGCTGCCGAAGCCGCAATCAAGCAGGCCGCTGGTGGGCGCTGAATTACCATGACCGCAGCGAGGCCTGAAATAGGATCATTGAGCGGTCCTTCCTCAACTCAATGCACGACGGCTTGGAATGCGCGGCCGGCAGTGGGGAGGAATTCAATATCGCCAGCCTCTGCACGACGCGCTACTTCATCAAGCCAACGCACCGTTTCGGGCTCCAAAAAAGCTTCCGACGTGTAATCGGCCGGATAGACCAACTCGACTTCCACCTCGACGGCGTACTCGCCCCGTTGAACCCACCTTCTTCGTTTTTCGCGTCGCTCACGCATGGCTTATGCTATTCAGGGAAGTTGACTCGATTGCTTTATTATACGCGCCCAGCACGCGCGCCACAACACAAAATCGTTCATTCCGGCGACAGCCCCTCTTCGGCCAGCCAAGTCCGCGTAAACTTGTAGCTCAAGTGCTGGAAGGCGTGAATCCCCAGGCCCTTTGCGGCCTCGACGAACATGGGCTGGTCTTCAATACAGAAAACTGCCTGCGGCGGCACCTGCGCAATGTCCAAGGCCATCCGGTAAATCGCCGGGTCCGGCTTCCGACAGCGGACAAAGCACGAGAAAATGAAGAAGTCCACGAACTTCTTCAAGGAGAACTTCTCAATCCGTTGGACCGCCATTTCCCGGCCCTCGTTGGCGATGGCCACGACCTTCAGGCCATAACGGGCCTTCAGCTTGCAGACCAGCTCGATCATCTGCGGCCAGGCTTCGAACTGGCTGAACATGAACGCCTGGAAGTCTTGTCGAGTGAAGGAGCGGCTCTCATGAAAAACTGCCAACTCCAGATACTCTTCCAAGCTGAGTTTGCCCTCTTCGTAGAGAGGATATGCCAAGTGGTGTCGTCGGTCCAGCGTCTCCGGATCCAAGGCAAAATGCTCCACCGCGCGAAGCCGCTCAATAGGACTCCATGCGTGGGTCAATATCACGCCGCCGACATCCACGAACAGGGTTGTAAAAGGGGAAGGCATGGTGCGGCTCCCGGCTTGTCGCAATCGCTTTCTCACGCGGCGCTACGCGCAATCAGCACGGTACACGGGCAAAAGTTGCTCACCTGATCGGCGGTATCGCCGAGCCCAGTGTCGCCGCTGGACAGGCTGTTGGCTCCAAGGACCAGCAATGTGGCCTTCTCTTCCTCGGCGCAGCGGATGATCGCCTCCGCCGGGTGGCCCTCGCGGAGGATCGGGGTCAACCGCACGCCCCGTGAGCGGGCGTAGTTGGCCGCGGTTTGCAGCAACTCCTCCAGGCCGCTCTTGGTGCGGGCCTTGACATCCTCCGTGAGTTGATCCAGGGCGGGGTTGCCCGTCTGTTCCAGGACCGTCACCGCAGTCAACCGGCCGCCGTCCTGCTGGGCCAGCTTGACCGCGGCCTCCAAGGCTTTTTCGCCACCACGCGAATTATTCAGTGCTACGAGAATCCGAGACATCGCTTTGTCCTCCAGAAAAAACCGTTCCCTGCCGGAAGGAACCATTACCAATAAAAAACCCCTCGGGAACAAGGTGCTCCCAAGGGGGCGGTTTCTTCAACAAAAACCCCCTACTTCCAAGGGAAAACCTTGTCGGTAGGGGTCATTATCCGTAAGGGCCGGCAAGCCCGACGGCGATTGATGGCGAACCCCATCGCCTGACTGTCTGGAATTCTACTTCGGCACAGCCCGCTTGTCAACTTGAATCACTTAGGACGCTTCAAGCGTCTGCCTGCGGGTGGTCCGCTTTACCGCGGTTGACAGCAAAGTGAGGGATGGTAGAATAAAAAACGATTTATCACATTGAAATGGCGATGGGGTTCGCCTTGGAACGTAGCGGTGATCGCCGCTGCTGATGACCCCTACCTTGCGAATCTGCTTTTGGTAGGGAAGCCGTAGATGAATATCCAGGCCCCACCAGGAGATTTTCGTGGTGGGGCCTGTTTTTTACCCCTGCCCGGAGAGTTCTTGATGAACGTCATCACCATCACCCGCGAGTACGGCGCCGGCGGCGGCGAAGTGGCCGGAAAGCTGGCCGAGACCCTCGGCTGGGAACTGCTGGACCGCGAACTGCTCCATCAGGCGGCCCAGGTCGAGCACGTGCCGGATGAAGAGTTGAACCGCCTTGACGAAAAGGCCATCACCATGGCCGACCGCTTTCGCCTGCACCCACCGCACCAAAAATACCTGCGCGGCCTGACCGAGGCGGCCCGCACGGCGGCCCAACGAGGCAATGTTGTGTTGGTGGGTCGCGGCGCCCGGCATCTCTTGGGTGAGACACCCAACGTCTTTCATTTGCGGCTCGTCGCACCGCGAGACTGCGCGCACCGGCGCATGGCAAGGCTGGAAGGTTGGCCCCCGGAGCAGGCCCGCGCACGGTGCCTGGAAATGGACCGCACGCGCGAGCTTTTCTCGCGGTATTTCTTTGGCGATGCCGCAGTGCAACCGGCCCAGTACGATCTGGTGGTCAATACGGCCCGCGTGCCGCTGGAGGACGTGGCGTGCGTGGTTGCCGCGACGGTTCGCCCCGCGCCCGCCGAGGCAATCAGCCGTCCCGCCGGTGATCGCGTCTTGACCCTCGCGCGCGAATTGGGAGCCGGGGAGACGGGCTTTGCCACCGCCTTGGCCGAGCGGCTGGCAATGCAACTTTACGACCGCGAACTACTGGAGCAGGAAGCGGTCCGTTTGGGCGTCCCTGAGGCGGAGATAGAAAAAATCGACGAGCACCCCGCCGGCATCTTTCAGAGGTTCCGCCCCGGCAGCATTTACCAGCGCTATATCGAGGCCCTGGGGCAGATCATGCACGAGTTGGCCGGACCCACAAGTGGGTACCCCGGCAACGTGATCCTGGTCGGCCGGGGTGGCAGCCGCATCTTGCGAGACCATCCCCGGGCCTTCCACCTTCGCGTCATCGCCCCTCTGCCGATCCGTTTGCGCCGGGTGATGGAATATCGCTGGGTCCGCGACAACGTCGCCAAGAAACTCATCGCCGAGAGCGACGCCCAGCGGCGCAGCTTCTGCGAAAGCTACTTTGGGGTCGATTGGGCCAGCCCACTGGAATACCACATTACGGTCAATAGCGGCCGCTTGGGACCGGCGGCCGTGGAACTGGTTTCGCTTGCCGCGGAGCGGCACTGGAGCCCCCGCACCAAGTGAGGTCTATATGGAAAAGAGGATCCTCTTCAATCTGCTCCAAGTGCTCGTGGTGATTGTGTTCTCGCCACTGGTCTTCGGCGTGCTGCAGCGTCTCAAGGAAATGGTCCAATCCAAGCGCGGCCCGAGCATTTTTCAGCCGTACCGGGACCTGCTCAAGCTGTTTTGCAAGGACGAGGTCGTCTCCGAACAAAGCTCGTGGATTTTCCGCTTCGCCCCCTACGTCATTTTCGTGACGCCGATCTTCGTCACGCTGTTGATTCCCGTGCTGACCAGCTACCCCTTGTTTCTGGCCTTCATGGGGGATATGCTGGGAGGCGGTTTCGTGCTCGCCCTGGGGGGATTCTTCGCCACCTTGGCGGCGGTGGACACCGCCAATCCCTATGGGCCGATGGGCGCAAGCCGCACGCGGATGGTCGGTTTTCTGGCCGAGCCGGTGTTCATGATCGTTTTCTTCACGGTGTCGTTCGTGGCCGACTCGACCATTCCGTATATCGTGCAGCAGAGATGGGTCACGCCGCCGGCAAATTTCTTCGTGCCCTCCCACGTGCTCTTGATGCTGGCCTTCTTCATGCTGATCCTGGCCGAGGGCGGGCGGATCCCCGTCGACAACCCGTCGGGCCATTTCGAGCTGGCGATGGTTGATGAATCCAAGGGGCTGGAGTATTCCGGTCGGGCAGCGGCCTTGGTCAAATGGGGCGGACAAATGAAGTTCTTCGTGCTGCTGTGCATTTTCCTCAACGTGCTGGTCGCTCCCTGGGGGCTAGCCGCCGGGCAAGCATGGGCCGAAGTTCTCTTGGCCATTCCCTTGGTCCTGTTGAAGGTTTTCCTGTTCGTGCTGGCGCTGGTGGTCATCGAATCGTCCCTGGCCAAGCTGCGGCTCTTCCGGATCGCCGAGTTTCTGGGATGGGCCCTGGCCACGTCCATTGTGGCCATGGTCATTCGCGTCTTTTCCTTTTGAAGCGGAGGTCCAACGATGCCCGAGTCCGGTTCGCTGTTGTGGATGAACGACCTGAACGCCCTGGCGGGCGGATTGTTCCTGTTGGCCACGATCGGCATGGTGTCCACGCGCCAAGTCCGGGGCTGCCTCTGGTTCTTCGTGTTTCAATCCGTGTTTCTCTGCGGATCGGCCTTTTTCCTCGGCCTGCGCCTGCACTCCTGGCATATCTTCGCCGTGGGCGCGATCGACCTGATCAACAAACCGCTGATCATCCCGTGGTTGCTGCGGCGAACGGTGCGGGAGGAGGTTTTCAGCCGCCGTGAAGTCACACAAGTGCTCAACATTCCCACCTCGCTGCTGATTGCATCGGGCCTGGTGGTGGCGGCTTACGTTTTTTCCCTGCCATTGCTTGGCGTGGCCGATGGTCCGTACATCAGCATCAACCTGCCCATCGGCCTGGCGGGAATGTTGGTGGGGGCCTACACGACTTCCGTCCGCCGCGAGGCGGTGCCGTTGTTCCTGGGGCTGCTGGCGATGGAGAATTCGGCGCTCTTGGCCGGATTTGCCATTGCCCCGGAGTTGCCCTTGATGGCCGAGTTGGCCATTATCTTCGACGTGCTGGTCGTGGCCTTCGTGTTCAGCATCCTGACGCGCGCCGTTCACGAGCACATTGGCACGACCGAGGTCGGCACCCTGACGTTGCTGAAAGAGGAATCCAAGCCATGAGTCTGTTCGTCATCCTTGCCATCCCGTTGCTGGCCTTGGCCGTCCCCATGGCGTTGCCGCGGAGCCGACATGCCCCCGGGATTATGACGGTTCTGGGCGCGGTCGCCGTCTTGGGGCTGGCGGTGGACTCGGCCCTGAAGGTGGCCGCGGGCGAGCCGGTCGTGGGCGTTGTCAATTGGGTGGCCTTGGACGGCTTCGGCGCCTTGCAACTCCTGGCGGTCGCTTTCGTGGGCGCGACTGCGGCAATTTTCTCCCTGGGCTACGTGGGCAGGCGCGACGACGCTCGTCGGACGCGATTGTACTACCCCCATTTCAACCTATTCCTCTTCTCCCTGCTGCTGGTGCCGATGGCAAGCGAGCCGGTCCTGGCGTGGGTCGCCATCGAGTTGACGGCGCTGTTCTCGGTGCTTTTGGTTGCCTTCGACGATACGCACGCGGCCCTGGAGGCGGCCTGGAAATACATCACGATGATGTTTTTGGGCGCCGCCATTGCGCTGCTGGGCTTCTTCATCCTCTTCTGGGCGTTGCAGAAGAGTGGCGGCGGTCCCTACTCCTGGGATGTCCTCCGCGCGGCGGCCCCCCACATGCCGTCCGTACTGGTGCAGAGCGCGTTTCTTGTTTATCTTGATCGGCCTGGGCGTAAAGGTGGGATTGGTGCCGCTACATACGTGGCTGCCCGATGCCCACAGCCAGGCCCCGTCGCCCGCCTGCGCGTTGCTCTCGGGCGTCAAGACCACGGTGGCTTTGGGCGTGGTCCTGCGGCTGACGCCTCTGCTCCCGGAACATTGGGTCCAGCCCTGGCTCCTGACGATGGGACTGATCTCCACAGGCGCAGTGGCCTTTCTTCTGCTGCAGGTTCGCGACTACAAGCGTCTGTTTGCCTTTTCGACCGTGGAACACATGGGCATTATCTTCGTCGCCGCGGGAATAGGCGCGGCAGGCGGTGCCTACGGAGCGATGTTTCAAATCGTCACTCATTCGCTTACGAAGTCCTTCTGCTTTCTGGCGGCAGGGACAGCGCTTCTGGCCGTCGAGACCCGCGAGATCGCGGCCGTGCGCGGCCTGATCCGAACTTCACCGGTCGCCGGGGCGGCCCTGCTGTTTGGCAGTCTGGCCATTGCCGGCGCGCCGCCGCTGGCAGTCTTCCTCAGCGAATTCTCCATTCTCAAGGCCGGCCTGAGCGGGGGGCACTATGTCGTCATCGGGCTCTTGGCCCTCTTCATCACGATGGCATTTGTCAGTATTCTCCTGCACGTTAACGGGATGGTTTTCGGCCGGCCGAAACATCATTCCTTGCCCTCCAAGGTCTCCTTGCCGGCAAGCTGCGTGCTGGCGTTGGGACTGGCTGCCGTGCCGGTCTTGGTGCTGGGGGTCTATCTGCCCGAGCCCATCCATCGGCTGATGCTCGCAGCGGCGGCTGCTTTGACGAGGTGAGAACATGATAAATGACGTATCGACGCAGGTTGCCGGCCGCTGGCCGGGCAAAGTGGAGGCGCGGCCCGACTCGACCGGTTGCTCGTGCGAGCTGTTTTGCGCGTCCAAGACCTTGCCTGAAGTCTGCGATTGGCTGTTCAACGCGGCGGGATACAGTTTTGCGGGTCTGGTCGTCGAGGAAGGCGCAGCGGAGTGGGAACTTCGGCACGTTTTTTACGGTGGACCGGACATGGGCTGGGTCCATACAATCGTCCACAGCCCGCTGGGCGATCAAAGGTTGCCCAGCATCGTTGCGGCTGTGCATCCGGCAGACTGGCACGAACGCGAAGCGGAGGACCATTTCGGCCTGATCTTCGAAGGCCACCCCAGGCTGGGTGATTTCGTGCTCCATGACGATTGCTGGCAGGAAGGTCTCGAACCCATGCGGCGCGGCTTCAACGGCCGCGAAGCCGTCCAAGAGCGGCAGCCCAACCTGAACTGGCGCCCGCAGCCGATTGTCAGTGCGCGGGGATCGTTCATGATGCCGGTTGGCCCCGTGTTCGCCGGGATGAGCGAGCCGGTCCATTTTCTGCTGGAAACGGTGGGCGAAGATGTGATCCACACGATCTCTCGACTCTTCTACAAATATCGCGGCATCGAGAAGATCGCGGAAGGGCGGAGCCTCGAAGACGCGCTGTTGTTGGCGGAGCGGTTCTGCGGGACCTCGGCCTTTGCCCACGGACTCGCTTTCTGCCAGGCGGCCGAAAAGATCGGCCGCCTCGATGTTCCGCCGCGGGCGCAGAGATTGCGGGTGCTCCTGGCGGAGCTAGAGCGATTTCGCCATCATGTGGAAGCCATTGAAGCGATTTGCGAGTCGACGGGTCTGGCGGTGGCCGCCAGTCAGACGGCGATCCTTCTCGAAGACTTGTTGCGGTTGAGCGGGGCCTTGACCGGGCATCGCTACCTGTTTGGGCTGCTGTGCGTGGGTGGTTTGACCCGAGACATCGGCGATCCGGAATGCCGGGCGGCCTTGCTCACGGCCCGGAACGCGGGCCTCGACCTGGAAGAGATTCAGCGGATGTTGCGGGTCACCAGCACGTTTCTCGACAGGATCGAGCAGGTGGGCATCACGCCTCAACCCGCCGCCCGCGCGCACGGCCTGGTCGGCCCAGTCGCGCGTGCAGCCGGCATCGAGCGGGATTTGCGGAAGGCCCAGCCTTATTGCGGCTACGACGCTCTGAGATTCGATGTTCCCGTGGAAAACGCGGGGGACGGCTACGCCCGGCTGCGGGTCCTGTTTGCCGAGGCAGAGCAATCGATGCGGCTGATCGAGCAGGCGATCGCAACTTTGCCTTCCGGGGCGGTGGCTGCCCCGCAGATTTCTCGGCCGGGCGCGGCGCTCGGCTGGGTGGAGGCCCCGCGCGGCGCTGCCGCTTGCTGGCTGCGAATCGGCGAGGATGCTCGGGTCCAGCGCTACCGGATCATGCCGCCGTCCTTCATGAATTGGCACGGCTTCCATTTGGCGGCCGAAAATTTTGCGTTTCAGGATTTTCCCATCATTCTGGCGACGTTTGATCTTTCCGTGGCGGAAAACGACCGTTAAGGCAAGCGGCAAGAATTGGAATACCCGTAGGACGGATTGCCAATCCGTCCTGAACCGTAAAGAAAGGAATTGACCATGTCCGGCTGGCTTCTCAAAGGGTTGGCGACAGGAAAGAAGACAACTTGCTATCCTGCAGGTGCAGAACAGACTCTGGGCGCCTCGCCGGGCCGGCCCGTGGGGGGCGCTATCCCGAACACGAGATCCCGCTGTTGCTGGCGCGCTGTGCGGTGGGCGCCATCCGGCAAGTCGGGCCGGCCGCCGTAAGGGTTGACTATCGCCGCTGCATCCACTGCTTTCGCTGCACGCGCGGCCTGGCAACACCGTTGGCCTGGGAACCCGGATACGAATGGGCGGGCGTCTTGACCGAGGATTCGCAGCGCCAACTGGGCAATGCGTTCCGCCGCTCGGTACACATCCTGGTCGTGGATACCGGAGACTGCGGGGCCTGCCTGAACGAAGTCAAACAACTGAATAATCCCTACTACAACATGCACCGCCTGGGGTTCTTCGTCACGCCGACGCCCCGGCAGGCCGATGTCCTGCTGGTCGTGGGGCCGTTGACCGACCACATGCGGCTGCCCTTGCGAAAGACCTACGACGCCATGCCGACACCCAAGCGGGTCATCGCCGTCGGGGCCTGCGCGCTGTCGGGCGGGGTGTTCGCGCCCAGCTTTGCTTGTGGGACCGGCGCCGCCGATCTGCTGCCCGTGGACGTGGCCGTTCCGGGCAATCCTCCTCCGCCGCTGGCCATCCTTCACGGATTGCTCGTGGCGGTGGGACGAAAATCTCCCGTTTCGCTCGAGTCGCCGGCCCAAGATGTCGCGCAGGAGGCGCCCGCCCTATGAATCCATGCCCATTCCTGATCGGTTTGTTCGCGGCGCTTTGCGGTGCGGGCGTCGTGTTGATGGCGGTTCTCCCCCAGAAACGCATACCCCAGGCGCTGGCCTTGGCCGGCACGCTGGCGTCGCTGCCCTTGATTGGTGTAAGCGGTTGGATCTTGATGACCGGAAACGCCTTCGCGCTGCCGTTGTGGGCGGTGCCGTCGCTCGGCACGCTGTTGTTGCAGATGGACCGTCTCTCGGCCCTCTTCGCCCTGATCACCGGCCTGGTGTTCCTGCCCGTCTCGATCTTCTGCGCGGGAGACTTGCCGCGCTACCTGGGCCGCTATAGCCTGCGGGCCTTCGCGGTAATGTACTTTGCGCTGTATGCCTCGATCGTGCTGATTTTGACTGCCGACGACGTTTTGCTGTTGCTGCTGGCCTGGGAAGTCATGTCGATCCTCACCTATTTGCTTGTGAACTACGAAGATGAACAGTCAGCCCACATCCGGGCAGGTTACGTCATGCTCGCCTTCAGCGAGGCGGGAACCTTGGCGGCGGCGCTGGGTCTGCTCGTGTTGGCGATAGCGGCGGGGTCGCTTGATTTTGCCTCGTTGAAGGCTGCCGCGCCGGCCCTGGGGCAGGGCGAACGATGGGCCGTGTTTCTGCTCACGTTCTTCGGATTTGCCGTCAAAGCGGGCCTTGTGCCGGTGAACTCCTGGCTGCCGCGGGCCTATGCCGCCGCGCCGTCGTCCTTTCTGCCCGTGCTGGCGGGGGCGATGTTGAACCTGGGCTTTTACGGCATCCTGCGTTTTAATGTCGACCTGGTCCCTATTCCCTTTCCGACGCCAGGCCTGATCGTCCTCATCGTGGGAACCGTCTCCGCGTTCCTGGGCATCTTGTACGCGACGACGGACAACGATCTCAAGCTCATGCTGGCACACAGTTCGATTGAAAACGCCGGGATAATCACCGTCGGCTTGGGGGCGGGACTGGTCTTCGCGGCCTGCCATTTGCCAGCCTGTGCAGCGATTGCTTTCGTGGCCGCCGGTTATCACATGACCAACCACTCGTTTTATAAGACGCTGCTCTTATTGGGCGCCGGGGCGGTGGAGGACCGGGTGGGAACTCGGGACCTGGACAAACTGGGCGGGCTGATCCGCACGATGCCCTGGACGGCCTTGCTCTTTCTCGTTCGGCGCCATGTCGATCGCGGCATTGCCTCCTTTCAACGGGTTCGTGAGCGAATGGTTGACGCTCCAGACAGTGCTTCGCAGCGTGGATCTGTCGAGCGTTGGCGTAAAGATCACGTTTGCTATATGTGGGGCTGGTTTGGCGCTGACCGCGGCCTTAGCGGTAACGTGCTTCGTGAAGGTCTTCGCCATGGGCTTCCTGGGGATGTCCCGATCCGCGCAGGCCGAGCGGGCCAAAGAAGCGCGTCGATCGGCTCTTGTGCCGATGGCGCTGTTGTCGCTGCTGTGCCTGGGCCTGGGAATCTTGCCGACCTACGTCATTCCGGTGCTCGGTCGTGCCGTGGCGCCGCCGCCCGAGTTTGCCGCGGTCGAGGCCCTCGTCCCGCCGTTTTTTTCGGGTAGCCCGGATCACGAACGGCTGCCGGCTGGGTTTGCGGCCGAATTCCACGACTTAGGCGCCCAAATCGGCCAGAGCAACCTGCCCGGTCGCGGGCTTGTGGTGCTCCATCGCGGTGGCAAGCAGAACCCCGTCGTGTTCGCCATGTCCACCTCGTACATGGCGATCGTCCTCGCCGTGTTGTTAGGTGTGCTTTATGGCGTGATGAAGTTCGTGTTCGCGCGGCGTCGCCAAGCGGTTCGACGCGCCTGCTGGGATGGCGGCGTGCGGCGGTTGCTACCGGAAATGACCTACAGCGCGACGGGCTTCTCGAACCCGGTCCGCGTCATTTTCGACGCGATTTTCCATCCCACGACCATCGAGAACGAACCACGCACCGTGGCGGCCCATTTCCGTACGGCGATCCATCGCCAGCGCAGGGAAGTCCACATTGTAGACCGGTTCTTCCTGCGTCCCACCATGGCCATGGCATGGGGGCTGGCGAAACTGTTGGCGGGAATGCACCATGGCAAGTTGAACGCCTATCTGGCCTACGTGCTCTTCTCGCTGCTGCTGGTCTTGTTGGTCGCGTGGGCTCTTACGACTGGAGTATGATCGAATTGAAAGACTTCGTATTCTCCGTAGCGTCATGGTTCTACGCTGCCCTGACCAACACGGTCGTGCTTGTGGCAATCGGAGGCGCCGTGGGCGCCAACGCCCGCCACTGGTTGGCAAAATGGCTCGGCGAGACAGTCTGGGCGAAGGGATTCCCGTTGGGCACTTTTGTCATCAACGTGAGCGGTTCGTTCATCCTCGGGGCGGCGGCCGCCGTGATCCTGGAGCGGCTGCCACCGACTCACCGGAACTGGTACTTGTTGATCGGCACCGGGTTCTGCGGCGGATACACGACCTTCTCGACATTCGAGTGGGAAACCTTTAAGTTGGTCCGTGATGGAAGTCTGTGGATCGCCCTGGCGAACATTGTCGGCAGCGTGGTCGTCGGCTTTTTGGGCGTAGTCGTCGCCGTGGCCTTAACAGACCTAATCCTACCGAAGCGATAAGAGCATCCTTATGAAGATCGAAGCGGATGCCAAACTGGTAACGATCTACTTGAACAGCACCGACCAATGGCACGGACAGCCGCTGTACGCAGCCATTGTCGGACTGTGCAAGGAGCGAGGCATCGCCGGCGCAACGGTCATGCGTTGCGTGGAAGGTTATGGCGGCAGCGGCCACATTCACACGGCGCGGCTCTTGGAACTTTCGGAGAATCTACCGGTGCGAATTGAGATCATTGACATCTCCGAGCGGATCGAGCCCCTTCTGCCCGCCCTCGAACCGATGATCGGCGAGGGCCTACTGACGATCGCGGACGTCCATATCCGCCGATACCTCCGCGATCCGAAGAAGTGAAAGGCGGCACACCTTCACGTGCAGGCGGGCTAGAGCCTGCCCCACTGGGTGGGTCTAGCTGTAAGGGATCTCCTGATTTTTCCGAGCGGAAATACCGAATCAGATAAGAAGAGTTGACTGATTATCCTGATTTTTGCGCCATTCGAACGGGGGGGTATGGCCATGCACACCTTGTTTTCACCCGGCATCGGCCGGTTGGGAGCGATCCTGGCCTGCGGGCTGGCCTTTTGGGCCGCCGGAGCGGGCCGGGCTATCGCAGACGACCCGCCGACGTGCGGCTGCGGCTGCAACAGCGACTGCGACACCCCGGTCTTCTGGCAGGGCTACGAGCCGCTGCCGTCTTGCCCGTGGTATTTCAGCGCCGAAGGGCTCGCCTTGCAGCGACTATTTCCGGGGCTTGGCCTCGTCGCCACCGACGGTCGGCCTCCGACGCAAACATCGGAGTTGACTGAACACAGCATGGACGAGCCGTTCCAGGCCGGGACCCGGTTTCTGATCGGGCATACCTTCGAAGACGCGCACTACCAGGTCGAGGCTTTGTATTATTGGCCGTCGCCGTGGGACACATCTGCCCAGGCGATCGACCCGAACGGCAACTTGTTCTCGCCGTTCACC
The DNA here is from genome assembly GCA_963719885.1 of uncultured Planctomycetia bacterium. Classification (GTDB taxonomy): domain Bacteria; phylum Planctomycetota; class Planctomycetia; order Pirellulales; family Thermoguttaceae; genus JANXQG01. The sequence goes on along the minus strand of CAVRDP010000031.1, from coordinate 140,378 downwards.
ATTCTCTACAACGCCGCCGCGAACCCATTCGTCGATGGCAACAGTCTGGTCGAAATTCATCAGGTCTCGCGGTTGGAGAACGGTGAGATCAATCTGAAGTGCACCTTGCCCCTGCCGGCCGGAGACCCGACCATCCAACTGATGTTCGGCGTGCGGCACGTCGGGATTCGCGAGGAGTTCGACTACTACTCCGTGCCCACGGGCAATCCCAACCCGGTCTCCGTACACGCCCACACGAACAACGTTCTCTGGGGACCGCAAATTGGCGGGGTCGTGGACTGCGGTCACCAGGACGTGTGGATTCGCGTCGAGGGGAAGGCGGCGTTGTGCGACAATGAAACCGATCGGGATCTGGCGGCCAACGTGAACGGGACCGAGACCACCCACGCCCGCATCTTTCACTCCGGCACGGCCGAGGTCGCCGACATCAGTGCGTCGATCCTGTGGCGCCCCACGGCGATGTTGACGGCGAAAATCGGCTATCAGGCCCTCTGGTGCGACCAACTGGCTTTGGCGTCGCGAAACTACGCCCCCGACCTGACGACGCTGACCAACCCCGCGATCGAGCCGGCGATCAACACCCGCGGGACCCTGATCTACCACGGGCCGTTCGCCGGACTGCAATTGAACTGGTGAAGACTCGAAGTGTAGCGGATTTCCCCCCCTCTTCATTTGGCCGATAATTCTCTTGACGGCCCCCCATGCGCTAATTATTCTTGATCTCGGCCTCGTGAAATAGATCCGAAGCGATTGCAGGCCGTGCGGCAGCGCGGCATGATCAGCAGTGCCGGCGCACGACGCGTGCATTCCCCGATTCGCGTACCGCCGTTGCCGAGGAGACTCCGGCCCATTGCTTCACTTCTTCACGTTGGGAGGTTCCTATGTTTGCGCGACGTTTTCAGTTTCAATACTTGCTATTGGTCGCACTAGTTGGGGCAGTTTCAACCAGAAATGCCTGTGGCCAACTTCAGTACAGCGTAACCGCTCTTGTTGACACGTTTTCAGCCGGAGGCACCAGTTTCGCCTATGGAATCAACGACCTCGGGCAGGTCGTGGGGTGTCGCCGAAAGCAACGGTTACGCACACGCATTTCTCTACAGCGGAGGTTCCATGCAGAACCTCGGCACACTTGGTGGACGGGCCAGTTCGGCCTATGGCATCAACAATGCTGGGCAGGTCGTGGGGGAGGCCTTGACCAGCAACGGCGTTTCCCACGCCTTCCTCTTCAGCGGTGGTTCCATGCAGAACCTCGGCGCGGGAAAAGCCTATGCGATCAACGACCTCGGGCAGGTCGTGGGGTATTCCAGCGCCAGCGCGGCACGCCTTCCTTTACAGCGGTGGTTCCATGCAGAAAATCGGGACGCTCCCGGCGCCATACAACGTGATGAGTGTGGCCGACGGCATCAACGACAGCGGACAGGTCGTGGGAGGGTCCTACAATCACACCAGCGGGTACGCCTCACGGGCATTCCTCTACAGCGGCGGTTCCCTGCAGAACCTCGGGACGCTTCCAGGCAAAACCGCGAGCGTGGCCACCGCCATCAACAACGCTGGGGAGATCGTGGGGCAGGCCAGTACCAACGGCAATGCCTCCCACGCCTTCCTATTGAGCGGTGGTCCCATGCAGGACCTCGGCGCGGGAGAAGCCTATGCCATCAACAATCTCGGGCAGGTCGTGGGGTATTCCAGTGCCGGCTCATACGCCTTCCTTTACAGCGGCGGTTCCCCGCAGAACTTGAACAGTCTGATACCGTCCAATTCTGGATGGACGCTTACCGAGGCCACCGGGATCAACGATTCGGGCCAAATCTGCGGTTACGGCGAATATGGCGGCCAAACCGAGGCTTTCCTCCTGACGCGTGCCAGCGCGTTGCAGGGGCAATGGGGCGTCAATAGCGGCGGGAGTTGGAACACGGCAGGCAACTGGACGGGTTGCGTGCCCGGTTTAATCACACAGGCTTTGGGCGTCCCCACTGGAATCGCCCAGGATACTGCACTTTTTGGCGCGGCCCTGACAAGCGGCACGGCAATGGTAATATTGGACGGCAGCCGCAGCCTCGGCGGCCTCAGCTTTAGTACTACCGGCGGAGCCAGCTATGTGATCAGCCCATCGGGTGCGAGCACGTTGATCTTGTTGAACTCGAACACGGCCGGGTCAGCCACGATCAGCAACAGCGGCGGCAACAACACGATCAACGCGCCGATCACGCTGGGGAGCAACCTGAGCGTCAGCGCCGCGACCGGCAGTTTGTTGACCATCGCCGGGGGCATTAGCGGCAGCGGTGCGGTGACCCAGATGGGCCCGGGAACATTGATCCTGACCGGCGCGAACACCTATAGCGGCGCTACGACCATCAGCGCGGGAACCCTGCAAATCGGCGACGGCGGCGCCACCGACTCGCTTCCGATCAGCAGCTCGATCGTCGATAATGGGACGCTCGTTTTCAACCGTAGCAACACGGTGACCCAAGGGACGGACTTCAGTACGGCCGGCATCAGCGGCACGGGTTCCCTGACGCAAGCAGGCCCGGGCTTGCTGGTGCTCAATGCCTCCAACACTTATACGGGCGGCACGACGATCTCCGCCGGCACGCTCCAGGTCGGCAACGGCGGTTCGCTGGGCACGAGCGGCACCTATGGCGGATATGTTGCCATCAGCAGCGGCGCCCTGTTCAATTACAATAGCTCGGCGACCCAGACCTTGGGCGGCGTCATCAGCGGCGGCGGTGCGGTGACCCAGATGGGCCCGGGAACATTGATCCTGACCGGCTCGAATACCTATAGCGGCCCAACGACGATCAGCGCGGGAACCCTGCAAATCGGCAACGGCGGCGTGACCGGCTCGCTCTCGATCAGCAGCCCAATCGCCGATAACGGGACGCTCGTTTTCAACCGCAGCAACACGGTGACCCAAGGGACGGACTTCACGTCGGCCGGCATCAGCGGCACCGGTTCCCTCGAGCAAGCAGGCGCGGGCACCCTGGTGCTGAATGCCTCCAACACGTACACGGGCACTACGACGATCAGCGCCGGCACACTCCAGGTCGGCAACGGTGGTACTCTGGGCACGGGCGGCACCTATAGCGGAAATGTTGCCGTCAGCAGCGGCGCCCTGTTCAATTACAGTAGCTCGGCGACCCAGACCTTGAGCGGCGTCATCAGCGGCGGCGGTTTGATTACCCAGATGGGCCCGGGAATATTGATTCTGACCGGCGCGAACACCTATAGCGGCGGCACGACGGTCAGCGCGGGAACCCTGCAAATCGACAACGGCGGGACCACCGGCAGCCTGGGCAGCGGGAACGTGACGAACAACGCTGTTCTTGCCTTCAACCGAGCTGACAACTACACTTTCGCTGGAAACATTACTGGTTCCGGCAGCCTGGTTATGAATGGGCCGGGTACGCTTGTCTTGACGGGCTCGGTCCTTTCGGGACAAATCACTTTGAATCAAGGACAGATCGTCGCCGGCCCGGGCAGCATTACGACTGGCGATCTCACGATCCCGGCAGCAGGGCGGTTTATGTACAGCGGTAGCAGTCTCTATGTTACCAATCTGTCCAACAGCGGCACGTTCCTGGGCGGCGCGCAAGTCAGCGGCAACTTCCTGAACTCATCCTCCGGCGACGTGCGGATTGCGGCCGGGCAGGCGCGAGTTCTCACGAGTACCATCTCGACGATCAACGCGGGCTCGATCGAAGTCTTCGGCACCGGCGCGTCGCAGGCGCAGTTCGAGTCCGCCGCGCCGTTCACTAACGCCAGTGGCAGTGGTACGGGCATGATTGCCGCCCAGAATGCAACCTTGCACTTTGACGGTGGCGTGACGAATCAAGGGTTGATCGCCTTCAGCGGTGGTGCCAGCAACGTGTTCGGCGAGGTCACCAACAGCTCGAGCGGCACGATCGTCGTCAGCGGCGGCGCGGTCGTAACGTTCTACAACGATGTGGTCCAGAATGGCACGCTCAACGTCAGTGCGTCAGGGGGGACGAGCAGCGTAGTCTTCTTGGGGACCTTAAGCGGCACCGGAACAACGACCGCGGACAAAGTGTTCCTCATGGGCGATCTTCGTCCTGGCGACAGCATGGGTGCAATCACCGTCAACGGAAACGCATACATGGCCGGCGCCACTAATTCGGTCATGGAGTTGACCGGCACGGCGGCGGGCAGCCAGTACAACCAGATACACGTGACCGGCACGATGGCACTGGACGGAACGTTAAGCATCACCCTGCCCAATCCGGGGTATCGGCCGACCCAGGGCGCCCAGTTCCAAGTCATGACCTTTGGTTCGTGCACGGGCGCCTTCACCTCGATAAACGGACTGAACCTGGGCAACCGCCTCGAGTTAGTGCCGGCATACACGAACAACGCCCTGACCTTGACCGCGGTCCAAGGTGGTTCCGGCATGGAATACCGACGCCAATGGCGCCATTTCGGCGGCGGGCAATTGGGCCACTGGGGTGCCCAGCGAGGCGGGCGATGCAGCAACCTTCGGCCCGGTCATTTCCGCGCCGCGGACGGTCACGGTCGATGCACCGACGACATTCGGCTCGCTGACTTTCCAGAGCAGCAACAGCTACACCATTGCCGGATCCAACTCCATTACGCTGCAAACGCCGAGCGGCAGCCCGCAGATCACCGTTCTGGCCGGCAGTCATACGATCTCCGCGCCCTGGTGTTGGCCGGGAATCTGGCGGTCAGCACGTCTGTCGGGAATTCATTGGAACTTACAGGCAATGTCAGCGGTGAGGCCGCTTCGCTAACCCTCAGTGGCGGCGGGGAGTTGATTCTCAGCGGAAGCGACAGCTACGGCGGCGGAACTGTGGTCAACGCCGGGACGCTATACGTGACCAATTCCACGGCCTTGCCCAATGATACGAGCTTGACGGTAGGCGCCGGCGGAACGTTCGTCTTCGACCCCTCGTTGGCCGTTGCCCCGATCGCAGATTCACCGCTGGCGGTTAACGGAGTACCCGAGCCGTCCACAATCGCCCTCCTCGTCGCGGGCGCCCTTTGGCTGCTGGCCTACGCTTGGCGACGTAGGCAAGCGGCATAGCGGCGGCGATCGCTCGTAGTATCGGGACTTCTGTGTTCCACCCACCCCCAACAACAGCGCGGCGCCCGCTTTTCCGCCACACGACATTCCGCCGACATCCGCCGCACGACGGTTGCGAGGAAACGGCCAAGCAATTAGACTGAAATGCCCGTGGCCGGAAACAATCCGCTTCCTCCACAACATCCTCCGGAGGCCCTCCATGAAAACCTGTTGCTTTTCCGCCCTGATTCCGCTCCTGCTTTGCCGCTTGCTTACCGCGGCCGAACCGCCGGCCCCCTTTGGCCCGATTCCAACCGCCCGGCAACTCGCCTGGCATCAAATAGAACGCTACGCCTTCCTCCACTTCACGGTCAATACGTTCACCGATCGCGAATGGGGCAACGGCGATGAGCCGGAGAAGGTCTTCAACCCCACCGATTTCGACGCCGACCAGATCGTCGGCACGATCCAGGCTGCCGGGCTGCGGGGCGTCGTGCTCACCTGCAAGCATCACGACGGCTTCTGCCTCTGGCCCAGCAAATATACCGAGCACTCGGTCAAGAACAGCCCCTGGAAGAACGGCAAGGGCGACGTGGTGAAAGAGATCTCCGAGGCCTGCCATCGCCACGGACTGAAGTTCGGCGTTTACCTTTCGCCTTGGGACCGCAATCACAAGGACTACGCCCGGCCGGAATACATTACCTATTACCGCAACCAACTACGCGAACTGCTGACCAACTACGGTCCCATCTTCGAACTCTGGTTCGACGGGGCCAACGGCGGCGATGGCTATTACGGCGGCGCGCGGGAGCGACGAAACATCGATAACCGCGTCTACTACGACTGGGAAAACACCTGGAAGATCGTGCGCCAAGTTGCAGCCCCAGGCCTGCATGTTCAGCGATGGCGGCCCGGACATCCGCTGGATCGGCAACGAGTCGGGCTTTGCCGGCGAGACCTGCTGGGCCACGGTGGATCGGGCCGGCACCTTCCCCGGCCACGCCGACGGCCGCATCTTGGTGCAAGGCCAACGCAGCGGCCGCGATTGGCTGCCCGGCGAGGTCGATGTCTCGATCCGCCCAGGGTGGTTCTATCATGCCAGCGAAGACAGCCGCGTCCGCTCGCCCGCCAACCTGCTGAAGATCTACTACGAGTCGGTTGGCCGGGGGGCCAATCTGATCCTGAACATTCCGCCGGACCGTCGCGGGCGGATTCACGAGAACGACGTGAAGTCGCTGCTTGCCTGGCGCAAGCTGCTCGACGAAACCTTCGCCAAGGACCTGGCCAAGGACGCTACCGTAACCGCCTCGAACGTCCGCGGCAACGACGATAAGTTCGCCGCCGCCAACGTGATCGACGGCAAGCCCGAGACCTATTGGGCGACCGACGACGCGGTCACCACGCCGGAGTTGGTGTTGGATCTCGGCAAGCCGGTCACATTCAATGTCGCCCGCGTTCGCGAGTATCTGCCGCTAGGGCAGCGGATCGATGCGATTGCGGTGGACAGTTGGGACGGCAGCCAGTGGCAGCCTTTCGCCACGGCCACCAGCGTCGGCAACCAGCGTTTGCTGCGCGGGAAGAACGTCACCACGAGCAAAGTCCGGCTGCGGGTGACCAAAGCCGCCGCATGTCCCGCGATTTCCGAGTTCGGATTGTTTTTGGGCCCCGCCGAGTAAGAGACTTCGTAGAATAACGCGAACAATCGCAGCCTTGGGGTGGCACGTCCCTTCGCAAGCTCAGGGACGTGCCACCCAACTAACACCCATTGCCACCATGAAAACAACCATTCTCTCCACGTTCTTTCTCCTCGGCTTCTGTGCCCCACTCCAACTCCAGGGCGAAGCCCCGCCGCCGGAAGAACCGCTCTCGCTCTGGTATCGCCGTCCCGCCGTGCAATGGACCGAGGCCCTGCCGATCGGCAACGGGCGGCTGGGCGGAATGATTTTCGGCGGCATCGACGGTGAACGGATTCAGCTCAACGAAGCCACGCTCTGGGCCGGCTGGTCCTTACGACCCGAACAACGCCGACTCCGCCACCTTGCTGCCCGAGGCCCGGCGGCTGATCTTCGCTGGTAAGTATAGCGAGGCGAACAGTCTCGTCGGTTCGCGGATGATGGCGCGACCGATCGGCCAGATGCAGTATCAGACGCTAGGCGATCTGATATTGCAGTTTCCCGAGACGAAGGAAGTCAAAGACTACCGCCGCGACCTGAATCTGGATACGGCCATCGCCACGACGAGCTACACGGCGGGCGGCGTCCGTTTCACCCGTGAGGCCTTTGCCAAGAGCGGCGTCAATGGGCAGATCGTTGTCCACCTTACCGCCGATAAGCCGGGGCAGATTTCCTTCACCGCCAGGCTGAAAACGCCGCACAAGGCCACGGTCCGGACGCTCAATGACGACACGCTCGCTTTGTATGGAGTCAATGGACCGTCACAGGGCATTGCTGGGACGTTGAAGTTCGCGGCCTGGGTTCGCATTATGGCCACTGGCGGGAAGACCGAGGCCGAACATGTAACGATCGCCGTTCAAGGGGCCGATTCGGTCGTTCTATTGATCGATGCGGCTACGAGCTACAAGAAATACAACGATACCAGCGGCGGCACCGAGGAGTTGCTCTGGCCCGCTTGCACCATGCTGGGGAAAAATCGTATGACGAGCTCCGCCATGCCCACGTGGCCGACCACCAGCGGCTCTTCCGCCGCGTGGCCCTCGACCTCGGCACGACCGACGCGGCCAGACTTCCCACCGACGAGCGGATCAAAGGCTTTGCCGCCGGCACAGATCCGGGGCTGGCCGCCCTCTATTTCCAGTATGGCCGCTATCTGCTCATCAGTTCCTCGCGCAAGGGCGGCCAGCCGGCCACGCTCCAGGGCCTCTGGAACGACAGCCTGAATCCGCCCTGGGGCAGCAAGTACACGATCAACATCAACACCGAGATGAACTACTGGCCGGCCGAGCCCGCCAACCTGGGCGAGTGCATCGAGCCGCTGATGGCCATGGTCGAAGACCTGACCGAGACCGGCGCCCGCACGGCCAAGGTGCAATGGGGGGCCCGCGGCTGGGTCGCCCACCACAACACCGATCTCTGGCGGGCGGCCGCCCCGATCGACGGTCCCTGGGGCTTCTGGCCCACCGGCGGCGCGTGGCTCTGCCAGAACCTGTGGGAACACTACGAGTTCACGCCGCGACAAGCAGTTCCTCGCCCGGCTCTATCCGGTGCTGCAAGGGGCCAGCCAGTTCTTCCTCGACACCTTGGTGGAAGAGCCGACGCACAAGTGGCTCGTGACCTGCCCCTCGACTTCGCCCGAGAACGGCTATCCGCGCGGCGGTTCGGTCTGCGCAGGCCCGACGATGGACATGGAGATCATCCGCGACCTGTTCGCCCACACGATCGCGGCGGCGGAGATTCTGGGCAAAGACGAAGCACTCCGCGGCGAGATCGCCAAGGCCCGGGCGCGGCTCGCGCCGTGTCAGATCGGCAAGGCGGGGCAACTTCAGGAGTGGCTTGAGGACCTGGACATGCAGGCCGGCGACCTGCATCACCGGCACGTCTCGCATCTCTACGGCTTCTTCCCCAGTGCCCAGATTTCGCTCCGCGGCACGCCGGACCTGGCCGCCGCCGTCCGCCGCTCGCTGGAAATCCGCGGCGACAACGCCACTGGCTGGGGACTCGGCTGGCGATTGAACCTGTGGGCCCGCCAGCAGGACGCCGAGCACGCCTATGGGATCCTGAAGCTCTTGCTGCATCCCGATCGCACCTATCCGAACATGTTCGACGCCCATCCGCCCTTCCAGATCGACGGCAATTTCGGCGGTACTTCCGGCATTGCCGAGATGCTCTTGCAAAGCCATGCCGGCGAGATCGAGCTTCTGCCCGCGCTGCCCAAGGCTTGGCCCGCCGGTTCGGTCAAAGGTCTGCGGGCGCGCGGCGGTTTTGAGATCGACATACAGTGGAAGGACGGCCGACTCGTTATGGCCACGGTTCACAGCCTTGCCGGCGAGCCCTGCACGGTCCGCTACGGCAAGAAAACGATGAAGTTGAATCTTGAACGCGACGAGACACGGTGGTTCGTTGGCGATTTGAAGACATCGACGAATCTTCCATGACTGCACCGATTCTCCTCATGCTTCTGGCCGCGACTGCCGGTCCGGCGCCGCAAACCGATCGGCCGATCGACGACAGCACTCAGCGGGTTGCCCTCCCCGCGCCGTCGCCCGAGGCGATGGCATATTACCACAGTGGCAACCTGCTCTGGATCGTGTGGCAGGCTAGCGCGTTGGCCATCCCCGCATTGGTGCTCTTGACCGGTCTTTCGATCCGCATCCGCAATCTGGCCCGACGTATCGGCCGCAAGTGGTTCTTCGTGGTGCTTCTTTATTTTGTTCTGTACAGCGTGCTGCAATGGGTCTTGCAGTTTCCGCTGGCCTTCTATACGGGGTACGTTCGCCAGCATGCCTACGGACTGTCGAACCAGACTTTCCTGAAGTGGCTCCGCGATGCACTCCTCGAAGGGGCCATCGGGCTGGCATTTGGCGGGCTGTTGGTATGGCTGCCGTATTGGCTGATTCGCCGCAGCCCACGGCGGTGGTGGCTTTATACGGCGATCCTCTCGTTGCCCGTGATGTTCTTCGTCATGCTGGTCGAGCCGATCTGGGTGGCGCCCTTGTTCAATCGCTTCGGCCCAATGAACGACAAGCGGCTCGAGGCCCAGATTCTGGCCTTGGCGGACGAGGCCGGCATTGAGGGCGGCCGGGTCTTCGAAGTGAACAAGAGCATCGATACCAACGCGGTGAACGCCTACGTGACCGGCCTAGGGAGCAGCAAGCGGATCGTGCTCTGGGACACGCTCTTGGCCAAGCTCGACGCCCGGCAGGTCCGCGTCGTCATGGCGCACGAAATGGGCCATTACGTGCTCGACCACGTCTTGCAGGGACTGCTGGTCGAGTGTTGCGGCATTCTGGTCGGGCTGTACCTGGTCTATCGCGCTGCGACCTTGCTGCTGCGGCGCTATAGCGATCGTTTCGGATTCGACCAGCTTTCCGACGTGGCCTCGCTGCCGCTGGTCCTGCTGCTGGTGCAGGCGGCGGCACTGGTGATGATGCCCCTCGGGCTGGCCTTCAGCCGTCATATTGAACACGAGGCCGATCGCTTTGCCCTGGAACTGACCCGCGACAACCGGGCCGCCGCGACGGCCTTCGTCCGCTTGCAGGCCGAGAACCTCAGCAATTCCTCTCCCGGCCCGCTCTATAGGCTATTCCGGGCGAGCCATCCCAGCCTGGCGGAGCGGATCGAGTTCGCCAACGACTATCGCCCATGGGAGCGGGGTGAGCCGCTTCGCTACGGCAGTCGGTTCAAGGGCGGGAACAAGTAGGATAGGCGTCGCAGGACTGGCCGAAGATTAACTTCCGGCTTCGGGTGGCGTGCCTAAGCGGCGTCGAAGCCGCGCAGGCATGTTGGGAGAAGTTCGCGCGGTCATGCCTGCGCGGCTACGCCGCTTAGGCATGCCACCTTCCGCTGGTTCGTCTTCTGCGCTTCGCGGGCGATCATCAACTCTTCTCGGGTGTGGATCACGAGGATCCGCCCCGGCGAGTGGGCGAGAGCGATGTCGCTGTCGGGCCGATTGGCCGAATTCCGCTGCGGATCGAGTCGCAGTCCCAGGCATTCCAGCCCTTGGCAGGCCATGGCCCGAAGGGTCGGCGAGTTCTCGCCCACGCGGTCGGTGAAGGCCAGGACGTCGACCCCGCCCATGCTCACCGCCAGGGCCCCGATGGCCGCACGGACGCGGTCGGCGAACATTTCCACCGCCAGGCGTGCCCGACCATGGCCCTGTTCCGCCGCCCGCTGGACCGCGGAGAAATCGGACGATATGCCGGAAATGCCCAACAGGCCGGACCCGTGGTTCAAGGCCGCGTCCAGATCGTCGGCAGTCAGGCCATGGCAGCGCTGGACGTGGGGCAAGATGCCCGGGTCGAGCGAGCCAGGCCGCGTAGCCATCATCAGGCCGTCCAAGGGGGTGAAGCCCATGGTCGTGGCGACTGCACCATTGCCCTGGATTGCCGCCGCCGAGCAGCCGCCGCCCAGGTGACAATTGATGACGCGCAGCCCGGCCGGATCGTGCGCGAGGATCTCGGCCGCCCGGCCCGCACAGTACTTGTGGCTGATGCCGTGAAACCCGAAGCGACGCACGCCTAAATCGGAATACCATGCGTAGGGCAGCGGATAGACGTATGCACGTGGCGGAAGCTGCGCGAAGAAGGCCGTGTCGAAGACCGCCACCTGCCGCGCGCGCGGCAGGGCGACCTCCGCCGCAGAGATGGCCGTCAAAGCTGGCGGATTGTGCAACGGGGCCAACGCGGACCAGCGGGCGATGCTCTCTTTCACCGCTCCGTCGATCAGCACGCTCCCCGGAAACTCGGCCCCGCCGTGAACGACACGGTGTCCTACGACCTGGATACCGGCGAGTGTTTGCCTGCCGTCGGGACGCGCTTCCGCCAACGCTTGAATCGCACAGGACACCGCCGCCGCATCTTCGGGCACGCCGACCGTGCGGCTTTGCGCCGCCATCTCCCCGGCGGTGTGCAATGTCAGCGCTGCGCGATGCCGATTGCCGCCGGCCCAATCAAGGGACCCGGACACCAACATCTCGCAGGCCGGATCGGTAAAGAGACCAAACTTCAGACTCGTGGAACCGGCGTTGAAGACCAGGATGCTCATGGTGAGGGAAGATGAAATAAGATGTTCAAGACGACCAGCAAATTGGCGATCCTCAGTGCCTCGGATCTTCCCAGCTAATCCGCTCTCAGGAAGCGACTCCTGATTCAAGAAAGAAAATCATTCGCCATACACGGTCCACCTCTCCTCGCTCGATAACCTCCAGTGGCTTAAGCTGATCAAAAGCCTCGTTGGGGGTTTCCAGCCATGTACCCACGAAACTCGGGGCCATGACTTTCGCAAGCGCCCCATGAAGGCGGATGATTTCTCGCATTCTCGCCTGACTTCCGGGAGCCAGTCTCTTTCCCGCTTCCCAATCAGCAATCGACCGTTCCGAGAAGCCGGTCAAGCGGGAGAAAATCTTCCGGCTGACGCCAAGACTGTTGCGAATATCACGTACACTCACGGTAGTTTTGGCAGGCACGACTCAACTCCGTTGCACTCGCCTTACGAGGATCCCATATATTGAAGTATAAAATCTGTCGTGAGGAATTGCAAGCGTATCTTCATGAACTTTTTCGTGCGAAACTTCAGGTTAGCCGTTCCTGTTGTCCACGAAACAGCCCGGCCCGGAGGTGTGACCAGTCTCACCCCCGGGCCCGGGCACGTGCCAAATACGGCGTCAACTGCAAAACCGCAAAAGAGAACGCGGTTTCTTAGATGTCATAATACAGACAGAATTCGTAGGGATGCGGACGCAACTGCATCGCCTGCACCTCATTGACCGTCTTGTACTTGATCCAAGTCTCGATCACGTCCGCGGTGAAGACATCGCCGCGGAGCAGGAAGTCGTGGTCGCGGCCCAAAGCGGCCAGCGACTCCTCCAACGAACCCGGCGCCTTGGGAACCTTGGCCAGTTCCTCGGGCTCCAGATCGTAGATGTCCTTGTCCAGCGGTTCGCCCGGATCGATCTTGTTCTGGATGCCGTCGATCATCGCCATGAGAATCGCGGAGAACGAGAGATAGGGGTTGCAACTCGGATCGGGGCAGCGGAACTCCAGCCGCTTGGCCTTGGGGTTCTGGCTGTACATCGGGATGCGGATGGCCGCCGAGCGGTTCCGCTGCGAGTAGGCCAGGTTCACCGGGGCCTCGAAGCCGGGGACCAGGCGCTTGTAGCTGTTGGTCGTGGGGCAGGCAAAGCCGAGGATGGCCGGGGCGTGCTTGATCAGGCCGCCGGCGGCATACAAGCCCATCTGGCTCAGGCCGGCATAACCGTTGCCGGCAAACAGGGGCTCGCTGCCCCGCCAAATCGAAGCGTGCGTGTGCATGCCGGAACCGTTGTCGCCGAAGAGCGGCTTGGGCATGAAGGTGACCGTCTTGTTGTACTTCTTGGCCACGTTCTTCAGTACGTACTTGTACATCATCACCTTGTCGGCCATGGCCACCAGTTTGTCGAACTTCATGTCGATCTCCGCCTGCCCGGCGGTGGCCACTTCGTGGTGCTGGGCTTCGATGCTGATGCCGCAATCGACGAGCGTCTGCATCATCTCGTTGCGGATGTCCATCATCTGGTCGGCCGGCGGCACGGGGAAGTAGCCTTCCTTGTAGCGGAGCTTGTTGCCCAGGTTCGGCATCTCCTCGCGGCCGCGGTTCCACTGGCCTTCAATGCTGTCGATAAAGAAGTAGCTGCTCTGGGTGTTCTGATCGTAACGAATGTCGTCGAAAATGAAGAACTCCAGCTCGGGACCCATGTAGGCCGTATCGCCGATGCCCGTGCTCTTCAGGTAGTTGACCGCCTTGCGGGCGACATTGCGGGGATCGCGGGAATAATCCTCGCGGGTGATAGGGTCCTGGATGTTGCAGATCATCGACAGGGTGGGCAGCGTCGTGAAGGGGTCGATGACGGCCGTTTCCGGCTGCGGAATCACGAGCATGTCGCTCTCGTTGATCGCCTGCCAGCCGCGGATGCTGGAACCGTCGAAACCCAGACCTTCCTCGAAGACATCCTCGTCCAGCTTGTCCACGGGAATCGTGAAATGCTGCCAGATTCCGGGGAAGTCCATGAACCGCAGGTCCACGGCCTTCACGTTCTTCTCGCGACAAAGCGCCAAAACTTCTTTCGGGGTCACTTTTGATGGATCCTTTCTTGGAAGCAAACGCCAGGATTCTGCCTCGGTACAGTCAAGTCGACTTGCGTCAAACGGGGACACAAAGGAGTTCGACAAAGGCTCCTGACGCCTTTCTCGCCTCCCAATCCAAAACCAAAACGTTGATTTCAGGAACCGGGCGCACAGCCTGAAAGGCCAAACTACATCCCGGTTCTGGAAATGGACTCCAAAACCTAGCCGAACCGAAATAGATTACCACAGTTTCTTCTCGGAGCCCATTACCACCGCCGTCAAAACTCCAAAGCGTGCAATAGACCCAAGGAGAGTCTTGCCAGCAACGTGAAGCCACCGCCCGGATGCAAAGCCGATGCCAGCATTCGTCCTGACAAAGAACTACCCCGAGGTTTTCGACTTAAACCACTGCCAGAAAAGCTGTTACAACGTTCTTGGAAATGCGCTTTCCATTGGCACGCCAAATCTTATGTGTTTATTCTCTAGGCAAACGACGACTGTTTCTTGCGCACAGCCTGGCAAATCGAGCATAAACACGACATTTTCTGTCAGGTGACGTTGAATCAAATCCACGTATTACTCCTGCTTATTTTATTGCCGTCCAAAGCCACGTCGATAAGAGCACCTGCACCCGCTTGCCAAACACTGGGCCAGACTGCATACTACGAACTTGGACTTCAAAAAACTTGATGAGACCACGACCATGACACCTGCCCGGCACTGGGACTGGGATGCAATCTATCGCGAAGGCACCCCGGTCTGGGAGACGGGCGAACCCTCCGCGGAGCTGATTCGCTTTCTCGACGAAAAGCGGATCGGGCGCGGTTCCGTCCTGGATGTCGGTTGTGGCACCGGTGCCGATGCGGTGTACATGGTGCGGCGGGGCCTGGAGGTCACGGCCGTCGACAGCTCGCCCACGGCGATCGAGCGAGCCAGGGTCCGGGCCGATTTGGAAGACGCCTTGCCGCGTTTCGTGCTCGCCGATTTCTTCGAGTTCGCCCAAACCGCCGGCACCTTCGACTTTGTCTACGACGGTGGCTTCTATCACTACGTCCGCTTGATCGAGTTGGACCGTTATCTCGACGGGCTATGGCGCGTAACCCGGCCGGGGTCGTACTACATGACGCTGGCCGCCGCTCCCGGCGAGCCGATTGAAGGCGGTCCGCCGCCGGTCACCAAGCGGCAGCTTTACAACGAGCTCGGCCGTTTGTTCGAGGTCGTGCGGCTGGAGCAGATCCGCATGCCCAGTCCGATCTTGCCGGGGGGCTACCCGGCCTGGTCGTGCCTCATGCAGCGGCCGGTGCTGAAATAGGGTGGGACCAGCGAGCGGGCGCCGAGCGCAGCGTGGTCGGCATGGTCGCGAGCGCCGCCCTACCATTTCGCGCTACCGCGCTCCGTGTGCCTTCTGTTTTCAATGTTGCCGGCTGACGACGAACTCGGCCAAGCCGGCCAACGAATCGCGGGCCGGCGAGGGCGGAAGCACGTCCAACTGCTGCACGGCAAGCTGGCTGAAAACGATGGCCTTTTCGCGGGCGTAGACCAGCGAATCGGAATTGTCCCAGTACGGTCGCAATGTCTCCCGCCGGTGGTTGTCGGAACCATGGAGTTGTGCAAGCAATCGCTTGCGAGTCTCGGGCGAGGCCTGCTCCAAGAGCCGAATAACCGGCAGCGTCGATTTCTGCTTCAAAAGATCGGTGCCCAAGGACTTGCCGACCTTGTCTTCGTCGCCCGCCACGTCCAAAAGGTCATCGGCGATCTGAAAAGCGACGCCCAAGTGCAGCCCGTAGTCGATAAGGGCCGTCTCGACTTCCGAATCTGCGGCGGAAAAATGCGAACCCAGGCGACAGCAACTCGCCGTCAAGGCGGCCGTCTTGCCGCGCACGATGTCGTAATACTGCTCCTCCGTCAGGCTGTAGTCGCCGCGGCTTTCAATCTGGCGAAGCTCGCCTTCGCACATCAGACGGCTGGCGTCGTGCAACTCGCGACTGGCAAACACGTCGTCCACGGAACTGGCCAGGCAGAGGGCCCGAGTGAAAAGATAGTCGCCCAGGATGACGCTGGTCTCGTTGTCCCAGCGGGCGTTGACCGTGTCGAGATGGCGGCGGATGGTCGCCTCGTCCAACACGTCGTCGTGGATGAGGGTGGCGGTATGGATCATCTCCACGGCGGCCGCCAGGAGAATGTGGTTGGCGCCAAGAGTGCCGCAGGCCAGCCCGCTTAGAAGCAGCAAGGCCGGTCGCAACCGCTTGCCGCCCAAGCGAAAGCCGTATTTTACCAGGTCGTCGACGAAGGGAGACTTGCTCCGCAATACTTCCCGGAAGACCTCTTCGACCTGCTGAAGCCCCACCTGGATGGGGGCATACAATGCAGGCAGAATTTGGGGTGTCGTGACCTGATCCGCGGCCGCCTCTTTCATGAACACGTTCCTGCTGGCAAATTGGCCCCCTGAAAAACAGGGTTTATTCTACCTCTAGATTGTAATCGTCGGCAGAAACTTCGCACAGGGCCACTTCCAGATGCACGATCCCTAATTATCGCTTCCCCGGCTCCGCCACGATGACCTCCAACTCTGCCATCGACGCAAAGGGATTCTTGGCAAACGAAGACAAGGCCACGAACTTCAAGTACTTCCCCTGGACTGGCCGGCCGAACTGGACGACATGCACCTCCTCGGAGGGGGTAAATTGGCCTTTCTTTGCCGCGCTGCCCCAATTTTTCCCATCGCTGCTGACGAAGACTTCATACTCCTTGATCCAGCCGTTGGACATGTCTTGCCGCGGTAAGACTTTGAACCCACGAAGGACAAGCGACTTGGGAAACTCGATGACCAGGTGGTGTGGAAACGGCGGTGCCTGCTCGCCCCAGGACGTGTGCCAGATGGTCTGTGGATCGCCGTCAATAACATTAGCCGCCTCGTAGTCCGGGGCCTGGCTGTCCGTAGCAACCACCTTCGCTCCCAGACGCTGCATCAGACCGCCGATGACGGGGGCGAAGAGTTTCTCCAACGCCGCTGCCGACAATTCGGACTGGGGATGAAAGGCCTCGGAACCCGCATACCGCTGAAGACTGGCCAACAACTGCCGCGCAGCCGGCTGCTTTGCGACCAGGCCCGGCAGATCGATGCCGCAGACCAACAAGCGGCCCGAACCGACCCGGGCCTCGAAGATCACGCCCAGCTTGTGATTTCGCGCGAAGTTATCGATCACTTGTACGATCGGGCGGAACTCGGCCGCGGTATCGTCGAGGATCATGCTCCGTGAGTGATCGAGAAGCTCGTACCACTGCCAGTTGCTATAGAACTCGGTGGGAAAATCGACCAGCGCCGGATGTTTGGGATCGCAGAGAATTCCCATCGTGTTGGGCTTCTGCGTGGGGAACCAGACCGGGCTCCAGAAGACCGGCAGGAACCGCCCGGGCAGCGACTGCGCACTGTTCGCGGCGGCAAACAGCAATACCCGGCCACGTTTGGCCAAGGTTGATTTCACTTCGTCGTTCCAGACCTTGCTGACGACCAGCCCCTTAGGCGGCTCGATGTCCACCTTCGGCGGATAAACCCAAATCTCCCACTGGTTCGCGATCGGCATACCCTGCAGCGAAAGGCAGATCGTGAGCTTGCACGGGGCCGAGGCGCTGGCTAGAGACGTTTCAATCTGCCCCAACGGCGTTAGCTTGCCGGTCGGAATATCGCGTGGCGGCAACGTATCGTCGGCAACGACCGAACCCTTTTCGTCGCGTATGACCCACTGCGGCATCACTGCCACAAGGTCCCTAACACCAAAATGGGCGATCTCGGCCACGGCCGTCAAGGTTTCATCGCTCGTAAAGGTCCGCTTTTTCAAGCGCAGCAACGGTACGCTCGGGCCGCAATAGCGGGTGTGCTCTTGGGGCGTGACGAACCCCTTCGAATCCCAGAAAGGATCCAAGGGCCCGATCAGGGCGGTGCCCTGGCTGGGATAATCGTGCAGATCAAGGAGCGAAAAGCCCGGGTAGTTGGGCGTGCGGAGCAGGATCTCGATCTCTTCCTTGTACAGCAACACGGCGTGCCGACCTGTGGCCTGCACGAACTGCGGGGCCAGATCCAGGAGGTGCTTCTTCGCCAGGTCGTCGCGGACCAGCTCGAAGTTCTTAGCCCGGAACACGCCCGTGTATTTTGCCATTTCGTCAAAATTGGGGAAGAACGTCCACTGGCCGATTTCGTGCCCCATCAGCGGGCGGTCCTGCCGGGCCACTTCGCCGCGGAAATCCGCATCGGTCCGTGGGCCCTGCACGCCGCGCGGCCCGCCTTCGGTGTACTGCCGGTGCGGCGTCGTTTGCCCGGCCGAGGCCGAGCAGTAGAAGTGCCGCGGGTCTTCGTGAATGAGCATCTGGACCCAGTAGTCCAGCGTATCGCCCACCCCCTCGTGCTCGTTGCCCAAGGTCATCAGGCAGAAGGAAGGATGGTTGCCGTAGGTGCGGACCATGCGGAGGAGCTCCTGCTCCATGAAGCGGCCGATCGGGGCGTGACGGTCGATGCGGATGTTCGCCTCCGGCCCCTCGGGCTGAAGATAGACGCCTTCGACGTTGGCGGCGGCGAAGGCGGCCTCCGGCGGGCACCAGGAGTGGAACCGCATGAAGTTCAGCCCGTAGGATTTTAGGATGCGGAAGATCCGCTGCCACCCGGCCACATCCGTCGGCGGATAACCGGTGAGCGGAAACACGGCGCATTCCAGCGTGCCGCGGAGGAAGATTGGGCGACCGTTGAGGACAAACTGCGTGCCGCGGATCTTCAACTCCCGGAAACCGAAGGTCGTCGTCTCGGTGGAAACGATTTCGGGATGGTGGTTCACCGTGAGTTGCGTTCGCACTTCGTACAAGTTGGGAGTGAACTCGCTCCAAAGCCGCGGCGATGATTCGAGCTTCAAGGAAATCGTGTGCATGCCACTCGGGCTAAAAGCATGCCGATGGTCGGTCGTCAATGCATCGACGTAGCCGACCGTGACGCTGCCCCGGCCCACGACCTTGCCGGTCGTCTTCTCGGCAACGGTTGCGGTAATCGTTCCATCGAAGGGATAGAACGACGGATTGCGGATATAAACTTCGACCGTCGCGCTCCCGTCATTCTTGGCAAATACGCGTTGCGACTCGATCCATATCCGGGGAAGGGCCCGCAACTCGATCCTGCCGACGATGCCGTTCAGATTCGTGAACGTCCCTCCGAAAAGGATCGAGACGAATCCGCCCAAGTTGAACTTAGGCGTGTTGTCGACGCGGATCGTGAGCGAGTGCTTGCCCGGGGCGATGCCCATACCGAGGTCATGTACTTGCGGGGCGATGAGGCTGTCTTGCATGCCGATCTCGCGGCCGTCGAGCCAGACGCGGGTCTCCCAGTGGACCCGCTCCAGAGAGAGTTCCACCCGTTTGCCCTGCCAGCCGGCGGGGATTTCGATGTCGCGTTGATACCAGGCCGGCCCGGTGTAGACGTTCGTGCGATACAGGTCGTCGAGCGTGGGTTTCGCCGTGTTCGGCAGGCCGAGTTTGGCTTCGTCCGTCGTGCCGGGCAATTTGATTTCCTGCGGAAGCCGCGTGGCATACCACTGCTGGTCGATGCCGACCTTGTTCGGATCGAGGCGGAACCGCCACGTGCCAGCCAGGGAAATGGGTGCGATGCCGAGGAAGCCTGCCATCGTCTGTCCGGAATAGGCCATCAAGGACACGAACAGCAACAGGAAACAAAGCGGACGACAACAAAACGCGAATTTGAGAGATGGCTTCATGCGAATTTCTCCGAAGCTGCGCCAGCCGGCCGTCGGTAGGTCGTTCCTGTCGGGAAGGGCTATTGTGCCCCGCGCCGCTGGAAAACGTTGGGGCTTCCATTAGCTCATGGCACATTAGTCCTTTCCGGCAGAAAGAACCTACGTCAGACTCTGGCGCGTGGTTGATTGGTCTTGGCTTGATCTTAGCACAACCGGGCCGCAGTTTCACGCGTTTTCTGCCCAACGGCCGAACGCCAATTATTATCGCCCTGGTTCGACAATAACGGATATGACGGCGGAGGCTGCGAAAGAAACACGAAAATCCGCCAAACTCCCCAAACTATCACACGCTTCGTTGACCGGAGACTTCTATAACCTATGATCAATTAGAGCGCAGAGGTACTTCCATGAGAAAACTCGCTTTGGCAGCCTGGTCGTTTCTGATCGCGGAAGACGGTCCAACCGCCGTGGAATATGCCGTCATGTTGACGTTCATCATCGTCGTCTGTTTCACGGCAATCATAACGATCGGGACGCAGACCAACATCTTGTTTCAGAACGCCGCCAACACGCTTCCTTGAAGACGCAGGACTCCCAAGGCCGGCTCATTGCCGCTGCCGGGAAAAGCGATTAACATGGAGAAATGACCTCCGCGATCGCTCCCACCACCTTCCGCCCTGCCCTGCACCGCGTCGCCCTGGCCCAAATCGCGCCAGTGCTGGCCGATCGGCAGCGGAACGTGGGCCTGCACCTGGAGCAAATCCAGGCGGCGCGGGCCCAAGAGGCCGACTTGATCGTCTTCCCGGAACTGTCGCTCACGGGCTACTTCGTCCGCGATATGGTGCCGGACGTGGCCATTACGCCCGACGCCCCGGAGATCCGCGAGCTCATGGACGCCGCGGGCCCCATGGCCGTGGTGCTGGGTTTCGTGGAAGAGTCGCCGCAACATCGCTTCTACAACACGGCCCTGTACGCCGAAGGCGGGCGGGTCGTCCACGTGCACCGCAAGGTCTATTTGCCGACGTACGGACTGTTCGACGAGCAACGCTACTTCGCCGCCGGCGAGAGGTTCCTGGCCTTCGATACGGCCCGCTTCGGCCGGATGGGCATCCTGATCTGCGAAGATTTCTGGCATCTTTCCGCCGCTGCCATCATGCAGGCCGAAGAGATCGACGTGCTCATCTGCCCCGCGAACTCGCCTGGCCGCGGCGTCGAGGGACCGCGGGTCCGCACGGCCGAGACCTACGAGCACCTCTCGAAGGCCTACGCGCAACTGATGGGCGCGGTGGTGATCGTCGTCAACCGCGTGGGATTCGAGGATGGGCTCTGTTTCTGGGGCGGAAGCTCCGTTACCGGGCCGGATGGACGAACGATCGCGGAGGCTCCGCAACTCGACGAATCCCTGACGCTGGCCACGTTCGATGCGGCCGATCTGCGTCGCCAGCGGTTAATCACGCCCTTGGCCCGCGACGAACGGCTGCTGCTGACCATCGAGGAACTCCATCGCATCAAGCGGAACCGTTATGGCTACTGACAATCTGACGATCAATGCCGAACTGGTCACGGCCATCCTGACCCGTTTCATCCGTACGGAGATCCGCCGCGCCGGGTTCGAGCGGGCCGTGATGGGGCTTTCCGGCGGCATCGACTCGAGCGTCGTGACCTTTTTGGCCGCTCGGGCCCTTGGACCGAAGAATGTCCTGGCGGTGATGATGCCGTACAAGACCTCCAGCGACGCGACCAAACGCGACGCGCAAGCGGTGGTCGATCATTTGGGCGTGCGCACGATCGAAGTGCCGATCACCGGCCCGATCGACGCCTATTTCGCCCAGTTTCCCGACGCCGCGCGGATGCGGCTGGCCAACAAGTGCGCCCGCGAGCGGATGACCGTGCTCTACGATCAGAGCGCTGCCTTCAACGCCCTGGTGCTGGGCACGAGCAACAAAAGCGAGTTGCTGCTGGGCTACGGCACGCAGTTCGGCGACATGGCCTCGGCGATCAACCCCATCGGCGACCTTTACAAGACGCAACTTTATCCCCTGGCCGCACATTTGGGCCTGCCGAATGACATTCTGGCGAAAACGCCTACGGGCGATTTGTGGGTCGGGCAGACCGACGAAGGCGAGTTGGGATTCACATACTCCGAGGTCGACCGCTTGATGGTCCTGATGGTCGATCGCCGCTGGCGTCGGGCGGAATTGATCGAGGCCGGTTTCGCCGCGGAGTTCGTCGACCGGGTGGCGACGATGATCCGCCGCAATCATTACAAGCGCCGCATGCCGGTCATTGCGAAACTCTCGCCACGGACCATGGACCGAGATTTCCGCTACGCGCGGGACTGGGGAACGTAAGGAGGAAAATCCGAGATCCGAAGCACGAAATCTCAAACAAATCCAAAATCCAAAGAAGAAATGCTCAAAACACGATGGGGCGGCAAGTTTTGGTCATTTGTATTTTGAACTTGGAATTTGTTTAGGATTTCCGGGGCACCCGGTACTCCGGGTCGCGGATTTCGGATTTCTATTTTATCCGGCTCCGGACCAAACTCTCAAGACGGTCGACCACCTGCTCCTGCGTCAGGCCGTCGGTGAGCACTTCGACGGCATCTTCGGCGCGCAGCAAGGGACCGACTTCGCGAGTGGCGTCTTCATGATCGCGCCGCTGTTGGGCGGCCAGGATTTCTTCGAGCGTTGCCGGTTCGCCGCGTTGCTGCAAATCGCGCTGCCGCCTGCGGGCCCGCTCTTCCGGGCCGGCAGTGAGGAAGATCTTGCACTCGGCTTGCGGAAAGACGACCGTTCCCTGGTCGCGGCCTTCAGTCACGATGTCCTGCCCTGCGGCCACGGCCCGCTGCAGGTGTACCAGATGGGCACGAACCTGCGGATGATTGGCGGCATAGCGCGTAACTGAGGTGACCTCTTGGGTCCGCACGACGTCGGTCACGTCCTCACCTTGCAAGTAGATCCGCTCGCCGGAAAGGCGAAGATCCAAGGTCGGGGCTAATTCAGCCAACTGCTCCGGCCGGTTCCAATCGACGCCGGCTCGCAATCCGGCCAATGCGACCGCCCGATACATGGCCCCCGTGTCCAAGTAGCAGTAGTCCAGCCGCTGGGCCAAGGCCCGCGCGACCGTGCTTTTTCCTGCTCCAGCGGGTCCGTCGATGGTAACGATCATGGACTTCATTGTGCCAGGAATGGCCGTTGTCGGCAACTTCTTACCGGCGAAATTCATTGCGTTGCCTCGTTTACTTGGGCCAACGGAATAAATTCCGTTCTACACAGGTCTCGGCTTACGAGGCCTTTTTGGCATATAATGAAGCGCCATGAAGCGACTTCATTTTCAAATTTTGCGGCGGCCCCCTGGACGGCACGAGCGTGTCTGGCGAATTGGCCAAGCACGCGGAGGTCCGCCGCTACTATGCCCTCACGCATCACGGTCGCGTCGGTCAGCGCTTCCGCACCGCCTCGGAGTACGCCGTCAACGTCCTGGTCGACGAACAATTGCAGGAAACGGCGCCGCATAACTTCCAGCAGCACGTTTACGAGGTGGTCCAGCGGATCCAGAACGGCAATGTCGTCCTGATCCAGGTCGAGTACGTGCAGCCGCCGGCGACCTGATTCCTGTAGGGAACGCCCTCCGTGGCGTTCCATGAAGGTGGCGAATGCCTTACATACGGAACGCCAAAGAGTACATACGGAACGCCACGGAGGGCGTTCCCTACTCAAGATCGGGCGAGCCAACTTCTCAGATTTCGGAATGTCCCGCGGGTTTTCTTGGCAAGCTGGGAAGAATCACGAAAAAAAATTTGGGAGGCTGACAGACCATCTTCGGACTGTTGAAGCCATTGATCTCAGCGCGTGCGCGATGATCTTTCTCATTCGATCTGCGCGACTCGTCGATGTCCTGAAAGTCCGTGTCATGCAGCTTCGCTCTCGGAGCCGCCGTTCGCGTCACGCGCAGCGACCTCGCAACGACGTCGAAGTCAAGCCAGCGAAGATCGTCCGCGGGTTTCGCGCGGCAACGATTTCAATCGCTTACAAACGGCCGCGCGAAGCTTCAGTAAGCGTGATCGCAGATGAAGAAGCTGGGCCGCCTCGAGAGCGGGTCATGAATCGAGCTTCGGTAAAGCTTCGTTACGTAACTGATTGAATAAAAAGAGTTTATGACAATGCAACATGACTTGAAGCCAAGCGAAACTCGTTCGAGCAACAGGCAAGTTCGCACGACCCGGCGTCCTTGCCGTGGGCCCACGTTCGCGCGGTCGCTCATGACCTTTCAAAGCGCGATCGAGCGCGGGACCGCGACAGGCGAACTGCGATGCTTCAAGCGGTCCTCGCGCGATCACGAAATGCATCCATGACGATCGTGCGAGCGAGTTGTTGCGCAGCATGAAGAGCACTTCATCGAGTCCTCTTCAGCGCGCGATGGACTCGCTTCTCGGCGCATCGCGACAACGTCCGAACGTGGTCGTCGATGATGTCCCGATCGAAAAAAAATTCGCGTTCGAACAAGAATTGAGCTTGAAAAGATTTTGTAAGCCGATAACATCTAGATAGTTGAGGCCTTGGAGGCCTTAGCGCTTCGAGCGCTCTTGTGAAGGAAGAATGCTCGAAGGTAGTTGAGATGGAAGCGAATCGAGACATGCATCGAGCCGGCTTCATGCCGACGAGTTCGCATGACGAGATGCGGCTTCCGTATTCGGGGTGATCGACCTCCAGTCGCTGGCTTCGTGCCAAAGGCGCCGGCTTCGTGCCGGTGCGTGACGGGCGGCGGTCGCTCCAAGTCGTGTTTGTTAGGAGGATATCCTGTGGCCAAGAAGAAGGCAGCGAAGAAGAAAGTCGCCAAGAAAGTCGCGAAGAAGCCCGCCAAGAAAGTCGCCAAGAAGGCGGCCAAGAAGTAGGCTGGCGTGACTAGAGGTTCGCGGCCATCGGGTTTTTGCCCGGCCAAGGCCGGGGAACCTGGTACTCCGGGTCGTCGCCGTCAAAACGCTTGTCGCCTAGGCCTCAGGGCCGGGGAAAACGGCCTGTTTTGACGCGCAACTCGCAGACCTTTTCGGCGAACTTTGCCTTGTCACGACGAGAAAGGAGCGCCCGGCACGGCTGACCGGGCGTTTCTACTTTCTTGGGGGGAAGAACTTAGAACTTAGTGCTTAGAACATAGGAGTTTGCGGCTTGCGGAACGCTTGCAATCGCGTCTCCCTAAGATCTAAGAACTAAGTTCTAAGAACTAATCTCCGTCCGATGGATACGGCGCCGCTTTGCCGTGGATCTCGCACAAGGCGTTTCGCGCCGCGCGCTGCTCGGCTTCTTTCTTATTGCGGCCCCAGGCCGCTTCGAAGCGATTCTTGCCCACCTGGGCGGCGATCTTGAAGCACTTGCTGTGATCGGGACCCTTCTCGTCCAGCAATTGGTAGGTCGGCGTAGTGCCATGCTCCCGCTGCGCAAGCTGCTGGAGCATCGACTTGTAGTTGTTGCCCATCTCGCCGCCGACAGCCAACTCGATCTCCGGCGCGATATGGCGTTCCAGGAATACACGGGCGACTTCGGCGCCGCCGTCAAGATACATGGCGGCCACGAGCGACTCGAAGACGTCGGCCAAGAGCGAAGGCGGGACCGAAGGATGGGTCGTCATCCCTTTGCCCAGGATCAGGAATTCCTGCATTCCCAAGCCCTCGCTGATCTTGGCACAGGTCTGGCGGCTGACGACAATCGATTTGATCCGCGTCATATCGCCTTCCAGATACTGTGGATATTGTTTGAAGAGCAGTTCGCATACGACTGCCCCCAAGATTGCATCGCCGAGGAATTCCAACCGTTCGTTGGAAGCCAGGCGGTGCTCTGCCCCCGAGGCATGCGTCAGCGCAGACTGGAGCAGTCGCTTGTCGGTAAACGTATAGCCGATCCGCTCTTCGCAGCCCTGCAACAGCGGCGCCGGCTCGGAAACCTCATCCGTGTGCATGCAGCGACCCGTTCATCAGATAGACAGCTCTTCTCAGAACCGCCAACACAACCCGGCTCACGCCCTCGTACGTCACACCGACCATGGGTACATGGTCGGCCTAACGTACGGGAAACGACCGCGAGCCCCGGTTGTGTTGGGGGTCCTCAGGATGCCTGACAAAACCGGAAATGGGCCGCCTCGTGGCACGTCCAAAGCGGGTTTTGTCAGGGATCCTCACAACACTACACCTTATATTGTTAGCTTCCGGCCGCCGGTTTGTCAACATCTCCGAAGAATGGAATTCAATCCGTTGCCTTGCCTTTTCCGGGCAAACGGAATAAATACTCCTCTACGAACCAGAAACTCACAGCCAAGAATCGCTTGGCCGCCCTTGGCCCACACGCTAGAATAGGCCCAACAAGCAACTCTTGCACGGAGGGAAGAAGCCATGTTGAATGCCGTTTTGCTGCCAATTCCCGGCCGGTCCAACATCGTCCGGATTGCCCTGATGCTCATCATCGCCGCTGGTAACGCCCCGGCCGCTCGGGCCGACGAAGCCAGCGATATCGCCTCGGCAAAGTCGCTTTCCAGGGCGTTCCGGGCCGTTTCCAAGCGGATCCTTCCGACCGTGGTCAAGATCAAGAGCACCATCCGGCCGTCGACCTTTCGCTCAGACCCGGCGGCAGCCGGCAACAAGCCGCCGGACTCGCCCTTCGAGAACTTCTTCGCTGACCCGCCACCCGCAAGCGGGTACCCGGGGGTACCAGGTGCCCCCGCAGTACCGGGCGCCCGGGCGCCGGGTTTCACCCCGTCCGACGTGCCCGTGCGAACGGGGCTCGGTTCCGGTGTCATCATTGATGCCAAGGGCATCATCCTCACGAACTATCATGTCGTCGAAGGCGCCGATGAAGTCCTGGTGGAACTCTCCGATGGCAAGCAATTTCGTGCCGCCAACGTCAAGGCTGATGAACAGTCCGACCTTGCCGTGTTGCGGATCAAGGCCGATCATAGCCTGCCCGCCGCCACCTTGGGCGACAGCGACAAGCTGGAGATCGGCGACTGGGTATTGGCCATCGGGCATCCCTTCGACCTCGACTTGACGGTCAGTTCGGGGATTATCAGCGGCAAGGCCCGCGTGTTGCCTTCCGGCCGCCGGGCGGAGTTCTTGCAAACCGATGCGGCGATCAACCCGGGCAACTCGGGCGGGCCGCTGGTGAACCTCGATGGCGAAGTCGTGGGCATCAACACGGCGATCGCCTCGAATAGCGGCGGCTACCAAGGCATCGGCTTTGCCATTCCGGCCAACCTGGCCAAGTGGGTCACCAAGCAACTGATCGAGAAGGGATCGGTCCAACGGGCTTACCTCGGAGTGCGGATCGAAGATATCCGTGCCGAGAAGGCCGAGGAACTGGGAATTGACCCGGGCAATGGCGTGCTGATTGCCGAAGTCTTTCCCGACACCCCCGCCGCCAAGGCCGGGCTTCGCAAGAACGACCGGATCCTCAAGTTCGCGGGCCGCGAGGTGCATAATCCGCGGAAGTTGCAAGAACTCGTCGAGCAAACGGAATTGGGCACGTCGCAGACTGTCCAGATCATTCGTGATGGCAAGCCACAGACCATCAAGGTCGTAGCCAGCCCACTGCCGAGGAGTCTTGGCCTTGCCGCTGCGATCTTGCGGGATCCGAAACTCGCAACGAACTCAACGCTGAGCGAACTTGGGATCAAGGTCGCGGATCTGACGAAGTCCGATATCGACCGATTCGCCTACACGGGTTTCAAGGGAGCACTCATCAAGGAAGTCGAACCGGACAGCCTGGCTGCCCGGGCCGGTATCCGCGGCGGCATGCTGGTCATGCAGGTCGATAAGAAGGCGGTCCGCTCCGCTGCCGAATTCAATCAGGCGATG
This sequence comes from uncultured Planctomycetia bacterium, assembly GCA_963719885.1. Lineage (GTDB taxonomy): Bacteria > Planctomycetota > Planctomycetia > Pirellulales > Thermoguttaceae > JANXQG01. Next base: position 112,992 of record CAVRDP010000031.1, on the reverse strand, counting down.
AAAGAGCAGTCGCTCTCCAAGGGCGTGATGCTCTTGATCCGCACGCCGGAAGGCGGCAATCGGCTGGTGACGCTGAGAAAAGAATAACTACAGCGACTTCCCGCCCTTTTCGTCCGCGGGTGGCTTGGGCAACTGCGGCGGCGTGACTGTACCTCCGGACTCAAGCTGCGTAAGAATGTGTTGGGCCAATTTGTCGTTGGGAGTCAACTTGGCGGCCTGAGCGAAGTGCTCCTTGGCCTGGTCTTTCGCGCCGGTCATCAGGTAGTGATACCCCAACAGGAATTGCCCGGGCACGACTTGGGCACGTCGGCCACGGTCTTTTCCAGCTTGCGAAGCTGATTGGTGTAGCGGTCCGCATCGTTGTAATAGGCAAAAAGGTGGGGCCAATCGCTGGGTGCACCCAAGGCCAAGGCGGCGTGGGCTTCGGTCGCCGCGCCGCGATACTCGCCCGACGCGAACAAGGCCAGCGACGTCAACTCGTGGACTCTCGCATTCTGCGGCGATTCCACGGCGGAGTGGCCGGCCAATCGCAACGCGTTGTGATAATCGCCCTGGGTGAATGCGGTCCGGGCTTCGTTGTAATACTGCAGGGCCTCGTTGGCCGCTGCCTCGCCGTTATCGACGGCAGGTTGGGGTTCGCCGGGCGCAGGTTGTGGCTCGCCCGGCGGCGATGCAAAGTTCGCCCCATATTGGCCGTCGTCGGCATAGGGGTAAATGTAGGAAGCCGCCGGATAGCCCCCATAGATCGGGCCATAGGGACAGAAATAGTCAGCATAACATCCACCCCAGCCGAACGGATAGCAGCCCCAAAACGAAAACCAGAACGGATCCCAGCCCCACCATCCACCCCACCATCCACCCCAACCATGCCCCCAATGATGGTGCCAGAAGTCATGATCCCAGTCGTGGTGTCCCCCGTTCTCGCCGCCTGGGCGATGGTGCATCGACTGGGAGCTCTGCGGATTTTGGCCATGGGACCAGTTCGGATTGCCGGGGTGGACGTAATTGCCTTGCGACCAATTTCCGGAGTGCGGCGCGCCATAGGAGTGCATCCCTCCGCCTCCGCCTCCGCCTCCGCCATGCATTCCACCGCCTCCGCCACCACCGCCTCCACCGCCGCCGTGTGCCCAGCACGCCGGGGCGGCCGGAATTGCGCACAAAACCGCCAAAACGACCGAGATTTGGAAAAATCGTCGCATGAACATGATCTGCCCCTGTCTGCAAGTTGCCAACCTGTGACCGTGTGGACCGTCAATCAATTGTACACTGCGTCTGCCCGCCGGGTATCCGCGAACTCGGGGCAATTGTCCTGCCTCGGAAGCATCATTGCCCGTCTGTCAGGTGCAAACAGGAGAGTTTCACGCGATTTCGAGCAAAGCTTGGGCCATCGTGGCACAGGCATCTTGCCTGTGATAAAATCAACCATCCGCCAGAATATCAAGTGCGAAACCTTGCCCGATGTCCCAGCGCTCCCTGCTCAACCGCCTTTGGTATCAATTTCTGCGCGGGCTGATCTGCTTGGCGGCCACACTGGCCTACCGCGTGCGATATAGTGGTCTCGCAAATATACCGAAGACGGGGCCGGTGCTGGTCGTTTCCAATCACCAGAGCCACTTCGACCCGCCTTTGATTGGGGCGGGTTGTTGGCGGCGAATGAACTATCTGGCCCGGAAAACGCTGTTCCACATCCCACTGCTTGGCCGGTTGATTCGTACGCTGGACGCGATTCCCATTGACCGAGACGGGTTGGGGCTCAACGGCATCAAGGAATCGCTGCGCCGTCTGAAAAGGGGCGAAATGGTGCTGATTTTCCCGGAAGGCACGCGAACCGGCGATGGCGAGATCGCTCGGTTTCGCCCCGGGTTTACCGTGCTGGCCGCCCGATCCAAGGCCTGGATTCTGCCCGTGGCCATCGCAGGGGCCTTCGATGCCTGGCCGCGATCGCGGCAATTGCCCGGCCGCGGCACGATCCACGTCCATTACGGCGCACCCATTCCGCCGGACGAAGTTGCGAATTGCGAGGAGCGAGAACTGGTGGCCGAAGTCGAGCGGCGCGTGCGGGCGTGTCATGCGATGCTGCGGGAACACCCGGCATTTGCGGGAAAGAACAGGACCGCGATAGAAAGTGGCCGTCTTTCCCCAAAAACGGCTCCGCCACCCGAATAGACCAATAGAGACGGCAAGCGACTTCATGGCGAGATTTGTCATCCGTGGCAAAAACCGGTAAAATTAGTGGCCAAAGGGAATTCGCCTCGGCATCGCTCAACGAGGGGCCTTATGTCGATTAGCATCCAATGCCCCAACCCGGACTGCGGACAGAAATACAGTGTCCGGGAGGACAGTCTGGGCAGCCGCACGACGTGCAAGAAGTGCGGGAAGGGCTTCACCGTGGAGATGAAGGCCGACGAGACGGGCGTACACAATCCGCCGGCTTCCCACGCCTCGCCGCTATCGACGGGAGGTTCAGAGCGGGCAGTGACGGATCGAAAGGAGTCCAAACCGCTGCCCAAAGCGGTTCCGCTGCCTGAGACCCCGCCGGCCAGGAAGATTGGCCCTTACACGCTCCTTCGCCGGCTGGGTGAAGGGGGCATGGGCGAGGTCTGGCTGGCCCACGATCCCGGCCTGGACCGCGACGTGGCCATCAAGACCCTGCCGCCCCGCTTTTCTGACAACGCCGATCGCCTCAAGCGGTTCCTCCGCGAGGCCCGCCTGGCGGCCAAGCTGCACCACACCAACGCCGTGACCGTCCACCAGATCGGCCAGGAGGGCAGCCTGGTCTATATCGTCATGGAGTACGTGGACGGGCAGTCGTTGGACGACGCGGTAAGCGAAGGCCGGCCGATGCCCTGGCGGGAGGCCACGCGGGCCATTCGCGACGCGGCGGCCGGCCTGGAAGCGGCCCATGACTTAGGGTTGGTCCATCGCGACATCAAGCCGGCCAACCTCATGCGGACGAAGACTGGCGTGACGAAGGTGGCCGACTTCGGGCTGGCCCGCTCGCAGTTCACCGAGAGCCGCATGACGCAAGAAGGCTCGGTGCTGGGCACGCCGGCCTATATGTCGCCGGAGCAATGGGAGGGCGGCCAGGTGGACGGCCGCAGCGACCTGTACTCGCTGACGTGCGCCTACTACTGCCTGCTGACCGGCCAGGACCCGTTCGGCGACGCCGCGCCGGGGGCCCTGGGCTACATGCACTGTCACCGGCCGGTGCCCGATCCGCGGCGGTTCTCTCCCGACTTGCCCGACGCGGTGTGCCGCGTTCTCGCCCGTGGCCTGGAGAAGAAACCCGAGGCGCGGTACCAGAGCGCCGGGGAACTGTTGGCCGAACTGGAGGCCCTGCTGAACGTTGTCCCAGGAGTCGCTGGCGTTCGACCTCTTGAAGGGCGCTGGAGCATCGCCCTGCGCGACTCCGGCGCAGACGGCCGTACGGCCTGCTGGCGTAACGGCTTCCGCGCGGGTCAAGATGATGGTGGGCCAGGGTATCCGCGCAATGGCCGCCGCCGCGGCGCGTGGCCGCGAGTCGCGGAAGTGGCTGGCCGCGGCGGGTCTCGGAGCAGCCGCCTTGTTGCTCCTGGGCATCATGCTCTCGATCCAGACCGTCAGCGGCACGGTGAGGATCGAACTAAGCGATCCCAAGGCCCAGGTGGAGGTGAAGGTCGACGGCGACGTAATCGATATCGCGGGCCTCAAAGAGCCGCTGCGCCTGAAGGCGGGCGAGCATGGCCTGCTGGTGACCTCCGGCGACTACCAGTCGGTGAGCAAGTCCTTCACCGTGCGCCGCGGGCAAGAAGAGATTCTGCGGGTGACGTTGGAGCCCAACAAGCCCAAGGCGGTTGAGAAGCCGGCGCCGATCGAGCCGCCAAAGCCTCGCCCGGCCGTTTATGCCGTTGCCGTCGACCCGCCCCAAGCGAACGTGTCGGTGGCGGGCAAGGGCGCGAGCATCGAGGGTAGCGACGCGGCGCGGACCATCACCGTGGCCGAACCGGACGGTCAGGCAAAAGTGACCGTCGTTGCGACGCTGGCGGGCTATGAGCCGCTGTCGCAGGAACTTCAGCCAAAGTCGGGAGAGTTGAACCGCTTGACGCTAAGGCTCAAAGCTTCAGCGACGAAGCCGCCGGAGACGACAGCGGTTGCTCCCCCTCCAAACAAGAGCGCTCCGGACATTTCACCATTGCCCGCTTTGAAGCCCGTCCCGAGCGACAAGCAGAAGGAAACCTCGGTCGACCTTGGCAACGGCATCAAGCTGGAGATGGTCTCGATTCCCGCCGGCGAGTTCATGATGGGCTCGCCCGATGCGGACGGCAACGCCGGCAACTACGAGAAGCCGCAGCACCGGGTTCGAATCACCAAGCCGTTCTACCTGGGCAAATATTTAGTGACGCAGGAGCAGTGGGAGGCCGTCATGGGCAGCAACCCCAGCAACTTCAAGGGTCCGAACAATCCGGTGGAACAGGTCAGTTGGGACGAGTGCCAGCAGTTTCTCAATAAGCTGAACAAGCGGGAGGGCAACCCGGGAAAGTTCCAGTTGCCCAGCGAAGCCCAGTGGGAATATGCCTGTCGGGCCGGAAGCACGACGAAGTTTTGCTTCGGCGACGATGAGGCTCGGCTTGGCGAGTACGCCTGGTACGCCGGCAACTCGGAGAGCAAGACACATCCGGTGGGCGAGAAGAAGCCGAACGCCTGGGGGCTGTATGATATGCACGGGAACGTGTGGGAGTGGTGCCAGGACTGGTATGATGGTGGTTACTATGCGAAGTCACCGGCGGACGATCCGTCGGGGTCTGCAACGGGCTCGTACCGGGTGGACCGCGGCGGGAGCTGGCTCGACTCCGCCGGGCGCTGCCGGTCGGCGATCCGTGGCGGGGACGACCCGTCGGACCGGGACTACGACATGGCCTTCCGGCTGGCCTTAGTTCCATCGAGCCCATGAGCAAGTCAGGTAACAAGCTAGAGGAGATGGGAGCGAAGCCTGAACGGGCGAAAAGCCGGAGGCCGCCCGTTCATGGCGAGCGACCATCGTAGCGGAGCAGGCAGAAGAGAGTCGGGGTCCAGGGGCGTAGCCCCTGGTCGCGCGCGAATTGCGGCGGCGAGAATAGGCAGGATGGTGCCGATGGGTAGGGTGCGGTCAGGCGCAGCGCAGAACCCACCGTTCCGCGACGTTCTTGGGTGGGTCTGCGCTGCGCTTGACCGCACCCTACGGGAAAGCAACCATGGCGTTCAAGTTTTTTATCGTGCCGATGCGTGATTCGGAGGGCGTCGAGGACTCGCTCAACGCCTTTCTCCGGGCCCATAAGGTGCTGGCCGTCGACCGCCGCTGGGTAGAACAGGGAAACGATTCTTTTTGGTCGCTTTGCATCGACTACCTCGAATCGGCGCGGGGCAAAGGGCCGCCGGGGAACGATGCGGGGCGCAGCGGGGGAAAATCGACTATAAAACGGTTCTTTCTCCGGAGGATTTCGCCCTCTTCGCCAGGCTTCGCGATTTGCGCAAGGAGTTGGCCCAGGCCGAGGCCGTGCCCGTCTACACCATCTTTACGAACGAACAGTTGGCGCAAATCGTGCAAAAGAAGGCCCGCACCAAGGCCGACTTGGAGCAGATCGCGGGAGTGGGCGACGCGCGGATCGAGAAATACGGCCAACGGCTCTTGCAGTTCTTGAGCGGTTTGTCGGGGGATGGCACATCTTGAAGCGCGCCGGGAACCTGTGGCCACGGATCGTCGATCGCGATAATCTGCGGCTGGCCTTCAGCAGGGCGCGGCGGGGAAAGCGCGCCAGCGAGGAAGTTCGCCTCTTTGCGGAACACCTGGAGGACAACATCAGCGCGATGGCGCGCTCCCTGGACGAAGGCACGTTTCCGGTCGGCCGCTTTCATCAGTTCGTGATCCATGACCCGAAAGAGCGGATCATCACGGCGCCCTGTTTCCCGGAGCGGGTCATGCACCACGCCGTGATGAACGTCTGCGAGGACGTTTTTGAACATTGGCTCATCGACGACACCTATGCCTGTCGAACAGGACGAGGGCGGATCGCCGCGCTTTCGTGGGCCCAACGATTCGCGCGGTGCTTTCCCTATTTTCTCAAACTCGACATCCGCAAATACTTTGACAGCGTGCCGCACGACGAGGTGCTTGGCCGGTTGGCGCGGATCTTCAAGGACCGCAGCTTACTGGCGCTGTTGGATCGCATTGTTCGGACGTTTCGCGGCGCGGTGGGACGCGGACTGCCAATCGGCAGTCTCACCTCGCAGCATCTGGCGAATTTCTACCTGGGATGGTGCGACCGATTCATTAACGAAACGCTTCGCGAAAGGGCACGTGCGTTACATGGACGACATGGCAGTGTGGGGCGAATCCACCGCCGAACTGCAATCCTGCTTGCGTTCGATTCGCGCCTTCCTGCGCGATGAGTTGGCGCTCGAACTCAAGCCCAAGCCGTATATCAACCGCATGCGCTGGGGATGGAATTCCTCGGCAGCCGCATTTATCGCCGGCATACGACCTTGCCGCGGCGCAGCAAACGGCGCTTCCGCCGGAAACTCGCCGCCTTGGAAAAAGCATGGCTCGCCGGCGAGATTGATGAGCGGGAATTACAATCCCGGGCAACCGCATTGACGGCCTTTACGAACACCCTTGGCCTGTCCACTTGGACTTTCCGCAACGCCGTGATACAATCGCTGCCGGTAAGCGGTCCAAGGGCTCGAACCGGGTGAACCGCGGCGGGAGCTGGAACAACACCGCCAGGAACTGCCGGTCGGCGAACCGTAACAGGAACGACCCGTCGAACCGGAACAACAACATGGCCTTCCGGCTGGCCTTAGCTCGATCCGCCGCGTGGATGCGCGGCGGAATGGAACCGACCGCCATCCAGTCCCGCGGGAGATTCACCGTGGGCAAAATCAACCCTCATGCCGCCCAGTGCTGGTAGCGCCAACGCGAACGCTCTGGCGCGGCAGTTTTTGTTTCAACCACCCGCCGTAACCTCAAGTAGGTCCTTTCCGGCAGAAAGAACCTGCTTGCCCCCGACTTGATGTCTTGGCGGACCGCGCCCCGTCTCATTCATCGCCCCATCGCTGCTCGCTTTGCCAGACGTTGAACTCGCCGCTCCGGACGGGATGCTTCTGGTATCCAAGGCGGTGTTTCTCCTCCAAATCCTCCACGCGATGCCTGGCTAAAGCCGCGCGGAGCGCATCGCGAGCAAAAGCCGACCGCGTCGTCTTCAGCCGCCGAGCAAGACGATCCACCGCCGCCACAAGCTGGTCATCGAGCGTTATCTGCACGGCCTTCATGATCTTCACCTCGAATGTTGATATCTATCGCTAAAGCAGTCCACATTCAGGCCGTGTGTCAAGTGGTTTCCTGGGCTATCTAGGGTCATTAGGCCGGGCGGCGCTTCGCCTTGGCTTGCTTGGGCGGGCATGACGGTATCCCTTGCAACATCCCCCGAGCACTGATGTCTTCATCGACGTCGGGCCAATGGACCCCTTCGCCCGTTCCGATAATCTCAAAACGGCTGCGCTGCGCCGGGGTCGCATTTGCCAATCGCCACGACCACGCGAGCGGGACGCTAACGGTCCGCCCGTCGGCCAATTGGGCGTGAATTGCGTCCTCCGTAACTTCGAGCGTGATGATGCGGGGTTCGCTACTGGCCGCAGTGTTCATCCCATGCCTCCTCACCTCACGTGCCATTATTATAGCAGGTCGACCATCTTAGGTCATTAGGGCGAGCCGCAGGAAATCTGAACCCACACTACGGGTGGGTCGACCAGGGGTGAAAACCAAATTTCCGCTCCCGTTGCCAAATTCTCACCATACCGCTACAATATGAGTTTCTCGACAGTCCGCCGGTAGTTCCTGGGTGCTGGGAACCGGGCTTGCCGAGCGGTCCTTTTCTGTGCGTGTTTTTCAATACGGAATCGAATTCATGGTCAATCGTAACCTCATCCGAACTCTTGACGTTTCTGAGGAGGAATGGCAGCAGGAGCTCGCGGAAGCCCTGCCGGATTCAACCTGGGGCACGGGGCGCCGCCGGAAGAACTTGAGTGGGGAACTCAGGAAGTAGCGGTCAATCAAATCGTCCAAGGACGCGTCCTGCGGACCGAGGGCGATGTCGTCCTGGTCGACGTTGGGTACAAGAGCGAAGGCATTATCTTCCGCAACGAGTGGGAAGAAGGTGAAGAGCTGCCCAAGCCCGGGCAAATGATCAAGGTCCTGATTGAGGATGTCGAGGACATCCACGGCCTGGTCGATGATTCCCGCGGCATGATCACCCTCAGCAAGCGCAAGGCCGAGAAGATCGAGGCCTGGATGTCGGTCATGAATTCGGTCCACGAGGGCGACGTTGTCACCGGCGTGGCCACCCGCAAGATCAAGGGCGGGTTGCTGGTCGATATCGGCGTGCCCGTCTTCTTGCCCGCCAGCCAGGTCGACATCCGCCGCCCCGCCGACATTGGCGATTACATCAATCGCACCGTGCAATCGCTCGTGCTCAAGATCGACGAAGCCCGCCGCAACATCGTCGTCAGCCGCCGGGCCCTGATCGAGGCCGAGCGCGCGGAAAAGAAGGCCCAACTGCTGGCCGAGCTGGAAGTCGGCATGCGCCGCAAGGGCGTGGTCAAGAACATCGCCGACTTCGGCGCGTTCGTCGATCTGGGCGGCATCGACGGCCTGCTGCACATCACCGACATGAGTTGGGGCCGCATCAACCATCCCTCCGAGATGCTGGCCATCGACCAGGAAATCGAAGTCCAGATCTTGCACATCGATTACGAGAAGGAAAAGATCGCCCTGGGCCTGAAGCAGAAGTCGGCCAGCCCTTGGGAAAACGTGCCCGCCAACTACCCGATCGGCAGGCAGATCAAGGGCACGGTGGTGAACGTGATGAGCTACGGCGCCTTCGTGAAATTGGAAGAGGGCATCGAAGGCCTGGTCCACATCAGCGAGATGTCGTGGACCCGCCGCATCAGCCATCCCAGCGAACTGGTCCAGGTCGACGACGAGATCGAAGTCGTCGTGCTGAAGATCGACAAGGAGAAGCACGAGATCTCCTTGGGCATGAAGCAAACCCAGGAAAACCCCTGGGACCGCGTGGCGGAACGCTATCCGCCGGGGGCCATCGTCAAGGGCACGGTCCGCAACCTCACCAACTACGGCGCCTTCATCGAGATCGAAGAGGGCATCGACGGCCTGCTGCACGTCAGCGACATGTCGTGGACCCGCAAGATCAGCCATCCCAACGAGATGGTCGAGAAGGGGCAGGTGCTGGAGTGTCGCGTGCTTTCCGTCGATCAGGAACGCCGCCGCATCGCCCTCGGATTCAAGCAACTCAACGACGATCCCTGGGCGACCAACATTCCGGCCAAGTATCAGCCCGGCCAGATCGTCAAGGGTCCGGTCACGAAGATCACCAATTTCGGCGTTTTCGTCGGCCTGGAAGACGGCCTGGAGGGCCTGCTGCACATCTCCGAGTTGGCGGACCATAAGGTTGAGAACCCCGAGGACGTGGTCAAAGTCGGCCAGGAGATCGAGGTCAAGGTTCTGCGCGTTGATGCCGACGAGCGGAAGATCGGTCTTTCCCGGAAGCGGGTCGAGTGGGCCGAGGAAGAAGCTGCCGAAGGGGAGGCTGGCCCTCCCGCCAAGCCGCAACCTTCGACTCCGCCGGCCGAGCTCAAGGGCGGCGTTGGCGGCGGCTTCGGTCCGCTGATCGCCCCGCGGGTCGTCAAGCCCGAAGACGAAAAATAACCGGGCTGCGTTTCCGCGGTCAACGATCGCGAAACTTTGATTCGCTGTCGCTACGGTTCCCCGGCACACTGCCCTGCCCATATTGCCAGGATTGGTAAGCGCAAGGTAGAATATAGGTATGGAAACCATCACGCGAAACGTTGGCGATATTCCGGCCGACGATCTTCAGGCGTTGGAACACCTGATCGGTTCGCCCTTGCAGCCGAGCCAGCAGGTTGTCCTGCAAGTGATCGAAAAAGAGTGCGACAGGAATGAGACGCCTCCTAGAGCCTCCGAAGCCGGATTGCCCGACTGGTTCAACATTTACGAGGGTCTGAGCGACGAGGAGATTGATCGACTCGACGCGGCTATTCAGCAACGGCTAGACCTTACGAGGCAGAGATCATGACATTCGATGGCATTGTACGAAACGGGACGATCATTCTGGACCAAGGAGCCACGTTGCCCGAGGGCACGCGGGTGAAGGTTGTTGCCGACACCCAGGACGCTGAAGGGCAGCCGACCCATCTGAGTCTGCTGAAGCTGGCTGGAATGGCGAAAGACCTCCCTGCCGATTTCGCCGCGCAGCACGATCATTATATCCACGGAACGCCGAAGCGATGAGGATGGTTTTTGCCGATTTGTTTTACTACTTCGCGCTGTTGAACGATCGCGATCCGGCTCACGAGAAGGCGATGACTTTCGTTCGGTCGTTCCATGGCCGAATGGTAACCACAGGCTGGATCTTGACTGAGTTGGGAGACGGCCTGGCCAGCCCTGCGAATCGACCCGCGTTTTTGGCAACGTTGGAAACTGTGCAAGGCGATCCGAACACTGCCGTCGTTGGATGCAGCGAGGAACTGCTGGAGGTCGGCGTTGACTTGTTTCGGCGGCACGCCGACAAATACTGGTCGCTCACCGATTGCATTTCGTTCGTCGTCATGCAAAGGGAAGGCATTAGCGAGGCTCTGACGGGGGACAAGCATTTCGAGTAGCGATTCACGTAGTGACAGAGCGTGGTCAAATGGCCACTGACATGATAGAGGAAGTTAAGCGGTGAGAGCGCCGTCAGGGGCCGGACGGCAGGAGCGAAGGCGGCGAAGTACCGGAGAGATAGGCTTGGACAGAGTCAAGCAAGAACTGAAACACCGCGCGACCCTGTTGGGCACAGGTGGCAATTGCTGTCCAGATCCGTTCGCACCATCGGCGCCCTTTCTCGCTGCGTGTTCCTTGGGTGATGTGCCGGTCGATCACCACAAAACGCATCGCTTGTTCCGCCAGATTGTTGGTTGGGGCGATGCCGGGTGTCGTAATGAAGCGGAAATAGGCTTCCCCGTGTTCGCGGAAGCGTTTGGCCATGTTACGGGCATGTTTCGTGTCCGGCACGCCGGTCAGGGCTGTCCTCAACACGTGTTGACGAGCGGCAGCCAATGCCTGCTGAAAGCCCGCCGCAGTCATTGTTCCGCGGCCGTGGATTACGGCAAACAGGCCGCGCAGCGCGTTGCGCAACCGTTGGCCATAAGCCTGGTCCTCACGGCGGGGCAGAGTCAGCAGGAATTTCACATTGCGGATCAGATGGGCCATGCAGAACTGAACCAGCACGCCGAACTCTCGCATGTACTTGCGGTAGGCGCTGAAATAATCGCAGCCCAACACGCCGTTGAACTCCTCGCCCAACACCTCCACCAGCACCTTCGAGCCACGCGACTTGTCGATACGGAACAACGTGTAGAGCGCGCGCGGAAGCACCAAGTCCAGAATCTTTCGCCGTTTTCCTTATGCCCCGTCTCATCGATGTTCAGCACGGCCTCGTCGGGCAGCCGCACGAACAACTCCGCATAGGAGGGGGCCAACGCCTCGCTCACCTTGTCGATCAACTTGGCCAAGTAGCCGCGGGAGACGTTCACCCGCACCACGTCGCGAAGGAACTTCCGGATGGTGGAGAAGGAGGCGTGGCAGACACCCTTCATGAAGGCCACCAGGGCCGTCATTCGTGGGCCTAAAAGGCCCGCCTTCCGCACCGCTTCGGGCAGGGACGCTGCATGGAGTTTCCCACAGCGATTGCACCAATAAGCCAACGCTTGGTGTTCGCTGACGATGGTCGGGGTGGCGACGATTTCCACCTCCTGTTGCACCTCGGCCGCATACGGGGAAGGGCGGAGTGAGCCGCCGCAATCGGGGCAACAATCGAGCGTATAGGTTACGAGGTTATCGATGGCCTCGTCGGGAAACGGCGTCCGCAGGTGTTGTTCATGGCCCGGCTGTCCGCCACGATTGCGTTTTTTACCGTCCTTGCGCGGAGGCTTGGGCGGCTTGACGATATCACTGGAAGGCGGCTTAGAGGAAGTGGACGAGTTCTTGCGGGCCGCCGCCAACCGGCGTTTGAGTTGCTCGTTTTCCTGCTGCAGACGTACGTTCTCTTCTTCCAGCAGCCCAAGCCGAGCGGATGCCGCAGCCAGCTTTGCTTCCGCCGCAGCCAGTTTCTCCTCCATCGCGGCAAGGCGACGCGCCAGCGACTTGCTTTCAGAACCCGGGCTAGTTCTTGACAGGATCATGGGGCGGTACGATACCAACCTCACGCGATCCGAACAAGATCAAGAGGTGGCCGTGCCCCGAGAATCCCTGCAAACCCAGGATCTCCAAAATGCCGGGGCTGGCTCGTTACAGTCGTCCGTTTATCACCCCGTCATACGGCTACTATAACTGTGACTGTGAGCCTGTGAATGGCTACCATTTCGAACAGGCCGGTTTCGTGGCCCTGTTGAAATGACGGAGTTGTCGATGTGATCTCTTCACGGTCTTGAGATAGATCGAAGCCGTGTTCGTTGCACCCTACCACATGTGATGATAGTCCGCGAGCATGTATTGTTCCGGCGTCAGGCCCCAATAGTCCTCGTCGTACCCAACACAGGTTTCCCGACCCTTACGCCAGACAGTAACGTAACACTTTGCACCATCGGATTCGTTAAAGCCCCAGATCCAGTATTCAGCCTCTGCGACCTGAGCAGTCCGAAGGAACCGGAGATCGGCAGCTTTGATCGCATCGCCATCGGGGGATTCGACAGAGAGATAGTGGAGTATTTCCGTCATCGGGACCGGGCATGAATTTGGGGCATCGTTCAAGAGTCGGGGGAAATCCACCTCGATTTTGGCGATGTCCTTATTGTTCTCGGGCATTTCGTCGCGCGTTATCATTTGTTCCTCCCGGCCAATTCGATCGGTTGGATGGCGCGATACAGCGGCATTTAGAGTTGATCAGCGGCGAGCGATGATCGAAAACTCGCACGGCGATCGTCGATCGCTGAAAAGCGGCGATGAATCGCCGCACTCCAAATTTGCCGCTCAAGCCGCAAAACTGCCGCACTCCAAATCACGGCTTGTTCACCTTGATATTCAACTCCCTTAACTGCTTGGCGTCGACCTCGCCGGGGGCGCCGGTCATGAGATCGGTGGCACGCTGCGTCTTGGGGAAGGCGATGGCGTCGCGAATGTTGTCCAGCTTGCCGAAGAGCATCACCACGCGGTCGATGCCCAAGGCGATGCCACCGTGCGGCGGAGCGCCGAATTGCAAGGCGTCCAAGAGGAAACCGAACCTCTCCCGGGCCGTCTCTTGATCGATGCCCAAGAGACCGAAGACCTGCTGCTGGATCTGCTGATCGTGGATTCGAATGGTCCCGCCGCCGGCCTCGTAGCCGTTGATCACCAGGTCGTAGGCCACCGCCCGGCACTTGCCGGGGTCGGTCGAAAGCAGGGCCATGTCCTGCGGACGCGGCGAGGTGAACGGATGGTGCATGGCGGCCCACCCGCCCCCCCCTTCAGCAGCAAGCTGCTCGTCGTAGGCGAACATGGGAAACTCGACAATCCAGGAAAAGTTCATCTCGTTGGGATCGTAGAGCTTCAAATCGACGCCGAACCGCTTCCGCAAGGCGTACAAGGCCTTGCAGGTGACTTCGAACTTGTCGGCCACGAAGACCAGGAAATCGCCCGGCTCGGCCCCCATCCGCTGGGCAATCTTGGCCAAAAGCTCCGGGCTGAAGTTCTTGGCGATCGGCGAGGCCAGCGTGCCACCCTCTTCGACCTTGAACCAGGCCAGCCCCTTGGCGCCGAAGTTTTCCACGATCAATGCCGTCAACTCGTCGATGTCTTTGCGCGAATAGCGGCTGGCCGCGCCCTTGACGTTCATGCCGCGGACCCGACCCCGACCCAGGGTACCGGGTGCCCCGCCGGTGCCCCGCCCCCTGGGCAACCTCGCGGAAGACGCGGAACTCGGCCTCGCGGGCCAGGTCGGTGATGTCGACCAGTTCCATGCCGAAACGCAGGTCGGGCGCGTCGTGGCCGAACCGCTCCATCGCCTCGTCGTAGGTCATCCGCGGCAGCGGCAGCTTGAGCTCCAGGCCCAGGATCTCCTTCGCCAGCCGGGCCATCAGGCCGTCGATCACGCCGATGATGTCGGCCGCGGTGACGAACGACATTTCCAGGTCCAACTGCGTGAACTCCGGCTGCCGGTCGGCCCGCAGGTCCTCGTCGCGAAAACAACGGGCGACCTGGATATAGCGGTCGTAGCCGGCGACCATGAGGATCTGCTTGTAAAGCTGCGGCGACTGGGGGAGGGCATAGAAGTGCCCCTGCACGACGCGGCTGGGCACCAGGTAATCGCGGGCCCCTTCCGGCGTGCTGCGTCCCAGCATGGGGGTCTCGACCTCGATGAACCGCTGCTCGTCGAAATAGTCGCGCATGGACTTGATGATGCGGTGCCGAAGCAGCAGCGTTTGCTGCATCTTCTGCCGCCGCAGGTCGATGTAGCGGTACTTCAGCCGCAGGTCCTCGCCGGGCAGATCGACGCTGCCGGGCTGGAACGGCGGCGGGGCGCTCTTGTTCAGAATCTCGATATGACGGACCCGAAGCTCGACCTCGCCGGTCTCCAGCTTGGGATTCACGGTGCCCTCGGGCCGCCGGGCAACCTCGCCGCGGACCAGGATTACGTCCTCCGAGCGCAAGGCCTTGGACTGTTGCAGGGTTTCGTCGCCGCGTTCCGGCGTGAAGACGGCCTGTGTCTTTCCGTAACGATCGCGAAGATCGACGAACAACTGCCCGCCGTGGTCCCGATAGGTATCGACCCAGCCGCAGAGGGTGACCTGTTGACCGACGTGGTCCGCACGAAGTTCGCCGCAAGTATGAGTCCGCAACAAAGTGGAAATCCCTTCAATCGATGATTGCCGATGCCGCCTAGCCCTTGCTGGGGGCCGGGAGCGAGTTCTTCAAGTGTTTTCCATTCTAACGCCCGGCTTATGACACGGGAAGGAAGGGCAAACTACGTGGAACGGAATTCATTCCGTTTGCCTGAAAAAGGCAGCGTAATCGAAAATACTTGACAGTTTGGTCTGTTTTTCGGAGAATAGAGCGTAGTCCTTTCGGATGGCGATTCCCTGAAGTTTGACCGCCGAGACCGCGATCAACCCTACCATGCGCACCCTGATCATTCTGTTGGCTGTTGTCGCTGCTATTCTTTCCTTTGCGATCTACGTAGCCGCGAATTCTCCGGGACGTTCCCGGGCCGACTCGATCCTGGCCGAGGCCAAGAACGAGGCCGAGGAGGCCCGCAAAGACGCCGCGGAACGCATCGAGACGCTGGAACGGGAAAACGCCGATCTCAAAAAGCAACTGGGACTCGCGAAAGCCGACCTGAAGGCCAACTTGGACGCGCAGGCCGGGAAACTTGCCGCGGCTGAAAAAGAAGCCTTGCGGCTGCGGGGCGAGCTCGACGCGGCCTTGAAGCATGTGGCCGAGTTGAGCCAGAAATATGCCGAACGCCTGCGATGCAGAGCACAAGGCCCGACTCGAAGCCGATGCCGCGAAGAAAGATGCCGCCGCGGCCGTCAAGGCCCCGGTCGCCGATGTTGCAGTCGCACGAGGCGGTAATAACCAGCGCGGCCAATGGAATGGCAACAACGGCGGTGGGAACAGGCGACGCGGCCCGGTTGCCTCGCTGCCCAGAACCACGCCGAGCTTCAGCGAGTTGGACAAGGACCACGATGGCCGGTTGTCGTTCAAAGAGTACAAGGCCGGCTACCCCGATGCCACGGAGGAGGAATTCAAAGCGCTCGACACCAACGGCGACGGCGCGCTGAGCATCGACGAGTACAAGGCGGGCCACCCCGATCCGCCCGTGGTTCGCATAAAGAGGCCGTGGAGAAATTGAGCCGGTACGTCAGGTTGACCATGCGTACATGGTACCCGAGCCTGACCTTGTCCGGTTCGCTGTCAGGCTCGGGCACCATCTACCCATGGTCGACCTGACGTACAACAGTTGTGGGATCTCCTCATTGAGAGGTCATTTCAGCGATGCGAAAACAGGCGATTTCTTCCCCGTTGCGGACGAACAGCTTCCCGTGGGCGACGACCGGGTGGTTCCAGGTCTTCCCTTCGATGGCCTTGAAGCGGCAGAGTTCCTCACGTTTTTCCGGACGAGCGGAAACCAAGGCCACGTCGCCTGCTTCGGAGAGGATGAGCAACAGTTCCTGGTCCGCCAGCAGGAGCACCTGGCCGTTGCCGTAGCCGCCGGCCCGCCATGCTTCGCTGCCGTCGTTCACGCTGACGCACACGAATTTGCCCGTGTCGAACCCATAGAGATATTCGTTGAGAACGACGAAGTCATTGAAGTACGGCCGGATCTTGCGGCTGGTCCATTGTTCTTCGGAGAGCCAGTCCTGACCATCGCGACGAATGTGGATTCGTCGCGTGCCATTTCCCATACCGGTCCCGATGAGCACGTCGCCATCGCCGACGAGCGCAGGCTGCACGATGCGCGCCAATTTTTCCACCGGCCAGGAATAATGCCAGAGCTCTTTTCCGCTGGCCGGTTTGAAGGCCGAAAGGCCGGCGTCGGTGGCAAGCAGAATCTGCTCCACGCCGTTAATGGTCGCCAACTGGGGCGAGCAATAGCTCAGCGCTGCATTTTCGGATACCGGCCCCACGCTCGCCGTCCAGGCCGGCCCTCCCTTTTCCTCTTCGTAGGCAACCGCCGTTTTTCCGTTGGGAGCGCCGGCGAAAACCACCACCACGCCCTGCGCCACCAACGGCGAACTCGCGTAGCCCCATTGCGGAACGGTCGTTGCGGAATCGGCCGCGACATCATGCCACCAAAGACGTTTGCCGCTGGCCGCGTCCAGGCAGTTCAGATGACCGTTCGCCCCAAACGCGTACAGCCGCCCGGCGTGGAACGTGGGTGTCGCGCGCGGGCCAGGACCCGCGGCCAGTTCGGAGAACCGCGTCGCATCGTGGTGGGCCCATACTTCGGCCCCCGTCGTCGCGTCGTAGCAAACGACATATTCGTCATCGCCCCGCTGCTCCTGCGTGAAGAGCCGATCGCCAATCACGGCGAACGACGACCAGCCGGGACCGATGCGATGCCGCCACAATTCCTGCGGCGGCGATTGCTGCCAATCGGTCTTGATCCGCACGTCCGACAACCTACTGTCACGTCGTGGTCCACGGAAACCGGTCCAGTCGCCCGGCGCTTCGCTCATTCCGGCAGCGCCTTGCACTGCGGCCGCTTGAACGTCGGACTGCCCGGCCGGCTTGGATTTCAATTCGGCAAGAAGTTTCTGTTCGGACGTGGGGGTCCAGCGCCAACTGAACTTGGCGACGAAATTGCCGTCCATCCCATCGATGCGCAGCAGCAAGCAGCCCACGCCCGCCGCGATGAAGATCAGCAACACGCCCGCCCGGCGGACCGGCCAAGGGAGCCGAAAGGAAAGCACGAGCCATCCCAGCCACGCGCTGACCACGCTCGGCAGAGCGTAAATCACGAGCCCCATGCCGCGAAAACTCACGTCGGCCGAGACCATCGTGACCGCGGTCACCGCCACGAACGTCCCTACGACGAGCAGACGGTCGGACCAGCGCAGACGGCTGGCAAACAGCCACCAGAGCGCAAGTCCCGCCAGTACGATCAACGGCGCGATCAGCATGCCGACGAAGAACTTGTACGGCGCAAATTCGCCGATCAGCGCCCAGGCGCGCATCAGCCAAAGGACGGCCACCAGGACGATGCCGGGCCACAATCGCAAACCGTATTGCGGGCCGGCCCCCAGTAGGTCGGGCTGGGATTGTGCGTCTGGTTGGCCTTGCGTTGCCGGGTCGCTCATGGAAGACTCCTTTCTAGTTGGTATAGGTCTTGACATACTCGGCGGCCTGCCGGGCAATCTGGGCCACCTTTTCCGGCTTCGCGCCCGACAGCCCGTGACCGGCCCCGGTGACCGTGATGAGCTCGTGCGCAACACCCGACTCCGCCAAGCGGGCGGCCATGTTCTTCGATTCCGCGTAGGGGACGTCGGTGTCGTCGGTGCCGTGGACCAAGAACGTGGGCGGATACTTGGCCGTCACGTTGCGAATGGGGCAATACGGGTCAAACCACTTGGACTCGCTATGCGGGTCGTGTCCCGCCACTTCCTTGGGCCAGATGCCCTGTTGGCGACAGTACAGGTAGAACCGCCCGCGCTGGTTCGGTGTCGGTGGCTCCGATAGCACGCGGCTGCCCACGCAACGATATGCCTCTTCCTTCGGCACCAACGGCTGGCGGCGATAAAACTCATCGGGTTTGGAGTACCAGGGGGTGGTGATATCTCCGTAGCCGTAATAAGAAACCAGGGCGCGAGGACGGGGTTCCAGGCAAAACCCCGTCATCAAAGTCAGGTAGCCTCCGGCCGACCCGCCCGCGGTGGCCAGCCGGTCCGGATCGATGCCGAACCGCCTGGCCCCCTCTTGCCGCACCCACCGCCAGGCATCCTGCACATCTTCGATGATGCCCGGCAGCTTCGTCTCCGGCGCGAGGCGGTAGTCAATCGAGACGATGACGAACCCCCGTTGCCGCAACTCGGCGAAGAAGCGAGCGTCGGGCCACTTTCGCGAGCCCATGATCAGGGCGCCGCCGTGGATCCAGACGACCGCTGGCCTGCGGGCGCCTTGGGCTGACGGATAAACGTCCGCCTTGATCTGACACTCCCCCACCGTCTTGTAGACGTGGGTTGTGGGGGCCGGCGGTTGGGCACAAGCGCTGCGTGGAAGGGCGGCGGCGACCGTCCCGCCCACCACGATTTTCAGGAACTGTTGCCTGCTGATGAGATTTGTCCGATCTGTTTCCATGATTTCTTCTCCATGTTTTCTTCCTCATGTGCGTTCCAGCCGATCATGGTGGGCCTGCGCTCGCCGACCCGGAGTACCGGGTGCCCCGGATCTGGTCCCACCCTACGCTGTTCACGGCGCAGGCTTTGCCGGTGGCTGCATTTGTTGGGCTCCCATCTCGGCGAGCTGTTTCAGCGCGTCGGGCAGTGAGGCAGGCATCGCCAGGTCGACCACCAGCCGCGAACCATCATTCTTGATTGTCAGACCCTCGAAAGCCTCGTCGCCCACTTTGGCGATCAACGGCACCAGCGGCGGCGGCACCAGCGGCAGCGGCTGCTTCTTTAATTCATCGAACTTCGGCTTGGCAAGGGCCACGCCCGCCTGAGCTAACACCGCATACTTCGTAGCCGTCTCCGGTTTGTCGAACACGACCTCGGCATGAAGCAGCGTCTTGCCGCTGAAGTTGAGCTTCACCGAAACCGACTTGATTTCCTTGGCCGACTTGGCCAAATCGGGGCCGCCCAGGCCACCGAGGACCTTCTCCGCGGACTTTCCGCCGCCATCGGCCCTCTCTGCCCAAAGCGGTTCAGCCAGAAACTCCACAAGGATGTCGTTGTCGAAGCTTGCCCGCTGCAACTGCTTTAAGAGCGGCTGGCCCCCCTGGTCCTTGGCGAGCATCTTCACCACCGTGGCATCCAATCCGCCGATCAGCGTTTGGGCGTCGGGCACGAACGCGGCAAGGTCGGGCTTGCCCGGTTCAGGATCCTTCAGCTTTTTG
This sequence comes from uncultured Planctomycetia bacterium, assembly GCA_963719885.1. Classification (GTDB taxonomy): domain Bacteria; phylum Planctomycetota; class Planctomycetia; order Pirellulales; family Thermoguttaceae; genus JANXQG01. The sequence goes on along the minus strand of CAVRDP010000031.1, from coordinate 93,376 downwards.
TACTTGACGCCTTTGGCCTCGGCCGGTTGCCAGTTCGGACTGATCGCCGCGAGGATGGCGTCGCCATCGATGTCGTCGGCGAATTGGACGATGATGCCGGGGGCGGCCGGGATGTCCGCCGTGGGCATCGGGTCGATGAAGATCAGGATCCGGATGACGGTTTTGCCTTCGATCGCCTTGGCCAGCTTGGCAAGGTCCATTCCCGGCGGCAGGCCCTTCTGATGGCTCAGAGCGGCCACCGCATCCTTTGTCGGATCGACCGCCACAGGCATGTCCTTGGGCAGTCCCGATTTCACGGCGGTTGCCAACGTCGATTTGCCGATCCGCCGTGGGTGAATCACCACCGCGGCACAGAAGTCGGACGAGAGATAGCGCGTCAAGTCGGCGGCGCACACCACGCTCGTCCCACCAGAAATCAACTCGGCCAGCACAATCGCCAGCCCCAACCAAATCTTTCCCTGTCGCTGCAAAGTCATTTTTCACCTCTTTCCAAGCGGAAGTATGGAAGACACAACTAGCTAGTTTCCTTGATCCACGAGCCGAAAACCATAACCCGACAAGGGGATTCACAAAGAAGTCTTATTCTTCAACTTCTTCTTCCTCTTCCTCTGGTTCGACCGAGCAGTAGAAGGCCAGCCGGCCGAGCAAGCGGAAGTAGATCATGAGGATGGCCGAGAAGAGCAGCCCGGCCAGAGGGATGCCTAGCCGCGGATCGAGTTCCGAGCCCCAATAGCAAACCATCGCAGCCGCTGCCGCCAGCAGACAGCCGGACTGCAAGAAAAACGCCAGCCAGGGGATGGCGTGCCGCCCCAGGCTGCCAAGGACGACGGTCGAAACCGGCAGGAACGGCGAGTCGGTCTCCAAGGAGCATAATAAGAGGATCGGGAACACGAAAAAAACCGTGACTGCAACCATCATCTCTCGCGACCCCAGCACCTCGGGCAGCAACCAGTCGAGACCCAGCCCCAGGGCCACGGTGATCACAACGGGATTGATTACGAAGAAGAGTTGGCCGATCCATTCGAGGAAAAGACCGACGTTCGGCCAGTTCTCCATGCGGTCGTTGCCGGCGGTGGTTTCCAGGAGGATCGTCAGACCGTGAATGGCGGCGATGGCCGCACAGCCCACTCCCGCGATGATGGCTCCCATCGCAGCCAGCATTGCCACGATGGTCTGGTACATGCTGACGTCACCCAGTCCCTGCTTGATCCCCAGGGCGATGGCCGAGCGGGTCAACCAACCGGCCGCCGCGGCCCAGATGGCGATCAGCAGCCATTGCATCACGGCGCCGGGCGTCCAGGGAAAGAGGAAACCGCCGAGGAAAAGCTGCCACTCCATCTTGGGACGGCGTTTCTTTTTCTGCGGCCCCTCGTCTTCCGCAAGCTGGTCGATATCGGCCTTCGTCAATTTCGCGAGCGAAGCCGACGATCCCTGCGGCGTGGCGTCGTCCCCTTCCATGCCGTATTCATCTTGCTGCCGAAGCTTCTGCGGCTTGGGCACCTCAACCTGTCCTTTGCAGCAGGGGCAGGTCATCGACCGCCCGGCCCGACCTTCGGCGAACTGAAGTTGAGCGGAACAGTAAGGACATTCGAAATGGATCATTCGAATTCTACTTGTCGTCCTTGGAATCGTCCGCCTTGGAATCGTCCTTGTCAGACTTGGTTGATTGGTCGCCCTTGTCCGACTTTTCCGGCTTCGCCGAGTCGGAGCGTATGTCGCTCGGATGGATGTCAAAGCCGAGCATGGGGCCATCGGTTTGGAAGGCGGCAGCGGGCAGCTTCAGCTTCAAGGACTTCACTTTGTCGTTTGGGACCTCGAAGACGAGATCCACGATGAGCCACGGTTTTTCTTTTTCCCCCCTGATCGTCTTAGCGTCGCTGCCCTTCTCGGCCACCTGCCCAAAGAACACACAAGTCTTCCGATCGCCCATAAGCGATACCTTGGCCTGGAGGCTGTCGTCAAACCAACTCGTAAGCTGGATGGGCTTCGTTACGCCCTCCTTAAGAAACAACCTCACTGGCACGATAAGCACCTCGGTATCGTGCGTCTTCACTCCTTCCGGCGGTGCGCCGCGCGTCGGCTTGAGGACCATGACGTCGACGTTGCCCACGGTGACCTTAACCTGCACCCTGGTCCCTTCAATGTCCTTCTCCTTGGCCGGTTTACTCCCTCCCGTATCCTTTGGCTTTTCGGTCTTCTTGCCGCTATCGACCGGTTCGACCAGCGCTGCCGGAACCTTCGCGGTTTCCTCGGGCTTGGTGGTCGAGAACGTGCCCCTGGCGATCGCCGAAATGAACACGATCAGTCCGATCGCGATGCCGCCGCCGCCGAAGCACCACAGCAGGACGGTCAGCTTCTTCTGCTCCTCCTTCTTCAGCCCTCGCATTCCGGACTTGACCTTGCGCCGGGAGACGTTAACCGGCATCGCGTCGATATTGAGACTGTCGACGTTCATCTCGACGTGGTGCTTGTGATGACCTCCCAGCCTTAGTTCCTGGGGGACATCGCTGGCCGGCGGCGCGGGGGCCTCAGCGGCCGTGGGCAGGCGCGTTGTCTTGGATGCAGGCGTGCCCGGCTTGGCCGCCCCTTTGGGCAACGGTTTGCCGGTCGTCTGCGACGCACTCTTGCCTTGGGACCGGGCGTTGCCGGCCGCGCTCGGCGGAAATAGTCCCTTGATTCGTCCTGCCGGGACCCACGGTCCCGCGCTGCCCTGCCGCACGAGGTGCTCGGGCTTCAGTTGTCCCTTGGCGACGATAGTCTTGAGCTGCTTGTCGTTCAAAGGGCCATACTTTTTTTCACCAATTTTGCAAAACCAGTCAGCAGACATTTTTTGAACCTAAGTGCGTGGCAAGCATCTCGCGTCTGATAAAGACTCACAGTCTTAGCGGAATGAACTCCGCTGCTACGGAATGCGGCAGCACTGCCTCTCCCTCTCTAATTTAATGAAAAGCGGATGCAATTTCCAGCAGGGGTTGCCAGGATCCACGTTCAAGCTGAACGGAATTCATTCCGTTGGCCCAAGAAAAGCAACCGGCCGGCGCGGCAGATCGTAGCTCGCTCGTGCGCGGGTGTCGGCCCTGGGTTAACCAACACGAGGAAGAGAATGCGTATCAAGGCAAAGCTACTGTTTAACTGCCACGACGGCCGGCTTGACCGTGTCATTTGAAAGTATGCTAGGGTACTTTCTTTAGACGTGCTTGGTTATTGTGCATGAGGTGCCTCGCAGGTGGTCGTTTTCTTTGGTTTCTACTGCCGTTTCTCTGGTTTTCTGATACGTGCAAGTGGCATGCCAAGAAAAAGTAGTAGGCACACTCCGTGTGCCGTCTGCCCAGCGAACCGAGCGCAAGCTGATTTGGAAGCCACCAGAGCTTGTGGCGGACGGCACACGGAGTGTGCCTGCTACTTGGACGGCATCTGTGCCCCGTGCAACGCTACGTCGTCCAGATCCAGCCGATAAAGGATCTGATTATAGTCATAACGAGGGGTTGGCGGCGGACGATCGGCAAATGTCTGACTGTGGGTGCCTTCAAACAGCAATACTCGCGATTTGGCCGGCGTCAGTTCGGGGTGCAGCCGCGGATTATAGAACGAGTAGTTGTGATGGCTGAGTACCTTTACGGCCTTGCCCCATGGACCGATCGGGCTATCGGCCTCGGCGTACCAGACTTCGCCCAAGATGGATGGCTTGCCAAAGTGCTCCACGAACACAGTGACCCAGCGGCCCCGGTATTCGTTCCAGGCTATCGAGCCGCGATGGGGCTTGACCGTCGCGCCATCGGCGGCGGAAACAAACGTGGCCTGCGGATTGAGCACTTCCCAAGTCGAGGGGTCTTCCCAGGCCTCGAAGGTCGCCGGACAACGCAGCGTCGGCAACGGATCGCCAAAAAGGACCCAAGACTTGCCGTTGCGGTCTTTCCAGAAGGTCGGATGGCCGCCCGGCGCCGGCTGGCGATGCGCGAGAGGATCGGACTGCGTCCAGAGGACCCGCTGCCGCTGGAACTCGGCCTTTTCGTCGTTCCAGACACACAGGCCGCACTCGTAGGTCTCCAGTGGCGGTTTGATCTTGGCATACGTCGCCACGAGGCGGGGTTTCCCCGATTTGTCGGGAAGACTCGCATACGCGCTGAGCCAAGTCGGTCCGCTGCCGGGCATTTTCGCCACGCCGCGGGGGCGTCCGGAAGGATCGCGGAAATAATCGAACTTCATCCGCACAGGCGGTTCCAGCGAGCCCAACGGGGCCAGCGACGTCGTGGCGCTGCTGCTATCGAAGATGCCGAGCCAATAGTCCGGCAGGTTCGTATCGCCCCAGGCCCAGAAGATCCGCGGGCCATGAACGGCCGTCAGCACGCTATCGCAGCCGAGGACGCCCGATTCTGGCCAATCCAGTTCGCGGCCCAGTTTCTGGCTTTCGGCGAAGAGGCCGGCGCCGGTGAGCCGCCCGAGTCGCCGGGCGATGCTGGTCCGCGTGACCTCGATCTTCAAGGTCTTGCCCGGTTCGGGCCTCAGTCGCAGGCCTTGGCCGCCAAAACCGTCTCGGGGAACTTCATAGCCATCGCTGAAGACATCGAACCAGGTGCGGCGGCCCATTGACTCCGGCAGATCGAAGGCGATCACCCCGGCGTTGTCGGTCACGAACCGCATGGAATGGGTCGTGCGAAGTTCGACCATCGGGACCGGCCAACCGGTCCCCTTCTCGACGACTTCGATGGCGCAGGGTTGCACGGCTACGACATTGGCGGCGGCGAGCATCAGCCCAGCCACGGGCGCGAGGCAAGAAACGGAAGCAACGATCGGACGGTGCATGGCAGGCCCCCTGAAATTGCGATTTTCGCTTGGCCAGGATGTTATCGCGGCACGTATCGTGTATATTGATAACATGAAATGCCCTGCCTGTCATCAAGATAACGACCGCGTGGTAGATTCGCGGGCGAGCCACGACGGGTTTTCCATCCGTCGTCGCCGCGTATGCTCGAACTGCGGTCTCCGTTACACTACTTACGAGCGGATCGAGGGGGCGACCGTCAAAATCGTCAAAAAAGACGGCACGCGGCAGCCCTTCGACCGCACGAAGATCAAACGCGGACTGGAGTTGGCCTGCTGGAAACGGCCGGTCAGCGACGCCCAACTCGAGTCGATCGTAACGGAAGTCCAGAACGAACTGGAAAGTCACTCCGACCCCGAGATCGAAAGCCGCGAGGTCGGCGAACTCGTAATGAAGTTCTTGCGCACGGTCGACCAGGTAGCCTATGTCCGTTTCGCCAGCGTCTATCGGCAGTTCGAGGACGTGCATGACTTCGTCCACGAGTTGAAGCCGATGTTGGCCGAGGCCAAACGCCGCGCGGAAAGCGAAAAACTTTAGTGACAGCCGCAGCTTCCGCAACCGCCGGCCTTGGCGACGTTGGGGTTGTCGATCGTAAAACCGCGGCCCATCGGCCCGTCCTGGAAGTCGATCTTTGTGCCGTCCAAGTGCAACGCCATCTTCTTGCTGGTAATCACCGCCACGCCGTGCTGTTCGTAACGGGCGTCGACGGCAGGTTGAAAATCATTGGCAAAACCAAGGCTGTATTGCAAGCCCGAGCATCCGCCGCCGGCGATTCCCATCCGCAGGGCAAAGCCCGGTTCGACCTTTTCGGCCTCCATATAACGCTTGATTTCCGTGGCGGCGCCCTCAGACAACTCAATGGCCATTATTCCGATTCTCCAAAAGTTTGGGGTTCGTTTCTAAGAATGGGACCGCGGAAAAAATGGCCGGCATAATCGTCCGACCGTCGCAGTCCGTAGCAACATAATCTTACCACCCAGGTGCTCGTCAGGCAACCTCTTGCCTATGTGAAAAAAGCGTTCGCTGCGCGGGAGCGGTAGGCCACCCTCAAAGTGCGGCTTTGCATTCGGCAATCTTCTTGTCGCCGAATTCGCGGGTCAAGAGCCCCTCTTCGCAGAGGGCCTTGATCTGTCGCAGACGCCCGGCGACCTGCTGTTTGGTGAATTTGGGTTTGGCAGCCGTGGCGGCCGGCGTCGTTCCAGCAGGAGCGGTAGCCGGCGCGACCTTGGGATTCGTTGTGGCCGCGAGCGGCTTGGTTGGAGTCCCGCCTTTAGGCGGACTTCCGGCTAAAGCCGGGACTCTAACGGGCGGCTTGGGTGGCTGGAAAACCACAGCATTGAATTGCTTTGCGGGCACGAGATGCCGCCACAGGAATGCCTGCATCCGGTCTTCTGCCGGTATCGCTTGATGGGCAACGTCGTGCCCGCCAATCTGGGCGCGGCCTTCCACAGCAAGTTGGACGGGATGCTTCGTTTCCACCAAATCCGTTTTCACGACCAGTCGCGTAACCGTTCTGGGTCCCCGACAGCGTGGCGGGGAACGACGAGAACCCGGCCGGCGGATCTTTCAAGCCGAGCTTGACGGGACCGGCAAAACCGTCTTTGCGGACCACTTGGACAGTGATCGGGCCGCTGGCCTTGCTGCGGACGCACGCGCTGGTGGGAACCACGTAGACGGCGAAATCGGGCCGCGGCGCGCTAATCCGCAGGCGATAGGCATACTCCTCGCCGCCATGGCGGGCCGTGTCGCCAGGTCACACGTAGTAGGTCCCGTCCGCAGGCAGCTCGACCATCAGATAGGAATCGGCGTCGTGCGTGTTCGTGCCCGGCTTCCATGTCCTCGTGGTCGTCGTTGAAGGCCAAGAGCTTGCCGTTGGCATCGGTGATCTTCAGCATCGAGTCCAGCGGCGAATCGAGCCGGCGGGCCATGACCTCCGCGACGATCTTCTCGCCGGCGCGGCCGACGAACTTGAACACGTCCCAGTCGTCCGGGCGATCGATGCGGCCGTTGATGATGATGGGTAGCTTCACCGCCTGGGCATGTGCCGGATCGTCGTTCGGTTCCTGTTCGAAACATTCCGGCAGCGTGTCCAGCGCGAAGGGCAGGCGGTTGGAGACGAACCCCTCTTCTGCGCGCGGCAATCGACTGCATTCCCGGCCCCGCGGCGGGCGGCAGGCAGCAGCGTCTCGGCCGCCTCGAGGTTCCACCCCTGCAGCTTGCACCTTGACCGGCTGGCCAACCCGGCCGCCCAAGGGGAAGATGCTCGTCACGAACGGCAACTCGCCGATCGTGATGCGATAGACGAAATCCTCGCGGCCGCGATAGATCGCATCGTTGATGTCCAACAGGTATTCGCCGTCTTTGGGAACTTCATAGAAGATCACCGGATCGGGCTGAAAACGGTAATCGTCGTTATACGCCACTTCCTTCCCGCGGGCGTTGCGGAGCGTCATCACGGGCTGGAACCAGCCGGGAACGGCGTCCGCCATGAACGGCACACACTGCCGCGCCTGGGCGCACATCAGCAACCGTTGACCCTTGCGGGCTTCGAAACGATAGCGGTTCACTTCGCCGGAAGCAATCTGGCCGTTGGCAATGCAGGGAACGGTGATGCGTTGCTCCATCTCGTCGGCGGGCCGCTTGCGGAGTGCAAGTTCCTCCTTGCCCAGCGTCTGGATCGTGGCGGAAAGCATCGGCTTGCGAGAGACTTCCGGCAGTTGGCCGACGTAGAAGACCAACGGGTTCGACACCCCATGCGGCGTCGCCACGACCAACTCGCGCCGGCCAGGTTCCGCGTCGGGAGAGATCGTGACATCGACCAAGACCACGTTGGAGAGCGAAGCGGCGGCCGGCGCCGGCACGAATTCGGCAATTCGCTCCTCGATCCGGGCGATCAGCTTTTGCGAAGCCTCGCTCTTGCTCGCCGGGCCGCGCTTCAATTCGGCGGCCTGTTCGCGCATCAATGACATTTCCTCGTTGTTCAGTCTCCTGTGGTACTCGGCCATCTTGGCGGAAACCCCCTTGCCGGAGACCATCGCCTCGTTGACGCCGTCCAGGCCTTGCCCCGCCGAGCCGGACCCGGGTCGTGACGCCCGCCTGGCCGCCGGCAGGATAGACGAATCCGATATAAGGTCTTACCTGGGCCTGCGCCACGGAGGCCGCCAGACACAGGGTCAGTCCTAGGACCGTATTCCATTGAGCTTTACGCATGATCCGCTCCGTTCGCAATTTGATTCACATGATCTCCGTCAACAATCCGCCCGACTTCACGCCTTCCGCTGCGGTCGGCAACACGTGGGCGTCGAACCCCATGGGGTGGGGCAACTTGGCGCCGGCGTCGATGCCGGCCAGTTGATAAATGCTGCCCAGCAGGTCCACCGGATAGACGGGCCGCTCCTTGACGGTTTCGCCCTTCGCGTCGGACGCGCCGACCACGCGGCCGCCCTTGAATCCGCCGCCAGCGACCAGCACGGTAAACACTTTGCCCCAATGGTTGCGACCGCCGTTCCAAGGCGGCTGCCAATCGACCTTGGGGCCTCGGCCGAACTCGCCGCAACACCACACCAAAGTGCTTTCCAAGAGGCCGCGATCTTTCAGGTCCGACAGCAACGTCGCCAATCCCTGGTCGAGTTGCGGGCATTGACGGCGCATGGTCGCGAAGTGGTTGCTGTGCGTATCCCAGCCGCCCGGGTAGTTGATAGTGATGTATGGCACGCCCGCCTCGACCATCCTTCGCGCCACCAGACAATCCTGGCCGAACGTGTGACGGCCGTAACGCAACCGCAATTCCGGCTTCTCCTTGGCCAGATCGAAGACGTCTTTGCCTTGGCCGAGGATCAGCTCGTATGCCCGCCGCCTGGCATCTTCGGCCGCCGCCATCTGCTGGCTGGCTGCCATCGTGCGGCCCATGGTATCGACACGATCGAGCAATTCACGGCGGGACTTCTGCCGCTTGTCGCTGATGCCGGGGGCGACGACGCCTTCGACCTCGAAGCGGGTTGCGTTGGGGTCGCCACCCGTGGCGAAGGGTTTGTATTTCGGGCCGAGGAAGCCTTCTTCCGAGAACCGCCCTTGCGCCCGCGTCAACACCACATAAGGCGGGATCACCCCCTTGTACGCGGCGCCCTTGAACAGCGCAAACACGGCCCCCACGCTCGGATAGGCCAGGCGCTCGCCGGGCGTGTGCCCGGTCTGCATCAAGTAGGCCGCCGTCTCATGGCCGTTGTTGCCATGGGTCATGCTGCGGATCAGCGAATACTTGTCGGCCTGTTTTGCCAGTTCGGGAAATAGGGCGCCAAGTTGAATTCCGGGGACATTGGTGGGGATCACCCTGGCAAAGTCGCCCATGTACTCGTAGCCCGAGTCCGGTTTGGGGTCCCACGTGTCGTTATGCGACATGCCGCCCCACAAGAAGATCTGGATGACCGACTTGGCCTTGACCTTGGCCTCGACTTTTGCGGGGGCTTTGGCCGCCGCTTTCGCCGCTTGCCCTGTGGTCGCCGGAGCTTCGGCCAAAAGGCGACCGGCCACGAGCACTCCCGCCGCGCCGCCAAGGCCCCGCCGAAGTGCTTCACGCCGGGAAATGTCCACTGTGCCGTCCGGATCGTGGTTCGTCTCCATGTTCTCGATCTCCTTAAATCAGTGCCGATAAAGAAACTCGCGACTATTGATCAAAGCCCAGGCGACGTCAACCGACGCCTGGCGCGTGCCCGTATTGCGAACGGATTCCAGGACCGACTTCGACTCCGCAGGCGTCGGCGGACGGGAAAGTATCGTCCAATACAGTTCGTCCACGATCTCCGGCAGTTTGCGGCCCGACTCGATGATCGCCTTGAGCTTCGGGCCCTGATCGAGCTTGCGCTGGATATGGCTCGAATTCAGCATGTGCAGCCACTGGGCGGGGACGGGCGCGTTGTTGCGTTCACTGGCCATCCCCGTGGCCCGCGCCGACCGTCCGAAAAGCGTCAGGAAGGGGCTGGTAATGCTGCCGTCGGCAATCGCCACCGCCGGCTTGTCCGGCGGAATGTAGGTGAACGGTTCCGGGATCGGACTGGTATACAGGTCCGTCGTGCCCGTGACTTTATTGATGGCGTCGATCAACACCTCGGCATCCAAGCGGCGGAGCGGGTAGCTGGCAAAATTGGCCTCAGCCTGGGGGCCCTTGAAGCGCGGCAGGGAAGAAAGCTGATACGTGCTGGAGTTCAAGATCAAGCGGTAGACGTGTTTCAGGTCGTAGTGGCTTGCGACCAGTTCTTTCTCCAGGCAGGCCAGCAACGCCGGGTTACTCGGGGGATTATTGTCGCGAATATCATCCGGTTCGTGGATGATCCCGCGTCCCAGCAGCCATGCCCAGACGCGGTTCACGATGCTCCGCGCAAACCAAGGGTTCTTGGGCGTAATCAGCCAATCGGCAAAAACCTCCCGCGGATCCCGGTTCGCCGACAATTGCACTTTGCTTCCATCCGGAAAGATCGCCGTAGGTACGTCAGGCTTTCCAGGCTGACCCTTGACTGGCGCCGGAGTCGCTTTCGACGCGCTCTTGGCGGCCGGTGCGGCGGCAGCTTGGCTTGCCGCCGCATTTTCGTGAAGCGGATCCCAAAAAACGTGTTCCTCTTTCCACTCGCGGGTAGGCTTGTAACCGATTTGCGAGAAGAAGACGGCCATGCCTGGCAGACGGTCTTGCGGCCAGGTATCGACGCGTGAACCCATGAACGCCAAGGCCACGGCCGCGGCGATGCCTTCCGGCGTCCGGTTCTGAATGGCGCGATAGAAGTTGACCGGCCCGACGCGGAAATTGCTCCCGCTGGAGGTAAGCATCTCCCGCACGAACTTGTCGTAGGGCTTGTTCGCGGCGATCGACTCCCAAACCCAGCGGTGATAGGCCTGGGCCGCATTCGGCCAGAGGTTGACGGGGAACTCCGCCTTGATGCGGAGAATGTCGCCCCATTTCATCGCCCAGTAGTCGGCAAATTCATCCCGCTCCAGGAGCCGGTCGATCAACACGCGGCGCTTGTTCTTCGTATCGGGATCGTGGATGAACTCGCGGGCTTCCTCAGCGGTGGGCAGCGTGCCGATCACGTCCAGGTAGGCGCGGCGGACAAACACCGCGTCGGAGCAGAGGACGGGCCGAATAGCCAACGACGACAACTTGGCGAAAACGATCTTGTCGATCTGGTTCGCCTCCGCCGGCGGGACGGAACTCTCGAAAACGTCAGGAGCCGTCAAACTTCCCTCGCCCGTTGGCAGAGGGGCCGGGGGTGAGGGGAGTTGCGGCCGGTGCTTAAAATCAGTATTCGGCGTTGCCGCCGGAGCGAGTCCGGCCGCCAGGACCAGAACAACGGCCCAGATCAAGCAAGAGGCCTTGCTCATGACTTTTCAACTCCTTGCCGGGGCAAACGGGGGGGGGAAATGTCCGCGATCCGGCAGTATGATTTTGGCGGGGCAACTGGCAGGATATTCTTTATCCTATAGCATACTCGATTTCTTATTGCCCCGCCAGTCCTTAACGGGGTACGCTCCGATCGATTCGCCGATAGCGAATCACTGCCGCCGCGGGCTTGCACAGAGATTTACCGGCAAGCCCGTCTCGATCAGACTCTTCCCGCCGGCTACGGTCGCCGCCCCTTCGTCGAGGCTGCGGACCTCATACTGGGCCACCGGATCCAGCCCGTGGAGTTTCAGCCGCACCGAGTCCCCGCTGCACGCCGGTCGACGATAAGCGAGTACGACGCCGTCTCGAGTGCTCCGGCCGGTTGAACTGCATGGCCAACCAATCCGTGTCAGCCACGCTATAGGTTGTCAACGGGTAGTAGTCGCCGAGGAAGTAGGGCTGAATCTGCCGGGCCTGTTCGACCTGGGCCTTGAGCTGTTGCGGTTGGTCCATGGCGGTGTTGAGAATGACGCCAACCCCAAACCCGCTGCGGAAGCGATAGGGGTCGATCGTGCCCGCTACGGCCGCACTCAAGGGAATCCAGAAGGAAAGCCCGTAGGTCTGCCCTTGCATGCCGGCGGGGTTGAAGTCCGGTCGGCACTGGAAATCGCTGCGCCAGAGCGCCGCGCTGCGGGAGATCGTCTCCAGGTCGAGGCGGCGACCTCCGCTGGCACAGTTGTCGATCAAGAGACCCGGATGCCGTTGGCGGAGCGTGTCCCAGAAGGCATACAGCCCCTCGATGTAGCGGATTTCGGTCATGCCCACCCGGTCGGCCGCGTCGGCATCGCTCCAGAACTTTTCCGGATCGGTGTTGAAGTCCTGGCGATACCATGCCAACTCGCCCTCGCGCAGGCGAGCGACGACACGATCTCCGCGATCCCCTTCCGCGCCGCCGGGTTGCCCAGGTTCACGAGGAAGTTGTCGCCTTGGGGACCGAGCAGCCACTCGGGATGTTGCCGCTGGAGATCGGTACCGCGAAACACCCGTTCCGCTTCGATCCATAAAAGAAATCCGAGGTCGTGGCGGCGCAGCTCGTCGCCGATGGGCTTCAGCCCGCGCGGGTACGTAATCTTGTTGGGCCGCCAACTCCCGGTGTACTTCCACCACTCGCTATTGGCGTCGGTCGAACCCTCTTGAAAAGGCTTGTCGCCATACCAGCCGGCGTCGATCCAGTAGACGTCGATGGGGACCTTGTTGTCCACGAACCAGCGTATGGCCTGAAGGTGAGTATTCTCGTGCTGTTCGCCCCAGGAGCCGCGGAAGACCGGCAATCGCCCGGCCGTCTTGGAGAGTGGCGAATGGTAGGCCAGCAGGAACCGGCGCAAAAGGTTCTGGCCCTCCAGCCGGTCTCCCTGCCAGAAGAGCAAAAGGATCCGCGGCGTGCGCACCGTTTCGCCGGGGAGGAGCTTGAAATGCGTGCGCTGCATGCCGGCGGCGAGCGCGAGTCGGTCGTTAGCCGTACGGTCGAACTGGGCTGCCCAGTTTCCGGTCCAGCCGACGGCTTCGATCAGGCCGCGGTCGCCCGTCTCCACGTTGAAGAAGGGCAGGACGCCGTTTGACGACCGGCCACCGGAAGAGCGAAGCTCGAACCGGCTGTTCGACGCCAGGACGCGTTCCTGGGCGCGAAGTCGTCCAGGCCGGCCATGCCACCCTTGGCGTAGTGCAACGTGCAGGACTTGGCTGGCGGTACGGCAATGGATGCCGCCAACGGCCGGATGTCGGACAAAATCGGCGTCGCGGCCGGGCCTTCGTTCTTCAGGCAGAGCACCCACTCGACGGCCGGAAAGTCGCGATACTCGATTGCCTCGCAGCGCACGGCGAGTTTCGTCGCCGAGTCGCTCCACGTCATGGTGGTCCTCTGTCGTTGCTCATCGAGTGACTGCACTTCTCGCGTCCGATTCCAGTTCTGAAATAGGTCGGCAACCGGTTTGCCGCCATAGACCAACGAAAAGAAAGGCTCGGAAGCCTTGTCCCCCAAGTGGCACTCGATCCATGCCTTCTGGCCTGCATGATCGGCGCAAGCTGCGGGCGTGGCATTTTGGGCGGAGGCTCTCACGGCCGAACCCACGACGATCAGATATGCCAGAAGAATCCCGGCGACAATTTGTTTAGCGGCAATGCCCATATTCGGTCCCTCATTCGGTTTGCGGCAGCGGTGGAAAACAACGACACTTGATCCGGCCGATAAAATCGCAGCTCAACCGTCGAATACTGCCAGTTCGAAGACACGCTGCCGCCCCATCGATCCAGATGATCTCCGAAGCGCGATCGCCGGTCATGCCGGCGACCGTGATCCCATGATCCGCGAGTTCGGCGCCGGTCATCACGCAATTCAGATTCGTCCTGTCCTGGAACGTCAAAGCGTACGACGCGCTCCGTTCAAGGCCCTTGAGTTTGATAACCTTGGAATCGCCATCGGCGGCCTTCTTTGACGGTTTGAAGAGGAATACGGAACCCTTGTTCAAACCGCTGTTGAAGTACTCCAGACCATCCCAATTAGTTCCATCCGCCATGGGAAGAATGTGGTAGACATCCGCGCCGCGCAAGATGGGACGCTGCTTGCTCTTGTACAGGGAAATATGTTGCCGATAGAGGGCATTGTCAGCGGCCCAAGTCAGGATTGCCCCGAGCATGTCGGTTCTCAGGTCAAAAGCGGTCGTGGCTGGGCCGAGATCGGATTTCAGTTGAACCGGATTGATGGCATAGGAATTGGCATAATACGTCGTTCTCGTGATGTTCGCATCACTGTCTGAATCATTCATCGTGCAAAACGTCATCCTGCGGCATATCGCGAAACCCTTGTATTTTCCGCCGTTGCAGCAGTTCTCATATCTGTAGCCCGGTCGGTTCTTGATCAGATAGTCTTGAAGATGCAGGAAATTCTTGACGCCGTTATAGGTTTGCGGCATGGGTTCCTTGGGGGCCGTGTATAAGTCGGTCCTCCACATGTCGAACCAGCCGTCATCGAACCTCTTGAGGACCGCCGACAACTCGGCGTCCCGGCCGGTGATAGTCGTCAAGTCGCAGTCGTTGTAGGTGCCCCCCATGTACAAAGAAGCCTTCAAGCCGGCCTTATGCGCCTTGGCGGCAAAATCAAATCCGTGCGGCCATGCCTGGGCATGGTACATCCAGTCTCGATTGGTATACCAGCCCGCACCAGTGCCATCCCAAAAATCCATCTTGACCAGTTCCACTCCCGTAGCGGCGAGCGTATCGTAGGTGTTTTGAGGCGTACTACCGGTTACACTCGTGCTGCCGGTGCCGCCGACCGGTTGCATACATACTTCCGTCCACGGTTCGTCGGCATTATCATGCAGGGATCGAGTGATCTTGTGGTTCCAGAACCATTTCTTGAACCGGTTGCTGCCGTCGTCGATATCGCCTCGATACGTTCCGTAATACGCATCGGGGATGGTGAATGTCTCATTATTGCCTTGCGTCACATTTTCGGTTATTGGGTACGCCGATGCCGTGATTCCAAGAGGATCGGAACCTGATGCAACTGTAAAGCCGCCGAGTTCCCACTCGTATCCGATATACAGCCCGTGAGTGGAAGCGACGTCAAGCATGATATACGGCATTAAACTGCTATTGTTGCTGATCGTCGAATTCGGGTGTATGGCATTATGATGCACAATCCCTTTTCCGACAGCGGTCTTATCGAAGCGGTGCAGGTCTACCGGATGGTCGGCCCTGATCTGCAACCTGGCCGCCGGTATCGTTGCCGCATAGGTCACATCGCCACCCGACTTGTTCTCGATGGTCGTCCAGTTCTCCACCGGCCCCGGTCCCGATTGGGCCTGCCAGATCGACTTCAATTCCAGTTTCGGCGTGGTACTGGTGAATCGCAGGGTCAGCATGTACCCGTTGGATTTGTCTTCCGTCGCCTCGCAATACGTCCAGTTTGGGGTGCAGTCGGTGGTTCCTATTTTGATACTGTTCTTGCCGGGAAGGGGAACCTCGGAAGGGGCCGGCGTCCAGTTCCAATTCTGCGCAGGATTCTCGAGGGCATCCACGTGGATCTTGTTGTTCGACACCGACACCGTCAGGCAGGTGTCGTCGGTCGACAAGGTCCATCGAGCATCGGCTGCGTGGGCCCTGCCGAGCAACATCTCCTGGACGGTCAACGTGATGGCGTTGGCCCAAATCAAGTTCAGCATGACAGTGAGGAATATCTTGGTCATGTGTCGATTCTCCCTTCAATTGCTTGGTTACGCGTGCCGGGCCTTATTCGGCGTTCATCGCGTGTTCGCCTTTTCCGGTTTGTCCGCATGCCGCGCCGCCAGCGTCCGCGCGTAGGAAATCAGATTCAGCAGCAGGCGGTCGGCCGCCGGGTGCGAATCGAGGTTCTCGAGGATGTTGGGCGTGCTCAGGACGAACCTCCCCTCGCCCGAGCGATATGCGGCGATTAGCAGGCCCGACCCATATCCCCGCGGATACTCGTGGTGGCCGGTGGCAAAGGCGGCGGCGATGGTTTCGTCCGGCGTGTCCTGGCCCTCGAAGATCTCGTGCGGAATCACCGGGCCGTAGTAGTCCCAGTCCATCACGCCCGGCCCCTGCAAGCCGTCGAAAACGGGGTGCCGCTTCGCCACGCATTCCTTGTGGTACAACCAGTCGTTAAAGGTGCGGCAGCGGCCCTTGTTCTTCAGCGGCAGCCAGTCCATCGCGGCCTTGCTGCGGAGGAAGAGTTGCGGGCTGAGGAAGATCACCGTAGCGCCCTTCGCCAAACGCTGTTTGAGGCTGTCCCAAAGATCGGGGCCGTGGTCGGCATCGGCCGGCTTGCCCACGAGGATCAGCTCGCGCTCGCTGGGTGGACTGGAGCCAAGTCGGCGGCAGGTCAGTCCCCGCGCGGAAAGCCAATCGGCGGCATTGCGTTCAAGGCCCCAGATGACGACGTTGCCGGCAAGTTTCGGCAGGGCTGCCGGGTCGGAAACATGGAATACCAATCGCCCGCCGGTCGGGGCACCGCGATCCAATTCGGCGGCAAAGGTATACGGGCCGGCAGAACCCTCCAGCTTGAACGTTTCGCGAATCGCGGAGACCGCCAGGGCCGGCGGGTCGGGCACCTTCACCAGCGTCTGTTTCTCCCAGACCGGCCCGCGCGGACCGAGCACGCGGAACCGAGCCGGGTATTCGCCCGGATTGAGCACGTCTTCGTTGGCCAACACGGCTTCGACCGTGACATTGCGGCCGCTATAGACGTGCGATGGCTCGGCGAACAGACACCACCGCAAGGGCGACCAGCCGTCGCTCACCGCGTCGAACGTGGCGGGCTTCCACTCTCGCCAAAAGGTCCACAGGCCCTCGCCGGTCATGGCATGGTCGAGCATGCCCGTCAGGTTATAGCCGCAGAGCTTGGGGTTGGAGCGAATGCAGTTGAAGCCGATGGATCGCTGTCGGGCGTGCAAGCGCTGGCTCTCGCGCAACATGTCTTCCGGGAAGGGGTAAACGTCGTCGAAGCCGAGGCGTTTCCAATCCGCGGCGAGGGCCTCGCTCTGCTCGCGGACGATGGCTGCATCTTCCAGGTCGGGCCGGCGCCGACCTGTTGGAAATGCCGCCATTCGTCGATGACGTTCATAAGGCTGCCGATGCCGTACTCGGAGAGAAACACGGGTTTTCCTTCGCGTCCCAACTCGCGGATGAAACGGTCGCTCTGGGGCGTTTGCGGCGTTGCCGGGTAGTAGTGGGCATCGCCCGTCCGGCCCGCGTAGCCGCCCCCGCCTAACGACGCCTTGCCGCGGTCAGGTCCCTCGACGCCCCACACGTGCTCCCACGTGCCGCTGCCCGGGTTGCTGGCCGAGCCGATGCTCCACTGCCCGTCCCACCGCCCGCTGCTCAAGAGCGTTAGCCGCGTAGGGTCGAGCTGCCGCAACTTGGGCAGGAAATTCACCGCTTGCCGGAAAACCGGGCCGTCGCTGGTTTCGTTCAGCAGGCCCCAGATGGTGACGCAGGGATGGTTGCGATCGCGGCGGATCATCGCCGCGGTGTTGCGGTCGTAGCGCTCGCCCATCTTCGCCGAATTCTCCAGGCACCAACCGGCATAGCATTCCTCGTAGACCATGAGTCCCAACTCGTCGCAGAAGTCGAGTTGCTCGGGATAGGCCATGCCGGAGATGAAGCGAACCGTGTTGAAGCCCGAGGCCTTGGCGTAGATCATGTCGCGGCGGCCGAAATCGCCCACCACGGCCACCGCCTGGCCAATGGGAATATGGTTGCCCGTGTGCGTGCTCTTCAGGAACAGCCGTTTGCCATTGAGGTGGAAGTAGCCATCGCTCACGCGGAAGTCGCGGAAGCCGCAGCGAACCGACTTCTGATGCGGCCGGTTTGCCGCGGTGGTCAAAGCGGCGGCAACGCGGTAGAGATACGGATCGTCGAGATCCCACAGCCGAGGCCCGGCCACTTGCAGGACCAGGTTATGTTCCGACAAGCCAGCGGGAAAGCTTGTTCGCTGCTGAACACTGGTCAGCGTCTCGCCGCCGCTTGCCGGGGCCAGCGTCAAGACAAGGCTGCCGCTTACGGCCGCGCCGCCGGTATTCAAGACCGTCACGGTCACGCCAATGTTGCCCGTCTTGGCGTCCGGACGAGCGAACACGTCGGTCACGTAGGTTGGCGGCACGGACCGCAGATTGACGGGATACAGGATTCCGCCGCTATTGAAGCCGCTGCCGGGCCGGGGGGGCGCGGTCTTGTTGCGGTGCGGAGTTTGGCCGAGCACATATCCGTCGATAGAGTCCCCCGTCGGGTTGAGCACGCGCACGGCAAGCAGGTTGTCGCCTTCCCGAATCGAATCGGTGACGTTCGAACTCGAACGGCGTTTCTCCGCCCTCGAACGTGCCGGCCGGTTTGCCGTTGATCCAAACGTCGGCAACATAATCGACTGCGCCGAAACGGACGAGCACGCGGTCTCCCGGCGCACGGGCGACACGGCAGCGGAACGTGTGCCAATACCAGGCCACGCCGTGATAGCCCGGAAAAACCTGCTGGATGACGCCGGGCACCGCGGCTTCCTGGGCCTCGGGCCGGACCTGCTCGAACCAATGTTCGCTGCGCCCTTGTTCTCCGGGTCGACCGCCAGTCGCCAGACGCCGCCGAGCGTTTGCAGGGCGTTTGCGGCCGGTATCCGCTCTTGCGGGCTCTTCTCCGCCGCACCGGCAACTTCCATCGTCAGCGCGGCCGCGACCACGGCCGTAAGCCAGAGAGACATTCGGTTTCTGATCTTCTCGCTCATGTCACTGGCCCTCTTCCAAAACCACGGGATTCGTCAATGTGCCAATTTTCTCCACCTCGATACTAATCGTGTCGCCCGGCTGCAACCAGACGGGCGGCTTGCGCGCCATGCCGACGCCATGCGGCGTTCCTGTCAGGATCACGGTGCCGGGCAGCAGCGTGGTGCTGCCGCTGAGGAACTCGATCAACGTAGGCACGTCGAAGATCATGTCGCTGGTGTTCCAGTCCTGCATGACCTGGCCGTTGAGGACCGTCTTGATCTGAAGGGCATTTGGGTTGGGAATCTCGTCGGGGGTGACCAGGCACGGGCCAGGGGCGCGAAGGTGTCGAAACTCTTGCCGCGGCACCACTGGCTGCCGCCCCAGCGGATCTGCCAGTCGCGGGCGCTCACGTCGTTGGCGGCGGTGTAGCCCAGCACACAATTCACGGCCTCGGCCCGGGCGACATTCTTGCACCGCCGGCCGATAACCACCGCCAATTCGCACTCGTAATCCACCTCGTGGCTGGCCAGGCGCCTGGGCAGAACAATCGGTCCGCCCGGATCCTGGACGGCGGCAGTGCTCTTCATGAACAGCACCGGGTGTTGCGGGAGCGGCGCGTTGGTTTCGGCGGCATGGCGGCGATAGTTCAAGCCGATGCACAGGATGTTGGCGGGCGCGACCGGCGCCAACAGTTTTCGCACGTCCGCCGGCCGGCTGGTCGCCTCGTACCGGCCGAAGATGTCGCCGTCGATTGCCATCGCCGAGCCGTTGGGCTGCAGGGCACCGTAATGGACGACCTCACGGGCATCGAGATAACGAATGAGTCGCATAAACGTTCCTTGAAGATACTGTGTTTCAGGCAGGACGCGGCTGACCTGCTAAGAGGTCAAGGAGCGGTGTCTTGGTTTTGTATCCCGTTCTCGTTTCGGGGGAGAAATGACTGATGGGCGTTTACGCCCATTTTTCGGCTTTAGCCGGTAATAGGCCCGGCATTCATGCCGGGTGATCGTGCGGGTACAGCGCATCTCTTGCTTCCGAAAAACTGCCTGTCAGCCGCGTTTACGCGGCTCCTGCCGGGACGACAAGAGGAGCCCGGTAAACCGGGCTGACAGCCGCTAGAGCAAAATAAGCTGTTTCGGCAGCGCAAACCAACCCGGCATAAATGCCGGGCCTAGTACCGGCTAAAGCCGGGAACGGGCGTAAACGCCCGTCCGTCGCCACCCTGCACGGCACAAAAACAGCACAATGAATTCCATCCAAATCCTCGAAGTTTTTAGCACGGCAGGACGCTGCCGCGGGGAACTCCACGGTATCCTCAAGATCCGGTGCGGTCAACAACCGGAACGTTTGGCTCTGGCGGTTTTCTATCCGCCGACCGCTGCGCAGTGCCCGCCGGCCGCGGCGCCGACGCCCTTCCGCAGTTGCCTGCCGTGGCGCCGATCCCGGCCTGCCCGGGCCGCCGCACTGATACGCGCCGTTGCGATCAAAATGGGACGATCGAAGGGGGCTGCCGACGTTTTTCGCCGCGTTCTACCGCGGACGGTACAGCCGGTTTCCACCACAGCCGCGTGGCTGCCGATTCGAAAACCCCGCAGAAACCGGGGGTTGCCGCTCTTTGGACCTTATCTCATCTTCCATGCGGGTGGCTACGGCCTTGTCCCGTTTCGTCGGTCCCACGCCTCACGCTCCCTTTCTCTCCGCTCCCCTCGCTTGTACTCGGGAGAGGGCGGGCACCATGTCGGGCACCATGTACTCGTGGTCGTGGTCGGGGTGAGGGCGGATTGCTCCCTCTCTCCGCTGCTCCCTGCTCGAGCAGTCCCGATGGGGGGGGCCTTGCCAACTTTGCCCAAACGAAATTGTTTTCTGATTTTTCGGCTGTTTCTTACCACGACTAGTATATGGGGCCACTGCCACAAGAGCGGCACGGCCGTTTCTCCAGCTCGAAAAAACCCGGAGAAAGCATGGTTTCCAACTCCTTGGGGTGTAACGCATAAAGCAGCCGGAAGGATGGCAAGAATTCGCATGATATCGGGTCCTTTGGGCAATGTGTACATGGCGGTGACTCATCCCTCGTCCTTCATCCCTCATCGCTCATCCCTCCCTCAATTCTCCACATAATTAGTACGTTCTAGGCGGCGATG
Source organism: uncultured Planctomycetia bacterium (assembly GCA_963719885.1). GTDB lineage: Bacteria > Planctomycetota > Planctomycetia > Pirellulales > Thermoguttaceae > JANXQG01. The sequence continues at coordinate 72,775 of CAVRDP010000031.1, read as the reverse complement.
TGACACACTTTAGACATCCATATTTATTGACAATCCCATCGCGCAACCCGGCCGCGCCCACTTTTCCCCAGGAATGCGGCCACCTCTTGCCGGCGGAAAAAGTTATCGAAAGTCGGAAGTGCGCTCAGCGCGGCGGGGGTCGAAAAACGACCCATCGGCCCCGAAAGAGGCACAGGTCACCACAATTTCCTCGCAAACTGCCATTACCAGTGGTATATTTCAAGGTAATTACAGATGCTGGGACACGGAAACCGCGGCGGTTGGCTCGGCCACTACCTCGACGATCCCGAATTCATCTTGCAAAGCTTCGCCAGCACCCTGACGGACGTGGGCGGTTTGGCCCGGCAGCTTTGGCGGGGCTCGCTTCCAGGTCTGTTGGACATGGCTGATGAGGCCGTCCCCGACTACTTGCGGTCCTACGTGGAGACGTACATTGAGCGCGACGTACGCACGGCCGGCGACATCCGTGAGTTGGCGGTTTTCAGCCGGTTCCTTGGGCTGGCGGCCGCCCTGACCGCCCAGGAGATCAACTCTTCCCAGTTCGGCCGCGAGTTGGGGGTCAAGCCAGACACCGCACGCAAGTGGACCGATCTGCTCACCGCCACTTTCCAGTGGCGCGAGTTGCTCTCCTGGGCGCGGTTTTACCCGCAGGGTTCCAAGAGGTTTTCAGCTTCTTCACTGGGCTTGCCGGAGGACTATTGTCTCTCAGGCGGATGGCGGACCAGAAAATTGCGACAATTCCCGCGAGTGAAATCGACCCGGCACTGGATAAGTTTCTCATAAACAGATATTTTCTTATTTAAGAATATATGCTATAGTAAGAAAGCCATGGACATTTTCCGCACTTTCTTAAACAAGAACAATGGCTCGCACCAGAAAACCTCCCACCGATTCCGACTTGCTGCAATGGCTCCGGCAACTCGGCGGCGGCTTTCCACCTGTCACCGTCACTGTGGAACAAACTAATGTCCCCGTGGAACGAACTGCCTCCCAGTGTGCAAACGGCGGTGCAATTTTCGAGGTCGATGCCCTGGTCGGCGTGCAATGGCGACAGCAGAGATACCGCTTCGCCGCAGAAATCAAGGCCCTTTCGACTCCCAAGTCGCTCGACTCGGCTGTGCTCCGCGTCCGACGCGCGGCCGAGCGCTTGGGACTTTACCCGCTGCTGGTAACCACGTACCTGTCGGAAGACAACCTCCGCTGGCTTGAAAGGGAAGGAATCAGCGGGCTGGATCTGTGCGGAAACGGGGTCGTGGTCGTGCCCGGCAAGCTGTTGATCTGGCGGTCCGGCGCCGCCAACGAGTACCCGCGCGGAACCGCCATCCGAAACGTCTATCGCGGCGACAGCTCGCTCATCGCCCGTGCCTTACTGCTGAAGCCCCGCTTTGATTCAGCCCAAGGGCTAATGGCCGAGATCCAGGCGCGTGGAGGGGCGGTAACGATGGCCACGCTATCGAAGGTCTGCTCGGCCCTCGCTGAGGATCTGCTCATCGAACGCCGAAAGATCGAACGCACGGTAAGATTGACGTTGCTCCAGCCCGACAGTCTATTGGACGCGCTTGCCGCCAATTTTCAGCCCCCGGCCGTGGAGCGAAGATTTTTGGGCAAGTGCTCGCTAGAGCCGAAGCTGCTCAGCGGTGCGATGATTTCGTGGGAGAAGGCCCAAGGGCGACGGCTTGCAAGGACGGGAGCCGATTCCACCGACCGCTACGCGACCATGGCTCGTGAACCTGTCGCCAGGTTCTATTGCACGCAGCTTGCGACCCTCTTGGACGTTCTCGCTCCCAACCTTGTGGAAACAACCAGGTTTCCCAACATCGAACTCCTGGAGACTACGAGCCAAGCCGCGTATTTTGACGTTCGCGACAACTTCAGCGCTTCACTGATCCAATGCTTCCTCGAACTCCAGGCGGGGGACAAACGCGAACAGGACACCGCGCAGCAAGTACGCCGGCTGATCCTTCGCAACATCAACGATCGAGACACCTAACAGCCTTGGGCCGCTCCGTATCCGCGAACACCGTCTCTACCGCGACGACCTCCAAATCACGGAGTTCGTCAGTGTGCTCCAAGAGGTGTTCGCTCGACCCTGAGAAACGCTTCCGCGAAGATCAGGGCCATAACTGCTCACTGAGTTCGCAGTTAAAGCCCGGCCCTATATGGACGACTTTCGCTTAGGTTTTGCGGTTCGGACGGGAGTTTTCTTGGTCATGCTTGTGCTCCGGGAGATTCGTCCTTCGTCACGCGGAAGCCGATTCGACGCCGCGGTCGGGGCGGAGGGGGAGCCATGAGTTGGCGGATGGCCTCAAAGACCGCGCGGAACTGGACATCGTACTTTTTTTCCAGTTCGTCCAATCGCCGAGCCAATTCCACATTTGAGGCTAGCATCTCACGCAACCGAACAAACGTCCGCATGATTTCAATGTTCACAAGCACCGCACGCTCGCTGCGGAGCACGCTCGAAAGCATGGCGACGCCCTCCTGCGTGAAAGCATAGGGGAGCGAGCCGCCCAGGCTACGCTTGGAAGGTATCACATTTTGTGATACCAACGTTTCGACCTCCTCCTGGGTCATGGCGCTCGACCTCGTTGACGCAAAGCGTGCTTGCGCCAATAATGTGGGTGCACCGAACGCCTATCGTTCTCTCGCCAAGACCGAGTTCCGTTGACATGACGACGAATCCCCTGCACCATTGCCCGGCTTGCGGGCGCGAGTTCAAGGACATTCTGGACTACCCTCGCGTGCGGATCTTGGAGTTTGAGCGGCTGCCGATCCCGGAGGCCATAGATTCCATGTCGGGGGCCGCAGCCGAGAAACGATTGGCGCGATCCAGAGCGGAACGCTTCAATCGCGATGCTCCCCCTGGTTTTCGGGAGGACGGGATCAATATGACGCCGCTGATCGCGCGGGCGTGCGACACGAGCGAGGTCCAGGATTATCTCGGTCGCCTGGCGGCATTGCAAGGCCGCGAGGTCGCGCCGCAGGAACTTCTGCCAGCGCTTGCGGCGCACGGGATGTTCAAGTGGGCATACCCCGTGCCAGACACCGGCGTCTACCTGTCGCTCTCCGATGCCGAAACCTCCACCGATGCTGCGCGGGTGGCCGAGGTCCAGGTATATTGCCATGGGCCGAACATGGGCTCGGCGGGAGGGCCGACGCTGCAATCGCTAGGGGCAATTGCACGGTTGTGCTACGAGGGGCTGCTCGTATCGTAGTCTCGTAGAGGGAAAAGATGCCGTCAGGGAATGCCAACGCAAATTGCGATCGCATTAGCGATGTCGTCCAATTCACTTGCCGTCAGTTCGCCGAGACAGTCGAGGAAACGGCTTTCCGAAACCGATTTCACCTGAAAGGCATCGGCGCCGGAATTTTTCGTCAGACCGTTGGTGGAGGTCGGCGCGAGGAAGACAAACCAAGGAAAGCTCGCATACCTCAGTTTCCACTCCGTTATCGGAACCACGATCTTGAGTCGCAGTCGGCCGACGGCGTTCTCGCTAACGACCACGGCCGTGCGGACCTTCTTGATTTCGTCGCCCTCGGCAGGATCAAACCGGATCCGCCATACCTCTCCCCTAACGGGATTCGTCGTCATCGACCTCTTCCTCGCCGAAAGCGTCAAAGCCGGTAAGCTGCTTGTCGTTGCGGTAGTCCTCTTCCGCCAACGCTGCCGCCGCCGCTAGGACCGCTTGCCGCTCTTCGCGCGGCATCATTCGCAACTCGCGCGGCGTGCAGCGAGCCAATGCGACTGGCAGCACCTCCTGTGAAGTTGGATGCACCTGAATCTCAACTCGCGTCCCGTCCGGCAACGGTGAGTTGGGAACGACGACGCCGTTGGCCACGACGCCCGTGATGGTGGTGGACATGAGGCTTTCCTCCCCTCCTTCCTGGGTCGACTGTTACGAATTATTGTCTGAATTATACTCCGAGTGGGATTGCCATTCAACTAATGTGACCAGAGGAACTTCCCGCAGAGGGCGTGGGAGCAGGAGGGGAGCGGGCGGCCATGGCCGCCCGCCCCCCTCCTGCTCCCACTTGACACACCGGTTCCTCCCGGTTTAGACTGACCGCGATCACGGTCGGAAATCCAATCTTCTATCAGTCGTCACGAGAGCATGTTTTCGGAAACGGCCCGCCGCCGGGGCATCGGCCGCACCGGAAAGGTGTGAACGCAGTCCTCGGGGGATTGAAAGGCCAGTTTCTCGCTCTGGCCGCTGTCGTCGCGGCTGCGTATCTCGCGTTCGATGGCCTGCTGGTTCTACTCGGCCTGGTTTGTGTCGGCCGCGCCGTGGGCGACAAGTCGCAGCCACAAGGCAACTGGAAGGCCGCGATAACCTACGCCCTCCTGGTTCTCGCCCTGGCAGGTCTTTCTACCGTTCGGTCGCTGGCCGGAGTGGGAGGGTAGTAATCCCCCGCAAGCCCCTTGGTGGTATCAGAAGCCACCTATTCGATGGGATTGAAAAATTTACGTTCTCCACTAATCTTAATTACGTAACCTTCTTTTCTCAGCAGGGGGGAACGTCATGGTTGCGTCTACGTATGATCGTCGTTCGTCGAATTGGATTCGGATCGGTTGCTTGCTTGGACTAGCAGCTTGTCTGGGCTGTGGCGCCCAACCGCCGGAGTTTCCCGGCGACAAGGAATATGCCGAGGGATGCAAACTCATGGCCGACGGCGACCTGAAGGGCGCCATTGACACCTTCGGCGCGGCCATCGAGAAAAATCCTCGGAATACCCTGGCTTACTTCAGCCGGGCTGCCGCCTGCCAACGACAGGGTAAGGCGGATGATGCCGTCAGGGATTTTAGCAAGGCCCTGTTTCTTGATCGGGAATATGCCGCCGCCTATAGCGGCCGAGCGGCAGCGTATCTGGAAAAAGGCCGTGTTGAACTGGCGAGCGATGACCTGACCAAGACGATTAGCCTTGCCCCCGATTCGCGCGAAGCCTATTGCCTGCGCGCTCGGGCCAACCTCCTGGCAGGAAAATACGCTGACGCCGTCGAGGACGCTCAATCGGCCATTCGACTGAACGCGGAACGTGACGATGCTCCCCGCACTTCCGGGCCGTCGCTGCCGCCTTTGCCCAGCCAACAGCGCGATCGGACTGTCGAGTACGTCGTTGAGGCCATTCAATCCGACAAGACGTTGACGCCGCAGGGCAAAGCCGATTTGGCGCGAGCATATTTCAACTGGGGCGTCAACCTCACCGGGGACGGCAAGCGGCTGGAGGCAGAGATTGCCTTCGGCGAAGCACGGCGACTGGATTCGAATTACGACAAGCTCTACGTGGCCTACCAAGAGAAAACCGGCCGCGCAATCAATGGCGGCACCCGGCGCTCGGCCGCCATGCCGATCAACGGGACCCTGCCGATCCTACCCGAGTCGACGCTGCCGCAACTTAAACTGAAAGCGTTTGATGCGTTGAAGCAGCGACAGTTTGGCGTCGCCCTTGCCGAGTTCACGCATATCCTTGAGATCGACGCCAAGTGCGACGACGCATCGGTGTGGTGTGGACGCGGCCGCTCATTCCTAGAGATGAACGACCCGGTTTCGGCCATTCCGGACTTCGATCGCGCGATCTACTTGGCCCCGGATTTCTCCCTGGCTTACTGTCTGCGGGGCCAAGCCTATAGGAAGATGGGCAATTACTACCGTGCCATATCGGAAACGACGAAAGCGATTGGCTTGAAGCCCGATTATGCCCTGGCCTACTTCGATCGCGCTAGGGCTCAATACGAGGCGAATAGTCTGGACCTTGCTTTGGCCGACCTCGGCAAGGCCGTGAATCTCGATCCGGAATTGGAGGGTCCAGCATCGTCCGTATACGCCGAAATCTACGAAAGCCAAGCGAACATTTGCCTTGCCGCGCAGCGTTGGGGCGAGGCGATCGCCAAATTGGAGAAAGCCATTGCCGCCTTGGAGAAAGCGTCCCCTTTCGATAAGAGCCACGTCGAACGACTTAACTCGCTACGGGCCAAGGCATACGGAGAACGGGGATTTGCTTGTGCAAAGCACGGTGAGTTCCCAGAGGCTGTTCGTGATCTGAACACGGCCCTCGATTTGGACAAGGGCAACGCTCAAACATGCCGCCTCTGCGGGTTGACGTGTTGTCTGATGGCCAAGAACTGGCATGATCGTGGGCTCTTGACCCTCGCAAAAGAGAGGTGGCAAGCGGCTATTGTCTATCTGAAGTGGGCGATCCAACTTGCCCCGGAACTGAAGCCCGAATTGCAGCCTGAGTTGGAGGATGCGCAGCGCAGTCTTGCTCGGATTTCGCCACCGGCCATCGGGATGCCAACCTCGGGGTTGTAGAATCGAACCCGATCATCGAACGATGTATTCCTTCCGATTTGCTTGCCTTGGGGCGGTTCCCACGTAGAATTGGGGCTGGTTACGATCCGAACAGCACTTGTCGTGTCCATAAGGAGGGTGGACCCAAGTTGTGCATTGTTCACGAAAACGAATTCTCTTCAAGGCAAGGACCATCTCATGCTAAGACTCAAGACTACGGTGGCCGCGTGTCTAGCCCTTTCAGCGATTGGCGGCATCATCGCCTGTTCGTCGCAGTTCGCCAAATCGGGCAGCGGTGACGCCAAGTCCAGTTCCAACTCCAGCAAGACTGAACAGACTGCCAGTCCGGCGGCCGCCGCCACCGCGCCGTCGCCCAAGCTGATTGCCAAGACCGACGAGCCGGCCCCGGTGACCGAGCCCGCCGCCAGCGGCAAGAAGCCCAACATCCTCTTCATCATGGGCGATGATATTGGCATGTGGAACATCGGTGCCTACCATCGCGGCATGATGGCCGGGCGGACGCCACACCTCGACAAGCTTGCCAAAGAAGGTATGCTGTTCACCGACTATTACGCCGAGGCAAGCTGCACGGCGGGCCGCGCGAACTTCATCACCGGCGAGTTGCCCATCCGCACCGGCATGACCACGGTCGGCCAGGCAGGCGCCAAGATCGGCATACCGGCGGAAGCCTGCACGATTGCCACCGCGCTCAAAGCGCAGGGCTACGCCACCGGCCAGTTCGGCAAGAACCACCTGGGCGACCGTAACGAGTACCTGCCCACCGTACATGGCTTCGACGAATTCTTCGGCTACCTGTATCACTTGGACGCCATGGAAGACCCGGCGCATCCCAACTACCCGCAGAATCTCTTGAACGTGGTCGGCCCGCGGAACATGGTCCATAGCTGGGCGACCGACACGGACGACCCGACCGAGATGCCGCGCTGGGGCAAGATCGGCAAGCAGAAGATCGAGGACGCCGGCAAGCTCTATCCCAAGCGGATGGAGACTGTGGACGACGAGATCCGCGACCTGGCGATCAATTTCATCGACAAGGCCAAGAAGGACGGCAAGCCGTTCTTCGTCTGGCTCAACCCGACGCGGATGCACATCGTCACGCACCTCTCGCCGAAATATCGAGGCCCTGCGCAACTCGGAGAATGGCTGGTCGGAACAGGAAGCCGGCATGGCCCAGCTCGACGACGACGTCGGTCTGGTGCTGCAGAAGCTCAAGGACATGGGCGAGGACGACAATACCATCGTCGTCTTCACCACCGACAACGGCACGGAACCGTTTACCTGGCCCGACGGCGGAACGACGCCCTTCGCGCAGTGCAAGGGGACGGTCATGGAAGGCGGCTTCCGCGTGCCCTGCATCCTCCGCTGGCCCGGCCACGTCCCGGCGGACACGGTGCAGAACGGCCTCATGTCCGGCCTGGACTGGTTCCCGACCTTCCTCGCCGCCGCCGGCAACCCGGACATCACCGAACGACCTGCTCAAGGGCGTGAAGATCGGCGACCGGACCTACAAGAACCATCTGGACGGCTACAACCAGATGGCCATGATCACCGGCAAAGGCCCGTCCACGCGGCACGAAATCTTCTACCTCGGCGAAAGCACGGTCGGCGCAGTGCGCATTGACGACTACAAGTTCCGCTTCATCGACCAGCCCCATGGCTGGCTCGGTGACAAGACCCATCCGGACGTGCCCTACATCACCAACCTGCGTCTCGATCCGTTCGAGCGCATGGGCTGGCCGAACAATGGAACGAAAGACGGGTCACAGCAGTACTTCGATTGGTTCAAGTATCAGTTCTGGCGCTTTGTATTCGTCCAGCAGGTGATGGGCAAGGAAATCCAGACCTTCCTCGATTACCCGCCGATGCAGCGGGGTGCGAGCTTCAATCTGGACGCAATCAAAGCGGAGATGGGCAAACGCATGCAACAGGCGGAGGCGGCCAGCCACGGCGCCAGCAATTAAGCGTTCTTATCACCAACTGTCGAGGAGCATCCTATGACCTTTCGAATCAGACCTGCGCTGGATCTTGTCGAGCGCAGCGATCGTCCTTGTGGCGGCGGTCGCTTTCCCGGGGCCCAGGACCGTTTCCGCCGAGGAAAAAATGCCGGCGCCGCCAAAACCGATGTTCACTCAGGAAAAGGCCCCGCCGGCGCCGTCAATACCCGTATGCGACGAAGGAAAAATCCCGCCGGTGCCGCCAGGGGCGCTCTCCGCTCAAGGAAAAGCCCTGCCGCCGCCGGTCAAGCCGGCAGCGGCGGAAGCTGAGATTCGCGCTACGGCGGTGGCTTTTGTCCAGGCCTTCAATTGCGGCGACGCCCGCGCCGTGGCGGCCCTGTGGACCGCCGACGGCAGCGCGGCCGACGACAGCGGCACGATCTACAAAGGCCGCCCGGCCATCGAAGCCCAATATGCCCAGCTTTTCAAGCAGCATCCGGACGCGCGGATGGAAGTGGCCGTGAAGTCGATCGAGTTTCCCACGCCCACGACCGCCGTCGAAGACGGCATTGCCCGCGTCGAGACGCAAGATGCCGGCCCACCGCAGGCCAGCCGCTACACGGTGTTCCACATCAAACAGGACGGCAAGTGGCTCATGGCCAGCGTCCGCGAAGCGAAAATCGAGATTCCTTCGAACTTCGCCCGCATCGAAGGCCTGGGTTGGCTCGTGGGGACCTGGAAGGCCGAGCGCGACGGCAAGGCGGTCCAGACCACGATCCGCTGGATCGCCAACAAGAGCTTCCTGGAACGCGAGTACGCCATCCGTCAAGACGGCATCGCCGTTTCGTCGGGCAGACAGATCATCGGCTGGGACCCCAAGGCCGGGCAGATCCGTTCCTGGTCGTTCGATGCCTCCGGCGGATATGGCACGGGACTGTGGACCGCCAGGCCCGACGGCTGGCGGATCGAATCGTCCGGCGTGTTGCCCGACGGCAGGCCAACCGCGTCGCGCGACCTGCTGATTCGCATCCCGGGCGAAGACAACGTGCTCGGCTGGCGATCGGTTGCGCGGAGCGTGGGCGGGGCGCCCTTGCCCGATATGCCGGAGGTCGTGGTCGATCGCATTTCGGAGAAGAAATAAGAGGTGATTTTCATGAACAAATTCATTACGGCAGCGTTTGTCCTCATGTTGGGAATCATATTGATGCCAGCCAATAGTCTTGGCCGCGGATTCGGCGGCTTTGGTGGCGGTGGTTTTCACGGCGGCAGCTTTGGCGGCCGTGGCTTTGGCGGCGGCGGGTTCCATGCGGGCGGTTTTCAAGGCGGTGGCTTTCATGCCGACAGCTTTGGCGGCGGCTCCAGTGGCGGCAGCTTCCATGCGAGTAGTTTTGAAGGCGGTGGCTTTCATGCCGACAGCTTTGGCGGCAGTGGCTTTCACACTGACCGTTTCGACGCCGGCGGATACCATGCCGGCGGTTCCGTAAACCGCGGCCAATTGGACAGTTTCCTCGGCCTTCCCACTGACGGCGGTTTCCATGCGGCCGCCGGGGCCGAGGGCCACGTCTATCAGCGACCCGGCGGCACAACCGTCGCCCACGGCGCAGCCGGCGTTCAAGGGGCCGCAGTCGGTCCTTACGGCGCAGCAGCCGGCGGACGCTATGCCAGCGGGACGGTCGTCCGCGGGCCCGAGGGCAATGTCTATGCCCATGGAACCACCGCCAGCCGGGGCATTGCCGCGGGACCCAATGGAGTCGTCGCCGGCCGTGGCTACGCGACCTACGGCACGCACCCCTGGTCGCCCACCTATTACCACTCCCAGGCCCTAGCCGGCCGGGACTGGTGCTACGGCAACCATCTTTACTCGCCGGGCTGGTGTACGATCCATCCCTGGGCCTGGACGCCCGCGGGCTACGCCGTCGCCGATTGGACCGCGGCTGCCTGGACGACGGCAAACTGGGCATCGGTGGGGGCGTGGCTGGGCTATGCCAATGCCGAACCGTACAGCTACAACTACGGCAATTCGATCGTCTACCAGGACGGCGAGGTCTACTACGGCAGCCAGGCGGCCGGCACCGCCGAGCAATATTACCAGGAGGCCGTGAACCTCGCTTCTTCCCCTGCCGCCACGGTGGCCGCCGCCCCCGATGCACAATGGCTTCCGCTGGGGGTCTTCGGGCTGATGGCCAACGGCAAAAAAACGCCCGACATGGTCTTCCAGTTGGCCGTCGATCGCAGCGGCACGATCCGCGGCAACTATTTCGACCAGGTTACCCAGACCAATCTGCCGGTCAGCGGCGCGGTCGACAAGCACTCGCAGCGGGTCGCCTGGAAGGTTGCCGCCGGCCAGGGGCTGGTCGTGGAAACAGGCCTCGCCAACCTCACGCAAGACGAATCGACGGCCCTGGTCCACTTCGGCGCCGACCGCACCGAACAAGACCTCCTCGTGCGCATCAAACAGCCGGCGGACGGCCAAACCGCTGCCAACGACTGATCGTGTTTTCAATTATCGTTTTTCCCCATTCTTCCCTAACAAGGAGTCGAAGCCATGAGTTCTGGAGAAACCAAGCAAGTTATCGTACCAACCGCCGCCGCGGGAGTCGTCCACCACGAACTGCACCACGTCCGCTCGTACTGGTGTTGGTTCTTAGCGCTGGGAGTTCTCTTGTTGGTTTGCGGCACACTGGCGGTGGGCTTCCCGTTCGTTGCTTCCCTGGTCGCGATCCGCGCGTTGTCGATCGTACTCCTGGTGGCCGGCGTGGCCACGCTTGTGGGTTCGTTCTGGGCGGGCAAGTGGAGCGGTTTTCTGATCCAAGTCTTGGTGGGTCTGCTGTACGTGGCAGCCGGCGTCGTCGTCGAGGACAAGCCGGGGGTCTCGATCCTTCTGATTACCGTCTACGTCGCCGTGACCTTCATGGTGATGGGCATCTTCCGCATTTTGGCGGCCATGGTGCTTCGCTTCCCGCAGTGGGGCTGGACGCTCTTGAACGGCTGCGTCACGTTCCTCGCCGGGCTGGTCATTTTTCGGCACTTGCCCTTTGCTGCCGTGTGGGTGATCGGCCTGCTCGTCGGGCTGGAGATGCTCTTCAGCGGTTGGGCCTGGATCATGCTCGCGCTGGCAATCAAGCGGATTCCGGCCGAGCCCACTGCCTGAAAAGACGTTAATTCCTGGTTGGGGTGATTCAAAAAAAGCTGCCGCCCCCTTCGCCAAGGTGGCGGCAGCTATGTGCATGCCAAGCAACGGAATAAATTCCGTTGTACTCAACAACAATCCACTACGGCATGTAGAACGGATCGCTGTTGTTCTTGGTGATCAAGAAGAAGAAGTTGCTGGCATCGGTCCGCTTGTTGAGGGCCTGCGTCGAGGCGTCGCCAAAGCCGACAATGACCACCGCCGGGTTCGCCGACGACGGACCATACAACGGATAGTTCGATCCTTGGTCCGTCGTGGTCCAAGCGCTCCCCGGATCACCGTCCTCGCCGTACATGCCGGCCTGCGCCCCCTGCGGGCTGCAATCATACATCAGGAAGGTCATCATGCCGGCGGCGGTGGCGCCGAGGCATCACCCCACACCCCGGGCGTATAGCCCGTTTGCACGAAATAGTTGTACGGCGCGATCGGCGCTCCGCCCGTCGGCACGGAATTGACCGTGCAACCCTTGGCGCCCTGGCCCGGCAGACCGGTCAAGACGCACTCCGAACCGAGCATCCAGGAACTGGCCGTATTGTCCATGGTCTCGCAGAAGAAAATGGTATGCGACAGTCCGTCGAGGAATTGGGCCGAGGAGATATTGGTCGTGCTGGGGTAGATCGCGCCGTCCGGATGGACGGTCAGGGTTCCATAAAGCTGCGAGGGCAGCGTCGTTCCGCCGGCTGCCATCTGCAGACTCTGCTTGCAGGAAGCGCCCATCGCCTTGTAGTTGGTGATGGCCTGTTGCGCCGTGGCGGCAGTCGTGGCGTTGGGGCTGCCGATGCCCTGGTTGTAGTCCGTGCCGTTGTAACTGGGGCACAGATACGAATTCATTACGGTGCTGATGGCGCTGGCCAGCGCCTGTTGCTGGTTCGTAGTGGCATTCGCGGGCGTGAGAACGGTGCCGCTGGTGCCGAGGGACTGCGGCAACTGCTTGTACATCGCGTCGCTGTCCATGAACGACAAAAGCCTGACCAGGAAGCTATAGCCCCCGATCTTGTAAGTGGTCGTGGTCGACGACGACGAGGACGCGTTGGGGTTGATTGCCTGGGCCGCGGGCGGATAGGCGTTGTTGAAGGTACTGGCAAAGTTCTGGAAGGCCAGGCCGATCTGATGCACCTTGTTCTGGCACGACGCCCTCCGTCCTGCCTCGCGGGCCGAGTTGATCGCGGGCAGAAGCAGACCAACCAACATGCCGATGATGGCAATCACCACCAGCAACTCGACGAGGGTGAAACCTCGCCTGGAACGTGTTGTGACCATAAGTCACCTCCCTGGAATAAGAGATAGATGAAAAAAACCGTGCGGCGACCATCGCCGCAACGAGCGAATCCCGAAAAATGAAAAGATCAGTCAGACACCTTTGCTACTTCGACCATATCGGTCGTTTGGGAAGAAGAATCCCGCGAAAGTCAATGTGATTCGGACGAGAAGCCCCTTCCCATCCTCTGCCCGTGATTGTATACGATTTCCAGGGTGCTTGTCAAATAGATTTCACGATTTTCATTTGAGGCCGATCTGGACGCGCTCGGAGACCGTAGGGTGGGACCAGATCCGGGGTACCCGCGCAGTGGGTCGGCGAGCGCAGGCCCACCACGTTCGGCTAGAAAATACGCTATGGTGGGCCTGCGCTCGCTACGCGATCTGGTCCCACCCTACGGCCTTGACGGTTCGACAAAACCGCCCCAGAATGTAGTTTTTCCCCAAGGTAGCAGGCATACTCCGTGTGCCGTCCGCCTTGTGGCCCCAGCCACAGGTTGTATTCAGAAGCCGAGTGCTTTGGGCGGACGGCACACGGAGTGTGCCTGCTACCTTGTTTCCTTGGCGGTGTAACGTGCCCCCACTTGTTGCGGTACTAACTGGACCTGCGAACTGCGGGAAGACCGACCGCTTGCTCGAGCGGTATCGCACGGTTTTGTCGACCGCTCCGCCGGGGAGTTTGCTCTGGCTGGCACCGACATCCCGTGCCGCGGCCGAAATTCGTTCTCGCCTGTTAGGGGGGAATCTCGATGCCTGCTTTGCTCCAGGGATCAGCACCTTTCAGCGCTTCGCAGAAACGGTTCTATTGATGCCCGACGCGCAAGCAAGAATTGTGCCGCCTCCCAGCGGAGAATGCCGATTTCTCGCCGACCATGAGTACACGGTGCCCGCGTCGGGCTTCAATGTGGCCGCTGAGCAGCCCGCTCAAACGCGATCTCGTTCGGCAAGTCGTCGAGGAGGAAGCACGCCACGGCCGGCTGGAGCACTTCGGTCCCATCGCCTCTACCGGCGGCTTGCTCGATCTGCTGTGTGATTTTATCCGGCAGATGAAGCGGCTGGAGATCTGGCCCGACCAGTTTGCCGAGGCCTGCCAACAACGCGGGGTTTCCGAAAAGGACCGCGAACTACTGGGCATTTACCGGGCCTATCAGCAACGGCTCCTGGATCACGACCTATATGATGCCGAGGGTTGCTTCTGGTCAGCCCGCGATTTGCTCCACCGGTGGCCGATTCGCTACCAATTGATCGTGACCGACGGGTTCAACGACTTCACGCGGACGGAACACGATATCCTCCAGGACTTGGCGGCCCAGGCAGGGGAGATGTGGATCTCGCTGACAATGGAAGGGGAGGATGGTCGTCAGGACCTTTTCCAGAAGCCGCAGAAAACGCTCGCGGAATTGCGCAAGCGACACGCGAACCTGCGTGTGGAAGCGATTGCGCGGCTGACAGGACCGGTTTGGCCGGCGATGGCCCACCTGGAGCGGTCGGTCTTTTCGAATCCCCGCACGATGACGCCCGCCGCCGATACGGCCGGATTGGAAATCCTGGCCGGCGGCCGGCAGATCGGCGAGATCGAGTTGATCGGCCGCCGCATCAAGCGGCTATTGCTCGAAGGCGATGGCAAGCCCTCACCCCCTGCCCCTCTCCCGAGTACGGGAGAGGGGAGATTCGTCTCGCCCGTAAAGCCCGGGCAGATTGCGGTTGTCTTTCGCAACCCGCAACCGTTCGCGGATTTGGTCAGCGAGGTCTTCCAGCGGCTGGAGATCCCTTTCTACCTGGAGTGCGGTCGATCGCTCAACTCTTCGCCGGCGATCGTGATGCTGTTGCGGCTCTTGGAATTGGATGCCGACGACTGGCCGATGCACAAGCTGCTGGGGATCTTGGGGAACAATTACTTTAACCCGGATTGGGCCGACTGGAACGACGGCCTGGCCGGCTTGGCCGAGCGCACGATCCGCGGCCTGCAAATCCCTCGCGGCCGCCAACGGCTGCTGGATGACCTTGCGCGGTCTGGTGACAAACCTGTAGGGAACGCCCTCCGTGGCGTTCCAAATGGACGGGATTCGTCGCCTTCACTGAACGCCACGGAGGGCGTTCCCTACAATCGTGACGCAAGAGAGGCCGCCATCGTACACTCGCTTCTACGCGGCCTGGCCGATGCCCTGGACCGCCTTCCCCGTTTCGACACGCTAGCGGCCTACGGGCTGGCTTGGACGGAACTCGCCGAGCACGTCGGCATCCTCCGCCAAAGTAGCAGGCACACGGAGTCTGCCTGCTACTTTGCGGACCAGGCGGCTTGGAAGCAACTGCACGAGTCATTACGGGAAAGCCGACAATTGGCCGCTTGGCTCGCTCAAGACGCGCCGCGATTGGACCGCAAACAGGCCCGCGAGGCCCTGCTGGATATCCTCGGCAACCAGACGCTGGGCGTCGCCAACGATGAATCGGGCCGGGTCCGCGTGCTTTCGGCGGCCAGCGCGCGGCATCTGCGGGTTCCCTACCTGTTTCTGGCCGGGCTGAGCGAGAAGTCGTTTCCTGCGGCCGAGCGTGAAGACGGCGTTTACAGCCAGGCCGAGCATCAGTGGTTGATCGAGGCCGGCTTGCCGCTGCCCAGCCGCAGTGATCGACAGACCGACGAGATGCTGCTCTTCTACGAAACGATCACCTCGGCCACGCGACGGCTTTACCTGAGTTATCCATCCATCGATGAATCGGGCGAGCCGTTGACTCCCAGCCCCTTCTTGAAGGAAGTCGAGCAGGCCTGCGGGACGACGCCGATCGTGCGCTTCGAGCAGATCGATCTCAGTCCGGTGCCGAGCGAGGACGATGTGTGCTCGATCGACGCCTTCCGCATCCGCGCGGTGGCCGCCGCCGTGCAGGGCAAGGCGGAGCTGCTGGCCGGGTTCGTAGGGTGGGACAAGCGAACCGGCCAATCGGTGGGCCGTCGGTCGCCGGTTGACCCGGTTTGCGAAGGCCCACCAACCCCTGGCGACCTTGTCCCACCCTACGGTGACCTCCTCCGCGTCCTGGAGTTCTCACTGGCACGGCAGAATCGCGATCGTTTCGTCGCCGCCGAAGGCATGCTGGGCGAAGCGGCGGCCAAGTTGCTGCAGGCCGATTTTCCGCCCGGCCGGATCTTCAGCGCCACGGAACTGGAACGCTATGCCTATTGTCCTTACCGGTTCTTCCTGGAAAAGGTGCTGAACGTCCAGCCGCTGGAAGAGGTCGAATTGGAAGTCGACTATATGCAGCGGGGACAGATGGCCCACGAGTTGCTGGCGGAGTTTCACCGTCGCGTGAACCAGGCCGGCGGTGGGCCGGAGTCGCCGGCCGCGCTGGCCCCGACGGACTATGAACGGCTGCTGGTCGAGGCCATTGCGGAGACCCTTTTCCAACCGGGCCGCGACAGTTTGGCCGATGCCATGCGCGAGATCGACCGCCGCATCCTGTTGGAGTGGCTCCAGGGCTACCGCGAACAGCACGAGAAGTACGATGCCCAATGGAAGAACTGCGATCGGCCGCCGCGGCCGGCGATGTTCGAAGTCTCCTTCGGCCGGCCCCTGCGGGAAGGCGACGGCCCGCCGTCGACTGCCGAACCGTTCGAGCTGGCGAGCCATGACCAGGTGGTCCGCCTGGCGGGCCGCATCGACCGCATCGACCTGGGCGAGGTCCGCGGCCAGGCGATTTTCAACATTCTCGATTACAAGACGGGCGGTTCCGCGCGATTCAGTCTCGAGGCCTGCCAGCGCGGCACCGCGCTGCAGCTTCCGCTCTATGCCTTGGCCGCCAGCGAACTGATTGTCAACGATCGCGACGCCGTGCCCTGGCAGGCCGGGTACTGGTACATCAGCGGCGACGGCTTCAAGCCGCGACAGGCCCTGCGGATGTACGAGCTGGTCGAGGACTACTTGACCCCGAGCGAAACCTGGGAATCGATCCGCGGCATCATGGCCGATACCGTGATCGGGCTCGTCAAGGGCATGCGTCAAGGCCAGTTCCCCGTCTGGAGCGACGACACGGAATGCACCGGCCGTTGCCCTTATAATACCGTCTGCCGCATCAACCAGATTCGATCCTTGGAGAAGACGTGGCGTCCACCGGCTCCGTGACACAACAATACGGAAACCACGAAATACACGAAACACACGAAAGGGGACGACATGGAGATCGTTTATAAAGACGAGAGCTTCCAGATTATCGGCGCTGCTTTGAGGTTTACAAAGAGATGGGCTGCGGTTTCGTTGAGCCCGTCTATCAAGAATGCTTGGAGCTGGAATTGGCAATTCAAGGACTGCCATTTATCGCTCAAGCAGCATTACGCTTGCGTTATAATGGAAGGCGATTGAAACGAAAGTACACGCCTGATTTTATCCTCTTCGGCAAGATCGTCATGGAGATTAAAGCAGTCAAGGAACTGGCCGACAAACATTGCGCAAGTTCACAATTATCTCAAGGCCACTGGCTATCGCCTCGGCTTGCTCGTCAATTTTGGCCACTATCCTAAAGTCGAGTACGAACGCATCGTAATTTAGACCCCACGAGCAAAAAAGTGACGCTGCAGCGGACTTACACAAAAATATAAGAAACCACGAAATACACGAAACACACGAAAGAAGAAGAAATTGACATCATTAGGAAGCCTTCGTGTTCGATGCTGGTTCCATATTCGATCCTGATTGCGAGTCCGTATTCAATGTCTTTCTTTTTTTCGTGTATTTCGTGTATTTCGTGGTTTCTTTTGATTGATTTGCAGGTCCAATCTCCATGACTCAGCTTACCGATCAGCAAGTGAAAGCCATCACCGCCTGCAACGTCTCGGTCGCGCTGGCGGCCGGGGCGGGCTGCGGCAAGACCTTCGTGCTGACCGAGCGGTTCCTCTCCTGTTTGGATCCGGCCCGGCCCGGCGGTCCCCTGCGGTTGGACCAGTTGACGGCCATCACCTTCACGGAACGGGCTGCCCGCGAAATGCGCCAGCGAATCCGAGCGGCCTGCACGCGGCGGCTGCTCGATGCTGCGGAAGAACACGTCGATTACTGGCTCCGCACCGTCCGCGAATTGGACTCGGCCCGGATCGCCACGATCCACTCGTTCTGCGGCACGCTCCTGCGGTCGCATGCCGTCGAGGCCCGGCTCGATCCGCATTTCCAGGTGCTCGATGCCACGGCCACGCAGACCGTGCTCTATGAGCTGGTTGACGAACAACTTCGCGAGCGCCTGGCCGCCCGCGATGAAGCGGTGATCGACCTGGTTGTGAAGTATGGGCTGGCCGGGCTCCGCGAGATGGTCGGCCGCCTGTTGGCCGAACGGCAGCAGATCGATTGGGCATATTGGCGCAGCCAAACGCCCGGAGAACTTCTGGCCCGCTGGGAAGATTTTTGGCGCAACGATACGTTGCCGCGGGTGCTGGCCAAAGTGAGCAAGTCGCGGGGAGCCGTAGAGATATTGAAAATCCTTGGCCAGGAAACGCCGTCCAATGCGGTCATGCGCGAGCGTTGTGAGTTGCTCCTGGACAAGCTGCCGCAACTGCCCGACGCTGCTGACCCTGCCGCGGCGTTGGCTGAAATTCGCGAGGCGGCCCGCGTGCAAGGAGGCGGCGGCAAGAAGGCCTGGTCCAGCGAAGAGATTTACGACGCCTTCCGCAACGCGGCGGAAGAACTGCGGGCGATGATCGGCAAGGTCGCCGATCAGGCGGCCTTCGATGCGGCGGCAGCCTTGCCCGCCGCCGAGGCGGCGCTCAGCCTCCTGGCGGTCACGCACGGCCTGGCCGATGCCTTTCAGCAGCGAAAGAGCGAATTGGCGGCATTGGATTTCGACGACTTGCTGATCCGCGCCCGCGAGGTGCTTACGGGCGAGGCCCGCGAGGAGTTGCGGAAGCGTCTGGCCGCGCAGACCCGGCTGCTCCTGGTCGATGAATTCCAGGACACGGATCCGTTGCAGGTCGAACTCGTGCGGGCCCTGTGCGACGGCCGCGTGGGCGATGGCAAGCTCTTCTTCGTGGGCGACTACAAGCAGTCGATCTATCGCTTCCGCGGGGCCGATCCGCATGTCTTCCGCTGCCTCCGCGATGAAATTCCCACGGCCGGCCGCTTGCCGCTGACGCTGAACTTTCGCAGCCAGCCTGCCGTGATCGAGTTCGTCAACGCCCTCTTCTCCAGCGAAATGGGCCCCGAGTACGAACCGCTCGTTGCCCATCGCCGGCAGCTCGGGCCGACTCCGGCGGTCGAGTTCCTGTGGGCCATCGAGCCGGAGAGTAGGGTGGGCTTTAGCCCGCCTCCGCAGCCGTCGGAAGCATCCGAGGCATCCAATGCAGGCGGGCCAAAGCCCACCCTACAAGACGGCCCGCCTGCCGAGCGAAACCGCCGCCGCGAGGCCGAGTGGATCGCGCGGCGGCTCCGCGGCATGCTCGATACGGGCGAGAAACTCGTGTGGGACGACAAGGCCGCCGCGAGCGGTGAACCAGCCCTGCGCGGTCCGTCCGGGCGACATCACCCTCCTGTTCCGCGCCCTGACGAACGTCGAGTATTACGAAGAGGCCCTGCGGCGCTACGACATCGACTATTACCTCGTCGGCGGCCACGCCTTCTATGCCCAGCAGGAAATCTACGACATCGTGAACCTCTTGCGCACGGTGGCCAGTCCGTGTGATGAAGTGGCCCTGGCCGGGATCCTCCGCAGTCCAATGTTCGGGCTTTTGGATGAAACACTGTACCGGCTTTCCAAACATGAGGGTGGGCTTTCCGGCGGTTTCTGGAGTGTGCTCCAAAGTAGCAGGCACACTCCGTGTGCCGTCCGCCCTGCGGCTCCAACCGCAGGTCTTCAGAAGTCGGAGGCTTCTGGCGGACGGCACACGGAGTGTGCCTGCTACCTTTCTCCCGAGGAACTAACCAGCGTGTGCTTCGCGGTCGAGACGCTGGGCGAACTGCGGGCCATGAAAGACCGCATGCCCATCGCCCAGTTGCTGCACAAGGCCCTGGAAATGACAGGCTACGACGCTTTGCTTCTGGCGGAGTTCCTGGGCGAACGAAAACTGGCCAACTTGCACAAGCTCATCGAACAGGCCAGGCAATTCGACGCCGCGGGCATTTTCACGCTTGCCGATTTCATCACGCAGTTGGCCCAATTCGTGGCCCGGCAGCCCGACGAACCGCTGGCCGCGACGCAGCCCGAGTCGATCAACGCCGTCCGCCTGATGTCGATTCACCAATCGAAGGGATTGGAGTTTCCAATCGTCGTCGTGGTCGACGTCGATCGGCCGCGGCGCGGTCCAACGGGCGCAGTGGCCTTTACGCCGCAGCTTGGTCCGATGGTTCGCCGACCATGGTTACATGGTGCCCGCGCCTGCACCAGCGGTTACGAGTTGTTCGTTCAGGCCGAACTCGACGAGGAAATGGCCGAGTTGGGCCGCCTGCTTTATGTCGCCACGACTCGGGCCGCCGACTACTTGATCTTGTCCAGCGGATTGGAGGATCTCGACCGGCCCCGCGGCCCGTGGCTGGAACTGTTACGGCGACAGTTTGATCTGGAAACCGGGGCGGCTCTTGCGCCGCCTGTAGGGAACGCCCTCCGTGGCGTTCCCTACAGTGTTGCGGACAATCCCACGCGGGTCCTGGCCAAGGTCATCCGCGTGGAACCCCCCCTGGAGCAAAAGCCGACCGGCCGCGCGACGCGACACGACTTGCAGAAGACGATTGACAAAGCCCGCAAACTTGCGTCCGCCGGCAAGGGCCAGGTTCCCGAACTTCTTCCGCCGGTGCCCGTCGATCTGGCGGCGCGAAAACATTACTCTTTTTCACGACTCCGCGGCACGATGCATCCGCGGGATTTCCCGCGGGAGACCCCTGGACCCAATTTGGCGGACGACGAATCTGCTTCGGCCGCGCCGGCCTTGGATCCCCTAGGTTTGGGAACACTGGTCCACGCAGTCCTCGCAGACCTCATAAGCGGAAGCGACGACTCCCGCCCGGCCATCGAGGCCCTGGTGCGGAAACATGCCTGGCTTCACCTGCCCGATTCGAGCGAGCAGCTCGATGTGCCCATCGATTTGATTGCGCGGTTGGCGGCCTCGGCCCGCTGGGCATCGCTGCGGGCAGCTTCCTGCGTTCATGCGGAAATCGAGTTCCTCTTGGCCTGGCCTCCCGGCAACCATGACCCAAATGCTCCCTTCATCCAAGGCTTCATCGATTGTCTTTACCAGGACAGGTCGGGCGACTGGCGCCTGTTGGACTACAAAACGAATCGGGTTTCGCCCGAGACTTTGGCCAGTACGGTGGAGAGCTATGTAATGCAAATGCTCGTCTATGGTCTGGCGGTCGAGCGGATTTTGAAACGGCCGCCTGCGGAGCTTGTCCTGCACTTTCTTCGTGACGGCAACGAGCACTGTTTTTCGTGGGGTCCGGCCGCCCGACGGCGTGCGATAGAACTGGTTGATAGCGCAATGAATACTGAGGTTCATCCAGGCTAGGTTCGCGAGCGGGGACGCTAAAATCTGCTGATTTCCGGGCCTTGCGGGGCCTAAAAAGCGGAAAAATACGAGAAAATCGAGGCCCGGAGCAAGAAAATGGAGTTTTGCCCGCGGAATTCAGCCTTTTCCTGGGTTGCAAAGTTTCGCTAACCGATTTAAGTTATCAAACATTGCGTTGGCATGCGGTCAAACCTGGGCTCCAAGCGCAGCGGCAAAGTCGTCGTCCCTCGTGACGCGACGCCACCCTCACGCGTCGGATCCGGCTTGCCTTGCATGTGACGAACCACCGGTAGTTTCCTGTCAACCCTAAGGAGAAGAACGAACCATGGCAAAAGCTGCTGCTGCCGCCAAGAAACCCCTCACCAAGACTGAGCTGACGGCCAATATCGCTGCCGCGACGGAGCTGGCCAAGAAAGAGCGTTACCGCCGTCCTGGAGGCGCTGGCCGCCGAAATCCAGAAAAGCCTGAGCAACAAGGGCCCTGGCGCCATCACCATCCCCGGGCTGGTGAAGATCGAGAAGAAGAAGGTCCCCGCCAAGCCGGCGCAGAAGAATGTT
This sequence comes from uncultured Planctomycetia bacterium, assembly GCA_963719885.1. Lineage (GTDB taxonomy): Bacteria > Planctomycetota > Planctomycetia > Pirellulales > Thermoguttaceae > JANXQG01. The sequence continues at coordinate 51,065 of CAVRDP010000031.1, read as the reverse complement.
CCCAACCCCTTCAAGCCGGGCGAGTTCCGCGACATTGCCGCCAAGCCGGCCTCGACCAAGGTCAAGGTCCGCGCACTGAAGACCCTGAAGGACTGGGGCAAGTAGTCCGGCCCTTCCGTCCTTTCTTCCCCAACGCCTCCGACGGCTCCTGGCCTTCGGAGGCGTTTTGTTTCGTCTCAGTAGTTGTAATCCAATCGCAGCACTACACCGTAGGCCCCCACTTCACCGGCCGCAGGACTATTGTAGACCGCCGGATAACTGCTCATCAGGCCCACGTCCCACCAGTATTCCACGGTCGTTGCCACAAGAATATCCAGGTTAGGCCGCCATTCGGGCCGCCAGTCGAGCCCCAGAAAGCCGCTAACCATCGGCGACTGCTGATCATTGACGAAGTCGATCTCGGTGCTGGGGCCGGCTAGGGGCACCTGGACGAATTTTTGATGGGTCTGGCCAAACAGTATCCCACTGTCCATCTTGCCAACCAGTTCCAGGCCCGAGGCGTTGCGCCGGCTCTTGAGTTCCACTGCGGCGTGCGGGCCGATGCCCCGGAAGTTGTTGGACTCGCTGCGCTGGAAGAATCCGCCGGGCGGCACCGCAACCACTGGCTCGTCGGCCCGCGAAGTGAAGAGCAAGTCCGCCGTCCGCAGGCCGATCCGCCATTTCATGAGCCAGTTTGGCCCCAGCGATGTCTCGACGCTGCCATAGTCCACGTCTCCGATATTCATATCGAGGTGACTTTCCAATGTGGCGGCCGTGTCGGGACTGGCTGTTGCCCCGGCTGGCGAGGTGCCTGCCCCGTCCGTCAGCAGAAAGCGATAGCTTACGTCGATTTCCCCAAACCCCGACGGTAAGCGATAGCCCGCTTCGAAACGGGCGCGACCGCCCAATCGAGAGTTCCCATAGGCACATTCGCCACGCCGTTGACGGGCGGCGTACTGTTGCCCACCTGGTTGACGACGTGCGCCGCCGAGGATATCTATTTCCACGTCGAACAGCCAGCCGGGATGCGGCAGGCAGTCGGTGTCCAAGAGCGGGTCTTTCTCGAGGTAGGGGCACTCCAAGTCACAGCACCCATACCCTTGGGCCGCCGACCATGGGTACATGGTGCCCGCCGCCTGGAACAGCGTCTTCGGCTGGTCCGGCGGGCGGGGCAGGCCGGGCAAAGGATCGGGCTCCGTCGAACCGGCCATGCCTTGGGCCGCTTGACCGCTCACGGCCTGCGGCTCTTGCCCAATCGCCGGCAGGCAAATCGCTCCGCTGGAAGCGGCCAACACTATCAACAGACGTGTCAATCGGACCATGATGGCTCCCTTGCCCTTCCTGATGAACAGGCCACACGGCGTAGGCGGGCTATTTTGCACGAACGGATCATGGTCTGGTTTCCTCACTTTCCCTGACTGCCGGCCGAGGCTGCCGGAGCATCTGGAATTGTCGGCTGGACGGGTTTAGGCGCCGGGAGAATCTCCGCCGCCGACCACGACCATGAGTACATGGTGCCCGACACGGTGCCCGGCATGCCACCGGCGCCGACGGTTGCGACTACTCCCATGCCGGGCGGTGAGGCACACGGATGACAACAGGGGTACGGCGGCAACTGATCCAGATCGGGCAACGCCGGCACCGCTTGGGGCCGGGCATATTCGAACAAGTCGTCCGTCTGAATGAGGTCCGCTACGGCCGTTACCGAGGTCCACACCTGCCCCAGGGTCTGCAGGTAGGTCGTCACGTCGGCGGCCAGCGTTTGCTGGGCGCTGACCACGTCGCCGAACGCCGCATTGGGGTCGATCTGACGGCGATCGTAGGCCCCGCGATAAGCCCGCACCTGATCGGGCAGGATGTAGCGGCGATAATACTCCAGGGCCTCCAAATTGGTCTTGTAGCCCATGTACGCGGCGGCCAACCTATTCGTGAGGTTCATCTCCACGCGGTGCGGCTCCTCGCTGGCCCGGATCAGGGCGCCCTCGGCGGCCATGATCGCTCCCTTGTTGCGGTCCCAAACGGGCACGGGTATGCCGAGCGTCAAGGTCGGGCACGTCGCGTGCGGGGCGACGCTGTAATCCCTGGCCACCGCCATGTTGAAGCCAACGTCGGGAATGGGCGTGACTTGCGCCAACTTCAAGTTGTAGCGGGCCGCCTCAATCCCGCACCGGGCCGTCAGCACGTCGGTGTGGTTGCGGAGGACGTAGGCCAGAATGGCGTCATAATCGTAGTAAGGGATGGCCGAATCGACGCGGCCGGCGACTTCCGACAGCGGCAGTTGCCGTACGTTGGCGGTCGCCACGAGTTGCTTCCAGGAATAGTAATAGGTCTGGATCGACTGCACGTACGCCAGCCGCGCGGTGAAAGCCTGCGCCCGCAGCGTCGCCGGTTCGTAGGGGGCGGCGAAGCCGCCTGCCAGCAAGCGTTCCTGGAGCCGATAGACCTCATCGGTGAAGTGGGCCAAAGCCCGATCCACGCGCACCGTCTCCTTGGCCACGAGCACGGCGAAGTAGGCATTGCGGACCTGGGTGGAGAGATCGCTGCGGGCCCTCTTCAAGGCCAATTCGGCGCTGTGCAGGGCCATCTCGGCCGAGGCGGTTGCCAAGCGCAGCTTTCCGGCGGTCTTGATCGTCTGGTCGATGCCCACTCCGTCGGTAGACGGCGTGGTGCCATCGCTGGACGGCGCAAATGAGTAGCTGACCGTCGGATTGGGATAGGCGTTGGCCTGCAGCATGTTGCCGCGGGCTGCTTCCACGTCGGCGGCAGCTTGCTTGAGCTGCGGGCTGTTGACGGCGGCGATGTGCTGGAAGTCGGACAACGTGAAAGGCTTGCTGCCGGGCCCCGCCAGGGGAATCGGCTCGGCGACCAGCGGCGGCAAGGGGGGATACAACCGCTCGATTTCACGCTGCTTGGTTGCGGGGTCCTTGGAAAGTTCGATTCGCCGGGCTTCCGAACCGGGAATTTCCGGGGGGATGTTGAGGTCAATATGCCGCTCCGTCGGCTGATGGTTGGCTGGCGGCAGGGTGGCTGGCTGTTGGTCCACCGGTTGCTGGTCAACCACCAAGAGGTTGATCCCCGGCTCACCCTGCAGATAAGCTACGGTCCGCACGTCCATCCCTGCGCGGGGCATTACGTTGGCGCCCTCGTGCGGAGCGGATGCCGCGGGCTGAGGTTGAGGTACGGTGGGCCCGGGTTGAGGTATGGCGGGCCCGGGTATGGCCGGCGCCGGAGGCTGTTGATCGTAGGGATGCGAGGTCAGCTCGCCTACCGATTGATCGACTCGAGATCGGGTGTTGTAGGCACACCCGGTCAAAAGCAGAATCGCCGTAATCGCGAGAAACTTGTAGCGTGTCATGCCAGGAAGCCCTTTGACCGCGAAAGCGGCTTACCCTTTTTTCCAGCGCACCGTATTTTCGGCAAAGTCATCCAGGGTTGCCCAAGTTACCTTCGTAAAAGGAATCGGTGGCGCAAACCCTAATGATTGTTTCGGCTGTCAGCGCCAGCCTACTTCGGAAAAAGGCGCACCGCCTGCCTGGAATGACCTTGCTGTGCAATCGTTGCACAGGGAAGAAACCGTTGGCCCGTCAGAGCGTCTTTGACTCTTCGGGCTTGGCGTTCTCCGAAAGCTTGTTCTCCAGCGCGGCTTTGAGTTCCAGCGCTCCGGCAGTGAGGACCCGCTCCCCCTCACGGAGCGGCTCCACAGGCAAGGGTGCTTCCCCACCTTCTCCCGCCGCTCGCGCCTTTTCGTTGGCGAGGGGAACGCTGCGGACGTAAGCCGTGCGGTCGAAGCGGTTCGTCACTTCGACCCGGCGCATCGTATAGATGGGTTCTTTCGGATCGGTCTGTACGAAAACGATCGAGTCTTTGCCGTCTTCCACCAGGGCGCCGATCGGCACTTCCACGACATTCTTGGGAGGCAACAGTTCCACGGTCGCAGTGACGAACTGTCCTGCCCGCAGCAACCCGTCCGGATTGGGAATGTGGCCGCGAACCACGGCGGTGTGCTGGTTGGGGTCGATCAGATAGCCGATATCGTCGACATAACCTTCAATCGGCTTGGCGCCGACCGTGCGCACGGACCAGGTGATATGGTTCTGCGTTTGGTCCTTCAAGTCCTGCAGGGACGGCAAGTCGTCCTCGGGCACGGAAGATAGCACAACGAGCGGATCGACCTTGGCGATCTGGAACAGGCTGGTCGTGTTGTCGACGACGGTTTCGTGCAGGGCCACGTTCTGCTCGATGATGAACCCGTCGACCGGGGCCCTCAATTCCACGCGGGCCCACTGCTTCAATCGCTCTTTTCCCTTGTTGCGCCGGTCCACCTCGCTGGCAATGTTCTTCACCTCGTCACGCACGGCTTGAATTTCCTCCTCGGAGATCTCCCAGGTCTTGAGCGTGTTCTCGGCCCGGCTGACGGCGTTGATGTCGGCTTGCACGTTGCGTTTGGCATTGAGCAGGAAAACCTCCGGCACGGCGGCGGAGTGGACCTCGGCCCGCTTGAGCACCTCTTCGTCGAGCCGCAACTGCGAGAGGGCATCGAACAGGTCGTTCTTCTTGTTGCCCAGGTCAACGCTATAGAGCACCGCCAGCAGGTCTCCCCTCTTCACCGGGTCGCCGGCCTGCAAGTCGCGGCGCGGGGGCGGAATGATTCCCGGCGAGGCGTGAGGGTCGTCGATCTTGCCCATTTCCACCACTTCGGCCGGCGCGAAGCGGACGCGGACGCGAATCAAGCGGGCCGGATCGAGGGCCGTCGAGCCGGGCATCACCAGCGACAGCTTGCGGGTCGGTTGTTGGGCGACCGCGATTTGTTCGGCGTTGCCCTTGCGAATGCCTAGCGACTTCCGTACCTCTTCCGGCACGAGGAGGCTATTCGGTTTATCCTTTACCAGCTCGACGCCCGTCACTTCTTTTGCCGTCGCGTTGTCTTTCGCCGCCTTCGCTTTGATCCACGGCAGCTTCCCCGTGCTATATGCCCAAACCAAGGCGAACAGGATTAGCAAGAGCGGTAGCAAAATCTTCCAGGTGTTTCCTAATCGCCGTGGGACACCCACCAAGCCCACGTTGCGAAACTGCGCAGCTTGCCGGACCGATTTGGCAGCGGCCGGAGCAGTCGGATGGGAGGCCGGAGCGGTGCTGTTGGCACCCTTCGGGCGATCCTCAAAAAATGGCGTGGGCATGGCGGTTTCTCGATCGATTCGCTTCCTTGAAGAAATTATACAAGAAAATCATCTGCCAGGCCGCCGCTGTCAGAAAATTCTCGCGCGGCGACTTGTAACCCGGCAATTGCGGCGTAGACTGATAGTTGGTTCCGGTCCACCAGCCGAAAACGAGGGCCACGGACAATTCATGCCCATCATCACCCTGACCACCGACTTCGGTGCCGGCAGCCCGTATGCGGCGGCCATGAAAGGCGTCATTTTCTCGATTGACCCGGCGGCGACGATCGTCGATATCTCTCACGTCGTCCCGCTCCTGGATATCACCCACGGGGCCCAGGTGCTGGAAGACGCCACGCCCTGGTTCCCCGCCGACACCATCCACGTGGCCGTGATCGACATAGGTGTGGGCGCCGCGCGGCCGATCCTGTACGCCCGCATCGGCGCTCAGCAATACATTGCGCCGGACAACGGGCTGCTGGGGCGATTGATGGCCGCACGCGGCCCTCGATGGTCTTGCGGCTGACCGAGCAGGAGTTCTGGCTGCCGAAGGTGTCGAGCAAGTTCCTGGGACGCGACATCATGGCCCCAGTCGCCGTCCGCTTGAGCCTGGGGCTCGACCCCCGGCAGCTTGGCCCGGTCGCAGTGCAACTCGATCAGCCCGACGGCAAAACGAAGGTCTGCGGCGAGGTCATGTCGATCGATTCGTTCGGCAACCTGATCACGAACATCTTGCATAGCGACCTGGCGGGCCAGCCCACCGACAGTCGGGCTTGCATTGCCTGCGGCATTTATGAAACCTTCGGCATCCATGAGACATACGGGCGGCACGCCCCGGGGATGCTCGCGGCCCTGATCGGATCGTCCGGCCGCCTGGAATTGGCGGTCGTCGGCGATAACGCCGCCGAACGTACGGGAGTTTCCATCGGTACGCCCGTGATCGTGGCCTGGAATGGCGGATGAGGCCGCAGTGGCGTTTCGCGGCATTGAAGCCCGACGCGCAAGCGAGGAATGTGCGCCAAAAGGCGCGGAAAGCGGACTTCTCGCTTGCGCGTCGGGCTTCAATGCCGATCAATGCGCCATGCTGCCGGAACCGGCCGGTGGTTCTCGATGGCCGTAGAAGCTGTAGAGCACCGGAGCCAGATACCTGGTGAGCAGCAACATCGTGGCCATCCCGCCGACCACGACGATCGCCAGCGGTCGCTGGGTTTCCGAACCGATCTGCGTGGAAAGGGCCGCCGGCAACAATCCGCACAAGGCCGTCAGGTCGGTCATCATCACCGGGCGCACGCGCTTGGCGGCCCCCTCGATGATCGCCCGCTCCAGGGGTTCTCCCCGCGCGCGAAGCGCGTTGAAGTACGAGATCAACAACAGGCCGTCCATGACGGAGACGCCGAAGAGCGAAATGAAGCCGACGGCGGCTGAAATGCTGAAGTTCGTGCCGGTCAGACACAAGGCCCAAACGCCCCCCATAGACGCCGCCACGACGTTGCCGAGTACGACCACGGCATCCAGCCATGACCGCAAGGCCAGGTACAGGAGGATGAAAATCAGGCCCAGCGACAAGGGAACCATCCACATCAGCCGCCCCATGGTAACCTCCATTTCCTCGAATTCGCCCGACCACACGGGGTGATAAGGGGCCTTGAACAAGTGCTTGGTCTTTTCCTGTGCCTCGGCGACGGCGCTGGCCAGGTCGCGGCCGCGGACGCTGAACTTCACGGCGATCAGGCGTTTTTGCTGTTCGCGGTAGATCACCGCCGCGCCGGGCCTCTCGAACTTGCCGTTGGGGTCCGCGGCGCCATCCTCGCCCTCGGGACTCACCACGTCCCGCAAACGCAACCACGGCGTTTTGCTGAGCGGATTCGCGGTGGCGGCCAGGCTGCCGGCGACCGCGGGAGGGGCCTGGCTGCTCCCACTTGCCGATGGCGTGAACCCGGGCCCCTGCGGTTGGACCACCTGGTTGTTGCCCACGTCGATGGGAATGTCGAGGATCGACGTTTCGCTGGCCCGCCTCTTTTCCGGCCAGCGAATGGAAACGTCGAAGAACTTCTCCCCTTCGATCATTTCGGTCATGGCCTTGCCGCCCAGGGCGCTGCCCACCACGTTGTTCACGTCGGCCACCTGCACGCCCCACCGCTGGCACTTGATCGGATCGACGCGGAACGCCAGGTGCGATTGCCCCAGGACGTTGAAGACTCCCACGTCCTCGAGCCCGGAAATGCCCTGCATGATGTTCTTGGCCTGCGCGGCGAGGTCCTGCAGTTTGTTCAAGTCGGGACCGACGATCTTCAACGAGTTGTCGCCCTTGATGCCGGAGAGCGATTCCATCACGTTGTCGCGGATGTTCTGCGAGAAATTCCAGGTAACGCCGGGGATCTTCTGCTCCAACTCGGCATCCATGTCCGCGACCAGTTCCTCCTTGGTGCGCGGCCGCTTGGCCCCGAAGAGCCAGCGCCGCCAGCCCTCTTGCTCGACGACGGCCGGCCATTGTTTTTGCGGCCGCAGGGGCACGAAGAACTCGGAATTGTAGTAGCCGTCGGTGTCGGTCGCGTCGTCGGTCCGGCCGATCTGGTTGACGACATCCACGACCTCGGGGTAAGAGGCCATGATCGCGCGGCCTTCTTGAGAGATCCTGGCCTGCTCCTTGAGGCTGATGTTCAGCGGGGCCGTGTCCCGAATCCAGAGGTTGCCCTCCTCCAATTGCGGCATGAACTCGCCTCCCAGGTAGCGGCAGCAGGCAGGCCGTGCCGCGCGATCAGCACCCCGAAGAACAGCACGGTAAGCCAACGGTGCTTCAAGCAGCGATCGAGTTGTCGCAGGTAACTCGTCTTGATGAGGCGAACCAGAAAATTGTCGGGAGTCGGCTTGAGATTCTTGAAACACAAGAGGCACAAGACGGGCGTCAGCGTCACCGCCAGGACCAGGGCCCCGCCCAATGCCGAGGCGTAGGTCTGGGCCATGGGGCCGAACAAGGCCCCCGCCGGCCCCTCCATCGTGAACAGCGGAATGAATGCGCAGACCATGATCAGCGTGGAAAACAGCAAGGCATGGTCGATTTCGCTGGCCGCGCGGAAAATACGGGTTTTCAGTGGCAGATCGGGGGCCGACTCGGTGGCCAGATGGCGGTAGATGTTCTCGGCGATGATCACCGAGGAATCGACGATGATGCCGAAGTCCACCGCGCCGATCGAAAGCAGGTTTGCCGACTTGCCGCGAAAGTAGAGCATGGAAAAGGCGAACAACAGCGCCAAGGGAATGTTGAGCACAACGATCAACGCGGTTTTCACGTTGCTCAGGAACATCAAGAGGATCACGACCACCAGGCCGATGCCCACCAGCAGGTTCTCGACCACGGTGTCGGTCGTGATGCTGGTCAACTCCCTGCGGTCGTAGTAGGGCACGATTTCCACGCCCGGCAGCATCTGCCCGGAGGCGGGATCGTTGAGCTCCTCGACCTTGGCTTCGATATCCTTCAGGCAAGGCAGGGTATCCTCTCCCTTGCGCAGCAAAACGATGCAGCCCACCTGGTCGGGATCGTCGTGGCCGGCGCTGGGCAAGGGTCAGTGAATGGTCGGACTGAAACTGGGACTTGTATTCGTCATCCACCTTATAGTGGGCCATCTTCCCCAAGCGGGTCTGGTTGCGGACGACGACTCCCTTCTCGCCCGCCGCGCTTACCCTCAGCCAGCCGCCCACCCTCGACCACGTCTTCGACGCGCACCGGTTGGTTGTTGACCGCGGTGATGACCAGGGCGCGGATATCGCGAATGCGGCGTTCCTCCTCGGCGCGAAGGATGGCGGCGGCGCGGACTGGATCGGTCATCCCCAGTACCTTGCGCACCGGGTCTTCCCCGCCGCCGAACAGGCCCACGCTGCGGACGGTCAGGGCCACGTCGCCCTGGTCGACATAATCGCCGCCCACCGTGGCATTGCTGTTGGTGAGCACGTTCTGCAATTGGGCCAAGGTGACCCCGTAACGCCGCATGCGGTCGGGATCGGGCTGGACCTCGTAACGACGAATCGTCCCGCCCCAACTGGTAATGTCCACCACGCGCGGAACGGTGCGGAACTCCCGCTCCAGCACCCAGTCCTGCAAGGCCTTGAGATCGTTGAGGGTGTAGATGTTGCGGCCGGCGGCGTCTTTGGGGGCCCGCAGCCAGTAACGATAAATCTCTCCCGTGGGCGACTCCGGTGAGATCTGGGGCGTCACGCCCGGCGGCAACGGCTGCGTCGATTGCAGCCGATTGATCACCTCTTGACGCGCATCCTTGTATTCGGTGCTGTAGTCGAAGAGCATCTTGATGTCGCTCAGGCCGAACACCGTCTTGGTGTTCATGGCGTGCAGCCCCGGCATTCCGGCCAGGGTCACTTCCAAGGGAATGGTGACCTGGCGTTCCACCTCCTCGGCGGAAGCACCCGGGAACTGCGCGACGACCTCCACGGTCGGCGGGGCCGGGTCCGGGTAGGCCTCGACATTGATGTGTTTGAACGAGTAGATCCCACTACCGGCCAGGAGCACTGCCAGCAGGAGAACTATCAGCACATTGTCCAACGACCATTGAATGAGCTTACGAATCATGGGAACGCATGTTCTCCAACGCGGTCTTGAGCTCCAGTGCTCCGGTGGTGAGAACTCGCTCCCCCTCGCGCAAGGGCTCCGCAGGCAGGGATGCTACCCCTTCGTCTGCCGCCGACCAGGGGCACCTGGTGCCCGCGCCTCGTCTTTGCTCAACGGCTCGCTCCGCACATACGCCGTATGCTCGAAGCGGCTGGTCACTTGCACGCGGCGCATCGTGTAAATCGGCTCTTTCGCATCGGGCTGCACGAAAACGATCGAGTCCTTGCCGTCTTCCACCAAGGCGCTCATCGGCACTTCCACGACATTCTTCGGAGGCAGCAGTTCCACGGTGGCGGTGACGAACTGCCCTGCCCGCAGCAACCCGTCCGGATTGGGAATGTGGCCGCGAACGACGGCGGTGTGCTGGTTGGGGTCGATCAGATAGGAAATGTCGTCGACATAACCTTCAATCGGTTTGCTTCCGACCGTGCGGCACGGACCAGGTGATATGGTTTTGCGTCCGGTTCTTCAAATCCTGCAGGGCCGGCAAGTCGTCCTCGGGCACGGCGGCCAACACGATCAGCGAATCGACCCTGGCGATCTGAATCAGGTTGGTCGTGTTGTCGACGACGGTTTCGTGCAGGGCCACGTTCTGCTCGATGATGAACCCATCCTCGGGGGCCTTCAATTCCACGCGGGCCCAATGTTTCAGTCGGTCCTTTTGTTTGGCGCGGCGGTCTTTATCGTTGGTATAGTTCTTCACTTCATCGCGCACGGCCTGAATTTCCTGCTCGGGGATCGCCCAGGTCTTGAGCGTGTTCTCGGCCCGGCTGACGGCGTTGATGTCGGCTTGCACGTTGCGCTGGGCATTGAGCAGGAAAACCTCCGGCACGGCCCCTTGGTAGGCCTCGGCCCGCTTGAGCACCTCTTCGTCGAGCCGCAACTGCGAGAGGGCGTCGAAAAGGTCGTTCTTCTTGTTTCCCAGGTCAACGCTATAGAGCACCGCCAGCAGGTCTCCCTTCTTTACCGGGTCGCCGGCCTGCAAGTCGCGGCGCAAGGGCGGAACAATCCCCCGACCATGGGTACATGGTGCCCGAGCGTGGGGGTCGTCGATCTTGCCCATCTCCACCACTTCGGCCGGCGCAAAGCGGACGCGGACGCGAATCAAGCGTGCCGGATCGAGGGCCGTCGAGCCGGGCATCACCAGCGGCTGCTTGCGGGTCGGCTCCTCGGCGACCGCGATTTGAAGGGCACTGCCTTGAAGAATGCCTAGCGACTTCTGGACCGCTTCCGGCACAAGGAGGCTGTTCGGCTTGCCTGCCACCAGTTTGACGTCCAACGCTTGTTTAGCCGGCGGTCCCACTTTCTCCGACGACCATGGGTACACGGTGCCCGGAGTCATCCAGGGCAGCTTCCCCGCCGCAAACGCCCAACAAGTCAGCGCGATCGGGACGGCGAAGACTGGCAGCAGAATCAGTCCCACCTGTCGTAATCGAGAGCGAAGATCACGCATCCAACCTTTCTGATGCAATTGCGGCGCTTGCCGGACCATTCTAGCAGTGGTTGAGGAAGTCGGATGCGAGACCGGATCAGCGCTGTTTGCGCTTTTGGGCGGGACATGAAGAACCGGCAGAGACATAATGGCTTCTCGCGGGATTTACCCCTCGCTGGGGTAAAAACGCCTTTCTACATCGAGATGTCACTCCTACGTTGCAACGCAAAGCGTATGCCGAACAGCATTTTCGGTTGCGTGCCTGCGCGGCAGGCGAGAGGCAATTGGCGGAAAGGCTTGCTTGACAGGCGTTTGAAGGGAGTATAGAGTATTCCGCCAAGAAATGGCGGTAGACGGCGACGGGGCGATCGCTCCCACGACTGTGCAATTTTTGCGCAGCATGCCCAACTTTTGTTGGTGGTAGCCGCGTTACTTGGGCTCTTCCGGTTCTAACTAAGAACGCGGGAAACTGTAGGGTGGGCCGAGTGAAACGAGTCCCACCTAAATGTATTTTGAACCCCGGTTGGCGGGCAGGACTCGTTTCACTCGGCCCACCATACGGCTGCACCTAAAATCGGAAGAACCGTTACTTGCCGCCGGCTTCCGCCTTTGCGTAGCGGTCCTTGAGGGCCAGATTGACCTCCAACACGTTCACCAGCGGCACGCCCACCAGGCCGCCCAGCGGCGCATGGCTCTTGTCGCGCAATAACTGCTCGATCTGGTCGTGCAGCTTTTTCTCGTCGCTGCCTCCGGTCTTCTTCGCCCAGGCGGCGGCGACGCGATTGTCCAGTTGCCACAGGGCATTGCTCAGGGTGATGTCCGGGTCGAGACCAGAGCCGGAGGTCATCACCATGTCGGCAGGGACGCGTTCCAGGTCCACGTCGGCATGCTCTTGCAGCCACATATCGAAGAACAGCGATTGAATGTCGCTGCCTTCCTTGACCGGGCCGATGGTCTTCGCCGTCTTGCCATCCTTCTCAAACTCTGCGACGCCCGGAAACGTACCCGGATGGTCTTTCGAGAAGTCGGTGAAGAACCCGCCGGCTATGCCTGCGGCCAGGTCCTCCGGCTTGGGATCGGGACTATTGTTGTCGTTCTTCCATTTGGCGACATCGTCCGGGTGTTTTGCTTCCCAGGCGGCCACGTAGGCGGCGTTCAGCTTATCGGCCTTGACCCAATCGTGGAGCCAGGGCCCGGCGACGCCCGAATGCAGCGACGCCCATTGGGCCACGATCCCCGGTTTCCCGCCGAATTGGTCCTTCTGGAACCAGCTTTCGACGTCGGCAGCGACCGGCTGGCCCTTCTTGGGGCCGCTATGGTATTTCACGATGGGACCAAGCTGGCGTGCCACGCGGTCGCGCAGCAGGTAATTGTTGCCGGCCCAGTTGGAGGCGCCGGAGGCGGCCGCGTTGTAGGACGCCGCCGAAGGCCGCGGTTGGAAATACTCGTCGGCCGTGAACGGCTGAGCAATGAGCCGCGAGCCGACCGGTTTGCCTTGCGCATCGGTCAGCAGGCTTCCCTGGGCCTTGTCGTGGAACAGCGTCTGCCCGATGCCCAACAAGACCAGTGGATACAGCACCGAGCACAGCAACACGGTGAGAACCAGCAACCAAAGATTTGCACGCAAATGAGAACTCATGTTTTGACTCCTATGTCGTAAGTAGACCAAATGCAGGGCAACCAGGATCATGTCGATCAGCTTGATGCCGATGAAACGGCGCGATCACGCCGCCCAGGCCCCAAATCAGCAGCATTGCGGCGGAGCAGGGCGTCGGCCCCCACGGGGCGATACCTGACGCCTTTCAGGGCAATGGGGATCAAGCAGCGGAATAATGATCGCGTTGAAGATCACCGCCGAGAGGATCGCCGAGGTGGCGGAATGCAGACCCATGATGTCCAGCGGCTTCAACCAGGGGAGCGTCGCGGCAAACAGCGCCGGGATGATGGCAAAATACTTGGCCACGTCGTTGGCGATGGAAAACGTCGTCAGGGCCCCGCGGGTCATCAGCAGTTGCTTGCCGATCTCGACGACCTCGATCAACTTGGTGGGATCGCTATCGAGGTCCACCATGTTGCCCGCCTCCTTGGCGGCCTGGGTGCCGGAGTTCATGGCCACGCCCACGTCGGCCTGGGCCAGGGCGGGGGCATCGTTGGTGCCGTCGCCCATCATCGCCACCAGCTTGCCCGCGGCCTGCTCCTTGCGGATGTAGGCGAGCTTGGCTTCGGGGGTCGCTTCGGCGATGAAGTCGTCTACGCCCGCCTGCTCGGCGATCGCCGCGGCCGTCAAGGGATTGTCGCCCGTAACCATCACGGTCCGCAGGCCCATCCGCCGCAGGCGCTCGAAGCGCTCGGCGATGCCGGGCTTGAGGATGTCTTCCAGGACCACCATCCCGGCGATCCGGCTGCCCTCGCTGACCAGCAGCGGCGTGGCCCCTTTCGACGCCACTTGGGCGACGGTCGCATCTGCGGTAGGCCGGCGCGGTTCCCTTCCGCTGCTTGACATGGCGGAGGATTGCGTCCGGCGCCCCTTTGCGAATCTGCTGACCGTCCGGCAAGTCGATGCCGCTCATCCGCGTTTGGGCCGAGAAAGGCACGAACCGCGATCCGGCCGGAACCGGGGCATCGTCGACCATGGTACGGTGCCCGGTTTTCCGTACGTTCTGTCCGGCGACGGCGCACGACCAGGTACCTGGTGCCCGCCGCCGGCCTGATGGAACAGTTCCACGATGCTCTTGCCCTCGGGCGTTTGGTCGGCGGCCGAGGCCTGGGCCGCCAGGCGTCCGACTTCCGCCGCCGTGAAGCCGTCGAAGGGCACGAACTGCGTCGCCCGGCGGTTGCCGATGGTGATCGTTCCCGTCTTGTCCAGGAGCAGCGTATCGACGTCGCCCGCCACTTCCACCGCTTTTCCGCTCTTGGCCATGATGTTCGCCCGCAAGGCGCGGTCCATGCCGGCGATGCCGATGGCCGCCAGCAGGGCGCCGATCGTCGTGGGAATCAGGCAGACCAGCAGCGCCACCAGGGTCGGCACGTCGGTGCCGAGGCTCAGATACGCTGCTGCCCGAGAAAGTCCTTCATGTACAACTCGACGTTGTAGGCGATCGGCCAGAGCGTGGCGGTCACGATGAGGAAGATCAGCGTGAACACGGCCAGGACGACGGAGAGGGCGATTTCATTGGGCGTCCGTTGGCGGATGGCCCCTTCCACCAGGGCGATCATGCGGTCGAGAAAGGAACCGCCGGGGCTGGCGGTGATCTCGACGACGATCCGGTCCGAAAGGACCCGCGTGCCACCCGTGACGCCCGAACGGTCCCCGCCGGCCTCGCGGATCACGGGGGCCGACTCGCCGGTGATGGCCGATTCGTCGATGGAAGCCACGCCTTCGACGATTTCGCCGTCGCCGGGGACCACGTCTCCCGCGACCACTTCCACCGTGTCTCCCGCGCGGAGTTCGGTGGAAACCACTTGTTCCGTGGTTCCGATCCGTGCGGATGCGACGGGCCGGTGTGGCCCGCCGCGTCTTCCGCAAGGCATCGGCCTGGGCCTTGCCGCGGGCCTCGGCAATGGCGGAGGCGAAGTTCGCGAAAAGCAACGTCGCCACCAGCCAGAAATCCAGGGCCAGCAGATAGCCGATCGGCGCCGCGCTCTGAAAGCCCAAGAGTTTGGCGATCGTGTAGATGATGGTCAGCACCGTTCCCACCTCGACCACGAACATCACCGGGTTTTTCCACTGGATGTCCGGGCGGAGCATGATGAGCGACTGCCGGAAGGCCGGCTTGAGCAACTCGGGATCGAAGATGCCGGCCTTGCGACTGTGCCGCCGCCCGAGCTTGAGTTCTTCGGGAGTGGGGCCAATCATGGCCTGCGGTTCCTCGCGTAAGCGTACTGGACATGTTTTCGTTCCTTATATCGCGATCTTGTTTTGTAATGGTTTGCATATCCGTCGTCTAACCTCCAAAGGGCAGCGGCCCAAAATGCTCCGCGACCGGTCCGAGCGCGGCCACTGGCAGGAAGAGCAGTGCGCCGACGAGGAGGATCGTGCCCAGCAGGACGAAACCGAAGGTGAGCGAATCGGTTCGCAATGTCCCCACGGTAACGGGCGTCGGCTTCTTGGCGGCCAGGCTTCCTGCAAAAGCGATGGGAGCGATGATCGGGATGAAGCGGCTGAAGAGCATCACGAAACCCGTGGCAATGTCCAGCGGCCGGCTTTCGGGGGCCGGCGGCGAGGGGTTGTCGTCCGGGTTGTTGAATCCCCAGGTGTCTCCCAGGCCTTCGAAGCCGGAGCCGTTGTTGGCCGAGGAGGAAGTGAATTGGTAAAGGACTTGGGAAAAGCCGTGGGCTCCCGGATTGCTCTCCGCCTTGATGCCCCAGTCTGTGGCCGCGAAGAGGCCCGCCGGAGCCAAGATCATCAACGGATGGATCAACAAGGCCAAGGCCGCCAGTTTCATCTCCCGCGCCTCGACCTTCTTGCCCAGGTATTCGGGCGTTCGGCCGACCATCAGGCCGGCGAGAAAGACGCCGATGATGAGGTAAACCAGGAGGTTAATGAGCCCCACGCCGACGCCGCCCCAGATGCAGTTGAGCCACATGCCGGTCAGTGGGACCAGTCCGGCCAGCGGATTCAGGCTGTCGTGCATGCAGTTGACCGACCCGTTCGAGGTGTTCGTCGTCAAGGCCGCCCACGTAGCGCCCGCCACGGTCCCGAAGCGGAGCTCCTTGCCCTCCAGGTTGCCCAAGGACTGGTCCACGGGAAGGCCGACGACCGCGGGAATCGCCAAATCGCCCGACGCCTTCTGATCGGCGGTCGTGGCCTCCGGCATGGAGTAGGTCCGCGCCGCATGGGCCGTCAGGGCGGGGTTCGGCTGGAGTGCGTCGTACCAAATCGCCCAGGCGACAGTCCCTACGGAGAGCACGAGCATCACGCCGAAAATCACGGCCGCGTCCCGGTAACGCTTGAGCATTTTGCCGAACATCACCAGCGTCGCCACGGGCAGCAGGAAGATTCCGATGCAGGAAAGAAGGTTACTGAACTCACTGGGGTTCTCAAACGGATGGGCGCTATTGACGCCGAAGAAGCCGCCGCCGTTCGTCCCAAACTGTTTGACCGCCACGATGGCGGCCACGGGGCCTCGGGCAATCTGTTGGACTAGGGGCTGACCGTTACTGTCGGTCCCCATCGCCCCCGGTTCCAGCGTGGTCGCCGTCGCATTTCCGTCCAGCGTCATAGGCATGCCGCTGGCGATGAGCAGCACGCCGACAACGAGGCAGAGGGGGATGAAAACGTAGGCCGTCCCCCGCCACAGATCGACGTAGAAATTGCCCATGTGCTTGTCGCCGCGGAGGCCGCGAATGACCGCCAAGAGCGCCGCCATGCCGATCATCGGCGAAATCGCCTGCTTCCAGCAGATGAAGAATATCTGGCTGAAGTAGGAGAGGTGGACCTCGCCGGAGTAGTCCTGGAGATTGGTATTCGTCAAAAACGAGCAGACCGTGTTGAAGATCGTGGTCGGAGCGAGCATTTTCTTGCCGTCCGGGTTCAGCGGCAGATAGGGCTGCAGAGTCAGGATTGCGAACCCGACGACGAACGTCAAAGCGTTGAAAACCATGAACGCCAGCGCATACTGCTTCCAGTTTTGCGCCGGTGTCCAGCCGCGATTCGATCCACCGCAGCCAGCCCGGCGTGCCAAGACGACCGTCGAACACGCGGGCCATGTACAGGCCGATCGGGATCGCCAGGGCAAATGTTACGCCGTAGATTAGCAGGGGAAGAAACCAAACGTGAAAATGAAACATCGTCAAGCACCTTTCGCGTTGAGAAACAGTTTAGAGTCGATTTCAAAGACCGCGCGTGCCTTCCAGGCCGCGTCCGCGGTTCGTGAAACAACCTCTTAAAACCACTCCGGCCGCACCAGGGCGGCAAACAGGTAAACCAAAAGCAGCAGCGTTACTGCGGCGGTTAGCCAGGTCAAAGCAATCATTTCATAGTCCTTTCATACCTTGTCACAGGCGAAGACGAAGGCGAACAGCAAGGCGAATGCCGCCAGTGCTAATGCCATCATGGCCGGTAACCAAATTGTCAGATCCATAGCTTCCATAGCTCTTGCTCCTTAGCGAGGGGAACGTGGCAACTCAACTCCGGCTTACCAATGCCAAGGAGCCGGTCGAGTCGCCCATTGAAGTGACTCGCGGACGTGTCGCAGACCCAGTGTTCTCAGGTGCTCGTTGATGGCCTAGCTGCGTACAACGGCACCGTATCTGCTCCTACGCTCTAGCATGCGGCATGCCGTAATCGAGCGAAAACTCACAACTCCCGAAACGGACGGGAGTTATGCGAAATGTTCGGGAGACGGCTATGGCCCAGCGGCATGGCAAATTGCAAGATGAGTCTCGCAAAATGAGAGACGCACGACGCAGGAGGTTCAAATACCGACCATGAATATGCTCGTGACTGACGATACGTCGATAGAAGTACTCGGACACCGAGGCGTCGAATCCGACGATAGTACACAAATCCTTTCCCCAGTCGATGCCTTGGACCAACAGGCTCGCTCGGTCGCATGCGAAGTGGAGCTCCAAACGAGCGAGCGGCGGATGTGCGAGGCCCTGGACGTGGCCTTCAAGGCCGCGGCCAGTGAGGCAACCATCCTGCTCCGCGGCGAAAGCGGCACCGGCAAGGAAGTCCTGGCCCAGGCGATCCATGCCCGCAGCCCGCGCACCGCCCATCCGCTAGTCACCGTTCACTGCGCGGGGCTTTCCGCCGAGCTCCTGGAGAGCGAACTCTTCGGGCACGTGCAGGGGGGATTTACGGGTGCCATGCCGGATGCGATGGGAAAGGTGGCCGTCGCCGAAGGCGGCACCCTTTTCCTCAACGAAATCGGCGACCTGCCGCCGGCTTTGCAGCCGAAGCTCTTGCGGCTGCTCCAGCAGCGCTGCTACCAACGGATGGGCGAATCGCAGACGCAGGCCGGCAACGTTCGTGTCCTCGCGGCCACGCACCGCAACCTGGAGACCGAGCTAGCCGCCGGCCACTTCCTCGAAGACCTCTACTATCAGTTGAATGTTATCGAAGTGACCCTGCCGCCGCTGCGAGACCGGCCGGCCGACATCCTGCCCTTGGCGGAACACCTGTGGCGGTTCTACGCCCGGCAGGAGGGCAAATCGATCTCGGGGTTTGCCCAACCGGTATGCGATGCCCTCGTCCGCTACACGTGGCCCGGAAACATACGCGAGCTACGCAACGCCATCGAGCGGGGAGTCATTCTGGCGGCAAGCCCCGTTGTCGCACTGACCGACCTGCCATCGCAAATCAGCAACCCAAACCATTCAGGCCCGGGCGTCGCGGCCAAGTCGTGCGCGACGGGCGAGTCGCTCACGCTGGAGCAGATGGAGGCCGAGCACATCCGTCACATCCTGGCCTCCACGGCGACTATTGGGGAAGCAGCGACGAAGCTGGGCATCAACCCAAGTACGCTCTATCGGAAACGGAAGAGGTATGGAATCTAGGCCCGGTTACAGACGTGCAAGACCCCGCAGGTCGCCGCAACCGTAGCCAGGAAGACCGCCAATACGACAAAAGGTTCCATCGCCGTTTCCTTTCCAAGATAAACAAGCCCAATGAAGAGTCGCTATGGCAAGCTCCCTTAGGCGCCTTGCCGTTGAGCGGGACGAATGGCCGGCGCCGTCGAGGTTCCAAAACGGCTGCTTCCCATCCAGACGGGATCAGCACCACGTGACGGCCAATTGAGGCTGTCAGCGTGCCCGCCGTCTTCCTCAAGCTGTTCTCCCTCTTCGGAGGCAATCTGACTGCGGAGCAGCGACCAGACGGCGAGGCTGACCGCAATCAGCGCCATGCCGAGGGCCGGGCCGAGGGAATAAACAAATATGGCCGCGCAGACGAATCCGAGCGACTGGGCGAAGAACCCAAAAACATCGTTCCAGGCTTCGGAGGTCCATGGCTTCCGCTCGATTGATTCTCGCATGCAAACTTGACTGCCAACTTGACTGGGGATTGCCATCGACACCATGATTTCTCTCCTTGGTGAGTGGGAGTGGCCGGGGTACCAGCCCCCTTTGCTCCGTTTCCAACAAGCTTGATGCAAGCGGCATGCCGTGGATATCGAAGCGGGCAACGGAAAGGATGTAAATATTGAAGAGAAGCCGAGTTACGCATGGTTTATGTCGAGGCATCGGCCTAACCGTGCAGACAAGATCCATGCTAAAAACTTGCAACCTGCAAGCCTCGCCTTGCAAATTGCGACAGCAGTAGCTGTCACAAATGGATCGCGTGGGGCAATCCACGGCTACGTTCGCTCGACCTGCCGGCTCTTCGCCGTACTGCAACTACCGGCACTGCTGGTTGCCGGAAGCTGGCCGACGTAAACTACTCTCTGCTGAAGACAAGGGCTTTAGGGAACGACAGTGAACGAAAGTACGACCGCGAACCATCGCGTTATCCTCGGATTGATTTTCGCTCTGGTTTGTTACGTGGCGGCCTTGTTTGCCGGCAGCCCGCAACGGGCGACTGCGAGGATTGCCGCCCTGCAAAAAGTGGCCGTCGACCACGACCACGACCACGACCATGAGTACATGGTGCCCGACATGGTGCCCGCGCCGCCGAACGGCCGCCGGGAAGCGAAGGCAGCCGAACCATTACTTGCTGAAGCTGGCTTGGAGTGCCCACCGTTGTGGATGACGCTGCCTTTCGCACTGATCCTGCTGGCGATTGCCGTTTTTCCGCTTATACCTCGGGCGTCGCACTGGTGGGAAAGCAACTTGCACAAGCTGTACGTGGCCGGCGTTTTGGGCATGGCGACTTTGGCCTATTATTTGCTTTTTCATCGGCATGGCGTCGTCGGCCATTGGCCGGTGGAATATCTCTCCCTGCCGGCCAGCGGCGGTCCGAGTTGGCATCTGACCGGTACTGTGCTTTCCAACGCGATCCTTAACGAGTACTTGCCGTTCATCGTCTTGCTTTTCAGCTTGTATACGATCACCGGCGGGATCCGCATCGACGGCGATTTGCCGGCCCATCCGTTGACTAACACGCTTTTCCTGGCGGCCGGCGCCGTATTGGCCAACCTGATCGGCACGACGGGCGCCTCGATGCTCTTGATCCGCCCCTTGCTGGAGACCAACGCCGAACGAAAACATGTCAAGCACACCGTCGTCATGTTCATCTTCATCGTTGGCAACTGCGGCGGCTGCCTGTTGCCCCTGGGGCCGCCCTTGTTTCTGGGCTATCTGTTTGGCGTCCCATTCTTGTGGACGCTCAAACTCTGGCCGGCCTGGCTGACGGTGAACGGATTGCTGCTGGCGATCTACTATTTGTGGGACCACTTCGCCTATTATCGGCACGAATCGGCCCGCGACATCCGGCGCGAAGAATCCGAGATTCGTCCGCTGCGTTTTCGCGGCCTGTGGCCTAACACGCTTCTCTTGCTGGGCGTGATTCTCTCGGCAGCCTTTCTGGACCCGAACAAGACTTTGCCGGGAACTGCCTGGAATCCTTGGGTCTATCTCCGCGAAGCGGTGCAACTGGGACTGGTCGTCGTGTCGCTGTCGAGCGCGCAAGCAGTGCGGCGCGACAACGATTTCAACTACGGCGCGATTCTGGAAGTGGCCGTGCTGTTCCTCGGCATTTTCTTATGCATGCAGGTTCCTCTGCAAATCGTGGACGTTGCGGGGCCGGCGCTGGGGCTGACGACCCCGGCCCATTTCTTCTGGGCCAGCGGCAGCCTCTCGGCGGTGTTGGACAATGCCCCGACCTACGCGGTTTTTTTCGAAACGGCGCGCTCGCTGGGAGGGCAACCGGCCGTGGCCGGGGTCCAAGCGTCGCTCTTGACCGCGATAAGCCTTGGCTCGGGCTTCATGGGCGCGATGACCTACATCGGAAACGGACCGAACTTCATGGTCAAGTCAATCGCCGAAAAGTCGGGCGTGGCGATGCCCAGTTTCTTCGGGTACGTCGTTTACAGCGCGGTAATTCTGCTGCCGCTTTTCGTGCTGGTCACCATCGTATTCTTGCGGTAGCATGGCATGAGAGAATCAGTGACTTACCAGGCGATAGTGGAGGCAAGAGCATGATCGAGTCAGGCGAAATCGCGCTATGGCGCGAGATCCTAACGGCGTTAGAAAACGTCATCGCTTCAGCGGGGGACGAGGCTGATTCAAGGAAAAGTTGCCGAGCGCTGCGGGATCTGCTGGTCCGATATAGAGTCATCGGACCATTTCCGGGCATCCACGCGCCCCGCCCGGCTGGTCTGCTCGCGGATAAAATTGTCTTTCGGCTCGAAGACACGTTCCACGTCCACGGTGACAACCCGCCGTTTGTGAACGCAATAGAAGCCGAGCTGCCGAAGGTCCGGGAAGTTCTCCAGGAGCTTGATCGCGAGTTGTAGCGTTCTGCGGAGCAGAAAACGAGCAGAACGATTTGTAAAATCGTCCTGACACCCCTTTTCCAGCTTTTCTGGTTCGCTGGATTTGGCTGGGGGACGAGACATTGGTCTCGCGATTCGATAAGATGCTTGGCGGTGCGCTCAAGCCGCAGAAAGGCGGTCAACAACCGAAACAAACAGTGAATTATGGTACGTGTCCCCGGAATTCATTTCCCCGGAATTCATTGACCGGGTGCCCGGGCTGACGCGGTACGCCCCGGCCTGACCGTGCTCGGCGAGGGGAAAACGAGGTGCAGAGCGCAAGCCAGGACCCGCGCTTGCGAAAGTACCTATTCCAGGTCGGGCCCCGCTTGCGGCACGCAACGAGATAAAGTACATGTTCCAAGTCAGGCCCCGCGGCCGGCCCCGCGGCCACGCATTGACTGCGAGCGGACAGGCGCGGTATGATACAGAATGGACCGTCTAACAAGGAAATAGAAGCATGAGCACCGAATTAAGCATCACAAGCACCCTCGCCGAAAGCAGTGCGGATCTCGAGGCCGTCCTGGACCATCTCGTGGCGGGTACGCCAGTAGACGCCGTCCTCTCGCGCCGCGTCCAAGAACGATCCGAGCGAATGACGGAAGAACTGCGCCGCAAGTACGGGGAACTCGATGTTGCCGTCGATCTGGTCCGTGAAATCCGCAGCGAACCATGAATTACGTCGTGGACGCGTCCGTCGCGCTGAAATGGGTCCTGCCCGAGGCCGAATCTGACAAGGCGCGCAGGTTGCGGGAAGATTTTCGAAATCGCGTTCATCACTTGCTCGCACCGGATTTCTTTCCGCTGGAAATTGCCCATGCCCTCACTCGTGCGGAACGCAAGAAGATCATCCCCATTGGCTACGCAAAGGGTTTTCTGGCGGACATCATGCAGAGCGTGCCGGCGCTGCATCCCTATCTGCCGCGGCTGGCCAGGGCCACCGACATCTCTTCGGAGACACGACTGGGCGTTTACGATTGCGTCTATGTCGCTCTTGCCGAGAGAGAACAATGCGAAGTTGTCACAGCCGACCTTCGCCTTCTCAACGTGTTGCAAAAGGATTTTCCCTTCGTGATTCCGCTTTCCGTGTTCCCGTGAAGCCCGGACCGCACTCTCTTTAAGAACAACGGTTCCTGGCACCTTTGCCGGTCCTCAGGCGAGCAACACGCGCGTGCTCAGCGGCGACGCGCTCGTTGTGGCCGTCATGCATGAGCGCGGGTTCAGGCACCTGGCCAGCCATGATGCCGATTTCGAGCGGGTGCCCGGGCTTACCCGGTACGCCCCGGCCTGACCGGCGCTCGGCGAGGGGAAAACGAGGTGCAGAGCGTAAGCCAGGACCCGCGCTTGCGAAAGTACATATTCCAGGTTGCGCCCCGCTTGCGGCACGCAACGAGCTAAAGTACATATTCCAAGTCAGGTCCCGCGGCTCGGCCCCGGCCCGGCCCGGCTAACGGCTGATCTCGGTGAAGTAGCCTTCTTCTTCGATCAAATGTACCTTGAAGCGTCCTTGGAACAGGTGCCCCACGCGGCGATGCCGGACGTTGAAGTATCCGGTGTAACTGCCGTTGAGCAGATGCATCCCCGCGGAGAGATTCCAGCAGAGCAGGGTCAGACCTTAAAATTTAACTTAAAAGAGTTAAATTTTAAGGTCTGACCATGAGCACCTGCTTCCGACTCCGACTATAGTGCTTTGTTGGCGTCGACATCGAATCCAGCCTGTTTAAGTTCCTTTACAAGGCGGAGTTTCCAATCATCGCCATCAAATGCAACGTAAACAACCCCGTGGAAGTCCGACGGCAATTCAACTCGGCCACGGACCAACGGAAAGACGTGGGAGCGACCGAGTCTACCAATAAAGTAACCGAGCTCTAGGATGACATTTTGGCGTGATCGAGATTGTAACGTGTCCTTCTTTTCTTTGGCCTCACCGACATCGTCAGGGCTGAGGAGGACGACCGCGTAGGAGACATCGGAGTTGCGTTCGAACTTTTCGATGATGGTGTCGCCGCCGCTCGCCTGCTCGTGGAGTATGATCGCTTCAAAGTCAAGACGTTCCAGGAATCGAGCGACCGTCTGCTTCATCTCGTTGTCGTGACCATGAACGACAAACACCTTGCGAGCGGTCTTGACACCGTCAGGTAAATCAGCCCCGTTCGCTTTCGGGCCGCCGCTGGCGGTCGGCGGAAGCTCGTAATCCTCATATTCCTTGATAGCCGACCGAAGAATCCCTTGCGCAGTGCTGACCCCAGACATAAACGCGTTCTGAAACATGCGCTCTCGGCGTGCCTGTAGTGAACATTATTGGTGAATAGCAGACGGCATTGAACGCTTGAAGTTGCTGGGATTTGTCACCGAGAAGATGGCGAAGAGCCGCCTGCACGCTGTGCCTCCACTCGGTGAACTTTCCGGACTCGTCCCATGCGTAGGTAGCGGAGTCGGACTCGGCGAGGAGTTCTTCAAGTCGTTCGTGGGCCTTTTCTTTCGGATTTGACATTGCAGGTCCGGCGTCCTTTTGGTCCAGTTTAGCAAAGCGAGCTAGCATCGTAAATGGCTTATACTTCACAAAACCCAAAGGGGCGAAAGGGTAAGAACGATTAACGGCCGGCTCCGTCGCGGCCGCTTTTGCGGCGGGGACTTCGCGGTCAGTCCCGCGAGGTCCGGTTGTAGGGTTCAGCCGACTTGCCGTGCGCACGTGTTGTGCGCAAAAACCAAACGACCGCCGGCAAAATCCAAACGGACGCGGGCAAATTGCGTGCGAACGCGGGCATTTTGCCTGCGCGGAGAGGCAAGTTGCGCGCCAATGCCAATTGCGCGCGACCGTTGCACTTATGCGGGCGATGGGAGAAAGCGGAAAAACGATGGTTTGTAACGGTGAGCCGACGGGTGGTAACGGTAAGCCGACGGCGGCAGACGGGCGGCCGAGAGGGGAAAAAGGGAAAACGAGAGGCGCTCAGGACGGCCAGCGCGGCCCTCTGTACCCCGCCTTTCAGCCCGCCCACTCTTCCGCGGCCCACTTCAGCATTTTCTCTTCTCGGTCCTCGATCGCCTTTTCGTTCCAACCGCCGTTTTCGATCATGTCGGCAACGTCGGCAGCGATCAGCAGGCCCGTTTTGCGGTACTCGGAAGCCTTATCCTTCGGATCCCAGTCCTTCAGTTTCGAGTTTAGCTTTGGCGGCAACATCACCAAGTTACCAAGGCGATGGCAGTGCTTCGCGGGGGCCTTGCTCTGCGGCCAAATATGCTCGATGGAGTCGGACGGACTCGACATCCAAATCTTCTCCCACTGTTCGTTGCGGTAGTTCATTTTTTCCTGCTTGGCGAGGTACTCCTCGTAGCGATACAGGACGTAGCGGAGCTGCGTCTCCCAGTGCTCGTAGCAATTCTTATCCCTCAAATTGTCCAACGCATCCTCGATCGGGAAGTCACGCCCGATTTCGCGGATGGCATCGTCGATCGCCTCGACCCCTAGGCGGTCGTTGACCACCTGCCACGCAAGGCGGACGTACTCGCCAACGCGGAAGCGAGCATCCTTATCAAGCATGCCGTAAATCCTAAACGTGAC
The DNA here is from genome assembly GCA_963719885.1 of uncultured Planctomycetia bacterium. GTDB lineage: Bacteria > Planctomycetota > Planctomycetia > Pirellulales > Thermoguttaceae > JANXQG01. Next base: position 25,903 of record CAVRDP010000031.1, on the reverse strand, counting down.
CTTCTCCCAACGCTCCAGGAGCCTTTTCTGTTCCACCTCGCTAAAGTCTGTCCGTAAGTAAATCGCGGTGGCCAATAGGCGGGCCTGCGAAATGGCCGTCACAGCGTTGACCCGCTTGTTGCCGAGAACCTTGTCACACGCCCTCGTGACCTTCGACAGCCAACTCGACACCACTCGAATCTCCTTCGCGCCCGACGCCTTCGCGCCGAACGACTTGACGGAGTCCTTTTCGCTCAAAAGCCGGTTCCGCTCGTCCGTGGCGTAAAGGGTTGATGCGAACCGCAGTGCCTCGGTACTCATACCCTGGCGCAGGCCGATGACGGAATAAATTTCGCGCCAGGTCGTGTGCAGCTCGTCGATCAGCGTCTCACGTCTCGCATTTTCAAGCTCAAACGCCTTGCCCATCAAGGTGCTCTTGAGCCGGTCCAGCCAGGATACGGTAAGGCCGCGGCTGTTCAAGACCTCGAACACCGAATAGACGGTCTCCTCTTCGTTGATCTCGTGCAGCAAGAAGTACAATTGGTTCTTAAGGAGCGCGGCAAGGTCGAGGAGCGACTTGCCTTGGCCCTGCCATTCACCGACGAATTTGCCGCACTCCTCGATGGCTTCGAGGATTTCCCGATCAGCAAGCGTCTTCGCGGCTTCGGACTCCGGCGCTACGCCTTTTCGGAGGTAATCCGCGAAGTATTGGCTGCTGTCGTGGTTGGTCTGCAAGAGGAGCGGCTCGTCGCCCTCGACCTTCACCAGAAGCTCGGCCAACTCGCCGGCAAGCTTCGCCTGTGCCCTCTCTTTTTCGTTCAGCGCGAGCCTAATCGCGTTCATGATCACCATCAGCGTCGTAAGCCGCTGCTGCCCGTCAACAACGTCCATGACAACGAACTCGGAGGTGCCCAGCCTCTCCTTTTTTCGCCGCAAACATACGACGGCAGCCATAAAGTGCCCGGCGTCCGGCCCCTTCCCCGACGTCTTGCGAATGTCGTCGAAAAGGTCTTTCCGCTCGTCGGTGGTCCAACTGTACGCCCGCTGGTACTCCGGGATTTGAAAGAGCCTGCCTTCAAAAAGCTTCCACAGGGACAAGTAATGCGGTTGGATCGTGAGCATGATTTTAATCCTTGAAGCGGTCTGGACCAGGCGAGGAGCGAAAAAGGGCCCCTCACTGATTGCCGATGGCCCCGCAACCGTTCCGCGAATCCATCAAGTATCACCTGATTCTAGCGGATCAGAAATTTACCCTTCAAGCCCCCCCAATTTGCAATTGTCAATTTGCATTTTGCAATTTGCAATCGCTTTTTAACCCCCGCCGCGGCCCTCCAGGCGAGGGGTCGGGAGTCTTTGATGTTCCGTGAGTTGTAATGCCATTTAAGACTCCCGACCCCTTTTCCTTTCCGCCAAAAAATCCACCGGCAAGGGCCTTGACAAGCGGGCGGTTATGGGTGACCCCGATGCGACCCGATGCGACCGAGCCGGATGCGACCTAAGGTTTGACCCCGATGCGACCTGACCCCGATGCGACCCGATGCCACCAGTTGCGACGAACTCCGCGGCCCCGCTTGCGACCAAGTAGGCACGCGTTTATACTGATGCAAGCGGAAATCACGCTATAGGGCAAGTTCCGCCCGGCATAGTTTTTCTCTGCGCGGGCGCTGGTGTTGTCGATGAGGTGGCATATGGCATATGAGCGAAAACGTCGAGTTTGAGGGTGGCCCTTTATCGGGGATGACGATGCAAGGCCAGTTTTGGCGAAAGGCTGTGGAAGTTGAGCAGTCCCCCAAACGTTATCCCTCCCGGCTAATTGTTGAGTACGATACCGTTTCGGCGAAGGAACTGATGGAGAACGTCCCTGGCGCCCCGTATACCGAAGGTCGAGACACGCTGGTGGCAACCTACGAGTTCGACGACGGGAAGGGCTTCTTCGAGTTCAAGGGATGGTCCGTGAGGCTCATCGGCCCGGGCAAGTTTGACGATCTGCGTTAGTAGCATGATACCTGGAGCGGTTATGATCCGGCAAAGCGATTGAGATTTGAGACCGCCGGCCCGACCAGAACCGCAAGACGATGTCACGGTAAACCCTAATAACCGCCGCACTCGCCGAAAGGAAGACCATGAACGAACCACGGACAAATCTTGGCTGGGCGAATAGTTGGAACGAAACGCCCGCGATCGTAACGGAGTGCCGGAAAGCCCGGCACAAGGTCAAGGACAAGAACCTTGATGGCAATATGCGCGGACACGACACATTGTACTGGTGTGACGAATGCGGGTATGAGTATCACGTCGATTCGTCGGATTGAAAAATAAAGAAAGGTGCCACTCACCAATTTGGGAATACTAGGCAACATGAAGGGCGTGCAGGGGAGCAGGGGGGACGTGACGTTGGTTATGGCGGGGAGTTCGCCCGCGGCGGAGGGACTGCCTCGCGGGGCCGATCGAACGAGACTCTCAAGTTGTTTTTCGTCGACGACCGACTCGATTTCCTCGACCAGATCGCGCGGAACGTCGCCAAAGCGGGCTTCGGGGAGCACCATTACGATCCCCCGTCTCCGCCCCCTTGCTCCACTACTTTTCCCCAACTACAATAAGGGTGGTAAGACGAATTGCAGCCTATCCTTTAATTAGCTGTGAGGGGAACTGGAATTCCTGCCATTTCGCACAGGCTTGCCTCCCAGGGCGCGGGCGGCGCGGGGGAGGGCAGCGCGGGGAGAACGCACTATGGAAGTTTCCGTTTTGGTCGAGCAAGTTGATGCCAATGGCTTTCGTGCGACGGGCCTGGGGCTGGATGCCGCGTCCGAGGCCCCAACCCGCGAGGCTGCGCTGGAAGGTTTGCGCCGGCTGCTTCGTGACAAACTTGTCGGCGCCGAACTCATCCGCCTCGAAATCCCCCTGGCTCGCGAGAGCCATCCGTGGAAGCCGTTGGTGGGCAGGTTTAGCGGCCATCCCGACCTGGATGAAGTCGAACAACATCTACGGGATTACCGGCGCGACATGGACGAGCAGGGAGACCGCTTTTGAGTCTGTTCGTGCTCGACACGGATCACGTTTCCTTGCTGCAGCGCGGTCACCCTGCGGTTTCGGCCCGGGTCTTGGCAACGCCGCCGGATCAGTTGGCCGTGTCGGTTATCACGTTCGAGGAACAACTGGGCGCCTGGTACACGCAGGTCCGCCAGGCGCGCGACCCGGAGAAGCTTGCCCGCGCGTACGAGGGCTTGTTCGAGATTCTCGAAGATGCGAAACTCATTCGCATTCTTCCTTTTTCGCGGGCGGCGATCGCGCGATACGGGCACTTGCGGAGCTTGCACCGCCGCGTAGGCCGCATGGATCTCGCCATCGCCGCCATCGTCCTCGATTCAGGAGCCGTCCTCGTGACGCGCAATCGCGCCGACTTCGAGCCGATCGAGGGCTTGGCCATTCAGGACTGGAGCCGCGGCGAGTAGCGCGGCAATTTCAGTGAAAGCTCTTGTGAATGGACCCGGGTGGTCTTGCCGCGTCCCACGACATGGCAAAGGACCCTTGCCAACGCTGTTCCGAGGCCATTTCCTCGATCAAGATAGCGGCAATCGCTGGAGGATCAATCGGCAGTTGAAACGACAATCGGCGCGGCACGAAACCCTCCATCAGAGGGAGCTTTTTCACGTCTTTTTTCTGATCACAGTTTTTGCAATCCGCTCTTTTTCTTGGATTGCTCTAACCTCCCGGCAGACAACGCCTTACGGCGCCGCGCGCGCCACGTCGAGGCCATTGCAGAGCGACCTCAACTTCATTAAATCGCCGGATAATTCGTATTATTCCGTAGTTACCCAAGGTAAACCATCAACCCTCAACCAACAGGCAATCATGAGAGAACCCAATTCACGTTTGGCCGAAGCCCGCGAGCGAAAGGAAGCCTTCCTGCCGGAGATCGCCCGGCTCTCGCTGGAAGGCCATACCAGCCGGGAGGTCGCCGAAAAGGTCGGCATACCCAAGACGACCGTCCTCCGCTGGCGGAATTCGCTGCGGCGGGAATGCGCCTCGCGATCCGTAAAGGAGACCATGGAAATGATCGACAAACTGAACGAGCGCTACGATACGATCTACCACAAGGCGCTGGAGGGCCTGGACCGCTCGCAGGCCGATGAGGACATTCGCACGGTCATCGACTGCCCCGGCGACGATTCGAAAAATAAACGCTCCGTCCGCAGCAAGACCCGGGCCGGCAACCCCGCCTGGCTGACCCGCGCCCAGGCCGCCCTGGATGCGACCGCAAAGCTGCTGAAGGAAATGGGAATGCCGGCCGAGGCGGAAAACGAGGGAACAGGCGGTCCGATCCAAGTGGAGGAATTGACGAAAGATGATCTTGATCAAATGTCAACTGAAGAACTACGAGCTCTTGAGGCCCATGTTAACGACGTACTTGGCCAGCAGAGAACAGGCGCAGACGAGCCTCCTGGCGTTCACGCTCTACACGAAACCGGACTACCGGGTGAACTGGCACCACGAGCTGCTGGCGGAGAGGCTGGACCGGGTGGCGGCGGGCCTTTGCCCGCGGCTGATGATCTTCCTCCCCCCACAACACGGCAAGAGCGAGTTGGTGAGCCGCCGCTTCCCGGCGTTCGTCCTGGGGCGGAACCCGGAGCTGCGGCTGATCGGCAGCTCGCACACCAACGACCTGGCGACCAGCATGAACCGCGACGTGCAGCGGATAATGACCAGCAATGCCTACCGCAACCTGTTCCCCGATTGCCGGCTAAACGACCGCTCGGTCCGCAGGGCGGCGCGGGTGGAGGCCCGCCGCACGCTCAACCTGTTCGAAATCCAGGACCACCGCGGCGGCCTCCGATCCGCGGGCGTCGGCAAGTCGATCGCCGGCAACGCGGCCGACGGGGCCATCATCGACGACCCCTTCGGCAAGCGCCAGGACGCCGATAGCGCGAAGATCCGGCAGCGGATCTGGGAATGGTACGCCAACGACCTTTACAGCCGCCTCGCGGCCGACGGCTGGATCGTGCTCACGCATACCCGCTGGCACCGCGACGACCTGGCCGGCCGCCTCTTGCGGAAGATGGCCGACCGCGCGGCCGACCAGTGGGAAATCCTCTGCCTGCCCGCCATTTTTGAAGGGGAGCGCGGCGACCCGCGCGACACGCGCCGCCCGGGCGAGCCGCTGTGGCCGCAGTTCAAGTCCGCTGCCGATCTGGAGATCATCCGCCAGCAGGACGCCAAGGCCTACGCGGCGCTCTATCAGCAGAATCCGAGCGACGCCTCGATGGCGGAATGGCCGGCATCGTGCTTTGGCGACTGGATCTGGGTGCAGCCGGAGAAGTGGCCGCGGGAATTCGACCTGCGGGTGGTCTGCGTCGACCCCAGCAAGGGCAAGGGCGACAAGCAGGGCGACTACTCGGCGATCGTCTTCCTGGGCGTGGGCAAGGACAAACTTTATTACGTCGACGCGATTTTGGACCACATCGTGCTGGACCAACTCGTCCGCAAGACGCTGCTCTTCTGCGAGCAGAAGAAACCTGATTTTGTGGGCATCGAGGCCGAACAATTCCAGGAATTGCTGGTCCACGAGTTTGAGCGGCAGTGCGGCGAGGATTACGACCTGCGGTGGTCGATTTGGAAGATGATGAGCCGGGGCTTCAGCAAGATCGCCCGCATCCGCCGGCTGAGCCAGTACGTGCTCAATCGCGAGTTGCGCTTCAAGGCCGACTCGCCCGGCTGCCGGCTGCTGGTCGATCAGCTCATGGATTTTCCGCTGGGCGATCACGACGACGGGCCGGACGCCTTGGAGATGTGTTTTCGGCTGCCCCTGGAGATGGAGGAAGGATGAGGGATGAAGGGATGAGGGATGTGAAATGACCTCGATTTTGGACCACAGCGTGCTGGACCACCCGAACGATCTCTAAGCGATTTAAGGGCTTTATAGAACAGCACTTACGAATGTTTTTCCGGACCGCGAAACTGTCCAGGTCCGGATAGGCTCGAAAAGTTCTTTGGCAATTCGATCCTGCGACGCGCCCTCGCAAAGGCGCGTTGCGAAACGCGGCGGGGCCTCGCCAGCCTCGCCGGTTGCAGCATTGCGCTTTTTTTGTTCCTTCGCAGACCCAGCCTTTTGGAAGACTTCGTTCGGCAACGTTGCCGAACGGCGAACGCTGGCGAAATCGAAGGCCGGCAGAGGCAAATCTTGTGGCACAAACGACTTGCGGCGATTGCGCGGCGTTTCCGCCGCACTGCCGTTCGCCGACCGCGCCGACCCGGTATCGGCAGCTCCGTTTTCTTTTCGGGAGACGGGCACGAGGTCGGCGCGCCCCGCTGCCTCGCCTGCCTCTGTAAATATATTAAGAACTCTCGATAAGTATCCACAATTAGGCGGGGCCGCCGTGGGCCGCGACCGTGCGACTGCCGCAATGGCAGGATCGGGGCGGGCCCGCGCCGGCCTGGCAGCCAAAGTTGGCGGTTGGCGCGTTGGCTTGACGCAGATTGAGGAGTCAGGCAGAATTGCTGAAAAGGAGGGGGACATTCAACGTAGATGATGAGGCGCATGGATGCCGTCGCTAGCCGACCCTGAGTTGCTGGCGCTCTACCTCGAAGCCCTCGACACGCATGCCTGAGCAAACGGAAAAACACGGCGAGCCCTTTCCCCGCACCTGTGTCACGCGCGGGAAGGAGGCAGTTTGGCCGGCAACGGTCGATTACGATGCAAAAGTCCGGCATGAAGGCCGCCTTTACGAGTTCCATGTCCCCAATCTTCAAGCGAACCGGTGCCGCGAGTGCGGCGAAACCACCTTCGGAAACGTCGCCGACGAGCAGATCACCCATGCCTTGCGTGAGCACCTCGGCTTGCTCAAATTATGTTATGTATCTGAACTCCCTCCGGAACTTCATGTCCCCGGAACTGCCGCGAAAGTGAACATTTAGTCGGTCCTGTTGACACGCGCTCGGATGCGTCGTAAGATTATTCGCATGACGCTGCTGGTTGACCCGGTTCGGCTGAATGCTTATCGTAACGCCTTGGCGAACTGGCGGTTCGAAGGCTGCGTGCAGTGGAAGGAAGTGGCCAGAGATTGGGTTCGTCAAAGGCTTGAGGCTGTGACCCCGGCAGAAATAGCGCGAGGGATGCACGAGTACGTCGAGGCAGGAGGGGCTATCGACGAGGTTGTGGAAACCCGCCCTGAATGGACCCTGGCCCGGTTCCACTACGGTCTCCGGCTGGAATGCCATGGCGTCCGACTTTATTTGGAAACCCTGCTGTTTTTCGAGAATCCCGACGACGCGGATGACCCATGGATCAAGGTGGTGAGTATTCATGAGCAGTAAAGCGAGACCCCAAGGCACGACGGCGGGGAAGCAACGACCGTTTCCCTGGCGCTGCGCCGAGTGCGGGAGGGAGGACGTGGTGCCGGTCTCAACCTCCTACACGGGGCAAGTGAAATACGACGGCCGATTGTATTCCGTGAACATCCAAGCCCTTGAGATTCCCACGTGCCGGGCGTGCGGTGAGCGGGTCTTCACGAATCGGGTTGAAGAGTCGATTAGTGAGGCCCTTCGCGCGCAGCTTCACCTGCTGACTCCCGAACAGATCGACCGTGCGATCAGGTTGTTGGGCATGGAGCCGGATGAAGTGGCGCGGCGGCTGGGTATCCAGGAGGATGTCCTCTCCGCCTGGATCGCGGGCACGGTGATCCAGCCGCGCGCGATGGACAACCTGCTTCGCGCCTTCTTTGCATCGCCGCAAGTCCGGGCCGCGTTCACGGGCCCGGAACAGGATCCGGAGTTCGGCGTGCTGCCTGTGCAATTCGGGGCAGATCTTAAAGTTTAATTAAAGTAGTAAGTTCTACAGCAAGACTTCGGCAATCGACGTAAGTGCTTGCCAGTTTTACCGTTAATCGTGCTAGCACGCAAACTGGCGAGATTTGGCTTCAACGAGGTTGGCCCTGCTGTGCCCAAATCCGGCGGAATTCGTGACTTTCATGGCCATGCTTTCCGAATGTCACTGCCGCCTATTTCATGCTAGCACGACCAACTCCATGCTAGGTCTTGAGTTCCGTCGACCGGGAAAGTCTTGCTGTAGAATAAGTTCCGGTCTGGCTCCCGACGCCGGACGCCACAATTACCGGCCTCGCTGGGCGAACTGCGAAGTCACAACCTGAAAGTGGCCGGGACCACGGTTGACCTGCTGCTCCTCCGTCACGCCAACGACGTGGGCGTCAATGTGCAGCGAGAAGGGGAAGTTCAGATTGCCGTCGTGGAGTAGCCGGTCTGCCCTGTTTCTTCGCGGCGACCGCATCGCTACCGGGCGAATCTCGCAAAATGCAATCTCCTTCCGGCAATTTGCAATGATTTTCGCGCATAACGAGATTGTCACTAAGTCGCAAGTCATTAGCTTGTCGCAACTTGACGAAACGCAGTATTCCCGGCACGAATTTTGCTTTCATCCTAGCAACCCCTGACGTGGATCTTTCATCACGAAGGGAAAGAAAATGGCAGTCTTCACAACGACAGAATCAAGTCTCAGGAGCGTCGGCTCATGATGGATCTCGTTTACGTGCTGGCAATCATCGGCTTCTTTGCCATGTGTATTGCCTACACTTATGCCTTCGATAGGATCTGACCCATGGAAAACATCATTGTTGGAATCGTGTCGCTGGGCCTTCTCGTGTACCTGTTCTTTACGCTGATTCGCCCGGAAAACCTTTAAGGATACCCTCACCCCGACCATGGGTACATGGTGCCCGCCCTCTCCCGCAAGCGGGCGAGGGGAGTTAAGGATGCCGTCACCCCCGGCCCCTCTCCCAAAAGGCGAGGGGAGTTAACGAAGTGGATGCCTTATGCACTACATGACTTTATCAGGTTGGATCCAGTTTCTGGTGTTCCTCGTGGCCCTGGCGGCCATCACCAAGCCGATGGGCATTTACTTGCTGCGCGTGCTCGATCCCGACAAGGAAGGCGGCCTGGGCCTGCTGGAAAAGATCCTCGGCCCCGTGGAACGGCTGGTCTACAAGGTAGCCCGCGTCAATCCCAAGAAGCAACAGAACTGGAAACAGTACACCTTGTCGCTGCTGATGCTGGGCATGGTCACGACCGCCATGAGTTACGGCCTGTACCGCATCCAGGACATTCTGCCCTTGCAGGCAAACATGTCCAGCCTCGCCCAATCGGTCGATAAGAACGACGCGATTAACGGCGGCGGGAAGGTGCCGGGAATCATCGCCTTCATCCAATCGGTCTCCTTTGCCACCAACACCGACTGGCAAAGCTACGAACCGGAGCAGATGTTTACGCACTTCTCGCAAACCGTTTCCACGATGCTGCACTTCTTCTTTTCGTCGGCCGTGGGCATTGCTGCGGCCGTCGCGCTGGTCCGCGGCATCGCCCGCCAGCAGACCCGCAACCTCGGCAACTTCTGGGTCGATCTGACGCGGATCACGTTGTACTTGTTCATCCCTATATGCCTGGTGTTTGCCCTGCTCAACGTGTGGCAGGGGATTCCCATGAACTACCGGCCTTATACCCAAGCCACCACGCTGGACCAGTCGGCCGCCGCGGCGGACAAGCCCGCGCAACAGCCGATCGTGCAGGGCCCGATGGCCGCCTACGCTGCGCCCAAAGTGCTGGGCCTGAACGGGCCGGGCATCACCGGCGCCGACTGTGCCCACCCCTTCGAAAATCCCACGCCGCTGTCCGAGTTCCTGCAGTTACTCCTCTTCTTTTCCGTGATTGCCGGCTTGCCCTATTACTACGGCCGCATGATCAACCACCGCCTGCACGGCTGGAACATCTGGCTGATCATGTTCGGCCTGCTGATCGTGACGAACCTGATCACCTGGTATTGCGAGGCCCAACCCAATCCACGCATGACGGCGTTGGGCGTTAGTCCGGCCAGTTGCAACATGGAAGGGAAGGAAGTCCGCATCGGCGTCGCCAATTCGGCCACGTGGGCCAATAACGTGACGGCCACGGCGGAGGGCGCGAATAACTGCCAGCACGACTCCATGATGCCCTTGTCCGGCTTCATGCTCATGTTCAACATGCACATGGGCGAGGTGATCTTCGGCGGCATCGGCAGCGGCCTGTATACGATGCTGATCTTCATCTTCGTCTCGGTCTTCCTGGCCGGGCTGATGATCGGCCGCACGCCCGATTACCTCGGCAAGAAGATCGTCAGTTTCGACGTGAAGTGCTGTTCCCTGCTGTTGCTCATGATCGTGCTCGATACGGTCTTGTTTACAGGATGGTCCTGCGTGACCGACTGGGGCACGAAAAACAACACGAACAGCGGGCCGCATGCCTTCAGCGAATTGTTCTACGCCTACAGTTCCGGGACCGCCAACAACGGCACGGCCTTGGGCGGCGTGGGATACGCACCTACGGAAACGGCCCCCGACCCGGATGACAGCAGCAAGACGATCACGGTCTACGGCAGCACGATGTTCAACTGGACGCAAACCTTCTGTATGTTGATCGGCCGCTACTTTGAAATCATCCCCGTGATGGCCTTGGCCGGGGCCCTAGCCAAAAAGAAGGCCGTGCCCATGCATACGGGCAGTTTCCCGGTGGTGGGGCCGACGTTTTGCCTGCTGGTGGCGGCGGTAATCATCATCCTCGGGGCATTGAACTTCTTGCCCGGCCTGGTGATGGGCCCGGTCATCGAACACTTCAAGATGGTCGGATCGAACATTTTATATTGAGGAAATAAATGTCTACCAAAGCACGCAGTTTATTCGATCGCGAGATTGTCGTTCCGGCGATTTTCGATAGTTTCCGGAAACTCAACCCCGTCCATTTATGGAAGAACCCGGTGATGTTCGTCACCGAGGTGGGGGCGGCGGTGACGACGCTCGATCTGGCCTTCACCAAGTCTTCGGAAGTGCCGTTCGTCTGCCAGATCTCCATCTGGTTGTGGTTCACCGTGCTCTTCGCGAACTTTGCCGAGGCCATGGCCGAAGGGCGCGGCAAGGCCCAGGCCGAAACGCTGCGCAGAAGCCGCACCAAGACCCGGGCCAAGCGGCTCAATCCGGACGGCTCGACCGTTTGGCGGGAAGCGGAATTGCTGCGGAAAGGCGACGTCTTCGTCGTCGCGGCCGGCGAGATGATTGCCGCCGACGGCGAGATCGTCGAAGGCGCCGCCACGATCGACGAATCGGCGATTACTGGCGAATCCGCCCCGGTCATCCGTGAGGCCGGCGGCGACCGCTCGGCCGTCACCGGCGGCACCAAGGTACTCTCCGACGAGATCAAGATCCGCGTGACCGCCAATCCCGGCGAGTCGTTCATGGACCGTATGATCGAGCTCATCGAAGGAGCCAAACGGCAGAGGACGCCCAACGAAATCGCGCTCTCGATCCTGCTCTCGGCGCTGACGATCATCTTCCTGGCGGTCGTCGTCACGATGTTGCCGTTCGGACTTTTCACGCACACCTATCTGCCCGACAGTCCGGACGGCGCCATCAATCCGGCGTTCGAACAGGTCAGCCTGGCCTTCTCAGTCACGGTCCTGGTCTCATTGCTGGTCTGCCTGATTCCGACCACGATCGGCGGATTGCTCTCGGCCATCGGCATCGCCGGCATCGACCGCATGGTGCAGAAGAACGTGCTGGCCATGAGCGGCCGCGCGGTGGAAGCTGCCGGCGACGTCGACGTGCTGCTCCTGGACAAGACCGGCACGATCACGATGGGCAACCGCCAGGCGACGGAATTCATTACGGCCCCCGGCGTCGATCCCAAGGAACTGGCCGAGGCCGCGCAGCTTGCCAGCCTGGCCGACGAAACGCCGGAAGGGCGGAGCATCGTGATCCTGGCCAAGGAACGATACGGCATCCGCGGCCGCGAAATCCATCAGATGCCGCACGCCGTCTTCGTGCCCTTCACCGCGCAAACGCGGATGAGCGGCGTCGATATCAACGGCCACTCGATTCGCAAGGGCGCCGCCGACAGCGTCCGCGGTTGGATCTGCGGCGGAACGTGTCCCAAGGAAATCGACGAGGCCGTGGATCGCATCAGCCGCCTCGGCGGAACGCCGCTGGTGGTGGCCCGTCAGGATAAGGCCCTGGGCGTGATTTACCTCAAGGATATCGTCAAGGGCGGCCTGCCCGACCGCTTCCAGCGTTTCCGCACCATGGGGATCAAGACGGTCATGATCACCGGCGACAACCCGCTCACGGCGGCGGCGATTGCCAAGGAAGCCGGCGTGGACGACTACCTGGCCCAGGCCAAGCCGGAGGACAAGCTCGCCCTGTTGCGTGCCGAGCAAGCCAAGGGGCACCTGGTGGCCATGACCGGCGACGGCACCAACGACGCCCCCGCCCTGGCCCAAGCCGACGTGGGCGTGGCCATGAACACCGGCACCCAGGCCGCCAAGGAGGCCGGGAACATGGTCGATCTGGACAGCAACCCGACCAAGCTCATCGAGGTCATCGAAATCGGCAAGCAGATGCTGATGACCCGCGGGGCCCTGACCACCTTCAGCGTGGCCAACGACGTGGCCAAGTATTTCGCCATCATTCCCGCCATGTTGATGGGCGCGTTCCCCGAAGTTGCCCCACTGAACATCATGGGCCTGCACACGCCGCACAGCGCGGTCTTGAGTGCGGTGATCTTCAACGCCGTGATCATCATCGCCTTGATTCCCCTGGCGCTGAAGGGCGTCAAGTTCCGGGCTGCGCCGGCCGTTTCCATCCTCCGCCGCAATCTCTTGATCTATGGCGTCGGCGGGGTCATCTGCCCCTTCCCCGGAATCTGGGCGATCGACCACCTCATCCATTTCCTGCACTTGGCGTAATGAAAAAACGTCGTACTAAAGACCAGCTTCGAGGCAACACACGCCCCCACCGACACGGGGTCGGTGGGGAGGTTTACAGTGTGAGTAAGAAAGGTGAATCAATATGAGCAACGAAAATTCGCAAACTGACGCAACCGATGACCGTGGTGGTTCGATTCTCGGCCACATTTGGGCCTCGATCGGCGTCACCCTGGTTCTGGGCGCGGTCTGTTGCGGACTTTATCCGCTGGCGGTGTGGGCCATCGGCCAAACCGTTTTCCCGATCCAGGCCAACGGTTCGCTCGTCACGAAGGACGGCAAGTTCACCACCGACGACAAGCAAGCGGTGGGATCGTATTTGATCGGCCAGAATTTTTCCGCGCCCGGCTATTTTCATCCCCGCCCCAGTGCGGCCGGCAACGGTTACGACGGCAGCAGTTCCGGCGGCAGCAATCTCGGCCCGCTCAGCGCAAAACTCATCCACGGCACCACGAAAGACTTTGCGTTCACCATCTTCGCGGCCGACAAGACCCGGGGCACCCGCGCGGGTCGCGGTCGTTCCGGTGGCCGGCCGGGTACAGGGCACCGTGGTCGAAGTGACCAAGTCCACCATCTCCCTGACCGCACAGGGGACCACCGCCAGGACAACCTACAACCTCGATCCCGCCGTAGCCGACCCCAATACCGTGGTCAACTATCACGGCCGGACGATCCACGCCACGACGATTCCTGTCGGATCGATCGTGGAACTGTCGCTCAGCGACAAGACGCCGCCGGGCACCATGTACCCATGGTCGGCGACTGCAATCAATGTGGCCGATCAGGAAATCGACGCCGGCATCAGCGCGAGGGACACGGTCAACAATAAGATCACCCTCGATGATTCCGGCAGCACCGTGATCAATGTTGATCCAAAGGGCACGGCGTTCATCGTCAACGGCAAGCCTGGCGCCTTAGCAGACCTGGCCAGCGGTATGACGGTCCATGTCGTCGCCTCGCTGCAAATGGACTTCGACGGCATCGCTGACCGCGTCATTCATTACTGCCAGGACAACTCGATCAGCTACACGTCATCCATTCCCGACAGCGCCTTCACTGATGGCGACGGGCTCGACGACGTGAAGCTGGTCACGGCTTTCAATACGGCGGACACTCCCACCATCAAGCCCCGCACGCCGATTCCCGCTGATGCGGTGACGGGCTCAGGCTCAGGGTTGGATCCGCACATCAGCCCGGAGAACGCGGAACTTCAGGCCCAGCGAGTTGCCGATGCCCGGAAGATTCCCAAAGAGAAAGTACTGGATCTGATCAAGAGGAACACCGACCAGCCGAGCCTTGGCTTTCTCGGCGATCCGGGCGTCAACGTCTTGATGCTCAACCTTGCGTTGGACAAGGCCGCCCCACTCGCCGCGGCGGTTGTCGCCTCCCCGGGTGCGCCGGCAACGGGGCCCGCGACGAAATAGATAGCCTGACCGGCAAGCACTTGTCACAAAAAAAGGTCGGAACGCCGCGCCCTGTGGGGGCGCGGCGTTCCGTACAAAGTTCACGATCATCGATCCATCGTGGATCGCGTTCCAGCCGGCGGCATTACGTTGCGGCGACCGGGCTCGTTTCGGCCGGTTTGGCCACCATGATTGGCTTGCCTTTCTTCTTGCTGGCGCGGGCGAAGTAGTAGGCGCCGTAAAGTCCCCAGACCGCGGCAATGCCCAAGGCCACGAAAGGCTCCATTTTACTCATACCGGCGACGGAAAACGGACCGACGAGGTAGAACAACATGCAGCCCAGGTTCGCCAGCAACCCGAAAACGGGAATGACGAAGTGCTTGATGCCGTTGAACATGTGGTGCTCGCGGAAAGCCACGATGGCGACGACGCAGGTCAACATGTAGAGCATGAACGTGCCGAAGTTGCTCACCAGCGTAGCGACGAGCAGGCTGTTAGGAATGTTGGCGGCAACGTCCTTGCTGAAGACCAGGAACTTGGGATACCAGATGCTGTTTTTCTGCGCATCGGTCAAGGCCGTGTTCATGGCGTCGGAGGCCGCTGGACCGCAGAGATACCAGATCACCACCAGGACGCCGATCGCCGTCGACAAGACGCCCAGCGTCCATATCGCCCGGTGCGGAGTCAGCTTCTTGCCGTGCAACATGCCGAAGTGCGAGGGCACTTCGTCGTCGCGGCCCATGGCGTAGGTCACGCGGGCGCCGGTGTTGATGCAGGAGAGCGTCGTGCCGATCAGGGCCAGGAAGACCGTGAGCGCCTGGATCTTCATGAACCACATCGCGGCGTCATTGCTGCCGAAGAGCCACCTGCCGGTGATCACCATCATGTCGCCGATCGGGGCGCCGGAACTGGCCGCGTTGGTCAGGCCATAGCCCTTGTTGAGGAAATAGTTGGCGGCGAAGTATTCGAACAGGTAGCAGAACGCGCCCTGGATGACCAGCGAGAGGAGCACCGCACGGGGAATGTCCCGCTTGGCATTCTTGGCTTCCTCGCCCATCGAGGTCACCGACTCGAATCCCACAAGGATCAAGATGGCGATACAGGCCTGAATGAAGGCATAATTAAAGCTATGCGGGGCCACGACGGAGGCCGCCGTGGGATGGTAATTGAAGCTCGTGCGGGTCTTTGGCAAAGTCGGGCTTGCCGTCGGTGACGGCCGTGCCGCCGGGACTCATCGCGTCGGAACCGGCGTAACTCATTACGGATTCCATGGGCTGGAGTTTGCCGTCCTTGCCGAGCACCGGTTTGCCGTCCTTGTCTACTTCGTAATCCGGGAACGGATCGCCAAGGCCAATGCTCTCTTTGCCGAACCCCTTGCTGGCGTAGCTGTCAGGCAGCGGGAGATCCTTCGATTTCAGATCGTCGTCGGCGATAATCTTGTCGGCCTGCTTCCAAATCGGTTGCCCCTTGTCATCCACCTTGGGGGTCTTGGCGTCGTCGGCCCACGTGTCCTGGACGTAGACCGGCTTGCCATCCTTATCGACCTTCGGCTTGCCGTCGGCGTCCTTGTCCTGCACGTTTTCCTGTTTGACTTGGTACGGCACCGCTTTGCTGGTGCTGGCATAATAGAGTCCAGGATCGCCGTCCTTGTTATGGCTCGTGCGATAGCCGATGGCGATCACCGAGAAAACGATCAAGGCGCTGATCTGGATCACGTTGACGGCGATATTCACGCCGGTCGAGCCATTCACGCCGTTGTAGGCGATGTAGGAGACGCCCAACGCAAAGAGAACGCAAAAGCCGATCATGAGCGTCGGGCTCTCAACGCTCTGGTTGAACGTATCGGGCCAGAAAACTCCGGCCATATAGCCGACCAGAATGGCTGTCACGCCGACCATTACACCGGGGTAGACCCAGTAATATAAATGGCTGGCCCAGCCGATGATGAACTTCGACAGCCGGGCGAACTTGTAGGCATGGGTCTTGGACAGGAACGCCTGCTCGGCGAAGAAGTAGGACGAGCCGGCCCCAGGGTAAAGCTTCGACAATTCCGCGTAGGAAATCGCGGTCGCGAAGCACAGCAGGAGGGCTGCCAAGATACCGAACCACATACCGCTGCCCGCGGTTGGAGCACCATACTGGGCCTGCATTGCGAAGGTCAGCCACAAGAAGGCCCCGGGCGCGATCAGGGCCATGGCATTCACCGTCAGGCCGGTAAGACCTAACGTTTTTTTCATTTCGGTGGGCGGGGGACTGGTCGACATGAAACACCTCGTTGGATTTTCAAACTAAACCGTAAAAAAACGCGGGATCCTCACGCTCGGGCCATCCGCGGGATCGTGCGGCCCGAAAACCTGAGAACCTGGACGCCCAATTGTCCGAATCGCAAATACGACCTGCCGCGAATACCCATCGTGCAAAATGCAAGTTGCATTCGCGATTCTCGACGAAATGCCCAACCGCTGTTCTCACAATGACTAGGTAATGAGCAATCTAGTTGGACAAAATCGTTGTTAGCAAACTACATGCCACGGTAGTAATGGCGCAACGCGCAAATTGCGAGAAACCCGTCAAATACCGCAAAAAATGTGTTTGGCCGCGGACAAAAAATGTTAAAATCCGCTCACCTGCTGCGCAAGAAGTGCGCAGAGAATGTGCAATTCATCAAGAAAACACGTGAATCAGACAGCTACAACTATTTCACTTCAGCGAATTGGCAGGGCAAAAAAAACCTCTTGGACGGGAGCAAGCATGGGAATCGGCCGTGCTCACGCGCTTGAATCGCAACGAACACAGCCGGCATCCACTCACCAAAGTCGGTTTCGGCTGCTGCCGCTCCCCAGCGCAGGCAGGACCCGTGGAGGATTAGGCCAGGCAATCCGGTCGTTCCTTCACTACTACATACCGCGGTTTGAACTTTCCGTAACGCCTCCGAGGGCCCCTTGCCTGCGGCAGCGTTTTTCGTGAGACGCGGTTTCAAAACCGGGCACACAGGCAGGACGCCTACGCTACAGGACCGGTTTTGTGGCCGGTTCTGACTTTAACAAAAGTGTCACAAGATTCGATTAAATCAGTTCTCCAAACGGGGCGGCAAGTAGGTGCCGGGAGAAAGCAGCCGGACATTCGATACAGACAGCAAAGGTTGCCATTCTTGACGCGGATTGTAGGGTTCGTCGCTGTTTTGCGGCTCTTTCGGTTCAATCCGAGTTTTTCGCTATCCCGATCAATAGCAATGGTGACAGAGGTAAGTTTTGCGCCGGCCAACGAAGGCCGTGCCAAGTACTCCGCCCGACCGCCGCAAGGCTTACACGGACGTACTCTGTCGAAACATCCACTTCCCGTTTCAAGGAAAAGATCACGAATCATGAAAACACTACGGTGGGCAATCGCAACGTCGCTCGTCGGCGCAATCTTCGCCGGCACGGCCATCGCGCAAGCGACCATGTCGTCTCCGGTGCAGCAGCCTAATTCGATTCAACAGATGGCATTCCAGACGGACGATTCCTCTGGCTATGCCGTAGCCGATCCAGCACCAGCCCCGGCCGCAGCGCCGGCCCTCCCGACCTCGCCCAGCAACCAGCCGCCGGCCCCGCCGACGGCCAAGGCTGAAGAGAAGCCGACGGCGGAAAAGCCGAAGGAAGAAAAGAAGGAAGAAGAAAAGAAAGAGGACGAGAAGCCGGCCGAGGAAGGCCCTTACAAGATCTTCCACGGGCCTTGGCTGGACTGTGAACACCTCGACATCCGCGGCTACTTCGACGCCGGCTGGACCGTCAACCCGGACAGCCCGCTCAGCCGCTTCAATGGCCCGGACGGCTACAACGACCTTTCCAATCAGCCCACTCTCGATCAGTTCTACCTGATCGCCGAGCGCGTGACCAAGGTCGAGAACGATTGCGGTGTCGATTATGGCTATCGGGCCGACGTGATGTACGGCACCGACGCGCACTTCGTGCAAACGACCAAGGGCACGGAGTGGGATAGCGATTGGAGCGGCGGAAGTTTCTACTACGGCCTGGCGATGCCGCAGTTGTACGGCCAGTTGCAATACAACAAGTTGACGCTGCAAGGCGGCCACTATTATGCCCCCTGCGGCTACGAGAACGCCATGCCGACCGAGAACTTCTTCTACTCGCACAGCTACGGATTCTTGTACGGCATGCCCACGACCTTGACCGGCGGCTTCGCCACGTACAAGCTGCAGGACAAGCTCTTGATCAACGGCGGTTTGGACACCGGCTGGAATGACTTCGAGGCCCTGAACGGCAAGCTCAACGCCATGTTCGGCGTCAACTGGACCAGCAGCGACAAGGACGGCAAGGTCAACGTGATCTCCGAGTGGTTCATCGGCAACATGTCGGCCCCCGGCGTGGCCGGCACGCGTACCGCGGCCGTCACGGACATTACCCTCAAGTTGGGCAGCAAGTGGCACTATATCCTGGAAAACACCGTGTGCTGGGATTCCGAGAACGTGACGACCGGCGCCGCGGCCGCTTGGACCGGCTTTACGAACTACCTGCTCTACGACATCAACGATTGCTGGGGCGCCGGCTTCCGCTATGAGTACTTTGAAGACCTCAACGGCGCCGTGGTGCCGGGAGTTGGTCTCGGTGGGTTCCCGCCCGGGCTCGCCCCGGCCCCCATCGCCGTCCTGGGCTCAAAGTACAACGACCTGACGCTCGGCCTGAACTGGAAGCCCAACAAGAACGTGACCATGCGTTCCGAGGTCCGCTGGGACTGGGCCGAGAACGCGGGCGTCGCGGGCAGCAAGCCCTATGCCGACGGCAATGCCAGCGGCCAGTTCCTGTGGGGCAACGACGTGGTCGTCCGCTTCTAAGCGGTGGGAGGTCAAAGAGCGTGCCCACCGTGGGTCGGGCACCATGTACGCCTGGTCGGCGGTTGCCCAAACGACGTTTGGGGTGAGTGATCGTGGGCCGTGCTCACGGGGTTTCAAGCCCTTGAGCACGGCCGGCTCGGTAACACTACACTAGCTTCCTTCTGCGATTTGTCTGGAAAGGCCGGCGCGTTGGGCGGAAAGGACTGTCTATAACGCCTTTGACGGTTGTCCGCCCTGGGAGGCGTTCTTTATTGCGTTGAGGGAACGACCATCAAACGTTCCTTTCATCGGTTCTTCAAACGGGCCGTCGGGCAGTTGCCAAGAAAGCACTGCCGGACATTCGGATTAAGCGACAAAAGAGTATCGTCCTGCACCGGGTTGCACGGTTCATCGCTGATTTAGGGCTCTTTCGGTTCAATCCGCGTTTTTCACTGTCCCGATTAGTAGCAATGGTGACAGAGATAAGTTTTGCGCGCCTCGGACGAAGGCCGTGCCAAATTCTTCGCCGGGCGCGCCCAAAAACTTACACGGACGAACTCTGTCGAAAACATCCACTTCCCATTTCAAGAGAAGATCGCGAACTATGAAAACACTACGGTGGGCAATCGCAACGTCACTCGTCGGCGCATTGTTTGCCGGCACGGCCATGGCGCAAGCGACCATGTCGTCTCCGGTACAACAGCCTAACTCGATTCAACAGATGGCATTCCAGGCGGAGGATTCCAACGGCTATGCCATAGAGGGCTCGATTCCGGCTCCCCCCGTGGGGCCCA
This sequence comes from uncultured Planctomycetia bacterium, assembly GCA_963719885.1. Classification (GTDB taxonomy): domain Bacteria; phylum Planctomycetota; class Planctomycetia; order Pirellulales; family Thermoguttaceae; genus JANXQG01. The sequence goes on along the minus strand of CAVRDP010000031.1, from coordinate 6,124 downwards.
GCCTCCCAGCCTCGCCCAGCAACCTGCCGCGACCCGGAGTACCGGGCGCCTCACCGCGCAGCGACCTGCCGCCGGTACCGCCCAGCCTCCAACCGCTGGTGCCGCCCAGACTACAGCCGCCGGCCCCGCCGATGGTCAAGGCCGAAGAGACGCCGGTCGCGCAAAGTCCTTGCCCAGAGGGCGAAACGCCGGCTGAGGAAGGCCCTTACAAGCTCTTCCACGGTTGTTGGCTGGACTGTCACCACCTCGACATCCGCGGCTACGTCGAAGCCGGCTATACCGCCAACCCGGATTACCCTCTGAGCGGCTTCAATGGCCCGGACGGCTACAACGACCGTTCCAATCAAATCGTTCTCGATCAGCTTTACCTGATCGCCGAACGCGTGGCCAAGGTCGACAACGACTGCGGTCTCGACTATGGCTACCGCGCCGACGTGATGTACGGGGCCGACGCGCACTTCGTGCAGACGACTGCGGGCACGGAGTGGGACAGCTCGTGGAGCGGCGGAAGTCTCTACTACGGCCTGGCCATGCCGCAGTTGTACGGCACCTTGCAATACAACAAGTTGACTCTCCAAGGCGGCCACTTCTATGCTCCCTGCGGGTATGAGAACGCCATGCCGACCGAGAACTTCTTCTACTCGCACACCTACGGATTCCTGTACGGCATGCCCACGACCTTGACCGGTGGCCTCGCCACCTACAAGCTCGGCGACAAGCTCTCGGTCAACGCCGGATTGGACACCGGCTGGAACGAGTTCAGGCCCCTGGCCGACAAGATCCACGCGATGTTTGGCGTCAACTGGACCAGTTGCGACGACAAGATCAACGTGACCTCGGAGTGCTTCGTCGGCAACATGTCGGCCGCCGGTGTCGAGGGCACCCGCACCGCAGTCGTCACCGACGTTGCCCTCAAGTTGGGTTGCAAGTGGCGCTATATTTTGGAAAACACCGTGGCCCACGACACCGCCGACGTGGTGACCGGAATGCCTGCCTCGTGGACCGGCTTTTCCAACTACCTGCTCTACGACATCAACGATTGCTGGGGCTTCGGCATCCGCTACGAGTATTTCGAAGACCTCGACGGCGCCGTGGTGCCGGGAGTTGGTCTCGGTGGGTTCCCGCCCGGGCTCGCCCCGGCCCCCATTGCCGTCCTGGGCTCGAAGTACAACGACGTGACGATCGGTCTGAACTGGAAGCCCAACAAGAACGTGACCATGCGTTCCGAGGTCCGCTGGGACTGGGCCGAGAACGCAGGCATTGCGGGCGTCAAGCCCTATGCCGACGGCAACGCCAACGGCCAATTCCTGTGGGGCAACGACGTGGTGGTCCGCTTCTAAGCGGTGAGCGTCAACGATACGGGCCGTTGATACTGTGGGATCTTCATTAACTCGCCGTCCTTGACGGCCGACTGATGGGCAACGACGCCGGCCACGGTCAGGTTCAGCGCCATGTAAATGTCGACCAGCGGCCGGCGATCTGCGAGGATCGCCGTGACGAACTCGTTCATCAAGTGACCATGCGAGCCGCCGTGGCCGCCGGGTGCAACGCCGGGCGGCAGGGGCGGCATGGCAAGGTCGGGCAGTTGCCCGACGTCGCCCTGGTAAGGCGCGTCCCACATCGCCCCGCGTTGCCCGCGCACGCGGCCCGCCTCCACTTCCGGCCCGTGGGTATCCCAACTGACGGCCATCCGCGCCGTCCCGCCCTCGCTGGTGCGCAACAGCGCGGCCTCGGTGCCAAAGGCGTTGTGGTATGGGTTATTCTGGGGTTGCAGGTAGGGAAGCACGCCGGGCATGGCCATGCACGACACTTCGGTGAAGCTGCCGTCGGTGACGCTCACGTAGTAGGCGTTGGAGTGCGTCGGATACCATTGCGGCGGAAGTCCCACGCGCCAGCCCTTGAAGGACGGGATCGGCTGCCGCATGAAATGGAAATACTCGCCTTCGGAGTAGAGCAGTTTGCCGAATCCGCCGGCCCGATAGATTTGCCGCATCGCATGGCAATCCTCGCGGTAGGCGGATGTTTCGAACATCATGTACTTCCGGCCGCTCGACTTGACCGCCTCCAACAGCTTGTCGGCGTCCTCGATCGAGCCGAACACGGCCGGCACCGCCGAGGCCACGTGCTTGCCGTGCCGCAGCACGTCCATGCAGTGCCTGGCGTGGCTGGGGGCATCGGTGGCCACGAATACGGCCTCGATCTTCTCGTCCTTGACAAGTTCCTCGAGCGACGGATAGGTCTTCGGGCAGCGGCAGGCCTTTGCCAAACCGGCGCAGCGGTCGGGCAGGAGATCGCTCACGGCGACGATCTCGACGTTGGGATGATCCTGGAAGCCGAATTCCGCGCCGAAGCGGCAGACGCCGTAGCCCACGATGCCCACGCGGATCTTACGGTCGGAAACAGGCTTCCAGACGCCCTTGGGCCGCTCGCAGGTCTTGACCCCCGCGGCGCCTAAGATCGTGGCATCGGGCGATTGGGCAGCAGCCTCGCGGAGCATCCCGCCTGCCGCCGCTGCGCCGAGCGAACCGAGGCCCAGGGTTTCCAGGAAACTGCGACGATCCCATGTACGATCGGTCATGATCTTCTCCTTAACCGAGATTTCCCTTGTGGGGTGAGCCATTTTCCGACAAGGTGCCATTATACTTGATCAGGTCCTTCGCGGAAATGGTTTGCATTGCTGCGGTGTAGGGTGGGCCGATGGGCACCATGAAGGTCAATCGATCCGCGATACCGCGAGGCGCAGAAACGGGTGGCCTCAACGGCCATCTTCCGCGGCCAGGCTGGCGCAAACCAGTTCCCGGTCATTGCGGGCGAAGACGTGCTTGTAGGCGTAGGCCGGATGCGACCAGCAAACGCCACCCCGCGCTCCTAATTGGTCGGTCGTCGGCTCAATCAACTTCGCGCGGCTGATCTCGTGAAAGCCCTGCGGAGAAAGTGTGCCGATGACCAATTCTCCGCGCTCGTTGAACATCCATGCCCGCCCGCCGTTGCGGACGATGTGGATGGTGGCCCAGCGTGCCTTGGGCACCGCCGTCAGGTCCTCCCATATACGGTCGCCGGTGCGGGCATCCAGGCAGCGCAGTTCGCCGTAGCTGTCCACACCGTAGACGTACTCGCCCTCCAGGTACGGCGTGCTGATCATGGCGTGCAAGGCGTCGGTGTGCTGCTCGCTGGCGCCCTGCCGTTTCCAGAGTTTCTCGACCCGCAACTCGTCCTGCCCCAGCTTGAGCATGAGCGAGCCGTCGTAGAACGCCGTGAGGAAGAGTCGATCACCGCGAAACGGCCGGGGTGGGGACGTTGATGACCATCTTCGCCGGCGGGAAGGGATACTTCCAATAGACCGCGCCGGAGGCCGGATTCAGGCCGACCACGTTATTGCCCGTCCAGCAGACGAGCACTCGCCGGCCGGCCTGGCGGATGATGATCGGGGCCGAATACGATGCCTGATCGTCCAGTGCCCGCCACCGCTCGACGCCGGTCTTCTTGTCGAAGGCCACCAGGCACGCCCCCTCGGCGCCGAGTTGGACGATCACCAACTCGCCATCGACCAGCGGCGCCGCGGCGATGCCCCAGATCGGCATGCGGATCTTGTAGTCCACCCCCGGGCTTCTTCCAGAGCACTTTTCCCGTAGCGGCATCGAGGCAGTGCAGATGGCCCATGGTCTCCCAAGCAACGGAGACCGTGCGGGCCATCTGCGTAGCCTGGACGCCGCGACGGGAAAAGTGCTTTGGAAGAAACACAGGAGGTGGACTACAAAATTCAGCGATCCCAATCTGGGCATCGCCTCGGCACCGCTGGTCGATGGCGAGTTGGTGATTGATTGGAACTCGTCATCGAGGGTATATGCCTTCTAGGCCTTCGAATAGCAAGACCAGCATCAAAGCGTATCGCGGCACTCGGACGATCAGGCACCCCGTGTATTCGGCCCGAGATCATCATCCGCCAAGCCCGCCGGCAACCTAGTCTGCTGGACGGGCAACTGTGCCGTGGCCTAAATCCACCGCCTCCGGCGCGGTCTATTGGAAGTATCCTTCGCCGCCGCGCCGATGGACATCAACGTGCCCACCCCGGCCGTTTGCGGTGATCGACTCTTCCTCACGGCGTTCTACGACGGCTCGCTCCATGCTGGAGCCGGCAGGACGAGTTGCGGGTGAAAAACTCTGGAAACGGCAGGGCGCCAGCGAGCAGCACACCGACGCCTTGCACGCCATGATCAGCACGCCGTACCTGAAAGCCGAGTACGTCTACGGTGTGGACGCTACGGCCAACTGCGCTGCCCTGGATTCACGCAACCGCGACCTATATGGGAGGACCTGACGGCGGTGCCCAAGGCACGCTGGGCCACCCTCCACATCGTCCGCAACGGCGGGCGGGCATGGATGTTCAACGGGACCGCGGAGAGTTGGTCATCGGCACACTTTCTCGCAGGGCTTTCACGAGATCAGCCGCGCGAAATTATTGAGCCGACGACCGACCAATTAGGAGCGCGGGGTGGCGTTTGCTGGTCGCATCCGGCCTACGCCTACAAGAGTCTTCGCCCGCAATGACCGGGAACTGGTTTGCGCCAGCCTGGCCGCGGAAGATGGCCGTTGAGGCCACCCGTTTTCATCTCGCGGTATCGCGGATCGATTACCTTCATGGTGCCCATCGGCCCACCTACACCGCAGCAATGCAAACCATTTCCGCGAAGGACCTGATCAAGTATAATGGCACCTTGTCGGAAAATGGCTCACCCTGCAAGGGAAGTCATGTTTAAGGAGAAGATCATGACCGATCGTTCTATGGGATCGTCGCGGTCTTTTGATTTTCATGGCCCTCGGTTCGCTCGGCGCAGCGGCGACAGGCCAGCGAAGAACCGCGAGGCTGCTGCCAGATCCGCCCGATGCCACGATCTTCCGCGCCGCAGGGTCAAGACATGCGAGCGGCCCAAGGGCGTCTGGAAGCCCGTCTCCGACCGTAAGATCCGCGTGGGCCTGGTCGGCTACGGCGTCTGCCAATTCGGCGCAGGCTTCAGCTTCCAAAACCATCCCAACGTCGAGATCGTCGCCGTCAGCGATCTCTGCCCGACCGCTGCGCCGCTTTGGCCGCGGCCTGCCGCTGCACGAAGACCTATCCGTCGCTGGAAGAATTATCCAGGACGACCGGATCGAGGCGGTCTTCGTGGCCACCGACGCCCCCAGCCACGCCAGGCACTGCATCGACGTGCTGCGGCACGGCAAGCACGCGGCCTCGGCGGTGCCGGCGGTGTTCGGCTCGCTGGACGACGCCGACAAGCTGCTGGAAGCCGTCAAGTCGAGCGGCCGGAAGTACATGATGTTCGAGACCTCCGCCTACCACGAGGACTGCCATGCGATGCGGCAGATCTATCGGGCCGGCGGGTTCGGCAAACTGATCTACGCGGAAGGCGAATACTTCCATTACATGCCGCAGCCGATCGCGTCGTTCAAGGGCTGGCGCGTGGGACTCCCGCCGCAATGGTATCCGACGCACTCTAACGCCTACTACGTGTGCGTCACCGACGGCAGCTTCACGGAGGTGTCGTGCATGGCCATGCCAAGCGTGCATTCCGCACCTGCAGCCCGGCAACAACCCTACAAGAACCCCTTTGGCACGGAGATCGCGCTGTTCCGCACCGAGCGAAGGCGGGATGGCGCGGATGGCCGTCAGTTGGGACAGCCACGGGCCGGAGGCGGAGGCCGGCCGCGTCCGGGGACAACGCGGGGCGATGTGGAACGGCCTACGAGCGGCGACGCCAGGCAACTGCCCGACCTTGCCGTGCCGCCCCTGCCGCCCGGTGTCGAACCCGGCGGCCATGGCGGTTCGCACGGCCACCTGATGAACGAGTTCGTCACGGCGATCCTCGAAGATCGCCGGCCGCTGGTCGACATTTACATGGCGCTGAACCTGACCGTGGCCGGCGTCGTGGCCCATCAGTCGGCCGTCAAGGACGGCGGGCTACTGAAGATCCCGCAGTATCAACGGCCCGTATAGTTGACGCTCACCGCTTAGAAGCGGACCACCACGTCGTTGCCCGCACGGAATTGGCCGGACCGGCAACTGCGGTGCCGGCGTGGGCTTGACGCCCGCAATCCCTGCGTTTCTGGGGCACGTGCCAGCAGCCTG
>CAVRDP010000030.1:0-176052 GCA_963719885.1 uncultured Planctomycetia bacterium | reverse complement strand
TTGCGATCACTTGGCCTTCTCCACGTGGTAGATCAGATTCCAGGTCTTGCCGTCGTCGGTGGTCCAGGAGCACTCGCCGCCGCCAACATGCAAACGCAGTTTCATATCCCGGCTGGCGTCGAACAGCACGATCCACTCCCTGTCACGGCCGGTCTCCGAGAACCGAAACTCCGCACTGCCATCCGACTTCGACTCGACCCATTCGGACTTTCCATCCCTGGAATACTTAGTGAAGGCACCGCCGTCGTAGGCGTACTTCTCCACAATCTTGGCAGGCTTGACGACCGGCTCGCCATTCGGTTTGAAGAAGAACGGGCTTCCCATCAGGATCGCCTTGTCCTCGTCGGTGAGGTAGGTGTGGTCCGGGTACTTGCTGTAGATGCCCATCCACATGATCGCATCGGCATGCTTCGCTCAGCCTTTAGGTCAACGCCAAAGTGCTTGGCTAGCCTTTTTATGTCGTCCTTCTGGAAGGCACGACGATTGCCGATGCGTGCGGGCTCCGGAACAAACCCTTGCGAGATGGCATGGTCGATACGGTTCGAGCGGATGCCGAGCAACTTCGATACCTGACCGAGCGATAGAGCAGTCATGGTGAAACTCCTTGTGCCGCGACGCGGCCGAAATGAGGTCGACCGTCTCACGCCGGGCACCGACAAAGTGCCCCGAAAACGTGAAGGCCGGGGAAGAAAGAAGACGACCAGAGTGGCGACGAAACGCCGAAAGGTCGAAAGAAAGTCAAAGGCAGAAGGTTCAAGGTAGATGGCATCACGATGCCATGACACTTTGTACCACATCGGCTCCTTGGGTGCAACCCCCGCTCAAAAGACTTTTCGCGGCGGATCGCTGGGGACTTCGGATTCGAATCGCCCAACAGAAATTGATCATAAGAACAAAATCTGGAGCAGATGCCAGAGAGCCGACATGAACCTATCAGCGAGATTCTGCACCAGGCGGCTTATGCGTCGGATGGGCCTTTTCCGCCTGCATCTCGATGACCACTGCATCGGGAGTCGCTTTGCCCTTGGATACTTCGATGTCCACCGGTTTGGATATCCAGCCGTTGAGCGAAAGAGACAATGTCAACGTGCCGTTGCGTTGCATGTGCCCCCAGATAAGCCGCGACCTATCGAGCCCGGTGCCGCCGATACTTCCGGCAAACTCCCCAGACCAGCTTTCCGCCAACGTGTAAGGGCCATCATAGTGATCGACGATTTCACCAGACGGCAGCCGAACTTTTGCGGTAAGTGCGGGCAGCCCCTTTTTCGCGGCCTCCGTTCTCGCCGCCAGGAGCCGCTCTTGTTCTTCTAGGAACTTAGGCCATTCGGACTCCGGTATCACCTCTTCTCCAATGCATCCCACCCGCAAGACGGTATGGCTACCATCCGGCAATCGCTGTCCATTATGGCCCAGCCCAACCTTGTCCCAGACGAGGGCAAGGCGAGGATCATCGTATTGGGTCAAGCCCTCCACGTAATGCCAATCGCAAGTGTCGGGCCCAAGAAGTTCGCCGCGTTCAAGCAGTTCTTGTGCCGCCTCCGTCGATTTCGTCTTTCCGCTCAGGACGCACGCACCCAAGTCGGGTTCCTCGCGATAGAGCAGGCTCAATGAAGCCTCCGGGCAACCGCCGCCGGTCGGAAAATGGCCGTTGTGCCGTCCGGCATAACACAGTAGAGACGAGCCAAGACACGCTAGGCATGCGTGCTTGGGACCGTAAGGATAGGTATAGCGATACCAGCAGTACCCGGCACCGATCAACGCCACGAGAACCGTTGCCGCGATTGCGATTCCCCACGGTGCTTTTCTAGCGAACTGCGGCATGGCGAAGGCTCCCTTTGCGACAATCGCGGATACGCGGCTTCCCACGTGCAAAATGCGTGGCCCTCGATCATTGTCCCGCTCCCGCTGCCGGCTGTCAAATCGCCGATCTGCGGGCTGACGCAGAGGTCACCATGCCCTTCACTTTCCGGCCTTCGGTGCCGCCAGCGAATCCTCAAACGCCCGGATCTGCTTCAGTGCGGCGGCAAGATCCCAGAAACCCATGACATGGCCCGAGCCGCTGAAGGCAACGTGACGGCCATCGGGAAGCATGACGAGTCCGCCAAAAGGCATGCAGACGCCGGTGTCCATGGTTCCCCGCAACCGACCACTCCCGACGCTCCACACGTCGATGGCGTAGTTGTCCGGGGAGATAGCCCTCGTTGCCGCAAAAACGAACTTGGCGTCAGCCGTCCACTGCAATCCCTCGACGGCATTGCATGTGGCCTGCCAGGACGAGTACAACTTATGCAGCAACTGGCCTGCATCGGTCTTCCAAAGACGAACGCGATAGCACGGCCAGTAACTGTTGCCGTGTTCACGCTCGCTTGCGATAGCCACAATTGACTCATCCGGAGAGAAGGCAACCTTGAAACTCTCGACGCCCTCAGCAAGCTTGGCATAATTCCGATGCCCCGCGGGGTCCCAAAGTGCAAGGACTTTGTCCTTCGAGAGAATGACGGCATGTTTCCCCGTGCGTGACACACCGTACCCACGCACGCCATCCGGCAGGCCAGGCAACGTGCCATGGCTCTTCCATGTCTTACTGTCATCGCCCACAATCCCGGTGTTCTTCGTATCGTGGTCATAGCGGCTCAGGAGAAGTCGCCCGTCCGCAGTGTTTTCCGGCTTGAATTGCAGCACCCATGGTCCAACCCCAAATTCCGTGAGGCGAAGGATTTCAAGAACCTCGTCCGGGGCGTTTGCTCGATCGTACACGCGAGCCCGCGAATGATCGCCCTCCGGCACCTGCAAGACCAGGCGGCGATCAAAAGGCGGCAGACGAGCCCCATCGTCGGGCAGCTTCAGAAGCAACGTGTCGAGCCGCTTCTGGTCGGCGTCGGGAATCGTCGAGTCGTGGCCTTTTACTCCCTCGGGACTGGAATAGTAGTGACGAACTCGCCCGTCCGGGGCTACTTCGCATACGTTACGGCTCTCGGAAAAGTTGAACGGGTCTTTTGCGTGTGCCTCCGGATCATCGTCGAAAATTGCAATGACGATCAGCTTGAGAGGCGATTTCTCCGTGTACCGCCGGATAAACCGGTCGTATTCCGTTCGTGCTGGGCTCGGCTTCTCCTCGGCCCCAGCTACGGAGATGCCGCCGATCACGACAACCACGCACAGACACGACCGGCACATTGCGTTCATGATGGACCTCGACTAAGCCTGGGAACTGCCCTCGTCCGTCGATTCTATGCCGACGGGCAGCGGTGTTCAAGCTACGGGCGGGGCGTCGGGGACCGCATGATGCCCGCCAATTCCTGGCAAAGTATCGACATGCACGGACCGGCTAAATCGATAAACCACCGGCTCTTGCGAACCGAACCGCGTAAGTCGACAATAGCAGCAGAATGGCTGGAACTAGGCACGCGGTCACAGACATGGCTAATTTCCGAGCAGAACGACTCTTCATCCGGATAGCCGGATCAATCGACGGATTCGACCCTAACGAGGGCATTAACCCCGAGGATTTCGCGTTTCTAATGGTACGCGACCAAGGCACCTACGAGCGGACGCCGTTGTCGGATTTCACTTTTGCACCATTCGATAAGCCTCGCTGGACCTCTGCACAGCAGGGGCTCAAAGCGGTTCGTGGGTTCATCAGCGAACTGGAAGCAAGACTTGGAAGATGTGCTGATGACGACGCCGGTCGATCACGCATTGAACGTGACCTAGCGACGTTGCGGGCCGTGGAAGATCGGCTCGACGCGATCGACACACACGATCTTCGGTTCCACTTTCTTGCAAGAGACTTAGACGGGTAGGATCTCTCGGTCCGCCCGCGAGTAGCGTTCGGAAATGGACAGCAACCCCAGAACATCACGATCCGAACTGCCCAAGTCAATTCTCGGCCGAATCGCCTTCGGATTGGTGTGCTTACCGTTGCTGGCGTTCTCGGGGGTGTTCCTCTACGCTTTTCTTTACGGCATCTTCTCGGGAAGGAAACTATGGGATACGCTGGAAGGGCTCATCTTTCATTGCCTCTTCGGTGCCATTATCGAGGCCCTATTTCTTTTCTCGCTCTGCGGGCTGATTTGGGCGGTAGCGGCCCCGAACTGGGTTGACCGGCTTTTCCAACGAGTCGTGAACAAGCTGCTGCTGTTGTGGGTTTTGCTGGGCTTGCTCGGTTTGCCCTTTGTCCTTTGGGCTCTCTGCAAAGTGTAGGCGGCGTTGGATCTGCCGCAAATTTTCATCTTGAGATCAAACTTCAATGGGCTGGATTCCGACTGTTCTCAACCGCGGGAAATCTCGATATTGCTGCCTGCATTGCAGAGGCAAGCACGCGGACTACAATGGGACCACACCACGTGTAACGGGTCACAATAAGCCATCCAGCAGCAAAGGCAGATAAGCCATGAGCGTCGAGTGGGATTTCTACTTCTGTCAGGTCGAGAACCACCCGGCTTCTATTTTCGTTGACCTTGGCATTCGCGAGGACGTGCCTCTCGCCGATCTTGGCGACGTGGCCTTCCTCCGCGTGCGTATCCGGCAGCCGCGGGCCGATGGTCTACCGGGCAAGGAGGAGTACGATCGCGTGAGCGAGATTGAAGACGCCGTGCTCCAAACCCTGTCGAATGCCAAAAGAAAGATCATGTATGTCGGTCGTAATACGTCCAATGGACGCCGTGACTTCTACTTCTATGCTGCAAACGGCATTCAAGTCGAGAGGCTCCTGACGACGGTGATGGGTTCGTTTGCCGAGTACGAATTCGAGGTCGGCTCGCGTTCCGATCGTGAATGGAGAACTTACCGCGAGTTCCTATATCCGTCGCCGCGGGGCTACCAGGCCATAATGAATCGCCGCGTGCTGATCAGGTTGGAAAAGCATGGCGATCATCACGACATCGAACGCGAAGTCATGCACTGGATCTACTTTCAGTCGCGGGAGGACAGAGCCAGGTTCCTGGCAGCCGCGATCCAAAGGGGTTACAAGGTTGTCTCGCAGAACGACGACGGCAAGGACAACTGGCAGTTCAAACTTACCGTGTCCAAGCTTCATGCCGTTGACGTTCGTACGATCAACGACGTGGTACTGGGTCTATTCGACCTCGCAGGCGAATGTGCTGGCGATTACGACGGGTGGGAGACACGCGTGGAAAAGGGCGAGTAACTACGTTGAGCCAGACCATGCCGTCAGCCGACCCAAACCTAGCCGCGATGCCCATCCCCCGTCGCCTGCTGGGTCGCACAGGCCAATCCGTCACGATCTTCGCAGCATACGTCGCAATACCTGGAGAAAGAAATAGCGACGGCCCTGGCTCAGCAGCGAGCCGAATGTCAACCTTGTCTTGCCTTCCAGAGCGAGCATTCTGCCGGAGTTGCCCGGGCTCTGAAAAGTGTTCACGATCTCCTCGACGCGATTGACATCATCCCACCGAAATCGCCGGCTCCATCCGAAAGCTCCCACGCCGGTAAATATCACGCCCTCGCCGTCCTCCACGCGAATCGTGACCTTGCCGACGATGGTCATGAGCATGATGGAGCCGAAGAGCACAGTCCCGGCGACAAACGGAAGACCGAAGAGCGACATGACGAGGTTGAACTTGCCCTGGATGATCTGCGATCCGTAGATACCCCCCAGCGACATCCCTGACCACACGCACATGAAGGGCACCAGGAAGAAGGCTATCGGATGCCGCGTGGTCCCGCCCAGTTCCCAGCCGTTGGGTTCGGTGCGAAACCAGGTCCCGCTCGGCGGCTCGCCCAGGTCGAAGTCGGTGTCGCGTCCCTGAGCCACCAGTTCGGACAAGGCAAATGCCTCGCGGCATGCCGGGCACAGTGCAACGTCCTTAGCGACGTTGATCGACTCGGCAGGGATCGTCAGTTTGCACGTGGGGCATTCGACACGCATGGGGCACACCCCGGTCGCGGAAGTTGAGGAAGCCAGACGGAACTCATGCTACCCTTTGCCCTTGTTTGCGGCACACGGTGGGTAGCTGCACGGTGCCAAGGATTGTCCTAATTGTGAGCGGGAGCCGTATCAGTGTCAAGGATGCCATGAAAGCCCTGCTTCGAGCCAGGACCGAAGGTCGCGTGCGTTATCTCGGGCTTACGGGGCATCACGACCCGGCCATCCTGCTCGCCGCCATGCAGGAATTCGATTTCGACACGGTGTTGATCCCGCTCAACGCTGCCGATGTCCACCGCCTGTCGTTCCGCGATACCGTGCTTCTGGAAGCCGCCCGCCGCAATATGGGAATCGTCGGCATGAAGAGCACCGCCCAGGGCAGGTTATTGGCGAGCGGCATGTTGACGATGGACGAGGCGATGGGTTACGTGCTTTCCCTGCCCGCCGTCAGCACGCTGATCATCGGCTGCAAGACGCCTGGAGAGGTCGATGAAAATGCCCGCATCGCCCGCCAGTTCGCCGCCTTCGACGAAGAACGCCTGCGGGAACTGGAAAGCCGCACACTGCCCAACGCCAAGGACTTCAATTACTTCAAGCGGCGGGCGTCGATCTTTTCGCGGTGGACGTAAGCCGGGCTGTATTGTACCGGACGCTGGCGAAGCTTGGCCGGATCGACGCCTTGGGCCAATGAATCTGAGAAAACTGAGAAAAGTGAGACGAACGACGGCCTAGCTTGAACCATGCCACGCCCACAAACACAACTTGACGCCCTTTCCCCTGGCCAGTTGGCCAAGCGATGGGGCCTGGCCGTGGACCGAGTACGACGGCTGATTGAGAGCGGGCAGATCCTCGCTGAACGCCTGCAAACCGTGATCAGCAAATGCCACGGGGTGGCATCATGACGTACTACAGGGTCGCCGAGCTCGCCAAGTTGCTCCAGGTCAAAGCGGAGAAGATCCAGCACTGGATTCGTACGGGGGAGCTTGAAGCGTTCAATGTCGCCTCGAAACCGACCGGGCAGCCGCAGTGGCGAGTCACGGATGCGGCCTTGGCGGCATTTCAAGCCAAGCGAACCGCCAATCTCACGGAGCCTCCCGTTGCGCCCCGGCCTCGCCTTCCACGCCGCCAGCGGCCGCCGATGAAGGAGATTCTGTCGTGAAGAGCCAAGCGTGAACGTGGTTCGAGACAGCGAGCAGGCGATCATCAGCGACATCCGCTTCGTTGTATGTTTCCAGCATGTCGCTGCTGTTGGCGCAATGTCCCGTGATCATTCGAATGGCTTCGCGATCTCGCGTCTGCAACGCGACCGTCACGAAGGTGTGACGCAGGGCGTAAAAATTTGGGCTATCGTCGGGTATGCCGAGCGAACCCAGCAGCAGTCTGAAGTACAACGAGATCCGTCGGCCGTCGTCGATATGATCCGCTTCTGGCTTTCGCTTATCAACGGTGAAGACGCGATTCTTATATTCCGCGTGCTTTGACTCTTCGGCGACCACGATCTTCAGGGCATCGACGGTTTCTTTCCAGAGCGGGCACCGCCTGCGGACGCCGGTCTTCGGCCGGGCGTAATTGACCCAGCCGCCATCGAGGTCGAGTTTATTTTTTGTAATCAAGGCACAATCGGTGTTGCCGAAGGCACAGTTGATCCCCAGCAAGATCATGGCCTTCAATTGCGGGTTAGCTTTGGCGATCATGGCACGGATTTGCTCGGCGGGGAACATCCGAACGGCCTTTTGCTCACGCTCGCGGCGGAGTGCGGCGGCGGTCGGCGTCTTGAAGGCATCGCCAGGCCTAACGGGGCGGTCGATATAGCCCTCCTTGTACGCAAAATTAAAAAACACCATGATCTTGCGGATGTCGGCTTTGATGCTGGTCAGGCTTTTGAGCGACTTGGTCATATCGCGGCGGAGTTTGAGAAAGTCGGTAGGCCCCAGATCCTGAACCAATTCTTCGCGTCCGAGGACTCGCATCAGCCGTCGGCCGCAGCGCTGATATTCCTTGTAGGTTCGCCGACCGAGCTCGCCCGTTTCGACCTTGGTTTCCTTGAGGGTCAAGCAGAGGTTGACCATGTCTTTGACGTTCAGATGATAATCGCCGGTCGGCTTGGGGGTTCGTCCTGCTTCCAGATCGGTCTTTTGGGTTTGATAGAGATTGAAGGCTGCCTGGGCGTTGGTGCCGAAATAGTGCGTTTTGCCGCGAATCCTCCTGGCCCACTGACCCGATTTATGGTAGTAGAGTGGAAATCCAGGCCACGGCGGCGTGGGGCGATCGAGTTGCTCGGTCCGCTGCCCTTTCTTGGCTTTCGACTTGGCAGCCGATTTGTCGACCGCCTTATCAGCAACGTGTCGGGTCAGATACCGGCTATAGGCACCGTCGGGGTCATTCCAGGGCCCGAAGTAGTGCGTCTTGCCGTCGATCTTCTTGGCCCAGCGGCCCGTGCTGTGCGGGAAGAGTGGGAATTCAGGCCAGGGCTTGATCGGACGCTCAGTTGGAGTATGCTTAGGGATAGCCACGGGAGTCTCCTGAAATTTGGAACTTCGAGCGGGTTTCAGGTGTCAGGAAAGTGCGGGTGTCAGAACAGGTGTCAAAACCGGGTGTCAGGCGTAGTTATTGGCGTAGTTTTTGACACCAGCAAGAAAATGATAGAGGCGTGACGACGGAAAGTCAATGGAGTAGAGGACTTATAAAACCGTCTGGAGGGTAAGCGAATGGCTAGCGGCCACACTGGAAATGTGGTGCCCCGCAAGGGGTTGCGAGTTCGAATCTCGTGCCCTCCGCTTAGATAACTTCTTTCACTTCAACGGCTTCCGTCGATGATTCGGCGGGGGCCGCTTCTGCTTCTTGGGCCTGTTGGGGGCGTTTGTTGTAAGGTGTGTTGTACGGGCTCGGTGTCTCGCCTTCGACCGTTTGAAACTTGCTCCAAAGGTCGTCGGCCACGTCTGCCGAGTCCAGGGCCACATAATAGCCCATTGTCGTGGCAATGTTGGCATGGCGCATCAACCGCTGTAGCACGGCCGGCTTGACCCTGGAAGCCCATCGGGTGCCGAAAGCTCGCCGCAAGTCGTGGGCGCTGGCAAACTTGCCGGCGGCCTTGTTGACCACCACGCCGGCCTTCTTGCCGATTTTAGAAATCAGCCGGCATATCCGCTTGGTGGTAATCGGCTTGCCGGTCTGCAACCCGTTCAACTTGAACACCCGGCCGTGTCGCTCGGCTTCCGGGGTCTGCAACAGCCATTGGGCAAAGTCGGGGGTCATGGGTAGGATTTCGTCACGTCGCGCCTTCTGTGCCTCGGCGTAGATTCGAAAGGCGGGCCGGCGGGTCGAAAGGTCAACCATGAAAGGCTCGTCCTGGTCCCACGAAAAGGCTAACGATTCCTCCAGCCGCAACCCGGACAACCATAGGCCGGTAAGGTAGTGCGTCCATGCCGCGGCGTCCTGGGGCCTCGTCTTGGGAGTCGCGGTAATCATCCGGTCAAATTCTTCGGCCGTTATCGGTCGGCCGCGCATCAGGGTTTGCCCCTTGACCTTCTTCGGCGGGTGCATGTCGGGAACCTTGGGGAGCATCCCCATTGAAACGGCCCACGTCAGCGCCGGCCGCAAGTGCCGTAGAACGGAAGCAATGGTAATATCGGCCAGCCCGGCTTGGTGACCTTCTTCGTGGTTCGCTTGCCCTTCCGCTTGCCGTTCTCCCTTGCCTCCCGTGTGACCGTGTATGGCTTCCGCAACTCGGCCTGTAGCTTGCTCATCGTCGCCGGGGTCAACTTTGCCAGCCGGTCGGGGTTCAACACCCGTTCAACGTGGTTCAACGCGGTGCGGGCCGTCTGCTGCGTCTTGGTGGCCAGCCCGCTTAGCTTCTCGGCTTCGTACCGTTGCCGAAACTCTGCCCACGTTATCCGGTTCGGGGCCTGGTACTGGCCGCTGTTCAACTTGTCTTGCAACACTGCTGCCGCGCGCTCGGCTTCGCCGGGGTCGGTCGTCTTGGCTGATTGTATCTTGCGCTTGCCGGTCACGGGGTCGCGCCAGTAAAGGGACAACGCGCGGCCGTTGCCATAGCTTGTCACGGTGACTTTGATTTCTTCGCTCATGGTTGGTTCTCCATCCTGATTTTGAGTTCGATTGCCCGACGAACAAGGATCGAAAGTTGCGAGTTCATTGCGCCTGGAATAGCCGACAGTCGCTCTACTTCTAGTATCTTGTTCTTGATGGCAGCAATGTGTTCGGGTGACGTTTGCTCGTCGAGGGGATTGCGGTAGACCGTCAGGTTCCAACGCTTGATCGTATCGCTTTGGTCTTGCGCCAACGCATCCGAAACCGCGTCTGCCTTCAGTTCGTCGTCACACAAGACGAGCGGCAGCCAATCGTTCTTTCGGTCCAGGTTGCGGAAGATGCCGGCCTTCGCCGCGGTGGAGAGTTCTCTCGGGATTCCATCAATCCAAACATACCACAGCGCGTTCATAGTCTTTGCCTCCAAGAAAGCGCGGGGCCGTGATACCCGTTGAAAAGCAGTACGAGACTGCCGCGCGTTCTTGCTTCCCGTCCTACGACGGATCAACGCTTGGTGACGCGCACGGATACCACGGCCCGGGGCCTGTTTGTCGGAAACCATCTTAGAATCTCGTATAGGGTTTTCAGCCCTCGGTGGTCAAGGATGATCGAACCACCACGGGGTAATTATCTGCCTTCCGCCTCCTGTTGTCAACTGGCGGTAAAATCGGCCGTCAATTCTGGCCCTTCCTGCCACGTTCTGCCCCTGGGGCGTGTCATTGGACCTTGGAACGGATCGGCCCTGTAATCGCGTTGTAGGCGTTCGGTAAAACCGCCCGGCGGGAATCGGTGAAATCAAGCCGACTGCAACCGCCAGGCGGTCCCGATGAATGTTCATCCGCGGCATAGGGCCTGCATGAAGTTCCTCACGTCGGCGGTAAGGCTCGCCCTGGTCGCTGTCGAGTGCCAGTAGTACGCGAACAGTTCCGCCCATTCTTCGCCCGTTGAATCATCCCATTTCAGGGCCTTCCGCCAACTCCTGGAATGACTCACGCAATAATCCGAATCGACGGCATGACCGGCCTCGTGTAGCGTCGTCAGGATTTGCGCCCTGCCGGCCACTACGATTAGGTGACTCAGCTTGTAGCACGACCCCCACACCTTCTTGGCGTCTGCCAGGGCCTTGGGGTGTGCTCTGGCGTTGTCGCCGGGCACTACATCGACGGTCCAGCCGGTCAGGTCGTCGGCGAGTATCCGCGGGGGAAGCTTGAAAAGCTCGCGGCGCACGAGGTCGACGTCGTTGTCGCTGGGCAACGTGCCATTGACCGCCACGGGGCGCACGATGGGGCCGTCGTTCGCCTCGCCCAACAACTCGGCCAGCCGGCGGCGGGATGCTTCCACGTCCGGCGCGGTCGTGTACCTTGGCGCCGCGCGCCAAGTTGGCGCGGGTCCCAAGAGGCGGGCAAGTTGTCGGCGCTGGGAGTCAATCGCGGTGGTACCCATAGCTCGGCCTTTCGCCTGTGCCTGTTACACTTCGATAAGCTCGAACCGTGCGGCGCGGTCTACGTCTCGCCCGGTCGTCAGCGCGGCGCCCACAAACTCATCGGCGCTCGGCTCCATGGCGCTGTCCGCCCCAATGAACGGCAACGGCCGGAACGACAGGGCCACGCCGATGTTGCGGCGGAGGGTGACCACCCGGCGGACAATCGAAAGCAACTCCGGGGGCAGAATGAAATCAACGACTTGGCCGTCCTGGTCGAACGTCCTCGTCATTTTTTTTCCGCTCGCGGAAATGATCTGCTGCGAATCGCCGCGGGAGACCTTGGACACGTTGGCGCGTAACTTCATCTGATGCCGGCCGGCGGACAAGAACAAGAAGTCGCCACGGCAAGAGAAGTGCATGGGGACGGGCGAAAGGCGGCTTCCGTCCGATAGCCGCGCGTTGCTGGGGATAAAGACCCTCAAAAATGAAAGCATGATTTGGATTCCTTTGGATTGGAAAATGAAGGTGGAACCCGGCGCCAGGGGCTGCGCCGGGCGTGTGGGGATGGTTACTTGCTTTCGACCGGCAAGGCTTCGCCGAATTCGGCCGCTTTGCGCAACTCGGTTTCCGACAACTGCGCGAAGTTCATGCCGCAAGTCGGCCGCGGGTTCCGGAACCTGTGGCGCTGTTCGGTGGCGGCGCCCTTGGCCTCGAATGCCCGTAGCGCCCGATAGGCCAAGCCGAAATTCCGCAGGGCGGTCTCGGCGGCGACGATCAACTTCTTGTGCTGGCCCTTCGGCGCCTCCGGCACGCGAAGCTGCTCGGTCAATTGGCCGATTCGCGCCGCGGTGGTGTCCAGCATCCCGCGGCCGTCGATCGTATGCAGCACGTCGCGGAGCAAGGCCACGTCCACCATTGGCATGGCGGCCACGTCGGCGCCGCTGGCAAGCTGGGCCCGGTAACTGGCGCTCGACGTTGCGCACGGCCTGGGGCGCGGTGGCGTAGGGCCTGGGGTCCGCCTCCAAGATTGCTTGTGCCGCGGCAAGCTGGCTGTCGAGGTGGGGCAACTGCGCTTCGAGCCCCGCCAGTTCTTCAGCCGGCGGAATCTGGGGCCGCGGCGGTGCCTGTTTCGTCGCCTCGCCTTCGCGCCGGGCCAGAAGACACGGCCGAGGCGCGGAAGGAATCCGCGGCTCGCGTCAACGCGCGTGACCGCGCTGTCGTCCGGCGGGGGGTTGTTTCCGACTTCGCGGATCTGGGGGCCGCGCTGCTCGTCGGGGTAGATGGTCCTGACGGTCGGGCCGGTGGTTTCGGTTTCGGTCATTGTGGAAAATCTCCTTGTTCATCGTGTGCGGCCGAAAATCCGCGGTCGCTGCGGGTGCCCGATACGGGCGGTGATTTCGTTGGATAGCTTCAACCGGCGGAAATAGTCAGCACGCCGGCATGGTTCCAAAGCGCGTTGACTACATGCGGGTCCGCGGTGGGCAGGATCAACCCGCCCACGGTAAGCACGCCGTTGCCGTTGGTTTTGATCTTGCCGTCGTCCAAGACGGTGGGCCCCTTGACGCGCAGTTTGGGAAGGGCGCCGTCCGGGAGGGTTTCGACGGTATTGAAATCGTCCATTTGTGAGTTCCTTTTCTGCTTGGTCGTGCCGCTGCGAAGCGCCGTGGCGGTGATTCGTTAGTACTCTATCGAGAGTACGCCGCGCGTCTCGTATATGCTCGTATACTCGCCGGCCGTTGCTGTCACCCTGCCCATTCCCATAACCAGCGCGACCAGCCCGTCAATCCGCTCGGTGCTCTTGCGCTTGCTGGGCTTGATGTTGCCGGCCGCGTCCTCTTCCGTGCTGCAATTCGATACCATCCAACGCATGACGGGATTCTTGCCGGTGGCAATCTGCTGGGCGATGATCGCGCGTTCAAGTTCCTTCGCCGGGGCCGACATATCCCGGAAGCCCTGCCCGTGGGCAAAGATGGTGAAGCCGTCGCCGTCAAGCTGCCCGATGATCTGCGTAGCGTTCCACCTGTCTGCTGCAATTTCGCGGATGTCGTAGCGGGTGGCAAGCTCGTTGATGTCCGCCCGGATAATGTCGTAATCCACGGAATCGCCGGGCGTTGCCTTTATCCATCCCTCACGAATCCATTGCAGGTACGGCACCCGGTCCCGTTTCTCGCGCTGCCGGGCTCTTTCCTCGGGAACCCAGAATTTGACAAGGGCGTCGTATCCGCTGGCTTCGCGCGGGAATACCATTGCAAAAGCGGAAAGGTCGGTCGTCGTGCTCAAGTCGAGTCCGCACCAGCAAGCCCGCCCGTCGAGGTCTGCCGGGCTGACGGGGCCTTCCGAGTTGTCCCATTGCTCAAGGGAAAGCCAGCGTACATCCGATTGGGTTCTGACGTTCAAGTGCAAGCGTAGAAACGTGTTCAAGAACCCTGGTATGTCCTGGGCCTTCTGGCATAGCTTGGCAAGGTCGCTTTCCCTGATGCTCACCGATAGGTTGGGGTTTGCCTTCCGCCATGTCTCGGGTGATTTCCAGTCGTCTTGGAGCGTGGCCTCGAAAATGGCAGGCAAGAACGACGGGTCCTCTATGATGCCGTCGCGGCACCTTGCAACCGTACTCGTGTTTCTCGTTGCAAATTGAACCGGGGCGTTCGAAGTCCGAAGTGGTGACGTAGAGAATCAAGGGATTGTCCCGCTTGATAGTCGAGGTGTAAAGCACGTCCACAAGATCGCGGTCGGGCTGGGCGTGCAATTCATCGACCACGGCGAAGTGGGTGCTTCCGCCGTGCTCGCTCGTGGCCTCTCTGCTGATGGTCTTGTAAACCCGGTCCCCCACCACGATAGAGTTCTTGAAGATGGTCGCCTTTTCTTTCATCTCGGGGCAAGCCTGGATCATCTTGCGTACCGGGTCGAAAATGAAGTGCGTTTGATCCCGCTTTGCTGCTGCGGAATACAACTGGGCGCCGCGCTCCTCGTCGAGGAATAGAACCGCGCAGATGATCGCCGCGGCCAGTTCCGATTTCCCGTTGCCGCGTCCCACGAATAGCAACACCTCGCGGTAACGGCGGGCGCCGCCCGGCGCTTCCATCCAAACAGATTGGTAATAATCGCTTTCTGCCACGTTTCCAGAATGAAGGGCTCGCCGGCTTTTGCGCCCTGGGTAAACGTGCAACACTCTTGGATGAAGTCCACGGCGTCCCGTGCGGCCTGATAGTCGAAAGTGCAACTGCCTTTTGTCGCTACGGGATTGTAGCCGGGCAACTGTTGGATGATCTGGTCAAGTTGTCGGTTCGTGATTGCCATTGCTTACCCTACGGTCTTGAAGAATCGGCCGCGGCCTGTGGTGGCCTTGGCGGCGGGAAGTGACTTGACCCTGGTACGGCTCGCCGGGCTCAAGCCAAGCTCGGCGCCGAAGCGGAGCAACTGCTCCAGGGCTTTGTTCGATACGGATAACCACGGATTCAGAACGGCGAAACCGGCAGGCGATTTCACAACCGGGCCGGTCTTGGCGAGTTCCTCTTCCGCCTGGGCTCGCCGGCCAACTGCCAGGCAGTAGCAAGCCAGTGTTTCGCGGTCGGCCAGAGTGAGAACCCTGCACCCGGCAAGAATCGGGGCGTAGTAATCCCATGCGGCACGGGCGCGGGTGTCGAGGTCTGCCCGGCGGCTCGGGCGTACCGGCCTCGGGGTGGGGCTCGTCAAGGTTCTGGCGGTGCTTGCGGAGCGTGCCGGCCAGTTTCTTCATTTCGGTGGGCTTGGGGGTGCGGCCTTTCATTACATGATCTCCAATAGCTGTGGCGTGTGTGCAAACTCTCCGAAGTGTTTTCGCGCTGCCTGCTGATAGGTCAGCGCTGCATCAAGTTCGTTGGCAAAGCAACCTAAGTGAATATGCTTGCCGTTTATGCGGATCATTGCCCGCCACTTCTTGCCGAGTCGGCTAACGCCCTTATATTGCGACGTGCCATTTCTCTTGCCGGCGTTGGCCTGATTCTGCGTTGGCGTTGCAATTCGCAGATTGTCCCTGCGATTATCAAGCGTATTGTGGTTGCGGTGGTCAACGTAAATGCTCGGATCAGTGACACCCATTATCAGGCGGTGTATCCGTTGTGTGTGCGACTTTGGCCGCGGCCGTGCGTCGTTCCAGATTGTTCGCATGGCGTAAAAGCTACGACTGCCCTTGAACCATCCGGCGAACCAACTCCATTGGTTCAACCATTCGTAGTCCGCGTCGTCAACGATGGTAACTTGGCCTTGGGTTAGCTGGATTTCTTTCATTTGCGGTTCTCCATGAGTTCGCAAATCCAACCAGAATGGAACGCAAACAACTCGCGGTCGTGAATCATCGTAATATTCTCCACGCTGGCACAAGAGCAAAGATTGGCCGATGACTCCACGCTGTAGGCTCGGCCGTCTGTCAGTTCGATCAAGAGAATCTTGGCGTGAATCAAACCGGAGTACACCCGATGGCCTCGGGCCGTCAATTCCTCTGCCAGTCGTTGGCAATCGGCCTTGTTGTTGCTCTTGAAGTAACAAGAGTATGCGAAGTCAACCTTCTCGATCTGGCCAGCATCGAGCAACGTCAACAGGTCCTGGAGGTTGGCTTGGCTGAAAGAGAGGGTCACGATTCCGAGATAGGCGATAGTCGCCGGCTCGCCCAGGTGCAAGGTCGCCGGGATGATGTGCATCATCGAATACCGTTTCTCCGTTATCAGGTGGAAACTCTCGTTTTCCGCCGGTAGCCGGCCGATGTGCTCTATCGCGTTCTGCAATCGCCGCGCGTCGAGCATGACGGCGCGGTCCCTGCGGCGGATCGTCTTCCGGTCTTCGCCCAACTGGCGCGGCTTGTCTTTGTCGGGCACGAGCGCGGCTGGAAACATCGGCTTTATGCCGTCCAGGTTCATCGCCGGTAGGCTGTCGAGGAAATTCATGGTTCACTGTCAGTTAATGGTTTTGGTCCAAATGCCCATTTTCGGCCGTGCGCTCGGAAGCCTGGTAAGCGGTTCCACGCAAAACCACCCCATCGGGGAAACCGCCCCTCCCCGTGCGCTACATACGCGGTCGTATCGCCCTTCTCCACTCCGCCCCCATGCCCTCTATCCTCTGATGGCATGGGGGGCAACACGCAATCAATTCATCCTGGCCCACCAGCACGGCCCCACCTGACGCAACGGCGGTGACGTGATGGCTGATGGTCGCTATCGTTGTCCGCCCTTCCGCTTCGCACACCTGGCAAAGGGGATTGCAAGCCTTGTGAGTCGCGGCCAGTCGGTTCCATGTGCTGCTATACCCCCGCTGCCTTGCTGACTGCCGGCGCTCCACTCGCCTGGGCCGCGGGCCGCATGCGCTGCATACCTCCTGCCTCACAAGCCCGGAACATCCGGGCCGATTACACGGCCTTGCCGGTGACGTTGCCATTAGCGATTGCCTCCCGCCTGGTCCTGGTCAATGCACCACTCCCGGCAAAATGCGGTCACTGACGCCACGAATCGCCGGGCTTGCTCCAACTCTCGCCGCTGCCGGTGGCGGTCGTGGCGGACCACGCCAGCCGCTGCCAGGATGGCCAGCGCTACGCTGTGCATGGTCATGGCGTCGGGCTCCATTTTTTTGTTTCCGCCGTTTTTGCGGTTTGTTCGTGTCGAGAGAGGACTATTTGTGCGCCGGGCCGCCGGGCAGGGCCAAGGGCAGGGCCAAACAGCCGCCGGTACAACTCGATTCGCCGGGCGTGCGCCGGTGACAACGGCCGGGCGAAAATTCCGCTTTGCGCCGGTGAACCATTTCCAGGTGACGGCGGAAAGCGGGGTCTTGGGACAACCGGGGCCAATGGGGCGCGATTTCGGCCGCGTATAGGCTCGGGAAGTCTGCATAGTCGCCAAACCATCCGTAAACGCGGGCGGTTGCGCGGTGAAGGGAATCCAGCCAACGGCGGGACCGTCGGCAACCTGCGATTATTTTGGATAGGGTCAAGGGCATGGCTGTCTCACGTATCCGTAGAATTTTTTGCAAATTTTGCATTGTTGGTAGGGTTTGCCGTCGCCGTTCTTGGTAATCTCCCATTCGTGTTGCAACCCTCTGGTAGTGCAATCGTCAGAATTTCCAGGTTCCACGGGGTTCACGGGGTTCACGCGATTAACGCGATTACCGCTATCTTGTTCTTGTCCCCCCCCCGCTTCTTGCTCCCCCTGTTTCTCTTGTTCTTCATTTTCCCCGCGTGAAACAAAGTAGGGATAATCGCGTGAATCGCGTGAATCTTGTGAGTTGCCCCCGTCGTCCGGGTGGCTTAGTCCAATTCCCACGTAACACCACTGAAGTTTCCCGGCTACCTTTTTTTGTTTTTTCTCCACGGCCGGGCGCAGTCTTGCGATTGCTTGCCCAAACGATTTGGCGGTCAGCGCCGGCCTCCCCTCGCGTTCTGCCGCCGCATTGCAGGCAACCCGTAGGTGCTGTTGGGTGACAATGCACTCGGGCGCGTCGATCGTAAAACGATCCAGCCAAACGGCTACCGGGTCGGTCGTGGCGCGAAAATCCTGCCATGCCTGTTGGACGCTCGCGGGTTTGCTGAATCGGCGGGTGACTCGCATTTTCCGTAGGGCGTCCAAACAGCGGTTGAACATGCCGGATAGTTCCCCTGGTGCCGATAGCTCGGCGTCCAGAATTTCTCGCGGCCGTTGCTCGTCAGGTCCGAAGGTCTTGTCAAACGGGATTGGAAGCCAGCGCCGGAAAAAGGCATGGCTTGCATCGGCCGATCGTGGCGGGTGGTTCGCGCTGAAGACAAGCCGTGCGAACGGATAGAACTCAAACGACGTGCCGAATTTGTGTTCACCCGTCAGCGGTTCGTTGCCGCCGGTGATGATCTTGAAAACGCTTGTCCCCGCAAGATGTTCGCTCGGCAAGTCCGGGCAGACATTGGCCAGCTTGCCCACCAGCCGCGCCGCTGAAAACTTATCGCATTCCAGCCGATGCAGGGAAAGGGATGATACGTTTCCGCGCCCGATGAACGTCACAAGCAATGAAAGCCACGTGCTCTTGCCGTTGGCCCCCTCTCCCAGCAACAGGATTGCCTCTTGGATCGAAGTCAAAATTCCGATGATCGAAGCGGGGATTTCCCACGCAAGGCAAACCGCATCGGCGGGGAACACTTGCGAAACGAAACGGTCGATGAATGGGCAGGTTGCCGCGGGATCGTAGACGACCGGAATTTGGAACGTGAAACGATGTTCGGGGTTGTGGGGAAGTAGAATTCCGTCCTCCACGCGCACCACGCCATTGATGCAGGAAATCAGGTCGCCGCGCGGTCGCTCAGGCAGTTCCGGGGCGTCCACCCGGATGTATTCGGCCACTTCCGCCGCGCACTTGGAACTCCAACAGGCAGACTTTCCCCACAATTCCAGAATCGCTTTCACTTGGCGATTGATGAACCGCTCGGCCCTTGGCTTGAAAACGCCGGTGTCGTAGCGGTATAGCTTGCAACTGACATCAACCGCGAAGTGACTGGTCAGGCAAATTTCGTCGGCAAGTTGCTTGACGATTCCTTCCTCCTGGTCGTCTTTCGCGGTCGCTTCCGGGGCCGCCGTTACCAGTTCAAGGAACTTCTCTTTCGTCATGCCGTCGCGTACTGCTTCGTACATATCGCCCTTGGGCGCGTCCGATACGCGAACGATCTTGACGACAATATCGGGGTTCAGCTTCTTCAACTTGGCGGTGACCAGCTCGCCGGATTTCTCGCCGGTCTTGTCGTTGTCGATAACGGCCACAACAAGGGGAAAGCGAAGTAGCGGGGTCCAGTCGGTCTTGCCGATGGCAAGCTCACCCCCTGCGTTGGTCGTGGCAAGAAGTCCTATCGAAGTCGTCGCGTCCGTTGCTTTCTCGCCAGCGTTGACGACCGGGATTTCACTGACCGGGGCCGCGTTCAACGCCGCTCGGTTGTACAACGGCCTTCCCGTCGCCATAGGGTAGCCGTGCCGCCAGACTTCCTTGCCGCCGTCCGTCGTCCGATGGATCGGCCGAATCTCTTTCCGTTGCTTCTCACCCGCGGGCGTTGGTAGGTCGAATCGGACAACTTCAAACGAATCGCCATATTGCCACGCGCGAACAATGCCGATGTTCCACCACCACGTATCAGCGCCTTTAGCTAACCTGCGAAGAATCGCCATGACGATCCCTTGGCGGGAAGGATAGTTCTTTTTCGGTTTCTTTGGTTTCTTTTCCTTTGGCTCCGTCGCGTCCTTTTTTGCGGCTCGTTTCCTCTTCGCGCTTCCGTTCGTCTTGTGGTAGCCATTCGCGGAAAACAGATCGTTGACCGTCAGCCCCATTTTCCTTGTAATGGCCTCGGGACTGCATCCCGCAAAGCAATGAACGAGAATTCGGTCGTCGTCGCCCTTACTCACCGAAAGGCTATCCTTCCGGTCTTCATGCGCCGGACAAGTCGAGCTATAACCGTCAGCGGTCTTTCGGGCGTTCGGTAGGCGAGAAGCAAAGTCGTCAAGGTTCATCTCTTGACCTCCCCAGTTTCGCGTTTGAAGAGGGAGAGGTATTGCTTGAATTCGTCGCGGTCTCTTATGCCGAAGAACCGGCAAACGAAAGCCACGGCCGCCCGGTACAACTCGATGGTTTCAGGCGAATCAGGTTCCAGCGGTTCCATGTTGTCGCCATTGCTCGGGTAGCCATCCCACCCGCCGACAAGCCGCCGATGGTCGCCGTGTTCCAATCCGAGAATCCGCTCAAGGATTTCGATTGCCGCGTTGGCGATTTCTACGCCGTCCGTCCGAATCCAATCGCTCATCGCGCCCTCCGATCGTTGCGGGGGGGCCTGCGTGCGCAATCGCGGATTACATCGCACAACTCAAGTACCGCGTCTCGAAGATCGACAACCGCATCCCGTAGGCTGTCCTCATCCGGGGCCGGCTCGTCAATCACTTCGGATAGGTCTTCGCTGTCGGCCATGTTCCGCGCCCATTTGTTCATCTCGCGGTAGTATTCCGCCTCGACCTTGTGCCGCCGCTCGATTTCTTCTTGGGTTGGTGGGGTAATTGGCCGTGTGGCCGCCTCTGCTGATACTCTCATAGCGGCCCTCCCGCGGCCTGGTCCTGGGTCTGGGTCTGCTGATCCTGGGCTTTTGCCTGGGCCTCGATAAACTTGCGCACCCAATCGCCGGTCGTGTATTTTCGCCGGCCAATAAGAACGGATCGCAAACCCATTTTCTGGGCGTCAATGGTCATGCGAGTTTGCCAGCCAAGACGACGGGCCGCTTCCTGCATGGGCAGAACCTCGCCGGGGAGAATAGAACCAAAGCGCGGCGCGGGTGTTGGGGTGGGCTGTCTCACGGCTTGCCCCCTCGACCGTTGGCGGGCCGCTTTAGAGTGTCAACCCATTTGCGTAGGTCGTCCGGGTCGAATCGAGTTTCACCGTTTGGCAATCGAACGCTCGGCAACTCGGCACGCCCCGCAAGCCTGGTCACTTGCCGCGGGGTCAGCGCCAAAAGTTCGGCCGCTTCGTTCTCAGTGAGAAGACGTGTGTTTGTCATGGTGCCCCAATTTTCCGGGGGACACGCGGGACACGTCAAAGCGAAAAACCGGGACAAGAAGCGGGACAAGATCCGGAATTTCCGGGACAAGAAGCGGGACAAGACCGGGACATTATTCGGCTACGTCTTGCCAGCCGTCCGTTTTGCCTTCGCAGCCGGCTTGCTCGGTTTGGGCGCGGGTTTGCCGTCGCGCAGCGCCCGGGCTCGTTTTATTCCCGTAACAACCGCCTCAACTTTCACCCTGTCTGGGGCGTCGGGGCAGATTCGGCGGCGCTCATCATCCGTCAATGCCCACCATGTGGCTTGAATCTGCGTCGGCTTGTGGTAGGTGTCCGACATGTGGGTTTCGTATCGTTTCAAGAAACCATTCGTTGCGAGGGGCAACGCCCCTACCGGCCGTCGCCGTGGGCTTGGTCGGGGTCGGTCTGGGCGCCGCGGGTGAGAATCCACTCCTGACGGCGCATCGCACGTTCTCCACTTCGTCGCTCACGCAGCCTGGGTCGCGCCGTAGGATCGGTGAGGCTTTGATTAGCATTCCGAGTTTCTGGGCGTCGGGTCTGTCGTCCCATGTTTCGATTAAGAACCCCACGGCCTCCGCTTCTCCTTGTCGGCTGTCCCATGCGTCCGCAATGATTTGGAGTAGGACCCGGGGCTCGTCGGCCCTGCCTCCTGCAAAGAGTTGGCGGTGCCGTAGAAGATCAATCAACTCTTGGTCGCGGAGCAAGCCGACAAGCGATTGAACCGCCAAGCCCGTTTGCTTGATTGGAAGCATCTGGCAACAGGCTTTAGAATACTGGTTCCATGCCGCGTCCCATTGGGCTATCAGGTCTTTTTCCCGCTGGGCCTTGGCTCTCGCTTGCTGGTCTTCCCGGTCCCGGCGTTCCTGTTGTTCGTATCGTTCTTGACGAGTCGTGCTCAAGATTCCATCCTCCGAAAAAGAACCGGGCCGGCAGGGCGGAATCGTCGGGGAGGATGGTCTCCAACTCTTCCGCCCTGCCGTGTGCCGCTGGCCGGCGGCTACCCGGTGTTTCATTCCAAATTGTTGTACGCTATGTTGTATGGTCGGGTTTTCGCATGGCTTGCGGCAACCGTTCGCAAGCTATACGATACACTGTTTTTGCGGGGAAAACCATTCATTTGCCAAGGGTTCGATAGGTGAACACTCGTATCTTATGGACTGGAAATGTGGTGCCCCGCAAGGGGTTGCGAGTTCGAATCTCGTGCCCTCCGCTTGCGTAAGACATTGATACTAAAGGTGTTCCGTCGACCATTGGCGAAACACAATGGACGTTTCTGGGTCATCGCTGGGCAAGAATTCGGATGTGCTCTGGCCCGACGGACGATCCCAACATTTTCGGATATGGAAGGAAGCTGCAATGGAAGTATTGAGGAATTCCAGTTATTCGTTGTCGGTGCGAGTCAATGAATTCATGTTGCCGCCGGTCACGGATGGCCTGATCCTTGGCAAGGATGCCCCCATCGGCTTCCAGGCGATCACCAAGGCCCTCAATTTGCTGATTGCCGATAATCTCGAAAGTATCGAGCTCGAAGACGACACTATCAGCCACGTCCTCGTTCGGCGTTCAATTCTGCGCCGCATCCCGAAAGACAAGCTGGTGGCCTTTCTTATGGAGCGCGTGAAACCGCTGATGTGCCGCAAAGACGTGCTCCGCCTGGACATCAAGGCCGAAGTGATCCTCGAGGAGACCCATCTATGAAGTGCTTGACGGCTTGTGATGCGTTAAGCGAACACCTCGTTCGTGTCACTGCGGACATGCATCCCTCGCCGGATAGGCGCGCGGTCGATCGCGAAACGGTCTACGCGGTGGAAGAGGAGGGCTTGGGGAACTCGGGAGCACGGAAATTCCTGGGCTTGGTCGACAGCCGCCAGGCCAATGCGTTTCCCAACCGTATTTTTGCCGACCTCCTGCGGCCCTGGCAGTCGGCCTGCGTAAGCGCGGATACGCCGTTGGAGGCGGCGCAAGAGAAACTGCTGGAAGGCATGTTCTACTCGCTGCCGGTGATGGACGACGCCAGCACTTTCATCGGCGCCGTCACCCGTGACAGCGTGCTGAGAGTCGTCCTTGACCGGGAACGAGAGTTGTCTCAGGCGGTAAGACAGGGGCTCGACTTGCAGGAGCAACAGCACAGCCTGGTTGCCTTTGAGATTCATGACGGGCTGATCCAGTACGTGACGGCGGCCCGGATGCAGTTCGACGCGGCGGCGCGGCACCTCGACCCGGGCCGCCCGGAAGCAGCCGCCCAGTTTGCCAGTGGCATGGCCTTGCTGCAGGAAGCCGTCGACGAGGCCCGTGCGCTGATTCGTGGACTTCGTCCCCCAATCCTGGAAGGTGTCGGCTTGAAGGCGGCTATCGAGTCGCTCGTCAAACAGCAGCAGAGGATGAACCAGCAGGAAATCGAGTTCGTGGCCGATGCGGTCTTCCCGCATTTGTCGAGGTTCCAGGAAACAACTATCTTTCGTATTGTCCAGGAAACCCTTGGCAACGCCGTGCGACATAGCGGTTCCCGGCGAATTCGCGTGGAACTGTCCCATCAGCGCGACCAGATCTGTGTGGCAGTTCGCGACTGGGGCCGCGGTTTCGATGCTCACGCCATTTTCCCCGGCTATGGCCTGAAAGGACTCCGCCATCGGGCTCAGGCTCTCTACGGCGAGGCCGTCATCACGAGTTCTCCCGGCGGCACGCACGTCAGCGTGCGGATCCCGAGCAGTTTGGCGCAGACCGAGGTCGGATAGCCTCGCCTGAGCGCCAGAGGAAAAGGCTGAGGGCCGGGGCGAACCATTTGGTCAATCGTCCCCGAGCGTCAGGCCGCGGGATGCCATCCGGCGTCGGCCCACAGTTCCCCGCTGACGGCCGAGTTGGCGATCATGAAGCAGATCGCGTCGGCAATTTCCTCGGGACGAATGAGCCGACCCAACTGCGTATGGGGCAAGACCTGTTCGCGAATCAAGTCCTCGCCCAGCTTGTGGACCATGGGCGTATCCGTGAAACCGGGGTGGATCACGCCGCAGCGGACGCCGTGGAACATGGCCTCCATCATCAGCGTGCGGGCGGCCCCTTCCAAACCGGCCTTGGTGGCCGCATAGGCGATCTGCCCTTTGTTGCCCCGCGAGGAGACCGAGCCGATGAAGATCACGGTGCCCTGGATGTGATCCTGGCTTTGCCAGCGCTTGAGGCCACGGTTGTGGCGCTCTTCGGCGATGCGGCCGAGCATCTCCAGGGCCCAATAGACCGGCGCGACGAGATTGATTTCGAGCACGCGGCGGAAGTCGTCCACCGGATAAAGCGCCGGTTTGCCGGTCGTCTTGTCGATCTTGGCGGCCAGCGAATCGCGTGTGATCCCGGCCGCCGGGACGAAAATCCGCACCGTGCCCCATTTGGCCGAAAGCTCGTCGAAGACCTGGCGGCGGAAGGCTTCGTCGGTCACGTCGCCGATGCAGGCCACGGCCTGGACCCGATTGTTGGTGAACTGGTTGATGGAACCGGCCAACTGCGTGGCGCTGGCGCACTGGTCGACCAGCCCGATGGCCTTCACCCCGCGCCGCACCAGTTCCAAGGATACCGCCTCGCCAATCCCGCTTCCGGCTCCCGTGACAATTGCAACTGTTCCTGGAATCTCCATGACAAACACTCCGTAAGGCTTTTGTCGGAGGGTGCGGTCGACGGGTACCATGGCATTCATGGTACGCGTCGACCGCACCCTACGAATCTCTAAGACCGCTCGGCCAGCCAGGCTACGGCCTGGGGCCACAGTTCGCGCTGCGCCGCGGAGCCCATCGCCAAGCCGATGTGCCCGGTGGCCAGTTCAATCGTTTTGGTATCTTGCGAGCCGACAAGTTCGGCAACCGGCGCGCTTTGCGACGGCGGGACGAGCGTGTCCTGGGTCGCCAGCAAATTCAACACCGGGCACGTGATCCGCCGCAGATCGACTACCTGCCGGCCCACTTGCATCCGGTTCTGGACCAGCAGGTTCTGCTGGTAAAGATGCTTCACGAAATCGCGAAAGACCTCGCCCGGCACGGCCACGTTGTCGTTGATCCAGGTTTCCATTGTGAGGAACTCGTCGACGAACTTCGCGTCATCCATGCGTCCCAGCAAGGAAACCGGCTTGCCCAGCAGGTTTCGCACGGGGCTGAGCATCGAGAAGCAGCCTTGCAGGAAGTCGGCCGGGCAGTTGCCGACGTCGTCCACGAAGGCATCGACGTCAAAGTTCTTGGCGTCGCTCCAAAGGTTCAGCAAACCTTCCCGCGTGGAAAAATCGATTCCCGCGGCCAGAAGGATCAGGTTCTTGACGTACTCCGGGTGCAAGGCGGTGAACATGGCGCTCATCGTCCCGCCCATGCAATAGCCCAAGAGGCTGACCTTCGCGGCCCCGGAGCGCTTGCGGATCTGTCGCACGACGTTGCGGAGGTAGCCGTTGACGTAGTCATCCAGGGCGAGGTGGCGATCCGCGTCGGTGGCGGCGCCCCAATCGATCAGGTAGGTCTCGAACCCGGCCTTGACGAAGTGCGAGACAACGCTCTTGTTGGGCAAGATGTCGAGAATGTACGGACGGTTGACCAGCGCAAAGACGAAGAGCAGGGGCGTTTCGTGCTGCCACGGCCCCTTGCCCGGATAATGCAGCAACTTCAAATGGTCTTCCTCGTAGACGACTTCGGAAGGCGTAGCCCCCTTCTTCACGCGCTGGGCCTGGGCCGCGATTCGCGGCAAGGCCGCCCCGCGGCGGAGATTGGCCCGCCATTCGTCCAACAGCGCCTTCTGCGCATCGAGCCACACGCTGCCGTTGCAGTTGAACATGTTCCTGATCCTTGCCTTCGCCGTAGGGTGGGAGCGCCGGCCCACCAATTCTTCGCTTCCCATCATGGTGGGCCGGCGCTCGCTGCCCCGCAACCCGCAAGCAGGTGCCCCGGGTGCCCCGGGCACCCCGGATCTTGTCCCACCCTGCCTCTCTTGTCGATGCTCAGTCCTTGGTTTCCTCGTGCCGTTTTTTCTTCTTCCCGTTGCCGTCGCCATTCGCGCGGCCCGTGGCGCCGCCCTCAAGACCCATCAAGCGCTCCATCCGCTCGCTCAGGCAATCGATCTTGGTTTCCAGCGCCTGCAGCCGCTCGGAAGTCTCTTCCAGTTGGTCGAGAACGCGGCGTTGCGATCGCTGCACGGCTGCCACCAGGGCGTCAATGTCCTCGCGGCCGGCAATCTGCAACTCGCGTTGCGTCCGCCGCAGGTTCGCGCGGATCTGCTTGCGGAGGGCGAGGCTGCCGCCCATGCACTGCTTCTGCGCTTCCAGAAAGGCGGAAGAGCGCATCAGTTGCTCGCACCAATCGCTCCAGACTTCCAAGAAATCGGAACGGCCTTTGCGAAACAGTTCCGGCGAGGCCGTGCCGCCCGCCAACGGCTGCCAGGCCTGCATGGCGCTGGCGGCCATCTCCGTCCACATCCGCGTCAGCGTGCTGAAGGGATCGTTCGTGTCGTTGCCCATGGCGCCGCTCTCCGAAAAATGCCGTGCTTGTCGTCCGCGGTGACCTTCCGTCGATCGCTGCGATCGGCATCAGGCCGGACGGCCGGAGGCTTGACTGGCCATCTCCTTGAACCGCTCGACCGAGGACTTGGCCATCTGCTCGGCCTGGGCCGAGGTCTTCTTGGCCAACTCGGACATGGTGTCGGCCGCGTCGCCGTTGACCTTGCGGGCCATTTCCGACCAGGTGCTGAGGATGCGGCTGTTGGCCTTGAGCACGGCCTGATTGTTGATCCGCATGGTTTCCAGCGCGGCCAGCCACCAGTCGGTAAGCTTCTTCGGTCCATCGCCGGGCGACTCGCTATCGCGGACCTCCAAGGCCTTTTGCACCAATTTCAGGCTTGCCTCGGCTTGCTGGTTCATCAGGCTGATCGCTTCGTCGACGTTCTCCTGGCTCCTGGCGAGCGCCTCGCTCATCACCTTCTGGCCCTTTTCGTACCAGTCGGTAAGCGTGGACGACTCGCAGAACATCTGTCGCACCCAGCTTGCGCATTCCTCCTGCATTTTGACGCCTGCCTCGGCAGCCGTTTCCCAGGCTTTCATAGCCTGACGGAACAAATCATCGCTTTTCGGGGAACTGGTCATTGCTAAACTCCTCGTTTCAAGGGAAAGGAACTTGACTTCTCAACGCTTCTTCAATTCCAAACGGAGCGCGTTGACCTCCGCCTTCAGGCCGTCCTGGCCTCGGACTCTCCTTCATCGCGTATTCTAAACGCATTCCACAGCCATCGCCACGGCCTCGCCGCCGCCGATACAGAGCGAGGCGATGCCGATCTTCGCCTGCCGTTGCTTGAGGGCGGAAAGCAGCGTCACCAGGATCCGCGTGCCGCTGGCCCCGATGGGATGGCCCAAGGCGACCGCGCCGCCATGCACGTTCATCTTTTCGTGGGGGATGTCCAAGTGCTTCATGGCCGCGATCGTAACCACGGAAAAAGCCTCGTTGACCTCGAAGAGGTCGACGTTGGCGACGGAAAGTCCGAGCTTCTTCATCAGGTGTTCGATCGCGCAGACGGGCGCCAAGGTGAACCACTCCGGCTCGCGAGAGTAGGTCGAATAGCCGAGGATCCTGGCCTGCGGCTGCACGCCGAGGGACTTGGCCTTCTGGGGCGAAACCACGACGATCGCAGCGGCAGCATCGTTGATGCTCGACGCATTGCCGGCCGTAACGCTGCCACTGGCGTCGAAGGCCGGCCGCAGGGCCCGCAGCTTCTCTTCGTTGAAGCGGCCCGGTTCCTCGTCCTCACGCACGAAGACGGACCCTTTGCGGCCCTTGATCTCCACGGCAACCGTTTCCTCGGCGAAGAGATTCTCTTTCTGCGCCGTCAAGGCCCGCTGGTAGCTGGCCACGGCGAAATCGTCCTGCTCCTGCGCGCGAGATTCCTTCCTTGGCGGCGCAGCGGTCGCCGAACGTGCCCATGTGCAGGTTGTTGTAGACGTCCCACAGCCCGTCCTTGATGACCGCGTCCAACACCTCGCCATGTCCCAGGCGATAACCGCAGCGGGCCTTGGGCAAGAGGTAGGGCGCGGCGGACATGTTTTCCGTGCCGCCCGCAACCACGGTTTGGGCGTCGCCGCACTGGATCGCCTGGGCGGCCAGCATCACGCTTTTCATGCCGGAGCCGCAGACCTTGTTGACCGTCGTCGCCCCCACCGCGGCCGGCAGGCCGGCGGCGATGGCGGCCTGGCGGGCGACGTTTTGCCCCAGGCCCGCGCCGACAACGTTCCCCAGAATCACCTCGTCGACCTGGTCCGCGGCCAGGCCCGCGCGACGCAACGATTCCTTGATCGCCACACTTCCCAAAGTCGTGGCCGGCACTTCCGCCAGGGCGCCCAGGTAGCCGCCAATCGGCGTGCGCGTACCGCCGGCAAGCCAAATCTCGTTGATCATTATTGTCGTGCTTTCTGCATAAAGTTAGTCGATCATCAAACGCCCCGGCGACCCCGTGCCGCCGGGGCGATCACCTTTCGAGGAGCTAGACTTGCCGAATGCTCATTTCCGTCATGCGGGTCACTTCCTCGCGCATGATTTCCACCCGCTGCAAGACTTCCTTGGCCAATTCACCCCACGCTTCCACGACGCGGGCATTGGCCTGGTGGATGATCTGAGCGTTAGTCTGCATGGAGTTCAAGGCGTACGTCCAGAAGTCGCCATCCTCCGCATTCCCGTTGCCGTTGGTTTCGTGGATCTGTAGAGCCGCCTTCATCAGGCTCACCGTCTGTTCGGCATTCTCGTTCATGAAGCGGATCGATTGGTCGACGTTCCGCTGCATGGCCGCGATGGCCTTGGTAACCTTCAGGGGCACGGTCCGTTCCCACTCCAGGGGCGAACCGACGTCGCGGAGGATCTCGACGCAGCGCTGCGTCGATTCCTCTTGAAGTTTCATGCCGGCGCGGAGCGCCGTCTCGAAAGAATCCATGGCCTGATGGAACAGGTCGCCCGACTTTCCGTTTACTGTGCTGACCATATTCGTCAATCTCCTGAGAAAAGAACTATTCCTGACAAAAGTTTTCGAGTGCTTCGGCAACGGGTTACATGTACATGCCGCCGTTGACGGGGATGACCTGGCCGGTGATATAGCTGGCCTGCGGCGAGGCGAGGAAGCACACCGCCGCCGCGACTTCCTCCGCCTTTCCCAACCGGCCCAGGGGGGTCATCGTGGTTACTGCCGCCAACGCTGCCGGCGTCAGATCCTTGGTCATGTCCGTTTCAATGAATCCGGGGGCAACGGCATTGACGGTAATGCCCTTGCGGGCCACTTCACGGGCCAAAGTCATGGTGAAGGCAATCAGACCGCCCTTGGAAACGGCATAGTTGGCCTGCCCGAAATTGCCGGTCTGTCCGACAATCGAAGTCATGTTGATGATACGGCCCCAGCCCGCCTCCACCATGGCCGGCAAGGCCAGGCGAGTCACGTGGAAAACGCCGTTGAGGTTGACTCCCATGACTTCGTCCCACATGATCTTGGTCATCTTGAGGAACGATTTGTCGCGGGTGATTCCCGCATTGTTCACGAGGATGTCGATGGTCCCAAAATCCTTGATCACGGCGTCGATCATGGCCTGGGCCTCCTCCTCGTGAGAGATGTTGGCCTGATAGGCATTGGTCTCAACGCCCAACTTCCCGACCGCTCGGCAGACCTCGTCGGCTGCTTCCACGGAGCATTGATAGTTGATTGCCACGGCGGCGCCGGCCTGGGCCAAGGCCAACGCCGTGGCCTTGCCAATGCCCCGCGATCCGCCGGTCACCAAGGCCCTTTTTCCCGAGAGTATTTTGCCGGAGGCCAATTCTCGCAGGGCCTCGTCCCTCGGGGCCTTTTCCGCAAACGCGACTGCACACATCGTGGATCTCCTTTAATTGAAAAAGTGGTCGAAGTCCGATTCCAATGCCCCTCAATATAGACAAGTCGCAAAATGCGGGAATCCCCGAGAACCGGGTGTCCCCAAGAGGAAAACGCTGACCATTGCCTAGGGGTTCGCACTAACCT
This sequence comes from uncultured Planctomycetia bacterium, assembly GCA_963719885.1. Lineage (GTDB taxonomy): Bacteria > Planctomycetota > Planctomycetia > Pirellulales > Thermoguttaceae > JANXQG01. The sequence continues at coordinate 146,170 of CAVRDP010000030.1, read as the reverse complement.
AAGAAGGTGGGTCTGCCCCACACTAAATGCGTGTCTCGTTCAATTCATAAGACTGGTCTGTAACGGCACGTCGAGGAAACCCGCGAGCCTTTTTGTGGCTTTCGGGAGTTTCAGCTTGTTCAGAGCTTCGGTTTCAATCTGCCGGACCCGCTCCTTGCTGACGCCGAACATCTTGCCGAGTTCCTGGAGCGTATGGATCCGGCCGCCTACAAACCCGTAGCGAAGGCGGATGATCGTACGCTCGCGATAATCCAGCCTTTGCAAGACTTCCGTGATCCGGGATTTCAACAAATCGTGGTTCGCGCCATAAAGCGGATCGTGCTCGCGATGGTCCGGCAACAACCTGCCGAGGCAATGTTCTTGCCGTTCCCCGATGGGCTGGTCGAGCGACAGCGTCGCACGGCCCATCCTCATGGTGAGGTGGGCCTCGTCCACCGACAGCCCCGTAGCCTCCGCCGTTTCCTCGATGCTCGGCTGGGATCTGCCGGCCTGAAAGAGGCGTGCAGCGCTGGCTTGGACCTGGGCCAAGCGGTTGCCCATGCCAGCCGGGAGACGAATAAAGCGGCCTTGGTCGGCGACCGCCTTGCTGATTCCTTGACGAATCCACCAGGTGGCGTACGTGGAAAACTTGTACCCGCGGGTGTGGTCGAAGCGATCGACGGCTCGCATCAGGCCGGCATTACCTTCCTGGATCAGGTCCAGGAAGCTCAGGCCGCAGTTGCTGTCGCGCTTGGCGACGGACACGGTCAGGCGCAAGGTTGGCGGCCGACAAGTCCGACCTTGCGGCTTCGTATTCCTGCTGCGCCCGAGAAATTCGTTGAAGTCGACGGCGAAGCGAGGAAGGGGTCTCCAGCGTGGTTCGCATCAACTGGGAGAGTTCCTCTTGAAGTTTGCTTGCGCGGTCATGTTTGTGCGGACTGGCCTTCGTCTTGCTCACTTCCCGGCTAAGATTGTCAAGCTGTCGCGAAATCTTTCTGACAGCTTCGATGATCGGCACGAGATGTTGCCGTCGGATGGTTATTCCATCCAAGAGACGTATCGCCTTCGCGTATCTCGCAATCAGCCGCTGTGACGCCAGGCGGCGAAGGTGGGCCGGTTGGTCCTTTTCGATAATAAGGGCGAAATCGGCCTGGTTCTTCGCCAGCAAGCCCTGCAGCTCATTTACGGCCGGTCTCAAGTAGGCAAGGATGCGGCGCTTCTCCTCTACCCTAGAGCCGGGCAGTTCGACGACGCGATCAACTCGTTGAGTTCCACAGCACACCGGATGCAGCAATGTCACAATTGCTTGTAACCCATGCCCTGTGGCGAGGATTCCCCGATAGAGCCGCTTCCGGCAGGCGTGGAGACGTTTGGCCAGAGCGAGTTCTTCTTCGTGAGTCAACAATGGAATCCGGCTGATCTCAAAAAAGTAACTGTGAAGTGATCCCGCGTCACCCTTGTTCATGACTGTTTCAGCACCTTGAATATCTTGACAGCACGCGCACGTGAATTGTACGCGCATGTATTGTTATTGACGAGTTCGACGCGTCCTGGCGAGACGGTTGGCATACATCGCACCTGGACATATCGCAACCGCGAAAGTCCATTCCACTCCCTTAATGATTGTTGCCGACGACGATCAAATCGTTCGGCCCGGCCGGCACTGATCTTGTGAATGCAATACTGTTTATTTATTCGGGAAGTTCCGACCGGCGCCCGCAGGGTGTCAAATACCTCCCATAAGCGGGCGATTACGGCGTCGGCTCGTCCATCGCCGACCGTCCGGTCCAGCGATCGCTCACGGCGCGGATGACATAGAAGAAAACGGGCGTGAGAAAGATCCCGAAGAGGGTTACGCCGAGCATGCCGGCAAAGACGGCCAGGCCCAGCGCCCTCCGCATTTCGGCGCCGGCCCCGTGGGCCACGACCAAGGGAATGACGCCGAAAATGAAGGCGAACGAAGTCATCAAGATCGGCCGCAAGCGCAGGCGGCTGGCCTCCAGCGTGGCCTCCCGCCGGGGCCGGCCTTGCTCCTGCTGCTGCTTGGCGAACTCGACGATCAGGATCGCGTTCTTGCTGGCCAGGCCGACGAGCACCACGAAGCCGATCTGCGTGAAGATGTTCACCTCCATGTCGGCCATGACCACGCCCGCGATCGAAAACAAAAGGCACATGGGCACGACCAGGATCACCGCCAGGGGCAGCGACCAGCTTTCGTACTGGGCCGCCAGCACCAGGAAGACGAAGACCACCCCCAGGGCGAAAACATAGATCGCGACGTTGCCCGCCTGAAGCTGGAGATAGGTCAATTCGGTCCAATCCGGAGGCCATCGAGGCCGGCAATTCCTGGCCGGCGATCTCATCCATCAGCCCGATCGCCTGGCCGGAACTGATGCCCGGCGCGCGGTGTCGCCGGTGACGGCCGCGGCGGAATACATGTTGTAGCGCATGACCGCCACCGGCCCGGCGGTGTCGCGGACGTCGATCATCGTGCCGAGGCGAATCATCTGTCCCTGGTTGTTCCGCACCTGGAGCTGCAGGATCTTGTCGACCCGGTCGCGAAAACGCTGGTCGGCCTGGACGTTGACTTGCCAGGTGCGGCCGAACTCGTTGAAGTTGTTCACGTAGAACGAACCGAGATTGATCTGCAAGGCGGCGAAGAGGTCGCTCACCGCGACGCCCATGGTCATGCACTTGGTGCGGTCGATGTCCAGGTAAAGCCAGGGCGTGTTGACGCGGGAACTGTTGGACAGCCCGCGCAGTCCCTCCGTGCGGTTGCCGCGGGCGACGACCTGGTCGGCGGCCTGTTGCAGGCTGCCGAGGCCCAGATTGCCGCGATCTTCGATGATCAGCTTGAAACCGCCGGTCGTGCCCAGGCCGTCGATCGGCGGCGGTCCGAAGGCCGTGACGACCGCTCCCGGCACCTCGCGGCGGCAGCGATCCAGCAGGGCCGCCGAGATGGCGTCGGCGGTCAACTGCGGAGTGCGGCGCCGGGAAAATTCGGCCAGCATGACGTACATCGAGCCCAGGTTCGGCGCGTTGGCATTGGCGATCAACGACTGCCCGGAAATGCCCACCGTGTCGGCAATCCCGGGCGTATGGAGGGCCATGTCTTCGATCTGCGCCATGATCTGCTGCGTGCGCTGTACCGAGGCGGAGTCGGGCAATTGCACGTTGAGCACCAGGTAGCCCTTGTCCTGCTGGGGAATGAAGCCCGTCGGCGCACGGATGAATTGCCGATAGGTCAGCCCCAGCAGGCCGGCGTAAACCAGAAGCACGATCAGGCTCACGCGCAACAGTCCCCCCACCAGCCGGACATACAAGGCCGTGCTGGCCCCGAAGACGCGGTTGAAGAGCCAGAAGAACCAGCCCAAGAACACGTCCAAAAGCCAGGTCAGCGGATCGCGATGGGCGGGGGCACCCGGCGGGTACCCACTTGTGGGTGCGGGTCGCGGCCGCAGCAGGATGGCGGCCAGGGCCGGGCTGAGCGTCAGCGAATTGAAGGCGGAAATCACCGTGGAAACGGCGATCGTCACGGCGAATTGGCGGAAGAACTGGCCCGTGATCCCGCCCAGAAAGGCGGCCGGCACGAAGACCGCGAAGAGCACCAAGGCCACGGCGATGACCGGCCCGGTCACCTCCTCCATGGCCTTGTGCGCCGCCTCGCGGGGTGCGACGCCTTTGTCCAGCCAGCGCTCGATGTTCTCGACGACCACGATGGCGTCGTCCACGACGATGCCGATCGCCAGGACCAGGCCGAACAACGACAGATTGTTGAGCGAGTAGCCCAGCGCCGCCATGAAGGCAAAGGTGCCGACGACGGCCACTGGCACGGCGATCAGCGGGATCAGGGCTGCCCGCCAGTTCTGCAGGAACGCCAAGACCACCACGGCCACGAGGCCGACCGCGAGGAGGAGCGTGAAGTAGACGTCGTTCACCGAGTCGCGGATGAAGGGCGTGGTGTCGTACACGATGCGGTACTCGATGCCCGGCGGGAAGCGAGTCTTGAGTTCCTTCATCTTGCCGTTCACTGCCCGTGCGGTCTCCAAGGCGTTGGAACCGGGAAGCTGGTAGACCGTGAGGGCCACGCTCGGCTTGCCGTCGAGCGTGCAGGACTGCTCGTATTGCTGGGAGCCCAGGACGACGCGGGCCACGTCGCGGAGCCGGACGATGCCGACCGCCGGGGGCGAGACCTGGCTGCCGATCGTCGCGCCGCCGGCGGAATCCGTGCTGCCCATCGCGGTCCCCCCGCCGCTGCCTGGGCTGGAACTGCTCGACGCCGCTGTCTGCCCCGCCGACCCGGGGACCGGGTACCCCGCCGCCTTGACGATGATCTCCGCGAACTCTTCCGGGTCGACCAGCCGGCCCAAAGTATTGATGGTCAGTTGGAACTGCTGGCCCTTGGGGACGGGTTCCTGGCCGATTTGGCCAGCGGCGACTTGCAGGTTTTGCTGGGCGATGGCCGCCGCGACGTCGGCCGCCGTGAGCCCCAGGGTCGCCAGCTTATTGGGATCGATCCAGGCCCGCAGGCTGTAATCGCGCTGGCCCAGGTAGCCGATGTCGGCCACGCCCGGCAGCCGCGCCAATTCGTCGCGGATGTAGATCGTCGCGTAATTGCTCAAGTAGGTGGCGTCGTAGCGATCGTCGGGCGAGACGAGGTTGACGATCATCATCGTGTTGGGCGAGACCTTCTTGACGTTGATGCCCTCGTTCTGGACCAGCAAGGGAATGACCGGGAGGGCCAGCGAGACGCGGTTCTGCACCAGCACCTGGGCCATGTCCGAATCCATGCCCAGCTTGAAGGTCACGCTCAGGCGGTAGGCGCCGTTGTTCGTGGATTGCGACGACATGTACATCATGCCTTCCACGCCGTTGACTTGTTCCTCGATGGGCGCGGCGACGGTGTCGCGGACAGTGGCGGCGTTGGCCCCCGGATAGAGCGCCGTGACCAGCACGGTGGGCGGCGTGACCTCCGGATATTGGGCCACCGGCAGCGTGAACACAGCCACGCCTCCGGCCAGCACGAAGACGATCGAGCACACGGAGGCGAAGATTGGGCGGTCGATGAAAAAATGCGAGATCATGGCGGCGCAGCTTCCGATGCGGGGCGATGTCCCGTCAGACGCCCCTGGACTTGCGATTATATCATGACTATGCTACGTGGCAAGGTATATGCCAAGACAGTTGCCGACTTTGCAGAAGCGAAGAGACCCATGACGCCAGCGAACTGAACGGCGAAGTATGGCTACACGAAACTGAACCGGCAGGCACCCGCCGAACGCGACATGCAGGTCTACTTCCAGGTCACGCCGCCGGCTGTGCATGACATGGTGCTGAAGCTGGAGAAGCACGGATTCATCAGCAGGGAGCCGGGCGTGCCAAGGTCGATCCGGCTGTTGCTGAAGCGGGAAGAACTGCCAGACCTGGAATGAGCTTACGCTCGCCTACTATCTGAAAGGACCTGAATCGTGTTGTTCTTTTCGGACGACGAAGTGTGCTACAACCGTGGCAACGACTGGCTGGCGACAGGTGAATACGACAAGGCAATCGCCGACTACACCCGGGCCTTGCAGCTAAATCCGAGTTTTGCTGTCGCCTACACGAACCGTGGCATTGCTTGGTGCCGCAAAGGCGAGTACGACAAAGCGATCGCCGACTACCACGAGGCATTACGATTAGATCCGAATGATGTGGATACTTACACCAACCGTGGTGCTGCATGGGACCACAAAGGCAAATACGACGAGGCCATCGCCGACTTCAATCAAGCCCTGCGACTTGATCCAAATCACGCTGACGTCTATTACAACCGTGCTATCACCTGGAAAAAGAAGGGCCAACATGACAAAGCAATCGCCGATTATAAGCAGTCGATTAAGCTCAATCCGAATGATGCGGATTTTTACACCAACCTCGCGTTGCTGCAAGCGACTTCCGCCGACGAGACTTGTCGTGATGCGGAGGCGGCCCTAGCGAATGCGAAAAAGGCTTACGAGTTGACAGGCGGAACTGTCTGGCAAGTCGCCGACACGCTTGCTGCCGCCTATGCTGAATGTGGGGACTTTGAGAACGCCTGCAAATGGGAAAGAAGAGCAATTACCCTGGCGGCGAAGGTGGCCGCTGGTGAGGACATCGAAGAAGCTCGCAATTGTCTCGAATTATACAGGCGAGGAGAGCCATACCACGAAGAGCGCACCGGCGGCAGATCGACTGACCACCATGAACCAACGACCGATCCGAGGCACGACCTGTGACAGATGATTAAGGACGCTCGCCACGGATAAGATCAAGGGGAAGAAGTTGGCACTACCCGCGTCCGCACATGGTCGTCACGTGTTCAATTTTGATCACAAGATGAAACTCTGGTCGCGCAGCTTCAGCCTATCCGCTCGCCAACTTCGATCACGCGGCGGAAATGGTCGGCTTCGTAGGCTTCCATCATCAGGCGAGCAAGCCGTTCGGCCTCGTCGCGGTTGCTGATCTCCTGAAGGCCGAAGACGTGATGCACATCCGGTGCCTCGTAGACGCCGAAAACCTGGAATCGTGGGCAGCGTTCGTTGGGGTGGGCAAGGACGATCGTGGTCATGGCAGGCATCTTCTCCGTGGATGACAGACAGTATTATCTGTACTCCCTTGCCGGCGGTTCTGTTCGCTGATCGCGGCACGATATGCCCGGTTGCCGACCGTTTCAAGAAAATTTCGCTCGCCTGGACGTAATCTGACCGGCCCCTCCGGTAAAGTGGTTGTTGTACGCAGATAAAGCACTGGCCAGCCCTCAAAGTCTGCCAAGACGGAGTATTCGACAGCATACCAAAGGAGGGTACGCGTCAACCCCGTTCGGTTCATTGTGGAACCCTACCCTTTGGGATTAAACTGGCAGGCTGGCTACCAATGGGATTTGGATCGACCACGGTGCCGACGAGGATTGGGGTCCGATGTGCTATCCACCGATGGAAAAGTTGCCGGGCTCGACGGTTGCTGGGGATGGGAGGCCGAGGCCGAGATTGGTCTGGACGCTGTTTGGAGAAGTCATTCACCCAAATTCATCTACTAAGCAATCATGTATGACGTAATTGGTGACGTACACGGGCACGCGGATTGTCTCGTGAAGCTCTTAGAGCTTCTTGGCTACGAGCGGGTCGATGGCACCTACATCCATCGAGAACGTAAAGTCATCTTCTTAGGCGACTTCATTGACAGCGGGCCAAACATCCGCGAGGTTCTTCAAATTGTCCGGCCGATGATCGAGGAGGGACAAGCATTCGCCGTGATGGGCGATCACGAATTCACTTTTCTAGCGTACGGTACTCGCGATCCAAATTCGCCTGACCAGTTCCTGCGTCGCCACAGCGAGAAGAACGAGAGGCAACACCTTCGAACGCTGCGTCAGATACCAGCCGATGAATTGGCCGTTTATTTCGAATGGTTCCGGACATTGCCCATGTGGTTGGATCTTGATGGGCTGAGGGTTGTGCATGCGTGTTGGGATACGCAGCAGATCGAAGTTATCCAAGAGGCTTTGGAGCGGCACCAGGGTGTTACGGACGCGTTCTTGCAGTCGGCGTGTTCACGTGGTTCCGCACTTTCCCATGCAGTTAACGTTGTTCTGAAAGGCAAGAAACTAAAGTTGCCGAACGTTTTATGGTTTTGCGGTAATTTCCGCACGAAGTTCCGCACTCGATGGTATTTGCCTGTTTGCGGCCAAACTGTGCGGACGTATGCGTTTCAATCGGACGTAGTCGATTGCGACATGAACGTCGAGACGTTAGAAATGGTCACCGCGGAACCATACTCGCTATCGGCAAAGCCGGTGTTCATTGGCCACTATTCGCTTCGTGCGGATGAACCAGGAATCCTTGCCGATAACGTGGCTTGCGTTGATTACGGCGTTGCCAAGAGAGGATTTCTCTGTGCCTATCGTTGGGAGGGTGAGCAGACGCTGACCAACGAACATTTTACCGGGATTGATTACTACGAAGAAGACGCAGAAGAAGATGAAGACCTCGAAGTCAACGTCGCCGACATTTCCAGGGAAGAAACGCTTCCCTGCAAGGAATGCGGCGGAAAAGGCACGGTTGGCGGAGGAAGTCAGTGTCCCTCGTGTGCCGGGACGGGCTATGCTGCTGATGGATTAGTAAGCTGAATCGCACGTCGCTAAAGCGGTGCGTATGGAGGAGGGCGACAAATGATGTGGGATTTATTTATCAGCCACGCTAGCGAAGACAAAGCCGACATTGCTCGTCCGCTAGCCGACATGCTTCAAGCCAAAGGACTCAATGTGTGGTACGACGAGTACACACTCCAAATCGGCGACAGCCTTCGCCGGAGCATCGACAACGGATTGGCACAAAGTCGGTACGGCGTAGTGATCCTCAGTCCCAGTTTCTTTGCGAAGAACTGGCCAAAAGCGGAGTTGGATGGCCTGTTCTCGCTGGAGACTGCTGAGAAAGTCCGCATTCTTCCCGTATGGCATAACGTAACGGCAGAAGATGTGAAGAGATTCTCGCCGATGCTCGCTGGGCGGGTTGGAATCTCTTCCGCCCTCGGGATGGATAACTTGATTGCGAAGATTCTTCAAAGGGTCTTTGTATATCGCATTGCTGATCATCACGGTCGCAAGCGGGATATTGACCTGTCTGATTGCCATCCGCATGGAGTTCCAATTGCCCCGCCATATCTGGCCAGTGACCCAAAGCGATTGAGCAGTGCGTGGCTTGTTGAACGGCTGAGCTCAGGGGCCGAACTTCGGCTATACCTCGACTGCAATTGGTGCGATGGAACCTGGTTTGTCGTCGATGTGCTACGAGAAGATGGGGAAGTTGTCAACCTCGATCAGCTTAAAGACCTCATGCCACCAACGGCAACGACCACGACGCCCCCACCTGATCGGAAGTGAATGGGTCGCTTTCAAATCAGGGCTTAGGAGACCCAATCATGCGGATCATGACCATCCTGGGCAGACCCAGACGCCAGGGCAATACGGCCAAGGTGCTGGGCTGGATCGAAGAACAGTTTCAGGCCGACAGCCACGCGGTTGACTCGGCCAATATCCTCGACTACCGGGTGCAGGGCTGCGGCGAGTGCATGGCCTGCAAGATGGGCACCGTGGAACTGTGCCGCATCGGCGACGACGCCAACGGCCTGCTTCAGCGAATGGTGGCGGCGGATCTGGTGCTCATTGCGGCCCCGGTGTTCCGCTGGGGCTTCCCGGCCCAGATCAAGGGGCTGATCGACCGGATGTTCTGCATGATGGATTTCGACGGCGAGCGTCCTGATGCCCCTCGGCTACATGGCAAACGGATGTCTACACAACAACGGAAATCGATGAGAAGCTCAAGGCATTGCCCACTCTCGCAAATAAACAAGCCAATCAAGAATTGCGAAAGGAGCTCAAGGAAGAGTTGAAACGCGAGTTGCTGTAGGACCACGACTTCTTGGCCAAAGTGGCTGAGATTGTAGGCAGCGGACAAAAACCGAAAACTTCGGATCGTTGAGGCCGTTACGGAATTCTCAAGTCTTTGCCGGCCATGGAGTTGCGCCGCTTTGTCCGCCGCCGTTCCGGTGCCGCCGTCGAACTCGGAAAGATTCCGGCGGAAATTTCCGGTGCATGCCGCGTTTTTCTCCCGCGCCGCAAGCTCTTGGCGGCCAGCCACTTAGGACGACAGAGACGACCTTGCGGCGGGAATCTATCCAGAATATTCGTTTCCGCCTCTTGACAGGACTTTATAGATATGGATAATTACGGTATATATCAGGCGCGTCCGTCCGGCCCCGGAGGGCCGGGCCCGGACGCCGCCACCCCAATCCCTCGGGAACCGAACCATGAAACAAGCCAACACCTGCCTGGCCGCCCGGCGGGCGCGGAAGGCGGAGCTGCTCCCCCGCGCCGCCGCGCTCGCCGCAGAGGGCCGCTCCTACAAGGAAATCGCCGTGGCCATCGGCATTGCCAAGTCGACCGTCTGCCAGTGGCTCCGCGACCGGCCGCTGGGCCGGGCCGCCGCCCAGGCCCTGGGCACCCCGCGGATGACCGCCAAACTGGCCGCCCGCTACGAGTCGCTGTACCATCGCGCGCTGCGGGAATGGAACCGCTCCCGCAGCGATCGCCGCACGGAAACCGTGCTGACCATCGAGCCGGCCGGCGGCGGCCCGACCACCAAAACCACCGTCCGCACCGAGCCGCGGACCGGCAACACCGCCTGCCTGGGCAAGGCCCTGGCGGCGATGAAGGCCATGGAAGGGCTGCACTGCCGCGAACGGTTGCGGCAGGAGTGCGCGGCGGGCCTCGACGCCGCCGCGGCGGGCGAGGGCAGCAGCGAGGGCGCCGTCACGCGGACCGTGACGACGACCATGACCCGCTCCGGTCCGCAGAGGCGAACGGTGATCACGCGACGGTTGGGCGACGCGATGCCCGCTACGCCCGGCAGGCAAGCCACCAGCGGCAGCGAGGAAAGTAGCGCCAGCGGCCGGGAAAGCGACTCGCTCGCCGGCGCCTCGGGCCCCGATGTTCGGCGCCTTGCGGGCGCGTCGCGCTCCGGCGTTCAGCCGCTCGCTTGCGCGTCGGGCGGCGATGTTGGGCCGCTCGCTTGCGCGTCGGGCTTCGATGGGGCGAGCAGCGGCGCGGCGTTGGTGAACGGCGGTACGGCGAAAAGGCCGAGCGATTGGCGCAAGGCATTTGTGCCAAATGACTTGCGTCTGCGAATGGACGAGTTTGCCAGCGTTTCTCGTTCGGCAACGTTGCCGAACGATCCTTTCCAAAAGGGTGGGTCTGCGAAGGGGCAAAAAAGAACGAAACGCGACCGCCGCAAGGCCAGGCGGCGGGCGGCGCAGGAATCCGGGCCGCCGGCCGGCTCGGCTGACAACCTGGCGCGAGAGCTGGATCTGGCCTTCGGCAGTCCAAACCTTTCGCCAGGGTAAGTTTTCGAACTGTTGACCTCGCGCGGGGAAAAACGAGCCGTTCTCGCCGAGAAAACGGCTCATTTCAGCCCGCTCAAAGTAAATGCCCCCGCCGACCCCGCGGGGCACCTGGTACTCCGGGTCGGTGGGGACGTTTACAGTTTGCGTAGACGTTTTGCTGTTTGACAATTTATTTCTTTTTTCCGCGCCTCGGCAAGCCAAAGCCGAGGCGCGCGCGGCCGGCCACACCCTTCGCGAAGAGATGAGACAGGGCACAACATCATGGCCCGGCCTTCCAGGTCCGGATCCGGCGATGCAGGCTGTAAACGGCCAGGCCGACGAGGATTCCCAGCCCCGCGCCCGCCACGACCGACATGGGCACTTCCGCGACTCCGAGCAGCGCCAGCCGAACTACGATCGTCGCTCCGCACAGCTTGCCGATCGGTATGCCGCCGAAGCCGAGTTCCGCAAGTAGAAATCCGACCGCCGCCCCGGACAGCCCGCCGAACAACAAGGAGACGACGACCTGCACCGCGGGGCCGGTGAAGAGCCGCAACTCGCTGAGGCCTTGAATGACGTAGAAGAAGACGGGGGTGAGGAAGATGCCGAAGAGCGTGACGCCGATCATGCCGCTGAAGACGGCCGTTCCCAGCGAGCGCCGCATCTCGGAGCCGGCACCGGTGGCGAGCACGAGGGGGACCACGCCCAGGATGAAGGCGAAGGAGGTCATGAGGATCGGCCGCAGCCGGATCCGCGAGGCCTCCACCGTGGCCTCGTAGCGCGACCGGCCCTCTCCCTGGTGCAGGTACCGGGCGAACTCGACGACGAGGATCGAATTCTTGCAGGCCAGCCCCACCAGGACCACCAGGCCGATCTGCACGAAGATGTCGAGCGCGCCGCCGGCCATCCGCACGCCGGCCAGGGAAGAGAGCATGCACAAGGGCACCACCAGGATCACCGCCAGCGGCAACGACCAGCTTTCGTAGAGCGCCGAGAGGGCCAGGAAGACGCACATCACGGCCAGGGCGAAAACGATGAGCGTGGTGTCGCCGGCGCGGATCTGCATGAACATCAGCTCGGTCCATTCGGTTTTCATGGAGAGCGGCAGCGTCTCGGCGGCCGCGCGATCGACGTTGGCTATCACGTTGCCGGAACTGACCCTCGGCTTCAGGCTGCCGTTGATCGAGGTCGCCACGCGGTTGTTGTAACGGTAGACGAAGATCGGCCCGCCGATCTCGCGCATGGCGGCCAACGTGCCCAGCGGCACCATCTGCCCCTGGTTGTTGCGGACCTGCAACAGGTTGACATCCGAGACCCGGTTGCGGAAGTCGCCTTCGGCCTGGACGTTGACCTGCCAGTGGCGGCCGAAGGCATTGAAACTGTTGACGTACAGCGATCCAAGGTAGATCCCCAGCGTCTGGTTCAGGTCGTTGAAGGAAACGCCCAAAGCGGCCGTTTTGGCGCGGTCGATGTCCATGAACAGTTCCGGCGTATTGGCGCGGAACTGGCTTGCCACGCGGTCCAGTCCCGGCGCCTTCGACAGCTTTCCCACGATGGCGTTGGTTTCCGCTTCCAGCAGCGGCAGTCCCAGGCCGGCAGGGTCCTCGATGACGAGCTTGAAGCCGCCGGCGACACTCAGACCCGGGATCGGCGGCGACCCGAAGGCAATCACCCGCGCACCCTTGATCTGCTGCGACCATTGCCGGCTGAGGTTGTTGATGATCGCCGTATCGCGGAGCGCGGGTGTGGTGCGCTTCTCGAACGGGTCCAGCACGATGAACATCGAGGCGAAGTTCGAGCCGTTGGACTGCTGCACGAACGAATAACCGCCCACCGTGATGGTGTGGGCCACGCCCGGCGTCTTCCGTGCGATCTGGTCGATCGCGGCCAGCGTTGCCCGCGTGCGCTGCAGCGAGGCGGCGTCGGGGAGTTGGATGCTGACGATGACCCGGCCCTGGTCCTGGTCCGGGACGAATCCCCTGGGCGCCTGGCGGAACATTCCGTAGGTCAAGGCCAGGAGCGCCCCATAGAGCAAGAGGACCACCACGCTCACACGCAGCAGTCTTCCCACGCCCCAGGCATAGGCGGCGGTGGTCCGGCCGAAGGCGGCGTTGAAGCCGCGGGAAAACAGTCCCAGCGTCGTCGAGACGGGTTGCCACAATAGCGACCATACGTCCTGTAGGGAACGGACTCCGTGCCGTTCCGGAGTTGGCGGAGTGGCGCCGTCGGGCGGAATGGCACGGAGGCCATTCCCCGACCCGGCACCCGGCAGCTTCCACGATTTTTCCGAGTGCCGGGTGCCCGGGCCGCGTTTTTTCTTCCCCAACAGGATCGCCGCCAAGGCCGGACTGAGGGTCAGCGAGTTGAGGGCCGAAAAGACGGTGGAAACGGCGATCGTCACGGCGAACTGCTTGAAAAAGCGGCCCGTGATCCCGCTGATGAACTGCGCAGGGCACGAACACGGCGCAGAGCACCAGCGCCACGGCGATGATCGGGCCGGTGACCTCCGTCATGGCCTTCCGCGCGGCCTCGCGCGGCGGCAGGCCGTGCTCCAACCAGCGATCGACGTTCTCCACGACCACGATTGCGTCGTCCACCACGATGCCGATCGCCAGCACCAACCCGAACAGCGAAATGTTGTTCAAGCTGAAGCCTACCACCGCCATGGCGGCGAAGGTGCCGATGATGGCCACGGGCACGGCGACCATGGGGATCAGCACGCTCCGCCAGTTCTGCAGGAAGGCTAGCACCACCAGGCCGACCAGGAACACGGCCTCAAACAAGGTCTTGACCACGTCCGCCACCGACTCGCGGATGAAGGGCGTGATGTCGTAGGCGATCTGGTAAGCGACGCCCTCGGGGAAACGCCTCTGCAACTCCTTCATCTTGGCCTTCACGCGGTCGCCGACGTCCAGGGCGTTGGTGCCGGGGAGTTGAAAAACGGCGATTCCCACCGACTGGTTGCCGTCAAAGGTCTGCGCCTGGGTGTAGCTGGCGGCGCCCATTTCCACCCGGCCGAGGTCGCGGAGCCGGACGATGCCGGCCGCGGGCCGCGGCGGGCGGACGAGACTTGTCGGGACCGGACTCGTGGCCGGGCCGCTGAGGTCGCTGGAAGCGGCGCTCAGGGCCGAAGGCGCGCCGCTGCCGATCGTTTCCGGGACCGCCGCCGACCCTGGGTACAGGGTGCCCGCGGCGGCAGACCCGCCCACACCGCCGGTTGCGCCGCCGGTCGCTCCGCCAGCGGTCATCGTGCCCCCGCTCGTTCCTCCGATGGTCGTACCACCGGACGTGATGGAAGCGGCGGTCGTACCGCCCGAGCCGCTAGGCAACGTGGCGAGGGCCGTCATGCCCACGCGGGGAATCGTCGAAGCGACGACGCCGGCGCTGGTCAGGCTGCCGGTGGCCGGGGCACCCGGTGGGGCACCCAGTACTCTGGGTCCGGGTCGCGGATTGGCGATGCCACGGGCGGCTGCGGGAGAAGGGTTTGGGGCAGAAAGGGTATTCACGGTGGACATGGGCACGGCGGTGCTTTGGCCCACCTTGACGATGATGTCGCCGAACTGCTCCGGCTCGCTGAGGCGGCCCAGCGCGTCGACGGGGACCTCCCAAGGTTGGCCCGCCGGCGCGGGCGGCGCACCGAGTTGCCCGGCGGGCACGTCGAGGTTCTGGCTCCGGATGGCCGCCGCCACGTCGCCGGCATTGATGCCGCGGGCGGCCATTTTCTGCGGATCGAGCCAGGCGCGGATGCTGTAGTCGCGCTCGCCGAAAATAAAGCAATCCGCCACGCCGTCCACGCGCAGCACCTCGTCCCGGATGCGAATCAAGGCGTGGTTGCTCAGATAGATGTCGTCGTAGCGGTGGTCCGGGCTGTAGAGACTGATGATCAAGAGGATGTCGGGCGTCCGCTTGCGGATCGTGATCCCTTGATTCTGGACCTGCGACGGCAACAAGGGCATCGCCAGCATCACGCGGTTCTGCACCATGACCAGCGCCGTGTTCAGATCCGTGCCCACGTCGAAGGTGACCATCAGCGTGTAGGAGCCGTCGTTGCCCGACTGCGACGACATGTACAGCATGCCTTCCACGCCGTTGACCTGTTGCTCGATGGGCGCGGCGACCGTGTCGGCCACGATCTGCGCACTGGCCCCCGGATAGGTGATCGACACGCTTACGGCGGGCGGCGTGATCTGCGGGTACTGCGCGATCGGCAGGCTCCACAGCGCGATCCCGCCCGTCAAGGTGATGACGATCGACAGCACCGTGGCGAAGATGGGACGATCGATGAAGAAATGCGAGATCATTTGCTTGTCGCCCGAGCAGGGCCGCCCGGAACGGAGCCCGCGGGAAGGGCGTCCGCCCCCAGTTTCGCTCTCTCCGTCCCTTGTCCGTCCGTCGAAAGCATGGGGAACACGTCGCCCCGGACCTTCATGTTCGGATGGACTTGCTGCAAGCCGCTGACAACAACCAGTTCGTCCGGCTTCAATCCAGTCTTTGTCTTGCCATTCCATTGATTGACGACCCGCAGCCCGTCGCTCTCCAACGGCCCGGTCTCGACGCGGCGATACTCGATGTTGCTCTCGGCATTGACCACGTAGACGTACTTCAACCCCTGGTCCGAGCCGATGGCGCGATCGATGACCAGCAGGGCCGGATGCGGCTGCCCGATCGGCAGCCGGATCCGCACGAACATGCCGGGCATGAGCAAGCGGCGGCCGCCGGGCGGCAAAGGATTCTCGAAGACTCCCCGCGCCAGAACGCTGCCCGTAGTGGGATTGACCTGGTTATTGACGAAGTCGACGACCCCCTCGCGGGGAAAGCCCTCTTCGCCCTGCAATCCCATGAGGATGGGAATATGGCCGCTGCCGTAGGGCTTGATCAGTCCCGCGTTGATGGCCCGCCGGACGCGCAACACGGTCGGCTCGTCGACGTTGACGTAGGCGTACATGGGATCGAGGGACACGACGGTGGTCAGCAAGGTTTGGTCCTGGGTGACCATGTTGCCGAGCGTGAGGTAATAGCGGCTCACCTGGCCGTCGATGGGCGAGGTCACCTTGCAGAAACTCAAATTGAGTTTGTACGTCTCCAGGCTGGCCTCCGCCGCTTTGACCTGGGCCACCGCTTCGTCGACCGCGGCCCGATCCTGGTCGAGTTGCTGCGCACTGACTGCTCCGGGCGTGTTTTGCACGGTGCGCTCGTCTCGAGCCAGCGTCACCTGGGCGAGCTTGAGTTGGGCCTTATAAAGGTTCACCTGGCCCACGGCCTGATCGTACTGGGCCTGGTAGGGGCGGGGATCGATCTCGAAGAGCAAATCTCCCTTCTTGACCTCCGAGCCCTCCTTGAATTGCTTCCCGTCGGACGGCATGACCAGGTAGCCGGTGGCCCGCGCGACTACGTTGACTGAGTTGACCGCCTGGGTCCGACCCGTGAAGTCGATGAAATCGGTGACCTGCCGCGCAACCGGCCGGCTGACGGGCACCGGCGGCGCTTCCGCGGGCGCTACCTGCGGCGCAGGACGCTCGCAGCCCGCCGCGCACAGCAGCAAACCGCTACAGAGCAAAGCAAAAGAACTCCACACCTTCACGCGTTGTCTCTCCAAGCAAGGGCATCAACACAAAACTGCAAGAAAAAATAGTCGATCGGCCGGCAAAAGTCAATGCCCGGTCGATCGGGTAACCTTGTAATTGTAACCATGACGCACATTGCCGCCGTGACCTTGGCCTTCGTTGCCCTGCTCATCATTGGCGGTGCGCTGACATTCACGGCCTCGACCATCTGCGGCGCATCGTTGGCCACCTTGCAGGGCATCTGCTCGAAGGACTAACCCGTAGGCTTGCCAACGCCAATTGTTGTCGTTAGCGGCCGAGGGGGTCTTCCGTCGGCCGCGTACTGACAGTATAATCGCCCTTGTCCCTTGCAACCCCAGGAGCCCCGGCAATGACCAAGAATACCCTAGCGCTGGTTATCGCGCTGGCGGCCGTGGCAGGCCTATGCGCAGCCGCCCCATGTATCGCCCGCGGCGGCTCTGTCTCCACGTCGAACGCCACGATCTTCGGCCCGAACGTCTACGTTTTCGACACGAGCATGCCGGCCGCGGAGATCCAGCGCACCGCCGCCCGCATCTTCGCGAAGATGGAATCCAACCAGTTCGGCCCGGAGCGCTATGCGCTGCTCTTCCAGCCCGGCGTGTACAACGTCTCCTTCAACGTGGGCTTCTACACCCACGTGGCCGGCCTGGGGCAGAACCCCGACGACGTGCAGGTCAATGGCGGCGTGAACGTCAACGCCCAATGGATGCCCAACGCCAACGCGACGTGCAACTTCTGGCGGACGCTGGAGAACTTCGCCGTCACCCCCTCGTCCACCAAGGGCGTCACGCGGATTGCCGTCTCCCAGGCCGCCCCCCTGCGGCGCCTGCACGTCAAGGGATCGCTGCATCTGTTCGATTTCGACGCGAAGTGGAACGCGGGTTGGGCCAGCGGCGGCTTCTTGGCCGACTCCGTCGTGGATGGCGAGGTCGTCCCCGCCTCGCAGCAGCAGTGGCTGTCGCGCAACAGCAAGTGGTCACGTTGGTCCAACGGCGTTTGGAACATGGTCTTCGTGGGCGACATCAACGTCCCCCGGGCGCATTCCCCAACCCGCCCTATACGGTGGTGGAGCGGACGCCGATCATCCGCGAGAAGCCCTACCTCTGCGTCAACCGCTCCGGCCGGTACTTCGTCTTCGTTCCAGCGCTGCAGACCAATACCCGCGGCGTAAGCTGGGCCGCCGGCCCCACGCCGGGCGCGCCCGTCTCCATCGATCAGTTCTACATT
This sequence comes from uncultured Planctomycetia bacterium, assembly GCA_963719885.1. GTDB lineage: Bacteria > Planctomycetota > Planctomycetia > Pirellulales > Thermoguttaceae > JANXQG01. The sequence continues at coordinate 128,486 of CAVRDP010000030.1, read as the reverse complement.
GCGCAGCCCTCGACGGCGAGCGCCGGCGGCATCAACTCCGCCCTGGCCGCGGGCAAGCACGTCCTGTTCACGCCGGGCAAGTACGCGCTCGAAGAAACGCTCAAGGTCACCAAAGCCGGCACCATCATCCTTGGCCTCGGCGTCCCCTCGCTGGTGCAAACGCAGCGGCCTGCCGGCCATCTCGGTGGCGGACGTGGATGGCGTAACGATTGCCGGCCTGATCCTCGATGCCGGCGCGGTCAACTCCGCCAGCATCCTGGAGGTGGGCCACCGCGGCAGCGCCGCCGATCACTCGGCCAACCCCACCTTCCTCTATGACCTGACCGTGCGCAGCGGCGGCGCCTCACCCGGCAAGAACGACGTGGGCATCAAGATCAACAGCAACAACGTCGTGGCGGATCAGATCTGGATCTGGCGCGCGGACCACGGCGCAGGCGCGGCGTGGACCGCCAACCCCACGAAGAACGGCCTGTTCGTCAACGGCAACAACGTGACCATCTACGGCCTGTTCAACGAACACCACGAGCAGTACCAGACGTTGTGGAACGGCAACGGCGGCCGCGTGTACTTCTACCAGTCCGAGATGCCCTACGACGTGCCCGATCAGTCGTCCTGGATGAGCGGCACGACGCGGGGCTACGCCTCGTACAAGGTCGCCAACAGGGTGACCAGCCACGAGGCCTGGGGCGTGGGCGTGTACTCCTACTTCCGCGACGCGGCCGTGAAGGCCAACAGCGCCATCGAGGCGCCCGCCGTCCGGGGCGTCAAGTTCCATAACTTGACGACCATCTGGCTTAATGGCCAGACCGGCAGCGAGATCACCCACATCATCAACAACAGCGGGGGCCGGGTCTATGCGAACTCTCCCGCCAGTGCCATGCGGCAGACGTACGGTGACTTCAGCGGCACGGATTCCAGAGGCGGAAGGGAAGGCATGCCAGCACGTTGACCCTTATGATACCACTGCGTGATTCGCGGAGTTCAGCCCTGGCACTTGTGCCGGCCGTCTTCGCCGGTCGCAACATGATGCATCTTTACAAGAGAAACTTGACTCGAAATTGAGGAGAACTGCCATGATCGAAGAGAAGAAAAGCGTGAAGAAGACCACTACTACCCGCCGTCAGTTCGTGGCCGGCGCCACGGCCGCCGCCTTGATGATCGTGCCCCGGCATGTACTGGGAGCGGGGTACTCGCGCAGCGGGTCGGCGGGGCCAGCGGCCAGCGAGAAGCTCAACCTGGGTTCGATCGGCGTGGGCGGCATGCAGGGCGACAACGACGTCGGCTCCGTCAGCAGCGAGAATATCTATGCCCTCTGTGACGTGGACCAGAACCATCTCAACAGGACCGCCACGCGCTATCCCAAGGCCAAGCTCTACCGGGACTTTCGCGAGATGCTGGACAAGGAGCACAAGAAGCTCGATGGAGTGACGGTCACCATACCCGATTTCATGCACGCCACGGCATCCGTGTGGGCGATGGAGCGGGGCATCGGCGTCCACTGCCAGAAGCCGCTGACCCAGACGGTCTGGGAGGCCCGGCTGCTGGCCAACGCGGCCCGCAAGTACAAAGTGGCCACGCAGATGGGCAACCAGGGATATTCCTCGGTGGCCACGCGGATCGCTTGCGAATATATATGGAATGACGAAATTGGGGACATCACCGCGGTCCATTCGTGGAGCGGCGGCGGATTCGCGCGCGGCATCGTGCGCTGGCCGCCCGCGGAACCGGTCCCCGCCACGCTGGACTGGAATCTCTGGCAAGGACGATCCCAGGAGCACACCTACAGCTCGAAGATCCATCCGATCAACTGGCGCGGGTTCCTGGATTATGGCACGATGATGATCGGCGATTGGGGTATCCATCAGCTCGGCCCGGCCAACTGGGCGCTGGGTCTGGGCGAAACCTGCCCGACAAGCGTGGAATGTATCGCGGTGACGGGAGTCAATCCGGTCACGTATCCCAGTTACGCCTGCAAGTTCCAGTTCCCCGAGCGCACGAGCAAGTACGTCAAGTCGGGCAAGATGCCTGCCGTGACCGTTTCCTGGTATGAAGGCAGCATGGCCGGGATGTTCAAACCGCCGCACGGCCTCACGCACGAGGACCTCCGGGGCATCAACGAGGTATTCGTGGGCACCAAGGGCTTTCTGGGCACCAGCGACCGGGGCGAGAGCTACACCCTGCTTCCACGTTCCAGGCAGGCGGGTCACCCGCGGCCCCCGGAGGTATTGAAGCGTTCGCCCGGACACTTTCAAGACTGGATTCGGGCCTGCAAAGGCGGCCAGCCCGCCTGTTCCAATTTCACCATCGCCGGCCCGTATACCGAATGGATGCTGTTGGGCGCGATAAGCTGGCGATTCCCCCATGAGAAGCTGTTGTGGGATGCCAAGAACCTGCGCTTCACCAACAACGAGAAGGCCAACGAGTTCGTCAAGCCCAACTTTCGCAAGGGCTGGGAGCTTCAGGACATCACGGTTTGACTCTCGAGCGCACACAATCGCGCGCAGGCGGACCGTCCGGATCCAGGGACGTAGCGAGATCTGGCCGTTGAATCGGGGTTGCGATTGAGCCGCGCGCGCCGATTCCCAGAACGTACCGACGTTTGAATTGCCCGATCTGAGGCGCTTCGGCAGCGACACACCGAGGTCACTTGCCAGCAATAGCAAGTGGTGGCGCCGAGATACTACCAACGTAACCTATCACAGTCCCGAGGATGCGATCGTGCGACCGATACTAATATGGCTATTGCTGGGCGGATTGTTGGGCAATGCCGCGCTATTGCCGGCAGAAGAGAGTTCGCCGTGCGGAAAACTGTTCATCATCGGTGGCGGTTTGCGGTCCGATAACGCGGCGATGTATCAGCGAATGATCGAATCCGCCGGGGGCCGCGAGCATGCCAGGTTCGCCTTGTTCCGATGTGCGTCCGAGAGCGCAAAACCTGCACGAGAGGCCGGCGAGAACTTCGTGCGGTACGGCATCTCTCGGGACCGCTGGACGATCATCGACCTCACGCCGGAGAACGCCGATCGCCAGGCCTTCAGCCCCGAAATCGTGGACCAGATTCGCAGATCGACCGCTGCGTACTTCGCCGGCGGTGATCAGTCGCGTATCACTCGCACCTTGTTGAAGCCGGATGGCGCCGCAACTCCGGCATTGCTGGCACTGAAGGATATGTGGCGCCGTGGCGGAGTGATTGCGGGCAGCAGTGCCGGTGCTGCCATGCAGAGCAGCCGAATGCTGAATGCAGCGGGGCTACCGGACGATTCCTTGGATGAAGGGATGGACGCGCTCGACTTCGGGATCCGCCGCGATCTACGTCATCGCGGGCTGTTGGTCACCGCGGGGCTGGGGTTCTTTCAGGCTGGAATCGTCGATCAGCACTTCAGCCAGTACCGAGGACGACTCGCACGCCTGGCCAGGGCCCTGATCGAGGAGCACGTCCGCTTCGGATTCGGTGTCGACGAGAACACGGCGCTAGTCGTCTCCGGCGATGGCCGGCTCGAGGTCGTAGGCACGGGAAACTTGACAATTGTCGATGCGGCGGACGCACGCTGCACCGACGGCTCGCTCGGGTGTCGCATCTCCGGGGTGCGGCTGTCATCCTTGCAAAGCGGAGACGGTTTCGATCCAGCCACCGCTGCGACGACGGTCCGGCCAGGGAAAAAACCGATCGAAGAGGGATCGCAGGATTTCAACGGGAATCACTTGATTGCGGATATCGCCGCCCCGGGGGCCGTGCTGTGGGCGATGTTCTCGGGGCTAGCCGAGAATTCCAGCCGGAAACAGTTGGGGATCACGCTTCGATACAACCGGGGATTCGGCCACGGCTATCGTTTCACCTTTGCCAAGACGGAAAGAACGATCGCTTACGGAGGCTACGCGGACCATTTCTACTCCCACGCTATTGACGGAGTACGGCTCGATATCAGTCCGATCCTTTACACCCAGCAGGATCCGCAGATTGCACTGCCCGTCGACTTGCCGTCGGGCCCGGCGCGAAGTGCCTTGGAAGGCCTCTGGTTCCGTGGTATTCTGTTGGCCGACGACCGGGGACGGCTGCGCCCCGCGGAACCCATCTTGCGGGCCGAGTTGGCGAATGCTCTAGTCCAGTCGGTACATCTGACCACGCCACGCCGCGATCTGCCCCGGGTTAGGGACGTTGATCCATCGACCGAAGAGGCCGAAGAAGTCGCTGGAGTGGTCGCGGCTGGACTGATGAAGTTGGGCGCCGACGGTCGGTTTCGACCAAGTGAAGCCGTGGCGCGGATTGACGCGGCCCAGTCGCTGCTCGGCTTTGCCGAGCGGCATGGAATGAAACGTCCGCCCGCCAATCCATTTCCGCTAAAGGATGAGATCGACTTGCCCGTGCCGGATCGCGCGGCGGTCTTCATGGCGTTGCGTGCGGGTTTCATGCGGGTAGACAAGGAGAATCGCTTCCATCCCGCCTCGTTTCTCACACGCCAGGAGGCCGCGGAAGCCTTGTATCGAATAATCTGCTTTTCTTGGTGATGGGCGAATCCTGGGAAGGTTAACGCCTGTTGATGGGCGCAGTAGAGAGCCCCACGATCTTGTCATTGGGGGAGAAAATGACATACGTGACACATGAAAGGAAAGAACGTTAGTCGGCGACGCCCCATTCCTCGAAATAAAGCTGGTGCGAACCGTCCGGGGTGGTGCCGACAACGGCGATATCGCCGGCTGCGAGGGTGTGCCACGTCAGAGCATCATGGGCCGCCGATTTTAGAAAGATATGGGCCCTGTTCTTCCCGGCAACGCTTAAGCGATTTCCGCGGACGATAAGAGCGGTGCTCTCCTCCACCGCTAGACCAACCATCTGCCCCGGATCGCAGCCGGGCGATACATTGGCAAGTTGCTGCTTGTTCCGCAACAGCCCTGCAAATCGCTCGATCCGTCCTTGCCGCGCATCGAAATGCTGCTCGGCCACGACGTTCGAGAGGACTCCCAGGCCCCGCGCAAGCTTCCGCTCGCGCGGGACCACGGCCATTGCTGGCAACGGTCCCAACAATCATCACATCCGACAGGGCCGCGCATCCGGCGGATGAGCCGCCAACGACGCCGCCGCGCTCCACGATATTCCGAACCTTCTTCTGGAAGAGAGTCGGTTTTACCGGATTGACATACAGCGTCGTCAGGTTTCTTTGATCGCCTCCCATGATCCACAAGGCATCGGCAGCATCAAGCAAGCCGCAGAATTCGCCCTGCTCAGCCCGACCCGGTTTATCGGCGTTGATGAAACGTAGGCTCTGGACGGCGTCGGTCTTCCACACTTCGGCAAGATCGCTCACCATCAATTCTGCGTTCGACATCCGCTGGTACCTGTCGCTTGCCGACGGACAGTGTAGGAGCTTGGGATGCGTCTTCCCGGCAAGTCGCGGAAACAAGTCGTACATCTCTGCGGTACTTCCCCCACCGTGCAAGACAACGGTTCCCCTGCCGGGAGGCGCACCGAAGGGGTTTTCGGCGCTGTCGGCCTTCACCGACTGGGGAATGCCGCGCTCCCGAACGGATGCGGTTGTAAGCACGAGTGGCTTGTCTCCAGCCGCAAGGCGGTACCACGCCAGGGTTCTGCCGCCGTTGCTCTGCACGAATACGTGAACGTTGCCCTCCCCAATCGCTCGAATCGTCCTGCCGCTGACAATGGCCACCGTTTGACGATCGACACCCAATCCGATCGTCCGCCGCTGCACGCCCGCTTTCCGCGCGACTCGATCGAGTTGGGGACCGTTCCTCAACGCGTCAGTCAAGCGTTCGACTCGTCCGGACCAGATGTTGAAGTTCTGATCGAGCAAAGTTCCTTGAAAGAGACCTAGGCCGAACGCGAGTCGGGCCCGAGTCCAACCGCCTTCCGCGTCGGCGACATTTCCGGCGATCACGGTTTCAGAAAGGCTCGCCATTCCCCCACCTGATGCCCCTACGACTCCACCGCGCGCCATAAGGTTACGCAGTGCCAACTGGAAGCGAGTCGGTTTGAGCGGATCGCCGGCAAAACGCCTGATGACCCATTCTTGATCCTCAGCCGGAATCCAAATTCCGCTAGCTTCTTCCAAAGTGGAAAAGAACCGTGAATGGTCGGGATCTTCGGGGCAATCCCAGTGGAGAAACTGAAAATGGGCATCGTTGCCGCGACACAGTTCCCGCCACCTCCCGTAAACGCCGGGGCGGCTGAGCCGCTCCTCATAGGCCGCGAGCTTTTCGCCCGGCCGGCGCTGCTCTTCATCCGACGGAAGCAGAACTACGCGTGCAGTCCTGCCGCCTGCCAAGCGGAGAAACTCTTGCCGTACATATTCTTGAACTCCCCCGCCGCCGCCATGCAGCATGACCGACCCCAACCCTTGCGGACGTGTCGGTTCTGGAAAGCCGAACGGGTTGTCCTCGGCGCAGGCCCTCAATTCACAAAATCGCCCTGTGCTCGCGCTCAACAACGTTACCCAGAACAGCATGCGAAAGAAGGCGGAATTCATGAAAGACTCCCTGCCAACGCATCTAGGATGTGCCACTTGCGAACGTCTGCCGCAGGCCTTGGTCCCAATCGTCCCAGAGGTAGTCGTTGACCTTCTCGTCGGCAATGAGGCGGAAGGCATAGCGGACCTGTTCCTCGTAGAATTCGCAAAAGGCGCCGGTCTTTTCCATACGGCCGTTCATTTCGTGGGCCTCGGCCGGACAAGGCGCGCCGCAGAAGTGCCGGATGGCACAACGCCGGCAAGGATCGATGTCCTCGATCTTCCGGCCGGTGACCAATTGGAAAGGCCCGCTCTGGAGCACATTCGGAATATCGTCACGAAACAGGTTGCCGCCGCAGAACGACTGCAAGCCGATGAACTCGCTGCAGGGGAAGAGGTCGCCGTTGGGGGCCAAGGCGAAGAAGCAGCGGCCACCGCCGCAGGGCGAGATGTCGCACATCAGCCGCCGCGACGCCGGAGCGATAATGGCCAGCAAGATGTTGGCGAAATTGCCCACGATCAGCTTCCGCCCGGTCTTCTTGTATAACGCGTGCGTGCGATCGAGGGCCTTCAAGAAGTACTTTGCCGCCGGCGCATCGGCCGGTTTCACGCTCCGCGAGCGGGGCAGCGTGCAGCGGAGAATGTTCATCAGGCAGGTGGGCACCTCGTGCTTGTGGAAGAAATCGACGAGCTTCGTCAGGTGCCGCAGGTTTTCCGTGGAGACCGTGCAAATCACGCTCCAGCCCGGGTAGCCCTTGAGCCGGTCCATCGCCTGGACGACCTGTGGGAAAACCCCTTGGCCTTCCCAGTTGCTTCGTGTGCGGTCGGCAATGGCAGCCGTAGGCGCATCGAGCGAAATGCCGATGCTGACCTGGTGGCCGCGGAGGAATTCGATGGCCGATTCATCGAGGAGCGTGGCATTGGTTTGGATGCCGAAGCGGAAGTCGTCGGCAAACCGCTCGATCCCGGCAAATACAGCCTCGCGATTCAGCAGCGGCTCGGCGCCGTGGAAGACGATCTGCGGCAGCGTGCCCTTGGGAACCGTCGTGCGGAAGTAGCGTTTGAGAATCGCCAACGATTCCAAGAGTTTCTCGCCCGACATGTGCTGTCCCGCGCGGCGCATGTCTTCCGGGATATAGCAGTAGGCACAATTCAAGTTGCAGCGCTCCGTCGGATTGAAATACACGGCCGACGGTTTCAGGCCGAAACGGAGCGTTTCTATTTCTTTGGCGAACAGCGAAGCCTTCTTGCGGAAGGACTTGACCAATTCGCCCTCGAGGGCCGCCGAGGCCAACTTCTCGCGGCGGACCAATGCCCAAAAAGCCGTCTCCGCTTCGATGACGGCCACGTACTCGGGGTGGCCGATGTCGATCGGCTGGAAGGCCGGACCATTGCCCGTACCGACGTACCGGCCCCGGGAAGGGGCCGGTACGCCGGCACTCTGCTGGGGGGCACCGCGCAGGTGCTTGGCACGCGCCATCACTTCGCTTTCTTGTCCATCAAGATGTAGTGCGACAGGCCGGTGCCCGTGGCCTTGCACGTCTTGCGATAGGCGATCACGTCGCTCCCCTCTCTCTTGGGGAGAGGGGCAGGGGATGAGGGCAGTTTCGGTGTCTTCTTCATGTTTCTCTCTTTCTTAAGTTTTCCCCTTGCCCGCCTGTCGTACGACAGGAAGGGAGAGGGGCAGGGGTGAAGGGTGCGGAAAACAAAAAAGGACCCCGACAGACGTGGAGCGTCCATCGGAATCCTTTACCATCAGATTCACGTTGCGTGCGTGGCATCAGCAGGTCTACTGGCTGCGGGTCGTTGGCGGCTCACGGCCTTCCCACCGCGATGCATCGCGGCAGTGGCCGGCGGGGGCCTGAGAACCTATCCTGGAACCGGATTGAGCCCGATGCACTCCAGGGCCATCTCAGGGTTCTGGGATAGGTTCTAAGTGAGTCGCCTCGCCGATTACAGTTGCGGGACAGCCACGGACTTGCACCGTGTTCCGAGATGCTGAAACCGCCTCCAGTGTACCATGCCGCGAATCGGCGTCAAGAGGGCAAGAGCCGAATCGGCCGGCCCGCCGCACCCGCTTGACATGGCCCGCGGATCGATTATCCTATCTGTTTAGACTTTCCGCTTGAGTTTCGGCGGCTGTTGCCCCGTGATCGAGGGGTCAGCGCGCTGGCGCTCTCCGACTGATGACGGTTCAATCTGCCTCACCAACTGCAAGCGGAAAGCAGGGAAGCTGGTGAAAATCCGGCACGGCCCCGCCACTGTGATCGGCGACGAAAGCTGCAATGTTGGCCACTGTCCTCGTGGGGATGGGAAGGCCGTAGCGAGTAGGACGACCCGAAAGTCAGGACACCAAAAAAGGATGCTTGATCGATGACCGCAACTGAACCCCTCACCCCCTGCCCCTCTCCCGGCAGGAGAAGGGAGTCGTGGTAGCGGCCGTCCTTATAGCATGCCTTCGTGGGAAGGTCCAATGCCATCGTTGCGCGTTTGAGGCCCTCCTGCCGAAGGACGGGCTTTTTTTGCAAGCGATGGCCAATCATGACACAGGCGTCCGAACACCGTCTTGGAAAAGTCTATCTGGTCGGAGCCGGCCCGGGTGATCCGCGCTTGATCACCGTTCGTGGCACTGAATGTCTTGCCGAGGCGGATCTCGTGCTCTATGACTACCTGGTAAGTCCCCAGGTGACGCGCTATGCGCCGGCGTCCGCCGAATGTGTCTGCCTCGGACATCCGCATGGAGGCCGGGCGGCGCTCCAGCAAGAGATCAACCAGCGGATGGTGGCGGCGGCCCGGGAAGGCAAGACCGTGGTTCGCCTTAAGAGCGGCGATCCGTATCTGTTCGGGCGCGGGGCCGAGGAGGTTGACGCGCTTGCCGCAGCGGGCATTTCCTATGAAGTGGTTCCTGGGGTCACGGCCGCTTTCGCCGTAGCAAGTCATGCGGGCATCCCCCTTACCCACCGCGACCTGGCCTCGGCAGTTGCGCTTATTACCGGGCACCGGCGCGGCGATGGGGCCGGCCCGGAAATGGACTATGGCTGTTTGGCGCAGTTCCCCGGCACGCTGGTTTTTTATATGGGTATGACGACCTCGCGGCGGTGGAGCGAGGCCCTCTTGCGCGGCGGCCGACCGCCCGACACGCCGGTGGCCATCGTCCGCCGCGCGAGTTGGCCGGACCAGGAGACCGTCCGCTGCACGTTGGGAACCGTGGCCGACGTGATCGAGCAGCGGAAGCTCTGCCCGCCGGCAGTCATCGTCGTGGGTGAAGTCGTGGGGCTGGGATAAGACCAATGGCCAGACGCCTGTTACTATTGCGGCACGCTCGGATCGAGGCTCGATACGTCGGGCGAATGATCGGCGCTACCGACGTACCGCTGGATCCAGCGGGCGAAGTGCCGACACGGAGCCTGACAGAGCGGCTGACGCGATGGGCGCCGCAGGCCTGCTATTGCAGCCCGCTGCAACGCTGCCGGCAAACGGCAGCGGCTGTAGTTCCGGACTTGCTGGCGCAGGTTGATGCGGACCTCCGCGAGGTCGACTTCGGCGAGTGGGAAACGCGAACGTTCGCCGAAGCAGCCGGCGAGGACCCAACGCTGGTGGATCGATGGGCAGAATTCAGTCCCGATTTCGCCTTCCCCGGCGGGGAAAGCGTGGGCGATTTTTTGGGTCGCGTTCGCAGCGCGGCCGATCGCCTGACCCATGCCGAGGCCCAGACCGTGTTGGCGGTCACACATGGAGGAGTCGTCCGCACGATGATTTGTCACTTGCTCGGACTCGAGCCCCGACACTACTTGGCGTTCGACGTGCGGTACTCCGCGCTGGCGGTGATCGATCTGCAGGACGGCAAGGGTGTGCTAGCTGCACTGGAGAGGCCCGACGAGGCGGAGGACGGCCGTGCCTAGAATCATACTCATTACCGGCGGTTGTCGTAGCGGCAAGAGCAACTATGCCCAGCAACTGGCCGAGTCGTTGCCGCCCACGCGGCTGTTCGTGGCCACCTGCCCCGTCACGGACGAAGAGATGCGAGACCGCATCGAGCAGCACCGCCGCGCCCGCTACGACCGCGGTTGGGAGACCATCGAGGAACAGTGCGAGCTGGCCGATATCCTTCACCGCCACGGGCAGCACCACGTTCTGTTGGTGGATTGCGTCACGCTTTGGATCAATAACCTGATGTACCACGCCGAGCACGAAGGCCGCCCCTTCACGGAAACCGACGTTGCCGCGCGGTGCCGCGAGGTATTGGATGCCGCCGAGGCCTGTCGCGGCACGGTAATCTTCGTCACCAACGAGGTTGGTCTGGGCGTGGTCCCGGAAAATGCCCAGGCCCGGCGCTATCGCGACCTGATCGGCCGCGCCAATCAGGTCGTTGCCGCCCGTGCCGACACGGTAACGCTGCTTTGTTGCGGAATCCCCGTTCAAGTGAAAGATACCTGACAGAACTACATTGCCCTCACCCCCGGCCCTCTCCCGAAAGGCGAGGGGAGCATCGTCATGAGCCTGCTTCACACTACCCTGACTCGAATTTCCCCCCAAGACGAGGCCTGGCGCGGCAAGGCGCGGCAGCGACTGGACCAACTCATCATGCCGCACTGGGCCCTGGGGCGGTTGATGGATCTGGCCATGGACCTGGCCGGCATCACTCGTTCGATGAATCCACCGACGGCACGGAAGACCATCGTTACCCTGGCCGGCGATCATGGCGTGGCGGCCGAAGGCGTGAGCAAGTACCCCCAGGAAGTCACGGCACAGATGGTCTATGGCTTCGTCGGCGGCATGGCGGGCATTAGTGCCTTGGCGCGATTGGCCAGGGCGCGGGTCATGGTGGTTGATATGGGGGTGGCCGCCGATCTTGGCTCGCTGGCGAAGGCCGGCAAGATCATCGACAAGAAAATCGCCCTGGGAACGGCCAATATCGTGGCCGGGCCGGCGATGTCCCGGGAACACGCGGTACGTTCGGTGGAGGCAGGCATCGAGGTCGTCGAAGACCTGGCCGAAACCACCGACGTCTTCGGCACGGGCGACATGGGCATCGCCAATACGACGCCTTCCACCGCCGTCCTTGCCGCACTGACCGGACTGCCGGTGGGCGACCTGGTGGGCCGCGGCACCGGCATCGACGACGGCCAACTGGCCAGAAAGATCACCATCGTAGAAACGGCATTGGCCTCGAATCGGCCCGATCCGCAGGACGCTTTGGACGTGTTGGCCAAAGTCGGCGGCTATGAGATCGGCGGCATTGCCGGCGTCGTGCTCGCGGCCGCCGCCCGGCGGAAGCCGGTCGTTGTGGACGGCTTTATTTCAACGGCTGGGGCACTCTTGGCTCATACCCTTTGCCCCGCGGCGAGTCAGTACGTCATCGCCGCGCACCGCAGCGCGGAGCCGGGGCATCGGGCCATGCACGCCCGCTTGGGGAAGGAACCGCTGCTGGATCTGGGGCTGCGACTGGGAGAAGGCACGGGGGCGGCGCTGGCGATGAACCTGGTCGACGCGGCACAACGGATCCTGACCGAAGTGGCCACGTTCGAGGAAGCACACGTTTCACAGGCGGAAGCATGAAACCACTGCTGGCAGCCCTACGGTTTCTCACGATCGTGCCGGTCCCGGGCGGCTGGGGCACGGCCGAGGAGGATCTTGCCCGGAGCGTGCCTTGGTTTCCGCTGATTGGCCTCTTGCTGGGCGCGGCGGCAGCCGGACTGGCGTGGGCCGTGTCCCTGGCGGCGCCGCCCCTGCTGGCGGCCGCCGTGGTGGTCGTCGTTCTCTTGAGCTTCTCCGGCTGCCTGCACCTGGATGGATTGGCCGACACGGCCGACGGCTTCCTCAGTTCCCGCCCGCGCGAGCGAATCTTGGAAATCATGAAGGACAGCCACATCGGGGCCATGGGGGTGATCGCCATCGCCTGCCTGCTCCTGGTGAAATTCGCCGCGCTGGCCTCGCTGCCTGCCGGCATGTTTTGGCGGGCGGTGCTGCTCATGCCGCTTGCCGGGCGGTGCGCGATCGTCGTCCACATGGCCCTCTTGCCCTACGCGCGGCCGAGCGGACTGGGTGCTATCTTCTACCGCCGACCACGACCATGGGTACATGGTGCCCGACCTGGTGCCCGGCCGCGCTGGGTGGCCATCTGGGCCGCGGGAGTTCTGGCGGCCGTGGGTTTTGGCCTCCTCGGGTGGCGCGGGCTGGTGGTCTGGGCGGTTTGCATGGCCGCGACGGCGGTCTTCTCAGCATACACCTATCGGAAGATCGGCGGCGCGACGGGCGACACCTTCGGTGCCGTCTGCGAAATCATGGAAGCCGTCCCGGCAATCGTCTTGGCCATTGGGCCAATGGGAGGCAGGTAACCGATGGCAAATACACACGGCGGAAACCTGCATGAGTTGGCCCAACGGGCCGGACGGGGCCAGGACCAAATCCTCGATTTCAGCGCCAGCATCAATCCGCTGGGCCCACCCGATGGTCTGCGGGCGGCACTGACGCGGAACATCGACCGGATCGTGCATTATCCCGATCCCGACTGCAGCGACCTCGTCGAGTTCCTGGCACGGCGACACCACGTGGCCGAAGAGCAGGTCGTCGTCGGTAACGGCTCGACGGAACTTCTCTTCGCCTTGGCGCGGGCCCTTTCCTTCGCCCGCGCGGTCATCCCCGTGCCCTCGTACACCGACTACGCCGCGGCGGTGCGGGCGGCCGGCCGTGAAGTCTCTTTCTTGAAGTTGAAGGAAAGCGAGGACTTTGCCCTCGACTGGCACGCGTTGGAAGGTCAACTTCGCGAACAAGATCTCGTGCTCCTCGGTCAACCGAACAATCCCACGGGCCGGGCACTGGATGGCGATGCACTTTGCGGGCTGGCCGCCCGGCATCGCGCCACCACGTTTGTCGTCGATGAGGCCTTCGCTGATTTCATCGAGGGCTACGCATCTTTGGCCGGGCGGACCGCGTCCAACGTGATCGTCGTGCGCTCGCTGACGAAGTTCTACGCGGTCCCCGGACTGCGCGTTGGCTATGCGGTGGCCTGCCCGGAGGCCGTCCGGCAGATCCGAGGCCAAATCCTGCCTTGGTCGGTGAGTGTTTTGGCGCAAGAGGCTGCGATCGATTTGCTCTCCGATGAAGACTACGCACGACAGAGCATAGCCCTGGTCGACCAGCAGCGGACGCGGCTGACCGCGAAACTGATGAAGCTTTCCGGGCTGCATGTTTACCCCAGCGTCACGAACTTTCTCCTGGTCCGGTTGGATCGAACCGACATGCAGGCTTCGGATCTGGCCGATCACCTGCTTCGCGAGGGCATTGCCATCCGCACCTTCGACGAGGAGCAACACCTCGACACCCGATTCTTCCGCGTAGCCGTGCGCACGGAGGAAGAGAACTGCCGGCTGTGCGAGGCTCTGGAGCAAATCGTAGGGTGGGACAAGATCGCGCAGCGAGCGCCGGCCCACCAACCGCAAGAATTGGTGGGCCGGCGCTCGCCGACCCACGGCGCGGGTACCCCGGATCTTGTCCCACCCTACGCAAATCGTGCAAATTCATTTTGCAAATGTCGGCAGACGCCGGCCCTCATGCTTCAAGGCACGAGTTCCAATGCCGGCAAGAGCGTGTTGACGGCGGCCTTATGCCGGATTCTGTTCCAGGACGGCATCCGCGTGGCGCCGTTCAAGGCCCAAAACATGTCGCTCAATTCGTTCATTGACCGCAACGGCGGCGAGATGGGCCGCGCCCAGGTCGTACAGGCCCAGGCCTGCCGCCTGGAGCCCGATGTGCGGATGAACCCCATCCTCCTCAAACCCAATTCGGACACCGGCTGCCAGGTCATTGTGCGGGGCAAGCCCGTGGGAAACATGCGAGTCGGCGAGTACGTAGCCTACAAGCCGCAGGCCTTTGCCGCCGCAAAACAGTGCTACGACTCGCTGGCTGAGGAGTTCGACGCGATGGTCTTGGAGGGCGCCGGCTCGCCCGGCGAAGTGAACCTGAAGAGTCATGACATCGTCAACATGCGGATGGCCGAGTATGCGGCCGCCCCCGTGCTCGTAGTCGGCGACATCGATCGCGGCGGCGTGTTTGCTTCGTTCGTCGGCACGATGGAAGTGCTTGCCCCCTGGGAACGCAAGCGGGTCGCCGGCTGGGTCGTCAATCGTTTTCGCGGCGACGCAAGTTTGCTGGGTCCCGCGCTGGACTATACGTTGCGGCACACAGGCCGGCCCGTGTTCGGCGTGGTACCGTATCTTGCCCAACTCGGTCTTCCCCAGGAAGATTCGGTCGAATTCAAGAGCGGCGCGCTCGATCAAGCGGCCGGAAACGAAGACGCCGTCGAGATCGCGGTGCTCGACTTGCCGCACATCGCGAACTTCACCGATTTCGACGCCTTCCGCACGGAATCTGACGTGCGGTTGCGAATCATTCGCACCGCGGCGGACCTGAATTCCCCGGATGCCGTAATCATCCCCGGCAGCAAGAACACGTTGGGCGACCTGGATTATCTCCGTCGCAGCGGATTGGCCGAGCGGATAACCGCCTTGGCCCGGGAGGGCAGGGGGGAGGTCATCGGAATTTGCGGCGGACTGCAGATGCTGGGCCGCGAAATCCGCGACCCACTTGGCATCGAATCGGCGGGCGAGAAATCCCACGGGTACTCCCGCGGGTTGGGACTGCTCGCCGCCGACACGGTGATGGCAGCCGAGAAAACGCTGGTCGCGACCACCGCCCGGCATCTCCTTTCCGGCTTCAGACTGAGCGGCTACGAGATCCATCACGGGCAAACAATCTTTGACGATTGTGATCCGATGATAACTCGCGACGACGGCCAGACCATCGGCATTGCCGACCATGGTCATAGAGTTTGGGGTACGTACCTGCACGGTCTGTTCGATTGCGACGCCTTCCGCCGCTGGTTCATCGATGGTTTGCGCGTGCGGCGCGGCCTAGCGCCCGTGGGAAAGGTGATCGGCCGCTACGACATCGAGCCGGCCTTGGATCGCCTGGCGGAAGTGGTGCGTGAGAGTATACGAATGGACGAAGTCTACCGGCTTATGGGTTTCTGATGAGACTCGAATATCAAATCCTGAGTGCCTTTGCCATCGACCTGATCCTCGGTGATCCGCGATGGTTGCCGCACCCGGTCCGCGGCATCGGGCGGCTGGCGCTTTGGCTGGAAACTTTGTCGCGGCAAAGTAGCAGGCACACTCCGTGTGCCGTCCGCCAGCAGCCTTCGGCTTCTGAAAATGAACCTTTGGCTGGGGCAGTAGGGCGGACGGCACACGGAGTGTGCCTGCTACCTTTCTTGTGCCAGGCGGAGGCGACGCGAATTGCAGGCCTGTTGGCGGCGCTCACTACGTATATTCTGGTTGGCCTGGCAACGTGGGCAGCGATTCATCTAGCGGCCGCGGTGCATCCGTGGGCGGCCGATGCGGTGTCGATCTTCGTTATCTACATGACCATTGCCGCGCACGACCTGGCCCGGCATAGCATGGCGGTCTTTAGTGCCTTGGTTGCCAGCGACCTCGACGAGGCCCGGCGACGGGTCGCGAAAATCGTCGGCCGCGACACGCAGCAACTCGACGAAGCAGGCGTGGTCCGGGCCGCCGTGGAAAGCGTCGCCGAGAGCACGGTGGACGGAGTGACGGCCCCGCTGTTCTTCGCCGCGATTGCCGGTCCCGTAGGGGCGATGGTCTATCGGGCGGTGAACACGCTGGATTCGATGTTCGGGCACCAGGATGACCGCTACCGGCATTTCGGCTGGGCGGCGGCGCGGATCGACGATTTGGCCAACTATCTCCCCGCCCGGCTCACGGCCCCTTTGATGTGCCTGGCGGCGGCGCGGGCTTCGATCCTCTCGGCGCGGCACGCGCTACGCATCCTGCTCCGAGACGGGCGGAAGCACGCCAGTCCGAACGCCGGTCTCGCTGAAGCCGCCATGGCCGGCGCCCTGGGCGTGCAGTTGGGCGGGGTGAATTATTACGACGGCCAGCCGCTGGAAAAGCCCACGATCGGCGACCCGCTCATGCCCTTGTCGCGGTGCCACATCGTGTGCGCCACTCTCTCGATGCTGTGGACCAGCGCGTTGTTTCTGGTGGCATGCCTGCTGCTGCGGGCGGGGGCAGTAAATCTATGGCAAGTGTGGGGGACCAGCGCATGAGCCAGAAACCGCGGATCCTGATTTTCACGGGCGACGGCAAGGGCAAGACCACGGCCGCCTTGGGCATGGCTTTCCGCGCCAGCGGTCATGGCCTGCGGTCCAACGTCATCCAGTTCATCAAGAGCGACACGTCCGTAGGCGAAGTTGCCGCCGCGGCGGCTTCCGCGAACATTGAGATCCATACGACGGGGCTGGGATTCCTGCCACCGGTCGATGATCCGCGTTTCGTCGAGCATCGGGCGGCGGCGCAAACCGGCTTGCGCAAGGCGGCGGAAATCCTGGCCCGTGGGCAGTTCCCGCTGGTAATCCTCGACGAGATCTGTCTGGCCGTCGCCCGTGGATTGCTTGAGGAACACGAAGTGGCGGAACTCCTGGCCCAGGCCCCGCCGGAGACGTGCCTGGTGCTCACGGGCCGCTACGCGACTCCCGCCTTGATCGCCTTGGCCGATACCGTCACGGAAATGCGATGCCTCAAGCACGGCCTGCAAGCCGGGCGGGCCGCCCAGGAAGGAGTCGAGCGATGAGTTCCGTTTGTCCCCGACTGGTGATTGCCGGAACCGGCAGTGGCGTGGGAAAGACGTCACTTGCGCTGGGACTGGCACGGCGGCTTGTGCGACAAGGATTGCGCGTGCAGACCTTCAAAGTCGGGCCCGACTTCCTCGACCCGAGTTACCTGGCCATGGCCTCCGGCCGCACCTGCTACAACCTCGACGGATGGATGACCTCGCGCGAATATGTGTGCGAGTTGTTCGTGCGGGCAACGGCCGATGCCGACCTCGCGATTATCGAAGGCGTGATGGGCATGTTCGACGGCGCTTCGCCAAGCACTCTCGAGGGTAGTACGGCCGAGATCGCGCTGTGGCTCGACGCACCGGTGCTGTTGGTGGTCAATGCGCATGGAGCGGCCCGCAGCCTGGCGGCGACGGTCCAAGGTTTTGCCCGCTTCGAGCCGGGCGTCCGCGTGGCGGGGGTGATCGCCAACCAGGGCGGCTCCGAGCGGCACCGCGCCTGGCTGTCGGAATCGTTGGCGGGTGCCTCATCGCCACCGCTGGTGGGCATGTTGCCCCGCGGATCGCTGCCCACGTTGCCTAGCCGGCATTTGGGGTTGGTGACCGCCGAGCAAGCGAACCTTTCGGCCGGAATCCTCGATCAGTTGGCCGATGCCTGTGGTCAATACCTGGACGTGCCGGCGATTTTGGAATTGGCGGGGAGCGGCGACGTGTGTCACGACTGTAGGGAACGCCCTCCGCGGCGTTCCGTGAAGGAGACGATCGCCCCTAATTCGGAACGCCACGGAGGGCGTTCCCTACAGGCCAACCTCCGCCTGGGAATTGCCCGGGACGAAGCCTTCCACTTCTACTATCCCGACAACTTGGAATCGCTGGCGCGGGCCGGCGTCCAGTGGGTGCCGTTCTCGCCACTGGCCGACGTGGGCCTGCCCGCGGAGCTGGATGGGCTTTACTTCGGCGGCGGTTATCCCGAGGTCCATGCCGCCCGCTTGAGCGCTAACTTGGGAATGTTGGCCGCCGTCCGCGAGTTCGCCGCCGCGGGAGGCCTCGTCTATGCCGAGTGTGGCGGGCTGATGTACCTTGGCCAAGCCCTGACCACCTTGGACGGCGTGCGGTATCTGTTGGCCGGCGTGTTGCCCATCGAGACGGCCATGCTGGAGAAGCTCAAGGTGCTGGGCTATACGGAGATCCAGTGGGCAGCCGATTCGCTATGGGGAGCGGCGGAAGAGATCGTACGCGGACACGAGTTCCATTATTCCGCAAATCACCACCCAAGATGGCCCGGCGGGCGGTTGGCAACCGGCTTACACGGTTTGCCGCCGACGGGCCGAACCCGCCCTGGAAGGGTTTTGCCGGGGACGGGTTTTGGCCGGCTACGTACACCTGCATTGGGCATCCCGGCCCGAGGCAATTCACCACTTCCTCTCTTGCTGTGAGAAACGACCATGAGCGACGCGGCAAACGCAACCGGCATCCTTATTATCAGTCATGGCAGCCCTCGTGCCGAGGCAAACCAGGGCTTTCAGGCCATGGTCGCGCGCGTGGCATCGCGATTGCAAGGGGCTGAGGTGGCACCGGCCTTCTTTTCCATTACCCGACCCGATATCCCAGATCAGGTGCTTGCCATGGCGGCTGGCGGAGTGCGTCGCGTCTTCTCGATGCCCTATTTTCTTTATTCCGGCCAGCATGTGACCGTCGATATTCCCGCGCTCTTGGATGAGTGCCGCCGGCGATGCCCGCAGGTCGCGCTGGAACTGCTGCCCACGCTGGAAAACGATCCTGCGCTAGAGGACTTGCTGGTGGAACGGCTCACGCCATACACGGATAGCAGCCCATGCCTACCGAGCGACGGAGCGGCCATCGAGCGGCGAAGCTACGAGATCATCGACCGGCAACTTGGCGATTGGGGTCCCGCCGATACCGGGGCGCGGCGAATTGTTCGCCGCGTGGTCCATGCCACGGCCGATATCTCCTTCGCCCGCACGCTGCGGATTCATCCGCAGGCCATCCAGCGTGGGCTTGCGGCATTGGCCGCAGGCAAGCCGATCGTCTGCGATGTCAAGATGCTCCAGGCGGGTATGACGAAGGTCCGCGGCGAAATCCTCTGCTGCGCTCGATCGCCCCGAGGTCGCCGCCTTGGCCCGAAGCAGGGGATGTACGCGGGCGGCGGCGGCCATGGAACTGCTGGCGCCGCGTATCGAGGGCGCGATCGTGGCCATCGGAAACGCGCCGACCGCGCTCTGGAAAGTCATGGAACTCGCCCGCAACGGCGGCCATCGTCCGGCCCTGGTCGTCGGGCTGCCTGTCGGCTTCGTCGGCGCCAGGGAATCGAAACTGGCGTTATGGGAGAGCGACCTTTGTTCGATTACCAACACCAGCCCGCGCGGCGGCAGCTCGGTGGCGGCGGCGGCCGTCAACGCCCTGGCCACGCTCGGCGAGGAGAAATAATTATGCTTTATGCCATGCACATCTCCGAAGGAATCCTGCCGATCGACTGGGCGAGCCTGTGGTTCCTGGTGGCGGCGCCTTTCGTCTTCTGGGGGTTGCGGACCATCGATCGGCGGCGCAGGGAAGATCCCCGCGCCATGACCCTGGTGGCAATGGTGGGAGCGGCAATCTTCGTCATCTCCTGCACGCCCATACCCATTCCTTCGCTCAGCCAACACGGCACGTGCTCACATCCCTGCGGCACGGGCCTGGGGGCCCTCTTGATCGGCCCGGGGCCGACAGTCGTCGTGGCCAGCATCGCCCTCCTGTTTCAAGCCCTGTTCCTGGCCCATGGCGGATTGACGACCTTGGGCGGGAATATCGTATCCATGGGCGTGGTCGGGGCCTTTAGCGCTTATGGCCTGTTTCATGTTCTGCGGAGGATGAGGGTCCCGATCTTCGCCGCTGCACTGGCAGCCGGGATCGCCTCCGACTGGGCTACCTACGCCATGACCTCCGTGGAACTCGCCGCGGTCCTGCGCAACCATGGTTCCTTTTGGGGCATGTTCGCCTTTATGATCGCCTTGTTCGCTCCCACGCAAGTTCCCCTGGGCATTGCCGAGGGGGTGGTCACGGCTTTGGCTTACCGTTTTGTCCTGAACCGCCGGCCAGACTTGCTCGGGGTACGCGCGGATTCGCACAATCTTGATCCCGATGTTGGCCGCGACGATTGCCTCCCGCTGGAATCGCTCGAAGCCGGTGCCGGTTTGGAGCAACCCACAGGAGCCGACGCATGATCTACGCGACGAATTGGCAAGGCCTGGACGATTTGGTAGAAAAGGTGGCCGCCGATGCCGGGCACCCGGCGCGGGAGCCCTATATCAATACCGAGCAAGGCGACTTGCTGCTCTTCATGTTCCTGCTGGCCGGCGTGATCGGCGGGTTCATCATCGGTTACACGTTCCGCGGGCTCTTCCCACCGCGAAAACGGGCCGCAAACGAAGTTAGCAAGAAGCAAAAGGAAGATTGAAGAAAGGAAAATGGTAGAAAGGAAAATGAACTCATTTTCCTTTCTACCATCTTCTTTTCTAAGAAGGCGATCATGCACCACTTTCACGAGTTTCGTTCGCGCGGATCCGGGTCCAGCAGCATTCTGCTGGCGGGCTGCGACATTCGTGTCCGCTTGATCGTGGCCCTGGCGGCCGTCGTGGCGACCGTGGCGTCGACGTACATTGGGTTCGGATTGATTGCGCTGGGGTGCTCGCTGGCCGGCCTGGCCGCCGTGCGCACCCCGCCAAAGGTCCTCATGTACCGGCTGATGGGACCGGCGGCAATTGCGGCCCTTGTGTTGCTGATGCAGACGTTCATGACAGGCGCCACGCCGATGGCCACGATCGATCTCGGTTTCTGTCGCTTGACGGCCAGCCGCGAAGGCTTCCGGGCGGGAGCCTTGATCGCCAGCCGCGTGCTCGGCTCGTTCGGAATCGTAATGCTCTTATGCCAGGGCGCGTCCGTTGCGGAAATCCTCGCCGCATTGCGCTGGGCCAGGGTACCGCGGACGTGGATCGAAATCGCAGTGCTCATGTATCGCTACCTGCACGTCTTCCTTGAGCAATCCGTTTGCATCACGGCGGCGCAGAGGGTCCGCCTGGGCTACAGCGGACATGCGGCGATCGTTTCAATCGCTGGGGAACCTGGCGGGGATGGTCGTCCTCCGCTCGTTGGATCAGGCCGAGAAGTCGCATGAGGCCATGACGGCCCGCGGTTATCGGGGACACTTGCCTCTGCCTGCCATGCCGCGGTTGCCCTGGCGCCAAGTGGCATTTGCCTGCAGCGGGGTGACGGTCATTATTGCGGCATACATCCTGGCAGAGAGGTGGCCTCTGTGAATCGCATTATCGGCCCAACAGCCATCGAAGCCCGAAACGTCTCTTTCGCATATCCCGGCGGAATTCAGGCGCTCGTGGACCTTTCCTTCCGCGCGTTGGAGGGCGAACTCGTGGCCGTCATGGGTGCCAACGGCTCGGGCAAGACAACCCTCTTGAAGGTGCTCATGCGCCTGCTCCAGCCCGAGCGCGGGGAAGTGCTTCTGGGAGCGGACGACGCTGGCAACCTGCGACAGAGCGAACTGTACCGCCGGGTGGGTATGGTTTTCCAGAATCCGGCCGACCAGCTTTTCGCAGCCTCGGTGGAAGAGGACGTGGCCTTCGGTCCACGCAACCAGGGGCTTTCCGAGGCCGAGGTGGCCGATCGCGTCGAGCAATCGCTGGCCGCGGTCGATGCCCTCGCGCTGGGCAAGCGTCCGATCCACCATCTCAGCTACGGCCAACAGAAACGCGTCTGTTTGGCCGGCGTGCTTGCCATGCAAGCGGAGATTTTGCTGCTGGACGAGCCGACCGCGGGCCTGGATCCGGTGGGCGAATCGCAGATGATCGACCTTCTTGTCCAGCTCAATCGCCAACAGAATGTCACGTTGATCATCGCAACCCACTGCGTGGATTTGCTGCCCGTCCTGGCCGACCGCATTTATGTTCTTGCCCGGGGAAGCGTGTGGCAGGAAGGCATCCCGCATGAAGTCCTTGCCGATCCCCAACGAGTCGCCCAGGCCGGCCTGCGGATTCCGCTGGTTGCCCAGTTGTTCCACCAGCTTCAAGACCGCAATGGGCTGCCGGTCGGTACGATCCCTTTGACCGTGGCCGAGGCGGAGCAACAGATCCGCCAGTGGCTGGCTACAGACGATGTGGGGCAGATTGCCGCACGAGAAGGAGACCGGCCATGAACCTGCGGCGGGGCATTACAACGGGGACCTGTGCTGCCGCGGCTGCCAAGGCAGCGGCCTCCCTTCTAGTTGGCCAGAGCGCGCCGCGCGAGGTCGAGCTGCGGTTGCCGGCGGGAGAGGCGATCTGCGTGCCGATCCTTTACGTACAATCCGAGCAGGATCCCGCGGCCGCGACGGCAGCCGTTCGCAAAGACGCCGGCGACGACCCGGACGTGACGCATGGCTTGGAATTACAAGTTCGGCTTTCCTGGGACGACGGCGCCGGTGTGACCTTCGTGGCCGGCGACGGCGTCGGCACCGTCACCAAACCGGGGCTCCAGGTCCCGCCGGGCGAGCCGGCCATCAATCCAGTCCCGCGACGGATGATTGTGGCGGCCATCCGTGAGATTACCGCCCGCGGCGTCCGCGTGGAAATCAGTGTGCCCGGCGGAAGGGAAATTGCCGCCAAGACCTTCAATCCGCGGCTGGGGATCGAAGGCGGACTGTCGATCCTGGGCACCACCGGCATCGTCCGTCCCTATTGTGCCCTGGCCTTGCAGGATGCCCTGAAGTGTACGCTCGACGTGGCCGCGGCCTGCCAGGTGACGGCCCCAGTCCTCGTGCCCGGCAACATCGGTGCGGGTGCCGCTCGACGCCATTTCTCGCTCCGCGAGGAGCAGGTGATCGAGACGGGCAACGAATGGGGCTTCGTGCTGGACCTGTTGTCCCGGCATACCTTTCGGGCCGTAATGCTTCTGGGACATCCCGGCAAGCTGGCCAAACTCGCGGCAGGCTATTGGGACACCCATTCCTCGCGCTCCAGCCAGGTTACGCACTACTTGAGCCGTGTCTGCCCCGAGGTCCTCGGGCATCCGGCCCCGGACAGCACCACCGCCGAAGGCGTTTTTTCCGCGCTAGCGATGCCCGAAAAAACGGCGCTGGCCGCGGAACTGGCCAAGCGCGTGCGATTGGCGGTAGCCTGCCGAATTGCCCAGCCTCTCCCCGTGGCTGTGTTCCTCATCGACATGGCGGGCGAGTGCCTGGGAACCGATGGAGATCTTGCGCCATGGAAATAAAGACGGCCACCAAAGTAGCAGGCACGCTCCGCGTGCCGTCCGCTTTGAAAAAACCTGCGGCTGACGCCGCCGGGCGGACGGCACACGGAGTGTGCCTGTACTTTTCTTGTCCCCCAACTGGCAGAACAGGAAATGGCAATGAACACACCCCCGCTCTCGATCGTCGGCTGCGGGCCGGGTTCGGCCGAGTATGTCACCGAGGCCGCGCGGCAGGCGGTCGCCCGGGCCGACGTCCTCGTGGGCGGCCAGCGCCTCCTGGAACTGTTTCCCGATTGCCCCGCGGAGAGAATCCTCGTCGAGACCGATATCGCCGCACTCCTGGAGCAGATTGCGACGCGGCGCACGGCCGGGCAGAGGATCGCCGTGCTGGTCAGCGGCGATCCGGGACTGCACAGTCTCGCGCAGAATGTGATCCAACGCTTCGGCCGGGAGCAATGCGAAGTCGTTCCGGCCGTCAGTTCGGTACAGGTGGCCTTTGCCCGGCTCGGGCTGGATTGGGCCGATGCCCGCATCCTGAGCGCCCATGGGCGAATTCCGAACATCACCGCGGACGATCTCGCTCGACGCCGACAAGATCGCCATCCTCGCCGGCACGGCGGAGGCCATCCGCTGGTCGGCTGGCATGGCCAGCGCCTTGCATGCCAGCCATGCTGCGTTTCTCGCCGAAAACTTGACTCTCGACAGCGAACGTTTTCAGCAGATTGCGCCCGAACAACTCGGCCAGATCGACGCCGCTTCACTGTCGATCGTGCTTCTTATTCGCAAGCTCCCCTCTCCCGTACTCGGGAGAGGGCGGGCACCATGTACCCATGGTCGGGGTGAGGGCGGTTTGCAGCGAGGGGAGACGCCTGTAGGGAACGCCCTCCGTGGCGTTCCGGATAAAGGGCATTCGACCCCGTCATGGAACGCCACAGAGGACGTTCCCTACAGGCAGGCGGGAAAGGGTGATTTTGGAACCCTTTACGGCATCGGCGTGGGCCCGGGCGATCCGGAATGGATGACCGTCAAGGCCGTCCGCATCCTTTCGACCTGCCGGCACGTGTGCGTGCCCAAATCGGCCTTGGCGGCCGATAGCGTGGCCTTGGAGATCGCCCGCAGCTATCTTCGGCCGGATGCAGTCGTACACGAGCAGGCCTATCCCATGACTGCCGACCCGGGCGTGTTGCGGGAAAACTGGCAGCGGGCTGCGCGGGAAGTCCACGAGATTCTGGCCCGCGGCGAGGATTGCTGTTTCCTGACCCTCGGCGACGCCCTGCTCTACTCGACTTATATCTACCTGCTGCGCGAGTTGCGGGCGATCGAACCAGCCCTGCAGGTCGTCACGGTGCCGGGGGTGACGGCCTTCAGCGCGGCGGCCGCCCTGACAAACCAGCCGCTAGGGGAAGGCAAACAATTGCTGACGGTCGTTCCGGCCTCGGACGATCTCGATCAGTTCACCGCCGCGCTGGACCGTGGCGGCACCGTCGTCTTGATGAAAGTCGGACGGCGCCTGGCGCGGGTCCTCGACGAACTGGAAACCCGCAGCCTATTGGAGCAGACGATCTTCGTGTCGCGTGCCGGCATGCCGCAACAACAGGTGGAAACCGACGTGCGTCGCTTGCAGGGGTTGCCCAACGAGGCGGGGTATTTATCGATCTTGATCGTTCAAGCCAAAGGGCCGTAGTACGACAGGCTTTCCAGCCTGACAGACAGTCAGGCTGGAAAGCCTGACGTACGGCAAGGAGAATCAACTATGAAAGTCTATTTCGTGGGCGCCGGCCCGGGAGACCCCGAGTTGTTGACCGTCAAAGCGAAGCGGCTTCTGACCAGTGCCCGCTTGTGCATCTACGCTGGGTCGCTGGTGAATCCCGCGCTGTTGGACCTGCTTCCTCCCGAGGCCGAGCGTTACGATTCGGCCACGATGAACCTGGAGGAGATCGTCGCGCAGTTCCGAGGCGGCCCGCGAGCAACAGATCGACGTCGTTCGCCTGCACACCGGCGAGCCTGCGATCTATGGCGCGATCGGCGAGCAGATGGACGCCCTCGATCGACTTCAAATTGCCTACGAAGTGGTGCCGGGGATCAGCGCCTTCCAAGCGGCCGCCGCGACGCTGAAGGTCGAGCTAACGGCCCCCGACGTTGCCCAAACGATCATCCTCACCCGCACCCCAGGCCGCACGCCGATGCCGCCCTCGGAAGACCTTTCGCGGTTGGCCCAGTCGCGGGCGACGTTGTGCATCTTCCTCTCCACGGATCGAATCGCGGAGCTGACCGGAATGCTGGCAGGCCATTACGGGCCGGATTGCCCGGCGGCGTTGGTCTTTCATGCCTCGTGGCCCGACGAGAAGGTCATCCGCGGCACGCTCAGCGATATCGGCGAGCGGGTCCGCGCGGAAGGAATCACGCGCACGGCCATCTTTCTTGTGGGGTTCGCCCTGGAAAGGCCGGCGCGGAGTTTTTCCAAGCTTTACGATAAGACATTCGGACACGGGTATCGCCAAGGCGATGCACGAGAATAGTATGCGGAAGCTGATATCATGGTACAATTGCAGTCAACTAACGGAGGATCTCATGACCGACCTAGAATCCGAATTGGCCCCACCAGTCCCCAAGCTCCGCTGGTATCAGTTCCGGATGTCGAGCCTATTGTGGTTTACCGTTGGAATCGCGCTGCTCATGGCAGCTCTTGTCCAGACTGCACGGTATCAAATGCTCGATCAAAAAAGGCGGGTTGCTGAACGCCAGGTTGAAGAACTGACGAAGGTGCTTCCCAAGGAGATCCAACCGGCCTGGCTTACGCAAGTCAGCGCGGAGCCCGGCAATCTCTTTCGCGGCTCCCTTCCCAAAGGCGACTGGCGGCTAGCTGTCTATTTTTGGAACGGCGCAGGCCCTCGTGCTGAAACGAACACAATCGCCGTGCCACCGGGATTGGCACCGTTGGTGGCGCAAAGGCTGCCCAATCCCGACGACGTTGAGATTCGCATGTCGGAGGCGAGCCTTCCGCCGGGTGTGACTTACAACGGGAAAGCGGTGGACATAGCCTTCAACATCGATACCAAAGATACTCGACCGGCTCAACGCCATGGGGCCACGCTGCCGCTACCGCCGCTCCTGTTGTCAGGTGACCCGGGAATTACCCAAATCTACACCAATGCCCCGACTGATACTGCGCAACCCCACGTGCTGATTTGCAGAGGCGACCTGAACCGCATCGGAAATCACTACCTAGTGCTGGTGGAGCCTGTTAGTTCAAGAAGTCTCAAACCTCAAATCGGCACGGACGAGGTACCCGATATTCTTCCGTAGTCGCCAACCTGCTTTGCTCCCTCGCTTCATGCGCAGACATACCTCGCAAGTCTAATACGGCTGCTACGGGCCGATCACCCACCTGACTGAGTCACTATGCTGGTGCAAACCAACGCACACAAGGAGACATGAACCTCGCCGTCATCAGCTTGAGCAACGAAGGATCGCGCATTGCCGCGAAACTGGCCGTGTCGTGGGAAGCTTGCGACGTGTTCCACCACGCCGGGGTCACAGAACTGCCCGACGCCAAACGGTTCGACCGCCTCGCACAGTTGTCGCAGGAGGTTTTTCCGCTATACCAAGGGTTGGTCTATATCGCCCCTATCGGCGCCGTCGTCCGAGCCATTGCCCCTGTATCCGCCACAAAACGGTCGATCCGGCGGTCGTGGCCGTCGACGTGGGCGGGCGCTGGGCCGTGAGCCTGCTCAGCGGGCATGAAGGCGGCGCTAATGAACTGGCGATGGCCGTGGCCAACATCCTCGACGCCGAACCGGTGATCTCGACAACCACCGAGGCCGTCAAGAACTTGATCGTCGGCGTGGGCTGCCGCCGTGGCGCCGAAGCCGGCGCGATCGGGGCCGCAATTCGTGAAGCCTTGGCGCTGGCCAACTGCGATCTGGCCCAGGTACGATTGTTGGCCTCCGCCGAAATCAAGGCCGACGAGCCCGGATTGCTGGAGGCGGCCCGACAGTTGGGCCTGCCGTTGCGGCTGGTAGGGGCGGAGGAAATCCGCAACTCGATCCGGACATTCGGACATTCCGACTTCGTTCAGGAAAAGGTGGACCTGCCGGCGGTCGCGGAGCCCGCGGCGCTCTTGGCAGGAAGGAGGACGCAATTACTACTTCCCAAACAAAGACTCCACGGCGTGACCGTGGCGATCGCCCGGGAAAGCTGTCCGTCGTTGGGATAGGTCCCGGCGGCAAGCAGCATCGCACGTTGCGGGCGGTTGAGGCGATTGCCGAGAGCGGGACCATCGTCGGCTATACGCCCTATTTGGAGGCGATTGCCGACCTGACCGGCGGCAAGGAGCTTGTGGCTTCCGGCATGACGCATGAAGTCGAGCGCTGCCGGCAGGCCCTGCACCGCGCCGCGGCAGGCGAGGTGGTCGCGTTGATCTCCTCCGGCGACGCCGGCATCTACGGCATGGCCGGGCTGGCCCTGGAATTGGCCGAGGCCGAAGACCTGCACGTTCCCCTGGAAATCATTCCCGGAGTAACGGCCGCCAGCGCCGCCGCCGCGGCCCTGGGGGCGCCGCTAATGCTGGACTTCGCCGTGATCAGCCTGAGCGACTTGCTGGTTTCCTGGGAAGTCATCCGCCGGCGGCTGGAAGCGGTCGCCGCCGCCGATCTTGTGGTGGCCCTGTACAACCCCCGCAGCAAGAAACGCGTCAAGCAATTGCAAGAGGCAGTCGAAATCTTTCGGGCCGCCCGGTCGGGCCAGACGCCCGTGGGAATCGTTACCTCGGCCGGTCAGGACGACCAGTCGCTGGTGCTTACCGATCTGGATCATCTGCTCGAGCAGGAGATCGACATGCGGACCGTGGTCATCATCGGCAACAGCAGCACGCGGCGGATCGACCGCTGGATGGTCACCGCTCGTGGATATTTTACGTAGAACGGAATTCATTCCATTCAAACGGATTGAAATCCGTTCTACGAAGGAAAACTCCGAATGATCTTGCTCCTGGGTGGTACGAGCGATGCGCCGCCGATTGCCTTAGGTCTGGCCCGGGCCGGCTATCGCGTGCTCGTTTCTCAAGCGACCGATGTTTTGCTGGCAACGGTTGCACACCCCAACATCGAGGCCCGTTCCGGCCCGCTGGACGAACGCGGCCTCGCGGAAGTTGTCGATCATTACGCGATTCGTGCGATCGTCGATGCAACCCATCCCTACGCGATCGCGATCCACGCAGCGGCGAGCCAGGCTGCCGACAACAAAGGCGTCCCCTACTTGCGATTTCTTCGCCCGGCAGCTATCGACGAATCCGCTCCTGGCGTGGAGCTTGTGCCGGACCACGCGGCTGCCGCAGTGGCCGCGTTTCGCCGTGGCCGGCCCGTGTTGCTGACCACCGGAACGAGGAATCTTCTGCCTTACGTCGAGCAGGCGCGTCGTACCGGCCTGGGCTTGACGGTCCGCGTACTCGACCACCCGCAATCGCTGGAGGCCTGTCGCCGGGCCGGCATTAGGCCGGAACAGATCATTGCCGGGCGGGGGCCGTTTTCGATCGATGAAAATCGGCGGCACATTCGCGACTTCGGCGCCGGCGTGCTGGTGACCAAGGACAGCGGCATGGCCGGCGGCACGGCCGAGAAACTCGACGCGGCCAGGGCGGAAGGTTGCGACGTCATTGTCATAGCACGGCCGGCCCTCGGGAACCGGCATGTGTTTACCGAGGTCAACGGGCTACTGGCGGTGCTGGCACACGCATTGGCAGAATCTGGTTGACGAGTTGTCTTGTAATCCTTGCAAGGGTTATCGTGCGATCAATCCGGAAATCTGATGATTTGCAAAGATTAGGCAATCCATATTTGATTTTTGCATGGCAAACAGGATTGCCCCCCTTGATTAGGTTATAGACAATTCGGCGAGACAAGCTAAGATAATGTTAGCTGTTTCCTCCTCCTTAAGGCCGACATCCGCCAACACACGGGCCTTAAGGCGAAACATGCTCCGGGCCGCGCCCGCGAGGACGCGGCCCAACTTTTTATGAAACCAAGCGACCCGCTCCAGGAAAAACATCACCTTCGGGCTGTGGCCCATCTACGCCGACTCCACCAGCAAGACGGTGGTCGGCTGAGCGGCACGATCTTCGAGCGGCTTGTTGGTCTGCCGCAATACGCGCAGGCGCAGAACCTTGCTGTGTTATGTCAGCTTTCGCAGCGAAGTCTCCACGCACGCGTTTTTCGCGCGGATGTGGGCCGACCGCAAACGGGTTGTCGTGCCGTATTGCCAAGCCCAACATCTCCAACTTTTCTGCCTGAATAGTTTTTGCGACCTGGCCCCCGGCACGTTGGGCATCCTAGAGCCCAAGCCCGAATTGCGCGAACAAGACCATCGGCGAGCCAATGTCCATGAACTCGATTTGCTGGTCATCCCCGGCCTGGCGCTGGACCGCCAAGGCGGCCGGATCGGCTATGGCAAAGGCTATTTCGATCGTCTCTTGCGGGGCGCACGGGCGGACGCACTGCTGGCCGCGGTGGCCTTCGAGTGCCAACTCTTCGATGCCGTGCCGATGCAGCCCTACGACGTGCGGGTCGACGCCGTGATTACCGAGAGCAATATCTATCATCGCACGCTGCCACGGCACGACCACCACATCACTTCCGGTTGAACGGCTTCTGATGCGCCTGGTAGAGGACCAGCCGCTTCTGCAATTCGACCGTGTAGTTTGGCGTTCGGCCCTGGGGGGTCTCCATGGCTTTGCGGATCGTCGCCTCAGCTTGCCCAAAATCACCTGTCTCGGCGGAGGCCGCCGCGAGGACATCCAAAGCCACGATGTTCTCGTTCTTCGTCGCTTCGCACACGCGACGAGCGATCTCGACGGCCGCCGCGCCATTGCGGGCTTCCGTTAGCGGGTCGGTCGTCAGTGCCCGAGCGACTTTCAGCGCAAAGGCCAAGTTTGCCGGTTGCTGGGCAACCTGTTGGATGCGGAGGTCCGCCAGTTCACGGAACTTGCCTTGCCGCTTCAGCGCGTCGGCCAGCCCGTCGTACACCAGCGGATCGTCCGGCTTGAGTTTCAACGCGATCTGAAACTCCTTCATCGCCCCGTCGAGATCGTTCTTGTCCAGTAGAATTCTGGCCATCGTGCGATGGCCTTCGGGCAGTTCGGGGTTGAGTTCCAAGGCTGTACGGCATTCGCCCAGGGCCTCGTCATACCGCCGGTTCACCCGCAACACCTCGGCCAGGTTATTGTGGGCCAGCACGTGGTTGGGGTTCTTCTCGATGGTGACTTGAAACTCGCGAATCGAAGCCTCCACGAACTCCTTGGCACGGAGCTTGTCCGTTTCCTTCTGGCTGCAACCGTACAGGGCCACGGCCTTAATGAAGTGGGCCTGGGCGTCGTCCGGATCGACCTGCAGGGCAGTGTTGCAAACCGCCACGGCTTCGGCCGACTTTGCCCTGCTGGTGCAAGCTGACGGCGTAGTTGACCGCTGGCGTGAGGTACTTGGGATTGATTTCGAACGCCCTGGCGTAGTGTTCCATGGCCTCGTCGACCCGGCCGGCGTTGGCCAGGGCCTGGCCGTACTCGTTCTGGGCGAAATCGTTTTCCGGCTGGCAGGCGACGCTGTGTGCCCACAAGGTAACGCTGTTCTGCCAATAGGAAGTCTGAAGCCAGGCGATGGCGGCCAGCACGGCGATGACCGGCACGGCGACCGCAGCGTATAGAGCCGTTCGTCCGCGCCATGTCCGCGCCAGATCGCTCAGCCCCCAGGCGATCATGATGTACAGGCCGATCTGCGTCAGGTAGGTGTAACGGTCGGCCCGGGCTTGGGCACCCACCTGCACCAATCCGATGACCGGCACGAGCATGCCCAAATACCAGAGCCAGCCGACGGCCAGATAGCGCCGCCACCAACCCAAGCAGCCCACGACCAGTGTGATCGGCGCCAGGATCGCCAACGGGATCAGCGCCTCCTGCCACTGGAGATTTGGCCCCCGATGTACGTATTGCACGACCATTCCCGTCGGAAAAAACATCTGCCGGATGTAGGCTGCGTAGGAAAGTAGGGCATTGATGGCACGGTATTGTAGTTCCAGCGGCTTGAAAGCCCGGACTACGCTTTTCGCCCGAATCGTCTGTACGCACGACCCGGCCGAGAGAATTAACAAAGGGGTCTTTTCGACGATCAGCCGGAAATAAGACGCGGAGACATGGGGACGCGGGGTACTCGCGGAGCGGGTCGGCGGAGAGGCCCGGATCTCCCCGTCCCCGCGTCTCCGCGTTTCCCCG
Source organism: uncultured Planctomycetia bacterium (assembly GCA_963719885.1). Lineage (GTDB taxonomy): Bacteria > Planctomycetota > Planctomycetia > Pirellulales > Thermoguttaceae > JANXQG01. The sequence continues at coordinate 96,896 of CAVRDP010000030.1, read as the reverse complement.
TCCCCACGTCTCTCCTCTTCCCACCCGCCGCAGCGGCCAAAAGTCCAGCAGGAGCAACACCAAGGGCAGCGTTACCAACATCGACTTGGCCATGAGCCCCAGGGCGAAACTGACGACCACCAGCCCATAACGCCACCAGGTGAAGGCGCGAGCGGCGTAGGCCTGGTAGGCCGCTAGCGTCAAGAGAAAGAACAAGGCACTGAGCGTGTCCTTGCGTCCCGTAGCCCAGGCCACCGACTCGGCCCGGAGCGGATGGATGGCAAAGAGCGCCGCCACGACTGCGCTGGGCCAGGTAGCGCCGGTCATCGCTTGCAAAATCAGAAACAGCAGCACGGCACAGCTTGCGTGCAGGAACAAGTTGACCAGGTGGTGCCCGCCCGGCCAACTGTCGACATACCGTTGCAGACTTGCATCCCATTTGCCGAATGCCTGCCAATCGATAGTATGCGACATCCAGGTCAGCGGATGCCAGTTGGCCGAATGGAACGCGGTGATGGCCCAGCGGGTGCTGGCCGGTGTCAGGCCGCGTTGGATATTGACATTTTTTTCAACGTACTCGTCGTCGTCGCAATTGACGAAGCCGTGCCGCGCCGTTTGCACGAAGACCGTCACCGACCCTAGCACGAGCAGGCAGCAGATGGCGACGACCACTCCACGGCCCGCCCGATCGCCGCCTGCATCGAACGACTGCGGCTGCACTTTTCGGGCAACGGTCAGCGTTGATCGTGGCGCGGCATAGGGATCCTCCCGCCGGGCTTGGGGTTCCTTCAAGACGCGGCGGCGACGGTCGTATTTCTTGGCCATAGTTCCATTCTACTCCGTCCAGCGCAGCGACCTTTCCACGGCCTTGAGCCAGCGACCGTATTTCGCATCGCGCTCGGCGGCGGCCATCCTCGGCATATACTCGCACTGCATGGCCCAATTCCTCGTCAGTTCGTCCAAGTCCTGCCAATACCCGACGGCCAGCCCGGCCAGGTAGGCCGCCCCGAGGGCCGTCGTCTCGGCCACGGCAGGCCGGCAGACGGGCACGCCCAAGACATCGGCCTGGAACTGCATCAGCAGATGGTTGACCGACGCCCCGCCATCGACCTTCAATGCGGCCAACGCAATGCCGGCGTCCTTCTGCATCGCTTCCAAAACATCGCGGGTTTGATAGGCCATCGACTCCAGCGCCGCTCGGGCAAGGTGGGCCGCCGTCGTGCCGCGGGTGATGCCCAGAATCGTCCCGCGGGAGTAGGGATCCCAATACGGCGCCCCCAAGCCGACAAACGCCGGCACGAAATAAACGTCGCCGCTATCGGCCACCTGACCGGCAAGCGTCTCGACTTCCGCCGAGCTGGCGATCAGTCCTAGACCGTCGCGGAGCCACTGCACGACCGCTCCGCCAATGAACACGGAACCTTCGAGGCAATAGGTGATCCGGCCATCGATGCCCCAACCGATCGTGGTCAGCAGGCGATGCCGCGACTCAATGGGCGCATCGCCCGTGTTCATCAACAGGAAACAGCCCGTACCGTAGGTATTCTTGGCCATGCCGGGCGAGAAGCAGGCCTGGCCGAACGTGGCCGCCTGCTGATCGCCGGCCACCGCGGCTATGGGCACGGGACCGCCAAACCACTCGTCGATCGTCTGGCCGTAGACCTCGCTCGAGCAGCGTACCTCCGGCAACATGGCCCGCGGTACGCGGAGGATCCGCAGCAGTTCGTCGTCCCAATCCAGGGTGTGGATATTGTAAAGCAGCGTGCGGCTGGCGTTGCTGTAGTCGGTGGCGTGCACGCGACCGCCGGTCAATCGCCAGAGGAGCCACGAATCGACCGTGCCGAAAAGCACCTCGCCCTGTTCGGCGCGGCTGCGGAGGCCGTCGTACGTATCCAGCAGGTGCGTGATCTTCGTGCCGGAGAAATAGGCATCGACCACAAGGCCCGTCTTGGCCCGAAAGGTCTCTTCCAGGCCCTCGGCCTGCAAGCGGTCGCAGATCCCGGTACTGACGCGGCTCTGCCAAACGATAGCGGGGGCGACGGACCGGCCGGTCTGCCGGTCCCAAAGGACCGTCGTCTCGCGCTGGTTGGTCACGCCCACCGCTGCCAGATCGCCGGCGGCCAGCGATGCATGGGCGAGGGCCCGCCGGGCCGTTTCCAATTGCGACGACCAGATCGCCTCGGGGTCGTGTTCCACGATGCCCGGGGCCGGCAGGATCTGCGGGAACTCCTCTTGGGCGGAGGCGACGATCTGCCCGGCATGATCGAAAACGATCGCCCGGCTCGAGGTGGTGCCCTGGTCGAGGGCAAGGATGTATTGGGGCATAGCGGCGAGTTGGGGTCCTGTGAAATGCCTGGAAAGACCCCATCCAGCTTGCCTGGATGGTGAATCACGTTGGCAGCTATAGGAATTGCCGACGATCCCCGTCTCTCCTTTCCCACGCCTGCCGCCTCCGGCGGCAGGCGTGGGAAAGGAGAGACATTTCCCGGGAGCCTCGTTAGCCGTCAACCTGATTCACCAACCGCGCAAGGCGGTTGGGGTCTGGATCGAATACCGAGTTATCACTGTCCAATTATCGTAGGACGGAATTCAATCCGTTTCAACTGGGCCGATTTCGCAGCCCGCACTTGCCTTTCCGCCACGGCGCGTGTATGCTCCAAGTATACCCGTCTCCAATTCCCAGTACCGTGCGCCGCTCATGTACGGCGCCAAAGGATGTCCAGCGACAAGATCCGTCGCCAGGTGGCTTGCGATGCCGCCCGGCTGATGTACGAGCGCGAGGAAACCGAGTACTTCCGCGCAAAACTCAAAGCGGCCCGGCGCATCACGCGCGGCGACTTCAAGCCCAGCGACCTGCCCAGCAACCGCGAAATCCGCGACCAGATCCAGGTCTGGGCGCAACTTCACGAAGGCCAGCGGCGGACGGAAAACCTCCGCGACATGCGCCTCGAGGCCCTCCGCATGATGCGGATTCTCAAGAACCTTCCGGCCCCGGCTCATCGGCAGCACCCTGACCGGCCACGTCCGCCGCGGCTCCGACATCGACTTGCACGTCTTTTCCGACAGCGTTGAGTCGGTGGCCGCCGTCCTCGACGAGCAGGGCTTTTCCTATGAGGTCGAGCGCAAGCAGGTCCGCAAACATGGCGAAGAGCGGATCTTCGTCCACATCCACGTCCTCGACCGCTTCCCCTTCGAGCTGACCATCTATCCCGGCGACAAGGCCCATTACGTCTTCAAGAGCTCGATCACCGGCAAGGCCATCGAACGGGCCAGCATTGCCGAGCTCGAGCAACTGCTGGCCCGGGAGTATCCGGGCATCTCGCTCGACCAGTCGGTCCTGGAGGCCGAAAGCCGGATCGACCGCTTCCAGATCTACGAGATGCTGTTGTTGCCCCTGGAGAACGTCAAGGAAAGCCCGCAGTATCATCCCGAAGGCGACGCCTTGTATCACAGCCTCCAGGTCTTTGATCTGGCCCGCGATGAACTACCGTACGACGAAGAGTTTCTGCTGGCGGCCCTCTTGCACGACGTCGGCAAGGCGATCGACCGCCAGGACCACGTGGCCGCCGGCCTGGAGGCCCTGGCAGAGCATATCACGCCGCGGACTGCCTGGTTCATCGCCCACCATATCGAAGGTCAGGAACTACTCGACGGCGCCTTGGGCCTCCGCGCACGGCGGCGGCTGGAGACATCGGAAGACTTCGAAGAGCTGAAACTCCTAGCCCGCTGCGATCGCAATGGCCGACAACGGGGCATCGAGACCTCGGAATTGGATGAAGCGATCGAGTATCTTCGCGAGTTGGCGGAAACCTGCGGCGAGTAGGTCTCTCCTGCCGGGAGGGACTATTGTGCGAGGTTCCGCCGGGGAACTTGGAGTTTTTCACCTGGCCCCCCGGCAGATTAGTCCTCTCGGCAAGGGGACCTACTCGAGAATGTGACGCGTCGTTGAGAAAATTGGCCATTTTTCCCCAAGAACGGTTCGCCTCCTGAATTACTACCAGGAACTTGGCACCCGGGTCGAAACTATCCCTGTAACCCCCCAAATCGTCCCCGAGGAAATCCGGCGAATGCTTGAAGCCTGTTGTTTGCGCGGATAGGATTGTGTACCAAAATATTGTATCCTGGTGGACGATACGATTTTCTGGTAGATTAGAGATAGGTTAATAGACCGCTAGGCCGCCATAAGAAACCCCAACGGAAGGGGGCGTGAAGGAAATCATGGCCGTTTGCACGACGGTGGACGAATATCTGTCGGCGCTGGAAAAAAGCAAGCTGCTTGGCTCGGCTCAGCTTGGCGAAGCTCAGCGTCTCGCCGGTGAATCATCCGATGCAGCCGGGCTGGCTCGGGCCCTGGCCCGCGAAAATCTTGTCAGCCGCTGGCAGGCCAGCACGCTCTTGGCCCTGGGTCAAAGGGCACAACTCCGCCTGGGCAAGTACAAACTTATTCAGCGCTTGGGCAAAGGCGGCATGGGCACCGTCTTCCTCGCCGAGCACGTGACGATGAATCGCCGCGTGGCCTTGAAGATCGTCCCCCGCTCGATCGACCAAGATCCGGCCTCGCTCAGCCGCTTCTTCGCCGAGGCCGCCGCGATCGCCGCGCTCGACCATCCCAATATCGTGCAGGCCTATAGCGTCGACAATGAAATGGACCGCTATTTCATCGTCATGGAATTCGTCGACGGCCAGGATCTGCAACGGACGTTGGAACTCGACGGGCCGATGGACTTCGACCATGCGGCAGACTATGTCCGCCAGGCCGCCGAGGGACTGGCCCACGCCCACGCCCGCAACCTCGTCCACTGCGACATCAAGCCCTCGAACCTGCTGGTGAACAACCGGGGTGTGATCAAGATTCTCGACCTGGGCCTGGCCCGCCTGAACCGCAGCGACGAACCCCGCGGGGGAGCGGCGGGCGAAACGGCCTTTGGGACCGTCGATTACATGGCCCCCGAGCAGGCCCTGGAAACGCCGAACTTCGATCACCGCGCCGACATCTATTCCCTGGGCTGCACGCTGTACTCTCTGCTCACGGGGCATCCGCCCTTTCCGGAAGGCACGCTCGCGCAACGGATCGTCAAACATCAGACGCAGGAACCCCGCGACGTTCTGCTCGAGCGGCCCGACACTCCGCCGGAGTTGGTCGAGATCTGCAAGCGGATGATGGCCAAGGAGCCGGAGAACCGTTATCAAACGATGCAAGAGGTGAGCGCGGCCCTGGCGCCTTGGCAGGGTACGACCGACGGCGCCACGGGCGGTCGCCTGCCGCAGTCCGTAAAGCCGGTGGAAAATGCCGCTGCGGCCGACGACTGGTTGTCGTCCCTTACGACGCAGTTGAAGTCGGACGCGCCCACCAACGGCGAAAAAACGGCTGCCTCGGCCGCGCCCGCGGTGAAGCCGCCCAAGTCCGGCAAGCAACAAAACAAAAAAGGCCAGTCCAGCGGTGGAATCGCCGCCGCCCTGGCCGCTGTGTTGGCCTTCGGCCGGGCAAGACTCGCTTGGTTCAACACCACGAAGCGAAAGATCGTGGGGGCCGCTGGCGGCATATTGTTGCTCGCCGTGGCGGCAGGACTCGCGGCGCTACCTTTCCTGCTATCGCATTCCAAGCCTGCGCAGCAACTCGCGGTAAAGGCAAAGCAAGAGGAGCCGAAAGGTCCGATCGAACCGGACGTGGGCCCCCCGCCCGACAAGTCAGAAGAGAAGAAATCGGATGGATCCAAAGGTTTGCGCGATAATGATACGTCCGGAGGGAAGACGGAGACGCCCAAGGAGCCAAAATATCCCGCCGAAAAGCCGTCGAGAACTGTTCCGCTTAAGCTGACCGAACCCGACAAGTCGGCACCCAAGACCCCCAGCAAGACTGACGTTCGCGCCACCCGCGAAATCGGACGCGAACACCGCTCCTAAGACGCCCGCCACGCCAGCGCCGCTCGAAAAGAAGCCGGAACCGCCCGAGAAAAAGCCGGAACCGCCCATCAAGAAGCCCGAGCCCCCCAAGCCGGTCTCGCTGGATGGCCTCGAGAAGGCAGTCGACTTGCCGCCGCCCGGCGGCAAGGGCGCCAACGAAGCCGTTTCTCTGGGTAAACTCGACCTCGATCCCAAACTGACTCTCGGCGTCCAGTTGCTCGGTGGCGACCTTGTCGCCAAGGGCAAATCCAAGTTTGAGTTGCAGAAAGACGGCGATGGCGCAACTCCGGGCTGGTCGATCGAGATGGCCGGGAAGAATAAAGAGGCCGTGAAGATCGCCCGGGTCTGGCCGGAAGGAAACGAATGGAAAATCCAATGGGCGGTCGAAGCGAAGGACAAACCCACGCTGGACAAAGCCACGCTGGTCCGCTACTGCGGCCTGCAGTTCTCCTGTGAGAAGAAGACGCATTTCATCGCTTTGAGCGCCCCGAAGATCGTTGCGCCGTTGATGATCGACATCGATTCGGGCGCTTCCCGCACGCGATTGTCGAGAGACTTCCCCTTGCCCGACTTGAGCCTGCTCCGCCTGCAGGTCCTGCCTTTGGATCCAGCCCTGCCGAAACACGATTTCAAGATCCTGGAGGCCAAGACGCACGGCGGCCGGCCGGCGCACGGCAAGCCGACGGAAGCGGTCAAGGGCGACAAGGTGCCCGCCAAAGGCCACGTTTTTGTGGTGTTCATGAAGGAGAAAACCCCGCGGATCTTTCTTGGCATCACGTTTGAGACGCACGCCAAAGACGTGCAACTCGACGTGCAGGAAGGTTGCGATATGTTGAATGTGCCGCTCAACTATACGAATCTACAGGTAGCTGCCGCCCGCGTTGGTTCATACCTCATGGCGACCGATTCCGACAAGAACCCCAATAAGAAGAATATGCAGGCACAGATCGAGAGGGCGAAAACCACCAGGGACGAACTGAAGGCCCTGGGAGAGTTGGCGACCGAGTTGAACCAGAAGGCCTCGATTCCCTTCCGCGTCTACGCTGCCATGAGCGAGACCGACGACGAGAAGTCGCCCAAAGTCGTCATCTTCCAAAGCGGTGAGGTCGAGGAGCCGAAGGCCGGCGGGACGAAGAAGAACGCCAAGGGCAAACAACAGAAGGGCCGTACGGCGCCCGAGAAAGACGAGTTGAACCTGAAGTGAAACCGCTCGTTGCCCTGATCCTTCTCTGGCTTCCATCCACGGCAGCCGCCCAACCGCCGGTCGGGCCGGACGGCAAGGCCGTTGAGCATTGGGCCGACCAACTGAAGTCCACGGAGTTCCGCGAACAATGGCATGCGGCATACATCTTGGGAACGCTCGGTCCCAAAGCGGCGGCAGCGGTGCCGGCCTTGCACGCGGTCCTGGTGGATGTCAACGCCCGCAACGAATACAACAACGAATACTCGCGGAGTATGGCCGCCTGGGCCCTGGGTCGCATTGGCCCTGCCGCCGAGCGGGAGATACCTGTCTTGATCGAAACGCTGCACTCGACGACGCTTCTCGCCGTGCGCCGCAGCGCGGCGGAGGCCCTGGGCAATTTCGGTCCCGCGGCGAAGCCGGCCGTGAAGGCACTACTCGAGATGCTGAAAAATGACGACGAAATAACGCCCGTCAATGCGGCCCTGGCCCTCTGGAAAATCGATCGCCATCCCAAGGCCCTGCCGGCACTAATCGAGATGCTTCGCCACGGCAGTTCGTCGCAGGCGTATGCCGCGGCCGTCGCCCTGGGCCATATCGAGCAAGAATCGGAAAGGACCGCTCCGGCACTGATTGAAGCCTTGCACGGACCATCGGCCGATGTTCGCCGCGCGGCCGCCCGTTCGTTGGGGCAGTTGGGCAAAGCCGCATTTCCGGCCCTGCAGAAGTCCAAGGCCCTGCATGACCCCGATGCCGATGTCCGCCGCCTGGTCATCGAGGCCTTGAGTTGGATGGGGCCGGACGCGGTGCGGCCCTTGATTGCCGCACTCACGGACCACAGTCCCGCCGTTCGCCGTGCCGCCGCCCGCGCGTTGGGGAACCTGGGCGCCGAGGCCCAATCGGCCCGTTCCGCGCTGGAGACCGCCGCCAGCGATCCGCAGGAGGCCGTCCGCGCCGCTGCGGCCAAGGCCTTGCAGTGCATCCCGCCAAAATAGTCAATTCCGATGAAATATGTCGTTTTCGTCACGCTGTTTCTCTCCCTTGCCGTACGAGCGCCGTGGGCCCTTGGCCAAGTCGAGCCGGCCGGGCCGCTCGTCACGCCGCTGAGAGCCGACAATCTCGACCCCGTTGCCTTCGTGCAATGGGTCGATGGCGTCGAAAAGCCGATGCCCCAACGCGACGGCCCGCGCCATGTCGTCTGGACCTCCGCCACGCAGCCCGAGTGGGACGGCGTGCTCTTCGGCGATTCGAAGATCCCCGGGCCGCGACATCTCCGCATCGCCGTCAAGACCCCAATCACCGTGGGTTCGGTGCTCGTTCGCGGCGGCGGGCAAGTGAGCATGCTTCGGCCCACGGCCGCCTACCCGGGCGACCTGGCCGACGAGTCGCAATGGATGCCCGCCGAGCACATCGCCCGGCCCCCGGCCGCCGATCTCAAGACGGCCGATGAGCAGTACGTGCTTTGGGTTTTCCCCAAGGCCGCGCAGACGCGGGCGCTGCGTTTCACGCACACGGCCGGGCCCGTTGACAGCCGTTTCGCGGGTTGGCTGGGCGGGGCCTACGTCTTCGCCGAGCGGATGGCCAACGTGGCGCCGGCGGCCATCGCCGCGACCGACGCCAACGGCGAGGCGGTCGCTCGGATCAACGATGAAAGCAATAACGGTATATGGGCCGCGTGGGACAACGGTCCGGAAGGCAGCCCGCAGCCGGTCTCGCCACAGCATCCGGTGGACGTGCTGCTGGCCTGGCCGCGGCCGGTGGCGATCCGTGCCCTCGGCGCCCTGTGGGCCGGCTTCGCGACCGCCGAAGTACAGAGTTATGAAGGCCCCGCCGATCGCCCGCCACGCGAGGCCGCCGAGACCGACTGGCGCACCGTCAAAGACTGGCAAGGCCTCGAGAACCAATATCCCCGCGGGCTGGGTGTCAACTGGCTGGATTTGGGGCAAACCCTGACGACGCGGGCCATCCGCCTGCGGATCACCCAGGCCACCAAGGAAAGCCACCCGCACCTCGTGGGAAAGACCTACAACGGCCGACGGGTCTGGCTCGGCGAGTTGCTCGCCTTGCGCCAACTGGGCGATGCGCCGCTGGAAACGTCCTATCCGCAACGGCCGGCGCCCTCCGCCGCCGTCCATGGACCGATCCCTGTACGATTCACGCTCGACTCGCCGGGCTACGTGACCTTGGTCATCGAGTCGGCCGAAGGCCGAGTGCGGAATCTCGTGAGCGAGACACTGTTTCCCGCCGGGCCTAACACCGTGTGGTGGGATGCCACCGACGATCTGGCCCGCGATGCCGATGCCGCTCGGCATGGCGTCTATCACGTCCCGGCGCAGTTGGTGGCCCCGGGCACGTACCGCGTCCGCGGTTTGTGTCATGCGGGGATCGACTTGCGCGATGAGTTTGCAATTTACAACGCCGGCAGCCCCGCCTGGTCCACCGCGGACCATACGGGCGGTTGGCTGACGAACCACACGCCGCCGAGCAGCGCGCTCTTCGTGCCCGGCGACAAGGCCCCCGGCGGCCGGCCGCTGGTGTATCTGGGCAGTTACGTGAGCGAAGGCGGCGATGGCCTGGCTTGGGTCGACCTGGAGGGCCACAAGCAAGGCGGCGTCGGCTGGGTCGGCGGGGCTTGGACCGGCGCTCCCTACCTGGCCCGCGATGCCGGCCCGCAGGCGGTGGACGGCGTTTACGTCTACGCCGGCTCGGCCTGGGAGGGTGAACTGCGGCTCACCGCCGTCACCCGCACAGGCGACAAACCGGTGATCAAGTACTCGTTCCCCGGCGGCAAGGACGCCTCGGCCCTGACCGGACTGGCCATCCACGACGGGCTGCTGGCGTGCAGTCTGCCCAAGCAGAACGAATTGTTGCTGGTCGACGCCAAGGCAGGCAAGCTCCTCACCGCGGTTCCGCTCAGCGATCCCCGCGGCCTGGCCTTCGACGGCCAAGGACGGCTGCTGGCCCTGACCGGCAAGCAACTGCATCGCTACCGGCTGCCAGCGACGGTCGGCAAGAAGCTTCCCGCCCCCGACGTGCTCGTGGCCACCGGGCTGGAAGATCCGCAGCACGTTGCGCCTGGACGCGGAAGGAAATCTGTACGTCAGCGACCGCGGCAACAGCCACCAGGTCAAGGTCTTCGATCCGGCCGGCAAGCCGCTCCGCGTCATCGGTGCTGCGGGCGCACCGAAGGCCGGTCCCTACAATCGGTTGCACATCAACAATCCCAACGGGTTGACCATCGACAGCGACGGGCATTTGTGGGTGGCTGAGACCGATTTCCAACCCAAGCGGGTCAGCGTCTGGACGCTCGACGGCCACCTGATCCGGGCCTTCTACGGCCCCTCGGAATACGGCGGAGGCGGCAAACTCGATCCAGTGGATAAGACGCGCTTTTACTATCATGGCATGGAGTTCGAACTCGACTGGCGTCGAGGCGTTGACAAGCTTGTACGGGTCTTTTTCCGTCCGCAGCCCGGGGACCTTGGCCTGCCCAACGGCTTCGGCGTCGGGGGAGAGCCGGAAATGCCGATCTATCGGGCGACTGCGTCCGGAGTGCGCCGCTATTTCACCAATTGTTACAACAGCAATCCGACCAACGGCGCGAGCCTGGTGATGCTCTGGTTGGATCGGCAAGGAATCGCCGTTCCGGTAGCCGCCCTGGGCCGTGCCGACGATTGGAGCCTGCTGAAGACCGAGGCCTTCAAGCCGCGGCTGCCCGCCGGAGTCGAGCTTCGCAACGGCCGCTGGTCCACGGAGCTGCTGTTTGCCTGGTCGGACCGCAACGGCGACGGCCAGGTGCAACCGGAGGAAGTGACGTTCCTGAAGGCATCGTCCGGCGGCTTGACGGTGATGCCCGATTTGTCGGTCGTGGTTTCGCGCGTTGATAGCCGTGCGGTGCGCTACGTGCCGCAACGGTTCAGCGCCGCAGGCGCGCCGCTCTACGATTTGGCAGCGGCGGAGACGCTGGTCGAAGGGCGCCAAGCCCCCACGTCGTCCGGCGGCGACCAGGCCCTGGTGGACCCCAGCGGCTGGACGATCCTGACCGTGGCGCCCAAGCCGTTCGCCCCGCAATCGCTGGGCGGCGCCTATCGGGGCCAGCCGCGATGGTCGTACCCGGACCTCTGGCCCGGGTTGCACGCCTCGCACGAATCGCCTTCGCCCGATCGGCCGGGCGAGTTGATCGGCACCACGCGCCTCCTGGGTGGTTTTGTCACGCCGCGGGCCGGCGATGCCGGGCCGCTGTGGGCCGTCAACGGCAACCAGGGGAACATCTATCTTTTCACTGCCGACGGCCTGTTCGTGGCCGAGTTGTTCCGCGACGTCCGCCGCGGCCGTTCCTGGGCCATGCCTATCGCGCAGCGCGGCATGCAGTTGAACGACGTGAGCCTGCACGACGAGAATTTCTGGCCGTCGATCACGCAGACCAGTGACGGCAAGATCTACGTCGTCGACGGCGCGCGGACAAGCCTGGTGCGTGTCGAGGGGCTGGAGCGAATTCGCCGCCTGGCCGAAAGCTCGCTCCGCGTGAGTCCACAGGACCTCAAGCGCGCCCAGGAGTACCTGGTGCAAGGCGAGCTTCAGCGGCAGCGCGAGCAGGGCCGGCCCACGCTCCGCGTGCCCTTGCGCAAAGTCGCCCCCACGGTCGACGGCAAGCTGGACGACTGGGCCGGCGCTGCCTGGGCCACCGTCGACAAGAGCGGAGTGGCCGCCTTCTTCGACAGCCATAGCAGGCCGTACGACGTCACCGCCGCAGTGGCCGTGGCCGGCGACCGGCTGTACGCGGCCTTTCGCACGGGCGATCCGAACCTGTTGCAGAACAGCGGTGAAACGCCCCTGGCGCCCTTCAAGAGCGGTGGCGGGCTGGACCTCATGATCGGCGCCGACCCCCACGCCGGCAACGCCCGGCAGGACCCCGTGCAGGGCGACCTGCGGCTGTTGGTGACGCTGGCCCACGGGAAACCGCGCGGGCTGATCTATCGACCGGTCGTGCCGGGCACGAAAGAACCGGTGCCCTTCTCCTCGCCGTGGCGGACCATCACCATCGATCGCGTGGACGATGTGAGCGACCAGTTGCAATTCGCGGCGGCCGAGGGAAACTACGAGTTGTCGATCCCGCTGGCCGTCTTGGGTCTGAAGCCGGCGTCCGGCCAGGCGATTCGCGCCGACTTGGGCATCCTCCGCGGTAACTGGTTCCAAACCTTGCAGCGCGTCTATTGGAGCAACAAGGCCACCGGCATCACCAGCGACGTGCCCAGCGAGGCCATGCTGGCCCCAAGCCTCTGGGGCCGTTGGGTTTTTCAAGAAGAGTGAGCTTTCAATCATGAACATTCGTCGCTGTTTCCCTGTTTGCGCGATCCTGCTGCTCTGCCTGCCCTATCACCCCAAGGGCACGCAGCAGGAACTGGAGGAGACGACGATCGGCCAGCTCAGCTATCCCTTGGATGACCACAAGCGCGGCCCGTCGCCTGCCGGCGGGCTGTTCTCCACCGCCAGCGACGTCGGGCGCCTTTTGCCGCATGATCCTCGGCGGCGGCGTGTATCACGGCAAGCGGTTGCTCTCGGCCGCGGCCATCCGGCAGATGACCTCCACGCAGACCGGCGACCTGCTCGGTCGTGGCCCGAACGAAGGCGGCTACGGCCTCGGCTGGAGCACTTCGCGAAAGTTGCACGGCCCAAGCGACCCCGCTCCGGTCGGTCCTTGCGGGCACGGCGGCGCGTATTCGACGAACATGTGGATCGATCCGCCGCGCGGGTTGGTCATGGTGTACATGGTGCAGCATGCGGGCTACCCCGGCAAGGACGGTGGACGAATCTGGCCGGCCTTGCAGAAGGCCGCCGAAACAGCGTTTGCAAAGTAGCAGGCACCGGGCACCACGCGCAGCGTGGTCGGTGTGCCGTCCGCCCCTCTCGGGCTGAAACAGTTCGAACCGTCCAGATTCCCTGTTTGAACGAAGAGGTGACCCTACCGGCCACGTGTCGCGCCATCCCGCGTTCGATTCGCGGGATCGACAAGGTCGAAGCATCCAGGAGAAACAACAATGAGAACATGCCGTATCGCTTTGGCTGTCGTCGCCTTGTGCTCCGCGTCGGCATTTGCCGCCGCTCCGCACCTGTATTGGGCCTCCGATCCGGTCGGCCCTGGCCAGGCCGTCATGGCGATCGGCGATGCGCTGGGCGATCATGCCACGGTTGAAATAGTCCGCCTGGCCGACACGGCCGCGGGCAGCCCCACGCGGGCCCGCTTCACCTGGCCCGGCGAAGGCGCCAAGGTCGAAACCTTGCAGGCGACGGACAATTCGCTGAAGTTCATCGTGCCGGCGACGCTGCCGCCAGGCGTTTTCGCCTATCGCATTGCCACGGCGAGCGGCGTGTAACGGGCCTGCTCAACCGCCCAACGATCTGGTGGACGCAAGGCAATTGCGGGACATCGACCAGTCCGGGCGGAACATTGCGCTTGTTCGGCAAGAATCTTGCCGCAGGCGACACGGGCGGGGCGACGACGACGGTCGTTCTCGAGGGACCGCGGGCGTCGGCCGGCGGCAGCAGCGCGACGCCGACTTCGCCCCGTCGAACGATCTCGCTGACGGCCCACGGCGACGCTTACGAGGCAACCGTCGATTTGCCGGCAGACTTGCCCGCCGGAGATTACGAGGTCTTCACGCATAACGGCCGCGGCGGCAGCGCGGCCTGGAGCGAGCCGGCGATCACCCGCGTCGAGAAACTGCCGACTTGGCCGCAAACCGTCTTCAACGTCAAGGATTTCGCCGCTGAGGGGACGGGCGTGAAGGACGATACCACGCCGGTCCAAGCGGCGCTGGCGGCTGCCGATAAGAACGGCGGCGGCGTAGTCTATTTTCCCCGCGGCCGTTACCTCGTCTCCGCCATGCTGAGCGTGCCGCGATTCACGGTCCTTCGCGGCGAGAAGCGGGAGTTGGTCAACCTGCTTTGGCCCGATTTCCCCAAACCGCCCGAGGCCCTGGTCCGCGGCAAGAACAGCTTCGGCCTCGAAGATCTGACCCTCTACTGCGCGAATTACAAGACGATCATTGCCGCCGACACGCGCACCCCCGACGCCGGCGACGTCTTCCTGCGGCGCTTGCGGGTGCGGGCGAACCTGTACTACGGCCATCCCGAGCCCGAGGAGGTCGATCGCCGCTATCGCGAGGGCTTGAAGGTCGGCTTCGGCGGCGGCTATTGGCTGGCGACCCTCGGCGGGCGAAACGTCGAGGTCAGCGATTGCGATCTGTACTCGGCAAGTTGCGTCATCAGCCTGATCGAACCGCGCGGGGCACGCATCGAACGCAACATCCTCGGCGCGGGACGCTGGGGCGGCGGCGGCGTCTTTGGCGGCGATGGCGTCGTCATCGCCGACAACAAGTACGTCGGTTGCGACCTGATGTCCTGGGGCGCCGCCGGCGGGCTGGGCTTCGGCAACCTCCAACACGTCTTCATCCGCCGCAACTCGTTCGCCCTGGAACACGGCGGCGACCGCGAGTCGATCACCTCCGATTCCTCCGGCGAGGTCTATCACGGCCGGATCGCGGCGGGCGACGCCTCCGGCGTCACTCTGCCCAAGGACATCGCGGAAAAGACGCCGCCCTGGCTCCGCGACCGGATGAAGGGCGCCGCGGTCTACGTGGTCGACGGCAAGGGGCAGGGCCAGTGGCGCGCGATCGCCCGCTTCGAGGGGCCCAGAATCGTGACCGATCGCCCCTGGGACGTCGTTCCCGACGCCTCCTCTACCGTCGCCACCACGTATCTCCTCCGTCAGTGGCTGATCCTGGACAACGACTTCTCCGACACGGGCGTGGCGGTGCAGATTTACGGGGCTTCGCTGGAGCACATCATCGCCGGCAACCGCTCCGCGCGGACGGCGGGCTTCCACAACTTCGGCATGAACTACGGCGGCGTCCAGCCGAGCTGGTTCGTGCAATGGCTGGACAACGAAATCCTCGAAGGCAACATCTATCGCGCCGATCACGATAACCATTGCCTCTCCGGCGAGGCCCACCTCGGTGTCTTCGGCCTGGTCGGCAGCGAGTGGCGGCTGCCCATCACCATGGGCACGGTCCTCCGCGGCAATCGCCTCCGCAACAACGCCCGCATCGCCCTGGGCAACGAGCTGTCGGCGGGCGTTCCGCTCCCGGGCGGGCGAAACGATCCGCTCGTGAAAAACGTCATCGTCGAGGACAACCTGGTGGAGAACAACGGCGTCGGGGTTTGCGTCTGCCGCACCGCGCAGGGCGTCCTCTTGCGAGACAACCATTTTCACGAACGTCCGGCAACCGGTGTGGGACGAGGCCGAGGCCTTGGCCGCCGCGGAGCAGCGGCTGCGCGAGCTTTTCGCCCAGCGCGAGCCCGTCGCCGCCTGGAACGGCGAGAAGGCCCTTGTCGACGGCGCCGACAAGACGCGGTTTCGTGACGCCACCGGCCACAGCTTCGACGCCGTCGGACCCGGAGTGCAGTCCGCGCCGGGAGGCATCCACGGCCAGGCGATCAAGTTTTCCGGTGAAGGCTTCCTGCGTGCCGACGACGCGCAAATCCTGAACCTGCCGTCGTTGACTCTGGACCTTTGGATCAAGCCGGACACGGTCGCCGGACGCCATGGATTGATCGGAAAGCGTTGGGGCGGCGTGGCCGCGCCGTTCGTGCTCAGCCTTTGGGACGGCGGCATCGAGTTCGAGGCGAACGACGAGACCGACCGCTGGAGCTTCAACTTCCGCTCGCCCGCCGTCGTCAAGGCCGGCGTCTGGTGCCATCTGGCCGCGGTTGTCGACGCGGGCAAGGGGGTCGTCCTTTATTGCAACGGCGAAGCGGTGGCCAAGCTCGACAACCCGAAGAAGCGTTGCACCAACGCCGAGCCGGTGGTTCTCGGCCGCGAGGCCTGGAACGGAAACGCCGACGGTCGTCCCTGCTTCTATCATGGTTTGATGGGCGGGGTGAAGATCTGGGCCCGGCCGCTCTCGGCAAGGGAGGTCCGGGCCGAATACGAGAGCGGCCACCCGGCGAAGTGAGCAATTGCAAACCTTGACGCTAGGCGATAGAATTCCACCATGTCTCACTTGTACGTCGCGACGCTTCATCTGCACACCCTCATCTTGTGGATCATCCTCTTTTCCGGCCTGTGGGCCGTCGTCCGCGCACTGGCGCGGGGCAGCTTGCCCAATCGGCCTGGACGCGACGCGAACGGCTGGCCGGGCTGGTGTTCTCCAGTGCCTTGGCCACGCAGTTCTTGATCGGTCTGGCCTTGTACTTTCAGAGTCCGGTCGTTCGCCCCTTGTTTTCCGGCGGGGCTGCCGGGCCTGATGCGTTCGCCACGACTTTCTTCGGGCTGATCCATCCCCTGGCAATGTTCACGGCGGTGGTTTTTGGGCAGGTCGGCTTTTCGGTCTCGAAGCGGCTGAGCGACGATCGCCGCAAGTATCGGATTGCCGTCATCTGCTACACGGCCGCGCTGGCGGTTCTGCTCTGCGCCGTGCCCTGGCCGTGGCTGAGCTATGGCCGCTCGCTGGCGCCGTGAGCAGCCGCCCGAGAAGCTAAGATCAAACCGTATCAAGACGTTACTCATCGATCCCGGCCGTTTTCTATCCGCCGCTTTGTACTCGGTACTGTGTACTCCGCGCTCCCTTCATCCTTCCGCCTTCGTCTCTCCTCCTTCTTTCTCCTCTTGTCGGTCGCGCATTTCTAGGAAAAAATCTTGGTCTATCACGGTGTGGTCCAAATTCGTCTCCCCGGCGGGCATTGTTCTTGAAAAAACGCCCTAATACCGGGACAAAACCCCGTTCAACGCCTTTCTTGGCCGCGGATCGTCATGGACCACCGCTGCTGAATCGGCGACAGAGGTTTTGGCCGAAAATCGAGACTCGATCCCCCACGCAGGGGGCAATGCGCCAAGCAAATAATCCAAGAACAAAAAAGACCGCTAGCCGGGCAATCTTCGCGGTCCGGAAAAAACATCCGTAAGTGCTTTTCCATGCGGTACTTACATGGTGTGGATGCCTTCCTTGTGGTCCACCACAATGTGGTCCAAAATCGAGGTGATCCCTTGTCTCTCCCCTCCCCTCGCCCGTACTCGGGAGAGGCGCCGGGGGTGAGGGCGGCTTCCCCATCCTTCCGCCTTCATCCTTCATCCTTCCGCCTTAATCCTCATCCCACTGGGGGGCACTTGCCAACTTTGCCAAAAAACGAATTGCTTTCTGATTTTCGCCTGTTTTTTACCACGGATAGTATATTATGCCATAGCCACCGGAGTGGCACCGCTATTTCTTCTGCTTGAGAAAACACGGGAAAAGGATGGTTTACAACTCCTTGGGTCCTGACGCATATAGCCGTCGGACGGTAGCAAGAATTCGCGTCGTTTCGGGTCCTTTGCGCAAATGGCGGGCGTGACGGCCATTCAATCCTGTCGTTCTCCCTCATCATCCTTCATTCTTCGCCCTAATAAGTACGTTTTAGCCGGTGATTTTGTACAGTTCGGCGTTCCGGATTTCCGGACAACACAATCGCCCGCAGCCGGCCGGGCGAACCTTTCCCGAGGAATTCGCCGGTTTCTTGCCGCCCATGAGGTTTTTCTCGTCGGGCAGTCCTCGCGAAGGGCTTCCAGCCAGCGATGGACGCTCGACTTGGGCAGCCCGCACGTCGCGGCGATCTGCCGGCAGCTTTGGCCGGCCAGCGCCAGCCTGCAGACTTGTGCGAGCAGGGCCTCCTTCCGCAATTGCGTTGCGGAGGCCGGTTTTTCTTTTGGGCTAGGCATGTTCGATCTCCTTTTGGTCGTTATAGGTCCACGGATATTACTGATATAGCCTACGTATCCATATTTATTCTTTGTACTCTGCACTCGGTACTGTGTACTCTGCACTCCGTACTCTGCTCCCTGCTCCTTGCGCACGACTTTTCTCTACGAATAAGTACGCAGGAGCAGGCGATTTGGTACGGTTGTACATGTGGTCGCGGCTTACCATATTGCCGCAAGGCGTTCGTCCCAAAGGAGTTGCGAAACAGCGGAATCTCGCGACAAGCGCACAGCAAAAAGCGAGTAAACTCCCCCATCTTCCTGGTGGATCCGTGCGCATCAGCGCCGCTTCACGCTTCCTCCTTCCTCATGTTTCTGCTCCTCATTTTTCTGTCGCCTGTGTACTCACAGGCCATGTTCCTGTCAATCATCTTTTTGCCGAAATCGAACCTATCTGCCATTGCTGGTTGTGTTTCTACGTTAGCGGGGGTAGAATCAGGTTTTTCCCGAACTTTGTGCTGCTGGTTGCTGGTCCCCTGTCGGAGCCGCCTGCCCGCGAACCGGGTACAACCGCCGGGACCACGGGGCCACGTTGCGTTTGGTGAACCCAACGGAAATAATAATGAGTCGGCGACACGGGGAACAAACAGGGGGTCGCGGCCACGAAATCCAGGCACAATAAATATGATCGATAGGCGCACACCCCCTAGACTTCCATATTTGGTGGCTGGCGCCTGGTCCGAAATGAACGCCACCAGGTAGATCATGCTGCTATTTGTCGACGAGAGCGGGCATAACAAGAGCGGGACGCCATGCGAAGTGCTTGCGGGCGTAGCCGTCGCGGAAGACATGCTTTGGAATCTGGTGCGTGCCATTCGCTCGGCGGAAAGAGATCATTTTGGCAATTATTTGCGAGACGTTTACGCTGGCGAGATGAAGGCAAAAAAACTCCTGAAGCCCGACCGCTTCTATGAGGCCCAACGCGATGTTGTTATCCCAACCGACGACTGCGCGGCGCTGGCCAATTCGTTGCTGCGGAAGGGAAAGGCCGCCCGAGGGCAGGCGACCAGCAATCCAACCTTCCTGGAAATTGTTGCTTTTAGCCGCAAGGTCTTGGAGTTCGTCCACGCGGTTCTGGATATAGCCGCCAGTTTCAACGTCCAAGTTTTTGCATCTGTGGTGGATCAAGATGCGCCAAAGCCAGAACAAGGGCGGCTTCGTAAAGACTACGTCTACCTCTATCTGGACGACCTGCGTGGCCACTTCGACCGCGAGAATGAGCAGGAGTGACCGCAAGAAAAAACGAAGGCAATGCCCGGCCCGCAAGGGCCAACCAAAGCCTCCATCCTTAATATACGGTCCTCGGTAGGCTAGTCAATAGACGACACACTCGACGATCCACAGTTTTGCCTGAAATCTCCGTAGTATGACCATTCCGAACGGAGTCGACCACTAATCCGGGTGGTCTCGGCGCTGATTTGCGACACAAGGAGTTAGCCGGAAAGCTGGCCGCGTTGGAGTGGAAGGTCGGCGGCGCATGACGTGGCGATCCAGCCGTTGGTGGCCGCGATTCGCCGTTTGATGGAGCGCCCGCCGGCGCCCCGCGGCTGCGAATTGGCTTTCACGTTAAAGCCGGAGAACGCGTCGTGAGCAGTGGACGCGGAGCGTGTCAAGACGTTTGAGAAAACTGCGATTCGAAATTTAGTCGCCATTGCAAGTTGCGTCTCCACGTTAGCGGGGGTAGAATCAGGTTTTTCCCGAACTTTTGTGCTGGCTGCTGGTCCCCTGACGGAGCCGCCTGCCCGCGAACCGGGTACAACCGCCAGGACCGCGGGGCCGCGTTGAGTTTGGTGAAACGAACAGAAATAATAACGAGTTGGCGACTAAGGATTGCAGGCATATTCCCACTGTGCCTCAGTCGGCAATACGAACTTTCCGCCGTGCGTGCCGATCTTTGTATTGAGCTTGCCGAGAAACCGCTGGCAGTCGTCCCAACTGACTGTTTCCACCGGATTCTTCGATCCCTTGAAGTGGCTCGGATTCTTGCCCATGACAGCTTCCCACTGCTCCTGCGTAACCAGATACTTGCCGAGGTAGAACGGCTTGGTTATCCGAACCCGATGCTGCGGCTTCTCCCAGGTGACGGCTCCCTTGTCCGAATCGGGCGAACCCATCAGGAACTCGCCCGCCGGGATCAAGACCATCTCCAGCTTCACGCCCTTGCCAAGGTCCACCGTCAGTTCCTTTCGGGGGCTTTTCGCCTTGCTGACCGCCTCCTTGGGTTCTGCGGCGGTTGCCACGGCAAGACTGCCGAGCGCCGCAAGGAGCACCAACACGACCAACCATATTTGTCGGAAGATGAGCCAAATCTCCTCAAAAGCCAGTTGCGGCGCGTCGCCGAGGCGACGAAAGGGCTCAGCCATCTACTTGACCCGCATGCCAATCTTGCCCCTTCCGGGGTGTTCTCTTATCCATCCGATCGGTTGTAAAAGGTCGTTGGACCAACACAGCAAGGGCTCAGCCATCTTTCCGTCCGCCGCCCAAGCCGTTCTGGCTGCGGGGGCGTTTGCTTCGCTGGATCGTCGGTTGGCGGGGTCGCTGGACCAGGGCACCAGAACACCTACCCGCAAAGTTTATTGCGAACCAGTCGAAACCAATCGGCAACCGATAACCCGTCCGTCCTAGGGGAATAGTAACACGATAGAACCTGCCATAAGAACGTTTCGGCGTCTTGCATACCCTCAACCAAGGGAATAACCTCTTCTAGCTCCCTACAAGCCGCCTGAACAGATTCAGTAGGCTCCTGTTCCCTGAAAGCTGCAATAGCATCAAATGGGTTTTGAAACTCCAACATCCAATCTTGGTGTAAGTACGAACCAAGTAAGTGCCGGAGGTTTTTGTATTTGTCTTCGCTCATGGTACCGGATAGGCTGTGATAATTCGGTATCCCGATGGAAAAGACGCATCTCGCTGTAGCACGATCAATACCGACCGTACATTGACAGGAGTGGTAGCTCCACGGGCCAAACTGATGCCAACATCATAGAGCAATGGTACTTTTAGTACCAGCCTCTTAGCGCTGGTGGAAAGCCAGCTTGCAATCTCCGCCGACCGTGCTTGAAGAGCATCGGCTGTGGCTCTTTCGGCCGTAGCAATATTGGGAAATGTGGATGCTGCGGGAATCTTAGGCTCATCAACGAGTCGTGTAGCCAACTGCTCAGTTGTTCGTCCAACATGTTCGGCAATCGTATGTCCACCAGCCGCTTCATGCACTGCCAGGTCACCACCAGGAACTGGCGTCCGTTCAACCGGCGGCGGCTCAACCGGTGGTTCAACCGGCGGCACTTCGGGCGGTGGCGGTGGCACCTCGGGCGGTGGCGGCGGCGCTTCCGGTGGCACCTCGGGAACAGTTACGCGCTTGCCTTTCAGTAACCGCGCCCCTGCACGACCCAATTTCCCGGCTCCCGCGCCTCCGAGCGTCAATGCCCCAGTCCGCACGAGTTCGGAAAAGTCCTTTGCGATCCGCGATGCGGCGACATCAATCTGCAGCGTCATCAACCGCAGCCCTGGCGTCCGCGATTGCGCCGCAAAGGTCAATAAGAGTCACCGCGGAATCAACCCCAATCCATGCTAGTCCAATAAGGTCAATTATTTCGCCGACCCCGAAGAAATGGGCTGCAACCAATACCCCTACCGCGCCACCCATGATGAGAAGATTCGTCCGTGTGAAAAGCTCTTCGAACTTCTGGTAAAGCGCTGACGGGAGTTGAGCCTTGGCCCGTGACAAGGCCAGCATCATTCGCTGGTTCGGCGACAGCCCCCACAGCGTTCCGGGCTCACTGGTCACATACTTCGGGCCAAATTGCGGCGAGGGGAGAGTCGACAGTCGGCGAGCCTCCGCCCAGAGTGCGTCGATCGTTGCCTGATACAGGTTTCCACTTCCACCCGACTTCTTGGCATTTATTTGGCTATGTACAGCAATGAAGGGGCCGGATAGGGCCGGATAAAGGGACATCACTTATATTGAACGTGAACGGGGCGCGTCGCGACGTGCCGACCCGACGTGGCGTCTCGCTGATACACGGAAAACCACCGTCAGATGGCGCTGAAGCCGTCCCCATCTTTGCACCCGGAACCTGAGGAGCCGGTGATTCTCGACGCTTCGGTGAACTTGGCATGGAAAGCGATTGCCGCCGGCAAAGACGGCCCGGGAGTACGGAGTGCACAGTACGCAGTACAGGGTACAGAGTACGGAGTACGGAGTACGTGACATGGTGCGGCCGCCGCATGTTGCACGGCCTTGCGGATCCGCCGCCATGACGTGGAACAGCCGCCGGACATGCTGGAAAACGCCCGAATTGAGTTGACTTTGCGCCCGAAGCCGCCATAATAGCATGGATCATGCAGCGTGGCGGGGTTCGTGGCAGAATTGCCGCCGCACGACGAGTATCCGGCGCCCGCAACGGATTATCAGGAGCGATTTTCCCTAGAGCGGGGGCGGAGACCAAATCCCCAGGCGAGCGGCTAAGGGTCCCGCCCACGACAAAGGCAAGCAGTTCCAGGAGCGAGGAAATACGGAAAATGGAGATCCCCATTATCGTCGAGCCCGCGGGAGAAAATGCTTTTCGCGCAAGCAGCGGGGGCCTTTGGGGCCTGGAAATTGAAGCGCCGACTCGCGACGAAGCAATCCAAAGGCTCCGCGAATTGATCGACTGCCGCCTCGATGCCGGCGCCGAGGTCTGCGAACTGGAAATTCGCGGTCGGGCACATCCCCTCGCTCGATTTGCGGGAATGCTCAAGGACGATCCCCTGCTCCAGCCGTGGAAGGACGCGATGGCCCAGTATCGCCGAGAGACTGAAGACCTCGGGCAGGGCCAATGAGTCTCCACTTCACATCTTCTCATTCAGCGAGCCGGCAATCGACCGATTCATTCACCTCAGGGGCCTGAAGCTCGGAGTCAAACATGCGGACCTGCGCATAGCAGCGATCACTCTGGAGCAAGGCGGCACCCTGGTGACGCGCAACGTCAGGGACTTTCGATTGATTCCGGGCCTCTCCATCGTCGACTGGTCTTCGTGATTCGCGACGCTTCGGTCAACAAGGCATGGAAAGCGATTGCCGCCGGGAAAGACGGGCCGGGAGTACAGAGTAGGGAGTACAGAGTAGGGAGTACAGAGTAGGGAGTGCAGAGTTCGGAGTATGTGACATGGAGCGGCCGCCGGTGGCCGGAAACTGGGCGTCGCCCGGCGACCTCGTCGCTACCCGTCTCCCAACCGCCCAGGGCCACCTGGCCCCTGACATATCTGACATTTTCGTCTGTCCCGCGATCGTGCCGAGGAGATCAAGAGGCCCAGGGGCTAATGTCCTCGCGCGCCTTTGCACCCAGAACCTTACGAGCCCGCGACTTTCGACGCTTCGGTGAACTTGGCATGGAAAGCGATTGCCGCCGGCAAGGACGGACCGGGGGCGCGCAGCCGGCACTGCCTGGCCTGCAACCCGGCTATAATGGTTTGGTGATTGCCTGGCCGGAACTGACGAAGTTGGCCCTGGCCGAGCGGAGCAAAACGAAAGATACTCAACAAGAGATGTTTTGATCGAGGAGGATAGTACTATGGTCCATCGTGGATACGTCAAAGGGGGAGTCGTGGTTTTCGAGAAGGGAGCGGGGCTGCCGGAGGGCACGGAAGTCCACATCGAGCCTGTTGCGACGCCCGACAAATCTCCGGCTGAGGGACGGACGCTGGCCGAGCGGTTTGCCGATGTTGTCGGAACGGTGCCCGAGCTCCCGGCCGACATGGCGGCACAGCAAGACCACTACCTGCACGGAGCTCCCAAGCAATGATGCGTATTTTCGCCGACTCGTTCTTCTTTTTCGCGATCCTCAATCCGCGCAACCCGGCGCACACAAAGGCTATGGATTTCAGCCGGCGAAACCGGGCGCCGTTGGCAACGACCGCTTGAGTGCTCACCGAGTTGGCGGACGGGCTAGCGTCCACGCCAAACCGGCAAGCGTTTCGTCGTGTGCTGGCTGACATCGAGGCGAACCCGGCGGACATGATCGTGCCGGCCAACGCGGAGACGTTCGAAAAAGGCGTCGAGCTTTATCATGAGCGGCCGGACAAACAGTGGTCGCTGACGGACTGCATTTCCTTCGTCGTAGTGACGGAGGAAGGGATTGCGGAGGCCCTGACCGGCGACCATCATTTTGAGCAAGCCGGATTCACCGCCCTCTTGAAGTGACGGCAAGCGCTTGCCGCCGGCAAAGACGCGCCGGGAGTACGAAGTGCCGAGTACGAAGTGCGGAGCACGCTATGGCGTTCCACGCGGCAATAGAGGGTCGTTGCCGTGGAATGGCGGTATCGATGCCCGCACTTTGTCGAGCAGTTCGCGCGTGCCGTGAGCATCGCACCAGCGGCGGATGTAATTCCAATCGAGGCGCTCGCCTTGAACGGCAATCACGCCACGCGCATCCTCGGCGTCTTTTGGCCTGTTCAGCGACAACGCCCACCGCAGCTTCACGACGACAACATCCTCCGGGGTGGGCACGAACGCCTGCCTGCCCAGGAACGGCGACCGCTGCCGCCGTGCAAAACGCTCCCGAGCGAAAGGATCGTCATTCATGCAGAAGAACTCGATCCGGTACGGGTTTTCGGCGACGTTGACGACGTACCGCATCGTTCCCGTGACCGTCTCGAACGAGACCTGCGGGTCAAGGCGGAAGTGGGAACCTAAATGTGTAACGATGGCACGAATACCGCCGGGCCCAACCTGCACGCTGAAATCCGCGTCCTTGGTCGAGCGGGGAATTCCGTAGAGATTGCTGGCCAGGGAGCCAACCAGGAGGTAAGGAATGTCGAGCGCCTGGAGGGCGTCGATGACGGCGACGGTGGCTTCGTCACTGTTCACCCGTTGTTCTCCAGGCGGCGGCCCAACTCCACCCGCTCGGCCAGGACCTGACGCATGCGCTGTTCGTCGAAATCCGGGAACTGATTGCGGATCCCATCCAGGGCAATTCGGCAGGCGAAGTCAAAAAGCTGGGGACCGGCCAAGAGTTTCTCCTCCGGCGTCATAACGCGAGCAGCAAGCACCTCGTCGCGGTAGAGTTGATCGCCAGGTGTACCCGTCGGCTCCATCGTATCCTCCAATCCACAGCCCCTCTCCATCAATACTGGCATTATCGCATGCCTCTTGGGGACTGTCAACGTGCGCTGCGCAGAACTGATTCCGCCAAACGTCAAAACACACGTTTTCGTTACTCTTCAGCGGAATGGTGTAAACCGCGGATTTCGCGGAGAACGCGGATGTTTCAGATGAATTCAAATCTTGGTGTTTGCATCGTTTTATCCGCGGTATCTGCGTAATCCGCGGTTCATCACTTCAGACGGCTAAACAGTTACGTCCCAAGATCGTTGGCAAGCTTACTGCCTTACTGCGCCCACTGGCCGTCATCGGCCGGAGGCTCGCCGCCGATCTTGCTGCCGTCCGGGGTCGCCACGATTTGGTAAACCGTAATCGAATTGCTGCCGGTCGCCAGATTCACTCCGGCGTCGTCCCCCAGAAATTGGCTGTGCCCGTCGCAGAAGACCACTACCGCTCCGCCACTGTGGGCCGAGTTGATGTTCGAGGTCATTGCGTTGACCACGCCCCTTGCCCATTGATATTGTCTCCGATTCTGGTCGAGAAATCCAGTTTTTCTCTGGGATTTTCTGCGGATTGACAATGGAATTCCGTAACTGTTACGCCGTCTGAAATGATTGACCGCGGATGACGCGGATTCCGCGGATACACTGGAATTCGCCAATCTGTGAAAATATCCGCGTTATCCGTGCAATCCGCGGTTTACTTCACTTAGCTAAAGAACTACGGGATCCCGTTCTACGAAGACGACTTTGGCGTTTTCCCGCGGCTGGAAGGGGCCGGCTTGCACGCTGCCCGTCGCCACCCGATAATCGCAGAACACCCGTCTTGAAGGAGATAGGGGATTTGCGATGAATACGCCAAGACCTCTGACGATTGCCTGCATCGGTTGCGGCGCACGGGCGCAGACCTATACGGCGTTGGCTGCGCCGGCCCGATCGCTTCCAGATCGTCGCCGCCGCCGATGCGATCCTGGAGGCAGGACACCTCGCCGACGTGATGATCGTCGCCACACAGGATAACGACCACTACCGCCATTGCCGCCAGGCCCTCCAGGCCGGCTACCACGTGCTCCTGGAGAAACCGATTTCCACCCGCGTCGAGCAGGTGCTGGAGATCGAGGCCCTTGCCCGCCAGGCAAACCGCCGCGTGATGGTCTGCTTCGTACTGCGGTTTGCCGCGTTCTACCGCAAGGTGAAAGAGATCGTCCAGTCGGGAGCGCTGGGCGAAATCGTCTCCATCCAGGCCAACGAGGGCGTCATGCCCTGGCACCAGGCGCACTCCTTCGTACGCGGGCATTGGTCGGTCGCGGGCAAGAGTTCGCCGATGATTATTTCCAAGTGCTGCCACGACACGGATATCGTCCACTGGCTGGCCGGCCGCCGCTGCCTCCGCGTGGCGAGCTTCGGCTCCTTGGAGTTTTTCCGGCCCGAACGGGCGCCCGCCGGCGCGCCCCGCGCTGCACCGACGGCTGCCCGGTCGGCGACACGTGCGCCTACAATGCGCTGCGCTACGCCGGCGACATGCGGGCCGTGTGGCTGCCGATGGTTTTCGACCGCGCCGCCGAGGCCGGCGCCGAGGAGATCGCAGCGTGGCTGAAAACCAGCCCGTGGGGCCGCTGCGTCTATCGCTGCGACAACGACGCTGTGGACCGGCAGGTGTTAGCGATGGAGTTCGAAGGCAGCGTGACGGGCACGTTCACGATGACGGCCTTCGAGAACGGCCGGCACATCGAGATCTACGGCACGCGCGGCGTGCTCAAAGGCGGCGAGACCTACCACAAGCATTTTGGCGAACACCTCTACGTTTTTCCCCACGAGGGCGAGCCGGTGCGATACACGGTGCAAGCCGCAGACGGCGGCTACGAACTGCACGGCGGCGGCGATGCGGGGCTGATCGACGCGCTCTACGACGAGATGACCGGCCCGCCGGACGCCCCGCTGGCCGCCGGCCTGGACTCGACGGTCCACAGCCATCTCATGGGCTTCGCTGCCGAGGAGTCGCGCGCCACCGGCCGGATCGTGAACATCGAGGAGTTCCAGCGGCGCTATAAACCAGAAGCGTAACATGCCAAGGAACCTGTCATGACCGCCATAGCCGTCGGAGATCGCGCTCCGCAGTTCACCGCCATGGCCCATACGGGCCAACCGGTTGCGCTGGCCGATTACTTGGGAAAGCAAGTCGTCGTGCTCTATTTTTACCCCCGCGACGGCACGCCCGTCTGCACCGCGGAGGCCTGTCGATTTCGCGATGCTTACGCAGATTTCGCCGCGGCTGGGGCGGTGGTCATCGGCGTCAGCATCAACTCGATCGAGCGGCACCGGCGATTCGCCGCAGAGCAACGCCTGCCGTTCTTGCTGATCAGCGACCAGGACCAGGCCCTGCAAAAGGCCCTCGGCGTGCCAAGACTGCTGGGGTTCTTGCCCGGCCGTACGACCTACGTGATCGACAAGGAGGGTGTGGTCCGCCATGTGTTCACCGCGCACTTCTCGGCCGACCGGCACATCGACGAAGCCCTGCGGGTGGTGCGGGAGCTCAACAAATGATTCGCCACCCGCCCAAGGATGGGCCGAAAAATAACTTCCCGATTGGGGCATGTTTTCGCGTGTTAACGTAGCCAACGACATGCCTATGCCGGCAACGCCGGCATGAAGGCATGCCACCCCTCGCATGAACACGGAAGTTATTCTTCGGCCGGTCCCAAACCGCTGGATGCAAAGAACTGGTCGACCGCGTTGCTCTTCAAGCCTGCATGCCTGAGACTGTCCAGCGTGGGGAGATTCTGCGACACGGAGGCGAAGGGATTACTTAGAACCGAATCGCCGGAAACGCGAATGCTGAATGCCTGCCGCATCGTGTCGCCGAACTGGTCCGTGGCGAGCACGGTCACGGCGCTCGATCCCGTTTGGAAAGCCGTCGGCGACCAGATCACCAGACCGGTCGAGGCGTTGATGCTCATGCCGGCCGGCGCACTTTTCAGCGAGAAAGTGATGCTCTGGCCGGAGGCCGCATTGGTCAGGACCCGGTAGGCGTAGACGCGTCCCACGTTGGCTCGCGTCGGTGCGGTCGAGGTGATTCGAGGCGCGATAGCCGTGGGCACGGCCGGAGCGGACGGATCGGTGCCGGTCGAGGACGGATCGGCCACCTGCCCCATGAAGAGAACGCTCCCCGACTGCGTATCGCGGATCAGGAACAAGAACGGGTGGTTGGCGTTGAAGGCGACGGTCTCTGGCGACGACACGATGACTTGAGCCGTCACGACCGTCCCCGTGGCGGCCGCGGCCTCGGTTCCCGTCTCGTTCACGTCGACGAACGCCTTGTGGTAGACGGAACTGATATTCAGCGGGTTGGCGCTGATGCCCGCGAAGTCGGCGGCCGTGGGACTAAAAGCATCAGTCATGCCCAGGGCCTTAAGCGATTGAGTGAGATCGAACGACGGCGTGGTGATCTGGAACTTGGGCAACGAGACAGCGACCGGTTGCGACGTCAGGCCTTGCAGCCAGCCGTTGAGGTTGGCGGGGAGTTGGGTGGCAGCCAGGCCCGCGGACCCGCTGCCGGCGCTCGGCAGGAGCACGTCCATGACCAGGCGGTTGCCCGCGTAGGGCAGCTCCAGGACTTGATAGCCGTCGCTCTGCATATAGCGGTACGAATTGGTGGCATGCATTGTGGCAACCTGCACCTGGCCGCCCGAGCCCAGCGTGAAGGCCGCATTCTGCGTGAGACTGGCATTGAAGGGAGTCGCCCATTGGCCTTGGAAGTAGATGGCGTTGGTCAATACGAGCCGCGTCAACGGGGTGAGGGCGCTGCGGGGATCAAATTCTGGATCTTGTTGTTGGTCTCTTTGGCGACCCAGTTGTTGATGGTCAGTTGGGCGGCTTGGGTGGCGTTCTGGAAATCGACCCGGCGCAGGCCGCCGCTGTAGTCGGCTTGCATGAGGTCCAGGAACGGGGCGAGGAACGAGTAGCCCTGCTGGCCCCAGAGGGCGTCGGCCACGGAGAGCGAGTAATTGCCCTGGCCGGCACTGTTCAGGTCGGCGATCAGGCTGCCAAAATCGCCGGCCAGCGTAGCAGGAGCAAGCGTGTAGTGGAGCGCGGCCGCCATCTGGGTTGCGGTCTCACCTTGGGCCCCCGCGTAGGCCATCGCCAAGGCGGTCGAGATGCTTGCCGGGGAAAGGAAGAGGTTGCCGCTCCCCCCCGGCTGGCTCTGGATCTCGCTGTAGAGGGCCTCCGCGAAGGCATTGATCGACTGGCCGACCGTCGTCTCGGCCGCGAGCTGTGCGGGCGAGAGCGTGGCGCCGATTGGTTTGCCTTCCACGGGCGCCGGCGGCGACGAGCTCACCGGCGACGAGGTCACGGGCGAGAGGATCGGGCCACAGGGGACGGGTGGCAGCGTCACGAAGGGAAAAACCGCCGACAAAACGCGGCGATTTTCCAACGGCTCGATGCCCAGACGGCGATAATCCCGCAGTGCTCGGCCGTGTCGGCCCGTACGGCGTAAACGGCCCTTGCCGGTTGTTGCGATTCCCCAAGGCGTGTTCATCATCGCTCCTCCTGAACGAATATAGACACAGGCGGACTCTACCTATATCGGCTGAGCCGTGCAAGATCGATTAGGCAAGATCCGCATAAAGAGGGGGCGCAAGACCCCGTAGCGTGCTAGACGGCGGTTTTCGGCCGCGATTACGCCCGCAGGCGCGAGTCGTAGTAGGCGTGGTAGGCCATAGGAGTCTCCAACGCCTCATGCTTGGGATTGAACGGGTAGACTGCCTCTTTGAGCGGCAGCCCGCGGACCTCGAGTTTCCTGGGATCGATCTCGCCGATGCCGACGCTGCGCAGCAACCGCAAGTGATTCTCGCCGGGGAAAGGAAACTCGAAATGCCCGGCCAGCGGGTCGTAGCCCATGGCGGCCGTGGCGATGGCGTCGGTGCAGAGCGGATTGCAGCCGACCAACAGCAATCCCGGCTGGATCGGCTGGGCCTTCAGAGCCCAAGGGCCCTCGCCGGCGCGGTTGGTTTCAATGCCGTCAATCACGGCCAGGTCGATGGGCCGCGCGCCGAGGCAATCGGCCGTTATCCGCGGGACCCGATACTTCCACAGCACCGGCACAGGTTCGCCGATTTGCTTGGGCACCCCGGCCGGCACGGCAATCTTGCCATTATGAAGGATTGCTCCCCGATTGCTGAGCGAGTTTTCGTTCGGCGCGTCCTCGCCGTAGAGCGCGCTGGGCGTCATGCCGAAAAGGTTCTTGATCGACAGCGTCACGCCCGTGCAGAGATGGTCCTTGAGCTTGGCCAGCGAGATGAACACGTCGGTCTTCTCGTAGCACGGGTTGAGGTCGAAGGCGGGAAAGAGAAATCCACCCCAGGGAACCGTGAGCCGGCTGTACTGCGGCCACTTGCCGCGGTTGCGGGTGTCCTGGAAAGTCACGCGGTTGCCGCCGGCCGATTGGATCGCACGGACGTCCCAGCCGCCGCCGGCAAGGACTTCTTCCGGCGATTTGAGCGAGTACTGGCTTTCCAGCACGATCACCCGCCGTGCGCCGGCGTCGTTCACCGCGGCACACAACGCGGCCAGCAAGTTGGGATGGATCTGATACGTTCGATAACCGGGCAGGCCGGCCAGCTTGTCCGGCCCGCCGGTGACGTTGATCTTGATGCTCACCGTCTTGTTGCTGACGAGCTTTTTCAGCCCGCCGATGAGGTCCAGTGCCGCATCGAGTTTCTTGCGGAGGGTGGCCGGATCGTAGGTGTGGCAGCGTTTGACGGCGACCGGGGCCGTGGGGAGCGCCGCCGGCAACTTGACCGCCGGGTAGTAGACTTTCTCGGCCGACCCCTGCGCGGTATCCGCTCGCAAAAGGCCGCCGGCGGCGAGAACGCCGGCCGTACCGAGACTGGAAACGAGAAACTCACGTCGCGAAAGGCTATGCCTCATATATGGCTCTTTGATCGGATTGAGGTTGGCAAGGGTTTGTCACGGAATATGTTAGTTGAATTGTAGGATGGAGCTCCGAGTCCGTCCAGTTTTTCGTGGACGGACTCGGAAGTCCATCCAACCAAGCTAGTTCATGCCAAGTCGTAAGTTACTTCTTCATGGGCTGTTCGGGCTCGCTGCGGAGCAGATCGAGGCGATGCCCGGCGATGGTCGTGAAGATCTTGAAGTGGATGCGGACGCTTTCGCGCAGGCCCTTTTCGACGCTCAACGCTTTGAGACGCCGCAGGCGGTTCAATTGGTCGAGTTCCTGCTTTTGCTCCGCGGCGAACGGCGGGCGAACGGCGTCGGAGTGCTTCGTTGCCGCGTCCAGTCTTTTGATACGCTCCTCGTTGGCCTTGCTCACGAACCCCCTGTCCAACTTCGGGTTTTTTTCATTGGGGGGTTGCACGAGCAGCCGCGTGCGGATCGAAAAGCCGCTTGCCGTAACAGGGTCCAGCAAGATCTGGGCACAGACGGGAAAACCGCTCCCGGCGTCGTTCCACTGGATGTTGGTCCATTTATCCAGCGGACTTGCCAGGGGCCGCTGATAAACGAGATAGTAAGGCGGCGCCCCTGAGACCCCAAGGACTTCCATTTGGTACGGCCAGCCCGACCTGATGGCCGCCACCGGGATGGGGTGGGACTGCGGCGCCCCCTTTTCGTTCTGGATCGTCAACGGCTCGATGGTTTGGGCCTTGCGGAGCGCGAAGCATTGCTGGTGTTGGTCGGCGGAGATTTCCAGGAAACAATTTCGCAAGAGATCGGCACGCGCGGAATCGGCGCCGGGCGCCCAGGAAAATTGCAATTGGCCTTTTTCCAGGCAGAACTCCGCCAGGGCTTGAGGGTCGCCATCGCCCTCGCGAAGTTCGACCCGCCAGCGACCTGGCTTCGCTTCCTCCACGGCCGCGGCCGTCACCTTGGCGGCGTGCCCATAAACTTCATCGGCCCCCAACACGACGAACTGGGCATCTTTAAGACCGATGATCGGCAGCGGGCCCAAGCCAGTCTCCTCGCCGGGCTTGATCTTGGCCGTCGGGGGCAAGTCGAGCACCGTGCCGAGACCGGCGAACGGATTGCCAGGCGGAAGAGGCGGGGGCGCGTCCGGCGGGCCCGCAGCCGGTGCGGGCGGGGAACTCTTGACGACAGGATTCTGCGGCGCAACGGCCTCTTTGGCAGCCGGCGGCTGCACCGCGGACGTGCCCTGCGATGGCCCCGCCACGACGGGGCCCTCCACCGCTGGAGGTGACGATGCCCGTGTCGTCTTATCCGCCTGCCGCGAGCTCGCGGGAACGGAATCTTTCATGGCGGAATCTTCGAGCCCGGCGGCCGGCGAAGCTCGCTTGGTCTCGCCTTCCTGCTTGTCCGAGGAACCCGGGCGCCATGTACTCATCGTCGATTCGTCCTTTCCTTTCCGGAGGGACTCGGAGGAGGTCCCTCCTGCGGCCTTCTCGGTGCGCTTGGCGGGCGGCAAGGACGCTTGACGGTCCACGTTCCGGCTAGCGGAGGAAAGGGCGATGCAGATCCCAACGATGGCCATTACGGCGCATGCCCCGATCGAGGCGAACCAAATGGCCTGCTTGTTCCGGCGGGCGGCCCCGACCCGATTTTGAGCGCGTCGTTTGCTTTCTGCCTCGCACCAGGCGGCGGACGAACCGGCCAGGCGGCCTTGTACAGAGGCGGGGGTCGCCGGCGCGACTTTCTCGGCCCTTCCGCCGGCCCCAGCGACAGGCTTTTTGCCGTGGGCAGCGCCGGCGGCGGGCTCGGCGTTGCTGCGGAAGTCGGTGAAGTTTTTGGGGCGGAAAGTTGCGCGTCGTAGTCGGCCTTGAGCTGCGGATCGAGCAAGCAACGCCGCGCGCCCGCCGCCTCGTTCAGCAGTCGCTGCGCGTGCGTCGCGTCCTCGCCCGTCGACAACGTCTTCAGATAGGCCATAAGCCGATTCGCAGCCGAATCGATGACCTCGCGGTCCGACTCGAAGAGTTCGATCCCCAGCAGACGATAGTGCGTCGGCGGCTGATTCTTGGGTGGAATGCCGAGCCACTTGTAATAAGGATCGAAGTTCTCGCTCATGACGGACCCCGCGCAGCGGCTACTCCAGTTCCTTGAAGAAATCATCCAGTCCCGAGCCGGCGTCGCGCTGCGGTTCTGCCCGCCCGGGGCCGGCGCCCTTGCGGCGCCGAGGCGCCGCCGCGGGAGCAGGCTCGTCGGCTGGAATCGGTTCGTCGTGCGATTCCAAATCCAAATAGTCGCCCGCATCGAGTTCCAGGACCGGCTCGGCCGCCTGGGCATCGGCAGTGATTTCCAGCACGGCCCCGGCATCGATCCACTGCCGCCACTGCTTGATTTCGTCTTCCGAGAGACCTGTGGCCCGCTCCACCACCATCGTCATTTGCGCCTGGATGGCCGGCATTTCAGCGGTGACGGTCAAGCGACCGTTGGTGGCATAGGCGAAGGTCACCTTGACCCGCGTGCCGGCGGGCAATCCGGCCGGCAGTCCCGATACGACGCAACGCCCGATCCGCGTGGAATTCTGACCGCTGTCGTCGCCGCCCTCAATCACATCCACGGCCACGTTGCGTTGATCGGCGCGGAAAGTCGGGAAGGTGCCGCTGCCCGTGGCCGGCAAGGGCACATTGCGCGGGATCAGCACCTTGCGGCGCGGGACCTTGGTGTGGCGGTCGACGCCCAACACGCCCAGGGGATGCGAGCTGATGTTCTGGACCTCGATTTCCGGCCGGGCTTGGGCCTCGGGATCCAAGAGCAGCCCGGCAAAGATTGCGGCCCCCATGGCCACCGGTTCCTCGGCCAACAGCGAGCGGTCGAGGGCCAGGCCGGACTCGCGCGTCCAGCGCCGCTTGGACCATCGGCATGCGGCTGGAGCCGCCGACCAGGAGGATCCGCGTCAGGTCGCGCCACTGCCGACCGGACTCGCGGAGAAGGCTCTTGACGGTAAACAGCGTGCGATCGACGAGGTCGCTCGTCATCGACTCGAGCAACGCGGCGGTGAGCGGAATCGTGACCCGATAACCTTCGTGATGGATGTGCACCTCCGTTTTCGAGCGGTTCGACAGGGCCCGCTTGGCATCCTCGGCCTCTTGCAAGAGGTTTTGCCAGGCAGCCGGGTCCTGCTGCAGATCGACCTTGGATTGGGCTTTGAACTGCCCGGCGACATAGTCGGCAATCCGCTGGTCCCAGTCGATTCCCCCCAGGCAAACATCGCCGTCGGTGGCAACGGCGCGATGCTTCAAACCGTCGATCTCCATCAACGTAGCATCGAACGTGCCTCCGCCCAGGTCATAGACCAGGATCTGCTCCCGGCGGCGGGCACGGCCGCCGGAATCCAGGAAGCCGTCCTGGAACCCATAGGCCAGGGCGGCGGCGGTAGGCTCGTTGACGATGTCCAAAACTTCCAGACCGGCCAACCGTCCGGCATCCACGGTTGCCTTGCGGCGCGGTTCGTTGAAGTAAGCGGGAACGGTAATCACGACCTTCTCGAATTCGCCTAGCGTAAGCGTCGCGTCCTGCTTGAGCCGGCGAAGGACCAGGGCCTGAAGCACCTCGGGGGGGAGCCGGTGTCCCAGGATCGCCTTGTGGTACACGGCCTTGCCCATGTCGCGCTTGGCAAACTGCGCCACCCGTTCGGGCTCATATCGCGCCACCTTGCCTGCCTCCTTGCCGACGACCACTCCGCCTTCATGAAAATAGACGATGCTCGGCGTGGAAAGGTCGCCATCCAAGTTCGGGATTACGCGGGGACTGCCCCTGCCATCCAAACGAGCCAGGACGGAGAACGTGGTGCCGAGGTCGATGCCAACGGCCGGTCTCGCTGAGCGCTTCATTCCCAAATTGTATCATAAAACCGGCTGCCTGAGCAGATCCAAGCACGGAAAACCCGGGCGGAAACGAAAGGGCTTGTTGCATTTCTGCGGGCAATCGGTAGGCTAGAGGATGCCATGGAACTCGATCGTAAGGTTGACGACGAAGTGCTTGCCGCCGGGCTTGGCGCCGCAGCGATTCTTCAACGGACTAGACTGCCCGAACCGAGCAGCGCCGACTGTGAGATCGTGGCCTGCCGCATGCCGGACGGCACGCAGCGGCAGTTGTTCTGCAAATTCGGCCCGCTGGCCGAAGTCGGGCAACCGACCCATTGCTACGGCGTGGCCTATGAGGCGCAGGTTTACGACCAACTGTTGTCCGCCTGGCGGGGCGACGTGCTGCTGTTACACGGGGTATTCCTGGACAAGACGACGGGAACGGTCGCATTGGCCTTGAACTACGTCGACGGGGCGACGGCCTTGCAGCAAGTGTCGCAGCCGAAGGCCGGCCTGATGGCGGCCGCGGAGTGGATCGCCCGTTTCCATCGTTGGAGCGAGACGGCGGCCGTGCCGTCGTTCCTGCATCGCTACGATACGGAGTTCTATCGCGTCTGGATGCAGGGTGCCGGCCACGCTACGCGCCGCCTGCACCAGCGGTTCCCCTGGCTGCCGGACCTTTGCGAGCGTTGCCAGCGTCGTCTGCCTGCCTTGTTGCCGCCGGCGGCGATCATTCACGGCGCGTATCAGGCGGATAACATTATGTTGTGTGACGGTCGCAACGTGCCCATCGATTGGGAGTCGGCCGCGCTGGCTGCCGGCGAGATCGACCTGGCCAACCTCACCTGGGGCTGGGACGACGACCTGGTCGCACTTTGCGAGCAGGAGTATTGTCTCGCGCGCTGGCCTGACGGCACGCCCGGCGATGTTGCCTTGCGGTTGACCGCCGCCCGCGTTTTCTTGCATCTTCGTTGGCTGGGCGAGTCGGAGGAAGAGGATAGGTTGGAAGAGCAGATTGCCGACGTGGAAGAACTGTTGCCGCTGGCGGAGCGATTGAAGGAGTTGGAACAATAGATCGTAGGGTGGGACCAGATTGCGTAGCAAGCGCCGGCCCACCATGATCGGAAAAGATCGAAATAATGGTGGGCCAGCGCTCGCTACGCGATCTGGTCCCACCCTACGCTTTAACAACAAGGAATACCCCATGACATCCAAAACCCTTTCTCTGGCCCGGCTCTTCTTCGCACTCGTGGCAGCGGTCTTTCTCAACGCCACGGTGTATTGTGCCGACGATCTCAAACTCTGGTACGACAAACCGGCAGCCAACTGGGAACAGCAGGCCCTGCCGATCGGCAACGGCCGGCTGGGGGCGATGATCTTCGGCAGCGTACCCGAGGAACATATCCAATTCAACGAGGAAAGCCTCTGGATCGGCGATGAGCAGGACACGGGGGCTTATCAGAACTTCGGCGACGTTTTCGTCAAGCTCGACCACGGCCCGGTGAGTAACTATCGCCGTGCGTTGCATCTCACTTGGGCGCTCCATACAGTTGACTATGAGAGTGATGGGGTGAAGTTCCATCGCTTGGCGTTCGCCAGCCGTCCGGCGGGCATCTTGGTCTTCTACTTTGTCGCCGACAAGCCGGGAGCGCTCTCGGGGAGCATCAGCCTGAGCGATGCACACCATGGGAAGGTCACGGTCGCAGGAAACCGCTTGACGGCCTCAGGCAATCTCGCCGGCTACAAGTACGAAGGAAAGCGGCCGTACAAAATCGCCTTGAATTACGAGGCCCAGGCAATCGTCCTGCACGAGGGCGGCACGATTGAGTCTGGGGGGCAAAAAATCAGGTTCAAGAATGTTGACCATTTAACCCTGCTGTTGGACGCCGGCACCGATTTCGTCCAAGACCGCAGCAAAGGCTGGCGGGGCGAACCGTCACACCAGGTAATCACGGCACGCCTTGACCAGGCCACACGAAGAGAAGAGTTCGCCCAACCCGCGATTGATCATCGCGAAGACTATCGTACCCTGTTCGACCGCGTCTCCCTCGACCTCGGCTCCGACCCCGAAAAATCCAAACTGCCCACCGATCAGCGGCTGGTCAACCTCAAGACCTCCGGCCCCGACCACGGCCTGGAGGCCTTGCTCTTCCAATATGGCCGCTATCTACTCATTTCGTCATCGCGGCCGGGCGGGCTGCCGGCCAATCTGCAAGGCCGTTGGAACCAGAGCAACACGCCGCCCTGGCGCTGCGATTACCATACGGACATCAACGTGCAGATGAACTACTGGCTCGCCGATCCGGCGAACCTGGGCGAGTGTTTTTTGCCTTATGCCGACTGGTTGAACTCGATCCGCGGCGTTCGCAGCGACGAAACGAAGGCGGCGTTCCATACCCGCGGCTGGACGATGCACGCCGAGAACGGCATTTTTGGCGGATCGACCTGGCAATGGGTCGAGTCGGGCAGTGCCTGGTGTGTCCAGAACCTATGGGAGCATTATGCATTCACCGGCGACAAGGAGTACCTCCGCACCAAGGCCTATCCGGCGATGAAGGAAGTCTGCGAATTCTGGCTCGATCGCCTGAAGACGCTGGCCGACGGCACGCTCGTCGCTCCCAACGGCTACTCACCCGAGCACGGCCCGCGCGAGGACGGGGTGTCACACGATCAGCAACTCATCTGGGACGTCTTCACCAACACCATCGAAGCGGCCGACGCCCTGGGCATCGACCGGGATTTCCGCGACACGCTTGCGGCCAAGCGGGCGAAGCTACTGGGACCCAAGATCGGCCGCTGGGGCCAGCTTCAGGAGTGGATGGTCGACCGCGACGACCCCAAGGACACGCACCGCCATCTTTCGCATCTCGTGGCCGTGCATCCCGGCCGGCAAATTACTCCGCGGACCACGCCCAAGCTGGCCGAGGCGGCACGGGTTTCGCTCAACGCCCGCGGCGACGTCAGCACCGGTTGGAGCACGGCCTGGAAGATCAACCTTTGGGCCCGTCTGCACGACGGCGATCGGGCCTACAAGCTGATCGGCAACCTGCTGCACCTGGTCGGCGACTCGCGGGTGAACTACAACGACGGCGGGGGAGTTTACGCGAACCTTTTTGACGCCCATCCGCCATTCCAGATCGACGGCAATTTCGGCTACACGGCCGGCGTCTGCGAGATGCTTTTGCAATCGCACGCCGGCGCGATCGAGCTTCTGCCCGCGTTGCCCAAGGCCTGGGCCAACGGCAGCGTAAAAGGCCTGCGCGCCCGCGGCGGATTCGAAGTGAATATCGTCTGGAAGGACGGCAAACTCGTCACCGCCGAGATTCGCTCTGTCGGCGGCACGAGCGGGACAGTGCGGTATGGGGAGTGGAAGAAAGAGATCAAGCTGAAGCCGGGTGCGGCGACGCTGTTGGGAAACGATTTGGTGCCGGAGGCAATGCCTCCGATCCGGTAGTGACGTGGTTCTACTGGGAAGTGACCTCGTCGCTGACTTGTTCCGGCCTATGGTTTGCGGCGATCGCGCAGCACTTGGCGAAGTCGCTTTTTTCTTGCCCGCGTAGTAAGAAACACCACATAGAACAGCCATATTGGCGAACTAAAGACCCCCACTGCCATCAGGCCGCACACATCCCACTCTACCGGCTTATCAACTAAGAAGGTGATCTTGCACCAGGTTAAGAGTATTAGCGACGCGGTTATCGCGGCGGCAATTCCGACGGCTCTTTGGCCGTTTAGTAACAGCCGGCGGGCAACGAAAAAATACGGCAGAAAGATGACAAAGGCGACGAGCGCGGGAATGACTTGGTGGGGAAACATTTTCGCCAAGCCGAGCAATACGGCGAGAACAGTTGTAATGACGAACAGCGACCTGAGGCTGTATTGAAATGGCTTCGGTGGTGCAGGTTCTTCCGGGGATTTGGTCATGCGCCGAATACACTCCGCCAGTTTTACGGCGTCTTTCTCCCGTCAGTTCGCGTCATCTTCCGGCAGTTTGTTGCTACGATCGTCCTTCGCTTGGCGAAGCCGCCGCCTGCGCAGCCATCGAAATTATCCAGATGATGAACCATATTATCGCGCTGATCAGCCCCGCAACGATTAGGCCCCAAAGGCTCCAGCGTACGGCGCTGTCCAACGCCATGCTCGATTGAATGTCGATCACGCCGAGCGCAAACAACGGTATCACAACCAGCATGAAGCTCCCGATGCAACCGATACCAATTGTCCTGTGGCCCTCCCGTATGATCCATCGCCAAATGAAATAGACGTGAAGAAAGACAAGTAATGCGACAATCGCCGCAGTGCGCGGACGGGGAAACAATTTCGCCACCCCAAGCCATAAGGCCACGATCGTGGTGACCAGGAATAGCGACCTGAGCCCAAATTGGAACCGCTCGCGCCCTGTCGGCGTTTCCGGCGTCTCTGGGAGTGATTGCTGCGGCTGACTCATGTCTCGTTGGTACGTTGTCAGCGTTCGGTTCTACTGATGACGAAATTCGTCGGTTGAAACCCATGAACCTTCACCCGTCGCTACGCGACGAACAAAAATACGCGGGCGTCGCAAACCGTGGGTTGAAACCCACGGCTACCCGCGTATCGTCGCTACGCGACGGGGGACTAAACTTTCAGCCCGCTCAGGTCCACTTCCAGCCGCTTGTTCTCCTTGATCAATTCATCCATCGTCAAGAGCTGGCCCCGGCGGGCGGCCTCGCGGCCGAGGATGCAGGTGAGCGTGCAGTCGACGCTGCGCTGAGCCGCTTCGTTGCCGAAATTGCCCGCCAGCACCTTCTCATAAAAGGCCGCGATGTTCCGCTTGGCGCCGGCCGCATACAGGTCGGCAACCGTGCCGCCGCCAAAATGCTTGGGACCGCCGCGGACGTAGGCCTTGCCCCAATAAGACAGCCGGGCAGCGGCCTGGCTGCCCTGGATCGAGCCTTGCAGCGAACCTTGGTTCAGCCAATCGTGCGTGGGACCGATCATGCTATGATGGTTCCAGGTCAGGCCGTCGGCGAAGGCGTAGGTCACGAAATAGCTGTCCAGGGAATCGCCGTGCGGATTCGCGCGGCAGCGGGCCGCCGCGACCGTAGGCCGAAACCGGCCGGCGATCGAGGGCCCAGATCAGGGCGTCGATGGCATGAATGTCGTAGTTGCCGATGTAGCCGCAGCCGATGGCGTCGTCGTTGACCCAGACCAGGCCGGTCAAGCGGCTTTCGAGCGTCTTGCCCAGCGGCGGATCGCCGAATCCGCCGCCGCCGCTGTTGCCGATGGAGAAGACCATCTGCAAGTCGCCCAGGCCGCCCTCGTGCAGCCGCTTCCGCACCTCGATGTTCAAGGGGTCGGTCGGCATCTGGTAATCGACGAGGAAGACCCGCTTCTTCGCGCTGGCCGACTTTCCCGCCGCACCGATCTTGAGCGTGCCCGGCACGTCGGCGGCGACGGGCTTGGCCATGTAGACGTGCAGGCCGGCCTCGACGGCGGCCGTGGCATGCTCGGGAAAGAAGTAGGGCGGCGTTTCCAGGATGACGGCCTCCACGCCACTCTCGATCAGCCGCTTGTAGGCCGACAGGCCGGAGAAGCACTTCGACTTCTCGGCGCCCAGCGACGCACCGGTCTTTTCCGCGCGGTCCGGGAAGTAATCGGCCGCTGCGACGAATTCGTAGCCGCCATGCTCCTTGAAGAGCCCGGCGATCCAGCTTCCGCGGCCGCCGCAGCCGACGATGCCCACTTTGAGCTTGCGGCCGATCTTGGCAGGAGCGGGGCTGGTCTCGGCCCGGACTGTGGTTGCCGTCAAGGCGATGCCGGCGGCAGTGGTCTGTTGCAAAAACGTGCGACGGGGGATGGTGTTGTCTTCGTTCATGACGATACCTTTGGGTTTGACGTGCAGG
Source organism: uncultured Planctomycetia bacterium (assembly GCA_963719885.1). Taxonomy (GTDB): domain Bacteria; phylum Planctomycetota; class Planctomycetia; order Pirellulales; family Thermoguttaceae; genus JANXQG01. The sequence goes on along the minus strand of CAVRDP010000030.1, from coordinate 56,303 downwards.
GTGTCGGATTTGAGATTTGAGATTCTAATTCTTCTTCGCTGTTTTCGCCCCCACCAGGGCCTCTTTCAACGGTTCGATCCAGGCCTCGCGTGGCTTGAAGAGCAGGGCGCAGAATAGTGCGGCAAGTTGCCGCCGGGCGGGAATCGGTTGGCGGGAGGCAGGCATGGCATTTTTCCCGGGGCGTGAAAGTTGGCGGATAACGCTATTGTACTTGCCGAAAAAAAATTTGCCAGCAGGTGCCCGTCGGCCAACCCTGCAGCGCCCCTGGCCACCCCTTGCCCGCCCCGTTACACTTCACATTGGCCCACTTTTCCGGATACCTTCAGGTGATGCATGCAATTGGATGATCAGTATTTCAGCGGGGCGCCGCCTCCCAGAACTTATACGGACACGTGCGTCAACGGCCGGCGGCTCAAATTGTGGGCAATGGTCCCCAGCCTGATCGTTCTTGCCGTGCTCTTGTACGAACTTCACGAGCAAGTGAACGTGCTGATTGTCATGCTCCTGGTGTTCATCGGCACGAACTGTTACGCCATGCTCGCGGCTTTTTTCCAGCCGCCGCAGATGGCGATTCACAACGGCCGGTTCTCGCTGCGGTTCGGGAAAACGAAACTCCTCTGTCCGGCAGCCGAGGTAGCCGACATCCACCGGGAAGAACAGGCCGTGCATCTGACGCTCACACACGTCAGCCGGGTCGAACCCGACACGGCCCCCCATCAAGCAGCGACACTCTATCAGCGCAGCCGGCGCCATATCGTGATCCCGGCGGGAATCTACAGCCTGGACCAGGTCAACCAGTTGCGAACGGCTCTGGGCATGTCGCAGCAATCGACCGATCCGGCCGGCGAACAAATGGACGAGTTCCAGTCCAGCGTGGTGTCGCATCGGCCGCTGGTCACCCTAAGTCTGATCGTGGCCTGTGTGATCGTTTACCTGGCAAAGGCCTTTCAGGACAAATCGCTGCTGGGAGGGACGATCGAATCGTTCATCGCCTGGGGCGCCGACTATGGCCCGCGCACCCTCGGCGGCCAGTGGTGGCGGTTGGTGACACACCTTTTTCTCCACGGCGGTCCTTTTCACATTCTGATGAACATGTGGGTCCTGTGGGATGTCGGCCGGTTGATGGAACGCCTCGTAGGCCGCACGGCGATGGCCCTGATCTACTTCTTCGCCGGAATCGCCGGCGGGATGGCCAGCGTGGCGTTTCATCCACATGTCGTCAGTGTCGGGGCATCGGGGGCCATATTCGGCATCATTGGCGCCTTGTTCGGCCTGCTCTTGCATGCCCGCGATGCGGTTCCGCCTGCCCGGCTGCAACAGCTCCGCAGCAGCATTATCGCGATGGTGATCTTCTGCCTCTTCTTCGGACTGTCGGTGCAAGGGATCGACAACGCGGCCCACGTGGGCGGCGCAGTTGCCGGGCTGCTGGCCGGTTTGATCGTTTTGCCCGCCAGGAGTCCGGGGCATTGGCTGCGGATCGGGCTCCTGGCCGTGGTTGGCACGGGCGCGATCCTGCTCTCCGCTCGCTTCCTGCCATCGCCGCCCCGCGATTTCGTGACCGTACTCAATCAGTTCCCGGAGAAACAACAGCAGATTCTTAAAGAGTATTCCGAACTGATGAAGAAATACTGGCAGGGCAATCTTTCGGATCTTGAGTTTGCCGATCAGGTGGAAGCCAAGGTGGTCGTTCCCTGGCGCGAACTGGCCAAGGAAATGTCGGCAGTGAAGGACCGTCTTGACGCAGCGCGGTGGGTGAAGATCGAGCAGTATATCCGCCTGCGGCAGGAGAGCTTCGAGGACCTGCTGGCCTCGGTTCGCAACGACGACGCAGCGCTTCAGCGCGGTCGAGGGAAGAGGAAGCGGAGGCGGACAGAATCGCACGAGAATTGAAGGGGGATCACCAGAAGGAGCGGTAGCCCCCCGTGCGAATGGTTCCCGTATTGCATCCGCCACGCTCTGAGGTAGACTATAGCAAGCCCCTAAAGGGTACCTAGCCGAATTGCCTGTTATCGCAGAGAGGACTGGCCATGAGTGCTATGCAATAATTACCGCTCTTATTATCGCTGCTCTGATTCTCTTCCCACTGCTCGTGATTGCCTGGTTGACCACGCCGTACATTCCGAACGATCGCATCGGCATCGTGGAAAAACTGTGGTCCACCTCCGGTTCGCTGACGGAAGGCGCGGTCATCGCCCTGCACGGCGAGGCCGGCTACCAGGCCGACATCCTCCGCGGCGGACTCCACTTCGGCCTCTGGCGATGGCAATATGCGGTTCACAAGTTCCCGCTGATCACGATCAAGCAGGGCCGGATCGGCTATGTCTTCTCCCGCGGCGGCGAAAACCTCGATCCATCGCAGACCTTGGGCGAAATCGTCGAGTGCAACAATTTCCAGGACGCCCGCAAGTTCCTCGCCCACGGCGGGCAAAAAGGCCGCCAGCGGGGCATCCTCCGCGAAGGCGTCTATGCCATCAACATCGCGCTGTTCAACGTCATCACCGAAGACCGCGTCTTCACCCTGGAATATGCCAAGAGCCTGGAGGAGTGGCAGCACCAACTCCGTGGACTGAACGGCTTCAGCCCGCTGATCATCTCGGGCAAGACCGACGAGATCGGCATCGTGACGGTCCATGAAGGTCCCACGCTGCCGCCCGGCGAACTGATCGCGCCGGCCGTGGGGACCGACAAGGACCAGCCCAACTTCCACAACAACTATCAGGACATCGAGGCCTTCCTGCGGGCCGGCGGGCGGCGCGGCGTGCAGTACATGCCGCTGATCGACGGCACCTATTTCCTCAACCGCTGGTTCTGCACGATCGAGATGATTCCCAAGTGCGTCGTGCCGATCGGCTACGTGGGGGTCGTCGTCAGCTTCTACGGCAAGAAGGGGGCCGACACCTCCGGCAAGGAATTTCGCCACGGCGAGCGGGTGCGGGAAGGCGAAAAAGGCGTTTGGGAAACGGCCCTCGGCCCCGGCAAGTACGCCTTCAACACCTCGGCGGGCGTAGTGGTCGAGGTGCCCACCACGAACTTCGTCCTGCACTGGATCACCGGCCGCTCGGAGAGCCACCACTTCGACGATTCGCTGAAATCGATCGAGCTGATCACGTCCGACGCCTACGAACCGGTGCTGCCGCTGTCGCTCGTGGTGCACATCGACTATGAGAAGGCGCCGTCGGTGATTCAGCGCTTCGGCGACGTCAAACAATTGATCACGCAGACACTCGACCCCATGCTGAGCGCCTATTTCCGCGACGTGGCCCACAAGAAGAGCATGTTGGAGCTGATCCACCGCCGCGACGAGATCCAGCAGCAGGCGCGGGAAGAACTGCGGGCTAGGTTCGAGCATTTCGACATCCAGTGCGTCGACGTCCTGATCGGCCGGCCGGAGAGCAAGCCCGGCGACACGAAGATCGAAAACCTGCTGGAACAGTTGCGGCAGCGGCAGTTTGCCGTCGAACAGGTGGAAACCTATCAAAAGCAGCAGGAGGCGGCCGTCCGCCAGAAATCGCTCAACGAGGCCGTGGCCCAGGCCCAATTGCAGGCCGAGTTGACCAAGTCGCAGGTGCAGATCCGCATTTCCGAGAACACTGGCGATGCCGAATTGGCCAAGGCCCGCAAAGTTGCGGAAACGACGGTCGTGCAGGCCGAGGCGGCAGCCAAGCAGGCCCGTTTGCAGGGCGAAGGCGAGGCCGGGCGGCTGCTGGTGGTGGCCGAGGCCCAGGCCAAGCAGGCCGCGCTGATCGGCGAAGGCGAGGGCAAAAAGGCGGCCCTCATCGGCGAGGGCGAGGGCAAGCGGATCGCCGCCATCGGCCAGGCCGAGGCCCAGGTCTTGCAGCTCAAGATCGATTCGTATCGCGATCCGCGGCTGTACGCCGTGGCCATCGTGGCCGATGAATTGCGGCAGAGCCAGCAGCCGCTCGTGCCGTCGCAACTGATCCATTTCGGCGGCGGCGAAGGCGGACAGTCCAGCATGCTCGGCGCGCTACTGAGCCTGCTCACCACCGAAAAGCTCGGCATCGAAGTCAATCCGAAGAAGCCGGCAGCGGCGGCTACGCCCGCACCCGCGCCCGGCAAGACGGCGTAGTTTCGCCAGCGGATTGACTTCACTCCTTGGACAGAAATATGGAAGTCAGAAATATGGCGACGCAGTTTGGCGGATAATAAGAGTCAATATGCTTACGAAGTTTGAAGCACTAGAGATTGTATCGAGAGAACTTGAAAAAATGGGTTCGGACGATGACTCCCTGGTGGTGGTTGAGTCTTATACAGTCGAGAGGCCATTTCTATGGGTATTCTTTTATAATTCTAAGAAGTACATGGAAACCGGGTTGCGCCGTCATCGTCTGGCCGGCAATGGCCCCGTCATCGTGGATAGGCGAACCGGGGCGATTCAGTTTTGCGCGAGCAACAGACCGGCACAGGACTCGATCAACGATTATGAGAGCAAGCACGGTTATCCGGGCACATCAGCTTCGTCATTGTCGTAAAGAGTGTTATCAACTCCACGTCGCGGAGAATGGAAATTCCGTGTTGCGATGCGATCCGCCCAACATCTGCGGAAAAAAAGTGTCGATTGTTGGTGCCAAGCACGTCGCTATTGCCGGCGATCGCCGTGAGTAAGACGTGGTCATCGCGTGGATCCGCGGCAATTAGCGGACCAGGACCGAGCGGAGCGGTGGAAACCGTGAGGCAACCTTCGACCAAGGCATCGAGAAACTCGAAAATCCCCGCATCGTCGAGTCCGTGTATCCGCCGGACGTTGTCGTAGAACAGGACCTTGTAGATTTCAAAGTAAAGAGCATTCGATAAGACCAACGTATGGCGGTCGCTCAAGGACTCCGAGAGAATTGCTCGCCCGAGGTTGTTTCCAGGGCGTGCGGCGCGGACAACAAGATTGGTGTCCAGTACGACTCGCATCAGGTCGCCTGAGAGCGGATTTCTCCTACCGCCAAGTCGATGGCCGCATCCGCTTCGTCGGCTGTGATGCCATGCTCTTGCCCGTAACGATCTACCTGGGCAAAGACTTCATCGAGTCTTGCCCGAGCGCGAGCCTTCGCTTCGGCTGTTGGTTCCCGATTGGGCCGCAAGACGACGAGAAAGACCCGATCTTCCGCCTGAAGAGGCCGCCCGACCATTGACTCCACAGCCAACCGCTGCTCTTGCGATAGATCCGCCGCACTGCTGAACGAGGTTGTTTCCATAATCGAAGTATAACTGCGCTGCATAGCCTCTTACAAGACGCGTTCGCCAGCCCGGCCTTATTCTCGCGCACCGGCACGCTTGTGCCCGCCGGCGGAATTGACGATAATGGGTGGCGCGGCCGCGCGAACTCTCTCTCTGATTCTTTCCAATTCAAGGAGCCACCACATGTCGGACAAGAGCGTCGCCGACAAACTACTGATCAAGCCGGGACAGAAGGTCCTGCTGGTGAACCCGCCGAAAGGCTACAGGGCCCTGCTCGGAGAGATTCCCAAGGGTGTTACGGTGCTGAAAGAGGCCCCCGAAGCGGTCGACCTGATCCAGGTTTTCGTCGGTTCGCGCGAGGACCTCGAAGAGCAGTTGCCCCGCCTGAAGCCCCTGCTGGCCTCCAAGGGACTGTTGTGGGTAACGTACCACAAAGGAACGTCGAAGCAGAAATCCGACATTAACCGTGACAGCATCGCCGCCTACGCCGGCACGATCGGCTTGCAGGCGGTGGCCATGATCTCGGTGGACGAGGACCTCTCGGCGCTGCGACTGAAGATCGTCTAGCGGGCTTTTTCACGAGTCAAGGACTAATAAGACATGGGATTTCTTTCCGGCCCGGTATCGTTCCAGTGTTTTCAGATCGAGGGCGACGCCAAGCGGCAGTTTGGTCCGGGCGACATCAAGATCCTAGAGAAGTTCGCCATCAGCGAGATGGCCGCCACGGCCGAGCAGCCCGGTGTCGGTTTCCTGGCCGGCGAGCATCTGCTGGATCTCAAGTTCAGCCTGGAAAAGAACGTCATCGGCGAGGCCCTGCATTGCGCGCTGCGGATCGATACGCATCAGGTCCCCGCGGCCGTTCGCAAGGCCTGGCTGCAACTTGAACTTGCCGCCCTCACGGCCGACGAACCGGGCAGCCGCCCGACCAAAATTCAGCGGCAGGAGGCCCGCGAGGCGGTCGAGGCCCGTTGTGAGAACGAGATCCGCAGCGGCCGATTCCTCCGCATGCAGCAGTTCCCCATTCTTTGGGACGCCGGGGCACCCGGTACTCCGGGTCACGGCATCCTGTACTTCGGCGGTTCCAGCGGCACGGCGGCCGATTTCTGCTGCGACCTGTTCTCGCAGGCCTTCGGACTGGAGTTGCAGCGGATGACGGCCAGCCGCCGCGCCCGCGATTGGGCCGCGGCGGCCAAACGCCGCAAGACGCTCGATCAGACGATCCCTTCCGTTTTCGTTACGAACAACACCACCGCCGAGGTCTCCTGGTGGAACCAGCAGGAAGGCAATTGGGACTTCCTCGGCAACGAGTTCCTGCTTTGGCTCTGGTGGCGTTGGGAGACGGTTTCCGATACGATCGCGCTCTCGGACCAGTCCGAAGTCACCGGCATGTTCGCCCGCACGCTCAGTTTGCAGTGTCCGCGCGACGAGTCGGGCAAGGAAACGATCACCGCCGAGGGGCCCACGGCTCTGCCGGAGGCCAGGCAGGCGATTCGCAGCGGCAAGCTGCCGCGCAAGGCGGGCATGACGATCGTGCGTCACAGCGAGCAGTACGATTTGACGATCCAGCCCGAGAGCTTCATCGTCAGCGGGGCGAAGATCCACGTGGAAGACGCCGCGGAGGGCCGCGGAGGGCTGGAGGACCGCATCGAAAGCGTGCGGAATCTGCACGAGACGGTGGACCTGCTGTTCCGGGCGTTTTGCGAGCAACGGGTCGGCAAGCATTGGAGCGGCGAGTTGGAGCAGATCGGCCACTGGTTGAAGTCCGAAGGGACGCGGCGGAAGAGCCCGGTGGCATGAATCGCCGCAGTCGCTAGCGGCGAAGTCACGCTATCTGCTATTTACGAAATCTTGTACGAACAGAGCGAAAGCATGATCCACCTAAAGTCCATTGAACTCGTGAATTTCAAAGGCGTATCGCGTCTCAGTTGTCATTTCGACGATTTAACAGTGCTCGCCGGTCTAAACAATTCGGGTAAGACTACGGTTCTGCAAGCGGTCTATCTGCTTCTCGGGGCTCTTCCCAGGATTGCCGCACATCCGCAGATCGACAATCCAAATATCCAGCAGCGGGAGATCTCATTAGATAACGCGCTTACGCCGCTTGGCCTTCGCGACAATCTTTGGCTGTCATCGGTTCATGCCCCGGAAATACAGGGGACAGTTCGTGGTGTGTTTGCGAACGACCTCCGGCTTGAGCTCGGCGTGCTCCGCAACTCCGGGGCCACCTTTACATTCACGCTTTCGGAACAAGAAACGAAGGCACGCCGTCGCGCGTCTCGTGAACTCGTCGCTGAAGTCGCGAGGCTAACGGCTGCGTTTCTGACGCCACCGGGAGAGGTTCCGTCGCGGGAGGACATGGTTCTGGGAAATCAATATCAGGACTTTCTGCGACAAGGAAAGGGGGCTCAGTTCTGGCGAAATGGTATCTGGTGGGGAATTCAGACCGACGGATTCGAGAGCTTTTCGCCAGTTCAGAAGAAGATCGCCAGGTACTTTCCGGAGATCGAGCTACTATTACCAACGCTTGCAACATCAAACACGCCGGAGATCCTGATCAAGTACAAAGAGAAGGGACGTGGACCACTTGATATTGCGCAATCGGGCGCCGGTCTGCGAACCTTTGTGTCTCTGACCCGAATTCTCGATCAATCGTCCGCTGAAGTCATACTTCTGGACGAACCCGATGCTCACTTGCATGCCTCCCAACAGGGCGTAATCTTGGACTTGATGTTGGATGCCGCATCGCGGTTAGGAAGGCAGGTCATAATTGCTTCCCATTCCCCCGAGATCATAACGCGGGTCCCTTCCGAGACGCTGCGCTGGATTGAGCGCGACTCGAACACTGCCGAGGGCGGAGAAGACGTCGGTCGCTTGCTGGATCGTCTTGGCGCAACGCCCGAAACCTACATTTCGCGGTCCCGGTTGCCCGGCGTGCTGATTTACGTGGAAGGCGTCAAGGACCGTCCAATCATTGAATCGCTTGTGAAGTGGTGCAGAACCAAGACCAGCACGCCGCTTCCCGATACCCTGGTAATCCCGCACAGGGATGGCCGGTTTGAAGGGCCAACCCTCCAGGGGATCTCGCGTTTCGCGAAACAACTCGGCGCGGAACTTTGGTGGTTGGCATCCGTGACCTGGATTGGTATTACCACGAGCTTCCCGGCCCCGATATTGAACTCACCCCCGGAGAGGGCTGGTCGTTGATTACGCTCCCTTGCAAGGAAATGGAGAACCTCCTTTGCGATTCCGATTTCCTATCGCACGCGTATGAGCGGAAGTTGTCACCAGAGCAGCTTCAATCAATTCTGGACGAGGAGTCAGCGTATCCCGAACTCGTTGAAGAATGGCAGTACCAAGTGCGACATCGGATTCGCGATCGCATGCCAACTTCGCTCGACGCATCGACGAGAGAGAAGGAGGCCGACGCCATTTTTGACTCATGGACGAGCGATCCTATGATCCGGTGCCGGATGGTCGCCGGAAAGAGCCTATTAGGTCGAGTAAGAAACCGGATTCGGCGCGAACATGCGCTGAGCTTTTACCCGGCTCGTGCGATTGAAAAGGCAGCCAGTCTCCCGTCAACGATGCTGGAGATCGCAAAGCAAGTCTTTCCGGGTCTTTCGTTTGCTGGACCGTCCTGATATCCCTCGGCACTGCGGTGGTCGCCCCCTGCGCGCTGCGCGAGCGGAAGGTGTCTCTGGTGGCTGCGGCCCATAGCGGGCACTTTTTCCAGCAGGCTTTTCCGACTGGGGCACTATGCGGCGTGCATGGGCCAATTAAAGATGGGTTCCCGGTTGCGAATCAATCGCCTCTCCCAAACGCCTAGACTGACATCCCCAACCGTGGCACCGGCAACAAACTGCAGGGTGATCTTGTCCAAGCGGGGGGTCCAAAAGCCGTTCGCTACCAAGTCGAAGGCATTTCCGCTACGCATCTGGTCTGCGGCCGGCCGGATGTCGTTATTTCGAGAAATGTAGAGGTACCTTCCCTCTTCTTTCAGTTCGAGCAGGCCAGGCGAGGACGGCACGTTAGCGGGGTCCACTGTCTCCAAACTAACGGGCCTGCTCCATGCCTTCTCAACAACCTCCAAGTCGAGGCTTTCAATGCGTGCGACATCCTTCTTCTCGAAGTGGCGGGTCTTCCGAATGTAAAGCGCCCCGAGACGCAGATCCCTGTTGCTGAGGTCAGGCGCCAGTTCCAATGCCATTTGCTCGAACTGCTGTCCCAAGTTCGGGTCAAGGAGAATCTCGTCGATCGACGCTCCGTACCGATAACGAAGCCGGACCAAGGCGAACTCGATGACGTCGCGCGTACTGCGGAACGATACTAGGGTGGGTGTCGCTCTTGCTTGCGGGGGCGATGGAAATCCCCTGTTTTTCGTATCGGCGAATGCCCTTCCGAATGTTGAGCAAGCGACGGTTCAGGAAGGCATCGGGGGCATCCAATCCCAATTGGCGACACCTCTTGGCGAAGTCTCGCGCCAGCGATCGGTCCCACAGGATGGCGTCTGGGGCAAGTCCGCGCCGAACATCCTCGAACGCCTGCACTACCAAGCGATCCTCCTTGTAAGAGAAGTTTGGCGCTGCACGCGACCGGCTCGACGCCTGCCGTGCCCGCAAGGCCTCCGCGGTCGTTTCAAGCAAACCGAAATTGCCGAACCTCGCCGGCTTGACGGGAGTCATCTTGCTCCCGAGAATCTTGCTGATCGCGTATTGGTTCACGTTGTCCATAGGGACCACCTCGCCGTCTAATATCAGGTTAGAATTCTGTTATTTCGTGGAACACGTCGTTAATGATGAGCGCCACCGCCTTTTGCCGGGTTTCTCGACCCATCCGTTTTGCAAACGCGAGAAGCCCTCGCAAGGTCGCCTCATCCACCAGACTTTCCCGCTCGACATAGGACTCGATAAGGATCGGCTTGTCGCGATAGACCTTGCCTGCCGTATCCTTATAGATACCTTGAAACGTCTGAAAAGCCGTGGCGCCCCGGTAGAGGTCAGCAAACAGGTCCATTGCACTCCCGGCCCAAATTTCCTGATCTCTCAGCGGCTTGTCGTGCTTGTCATGGCTGGGAATAATCAGGATGAGGATGTCCTGTCGTTCGTCCGCGTTGATGATGCTGACGATCCGCTCGATTTCCGGAAACAAATCCTTCTTGGCCATCGATGAACTCCTAGAATTCGGCCGGAGCCAGGTTGAGCCCAGTGCGACCAACGCGGTTGTTTGTCTACCGCCCCGGGCGGCGTCGCGGGCTCGGTATACTTTCGTGGGCCGATACCGGACCGCTTCTGCCGACCAATTCATCCAGGCTGACTCGGAGCGCCGTGGCAAGCGCGATCATTGTGCTCATTCGCGGATCGCCCCGGCTCCCTCGTTCAATTTGGGAAACGAGCGAAACGCTAAGGCCAGCGGATACGGCCAGCGACTGCTGGGACATCCCCGCCACCTCGCGTAACTTCCTCAACTGCCGGGCAAAGGGTACTGGCTGCTGCGAAACCACTCGCGAGTTCTCCTTCTGAACTCTGGCATTATAGCACAATTGAACTAGCACAGTCAAGCGAACAAAAAAAGGCAGCGGAGTCGAAGGGCGGTTTTTCCGTCACCTCTCCCGTGCTGCCCGGCATGATAACCGAAGGCGAGGACATCAAGGAATGCCTGACAAACGCCCGGGAGGCGTTTGTGGGCTTGATCGCCGAGTACGTGTCCAGGGGGACCGAGATCCCCTCGCAAAGGGAGGACGAGGAAAAACCATCCAGCACGATTGAGGAGCCGATTCTCGTACTTGCCTGACTTACCGGGCATCACTGGTGAACGTGTCATTCCGTCGGCGAAGCGGACCGCGAGATGAAATTCTTGAATACCGCCAGTTCCTTCTCATCGTAGGGCGTGTGGTCCTTGCGGAAAATATCGTGCTGCCAGACTTTCGGTTCCGGGGCGCCGGCCTTCGATCCCCAGGGAAATTGCGTCTGCGTCTTGCCGTTGACCAAACCCCAGTGGAAGCAACCGACGCGATGCCGGGCCAACACCGGCAGGCACGTTTCCACCAGGGAGCCCAGCGGACGATTCAGCCACTCGCTGCACAGGACCGGGCGGCCGCGGGCCTGGAGTTCGCTGATCCGGCCCTCCAGTTCCGGGGCCTTGCCGTAACAGTGGAAGGAAATCACGTCGGACTGCTCCAGACAGACCCGCGTGACTTCCGGCGTGCTGCCCCAGACGCCGGCCGTCAGCGGCTGCGTCGGCCCGGCCTGCCGTGCCCAAACGAAAACCTCCTGCAGCAGCGGCAGGCTCTTGTCGCCCAGGCGAGTGTTGCCGGGTTCGTTATAGACGTCCCAGCCGAGCACGCGCGGATCGTCGCGGAAGTGGCCGACCAACGCCCGCACGTAGGCCTCCAATTTCGGCCAGGCGGAACGATCCTGGACTCGCTTGGGACCGGGACTCGGGGTCCAGCCGTTAGCGTATTCTCCCGGGATCACCGCCGGCTGCCGGCCCAGGAAGGGCTCGGTCATCGTGGAGAAGGCGCAGTCGTCGAAGAGCACAAACAGAGTGCGGATGCCGCGCTTTTTCGCGATCGCCAGGAATTGTCCCATCCGCTGCTGAAGTCCCTGGGGATCGTTCTCCCACACTAGGTATTGGACAAATACCCTGGCGGAGTTGAGCCCGATGCCCTGGGCCAATGCCAGTTCCGCATCGATGGTTTTCGGATCGAACGTGTCTTTCTGCCACATCTCGGTGGTGTTGATGGCCGTGGCGGGGATGTAATTGAAGCCGACCGGCCAGGGCTGCGCGGCATACCAGCGGCTGGCTTTTTCCGCCGGCCATCGCTGTGGTGCATCGGCGGCCGGCGCCGCGGTTGAGAGTAGTAGTCCCGCCATCGCGGCGAGCAGGGTTGTAAGGTAGATTGCTTTGTTCATTTTTCGTGCATTTCGAGTATTTCGTGGTTTATCTCTTCTGTCCATCGTACATCACTAAGCTCAGTGAACTTCTCACCGCTCGATCGTCTGCTCGTTCAATCGCGTGGACTCGCCGCAATAGGCAGGTTGTTGCTGCACGAGATCGATGACGGCCAGCATGTTCTCCAGCGGGACGTCGCCCTCAACGTCGTGCGCGGGGGCAAGAATATATCCGCCCGCGGCGCCCAGGCCGAGAAGCCGGCAGGTCTCCGCCCGCACGTCCGCCACCGTGCCGAAAGGCAGCGTCCGCTGCGTCGACAGCCCGCCGTGAAAAACCAGCTTGCCCCGATAGGCGGGCAACAGCGAGTAGACGTCCATCACCTCGGGCTGGAACGGATTGAAACAGTTGAGCCCCGCCGCGACGAGAGGATCGAAGAGTTCATCCACGTCGCCGCAGGAATGGATCATCACGAACTTGCCCGCCGCGCGGACCACGGCATACATCCGTTTGAGTTGCGGGTAGATGAACTCGTGCCAGGTCCTGGGGCCCATCTGCAAACCGTGCTGCTGCCCCCAGTCGTCGCCGAAGTAGACGGCGTCGATGTCGTACTCCAGGGCCTTCCGCGTCTGGGCGATGTTGTAATCGGCAATCGCGCCGAGCAACTCGTGAACGAAGTCCGGGGCGTCGTAAAAGTCGGTCATGAGACGCTCCAGGCCCCGCAGCGTCCAGGCCCGTTCGTAAAGCGAGAAACCGATCTGGAACACGCGGAAGCGGTCGGGAAAGCGGGCGATCTTGGCGGGAATATCGGCGAAGAATCGGTGGTCCAAGGGGTCGGGGAACTCGTAGGCCGCCAGGCTTGGGGCCGGCAGGCGACAGCCCTCGACGTTACCGATGTCCTTGTCGATCGAGCGGTTCCAAACCACGCCGAACACGTCCCGCACGTGGTTGTCGCCCAAGTCTGTGAAGAAACCGATGTCGCTGCCGAGTCTCAGCAGATGGTTCTCCACGGGGACTTCCACGTCCTGCGCAGCGGTAATGGGCCTTGAGTTTCTCGCGGGCTTCTTGCGTAAACCCCATCGACCAGGGAACGTAGGGAGGCCGCTTGCCTTCCAGCACCAGCCGAACGACTTCGCGTTTTGTCATGATGTTCGTGTTCCTCAATTGCTCTTACTTTCCTTCAACACCGATTCCAAGAGCGGCATGAGCCGGTTCGCATGAAACGGCCCGTCGACCACCTGCGGCAACTTCTGCCCCGGCAGCTTGACGACCAGCGGCACGCTCGGCACCGTGTCGGGCCCCTGGCGATAGGCCGGGTCCGGATCATGCCGCCAGCTATGATCGGAAGTAATGATCACTAGCGAGTTGTCATACTTTCCCGTGCGGCGAAGCGTGTCGACAATTTGCCCGACGAGCGTGTCCGCATAGGCCAAGTGCCGCTGGTAGTCTTCCAAATTACCCGTATCTTCGATCGTGTCGGCCGGACGGTCCGTGCCGTCAGCATTGAAGACAAAGGGGGCATGCGGCAGGGGAAGGTGAAAGAAGACCAGGCTCCGCCGCGGACATTCCCGCAGCACGCGGAACATGTCGTCCCGATAGCGATGGGCCATCGCCCTCCAGTTCTTCACGTCGAGCCGGTCACAGAGCCATGGGCCAACAGAGCGGCTAAGCGGGTCGGACCAGTTGCGGGTGTTTTCCAACAACTCGTCGACAATCCCTTCCGGCAGACCGGCTTCATCACCGGGAAAGTAGGAACGGCAGACATCGACCTGGTTACCCAATAGATGCCGATAGGCATGAAGGAAACCCAAGAGATAGGTTCGATAACGGGCGTCGCGGGCCGCTTGAAACAGGCTGCGGCAATCTTGCGTTGGCGTTTCCCTCAGTCCCTGCCCATTTGCCGGAGAGTGAGGGGACAAGTTGTCGTCGGTCTCGAACCACGTCCGGCCATCGTGGATCTTCAACTCCCAGCCGGTCTGAAAAACAAGACGAGGCAGCGATTGAGACGTTTCCCAAAAGGGCGAGATGGCGTTGCGGTAGACCGTCGCCTCCTTGCTCAATGCCTGCAGGTGGGGAAAATCGGCCGTGAACTGGCCGTCGCGGCTGCTTCTTGGCCAGGACCATTCATCGAACACGAAGATGAAGACTGAGGCCCCCGTGGTCTCGCTTTGCACGGCCACCGGCAAAGGGTCGAGCGGCTCGTTCCACCGGGGCCAGAGCAGCATTTCGACGAAAAGAATCGGTATCAGCGGCGAGAAGATCAGACAGAGGATGCCGGCAAAATGAACCAACTGCGACTTCCGCCAGAATAGCGAACCGGCGATCACCGTCAGGCCGATGCACCAGGCTGCGGCGACGCTCCCTGGATGCTCCGCGGTGTACGCCGGGAAGGCGGCCAAGACGCCACTCAGCAGGGCAACGAGAAAGAGGTGATGGAAGAGTCGCACTGCCCAGGCGGCCGCCCAACGGCGAAGCGCCCCATCGATGACCAGGGCGACGCCGGCCAGCAGCAGCACGCCGATGGCGATCCGCGCCACGTTGTCCAATCCCCAGCGGCCGAAGTAGCGTTCGCCGTCGTCCATGTAGAGCGTGATCTGCGGGACGTAGTGCAGGAAGACGACGAACACCGCGGCGATGGCCCGGCGGGCTAGGGATGCGAAGTTCACCGCTGCGTACCTTTGATTTGCGTGCCGTGTCCCACATCCCACCAGGGCAGAGCCCAGGCGGCATGCTTTTCCAAGAGGCGGCGATATTCCGGACGTGGCTCGCGAAGGCATTGGAGAATGGCTTCACCACGCGCCTGAGAACTGCCTTGCGAAAATAACTGGACAAGCCGACCCGGCCGTATGTCGGCGGCGACGTGGGTCAGGGCTTCGGCCGTATGAAGGAGCAGTTCCGGCGAGCCGCAACCGACCTGGTCTGGAGGTAATTTCAATATCTCGCGAAGAACCGCGAACGCTTCGGGCGTGCCGATCTCTACGACGCCCTGGGCAAGAATCGCGGGGCTTGCAGATCCCAATAGACGTAAGCCCGCGGCGGCTCATCGTCATCAGCCGCCTCTTGGCCCTGAGGCGGTTGCCAGAGAAGCACGTCGCGAAACAGCGGCACGGCCTCCACCAAACGCAGCTTGCCCAAGGCCCAGGCGGCCATCGCGCCGTCGACGCCCAGCCACATCCGATTCTTGCCCGTCTCTCGCTGGCGGAAGGTTTTCAGGAGCACGTCGACCGTTTCCGGAGTGCGCTCGCCGAGCAGGCCCAACGCGAACGCGAAGTGCCCGCGGGCGTCGATGATGGCGCCGCGCTCGGCGGCGTCTTTGGGTGCAATGCCCAGGTCCTTGTCGAGCAACCGCACGATCTGTGGCCCGGCGCCTGTCATGCGGGCGCGTCCACAGGCGATGGCCGCATCCGCGCGGATGGCTGGGTCGGAATCCGCTAGTATATTGAGAAGAAACGACTCGAACCGGGCTCTGGCCCTTTCATCCGAAGGTTCGAAATCGGAGCTGATTCGCAGGTTCCAGACCAATGTCCGACGAATTTTGACCGTTGGCGAGTGCGCGAGTTCCAAGAGCAGCTTCGCGAACAACCCGCGATCTTGGCGGGCAATTCGCGCCGCCGCCACCCGCACTGGGAGCACTGACGAACGTCCTTGGAGGGCTGCCTGTTCCCGGTCGAGCGTGGAAATTCTCCGCATCGGCGGCGTCATTTCCGGGGTCGCGACGACGATGCTTCGCGCCTTCTTGCCGAGAACACTTAATGCCGCCGCGGGTCATCGAGAAAGACGACCTGCCCCGGCCGAGCAAGCATGTCCTTGATGCAGTCCGGATCGAGGTCTTTATGGGTTTCCAAGAGCGAACCCTTGAAGGGGATCTGCGAAATGCCAGCCTGTCGAAATGCCTCCGAGTTCGAGACACCGCAGCCGATAATGTGATCGAGCATACCGGCCTTGCGGAAAGCCTCCAGTACGATCGCAGACAGGCCGGCAGTCTTCACGTCGATGTAGACAAGTCCTTTTTCTTCACGAAGAACTTCAAGAGCTTCCGCCAAGGTCGCGATCTGCGCGTTCCCCGCTCGGCCGGGTGGACCGTCGCGCAGCGAGGCGAGCCTTAGCTCGTCGTAGTAACTGGTTTCGACGGTGCCGAACATGTTCAAACGATGTTCGAGACGGCCGTCGTGATACAGCACGACCACGCCGTCCAACGTGCGGCGGAAGTCGAGTTTCACCGCCCCGCAGCCCAATCGCAGCGCGACGCGGATGGACTCGATCGTATTCTCGGGGGCGATGGTCGCCGCCCCACGATGAGCCAGCAGGATCGTGCCTTGCCGCGCCTTGGCGATTGCCACATGCCGCGCAGCCGTTTCAGCGGTTTCAAGCGTTAATCGGACCTCCTGCTGGTCCTCGGCGGGCCGTGGATCGGCGCAAAGCATGGCAGCGACGGTGAAAACGGCAAGACTGAGCATGGCTTCATCGTACAACGCCGGTTGGCCGGAACGTCAATCGCGGGGGTCGGGTGTATTGCCCAAGAGGGCATTGGTTGATCCAACAAAGGGTACAGCTTCCCTTTGTGTGCCCCGAAGGGGCGTCATTTCACCCAGCGAAGGGCGAAGCCCTGGTAAAAGGGATACCCAAAGACCGTTCGTGGCGGCCCAACGGGCCAATAATTTCGTCGGGAACGATCGGCCCGTTGGGCCGAAAAACGGTTATGCGGGGGCATTCACTTACTTACCAGGGCTGCGCCCTTCGCTGAGTGAACGACTGGGCCTTCGGCCCGACGACTGCACTTGCGCGTTCGCTTTGCTAGAATAGAAGGGCTGAGCCGTAGACACGCCGACCCGCCATGACCTCGAACGTTCCACCAGATTCCGCCCGCATCACCAACCTTCGCTGGCACGCCGTCTACGCCGCCGTCGTGCTCGGCCTGTTCGGCACGATCAGCCTGGGGTGGTTCGGCGTCGGGCAGCGCATGGGCGATGGCACGGGATTCTACGTGATGTTCTTCGCCTGGGCGGAAAACGGCACGCCCTATTCCACGGACCGCGTGGGCCAGAAGTTCGTCGAATATGTCAAGCCGCGGCCGGAGTGGGCGGGCCAACAACATTATTCCCGTGGCTGGCCGCTCCGCAACGACGGCACCGCCGACGAAGGCCACTTCTGGCTGTACTCGATGCTGGCCGCCGTCTTTTATTGGCCGTTGAAGCTCCTGGGGGCCGACGTGGGCCTGAGTTTCAATTGCCTGCACGTCGTGCTGCTCTATGTGGCGGTCGTGCTCGTCCATCGGCGACTGGGGGCGGCAGCGGCATGCAGCCTCGTCATCCTGGTCGTCGGTTCGCCGTTGCTGTGGTATGCTAACAAGGCCCATACTGAACTGTTCACCGTCGTGCTGAGCGCGCTGGGGGCGGCTTATCTGCTGGCCGGCGAGCACGCCCCTTCGGCCCTCTGCTTCGCCCTGGTGGCCACGCAGAACCCGGCCTTCGGACTTGTCGCGCTGCTGGCGCTGGCCATGGGCCTGGTCAGCCAGGGATGGAAACCTTTCCTCACCCATTGGAAACTGCTCGCCCTGGTTGCGGCCGTGCTGGCCGTGCTGGCCCTGCATCCCCTTTACTATTGGATGCGTGCGGGGGTAGCCAGCCCGATGATGGCCGCCCCTGACCTGCTATTGCGCAGCCAATTCCTGCCCCTGCGGCATATTGCCTCGTTCTGGATCGATCCCGACGTCGGCCTGTTGGCCACCTGGCCGCTGGGCCTGCCCTTGCTGGTTGCGGGCGTCGTGATGTTGCGCGGCAGCGATCTCGCCGGCGTATCGAGTACGCCGTGTTCTTCGTGCTCTCCTCGCTGATGTTGACCTGGACCTATACGCGGCTTTCCACAGGGTTCGGCGGATTCGGCGGCACGGTCGATGTTTCACGCTATTCCGTTTGGCTCATCTTCCTCTTCTTTCCGATCCTTTGGCAGGTGCTAAGTAGTCTTGCAAAATTCTGGGGCGAGTATGGCGACTGTAGGGAACGCCCTCCGTGGCGTTCCGTGAAACGGACGAATGCCCGCGCGAGTACGGAACGCCACGGAGGGCGTTCCCTACAGCTACCGCGGCTCGTGCAAAGCTTGGCGGCGATCACCGGCCTGGCCTTGATCGGCTTTTCGGCGTGGCTTTATCGGCCCTGGCACGACGAGAACTCGCGGCGGCCGACACCCGTTTCCAACTGGCTGTATGCGAACCTCAGCGGGTGCTACGACCCGTTGCCGCGAATCTTCTACTCCAGCCGCGGCGGCCAGCGCGAACAGTACGGCGATGACGAGTCTTTCTGCAGCGATTGGGCCGTCAGCGACGCATCGGGCAATAAGATCCTCGTCTGGCGCGAGGCCTTTCAGCGGCAGTCGGCCGAGGCGCCCGCTGTGGTCGTCGGCCGTGGATGTCTCGATCCCCAGGCCGTCTACGCGATCGCCGAGGAGTATTTTGCCCGGCATCCAGCGACCGAATTCACTTACATCAACCGTCGCGGCCAAGAACTTTTCCGGCCCCCGCCGCTGCCGTTGGGACGCAAGGCGCGGCTGGGCAAGCAAGGCGATTCCGGGCGATTCTTGGCCGCCGGCTGGTATCCGCCCGAGGCGGACGGGACCTGGTCCAACGGCGACCGGGCCGAACTGATCTTCTCTCCCACGGGCGTGGAGCCCCGGCAGACCTACGCCATCCAATTGCACATCGCCAACGTGGTCGGGGCGGGAATTCGACCACAAAAAATCGAGCCGACGTTGAATGGCGCACCCCTTCTTAGGAACCATCGAACTCCTGGGGCCGGCAATTCTCCAATGGCTCGTACCCGGTGACAAATTGCAGGGACCTACGACGCTGGCGTTGGCGATTCGCAATCCGGTTTCGCCGCGTCAGGCACGGCTGGGTTCCGACACGCGACAGTTGGGCGTGAAGGTCGCCTCGCTACGGATCATGCCGCTGAAGCCGCCGCCGGCTGCGACGCTGGGCAAAACTGCCCAGGAGCAGGGCCAGCGCACCGCCCAGCACCAGTCCGACCCTCACAAAGAAAAACCCGCCGCCGAGCATCCACCGGCCGATTCCGGCAAACACGCCCAGAAGCGATAGCCCCGCCGCCAGCGGAAGGAAGATTTTCCAGGGGCTGAGGAGGACCACCAATCGCACCACCAGCAACAGCGTGCCCGCCCCGTCGCGGAACAAGTGCAAGCGGCTGCTGCCGGAGCGGGCAAGCGTGGGGATCGGCGTCCAGGCGACCCGGTAGCCGCGCTCCAGCATGACGATGGTCGTCGTCGCCGAGGCGGAAAATCCTTCAGGCAGCAGGTGCAAATAGCGCCGCAGCAGATCGAGCCTGAAAGCCCGCAGGCCGCAGTTCAGGTCGGGAATGTGGCGCAGCGTGAGCAGCCGGGCGAGCCAGCAGATCGCGGCCACGCCGCAGCGATGGAACCAGGGGGCCGGGCCCTTGCCGGTACGCGCTCCGATCACGCAGTCGCACTGCGGCAGCCTGGCAAGCAAGGCGGCCACCATGTCCGCCCCATGCTGGCCGTCGGCGTCGAACCAGACGACGTACGGTCGCGAGGCGGCCTGGCAGGCCGTGCGGATGGCAGCCCCGTAGCCGCAATTCCGCGGATGCCGCAGAAGCCGCACGCTCGCCCGCCCACCCGCCCGCTGGGCCGTGCCGTCGCTGCTGCCGTCGTCGACCACCAGGAGTTCGGCTTCCGGGAATCGCCGCGCGAGCTGATCGAGGACCTCGCCGATCGTCTCTTCCTCGTTGAAGCAGGGAATGACGATGCTCAGATCGCTGGAAGGAATCGCAGGGCTACCGGAAGGTAGGGTCACTGATTTACTCCGCCAGCCCGGCCGATTCCTCCGTGGGCGGACGCCGCCGCAGTACGCTATACAACACTGGCGTCAAATAGCGGTTCAAGAAAAGTGCCATCAACATCCCGCCGATCACGACGATTGCCAGCGGGCGCTGCGTCTCGGCGCCGATCCGCGTGGAAAACGCCGCCGGCAGTAGCCCGAAGACGGCCGTCAGGGCGGTCATCATGATCGGCCGCAGCCGGTCTCGGGAGCCGTGGATGATGGCCTCTTCCATGGACTGGCCCTGGAGGCGCCAGCGATGGAAGGCGGAGACCTGCAAGAGCGCATCCATGACGGCCACGCCGAAGATGGAAATGAAACCCACGGCCGCCGAAATGCTGAAGTTCGTGTGCGTGAGCAACAGCGCCCAAATCCCGCCGCAGACCATGGTCACCACGTTGGAGAGCACGAGGAAGACGTCGGTCAGCGAGCGGAAGGCGAGGTACAGCAGGAACATCACCAGGAAGGCGGCCAGGGGAATGACGATCATCAGGCGGCGCTCGGCCTGCTCCATTTCCTGGAATTCGCCGGTCCACTCCAGGCGGACGGGAGCGGTGACCAGGTCCTTGCACCTGCGTTGTGCCTCGGCCACGGCCCCGGCCAGGTCGCGGCCGTGAATGTCGAACTTGATGGCGATCAGACGTTCTCCCTGGTCGCGGTAGATGTCGGAGGCCCCACGCTGGAAAAACGACCCGTGCGGATCGGGCTTGCCGTCGGGCCCCAGAGGCGTGACCATCTCGCCCAGCCGCCGCCGCGGCGTGCGGCTCAGATCGTTCATCGTGCCGTTCATGGCGCTGCCGGTCAAACTCGGCAGGTTGCCGCTCGTACCGGTGGACGAGGGCCCGCTGTTGCCGCCGCTGACCGGCGTCGCCGACTGCCCGGGTGTCTGGCTGTTGGCGACCATGTTTCCCGGCACGTCGACGGGAATACTGAGGATCTCGTCGAGATTCGAGCGCTGCGGTTTGGGGAACCGCAGGGTGATGTCGAAGCTCCGCTCGCCTTCGATCATCTGGCTGAAGGGCTTTCCGCCCACGGCCGTCTCGCCTACCGCCTGGACGTCGCCCACCTTGAGGTTCCACCGCGCGCATTTCCGCGTGTCGATAGGCAGCACGAGGTTCGACTGGCCCATGATGCGGTAGCAGCCGACGTCATCCAGACCCCGGACGGTCCGCAGGGCCGCCACCACGCGGTCGGCCGTCCGTTCCAATTCCTCGAGATCGGAACCGATGATCTTGACCGAATTTTCGCCGCGAACGCCCGACATCGATTCCATCACCATGTTGCGGATGTTCTGCGAGACGTTCCATTCCACGGAGAGGATCGTGCCTTTCAACTCCCGGCTCAGCTCGTCGGTCAATTCATCCTTGGTCCGCGGGCGCGACCTTCCCTCCGGGACCGGCCACTGGGATTCCGGTTTCAAGGGCATAAAATATTCCGCATTGTAGAAACCTGCCGGATCGGTGCCGTCGTCGGGCCGTCCGACCTGCGTCAGGACCATCTCCGTCTCGGGGTAGCGCTTCATGATCTCATGGACCTTTTGCGACATGGCGCAGACATCTTCCAGCGAAGTGTTCAAGGGGAACTGCGCCTGGACCCAAATGTTTCCTTCCTCCAACTCGGGCATGAACTCGCCTCCCAAGTACGGCATCGCCGCCGCGGTGCCGGCCACCACCACCGTGAAGAGGGCCAGGGTCAGCCAGCGGTGGTCCATGCAGCGCTGCAACTGCCGCAAGTAACTGGCTTGCAAGGCCCGCACCAGGAAGTTGTCTCGCGTGGGCTTGAGGTTCTTGAGAAACAACGTGCAGAGCACGGGCGAAAAGGTGAGTGCCAACAACAACGCCCCGCCCAGGGCAAAGGCGTAGGTCTCGGCCATCGGTCCGAAAATCTGCCCTTCCGGGCCGGACATCGTGAACAGCGGCAGGAAGGCGCAGATCATGATCGCCGTCGAGTAGAACAGGCAGCGCTGGATCTCGTTGGAAGCGAGCATGATTCGCCGGCCGATGGGCAGATCGGCGTTCAGGCCCAAACTCAGGTGCCGGTAGATGTTCTCGACGATGATCACCGACGAATCGACGATGATGCCGAAGTCCACGGCGCCGATGGAGAGCAGATTGGCCGATTTGCCCCGCAGAAAGAGCACGGAAAAAGCGAAGAGCAGCGCCAGCGGGATGTTGACGGCCACGATCAGGGCCCCCCGCACGTTCGTGAGGAACATGAACAACACCAGCGTCACCAGCCCCATGCCGGCCAGCAGGTTTTCCCGCACGGTGTCGGTCGTGACGTGGATCAGGTTGGTGCGATCGTAGTAGGGTGTTATCTTCACGCCCGGCAGCATGCGGCCCGGCGACTCGTTCAAGAGCTTGACCAGGGCTTCCACTTCCGCGAGCACCGGCAGCGACTGGTCGCCTTTGCGCAGCAAGCAGATGCACTGCACCACGTCCGGGTCGTCGTGCCAGACGCGCTGGCCGTGGGCGTCGAGGACTTCTTTCTCCTGCGCATCGAGGAGCGGATAGCTCCGCTCGACGTGGCCGAGGCGAGTCTGCCAGCCCACGACCACGCCTTGGCGATCGACCGCGTCGCCCTCGTGGAGCGGCCCGCCTTCGACCACGTCGTCGACGCGAACGGGCACGTTGTTCGTGGCGGTGAGCACGATCTGGCGGATTTCCCGCAGCCGGCGTTCTTCTTCGCTGCGCAGGTAGTCGCGGGCGGCGACCGGATCCTTCATTCCCATGGCGGTTTCGATCGGGTCCTGGCCGTAGCCGATCAGTCCCAGAAAGCGGACCACGTGGGCCGTATCGCCCTCGATGACGTATTCGCCGCCCGCATTCTGGTTGCTGTTGGAAACCGCGTCCTTGATCTGCTGCAGCGTGATTCCGTAGCGCTGCATGCGGGCCGGGTCGGGGTGGATCTCGTAGCGCTTGACTGTTCCGCCGAAGCTGCAGACGTCGGCCACGCCCGGCAGGCGGCGGAACGACCGCTCCAGCGTATAATCCTGCAGCGACTTCAAATCGTTGAGGTTGTAGACATCGTGGCCGGCCGCGTCCTTGGGGTTCGTCAACACGTAGCGGAAGATCTCGCCCGTCGGGGACTGCGGCGAGATGGCCGGGGTGATGCCGGCGGGCAACTGCGCCATTTGCAGGCGGTTGAGGATCTCTTGCCGCGCAGCCGGCTGATCGAGGCCATATTCGAACTGGTTGCGGATGTGGCACAGCTCGAACATCGACTGCGTTTGCGTGTACTTCAAGCCCGGCATCCCCGCCAGGGCCACCTCGAGCGGGATCGTGACCTGGCGTTCCACTTCTTCCGCCGAAGCGCCGGGATAGCGGGCCACGATTTCCACGATGGCCGGCGCGGGGTCGGGATAGGCCTCGACGTTGATGTTGTTGAAGGCATACAGGCCGTAGCCCAACAAGGCGAAGGCCAAGAGCACCACGATCAGGCGGTTCTGCACCGCCCAACGAATCAGCTTCTCGATCATAGGAAGTTCAACTGGAGATGTAAGGTGGGCCAAGTGAAACGAGTCCCACCATTTTGCCACGGTTCTCTCATGGTGGGACTCGTTTCACTCGTCCCACCCTACGCGGCTGGGGATCTCGGCTAGTCTGCCGCGGGTTTGTCTGCCGCGCCACCCGGGTCCGGGTACCCGGCCCGCGGATTTCAAGCCGTTCAAGTTTGCCGTCAACTGCGCGATCCGCGACGTGACCACGAGCTGGCCGGCCTGGAGCGGCTCCAAACCGCGCTGCCGCTCCTCCGCGGTCAACTGGCTGCGGAGGAACACCTTGTCGCCGCTCCGCCGCGAGACGACGACCTGCCGGCGAACGTACTCGTGCGTGCCCTCGGGATTGCAGGAACACAGTGGTCCGGCCGCCCTCTTCGCACAACGCCGCCGCGGGAATCACGAGCTCCGGCTTGGGCGGCGGAACCGCCAGGCGTACGGTGACGAACTGCCCCACCCGCAAACGGCCGTCGGGGTTGTCGACCCAGCCCATCACCATCGCCGTATGCTGATTGGGATCGATGATGCAACCGACCTGGTCGAAGCGTCCCGGCCGGGTCGCCGCATCCGGGCCTGACCCGATGCCCACCGACCATCCGCGACCCCCACCCAGAGTACTGGGTACCCGACCGGGTGCCCCGTCGTTTTTCAAGGCGTCCAACGAGGGCAGGTCTTCCTCGTAGGCATGGGCCACCACGCGCAGCCGGGAGAGATCGGCGACCTTGAATAAGTCGATGTTCGTGTCGACCAGGTCGCCGAGGGCCACGTTGCGCTCGATCACGGTGCCGTCCAGCGGCGCCAGCACGTCGAGCTTCGCCCATTGGGCGACCATCTCCTCGCGGTCGGCCGCCTTCTCGCGCGGCAACTTATTCTCGCGGGCCAGCCGATCGGCCTCGGCCCGCACTTCGTCGATCTCCGCCTTAGGAATACGCCAGCTTTGCAGGATCCGCACCGCCCGCGACACGGCAATGCGGTCGACCTCGACCTTTCGCTCGTTATCTTGGAGGATGCGGTCGGGAACGGAACCCTCGGCTGCGGCCCTGGCAATCCGCGCGAGGCTCTCTTCATCCACGCGAAGTTGCGACAAGGCGTCGATCAGATCGCTCTTCTTCTCGCCCAGGTCGCGGCTCCAAATCACCGCCAGCAACTGCCCCTTGCGGACCCGTTGACCGAACGACACCGCCGGCGAACGGCCATCGCCCGGCCCCAGCTCGACGATCTCGCCCGGAAAGCGGGCATGCACGTGCGAGAGGCGATCGGCATCGAACATCAGCGTGCCCGACATTTCCAGCATCACCGGCGACGAGGAGTATTCGATCTTGCAGGTCTGGATGCCGAGGTTCGTGGCCAACTCGGCCGGCAGGCAGATCGCATCCTTTCCTGGGGCAAGCTGCGCGACCGCGTCGGACGCGTCGGCGGCCTCTGCCGGCCGCGCCAGGTACCGCCTCAACCATGGGGCAAAAGCGACGCCGGCCGTGGCCAGACCGGCCAGAACAACAACGATCAGGGCATATTTTGTGAAGTGCCGGGCGGAAATAGTCACGAATCAACTCCTGATTGGGCAAACAGGAACAATTAAGGATAGCCGACAAACAAGGCCGCCGTCAAGTGTTACGGGTTCTGAAATGATAATACGCGGGCCCCGGCCGTAAATCCTAGCTTTGGCAAGTCAAACTTATATATTTGGTTACACAAACATCCGGCGGAAGTTTACAAACAAGAGAAAAAGAGGAAACCCCCCCAATGGCGTTTTCGGCCTCAATACTCACCGCCGCTATGATCGTTACAATCGTTACAATCGTTACCACCGTCGCCCGTCTAATCCTCACGTTTGCTACGCCCGATACAACCCGTAAGACCGGAATTTTCGTTTCAATCGATACCAGGTTTTGCGAGACGTACCATGCAAAGGACGACCAGCGGACGGCGCGTGGCGATTGCCGCGCTGCTGTGCGCGAGCATCGGCGGCTGTCAGTATGACACGCAGTGCCAGGTTGACTGTCGCGTCCGATCGCTGGGCGGCTGCCCCATGGACGTCACCCCGCCGCCCGCGCCTTCCGCCGGAGGGAACGGCACGGGGACGATTCCCGAGTCCATCCGTGCGCCAATGCCAGAACCGGCGACAAGTCCTGTTTCCGGCCCGGACCAGGATGCCTTGCCAAACCGGATTGGCAACATGCGCGAGCAGGCGGGCGAATGTCGGACAGTGGCCTACGATGCCCCGGCAGCGGCTCGGCCGCCGCGCATCGTTCAGCCGCTGGAAATCCCCAGCGCGATCCCCGGCAGCTCGGCGCCGCCGTTGCGTCTGCCGTCGGTCCGCCCGGGGGCCACGCCGGCCGAACAAAGCAGTGCGATCGAGTCGCTCTTTACCGAGCTGGACGTGATCACTCCCGTACCCGAGCCGGCACTTGCGCCCGGCCAAACGCCGCTGACGCTAGCCCAGTTGCAGTCGCTCGCGGTGACCCGCAATCCGCTCATTCGCCAGGCGGCGTCCGACGTGGAAGCAGCCCGCGGCAACATGATCCAGGCCGGCGCCTATCCCAACCCGCACGTCGGCTATCAGTCGGACGACATCAATACGGGGCGGACCGCCGGCTACCAGGGCGGCGGCATCGGTCAGACGATCGTTACCGGCGGCAAACTGCGGCTCGCCAAGGCCTCGGCGGAGGTCGATCTCCACAATGCGGAACTGGCCTTGCACCGGGCCCGTTACGATCTGGCCACGCAAGTGCGGTCGAATTATCTCGGCGTGCTCGTCGCCCGGGAGCGGATCAAGGTGAATAACGCGCTGACGCAGTTTGCCGACCGCGTCTATCGCCTGCAGGCCAAACGGGTCGCCGCCGGCCAGGCGGCCGCCTACGAGCCGCTGCAACTCCGCGTGCTCGCCGTGCAGGCCCAGGCGCAATTGATCCAATCGAACCAGCAATACGTAGCGGCTTGGCGGAAGCTGGCCGTTACGCTCAATTCTCCGGACATGGCCCCGACCCCCTTGGCCGGGCGCATCGATGGTCCCGTGCCGCTGGTCGACTATGATGCGGCCCGCGACCAAATCTTGCGGACGCACACGGACTTGGTCACGGCGCAGAACGCCGTCGCGCGGGCACAATATCAACTCCGCTTGGCGCAGGTCACGCCAATTTGTCCGAACATCGACACCAATACCGTCATCGAAAAAGACTACACGACACCGCCCTACGGCACGGTGGTCAGCTTGCAGGTCGGCGTTCCGCTTCCCATCTTCGACAACAACCACGGCAACATCATCGCGGCCGAAGCGGCGCTGGTTCGGGCCTGCAGCGAATACGAACGCGCCCGCAACGATCTGTTCACCACCCTGGCCGATACCTTCGCCCGTTACGAGACGAACCGGCAAACGGCCCAGCAGTATCACAACAGTATTCTCGTCGACCAGGTGCGGGCCTATCGCGGGGCCTACCAGCGTTACCAGGTCGATCCCGACGCCGATTTCAACGACGTGGTCACTTCGCAGCAGACGCTGGCCAGCACGATTTCCACCTACATCCAGCTTCTCGGCGACCAGTGGCAGGCGGTTGCCGATCTGGCGGGACTGATGCAGAGCGACGATATTTTTGCCCTGGGGCAAACGCGGTAGCGGACGCGCGGCAAGGAGGGAACTGGCAGGTTGTGTTTGGGAAGGCATGGCTTCGTGCTCGCCGTTGACAACGGTGGGGTTACGTTTCTCCTGTTGTAGGGGTTTGGCCGGGATTATTCACGCGCCCCGCGTAATCCGAAACGGAGCGTTGAATTGAAGCCCGGCGGGGCACCCGCTTGCGGCGCAGCGAGGTTAACGTCGTGCGTGGACCTCGCTTGTGCGTCGGGCTTTAATGCGGCCGTGAATAATCCGGGCTGGCATGGCCCCGCCGCAGCTACTTGCCCTGGGGCGCCGACGCGCCTATGCTACTACAGAGGGAAATCGTGTTCATGCCATGACCGGCGTTTTCGCAGCTTCCCGTTCCGTCCGTTCTTGCTTCCAATGCACCACACCCATCCTGACCGCTGGCATCATGCGCACCAATACGCTCACGATTTTTCCCTCGCCGAGCGCCGCACGCGAGTGGTGATCGGCATCACCGCCACGATGATGGTTGTGGAGGTTGTCGGCGGCATCGTCTTTCATTCGATGGCTGTGCTCGCCGACGGATGGCACATGGGCACGCATGTCTCCGCTTTCCTCATTACCGCCATCGCTTATCACTTCACCCGCCGTAACGCTGCCGACCCGCATTACAGTTTCGGCACCGGCAAAATGGGCGCCTTGGGGGGTTTTGCCAGCGCGGTCGTGCTTTCCGTGGTGGCGTTCCTCATGGCGGGCGAGTCGGTCTATCGCTTCTTTGATCCGTTGCCGATTCATTTCAACGAAGCGATCGGCGTGGCTACGGTTGCACTGCTGGTGAACCTGGTTTGTGCCTTGCTGCTCGATGTCGGCCATCACCACCACCACGAGCATGGGCACGGCCATCACGCTCACGATCACCACGATGACTTGAACCTCCGAGCGGCTTACCTCCACGTCCTCGCCGACGCGCTGACGACGCTGGCGGCGATCTTCGCCTTGCTCGGCGGCAAGCTGTTCGGTTGGTCTTGGCTCGATCCGGTAGTCGGACTCGTCGGCAGTGGCGTTGTCTTCTCGTGGGCCTACAGCCTGCTCCGCGACACGAGCGGCATTCTGTTGGACCGCACGCCGGAGTCATGCGACTTGCCGCATGAGATCCGCCGCGCCGTGGAGAGCGACGGCGACTCGCTCGTCACTGACCTCCATATATGGCAGGTCAGCGCCGGCAAGTTCGCGGCCATCGTTTCCATCGTCGCGCACGAGCCCAAGTCTGCGCAGGCCTATCGAGAGCTGTTCCGCGAGCACGAGGAACTCGTCCACGTCAGCGTTGAGGTCCAACAGTGCCAGGGACTTGAGGCAGTCCATGCCAACGCCTAGAAAAAACCGGAATCTGACCAAATCTACTCCCTCTGCCCCTGCGGACCGAGCGTAATCCGCTGCACCGTTTCGTCATAGGCGAACAGATCGCCGAATCGCGCCCAGCGGATGAACGTGTTGAACATCCGTCTCGTAGTTCTCGTAGGGCATCCGCGTGACGATCGTCTCCAGGATGAAATCGCGGTCGATCACATGCTCGGGGTGGGACTGGATCAATTCGTACACGTCGCGGAAAAGCCGCAGCGTGAGCAATTGCTCGCGCCACAGCACCTTGCGCTGCTCCGGCGCAGCCTCGACAAAGCTGCTTGCCCTTGGGCTCGAGCACGACCAGTTGCCCCGGCGTCTCGATGAAGCCCAGCATCTCGGCGGCCTTCACGACGGCGATCACGCGGGCGAATTCGCGGTTCGTCTCGTCGCAAATATGGAACACGTCCTGCTGGCCGCCGCGGGCGTGAAGATATTCCAGCAGGCCCACGATCTCCGTCGTGGTCACGTCGGGCAAGGGCTCGACCAGAGATCGCGCCTCGGCTTCCGACGTGGCCGCCGGGGCCTCGGTCGTGGGCAGGGCGGGGACCAGGATGCGGTAGAAGACGGGCACGACGAAGAGCGTGAGGGTCGTCGAGCTGAACAGCCCCCAGACGATCACCGTGGCCAGCGGCCGCTGCACGTCGGAGCCCAGGCCGGTGGCCAGCGAGGCCGGCAAGCAGGCCGAAGATGGCCACGATCGAGGTCATGAGGATCGGCCGCAGGCGTTCCTAGCGCCCCTGCCACGATCGCATCTTCCAGGCCCATGCCTTGCCCGCGGAGCGTCGAGATCCAGCGGACCATGAGCACGCCGTCCATGATCGCCACGCCGAACAGCGCGGTGAAGCCCACGGCGCTGGACATGTTCAGGTGCATGCCGCGGACGTAGAGGGCCAGCACGCCGCCGATGCAGGCGAAGGGCACCGCCAAGCAGCACCACAACGGCCGCCCGCGTGCGAATGGAAGGTCACCCACAGCAGTCACGAAGATCAGGCCGATGGTGATCGGGATCAGCACCAGGAAATGCTTGCCGGGCCCGGGCCAGGTTCTCGAACATCCCCAGCCACTCGACGTGATAGCCGGTCGGGAACGGTCTTGCGATCGTCTCGTCGAAGCGCTCGCTGGGCTTCCGCCACGAAGCCGCCCTGGTCGCGGCCGGTGATGTCGCAGCGCACGGTCATGCGGCGGACGCCGTTTTCGCGGGCGATGATCGTCTGCCCGTCGACGATCTCGATCTTGGCCACCTGGGCCAGCGGCACGGGAATGCCGTCGGCGGTGTGGACCGGCAAGCGGCCGATGGCCTGGGGCGAAGTCACGACGCTGCGGTCGAGCTTGGCGACGATGTCGAATCGCCGGTCGCCTTCGTACAGCGTCGCCGACCGGTTCGCCGCCCAGGGCCGTGTTGATCAGGCGGTTGACGTCGTCGATGCGGACGTTGTAGCGGTGCAGAGGGCCCGGTCGGGCTGCGATCACCAATTGCGGCTGCGGCCCTTCCTGCTCGATGCTCACGTCCAGCGCGCCGCGGCACCTGGCGGAGCAGATCGACGGTCTTGCCGGGCCAGCCCCAGGAGCACGTCGGAATCCGGGCCGGAGAACTCCACGGCCAGGTTGGCCGAGGTGCCGTTGGTGTCTTCGGTGACGCTGTCGATGATGGGCTGGGTGAAGTTGAAGCGCGTGGTGGGAAACTCCTCGCGGAGCCGCCTGCCCAGCGCGTCGACCAATTCGTGCTTGGTCGGTGGAAGCGCGGCCAGTCCTCGCGCGGCTTCGGCGACCGACCATCATCTCCATGCGGCTGGGCGGGAAGGGATCGGTGCCGCTGTCGTTGCGGCCCGACTGCACGGTGGCGAATTGCAATCTCGGGAAACTCGAGAATGATCTGCCGGATGCTCTTGCCGAAGCGAGTGGTCTGTTCGATGGAGGTTCCCTCGGGAAAATTGGCCCGGATCCAGATCACCCCTTCGTCCATGTAGGGGAGAAACTCGGTGCCCAGCCGCGGCAAGACCCGCACGAAGACGACCGCCAGCAGGCCGGCCACGGCCACCACCACCAGCCAGCGGACGTGCAGCAGCCTGCGGAGGACTGGCCGCATAGACGGGCCGGAACCAGCGCAAGAGCGGGTTCTCCCATTCCTGGTAGCCGTGACGGAAAAGGAACGTGGCCAGCACCGGCACCACGAAGAGGGCGAAGAACAACGCGCCCACCAAGGCGAAGACCAGCGTCAGGGCCATGGGCCGGAAGAGCAGCCCCTCGATGCTCGTCAGCGAAAGCAGCGGCAGGTAGGCCCCGATGATCATCAGCACCGAGAAGAACACGGGCCGCTCGACTTCCAGGGCGGCGGCCAGCACCATCTTGTTGACGTTCTGGCGAGTCGCTCGCGGGCGCGCCGCGCCCAGGCGGTGGGCGATGTTCTCGGCCATGATCACCGCGCCGTCGACGATGATGCCGAAGTCGATCGCCCCCACCGAGAGCAGGCCGATGGGGATCCCCGTGACGTACATCAGCAGCAAGGCCACCATCAGGGCGAAGGGGATGGTCAGCGCCACCAGGGCCGCCATCGAGGGCCGCCCCAGGAAGAGCAGCAGCACCAGCACGACCAGGGTAATGCCCAGCATCACGCTGTGCCCCACGGTGTGCAGCGTGTTCTGCACGAGGAACGTGCGGTCGTAGAACGTGTCGACCCGCACGCCCTCGGGCAGGATCTTGGCCTTGGTCGTTGAGTTCCTTGACGGCCTCCTGGACCCGGCCGAGCACCTCCGAGGGGTTTTCGCCGCGGCGCATGAGCACGATGCCCTCGATCGATTCGTCGGGGCGGTCCTTGCTGAAAATGCCCGTGGGCGGCGGATAATCCAGTCCCACCGTGGCGATGTCGCGCAGGTATACGGGCGTGCCGTCGATCGACTTGATGAAGATCGCGCCGATCTCCGCCGTGTCCTGCACGGAGCCCTTGCCGCGGATCACGAACGACATGCTGCCCCGCGTGCACGACGCTGCCGCCGGCGCTGGCGTTGTTGCTCTTGATGGCGTCGATCACGTCGCTCAGCGAGAGATCGTAGCGTCCGAAGCTGGGCCGGGATTGAACGTCACCGTGTACTGCTTCAGCGTAGCCGCCGAAATTCTCCACGTCGGCGACGCCCGCGCAGCGGAGCAGCCGCGGAGTGACCACCCAGTCCTTGCAAGCGTGCGCAGTTCCATCAGGTCGTGC
The DNA here is from genome assembly GCA_963719885.1 of uncultured Planctomycetia bacterium. GTDB lineage: Bacteria > Planctomycetota > Planctomycetia > Pirellulales > Thermoguttaceae > JANXQG01. Next base: position 24,712 of record CAVRDP010000030.1, on the reverse strand, counting down.
GTGCCGTCGGAGACCAGCTCGTAGCGGTAGATTTCGCCGTAGGCCGTGGCCAGCGCGCCGAGGTCGGGCTTCACGCCGTCGGGCAGGGTGGCCTCGTCGAGCTTCTCCTGGACGCGCTGCCGGACCCAGTAGTTCTCCGCGCCCTCCTCGAAGAGCACCTCCACGATCGACAGCCCGAAGATCGTCCGCGAGCGGATCTTGTCCACGCGCGGGACGCTGCGCATGGCGATTTCGATGGGGATCGTCACCTGCCGTTCCACCTCCTCCGGGGCGCGGCCGGGATAGGTGGTGATGACCTGGACCATCTGGCCGGAGATGTCGGGGTAGGCGTCGATCTGCTGGTGCTGGAAGGCCCACACGCCCAGCGCCACGAGCCCGCCGGCCAACATCAGGACGAGCCAGCGTTGACTCAATGCCAGGCGGATCAGGGTGGGAATCATCGGCCGGCGCTCCCGGTGGGGGGCGACTGGGAAGGTCCCCCGCCATCGCCTGCTGCTGGGATGAGAGATGAGGGATGAGGGATGAGCGGTGTCTCCGTGTCCCCGCGTCCCCGCGTCTCCGTGTCTCCGCGTCCTTTCGCCGTCTCCCTGGTTCCGTCTTGCGCGGCGGCATCGGCATCGGCCGTCGCCTGCACGTCCTGGACGACATAAGGCTTCAACAAAATGGCCCCCGCCCCGATGACCCGATCGCCCGCTTGCAGACCTTCGAGGACTTCGATCCGGCTGCCGTATTGTTCGCCCGTTACGATCTTCGTGACCTTCCAATCACCGCAACCCCGACCCAGAGTACTGGGTGCCCCGCCGGGTGCCCCGGTCTGCACGAGCACATAGTCGGATTGGCCGACGTGCAGCACGCCGTCGGCCGGAATGCGGAGGGTATTGCGGAGATCGGTGCCCAAGCTGATTTCGGCGAACATGCCCGGCTTCAGGCGTCCCTGGGGCTCGCTGAGCTGAAAGAAGACGCGGAGCGTGCGACGCTCTTTGGAGATCGTGGGCGCAAGACTGCGGACGGTGCCGGAGATCGAAACGCCCGGAAAGGCCGAGAATCTGCGCGGTGCAGGTCTCGCCCTTTTCCACCAGTCCGATGCGGCCCTCGGGAACTTCGGCGGCGACAATGGCCGTGCTCGGGGTGGGATTGGCAAGCAAGTCCGGATCCATCCCGGCCTGGAACAGTTGCCGTTCCAGTGTCGCCAGGGTGCGTTTGGCGTTGTTCACGTTGGTCAGGGCTTCATGTTCGTCTTTCTGGCTCTGCGCCGTGGCCTGAAGATAGTCGGCCTTGGCTGCCGCCAGGTCTTTTTCCGGATCGGTGCCGGCCTTCACCAGTTTCTCCAGACGATCGCGGACATCCTTCTTGGCCTTCAAGGTTTCCTCCGCAAGTTTCCGGATGTCTTCGAGTTGCTTCTCGTAGAAGGGGACGTCGGCCCGGGCCTTGAGCCAGTCGGCGTAGGCCGACGCCAGGTCGGGCGTGTTGAAATCCCAGCGCCCTTCCGCCACGGTCACCTCTGCTTTTCGGAGAGGGTTCAGCGGTGCGGGCGACTCTTTCCCTTCTCCCTTCGGGACAGGCGGTGGGGGCACGCGGGCAACGACCGCGCCAACGACCTTCAGCTTGGGCGCCTTGGTCTCTTGCTGAACGACCGGCGTGACCTGCAACTTCTTTTCCAGCGGGGTGCCGGCGGTGATCGCCAGGCAGTGCTGCCCGATGAGCTTCACGATCTCAACTTCCGGAGCGGTATTCTCCGACTTCTCCGCCACCCGGCCCTCCGGCCAAAGGAGATAGGCCAGCACGGCGACCGTGATGAGAATCGCCAAGGGAAGTTGCAATGCCGATAAGAGCCGCGACCCGGCAGGCCGGGACGCGGCGGGCTTGGCGACCGGTGTTTCTTTGGCGGGTACACCCGCGGGAGGAGTTTGGGGTTCGTTCATGGGAAGCGATATCGGCGACCCTTGCGGGTTAAGGTCCGGAACGCCGGTAATTGTAGGGTGGGACCAGCTTGCGTAGCAAGCGCCAGCCCACCAGGCTCAATCTACGGGGGGGTTCATTTTAACACTTGCTGCCCGACTGCGGCGTTCAGCTTATGCAGGGCGTGCCAGTAGGCGGATTGGCCCAAGATGTAATTTCGATTCGTGTCGCGATAAGCGCGCTGGGCGTCGAGCACGTCCAACAGCGTCTTGCCGCCCAGCTTGTATGCGGCTTCGGTCCGATCGCGAACGCTCCGCGCCGCGGCAAGCTGTTGGGGACCGATCAAGAGAGCGTCCTCCTCGGCACTCTGGAACTCCGCCACCGCCTGCTCGATGTCGGCCTCGGCTTGCACGAGTTGGGCCTGCAAGTTGAAGCACGACTGGGCCAGCACCGATTGCGCTTTGGCGATATTGCCCTGATTGCGATCGAAAATCGGCACGGACACATTGATCTGTGCGGTGTACGAGTTGGCGTCGGCCACGCCGATGCAGTCCTGGTATTGATACTGGTAACCCAAGGAAGGCGACACGGTGGGGCGGGCCTTCGTTTGCTCGACTTCGATGCCGCTGCGGGCCTTGGCGATTTGCCGCCTCAAGGAGATGATGTCCGGCCGGTTCTGCTCGGCGACGGCAATCGCCTCGCCCAGCGATATCGGCGTCGCCGGCTTGGGGAGGTCAAGACCGCCAGCGGCCTCCGGTTGCGGCGCCTGCCGGGCCCGGCCGATCGCGGCCCGCAATTGGGCCTTGGCCGTCGTCAACTTCGTCTCGCGACAACAGACCTCGCGCTGGGCATCGAGCACGGAAAGCCGGATTCGCTCCGCCTCGATCGTTCCCGAACCGCCGAACTTGACGCCGGCCAGTGTTATGCCCTCGACTCGCTCCAGGCTGACGAGGTCTTCCTCGGCAAGTTTCACCATCGCCTGGGCTTCAAGCACGTCGTAGAACGCGCTGGCCGTGTTCGCCAACCGCTGCCGTACCTGGTCGCAGTAGTCGGCATTGGACACGGCCACGCCGAGCTGCGCGTTGGCCATCGCGGCCGCGCGCTTGCCGAAGAGGTACCAATCGATCGGGTACGTGGCGATGACGTCCAGTTCCGGCGGTCCGCCAGGGCTTGTCGAAGTCAACGTCCGCAAGGGCAGGAACACTCCGTTGATTTGCACGGTCGGGTTCGGCAGCAAGGAGCTCGTGACGAAGTCGCCTTGGGCCTGGCGGATGGTCTCCATGGCGCCGCGAAGCTTCGCATCGGATTGCAGCGTCTCGGCCATCGCCTGTTCCAGTGTCAGCGAGGAGGCCGCAGCCGGGGTTTCTGCCGGCGTCGGAATTGGCTCTGGAGCAGAGCCGACCTTAGTCCGCCCCCCGGCCTCGGCCGCCGGCGCCTTCTCGACGGGCGGCACGGGCGCTGGCGCGACAACCGGTTCCGGAATCGTCGCGCCCTCGCTCGAAACATAGGTGACTTGTTGGATCGTGGCCGAAGGAGCGGCCGGCCCCGGCGGCCCGACCGTCGGTGCCGGCGTTTGTGTCGGCCGATGGTCATCCGCTTTCGGAATCGTCGCGCCCGCGCTCGAGATTTGGGCAACTGGTTGGATCGTGGCCGCGGAAGCCGCCGGCTCCGGCTGCCCGGACATCGATATCGGCGTTTGTGCCTGCCGCTGGTCATCCACGGCACAACCGGCCGCAGAGAGCAGCAGAACCAGCCCCCACAATATACGCCTCATGTCAATCTCCGAAAAACCGCCAATTTCCGCATCCTCCGGTTATTCCCTATTCTCGGCATAATCGCTACAGGTAGATTATTAAGAACGTACACGGCATGAGTAAGTCTATCGCATCGTCAAAATCAGTAAAACCAGGCATGGCAGGCAAATTCGGTATTTTCGGCAAGTCGGGGCCGGAAATGACGCTGTGCGGGCCTCAAGAGTTGCCGAATTTAATGAACTGCTAATAAGGGAGCCGCTAAACCGGACGATCTTCGTGGTCCGGAAAAATATTCGTAAGCGCTTTTGCATGCAGCACTTACATCGGCTGGACGCCTTCTTCGTGGTCCAACACGGTGTGGTCCAAAATCGAGGTCATTTCTCATCCTTCATCCCTCATCCCTCATCCTTCATCCCTCACCCTTCGTCTCCTGGAACTGCTCGGCCTCAATGCCCACGAAATCAGGCTTTTTCTGCTCGCAGAACAGCAGCGTCTTGCGGACGAGTTGGTCCAACGCGATGTGGTCCAAAATCGCGTCGACGTAAAGCAGTTTGTCCTTGAACAGGTTGAGCGTGCGGCGGGCCTCCACCCGGGACCCCGTGCGGACCCCGCGGTCGCTTAGCCGGCAATCGGGGAACAGGTTCCGGTAGGCGTTGTCGCACATTATCCGCTGCACGTCCCGGTTCATGCTGGTCGCCAGGTCGTTGGTGTGCGAGCTGCCGATCAGCCGCAGTTCCGGGTTCCGCCCCAGGACGAACGCCGGGAAGCGGCGGCTCACCAGCTCGCTCTTGCCGTGTTGCGGGGGCAGGAAGATCATCAGCCGCGGGCAAAGGCCCGCCGCCACCCGGTCGAGCCTCTCCGCCAGCAGCTTGTGGTGCCACCTCGCCCGGTAGCCCGGCTTGGTGTACATCGTGAACGCCAGCAGGCTCGTCTGCGCCTGTTCCATCGCCTCCAAGTGCCGCTCTGCCCTGGGCAACCACTTCTCGCACCTCGTCAATTGACATCTGAGCAAGATCATCTTCGGTCAACTCCTCCCCTTGAATCGGACCTTCTTCCTCCCCGCTATCCGCCTCGGGCGGCATTCCCATCTCCTTCAGCAGCTTGGCGGTCGCATCCAGGGCGGCCTGGGCGCGGGTCAGCCAGGCGGGGTTGCCGGCCCGGGTCTTGGTGCGGAGGGACCGTTTGTTTTTCGAATCGTCGCCGGGGCAGTCGGTGACCGTGCGTATTTCCTCGTCGGCCTGCGAGCGGTCCAGGCCCTCCAGCGCCTTGCGGTAGATCGTGTCGTAGCGCTCGTTCAGTTTGTCGATCATTTCCATGGTCTCCTTGACGGATCGCGAGGCGCACTCCCGCCGCAGCGAATTCCGCCAGCGGAGGACGGTTGTCTTGGGCACGCCGACCTTTTCGGCGACCTCCCGGCTGGTATGGCCCTGCAGGGAGAGCCGGGCGATCTCCGGGAGGAAGGCCTCCTTCCGCTCGCGGGCCTGGGCCAAACGTGAATTGGGTTCTCTCATGATTGCCTGTTGGTTGAGGGATGAGGGTTGAGGGTTGAGGGTTGAGGGTTGAGGGTTGAGGGTTGAGGGTTGAGGGATTGGCCTCTCCTTTTCTGCTTCGTAGTTATGGATTAGTACGAATTAGACGGCGATTTTATAAAGTGGAGATCGCTCCGGGAGGGCCTCGACGCAGCGCCATCGGCGTCGCAAGGCGTTGCCTGCCACGACCTTAGAGCAATCCGGCGAAAAGAGCGGATTGCCGGAGATTTGAACGGCAAAAAGGCGCGAAAAATCTCCCTCTGATGACGGGTTGCGTGTGCGCCGCTGGTCGTTTCCAGCACCGACTGAAGGCAAGAGCATGTGCTTCGTGCGGCGTTCTTGTTCCGCTGGACGGACGGGCGTTTACACCCGTTTTCGGCTTCACCCGGTAATCGGCCCGGCATTCATGCCGGGTGATCGTGCGGACGCAGCGCCCCTTGCCGCTGAAAGTCCGCGAAAACCCCTCCTGTGCATTGGTTTGTCCGGCAACGCTGGCGGACGGACAGCCTGGAAACGCGTCTGCGATGCGATCGCAAGTCATGTTGTGTAAACGACTTACGACAACGGCCCCGGCGTTTTCGCGGTGCTTTGTCCGGCAACGTTCCCGGACGGTGTCCGGCAACAAGTCGCGCAAGTGCTTTGTTTGTAAGCACTTGCGTTTCCGGACACGGCGCGGCTGTCGTACCCGCGGCATCCGCAACCGTTTCTGGTACTGGACACGTAATCGCGCCTTCTCGTTTTTTGCCGGGTGGAGAAGTTCTTGCTGGCGGCAATATCTCTCCCACTATATATATCTACGAAAGTGAGCATGGTTAGGCGCAGAGGATTTCTTGAAGTCAAACTGCGGTGTCTTGGTTTTGTATCCCGTTTTCGTTCGGGAGAGATGGGACTGATGGGGTCGAGCATCGGGGTCAGACTTGGTCGAGCATCGGGGTCAGACTTTAACGGCTAACTGCAAACCAGTTAGCGGTTAACCGCAAAACGAACCGCAAAACGAACCGCAAAACGAACCGCAAAACGAACCGCAAAACGGGTCAGAACGATTTGTAAAATCGTTCTGACCCCTTTGCCTTCCCCTTTGCCTTCCGGTGGTCCCGCGTGCCTTCCCCTTTGCCTTCCGGTGGTCCCGCGTGCCTTCCCCTTTGCCTTCCGGTGGTCCCGCGAGGCAGTCCCTCCGCCGCGTGCCTTCCGGTGGTCCCGCGAGGCAGTCCCTCCGCCGCGGGCGAACTCCCCGTCATGACCAACGTCACGTCCCCCCCTGCTCCCTTGCACGCCGTTCATGTTGCCTAGTATTCCCATATTTGGTGAGTGGCACCTTTCTTTATTTTCTTTATTCGGCGCGCCTGCAATCTCGACAAGCGCGTCTCCCACTGCGGCATTCATCTGCAGAATGGATGGCACAAGGTCTAAGATACTCTTTAGCCCACCGACAAAGCCATCGCCAACTCCCTTGAAGAACTGTGCCTTTTGCTGGGCGTTCCATGATCGAACCCGCCCATCCAACAGCTTGTCGATTGACTGCTTGAGCCGCTCGCGAGGGTCGTCGGAAAGCGCCGCGTTTGGCGACGGAACACTGCCAACGAGCTCGATCGAAGCCCCGCCACCACGATAGACAAGGTCGTCGAACGAAACGCCGCCACCCCGATAGACAAGGTCGTCCATTTGGACACCGCCCTGGATTCCGGAACTCGTGGCCGGAAGAATATCGTTGACGAGCGGGTCGACCGCGGGGTCCGACGAATTGATGCTTCCCGTCGCCGGCGCATTGGCCCCCGCCGAAACCCCGGTGAACCCGTAATTCACCACCACTCCCGCTCGCGTGACGGGCACGACGACGGCCACGTTGTTCCAGCCGAAGACGCCGCCAGCCCCCACCATCGTCTCCGACGTCCCCGCAGCGCCGGCCGTGTTGCCCGCGGCGAAAAGCGTCTGCGGCGCGGTCTGCGGCGTGAAGCCCATCCCCCACTCCGCGCCCACCAAGACCGGCGACGGCACCAGACCCGCCAGCGAGTCCGGCGTGGCCGAGAGCAGCGAACTGACGCCCGCTCCCCCCGGCAGCGTGGGCGTGCCGAAGTTCGAGGCGATCGCGGGAACGGCCGGAATCGAACCCAAGGTCTGCCCGCTCCCGGGAAAACCCGTCCCGCCCGTCGTCAGCCCGCTGGAAGTCCCCAGCGTCGGCAACTCGAACGGGTACCCAGAAACCCACAAACCGCCGGTCTGGCTGAAGTCGGCTAGGGAGTATTGGGCGCTGCTGCTGCTGTAGGCGGGGTCCGGCGCCGGGTACCCGGCGTACGTGCTGCTCACGGTCTCCGAAACCGCCGTGCCGCTCCCCAGCGGCGACCACGAAGAGTTGGTCTCCTGCTGAGACCAGGTGTCCTCGCTGGGGGTATGGACGTAATTGTAGTACGCGCCGCCGGTCCAGTTCGCCTGGCCGCTGCCGCTCAAGGCCGTCGTCGAGTCCCACTGGTTCGATCCGTAATTGTAGTTGCTCGTCGTCGTCACGATCGCGTTGCTGGTGACGTTCCCGGACGAATAGCCGCCATTGTCCCTCGAGCCCGGCTCGTCGTACGAATTGGAGCTCGTGTTGGCCGAAGTGTAGCCGCTTTGGCTGGTCGTGGACGCCGACAAACTCGGATCGTCCGTCCAAACGCCGCCGGCCAGGGTCATCGTGTCGGAATAGTCGCTCGTGCCGCTGGCCACGTTGCTTTCGCTCATGTCCCCGGCGGAGGCATTAATATTCCACGACATCCCCCCGTGCTGATGATGTACTCCCCAGGTGAGGTGGGCTTCGGCGCGCACCGCGGCGCTTCGGCGTGCACCGCGTTTCCATGGGTTGCGCACTTCGCAGTTGCCCGCCGACTGCATTGTACTTCCGGGCGGCACCTTAGCCGTCTCCCCGACAGCATCCGACAGCATCGAAAGTACCGAAAGTATCAGTGATGTCCCCTTTGTTCCCCCTGCTGAAGACCGTTTGGCGGTTGTTGCCGCGGTTGATGACGTGGTAGATCAGTCCATCGGCGATGGGGCGCAAGGGCGCGGCATGCGGAAATCCTAAATTGAGGGTATGTCTCTAACAATATCCGCAGATCCTAGCCCGAGAATCGATCCCCGTCAAGAGGAAATAGTTCTGACCCGTTTTCTGCCCCGTTTTCTGCCCGAAGCGACGAAGCCGTCCGACCGCCTGGCGATCGCGCGACAGTTAATAGAAAAGGTGACGGTCACATTAGTTGATGGAAGCGAACTCGTCGAGATCACGATTCACTGGACGGGCGGCTTCGAGAGTCGCCACGACATCCGCCGTGCGGTCTCGTCTTACCAAAGGCTACACGACGGCCAGCGCGTGTTCGCGCGCCTCACCGAGTTGAAGCATCAAGGGCTGCCACACGCGGAGCTTGCGCGACGATTAAACGCCGAAGGCTTTCACGGACCGCACGGCGGTCCCTTCAGCGAAGCGATGGTGAGTTTCGCGTGGCGACGAGCGCGACGAGCGGGGCCTGGAGCGACTCCAACGCCGCCCAACCAGGACGCGGCTTGTCCGACGAAGGACCACTGGCGCGTGGGCGAACTCTCGCAACGTCTGGACGTTCCGGCTACAACCTTGAATACGTGGAGACGGCGAGGATGGCTGCAGGCACGTTATCACCGTGGGCAATGTGGCGCTATTGGCTATACTGGGCGGATGCCGCCGAGCTCCAGCGCCTGGAACGGTTGCGGCAGCACCCCCGCGCCGGCTTGTCGCCGGTGCCTGTGGCTCTAATCACGCCCACGGGCCGACCAGCATGGGCCAGCGAGGGCGATGGCAACGCGCCCCCAACGCCCCGCCTGATCGAGGTATCAAAGAACAAAGAAGCGAGCCCTTGAACGCCACGAAGAAAGGTTGGTATTATGAGTGATTCGTTATAAGGGCGAAAGCGTAGAGCACGACTCCCGCCGAAAACAGGCCGTCCGCGAGTTGGCCGAGGAACCGCTGCCGATCGTCATTCGTCCAAAAGATTTGCTGCCGGCCGTTCCCGCGGCTGGTGACGTGGTACAAGGCGTCGGGAAAGTCGATGCGTGGAGGTCGTGCCATGATCCCAACATGATAGCAGGCGCCGTGCCGCGCATCAAGGTCAGTTAGCAGTTAAAGTCTGACCCCCATGCCACGTCTGGCGGCCTGTAGGGAACGGACACCGTGCCGTTCCAGCCTAACGGAACGGCACGGAGTCCGTTCCCTACAGTCGCACGTGTTACCCAAACGGTCGCTGAACCGCAAAACGGGTCAAACCGCAAAACGAACCGCAAAACGAACCGCAAAACGAACCGCAAAACGAACCGCAAAACGAACCGCAAAACGGGTCAGAACGATTTGTAAAATCGTTCTGACCCCTTTGCCTTCCGCCGGCAAAACGCCGGCAAAACGCCGGCAAAACGCGCCGGCAAAACGGGCAAAACGCGGGCAAAACGGCGGGCAAAACGGGTCAGGCGGGCAAAACGCGGGCAAAACGGCGGGCAAAACGGGCAAAACGCGGGCAAAACGGGTCAGCGGGCAAAACGGGTCAGCGGGCAAAACGGGTCAGAACGATTTGTAAAATCGTTCTGACCCCTTTGCCTTCCGAAACGAACCGCAAAACGGAACCGCAAAACAACCGCAAAACGAACCGCAAAACGAACCGCAAAACGGGTCAAACCGCAAAACGGGTCAGAACGATTTGTAAAATCGTGTCGCGGTAGGGACCGCCCTTGCGGGCGGCCCCCGCGCGGATCCGTACGTGAAGAACTACCTCATACGGCTCTTACCTCAAGTGGTGACGATCGTGGCCCCAGCGGGATCTCCACCTTGCCACGCTCGTATGCCTTACGATCCGATGCCACACTTCCCCGGCTCTGTGTCCGGCGCAAGTAAGGTTCGTTTGGCGTTCCTCTTGGTCGGTCCCCTTTCCTCCACGGACTCCGCAGCCGCCTTCGGGCCGGCCTTGTTCGCCCGCTTCCTCGGTACTATGGGACCGTCCGACTCCCTGGAAACGTGCATGTCCGCCGTACGGCAATGCCTTCTCGGACCGTCCCACACCTTGCGGCGAGGGAGTTTTCAGGGTCTCCCGATTTCCGTGCAAAGAGTTTCCACGCATGCACAGGGTCTTCGACTCCGCGACGTCCATGAGCGGCTTGCGATTGGCGTCGTTCATGATGTTGCCTTCCCCCTGTCAGAACAAGGTCGGCACGCCGAAAGACTGATTTCGGAGCTCAATGGCTGGCCTGCGTGTGCCCCTGTCAACGCTTCACCCGCGATGTTACCACCGCCGGCGCATGACTCGAGGTTAGAACGGCTCGCTATTCCTTTTCTATGCGACTCTTTCATTCGCTACTCCTCGCCGGCTTTCATCGGCGCTTTCTCTGACCCCTTTGCCTTCCCTAATCACGCCCACGGGCCGACCAGCATGGGCCAGCGTGCCTTCCCTAATCACGCCCACGGGCCGACCAGCATGGGCCAGCGAGGGCGATGGCAACGCGCCCCCAACGCCCCGCCTGATCGAGGTATCAAAGAACAAAGAAGCGAGCCCTTGAACGCCACGAAGAAAGGTTGGTATTATGAGTGATTCGTTATAAGGGCGAAAGCGTAGAGCACGACTCCCGCCGAAAACAGGCCGTCCGCGAGTTGGCCGAGGAACCGCTGCCGATCGTCATTCGTCCAAAAGATTTGCTGCCGGCCGTTCCCGCGGCTGGTGACGTGGTACAAGGCGTCGGGAAAGTCGATGCGTGGAGGTCGTGCCATGATCCCAACATGATAGCAGGCGCCGTGCCGCGCATCAAGGTCAGTTAGCAGTTAAAGTCTGACCCCCATGCCACCGCATGCCACCAACACACCGTCGATGCCGTCGGCCGCCAGCGACAAAAAACCGGGACTAAGACGTTCCAGGAAAGGAGTGTCACTCATCCGGTGGCGGCTCCGACAACAGCCCGAAGAAATCGCGAATTCCACCACAGAGATAGAATGATCCCCCATACGCTACTTTCAAAAGAATGCTGCCCCGCTCTTCAATGTGCGTTGTCAATAGAATAAGCCCCCCCATCATTGTGAACCCAACCGGCAGAACTTGCACCGGATCGTTATCATCAAAGAGTGTGAGGTCGTCATTGCTCGCGAGTTCGGCAATGGCGTCATTTGCGCCAATCCCGTTTAAGCCAGTGAGGCGATCAACCGGACAGTCCTTGCTCGGTGGTAAAATGCGAGGCTCGTTGAAGATACCCCCGTTGAACTTCGCCAGGAACCACCGGTAATCGTCGGGAAGACGAACGCCGATCCGACTCTCGATACGCAGAATCTCGTCTTCTGCTGGGAGCGAAAAACGCTCAGTACAGAACCTACTGTAGGCATTTGCAATTATGTCCACTATATTACCTCCTCCACGCAATCACGGCCCGGCTCGTCTCCGCATTGCACCGGTTCGTTACCAAAGAACTCCCCATCGATCCCACGTCAATCCGAACATGACATGCTACCGCGAACTCCCTTGCGCAGGCGCGTACGTCATTACCCATGATATCACTCACGGCCCAGGGGTCAAGTTCCAAACTAATCCCTGTTTTCAACGGTTGCCTCGCTGCGCTTCACCGCCTTTGCCCCCGTGCCAGCGCCGAACGATGCAGTTCGGCAAAGCGGTCTGAAGGTTCTTGATCCCCACGTCCGTCACGCTGGTTTCCCAGATCTCCAATCGCTTAAGTCTTGCCAACCCTTTCAGCTTCGCCAGCCCCACGTCGGTAACCCGCGTGAAGCCGATGTTAAGCGACTCCAGTTTAGTGAACCCTCTTAAATGCTCTAAACCTGTGTCGGTTACGTCGTTCCCCGACAGGTTCCGGTGTTGGAGCTCCCTCAATGCGCGTAGGTGCCGCAGCCCCATGTCCGTCACGTCGGTCGCCGCTATATCCAAAGATTGAAGTTTAGCCAACCCTTTAAGCCCTGCGAGCCCGGCGTCGGTCAAGCCGGTTGCGTCTAACTTCAAGGATTGGAGCAAGGTAAACCCGTCGAGACTCACGGCCGCGGCGTCCGTAATCTTATTTCCCCCAAGATCGAGCGAGCGGAGCGCTGTTAATGCTTTAAGACGCTCTACGGCGATGTCCGTCACCCGCGTTGTCCCGAGGTCAAGCGACTCCAGTTTAGTCAACCCTCTCAGATTTTCCACCCCGGCATCGCTAATTCTATTCGTCGAAAGTCCGAGCGACCGAAGCCCAGCCATGCCTTGAATGTTGGCCAAGCCGGCATCAGTGACGCGAGTCCAATCGAGATGCAGCGATTGCAGGTGCGTAAGTCCCCTGAGATGGCCCAGCCCGGCATCGCCCACCTGCGTTACCACCAAAAACAGCGACTGGAGGTTCCGCAGGCCCTTAAGGTGAACCATCGCGCGGTCGCCTACGTGAGCGGCCGTCAGGTTCAGCGACTCGAGTTGAGTCAACGCCTCGACGGCCTCAAGCCCAGCCTCGGTCACCCTGGTCCCCCCAATGTCGAGCGACTTGAGCTTACCGAACTTCTTGATGCGCTGCAGCCCTGTGTTTGAAACAGCGGTTGCGCCCACGTCGAGCGATTGCAGCTCGACCAATTGAGCCAGGTGTTTCAGCCCGGCGTCGGAGACCTTGGTTCCCCCGAGAAACAGCGACTTGAGGCGCGTCAACCGTTCGAGGTGCTTTAGCCCGCCATCGCCCACCCCGGTTGCCCTCAGATTAAGTGACTCGAGTTGGGTCAGTTCTTCGAGATGCCCCAGTCCGCTGTCAGTCACGCGAGTTGCAGACAGGTCAAGGGACCGCAACGAGGTCAGTCGTTTCAAATCCTGGAGCCCCGCGTCACTGACCTGCGTCGTCGCCAGTCGCAACGACCGGAGCTGGCCCAATCGTTCGAGAAACTTCAACCCAGCGTCGGACACTTTGGTTTGCCCAAGGTCCAACGAGCGAAGTTGGAGCAATCCTTTGACGTTTGCCAGCCCGGGGTCGGTGACTCGGCTTTGCGCGAGATCGACCGAGGTTACCGGTTTACCGGCAGCGCTTTCGTCAACGATGACCGTGCCGCCAAGCTTCGCGATTTCCACTATTGCGTCTTCCTCACCGACGCCCGCTCTCGCTTCGCCCCAGGGAATGAACGAAGTCGATAGGGCCAAAGTCAGCAAGGGAAGTACCGTGGAGATGACAGGGCCGCGTTTCCCCGGATGCGCTGCAATCCTCATCACATCGTCCTTTCCATTAGCACATAATGCCAAGCCAATCAACATCCTAATGTAGTGATTCAGAATTGTGGTCATCGGTTGGAGTCCCGGCTTTAGCCGGAAGTTTCGCATAATGCCGCCTAAAGGCGGGACTCCAGCGCAAACGGTAAGTACCCATCAGCGTGAATCACTACACTAAGTACCGAAGGTCAGCGCCCTTATTTCAACCACTTGTAGTCCGGAAAATGACGGGAAATCGCGCCTCGAACAACTCCGATCGGGTTCTTAACTAGCTTACGCATCTCTCGAACAGCCTCCTGAAGCTTCGACCAGTACTTTGGATCGTTAAATAGCCACAACCCCCCATCGCCGTCCGCCAAGACCGTCGCCACTCCAATCCATTCCGTAGTCCATGTCAACGTCTCCCACGTCTTCCCCCCATCTTTGGAGATCTCGTACGTGACATCGAACTTCGCCATGAAACGCCAAGCCTCAACGGGTGCTCGCATAAGATGATGTTACGCGGGGAGTGTGGGGCAGCCATATTGGTCGAGGTTTCGCCAGAACTCTTCCCAGCGGCCTGTGGTGAGTCGCAGCGCACGTATCGACAATACGGCGAGAGCGCCGTCGTCCTTCCAACGCGAACCCGATTTGCATAAGCGGTGCTTGATCAAGGTCTTGCATGCCGCTTCCGTCACGCCGCTGCCGATCGGCCAGTTCCGCTGCACCGAATAAGAGTATTTCATCCGTTCCTTCTGGTTTTGGAGGTAGGTGATCGTCGCCAGGACCGCCTTCGCATCTTCCGCGTTTTTCAGCGGCGTCGTGGAAAGAAATTCATCCAGGACCGAAAGCAAACGACTCACCGCTCCCTGCTTGTGCTTCAATTGATGAAGCTGGTTTTCCAGCCACGCTTCTCTTTCTGCTTTCTTTTTCGCTCCCTTGAACACCACCATCGCCGCCTTGCCCACGTACTCGCTGGCATGGTAAAAGTCCAATGTCTGGTGGTCCGTCAACGGTTTCAGGTAGCTCCAGTTGTCTGCCGCGCCGTCGCCCAGACCGATATACGGCACGTTCGGATAGGCATTCTTCACGCGCTCCACCTCGCGTTGGAATTTCGCGTGGAACTTTTCTTTCCCGTACTCTGGGGTCGCGCCTGCGTAAATCGTATGCAGGCGTTCCCCTTGGGCGTCGTAAAACGCGATCGTTCCCGTCATCGCCACCCGCCACCCGTCCTCTTGCAAAAGCATGCATGTTCCATCAACGCCGATCGCGATGGAGGCACACGGATGCTCGAACTGTGGCAATGCGTAGCTCCAGGTCTCTTCTTTCGCAACGGCATAGGCACCGACGATGTCGCCCAGCGACTTGACGTATCGCTTGGAAATCTTTCGATGCTGGCATTCCAATAAATCGGCGACAACCGCATCGGCTCCGGCTTCCGCGTATTTGTAGGAGACCAACTTGGCAAATCTCGGCGTGGCGTTGAGAACCAATCGGGCACTCTCTTCGAGCGGGCAGAACGTTTTGCCCCCTTCGGACGTTTGATAGACATGCCGAAGCACGGAGACGCTGCCGTAAGGCGTTTCGTAATCTTGAGCGAACTGCCCCTTGCTGGTCATGCGGACCGAACCGAGTTGGATGGGACTTCCATCGGTATCGAACCGCTCGAGATTCTTTTCGGTGGCCAGCAGGCCGACTTCGTTAAGCGCATCCTGGATCGCTTCTTCGGCCCGAAGCATGGAGCCGGTCAGCGGCAAGGTGACCTCGATGGTGATGGAATTATGAGCTTGGCGAGTGATTTGTGCGGTCATGTCATTTCCTCCGTGAAAAGTCCCGCGACGACAACTTTGTCTGGGCGACGGCACCGATACTTGGTAAACTATCCGAGTATCCTTCGGATTCCAGGACGGAAGCATAACCTATTCATCGACGTTTGTCTACATCATTTTATGCGAGCACCCGCCTCAACAGCCTTGCTCGCGATCGAGAGAGTGGGCAACCAAGCGGTTAGGAGTTGTTGCAACTGGCCAAAACCTGGGATCTCGCTGCCCTCCGCCAGTTTGTCAAGCGCTTCGCCAAGTTTGCCCGTCGCGAAATCGTTCACTACTTCGTTGGCCTTCTCACTGAACGACTGAAAATCCTTCTGTGAAAGGAATCGAGCGAAGCCCCAAACGCTACGAACTTTAATACTGACTATCCTCGCTAGTAATTGCTGCTCTGCACCGGCGGTTCCGGCTGATGGCGGCACGCGCGGCACCGGCGGTGCCGCGGGTGCGCTCGGCTTTTCAGCGAATGCGCGCAAAAAGGCGGCCCACGCGGCCTCGAGCAGGGCCTCGAGCAGGGCCTCGGCGTCTGCCTCGGCGTCTGCCTCGGCCGCTGCACCGGCCGTCGCCGCCGCGCCGACTGCGGCACCCCAAAGGGCCTTAAAAGCGGCGATCGCCGCCTCAAGTTCGGCCTTAGCATCGGCCGCGCGGCGATACCGCGCAGGCCTCGGAAGCGCTCCCCGTATGCGACAGCAACTTGTGGATTCTCCTATCAACAAGTTCCATCAAGTTGGACCCAGGGGGACCGGCATGGTTCCATACGTACCCTGTGGGCCGTTTCCAATTAGGACCGAGCTTCTTCCGCATCTCTTTGTCCGCGTCCTTATTGTCTTGGTCTGTTCCCCATATATTTGGAATTTGGACGGTTGCTGCCGAGGCGCTTCCTCGAAAATACAGGTTGCTCGGAAACCCCCCCGGCTTGATGAATCCGCCCTCAAACTGAAATTCGAGACCTGCCAGCCCTTGCGCTCGATTTAGTGGCGTGTCGGAGAATCTGAATGTCCCATTGCCTCGCGTGCCACTGATCCATTTGCCCCGCGAGCTGGCGGGGAACTGCAAACGGACATTAGCGCCGCTCCCGCGCCCACCGGCCGGAGTTGCGTAATATCCAACTGTCGGCACAATCGTGATAGCGAATCCCGCGGAACCACGATCGCCCATCACCGGCGCATTGCTCCCTGCCGAAACCCCGTAGAACCCGTAATACGCCGCAATCGACGCATCCGTGACGGGCAGCACGACGGCGACGTTGTTCGCGCCGAAGAAGCCGCCAGCCCCCACCATCGTCTCGGAAGTGAAACCGGCCGCGGCGCCTGCCGTGTTGCCCACGGCGAAAGCCGTCTGCGGCTCGGTCTGCGGCGTGAAGGCCATCCCCCACTCCGCGCCCACCAAGACCGGCGACGGCGCAATGCCAGCCAGCGAGCCCGGCGTGGCCGAGAGCAGCAAAGTGACACCCGCTGCCCCCGGCAGCGTGGGCGTGCCGAAGTTCGAGACGATCGCGGGAACGGCCGGAATCGAACCCAAGGTCTGCCCGCTCCCGGGAAAACCCGTCCCGCCCGTCGTCAGCCCGCTGGAAGTCCCCAGCGTTGGCAACTCGAACGGGTACCCAGAAACCCACAAACCGCCGGTCTGGCTGAAGTCGGCTAGGGAGTATTGGGCGCTGCTGCTGCTGTAGGCGGGGTCCGGCGCCGGGTACCCGGCGTACGTGCTGCTCACGGTCTCCGAAACCGCCGTGCCACTCCCCAGCGGCGACCACGAAGAGTTGGTCTCCACCTGAGACCAGGTGTCCTCGCTGGGGTAATAGACGTTATTGTAGTACGCGCCGCCGGTCCAGTTCGCCTGGCCGCTGCCGCTCAAGGCCGTCGTCGAGTCCCACTGGTTCGATCCGTAATTGTAGTTGCTCGTCGTCGTCACGATCGCGTTGCTGGTGACGTTCCCGGACGAATACCCGCCATTGTCCCTCATGCCCGGCTCGTCGAACGAACTGGAGCTCGTGTTGGCCGAAGTGTAGCCGCTTTGGCTGCTGGTCGAAGCCGACAAACTCGGATCGTCCGTCCAAACGCCGCCGGCCAGGGTCATCGAGTCGGAATAGTTGCTCGTGCCGCTGGCCACGTTGCTTTCGCTCATGTCCCCGGCGGAGGCATTGCTGGTAATGTTAACGATGACGCCCTCGGCCCCTCCGCTGACCGAGTCCGTTTCGTCCGATCCGGAGCCCCAGGCCGTATAGGAAGCGTAGTAGCTCACGTTTCCCGAGGCGCTGCCCGAGCCGCTCTGGACCCAGGCGCTGGCCCCGGAAGCCAGCGTGGCCGTGGTGCCGTAGCCCATCGAAAACGATTGCGACCCCGACTCGGCAAGGGTTTGGCCCGACGAAGTCGTGCTTTGGCTTTCCGTCCACAAACCTGACTCATCGATCACCGAGGCCGTGCTTGACGTCTGCGAGGAACTCCCGCCGCCGGCGTAGGACCAGTTTTGGCTGGTGCCGCCCGAGGTGCTCCCGCTGCCGCTGGCCGCGGCCCACGAGCCGTCCGCCTGGAGGGTCGCCGACTGCGTATAGCTGAAGCTGGAATTGTCGCCCCCGTTGCACGAGGCTGTGCCGGAATACGGTATGCTGCCGCCGCCGCTATATGCGCCGGAGGAGGAGAAGGGCGAGCTGGCGGTGAACGAGGAGTCGCTGGCGCCCCAGACCGTGCACGAGGCGCTGCCCGTGCTGGTCCAGCCGCTGCCGGAGCCGCTGCCGGGCGTAAAAGTGGAGTTGGTCGAGTAGTCGTAGCTCGTGCCGCTGTTGGCCGCGGCCGACACGCTGCCGCTCCAGGCGCTGCCCGGGGCGGCGACCCAGGCCGGCACGTTGGAGCAGCCGCCGCTGGCCGCGTAGCCGCTGGCCAGCGACTCGCCGCCGGCGGCCGAGCCGCTGCCGCTGGTGGCCTGCCACTGCCCGTTGAGGCCGAATTGGTAATACTCGCTGTACTGATAGGAGTCCCCCCCGTTGCCGTTGGCGCTCTGGGTCCCGCTGGCCGAGTTGCCGTAAATGGTGGCCTGGTAGGGGCCGCTGGCCGAGAGCGACCAGTTTTGCCAGCCGCCCACCGAGACCGAGCCGCTGCCCGCCGACGAGCCGGGACCCGGAGTACCGGGTGCCCCGCTGCCGTTCTGCCACGTGCCGTTGTCGTCGAGGAAGGCCTGCTCGGTGTAGGAGTAGGAAGTCGTGCTCCCGCCGTTCGCGCTCGCCGAGCCGCTGGCCGGGCCGTAGGCCGTCGCGAAGGTGAGATTGCTGGCCTGCGCGGAGTAGGCGTCGCTCGTCTCGCCGCTGCCCGAGGAGGTCTTGCTGCCCGTCTCGCTCCAATCGATGCCGTTGAAGACGGCCGTGGTCTGGAAGCTGTAGGAGGTGCTGTTGCCGCCGCCCTGCTCGTCGGTGCCGGTGACGACGTATCCTTGGACGGTCGTCGTGTAGGGGGTCGGGCTGGCCGAGTAGGACGAGGAGGTCCAACCGCTGCCCGAGGCCCCTCCCCCCGAGGTGGAGGGGAGCACTTGCCAATTGCCGGACCCGTCGATCGAGTAATTCTTGGTGTAGTTGAACGATTCGCTGGCCCCGCCGCTTTGGCTCATCGTGCCGCCCGCGCTGCCACTGCCGTAAGAGCCGCTGCCGGAGTAGGAAAAACTGCTGCCGCCGGAATCGACGGTCGAGCCGCTGCCATCGCTGGCCTGCCAATAACCGGCCGAGCCGCTCGAACCGCTGCAATAGGTATCGTCGGTGTTGAAGTTCCACGAGGTGGTCTCGCTCTGGGCCTGCGAGAAGCCGCCCTGGATCGACCCGCCGCCGCTGCCGCTCACGCCGGAATAGGACGTGTAGCTGCCCGAGCCCGAATAGCCGGCCAGCGTGGTTTGGCTGCCCGTCGTGGTCCCGCTGCCGCTGGTGGCCTGCCAGGAACCGTCGGAACCCAGGGAGTAGTAGGTGGTGTGGCTGGCGGAGGCGCTGCCGCTGGCGCTCTCGCTTTGCGTGCCGCTGGAAACCCAGGAGGCCGGAAGGCCGAAGCTGCTGAGCGTCGCCGTGGCGCTGCCGCTGCCGGAGTAGGAACTGCTGCTGGAGGTCGTCAACGTGTCGCTGCCGCGACCCGGAGTACCGGGTGCCCCGCTGCCGCTGCCGGAAACCCATTGGCCGCTGGAACCCAAGTAGCCGCTGCTGGTGTAACTGGAGGTGTCGTTCTGCGAGGCCGATTGGCTGAAGCTCCCCGAGAGCGTCACGCCGCTGACGACGTGCGAATAGCTGCCCGACTGGCTGGAGGACTGCCAGGTCGAACTGCCGTTGCTGCCGCTACCCCCGGTCTGCTGCCAATTGCCGCGACCCGGAGTACCGGGTGCCCCGTCCAGAGTATACGACGCCGAGCCGCTGGCCGAGGCCGACTGGCCGTTGTCCTCGGAGGTCGTGCCGCTGTAGCCCCAGCCGTTGCCCCCGGAACTGGCCGGCAGGTTGAACGAGCCGCTGCCGGAGGCCTCTTGATAGCTCTGGCTGAACGACGTGGTCGTCTGCGTGCCGCTCTGCGACCAGCCGCTGGAGTTAAGCGTGGAAGTCGTGTTGTAGGAGTCCAAGGTGCCGCCGTGTTCGTTTTCGTACCAACTCGTCCCGCTGGCCCCGCCGCCGCCCGAGTAGGAGGTCGTGAAACTCCCTGAGGATTCGACGTTGCCTTGATCCGTGGAGGTGTTGTAGTTGTAGGAAACCGAATCGTTGGTCGTTAACGGAAAACGAACGGAAAACGCGGAAAACGAAACGCGGAAAACGGGTCAGCGTTTCCCCCGTTTTCCCCCCCGATGTTATCAAAGAATCCGCGAATGTCCGCGTCAAGCACCCAGTTTACCTTGCGATGCTCGATGCCTACGTACAATGCGTCTAACGCGTTGTGGCAGCCTCGCCCGGGCCGAAACCCATAGCTGAAGCCCAGGAAGTCCTCCTCGTAGATTTGTTCGAGCACGGTCTTGACGGCGTACTGGACGATTTTGTCTTCCAAGGCGGCAATGCCCAGGGGACGCTGGCGTCCATCGGCCTTCGCTATCCATGCCCGCTTCGAGGGTTGTGCCCGATAGGTTCCGCGATGCACTCGACTGTGGAGGTCATCAATCTTTTCCTCCAAGTCTTGCCCGTATGCGTGCCACGTCACTCCGTCAACTCCCGGCACAGCATTTCGTTTAAGCTCGAAATAACAGTCCTGGAGCATTTCCGGGGTGATATGGTGCAGCAGAGCGGTAAACCGCAACTTCTTGTCCTGCTTCGCTGCTTCTCGTACGCCCCGCAAACCCATGCCACGCTTCCCCGGCTCTGTGTCCGGTGCGAGTAAGGTTCGTTCGGCGTTTCCCTTAGTCGGTCCCCTTCCCTCCACGGACTCCGCCGCCGCCTTCGGGCCAGCATTGTTCGCCCGCTTCTCGGGTACTATGAGACCGTCCGACTCCCTGGAAACGTGCATGTCCGGTGTGCGGCATAATACCTTTCCCGACCGTCCCGCGTCTTGCGGCGCGGGAGTATCCAGGGTCTCCCGGTTCCCGTGCATAGAGTTTTCACGCATGCGCAGGGTCTCAGACTCCGCGGCGTCCACGGGCGGCTCGCGATTATCGTCGCTCATGGTGTTGCCTTCCCCTTGACATCACAAGGTCGGCACGCCGGAAAAATGATTTCGGAGCTCAATGGCTGGCCTGCGTGTGCCCCTGTCAACGCTTCACCCGCGATGTTACCACCGCCGGCGCATGACTCGGGGCTAGAACGGTTCGCTACTCCTTTTCTATACGGCTCTTTCATCCGCTACTCCATGCCGGTTTTGACCGGCGCTTTCGATGTCCCGTTTTGCTTTTCAATACCAATGACGTCCCCTTTTGCTTTTTGGTTTCCCTTGACGTGCCCACAGGTGCCATTGCAGTCTAATGGAACTGCCGATTGCACGACGGTTTGCGGCCAATTGGGCAGGAGATGTCAAGAAAAATCTTGGCACTTCGCAACGAATTTGCCTCGAACGAGTTAGTCGGCATTTGTTATCAGTGGGGGAATCGGCGCATGGTTCAAACCAGGGTAACAGTCTGGCGGCCTGTAGGGAACGGACACCGTGCCGTTCCAGCCTAACGGAACGGCACGGAGTCCGTTCCCTACAGTCGCACGTGTTACCCAAACGGTCGCTGAATTGAACCATGCCGGAATTGGCGTATTTCCTTGCCTGCGGAGGAATGCCCCTCCGCCGTGCGCAAGCAAACCGCTGCTCCCGGCGCCCCAACCAATGGCCAAGGGGCCGTTGGAAACTGCGGTCGAGTACAACATCAATTGCGGGGCCGCGGGCGCACGCTTCGCTCCGGGCTTCAGCGACCGAAGGGCAACATGTACTGGATTTCGAGTCGTCCGGTTGGGCGCCCGAGTTACTGACTTCCGTTGGCCAGCCTTGTTGCATTACAATTCTGACGGTTTAGAATAGGCTCCAGACAATGCCGTTTACGTGGATTGTCCGATGTAGGGCATTTATCGAACGGCCGCAGGGGGGTGAAAGCCAACACAGTCCATCATGCATACCTTGCAACAGCGTCGAGATTTCCTGAAGACAACGGGCGTTGCGGCCGTCGGGTCGTTGGCGTGGGGTGTCAGCGCCGAGGTGAGCCAAGCCAAGCAGCCCGTTGCCTCCACGGCCAGGCTCCTGCCGGGTTGTTGCGCGTATTCCTACGGCCTGTATCTTCAGAAGGGGCAGATGACGATGGAAGAGTTTATCGTCAAAGCCGTGGAACTGGGCCTCTTGGGCGCAGATATCACGACGTACTGGCTGAAATCTACGGACCCGGCCTATCTGGCCAGCTTGCGTTGTTTCGCTTACAGGCAGGGAATGCCTTTTTCGGGGCTGGCGATTCGCGACGATTTGTGCCAACCCGACGCCGCGAAGCGGAAGGAAACACTCCAGAGCGTGAAAAAGTGGGTGGATGCCACGGAGTTACTCGGTGCGGGACACCTTCGCGTGTTCGGCGACCGCCTCCCGCCCGGGGCCTCCGAGGACCAAGGGGTTGAATGGGTTGTCGAGACCATGAAACCGGCCTGCGAGTACGCCGCGAAGAAAGGCGTGATCCTCGGCATCGAGACCCATTACGGTCTGTCGATCCAACCCGGAAAGGTCGTGGAGATACTCCGCCGCGTTGATTCGCCGTATGCCGGATGCAATCTGGACATCAGCAATTTCCGCGACAACCCATACCGGCATATCGAGGCCTGCATCCCCTTTGCCACCCACGTGCACGTCCGCGACTTCTACGGCGAGCACAAGGCGCCCTTGGACCTCGACCGCGTCTGGCAGATATTCGCCAGAAGCGGGTACAAAGGATACATGTCCGCCGAATATGAGGGTCAGGAAGACCCCATGACCGGCGTGCCGAAGCTCGTTGGAAAAATCAAGGCCCTGTGTAGGAAGTACTCGATCGCATAGCTCTTACCCCCGGAGGACGTCATGTCCAATCGCCGCACATTTTTGCATCAAGTGGTTGGTGGCGCCGCCTGTATGGCGGCGTCTGGAATCGTTGCGCCCGGGTCTGCGCGGGCGCCAATGACCGAATCCGCTTTGGCCTGATTGGCGCGGGCGGCCGTGGAAAGGAAATCTTCCAGGTCGCCCTTCGTTGCCCGAACGCTGAGGCGGTTGCCGTGGCCGATATTTACCCGCGGCGCTTGGACGAGGCCCGGTCGATTGCCCCGGCCTCAAGACCTACGACGATTACCGCCGCCTCTTGGACGACAAATCGATTGACGCGGTCCTCATCGCCACCCCGCAACACCAGCACGCCTTGAACTTCGTGGCCGCGATCCAGGCGGGCAAGGACGTGTATCAGGAGAAAACCATGGCCTTCAACCCCGGCCACGCCAGGCGCATGCGGGCGGCGTTTGCAGGATCGGGACGCGTGGTCCAGGTGGGCATGCAGATGAACAGCGGGCCGGGCATCGACAAGATCCGGGCGTTGGCCACCGCCGGCCGGATGGGGACCATCACGGCCATCCAGGCCCACCATTACCGCAACGCCCCTTATGGCGGCTGGCTCAGGAAAATTCCCGCCGACTGCGACGCCCAGCACGTCGATTGGCCGGCTTTCGAGGGCGAAGCCAGGCCCTATTCCTTCGATCCGCAGCGTTACATGAATTGGCGGTTTTACTGGGATTACTCGGGCGGCAACGTCTTCGAGAACATGGTCCACCAGGTGGCCTTCTGGTATCAGGTCCTGGGCCTGAGCATTCCGCAGTCAGTGACCATGGCCGGCGGCAATTATCATTCTCCGAAGATGGAGGTGCCCGACACCATGTCGGTCTCGATGAATCACTCGGAGAAGCTCCTCTTCACCTGGAATTCGATGTTTGGCAACGCCTATTTCGGCGAGACCTAGACTACCTCTTCGGCACCAGGGCACCGTGTTGCACGACGAGTCGGACCGGGTTCGTACCTGCCGAAAGGGGAGAAGAAGAGCGAAGCCGAGTCGGCCGAGACCGTGGGCTACCGGATCGCACGGAGCATCATATGCAGAACTTCTTCGACTGCGTCCGCAGCCGCAAAGAAACCAACTGCCCCTTCGAGATGGGATTCCGAACGGCGATTGCCTGCCAGATGGCGATCGCCTCCTATCGCCGGCAGCGCACGGTGCGGTGGGACCCCAAATCGAAGACATCGTATGACCCGAGCGACCATCGGTTCCACCGTAGCATACTCCAAAACCAATGCGAGCATTACCCCAATCCGGGTCCCACGGAAACCGTATCAGGAGAGCGAGAATGGCCCTGCAGAAACACGTCGTTTTGGTCACGAGTTGCATGGCGTTGTGCTGGGCCGGGCTGGCCGGCATAGTCGGGCAGGCCGAGCGGCCGTCTACGTGGTCGACTCGACAGCCCCCGGCGCAGCGGATACGAACCCGGGCTCGGAGGAGAAGCCCCTCAAGACCGTTCAGCCGCCGCCGACGCGGCCGAACCGAGTGATACGGTCTATGTCATGGCGGGCCGGTACAACGAGCGGATCAAGGTGAGGACCACGGGGCGGAAGGTCAGCCGATCAAGTTCCAGGCGCTGCCCCGGCGATCCGCGACCGTGTGCGGCTTCGACCTCGACGCAAGTTACATCCGTATCGAGGGCTTTGAGATCACGGCCGACAAGCCAACAACGGCCGTACAACTGCGCGACAGCCACTGCGAAGTGCTGGATAACTACATTCATGACATGATGCAGGGCGTCTCGGGCACGGGCGGAAGCAAGACTTTACCCTCGGGCAAACGCGACTACTCGGACGTGGCACATAATCGTATTGGTTACAACAAGGTCTGCCATTGCGAAT
Organism: uncultured Planctomycetia bacterium; assembly: GCA_963719885.1. GTDB lineage: Bacteria > Planctomycetota > Planctomycetia > Pirellulales > Thermoguttaceae > JANXQG01. The sequence goes on along the minus strand of CAVRDP010000030.1, from coordinate 231 downwards.
ACGGTTTCCTCCTCATCGGCAATGACTGGCTGGTGGAGAACAACGTGTTAACCGCCTGTTCATGTACGCCCCGGGCCGTTCGTTCGACGATTGTGACTACACGCGGTTCTTCGGCACCGGTTGCGTGCATTGCCGCAACTATTATCACGGCAGCACTCAGCGAGAGATCAGGACGGCGCACGTGGATTGCCTGCAAACGTTCCCGGGCAACGACGGCAGCGCGGTAAATGT
>CAVRDP010000029.1:0-152508 GCA_963719885.1 uncultured Planctomycetia bacterium | reverse complement strand
AACATGATGGATACGGGTTGATGATTTCGTCACTGCTTGGCTTGGTTTGACCATTTGGTTTCTCCTTGATATTGCGTTAGTGCCCTGGCTTCAGCCGGGACAACGGTTTGAAGAGAGGCCCGCGGCCACGATCGAAATCGCAACCACGGGCTCCCCTACTGATCGGCTATCGCCGAAGGAAATCAGTCGGGCGGAAGACTTCCGGAAACAATAGCCTTGCCATCACTTCCGAAGGTCATTGCAAAGTTATAGATGAACTACTGCTCATCGATCTCCTCGGGATGATCTCGCCAATGCTGTTCTTCCTCTTCCTTCCACACTTCCGAGAACGCTTGCTTAAACTCCTGTTCGGCGGCCTCGAACTCTCGACGCCATTCGTCGTCTCGTTCCGAGGAAGTCTCGTGAGCGATGCGATCAGTAAGGAGCTTCAACTTTTTCTCGGCTTCCTTCATTTGATGCTTGGGTGAGGCGAGCTTCTTGGCGAGTCTTTCCTTCCAAGCCTTGATGGCGGGAGTGTCTTCAGTCATAGTGTCTTCCTTTCGGGGATGAAAACGTGTCATGCTTGGCGGTGGTGTGAGTGGCAGAGACGCGGGGCTTTGGGCAATGCTGAAAACTATTAACTGTTAACCCGTTTTCACGGCTTCAAACCTCACTTGAGGCTTTCGTTAGGCGTCCGATCTTACAACCGGTCCGCTACGGGCTTACTGAAAGCCCTCCGTAGAACTCGCTGAAAGCAGCACGTCCTTGGGGTAAGTTATTCGCTTTCCTCTACTGAGGCGTCCGTTGACCTTGAATTTGCATTCAATGCCATGGTGAACTTCACTAGGACCGAAGTGAGCTTGTTGACATCCTTTTTCTCGAAGGCAACATTGCCCTCTTGATACTGGGAAGTCAGCCTCCTCATCAACCCAATCAGCTTCCCAACCTCGGAACGCTTGCGCGTCTTGCGATTGGGATTCGATTGGGCAATGAACTCCTTGACCTTGCCCCAGGTGTTCACACCGGGGTGGTCCTGCAGGAATACATTGAGACTTGGAACAAGTTTTGCGAACCACATCATGAGATGTAGGTCCGGTAACCCGCACCCGATCCTGTTAGCAACTTCCTTGGTAGTCATTGAACGACCAAGGTTCTCGTTGCATGAGACACCGATTTGCCAACGAAGTTCCAGACTCTCCATTTGGAGCGAACGCCACTGTTCGCCAAAGGCGTTCAGTGAACGGCCGTCCCTCGGGGTCGGCATGGAATTCGTTTCAGTTGCGGCGTCAACGCTGTCGCAAGCGGCCTCTGCCGTCCGAGCACGTTGACCGGCAATTTCGAGAGCATCGTTAATGCTCGCTGATTGTGGAGCTACGTCATGTAGCTGCATGGTTTTTGTTGTGGCCATTTGTTGGCCTCCCTTCAAAAGGGTCCACCCGCAGCCCCGCGTCTCTGCCACTTAACACCTTCACCAAATTTTCAAAGAACAACCCCGGATCGCACTAGACGAGGCGGACCTCAGAAACCAGTGCGATCCGGTGCGGCTTACACCGCCGCTTGGAGCAACTCCTGGCCCGTAGGCACTTCGGAGGATGCTACATTAAGTCGGTGTACGGCGTGGGACAAAGCCACACCAAACCAGCTCGCATAATTGCCATCAACCTCGCCGGCCCTCTTGCAGATCCGTTGCAATTCGGTCAGCGTTTCCTCAGTCACGTCAGCAGGAGGCGTGGACATGATCGTTTCGATCAGGCCCAGCACTGCTACGTAAATGTTGTGAGGCAGGTCCGATAGCGATGCGTTAACGCATGCAAGTGACTCCGGGAGCGTTTTGCGCTCAGCACACGCACATGCTGCGGCGATCCTACTCAACTCTCGCGAATCCGGCACTTGAAGGCAGCCCCTGCTCGCCGGATGGTAAACCGTCGATTGGCGATTTATTTGCCCGAGCATTAGTGCCTGGAGCAGGCCCCGGCATGGGACGGACAGGTTAAGAACCACATCCTCCCCATCGAGCCATACGTCCAGAAACATCGCAGGATTGTCAAAGTGCTTCCGCTTGTCCAGAAGGTACAGTTGAAGTTCGGGGCGAAGGTTGCCCTTCGTGACCCGTTTCGCGTGCCCTTCTGTTGAGACAACGTATACGTCAGGCCAGGTCGGTAATTGCCGCCCATCCGGGCGAGTTGTGCTCCTGCCTTCCCTTAGCGTTTCTCTCGCAACCCTCGCGACATAGTTATCCTTACCTTTCGCGAGGGAGAGTTGCTTGGTTCCGGCAGTCCGCGGACAGTCGCGGCCAAGCCGAGTTGTATCACCACTTGCTGATTGGACGCCGGGAGCTTTCTTAGCCCCAGCCGCTTTATGGACGAGAGGATTCTCGCCCAGGGTGGGATGTACACCCTTCTTTTTGTCGATGCCACGCAACGTGACATCGCCGGTCATCGAACCGGGATCACTACGGGATTCCATAGTTACCTACGGTTTTAGCCATAGTTACCTACGATCTCTCTCATAGCTCGTCCGTCCTTAGACCGGCCGGTAGAAATGAGCAGAGGTCACTGTCATTGCTACCGGCCGCCCTAAGCAAGGCATCGCTGCGGTCTGAACCGAAGCGATCGGCCGGAAGGGCCGCCCGTGGCCTTGACCACGATGATCGCGGCCACGGGCTGGAGCCCCTCAGCCTCAAATGAGGCAATCTACACTCTTGTGGGTAGTGCTACCCACCCCTTACGACTGGGCGTCCGCTTCCGGCTCGCTGTCGGACTCTTCGTCGGAGTCCTCTTCGTCGGAAGTTTCCTCCGGCTGGTCGTCATCCTCGCCGGCGAACTGGCTGAAGCCCAGCTCCCGGAGCCGTTCGAGGCCGGGACTGGTCACTTCACCGGCAGCGTCCGCCTCCGACGCCTCGTTCTCCTCCGTGGCCTTGGCGGCCAAAACCGGCTCCAACTCGTGAGCCAAGTCCAGGCAGCGGCGAACGATCTTCGCCACGTCCGCTGCACTCAGGTCGGCGACCGGCTTATTCACCGCGTTGATTTCCACGCGGGGGAGGCCGTTCTCCTTGCTGAGCGACGCCATGAACTTGAAGCCGGGCATCGTCAACGGCAGCTTCTTTTCCAGAGCCTGCCGCCAATGCTTGACCATCTCGGCCGTCATCCGGCTCCGCGGATACCGCTGAGCCTCCGCAAGCGGCGGCTCGTCGCGGGAGGCACGGGCAGCAATCTCGGCGTTGATGTCCGCCTGGGCCTGTTGGCCCCAGTCTGTCAGAAACGACATGAACTCGTCCCGACGTTTGGCCTTCTCAGCGGTCGCCAGGAGCAGGGCGGCGTTCGACAAGGTGACGGTGCGAAGTTCGCGGACGTGCCGCATCATCTCCGCATCCCCCATCAAGGTGATGTCGCGGTCAACGGTGCTCTTGCTGACGTGCAAGAGATCGGCGATGGACTGCCTGGGCATCCCGACCTTGTGAAGCCGCGAAGTTGCATCCATCCGCCCTTCGGGCGGAAGCGGCTCCCGCTCGATGTTGGCCGACACGCTCGCCGTGACGAAGTTCAGCTCTTTCGTATCGATGCCGAGGACGTTCGCCGGTACGAGCATGTCCGCCGAGAACCCGGCCACACCATCAGCAATGAGCAGCAGGAGGGTGGTGAGTCGGCGATGGCCATCCCCGACTTCGAAGGTTCCATCGGGGTGGGCCAGAAGCAAGAACGGCGTGTTGATGCCGCCCTGCATCGTAACCGACTCCAAGAGGCCCTTCAGAGCGTCTTTGGTGTACGGATCGCCTTCGCGCCCGCGGTAGGCATTCAACTCGGGCCGGGCGAAGATCTTCGACAGCGGGATCTGCTGGACGCTCATCTCTGGGCGTTCCAGCTTGAAACCCTCGGCGGCCGGCTTTTGCTGACCGTCGGCTTGCGGCTTTGGCACCGCGGCCTGGGGCGAAACCGTCGCCCCCTTCGGTTTTTGGGTGGTTGCCATTTGGCAACTCCTTTCAAAAAAGAATGTGAAATACACGGCCCGCGACGTGCTGGCCGTGGTCCTGTTCCACTAAGCCGCCTTCCTAGGGCGACTATGTGGGCGACGACCGGACTCGTCGTCGCCTCGATTGTCAAAGAACAAGGCTGGTCTTTGCCAGCGGTCAGCTTGGTCGGGTTGACCATGCGGGTCGCGGCGGCCTTGTTGAAGGCCGCGGCGACTCGAAGGGTCAAAGGAGGCCCACCTCGCCGGTGTCAGCGGCGAGGTGGGCCAGGGAAAACCATCAAGCCACCGGAGCGTCGTCTACGCGATGGATCGCGTCGAAGACCTCGCGACGGTGGACGGGAACCTCCTTGGGAGCCTCGACCCCCAACCGGACCTTATCGCCGCGAATCTCCACCACCACGATGGTGATGTCATCGCGGACGACGATGGATTCATTCTTCTTTCGAGATAACACGAGCATCTTTATGCCTCCTGCTTGCCCGCTCTGTTCCTGGCCGTCGCCGGCGGCGGGCAACCCGGCTACGTCCTGGCCGACAACGAGCCGGCCGACAGGTTCACGTCAGTGAACGCCGGGCAGAATAGCACGCAGAGTGTGCCGGAAAATCGAAGGAAAGTCGCGAAGAACGCTAGCCCTGAGCAGGCAGCGGAAAAAGAAGATTTAGCGGTCAGGCGAGGAAAGTAGGCGGAAAGTAGCGATTGCTAGTCATCGTCGCTGTATTCCTGGTCCTCGTCACCGCGCAGCTCTTCAGGCGTTTTGCAACGTCGTCAAGCTCGGCATCAGAACCAGGTTTCGGCCTTTTCAACTCAGTCAAGTATAAAAGGAAGCTGCCAAGATTAACGTCTCGCCCTCTCCCGCCACGCGGCTTGGCAAGAAACGGCGGGGGCTTTTTATTACTGAGTTTGTTGATCGCCGACAAGCTGAGCTTCACTCCGAACTGGTCGGCGATTTTTGCTGCCTCCGAGGCGGAAATCCACTTGTCGTCGTTCACTTTCCCAGAGGTGCTTGTACGGTCGATCTTGGCAAGCTTGGCGAGTATCTGTCTCCTTAGTCGCCCGATTGGAATCAGTATCGACCGGTGGGCAGCAACGATTTCCTTCCATGCACCGATAATGCCGTCCTTGGCAACGGTCCTGCCTTCGCCCAGTTTTTGCCTCTTGGCTTCCTGAACAAGATCCCGAAAGCGGCCTCTAGCCGCAAATAGGACATCACCGTGCAGGGCGAGAGAAATCGGATCGGCATAATAGACAAACTCGGAAGCGAGGGACCGGCAGCGAGCGTCCTCGTCTACAAACGGCGCTTTATCAGCCTTCAATTCGTCGAACGATTTCGAGGCCAACTGGTTCTGCAGGACAGTATATCTTTCCATGTACTCGTCTACGCGGCTAAGCAACCTTTTCAATTCAAGTCGACTACCCGGCAACGGCATACATGGTCCCGGTAATGCGGGCTTCTCAATTCGCGTGGCTGTTGATTCGTCCTCGGCCACGGCGGGAATCACTTGTTCAATAGCCTCCTTGAGTTTGTGCCACTTGTGAGGCTTTGCACTATCCGCATTTCGTTTGAAGATGCGTATCGGTCCACTGATACCTTGCGTGCTGCGAGATTCTCCCAGTTCCGGCGAATAGGTCTCCTCCCAGTTATCCCAAGCTTTCAAGGCCGACCTTACACATCCGAATCCATCGATAACACTCCAATAACAGCTCTTCGCCTCCATCCACACAATCGCCGCAATTTGGGTAGACTCGTCGGCCCGTTTGCTTTTGGCTTTCCAATTCTTGCTCCGGTCGATGTCCATGAGTTTGGGCCAGCATCTACAAACTGGAACCCAACCATCTCGCAATGCCTTGTAGAGCTGCGAGAGATACAAGCAAATCGAGTTGGCAATCGAATCGTTATCCTGCTGAAACAATGTGTAGAACTCAATGATGGCCGCTAGGCACACACTTAATGCGTTACGGCCGGCGGCCAAATCCTTGCGGCGGTCCGAACGCTGTTTCGTCGGAGACTTTGCTTTTTTCATCTTGAGGGAAATCTAACGTGGCGGAAAGGACCTGGTTTGGATGGTGTTGAAATTTGCGAGTTGCGACTGGGTGGAGAGAGAAAAATCCTTCCCGCCTTGTTTCCTGCTACTTGCCGCCTTTTCCGCCGTTTTGTTGATTGTACCGACAAGCGGCTTGATTCTGCGGGTCCTCTAGTTTCCGCCCATTTCTTTGCAATCTTCTAAGCGTATTCTGGCGGTCCGTGATGTTCAAGTGGGTATCCCAACCCCACCTTCGCACAGCAAAAGACTGAGTCAAACGATGGGCAAGAGTGCCAAGGATGCCAAGGATTCGTGTTGGCACCCTTGGCCCTCTCGGAACGAAAGGACAGTATTATATGACCGACCGCCGCCTTGTCAGTCCCGCCGAAATCAAAGAACGCCCCCTGCAATGGCTGTGGCCCGACTGCATCCCCCAATCAGCCGTCACGGTCTTGGACGGCGATCCGGGCAGCGGGAAGTCCAGCGTCAGCTACGACATTACCGCAAGGGTGACCACTGGCCAGCCCATGCCGGGATGCAATATCGCGACTATTCCTCCGGCGGGCGTCGTCCTCATTCAGGGCGAGGACCTGGCGGGCCAGACGGTGTTGCCCAATCTCCGTGGCGAGGGAGCCGACCTGACCAAGATCAAGCTGTTGGACCGGAGCCGATTCATCGAATCCCCGCTCCGCCTGCCAAACGATATTCCGGTGATCGAACGGGCCGTGGTCGAGGTGCAGGCTAAATTCCTCGTAATCGACCCGTTCACCGCGTTCCTGGCCGGCAACTCGAATGGCGACGCAGCCGTCCGCATGGCTCTCGGCCCGCTGGCTGTGTTCGCCGAAAAGTACGACTTGGTCGTGCTGATCGTCCGGCACCTGCGTAAGTCCGGGGCGAGCAATCCCCTTTACGCCGGCCTGGGCAGCATCGGCATCATCGGGGCAGTTCGGTCCGGCCTCGTGGTCCTGCATGATCCCAGCAGCGAAGACCAGCACCAGCACATTCTCGCCCAAACGAAGGGTAACTTGGCGTCCGCCGCGTCGTTGACGTACCGGACCATCAAACGCCGTGACGGCACGATTGGCGTGGAATGGTTGGGCCCAAGCCAGCACACCGCTGCGGACCTGATGGGCATGACCGACGATCATTCGGCCGTGGCGGAGGCCGAGTACGTGTTGTACTCGATCTTGGTCGAGGGTCCGGTGCCAGCCACGGAATGCCTCAAGTTGGCCGGTGACGCTGGGGTCAGCGGGCGAACCCTCAAGCGGGCGAAGAAGCGAATGGGCGTGCCCTCGTGGAAGGAGGAAGCGGCAAGAAGTGCGAGTGGTTGTGGGAGCTGCCGAACGACCCCAAATTGCTCAAGCGGTTCAAGGATAAGGACGTTGCCCAGCTCGTCGAGCGGCTCGTACATGGCAACGTCGCCCGTGCTCAATCGGCAGGGAAAGTGAAAAAAGAGGGTCCGCAAGCTAACGGTCACCAGGACGACGATGGTGGCGATGAAGTTGGGGTTGTCGACTAGGTCGAGGACGACGAACGCACGCCTGAATCATGCCACGCCCAGAAACACAACTTGACGCTCGTTCCCATGGCCAGTTGGCCAAGCGATGGGGCCTGGCCGTGGACCGAGTGCGACGGCTGATCGAGAGCGGGTGCGTTCCCGGTGCGTTCAAGGTTCCGGCGACCGGGCGGAACTTGGCCGGTTCGACGCCCTGGTGCATGGAATCTGAGGAAGTAAGATAGTGAGCACCGGGGTTTCCACTGGCGACGATCGTGGCGATGGTGCAGTTCACCCTGCACTGCTCACGGTTCGCCAAGCCGCGGAAATGCTCACCGTCTCGACGCGGACGGTTTACAATCTCATCAACGGAGGCAAGCTGCCCCACTACCGAATTGCCAACGCGATCCGGGTTGCCATGGCGGACGTCGAGGACTACCTGGCCGACTGTCGGATCACTTGCCCGGCGGTTGTTGAGCCGCCGCCGGAGGCGACTCATCAGCGGGCAAAGAAGCCTCGTGCTGGGCAGACGCCGGTGCGGACTTCCCATTTGACGATCGGACCACGGCAGCTTTCTCTGCTGCGTCGCGGAGGTGTTGCGATTTCTGGCCCAAGTGACCGTAGTGGTCGCTGATCATCCGTAAACTTCGGTGCCCCAGCAGTTCGGCCATCGTCGCTACCGGTACGCCACCTTCGAGCCCATCGGTGGTGTACGTGTGCCGGACCGCGTACGCGCAGGTGCCGGCCGGAAGGCTGAGTCTCTTGCGAAGGCGTTTCCACCGAAGCTGCACGGCATCGCAAGTCCAAGGGTTCCCTAGTTTGTTTCTGAACAACGGGCCGGTCGGATAACGCTTTATCAGGGCCTTTATGAGCCTCATGATGGACGTTGGTAGGTATGTCACTCGCGGTCGCTTTGTTCGTTTTCCAGTCTTGTTGGCTGGGTGGCCGACCGGGAACACCCACGCGCCTAATTCCAGGTTCACCTCGTCCGCCGTGACCGTTCGCACTTCGATAGGCCGGCATCCTGTGGCCCGCATGGTACGAATTACGCGTCGGAACTCTCGGTCCACGTCACGGAGGACCTTCTTGTAATCCTCGGGCGAAATCAGCACGTTGCGGCTGGTTGGCGACGGGAGCTTCACTCGATCCAGGGGGCTGTTCTCGATCAACCCCTGCTCGACCCCCCAGTTTAGCGCACGCTTGACGGCCACGGTGGCACCACGTCGGCCTGCGTCTCCCCAGCCGACATGCTTCTTGCCCGCCGGTTTATGGTCATCGAGCCACTTGGTTATGTGGATCGGTTTCAACTGCCGGACGAACGCGACCGTGGCGTGATCCAAGAAACTCTGAAGGAGATCTTTGTACCACTTATAGGTGTTGGCTGCTTGATTGGCCTGCGACCATACGAGAAATTCCTCCAGGACTCCCGCGATAGTGGCATCGTGGCCGATGTTCTGGCGAACAGCCAACAACTTCTGGAGTTCCTCTGCGGCTTTGTCTTGGCCCTTTCGATCGGACTTCGACTTTGCCTTGCATAGCAATTCCTGCTTGCCATCGATCGTCGCGTACCACGCTTTGTTTGTCTTTCGCCACCACGGTTTCGACATAATACACCCTCCCGGCTCGTTGATCCCTGATTTTAGCCGCTCAGGTTATTGTGCATTTCCTGTGCATTTTGGCAAGCGACTGTCATGACCCACTGCCAAGAAACGACACAACCCCTTGTTTTGCAAGGGGTTGTGAAGTGGAGGATATCGGGATCGAACCGACGACCTTTTGAATGCCATTCAAACGCTCTCCCAACTGAGCTAATCCCCCGTCGGAAGTGACCGGCAGCGACTTTCGCCGGAATTATTATCCCAGCTTTCGCCCGCCAAGTCAAACAGGCCAAACCAGTAAACTATCAGCCGGCTGGCCGCGTGTCAACAAGGTATCGGCCAAAATTCAACGCCGGTTCAGGAATACTCCCTCGTTTGGCGGAACGGACGAATTTCGCGGTTTTCTCCCTTTACACGCGCCCCCAAAGTTCAGTATCCTCCCGCTGAAAATGTTTCCCGGCGCAAGCGCCGGGGCCAAACATGCAACCCTAATTCACCCGAGACGTCCCATGCCTACGTATCGTGTGCTCGCTACGGCGATGTTCTTCTTTTCCGCTACGGCCCTGGCCACTGAGGCGGCCCGGGCCGCCGATTTCCGCGTCGACAACACGGTCTTTGTCGAAGGGCAGTCCCAACCGCAAAGCCAAGGCGTGACGATCTTCCACGAGGGACTGGTCTACGATTTTCTCAACGAACCGTCCGAGGTCATAGTCTTCGACCAGGCGCATCGGCGGTTCATTCTTCTCGATCTCAGCCGCCGCCTGCGGAGCGAAATCTCCACCGGCGATGTCCAGGCCTTCGTCAATCGCGCCAAGCAACGCCTGGCCGGTCATCCCAACCCGAACATCCAATGGCTGGCCGATCCGTCGTTCCAAGAAACGTTCGACCACCCGAGTTCGGAATTGACGTTGAAGAGCGATTCGATCACCTATCAGGCCCGGATACAAGCCACGGATGGGGCCGTGGCAGCCCAATATCGTGAATTCTCGGACTGGTACGCGAAGTTCAACCACACGCTCAACCCGAAATCGTGGCCGCCCTTTGCGCGGATGATGCTCAACGAGGCCATCCAGCGCCGCCAGGGAGTGGCCAAGGAAGTACACCTGACCGCGATCCTGAACCCCAAGGCCGCGCCGATCAAGGTCAGCAGCCGCCATCAACTGGCCGCGGAACTCGATTCGGCCGACATGAATCGCCTGGCGGAAGTCCGCGAGCACCTGCAAAACTTCCGCAGCGTTTCCTTGGGCGAATACAGGCAAGGGAAGTAAGGAGGAAGGAGGAAGGATGAATAAGGAAGGTATTCTTCATCCCTCATCCTTCATCCTTCCGCCTTCATCCTTTCCCCCTATGGCAGTTTGTGGCCCATCTTGTCGCGCTTCGTGTCGATATAGCGGCGGTTGTGCTCGTGGACGGGGCCGATGATCGGCACCTGATCGACGACCTCCAGATCGAAGCCGCCGTAGATGAAGGCGTCGGTCTTCTTGGGGTTGTTCGTCAGCAAGCGGACGCGGCAGATGCCCAGATCCTTGAGGATTTGGATGCCGACGCCGTAATCGCGGCTATCGGCTTGATGGCCCAGAGCCAAGTTGGCCTCGACGGTATCCATGCCTTGGTCTTGCAGATGATAGGCCTTGATCTTCTCGATCAGGCCAATGCCGCGGCCCTCCTGCGGCAAGTAAACCAACACGCCGCATCCCTCGTCGCTCATCATCTCCATGGCCATTCGCAACTGGTCACCGCAATCGCAACGCATGGAAGCCAGCAGGTCGCCGGTGAAGCAGGAGGAATGTAGCCGCACCAGGGGCGCCGCCATGCCCTGGAGATCCCCGAGCACGATGGCAAGCGGCTCCTGGTCTTCATAGCGGACCCCGTAGCCGATCAGCCGGCCCGAACCGTAGCGATTGGGAAAATCGGCCTCGGCCTTGCGATAGACCAGCTTCTCGCTCTTGCGGCGATGCTGAATAAGTTGCTCGATGGTGATGATCTGCAACTCGTGCTTCTTGGCGAGGGCATAGAGCTGGTCGCGGTTGGCGCGGTGGCCGTCGTCAGCCAGCACTTCACAAAGCACGCCCGCCGGTTGGAGTCCCGCCATGCGGGCCAAATCCACGGCGGCCTCAGTATGACCAGCCCGGCGGAGTACGCCGCCTTCTTTGGCAATCAGCGGAAAGAGGTGCCCCGGACGGACGAAATCGCTCGGCTTGCTCGCGGGATCCAAGATGGCCAAGATGGTGGTGGCTCGCTCCTGAGCTGTAATGCCCGTTCGAGCGCTGATGTGATCCACGGGAACCGTGAAGTTCGTTCGCAAGGGGGCCGTATTATCCTCCACCATGGGGTAGAGATCGAGTCGCCGGCTGAGTTCCGGCAGCAAGGGCATGCAAAGTTGCCCTCGGCCATTGAGCATGAAATTGATGATTGCCGGAGTAACCTTTTCGGCTGCGCAGATAAAATCGCCTTCATTTTCGCGATCTTCGGCATCCATCGCGATGACAATCTCGCCGCGGCGGAGGGCGTCTACCGCGGCCTCAATACTCGACAATCGCTTCGACACGCTCTTCTCGTCTTGAATTTTGGGCCGGATAACCGTCATTCGGTGCCTCGTGGAGGCCCTGCTTATCAAGACATTATAGGCTTTCGAGGCGGCGGATGTCAGGGCAAGTCCGAAAGTAGCAGGCACACGGAGCGTGTCTGCTAACTAGCTTTGCGTGATTTCCGGAGGCACCCGAAGCAGGGTGGGCCCCTATGGGACCTGGGAAGCCGGGGCAACTCTTTGGAAGCTTCGGGTCGTAGGGGTTAGCTCGATTTTTCGGAATATTCTGCCGATAACGATTTATAGACAAGGGAAAGGAGAATAACCGATGCGTGGAACGTTGTGGCTAATAGCCCTGGGGTGTGGGATTCTATTATCGTCGTCCGGGTGCTGCGGATTCTTGCGCGACGGAGGTTGCGGATGCGGCCGCGGATGCGAGAGCTGCGGCCGATGCGAGGACGACTGCGGACCGACTTGCGGACCGGTTCGCCGGCCTTCTCGCGAACGCGTCTGCTCCGACGACTGCGAGGGATGCGGCACCTGCGGCCCTCGCGGCGATTGCGGTGGATGCGGTGGATGTGGCGATGATTGCTGCGGTTGCTGCCAGAGCAACTTCTGCTTCCATCCCTTCCGCTGGATCGGAAGACTCTTCTATTGCGGCACTTGGTGCGGCCCGCGCTGTGGCGATACCTACTGGGGAGAAGGGATCAGCGATCCGCCAGCCTGCCACGATCCGTGCAACGGTAACGGCCATTGGACCGGTCGCGGCGGGTGCGCGAGTTGCAATCACGGCGGCGGGCACGAAGGCGGTGAGGCCTCGCCGGTGCCCGACGGAGTGCCCGTCCAGGATGATCCGACGCTGGAGCCCACGCCGGCCCCGAAAGCGCCGACGAAGGCCAGCCGACAGCCTCCGAACGATAATTACCAGCGCTAAGAACCGCAAAATTTTCCGGGGGGCCAGAGACTCGTGGGCGATGTTCCGCGGGTCTCTTTTTTTATTTGCCGCTGTCGAAACGCCCGAAAACCATTCGTCCGGCACTCTTCTGAATGACGCTGGTCACGGCGACCGTCACCTGCTGCCCGATGTGCTCGCGTCCGTTCTCGATCACCACCATGGTGCCATCGTCAAGGTAACCGATGCCCTGACCATGCTCTTCGCCCGCCTTGACGACGCGCACGCTGATCTGCTCGCCGGGCAAAAACGAGGGCTTCATGGCATTGGCCAGATCGTTGAGATTGATCACCGCCACGTCTTGAAGCTGGGCCACCTTGTTCAGGTTGTAATCGTTGGTAACCAGTTTGCCGCTGAGGTGCCGGGCCAGGGCCACGAGCTTCAAATCGACCGGCTGTTCGCCAAATTCCGGCAGCTCGCGCTCGAAAATCTGCACGTCGATGGTCTTGCTCTCGCGGAGCCGATTGAGGATGTCCAGTCCGCGGCGTCCCCGGCTGCGGCGGATGCGGTCGGAGCTATCGGCGATTCCCTGCAACTCGTTGATCACGAACTTGGGAATTACCAACAGGCCGTCGATGATCTGCGTGTCGACGATGTCGGCGATGCGGCCGTCGATGATGACGCTGGTGTCGAGGATGCAAGGCCGGGTACCTTTGATCTCGCGGGCGAATTCGACGTAGGGGATCACGAAGCGGAAGTCGTCCTTGGTCTGCAAGAGCAGGCTGATGCAGGTATAGCAGAGCACCAACCCCAAGACCAGTTGGATCCAGCCTTGGCTGGTTTTGTCCAGCCAAGCCGGTATCAGGGGTTCGATCACCAGTTGCGCGATGTAGGCCAAGAACATGCCGACGATCAGCCCGAAGTAGACCGAGGAGATCACGTCAAGCTGCTTGCGGCGGATACCGAGGTCGATCGCCACAACCCCCCCGGCAAGCGAAAGCAATCCACCCAAGACGGCCCAGGCGAGCCACTCGGGCTGTTTGGGGAAGGTACTCGCATTGATGATCGTCACCGCCAGCCCGGCCATGGCCAGGGTGAAGATACACCGCAGGATGATTAATGGCATAGTGACACTATTGTAATGCCTCGGGGCTTGCAAAGGAAGGGTACCCAGCGGCTTGCGGGTCGCCATCCCGTTTCCCATAATGGCCTAAATGAACGGTCGTGGCAACCAGATCGATACGTTGGTGAAGATCGTTACCCCGGAGAACATCTCCTTTCGCTATTGGCTGGCGGGGCCGGCGCGGCGCGTGCCGGCCTACTTGATCGACCTGGTCGTCCAAGCCTTGCTGCTTTCGCTTGCTTTTTGGATGATGGGATTCGCTTTGGGTTCCCTGGGGCTGTTCGGTAGCTTCTTTGGTCTCTACTTCGTCATCCTCTTCCTCGTCCATTGGTTCTACGGCGGCCTGCTGGAAGCGGTGTGGAACGGCCAGACGCTGGGCAAACGCGCCATGCGCATTCGCGTCGTCACTGTCCACGGCCAGCCGATCCGTGCCTGGCAGGCCGTGCTGCGGAACGTACTGCGCGTCGTCGATGCCATGCCGCTGGGGGTGCGGCGGACGCGGAAAATCGGCCAGGACCACGAATTCGAACGGCTGCGCGACTACACGGTCGACGACAATCACAAGTGGATCGATTGGCGGGCGACCGCGCGGCGCAACAAGCTCATCGTCCGCGATTACCAGGCCACCCAATGCCAGCAGATCGTGTTCCTCATCGATGGCGGACGGTTGATGACCAACGAGTCGGCCGCGCTGACCCTTTTGGACCATGCGCTCAACGCCATGCTCATGCTCAGCTACGTGGCCTTGCGTCAGGGCGACCAGGTAGGACTGATCCATTTCGCCGACGACATCGACTGCTTTGTTCCTCCGCGGGGCGGCATGCGGCAGATGAACCGCCTGCTGCACGCCTCATTCGATCGCTTTCCGCGCCTCGTCGAAACGCCTTACGACCACGCCTTCCGCTATTTGAACGGGCATTGCCGCAAGCGGTCGCTGGTGGTCCTGATCACGAGCATCATCGACGAAGTGAATGCCGCGGAGTTCGATCGTTACCTTTCGAACCTGGTGGGGCGACACTTGCCGCTGGCGGTCCTCTTGCGCGATCACCGCCTTTTCGACGCCGTCGCCCAGGACCAGCCCGATGCGCAGCAGCTTTGGCGTTATGCGGCCGCCGCCGACATCATCGCCTGGCGGCATCAGGTGCTGACTGACTTGCACAGCAAGGGCGTATTGTCGGTGGACGTTTTCCCGGAACAGATGACCGCTCCGCTGGTGAATCGCTACCTGGAGATCAAGGCCCGGCATCTGCTGTAGCTGTTAAACTACTTAACGCGGATTATTTACAAGTTGCCTCGCGAATCATGGCGCAGATGGCTGCCCGGATGTTGCGCGACAAGGCGGGCCAGGCGTCGATCACGCAGGCCAGATCCCCATTGTCGGCAGCCGCGCGTGGCGGTGGATTTTGAGTCTCTGCTCCCTGTCGGCCGGAGAACGTGGCCGGAGATTCAGCCTGCGGCTGGACACCAGAACCGGATGCGCCCGGCCCCGCATTGGCGTTCGGTCGCATTGGGATTGCGGATGCTCGCCGCTGCACGCACAGCGAACTGTCGCCGGCGAGCAGTTCCCGAAGCTCCGTTCTTGCCTGGGGCATGGCAATACTTGGCGCCACCGTCCGTGCGGTGCCGTCCAAGGACGGCACGCGCAATTTCTGCTGTAGGCCCTTGTTGCCGGCCGGGGTGGCGGCCGGCTTATTGTTCCGCGGAGGAAACCCAGGACTGCTCATGGTAGTTCCTTATTGCTGAGACACGACGGGAAGAATCGATGGTGCGCACGACGCCGCGCCGACTGCCAACAGTCGGCGATCGCCGGGCAACCAAGTCCAAATTTTCGGCATGGTTCAACTTGTGGGCCTGCAGGGTAACGCGTCGCGAGGTTCTGTAGGGAACGGACTCCGTGCCGTTCCGCGTGTTCCAGAACGGCACGGAGTCCGTTCCCTACAGAACCCGGCCACCGAAGTGTTACCCTGGTTTGAACCATGCCAAATTTTCTACGGCGTTCGAGTCCCGCATTAAGCCCAAGGCCCGCTGGGGGACGAGGGCTGGGAAAATCGCACCGCCCGCACGTTCTCAGGCGACCTCCGATTTGCCGTTCATCCCGGACCAGCTTCGCTTGTACTGCAATGCTTCCAGCAATTCGGAGAGCGTCAGCGTGCGGTTCTCCAGTTCCAGCGGACTCTCCATGGCCGGGTCACAGATCAGATCGACCGTGCCGTCCTCGCCGATCAATTCGTCCATCTCCCTCAGCAGTCCGTCCTGAATTGCCTGGCGCACCAAGTGACCACGGGTGGCGGAGACGTCCTTGGCCTTTTCACCGAGGCTGTCGGCGGCGCGTTTTGCCAAGGCGGGGAGAAACTCACTGGGAATTTCAATAATCTTTGGAACGTAGACTTTGACTTGCATGGTGGGTTGGTTTCTGCAAAAATGAGTGTCGCCCCCCAAGTTGTGGAGATCGATGGCCTCCATCACGTGCCCGGCCGCGGGTGCTCATAAGAGTTATCGGCAGGGCAGCCGTGGCGATTTTACCGATTTTCCGGTTCTTGCTTCAAAGTCCGGGGAAACCGCCGTTGAGCTCCGAAACCCCCAGCGCGTGCCGATCCGGCTATTTCTTTCAGGGGCCGAGGGGATCTGGCAATCACCGGCCAGTACGCCTGTGGATCGAAACGAGCAACCACACCGATCATGGTCCCCACATTCATACCTATCCCAAAGATCCGGCCAACTTCCGGCAATTCTCAAGATCGTTGCCACCCAAACCGATAACACCGATACGTCGGCAAAACCTAGGCGATTTTTCGCATGCAAAGGTCACTCTGATGTCCACCGCAAATGCCAAGAATGGCTTGGTAATCAAGTGCCGGCCGCACGAGGAGACAACGCCCCATGCCCCGTCTCATCGCCCTACCCCTGGCTCATACGAGGACCTCGGGACTCTTATTGCCCAAATCCCCGATCTTGATCAAAATGTTGAGTCGACGGTGCTGGAAAAGCTGGTTGATGTTCGCCGTATCAGCCGGGCGCTGTCTTTGCACTTGGTTTTGGGTTTGGGACTCGGACTAGTGGTCGGGACAACTCTGCCGTTTGTCTTTGGCAAGGCCGGCCGGCCCGATCGGCCGGTTACAGAGCTTTCCCCATGGTCGAGGAATGGCAGTTCTACGGGAATCGGCGGCAACCCTTCGCAGACCACGGTGCCGACACAGTCGTCTGCGATGTCCGCCCCGACTGCTACGGGCGTTTCGCCGCAGACCCCGACCACCCAATATGGCGATAGCGACGCACGGTATGACTACGGCGGGAACCTCGTTGAGACCGTGGCGGACCGCCGCGACGTTCCGGCCAGCGGACATCATCGCGACACGCGCTACGACGCCGATAGTGCTTACCCGCCCGTCGCGGATATGGGCAACGGGCTGAGACCATCGGGCACGCCTTGCCCAACGCCCACCTATAGTGATTCGCGAATTTTGGAGCCGAGCTTCGCCCGGTTCGTTGGCACGATTGCCGCACCTCCTGCAAGGACCAGCTATGGCCGTGCTGGATCAAGCACCAATTAAGGCACTTCGCCACCCCACATCGTGCTCGGGCACTGTCGTTGCGAAACCGCAGGCGGCCGTACCGCATGTCGCGGTGGGCCCCGCCATGCCGCTGTCCCAGGCGCCGGCCGAGTTGGCCGACACGTCAGCGGCGCCGTCCGCGAAACTCCCCTCCTCCGACCGACCTTCAGTCGCTGCCCAGAGAAAGGCGAGGGGCGAGGGGCGCTTGCAGCCGGCGACCGCCAAGCCAAACACGACTTCGGTCGGCCCGTCGGTAGCATTCTTGCTGCAAGAGGCGTTTCAAGCGGCAACGCCGGTCGGCCCGTCGGTCAAAGCCTTGTTGGACGAGGTATACCAAACGCCGACGGCCGCCGAACCACCCACAGCGTCGGTCGGCCCGTCGGTCGCAGCTTTGTTGGACGAGGCCTTTCAAGCAAAGATGGTCGCCGTGGAAACCCCGTCGCCGGCCAAGATCAGCGAAACCGCAACTCTGCCGACCGAAGCCGTCGCCGCAAGCGGCGCACCGTTGACAACGCCTCCCGCCGATACCGGTGCGATTTCTCTGCAGCCGAACGAGAGTCCCTGGCGTGTGCTGTGTCAAGTGGACCACGTCGTTTGGCCCAGCGTTCAACGACGGCTGCTGGCCACGGCCCCGGCGGCCATCGAACAGATGACCGACGGCCTGCTCTCGATCTGCGCGGCGGGAAGCAAGGTCCTGGGCCTGGCGAGCTGCGCCCGTGGCGAAGGCGTCACCACGCTGCTCTTGGCCGTCGCTCCAAAGCTCGTGAGCCAAGGCCGGAAAGTGGTGCTCGTGGATGCCAACTGGGGAAACCCGCAATTGGGCAAAAGTCTTGGTCTTTTGCCGCAAATCGGCTGGGAGGAGACACTTTGCGGCGGCCTGCCGCTGGAAAAAGTCGTGATCGAATCGCTTGCCGACGGCCTGGCGGTTCTGCCGGTCCGCACGCCCCCGGCTGGCGCGATCGCGCCAGCGCAAATCGCAACCAGCCTCGACATTCTCGCCCGAGAATTCGACGTCGTCCTGGTCGATCTCGGTCCGCTGGCCCGGGTCGAAGAGGAGCATTCTTTTGTGCATGGCGCGGCTGCACGGATGGACGCCGTGATCCTCGTGCAAAACGTCCGCATCACGACTCCCGAGCGGCTGGCCGAAGTCCGCCGGCGCCTGGCCGCGTCCAACTTCCGTTTATCGGGAACTATCCAGAACTTCGTCGCCGGATTCCACGATCGAAACTACTGCCAGCATCCGTCGCGATCGAGATTCCAATCCGCTTGCGATCTGGTTTGGCACGCTGGTCTCTTTGCCAATCCGCTACGCATTGGTGGAATGAAACGCAAATTGCACAAGTCAACCCGCGAAATCCGCTTTCGCGTTGCGATTAGGCCGAACTGCATTTGCCCTTTTGACAAACGTGTAATATGAAATCATATGGCCACCATCGGTCAAGATGTCGACGCCGCGTTCTTTGACCTGATGTACCATTTCTTGGCCACCTCACAGGAGGACGAAGGTGGCCCGGGCCGGAACGAACCGGGAACCGAGCGGCGGCGCGAATCGCGGCGGGCCTTTCAGCTTACCCAGCGGATCGCGCCCGGCTATTGCTCGGAGACGCCGCCGGAGTCGGCCTGGATCAACGTCCAATGCTACGATTTGGTGCAATGCGGTTTCTCCTTCTTTCTCGACGAGCAGCCGACGTTCGATCGGCTGGTGGCAAGGTTCACTTTTGTCGAACCGATCGACTTGGCGGCGCGCCGTAATCCACTGGCGGCCGGTGTTGGTCGACGACCGGGGCGGCATTATCGAGCCCGGCACACAATCGGCCGGCGCGATTTCGACCACCCGCGGCAACGAACCGAAGTTCCTCGTCGCCTGCCAGTTCATCCGGCAATCGACGTGGAGGACGTGTAATGGCGGAACCACTTGACTCATCGATTCCTAAACGAACAGGTGCGATTGAGGCCGCGCCAGAAGAGACGAAGTGAATGCCGCGGAGTTCGCTCGTTACCTTTCGAACCTGGTGGGGCGGCATCTGCCGCTGGCGGTCCTCTTGCGCGATCATCGCCTTTTCGACGCCGTCGCCCAGGAGCAGCCCGATGGGCAGCAGCTTTGGCGTTATGCGGCCGCCGCCGACATCATTGCCTGGCGGCACCAGGTGTTGACCGACTTGCACAGCAAGGGCGTGTTGTCGGTGGACGTTTTTCCCGAACTCTTGACCGCTCCGCTGGTGAATCGCTACCGGGAGATCAAGGCCCGGCATCTGCTGTAAACGAGCTCACCATGCAAGAAGTAAATCCTACAAAGTGTACGTCGCGTTAGCTACAGGACGTTGGTAGCATGTAGAAAACGCCACGAAATCGACGAGTTGACACTCCTGTGGTGATTCGACTTTACAAGTAGGATGGGTGGTAGTTTGGGCAATTTTTCCCTGCTCTTCCGCCTTCCGTCTTCTCCCCCCTTTCCTTTTCGTGTGTTTCGTGTATTTCGTGGTTTCCGTACTTGGCGGACATTTTTCTGAGCAACGCGGATCGCACTACCTCATTTGGAAAGAGAAAAGACGATCGCCGAACAAAAGTATGCGATTTTCCTGGTCCACAACGTGCCGGTCCGTTTTCGCCATGCGGCGTGCGTCCTTTTTCAGAAATCGCAGTTTTCTGCCGAGAAACGCGAGGTGCTCTACCCCTCTTTTGATCGTGTGGTCCGGCGATAAACATTGCGGTTAAAACACCCCTACGATGAAAACGGCTGTCGTACTTATCCAAATCTATTACCAGCATTGGACTAAAATAGTTCCCGCTGTCTCTCGTGGTCCGGTAGAATTGCCGCAAGTGCCTTTCCATCATGCGCTTCAGTAGCGTGGAGCTACTTCACGTGGTCCAGCACGATGTGGTCCAAAATCGACGCTCTCTCTTTTTCCCCGTCTCCCCTCCCCCGTACTCGGGGAGAGGGCGGGCACCATGTCGGGCACCATGTACTCATGGTCGTGGTCGGGGTGAGGGCGAATTCTCCCCTCGCCGGGCACCATGTACCCATGGTCGCGGGAGAGGGGCGGGGGTGAGGGCAGTTTCCGTGCTCTTCCTGCCTTCCGCCTTCATCCCTCATCCTTCATCCTTCCACCCTCCCCTCCCTCCCACCATTTCCCGTACATTTATTACCGCTTTCCTCATGCCGCCGACCCGGAGTACCGAGTGCCCCGCAGCGTACCGGGTGCCCCGGCTTTTCTTTCCTCTCCGAAAAGGCAGCCGCTCTCGTGATGGTAAGGTCTGGATAGGAACATTGCGCCTCGGAGTTTAGGGCAATGCCCCGACCGGCGAGGCTGGCGAGGCCCCGCCGGGTAAGCGCAACGCGCGTTGCGAGACGCGTCGCCGGATCGAATTTTCAAAGAACGAAAGACCGTATCCAGACTTTATTCGTCGTAACCATCCAACGTTGTTCACTGCATACGCATCCTGCGGAGAATAAGTCTTGGCCTATGGCGTAGGCTTCCCGCCTGCATGCCCGGTCTCAAAGCGTATTCTTAGCAAATCGCGTGCCAAGCGCGATGACAGTATCTATACTAATCTGTAACTATACATACTACAAAAGGTTGCGGCTTGAAGAATAAGGATTTGCCTTCGCTGGAAGAAGGCGCTCGACAAACTGCGGCTGCCAAAAGAGCCAAGAAAGAGCCTGAACATCGAGAGACGGCCTGCCAAAACGGCGGCTCGCTCCGCGCACCATGTGCTCGCCACGCTCCGCCGTGGTGGATCCTGTTCCCCGCGCCGGGAACGGATCGCACGATCCAAGGCGGTTGCTAACCGGAACTGCAACCTTGCACACCGTTTAGGTCTTCGGCGAAGAATTCGCTTCCCTCGGCATGCGCGGAGTGCTAGAATTGCTAGGGAGGTCACAATGAGCAACGTCGTTCACCCGCTCCAGAAGGCTGCTGGAATACCGGCTCGACCCGGCAGTTTCGGGCTGTCGATTCACGGAACGAACGTGTTTGTGCCGTCCGAGATATTTGACGCGTGCCGTCGTCTCAATATCAAGACCGCTGAAGCGTTGTTGAACATTGCAGGATCGCTGCCGTCGAGTATTGCGGGGGAGCTTGGGTGGACAGTCTATGAGGTTCAGGCGGCCATGGCCGATGCAATCCAACGATTAGATGGGGTGGTTGCTGCGGGATACACTTCGACAACGCCCCGCCCCCAGTTGACGTTCGGCGCGTTCCCGCCGCTGGGCCGAAACTTGCCGGACGATCAGTCCTAGTGTCGCTTCTTTTCGTCGATGTGGCTGCAAGCCGCGCTGAAATGGTCCGTCTGCACTGGATCTACCGAGCGTTTTGCGTGAGCCATGCAACCACATATCCAGGACCGACGCACTTGCTCCCAAACTGTATGCTGCTGAATCCAACCTCGGCCGCCAACAAATCTAGCGCGGAATGCCATCCCCAGGTATCAGCGCGATTCCCAAAGCACACTGCGAGTATGCTCGTGCCGCCGTGACACGCGGCAAACGTTTTGAGCCATTGCACGTAATTGAGCAATCGGCGAATTGTGTCTGTAGTGCCGGGTGATTCGGAATCCTTGGCATCGCCAACGAACAGAACATTTCGCCGCGAGTCCAACCGAATGACATCCGGGCGAGTGCCATCTGGAAGGACGTGGCCCATCTGCTCCTTGCACCCCAGCAATTCGGCCAGGGTTGTGAGAAAACGGCAACGTCGCTCGTGCGGTGTAAGGAATTGTCTCATAGCCGGCCCCTCAGACACCTTCGTCTACCACCTGGCGGGAACTGGCGATCATTACCCAAGCGGATGCAGGCCAAGGCCATCGGTGGCGCCTACAAATCTTGGGGTGGGAGATCCGGTTTTTTGCGACGGTTGTCATGGAAGCGGCCCCCCCCGGCACTCACGACGGCCCCCGATGGAAGGGCAACGATGCTGTGTCACCCCGATGAACTCCGGCCGCTCAGCACCAAGGAATACGCTAGCCCGGATTATTCAAGAATTTGGGGAATTGTTGCCCCTTCTGGAGCATCTAAGTTGTTGTAAGGAAAGCAACTTGTCAACTCCAGGAAGGGGCAGAGATGATTATACAGTCTGATTGGCAGTTGTCACTCGATTTCCTCGGCTCGACGCCGATCGTGATTGAGCCGTCAACCGACCAGGTCTCCAGTGACGCCGGTTTGCTACCCATTCGCGAACTCGATGAGCAGTTGGGACTGACCCGGCAGTTCGCTGAAGCCTTGAGCGATTCTCGGCATGCCAGCCACGTGGGCCACACCTTTCTGGAGATGACGCGGGCCCGGATCTTCGGCATCCTGGCCGACTACGTCGACCAGAACGACCACGACGTGTTGCGTAGCGATCCGATCTTCAAATTGATCTGCGGCCGCTCGATCGACGGCGACGATCTGGCCAGCCAGCCCACCCTCTCTCGTTTCGAGAACGCCATCGAGTCGAAGAAGCTTCTTTGCTCTTCAGGACATGTTTCTCGACCAGTTCATCGCCTCCTTCGCCGAGCCGCCGAGGTTCCTCACGTTGGACATCGATCCCTTCGACGACCCGACCCACGGCCAGCAACACTTGAGTTTCTATCACGGTTATTACGAACAGCATCAGTACCTGCCCCGAGTCATCACCTGCGCCGAGAACGACTTGGTGTTGACGGTCTGCCTGCTGCATGGCACCGCGCATGCCACGTTGGGCGCCCAGGATGATCTGGCCTATGTGGTCGGGCGTTTGCGGCAGGCCTGGCCCGACGTGCGGATTCACCTCCGCGGCGACAGCGGCTTCGGCACGCCGACGATGTACGAAGCCTGCGAGAAGCTGAACGTCGACTATACCTTGGGCATCGGCATGAATGCGCGGCTGAAGAAAGAGAGCGATTCTTTGCTGGAAAACGCCGTGGCGGAATGGGAAAAGACGGGCCAACCGCAACGCCTTTTCATGGCCTTCTGGTATCAGGCGCAGTCCTGGTCAAGGGAGCGTTGGGTGGTCGTGAAGTGCGAAGCCCACGCGGAGGGCACGAATCGGCGCGCCGTGGTCACCAACCGTCCCGGAGCGTTCATTCTGCCGGGTGCCGCATACGATGCTTACGCCGACCGAGGCGAAAGCGAGAACCGCAACAAAGAACTCAAACGCGGATTGCAAGCGGACCGACTTAGCGATCACCGCTACTTCGCCAATCTCTTTCGGCTGTACTTGCATGCGGCAGCTTTCAATCTGCTTATTCACTTGCGGCACGTTGCGGCCGATCCGCCGTCGGCCTCGGTAACGGAAGAAGAGATCCCTACCGAAGCCCTCAGCGGCCGGAAGCGTCAGCAATGGCACAACCGCCGCCGTGAACACGATCCCTTGGGAGAAGGTCAGCCGTGTACTTGGCGGACGCGCTTCATCAAGGTCGCCGCTCGTGTACGCCAAAGCGTTCGTCGTGTGATCGTGGAACTTTCCTCCAGTTGGCCCTATCTGGAACAATATCGGAAGATTGTCCAGCGTCTCCTGGACCAACGACAGCCCGCCACCAACAGCGGTTGACGGCGGGCACCATCCCATCGAATCCATGCCTCAGTCGCTCCAACGCGATTGGGGGAAAGGGGGCCTTATCCTTCCATCAAGTCGATGCCTGACCAACGTCTTTCCAAACTCCCATTGTCCAGGGCCCTGCCGCTGGTCGCGAAGACCTTATGAATAATCCGGGCTAGTGCCTTGTCACAGCTAAAAATTGGGATTGGTCGTTGGGGGTTTTTCTGCGAAGGTGCGGGGAACAAGGAGGTGCCCCGTGCAGAAGATGTATATCGTACGATTGTCGAAACAAGAACGCCACACGTTACGGGAGGTTGTCAAGAAGCTTAAGGGCAGCGGCGAGAAGGTGCGACGCGCCCAGGTATTGTTGAAGGCGGATGCGGACGGTCCTGCTTGGAACGACAGTCGCATTGCCGAGGCTTTCGGTTGTCGTCGCCAGACAGTCGAGATAATTCGGCAACGATTTGTGGAATCCGGTTTTCAAGAGACTCTGGAAGGGAAGAAACGTGCCAAGCCGCCCACCGAGAAATTACTTGATGGAGAGCAAGAGGCGAAAATCATCGCCACTCGCCTTGGCCCACCACCGAAAGGCTATGCCAACTGGACACTCCGACTGCTTGCTCGCAGGGTTGTTGAGCTGGAAATCGTCGATGCGGTCAGTTACGAAACCGTGCGGCGTACGCTAAAAAAAACGGGATGACGAATCGAAAGATTGAATACTGGGTCATTCCGCCGGAAGCTGATGCCGAATTTGTGGCCAACATGGAAGAAGTGTTAGAAATATACGCAAAACCGTATGATCCGACGCATCCGGTACTGTGTATGGATGAACAGCCAGTGCAGTTGGTCAAGGAGACCCGAAAGCCAATCGAGGCTACCGCGAAACATCCTCGGCGCGTCGATTATGAGTACGAGCGTGCAGGGACAGCGAGTATTTTCATGTTTACGGAACCCCTCGCAGGTTGGCGAATGGCGACCGCGCGTCAGTCGAGAACGAAAGTTGATTGGGCACTCGAAATGGCGAGACTGCTGGACGGTCGCTACAAGAGGTGCGACAAAGTGATTTTGGTAAGTGACAACCTGAACACGCATACCAAAGGTGCGTTCTACGAAGCATTCGCGCCAGCTAAAGCACGCCAGTACGTTCGCCGCATCGAATTCTGCCACACGCCCAAGCACGGGAGTTGGCTGAACATTGCTGAGAACGAACTTAGCTCAATGACAAGTCAGTCCATTGGGGATCGCCGAATAGGTGATCTGAAATCGCTTCGCGAACAGATTCGTGCGTGGTCAGACGACGTCAACGGTACCCAACGCGGTGTCGATTGGCAGATGAAAATTGACGATGCCCGATGCAAACTCAAGTCGGTCTATCCCAAAAGTAAGCTGTGACAAGGCACTAGGCTACAGCAGTTCCCGGCGAAATGGAAGTTCGTTGGGGGCATGCCTCAGCAATACATCCAGATCGGCAATGCGGTTCCAGTGGGACTAGGCCAAGCGCTGGGAAACGCCATTCGCAAAGTCATGCGGAAACGGAAGCGGAACGAAGCTCTCGCAGGCAAAGTCGCCTGTACCAATTCGGTTCTACTTGAGCGATTGGTAAATCGGCCCACAACGATAATCAATCCCAAACGGATGCGGAGGATCAAAGGGGACAAGGCAGCACAGGCATGGCTGTCACAATCGAGACACAAACGGAGTGAAATTCTCCAGTTGATCCTAACTCCCGATGCCCAACCACGCCTGAACGGCTCGCAGCCAAAAGGAGCGGAGCAGCGCCGTAATGGCCATTGCAGGGCGAAACGCAGAAAATCCTGAAATACCGGCGGTTATAGAAAGGTGTGCTTGCGGCAGTATCTTCCACAAGGGAAGTTTGAGAATGTTCCCCCGGCGCGATCGCGCGTGATGAGTACGATCAAGGGCCGGGGAAACCGAACGACAGAACAACGGCTTCGGCTTGCCTTTGTTCGTGCTGGCGTCCGCGGCTGGAAAGTGCATGCAGGTGACCTGCCGGGGAAACCGGATTTCTACTTTTCTCGGTCCCGTGTCGCGGTGTTCGTGGACGGCTGTTTCTGGCACGGTTGCAAGTGTTGTGGTCACACTCCGAAGACCAACACAGGGTTCTGGGCGGCAAAGATCAAGCGAACTCGACAGCGAGATCGCAACGTGACCCGGCAACTAAATGGCATGGGTATCAAAGTCGTCCGCTTCTGGGAACACAAACTGGCCGGGAACCTAGCTGCGTGCGTTGCCGAGTTAATTGAGGCAATCTCACTGCCACGTTGGCGTACCGGCCATCCCAGAGAGCCAAGGTAGCCCTGGGTAGCCCTGGCGTGTGTCCCCGTGGTAATTTTCCTAACAGCCGTAATCCCCGCAAGAACTGACTGGCGTTCGGGGAACGCCTGGTTGGGTGGTCCCATCTCTGTTCGCTTTCCAGACCTGGCCCTGACGTCCAGTATCGGTGCGTGCCCAAGTATCGCTGCTAAACCGCCTGTGTGCGCAGCAGCTTTGGCGTTATGCGGCCGCCGCCGACATCATTGCCTGGCGGCATCAGGTGCTGACCGACTTGCACAGCAAGGGCGTGCTGTCGGTGGACGTTTTCCCCGAACTCTTGACCGCTCCGCTGGTGAATCGCTACCTGGAGATCAAGGCCCGGCATCTGCTGTAACGGCACCCTGAAAGATCGGACAGAAATATGGAGAGCAGAAACATAAAATGCCGGTCAGGACTAGCGAGAACTAGCATTTCCATATTTCTGCTCTCCATATTTCTGTCCGAGGAATGGACGGGTTTTGCTAATGCCCCGTCACGTTCCTCCCCCCGGCCCCACAACTCCCAGCAACCAGCACAGCCAGGCGATAGGCGCCGAGAGCAGGAGCGAATCGAGGATGTCCAGCACGCCGCCGAAACCGGGCATCCAGGCGCTGGAGTCCTTGCAGCCTACGTCGCGCTTCAACAACGACTCGGCCAGGTCGCCCAGCATGCCCACGGCGCCCATCAGCAATCCAAAGATGATCCAGCCGAAGGGCTGGCCCGGCGTCTGCTCGACATACGGCGGCGCCAATTGCACGATGCCGGCGAAAGGGATCCATCCACTGATCCAGGGAAGGCTGATTCCGTGAAAATTGATGCAGCGACCAAACAAGGGAATACTGATCCCAATGATACCGTTGAAACTGATCCAGGAACCAATCAGGGCAAACATTATGGCCCCCATGGCCCCTTCGACGGTCTTGCCCGGACTGATCGTGGGCGACATCTTGCTGCGTCCGAAGAGGCGGCCAACGGTGTAGGCGCCGATGTCGCCCATTTTCACCGAGATGATCCACGCGGCGACCGCGCCGACACCCCAGAAGAGCCGAAGCTGGATGGCAAAGGCGCCCATCAGGCCGACATAGATCAGGCAAAAGACGCCGACGGCAATGTTCGCCAGGGCCCCGCCCGGTTGCTCGAATCGCCGCATTTCTGCCGCAAAGATCATTAACACCCCCAGGGCCAAGGCCCACAGCGGAGAGCGGCTGGCGGCATGAATAAAATTGATCGATGCGGGATAATCGAACTCGTGGCCCTGGACGCGACGGAGCAAATACAAATTGACCGCCGGCAGCCATTGGGCGACCACCAGGAGCAGATTGCCGGCATAGACCGTCCACGCTACCGGGCGGATGCCTGCCGCCCGGGCCAGCCGCAACACCTCCTGCGTGGCCAGCATGGTCAGCACGAGAAAAACCGGCATCAAGAACACGCAGGGGAGTCCCGCTTCCCTCCCCGGGGCATCGGTCTGGGCATCCAAGACGCATAGTACGGCCAGCAATACAATGATCGCAGCCCCCAACAAAAGTCGCCATCTGAGCATGAATGATCACCCGGGGACTTGCATCCGCGGCCAAGAAGGGTTTAATAGGGGTTATTGTAGGGTGCGGTCAAGTGCAGTGCAGACCCACCATTTCTCAGCGACCTTGGTGGGTCTGCGCTGCGCTTGACCGCA
This sequence comes from uncultured Planctomycetia bacterium, assembly GCA_963719885.1. GTDB lineage: Bacteria > Planctomycetota > Planctomycetia > Pirellulales > Thermoguttaceae > JANXQG01. Next base: position 124,868 of record CAVRDP010000029.1, on the reverse strand, counting down.
CCCTACAATCCCCCAGTTTAGCAGTTTGCCGGAGAGCCTGCCATGACCCCACGCCAGCGCGTCCTCGCCGCCTTGAATCACAAGCAGCCCGATCGCGTGCCGATCGATTTCGGGGGCCACCGTTCGTCGGGCATTGCCGCGATCGCCTATCGCAGGCTGCGCAAGGCCCTGGGGTTGCCCGAACGGCCGGTCCGCGTCTATGACCCGGTACAGCAACTGGCGATCATCGACGAAGACGTTTTGGAACGGTTTGGCGTCGACGCGATCGAGTTGGGCCGCGGGTTCGCCTTGGAAGACAAGGATTGGGCCGACTGGGTCTTGCCTGACGGTTCGCCCTGCCAGATGCCCGCCTGGGCCGACCCGGAGTACCGTGTGCCCGCCGAACGAGGGCCGGGCGAATGGGTCATTCGCTCCAAACGCAGTGGCCGCGTGCTGGCGAAGATGCCCGACGGGGCCTTGTACTTCGAGCAGTGCTACTGGCCGTTCCTGGAAGGCGACGACCTCGAGCGGCTGCCGGAGGCCTTGGCCGAGAACATGTGGTGCGGGGTGCAGTCGCCGCCCGGCCCGCTGGTTGCCGGGCCGGACGGGCCGCGGGTCCTTGCCGAAGGGGCCAAGGCCCTGCGGGCCGCGACCGATCGGGCCATCGTCGGCCTCTTCGGCGGCAATTTACTGGAAACCGGGCAGTTCCTCTATCGCATCGACAACTTCCTCATGCTCCTGGCTGCCGACCCCGATCGGGCCAACGAGTTTCTCGATCGGCTCGTCGAGATCCACCTGGCGAACCTGGAGAAATATCTTGCCGCCGTCGGCCCTTATATCGACATCATCGTCTTCGGCGACGACCTGGGGATGCAGAACGGGCCGCAGATGTCGCGGGCCATGTACCGCGAGATGTTCATGCCGCGGCACGCCCGAATGTGGAGGCGGGCGAAGGAGTTGGCCGGGGTCAAGGTCATGCTTCACTGCTGTGGCGGCATCCGGCCGCTGCTGCCGGACCTGATCGAGGCCGGCCTCGACGCCGTGAACCCGGTGCAGATCAGTTGCGCCGGCATGGACGCGGCCGCGTTGAAGGCCGACTTCGGCGAGAAGATCACCTTCTGGGGCGGCGGCTGCGACACGCGGTTCGTGCTTTCCAAGGCCACGCGAGAGGAAATCCGGCGGCACGTTCGCGGCCAGGTCGAGATTTTGAATTGCGGCGGCGGATTTGTTTTCCAGCAGGTCCATAACGTCCTGGCCGACGTCCCGCCGGAAAATGTGATTGCGATGTTCGATGCACTACGGTAATTGGAGTCATCTATGGATATGAAAACCTTGGAAGTCTGGTTCGTCACCGGCAGTCAACATCTTTACGGCGAGGCGGCCCTGCAGCAGGTCGCCGACAACAGCCGCCACGTGGTCGAAGGGCTCAACGACTCGGGCCGCCTGCCGATCCGCGTCGTTTTCAAGCCGATCGTCACCACGCCGCATTCGATCGTCGAGGTCTGCCGCGAGGCCAACGCGGCCGCCCATTGCACGGGCCTGATCCTGTGGATGCACACCTTCTCGCCGGCCAAGATGTGGATCGCGGGGCTCACGGCCCTGCAAAAGCCGTTTGTCCATCTGCATACGCAGTTCAATCGCGATTTGCCCTGGTCCACTATCGACATGGACTTCATGAACCTCAACCAGTCCGCCCACGGCGACCGCGAGTTCGGTTTCTTATGCACGCGGATGGGCCGGGCACCATGTACCCATGGTCGGCGAAAGGTGGTCGTCGGCCACTGGCAGGAGGCCGAGGTGCAAGACCGCCTGGCCGCCTGGATGCGGGCCGCGGCCGGGGCGCACGAACTGCGCAACCTGAAGGTCGCCCGGTTGGGCGACAACATGCGGCAGGTGGCCGTGACCGAAGGCGACAAGGTCGAGGCCCAACTCCGCTTCGGCGTGGAAGTCAACGGCTACGGCGTGAGCGAGCTGGTGCGGCGGATCACCGAGGTTTCCGACGCCGAAGTCGATCGGCAAGTGGCCGAATACGAGCAGCTCTATACTGTGGCCCCGGCGCTCCGCCACGGCGGCGATCACCGCGCTTCGCTGCACTATGCGGCCCGCACCGAGTTGGGATTGCGGCACTTTCTCGAGGCCGGCGGGTTCCAGGCCTTTACCGACACCTTCGAAGACCTGCACGGGCTGATGCAACTCCCCGGTTTGGCCGTGCAGCGATTGATGGCCGAGGGTTACGGCTTCGGCGCCGAAGGCGATTGGAAGACGGCCGCACTGGGCCGCGCGATGAAGGTCATGGCCCAGGGCCTGGCCGGCGGCACGTCGTTCATGGAAGACTATACCTATCACCTCGATCCGGCCGGCCCGCTGGTGCTGGGCGCCCACATGCTGGAGATTTGTCCTTCGCTGGCGGCGGAAAAGCCGTCCTGCGAGATCCATCCTTTGGGCATCGGCGGCAAGTCCGACCCCGTGCGGCTGGTCTTCACCGCACCGGCCGGCGCGGCGGTCAATGCCGCGATCATCGACATGGGCGACCGTTTCCGCTTGCTCTTGAACGAGGTCGACGTTGTGGCCCCGCCGCAACCGTTGCCCAGGCTTCCGGTGGCGCGGGCCTTCTGGAAGCCGCGGCCCGATTTGAAGACTGCCGCCGCCGCTTGGATCTACGGCGGCGGTCCGCACCACACGGTCTTGAGCCAGGCGGTGACCGCCGAGCAGATCGAGGATTTTGCCGAGATCCTGGGCGTCGAGTGTTTGAAGATTGACGCCCAGAGCCGGGTCGGCGATATTAAGAATCAACTCCGCTGGAACGAAGCCTATTACGGCGGGCGATAAGGCAACAAAGGCACACAGATGCAAACTCTAGACTGGGTAACGATCGGTTGCTACTTCATGGTCCTCTTGGGCGTGGCCTGGTGGGTCGTGGCGAGGAGCAAGAACACGGCGGCGGACTATTTCCTCGCCGGACGCAACCTGAGTTGGTGGATCGTGGGGGCCTCGATCTTCGCCTCGAACATCGGCTCCGAACACGTCGTCGGCCTGGCCGGCTCGGGGGCCAAGGACGGCGTGGCCATGGCCCACTATGAACTGCATGCCTGGTGCCTGCTGATGCTGGCCTGGGTCTTCGTGCCCTTCTATGCCCGCTCGATGGTCTTCACCATGCCGGAGTTCTGGAGAAACGGTTCTCCATCGGTTCCCGCTACGTGCTCTCCATCGTCTCCTTGATCACGTTCGTGGTCTCCAAGATTGCCGTGGGCATCTTTGCGGGCGGGGTGGTGTTCTCCGTGCTCTTGCCGGAGATGCATTTCCTCTTGGCGGCCTGGACATCGACAGCTTCTGGATTGGCTCCGTGCTGGTGATCGTGCTCACCGGCCTGTACACGGTCTTGGGCGGCATGCGGGCCGTGGCCTACAACGACGCCGTGCAGACGGTCGTGCTGATCTGCGGCTCCGCCACGCTCACCGTCTACGGCTTGTGGAAGCTGGGCAGCGGCGACCTGTTTCACGGCTGGTCGCAGTTGCACGACACCTGCCGGTCGCAGGACATGTTCAACCTCTGGAAACCGTTGCTTCCAGAAGGCGTGCAGGGCACCTGGGCGCCCGTGCTGGAGCGAAGCCAGGAGACCGGAAAGGTCATTCGGGAGGCGTGGTACTTCAACAGCAACTTCCCCTGGCTGGGGATGGCCATTTGCGCCCCGGTGATCGGCCTGTGGTATTGGTGTACCGACCAGTACATCGTGCAGCGGGCCTTGGGCGCGCCGAACGAAAAGACGGCCCGGCGAGGAAGCATCTTTGCCGCCTTTCTAAAACTCTTCCCGGTCTATCTGTTCATCGTGCCGGGCTTGATCTGCTACGCCTTGTCCAAGAATTACATCGAGCCCAAGCTGACGGGCGGAACAAGTTTCGATGCCGCCGATTTCAAGTACAAGCAAAAGGAGTTCGTCGCCCTCGCCGCCAAGCTCAGCAAGCCGCAAGACGAGGCATCCCGTTTCGTCTCAGAGAAGCTGTCTACGGCGACGCGCGAGCAGTTGGCCAAGGTGAACGATCCGGACAATTCGTACAAGGAATTGCGTGCGACGTTGGCAGCGGAACTGACCGATCTCATCAAACAGGGACCGATCTACGATGCCGGGCGTTTCCCGGAGGCGATGCTCTCCGAAGAAACGAAACGCCTGCTGGCCCGCAAGGTCCCGGACCTGGAGAAAGCGACCAAGGAGCAGAAGGAACTCGAGGCTTTCCTGGCCCTGCGGTTGAACCGTCTGCTGCTGGAGGACGTTTATAGCAAGGAAATCGATATCGACCGCATGATTGGCCGCGATGGCAAAGGCAATCAAAGGAACTGCCAGGCGGCTTTTCCCCGGATGGTCAAGGAACTCCTGCCGGAAGGCCTCCGCGGCCTGGTTGTGGCCGGGCTGCTCTCGGCCCTGATGGGCTCGCTGGCCGGGGTGTTCAATGCCTGTTCCACGCTCTTTACCGTCGACCTTTACGAGAAGTGGAGACCCAAGGCCACCCAGCAGCAGATCGTGCGTACGGGTCGGATCGCCACGACGGTGATGGTCGTCATTGCGCTCGGCTGGATCCCCGTAGTCAAGGGGGCCAACAGCCTCTACGAATACCTGCAGCAGATCCAAGGCTACCTTGCTCCACCGATTTTCGTGGTCTTTTTCCTCGGCGTGTTCTTCAAGCGGCTCAACGCCAAGGGTTGCTGGTGGGCCATGGTCGTCGGCTTCATCATGGGCGTCTTCCGCATGCTGGTCGATACGCCCGTGACCATGAAGATGGCCGGCTTCGAAAAGGGTTATACGCCGGGCTCGACGCTGTGGATCGTCAACAACATCAACTTCCAGTATTTCAGCATCCTGATTACGATCGTTTCGGCGGTAGTGATGGTGGGAGTGAGCATGGCGACTTCGCCACCGCCGGCGAGCGCAGATCCAGAGCCTGACCTTCGGCACATCCACCGCGGAAGACAAGCGGAAGACGCGGGCGAGTTGGGACTGGCGCGAGGTGGCCGCCTCGGCCGTCGTGCTGGTGGCGATCGTGGGGGCCTATTTGTATTTCCGCGGGTGAAGATATAATGAAGTGACGGCATTACCGAAGGGAATAATTCCATGGCGCTAGTTGTAACTCAAGAGCCGATACCGCTCGTCACTACTGCGGACGGGGTGGTGCGGGTTGGAACTACCCGCGTGACGCTCGATACGGTCGTTGCCGCTTATCGCGAGGGCATGACTCCCGAAGCGATCGTCGAACAATATCCCTCGCTACGACTCAACGAGCTCTACTCGGTCATCGGCTATTTTCTGAGCCATGCGGAAGAAGTGGATGCCTATTTGCGGCAGCGACAAGAACACTCCGACGCGGTCCGGCGAGAGAATGAAAGTCGTTTTGATCCGGTCGGCGTGCGGGCCGTCTCCTTGCCCGAAAACCGCAAGGATGACCCATCGTGCTCCGTTTGGCCGCCGACGAAAACTTCAACAATGACATTGTGCGAGGTGTCCGCCGCCGGACCCCGGCGGTCGATATTGTGCGCGTGCAGGACGTGGGCCTCTTGGCAGCGGATGATCCGTCGATCTTGGAATGGGCAGCGATCAACGGGCGAGTGCTCTTGACGCATGATGTCGCGACGATGACTCGGTATGCCTACGAGCGCGTGCGTGAAGGCAAGCCGATGCCTGGTATTTTCGAGATTGGCCGGCAATTACCCATCGGCGCAGCCATCGAGGAAATCGTGTTACTGGCGGTGTGTAGCCTCGACGGAGAGTGGGAAGGGCAGGTACGCTATTTGCCGCTACGATGAGCAGTTGCTAGTTCCGCTTGCCCCGGCCGATCAGTCGCCCGCATTGGCGGCGGTCCGCAGAGGTCGAGGCTGCGCTCGCTACTGCCCGGGCGGGTATTGCGTCAACCCTCGATTTCGATCAGAATAGATTCGTACCCATTGTCCCAGCCGACTGTCGGCTGAATTTAGCTTCTATCCCCGAGGAGATTCCCATGTCCGCAGCCGTTTGCTGTCGCGTATTGTGTTGTGCCACGCTCCTATTGCTCCTGGAAGTGAAATTGAGTTCCGCTCAATCCAAGGATGTTGACTTTCCCGCCCTTCCGGCGGGCGCAGGTACGATTGCCAAAGATGCCCCGAAGCAATTCACGCAAACCACGTCGGGCCTGCGTTATCGAATCCTTCGCGCGGGCAAGGGACAGATGCCCAAGGCCATTGACACGGTGAAGGTGAACTACCACGGTTGGCTCGACGGCGGCAAGGTCTTCGACAGCTCCTACAAGCGCAAGAGCCCGATCTCGTTCCCCCTGAATCAAGTGATCAAGGGTTGGACCGAGGGAATGCAATTGGTGGGCGAAGGGGGCATGATCGAATTGGAAATCCCTTCCGCACTGGGCTACGGCGACCGCGGCATTCCAGGCACGATTCCTGGCGGTGCATCGCTCCACTTCCTCGTAGAACTGCTGAAAATCGAGTAGCGCCACGCTATTCTTTTGCTTTCTCCGGCTTTTCGTCCACCGGCAGCGAAATCACCCGTCCGCTGCCTGCCGGCGTCACGTCAAGGACACCAAAACCCCACTTCCCGTCCAGGCAGCGGGCCTCCGCGTGAACGTGGGCCGTGCCCTTGGGGCCGCGCACGCTGAAATCGAAGTTCGCCATGCCCGATGCCACGCCATTATTCGTGTTGAACGAGAAGTTGCCGGTCGGCATCCAACCCGATTCTTCGATGGGTTGCCAAGTTGTTCGATGACCGGGGGAGCGGCCTGCACGCGATGCAAAGCCATCTGGTAGGGTTCACTCGACTTGAGCGATCCGATCACCCAGAACAAGATCCCGCCGCAGCAGCCGCAGGGCAGGAGCACGACCAGGAAAGCGGCCGGCAACATCCACCACAAGTTGTGGAAGAACCAGCCGCGCTGGACGCCGGCGGCAACCGGACTTGGCTGAATCGGTTGGCTTGCCGGATCGTCGGGCAAACCGAACTTCTCATATTTGTTTTCCATGATGGCTACCTCCTTTGTGAAGACGGAAACGGGGCAGTATCAATCCCCTAGCCTAGGATGTCCAGTCGTGCAGGCAAGATACGAGGGGAAATTCCCTCAAGAAATCGCTTTTCAGGCATCTTCGGTCATGGTAAAATGGCCCCTATTGGCCACGCTCCGGTCGGTGCGGCGTTCGCACTTGGAACCGCGCGGGCCGCAATCCACACCTAGGCCGGACCGCTTCGGGTCCGTAAATCGCCATGAGCAATTCCATCACCCGTCGAAAACTCCTCCAGGCTGGCGCAGCGGCGTCGGCCTCCCTCCTGATCGGCCCGGCGGCCATGGCCCGCACCTACGCTGCCAACGAGAAAATCCGTTTTGCACTCGTCGGCATCGGCGGCATGGGCGGCAAGGGCGTGGGCGTGGCCTCCGGCGAGCAGATTGTCGCCGCGGCCGACGTGGATGTGAACCACGCTGGCGGCGCGATCAAGACCATCAAGGGCCGCTTCCCCGACGCGAAGCTCTATAGCGACTACCGCGAGCTCTTCGATGAGCAGAAACATCTCGACGCGGCGTGGGTCGCCACGCCCGATCACAATCACTTCCCCGCCAGCGTCCGCGCCCTCGAGGCGGGGCTGGCCGTCTACTGCGAGAAGCCGCTGTGCCACGACATCTACGAGGCCCGCAAGCTCCGCGAGCTTGCCAAGGCGAAGCAGGTCGCCACGCAGATGGGCAACCAGGGCCATTCCGGCGAGTCGGTGCGCCTGCTGGTCGAGTGGATCTGGCAGGGAAGCCTCGGCGACGTGACCGAAGCCCACATCCGCCCCCCTTTCAATCAGATGGACTTCGGCTCGCGCGGCCCCGGCCAGCCGGCTGCCGTGCCGGCGGGCTTCGACTGGAACCTCTGGCAGGGCCCGGTCAAGGAGCGAGAATTCCGCAGCGGCATCCATCCGGCCCAGTGGCGGGGATGGCTCGACTACGGCACCGGTTTGCTGGGCGACTGGTTCTGTCACAACGCCGACGGCGCGGTATGGGCGCTGAAGCTTTACGAGGCCGACACGTGCGAGGTGGAGTGCGAGGGAGAAGAGCCGAGCAAGACCAACTGGCCGCACGGCGTCCGCATCTCCTGGCATTTCCCCAGGCGCGCCGACATGGTCCCCTGCATCATGCGGTGGAGCTCGGGCACGTACAACGACAAACCGATGCCCGCGACGGTCGATCCCCAGCGCGTGGCCGCCGTGGCCAACCATCCCAGCGCCTACTTCGGCACGAAGGGCACGGCCGTTTCGGGCTGGTGGATGAACGACGTGCGGCTCTTCCCGGAGGGTTTCATGAAGCAGGTCGGCAGGCCCAAGACCGTCCTGCCGCGCTTGAAGAGGGGGCACGAGGGCGATTTCCTCGATGCCATCCGCACGGGCGGCCGCTCGTCGGCCGACTTCGACTATTCCGCCCGGCTGACGGAGATCATGCTCGTCGGCAACGTCGCCTCGCGCGTCCGTGAAAAGCTGGCCTACGACTTCCGCGAAGGCCGGTTCACCAACAGCGACAAGGCCAACGCCCTGCTGAAACGCCAACCCCGCAAGGGATGGGAATTCGGGTACGTGTAGTCCGTCGCGGGCCGACGCCTGAAATCGGCGACATCCCACAAAGAAGGTGACTGGCAATGAACAAGTATTGTGAAGCGGTGCGCGCGTTGGAATGCCTTCTGTTGGCGATCATCGGGCTGGGGATGGCCAATTGCCGGGCCGTGGCTGACGGCGCCGAGCAGCCGGTGGCGTCGATCATCCTGGACGTTGGCGCGGCAGGACCAGTAATTTCGCCGCTGTTGTTCGGATGCAACCTCGAGTACACGCGCTATGGGATGTGGAAAGGTCTGAACGCCCAATTGCTCGCCAATCGCAGCTTTGCGGCCAAGGGCGGGGAAAGATCGGACGGTGCCAAGGCAGAGCGGAATGGAGTGGCCCGCGGCCTAGCCGCCCACTGGTACGGCATCGGAAGGCCGCCGGTCTCTTTCGCCCTGGACAATGCGGAAGTCTATTCCGGAAAGCAGTCCCAGCGAATCCGCGTTCCGGCACAGGGAACCAGCGGAGGGATCGGTCAGCGCGAGATTGCCATTCGGGCCGACACGGAGTACGAAGGCCGCCTGCAACTGAAGGCCGATTCCGCGGTGATGGTGGCCGTTCGCCTGTGCGACGGCCGGGGGCAAACGGAGTATGCCCGCCAGTCGCTGCGACTGGAAAAAGGAGATTGGCAGACGTGGCGATTTGACTGGAAGGCCCCGCAAACAGACCTCCATGCCCGACTGGAAGTCGTCTTCGAGGGACCCGGATCGCTGTGGGTCGGCGCCGCCTCGCTCATGCCCCGTGACAACTTTTTCGGCATGCGCCGCGACGTGGTCGCACGCCTGAAGGAAATCAACGTGTCCCTGCTTCGTTGGCCCGGCGGGTCCTTCACGCGCGATTACCGCTGGAAAGAGGGCCTCGCGCCGCTGGATAAGCGGCCACCGATTCATTGCCCGTTTCTTCCCTTTTCCGACCAGTATGACTTCCACGAAGTAGGCATTGACGAGTATATCGCGCTCTGCCGGGAGTTAGGTTGTCATCCCTGCATCACGGTGACGATGGGCATTCCCGCAGGTGCCCAGGAGGCGGCCGACTGGGTGGAATACTGCAACGGATCGGCCCAGACCCGGTGGGGCAAGGTCCGGACCCAGCGCGGGCATGAAGAGCCATACCGGGTCAAGTACTGGTGCATCGGCAATGAGATCTGGGGCGAGTGGATGGGTCCGGCCCATTCCAGCGCGGCGGAATACGCCCGCAATCTCCGGCAATTCGCCATGGCCATGCGGAAAGTCGACCCGCAAGTAGTCGTGATCGCCTCGGGCACAGACGGCGTGACGCTTGGCAACGACTGGGACAAGACGATCGTAGCCCAGGCCGGCGATTGTTTCGACTGGATCTCGCTGCACCATTATTCGCCGATCACCAAGGCGCTCGACCGGGCCGGAGGGCGCGGCCGAGTTCACGCGCCAGGCCTGCCAGCCGCGGGACGGGCTGCTCCCCTGGCTCCGGGAAATGCGGCGGGCGATCGACCAGTCGAGCCCGGCCGGAAAGCGGATCCCGATCGCCTTCGACGAATGGAACCTGTGGCATAATTGGTTCACGCGGCACTATGAAGCCCAATGGCACATCGGTCCCATCGACGCCGCCTTCGCTGCCGCCCAACTGCAAATGTTCTGCCATGAGGCTGAATCGCTGAACATGGTTTCGGCCGCCATGTTCCAGCCGGTCAACGAGGGCCTGATCCAGGTGCAGCCTTTTTCCGCGGATCTGACGGCCATGGGGCAGGTCTTTGCGCTTTTCCGTGCACACCAGGGCGGCCGATTGCTCAAGACCGCCCCGCCGCGCGACGCCCGCGGGGTCGATGCCTGCGGATCGCTTTCCGCCGATGGAAAGCGGGTCATCCTGACACTCTTAAACCGGGCCGGAGACGAGCCGCGTTGCGTTAGCGTGTCCATGAAGCAGGGGCAAGCCGCAAGGGCCTTTGCCACCATCCTATCGGTGCAAGAACTACAGCCCGATGCCGTCATGACTCGGCGGCTTGAGGACGTGGCCATTGACAACCAGGGAAGAATCAGCTTGCGTTTGCCGCCATTCGGAATAGCATTGGTAGATATTGCGCTGGCCGAGAGGTAGGCTCGGTGACCAACCTCATGTTCATGGAACCCCACCATGTCAAGCACCCGATTTTACGTCAGCATCGTTTCACTCCTCATCGCGTGCCTGGGCTTGCCCGCCAACACCGCGATGGCAGACCCCGCTGCCGGCTCACCCGGCATCGTCAGCCACCTGCTGGTGCTGTCCGACAAATCGGAGGACGTGTCGAGCCCCGAGGCCTGGGCCAAGACGTACATCAAGCCAGGCATGAGCGACCAGGAGAAGGCCCTGGCGATCTGGAAGACGGTGGTGCGCTATCGCCATCAGACCAACCCGCCCAACGAATTCCTCTCCCCCGAGACCAACGTGCACGATCCGCTGAAGACGATCCACGTCTACGGGGTGGGCATCTGCTGCTGCGCCAGCAGCAACGTCTGCGGCCTGGCCCGCTACCTGGACATGAAGGCCCGCGGCAGGGCCGTCAACGTGCACATGATCAGCGAGGTTTTCTATGGCGGCGGGTGGCACATGATCGACGGCTCGCTGATGAACTACTTCTTCATGCCCGACGGCGCGCTTGCCGCGGCCGACGAGATCCACAACGCGGTTGCCCAGTGGCACGAGAAGAATCCCGGCTACCGGGGCGATTGGGGCAAGCTCGCGAAGCTGGCCGCCAACGGAAACTGGCGGAAGGCAGGTCCGCCCTTGTTGGCCACGTGTCCCACGTTTCTCGATAGCGGCTTCAATTCGGCCGGCGTACACGGCTGGCACGCCACGATGGGCGAGTACGACTTTAAGGATGCCCCGGTCTACGAGTACTGGCCGTCGATGGGCTATCAATTGAACGTCCAACTTCGCGAGGGCGAGAAGCTCACGCGGAACTGGTCCAACAAGGGCAAGCTCATCGATTGGGTCGACGCCGACATCTTGGAGGGCGGGAAGAACATTTTGGGCCTGCAGCGACAGCTTGGCGACAAGGCCCCCGGCCGGGTCGGCAACGGCGTATCGGAATACCATGTGCCGCTGGCCAGCGGCGCGTTCCGCGGCGGGGCCTTGGTGGCGGAGAACCTGGCCTCGACCAGCGAGGACCGGGCCGCCCCGGCGGTTCACGTCAAGAACCCGGCCCGGCCCGGCGTGCTCGTGCTGCGCATGCCCACCAGCTACGTCTATGTGTCCGGCACGTTGGCTTTCAAGGCCGTCGTCGGCAACGGCGGAGGGGTGGCGGTGTCGTTCAGCGACAACCAGGGCCTGGATTGGAAGAAAATCGCCGACGTCAAGGCCAGCGGCGATCAAAAGATCGACCTCACCCTGGCCGTCTTCCGCCGCTACGACTACCGGCTGAAGTTCGAGCTCAGGGGCCAGGGCACCGGTCTGGACAGCCTCGATATCACGCACGACGTGCAACATTCGCAGGCCCCGCTGCCGACCCTCACGGAAGGCAAGAACTCGATCACGCTGGCCGCCGGTCCGCAGGAGGGCACGATCACGCTGGAGGGCAACACCGACCCGGCGGCAGCCCCCTGGAAGCAACTGAGCATCAAGGACTTCCACCCGCTGTTGAACAACGCCGAGCTCCGTTCGGGCCCGCCCGCGGGGCAAGGGCGACGTGACGTTCAAGGTCCCGGCTCCGGGCGACATCACGCGCGTCCGCATGAACCTCGGCTATCGCCTCCGCGACGCCAACGACTCCTACACGGCCCTCGTCTCTTTCGACAATGGCAAGACGTTCAAACAGGCCGAGCGCGTGACCGGCCCGACCGCGGGCTATACGAAATACATTACCTTCTCCGCCGTGCCGCCCGGCGCCGAACGGCCTTGGTGAAGCTGGAAGGCAAGGAAGTCAACACCGCGTGCCTGTTCGGCCTGAGGTTCGACGTGGACTACAAGGAGCCCGCGGGCGGATTTCGCCCGGTGAAGATCACATATCTCTGGGAGGAGAACGGCCAGGCGAAGAGCGACGTCCACGTCGCCACGCAGCCGCGCGAGACGTATGAGATCACGTGCGGCCCCAAGACGGTGGTCAAGAGCTTTACCCTGGAACTGGCACGCTAGCAAGGACTCCACACAATGACACGTCAAAACGCCTACCGCTGGCTTTGCCGTGCGGCGATTCTCGTTCTGCTGCCGTTGGTCCCCTTCGCCGCCGCCGGCGCGGAGGGGCCGGTGCCTTTGATCTTCGACACCGACATGGGCAACGACGTCGACGACGCACTGGCTTTGGGGCTGATCCATGCCTTCCAACGCCGCGGCGATTGCCGCCTGATCGCGGTCACGCTTACCAACGGCCACCCCTATGCCGCGCCGTTTGTCGACGTGGTGAACACCTTCTATGGCTACGGCGGGACCCCGATCGGCGTGGTGCGGGGCGGCGCCACCCAGGGCGATGGCAACTACTTGCAGGAATTGGCCTGCGCCGCAGACAACGGGCAGCCCCGTTATCCCCACAAGTTGCGCGACGGCCGCAAGGCGCCGGAGGCGACCGCCGTGTTGCGCCGGGCGTTGGCGGCCCAGGCCGACGGCTCCGTGGTGATCGTTCAGGTCGGCTTTTCCACCAACCTGGCGCGGTTGCTGGACTCGAAACCCGATGACGTCTCTCCGCTGGACGGCAAGATGCTGGTCCGGCGCAAGGTGCGGCTCTTGAGCGCCATGGCCGGCAACTTCGCCCCGGGGCCCCGCGAGCGATTCAAGGAGTTCAACGTGGTGACGGACGTTGGCTCGGCCAAGAAGCTGTTTCAGCAGTGGCCGACGCCGATTGTCCTGAGCGGCTTTGAGGTCGGCAACGCCATTCTCTATCCGCACCGCAGCATCGAGCAGGACTACCACTACGTGCCGCACCATCCCGTGGCCGAGGCCTACATGCTGTACGGAAAGATGCCCTACGACCGGCCCACCTGGGATCTCACCAGCACGCTCTATGCGATACGGCTGGAAAAGAGCTCGTTTGGCCTGTCGGGGCCGGGCCGGGTGGTGATCGAGGACGACGGGTTCGCCCGTTTCCAGGCCGAAGAAGGCGGTCTGCACCGCTATCTGACGATTGTCAGCCGCGAGCAAGCCCTGCGCGTCCGCGACGCGTTTGTCGACCTGTGCAGCCAGCCGCCGACCAGCGTCACGGAGCGTCAGAAGAAAGAGGCTGAGGTTGACCGGCAGCGCAAGGTGCATTCCACGTGCACGGCCCCCGAGAAGCGCGTGCAACTGGAAAACCAGAACCTGCGGCTGGATTTCGATCCGCGGACTTCGGCAACGGACTACAACTACATCTGGGTGCGTCGCCCTGACACTAACCGCTGGGAGCGGGTTCACAACTTCGGTGTCGACGTGGCTTCCTTCGATGCCGTCGATCAGCAAGAAATGAATTTTATCGGCATCAACCTGTCCCTGCAGCGCACGGCCGCACAATGAAGCTCACCTATCCTTCGCCCCTGGTGCAGTACCGCCAGTTCGACGACCGCATCGGTACCCCCGCGCTGGTACGCAAGTATCCGGACTTCACGGCCGATGAGACCCGCCACCTGGTGCATGCCGATTCCTCGGTCGAGTTCCGCTACGAGATCGACCCGCAACGGCCGAGTTATGTAGTCTCCGGACGGGTGTTGCAAGGGCGGATCAGCTCGATTGTTTGCATCGTCGACGCCCTCTGGACCGACAACCATTTCCTGCCGACCCACGAGTTGGTCGAGGGGCAGCCCGAATTCGATCCCTCTCGGCCCGAGGCGAAGAAGGCCTGTGCCCAGGTGCCGATTGAAAAGGTCCGCTATGCGATCTTTTACCGCCGTGACGGCGAAGGGGTGCCGTATGCCCTGCTGCCGCTCGTGCCCGATCGAGCGCGTGTGTGCAACTACTTCGACAACTGGAAGTGCCTATACGATTTCCATACGTCGGAGTTGAACCAGCAGTTCGTGGCCGACGCCCCGCCGGTGACCGGCGCCAACGACACCGGCTACATCACCTCACCGCGTGCCGACGGCACGCTGGTGCCCGTGCGCGTGGTGTTCTTTCCCGAGTTGGGCTGGGGACAGGGCGGCAAGGGCGATGATCTCCGTGAGCGGATCGTACGATCGCTGAAACAGGCCTACCCGCCCTCATGGTGAAGCTCGGGGCATGCCACCCTCGCTTAGTCGCGGAAGCTATTCCTTCGCCGGTCCTGGCCGCACTCCCAGGCCCAAGAGCGGCGTGCCGCCCGTGGCGGCGAGCAGGTCGGCATAGGCCTGCATCGCCTGCCAGACGGCATCCAACTCGACGTTGCGGGTTTCGATGAATCGCCGCTGGACCTGGAGCAGTTTGAGCAGGTCGGCCTGTCCAGCATCGTACAGCCGCTGCATCCGCTCGGTCTGCGCGCGGGTCGGTTCGAAACGCGCGTGGGTCCGCTCGGCCGCCTCCTGGGCATGGTTCCACTTCTCCAATACCGCAAGCACCTGGGTGGCAACCTGTTGCCGGGCTTGCTCCCAGGCGACACAGTCGCGGTGATACTCGGCCTCGCGCTGGCCGACCAGAGGTTTGCCCGTGTTCAACAGCGGGACCGGACTGCTGAAGGCCAGGCCGTAGTACGTAATCCCGGCTTCGTCGCGCTCGTAGACGGGGCCGAGCGAGGGTATGGGGATCCGATCGGCGCGGGCCAGCGAAAGGGCCGCCCGCGAGTTCGCCGCCGCAGCCACGGCCGCTTGTACTTCAGGCCGGCTTTCCTGGGCCAACCGCACCAGCGTCTCGCCGCCGCCTTGGATGTGGTCTTCGGGCAGGCGAAAAGTTCCGATTGGTTCGGCAGTGGCTGCAATGCTCGGGATGCCGATCTGCTGCCGCAGGTCGGCCAGGGCCGCGATGTAATCCTGCCGGGCCGTTTCCAATTGGTCGACGGTCGCCTGGTTTTCTACCTCGGCCAGGACCACGTCAGCCGCCGTCGCCTGGTTGGCTTCGGCCTGCCGGCGGAGCGACTCCACCAGGCGTGTGCTGAAGGTGTTCAAGTCCTGGGCAACCGCCAGTTTCTCGCGACGGTACAAGGCCGTTTGATGAAATCGATAGGTCTGAATCAGGGCCGCCAGCTCGGCCTGCAAGACGTTCCATCGCGTCTGGGAATAACGACGCCCGGGCCATCTGCTCGCGATAGGCCTGCCGATTGCCCAGTTCGATCGGCTGGGCCCAGCCGACCGAAATCAGGCGATCCAGCCTTTGAATCTCGCCATTGGCCTGCCGTTGAAAGGTCCAAGGCGTGGAATTGGACCGAAACGCTGGGGTTGAGGCTCGTGGGAAAATGTTGCGCCACGGCGACCGCCTCGGCCGAGACGTGCAGGTTCTGGCGTGTGGTGACCAGGTTCGGATTGCTTCGCAGCGTCCACTGCAAAGCGGTTTCCAGATCGATCTGCGGGGCCAGCGCCAGCGGAGGCCCGGCGGGAATGTTTTCCGCAGGCGGCTCCGCCCAAGGCGCTAAGGGCCACAACCACCAGAAAGGCCAGGATCGGCAAAACACCGTTATGCTGCATTGCGGCACCTGGCAAAGGAATTTGCGTTGAAACCGGTCTTCTTGTTAGAATCGGCAGAATCGGGCGTTCCGATCAAGTCGGTTGTCAACTCGCTAAAACTAGGATGATGACGTAAACTTTACGGCCTGGGAAGCTTGTCCAGTGGCTTGCCAGGAGCAGAGTATTACTACCATTCACTTCCCGCCATGCAAATCCTGCCTGGTCACCTGCGGCCACGTGATACCGATTGCAAGAAAAGTAGCAGGCACACTCCGTGTGCCGTCCGCTCTGCGGTCCTAACCGCGAGCTATTTTTCCGAAGCCAGAGGCCTCTGGCGAACGGCACACCGACCATGCAAGCATGGTGCCCGGTGCCTGCCACTTTTCTTGCTCGTTTGCCTGCTCGGCTGCCGCCACGGCAGCCAGGCCGTTGCGGAGAAGAAGGGCGAGAAGGAGCCCGACGTCCACGTTCGCGTCAAGTCGGCGGAAAGACGCACGATCGCCGAAAAGGTCAACGGGTTGGGGCGTTGCGAGGCAATTCCCGATCGATTTGCCGTCCTCACGGCGGCCGCCGAAGGGCGGGTAATCCATCTCCTGAAACAGCCGGGCGACCCCGTGGAACCCGGCGCCGCGGTCGTTGAACTTGACAGCACCGTGGCGGGCAGGAATTTGAAAGAAAAGGAAGCGGCCCGCGATTCCCAAAAGGCCTCCTTCGAGGTCCTGCAGTCGCTGCCGCGCAGCGAAGAACAGAACAGTGCCAAGCTGGCGATCGAACAGGCCCAGGTGGCGGTCGAAAAAGCCCGTTCCACCGTGGACCACCTGCGGCCGTTGCGGCAGCGCGGTGAGATCTCCGAGACCGCGATGTACGAGGCCGAGTCGGCCCTGCGACAGGCCACGTTGCAATGGAAGACGGCCCAGGCCCAGTATGAAGTGCTGATGCTCCGGCCGCGTCCGCAAGCGATCGCCGAGGCCAAGACCCGCATCGACGTTGCCCAGGCTGCCATCGACACGGCCAAGGCACAGCTCGAACAACTCACGATCCGCGCACCGATTGCCGGCGTCTTGAACAGCCTCACCTGCCAGCTTGGCCAGACGTTGTCGGTGGGAACGACGGTGGGCGAGGTCGTCGATTCGCGGCAGTTAAACGTCGTCGTGTGGCTGAGCGTGGCCGACGCCCAACGCGTCAAGGCCGAGCAAACTGCCCAGATTCTGCGCCTGCGATGCGGCGGGCCAGACCCATTGTGAGATTCCGGGCAAAGTGAAGGTCATCGGCAAGGTGGCCGATCCGCAGACCGGCAATCTCCCCGTGCGCATCCTGGTCGACAACGCCGACGGCAAACTGACGCTCGGCCAGGCCGTTTCGGCAACCATCGTCGTCCATGAGAAAAAAGTTCTCGCCGTACCGGTCGAAGCCGTCCATGATTGGGGCGAGGGAAGCGTTGTCAGTGTCGTTCGCGACGGCAAGACCGTCCGCTTGCACGATCCGAAGCTTGGCCTGAAGGACGAACGCTGGGTCGAGGTCGGCGGCACGGACCTCAAGTGCGATGAGCCGGTCGTCGTCGAGGGTGGATACAACCTGCCCGAGGGGACCGAGGTTGCGGTCGAAAAGGCGGAGAGCGACCCATGATCGCCCCCGGTCCTTCCAAGGCTTCGCCGTCGCACGGTCCTGCCCAGCGCGGCCTGAACCTCGTCGCGCTGGCCCGGCCCTACTTCGGACTGATTGTGCTGGTCACGCTGCTCTTGGCCGTGTTCGGTTTCATTTCGATGATGCGGATGCCCAGCGGCATCTATCCGGAAGTGGCCTTTCCGCGGATTACCGTGATCGCCCAAACACCGGGGCTGGAGTTGCCGTCGGTCGAAAAGGCCGTCACGCGGCCGATCGAGGAAGCCGTGGGCACGGCGCTGGGCCGCCGCCAGGTGCGTTCCAAAACCGTCCGCGCGGCTTCGCAGGTCGACATCGATTTCAGGCCCGGCACCGAAATGGTGCAGGCCCTGAACGACGTGCGGGCCAAGATTGCCGACATCAACGCCCAATTCCCGGCCGGCACCAGCACGCTCATCGAGCGGCAGACACCCTCGGTCTTTCCGATCATCTCTTTCGTCGTGACCGGCGGCCGCGACCCGTCGGCACTGCACGACTATGCCTATTACGACCTGCGGCCGCGGATCAGCCGCATCGAAGACGTCTCCTACGTGACCGTACTGGGAGGCGACATCCGCGAGATCGTCGTGGAAGTCGATCCCGCGCGGCTGGTGGCCACCGGCCTGTCGATTGCCGACGTGGCCGACCGCGTGGGCAAGGACCATCGCCTCCGCGCCGTAGGCCGGTTGGACCGCGGACCGCTGCAATTCCAGGTACTCTTGAACAGCCAGGCCGGCGACCCGATCGACCTGGAGCAGCTCGTGCTGGCGCACGTCAACGGCCAGACGATCCGCGTGGCCGACGTGGGGCGCGTCATCATCGGCCACGAAGATCGCACGTCGTCGATCCGCTCGAACGGCAAGAACGCCGTCGCCATAACCGTCTTCCGCCGCCTGCGGGGCAATGCCTTGGCCATTTCCCAGCGGCTCAACGAATTGCTCCCCGATTTGCGGAAGTCGGCCCCGCCGGGCGTCGAGATCACGCCGGTCTACGACCAGGGCGACCTGGTGCGGACCTCGATCGCCAACGTCCGCGACGCCATCCTCATCGGCGGCGCCTTCAGCGTGCTCATCCTGTTCTTGTTCCTCCGCAGCATCCGGGCGACGCTGCTCACGGCCGTTTCCATCCCCCTGAGCCTGATCATCACCTTCGTCTTCCTGTACCTCACGGGCGACACGCTGAACCTCATGTCGCTGGGCGGCCTGGCCGTGGCCATCGGCCTGATCATCGACGACTCGGTGGTGGTCGTGGAGAACATCGCCCGGCACCTCGCCGCAAGGGCAAAGCGGCGACGAGGCGATCGATCGGGCCAGCCGCGAGATCAGCGGGGCCGTGATCGGCTCGACCCTCACGACGATCCTCGTCTTCCTGCCGCTGGCCTTCGTCCACGGCATGGTGGGGCAGTTCTTCCAGTCGCTCAGCCTCTCGCTCAGCGTGGCCCTCCTGGTCTCGATGGTCGTGAGTCTCACCGTGATTCCCGTCTTGGCCTCGCGCTTCCTGGCCCATCGTGCCATGCCCACCAGCGGGCCGATCTACCGCGTGATGGCCGACGTCTACGAGCGGGCCCTCCGCCTGGCCTTGCGCTGGCCGCGATTGGTCATCCTTGCGGCGCTCCTGGCCGTCGTACCAGGATGGTGGTTCTATAGCCGCTTGGAAACCGGTTTCATGCCCGAAATGGACGAGGGGGCGTTCGTCCTCGACTACTTCCTGCCGACCGGCACTTCCCTGGCCAAGACCGACGAAGTGGCGCGGCGGATCGACAAAGTCCTGATGGAAACTCCCGACGTGGCCGGCTATCTCCGCCGTACCGGGGCGGAGAACGGGATCTACGCCACGGGGTCTTACCGCGGCGACATCGAGGTCGCGCTGAAGCCGCCCGGCCAACGAAGGCCGATGGACGAGATCTTCAAGTCGCTGGACGAAGAATTGAAGGCCAAGGTCCCCGACGCGCATATCGAGCTGGTGGCGCTCATTCACGACCAGATCGACGACTTGAACGGCATCGAAAGTCCCGTGGAAGTGAAGATTTTCGGGCCCGACGGGGCCACGCTCCGCAAGTTGGCTGAGCCGATCGGCAAGATCGTCGAAAAAGCGGGGTTGGAGGAAGTCGACACGCACGTCCGTTTGGGAAATCCCGATCTGGTGGTCCGGCCTAACCGCATGGCCTTGGCCCGCCTCGGCCTCACGCATCAAGACGTGGAAAACCAACTCAATGCCGCCTTGTACGGGCAGGTCGCCACGACGCTGCCCGAACAGGACCGCATCACCGACATTCGCGTCCGCTATCCGGACCGGGTCCGCTTCGATCGCGATCGCTTGGAGCAGTTGCCGATCGCCCTGCCGCCGGCTGCCGACGGCAAGGCGGGCACCGACGGGCACCATGTACCCATGGTCGGCTTGGTCGCCGGCACTTCGTCGCCCGGGTTCGTCATGCTGGGCCAGGTGGCAACGATTCAACTCCAACGCAGTCCGGATGCCTTGTGGCGCGAGAACCAGCAGCCGAAAATCACGGTCTCCGGCAAGGGCGAGAACCTGGATCTCGGCCGGATCAACGGGCAACTCCAGGCCGAGCTTTCCAAAATGAGCTTTCCCCGCGGCTACCGCTGGGAGTTGGGCGGCGAGTTCCGGGCCCAGCAGGAAACATTCGCCAGCCTGTTGATGGTCTTGCTGGCCGCCACGGCACTGGTCTTCGCTGCTCCTGGGCTTTCAGTTCCGCAGCCTGGCGCTGCCGTTGTTGATCTTTCTTTCCCAGCCGATTTCGTTGGCCAGCGCCCTGGGGGCGTTGTGGATCACCGGCACGCCGCTGAATGTCTCCTCGTTCATGGGCGCGATCCTCTTGATCGGCCTGGACGTGAAGAACGGCATCATCCTGATCGAATACATCGGCCAGCTCCGGGCCGAGGGCTCTCCCTTGGACGAGGCCCTGATCCATGCCGGGCGGATTCGTTTTCGCCCGATCTTGATGACCAGCCTGGCCACGATCTTGGGTCTCTTGCCGCTGGCCTTCGGCTTCGGTCCCGGGGCCCAGATGCAGCAGCCGCTGGCCATCGCCGTCATCGGCGGCCTGACGGTCAATATGCTGGTCACGCGGTTGTTGATTCCGGTGGGATACCTGGTGCTCCGCGGGCGGTAGTCTAACGTGGATTATTCGGGTCTTGGCGTCCTTTTATACCACGTCTGGTTGATCTTGAACCCATCGTCGAGGTTGTCCACACCGAGAAAACTGCGGGAAAACAAGGGCTTGACACTCTTCAGGGTGTTGCCACTATGGACACCCAGGGCGTGGCCGATTCGTGCCATTTTGGCTACTTTTGGCCACGTTTGACTACTTTTGACTACTTTCGACTACGTTTTGGCCACGTTCGGCTCCTGACTGGTAAGTTAGGCAATTTCGCTCGCCTTCTTCCGAAAAGGATCGAGACGCCCAGTCAGGAAATTCCGTTTTTTTCTACTCGGTCCCCAAGTAGTATGGAATTGAGCGTGTGGGCCTTTGGAAAAAGAACTCTTGGAACGCTAATCTTCGCTAATTGACACTAATCTTCGTTCTATTAGTGAGGATTAGCGTTTATTAGTGTTCCCTCTTCCCTCTGCCTTTCATTTTTCGGTTCGTGCCCGAACATCGCGTGAGCCACGTGTCCGGGCCGGTGCCTTGGCCGGAGCAGGCGGCGTTTCCTGCCCCGGACCGCGCGACGCGGCTGACCGGCCGCGTCGCAGAAGCGAATTGTCAAAGAGCACAATACCGTATCCAGACGCTATTCGTCGTAACAATCCAAAATTATTCCCGACGCCGGACTATTGCCTGAAATACTTCCCGCTGCTTCGCCTGGTCCGGCAAAATTGCCGCAAGTGCTTTTCCGTCATCCGCTTCAGCAGCGTGGAACGCTTGCACGTGGTCCAGCACGGTGTGGTCCAAAATCGAGGGCCTTCACTTTCTCCCCGCTCCCTGCGGCAAATGGATCCTTCAACCGCAGCACCGACGCTCTTCCGCAGTTGCCTGCTGTGGCGCCGACTCCGGCCTGTGTGCGCCGCCGCACGGACACGGGCCGCTGCGATCAAAATGGGACGATCGAAGGGGGATGACAACCTTTTCCGCCGTGTTCTACCGCGGACGGCGCATCCCCGTTCCATCACAGGACGTGGCTGCCGAGTTGAAAATCCCGCAGAAACCGGGGGTTGCCGCTCTTTGGAGTACATGTCATCTTCCATCGGTGTGACTACGACCTGTCCCGTTTCCTCGGACCGCGTCTTTTCCCGGCCGGGCCGTTTCCTCTCATCCGCCGCATCCACCTCCCGCCGTTCCGGCAAGCTCCCTTCTTCCGAGAGACTCTGCACTCGGTACTCTGCACTCGGTACTGTGTACTCTGGACTCCGCACTCGGTACTGTGAACTGTGTACTCTGCACCCGGTACTGTGAACTGTCTACCCTGCACTCGGTACTGTGTACTCTGCACTCCGTACTCTGCTCCCCGCTAGCTTCATCCTTCATCCTTCATCCCTCATCCTTCATCCTTCATCCTTCATCCTTCATCCTTCATCCTTCATCCTTCCGCCCCGCTCCCCGCGCCGACTTCTCCGTCCTAATAAGTACGCAGGAGCAGGCGATTGGGTACGGTTGTACACGCGGTCGCGGCTTACGAGTTTGCCGCAAGGCGTTCGTCCCAAAGGACTTGCGAAAAGACAGCATTTTGCGACAAGCGCTCAGTGAAAAGCGAGAAAACTCGCCCGCCCGCCGCGCACAACAGGACGGGAGAGCGGTCGGCGTGAAGGCAGTTTCTCCCCTCGCCTATTTTGGGAGAGGGCGGGCACCATGTCGGGCACCATGTACTTATTGGTCGTGGTCGTGGTGGGGGTGAGGGCGACACGACTCCCCTCGCCCGTTTCGGGAGAGGGGCCGGGGGTGAGGGCGGATCACTCCCCTTCTCCCCTCCTTCCGCCCTTCCCCCTTCCGCCTCT
Organism: uncultured Planctomycetia bacterium; assembly: GCA_963719885.1. Classification (GTDB taxonomy): domain Bacteria; phylum Planctomycetota; class Planctomycetia; order Pirellulales; family Thermoguttaceae; genus JANXQG01. The sequence goes on along the minus strand of CAVRDP010000029.1, from coordinate 102,218 downwards.
GGACCACGGGCGCGGACCGGTCCGATTCTACTGCTCCTGCGCCGCTATGGCGACAGCGCTTTTCAGCCATTTCTTGGCATCGCCGCTTGGGAACCCCGCGGGGAATCTTATGCGGCTGGTCCATTGACAAAGTGGTCCGGTCCACAACGGATGCCATCAGTTTCGGCCGGTGGGAGGCACACTACCCTCGCCCGCAACCACGAGTAAATGGTGCGAGGTGAGAGGGACAGGGGGTGAGGGCTTGCATGGTCGGCGCTGTTCGGCAACGGTCACGGGAGAATCGCCGGGACAAGGGATGCTTCCGGCCAACGGCAACAATCGCTCTTTGCTCCCTGTTGCCTTCTGGATCTGAGCATTCGGCGTGCGTCGGCGGCTTCCTAAGCCCTTCTAGGTGGGGGTTAGAACATGTCGTCCTAGGCACCTGGGCCGTCGATTGATCCCAGCAGTTTGGGTAGAATGCGAATATGTGTCGCCGATCAAGGAAAGGGTAGACTCGGCCGGTAGCCCAGCCGAAAACCACCATGATAGCAGTATTCCGCGCACAAATGCCGACGAAACGCGTAACCGGCACCGCAAGACCAATCTGCTTGTTTGCTTTCCGGGCATCCCACAGATCTGTACCTAATTCCGGGGACGCATGACTTAATTCGCGTCTTTGGGTCTGGCTCTTGGATTGCGCTAGCGCGGCCTCAGCGAACGGCCGCATATCTCCGCCAGGCCCGCGAGAAAGGTCTCGTCCGTCGGCGGCCGGCCGGCGCGGTCGTGACGGGGTATGGCCCTGTGTTCCTCTCGGGGCAGGCTCCTTCTGAGCAAACCGTCCCAGTCGCCGATTATTGCCGGAAAGGGAGGAACCGACAGAGGCCGCTCCGCCTCAAGAAAACTGGTAAGTCGGAAGGCACCTCGACCCGAGAATCGCAACGTCCAGCACGCAAGCCAGCCGGCAAAGTACGGCCAGCGCCGCGGTGCCCCAACGCCCTGGGGCGACGTGGTTAATCGGCGCAAGTTCTCACCCGGCCGCTTCGCCGGCCCATAGCTTCCGCAGCTCCTCGGGGCTGGCAACGGTTATGGCGGCGTGGAGAATCTTCTCCAGCGTTTCCGCGTCATGGATCAGGCGAATCTCCGGCATAAGTTGAAGTCCGGCATCTTGAAACCTCACTTCCAAGACCGCCTCGATGCCCTCAAGGCAGCCCTCGGCACGGCCATATCGTTCCGGCGTTGTGATGAATGGCATGCGTTCTTTCTCCTCGTATTGTTTCAGTTCCTTCCAAAATTCATCGGCCAATGTGTCCGGCAACTCCATCATCCAGTCGATCAACTTAAAAGTTATTTTCACACAGTCTAGCGTGAATTTACTTTGGCCGCCAGTGTTCGCCACCCGGTCACTCATCTGCTCCAGCTTTACGTCACTAATCTTGTCATATTCGTGGCATTGTTGCCGATTTTCAGCCGTTGCATGCCCCATTGTGTGTATTGTTTCCAGTCGAATTTATACACCCCACGATCTGAATAAGGACAACAGCCAATATTTACTTGACCGGCGCGGCTTGCGTAGTACGCTTTTCTAGCAACGGCCGGAAACTATCACGCTTCCTTATTCTTCCACTGGCGGAGATCGTGCTGCTAACCATCGTTAATCTGCTGTTTGTATTTGTGTTGGGTTTTTTCGGCGCGACAGTCGCGTCGTGGTTGTGGTATTCCCATATCCGTCGCCAGGCCGTTGGGGCAAGCAACTGCAACCGTCCTCCTGCGCCCGATACTACGGTTCGGTTGCATAAGTTGGCGACACAGGCGGCAGTTGATTTTGCGGTGCGATTGAACGATCTGGTGACGCAGGTGGCCGTTGATGTCGGCGAGCATAACAGTCAGGTCCAAAAAATTAATGACGAACTCGCTTCTTCGACGAGTAATGACTCGAACAAGATATTGGACGTGGTGCTGAAGTTGGTCGCGGCGAACCAGCAGATGCAAGAGAAGCTCGCAGCAACGGAGCAGAAGCTCCGCGAGCAGACCGGCCAAATGCAAACGCTTCTGGCGGAGACCCGCACGGATGCCCTCACCCTCCTGGCCAATCGTCGGGCCTTCGACGATGAGCTCGTCAAACAATTCGCGGAGTCCCGCCGCCAGGGCGGGACCGTTTCGCTGACCGTCATGGACGTGGACCGTCTCAAGAATGTCAACGATACTTGCGGGCATAGGATCGGTGACGAACTGTTGCGTAATTTGGCGAAGGTACTCCGCCACGAGATGCGGAAAACAGACGTGGTCGCGCGATTCGGCGGCGACGAGTTTGTGATCATCCATCCGGGTGAGGACCTGGCCGGCGCGTGCAAGGCGGCCCGACGGGTTTGTGAGGCGATTGGGAAGTATTCCTTTGTCCACGACGGCAAGACTCTTCCGCTTACCGTCAGTGTTGGAGTGGCTGAGATGCTGGGCAGTGAGAGCGCCGCCGAAACTTTCAAGCGGGCCGACAGCGCCATGTATGTCTCCAAAGAAACCGGCCGTAATTGCATCCATTTTCATGACGGCAACATTTCCCGACGAATTGGCGCGAACCCGGAACCGGTCCGCCCGTCAGCCGATATACACCTGCTGAGCCAGTCCGTGCCGTGCGGGTGCAAAGACGACGAGCAAGCCGCTCCCGCCGAGGATGCCGAGAGCAGAAGTGAAGCGGAGGAAGTTGCCGATCAAGCACCGCTTTGGGACCTTCCCGGACGCACCCACTTTTGCCAGCAGGTCCGAAACCGGATGGCCGAGTGGAAACGCGGAGGCGCGGCATTTTCCGTCGCCTTGATCGAGGCCAGCCCGTACGACAAGAACGAGGGAAATAGTGATCAGCGGGCACGGGAATCGGCATTGCGCACGACCGCCAGGTTTCTCTTGGCCACGATCCGGGAAATGGACGTTCCTGGGGTGTTACACCCCCGACTGCTTCGCGTTGATCATACCCGCAGCAGGGTTGGCCGAAGCAACCCGGGTGGCGGATCGGCAATTGGATGTGTTGCTGCAACACATTTCCCTGGCGTCCGGCAAACAACCGGCGTTCAAATTGAGCATCGGTGTCGTGCAGGCCATCGAGACGGACGATGCGACTTCCGTCTTGAAGCGGGCTGAAATGGCTTTGGAAACCGCGGGTCGCCGGGGAGGTAATCGCGTGTATTGCCACGACGGTGAGTGCATCGTCCCCGGTACCGCCATCCTGGAAATGGAAACGACGGGTTTCCTCGCCTGACGTACGGTCCTACCAGCACCACGCCCGTCCCAGCGCCTTCCGCTGCAAGGCGGTCAGATCGCGAATGCCGCCGCGGGCCAGGTCGAGCATGGCCGACAGTTCCTTCTCACTGAAGGTGGCTTCCTCGCCGGTACCCTGCACCTCGACAAACCGGCCGGAACCCGTCATCACCACGTTCATGTCGACCTCCGCCGCAAAGTCCTCCTGATAACAGAGATCCAACAGCGGTTGGCCGTCGAGCAGCCCCACGCTCACGGCAGCCACACTGTCCGGGCACCATGTACTTATGGTCGGCAGCCGTGCGGGGCACCCGGTACTCCGGGTTGCGGGCAGGTCGTTGGCAACCGCCTGCATGGCGTCGACCAAGGCCAGGAAACCTCCCGTGATGCTCAAGGTTCGCGTGCCGCCGTCCGCCTCCAGCACGTCGCAGTCGATGGTAACCGTCCGCTCGCCGATGGCTTCGAGGTCGACCACGGCGCGGAGGCTGCGGCCGATCAGACGCTGAATCTCCGTCGTCCGCCCGTCGAGATTTGCGGCCCGCTCGCGCCGCTTGCGCGGGCTGGTGCTGCCGGGCAACATGCTGTACTCGGCCGTCAGCCAGCCCCGGCCTTGGCCCTTGAGCCAAGGCGGCACCTCCGCTTCGACGGCGGCACAACAGAGCACCGTCGTCCGGCCGGCAGAAATCAAGACGCTTCCCGGCGCGGTCCGCGTGTAACGGCGTTTGATTTTCAGAGGGCGAAGTTCGTTCGCCTGGCGACCATCGTGACGCATGGTTTCGACTTTCAGAATGCTCGATAATTCGTAGGGTGGCATGCCTAAGCCCGCGGGGCACCCGGTACTCCGGGTTGCGGCGGAGGCATGTTTGTGGGAGCCTGGGCGCGGGAAACATGCCTACCCGCCGACCACGACCATGGGTACATGGTGCCCGGCGTGAAGGCATGCCACCCTCGCTTATTCCGTAATCCCCAACCCCAGGTTCCGGTTGCCCGGTTCTCGCAGCGCGGTTCCTTGCGTGCCCAAGAGCCAGGCCAAAATACCTTTTTGCACGTGCATGCGATTGGCGGCCTGCTGCACGACAACGCTTTGCGGACCATCGATCACCTCGTCGGTCACCTCCTCGCCGCGGCGGGCAGGCAAGCAGTGCATGAAAAATGCGCCCTTCTGGGCATGCGACATCAAACGGGCGTTCACTTGATAGGGGGCGAAATCGGCGCGGCGGGTCTCGCGTTCGGCTTCCTGACCCATGCTCGCCCAAACGTCGGTGTAGATCGCTACCGCATCGCAAACCGCCTCGATCGGATCGGTCGTGACCGCCAGATCCAGGGCCGGTACCTGCTGGCGAATCCAGGCCAGCGACTTGGCATTGTATTGATACTTCTCGGGCACGGCCATGACCATTCTCATGCCCAACTTGCCGCAACCCAGGGCAACGCTGCGGGCGACATTGTTCGCGTCGCCGATCCAGGCCAGCGTCCGTCCTGCGAGCTGGCCGCCGACCAACTCGCGGACCGTATACAAGTCGGCCATGGCCTGGCAGGGGTGGCCGAAGTTGGTCAGCCCGTTGATGACCGAACAGGCGCTGTGCTCGGCCAGATCGACGGCCGTCATGTGCGAATTGGCCCGCAGGACGATGACGTCGACGTATTCGCTGAGGACGCGGCCGAAATCGGCCATGCTCTCGCGGCTGCCGAAACCGACGTCCTGGCCGAGGAAGAGCGAACTGCCGCCGAGATGGATCATCGCCGCTTCGAAGCTCACGCGGGTCCGCAACGATTGCTTCTCGAAGAGCAGGGCCATCACCCTGCCGGGCAGCAGCGGCTCGCGGAGACCACGGTCCACCTTGGTTTTCAAGTCTTCCGTGATGGAGAAGATGCGCTCGATTTCGGCAGTCGTCAGGTCGGCCAACGTCAACAAATGTCGCATGATGAATTCTTACCTTGGGCTGCGGGGTACCCGGCGGGTGCGCCCAGTACCCTGGGTCGGGGTCGCCTGGGCTTGGATGACTTCGGCGAGGATGTCGCAGCCCTGGTGGGCCTGTTCTTCGGTGAGGGTCATGGCCGGCAACAGCCGGATCACCGTTCCATGGGTGCAGTTGATCAGCAGCTTTCGCTCCAGGCAGGCCTTGACCGTCGCTGTTCCGTCGATGGCCAGTTCCATGCCGATCATCACGCCACGGATGCGGATCTCGCGGACCAGCTCGCACTGCCGCTGCAACGCGGAAAGCCGCTGCTGGAAGATTTCTCCCAATCGCCGCGCAGCCGCCAGCAGGTCCTGCTTCTCGATCATCTCGATGGCGGCAATGCCTGCACGGGCAGCGATGGCGTTGCCGCCGAAGGTGGCGGCGTGCATTCCGGGCCGCAAACTCGGCGCGACCTGCGGAGTGGCGAGCATGGCCGCCCCGGCGATTCCGCCGCAGAGGGCCTTGGAGAGGGTCATGATGTCGGGCGTCACGCCGTCGGCCTGGTAGGCGAACCAGTGGCCCGTGCGGCCAAAGCCGGACTGTACCTCGTCAAAGACCAAGAGCAGATCGTGCTCGTCGGCCAGCTTCCGCAAGCCGGCCAGGAAGCCGTCGGGCGGAATCCGCACCCCGCCTTCGCCCTGGATCGGCTCGATCATAATGGCGGCCGTTTCGTTGTCGATCAGCCGGGCCACGGCGTCGAGGTCGCCGAAGGGCGCATAGACGAAACCGGCCACCAGCGGCAAAAGGCCCTCGTGATACTTGGGCTGGGCCGTCGCGGTCAGCGATCCGAGCGTGCGGCCGTGGAAGCCGCCTTCGAACGTGATGATCTTGTAGCGGTGCCGACCACGACCCGGAGTACCGGGTGCCCCGCCTGGTGCCCGCGAGCCGTGCAGCCGCACGAGTTTGATGGCCGCCTCGTTGGCCTCGGTCCCCGAGTTGCAGAAGAAGGCCTGACCGCCGAAACTACGTTCCGACAAGGCTTTCGCCCACTGCCCCTGGACCTCCGTGTGCCAGGTGTTGGGCACGTGGATCAGGCAGCCCAACTGCTCGCGGACGGCCTCGACGACCGGGCCGGGGCAATGGCCCAACAGGCCGCATCCCCAGCCGGGGAAGAGGTCGAGATAGCGGTTCCCCTCGGCGTCCCAAACGTAGGAACCCTCGCCGTGCGTGAGCGCCACCGGATAGCGGCCATAGTTGGGAATGACGTACTGCTGGAACAGCTTCAGCACGTCGGTGGAACTCAAGGAGGATTGTGTCACTTTAATTTCCGTTCTTAATGGATAGTAGGGTGGGACCAGATCCGGGGTACTTGCGTAGCGGGTCGGCGAGCGCAGGCCCACCATAATGTGATTTCCAGCCGATCATGGTGGGCCAGCGTCGCCGACCCGGAGTACCGGGTACCCCGGATCTGGTCCCACCTACTGCTACAGTCTTCCGTTCTTGATGATTTCCGTGCCCACTCCCTTGCTGGTGAACACTTCCAGCAGCGGCGCATGTCGCAGGCGACCGTCGATGATGTGGACCTTGCGGACGCCCCGATCGAGAATATCGAGACAGGCCTGCACCTTGGGAATCATGCCCGACTCGATCACGCCGCTGGAAATCAACTCGTGGGCCTGGTCGGCGGTGAGCGAGTCGATCAGGGACTTGGGATCATTCTTGTCGCGGCGGACGCCGTTCACGTCGCTGAGGTAGACCATTTTCTCGGCCTGCAGGGCCTGGGCGACGGCCATGGCGGCCGTGTCGGCGTTGACGTTCAGCTTGTGGCCCTTGGCATCAACGCACATCGAGGGAATGACGGGCACGAGCCCGACCTCGCAAAGCCGGCGGATGATTTCGCCGTCGGCCGAGGTTACGGTGCCGACGTGGCCCAGGTCGATCGGTTGGCCGTCGGGACCATTCAGCGCCAAGCGTTCGCCGAAGAGCACATTGGTCGTGCGAAAGTTCAACGACTCGGCCTTTCCGCCATATTCCTGGATCTGTCGCGCGAGTCCCTCATTGATTTCGCCGGCCAGGACCCGCTCGACGATGGCCAGGGTGGCGTCGTCGGTGTAGCGGCGTCCCTGGACGAAGCGCAGCTCCAGGCCGGCGTCGGCCATGGCGCGGCTGATGGCCGCCCCGCCGCCATGGACCAGGACGGGCCGCATTCCCACCGTCTCCATGAAGATGATGTCCAGCAAGAGGTGGGTCATCGAGCGGGGGTCTTCCATCACGCTGCCGCCGAGCTTGATGACCGTGACCTTGCCGCGGAACTGCCGAATCCAAGTGAGGGCCTCGATGAGGATATCGGCTTTTTGAATCGCTTCTTCCAACTTAGGATGCTCCGGCCCCCTCTATAAGAGAGCGGGCAGTGCGGGTACAAAAATGGACGATCGCGGGCGACAACTCGCCATTGCAGGGAAAACCCCATATTTTAGTCGCTAGAGGGGCCGTGTCAATGCCGGGGGTGGGGCGGATGGGGCGGACGTAGAAGGGAATTTAATCCTTTTTTCCGGAAAACGACTTGAAAACAGACTTTATCCGCCACATCCGTGTTATCCGCGGTTCTTTTCTGGCGAAGCGGGATGTGGTTGCACTCCGTGGCTCGCCATGATAATATCGCGGCATGCCGCATCCTTACGGCGCCAGCACGAAGTACCTGGTTCAGGCTCGGCTTGCCGACTGGCTGCCGCTGTGCGGCCGGACGACAACTGCGGAGCTTCAGGTCATTGATGCCGATTTGGCCACCGTCACCGCCGCCGCGGACCGCGTGCTGCGGGTCTGCGAAGATCCGCCCTGGCTGCTGCACCTGGAGTTGCAACCAGCCGCGATGACGATTTGCTTCCTAATCTGCCAGCTTGTAATATGTTGGAGTTCATGGCATGAAAGAATCGGTGACATATCAGGCAATGGTTGAAGAGGGTGTAGTTCGTGCCAGGCAAGAAGATCTGCTTCAGCTTGGCCAGCGGCGGTTCGACACGCCGAGCACGGCAATCGAGACCGCGCTCCGCGACATTGCCGACCCGGATCGCCTATCACGCGTGATCGGCGCGATGTTGGATGTTTCAAGCTGGGACGAGTTGCTCGCAACCCCGTGACGGACGAGGGTGTAAAGGCGTCGCGACTCTTTGATTTGACGTGCCGACCATTTACGACTCCCGACCCCCTTTTTCCCATTTGATTGAGCATTGGAGGAACCTCTCATGGTTTGCGAGTTCTTCTTTCAGCCATGCCGCTATGACGGCACACGGATACCAGGGAAGAACCCGTTTACCGGAAAGCCCGCAATGGTTCCGAGGAATGCGCCACTCAAGACGACCGAGTTAGACGCGGTGCAAACTGTGCTGGACAAGGCGGCTTGCAGATATTGGTGACGGAAGGCGTTGATGCTTGGAAGAAACGTCGAGATCAAATTGGCGGCGATGAGGCATAATTGATCCCTTTCGACCTTATACGGTCATGGACGCAACCTGCCCTGGGAGCTAAAATAGGGAAAAAGGAGATCCCCGATATGCCATCGCCGTTTCCTGGAATGGACCCATACATCGAGCACCCGGAAGTGTGGAGCGATTTCCACGGTGATTTGGCGGGGGAGATCCGCGCGGAGTTGAACAAGGTCATCCAGCCGCGATACGTGGCCCGGCTGACACCCCGCGTGACGTATGAGATCGTCGAGATCGACGACACGCGTAGCGTCCGCCCGAACGTCGGCATATGGCAGCCGCGCCCGCGCCGGAGACGGTGGGCGGAGGAGTCGCCGTCGTCTCCGCTGCGCCGGTCGAGAGCCTAGTGGCGATGGAAATGCCCCTGCGTCTCTTCACCGTCGAGGTCCGCGAGACCGGCACGCTGCAACTCGTGGCGGCAATCGAGATCCTCTCCCCGGTCAACAAGCAACCCGGCTACGAGGCCTACGGCGAGTACCTTCGCAAGCGGCGCGAAATGCTGCGTTCCGGGGCGCATTTGATGGAGATCGACTTCTTGCGCGGGGCGGCGGCCGCCCCTGGAGCGGCCGGTGCCGCCTGCCCCCTACTATGTGCTCCTGAGCCGCGCGAGCCGTCGCCCCAAGGTTGAGGTGTGGCCCGTCCAACTCTGCGAGAAGTTGCCCGCGGTTCCCGTGCCGCTTCTCGAACCGGACCCCGACGCGCCGCTGGACCTCGCCGCGGTGGTGGCGGCCGTGTACGAGCGCGGCGGTTATGCGCGGCTGATCGACTATTCGCAACCGCCGCCGCTCCCGCCGTTATCCGACGCGGAAGCCGCATGGTTGGATGAGCACTTACGGTCGCAGAAAGCGCGTTGACCCGTACCTACTCCAGCGGCCGAATGGATCGCAAGGCATTCATCGCCCAGGCGCCCACGTCCTCCTTGTCTTGGTCCCGGAACTCGGCCACCGCACTCACGGTATACTTCTCTCCCGAAAGTACGAAAACCATGCAGGTCCGCGCCACCCCCTCTGAGTCGTTGTAGTTGATGCTCAACCACTTGCCCGCGGAGGAACCGAATTTCCGGTCCTTGGGTTCCGTGCGCTTCAAATCCGTGGCCTTGCGGTCCGAAAATCGCTTCACCGCATCGTCGGCCAGAGTTTTCAGCAAATCGTCCTGGTGCTTCACGTCCAGGGCATGACCCAGATCGGTGATCGTGAGGCTGAATCCAAGGTCGTGAACGATTCGCACGACCCGCAAGTCCCTGCTCTTGTTGTCGATGACCTTGGCCCATAAGCCATATTCCATTTGCACGGAATTGAGCCGCAATTTCTGGGTCATCGCCACCCGCACGGCCAAGGTGTAGGTCGTTCCCTTCTTCAACGTGCTTTCCACCTTGATGGGCCGTTGATTGCCCTCCACCTGAAAGCTTTCGCCGTCGATTTGAACTTCGTAGGTCACCGGGGGATCGCCGGCATTGGGTTGCGCAGAAGCTGGCCGCGAAATGGTCGCTGCCAGGACGGCAAGAAAGACAGGAATCCATGTTCGTCGCGGAAGACGGAATGAGCTGCACATCGGTTCGATAATCAGAGATTCTCAGGTTTTTGCCATCTTCCACGCTACCAAGCGTGGGGGAAAAAGGCAAAGGAATTCTCTCGACTACCCCTGGAATTGCCGCGGCTTTCATGTAAAGATTGGTGTTTCCCCGCACGCCAAGGCTAAGGAATGGACGATTTGAAGATTTTTACCGGCCGAGCCCACCCCGAATTGGCCAAAAAGGTCTGCGATTACCTCGGTCTTCCCGTAGGGCGAGCCATTATTGGGAATTTTCCCGATGGCGAGATTTCCTGCAAGATCGACGAGGACATCCGCGGCCGCGACGTGTTCATCATCCAACCGACCTGCCCGCCCGTGAACGACAACCTCATGGAGCTGTTGATCATGGTCGACAGTTGCATGCGGGCCAGCGCCGACCGGATTACGGCGGTCATGCCCTATTTTGGCTATGCCCGGCAGGACCGCAAGGACGAAGGCCGCGTGCCGATTACGGCCAAGTTGGTGGCGAACATGATCACCCGGGCAGGCACCAGCCGGGTATTGGCCATGGACCTGCACGCCGCCCAAATCCAGGGCTTTTTCGACATTCCCGTAGACCATCTTTATGCGGCCCCGGTCATCGACGACCACCTGAAGCTGATGAATTTCGGCGACGACGAACTGGTCGTCGTCAGCCCGGACGAGGGCAGCATCAAGCGGGCCTTGGCCCACATGGGCCGGTTGGGCGGTACCCTGGCCATCATCGACAAGCGTCGCAGCAGTGCGGAGAAGACGAAGTCGGCCCACGTTATCGGCAGCAAGATCGAGGGGCGGGTAGCCTTGATCTTCGACGACATGATCAGCACGGGCAGCTCCATCTGTGGGGCCGCCCTAATGATGCGAAACGCGGGGGCCCGCAAAGTCTATCTGGCGGCCACCCACGGTTTGCTAGTCGGGGGGGCCATCGAGCGTTTGCAAAAAGCCCAAATCGATGGCCTAATCCTCACCGATACCATCCCGATTAGTGAAGACAAGCGGATTCCGCAACTCGCCGTGCTCTCCGTTGCCCCCCTACTAGGTGAGGCTGTCAAACGTATTCACCGCAATGAATCGGTGAGCCGGCTGTTTGGGTAATTTATTCTGCGACCGAGTGCAGCAAAATTGTAGGGTGGGCCGACGGGCACCATGTACGCATGGTCGGCGAGTCCCACCAGAATGGCGTAATAAACCTCGGTTGGAGGGACTCGTTTCACGCGGCCCACCCTACTGCCACACCCAACACCGGGGCAGCCTAAAATTCTTGTTCGCCCGGGCTTGAATTTCTCGGCGAATTGAAGAGAATGATTAGTTTCCCCTGTTGTGCAGCCAAAGTAGTCCAGCAGAGTGGATTGATAGCAGCAAAGTTACACCGAGGATTCCCATGGCGGAACAGATTACCACCATTGCTCGCCAAAAGGGCGGCAAACACTCGAATCGGCGACTACGCTATTCGGGCCAGACCCCGGCCGTATTGTATGGCCACGGGCAAGAAAATGTCTGCCTGTCGGTCCCGTCCGAGGCGATTGCTGCGGCACTCCGCCACGGCAGCCGCCTGGTGGGTCTGACGGGCGCGGTGAACGAATCGGCCTTCGTCCGCGAGTTGCAGTGGGATACCTACGGCACCCACGTCCTGCATGTCGATTTCACCCGTATTTCGGTCGATGAATTGGTCAAGGTCCACCTGACGGTGGAACTTCGCGGCCAGGCTCCGGGGGTGAAAGAAGGCGGCGCGGTCGAGCAGTTGATCCACGACGTTCAGATCGAGTGCCCGGCCGGGGCGATCCCGGAAAAGCTGTTGGTGAGCGTCAATCAACTGAAACTCAACGATACGATCACCTTGGCGCAGCTCGAATTGCCCGCCAAGTCCAAGGTGTTTGGCGATCCGGAAACGATCGTGGTGCAGTGCATCATTCCGGTCGAGAAGCCGGAGTTCGAGGCCGGCGAAGCGGTTGAGGGCGAGCCCGAGGTGATCGGCGCCAAGAAGGAAGAGGAAGAGGAGGAAGAGTAGCAGTTCGCCAACTCAATGCCAACTCATGGGGTGCCCGGCATGAAACTAGTCGTTGGGCTGGGCAATCCTGGGCGGCGATATGAGGCAACCCGGCACAACGTCGGATACATCGTCGTCGGTGAATTGGCCAAGAAGTATTTCGCCAGCGGACTGAAAACCCGCTTCCAGGGCGAAACGGCCGAGGTTGACCTCGACGGGGAAAAGGCCCTGCTGCTGACTCCCGCGACATACATGAATCTCAGCGGGGCCAGCGTACTAGCCGCGCGGGATTTTTATAAAATACCCCAGGAAGACCTGCTCGTCGTTTGCGATGACCTGAACCTGCCGTTGGCGAAACTGCGGGTGAGGGCGGCGGGCTCGGCCGGGGGACAGAAAGGGCTGGAGGACATCATTCGCCGCCTGGGCACGGACGAATTCGCCCGGCTGCGAATCGGAATTGGGGCCCCGCCCGACGGTTGGAGTTGGCCCGATTTCGTCCTCAGCAGGTTTACGAAAGAAGAAATCCCGGCCATGGAGCAGGCAGTCGCCCGAGCCATCGAGGCGATCGTGGTCTGGGCTCGCGAAGGAGTTCAGGCCTGTATGAATCGATACAATGGATAATATTGTTTGAGGAGTTTAGTTTTGGTCCGTAACGTCTACGAAGCGATGTTTATCCTGGACTCGAACCGTTTCGGTCGCGATCCGGACGGTATTTCGGGCCAGTTGGCCGATTTGATTCAGAAGGCCGGCGGCGAGATCCTCGTCAGCCGGCTTTGGGAAGAGCGACGGCTGGCCTATCCCATCAAGGGACAGCGCAAGGGTACCTACTGGTTGATCTATCTGAGCCTCGACAGCGAAGCCCTGGCCGGGCTGCGTCGCCAGTTCGAGATCAACGAAACGATCCTGCGGTTTCTCTTCCTGAAGATCGAGCCGCGGATTGTCGATGCCTTGGTTGCCCACGCCCGTTCGGCGCCGGTGCCTGCCGTCGCGCCGCCTGAAGAAGCAGCCGTGGCAGTCGCTGTTGTCGCCGACGTTCCCGATATCGGGGTCGACAACGAAGAAGTTGAAGAGGACGAAGAAATCGTGTAGCCCCATTGTCCCGGTAGTGCGCGGCAAGTTCAGGTCTTGGACCTGGGCGCCGCAAACTAAGTCGGGCATCCCCTGGCCTTCAATCCGAGGAGTCTTTGATCGTGGCAAGTTATAACCGCGTGATCCTGGTGGGAAACCTTACCCGGGACCCCGAACTCCGTTACATCCAGTCGGGCATGGCGGTGACCGATGTTGGGTTGGCGGTCAACGATCGCCGCAAGACGGCGACGGGCGAATGGGTTGAGGAAGTAACCTTTGTTGACGTGACAGTTTGGGGACGCCAGGCGGAAACCGTAAGCGAATACCTTACCAAGGGTTCGCCCGTGCTGTTCGAAGGCCGCCTGAAACTTGATACGTGGGAAAAAGACGGCCAAAAACACTCCAAGCTCAAGGTCGTTTGCGAGCGGATGCAAATGCTCGGCACCCGCGGCGGCGGCGGCCCCGGCGGCGAGCGGTCGCAAGGCGGTGCCCGGCCGGCACAGCGCGGCGCCGGCGGTAGTTCACAATTCAATCAATCCGGGCCGCCGGAGTACGCCGATGACATGCCTCCCCCGGAGATGTCAGGCGGCGGTGGCGGCGGTGGAGACGACATTCCCTTTTAACAGGAAAACATCATGGCGAAAGCAAGCCTCAAGAAAACTCGAAACAAGCGATTGCCCAAGTCGCCCAGCGGCGGCATCGAGTTGCTGCTGGTCCAGGCCGTCGATCACCTCGGCAAGCAGGGCGACGTCGTGGCGGTCAAGGCCGGCTACGCGTTGAACTACTTGTTGCCGCAAGGCCTGGCGACGTATGCCACCGACCACCACAAACGGATGGTCGACAAGCATCGCGCCCAGCTCGAACAGATCGAAAAAGCCCGCTTGGCCGGTCTCCGCGTCCAGGCCGAGGAGTTGGGCAAGCAAAGCGTGACGATCGAGGCCAACGCCAACGACGAAGGCCACCTCTACGGCTCGGTCGGCCCGCAGGATATCGTCAACGCCATGAAGCGCAACAAGGTCACGATCACGCAAGACCAGGTCCGGCTGAAGGGGCCCCTCAAGGAGCTTGGCCTGTACACGGTCAAGATCCACCTGGCGCAAGAGATCGAGACCGAAGTCAAGGTCTGGGTCGTGCCGATGGTGGGCGGGGATGAAGTGCCCGCGGAACCGGGAAAAGTGACAAAGCCCGTGTGACGAACGTGTTCGTTTGACGCCTGCGGCTGAAAAACCTAGAATTCAAGGTAGGTTCGTTTGTCCCAGCGGGGTAAGTCATGACAGCCGAAAACTTCGACGCAGCGCTCAATACCCTATGTGACACAAGGCCTTTCCGGATATTCACTGTCGAACTGCACGGCGGGCGTCGATTCGAAGTTGATCATCCCAGGGCACTAGTGAATCGCAATGGTATTGCGGTATTTCTGCGCCTGGCGGAATACCCGTCCTATTCGACCACGACAGCGTCAACCAGATTTTTGCCGCTCCCGCGAACACCGAGCTTTAGGAAATGACAAGGCTCGAATGACGAACAGCCAGCGGTTTTTCGCCTCTTTTCGTCATTTTCGATTTGAGATCTGCGATTGCAAATTGCCATCTTCTTTACTCCGGCAGCGGCTGCCCTTTCGTCTCGGGCGCGAACCATAGCGCCGCGATGCCGACCAGAAAACAAACGCACATCGTGACGCCGGCAACGCGGAAGCCCAGCACCTCATCGCCGTGGAACTGCTTAACCAGCGCCGGCTTCAGCACGATCAGCGTCAGCGGACCTCCGACGGCGGAAAGGTAGCGCCCCACGTTGTAGCAGAACGACGTGCCGGTGCTCCGCAGCCGCGTGGGGAACAATTCAGGGAAGTAGATCGCATAGCCACCGAAGACCGAGAGCTGCGCTCCGCCCATCAACGCTACCATCCACAGATCGCGGGGAAACTCCTTCATACAGCCGAACGCCAGCACGGTTGCGAGCAAGGCGAGAGTGAAGAAGATGGCGAACGTCGGGCGACGGCCGAGCACCTGCGTTACCCGCGCGAAGGCGTACATCCCGAAGAAGGCCCCGATGTTGAAGCAGATAAGCGTCCAGGCCGCCCATTGGAGCACTTCAATGTTGTGCGCCCGGTACCGCTCGACAACGTGCCCCGCACGTTTTTTGATCCGCTCAGCCACCGTCTCCAGCTTTAGCTCACCGAGCTTCGCGACCGTCGCGTCAATCCTCGTTGCGACTCGGGCGCGGACCTCGGCCGGGAGCGGTTTCTTGTCGCCACCTTCCATCAACTCCACCACACACTTCCGTGAGATTTCCTCCAATCTACCAGACATGAACACACCGTACCGCGCGTAAGATTCCAGCCTCTTGTCGATTTCCAGGGCTGTATTGTAAAGTCGCTCGGCATCCTTATCTTTCGCATCGCTGCCCAGCAATTGCTTGGGCTCAACCTTGGCGTTCTTGGCAACTGCCAGGTTCTCGGGCGAGGCGATAACCAGCGTTACGAATTCGAAATCCTTGTCGGCCTCGGCCTCGCCATTTCCGCGCAAATCATTGTCGTAGCGCGCGGCGATAATGAACTGTGTGAGGTCGTTGCTGAACACGCCGATGCCCCAAAGGCCCACCACGCCCGCCGACGCCAGCAGGAGACCGACGATCGCGTTCCGCCGCCAGCGGCGGTCCGAGAACAGCTCGCCCAATCCCGCTTTCCTAGCCTTGCCTTCGGCCGCGGCCCGCTTCCATGCCTCGGGCTCGCGGAGCTTGCTGGCCACAACGATCGCCAAGAACGATGGCACGATGCCGACGCTGAACATCCATCGCCAATGGGTCGAAATCAAGCCGGCGGCCAAAAGGGCCACGAATCCCAGGGAAATCAAGCCGGCAGTGACGTTTCCAAACGCCGAAAAAGCCTGCACCATTCCCAGGGCTTGTGGCCGGGTTCGGTCGGGCAGACTTTCGGCCACCAGCGTGCAAGCAATGGGAAAGATCCCGCCGGCGCCGACGCCCGTAATGAAGCAGTAGATGACGTAATCCCACGGTCCGGTGGAGAGCCCGCACAGGCCCGTCGAGATACTGTAGCAGACAATCATGATCGTCAGCGTCTTCGCTCGGCCGATGCGGTCGCCGAGGATTCCGAAGATGATCCCGCCTGTGGCCCAGCCGATGAGCAGGGCCGACGTGCTCAGGGGGCTGAAAAAACTCGCTTGCGCCGGCGCCAAGTCGTCCATGGCCGGCTTGCGGGTCAGATTGAAAATCTGCTGGCTCAGGCAGTCGAATGCCCAGGCCATCGTACCCACGACCAGCACGAGCCAATGGTAGCCGTTCAACTGGCGGAACCAAGGCGGGGCGGTGGTTTGGCTGGTGGGCGAAGCAAACGGGTTAGCGTTGGCCATGGAAACGACGCTCGGTTAGGATTAAGGAAATATGTCCGCAGACGCTAAAGTAGCAGGCACACTCCGTGTGCCGTCCGCCCTGCGGTCTCAGCCACTGGTTCTTTTTTCGGCAATCCGGAGCTTCCGGCGGACGGCACACGGAGTGTGCCTGCTACTTGCGCAAGTCAATAACGGATAGCATCATAGAAGAAGACAGGGGGGATGTCCAGAGGCGACGGTTCGTAGGGCGGGCTTTAGCCTGGCGCCCTACAATACAAAGGAGGCGGGCTAAAGCCCACCCTACAAAAATGCCCATCCTCGGTGCTCATCAATCGATCGCAGGCGGATACTACAAGGCCGTGGAAATCGGCGTCGAGACCGGCTGCCAGGTGATCCAGATCTTCACCAAGAACACCAACCAGTGGCGCGGTAAGCCGATCGCGCCGGAAGAGGCCCAACGGTTTCGCGAGGCCACGGCCGCCTCCGGCATCGCCTGTCCGCTGGCCCACGATTCGTACTTGATCAATCTGGCCAGCCCGGACGAGACGCTGTGGAAGAAGTCGATCAACGCCCTGATCGACGAACTCCAGCGGGCCGCGGTCCTCGGCATCCCCTGGGTGGTTTGCCACCCCGGGGCCTATACCACGACGAGCGAAGAGGAGGGGCTTAATCGCATCGTCACCACACTGGATAAGGTTCTTGAGCAAAGTAGCAGGCACAGTCCCTGTGCCGTCTGCCCTGCGGCCCCAGCCGCAGGTGTTTTCAAGAGTCAGAGGCTTTTGGCGGACGGCACATCGACCATGAGTACACGGTGCCCGGTGCCTGCTACTTTGACCGGCATCCTTTTGGAAACCACGGCCGGCCAGGGCACGACGCTCGGCTGGCGCTTCGAGCACCTGGCTGCGATCCTCGCGGGCGTGAGAGACAACGGTCGCTTGGGCGTTTGCTTCGATACGTGCCACGTCTTCGCCGCCGGATATGAAATCTCGACCCGATCCGGCTATCGGGCTACGATGAAACAGTTCGACAAGATCGTCGGGCTCGATCGGATCCGCGCTTTCCACCTCAACGATAGCGTAAAGGACTGCGGCAGCCGCGTCGACCGTCACGCCGCACGTCGGCTGCGGCAAGATCGGCATTGAGCCTTTCGGCTGGCTGCTCCGCGACCGCCGCTTCCGCAACGTGCCCATGGTCTTGGAGACGCCCAAGGGCCAGGAAAACGGCGAGGATATGGATGTCGTCAATTTGCGAAAGCTGCGGGAGCTCACGGGGTAAGCCGGCAAAGTCGCACTAACCGGCGCATGAAAAAACGGCTGCATACACCGCGGAGACATGCTGCGTGATTTACCACGCTTTCAGGGCCGGGGCGGTAAGGTACGACCAACCGGCTCTCAAGTAAAGGCATTAGATCTCATGGCGGCGAGCAGCCGTTTTCAAGCTAAATTCCGGGTCTGGCAGTTGCGTTGCACTCCTGAAGTTGAAGGGTCGAAGCGAAAAAAGAGGACACCGTTGGAGGAGGTGCTGGCAGTGTTCAATTACCTCCTCCACTCTTGATATACACGATGCCCGACCGAAGTCAAAACGGCCGCTATCGAAAAGCGCAGCCAAAATCGAGATTGGATCATAAACCTCGAATCGCATTGGACTTGCGACTTAGAAAATTTTTCAAGTTCTGAAGAACCTGCGCATGCAGATTTTTGCTGATGCTCACGTCCCGAAGTATCAGAGAAGGTTTCCGATCGTACAAACCCGACAGTTTCCGACTCGCTTGCGCAGACGTTCCTGGCGGGCAGCACACGGAATGCGGCTTGCTGCTTTGTTCGTGGCAAAACGTATTTTCTTCAATTGAATTTGACTAAAATGCGAGAAGGTTTCTTGCTAATTTGCATTTACCGCAGGTCGATCCTCTTGTGAAATGAACCGCGGCAGGCTATCTTGGATGGTTTAGTCCCGCCCCATTGGAACTCAGTGTGAGAAGACGGCCTTCACTCGGCGGGATTTCCCCATCCCAACGCCGGAAGCGCAACACACGTCTGCTTCCGTGCTCACTTACCTCAGCCCGTGCCCAGGGCATAATCTGCCCCGCCCGCACGGCAAACTATAGATCCCAGATTGCCATACTGTGAACGGTTGGAAATGACAGGAAACGCGCCCTGTTGCAAGGGGTGGCGCCGTCTTGAACCGCGCAGAGCATAAAAATTCCACACCAACGATCCATTGAGGAGACATATCGTGGAAACGAAACGCTTCGTGTCCGTTGACGGCAATGAAGCGGCGGCCAACATTGCCCACCTATGCTGCGAAGTGGCGGCGATCTACCCGATCACGCCATCATCGAACTTGGGTGAGATGCCCGACGCTTGGGCGGCCGCCGGCCGAAAGAACATTTTCGGCACTGTGCCCAGTATCGTAGAAATGCAGAGTGAAGCGGGGGCCGCCGGCGCGGTCCACGGCTCGCTGCAAGCCGGGGCCCTGACGACCACCTTCACGGCGTCGCAGGGTCTCTTGCTGATGATCCCCAACATGTTCAAGATCGCCGGGGAACTGACCTCGACGGTTTTTCACGTCACCGCCCGCACCATCGCCACGCACGCCCTCTCCATTTTTGGCGACCATAGCGACGTGATGGCCTGCCGCAGCACCGGCTGGGCGATGCTCTCTTCGGATTCGGTCCAGGAGGCGCAGGACATGGCCCTCATTGCCCACGCGGCGACGCTCGAGGCCCGCCTGCCGTTCCTGCACTTCTACGACGGCTTCCGCATCTCGCATGAAGTGAACAAGATCGAGCAGTTGACCGACGCGCAAGTGGCGCAGATGATCGACATGGATCTGGTCGCCGCCCACCGTGCCCGGGCGCTCTCGCCCGAAAATCCCCGACTCCGCGGCACGGCCCAGAACCCCGACGTCTTCTTCCAGGCCCGCGAGGCCTGCAACAAGTTCTACGACGCCTGTCCGGGCATCGTGCAGAAGACGATGGACAAGTTCGCCGGACTGTTCGGCCGGCACTACCACCTGTTCGACTACGTCGGCGCAGCCGACGCCGAGCGCGTGATCGTGTGCATGGGTTCCGGCAGCGGCGTAGTCGAAGAGACGGTCGATCATCTTACCGGGGCACCTGGCGGGGCACCCAGTACCCTGGGTCGGGGTTGCGGCGAGAAGATCGGCCTGGTCAAAGTGCATCTCTTCCGCCCCTTGGACAAGACCGCCCTCTTGGCGGCGATGCCCAAGAGCGTGAAGAAAATCGCCGTCTTGGATCGCACGAAAGAGCCGGGCTCCAACGGCGAGCCGCTGTACCAGGACGTGGTCACGGCGATGGCCGAGAGTTGGGCCGGCCCGCTGCCGAAGATCATCGGCGGGCGCTACGGCCTGAGCTCGAAGGAATTCACGCCGGCCCACGTGGCGGCGATTTACGACGAGTTATCGAAGGCCCAGCCCAAGCCGCGGTTCATCGCCGGCATCAAGGACGACGTGACCTTCTTGAGCCTCGACTCGGACGATGATTTTTCGACCGAGGGCGACGACGTGACCCGCGCCGTATTCTTCGGGCTCGGCAGCGACGGCACCGTGAGCGCCAACCGTAGTTCGGTAAAGATCATCGGCGAGAACACGCCGATGTACTCGCAGGGCTACTTCGTCTACGACTCGCGGAAGGCCGGTTCGATCACCACCTCGCACGTCCGCTTCAGCCCGCGGCCGATCAAGGGCTCATACCTGGTCCACAAGGCGAACTTCGTGGCCTGCCACAAGTTCGAGTTCACCGAGCGGATCGACATGCTCTCGATGGCCTTGCCGGGAGCGACGTTCCTTCTCAACAGTCCTTACGGCCCCGACGAGGTGTGGGACCACCTGCCCTGCGAAATGCAGAAGCAAATTGTTGAAAAGAAGCTGAAGTTCTACGTCGTCGACGCCTACAAGGTGGCCCAAGAGGCCGACCTGGGCGTCCGCATCAATACCGTGATGCAGACCTGCTTCTTCAAGCTGGCCAACGTGATTCCGCCGGAAGAGGCCATCAACGAAATCAAGGCCCAGGTTAAGGCTGTGTATGGCAAGAAGGGCGGCGGCGCGATCGTCGACCGCAACAACGCGGCCATCGACGCGGCCCTGGCCGGCCTCCGCGAAGTCAAGGTTCCGGCCTCGATCAGCTCGAAGTTCCACGTGGTGCCGCCGGTTCCCGATCATGCCCCGGCCTTCGTCAAGGACGTGCTGGGCATGATGATCGCCAACCGCGGCGACGACCTGCCGGTGAGCGCCATGCCGGTCGACGGCACGTTCCCCACGGGCACCACGCAATACGAAAAACGTTCGATCGCCGAGGAAATCCCCATCTGGGACCCGAAGATCTGCATCCAGTGCGGGCTCTGCTCGCTGGGCTGCCCGCACGCCTCGATCCGCATGAAGGTCTTCGAGCCGTCGCTCCTGGAAAAGGCCCCCGCGGGCTTCAAGGCGACCGACTACAAGGCCAAGGAGTATCCGGGCTGGAAGTTCGTCATCCAGGTCGCGCCCGACGATTGTACGGGTTGCGGCCTGTGCGTCGAACGTCTGTCCCGCCAAGGACAAGACGCAGGTCAAGCACAAGGCGATCGACATGGAGCCCAAGATCCCCAATCTCGAGCGCGAGCGGGCCGGCTGGGACTTCTATCTCACGATCCCCGACGTCGACCGGACCAAGGTCAAGCTGGAAACGGTCAAGGGTTCGCAGTTCCTGCAGCCGCTGTTCGAGTTCTCCGGGGCCTGCGCCGGCTGCGGCGAAACGCCTTACATCAAACTCATCACGCAGTTGTTCGGCGACCGCATGTTGATCGGCAACGCCACGGGTTGCTCGTCGATCTACGGCGGCAATTTGCCCTGCACGCCTTACACGACCACTCCCGAAGGCAAAGGCCCGGCCTGGTCCAACTCGCTGTTCGAGGACTGTGCCGAATTCGGCATGGGCTTCCGCCTGGCGATCGACCAACAGGCGGAGTATTGCCACGCCTTGCTGGCCAAGCTCAGCGGCCAGTTGGGCGACGAGATCGTCAAGGCCCTGATCAACAACAAGCAGGAGACCGACGCCGAGATCGTCTTGCAGCGCTCGCTGGTGGCGACGCTCAAGCAGCGCTTGGCGGCCATCGGCGGGGCACCCGGCGGGCGGGGTACTCGCGAAGCGGGTCGACTTGCGGGTCCGGGTCGCGACGCGAAGGACCTGGCGGCCTCGGCCGATTACCTGGTCCGCCGCAGCGTGTGGAGTTTCGGCGGCGACGGCTGGGCCTACGACATCGGTTTCGGCGGCATGGACCACGTGTTCGCCTCCGGTCGCGACGTCAACCTCCTGGTGCTCGATACGGAGGTTTACTCCAATACGGGCGGCCAAGCCTCGAAGTCCACGCCCCGCGGCGCGGTGGCCAAGTTTGCCGCCGGCGGCAAGCCCGGCCGCAAGAAGGACCTGGGCATGATCGCCATGGCCTACGGCAACGTCTATGTCGGCCAGATCGCCATGGGCGCCAACCCGGCCCAGTCCTTGAAGGTCATCCGCGAGGCCGAGTCGTATCGCGGCACGTCGCTGATCATCGCCTTCAGCCACTGCATCAGTTGGGGCATCAACATGACCGCCGGCATGCAGTTGCAGAAGGAAGCGGTGAACTGCGGTTACTGGCCGCTGTACCACTTCGATCCCCGCGACGAAGTCCATCCGTTCCATCTGGACAGCAAGAAGCCGACGGGCGATTACAAGGAATTCGCCATGAAGGAGGCGCGGTTCAACATTCTCACGCGGTCCAAGCCGGAGACTGCTGCCCGCTTGTTCCATCAGGCCCAGGACGACATCAACGCGCGCTGGCACTTTTACGAACAGTTGGCCGGCGTGGACCGCCTCGCCGTCAACGGCGGAAGCGGTGCGGTCGCTGCAACCCAAGCTGAAGAGGAGGTGAAAGCATGAGCGTAGATCTATCCACGACCTATCTCGGTTTGAAACTGAAGAACCCGCTGGTGATTGCCGCCAGCCCGATGACCCAGAAGCTCGATTCGCTGATCACGCTCGAGGAGAAGGGGGCGGCCGCGGCCGTGTTCCCCTCGCTCTTCGAGGAGCAGATCGAGCACGACAGCATGGAAATGACGAAGCTGCACGAGTTCGGCACGGAGAGCTTTGCCGAGGCCCTCTCGTATTTCCCCGAGGAAGACGATTATCACGTCGGCCCGGAGAGCTACCTGGAGGCCATCACCAAGGCCAAGCAGTCGGTGACGATTCCGATCATCGCCAGCCTCAACGGCACGAGCAAAGGCGGCTGGGTCCGCTATGCGAAGATGATGCAGGACGCCGGGGCCGACGCCCTGGAGTTGAACGTCTACTTCATCGCCACCGACCTGAACATGAACGGCCGCGACGTCGAGGCCCGCTACGTCGATCTCGTGGCCGCGGTCAAGCAGTCGGTCTCGATTCCGCTGGCCGTGAAGGTCGGGCCGTACTTCAGCGCGATGGGCAACATGGCCAAGCGGTTGGTCGAGGCCGGGGCCGACGGGCTGGTGCTCTTCAACCGTTTCCTGCAGCCCGACTTCGATCTGGAGACGCTGGAAACGAGGCCCAAGCTCGTCTTGAGCACGCCGTACGAGATGTTGGCGCCGCTGCGTTGGATCGCCATCCTGCACGGTCGGTTGAAGGCCTCGCTGGCCCTGACCAGTGGTCTGCACGACGCCGCGGGGCTGGTCAAGGCCCTGCTGGCCGGGGCCGACGTGGGCATGGTCGTTTCCACCGTGTACGAAGAGGGTTCCGACCAGGTCTCCGCGATCCTCAGCGGGCTGCGCGAGTGGATGGAAGAGAAGGAGTACGAGTCGGTCGAACAGCTCAAGGGCAGCATGAGCCAGCAGAACTGTCCCGACCCCGCTGCTTTCGAGCGGGGGAACTACATGAAGACCTTGCAGTCGTTCACGGGGAAGTTCATTTGAGCTAAGGCTTGAACGTGAAAACTGTCTGGCGGCCCCGGAGAAATCCGGGGCC
The DNA here is from genome assembly GCA_963719885.1 of uncultured Planctomycetia bacterium. Taxonomy (GTDB): domain Bacteria; phylum Planctomycetota; class Planctomycetia; order Pirellulales; family Thermoguttaceae; genus JANXQG01. The sequence continues at coordinate 78,684 of CAVRDP010000029.1, read as the reverse complement.
GCGGGCGTTTCTTGGGGGAATTCCCCCCCAGTTGTCCGCACAAGGGGCACGCGTTAGAATGACCGCGAGGAGAAGCGTGCTATGCCATTGCGCGACCATTTTCGACCGCCGGTCTTGAGACGAGCTTCGTGGGAGGGATTCCATGGGATGTGGCCAGCCACGATAGTCCAGCAACTTTCCCGCGAACTGCCGCCTGAATTCACCGCGGAACCGCGCACTCACCTTGGCTCGTATTTCGAAATTGACGTCTGTACTTACGAGGACGAGCAGCAGGGCCCAATGGCCGATACGTCGCCGGTCGAGTCTGGCGGGGCGGCAGCGGCAACCTGGTCGCCCTCGGAGCCGACGTTAGCGTTAGAAACCGATCTTAGCGAGCAATACGACTATGAAGTGCTCGTTTACGACCAAAGCCGCGGCCGGATGCTGGTCGCGGCGGTGGAGATCGTCAGCCCGGCCAACAAGGACCGCCCGGATAATCGCCGCGCATTCGTAGCCAAGTGCGCCGCCTTGCTGCAACAGCGCGTCTGCGTCTCGATCGTTGACTTGGTCACGACGCGACAATTCAATCTTTATGCTGAACTGTTGGAACTGATCGGACAGACGGACCCCGCGTTCGGGCCGGCACCCCCGCCGATCTACGCTGCCACATGCCGTGGGAGAAAACTTGGCCAGCGGCCGCGCCTGGAAATCTGGGCGTACGCTCTGGTGGTCGGCGGCACGCTTCCGACGTTGCCCGTCTGGCTTCGGGACGATCTCGCCGTATCGCTCGATCTGGAAGCTAATTACGAGGAAACCTGCCGGGCACTGCGGATCAAGTAAGAGAATCGAATCATGCTTGAAACGCTCAATGATATTCCATGGAAGGATCTAGGCCATGCCTATGGGTCCGCGGAGGACGTTCCTGGACTCATTCGTGATCTTGCAGGATCAGACGATCAGCAAGAAGAGGCGTTATCTGCGTTCTTCGGTAACATATGGCATCAAGGGACAGTTTACGAGGCAAGCGCTTACGCGGTTCCGTTCCTCATGGAGTTGGCATCTAATCGACAAGTGAGTCGACGCGATGAGATCCTGGGGCTTGTCGGCGCAATCGCCGAAGGCAATTCGTATCTTGAGGTCCACGCCCCGCACAGCGAGTTTCATCGTGCGCGGTCTGATTTTGACGCACAACTGCGCCGCGAGCTTGAGCATGTAAGCAACGCACGCCAAGCAGTTCGCCGCCACCAGGCCGTGTTGGAACAACTGCTGTTCGACTTGGATCCCATGGTCCGAGTTGCTGCGGCTCACGTTTTGACTCGCTTCCCCCAGAGTTGGACGGAAATTGAACCTTTACTCCGATGTGTTCTTCGGGCAGAAGCCAACGTTCTCGCTCGTGCAGGCATGATTTGGTCGATCGGCACGGGCAGAAATGACTCGCCGACAATACGATCTCTGCTCGAAGATGTAATACGCGAGAGATTCGACCATTGCTTGGTGCTCGCAGCCGCCGTCGCCCTTCACCTCTTAACAAACGAACGGCCCGAGGGCGCCGATTGGATTTACGGTTGCATGGTGGCCGCCAGGTGGTACGCCGAAGCGTTTTTGGTGGGTGTTCCTTGGGATTTCTCGGGCGAGGTACAGCTCGACGAGCTTCTGTCGGATGTTCAACCTGATCCCGAAGGCGCAACGAGAATGCTGTTGCAGGCGTTACTTGACCCCGAAGTGAGCGAGTATTCGCATACCGCAGTCGTACATGATCTCCTGCATCTCAACTTTCCGAACGGTAACTGGCGAGAAAAGCACGCCGAGTGGAGTGCGAAACAACGAGAGGTTATGCGCGGCATCGTATCAACCGATGCGGTATGGCGCGACTCAAAGCACCTTTGGTTTCTGGTTCCGGATGGTGCAAAGAGAATCTCGAGCCTCACGGCTAAGGATCTCGCGGCCGTACGAATCGACATGGCAACGGCACTTGCTCACCAAGATGCTTGAAAGACTTGTTGGTTGGACTTGCCTAGGCTTGGTCCACCCTACGCGATTCCCCCTTCAATCAAATCCCAGCCACCCAAACCCTTCCGGCACGACCGTCGTCCCGGCCGGCGTGGTCCACGACTGAAACCCGACGCCGGGCACGGTTCGCTGAATCCCCACGGCCCAGATCGTCTTGCCGGGCACGATCGTCGCCTTGAGCTCGGCAAGCGGAATTGCCGCCTCGGCCGTCCAAACGCCGTCAGACGTTTGCGCGGCGATGAACCACTGGGGATTCCAACTCCGATCGCCACAACTGGCGTCGGCCGCCCAACCACGATGATCGATCGTGAGGTGGTAATAGGTCGCATAATCGCGATCCAGATCGAGGAAAATGTCGACGCGGTCGTGTTGCGAAAGATCCGGATCGCGCGGCCGCCGCTCGTTAGTGGCCTCGTAGCGGGCGCCCGGGGCCTGGCGGCATTGGATCGCGAGGTAAAGATATTGCTCGTCATGGGCCAGCATCACCGTCGCAGGCCAGGCGCGATCATCGCCGTGGGGACTGGAAAGCATCATCGGTGGACACTTCTTCCAAAGGGCCTCGTCCAACCGGCCGTCGAGATGCGGCCGCTCGCTAGCCGCAATGCAGGTGACCAGCGGCTTGGGCGACGGGCCTTTGCGATCCAAGAGCCACATCTCGCCGCGGGCACAGTCCCACCAGGCGTCGCGATCGACGCCGTGGTGATCGAGGACATAGAACCGCTGGGCCTGCGAGTTTTGCCCCAGTTGCCGATAGACGGCCGCCAACGGATAGCGAACGGCCGGTGATGCGAACAGATCGGGCCGATTGATCTCGATCTCCCGGGCCAAGGCCAAGGCCTGCTCGGCGCGTGACTTCTGAGGGTCTTCGCCAGCCAAATTCTGTAGGGAACGGACTCCGTGCCGTTCCGCCGACCCCGGAACGGCACGGAGCCCGTTCCCTACAGCCTCACTGGCGGCCAGCGTCTGCATCCGCCATACCAGGGCCCAACGGGCCAACGGGTCGTCCGGATAACGCGCGACGAGCAGGGCCAGGGTCTTGTCGGCCAAATCCCAGCGGCCGGAGTGCCGAAACCGCTGGGCGATGCGAAACGTCAGCGCGGCAGCGGCCGAAGAGTCGACGCCCGGCGGCAGTTCGTCGCCTTTGACCAGCCGGGCGAGCACTGCCTCGGGATCGCGCTGGACATGCTCGAAGACGGCCTGTACCTGCCGCCCCTGGGCAAGACCGTCCAATGGTCCGCCGTACGCGCTATCGGCTTCCGTCATCGGCCGACGTGAAGGACCATCGGTAGATGCAACTCCCGTCATGACGTTCGAGTCGATTCGTCGATTCGCCGACCCGCGGACGACCGGCCGCTTGCACCGGCATCACGGCGGAGCCTGATGAGTACGCTTCAACGCTGACCATGGCTGGCCCGTCTTGATAATCGCCGTCCAAGAGGGCTCGGGCCGGTAGAGCAGCGTCGGCCCAGGTTTGTCCCAGCCGGCTCGACCAATCATCGGCAGCTACGGTGATCTTGCCGGTAGTCTTGGTATCCGACACAAGAAAAACCCGCTCGACGTTCCACGGTTCGCAGCCGGCCGGTCCGAATTGGTCGGCCATGAATGTCGGATCGCCGGCCAGCTTGACCGCGGCAACGACAGTTTGCTCGACGATCTGCGCCAGCCCGTCTGCGCCGCGGCCGGCTGGAAGCAAAATCACGCTGGGCCGCCACGTGCGAATTTGCCGCACGACGTGGGCCAGCAGGGCGTCGGCGCCGTGGCCGTGACCCGCAAGCGGGTGCCCCACGCGGTTCCAGCCTTCGATGGTTGTTTGTGTCGGAAGCAGCAGCTCGGGTTGCCGGATGGGAAATCCCCAGGCAGTCTCGCCCGCGCACGCCCCGAGCAGCAACATGGCCTGGTGCAAGCGGTCGGCCGCGGAAACATCGCCGCGCGGACCGGTCTCGAGGTCGGTGCGGCCCAACACCTCGGCAACACCCAAATAGCCTTGGTCCTTGCAGATCCGCGCGAGCAGCTCCAGCGGCAGGTCTTGCGACACGCCGGCCACCGCCATCGCGGCAGCCCGAGCGCCGCCCGATCGCTGCCGCCGCCACGTCCGGCCACCGTCGTTACTCGCCAGGATCAGTCCCAGTTGACCGACGGCCCAGCCGTGCAGGTCGTCGACGAAGGTGACGGCCCGCAGTGGCACCGTGGTGCCCGTCGGAAATGCGGACCAGGTCCTCCCGGCGTCGGGAGTGAAGAAGACGCGGCTGCCCGGGCTGCCGGCGATCCAGCATTTCGCTCCGCGAACGGCCAGCGCGGAGAAGTCGAAGAGGGCCGTTCCCGGCGGGAGCGTGCCCAGGGGCGGCCGCCACGAGTTGCCGCGATTCCCCGTCAGGGCAATCCAGCCGCCATCGCCGACCAGCCACCCGTAGCCGGGCGGAACGACCTGCATGCCGTTGATGCCCTGCAAGACAACGCCCGCGTGGTGATTCCGCGAGAAATCACCCTCGCCGATTGTGGCCGTCAAGCCGACGGCCCCACCCAGGATCGCATTGTGGCCGTCGAAGAAATCGCCGGTCAATAAGCGCGATGCACCGCGGCTGCAAAGCGGCTGCCAGCTTCGGCCGGCATCGCGGGTAAGGAAGACCCCGACCGGAAACATGGCTGAAGGGCAACCGATGGCCCAACCTTGCCGTTGGGTCAGGAAGCGAATCTTGCGCAGGGCCGGCAGGAGCACCGGTTCGCGCTGCCAATTCAATCCGCCATCGCGCGAGGTGAGCACCACTCCGGAGCTGTCGTGCAGATAGGCGTTGCGCCATGCCGCCCGCGGCCCAACCGGTGCGGGCGTCGACGAAACAGACGGAACTGAGCGTGCAGCTCACGCCGGAGGCCTGGGGCGACCAATGTTGACCGTCGTCCGTATGCAAGATCACGCCGTGATCACCGACCGCCCAGCCGTGCCGCGGATCGACAAACCAGACGTTGCAGAGCCGGGCGTCGTCCGGCTGGATGCGGCGGGCCGGCGGCTCAGCGCCTTGAGAAGGCGTCGCCGGGTATTCCGGAGCGAGGATTCTCCGGTTTGGCTTGGGCGACGCCGGTTCGCCCGGTGTTGGGGCATAAGGTGCTTGGGCGATCGGCAACGTGGCCAGCAGGAAAACAGCGACAGATGCGGGCATAAATGGCTCTCCGTGGACGCCGATTGTAGCGAAAAGTATGGTGATCCTTCCAGACCGGATTCTTGCCGACGAATACCGAGGGTGAATCGTAAGCGAGGACTGCGCAAGGAGTTGCCTCGTTTGCGCAAGGAGTTATCCGCGCTTACGCGTTGGGTTAGTATGGCTCTCGGGAGCGAACGAGGTATAATTCACAATCCGAAGTTAGATCATCACACGTGTCAAGAAGGAAGTTTTTATGAGCTACGCACAGAACCCGTACCAAGGTCAATTGGGAGATTTTGCCGCCCTGGCGGCGGCCGATGAGCGGTCCACGTTCATCACCAAGACCTACATGCATCTGGCCGGCGCGATTGCCCTGTTTGCCGCTCTGGAAGCAGTGATTCTCAACAGCAGCCTTGCGATCGATCTGACGGGATTTGCGATGACGACCCGTTGGGGTTGGCTGATCATGATCGGCCTGTTCATGTTGGTGAGCACGGTGGCCTCGAATTGGGCCGTCTCGGCGGTCAGCCCAGCAACGCAGTACGCGGGCCTGGGGCTTTACGTTCTGGCCGAATCGATCATCTTTGCACCGTTGCTGTACCTCGCCAATGGCCTCGATCCGTCGGTGATCCCATCGGCTGCGATGACCACGTTCGCTCTCTTCGGCGGGCTGACGGCCGCGGTGTTCATCACGCGAAAGGACTTCTCCTTCTTGCGGACGATCCTGGTCTTCGGCGGCTTCGCGGCAATGGGGCTGATCCTGATTGCCATCGTCTTCCAATTCCAGCTTGGGGCCATTTTCCTGTATGCCGTGATCGCGCTGGCCTGCGGCTATATTCTCTACGACACCTCGAACGTCCTGCACCATTACCGCATCGGTCAGCACGTTGCCGCGTCGTTGGCCCTGTTCGCCTCGGTGGCCCTGCTGTTCTATTATCTCGTGATGTTGTTCATGTCGCGGCGGGATTGATGCCTGACGATTTTTCCGACGAACCGATTGATGCTATGGTTTCGGAAGGCTCGCCCGCCCAGGCGGCGCCGGCCCCTGAAGATGCTGGAGAGATCGAAGACATCGGGCCGACATTCGACCTTTCGATCTTCATCGAACCCCAGGGTATTTTCTACCAGTTCCAATGCGAAGGGCGCCGCCTGGAATGGACTGTGCCGAAAACGGTCGTCCGCCGCGCGCATAAGGCCATGTCGATCGATCATATCTTCGACCTGCTGGTGCGGGCCCGATCGTCGGTTATCAACTTCGCGAGGCCGTGACCAACGAGCCCGAGTTCCTCATGGTGCCCCGCGCGGTCAATGCCCTGACGGATCGGGTGACCAAGGCCTTGCGGCGGGTGCAAAAGGCGTCGCGTTAATGCGCTCCCGGCCGGGCGATCCAGCCGAAGTCCAGCCCGAGAACGAAGATCATCAGCGTGAGGATGAAAATCAATCCGATCCAGGTAAGGATCTCCTGCACCCGTTCGTCGGCCGGCTTGCCGCGAATACCTTCATAAATCAACAGCACCATGTGTCCGCCATCCAGCACGGGAATCGGCAGGAAGTTGATCACGGCCAGGTTGGCGCTGAGCAGGGTGAGGAAGAGCAAGAGATTGCCCAACCCCAGCCGGGCCTGTATCAGGGCGACGCGGATAATCGTCCAGGGACCGCCAAGGTTGCGAACGGAAATCCGTTTGGTTCCTACGATGCTGTGAAGCGAACGGTAAACCAGGAGGGTTGCGTCGGCGGTTTCTTGCCCGCCCAACCGCAGGGCCTGGGAAAAGCTCCCGGCCTTCTCGACGACCATCATCGGCTCCAGGATCCAGCCGGGCTGCGAATTGAACCAATCTATCGCCGGCACGGGCGCCACCTTGTGACTCATCTCCGTGTCCCCGCGCTGCCAAGTAAAGTCGACCGTCGTGCCCGGGAGCATTTTTTGCAGATTCAACAAAAGATAAGGCCAGTTGCGTTCATCCTCCGCGAAAGGGAGCGTGGCATCGATCGGTTCCAGGTCGTCGTTAGGGTACTTCTTGCGGAGCTCGGCCAATTCCTCCTTGGACGGCGGCATGATCTTCGCGGCGGTGAGCCGATCGCCCGCTTGCAGCCCGGCCTTGGCGGCGGGACTATCCGGCTCGACCCGGGCGATCGTATTCTGCACGTAATACGCCACACCCAGTTCCGAGAGCGCAACGGGACTATCCTGCAAGTCCGGCGGGAACCAGCGCGAAGAGGGTGACAGTTTGACGTTCAACTTGAGCGGTTTCCCTCCACGTTTCAGCCCGAGGGTGACCTCGGTCCCAGCCCGCTTGTGGAATTCGTCCGGCAGCTTCATGGGGTCGACCACCGGCTCGCGGTCGATCGTTTGCAGGAGATCGCCGGGGCGAATTCCCGCCTTGGCCGCGGGCGAATCGGCCTGGACCGCGGAAACCATACCCATCGACATGATCATGCCGAACTGCCTCATGGGACTCTTGGGCACGACGACTTGCACTTTCTCCACATCTTCCGCCTCGCCCGGTTTCCCGCCGGCTGCTTTCGAGCGAGCGATGGTTACGGTCAGGTCCTCGCCCGCGTGAGCAGCCAGGAAATCTTGAAGTTGGCCGTAACTGCCGATCGGCTGCGTGTCGATCGGCTGCGTGGCGATCTGCACGATGCGATCGCGGGGCAGCAGCGGGCCCTTGGCGTTGGCCGCCGCGGATTCCAGAACAAAGGGCAGGAAATTTTTCTCGTTGACAAGTTTCAATTCCGCCGAGCTGTAGATGCCGATCGTCGGCTTGCCGCCCAACTGCTCGGGTTTCACGACGATTTCCAGCGGATCCGTGACTCCCGGCCGTCGGATGAGCAAAGGGATTCCATGCGCAATGTCGTCGTTGACGATCTCCCCTGTCATGTGCGGGTAGTTCCGGACCTTGCGGCCGGCGACTTCGAGGACTTCGTCGTCGGCCCGTAGGCCCGCCTGCCACGCAGCGCCGCCTGCTACCACGTAACCGACGATGGTCGGGTTTTCCTTGACGCCGAAGAGGAAGGCGACGACTCCGAAGACCAGCGCGAAGATCATGTTCATGATCACGCCCGCTGAGATGATGGCCATCCGCTGGGGAACGCTCTTCGCCAAATAGCTGCGCGGGTCGTAGAGCCGTTTTTCTGCGGAATCGCCGTTACCAGACGGTTCACCGGCTGCCTCGGCGCCGCTTGCCGATCCGCCCCCGTTCCCGCCCGAACTGCTGTGCGCCTCCAGCTTGGCGCGCTCCATCTCCTTGCGAAGCTGCGCGGGATTGTCTTCCTGCCCCAGCATCTTCACATACCCGCCCAGGGGCAGAACGCCGATGCCGTACAGGGTTTCGCCCCAACGGAAACTGAACAACTTCAGCCCGCCGATGTCGAAACCGAGGAAAAACTTGTCTACTTTCACGCCGCACATTTTGGCCACGGCGAAGTGACCCAGTTCGTGGACGAAGATGACAAAACCCAGACCGATCGCAACCTCGAGGGCGGCAATCCACATGCTCGGGTCGGTCCAGCCGAAGGCAATCAGGCAGCAATCCAACGCAATACCTCCTTGCGAGCCCAACAGTCCAGCGCCAGTACGTCGGCCAAGGTGGGGCTCGGGTCGTAGTTATGATTTCGTAAAATGTCGCGGCAAACGTCTACGATCTGGTGGAAGCCCAAGCGGCCATCGAGAAAGGCCGCTACGGCCGCCTCGTTGGCCCCATTCAGTACCGCTCCCGACGTGCCGCCCCGGCGGGCAACTTCCAGGCCCAGCTCTAACGCTCCAAAACGCTGGAAATCGGGTGGTTCGAAATCCAAGTGCATGGCCCTCCGCCAATCGACCTGCGACGCCACCCCGCGGCACCGCGCGGGCCACGTCAGGGCGTACTGGATCGGCAGTTTCATGTCCGGGGGACTCAATTGGGCGATCACCGAACCATCAACGAATTCTACCATGGAATGGACGATCGATTGCGGATGAATCATCACTTCAATCTGCCGGATGGGAAGATTGAACAGCCAGCGGGCTTCAATAATCTCCAGGGCCTTGTTCATGAGGGTGGCCGAATCGATGGTAACTTTCGGTCCCATATCCCAAGTGGGGTGCGCCAGGGCCTCGGCCACCGAGACTTTCGCCAATTGCTCGATCGTTCGAGTGCGGAATGGCCCCCCGCTGGCGGTGAGAATGACGCGCTCGACCTCGCTACGTCGGCCTGACTGCATGGCCTGGAAAATGGCGCTGTGTTCGCTGTCGACCGGCAGAATCTTGGTCTGTTTCTCCTCGGCCAACCGCATCACCAGCGGGCCCGCCATGACGAGGCTTTCTTTGTTGGCCAAGGCCACCGGCTTGCCGGCTTCCAAAGCGGCCCAAGTTCCTTGTAGGCCCGCACTTCCGACGATTGCCGAAAGCACCATGTCGATCTGATCATCGCCGACCGCTCGGGCAATTCCCTCCGGGCCGATCAGCAGCTCGACACCCTCCGGCAGGCCCGACCGATCGATCCGGCCGGCCTTCTCGGGGTCCGTAAGAACGATCCATCGGGGGCGGAACTGAGCGGCCTGTTGGCAGAGCAGATCGACATTGTTGTGCGCTGAAAGGACTCTTGCACATAGCTCGCCCCCCGAATTGGCAATGACTTCCAGCGCATTTCGCCCGATGCTGCCCGTTGAACCCAACACGGCAATGTTCTTTGCGGGTTGGGTCATGGGAGAATTAGGGTGGAAAACGGCAATTGCGGCCTGAAGCGGGAACCGGGGAGAAGTGGCATTGTATGGGAAGCTGCCGGACGCGGCAACATGGTTCCCAATCAGCTTACCGCGACCCATTGACGGCCCGCGTGTCGATCTCGAACTGGCAGCAGGGCGCACCATCGTGACGACAGGATACGATTCGTACCGGACAGCCGGAGATTGCCGATATCAGGTCGATATCGATCTCGCAAACGTGCCGATGGGGCTCGAACATGCTGATGAATGCGCAGCTCCGCTTCGTAATCGTAACCTGGCCATCCTTGGTGGCCAGTTCGACGAGACCGCCTTCCTGCTCCAGGATATGCTTGAACTGTTCGAGACGCTTCTTCGGTTCGGACGCAGTGATCTTCGCCTGATAATACGCCGACAATTTGCGGCTGACCGAATGACGGACCCTGCGCGTTAACTTTTCCCCGCCGATCTCCTGGATGGCCTTCCAAATCGCCGGCACGACCAACTGCTGGTTGTTGGCAAACAGTAGCACGAGTGCGGCCTGGGTTGCCGCAAAACGATGACGCGGCCGGCCCCGGCCGGGAAGACGTTCGATCGTGCGTTCGACAAAGCCCCCGGCCATCAATTCGTTGAGCTGCTCGGTGATCGCCGTTCGCGTAACGCCCGTCTCATCCAGCAATTCACCTATAGTGCGAGGAACCTGACCTACGAGCAGTCGTATTACCCGCATGCCAGTGGCCGTAACGGTTGCGTCAGCCATGATCGAAATTGTTTGAAAAAAACGAGAGGGCAGAAACGGTCTTGGCAGGGTTTTTAACAGCTAGACCCTCATAATAACCGTTTTTTGCCCGCAAGGCAAATGATATCAGCTCTTGCTTGCAAGAATTGCCAGGAATACAACCGTTTTGGTACTGCAATTCTAAAGAAATAACTATTTTTATGAAATAGTTACTACCCGAAAGAACTATGCTTGTCTTAATCGCGACGTTCATTCCGAAAAGAGTCTGATGTCCTTCTTGAATACCCCGACAACAGGCCACGGCGGCTCTTATTCGCACGAAAACATGCTAAAGCTCGTCTCGAATTGGAGTACCAAACTGTTTGACAAATCTGTAGCGATTTGGTAGGTTACTCGTGGTTACGGTGAAGGACCATGCGATGCAGGTTCCTTTCCCGCCACAGTGGGCTGCAATCGGTTTTGCAGCCTCTATCGCAGAACCCATATTGTAGGCAGCGCAGTACCCCGAGCCTCCGTCCGCAGCAGCGCAACTCCGGCGGGAGTTGTTTTCGTCTCCGTGCGTCTGGTGGCTCAACACGAAGGCTCTCAAGGGAGTCTGAGACTGCGCCGAATCTTTGGCTGGGTCTGGTTTCCCTTGAGTGTTTCTGCGGCGGGTGCTCCGCGCGGTTGGAGCGCGCCGTGGGATGAGACGCGATTTACATCCTCACTGTTTGGGAGAAAGCAAATGTATAAGAAGACGATGGTGCGAGATTCGTTTATGGCGGCCTTGGTGGCCTGTACGGTCTTCGCTGCCCCCAACTATTGCAAGGCTGGGACGATCCAACTGATCTCGAATGGCAGTTTTGAAGACGGGAATTTCACCGGCTGGACCGTAACGGACCAAGCAGGTGGGAATGGTAGTTGGTACATCAGCACTCCCGGTGCAAGGTCACCTGTTAGCTCGGAAACAACAGCAGCCAACCCTTGGGGCGGGTCCTATTTCGCTGTCTCGGATGAAACCGGCCCGGGATCGCACGTGCTACTACAGTCGTTCACCGTTCCCGTCGGCACCACAAGTCTAGCCTTGTCCTATCAGATGTTTGCGAACGATTACGATGGCGGGCCGTACGACAACGGGTTGGACTACACTGTCACCCCCACGGAGAATGCCCGGGTTGATATCTTAACGGCTGGAGCCGGAGCGTTTTCGATAGCCCCATCGGATATCGTCACAAACATGTTCGTAGGAGCCGATCCATTGGGTGATAATCCTAACCAATATACGAGCTACTCCTATAATCTTACCGGTCTATTGCCGGGGAGCACTTACCAGTTGCGATTTGCCGAGGCGGATAACCAGAGCTATTTTAACATGGGTGTCGACAATGTTAGCCTCCTGGCCACCGTCCCCGAACCCGCCACCCTCACGCTGCTGGGTTCGGCACTGCTGGGACTTGGGGTATTTTACGCTCTACATTGCAACGCTCGCTCGGCTCTTCGCCCTGCGGATACCATGACAATGCCAACCGCACGTGTGATTCCCAATACCTCTCCCCATCAGACGGCCACGACCAGATCGGCGTTTTCCAGGTCGGCTTCTGAAAGCTGGATGGGAAACCGTTCTCCGTGAAACGGTATGCCCATCGCCGTCAATCTGTACGCGGCGAATTCGGAAAGGGGGCCTTCGTTTGTCGCCACGGTCCACGTTTTCAAGCCTCCGGAGGTTGCCTGCCACAAGACCCCGTACTTCTTGGCGAGGGCATTGAAAAGGTGCTCGGAAAAACGTGAGCGGTAGTCGTTGCCGGTGCAGATGAAAACGACGGTCTTGCACTTCGTGGTGGGCATCCTTGCTGATCTCCGTGGTCGTGGTATGAAGGGCCACGATCCTACGAAGATTCGCGCCAGGGGAACAGGGCGATTTTGAGCCAGCGGGGTCAAGCCGGTAATTTCTACTTTGTACGGCAAAATAGAAACTGCCAGCCTGACCCCGCCGCCGGAGACCCCGCCGCCGGACGGACCCCGCCGCGCCCCGCCCGGTTAGGATTGCAATGCTTTCTCCGGTAACATCGTTGCTAACACGTCCGCTCGTGAAATTTTCAACTGCCATTTTCGAGTTGTCCACGTCCGCCACGTTCGCGGTGACGTACTCTTTTAGTAGCACGCTATTGTGCGATAGGTGGTGGCGGGCCTAACCGGCTCTAGCAAGCATTGTTTTTGTTTTCACGTTCTATTTGTTGAAGGACGCTATGATGAAGTCGCTAGCAACCCATCTGTTTCGTTTCCTCGTGTCCGAAGACGGTCCTACTGCGGTCGAATACGCCGTGATGCTCTCGCTGATCGTCGTCGTCTGCCTCACGGCGATTACCGCGATCGGCACCAATGCCAACACCTCGTTCTCCAATATTTCCACGAGCATCTAAATTGCTTCGCCGGCCCAAGCGGATCCGCGGGCTCACGCGTTTTCGCCTTCTTCGACCACCTTGAAGCCGGGCAACTGGCCCAGGTCCTGCATCGACTTCATGTGGTCGCCGTAGAAGGCGTAGTCGAACAGCAGCAGCGTTAGCGTCGAGTCGATGTCTCCCTCGCATCCTCCCACCAAGCCCTGGTCGTTGAGCTTGCTGAAGCTGAAGCAGCCGCGCGGCGAGCCCATGCAGGCGGCGCTGCAAATCGCTTGCGCTTCTCGCGCTGCAGCAGCTCTCGTTCGCCAGCGCATTGTGCGGCCGGCGACGCCGGAGGAAAAGGAGCGACACGGGCTAATTCGAGAGCAGATCGAAGAGGAACTGCCCGAATTGACGCGCTGGGCGCGCGAGGCGGCGGCGCGTCACGCGCGGATACTTGTGGGCACGGTCTTCGGCGAGGAGGAGGCCGATGTCGTCCGCGCCATCGATCATTACGCCGCGGGCCACGCCTTGGCCGGCCGCAGTGCGGTGGTCCGAGAAGCCCTCGCGCAACGGTTGCGCATCGATATCCAGCGGCAACCGGCCAGAAAACGCTGAAGGCCTTTACCTAATACGCCTGCCTCGACGTCACGTCGGGGAAACTAGCGCAGCCGCAGCCGTCGCGGCCTTGCTGCACGATGACTGCCGGGGTATCCTATCGGGCCGGCAATCGTCGACGCAACAGTTAGCAGTTAAAGCCAGGCCCCGATGCCGACCCAAGAATTTACCGCCCTCACCCTCGCCCGCCAACAGAAGCGACTCCCGACCCCTTTCTCCGCCAGCGTTGATCTCCGCCGCCGTTACCGGTAAAATCGATATTCGAGAATTTGCCAATTAGGAGATCGAAATATGCCCGACTACCTGAACGATCAACAGATTGATTCCGAATTGATCATCGGACTGGTCTGCGCCGTGGGGTCAGAGACCAGTTTGGTCATCGATCTCCTCACGGAACGTTTGAGCTGCGCCGGCTACAACGTGCTCATCGTGAAAATCTCGCGCAACGTGATCCCTTTGCTTTGCGATGTCCCTAAGGACGACATTGACAAGTACCAGTGGATTAGCAAGTTGATGGACGCTGGCAATGAAGCTCGCGCGAAGGCCGCAAACGATGCTGTGCTGGCGTTGGGAGCCGCCACCCGGATTCTTTTGGAACGGAAGAACAAGGCGACGGAGCAAGTACACGCGTTATGCAAGACCGCGATCATTATCGATTCATTGAAACGGCCTGAAGAAGTGGAAATGTTGCGGCTTATATATCCGTCTGGCTTTGTACTGATGGGAGTTCATGAGGAGGAAGGCCGGCGGCTCAAACAACTGACGGAGAACAAGGGCATATCGGAGAAGAATGCCAGGGAACTGATCCAGCGCGACAGCGAGGAAGCCAAGGTCCCGCATGGACAGCGCGTGAATAAAACGTTTCACCTTGCCGATTTCTTCGTTCGAATCGCGGAGAGCCACGATCAATTGCGATGCGATGTCAAACGTATCGTGGAACTCTGGTTCGGCAATCCGTTCATCACGCCCACCTTTGACGAACATGCGATGTTCTTGGCGTTCTCCGCCGGGCTGCGCTCGGCCGATCTGTCGCGACAAGTTGGTGCTGTCGTGGCGCACGATTCGCAGATTCTTGCAACCGGCGCGAATGATTGCCCGCAAGCGGGCGGCGGGCTATATTGGCCAACGCGGCAAGGCGATGGTTGCATTGGAGATGCGCCGGGAGGCAGGGACTATATGCGAGACGATGGCGATTCAAACCGGGTGGAGCAGAACCGGATAATCGAAAAGATCGTTGAGGCTGGCGCAGACATAGAATATGGCTTCAACGCCGATAAACTACGCAAGCTATTGGAAAACAGCCGCATTCGAGACCTGACCGAATACGGCCGCGTCGTGCATGCGGAAATGGAGGCGCGATTCAGTTGCGCGAGGAATGCCCTCTCAACCGTGGGGACGACACTTTACAGCACCACTTTTCCCTGCCACAATTGTGCCAAGCATATCATTGCCGCGGGAATTAGACGGGTGGTCTACGTGGAGCCTTACCCGAAGAGTAAGACCTTGGAGTTTCACAATGACTCGATTGCGACCGAGGAGTGTGGGAAATCTAGGTGGTTTGTGGTGTTTGAACCGTTCGTGGGAGTTGGGCCGAGGCGATTTTTCGACCTGTTTTCGATGCGGTTGGGCTCGACCTACCCACTCGTCCGAAAAGATAATCAGTCCGGCAAACGGGCGGAATGGCGCATCGAAAGCGCCCAGCTTCGGATTCAAATGAAACCCCTCTCGTACCTAGAGCTTGAAAAGCAGGCATGTGAGTTGTTTGAAAGGAAATCCACCCCAACGGAAGTGAAAGCATGACGGAAAAGGAAATACGCCAACAAATCAAGAGCGTCGCCGAAGAAGTCCGGTCTTGGCCGGCCTGGAAGCGGAACATTTTGGTCGAAAGCGCACAGCCCACAGTCAAGGTGCCGCGAACTCCGGTGAATAATCAAACGGCCAGAAGCGAGAAGCAAGAGAGCGGGAAGTGATACCGCGCGTGGGAAGAAATGAGCCGTTGGAGTCCCGCCTTTAGGCGGAGGCTTCGAGAGGATTCCGGCTAAAGCCGGGACTCCAACGGCTCATTTCCGTCTGCGCAGACTAGCACGGCCGCTTGGTCTTGAATCTTCGTTGTGCATGAGCCTCCACAAAGAAGTTAGGGTCGAGACCGACATTTGCCAGCATCTCGGCTGCCACGGTTGGTTCTACGCCGAAGGCGACGCGACGTGCTACGACCGGACTCGGGCGCTCTTCTCGGGCCGACGTGCTGGTCTGGGTCCAGACCAAGCAGCCGAAAGCATTGGAATCCGCGCCGGGCTTCCACGCGATCGTGGTCGATTTTCTCCGCCAATCGCCCGGCATAGGGCACGATGACCGGGGTAGGGCTCCAACGTCCGCTGGACCGAATGATGCCGCTGCCGGATTCGCTCCAAGTCATCGGCCGCGCTGCCGGAGTAGATACGCGCCATCCGCGTCAGAATCCGCCGCGTTTGTTCGGGCTGCTCGTCGGTGGTCAACAGGATGCAGCGGTTCCCCCGAGGCTTCAACGGACGGCCTCCAGGCGATGCCGATCGCTACGGCCGGCGATGGCCCGTGCGCGATCGACACGCGCAGCGGTGAAGCTGGCGAGACGGCTGACGTGCTGTTGCAATGGATCGAACCGGGTGAAGATGCAGCCCCCGGCTCTGTCCGACGTGTCGCGGTTCGGACTTCTTGGAACCCATGCTCGGGGTGTAGCGCTGCCAGCATTGCAATGCGCCAGCGCTCGCACGGTCCCGATCGCCGACGCCGACGCTGACGCTATTGACCCTCCCCTCGTCAACTTTGAATCTGGCACGGTTATCCTGCACGTTCTGGCAGAATAAGTCGGGGCCAAAGTCTGCATTTTTGCATCGACCCGGATTCGAGGTCAATTTACTCCCAAACGTAGTCCCCAAACGACCGATTCCGACGACTCCATCCCATCCGAAGAATCGGGTGAGTCGTCGGAAATCGTTGTCAATAAATGTTTTACCAACTAGCCGAGGCGGGGCTCGAACCTCCCCAAGATTCTACGAGGAAAACCGCTAATTCTAAAGAGGGCGGTGCAAAATCCGGTGCAGCCGGTGCAGGGCAGCGCAGAACCCCATTCTGGCCGAACTTATCGCCGTATGGCCAAACGTGCCGCAAGCAGCCCGAGAGGCAGTCCTGGCGACGGTTCGTGCCATGCGCAAGCAGGTTTCAGGTTGAAGACGACCTCGCCCCAGAACCTATCCGCCGGCAATCGCACCGCTGCCTATTGCTCACCCTCCTCAATTCTGGCGGCGATCGCGTCATTCTATTGGTGGCGACCTTTTTTCGTGCCGCACCCTACCCCCATTGGAGAAACTATGAACCAGCCCCAGCCCTGCCAACTTCCCGCCGTGACACCCGAGGCCAAGCCTGCGTGAAATCCCTCATGGGCATCAAACGTCGCACCGGCGTGTCCATGCCGAAACACCTCCTCCTGAAAATGGCCTTCGATTCCGGCTACGAAGCCGGGGCAAAAGACGCCGGCAGCGGCGAACTGCTAGTCGAGACCCTGGATCTACGGTACGCCCTATATGACCTGGATGGCAAGACAAGGCGGGCGATCGCGCTGGACAATTGGCGATGTCAACTACGATACCGAAGTCAGCCAAGCCGGCGGGACGGTCATCACCGGCGGCAACTTCACTTGCTGCCCGGAGAAAGCCTGATGATTTCCCTCGAATTCTCCACGTACTGCAACGACTGTGGCGTGCCCTCACGTGCTCGTAGGCAGTCGTCCTGTTCGAGGAAGAGCACGTAGCACCCGCGACCGTCGTATGAACTAGGGTAGCGAATGCCGTCCACCGGTTGTTCCCTATGCGACTTCATGTGGAAGCGAACGTATTCAGTAAAGACTTGCGTCGGAACGTAGTCAATTTCCGGGTTCGATTTCCGCACCGACCATCGCGAGGGGGCATCGTTGCTGACCAGCGGTCTCGACAGATCCTGACAGAAGTGCCGCAGGAATTCAGTGTCATTTCGCCACGTACGACCGTCTGGATCGAAAAAACTCTTTTCGCAAATCACCTTCATCAGGTCGAGAATCATCAGCGGGCGTAAAGACCTAAAGCGAACCACAGTAGCCTCTTGCTTGCCTATCTCTCGCACCGCTGTCTCCGGGTAATCCGCTCCGTAAAACATCGGAATACCTGCGGGGCTCATCCGGTTCGCCTTTGTTGCCTTGTCTTCAGGGGGCGAAGTGAATTCGGCGGCGCTTCCAGCGGCTTATCCTTGTCTTCGCACCGAGCGCGACAAAACTCGGCTCCAATTGGCAGTTCCGTTATCAGGCCAAGTCGCTCGACAACGGCGTTGATTTCGTTCAAAATCCTGCTCGCTGGCATGTAGAGAGGGTGGTCTTCTGCAACAATATCACCGGTTGAAAACCAGAACGTATATCGGCGGGCGTGCATTACCACATCGCAGAATCTGCCCCAACCGAGTTGGCGGCGATCGGAGAAAGTGTCTTTCCACCACCACGTTCGTCCGTTGAAAAAGCTGGCGATATCTATGAGCGCTTGAACACGCTCGGGCCAGAACCCGATGGCGTTCAGAAGATTCTCAAAACACCTAAAGTGCGGATACCAATCGCCCCCGCCTGCGGCATAGCTCTTCAAGTCGTCGTGCTTGAATTCTTCGTTTATGAACGGCGCTATGTGTTCGACGACTACGGAGAGCGGCAAAGCGAAACAGTTCGCGCGAACCTGCCCGCAGTACGTGCATGTCGTCTTTGTCGCCGTTGAGGTAATAAAGTGTCCAAGCGCAAGGTCGCCAACGCACTTCGCGCAGATACTCCTGTCTCTTCCATCGCCGACACCAAGGGCTGCCAAGGCTGCCTTCTTTGGCTCATCGCGTTCCATCATGTTGCTCCTCGCGGAAACTCAAACGAGTACCCGTTCCTCTCGACTCCATCAACAATGCCTTCCCCTACGAATCGAACGTGTCTTGGTGGAAACGGTCGCACCATTTCAACGCTGTTGCACGCAGCGGGCTTGGGTCGATGCTTTGACTTTGGAGGGAATCCGGGCTGCAATCGCGTGCTAGGGTTCCCTGCCACCAAGCTCTTTGATCAACGGTGAGTCTGGCCCCCAGCATTCTATCACGGCGTCTATCATCGCGTTGTGTGAGTCCCGTAGCCGATCGCGTAGGGCGGCAGGGAGATTGGCGGGACTCATGGCTCCTTGTGGCCGAGCCTCCTTGTCGTCAACTCCGTTGATGCTCAAGGGCAGTTGCCGCTGGCGCTCCGCTGCCAACTGCCTCGTCGCCGTATCGACTGGAACGGCAGTTCGGTCGAGGACCATCGCGGTGGGTTCGCCCACCAGCCCCGTAGGCGGGTGCTCGCGCTCGTAGGCCGCGAGGGCCATTAAGCGGCGTAGGTTATCGAGTCGCTGATCATCCCAGCCGCTTATCGTAGACGTAGACGGGTGGTCTTCGCAGTAGTTCGCAAGGGCTACCAGGAGATCATGCAGGTGTGCATGAAACTTATCGGCGGCGGCGGTCGTCTCGGCGAACTTTTTCGCCAGCTTCCACATGGGCTCGGAGGTACAATAGACTAGTCCGCGCCGCAAGAGCTTCGCGAGTTGCGACACGAACTCCCCCCGCTGGGTGCCACCTAACTCCGCGATCAACCGGATAATCACTGCGTCAGCGCCCCCGGCGAAGCGGCAATCGGGCGAAATCTGCGCAATGGCATCGGCCTCTTCTGCGAGGGAGGCGAGGTTGCAGCGCTCGGCGAACAGAATCGCCGACTGGAAAACGCTGTCTAACCGGAACCCCGCGTACCTTGCGGCCAGGTCCAGGTCGTCCTTTTCCCGGAACGCCCTCAGATACTCCGCGTGCTGGTCCGGCGTCAGGCCGTCGAGCGCGTACTCGTGGGCCATCGGGAAGGGCACCATGCGGCCTACGTTCCGCGACGGTTTCAGTTTAGCGTCGGCCGGGAGCAACGGGGCGAAGTGCGTGCGTTTGAGTATAGCGAGCCGATTGGATCGATCCGATTCCCGGCGCCCTTGCGTCTTCCCGACACGTGATAGGCTGGCCTTGTATCGTTTCTCGTCAATCGCGCCGAGCCTAAAAGCGTTCTCCACCTGCTTAACGGTGTCCAGGACGATCGGCGGTTTGCGCGTTCCCGCAACGCATTCCAATGCCTTGCGAAGGGAAGGGTGCATGAAATTCGTGGGCGATTGCTTTAGGGCCTCTAGCGTCTCTCTGGCCTCTTCTTGTGCCTGCGGAAATTTGTGCTTGTAATTGCCGTGTTCATCTTTCCCATAGGCTAGGTTGCGCGCGTGCCTGATCGCGTCTTGGCGCCTCGCATGTGCCGTTGCACCCCGGATTTCTTCTGAGCCCTTGTCGGGAATCGCACCTAACTCCTCAAACTGGCGGTAGAATGCCCGCGCTATCAGGAGTGAGCGCGCTGCACCGTCGGCACGCCCAGCGGCGCAAAGCCGCATGGTAAGTCTGCACGCCTGCTCGAAGAGATCATGCGTGCGCTGCCAGTGTTCCCCGTATGGACTGTTACCAAGAAAGAACCACGGCCTATCCGGATCCTCCGGTTCTTCGGCGGCGCGCGTGGCTTGGACCGGCACGAGCTGCTCAAAGTAAACGGTGGCCTCCTCAAGCGCCCACTCGTCGAGTGCGATGCCGAGAAGCAATTGCCGAACCGTCCACAAATAGGCTGATGCGTTCCTCGTATCGCCGGAGAACTCCCGTGACTCGTCCACCTCACTGGCGATGGGAGCTGCGCCGGCCTCTTCCACGAGGATGCGGTGGAGCATTTCAAACGCGAGATTGACCGCGACCATATCCTCACGCGAGCCGCCACGGTCAGGATGGCAACGAAGCGCGGCAGCCCGGTACGCGGCACGACAGTGCTCCGGGTCGCAGCCAGCATCCTTTCCGAGAATCGCCATCCCTTTCGGCTCCGAGCGCCGCACGCGCTCCACTGCACACCCCCGTGCTTGTGTGCCCGGCGTTCGTTTCTCGTGGCGGATATTTGCCGTGATAAGGTTTTCGAGGAAAACGATCCCATCGTCATCCGCCAACGCGAGCAACCGAAGCAATAGGGGGCGAAACGTATCGTAGTATGCCCGTCTCGCGTCTATTGGCCGTGGCCGTGTCGAAGTCCTGAGAGACCGGTAGTAGGCTTCGTGCTCACGGGCGTCGAAGAACGCCGTGGCCAACTCATCGCTTAGGTAGTCCAAAGGCGGTGGCGATGCGCTCGCGAAGCGCGGCGCGGTAGGCACCGTTGAGGGTTTGCGGCGAAAACCATCCTCGGGCGCTCCGGAAGGAATGTGCATGGCATCGATCCTCCTTCTTCCGTGTTGCGAAGTTAATCGAATAAAATCATCGGCTCTCTGGTGCCGATGGGCGGGCTTGAAAGCAGGCACTGGCTATTCTTCAGCTCGTCCATTAGCACCTGGCAAAAAAGATCACCTGGCCAACAGGGCGCACGCTGCTCGATAATGCGCAGTGCCAATTCGCTCACGTTCCGCGGGTTAGCTAGCGTCATAGGTCACCCTCCGAAATCTGCTTTGGCTAACGATGTTCGCCCTGAGATAGGGCCCTACAAGCTATGCGGTTGCGTTCCGGTAGTTGGTCTCGGAGTCTCTCAGGAAAGCGATGAGAGGCGGGGTGAGCGACTTGCGATAGTCCGGTCCGTCAAGCATGCCGGGGACGAGCGGAGGAGTGGGTGAATCAGCGGGTTGCCAGTCCGTGTAAGAGGCCCAAAGGATGCTACCGTCGGAATAAACGAACAGCGTCGCCGATGGCCCGTTGAGGACCGCATGCACTCTGCCGGGCCGATAGCCAAACTGAATGGATATCTGTGTGGGTCCCCGCTTTTCGACATATACGTCGGTTTGCTCGCTGCCGTAGAAATTGCGAATTGCCTGGGAGCAAAAATCAGCCAAGTCTCTCAATTCGGCCATAGCTTGGTCGCCAGCAGCGCTTTGGCGTACCGACTCCCGGCGAAACTTCTCTCCAGCCGCCGAAAATGGATCGTCTGACATGATAAATAAACTCCTTCCCCATGGTATCTCGTTTTCTGGTCTCATCCTCGCCGCTTTGCAATCATGGCAAAGACCCCATAAGGGGTAAGTTTACTTCCTGGCGGGGGATTGTACAAGCCTGGCGCAACGAAATTTGGTCAACTGCGAGAATTTTCGCGGCATCATAACTTGCACGGCAGCCGCGATCAAAGTTCGCCCTTCCGGCGTCTTTCATCGCATCGACCGACGGCGCATCCCCACCCATCCCAAGGCCACCCGGCCCAGGGTGGCCCCGCTCACAGAAAGGTCACCCTTCATGTCCACTGCTACTGCTTCTCCCGCTGCGCCTGGTCCCCGTCGTCGCCGCTGGCAAAAGAAATTCGAGGCGATGTTTCCGGCCATCGTCAAGTGCGCCTCGCTTTGCCTTTCGCCACGTTCGCGGTCAGGACCGCCAGGACCTCATCCAAGAGACGATCGCCAATGCGATGGTCGCGTTCCGGCGGCTCGTTCGCCGCGGCCGTGAGAGCGTTGCGCACGGGTCGGTGCTAGCCAAGTACGCGATCCGGCAGATCAAGGACGGCCGCCGCGTGGGCAGCAGCCTCTGCTGTTCGGACGTGCTTTCGCCTTATGCTCAGCGGCTGAAATCCCTGACCGTGGAGAGGCTCGACCGCCACGACAAAGACGACGAGAACACGTGGTGCGAAATCTTGATCGAGGACAAACACGCCGGCCCCGACGAAATCGCCCGCACCCGTATCGACTTCAGCGACTGGCTCGATTCGTTGAAGCGGCGCAACCGCAAGGTGGCCGAGTTCTTGGCCAACGGCGAGACCACGAAGACGGCGGCGAAGAAGTTCCGTGTCAGCCAGGGGCGCATCTCGCAGTTGAGGCGCGAGCTTGCCGCCAACTGGCGTGCGTTCCTCGGCGATGACCCCGGACCTGCCACGGCGGCCTGATTCCCTGTCTCTTCTCTGGCTGGCATCATGCCGCCCCATAGCCCGGCCCTGGCAGCTTCATTTCCTCCGAGCTTGCCAGGGCCGGGTTCCCTTCGATTCCCTGTCCCACGCAGGATCGCATCGTTCTACATCCCACTTCATCCGCAATTACAAGGACCCAAACCATGATCATCACCGCTCTGTTTGCCTGCGCCATCCTCGCCGTTTCCATCCTCACCTGGCTGTTTCGCCGCCGCATTGCCAAGTACGTTCCGAGCAAGGATGCCGTGACCACGTTCGGCATCGCCGCGCCCGTCGTCTTGCTGCTGTGCCTCGCGATCCTGCCAGATGCAATCCTACTCATTTCCGCGCTCGCTCTTATGCCGCACTACCTCAAACTCATCCTCGGTCTCTCGGCCGCCACCTGCATCATCTATGCCGGTTGCAAGAAGGCCGATGCACCTCAGACGCGCAGGCTGATTGGAATTCCGGGGACGCGCTAGATTGGAATTCCGGGGACGCGCGACTTAATTCTCACGTTCTTCCGATTTGGTCCTCATTTTGGCGCAGCCAGGGCACGGCCGATTATTGCTCTGGGGCCGCGGAAGGCGTGGTGCGGAAATCATTTCCAACCATATCCTTGGAATCGGCGCAGGGGCGTGGCTACCGGCGTTTCCTCAAGAGGGCTGCCCAACCGGTTTCGGGAAGCGCAAGACAACGGTGACCTGCCTCGTCGCGCTCCAATGGGTCAGAGTCCAATGAACGCCGCACACCTCGAAATAGTCTTCCTGGGTGTCCCGGTAGTGCTCCATCGCCGTTTGCCGGTAGTCCGGCGGTTTCAGCGCCTTGGTTCTTCCGCCGACAGGTGGATCGCCCAATTGCGTCCTGATGCTCTCGGGCGTCGGCAGCGAAATGAAGTCGCCCACGCGCGGAACCTCCGGCAGTTCGGCGGTCCAAAGATCCGCAGGCGGATCGTCGTGAAGCCAATGAGGTTTCCCCAACACGAAATGAACGTTGACCATTTTGATTCTCCTTGAAACGATTGATACAAAAAGCGTAAACACCTCCCCGCCCCCACCGACCCCGCGTCGGTCGAGCGGTGACCGGTGAGCTATGTCGGGAATTCGCCCGTAGCTGGTCAGTCAGCGCTCCACCGACGCGGGGTCGGTGGGGGCGCCTACAGTCCGCGTTCCTACAACTGCCTCACCCCCAGGGCGGCAGGAGCGTGGAGACTTACTCCGGAGGTTGATAGAGCGACAAGATAAGACGCACGCACATCTCCAGGGCGTCGGGCCCGTCGTCGTGATCGGCAAGCGGGAAGTCCATGAGCTGCTCGACCAGCAGGCGGCAGCCGGGCGAATCGGCCTTGAACCGCAACTCGCGATTGATCACGTACTGACTCAACCGGCGGATCCGCGCGACCTTGGGCACGCCCTGGCACGTCATCTCGTATACCGGCCAGCGCACGCCCCATGACCGGCCGGGGCGCTCTTCCATTCATAATACAGTCAAGGTAAAATAAGATACAAGAAGAGCGCTACGAGGTAGAGGATTAGATGGACCGACCCACCGACGAGGAGCGCGCAATGGCGCACGAAGTTCGCCAGTGCATTGTGCGAGCGGCGACGCCGGAGGAAAAGGAGCGACACGGGCTAATTCGAGAGCAGATCGAAGAGGAACTGCCCGAATTGACGCGCTCGGCGGCGCGAGGCGGCGGCGCGTCACGCGCGGATACCCGTGGGCACGGTCTTCGGCGAGGAGGAGGCCGATGTCGTCCGCGCCATCGATCATTACGCCGCGGGCCACGGGCTAGCCGACCGCAGTGCCGTGGTCCGAGAAGCCCTCGCGCAACGGTTGCGCATTCGATATCCAGCGGCAACCGGCCGGCGAACGCGGAAGGCCCGTGCCCGATAGGCCTGCCTCGACGTCACGTCGGGGAAACTAGCGCAGCCGCAGCCGTCGCGGCCCTGCTGCACCATGACTGCCGGGGTATCCTATCGGGCCGGCAATCGTCGACGCAACAGTTAGCAGTTAAAGTCAGGCCCCGATGCGGTGCATATCCCTGTCGTCGGGTTGCGCGTGCCGCCCATGTTGAACACGTCGGCCTGGGCCGACGCGGCAGAGGCCAAGAGGGCCGCCCCCAACAAGATTCGCAGGATCGCTTTCGCCCTACGCCGCCGCCATGCCCAGCCGAACAGCCCAAGGACGCCGGCCCCAAGCAGCGCAAGTGTTGACGGTTCCGGGACCGTAAGCACAAGGTCATTGCCCTGAATTGCCAGCGTTGCCGAATAGCCGTCGATCGTGCCGCTGGTGTTCGAGCCCAGCGTACCGATGGGAACGGCCCCGCTCTCGATCAAATCGTACGTGCCCGGCACGAAGTTGGCCGTGGGAGTGAAGTGGAAATCGGAGAACTGCTGGTTGTTGAGAGCCAAACTAGCGCAGGAAATCTCGTCACTGGTGGAAGGCGTATCGAGTGCATAGTCCATCTCGGCCCCGGTAGCCAAGAGCAGGCCGCCGCTGAAGCTCAAGCCCTGCGGCAAATTACCTGGCGCGATGCACCCACCAGTGCTGACCGTGCCGCTGCTGAGATGGCCCGTGCCGCCGAGAGTTCCGCCGCTGTTGACCGTCACCGGGCTGACCAGGGAACCGTTGACCAGGAGTTCGCCTTGGTTGATCGTTGTCGGACCGGTGTAGGTGTCGGAGCCAGCGAGGGTCAGGGTATTCGCGCCCAGTTTTGCCAGCCCCATGCTGCCGGCGATATTCGAGGTGTAGGAAAGGTTACCGGCGGTGGTGTCGATGCCCAGTGCCGAACCGCTCGCGAAACCGCTGCCATTGCTGCTCAAGAGCGTACCGACGTTCGCGGTGGTCCAGCCGCTGCCAGCCACGCTGACGGCGAGCACCCCACCGCTGGCTACGGTGATTTTCCCTGTGCTTGCGTAGCCGGGCAGCGACGCGGTGCTCGTGGACTGGAGCGTGCCCGCCTTGACGGCCGTGCTGCCCGTGTAGGTCTCGGAGCCGGCGAGGGTCAGTGTATTCGCGCCCAACTTCGCCAGTCCCATGGTGCCGGCGATATTCGAGGCATAAGATAAATTGCCGGGGGTGGTGTCGATGCCCAGTGCCGAGCCGCTGGCAAAACCGCTGCCATTGCTGCTCAGCAGCGAGGCGATGTTTGCTGATGTCCAGCCGCTGCCGCCCGCGCTGACGGCAAGCACTCCACCGCTAGCCACGGTGATTTTCCCGGCCGTCGCGTAGCCGGGCAACGATGCAGTCCCGGCAACCTGGAGCGTGCCCGCATTGACGGCCGTGCCACCCGTGTAGCTGTTGCTGCCGGCGAGTACTTGCGTTCCGCTGCCGCTCATCACCAGGCTGATCGTGCCCAGCGTGCCGCCTCCCTGGATCGTGCCGCTGAAGGTGGTCGAGCCGCTGGGACTGAGCGTCAACAGCGAGGCGGCCGTGCCGCTGTTGATGATGCTGCTGCCGCCGCTGCCGGGAGTTTGATCCGACAACGAGGCGACTTGCTGGCTGCCGCCGCTGAGGTCCAGCGTGCCGCCGCCGGCGATCGACAAGGCCGTTGTGACGGGCAGGATGTTGTTGCCGCTGCCCGTGCTGGAATGCGTTAAGCTGAAGTTGCTGATCGTTTGCGTGGACGCAAAGCCGCTGTCTCCGCCCGCGAAGCCAACGAGGGCGACCGAGCCGCCTAGAAGACTCTGCAGGTTGACCCCCGTTTGCGACGTGCTGAAGGACGTGCCCGCGGTAGTATCGGTCAACGTCCAGGCCATGACTTGCGTCAGCGCGTTGTAGTTTATGGAAACACGAATCGGATCACCCGTGCGCAAATTCACGTTGCCAATGCTTGTGGCAGGGCTGAGCGAACCATTGCTGTCGAAGGCTGTCTGGTTGTCGTCCAGATCGACGTTGATCGCGACGCTGGGTGCAATCCCGGTCACACCATTGCCGGTTGCATATCCAAAGTAGCCGCCGTTGCCACCCAGCGCGGCGAGGCCGCGGCTGTCGTTTTGCAGGACAAAGGTTACCCCGTCACCCGCCAAATAGCCGGAAGCCTGATAGACGAAATTCGCCGTGAACGACGCATTGACTGGCGTTGGCGTGTTGTAGAACGCGCTTTGCGCCTCGTTGTAGTTGTTATCAGTTAGAGTGAGCACGTTGTTGGTGATTGGCGTGCTGGAGATACCGGAGCTATTGACCTGCCAGCCCGTGCCGCTGCCGCCGAAACCGGCAAGGACCGGATTCCCACTCAGCCTCAGCGTGCCGGCGGTGATGACCGTGGGGCCGGAATAGACCTGGTTGACTGCAAATGTCAACGTGCCCGTGCCGGACTTGGTCAGGCCGCCGGGACCGGTCAGAATACCGTCGTAGGTCGTACTTTGCCCGTTGTTGCCCACGCTCAGCGTGACGGGCTCCATGGCAGCAGTCGCCAGGGCTATGTTGCCGGCGCCCGTCAGACCGCCCAGGGTGGGGCTGGTGTTCCCCCCGGCGAAACTCAAGGTGCCGCTGTTCGTCACGTTGAGAGTGCTATTTTGCACCGCCAGGGGATGGGCCAAGGTCAACGTGCCGCTGCTGAGCGCCGTGTTGCCGCTGTAGGTGTTGCCGCCCCCAAGGACCAAAAGCCCGCCGGATAGGGTGATGCCCATCGGGCCGTCGGAGCCGTTGGCGATCACGCCGCCGAGGGTCAACGACCCGCTGCTGATGACAATAAGGTTATCGTTCAACACCAGCGGTGCATTGACGGCATGCGTGCCGCCGGTCACCACGATCG
This sequence comes from uncultured Planctomycetia bacterium, assembly GCA_963719885.1. Lineage (GTDB taxonomy): Bacteria > Planctomycetota > Planctomycetia > Pirellulales > Thermoguttaceae > JANXQG01. The sequence continues at coordinate 51,446 of CAVRDP010000029.1, read as the reverse complement.
TCGCGCCGTTGCCCGAATTATTCAAGGTCAGCGCGTTGCTTCCCGTGCCGTTGAGGGTGTAGCCGACACCGGCCGTGCCCGAATTGCCCAGCAGCAGCGTGCCGAGCGTCTGCGGGGCGCCAAGCGTAATCGTCACAGCGGCCGTGGTTGGGGCATTGATGACGGCCCCCGCGCCGACGGCGTTGGGCACGACTCCGGACCAGTTGCCCGCGCTAGTCCAATTGCCGCTCACGGCCGCGGCCCAGACGGATGGTGACGTGATGGGGGCTGATAGAGCGTAAAGCGGAAAGGAGTTGTACGGCGCGATCGCCGAACCGTCGTTGATCCAAGCTTGACTCGTATTACTGGCTAGTCCTATTGTCGTGTTGCCCGTGCCGAGTTCGTAGGAGGGGATAGCAGCTCCATAGTCGTTTGTCCCAGTCCATACACATGTGTCGCCAAAACCATTTATTGGCGGGCTAGCGCCGAACTGCGTGTAGTCTATAGGGTTGTACAAAGTGGAACCATATAATGGGCTCAATGAATTCGCCACCAGTTGCCCAGCCGTGTTGTAGACAGGGATCGTGCCATTGTTAGGCGCGTTTGCCGAGGCGCTCACGGTCAAGGTCGATGCGATGGCGGTCCAAGACGCGCCGAGACCCCAAAGGACCGGGTCTCGGCGGGCTTCGGTTGTGACGAAATTGTTGTAGTGAGCAATGTCGGAACTTGTGCCATTATCCGTACCCAGAGTCACAAAGGCGATTTCATATTTCGTGCCCGGTGGCAAGTTTGGCAATATTACGTCGCCGAGGAGTTGCGACGCAATGACGGATGCGAAAAAAAGCGGGCATGCGACGCCGGCAAAACGGCGAAACGAAATTGTGGTCATGGCATTTCCAATGGTACAAGGTTCTTTGGTATGTTGCTTGCGCGTCCTTACCTATGTCGTGACGAATCTATCGCGAGCGGATGTGCTGGCACTAGTCGTTGTGGTTGTCATTTCTACCGGCCGCTCTTAGCTGGTCAAATGTGCCGTAAGGGCCGGGCGACGAGGCAAAATCTCCAACAGGCGTCAAGTAGTTCACGGGATCTGTGTAGGTGTTAAACATAGGGAACGGCCCCGTAACCGGTTGCTGGGTCCGCCACATTGCCGGGGTCGCCCACGGTCACGAACGACAGGCTTGCAAGGCCCGTCCACGTACCGCCGCTGATCGTGCCACCCATGTTGAACACGTCGGCCTGTGCCGACACGGCGGAGCCCAAGAGGGCCGCCGCCAACAAGGATCGCATGATCGTCTTTGCCCTACGCCAACGCCACGCCCAGCCGATCAGTCCCAAGACGCCGGCCACAAGCAGTGTCGCGGTCGATGGCTCCGGCACGACGGCGAGTACGAGATCGTTGTTTTTCACGGCCAGGGTCGCCGCGTAGCCGTCGATCGTGCCGCTGGCGCTCGCCAGACTGCCGCTGCTCGATCCGAAGGCGATCAAGTCGTAGCTGCCCGGTCCGAAGTTGGCCGACCACGTGAAGTGGAAATCGGAAAACTGCTGGTTGTTGAGAGCCAGACTGCCGCATGAAATCTCGTCGCTCGTGCCAGGCGTGTCGAGTTCATAATCCATCACCGCCCCCGATTCCAAGATCAAGCCGCCGCTCAAGTGCATGACGCCCAGTGAATCGCCTGGGGCAAGTTGCCCGCCGAAATTGACCGTGACGCTGTTGAGATACCCCGTGCCGCCCAGGGTACCACCGTTGACGCTCACGGCCGAATTGGTCAGCCAGCCATCGACGGTCAGCTTGCCCTGGTTGATCGTCGTCGGGCCGGAATAGGTGTTGGAGCCGCTTAACGCCAGGACGCCGCTGCCGACTTTCGTCAGGGCGCCGTTGCCGCTGATGACGCCGGCGTAGGTCTGTGCCGCGGGGTTGGCGAAGGTCACCGCGGCGTTATTCAGGATGTTGCCCTGCACATAGCCGTTATTGGCAACGCCGTCGCCAAGCTGCAGCGTGCCCGCGCTGACGGTCGTCCCGCCGGTGTACACGTTAGAGGCGGCCAGGACGAGCGTGCCGCCGCCGAGCTTGGTCAGCCCCTGGCTCCCGCCCACGACGGCGCTGATCGTGGCCGTCTGATTGTTAACGGTGATCGTGGGCGTGCCAGTCGAGACCTTGAGGGTCAGCGCGCCGCCGCTGCCCGCGGCCAGCGTCCAATTGAAGGCGTTTCCCTGGTCGCCGAAGACCAGGTTGCCGATCGTGTGGCTGCCGTCGAGCGTGACCGTGGCGTTGGCCGCCAGCGTCTGCTGGCTGAAGTCAGCCGTGTTGTCCACACCGTCGGGCGGCCCCGCGGGCGACCAATTCGCGGCCGTCGCCCAGCTTCCGCCACCGGCGACATTCCACGCGTAGCCATTGAGGTTCAAGGCGAAGACGTTGCCGTCGTGATTGGCACCGCCCTTTGCGGTCGTCCCATACAGCGTGTTGCCATCGAGCGTCAATCCGGCTCCGGGCCGCATGCCGTCGATGCCGTTGAACGAGGCCAATATCGTGGCGCTGCCGCCGCTTACGGGAAGGCTGAAGACCGTGCCCAAATCAAAGGCGCCACCGTCGAAAGTCGTGCCATACAGGGTGCTGCCGCTGAGTGTCAATGCGGATTGGGGCCATCCGGCGTTGCTACCGTTGAACGTGGTCAGTACCGTGGGGCTGCCGCCAGTCACGGGAAGGCTGAAAACCGTGCCGGACCCATCGGGAAAGCCGCCGTTTTGAGCGGTGCCATACAGGGTGCTGCCGCTGAGCGTCAAAGCGGATAGGGGACCGGCGCCGTTGTTGCCGTCGAACGAGGCCATGACCGCGGGGCTGCCGCCAGTCACGGGAAGGCTGAAAACCGTGCCGGACCCGTTCCCGCCGTTGTAGGAGGTCGTTCCGTAGAGAGTGCTGCCGCTGAGCGTCAAACTGGCTTGGGGGCTTGTGCCGGTGCCGTTGTTGAACGATGCCAGTACGGTGGGGCTGCCGCCAGACACGGGAAGGCTGAAGACCGTGCCGCCTTCATTGCCGCCCGCGGTGGTGGTCGTCCCGTAGAGAGTGCTGCCGCTGAGCGTCAAACCGGCTTCGGGGTCTAAGCCGCTGCTGTAGTTGAACGATGCCAGTACGGTGGGGCTTCCGCCAGACACGGGAAGGCTGTAGACCGTGCCGCCCCCATAGGCGCCACCTTGGTAGGTCGTCCCATACAAGGTGTTGCCGCTGAGCGTTAAATCGCCTTCGGGAGATACGCCGGTGCCCATATTGAACGAGGCCAGCACCGTAGGGGTGCCACCGCTCACGGGAACGCTGAAGACCGTGCCGTACCCATTGGCACCGCCCGCCTGGGTCGTCCCATACAGGGTGCTGCCGATAAGCGTCAAATCGGAGGTGGGCCATAAGCCGTTGCCGTTGTTGAACGTGGCCAGCACCGTGAGCGTCTGGGCCTGAGCATGGGTTACAACCAAGCAGGGAAGAATCAAGATGCCCGCCAGTATCCGAAACGCCGCGACAATCAAACCTTGCATGACCTTATTCTCAAACACCCCTGCTCTCCTTGACAAAGTAAGTCACATTCGACGATCCAACGCGGCGCACAAGGGCGCTCCGCTAGGTACGTTTTCTCCAAGCGACAATCCGTCGCGGCTGATCCACAGCCAGGAGGGGCTATCGCCTGCGATCTGCGTGGGGAACGTGCATCCAGGAAACAAGTGGCCCCCCAGCGATCACAAAACGGGAAAACGCAACGGCAAGAAGACCGCGACCGCGCGGGCCGCTAGGCCCGCGGATCACAGAACCATCGCGTTGTCGAGAAGCACCTGGTCCGACCTCACCTACGCGGTGCGTCAGAGATCAGGTGCACGCTGCCTCAAGATTGTGGGGAGGGTGCCGCGGCACAACGCCGCGAGCACATACCGGTCAATATATCGCATCGTGCGAAAATTGCAATGAGTAGGGTCAACTTTGTGGCTGGAATCGCGAGTCGCTGCCCCTCGAAAGAATGGGAATGAAGCGCGGCAATGATGCTAGAAGGGGGTCTGTGGATGCATTGCAGGGTGTACTTGAGCCGCATCCGAGGCCGCGGCAAGCGGGTCGCGTTGATGCCTTCTGCCGAGAGGCAGTAGGCGGCAGGCTTCTTTTTAGCCCTCAGCGTTCTTTTCTCGATGACCGCTGCCGTGGCCACGCGCAGGCAAGCAGGCTGATAGCACCCGCCCGCTCGACGTTGGATCAAGCTGCCCGCCGTGCCGCGTTCACCGGGGACGCATGCGAGGGGGAGCTATGCGCCACGCCTCGCCTTATGCGCCAACGAAGGAAAAACGAAGTGAAGCGAGATGCGCGGCAGGAAGTCGTAGCGCCTTGACAGAACCGACGAAGCTGGGTAACGTGACCCGCAAGGACCCGGGGGATGGGAAGCGGGATGCCGAGCAGCCACACTGTTGGACGAAAACACGTGGGAGGCATCGTACTCCTGGCGCGTGTCAACACAAGGAAAGCGGATAGCATCAACTGGCGCATCACATGCGTGGTGCAGCGAAGGGGTTGCTTGAGGAACCGTATCCGGGAATCCTGCACGTACGGGTCTGTGGGAGCCTCGGGTGAGTAATCACCCGGGGCCACCCGGCCCGACCACCCACCAGGACACCAAGACAGCCGCCGCGAGAAAAAATCCGCGCCAAAAAATTCCACCTTGTTCCTCCTGCTCTTACGGTCTCTCGACGATATGGTATTTCACACCCGTCGTTTCCGTCGTCAAGGTGCTGCACCGCACCCATCGGGTCACATCCACGCGCGGAGAAAGGTAAGCCCGCATACTTGTCCTGAAGCGCCTGGTTGTAGGCCGCAACAGCGGCCGCGACGTTTCCGGTTGCCGGTATTGCTTCGTCCGACACCGCAATCGGCTTTTCGTACTCCCCGCGGAAATGCGTTTTTTTTCGGACCGTTATAACGACGAGCCACTTGGCGACGTTGCGCTCGTAACCCTGAACCGTAACTATTCCTTCTACGCCTGTGGCATCGTGGAATTCCGGGGACTGCGCTACTTAATTCTCACGTTCTTCCGATTTGGTCCTCATTTTGGCGCATCCAGGGCACGGCCGATTATTGCCCTGGGGCCGCGGAAGGCGTAGTGCGTCCCAGCGGCAGACCCGCGAGCGGCATGGCGGGAGCGGCATGGGCTCTGTGCCGGCGTTTGATACTACGACAAAATGAACGCGCAAGAAGGAACGCCCCCGTCATTTATCGATGACGCTGTGCTGGTCGGGAATGAAAAAGATCACGCGCGGACGTTCCTCGCGCGGTCTTTTGCTTTGGACGGGGTTCTCTCCAGCCGCTGTCAGATCGAAACGCGCTTGGAATCGGCGCAGGGGCGTGGCTTCCGGTGTCTCACCAACAGGGCTGCCCAACCGGTTTCGGGAAGCGCAAGACAACGGTGACCTGGCTCTTCGCGCTCCAATGGGTCAGAGTCCAATGAACGCCGCACACCTCGAAATAGTCTTCCTGGGTGTCCCGGTAGTGCTCCATTGCAGTCTGCCGGTAGCCTGGCGGTTTCACCGACTTGATTCTTCCACCCGCCGGCGGATCGCCCAATTGCGTGCTGGTGTTCTCGGGCGTCGGCAGCGAAATGAAGTCGCCCACGCGCGGAACCTCCGGCAGCTCGGCGGTCCAAAGATCCGCAGGCGGATCGTCGTGAAGCCAATGAGGTTTCCCCAACACGAAATGAACGTTGACCATTTTGATTCTCCTTGAAACGATTGATACAAAAAGCGTAAACACCTCCCCGCCCCCACCGACCCCGCGTCGGTCGAGCGGTGACCGGTGAGCTATGTCGGGAATTCGCCCGTAGCTGGTCAGTCAGCGCTCCACCGACGCGGGGTCGGTGGGGCGCCTACAGTCCGCGTTCCTACAACCGCCTCACCCCCACGGCGGCAGGAGCGTGGAGACTTACTCCGGAGGTTGATAGAGCGACAAGATAAGACGCACGCACATCTCCAGGGCGTCCGGCCCGTCGTCGTGATCGGCAAGGGGAAAATCCATGAGCTGCTCGACCAACAGGCGGCAGCCGGGCGAATCGGCCTTGAACCGCAACTCGCGATTGATCACGTACTGACTCAACCGGCGGATCCGCGCAACCTTGGGCACGCCCTGGCACGTCATCTCGTAAACCGGCCAGCGCACGCCCTGCCCGCACTGCCGATTGAACTCGTGGACCAGCAACTCCTGGAACTGCTCGGCCTCGAAGCCCACCATCTCCGCCCGGTGCTCGTCGCAAAAGACGATCGTGCGGCGGACGATCTGGTCCAGCGGGATGCGGTCCAAGAGGGCGTCGACGTAAAGCAACCCGCCGGTATCCGCGCATCCGCCCAGGAAGACGATCGCCGCGTAGTCGCCCAGGCCGTCCTTGGCGCCCTTGCTGGCGTCGACGCAGACCACCCGCAAGTCGAACTTCTTCGGCCATTTCTCGGGCGGGACCCAAATCCAGTCGCCAAAAAGTTCCGCCGCCCACTCGCTGTTCGAGGCCTCGGAGGGGTCCTGCTGGTACAAGGCGGCGTAGGCCCGCGGATCCTGCCGGCGGATGATCTCCAAGTCGGCGGCCGATTTGAACTCCGGCCAGAGCACCTGGCCCGGCGTGCGGCCGTCGCAGGGGTCGCCGGGTCCGTCGCCGCGGACGGCCGGCAGGCAGAGCACCTCCCACTGGTCGCCGGCGGCGTCGGCCATCTTCCGCAGCAGCCGGCCGGCCAGGTCGTCGCGGTGCCAACGCGTGTGCGTCAACACGATCCAGGCCTCGGTCGAAAGCCGCGAATAAAGGTCGTTGGTGTACCACTGCCAGATCTTCTCGCGGATGACCGGACTGTCGGCGTCCTCGCGCTTGCCGAACGGGTCGTCGATGATCGCGCCGTCGGCCGCGTTGCCGGCGATCGAGTTCCCCACGCCCGCCGAACGCAGACTGCCGCGGCGGCCAGGGATCTCGAAGAGGTCCAGGGTGCGGCGGACACGCGTGCTGGCACGAGTCCCGAAGCCCCTCACCCCCTGCCCCTCTCCCGCGTACGGGCGAGGGGAACGCGTGAGCTTGCTCTCGGGGAAGACCCGCCCGTAGGCATTGCCGGACATGATCCGCTGCACGTTGGCGTTCAAGCTGACGGCCATGCTGTGGGTGTGCGAACAGGCGATCAGCCGCAGGTCGGGATCGCGGCCGAGCATGAAGGCCGGGAAGCGGCGGGAGACCAATTCGCTCTTGCCGTGTTGCGGCGGCAGGAAGACCATCAGCCGGCGGCAGCGGCGCTGGGCCACGAGGTCCAGTTTTTCGGCCAGCCGCTCATGGTGCCAATTCGCGCGGTAGTCGCGTTTGGTATAGAGCGTGAACTTCAGCAGGCTTTCGCGGAGTTCTTCCCTGTGCAATTGCGTCAAGCGGAGATGTCTGCGGGCTTTGTTCATGGCGTTGGTTGGGTAAAGAGTTAGTTGTGTTCCCGCAGCGCGGCCAGGGCGGAGCGCGTCCAGCCCTCCACGCTGCGGGGCGAGACCTTCAATACGAGCGCGGCCGCCTTGACCGAGAGGCCGCAATAACCCCGCAGCCAGACGACCGAGGCTTGGCGGTCGTTCAGCCCGGCCGTAAGGCGGGCGAATTGCGGCGCGTCGCCGTGCGGCCGGCCGGGCGCGCCTTCGAGCACTTCACGCTGGAGCTTGGCGGACGGCAGGTCGGCAAAGGGCCGGCAGGCGCTGCGTTCCGCGCGGCGGACGTCCAACAGTTTGTTCTTCGTACAGGTGTAGGCCCAGCCGCGAAAGTGGCCCTGGCCACGGCAGCCCGGCACGATCGACTCCACCAGCGCCAGCAACACTTCGCCGACCGCGTTCTCCTGGTCGCGGAGTGCATCTTGCGGGCCAACCGGGCAGCCAGGTTGCGGACCCAAGGGAAGTAGTGTTCGACGAGGCGGTCCCGCAACCAGCGGTTGCCTCGATCGGCCGTGTAGGCGGCCCACAGTTCCCCGAGTTGCTCGTCGCCGAAGGCGGGGCCCGAGGGCGTGCTCAACGCGGGTTTCCTGGTACACATTATTTTGACCTCCTTCATCCCTCATCCCTCATCCCTCATCCCTCATCCCTCATCCCTCATCCTTCATCCTTCATCCTTCATCCCTCATCCCTCATCCTTCATCCCTCATCCTTCATCCCTCATCCTTCATCCCTCATCCTTCATCCCTCATCCTTCATCCCTCATCCTTCATCCCTCATCCTTCATCCCTCATCCTTCATCCCTCATCCTTCATCCCTCATCCTTCATCCCTCATCCTTCATCCCTCATCCTTCATCCCTCCGCCTTCATCCCTCATCCTTCATCCCTCATCCTTCCGCCTTCACCCTCCCCCGTTCCCCCTTCATCCTTTTGGACGGCCGCCCGTTGCTGGCGGGCCCATTCGATTTCGGCCAGGCAGCGGGCCTTCAGCGCGCTGCGTTGCGCGGGGGTCAGGGCGTGCAGTTCTTCCCTGGTGAGGACCGGCAGTGCGTCCGCTTCGCCCGCCGCTCTGCCTTCCGCCGCCAGGCGGACGTCCCAGGCATGGAGTTGTTCATCGGTCATGCTCGCCATGTCTTCGGGCGTGAGCGACTCGGCGGGGAGAAGGGCCTCGCCGGGGACTGTCAGGTCGTCGTAGCGTGTCGCTTCCATGCCATGGATGCGGACGAGCCCCTGAAGCGCGCCCAGGGCCCTGCTCAGGTAGGCGGCGTTGGCGGTGCGATTCTCGCTGCGGAGCGATTCCTTCTTCTTGGGGGCCTCTTCGCCGCCGGCCGCGCTGGTCGTCTCGACAGGCCGCACCTCCTTGTCCCCGCGGGAGGAGTGCCATTCCCGGAGGGCCATGCCGTAGATCGACTGGAAGCAGGTGGCGAGCCGCGCGCGCCCTGGGGCGTCCCCAGCCAGCGGGCCGCGGCGGCGACCCGCCGCCCGCGGAGCCAGTCGCTCACGGTGGTCTTGGAAATGCCGAGTTTCTTCGCGATCTGCCGGCAGGTGCGGCCCTGGCGGGCGAGGCGGGCGGCCTCGGGCAGCAAGGCCTTCTTCTGCTGCCGCCGGGCGGCCAGCCGTGAGTTGGGAGTGTCCATAGTTGTGTGTACTTTCGGGTAATAGTGGTGTTTTGAACGCATCGGGGGCGCTGAAGCCCAGCCTGCAATCTTCCCGCGCGCGATGCCGCTCTACCTATAACTACGTATGCGGGCCCGGCAGGCGCAAAACAAATATTTGCCGGCCGCTTCCGGAAAAGCCCTTGCGCCTCCTCGCCACGACAACCGTATATATAGATAGATATTTGTAGATTCAATTTACAATGGAGAACATTGCCTGTCAAGGCGTGCGGCGGCAAAAATCGGCGTCGGCCGGCAGAGGCGCCGCACGGCGGGAGATTGCGGCCGAGCAGCCGCGATGTGGCCGTGCCCCCCAAGCGGTGTTTTCAGCCTGCCCCTGGGTCCAGGTCCGGCGGCGCAAGTGCCTACAGCAAAAGAACTTGCGGTGCTGGTTGCCGGACGCTGTCCGGGAACGTTGGCGGACAAAGCACCGGAAAAAACCCCGCTCGATCGTCGCAAGGCATTGTCGGGAAACGTCTTGCGCCGATCGGCGGGTTGCGTTTTCGGGCTGTCCGTCCGGCGACGGTGGCGGACAAGACCGCCATGCGAGGGGAAAGCCCGCAGATACGGAACACATGTTCAGAATCGACGAATCAAGGTTACTTAGAACTAGCCGAGGCGGGGCTCGAACCCGCACGTCCCGTAAGGGACACAGGATTTTAAGTCCTGTGCGTCTGCCTATTTCGCCACTCGGCCTTTACCGCTACGTTAAACCGTGACCGCGGCAATTTTGTTGATCGCATTCAAGAAGGCCCGCGCACTGGCCTCCACGCTGTCGGTGGAAACGCCGCGGCCACGATACATCCGGCCGCCGTGCTCGACCTGCACCATCACCTCGCCCTGCGCGTCCTTGCCGACCGTCACGCTGTGCACGTTGAAATCCTTGCAGACGACCGAGATGCCCGTCAGGTTCTCGATCGCCAGGAAAACCGCATCGACCGGCCCGTCCCCGCCGACGACGTCGGTCGCAACTTCGTCCTGCCCGCGACGCAGCCGCAGGTGTACGCTGGGGATCTGGCCCGTGCCGCTGGTGACATTATAGGAGACAAAACTCCACAGCTCGGGCGCCTGCCGAATTTCCTGCTCGATCAGGGCGGCGATGTCGGCGTCGTAGATCTCCTTTTTCTTGTCCGCCAGGACCTTGAACATCTCGAAAATCTGCTGGATCTGCTCGCTGCCGAGCGAATAGCCCAGGGCCTTGATGCGACTGGCCAGGGCGGCGCGGCCGCTGTGCTTGCCGAGCACGAGCTCGGTGGTGGCGAAGCCGACGTCCTCGGGCCGCATGATCTCGTACGTGGTGCGCTCCTTGAGCATGCCATCCTGGTGAATGCCCGCCTCGTGGGCGAAGGCGTTCTGGCCGACGATCGCCTTGTTGCGCTGCACATGAATGCCGGTCACGTTGGCCACCAGCCGGCTTGTGGGAACCAGCCGCCGGGTGTTGACGTTCGTGTGGGCATGATAGAAATCGTTGCGGGTCCGCAGGGCCATGACGACCTCTTCCAGCGAACAGTTGCCGGCGCGTTCGCCGAGGCCGTTGATCGTACACTCGATCTGCCCGGCGCCGGCCTCGACGGCAGCCAGACTGTTGGCCACCGCCATGCCCAGGTCGTTGTGGCAGTGGACGCTGATCACGGCCTTGTCGATGTTCGGCACGCGGTTGCGCAGGGTCTGAATGACGTGGTGCATGTGGCTGGGGGTGGCGTAGCCGACAGTGTCGGGAATGTTGACCGTCGTGGCGCCGGCGGCAATGGCCGCTTCCACCACCTGGCAGAGGAAATCGGTCTCGGTGCGGGCGGCGTCCTCGGGCGAGAACTCGACGTTGGGGCAATAGCCCACCGCCCGCTTCACGCCGGCAACCGCATGATGGATGATGCCCTCCTTGTCCATCTTGAGCTTGAACTCGCGGTGGATGGCGCTGGTGGCGAGGAAAACGTGGATCCGCGGCTGCTCGGCGTGGCGGACGGCCGCCCAGGCACGGTCGATGTCCTCCTCCCGGCAGCGGGCCAGGCCGCAGATCTGCACGCCGCGGAGCGAGCGGGCGATCTCGCTCACGGCCTCGAAGTCGCCGGGCGAGGCGATGGGGAAGCCAGCCTCGATGCAATCGACGCCCAAGGCCAGCAAGGCCTGGGCGACCTCCATCTTCTCGGTCAGGTTCATGCTTGCTCCGGGCGACTGCTCGCCGTCGCGGAGCGTGGTGTCAAAAATAACAATGCGTCGCGAATTGGTGTCTGTCATGGATAATCCTTGCTTGATATGGTGTTTTGGGAAAAAAGGATGCTAGCAGCGAAGCGAAGGCCGACTGGACGTCGGCCTGGGCAACACCAATCGCGCCCTCGTGGCGATCAGGCGACGGCGGCTGATCATAGGCTCGGATACCATGGCAGACCTTGAAGGAACAAAAAAACCCTAAGACCTTGCTGGCCTTAGGGTTATGCTTGAATTCGGAAATCGGTTGTCTACGCGCAAACCCTAAGACCGGAGGCTGGCAAGAGCCAGCAACAACAACGGTAATAAGGCGGTTTGGGTAAACATCATACGTGCTCTCTTCGGATTTTCGGCACAGCAGCCGACAAACCTTACTTAATTTACACAAGATCGCCGGAAAGGTCAAGGGGGTGAAAGATATATTGAGTCGAACTGTCATTTCGGGTAGCCTTCGGCCTGCCATGGAATATGAAATCGAGCGATCGGCAAAATGCTGCACGGCGACAGGCCGGGAATTCGCTCCCGGCGAGGAGTTTTACTCGGCGCTGATTACGGAAGGCGCGGAGTTGAAGCGGTGCGACTATTCGGCCGAGGCCTGGCAGGGCCCGCCACCGGGCACGGTCGGTTGGTGGAAGTCGCAGATGCCCGACCAGCACACCCGGCGCGCCCATTGGGCGCCGAACGACGTACTGCTGAACTTCTTCGACGAACTGGCCGCGCAACCGGATAAGCAGGACATGCGTTACGTGTTGGCCCTGCTCTTGGTCCGCCGTCGCGTGATGCGAATGGAAGAGGAACAACACGACGAAGCGGGACACGAGCGGTTGATGCTGTATTGCCCGCGGCGCGATGCGCAGTACGAAGTGCCGGCGGTGGTGCCCGAACCGCAACGGGCAGAGGAGATCCAGCAGGTGTTGGCGAAGTTGCTGGAAAGATGAGAAGAAAGTACTTAGTGCTTAGAGCTTAGTTCTTCGTAGCTAAGCTCTAAGTCCTAAGCACTAAGCACTAAGTTCTAACCTTCGATGCACGGAAGCACGTCTCGACATCTTCTGTTGGCCCTGGCACTGGCGACGCTCGTTGCCCAGGGTGGCTGCGCGTGGCTGCGCTTCTGGCAGGAACCGCAGCCGCAGGTCCTTCCGCCCGGCGCGGGATTGGAGCAGGTGATTGCGGCAGTCAACCGGAACAACTCGCAAATCCAGGCCCTGTACAGCGATTCGGCCACGCTCAGCGGTCCGGGTTATCCGACGCTGCGGGCCCACATCGCCTATCAGCGGCAGCGCAACTTCCGTCTGCGGGCCGATACCGGGTTGACCGGGCCGGAGGTCGACCTGGGCAGCAACGATCAATTCTTCTGGTTCTGGATCAAGCGCAGCCAGCCGCCGGCCATCTACTTCTGCCGCCACGACCAGTTCCCCACCAGCCGGGCGCGGCAGATGATCCCCATCGATCCCAACTGGCTGATCGAGGCCCTTGGCACGCTGGAGCTGGACCCCTCGTTGCCGCATCAGGGTCCTTATCCGGATAAGGGCAACGCGAATCGGATTCAGATCCGCACCATCCGTGAAACGCCCGAGGGACCGAACATGAAGGTCACGATCATCGACTCGGTCACCGCGTGGGTGATGGAGCAGCAGATCTGGGACGCGCAAGGACGATTGCGGGCGCGCTCGGTGGCCGAGGGATATCGCCAAGATCCGCGGACGAAGTTGTTTGTGCCGACGGCCGTACGGGTGGAGTGTCCCGCGGCGAAGTTCTCGATGCGCATCGACCTCGGCGCGGTGCAAGTCAACCAGTTGCAAGGCAATCCGGCCGAGTTGTGGAGCATGCCTGTCTATCCCGGTTATCAGGCCGTCGACTTGGGCAATCCGAACATGCTCTATGGTCCGCCGCCGGGGATGTCGGCAGGGCGGTAGGGCGCGACTTTCAGGAAGGTTTCTTGAATACGTTCAATCCCCGCTGGCTGGCGGTATAATATAAAAGGTGGATGTTGCTCCACGTGAGAGATACTTGCAGAGGCGCGCGGGAAACGATATAAGTGGGTCTAGACGGGCCGAGATGAGACAACGTTAGACCGCACGCTATGACACCACGCGAAGCCGCAAATCGAGTGCGACGGGGACAAGGACCACGCGGCATTGACCGAATTGATCCGCCCCATGTGCGAGGCGACCAATGGCACGCCCATTTTGGCCCGGGTGACGGAAGCCCGGCAGTTAATCAAGACGGCACGTGGCGACATCCTAATGGCCTGAAAAAGAAGCAGAGAGATTTTCTGAGGAGTGCAGGTTGGAACCTATGACGCTTACAGCAACCATCAAAACACAATTCGAGAACGTGCTGCGCAAGGGGGGGTTGGCCGATCGATCGATCTTTGATCGGCGCCAGTTCTTTGCCGAATTGCCGTTGTATTCTCGTTACGCCCAAGTGGAATTCTTGAAGGACTACGGTGACCCAAACACGCTCCTGATCGAGTTGGCATTGGACTATCTGGCTGATTTGGCGCATCAACACCGTGGGAAGACAGAGTGGTTTGCGGCCGTGACAATCTTGGATGATTCGGATAGCGACTTATTTGTTCCGAATATCCTCGTATGCAACGGCGATTTATGGCCCCTGCGGGGACTTCATCTCAAGCGAGTGGCCACGATATTTGCCGCACAGGTTCGTTCAATCCTCACATCCTGCTGCGGTAGCCACTTCCAGGTCATGCAGGATAAGGAGACTGTTCCCGACATGGTCCGCCTCTTTCTGAGTTACAGGGCTCCGCCGGGTAAAATGGTGCCAATGTCCAGATTCGTCCCACAGTCCTGCGCTACGAAGAAATGTACGAAGAAATGGCAGTATCTCCGGAAAACCAGGAAGGTTCTAGTATGAAAATTGTCACAATCGAGACCAACAAAGGCACTATCCGCGCCGTCCTGCATGCCGACAAGGCGCCGAAAACGGTCGCCAACTTCGAGAAACTTGCCGCCAAGGGCTTTTACGACGGCCTGAAGTTCCATCGCGTCATCGAGGACTTCATGATCCAGACCGGCTGCCCCAAGGGCACGGGCACCGGCGACGCCGGTTATAAGTTCGACGACGAGTTTCACAAGGACCTCAAACACAGCGGCCCCGGCGTGCTATCGATGGCCAATTCCGGCCCCAACACCAACGGCTCGCAGTTTTTCATCACTCACGTCGCGACCCCCTGGCTGGACCGCAAACACTCGGTCTTCGGCCAGGTGATCGAAGGCCAGAAGGTCGTCGACGCCATCAAGCAGGGCGACAAGATGATCAAGGTCACGGTGACGGAAGAAGCCGACAAGAAATAAATTTGGAGTGCGGCGATTTATCGCCGCTTTTTTGTCGCCATAGAGGGATAAACTATGTTTCCGGCATCGCTTGCCGAACCGGCGGCAGGCTTTTGTTGGCCGTTCATTACCATTTGCTAATCCACATGGACTCGCTCTTTGACTACAAGATGCCAGATTGGTACAACCGCATCGCCTTCCTCTGGCGCGGCGTGTGCTTCGGCTTCGTCGCTGGTTATTTCTTGGCGATGCGAATGCGCGAACACGATTCCACCATCTCGGCGGTCTTCGTCATCCTGTTTTCAAGCATACTCGTCGTCCTGCCGAGCATCCCGAAAGCATATATCGAACAACGCAATCGCATTCGCGCTTTGAGGAATGGAAGCCTTGGGGATAACCTGGAGGGTCGCGATTCGACGAAGTAGAAAGCGGCGATAAATCGCCGCACTCCAAAAGGAAAACCGTCATGCGCTGGGTACGCGCTTGTTACTGGATGCTGATTCGCTTCCTGACCGGGTTCCGTTACCGGGTCCGCGTGGAAGGACTGGATAAACTCCGCGACCTTCGCGGCCCAACCCTGGTGATGCCCAATCATCCCGGACTGATCGATCCGCCGCTGGTGCTCGCGAACGTCCGCATTCCCGGCGGGCTGCGACCGATCGTGACGACGAGCATGTATCGCAAGCCGCTGCTCTACCCGCTCATGCGGCTGGTCGATGCGGTCGAAGTGCCCGACCTCGAAGAGCACAGCCGCGACGCCCGTGAAAAGACGCTGACGATGCTCGACGCCATCGCCGCGGGGCTGAATCGCGGCGAGAATTTCCTCATCTATCCGGCCGGCCGGACCGAGCGGAGGGGAATCGAGGAAATCGGCGCCACGCGGGCCGTGGCCGATCTCTTGGAACGCTGCCCGCAGGCCAACATCGTCTTGGTCCGCACCCGCGGCATCTGGGGCAGCATCTTCACCATGGCCTACACGGGCGAGCACCCCAACCTGGAACGCTGCACCGTGCGGGCCTTGGGCTGGGTCCTCGCCGCACTGTTTGTCTTCCTGCCGCGGCGGAACGTGACCATGACCGTCGAGCGGATCGATCGCCGCCACCTGCCGGGCATCACCCGCGACAAGCTCAACCCGTTCCTGGAGGAGTGGTACAACCGCGGCGCGCCGGAAAAGCCGACCTTCGTGCCGTTCAGTTTTCTCTTCGGCCCGCGGCAGCATGAATACCCCGTACTGGTCAAGACCGGCCAGGTCGATCTGGCCAAGATCCGGCCAGCCACGATCCGGGCAGTAAACGAGATGGTCGAGGAGCGGCTGAAGCGGCCCCTTTCGGCGGAAGAGAATTCCGCTGAAATACTTTTGGAACGGCTCGGGCTCGATAGCCTGGAACGGATGGATCTGGCCTTGCACATCGAAGACCGCTTCAGCTTCCGCAGCGATCGTGTGGCCGACACGCTCGGCGAGCTTTGGGCCTTGGCCGAAGGGCAACTCTCCACGGGCGGAGAAAAGTCCGAGTTGGCGCCCGCAACGTGGAACGTGCCTCCGAGCGACAAGGAAGAACTGGTCGTACTCGGCGAGACGCTGGCCCAGGCCTTTGTTCGCCGAGTCCTGAAAAACCCCGACGACGTTGTTGCCGCCGATCGCGTTTCCGGCGTGCTCAACTACCGAAAGTTGTACGTCGGCGCACAGGCTGATGGCGAAGCGGTTCAGGGGATTGCAAAGTAGCAGGCAGCGGGCACCATGTACTCATGGTCGGTCTGCCGTCCGCCCATCTGCGTCAGAAGATGGAAAAAACGTGTCGGAAGCGGATGGCGGAGAAGTTGGGGCGGACGGCACAGGGACTGTGCCTGCTACAATAGGCGTGCTGCTTCCGGGCTCGGTGGCAGCCGACGTGGTTTTCTTCGGCTTGCACCTGGCGGGTAAACTTCCCGTGCTGCTGAACTGGACGACCGGACCCGCCAACCTGGCCCACGCAGTCAAGACGCTGGGTATCCGCCACGTCATCACCGCGAAGAAGCTGATTGACCGACTGGGCATCCAGATCGAAGGGGCTGAGTACCTGTTCCTGGAAGATGTCCGCGCGGGAATCGGCAAGCTGGAAGCGGCGCTGACGTTGCTTTCCACCTACATGCTGCCCGGCCGGCTGCTGCATGGCCTGCCTCAGCCGGACCAGGACGCCCCGGCGGTCGTCCTGTTCACTTCCGGTTCCGAAAGTACGCCCAAGGCCGTGCCCCTCTCGCACCGCAACCTGCTCACGAACCTGCGGGCGTCGCTGGATGTCTTACAGGCCAGCCGGGCTGACGTGCTGTTGGGCTTCTTGCCGCCGTTCCATAGTTTCGGACTGCTGGCCAACGTCCTGGCCCCGGTCCTCGCGGGCATTCGCGTGGCCCATTATCCCGATCCGACCGACGCGGCGGGACTGGTTCGCACCGTGGCTGCCTACAAGACGACGATCATGGTCACCACGCCCACGTTCCTCGGCTTTATGTTCGGCACGGCGCGGCCCGAGGATCTCGCGTCGCTGCGAATCATTGTCACCGGCGCGGAGAAATGCCCCGAGACCCTTTTCGAGCGAGCCAAACAGATGGCTTCCCATGCGTTCATCATGGAAGGTTACGGCATCACGGAATGCTCGCCGGTCGTGGCGGGCAATCCTCCGGGCAAGCTCAAGCCGGGGTCTGTCGGGCCACCGGTGGCCGGCGTCGAAGTCTGCATCGTCGATCCTGATTCTCATCAGCGGCTGCCTGCCGCAACCCCGACCCAGGGTACTGGGTGCCCCGCCGGGTGCCCCGTCGGCATGCTGCTGGTTCGCGGCCCGTCGATTTTCAACGGCTATTGGAACTACAACGGGCCGGATCCGTTCACCGAGGTTGAAGGCAAGCGATGGTATGTGACGGGCGACCTCGTGCGGCTGGACGAGGACAATTACATTTATTTCTGCGGGCGGCTGAAACGGTTCCTCAAGATCGGCGGTGAGATGGTTTCCTTGCCGGCCCTGGAAGAGCCACTGAGCCTGCGATACCCGCCGACGGAGGACGGCCCGCAGGTGGCGGTCGAAGGCGTCGATGCCCCCGGCCGCTGGATTGTGCTCTTCACGACGCTGGACATTTCGCTCAAGCAGGCCAACGACATCCTGGCTGAGGCGGGGCTCCGCGGCGTGATGCGGCTGGATGCTGCGGAAAGGATCGAGGCGATTCCCGTGCTGGGAACGGGAAAGACGGATTACAAGGTGCTGAGGAAGTTGGTGGCGGAAAGGGCTTCAACGACATAGGCCGTGAACGAGAACGTCCCGTCACATCTTCCCGCTTGCCCGCTTCTCGCGGAGATAGGCATCCCGCCCCCGGTCGCGGAGCATCGCCAGGGCGGCCGGCCGGTTGGTGCGAAATATCAGGGCGAACAGCTTGGCAACGAAGTTGTTGACTTTCTTGCACTCGCGGAAATCGCGGGGCGAGGAGAAGCTGCCGCAATCCGCGCAGACCGTGATATCCTTGTCCGCACAGCATTGCCTTACTGGGCAGGAACTGAAATAAGTCGGGGATACTTGGCAACCCTTGCACTTCTTCCGCTTGAATGCCCCACAGTTCGTGCAATACAGGCCACAAGCGGCAATATGGGCGTCTGCGGGTGGTTGCGAAAGGACAGGCAACATCGATTGTCTCCTTGTTGAAGCAGCGCCGTCATCATAGCATATACTGCAGAATAATCAAACGAAAGGAATACGATGACCTCTTTGCACTTTCATCCGGCACTTGCTTGTCTCGTGACCACAGTCTTTTTTTCCGCCGTCCGTGCCGGCGAAAACCGTCTGAACTACCCCCAAACCCGTCGCGTCGATCATGTTGATACCTACTTTGGCGCCAAGGTCGCAGACCCGTACCGCTGGCTGGAAGACGACGTCCGCCACTCGCCCGAGGTAGCCGAGTGGGTCAAGGCCGAGAATCGGCTCACCGAGTCGTACCTGGCCGCGATCCCCGAGCGCGAGACGATCCGCCGCCGCTTGACCGATCTCTGGAACTTCGCCCAATACTCACCCTACATGAAAGAAGGCGGCCGCTACTTTTTCTTCAAGAACGACGGCCTGCAGAACCAGCCCGTGCTGTACGTGACTGATTCGTTGGAGGCCGGGGGCACCCGGAACTCCGCGTCGCGGGTTTTGATCGACCCCAACACCTGGTCGAAAGACGGCACGATTGCGCTGGGCGGGATGGGCTTCAGCGACGACGGCAAGTACCTGGCCTATAGCCGCTCCGAGGCCGGCAGCGACTGGTCGATCTGGCACGTCCTGGAAATCGCCGCCGGCCGGCAACTGCCCGACGAACTGAAATGGACCAAGTTCTCCAACGCTTCTTGGACCAAGGACGACAAGGGCTTTTTCTATAGCCGCTACGAACAGCCCAAGCCGGGCGCCGAATTCCAGTCGCTGAACTTCAACCACAAGCTCTTCTACCATCGTATCGGCACGCCGCAAACCGCCGACGTGCTGGTCTACTATCGGCCCGAGCATCCCGAGTGGCAGTACGATGGCGAAGTTTCGGAAGACGGCCGCTACCTGGTGATCTCGATCGTGGTGGGGACCGACGCCCGGCAGCGGATCGTCGTCCGCGACCTGACCGAACCCTACGCCATGCCCTTCGAACTGATCGACAATTTCGAGCACGAGTTCACGTTCCTCGGCAGCGACGGGCCGCGGCTCTTTTTCAAGACCGACGCGGGCACCATGCACCCATGGTCGGCCCCGCGCCGCCGCGTGATCGCCATCGACCTTCGCTCGCCGAAAAAGAAGGACTGGCAGGAGATCATCCCCCAGGCGGAAAACACGCTGACCGACGTGAGCCTCGTCGGCGACCGCTTCATCGCCTTGTACCTTCACGACGCCTCTACCCAGGTGAAGCTCTTCGCCCTGGACGGCAAGCTTGTCGAGGAGGTGAAGCTGCCCGGCATCGGCACGGCCGCCGGTTTCACGGGCAAGCGACACATCGGCAAACGGACCGAAAAGGAGACGTTTTACAGCTTTTCCAGCCTGGCCACGCCGCCGAGCATCTATCGGCTCAATCTGGCTTCGGGCGAAAGCCGTTTGATCCGCCGGGCCGAGACCAAGTTCGACACCGAGCGCTATGAAGTCCAGCGGGTCTTCTACAAGAGCAAGGACGGCACGCGGGTGCCGATGTTCATTGCCCATCGCAAGGGACTGAAGCTTGACGGGGCAAGCGCGACGCTGCTCTACGGCTACGGCGGGTTCAACATCGCCGTGCCGCCGATGTTTTCGATCAGCCGTGCCTTTTGGATGGAAATGGGCGGGGTCTACGCCCAGGCCAACATCCGCGGCGGCTGCGAATATGGCGAGGCCTGGCACCAGGCCGGCACGAAGCTCAAGAAGCAGAACGTGTTCGACGACTTCATCGCCGCCGCCGAGTGGCTGATCGCCAACAAGTACACCCGCTCCGACAAGCTGGCGATTCAAGGCGGCAGCAACGGCGGGCTGTTGGTCGGCGCGGTGATGACCCAGCGGCCCGATCTGTTCGGCGCGTGCCTGCCGGCGGTGGGCGTGATGGACATGCTCCGTTTCCACAAGTTCACGGAAGGCCGCACGTGGGTCGACGACTACGGCTCTTCCGACGATCCTGAACAGTTCAAGGCCCTGCTGGCCTATTCGCCCTATCACAACATTCGGCCCGGCACGTGTTATCCGGCGACGCTGGTGACCACCGCCGACACCGACGACCGCGTGGTGCCCGGCCACAGTTTCAAGTTCACTGCCGCATTGCAGCGGGCCCAATCGTGCGACAAGCCGGTGCTGATCGAGATCAGCACCCGCGCCGGGCACGGCGGCGGCAAGCCGACGGCGAAGAAGATCGCGGAAGTCACGGACCTATGGGCGTTTTTGGTGAAGAATTTGGGAATGAAGATGGAGTAGCACGGAGAAAGAAACCGAAATATGCCCGCACCTCTTAAACTACTCTACGATGGCCAATGCTCTCTTTGCCGGCAGGCGATGGAAGGGCTGAAACGTCGCGATTCCAAGGGGCTGATCGCGTTGGAGGACATCTCCGATCCGGCGTTCGACCCGGCCCGCTACGGACTGACCGCGGAGCAGGTGCGGACCGCCATGCAAGTCGTTCTGCCCGATGGCCGCGTCCTCCGGGCCATGGAAGCCGTTCGGGCCGCCTACTGCGCCGTGGGGCTCGGTTGGCTCGTCGCGCCAACTGCGTGGCCGGGTGTCCGTTGGCTGGCCGATTGCTTTTACTGTTTCTTCGCCCGGCATCGCCTGACCTTCAGTCGCATGCTGGGCCGAAAGTGCGACTCGGGAAGCTGTTCCATTCACGGTTGAGGCAAACTGGAAACCACTTTTCCACTCCTCAACTCCGTCGCGCTGGTCGTCACCGCCTCCCAAAACGCCCGATCGTGCGAGACGACGATCATCGCCTGCGGCAACCGGGCGAGCACGCCGATCAGCCGCTCCGTGGAGGCATCGTCCAGTCCGCCGCTGGGCTCGTCGAGAAGCAATACCTCGGGCTGCATCGCCAGGACGGTCGCCAACGCCACAAGCCGCTTCTCACCGCCGGAGAGGTGGTACGTCACCCGATGCTCGTAACCGGCCAACCCCAGCGAATCGAGCGTGCCGGCGACGATGCGGCGGACCTCGTCGCGGGACTTGCCCAGATTCAGCGGGCCGAAGGCAACGTCCTCGGCCACGGTGGGACAGAACAATTGGTCGTCGGCATCCTGGAACAAGAGGCCCACGCGGCGGCGGACCTCGTAGAAATCAGCCTCCGCCACACGCGGGCGGCCGAAGGCTTCGATCTGCCCCGCGTTGGGTCGCAGCAGGCCGACGACAGGTGCAAGAGCGTCGTCTTGCCGCAGCCGTTGGGCCCCAGCAGGCGCCACGCGCTCGCCAGGCCGCAGACAGAAGTGGCAACCGCTCAATACCGGCCGCCCCGGCCCGAAGGCGAAATCGACGTTGCGAAGCTCGATCAGCGGTTCGTTCATTTCCACTCCAGGCCCAAGAGGATCGCCGCCAGCAAACCAATCGCCGCATAGAACGGCCCGTCACGTTGGGGCACGAAGGCGAAATGGTCGAGCATGTAGTAGCGGCCGCAAAAACCGCGGCACTTCATCGCCGCCAGCACCCGTTCGCTGCGGTCGAAGCTGCGCACCAACAGCATGCCAACCAGGTAACCGAACGCGCGATAGCTATGCCCGTTCATGGCGGGCCGAAAGCAGCGGACCCGCATCGCCGCCCGCAGCCGAACGTATTCCCGCCCCAGCACGTCGAAGTAGCGGACCATGAACAACAAGAGTTGCGTCAGCTTCTGCGGCACGTGAAAATGGGCCAGCGCATGGCCCAGCGTCACGGCGTCCATCGTGCCGATCAATGCGGTCACCGCCAGCACGACCGCATTGGCCTTCAAGGCAACGACGGCTGCCAACATGCAGCCTTCATGATCGTACTTAGGCCAAGGAAGGACGATCATCAATACGGCCAGGAGAATCTCCAGCGGCAGCAGACGGCGGAACAGGTCGCCGGGCGAAATCCGCGCCAGGGCAACCAGAACGGCCGCGGCCACCAGGGCCAGCGTCATCGCCGGCACGTTCTCGCCACCGCCACGACCAACGCCAAGGTCACCGCCGCCGCGATCCTCGCCCGTGGATCGATTTGGCCCAGGTAGGATGGGCCGCTGTGAATGGGATGAAGGGCGTGGTGGAACATGGTAGTGGGGAGTGTCGTAGAACTTAGTGCTTAGAACTTCGGTAGTCAGTTCCAAGGTCTAAGTTCTAAGCTCTACGCTCTCCTCTGCCGGGCCTTCATGTAAAACGCCACGCCGGCAAGCCCGAGGATAAAGCCGATGCCGCCTAAAATATCGCGAAAGCGGAGACGCTCGTCGGATGCCGTAATCTGCCGACGAAGCGCCTCGAACTGCTTGCTGAGTTCGGTCAATTGTTCCCGGACCGCTGCCTTGTCGCTTACTTGCCGATGCGGCCGGCACTGCCGGCATGATCCGTCGCTGGCGATACAACTTGCGAACCGCCACTGGCCGTCGCAACGTCCGCGGGCAGGCTGTCGGGCAGTTCCGAAGCATGGACGATGTACTGACCGCTATGGCCGTCGGGCGTTTCCGCCACCAGATAATGATCGACTCGCTTGTGGGCCGTGAACTTGAAATTGCCGTTGTCGTCCGTCGTCGTGCGGCCAAGTTCGCCACCGGACGCGTCGCGAACGATGACGTCGATCTTTCGAGCCGGAACATCGCCGGGAAAATAGGCGCGGCCCTCGATCGCCGCGCCCTTCGCGATGGGCGAAGACATTCAACTTGTGGGCAAACGCGGACGCGGGGCAAAGCAGAACAGCAACAGCACAGCTGCCAGCACCGCCAAGACTTGGCCAAGCTCTATCCATCGCCAACCTCTTGCGTCATCGGGAAGCAACGCCGTCGCGCGGAGAACTTCCGGCCGGACCTGCCGCAGCAAGACAACCACGCTACCAGTCACCAAACCTTCGATCAAGGCGACCGGAATATGGAGCGCGAGAAATCCCTCGGCCAGCACGATAAACGGCTTGCCGGCCAGCACCAGCGCCGCCGACGACAGCAGGGCGCCGAGAACGATGGCCGTCGACCCGGCGGCAAACCCGCTGGCAAAGACCACCGGCTGACGATCGCTGCAAACCGTCGCAGCGGAAGAGGTAGTGGCAAATCACGCCCGGCAGGGCCATGATCAGCGTGTTGATTCCCAGCACGGTCGGGCCGGCGATCGAAAAGAACACCAATTGAAGAACCAGACCGACAAGCACGGTGGGAAAAATGGCCCAGCCGAGCACCAGCCCCATCAGGCCGCTGAGCACGAGGTGGACCGACGAACCGAACATCGGCACCTGGATGGCCGAGGCGACGAAGAAGGCCGAGCCCAGCACGGCCGCCTTGGGAATCTGGTCTTCGTCCAACCGCCGCAGGCCGATCATCGTGCCGGCTGCGGCCGCGATGGTTCCGGCCAGGAGCACGCCTTGTCCGGCCTGCGTGGCGGTGAGAAGACCTTCACCGATATGCATCGTACGACCTCACTTCCCCGGCATATCGACCGTCTTGACCCACATCAGCCCGCCCAATTCGACGTCGACCTCCTTGCCCTCCGGGTTCTTCATTTTCTCTTTGCCGGAAATCAGCGCCGCGAAACCCCACCAGCCGGCCCGCGGCATCGTATAGGAAAACACGCCGTTGGCGTCGGTCTTGACGACTTGCGTTACGAATGCATCGCGCGGCGGCTTCACCCGCCGGCCCTCGTTGAAGTACTCGACTTCCACGCGGGCAATTCGGCACGGGCTTGCCGCGATATCTTACGATGCCGCGGAAGGTGTTGCCCGTCCAAAGACCATAGGGCCGCACGAGCGGCTCGATTTCCACGGGCAGGCCGACCAAGGCATCCCAGCCTTTTTCCGCGCCGAGAACGTCGATCACGACTTTCGTGTAGTGGACGATCATCTTCTGCTTCGGCCGCCTCCCAGTAGGGCTCGGGCTCGACGTAGACGACGTAATCGCCGGGCGTCGTCGTCGGCAGCGAACAGGTGAAGGCCGACTTGCCGTCAACCTTCCGCGGCTTCAGCCGGCCGGCCAGATCGATCCGCTTGCCGCCGACCAGGGCAGCAACCTGCCTCGGCCGGGCCATGTTCATTGTCGGGCCCTGTTCCATGGGATGCGTGAAACGCAAATCGAGATCGACCGTGCGCGTGTCCTGGTCCTCGACAATATCGGTCGAAGGCAAGAGGACCTGGAAATGGGCGGCGGCCCGATCGGCGAGCGAAATCAGGCCGATTCCGGCCAAAAGCAGGATAATGGGCAGACGTGCTGGCATGGCAGAAATTCTTCCGAGTAATACATCTGCCGTAATTGTAATACCCGAGGGCGAGGATGTCGAGGGGGATGTCCTACTTGGCGGCGGCCATCACCAATTCGCCCTTCAAGATCCCTTTGAGCCCCTGCAGCTTTGAGGCGATTTGTTGGAGCTTGGCGGCGGGCCACGCAAGACAATCACTTCCAGACAGAGATCGTGCGTCAAATGGGCGTGAAGCGTGGAAACGACCATTTCCATGTGGTCGTGCTGCAAGGCCGTAAGATGATCGCGAAGCTGCGGGCGATGATGGTCGTAGACCAGCGTGAGCGTGCCGGCCACGTCCTGGGCGTCAGACTCCCAGGCGTGGGCCGTCAGCTTGTCGCGGATCAACTGCCGCACGGCCTCGCTGCGGGTGGCGAAATGCTGCTCCGTGCAGAAACGGTCGAACTGCTCCAGCAGGTCGTCTTCCAACGAAACCGAAAAACGCACGATTTCAGACATGGGTAGAGTATGCTAAACACGAAGGTACGAAGGGCACGAAAAGTAAATCAACGAAGATTTGCTCATCTTCTTCGCGCCCTTCGTGTCTTCGTGTTTAGTTTCTTTAGAGCCAAAGGTGCAACCGGCCGCCGAGCATGTCGGGCACGGCCCGTTCGACGTGCTGGCGGATCTGGTTGACATGATAACGCGTACTGAAATGCGTGGCCAGGATCCGCTCGTTCTGGAAGCGATCGATCCGCTCCACAAAATCGTCGAGGTGCATGTGCCCGAACTTGTGGATCTTGTCCTTGCGATGGCTGGGGGCGACGAAGGTCATTTCCATGATCAGCACCTCGGCCTGGTACATGGCCTCGCAGGCGTCGAGGCCGGCCGGTGCGCTATCGCCGAGGTACGCCACGCGGGGAACGCGGACTTCGGCCGTGACCTCGGTTCCGCTCAGACGCAGGTCGCGAATTTTCTCGCCAGCCAAACCTTGGAACTCCGGCTTCAACTTCCGCCGCCGCTGCCAGACCACGAAGCCCAGCGAAGGAACCGTATGCACCGTGGCCGAAACGGTCACGACCAACTCCCGCGAAAGCTCGATCTCATCGCCCGGCCGGACCGGCAGAAGTTCGCACGGCAGCCGCCCCCGATCGAGTCTGCTGTAGAGCTTGAGGATCTTCTGCACGGGATCAATCGTGGTCTCCGGCAGGTAAATCACCGGCGGCTCCATCTTCATCATCCGCCGCCGGGCAACGTAGACCGGCAGGTTGACGATATGGTCCATGTGCGCGTGCGAGACGAACCACGTCGGCGTGCCCATGAAGGCCCAAGGCTGGGCGCCGAGATCGAAGCCGAGCTTGAACTCGGGAATCCGCCAATACGTTTGCACGGCGGCCCGCGAGTAACCCTCGATCGTCAGGTCCTTGTGGGCGAGCGTTTTCACGGGCAGGTTATTGACCATCGGCAGCGTGCTCATAGTTATCGACTTCCGACGGGTCCAACGGTGCGGCGGCGTCCGCGCCGGGCAGGATCCAGATTTCGCCGAACAAGCCGTTCTGCTCCGCCCGAACGCGGTGGTGCCGCACGAGTTCCAGGACTGCCAGAAACATACCGATCAGGACCGACTTGTGCAAGCGGGCGTCGAACAGTTCGCTGAGGGCCAGCCGGCCGCGCTCGTTCAACCGGGCGAGGATCCGCGACATGTGGACGTGGATCGGCGTCTCGTCGTAGACGATGTTCGAAGGCTTGACCGCCACGTTTTCGCGAATGATCCGGCCGAACGCGCTGACGAGGTCCCAGAGTTCCACCTCGTGGATCGGCTCCGCCGGCCAGATTCCGCTGCCGCGGCGGCAGATCGCCGGCCACCCGCGGATAGTGTTGCTGCCAGGCCCGGCTGCGCTCGTCGAGAATGCTGGCCGCGTCGCGGTACTGCTTGTACTCCAAAAGCCGCCGCACAAGCTCCTGCCGGGGGTCTTCCAGTTCCTCCTCGACCTCATCGGCGCGGGGCAGGACCTGCTGCGACTTGATCTCGATCAACAGGCTGGCCATGGCCAGGAAGTCGCCCACCGCGCCTACGTCGAGCTGCTCCAAGACGGTCAAGTATTCCAGGTATTGGTCGGTGATCAGCGAGATCGGAATATCGACAATTTCCACTTCGTGCTTGCGCACCAAGTAAAGGAGCAAGTCCAGCGGCCCGCGGAAAATGTTCAGGTCGACGTGAAAATCCATCGTTTACCGATCTTATCTTTCCTTGCTCCAAAAGGCAATCCTCGTTATAGTTTCAAGAGGTTCCCAACCTTCTTTCCTTCTCAACCCAATCCCTATGAAGCTCCATAAGTCGTTTCTGCTATTAGCCTTAGTGCTGTTCGTGCCGTTTTCCGTATCGCGCTCTGCCGTTGCCTCCGACAGTGCCAAGACCGCCGAAAAGTCGGAAAACCCAGGAAAAAAGTCGCCCCAGGCCAACAACGACTACTACGAGCTCTATAAGCTGCTGGCCGACACGGTCGATCAGGTCGATCGAAACTATGTGAAAGAGGTCGATCGCCGCGAGCTGATCGAGGCCGCGATCCGCGGCGTGATGACCAAGCTCGATCCTTACTCGGCCTACATCGGCCCGGAGGAACTGGCCCAATTCCGCAGCTCCGTGGACAACGAATTCGGCGGAATCGGCATCCATGTTACCACCGATGACGGCGATTTGAAGGTCCTCAGCCCCATCTACGGCACGCCGGCCTATCGAGCGGGCATCCAGGCCGGCGATCGGATCGTCGAAATCGAGGGCAAGAGCACCGAAGGCATCCAGCCCGACGACGCCATTCGCTGGATGAAAGGGGTCGAAGGCACCAAGGTCTCGATCACCGTGGTTCATGCGGGCCACACGAAGCATGAGAAGTTCACGCTCACGCGCGAGCGCGTCCACGTGGAAACCGTGCTCGGCGATCACCGCAAGGCCGACGACCACTGGGAGTTCATGTACGACGAAAAAGACCGCATCGGCTACATCCGCATCAGCGCCTTCAGCCAGGAAACGGCCAAAGAGTTGCGCACCGCGCTGGAAGACCTCAAGCAACGCAACGTCCGCGGCCTGGTCCTCGACTTGCGCTTCAATCCGGGCGGGTTGCTTCGGTCGGCGATCGAGGTCAGTAATTTCTTCATTTCCGCCGGGCGGATCGTCAGCACCAAGGGCCGGAATACGCCGGAACGCGTTTGGAATGCCCAGGCCGGCGCCATTTTCGAAACTATTCCCCTGGTACTCCTCGTGAATCACTTTAGTGCCAGCGCCGCCGAGATCGTGTCGGCTTGTCTTCAAGACCACAAACGGGCCGTAGTCATGGGCGAGCGGACCTGGGGCAAGGGCAGCGTGCAGAACATCATCGAACTGGAGAACGGCCGCAGCGCGCTGAAACTGACCACGGCCGCCTATAAGCGGCCCAGCGGCAAGAACATTCACCGCTTCCCGAGTTCCAAGGACAAGGACGAATGGGGTGTCATGCCCGACTTGGGATACGAATTGGGCCTGAATGAGCATGAAACCCACAACCTGCTGGCCGATCGTCGCAATCGCGACATCATTGCGGCCCATGCCACCGAGGAAAAGTCGGCAACGGCGCCAGTCTTGCCCGGCCCGCGGGGCGACAAGCCGGCCGTTGCGCCCGTCGAGTCGCCCGCTACCCTTGGGCCGGCCGTGAAGGGCGAGCCACTCGTCCGGCGGACCGGGTTCACGAAGCCCGAGGCCGGCAAGCTGGCCGAAGTCGAGTCGAAGCCCAAGGCCGAGAAGAAGCCGTTTGTCGATCGGCAGTTGGAGATGGCGGTGAAGTATTTGCGCGATGAACTGGCGCGGAAGAAATAGGGAAGCGGGCAGTGCTTAGTACTTAGTTCTTAGAACTTAGTGCTTAGTCAATTCTAAGTTCTAAGCACTAAGTTCTAAGTTCTAAACCATGCATCTTCTCACCATCGAAACGACTTGCGACGAAACGGCGGCGGCGATCGTTACCGATCAGCTCGAAGTTATGGCATCTGTGGTGGCCTCGCAAGACGACCTGCACCGAAGGTTCGGCGGCGTCGTGCCGGAAATCGCCTCGCGGGCACACCTCGAACGCATCTTGCCGGTCATCCACGAGACGCTCCAACGGGCCAACCTGACACTGGCCGACATCGATGCCGTGGCCGTGGCCAATACGCCCGGACTGGCCGGGTCGCTGCTGGTCGGGCTCGTTGCGGCCAAGGCCCTCTGCGTGGCCATCGACAAGCCGCTGCTGGCCGTAAATCACTTGCAGGCCCACGTCTACGCTTGCCGCATTGCCGCGACCCGGAGTACCGGGTGCCCCGGCGACGACGTCTTCCCCTGCGTCGGCCTGATCATCAGCGGCGGGCATACGAGTCTTTATCGCTGCCAGGGACCGTTGGACTTCACACTCCTGGGCGCGACGATCGACGACGCGGCCGGCGAGGCGTTCGACAAAGTAGCCGCCATGCTGGGACTACCGTATCCTGGCGGTCCCTCGATCCAGAAGGCGGCCGAAGATGGCAACCGGCAAGCCTATATCCTCCCCCGTGCATTCTACGGCGCGGACGACCGCCTCGACTTCAGCTTCAGCGGGCTGAAGACGGCTGTTCGCTACCGCATTGCCGGGCCGGGGCGGCCGGACCTCTCGCAGATTCGGCTGGCACCGCAGCAGGTTGCCGATCTGGCGGCCAGTTTTCAGGAAGCGGTGGTCGATGTCTTGCTGGACAAGACGTTCGCTGCCTTGCGCAGCACCGGTTTGCGGAAACTCTGCGTGGGCGGCGGCGTGGCTGCCAACGCCCACTTCCGCCTGCGCTTGCAGGAGGAAGCGGCCGCCCGCGACGTGCAGCTTCACATTGCCCCCTTGCGGCTTTGCACCGACAACGCCGTGATGGGTGCGATCGCCGTCGAGCGCTATAAGGCTGGACTGATCGAGGACCTCGACCTGGAGGTCTACCCCGGGCTGGTGCGAAGACAGGATTCCATCCAGCCGGCACGGAGCTGATGACTATCATGCTGCTTCGCCTCCTTGCCATCCTATGGGCCTCTCCGTACACGATTCTCGGCTTGCTTCTCGGCGTCGTCGGCCTTTGCACGGGTGGCCGCGCCCGCATCCGTGGCCGTGTGATCGAGTTTCATGGCGGCGGCGTGAAGTGGCTTTTGCAGCAATTCTTCTTCGGCGAAGGCGCGATGGCCTTTACGTTGGGTCACACGGTCCTCGGGCAAACGGCCGCCGCCCTGGACGTTTCCCGCGATCATGAATTGGTTCACGTTCGCCAGTTCGAGCGCTGGGGGCCGCTGATGGGACCGGCGTACCTGGGCTGCTCGCTGGTGCTGTGGCTCATGCATCGCAGGCCCTACCGCGACAATCCGTTCGAGCAGCAGGCATTCGAGGAAGGGGGCGGGGAATGAGAACCCATGCCGAGTTGACCAGCCAGCAAGGCGGCAGACTTGCTCAATGTCTCGCGGCCCTATCTGGTCAAGCTGCTGGACTTGGCCTGCTTGACTTCGTACAGTCTGATCTCTTGCAGGTAATCACGAATCATCGAGTTGTAGGACCGCCGAACGCTTGCCATATGTTCGGGAGAAAGGTCCGTGCGTTTCTTGATTTCCGCAAGGCGCGACTGTAAATCGCGGAGTTTTTCCTTCGTTTGTTCATAACCCTCGGCGGTTAACAGTTCGGTCATAGCAGAACCTCCACAATGGAACAACGGTGGATTCCCTGCGGCAAATTGCCGAAATCGTCAAAAGGCGGCAGCATCGTTAACGAGGTCTCCGTCGCTCCACTGGCTCGCGTTTCATTCTAGCGAATCAGGTTCTCGAAGGCCACAAACCACTATTTCTTGAATCACCATCGTCTTCGCGTCCCAAGTCATCAGGGGTTTCGCTGCCATCGTAACGCCTTTAGAATAGGGCGGAAGACTTGGAGGTCACAATTTGTGACTTCCAATTCTGCTGGGTAGAACCGCCTTGGCCGTCAACCTGAAAGAATACATCCGATCCATTCCCCTATAACTGTGGGGTGTAAATATGACAGAAGATTCCCTGATACCGGCCGAGCGGATTGAAAAAGCCATTCTCTTGATTCGTGGTCAGGAAAGTCTTGTTGGATCGGGACTTAGCGGAGTTATATGAGGTTCCGACCAAGAGGTTGAACGAACAAGTGAGGCGGAACCGCGGCCGCTTTCCCGAGGATTCCATGTTTCAGTTGTCTCCGGATGAATTGAAAAATTGGAGGTCGCAATTTGCGACCTCCAATTCCGCGGCCAAGATGGGCCTCCGCCGACAGCCATACGCCTTTACCGAGCAGGGCGTGGCCATGCTCTCCAGTGCCCTCAACAGCGCCGGGCCATCGAAGTCAACATCGCCATCATGCGGGCCTTCGTCCGTTTGCGCGAGATTATGTCCACGCACAAAAACTTGGCGCACAAGCTCGACGATTTGGAGCGGAAACTCGGCGAACATGACGAGAAGTTCGCGATCGTCTTCGAGGCAATCCGGCAACTCATGGCTCCCCCGGTGGTGCCCGCAAAACCGCGGATTGGCTTTTGCCAGGATTGACTTCCAATGTCTGTTCTCGACGACTGTTTGAGTTAATCATTGCAAATAAAGCCTTTATGTCTACCCCCACTCCCATGATGCAGCAGTACGAAGCGGCCAAGCGGGCGTGCCCCGGCGCCTTGCTGCTGTTTCGCATGGGCGACTTCTACGAGATGTTTCACGAGGATGCCAAGACCGCCGCCCGCGTGCTCAACCTGGCCCTCACCTCGCGCGACAAAGGCGAGAACGGCACGCCCATGGCCGGCTTTCCCCACCACCAGTTGGAAAGCTACCTCGCCAAGCTGATCGCCGCCGGCTTCCGGGCCGCCGTCTGCGAACAGGTCGAAGATCCCAAGCTGGCCAAGGGACTCGTCAAGCGCGAAGTGACACGCGTCGTCACTCCCGGCACGATCACCGACGACGCCCTGTTGGATCCCCGCGAGAGCAACTACCTGGCCGCCGTCTCGCCCGGCGATCCGGTCGGCCTGGCCTGGGTGGAGATTTCGACGGGCCGCTTCGTGGCGGCCCATTTCTCCGCGGCCCAATTGCCCGATCAACTGGCGCGGATCGCGCCTGCCGAATGCCTGCTGGCCGAAGACTCGCCGCCGCTGCCGCGCCTTGCCCTCACCCCCGGCCCCTCTCCCGGCGGGAGAGGGGAGATGGTTGTCACGCGGCGGCCCGGTTGGGCCTTCTCGCTCGAAACTGCCCGGCAGAACCTGCTCAAACACTTCCGCACCAACAATCTGGAAGGCTTTGGTTTTAGCAACGAGCCGGGCGATGAACAGGCCCTGCTGCGCCGCGGGCGCCGTGATCGACTATCTCAATGAGACGCAAAAAACCTCGCTGGAACACGTCGATCACTTGCAGTCCTATCGCAGTGCCACGGCCCTGGAGATCGACGAGGCCAGCCGCCGCAGCCTGGAAATTACGCGCACCATTCGCGAAGGCCGCCGCGACGGCTCGCTCTTGGCCGTGTTGGACCGCACCGTCACCGCGATGGGCGCGCGGCTCCTGGCCGAGTGGCTGGCCAACCCGCTGATCGACGTGCCGGCGATCCTGGCCCGGCAGGAGGCCGTCGCCGAGCTCGTGGCTGATGCGGCCCTGGCCGATCATCTGCACGATACCTTGCGGAAGGTTTACGACGTGCAGCGGCTCCTGGCCCGCGTGACGACCGGCCGGGCGAGCCCCCGCGACCTGAGTTTCCTCGGCCGCACGTTGCGGGCCCTGCCCGGATTGAAGGCCAAGCTCACGGCCCGCAAGAGCGCGCTCCTCAATCGACTCGAGGCCGAGATCGATCTCTGCCCCGACCTGCGGAGCCGGCTCGATGCGGGCCTGGCCGACGACTGCCCGCTTTCCAGCCGCGACGGCGGTTTCATTCGCGACGGTTACCACGAGCCGCTGGACGCCCTGCGGGAACTGGCCCACGGCGGCAAGCAGTGGATCGCCCGCTACCAGGCTGAGGAGAGCCAGCGAACCGGCATTTCGACGCTCAAGGTCGGCTTCAACAAGGTCTTCGGCTACTACATCGAAATCACCAACACGCACCGCGAAAAGATCCCCGCCGAGTACATCCGCAAGCAGACGGTCAAGAACGCTGAGCGTTACATCACGCCCGAGTTGAAGGAGTACGAGGAGAAGGTCCTCACGGCGGACGAGAAGTCGAAGGAGCTCGAGTACGAGTTGTTCCTCGAACTCCGCGACGCCATGGCCGCGGCCCGGCGGCGGATGCAGGCCACGGCCGACGTCCTGGCCCAACTCGACGTGCTGGTCTCGCTGGCCGAGCTTGCCCGGCAGCGGAACTACTGCCGGCCGGAGGTCGTCCAAGAGCCGGAGCTGAAGATCATCGACGGGCGGCACCCGGTCCTGGACGTGATCGAGCCGGAAGGGACTTTCGTGCCCAACGACGTTGCGGCGGGAGAGGCCGACGGCACGATCCTCTTGATCACCGGTCCGAACATGGCGGGCAAGAGCACGTACATTCGCCAGGTGGCGTTGATCACGCTCTTGGCCCAGATCGGCAGTTTCGTGCCCGCCCGCGAGGCCCGCATCGGCGTGGCCGACCGTATTTTCGCCCGCGTGGGGGCCAGCGACGAGTTGGCCCGCGGGCAGAGCACGTTCATGGTGGAGATGACCGAGACGGCGCGGATCCTGAACACGGCCACGCCGCGGAGCCTGGTGATTCTGGACGAGATCGGCCGCGGCACGAGCACCTACGACGGCATTTCGCTGGCCTGGAGCGTGGTGGAATTCCTGCACGAGCACATCGGCTGCCGCACGCTCTTTGCGACGCACTATCACGAGTTGACCGACCTGGAGAAATCGCTCACCGGCGTGAAGAACCTCAACGTGGCGGTGCGCGAGTGGCAGGAGGAAGTGATCTTCCTGCACAAGATCATTCCCGGCGCTGCCGACAAGAGCTACGGCATTCACGTCGCCCGCTTGGCCGGCGTGCCTCGCGAGGTCGTTCAGCGGAGCAAGGAGATCCTGGCCCAGTTGGAAGAGGAGCATCTCGACGCCGAGGGCCGGGCCAAGATCGCCCGGCCAAGACTCGGAGTACCGGGTGCCCCGGCGGAGAAGAAGACGCACATCCAGCTCACGCTCTTCGGCGCCGCCGATCACCCGCTGATCGACGAGCTGCGGAAGCTCGATTTGAACAACGTCACGCCGCTGGCGGCCATGCAGCTCTTGCAGCGCTGGCAGCAGGATCTGGCGAAGGGATGAGCGTGCCAGCGACCGGCTCGCCATGTAAGAACAAAATTCTGCGAAGTATATCACGCAAGCCTTTCTGGGCTGGACGGCCGAGCTACCCGACCACCCAATGGTGTTGATTTGCGGCATTTCTTGCCGTTATTGCCGATTTGCAGGAATTATTCACGTTTCTTGGCACTTTTGTACCACTTCTAGCATACTTCATTATCGCCAAAGGATGTTATATGTACCGCGAAAACTAGGCGAAAACCGCGCCTTGACACTCCTCAGGGGAAACTAATATGGACTTAGGATGGGTGGCCGTTTGGCTCCATTTTGACCACGTTTAGAGCACTTTCGGCCACGTTTGGCTACTTTTGACTACTTTTGGCCACGTTTTGCTCCTTCTTGGTAAGCTAGGCAAGTTCGTTACTCCCTCTCCGCGAAGGCCGACGATGCCCAGTCAAGAAATTCCATTTTTTTCCATGGGCAGTAAGTGACAGGAAGATGTACGACAGGAACATAATATGCGGATACGCCAATAGCATGGGACTCGCCACAGTGTTTTCGTCCTATTCTTAATTTCATCTTCCTGTCGCACATTTTCCTGTCAAGAAAGCATCTGAGTTTGGCCGGGGCAGGTGAGGAGCCTGCCCCGGACCGCGCGACGCGGTTTGCCTGCCGCGTCGCAGAAGCGAATTGCCAAAGAACAACAACCGTATCAAGACGTTATTCGTCGTAACTATCCACACTTATTCCACAAACCGGACTATTGCCTGAAATACTTCCCGCTGCTTCGCGTGGTCCGGCAAAATCGTCGCAAGTGCTTTTCTATGCAGCACTTAACTGCGGTGGAGCCCTTTCACGTGGTCCAGCACGGTGTGGTCCAAAATCGAAGTCATTTCCCGTCTCCGCATCTCCCCTTGGCCGTCAATGACAGAAAGACCGGGGCACCCGGTACGCCGGGTCGGCAGGAAGATGGAATTCCTGTTTTCTTATCTTCCTGGCCGTACATCTTCCTGTCATTCCTTTTTGTGCCAATGTGTTTCCTAGTTGACCGCCTGCAATCTCTCGACGCTCCTATTACTCATCCATCGTAATTAGGCATAACTATATATTCATGTAAGGAGGCGCGGGCACGATGTCGGGCGCCATGTACTCGTGGTCGTAGTCGGCGGCGCAATTCTCCACCTAATGAGTACGTTTTAGCCGGCGTTTTGATACAGTTCGGCATTGCGGATTTCCGGAAACTGCGCTCGCCCGCAGCCGGCCGAGCCCGTACTTGCCCAGGAATTCGCTGACTTCCTGCCGCCAAAAGAACTCTTCGAAAGTCGGAAGTGCGCGTCAGCGTTTTCGCGTCCAAATGGCCATGAACTCCCCTCGCCCGTACTCGGGAGAGGGGCAGGGGGTGAGGGCGGGTATTGGCGTCGGGATCTCATTCCTATTCGGTTGCGTCTCACCTGCCCACCCCTCGGGTGTTTCATCCGTGTTAGGAAACTGTTAGAAATAACGAGCCCTGGGCAAGTTCCAGGGGCGCTTGAGAACGCCAAAAAAACCACGGACTGACGCTCCGCCTACGCCGGTGCTCCCCGCTCCCTGTTCCCCGCTCCCCGCTCCCACAACATGCCTGCGCACCGACCCGGAGTACCGGGTACCCCGGTGTGCTTAGGCATGCCACCCCTGCTCCCCGCTCCCCGCTCCCTGCTCCCCGCTTCCCCGGCAGATAATCGTCGCACGAAGGCTTGCAAAATGGCACTTTCCGAGTATACTGGTAGCCTGTTGCATCCACCGAGTACCCCACGCCGGTGAGTACGCTCTGAAGGTTCGATTCGCGGTGGCAACGTAAGGCACGGAGCAGAACCGGCGTGTTTTGCTCGTACGTTTCTTTCAGCGGAGGTGTGCGATGAAGCCCAGATTGGGTCTTGCCGTCCTTGCCCTCGTCTTTCTGTTGTTGGGCCCGCAGTGCGGGCTGGCCCAAATCACGACGATCTATTCCGACAACTTCGCGGCCGACCCGCTGGGAAGCGTGCCGGTGACCCCGGTGATCGGCCAGCCGTGGGAAACATCGGCCACCAGCCCCGGCGGGATCCAGATCGTGTTGGACCCATTGTCTTCCAGCAACGGCCTGCAACTCGGTCCCTACCGCTCCACGGTCGTCATGCCATTTTCCACGGCCAATCAGGCCACGATTGCGGCCAATCAGAACTTCACGCTCGGCTTCCAGTATAACAGTATCCCGTCGGGCGGCTTTACGCCCTACTTGGATGTCAGCGGCGACGATACGACGACCGGCAATCCGGCCTTTCTCTTCCGCATCATGTCGCAGCCCACGACGCCCTCCAGCGGACTGCACGAGATTTATTATCTCAGCCCGACCAGCGGCTTGACCGACTCCGGGCTGGCGGTCCCGGCCAATTCGTTGCAGGTCTTGACCGTCGCGGCGGATTTCGCCGACCAGACGAGCCAGCTTACGGTGGGTGGAAAAATCGAGTTTCACCGCGAGTCCAAAATCTAGAGAACGTGCGCGTTCAAGGGAAAAATCTTGGTCCATCACGGTGCGGTCCGAATTCGCCTCGCCCGCGCGGAATTTTTCCTGAAAAACAGCGGCAAAATCGCGTTAAACGGCGTTCTTGGCCGCGCAAAGTCATGGACCGCCGCCGCCGGGTTGTCGGCGTAGGTTTTGGCCGAAAATCGAGACTTGATCCCCAACGCAGGGGGCAATGCGCCAAGCAAATAATCGAGAAAAAGTTGCAGACGGCCTTTGCGCAGGGACTCCCCGGGATTTGTGCATTCGGCGCACAATACGCGAGGGGGCGCGTTCCGACGCCCCCTGATTGCCCCGGCTCGCTACGCCGGGGCCGTTTCAAATTGTCAAAGAGCGAATCGATCGTGGCCGGACAATCTTCGCGGTTCGGAAAAATATCCGTAAGTGCTTTACTATGCAGCGCTTAACTGCGGTGGATGCCTCCCCTGCGGTCCACCACGATGTGGTCCAAGATCGCAGTCCTTTCCTTTTCGTCTGTTTCCGGGGCACCCGGTGCTCCGGGTTGTTCGTGGTTTCCTGTACTTTGCGGACATTTTTCTGAGCGACGAGGATCGCAATACCTCCTTTGGACAGAGAAAAGATGATCGCCGAACCAAAGTATGCGATTTTCCTGGTCCACAACGTGCCGGTCCGCTTTCGCCATGCCGCGAAAATTATTTTTCAGGAATCATCGTTTTCGGCCGAGAAACGCGATGCTCTCTAGCCCCTTATGATTAAGCGGTCCAACGATAAATATTACGGTTAAAACACCCCTACGATGATAACGGCTGTCGTAATTATCCAAATGTATTACCGAAACTCGACTAAAATAGCTTCCGCTGTCTCCTCCGGTCCGGTAGAATTGTCGCAAGTGCTTTTCCCGGCAGGGTTTAGACCGGGTGGAAGCCTCCTGCACGGTCCACCACGATATGGTCCAAAATCGAAGTCCTTTCCTTCATCCTTCATTCTTCTCCCGACGGGGGCTCTTGCCAACTTTGCCAAAAACGATTGATTTCTGATTTTTCGCCTGTTTTTTTCCACAAATAGTATATTATGCTCAAGCCACAGGAGCGGCACGGCCATTTCTTCTCCTCAAGAAAATGCGGAAAAAACATGGTTTCCAACTCCTTGGGGTGTGACGTATATGGCAGTTGGACGGTAGCAAGAATTCGCGTCCTTTGGGCAATGCCGGGTGTGGCGGTCATCCAATTCCTCAAAATGGGACATCGGTACTGTGTACTGTCCTCTGCTCCCTTTCTCCCTTTCTGCTCCCTCCTCCCCGCTCTGTCTGCGTCGTCGTCGGCCCAATTCTCCACCTAATTAGTACGTTTAAGGCGGCGGTCTTGTATAGTTCAGAATTCCAGATGTCTGGATAACACAATCACGCGTAACCCGGCCGGGCGCACTTTCCCCGAGCAATTCGCCGATTTCTTGCCATCGAAAAAATTGGCAAAAATCGGAACTGCGCTCAGCGTTTTCGCGTCATTTGTGCAATAGACCACTTAGAAACTATCTCAAAAGGCGGAAAAAGGCGGCGTAGGGTGGGCCGAGTGAAACGAGTCCCACCGTCTTTTCCCATTTCGCTTGGTGGGACTCGTTTCACTCGGCCCACCCTACGGCTTTTGAGATAGTTTCTTAGCGAACTCGCCGGCGTTGATCGGGGATGCAGTTGCACGATTTTCGCATGGAGACTTGCAAAACAGCAGTCTTGGGGTACAGTGAAGGCTGGTTCCGACGTAAGAAAGTCGGGGCCGCCGGACAATTTTATTGACCACACTGGAGAGTGAATGAAGAGATAAGATCGGCCGCTGGACGGCCATTTCCACATAACTGATCGAAGCGTGAACGTCAAGTATCTGTCCTTCGACAAAACCACCACCTGAACCTCCGGGTCCTTGAACAGAACAGGCGGTACTTGGCCCCACGCCCCGAAAGGGGCGTCGGCGCCAGGTGCTGCTGTTCTGTGCCCCTGTGGTGGGGGTGTCGAGGGCGGTCTTGGTTTCCGACGCTCCGTTTTTTTCTTGGAAACGAGACGCAAGAAACCGAGGCCGACGGAAATTATCGCCGGCGAAATGCCCGGCTCTTGGGCTCAATCGCGGCTGAGGCAACAGAGGTCAAAAAGAACATGGAAAGAACCAAGAAACTGACGGCCGACCGGATTTACCCTGTTTGCGCATTGAGTCTTCCGTCCATAAGGAGTTCCTTATGTCGCGTCAAAGTCTAATCACCGTCCGACCATGCGAGTGGCGAGTGGACGGCCTGTGTTCGTACGGCATTATTGAGCGAATGTGCGGCGCAAAGGGCGAAATCGTGCTTCCTGAGGGCGTCACAAGGCGCGGAAGGGGGCCGACCATTCGGGAATTGCTCGCTTTTCGTCCGAAGACGAGCGCTTTGGTAAAAAAGGATCCCGACTGCGACGCGCTGGACGGGAAGCCCTGTCGCCATGGCATGCCGCCGGCAACGCCCCGTTACGACCGGCTGCTCCGCACGTTTTTCCTCGGTCCGTTCCCGCTCCGGCACTTCGAGCGCTCAGCACGCAGTCAGGTCGGTGTTCTGCAATCCTTTCAAGACGCGGGCTGGCCGCCACGGGTCGAGTTTCCGCTCGGAGTCCTTTCGGACCTCGACCCGCAACACAAACTGAACGACGCAGTCTTTGATTTGAACCACGGGCAGGTACTGTTTCTCGTTCGCTTCTTCTGTGACGGGACCGGAGAGGGCGTTTGTTGGGAATTGGTTAAATGAGCTAATTTCGTTAGATCTTCGGAGGATCTTCGGAGGACGGGATTTTTGAGAAGATGTAAACTCCAAGCAAGCGGCTCAGGAAACGGACCAGCGAAAACGGAAAGGAAAAACATGAAAGCGAGCAGGGGATATCGAAACATCCAGCGCGGGACTATCAGCGCGGCGGCCGGTCGGTTTATCCTTGCGGCGCTAGCCCTCTTGCTTCTCCTCGCGCGGCCCGCCGCCGCAGACACCTATACCTGGGACGTGAGCGGGGGCACGGCCGCGCCCCAGGACGGCAGCGGCATCTGGAGCACGAGCACGTCTTACGCAAACTGGTGGAATGGCAGCACCGATGTCTCCTGGCCCACAGGCGGCACCGACACGGCCGCATTCGGCGGCGTCAGCGGCACGGCCGGCACGTTGACGGTGGATAACAGCGGAGTCGGCGTGGGTGCGATGATCCTCAACACCCCCGACGGGTCGACCTACACGATCACCGGCGGCCCGATCGCGCTGGGCGGCGCTGCGCCCACGATCACGGTCAACACCAATGCCTCGATCGGCTCGGTCCTCACGGGCGGCGGCACCGCCGGGCTGGTGGTCAATGGCGGCGGTTCGCTCGAGTTGACCGCCGCGAACACCTATTCCGGGCCGACCACCGTCTCCGGCGCCATCCTACGGCTGAGCAACTCCGCAGCCCTGCCCAGCGGAAGCAATCTGACTGTCGACGGAGGAGTTGTCGAATTGAACGCCGGAGACTTCCTCGGCAGCCTCGGCACTGGACCAGGCCAGGTGCAATTTACGTCGAACGGCGGGGGTTTCTCGGCCGTCGGGGCAAACCGCGTGGTGAACTTCAGCAATTCGGCAACGCTAACCTGGGGCGGCAGCGGCAGCTTTCTACAAGACCGAGACGCCATTGATGCTCGGAACGCAGTCGGCCGATTCGATGGTCGATTTTCAAAACCCGATCCAGATCCTGGCGGGTAGCGGGCCGCAAATGGTCGAAGTCACCGCCGGCTCCGGCACTGCGGCCGTTAATGCTCGGCTCTCAGGCGTCCTCAGCGGCAGCGGCGGCCTGACGATAACCGGCGGCGGCAATTTGGAATTGACCGCGAGCAACACTTATACCGGGCCGACGACCGTCTCCGGCACAATCCTACGGCTGAGCAACTCCGCGGCCTTGCCCAGCGGAAGCAATCTGACTCTCGACGGAGGAGTTGTCGAATTGAACGCCGGAGACTTCCTCGGCAGCCTGGGCACTGGACCAGGCCAGGTGCAATTTACGTCGAATGGCGGCGGTTTCTCGGCCGTCGGGGCAAACCGGGTGGTGAACTTCAGCAATTCGGCAACATTGACTTGGGGCGGTAGCGGCAGCTTTCTGCAAGACCAGGGCGCCATTGATGCTCGGAACGTCATCGGCGGACTCGATGGTCGATTTTCAAAACCCGATCCAGATTCTCGCGAGTAGTGGGCCGCAGACCGTCCAAGTCACCGCCGGCTCTGGAACTGCTGCCGTAGACGGCAGGCTGAGTGGAACGCTGAGCGGCGGCGGCGGGCTGACGGTGTCTCCCTACAGCACCGGCACGTTGGAATTGACGGCGAGCAACACGTATACAGGACCGACGACCGTCTCCGGCGGCGTCCTGCGCCTGAGTAATTCTGGAGCCTTACCAGGCGGCACCACAGCCGCGTCAACGGGCAGCAATCTTGTGCTCGATGGCGGCGTTGTAGAACTGAATGCCGGGGACTTCACCCGCAGCCTGGGCAGCGGTTCGGGCCAAGTGCAATTCACGGCATTCGGTGGCGGTTTCTCAGCCGTCGGCGCGAACCGCATTGTGAACCTCGGCGGCAATTCGGCAACGTTGACCTGGGGCAGCAGCAGTTCTCTCCCCGACCAAGCCCCGCTCTTGTTAGGCACGCGCGCGGCCGATTCGATTCTCGATTTTCAAAACCCGATCAACCTCCTCGATATGGGTAATGGGCCGCAAACCGTTCAGGTGACTGCGGGCTCTGGAACTGCAACCGTGGATGCCAGGATCTCGGGTGTCATCAGCGGCAGCGGTGGGCTTACGATCACGGGCGACGGAACGTTGGAATTGACTGCCAGCAACTTCTATACCGGGCCGACGATCGTCTCCGGCTACAGCACCCTGCGGCTGAGCAACTCCGCGGCCTTGCCCGGCGGCATCGCAGCCGCGTCAACGGGCAGCAACCTTGCGTTCGACGGCGGTGTTGTAGAACTGAATGCCGGAGATTTCACCCGTAGTGTGGGAACTGGTCAAGGGCAGGTACAGTTTTCTACAACCAATGGAGGCGGGTTCTCGGCCGTGGGCGGAAACCGTATTGTGAACCTGGGCGGCAATTCCGCCACCTTGACCTGGGGTGCCAGCAGCAGCAGTTTTCTCCCCGACCAAGCCCCCCTCCTGTTGGGCACGCACGGAGCCGATTCGACGGTCGATTTTCAGAACCCGATCAATCTGCTCGATCTGGGCAATGGGCCACAAACGGTCCAGGTGACTGCCGGCTCAGGCACTGCAACCGTGGATGCCAGGCTGAGTGGCACGCTGAGCGGCAGCGGCGGGCTGATGGTCGCAGGCAACGGATGCTTGGAGTTGACGGCCAGCAATATGTATACCGGACCGACGACCGTCTCCGGCTTCAGCGTCCTGCGGCTCAGCAACTCTGCGGCCTTGCCTGGCGGCACTGCCACGACATCAACGGGCAGCAACCTGACACTTGACGGCGGCGTGGTGGAACTGAATGCCGGCGATTTCACCCGTAGTCTTGGAACAGGTCCGGGACAAGTCCAGTTTACATCTAACGGCGGCGGTTTCTCGGCGGTGGGTGGAAACCGCATTGTAAACATCGGCGGTAATTCGGCCACGTTGACCTGGGGTAGCAGCAGTTCTCTCCCCGACCAGGCCCCGCTCTTGTTAGGCACGCGGGCGGCCGATTCCACGCTCGATTTTCAAAACCCGATCAATCTGCTCGACCTTGGTAATGGGCCACATACCGTTTGGGTAACCGCCGGCGCAGGCACAGCGGCCGTCAATGCGAAGATGTCCGGCGTCATCAGTGGCAGTGGCGGGCTTACGGTCACCGGCGCAGGGGCGTTGGAACTCACGGCCAGCAACACCTATACCGGGCCGACGATCATCACCGGCTACACGATCCTGCGGCTGAGCAACTCCGCGGCCTTGCCGGGAGGCACCGGGGCGACGACAACCGGCAGCAACCTGACGCTTGACTCAGGCATGATTGAGTTGAATGCTGGCGATTTCACGCGTAGCCTGGGAACAGGCCCAGGGCAGGTACAATTCACCGCCGACGGCGGCGGTTTCGCTGCGATCGGGGCCAATCGCATCGTGAACCTCGGCGGCAATTCGGCCACCTTGACTTGGGGCAGCAGCAGTTCTCTCCCCGACCAAGCGCCTCTCTTGTTAGGCACGTGGGCGGCCGATTCGACGCTCGATTTTCAAAACCCGATCAATCTGCTCGATCTGGGCAATGGGCCGCAGACCGTCCAGGTGACTGCGGGCTCTGGAACAGCAACCGAAGATGCTCAGCTTTCGGGAGCGATCAGCGGCAGCGGCGGGCTAGCGATCACGGGCGACGGAACGCTGCTTCTCAGCGGCACGGACAACACCTACAGTGGCGGTACGGTGGTCGAGTCCGGCACGTTGATCGTTAACAACTGCGGCGCCTTGCCCGACGGGTCGAGCTTGACCGTGGGTGCGGGTGGGACGTTCATTTTCGATCCCTCGGTGGCCGCGGCGCCAGCGGTTCCCTCCGCGAACACCCAGCATATTGCCGCGGTGCCTGAGCCGGGAACGCTGGCGCTCCTGGCAGCGGCCCTGGCGCTGCGCATCGGCGTCGCCTGGAGGCGAAGGATTGCACCATGGAAATGAATACATTCCTCCGCGGCTATGACGCCCTGCGGGTCGCCCTGGCCGTGCTGCTCCTTGTCGCGGCGGGGCTGAAGGCCCATCAGTTGATGAGCCAGCCTGTGTTCGGAACCGGCCTCATGGAATCCCGTTGGTTCCTCATCGCAGTGGTGGAGTTCGAGTTGCTTTTCGGCCTGTGGCTTCTCTCCGGCCTCCTGCCGCATTTGACCTGGCTCGGCGCACTGGCATGTTTCTTTGCGTTTGCCTGCGTCTCGTTTTGCAAGGTCGTGTCGGGCGCGGCGTCCTGCGGCTGCTTCGGCCGCGTGCCGGTCAATCCGTGGTTTACGACAATCCTCGACGTTGCGGTTCTCCTCGCGCTCTTCCGCTGGCGACCCCTCTTGCATGGCCGCCGTCACTTCTTTTTCCCGCGGGGCGAGACGATAGACTGCGACGGATCGCTACGCTCCAATGGCAAGAAACCGTTCGTCCGGGCCGCAGTCGTGCTTTCGGCATGGCTGGTGTTAGGCGTGCCCGCCGCAATGCTGATGAACACGGCGCACGCGGCTGCGCTCTCCGCTGGCGGCAAAATTCTCGGCGCCGGCCGGATCGTGGTCGTTGAACCCAAAGCCTGGATCGGCAAGAGGTTTCCACTTCTTGACTATATCGATGTCGGCGACGAACTGAAAAAGGGGCGGTGGCGCAGTATTGCTCTATCATTGCGACTGCCCCAAGTGTCGGAACGCCCTTTCCAAGTACGAACGGCTTAGCGATGACCTCGCCCGCCGCGGTGAAGGAACGAAGGTGGCAGTGATCGACGTGCCGACCGATGGGGCTAATCGACTGCCGCCGGTCCCGGTCGGCAAATCGTGCCTCTCCGGACGCTTGAGCGAGGAAAACGATTGGTTCCTGAAGACGCCGTTGGAAGTCGTTCTCAATGGCGCTTTGGTGGCAAAGGTGGAGTATTGATCGCATGTCGCATCTTCCGGCCTCGATCCTTGTGTTGGGAATTGCATTGATGCTGTCCGTCTTGTCCGGTTGCGGGAACGAGCAGGGGTACGGAAAGGCCGGTGCTGGCGGCGCCGCTCCTGCCGCGGAGAAACCGCGCAACGACGACCAAAAGGTCGTTGAAGAGGAATACAACTTCGGACAGGTTCCAGTCGATTCCAGCAACGAGCATTGCTTCAAGATAACCAATACAAGCAATGTTCCGTGGACCGCCAAGGAGGCCCACGTGTCGTGTTCTTGCGTCGTCTCCTCGATGTCCAGCAAGTCGATCGCCCCTGGCGCAACGGAGGAGATCGTGGTTAAATTCACCGTGGGCGACGGGGAGGGAAGGTTCAAGCAGGCCGTATTGCTGGAGTTCGAGGAGGCCTCGGCGCCCCTGGTTCGCCTGGGAGTCTCCGCAACGGTACATCATCCGCTTT
This sequence comes from uncultured Planctomycetia bacterium, assembly GCA_963719885.1. Classification (GTDB taxonomy): domain Bacteria; phylum Planctomycetota; class Planctomycetia; order Pirellulales; family Thermoguttaceae; genus JANXQG01. The sequence goes on along the minus strand of CAVRDP010000029.1, from coordinate 7,279 downwards.
CCTGTTCGCGGGAGCTTATTGTCCTCAATCCGGTTCGTGCGGGGACCCGTGAGGAGCAATTCGTCAAGGTTTCCAATTTCTCGAAGGACAAATGGGCCGACCTAGCCGTGGATAATACGGCCGGGTGGGTCGATGTCGATATGCGCAAGAATTCCAGTGCCGCTAATCTGCGCGAGGGTGACGCACCCCTTCAGCTTTGGAACGTGGCCGTGAAAATCGATGGCGGCCGCTTATCGGAAGGCTGGAACGTGGCGACCGTCGGCTTTCACCCCAAGGGGAATGAACGTCTCAAAGCGAATCTCGTGGTCCGCGCGTTTCGAACCCCCGCAGTCTCGGTAGAGCCGTCAACGGTGTTTTGCGGGATCGCCGATCGCGGGAATAAACTGCAACGGGTGCTGCGATTTACCTTTAGGGACCGGTTCGAGGTTCCCGCACTCGGTGATATTACAGCGAGGATCGCGAACGTACCCATGTTGCTTCGCTGGCGGAAAGACCCAGAAGACGCGGCCGCGCTCTTGCTGGAATGTACAATCCAAACCAGCGGCGACACCCTGAATGGCGATTTGGCCGTCGATTTTGGAAAATCGCGAAGGCTCTCGATTCCCGTTCGGGGCTCGTTCCGAGACGCCGTGATTCATGGAAAGTCGCCGGGCAAAGAAAAGGCTTCCAAGGCGGGGGTGCATTGATGTTTCGATTGATCGTCCGAGAACTGCCCCGATTCGCCTTGTCCCTGGTGCTCATCCAGGCAGTTTGTCTCGATGGCCTTTGCGCTGAACCGCCCGCATCGACCCGCCTGGGGAACCTCAATGAGCTAGTCTGTGGCCCGCGCTGCGTCCAGTTCGTCCTCAAGCATTACGGTGTGGAGGTTGGCCTCGATTCCTTGGTCCGCGAGATGCAATGGCCCGACTTTGCCAACGGGAGTTCGGTCCGCCAAATCCAAAAGGCGCTCGATTCACGCGGCGTTTACACCCGGTCGATTCAATTGAAGAACGTGGGGAGTTTTTCCGCGCCGCGGCTGCTGATCATGCATCTCCGCGGACGGCAAGACAACGACAATCGCGCTGGCGGGCATTTTGTCGTTGTCTTGCCGGAAAGCACGTCCACGGAGGCCGTGGTTTGGGACGGCCTCTTTGGGACCCGTCGCGAGTCGTGGGCCGATTTCCAGGAAGAAAGCACCGGCATCGTAATCCTCACCGATTCCAAGCCAATCGAGGATATCGACGCGGCGATCGGAATACGAGAATCGCATTTCGCACCGATTGCTATAATGCTTGCGTGTGCCCTGGCCTTGACTGCTATTGCTCTAACCCCCCTTGGACCGCGGATGTTGCGCGGATTGGCCAAGGGATCAACCTTGCCTCTAGATTTGGAGAAATCGAAATGAAGTGGCGGATCGGAAAAATCGGATCGGTTGTGTTCGCGGTGGTCTGCGGAATGTTCCTGCTTGCGCGAGTGCGCATCGGTGAAGGACTTGGAAGAACCCATGAAGGATGCCACTCGTGGCGGGATCGCGTCTGCGCTCTGTTGGGTAGATGGCACGCAGCCTTGCCCTACGAGAGGTGACCCCTCGTGTTATCAGAAAGGCGGACCGAAGTGGTGCCTCGACGAGCGCGGTGGGCTTCTTCCGGCGCGCGGAATTGTTCCAATATGCCAAGCCCGCACCGGGATAGTCACGTCGACTGCCAATCCGCCGCTTGCAAAAAAAAGGCCTCAAGATGGAGACTCTGGCACAGTGATCCTTTCAAACAACACAATGGATCGCAAGTTTAGGTGCGCGGTAATATATCGATGTGACGGCAACTGCGACAGGGACGACAGAAACAGCCCTTGGCATTGCCAGACGGCCAGGCCGCTTTTTAACGGTCAGCCGGTTAAGGTTAACGCGACGATCCCGAATAATGACGGCAAGTGTAAGTATCATTAAGGTTTCAGGCGGGTCAGTGATTAAGTGCCGGCGCGTGGAGCGGGTTGCCCGCTCGCGGGCCTTTTCATGGTATTTGCTCAACAAGAACGCATCGGGTATTGACATGCAATTTTCTGTTTTGTTTTTCTCTCTATTGTACTGTCTTGCAATAATTTTCGCTGGTTGCGCTTGCGCAATCGCCTCGCCGGCGTCGGACGATGAATTGGCGTCGACGATTCTGGCGGGTATTCGGCATCACATGGAGAGTCTGCGGTCCGGAATCGTTGAATTCGATTTGCGCTACGGAGATGAAAAAGTCTCCGTGAAGCGATTCGTCGCTTTCGACAACGCGCAGGAGAAGGTGCGATGCGACACCGAGAACCTCTTGCCGGAAAAAGAAGAAGTCCGGGTGATTCATACCAAGACCGAATTTCTTCAATTTGGCAGTGCAAACTGCCCGGAAAGTCCGACGGATCCTCACACGTATGCGGGATCAGTTTCCCGCCTTAACCCCGGTGAGACCTCGAAGGTGGAAAATGGCAATCCCATCGACATCTCTTCAGTTGGTTTCCTCAGTTATGGTGGATTGAAGAACGGTGGACTTAGCAGTGGCAAGCGGATGCTCAAGGACCTTGAAGGATCAAAACCGCTCACGTTGGCGATGGAGAAAGACATTGCGTTGTTGGTTTATGACTCATCAATACCGTCCTATCATCGTCCGGAACGGTGGGCCGTGTGGATCGACACCGCGAATGATTACGTGCCGATTCGCATCGAGTTTCAGGTAATCCCTCTGGTCGATCCGCGCGATCCGGTTGTGGTGCAACGCTTTGAGACGTTGTGGGGGCGAGTGGACGATTTTGTTGTCCCTTTGCAGAGTACCGCAACTTATTTTGACGGGACAGGCGGCGTTAGGCGCGTTGAGAAGATGCGATTCGATTGGAAGAGCGTGAACAAGAAGGTTGCGGACGAACTCTTTACGATGGAGGGTCTCAAGCTCCCCGTGGGGACTTACATCGTAGACACCCGCCTAGGCACTCCGATCGTGGAGAAGGTAGTCGGGTTGGATAAGGATCTGCCCGAAGCTTCCCCGCCCCGGCGAACGTCGTGGATGACGATGGCGATTATCGCTGGCACAGTGCTGTTACTCGTAGTCATTGCGACCGTAGTCGTCCGCCGTAGAATGCAATGATCGCATCAATAAATAATGGAGGGAAGGCTGTTCGCGGCAAATCCGACTCGGGCGATACGTCGGTCATCCGGAGGTCTCTGTTGTACGCTCTCGCAATGGTTTTAGCCGGCGGTGCTTGCGCAATCGCCTCGCCGGCGTCGGACGATGAATTGGCGTCGACGATTCTGGCGGGAATGCGGAGCCATATCGAGAGACTGCGCTGCGGAATTGTTGAATTCGAGGTCTTGGATGAGGATAACCTAGTCATGGTGAAGCGGGTCGTTGCCTTCGACAATGCGCAGGAGAAGGTGCGATGCGACGTGGAGCGTCTCCTGCCAGGCATCGAAGGAAAAGTCCGACTTATCCACACCAAGACCGAGTTCCTTCAATTTGTCGATTCGGGCCTCGCGGGAAACCAATCAGACCCCCACCGTTACGCGGGGACGCTTTCCCGTCTAAACCCCGGCCAGACCTCTAATGTTTACCCGGACGAGCTTTTTGCAATGGAAGGTCTCAATCTCCCGGCGGGAACTTACGTCGTAGACACTCGTCTAGGTACTGACGTCGTGGAGAAAGTAGTCGGATTGGACAAGAATCTGCCCGAAGCCTCCCCGCCCCGACGGAGGTCGTGGGTGACGATGGCGTAAACGTCAATAAATCGACAGCCTTGCGGCCCGTGGTAGGCTGAATGCGTGGGTACGATTCATCCAGCGACATTCAGAGGACCAAGCGATGGCGAAGGCCAGGAGTGCAGATCGGCGGCGGTATTGGCGGGAAGTTATTGGGCGTCAGCAGGCGAGTGGGGAGAGCATTCTGGGGTTCTGCTCCAGCGAGGGGCTGGCTCCAGCCTCGTTTCATGCCTGGAAACGGCGGCTGCGGCGATCCCGGTGCGGAATCGAACGGGGATCGGCGAACCAGGCCCTGGTTCCCGTGCAGATCGTCAGTGACCCCAAGGCCGACATGGGAAGGCTGGAAGTCCAGTGGCCCGGCGGCGTCGTGCTGCGGGTTCAAGGCTGTGACGCTCAGACGATCGGTGCGGTGGTGGCTGCTCTTTCGGCGGCCCCGGCAACACGAAGGACACGACCATGCTGACATTGCCTTCGTCCCTGCGGGTGTTCGCCAAGACCGGCGCAACCGATATGCGAAAGTCGTTCGAGGGACTGGTTGGAGTCGTGGAGCGAGAATTGGGCCAGCAGGTAGAGTCGGGCGATCTGTTTCTCTTTTTCAACCGCCGTGGCGACCGCGTGAAGGTGTTGTGGTTTGCGGGCGACGGCCTCGTCATTTGGTACAAGCGATTGGAAGGCGGAACCTTTGAAGTACCGAAGGCTGCGAGGACTGTGTGTGAGGACGGATCGACTTCGCCTGCCGGAATCGAGATGCGAGTGAGCGATCTGACGCTGATCTTGGAAGGCATCGACTTGGCGAGTGTGCGGCGTCGTCCGCGATGGCGTCGTGCATGACGCCACCCCGAAAAAAATTTTGATACCGACAGAACCAAATCGCTGTGTCCAGCGTATCACTGTGCATGGAAGAAGGATGTCCATCTCTTGCCGATCAACTGGCGACCTGCCAGCAACGGATTCGTGATCTGGAGCAGACAACTGCGGATCAGCAGGCCGTCATCGCCCAGCAGCAGGAGACCATCGCACATCAGGCGACGGTCATTGCGCAGCAACAAGAGATGGCTGCCACATACCAGGAGCAACTGGCGAAGGCCGCTGAGCAACTGCGATTCTTCAAGCGGGCGATGTTCGGCCAACGCCGCGAGCGGTACGCTCCCTCGCCCGACCAGACGTTGCTCTTCGTGCCCGAAGCCGTCGAGGGACTGGATACCAAACAGGAGACCACTCAGCCAGACACCAATGCGGACTCGCCGCTGCCTCGGGCCAAGCGAAAGCCACGACGACCGAGGATCGAGTTCCCGCAGTTCTGGGAACACCGGCAGACCAAGTATCCGTTGCCACCGGAGGAATTGCCTTGCGGTTGCTGTGGGGCCGAGCGGGTCATCATTCACACCCACATCACGAAGCGGGCGGAGATCGAAGAGGCAAAGATATATGTGGTCGAAGAGGTGCGGTACACCTACGGTTGTTCCCACTGCCACGACGGCTCGCAGATGCAGACCACAGAGAGGCCGCCGCAGGCCGTGGAGAAAAGCCCCTTCGGGCCGAGCATCCTGGCTTCGCTGGTGACCTGGAAATTCCTGCACCACTTGCCGGTCTATCGGCAGCAGGAACTGCTGCTGGGTCCACTGAAACGATGGCTGTCGCGGGCACTGCTCTGCGGGCTGTTGAGTCGGACGGCCCAGGCTTTGCGGCCTTTGGAACGGTTGATCCATCAGCGCGTGCTTGCCAGCATCGTCATCAACGCCGACGAAACGGAGGTGAAGATGCTCAAGCCGGGCAACGGCAAGGCGATCACGGGATACCTCAGCGGTTACGCCGGGGATGCTGACCATCGGTTTGTATTCTACGATTTCCGACCCAGCCGCAGTCGCGATGGGCCAAGGGAAGTCTTGGCCGATTATCGTGGTTATCTTCAAACGGACGGCTACATCGTCTACACTTCGCTTGCGCGAGGCGGCAGGTCGCCTTGTGGACGTGGCGTGTTGGGCGCACGGTCGGCGGGGCTTCGAGGAAGCGATTCCGGCGACCAGCCACCCGCTGGTCCACGAGGCCATGATCTGGACGCAGCAGCTTTACGACATCGAAGACCGTGCGAAGGAGATGTCGCCGGAGGATCGCCGCGCATTACGCCAGGCGGAAGCGTTGCCGATCCTGGCGAAGATGAAGGCCCGCTTCGATGAAGTGCGGCCCACGTTGCGGCCCACGGCGAAACTGGCCGAGGCGATCGACTACGTGCTGAACCGTTGGGATGCCTTCGTGCGGTATACCAGCGACGGGAACATTCCAATAGACAATAATGTGATTGAGCGGCTTCTGCGACCTGTCGCCATCGGTCGCAAGAACTACCTGTTTTTCGGAAGCGAGCACGGCGGCAAGACGGCGGCAACGCTCTACACCCTGGTGCAAAGTGCCCGGCGAAACTGTGTGGACGTGTGGCCCTATCTGACCGACGTGCTGCGTCGGATTGCAGCCATTGCCCCTGGCGACACCGCCGCCTTGGAAGCTCTGCTGCCAGATCGCTGGCTGGCCGCTCATCCCGAACATTGCCTGGAACAGCGGGAAGAAGAATCCCGTGAAGCCCAGGCCCGTCGTCGCCGGAAGCGGGCCGCACGTCGGCTTGCCGCCGCCCAATAGGCGGCTTTTCCAGGGACTCTTCCCAGTGTCCGGCGTCCGCGATAAAATCAGGGCGAGTTGCGTTTGCTCAAGATTCCTACCATTCGGCAGGGTCCATTCGCCATCGTGGTTCGGCGCGAGCATCGCCAGGCCAGTAAAATCTCTCATGGGAGGACACGTTATGAGAAACGTCCTGATTGGGTGCATCGTGCTTTTCGCAATGGCGGGGACCGCTTTCAGCGAGCCGAAAGAGCCGCCAAAGAAGGTTGCGGTAGACTTGGGCGGTGGGGTGAAGATGGAACTCGTTCTCATCCCGGCGGGCGAGTTCAAGATGGGCAGCGGTGAGTCGGCGGAGGAAACGGCTGCCTTCTTCAAGAAGAACTACGGCATGGATTTTCTCACGGCGGATTTCTTGAAGGACGAGCATCCGCAGCACCGGGTGCGGATTACCAAGCCATTCTACCTGGGCACATATCATGTGACGCGGGGCCAGTTCCGCCAGTTCGTCAAGGATTCGGCTTACAAGACGGACGCGGAGAAGGGCGACAATCCGGGGGCCTATGGATGGGACGCCGAGAAGAAGACGTTCGATTTCAACAAGGATTATTCGTGGCGGAACGCGGTTTCGAGCAGACCGACGAGCACCCGGTGGTCAACGTAAGCTGGAACGACGCAGTGGCCTTCTGCAAATGGCTCAGCAAAAAAGAAGGCAAGACCTACCGACTGCCTACGGAGGCCGAGTGGGAATACGCCTGCCGGGCTGGGACGACAACCCGCTACTATAGCGGCGACGATCCCGAGACACTGGCTAAGGTGGCGAACGTGGCCGACGCAACGGCCAAGGCGAAGTTCCCGGACTGGAAGGGGACAATCAAGGCCAGCGACGGCTACGTGTTCACGTCGCCCGTAGGAAAGTTCAAGCCCAACGCCTTCGGGCTCTACGACATGCACGGAAACGCTTGGCAG
>CAVRDP010000028.1:0-185099 GCA_963719885.1 uncultured Planctomycetia bacterium | reverse complement strand
CGCATCATCTACCTGGGCTTCCGTGCCTCCCAAGTTCCGGCGGACAAGTAAGGAGAGCGAGCGAAGCCGGTTGCGTAGTCCGAGCGTAGGCCCGAAGCGCAGCCGGGCCGTAGCCGGGCAAGCACAGGCGGAGTGAGTGAACCGTGCAGAACAAGGTGTTCCTCGGTCCAGGGCGAAGCCCTGGCGAAGTTTGGTCGGCGTATTGTTCACCTGAGCAAAGTGCGAAATGCAGTTTAAGTTATTTACGATCCCGGCGACGGGGGATACGGGAGCGGAGGAGGAATTGAACCGGTTCCTGCGGTCCAATCGCGCCGTCTCCGTGCAGAAGGAGTTGGTCGAGAACGGCGACACGCCCTGCTGGTGCTTCTGCGTGGAGTATTTATTGAGCGGCCCATTACCGGAGGGAAAAGCGGGGGCCTGCGCGTGTGGACTACAAAGAGATCCTCTCGGCGGACGATTTTGGGGTGTTCGTCCGCTTGCGGGAGGCCCGCAAGGAGTTGGCTGCGAAGGAAGCGATCCCGGTATACGCCGTCTGCACCAACGAACACCTGGCCGAGATGGCCAAGAACCGCGCCGCCACGATAGCCGAATTGAAGACGATCAACGGGTTTGGGGACGCCAAGGCCGAAAAGTACGGGGAGGCTTTCCTCGCGGTGGTCCGAGTAGGGATTGGGCACAAAGATGAAACGGGCGGGTGAGCTTATCGAACGCATCGCCAATGCCGACAACCTGCGGCTGGCGTTTTGGAAAGCCTCCCGAGGCAAGCGGGCGAAGGCGGAGGTCCTTCGCTTTCGTGCCGATCTGGATGCGCGGCTGCGTATCCTGCGCGAGAAACTGTTCTCCGCCTCCGTGGCCTGGGCACCCTACCGGACGTTCAAGGTCTACGACCCGAAGGAGCGAATGATCTGCGTCGCCCCCTTCCGCGACCGCGTGGCGCAGCACGCGATCATCAACGTCGTGGAGCCTCACTTCGAGTCGTACCAGATCCACGACAGCTACGCCTGCCGAAGAGGCAAGGGGTTGGACGGAGCCATCGCTCGGGCAGCCTGCTTCTCCCGGCGCGGAGACTGGTACTTGAAGATGGACGTGCGGAAATACTTCGACAGCATCCATCACGAAGTACTGAAGGGGCTGCTTAGCCGCCGGTTTAAGGACCCCGTGCTGCTGGCCCTTTTGGACGGCGTCATTAACAGCCACGCGGCGTCGCCGGGCCGGGGCGTACCGATCGGGAACCTCACCAGCCAGTTCTTTGCCAATCACTACCTGGCCATCCTCGATCATCACCTGAAGGAGACCATGCACTGCCATCGCTACGTGCGTTACATGGACGACTTCGTCGTGTGGGACTCGCAGAAACAGCGGCTGCGGCAACTCGGCAACGAGATCGCCCACTTTCTCGGCGGCGCGCTCAAGTTGGAGATGAAACCGGTTTGCTTGAACGCATGTTCTCGCGGGATGACCTTCCTGGGCTACCGCGTGTATCCCGGGCGAGTCCGACTGGCCGCCCGAAGCCGGACCCGCTTCCGCCACAAGATGGCCCAGTACCAGGACAACTACATGAGCGGTCGCTGGACGGAGGAGGAAGTTGCCCGGCACGTCGAGCCGCTGTTGGCGTTCGTGAGGCGGGCGGAAAGCATGACGTTCCGCCACCGCGTCCTTGAAAGCATCGAGGGGTCTTGTCCGAAGGAGGCTCGAACCGCGTGAACCGGGGCGGGAGCTGGAACAACGACGCCAGGAACTGCCGTTCGGCGAACCGCAACAACAACGAGCCTGGGAACCGCAACAACAACCTGGGCTTCCGTGCCTCCCTAGCTCGACGGAGATTGGAACACGTCCGCCGAACAGGACAAGGTCCCGCCCCCGACCCGGCCAGTGCCGGATCAGGGCAAAACCGCAAGGCCCGGCGGGTCTGGTAGGGTCTCTGGAAAGAGGCTCGAAGGCCCCGCCGGGCCTTTCTATAGGATTCAACGGGAAATCCTGGGAACCACGCCAACGCGCCGCCAGTCTTGCCCGTCTCGATTATCGTAACTTGCACCGTGGCCCGGCAGCGGACTTGGGGCTGCGAAAGGCACTGGCGATTCTTTGACGCTTACGCCGAAGAAGCTGATGCCCACGCCGTTATTGCCGATGCATTTGTTGCCGCGGCAGACCGTATGGTCGCAAAAGCCGGCCATGATGATGCCGGCGGCGCCCGGTTGTGGCCCTTTCGGCACGTATTTGAATCCCCAGGGGGCGTTGTGGAACCCGCTGGGCAATCCGTTGTAGCAGGCCTCGTTCTCCTCCACGACCGTCTCGTTCGACAACCCCACCCAGATGCCGTGGCTGCCGTGGTTCGCCTTGTTGCGGCGATAGGTGTTTCGCGGGCACTGGGCCTCGATGCAGTTGTTGTTGGCGAAAGAGGCGTCGTTCCGCTCGAACACGTTGCCGCTGCTGGTCCAGCCGGCATACGGACGGAGGAACACGCCATCGCCGCCGTGAGTGATGTCGTTGTCGGCGAAGTAGTTGTCGTCTGAACCGGCCTGTACCATCACGCAGGCCGAATCGCGGGCGTGGACTTCGCCAGACTTGATACGGATGCCCCAACTGAGATTATTCTTGAGGACCCGGTTGCGGCAGGCGGTCCAGAGGCTCAGGCAGGTGTTCGACGTATGGGAAAAGTCGTTCTCCTCCAGTAAATTGTCATCCGAGTTGGCCAGCATGCAGGCATCCCAGACGCGGTTGGCCTTGTTCTGGCGGAGCGTGGAATGATCGACAAACTCCAAGACCATGCCGCCATGATGGGCGAGTTCGCCCCAGCCCGCATCGGGATAGTGGAAGTTGTCGGAAAAGTTGCAGTTCTCCACGAGCCAATGGCTGCCGTGTTCGACTTTCAGCCCGATGTCCCAGCCCTTGACGTTGAGATTCCTCAGCCTCACATGCGACACGCCGTTGCCCGAGACGCCCACGTCCTTGTAGTCCTTCGGGTCACCCCGGATGGCGCCGATCACCCATGCCCCGCGCCGATCGATGCTGATGTCCGAGGCTTTGATAACGATCGGGCCGTGGGTCTTCTTCGGATCGAGCACCGTATCCTTTGAGATCCCCAGCACCGGTTGCGTATCGAATTTTGCGGCCTCGGGGGCCGCCATCACGCTACTCCGAAATGAAAGCCAGGTCGCTAGGCACAACAACGCGCAAAGATTCGTCCGTCGATAGGTCATTGCTTGTCTCCTATTGGAAAGATTCGCGTGGCCGTCTTGAGAAACAAATCGCGGGCAGCCCACTGGTCACCGCCGCTGCATTGCACCATGAAGATGGCCACCATTCCGGTCTTTGGGTCGACCGACAGATCGGTGCCATAGGCACCATCGTGGCCAAACATGCCGTTGCGGAGGTGATACCCCAGACTGTAGTTGACCTTGGTCGCTCCAGTCTGCTCCTTGCGCAGCTCCTCCATCGCCGCGTGCGAAAGGTAGCGTTTGCCCTCCAGTTCGCCGTCGTTGGCCAGCATCAGGCCATATCGGAAAATGTCGTGCGTGGTGGAGAAGAGGCCGCCACCAGCCTCAGGAAAACGGTGAATCCGGTCGCTGAGCGGCTTGGTCAAGAAGCCCAGGCCACCCCGTGCGTAGCCATTCTTTTCCTTGTTGGGACCATACGCGCCGGCCAACCGGGCAACTTGAGCTTCACTGGGCCAGAAGGTGGTTTCTCTCATTCCCAATGGATCGAAGAAGCGCGTTTTCAGAAAATCCTCATAAGGCATGGCACTAACGATCTCGACGATGCGCGCAGCGATGTTCATCCCCTGATTGCCATAGTCGTACTTGTCGCCCGGCTGCCACTGGAGCGGACCGGTGACGGAGCTGACGCGCGGGCCTTCAGTGGCGTGCTGTCCGCCCCCGTGACTTGCTGAAGCTCGGAAATGCCGGCCAGTCCACTGGTGTGGCTGAGCACATGCCGAATCGTCACCGGGCGAGCCAGAGGTTTCAGCAGGACATGCGCCTCATCCTTTTCCGCAAGCACCATCCATTTATTGAGCTGCGGGATGAACTTCGTCACCGGGTCATCCAGGCTGACTTTGCCTTCATCCACCAGCATCATGATGGATGCCCCGGCGAACATTTTGGACATCGAAGCGATCCAGAAGACGTTGTCTTCACTGATCGGTTTCTTCGCCTCGACATCGGCATAGCCCAACAGATTCCTGTAGTGAACCTTGCCGCTCCTGTCGGCGATGATGGCAATGACCCCCGCCAGCTTGTAGCTGTCCAGATAAGGCTGCATCGCTGCCGTAACTTCGGGACTGGCCAGCGGCTGGCCTTCAGCCGCGAAGGTGGATGGGGCGAAAACGACCAGTACCAGGCCGAGCGCGAGGTTTACGAGTTTGCTTGTCATGACTTGGTCTCCGTTCATGTGCTTAGTTTACCTGACTTCTTGGATAGGTTAGCAGGTAGACGCTGTTAATCCCAGTGTCATGCCAGATGGCGCCGGCCGCCGAGCGAAGATCGGTGTGGACAACTTCCCAAGGAGAAATCCAATGCGACCATTCGACGATCCGTCCTCATTAACACCTGACGAGCGTCTTTCCGAAGTGGCCCGCATCCTGGCCGCCGGCGTCCTACGACTGCATGCGCGGGCCACATTCTGGTCTCCGGTCTCCTCGTAGCCTCACCAAACCACCGTTTCTGATAACGACGGTAGTCCCGCTAACGCGCGGCGGTCACCCCCACCTCCGCGTCCAAAAGCCATAAGAGGGGCATGCCGATCTAGCCATGTCAAAAAACGAAGGTTTTCTGACCGAACCCCATCCTCTGGTGCTTGCGCGCGTTCGTCTGACACACGTCACACCGCCGCGCGCGAAGATCGCGAGACCGTCTAGGAAGGGGCATGTCTTCAGCCACATTGCTCCACGATTACTGATGCCGTAGAGCGAGAACCGCACGCGGGCCCGGCAATATAGGGACTTGTCTTTCTTCTGCATGACCCCGTATGCCGGCGACCCGGCGCGGAAGCCGGCATCCACCCACCGAAGCCGGCGCGAGCCGTATGGCCGCAGCGTAACCATTGCTGGCGGTCATCCCGGTGACTGCCACCTGCCATTTCCCGCGTCAGAAGGCATCTGGTCGGCTTGTGCCCCCCCACGGATTCGAGAAGGGGGGCCGACCACGGCAAGGAGTCCGTTAGGCTTTCTTGCATGCCCCGCTGCCGGTCGGGGCAAAAAGGCGCCCTCGTGTCCGCTCTCGCCGGGGTTTCGGCGCCGCCGTTTCCGTGAGGCAACGGTTGCGGCACTCTTGATTCCGATCGGCAGTTGAAACGACGTGCAGTGCGCACGAAACCCGTCATCAGAGGGAGACTTTGCGCCTTTTTGCCGTTCAAATCTCCGGCAATCCGCTCTTTTTCTCGGATCGCTTTAACCTCCTGGCAAGCAACGCCTTACGACGCCGCTGGCGCCCCGTCGAGGCCGTCCGGAGCGGCTGCCACTGTAGCAAATCGCCGGATAATTCGTATTATTCCGTAACTACCGAACAAAAAAGGACAGGCGAATACAGACAACCAGCCATCCGCAGCCAACCCTCAACCCTCAACCAACAGGCAATCATGAGAGAACCCAATTCACATTTGGCCCAGGCCCGGGAGCGGAAGGAAGCCTTTCTGCCGGAGATCGCCCGGCTCTCGCTGGAGGGCCATACCAGCCGGGAGGTCGCCGAAAAGGTCGGCATACCCAAGACGACCGTCCTCCGCTGGCGGAATTCGCTGCGGCGGGAATGCGCCTCGCGATCCGTAAAGGAGACCATGGAAATGATCGACAAACTGAACGAGCGCTACGACACGATCTACCGCAAGGCGCTGGAGGGCCTGGACCGCTCGCAGGCCGACGAGGAAATACGCACGGTCACCGACTGCCCCGGCGACGATTCGAAAAACAAGCGCTCCCTCCGCACCAAGACCCGGGCCGGCAACCCCGCCTGGCTGACCCGCGCCCAGGCCGCGCTGGATGCGACCGCCAAGTTGCTCAAGGAGATGGGAATGCCGCCCGAGGCGGAAAGCGGGGAAGAAGAAGGTCCGATTCAAGGGGAGGAGTTGACCGAAGATGATCTTGCTCAGATGTCCGATAGTGAACTGCGAGAAGTTGTTGCTCAATGCGAATCAGCAATTGAAGCTGAGAGAACCGGCACGGACGAAACTGCTGGAGTTCACGAAGTACACGAAGCCGGACTACCGGACGAACTGGCACCACGAGCTGCTGGCGGAGAGGCTGGACCGGGTGGCGGCGGGCCTTTGCCCGCGGCTGATGATCTTCCTGCCCCCGCAGCACGGCAAGAGCGAGCTGGTGAGCCGCCGCTTCCCGGCGTTCGTCCTGGGGCGGAACCCGGAGCTGCGGCTGATCGGCAGCTCGCACACCAACGACCTGGCGACCAGCATGAACCGCGACGTGCAGCGGATAATGACCAGCAATCCCTACAAGAATATATTTCCCGGATCCTGGCTGAGCGAGGGCTGGGTCCGCTCGCAGGCAAGGGTAATCGCCCGCCGCACGCTCAACCTGTTCGAAATCCAGGGCCACCGCGGCGGCCTCCGCTCCGCGGGAGTCGGCAAGTCGATCGCCGGCAACGCGGCCGACGGGGCCATCATCGACGACCCCTTCGGCAAGCGCCAGGACGCCGATAGCGCGAAAATCCGGCAGCGGATCTGGGAGTGGTATGCCAACGACCTCTACAGCCGCCTCTCGGCCCAGGCCTGGATCGTGCTCACGCATACCCGCTGGCATCGCGACGACCTGGCCGGCCGCCTCCTGCGGAAGATGGCCGACCGCGCGGCCGACCAGTGGGAAATCCTCTGCCTGCCCGCCATTCGTGAAGGGGAGCGTGGCGACCCGCGCGACACGCGCTGCCCGGGCGAGCCGCTCTGGCCGCAGTTCAAGTCCGCTGCCGACCTGGAAATCATCCGCCAGCAGGACGCCAAGGCCTACGCGGCGCTCTATCAGCAGAATCCCAGCGACGCCTCGATGGCGGAATGGCCGGCGTCGTGTTTTGGCGACTGGATCTGGGTGCAGCCGGAGAAGTGGCCGCGGGAATTCGACCTGCGGGTGGTCTGCGTCGACGCCAGCAAGGGCAAGAGCGACAAGCAGGGCGACTACTCGGCGATCGTCTTCCTGGGCGTGGGCAAGGACAAACTGCTTTACGTCGACGCGATTTTGGACCACATCGTGCTGGACCAACTCGTCCGCAAAACGCTGCTCTTCTGCGAGCAGAAAAAGCCTGATTTCGTGGGCATCGAGGCCGAACAGTTCCAGGAATTGCTGGTCCATGAGTTCGTGCGGCAGTGCGGCGAGGAATACGACCTGCGGTGGTCGATTTGGAAGATGATGAGCCGGGGCTTCAGCAAGCTCGCCCGCATCCGCCGGCTGAGCCAGTACGTGCTCAATCGCGAGTTGCGGTTCAAGGCCGACTCGCCCGGCTGCCGGCTGCTGGTCGATCAGCTCATGGATTTTCCGCTGGGCGATCACGACGACGGGCCGGACGCCTTGGAGATGTGCATTCGGCTGCCCTTGGAGAGGGAGGAAGGGTGAGGGGTGAGGGATGAAGGATGAGGGATGAAGGATGAGGGATGAAGGATGAGGGATGAGGGATGAGGGATGAAGGATGAGGGATGAAGGATGAGGGATGAGGGATGAAGGATGAGGGATGAAGGATGAGGGATGAAGGATGAGGGATGAAGGATGAGGGATGAGGGATGAGGGATGAAGGATGAGGGATGAAGGATGAGGGATGAGGGATGAAGGATGAGGGATGAAGGATGAGGGATGAAGGATGAGGGATGAGGGATGAGGGATGAAGGATGAGGGATGAAGGATGAGGGATGAGGGATGAAGGATGAGGGATGAAGGATGAGGGATGAAGGATGAACGCCCTCACCCCGACCACGACCATGAGTACATGGTACCCGACATGGTGCCCACCCTCTCCCGAGTACGGGCGAGGGGAGGCAAGTGGGCCACAGCAATGATTTTGAGCGAATTCTGGGCCGCCTCTGGTGTGGTAAACAATCACTACCAAAGGAGTGGTGTGCATCGTTTTTCCCGAGGATTTCCAAGGGTGCACTACCACAAATGACCATGAGGTTTTATATGCAGGTGGTGAAAAATGACGAAATTCAGCGCACAAAGTCGATTTTTGCCCATTTGGCCCAGAACCACGGCAGTCCCGGATCGTTCATCGTGCGACACGAAGCGACAAGATCCGCTCGTCAACGTGTTATCACGGTTTGAGCCATGCCCGAATTCTCGCTCATAGTCGGATTGACATAAGCGCGTATTTTGACGAGACTTCGCCCCTCGATGTTCCAAGGATGGATATGATGCGCAGTGAAGCCCGGAAACTCAGGCTGGATCCCGGCAAACCCCACCACCTAGAGGGTGCCGGTGCCCCGCCGCCCTCGCGTTGCGATAACTACGGCAGCCGGACCAACCCAACGGTCGCAGCAGTTGCCACGGTTCCGATCAAAGTTGACAAACTTCAGCCGATCGAATCTCTCCAGGCACGACTGAGTCGTTGGTTAGCGGAGGATTGTGTCGTCGTGCATACGCACGGCACGTTCGATCTGCTGCACATTGGAGCGGTCCGCCATCTGGAACAGGCCCGGCAGTTGGGCGGTGTGCTGGTCGTAACGCTTACGCCCGACGCTGAGTTGCTCCACGCGGGGATACAGCCGTTGTTCAAGCAGGATCTGCGGGCGGAGGCCTTGGCCGCCTTGTCGTGCGTCGATTACGTGGCCGTGGCCAAGAGTGGTTTGGGCCCTGATGCAATCCAGTTGATTTGCCCCGACATCTACGTGCCTTGGGAGGAGAACGATCCGGGCGACGTGGACTATCGCAAGGTCCACGAAACCGAAGCGGCCATGGTCCGCGCCCTGGGAGGACGATTCGTCGCCTTGACCTCCACGGGCGTGAAGACTATCAGGCTGAACCACCATCGGTCGCCGGCCCTCACGCCGGAAGCCAGCGAGTTCCTCAACTCGTTCCGTACTCGTTATTCCCAGGACGACGTGGCCGCGGCCCTCGAAAAAGCCCGCGCCACCTCAGTGCTCTACCTGGGCGAGGCGATCATCGACGAGTACCAATACTGTGAATCGATCGGCAAGTCGGGCAAGGAGCCCGTGTTGGCCGTGCGCTATGCCTCGGAAGAGAAGTTTGCCGGCGGAGTGTTGGCCACGGCCAATCAATCGGCCGCCTTCTGCGATCGCATCGGCATGCTCACACTGCTGGGCACCAAGGATTCGCACGAGGAGTTCATCCGCGAGAAACTCAATCCCAAGATCGAAACGTCGTTCCTGTACATGGCCGGGGCGCAGCACGATCGTCAAGCGGCGAATGGTCGAAATCTATCCCCTCCAGAAGCTCTTCGAAGTCTATTTCATGGACCAGGAGGTCCCGGAAGCGGTCAACAAGGCCTTGTATGCCCGGCTCCAGGCAATCTTGCCCCGCTACGACGCGGTGGTTGTCACCGACTATGGCCACGGCGTGCTCACGCCGGAGATCATCGAACTGCTCTGCGGCAGCGATCGTTTCTTGGCGGTGAACACCCAGACGAACGCGGCCAACCAGGGCTTCAACAGCCCGTCGAAGTACGCCCGGGCCGACTTCCTTTGTCTTTCCGAGAAGGAACTCCGCCTGGAGGTCCGCAACCGCACGAAGGATCTCCGCTTGATCGTCGCGGAGGCGGCCGAGCGGCTCTCGTGCAAGCAAATGCTGGTCACCCGCGGGCGGAGCGGCAACCTGTGCTACCATGCCAAGGAAGGATTCTTCACGATCCCCTCGTTCACGACACGGATCGTCGATCGCGTCGGGGCCGGCGATGCCCTGCTGGCCGTGGCCTCGCTCTGCGCCGCCAAGGACGTGCCGATGGAAGTCACGGGCTTCATCGGCAACGCCGTGGGCGCCCAGGCCGTCGAGACCGTGGGCAATCGCAGCGTGATCACGCCCGAGGCCTTGGCAAGACAAATCAACGACATGATGAGCTACGATCATTGGATTTCGACGTAGCAATGCGTTACGACGCGGGAGCGTCGCAACGAGTGTACACACAGGTTTACAGAAGAACAGGGGGATGCCGTGGAAAAGGAAAATCGTGGCCGGGTATTCGTTCCCGGCGGTGCGGGATACGTCGGGGCCGTGCTCGTGCCCAGGCTGCTGGAACTCGGCTATGGCGTGAATGTCCTGGACCTCTATATCTATGGTGAGCACGCCCTGGCGGCGGTCAAGGACCATCCCAAGCTGCAACAGTTCAAGGGCGACGTCCGCGATCGGGCCGCGGTCCGTACGGCCGTCCAAGGATGCGACAAGGCAATCCACCTGGCCTGCATTTCCAACGATCCCAGCGTGGAGCTCGACGCCAAGCTCAGCCACACGGTGAACTACGAGTCGTTCCTGCCGCTGCTGCGGATCTGTAAAGAGGCCGGGGTGCGGCGGTTCATTTTCGCTAGCTCCGGCAGCGTCTACGGGGTGAGCGATTCGCCCAATGTCACCGAAGAGCACGCGTTGGTGCCGATCTCACTTTACAATAAATACAAGGCGATGTGCGAGAAAGTGCTCCTGCCGGAGCAAACGGAAACTTTCGTGCCGGTCATCGTCCGTCCCGCGACGATCTGCGGTCACTCGCCCCGGCAGCGGCTCGATCTGACGGTCAACATCCTCACGAATCATGCCGTGAACGCCGGCCGGATCACGGTTTTCGGCGGCACGCAGATGCGGCCCAACCTGCACATTCGCGACATGATCGACCTGTACACCCTCTTGCTGGAGGCCCCCGCGGGGCAAGTGGCCGGCCAGATTTTCAACGCCGCCTACCAGAACTACAGCGTTGCCGACACGGCCACGATCGTGCGCCGCGTTGTGTGCCAGGAGATGCCGGAAAAGACGAGCATCGAGATCGTTACCACGCCGTCGGACGACAAGCGTTCGTATCACATCAACTCGGACAAGATTCGGACAGTGCTGGGCTTCGTGCCCCGCTGCACGATCGAGGACGCGGCCCGCGACTTGATCGCGGCCTTCCGCGCCGGTAAGCTGCCCGACGCGATGGACAGCATCGAGTATTACAACATCCGCAAGATGAAGGCGATACAACTCAACTAGCCTGCCATGCAAGTTCCTTACGTCGATCTGGTTGCGCCGCACGTCGCGCTGGAAGCCGAACTGCTCGAAGCGACCCGGCGTGTTCTGCGGCACGGGCAATTCATCCTCGGTCCCGAAGTCGGCCAGTTCGAGAAGGCATTTGCCGAACTCTGCGGCTGCAAATATGCCGTCGGACTCAACTCGGGAACCGACGCCTTGATTCTCGCGTTGAGGGTGCTCGACATTGGACCGGGGGATGAGGTCATTACGGTCGCCAACAGTTTCGTGGCTACGGCCGGGGCCGTGGTCTTGGCAGGCGCGCGTCCGGTCTTTGTGGATGTTGGGCCCGACCAGAACATGGATCCTGCTCTCGTCGAAGCGGCGATCACTCCCAGAACCAAGGCAATCCTTCCCGTGCATCTCACCGGCCGCATGGCGGACATGCAATCGCTCAATGAAATTGCCGGCCGGCATCATTTGCACGTCATCGAGGATGCGGCCCAATCGGTGCTGGCCGAACTTCGCGGGCGCCGTGCAGGCGCTTGGGGGACCCTGGGATGTTTCAGCCTCCATCCCCTCAAGAACCTCAGCGCATGCGGCGATGGCGGCGCGATCACGACCATGGACAAAGCCCTGTATGAACGTTTGCTCTGGCTGCGGAACATCGGCTTGATCAACCGCGAAGAAGCGGTCCAGTGGAGCGGAAACTCGCGACTGGATACCTTGCAGGCCGCCCTGCTCCTAGTGAAACTCGGACGCCTGCCGGAATGGACGGAAAAAGACGCGCGCATGCGCAATATTATCGGCAGCGCCTGCTCGGCATTCCCGCCCTTGAAGTCCCCAACCTCAACAGCTACGAAGCGCCCGTCTATCATACCTTCGTGGTCCAGACGGATCGACGCGATGAATTGCGGAAGTTCCTTGCGGAGCAAGGTATCGCCACGGCGATTCACTACCCCATTCCCATTCATCTCCAGAAAGCCGCGGCCGGACTGGGTTATCGGGCGGGAGATCTTCCCGTCACCGAGCGGCAGGCACGACGGATTCTAAGCCTGCCCGTCTACCCCGATCTCAATGCCTCCGATCGAGAGCGCGTCGTGGATTGTATCCGCTCTTTCTTTGGCTTACAATCGGCAGGAACGAGGAGCTGAAAATGCGTGTCAATTTCTCTTATTTGGATCGCCAATTCGCTGACGCGGAGCCCTACTTGGACGATCTCCGCGAATTGGTCAAGACGGGCGACTTTACGATCGGAAAGCCGCTGGCCGAGTTCGAGCGGCGCGTGGCCAAGATCATGGACGTGCCCCACGTTGTCGGCGTGAACTCGGGAACCGACGCCATCGCCATGTCGCTGCAGATGCTGGGGGTCAAGGCCGGCGATGAAGTCATCACCACGCCCAACACTTTTATCGCCACGGTGGGCGCCATCGTGCAGACCGGGCGCGGCCCGTCTTCGTCGACAGCAATGCGGAGATGGTGATCGATCCCACCAAGATCGAGGCTGCCGTCACTTCGCGGACCAAGGCGATCGTGCCGGTCCAGTACACGGGCGGGATGTCCGATATGCCGGCGATCAAGGCGATCGCCGAGAAGCACGGGCTGCTGGTGGTCGAAGACGCCTGCCAGGCCATCCTGGCCGCGTGGAACGGCAAATTGGCCGGTTGCTGGGGCGATGCGGGAGCATTCAGCCTGCACCCGTTGAAGAACCTCAACGTCTGGGGCGACGGCGGGTTCGTGGTTACGTCTTCGGCGGAACTCGCCGATAAACTGCAGCTGTATCGCAATCATGGGCTTGCCAGCCGGGATGATGTCGTGGTTTTCGGCCGCAACTGCCGCATGCAGACTTTTCAGGCGGTCATCGCCAACCGGCTGCTGAACGAACTGGAGTGGATTACCGATCGGCGGATCGCGATCGCGCAACGGTTCGATCGTGCGCTCGCCGATCTGTCGCCGCAGATTGCCATCCCGCCGCGCCGCGCCGAAGTGCGGCATGTGTTTCACCTCTACGAATTGTGCGTTCAGCGCCGCGACGATCTGCTGCAGTTTCTCCATTCCCAGGGCGTCGATGCAAAAATCCATTATCCCATTCCGATCCATCTGCAAAAAGCAGCGGCCTATTTGGGCTACCAAGCGGGCGATTTCCCCGTGGCCGAGGCCCATGGCAAGACCGCGATCAGCTTGCCGCTCCATCAGCATCTGACGGATGAGGAAGTTGATTATACGATCCGTCAAGTGCGAGCGTTCTATGGCTGCTAAGGGATCGGAAGTCGCGGATGGGGAGAGGTCATCATGCCGAATCGGGTGCTAGTGCTCGGCAGCAATTCCTTCAGCGGAGCCAGTTTTATTGCGACGCCCTCGAACAGGGGTTCGAGGTCGTGGGCATCAGCCGATCGCCGGAACCTCCCGACTGCTTGCTGCCGTACAAGTGGGGACTGCCCGCAAAGATGCGTTTCCTGCAAGCCGATCTGAACGCCGATCTGGACCGGATCATGACGGTTGTGGAAGGCTGGCGGCCGCAGTACGTCGTGAACTACGCGGCCCAGGGCATGGTGGCCCAAAGCTGGTCGGACCCCGGACAGTGGTTCCAGACCAACACCTTGGCAATGGTCCGCCTGCACGACCGCCTGCGCAAATGCACATTCCTGGAAAAGTACCTGCAAATATCCACGCCGGAGGTCTACGGCAGCACCGCCGGAATCGTGCGGGAAGACGCGCAATACAACCCCAGCACCCCCTACGCGGCTTCCAAGGCGGCCTGCGACTTGAGCCTGATCTCGTTCCTGAAGGGCTACGGGTTTCCCGTCGTCTTCACCCGTTCGGCCAACGTCTGCGGGCCGGGGCAACAGCTCTACCGCGTGATTCCCAAGACGGTCATATCCGTGTTGTCGGGAAAGCGGCTGCGATTGGAAGGCGGCGGTCAATCGCGTCGCTCGTTCATTCATATCCGCGACGTTGTAGAAGGTCAGATGCAGGCATTGCTGCGGGGTCGGCCCGGCGACATCTTTCACCTCTCCACGAATCGCATCGCCAGCATTCGGGAAGTTGTGGCCATGATCTGCGCGTTGCTTGGCCGGCGTTTCGAAGACCACGTGGAATTTGTCGAGGGGCGACGGGGCGAAGACACTGTCTACCTTCTCGATTGCGAGAAGGCGCATCGCGAACTGGCCTGGTCGCCTTCCCGCGACTTGGATTGTGTCCTGCGGGAAACCGTCGATTGGGTCCGCCGCGAGTGGGAAGTAATCGCCGGCCTGCCGCTGGAATACATCCATAAGAATTAGGCTGCCATGATTATCGGCATCGATTTCGACAATACGATCGTCACCTACGACAGGCTCTTCTGGAGCGTGGCCCGGGAGCAAGGGCTGATACCGGAGTCCGTGGCCGTGGCGAAGAACGAGGTGCGCAACTACTTGCGCGGGGCGGGCATGGAGCAGACGTGGATCGAAATGCAGGGTTATGTCTACGGGGCGCGGATGAATGAAGCCGAGCCGGCCGCCGGAGTGCTGGATTTCTTCCGGGAGTGCTGCGCGCGGCGGGTGCCCGTCTTGATCATCAGTCACAAGACGCGTCGTCCCTACGCCGGCCCCGATTACGACCTCCACGCGGCGGCCCAAGGCTGGCTGCAAAAACACGGCTTCTTCGAGCGCCTCCGAATTGGGACTTGCCCCGCAGAACGTTTTCTTCGACCTGACCAAGCAGGAGAAGATTGCGCGGATCGGCCAGCAACGCTGCACGGCCTTCGTGGACGACTTGCTGGAGATCTTCGAAGACCCGGCTTTCCCGCGCGGCGTGAAGAAGCTATGGTATGGCTTGAACATCGGCGCGGCAGAAGCGTTGGACCGTGAAATCGTTTGTTGCCCAAACTGGGAGGTGGCCCGTGAGCATCTCTTTGCCTGATTCCTCGCGCGTCGAGGCGGACCGATGCGACGAGGTGGCACGACGCGCCGAGGAACTTCTCGGCCGGCGGGTGACCAGCGTCGCCCCCTGCTCCGGCGCAGGCAACAACTTCCTGGCAGTGGTGAGCGCCGACGGCGAACGCCTCGTGGCGAAAACCTATTTCCACGACTCTCACGACCAGCGCGATCGCCTGGGCGCCGAGTTCGGCATGCTTTCGTTCTTGTGGGCCCGCGGCGTTCGCTGCATCCCCGAACCGGTCGCCGCCGACCCGGCTCGGCATTTTGCCGTCTATCGGTTCATCGATGGAAGCGCTCCCCGCGCCGCGGACTTGACAACGGCCGACGTGGGCCGCCTGGTCGATCTGCTGGGGCGGATGTGGGAGCTTCGCACGGACCCGGAAGCTCGCAACCTGCCGCCGGCCTCCGATTCCTGCTTTTCCCTGTACGATTATGTTCTCCGCATCGAGGACCGCATGCGGCGATTGACGGCAAGCCTGGATTCCGCGGATGCCTTGTGCCGAGAGGCGTTGCACTTCGTGCAGGGAGAGTTTCGTCAATGCTTCGACACCCAAAAGTCCTCTATCGACTGCGGCAAGGATTCATCCACTCCGCTCTCTCCGCACGACCGGACGCTCAGTCCCTCGGACCACGGATTTCATAACGCGCTGCGCGGGCCGAAGGATGCATCTTTTTGGACTTCGAGTATGCGGGTTGGGATGACCCGGCCAAAGTGATTGCCGACACCTGTCACCAGCCCCGCATCCCCTTGTCGGAAGCCCTGCAGACATTTTTTCTCGACACGGTCCTCACCCGCCTCGGGTCTCCCGCCTGGCTCGCGGAACGGCTGCGATACGTGATGCCCATGACCGGGCTCAACTGGTGCCTGATCCTCTTGAACGAGTTCATTCCCCTGGCCGTGCGGCGGCGGCGATTTGCCTATGCGGGAGGCGAACTGCCTGACAAACGGGCTAATCAGTTGTTCCTGGCGCGGGTGAAACTGGCGCGGATTGCTGCTGCCCAAGAATGGCCGAGGTAAGAAGAAGGATTGCGGAACTATGGATGCTCGATCGAAGGCCTTGCGGCGGAAACTCGTGCAGATGCTGGAAAAGTGCCGCCGCGGGCACGTCGCTTCCGCCTTGTCGATTCTGGAAATTACGCGCGTGCTCTACGACAGCGTCCTCAGATTCGACGCCTCGAACCCGCACTGGGAAGATCGCGACCGTTTCGTCTTGAGCAAGGGCCACGGCTGCATGGCCCTGTACGTGCTTCTGGCCGAAAAGGGCTTCTTTCCCGAGGCCGAGTTGGACACCGCTTGCATGTTCGGGTCGCGGCTGGGCGGTCACCCCCACCACGACCTGCCCGGTGTCGAAGCAGCTACGGGCTCGCTCGGCCACGGTCTTTCGATCGGTATCGGCATGGCCTTGGCCGCGCGGATCCATCGCAGGAACTATCGCGTTTTCGTCTTGCTGGGCGACGGCGAATGCCAGGAGGGCACGATTTGGGAAGGCGCTGAGTTTGCAGAAGCACCGCTTGGAAAACCTCACCGTCCTTGTCGATCGCAATCGTTGGCAGTGCTATGGTCCGACGGCCGACGTTCAGGACTTGGAACCCTTCGCCGACAAATGGCGGTCGTTTGGCCTGGCGGTACGCGAGTGCGACGGGCACGATCCCGTGCAACTCGAGAAGTTTCTCGCGCAAACCCCCTACGAGCCCGGCCGGTCGAGCCTGCTGATTTGCCACACGCACAAGGGAATGGGGTTGCGGACTACGCTGGAGAATCCCGACTGGCATCACAAGGCCACCGTGAAGGACGAAGAGATTTCAGCCTTGTTTCGCGATTTGGAGGAGTGCCCGTGAGGAAACTGTGCCTGCAGGCCGTCCACGACCTTGCCCGCCAAGACCCGCGCGTCGTGTTCATCGGTTCGGACATTACCAAGCGCGACTTGGCGCGGTTTGCGGCTGAATTTCCCGACCGTTACTTTGCGGAGGGTATTTCCGAAGGCCATCTCATCGGCATGACGGCCGGTTTGGCCATGAGCGGGATGGTTCCCTACTTGAACACGATCGCCACGTTCCTTACGCGCCGCTGTTACGAGCAGGTTCTGCTCGACCTCGGCCTGCATCGGCTTCCGGTCCGTTTGATCGGCAGCGGCGGCGGAGTGGTCTATGCGCCACTGGGGGCAACCCACCTGGCTACAGAGGACATTGCCATCTTGCGCGTGATTCCCAACATGACAATCGTCGCCGTGTGCGATGCCGCGGAAATGGCCCGGCTCATGCCGCAGACGCTCGATTGGCCCGGTCCGATTTACATTCGCCTGGCAAAAGGCAACGACCCGGTCGTCTCTTCCGACGCGGCGCCTTTTCGGATCGGCAAGGCCATCCGCATGCGCGAGGGCGGCGACGCCTTGATCATCTCGACGGGAATCGCGACGCAGGTTGCCCTGCAGGCCGCCGAAGGCTTGCAGGCCGGCGGCGTCCGGGCGGGCGTCTTGCACGTCCATACCATCAAACCGCTCGATCTCGAGGCGCTTGCGCAAAGCATTGCGGGCGTACCGGTCGTGGTCTCCGTCGAGGAACACCGGACCGTTGGCGGACTGGGCAGTGCGATTGCCGAGTTCATCGCCGAGGCCGGCTTTCCAGCGCCTAAACGCTTCCGCCGAATTGGCTTGCCCGACGTTTTCACCGAGGAATATGGCTCTCAGGCGCTGATCATGGCAAAATACGGAATTACGCCGGAGGCCGTCGCGAACTGCGTTCTCGGCTTGCTCGACCATTAAGGAACCTGCCACATGGCTTACGTCGATTTTCTTTCCGCGGTCCATAAAAGCACCAAGCGCGACTACGTGGCGCGGGTCACGGAATTTCCCAAGGCCGAAGCCGCCAGGCTGGCCAAGAAATGGGACGTTGAGTACTGGGACGGCGACCGCAAGACCGGCTACGGCGGCTACCGTTACGACGGCCGCTGGCGCAAGGTGGCTGACGCCATGGTCCGACACTATGGCATTCGGCCCGGCGACCGCATCCTCGACGTGGGCTGCGGCAAGGGCTTTATCCTTTACGATTTCACCCAGGCGGTGCCGGGTGTGGAGGTCGTCGGCATCGACATCTCCAAGTATGCCATCGAGCACGCCAAGGAGGAGGTCAAGCCTTGCCTCAAGGTGGCCAGCGCCGCCGAGTTGCCCTTCCCCGACCAGAGCTTCGACCTGGTGATCTCGATCACCACGCTGCACAACCTCTATTGCTACGACCTTTACAAGGCGTTGCAGGAGATGCAGCGGGTGGGCCGAAAGAACAAGTATCTTTGCGTCGAATCGTATCGCACGGAAGAAGAGAAAGTGAACCTCATGTACTGGCAGTTCACCTGCGAGATGTTCTGCACGCCGCAGGAATGGCAGTGGTGGTTCGAGCAAACCGGTTACACGGGCGACCATTCGTTCATCTATTTCGAGTAATCCACTATGAAATCTCTCGCGGCAATCCTGGTCCAACAGAAGGCCCCCCTGGCACTGGAGGAAATCGAAGTTCCCCGGCCGGCTATGGGCCAGGTCCTGGTCAAGGTCCTCTGCAGCGGCATTTGCGGCTCGCAGATCGGCGAGATCGACGGCGTTAAAGGTCCCGATCGCTTCCTGCCGCACCTGCTGGGCCATGAGGGGACCGGCATCGTGCTGGAAGTCGGCGCAGGTGTCCGCACGGTCAAGCCCGGCGACAAGGTCGTGCTGCACTGGCGGAAGGGCTCGGGACTGGAATCGACCACGCCCGTGTACCAAGCGAAAATCGGCCCGGTCAACGCCGGCTGGGTCACGACGTTCAACGAGTATGCGATCGTTTCCGAGAACCGCGCGACGGCAATCCCCGGCGATTTCGACGCCGATATTGCCGCGCTCTTCGGCTGCGCGGTGACGACCGGTTTCGGCGTCATCAACAACAATGCCCAACTGAAGATCGGCCAGTCGATCGCCGTTTTCGGCGCAGGAGGCGTGGGGTTGAACATCGTGCAGGCTGCGTCGCTGGTTTCCGCGCTGCCGATCATCGCGGTTGACTTGTTCGACAATCGCCTGGCCCTGGCCCGAACCTTCGGCGCAACGCACCTGATCAATTCCCGGCAGCAGGACGCCGAGGCCGAGGTCCGCAAGATCGTCGGCCCGCAAGGGGTCGACGTGGCCGTGGACAACACGGGCAACGTCAAGGTGATCGAGACGGCCTACCGCCTCACCAGCGCCCGGGGGCGGACCGTGCTCGTCGGCGTGCCGCCCAAGGAGAGCGCCGCCACGATCTACACCTTGCCGCTGCATTTCGAAAAGACGTTCACCGGCTCGCACGGCGGCGAGGCCCTGCCGGAGCACGATATTCCCAATTACGTCCGCCTTTGCCAGGCGGGCAAATTGCAATTGAAATCGCTGATCGGCAGATACTATCCTTTAGGCGAAATCAACCAGGCCCTGGCCGACATGCGCAGCGGAGCAATCGCCGGCCGGGCGGTCGTCCACATTGCCGACGAGTAGCCTGGAGATTCGCCATCCTCCCCATCTACCATCCCAGGCGATTTACGCTATATTATTGAATTCCCCATGAGGAATCAGAATTTCTAGGGAGCGAAGCATGGCAAGAATCATCGTTCTGGACGACCTTTCCGACGACGGCCTGAATCTGTTGCGATCGGCCGCCGACATTGAAGTTGAAATCCGCACGGGCCTCAAGGGTGATGCCCTGAAATCGGCCCTGGCGGAGTTCGACGGCGCAATCTGCCGCAGCGGCGTGAAAATCACCGCCGAATCACTGCAAGGGAACCAGCGGCTCAAGGCAATCGCCCGGGCGGGTGTGGGCGTCGATAATATCGACACGAAGGCCGCCACCCGGCAGGGCATCGTCGTGATGAACACGCCCGGCGGCAACACGATCTCGACCGCCGAGCAGACGCTGGCCTTGATGTACGGCCTGGTGCGGAACATCGCTCCCGCCCATCAGAGCCTGGTCGAAGGCCGCTGGGACCGCAAGAAGTTCATGGGCACGCAGTTGGCCGGCAAGACGCTGGGCATTGTCGGCCTGGGGCGGATCGGCCAGGCGGTGGCCACACGGGCCGTGGCCATGGAAATGCGGGTCGTGGGCTACGATCCGTTCGTCTCGGCCGCCCGGGCCAAGGAGCTGGGCGTCGAGTTGGCGGCCTCGCCCCAGGAACTGTTTCCGCTGGTCGATATCCTCACGGTCCATACGCCGCTGAACGAGCAGACCAAGAACCTCATCAGCACCAAGGAAATCCAGGTCATGAAGAAGGGGGTGCGGCTGATCAACTGCGCCCGCGGCGGCATCTACGACGAAGCGGCCCTGGTCGAGGGCCTGAAAAGTGGGCATCTCGGCGGCGTGGCCCTGGACGTGTATTGCGAAGAGCCTTGTACCAAGAGTCCTTTGTTCGGTATGCCCAACGTGCTCTGCACGCCGCACCTGGGGGCCAGCACGGAAGAGGCGCAAACCAACGTGGCGGTCGAGGCCGCCGAGCTCTTGATCGATTTCTTCACCACCGGCGCGATCAAGCAGTCGGTGAACATGTCGCCGCTGGATCCCAAGACCCTGGAGAGCCTCCGCGGATACCTGAACGTGGCTTACCGGCTCGGCCTGCTCCTGGCCCAGGGCGACCATCGCGCGCCGACCAGTTGCCGCATGACCTACAAGGGCGAGGTGGCGAAGAAGGATACGCGGCTCTTGTCGCAGGCCTTTGCCGCCGGATTGCTGGCCCATGCCGTGCAGAGCGTGAACATCGTCAACGCCGAGGTCTTGCTGCGGGAGCGTGGGATCGAACTGGTCGAGCAGCGGTCGACCGACATCGGTGACTTTATGTCGTTGATCACGGCGGAAGTCGTCCGCGACGAAAAGACCTCGTCGGCTGCCGGCACGTTGTTCGGCAACAGCATGCCGCGCCTGGTGCAGAAGAACGGTTGCCGCCTGGAGAGTTATCTCGACGGAACGCTGATGATCTTCGTCCACCGCGACTTGCCCGGCGTGATCGGCAGCGTCGGCAATATCTTTGGCCGGCACCAGGTGAACATCGCCCAAATGGCCGTCGGTCGTCCGTCGAACAAACCGGGCGGCGAGGCCGTGGGCGTGCTCTCGCTGGACACGGTCCCGCCGGCCGAGGCCCTGGCCGAAATCCTGGCCATGCCGCAAATTACGCGGGCGTGGACGGTGAAACTCCCCCCCGCCGGTGAGTTGCCGTCCTGGCTGGGCGGGTGAGTATGATCGAAGCCCGACGCGCAAGCAAGGAATGTGCTTTTCGCGCTCTTTAACGCACATTCCTCGCTCGCGCGTCGGGCTTCAATGCCTTCAAACGCCAAGCATTCTTTTCGGGCAGCCTCCGAACACCGATTTGCAAGTTCTTACTCGTAAGCTATGGTTTGATGGCCGTCCGCTGCCGGAGTCGTATTACCGGTCGCACCTCGGGCCGCCAGAGGGGAAAGCCGCCGATGCGCGTCGAATATATCAATCCGTTCATTGCCTCCGTTCGCAACGTCTTCCAGACCATGTTGTCCAGCGAGGCCCAGCGAGGGACCCCGTACCTGCGGACCACGGCGGAAACGGATTTCTGCGTGAGCGGCGTCATCGGGCTTTCGGGCAACGCGGTGGGAACGGTCGTGCTCAATATGACGAAGGAAGTTGCCCTGGGTGCTGCCTCGGTCCTGCTCATGGAGCAAATCAGCGAGATCTCCGCCGACGTGATCGACGCTGTGGGCGAGTTGACCAATGTGATCGCCGGGGCCGCCAAGTCGAAGTTGGAAGAGTTGCACCTGGGATTGAGCCTGCCGAACGTCGTCACCGGCGGCGCCCACACGATCCACTTCCCCAAGGACGTGACGCCCATTTGCGTGCCCTTCACGACGATCTGGGGCCCGATGGTTCTCGAAGTCGGGCTGACTCCCGTGCGGCAAGCGGTGGCCGTCTAGTTGCACGTCACGCGTTTTCCCCCGCCAGCCAACCGGTGCTGAAGGCGGCCTGAAAATTGTACCCGCCGATCGGACCGTCGATGTCCAGGACTTCGCCGGCAAAGAACACGCCGGGCACGAGCCGGCTTTCCATCGTATGGGAATCGACCTCATCCAAAGCAACCCCGCCGGCTGTGACCTCCGCCTTGTTGAATCCCAAGGTGCCGCTGATCGGGATATCGAACTGCTTTAGCCATGAAACCAACCTCTGCCGCTGGCCACGCGAAACTTCGCCCGCTCGGCGCTGGGGATCGAGGCCTGCCTGGGCGGCAATGGTCTCGGCGAGACGTTGCGGCACGTAGCGGGCGACGATACTCGGCGCCAATCGCCCGCCTGCCTCGCAACATGCTACCTGCAATTCGGCCTCCAAGGCATTGGCCTTGGAATCGGGCAGTAGATCACACCGTAACACGAGCCGACTCGGCTGCTCGTGGCCGCTGATCGCACGGCTGACGTCCAGCGCCGCCGGCCCCGTGACCCCAAAGTGGGCGAACAAGAGCGAACTTCGTCGCTGCGCCAGGCAAATCGGCCGGGCCGCCTCGTCGCTGGGCTCCAGCACACGCACCAGAACGTCCGGCAGCGCTGATGCCTTGCAACGCGAGGACCCATGGGGCAGGGGACGCGATCGGCACCAAGGCCGGCCGTGGGGGAACGATCGTATGCCCAAGCTCGGCCGCCCACCGGTAGCCATCGCCGGTCGAACCGCTGCTTGTGTACGATTGCCCTCCGGTGGTCACGATGACGGCCTCCGCCCGCAATGTCCGCTTGGAAGTGACGATCCTCAGGCCGGCCGAATAGGGCGTAATCGACTGCACGGGTTCGTCCGCGGCCAGCGTGCAACCACTGCGGTGGAGTCGCGCCAGCAGTGCTGCCAGGACATCGTCGGCACGATCGCTCACGGGAAAGATTTTTCCGCTCGGCTCGACCTTCGTGGGGACCCCTTCGGCCTCGATCAGATCGACGAGTTGATCGGGGCCCAGGGCGGCCAATGCCGAATGGAGAAACGGTCCCTGGCTTCCAAAAGCCTCGACCGTGCCGCGGAGATCCAGGGCGTGGGTCAGATTGCAGCGTGACCCGCCGGACATGAGAATCTTGGCGCCGGGCCGCCTTTTCTTCTCCAAGAGCAGGGTTCGCCGCGCCCGCTCGGCCGCCCGGCGGGCCGCCATCAGGCCGGCTGCCCCGCCTCCAATAACGATCACTTCCCAGTCTTCCATCCGCTCATTGTTGCATACACCGCTCGTGGTTGGAATTGGGACGATCGGTACCAACCCGAAGCGTCAGCGAGGGCGCGACCTATCGCGCTGGCCGGCGTTTCACCGCTATGGGTGTTTCGTGCAATCAAAATTCCTATCAGTGTGGGCGGAAATGAGCTTCGGAGTCGAGCATCAGTGTTCGATGCGGCATTTCGGCAAGGCCTGCTGGAGTTTTTTCACGCCCGCATCGGTGACGTTGGTCTGGCGTAGCAACAGAAACTTGAGATCCGTCAATCCTGTTAGGTTTTTCAGCCCCACATCCGTAACCATTGTGAACCGCAGGTCTAGCGATTGCAGATGAGTTAATCCTTTGAGGTGTTCTAGCCCTGCATCGGTCACCTGGGTATCCACTAGCCCCAACGCCTGTAGTTGCGTCGCTCCTCTGAGGTTCTCCAGCCCTGCTCCCGTCACTTGGGTCTGTTGCAAGTTTATCCGTTGGAGCTTGGTCAACCGTTCGAGGTTCTTCAGCCCTGCATCGGTGACTTTGGTTTTCCACAGGCACAGCACTTGGAGCTTTGTCAGCCATTTGATGTGAACCAGCCCGGCATCCGTCACCTCGGTACTCCGCAGGCCCAATTCTTGGAGATTTATTAACCCTTTGAGGTGTTCCAAACCCACATCCGTCACCGCGGTCTCGTCCAGGGCTAACGCGTGGAGTTGCGTCAGGCCCTTAAGGTGCTCTAGCCCAGCATCGGTTACCTGACTGTTGTCTAAGACTAACGAATGGAGGTTGGT
This sequence comes from uncultured Planctomycetia bacterium, assembly GCA_963719885.1. Classification (GTDB taxonomy): domain Bacteria; phylum Planctomycetota; class Planctomycetia; order Pirellulales; family Thermoguttaceae; genus JANXQG01. The sequence continues at coordinate 161,152 of CAVRDP010000028.1, read as the reverse complement.
CAAGGCTGATAGGTGAACCAGCCCACCGTCCGCGACTTTGGTGCTCCACAGGTTCAGCGACTCAAGTTGGATCAATCCCTTGAGATGTGCTAGCCCCGGACCGGTTACTCTAGTGCGATCCAAGTCGAGCGTGCGGAGTTGTGTCAGCGTTTTGAGGTTTACTAGGCCAGCATCGGTCACATCGGTCGATCCCAGTTTCAGCCGTTGGAGATTGGTCAGAGCTTTGAGGTGAACCAACTCGGCGTCGGTCACTTTAGTGTACTCCAGAGTTACGCCGATCACGGGCTTGTCGAAACTCTTCTGATCCAGAGTGACGTTGCCACCGAGTTTCTTGATCTCGGTAATCGCCGTTGCTTGTTTTGGGTTCGCTTCTGCTGCCCACGCCGAAGCGACCACGGCAAGCAACAAGCCTAAGATCTGGATTAACTCTACTGCGCGATTCATAGTATCCCTTTCAGCAACTAGGACGTTGGACGAAGAACGCCTGAATATCCGACGGTATACCCCCTTCAAGGGCAATTCCAGGTACCAGTACCAATTATTTTCGCAAACTGGAGGTGCTCCGTGTCGGGCTCAGGAAAGGCGGATACGAAAATCGCGGCTAGGAAGGTGCGCGATGATTTCAAGTTCGCCGCCCAGGGCCTGAACCAGTCGCTGCAAGGTGCCGACCTGCATGTCGTCTTGCGATTCCATGCGGGACAGGGTTGGTTGCTTGATGCCAAGACTTGCGGCGACTTCCTCCTGGGTCATTCCGGCCGCCTGACGGATTTCGGCCAGCAGCATCTTGGCCGTCATCTCTTTGGCGCGGGCCTTGGCCCGCGCACGAGACTCCGGCCGCATCCGATTTTCAAGTTCTTTGAAGTTTCTGGCCATTATCGAGCTTGCGAGCCCATTTCCCCCGGGGACGTTACGCCCCCGGCTGACTCTCGTACGGTTCGGGAAGCCCGATGCGAGAGTACGTCGTCGAGAAATGCTGTGCGAGGTGCTCGCGATAAGGAGTGGCGATCCGGCAAACTCGCTTCCCCTCGCGAATCAGTCGGTCGATTATTGTTCGTGGAATGGTGTGCAGATTTCGAAGGTCGACGATCGACTCTTCCACCGCTGGTCCGCTCGGCAAGAAGTACCAGCCGTACACGCGGTGAGTGCGGATATGGTTGCGGACGATCTTTGCCGTCACAACCCCGCGTCGACCAGATACGGAGCACCGTGAACCACGGCCACAAGGACGCGAGTCGCTTTTTCCTGGGCCAAATCACAAGCCTGCGTCAAGACAACCACGCGCGCTCGGATCGTCGCCGGTTCCAGTTCGGCACCCGTGTCCGACGGCCGAACCTCCCAAAACAGCAATGGGCAGTCGTCAAGGATGTCCCCCTGCGAGACAGGCTCCTCGGAACGGGGCCGCTGGTACATCACCCCAAGTCCTCCTCGGTCCCAGTCAAGGGGTCGGGAAGCAAGTCGTGCGCTTGCCGCGGGTGGACGCGCTCCGTCTTACCGGGAAAGGGCAGATCAAAGGGCGCCGAAATGGCGTCGTCCAGCCAGGGACCGTCGGGAAGACATATCGCCCCCGGCACAGTCGCGGGAAGCGGCTGAAGCGTAATTCGGACGCGGCCCGGCGGCACGTCGGGCGGTCGGTCCAATCGAATGGTGCCGTCCGGATCGAGGTTGCCGTCGAGAACCACTGCTGACTCGTATGCCATGATGGCGCCTCCAGTAGTGCGTTCGGTCATGATGTCATCCGCTCACCGCAATTATACACCGGAATGTCCACTGCACACGGCTTGGATTGATTCGCTCGACTTGGGGGTGCCCGTACAGGAGTTCGTCTCGTTGTTCGAACGGCTTGATAAGGATTACATGCGCCGTTGGGCCGAGAGACTGCACGCGCTGGCCGAGTTGGAACAAGCGTTGGCGCGACGGTTGTAGCCTGCCGGAAGACAGGACAAACGCGGCTTCCCGCCAGACGGCGTACAACCAATCCTGAATTCCAGGTTGCCCCGTTTCTTCGTTCGGTTTTTCTGTGCCGGGCAATCTATTCCTCCCCAGAGGCAGGGTTCGCTGCGCCCGCTGGGCCGCCGGGCTGGCCGCCGTCAAGCCGGCCGCGCCCCCTCCAATGAAGGTCACTTCCCGATCTTCCATGCGATTATTGTTCCATAAATCACGATGTGGTGCGAGTCGGTATTGGCTCGGAGAACGGATTTTGATAAGAAGCCACACAAATCGCTTACATTCCGGTCCCGGCATGGACCATGCTGCGCATGGCGCCCGCCAGGGCCAAACTGTCTCTTCGACGCCAAAGCACTCTGCTGCCTATGAAAAACTTCGCCCGCGTTCTCCGCATGGCCTGTCGCTATCGCCTGACCCTGGTAGGAGCGGTCCTCAGCGCGCTGGGCGTGGCCGTGCTCTGGGGAGGCAACATCGGCGCGGTCTATCCGTTCGTGAAGATCGTCCTGGAAGGCAAGTCGATCCAGAACTGGGTCGCCGACGAAATCGACCACGGCAACCAAACCGTCGACAACCTGGGCGGCGAGATCGCGAGGACCCAGGCTCAACTTGCCGTTGCGGAGCCGGAGCAACGTGCGAAACTCGAAGCCACCCTTCGCCATCTGCAAACGCGCCTCGACACGGAATCGCGTGTCCGCGACTTGTACGTCTGGGCCAAGCCCTATCTCGATCGCTACCTGCCCCACGATGCGTTCCAGACGCTCGTCCTGGTGATGGTCGCGGCTCTGGTGGGCACCGTTCTGAAGGGCGGCCTGGTGATTGCCAACAACGTGCTCGTGGCCCGGCTGGCCAACCTGGCCACGTTCGACCTGCGAAAACTCTTCTACCGCCGCACCTTGCGGTTGGACCTGGCCACGTTCAATGATGAAGGCTCATCGGACCTCATGAGCCGCTTCACCCACGACACGTCCAACATCGGTTACGGCCTGGAAACGGTTTTTGGAAAACTGGTCCTCGAGCCGTTGAAAATGATCGCCTGCCTGGTGGGGGCGGCCTGGGTCTGCTGGCGGCTCCTGCTGCTCTCGCTGATCGTCGCCCCGGCGGCCGCCCTGGCCATCCGCTGGCTGAGCAAGATGCTCAAACGGGCCAATCGCCGGGCGATGGAGCAGATGGTGCAGATCTTCAACGTCCTGGAAGAGACCTTCCGCGGCATCAAGATCGTGAAGGCCTTTACCAGCGAGTCCTACGAACGCCGCCGGTTCCACCTCCGCAGCAAGGAATATTACCGCAAGGCGATGAAGATCGCCCGCTACGATTCGCTCTCGCACCCCATTACCGAGTTCATGGGCGTCCTCACGATATGCTTGGCGCTGCTGGCGGGAACGTGGCTGGTGCTCAAGGGCGAAACCCGCTTGCTGGGCATTCCGCTGACCCCGCGACCGCTGGACCTCAGCTCGCTCTTGCTCTTCTACGGTTTCCTCTTCGGCACGGCCGACCCGGTGCGCAAGTTCTCCGACATCTTCAGCCGGCTGCAATGCGGCGTGGCGGCCAGCGACCGGATCTTCGCCCGCCTGGACCGCGAGCCGGTCGTTCGCAGTCCGAGGAATCCCGCACCCTGTCCGCGGCATCAGCGCGAGCTCTCCTTCGAGGGCGTGTCGTTCGAATATCAGCCCGGCACGCGGGTTTTGGACGACGTGACGTTGCAAATCCCTTTTGGCGAGACGATCGCGATCGTCGGTCCCAACGGCTGCGGCAAGTCGACGCTGGCCAACTTGATCCCGCGTTTTGCCGACCCGCTCGAGGGCCGAATCCGCCTGGACGGCGTGCCGTTGGCCGACCTGAAACTGCGCGAGCTTCGCGGGCAGATCGGCCTGGTGACCCAGGAGCCGCTATTGTTCGACGACACAGTGTTCAACAATATTCGCTACGGCCGTCCCCGCGCCAGCCGCGACGAGGTGATCGAAGCGGCCAAGCGGGCTCACGCCCACAACTTCATCGAATCGGAGTTGACCGATGGCTACGAGACCGTAGTCGGCACACTGGGCGGGCGGTTATCCGGCGGCCAGCGACAGCGCATCGCCCTGGCCCGTGCGATCCTTCGCGACCCGGCGATCTTGATCCTCGACGAGGCGACCAGCCAGATCGACCTGGAGAGCGAGCAGGCGATCCAGGAAGTCCTGGAGGAATTCACCCGCGGACGGACGACGGTGCTCATCACGCACCGCATGGCGATCCTCGCCTTGGCCCATCGCATCGTGGCCATGCAGGCCGGGCAGATCGTCGACGTGGGCACGCATGCAGAGATGATCAACCGCTGCGCCCTATATCGCCGCTTGCACCAGATCCAGTTCGAGGACGTGCGGCGGATCGCGTAATCACGCTTGCAACTCCGCCAGCTTGGCGGCGACCGCCTCAGCATGGCCGGCGGCCTTGACATTGTTCCAGACGTGGGCGATCTGGCCTTTGGGGTCAATCAAGACCGTCGTCCGCAAGACCCCTTCATACACTTTGCCGTAATTGTTCTTCTCGCCCCAGGCCCCGTACTTGGCCAGCACCTCATGCTCCAGATCGCTCAGCAACTCGATCCGCAGCTTGTGCTTGGCGATGAACTTCAGGTGGCTTTCCGGCGAGTCGGGGCTGACGCCGACCACCCGCGCCGACAGTTTCTGGAACTGGTCCCAGTTCGTCGTGAACTCGCAGGCCTCTGTGGTGCAGCCGGGCGTGTCGTCCTTGGGATAAAAATAGAGCACGGTCCATTGCCCCAACAGGTCTTTCAGCGACACTTTCTTGCCGTCCTGGTTCAGAAGCGAAAAGGCCGGGGCTTTGCCCGTAAGGGTGGTCGTCTCTTTGGCCATCGGATTCTCCTTGAAGGGATTTGGCGGGGAAGTACTTTTCCTATTCTTTGCGGCAGGTACCTTCCAGGCAAGGGCCGGGACTTCTACTGCAACCCCAAACTGTGCATATACGCTGCCTTCTGTCGCTCGACGCCCAACCGATGGCTGATCTGGCGCCACTGCTCGGCTGCTGCCTGTCAGCGCCTCGGCTGGCTTTTGCTTGCCGCGGACCGCAGCTTGTACGGCCTCATCGAGGGCCGCCAGGTAGTCTGCCCGGCCGGGCACGCGGAGCGATGCAAGGAACTGCCGGCGCGAGAGCGTTTCCGCCGTTTGTTCGGCGTATTGCCTGGCGGCCATGGCCGTTACGTTGCTTTCGACCCAAGCCTTGGGTGACGCGACTTGCCCGCTACGGAAGAGTGTCGTTGCGGGACTGGCGGCAAAGACCTGGCTGCCCCATTGTGGATCGGTCAGCCAGAGGAGAAACTCGAACGCGGCATTGGCATGTTTGCTTTCCGCATCGACCACGCCAACGCGGCCTGCGACGCCCAGAAGCGGCACACTCTGGCCTGTGTCGTCGGTGCGAGGCTCCCAGGAGTTGCTGGACGCGCGGTAGACCTCGGTTGCACCGGGCAATTCTGCGAAACCGGCGATCACTGTTCTCCCCGCTCCCTTCTTGGAAAAGGGGCCGGGGGTGAGAGGCCTTGCCGCGGTTGGCCAACTGATGGCCATCGCCGTGTTACCCTTCCAGAACTCTTCTCGGACAGCGGTTGGATCAAAATCTAGCTCCTCGGCTGGGCCGAGTTTCGCGGCCGCGACCAGTTCCTCCAGTGCTCGCACAAAAGGCGGCCCGGCGATGGCCGGTTCCAATGTTTTTTCATCAAACAGCGTTGTGTAGTTGTCGCGCTCCTTGGAATAGGCCGCGGCCCGGGCCAAAAGTACGAACCCCGCCCAACGGCGAGCCAACGGCTCGACGGTCCCGTACCTTGTTCCTTCATCGCGGGCCAGCCGGGCAAGCTCTTCATATTCTTTCCAGGTCCTGGGCGGCTTGCGATGCAACTTCTCCAGCAAGTCCGCGCGATAATAGCAGCAGAAGACCGGCGAGCCCAGCGGCACGCCGTAAATCTCGTTGCCCCAGACGGCTTCCTGGTTCCGCAGCAACTCGAAGGTTTGCGACCATGGCCCCTTGGCGTCGCGGGTGATGTTTCGCGGCACAGGGGCCAGGCGCTGCGATTCGGCCAGAGGACCCAAGAGATGCTCGGGGCAGATCACGGCATCGCCTGGCAGGGTTGCGGCGTCTGTGATTTGTTTCTCGGTGGTTTCGATCACTTCGACTTCGCAGCCGGTTTGGGCGTTCCATTCGTCTCTCAATCCGCGGACCGCGCTTGCAATTGCCGGATCATCGACCACAACCAGCCGAAGATTCACGCCCGTTAGCCGCTTACCGGAATCGTTTGGCGATAGGGAACCATCAGAGGAACAGCCGGCGAGGAAAAAAAGAGGAGTAAGGCGGTAGAAAGTGGACGGGGGAGCGGGGAAAGCGGTTGGTATCTGCAACGTCGAGGGGTGTGCTCGCAACGGCTGCGTCCGCCAGGTGCAGTTCCTCTCGCAAAGCGCGAAGTGGCAAAGTCAAAAAGGGATGAGAGAATGGGAAAAAGGAAAATGGGGGAAAGGAATATGGATCACGTTGGAAGGGCGAAGTAGGTTTATTGAGCCCTAGCTGCTGCATAACTCTTTTCGGATTCCTCTCATTTTCCTTTCCCCCATCTTCCTTTCCTCCCTCTTCTTCTTTCTGCCTTTGCGCCTTTGCGCCTTTGCGTGAGACCCTTGCGGGACACGTCGTTCTTTGCCAGCAGTCCACCTGGTCCCGCGCTGCGATCAGTTTATTGAACATTCTTGCCGTCCGTCGTTTCTGGTTCGTGCTCTAGCATTGGAATGATTCTACCCCGAATTTCTCTCCTTTCACACCCTTTCCACCCGCCCCCCGCGAGGTTAAAATCGCTCTTTCCTGGACTTTCCGACCGTTTCACCCCGCAATCGAGAACCACAGCGATGAGCGTTTTCCTGGGAATCGACATTGGCACTTCCGGCACCAAAACCCTGGCGATCGACCCCGAGGGCCGGATCCTGGCCTCCGCCCTGGAGACCTATCCCCTCTACCACCCCAAGCCGCTGTGGAGCGAACAGGACCCGGACGACTGGTGGCAGGCCACGATCGCCTCCGTCCGCCGCGTCGTGAAAACGGCCAAGCTCAAACCGGGCGACGTGAAGGCCATCGGCCTGTCCGGCCAGATGCATGGTTCGGTCTTCCTCGACAAGCAGTGCAAAGTGGTGCGTCGCGCGATCCTCTGGAACGACCAGCGGACGGCCGCCGAATGTGAAGAGATCGAGCGCCGTGCCGGCGGCCGCAGCGCGTTGATCCGCATGGTCGCCAACCCGGCCTTGACCGGCTTCACCGCGCCCAAGATCCTTTGGCTGCGAAACCACGAACCGAAGAATTTCGAGAAGACGAAAAAAGTCCTGCTGCCCAAGGACGAGATCCGCCGCCGCTTGACCGGCGAGTTTGCCACCGAAGTCAGCGACGCCAGCGGCATGCTGCTCTTGGACGTGGCCCAGCGGGCCTGGTCGGCCGATCTGCTTTCCAAGCTGGAGCTCGATTCGGGCCTCTTGGCCCGCTGCTACGAATCAGAGGAAGTGACCGGCCGGCTCACGCCGGCCGCAGCGGCCGAGTTGGGCCTCGCGACCGATTGCCTCGTCGTGGGCGGGGCCGGCGACTGCGCGGCCGGGGCGGTGGGCAACGGCATCGTCACCAAGGGCGTGCTCTCCACCTCGCTGGGCACCTCCGGCGTCGTCTTCGTGCATAGCGACGAAGTCAAGATCGATCCCGAGGGCCGCGTACACACCTTCTGCCATGCCGTTCGCGGCAAGTGGCACATGATGGGCGTGAACCTCTCGGCCGGCGGCTCGCTGCAATGGTTCCGCAATGCCTTGTGCCAAGCGGTCGTGGCCGAGGCCAAGAAGAAAAAGGTTGATGTCTACACCCTGCTTACCGCCGAAGCCGAAGCTGTGGCTGCCGGCAGCAGCGGCCTCTTCTTCCTGCCCTATCTCTCCGGCGAGCGGACGCCGCACGCCGACCCCGACGCCCGGGGCTGCTTCATCGGCCTCACGCTTTCGCACCAGCGAGGCCACCTGATCCGCTCGATCCTGGAAGGCGTGACGTATTCCATGCGGGAAAGCCTGGCGATCTTCGAGGGCTTGGATGTGCCGATCAAGCAGATCCGCGCGTCCGGCGGCGGCGCCCGCAGTGCCTTGTGGCGGCAGATCCAGGCCGACGCCTTCGGCCGCAAGGTGGTGACGATCAACAGCGAGGAAGGCGCGGCCTACGGTGTCGCGCTCTTGGCGGCCGTCGGCGCCGGCGAGTACAAGAACATCGCCGAGGCCTGCGCGGCGACGATTCGCGTCGTCAGCGAGACCGCGCCCAACAAGGCCGCAAAGAAGATTTACGATGCCGCTTTCCCAGTCTATCAGCAGCTTTACCGGTCACTGAAGGGCGATTTCAAGGCGATCGCGCGGCTGGGAGGCTAGCCTACTCCGGCCCGAACCGATCCCCCGCCTGAATCTTGTGCCCGCGCAATAGCTCGGCAATGCTCATGGGACGCTTCCCGGCAAGCTGAATGGTTCGCGGCGAAACCGCCCCGTGCCCGGCGGCGATCAGGAGCCGATCGCCGCAGGCGTCGATGACCGTTCCAGGCGCTAGCCCGGCCTGAGGGCGGACGGCACACGGAGTGTGCCTGCTACTTTCCGGCGAATCGACGACATCGACCGGCCCCAGGATCAGGCGGACTGGCGCACCGTGGGCGCGATGCCAAAAGGTGTAAGTCCGCGGCCACGGCTCCAGGGCTCGGATCTGGTTCTTGATGCACAAGGCCGGCCGGGTCCAGTCGATGGCCCCGTCGGTCTTCTTCAGCCGCGGCGCCTTCGACGCCAACGCCGGATCCTGCGGCAATGCCTCCAGATGGCCCCGGGCCAGGGCGTCGATCGTCCGCCGCACCAGCCAGGCGCCCGATTCGGCCAGTTGGGCCTCCAACTCGACGGCCGTTTCCTCCGGACCGATCATCGTGACGGCCTGGGCGATGCAGGGGCCGGCATCGACCTTCGGCGTCATGTGGATCACGGTTACGCCCGTCTCCGTGTCGCCGTTGAGCAAGGCCCAATTGATCGGCGCGGCGCCGCGATACTTGGGTAACAGCGAAGCATGAAGATTGATTCCGCCCAGGCGGGCCGTGGCAAGCGTCTCCGGCGCGAGGATTTGGCCGTAGTCGCAAACCACCAGCAGATCGGCCCCGATGTCATTCAAGCACTGCCGCGCTTCCGGCGTATTGATGTTTTCCGGATCGTAGATCGGCGTGGCGTGTTCGTGGGCGATGTCGCGCATCGCGCTGGCCGGCTCGACTCCCTTCCCATGATGACTGCGTAGGGGTCGCGTGACCAGCAATGGCACATCGTGCCGGGCCTCGTACAACTGCTGGAATGTCGGCACGGCGAATGGCCCCGTGCCCATCATGATCAATCGCATCGGTGACAAAGGATGAAGGAAGGATGAAGGATGAAGGATGAAGGATGAATATTCATCCTTCATCCTTCCGCCTTCATCCTTCATGTCCTCAGCCGTTCCAGCTCGGCCAATCGGGCCGTGATCTGCCGGTCGTCCGGCATTACACCCCGTTGCCGTTCGCCCTCGAACTCGGCCTCCAAGGCGAACAGGTCTTCCTTGATGTTCAACAAATGGCTGGGGCTGAGGCGGTCGATGAAGAGCATGCCGTCGAGATGGTCGTTCTCGTGCTGGATCGCGCGGGCCAACAGACCATCGACCTCATACCGTTTCTCTTCGCCGGCGAGGCTATAGGCCGCGGCGACGATGCGTTCGGAACGTCGCACGGGGGCGTAGAGTTCGGGAAAGCTGAGGCAGCCTTCCTCAGCTTCTATGTTGCCGCTTTGCTTGAGGATCGTGGGGTTGATCAGGACATGTTCCTGGTCCTTGGCAGCCGCGTCGCCGGTGACGTTGAGGATGAAAAAACGATACGGTAGATCGACCTGATTGGCGGCCAGCCCGATGCCGCGAAACTGGTACATCAATTCGAACATCTCGGCGATGGCTTTGCGCAGCTCGGCATCGACCCGCTTGAGCTCCCGGGACTTATGGCGCAAGGCGGGATGGGGATACTTGACGATCCGCAAGGTGGTGACTCCAGGAAGAATGGAAACTGTATCATTATACGCATGCCCCGTTGGTGTGCGTAGAGCGAATGTGCGTTGACGCGCCGAGGCAGTAGGGTGGGCCGACGGGCACCGACGGGCACCGAGCGCAGCTTGGTCGGCTTGGTCGGCTTGGTCGGTGAGTCCCACCATGAATCATCGGAAAATGGTGGGACTCGTTTCACTCGGCCCACCCTACTGCTAAAATGATGACAGTACGAAGGCCAGTCATCGAAACTGGTCTTGTTGCGCAAGTCCTTTAATAATTGACACTTGGGAGTGCACCCATGTTGCTCTGCAGGTCCTTTCGAACGCTTATGACTCTGGCAATGACCGCCTCTTGGTGCGGGCTGGCGGCCCAGGCAGTCGAGCCGGAAAACGGGCGCTCTGGCGGAAAAACGCTGCTGGGATCACCCGGCGAGAAGGCCCACGTCTCGCTCTTCGGCGTGAAGGCCGAGGGATCGAAGTTCGTCTATGTTCTGGATCGTTCGGGCAGCACCGAAGGCAAATTGCTGGCTGCGGCCAAGGCGGAAATCCTGGCCAGCATCGAAAACATCGACGACGTGCATCAGTTCCAACTCGTGGTCTACAACGAGCGTCCCAAAGTGTTCAATCCGGCGGGACCCAACGGCCACTTGGCCTTCGGCACCGATGCCAATCGGGCGGAGGTCAAGAAGTTCCTCGGCGGCATCGAGGCCGATGGCGGCACCGATCACATGGCCGCCTTGTCGCTGGCCATCCGCATGCGGCCCGACGTCATCTTTCTCCTCACCGACGGCGACAAGCCGCTAGTTACCGCCCGGGAGTTGGCCCGCATCGATCGCGTCGGGCCGGGGATCATGATCCACACCATCCAGTTCGGCGACGGCCCGCCGACCGTGAGTACACGGTGCCCGGGCGGCCAGGGCTGGATGGAGAAACTCGCCAAGCAGAGCGGCGGCGAGTACCGGTACGTCGACACGACGAAACTGAAGGCGGTGGCGAAGTAGGTCCCTCTTGCCGAGAGGGACGAATGTGTCGCTCGGCTCTTCGAAAGACTTTGGACCTGTCACTAAATCGTCGCAAAATAGTCCCTTCCGGCAGAAAGGACCTACGACCTCACCCTTCGCCGTCCCATTCGCCGCCAGGCATCGCGGGCATGACGAAAATCTTGCCGTCACCCATGCGGCCGGTGCGGGCGACTTCGACGATCACCCGCACCACCTCTTCGACGCGAAGATCATCGACCCAGAGGGTGATTTCCACTTTGGGCAAGAAAGCCAGGGAGTATTCGCTGCCGCGGTATTCGTCCAGATAGCTCTTCTGGCGGCCATAACCCTTGACTTCGCAGACACCGCAGGCCTCCAGCGGCGCGTGCTTCAGGGCATCGAGGACCTTCTCGACCAGGTAGGGCTTGATGATGGCGATCACTTGTTTCACGGTGCAGGCTCCAGATTTACTAGTGTAATGCAAACCGCCTGGCGGGGAAAGGCATTTTGCGGGGCTCGCGCCGTCCGGCATTGCCGGGTCGCTTTCAAAACGGATGGAAAGCGTGCTGATTTGAGGCCGGACGGTTTGAAATGCTGTGAGCATCTTGCGCACCGTGCCCGCACCGCACTGCAAATGTTCCCCACGGTCGGTGCGCCGGTATGATAAATATTGTCGGTTCCTTGTGTCCACGAAGTTTCGGTCCCGTCAGAATCTCGAAGCTATTGGAGGCGAATCATGTTCCGTCAGGCATTTCTTGTTTTCGCGGTGATTGTGCTGATCGCTGGTATGCATTACCTCCCTTCCGTCTGCAAGACATGGGAGGACGTCAAAGCGGGGCCACCAAACGAGGCAAAGAATCCCGACGGAGGCAAACGAGCTTCCACTCCTAGCAGTGGTGGCGCCAAAACCAAAGTACGAACCGCTATCGGTGCGCTAATCTGGCTGGCCAACCACCAGGCCGCCGATGGAAGCTGGAGCCTGCATGACTACACCAAGAGGTGCATCGACAAAACCTGCACTGGCCAGAGCGATATTTCCAGTGACGCCGGAGCAACCGCCCTGGGGCTCCTGCCCTTCCTCGCCGCCGGCCAGACCCACAAGTCCAAAGGCCCGTACAGCGAACATATCATCAAAGGTATCGAATGGCTCATCGGTCACCAGCAGCCTGACGGTAATTTGGCAAAGGGATCAAGTCAAATGATGTATGGCCACGGCTTGGCGACCATCGCCTTGTCGGAAGCGTATGGGCTCAGCGGCGATAAACAAGTCGGCTTGGCCGCCCAGAAAGCGGTGAACTTCATCCTTGCCGCTCAGAACCCTAAGGATGGCGGATGGCGCTACAATCCCAATGACCCCGGCGACACCTGTGTGCTAGGCTGGCAGTTGACAGCCTTGAGAAGCGCAGAAATGACCGGATTGGACATTGGCGGCAATGTATTCGCAAATGCGGGCAAGTACCTCGATTCCGTGGCCACCCGCGGCGGCACGGAATATGGCTACCAGCCCGGGGTTGCTTCTTCACCCACGATGACCGCGGTTGGGTTGCTGGGCCGTCAATACCTCGGCGCCAAACGTGGCGACCCAATGCTCACCGGCGGCATGAAGTATTTAATGAATCACTCGCCCGACGAGAATCTTCCCAACATTTACTATTGGTATTACGGTACCGAGGTTATGCACAATATGTGCGGGGATGATTGGCTCACCTGGCATCGTAAGATATGAGACATTCTGGTCCGTACGCAGGTCCGCAACGACACGTGCGCCGCTGGTAGCTGGGACCCGGCAAAGGATACTTGGGGTCGACAAGGCGGTCGCGTAATGACGACCAGCCTCTCGGCCCTGACCCTGCTAGTCTATTACCGTTACCTGCCGATTTTCAAGCCCGAGGCCATGCGAAGCGAGGACAAAAGAGGAAATTCCGATGGCAAGAGTGAGAAGTAGCAAATCCTACCGCCCGTGGAACCGCTGGTTCTCTTTTCGCTCGTCGATCACCAACTCGGCGATGGTCCGGGCGGCGCCGGCCAGGTCGATCATCTCGGCCTGCTTGTCCCACCGCCACTTCATTTCCAGCTTGCCCTCCTTCAGGCCGCGCTCGCCGATCACCACGCGGAGCGGAATGCCGATCAGGTCGGCGTCCTTGAACTTCACCCCGGCGCAACGTCGCGATCGTCCAACAAGACCTCGATGCCGGCGGCCGTCAACTCGTTGTAAAGCTGCTCGCTGGCCTCCTTCGTGGCCGGATCGGTCACCTTGACCGGCGAGAGCAGGACCTCGTAGGGGGCCAGGGTCATCGGCCATAAGATGCCGTTCTGGTCGTGGCAGGTCTCGATCAAGGCCGCGATGATGCGGTTCACACCAATCCCGTAACAACCCATGATGATCGACTTGAGCTGCTCGCTCTGATCGAGAAATCGGGCCGAGAGCGCGTCGGAATACTTCGTGCCCAGCTTGAAGACGTGGCCGATCTCGATGGCGTGCCGCACGGCCAGTTTGCTGCTGCACCGCGGGCAGGGATCCCCGTCAACCGCGTTGCGCAAATCGGCGAAGCCGGTGACTTGGAAATCGCGGCCGACGTTCACGCCCGTCAAGTGCGTTTCGGCCTGGTTCGCACCCGTGATGCCGTTGACGATCTTTTCGATCTCGCGGTCGGCATGGATTGGAATCGGCTGCTTCAATCCGACCGGGCCGGCAAAACCGACCGGGGCCCCGGTCACCTGCTGGATCACCGCCGGGTCGGCCAATTCGACCTTCGCGGCGCCAGTCGCGCCGCGGACCTTGCCCTCGTTGGCCTCGTGATCACCGCGAAGCAGGACGGCGATCGGCTTGCCGTCGGCAACGTAGATCAGGGTCTTGATCATCTGCTCTGCGGGGCACTTGAGGAACTTCGTCACTTGCTCGATCGTCGCCGCCCCGGGCGTCGGCACTGTTTGCAGGGGCTGTTTCGGCACTTCCGCGGGAACGAGATCCCGGCAGCCGATTTCGGCCTTCTCCTGGTTGGCCGCGTAGCCGCAGTCCTTGCAGTGCAGCACGGTGTCTTCGCCGTTTTCGGCCAGGACCATGAACTCATGACTGGCGTCGCCGCCGATCGGCCCGCTCTCCGCCTCGACGGCCAGGTAATCCAGCCCGCAACGCTCGAAGATGCGGCAATAGGCGGCGTACATGGTTTCGTAGCTCTTGTTCAGCCCTTCGAGGGTGGCGTCGAAGCTGTAGGCGTCCTTCATGAGGAATTCGCTGGTGCGGAGCACGCCGAACCGCGGCCGCTCTTCGTTGCGGAACTTGGTCTGGATCTGGTACATCGTGATCGGCATTTGCCGGTAGCTGGAAATCTGATGCGCGACCAGGTCGGTAATCGTCTCTTCGTGGGTCGGCCCGAGGGCGATATGGACCTTGCGGTTCTGCCGCTTGACCTCGAACTTGATCAGTACGTCGCCGAAGGCGTGGATCCGGCCGCTCTGCTCGAACAGTCCGATCGGCGTGAGGGCGGGCATGAGCAGTTCCACCGCCCCGGCGGCGTCCATCCCCTTGCGGACGATCTGCTCGGCCTTCTTCAGGGCCCGCAGCCCCAGCGGCAGGTAGGTATAGGCCCCGGCCATGACCTGGTTGACCAGTCCGGCGCGGAGCATGAGGACGTGGCTGGGGATTTCCGCCCCTTCGGGCGTTTCTTTCATCGTGGGGATAAGCGAGCGGGACCAGAGCATGGGAAGACAGGGGTTCGGGATATTAGGAAACACGCATTGTAGGGGAGAGATCCGGTGGCTGGCAAGGCCAGTGGCGTCCCCGAAATTCACCCGTCGAGCCGATCGACGGGCCACGCCGTGCGATTGCGTCCTCCCTCCCCAAAATGTACGTACCGGACAGCAGTGGCACGTCATCAAGCCATTCGCGGGATTTGACAATCTGTCGCGCCAATATGACAGGATCTGGAAACGTAGGGTGCGCCCTAGCAGTCTGGTTAGCGCTATTTGCGATAGGACATGAACCCGGCTATAATCGCAGGTGTGGAAGAGTGGAAATCACTACCGGGTAACGTAGGTCAAGAAACGGCCATGAGCAAAGCTGCAGCAGGAGCAAGTGACGGGCCTGAGTCTAACAAGGACAAGACGGCGCTCATTAAAGCTATTGAGTTGATCATCGCCAAGCCAGAAAGCGTCACGAAGGAGATGGATGCCATTCTTGCCAAGTATCGGAAGCGATACAAGGAAGACGCGAACGACGACGAGATTACAGGGGCCGGCGGTTTGCGCAAAGGGGGCGGCGGTTCGGGAGACTGGGGGGACGGTTCGGGAGACGGGGGAGACGGGAACGATGACGAGATTAGGGAGCTTGTTGCCAAGAAAGTAATCCAAAACTACAGCTACCTAGCCGCGTTTAGCGGAGGTGTGACAGCACTTGCCGGAGTAGTTCCGGGACTTGGAACTGTCGTTGCCGTTGCCGGCGGCACTACTGCCGATATTGCGCTGTGCATGAAGTTTCAGATCGAAATGGTGATGGCGATCGCGAACGTTTACGGTCACAATATCCTTGAGGAGGAAGAAAGACGGTTGTGCTTCATTATTGCGGGCCTCGGCGCTATCAATAAGGCAGGACAGGCAGGAGCGAAGGAAGCGGGCAGCAAGGCGTTCGTCAAGATGGTCGAGCAATATCTCAAGGGACCTACCCTTGCGGCCGTCAAGGAAATTTTCAAGAAGGTGGGGATTACCTTCACGCGAAAAGGACTTGTGAAGGCCATTCCTTTCGGCATTGGCACTCTCGTGGGCTTCGCTGCCAACAAGACTATGACGTGGTATGTGGGAGTGAAGGCGAGGGGATTCTTCCGGACGAATTGAAATGGTCGAAAAAGGTGATGCAGCCAACAACCTTCCGCTGTCGCGCTGGCTGCTTACGTTCCACCAAGAGGGCGGGGTAGACAGGGGGCTAACGCTCCACGCACGAGGGCTAACTTGCCCAGGGAAGCCGGGACTAGCCCTATGCCTTGCACTTTCAAAGTAGAACGTGTGAGCCTCAAGCCGGCGCAGACATGTCTCGCGCCGGCCAACAGTCACACCACTAACCCACGTCGGCAGGAAGGAAGAAATCGCTTCGTTACGGCGTTGTCAGCAGTTCGTCCCAACTGGAAACATCCAGCAAAGCGTCAACGAGACGCGCGAGACGCTCTGGATCGGCAATGCCGCGCAGCGCCGTTTCGGTGTCCGCGGTGGGCGGGCCGAACCGTCGCTGGCCGAGTTGCAACAAGTTGCGCAACATCCCTTTGATCTCGCCTTCTTCCACGATTGCTTGATAAGTTTCCGATTCCTCGATGCCATGCACTTTCATACCGAGAATTCTCATGCCATGTACTCCTTGCAGCAATTGAGTTGTCAATGGCCGCGGCCAACGCATCCCCATCAGCACGTCCGCGGTCGTCCACAATCTTCTGGCCTCTTCCGGCGCGGCCTCCGCGCGAATACGTTCATCCATCCTACGGATCACGCCAGGCAGTTCGGCTTCGACTACCGCGCTGAGCGGCGCCAATGGCAAAATGCCCAAGCCGCCGCTCAGGAACGTTTCCGGCGAAAGCTGCCAGACGCGCACGACTTCGTAGCGAAACACCAAATAGGGCGGCTCACCGCGAAATCCCCATTGAAGGGTGCCCGTCAAGTCCGGCGAGTCGGCCGCCTTCCGCAGCAACACAAGCACGGTGCGAACCAGTGCGCCGTGCTGCCGTTTCAATAATACATTATAAGCTGGCAGGTTGGGAAGCAAGTCGGGATCGCGACTCGCTTGCAACTCCAAGTGCAGCAGCCAGGGCGGTTTCTCGCAGACCCGCAGGACGCGATCGGCCGCAGCGGTGACGGTGGCTAAATCGGCGTTGATGACCTCCAATTCCGCGGATGTCGTCCGGCCGCAAAGCGGCAGCCAATCGGCGAGCCGAGTCTCGACCAGGTACTTCGTGCTGGCGTCGTAAGGGTGTGACATGTCAAGGAGAATACCATGAGCCATCGTGATTTGGAAGTCAGATTTCCGGGCGGCAAAGCCCGTGGCGGCTCGCCATTACCCACGGAATAAATCTCCTGGTACAAGGGGAGTCTGCCTTTCTGTCCTTCGCCCCCGTTCCCACCCTTGTGGAGGAGGGCTGGCAGCGGTAGAATACAGTGTTTTGCCTAGGTTTAGCCGGATTCTCTGCGGAAAGGTTCTCGATGTCGCGCGAGTACGTCAATCAATTGGGTCCCCAGGATGTTGTCGACCAGGTTTTTGTGGTCGCCGAAAAGCAGCTCCGGCCCAACCGCAACGGCAACCTCTACCTGCAAGTGGAACTCTCCGATCGGACCGGGAAGATCGGGGCACGGATGTGGAACGCCTCGGAGGCGGTCTACAAGGCCTTCGAAAACGGCGACTATGTCCGCGCGGAGGGTACGACGCAACTGTTCCAGGGGGCCGTGCAACTGATCGTCACCCGGCTCAGCAAGGTTTCGCGAAATGAGGTCAATGCCGACGACTTCGCCCCCTTGCGGGCCGTCGAGGTCGACAAGCTCGTCCTCCGCCTGGGCGAGATCCTTCGCAGCAGTTTGACCGAGCCCGCCTTGCAGACGCTGGCCGAGTGCTTCTTGTTGGACGAGGCCTTCATGGCCAAGTTCACGCGGGCCCCGGCCGGCGTAAAGAACCATCACGCCTACCTGGGCGGCCTGCTGGAACACGTCGTCAATCTCATGGAGGTCGTGCTGCGGGTGAGCCCCTGCTATCCGGAAATCGATCACAACCTGCTCCTGATCGGCGCCTTCCTCCACGACCTGGGCAAGATCGACGAACTCCGCTACGAGCGCGAACTTTCCTACAGCGACGAGGGTCAATTGATTGGCCACCTGGTGATGGCCGTCAGCCTCTTGGAAGCGAAGATCGCCGAGGCCGAAAAGCTGTCGGGCGAGACGATCCCCGCCGAGACCGCGTTGCGGCTGAAGCACATGATCGTCAGCCATCACGGCGAGTACGGGTACGGCAGCCCCAAGCTGCCCATGACGCTCGAGGCCGTGGCCCTGTATTGCCTCGACAATCTCGACGCCAAGGTAAACTCCTTCCAGCAGCTTTGCGCGACGATCCGAATGTCGACAGCCCCTGGACGGCGTTCTATCCCAACCTGGACCGGAAGCTGTTCAAGGGAAAGAAGCGGGAGTAGAATCAAGTGGAACGTATCGCCGATTCCAAGGGAGGCAAATCGATGTCCGACACGAAGTATCCCATTGAAGAGATTGCCCGCCGCGGCGACGAGATTTACGATCGCAGCATTCGAGCTGAAGTCGAAGGCAAGTACGACGGGCAGGTCGTGGCCATTGACGTCGATACCGGTTTCTACGCGCTGGGAGAAACCGCCTGGGCGGCGTCGGAGCCGGTTTTCGCCCAAAATCCCGCGGCAGAGATTTGGTTCGTTCGCGTAGGACAACGCGCGTACGGCCGCATCGGTCATTTGAACGGAAGCGGCAAGGCATGATTAGCGGTTCGGTCAATTCACGGCGCGAGGCGGTCATTCGCGTCGACGTGCTCGATTCCGGCGGTCGACGCCAGGCTTTTGACGCGGTAATTGACACCGGCTTCAGCGAGTTCCTCACCTTGCCGCCGCCGGCGATCGCGGCTTTGGGATTGCGAAGGCTCGGTTCGGTGCGCATGACGCTGGGGAACGGCAGCGAGGAGTTACTGGAGACGCACCAGGCTACCATTGTTTGGGACGGCGCACGGCGCCGTGGAGGTCCACGCCGCGGACATCGATCCTTTCGTAGGCATGGCGCTGCTGGCCGGCCATGAAGTGCGGATTCAAGTTTCGCCGGGCGGCACGGTGACGGTCGAGGCGATGCCGTAGTGTCGTTTGGCGAAGAACGACGGTATTCCAACCGGAGACGAAGGAAGTGAAATATCATGTCCGAGTGACCGAAAAAGCGGAATGGTATATTGGAGTCGAACATGATATCTGATTTGTTCAAGAATGCAATCCGTTAGTTGCCAACCGCCGATGCCCTGAACCCATTCAATGTCCCCCCACGAACTCCAATCCGCCATCATCGACTTCGTCAGCCAGCCGGATTATCAGCCTGTCAAGCCGCGGGTGATCGCCCAGCGTCTCGGACTGCCGAAGGAAGAAGCGAGCGACGTCCGCCGGGCGGTGAAACTTCTGGTGCGACAGGGGAAACTGGAGTACGCATCCAATCATCTGGTGCGGCCAATTAAGCCCTCATCCCCTGCCCCTCTCCAAGAAAGAGATGGGAGTCTGCCCCCTGAGCCCCCCCGTAAGCGCAAGCGGTCGGAACACGCTCGGCCACGAGTCGTCGGCGTTTTCCAGCGGACACAAAAGGGTTTCGGCTTCGTTCGGCCGTCGCCGACAACCCCCGAAGGGGACGGCCCGCGGCCGAAAGAGACTTCCACCGAAGGGGGCGAAGTAAAGGACATCTTCGTCCCGGCCAAATACACGCTCGATGCGGCCAGCGGCGATGTGGTGGCCGTCGAGGTCAAGCACGTCCGCCACGCGCAAGCGGACACCCGGCTGGGCCCACGAGGCCGCGTGGTCGAAGTCCTGGAGCGGCAGACGCGGCAGTTCGTCGGCACCTACTTCGAGTCGGAGGGCTCGGCCTTCGTGCAGGTCGATGGCACGCTTTTCGCCCAGCCGATCTTTGTCGGCGATCCGGGGGCCAAGAACGCCCGGCCCGATGACAAAGTGGTCATGGAAATGATCCGCTTCCCCTCGCCCATGCACGATGGCGAAGGGGTGCTCATCGAAGTCCTGGGGCCGCAGGGCACGCCGGGCGTCGACACGCTCTCGATCATCCGCGAGTTCAATCTGCCCGAAGAATTCGCCAAGGACGCCCTGGATGAGGCCCGGCAGGAGGCGGCCCGTTTCGACGAGTCGATCGAAGGCCGGCTCGATCTGACCGGCGAGACGGTCGTCACCATCGATCCGGTAGATGCCCGCGATTTCGACGATGCCATTTCCCTGGAGAAGCTGGACAACGGCCATTGGCGGCTGGGCGTACACATTGCCGACGTTTCGCACTTCGTCCGCCCGCGCACGGCCTTGGACCGCGAGGCCCACAACCGCGGCACGAGCGTCTACCTGCCCGACCGCGTGCTGCCGATGCTGCCGGAATTGATCTCCAACGGCCTGGCGAGTCTCCAGCCTGACAAGGTCCGCTACACGAAATCGGTCTTCATGGAGTACACGCCCGCGGGCGTCCGCACGCACACGGAGTTCCATTCGGCGGCCATCAAAAGCAGCAAGCGATTGACCTACGAGCAGGTCGACGCCTTCCTGGCTGATCGGGCGGAAAAGGGGTCGGGAACCGTTTACCGGAACAGCCCGAAGGGTGCTGCGCACAAACGGTTCCCGACCCCTTTTCCGCCGCTCGGCGCCAAGGTCCACGACCTATTGGGCCGCATGCACGAGTTGGCGATGCTCTTGCGCCGCCGCCGCATTCGGCATGGCGCACTGGTGCTGACGATGCCGGAGGTCAAGATCGATCTCGATGCTGACGGCCGCGTCGCGGGGGCCCACGTGGTGGAAGACACCGAGAGCCACCAGGTGATCGAGGAATTCATGCTGGCGGCCAACGAGGCGGTGGCCGAGTTGCTCCGCGAAAAAGGCCTGCCCTTCCTGCGGCGGGTCCACGAATCGCCCAGCCCTCACAAGCTTCGCGCCCTGACCGAGTTCGTCCGCGAGTTGGGCCTGCCCGTAGTCGGCCTGCACGACCGCTTTGAATTGCAGCAGTTGCTTAACACGGTGGCCAGACTTCCCGAACAACATGCCGTGAATTACGCCGTATTGCGGGCGATGCAACGGGCCGTTTACAGTCCCAAGGAAGAAGGCCACTACGCCCTGGCCAGCGATTGTTATTGCCACTTCACGTCGCCCATCCGGCGTTACCCCGACTTGCACGTTCATCGCCTGCTGGACGAGTTGATCCGCGACCGCAAGCCGCGTTCACATCTGGGCGAACTGGTCGTGCTGGGGCAGCATTGCAGCGACCGCGAGCAACGGGCCGACGCCGCCGAGCGGGACCTGACCCGTTTGAAGCTCCTGGCCTACCTCAGCGACCAGATCGGCTTGCAGATGGACGCCCTGGTTACCGGCGTGGAGAATTTCGGCCTCTTCGTGCAAGGCGTCGATCTGCCGGCGGAGGGGCTGATTCGCACCGAGAGCCTGGCCGACGACTATTACAATTTCGACCGCGCCACGCACTCGCTGACCGGCCGCCGCTTCGGAAACCGTTACCGCCTGGGCGATCGCTTGCGGGTGGTCGTCACGCGGGTCGATCCCTTGCGGCGGGAGTTGGACTTCCGTTTGCTCCGGCGGGACGAAGAAGAGGAGCAGGGCGCCCTGCGCTTCAAGGCCCGCGGGGGCGGCAAGGGGAAAAAGATCAAGGCCGTGCGTAAGGGGAAGAAGAAGCAGTAGCCTTTACTCACCCAACTCGGCAAAATTGCGGAAGACCCTCAGCCCCGCCGACTGGCTCTTCTCGGGGTGAAATTGGGAGGCGAAGACATTATCGCGCCAAATCATCGAGCAGAACGCGCTGCCGTAGTCGGTCGTCGTGGCGACGACGTTGGCGTCTTCCGGAACCACGTAATACGAGTGGACGAAGTAGAAGTAAGTGCCCGGATCCATGCCCTCCATCACGGGCGGACACCGGGCAAAGTCCACCTGGTTCCAACCCATGTGGGGTATGGAGTAGCCTTGCGGTAAATCGAAGCGGACCACCTCGCCGCGGAGGACTCCCAGGCCCTCGTGGCGGCCGTTTTCGTAGCTCACGTCAAAAAGCATTTGCAGGCCGAGACAGATTCCCAGGAACGGCTTGCCGGAGTCGATGGCCGCCAACACCGGACGAATGAGGTTGCGGTTGCGCAATTCGGCGATGGCATCCTCGAAGGCGCCGACGCCCGGCAGCACGATCTTGCCGGCCTTGGCCACGACCGCCGGATCATTCGTAACCACGGCCGGGTGGCCGACCTTTTCGAACGCTTTTTGCACGGAGCGGAGGTTGCCCATTCCGTAGTCGATGATGGCGATCGTGATCTTGCCGCTTTCGGTACTCATAGAATTAATTTTCTTATCTCGTTGCCGGATCAACAGATATGCCTTTTCAAGCATAGCCGATCCAGCGGTAAATTTCGAGAGGGCCCCCATAATCCCGCCCAGGCAGCATGTCGGGCACCATGTACCCATGGTTCTCCGAAACCTAGTTCTTATGGGGAGATGGACTTATGGGTTGTAGATGCTGCCCCCAAGGGACGCGCAGACGTACCTGGTCAGGCTTGGTAAAATTGATTGTTAGTGACTTAGTTCGAAGGTAAAGGTTGTGCAGCAAAGCCAAAGGGCCAGGAAAGCGATACTATGGCGGCCGAGGAAATCATCGCGGAGCTCCGGGCATCGGCCCCAGTGATCGAGCCATCGCTGCTGGCTTCCGATTTTGCTCATCTGGATCTGGAAATTCGCCGCTTGGAACGGGCCGGAGCCCAGAGCCTGCACCTGGACATCATGGACGGGCATTTTGTGCCCAACATCAGCTTTGGTTTTCCCGTGATTGAGGCCATTCGCCGTTCGACCCGCCTGCCGCTGGACGTGCACCTGATGATTTCCGAACCGGGTCGCTACTTGGAGCGATTCCGCGAGGCGGGGGCCGACCTGCTGACGATCCACGTGGAAGCGGCCGACGATCCGCGGCCGTTGCTGCGGGAGATCCGCCGCCTTGGGGCGGTCGCCGGACTGACGCTCAATCCGCCCACGCCGATCGAGGCCGTCGGGCCCTATCTCCACGACTGCGACCTCGTGCTGGTGATGAGCGTGATGGCCGGGTTTGGCGGGCAGGAATTCGAGCCGCAGGCCGTCGATCGCTTGCGGCATCTGCGAGCCGCAGGCGGAAGCGATTTACTGCTGTCGGTCGATGGGGGTATCAACGATGAGACGATCGGACCGTGTGCGGAAGCCGGCGCCGAAGTGTTCGTCACGGGTTCTGCCCTCTTTGCCCATCACGATTACGGCCAGGCGATGGCAGAATTCCGCAGCCTGGCACTTGCTCACAAGAACATTCAGGTTTGAATATGTTACGCATTGTGCTCATCCGTCCGGGGGCGACGGATTACGATTGCGAAGAACGGATTCAAGGTACGCTGGACATTCCGCTCAACCGCCAGGGTTTGATGGAAGTGGCCCGCGCCGTCGATCAATTGCGCGACAAGCACATCGAGGTCCTATACGCCTCGCCGTGCGAATCGGCCATGCAGAGCGCAGAGATCCTGTCGAAGGACCTCGACGCACGCTCGAAGAAACTGGACCGCATGCAGAACCTCAACCTGGGCCTGTGGCAGGGAATGCAGGTGAGCGAAGTTCACCACAAGCAGCCCAAGGTCTATCGCCAATGGCAAGAGCAGCCGGAAAACGTCTGCCCGCCCGATGGAGAAATGATCGAGCAGGCTGAGAAACGCATCCGCACGGCCCTGAATAAACTCCTGCGGCGCCATAAGGAGGGGGTGATCGGTCTGGTGATCCCCGAGCCGTTGGCCAGTCTCGTCCGCCGATACCTCAAGAACGATGACGTGGGCGACCTGTGGAAGGCCCTCTCTGGCCACGGCACCTGGGAAGTGCTCGATTTGGAACCGGCAATAGCTCCCGCTTTGAGTTAACGAAAATGTCTGACGGTTCGAACGATTCCAATAGTTGGAAAAACCCCATGAAACGCCCCAAGCGGGGCGTGCCGGAAGGTTTGTGGATGCGTTGCCCCGGCTGCGAGGCGACCATCTTTCGCAAGGAAGCCGAAAAGCGGTTGGGCGTTTGCCCCGAGTGCGACTACCACTGGTACGTCTCGGCCCGGCAGCGGGTCCTGCAACTCTTCGACGAAGGCACTTTCGAAGAGTGGGACGCCAACCTGGAGCCGACCGACCCGCTGGAATTCGTCGACAAAGCCCCCTATCGCCAGAAGCTCCTCGACGAGCAGAAACGCACTGGATTGAAGGATGCGGCCCTGTCAGGCACGGGCATGATCCGAGCCCGTCGCGTGGCCTTTAGCGTGACGGATTCGGCATTCATCATGGGCAGCATGGGCAGCGTAGTGGGCGAGAAGCTCACGCGCTGCATCGAGCGGGCCACAGAGGAACACCTGCCGCTGATTATCGTATCGGGCTCCGGCGGCGGAGCCCGCATGCACGAAGGCATGCTCTCGCTGATGCAAATGGCCAAGGTCTCGGCAGCCCTGGCCCGCTTTGACACGGCCGGCGGATTGTTCATTTCCGTGCTCACCAACCCCACGATGGGTGGTGTCGCGGCCAGTTTCGCTTCGCTGGGCGACGTGGTATTTGCCGAGCCCAAGGCCCTGATTGGCTTTGCCGGCCCGCGGACTATCAAGGCCACAATCCGTATTGAACTGCCCAAAGGCTTCCAGACAAGCGAGTTCCTTCTGGAACACGGCTTTATCGACCGGATCGTGCGACGTAGCGATTTGCAGAGCGAAATCGCTTGCACCATCGACTATTGCGGTAAATAATGGGGGTGCATGTTAGATTTGTGTTAGCCTCCAAGATAAACCTCCCCGCCGACCCTGTGTCGGTGGAATAATGACTGAGAAGCTATGGGACTTTTCGATTTCTTCAAGGCCAAGGTCGCTAATTCGGGAGTCGACATTTCCAAGCGGTACGCCCTGCTGCGGGAGGCCATTTCCGGCACGATGTCGAAGTTCTACAAAGCTAAGGATCTTCGCACCGGCCAGGTCGTTGGTCTGAAGGTTCTCGACCGTGAAAAGACGACGGCCTTCGAGGATCGCTTCCGGGGACTGAAAAAGCCGACCGAGGGCGAAATGGGAATGTTGCTGAAACATCCCCGGTTGGTCGAAACCCTGGAACATGGTACCACGACCGATGGCAGCCAATACATCGCCTTGGAGTTCATCGATGGTCCCGACTTCAACTCCCTGATCATCGCCCGCGACCCGGTGCTGGACGGCAATCGCGTGCGTTTCATTCGTCAGGCCGCCGAGGCTGTCGCGGCGGTGCATGCAGCGGGCTTCGTGCATCGCGATATTTGCCCGCGGAATTTCCTTCTGGCCGACCGCGCCAAGAAAGAACTCAAGCTCATCGATTTCGGCGTCTCGCTGCCTTGCCAGCCGCAGTTTCAGCAGCCGGGAGTCCGCACCGGCAACCCGAACTACATGGCCCCGGAGATCGTCCGCCGCAAGGCAACCGACCAGCGGGTCGACGTCTTTGCCTTCGGGGTCTCGGCCTACGAGATTTGCACGGGCGAGCTGCCGTGGCCGCGGGGCACCACCGGCATGGCGGCCATGTCGCACGACAAACCGCCCATCGACATCCTTCAACACCGGCCCAAGCTCCATCCCGAGTTCGCCAAGGCCATTCACTGGTGCCTGGAAGCCGAACCGTCGCGGCGGTGCCCGACGATGGAAAAGTTCTTGCAGACGATTCGTAGCGTCAACCGGGACGAAGTGTAAATCTGCCCCCCTTGCCGTAACCAGGGCCAAACTTTATACTTGACGGTCTATCTCTATTGAGCCCCTAGCACAACCGGGGGTTCCGGATAGTGATTACCTGTGAAAAATGGGGTTGTGCCAGGGGATTTCAGGAGACCGACCACCATGACGATGGATAAAAGTTTGCGAGTGCGAGCGGGCATGACCCGTGCACGGAGCGTGCTTACCCGCGACGAGCGAATCAAGCGACTCACGGATGCCGAGCGATGGAAGGAAGGGGACAGCCCGTTCGGCCTGCCCAAGGTGCGGGTCTATAAGCTTGCCGTGAAGAAGAAGAAAAAGAAGGCCAAGGAAGACGAAGAAGGCGCGGATGCCGCCGCTGCACCGGCCGCGGCCGCGGGTGCCGCCAAGGCGCCTGCCGCCAAGGCGCCTGCCGCCAAGGGCAAGAAGTAGCATGCGAACCTATGAACATCGACTTCAAGCTTCCCGAACTTGGCGAGAATATCCATAGTGGCGACGTGGTGAACGTGCTCGTCCAGGAAGGCGGCGTGATCGCGGCCAACGATGGCGTCGTCGAGTTGGAAACCGACAAGGCGGTTGTCGAGATTCCTTGCCCATATCCCGGCCGCGTCGCCAAGCTGCTTGTAAAAAAGGGCGATACGGTGAAGGTCGGCCAGACGATCCTTACCGTTGCCAGCGGCGAAACGGCCGAACCAGCCGCCGCAACAACAACTTCCCAAACGGCTGCTCCCGCCTCCCCGTCGCTTGCCAAGTCGCCAGAAAGCGGGAAGACCAAGGCAGCCAAGCCGCCCGTGCTCGACCGCACCGGCCCTGTTCCGGCCGGACCATCGGTCCGCCGCTTGGCGCGGGAGCAAGGTGTCGACCTGCGAACGGTCGCTGGCAGTGGAAAATACGGGCGCATCACGGCGGAAGATATTCAAGCTGCTTCTCCGGGCTCGTCTCTGTCGGCTTCCACGCCGTCGCCGGCCCCCGCACCGGCGACCGGTCAGGCTCGGGCACCAGGTACCCCTGGTCGGACTGACGCACGCACCTCGGATTTGCAGCCGACGGGTTCACCGGGCGTGTCGGGCAGCGACGCCTGGGGGCCCGTCCGCGTTGAGAAGATTACCCGTATCCGCCGCACAATCGCCGAACAGATGACCCGTGCAGCCTCGACGATTCCGCATGTCACGAATTTCGATGACGCCGACGTCACCGGAACTCGAGCGGTTGCGGCAAGGTGTGCCGGCCGGCCAATTGGCCCAAAACGTCAAGCTCACGGTGATGCCTTTCGTGATGAAGGCCGTGGCTATGGTCCTTCGCCGTCATGCGGCGTTGAACGCGGTTTTCGACGAGCAGAACGATCAGATCATCTATAAGGAATATGTGAACCTGGGCATCGCCGTCGATACGCCCCGCGGACTCGTCGTGCCCAATGTCCGTAATGCCGACCGGCTGACGATCCTGCAATTGGCCCAGGCCTTGGGCTCGATTGCCGAGCGCGCCCGCGGTTCGCAGTTCGGCATCGACGACCTTCGCGGCGGCACGTTCACGATCAGCAATCTTGGGGCGGTGGGCGGATCGTACAGTACGCCGATCATTAATTATCCGGAAGTGGCCATTTTGCTCTTGGGCCGGGCCCGCTGGCTGCCGGTGGTCCGCGGCGAGAATCACGACCGCATCGAAACCCGGCTGATGATGCCTTTGAGCCTTTCCTTCGACCATCGTCTGGTTGACGGCGCCACGGCCGGCCGGTTCCTCAATGAAGTCATTCGCAACTTGGAAACGCCCGGCATGTTGTTGCTGGCGTGAGCAAACCCATGGATTCCCAATTGGTTGTTCTCGGCGGCGGACCGGGTGGTTACGCCGCGGCGTTTCTGGCCGCCGATCTCGGCATGCAGGTCACGCTGGTCGATCTGGAATCGCGACTGGGCGGCACGTGCCTCCTCCGCGGCTGCATCCCCTCGAAGGCCCTGCTGCACGTCGCCAAGGCGATGGCGGAGGCCGCGCACCTGGCCGAATGGGGTGTCTCCTTTCCCAAGCCGGCCGTCGATATCAACGTCATGCGGGCGCGGAAGGAGAAGGTCATCTCCACGCTCACCGGCGGGCTGAAGCAAGTCGCTTCCAAGCGCAAGGTAAAACTCGTCCAGGCCAAGGCCAGTTTCGAAGATGGACGGACGCTCCGACTGCAACCGGTCGGCAACGCCCCGCTGGTCGACGACAGCATCCGTTTCGAGAACTGCATCCTTGCCAGCGGTTCGCGGCCCTCGCGGATAGCGGCCTTCGACCTGCCCACGCCACGAGTAATGGACTCGACCGGAGCGTTGGAACTGGCCGACGTGCCCGAGTCGCTGCTGGTTGTCGGCGGCGGTTACATCGGCCTGGAAATGGGCACGGTCTACGCGGCCCTTGGCACGCGCGTCAGCGTGGTGGAACTGACCGACGGTCTCTTGCCTGGCGCCGATCGCGATCTGGTCCGCCCGCTGCACAAGAAGCTGAGCAAGGATTTCGCCGAAATTTTGCTTGGTGTTAAGGTCGTGGCCATGGTCGAAAAGGGACAGGCGATCGAAGTGACGTTCGAGGGCAACGTCGATCGCAAGGTCCAGCAATTCAGCCGCGTGCTGGTTTCTGTCGGCCGCCGGCCTAACAGCGACGGTCTGGGCCTGGAGAAGACCAAGGTCCAGGTCGACAAGCAAGGTTTCATTACTGTCGATGCCCAGCGGCGGACGACCGAGCCGCATATATGGGCCATCGGCGATGTCGCCGGTCAGCCGATGCTCGCGCACAAGGCGGCCCATGAGGGCAAGGCGGCAGTCGAGGCCATCGCCGGCCGCAACATTGCTTTCGAACCCCGCGATCCCGGCCGTGGTCTTCACCGATCCCGAAATTGCCTGGGCCGGCCTGACGGAAACCGAGGCCAAGGCAGAGGGCCGCGCCGTCGAAGTGGCCCAATTCCCCTGGGCCGCCAGCGGCCGGGCCCAATCCGTCGGCCGCACCGAAGGCCTGACGAAGTGGCTCATCGATCCGGAGAGCGAGCGCGTGCTGGGCTGCGGCATCGTCGGCGCGGGCGCCGGCGAGTTGATTGCCGAGGCCGTACTGGCCATCGAGATGGGGGCGTCTGTGGCCAACGTCACCGAGTCGATCCATCCCCATCCCACGCTCAGCGAAACCTTGGGCTTCGCGGCCGAGGTCTTCTTTGGCACCGCCACGGATCTATACCGTCCGCGGAAGGGCTGACGGGGCGCCACCGTCCAATTCCAACCGGATCGACGGCCCCCGTTCAGGGTTTGGTTAGCCACCCTCGTCCCCGAGCAGCTTCACCGACTCGAGTAACGTCTTCAAGTGCCTCCGTTGCGTCTTCATATTCGGGATTGATCTCAAGAGCCTTCCGAAAGCACTCTGCAGCCTCAGCAAATCGTCCTTGCCCGCGCAGGACCAACCCCAGATTGTGAAATGCCTCATCAACGCAGCCTTCGGTACAACCGGTCGCTAGGCGGTGACTCTCTTCCGCCTGTTTTAGGTGTCCCTGTCGGGCTTGAACGGCGCCAAGAAAAATGAAGCTTCCCGCATCATTGGGGTCTTCCTCGGTCGCCTTGCGATGCCAATGCTCTGAGTCGGAAAAACTCCCACGATCTCTGTAGAGTTGACCAAGTTTATTGTAGATTAGCCACCGGTGGTCTTGGAAGCGATCAATTGCGGCAGTGTAAACGCCGATTGCCTCATCGTATCGCGTCAGTTTGTAGAGCATTTCCGCGTATTCGAGGGTCACCCAGACGTCGTTAGGATGGTCGCGCAGCCAACGCTCCGCCAGGTAAACAAATGTAGCGGCCTGGTCATTCCGACTGGCGTAAGTGATCGCTTTGCGGACTTCGCTCAACATACCCTCGTCCCCGAGCAGCTTCACGACTTGAGTGACGTCTTCAAGTGCACTCGTTGCGTCTTTATATTTGGGATTGATCTCGAGAGCCTTCCGAAAGCACTCTGCGGCCTCGGCGAATCGTCCCTGCCCGCGCAGGACCAACCCTAGATTGTGAAATGCCTCGTCAACATTCCAGGCGTCGGTGCATCCGGTCGCTCGTCGGTAACTCTCTTCCGCCTGTTTTAGGTTTCCCTGTCGGGCTTGAACGCTGCCAAGGAATATGAAGCTTATCGCCTCATCCGGGTCTTCCTCGGTCGCTTTGCGATACCAATGCTCTGATTCGGAAAAACTCCCACGATATCTGTAGAGATGACCAAGCTGGTTGTAAGTTCCCCACCGGTCGTCTTCGAAGCGATCGATTGCAGCAGTGTAAACGTTGATTGCCTCATCGTATCGTGTCAGTTGGTAGAGCATCTCTGCGTATGCGTGGGTCGCCAAGACGTCGTCGGGATGGTCGCGCAGCCAACGCTCCATCAGGTAAACACGTGTAGCGGCCTGATCATTCTGACCGGCGGAAGCGATCGCTTTGGGGATTTCGCTCAACATACTAATGTGCATTCCAGCCGATCATGATGGGCCGGCGCTCGCTACGCGATCTGGTCCCACCCTACGCCCCCCAAAAAAGCGGGACAGAAAATGGGCACGGCCCAAGCCGCCCATTTTTCTGTCCCTTGATTTTTCTGTCGAGAGGATTGGTCGATTTGCGCCGAATCCTGACCTTACTGGCCCATGAAACCGGGACGAACTCGCTTCTGCACGTCAGTTTCCAAGATGCCGAACGTCTGCTCGTGCCGCTGAATCGTCAACTGCAAGGCGTGTAACATCCGCTTTGCAGTGAAGAAATTCGTGATGATCCGCTGGGTAATGGCGATCGGCACCGTGGGAACGCCAAAGGGCTGGGGGTTGAGACCAAAATCGATGATCAACTCCTCCGGCGTGCCCGTAACGCGGCAAAAATTGGCGTAAAGCGCCAACGCCTTTGTATCGTCGATCTCGACCTGGGCACGTTGCGGGGCCTGGCCGGCAGCCTGGGGGTTCTCGGGTTGGATTTCTAGTTCCTTGGACACAGGAAACTCCTTCTGCAAGATTAGAAAACGGAAAACAGTTTCAGAATACGTGAGTCTACAATACTTTTGGTGGCGTGGGGAGCCCCGCTCTCGCCAAAATGACTTTCCCCCCCAACATCGATAGGAATTACCTTGTGAATCGGGGAAAAATGGCATTCTTGGTCAAACAGCGGAAACAGTCCAAAGAACCAGCGCGAGTTTGCCGATTATTCCGACTGCATGGTTTAGGAAGACTTTAACGGCAGATAAGACGCAAAAGAGACTTATCAAATTTTCCTCGTCACGCAATCTTGCCAGATTACCCCAAACCTGCACCCCACAGGTTCACAGGTCATGCCCAGCAATCCCACGACGCTGTTTCAAAAGCCGGGTATGCGCCTGTAGGGAATGGACTCCGTGCCGTTCCGGGGCTCGCGGAACTTGCGGAACGGCACAGAGTCCGTTCCCTACAGGCCCAACCAGCCTGCTTTCCCAGGTCGGTTCTCGCGACCGTCGGGCTTGCCGTGCTGCTGCTGGCCGGTTGCCGCACCATCAACCCCTACGATCCCAGACTGGAACCACCGATGCCCGCGGCCCTCCAGCCGCCACGGGAAATGAACAAGGTCTCCCTGCCGGCCTATCGCATCGAACCGCCGGACGTGATCCAGATCGAAATGCTCAAGCTGATCCCCAAGCCACCCTATCGGGCCGAGGTCTTCGATGTGCTGGAGATCCGCGCCAACACCCCGCCCGACCAGCCGCTGGACACCCAATACTTCATGGTCGAGGCCGAAGGCACAATCAACCTGGGTCCCATCTACGGCACGGTCCGCGTGGCCGGCATGACCATCGACGAGATCCGCGCGACCTTGAACAAGTGGCTCAGCAAGACCCTCCGCGAGCCGGCCGCCAGCGTGCAACTGGCCCGCGTCTCCGGGGCCCAACCGGTCACCGGCCAGTACCTGGTCGGTCCCGACGGCACGGTCAACCTGCGGCAGTACGGCGTGGTGCACGTCGCCGGCAAGACCGTGACCGAGGCTCGCGTCGCCATCCAAAAGCACTTAGAGCAGTATCTCGACTCGCCCGAACTGGCCGTCGACGTGGTGGCCTACAACAGCAAGGTGTACTACGTGATCACCCAGGGGGCCGGCCTGGGCGACAACGTCCGCCGCCTGCCGATCACCGGCAACGAGTGTGTCTTGGACGCCATTGCCCAGATCAACGGCCTGTCGCAGGTCTCCAGCAAGAAAATCTGGATTGCCCGGCCGGCGCCGCACAATTTCGGCTGTCAGCAGATCCTGCCCATCGAATGGGACGCCATCGCCCAAGGGGCGCAGACGGCGACGAATTACCAGCTTCTGCCCGGCGACCGCCTGTTCGTGGCCGAGGACGAACTGATCACTTTCAGCAACGTAACGGCCAAGGTCACCGCCCCGATCGAACGCATCTCCGGCATCCTGGGGCTGACCAGTTCCACGATCCGCGGCTACGAGACGATGGGTCGCAGTTACAACCGTACCCGGAATGGACAATAAACCGGCGTACGCGCTTGCGGTTTGTAACCCTGGTATTATTTCTGGGATAGACCACTGTAGCGATCACGTAATCGAACTTAGCCGCTAGCACCATAAACCCTGCCCCCATCGCCACCTGCCTCCCCTTCCCCCCTTCTTGTCCTAAAGGAAGTGTCCCGGTATATTAACCAGTTATCGAATTACCCTCTCGATATCATAGACTTACTAAGGATTCTTATGCCTTCTCTTATGCCTGTTCATGGTGGTTTTGCCGAACCTGTTTGCCGTACCGTTCCCGCCGATCAGATTTTGAGCTTTATCGCCCATGCCAAGACCTTGGTCCGAGTTCCGGTTTCCGACGCCGATCTATCAACCGTCTATCGCCTGGGCGACGGCGGATTGAGCCCGCTAACCGGTCCGATGGATTCGAAGACCTACCATCGCGTGCTGGAAGAGTCGGTCATCGAGCACCAGGGAAAGTTGTATGCCTGGACGATTCCGATCGCCCTCCCGGCTACGGCAGACTTGGCCGCCCGGCTCAAGGTGGGCCAGGAAGTGGCCCTGGTGAACTCGGCCGGCCAGACTGTGGCCGCGCTGGCGCTCAGCGACATCTATCCTTGGGACAAGGCCCATTACCTCAAGAGTGTCTATCTCACCGATCGGACCGATCACCCCGGCGGCGACATGGTGCTGAAGGGCGACGCCGACAAGACGCACCTTTTGGGCGGAACGATCCGCGTGCTGCCGCAGCCCAAACACCCGCGCTTCGGCAAGTACGTGCTCAAGCCGAGCGAGGTCCGCAAGCTGTTCGAGACGAAAGGCTGGAACCGCGTCGTCGCCTTCCAGACCCGCAATCCCTTGCACCGCGCGCACGAGTATGCCTTGGTCTACGGGCTGGAAACGCTGCTCCGCGCCGGACACAACGCCGGCGCCGTGCTCAATCCGCTCATCGGCGAGACCAAGGGCGACGACGTCGATGCCGACGTTCGCATGCACACCTACGAAGTGCTGATCGAGAATCGCGCCTTGGGCGACGGCGACAGCGACCCGCAGCTCTGGCAGGCCCGGGGCGAGAAGCTGCCCGACCGCGTGATCCTGCTGGGCCTGGACATCAAGATGTTCTACGGCGGCCCGAAGGAAGCGGTGATGCATGCCATTTACCGGCAGAACTTCGGCTTCACCGACATCGTCATCGGGCGGAAGCATGCCGACGCCCCGTACCACGACGGCAAGGCGATTTGGGGCGATTTCGACGCCCAGGAGATTTTCGGCCAACTCAAGGGCGACTTGCAGATCCAACCCTTGAAGGTCGGCTTCGCGGCCTACTACGATTCGATGGGCCGCGTCGACCTGATGGACAATCATCCCGGCGAGAAGCCGGTGTTCATCTCCGGCAAGGACGTTCGCAAGGCCCTTATCGAAGGCCGGCCGGTCGATCCGCGAATCATGCGCGAGAGCACCGCGGCCATTTTGACGGAGGCGATGAAGGGGAAGGGATAACGCGGGTGGGACATTTGCAACTCGCGAATCGAGTTGCCTAACTCGCCGCGATGAATGTATAATGACATGGGATTGTCGAGCACCTACCGAATCGCGGGCCAGCGCCCAGAAGCATCGTGGAAGCCAAACGCGTCGGGTAGACGTCGCTCGATTGATGAGGCTTGGGACATTGCTGCGAAATACGTCAGCATACCCAAGGATGTGGTGTTCTTCGAAGTGGAATCCGATGAGTTGACGGGCACGCTGGAGGACTTGGCGGCCGGTCGGGAAATGGAAACTGCGAGGATCGCAGCGGTTACCGAGGACGCGGAAGGATACGTCCATTGGCAGGACCACTACAATCGTTTCGGAAGAATTCCAATCCTGATTAATCCGGACGTGCTTCGCAGCGACGAAGCTATTGCCGCTGTTGTGGCCCATGAGATATTCGAGTTGGAATCGCTTCGGGAGATATTTGCAGCGCGAAAAGGTTTGAAACTACGCGGAGACGATTACTTCGCGCATATCCGGCCCGGATTGCGCGGCAATCTCCACGACAAGGCATGGGACGTGGCCGACGAGGCTGTCCGGAAAATGCGGAGTAGGGAATAATGACGAACTTAGAGCGAGCACTATCGCGGTACGAAGAAGGCCGATTGACTGCCACCGGATTGATTCTGGCGAGCCTGCAACTTGTCAACGCCCAGAACGTTGATGCCGTTGTTGGCTCTTTGCCTTCCGAAGTCGCTGAAGAACTAAGGCAGTTTGCGGAACGCTACCACAGCGGTATCCGTGTCTTCAACGCCCCAAAGCCGTCTGAAGAGTCGATACGGATTATTAAAGAATGGTTTGCCGACCACTCTTTGCTCAAGGGCAATGCGTAGATTTGGTTCTTCAAGAATCGCCAGTCTCCGACCCCTCCATGATAGACTTGAGGATCGCCATTCATGTCATCCATTCCGGCCACGCCGTCGCACGAGCCCGAATACGCCTGGGAAATCGCCACGCTGTACCCGGCGCAAGGGGAGTGGTCCGAGGAAGAGTATTTGGAGTTAACGGACCACGCGAACCGGCGCATCGAATACACCGAGGGGCGGTTGGAGTTTCTGCCTCTGCCGACGGACATCCATGAAACGCTAGTCCGATTCTTGTTTCGGGCTTTGGACCGTTATGTCGACCAGCGGAAACTGGGCGAAGTCTTTTCCAACGGCATCCGCCTGCGGGTCGCCGCACGAAAATACCGCCTGCCGGATGTTATTTTCCTGCACCGCGACCACTTCCACGGTCGTCACAACCGCGCCTGGGAGGGGGCGGATCTGGTGATGGAGGTCGCGAGCGACTCGCCCGCCGATCGCCAGCGAGATTACGAGCAAAAGCTGATCGATTACGCCGCAGCCAAAGTCGCGGAATATTGGATCGTCGACCGCGAGCGACAGGTGGTGATCGTCCACGGGCTTGTCGGCGGCGCTTACTCCGTGCTCGGCGAGTACATCCGCGGGCAAATCGCGGCTTCCGGGCTGTTGGAAGGGTTCGCAATCGACGTCGCTGCGCTCTTTGCCGCGGCGGAGAACATTCCGGAGTGAACAGTTCTGCGGGCAGGAGTTGATGACGCTATCGGGACGAGTCGAGATGCAGGAAAACTGGCAAGAACTGGAAGAGGCATGAATGCCATGACGAGAACACTACGCGGTAAGATCCACGGCAAAACGATTGAACTCGATGAAGACCTCGGCGTCGTCGATGGCCAGGAAGTCGAGGTCCAGGTTACGATGTACAGGCCACGGAAGCGACCGCCAGGCCCACCGCCTGGATGGCGACCCGGCATCTCGAGGACGGCGGGCTCGCTGGCACATCTCTGCAGCGAGGAGGATGATCGCATCTTAGAGGAGATCTACCAAGACCGCAAGCGTCTTGATCGGCGGGATTTGGCGGAATGAGTTCCGTCCGCATGACGAGCAAGGGGCAGTTCACCCAAGATTATGAAACACCTTACGGCAGCGTCGCCGTGCCACGGCATGTCTACCAAACATCCGAAGGGGGCAAGACATTCTGTCCGCTCGAAGAGAACGCCCGCATGATTCTCAACGCCACGCCAAGATTCGCCAAGATCGTTTCCTACAAATACGCGGAAGCCGGAGCCGATGCTGTTGTCGACGATTTGCTGGAATGCCAGCATCGAAAGATTTCCAATCGATATGTCAAGTCGCTTGGCGATATCGTCGGCGCCTATGCCGTTGCGAAAGAAGAGACTTGGAATTACGCATTACCAGAGTTTGAGCGTCGGTGCGCCTCCATTGCGATCGGTGTTGATGGAACATGCATGCTCTTGCAGGAGGACGGGTGGCGGGTGGCAATGACCGGAACCATCGCGTTTTACGATGCCCACGGGGAACGTCTGCATACGATTTATACAGGCGCGACTCCGGAATACGGGAAAGAAAAGTTCCACGCGAAATTCCAGCGCGAAGTGGATCGGGTGAGGGAGGAGTATCCGAACGTGCCGTATATCGGTCTCGGTGACGGCGCAGCGGATAACTGGAGCTACCTGAAACCCATGACGGACCAACAGACGTTGGACTTTTATCATGCGAGCGAGTACGTAGGCAAGGCGGCAGTGGTGATGTTCAAGGGAAAGAAAAAAAACGCAGAAAGAGAAGCGTGGTTGGGAAACCAGCTTCATCAATTAAAGCACAAGCAGGGAGCGGCGAGTCGTTTGCTTTCGGTGCTGGAGGAATTCGTTTCGACGACGCTGCTGACAAACGCGGAAGATGCGAAGACGATCATGTCGACGATCACCTACGTCCAAAACCAGAAGGGGCGGATGAACTACTCTTATTCCGTGGAACGGAACTGGCCGATCGGCAGTGGAGTGACGGAAGCGGCGTGCAAGACATTGATCAAGCACCGGTTATGCAAATCGGGTGCGCGTTGGAAGGATGATGGAGCTCTCGCCGTGTTGTCGATACGCGGGTTGCGACTCACCCCTGGCCGCTGGGAAGAGTTCTGGCGAAACATTGACCAATATGGCTGCGCCATACTCCCCGCGTAACATCAGCATGTACGAGCACCCTTTCCTGACGCGGATGGATCCGCCCGCCACTTAGAACCTCACAATCAGAAATCAGAAATCTGAGAAATCAGAAATCTGGGGACAGTCGGTCATGCCGCGTTGCGGCACCTTGAATCATGAAAATATGCTTCTGGGTACAATTACTTAGAGTTGTTGCCGGGAAGAAGGCCGATTTTCTGTGGAGCTTCGAGCCCGCGGGACAGTCTGGCCTGGACACCGCCACGAACCTTAAATTGTTGGAATTAGACGGGAAAAAGGGCCATCACTGATTCCATCGACGCGGAGAAATCACGGATATCTTCTGGGTATTCCATTTTCCCGCATTTTAGCATAGCGACATGGAAAGTTCTAATCCGCATCCGGGTCCGGAACGACACCGGTCTCGACCGCGACGCGGAGTGCCTCCGGGCCGGCCGCCCACGCCGCCTGGCAGGTTGCCTCCAAGGGAGTCATAACGTGCAGGTCTCCAGCCAGAAACAACGCCATGTCCGGCAGCTCGTCCCCGACGGCCAACGGCTCGATGTACGCGACACACTCGCTGCCGGCCTGATACGATACCACGGTCCGGTCTTTGCCCGCGGGAAACGTGAAATCCTCTTCCTCGATCTCGTCCCAGATGGCCTTGTTACGTCTTCATGTCCATTCTACGGCGCGGAGAGGACCGCATCAATCTCATCGGGACACACCGCAGGAGAGCGCTTTACAGATAGCGATTTACAACAGACGGCCGTCGCGGTAGGATGATCTTGCTGGACGGACCTGACTCAAAGCGGAACAGTTGTTGCCATGACGGAAAAAACCCTGATTCCTCCCCGCACCCTGCAAGGTTTCCGCGATTATCTGCCGGAGGCCATGATTCCCCGCGAACGCCTCATGGAAACGGCACGGCGGGTCTATCGTTCCTACGGCTTCAGCCCCATCGACACGCCGGCCCTGGAATACCTGGAAATCCTCACCGGCAAGGGCGGCGAAGAAACCGACAAACAAATCTACAAGTTTCAGGACCATGGCGAGCGGTGGGTCGGGCTGCGCTTCGATCTCACGGTGCCGCTGGCCCGTTTTGCCGCGCAGCACATCAACGAGTTGGGCACGCCCTTCAAGCGCTATCACATTGCCACCGTCTGGCGCGGCGAACGTCCCCAGGCCGGCCGCTTCCGCGAGTTCATGCAGTGCGACTTCGACACGATCGGCACCCGCTCGACGGCCTCCGACATCGAGACGGCCCTGGTCATCCACGACCTGCTGCGGGCGATCGGCATCCGCGATTTCACCATCCGCCTCAACAACCGCATGCTGCTCACCGGGCTGCTGGAGCGGCTGGGCCTCGCCGAGCGCTCGAAATTGGTCCTTCGCGCCCTCGACAAGCTCGGCAAGATCGGGCCGGAGAAGGTTGCTGAAGAGATGGTCGCCATGGCCGGCACCACGTCGGAGCAGGCCCGCGAGGTGCTCAAATTGGCCGAGATCAGCGGCACGAACGACGAAGTTCTTCGCCAGGTCGAACCCTTGGTGGCCGGCAACGCCACGGGCGAGACGGGCGTGGGCAAGCTCCGCGAGACGCTTGCCGCGCTGGCCGCCGTCGGTGTGGCCGAGCCGCTGGTGAAGCTCGACGTATCGATCGCCCGCGGCCTGGATTACTACACCGGCACGATCTTCGAGACTTTTCTTAACGAATTGCCCTCGATCGGCAGCATTTGCTCCGGCGGCCGCTACGACAACTTGGCCGAGTTGTATACGAACCAGGAACTGCCCGGCATCGGGGCCTCGCTGGGGCTCGATCGTTTGCTGGCGGCCCTGGAGAAGCTTGGGCTGGTGGAGAAGGTGGCCACGCCCGCCCCGGTCTTCATTCCTTACTTCGACGAAGCCCGCTTGCACGACTATCTGCGTCTGGCCGCCGCGTTGCGGGCCGCGGGCATCGGCGTGGAGATTTATCCCGAGGCGAAGAAGCTTGGGCAGCAGTTGAAGTATGCCGACCGTCGCGGTTTCCGCATTGCCCTGATCGCTGGCCAGAACGAGTTCGACGCCGGCGTGTGCCAGGTCAAGGATCTTCAGCGCGGCGAGAAGAAAGATGTGCCGCTGGCCGGGGATTATGCGGAGTTGATTGCTGAAGTGAAGAAGCTTCTGGGGTGAGAATTCGCGCGAAGATAACTCCCCGATTCAATGCCACCGGTTCGCCCGGTGGATGCTTACGATCGCTGCTACTACAAAGGTCCTCCCAAGAACCCTTCTTTTCCCTATTCCGCAGCGACGGCAACGCCGTCGCTGCGGAATAGGGAAAAGAAAGCCGTCGAAGGGCGGATCAGATGTAGCAGGAAGCGTGACTCTCCACCGGGCAAGCCGGTGGCATCCGACGTTCAGAACACGGAAGTTCCTCACGCTCCGCCGTGAGGAACAAAACATCACGGCGGAGCGTGATGAGTACGTTGCCGCTTGCCTTGTCCTGCTGAATCGGCTATCCTGATGGGTGTTCAAGGGCGTCTCCTTTCCCCACTCATTCTTGGAGACCGGGCCGATGAAAACGACATTCCTCGCGGTTGCCGTCATTGCGGCGATTCTGTTGCCCTCTCTGGAAACTCGCGGGCAGCCGGTGCCGAAGTCCGACGGTTCTGCACCAGACGCGCGCGATAAGCGGTTGCTCGACGACTTGATATCGCTTACCAGATCCGAGAAATTCCCCCTCAGGCTGCAAGCGGCAAAGGAACTCGGCCGTCTCGCTCGCAAGGCGAAGGAGGCCGTCCCCGCGCTTACCAAGCTGCTCGATGATGAAGTGTGGTACGTTCGCTGGTCTGCTGCGGAGGCGTTGGGCAAGATCGGCCCGGAGGCGAAAACGGCCGTTCCGGCACTGACAAGGGTGCTCGGCGATAAGGAATGGACGAACCGCTGGGCGGCCGCAGATGCCTTGGGAAAGATCGGCCCGGAGGCAGGTACGGCAGCCCCCGCACTGGCTAAGTTGTTACTTGATTGCGATAGTAGGGTCTCTGATGCGGCTGCCGAAGCGTTAGCCAAGATTGGTGGCGAGGCCAAACCGGCCGTGCCGGCACTCAGGAAGTTGCTTAAACAGCCGGACAGGGTTATCTGCCTCCGTGCGATTCACGCGTTGGGCGAGATCGGCCGGGGGGCAAAGGAGGCCGTCCCGGATCTTGTCGAGATGCTGCAAGATGTCTATTACGGCCATGAGGTATTCGACGCCTTATGCGAAATCGGGCCGGCCGCCAGAGAAGCCCTGCCGGAACTCGTCAAGTTCGCAAACGAGGAGAACTCTCCGTTGCGTTTGAGATCGATCGAGACGATAGAAAAGATTGGTCCGTCAGGACCGGCGATGGTTAAAGCAATTGTTCGGTGGATGCACCACAGTTCCTCGTCGATGCGCTTACAGGGTGACCGGTTATGGAACGTGCTCGGTCCGGTGGACATCCCGTCAATCAAGGCTTTAGTTCAGAGCGAGGAGACGTCCGATCGGGCCATGGCCCTGCACAAGCTAGGCGACTTCGGACAGACTGCATTGCCGGCGCTAATCGAGTTGTTGAAGGAGAACGATCCCGACGTTCGTCGCGCGGTTTTTGAAACACTAGGTCAAATTGGTCCCCCGGCGAAAGAGGCAGCGCCATCAATCGTTGGGATGCTTCACGACAAGGATTGGCAAACGCGTTCCGCGGCGGCCATAGCCTTGGGCCAGATCGGCCCCGAGGCCAAGCCGGCCGTTGTGCCACTGACGGCGCTGCTCAAGGACATGGACGGCGACGTGCGGGTCTGCGCGATCGAGGCCCTCGGCCGCATCGGCCCGCAGGCCCAGGCCGCGACCGGTGGCCTTATGGAACGCTTACGTGACGACCGCCCCTGCGTCCGTTCCGCCACAGCCCGGGCGCTGGGTCAGATCGGCCCCGGAGCGAAAGCGGCCGTGCCGGTGCTGGAGAAATTGCGGCATGATCCGGCAGACTACGTCCGGCAGGCGGCTGACGAGGCGTTGACGGCCATTTCGCGAAGCACAACAGGCGAGAAGCGGTGACGCTGAGATCGATCTATATTGGAGACCGCGCGAATGAAAACGACATTGCTCACGCTTGCCGTCATTGCGGCGATCCTGTTGCCCTGCTTGGTTGCTCATGGGCAAGACGCCAAGGTCCCCGACGCCTCTCCAGCAAGTGTCCGCGATAAGCGGTTGCTCGACGACTTGATATCGCTCGCTAGGTCCGAGAAATCCGACCTCAGGCTGCAAGCGGCAAAGGAACTCGGCCGTCTCGGTCGCGAGGCCAAGAAAGCCGTGCCCGCACTGACGAAGCTGCTCGGCGACGACTTTTGGGCAACTCGCATGGAGGCGGCTTTGTCACTGGCCAGAATCGGCCGCGACGCCAAGGCCGCGGTCCCGAGACTCGCGAAGTCGCTGACCGACTGCGACGCCAGTGTTCGCGAGGCCGCTTATATCGCGCTCGCGCAAATGGGCAACGATGCCAAAGCGGCTGTGCCAGCCATGATGCGTCAACTTGCTAGTAGCGATTGGCGGACCCGCGAGTTGGCAGCCGCGGGCTTGGGAAAGATTGGTTGCGAGGCGGGAATAGCCATTGCGAAGCTCGTCGAATTGTTTCACGACGATGATTTTGACGTCCGGCAAGCTGCCAGCCAGGCTCTGTCTGATATGGGCCCGGAAGCCAAGGCGGCCGTTCCGGCACTGACGAAGCTGCTCGGCGACCAAGAATGGACAAACCGCTGGGCGGCTGCGGATGCCTTGGGAAAGATCGGTCCGGAGGCGGGAACGGCAGCCCCGGCAATTGCTAGGTTGCTGCAAGACGGCGATGGCGACGTTCGCGATGCAGCTTTCGAGGCGTTAATGCAAATGGGCGCCGAGGCCAAGACAGCCATACCCGTGCTCACGAAGTTGCTCAAGCACGGAGACAGGACTGCTCGCCGGCGTGCGCTTCAAGTACTGGGAAAGATCGGCGCGGCGCCAAAGGATGCTGTTCCAAATCTTGTCGAGATGTTGCAAGATACCTATTACGGTGATGAGGTCTTCGATGCTTTATCCCAAATGGGGCCAGCCGCCAGAGAAGCCCTGCCGGAACTCGTCAAGTTCGCAAACGAGGAGAACTCACCGTTGCGGTCGAAATCGATCGAGGCGATAGAAAAGATTGGTCCGTCCGGACCGGCGATGGTTAAGGCAATTGTTCAGTGGATGCACCACCATTCCTCATCGATGCGCTCACAGGGTGAACGGTTATGGAACGTGCTCGGTCCGGTGGACATCCCGTCCATCAAGGCATTAGTTCAGAGCAAGGACACGTCCGATCGAGCCATGGCCCTGCACAAGCTTTGCGACTTCGGACAGACCGCATTGCCGGCGCTAATCGAGTTGCTGAAGGAGAGCGATCCAGACGTCCGTCGCGCGGTTCTGGAAACTTTGGGTCAAATCGGTCCCAGGGCGAAAGAAGCCTTGCCGCCGATAGCCGAAGTCCTGCACGATGAGGATTGGCATTTTCGTTCCGCGGCGGCAATTGCAGTGGGACAAATCGGTCCCGACGCGAAGCCGGCCGTGACGGCCCTCACGGCGTCACTCGACGATGGCAACCGTTACGTGCGGGTCTGCGCGATCGAGGCCCTCGGCCGCATCGGCCCGCAGGCCCAGGCCGCGACTGGTGGCCTTATCGAACGCTTGCACGACGATCGCCCCTGCGTCCGATCCGCTGCCGCCCGGGCGCTGGGTCAGATCGGTCCTGGAGCGAAAGCGGCCGTGCCGGCGCTGGAGAAATTGCGGCATGATCCGGCAGACTACGTCCGGCAGGCGGCTGACGAGGCCCTGACCGCCATTTCGCGAAGTGCCGGCGGCAAAGGAAATCTGGACGCCGGAGAAACGGGTTTGCCGCGGAGGAATGACTGAGAGGCATATTTTTCAATATGCCTGAGCTTGGTTTCAATGCGGCTTTCCCGTGGATGTCTGCCGGCGGGCAGTTCCTTCTCGGATTTTGCTCACGAATTACGCATCTATTGCCGCCGATCTGAACAGCGATCACTCGCACGGTCTCTTGCCGCCAACTGTCATCAGCCGCAAGTTGCATCTCTTCAATAACTTAGCAGCCGTATGCTTCGTGGGCTACATTCGCCCGTACCGCTTGGCACGCAATATGCTTTTCTGTTTGGCCATGGATGGGAAGACCTGAGCCGGGTGGGAAGGACGCTCGGAAGGCCCAAAGTGTTAGTTGTGTGTGTTCCACGGGACGACCAATGGAGGGCAAATCATGCAAGATCCACCTAGCGATTTGCGCGGAGAGGCGGCCTAGGCTGTTTCTCCGATCATGTTGTTCTGACAAGATCACGTAACCCCTAACCACGAGGACCCCGCTTCCCCGGCGGGGTTCTTGTTGCGCTTAACAGGACAGTTCATGCGGCAGAGCATTTTTGGCAGATCGATCGTCGGCAGGGCCATGGAGATCCTCTTGATCGAGGACGATCTGGCAGATGCCCGGGCGGCGATGCAGGTCCTCGATCGCGGGCACGTCCGCTGCCGCGTGAGCCTAGTCCGCGACGGTGAAGAGGCCATGGCGTTCATCCACCGGAAAGGGATTTTTGCCAGAGTTCCCCGGCCCGATCTGATTCTGCTGGACGTGCAATTGCCGAAGAAGAGCGGCTGCGAGGTTCTCAAGGAGGTCCGGGCCGACGCGGAATTGAACAAGATCCCCGTCGTCGTGATGAGCACGGCGGAGACGTGCCAAGTGCTTCTCAACGGCGAATGCTTTGCCGTCTTGGACTTCATGCCCAAGCCCTTGGACGCCGAGCGCTTCGTGGGCATGGTCAAATCGCTGCACTATTCGCTCTTGACCGAGCTGGTCGCCGGCTCGATGGTGTAGGCTGCTGCTTCCAGTCAGGGCCCTTTCTTCCGCGGCTCTTCGCGATAAGGCGTTCTTTGCTTGTAGAGGTCCATGCGGGCACGCAACTCCTGCCCTTCTCGTCCGGCGCCATTTCAATGGCCTTCGCCTGCCATTGCTTGGCCTTCTCAAAGTCGCCGCTCTCCGCATACGCGGCAGCAAGCGTGTCAAGGTAACCGCAGTTCTTTCCTTCGGTTAGTTGACACGCCATATTTGCGTTCTCGACCGCTTTTTTCCCATCGCGGCGTTTCTCGTCGGTGCAAGTTGCCTGCAACCAAGCCAGGTTATTGTAGGCGCCGGCCTATTTGGGATTAAGCCGTATGGCTACGGTGAAGTCGGCGAGGGCCTTATCGTATTCGCCCTTGGAGATGCAAACGGGACAGGTCTAATTAGTAGGGGGGTTGCTGACGCAGAGGACGTAAATACAAGGATGTGCGCAAAGCAAACGGCCGCATAACTGCGATTGGAGTCGACTTTCCGTTCTCGTGGCCGTCCGAAACGCGACAAAATGGCAACATAACGAGAAGATAATTAGACCTGGCCCGTTTGCATTCCCCTCCGCACATTAGTCCTTTCCGGCAGAAAGGACCTACTTGAAATTATGACGGGCGGTTGTCCTTGATCGCTTCTTTACTCATCCCGCGGCTCGGGAATCACGACGGGAGGACG
Organism: uncultured Planctomycetia bacterium; assembly: GCA_963719885.1. Taxonomy (GTDB): domain Bacteria; phylum Planctomycetota; class Planctomycetia; order Pirellulales; family Thermoguttaceae; genus JANXQG01. The sequence goes on along the minus strand of CAVRDP010000028.1, from coordinate 117,178 downwards.
CTTTTCCGGCGGATCGGGTTCCGGAACGGTGACGGGCAGCCGCCCCCGCGGGAAGGCCTTCTCGCGGGCTTCCGGCGATAGCGGATCGCCGGGCACGATCAGCTCCGTGGCGCCGGTGGGCTGCACTACGGACGGCACGCGGCCGCTGAGCGGCTTGGGCGGATCGGGAATGGGTCCCTTCGCAGGAGTTGCCGCAGGGGCGCTGCGCGGCTTCACTTCGGACAGGTTGAAACGGATCCTGCCCATTTGCAACTGCCGCTGCCACTGCTGCACCGATTGGAAACGCTTCGCCGCGGTCGTGGCCTCGGGGTGATAGTACAGACTTTGATGCGTAATTTCCTTCAAGTTCCAAAAGGCCAAGACCCGGAAGACCGGGACCTCGTGGTCGAGAAACTTGACCAGCCGGGCATCCTCGCCGTCCTCGAGGTCCTTGTCCGTATAGCCCCAAAGCATGCGGTACAACGCCGCCGAATCGTTGCCGTATTGCTTCTCCAACGACTGCCGAATGCCCGCCGCCGTTTCCGGACCGCGGGCGATCGCCTCCTTGAGCTGATCGATATAGTCGGGCCATTCGCGGCGGAAGTCGACGTTGTTCAAAGCGGCCGTCATGGGCTCGAACTGCCCCAGATAGCCCAGGCAGCGGACCGCCAGCCAACGATTCTCTTTCTGCCGGGCCTCGGTCAATTCCATCAGGCCGAGGCTCGCGGCGCGGTCGGCGGGCAGGGCCTGCGATACGTTGAGCGCGGCGCGTTGGTCCAACTCGTTGACGGTATTGGCCGTGATCCACTTGGGCACTTCCTTCACCGGGCCGGACGGCCGGTCGGCTTCGGCGCCGGCCAGCATCAGTTCCGCCGGCGCAGCCAGCGAAAGCGGCTGCTGGCCCTCGTCCTCTTCCCAGACGGCGCCGCCACGGGCCACGTAGAGCTTCGTCAGCGCGTGAGAAAAGACCTTCTCCGGATCGGTGCCGGGCTCGTGGACACGGGTCACTTCCAGCCCGGCAATCGATTCCATGTTCGTCAACGTAATGGTACCGGCGTGCGATCCGACCACCACCCGCAGGTGGGCGCCTGCCTGGACCAAGGGCTTGACGACCACGCGACCGAAATCGATATCGACGCCCGGCTGGCCCTGGGCGTTGTTGGGCAAGAGCTCGATCCGCGTGCCGTTGACAAGTTCCACCGTGGCGCCGGCATTCAGGATCACCACCCGCGGCCGATAGGAAGGGAGTGCCAAGAGCGGCTGGCGAGCGGGGAGAAACTCTTCCGGCAAGACCCGCCGCCAACCGGCATTGTCCTTGGCGTCGAACTTCAGCAGCACATCTTCTCCGCCGGAGAGGAAGTGGCCGATCCGCGCCTTGTCTTCGGCGGCAGGCGGCGGGGCTGCCGGCGTCGCCATTCCCGCCTTTGGCAAAGGCCCGGACAAGGGAGACGAATCGATTCTTTGCGACCTCGCCGGACGGCTTCAGGGGCGAAGGAGCGGCCGCGGCCCCGCCGGCCGGAGTCTTGGATTCAGCCCCTTTCTGGTTCGGGCCTGCGACCGAAAGCACGGACGATAGTGGACGGCGGTCGGGCTTGGTTGCCGGTGCCGGTGGCACGGTCGCCACACCAGCCGGCGACAAATCGCCCGCTGCCGGGCCGGACGTGGCTGCCACCGGGGTCTTGCCAGGAGTTACAGCCGGCTTGTCGGGAACGGGATTCCCAGCCAGCGGATTTTCGGCCGGTTTCTCGGCAACCGGTACCGGAAGCTCGCTCTTGTCGGCGGTTGCCAGGGGATTGCCGGAATTCTTGCCTCCCGGGAGCAAGGCGGATGCATTGGTCGGCGCGGCGGGGGCCGCTGCGCTGGGTTTGGGAGCCGGCTCGCCGCGGGGCGCGGCGTCAGATTCTTCCAATTCTTTCAATCCCTTGTTGAAGAGGTCCAGCTTTTCGTCGTCCACCGCTTTGCCATGCACTCGTGCTTGGACCCATTGCAGGGCATTGCCCAGCGGCGTTCCAGCATCGAATTGGTGGAGCGCCAGCAGGGCCAGGCCGATCGCGGCACCAATAAGAAGCATGATGGCCGCGGCGGGCAGGAGCCGCGACCGCCTGGGCTGATCGCGGAGATACTCGGGCACCACGGGGCGGGGGCGTACCTTCGCCGGCGAAGAAGGGGGAACGACTGCGTTGCCATCGCCCGACAGCATGCTGGCAGCCTCGACGGCTGCCAGACGCTCTTCATCGACGCGGTTGGCCACGGTCGGCAATTGATACATCCGCTGCCGGCTCTCCGGATCGATCTCCACGGGCTCGCCCAAAACCATGGTGAGGATCTGGTGGCACGATGCGACTTCGGCCAGGTGTATTTCCGATTTGAGGCTGACCTCTTCGAAGTCCGGCACGCGGTCACCCGGCAGCGCGTTGTCCAGATATTCGGCAACCGTGTTGCAGTCCAGGTTCGCCGCTCGCTCCGTGAGCGACGGGGCGCCCAGCCGCAAGCGTCGCATCACGTCGCGAATCTTGTGGAACAACTCTGTGGCAAACTTGCTGTCCTCGATCTTCTTGCCGATTTCCTGGGAATCTTTGGGATCCAGCAGGCCGTCCATGTAGGCCAAGAGGGTTCGCAACGTCAATCGCATGATAATGCTCCGAGAGGGCGTTGTAGGGCGGGATTGAGCCCGCCTCTACCTAGGTTAGTGGCGTCGGAGAGGGGATTTCGTACAAAATCTGGCGTGGAAGGGCAAAATTCCGCAAAAAAAGACGGGGCATAGGCCCGGCTGCGAGCGCTTCTCGTTACCCACATCGCTTAGGTCCCATCCGGCTCGCCCGGATGGTGAATCAGGTTGTCCAGCTAGCGCAAGTCCGCGATCTAGCCAAGCAACCTCCTACCCCATCCACCAAGGTGGATGGGGTAGTATTGGCTATTGTTCTTCACTTTAGCCATTCAACCTTCTTCACCATCCAGACGAGCTGGATGGGGTCTTCGTTTGTTCGCTCCCGTTGTTAGCTGACCAACCTCGTTCACCATCCGCACCCAGAGGGTACCCGGCCGGATGGGGTCGTTGGAAGACTTGCGTTTAAGAACTAAGGCTGACACCCCAGGCTATTGCACGTTGCGGCTTCGCGACTGGCGACGGTTGTCCCGACGTGTCGCGCTGCGGCACGACATTATTCGCCGAAAGCGCTAGCATTGCAGTCATCGTCAGCAGAACCTCCAGCGAGCCAACCACGGCCGGATGCAGTGCCGGCCGACGATACGGAATTGCCGGACGAAGGAGTTCGATGCGCTGCCATCCCTCACGGGTCCGACGCCAACCACCGGACACGTCTTGGACGGCAACGGCCCGACCCGCAGTGCCGCGTACCCCGGTGACCTCGTTGTCCAACCATGGGAAAAAGAACACGACAATGATGAGCCAACGGAACCTGCGCACGGCGATACCTTGGAACAGAACCTGACGAAGGGCAACGTGTGGCGCCGGCGACTCGCCTGCCCTGGCAGCCGGGACGGTTGCGCGACAAAAATGATTGCGGTCCGCCCTGATGCAGGATGCAACCATGGGGCCAACGTCGCGACTGGGTCCGCGCGTGAGATCGCAAGTCATTTGCCCGTCAAGCAATTCGCAAATTACCGGCTTCTTTGCCTGCCCTTGCGTATGTGGAGAAATTGCAACACGCTGGGGCGCAGGCGTTGCCTTGGGGCCACAAGATGCCGCGCTAGCCGCCGGGGCCAAGGAACTCGCCTGCTGCGGTTTGCTTACCCGCGACTCCTGTCGTAAGCTTTTCTTGGAACCTCGTCCCCGGAAGATAAAAACATGACTCTTCTTAACGATAGCGACCACCCGGATCTTCAGCATATCGTGGCGACAACGCAGCTCGCCGCCTTGCCACAAAGCGCGATCCGACTGCTGGAACTTTCGCGCAATGCGGAATTCGGGCCGGCCGACTACGCCGTGCCCATCGAGGCCGATCCGGGCCTGACGGGCCAGGTGCTGAAGTTCGTGAATTCGTCGTATTTCGGCTTCGCGCAAGGTCTCCAGCGTCAAGGTCGGCATTTCCCTGGTGGGCGTGCGGACGATCAAGAACTTCGTCCTCTGGAACGCGGTTTTCAGCCTCGTGCCCAATCCCCACTGCGGTCCGTTCGATCTGAAGGGCCTCTGGCAGGACTCGTTGCGACGGGCCCTTTTCGCCCGGGCGGTGGCAAAACTCCTGGGTCTCAAGTCTCCGGAAGAAATTTTTACCGCGGCCCTCTTGCAGGACATGGCCGTCCCCTTGCTGGCCAAGGAGTTTCCACAGGTCTACACCAGGTTGCTGGAAGCCCGATGCCAAGGGCGACGCCGGCTTTCCCATCTGGAACGCGAAACCTTTGGATGGACGCACGGACAAGCTGCGGGCCTGCTGGTCCGGGACTGGAACCTGTCGGAGGAGTTCGCGGCCCTGATCGAGGGACATATCGGCGGCAATGCCGACGACAAGACACCGGCCGAATTAGCGAAGTCCGTCGTGGCCCTCTCGGCACTGCTGCCGTCAGAAGCCGATCCGCTCTGGGTAGAATGCGCCAATGGGAAGAAGCGTTCGCACGAACCTGTCTTTCCCGTGCTGCGCCCGACGCCCTGCTGAACCAGATCGACCGGGAGTTCAACGAGTTTGCCCCCGTGTTGAAGTTGGCCGCGCCGCGAAAATCGCTGGTCGAAAGCCATCAGGAAGCGCTCGTTTCCGCTTAGCAGCGTGTCACTTACGGCCGAACTTGCAGAATGCTATTTGGGCTTGTTGACACGGCTCGCTATAATGATGTGTAGAGGGGCTTGCGTGTGCCTTTCCCGGTAGTTTCAGTCAATCCGTTTCGTGGCGGTGGGTTCCAACGTGACCAAGGCCAAAGAAGATCGAATACGCCGCATGAAGCTTCAGCATCAGGCCGAAGGCTACCTGGAGCTGGGTCTGCCCCAACAGGCCCTGCAGGTGCTTGCCCGGCTGGGCGAATCGGGCAGTTCTGCCCCGGCGGGAACTTCCGCTCCAGAGAGTGGCGAGGGGTCCATGGGCGGCGAAGGGGAAAAGGGCGCCGACGTGCGGACCTTGTATCTCCAAGGCGAGGCCCTGCGGTCGCTGGAGCGCTACGCGGACGCCATCGTGCCGCTCGGCAAGGTGGCCGCGTTGGAACCCGAGAATGTCCGCGTCTTGTTGGCCCTGGGGTGGTGCCACAAGCGCGTCGGGCGGATCGACCTGGCGATTGAAGCCTTGGAAGCGGCCTTGGCCGCCGACAACGACGAACCGCTGATTCGCTACAATCTGGCCTGCTACCACAGTGTGGCCGGCGACAAGCGGCAGGCCTTGGCTTATCTCGAGCAGGCCTTGGCCCTGGATCCCAACTACCGCCTCCTGGTCGATCACGAGGCCGACTTCGATCCGCTCCGTGACGACCCCGAGTTTCAGGCCGTCTGCGAGGGCTCGCGAACGCGGGGATAACGTAGAAGCACAAGGGGCAGCCGCACTTGCGTGCGACTGCCCCCGGATGGCGATTCCACTCGATATCCTTACCACATGCACGTAAACCCGCCGAAAGCACCGTGCAGGATCAGACTGTCGTTGTGCTTGATGTCGGCGATGTTTTGCGTGTCGGCGGCGTTGCAGGGGATTTGACTGCCCGACAGCGCCATGCCCGTCAGGGCAATCACGCGATAGCCGAGTTGGGTCGAGAAGTGCCGGGTAATCTGCCAATCCAGGCCCAGGTCGATCTGGGTCAGGAAGGAGAAGTCGTCCGACGTGGCATGGATCGGATAGCTCGGGTTGGCGGAGGTCTGCGACGCCCCCTGGTACGTCACCATCGCGCCGTTTTGGAAACTCGTCGCATACAGTTTGTAGTCCAGGGTCGTGTGATTGTCGAAGATGCCGAACTTGGGCGTGACGAAGACCTTCCAGCAATTGGCGAAGCAGTAGCTGGCGTTGATGCCCGCCTGAAAGCCGACCAGATCGTCGGTGATGCGGTCGTCCAGATAGAGCCAGTCACCGGCATAGGGGCTGCCGTCGGCGCTGTGCTGCGCCGAAGAGGAATCCATCCTGGAAGCGGAACCAGCGAACGCCGGCGAGGAAGTCACAGTCGAAGCGATTGCAGCAATTGCAATCGCCGCCACAGCCACAGCCGCCGCCGTCGCCGCCGCCAAAGCCGCCGCCAAAGCCGCCGCCACAGCCGCCACAGCCGCCGCAGCCGCCGCAGCCGCCGCAGCCACAGCCGCAGCCACAGAGACGCCGCGTGACATTGACCTCCAGATCCTGGGCATCCCAATTCAGACAAATTTGATGACATGGCGATTGGTTGACCCACTGGTCGGCTGTCCCGTAGCCATTCGGATTGAGGGGGGTGACTTGGCCGCCGGTCGTGCATAGGAGACTGGTCGTGAAAAAGTTCATCGGCGATGCGTAAGGACAGGTGCCAATGCCCTGCGGGCCGCCCATGGTGCTCGATTCGGCGAGATCCCAGTAGGTGCCTTCCAGGCCCCAATCACAGCAGCAGCCGAAGCGAAAGCCGACCGTAAGCTCTCCGCCCCAGTTCCAGTTCTCGTCGTTGAAGGCGCCCTCTGGACCCACGGGAAAGCCGTTCGGCGGACAGTACTCCGAAGTGTAAACCGGGGCCGGTTTGTTGCGCGTCAGGTACAGGGCTTCGAAGGAGACGTACCACGACGAGCAGCAGCCGTTGCCGAGGCAGCAATTGTCGCCGTGGGCATCGCAATTGCCCGAGTTATTGATATCGCCGCCGGGCGGCATCACGTTGTGTCCCGACATCGGAGCGGCTGCCGGGGTGGGTTGGTTCAACATCCCCGCCACGGCCGAACTTTCCGATGGCGGTGGCGGCATCATGGGAGACGGTGTCGGAATGATAGAAGGCGGTTGCGGAACGATAGAAGGCGGTTGCGGAATGTTGGAGGGGGAGGGGGTCAGTGTCGGGCCCGCAGTTTCGGCCGTAGCCACGTACGACGTGCGGTTGGCCATGGGCGGCATATATGAATTTTGTGGGGCGTACTGCCCCAAGGACCCCGGCGCGTAAGAGTTTTGTGGGGCGTACTGCCCCAAGGGCACCGGCGCGTAAGAATTTTGTGGAGCGTACTGCCCCAAGGGCCCCGGCGCGTAAGAATTTTGTGGAGCGTACTGCCCCAAGGGCCCCGGCGCGTAAGAATTTTGTGGAGCATACTGCCCCAAGGGCCCCGGCGCGTAAGAATTTTGTGGAGCGTACTGCCCCAAGGGCGCCGGCGCGTAAGAATTTTGCGGAGCGTACTGCCCCAAAGGCGCCGGCGCGTAAGAATTTTGTGGAGCGTACTGCCCCAAAGGCGCCGGCGCGTAAGAATTTTGTGGAGCGTACTGCCCCAAAGGCGCGGCGTGTAAGAATTTTGTGGAGCATACTGCCCCAAAGGCGCCGGCGTGTAAGAATTTTGTGGAGCATACTGCCCCAAAGGCGCCGGCGTGTAAGAATTTTGTGGAGCATACTGCCCCAAAGGCGCCGGCGTGTAAGAATTTTGTGGAGCATACTGCCCCAAGGGAATTGGGTCCGGGGAGCCATAGGTTCCCAATTGCGCCTGTGCATTGGCTGCCAGGCAACCGATCAACGCACAGAGCAATCCGATGCGCATGGTATTCATATTGAGCGTCCTTTCCGATTGGTGAAATCAATCCGTTGGCACCGAGGATGTCGAGCAAGATCGGGAAGCAATCGAATTGCGGCGCGTCCAAGTCCGGTCTTGCCGGGTATCCTCAGAGATCGGATCGTCGCGCCGCCTATCGGGGATTCGATCAATTCACGCTTCGTCCGGCTATTTCTTGATTTGCCGGCGCATCAATCGCTGTCCGCGGCGCGTTGCACACAAGCCGTCCGTCACGATTGTCGAATCATCTCGGCAAATCCAGAAAAAACCCGCGTTGCAAGCGATAAACACGGCACAGAAGGACGGCGAGAAACGGTTTGCCCGGCGGGCCGCCGTCCGCGGGCCGCCGCTGCAGGATCTAATGAAACGCCCGCCAATTCCGATCGTAGGGGCGTCGGGTGGCATGCCACCCGACGCGGGAAGTTATTATTCGACCCGGTCCCTACTCGGCCTTCTGGACTTCTTCAGCCAGGCGGCGATAATCCTCGGCCCCATGCGAATCGGGCGAGTACTGGAAGATCGACTGCCCGAAGCTCGGCGCCTCGGCCAGGCGCACATTGCGGCGGATGCGGGTCTGGAAAGTGCGGGCCCCGGACCAGGGCGTGGTCTTGTCCCGGGCACTACGGAAGAACTGGTCGACGTTGTCGCTTACTTCACCGGCCAACCGCGTGTTGACGTCGTACATGCACAGCACCACGCCGCTGATTTTCAGCCGCGGGTTCAGCCGTAGGGAGACCAGGTTGATCGTCTCCAGCAGCTTGCTCAGGCCATGCAGGGCGAGGAAGTGGGGCTGCAAGGGAATAAACACCTCGTCGACCGCCACCAGGGCGTTGAGCGTCAGCACGCCCAACGACGGCGGACAATCGACCAAGAGGTAGTCGAAGGGCTGCTCCTCGGCATGGAGCTTGTCGCGGAGGATCATCTCGCGGCCCACCACGCCGGCCAGTTCCAGGTCGGCGGCGGCCAGGTCGAGCGTCGAACCGACAACCCATAGGTTCTCGGCCACCTGGCGGCGGACTTCCGAGAGCCGCGTCTTGCCGGTCAGGACGTCGTAGATCGAAGGCTGGTCGGCCAGCGGTTCGATCCCCAAATGCAACGTGGCGTGGGCCTGCGGGTCCAGATCGATCAAGCAGATGCGGAGACCGGTTTCCGCCAATGCCGCGCTGATATTCACCGCGGTGGTCGTCTTACCTACGCCGCCCTTCTGGTTCATAATGGCAATCGATCGCATGAATCCCTCCTTGGCAGGCACTGATTATAGGGCGGGGAGCGACTCTTTCCAAGATCGGAATGGGGGTGAGTAGGTCGATTTCAAGCTGTGCGGTGGAAATGCACGTGCCGCCAGCGTCCGCCCTGCCGCTGCCATACGCGGGTTTCTTCCGATCGGGCCGTTACGGGACTGCCGCTGCCGTCGAGCTTCTGCACGAGACGGATGAAGCTGATCACCGCCACGTCGCCCATCACCCGCACATGCGGTGCGCTGACCGTGATGTTCACCGGCCCTGCGGCTCCGCCCAATTTGAAGTAGAAGTGGTGGAAGTCCATGCCTTCGACCCACTGGCCACCGCATTCCGGTTCGAAGCAGGTGAGGGTCGGGTCGCACAGTTCCTCGTACGTGGCCCAGTCGCCGGCGGCAATGCTTTCCAACAAGCGGCGATTGAGGGCCAACAGTTCAGTCGTGGTTGCATCGGACATGGGGTTGGGTCCTCCTTGGGGTGCTTTGGGACCTTAGTTCTTAGAACTTAGATCTTAGATTCCAAGCTCTAAGTACTAAGTTCTAAGCTCTAACTTCTAAGTTCTGACACGATTCCCAGGCGTAACAGTTTCTCACGGCATTCGTCGCGTTCGCGGCAGTGGGCCAGGCCGGCCCAGGTGGGATCGGCCGCGGCCAGGAAAGCGGCTTCGCCGGCCGGAATCTGGCCGGCAGCGGCGAGCCGCGAAATGACAGCCTGCTCCAACCGCGTCAGCAACATCCCTTCTACGCGATAGTCGAGAAACGCTTCCCAGGCCAGCGGCAACAGCGGCCTGACAATCTCGCGGCATATAGTTTCCGCGTACTGGCGGATCTCGAGCTGCGCGTGGGCATCCATCCGCAATTCGAGGAAGTGCAGCAGGTTGTGCAGGTCGATCTTCCAATAGGCTTCCGTATAAGTCGCCAGCGGCAGGTCCTTGCGGGCCTGCTCGCGGGCGACGCCTTGTTCCAGCCGCTTCTGGTAGATCGCCCGGGCCTGCTGCTGGAAGACCGCTTCCTCCGCCGTCAATGCGGCGCCGCTGGCTTCGTCGAAAAAGCCTTCGCTGCCCTGGCGATTCGACTGGGCCTGTTTGCGCCAGGCGTGGGGAGCGGTCTGCTGCGCGGCGTCGATGGCCACGGAGTAGCGCGTGCTGGTCTCGTTGACCGAAGCCGTGCGATGGCGGATCCATTGCCGCCAGCAGTCCATGGGAACGCGGACGAGGAATTTCAACTCGACCATCTCGAAGGGCGTCGTGTGCCGGTGCCGCATCAGGTAGCGGATCAACGTGCGATCGTCGGAGACCGCCCGGGCGCCCGCGCCATAGCTCACCCGCGCGGCCTGGACCACCGCCTGGTCATCGCCCATAATGTCCACTAGGCAGACGAAGCCGTCGTCCAGGACGGGGAACTTCTTCCACCGCAATTGCTCGACTCGCTCGGCGTGGGTTGACATCATCGGGCTCGCTAATCATCCTTTTCCAACAGTTCCTTCAGCACCTCCGCCAATAGGGCCGGATTATCGCTCTGGCAGACGTGCTGCACCCGGTCGTTGGGGATTCTGAGCTTCTCCAGGATTTCTGTCGTCCGCTTCCAGAGACGGACGCGGTTCTTGCCCTCGGCCAAGTAAAGGTCGGTGACCAGGTCGCCCAGGCGTTGGATCAGGATCTGATCCTGGTTTTGATAGTAGCGGCGGATGATCTTGTCTTGGTGCGGCGTGCGTTTGGCCATGGGATCGGTGTGGTTAGGAAACGGAGTGTTGGGGGCTAGTATGTGGAAATGGGAGATCGCGGGTTCTTGATGCGAAACTCTATAACCAGTGATTCTAGTGGGCGGTCCCACGATCGTAAATCCCTGATTCGAGCACTTCGATCGTCAGATCGTCGAGGCGGACCTCGCCCAGGCCGGTCATGGCCAAGGTCAGCGCCAGGGGGCCCGATTGCGGCACGATCCGCAACATGCTGAACTCCTGCCAACCGGCGGTTTTGTCCAGCCGCAGGGCCATCTCCTCGCCGGTGAGCGATTCAACCACCAGCAGGCCGTCGACGGAACCCGCGATGGCCGTGGGGATATTGACCCAACCATGGATCCACACAATCTGCCCCGCCGCGACCGGCACCGCCGGACTAGTGACCCACAAGGGCGGCATCTCGATCGCCTTCGGCGCGTGTTGCGGATCGTCGGCCCGGGCCGTAAGACGCAGGCCCAGTCGGCCGGAGTGTGCGGCCTCGGGAACAAGGTCGGCCGTGGTCTGGATGCCGGGCGTGACGTGCTGGAAGTGCCGCCATCCGTCGCGAACCATAAATTGGATGTTTTCAAAGTCGCCGCCCGGCAGCAGGTTCCGGCCGGGACGCATGCCCGCGATCCGGTCGACCAGGGCCCAGTACCAGGGCAAGGCTGTAAAGGACGACGTGCCAGGGATGGTCACTGGAGAATCGCGGCCGCTCATGGCCGTTTCCCATGCCGTCCGTTCCAACTTCCGGAGCGGCATCATCGCCCGCCGTGAGTATGCCGAGGCCATGGCATAGTCACCCGTGGCCAGCCGGTCAGCGCACAATTTCAAGTTCTGTCGGGCGGTGTCGAAGTCCTGGGCGGGATCTTTCGGTTTCGAATTCGGGTCGGCGACGGCAGGACCCTGCGCGGGATACTTCTGCAAAGGCATTCGCCGGCCGATCTGTCCGAGGACGCGGACCACCGTATCGAGCTTTTGTACGGCCAGGTGATGTTCCAATTCGGCGGTCTCTCTTCCGCTGACCGCCGTCCGCCGGGTGACGGCGTCGATGATCATCGGATCCTGGGCGAGAAACAACAAGGAAGAAAGTCCGAACTCATCGAGCGTGACCTGCGTGCCGCCCGCCACGCGGCGATGGCGGAGCGGTTCCAGGCGTCCGGCAGTCAACTCGAAGAGATTTTCCGATTCGGGAATACTGAGTAGGGTGAGGTTCAGCGGTTTGGCTGCGGCCTCCGGGGCCACACATTGCGAACCGGGGGCCAGCCATATCGGCATCACGATCCGCGCACGATGGTCGCGGAGGATCGCACCGCTGACCAACTTCTGCGTGCAATCGGCCATAGCGTCGATGCTGCCGCCGGCCGCCCAGGGTTCGATGACTTGGAGTTCCAGGTTGAGCAGGGCGAGCGCCGCCACCCGTTGTCGAGTCTCGCCGTCCTGGGCCTCCAGCGAGGAATCGGAAAGGAACAGCAGGCCGCGACTTCCCGAGGAGATGGCCGTATAAACCAGCAGTCGGATCTGCTCGGGGGCGACGACCGTGGGCGGGGCCTGGCCTGGGGCCAGCGTGGCAAGCTGCCGCCGCAGTCCCTCGCCCACTTGGGTTTGCACGGTCGTCCAAACGGGAGTGCCGGGCAAGGCCAAAAACGGCTGCCGGTTGACCCATTCGCCATAGTCGGGCATTTGCAGGCTCGTGCCCAGCGGCCGGCGATCGATCAGCAAGAGGTTGATGACGTTCCGGCTGTAGCTGCGCAGGTTATTGATCGGCGCGCCGATCAGCGGCCGTGAAAAGCGGGCATCGGCCAGGCGCACCCGCTCGGCCCGTTGTCGAGCGGCATCCAGCGACTCGCCGGTCAAGCCGTGCCCCAGGTCCCAAACGAGCACGGGTTCGAACTCCGGCCCGATCGTGGCCTGCGGGTCGGCCGCCGGCGGTTCCGGCGGCGGACAGACCAGCCATAGGCCAAGCTGCCGGGCCTCGGAGAGAAGGGCCGGCGACGGCTTCTCTCGCAGCCAGATGGTGTTGAAGCCCAACTGCTTGAGGAAGGCCAGCCGCTCGCCGCGATACTCGATCGAGCGCGGAAAGATCGGATACTCGTTGACCTTCAAGACCGAGCCGGCCAGCTTGACCTCGCGCGGCGGGGCGGGCACCATGTACTCATGGTCGGCAGAGACATCTTGCCGGTGTTGTTCGGGAGGGCCGCCGGCGACAGCGATGCCGGCGGTAGCATTGCGTCCCGATAAACCCGTGGCGGGCACCATGTACCCATGGTCGTGGTCGGCGGCATTCGCCAAGCCGGCGCCCGGGCCGGAGTCGTTTGCGACGGACGGCACGTGGCCGAAGACTTCGAGATCATCGGTCCAAACGTTCGTCACCCCCGGACCGCCGTAGACGTTCAGCAGCACACGGCTGACGTAGGCCTCACGGGCGTCGACCTCGTAGGGGCCCAGTTGGCTGCGCAAGACACGAACCTGGTCGGCCAACTTCCGCGGAATGTCGACAATCTCAAGCCGCTGCCAACGGCCGACCGCGGTGTACGCAGTACCGAAGACGTTGGTGGTCAGCGGATGATCCGTCCTCTTGGCTCGCGGGTCGTGCGAGCGGGGCAGCGTGACCTCGGCCAAGACCTGAATGCCGGGCCGATCGGCATAGATCCAAATCGAGGTTCGCAACTCGTCGATGACCCACGGCCGACCGATGTCGTGGGCAACCAGCACCGTGCTGCCGCCTTGGCCGACCACCTGGAGCCATTCGGAGCCTTGGCCGCCGTGCGCTCCGCCGCGGACCCGCTGATGGGCGACCAGCGAGTACTGGGCGTCGCCGCCGGCTTCTGTCCAAGAGGTGTTTGGCCCTTCGAAGTCTTGCCGCCAGGACGGCTGCCCGGCCGCAACGGGTCCGCGCAGTGCGGCAGGGGGCGCGGCGGGTCCCGGCGCAGGAAGACCCTGCGCTGCCGACTGGCTCGGAAGCACGAACGAGATCAACAGCCCGATCAGTCCAGCTTGAATACGCGACACGACAGCGGAGAGAAAATTTATTTATCCGATGTGGCGAAAAAACACTCCTGCGCGGTAGCAGCCACATCGCCGTAACGTGAGCTTGTATCAGGATTTGCGAAAATCGGCCAGAGCAAATGTTGTGTTTTTTCTACACGCCGGCCCCGGCATGGCCGCCGATAGTATTTCCCAACTCTTGATACTACAATGAGTTACGGCGCGTGTATGCAAAACGGCCATTTCCTGGCACGGGGTGTGCTTTTTAGAAACACATCCATCCTACACCCGGAGCAACCACCATGAGTGAGCCAGCCCACATCCTGAAACCCGTTACCGACGAAGCCCCGCGCGAAATCTTGGACCTTGCCGATGCCATCGCACAGCTTCCTTTGGAATATCGTCTGCGAGTCGAGCCCTTGGTGAATCGGGCGCTGGATAACGCCAAGCGTCGCCGCCGCATCCTGTCGTTGGTTCAGGACGCCTTGGGCCAACTCCGCTTGGATATGAAATACTTGACTTTCGACCTGGAAGCGACGCGCCGCGAACGCGACGATTATCGCCAGAAACTGGAAGGTCCCACCTGAAAACAACTACCCCGGTTGCAGGTTGCCATATCCGGCCCCGGGCGACGCTCGATCGTAAGGGAGGTGTCGCTCTGCCGGAACTTGAGGTCGAACCCGGGGTTCGATACGATAAAGGTGAAGCAGGCAGGAAACATCCTGGGTTTTTTGAGAGCCTGAACGCGGCATGGGTCACATAAGCGCTGAACTACTCTTGCAACGAGCACTCGAACTGGATCTTCTGTCCGAACGGCAGTTCCAGGAGGTGTGGGGCGCTGTAGGCAGCCGCCAGGCACCCATGGAAGACGCGAGAAAGCAGCTCCTCCGCGGCGAGTACATGACCAACTACCAGATCGATCGCCTGGCCAAAGGCGAGCGGTCGGGCTATTTCTACGGCCCCTACAAGGTGCTGTATGCCGTAGGCGCCGGCAGTTTCGCCCGAGTGTACCGCGCCGTACACCGCCAGACGGGCGAGATTGTGGCCCTGAAGGTCTTGCGAAAGCGCTACAGCGACCCCGACCCTCGGAAGCCGGGCCTTGTCGCCAAGGGCGCGCAGGTTGTCGCCCAGTTCCTCCGCGAAGGCAAGTTGGGGCTCACGTTGCGGCATTCCAACATCGTGCGCATCACCAACGTCGCCGCCGAGGGCCGGTCGCACTACCTGGTCATGGATTTCATCGAGGGTTGGAACCTCCGTGACCTCGTCAAAACTCGCACCAAGATCGAGCCGCTCCAGGCCACGCAACTGATGACGGGCATGGTCGAAGGCCTGCGCTATGCCTTCGAGCACGGTCTGACGCATCGCAACCTGAAACTCAACAACGTCCTGGTCACGAGCTCCTTCGAGCCCAAGCTCGTCGACTTCGGTTTGGCGGCCTTGGATGAAAATCTCGGCGAGGAAACGGACGACGACATGCCCAATACGCCGCACGATCGACTACGCGGCCCTGGAACGGGCCACGGGCGTGCGCAAGGACGATACCCGCAGCGACATCTACTTCATGGGCTGCATCTTCTATCACATGCTCACCGGCCAGCCCCCGTTGCCGGAGACCAAGGACCGCCTGCAACGCATGAACAAGCAGCGGTTCCTGGACGTGGTCCCTATTCAACAATGCGACCCGGCCCTGCCACACTGGGTTTGTACGGTGGTCAACAAGGCGATGATGTTGGACGTGGCCCGGCGTTACCAGTCGCCGGCGGCGATGTTGGCCGACCTTGGCATCGCCGAGCGGCAACTGATCGAAGGCGGCGACGCGGATTCCGCCGAGGCCGCCGCGGCGGCCATGGGCACCTATCTGGAAACCAAGCAACACACGGTGCTGGTCGTCGAATCGGACCCCAGGTGGCAGGACATCTTCCGCGAAGGTTTCAAACGCGTCAACTACCGCGTGCTGGTGATCGCCGATCCCGAGCGGGCGGTTGCCCGGCTGAAGCAGGACAACAAGGCAGCCCAGTGCATCGTCTTCTGCGCCCAAAGCATGGGCGAAGCGGCACTGAACGGCTTCAACATGCTCTCCGGCGACGACCGGACCATTTCCGTTCCGGCCTTGCTCTTGTTGGACGTGCCGCAGAAGGACTGGAAGGAGCAGGCCACCGTGGCCGAACATCGCGTCGTGCTGACGATGCCCATCACAATGAAAGACCTGCGGAGCAAGTTGGCGGCGCTGATGGACAAGTAGCCGCCAGAAACTAAGCGAGAAACCACGAAATACACGAAACACACAAAAAGAGAAAAACTTCTTCCTTTTCGTGTACTTCGTGGTTTCCTCGTGGCTGACTCGGCTTTGCTTCGCAATCGGTGTCTTGACATGTTATAATAGCCGCGATCCGGCCGGTTCGGTCGGCCGAAAGCACCCTTTGTCAGGAGCCTGCCATGTTGACCCGCCTCGCCTGTTTTCTTTCCGTCGTGATCCTGATGTCCGCTTGTTTCCTCCCGTCCGCCCGAGCGGCCGACCTCGATCCGGGCGCACTCTCCGGCGACAAAGCCCCGCAAGGAGCGATCTGGCTGGAAAGCCTCGACCTCTCGAAAATCGAGCAGGGATGGGGCCAGCCGCCGCGGGCCGATCGGTCGAAGACCATCCTCTGAAGATCCACGGCCAGCAGTTCCAGCACGGCGTCGGCACACACGCCGTGAGCGAAATGTACATCAACCTGCACGGCGCCGCCGAACAGTTCATCTCGATGGTCGGCGTGGATGACGAAACGGTGCAGAAGGGAACCGTGACGTTCGAAGTCTGGGTCGACGGCAAGAAAGCCGCCGAGAGCGGGCGGATGCAGTCGGGCGACGCGCCCAAGTGCTTGCAGGCCGATCTGCACGGCGCCAAACGCCTGTCGCTGCTGGTCGGCGACTGCGACGACGGCATCGACTTCGACCACGCCGATTGGGCCGGCGCCGTGCTGGTGCTGGCGCCGGGCGCTAGGCAACGTCCGCAAACCACGACGGCGCCCCAATGCCCGCCGTAGCCCCTCCGGATATCGTCCAGAAAGAGTCGCCCGAGCCGGCCATCCACGGCCCGCGGATCATCGGCAGCACGCCGGGCCGGCCATTTCAATTTCTCATTCCGGCGACGGGGGAAAAACCGCTCAGCTTTGCCGCCAAGAATCTGCCGCAGGGCCTCACGCTCGACCCCGAGACCGGCATCATCAGCGGCTCACTGCCCGTGGAATTCGTCGGGTCAAGCGTCAAGAATGGCACGATCACCTTTGCTGGCATGAAGATTCCCGACTCCTCGTCCGTCGTCGAAATCGAGGTCAAGAACGCCCGTGGCGTTGCCAAGCGCAAGTTGACGATCGTCGGCGGCCAGCACAAGTTGGCCCTCACGCCGCCGATGGGTTGGAACTCGTGGAACTGCTGGGCCAGCGCGGTCAGCGATGCCAAGGTCCGCGCCGCAGCCGACGCCATGGTCAAGAGCGGCTTGGCCGCCCACGGCTTCCAATATGTCAATATCGACGACTGCTGGGAAGGCAAGCGCGACGCCCACGGCGAGATCCAGACGAACGAAAAATTCCCCGACATGAAGTCCCTGGCCGATTATGTTCACAGTAAGGGCCTGAAGTTGGGCATCTATTCGTCGCCGGGGCCGAAGACCTGCGCCGGCTACGAAGCGAGTTGGAAGCACGAGGCCCAGGACGCTGCAACGTATGCCAAGTGGGGCGTCGATTACCTGAAGTACGACTGGTGCTCCTACGGCGACATTGCCCGCAACCCGGACCATGCGGCCTTGATGAAGCCTTATCAGGTGATGCGCAAGGGACTGGACGAGTGCCGCCGCGACATCGTCTACAGCCTCTGCCAATACGGCATGGGCAACGTCTGGAAATGGGGCGCCGAGGTGGGCGGCAACTGCTGGCGGACGACGGGCGACATCAGCGACAACTGGGGCAGCCTGTCCGGCATCGGATTCGGCCAGGACGGCCATGAAAAATATGCCGGGCCGGGCCACTGGAACGACCCCGACATGCTCGTGGTCGGCAAGGTCGGCTGGGGGCCCTCGCTGCATCCCACGCATCTCAAGCCCAACGAGCAGATCACGCACATCTCGCTGTGGTGCCTGCTAAGCTCGCCGCTCTTGATCGGCTGCGACATGTCGAGCATGGACGCCTTCACCGTGGCCTTGCTCACCAACGACGAGGTCCTGGCCATCAACCAAGACCCTCTGGGCAAGCCGGCGGGGCGGATTCTGAAGACCGGCCAGACGCAAGTCTGGGCCCGGCCGCTATTTGACGGCACGACGGCGGTGGGCCTGTTCAATCTCGGCAGCCAGCCGGCGCAGGTGAAGGTTTCCTGGTCCGATCTGAAGCGCAATGGCCCGCAACCCGTCCGCGACTTGTGGCAGCACAAGGATCTCGGCGAACAGGCCGACGGCTATGAGGCCACCGTACCGCCGCACGGGACGGTGCTCGCCAAAGTGGGGAAGGGATAGGGTGACGCTGCCGGGTGGCATGCCTTCACGCGGCCGTCAGAGACTTGGCGCAACCGAGAAAAGCCAGCCGGCCGCGGGTAGGCATGTTCGCCGCGGTACTGGTATTCCTCGCGGCACGCGCCTGGACGAACATGCCCGGGCACCATGTACTCATGGTCGGCGGCCGGCTGCGATTGCCCTGTTATCGCGACTTTGTGACGGCCGCGTGAAGGCATGCCACCCCGCGCCCTACGTTCGGCGGAGTTTCGACACGACCCAGCGGACCGGCGGCAGGAGCACGACGATCAGGCCGAGGCAGCCGATCAGGACCGCGATCAACACCCAGCCCAGAGAGAAATATCGGTAGCCGAAGTCCCATAGGGCGGGCCAGGCCAGCACCGTGGCTGCGGCAGCCAGGCAGAGGAAGGGGCCGTAAGGAATCTCTCTTTCCCCGCGGAGCAGCAGTCGGCCCAGGCCCACGACCACAGCGGCCAAGGGCGCGAGGAAGAAGACGAGGACCGCCGCCTGCCAGCCGAGGAAGGCGCCGATCATGGCCAGGAGCGTAACATCGCCAAAGCCCATCGCCTCGCGG
Organism: uncultured Planctomycetia bacterium; assembly: GCA_963719885.1. Classification (GTDB taxonomy): domain Bacteria; phylum Planctomycetota; class Planctomycetia; order Pirellulales; family Thermoguttaceae; genus JANXQG01. Next base: position 98,573 of record CAVRDP010000028.1, on the reverse strand, counting down.
TGCAAAACAGCGGAGGCCAGGATGCGGACGAGCCAGACCAGTCCGCCGCCGATCACGATCCCGGCCAAACTGCTTTCCAGCCCGGCCCAGTGCGGTCCGCCGATCGACCAAATCTTGGCGATCGCCATGGAGCCGAGCGCCGCCAAGGCGAGCAGTGCGTAGGTCATCGGCTGGCGAATCATGCGTGCGGTGAAGACCTTGACCGCGCGGAGATAGCCGTGCCGCGTCTGCCAGCGTCCCGGCGCCAGGGCCAGGCACCAGGCGCAAAAGGCCGCGATGGCCGCGGACAAGGCTGGCCAGGCAGTCCAAGTCTGTGCCTGCCATGGTTGAGAGTCCAACGGCGAAGTCAGCCAGACAGCGGTTAAGGTATTGAGGCCGGATGGCTCCGGGATGATATCCGGCAACAGCGCGTATGGCCACAGCGTCACAATCGCAAGGCCCGCAAGGGTGCCCGGAATTGTCACGCCGTCGGGGATCGTCATTTCATCGATGTCAATCCAGAAGGCCACAAGCATAAAACAGAACAGAATCAGGTGGGCGAAAACCTGTTGGTGCCGGATGGCCGTAAGGGCGGTTTCGATCTTGGCGGGATCGAAGGCGCCGACGGGCACAAAAACTTGAGGAAATCGCGGCACGAGGCCGCATCCGGCGACCTCCCACCAATACAGAACTGCAAATACGACCCCCGTCAGCAACTCCAGCAACATCGGCCGGATCCAGAAGCCGGCGCCGTAGACGTTGGCCTCCCGCCTGAGCCCGAGCCAACCGATCACCGGCACTCGATCCCAGAACCGTCGTGACCCCGACCCAGGGTACTGGGTGCCCCGCCGGGTACCCCGGGCGTCGGGGTGCGGCCGCGACCAGGGGCTGATGGGCCGTGGATTCCAAGCCAAGCGGTAAATGCCCAGGTTGATCGCCGCGCCGACACAGCAGCCCAGCACGAACAGGATCGCCAGCCGGGCCTCGATCGGGATGGAAAGGATTTGGGTCATGTCGCAGCCAAGTAGGGTGGGCCGAGTGAAACGAGTCCCACCATGGATCGTCGGAACTGGTGGGACTCGTTTCACTCGGCCCACCCTACGTCTTACTCTCAACCACCGCCGCGCAAAAGTTTCAGTCCGGCGAGGATTTCGTCGGTCAATTGTTCGGGCGACTTGCCCTCGGTATCGACGATCAGGTGGGCCGACTTGCGATAAATCGGCTCGCGGATGCTTAATAAGTGCATGATTTCCTCCAGCGGGGGTCGATTCGTCAGCCCTGGGCGGCGAGCGAGCGTAGTGGCATCGCCGCTCATGCGCGCGAGGATTGTTTCCGGCGTGGCGGTCAGCCAGACGACCTGCCCCGAGGTCCGCATTGCCCGGCGACTATCCTCCCGCAGCGGCGCACCGCCGCCGGCGGCCAAGACCAACCGTGACCGGCGGCAAAGGTCGGCGATCACCACAGCTTCCAGGTCGCGAAAGGCCGCTTCGCCCTGTTCGGCAAAAATCCGGGCAATCGATTTGCCCGCCCGCCGTTCGATCTCCACGTCGGCATCGATCCAGTCCCAGTCGAGGCGCCGGGCCAGGTGTCGTGCGAGGGTCGTTTTTCCGGTGGCGCGGTAGCCAATCAAGACGAGATTCATCATTTCCTGAGAAGTTGTTTCAAAACCTGTTCCGGACACTGGATTTTTCCTGCTCAAACCTGGGTTTTGAACCAACTTCTAACATTGCTGGCGTAGAATAACGAAATTATCGTTTATTCTCCTGGCCCTGTAAAGCACGTTTCAAAAAGGGCGAGAAACCTTGACTTGTACGCGAATTTAAGATACTTATGATTTGGAGTCTCCCTGGGAGGGAAGTTGATGTCAGCACATTTTCAGCGGGAAATCAGCAAACTCAAGCAGCAGGTCCTGTCGCTTTGCACCATGGTCGAAGGCCAAGTGGAAAAGGCGGTCCGCGCGGTCCAGTTGCGCGACGACGAATTGGCCGCGGAGGTCGAGCGGCTTGGATGAGGAGATCGATCTCCGCGAGATCGAGGTCGAGGAAGAGTGCCTGAAGACGCTCGCCTTGTACCAGCCGGTGGCCGTCGACCTGCGGTTCGTGGTTTCCACGCTGAAGATCAACCACGATTTGGAGCGGATCGGCGACCTGGCCGTGAATATCGCCCGCAAGGTGCGGGGGTTGGTCTTCGACCCGCCGCCGGAGTTGACCTGCGACCTGGGGCTGATGTGCGAGAAGACGCAGTTTCTGCTTCGCGACAGCATCGATTCGCTGATCAACATGAACGCCTCCGATGCCGCCTCGATTTGCACGCGCGACGACGAGATCGACCAGATGAAGGCGACCATCCGCAAGGAAATCGAAACCGCCATCCGCAAGCAGCCGGACAAGGTCGGCTCGCTCTTGAAATTGCTGGCCGTGAGCCGGAATCTCGAGCGGATTGCCGACCTGGCCACGAGCATTGCCGAGGACGTGGTCTACCTGGTCGAAGGCCGGATCATGCGGCACCCAAGCTTAACGGCGGCACGCAACGGCGTAAATGGTGGGTAGGTAGTAATCGGTTGTCAATGGTCGGTCGGCAATGGGTGGTGAATGCTGGAAACCTGGCGCGACGTTGCCCGTCGCTTGCGGTTTCGCGACCGGTGACACTTCATCGTGAAACCGCAATCGACGGCTGACGTTGCACCAGGTATTCACCATTCACCGTCCACTATTCCACCGTCCGCTGTCTACCACCTGCTCCCTGCTGTTCACTCCACCCCTGTCACTCGGCTTGCAACGCTTCCTTTTCCGAACCGCGTGACGATCTCGTCGCCGGGCTTGAGTTCCGCCGCGTCGCGGACGATTCGGCCGTCTGCCGCCCGTTGCGTCAGGCTGTAGCCTCGCGATAGCACCCCCAGCGGACTGAGCGATTCCAAGCGTGCGGCCTGTTGCTCGATCTGGCTGCGGACAAGAAGCAACCGCTGCCGCACCGCGCGATTGGCCCGGCTATCGAGCTCGTCGAGTTGCAGGGCCAGATCCTCGATGCGTTCCAACGGCCGGCGAAAGGCGCGATGCGCGGCTACAGCGTCCACGCGCGACCTGGCCGCCGCAAGCCGCCAGCGCAGGGCCGCGGAAAGCCGTTTTTCCGTTTGCCGGAAGCGGGCCACAAGATCCTCGGCCGCCGGGGCCACCAGTTCGGCCGCCTCGCTGGGCGTCAGGGCGCGGACGTCGGCCACAAGGTCGGCCAGGGTCACGTCGATCTCGTGGCCGATGGCTGAAATCACGGGGATCCGCGAGGCATGGATCGCCCGCACCACGGCTTCTTCGTTGAAGGCCCAGAGGTCCTCCAGGCTGCCGCCGCCGCGAGTCACGACCAGGCAATCGATCGCCAGCGGAAGCCGGTTGGCCGTGGCGATGGCTGCGGCGATCTCGGCGGCGGCGCCGTCGCCCTGCACCCGCGTGGGCACGACGATCACGTCGGCCCCCCGCCAGCGCCGGCCGAGCACCTGTAGGAAATCGTGGATCGCCGCGCCGGTGGGGCTTGTGACCACCGCGATCCGCCGCACGAACGGCGGCAGCGACCGCTTCCGCCGCGGGTCGAAGAGACCTTCCCGGGCCAGCTTCTCGCGAAGCTGCCGCAAGGCCAACTCCAAGGCCCCAATGCCCTTGGGCTCGATGCTCTCGATGATCAACTGGTAAGTGCCCCGCGGGCCATAGACGTCGATCCGACCGCGGCAAACGACCTCCAGTCCGTCGTGCAGATCGAAGCGCACGCGTGCGGCCACGTTTCGCCATAGTGCGCAGCGGATCTGGGCCTGGTCGTCCTTGAGCGTCAGGTAACAGTGGCCCGACTGCGGCCGGGCGAGGTTCGAGATTTCGCCCGCCACCCAGACGCTGCCGAAGGAAAGCTCCAAGAGGTCCTTGATCTGGGCAGTCAGTTGCCCGACGGAAAGCACTTGCGGCGCGGCCGGCTTTGCCGGGGACGAATCGTCGGGGAGTTGGGGAAAGAGGTCGTAGTTCACGATTTTGCCATCTCCAGCCAGCCCAACGCCTGCCGTGGCATCAACGGCCTGACGGCGCGTTGCGGCGTCAATTGCCCTGGCTTGCGGCTGCCGGCTTCAGCCCACTGCTCGGCCTCGTCGCAGAGCCGATTCAACACCTGCTCGATCTTCACGCGGAAATGTTCCGTTCCTGTGCGATCCAGATCGGGCGGGACGTGCAACTCCGGCGAAAGAATGCAACGGGCCCGGCTGCCTTGCCGCGGCACGGCAAACCGGTCCCAGCTACCAGCCCGCCACGGCCGGTTGTAGCCCACGCCCATGGCAACCAAGGGAATTCCCAGTTTCGAGGCCAGGAAGATCGGCCCGGGGGCCATTTGCCGCCGCGGTCCGCGAGGACCGTCGGGCGTGATCGCCAGGTGTGTATGTTGGCTCTTGTCCAACAGTTGCCGCAGGGCCGCCACCCCGCCACGGTTCGTCGAGCCGCGGACGAATTCGAACCCCATGTGGTAGGCCACATACGACAAGACCTCGGCGTCGCGGTGCCGGCTGAGGAGCATCGCCAGGTTGCAGTGTCCGCGCATCGCCAGCGGCAGCAAGATGTATTCGTGCCAGAAGACATAGATCTTCTGACCACGGCACCGCGACGAGGCCGGATCGACGTCCGGATCATAGAACACGACGCGATAGTCGAGCGTGTCCATCCATGCGCGGACGACCGTGGAGCCCGCCAGGGCCGCGAGTTTGTACAGGATGGGATGGTCCAGCTTCATCGGCAAGGGGAAGGGAATGAATAAACTACAAATATCAAATCCGAAATTCGAAACAACTCTCAAATCTGAAATTCAAAGGCTCGAAACCATGACAGGCGTGGACTCAACGTTTTGGTCATTGATGGTTTATCCGTTGAGATTTGTTTGGGATTTCGGATTTTGAATTTGGAATTGTCTTTGCCGCTTCTACTCCTGCCACTCCCCGCTGAACACCTCCACCGCCGGGCCGGTCAGGTGTACGTGCCCATCTTCGGCCCAATGCAATTCGAGGTCGCCGCCGGGCAGATGGGCAAGAATCCTCCGCCCGGTGCGGCCGCTCAACACGCCGGCCACGCAGACGGCGCAGGCCCCGGTGCCACAGGCGAGGGTCTCGCCGGAACCCCGTTCCCAGACCCGCATGCGGATCTCCGTCCGGGAGAGCACCTGGACGAATTCGGCGTTCACGCGGCGGGGAAAATGCGGATCGGCCTCGACCTTCGGCCCGACACCCAGCACCCAATCGTCGCTGAGCTCATCGACGAACGTGATGCAATGCGGGTTGCCCATCGAAACGCAGGTGACGCACAGCGTCCGGTCGGCGCCTTCCCAATCGACAATTTTCAGATCGGTATCGACTACGAGACCGCCCGGCAGCGTGGTGGGGATCAGAGCCGCTTCCAGGATCGGTTCGCCCATATCGACGCACACCCGCTGCGTCCGCCCGCCGGCGACTTCCAGCTTGAGGGAGAGGACGCCGGGACCCGGAGTACCAGGTACCCCGGTCTCGATCCGCAAGGTTTCCTTGCGGCAGAGGCCATGGTCGTAGACATACTTGGCCACGCAGCGGATGCCGTTACCGCACATCTCCGACTCGGATCCGTCGGCGTTGAACATCCGCATCCGGGCGTCGGCCTGCTGGCTGGGGCAAATCAAGATCAGGCCATCGCTGCCGACGCCGAAGTGCCGGTCGGAGATCTTCCGGGCCAGGGCCTCGGGCTGCTGGGGAACCGGTTCGTTGAAGCAATCGACATACACGTAGTCGTTGCCCGTGCCTTGCATTTTGGTGAAGTGCATGGCGATATTTTAGACTGTGGAAGGACTGGCGACAACTCACCCGCTCATATCAAGAAGGCTGCCGCTTTGGCCGGTGGGATCCTGGACATGGGGCTCACCCGCCTCTTCGTGGCCGACATCGCTCTCGCCATGCCGCCGGGAAAACGCCCACAAACGCCGGCCGTCGGCGTCGCGTTCGGCGGTCTGGTGGTTCTCGCCGTCGGTCTGGCCGACACCGGCGGCCAACTCGGCCTTCTCCTCGGTACGGGCAAGAATCTCCCGCGCCGTACTCTCCTGCTGGGCACGGTCGATTTCGGAACCCCGGGTCTGAGCCAGGGAAGTTCCCGCCACGCTGCCAGCAATGCTGGACATAGGTCCGATGCTCATCGGTTCTCCTGTAAATTCTTCAAGGCCTGGTTCACGCCGGGAAAGGCTTCCTGGCGGATGTCGAGATTCCGCAAGTTGCCGGTAACGCGGATTTGCATGATTTGTTGACTCGCTCGCGAAAAAAAGTTGCGCAGGGCCGGCACCGCGTCGGCATGACCGACGGTGGCCGCCAACGCCATGTCGGTGTCGCCCTGAAAGTTCATCTCACCCTTGCCCAACAGGCTGATGGCGTCCCCCTTGAAGTCTAGCTTGTCAAAATGGACGTGTTCGCCCTCGATGTGGAAATTAATGTCGCTTTGGCTGAAGGCATTGGGGTCGGGCATTTTGATACTGAGAATCTTGAGCATGGAAATCATCACCGGCAGTTCGTAGATGTTGGCTTCGCGGAGGTGCAGGCTGCCTTGGCCGCCCAGGGCCGTGCGGTTGTGGCCGAAACCTTGCAACACGATATCGCCGCCGATCCGTCCGCGCAGGTTGCGGTTGTCGCCGCCCAGTTCGCGGGCGGACGTGGCCAGGTCGGCATTGACGAGCCTGCCCCGAATGGCGTAGCGCGGCTGCGGCCCCAACGACATCCAACCGTCGGCGTCAACGGCACCGCCGAAGATCCGGGCAGTCATGGGCCGCAAGGCGGCTGGCGGCTGGCCGCGGGGCAAGACCTGGTTGTCGCGCCATGCCACCCACGAGCCGAACATCGCCACCTGGTCGTCGATCCAGAACGGCCCGAGCACCTGCGTGAACTGGTGGTCGCGGCAAGTCAGGGACTCCAAGGCCACCTCGCCGCGCATCTGGAATTTGCTCCCGTCGGACCAGCCGGAAAGGCCGACGTTGCCGTACATGTTTTCCAGGCGCAGGCCGCAATCGACGCCCACCTGGTTCAGTCCCACGTTCAGGTTCCAGCGCGAAGTCATGGGCTCCGCCGGATTCCCTCCTCGGGCATGGACGATGCTTCCTTGCAGGCTCATGGGGCCCGTGGCGTTGAGTTCGCTCAGCCCCTTTTTGAGTTGCGGCGGCAGGGCCTGCATCAGTTGCCGGTCCATCCGCAGACGATCGACCGCGAGGCGATCGAGACGAAGTTGCCAGCCGCCGTCGGGCTGGAAACTGCAGATGCCGTTGCAAGCCATCTTCACCGGGCCGTGCCATGCGCTGCAGCGCTCGAAGGTCAAGCGACCGCTGCCGTAGGTGAAGATGCCTTGCACGTTCTCGAGGCGGTAGGGGAATCGGACCGGTTCCAGGGAACAGGTTTCGCTCCGCGGTTCGGCGCGGACCGTAACGTCCAGGAGGTTGAGCTGGTCGAGGTAGTGGACCTTGGCCGTGAGATCGATGATCCCCCGCGGCTGAAGCAAGGCCCACACTTGCCGCATGCCCGGCTGCAAGGCGTCGCGGAGCTCGCCTTCCAACGGCACGGTGGCCGCGTGCAGCCGCAACACCAGTTCGTCGCCCTGGGGCGTGCGTGCGAGCGTGCCCTCGCCGCTCACGCGACTCGTGCCGTTGTAGCCTTCCAGATTGCGGGCCCACCAGTTGCCGTCGATCATCTCCAAGTCGCCGCGAACGTTCGAGACGGCAAAGGGGAAACGGTCGTACCGCAGCGCGCAGCGGCTGGCCTGAATCTGCAGGTGTTGATGGATCGGCCCCTCGGCAATTTCGTGGTTGAACTCATAGGTGAAGCCCAGGGTCCCTTTCAAGTCCATCGAACGGGCCAGCGACTGCGCCCGCGGCGGCAGGGCCTTGAGCAGTTTCTCGTCGATCGGCAACTCGTCGCTCCTGACCTGCAGCCAGCCCGTAGGACCGTCCGCCGGATTGCGGATCTCGCCCAGGATGTGGACCAGGTGGCTCTCGCTGAAGGTCGAGAGGTTCATTTGCAGGCGGTCGTCTTTCAGTTCCAGCCAACCGTTGCCGTGCTCCAGGCGGTAGGGAAACGCCTGGTGGGTGAAGGCCACGTTCTGGCACTGGATCCGCACCTGGGGTTGCCAGTCGCGGCCGTCGTAACGGAGCTTGATGTTGGCGTCGACCAGGCCTTCCGGCAGGATCTTCCGCCACTCCTCCTGAAGCTTGCCGGGCAAGACCGCCAGGAGCTGGTCGTCCAGGGGCAACTGGCTGACGTCGGCCGCAATCGCCATCGGCCCTGCCGGTCCCAGGCCGCCGTTGGCGGTCAAGGACACGATGGCCTCATTGCTGCGGGCCTTGAATTCCCGGATGGCGAAACCCTGGTTGTCAACGTGCACCGTGGCGTAGACCTCGGTCAGCGGACGCGGCAACCGCGGGTCGTCGATACGGCCGCGAGCCAACTTGCCGGTAACGTCGAATTTCCACCGCTCCGCCGCCGGATCATAATCGACCTGGAAAGTGACCGCGGTCTGCCCTCGCAACGAGGCCAGCACGGACAGATTGCACCCGCAAGCAGCCGGTAGGACATTGCGCATCTCGGGCGAAATCTCCACGTCGTCGATCTTGCCGCCGACGTGCAATTCGGGGCGGTCGACATCGACTTCACCGTCGAAAATCACCTGGCGGAAATAATCTCCAGTGGCCGTGCCCTGGATTCGCTCGCGACGCCTGGTTTCCGTCTGGCCTTGCGGCCGTGCGATTGGCGAGAACGTGAGGTTCACGTCGCGAAGGGTCAGGGTGCAGGCCACCGCCTTGGTGGGATCGAAGATCTCGATCGTGCCGTTCTCGAAACGGATCTCCGGCAGCCCGAAGTCGTCGAGCTTCGGCAACGGCAACAAGCGGGCTGCGCTCCAGGCGCCGTCGGCACGACGGGTCGCCCGCAGCGTCGCCCGGCGAACGATCACCCGCTTGAGCTTGACTTGACCGCTGCACAGATCGGAGAGATCGGCGGAACACGCCAGGAAGCATTCCTCGAAGTTCAAGAGTTCGGCGCCCGGTCCTTCCGCGGCGGGATCGATGACCGACAGACCGCGGAGGGTAATCCCTTCGCCCTTCATCAGCATGGCCGAGCGAAGTTTGATCTGCAAGCCCGGATATTGTTTGGCAAGCAGGTCCAGGATGCGGTGGCGGATCTCTCGATCGATACGGTGATAGAAATAGGGCACCAAGAGCGCGGCCCCGATCACACAGGCGATCAGGCCCCACTTGAACCAGAACCAACAGAAGTTGATCAGACGACTTGCTTCCATGCAAGGTGTCGCATTGGACGGACCACATCGAGGAACCACCAAGGAAGGCGAGCTCCGCTCTCGCCCCCCAAATGCTCGCGCTAAGGCGACAAAATAAGGTGGGTATAGTATCCGGGCGGGGGTGGGGAGGTCAAGGAGGGAATAGCAAAATCCGCATGATGAATGGCGAAACGCCGAAAAGGTCCTTTCGTCATTCGTCATTAGGATTTCGGCATTCCTTTGTTAATATAGGCAACTTACGGAATATTCATCCAACGGGAGTAATATTTCCAACCCTGGTCCGCGATGTTCTCCAAATTATCAAGACACTCCCATTTCACGGCGCAGCGGGAGCATGTATACTTTTACTTGTCCCCCCGGCGGAATTCCGCTGCTGGGCCTGGGGTTTGCGAAAAAATTCGTCCGAACGTGCCTTTACCGAGCAATCGGGTTCTTTTGAGGAGAGAAAGTCTATGGCCTCGCTTCCAAACTATGTCGCTGCCGCCCAACCGGTTCCCAAAGACAAACGCGCGCCTTGGTACATGACCACGGCGCAAACCTACGCGTCCATCATGCTCTGGTTTGCGTTTTGGGCGACTGTGCCTTATAGCGATGCTCCCCGTCCCGAAGGCCTGCTGGCCCTGGGGCTTGGTCCGGCGATTCTCGGGGTGATAATCGGTGCCCTGATTTGCCACTTTTGCTTTTTCCTGGTGCCAGGACTCTTGGGGATGAAGACCGGCCTGCCGCTGGCGGTGGTAGGCACCTCCACGTACGGTGTCCAAGGCGGCTTCTTTATGCCCGGCTTCTTGATGGGCGTATTGCAGTTCGGCTGGCTGGCGGTCAACGCATTTTTTTCCTCGATGCTGCTGGCCCGCTGTCTCGGACAAGAATCGGTCCCGGCCGTGCAGTTGACGATTGGCATAGTTTGGGCGATCGCCGCCGCGCTGGTCGGCCTCAAAGGGATCAACTACGTGGCCAAGGTGGCAACGTTCCTGCCGGTGCTTCCCCTGGTGATCCTGTTGATTCTCGCCGGGGCGACGATTTCCGGGGTCGGCAGTTTCCAGCCCGGCATGCTGCCCCAGGTGCTGCCGGACGGCGCTAGCACGGCTGCACACCCGCCCGTCAGTGCCCTGGCACTGATCTTCTTTGCGGCTGCCAATATCGTCGGTTTTTTCGCGACGGCGGGGGCTGCGGGCGTGGATATCGCGTCGAGCAATCGCAATGAGAAAGACGTGTCTCTGGGTGGCCTCGTCGGCGTGGCCGGGGCAACGATCTTCACCGGATGTCTGGCCCTGTTGATTGTCGCCGGGACCTACGGCGCCGGCCACAAACTCGTGGGACCGGGCAAAATCGACCCCCTTTGTCCAACCGATCTGATGAGCATGATCGTCGGTGCGCGGACAGCAAATATCTTCAATTTGTTGTTGGTGATTTCGGCCTTCCCGGGGGCATGCTTCAGCGCGTTGGTTGCTGCGGCAAGTTTCAGGAATACCTTGCCGAAGGTGAACCCGTTCATCTCCTGCGGCATCGGCACGCTGGTATCGATCGTCCTCGTGGTAACCGGGGTGGCCGGCAATGCGGTCGATGTCTTCAAAGTTATCGGGGCATCGTTCGGACCGATCTGCGGTGCCATGGCTGCCGACTACTTGTTGGCCGGGCGAAAGTGGGCCGGCCCGCGGGCCGGGTTCAATCCGGCCGGCTGGATCTCATGGGCTGTCGGGTTCGTCGTCGGGGCTTTTGGTCTTGTGGCGAAGCACGTCGGGTCGCTTGAACAATACAAGGACATCATTCCCTGCCCGCCGGTTGCCGCTTTTATCGTCGGCTTCGTGCTGTACATCATCCTGGCCAAGGTGGGGTTGGAGAGCCAGAAGCTCGAACACCCCGCAGTGAAGGCGCAGTAAGTCGTTTAGAGATACTTTTGATACGCAGCCACGGCCAGGATGTCGCAGCGCTCGTTCTCGGGATGGCCCTGATGCCCGCGAACGTGCGTGAAGCGAACTTGATGCTTGGAGAGCAGTTCGTCCATCCGCCGCCAAAGCTCTTCGTTCTTGATCGGCTTGAGCTGGCCGCCCTCGCGGCGCCGCCAACCGTTGAGCTTCCATTTGGGCAACCATTCGGAAAACCCCTTGCCGACGTAGATGCTGTCGCTGATGACCTCCACGCGCGTCGGGCGCTTGAGGGCCTCCAGGCCGCGGATCACGGCCGTCATTTCCATGCGGTTGTTGGTCGTCTCCCGCTCTCCGCCGGACGATTCCAATTCCTTGCCCGTGGCCGCATGACGAAGGATGAACGCCCAGCCGCCCGGTCCCGGGTTACCGCTGCAAGCTCCGTCGGTGAATAACTGGACTTCGGGGGCGTCGTCGGCTGGAATGTCGGGCATAACGGTGTGTCTCACTCAAACCTCGCGGGAGCAACCTGGTCAAAATCTTCACTGATCGGCGCATCCGCCCGCGCGGACTCGCCGAGCATCCAGGGAAGGCGAACGGTAAACGTGCTGCCCTTGCCCAACTCGCTGGCGACCGAAACCTCGCCACCCAAAAGCTTACACAATTCCCTAACGATGGACAGCCCCAGCCCGCTGCCGGAGTACTCGCGGGCCATGGCGTCGCCGCTGGGCACACCCACCCGCCCTTGGCGGAACTTCTCGAAAATCACCTGCCGGTCTTCCTCGGCAATGCCCACGCCCGTGTCGCTGACGCGCATCACCAGGCAATCCCTTTCATCGCGTTCGGCGGCGACCGTGACCCGCCCGCCCTCGGGCGTGAACTTGATGGCGTTGGAAAGCAGGTTGTTGAGGATCTGCTGCACGCGGGCCTGGTCCTGGCGCATGGGCGGCAGGTCGGGGTCGATGCCGGTTTCCAGGTCGATGTTCTTCCTCTCGGCCAGCGGCCGGGCCATGTCGGCCTGGGCGCCGATGATCTGCTGCACGCGGAACTCGCTGAGGCGGATTTCCATCTGGCCGCTTTCCATCTTCGCCAGGTCGAGGATGTCGTTGATCATTTCCAGCAAAGTCTTGCCCGACTTCTGGATGTTCTGCACGTAGCGCTTCTGCTTGTCGTCCAGCGAGTCGATGCCGGTCAGGACTTCGCTGAACCCCAGGATGCTGTTCAGCGGCGTGCGGAGCTCGTGGCTCATGGTGGCCAGGAAGTCGCTCTTGAGGCGGTTCATCTCGTACAGTCGCATGTTCATTTGCGCCAGCTCGTCGACCTTGCCGTCGAGGTTCAAGTTGGCCTGCCGCAGTTCCTCTTGGATGGTGATGAGCGTCCGCAACATGCGGTTGAAAGCCGTGGAAAGCTCCTCGAACTCGTCGCCGGTGTGGATCTCGGCCCGCAAGGCGATATTGCCGCGGGTCACGGCGTCGCTCACGTCGCGCAGGTGCCGCAGGGGCTTGACGATCACGTAGCGCACGATGGCATACGAGGCGAGCATGGCGAGAAAGACCGTGCCGATGGCATAGGTCCAGAGAATGGCCGAGTTTTTGTTGAGCTTGGCCTTCGTCTCTTCCACGGGGAAGCTCACCCGCGCAATCGCGATCACGTCGCCCGGTTTAAGTTGCGTGTTGGGCGTGGAGACGCCGCCCGCCCGCGTAACGCTGACCGGACTCATGGGGTCGATGCCGGCGCTGCCGCCGGGAGGGGGGGCATGGCATATCTTCAAGCAACTGTCCTCAACGCGGATCGGCTCGAAGTAGCGATACTCGCGCTCGTCGATCTTGTCCTTGTACTCGGTCTTCTTGGGCTCGCCCGGCTCGGAAGGTCTGGCCGGGGCACTACAGAACATCTTGCAGATTTCGACTTCCTCCTCGTCGCGCGGGGCGTTCGGAGGGCGCGCTCCGGGATGCTCCTGCGACCAGATCCAATCCACTTCCCCCGCGTGCTTGCCGAACTGTTTTCTTGTGGATTGGATATTCCGCCATTCCTCTTCGCTATCTTCCGTGGAGGCCGGAACGATGCTGGGCCGCTTCGATTGGCTCTTGTCAGCCCCGATGTGGGTTGCCACCATGTGTTCCTGAAGCATCAACTGCGCCGTACTGAGGTTCTGCGTTTTGACGAGCTTCGCGGTATTCGAGCCGTACCACCAAAACGCCGTCCCGATGATCACCAACAACCCGATGCCGAACAGAAACAGCAGTTTCAGTTCCAGCCTGGTCTCGCCGAAGATGCGTTTGAGAGAGTTGTAGGCCATGGAGGTTCATTGTACTAGAGCATATTGAGCGGGTCCACGTCAACAATCCACTCCACGTCCACCGGTGTTTGGATTTCGCCTTCGGCCTCGCGAACAGCGGCCCGCAGCTTGTCGCCGTCGGGGCCTTGAATCTGGATCTGGAAACGGAATTTTCCACGGATTCGCGGTGTCGGCGCGGGGGCCGGCCCCAAGACGCGAGCCCCGGCTTGGCTGGCCTCCAAGGCCGCCGAAGACGCTCTGGCCCAGCCGTTGGGCAAACTGCTTGGCCAGCGCCTCCGACTCGCCGCGAATCACCATCCGGATCATCGCCGCAAACGGCGGGTAGTGCAACATTTCACGCACGGGCAGCTCCTGGGCCGCGAAGGCCGCATAGTCGTGCCGCACCGCCGCACGGATCGCCGGATGATCGGGGCTGAACGTCTGCACCAGTACCCGGCCACCCTTCTCCCCGCAACCGGTCCGGCCCGCTACCTGCGTCACGAGGTGAAAGGTCCGTTCCGCCGCGCGGAAGTCGGGCAGGTGCAGGGCCGTGTCGGCCTGGATCACGCCGACCAACGTCACGTTGGGAAAATCGAGCCCCTTGGCAATCATCTGCGTGCCCAGCAGGATGCGGGCCTTGCCCTCGCGAAATTCGGCGAGGGCCTTTTCGTGGGCCCCGCGGGCCCGCATCGTATCGGCGTCCATGCGAAGCAGTGGCGCGTTGGGGAAACGGGCCCGCACTTCGGCTTCCAACTTCTGCGTGCCCAGGCCCCAGTAGCGGATTTCGCCCGAGTCGCAAGCCGGACACCGCGTGGGAGGCGCGGTACGGTAATCGCACAAGTGACAGAGGACTTGGTCGCCGGGGCACCCGGTACTCCGGGTCGTGTGATGCGTCAGGGCGATGTCGCAGTCGGGACAGCGCACCACGGCGCCGCAGGCCGGGCACTGGATGTGCGTGGAATAACCGCGGCGATTCAACAACAGGATCACCTGCCCGTCGTCTTGTAATGCGGCAGAAATCGCCTGGTGCAGCAGGCGGCTGATGCTGCCGCGGCTGCCCACACGCTGACCGTCGGCCCGCAGATCGATCGTACCCACTTCGGGCAGCGGCCGGTTCAAGACCCGCCGCGGCATCTCGATCAATTGATACTGGCCCAGGCGGGCTCGATTCCAGCTTTCCAAGGAAGGCGTGGCGGAACCGAGGACCAGCGGCACGCTCTCGGCTGCGGCCCGGGCCGCGGCCACCTCGCGGGCGTGATAGCGGGGAGCGGTTTCCTGCTTGAAGGTCGATTCGTGCTCTTCGTCCAGAACGATCAGCCCCAGGTGCGGCGTGGGAGCGAAGACGGCGCTGCGTGCGCCCACGACCACCGACACGCGGCCTTCGGCAATCCGCTGCCAGTGCCAATACCGGTCGGCGTCGCTCAAGTGGCTGTGCAGTACGGCGACGGCGCCGAAGCGGCGGCGAAAACGCTCGACGGTTTGCGGCGTAAGACTGATCTCCGGCACGAGTACGATCGCCTGCCGGCCATAGCGCACCACCTCTTCGATGGCCTGGATATAGACCTCCGTCTTGCCGCTGCCGGTCACTCCGTGGATCAGCAGCGTGCGATGCTGCTGCGAACGCAGCGCGGCAAGCACGGCGTCCAGCGCCTTTTGCTGATCCGGGTTGAGGAGCAGATGTTGCTCGCGCGGCAGCGCCACCTCGGCCTGCCGGACTGTAGATACCCGCGCGGTTTGGGAACGAATGAGCCCCTTGCGGCGCAACGTGGCAATGGGGGCCGGCGAGCAACTTGCCGCACGGGCCAGCTCCTGCGGCGTGAGCGGTTCGGGCGCGGCAGCCAACGCGCGGAGGATCTCGCGATGCTTGTCCGGCATGGCGCCAGCAGCCAAGAGTTCGGCCCCGCGAGGATCGAGCGTCAAGAGCGTCGCCATACGCGTGCCGGCCTGTCCGCGAACGCCCGCCGGCAGAACCGTCTCCAGCACCTGGCCCCAGGGGCAGAGGTAATAATCGGCGATCCAGCGGGTGAGCCGCAGCATGGCCGGCGAGAGCAGGCTGCGGCGATCGACCACCTCGGCCAGCGGCTTCAGCGGCCGAGGTCCCGCCAGGCGGCTTTCGACCCGCACGCAATAGCCCTGCACCTGCCGATTGCCTTTGCCCAGCGGAACCAGAACGCGGCGGCCCGGCTCGATCAGGTCGCGAAGGGCGTCGGGAACGAGGTAGTTGAACTCCTGGGCCGGCCCCCCGGCGAGCACGATCCCGGCAACAAGCTGCTCGGCCTGGTCGTCGGCCTCCCAGGGCTCGGGATCGGGATCGAAGAGGCTACGTTGTGGGTCCGACATCAAGGAGGTAAACTAGGCGTGAATGAGGAGAATGACAGGAAGATGCACGACAGGAAGATGGAACTTCGGAATTTCGCCCGTCTTCTTCTCCTCTTTCATCTTCCTGTCGTGCATTTTCCTGTCATTGTCTTTCGTCATTCGGATTTTCTCCCGCCCCACTATCCCATTTTCCCTCAGGTCTTTCAAGGATGCGCATAGGAATTTTCGGCGGCAGCTTCGATCCCGTCCACTTCGGCCACTTGCTGTTGGCGGAATGTTGTCGCGAACAGGGCCAATTGGACTTGGTGCGGTTCGTGCCGGCGGCGGTTCCACCCCATAAGCAGCAGCGGGAATTGACTCCAGCGGAGAATCGAATTGAAATGCTGGAGTTGGCCATTGGCGGGCATCCGGCGTTTTCCGCCAGCCGTTATGAAACGGACCGCGGCGGGGTGAATTATACGGTCGATACCTTGGCCCATTTTCGCAACGAGGACCAGGCGAGCGAATTTTTTTTCCTGCTGGGGGCCGACATGTTTCGCGACCTGCCCCATTGGCGGCAACCGGAACGTATCTGCGAGCTGGCCTTGCCGATGGTCGTTCGCCGCAGCGGCGGGCCGCCGCCGGACTTCAACTTGTTGTCCGGCATCGCCTCGCCCGAGCAGATCGATGCGATGCGGCGGCACGAGGTCGTCATGCCGGAGATCGGGCTGAGCGGCTCCGACCTCGCCGGCGCGTGGCGGCTGGGCAGGGAATTCGCTATCGCACGCCGCGGGCCGTGGAAAAGTACATCGAAACCCGCGGGCTGTATCGACCGGCAAAGCCTTAGTGGTCAGTTGAATAGTTTTACTTGTTAGATTCTGGGCGTTGGATGAAAGCACTCAGAAATCACTCGGCGGTTCGCCGCCGGCCCGTGTCGCCAGGGCGCGATAGGGCGCCAGGTCGATTCCCGCGTTGATGAAGTGCGTGCTCCCATCGCAGAGAAAAGGAGAAAAGACCGACTATGACCAGTCAAGTCGGAGCGAAAAATAGCGGTTGATTTTTCCACGGTAACCTTACCAGGCGGTTCAAGCGCTGGCGTTTGCGGGTTTTGGTGTCTTGGTGGATTTGGCTGACTTGCGAGGTTTGTCGCAGGGAGAGACGGATTTCGGTGCACGCTTGGTGAATTCGCGGCCATCGGTCAAGAGTCGCCAGATGACGCGTGCGAGGCGGTGGGCGACGATTACCAGGGCGTTCGTGTGGTTTTTGCCTTTGGCGCGCTGTTTGCGATAAATGCGGGTGAAGTAGTCATGGCGGCGATAGATAGCGAACGCGGTAAGATACAGGGCAGTACGCAGCAGCGGGGAACCGCGTTTGCTGATCTTGCTTCGGCAATGGATCGTGTCGCCCGAATCGTGCAGGCTGGGGTCGAGGCCTGTATGTAGCAGGGTCACACCTTAAAATTTAACTTTCAAAAGAAAGGTAAATTTTAAGGTGTGACCCTGCTGTCCTGTCCTGTCCTGTCCTGCTGTCCTGTCCTGTCCTGTCCTGCTGTCCTGTCCTGCTGTCCTGCTGTCCTGTCCTGTCCTGCTGTCCTGTCCTGTCCTGTCCTGTCCTGCTGTCCTGTCCTGCTGTCCTGCTGTCCTGTCCTGTCCTGCTGTCCTGTCCTGCTGTCCTGCTGTCCTGTCCTGTCCTGCTGTCCTGTCCTGCTGTCCTGTCCTGTCCTGTCCTGTCCTGCTGTCCTGCTGTCCTGCTGTCCTGCTGTCCTGTCCTGCTGTCCTGTCCTGCTGTCCTGTCCTGCTGTCCTGTCCTGCTGTCCTGTCCTGCTGTCCTGTCCTGCTGTCCTGTCCCGCTGGAATTGCTCGATCGCTTCCTGTCCTGTCCTGTCCTGTCCTGCTGTCCTGTCCTGTCCTGTCCTGCTGTCCTGTCCCGCTGGAATTGCTCGATCGCTTCCTGCCTGGCAGGCCGGTCGTGGTCTTCCTTGACCGTGACGCGCAGGACAATGCCGCTGAACTCTGTAGTACGTTGCTCAACCGTGGCTGTGTAGCCGTGCTGGCGGAGTTGCCTGAAGGCCGCGACGACGTTGGCGATTGCACGACCGATGAAGCCTGGCAGGAGATTGGGCTGGCGCTCGAGCGGCTTCGGTAGAAGGTTGTTGGGGATGCGCATACGGTGACTCAGCCACGGGACTGCGCATACCTTGGAAGGTTGCCGTCGAACCGGCCCTGCGGGCAGCCATCCTGGAAATGATTGGGGCGGGATGCGAGCAGGACCCGTTCGCGGTAGAATACGGAGATCCCCACATTCCGAGCCCGATCCGAAGGGCCAATTTGATGCTCAACGCGTACGACTTCGACAACTTTCGAAACTCACGGAAACCCGAAGAAGATATCACTGTATTTGCCGGGCTCTGGATTTGCCCAGCGTGTCGGGAAGTGAACTCCGAAGAGAAAGAAAAGTGCATTGCGTGTGGACAGCGCGTGGTGCAAGTAATAGGTCCGGTCACTGATGCTGCCGCCGCGCCCATTGTTACGGCGCGACGTGCCGCCGGACCGTTGGAGGAGATTTGCAGGCTGGCGGCCTCGATCAACGACTGGATCTGCCCTGGGCATAAAAACGGGACATCACTGATTGCGGCGCATTATCAGTGATGTCCCTTGTTCCGTCTGGCAATTTTGCCGAAGTCACTCCTCACGCAGCTTTGCCGCCTTGATGCAGGCCCGGAGATTCGCAGCCATCGTCTCCATCGAGGCGCGGCCATTTCGGAACAACAGCTTCTGAATCCCGGAGTTAGTCATCCGCCCGGCGGCGACGAAAGGCCCGTTGGGGGGCTTGCAACGTCGCCCCTTCGCGTTGACCCACTCTTTAGGGTCAGGGCCCCATAAAAGGTATCTGGCATAATCTGCTATTGAGACCGCGTGCTCGGCCGAGTCGTAGCAGCCGAGTTGAATCGTCTTCCCGTCGGCCGTGACCCAGGCACGCCATGGCCTGGACTTAACCCGGGTATCGTGGCAGACGCCGTTCCATTTTTTGCCGCTGGTCTTCTTAGTTAGGGCGAGGTACTTGGGATGCCGACCGTATCTTGATGTTGCCATGCGCGTGTCATACCACGTTTTGAGCCACCAGACAAGAGTCCGCCGATTTTTTCACGTCATTTCGTAAGTCTTATCGTGCCCTGTGGTTGCGCCTTGTGAAAAGCCGTCAGCTTTTTGTTGGAAATTCGTCTTTCCGACTTTGCCGGGAGGCCAATCTGGCAGGATGGATCGCAGGTCGCGAGCGACGCGGCCAAAGACGACAGTAGACTACCACCATGACGCATCCCATGACGCCATATCCGCTACGACACGCCCCGCTGGCGCAGGGAAGAAAAGGTGGCATCCACCAAATTTAGGTATGACAAGCAAGTCTCCTTTAGAAAAGGCCCTTAAATGAGCACAGTCGATTATTCTCACTCCTGCGTGGTGCTGGTCCAGTACAAGGTACTGAGCGACAAAACGATCTCGCTTTCGGCGGACGACTTTGAAATTCAAGTCCCCCCGGACGGTTTCGACGCGAACGGTTCGCCTGTCGACATTCGCGAACGGTACAAAGCCCCCCAAATCACTCCTGGTAGGCCCGTCAAGGTGCGCGTCTACAATGTGTCTGTGGCCGATGCAGTCTCTCGGTTCCCTAAGGTTAACGTCTCCAAGCTTGATCGCGACAATATTCTTAAACGTTGCAAAGAGGCATTGGAACGCTCCGAATATGGATATACTGTCATTCGCTAGCGGGAGGGGACACGATACCAGTTTCGTTGCGAAACTGGTATCGTGCCCCCATCCCTGATTGCATGTCCCCAGATTGCATGGGGCGAGCTACTCACGGCACGGCTGTGAGTGTCGCCTGGCCCCCGTCGAGCACGCGAGCGTGCAGGTCGTAGCCGACCAGAAGTCTCATTCCAAGCAACGGCGCAGTATCCATGACATCGACTGTGATTGATCTCGGCACGCCGTCCCAAATTACTGTCGCGTCGTAAACGTCGAATTCACCAATGCTGCCATCGGCAAGCGCTACGCTTGCTCGCGACGCCCACGGCAAACCCAATTGGTGTATCGTGGCGGAGGGCAAAGTCAGTGCGCCGTTGAAGCCGGTATCCAGGATCGTTTCCATCTCGTGCGGATTACCCTGAGAATCACGAATCGTGATGCGAAAAACGATCTCATGTCGGGGATTGACCGACCCACGGATCATACCGATTCTCCCGCGACAGGACGCCACCCGAACCGATAGGTTGTCGGCGACCCGACGCGCATCAGCCATGTTTGTGCGTCGCGCCGCCGTGCGCGGAGGCGTTCTATCGCGGCATAATCATCGCAATCAATCTCATAATCGCCGGATTGAATATCAATTGCCACAAACTTGTCGACGTTGTCCGGATTGAGCTTGGATTTGACGACGCGATCGTAGATTTCCTGACCGCGGCGGGCGAATTCGCTGGGAACGTAACTTGCCGTCGGCGTAGCCATCGTGGTTTCCTCCCTTCGTGTTTGTATCCATCAACATTATAGCAGCGATTGCTTAGCGGTCACACTGCCGCGATTGCAGATCGAACACCAGTCGTCCTCGCGTGTTCCGCCGGCGACCCAGGCGAAACCGCCGGTCGAAGACCGCGGACCGTTGAAACCCCTCGTGATCCGCCGCCACCGGTCCATAGGAGGTTGCGCCGCGCGAGTAAATCTGAAAGGAGAGCCTTTCGCCGCGCACGTCCACCAGCCAGTACTCCGTGACCCCCGCCTGCCAGTACGCGAGCGACAACCGCTACGTGTCCTTGGCGACAGAACTATCGCTGACGATTTCCACGACCAGGTCCGGCGCCCCCTCCAGTTCCACGTAACTTAAATCGGGGGACACGATGCTGGTTTATCGAAATCAAATCGAAATCGGGGGACACGATACTGGCTTATCCGAAAACTGGTATCGTGTCCCGCGATTCAGTCCAATTTGCCCATTGTACCATGCCCGACGCCAGATGAACGAGCCGTCAAGACCAGAAGCGCCGGCCGTTGACCGAGAGCAAGAAAGGAAGATGAAGGAAAGAAAGATGGAGACGCCGGACTTGTAGGCCGCCGACTCGTTCCGGCTTGTGATGCTTCGCGTCGATTACGAAGGCGTGCGAGTGCGGAGCTTCTCCTGGAGGTCGCTCGTCATCGCCTGTAACTGCTCCAAGCTTCTTGATTGGAGTTCCTGTTCGTCGGTGGGAGCCACGCCGAGCAGACCTTGAAGCGTTCGGATCATTCGGATCTCGCCCTTGATCTCACCCTTGGTCTCACCCTTGCGCTCACGCGCTTCGAGTTCCCATTCCCGGTCTTGAATCGCTCTTTCCCGTGCATCGTACATCGCTTTGTCCTCGGTAATCTGTGCAATCCTAATGAGCGTTTTCGTCGCTTGCTGTATCGTGGGCTGCGGCAACAACCTCAGCAGCGCCCCTGGTTCGTACGCGTGGGCGTGCAGCAGCCAGTACAACCAGCAGTCCAACTCGCTGGCCGAGCGGAGATCCGACTCTCTTCGATTATACCGCGCCAGCTCCAGCGCGTGAATCTCCAATGTTCCGGCCAAAACCCGGCCTGATTCCTTGTCGGTCAGGCGAAAGGCATGGTGGACCGCAGTCGCGTCGGGCCACAGGATACCGTTGACCAGCCAGATCGTATAGACCGGATTGAGGGTCTTGTGTTTCTTTCCCTTTTGAAGTTGGCCGGCGTACAGATCGCACCCGTAAAAGACCATCCGCTGTACCAGGCCCTCGTAGGTGGTCAGTTGCATTTCCACGTCGTAGATCGCCCCCGTCCGATCAATCGCCTTGATGTCGAGAACCGAGAGCTTGTCTTCCTGGAAATCCTTGAGGTTGAACGGGTTCTCGACGGTGACATCGACAATCGGCTCTTTCGGCCGGAGAATCGCGTTGAGCAAGCTGATCAGGCATGGGTGGTTCTCCGGCGAACCAAAGGTCTTCTTGAAGGCGAAGTCGTTAAGGGGGCTTATTCCAAGCGGCATGGCAGGCGGCAATAGCGCGCGGTTTGGGCGGTTCCTGGATTGCTTGCACTATACCAGAACCGTCGTGCATAGTCACCGGGGATAAGCCTTCTAGCCCATGTGTTTCCCGCAAAATGGTTATATTCGGGTCTTCTGCAAACCCCGGCCCAACGGAAGTGACCCCTAGCACGACGGAAACGGGAGCCGCAGGGGACGACGGCGTTGACGTAATTTATCGGTGTCTCTCGCGACTAAATCGACAGACCGCAAGCCGGGGGCATTAGCAGGCCCGGTGGTGGCGTTTGCAGGCCGAGTTCTTTGTCGCGTCCCCTGCCGCCTTTTGTCCCCTCGCCTTCTTCCTCTCCACCGCGAGCCGCCAGTCGGTGCTTGAAACGACCATCGGCGCAGCACGAAACCCGCCATCGGAGGGAGATTTTTCGTGCGTTTTTTCCGTTCAAATCCCCGGCAATCCGCCGTTTTTCTCGGATTGCCCTAAGGTCGTGGCAGGCAACGCCTTGCGACGCCGCTGGCGCCCCGTCAGGCCCTTCCGGAGCGATCCCCACTGTAGCAAATCGCCGGCTAATTCGTATTATTCCGTAACTACAGACGGGAAAAGGAGACCCTGGAAATGATCGACAAACTGAACGAGCGCTACGACACGATCTACCGCAAGGCGCTGGAGGGCCTGGACCGCTCGCAGGCCGACGAGGAAATTCGCACGGTCACCGACTGCCCCGGCGACGATTCGAAAAACAAGCGGTCACTCCGCACCAAGACCCGGGCCGGCAACCCCGCCTGGCTGACCCGCGCCCAGGCCGCCCTGGATGCGACCGCCAAGTTACTGAAGGAGATGGGAATGCCCGCCGAGGCGGAAAGCGGGGAAAAAGAAGGTCCGATTCAAGGGGAGGAGTTGACCGAAGATGATCTTGCCGACAAGAGCTACGAAGAACTGCGAGCGATCGATGTTGCGTGCGAGGCAGCGCCTCGCGCGGGTGAAAATGGCGCGGATGAACCTGATGGAGTTCACGAAGTACACCAAGCCGGACTACCGGGTGAACTGGCACCACGAGCTGCTGGCGGAGAGGTTGGACCGGGTGGCGGCGGGCCTTTGCGCGCGGCTGATGATCTTCCTGCCCCCGCAACACGGCAAGAGCGAGCTGGTGAGCCGCCGCTTCCCGGCGTTCGTCCTGGGGCGGAATCCGGAGCTGCGGTTGATCGGCAGCTCGCACACCAACGACCTGGCGACCAGCATGAACCGCGACGTGCAGCGGATAGTATGCGACAACGCCTACCGGAACCTGTTCCCCGATTGCCGGCTAAGCGACCGGTCGGTCCGCACGGCCGCCCGGGTGGAGGCCCGCCGCACGCTCAGCCTGTTCGAAATCCAGGGCCACCGCGGCGGTCTACGCTCGGCGGGAGTCGGTAAGTCGATCGCCGGCAACGCGGCCGACGGGGCAATCATCGACGACCCCTTCGGCAAGCGCCAGGACGCCGATAGCGCCAAGATCCGGCAACGGATCTGGGATTGGTACGCCAACGACCTCTACAGCCGCCTCTCGGCCCAGGCCTGGATCGTCCTCACGCATACTCGCTGGCATCGCGACGACCTGGCCGGCCGCCTCTTGCGGAAGATGGCCGACCGCGCGGCCGACCAGTGGGAAATCCTCTGCCTGCCCGCCATTCGTGAAGGGGAGCGCGGCGACCCGCGCGACACGCGCCGCCCGGGCGAGCCACTGTGGCCGCAGTTCAAGTCGGCCGCCGACCTGGAGATCATCCGCCAGCAGGACGCCAAGGCCTACGCGGCGCTCTACCAGCAGAACCCCAGCGACGCCTCGATGGCGGAATGGCCGGCGTCGTGTTTTGGCGAGTGGATCTGGGTGCAGCCGGAGAAGTGGCCGCGGGAATTCGACCTGCGGGTGGTCTGCGTCGACGCCAGCAAGGGCAAAAGCGACAAGCAGGGCGACTACTCGGCGATCGTCTTCCTGGGCGTGGGCAAGGACAAACTGCTGTACGTGGACGCGATTTTGGACCACATCGTGCTGGACCAACTCGTCCGCAAAACGCTGCTCTTCTGCGAGCAGAAAAAGCCTGATTTCGTGGGCATCGAGGCCGAACAGTTCCAGGAATTGCTGGTCCATGAGTTCGTGCGGCAGTGCGGCGAGGAATACGCCCTGCGGTGGTCGATTTAGAAGATGATGTCGCGGGGCTTCAGCAAGATCGCCCGCATCCGCCGGCTGAGCCAGTACGTGCTCAATCGCGAGTTGCGGTTCAAGGCCGACTCGCCCGGCTGCCGGCTGCTGGTCGATCAGCTCATGGATTTTCCGCTGGGCGATCACGACGACGGGCCGGACGCCTTGGAGATGTGTATTCGGCTGCCCTTGGAGATGGAGGAAGGATGAAGGATGAGGGATGAAGGATGAGGGAAACGGCCCTCACCCCCAACCATGGGTACATGGTGCCCGCCCTCTCCCGAGTACGAGCGAGGGGAGAAGGCCAGACGCGGAGAATGACCTCGATTTTGGACCACACCGTGCTGGACCACGATGAAGGCGTCCACCCCATGTAAGTGCTGCATGGAAAAGCACTTACGAATATTTTTCCGGACCGCGAAAATCGTCCGGTTTACGGTCGACTTTGATCTTTGGCAATTTGAAACGGCCCCCGGCGTAGCGAGCCGGGGGCATCCCTGGGCGCGTTGGAACGCGCCCCCCGCGCGTATTCTGCGCCGAACGCACAATTCCCGGGAAGTCCCTGT
The DNA here is from genome assembly GCA_963719885.1 of uncultured Planctomycetia bacterium. Classification (GTDB taxonomy): domain Bacteria; phylum Planctomycetota; class Planctomycetia; order Pirellulales; family Thermoguttaceae; genus JANXQG01. The sequence goes on along the minus strand of CAVRDP010000028.1, from coordinate 74,087 downwards.
GCAGAGGCCGTCCATAAGTTTTTCTCGATTATTTGTGAAATCGACCACTTAGCCGGCCGCCGTGCGGACCGTCACGCGGAACGCTCCGGGCACCGGCTCTTCGGAAACGACATACAGGTAGCCGCCGCCGCAGCCGGAATACATCGCACCCGGATACCTGGCCTGATAATACCTCAGCAGCGCGACGAGATCGACCGTCAGTGTGGGATGCCGCAACACGCAGGGCAGCAGCGACTCCCAACAGGCCATGCAATCGTTCATCGATGTGGCCAGGCCATGGAGGTCGCGGGCAACGATTGCGCTATAGCAATCCTTGCCCGATTGGCCCAGGCGGCGGATCCAATGCGGATCGAGGTTCTTGATGCCCAGCGGATTGTAGCCTTCGGGCCGCGGGGCCACGGGGACCATGGAAACGACGTTCTCCACCCAGCGGGCAATCGCCGGATCGTTGTTGGACTCGATGTGGATGGGGAAGATGCCGCCGCTGTGCGCGGCGTCGAAGTCCAGGCGGCTGACGCCCGGGTAGATCAGACCGATCATGTCCTGCGAGCCCGACGGTTCCGCCAGGCCGCGGTTCTCTTCCTCGTAAAGCTCGCGAACGAGCCGGGCCGGCTCACCCGCCTGCCGGGTACGGCAGGACGGCAGCCGGCCGTTCCACAGCCGCGTGGCGACCTTCCGCGTACCGGTCGACATGCCGGCACGGTCCATGAAGCGGAAGGTCGGTTCCAGTCCCACCACGACCATCGAGCCCGGTGGATCGGGATTCAGCCGCGAAACGAAAGGTTGGTCGATCCACCCGCCAGCGAAGGCCATGCGATAGGGGATGGCGCCGATGACGTCAGTGATTTGTGGCTGTGCGGACATGGAGACCTTCAGGAAAAAGAAGCACCAAATCCGAAATCTCAAATCCCAAACAAATCCAAAATCACCAATGATCAAAACGCCTGTTTCTCGCTCTGCCGGGGTTTCGAGCCTTTGGGGATTTTGGATTTGGGGTTTGTTTGAGATTTCGAATTTGATATTTGGAATTTCTTTTAGATGGTGTCTCTCACGGTCCGCTTGCCGGCCTTGCGATCGTGATACTGCTGTTCGATCCAGGCGTAGGTCTTGGCCAGACCTGTGCGGAAGGGGGTGGTCGGTTCCCAGCCGAGGACCCGCTTGATCATCGTGTTGTCGCTGTTGCGGCCGGCCACGCCCTTGGGCGCGTCGGGATCGTATTGCCGCTTCAGTTTCACGCCGCCGATCTCTTCGGCCATCGTTACGAGCGTGTTGATCGGAATCAATTCGCTGGAGCCGAGGTTGATGGGCGTGGCGATCAGGTCGTCGCAGTGCGTGATGCGGTCGATGCCGTTCACGCAATCGTCGATGTACATGAAGCTGCGGGTTTGCCTGCCGTCGCCCCAGATCACAATCTCCTGTTTGCCGGTTTCCTTGGCCTCGATCACCTTGCGGCAAATGGCCGCCGGCGCCTTTTCGCGGCCGCCGTCCCACGTGCCGTTCGGACCGTAGACGTTGTGGAAGCGGGCGATGAACGTCTTCATCCCCCGCTCGGCCCAATACTCCTGGCAGAACATCTCCGAGATCAGCTTCTCCCAGCCGTAGCCGCGTTCCGACATGGCCGGATAGGCGTCGCTTTCCTTCAATGCCCGGCAGTTGGGATCCTTCTGCAAGTCGGTGTTGTAGGCGCATGCCGAGGACGAATAGAAGTAGCGCTGGCAACCGGCCCGCCAGGCGGCCTCGACCATGTGGGTATTGATCAGGACCGAGCGGAGGCACTGCACGCGGAAGCGTTCGATGAAACCCATGCCGCCCATGTCGGCGGCCAGGTTGTAGACCTCGGTGGCCCCTTCACAGACGCGATGGCAATTGGCCTCCTCGCTCACGTCGAGACTGAGGTTTTCCACGCCGTCGTGGACCTGATACCAATCGGGCAGCGGCTTCTTATCGACGGCGCGAATCCGCGTGAACCCCTTTTCCTGGAAATAGCGGACCAGCGAGCCGGCGATGAATCCCCCGGCCCCCGTTAGTACAAGCAGATCGTTTTTCTTCGTATCCGACATCGCATTGACTCCCAAAAACTGTCAGCAATTGACTTCAGCATTCACTTTCCATCGTATAGAATAAGCGATTAAGTGAGTCTGGACTAGAGAGGTTGCTGCCGATGCCAAGGAAACAATCGACCGAGATTGCCGTGGTGCCCGACCAAATTGAATCCCTGGTCCGCATAGTTCGCGGACAGCGGGTAATGCTCGATTCTGATTTGGCGCAGCTCTATGGCGTGGCAACGAAAGCACTGAATCAGGCGGTTCTGCGAAACGCCGATCGGTTCCCTGAGGATTTTGCGTATCAGCTTACGCAGCAAGAGTTTACGGCTTTGAAGTCACAAATTGTGACCTCAAAGCCGGGCCGCGGTGGCCTGCGGTATCCCCCCTGGGTCTTTACCGAACACGGGGTCGCCATGCTCTCCAGCGTACTGCGGTCGCCCACTGCCGTGCGGGCGAATATCGAGATCATGCGGGCCTTCGTGCGTCTGCGCCGCCTGATGGCCACACCGGGCGAACTGGTCGAGCAACTCACGCGACTGGCCCAAACCGTTCAATTGCACGACCAACAGATTCAATCCATCCTCCAGGCCCTCAATGCCATGCTGCAAAAGCCCGAAGAACCACGCCGCCGCATTGCCGGTTTTAACGTTTCATAACATTGAGAAGAACCCCACCGACCCCGTGCCGGTGGAAAAAATGACTGAGAAGCTATGCTTATCGGCATCCCCAAAGAAATCAAGAACGACGAATACCGTGTCGGCCTGCTGCCCGTGGGGGCGGAAGAACTGACCCGCGCGGGACACCGCGTGCTGATCGAGGCGGGCGCGGCGCCGGCTCCGGCCTGAGCGACGACGAATACGTCCGCCACGGCGCCGAAGTGGCCGCCACGGCCGAAGAGGTCTACGGCCAGGCGGAAATGATCGTCAAGGTCAAGGAGCCCCAGCCCGGTGAGTGCCGCTTACTGCGGCGCGGGCAGATCGTCTTCACCTATTTCCATCTCGCTGCCAATCGCACGCTGACGGAGGACCTCCTGCAAAGCGGCTTGATCGCCGTAGCCTACGAAACGCTCCGCGACAACCAGGGCCGCCTGCCGCTGCTAACGCCGATGAGCGAGGTGGCCGGGCGGATGAGCATCCAGGAAGGGGCCAAGTACCTCGAACGGCCGCAAATGGGCCGCGGCATTCTGCTGGGTGGCGTGCCGGGTGTCGAGCCGGCCCACATTACGATCCTGGGCGGCGGCGTAGTCGGGGCGAATGCGGCCAAGATTGCCGCCGGTTTCCGCGCCAACATCGGACTGCTGGACGTCAACATGGACCGGCTCCGCTACCTGGACGACATCATGCCGCCCAACGTGACCGTGCTCTTCAGCGATCGCGAAACGGTCCGCCAGCAACTCCAGCGGGCGGACCTGGTGATCGGCTCGGTGCTGGTTCCCGGCGCCAAGGCCCCGCGGCTCATCGAGCGCGATGACCTCAAGCTGATGAAGCCCGGCAGCGTGATCATCGACGTGGCCATCGACCAGGGGGGCTGCGTGGCCACGAGCCGGCCGACGACGCACAGCAATCCGACCTTCCTGGTCGACGACGTGCTGCACTATTGCGTGACCAACATGCCCGGCGCCGTCGGCCGCACGAGCACCTACGCCCTGTGCAACGTCACGCTCTCCTGGGCCTTGCAAATCGCCAACCGCGGCCTCGCGGCCGCCGCGGAAAGCCTGCCCCCGGTCGCCCGCGCGATCAACCTTTTTGAAGGCGAAGTGACCAACCGGGCGGTGGCGGAGACGTTCGGGATGAAGTATAATCCGCGGTTTGAAAAGTAATGAGGAAGACCCCATCCGGCTTGTCCGGATGGTGAATCAGGCTGAAAAGCTAAAACAAACAGAAACAAGCACATATGACCTCCACGGGTTTGTCCCGTGGGTGAAGAAGGTTGTCCGGCTAGCGCGAGTGGTTCTGTAGTTGTTCCACCTAATTCACCATCCAGACAAGCTGGATGGGGTCTTGATGGGTTCGGTTTTTCGCGTTAGCTGTTCAGCCTCCTTCACCATCCGGGCAAGCCGGATGGGGTCGCCGCAGACATCCAATTCAATATTCATCTTTGCTCAAGGTTTCCCCATGTCCAACCCTGTTGTCGGTATCCTGATGGGCAGCGACAGCGACTGGCCGAAGATCAAAGCGGCGGCGGCGGCCCTGGCGGAATTCAATGTTCCCTACGAAGTCCGCGTGATGAGTGCCCACCGCACGCCGGACCTCGTGCAACAATATGCCTCAACGGCCGCCGCCCGCGGACTGCGGGTGATCATCGCCGCGGCGGGCGGGGCGGCCCACCTGGCCGGAGTCGTCGCCGCGCATACCGTGCTGCCGGTGATCGGAATTCCCGTGCCCACCGATCTGCAAGGCGGCCTCGATTCGCTGCTCTCGATGGTGCAAATGCCCGGCGACGTGCCGGTGGCCACCGTGGGCGTGGGCGGCGGCGGCGCCGCAATGCCGGTCTGCTGGCCGTGCAGATGCTGGCCCTGGCCGATCCGGCCTTGCAAGAGAAGTACACGGCCTACAAGCGGGCACTCGTGGAAAAGGTTCTGGCAAAGGACGCAGCCCTACAGGCTTGCTTCCAAACAGAAACTCTAGCAACAACATCGGGCCTTAGCCCGTCGAACCAAGAAAAGGAATCCCGAAAGCCCGAAAGGACGAAAACACGAACGAAAAGCCAGCGGACGAGCTGAGGTTTTCTTGTGATTCATATTGTTCTTCGTGGTTTCGTCCTTTCGGGTTTTCGTGATTAGCTGATTTAGTATTTGAAGACATGAAAAAAACGGAAACCTTGCAATGGCTCGGCGGCCCGGACGGCCACCTGCGGATGATCGACCAGACGCGGCTGCCGGTCGAGTTGATCGAGATCGATTGCCACAACGTGGAAGCAGTCTGGGAAGCGATCAAGATGCTGCGGGTCCGCGGGGCCCCGGCCATCGGCATCGCCGCGGCCTATGGCGTCTGCCTCGGCCTGCAAACCGCCGCCGGGCAGGACGAAGTCGCTTTCTTCCAGCACTTGGAACAGGTCGCAGCCTACTTGGCCACGAGCCGGCCGACGGCCGTCAACCTCTTCTGGGCACTGGATCGCATGAAAGCGGCGGCTGGCAAACTTCGTGGCCGGCCGGTCGTGGAAATCGCCGCCTGCCTTTGGCAAGAGGCCAGGGCGATCCACGAAGAAGATCGCGCCATGTGCCGGGCCATCGGCGAGCATGGGGCGAAGCTGTTGGCAAGCGGCCAAGGCGTTCTCACGCACTGTAACGCCGGAGGGCTGGCGACGGCCGAATACGGCACGGCCCTGGCCGTCTTCTTCATGGCCGCGGAGCAGGGCAAACGCTTGAGCGTCTATGCTGACGAAACCCGGCCGCTCCTTCAGGGCGCGCGGCTGACCGCCTGGGAACTCCAGCAGGCCGGTCTGGACGTGACCTTGATCTGCGATTCGATGGCCGCCCAGGTAATGCGCGAGGGCCGGATTCAGGCCGTGATCACGGGCGCCGATCGAATTGCGGCCAACGGCGACTCGGCCAACAAGATCGGCACTTACGGCGTCGCCGTGCTGGCGGCCGCGCACAAGATCCCGTTCTACATTGCCGCGCCCACGAGCACGTTCGATCTGGCGATTGCCAGCGGCGCCGAGATCCCCATTGAGCAGCGCGATGCCCGCGAGATTACCCACGGTTTCGGCCGACAGACCGCGCCGGACGGTGTGAAGGTCTACAATCCGGCCTTCGACGTCACGCCCGCCGAGTTGATCGCCGCCATCATCTGCGAGCGTGGCGTGATCCGGCCGGTAAACCGCGAGGCGATAGCGACGATGGTGAGGTAGGAAGATCGGAACTTACGTTGGGGATTCTTCACCTAAAGCAGGCCGCGCGGAACAAACAAAGGAAGTTCGGGAAAATGGGGGCATTCATCGGCTATGGCAATGTGGGAGTTTGGGCTAGCAATCGTGAACGTGATGCCTTCCTCGATTGGTTTGCCGACAGCCGTTGTTTGCCCGACGATCCACGATGGGAGTTCTGCAAGTCGGAGGCGAACCGCTGGACCGGCTGCGGCGTTGAGCTTTCGGAATTAGTTCTACAAGGCGAACCTTTGGGGCTTACTGCTGAGGAGTACACTGCTGCTGCGATTACCTACTGGCCTCACGTTGCGCAGCTATTGAGCATTATCGAGTCAATTACCCGTGGCGAATGGTTGATCCGAGTCGATAGTAAATCAGCGGTGCGTTGGCGTTGGCCGGAATGTTTAGATTGGATTGAGGGAAGGCATTAATCTAGTCGTTGCGTAAGATCGCACAATAGTCCGTTCCGGCAGAACGGACCTACTCAACGCGCATCCTCAGATCCTCCAGCGTAATCTCCCCTATCCCCGTCCTCACGAGATCCGCCCCTGCGGCAGCGAGGGCTTCCGCGGGGAAACTCGTGGTCACGGCAACGCACCGCATGCCGGCCGCCTTGGCGGCCTCGACCCCGTTAACGGCGTCCTCGATCACGCAACATGCCTCCGGCGGAACGTCCAGCCGCCGCGCTGCTTCAAGAAAAATGTCCGGATGCGGTTTCCGGCGGAAAACGTCTTCGCCGGTCACTAACGCCGCGAATCGATCCAGCGGGACCTGGAGCACGGTCGTCAGATTGGCCTCGACCTTGATTCGGTCGGCACTCGAAGCGACCGCACAGGGAATGCCCAGCCGATGGAGATATTCCACCAGATCCCGTGCGCCGGGAAACGCCTTGCCCATGCTGGGCAGCAGTTTCAGATACCAGTCGTAGGTGCGGTGTTTCATCTGCGGGACATACGTCTGGCCGTGCAGTTCGGCGACGCCACCCACATAGCGATCCTCGCCTGCGCCGACGAATGGCTGGAAATCTTCCGCCCGGGCCTGGATGCCGAACTCGGCCAGGGCGCGAATGGCAGCGGCGTTGATGATCGGCTCGGAATCGACGAGCACGCCATCCATGTCGAACAGCACGGCGGTGATCATGGCGGCCCTGCCCCGCTTCACGCCACGTGCGGCCGAAGCAAGTTGTACGATGTTTCCGCCGTCGCTTGATTGCCCCATTTGCTCAGCCAGTAGAGATACGACCGCAGATGCTTCCAGGCGTCGGACGAGAACAACTTGCGGCTGGCGCGCTGCTCGATATGATAGGCGCTGGTCGCCCCGTGATACATCACGTGCCACCCGGCCCGGGCCATCCGCAAACACATGTCAACGTCTTCGAAATACTTGCCGAAACTCTCGTCGAACAACCCGACCTCCTCCACGGCCTTCTTGCGGAGCATGAGGAAGCAGCCGGAAAGCCACTGGCAATCGAACGACTCCCCCGGGGCGTGATCCATGTAGAAATAGCGTTCCAGGGTCCGCCGCATGATGCTGCCCAGCCCGAATCGCCGCGCCAGGATCACCGACAACGTCTGGAAGCGACGCGCCGCCCGGGCGTCGCGGCCGTCGGCGTGCAACAGGCGACAGCCGGCAATGCCGCAGTTGGGATGGGAGTCCATGAACTGCACCATCCGCGATAGGCACCGCTGCCGTGGATCGAAAAACATGTCGGTGTTCATCACCAGGACATAGCGGGCCGTCGAGGCCGCCAGGATGCGGTTCATGTTGGCCGCATAATGCAGCCGCTCCGTGTTCTTCAGGACCTTCGTTTCCGGAATGATCTGCCGCCAGCGCTCGATGTCGTCGCGCGAATGGTTGTCGACGAGGAGCAGCCGATAGCTCAATTTGGAGGTCGAGGCCCTCATGGTCGAAAGCAACGGGCCCATCAAGTCGCGCTCGCCGGAATAAATGACACCAACGTCCAGGTCGTGTACCAACGGGGCGGCAAGGGTCCTGGAACGCTGGCGAATCGAGGCGCACGGCGGGGTACCCGGTACTCCGGGTCGGGGTCGCGATGGTAGGTGCTTGAGGCAAACGGGCATTGTGGTTTCCTTCCCAACGAACGACGGATCAGGCAGCCTTCCGGTGATCGGTTAATGGCGGCCGAGCACTTGTGCCCTCCGCTCCCTTTTCGGCAGTTTCTGCCCCGTTAGGATGCTGCGAATCGATTCGGTCCACGGTTGACGGTTTCTGCAAAAATATCGACTGCATGAGTTTTCCGGCCTGGCGGCGGAGAAACTGCTGAATCAGGCCGAATTCGCGGTGTCCAAAAACCCGCAGGCGGACCATGAGCACGATCAGAGTCGTGGCAATGATCCAGGCCAGGGCATCCATGCGAAAAACGGTGGCAGCGACGGCCGCCACGCCTGTCGTCAGGCACAGCCCGCCAACGATTCCCAGCACCTGCCACGGCGTCAGCCTCAGCGCGAGCAAAGTATGGTGAATATGCTCGCGGTCGCCCATGGCCAGGGGTCTGCCCGTCAGTTTGCGGCGAACCACCGCCATGAGCACGTCGAACATGGGCAGGGTCATGAGGATTGCGGGCATCGTGATCGACAAGGTAGCCGGGCTTTTCAGGCTCCCCTGAATGCTTAATACGCCGACAACCAATCCAATTAGCGTGCTTCCCGAATCACCCAGAAAAATGCTGGCGGGCGGGCGGTTGAAGACGAGGAATCCGGCCAGGGCGCCAGTCAACGCCATGGCCGCGACAGCCACGTGACTATTGCCCATGTTCAAGGCGATAATGCCGATCATCGACGTCGTGAGAAGGCCGACGACCGATGCCAGGCCGTCCAGACCGTCGATCAAGTTCAGGGCGTTGATACAGCCGATGAGCCAGCAGATCGTCAGCGGCGTGCCCCACCCGCCCAACTCGATGCGGCAGCCGAAGATAATGATGGAATCGACGGAGAAACCGGCCGAGGTGACCAACAAAGCGGCCAGGAATTGCAGCACGAGTTTCGCGCGCGAGCGGAGGTTGCAGCAATCATCGGCCACCCCAAACAGACAGGCCAGCACCGCGGTCGGAATTAGCATCCAGCAAAGTCTGGTCAAATCGGAATGCCACACTCGACCCAAGAGCAAGGACGCGATCAGTCCTGCGACGAGCGCGAAGTAGATGGCAACACCACCCAAAAGTGGCACCTGGCCGGGATGGAACCGCCGCTCTGAATCGGGATGGGCCAGCACGCGCAGCCGCCACGCCAGGCGCCGCACCACGGGTGTAAGCAGCAAGGACGCAGCCAAAGCCACGGCCAGCGGAATCAGCAGGCAGAACCAGTCGCCATCCATAAGCGCTAAAGCCCAGCCTCCTTGCTGAGCATACGAGGACATTTGCCGAGTTGCGCGTCTTTATCGCAAAACAGTCGAATCGGGGCAACGCCAATTTCCACGGCCACCTACCGTTAACAGGGAACTATCTGACCAAGAAGTAGTAGAAAAGCGCTTCCTGTCAGAGAAATTCAATCCGTTGCTCTCTCTTTTTCGGGTGAACGGGATGAATTCCATTCGACTTAGGACTGCCGTGTGGGTCAGGACTTTCCAATTCGGCCAGTCTGGTTTATTCTTGGAGTATTAGCCGTTCCACCGCTCGTTCGCAGGTATTAATTTGAGTCAAGTCATCACGTGCCCGAATTGTGACCAGAAGCTGACCCTGAGGGATGAGTTGCAAGGCCGCGCCTTGATCTGCCCGCAGTGCAAAAACCAGTTTACGGTGCCCACTGGCGAGACGGAAGCGGCAGCCAAGGAGTTGGGCACGACTGCTGACGAAGTTTCGCCGGGCGGTTCCGACATGGCTTTCTTCGACAACTTGGCTTCCGGGCCGGGCCGGGCCGCGGCGAAGACGGTCGCCAAGACCCCGGCCGCTGGTCGGCCGGGGCACCCGGCGGGGCACCCGGTATTCCGGGTCGGGGTTGCGGCCGCACGTACGGCGGCAGGCCGGGCGAAGAATAAGAGCGACCAGATGATGCTGGTCTATATCGGCGGCGGAGTTGCCGCCACGGTCCTGGTCGTCGTCCTGATCGCCGTGGCGATGTCGCCCAAGGGCGGTAGCGGCAAGGGCAAGAAGAAGAACGAGGTTGTCCGCTTTGGTTTGGCCGATTCCACGCGCCATCAACTCTTCAATAAGATGATTACGGCGGTCGACGACAACGGTATTACCAAGGCGTGTAAAGAAGAGTGGTTCCGTCTGGCCGACGAATACAAGCTGGACCGGAAGAACCTCAAGGACATTCTTGATGAAGGTTTCGATCGCAAGGATTGGGACCAACCGGCCCCTGCGCACATAACCAATAAAACGCGCGGCACGCGGATGGAATGGAACGCCCAGCGGGCCCAAGGCGGCGATCCGATTCTGGCGATGTAGCGTTACATTCGTTACAACCGCTGCCATCTCCTCGGTCTGTGGAAAAGAACACGCGGCGCACGGCGCGCTGGCTCTCGTTTTGAGCTATCTTTTCACGGATAAGGACCGACCAGAGAATTACTTCAGCTTTCGGCCATAGGACGGATTGCCAAGCCGTCCCACAGGATTTCGCCAACCTATTCTTCGGCCGGTCCCAAGATACTCCCCTGGACTCAAGAAACCATACGGCAGGAAGAGTCGAACGCCATGCCTCCACCCCGCATGCCTCCGCGGCAAAGCAGCGACACCAAGGAAACCACGCTGGAAGAACTCAAACAGCGCATCCACGGCAAGCTGGTCGACAAGCTCGACCTGACCAAGGTGGGCGAGCTGGAAGGCGAGATCCTTCGCCGCGAGATCCGCTTGGTGGTCGAGCACCTTTGCGACAGCGAAGACACACTGCTGAACCGCTCGGAACGCGAGCAGTTGGTGGGCGAAGTGCTCGACGAGACGTTCGGCCTCGGCCCGCTGGAATTGCTGCTCAAAGACACTACGATCAGCGACATCATGATCAATGGGCCGAGAACATCTATTGCGAACGCCGCGGCAAGGTGGAAAAGACCAGCGTCGTCTTCCGCGACAACGACCACCTCATGCAGATCATCGACCGCATCATCTCCAAAGTCGGCCGCCGCGTGGACGAGACCTGTCCGATGGTCGACGCCCGCATGCAGGACGGTTCGCGTTTCAACGCCATCATCCCCCCGCTGGCCCTGGACGGGGCATGCGTTTCCATCCGCCGTTTCGGCGCGAATCCGCTCAAGCTGGAAGACCTGCTGAACTACAAGGCCTTCACGCCGGAGATGGTCATGCTCCTGGAAGGGGCGATCAAGGCCCGGCTGAACATCATCATCTCCGGCGGCACCGGTTCCGGCAAGACGACGCTCTTGAATACGCTTTCCAGTTTCATTTCCAACAGCGACCGCGTGGTGACGATCGAAGACGCCGCCGAACTGCAGCTCCAGCAGGACCACGTGGTGCGGTTGGAGACGCGGCCGGCGAACATCGAAGGCAAAGGCGCGATCACGGCCACCGACCTCGTGAAGAACGCCCTCCGCATGCGGCCGGAACGGATCATCATCGGCGAGTGCCGCGGCGGCGAAACCTTGGACATGCTGCAGGCCATGAACACGGGCCACGAGGGATCGATGACCACGATCCACGCCAATACGCCCCGCGACGCCCTCTCCCGCTTGGAAACCTTGATCATGATGGCGGGCTTCGAGTTGCCGCTGAAGGCCATGCGGTCGCAGGTCGCCAGCGCCGTGAACCTCGTCGTGCAGGCCTCGCGTTTGCAAGGCGGGCCGCGGAAGATCACCTATATCACGGAGGTCTGCGGCATGGAACAGGACACGATCGTGATGCAAGACATCTACCGTTACGTGCAGGACGGCATCGACGAGATGGGCCGGGCCTTCGGCCGGTTCGTGGCAACCGGCGTGCGGCCGAAGTTCATGCAGCGCCTGGAATCGGCCGGCGTCCGCCTGCCGGCCAGCGCCTTCCGCGAACGCGTCATGTTGGAGGATTAGGCGTGAATCCCCTGCTTTTCGGCATCATTGCTTTCATCGGCGTAACGACCCTCATGGGCGGAGTGGTGATGCTCTTTTCCAGGCCGCAGACTTCGCGACTCGAGAACCGGCTGGATCTCTTCACCGGCGTGGCTTCGCCGGCGAACCGGGAAAATCTGCTCAAGGACAACAGCGTCCTGGCCCGGCCCTTGGACGACGCGCCCAACATGCTGGCCCAGTTGTTCGCGAACTTCGCCAACTTCGATCGGCTCTTCGAGCAGGCCGACACGACGCTCACGGTGGGCAAATTGGCCTTGGCCTCGTTGCTCCTGGGACTGGCCGGATGTACCGTGGCGGTCGCCATGAAGGGTCCCCTGGCCACGCTCCCCCTGGCCGCGCTCGCTGCCGGTTCGCTGCCCGTGATGTGGCTCCTTCGGCGGCGCAAGAAGCGGTTGAAGGCTTTTGGCGCGCAGCTTCCCGATGCCTTGGAAATGATGGCGCGGGCCTTGCGGGCGGGGCAAAGCCTGGCCTTCGGTTTCAACGCCGTGGCCACGGAGATGAGCGCGCCGATCGGCAAGGAGTTCGGCCGCGTGTTCGAAGAACAGAACCTGGGCGTGGCCATGGACGACAGCCTGCGGGCGATGTGCCAGCGCGTGCCCAACCTCGACCTGCGGTTCTTCGTCACGGCGGTGATTCTGCAACGGCAGACGGGCGGCGACCTGGCGGAGATCCTCGACAAGATCGGCTCGCTGGTCCGCGACCGCTTCCGCATCCTCGGGCAGGTCCAGGCCTTGACGGGTGAAGGCCGGCTCTCGGGCGTGGTCCTCATGGCCTTGCCGCTGGTCCTGTTCGTGGTCGTGTACCATCTCAATCCGGGCTACGTATCGCAGCTCTTCACCGACCCGGCGGGAAAAAAGATGCTGGCCGTCGCCGTGTTCATGCAGATCATGGGCGCCTTCGTGATCAAGAAGATCGTCGATATCAAGGTATAAACCATGTTTGCCGCAGTTTCACCGCCGCTGTTCACGCTTGCCGACTTCATTCCGCTGGCGATTTTCGGGCTGTTCGCGGCGGTGACCTGGTTTGCGCTGGAGTACCTGGCCGCGGCCAAGCCGCGGGCCTTGGAGCGCTTGGACGAGATCAAGAACCCGCAGAAGCGCCGTTCGGCCCAGGCCGAGGCCATTCTCAAGAAAACCGACACCATGTCGATGGTCCTGGAAAAGACCTCGGCCTTGACCAAGTCGTTCGCGCCGAAGAACGAGGCCGAGGCGAACAAACTGAAGAACCACCTGGCCAGCGCCGGCTTCCGGGCCGCAGGGCTGGTGCCGGTCTTCTACGGTCTGAAGTTCGTCCTCTTGATGGCCGGGTTCTTCCTCGGCGGCGGCACGTTGCTGTGGGTGAAGGGCTTCAGCCAGAGCACGCTGATATGGGTGGCGGGCGTGAGCGGCTTGTGCTTCTGGCTGCCGGACATCGTCTTGGGGTACCTGGCGCGTCGCCGGAAGCAGGCGATCTTCCTGGCCCTGCCCGACGTCTTGGACATGATGATCGTCTGCGTCGAGGCCGGCTTGGGGCTGGACCAGGCGATGCGCAAAGTGAGCGAGGAGATGAAAGACGCCTACCCGGTGCTGGCGGCCGAATTTGCCTTGACGAACTTTCAGTTGCAAATGGGCCGCACGCGGGACGAGGCCTTGCACGAACTGGGGCTGCGGACCGGCGTGGCCGATCTGCGGTCTTTGGGCGCCGTCTTGATCCAGGCCGACAAGTTCGGTTCCAGTATCGCCTAGGCGCTGCGGGTACAGAGCGAATCGATGCGCACCCGCCGCCGCCAACTGGCCGAAGAGAAGGCCGCCAAGACCGCGGTAAAGTTGCTCTTCCCGTTGGTGCTCTTCATCTTCCCCGGCATCTTCGTCGTGCTCGTCGGGCCGGCCGCAATTACCATGATGCGGCAGATGTTCCCCGCGATGAGCGGCAAGTAAGGGGAACCGGCCGAAGAATATCTTCCGCGACCGTGAGCAGGCATCCGCCATCGAATGGTCAGAACTCGACAAATTCCTCCGGATAATGCGACAGATCAAGCCTTTCTTCGTCGGGAACCGGCCTGATCCCCCACTCTTGCATGGCCAGCGCACCAAACAGGATTTCAATAGCACGGTTGTCCTCGTCCATACCGATTTTGTCGATGACCAAGGCATTGGTCACTATTGAGTGCCCTTCAATTTGGGCCTCCAACAGAGCACCAGTATCACCGCGCTTGACTTCTCCTCCCAAAGAAGCACGAAATGGATGCGGGGCCTTGGTGGTGGTCAAGAGCCGCGCGACTGCGGGGACCACATAAGTCTTCCGGCGCCGCTGTCGAACAACGTCCAGAAAGATTGGCCGTCCACTTGGATCATTTGCCGCATTCTACCCATTGCTTGATCTCCCTCCAAGGATATTCTATCGCCCGCCCGCCGAAATGAGGAGGGCTCGGGAACAATTTTCATATCATGCGCGTGAGGAACGCTTTTCGATCTTCGCCCAGGTGTCGCGCAGCGATACGGTGCGGTTGAAGACCGGCTTGCCGGGGATAGAATCGGGATCGACCGCGAAGTAACCCAAACGCTCGAACTGGAAGCGATCGCCGGCCTTCGCCGCCGCAAGACTGGGTTCGAGGCAACAGCCCAGCAGAACCTCCAGCGACTTGGGATTCAGGTTCACCTTGTAATCGATCCCTTCCGGCACGTCGCTGGGATCGGGCACGGTGAAGAGGTTTTCATAGAGCCGCACCTCGGCCTGTATGGCATGCGCGGCCGCAGACCCAATGGATCGTACCTTTCACCTTGCGGCCGTCGGGGGCGTTGCCGCCGCGGGTGGCCGGGTCATAGGTGCAATGCAGTTCCGCGACCTCGCCCGTTTTCGGGTCCTTGACGGCCTTGGTGCAGGTAATCAAGTAGCCCCAGCGGAGCCGCACTTCCTTGCCCGGCGAGAGGCGGTAATAGCCCTTGGGCGGGTCTTCGCGGAAGTCGTCCTGCTCGATCCAGATCTCGCCCGAGAAGGGCACTTTCCGCGTGCCCATCGCCGCATCCTCGGGGTTGTTCACCGCCTCCAGTTCCTCGCTCTGGCCCTCGGGGTAGTTGGTGATCACGACCTTCAGCGGCCGCAGCACAGCCATCACCCGCGCGGCCCGCTTGTTCAAGTCCTCGCGGAGGCAATGCTCCAGCAAGGCCACGTCGATCACGCTATCGACCTTGGCCACGCCGATCCGCGCGCAGAAGTTGCGAATGGCCTCGGGCGTGTAGCCGCGGCGGCGGAAGCCGCAGATCGTGGGCATCCGCGGGTCGTCCCAGCCCTTGACGATCCCCTGTTTCACCAGTTCCAGCAGCCGCCGCTTGCTCATCATCGTGTAGGTCAGGTTCAGGCGGGCGAACTCCATCTGCCGCGAATGAAAGATCCCCAGTGACTTGATGTACCAGTCGTAAAGCGGCCGGTGGTTCTCGAATTCCAGCGTGCAGATGGAATGTGTGATGCCTTCCAGCGAGTCGCTCTGGCCGTGGGTGTAGTCGTAGGTCGGGTAGATGCACCACTTGTCGCCCGTGCGATGGTGCGTGGCGCGGAGGATGCGGTACATCACCGGGTCGCGCATGTTCAGGTTGGGCGAGGCCATGTCGATCTTCGCGCGGAGCGTGCGCGAGCCGTCGGGGAAATCGCCGGCCCGCATGCGGCGGAACAGGTCGAGGTTCTCCTCGATCGAGCGGTCGCGATAAGGGCTGTTGCGCCCGGCGCGGTGAGCGTGCCGCGGTGCTCGCGGACCTCGTCGGCCGTGAGGTCGCAGACGTAGGCCTGGCCGGCGAGGATCATTTTCTCAGCCCATTCGTAGAGCTGGTCGAAATAGTCGGAGGCGTAATACAGGCGGTCTTCCCAATCGAAGCCCAGCCAGCGGACGTCCTCCATGATCGAGTCGACGTATTCGATCTCTTCCTTCGTGGGGTTAGTGTCGTCGAAGCGGAGGTTACACAGGCCGTTGTAGTCCCGCGCGATGCCGAAGTTCAGGCAGATCGACTTGGCGTGGCCGATGTGCAGGTAGCCGTTGGGCTCCGGCGGGAAACGGGTATGCACGCGGTCGTAGCGGCCGCTGGCCAGGTCGGCGTTGATGTTTTCACGGAGGAAGTCGGTGGAAGTCGGGGTGGCGGCGGGGGTGGGATTGGGTGCGCTCAAGGCAGGATTCCTTTCGATGTCAGCATGTTCTGCGTGCGTTTCAATTCGTCAACGAGGACTTGCTCGTCGGGCAAGGCCATCTTGTATTGTGACGCCAGTACTTTATTGGGCAAGCCATCCAGCGCGTAGTGCGCGACGGCTTCGTCCTTTTGAGAGCATAGGATCAAGCCAACCGGCGGGTTCTCATGCTCGTGCATCCAGTGTTCACGAGCGTAGTTCAGGTAGAGGTGCATCTGTCCGGCGTCGGCGTGAGTAAACATGCCCAGTTTCAAATCGATAATCACTAAACAGCGCAGCCGACGATGAAAGAATAGGAGGTCGATTCGATACCACACATTGCCAATCCGCAGCCGGCGCTGCCGGCCCACAAAAGCAAAGTCTCCGCCCAGTTCCAGCAAGAAACTCTCCAGGTGCCGGATCAACGACTCTTCGAGGTCCGTCTCGGAGTACTCGTCTTTCAAGCCCAAGAACTCCAGGACCAGCGGATCCTTGATTTCCTCTTCGGGCGACACTTTGTCCGTCGGCAACGATTTCTCGCCCTTGCGCAACATGGCGGCCTTGTTGCGGGAAAGCAGCGTCCGCTCGTAGAACTTGCTGCCGATCTGCCGATCCAGTTGCCGTACGGACCAGCCGCCACGGAGGGCTTCGGACTCGTAGAAAGCGCGGGACTCCGCGTCTTCGACGGAGAGGAGTTTGATATAATGTGACCAGGGCAATTTGAATGCCCCTGGAGAAGGAGATTGCGCAGACGCCGTCTGCGCAATCTCGCTCGCGGAATTGCAAATACTTGGAACAAAAGGATTTACAGATTCGGCAGACAGTGTCTGCCGAATTCCTCCAAGAGGATTCTTAGATGACTCGCCGAGATCTCCTGGACGGATGACACCCTCTGTAGAGGTAGATTTCGCACACGGTGTCTGCGGAATTGGCCACCCCAGGTAGAACGCACGCATATATTTCAGATTGCGTTCGGAGAAACCCCTGCCAAATCTGGCCGTCAAGTCCCCCGATAACTGCTTGAGCAACTTTTCGCCATACTCAGCGCGGCGTCCCCCTGCCTGTTCCCCGTCAACAATCTGTCTTCCGATTTCCCAATACGTTGCCGTCATGATCGCATTGACGGAGCGGGCGGATGCACGGCGCGCGCCTTCGAGCAGACCGACGATATCGTTTAGAACTTCATCGTAATTCGGAAGCGGCGTCAAAGACTTCATCGAACCGTCCTGGGCCTTGCAAACTCTTATGATTTCGCCAAACTATTCCAAGTCGCCAAAATCGTCAGACACGAATATCAATTCGCCTGTCTCATGATCCCACCAATACACGGGGCCGAGAATAGCAGGCGCGTCGGAGCTTGGAAGCAAGACCAGCCTATCTCCGCCGCCGTTGCTGCCGATGACGATTGCGTTTTCCGGGAAATCTGGCCATTCTCGCGCCTTCTTGGTCTCAAGCACAATGTCGTTGCAAGTTCGCTTGAGGTGCTTTCTATCGCTTGAATCGAGAAAGGGGTGCAATTGCCAGGAATCCGCAGCCGTACTGACTTCGCCACCGTTGTGCTTGACCATTCGCACGACGAATGAAGCGGGGAATTTCACCCCAAGCTTTCGTTCTGCTTCGTTCGCGAACTTAATATCAACGGGGAACGCCATCTCTAACCCTTCGCCGCCTCCACGCGATCTAGCGTCCGCTCGACCCGCGCCAAACAACTCGCCTTGCCGAGAATCGCCAGGCTGTCGAAGAGCCCCAAGCCGACCGACTGGCCGGTCACCGCGGCGCGGAGCGCGTGGACGATGTCGCCGATCTTCACGCCTTGGGCCGCGACGAACGCGTGCGTCATCTCCTCCAGCGGCTGGGCCGCGAACGGTTCCGCGGCGGCCAATTGGCTGCGATACTTGGCCAAGAGTTCGGCCGCACCCGGCTTTTGCAGCGATTTGGCCACGGCCTTCTCGTCGTAAACGAGCTTGTCGTCGGCAACGAAGAAATAGGCGTAATCGAGGATGTCGCCGGAGGTCTTGATGCGGTCGCCAGCGGCGCGAACGACGTGTTCGATCTTCGCGAGTTCATCGTTGGTTACTTGCGAAGCGACAAGTCCCGCCCGCTGCAAATACGGCACGACCCGTTCCACCTTCTGCTCGAGCGGCAATTGCTGCGTATGCCAATCCTGAAAGGCCCAAAGTTTCTTCGAATCGAAACTGGCGGCTGCCTTGTTCACCCGCTCCAACGAGAAATGCCGGATCAACTCATCGCGGCTGAAATGCTCCGTCTGATCGTCCAGGGCCCAGCCCAATAGGGCCAGGTAGTTGATGATCGCCTCCGGCAAATAGCCGACCTGCTCGTAGAAATCGACCACCACCGGGTTGAACGTGTTCTGATCGACCTGCAATCCCAAGGCGTCGGCCACCTTGCGGCCGTGCTTCATGAGGGCGGCGAAATCGGCGTTCTTGAGATACTTGTCAAGCTTCCGCTTGCTGAGCTTCGTCTTGCTGCCCGGCTCGGCCACGAAGGGCAAGTGGGCATAAATCGGCAATTCGTAGCCTAGCGACTGGGCGATGAAAACCTGCCGCGGCGTATTCGAGAGATGCTCTTCCGCGCGGATGACGTGCGTGATCTTGAAGTCGTAGTCATCGACCACGTTGGCCAGGTGGTAGAGGAACGAGCCGTCGGCCCGCTGGACGACGTGATCCTGCTCGCGGGCCCAGTCCACGGCCACGTTGCCGCGGATGACGTCCTGGATGACTAACGTTCCTTCCCGCGGCATTTTCAGACGCACAA
This sequence comes from uncultured Planctomycetia bacterium, assembly GCA_963719885.1. Taxonomy (GTDB): domain Bacteria; phylum Planctomycetota; class Planctomycetia; order Pirellulales; family Thermoguttaceae; genus JANXQG01. Next base: position 55,257 of record CAVRDP010000028.1, on the reverse strand, counting down.
CCGGCTTGCGGCCCTCGGCTTCGAAGCGGGCACGATCGGCAGCAGTCTCAGCCATGAAGCGGCGGCTATAAAGGAAGACTTGCTTCTCCCGCTCGGCCGCTGTCCGCTCGGTCTGGAGTTCCTCCGTCGTGGCATAGTCGTAGTAGGCCGCCCCGGCAGCCAGGAGCTTGTCGACCGCTGCCTGATAGCGATCGCCCCGCTGTGACTGATAGTAAGGACCGTACGGGCCGCCGACCTCCGGCCCCTCGTCCCAATCGATTCCCAGCCAGTGCAGTCCGTGCAGGATCGGGGCCAACGCCTCCTCGACATTACGTTGCTGATCGGTATCGTCGATCCGGAGGATGAACTGTCCCCCGTGCCGCCGGGCGAAAAGCCAGCAGAAAAGTGCGGTTCTGACCCCGCCGATGTGCAAATAGCCGGTGGGGCTGGGGGCAAATCGCGTGCGAACGGTCATTACTTGCGCCATTTCACCCACCCCTCGCTGATCGCACTCAAGGCGACGCGGTCTTCCAGGTTGGGACGGAAGATGGTAAGAATCAGCAGCGGCAGATACCAGGCCATGAAAGTACCGCCTTCGTAGGCCTTCCAGAACTGCGTGCCGAGCATGATCGCTGTCGAGCAGGCCAGCAGGCTGCCGAGATTCTTCTGGGCAGGCCATAAGGCCATGCTCCCGCACATGGCCACGAAAGCCGCCAAAACCGGCCAGCGGAACGGCGCGAGGGCACCCTCCCAGAAATCGTGGATGTCGGCGGGTCTACCGTCATCAGACCGAAGGTATGAGAGAACTGAAAGGCATACGGTCCCAGGCTGGAGGGCATGAAAGCCAACGAGGCCGCCACGAGCCCCAGCACCACCAGCACCGCCAGGCTGAAGCGAAGCAGTCCCCGCCGCCAATAGAAAGAACACCACAGCGGCAAAAGAAAGAGCGGATACCAAATCAGCCCCGCCGCCAGACCGACGAAAATGCCGGCGATCACGGGCCGGCGGTACGATTGAACGGCCCAAACCAGCAGGGCCGCCGGCACGACGTGATCGATGCGCGGAGTGTAATTGGCCGTGTAGGGCAACAACAAATACAGGGTCGCCGCGGCAATGCCCGTGTGCGTGTTGTCGAAATGCCGATAGCCGATCAAGACCATCCCCAGCACGACGAAAAGGTGGGCGAGAATGGCCATGGCCCGCTTACCGGGGTCGTCCGCTTTGCCGGAGTAGACGTGAAACAAGGGATAGCCCGGTCCCCGCTGTTTCAGGATCTCACGAATGTCGCCAACCTGGTCTTGAACGTGGGGTACGTCAGGCCGACCATCGGTAGATGGCGCCCGAGCCTGACCCATGGCCTGGGGCGTTTCGCTGGAGCGCGTGAGAGCCGCGGTGTCCGATATTGGTGGTGGTGGGTTGATGACGTTCGACATCAGGAAGACGAACATTGCAGCGCATGCGAACGTAAGACCGCCCGCCGAGAGATTGGGTTCCAGGAGCGGCCGCCGCACCATGGCCGAATCGACCAGCATCCGCAAGACGAAGAAACCGCCCACCACAAAGAGCCATAAGTAACCGAGATGCTTCATTTCCTGATCGTGCATGACCAACAGCAGCCCGGGCGCGAACAAGATCAGACCGACTAAGTCCAGGTTCCGCACGCTCCAGAAGCGGCGAAACTTGAAATAGACGGCAATCGTGATCAACGACGAGAGATAAACCCACGTCGTTGGAGTCGGTTGCTGATAATGGTAAAGAATCTCATGCATTCGATCGCAGCATCCTCTGGAGAGTGGGGTCAAGAAGGCGGCTGGGGAGAACGAATTTCCCCAACGTGGGCAAACCCCACCATCCTATCAAAATAGCGGAAAACCGAAGAATTGCAAGCCCTTATGACGAAAGATGGATTGCAGAATGATAATTGCAAAATGATAATTGGCCATTTCCGACGATGCCACTCTTGGGTCTCCGTTGAGATTCAGCTTGGGTATCCGTTTCGATCAGCATAGAATAGGCCCCAAACGATGCGGCTTTGTTTCTGCCGGCAATTTGCATTTTGCATTTTGCAATTTGCAATTTGCAATTCCCCTCTTACGCTAGGCCAACTAAGCTAATGACGCCTCTGACCGCTCGCAACCAGCCATCCCCCCGCGTCCCCCCACCAGCACCTAAGCTTGTTGGACTCGACCTCGATCATCGTCGGGATCATTATTGGGGCGAGCATCTTCCGCAGCACCCCGCTGATCGCCGGGCAGGTTCCCAACGTCGGTTGGCTGGTGGGCGTGTGGGTGATCGGCGCGGTGTTTTCCCTTATCGGCGCAATCTGCTACGCGGAACTGGCGACAGCCTACCCCAAAGAGGGTGGAGATTACGTCTTTCTGACCGAGGCCTTCGGCCGCAAGATTGGCTTCCTCTTCGCCTGGGCCCAGTTCTGGATCGTCCGCCCCGGTTCGGTCGGCACGCTGGCCTTTGTCTTCGCCGAGTATGCCAACCAGCTCTGCCCGCTGGACACGAGCTATCGGCCCCTGTTGATCTATGCCGTGGGTGCCGTGGTCGTGCTGAGCGGCATCAACTTGCTTGGCGTGCGGGCGGGAAAGTGGACACAGAACTTGCTGACCCTGGTCAAATTCCTCGGCTTGCTGGCCATCGTTGCCGTGGGCACATGTTTTTCTGCTGCCGCGACGGCGCCGGCCGGGCCGCCAGCCACGACACCGCGTGATCTGGGATTGGCGCTAATCTTCGTTATTTTTGCCTACGGCGGCTGGAACGAAATGCCCTATGTCAGCGCGGAAGTCCGCCATCCGCAGAAGAACATCCTTCGCGCATTGCTGCTCGGCACGTTGGCGGTGGCGGCCATTTACATCGCCGTGAACCTGGCCTTCGTCCACGCCCTGGGACTGCATGGCCTGCAGCGAAGCGAGGCCGTCGCGGCCGACGTGCTTAGCCTGAGCATCGGCCCTTGGGCGGGAAAGTGCATCAGCCTGCTGATTTGCATCATGGCCCTGGGCGGCATCAACGGCATGATTTTCACCGGTGCACGGATCCTTTACGCCATGGGAAACGAGCATCGTCTCTACGCCTGGCTAGGCCAGTGGAGTTCGCAGACTGACACTCCGGCCCGCCCCTTGATCATCCAGGCAGCCGTGACCGTGGCCCTCACGATCGGCTTCGGCTGGAGCCAAGAGGGCTTGGATGGGTTTCAGAATTCCGTGGCATTTTACTCGCCCTCGTTCTTTCTCTTTCTCTACCTGGTCGGCCATTCGTTGTTCATTTTGCGGGCCCGACAGTCCGGTCCTGTGCGAACGTACCGCGTGCCGTTTTATCCCGTCGTACCGCTGTTGTTCTGTCTTTCCAGCGCCTTCATGTTTTTCAACACTCTCGATTACGCGTACAAAAATACTTTTTGGGGGCTGTTGGCATCGGCCGTAATGCTGGGCATCGGCGCATTATTGGCTTTCGTAGAGTAAAAGGGATGCTGCCACCCATGCCGAGAAAACGCCTCTTCACCCCCGGGCCCGTCGAAGTTCCCCAGTCGGCCTTGCTGGCCATGGCCCGGCAGGTTCGCCATCACCGCACGGGCGAGTTCCGCAGTACGATGAGCGAAGTCCAGGAAGGGCTGAAATATGCCTTGCAGACCGCCAACGACGTGCTCATTCTGTCTTGCTCCGGCACCGGAGGCATGGAAGCGGCCGTGGTGAACCTCGTGAAGCCCGGTGGCAAAGCGTTGGTGCTCGAGTCGGGCAAGTTCGCCGAGCGGTGGCGGCTGATCGCTGAGCGGTTCGGCATCGAAGTCGTGCGGTATGAACTGCCCTGGGGCGAGGCGTTCGAAGCGGCCGAAGTCGAGCGGTTGCTCAAGCAGCATCCGGACATCGTGGCCGTCTTCTCGACGTTGCAGGAAACGAGCACCGGCGTGGGACATGATATCGAGGCCATCGGCCGCGTGGTCCGGAACAGCCCGGCCCTGCTGGTCGTCGATGGCATCAGCGGCGTCGGCGCGATGGAGTGCTGCACCGACCAGTGGGGTATCGACGTCTTGGTCGTCGGCGCCCAGAAGGCGATGATGACCCCCCCGGGGTTGGTGTTCCTGGCCGTCAGCCCGCGGGCCTGGCGGCAGATGGAATCGATCGGGGCACCCGGTACTCCGGGTCGGCCGGCCTTTTACTTCGATCTGTTGGCCTACCGCAAGGCAGCCCAAACGGCCGAAACGCCGTACACGCCGGCCATCCCGCTGATCGAGGCTCTGGCCGAAAGCCTGCGGCTGATCCGCAGTACTGGCATCGAGACGCTTTGGGCCCGCTCGAAGCTCCTTTCGCGGGCCACGCTGGCGGGCATCGCCGCGCTGGGGTTGCAGCCCGTGGCCAAGCGGCCGGCGGAAGGCGTTTCGGCCGTCTATCTGCCGGAGGACATTGATGGCAAGCAGTTCCTAACGCGGTTGGAAGAGCGGTTTGGCATTACGCTGGGTGGTGGACAGGGGCCACTGAAAGGCAAGATTTTCCGCATCGCGCAACATGGGCCTCGTCGACGAGGTTGATATTCTCGGCTGTCTGGCCGCGATCGAGCTTGTCCTATTGGAAATGGGGAAAAACGTCGTTCTGGGCTCTGCCGTGGCCGCGGCGGGGAAAGCGATGAGGGATGAAGAATAAAAAACACCTGCTTCATTCATCTTTCCACACTATCCGTTGAATGCCGCCGGGCTACTTGACGCCTCCAAAGTGGTGCGCTGAGGATTGAGAAATCCTTGGAGTTTCCCTTGCGGCAAGAGTTGCATCCCTACGCAATGTTTTGGATGATCTTTCCACCCAAATTGCCTAGGCGAACGGCGTGCCGAGGTTCGTTTCGTGCTCTGGCGCAGCTTTTGAGGTATCGCATTGATGTATCCGTGTAATCTTTGCCGGGAGCCGAGACTGTCGCCGCTCTTGGACTTCGGTCTGCATCCTATTGCGCATCATTATCTCGACGATCCCAACCAAGACGCCTACGTTTATCCGGTCGAATTGCGCTACTGCGAAGGTTGTGGATTGATTCAGTTGGTCAATCTTATTCCACCGGCCACATTCTATACCAATTATATTACCTTAAGCTCGTGGAAGCCCCAGCCCCATATCCCGCGCTTGATCGATTTGATCGCGCAAATGCCGGGCATCGACAAAACGTCTCGCATCGCGGAAGTAGGAAGCAACGACGGAGGGTTTTGCAAGGCCCTCATGAATCGGGGTTATACGAACGTAATCGGAATCGAACCGGCTGCCGACGCGCGCGCGGCTGCGCAAGCCCAAGGGGTGAACACGGTCTGCGGTTATTTTACCGGGGAACTGGCCGAGGAAATGGCCACGCGTCACGGTCGCTGCGACTTGCTGATCGCGCGCCAGGTCTTGGAACACATTTCCGATTTGTCGATCTTTCGGACAGCAATGCAGCGGCTCCTAAAGCCGGGCGGATTCGTGCTTTTCGAAGTTCCCCATTTCGGCTTCAGCCTTGACAGCAGCGACTATTCCGCCATCTGGGAAGAACATGCCAACTACTTCACGATCGACACCTTCAACCGGTTTCTGGCCGCTTGTGGAATTCGTGCGTACCACCAAGAGACGATTCTTTTCAGCGGTGAAGCCCTGGTTGTTGCCGGGCGGTACGTCGAACCTGCCGGGTTGCCGCTCGAATCCGCGTATCTGCCGGAAGCGTTAGCGCGGACGTTGGCCTATCGCGATCGTTGGCCTGTGTTTCGCAAGGCCCTGTGCGACTATCTGGCCGAATCCCGCCGGGGAGGTGTTCGAACTGCCGTTTATGGCGCCGGATCAAGGGTTTGCTCGCTGATCAATTTCACCGGAATCGGCCCGTACATCGATTTTATCCTGGACGATCAGCCGGAAAAACAGAACAAGTATCTGCCCGGTTCGCGATTGCCGATCCGTCCCGGTGCGGCATTGCAGCGCGATGCGGTCGATGTGTGCCTCTTGGCGGTCAATGCCGAGAACGAGGAAAAGGTCATTGCCAGGCACCTGGCGTGGCAGCAGCAGGGCGGGCAGTTCTTTTCCTTGTTCCCTCCTAGCAAGCGGCTTCTGTCCGTGTGGGAAGAGATCGCGTCCGATCGAGAAAGCAAGGGAGGCCGCCGATAAGGCGCTGCAGGACTCATGACACCCGGCAAGGCCCTTAATCGCGAAGTGCTCGTGGCTGAAGGGCCTCTTGTGCAGGTCTCGCGTGCGGACATCGAATTCCTCGAGATCGGGGCCAGACTGAACAATCGTAATCGCATGCGGTTGTGCGCACACTCGGATATCGAGGATCGCATCCACGAGATGCTGATCGTACTGACCGAGGAAGCCTACGTTCGGCCGCACAAGCATCTGAACAAGAGCGAGTCGGGGCACGTCGTGGAAGGGCAAGCCGACTTGATCGTGTTCGACGAGGCAGGCGCTCTTGCCAACGTTATCGAGCTGGGAGATTACGCGTCGGCACGTCAATTCTTCTATCGGATGGCTTCTCCCTCGTACCACATGTTGCTTATTCGTTCGGCGGTTTTCGTCTTTCACGAGGTCACCAACGGCCCGTTCGATCGAGCGGACACGGTTTTCGCCCCGTGGGCACCCGAGGATGCGAACGTCGCCGAACGAAAACATTTCATTGATTCCCTGAAGTGCGCCATGGAGAGTGGCCGCTCTTCGGTGCAGACCTAGAGGATTTCGCATGTCTTCCGTTATTCACCGTCGCGATACTTGCCGCCTCTGCGGGAGCCGCAAGCTGGAACTTGTATTCCAATTAGCGCCCTCGCCCATTGGAGACGCCTATGTTCCGGCAGACCGCCTGGAAGTGGTCCAGGATGCCTATCCGATCGACCTGTTCCTTTGTCGCGATTGTGGTCTTTCGCAGTTGCTGGAACATCGTCGCCCCGGAGATCCTGTACGGCGACTACATTTACGTGACGTCGAGTTCGCTGGGATTGGTCGACCATTTCCGCGAGTATGCCACTGCAGTATGCGACGGTCTTTGTCCCGCCTTGGGCGCCTTGGTAGTCGACATTGGCAGCAATGACGGCACCCTGCTCAAACACTTTCAGCAGCGCGGAATGCGCGTCCTGGGCGTGGAACCAGCGAGCGAAATCGCCCGCGCCGCTACAAGCAGCGGCACCGAAACCATCGCGGCCTTCTTCACCCCGGCGCTTTCTCGGGAGATCCGGCAATCGCACGGACCGGCAACCGTCATCACCGCCAACAACGTCTTTGCCAATGTGGACGATCTCGTGGCGCTTACGGAAGGCATTCGCGATCTGCTCACGCCCCAAGGCGTCTTCGTCATGGAGAGTTACTATCTCGCCGACGTGATCCAGAACATGGTCTTCGATTTCATCTATCACGAGCACCTTTCCTTGTTCGCAGTTCTGCCGCTGCGATCGTTCTTCAAGCGACTTGGGGATGGAATTGGTCGACGTGAAACGGGTTCCCACCAAGGGCGGGTCGTTGCGTTATACCATTCAGCGGGCCGGCGGCCCCCTGACGGTCCAGCCTTCCGTAGCCGCCATGATCAAGTTCGAAGAGGAACTGGGGCTGTATCGCCCCGAGATGTTCAGGGAGTTTGCGAAAAGGATCGAGTCGCTCAAGACCCAAACGCTGGCGTTGTTGTGCGCTGCCAAGACCCAAGGCAAGAGAATCGCCGGCTACGGGGCATCGATCACGGCGACGACCCTGATCTACCACTTTGACATGGGGCAGTACTTCGAATACCTCGTGGACGACAACCTGGCGAAGCAGGGTCGTTTCAGCCCCGGACTGCACCTGCCCGTATATGCACCGCCGGTACTCTACGAGCGCAAGCCGCAGGTCGTCGTTGTTCTGGCTTGGCGCTATGCCGAGCCGATTATCAAGAAGTATCCGGCGATCTTGGCAAAAAACACCCAATTCCTCATTCCGGTTCCGGAAGTACGGGTTTTGGGCAGCGGCCTGTGAGCTTCGATTCGTCACAGCGACACCAGCGGAAAAAGCGAGTATTGGGCCGTGGAGATCGAACACTTCATCATTGTTGGAGGAACTACCGGCAGCGGCCGCGCACTTGTCCGCCGGCTCTCCGGCCGCGGCCAGAGCGTCTCTCTGATCGGGCGGCATCCCTCCGCGGAGGTGGAACAGCAATCCCCGGGCGTCTGTTTTTATCCAACCGAACTAGCCAACGCCGAGTCGGCGCGTGCGACGATTGAGAAGTGTATCCAGCGCAGCGGAAAGTTGGCGCACGTGATCTTCTATCAGCGTTACCGCGGCAAGGACGATCCCTGGCAGGGTGAAATTGACGTGAGTCTCAGCGGCACGAAAACCGTGATTGAACTCTGCGTCGACCACTTTGACGGCATAGGCAACAATTCGATCGTCGTGCTTTCCTCGTCGGCTAGTCGCTTCATCTGCGCAGAGCAGCCCGTGAGTTACCATGTAGCCAAGGCCGCCCTTATCCAAATGGTACGGTACTATGCCGTGATCCTGGGCCCCAGAGGCATCCGCGTCAACGCCGTCGCCCCCGACACCGTGGTCAAAGATGAGATGCGCCAGTTCTATCAGCAGCAGCATGCACTGCGCGATCTGTATGAAAACATCGCGCCCCTGCGGCGGATGGGAACCGCCGACGACGTAGCGGACGTTGTGGAGTTCCTTTGTAGTCCGCAATCCAGTTTCATCACCGGGCAAGAAATCGTCGTCGACGGCGGGATTTCACTCGCCGGACATGGCGCCTTGGCCCGCCGTATCGCAGAACTCGACAAATTGAAGATTACCCGTTAAGCGGCATCCCCAACCCGTCTTGGGAGCCATGGACTTCCGCGATCAGGCACGGTACTAGCGATCGTGCAGAAAGGCAGCCTGTCAACCATGCGAGAGCTATCCATCGTCATACCCGCGCTGAATGAAGAAGAGAAGCTCGTGCCCACGGTACAGGATCTTCTGCCCGAGTGCCGAAGGGAACTCGATCGATTCGAACTCATCTTGATCAATGACGGCAGCAGCGATCGGACCGGTGAGGTCATGGAACGTCTGGCAAAAGAGAATCCTGAGATCGTCGTCGTCCACCACGCGCAGCGCCAGGGTCTGGGAGCCACCTATCGCGACGGCATTGATCGCGCTCGCATGGAACATGTCACCCTCGTGCCTGCCGACGACCTCTGCGACAAGGTCACTTGGGGGCCATTCTTCCGTGCCATCGGATCAGCCGACCTCGTGCTGGCCTACCGGGCGAACCAGGCAGCCGCGCGGCCGTTGTATCGCGTCGTTCTTTCCCGGCTCTTCTCCTGGATCAATTCGCTCCTGTTTCGGGTCTGGGTGAAGGACATCCACTCACTCGTCATCTATCCGACCGCATCCGTCCGCGAAATCAAGATGCAATCGGCCGGGTACACTTTCCAGTTGGAAATGCTCGTCCCTTTGTGCCGCAGCGGATACAGCTTCGTGGAGGTGCCGATGTACATGCACCCGGAGAACATGAAACACAGCCGCTCCTTGCGATGGAGCACCTTGTTCGACGTGGCGTGCATGATGTCGCGGCTGGCGATCAGGTCGTATCCGCGAAAGGAGAAGCGCAAGCTGTCTTCCGCGGTCGGCGAGCCGCCGCGGAAGGTTGCCTCGGCCGGAGCCGAAACTGCGGTCAACTCCGAGGACCGGTAAACCCTTTCCTTGCCGCATTAGCTGCCCGCCTCTTGTCGCCCGTCCGGCGGACAGTTCCGTCCCAGGATGAACCATCGCAAGAGATCGAAGAACCTGGCAAGCAACAGGAACCAGGCCTTCCCGTTGTAGTAGCGGCCTTGGTGCTCGACCAGGTTTTGCCATTGGGTCAGCCGATCGATACGTAACTCGATGACGCTTCCCGTATTGTAACGGGCAAGTAGTTCCGCGCGCGACATCTGACCGCCTACCGCTGCCAATTCATCGAGCATGCGAATTCGCAGCGACGCAAGATTGATGTTCACGAAATTGAAATAGCCGTATGCCAGGCCGACATAGGCGCAACCGTTCATCGCCAAGAAGGCCATGACGTCGGCCATCCCCGCTTTCATGCAGGCGCAGGCTGCGCAACTGACGGCAATCGTGGCAACCAGCCCGGCAAGCAGGCCGACCAGCAGAGGCAAGAAGTAACTTGAGCGGCCGAAGACCCAGCAGAGCAAGACGTGCACGAGACAATCGGCCGCCAATCCGATTACGGGCGTCAATGCCAACAGAGCATAACCGTCGAACATCGCCGTCTACCCCCCGATTTCCATTCCCAGCAAGGCCCGCCAATAGCCGCAAGCCCGCACCCACACTCGTCCTTGGTTGGTGATTCGGTACGTTCCATTCGCTTCCGCCACCAGATTATCGAGCACCATCGCGTCAAGCCGTCTCTCAACCGGCGAGATATTGCGGAGAACGAAGAGCAACTCTTCGCGAGTTCGCCCTTGCCCTTTGGCATCTGCGACATAGGTCAGCAACGTCATGCTAGGGCTTCGTTGCTCCAGGAGAAGGTAACACCAGACATAAAGGATCGACATGGCTACGTGGAACGTCGATACGTGGAACACTTCCCAGAACCCGAGGAGGCCGAAAGACTGCAAGGCCGGAACCATGATCACCGCGGTCAGAGCGACTGGCAAGGTTCCCAGCAAGATCGCCAAAAGCACTGCCGTCGGCCGCCGCGGAATCTTGATCCGCCAGATGATCCAGTGCAGCAGAAAAGCCGCGACGAACAGCCCAAAAGCCAGAGCTGCAATCTTCATCTTCCGTTAGAATTCCAGCAGAAACTCGTTCTTCAAAGGCCCGACGACAAGTATAACGCAAAAGCTCGTGCGGCAGAAGCTTCCTCATGGGTTTCGCCGCTTCTGGAGTGCCCGACAAAACGTGCCATGAAAATATCAGGCAACTCGTGCAAATTCGGTTTGATCATTCCGGCCGTCAAGACATTCGTGTCGAGCCTTGACGAAATACGGCGGACAATCTAGTGTGTAGTGATTCGCGCTGATGGGTATTTACGGTCTGCGCTGGAATCCCGCCTTCAGGCGGAATTCTGCGACAATTCCGGCTAAAGCCGGGACTCCAACCGATGACCACAATTTTGAATCACTGCGCTAGCATGCCAGCCCAAAGCGGAGAACCAAATCGTGCCCAGTCAGTCTTCGCTTCGCAGGGCTGTGTTTCTCGATCGCGATGGAGTGCTGGTCGACGACCGGGGTTTTTTGGTCCGCACGGAGCAAATCTGCCTGCTCGAAGGCGTACCCGCGGCGCTCCGGGAACTCAAAACGGCGGGAATGTTTCTGGCCATGGTCAGCAATCAGGCGGTCGTCGCCCGGGGACTGATTACCGAAAGTGAAATGGCGGAGCTGAATCGCGTGATCCTCAATCGGATCGAACAGTCCGGCGGCCCGCGGTTCGACGCCGTCTACTCTTGCCCCCATCACCCCGAGGCCACGCTGCCGGAATATCGCGTGGCTTGCTCGTGCCGCAAACCCCGGCCGGGCATGATGGTCCAGGCCGCCGCCGAGCACGGCCTCGATCTGCAAGCGAGCTTCCTGGTGGGCGACCGCATGTCCGACATCGCCGCCGGGTCCGCGGCCGGCTGCCGCACGGTGCTGGTGATGTGCGGCCGGCACGACGCCCCGCCGATCGTGACGGTCGATCCGCTGCCGTTACATCCGGAGCAAGCTGCGCCTGCCGGCCCGACCATACTTGTTTCAACCTTCAAGCCGCCGCCAAGTGGATTCTCGGGCAGTTATAACTCAAACTACGGATTTCCCCAACGACCCTGCGTCGGTGGAAAAATGACTGGTAAGCTAAGAGGTTTCCCCACCGACCCGGCGTCGGTGGAAGAATGACTGGTAAGCTATGAAAGCGATGGTTCTTTGTGCCGGATATGGCACGCGACTGGGCGATCTGACCCGCGAGATCCCCAAGCCGATGCTCCCCTTGGGCGGGGCACCCAGTACTCTGGGTCGGGGTCGACCGATGCTGGAGTACATTCTCTGCCACCTGCGGCGGCATGGCTTCGACGAGGTTGCGGTCAACCTGCACTTCATGCCCGAGGCGATTCAGAACCATTTTGCCGACGGTGCCCGTTGGGGTTTGTGCCTGACCTATTCCCACGAGCCGCAACTGCTGGGCACGGCCGGCGGAACGAAGAAAATGGAGTCCTTTTTCCAAGGAGATGAGCCGTTCCTGGTGCAATATGGCGATATCGTCACCAATCAGGACTTCACCGCCATGCTCCGCTTTCATCGGGAGCGAAAAGCCCTCGCAACCCTGCTGGTCCATCAGCGGGCCAGGTCGAACAGTGCGCTGAGCGTTGATGCCATGGGCCGAATCGAGCGTTTTCTGGAGCGGCCGTCCGATGCCGAGTGGAGCACGGTTGCCGGGGCCTGGGTCTTTTCCGGTATTACGATCTGCCAGCCGGAACTGCTGGAAATGATTGCTGCGGAGACTTTTTGCGATTTCCCCCGTGACGTCTTCGTGCGACTGACGGCAACGCGGCGGCTGTTTGCTTTTCCCTTGACCGGGCAGCGCACCGCGGTCGATTCGCCCGAGCGTTTGGCCGAAGCCCGCCGGCAAGTGGCGGAAGGATTGTTCCGGACGGAAACATAACAACGCGTAATCCCGCACGGTGTGCGGGTTACCGCTGGCAATCAGGAAGTCCTTTTGAGAAGTTCAACGTCGGAATCGACCATCATTTTTACCAATTCCTGGAAACTCGTGCGGGGCCGCCACCCCAGTTTTTTACGGGCTTTACTCGCGTCCCCCACCGACAGATCGACGTCGGTGGGCCGGAAATAGACCGGGTCGACCAGCACGTACTTGCGATAGTCCAGTCCGACGTAATCGAAGGCCGCCTCACAGAACTCTTGGACCGACCGCGTTTCCCCCGTGGCAATCACGTAGTCGTCCGCTTGGTCCTGCTGCAACATCAACCACATGGCTTCGACGTAATCGCCGGCAAAGCCCCAGTCGCGTTTGGCTTTCAGATTACCTAGCGCCAAGGCTTTTCGCAACCCGAGCTTGATGGCCGCGACCCCCAGCGTGATCTTGCGGGTTACGAAGTTCTCGCCGCGTCGCGGCGACTCGTGGTTGAACAAGATGCCGTTGCAGACGTACATGCCATAAGCTTCACGGTAGTTGACCGCCAGCCAATAGGCATAGGCCTTGGCTGCCGCATAGGGCGAACGAGGATAAAAGGGGGTGGTCTCCGTTTGCGGGATTTCCCGAACTTTGCCGAACATCTCCGACGAGCCCGCCTGATAGATCCTCGGATTCAGGCCGCTTTCGCGAATACCCTCCAGAATGCGGAGTGCCCCCAGCCCAGTAACGTCTCCCGTGTATTCGGGGATCTCGAAACTGACCTTCACGTGGCTCTGGGCGGCCAGATTGTAGATTTCGTCGGGCCGAATTTCCCGCAACAAGCGGTTTACCGAGGAAGCGTCGCACAGATCGCCGTAATGCAGGACGATCCTGGCCGCGGGGATGCCCGCCGCCCGCGATTGTGCATCGGAGATGTGGTCGATGCGTCCGCGATTGAACGTGCTGGAGCGGCAGCGTGAGTCCGTGGACCTCGTACCCCTTGCCCAAAAGGAATTCAGCCAGGTAGGAACCGTCCTGGCCGGTGATTCCCGTGATCAAGACTCTCTTGCCCATCATCCGTTCCATTAGTCAGTAGGAGAGCCACCGTTTGGCGAACTCGGCCGCTTCGACAAGGTCGTCGACGACACAATCCGGCGTGACCGTCCGGGCTGCCTCATAGTGGGCACCATAGCCCGTGCGCACCAAAATCGTCGTGGCGCCAAGACCTCGCCCTAATTCAATATCACACGGCTTATCACCGATCACAAGGGCGCCGGCCGGATCGAACCCCAATTCACGCGACGCTTGAAGTAGTAAACCGGGCAACGGCTTGCGACAAACGCACTCGTCTTCCGGCGTATGAGGACAAATATAGATCCCGTCGAGCTCTACGCCCTCGGCAAGAAGAAGCTGTCGCAAGCGGCCATGGATTTCTTCCAACCGGGCCATGTCAAAATACCCCCGCCCCACCGCAGACTGGTTGGTCACGATCACCAAGCCGAGGCCCAACTCGCGCATCGTCCGCAGCCCGGCGCCCGCCCCGTGCAACAACTCCACTTGGTCCGGGGAAGAGAGGTATTGGCGTTCCACGTTGAGCGTACCATCGCGATCCAGCGCAACAAACCGTCGCCGATTCATGCCCATGCCCGCCCCTGCTGGGACGACTGTAGCTGCCGCCAGACTATCCCTTGGTATGGTCTGCATTTCTTGGTTCACTCGGTCTCGCAGGAGAAGAACGTCCACGGATCAATCATCATTCTAATTCAAATCGCCCATGTTCGCCTTTTGATCTTCACGAAACCGCTTGCAGTTAATGCCTTCCTATCGATATAATCGAAGCTCGCCTCACGTCAGGAAAGATCGCTTGTGAGGTGAACTTTTTGCTAAAACATTCATTAACTTAGGAGGTTTTTCCAGTGGCCCAGGGCAAGTTCTTGTTCACTAGCGAGTCGGTCAGCATGGGGCACCCCGACAAACTCGCCGACCAGATTTCCGATGGTGTTCTCGATGCCCTGTTCGCCAAGGACCCCTATAGTCGCGTCGCCTGCGAGACCTTGGTCACGACGGGCATGGCGGTCGTGGCCGGCGAGATTACCACCACGGCTACGATCGACTACGCCGACGTCGTCCGAAGAGTGATTCGCGACGTCGGTTACACCGACGATGAGCACGGCATTTCAGCCAGCACCTGTGCGGTGCTGCTCTCCTTGGACCGGCAGAGCCCGGACATTGCCCAGGGCGTGAACGAGGACTCGGCCAAGGGCAAAGAGATCGGGGCGGGCGACCAGGGATTGATGTTCGGCTACGCCTGTAGCGACACGGCGGAACTGATGCCGCTGCCCATCGCCTTGGCCCACCGCATCCTTGCCCGGCTTACGGCGGCCCGTTTTGCCAAGGAGGTTCCCTGGCTGCGGCCCGACAGCAAGAGCCAGGTGACCATCGAGTTTTGCGGCGCCAAACCGGTCCGCGTGGATACGGTTGTCGTTTCCACGCAACACAGCCCGGACGTTACCCACGAGGAGATCCGCGAGTACGTGATCAACCGGATCGTTAATCCGGTCCTGCCCAAGGAACTGGTCACCGGGCCGGTGACGTACCACGTGAATCCCACCGGCCGGTTCGTGGTGGGCGGTCCGCACGGCGATTGCGGCCTCACGGGGCGGAAGATCATCGTCGATACCTACGGCGGTTGGGCCCGCCACGGCGGCGGGAGCGTTCAGCGGCAAGGACCCGACGAAGGTCGATCGCAGCGCGGCCTACATGGCCCGCTACGTGGCCAAGAACCTTGTCGCCTCAGGACTGGCCGACCGTTGCGAAGTGCAGTTGGCCTATGCCATCGGCGTCTCCGATCCGGTGAGCGTGCGGGTCGATACGGAAGGCACCGGCAAGCTGCCCGACGAGCGGCTCGTAGCTTTGGTGCGCGAGCATTTTCCGCTCACGCCCAGCGGCATCATCCGGCACCTCGACCTGCGCCGGCCGATCTATCAGAAGACGGCTTCCGGCGGTCATTTCGGCCGCAACGAGCCGGAATTCACCTGGGAGAAGACCGATCTGCGCGGCCGATCTGGCGAAGGCCGCCAAGTAAAGTTGTAGCGCTCAGGGACGTGCCACCCCATGCTGAATGTGCATCGGACAACTTCTCCGCGAGTGCTCGCGGCAGTGGAACTGACCGCTTCGTTGCAATCGGCCGTGGCGATATTGCTTGTCGTCGTGGCCGCTACGGTCGCCGCACGGCGGCTGGCCGGTGCGCTGGAAACGCCGCTGGGGCCTTCTCTGTTGCTTGTCACCGCTGGATTGCTGGCAGGACTCGCACGCATCGCTCATGGCAGGGTGGGCTTTAGCCCGCCATCACACGAAATCGGCCTAAAGCCCACCGTACACTTCCATGCGCTGATTTCCCTGACGATGCTGATCATCGCCGCATCGCTATCGCTTCCCGGCAGTCATTCCGTCGCCCTGCTCGGGTTTTGGACAATGATCGTCGGCCAGGAGCTTTGGGCGTGGCGAAGCATGCTGCCGGCGAGACGTTTCGCCAAGGCCGATATGCCGATTGCCAACTCCCCTCTCCATTTGGGAGAGGGTGGGCAACATGTACCCATGGTCGTGGTCGGGGTGAGGGAAAGTTCCGACTCGAGCGAAGAACCAGAACCCGCGGAACCTGCGGCCGACGTTTTGCAGCAACTCACGCTTCGCATCACGGCGGAAGGCGGCCAGGAACTGTCCGGCTGGCTGCGCATGCCACTGGCGGCGGGGCAACGCTCAGGCAGTCTGCACGTGGCCTTCTGCCCGGCGTTCGGCCAGGCGCCACGAGTCGAGGTCGAGCCCGTTTGCGGCCCCGACTGCCGTATCAAAGCGGCCCAGGTGCTGCCCTACGGTGCGCGATTGGATGTCAAGCTTGACGAACCGGCCCGAGAGAATGAGAGCGTGCTGGCGTGGCTTTCGTGTACGTCAGCCTTTCCAGGCTGACCTCCCTGAGAGGCTTCTTTCATCCGAATTTTTCGCCGGACGTTTTACATCACGGCAAAATAGTTCTCCACCGCCATGTCGATGTACTCGTTGGTGATCTCCAACGGGTAATCCTTATAGCTGCAGTAATTGCGGATCTGCATGAGGATGTCGCGGGGATGGCAATAGCGAAAGGGCCGGTTCGTCGGCGCGTAGTGCTGCCGGATGAGATGCTCGACCGCCTCCGGCCGGTCGGGAAAGCCCATCTTCTTCGCCAGGGAAAGGAACAGGCCCCTAAAATCCTCGGGGCTCGGGTCGGGTAGCTCGATTTTATAGGGGATCCGCCGCAAGAAGGCCTCGTCGACCAGGTCGCGGGGCTCCAGGTTCGTCGAGAAGATGATCAACTGGTCGAATGGCACCTCGATCTTCTTGCCGTTGGGCATGTTGAGAAAGTCGTAACGCCGTTCCAGGGGAATGATCCAGCGATTAAGCAGTTCCTCGATCCGCATTCGTTGCCGGCCAAAGTCGTCGATCACCAGCGTACCGCAGTTGCTCTTCAGTTGCAGCGGCGATTCGCAAATGCCGGTCGAGGAGTTCATCGTCACCTCCAGGGCCGACATGGTCAACTCGCCGCCGACGATCAGTGTGGGGCGGCGGATCCGCACCCAGCGACGGTCGATCTTCCGCTTTTCGTAAAGGCCTTCGCAGGCCTCCAGCGGAAGTTCTTCATGGCTCGCCGGGTCGAAGACCCGCAAGATCTCGCCGTCGACACCGATGGCGCGAGGAATCCAGATTTCCTGCCCGAAAGCCCGCGTGACCCGCTCGGCAATGCTCGTCTTGCCGTTGCCCGAAGCGCCGAAAAGGAACAGGCCGCGGCCGGAGTTCACCGCCGGTCCGAGTCGATCGAGCATCCGCTGGCTGAGCACGAGATCGCCGAAGGCCTGCCGCAGGTGTTCGGCCGTGGTCTGCTGCGTGGCAAGCGATTGGGCCTTGACGCTTTCGATATAGTCTGCCAGCGAAACCGGGGCGGCGCCGAAGTAGGTGCAGTGGTTCCAATAGCGCTTGGCCCGTTCGCGGCCAAGATCGCTGAGCTGGTAGAGAAAGTCGTTCATCGGGGCGGTGGCACGATAGCCCACCAATTGCTCGCTCTTCAACCCGCGCAGCAATTCGTCGACGAGGAGGAAAGGCAGCTTGAGCTGGTCGGCCACATCACGGCCGGTGGAGTCGCCGCGGGCCAACAAATGCTTCAAGGCCAACGACTCGACCAGGCTGTCGTTCAGCCCGGCAGCGCGGAACGACGTGGGTTCTTGGGGCACGAAGCCGCTGGGGCACTCGCTTGCCGGACACCCGCTTGCGGGTGAGGGCCGTTCGCGCACGATCGGGCCCGATGCGAAAGATGTGCCCGCCGCCAGCGCGCGGATGCGATCGACGATGGCGCCGAGCTTCGCGTCGGCCGCTTGGTGGGGCGGGGCCGGGCCATGCTGCAGGCTAGTCACCGCCGCGGCGTTCAGAACCGTGCTGCCCGAACCAAGCGTGCCGAGTCCGGCAAGTTGTGCCTGCAGATTGCTGTCCGAGGTTGGCATCGTCATAGCGCGTGGAGCGGGGCGGGGTTCCTGTGTACTCACGGGACGGCGGAGCGGGTCGGCCCAGGCATGCGGACACAGTCGTCCAGTCAAAGGCTACGTCTCTTCCGGGCACGGGTCAAATGGCATGCCGGATATGCCGGATTTGTGGGATATTTGGAGTGTGGCGCGGGTACCTCCCTGCAAGGGGTGGAACATCCCTGCGATGGGTGGCACGTCCCTGAGCCTCGGCGAAGGGCGTGGAAGGGGCGTGGACCCCGTAAGACCACGCCCTTCGCAAGCTCAGGGACGTGCCACCCCAACAGGGACGTGCCACCCTGCGCAATTACCGCGGCAGCGCCGCGTTCCGCGCGATCTGCAGGGCGGCGTCCAGCATGGCGTCGTCCTTGCCGGCGACCGCGCCGTTGATCGGCTTGGCCGCCTGGCGAACCACAACGTCCGGTTCGACGCCCACGCGGCTGTAGGGCTTGCCCGTGGGCGAATAGAACTTCGCCGTCGTCAGCCGCAGGCCGGAGTCTGAACCGTCGAGCTGGAAGATCCCCTGCACGGATCCCTTGCCAAAGCTTCGCACGCCGACAATCGTGCCGCGGTGGTGATCGCGGATCGCGCCCGAAAAGATCTCGGCGGCGCTGGCGCTATCCTGATCGATGATGACCGTCAGCGGCACGTGCCACGTGCCTTCCTGGTGGGCCGTGTAGGTGCCGTCTTCCTGAGCGATGCGGCCGTGCGTGGAGACGATCACGCCCTGATCGAGGAACAGGTCGGCGATGTCCACCGACGAAATCAGCAGCCCGCCCGGATTGCCGCGGAGATCCATGATCAGGCTCCGCATGCCGTCGCGGTACAAGCGCCACAGGGCGGCTTCCAGGTCGCGGCGGGTCGTCTTCTGGAAGCAGGTCAACCGCAAGTAGCCAACTCCCAGCTTGTCGTCGATGATGCCGACCTTGTCGACGCTCGGCACTTCGACCCGTTGGCGGCGAACGGCCACTTGGCGCTCGGCCGACCCCGACCCTGAGTACATGGTGCCCGACAGTGTGCCCGCCGGGGCGCCGAGGACCAGGTTGCATAGGCTTCCTTCGGGTCCTTGCAGGAAGTTGGCGGCCTGATCGGTTGTGTACCGGCTGGTCTGATTGCCGTCAACGGCGATGATCCGATCGCCCGCCCGCACGCCGGCCTGCTCGGCCGGACTGCCGCTGATGACGCGCACGATCACCAGGCCGCCGCCTTGGGCCTTCAATTCGATGCCCAGTCCGACGAAACTGCCGTCGATCTGGGAATAGACTTCACCGAGCTGGTCGGGCGTGAGATAGGCCGAATAGGGGTCGAGCGAATTGGTGGCGCCGCAGAGGTATTCGAGGATCACGACCGTGGACGACAGGCCCAGGCGTTGCTGGGCCAGATTGGCCGCCACGACAGCGCTGTCGCGGGCTTCCATCCGGCTGGCCGCACTGCGCTGGGCAAGCGTCTGACGGAGCTCGCGGCGGAACGCCTCCACTGCGGCCGGATTGCCGCCGGGCAGATTCCGTTGGAGGAAGATCGGCTCGCCCAACGCCGTCTCCAGGTCCGAGGTGCCCCGATCGACGAGGTCCTTCCAGGCCGGCTGTTCCACGTAATGGGTCTCGATCTTCTGCAGGACTTGCACGTAGAGTTCCAACGCCTTTTCGGCTGGCATCCGTGCGACGTGTTCGGCAAAGCTGCGGTCGGCGTAGCGGCGGCCCAGGTCGTAATGCAGGCGGGCCAGCTCAAAACGCTTCTCCAGGACGTTCTCCTCGGGGAATTGCCGCAGGCCTTCTTCATAATGGGCCAGCGCCTCCCCCCAACGCCGTTGGGCTTCCAGTTCCTGGCCGTGTTGCAGGTAGCCGTCGACCTGCACCGATCGCTGGGAAAAAGCAATGCTAGAAGGAGAAATGGCGGACTGCTGTGCCATCGACCGCTGTGCGGTACCCGGCACGGCCGGCACTGCCAAAATCGCAAACCAGAGAACGGCTGCCGCCAAAGGGCTTCGTCGCATGGTGTCGTCCGTGTGGGAGTTGGATCGCCGCTGAAGCCTGGTCGAAGGCAAGGCGATCCAAAAACTGATCCGTCCAGTCGTCCAGCGCGCAAGGACGGCAGGCGCTCGCGCTACATTCGAGTATAGCCCATGATTGCACGGCCGTCAAAAAAACGACTGGAAAAACACGATCGAAAAACCGTCCCAAGCGGCGCATCCGCACCCTCGCGCGCAGGACAACGAACAAGCCCGGAACGCGGAAAAGCGGCGTTGCGAGGATCATAACAGGCCAACGGCTTAACCCAGATTTAGCGCCGCCCAAACAGTCCGATCTTGCCCAGCCGGAACACTCGGCAGAACCGGATTAGGCCGATTCCAACACCATATTCGCATACTGTACCGTATCACCGGTGCGAATCAGACCGATCGCCAGCGGCACCCGCTTCTTGAAATCGACGTGCGGCTCGTGCGCGAGCGGAATGCCCGACAGGCCCTGCGCGAACGCCTGCCGCACTTCCTCCGAATTGTTGTTGAGGAACTCCGCGGCCATCCAGGCCTTGCCGATGACGAAGTTCGCACGGATCGCCCGCAGCACGTCAAGCACCGCAGGGATGCCGTCGACCAACGAAATGTCAACCGTCTCGATCATCGGCCAGAAAGGGAAACCGCGATCGGCGATCACGAGCGTATTCGTGTGGCGAACGCGGCTCAAGAGCGAATTGATTTGCGGGTTGAGGATGCCGGTTTTGAGCATGATGGGGCCTTACGGTTTGAGTTTCACCAGCAACACGCCGTGCCGGGGCACCACAACCTGGAACTTCCCGTCGGCCGCGGGCAGATCTTTGTGCCGCCACAAATCGCGGACTTGTTGCCTGCCGTGCAGGCCCAGATCGCTCCAGGCCGCGGAAATCGTTACTTCCGCTTCCCCCAGGTTGAAAAGCCCCAGGGCCTTCGAGCCGTCTTCCAGGTCCTTCACGAGAACGAATTCGTTCGGCGTCTTACGGACGATTCGTGCCTGCCGGCCTAGCGCGTCCTGGTCGACGTCGATCACTTCCGCATTGCACAGCACGTTGAGCGTGAAGGGATCGAGCCGGGCCATGTCGCCGCTGAAAATCAGCGGCGCGGCCATCAGGCACCACATCGACATGTAGGAATACTGCTCGTTGGGCGTGAGCGTCGTCTTGCGGCCTACGCCCATCTTATTCGCGTCGCCCACATAGCCGATGAGCAGATAATCGGGATCGTTCCAGCAGCCGGGCTTGGCATTTTTCCAGTGCTGGGCATTGCTGAAGCCGATGCTATAGAAGCCCGGCAGCCGGCTGCCGGGCTCGCACCCCAGGTCGCCGGTGGTCCGCCAGCACTGGCCGACCTCGCCTCCCCATTTCCAGACCTCGCCCATGCCGTACTGGCACAGGTTCAAGACGATGTCGCGGTCCTGCTTCTTCAATTCGGCCGCGATAAGTTGGTAAGGCTTCTTCATGTGGGCCAGATCGTTGCCGCCTGCCACGCCCCCGTAGGAGCACCAGTCGTACTTGAGGAAATCAAAACCCCACTGGGCGAACTTTTTCGCGTCGGCCGCCTCGTGCTGGTAAGCGCCGACATAACCGCCGCAGGTCCACGGACCGGGCGACGTATAAATGCCGACCTTCAGTCCGGCAGCATGAATCCCGTCAATCATGCCTTGGATATCGGGGAATTTGGCATTCGGCAGCACGGCCCCGGCGGCGTCGCGGTAGGGCTTGTCGCCCTGCTTCTTCATCCAGCAATCGTCGCTGTTGACGTATTGATAACCATAGTCGGCCATGCCCGAGGCGATCATTTGTTTGGCCGCCTCGCGCAAGTGTACTTCGGTCACGCGGTCATAGTGGATGTACCAACTGTTCCAGCCCATCGGCGGCGTCAAGGCCAACGTGTCGCCGCAAACGATCTGTAGCGGCCGTTCGGCTTGGCCCCGAGGATTTTTGCGCGGAGGACCACGGGATATTCGCCTTTCTCGGCAATTGTCCCGCGGATGATTCCCGAATCCGCATCGAGCGCGAGACCGGCGGGAAGTCCTTCGGCCGTGAAGTGCATCGGCCGCTGACCCGTAGCCGGAATGCGATAGAGCAGTGGATGTTTTGGACCGCAGGCATAGACCTTCGGCCCGTTGATCTTCGCCGCGGGGCCGGGCGGTGGAGTGAGCAACACGGCTTTTTCTTCCTCGGCCACGGCGGCGGTGGCGAGGATCAGGAGACAGGCGAGCGGGATCCAGGGTTTCATGGCTATGCCTTTCAAGTGGGAGACAGCAAATCGACGATTTCAGATTTCAAATTCCGGATTTCAGATTGCGAAATGAAGGTGGGCAACCGTTGGGCAGATACCCGCATAACATAATTCGGGCCCGCGTGGAAAGCAACAGGCCAAGGTTGCACCTCCGCCCTTCCTCCTTCCCCTCGCTCTCTTTGGCTCCTATGCTATAGGAATGTCTACTAGCGATCTGGCCCATCTTGAGCTCTTGGCGGAAATCGACGCCCTGGCAAGGCGTTTGGAGGACTGGTCACGCTTGGCCCCCCCATGGCGGCCAGCCGAGACGTGCCGAGCGGTTATCGGCCGGCTTACGGACCGGCTGAACTCGCTCCGTGTCCGCCTGGAATCACCGCTCATCGTTGCAACCTTAGGGGGGACAGGGACCGGCAAGAGCTCGCTGATCAACGCCCTGGCGGGGGCCGAACTGGTCCGCACGGGTCGCGGCCGGCCGACGACGACCCGCCCGGCCCTGCTCTGCCGTCCAGGGCTAACGCCCGAAATCTTGGGCATGAATGCCCAAGAGATCGATCTGGTTCAGCAGGACCTTCCGTCACTGGCGAACCTGGTTCTCGTCGATTGCCCCGACCCCGATACGACCGACGTCCCCGGGCCGCGACCCGGACCCAGAGTACTGGGTGCCCCACCGGGTGCCCCGTCTGATACGACGCTGGCCCGATTGCGGCGGATCCTGCCGCTGTGCGATGTCTTGATCGTGACGACCACGCAGCAGAAGTACCGCAGTGCCCGGGTGGCCGAGGAGCTTGCCGCCGCCGCGCCAGGGGCACGGTTGGTCTTCGTGCAGACCCACGCCGATCAGGACGCCGATGTTCGCGATGACTGGCGTCACGCCTTGGAACCGCGATATGAGGCCGGTCACGTCTTTTTCGTCGATTCGGTTGCCGCATTGGCCGATGCCCAGCAGAGCCGTGCGCCGCAGGGGGAGTTTGCCGCCCTGGTCGATCTGCTCACGCGGCAGTTTGCCGGGGCCGCGGCAACCAGGATTCGCCGCGCCAACTTTCTCGACCTGGCCGCCCAGGCCTTGGAAAGCTGCCGCCGCCGTTTGGACGAAGCCATGGGCGCTGTCGAGAACCTGCGCGTGGCCATCGACCAGCAGCGCGGCGAACTGTCGTCGGCGCTGGCGGGAGAGATCCGCGGCGAACTGCTTTCCGCACGGCGACCATGGGAGAATCGCCTGCTGGGCCAAGTCGCGTCGCGGTGGGGATTCAGTCCCTTTTCGCTCGTGCTGCGGCTTTACCAGGGCATTGGCGGGCTGGCCTCCGGAGCGCTGCTCTATCGCGCGGACGCCGGCCCAACTTGCCCTGTGGGGCGTTGTCGAAGGTGCGCGGACGTGGCAGAGGCATTGCCGCAACCGCCAATTGCAGCAGCGGCCCGGGCAGACGGCGGCCTGTGGTTTCGACGCAACGCAACTTCGCCGCGCGGCCGTCGTGCTGGAAGGCTACGCGGCCGAGGCCGGATTGCCCAAGGCCTCAGCCTCCGTCGCGACGCTCGAAGCCGAGGCGGGCGCGGCTAGCTTGAATTTCGCCGCCCGCTTGTCACAGGACCTCGACGCCCTGATCGCCCGGCAGGCCGAGCGGCACACCGGCTGGTTCACACGCTGGCGCTACGAGATTTTGCTTCTGGCCATGCTGGGCTTCCTGTTGTTCCGGCTGGGGAAGAATTTCTTCTACGATTCCTGGTGGCTTTCGCCGCCCGCGCCGATGTGGGGCGTGGAATCGTATATCGCCTCGGCCTTCTGGTTCGTGCTCTGGTGTTTCCTCTTGCTCTGGATGTTCACGCGGCGCTTGCGGGGCGGGCTCAAGGAGGCCGTCGACCGCTTGGCTGAGAACTGGACCGGGGCCGCGGCTGCCGCCGGCGTCTGCGCAATTGGACGACGATTGCCGTCGGGCCGTCGAGTTCCGGCGGGATCTGGAGTTGCTCCAAGGCGACGTGGAGCGGTTGAGAGGAAGGATGTGACGGCAGACGCTCTCCCCCGGGTTGACCGCCGGATATAATTACCCGTATACTTATTTCTGCCCATGTGCGGGCTATTAGCCCATTTCTGGGGGTATGGTACCCCTCCGGCAGGAAACTCGGATAACTGCTTTTTTGCGCAGTGGACAATGCCAGCCGACGTAATCAATCTCCGGCATGCAGAGGCGGCAGAGTTGCGCGACGTGGTTTGCGAAGCGGTTCAGGCCTTGGTCGAAGGCAAGATCGTCGCCTTTCCCACGGAGACGGTTTATGGCCTGGCGGCCAGCGCCTTGGACGAACGGGCAGTCGAGCGTTTGGCCACGATCAAGGGACGCAAACAGGGCCATCCCCTGACGCTGGCAATCAAGAGCGCCGACGAGGCCCGCGATTACGTGCCCGACATGACCCCGCTGGCCCAACGTCTGGCCCGCCGCTGCTGGCCGGGGCCGGTGACGTTGGTCGTCGACGACTCCCACGCCGATGGCCTCGCCTGGCACCTGCCGGGCAAGGTCCGCGACTACGTGGCGCCGACCAAGACCCTCGGCCTCCGCGTGCCCGGCCACCAAGTCCTGCTGGACGTGCTGCGGATGCTCGTCGGTCCTTTGGCCCTGACCAGCGCCAATCGCACGGGCGGGGCCGAAGCGGTCAACGCCCGCGAGGTCCTCGACGTGCTGGGCAACGATCTCGACCTGGTGATCGACGACGGTCCTTGCCGTTTCGGCGAGCCATCGTCGGTGGTCCGCATCCATGGCAACCGCTACGAGGTCCTCCGCGCGGGCGTGGTTCCCGAAAAAACCTTGCAGCGGCTTTCCAGCATGTTGATCCTCTTCGTCTGCACGGGCAACACCTGCCGCAGTCCCATGGCGGAATTGATCTGCCGGCAGATGCTGGCCAAGCGGCTGGGCTGCGAGATCGGCCAACTGGAAGACCACGGCGTGCTGGTCATGTCGGCCGGAGTGGCGGCCATGCTTGGCGGCCGCGCGGCCCGCGAGGCGGTCGAGGTGCTGGCGAAGATGCACCTGGACCTGTCGGACCATGAGACCCAACCGCTGACCGAGCCGCTGGTGCGGCATGCCGACTTGATTTACACGATGACCCGTACGCATCGCGAGGCGATCGTGGCCCAATGGCCTTCGGCCGCCGAGCGGACTTTCCTCCTCTGCACCGATGAGTCGGATATCTGTGATCCGATCGGCGGACCGGCGGAGCGCTACCAGCGTTGTGCCGTGCAGATCCGCGCGGAACTGGAATTGCGACTCGAACAAATCGAAGAGTTGCTCGGCCTAATGCGTATTGTTGTCGGCACCGACCACCGCGGATATTGGCTGCGGACGCGGATCATCGATCTGTTGCGGCGACTGGGCCACGACGTGGAAGACGTGGGTGCCTACAGCGGCGAGGCCGTCGATTATCCCGACATCGCCGCCCTGGTCGCCCGCAAGGTCAGCCATGGCGAGGTCGATCGCGGCATTCTGGTTTGTGGCACCGGCCTGGGGATGTGCATCACGGCGAACAAGTTTCCCGGCGTCCGCGCGGCCCCCTGCCATGACGATCTTACGGCCGAAATGAGCCGCCGCCACAACGACGCCAACATCCTTTGCCTCTCCGCCGACCTGTTGGGCGAAGGGTTGGTCGACCGCATGGTCGAAATCTGGTTGAAGACCGACTTCGAAGGCGGCCGCCACGCCCGGCGACTCGCCAAAATTTGCCATCTCGAAGCCGAGATTCACGCGGAGGAACTGCCCAAGTAGGTCTCTACGCCTTCAAACTGGATCAACCGTGCGGACTGTATCGACGGCTTCCCAGGAAAAATGGCGATTCTTGTCATTTTGCCGCGGATAATTCTTGGAGTTTCCCGGCTGCTTTGTTAAATTATCGTTTATGTGGACTGCATCCGCCGCCCGCCGCGAATCGATGCCTACTCTGCAAGCAGTTTAAGATCCTGGCACCATGCACAACCCTCAACCATCCCAGTCCGATGAAGTCGACCAATTGATGCGCAACGCCGAACTTCGCGACGAATTGGAGCGCTACGTCGACGAATCGATCACCCGGGTGAACGTCGAGCAACTGACCCTCGCCGCCGAGAACGACTTCCTGGCCAGCATGCTCGACTGGGAGCAGGCCCCGATCCTGCCAGTCTACCGCTGGTTCGACCCCGAACTGCGGGTGCCCCGGCCGGAGATGCTCAACGACGCCAGCCTGGAATCGATCCTCTGGGACGTTATTCGCAAGCTGCATCAGAAGCGGATCGTGCTGGACTTTACCGATCACTTGAGCGATCGTGAACTTTATTGCCTGATCTATCGCGACATTCTGCCCGCACGGGAGAAAAAGCTCGACCATATTGAGCATTATCTGCATTGGGATTGCACGGGGCCCAGCGGCGATCCGGACGTTTGGCTGAGATTTTACGCCAGTGAGGAGGAACGCGAGGAATGGTCCGATTGCTACGGTCAGCCGTTGCCTGAGCGCGAGGTGCCGCCTTATCCCCGCATCCTGCCGCGGGAGATGGGACCGGGGTAGGGGAGAGATGGGGAGAAAGGGAGAAGGGGAGAAAGGGAGAGGGGGAGACGCGGAGATATCCTCGTCTCCCCCTCTCCCTTCCTACCTCAGCTTGCTGCACACGGCCGTGCTGGTGAACTTCGCCTTCACGGCCCGCTTGTACGACCTCTTGCGCCGCGAGCCGACCTTCTTCACCGTCCGCCGGGCCGGACCGCTGGACATCGTGGCCCTGATTGCCGTCCTCAGCCTGCTGCTGCCCGGTGTTTTTTTGCTTGTGGAAGTCGTCGCCCGCGCTATCAGCCCAAAGCGATGGCAACTCGTTCACACGATCATCGTCGGGCTGCTTATGGCGTTCGTCGCTCTGGGTACGTTCCGCGCGCTCGATGCGCTGCCCTGGCCGCTCTTGCTGACTGCGGCTGCGGCGTGCGGAGGGCTTGCTGCTCTCCTCTACGCGCGGTTTGCCTTGGCCCGCAGTGCGGTCACCGTGCTCTGGCCGGCACTGTTGATCTTTCCCGCGTGGATGCTCCTGGCTTCGCCGGCGCGGATGGCGTTTTCCGGCGGCTTCGACCCGCCGGCCGTCGAGGTCCGCGTCGCCCGTCCGGCGCCGGTGGTGCTCATCGTCTGCGACGAGTTCTGCGGCATGTCGCTGGCCACGGCCGACGGCCGGATAGACGCCCGGCGGTTCCCCAACTTTGCCGCCTTGGCCGCCGATGCCACCTGGTTCCGCAACGCCACGACGATGTCGCCCAGCACGCACGAAGCGGTGCCGTGTATCTTGACCGGCCGGTTCCCCAAAGAGCCTTCGCACCCGCCGGAAGTTTACGAGTATCCCGAGAACCTCTTCCGCCTGCTCGGTCGCAGTCACTCGCCGGTGGTCTTCGAAACGGAAACGCGGCTCTGCCCGCCGCATCTGCGCAACTGGCCGGTGGTCGAGCGCAGCTTTCTGGGACAACTCCGCGGTACATGTATCGACCTGGCCGTCGTGGAGTTGCACTTGCTGCTGCCGCCCGAGCGGCCGCTGCGCCTGCCGTCGTTGGACGGCCGCTGGAGCAATTTTCTCGATCAGGATGCGGACGTTGGCACGGGCCACTCCGGGTTCTTTCATTGCGCGGAGCAATTCGACGAGTTCATCGCGCGGATGCAGCCCTCTGCCGGAGAGGGAGACGCGGAGATGGGGGGACACGGAGACACGGAGAGCAAACCCGGCCTCTACGTTGCTCACGTGATGCTGCCGCACGTGCCCTATCAGTATCTTCCGTCAGGACGAACCTACGAATTTCCGCTCGCCGTTTCCCAGCAGCAAAGCCCGAACATGACGCATGGAGTCATCGGCCTCCAGCGTCACCGCGAGCAATGGGTCGATGATGACACGGCGGTTGCCCAAGCTGCCCAGCGTTATCTCTTGCAGGTGGAGTTCCTCGATCTCCTGATCGGCCGCCTTGTAAAACACCTCAGGCAGGTCGGCATGTACGACGACACGTTGATTGTCATCACGGCCGACCACGGCGTTTCGTTCCGCGCGGGCGACCTGCGGCGGGAGGTCACGAAGACCAATCATGCCGACATCCTGTCGATCCCGCTGTTCGTAAAGGCGCCGCACCAGCGTCGCAGGCGCGATTAGCGATCGCAACGTGCAATCGGTCGACATCGTGGCCACGATCGCCGATCTGCTTGGAGTCGACGTACCCTGGCGGCTGGACGGGATTTCCGCGCTCGATGAATCGAAACCACCTCCGGCCGAAAAAGGACTGACGCCGGAAGAAAGCTGGGCCCAGCGGCAGAGGTTCGACGCCGCACTGCCCGAGAAGTCGGAAACCTGCCGGCACCTCGATCACCTAGTTGGCCATCGCACCGATGCCTATGATCTGTATGCCATCGGCCCGAATGCCGACATGGTCGGCCGCGCGGTCGAAGAGTTCTCCCAGGGCGAGGTGCCAGAAGTACAAGTCGAGCTTGCCGGCGACGTGCAAACTTCTTGCCTGGCCGGCCGACTGGTCGGAGCGGGACTTTCGCCCGAGTCCGCCGACGTGGCGATAGCGATCAACGGTCGCATTGCCACAGTGACGCGGACCTTTGCGTTCGCCGATTTCACGAACATTTGGACCGCTCTTCTGCCGCCGGAGAGCGTATCTCGCGGCGAGAACGACGTGGCGGTCTATCTCATTTCCGGCGAAGGCCAGCGCCGCGTCCTGTTGCCGTTGAGAAGTGCAAAGTAACCAACCGTCACACAGAGGAGGAGAACCACGAAATACACGAACCACACGAAAGAATGAGACATGGGCTGAAGAACCTTTCGTGTGTTTCGTGTGTTTCGTGGTTCTCTATTTCTTCTATTTTTCTGCCCCCCCTGTACTCACGGGCATTTTTCGGTAAAAAGTTTGCCTTACCTCTTCACCGTCGCCAATTCGTGATTTTCGCTCCGCCCGGTCAGCGCCAGGGCCTTGACCGTCACCTTTTCATCCTTCGTCCCCCAGCCTTCATAGATCAAGGCGAAAACTTTCGTTCGCGTGCTGGCCCGATTGGCGTCGGTGGCAAAGTAGTGGGCGCTGATCGCGATAATTGCCCGCCGGGGCGTTGGGCAACAAGTACAGCTCGGGGCCGTAGCCGGTCGTCACGTCGCGGCTGATGTGCCCGCCGCTGGCCGTCTGCGTGTGCTGATAGAAACACTCCTCGCCGCTGGGCTCGATCACGTGCAAATCGACGTCCGTGCCGTCGGTGTTCCAGAAGATCAGTGCGGCCACGTCGGCCGTGTCGCGAAGCTGCATGCCGGCAAGCGTGGCCATGCGGGCCTTGGCATAGTCGGCCAGCGTGGCTTTCAGGCGGCCGTCGGTCACGCGGCGGAGGAAACGCAGATAGTCCAAATGGGCGATGTTGTGGATGTCGCCGAAGCGGCCGTCCCACTGCCCTCCGCAGGCCAGCTCATAATAGATGATCGCCAGGTCGGCCCGGCCCATAAGCTCCAGGCAATGGGCCATGGCGTGGAACGTGATCGGCTCGAAGGTCCGGGCCGCGCCGGCCCGTCGCAAGAGGTGATAGGCCTCGCCGGGCCGCTGCCAGTCGATAGCCGAGAAGGCCAAATCCCGGGCCAGGGCCGCGTCGCCCGGCCGATCTTCGACCAGCGAGCTGAGCCCTCGCAAGGCGTCGTCGGCACTGTATGCCGCCAACCGCCGCTCGGCCTCGGCGGCCAGCGTTTCGTAATCCGGCAGGCCCGACTGCCAGGGCTGCCGCAGGTTCTCGGGCAGATCCTTGCGGAGCCGCAGCTTGCATTGCAGCGGCGGCGCCGTCACCGCGAAGGTCTCGGCCGGCAGGCCGTCCAAGGCGACATCCAGCGAGGCCGGCAGATCGAAATGGACCTCCGACGACGCCCGGACCCGGCGATACCAGGCCAGGAAATTCGCCTTGGGATCGCCCATAGCCGCAGTTACCTCGGCCACGGTCTTGGCGACGATCGGATCGGCAGGCCGGTCTTTGACGACAAAACTATCTTCCTCCGGCTTGATGTTGAAGCGGGCGTAGTCTTGCTCCGATTCGAGCATCAAGAGCGAGCAGGTCCGGCCCGTCACGCGGAAGTGCCGAGCGTAGGCCGTAGCCACCGGTTCGGCGGAGGCGGCCGCGCTTGACACGTCTTCCAACTGGCTCGTCGCCACCTGGCCAAAGGTCCGCGCCGCCAGTTCCGAGGTGAGAAAATGATTCGGCTTGACGGTGATGGTCTGCGTGGCCTTGCCTTGTTGCAGGGTGAAGGTTAGCGTTGTGTCACGGCTGTAGGGAACGCCCTCCGTGGCGTTCCTTCCTTCTGGAACGCCACGGAGGGCGTTCCCTACAGTTTCCAGTCTTCCCACCACCAGCAACTGCTGGCCAGGGAAGACATACTGCGGCCGTCCGGCGACGAGCAAATCATGTCCGCCGGCCATTTCAACGCCGGTCAGCCGCCAGGGGCGATTGCGATGGGCCACCGAGGCCGAGGCGATCTCCGCCTCGCCAACGAGGGAAAAGACCGCCCCGCCCGTCTGCTCGGCCAGGTAGGCCAGCAACCGCGGGTCGCCGCCGGCCAGCCCGGTGCGATAGGCGAACAGCGCACTCTCCCCTCGCCCTTTGGAAGAGGGGCCGGGCGTCTTGCTCCCCTCTCCCGTCGCGGGAGAGGGGCCGGGGGTGAGGGCGTTTGCCAGCAGCGCCCATCGATCTTCGCCCCACGTTGCGGCGCCGTCGCTGAGCAGGAACAGATCGGGGGACGGCCCGTTCGCCTTCTTCAACCATCCGGGCGAGGCCGCTTCCTTGAGCGCGCGGCCCAGATCGGTCGCCCCTTCCAAGGCTAGGCCATCGGAATAGTCCAGCAGTGCGTCGACGTTCTCCGGCGTGTTGGCCACAAACTTCTCCTGCCACCAGAAGGTCTCCACGTTAAAGAAAACGACCGCGAATTCCCGGATGCTGTCGCGATTGTTTTCCAGCGTGGCCCGCAGCAGTTTGGTCCACAGCGGGAACTGCGGGCCGGCGTAAGCGACGTGTCGACGAGGAAAATGGCCTGCTTGGCGCGATCGACCGACGGTGTCTCGGGCAGCGTGAGGCCGACGCGGGTGGCGAAATAACTGCCCGTCGCCTCGTCGTTCCCGGTGAGCATTTGCGTGCCCGGCTTCCGCAACCGCACGGCCAGCGGCGAATCCTTGGGATCGATCAAACGGTAGCTTAACCGCTGCCCATCGGCCGAGGTCGTAGCCGGGGCGTCGAGGCTGACTTGCCGGGCGTCGCTGGCCGCGATGTTCAGATCGACGATCGTCGCCGGGGTCTGGCCGGGCAGGTCGAGCCGCAGTTCCAGGTCGTCGCCCACTCGCAAGAGATCGACGTCGTAGCCGATCGTCACGCGGTGCAGCGAGTGCGGGGCCAGGGGGAAGACGCGACACTGGAACACGCCCGCCCCGGACCATTCGACCAGGGCCGGATCGATACGGCGGCGGACCATATCGCGGTAGGCCAGGGCGGCCTTTTCCCTGGGCACCATGCGGGCCACCTTGGGTTGTTCCCAACTGGCGCCGCGGAGGGCGAGGATCTTCTCCGGCGTGGTATCGCCCTGCGAAACCTGTTGCGGCTTGAAGAACATCGAGTCGGCGGTCGTGACCTGCGGGGCCTGGTAGACGGTGCGGCCGAAGGCGAAGAAATAGGGCGAGGCCTCGTCCGGCAGCCGCAACTGGAAATTGCCCTCGAGCTGTTGCGGGCGGTCGTTGAAGTAATACAAGTCGATCAGCACGCGTGCCCGAAAACCGTCCACGCGGACATCGACCTGCATGCCCTTCAACGGCAGTTCTTCCCTCTCGCCGACCATCAGGCGTGACGAGTTGGGGACGACGTGGGCCGGCTTCCAGGTTTCCAGGGGCTTTTGAGGAGGTCGGGAGGATTTTTGGGCATCGGGGTAAACTACTTTGTTCGAGATACCACGAGCAACTTCATCAGGGTTTTCTCCGTGAACGTGGTGCGCCGCGGCTTCCTGCTTCATAGCCCCAATTTGCTCGGCGGCTACTTTCCTTTCCTCCGCAGTCAGTTCTTTCCCCGATGCATCTTTCCCCGTCGCATACTCGTCTTCCGCCCTCTTAAGTTCCGCGTTCAATTCACGCTCCACGTTTACGGGATAAGACCCCCTTGCTTTCATGGTGTCATCACTGCCGTCGCCAAGACCAACATTGGTTTCCAGTTTTCCGGCGTTGACCGTCGTGCCACCTGAGTAGTTGTTAGCGCCGCTGACGACCACTGTGCCACTGCCGGATTTCGTTAGGCCCGTCGTACCACGAGCGTCATCAACTGCGTTTGCAAGGGCATCGTGCATGCTGCCGCTTAGGCCTAGGCGCGGACGGCCGTGGTCGGTGCGAGCGCTATGGTCAGCCGGCCCGCTGCTGTCACCACCGCCGCCGCCACCGTAGCCGCCGCCACCGCTGCCGCCTCCGCCATGATGACCATGATGATGGACGACCGCCTCGTCATCGTCCATTACGTCCCTGTGGCGTACGACCACATCGCGACCATCGTAGTCGTGTCGGCCACCAGCACGATCGTCGACGACAACATGCCTATGGCGAACTGCGTCTTCGCGTAGGCCAACAGGATCGTCATAAACCACGTGGCCATCGCCGGCTCGGGTGCTATCACCGTTTGTGCCGGAAGCTGAGCCCGTCCCCAACCCCATTCCAATCCCCGGCGAACCGGCGAGCTTTGGGCTGGGTCCGAAAGCCATCGCGCCCAAACGACCGCGGGCCTCTGGCCTGCCGGCGGCGGCGCTTCCACCACCTTTTTGGTTGAATTCCTTGCTTTCGTCGTTATACTCTGCCTCCTGGGCTGCCTTGCCGGGCCTTGCCAGCGTGGGGTCGACATCCATTTCCGCCGGTGGCGAATCTTCGATTTCGCCAATATCATCCTTGCGGTTTAATTGTTCCAGCAGACTAAGACTCGCGTTAGCGCTGGTCTTCGGGGTGCCCCGAACGACAACGTTTAGCCCCTCTTGAAGCGTCTTGTCAGGGGCGTCCATAACTTCGCGGGGTGATTGTCTTGCCAGATTCTGCGGCTCTCGCAGCCCGAGTAAATTCGTCGACCACACAATCGGCACGGCGAGGGCCACAAGACAGGCCGCGGTCAAGGCGAGAGCCATCATGCGGCTCTGCCACCACGGCCGGGCCGGGACTTGCGTGGCGGCACGGCCGGCAGCCGGCTCGATCTCGGCCAAACGCCGCTCGATGGCCTCGCGCAATGCGGGCGAAGGCTCGGGCTGCGGGGCCTCGCCGGCCGCTTTCTTCAGCCGGGCCGCCAGGGCCTCGACCGCCTCGACCTCCTGGTAGACCTGCGGCGACGCCGCCATTTCGGCCGCCACCTCCACCTGTTCCGCCCCTTCGGTCTGCCCCAGGGCGTGGGCCGTGCGCCGTGCCGCCTGAATTTCGTCTTCACCGTCGTGTTCGTGATTCGTTGTCATGATCGGGCCTCGTTTTCAAATGTTCTGCCCGACCCCATCCGGCTTGCCCGGATGGTGAAGAAGGTTGAACAGCTAAGGCAACAACCCCACTAAGCAAGACCCCATCCAGCTTGTCTGGATGGTGAATCAGGTTGCCCAGCTACAGCGTGCTCACGGTAGCCGGACAACCTGCTTCACCCACGCGACCTTGCGGTGCTAGGTCCATGGAGATCCTAGCGGTCACGCCTTATATAGCCTTTCAACCTGATTCACCATCCGGGCAAGCCGGATGGGGTCTAAGCTTTTCGCCGGTCTGCCTTAGCTTATCAACCTACTTCACCATCCACGCAAGGTGGATGGGGTCGTGGCAGGCTTCCAAAATTCACACCGTTACCTTCATATCCTGTCTCAACTGCTTGATCGCACGATGGACCAGCACGCGGACATTGCCCTCGCTCTGGCCGGCGATCTCGGATATCTGTCGATAGGAAAACCCTTCGCACCAAAGATCGATGGCCTCGCGCTGGCCCGCCGGGAGTTGCGCCATTCGTCGGGCCAACTCGCCGCAGAGATCCTGCCGCTCGGCCTGTTCCGCCGGGTCGGGTTCACGGCCGACGAGCGCAGCCAGGCCGGCCTCGCTCTGACCTGTGTGCCGCTGCCGCAGGCGGATCAAATCCATGGCCTTGTTGCGGCAAACCCGAAAGAGCCAGGGGGCCTCGCCACCCTTGCTGAACTCCTCCGCCGTGCGCTCGCAAAGCTGCAAAAAGGCGTGCTGCACGGCCTCGCGGGCCGAATCTCCATCGCCCAAAAGCCGAACCGCATAGCGCACCAACGGTGCCTCGAAGCGATCCAGGACCGCAAGCACCCACTGCCGTCGCGTACCCGGATTGAGCATAAAAAATCCTTTTCGCCAGCGTGCTGCCAAGAAGATAACGGGCTCGACGCCGGTTTGTTACAGAAAACAATGCCCGCCCGAGAAGATTCTCGATAATTGCCGGCACTTATTCCCCGATGCCTGAAGTCCAGAACGGGGGGCCGAGAGAGCAACCAGGGTCCAACGGGCGGGAATTTCACGCAAAGGCGCCAAGCCGCAAAGAAGAAGAAAATAGGGGAAAAGAAAATGCAGGCTAGATTTCGGCGATTCCCAAATCTCTACAGATTTTGCGCGCAGAGGGTCCGGGATCTCGCTGTGGCGCGGGACAGCCGATCGACGATCGTTTACGGGGTTCCCCCACCATGAGTGGCGACGCCCTTCTCTTGCCAACACACAGCCGCATTGCTGAAGATGGCGAATCAATTCGCGCCGTTTCACGGCACCAACTCCACTTCCTCGAAGTGGCCTGCTACGGCCGCCGCACGGGCCTGCTGGCGGTTCATTTCGAGCGCTTCGTCCAGGGCATCGCGGAGATTGTCCAACAGTTCCGCGCGAGTCGTCCCTTGGGAGTTGACCCCCGGGACTTCCTCAACCCATCCAATCCACCACTCTCCATGTTGTTGGACTACCGCAGTATATTTTGCAGCCATTGCGTCACCTTCTGAAAAGACGGGAATCTGATCCACGACATGCCTTTATTATATCAGCCAATCTCCGACTTGCACCGCACCGTGACCGCCGAGCCGTTGGCGATGAGGGTCGAAACGGGCCGGGCGGAAAGGGCCTCCACGAACAACGGACCGTAAAGGGCCAAGATGTCAGCGTGCAAATAGCTCTCCGTGCCGGACCAGATCCGCCAAGGGGGATGTTCGACCTGGTACTCGTCGACCACGACCATGGGTACATGGTGCCCGACATGGTGCCCGCCGCCGGGCCGGGCCGTATAGCCCCAGTAGTGCTCGGCGATGAACTCCTCGTGGGAACCGGCCACCAAGGGTTGCGGTGCGCCGCGGCCCAAAACGCCCAGCGACTCCCACTTGCCGCCGCGCTGCCAACGATACTCCACGTGGATCGATGCCGCGGTATGCTCGATGCGATGGCCCATCGGCAGCGCCGCGTACGGCTCGCCGTAGAGCGTCCTGGCCACCCAGGCGATCGCGCGGCGCGGCACCAATTCGCCAACGAAGGCCACCCCCCGCCGCCAGCCGTCGGCCACGCGGCGGCGGACGTAGAAACGGAGATTGACCTCCTTGAAGTCGCGGTGCCAGGGGATGCCCAGACCAAACACCTTGGTCCGCAGGAAGCGGAAGCCGACCATGCTCAAGTATGTCGTGTTGTCGAAAGAATCGAGTTCCGTCCCCGGCGGCAGCAGCGGTTGGAGCAGCGCGGGGTCGATCGCATAGTTGAGCATGGCCAAATAACGCCATTGGGCGGTCAAGAAGGCTCGGTTCATGGTTGCAGGAGGCAAGTTTAGAAAAGTCCCTTTCACCGGGCTCTTGTTTTACAGCAACCATAGGGGGAATGGAACTGGGGTTGACTGCAGATGTTGTCATCCCGATGCCATAGCGCCATCGAATTGACAACACTTTCCCGAGCGAGGTCTTGGCCCGGACGGGTGTTGATTGCAATAACCCTTTACCAAATAACCTCTTATGAACAAACTATTCAAGTCGGGCACGAAACGTGCCATTGAGTGGTTTGCTGCTCGGCCGGCACCATTGTTCTGACCCCCACGATTTACTGCCGGCTGAGCAGCACATTTGGATATTATCTCACCGGGGGTCGTTTTGGAGGAAAATCATGAAGAGCGTGGCACTTGTTGTCGTTGCGTTGGGATTGCTGTTTGCGATGGCGGCCCCGTCGCTGGCCCATGGGCCGGTCCATTATTATCACCATTATGGATATGCCGGCCCGCACTACTATGGCGGATACCCCACCGTGGTGGTAACTCCTGCACCCGTCTATGGCTATGCGACCTATCCGCCGGTCGTTGCGCCGTCTATCCGCCGGTTGCGCCGGGCCCCTGTTATTACTACGGCACCCCCGGAGTGAGTTTGGGCTACCGCGGACCGGGCCTGAGAATTGGCGTCGGGTTTTAGAAAAGTTCAGCGGAACTTTCGGCCCGCCATGGGGTTCATTGTTGGTGCGAGTTCTTTCCGCCGGGGAATCTCCCCCGGCCGGATTTGTGCGAACTCTCTTTTCATCACATTTTCGAATTGAGGAGTATCAACATGAAGGTGGCAAGACTTACGTTTGCCTTGGTTTTGGTTTCACTCATGGCGGGCCTGGTCCTGGCCCAAGACACGCAGCAACAACCCGGTTGCGGACGCGGGCGTGGACGTGGCGGTTTTGGCGGCGGAGACGCGGCTGGAATGTTCGAGCGGCTGACCACCGCCGTGCAGAAATTGGATCTTACCGCGGAGCAGAAAGGGAAGATCGAGGCCCTGAAGACGGAGTATGGTCCCAAGTTGAAGGCGATCCACGAGAAGGCGGAGAATATCCTCACCGCCGAGCAGAAGACAGGCCGCGCTGATGAGGCAATGAAGGCTGCACGTGATGCCACGGGGGATGCTCGTCGCGATGCCTACCGCAAAGTTCGCGATGCGGTGAAACTCACCGACGATCAGAAGAAGGCCATGGAGCCGGTGACGAAGGAAGGCCGAGAGCTGATGGAAAAGGCGCGTCCTGCGGTCATGGCGGTCCTCACCGACGAGCAAAAGACGAAGCTCAGGGAATCCATGCCCGGCCGTGGCGGGCGATCCGGCGGCGGCAGTCGCGGCGCGTGATCGTGGCCGTCGTGCTGACTAGTCGCAACGGAATCTAGGATCCGCTGGACAGCGACACTCGGGACAGAAAAATGAAAAGCTGTTTCAAGACCGGGCCCGATGCCTAGGCGTCACGCCTGAGCGGGGAGGTTTAGAAACGGCTTGCAGAGATGGACGACCACATCTCTTCATTTTTCTGTCCTTTTTTTTCGGATGCCTACCGCTTTGCCGCTTTCGCATCCGCCAGCCGCTGCTGGATCCAGCCTTCCAGTTCGTCCCAATCGACCGGGGGCAACTGCGTGCGGTCGGGCCGCAAGTGGGCTGCATCCTTGATATAGACATGGACGATATCGCTGGAAGGGGTCTCCGTATTCCAATGCATGAGTACGCGAATGCAGTTGCGCAAGGAACCGGGCACGTCCAACTCGTGATTGCACAGCAACGCCACGTCATACCAGCCCAATTGCCGGGCGGCCAAGGCGGGGAATTCGGCGTTCAAGTCTGAGGTCGTGGAAAAAAAGGCGCTGGCGACATCTTCCGCCCGAATCCCGTTCTGGCGGATCATCATGGCCAAGAGCTCGCGGGTGGCCCGCAAAATATCCTCCCGGGTATTGGCATCGGCGACGGTCGCCCCTCGAACTCCTCGACACGGCATAATGATCTTCCTTCGGCGAACCCCCCAAAGTAGCAGGCGCACTCGGTGTGCCGTCTGCCCAAAGCTAGGCTTCGGCAATCGTTCAGCAACACAAAGCGGCTGTCGCTGGCTGGCGGACGGCACACCGACCAACGCTGCGCCTCGGTGCCCGGTGCCTGCTACTTTAGGGCGAAACCCCTATCCGGCTTAGGTTCCCCTCGTACGAGCGGAATTCTTTCCGCTGCCTTGACTTTTCTTAATCAAACGGAGTGAATTCCATTTTACACAGGTTTTCCTCGACCGGTGTCTCTAGTGTACTTGCCCGGCGAATTTTGTAAAATGGCCTCAGCGGCCTTTTTACGGTTGTGGAATCGTGGTTTGCCCGCTATACTTACCCGTTTAATCCCCAACAACGACGCAATTTGTCATCCGAAAACCGTTCCAGCGATCGGCGTGAGACGGACGGGTTTTGGTGAGGTGTCGGTTTTTGTAACCCGTTCCGGGCCGAAAGCGGCCTTCCCGAATACATGCGTTTTCTGTTGATCGACCGAATCGTCGACTTTCAACCCGGTGCCCGGATCACCGCGGTGAAATCCTTGACGATGGCCGAAGAATACCTGGCCGACCATTTTCCCAATTTCCCCGTCATGCCGGGGGTATTGATGCTGGAGGCCATGACCCAGGCAGCCGCCTGGCTGATCCGCTTGAGTGAAGATTTCGCCCATTCGGTGATCGTGCTGAAGCAGGCCGGGAACGTAAAGTATGGCCAGTTTGTCGAGCCGGGCCAGTTGCTCACGGTAACCGCGGAAATTATTTCCCAGACAGACACCGAGACGAAGGTCAAGGCCCAGGGTTCGGTGGAGGGCCGGACGACCGTTAGCGGCCGCCTGGTGTTGGAACGTTATAATCTGGCGGACCGTAATCCGTTGGAGGCAGATGCCGACGAGTTTATCCTCCAGGAAATGCGAAACCTGTTGACGGTGTTGTATCAGCCGGGCCCGCCGGTGGTGCCCGCGACCGTTTGAAACCAAGACTAAAGCAACGATGCGACTTGAAGGCAAGAAAGCGATCGTCACGGGCGGCAGCCGCGGCATCGGCCGGGCATGCGTGGCAAGGCTGGCCGCCGAGGGAGCGACCGTCGCCTTCCTGTATAACTCCGCCACGGAAGCCGCCGCTGCGCTCGCGGCCGAGTTATCGGCCCAGGGCCGCCAGGTCCAGGCCCTGCAAGCCGACGTCCGCGACGCCAAGCGGGCCCAGGAGATCGTCGACAGCCTCGTCGGCCAGTGGACGCGGATCGACATCCTCGTCAACTCCGCCGGCATCACCAAGGATGGCCTGACGGGCAACATGACCGACGATCAGTGGCGCGACGTGATCGATACGAACCTTGCCGGCACATTCCATTACTGCCGTGCGGTAAGCCAGCCGATGTTGATGGCTCGCAGCGGCAGCATCGTGAACCTTTCCAGCACGGCGGCGGAATTCGCCTCCCGCGGGCAGGTCAACTATGCGGCCAGCAAGGGCGGCATCAATGGCCTCACTCGGGCCCTGGCCAAGGAACTCGCCCCCCGCAAGGTCCGCGTTAATGCCGTGGCGCCCGGCATGATCGAAACCGACATGAGCCAGGTCGTTCGCGGCATCGCCGGCGACCAGATCAAGACGATGATTCCCCTGAAGCGGATCGGAAAGCCCGAGGAAATCGCCGCTGTGGTGGCCTTCCTGGCCAGCGATGATGCCTCCTACCTGACAGGCCAGGTGCTGCGTGTCGACGGCGGCCTGAGCTTGGGAGGCTATTAACAAGAATTTCCCTGTTATCTTTGGAGAATGAGCGAAATGCCGACAAAGGACGAAGTATACGAAAAGATCAAAGTCGCCCTCACCGACGCCTTGGGCGTGGATGACGAGGACATCAAGCCGGAGGCCACGCTGGTGGGCGACCTGGGAGCCGAGTCGATCGACTTCCTGGACATCGTCTTCCGCCTGGAAAAGGCCTTTGACATCAAGATTCCCCGCAACGAGCTCTTCCCGGAAGACGTGCTCACCGACCAGAAGTACGTGCAGGACGGCCGCGTTACCGACCTCGGCGTGGCGGAGTTGCGGAAGCGCATGCCGTTCGCCAATCTCGACGAATTCGCCAAAAACCCGGTCGTGCAGGATTTCCCCAATGTGCTGACCGTGGCCGACATGTGCCGTTTCGTGGAAAGCAAAGTGCAAGTCACGGGTTAAAGGCCTGTTTCAAATACAGGTCGTGTGGACACTTTCTCGGTTTGCGTTCGGTTTTTTGAAGCAGGTTCTCATCTGATGCGCTGGTTCTGGATCGATCGATTCCTGGAATTCGAGAGCGGGCGGTACGCCAAGGCCGTCAAGTGCGTCTCGCTGGCCGAGGACTACCTGCACGACCACTTTTCGCACTTCCCCATTTTTCCCAATTCGCTGGTCATCGAAGGGCTGGCGCAGACCGGCGGGCTGCTGGTCTGCGAACATAACCAGTTCAAGGAAAAGGTGATCCTGGCGAAACTTCCCAAGGTGCAGTTTTTTTGCCCGGCACGGCCGGGTGACACGCTGACCTATATGGCAACGATCGACTATCAGAATGCGGAAGGGGCCGCGGTCAGCGCCACGAGCCACATCGGCGACCGCTTGCAGGCCCAGGCCGAGATCGTTTTCGCCCATTTGAATGCCCCGTGGCTGGGAACGTTCTTCACACCGGAGGCATTCCTTTCGATGATGCGCGTGTTCGGGGCCTATCGCGTGGGTCACGCGGCCGACGGAAGTCCGCTCGTCCCGCCCGAGCGGCTGTGCAAGGCCAGCGGCAATGGCAACGACCGGCAGCCAGCCCACTCGCAGAAAGGAAGGGAACCATGAGACGACGTGTCGTCATCACCGGCGTCGGCTTGGTCACGCCCCTGGGCGCCGACCGCGAAGGCGTTTGGAAGCGGCTGCTCGCTGGCGAGTCGGGCGTAGGCTATACGACCCTCTTTGATGCCGCCAATTTTCCGACAAGAATATCTGCCGAGGTCCGCAACTGGGACCTCTCCGACGTGGGATTGGACCCTGCCGACTGGAAGTATCAGGGTCGTCACACCCGTTTTGCCATCGGGGCCGCCAAGAAAGCCGTCAGCGACGCCGGCCTGCAAGACGCCCCGCTGGATCCCACCCGCTTCGGCGTTTACACCGGCAGCGGGGAAGGCCCGCAGGACTTCGACCGCTTTACCGAAATGATGGTCGCCGGATTGAACGGCGGTCCGAAGCTGGATATCAGCCGTTTCACCCGCCGGGGCCTGGAAATGCTCAACCCGATCGCGGAATTGGAGCAGGAGCCGAACATGCCGGCCGCGCATCTGGCCAGCCTCTTCGATGCCCAGGGACCGAATTTCAACTGCCTCACCGCCTGCGCGGCCAGCAGCCAGGCCATTGGCGAGGCGGTCGAGATCATCCGCCGCGGCGAGGCCGACGTCATGCTCGCCGGCGGCACGCACACCATGATCCATCCCTTCGGCGTCACC
This sequence comes from uncultured Planctomycetia bacterium, assembly GCA_963719885.1. Taxonomy (GTDB): domain Bacteria; phylum Planctomycetota; class Planctomycetia; order Pirellulales; family Thermoguttaceae; genus JANXQG01. Next base: position 13,755 of record CAVRDP010000028.1, on the reverse strand, counting down.
GGTTTCAATCTCCTCACGGCCCTCAGCACGCGGAACGACGAGCCCGCTCGGGCCTCCCGTCCTTTCGACCGCGATCGCGATGGCTTCGTGCTTGGCGAAGGGGCCGGCATGGTCGTGCTCGAGGAGGCTGGAGATTGCCAAGGCCCGCGGGGCCCGTATTTACGGCGAGGTGGTCGGCTACGGTTCCACGGCCGACGCCTTCCGCATCACCGACACGCACCCCGAGGGGCGCGGCGCCATCAGTTGCATGCGGATGGCCCTGGCCGACGCCGGGCTGGGCCCCGACGACATCGACTACATCAACGCCCACGGCACCAGCACCTCGGTGAACGACAAGGTCGAGTCGCTGGCCGTCAAGCAGACGTTCGGCGAGCAGGCCTACAAGATCCCGGTCTCCAGCACGAAGAGCATGATGGGCCACCTGATTGCCGCGGCCGGGGCCACGGAGTTGATCTTTTGCCTCCTGGCCATTCGCGACAACGTCTTGCCGCCCACGATCAACTATGAAACGCCCGACACGGACTGTGATTTGGACTACATCCCCAACACAGCCCGGGAAAAATGCTGCGATGTAGCCCTTTCGAACAGCTTTGGTTTTGGCGGACAGAATATCGCCTTGATCTGCAAGCGGTTCGAGGGGTGAGGCAAGAGCTGAAGGGTAACCGGAACGTTCTTGGCGGCAAAACGGCATTGAAGCCCGACGCGCGAGCGAGAAATTCGCGATCCGCGCTCTATCACGCACATTCCTCGCTCGCGCGTTGGGCTTCAATGCCCCAAATAAGCGAGCGTGGGAACGAGACGGCCTGCTGGAAACATCCTTCGCGGCATGCTAAACTGGCATGCACGTCCCTTTCCTCCCCATAATCCTCCCCAGGGGCCCTGCCGTGACGCTCATTCGTTGCTTTGCCGCCGTGTTGCTGCCATTGTTCACGGCAACGCTCGCCGCCGCTTTGCCGACTGCGGAGCTTGCCGGCAAAGATGCCGAGGCCGCCCGCCGTATCTTGCGGTGCGACGAACTCTTGGTAATCCAGCAGTACCCCGTGATGCCCAGTCACGTCTACACCTACCACGTCGAGGGTCTGCGCCCGGCGGCGGCCTGTATCGCTACCGGCTGCCTCAAAAAGGCAGCCCGGGCACGCTCACGCAACTGGTCGATTCCAGCGCGGGCGTGATCCTTGACTGCGAACTCTCATTCGACGCCAAGACGGTGCTCTTCTCCTGGAAGAAATCGATGCAGGAGCCGTTCCATCTCTTCACGATTCCGATCGAGGGCGGCCCACCGCGGCGGCTCACCTCCGGCGACCATCACAACTTCAACGCCTGCTGGCTGCCGGACGGCGGCATCTGCTTCCTCTCGACCCGCAATCCGCAGTTCGCCTACTGCTGGAACTCGCCCGTGGGAGTGCTCCATCGGATGAACGCCGACGGCGGCGACGTGCGGCGGATCAGCGCCAACTACCTGAACGACTTCACGCCCACGGTGATGGAAGACGGCCGCATCATCTACGGCCGCTGGGAGTACGTGGATCGGCCGGCGATCCCCATCCAGAAACTGTGGACCATTCATCCCGACGGCACGATGTTGTCCGGCTACTTCGGCAATCGCGTGCTTGGCCCGGCGACATTCATCGAAGCCCGCGCCATCCCCGGCGGCGCGGGCCGCGTGCTCTGCACGATGACCGGACACAACGGCCGCTGCAGCGGCGCGATCGGGATCATCGACCCGCGGAAAGGCAGCAACGCGCAGGAGGCCATCACCAACGTAACGCCGGAGGTGGACATCGGCAAGGTGACGATCAGCAGCAACGGCCCGCCCAGCGGCCCGTACCAAAGCCCCTGGCCGTTGGACGATCGCCACTTCCTCGTGACTCACTATCCCCAGCCGCATCGCTTTAGCGACGGCGCCGTGCAACTGCGGACCTACGACGGCAGCCTGAAGCTGGACTTGCTGCCCGGGCGAGGCGAACTGACCTGGGTCTGCGCCCAGCCGGTGCGGGCCAGGCCGCGGCCGCCGGTCATCCCCTCCACGCTGCCCGACAGGCTCCCCTCTACCTCCGGGAGAGGGGCAGGGGGTGAGGGTGGTTTGCAGTCACTGCATGGGCCACCATCAGCATGCAGGACGTGTACCAGGGTCTGGAACCGCAGGTCAAGCGCGGCGAGGTTGCCCGCATTGCGGTCGTGCAGGAGATCGCCAAGCCGGTCCGCGTGGACCCGAATTTGCGGGCCTTCGGCTTCCAGTTCCCGGTGGTCTCCTGCGGGGCCACCTACGCGCCGAAGAAGATCTGGGGGTTCGTCGACGTGGAAGACGACGGCTCCGCGCACTTCCAAGTGCCGGCCAATGTGCCGATCTATTTCCTGGCCCTCGACCGGCAAGGCCGGGCCGTGCAGCGGATGCGGACCTTCACGCACTTGATGCCCGGTGAAACTCAAGGCTGCATCGGCTGCCACGCGAACCGCAACTACGCGACATTCTCCGGCACGGGCTCGGCCGTGTCGAAACCGGCGAAGACCCTCGTGCCGCCGCCCTGGGGAGCACGGAACCTCGACTACAGCACGGTGGTTCAGCCCGTCTTGGACAAGCACTGCGTGCAGTGCCACAACCACCTCGAGTCGGCCTGCCGGCCTGGACCTGTGCGGCGACCGCACCGAATTCTTCAACGTTTCTTACGACCAGTTGGTCAACCTGGGCGAGGACCCGACGGGGCGCGGCAGCAAGTGGGTTAGTTGGATCCCGACCATGAACGGGCAAGAGTGGAATATTTTGGATGTGCGGCCCAAGGCCTGGGGCTCGCCGCAATCGCGGCTGGCGGACATCGTGCTCAACGGCCACCCCGATGCCCACGGCAAGCCGCAGGTGGCAATGACCGCCGATGAGCGGCAGGCCATTCTCTCCTGGATCGACTGCGACGTGCCCTATTACGGTGACGGCCGCTCCTCGCACATCCAGTTGCGCGGGTGCCGGCAAATTACTTACTCCCCGGAGTTCGAGAAGTTGTTCGCCGAGACGGCGTCGCGGCGCTGTCGCCGCATGTCACAAGGGCGGGCCGAAGGGCATTCCTTGGCACGTCAAGCGAATCACGAACGTCGCGCATAATGACATCTTGCTGGCACCGCTGGCCAAAGAGGCCGGCGGACGCGGTGTGTGCGGAAAAGTCGTGTTCGCCAGTACCGCAGACCCGGACTATCGCGCCCTGCTCACGGCCTTGAAATCGACCGAGGATGCGCTGCTGGCACGTCCCCGCACCGACATGCCCGGCTGGCAGATCGATCCGGCATCGAACTGTTCCTGCAAGTGAAGTCCCGTTGCCGGGAAGGACTATTGTGCGCCGGCCGGCTGGAAAACTTCGGGTTTTTCTCTGGATGATCCGCGATTCGACTCTAGCGTAGATTCGCGACCATGCTTGCTCCGTCGTGCCACTTGGGGTAATATTGACATATGCCTAGCGTACTGCGAACTGGGCCATTTCGATTTTTCTTCTACGCTGGCGACAGCGACGAACCCCCGCACGTCCATGTGGAACGCGACGACTGTGAGGCGAAGTTCTGGCTCGAACCGGTTCGGTTGGAACATAGCTACGGCTTTGGTAGAAAAGAAATCAACCGGGTTCGCAAGCTGGTTGAGGAACATCGCGAACAATTGCTGGAGATTTGGAATGAGTTCTTCCGTGGTTGAAGCCCGAGAGGCACTGGCCGTCCACGTCGAGGTGACCGACGACACATTATCCGTCGAGTTGTCCGATGGACGCACGATTGCCGCACCGCTGGCCTGGTATCCGCGCCTGGCACACGGTACTGCCGGCGAACGGGGCTCTTGGCGACTCATCGGCAGTGGCCGGGGAATCCATTGGCCGGAAATCGATGAGGACATTAGCGTCGCCAACCTGCTGGCTGGCCAACCCTCCGCGGAAAGCCAGAGTTCGTTCAAGAAGTGGCTTGCCAGCCGGTCCGCGCAAACGCGCAGCCGGAAGAAGTAGGATTGCTCCGAGGTATCCGCGTTCTCCGCGAAATGCGAAATCCGCGGTTCACTTCATTCCGCTGAAGAGTAACTCAGATTTGAGTCCGCCGCTCGATCCACTCGATCAGATCGGCCCGGACTTGTTCTTTCTCCGGTTCGTTGAGCACCTCGTGATAGAGGCCCGGATAAAGGCGCAGCGTCTTGTCCGTCGCCGCGGCCCGCTGGAATAGCTCCTCGCTGGTTTCGACTGCCGCAACGCGATCGGCCGTGCCGTGCAGGATGAGCAGCGGTGCGCGGACCTGTTCGAACGCGGCCCGCGCCAGGCCGCCGGCACGCAGGATTTCCGCCCCGCTGCGGACGGGAAAACGGCCGTGAAACACTAGCGGATCATCGCGGAACTCCGCGACGACCGCCGGATCGCGAGAGATATTCCGGCAACCCATGCGGACCAGGCGCAACCGCGGGAAAAGCACGCTTCCCAGCCGGGCCAAGTAGCGAAGCCAGGGAAAAAGCCGCCGGCCCACTTGCAAGGCCGGCCCGCTGAGAATCAGCCCGCTCGGCCTGGCCCTCACCCCCTGCCCCTCTCCCGCGTACGGGAGAGGGGAGTCCGGCTGGCGGCAGATGCACCACAAGACGGCAATCAATCCGCCTAGGCTGTGCCCCAACACGAACACGGGCTTTCCTGTGGCCCGTCGGACGACGCGGTCGAAGCACGTGTCGAGATCGTCGACGTATTCATCGAACGAAGGAATCCAGCAGCGCGGGCCGCCGGACTTGCCATGTCCGCGAAGGTCTGTCACCGAGATCGCGTAGCCGCGGCGGGCCAAGGCCTCGGCCGTAGGCGCATAACGGCCGCCATGCTCGATGAAGCCGTGGACCAGCAGCACCTCGCCCCGCGGCTCGCCGCTGGGAAGCCAACGTCGTTCGAATAATCGCAAGCCGTCGCGAGCTGAGAAAAAGTTTTCGACCAAGGGAGGGTTCATGGGGACCTAGAACTTAGATCTTAGGACTTAGAGTTAAGACTGATGGTTGACGTAAGTTCCAAAGCCTAAGACCTAAGTTCTAAGACCAAAGATCTAAGACCTACCCTACAGCTTATGAAACTCCCGGATGATCTTCCAGGCCGCCTCGGCCGTGTCGACAAACTCGAAAAGCTTCAGGTCATCGTCGGCAATCACGCCCTCGTCGGCGAGATAGGCAAAGTCGATAACTCGGTTCCAATAGTCCCGGCCAACCAGGATCACCGGGATGTGTTGCATGCGGTTCGTTTGGCGGAGCGTGATTACTTCGAACAACTCGTCGATCGTGCCGAAACCGCCGGGAAAAACCACCAAAGCCATCGCCCGCAAGACGAAGTGGAACTTGCGAATGGCAAAATAGCGGAACTGGAAACAGAGTTCGGGCGTGATGTAGGGATTCGGCGTTTGCTCCATGGGCAGAGCGATGTTCAGCCCGACCGACTTGGCGCCGACGTCGTGCGCGCCCTGATTGGCGGCCTCCATGATCCCCGGCCCGCCGCCCGTCATCACGGTGAAACAGGGCTTGCCCTCGGCGTGGCCGTTTTGCGATACCAGCCGGGCGAACTCCCGGGCCGCGTCGTAATAGCCGCTCTTGGCCACGATCCGCTCGGCCTGGGCCACGGCCCGTTGGAATAGAGCATTGCTGGGCTGGTCCGCCAAACGCCGCTGGGCCTCCTCCAGCCGGCGATGGGCCTCGGCCGGTTCCACGATCCGCGTGCTGCCGAAAACCACGATCGTATTCTGGATGTGGTAATCTTCCAGCGTCAGTTCCGTCTTGAGGACTTCCAGTTCCATCCGCGCCGCCCGCAGCCGGGGGCTGTTCAGGAAATCGAGATCCTCGTAGGCCAATCGATAACTGGGCGATTGGGTGATCTTGTTCAGGCTGTCTCGCGGATCGCTGAGTTGAGTCACAGGAAGTATTCTCCAGAGGCGTAGGGTGTAGGGTGGGACAAGCTTGCGTAGCGAGCGCCGGCCCACCATTACAATTGTCATTCTCGATCATGGTGGGCCGGCGCTCGCCGACCCGGAGTACCGGGTACCCCGGATCTGGTCCCACCCTAGGTAGTCCTCATCAATAATAGCACGCCGATCTTGGCTGCTTCATGTACCGTAAATTCGCAGCCATTCCGCAAGGCGGGCCCAATTCAGGATCCAGAACAATGTCAGCGGAACGATCCAGACCCCGGCCACGCAGCGGCGCAACCACGTCCAGCGGATCGCCGCGATGCGTGACAGTTCTTCCAACAACAGAGCCGCCGGCGCGAGCACCAAGACGGCCTGCCACCCCAGCACGACGCCGATGACCAGGGCCTCGCCCAGGATTTGACTTCCGGGCCTGCCCAGTGGAGAGAAACGTTTACCCAACCACTCGGCAAGCCGGCCCAGGACGAGGGCAGTCCCGAGGCCCAACAGGCCATCGATCATGCCGCCCCAGGGAGTTCCCGCCACCGACCATGGGTACATGGTGCCCGGCCCGGCCGGTAGGGGATGCAGCCAGGGCCAGATCGACGGCGCGACGAGGCCCACCAACAAGAGCGGGACAAACAACCCGCGCGGCGGCCGCTTGCCGTCCCAGCGAATCAACCCGGCGGGAATGAGCGTGCAAAGCAGGCCCAGATGGAACAGGCATAAGCCCAGGGCTTGCGTCAGCGGATAGGGGCGCGGCCCTTCCGGCACAGGCGGAATTCGAACAGGCAGATTCTCGTGGTGCCAAGTTGCTGGTTGCTGCCGGAGTTCTCCTTGGGACACCGGCGGAATTCGAACGGGCAGATTACGTCCGCCGTGGAACACCTCCACTACCAGCAGCAAGACGAACAGCCCGGCCGTAACGGCTTCGATCAGCGGATAGCGGAATGAGATCCGTTGACGGCAATCGCGGCACTGACCCCGCAGCCAGAACCATGCCAGCACGGGAACATTGTCATAGGGCCGGATAGAATGCTTGCATCGCGGGCAGTGCGAGCCGGGCCAGGCGATGTTCATGCCGGCCGGCAAGCGATAGACGAGCACGTTCAAGAAACTGCCCACCGCCCCGCCTGCGAAAAGGAACCAGGCGGCGATCAACCAGCGTGCGGTTTCCGAATCCATGAGTTGACTAATCTTCCAAGATGCCTGGTGTTTAGCCGTCTGAAGTAATGAACCGCGGATTACGCAGATACCCCGGATAAAACGATGCTTGCACCAAGATTTGAACTCATCCGAAACATCCGCGTTCTCCGCGAAATCCGCGGTTTACTCCATTCCGCTGAAGAGTAACCAGTATACCAATTTTCCCGCCCAGTGGCATTCGAAAAGTTCCCATGTTAAACTAAAACGCGGAAATACCCCAAAACCCCGAAGGTGCTTTCATGAAACCCGACGATACCCCTGCGCGGCCGAATTCGCGCCGCGAGTTCCTCAAACAATCGATGGCCGTGGCCGGCGCCGCGGCGTTGCCGGCGATCATCCCCGCACGGGCCCTGGGCCGCGACGGCGCGATGGCTCCCAGCCAGCGAATCACCTTGGGAGTGATCGGAATCGGGCCTCGCATGACCTACGATTTGGGTGGCGTGCTGCCCAAGACCGATGTCCGCTGCGTGGCCCTATGCGACGTGCAAGCCAGCCGTCGCGATGCCGCCAAAAGGCTCGTCGATCAGCACTACGGCAACAAGGATTGCGCGCTCTACCGCGACTTCCGCGAATTATTGGCCCGGCCCGACATCGACGCGGTGATGATCGGCACGGGCGACCGCTGGCACGCGCTGGCGTCGATGCTCGCAGCAAAGGCCGGCAAGGACGTCTACAGCGAGAAGCCCTGCGGCCTGACCATCGGGCTGTGCCAGGCCCTGGATGAGACGATCCGGCAGACCAAGCGGGTCTTCCAGGCCGGCACCCAGCGGCGGAGCGTGGCAAATTTTCAGGCGGCGATCCGCTTGGCGCAGAGCGGAAAGCTGGGGAAAATCCACACGCTGGTCGCCTCGGTCTATACGCCCTCGATCGAAACGACCTGGCTGCCCGGCGAACCCACCCCGCCCCGTGACGTGGTCGATTGGGACCTCTGGCTGGGGCCGGCTCCCTGGCGGCCCTATAACCATGTCTATGTCGGCGGAGGTTGGCGCGGCTACTGGGACTTTGATTCCGGCGCCCGGCTCTTGGACTGGGGAGGCGCACACCGTGGACCTCTGCCAGTGGGCCAACGCCGCTGACGACACGATGCCCATCGAGTACGAACCGACCGGCAAGACGATCAACGCCCGCTATGCCAACGGCGTGAAACTCGTGATCGACTGCCTGGAAACCCCCTTCGGCCAGCGCCCCGGCTGGGTCCAGTCGCTGGGCACTTGCCCGGTGCGTTTCGTGGGCGAAGAAGGCTGGGTGGAGACCGGCGACAACGGCGGCATTGAGGTCCAACCGGCATCGCTCAAGGCGGAGGTTCTCAAGGCCGCAAGCAAGCGGCAGAACGGCCTCGACGTCGCCTCGCACACGCGGAACTTCCTCGACTGCGTCAGGTCCCGCGGCAAGCCGGCGGCCAACTCCCAGGTCATGCGCCATTCGCACATCGCCTGCCACGCCGCCGCGCTCTCCTGGATCCTCAAGCGGAAGCTCAAGTTCGATCCGGTCAAGGAAGAGTTTGTCGGCGACGACGAAGCCAACGGGCTGCGCTGCCGCGCGTGCGGGCCCCCTGGGTCCTATGATTCCCTAGTGTTGCCTTTCGCTCCGCGAAAGTGGCGTTATTTCGCGGAGCGAAAGGCGACTATCACCTACAGAAAACCGAGGAGCATCCATGAACATCCATTTCAACGGCCATTACCCTAGTACCCGTCGCGAGTTTTTGGGCCATGCCGCGGTCCTGGCGGGCGGAGCGGCGGCCACGATCTTACTGCCCAAAGGCCTGCTTGGCGGCGAAACGAAAGCCAAGTCTCGTCCGCTCTTCGACGGCCGCACCTTCGACGGCTGGGAGGGCGACACGAAGAAGACGTTCCGTATCGAGGACGGGGCGATCGTCGGCGGGAGCATGAAAGCCCCCGTGCCGCACAACGACTTCCTCTGCACGCGGGCATCGTACGCGAACTTCATCCTTCGCGCCGAGTGCAAGCTGATCGGCCCGGCCAACGGCGGCATTCAGATCCGCTCGCAGCGCGTGCCCAACAATTTCGAAGTCTCCGGTTACCAGGCCGACATGAGCGCGGACCCCGACGGCGGGTATTGGGGATGCCTGTACGACGAATCACGCCGCAATCGGGTGCTCGTCAGGCCGGCTCGCGCGGTGATCATGGGCGCGCTCAAGCCCACGGACTGGAACCAGTACGAGATCCGTTGCGAGGGGCGGCGGATCCGTTTGTATCTCAATGGGGTACAAACTGTGGACTTCACCGAGAAGGACGAAAAGCTGCCGCAAAACGGCATCATTGGTCTGCAAATTCACGGCGGCGGGCCAAGCGAGGCCTGGTACAGGAAGATCACGATCGAAGAACTGCCGTAAAGATTGTGAGTTCGCGTTATGACGGATTCTCTCATCGAAGCAGAACGTATTCTGGCCGGCATGACCCGGGCGGAAAAGGCGCAGGTTTTGCAATGGGTCGCTCGCGACTTGGGTGACGCCTTTCCCGGAATTGAAAGCGTTCCCGGCGTTTGCGGCGGCGAGCCGTGCATCGTCCGCACCCGGATCCCCGTTTGGGTCCTGGAACAGGGACGGCGGTTGGGCGTTGGCGAGGCGGAGCTTCTGCGCGCGTATCCTACCCTGCGGGCCGAGGATCTTGCGAACGCCTGGGCCTATGTGCGGCTGCATCGAAACGAAATCGATGAGCAGATCAAAGCGAACGAAGAGGCGTGACCGGTGGCGCGATTGATCCCGATTTTGCCGCGCTGGCGGCGCGAATCGCGGCCGCAATTGGGCGGTGCGGCCAGCTTGCCGGCCAACTCTTGCGAGTCAATCGACCAGCGAATCAATAGCCGTCAGACGATGCTTGCGACCCCGGCCAGCCGGTCAACGGCGGTGCGGCGTGACGGGGGGACAATAAGACATGCCTCGGGAAAGCAAAGTGCGCCGGGCCTTCGGCCATTGCGCCGCACAGCGCGATGAGTATACCTTAGCCGGGGCGGATGGCGAGTCCGCCCCGGACCGCGCAACGCGCTTTGGCTTGCGCGTCGCAGCACCGAATTTTCAAAGAACAAGTCGACCGTAAACCGGACGGTTTTCCTGGTCCGGAAAAATATTCGTAAGTGCTTTTCCATGCAGCACTTACATGGGGTGGACGCCTTCCGCGTGGTCCGGCACGGTGTGGTCCAAAATCGGGGTCATTTCTCATCCTGGAACTGTTCGGCCTCGATGCCCACGAAATCAGGCTTTTTCTCCTCGCAGAACCGCAGCGTCTTGCGGACGAGTTGGTCCAGCACGATGTGGTCCAAGATCGCGTCCACGTACAGCAGTTTGTCCTTGCCCACGCCCAGGAAGACGATCGCCGAGTAGTCGTGGGTGCTTGTCGCTCTTGCCCTTGCCACGCCCCTCCTTCAGCAGCTTGGCGGTCGCATCCAGGGCGGCCTGGGCGCGGGTCAGCCAGGCGGGGTTGCCGTCCCGGGTCTTGGTGCGGAGGGACCGTTTGTTTTTCGAATCGTCGCCGGCGCAGTCGGTGATCGTGCGTATTTCCTCGTCGGCCCGCGAGCGGTCCAGGCCCTCCAGCGCCTTGCGGTAGATCGTATCGAAGCGCTCGTTCAGTTTGTCGATCATTTCCATGGTCTCCTTGACGGATCGCGAGACACATTCCCGCCGCAGCGAATTCCGCCAGCGGAGGACGTTCGTCTTGGGTATGCCGACCTTTTCGCCGACCTCCCGGCTGGTATGGCCCTGCAGCGAGAGCCGCGCGATCTCCGGCAGGAAGGCTTCCTTCCGCTCCCGGGCCTGGGCCAAACGTGAATTGGGTTCTCTCATGACTGCGTGTTCTCCTCGGTAGTTACGGAATAATACGAATTAGCCGGCGATTTGATACAGTTGAGGTCGCTCTGCAATGGCCTCGGCAGAGCGCCGCGCGGCGCCGTAAGGCGTTGCCTGCCGCGAGGTTAGAGCAATGCGAGAAAAAGAGCGGATTGCCGGAGATTTGAACGGCAAAACGACGCGAAAAGTCTCCCTCTGATGGCAGGTCTCGTGCGCGCCGCGCGTCGTTTCAACTGCCGATTGGCGGCGCGGCGGAGACGAAGAAGGCGGGGGCGCAAAAAGGCGGCGGCGGTGCCGATGGGGCGATGTTCGGCCACTATACGCCGTGACCGGCACAAGCCCCACGCCGCCACCTGGCCCCGCGGCGGTGGGAGCAGAAAAAGGAGCAGAACGATTTGTTAAATCGTTCTGACCCTGGGCCTGTAGCGGTAGCCGGCGGGCTGCTGATCATCCGCCGCGGTAATCCTCTTTGCATGGGCCAAACCAGGGACGGTCTATTTCGGCAGCTTGGCGGGCGCATCGCCTGGCCGCGTTGCGGTCGCTTCCCGACTATGAGGCGGCTGTGATCGGGCTTGAGGATGGCCGGTTGTGGCAGGAAGTCCAGCCTGTTCTCATCTGAGTGGGACAACAACGGCCGGCGGCACCCAGGCCACCTTGCCCAGGGTAGCCCCCAAGGCTGCCCCAGGGCCGCTGTTGGGGCAAACTGCGGCCGGCCCTGGCCAGCCGACTCCACCTTGTTAGGGTGCAGACACCATAAATCCACGGGGATCATTCTTGTAAACGTTTTTCAAATGCCGTAGGATGATTAGTCGGGCCAGATTGCTTCGAGGAGCAGGTTTATGGAACGATTGACGAGATTTGGAAAACTGGCGTTGGTCATGCTCGGACTTGGCTTTTGGTCTGGTGCTGCCGTCGCCCAAGCAGTCATAACGCTAGACTTCCCCGTGGGTTGGAACACGGTGGCTACAGGCATCGATGGCAATTATGTCGTCGGGAACTATATGAACAGCCGGCAGTGACTCGCCTTCCTCTAGCGCTAAGAGCATTGTAGGACAAGGACTTACGGCGGGGGAGGAGGGCTTGATAGCAGAAGAAAAAGACCTCATGCTAACAGGTGAGTAATTCATGTTTCCACAAATTCTGCTAGCAGAGGTCCAACTATGATTTCAACAAAAGAACTGGATATTTTCAAGGCCCAAGAGCAATTTGAGCGGATGCACGAGTTTTTGAAGCAAGCGCTGAGCGAAGGGCGACGCCTCGACGAAGTGGAACGCGGGATGTTTCCGCGAGCTATGACCATGTGCCTGGAGTTTTTACGGTCCTTCGTGGAGGCCCATGGGGATGGGGATCGGGGAGAGACCGTAGAACGGGAAGGGGAGACGTTGCGCGCGCCTGCCCGAGCCGCATGAGAAGCGGTACTTGTCGATTTTCGGGGAATTGCTGATCGGCCGCCGAGTCTACGGGACTCGGGAAGGCCAAGCGATTGGATGGTCGCCCCTGGACGCGACCTTGGGATTGCCCGCTGGAGAGAATTCCTATGTTCTGGAGGACTGGTTGCAGCGGTTGTGCATCCAGGACGCCTTTGGGGGATCGGTGGAGTCGCTCCGTGCCTGGTTGGGGACCACGGTGAGTGTTCGCACGGCGGAGCACATGAGTCGCGAGATGTCGCAGTACGTGGACGACTTTCGCGGCGAAGCGGTTCCTCCTGCCGAAGAAGAGGAGGAACTGCTGGTGATAACGGCCGATGGCAAGGGTGTGCCCATGCGGCGGACGTTGGCGGCGCGGTTGCGAGCAGAGTCTGAAGCTGGGGTGGGAGAAAAGGGAGGAAATGCCGCAGGCGCGGAAACGGCAGGAATCACGGCTGTCGAGGAAGAGGCGCCTTCTTCGCCTCCGGTCGAGCGTTTGGCGGGGCAAGAGAAAAGCAGCGGGGAGCGCCCCGGGAAAAAACAGATGGCGTATGTGGGATCGGTTTACACCCAAGCCCGCTTCCCTCGTACTGCCGAAGACGTGATCGACGAGGTGCGTCGGCGAAAGCGTGCCCGGGAGCGGCCCGAACCGCAACACAAGCATGTGTGGGCAGAGATGACCCGGTTTAAGGAAGGGGAGGTGTTGGCCGCCGCACCGATGTTGTTCTTCGAGATTCTTATGGAGTGTTGTCGGCGGGACCCGGCAAACAAGAAGCCGTGCATCTGTGTCATGGATGGGGAACGCCAGTTGTGGAAGTTGGCGGCAGAATGGTTTCCCGAGGCCATATGGATTCTGGACCTGTTCCACGCGTTGAAACGGCTCTGGGAGGTGGCCCATTGCCTGTATGCGGAGGAGAGTGCGGAGGCGGGAGAATTCGTGACGCATCATCTGCGCATGCTGCTGCAAGGCAAGGTCGGTTACGTGCTGCGCAACCTCCGTCCCTTGGTGAAGGCCTACAAGCTGAAGGGGGCGAACAAGACCACCGTGGAGTCCGCGATTACGTACTATGAAAACAACCAGGAACACATGCGCTATGACGAATACTTGGCGGCAGGCTACCCGATTGCCAGTGGCGTGGCGGAAGGCGCCTGCAAGCACCTGGTGAAGGACCGCATGGAGCGCGCCGGGATGCGTTGGGAGTTGGAAGGGGCTCAAGCAATCCTCTCGCTGCGAGCCATCTACCTCAACGACCTCTGGGATCAGTTCATCACCTACCGTGTTACGACAGAACAGTCGCGTCTATATGGCAAAGATGCACAGCATGCTACGGCTGCATAAAGCGGCCTGCGAGTTGCTGCCGAACAGCCCTCCCGCCGACCACGGGTTTCTCTACAACATCTCGACCTCCACCTTTACGGCTTTGCCAGATGATCCGTATGCAACATGTGAGGTGGACCCCGTTC
>CAVRDP010000027.1:0-547589 GCA_963719885.1 uncultured Planctomycetia bacterium | reverse complement strand
AAAGTCATGGGCCGTCTTTGCCAAATTGGGGGTGCAGGTTTTGGCCGAAAATCGCGATTCGATCCCCTACACGCGGGGCCATGCGCCAAGCAAATAATCGGGCAAACTTTTCGCATGGCCTCTGCGCTGGTACTCCCTTACTATCCACAGTTATTACCGAACTCCGATTATTGCCCGGGAACCCCGGGTGGGCGCTCCAGGCAGTCGAGCCCGGTCCGCTTCTCGGATAGGTTCTCGAATAATTCCCGCTGTTTCTCCCGGTCCGGCAAAATCGTCGCAAGTGCTTTTCCATCATGCGATTCAGCAGGGTCGATCTCTCTCGTGTGGTCCAGCACGTTGTGATCCAAAATCGAATGCCTTTCCTTTCTCCCTCCTCCCCTTCTCCCCTCGCCCGTACTCGGGAGAGGGCGGGCACCACGTCGGGCGCCATGTAGTCATGGTCGTGGTCGGGGTGAGGGCAGTTTCCAGCCTTGAGGACTGCTCCCATCCCCGCGTCTCCGCGTCTCCGCGTCTTGCGCCTTCATCCTTCATCCTTCATCCTTCATCCTTCATCCTTCATCGTTCATCGTTCATCCCTCATCCCTCATCCCTCATCATCCTTCGCCCTATAAGTACGTTTTGGCCGGCGATTTTGTACAGTTCAGCATTCCGGATTTCCGGAAATTCCGATCGCCCGCGGCCGGCCGGGCCTGCCCTTTCCCGAGGAATGCTGCGCGTTCCTTGCCGCCGAAAGGATTTTCCGAAAGTCGGAAGTGCGCTCAGCGTTTTTGGTGGTTCGCTTCACGAATTGCTGCTCCCCTCTCCCACTCGGGAGTGGGGCCGGGGGTGAGGGCGGATTGCTCCCACTCCCCATCTTCGCGTCTCCCCTCCCGCAGGGCCCGCTGGTAAAGCGACTCGTAGCGGGCGGCCAGCTTGGCGGTCATCCCCCTCATCGAAAGTCTCGTGCGATTGTGCCTCTCGAAAACCGGGGCTAATACCGGGCAGACCGCGAGAGGCCGAACAATCCCATTTCTGGTAGTTTGGTTTTCCATCGACGACTCGGACATTGCCACTGAAAGGCGCAAACCAATTGGGCCCCCAGAATTTGCCACGTTCCCCATCAGCGACCTCTACCAAAAGGTGGTGGAGACCGGACGACTTTGCGGCACGGGCCTCAAACTGGGTAAGCAGTGTTCTTAGCGTATCCCGCCAATCAAGCGTCATAAAGCATCGTTCCTTTGGGGCAAACGAGAGGGCAGCTCAAGACGTAACCTCAAGAGACAAATCGATATTTTGTGCCCAACCCTAACTTTCTGGGCCAAATGGGAAACGCTCCGCGCGACGCAATCTCATACGACCTCCTGAATATTGGCTTGGACGGCGATCCGATCATCCTATCGCGCCGAACCGCGAAAGCACAGTACTCAGGTTCTCCGGTTGCGGTGCGGCCATCTGCCGATTTTGTCCAGAATCAGCGCCGGCGGAGGACCGAAAGACGGAGAGCGGGCGGCCGGGGCAGCGTGAGAGCAGGCTCGTGAGAGCAGACCTTAAAACTTAACTCAAAGCAAAGAGGTAAATTTCTTGGGTCTGACCCTGCCCAGCCTGACCCTGCCCAGCCGGCCCTATTTTAGCTGGTTGTAAAGCGTCTCGTACTTCTTGGGAACACAGGGGAAGTCCTTTGCGCGAAAAGGCTTTGGAACCTTGCCGAGTAGGGCAGGAAAACCAGTAAACGCAATGATTCGATCGGGGTATCTATGTCTACCATCTTGAACACGCTTATCAATGTACTCCCAAACGCTATCATTAGCAGCAAAGTATTGAATCTCGCTCGCGACGTACTCCCAAGCCGTCGCGTTGCGACGTAATAAGCCCTGAGTTTCCAAATAGCTCAGTGTGTCAAAGAGAGTCAAGGATCTATTCAAGAGCCGGTCATGAGCCGGATTGCCCTTCCAATCTATTTGGTCTCCGTTCCAAATCTTAGAAAAGAAATCCATCATGTCATCAGACTGGACGAACGCCCTATAGGTCTCGGCGATCAATTCCGTCGTTCTCATTGAATTGCTGGTTCCAATTTGGCACCACGCAATGAGCAAAGCGACAAACGCCACAATCGCGGTGATGAAGGCAGACCAAGCGCTTAGCGTTGCCATGCAGTCTGTGGAAGCAAGCACCATTTGCATCTCCGTTCGGTTCGACCAAGTACTAGTTTTTCAAATCGGCATACGCCCGCTGGCTAACAGGCATTGTCTGTCGCCCGCAGTTGCGGCCCGCACTCCAGCATTCCAAAGGCTACGTAGCCGGCGCGTTATCGCCAAAAATCGCCTTCAGGCGGTGTCGGATCAGTTCCTCGCGTGCCACGAGGAATTCTGGGAATCGGTCCAACGTCCACAATTCCTTCTTTCCAGGAATCAGATGTCGCTTGAGAAAGCCAGGCTCGCGCGACGCCAGCCAATCCGCCAGCGGCATATCTTGCTTCCCGATGTTCTCGGAGGCCAGCAACAAGCAGAGATTTCCCAGCCGGTCCTTTTGGTTAAGCCAGCCGAGCCGGTTCAACGGTGCCAATTCCTTTACCTTAAACAGGTTGCTTGCAAAAAGGTGGTCTTGGTGAAATTGCATCGTCCCCCACGCCGCATCGTCATACAGCAGGGAGAGGCCAAGAAACGTCTGCTGGCCGCCATACGTCAGGCTTAGCACATCGTCGATTGCATAGTCGTCAACGGCGATAGCCAATCCAGTTTTTCCAATCGTCTCATTAATCTTTTCCACGGGAAAGTCGGCACCGGGGTTTTGCAGTGCAGCAATGTCGGCGCGGATTTCCCGCAACAGGCTATCCGAGGCTCGTCCAAACGCACCTTTCAGGAGCGCAATGATGAGCCAATGGCGGATTCGCTCCGCATTCCGGGCATCAAACCGTGTTGAGCCCCGTAGGGTCGTTTTGGGATTCTTGAACAGGTAGTAAATGATAGGAATAAGAGCATTCGCGCTGGTCAGATTGTCGCGGTCGATACCAAAGGAGTTGACGAGGTCCACCCCGCGTTCGACGGCCTTTCGGATCGCTTGCCAGTTCGTTCGGATAGTGGTCAGATTTGTGACGTTAAAATTCTGGACTTTGTACGCGACAGGCAGGTCCGTGAGCACAAGACAGGACTTCATGATGAAGTCTTTGTGTAGCGATTCACGTAGTGACAGAGCGTGGTCAAATGGCCACTGACATGATAGAGGAAGTTAAGCGGTGAGAGCGCCGTCAGGGGCCGGACGGCAGGAGCGAAGGCGGCGAAGTACCGGAGAGATAGGCTTGGACAGAGTCAAGCAAGAACTGAAACACCGCGCAACCCTGTTGGGCACAGGTGGCAATTGCTGTCCAGATCCGTTCGCACCATCGGCGCCCTTTCTCGCTGCGTGTTCCTTGGGTGATGTGCCGGTCGATCACCACAAAACGCATCGCTTGTTCCGCCAGATTGTTGGTTGGGGCGATGCCGGGTGTCGTAATGAAGCGGAAATAGGCTTCCCCGTGTTCGCGGAAGCGTTTGGCCATGTTACGGGCATGTTTCGTGTCCGGCACGCCGGTCAGGGCTGTCCTCAACACGTGTTGACGAGCGGCAGCCAATGCCTGCTGAAAGCCCGCCGCAGTCATTGTTCCGCGGCCGTGGATTACGGCAAACAGGCCGCGCAGCGCGTTGCGCAACCGTTGGCCATAAGCCTGGTCCTCACGGCGGGGCAGAGTCAGCAGGAATTTCACATCGCGGATCAGATGGGCCATGCAGAACTGAACCAGCACGCCGAACTCTCGCATGTACTTGCGGTAGGCGCTGAAATAATCGCAGCCCAACACGCCGTTGAACTCCTCGCCCAACACCTCCACCAGCACCTTCGAGCCACGCGACTTGTCGATACGGAACAACGTGTAGAGCGCGCGCGGAAGCACCAAGTCCAGAATCTTTCGCCGTTTTCCTTATGCCCCGTCTCATCGATGTTCAGCACGGCCTCGTCGGGCAGCCGCACGAACAACTCCGCATAGGAGGGGGCCAACGCCTCGCTCACCTTGTCGATCAACTTGGCCAAGTAGCCGCGGGAGACGTTCACCCGCACCACGTCGCGAAGGAACTTCCGGATGGTGGAGAAGGAGGCGTGGCAGACACCCTTCATGAAGGCCACCAGGGCCGTCATTCGTGGGCCTAAAAGGCCCGCCTTCCGCACCGCTTCGGGCAGGGACGCTGCATGGAGTTTCCCACAGCGATTGCACCAATAAGCCAACGCTTGGTGTTCGCTGACGATGGTCGGGGTGGCGACGATTTCCACCTCCTGTTGCACCTCGGCCGCATACGGGGAAGGGCGGAGTGAGCCGCCGCAATCGGGGCAACAATCGAGCGTATAGGTCACGAGGTTATCGATGGCCTCGTCGGGAAACGGCGTCCGCAGGTGTTGTTCATGGCCCGGCTGTCCGCCACGATTGCGTTTTTTACCGTCCTTGCGCGGAGGCTTGGGCGGCTTGACGATATCACTGGAAGGCGGCTTAGAGGAAGTGGACGAGTTCTTGCGGGCCGCCGCCAACCGGCGTTTGAGTTGCTCGTTTTCCTGCTGCAGACGTACGTTCTCTTCTTCCAGCAGCCCAAGCCGAGCGGATGCCGCAGCCAGCTTTGCTTCCGCCGCAGCCAGTTTCTCCTCCATCGCGGCAAGGCGACGCGCCAGCGACTTGCTTTCAGAACCCGGGCTAGTTCTTGACAGGATCATGGGGCGGTACGATACCAACCTCACGCGATCCGAACAAGATCAAGAGGTGGCCGTGCCCCGAGAATCCCTGCAAACCCAGGATCTCCAAAATGCCGGGGCTGGCTCGTTACAGTCGTCCGTTTATCACCCCGTCATACGGCTACTATAACTGTGACTGTGAGCCTGTGAATGGCTACGTCTTTGTCGAACACGTTTCGACGGGTAAGCTGAGTATTGATTCGGTCGACAAAACCGAAAATCTCGTCGCGAGCGTTCATGTCGTCCCAGTTTGCCGTGACCATCGACAGCAAGAGGTCTGACTTGCTCAGCTTCGTCCCGCCATCGTTTGCTCGGACGAAAATATCCAGAACACGATCATAGTCCTGGTCTTTTTCGGAATAGTAGGCAATAACCTCCTCGGTATGCACCGATTCGTAGAGACGTTTCAGGTTGCGTTCAAAAACGCGGCGGTCCGTCTTGCCCAAACCGATGTCAGACAAGCGATCATCTTCCCTGTCCCAAAAAGCCTCAAACTTCGCTCGCTCGTCAAAGTCTAGTATTCGCCCGACGCGGAACCAGTAGTGCTCCGCATCCGGCTCTCGCGGATCTTCCATGAACTCAAACCTGTAGTACAGGCCTGCCTCAGCACCACCGTCCTCGTCTTGCCGCGGTTCGGCCAGCAAGTCCAGGTGAAGCTGCTGGCAGCTCCAGGCATCGGGATTATCCCATCGCTTGTACTTTTTTTTCGACAGGTACATTCCACGAAGGCCGATCATCAATGCGGTGAGGCGCTGCTGACCATCAAGCACCAGGGTCAGGGTGGGCACTCCGTCCGTGTTAGCAACTTCGTTGTGAATTGCGCCGCCGTATTGCGATTTTTCCAGGAATTTATAGACATCCCATTTATCGCGGTTGTCCGCGTTCAACTCCCAGAAAAGGAAGGAGCTAATCGGATAGCCCCGCATGATGGAGTCGAACAACCGCAGGATTTGTTCTGGTTTCCAGACAAATTCCCTTTGAATCGCAGGAAGGAAATACTGCCGGTTTATGCGGCATATGGCGGTGCAAATAGTCTCAGATCGATAACTCATAGTCGCCACCCTCCCGCAGTGTTGGAATGGACATGAACCATTAGAACGACTTCGCGTTCGTAATTCAATAGGTCGGGGCGGGGGCGTCGGGGTCCGACGCCCCGCGCCGACGCCCCCGACGCCACTGGGGTGCCTATTCGACCGTGTCAGCGACGTACCGTTTCGTTGCCCAGAAGGGAGTCAGCCATCCTTTCTCGTCGCGCTGAAGCTCGATTTCAATCCAGCGACGGAATTCTTCCGCTGAAACGGCGCCTTGGGAATCCACCACCTCGCGATAGACTTCCGCCCGCCGACGCCTCAGCGTCGGCTCGTTGAGATTCAGTATTCGAACGGTATCGGCCGCGGCGCGGTCGTTCTCATCGCGAGGAAACATGTCCCCCGTGGCCGTGTAGCGAAACCTCCACTCGCAATCGGCTTCCAGGGGCGAGACGGGGACCGGATCATCGGGCTTCCTCGCATGCCCGCACGTCGTCGGCCGGCCTTTGGGAGTTTCCGGGCAGCAGTACAGCATGTTTCCGTAACTCAGAGCCAGCTCCGGACGTTGGTGTCGCGCCTCGATGTGCTCGATGTGGCCGTGGGCCTCATCCACGCGGGTTTCGCAGTAACAGCAAAGGTAGCCTTGTTCGGCCAGGAGCGCCTGTTTGACCACTTGCTTGATGGGTTTCCCGTCAAAGTCACTCCATCCGGGGTCCCAGCCTTCATCTCCATGGCGCTTCCAATGCGCGAGGTTCGATGGCTCCGGCGCCTTTTGGATGTGCCTCATTTTCCAGTGGCCTCCTTGCGCCGAATGCGCATGCCAATGCGCTCCAGTTCGGGGATGTCTTTGGCGTCTGCATATAAATCCGCCAATACCGTCTTGGCCTTGGCAAGATCGTTCCTTTCGATCGCCACAAAGGCTTCTCGGACGGCTTCCGCGATTGCCCGAGGTCTCTCCGGCGTTTCCATGACGGCTTCCAGGATATGGCTGGAACGTCATGCCATGGACCTCCTGGGAGAATCGCCGGTCCAGTATACCCCCCGGGCCTGTTTCCTCCAGCAGCACGATATTCTCCGAATGGATCTCGCCCAACACCTGCGGCGAATGGGTTGTTATGATGAACTGAATGTTCGGGAACGTCTCGATAAGACGCGGGATGACCGCTCGCTGCCAACTCGGGTGCAGATGCAGCTCGATCTCGTCAATCATTACGACCCCTTCGCCTTCCAGCGGCAGTCGGAGCTTCGGATTGGCAATGGCCAGACGCCGAGCCAGGTCCCCGACCACGGCGAACATGACCTTCTCGCCCTCGGAGAAGGATGTAATCGGCAGCAACGCGTCTCCCTTGCTGGCGACGAACCGCAACGGATCGCCATGGAACCGAGGGCTCCTTAGACCGGTGAACTTCTCAATGCCGGCGCGAACGGCTTCAAGCTGAGGGTCGATGCCTTCCGGCAATTGGCCTTCAAGCCGCAGCTTGTGCAGCATATTGTGGGAGATGTTCCGCAAACCGCGGACTTCGATTTCCTCGCGATCCTTGAACCACTGTACGAGCCAATGGAATCGTTTGTGGCTGCCGAGTGCGTACCGGTAAACCGACGCCATCGGGTACTTCCGTTCAAAAGGAAGGGCTTCCTGATGGCTCTCAGGGATACCCCGTTCTGATTCGGGCTGGAGGGCGCGGTCGGGAGTAAGAAGCAGAAAGACAGGGAGGTGTGGTTGCCACTCAGCGGCGGCGGGGGCCGCGGGGGCCTCTTCGCCGAAACTCTCAAGAGATGGATCCGGCTCTTCGGGCCCTGCTTTGTCCCTGATAGCAGCGGCCAAACGTTCGTCGCCCTGCTTGCGGTTACCGTCCACGACCACGTCCCAATCAGGATGGGGAATCGCGGGGCCCATGCGGACGCCCCAAACAAAAGGGGAACCCTTGCTGGAAGCTCGAACGTGAATCACGCACTGTGACTGACTGCTGCCGTAGGTACAGTCGGTTGCGGCAAACGCGGCGGGGCGTCCCGTGTTCTTGTTGATTCGGTTGAGGCAACGAGCCAGCAGGCCAGCGATTGCGTCGAGAATGCTCGATTTTCCCGCCCCATTGGGACCGGCGAGAACGGTGAGCTTCGGATGGAATGCCAAATCCATTTCGCGGATCCCGCGGAAGTTCTTCGAAGATGAGGCGTTCTATTTGCATACGTTTCCTCCAATTGATCGGCCGTCCCCATGCGATTGCGGCCTCACGCGATCCAGGCTGCCGGGTAGACAAGCTACGTACAAACCGCGACGGGAAGCGTCACCCGCGTGCTACGTTCGCATTTTACCCACAGTTCCCATAATCGCCAATAGGCGAGCCGGGATCCAGGGGAGCCGGTGGTCGGGGTCTGGTCGGGGTCAGGGCCGAATTCCGGGGACGCATGACTAATTATTATTTTTTGCCACGACCCTTTTGCCTTTGTTTGGAATGATTGTCGGATGGCTTCCGGGTCGTCCTGGTCCTGGATCGCGCCAGCGGCGGCACTGAGTCCGTCAGGTGGCGGCTGAATCCTCACGTCCCCGCGTAGGGATGCTTCCAAGGTTGGCGGTACTCGCGCTTCAGCAGGCTGGCGGCAGGCGGATTGCCGGGAATCTGCCGCTTGTCTGAATCCCAACGCACGGCCAATGCCGTCTCGAAGGCGATCATGGCAAGCTGGACGGTGGCGGTCGAACGGAAGGCATCGTCCGGCAAGCACTTCGGCGGCTGCCGCCTGCGGACGGCGGTGAGGAAATCGTCTATATGCGCCGTGCCCTGGTCGGAAGCCGCGTTGAACTCCTTGCGTCCTTCGATTTCCCCCGCGGAATCACCGTCCAACTTGAATCGGTGACGAAAATGGTTGCCTTTTCGCCATAGAAGAAGATGCCGTTGGCGGTTTCGGGCTGGTACTCTTCGGCGCCCCAGATGCGATGCCGCCAGACGATCGGAAGACGCTCGAACTCGAAATGCGCGGTCAGCGTGTCAGGGGTCGTGATCTTGTCCTTGAGCTCATAAATCCCGCCGGCGGCAATGATCTCCCGCGGCATCGCCAAGTCGAGAACCGTGCGGCAGCCGTCGATCAGATGGATGCCCCAATCGACGAGATGGCCATGCCCGCTCGTGCGCTCCCATCGCCAGTTGATGTGGCCGACCTGCGGGCTGTAGGGGATCTTCGGCCCCGGGCCGCACCAGAGGTCCCAATCGAGCGCAGGGGGCGGGTCCTGTGGCTTGGGGTCCTTCAGCCCGGCGGGAAAGTGGATCTGGGCATCGACCTGCACGATCTTGCCCGCCTTGCCGGAGTCGATAAACTTCTTGACTTCGGCGAAGACCTTGCTCTGACGGCGCTGGAAGCCGATCTCCACGATGCGGCCGTGCTTGGCGGCCGCCTCGACCATGGCCTGGCCCTCGCGAATGTCGTAAGCCAGCGGCTTCTCGCAATAAACGTCAAGCCCGTGCTGCAAGGCGGCGATGAACTGCAGGGCGTGCCAATGCGGCGGGGTGGCAATAATCACCGCGTCGAGCCCCTTGAGGTCGAGCAGTTCCTCGTAGAGCTTGAACGTCTGCGGCCGCTTGCCTTGCAACTTCTCCAGTTCGTCGGCGCTTTGTTTCAGGTGATCGCGATCCACGTCGCAAACGGCCGCGATCTCGACGCCGCCCACTTTCAAGGCCGCCCGGACATCGACCATGCCATACCAGCCAACGCCGATGACGCCGAGGCGAAGGGTGCGATTTTCGGCCGCTCCAGAGACCGATGAGTGCAGGGCGAGCGAAGCGGCCGCCGCTGCCGTGGTGCCTAGGAATTGTCGCCGTGATGTGCTGCGCATGGGGTTCTCCTTTGCAAGTCGGGGGATCGAGTTTTAGGACTGCTAATGTTTTAGCAGCCGGTGGCAGCGTTGTCGAGTAACACCGCCGCCGGCCCCGCCTGAACTTTTTGCGGCCCTCGGCACCGAGGCAACGCTTCGGGTCGCTCGCCAAGTACGGAACCCTCGAACCACTTCCTTGACCTGCGTCCGTCCCTGGACTAGAATCGCTTGCGTTCCGGGAGATTGGCGTCGCCCGGAGTTGCCCGCTCTTTCTTCGTCCGAATTACCCTCGTTTTCCTGGGAGCCCCCCAACATGCAAAAGAATATAGAGATCACTCGGCGTTCACTCTTGAAAACCCTTGGCGCCGCCGGCGTCGGCGCCTGTGCACTGCCGTGCCTCGTGCCCTCGCGGGCATTGGCCGAAGAAGGAGCCAACCGCAGGCTGAACCTGGCCCTGTTTGGCTGCGGCGGGCGGATGGGCCAGATCCTCGGCTCGGCCCTGCAGGAGGGCGACCAGGTCGTGGCTATGTGCAACGTCGACACTCGGCAGATCGCCCACCTGAAGAAAAGCTACGGCGTCAAGCTGGAGCGAGCCAAGGTCTACGAGGACTACCGCAAGCTCCTCGAGTCGGAGAAGTCCGTAGATGCGGTGGTCATTGCCGCAGGCCAGCGATGGCACGTGCCGCTGAGCAAGGCCGCCATGCTGGCCGGCAAGCACGTCTTCTGCGAGAAGCCGATGTCCCATAGCTGCGTCGAGGCACGGGAGATTCGCGAGCTGGGCCGGCAGAGCAAACTGGCCACGCAACTCGGCTCGCAAGGCGGCTCGACCGACACCTTCCGCCGCAGCATGGAGCTGATTCAGGCGGGCTTGCTGGGCAAGATCCGCGAGGTCCACTGCTGGATCACGCGCAGCTTCCCGCCCAGCGCACCGATCGACACCAACGCCGACCCGATCCCCGCCGGGCTCAACTGGGACTTCTGGTGCGGCCCGTCAGCGCTGTTGCCTTACAAGAACTACTACCTCGCCGCCCCGGGCACCGTGGGCTGTCTGCACTGGGGCCGCTGGCTGGCTTTTGGCGACGGCCACCTGGCCGACATGGGCGCCCACGGCCTGAACCTGCCTTGGCGGGCGTTGAAGCTCGGTGCGCCGGTGCGGGCGGCGGTGAAGATCCCCGAGCCGCTGCGGGACAGCTATCCCTCAGCCACCGACTTCCGCTGGGACTTCGCCGCCCGGGAAGGCTTCGACCCCGTGGCCGTCTGGTGGCACGACGGGCGCAAGGCCGGCCCGCCGGAGGAGCTGGGCAAGGAGCTGCTCTCAACCTACGGCAAGGTGCCGGGCAACGGCGTGCTGTTTGCCGGCGAGAAGGGCATTCTGTTCTCCGACGCCTGGGGCGTTGGCGGCGTGATCCGGCTCAAGGGCGACAAGAAGTGTCGCGGCGTCCACGACCATGAGGCCGGCAAGTCGGTCCCCGTGACCCTGCCACGGACCAAGGACCACATGCGCGAATGGCTCGATGCCTGCAAGGGCGAAGGCAAGACCTTCCAAGGTTTCGATACGGCCGCCTGCGTGGCCGAGATCGCCATGGTGGGGATGGTCGCCATGCGCGTCGGCAAACCCGTCGAGTGGGACAGCGAGGCCCTCGAGGTCAAAGGCGTTGCGGACGCCGAACCATTCGTGCGCCTCGAGCAGCGGAAGAAGTGGCTGTAGAGTACGGACCATGAAAGTACTCTGTTTGCTTGGGACGGCCCTGATGCTGCTGCACGCCTCGATTGGACTGGCGGCCGATTCGACGCAGTGTGCATCAGCGAATTCGCAGCGGGACATGGTGCTGTGGTATCGCCGGCCGGGCGAAAAATGGCTGGATGCGATGCCCATGGGCAACGGTCTCACGGGGGCGATGGTCTTTGGCGGCACTCAAAAAGAGCGCATTGCGCGTAAACGAAAGTACCTTTTGGTCCGGCCGCCCCCACGACTACGACGACCCCCAAGCGATCAAGTACTTTCCTCAGATCCGCGATCTGGTCTTTGCGGGCAAGTTCCAGGAAGCGGAAAAAATGGCCGATGCGCATTTCTTCGGCGTTCCCAAGGCCCAGCAAGCCTATCAGCCCCTGGGCGATCTCTTGCTTTCCTTTGAAGGCGTCGAGAGCATCGATGATTACCGCCGTGAACTGGACATGGAAACGGGCGTGGCGAAGATCAGTTATCGCAGCGGCGACATGACCCTCACCCGCGAGGTGTTTGTCTCCTACCCGGACGGCGTAATGGTCGTGCACGTCACCGCCGACAAGCCCGGCCGCATATCGGTCCAAGCGCAATTCAAGAGTGCTTATCTGGAGAGTGCCGTGGCAAAGCCGGGCAAACTGGTGATGGATGGATGCTGGAAAGGCCCGCTGCCCAAGGACGGCCTGATAGCGGCGGTTGACGGCGCAGGGGAACGTTTCCGGGCCGCTCTGGTGGCGATTCCCGACGGCGGGCGGTCCGCAGCCGGAGACGCGAGCATTCATATCCGGGGAGCGAACTCTGTTACGTTCATCGTCGCCGCGGCCACCAGCTTCGTGAACTATCACGACATCAGCGGCGATCCCGCGACCGCCTGCACGGAAATGCTCGTCGCTGTCCGGGGCAAGGATTATGCCACGCTGCGCCGCCGGCATGAGGCGGATTTTCGCGGGCTGATGGGCCGGGTCCGTCTGCGCATTGGCGATGCCTCGAAGAACGACAAACCGATCGACGAGCGTCTCAAATCGCTCCACGAGGGGGCTGCGGACCCGAACCTGGAAGCCTTGTGCTTTCAGGTCGGCCGTTACCTTCTGGTCTCCAGCAGCCGCCTTGGCGGACAGCCGGCCAACCTCCAGGGAATCTGGAACGAATCGGTGGTTCCGCCCTGGGGCAGTAAGTACACGATCAACATCAATACCGAGATGAATTACTGGCCGTGTGAGGTCTGCAACCTGCCCGAGTGCCACCGGCCGCTGTTCGAGATGCTCAAGGACGTCTCGGTCACCGGCGCCAAAACTGCCAAGGTGTACTATGGCCATGGGGGATGGGTGGCGCACCACAACATCGACCTGTGGCGGGGAACCGCTCCGGTCGATGCAGCCCGATTCGGCATGTGGCCCGTGGGAGGGGCCTGGCTTTGCCAGGATCTGTGGGAGCACTATGCGTTTACCGGCGACCGGCAGTTCCTCAAGGAATATTACCCCATCATGAAGGGTTCTGCCCAGTTCTTGTTGGAACTGATGGTTGAGGATCCGAAGCATCATTGGCTGGTGACGCCTTTTTCCATGTCTCCCGAGCATGGATACCTGGATAGCAACGGTCAGATGGCCTTTCTCTCTCCGGCGCCGACCATGGACATTGCCATCATTCGCGAGCTGTTCCCGCACTGTATTGCGGCCAGCAGACTGCTGGGCGTCGACGAGGAATTCCGTGGCAAACTGGAATCCGCCCTCACCAGGCTTCCCCCTTACCGGATCAACCGCCTGGGCCATCTCCAGGAATGGATCGAAGATTGGCAGCCGGGCAATCAAGGGCATAATTGCTCGCCGAACTTCACCATCTACCCTGGCAGTTCCATCACATTGCGGCATGATCCGCGCCTGGCGGCTGCAATCCAAAAATGGATGGAAACACGCCATAGCCTTGGAGGTTGGCCTGCGGCCTGGGACATTTGCGTGTGGGCGCGGTTGCAGCGAGGAGACAAGGTTGCCGCCCTGATTCAGGCGTTCGTCGCCAATTCGCTGGCCCTGAACCTGCAAAACCGAGGAGCCAACCAATCCGACGCCAGTTTCGGTTTCGCGGCGGGCGTGGCCGAGTCGCTGCTGCAGAGTCACGCAAGCGAGCTTGACTTGCTGCCCGCACTGCCCGTTAGTTGGAGCGACGGCTGCGTTAAGGGCTTGCGGGCTCGTGGGGGGTTCGATGTGAGCCTGGAGTGGAAGAGTGGAAAACTCCTGTCGGCGGAAATCCGCCATCCGACAGGTTCCGACTGCAAAGTTCGCTATGGCGCAAAAGACGGCGGCGTTCTCGGTCAAGCCTGGCGAGAGCCTCCGCTTGAATGCCGATTTGCTGCCCGTCGATTAGAACGGGTAGAGTAATAACTTCCGTGGATTTGCCAGGTTGGCATGCGCTCACGCGGGCACCATGTACCCATGGTTATTGTTCTGTGATTCTTATTTGTTGGGCAGTTTGTTCTTCGGCGTGGCGGTGAGTTGAATCTGGAACTCTACCGCCTATACTGGCATGCGTGGCGATGAGGTCAGCAGTCAAGGAGATAACATGGTGGACAAATTGATCTTCGTCGGTTTCAATTCGCGGGTCGTCGCCCTGAAACGCTTATCTGGAGATTAATCATGGCAGCGGTCATTTGCAAGGAACACGGTCGCCAACTTGGCGTGTTAGTCTGTCCGCATGTTGGGGGACACTTCGATCGGCAAGACAGCTCGGAAGACATTGTGCCGGTCCACGGAACCTGCTTAGACAGCACGCCGGGGCTCCTTTTTTGGTGCTGTTCTGACTGTTCGGTCAAATACGGGCTTGGGCTGCCGGAGAGGGAACTAAATTTCTTCGATGTTCCGAAGGAGTTTGGCAATACGTTATATCCAGTTTGCCATCTCTGTTTTGAAGGATGGCGCAAAAAAAGAAACGCAGGAGATGGTCTAGCGACCCTTCCGAGCGGAGCCGGGGCCAAGCTTACGCATTCTACTTTGTAAAGCAATGTAGAAAACGTAAGTGTGACCCCGCCTGCCGCCTGCATGACCCGGCCAGTGCCGCAGCTCCCGGACATCCGACATTCTCGCAGGAAGGCCCGCTGGTCGCATGCGCCGCGCTCTTGTACATTATTGGCATGACCGACGCACAGCAATCCGATACTTCCGAACGGGGCGATCAGCCGGGCAAGACCCGCACGTGGTGGCATCCCTTGTTGGCGCGGATGCTCGACTTCGTGTTGGCTGCCGCGTTCAAGGTAGAGGAGGAGGTGGCCGTTGGCAAGATGCCGTTGCGTGTCGACATCCTGCTGGTCCGGCCTGCGCAAAGGTGGCGTCTTGGGATGACGAGGCTTTATGCCGCTTTTGTTCCGGGCGATATGGGACTGGCGTAAACGCCCGTCCCTACAGCGGAAGCACGGCCGTTAATTCCGCATCTCACATTCCCCTGCCTTATCGCTCGGGCAAATACAAAAGCACGGTTCCCGGCAAGGGAGTGTACCAGCCGGTACGAATGCCGCCGGCTTGCAGGGCGCGGCCCGTCCAACAGTTGCAGGTGTTGAAGCAATGATAACTGCCCTCGGCCTCGAAGAAGGCGTCGTTCGGGCCATAGGCCACATGGGGAATGAGAATCATTGAGCCGTCCGCCTGGCGGCGAAAGCCGCTGTTGACGAATTCCACCAGGCGTTGATATTGCGCGGCGGAGATTTTGACCGAGCGGGCGTCTTGCGGGATGCCTTCGGCCGTGCATAACGTGGCGTGCATGCACGAAGCGGACGGCCAGAACAAGGCCTTGACCACGGTCGAGAAGCGCAAATCGGCCCAGGTCGGCGTGTTGATATAAAACCCCTTGCTCCCCCAGCCGATGGCGACGTGCGTGGCACGCCTCGCGTCAACGGAGAAAGAGCCCTCCGGAAAGTGCTCACGCCAGTCCATCGCCTCGGCGTGAATCGGCAGAACGATGTCGGTGTGAATAGGATTGGAAACGAGCCAGATCTCGATTCCGTCCGCAGTCGGTTGGAAATCATTGTTGACCGGAATCAATCCGATCAGCGCGATCAAGAAATAAAAGACAATGCACGACAGGACGAACCATGCCAGGCGTTTCAGCCAGCGCAGGCATCGTTTGCCGATGTTCGGAACCGGCCGAAGAACAAGCTCCATATTCGCAATCCTCCATCGCTACGCGACGAGTGGCAGCCTTCTACCAATGGAATAAAACACGCCCGTTCCGCTAATACCAGCTTTTTCCCCACCAACCCACTTTCGCGCGGCCCAGTCCCACCCTACGGGCAGCGCGTGGAACCGTGACATCTCTTGTGGAATTGACCATTACGCGGATAAAGCGGATATTTTAACGCCTTAGTGACGATCAATTTATCCTCGGCCTCCTGCCCCTATCGGCCGACACCGTCCGCATTCCACCGGTAACGGTGGATCTCCTCAGGATGGCGGAGGATGGGCTGGATGCTCAGCCCCGTCGGCTGCAACGCACCCTGAAGAAGCGTCCAGTCGCGGGCATCGATCTCGCCCCATAGGAGCAGCGGTCTGCCCGCCTGCTGGACGCGACGGAGCGCCGGCAGATACTTCGCCAGCGGCGGTCCGGAGCCGGCATGATCGAGATTGACCTCGATCACCGCGAACGTGTCGTCCGCCAGGAGCATGTCCAGCATGTACAGGGAGGCCGAGTGCAGGTGGATGAAATGGACCTCGGCAGCGGGCTTCGTCCGCCGGGCAACGGAGAGCAGCAACTCGCTGTAAAGCCGGGGGTTCAGCAGCGCGGCAGAATCGTCTTGGTAGTAACAGACGGTCCGCTTCGACCAGAGCCTGCTGGGATAACCACCTGCCGCACACGTGCCGTGCCAGGGCGGGAGCAACTCCTGGAGGCGCTGCAGCACTTCAAGCCGCACCTCCGCACAATCTTCCAGCAGCGGTCGAAACCAGGGAGCGTCCTGCATGGCCCCCAGAATAAACTGCTCCGAACCGCAGAGGGCGGCCACGGCGTCGCCGGGACCGCGCAAAAGCGGCGGGCAGACCGGAAATCGACCGTCGGCGAACTCCAACAGGGTCTGGGTAAAGCGCACCAGGCAATCGAACCAACCGTTGTCTGCCAGCTTGATCCGCGTCGACCGCGTAGGTGGCGGGTCGGAGAGGCACGGTGCGGCCCAGCAACTCGTCGCGCCGACGTGGATCGGGCACCCCAGGATCGCTTCCAGCCAGGGAATGCCCCAATACGCCGAGCCGACATAGAAGAAATCGTCCTCCGCCTCCTGGTGCAGCTTGTAAAGATGCTGGTAGTCGTCGCAAAATGCCGCGCAGCGGACGGCCGACGGATCGAGCAACTGGTCGCTGTTCCACGAACCGTGTCCGTGGGGGAATTGCTCTGCCGGGTAGTAGCCGCCAACCCACGCGCCCAGCAGGGGACGATCGATGGGCTGGCAGTGGAGGAATGCCTCGTGCCGCGCCAACAGAGACTCCCAGGATTCCGCGTTCATTTCGTCCTTCCGCCCATCTTGTCGCGAACCCTTACCGTTTGTGTGGCGAGGTGCTCGTCTCCAGCGCCAGGACGCATCCGTCCGATTGGCCAACGATAAGCATGTTGCCCGACCAGGCCAGGGCGCTGATGTCCTGCGGTTGCAATTGCTGCGTGTCCAGCGTGCCGTCGGCTGCGAAGACCTGGAGCGTACCGCCCCAGTAGGCCACGGCCGTAAGGCAGAAGCTCGTGGCGACGAATTTCGGCACACGATGGGGTGCTAGTTTTGCCGTCAAAGCGGCGGGCACGACAGGCTTGACGGCCGCCACCTTCTTCGCCGCGGCGACTTCGGCCTGGCTCACGGCCCGTTGCGAGACCACCTTGCCAGCCTTGTCGAGGACCGTGGCCGAACCGTCCAACGAGGTTGCCGTAATGTCCCCTCCCGGGCCGACGGCCAGCGAGAGCACGCGATCGGGCAAGACGACCTGCCAGCGTACCGCTGCCTCGGGTGGCTGGAGGTTCGTCGTTGCCGGGATCACCGCCGAGGCCGCCGGCAGCGCCCACGGGGTCATCGGGTCGATGCCGGCCGCCGCCTCGTAGACCGAGCCGACGGCTTCCACCATGCCGTCCACGTCGGTGGCCACAAGCGTGACCGACTCCTGCTGGAGGCCGATGGCGTCGCGCTGCCAGGCCAGGTAGCCGCGTCCCCGGCCCGGGAAGTCCGCACTGGGCGCGTAGGGAAG
The DNA here is from genome assembly GCA_963719885.1 of uncultured Planctomycetia bacterium. Lineage (GTDB taxonomy): Bacteria > Planctomycetota > Planctomycetia > Pirellulales > Thermoguttaceae > JANXQG01. Next base: position 530,108 of record CAVRDP010000027.1, on the reverse strand, counting down.
GAAGCCCAGCGAGCGGACTGCCTCGATCAGCGGGTTGTCGGCTGGGGTGCCCAGAAGGACCGCCGGGCCAGCCAGCGCGAAGCCGACTTTGCCCGGACGGTTGCCGTCGCCCGCCTCGGCGCGCCGAAGTCGAGGCCGACCCAGGTCTTTGCCTCGTCGGCGGTCAAGCGGCGCGGCTTGTTCACCTCGGCGGCCGTGACGATGGTCGAACGGACTCCCCACGGCTTGAGGATCGCCGCCAGCCGATCGGCGGCGGGCCCACAGTAATCGGCGGCGCCCTTGACGATGGTGATCTCCTGATGGGTGCGGATGAAGCGGAAGATATTCTCCCGGTCGTTACCGAAAAACACCGCGCGGCGCGTGGCCCCGGCCAGCGCTCCGCACTGCTTCGCCGGCCGATAGGTGAACCGCGCGGATCCGGCGTGGTTGTCCAAGAGCTCCTTCACGACCACCGTCCACTCGCCCGGCGGATCGTTCGCCGCCAAGGGCAGCGAGAGCCCAAGCGTCCCCATCGTCGTGGCGCGGTACAAGTCGTAGCGGACGCCGCCCAGCGGATCGACCACGCGGATCTGCATCGGCACGGCCCCCGCCAGCTTGGCGCCAGCCGTGTCGGCCAGAGTGGCGTCGATCGAGACACTGATCGGCGCTGCCTCCCGCGTAAAATCCCTGGCGACCACGGGGGTTTGCACCTGCACGCCGCCGATCGGGCGCGAGGTCCGTGCCAAGGCCCGCATCTCGCCCGCGCCGAAGCGAAATAGCCCGTGCGTGGCCCCGCCTTTCAACTCCGGCGCCGCGCCGCCCCGCACAGCGTCGTAAATGGGCCGGCTGTCAGCCGCAAAGCCGAGGGTGGCGGTGGTCGGTTTGATCGAGAGCCAGGTGCCTTCCTTCTCGTCCCAGGCGGCGTTGACGGCGAAGAAGTATTCGACGTCGCCTTGCGCTTGGCGGGAAACGACTACTTGCTGGTTGTTGCAGGCGACGATCGGCCGAATCCCGGCGTCGGCCAGTTTTGCCTCCAAGGCGTTGGCCAGCGGTTTGACCGCACGGAAGAACAGGCCCGCCGCCCGCATCTGCATCGATTCATTCTGCTTTCCGGCAGCCCACACCTTTTCGATCTCGGTGGTCAGGTCCGGCGCGGCAGCGCCGACCCGCTTGGCGCCCTTGATCTGCGTGCGGCAGTCGTCGGTCATGAGGATCAGGCCGCCGCCGGCTGCGTAAGCCTCCAGGACGGCGACGACCTGCGGGTCGAGATAGTCGATGTTCGTGAGCACGATCGCCTTGTAATCTGCCGACAGCGATCCGTCCAGCACGTCTTCCTCCACGACCGGAGTAAAGGGGACGTGGATCATCTTGGAGGCGAAGTAGACCGTCAGCAAGCGGCCGCGGGTAAGCCCGCCGCCCATGTAATTGTCTTTCATCCCGGATTTGATCTGGGCATCGATGCACTGCGAAAGCGAGTACAGCACGGCCACGTCGCCACAACTTGGCCGCATCGTGTTGAAGATCGTGCCCAGCCGCAACCCCAGCTTGTTCGTCTCCACGACGCTCGGCGACGTGGCGGCAGCGTAGGGGGCGTTCATCGAGGGGTCGGGCGACTTCGCCAGGCCTTGCAGATTGTTCATGAAGCACAAGTACTGTTCCAGCCGGTACAACTCGTCGTGCGCGGTGTTGCCCCAGTTCGGCAGGTACCAGTTCGGCTTGTCCAACTGCCGCATGCGGCCGAACTCCTGGTGGTAGGCCGGATAAAAATAACTGCCCGGGCCGTCGTCGTAGCCGCCGTGCCCGCTGATGACGGGCAAGGGGCGGACGACGTTGAAGTAGTAGCCGTCGGTGTAACCGTTCCAGGCATACTGGCTCTGGGTGACGGAAATCAGCTCCGGCTTCACCTGGTCGACGGCGAAGCGTGCGTCTTTCCAGGCTGCCTCCAGGAAGCTCTCTTTCCAGCGGCCCCAGAACTGCCATTGGGCCATCGACGCGGCATCGCCCGGCCGGACGGCCGTATGGGGAATGCGGTCGGCGCCGAAGGCGCTCTTGAACGCGCGGAGCTGGGCCGCCACGGTATGCGGCGTCCCGCCTTCCCAGGTCAGCCCCGGCTCGTCGTAGTAGTGTACGCCCAGGGCGTTGGGCTTGGTGCGGTCCATGAAGGCCTGCTGCGCCGCGCGGGCCGTGGCCCCCTTGAGCACGTACGGGTCGGACCAGTCGCACTCCTGGCGGAGGTCCATCTGGTGCGCCCGGACATGGTGCAGCACTGCATGTAATCGGCCCCGCCGCGGAGCGTGGCCTGCGCGTTGGCCACGTTGGCTTGCAGGCGGTAGTCGCCGTAGAGCAGGTTGAAACCCATGCCGTCTTCGCCGAGGACCGCCATCTCCGGTCCCTGGATGCGGCAGCCCCAGTCGATCGTCTTGAAGGTGCTGCGGCGGAGGTGGCCGAAGATGTCGATCTCGGTCGAGGCGCTGGAGTCATGCGCTGAGACGGCGATCTTGTAGTGCCCCGGACGCAGCAGCCAGCCGCTGAGATGCAGATGCTCAGTGGCCGCCGCGCCCTTGCGCCGGCCGGCACCGCCGCGACGGGGAAGACCAGCGCGATCCGGCTGCCATCGCCGGCGCTTAACACGAGATTCAGGTCCGCTGCCGGCAGGGCCTCCGCGTCGCTGCGTACGACGCAGAGGTCGATCTGTTCATTGGTCTGATAGGCCGTGCGTCCCAGGGGCAACGAGAGCTTCAGCGTTGCCGCCGCGAGAGACTGGGCCGTCATGAGGAAACTTCCCAGCGCGATTCCTGCCAGCAGAAGAACTAGCTTGCGTGTCATTGGTTTCTCCCTTCCATTCCCGGTTCCGATGCACAGGGTCCATAAGTTTGTTGCGGCCACGGGAACCTGCAACCGTGGCGCGAGCAAGTCCAAGTTTGCTTGCGGTCCGAGGCGTTGTCAATCGCCCCCCGGAAATAGCTTCCGCATTTTTGCATCGGGTGGCATGCCTTCACGCGGCCGTCACAAAGTCGCGACAGCATGGCAATCGCAACCGGCCGCGGGTAGGCATGTTGGCGTCGGCGCGTGACATGGGGCGTGCCAGCCTCGCAAGAAACATGCCCGGGCACCATGTACTCATGGTCGGCGGCCGGCTGGGCTTTTCCCGACTGTGCCGAGTCTCTAACGGCCGCGTGAAGGCATGCCACCCGACCACCCAACTCTCGAGGTTATTTTTCGTTCGGCGCCTACTGGCAAGTGACGCAGGACCTTGCTACCATGAGACGGCTATTACTGCACGGAAACTAATCGTGCGAAGATGATCCAGCGGAGAAGATTCGTCCGCTGCCAACTTTCCTGGGAAATTCCTCGATGAAACTGACGCGTTATGACGGCAACCCGATCCTTTCTCCGCACGGCGGGCACCCCTGGGAAGACCTGGCGGTTTTCAATCCGGCGGTCTGGTTCGACGAGCAAAAGCACGAATTTCTCATGCTCTACCGTGCCGCGGAGTCGCATCCCGAATATAAGTGCTACTTCGGGCTGGCACGCAGCAACGACGGCTTCCATTTCGAGCGTGCCGGCGACCAGCCGGTCCTCGGGCCGAGCGTCGAGGGCTTCGACGGCGCCACGCTGCAGGACCCGCGGATCATCAAGATGGGCGACTGGTTCTACGTCACCTATGCGGCCCGGCATTTTCCCTTCGGCCAGTTCTGGGTGCCGGAAGTCCGGCAACGGTTCGTCAAGCCCGACGTGCCCGACGAGTTCCCCCATTACCTGAAGACCAATGCCACGCTTACCGGCCTGGCGATGACCAAGGACTTCAAGACGTGGATCCGCGCCGGCTGGCTGACCGATCCGCTCTTGGATGACCGCGACGTGATTCTCTTCCCGGAGAAGATCGGCGGCCGCTTTGCGATGTTGCGGCGTCCCCTGGAGTGGGTGGGCCCCCAGTACGGCACCGACCAGGCCTGCGCGTGGATCAGCTTTGCCGACGACCTGATGGGCCTGGCCCACGCTCCCGGCAAGCTGCTGCTGAAGAACAAGCAGGCCTCCTGGGAAGTCTTGAAGATGGGCTGCAACACGCCGCCGATCAAGACGCCGCACGGCTGGTTCGTGATCTATCACGCGCTGGGCGCCGACAAGATCTATCGTCTGGGCGCGGTGCTTCTGGACCTCGATGACCCATCGATCGTCCGCCACCGCACGCGCGACTGGATCATGCAGGCCGAGACCGATTACGAAAGGATCGGCTTCTACCCGGGTGTTTGCTTCCCTTGCGGCGCGGTGGTCGTCGATGGAACCTTGCTGGTCTATTACGGCGGGGCCGACAAGTACTGCGCGTTGGCCACCTGCAACTTCGCGGCCATGCTCCAGCACTTGCTGGCATGCCCCGACTAGCCGAAAGACGCCTGCATGCATCCTCTCGATATCCTCGTCATCGTCCTCTACATGCTGCTGATGCTGGCCGTCGGCTGGTGGGTCGCCCGCATGGCCTCGAAGAATTCGGAGTCCTACTTCCTGGCCGACAAGAGCATGCCCTGGTGGATCATCGGCATCGCCCACGGCTCCAGCGGGCTGGACGTCAGCGGCACGATGTGGTTCGTGACGATGTTCTTCATTTACGGCGTCAAGGGCGTCTGGTTGCTCTGGATCTGGCCGCTGTTCAACGTCATCTTTCGCATGGTCTACCTGGGCACCTGGGTCCGCCGTTCCAACGTGCTCACGGGGGCCGAGTGGATGCGGACCCGCTTCGGCAAGGGCCTCGGCTCGGAACTGGCCTATCTGAGCGTCGTCGTTTACGCACTGGTCAGCGTCGTCGGGTTTCTGAATCTCGCTTTCCAGGGCATTGGCCGCTTCGTCAAGCCCTTCATGCCCTGGGATATCGATCCGCATTTCTACGCGGTCGTGATCATGCTCGTCGCCGGAACGTATTGCGTGGCGGGCGGCATGTATAGCGTGATTCTCAACGACGTGATCCAGCTCGTGCTCAAGGTGGCGGCGTCGGTGATCATCGCGGTGATTGCCATCCGCGTCACAACGGCCGAGCAACTGGCCCGAGCGGTCCCCGCCGGTTGGGACAACCTGTTCTTCGGTTGGAGGCTCGACCTGGACTGGTCGCGGCACATCCCGGCCTTGCAGGAGCGGATCTACGGCGATTCCCCTCCCGGCGATGGATATGCCCTGTTTGGGCTCGTGATTTGCGCCTTCTTCGTCCGAGGCGTGCTGGTGAGCATGGCCGGCCCGACGCCCAACTATGCCATCCAGCACGTCTTGTCCACGCGCAGCCCCCGCGAGGCGGCCCTGGAGAACCTGGTCATGGCGATCGTCTCGCTGGGGCCACGGTTCCTGCTCATTTCGGCGATCGCCGTCTTGGGAATCACCTGTTTCGGGCAGGACCTGGCCAGCATGGGCGGCAAGCCCGATTTCGAGCAGATCCTGCCCAAGGTCGTGGCCGACTATCTGCCCATCGGCTGCAAGGGCCTTCTCGTGGCGGCGATGATAGCCGCCTTCATGAGCACCTTCGTCTCGACCGCTAACTCCGGCGTAGCCTACATCGTCAACGACATCTACCGCCGCTACATCAACCCGGCGGCCCCGCAACGGACGCTCGTGCTGATGGGCTACCTGTGGACGGTGATCGTGATCCTGTCGGGCATCGGCGCCGGTTTCATGACCAAGTCGATCAACGACATCACGATATGGCTGACCTCGTCGTTGGTACCGGCCTTCGTGGCGCCCAACGTGCTGAAGTGGCACTGGTGGCGGTTCAACGGCTGGGGCTTCGCGGCCGGCATGATCGCCGGCACCGCGGCATCCCTCCTGCCTATGTCCTACTTGTCAGCGCACCTCTTGCCGGCAGGGATCCCCACGGTCGTCTTCTCTTTCGTGCTCGTGTTTTCCATCAGCAGCATGGCGTCGATCGTGGTCTGTCTGGCCACGCCCGCGGAAAGCATGGACCTCCTCAAGCATTTCTATACGACCATCCGGCCTTGGGGATTCTGGGGACCGGTCCTCCGCCAGTGCCGCGCGGAGATGCCCGCCTTCGAGAAGAACCGCAGTTTCTGGTACGATGCCTTCAACGTCCTCGTCGGCATCGTCTGGGAAATTGCCATGGTCGCCATGCTCATGTATCTTGTTATCCAGCAATACACGCGGATGTTCCTCTGCCTGGCCGTCTTCGTGGTGACGTTCCGTGATTCTCAAGTTCACCTGGTACGATCGGCTCGGTCCGGGCGAGATGTACTTGACCACGGCTGACGGCAGAGCGCCCGAAGCCGCAGGAGAACTGCAACCTCCGACCTGAAATTACAATCTTGATTACATTAAGGTGACTTGCCAATGACGATGAAACTGAACCTGCTGACCGTGGGCCTGATTCTCTTGGCCGGCCCGGTACATTCGGCCGACACGGCCGGGTCTTCGCCCGCAGCCGCCTCGGTCGACGTGGCCGATCTCCGTTGCGAATACCTGAAGGACCCGCTGGGAATCGATGTCAAAGAGCCGCGGCTGAGTTGGCGGCTGACCGCCAAGGACTCCGCGGCCCGGGGACTGCGCCAAACGGCCTATCGGCTCCTCGTCAGCAGCAGTCTCCAGCGGCTGAGCAAGGATCAAGGCGATCGGTGGGATTCCGATGAAGTGGCCTCCAGTGAATCGGCCCACGTCGTCTATGCCGGCAAGCCGCTGCTGTCACGCGGGCAATGCTTTTGGAAGGTGCGGGTCCGCGACCAGGCGGGCGTGTGGTCGGCCTGGAGCGAACCGGCAAGCTGGAGCATGGGCCTGCTCGATCCGGCGGATTGGAAAGCCAAGTGGATCGGTACGGACGCCGTCTTCGTGCGGGGAAAGGGCTGGCCGCCGCCCGATAACACGCTGCCCGACCCGTGGTTCCGCAAGCAGTTCACGCTGGACGCCGCGCCTGTGCGGGCGATGCTGTACGTGGCCTCGATCGGCTATCACGAGGTCTACGTCAACGGCCGAAAAGTCGGCGATACCGTGCTGGCCCCCTGTACGACGAACCACAAGAAACGCGCCCGCTACTGCACCTACAACATTGCCAAGTACCTTCAGCCGGGCAAGAACGCGATCGGGCTCTGGCTCGGTACGTCGTGGTCGATCTTTCCGCCCTACAAGAGCGACGACAGGCCGGCCAGCCCGCTGGTACTGGCTCAGGCCGAGGTGGAACTGCCCGGGACAGACCGCCTGTGCATCACGACCGATGCGACGTGGAGGACGCACGCCAGTCCGAACACGCTGCTGGGCGTGTGGGACTTCATGCACTATGGCGGCGAACGCTACGACGCCAACCGCGAAGTGCCCAACTGGTGCGATGCGGACCTCGACGATGCGGATTGCGGGCACCATGGAACATGGTCGGCGGCCAAAGTCTTCGCGCCGCGGTTGACGCTCTCGGCCGAAATGGTCGAACCGAACCGCAAACAAAAGGCGATCCGCCCGGTCGCCATCGAAGCGCGGCCTGGCGGCGAGTTCCGCGTCGACATGGGCGTGAACTTCACCGGTTTCGTGGAAATCGACGTGCAGGGCAAGCCGGGCCGGCAGATCAATTTCCAGTTCTCCGAACTCGCCGACCAACGCATGACCCATCGGTTGCATAGCGCTTACGTGCTCGGGCCTTCCGGCAAGGGCACATTCCGCAACCGTTTCAATTACAGCGTGGGGCGATGGATCACGATCAAAGGGCTGGAGGCCAAGCCGGCCCCGTCCGACATCCGCGGCTGGCTCGTGCGGACGGACTACCGCCGTGCCGCCGATTTCGAGTGTTCCAATAAGCTGCTCAATGATCTCTATGGCACCACGCTGTGGACGTTCGAGAACTTGAGCCTGGGCGGCTACGTGGTCGACTGCCCGCATCGCGAGCGGATGGGCTATGGCGGCGACGCCCACGCCACGACGGAAACCGCCTTGAACAGCTACCATCTCGGCGCCTTTTATACCAAGTGGGCCCAGGACTGGCGCGACGTGCAGGGCAATGCTGCCGCCTGGGGAATCAACGTCAAGGCCGGCGCGAGCGGCTCGGGAGGCATAGCCGACGAGGGCAATTTGCCTTACACCGCGCCTACCTACTGGGGCGGCGGCGGACCGGCCTGGTCCGGCTATTGCACCACCCTGCCCTGGCTCATGTACCGGCAGTACGGCGACGTCCGCATCCTCGAACAAAGCATCCCCACCGTACAACGCTGGCTGGCCTTCCTGGAAAGCAAGTCCTCCGGCGACATGCTCGTGCGCTGGGGCGGCGAGTGGGATTTCCTCGGCGATTGGCTCTGGCCCGGCGCCAAGGGAGTCAACGGCGACACGCCGGAGACCTTGTTCTTCAACAACTGCTACTGGATCTACAACCTGCAAACGGCGGCACGCATTGCCGACGTGATCGGCCGGCACGAGGCAGCCGCCAAGTATCGCCAGCGGGCCCAGGCCGTGCGCCGCGCGGTCCACGCGAAGTTCTTCCGGCCGCAGGACAACAGTTACGTCGACGGTATGCAGGCCTATCTCTCCATCGCGCTCTTGGTCGATCTTCCGCCGGAGGACCTGCGGCCCGCGGTCTGGAAACGCCTCGAAGACGAAATCCTCGTGCGCCGCAAGGGTCACATCCACGCCGGCATCACCGGCGGTTACTTCGTCATCAAGAACCTGGTTGAGAACGGGCGGGACGATCTCGTTCTGGCCATGGCCGGCAAGGACGATTTTCCCGGTTGGGGCAACATGCTCCGCCAGGGGGCGACGACTTTCTGGGAATCGTGGGAAGGCGACAATTCGCTCCTGCACAGTTCCTATCTGTACCTCGGCCTGTGGTTCGTGGAAGGCTTGGGTGGAATTCGGCCCGATCCCGAGCACGGCGGATTCCAGTCCTTCGTGATTCGCCCGGGCATTCCCCAGGCGCGGCAAGCCGGCTTGAAGTGGGTCCGAGCCAGCTACGAGTCGCTCTACGGGCCGATCACGAGCGGCTGGACGATCCAGGGGAAGAAGCTTAGAATGTCGGTCACCGTACCGCCGAACTCCACCGCCGTTTTGTTGCTGCCGGCCAAGGACGCCGCCACGATTCGCGAATCGGGCCGCGCGGTCTCCGCGTCGCCGGGTGTGAAAGCCTCGGGCCTGCAGGACGGCCGGGCGGTGCTGCGGCTGGAATCGGGCACCTACGACTTCCAGGCCGAACTGTGAGCGAGCGCCCGGCAAGGCCCGCACGCCCGACGAGTTGCGGGCCGACTACGATATGGCGCTCGGGCTGGTGCCCGGCACGCATCGCGTGAACCTGCACTCGATGTACGCCGAAACCGGCGGACGGAAGGTCGATCGCAACGCCTTCGAGCCCGCCCACTACGCCGCCTGGATCGATTGGGCCAAAGCCAAAGGGTTGGGGATCGACTTCAATCCCACCTGCTACGCGCATCCCCGGGCAGCCGACGGCCTGACCCTGGCCCATCCGGACGCGGGCGTCCGCCGTTTCTGGGTCGAGCACTGCATTGCCTGCCGCCGCATCGGCGAGGCGATCGGGCGTGCGCTGGGCCGCCCTTGCGTGACCAACGTGTGGGTGCCCGACGGCTGCAAGGACGTGACCTTCGATCGCAAGGCGCCGCGCGAGCGGTTGGCCCGCTCGCTGGACGAGGTCTTCGCCGCGCCGATCGACCCCGCCTATAACCTCGACGCGGTCGAGCCCAAGCTCTTCGGCATCGGTTCGGAGACGTTCGTGGTTGGCTCGTTCGAGTTCTACTTGGGCTATGCCATTACCCGCAAGAAGCTGTTGTGCCTGGACATGGGCCACTTCCATCCCACGGAAAACGTGGCCGACAAGGTCACTTCCGTGATGCTGTACGTGGAGCGGGTCTTGTTCCACGTCAGCCGCGGCATCCGCTGGGACAGCGACCACGTGGTGATCCTCAACGACGAGTTGCGCGGCGTGGCCGAAGAACTGGTCCGCGGCGATTACCTGGGCCGGGTCCACATCGGGCTGGACTACTTCGACGCCAGCATCCAGCGCGTGGCGGCCTGGGTGATCGGCATCCGCGCCATGCTCAAGGCCCTCCTGGCCGCCCTCCTGGAGCCGGCCGCTAAGCTCCGCGACCTGGAGCAAAACGGCGATTTCACCTCGCGCCTGGCCTTGTTCGAAGAGGTGAAGACCTTGCCCCTGGGCGCCGTGTGGGAGTACTACTGCCTACAGCGCGGCGTCCCGGTGGGCATGGCTTGGATGGACTGCGTCAAGGACTACGAGCGCCGCATTACGAGCCAACGCCGGCAAGAGCCTTTCTCAAGAGCCGTAGGGCCCTGCAAGAACAAACTTTCATAAAGTGAATCGAGCCACGTTTTTCGGTGCTGGAAAACCGACAAGCCGACCACCCAAACGTGGTGCTATTGGGGGATTTTGGCCAAAGTGGCCCAAAAAACGTCTTTCTTCGGGGTTTTTGGTCATTTTATACCATGAATGGTGGAAATTGACTTCGCCGTCGGACGTTGTTGTCATCAAGAAAACTGCGGGAATATCATGGCTTGACACTCTTCGGAGTGGTGGCACTATGGATGCTAGGGCGTGGCCAATTTACGGCCTTTTGGCCACGTTTGACTACGTTTTGACCACGTTCGACTACTTTTGACCACGTTTGGCCACGTTTGGCCACTCCTTGGTAAATTGGGAAATTTTGCTCGCCCTCTTCCGAAAAGGATCGAGACGCCCAGTCAAGAAATTCTGTTTTTTTCCATGGGGAGTAAATGACAGGAAAATGTCCGACAGGAACATAGAATGCGGATACACCAATAGCAGGGGGACTCGTCACATGGTTTTCGTCCTATTCTGAATTTCATTTTCCTGTCGTACATTTTCCTGTCAAGAAAGCATCTGAGTTTGGCCGGGGCAGGCAGCGAGCCTGCCCCGGACTGCGCGACGCGGCTGACCGGCCGCGTCGCAAAAGCGAATTTTCAAAGAACAAAGAACCGTATTCAGGCGTTATTCGTCGTAACTATCCACGCTAATAAGTACGTTTCAGCCGGCGATTTTGAACTGTTCCGCATTCCAGGTTTCCGGCAAACACAATCGCCCGCAACCCGGCCGGGCCCGCTTTTCGCGGGGAATTCGCGGATTTCGCGCCGTCAAAACAAGCTTGCCGAAAATTGCAAATGCGCTCAGCATAGTTGGCGTATAATCGACAAGACCAGACGTTGCCGCGCGACCAGTTCGGGCGCGTTGCGCGAGCAGGCCGAGACAGCCGAGTCGGTGGAAACCGCTGACTTTCATGGATCCTTTACTTTCGTATAGCGAATTTCGCCGAGGCTAAACTGGTTTTTGTTGATCCACTTGACCGTGGCTTCGATCGTCTCGCCGACCGGTTTGTGGTTTACGTGAGGGCCGTCCAGAAAATCCTTGTCACTTCTGCGCAGGACTCCGCACTGCTGCGCTAACAGCAGGTCCCATGGCGCCTGGTTGGGCCTGTACTGCCTGGCAGCAGATGCTAGTTCCGCGTTGCTGAAAATGAACCGCGAGCCTTTCCAGGCGATCAACTGCGAGGTCGAGCCAGACCTCACCGATCCGTCCGATCGACATTCGATCTGCGCTGCTCCATTCTCCCATGTCCCGAGCAAGCTCCATTCCGGCCGGCCCTCAATCCAGCCGGCCGCGCAGCGATAGACGAGGTAAAGCCAGAGCAATGAGGAGCCGTGGGTGAGAAGGTTATTGCGGCGGGGCATGCTCTTGATCCTGAGTCGCTTTCCTGCGGCGGTAGTATCGCCAGGCCGGAATCCCGAAAAGTGCGGCGGCGCCCAGCAAGCCGATGGTGCTCGGCTCCGGCGTGCCGAAGCCGGTTCCTCCCTCGCCCCCAAAGGCCGGCGCCGCCAGCAGCAGCAAGGCGGCCAGTAATGCTAAGGTTTTCATGGGACATTTCCTCAGTCACCGTGGTTCGTGAACGGCGACGAAAAAGGGGAATTAAACTATGTGGCGCCTCTCGCCGGATGGTTTACCGGCCGGATTCCGCCAGGACCATCTCCAATGCCGCCGCGCGAATGAAGACTTCCTGCGTGCCATCCGCGGCCTGGGATTCCGCATTATTGGTGACGTCCGCCAGGAATGTCGTGTCCAGGCTGCCTATCGGATGGTCAACCATCCTCTCCAGAGCCGCTCCACGGATTTCATCACCGCGCCCGCAAACAGGTGCCGCGCCTGTCGCCGGGGAGTTCGTGCCGGCGAAGGGGACCGTGCCGCTCGCGTCGGCCACGGCCAGCCAATCGCAGTATTGGCACAGTTGCTCCCAGCTTAAAGGGCAGGGCTCGTAGCAGCCCCATGGGTTCTCGAGGATGAACGAATCCGTCGTCGCATCATAACCGGCAAGGTCGTAGGCATGCCCGCCGACCAACTGAAGCTGGCTGTTATCGCTGAAGCAGCCCACCGTGACCGCCGCGCCGGCTTGCAAGGCGGCGATCAGGGCCTGCTTGGCCGTCAGGTCGCTTGCCGCCGGGAAGCTGACCGTCGCCGCGGCGCCGAAGACCTGCGCGTCCACCTGGTCCATGAAACCGTCGGAAAGAGCGGCGTAGCTGTTCACCCCGGAACGGCCCTCGTTGCCGGTCTCGTCCCATTGGGCGTAGGCCTTCTCCAGAAGAGGGAGCCAAAGGCTGCCGTCCGCACCCGGCCGCTCGTACACCAGGTTCCCGTTCGCCCACACCGGCAGCAGCGTATTGACGGTAACGTAGTCCGGGACATAGCCCCGCGCCGGATCGTAGTAATAGAATCGAACGGTATAGCTGGCGATCCCATTCTCGACGCCGTTGGCGGTGAACATGCTCTCTATGGCGGTTGGATCACTATCCGCAATGGCCCCCACGGCGGCCACGAAATAGCAATCGCCCAGGCTGCCCTGTTCCATGTCGGCACTCGACGGAACTTGAGCATTGCCGAACAACGAGCCGGCGACCACGCTATAAGTCGCGCCCGCCGCGACAGAGCTAGGGTCGATGGCCGGCAGGTCCGTACCATCGAACCACTTGCCCACGAGATCCTCCAAGGCCGTGCCCATGGCCTGGCCGCTGCCCTGGTCCGCAAGATTCCCCAGGGGCTGCCCCTGGTAGTTGGCGTTGGCCGGGTTGCCGTTGACCACATTGCTGGCCAGGACCCCCACGTAGGAGGGCATATTGAGTGCCGCCTCGCCCTGCGGTGAGGTGATGGTTTCCAGGGCTTCCAGCGCGGCGGGCGTGACCGCACCGTCGACCGCGGCACTCCGGAGGATTTCGATCATGTCCGCCCTATCGATTGCCTGATCGTTGACGAAGAGGCTTTGCACGAGGCCGAACATGGCCGGATCGAGTTGGTAGAGCGAGGTGTTCGCGGAGTTGAAGAGCGCCCCCGGCCCGATCGCCTGGCCGCCGACGACCACCGGCGCGGAGGCCGCCGGCGCGAGGAGATCGAGCGTGCCCTGGTTCACGACCAGCGTGCCGGGAATGGTCGTCGCGCCGTCCAGGATGAGCGTGCCCGGGCCGGTCTGCGTGAAGCCGGGGCCCGCCAGCGTCACGTTGACCGTTGCCGTGCCGGCGAGGACGTCGATCGTGGTCCCCGAGAGCGAGAGGGTGCCGCCGCCGCTGATCGTGGCATCGCCCTCGACAGTAACGTTGCAGACATTCGCAACACCCGTGAGATTTATGTTCGAGCCGGCAGCAATCACGACGCTGGCGCCGTCGATCCACGGTGTGGGCGTGCCGTCGGCCAACTGCCACTGGCCCGTGGTCCAGTCGCCGCTGCCGCCGGGCCAATACAGGGTAGGCTGGATGGTATATTGCTCGTCGACGGGTATCGTCGCGCCCGTAGCCAGCGGCGTGCCAAGCCAGTCGGTGATCGTGCCTCCGTCAGAAACGTTCAATCCCAGCGTGCCGCTGCTGCCGGGATTTACGCTAACCGTGACCGTATAGTGGCGCAAAGATCCACTGACCGACGTCACGGTCCCGGCCGCCCCCTCGACGGAGAAGTCGGCTGGCGCCAGACCCGTGACCGGAACCGTAAACAGGACGTTGAAGGCCACGCTGTTCGCATCGACCACGCTTTGGCCGACGCACTCGATAGCCCTGATCGCAGGGCCCGGGTCAACCGGCGCCGGCGCTTCCCCGCCATCGCCTCCCGCAGGCGGGCCAAGCGGGTCGCTTTGCCCGGGCGATTGGCCGTCTCCGTCTTGCGAAGCCATTAGGCTGGGGTCGAAAACGAAGGTCCCGCCCGACCCGACGATCAGCGACGTGCCGTTGGGGATGGCGCCGGCGCTCGAGATGACGAGCGTGCCGGAAACAACCACGGTGCCGCCGGAGTAGTAGTTGCTGCCGTTGGTGTCGTTGTTGCTGCTGTCCACGGTCAGTACACCGCTGCCGGCCATCTCGAGAGAGACCGGCGCGTTACCGTCGGAAATGCTGCCGTAATACGCCGAGGTGTTGCTTTGATTGACGGTGAGGGTGCTTGCCGTTACCGAATAATTGGTAATCAGGCCGTTGCAGAGGCTGCTGGCCAGCAGTCCCACCGTAATGCTCTGGCCGTTGAGATCCAGGGTCCCGTCGTCCACGGCCAGGCTGCCCGGGCCAGCGCCGACGGGTTGCCGATTTGCACCGTCCCACCGGTTATGTCGATGCCCCCCGTAAAGGAATTCGCGACGCCGGCATACAGCGTTCCGACACCGGTCTTGGTCAGGGAGCCGCTGCCGCCGATCGCGCCATTCATGATCGTGTCGGAACCGTTCCCGCCCACCGTGAGGGCCAGCGCCGCCGGTGGCGATGCCGCGTTCTGCAAGGTCAGGATGCCCGTGCCTTGCAACCCGCCGAACGTGGCGTTCCCGAGCGAGTCGAAACTCAATTGGCCCGTGCCGGTGGTGTCGAACGTGCTGTTTTGAAGCGCTAGGGCGTTCTTCAGCAGCAGTTCCTCGTTCGCGGTGATGGTTGTCACGCCGCCGAACGTGTTCACCGCCGAAAGCACGACCGTGCCGCTGCCCGTGCCGCTGTTGCTGGCCGTCAGGCCACCCTCTCCGCTGATCGCGCCCGGCACGGTCACCGTGTGCCCCGAGTTCGTGTCGATTGTAACCGCGAGGCTAGGGTCGTCGGGCGTCACGATCTCCCGGTCGATGCCTGACGTGGCCAGCGTCATGGTAGCGAGCGCCTGCAAGGTGCCGGCGCCGTCGAAGGTCAGCGGCCAGGCGGCGTTGCCAAGCGCCGCGTTGGAAGCGATGGCCAGCGTTCCGGTCTCGACCGTCGCCCCGCCGGAGAAGGTGTTGCTTGCGGTGAGTTGGAGCGTCGCGTTCGGGAGATTCGCCACGAGTTCTCCGCCGACCACCGGTGCGCTGATGGTTGCGGTGAACGTGGGGGCAACGGTGATCGTGGCGTCGGACGCCAACGAGAGCGCGGCGTTGGAACTTGCGGCGATCGTGAAGTTCTGGCCGCCAAGGAAGAGCATTTCGGCGGGGGCGGGCTCGATATTTGCGGCGATTGTAATCGTGGCGGGCACGCCAGTTCCCTCGAAGACGGCGATATCGCCGTTCGCCCAGGCCGCCGACGTACCGCCGGTGGTCAGCCAATCATTGGAGCCGTCCCATGTTGCGTTCACGGCCCCCGTCCAGTACAGCGGCGTGCCCGTCAGCAGCAGGTCGAAGGAAGACGCATTGGCGTTATCGACCACGGTCCCGCTCGTAATGTTAGAGCTTTGAAGCTCGGAGAGGTTGTTCCCGTAGCTCCCCGCGCCATATTGGAAGAGCACCTGATAGGGTGCATAGCTGCCCTCTTCGGTGACGTTGACAGTGATCGCTCGAGTAGATGTCGAGGGCGCCGGTGACATCCACGAGGTAAGTGTCCTGCGAACCGACGTCGTCGTCATCCACCACGGCTCCCGTGCCGAGGACAAGCTGGTGGATGGTGATGGTCGCCGGACCGCTTCCGCCGCCAAGCGATAGGATTCCGCCGAGCGAGACGTCAACCTTGCCCGAACACTTGCCGGTCCCGGCCAGGGTCCCAACGGGACCGCTGCCTATCGGCCCATCCACGCTAACGGTTCCAGGAAGCGTGCCGTCGACGATCAACGTGCCGGCCCCGACGACCGCGCCTCCGGAGGACGTGCTCGCGCCGGTCAGCGTCACGGTCCCGTCGCCTTCCTTGTATAGGATCCCAGCGCCGGTAAATGGCGCCGAAATGGTCACGTCGTAGACCCCGCTGTCGATCGTCTCGCTGGCCCCACTATACGCGCCGGTCACCGTCAGGGCCGGGCTGGCGTCGAGCCAGGAGGAATTGTCGCCCGTCGCCTGCAACGTCCCGCCGTTGAAGGTCAACGTGCCGCCGACGCTCGCCGCGGCCGCCGTTTCCACGATGCTCCGCGCCGTTTCCAGCGTGCCGTCGTTGAGCTCGAGGGAACAGAAGCCCAGATCGATGGCGCCCGAGCCCCCGATGATCATTTCCGAACTGTTTCCTACGGCGACCGTCGCCGCGCCGTCGCTGACATTTCCCGCGGTGCCGAAGTCGACCGGCGAATTTCCGCTAAGGATGAACTCCGAATCGGCGATGGAAAGGGAAAGCGTCGCGTGGCACTCGACATTCACGGGCGAAGCGTTCACCTGAACGCTGCTTCCATACATGATTCCCAAGTCGCCGCCGTCAGCCACCGTGAGCGCCGCGTTGCCAATGATCAACGAGCCGTCATACATAGCGTAGTAGGCAGCGATCGTTACGCCGACATTGCCCTGCGGGCCGTTCTCATTGGTCATGGTGACGATGCTCCCGTTCGTCTGCGAGAAGCTGGCCGAGATCGCCAAGGGCGCGTCGACGACGTTGAGCTCGCCGCTTTCCCAATTGACAATGTCGTTGAAGAACGCCCCGGCAGTGACCGGCGTGGCCGGCGACGACTCGCCCGCGAGCAGGTCGGAAGCCACCTCGCAGGCCTGGGTCGAGTCCCAGTCGAAAACCGTATCGAAGCCGGGGAAGCTGTCCTGCTCGACCGTCAGTCGGTGCGCAAACATCTACGGCGGGCCGACGACGGGGGCGGCGGGGGTGCCAACCGTAATCGTGCCGGAACAGGAGTTGTCTCGTTCAGCGAAGAGCGCAAAGTCGAGAGTGGGGCCGGTGAGAGCGAACGTGTCGGGGTTGGGCACCAAATTGCCATTTACAATATACAACCCGCCGCCGACGTTGACCGACATGCTCGGCAACTCGCCGTTCGCGCCGGGGACGAACGAGCCGGAAAAAGCGCCGTTGAAGCCGCCGGAATCGTCGAGGTCGACGTCCAGCAAGCCGCCGCCCCCCTTGCTGTTGTCGGTGATCGTTCCCGACCCGTAGAGGTCGCCCACCGCGACGCCGGTGCGGGTCACGCTGCCCTGAACCCCGGTGTACGTGGCGCTTGCGTCCTGGCCGTTCAGATCGAGGGTGCCGTTGTTCCCGATGTTCAAATCAATCTCGGGGTCGAGGTCGCTGCCATGGCCCAGGGCGAGGTTGCTGCCGCAGACCAGCGTGCCGCCGAGGATCGTCGTACCGATGCCCGAGTAGGGCGTGCCGTAAGTATTGTCGCCGTCCAGTTTGAGGCTTCCCGTACCCGTCTTTTCGATTGCCCCGGGGCCGCTGATCGCACCTGGGATCGTCGTGTACGTCGTGGGCCCGAAGGTCTCGAACGTGGCCACCGCGCCCTGATTTACCTCGATGTTCCGGTTGGCGTTGAGCGGGAACGGGGCGGTCGTTTCCAGGGTGCCGCCGGTGCCGCCGGCGACAAAGGTGATGTTTGGCTCGGTCGTCGTCCCGCCTAGGGCCGCGTCGCTACTAATGCTCAGCGTGCCGGCGACGAGGAAGGTGCCGCCGGTGTAACTGTTCGCGCCGCCCAGGATGAGCGTGCCGGGCCCCTGGTTCCCCTGATCGAGTTCCACGTCGCCGCTGCCGGTGATCGTTCCGTCGAACTCGCTGGTGGCGTTGCTATAGTAGGCCAGCGGGGTGTCGTATTCGAGGTTGTCGTATTCGAGGTTTATCGTGCCGTTCCCCTGGAGGACGGCGCTGTTGCTGATCGTGAGTCCGATACCGCTGGAATCCGCGTCGGTAAGGTTGACCGTATCGTCGATTTCGAGCGTCGCGGTTTGCAGGGCCTGCATAGACGCGACTGTGACGCTGTTGTTTCCGGCGAGCGTCAGCGCACCGGACGCGACTTCCACGTCGCCGGTGCCGGCGATCGTGCCGTCGAACGTGCTCGCGGCGCTGCTGCTGTAGGTAAGCACAGAACCGGCGGCCAGGTTGATCGTCCCCGTACTACCGCTCAAGACCGTGCTGTTGGTAACGTCTAGCGTACCATTGGCGGCCACGTTCAGCGTGCCCTCGACGTTGAGGGCGCCGACGTCCGAGGCCTGTCCCACGGTGACACTGTTGAAGCTTGCGGTGGCCCCCGCCGCTATTTCGAGCGTGCCGGGTCCGGTTGTCTGCAACCCTCCCGTGGTGCTTTGGCTGACGATTGCCGCAGAAATCGTCGCCGAAGCCCCCGACGCAACATCGACCTCCGTGCCGGTGCTCGTGGGGATCTCCAGTTCGTCGGTGCCCGGCACCGCCGGCGCGAAGGTATAGCTGCCGCCTTGAATCGTGATTGAGTTCGCGTAGATCAACGTCGGCCCGACGGAGAGGTCCGCAAGCTCGATCATCGCCGTGCCCGCCGGCAAGACCGCGTCGTAGCCGTTTTGCCAGTTCGTGCGAGTCACTCCGCCGTCCGCCGTCCAATCGTCGACGTTCACCTGGGTGGTCCACCCCTGCGCCACCGCCGTGGGGTCGTAAGTCAACGCGGTGAGCATGGATCGCGACTCCAGGCCCTCGAACCGAAGCAGTCGCGCGGAAATCCATCAGCGCCGGACGTGCCGATCGGCCTTCTCCCCTGCCATCCAGCCAGCGTGCGACGGCTCCGATGACGGCGGAGAAAGGCCTGTCGAGCCACCGAAGTCCTAAAGTGATCCAACCTTCCCCCGCGGTGGTGCGGCCGAAACCGCCGAAATTGGCGTGAGCGTCTGCGCCTGTTGTGGGATTGCTGAGACCGTCGGCCGGTAGCCCATCGGTGGACCATTGCGCGATGATCGCGACGGGGACACTCGCCAAAGTCGATTGGTTCTGCCCCTCTTGGCGCGTCCGGGACGGATTCGCGTGGGCCGCCGGTTGGTTCAACAGCAGCCTCTCCAGCAACCTCCAGGCTTTCGTACACTCAAAACGAAGATCGCACAAAATCGCCGAGTCCCGGCGTCTGGACGCGCGTTTTTGCGCGGCACTGAGCCCGCGTCCGATCGACCTCGCGAGCGATGAGAAAGGCTTGACGTATGATTCAAACGCCAACGCGACCGAACGCTCCCCTACGGCGCGTCCGAAAAGGAGGCCGCGCCATCTCTCCGACCCGCGAGCGAGCAAACTCGTCAGCAGCCGATCTCGGAACCGGCGTCTCGCCTTGCCGTGCAATTTGCCCAGAGAGAACACGACTTCCTCGGGGAAAAACTTGGCGAACCACCCAAGCCGAAACATGATCGATCCCTCCTGGAGTTTCAGGTTTCAAATTGGTCAAACCGAACAACTGACGTATTGTCATTTCGGCGCCGTTTCGCTAAACGCGTTCCGCTACGAATTGCTATAAGGCCGATAGCCGCTCCGCAAACAAGCGAAAGCGTTGACGGCTCGGGAACCACCGGGGTCAAGAGAAACGCATGGAACTCTCCCTGCGGATTGAAGCCGGCGCCAACTATCTGGCCTTGGTCGTTGATCCCGCTTGCGCCCCCAAGATTCCACCCAGAAGATGGATCTATCAAAGTATTGAGATTCTGCATCCCCTCCGCTTGTGTATAAATAAATGCGGCCGTTTCGCCAGCCGTCGGGTCAAGAGAGTAGCCACCGACTACCTCGCCCAGGTCGTTCACGCCGTCGGCGTCAGAATACCATCCCGGCGAGGCCAAGTTCCCAAGGTCTGTGAGGACGCCAGTATTCATGTTGTACAGGAAGCCGTGGGAACTCGTCGGCGTATCGGCGAGGCCGACTACCAGGCCGTTGTCGCTCATTCCGTTTACCTGGGATTGAGCGCCGCCAAGCGTGCCAATGTCGGTGGTCGAGCGCGAGGACAGGTTATAAATCGCGGCGTGCAGCGTATCTGTCGCGACGCCCCCGATTAACCCCTCGTTGTTGATGGCCGTGGCGACGAACCCACTGCCCAGATCGACGGTCGCATCGCCGGTTGTCCAAAGGACGCCGTGCCAGGCGCCCGACGCAGTTTGTGCCTCGCCCACTATCTGGCCGCTTTCATTAATACCGTAGGCAAAGCTCGTCTGCCCCCCAAGGTTTCCCAGGTCGATGAGCGCGCCGCTCCCGTTATAAAGGAACGCATGCGTGGGCGTGTTCGTGCCGGGCGCGTCCGACGATCCAACCACTTGCCCTTGGCAATTGACCGACGTGGCATTGCCGACAATCCCATTTACCGGGTCGAGCAGGCCGAGATCCTGCATCGGGCCGTTCCCCTGGTAGACGAATGGATGGTTGCTGCTCTGGTTTGGCATTGCGTTACCGACGACGATGCCGTTTTGGCTGATCGCAGTGGCGACGCTCGTCGGCCCGCCAAGGGTCCCGAGGTCGGTGATGGTGTACTCGATATCGTTGCCTCGTACTTGCGTCCCGAGGGCGCATGTTGCGCAAACGGCGATGACTAGTCCTACCCTTACACTGAGTCCCCTTCTGCGCATTCCAGCGCAGGCGATTACGCGCGTTGCAATGCGCGAAGACGTTCGCCCCAAAGAAACTCAGCCGACTGCGGCCTGCGCCGCTGCGAATTACGATAAGGCCGGCAATCGCTCCACAAAGCAGCGAAAGCGATGACGGCTCGGGAACGACAGGGGTCAATAAAAACGCGTGGAATTCGCCCTGCGGATTAATGCCGCAGCCCACGATCTGTCCTGCGTCGTTGATGGCGCTCGCGCCGCCGTCAAGATTCCACCCAGAAGATGGGTCTATCAAATCGTTCAGATTCTGAATCCCGCCCGTCGGCGTATAGATAAACGAGACCCCATCGCCTCCGGTCGCGTCAAGCGAATAGCCCCCGACAGCGTCGCCCAGGCTGTTTACGCCTAGCGCGTTCAATGCCCACGATGGGGAGGCGGGGTTCACCAAGTTTGTCAGAACGCCGGTGTTCACGTCGTAGAGAAACCCGTTCGAATTATCGAAGCCGACGACGAAGCCGTTTTCCGCGCTCATTCCGTTGACTTGGCTCAGAGTTCCGCCCACTATCGCGCCAAGATCGGTAATCGAGCCCGACGAGAGGTTGTAAAGGGCCGCGTGGCCCGCCGGCTGGCTGATCCCGCCGAGAAGCCCCTCGTTATTGATGGCCGTGGCCAAGAAACCCGGGGCCCAAGTCGAGGGTCCGCCCGCCGATGGTCCAGAGGCGCCATCCAGGGCCCCCGAAGTGGTCGATGCATACCCACCGATCTGCCCAGATTCATTGATGGCCATCGCAAAACTCTGCTGGCCGCCGAGGGTCCCCAGGTCGACGGGGGACCCGCTGCCGCCCCAGTAGAAGGCGTGGGTCGTGTCGCTGCCGTTTCCCGCTGCCGCATTGCCGTACCCGACAACCTGGCCTTTCGAGTTGACGGACGTGGCATCACTGGTGGTTCCGTTTATCGGGTCGAGTAGGCCGATGTCCTGCATCGGGCCATTGCCCTGGTAGACGAAGGGGTGGTTGCTGCTCACGTTCGGCATCGAGTTGCCGACAATAATGCCATTTTGGCTGATGCAGGTAGGTACGCTGGTAGGGCCCCCCAAAGTGCCGAGGTCGGTGATCGTGTACTCGATATCGTTTCCAAAGATATGGTTTCCTTGGACGACGGTCCCCCAGACGATCAAGCCGGCAATCAGTGTTCTATGGATTCGGATCATCGGATTTTGGTGAGGGAATGCGGCCTTCGCCGCCCCGACCTCAAACCTGTTGCAAACCGAACAAGGCCGATTTTAGCATACCCTGCGTTCTCTGTCAAACATTCGGTTGGCATTTTCAAAACTTTTTCCAAAGGTGGCACTCGCGGATGCAAAAAACCCCCCATGAGGGCTCATATTTTCGCATGACACCCCGAAGAGTGATGCAATCTCCCGAAAGAAATCGCGCCGGCTTGCCTTGAGGCGCCCGCGCGGAGCCGGTAAATAGTACACTTATGTATAGATGCCTTCCCAGGGAGTCCCGGATTTGCGCGGCACTGCGTCGTGTTCTGGCTCGCGCAGTCGATGAGCGTCCGCGCGAAATTGCCGACGGAAAGGTAATTGTTTGTGCCGCCGCTGCTGATGATCACGTTGGAGCGCATCATGAACGTCAAGTGGCCGTCCAACTGCACGAGTCCCTCGATCATGATGTCGCTCCACTGCCCCGTGGGCGTCGTGCCGCCGGGGACCGGCTCCTCGAAGACTGCGTCGCGCCCCGAACCCACCCAGAAGACGGCCGCCGGGCCCTCGTCGACGAGCGGGTCGGTGGCAATATACCCGTACCAATCGGTGTTGTTGTT
Source organism: uncultured Planctomycetia bacterium (assembly GCA_963719885.1). Taxonomy (GTDB): domain Bacteria; phylum Planctomycetota; class Planctomycetia; order Pirellulales; family Thermoguttaceae; genus JANXQG01. The sequence continues at coordinate 507,675 of CAVRDP010000027.1, read as the reverse complement.
GTCGTTCTCCCAGATTCCGTTGCTGTCGCCGTTCCAGATGTAGGCGTTGGGGTCATTGATCTGAGTGAGATAGGCGTACTCCGATTTGAGCGTGGCGCCCGTTTGGACCACGGCCGTGCCGTAGCCGCCGGGGATCGAGTACTCGCCGTTGCGGCCGTTCCAACGATAAATGAGCGAGGCACCCGTATCGATCGTGGTTGTGCCCGTCCACGTATCGTCGCCGAGCAGGAAAAGCAGACCGGAGCCGCCGACCGGTGCGCCGACCTCCAGGTTGCCGCTGCCCTCGATCGGCGCGCTGATGAATCCATCCTCGCCGGCCTGGATGTCGGTCGTGAAGGTCGTACCCGGCGTGGACAGGTCGATGTAGCCGGCGGACGACGCGGCAATGTCGCCGCTGAGGAAGCTGAGCGTGGCGGGCGGAACGTAGTCGGTGCTGCCGAGATCGAGCCGGCCGCCATTGATGATCATGTTGCCGGTGCCGATGGTCGCGCCTCCGGTCAGGACGAGCGAGCCGCTGATGATCGTCACGTTCCCGCGGAAGTTCGACGTGTCGGTGGCGGTAAAGGTGCCGTTGGCGGCGGTATCGCTGATCACCAGGCTACCGGTTGGGTCCGGTGCAGGAGGGCTCGTCAGGCTGCCGCTGAAAGTGACCTGGTAACCGCGAGTATCGACCCGCAGATCCCCGGCCTGGAAGACGAAGTTGTTGCTTATCGTGACGGAGCTGGAACTGGTGTCATAGATCGCCAAGGCGGCGCTGCCGGCCCCGGTTGCGGTATCGACTGTGATCGTGGCAGTGGAGGCGAACGTGTTGTGGCCGATCGTAATCGAGCCGCCTTCCAACAGCACGCCGCCGGGAGGAGAATTGCCCGTGCTGCCGATCGCGATCGCGCCTGGGTCTTCTTTCACGAGCGCGCCGGTCGAGCCGGTGGGGGCGGTGATCGGGCAATTGATGAAATCGTTGGTGACCACGTTTTGGTCGGGATGCTCGGGATGCAAGTCGTCGATCACCAAGTTGTTGTTCGTCTCGTAAAGCGAGATCGCGCTCTCGGAGGAATACTGGTTGAGCGTCGTCGAGCCACCGCCCGCAAATTGGATCTCAAGGGGCGCAACCGTGCCGCTGACATCCACCGTCATCGCCGCCGCTTGTGTGAATTGCGCCGTATCGCCGTCCGACCAGTAGGTCAGCCCGTATTGACCGTCCCAGTTCGTGGCGGAGTGGCTGGTGGTCCAGACGTTCACCCCGCCAAGCATATAGGCCCCGGGCACGAAGGTTACCACGCCCGTCAATAAGGCGCGTGCCTCCAGGCCCTCGAAGCCGAGCCCGCGGCGGTAGGTCGCCACGTACCTACAGTCGCGCGATTGGCGGCGGAGGCCCCTCAACCATCCGCACTTGGCCGAGGCCTTGACAGGGCGCGACTTGAGGGCGAGCACGCGACAGCGCAATTCAGCCGAAATTTCTCGGGCCCATCGGCGAACGTCCTCGGCAAGCCGGACCGCCGCGAAGAAAATATCGGAGACGTGCATCTCTGTTTCCTCCCTTTGCAAGCGCCCGCTCATTCCTTCTCTCCGTGCGGAAGAGGAGGGCCAGGCGAGCACAGCACATTCTGGTAAAAAGGGCACGCGCCGCGCCAAAAGGCATCGGCGAGCACCGGCAGGTCAATGTTTAACCAGCCTGCAATGACAGAGTTGCAAAATCAGGATGAAACAGGCAAAAGCAATCAATAAACCAAATGTTGAAGGTTCGGGCGTTGGCGTCAAAAGGAAAGCCTGATAGTCGTTGCCGTTGTAACCTTGGGCGATTATCTGGCCGTTGTCATTTATGCCGCAAGCGCAGTCAAGGGTCCATCCGTTCACTGGCGCAAGCGTGTTCAGATTGACCATTCCACCGGCGTTCGTATAGATAAACGCGACACCCGTGCCGTCGGATAGCTCGGTGCCGCCCACAATGGTGCCAAGGTCGTTCACTCCAAATGCAACGGCGAGGTCGCCCCCGAGGTTTCCGAGATCGCGGGTGCCGTCGGCCGGCGTGTAAACGAAGGCATGCTCTTGTTCGTTGGCGTCGACGGCCAGCCCCACCACTTCACCGCTGGAATTCATGCCTTCGGGGTAAATGCCGAAGCCGGTGGGGTACGGATTCGGCATCACGGTCAGACTGCCGCCGCTGAGCGTGAAGGCGTGCTCGGTACCGGACGGCGGGTAGGTCGAGAGGTTCGCGTACCCGATTCCGGCAATGAGTCCGCTGTTGTTGATAATACCTGCGGCGGTTGGCGTCCAGCCGCTCGGCATGTTGGTGATTGTACTGTTGAGGTCTTGCATTCCACCGGCCGCAGTCCATAGGAACGGGTTCAGGTACGTTTCGCCTACCGTACCTGAATCGCCTACGACGACGCCCGCGTTATTCACGCAGTTGGCCTGACTCAGGCTGCCGCCGCGCAGGAAACCAAGCGGCTGCATTCCCGACTGTGGCGTGTAGACGACGGCCTGGGTGTCTGACGCCCCGGCCACCCAGCCCGAATCGTTTATGCTGTTGCCGGCGCTTGCTATCCCGCCGGAGAGGGTACCAAGGCTCTGAATCGGTCCCGGTGCCGTCCAGGTAAACGCGTACGCGGTCCCGCCGATGTCCGGATCTGCCCAGCCGGTCACCACGCCGCTGGAATTGATGGCGGTAGGGTCGCTGTTCGGACCGCCCAAAGTGCCCAACGGGGTCACGACATACATAGTGTCCGCTTTGGCGGCTGCCCCGCAAAGGACTGTGACGATCATCAAAGTTGCGATCAGCCTGTTCATGCCGCTGCTCTCAGTCGCCCGGAGCGCCCGACTCTAAGCGCGAAACGTCAGCGAGGGCCGCATTAAGCATCCCCTCTCGTTTCCGCTTCGCGTTCGCACGGTTCGCTCGGCCTCTCTCGCCCTCTGGCCGCCGGACCAGGCTTCTTGTGTTCGTCGATCCGGCAAACCTTAATATACCTATCCATGCGAAAATTGCAAACAAATCGCACGGCAATTTTGAAATCTTTTCTAAATGAGGCGCTCGCGGAGGCCACAAACCCCCCATAAGGGCTCATATTTTCGCATGACACCCCCAAGAGTGATGCAATCTCCCGAAAGAAATCGCGCCGGCTTGCCTTGAGGCGCCCGCGCAGAGCCGGTAAATAGTACACTTATGTATAGATGCCTTCCTTCCCAGGTCGAGCCGGCCGCCGTTGACCGTCATGTCGCCGGTGCCGATTGTCGCGCCGTTGCTGAGGACCAGCGAGCCGCTGATGATCGTCACGTTCCCGCGGAAGTTCGACGTGTCGGTGGCGGTAAAGGTGCCGTTGGCGGCGGTATCGCTGATCACCAGGCTACCGGTTGGGTCCGGTGCAGGAGGGCTCGTCAGGCTGCCGCTGAAAGTGACCTGGTAACCGCGAGTATCGACCCGCAGGTCTCCGGCCTGGAAGATGAAGTTGTTGCTTATCGTGACGGAGCTGGAACTGGTGTCATAGATCGCCAAGGCCGCGCTGCCGGCCCCGGTTGCGGTATCGACTGTGATCGTGGCAGTGGAGGCGAACGTGTTGTGGCCGATCGTAATCGAGCCGCCTTCCAACAGCACGCCGCCGGGAGGAGAATTGCCCGTGCTGCCGATCGCGATCGCGCCCGGGTCTTCTTTCACGATCGCGCCGGTCGCGCCGGTGGGGGCGGTGATCGGACAGTTGATGAAATCGTTGGTGACGACGTTCTTGCTTGGGTTCTCGGGATGCAAGTCGTCGATCGTCAAGTTGTTGTTCGTCTGGTAAAGCGAGATCGCGCCTCCGTAGGTCGAATCTGGGTTGATCGTGGTCGAGCCGCCGCCGGCGAAAGTGATGCCCTCCGCCAGCGGCGCGCCGAGGACGTTGCTGACGGTCACAGTCAGCGGGACAGCCTGGGTGAACTTGGCAATGCCGCCCGGCTGCCAACTTGTTGGATTGCCGTTCGAGTCCAGCCAGTTGACGTTCCGATAGGCTGGCGCTTCAGGTATAATCCGGCTGGCTTGAGCCCGAAGCGTATGCATCAAAGATGTACGTGTCGCCAGCCCCGAGCATCGCGCGGCATTCCAGACTCTCGAAACGAAGCCTCCGAACGAACGGCACAACGTACCGGCAGGCGGCCGCCTTGCCCCAAATACCCCTCGACCATCCCCGTGCAACCGAGGCTGTCAGACGCCGCGATCGCAAACGGATGCACGTTGACCGCAACTCGCCAAGCAACCGTTTGGCCTTATCGCGCCAATGTTCGATCGAGCAAGAAGCGGACCTCTTGCACCAGGTGAGCAAATCACGCACTCGCATTTCTGTTTCCTCCCTTTGACGAAAGTCCACGCCACCCCACCCTCCTCAGAAGGGAGGGCAAGATTGCCGAACATGTTCTGCTAAAAGGGCGATTGGCGTCGCAAGCGAGGCCGAGCGCCACGGGTTACAATCTCGCCAGCCTGCGGCGACAAAGTTGCAGAATCAGGAGGAAGCAGGCAAAGTTGATCAAAAGTACAAACGTCGATGGTTCGGGCGTTGGCGTCAACAGGAACGTGTGGGCAGTTTCATCTTGCGCGTTGCCGCCTTGTGCAATTATCTGTCCGCTATCGTTGATTCCCGTAGCAGCGTCCAACACATATCCATTTGGCATCGATACTAGCGTGTTGAGGTTGACCATTCCGTCGGCATCGGTGTAGAGGAACGCGGCGTCGCTGCCGTCCGACAACAGGCCACCGCCGACCACGACTCCCAGGTCGTTCACGCCGAAGGCTAGGGTACGAGTCCATCCGAGGCTTCCGATGGTGCGCATCCCATCAGCCGTGCTGTACTCGAAGGCGCCGGAACTGCCGTAACCTACAACCTCGCCGCTCGCGTTCATGGCCTGGGGATAGACTGCCCCTCCCCCGTTGGGGATCGCGGAAAGCGTTCCCCCGTTGAGGAGGAAGGCATACTCTGTGCCGGACGGCGGGCTCGTGTTGATGTTGGAGTAACCGATTCCCGCGATCAGGCCATTATTATTGATCAAGACGGCCGCCGTAGGAGTCCAACCTCCAGGTGGATTGACGATCGTGCTGTTAAGGTTGCGCAACCCGTTGGTTGGGTTCCAGATCACGGCGTGCGAACGGCTGTCGCTGAGCGTCGTAGAGCCGCCGACGGCCACGCCCGCGTTGTTGATGGAATACAAGGTGCTTGAGTTCCCGCTACCCAAGTAGCCGACGCCCTGCATACCGTATTGTGGCGTGTAGACGTAGGCTTCGCCGTCGCTGTCTCCGCAAACCCATCCCGAGTCGTTAATCGAGTGCGCAAGGCTCGACACGTTGCCAGGGAGCGTGCCGAGGCTCTGCATCGGACCGGGGGCCGTCCAGAGAAACGCGAGCCCCGTCCCGGCCAGGAAGCCGTCGGAGGTGCCGGTGACTTGGCCGGATGAATTGATGCCGGTCGGGTTCGAGCTCGCGCCACCCAGAACGCCCAAATCCTGGACAGAGTACGCGATCGTGTCCGCGCTTGCCGCCACCGTGCAGAAAGCCACCATGATTGTCAAAAACGCCGGGACGAGCCTTATGCCACGACTGTCCGAGGGCGTCATGGCCGCGCGACGCGGCCATGCCCCGCCAGCCTGCGTTTCCCCCAGCTTGCGATGACAGAGTTGCAAAATCAGGATGAAACAGGCAAAGGCAATCAAGAGGCCAAGTGTCGAGGGTTCGGGGGTCGGCGTCAAAAGCAGCGCGTGGCCGTTTCCGCTTGCGTCCACACCTTCGGCAATAATCTGGCCGTTGTCATTTATTCCGGTAGTGCAGTTAATATCAAACTGGCTCGTTGGCGCAAGTGCGTCAAGGTTGACCATCCCGCCGCTGTCGGTGTAGAGGAAGGCGACCTCGTCGCCGTCGGAAAGCGTCGTCCCGCCCACAACCTGCCCAAAGTCGTTTACTCCGTAGGCCACGGTCTCGCTCCCGCCGAGGTTTCCGAGATCGCGGGTCCCGGCGGCCGCGGTGTATACGAAGGCGTGCTCTTTGTAGTTCGCGTCAAAGAAAGTTCCCACCACTTCGCCGATCGAGTTGATCGCTGCGGGCTGAATGTCGATTCCGAGGCCGGGGATCACGGTCAGGCTGCCGCCGCTGAGGACGAAGGCGTGCTGGTTTGGCGGCGGGAATGTTTGTGAGGTGCCCGCAGAGCCAATTCCCGCGATCAGCCCATTCTGACTTATCGCGATCGCCAGCGTCGGTGCCCAACCGACGGGCGGATTGACGATCATGTTATTCAGGTTGCGCATGCCGTTGGTCGGATCCCAGATAACCGCGCTATCCAGGGCGACGCCGGCGGTGTCCGAGCCACCCACGGAAACGTTGGAGTTGTTGATGGCGCACAAGACGCTAGACGTTCCCCCGGAGAGGAAGCCGGCGGCCTGCATTCCGGTCTGCGACGTATAGACGAAGGCCTCATTGCCCGACTGCCCGACGACCCAGCCCGAGTCGTTGATGCTCATACCGTCGCTTGATACCGCGCTCGGGAGCGTGCCGAGGCTCTGCATTGAGCCGGACGACGAGACGAAGGCGTAAGCGGTTCCGCCAATGTCTGGATCCGCCCATCCGGTCACCACGCCGCTGGAATTGATGGCGGTCGGGACGCTGTTCGGACCCCCTAAAGTGCCTAAATCGGTGACCACGTACATGGTGTCCGCCATGGCGGGAGTCCCGCAAAGGACCGTGACGACCATCAAAATTGCGATCAGCCTGTTCATGCCGCTGCTCTCAATTGCCCGGACGCCCGACTCTAAGCGCGAAACGTCAGCGAGGGCCGCATTAAGCATCTCATCTCGTTTCCGCTTCGCGTTTGCACGGTTCGCTCGGCCTCTCCTCTCTCGCCCTCTGGCCGCCGGACCAGGCTTCTTGTGTTCGTCGGTCCGGCAAACCTTAATATACCTATCCATGCGAAAATTGCAAACAAATCGCAAGGCATTTTCAAAACCTTTTGTAAATTGGCGCCCGCGGATGCCAAAAAACCACCATGGGGGCTCATATTTTCGAGTTACACTCCCAAGAGTGATGCATCATCCCGAAAGAAATTGCGCCGGCTTGCCCAGAGGTCACCGCGCGGAGCCGGTAAATAGTAAACTTATGTATAGATGCCACCGTCAGGACCGAAGGCCCCTCGGCATTGCTCGCATCCTCGACGATCGGCGAGCCGGGCTCCGCCGCGTTGCTATACAGGCCGGCCAGCGTCACGTTGTTTCCGTTCAACTGGAAGATACCGTTGCTTTCGCTGCCGAATGCGAGGGATGGGGCCGACGTGAAATTGGAAACGTCAAGGATGAACGTGCCTTGGTTTATGACGATCTGTGAGATCGTATCGGTATCGGTCCCGCCCCCGTCCAAATCGAGATTGTCCACGTCGTTGGTGAGGTTCAGGATGAGCGAGTTCGATGACGAGACGTAGATTTCGTTGTTGATCGTCACGTTGCCGCCCGCGAAGGTCAGATTGCCGCCCTGGACGTATATCTCTTGGTAGGTGCTCGCAAGAGGACTGCTTCCGATCGTGACTTTGCCGGTGCCTCCGAAAGTCAGATTGCCGGAGGACTCAATCGTGGAGCCGGTGGTCGATTCGAGCTGGAACGCGCCGCCCAGGTCGTCGAATTCGCCTCCGCGCGCCAGGACGTTCAGTCCCCGCGTGGTGCTCGCCGAAGTCGTGCCGATATACTGCAGCGTGCCGCTGGTCGCCGCCGCTCCAAGCGTAATCGTGCCCGTGCCGTTTGCATTGTCGGCCAAATAGCGGACCTGTAGAATCCCCTGAGGAACCGTGAGCGTGCCGGCGAACGGGTCTTGCCCGTAGAGCGTCAGGACGTACGTGCCCGTCACGACCAGCGAGCCGCTGCCGGTGAGCGAGCCGTCCAAGGTCGTGGCGGAGTTGTTTTCAGCGACGGTCAGGGTCACGGCCGCCGATGGGGTATTTTCCAGGTTCAGGTCGCCCGAGCCTTGCACCCCGCCGAACGTCGCGGAGGTGAGCGCGCCGAAGCTCAACGTGCCCGGACCGGTCGTGTCGTAGGTGCTGTCTTCCAGGGCGTACGCGTTGCCGAGCGTGAGCGTTATCCCCGGTGTCGGGACCGTCGTCACGCCCGAAAATAAGGCGTTGGTTCCGGAAAGCGTCAGCCCCCCGCCGCCAACCGAGTCTTCGACTTCGAGGTCCCCGTTTCCGCTGATCGTTCCGTCGATGGTGGCGTCCTGGTTCGCGGTGTCGATCCGCAGCGTGCCGCTGGCGATGTCGATCGCGTTATCGAGGGTCGGAGTACCGACGGAACCGGGGTTGTCGAACACCAGCGATGCGGTGCCCGTGCCGGCCTGGACGATCACCTGCCCGCCGCTCAAACCTCTCGGAACGAAGTTGATCGCGGCGCCGGCACAAAGCGTCGTCGTTCCCAAGTAGCCGTCCGACTCGCCCAGGAAAAGGTTGCCGGGGGCGGCCATGTCGAGCCCGTAATTCGAGCCCCCTCCGTCGAGTTGCACGTTAAAAACCTGGGTCGTATTGGGATCCAGAATGTCGACGCTCGTCGTCGCGCTGGGGTCGAGGTCTATCTCGCCGCCGGAGTTGCTGGTGTTGAACGTGTCGGAGCCGACGATGAAGGTCATGGAGGTGCCGACCGCCACCGTCCCCTGTACGACGATCGGCGCGTTCACCGGCGTCTCGAAGACGGCGGTGCTCAGCTCGCTGGCATGGGTGGCGTTGGTCCAGTACGCCGAAACCACGCCGTAGTTGCCGTTCGCCACGTAGCTGCTGCCGTCGCCGGAGGGCGCGTACCAAACCGTGTTGCGGGTGTCGCCGGCGTCCCACGTCCCGCCTTGGGGGGCGTTCCAAAACAGGGCGTTGGCGCCGAAATACGTGGATTCGGATTCCACGCTCCCGCTGCCCGCGATCGTGCCGCTGGTGGGGATCGAGTAGTTCCCCAAAAGACCGTCCCAGCGGTACACGAGAATGTTGCCGGAATCCACGCTGGTGTCGCCGCCGTAGCTGTTGTCCCCGGCCAGCAGTAGCAGCGTCCCGCCCCCGCTGACGTTCACCCCGTAGCTTCCTACGATCGTTGCGCTGACGAAGGCGATGTCCCCCGTCTGCGCGGCGCCCGCAAGAGAAAAGTCCGCGGTTAGATCGGAGTTCGTGAGGTCGAGCGTGCCGTTGGCGATGCCGCCGCCATCGAAGGAGAACGTGGCAGACGACGGCGTATAGGTGGTGCTGCCCAGGTCCAGCACGCCGCCGCCGACCGTGAGGAGACCGGTTCCCAACACCGAACTTGCGCCCAGTTCCAAGGTCCCGCTGACGATCGTCGTCGACCAGGCGTACCCGCTGTTGCCGCTATTCGTCAGCGTCATTGTTCCGTTTCCCTGCGTGTCGCTACTCAGAAGGCTTCCGAAGGGAGCGGTGGCGGGTCCGCTGATCTCGCCGCTGAGGGTTATGTTGTTGCCCAGCGTGTCGGTCCGCAGGGTTCCGGACTCGAATGTAATCGGGTTGTCGAATGTCGCGGCGCCGATGCCGCCCTGGAAAGTCAGCGCCACGGTATTATTCGAGCCCGGGTTGACGTTGATCGGCGCCGAGCCAAGGGCGCCTGGGGTGAACTGGAGGGCGCCGCCGTCCAGGTCCACCTCGGACGGCGGCGTTGTGTTCGTGCCGGGGTACGTCAGGGCAACGGTGCCGGTGCCGGTCATTTGCACGACGCTGGCGGTGCCCGGCACGATTTGGGAAGAGATCGTGTCGCTGACGACCGTGTAACTCGCGGGGTTTCCCGGCTGGTCGTCCACGATGGTGGGGTTGCCGCTTGCCGGCTGGTAGAGTGAAATCGCATCGCCCGAGATGCCCCACGAGCCGGCTGCGAACTTGATGCCCTCGATGCTCACGGGGCCGGAGGCGTCGGAAACGGTTAATGGGGCGGTCCCACTCGTGGACGTGTCGAATTTCGCGATGTCGCCGGCTCCCCAACCGGTGAGCGCCTTGCTACTTGGGTCATACCAGTTTTGCTTGCTTGGGTCGGCGGTCCAGACATCCACTCCGTTTGGTGCGTAGGCGCCCGGGACGAAAGTCAATACCGTGCCCGCCAGGAGGGTGCGGGACTCCAGGCATTCATAGCCGAGTGGCGGATATAGCCGCCTGATGTAATAAAAGCGGGCGCCTGCGCCGAGAGGTGCCGCACCCACGCCTGCCTGACCGAGGCCGTGATATGACCGGGCCTCCAGAAAGGATGTTTGCGCAACCATTGCGCCGCTTTCTCGATGATTTCGGCGGACCGGCATACAGCACGGGTGAATGCGTGAAATACTCGCATCTCTGCTTCCTCGCTTTCGCAAAAGCCACGCCACCCCGTTCCCTCCGAGGTGAGGGGCGGGATGAACGAGCTTATTCGCTTAAAAACGGCACTCGTCGCGGTGCAGGCAACGCCGAGCGCCGTCGGTCACAATCTCGCCATCCTGCGGCGACAAAGTTGCGAAATCAAGAGGAAGCAGAAGGCCGCAATTAGCAGGCAGTATGTCGAAGGTTCGGGCGTCGGCGTCAAGAGGAAGGCATCGCTCCCGTGGCCGTTCGTGCCTGCGCAAATGATTTGTCCGTTTTGATTCATGCCCGCCGCATAATACAGCGTCCACCCGTCAATTGGCGCGAGCGTGTTCAAGTTCACCATTCCACCGGCGTCCGTGTACAGGAACGCGGCGGAACTTCCGTCAGCTAACTCGCTGCCGCCCAACACCAACCCCTGGTCGGAAACAAAGGTCGGGTCCACGATTGAGCCTCCGAGGTTTCCGATGTCGCGGATCCCGTTCGCCGCAGTGTACACGAACCCGTGCTGCTGGTTGTTGGCATCAAAGTATGTCCCCACTACTTCACCGCTCGAATTTATGCTCGCCGGCTGAGTGTCGACACCGAGTTCGGGGATCACCGTCATGCTTCCGCCACTGAGCACGAAAGCATGCTGGTTTGGCGGCGGGAATGTTTGGGACGTGCCGGCGGAGCCAATTCCCACGATGAGCCCAGTCTGACTGATCGCGGTCGCTGCGGTCGGCGTCCAGCCAGCGGCAGGATTGACGATCATGCTGTTCAGGTCGCGCATGCCGTTGGTCGGGTCCCAAATCATTGCGCTGTCCACGGCGCTGCCGGCGGTGCCCGAGCCGCCGACAGCGACGTTGGAGTTGTTGATTGAGTACAAAACGCTAGACGTTCCGCCGGAGAGGAAGCCGAGGCCCTGCATTCCCATTTGCGGCGTATAGAGGAATGCCTCGCTGTTGGACTGGCCCACGATCCAACCCGAGTCATTGATGCTGTTGCCGCTGCTTTGGGTGGCCGGCGATCCCAGAGCCCCGAGGCTGATCATCGGCCCCGGCGCGGTCCAAAGAAATGCGTATCCCGTCCCAGGCACGGCGCTAGCGGCGGTGCCCGTAACCTGACCGTATGAGTTGATCGCGTTGGGGTACACGCCGTCGCCGCCGATGTTCCCCAAATCCGTCACGGTGTACATGGTGTCCGCGCTGGCTGGCGTCGCGCGAAGCGCCGCGATGATCGTCAAAGATGCGAATAGAATGCTAGCTCGCGCGCTCGGCGTGGCAACGCGAGCCCAGGCCGGCTGACGACCATGCCAGCCGCCCGCCGGCTTCCAGGGAACAACAAATCGGACGCGCAAGACAAGCCACGGCGCGGTGCACGGACGGCGTGGGCACCAGGAAACCAGCCTGCGGCGACAAAGATGCAGAATCAGGAGGAAGCAGGCAAACGCAATCAAAAGGTGCAGTGTCGAAGGTTCGGGGGTTGGCGTCAAAAGGAAAGCGTGGTATTCGCTGCCGTTGTAGCCCTCGGCGGCTATCTGGCCAGCGTCGTTTATGGCGAACGCGCCGTCGAGCGTCCAGCCGTTCACGGGCGCGAGCGTGTTCAAGTCGACCATTCCGCCGGCGTCGGTATAGAGGAACGCGGCTTCGCTGCCGTTTGGCAGCTCGCTGGTGCCGACGATCGTGCCCTGGTCGTTGACCCCGAACGCCTCAGTGATCGCGCCGCCGAGGTTTCCGATGTCGCGGGTGCCGCCCAAGAGCGTGTACTCGAAGGCGTTGCTCCCGTTGTAGAACCCCACAACCTCGCCGCTCGCGTTCATCGCCTTCGGGTATATGCCGTATCCGCCGGTGCTGGGGTTGGGGATCTCGGTCAGGCTGCCGTTGCTCAGCGTGAAGGCATGCTCCGCACCGGATGGTGGCGAGGTGTTGATGTTCGCGGCACCAATTCCGGCAATGAGGCCGTTGTTGTTGATCAGGATTGCGCCAGTCGGCGTCCAACCTACGGGCGGGTTGACGATCATACTATTTAGGTCGCGCAGCCCGTTCGTCGGGTCCCAAATCATGGCGTTAGCGCGGCTGTTACTTAGAGTTGTTGAGCCGCCGACAGCCACCCCAGCATCGTTGATCGAGTCCAACTCGCTGCCTGTCCCGCTACCCAGGTAGCCGGCATCTGCATCCCGTTTTGGGGGGAATAGACGAAGGCCTCGCCATCCGACTGTCCGCATACCCAGCCGGCGGCGTTTATCGACAGGCCATCACTTGATGCCGCGCCGGGGAGCGTGCCGAGGCTCTGCATCGGGCCAGGGGCGGTCCAGATGAACGCCAAGCCGGTTCCGGCAACGGGGTCATCCGAGTCGCCGGTCACCTGACCGTTCGAATTCATGCCGTTTGGTGAGCATGAGCCGTTGGGGCCTGCCAAGGTTCCCAAATCCTGCACGATGTACATAGTGTCCGCTCTGGCGGCAGCCCCGCTAAGGGCCGTGAGGATCATCAAAGTTGCGATCAGCCTGCTCATGCCGCTGCTCTCAATTGCTCGGAGCGTCCGACGCTAAGCGCGAAGCGTCAGCAAGGGTCGCATTAAGCACGCCGCCGTTTCGCGTCGCGTTTGCACGGTTCGCTCGGCCTCTTTCGCCCTCTGGCCACCGGACCAGGCTTCTTGTGTTCGTCGGTCCAGCCGACCTTAATATACCTATCCGTGCGAAAATTGCAAACAAATCGCAAGGCATTTTTGAAACCTTTTCTAAAAGGGGCGCTCGCGGACGCCAAAACCCCAATGAGGGCTCATATTTTCGCATGACACCCCCAAGAGTGATGCAATCTCCCGAAAGAAATCGCGCCGGCTTGCCTAGAGGTCCCCCCGCGGAGCCGGTAAATAGTATACTTATGTATAGAATTAAGGCTCGTTCACTTGCAACGAAGCCTTGAGCGTCTTGTCGATCTGCTGGTCCAATTCTTCTAAATGGGCCTGCGTCATGGTGTCGATGTCCTGCCCCAGCGCCACCTTGATTCGCGCATCGATCTCCCTGAGGTGCTGTCGCGCCAAGGCGCGGGCGTCAGCCGGCGCCGGCCGCTCGAAATCGAGGAAAATGAGAGTGCTGAAGCTGAACATATCGGGCTTCGGCCCCAAGACGATCCGGACCAGCCGAGTGACGTGTTCCCGCTGCAGATTGCGGCGGATCGTGGAAACGGCCACCTTCATTTTCGCCGCGGCGGCCCCGCCCGCGCCCTTCCCTTCGGGGCGGCGCCGACCGGCAGTTCCTTCCAGATGGAATCGGTCAGGGCGCGGAAGATTTCCGGCATCTCCAGCGTCTTCCCCGGCTCGGCGTGCAGCGAGACTTCCTGCAAGGACCGCAGCGCTTCCGGGTCCAAGAGCTGCGAGACCACGAAGCGCTGCAGCGACGACACGGATTCCAGCAGCGGATACTGGTACGATGGACAGAACCAGAAGCCGCTGTCCCGCCATTGGTCGGGCGCCAGGTGGACCAGCAGTTCCGGCTTGAAATGGAAGGCCTTGTCCGAGAGGATTTCCTCCTGCAGCAGCCGGATGGCTTCGCGTTGCTTGGCGAGTTCGATGGGCTTCATGGGCGGCCGGTTGCCTTGGTCGTCGCGGTGGTCGCGGCAGGTATATTCGCCCGTCACGTAGGCAGTGGCCAAGTACGAGACCCGGAACATTTCGCCGATCATGATGCCGAAGGCCCGGCGAGCGCGTTGCCAGCCCTCGCCTTTGGCAACCACGCGGTTCTGCAAGTCGTCCATGGCGGTGTGGACCAACTGGAGGCGATTCTTGGCGTATTCCAGCGGATCGCCCAGGTCGAAGAGATGAATCCGCGGATCGGGGTTCAGCCAGAGGTCTTCGTCCGTTCGCGAAAGTAAGCTCGGGATCGGCAGCCTTGGCGGCGATCTTGGCCAGTTCCTCCTTCTCCTTGGACTTGTTCTCGATCGGCGCATAGGCGTAGTCGGATCGCCCAGTAGTCGTACGGGCCGATCGTGGGCGTGAAATAGTCGCCTTGCTTGGCGCCTTTGGCGGCGATGTTGGCGGGCAGATAATCCATCACCGAGCCGCTGTTGCCGTGCTTGGCGGTGAATTCGGGGTCGTCGATCTGCTGCGCCGTGTAGATGCTGCTGGCCTTGAAGTTGTGCCGCAGGCCGAGCGTGTGGCCGACCTCGTGCATCACGATTTCCTTGACCGCCTGGGCAATGAGTTTTTCGGGCACTTTTCCGCCCGGCTCCAAATCGCCGCGGGCGGCCAGGATCGATGCCGCCAGGGCCAACTGCCGCTGCATTCCCGGCCCCATCTCGCATTCCGCGCAACCGCCCGTCCCCAAGTGCAGGTGCGCCGCGCCTTGGGAGGCCTTCAGCGGCCGGCGGAACTGCTCCAGGGCCTCCGGCTTGTCGGCGAAGAAACGGTCCAACGCCGGCGCCAATTGCTCCAGCGCCGGCAAGTCCGCGGCGTGGTGCTGGAGGAACCGCTGCCGCTGGCCCGACGCCAGGGCCGCCATGCCCGCGGGAACGCCCGCCATGTCGAGGTATTCCTCGCGCAGGTAGCGGATCATGCCTTCGTCGAAGACGATGTCGGCATCCAGGATCTCGCCGGTCTTGGGATTGGTGCGCGAAGGTCCCATCGCGAAACCGTAGGAAGTGGAGATCCAGCGGAAGGTGTTGTAGCGGATGTCCTCCGGATCGAACTCGTCGTCGCTCTGCTGATCGCGGACCTGGATGGCGTCGATGAAGCCGATCTTCTCGAAGGCTTTGTTCCATTCCAGGATCCCCTCCCGCACATACTGGCGATACTCGCGCGGCACGGTCCGCTCGATCCAGAAAATGATCGGCTGCTTGGGCGGCGATTTCTCGGCCGCGGCATTCGTCTTTTCCAGGTTCCAACGCGTGAGGTAGCGCATCTTGGGCGTCAAGTTCAGGTCCCGGCTGAAGTCCTTCACCGTGCTGAGGAAATACCCCAGCCGGTCGTCGGCCAAGCGCGGTTGATAGCTGGTCGCGGGCAGCATCGACATCCCGTAGTGGATCACCACCTGCGCACCGCGGGTGTCGGGAACGTCGTCGTCGAAAAAGAAGAACCACCACATCCTGGGCATCGAAAAGACCGCGCTGACCTCGATCTCGACATTCTTGGGAAAGACCTTCACCTTGGCCCAGGTGCTCCGCGCCGGGTCGGGCTGAATGCCGATGTTCGCCAGGTCCGTCATGAACAGGTCGGCGAGGTCGATCAGCACCGCTCGGCCGTTCTCCTTCTCGCTCTTGATCGGCAGGGCCTTGAGGACGCTGTCGGTATAGGAAACCTTCACCGAATCGGCCTGGGGTGAACCGGCCTCGGCGCGGACGTGGACGTTGCGGCGGATCACCAGCAAGCGATCGGCCGAGCGATGAAAACAGATCAACCATTGGTCGCCGAAATTCAACGTGTCGCCGCCCAGATACATGATGCCCGTGCCGCGGGCGATCGCCATGGGCAGGATCACTTCCTTGTCGTACTGGGCCTGCTGGACCTCCATGAAAAGCTTCTGTTCCTTCTCGTTGTAGTACAAGGGGAACAGACCGTCCATGCGCTTGGTGCCCTCGACTACCTTGTCCCACTCGGGCAACCCCTTCTTGGGCTCCGCAACGGGGGCCTTGACAGCCGGTCGCGGCTCCTCCTTGGGCTTGGCTTCTTTTTCATCCGCCGCGGCGTGACAAAAGCCCACCGGCACGGCCAACACGGTGAGCAAACCCCAGACACTCGCCTTGCACAATCGTTGGAATCGCATGACGACACCACCTTTCTACTGGAAAGCCTTGGACTTGATCGTTCATGGGGTTCTTACGCTTGTGGCGCCTGCCGGAACCCCTCGGCGGCAGGTCGACGAATGTGATCTTGACCGGTGGAATTCCGCTTGTCAAGCACCGCAGGACCGGACCCCCGGACAAGGAAGAAATCCAACTCGGTTGTCTTGAGGATTGCGAGGGTCTTGTCCTTTTCGGAATGGCCGGGTTGACAATGCCATCCGCGGCCGCGAAAATGCAATAAAGTCTTGCCGCACTCTGCTGGTCAAATACCTATTAGACGAAGGAAAGTCGTTGCGTGGATGTCGTTGTGGAGCCGGTCGCGGAACTCGCGATGATCTCTATTGCTCCTCTGCTCATCGAGAGCGAGCGGGAAGGCCGGTTTTTCCTGAGGCGATTGGCCGAGGAATGGTCGTCGGGAGCGAATCGCTTCCAACGTCCGGGTGAGCGCCTTTATTTGGCACACTTTGGAAATACGGTTATCGGTCTTTGCGGTCTTAACATCGATCCATACGCCGCCGATCCAACGGTTGGACGCGTTCGTCGATTATTTGTAACCTCCGAACATCGAGGAAAACGGATCGGTAGTCGCTTGGTTCGATCCGTGGTAACTGCGGCACACGGCAAATTCCGCCTGCTACGCGTTCGAACAGAGAATCCAATTGCAGACGCGCTCTATGAGCGACTCGGATTTCAGCGCGTCATCGGTGCGACCGACTGCACGCACATGCTCGCACTGCAATTCGCCGGACAACCGTGTCCACCGGAGGCGGCGCTACGGCCGGTGCGGGGTTCGGGGGACACCATACGAAATTGAACCTGGACTAGGAGTCTCGAAGCGGTAGTTAGGCCCGGCCGAAGATTGACTTCAGCACTTGGCCGTAGGACGGATTGGTAATCCGTCTGGAAATCGTGGACGGATGAACAATCCGTCACTTTCTGGCAACAAGCCCTGGCGAGTGGCCCGCAGGCGAAGCCCTGCTCCGGGCGAGGCTGATTGCCTGCACGGGCTGAAGGCCGGAGCCCGCATAGTGCTCGGCGCGGCGAAGCGGGCTTGGTGCAGAGGTCTCCGCAAAAAAGCCGTCATGCCCCCCCGATATGGTTATTTACAAAACGGTTGGGTTGATCAAAATGGTGGCTATGGTGGTCGACCGGAAACGAACTCCTCACGATCGCAGTGGCGGAATGGAGTTTTGTTTCCTGCCGACTTGCAGCAGTACCCCCTAGGCCCCAAGCGGCGTCCTGAACGCCCGGAGGCAGCGCCCCGCAGATCGACACGTCGGCTGGTTTGGCACCAGTGGGCGTCTTCGGACTGCACTTCTGAAAAATCGGCTCTGATCGAAGGGCTGCTCCACGCGGCGCGGTGGAGACTCTCTAGCTATCCCCAGGGTCTGACGACCTTTCGGTTGGAATCCGTAGACGCGGAAGGTGTGGGCGTTTGGATTTGTCGTTTGCCAATCAAAATTGAAGTCGTCGGCCTGCCGCCGCGGGGTTCGGGCAGGCATGACGAGGTGGGAACCCCATGAACGATCACCGTTGATCGCCCGGGAATCTGATTTTTTCAGTACGTTCTCCTTCTCGGGCTTTGAGCGACCTTCCGGCATGACGCCAGTTTGACAGATTGGGAGGCCGGCATTCGCAGAAACTTTTTTTCGAGCGAGGTGTACGATGAGAACTTTGGTTGTCGCCGGGCTGGGACTTCGTTCTTGGCCAGAACGATCGGGCGCTGGTCATGGAATGGGTCTGGTGATGACGCTTGGCGGATTGATCCTTATGGCAGTGGTGTCGGGGCAAGCCGACGCGCAAATTCTTACGATCCTTGCATCGTTCAACGGCAGCAACGGTGAATCGCCGTTTGCCGGTGTGACCCTCATCGGCAACACCCTGTATGGGACGACCCAACAAGGCGGTAACTTGTCGTTGAACGATGGCCAGGGGCTCGGGACCGTGTTCAGCGTTCCCAGCAGCGGTGGCAGCCCCACGGTGCTGGCCCCGTTCAACGGCAGCAACGGCAGCTATCCCGATGCCGGTGTGACGCTCATCGGCAACACCCTGTATGGGACGACGCTACGGGGCGGCGCCAATAACGACGCCACGGTCTTCAGCGTTCCCCTAAGCGGCGGCAGCCCCACGGTGCTGGCCTCGTTCAACGGCAGCAACGGCGCTGCTGCCGTAGCCGGTTTGACGCTCATTGGCAACACCCTGTACGGGACGACCGTGAATGGCGGCGCCAACTACGACGGCACGGTCTTCAGCCTTCCCCTGAGCGGCGGCAGCCCCACGGTGCTGACCTCGTTTAACGGCGGCAACGGCCAAGATCCCTATGCCGGTTTGACGCTCAGCGGCAACACCTTGTATGGGACGACCTACATCGGCGGCGCCTATGGGTACGGCACGGTCTTCAGCGTTCCGCTGAGCGGCGGCAGCCCCACGGTGCTGGCCTCGTTCAACGGCGGCAACGGCTATTATCCCGTAGCCGGTTTGACGCTCAGCGGCAACACCCTGTTTGGGACGACCCTATGGGGCGGTAACCTGTCGTTGAACGGCGGTTATGGGTTCGGCGCGGTCTTCAGCCTTCCCCTAAGCGGGGGCAGCGTCACGGTGCTGGCCTCGTTCAACGGCAGCAACGGCGCGAATCCCCAAGCCGGTTTGACGCTCAGCGGCAACACCCTGTATGGGACGACCTCGTTAGGCGGTAATCTGTCCTTGAACAGTGGCGATGGGGACGGCACGGTCTTCAGCCTTCCCCTAAGCGGCGGCAGCCCCACGGTGCTGGCCTCGTTCAACGGCAGCAACGGCGCAGAACCCTATGCCGGTTTGACACTCAGCGGCAACACCCTGTATGGGACGACCTATGAAGGCGGCGCCTATGGCGATGGCACGGTCTTCGCCCTGAACATCGCTCCCGCAAGCATCGCCCTGAGCAGCGGCACCAGTGCCACGATCATCAGCGGCGGTACGTGTACGCTTGGCGTGACCGTCAGCAATTCCCCCGGTTCCGGATACAACCTGAACTACACGCTCAACGCCGCCGTCCTGAGCGGCAGCGCCACGCTGGGGGCGATAACGTCCGGCACCGGCAGCCTAGCCCCGAGTGCCAGCCAGTCCTGCACCGTCCCGGCCACCTCCACCACCCTCGGCGTCACTACCATCTCCTTCACCGGCAGCGATCCGAATGCCTCCAACAGCCCGCAAACGAGCACCGCGACGCTGACGGTCATGGACCACTCCAACGCCTCCCTCTCGCCTGCCGCCGCGCAAAGCACCGAAACGATCAATTTCGGCAACGTCCTGCGCGGGGCGACTGTTCCCAGCCAGAATTTCACGATCTATAATCTGGCGGCGAATGCCTCGGCGGCCTACACGGCGAACGTGAAACTCACCGGCTTCTCGACAAGCGGCAGCACGGCTTTTCAAACCACCCTGGCAAACTTCAGCGGGCTCACGGCCGTCAGCGGGAGCAACGGCAACACCTTCACGGCCTCGCTGAACACCAGCGGTTACATGTCGGGCAACGCGACGATCAGCATTGCCGCTTCTCAACTGGTCGATGACAGTACCTTGCTGGGGGCCGGGAACAACAACAACGGAGGGATCACCGTCACGTTGGAAGGCAACGTGGGCAATGCCACGGCAGACGCCAGCAATTCGCAGACCGCGTTCGGGCCTGCCTTGACCGCCCCCGTTGCTATCAACGGCAGCTATGCCAACCTCGAATCGACGGTGAAAGCGACCAGCAGCAGCGGCGGGCAAAGCATGGTCGGCAGCACGGCCACGATCCTGGCCGGAACCGCAAGTGTGCCGGCCACGGTCAGCATGGCCTGGCGGACAGCCGCCACCAATCCGCAAACTGATGTCCCAGAGACCTTTGTCAGCAACGTCCTCGATTTGAGCGGCATGGGAGTCGTGGACGGACAGACGAAGGATGGCAGCGTCCATACGAATACTTTCGTGCTGCAAATGACCTACAGCCCGCTGGGCGTCCAGTCCAGGACTGGGTTGAGCGAACTGGCGGCAGCCGAGGCCGGATTGATCCAGATGGATTATCTGGATTTAGCCGACGATCAGTGGGAGCCTTCCGTGCTCGGCAATTTCGGCAGCAGCAACAATGATTTTGTGGGAGTCGAACCGTGGAGCAACGACATGACGTTGGGCGATTGGGGCGTCAACACGGTTAACCATACGGTGTGGCCGGTCTTGGATCACAACAGCCAGTTTGCCGTGACTCCGGAACCGAGCAGCCTTGTCCTTCTCGCCGCCGGGGCTTTCGGTCTGCTCGGCTACGGTTGGCGGCGTCGCAGGGCAGCGAGAAGAACTGTGAGGCCAGCGGCTTTCGACCAGCAAGACGCCCCGCCCATCCTGTCCTTCCCTTCGCAGTCGTCCCCGGCGAGCGCGGCACGGCGCGTCGCTTGATCGAGCGTCGAGCGGGCGGGTGCTGTCGGCCTGCTTGCCTGCCCGTGGCAACGGCAGCGGTCATCGAGAAAAGAACGCTGAGGGCCAAAAAGAAGCCTGCCCGCCTACTGCCTTTCGGCAGTTGTCGGTCGTCAAGCGTTCGCTTTTCGCCGTCGCAAAACGCAGGCGGCCAGCCCCAGAGCACACAAGCCTGTCCAGGCGATGAGGGACGCGGGTTCGGGGAGAGTCGAAGTCGCAGGATCCGGCGAAGTCGCAGGATCTGGCGCGAAGAGAAATGTGCCGTTACCCACCTCAAGGCATCCGTCGATTGCCATAGGCCCCGAGACGCACAATGTGGCGCCGTCAGAAACCACGATGTTGCCGACGGTTACACTACCGGAGATGTTCACCACGGTGAAGTTCGGAAACGTCGATGCCGCTGTACGTGCCTCCCGCGACAGTATGAGTAAGCCCGTCGTCAAAACTAACGATCGAGGCGAACCCCGGCCGGACAAGGGCCGGCACAAACATGGCTGCCGCAAAAATGCGAATCACAAGGACTCTAAAACTCAAGCTGTTTACCTCTTACTCCGCCAAACCGGCAACTGCCCTTCGCTAGCCGGCAAGTGTCGCTCGCTCTGCTTCGCGCCTCCTCGGCAATACGGTTGCTTCAGAACGCATCTAAAACTATGATACCACCGAACCGCGTGATATGTCAAGGGTTATTTCCTTGGATTTCGCAAATGCGCAAGGTGGCTTCGGGGGTTCGGGGGACTGGTGGTTTGGGGGGCACCATAGGGGGTTCGGGGGACTAGGTGGGTTCAGAGAGGGGGACACCATACGAACTTGAACCAGAACTAGGAGTCTCGAAACGGTAGTCATGTATGCTGTCCCCAGATCCGTCCCGCTCGACGATCGGCTTCGCGGGCGGTCTGCTGCCGATCGGCCAGCACGTCATGGATCTCGATCGAAATGGTCTCCACCTTTCTGGTGGTTGGCGTTGGCGGCACACCCAACGTCTGCGGCGTGCCAATACCGCGACGAAAGGCCGTGGCGGCTCTTATTCGCACGAAAACATGTCAAAAGCCGTCCCGAATCGGAGTACCAAACTGTTTGACAAATCTGTAGCGATTTGGTAGGCTACTCGTAGTTGCGGTGAAGGACCATGCGATGCAGGTTCTTTTACCGCAAAGCGGGTTGCAATCTGTTTTGTCGCCCTTCACGCAAGACCCATATCGCAGGCAGCGCAGTACCCGAGCCTCCGTCCGCAGCAGCGCAACTCCGGCGGGAGTTGTTTTCGTCTCCGTGCGTCTGGTGGCTCAACACGAAGACTCTCAAGGGAGTCTGGCACTGCGCGCCGTTCTTTGGCTGGGTCTGGTTTCCCTTGAGTGTTTCCGTGGCGGGTGCTGCGCACTGTTGCAGACACCGCAACGAAAAGAGACCTCGTCGCGCCACGGTTGTGGGTTCCACGCGGCTGCGACAAAGGCCCCGTGAATCGGAACCATTAAAGAGCGACGGAGATTGAAATGAAAAATATGCTTTGTGTTTCACTGGTCGCAGTGATTGTCGTCGGTGCAGGGCAACTCCGTGCGGGTAACTTAGGGTTGGTGGTCAACGGTGATTTTGAACAAGGCAACACGGGTTTCACGAGCGGCTACACATACTCGCCAGGCAATGGCGCCGGCTCTGACCCTGCGGGGGTTTATACCGTCGCCTCGAATCCGGCCGTGTGGGGTTCTAATTGGACTATTGTGAATAGCTATGGAGATCACACTACTGGGTCGGGATTGATGATGATCGTCAACGGAGCTACGGTTGCGAACACGCTGGTCTGGGGTGAAACAGTCAACGTAAGCCCAAACACTAACTACAACTATTCTGCCTGGGTTTCCAGTTGCGATTTCGTTTCTCCTGCCGATCTCGCTTTCGTGTTCGACGGTGGTGCCCCGATAGGTTATGGCGCCCCTGCGACGGGTGGCGTTTGGCAGCAGTTTTCCACGGTCGTGAATTCCGGGAGCAGGACAAGCATGTCCTTGCAAATCTATGATACGAATATGAACGCGTCCGGAAACGATTTTGCACTCGATGATATTTCTCTCACTCCCTTCGCCTCGGCCTGGGCGGCCGCCGTCAGCGGTAGTTGGAGCAACGCGGCCAACTGGACCTTACCAGTGCCCAACGCCGTCGGCGCAGGGGCCGTGTTCAATCTGTCGACCACGGCCGCACTGACGATTACACTTCATGCCCCACAGACGCTTGGCACGCTGCTGTTGGGCAATTCAGGCGCTCGCCAGCGTTGGCTACACCCTAAGCGGCGTGGGAAGCAACCTGCTGACGATGGACTATGGGGGCGCCGGCGCCACAATCACGGTAACCGACGGCACGCATGCCATCAACGCGCCAATCGTATTGAACGACAACCTCACCATCAGCAACAGCGGGTCGCTGACGGTCGGCGGCGCGATCGCCAACGGCTCCAACGGACCGATGGGCATCACCGTGACTAGCGGCAATCTGGTCCTCGGCGGCTCCAACACGTACAGCGGCGGCACGACGATCAGCGGCGGCACCGTGACCCTGGCCCATCGCCTGGCAGTGCAAAATAGCACCGTCAACGTGAGTGCGGGCGGCGCTCTGTGCTTCGCCGCGGGCGTCATCAATCCAACCCTTGGCGGCCTGGAGGGCGCGGGCAATGTCGCCCTGGTGACCGTTGCCGCAGCACCCGTCACGCTCAACGTCGGCCAAAACGGCCAGAACACGACCTACAGCGGCAGCCTCAGCGGTGCGGGCGGCCTGACGAAGCAGGGCGCTGGTGTCCTGACGCTGAACGCATCGCAGAGTTACAGCGGCCCCACCGTCGTCAGCGGCGGCATGCTGCAGTTGTCAGGTATCATCACGGGCACCGTCGCCTACAACTTCGACGACGGGACATTGCAGGGCTGGAGCACGGTCATGTCCGGCGCGTACTCTTTCCTGCCCATGAGCACAGCGAATAACAATGGCGGTATGAGCGCTGCTCAGTCGGGCTCATATTGGGTCAGCGACTCCGACGGTGTTGTTGGTAACAGGGACAGCGAGGGAAACACCCAGTTCATTCGTTCGCCCCAGTTTATCCTCGGTTCGGGCAACCTGACGTTTTACCTGGGCGGCGGGTCTCACGCCGCTCTGCCGGCAAACGCCTCGAGCGTCCTCGCCTCCCCCAATACGTCCAGCAGCGGCTACATGGGCGTGGCCCTGGAGAATGTGAGCACGGGCGCATTCGTGCTTACGCTGGCCGGAGCCGGTGACAACAGCAGTTGGCAGGCAGAGAGTTTCACCCAGGCGCAATTGGCTCCCTATGTGGGGGGCACCTACACGCTGGATTTGATCAATCAGTACAACGGCGGTTGGGGCTGGATCGCGCTGGACACGGTGAGCATCCCTGCCGGCCGCCGGGGCGGCGGTAATCTGCTGCCGGTCGCCACGCCGCTCTCCATCGCTGCCAACGCGACGCTGGACCTTGGCGGCGGCAGCCAGCAGGTCGCTTCACT
This sequence comes from uncultured Planctomycetia bacterium, assembly GCA_963719885.1. Classification (GTDB taxonomy): domain Bacteria; phylum Planctomycetota; class Planctomycetia; order Pirellulales; family Thermoguttaceae; genus JANXQG01. The sequence goes on along the minus strand of CAVRDP010000027.1, from coordinate 483,705 downwards.
TTCCGACTATGCCACCAGCAACGGCGGCAGCATCATCAACAGCGGTACGGCCTCATCCGTCCTGACCCTCAGCCCCACTGGCGGTTCCACTACCTTCAGCGGCATGATCCAGGGTGGCGGCACTCTCGGGACGATCAGCCTGGTGATGAGCGGCTCCGGCACGCAAGTGCTTGCCGGCTCCAACACCTATACCGGCCCCACCACGGTCAGCCAGGGCGAGCTCGTCGTCAACGGCTCGCTCCTCAGCCCGGTGACGGTCAACAGCGGGGGGATTCTCGGCGGCACGGGCCATCTCAGCAGCGGCACGGTTAGCAGCGGCGGGCAGATCGCGCCAGGCAATTCGCCGCAGGGCTTGGGCTTCAGCGGCGGCCTGCTCTTGGCTTCCGGCGCGGAGATGGATTACGAACTCGACACCCCTACCACCAGCGACGAGATCTCTTGCGGCAGCCTGTTGGTCAGCAGCCCGCTTGGTTTTTCCAATTTCGATTTCACGTGGACGGCCAATTTCGGACCGGGCAAATACAACTTGATCGAGGCCGGCTCGCTCCCAGGCGGTGTGCTGGGCAACAGCACCAGCGGCGTGATCGACGGCCTGCCGGCGAACCTCGCCGTGCAAGGCAACGACGTGGTGCTGAACGTCGTGCCGGAGCCATCGACGCTGGCGCTGCTCGGGACCGGTGTCCTCACGCTGATCGGGTGGGTGTGGCGGAAACGGTTTGGAAAGGTCGAGAAAACGCGCGACGGGAAAGTAACTTTCGCGGCTTTGGGTCTAATCGCCCTATCCGGCTTCGCGGGTAGCGCTCGCGGTGAAACGTTGTCGCCGCTTGAGTTGACGGGCTACAACTACGACGGAATCGCAGATCCGGGTCAGTCCACACCGGTTGGGAATACGACCGGGACCTTGAAAACCTTCAGCGACTATTTCGCCAAGGGTTTTGATGCTGCCGATCCGAGCGTCGGTTTACCTGCCGGTTCAACCTTCTGGAGCGCGTTTAACAGCAACACAACCTTTGCGATCCAACTTCATTTTCTAACATCCAATCTCAACCCACCGGATACAACGGGCCGCCCGTCTTGGGCGTTTTCGGAGTCAGCGCCACTACGGTCCCCGAGCCCGATAGCATTGCCTTGTTGCTTGCCGGTGCCATCGGCCTGGTTGGCTGCGAATGGCGACGACGAATAGCGAGAAGAACTACGAAGCCAACGGCTTTGGCCCAAGTGGAGCTACAAGACGACGGTCCAGGCATCATCCGTAGCCCTCAGGTGCCGTGGAACATGACTCACCGCCCCATCCAAACATCCCCCGCCGGATCACGATTCCTATCAGTTAATCAGGTCATAGCGAAAGAACAACACGCATGTCCAATGCCACGATCACTTCAGTCCAACGAACCGAGGAGACCTCGATGAGCCGTCCCGCCCGTATCTGGTTGACCCGCACGATGCCCTGGTCCGCCGCACTGCTCGTGTCCATGGTGCTGGTAGCCAGTGCGCAAACCCACAACGCAACCTCTCACGCGAAGGCCGCCGAGAAGACGCCGGATTCAGGACAGCCGGCCGCAGGACAGGTTCCGGGGAAGGGAAGCTGGTATATCTCTACGAATACCACCGCCTCAAACTGGTCGAAGACGGGGCCTCAGTCTCAGGCCGCAAAAGCTCCGCTCCGCATCGCGTTCCTGGGCGATTCGATCACCGACGGGTATACTTATCCGCAGTTGGTTCGCGACTCGCTGGCCAAGTCGCGGAAGATTAACGTCGTGGCGATCAACGCGGGGATTGGCGGCGATACCATGCACGGCATGCAGGCCCGCCTGCAGCGCGACGTGCTGGACCATCATCCCGACCTGGTGACCATCAGCGCCGGAGCGAATGATGCCGGCCACGGCGTCACCGCGGAGGACTATGAAAAGGCCATGCGTGCCGCCGTGGACGCGATTCTGGCCAAGCACGTCAAGGTCATCCTCCTGACGCCGGTCTGGTGGCCCCACAAGAACCCTAACAGGATGGACCAGTACGAACAGGTCATCCGCAAGATTGCCGCGGAGAAGAAGTTGCCCATCGCGGAAGTGACCAGGTACATGGCCGCCGATGCCGCGGCCGGACATCCCCAGCATGCCCAGGACGGCCACCCCAATTACACGGGGCAGCGGATGATGGCCCGCGCAGTGCTCACCGCGATGGGCCATGCCGATGTTCCCGTGGTCGAGCGCGTCAACGCTGTTCTCGATCCCAATGTCGTTCGGGACTGGTCCTTCCGCACGGTAGACAAGTCGGAGCGGCCCTTGACGGAGGCCACCGTCGTCGCCGTCGCGGCGGATGCCTCCTGGAAGGTCATCCACGTGCCCCTGGAAAAGACGGAGTTCAGCGTTCAGGACTGGCAGAGCCTGGCCTGGCTGGACGACTTCCGCAAGGAAGGCATGGCCATCCAACTGGATGTCAACGTCGGCCGGGCGGAGAAGTTCATCGGACTGGCCATGCTGTCCTCCGACCGCGAAAAGAGCGTTTTCATTCAGACCGGAGGAGAGGTGTCGGTGGCATGGCTCAACGGGAAACAGGTCTGCAAGAATGATGGGCTGTGCGGCTGGCACCCCGGACGTGACGCCACCCCGGTCACGCTCCGCGCCGGGACCAACACGCTCATCGTCGAGACCGGGCGGAACTGCTGGATCCGGGTCAACGACAAGCCACTCTGGTGACTGGTGCCGATCAATTAGCGGACGTTACAGCGCTGACAAGTCGTGATCGCCGACCAACTCACGTACGGCCTGCCGGTCAGCCGTTCGGCGATCTGGCTCGGGTGCGAGGGACACCATACGAAATTGAACCAGGACTAGGAGTCTCGAAACGTAGTTTTTGTCCAATTGCCTAAATTAATAATTATCCATATTTAACAGGTAAAACTGGTAAATATACCTTTTGGGGTAAGTCTCGAAAAATTTCCATCTTTTTTGTCAGGAATCGGGGTTCGGGAACGGAACAAGGGCAGGAAGAGTTCGGCGCAGGATCGCGCAACTGCGGGACTGCGAGAACAACGGCTTGTTGGCATTCGCTCGCAAGTACCCCACGTATAACCACAGGAGACGAATAGTGAAACGGACAATTGTAGCGGTTGTCGTATTGTTGTTGGTTTACTCCGCGGGCTACGCCAAAGCGGCGGTGCCGGTTGTCGATATAAATTTCAACAGCGATGCCATCGGCAGCACGCCTGCGACAGGTGCCATGGCGCCCCTGATTACCCAACCGGGGGCGTTTGGTGGTTACACAAGCACCGCGTGGAACTCTCCGCCGACCGCTGATAATGGTACGGTTCTCGTTCAAAACGTGGGAGGACTTTCGAACGCAGCCGTCCTGACGACGAATCCGTCAAACGTCGTGACGGGCGCTCTCTACATGGACACTGAATTCAGCATTACCAGTTCCCAACAAGTCACCCTCGGTTTTGACATTGACGTGATCAATGCCCCGTCTCGTCTAGTGGATCCAGTCAATTCGCAAATCATGTCAATCAACGGCGATCCGAGTAATAGTGCCGGAATCCTCTTTGGAGCCAGGATTTATGACAGCACCAATAGTCAGTGGGCGTTCAGTGTTGCAGTTGTGCCGACCAGTGCCACTGGTGGCGTTTTTGCTTTGCGCAACGCAGACAACACGGACTTAACAACTTTTGGATCCTATTTGAACGGCCAAGCCAACCAAATAACGGTTGTCGGCGACTATGCGACGGGCACCGCCAGCGCGTATCTCAACGGAACGCTTGGGTTGTCAGGCTATGCGCTTCGAGGTGGTATTGACCCAGCGCCTAACTTTTCGGAGTTGTTCATGTATGAAAATGGTGAAAATAATGGACTCGGGAATTCCGTGGCTATCGACAACGTCGAGGTCGACGCCGGTAATGCGATTCCCGAGCCCTCCACTCTCATCGTCTGGTCGCTGCTGGGAACACTGGCCATTGGCCTCGGCTGGTGGCGCAAGCGGAAGGCCGCATAGTTCGATTCCAAATTGTCAACGAAGAAAACCCGCGTCGCACTCGGCGCGGGTTTTTCATGCGCCGCCTGTGGCGTGCTGGTCATCTATTGCCGATCGGCCCCTGCTCCAGACCAATCTGTCCTTCTTGCCGCCTTCGACGGCCCGCGTGGCAGCTTCGGCTGCCAGCGGACAGCGATCTTCGAGGCCCCCGGGGGAAATGCAAACGAATTAGTGCAGGGGAAGGCAAAAGGGGCGACAGTCTTTGATCTTGATAGGTGCGAGGAACAGCAGTAAATTGGCGTCATGCCACGACGTTTACGGTTTGCCGGCGGCGGTTTTGCCTATTCTTCCTTCTACAGCGACCAGCCCGGGCGATAGTCGATGTGCACGAAGCGGTCGAGTTCCGGGGCGTTCTTGAACTTGAGGTGCTGCGCTGTCCCACTTCAGCCGCCGTCCCGGCGAACGAAGGGCGAGCACGCCCAACAGCAGGATCTCCGTCAACGGGCCGGCGGAGTCGAAGTTCGAAACCGGCCTGGGGCCGCCTTTGCACGCCAACAGCCACTCCTCGTAGTGCCCGCACGAACGTTTCATCGTCTTGGATCAGGATCTCCTCATCCGGCATGGACGGCCTCCACGAAGGCCACCAGGTTTTCCAGCGGGATGTCCCCCGGCATGTCGTGCGATGGGGCAATGATAAAACCGCCGTCGGCGCCGACACGGTCCATCAGGCGCCGAACCTCGTCGCGAATCTGCTGCGGCGTGCCGAAGGGAAGGAGCTTCTGCACGCTCACGCCGCCCAGGAAGGCCAGCCGCGACCCGAACTCGCGCTTGATCTCGTAGGGATCCATCACGTCAGGCTGGAACGGATTGAAGACGTCCAGTCCGGCCTCGATCAATTCGGGGAACAATTCTTGGACCCGCCCGCAGGAATGAATCAGCACCGCCTTGCCGGCACGTTGCACGGCGCCGTACAGTACGCTGATCCGCGGCTTGATGAACTGTTGCCAAAGTCGCCGGCCGAAGATCAGCCCTTTCTGCTGCCCCCAGTCGTCGCCGAACATCACTCCGTCAATGTCCAACGCAAGCACCTCTTCGAGAATACCCAGGTCGAATGCGGTGAGGGCGTCCAAGAGGTCGTCGACGAAGGCCGGGGCTTCCAGCATGTCGATCAGCAGTTGTTCCATGCCGCGGAGCGTCCACGCCCGCTCGAACAACGAGAAACCGATGCTCACGTAGCGGAAGCGGTCGGCATGGGCCGCCAGGAACGACGGCAGGGCGGCATACCGCCGCGGGTCGTGCGGATCGGGAAACGTGAAGCCCGCCAGCGGGCGATCCTTGAGCTGGAAGTCGACGACGCTGCCGATGTCCTTGTCGATCGTGCGGTTCCACACGACGCCGAATTCGTCGCGCCAGAAACCGGGCCGCACCTCGACCAGCGAGTCGGGGGCCCGCGGCCGGTACTTGACCAGGTGATTGCCCAAGACTGTGTCCAGGTCGGCCGTGCCGAAGTGCTGTTCGAGCTTCTGCCGCGCGGGAACCGTATAGCTGAAATGCCAGGGAACGCGATCCGGTTGTTGGTGCCGGATGGCCTGCCATACGCGCTGTCGAGGAGTCGTTTGGGTCATGTTGTTGGATGTTGGATATAGTATACACGCCCGGGCCAATCGTCTCAACGCGTTGCAGGCGTGCGGAGAAACCAACCGGGAATTGGCACAGTCTTTGCTCACATGGCAGGACGATGGTAATCGCGAAGATTTGATCCAGAACGCCCATTAAGTGCGCTGGCGATGCTTCGATGCTGCGCATGACAACCTTGCGGATTTACACCGTGAGAGCCGATTGCAAAATTGCTTTCAACGGCCTTCGGCGCAGCAAATGTGTGTATTTCAATTAAGGTTTACCAACTCTCCGCGTGGGAGAGGAAGTGCCCGAGGTTCACTGCAAAAGAGAAGGAGTTACACGATGAGAATCAAAATGTTACTGGCGGCGACGTGCTTGAGCATAGCCCTATGCACCCAGGCGTTCAGCGATGACAATGGCTCCGGTTCATGCTGCCGCAAAGGCCATGTCCGCGGATGGCTGAAAGCCGTCTTTACCGTGCAGTGCAAGACCTGCATCTTCTGCCCGAACCCGCCTGCGCCGGCAGCAGCGCCGGAACCAGCGCCGAAAGACGCACCGAAGACAGACGCCGCTCCCCCGCCAGCGACTCCTGCTCCCAACAAGACCAGCAGCCAACGATCGGCCTGAACCCGATGCTGGGTTACGCAGCACGGTGACTGTCGCAAGGGCATCGTCTCCGGAAAATTCTTAGGGCGATTGACAACGCCAACATCCACAATGAAACTAGACTTCGTCGCGCCACCGTCGTAGGGTCCCGGCGGCAACGACAAAGACCTTGTGGATCGGAACGGAGCTGGCAATGTCCATCGCAGCGTTGGGGCAAGCATTCCGCCGTTGCCTACTGTCGATAGCTATTCTTGTCCCGGCCTTGGCGCCCGCCGCCGAGAACAAGCCGCCCGGCGCGACGCAGCAAAAATCCAAGCCTTGGTTCCTGCCGGAGCTGCTGCGGCGTGTCGCCCCCTTGACGCACGACGCCAGGGGCCGACTGCCGATGATCTGCATCACGCCGTTCCGCATGTCGGCCGAGGACAAGTCGTTCGAGGAAGGCCGGCCACTGCCGACGGAGATGATCCGCCAACTCAAAGCCCGCGGGCTGACCCAGTTCCTCTACCCACAGGAGAAGTACTTGCCCTACGCCAAGGCCCTGCAGCGCGAGCAGGCCGGCGTGATCGTGTTGGAGGCCAGCGCCTTCAACGGGCCGGGCGGCGAGGATGAGAAGGGCCAAGCAGTCGCCGATTGGCTGCACGTGCTTCCCAAGGGCTACAAGGGCCTGGAGCGTCCGCCGCAGCAACCGCGGTTTCCCTGTCCGCTGCTCTTGGAGGGCTGGCGGCGCAAGGCCGAGCTGTATCGCAGCTTCTTCCGCAAGTGCAAGGCCGAGGGCATCCAAGTCCAGGGCGTTTGGCTCGACCAGGAGGTCGAACCCTATGGCGGCGAGGCGCAGTGGAGGGAGGCCCAGGCCTGTTCGCGATGTCGCGCTCTCTTCCCGGCAGGCGTGTTGGACGACCATCAGCGGTATCGGGCGTTCATCGGCCGCTGGCGCAACGAGCTTTTCAGCGCCTATCTCGTGGCGCCGGTCCTCGAGAGCTTTCCGCGCTGCGCCGTGACCAACTGGCACGAAGTCATTTCCTCACTGGAGATCCCCACGCCGGGCTGGACCGGCGAAGACCTGCTGCCGCCCCGCGGCATCGGCATGTACACGGCGGCCAACCCCGTGGTGTACGGCAACACGCTGTGGTACAGCCTGCATTGGAAGAAGGAGTGGAACTGGCCGCTGGACGCCGCCCACATGGACCGCCTTTACACGCACGTGATGCTGGCCCAGATCTCGGCTCATGAGGCGAACGCCCGGCGCTTGGCCCCGGAAAAGCTGTGCATTCCCTGGGTCGATCGCTTCTGTGCCGACGATCGCGACCCCAAGATCCCGATCCTCTCGCGCGGGCGCTATCGGGAGATCCTTCGCCATTGCTGGCTCCGCGGGGCCGATAGTATGCAGATCTTCAATCCCGTGTGGTTCGACAGCGATCCGCTGCGCGAGGCGATCGTGGCCGAGGAGGTCGAGGACGCGGTGGCCGTTTATGACGAAATGCTGGCCTTTCGCGAGTTGCTCGACGCCGGCGTGACCCTGGGCCTGGCCGTCCCCGAGGTCACCGATGACGGTCCCATCTGGTCCGGCCGGCGTCTGAAAGACCGCGCCGTGGTCCGCCTTTTCAGCATGGGCCCGAAGCCCCTGAAGGCCCGCATCCGGCCTTTCGATCAGGCGGGCGAAATCGAGCTGGACTGTCCGCCGCAAGGCGCCACGTACCTCTTGGAGCGTCAAGGAGACAAGGTCCGCATTGGCGAGAGCGGAAGGAACATCAAGCTGTAGGGCGGGAAGAGTTGCCAAAGGAGAGAACCATGTTCCACAGAATTTCCAAATCGCGATCCCACAGTGGCCCCGCGATCGCGCCATTGCTCATGCATATACGATGGACGGCCGCAATACTCTGCACCGTGCTCGAATTGGGCGGCGCCGGCATGCTGTCTGCGGCGCCGCAACATCCCAATCTGCTGGTCAATGCCGGGGAGTTGGAGCAACTCCGCGTGAAGTTCAAGAGCGAGCCGTGGCGGGCCAGGCTTCTCGAGGACGTCAAGAAGGATGCCGATGGCGGCAACCCGGTGGCCGCGGCCGTCGTCTATGCCATGACCGGGGACCGCGCCTGCGGCGCGACGGTCCGCAGGCACCTGCTGCAGCAGGCCAAGGACTTCGTGCCCGGGCGGCCCGGCGCGCAGTATCCCTGGGGACCCGAGGCCGGCAGCGCCATCGCCTTCGACCTGGCAGCGCCGCTGCTTTCGTCCGCTGAGGCGGAGGCCGTGACGTGCTTTCTGCGGCAATTGGCGGTGGATGCCATCAAGTATCACGAAGGCCAGCCGCTGACGCCCAACATGTCGTTCGTCTGCCACTGGCGGACAGGCCTGATCGGCTACGCGATCGGCGACCCGCAGATCATCGAGTGGGCCGTCAACGACCCGGGGCCGCCGTGGGGCGGCAAGCGGCCGGGCCGCTGGGGCGGCTTCAAGCAGCGCATCGAGCAGGCCTTGACCGACGGCGCCTTCTGGGACGAAGCCACGATCTACGGCAACTTCAGCATTCTGGGCATGATGTACCTGGCCGAGGCCGCCCGGCACCATGACGGCAGCGACTTGTACAACTACACCAGCCCCAACGGCGGCAGCCTGCGCAAGGCGATCGCCGGGCTGGTCTCGCTGGCCTATCCCATCGAGCGGACCGGCGTGGGCCGCGGCTCGGTCCGCATGGCCACGTGGGGCGACGGTTCGACTTCGCCGCCCAACCGCGTCAACAACGAGTCGGGCGACGCCTACTTCGTCAACAAGCCCAACATCTTTCCCGAACGGCAGAACCTCTATCCCGTCCTCGAGATCGCCTACCACGCCTGGAAAGACCCGCGCTACGCCTACCTGCTGGCGCTCAATCCCCGCCGCGACGAGCGGCTGGGCTGGTTCGAGTACCTGCCCGTCTCGCTCTTACTGGGCGAAACGCTGCCGCCGCAAACGCGCCCAGCGGCCATGCCCAGCGCGGTGTATCCGCAGACGGGCATCGCGGTGCTCCGCTCCGACGAGTCGCCGGGCTACTGGACCTCCGCCGGGCTGGTGGCCGTCGAACAACTGGGCCGCAACTACGGGCACGACCACCGCGACAAGTTCGAACTCATGTTCTGGGGCCGCGGCCGCTTGCTGTACCCGGATTGGAACGCCCAACAGTACGAGCCCATGGAATTCGGCTGGACCCGCAACGCCTGGGCCCATAGCACGCTGGTCGTCGACGAAGCGAATCCCAAGGGGGGCAGCTCCAGCAAGCGGCACGATTTCAACGCCGATGCGAAGTTCCTCGCCGTCGCCAGCCGCGAGATCTACGCGGACGTGGCGCAGACCCGGGCCCTCTTGCTCACGGGCGACTACCTGCTGGACTTGTTCTGGGCCGATTCGCCGCGGGAACGGACTTACGACTGGTTCGTCCACGCCTTGGGTCGGCTGGGCCTGCCGCCGCCCCACGGCTTTCAGCCCAGCCGGGACTTGCTGCGGCCGTACCATTGGGTCGATCGCGAACGTAAATGGGAGACTAGCCGCACGTGGTCCGCCGACTTCGTGCAGCTAACGGGCGGGGTGCTCCGCGGCATGGGTCAGTATGGCGACGAGTGGTTCAATGCCAAGGTCGGGGTTCGCATGACGATGCTCGGCGAGCCGGGCACTGCGGCCTATGTCGGCGAAGGGCCGTTCAACCCGGTGCCCAACCTCCGCGAGTACGGCAATCCCGAGGGCACGCTCCCCTTGGCGATGGCCCGCCGCAAGGCGCGCAGCACGTGTTTCACGGCCCTGCACGAGCCTTTCGACAAGCGGCCGGCGCTCGTCCTGCGGCGGGTCGATCAGCAGCCCGCGGCTATCGGCGTTCTGCGTGGCGGGCAGCGGTTTCACCGACTATGCCTGCGTCTCGTTTTCCGCCGGGCAGGCCGTGACGCTCACGGATGCGGCGGATGCTTATCAGTCGTTCTCGCTGGGCGACTACGGATATCTCCGCGTGAAGCAGGGCAAAGTCATCGCCCGCGGCGGGTGGCGGTCGTTCCGCGTCGCCGCGCCCGAAGCCGCGGCGGCGGGGGCCCTTGTGCTCAACGGCCGCAAGGCGCCCTACCGGAAGCTAGGCGGTTACGTGCTGTTTAACGATGCGGCCGGACCGCCGCGCACGGACCCGCCCCGGCAAACGGCGGTGGCCACCCCCCTCGCCCCGCCCGAAGAAATCGACCGGCCTCGTCCCACGGGCGTGACGATCGAAGCAACCGAGCGCCATCCGCTGTTCCCGATGTGGGTCGTCCGCGCCCGGGCTACGAAATGCACATCCACCGCAAGTTCGGCGTCGCGCGAACGTTGATCGACGGCCACGGGCAATTGTTGTTCGGCAGCGAGTGGTGGGGCGGTTCGGGCGTCTTCGAGGTGCGGCTGCCTAGCGGCGCCGAGGAGACGGCTCCCTTCGCCTGGAACCACCCGGCCAAGGAGATCCGCTGGCGGGGCCCGACGATGGAGGTCACGGCCTCCAGCGGCGAATCGTTCACCGCCACTTTCGCAGCGCACGCGATCCGCTATGGCTTCCATGGGAAACCCAACGTGGAGTACCGAGCGGCGATCCAGTCTTTCTTCTGGCACGCCAGCGGAAGATTGCGGACGGCCAAGGACCAGCCGCCTGCCGGCCTGCCGGCCACGCTGGGAAGCTTCCACTGGACCTGCATTCAGAACCCGGACCTATCGCCGGATTGCGTGCTGTTGTTGACCCCCAGGCGGCCGGCCGACTGGGGCCATCGCCCCGCCAACATCAGCGCGTCGTGGCAGCTCCGCGACGGAGAGCAGTTCCTCCTGGTTTTCGGCCCGGAGGACAATCTCCGATCGCTGGCGGAAGAGGCGATACGGGTCCCTTGACTTCCGGCATAGCCCAAATCACAATCGGCACAGCGCTTATTGGCTCTTTCCATTGCTTACTCGAGGACAAACCATGATCACGCTTCGTGTTCGCTTCTTGCTGCTGATTGCGACTTTCGTCGCCTGGACTGTTCCGTCGATCGCCGAAACGTACTATGTGCGGCCGGACGGGAACGATCAGGCGGAGGGAAAGAGCCGCCAGACGGCCTTCAAGACTTTGCTCCGCGCCTCCCACGTGCTGAACCACGGCGATGCTGTCGTCCTGGCGCCGGGCACGTATCACGACGAGGTGCTGCTGGCCGAGCGCTTCAGTGCCGACGGAGCGGAGATGCTGATTGCCGGCGACGAGAGTGGAGAACGTACGGGGACGCCGCCCGGGCCGGTCGTGATCCGAGCCGACAACGCCGCCAGCCCTGCCCTGGATATCCATCGCTTCCGCAATCTCCGTATTTCCGGGCTGACTTTCCGCGGACCCGGGCAGGGACTTAGCGTGAAACGGAGCTCGGGTGTCGTAGTCCAACGATGCAGTTTCGAGGGACTGAGCCGGGGACTGGTCCTTAGCCAGTGCCAGGACGTGCGCGTGGAGAGTTCAGTTTTCAGCCGGTGTACGCTCGGCGTGTTCTGCCAAAGCTCGGTCCGCACGCGGCTGGCACATCTGACGGTCACCGGCGCCTCGTCTGTGGGTATCCTCGTCTTGTCTTCCGGAGAGGGCGAGATACGCAACTCGCTGTTGACCGGCAACAACACGAACTTGATTGCCGACGAAATTTCCGGGCCCGCATGGACAAGCGATTATAACGTGCTGGATGGGAGCACCGGTCCATGGGGCGGCGTGCCGGTCGTCGCCAAGGTTTACGAATGGGCCTCGGCCTCCGGCCAGGATCGCCACAGCGTCTACGTCACGCCGGCTTTCAAAGACCCGGACAAGGGCGACCTGCGCCCGGCAGCGACGGTGGCCTGGGCCGGGGGATTGCCTGGGGCGCGGGTTGGCCGCGTGCTGGATCCCAAGGTGGAGCTGGATCGTGACGGCCGGCCCTTGGCCGTGCGCGAGGGTACCGTGTGTGCGGGCGCGTATGATTATCCCGTCGACCCGCAGCCAGGGGCCGGCTGGCGGCGGCTGGAAGTGAATCTTCGCGGTCAAGGGCCGCGGCAGAGCGCCGCAGTTTACGCCGGCGATGGCGCCCTGGTGCGCACGCTCGTGGCCGACGCGGCAGGCGTGCATGAACTCTGGTGGGACGGACTGGACGATCTCGGCCAAGCGGTGCCCGCCGGGCGATACCAGGTGCGGGCCATCACGCACGACGCGCGGCTGGTAGACGACGGCGCGGTGGGCGACAACGGCAATCCGCTAGGCGCTTACAATTGCGACAATGCCGACCGTGTCGTGTCGCTTCCCGACGGCGGTTTTATCGTCACCACGATCTATGACGAGGGGGGCTATCCGTTGCGGCGCTATTCGGCCAGCGGCCAGCCCATCTTCGCCTCCAACCTCGCGCAGAAGGACTATGCGGCGATCGCCTTGGCCGGCGACGACATCTATGGCGTGGTTGGCACGCAAGCCAAGGCGCGATTGGTCCGCATCGTCCTGCCCGGCGACCGTGCGCGGATGGCCAATGGGGCCGAGGACTATCGGCCCTTTGCCGACCAGGAGAAACCTGGTGAGATTGGCGGCCTGGCGGTTGCCGGCGGGCAGGCATACATCGCGGCCGACGGCCTGAATGTCGTGCGCGTCATCGATCTGGCCACGGGTGCCCGCAAAGCCGATTGGAATGTGCCGGCAGTTGCCGACCTGGCAGCCGATGGGCAGGGCACCTTGTGGGCGGTTTCCGGCAAGGACGTGGTTGCCCTGGACCGTTCCGGGCAAGTCGCGCGGCGCTACGCCACCGGCCTGGAAAAGCCGCGGTACCTGACAGTGGGCGCCGGCCGTCTGGCCGTGGTGGACCGCACGGCCGAGAGGCTCGCTCTCCTCGACGCTGCCAATGGACGGGTATTGCGGACGATGGGCAAACCGCGTGTGCCCGGCCAGTGGACGCCGGTCGGCCCCGAGACCCTCAACGATCCGCGGGGATGCGCCTTCCTCGGCGATGGGCGGTTAGTGCTCACGGAGCACGCCCGCGTCCGCATCTTGTGGCCGGAGACCGGCCGCATCAGCGCGGACATCGTGAGCGACTTTATGGACCAGGCCGTGGTCCATCCCACCCGGCCGGAATACGTGTACTGCTATATGGGCGTGTTTCGCGTCGATCCCAAGACGGGCGCGTGGACCTGGGTGGTGGAAGCGCCGCAAGGCATGACCGTGCCGGACAGGGACGGGAAGGTGAAGGCGTTCTCGTACGAATATCCCTCGGCGGCGGTCGTCCTCGACGGGCGGCCGTTCGTCGCCTATGCCACGGGCCACGAGCAACTCTTCATGTTCGACGTGAGCGATCCGCTGCGGCCGCGATTGGCCATGCGACCTTCGGCGGCGCAGCGGGTGCTGCGGCTCGTGCCGTATTCGATCATCTCGTTCACCAAGGGCGGCGACATCATGGCCAACGGCGACAGCGGCCTATCGTTCGCCCGCATTTCCTACAAGGGCCTGAATGCCCAGGGCGACCCGCTTTACGATTTCGCCCATCCGGTCAACCTGGGTGTGACCAAGGACCCGAGTCCGCGGGGCATGAAGTCCATCAACGCTCCCTCGTGCGATCGGGTGACGGGCGACATCTATTACCTGGCCGTTACGGAGTTCAACAAGAAGATGGTGCCCGGCTGGGGCGCCGACGGCACGGGCGTGGGCAAGAGCAGCGCCGAGGGCAAGCCGCTGTGGTTCGCGGCCAGTTCCGGCGGCAATTATCAATCCGGCGCCGTGCTCAACGACGGGAAGGCGGCCTGGTACTTCGCCGGCAAGAGTTTTGGCGGACAGATCGACCTGTTCGAGGCCGACGGGCTCCGCGTGACCACGGGGAATTGGGGCTGGCCCTGCAACTACACGATCGGCTTTGTCGACATGCGGTACGGCGTGCAGCCGTACCTCCGCCCCGATGGCAAACCGGGCGCCTACGTTGAGGACGATGCCATCGGCCGCTTCGCCCGCTGCCGCTTGGACGGCGCGGAAACGCTCAAGAAGATCAGGAGCGACTTCGCTTGGACCCCGACGGGCGCGGCGGCCGCCGGGCTCCCGGACGCCCACAGTACGGGCGGCAACGGCCTTCAAAGGGCGTTGCTGATCCCCAAGGTTGCGCCGCTGAAAGTCGACGGCGACTGGAGCGCCTGGGCCAAGGCGGGCATCGTACCGCAAATCGTCAGCCTGCCCATCCCCGGTTTTCCGCGCAACTGGCCGGAGGGGCTTTGGCAGACGTTCCGTGCCGGAACGGCCATCGGCGCCGTGGCCCACGACGGCAAGAACCTTTACGCCTATTTCCTCGTGGCCGACGACACGATGCACTTCGACGCCCAGAACCCGGGGCGGATGTGGGAATTCGACAGCGTCGAGCTCTGGGCCGAGGAAGAGCAGATCGGCCTGGGGTTCGTCACGAGCGGCAGGCCGGCGCTGTTCAAGTACCGCTTTCACAATCGCGAAGGGAAAGAGTGGTCGGCCGACTACGCCTTGCCTGACGGCGGCATCTGGGGCGTACAATTGACCGATCTGGCGACCCATCCCCTCGGCCGCCAACTGGCCGGCTTCACCGGCGTCTCGCTCGCCGGGCGAAGCGGATACGCCCTGATGGCGCGGATCCCCTTCGAGGAGATCAAGCTGGTGGGAGGCATCGCGGGACGCAAGGGCGGAAGCATCTTGCCCTTGACCGGTGCGCCCGGCGAGATCGTTCGCCTGGGCGTGGCCTTCGGCGGCATCTCCGCCTGGGGCCGGGAGCAGGATTTCAAGGTTAATTGGCCCAGTGCGCTGATGTACTCCGATCCCACCCGAAGCATGCCGTTCGTGTTCGGAGAGTGACCTCAACTTGTAGAATTGGATCGACGTTCAACCCGTCCTCAAACCCTGGGAGAATCTTGCCATGTGTGCGCGAATCAAGAAATCGAGCAATCGTTGGCTGAACTTTGCACTAATCGTTGTGGCGGTCCTTGTTTTGGGGCCGGGGGCGGGGCATGCCAGCGACTTGCCGCCAGGGCCTGAAGCGCCTGGAACCGTCAAGCAGATCAAGATCTTGCCCGACCAGGCTCCTGATTGCTCCAGTCTGAAGTCGATCGTCGATACGGTCACACGGGGGTGCAAGACCAACGACGCGAAGGCCATCGCCATCTACAACTTCATGCTCCTGACGCACTATCATTGCCCCGAGGCCAATGAGGATGGTGGGATTCCCGCGCTCAAGGACATCAACTGCTACGGCTGGGCTACCTGTGGGGCCACGCATAGCGTGCAGTCGGCGCTGTGGCGCGCGCTGGGCTGGAACTGGCGCTTTGTCCTCTGGCCGGGCCACACCACCGTGGAGGCCGTCTACGACGGCCGCAGGCATTATTTCGACGCCTTCCTCAAGTTCTACACCTGGATGCCGGACGGAAAGGGGGGCCAAACCGTGGCGGGCGAAGAGGATATCCTGAAAAATCAAAAGTCGCTGTGGGCCGACGCCTTCGTCTACGCTCCGGACGGCAAAGTCGCCTACTTGAAGAACGACCAGTTCGCCATGGCCAACGGCAAGGCCAACTGGCGAGCCCGCGATTTCCTCGCCTGCGACGCCTGCTGGCTGAAGGGCAGACCGGCAATCGTTCCCAAGCAACTTAACAAGGTCGGTCCGGCGGAGTCCTGGGCGGGCTACAACCATGCCACGGGCAACTATACGACGGACGTCAACCTGCGCCGGGCTTTGTCCTGACCAACACCTGGGATCCCATGCCGGACGGCTGGTATTACAAGGGCTCAGCGAAGCCCCCCGTACACTCCTGCGGCATCCATAAGGACACGCGGGACAATCCGGGGCATGGCCTCGTGCTGGAACCGTACTTCAACAACAAGATGGACCGTTGTTGGGGCAACGGCATTCTGATGTTTGCGCCGGATTTCTCTAACGGCGCACTGCTCAAGTCCTTCCTGTCGGCGGAAAACGTCAACCATGCGGGCAAGGCCCTGGCGCCGGCCGAGGCTGGCAAGCCCGCGGCGGTCGTTGTCCGCCTGGCGTCACCTTATATCATGGTCAAGGCCCGCGGCGAGGCGGCGGGAGCCGACAAGGTCGAGGTCTCCGTGGACGGTGGCAAGACGTTCAAGGCCGTGGAACTGGGGAACTTCGACCAGGCCGTCAAAGGCAACCTTGCTGCCTTGGTCAGGATAAGCTTCAAGCGCCCGCTGACGGCGTTGAAGCTCGAGGCGATCGTGCAAAACAATCCTTGCGCTTTGCCGTATCTTTCGCCCGGCAAGAATGCCGTGACGGTTTCCGTGGCGGACCCCGGCGCCTTGGGCAATAACCGGCTGGTGGTGACCTACGCCTACCGCCTAGGCGCGCGGGCCCTGTCGTTTGAACAACTTATCCAACAGGGCAAGCGGATTGCCGACCAGAGCGGCGCCTCGTGGTCGGACATGGTCACCTGCGTGCAGAAGAGCTTCACGGCCAAGGACCTGCCTGCCACGTTCGAGATCGACTGTCCGACGCCCAAGGGTCAATACCCGGTGTATCCGCGGATGATGTTTCTGCGCCGCGAGGTGCTTGCGCTTCGAGTGCGCCTTTGCCGTTGCCCGCGGGCGCCCTGGAAGCCAAGGTGGGGCCGAACGACGAGTTGGCGTCTCTGCCCGGTCCGTTCTTGGTCGGAACAGAACCGCCCACGGCCGCCAGGCCATCAGGACCGGCCAAAGAATAAGTATCGAATCCGCATGTCGTTGACTCCAAGAATGCTGACAGGACGATGTTTGACAGAAAATTAGAAAGTAATGGTATACTGCGTGCCGTATTTCTGAGGTTTGCCCATGGACTCCATCCAGCTTCGTCGAACGTATATGCGCGGCGGCAGGCGCCTCCTATTTGCTCGTCGGCCCGGTGAACGTGACGTAGTCGAGATCGTACTCGCCGGTATCCACACAGAGTCGCATCACGTGCCGGCCGGCCGTGAGCTTGACGCCCCTCTTCATCACATCGACGAAGTGGTCCCAACCGTTGTTCGTGCCTTCGATCGGGCCGGTTACGTCGACACCGTCCAGCTCGAGATGAATCGTTTTGCCGGTGCCTGCGGTGGCCATGCACACGACCACGTCGTAGGTGCCCGTGGCCGCCACGTCCACCGTATAGTTGAGCCAGTTGCCCCGGCTGTTGACGCAACTCACCATACGGCCGCCGTTGACCATCAGATTCACGGCTTCCTGAGGGCGATGTACGCAGCCGCCCTTGCCGGGACTGTTCACGTGGTAGGCCACGTCCTGGCCGCCATCGTCGAAGTCCTCGATTTCGACTTTTCCGGGAATTGGCCAGGCCTTTCCACCATGCGGGGTGCCGCGGTAGGGACCGGCCGGAGCAGCGGGCTTCACCGCCGTCTTGCTTGGCACGGCGGGCTTCACCGCCGGCGGCGCTAGCGGCGGCGTGAGCGCGGCTGCCGCCTTGGCGGCCGGCGGCGGTTTGATGGCGGGCGGGACTGGCTTTGCTGCGGGCGGCGCAACCGCGGCCACGGCAGGCGTCCCGGCGCCGCCACCTTGATCAGGACCGCGGGAGCATAACGGACCAGCTTCTCCTTGCCGGTGTCCATCGTTCCGCTGAAGACCACGGACTGCACCCTTCCCGGATGCGCCCCTTTGTCCACCTTGACCGCCAGCGTACAGTCGTTCTTGCCCGCTTCGATCTGCCCGCCCGCAGCCGAGAATCCCCAGGGCGGCTGGTCGAGCACGAGCGCGATGGCCGCCCCGGCGCCCGCATTGCGCACCGCCTTGAGCGGGATCTTGGCTTCGCCGCCCGGCGCGACTTCCAGAATGCCGTCCGCGGGAACGTCCGTTGCCAGCACAAAGCCCGGCTGCCTGGCCGCAATATTCAGGTGGAACTCCGGCACTGGCACGAGATGGTTGATGCTGAAGGCCTGCTTCACCGTCACCGTGGGGACCAAGGGCCGCACCACCTCCTGACCCGCGATCTGGGCCGTGGCGACGATTTGCGGCGTGAGGATTCCGCCCACGGCGTCGGCCGGGGCGGTGATCGTCAGCCGCGTCTCGTTCCCGTCCTCCCAGCCGCGTTTCTGCGAAATCACGCCGCCGCGCAACACGAACCCCTTTGGCACGTCCTTGAGCGCCAAGCGGATTTCGCCGTTGTACCCGACCCGCCGGATCGCGGACACAGTGGCCGCCGCCGTCTCCCCCGCGGCAAGCCGTTGCGGAAACTCCGACGCCAGCCGCAGATCGAAGTCCGGCCGGTCGGGCGCGATGATCAGGCGATAGGCGTAATCTTCCCCGCCCTTGCGCTGGGCGTCGCCGATCCGTAGAAAGTAATCGCCGTCGGTGGGAATCTTGAACTCCAGCCGCGAATCGGCCTGGTGCGTGAGCGGGGGCTCGTTGGCGTTCTCGACGTCGTCGTTCTGGGCGAGCTTCTTGCCTTGGGAGTCGAACAGCGCGATGACCGAATCCAGCGACGAATCGAGGCGGCGGGCCCGCACCTCGAAGACCAGGTCTTGCTTCGCTGCCGCCTTGAAGACGAAGTAATCAAGGTCGCCCGGCCTGTCGATCCGTCCATTGATGATCGACCCGATGTTGACGCGATTGGCCTGCTGCGGGCTATCGTTGGGCTCGATCTCGCTCGTTTCCGGCAGGTCGCCCGCGTCGAACTTGACCCGGTTCGATGCCAGGCCCTGCCCGGTGGTCTGTAGCCATAAGACCTGCGGTGCGCGGGCCGGCACGTTCACGTTCAGCGTCGTATAAGGGGTCGGGTCCAATTGATGCGAAGCACCCTCCGGGCCGTTCCGGTCAATTGGACCCGACCCCTTATACGACGCTTGCAGGTTCACCCCGTGCAACTGCACGGCCATGCTGCTTCCGCGCTTGCCGCCCAGCGGGTAGATATCCGTGATGTAGGGTAACGCTCCGATGCTCAGCCGGTAGATGAAATCCTCGCGTCCGCGGTACAGCGAGTCGCGGATCTCCAGCACGTACTGGCCGTCGGCCGTGACTTTGTAGATCAGCACCGTATCTTGCTTGAAGCGGAAGCCGTCGGCGTAGGCCAACTCCTTGCCGTTGGCGTCGTACAGCGTTAATACCGCTTGCAACCAGCCGGGCACGGCGTCAGCGATGTAGGGCAGGATGGCCCGTGCATCGACCGTGAAGACCAGCGTTTGGCCGGCCTTCGCCTCGAAGCGGAAGAAGTCCTTGTCGGCGACCGGCTGTCCGTTGACCTGGCGGTTGATTTGGCCGTTCACGAGCACGGGCAGCGCCGGCAGGGTCTGCGCCGCAGCGAAGTCGTCGTTGGGCTCGACCTCGTTCACCTCCGGCAACTGCCCCACGAAGAAGTGGAACCCGTTGGACATGCCCGCGGGCGTTTCGACGAACAGGTTGCGCTCGCCCAAGTCCGCGTTGGCCGCGATGGTGACCGTCAGTTTCAGCGTCTTGATCTTGTCACTGACCAGCTCGCTCACTTTCGCTTGCACGCCCTTTCCGGTGATGCGAACGGCTTTGACGCCGGCTAGGTCCGTGCCGCCGAAGGTGACGTTGATGATCTTGCCCCGCTGCGCCGGCCGGGAAGAGCCAACCGATGTGGGGCGGTGGGGCGTCTGCCGCCAGAACCGTGCCGGCGACCAGTATTAGCCCCGTGAGCGAGATAAATCCGAGATTGAGAATTCGGTTTGCATTTGAAGTTTGCATTTTGGATCGTGGTTCCGGCCTCAGGTTGTTACATGATTTCCGTCAGCAACCCACCGCTGACTCGTTCCTCGGTCCTGGGGTAGGGCGCGAGCCGTTGGACCGCATTGTCGCCCTTGCCGCTTTGGTAGTCTTCCAGATCGCGCATCTCGCGGCTGGTGGGCGGAAGCGGCGAGACGCGAACCCGCCCGCATCCCAACGGGTAGGGGAGCGTGTCGGCTGGATCGATACCGAGCAACTTGTAGACGCTCGACCAAAGGTCCCAAGGATAGACGGGGCGCTTGGCGACGCGGCACAGGTTGTCGGTTGTTCCCACTACGCGGCCGCCCTGGAACCCGCCACCGCCCACGATCCACGAGAAGCCGGTGGTGTGATGACCCCGGCCGCCTGCGCCGCCGCGCGGATCGCGGCCCATTTCGCCGCCGGCCAGCACCACTGTGCTGTCCAGAAGTCCTCGCCGAGACAGGTCCTCGAACAGCACCGACATCCCCTGGTCGAAGTCGAGCTGGTTTTGAATACCCTGGCCAAAGAACTGCGCGTTGTCGTGAGTATCCCAACCGCCGAAAGCACCGCCGCCGCGCTGCCAGAAGATCTTGATGAACTTCACGCCCACGTCAGCTTCCACAATGTGGCGGGCCAGCAGCGCGCATTGGCCAAACCAGTTCATGCCGTAACGCTCGCGAACTTCCTTCTTCTCCCGAGAAAGGTCGAACACCTTGCGGCCCTCGGACAAGAGCAGCTTGCATGCCTTATTGCGGTACTCGATCATATCCCGCCGTTCGGCATCGCTGTCGGCATTGCCGAGGAAACCGTCCATGGCCTGCAGCAGGGACTGGCGGGTCTCGACGCGCTGGGGAGTCAAGCCGCCTCCCAGTGCCAACCCGGCCGTGTAACCCGGGTCGGACGGATCTCCGCCGGTGGCGTAGGGAGGCGCAGAAGGGCGGAAGGAAGCTCTCTTCGGTAAAGACGCAGCCGGGCTCGGTCAGAAAGACGTAGGGCGGCAGCACCGATCCCGGGTCACCTTTCTTCAGGGCAACGATGGCGGCGGCGGAGGGATACACGATATCGTTGGAAGGGATCGTACCGGTGGTCATTACGTAGTTGGCGATCCCGTGGAACTGGGTGACCGGATGGGTCAGGCTGCGGATGATGGAGTACTTGTCAACCACCTTGGCGAGACGGGGGATGCCTTCGGAGACCTCGATTCCGGGCACGTTGGTGGGAATCGTCTTGAACCATTTGGGCCCGGTCCATTTGCCGTTCTCCGGCTTGGGATCGAACGATTCGACCTGCGAGATGCCGCCGGCTAGGTACACCAGGATGACGGCCTTGGCTTTCGCCGCATGCGGCTTGGTGGCGCGTTTCGGGGTTTGCCCTGGGGCGTGGCGCGGTACCGCACCGCCAAGCATGGCGCCGCCAAGCGCTGCGCCGCTCGCCTTGAGAAAGTCGCGCCGGCCAACCCCGCGCGGGGGCCATCGAGAAATCATGTTCATTCAATCCTTTCGTGTAGCTGGGCTAATTCCGCCCGCCTCTGACGTCTTCCTCAATGGTTGAATAGAAACTCTTGCGTGTTCAACACGGCCCACATCAGGTCCTCGAGTGCGGCCCTGCGGGTCGCCCGATCCTTTCCCAAATGCGCCAAGGCGGCTTGCTTCTCGCCCCCGCTGGGCAACCGCGACAAGGCGCGTCAGAAGAGGTCCTCCACGATCTGTTCGTCGCTCGTCTTATCCGCCAACCAATGGCTGATCCGTTGTCCCTTGCCAATTTGGTCAAGCAACTGCTGTGCATTGAACAGGTACAGTTCCTGCGCCATGGAAGTGCGGCAAACCCGAGAGTGCTCGTAAGGGGAGTCGCGCTGTGGCCGGCCAAATATGGACAGGAACCCCGACGAGATGGACCCGTCATCGAGCTGCACGGCTCGGAAGCCTTGCGGGCACTCTTTATGGGGCTGGGGTACGTACGAGCCGTAGTGCTCCGGATGCCCCGTCACCTGTGCGATCGCATTGGCCAACGCTTCGGCGGGCAGGCGTCGCAAGCGGTAATGCGAGAACTGCGCCGGTCGTGGACGTTCCACGGGGTCGTCCGGAAGGACCGCTGATAGGTTCGCGAGGTGAGGATCAGACGGAAGATGTGCTTGAGGTCGTACTTGTGGGCGACCAGTTCTCCGGCCAGGTAGGCCAGGAGTTCCGGATTCGAGGGCGGGTTCGTCGGTCGCAGGTCGTCAGGTTCGTGCACAATGCCGCGTCCCAGCAGCCAATACCAGACACGGTTCACGGCGCAGTTGGCAAACCAGGGGTTGCCAGGCGCGGACAACCAGGCCGCCAACTTCACCCGCGCGTCCTCGCCCTCTGCCAGCGCGACCGGCTCGCCGCCGAGCGGTTGGGGCTTCACGACGGCATTGGTCACCGGATCCCGGAGCACTTTGTCGATGTCCAGGCAGACGATCTCTTCCTTGTATTCCTTCGTGTTCTTAAAGGCCACTTGGGCAAAGAACGCGGCAAACCTGCGGTGATCACCTTGGGTCCAGTTCTCCGTCGGATGCGCGTGGCAGCGCGTACACTCGGTGCGGACTCCCATGAATATCACGGCCATCGCGTCCGCCTGATGCAGCGGGTCGCGGTCCGCCCCACGCGAAATAGCTGCGACCGGAGGCACGGCAAGCGCCGGAATGGCACGATAGAAGTTGGCCGCCGGGTTGCGGAAATTGCTTCCCGTGGCCGTGATCAGATCCGTGGCGAATTGGTCATAGGGCATGTTTTTCATGATTGCGTCATGCACCCAATGCCGATACGCCTGAACCGCGTTAGGCCACATTTCCACGGGGGTCTCGCTCTTCATTCGCAACAGGTCGCCCCACTTCAGCGTCCAGTAATCGGCATACTCGGGCCCTTCCAGCAGTTGGTCGATGAGCCTGGCCCGCTTCTGCGGGTCCTTGCCGGCCAGAAACGCCCGGACTTCATCCGGCGCCGGCAAGGTCCCGATCACGTCCAGGAACACCCGCCGCAGGAACTCCTGGTCCGTGCATAGATCCGACGGTGGAATGCCCAGTTCCTTGAGCTTCGCGTTGACCAGATCATCGATCTTGTTGTTGGACCCCGCCTCGGGAAAGCCGTTGGGCAACGATTGCGGCACGGTGACGATTGCCACCGTTGAGTGGTGGAGATAGGTCGCCACGATTGCCGCCTCGCCATAGCCTTGGGCCGTACACTCGCCTCCGGCCGCCGCAGTCGCGATCTTCGCATCCGAAGATTGGCACCGCGCCTCCGCGGTGACATCCTTCTCCGATCCATCGGCGTACAATGCCTTGACCACGACGGCCACGGTTTGCCCTTTCTTCAACGCCTGCTTCTCAGGCAATACCTTAACGCTCAGCAACTGGGACGTTGGCTTCGGTTTGTCGGCGCCGCGAGCGTGGCAGAAGCCCATAAGGGCCAGTCCTAGTGCGACAACCGAGAATGCTGTCTTTCTCACGATCGTTCTCCTTTAACGTTGTATGCCATGAGCACGTCGCCGTGGCGAATGTACAGCCGGCCGCCGCAGACGACCGGGTGCGCCCAGTGTTCGCCGCTGCCGGCCTCGACGGTGAGCGAACTGATGAGTTCGAACTTGTCCGGATTCGCCCTTATCAGGTTGACCCAGCCGCCCTGGCTGTAGCAGAAGAGCATGCCGTCGGCGTAGGTCACGGCGCCCTGGCCGCTGTGCATGTCATACTTGATCGTGCCGTCTTTCAAGTCTTGACAGAACCAGTTCGAGTAGACGCATCCGCCCACGAGGACCACGCCGCCGTGGGTGACCTGAGTCTTCTTGACGCGCCACAGTTCTTGGACGGTGGAGCCATCGTCGTTGAGTTGCAGGGCCAGGCTGCCGGCGCCGTACGAGCTGGTGCAGTAGACGATGCCGTCGCAGTACACGGGGCTGTTGGGAACGAGCCCGCCTCCGGGCGATTCGTTCCGGTTGGGGCTCTTCCAGAGGAGTTTGCCGTCAGTCGCATCAAGACCGACGATCGACTTCTCCACCACGGTCACGATCAGACGGCGACGACCCCGCTGGATCGCGATCGGCGAACAATAAGCCGGTTTTTCACCGAGTCCCCGGCTCTTCCACACGGTCGTGCCGTCGGCCTTGTCCAATGCCACCAGGGTTGCGTCGCCCGTGCCGCCGGGCGTGCAAATCACGTTGTTTCCGTCGATCAGGAGCGATTCCGCAAGCCCCCAACCGACGTGCCGCGAGCCGAACTTCTTCACGGTATCGACGTCCCGACACCTTCTTCCCGTCGAGACCGAGGCATACGACCAGCCCATTTCCACTCATCAGGTAGATCCGCTTCTTATGCACCGTGGGCGTCGTGCGGGAGCCTGGATTAGCCCCAGTCCACTCCGGTCCGTAGTCGCTTCGCCATAGCTCCTTGCCTTCCAAATTCAGGCAGAACAATAGTCCCCGCTTGTCGACCATTCCGGTCGTGTAGAGCTTCCCGTCGCTCGCGGCCACGGTGGAATAGCCCTGGCCGAGCGCGGTGACGGTCCAAAGCGGTTTCATGATTTTTGGCCATTTCTTCAGCAGGCCGGTTTCCGCGGATCGCTCATCCCGGTTCGGCCCCCGCCACTGCGGCCAATCTCCGGCGATGGACTCGGCCGGCGAGGCAGGTCCACTCGCGCCGGCAGTTTCGCCAAAGCGGGTCAGCCCACCGCTGAGTAACGCCGCTGCTACCGCGACGCCGAGGAGCCGTTTTTGAGTTGACGGCCGAACTGTCTTGCCCTGGAATTTCATCACGGCCGTGCCTCACGCAAGCAAATGCAGTCCAGGCGGATCTCGGAGAGGGGATAGTCTCCCTTTCCGTTGGCGTTCAAGTCGAACCAGACGACGTGGCCCGGGTGGAACTTGAGGGCGCCGACCTCGATCACCTGGTACCTGCCCGGTGTCAGATCCTTGCTGAGAACCGCCTTCTTCGACGGAGGGGAAGGAATCCTCCGCGACGACCCCGCAACGGAAAGCAGGGCCGTCCTTCTTGGGCTGCGGGCACTTGATGCGGACCAGCAGGGTGTAGCGCTTTCCGGGCACGAAGTCGTCTCCCGCCAGGAAGCGATACGCGAGGGCCCAGCCGCGATCTTTGGCGGCCAAGGCCCAGCCAGTGCTCGCATCCGGGTCCCGGATCGGGCCGTTCCAGCCCCGCTTGCGTTGGTCGATCTGGACGGCGTTGATCAGCCGGTAGTTCTCGTGGGCGGCCCCCTTCAATTCCGGCGGTAGCAGGTCCGTTCGGGCGCCGACGCGCAACTCCAGTCACGGAGGTAGTCCGCAAAATCCTTAACCCGTTGCGGCGAGTCGCCTTCCGCAAGGCAAGTGATGCCGTGCTCTGCAATCGTATTTGCGAGCGTGACCGCCAATTCGGCCCCCCGTAGCGGCCCCAGGCGGCTCTCGACGACACGCCACGTTTGACTGCTTGGCCCTCGCACCGCCAGCACGTACCACAAAGGCATGCAGGCGTGGCGGACTCTTTTCTCCAGCACGCTATTGCCGGCGACCTTCCGCTCGGCTTCGCGGAGGTGGACTGCCGCTTCCGCAAGCACGTCCGCCGCCAGCCACGGCATCTCGTCGTCGTAGGCCGTCTGGACATACAGCATCGGATTGTTACGGACCGGCCTGTGGACGGCGTCGATGTACTTCAGGATCTCGGGGCCGGCTGGTCCGTAGTAGCCGTTGCAGAACTCGGCCACGAGCGCTCTTCCGTCCACCTCCGGATTCCACATCGCATGGGCCAGCACCCACATCCGCAGGCGCGAGAACTCGGCGTTGGCACAGGTATAATTCCCCCGCACCGAATACCCCGTGGCATGGTGGTCCGTGTAGTATTTGACGTTCGGGACGAGGACGTCCAGGTTCGGATGGGGCATCAGGTAGTGGGAGAAGTTGCCCGCGTAGTCTCCCACCCAAATCCGCCGGGCCGCGCCGGACCACTGATCCAAGGCGGAGCGGAATTCCACGTTTGTCGCTTGGGCGCCGGTCGCAACGGAATGGCCGAAATCGATTTCCCGCGGATACAACCAGATGGTCACGTTGCTGCGGGGGCGCACCGTCTTGGGCATTTTCATGGCGGTGTTGTAAGCCGGTACTACGACGAACTTGCCCGGAAACTCCTCCGCTACCCGGTCCGCCACGCGGTTGGCCAACTCCAGGGCGACGGCCTCTTCCGATCCCTCGCGCTGGACGATTGCCCGGCACGTCTTGCACTGGCAGTCGAAGACTTCCTCCTGGCCAACCGCGATGCAGAGGTCTTGTGGGTCCTTGCCGAGCGTTTCCAGCGCATCGTCGATGACCGCCTGCTGCACTTCGGGGTTGGACGGACAGGGACGATAGTGGTCGCGGGTTCTGTCCGCCATAGTATACCACAGTTCCGGCCGACGATCGAAGCCGAGCGCCTTGTTCGCTTTGCAAGCCCTGGCAAGGCCGCCGCCGTGGTACGTCGGCCCCGCGCCACCCCATTGCTCCGGCGCTTGCATCACCACGAAGTTGGCGATCTTGTTGCGGACGCCCCACAGATTCGCGTTCAACTGCTCGATGTAGTCCAGTTTCCGGTACTCCAGTTTCGGCACTTCACGGCGGTCGATGGCGGCTACGCGAATAGTCTTCAGATTGGGAATGGTACTGGCATCCTCTGACCACCAGCGGCAGCCGAGCGTCTCCAAGAAGCTGTAGACTCCGTAAAGCGTCCCGCGCTTCTCGCCGCCGGCCAACAACAGTTCGTCGCCCATGGTCTTGATGACGAAGCCCTCGGCGCCGAGTTGCTTGAGCCCCAGGTCCTGGTGCCGCTGGGCAGCCGTCTTTTGGCCGACGACGATCCAGACTGCCGGTTTGCCTTCGGGAGGAAGCTTCCCCGGCACACATACGGGCAGGGTGGCGCCGCTGATCTGGCGGATGAAGCTCTGCAATTCCTCTACGGCGAAGCGTTCGCTGGCGGCGATCGTCGGCGCCGCCAGGATCGCACTGCGGGCGCGGCCGTCTTCCACCAGCAGCAGATCGGCCGGCCGCACCTCGGCACATGTCCCCACGGCAACAAGCAGCGACCAGGCAGCCAGCACGATCCGGGCTGCCCGCCACAAGCAATAGCGCCGCGACGCTTGCGGGATCATCGACTCGTGGGACTTCACGTGGGCGTTCATAATGCCGGGTTTTAGCGTAGGCGGGAGGATCGTGGTGGACTGGTCTCTGGGCAGCGAATGGGCGAAGAATGCCTCACATGTACTTAATTCTGCATACCCTGGCCGGGAATGTAATAGTACTTTCGTACCAGTTCGCCGATTTTCTTCGTTTCCAAGTCGCCGGGACGTCATTGACGTCGGTTTCCTGTCAGCTCTGGCTTCAACGCAGCCAGGACTTCCGCCAGACTTACGTTGGCCCCCGAAGGCCTGTCCAGGGAAATCAGTAGTACCGGCAAGGAAAGCTTCTCGCCCCCCTTGACGATCAGCGGAACTTCAATACCCGCCAGACCGAAGTTGTACCCGGCATTGGGCGCCACTAGCCGCGTACTCTTCGGCGTCGCGCCGCTGAAAAGCAGCACCGCCGCGTCCTCGTGCACTGGTGGTTGCCGATCTTCGCCCCGGACCTGATGGTATCCGGCGTAGTAAGCCCGCGAATCCTTGTCTTCCTCGTCCGGCCAAGTCTGGCGCCAAACTTGCCGCAACGCGGATGCCGAGAGGACTGCCGTCAGGGCCACGTCTTCCGGGCCGGCGTTGGCTAATTCCACGCTCACGATTACACAGCGGCCCACCCGCTTCGCTTTCGCATCCATGTGGGCCAGGGTGAAACGCTTGGACCCTTGGTCGGCGGCGATGGCGCCTGCTCCGTTGCGATGCTCACGACGACGGGCAGCTTCTTGTCGAGCTTGGCAAAGCTGAACGCCGCCGACCCCTCGACCTTCTCGGCAAGGTCCAGGAAGTGCTTGGAATTGGCGCGTGGCAAAGCCGTCTCCGGCTCGTCGGCCCGCCGCAGACCGAGGTTCAGCACGTAGCGCTCCGTGGGCTCGGTAGCAACACCTTGGCCTGGCGCCTCGACGCCCAGGTGCAGCCAGTCGCAGGCCCCAAAGTCGTTATCCTGGGGGTCGATGATGTACTGGGTCAGGTCGCCGGCGACGGGCCGCGGCGCAACCCGCTTGCGTTTCTGGATGTATTGCGCCGTGGCCTCGATGACCTGGGCGGGCAGTTGGCGGAAATTCCTCAGCTCCAGGCGATTCGACCTCACGGCCAGAAAATCCTCCGGCGTGGCGAAGGGAAAGAGTTTGGGCATCCGCTCCGGCTCGGCGCCATAAGAGGGCGTGCCGAAGTAGCCCATCGCCACGCGATAGGTCTTGGCCGGGTCGATGTCGGCCACGCACAGATGCGTCTTGCCGTCATAGGCCGGATCGCGCCGGTCGGCCACTACGGTCCAGGCCGCCGGGTTGGCGTGCCGCAACTCGGCCCCCGCCATCTCGGCCACGCCGATGTTCTCCGGAAACATGTCGATCGCGGCCAGGTCGTTGAGCGTGACCGGCCCCGCCGACAGCGAGTCGCCCCAGCGGTTCCAAGGAGGCGTATGTTCCCAGATCAGGCCCACGTCAGCCCCGGTGGCCTCGCGTAAGGCGTCGGCCTTCAGCCGCAGGATTTGCAGGTAGTCCAGCGGCCGCTGGAGTTCGCCAAGCGGTGGCGAGGTGTCCGGCTTCCATGCCGCATCGAAAATCAAGTGGCGGGACTCGAAGGCCTTGCCGCTCAGCGCCTCGCCCCAGGGGCGGCGCTCCGCCGGGATGCCCGAAATCAGGCAGTCGCCGCTGCGGAACTCGGACAAGCTTCCGCCCGCCATGCCGAAGAACCCATGCCGAGCAAAGCTCTCGGCATCGTTGAAGGCGTAAACGATTATGTACTTCCTCGAGTTCGGCGGGTTGGGATGCAAGAAGGCGACGCAGTGCGTCGGCCCGTCGTAGACCGCCTTACCCACCGTGAACTTGCCCCGCGTGAACTTCACGGGAAGATCGGCGGCGATGCGGGCGGCCAGCTTGTTGATCTCCGGTCCGCCGTAGACCAGCAGGTTGCACTGGGCCACATCGTCGTCGCTCACGTCAACGTCGGCCTTGGCGCCCTTGGGCAGCCATTTCGCCAAGATCCCGGCGGTCTTCGTGTCCCAGCCGGTAGGCCACACGGCCAGCCATTGCCGCGAGGGAATCGCCGACGAGCCCGGGGTGGCGTAGGAACTTTCGATGATCGCCGCGGCGATGTCGTCGGGCAACGAGGCATTCTTGACGAATTTGCCCGCGGGCTGGGGCGACAGCTCGATCAGCAACTCTGTCTTCACCGGCCCGGAGTACGAGGGCTCGCCGTTGGTGACGACCGTGAGCGGCTTGTGCGGGTCCACTAGCTTGTCGCTCAACGTCAGCCGGTAAGCGGCGACGTTCCAGGTCCGCACCTGGATACGGTTGTCGTCGGCCACTTCGGCCTCGACCTGAGCCGCCAAGGCGGGGTTCTGCATGCGATCGATCGCCAGCCAATAGGCCCTGTTCCAGGAAAGGTTCCAGGTGGCGTAGCGAACCTTTTTCGGGTAAAGGTCCCGCCTCTTGCTCTTGGCCCAGTCCATGATGTACTGGAACTCCTCGGGATCTTCATAGGGTTGGTAGGAATGGCCGTGGTGGCCCCAAATGCAGCGGGCGTCGGCCCCCATGCCGCGGAGCGCCAGCCAGCGGCAAAACTGGGAATTGTTGTAGCCGCCGTCGCCCCAGCCGTCGACTGCCAAGGTCGGCACGCCGGACAACCCGATGTTCTCGATGTTGCCATACTGCCAGTTGCCGCAAAGCGGGGCGATGCCGGCAACCAGGTGCGGATAGTGCGATGCCAGCCAAATCGCGGTAAACCCGCCGTCCGACCAGCCGCTGAGGAAGATGCGGTCGGGATCGACGGAGAAGTCGCGGCAGACAGCGGCACTGACCTCTTCCACTTCGACGTGAGCGCCTTTGCGCCCCTTGACCTGGATGTCGAGGCTGCTCCAGGCATGAAAACTGTCGGTACGGTTGGCCATTTCGATCGTCGGTCGATAACCGCCGGCGGGACGGCCGTCTTTCAAGTGGATTCCCCCGCCACACTTGTAGTACAGGAAGAACTGGTAGCGCTTGGCCGGGTCGTACGCGGGTGGCACGTGGATCCAGATGGCCTCGATCCGCTGCATGGTGTTCGACCAGTAGGGGTAGCCGAACTCCTTGCCGCGGTAGCGCGCATAGGGTTCCTTGCCTGCGAGAACATCCTCCAGCAGGTTTTCAAGGTACTCGACAGCCGTTTTCTGCTTCCAATCGAAGTTCGGCGCGCGAGAGGAGTTGCACCTTCTCTTGCACCTGCGGCAGATGCTTTTTCGCCAGGGCGTCCTGGAGGTTGAGCTTGCCGAGCAGCTCCCGGCAGCGGCCCGTGGCGCTCTTCCAGGCTTCGCTCTTGCCTGCTGCCGACAGCCACGCCGCGGGCGGACCTTCGAGCGCGGCCGATATCGGCCCCTCCGCAGCCACAGCAATTGAAGCCATTGCGGCAACAGCCAGGAGGGCGATGCCGCCGTGAGATACTTCCAACGTTCTAGTGGAGACATGGTTTGTTCCTTTCTCGCAAGTTCAGTAAGGATCGGGAAGGATGGCCCAGCCGGCATGGTAGGCGACATTCGAATACCCCTGCCACCTTCGGCCGGTTCCCACAAGGGACCAATTGTAATCGTACGCCGCCTTGGCGCCCGGCCAGCCGTTCTCAAGGGCAATGACCAGGGAGAGCCGGACCCAGTGGCCATAATAGTCCCCGTTAAAGTCCCCGGGAGCTCCGCGGGGATTTGCCGGAGCATTTCCATAATTTCCCTCGAAGAGCTCTTTCATGGTCCTGTACCAGATAAGCTTGCCGGTACTGTCTTTAAGCCGCCTTCCCTGGCTGTCAACCGGACCCAGCTTCATCCAAAGTCCCATGGCATACGCCTTGGGGAAATCGGGCTCGCTGGTGAATAGTTTCAGTTGGAACTTGGCAAGGCCGTCCCGCAGGGCCAGTCCGCCCTTGAATCCCTGCTGGCGCGCGCGGTCGATTGCGTAGGCAAGCTGCGCATACGCGCCTCCATAAGGAATGCCGTTTCCTCCTTCCGGACGGTAAGTTCCCAGTGGCTCGTGCTCGGAGGCAGCATAGGCATCGCACCAATCCAGATTGTTCTGGACCTTGTGACGGAAATAGGCCTTCAGCGCCGTTTCGGCATCCGGCGTGTAGGCTGCCGCGTCCACCAGGTTCCGCAGCGCCCAAGCAAAGCCGCGCGTTTCATTGGGAGCAAGATATCCCTTGCTGCCGCCCCGTGCTCCCCTGCTGCCGCCCTCGTTGTACGTTTTGATCAGGCTGAAGGCTGCCCAGGAAGCCATTTCATCACAGTAGAACCGGTCACCGGTCATCAGGTAGGGGATGTAGGCGAGCGACGGCTGATGAGCGTTATCCGGAAGCAAAGGGGCTACACTCTTGAAATACCCCGTCTGTTCCCAGCCGGAAAGAGCGGGTGCCGGCCTGTCGGCGCTGGGGCCCGGCTGTCCAGCCAGAAATTCGGACGCTCGTCAATCGAGATCATCCTCAAGCCGCCGATTCCCGTATACTTTGGTCCGCCGGGTGACACCGGTCCTTGCGGCTCCCGAAGGTGAATCGGCCACGAGGCGGACAAATCTGCCTCCGCCAGCACATAGCGTTTCTGGGCCTGGTTCTTGTTCGCCACATAGTAAATCGTCCAATCCGGGAATGGGCCCATTTCGCCGCGGCCGCCGCAGGCGGGCATGCACGGGTCCACCGAGCCCGCCTGCAAAATGTCGTCCTTCGGTCCCTTGGCCGTCTTCACAATGTTCACGATCTTCGGCAAGAAGCGGGAGCGCCTTGGCTTGGAACGCGGGTTCGAAATCGTCCGTAACCTCCGACAGGGAGGCGCCCAGGCTGAACACCTTGCGCCAGCGGCAGAACAACCAGTGCTCTACGCGATCGCGATGAAAAACCGTTTGCCCGTTGGCCACGATATCTACGCCGTAACGGAGCGTGGCGCCGGTTGACAGATCGTAATCGTTTTCCACGGTGACATCCAGGCGGCTTGTGCCGTCGTTGTAGCTGCGCACGTCGAAGAGCACCAACAGCATATTGTGAGCTGCGCCCGAAGCGTTCACCGGCGTGACTGCTGAACGCCATTCGCGAACGAGCGCGCCCGAAAGCCAGTTGTCCGAGGTGGGTGCAGAAGGGACCGTGGCCGTATATTCCTTACCATCAATGGTGAATTTGACCGCTGCGGTGGGCACTTGCGGTGCGATCGATCCCGTGGCGGCAGAGGAAGCTGCCGTCACCGCATATTGCCCTGCGGTTCCCGGCTTGCAGGTCAGCACCGCAAATTTGACGGTCTTGTCGGGCCACCGGTTCTTTACATCGGTTTGCGTTTGCAGGTTGCCGACTTGAAGGGCATTTGTCGCCATTCCCTGCGGCACCGCCATGCCGAACGTGGCCCAGCCCGGGGATAACGTTACCCGGGCGATTTCCCGGGAGAATGCCTCGTTGGAAACAACGCCCAAGAGAATGGTGAACGCCCAACCAAGAAACTTTGCTCTGGAAAACATGTGAATCTCCTTTGCATTCGCAAGTAAATGTCCGTGTTGTACACTAAGCTTGTTCCACGCCGATCGCCAATGCACTTTCATGGTTGTCCTCCCTTAACCGGCATTTCGCTCCCAGTCATGCCATGCCCGCATCCTACAGAGTCCGGCCCAACCCGTCAATAATCCGTTGCGCTAACGTGCATGAATCACGTCGTTGCGGGCTGGGTACCCAGTTTTTGGATGTGAGGACTGCGGATTGCCGGCGGCGGGGTCGGCCCCTTGTGCGAAAAGGCGAAGCCTTCGATCTCCACCAGCAGGTCCGGGCGGCAAACGTTGGCCATGGCGTAAATCGTGGGCAACTCGCCCAGACGCTTTTCGCACGCCGCGCGAACGTTGGCGTAGTCCTCTTCGCGTTTGATGTAGACGCGGACCAGTCCCAAACCTTCCAACGAGGCGCCCAGGCCGGGCAGCCCGTGATGGCAGAGGTTATCTTCCGAAATCAAGGCCGCGACGTTGTCGAGAGTCTCGTCGGTCTGGGCGGCCGCATCGCCCACGTGCCGCGTTTCGGAATTCGTGATGCTGGCCGTGCCCGAGACGAGGATCGTCGCATAATTGCCGCAGGACAAGGCCATGGCACGGCTGAACTTCGGGGTCTTCGGGCTGTAGTGCTCGGCATAGTCGAAGGCGGAGGTCTGCCGGGGATTCTCCAGCGGCACGGCAAAGATGTCCTTGCGATCGGTGGCCAAGGCAATCGCGCTCGATCATCACCCGGCGGCCCTCGGTGCCAATGCCCGTGCTCGCCGGAAAGACCCGCCGACCATGGGTACATGGTGCCCGGCGGTCGGGCGGCAAGCGGTCGGCCAGAAAGTGGATGTCCTCGAAGAAGTCGGTCCGTGC
Source organism: uncultured Planctomycetia bacterium (assembly GCA_963719885.1). GTDB lineage: Bacteria > Planctomycetota > Planctomycetia > Pirellulales > Thermoguttaceae > JANXQG01. The sequence continues at coordinate 450,427 of CAVRDP010000027.1, read as the reverse complement.
GCGGTTGAGTTCCTTGTAGCGCTGCGTGGGTCCTTCGTCCTCGACGATCCCGCCCAGGTAGAGCCAAGTGCGGATCACCTGATCGAGCCGGATGTTGACGCTCTGCAGCAGCCCGCGAACTTGTTGGAAGGCGTCCAGCGAGGCATCGTAGACGCTGCCGTTGCCGTTGCGGGGAACGACGTCCGCACAATGGCACCACGAGACGTGGTTGTGCCGGGCGATGACCAGTTGCTCGCTGACCCGCTCGATCTCGACCTCGCCCATGCCGCGCCCGATTCCCAGGGCCTCTATCGCCAGCAATTTTCCTTCGCAGGGGGGCTGAGGGATGTAACTCGTGGCCGGCATCTCTTTGCGGTAGAAATCGCGGATGATCTGACGGCACTCGTCGATCAGGTTGACGCTGGGCACGAACACCGCCTGGTGCACGATCGACCCTCGCGTGCCTTCCTCTTGAATCACCGCTTCGATAGTGCGCAGGGCATCGTCGGCCTGCTGGCGGAGCGTCAAGCCGCGGCGCGGAACCGCCGCCGCGAAAACGTGACGGACGTCGTTCAGGTCGACAACGGAGTAACCGATTCCCTCATGCGACGACTTGCGGATAGTGTGCGTGGACATGCAAGTCTTTCCTCAGGCGGGACGACGGTGGCGGGACGATCAATGGGCAGCGAGTGCGCGACAGGCGTCTCACTGGTAGTTAATTCTGCATACTTTGGCCAAGAACGTAATAGTACTTTCGTACCAGTTTGCCGATTTTCTGCCCTTCGCGCCTGTCGCCCTGTGCCGTTTGTCGCTATCATGGGGGGATGGGTGGTCCTTTCACTCTCCCTGTCCTCCTGTTATCCCTGCTCGGCTCCGGCAGTGAAGCCACTCCCGCCAATTCTCCCACTCGTCTCCCGCTGCTTACCACCGTGGCCGCCATCCGGCAGTTGAGCCCGGCGGAGGCCGGACGCGGCTACCCGGTTCACATCCGCGGTGTGATCACCTTCAAGGTTCCCTCGCTGATGTTCGTGCAGGACGAGAGCGGCGGGATCTACGTTTCGCCCGCCAACACGCCGCCTTCCACGAAGCGCCTGCCGCCGGGAACGCTCCTGGAGGTGGAAGGCGAGACGGCCTTCGGGCGCTTCTCGCCGAGTGTCCGCGGTTGCCAGGGCGGGCCCGTGCAACTGAAGGTGCTGGGGCAGGCCGCTCTGCCCGAGCCGCTGCGCCTGTCGCTGGACCAACTCGCCGATCCCCGCTACCAGAACCAGTGGATCGAGGTCTCGGGGGTTGTCCGCCACGTCACCAGCCAGCTCTACCCTGATCCGAACTTCGAAGAAGTCATCGTCACGCTGGGCTCCACGACGGGGCGCGTGAAGGCCGTCATGTTTCGCAGTCCGGCATCCGTGAAACTTCCCACCGAGCTGATCGGCGCCGGTGTCCGCGTCTGTGGAGTCTTCAACGCGATTTTCAACGAAAAGGGGCAATTCCTCGGCATGTGGCTGGCCAATTCCTCCCTGGATGACTTCCGCGTCGAGAAGGCCTCGCCCGGCGGGCCCTTGGAGCTGCCCCTGCGGCCGATTGCTTCCCTCATGCAGTTTGACGCCCAGCACGGTATTTCGCAGCGAATTCGCGTGCGGGGAACCGTCACCCACGTAGTGGCAGGGCGAGGCATGTACGTGCAAGCCGAAGACGGCGGATTATGGGTCGGTACCGTGGAGCCGCCGCGGGCGCAGCCCGGCGACGAGGTCGATGTCGCCGGCTTTCTTGCCCCCGGCGACTGGAACCCGATTCTGGAAGATGCCGTCTACGAAACCTGTGGAACAAGTCCACTGCCCGAGCCGTTGGCCGTCACGACCCAGAGTGCGCTGAGCGGCGACTACGACTGCCGCCGCGTGGTCATGGAAGGTCTTTTGCTGCAAGCCTCACTCGATCCGCAGCAGCCGACGCTGGTACTGCGCTCGGGCGACATGATCTTTCTGGCCAGGCTGGCCGACGCGGCAGATTTCTCCGCCCTGGCCACGGCGGCGGAGAACAGTTCTTTGCGGCTGGAGGGCATCTGTCTCAATATGCGCGGCGAGGACTTGCTCAAGTATTCCCCGCCGGGGCTGCAAGAGCTGCCTCGACCGGCGGCGTTTCACCTCCTCGTGGCTTCACCGGCCGACGTCACGATCGTGCGCAAGCCTTCCTGGTGGACCATGCGGCGGGTGCTTGTCGTGCTGGGGCAATTCTCGTTGCGGCCGTGGCGGCATTTTCGTGGGTCGTCGTGCTGCGCTACCGCGTTGCCGTCCAGACGGAAATCATTCGCCGCCAACTGGCCCGGCAGTCCGTATACGAAGAACGGGGACGGATCGCCCGCGAGTTGCACGACACGCTGGAGCAGGCCCTGGCCGGCCTCTCGCTGCAACTGCACGCGGTCCGCAAGAAACTGCCCCAGGCTCCGGACGACTGCGCGGCAAGTGCTTGATGTGGCCCGCTCGCTCTTGGAATACAGCCGCGCGGAGGCCCGCCGCTCGATCGCGGACCTGCGGGCCTCCCTCTTGGACGACGGTGATCTGGCTACCGCCTTGCGGACCGTAGCCGCTCAAGCCGGCAGCGAGTCGACGACTGCCGTGGAAGTCGTCGTCGAAGGCCAGCCCCGCCGGCTACCGGGCAAGATCGAGACGCATTTGCTGCGCATTGCCCAGGAGGCGCTCGGCAACGCCCTGAAACACGGCCATCCGTCCCGGGTCAGGTTTTGGATCTCGTTCAGCGACGAGGGGGTGGAATTGCACGTCGAGGACGACGGCGTCGGATTCGACGTTGATCAGGCGATGACGCTCGGCGCCGGGCATTTTGGCCTATTGGGTATGCGCGAACGCGCCGAAAAGATCCACGGCAGCTTCAAAGTCCAGAGTGCGCCGGGCGAAGGAACGACCGTCGAGGTTGCGGCGGACGACCGCTTGCTAGAAGGAGATCCGCCGTGAACGAGCCGACGAAGACTCGCATCCTTTTGGTCGACGACCACTTCATCATGCGTTTAGGCCTGGCAACCGCGATCAACGAGGAAGCGGACATGATGGTCGTCGGGCAATGCAACAGCGGCGAGCAGGCGATCGAGTTGTTTCGTCAACACCGGCCCGACGTTACGGTGATGGACTTGCTGTTGCCGGGGATCAGCGGCATCGACGCCACGGCGGCAATCCGCAAGCATTGTCCCGAGGCCCGCATCATTCTCTTCTCCGCTTACGAGACGGAAGAAGATGTGTTCCGGGCTACCGAGGCCGGGGCGGTGGCCTATCTGGCGAAGTCCATCGATCCGACCGAGTTGATGACCGCCGTGCGGAGCGTTCATTCGGGCCGGACGTATTTTCCGCCGGGCATCGCCGCCAAGTTGGCCGCGCGGAGCCCGGCCGGCATTGACGGACCGCGAGATCGACATTCTCCGGCTGATTGTGCTGGGCCGCTGCAACAAGGAGATTGCCGCCGAGTTGAAGATTGCGGCGAACACGGTGAGGAATCACTTGAGCAATCTGATGCAGAAACTGGGGGTCCGCGATCGCACCGGAGCGGCAACGGCGGCCATCGAGCGCGGCATCATTCGCTTGAAGTAATCCCGATTTCCACGTCCTCCTTGCTTCAAGTATACTGTTTGCATTGTCGGAGATGATTCTCCGAGAGTGGTTCTGGAGTTCGCCAGCGCTGCTTTGAAAGAGGAGGAATCGCAATGTTCGCGTGGCTTAGAAGCTGTTTCATAACCTCTGCCCCCTCACTCCCAACCCCTCACCGGGCACCGACCAATGGTTGGTCAGTGGAGAAGGGCGTCTTGAAACAACTTCTTAAGCAATTCGCTCTTGTCCTGATGGCGGCGATGCCCGGCGGGGGCGTCTCCTCCGCATCGTCGGCTCTGGCTGCCCCCCCATCCGCTGAAATCGTCCAGGTCTTGCTCGCCGGGAAGGCGGGCGTGCCGGGCGACTTTGACCCTTCGAGCCTTTTCTCTGCGGGCGATTTTCTTTATGCCGTGGGTCCGTACCGGCAACCCTCGATTCACTATTTTCACCGGGACGCATCCAGCGGCTTGCTGGCCTACGGCGGCAGCGTCGTCGTGGCCAAGCTGGAATGTCACCGCACAGCGGCTTGCCTCGTTGGCCGACGCTTGTACGTTCTTCTCACGCGCTGGGGCAACGACGGGATCGACAACCGCCTGGCATGGTACGACCTTGACGCCAAGACAGGAAAGCCCGAGAAAAAGGGCGTTACGCCGAAGCTCACCTGGACGGACCGCCCGGGCCACACGGAGCCGGCCGGCTGGGGAGAATGTTGGTCGCCAGCGGCGACCAGAAGAACCTCTACGTAACGACCGACCGCGCGATCCTCTGTTTCAAGATCGCAGCCGATGGCACGCCGGTTCCGGCCGGCCAGCTCGCGGAGAAACGGCATTGGGGAGTACATCTGCGCCGCGCCGGACGGGAAATGGCTCTACACCATGACGCACAATCCGCTTCCGGCAATCGCCTGCATTCAGTGCAAGCCCAGCGGCGAGATCGCGATGGAGAGCATTGTGAACCTTGATCCAAAGTGGGGCCCTGGCCGTGCCCAAGTCCAAACGGAATTCTCGATGTCCATGACGCCCGACGGCAAGTGGTTGTATGCGGCCGACTGGAACGTGGGCGGAGACGACGTTGACATGGGCAACGTACAAACTACGAACTCCTATCTTGCTGTTTTCCAGCGCGATCCCGTCAGCGGGGCCTTGGAACTGGCCGACGCCGGTTGTGGGAACGATTCCACGCGGCCCGATCTGATGTTGGCCAACTCCCGTGCCCTCCGCCTCGTGTTCAGTCCCGACGGCGCGAGCGGTTTTGTGAGCACGGCCTCGGGGAGCTTGCTGCGGTCATTCGCGCGGGACGTGAGGACGGGCCGCATTGCCGCCATCGCCGAGTTTCCGCAGTGGGACACGCGGCGGCTCGAGACCCGATGCCTTTGGCTCGACGCCGAAAAAGGACTCCTGTACGGGGCCAGTGGCAAGCCGTACGGTCCTGCTGCGCAAAACGTCGGGGCGGAGACGCACGCGATGTGGGTGGCCAAGGTCGGCAACAGGCTAGAGCCAGCCGCGCCCCCGGCGATCGTGCCGGTCCTTACCGGCAGCCAGGCGGCATCCGGCCCCGCCGCCGCGGCGGACTGGCCCCACTGGCGCGGTCCCAGCGGCGACTTGAGCAGTCCCCTGCGGGGAATCCGCAAGGATTGGCGCGGCGGCCTGAAGAAGGTCTGGGAGGTCCGCGGGCTCAGTCCGGGCGCTCACACCTGGTCCCAGCCGACCGTCCAGGGAAACCGGCTCGTGGTCAGCGGGCGGCATGGCTTCCTCGATCGCTGGTTCTGCTTCGATGCCGACCAAGGCGGCCCGCCGCTGTGGGTCGCGGAAATGGAGGGGGGCGAAGCCGGGCATTTTGATTGGGGCTCCGGTTCGCACGCGGCGGCCGCCATCGACGGCGACAAGGTCTTTGTGGCCAATCTGTTCGGCATTGCCGCGGGCATTTCCATGTCGGATGGAAAGGTGCTGTGGAAGAAACTGATCGCCGGCGGCATGTATACTTGCGCCCGCTTGTCTACGACGATCTCGTGATTTTCGCCGGGGGAAACAACTACTGGCATGGATACCCCGCCATCGCCTACCGCAAAGATACCGGCGTCGTGGCCTGGACCTATGGCCATCAGTGCCACTCCAACTCAGGGCCGGTCCTGGCAAAGGTCAACGGCTGCGATCAGGTCGTGCATATCGAGACCTCCCGGCTCTTCGGCCTCGACCCGCGGACGGGCGCCGAACTGTGGACTTTCAGCACTCCCGAGATGCTGAAGACCAACCCCGAGGGAGGGCCGATCCCGAGCCCTTCTGTCGCCGGGAATGTCATCTATCCCGCATGGTCCGAGTGCCCCACGGTGCAGGTCGACGGCAAGTCCGCCAAAGTGTTGTGGACGCGTTTCAGCGGGGGCAAACCCAGAGTGACTTCCGCATCGGGCAGTACGCTGAGCGACGCGGCGATCATCGACGGGTACATGTATCAATTCACCGGCAGCCCGCCCGGTTATGCCAACGCGCCGCCCGGCCGGCTCGTGTGCTCGGAGATCAAGATGGGAAAGGTCCAGTGGGTGGAAAGCGTCGGAAACGGCAGCCTGCTGGTCGTCGACGACTGCCTGCTCTGCCTGACGTACTCGGGCGATCTGCTCCTGGTACAGCCGACGCCGAACAAGTTCACGAAGCTTGCGGGAATCAAGGGGTTCGTCAAGCGCGATCTGTGGATCAGCCGCCAAGCGGCGAAATTGAACGAACCCGAGGAGGACAAAGGCGCCTATGACGATCTGGACTACGCCCCTTGCTGGGCGCCGCCCGCCGTCGCCCGCGGAAAACTCTACATCCATTACAGCAACCGCCTGGCCTGCTACGACCTGGTGTCGCCCTAAGCAAAAGTAGGGTGGGCCGAGTGAAACGAGTCCCACCATCCCAGTGTTTCCCATGGTGGGACTCGTTGCACTCGGCCCACCCTACGGCTACCACCTGATGTCGCCCTGAACAGAAAGCTGCCATGAATCTCACTTTCGCACCCGCCGTTGTGGTTGGCTGCCTGACGATGCTGGCTCATTCCGCTTCGCTCGCCGCGGAATCGCCGCTCCAGCCCTTTCCTCGCGAGGAAATCCACGTGGCCGACCGGGGCCCGGACGAAGCGCTCGTCAATCTGCGGATCGCCAACAACCGCTGGGTGGACTGCTTCGACGACGCCACGGCCATCCACGACATCTTCCGCATCGAGGGCGTGCTGGACAAAGGCGACCAGGAAAAGGCCCTGGCCTTGTGGAAATGGTTCCGCATCCTCGTTTCCGCAACCTGCGGCGGATACTGCTACGAGACCGGCAAGGCCGGGCAGGAAGGCCCCGTTTTCGATCCGCACAAGATCTTTACGGTCTATGGCCATCACCAATGCGACGGCCAGTCCTGGAGCATGGTCGCCTTGTGGCGGGCGGCGGGCTACATGGCCTTGGACGAGTGTCATTTCGGCCACACCATCGCCTCGCTGCGTTATCGAGACGCCGACGGGCAATACCGCTTCCACGACCTCGACCCGCAACGTCGCTATTACCATTGGGATCCCGGCAAGAACATCATCGGCACCTGGACCATGCCGCTGCTGCGCGGCCTCGTCCACCGGCACGTGATGGCGCCGCAGCAGGTACACGATCTCCGTCGCTCGTTGCGGAGCGGCGAGACCGTCGAGTTGCTCTGGAACAACCAGGGCCACGTCATCCCGCCCACTAAACAGGACAAGACGCTCAAGCTTCTGCCCGACTACGTTTATGCGCCCGGCCGAACCAACGGCGTGTACGCCGCGGTCGGGCAAGAGACGCAAACGCTGGTGGCCGACACCTCGCCGGAACGATTTGCGCAGGCGTGTACGACGGCGCGGAGAATACGGCCGCTTCCCCTCCTGCCGTAGGCCGGGCTGCCTTGCACCCCGCGCGCAAGGGCGCGCCGGCATCTTCGTCTACCGCCTGCCTTCGCCGTACGTGGCCGTCGATGCCATGGTGCAGGCCACGCTGGTCAAAGGCCACAGCGGCGATACCTGCCGCCTCTGGCTCTCCCGCGACGGCGGCGCCAAATGGTTGCCGATCCACGTGCAGGAAAAAACGGGCGTTGAAAAAGTGGTCATTCCCCTCGGCACATCGGCCCGTGCGGAGGGAAAACCGCATGTCTACACGGCCTATGACTTTCTCATCAAGGCCGAATTCGCCAGCGATCACGATGAAAAGGGCGTGGGCATGAACGCCCTGGCGGTGGTCGTTTATCGCCAGTGCAACAAGCGCACGCTGCCCAACCTGATGCCCGGTGAGAATTGCTTCCGCATCAGCTTCGACCGCCTGGCTGCGGGAAAGCTGCTGGAGATGACGGTCAACTACTCCGTCGCCGGCCGCATCAAACAGGTGGTCAAGCGGGCAGCGGCCTCGCCGCTCGGCTTTTGCATCGATACCGGCGCGGTCCAGGAGAAGTGGCTGCGGAATTACGACCAGGCCTTCAACGTCGGCGCGTTGCGGATGGAGTCGATCAGGCTGCGTCTGGTGGATGCCGCGGCAGCCACAGCCGATCCGGCCCACCCGGCCGTTACCGACGCAAGCTTCCGCCAGCCCGCGCCGCATCCGGCCGACATGACGGCGCGGCAGGCCGTCGAACGTCCCGAGACGGACCCCATCCAGACGTCCGGTTTCTTCCCGCAGTCTCGCCTCGTTCTGCACGACAAGCAGGCCATGGACGCGCTGCGTGGCGAAGTTCCAGACGGGCAAGGAGATGGAACGCTGGGTGGCAGCCGAAGACCTGGGGAATTATCCCGCGGCCATCGACGTTTTGCTCCAGGCCTTTCCCGGCGCAACGGGCGACCTCAAGCTGCACATCTGCAAGGCGCTCGCCCAGATCAAGGACCAGCGCGCGAGCAAGCCGCTCTTGGAAGTTTGGTCGCGGGCGCCGTCCGGCGCGCCGGGCACGCGATACATTCCCGACGTGCTGGCAGCCATCGGCGACGACCGCGTCGTGCCAGCGCTGGTGGCTCCCTTGCACCGATTGCGATTCGACTACCGCTTCCATATCGCCGACGCATTGGGAAAGCTGGGCGGCAAAGCAGCCGGGGCCGCGCTCGAAGACCTGGCCGCGAACGATCCCTTCCCCGCCATCCGCCAACATGCCCGGCAGATGCTCCAGCGTAGGGGAGATCGCGCCCCCGCCGCCAGCGCCAAGAGCGACCCGGCGACCAGCCCGGATGGCGTCGCCAACTGGCCTTGCTTCCGCGGGCCTGGTTGCGGCAGGCCCGCGCCGAACCCCGGTGACCTGCCATCGCCCCTCAGCCTGGAACGCCACAAGGTCTTCGACGTGGCGCTTGCTCTTCAGGGCGCTAGTTCTCCGATTATCTGGGGCGATCGCATCTACCTGACGGGCGAGGGTGGTCGGGTGACGGCTTGCGACCGCGCAAGCGGCAAGTCCCTGTGGGACACGACCCTGCACGTTCAGGCCCCGGCCGGCGGGCCAGCGGAGGATGATGCCGCCCGCAGCAGCGGCGCCGGCGGTGCCGCCCCAACACCGGTCACTGACGGCAAGTTCGTCTACGCCTTCTTCGGCGACGGCGTGTTGGGCTGCGTCGACTCGGGCAGAAAACAGGTCTGGGCGCGGCGCCTGGTCGAGGGCGGGCCGAAGAACGCCTACGGCCTTGCCGCCAGTCCCGTCCTCTACGGCGATCTGGTCATCCAGGTCATCGACCGCGGCATGAACGCCCGCGCCGAGGCCTCGTTCATCGTCGCTGTCAGCGCCCATGACGGCGCCGAAGTCTGGCGGAAAGACCGGCCGGTCGGGTCGTGCTGGACGACGCCGCTCGTGGTTCACGCTACGGCGGGCGATGTGCTGGTCACCACCGCCCCGCCGCTGGTGATTGCCTACGATCCCCGGACCGGCCAAGAGCGACTGGCAGGCCAAGGGCTCGCGGAATGGCGAGCTTTGCATCTCGCCGGTGCAGTGCGGCGAGGACCTGGTGGCCCTTGAGGCCAGCGGCGGCCTGACCACGTTTCGGGTTGCCGGCCAGGGAGACGTAACCAATTCCGGCGTCGTTTGGACATCTGACGCAGGATCGCCGGAGGTGGCCAGCCCGGCCTGCGCCGGCGGCCGCTGCTTTTTGCTTGGCGGCGAGACCCTGACTTGCCTCGATGCCGCCACCGGCAAGGAGAAGTGGAATTTGGACTTGGAGGGCACTTTTTGGGCCTCGCCGGTTGTAGCCAAGGATCGCGTCTACGCGATCAACAAGGCCGGCGTCTTGTTTGTCGTCTCGACCGAGGGGAAGAAGCTGGAGGAGGTCAAGCTCGGCGATGCCGTCAGGGCCACCCCGGCGATCCTCGACGGTCGTATTTACATACGCACGGCCGGACGACTTCTCTGTGTGGGTCGGCCTTGAGGAAAGCATCGGTCCCGTTAAACGCCCTTTCTTGACGATCGGCCAGCCATCTGCCATACTGCGAAAATTCAGATGTGTTCGTACTGTTCCTGGAAAGCCCGCCCAGTTTATCTTGGGAGACGCTGACGATGATTTCACGCCTACGACTTATTGCCATCAGCTTGCTCTGTTTGCTCCCCGCGATTGCATGGGGGCAGGGTCTCCAACTGCAAACGCCGGGCGAAGTCATCCGCGGGCCGGCTGCCGGTGAAGACAACGCGGCGTGGCTCCACGCCATGCACGAGTGGCGGCAAAAGCGGCGGGCGGAGATTCGCTACGACGGCTCCGAGTACGACCGGCCCGAACTGGCTTGGGCCCGCAGCAGCTTCATCCAACCCCAGGTGATGGTCGAAGAGCGGTATCTCTACGACCCGGTGGCAGGCAAGTACACGGTCGATCGCTATCTCGACGACCTGGAAGCCCGCTACGGCGGCATCGATTCCGTGCTCATCTGGCCGGTCTATCCGAACATCGGCATCGACAACCGCAACCAGCATGACCTCTTGCACGACATGCCCGGCGGCCTGCCGGGCCTGCGGCAGATGGTCGCCGATTTCCACCGCCGCAATGTTCGCGTGCTCTTTCCGGTGATGCCCTGGGACGTGGGCACGCGCGCGGAGGACGTGCCGTTGTGCGTCGCGGCCGCGCGCGATATGAAGGCCGTCGGCGCCGACGGAATTAACGGCGATACCATGGGCGGCATCGGCCGCGAGTTCCGCAAGACTTCCGACCAGTGCGGTCATCCGCTGGTCCTCGAGCCCGAGAACCAACTGAGCGATGACGGCATGGTGGCTTGGAACAACATGAGTTGGGGCTATTGGCAGTACCAGCCCGTCCCTGTGGTGAGCAAGTACAAGTGGATCGAGCCGCGGCATATAGTCAACGTCTGCGAGCGCTGGGCCAAGGACCGCAAGGACGGCCTGCAGTCGGCCTTCTTCAACGGTGTGGGCTACGAAAGCTGGGAAAACGTGTGGGGTATCTGGAACGAGCCCACACCGCGCGACGCGGAGGCCATTCGACGTATCGCCATGATCGAGCGGGCCGTGCCCGGATTGCTCTCCAGCGCGGACTGGCAGCCCCACTTCCCCACGGTACAGGCCGCTGCCGGAGTCTATGCCAGTCGCTTTCCCGGGCACGGGCAAACGCTGTGGCTCCTGGTTAACCGCAGCGGCCACGATGCGACGGGCGTGCAGCTCAGGGTGCCCGCAGCCGCCGGCACGCACTTCTACGACTTGTGGCACGGCGTCGAGTTGCCGGCCGCCGCCGTGTCCGCGATCAGCTTTGAAATCGAGCGGCACGGCTATGGCGCGATCTTGGCTGTCGAGAGCAGCACACTGCCCGAAAAGGTTCATGCACTGCTGCCACGCATGCGCGAGCGGGCGAAGACCCGCTTAGCGGATCTGTCGGACCAATGGAAGTGCCTCCCGCAGAAAATCGTCGATATTCCGCGGACCGCGCCTGCCCTGAAGGCCCCGCAAGACATGGTCCTGGTCCGCGGCGGCGAGCATCGCTTCAAAGTCTCCGGCGTGGAGATCGAAGGAGGCGACGGGCCGGGCGTCGACTTCCAATACCCTTGGGAGGATTTCCCGCGCCGCCATCACGACAAGGAGATGGACCTGCAGCGGTTCTACATCGACAAATACCTGGTCACCAACGCCCAGTTCAAACAATTTCTCGACGCCTCGGGCTACCGGCCAAAGGACGAACATAACTTCCTCAAGGATTGGCAGGGTGGGGCCTATCCTCGAGGTTGGGACCACAAACCGGTCACCTGGGTCTCGCTGGAAGACGCCCGGGCCTACGCCGCCTGGGCCGGCAAGCGACTGCCGCACGAATGGGAATGGCAGTACGCGGCCCAGGGCAGCGACGGCCGGCTGTATCCCTGGGGCAACGATCGTGATCCAAACTCGCTGCCCAAGCAAGAGGCCGGTCGCGAGTTGCGCCCGCCGACCGATGTCGATGCCTTCCCCAAGGGCGCCAGCCCGTATGGCGCGATGGACCTCGTGGGCAACGTCTGGCAGTGGACCGACGAGTATGTGGACGAACATACGCGTGCGGCGGTTGTGCGTGGCGGCAGTTATTACCGGCCCAGCGGCTCGATGTGGTACTTTCCGCAGAATACCCGGTTGGACCAGCACCAGAAGTACCTGCTCATCGCCCCATCGAAAGACCGATCGGCGCTGCTCGGTTTTCGCTGCGTCGTGGATGTGGCCGAGGAGTCGTCAAAGTGAAGACGCCGCGATACAATCTGCCATGATGTAAGTTTTCCCCTCCGGGAATCGCAAGACTTTATCACGAAAAGGAAAGCAAATGAACAACTTTACGAGGAGAATGTTGATGACCGAATTGAATCGCAAAACCCGTTGTGCAGTCCGCTCGTCGCTACGACGCTGGCCGACGTGGTCGTTCTCGATCAGCGCCCTTGCAGTGCTCGGCGCGCTTTTCGTCACGCCCCTCCCCGCCGTAGCGGAAAACGCCGACTGGCGGGCCCTGGTCTCGCCCGATAATTCCTTGGCCTTCATGTTTTTGCGCGGGAATGAGCGTGTCTTTTCCATCTCGCTAGGCGGATGGGGGCCCCAATGGGGCTGGGTCGGTTTCGGCTCGACCGAGAAAGCCAGTGGTGACGAATTCGTCGTCACCGCTCCGTTCGAGGTCAACAAGGCCCGGGGGCAGGTCATCATGATCAAACAGCGCGTGTGGCAAAGCGCCGCACAGGAGATTTCCATCAATTACGAGCTTTCCGCCGACAAGGATGTGCCTCTCACCATGCTGATCGCGGGCCTCGGATTTGATGGCAAGTTCCAGGATGGCGACATCCTTCTGAAGCATCGCGATGGAACCGAGGGCACGATTCCCTTGTCCATAGGCGGTCCCGGCGCTCAGCCCGAAAGCGGAACACTGGTCTTCCGTTCCAAGGCAATTGGCCCGTTCACGGCCACGCTCGACCCGCCCTTGCCGATCGCCTATCACGGAGACCTCCGCATTCAACTGGCTGCCGACATGTTCAAGGCCGGCAAGAAATCCATCACCATCGCCTTTCACCTGCCCGCCGCGGCGAAGTTGCTGGGCAAGCAAGCGGACATCGATCGATTGTCCAAAGTGCTGCCGGACAAGGACTGGTTCCCGGTGACCGCCACGAACAACGTCAAGCCGAGCGTGATCGGTTTTGAAGACTGGCTGGACAAGCCGGCGGGCAAGCACGGCGGCGTGCGCATCGTGGGCGACCACTTCGAGTTCGCCGACAAGACCCCGGTAAAATTCTGGGGCACCAATCTTTCTTACGGCCTCTCTGCGCCGGAGAAGAAACAGGGCGAATATACCGCCGCGCGTTTCGCCAAGTATGGGGTCAACGCCATTCGCATGCACAAGTTCACCGGCGCCGGTGAGGCCATCGGCGACGAAAACGACGCGACTGTCATGAAACCCGAGGGCCTGGACCGATTGGATTACTTCTCCCATGAACTGGCGAAAAACGGCGTCTATTACGGCTGGTCGCACACCTACCACTTCCGCCCCAGGCCGGGCAACCGCGCCCGCCTGCTGGCTTATGATGAAATCAAGAACCAGGATAACGGCGACACCTACGCGCTGATCAACTATGCCGAAGACATCCAGGACCTGTTGATCGAGACCGTGGTGAACCTTCTGAAGCATGAGAACCCCTACACAGGAAAGACCTACGCGCAGGACCCGGCCCTGGCCTACATCGAGCTTCAGAACGAAGACGACATCTTCTTCTTCACGACGGGCGGCGTGTATGAGAAGTATCCGACCTACAAGAAGAACCTGATGGAACGCTACGCCAAATGGCTCGAGGAGAAATACAAGGACCAGGCCGGACTACAGGCGGCCTGGGGCAATGCCCTGAAGGCCGACGAGACGCTGTCGGCGAAGAACATCGCCCTGCAGCCGAATCCCTGGTTTATGAGCGCGGATAATCTGCCGAATCAACAAGGCGGCAATAAGCAGCGCCTGGTGGACAACGCGGCCTTCTTCCACGCCGTGCAGAACGCCTTTTACGGCAAGTTCGTCAAGGCGATCCGCGCGGCCGGCTACCAGGGCCCGCTGGTCGGTTCTCCCTGGCAGGCGCCCTCGGGCCTGCCGAATTACTACAACCTGAAATCGGATTACATGGTCGGCTATATCGACCGGCACAACTACTTCGGCGGCGCACTGAACGACACGATGCTCGGCAAACCGGGCAGCGGCGACTTCTCGTCCGGCCTGCAGCAGGTGGCGGACCGGCCCTTCGGCATCTCCGAATGGATCCACGTCTATCCCTCGCTGTACAGTGCGGAAGGCCCGGCGATCTTCGCCGTCTACGGCATGGGCCTGCAGGGCTGGGACGCCTCCTATGAGTTCCAGTCCAACCAGATCGCCGGCAGCAACGGCGATATCGTCGGCAACCTGCCCTGGGGAGTGTGGAATGCGGACGTGCCGAGCCAGATCGGGCAGTACCCGGCGCTGGCGCGGATGATTATGCGCGGCGACGTCAGGGAAGGCGAGGTCATCGGCGTCCGCAACGTCAGCCCGCAGAACCTGGCGGAGGGGAAATTCAATTTTTCCGATCGGGTGGTGCAGCAGGGCGACGTGAAGAGTTTCAGCGGCAGCACACCGGAGGCCGCCCTGGCCGCCGGCCGCTTGGTGGTGAAATTCACCGACCAGGACGAGCCGTCGATCTTCCCCGACATGGCGAAGTACGACCACAACAAGCGGATCATCTCCACGACCCGGCAGTTGATGTGGGACTACTCGGGCAAGGGGTATTTCGCAGTGAACACCGAGGGGACGAAGGCCGTGGTGGGTTTCGCCCCGGACAAGAAGCTGCGGTTGGGCGACTATGCCATTACCGTGCGCAGCCCCTACGTTTCCATCTTCCTCACCAGCCTGGAGAAGGCGAAGGACCTTTCGCAGACCAAGACCGCGCTCTTGACCGCCATGGCGCGGAACAGCAACAGCGGCTTCAAAGTTCTCACTGTCGACAACCGGACGCTCGATAACGGCAAAGGGCCTATCATGCTGGAAGGCGTGAAGGCGAGCATTACCTGCGGCCGGCCCATCGCCGCGGTGAACGTCCTCGACCAGGACGGTCAGCGCAGCGGAAAAATGCTGCCGGTCGAGAAGAACAGCTTCACCATCGACAGCGCCCGGGAAAAGACCATCTACTACGAAGTGGTTTTCGAATGAAAGGAACCCGTCCATGAAGACCAAGACACTGTTTTTCGCGGCCGCCTGCGCCGTGCTTTGCGCGGCTGCCGTTCGCGGGGCCGAGCAACGAGTGCCCGTCGGAGAGTTCACCGCCACGCGGTTCGAGAAGCCGCCGGTCATCGACGGCAAGGTCTCGCCGGGCGAGTGGGACCGGGCCTTCACCACCTCGGGCCTGATGGCGCCGTTCGAGCACGAGCTCCAGGAATCGGAGACCACGATGAGCCTCGGGTTCGACGCCGAGCGGTTCTACTTCCTCTTCCGTTGCCGCCGGGGCAACCACGAGTGGAAGCTCTGGAAACGCTCCCGTTTCAACGATGACTACAATTTCGGCGAGCCGTCGGTGGAAGTTTGGGTCACGCCGCCGACCATTGTGCCGGAAACGTATCAGAACATCATCAATACCTATCCGGCCGTGTTGGACGTCAAGAACATCCCGTCGCGGGGCTACACGTCGCAAGGCTGGAAGGGCGACTGGAAAATGGCTGAGTCGGAGGATGCCGACAACTACGTCATCGAAGCCTCCATACCGATCAGGAATTTCGGCATCGAGGGCGTCAAGAACGGCGACGTCTGGCAATTCCTGCTGGGCGCAACTGCCTGGGGGCCAAACCGCGCTCCCAGGCGTCGTGGTCGGTCACCCAGGCCTTCGCCGAAATTCCGCAACACCCCAAGGTCCATCTGATGGATGACGAGTTGGTCGCGCAGCTTACGGGCGTCTCGACGGTCCTCAGCGGCAGGTACGCCTTCCAGGTGGGGGTCGTCGCGCCGCGGGCCAGTGGGGCCGAAGCCGACGTTGAGCTGCGATTCCACCAACGGCCCGCTCCTGGTGGCGACGACCGCATCGAGCACAGACACTTGAGGTTGAACAAGGGCGAGCGCCAACTCGTGAATTTTTCCGGCGACGTCCCTGTAGGCAAGCCGGGCAATTTCACCGTTACCGTGACCAAGGCCGGCGGCAGACAGGTCTTCCGCCAGAGCTTCGCCTATACCGCCAGCGGCTGGACGCCGCAGCGGCCGGTGAAGCCGGCCAACGCCGAGCCGGTCGAGGAGTTGCCGCTCACCGCGCAGTACGGGCCGGAGACGAACACGGTCCTGGTGAAGGCCGACATCCTCGATTTGCCCGGCCGCGAAAATGTGGCCTCTGCCGAGGCGAAGGTCATCGAGCCGCAGACCGGCAGGGTGCTGGGATGCGTACCGATGCGCCCCTTCAGCGAGTGGTACGGGGGGGCCGAGCTGAGGCTCAACGACGTGGCGATCCCCGTCCAGGACTTCCGCAAGGGCGGGCCCGGGAAGATGCCCGTCACGCTCGGCAAGAAAGTGCAAGTGGTCGTCGTTCTCCGCGACAAGGACGGCAAGCAGTTGAAGTCCGCCGCGAAGCAGCTTGAATTGGTCCGTTATGCCGCCGAGTGGATGAATAACAGCATAGGCGTTTCGGATAAAGTGATCCCGCCCTGGACCCCCCTGGAAGTGAAGCGGAACGACGTGGGCGTGTGGAACCGCACGCTTTCCTTGGACGGCTTGGGCATGGCCCGGCGAGTGATCAACGGCGGTGTCTCGCAGCTTGCCGCCCCGATGCGCCTGGTGGCCGTCAAGGATGGCAAGGAGATCGAGATCCGGCCGGGCGATCCGAAGCTGGGCCGCCACGTCGAGGCCGAAGCCGATTTCACGGGCGCCGCCGAGGCCGCGGGCCTGCGATTGACGGCCCGCACCCACGTTGAGTTCGACGGCTTCGTGAACGTCCATCTCGATGTGGCCCCTGCCGGCAAGGAACCGGCCGAAGTGGACAGGCTTTTCCTGGAAGTTGCCCTGCCGGCGGAAGAGGCCACGCACTTTTGCACCACGGCGGGCGGTTGGTCCGCCGTTCATGACGTCTTGCCCGACCACTGGACCAGCCGGTCGACGTCTTCCGGGATGCTGGTGGGCGATTTCGTGCCCTACGTCTGGTTGACGAACTCCGACCGGGCGCTGCTCTGGTTCGCCGATCACGACAAGGGCTGGAACCATGTGCCAGGCCAAGGACCGCCCACGCAGGAGACCGTGCGCAAGAACGGCAAGGTCTATCTGCGCGTCAACTTCTTCGCGATTCCCACCACGGTCACAGGGCCGCGAACCATCACTTGGGGTTGGCAGACTTTTCCGTCGCGGCCGCTGCCTCCCGGCTGGCGGGCCACGTTCTGCGCCGGTGCGCCGCCGGCGCCGCACACGCGAAACACCTACTTCTGGTGCGACGCCGACTGGGCCGTGCTCTGGCCCTACTATTGCAGTCCGTTTCCCTGGCATCTTGACAAGTCCAAGGCCCTCCTTGCCCAGGCGGGCAAGGATCCGCGGCACCGCCCCTGCGTAGGCTCGATCGCCCACTCCATCGGACGCTACCAGGACTACGACGGGAACGAGTTTTCCGGGCTGGCGGTCGACTGGGGCGTACCGCCGGGCCAAATCGGCAACTCCGACGTGACCTCATCGAAAGGCCCCAACGACTTCCGCCTCTGGCACTACCAGCGGTGGGTCCGCGAGGCCGGTTTCCGCGGACTTTACGTAGACGAGAACTACCTCGGGCTGGAAGACAACTTCCTCACCGGCAATGCGTATTGGCGCGCGGACGGCCTGCTGCAACGGGCCTATAGCTATGTGGGCCTCCGCGATTACTTCAAGCGGATGAAAGTAATGTTTCACGAGAACAACGTCCCCTCGCCGAACCTCTGGCAGCACGTCAGCTCAGGTGCGGCTTACCATGCCTGGTTCGGCGACGTCTTCTTCGAAGGCGAGAATGTCGAGCCGACCGACTTGAACTACGACTATATCGAGGTGCTGCCCGCCGGCCGCATGCGGGCCATCGGCAGTTCCGTCTGTGCCGGTGGCGTGATGACCATGATGTGCCAATCGGACCGGCACCGCAGCCCGTGGTATCTCAAGCACAACCACCAGTTCCTCGGTTGGGTCATGGCGCATGATATCCTGCCCGAGCAGCTTCCGCTGTACCCGAAGCTCGTCGAGGCCGGGCATCTGTGGGCCGACAAGGTCACGTTCCTGCCGTACTGGAAGCCGAGTCCATTCACCACGAAGCAGACGGACTGTCTTGTCTCGGCCCACCAGGCCGACGGCCGTACGTTGCTGTGGATCGTCAACAAGAGTCGGAAGGACGTAAACGTGGAAGTAGCCGTGGACTGGAAGATGGCCGCGCTCGAGCCGAAGCAAGTCACCGCCAGCAACGCCGAGAGCGGTGCGGCGGTGGGGCTCGCTGCCCACGGCTTCAGCGTGCCCGTCTTGCAGCGCGACTTCGTGCCGGTGCTGATCGCGCCGCGGTAAGGAGTGGATGAAAAGGGCGGAGAAAATGGCTATCCGAACGAGGTCTCGCTTGTTGCTGCTCGTGGCCTTCGTGCCAGCGGCCTGTTGTTTGCGGCCCATGCACGCAGCCCAACCGTTGCCCAGCCAGCGAGAGATCGTCCGACGTGCGGCGGCCCAACGGCCCGACGACCCCTGGCCACGTGGTTTGGCGCACGTCGTGCTCGCCATCCCCGGCAGCCAACAGCCCGAGAAGAGTTATCATGAACCGGGCGGCAATTTCAGTCCCGCCGTAGGCAGTTTCGGCGTATCGATTTGGGTCAAAGACTCGGCCGGCAACCTGAAGACATCGAGCGACACGCTGCCCGTGAAACAAATTCAGCAACGGTTCTCCTGGCCGAACCCGAAGGGCGTTCCGGCCATCGCAACGACGACGCCGTATTACCAGGCCGCCTGGTCCTGTACGGCCGCCGGCACGACGACGCTCGAACTCCAGCGTCGCGGCGACGCCGCGGAGCGGCTCGAGTTGGCCGTGCGCAGCGTGGGACCGGCCGGTGGGCCGATCGAGAAGATCGCGTGGAATGCCCCAGAGTTGCGCATCAACGACCGTTGGACCTTGAGCGTCGAGCCTCCGCCCACCGCCGTGAGCGTGGGCCATGAGGGCGACCCCGGCTGGAAGTCCGCTCGTTCGTCCACGCGCGACTGGCACGGCAAAGACGGTTGGGGCTTCGCTCGCATCGAGTTGGCGGCCGGGCCGGCCAGCAGGCTCACGCTTCGCGATTCCCTGCCTTCCCAGCCCAATCCGTTGGTCTACCCCGCCGTGCGTTCCACGTTGGAACTGGATCTGCCCGATCGGCGTTTCGTCGACTGCCTGAACGCCCAGGTCGCGCACCTGATGATGGGATTGCTCGATCGCCGCACGCCGCCGGGAGAGCCCACCAATTATCCGCTGGCGTGGCAGCGCGATGGCGTGGCGGTGGTCGCCGGCCTGGCGCGGGCGGGCCAACTTGACGTGGCCAAGGAGTTGGCCCGCTATTTCGCCGAGAATGATTTCTTCGGCGGCTTTGGCGCCGAGGGCGACGCACCGGGTCAGGGTCTGCGGGTGCTGGAAGACGTGGCCGCCCGCCTGCACGATCCGGCATTCGACCAATGGCTTTGGCCGCACGCCCAGCGTAAAGCTGCGATCATTTTACAGATCGATCTCGACGGACAAGCCAATCCGCGCGGCCTACCTGGGTCCCATCGTTCCGGCCCACCGTAATCGCGATGACCTGGATCTTGTCTGTGAGCCGGCCCGTGGCGGACGGATCATGGGCCGCATGGATTTCTGCCGTCCGGCATCGTATATCACGGCCGTCAGCTACCAGGGACTCCGCGCCGCGGCGTCGTTGGCCCGGCGATTGAAACACGACGAGGAAGCCGGGCGCTGGCAGGCCATAGCCCAGCGACTGCAGAAGGCCTGGCTCGACGAGCCGCAGTGGAACGAAGCGCGGACCTACATCTCCGCGCTCTGGCCTACCTGGGTCGCCACCCCCGAAAAATCGCGCTTTCGCGAGCATCTCCTGCGAAACTCCGACCCGCGGCCGTACCTGCCCTGGACGTATTTCAGCGCGGCGATGACCCATCAATGGCTGCTCTTAGGTGAGCCCGACCGGGTTTGGCAGAACCTCGAATGGTTCTGGGATGCGCAGACCTCGCCCGGCCTCTACACCTGGTGGGAAGGCACGGGTGAGGAAAACACCTTTCATTTGTGGGAAGGCGTTCGCGGCTGGGCGAAGCCGCCGTATGTCACGCCGCACTATTGGACCGCCGGCGAAATCCTGGCGTTGCAAGTCGACATGCTGGCCTACGTCGACGAATCCGGGCCGGAACCGGTATTGGTGATCGGCGCCGGCGTGCCGCGCACGTGGCTCGCCCGGCCGCTCGCGGTCCGCGGCTTGCCGACCTGCGTGGGCACCGTCGACTGGACCTGGACCGGCAACCGCTTGCAGACAACCGTTCATGGCCGCCGTCCCACGATAAGGGCGGCGGCCGTGTTTGCAGAGCGTGGCGACGAAAGGTAAACTCAGAACGAGTAGCAATCGACCGTTGGCTTGCCCCCACCGACCCCGCGTCGGTGGAGCAATGACTGACGAGCTAACAAGCAGCCTCTAAACTCCCGTCGTGTCTTCCGCCCCGCCGCCCGGCCCTCCGGGCCGGGCGGCGGGGCGGAAGACACGAAGTCGGTTTGGGTTGGACAGTTTAGCTTGCCAGTCATGGTTCCACCGACGCGGGGTCGGCGGGGATAAGTGTTACCCTGACGTTTACTTTTCAGAGCAACGCTCGGCAACTAAGGAGCAATCGAACAGCATGTTTCTGCTTTCAAAGACAATCGCGTTTCTGTCGGCCGTCAGCCTATGCTGCTGCGCAAATTCACCTCTGAGCGGGGCCGATTCGCCGTCTGCGACCGCCGCGCCGACAATGCTCATCGAAGACTTCGACGCTACCTGGCAGGCCGGCGCGTGGCAGTTCTCCAATGGCGCGGAGTTCCCCGGCGCAAAAGGCTCGTTCCAGCGATCCACCGACGCTGCCCATACGGGCGCATTCGGCGGCAAGCTCACCTTCGATTTCAACGGCGGCGGAAACTACGTCGCCGCCATCCGGACGCTCAAGGCCGCGCCGGACATCAAGGGTGTGTGGCTCTGGCTGAAGAATCCGTCGGGCAACCGCATCACGTTCCGCTACACCGACTCGACCGGCCAGACGCTGCAGAAGACCACCGCGCTGCCGCCGTTTGGCGGTTGGGCCGAGATCGAGTTCGAGTGCTGGGAGTGGAGCGGCCACTGGGGCGGCGCCAACGACGGCATCGTCCACGGTCCGCCAGCACAGATTGCCTTCTGTATCGAGAACAGCGGGCCGAAGGAAGGCGCGCTGCTGATTGACGACGTACGACTGATTGAAGGCAAGCCGGTCGTACCCGTGTGGAGCTACGTCGCGGCGCGCTTCGAGCCCGGCGAAGGCTGGTTCAGCAGCGGCGACGCGACATCCCAGTTGCTCGGCAAGGTCTGGCATTTCGATTTTGCCAAGGGCCGGTGGGCCGGGATCGGAATGCCGGACCGTTCCTTGCCGGGCACGCCCAAGCAGATCCGCCTGCGCTTCAAAGGCGATGCGTCGGGGCACAGCGCGCGGTTGAGCTTTGCCACGCACTTCATGACCTTCCAGCGGAATCTGGGCGAAGCCAGGCCGGTGGCCGGCGAGGAAGGCGTCTTCGAGTTCGCCACGCCCGCCCCGCCAGGCGAAGGTTGGCGTTGGTTCAGCGGCGAGAACGACGGCAGGCTGCACGGGCCGTTGCGCATTACCGGCTTTGCCATCGAGTGCAACAACAAACGCAATGCGGGCGATTTGCAGTTGCTCGATCTCCGCATTGATGCCGCGTGTTCTCCGCGGCGACTGGTGACCCTGGTCGCTGACCGCCGCGAAGAGGATGGCAAGGGGCGGTTCGTGGCGACGCTGCGCAGCTTGTGCGATCGACCGTTGGCCGGCGATTTGAAATGCACGATCCGTAACTGGGCAGGCAAGACGATCGCTGAGCACGCCCGCAAGGTCACGGTGCCGGCCGGCGCCGAGCCCGTGCCGGCCGTCGTGCCGCTGCCGCGCCGGCGAGCACAAATTCCTGGAGGCGGAATTCTCCTTCGTGACGCCCGGCCAGGAGGTCCCGCCGGTCCAGGCGTATTTCACGGCCCCCATCGAACCGGCCGAGAAGGCGGCGGAGTCCGGATCCTTCGTCGCCCTTCGGCATGGGGCTGTACCTCAATCGCTACGGCAACTGGGCGCCGAGTCTGCGCGAGATGGAGCGCACGGCCAAGATGGCTTCCGCGGCCGGGGTGAAGTGGTCGCGCGAGGATTTCGGCTGGGACCGCATCGAGCCGGCCAAGGGAAAATTCGACTGGTCCTTTTACGACAAGATGGTTTCGGCCGCCAAACACAACGGCATCACCATCTACGGAATACTCGCCTTCTGGACCGGCTGGACGAAGCCCTACACGCCGGAAGGGATCGACGACTACTGCCGCTACGTCACCGCGGTCGTGGAACACTACCGCAACGACATCCACGATTGGGAGATCTGGAACGAGCCGAATATCTTCTTCTGGCAGGGACCGCGCGAGATGTACGCGGAAATGCTCAAACGGGCCTATGCAGCCGTCAAGAAGGGCAATCCGCAGGCCCAGGTGCTGGGCTGTTCGACGGCGGGCATCGACCGCGGCTTCATCCGCAAGACGATGGAACTGGGCGGACCGTTCGACATCCTCACGATTCACCCCTACCGCAGCCATCTGGACGACAAGCAGTTCATCGGCGACCTGCGGCAGGTTGCGGACCTGGCGAAACGGCCCGACGGCAGCCGGCGGCAGGTCTGGATCACGGAGATGGGCTGGGCCACGCACACGCCGCACAACAGCCTGGCGATGGACTTCCAGGTGACGACCGCAGCGGCGGCAAGCGGAGTTGATTGCGCGGGCCTACATCGACGCCATCGCGTCCAACGTGGCGCCGAATATTTCGTGGTACGACTTCCGCAACGACGGCGACGACCCGTTCAACTTCGAACACAACATGGGAATCATCACGCGCGATTTCCGTCCCAAGCCGGCGTACCGCGCCTACGCAACGATGACTCGCATGCTCCGCGGGCTCAAGCTGGAAAAGGAACTGGACCTCGGCGCGGGCCTGGTCGCATTCCGTTTCGGCGCGCAGGGCAAGCCTTCCGTGACGGCGGTGTGGAGCGTCTCCGGCGACAAGAGCGTGGCCCTCCCGGCAAGCAAGGCGATGACGCTGACCGGCCTGATGGGCGACACCGAGCCGGTGCCGTCCGGAGGCGGCAAGGTGAACTTGCCCTTGAGAAATGAGACGGCCGTGTTCGTGAGCGAGTAGATCTTCGTCGCGTAGCGACGTGGTGATGGTAGCCGTGGGTTTTAACCCACAGAAAACGTGACGTCCGTAATCAACATGCGTCGCGTAGCGACGCCTGATTTTCAATCGTCGCTACGCGACGACCGTGTTTGCGTCTATCGCCAACTGTGGGTTAAAACCCACGGCTACCATCGGCGGTCGCTACGCGACCAAGAAGATCAGCCGCATCTTCGGGCCGAAGGCCCAGCCGCAACCAATGCTGCGCATCGGTGCCCGCCAGCGAAGGACGCAGCCCTGGGACAGGGCGGGTGTCTATGATTATCTCCCATCGGCCCAACGGGCCAACCGTTCGTTTGGAGGCGAATGGTTGGGCCGTTGGCCCGACAGACCACAATACTCTGAGTTTGTCCAGGGCCGACCCGGCAACGCCGGGTGCCCGCCTTCGCTGGACGAACTGACGCCCCTTCGGGGCACACATCAGCAACTCCCTTCACGGAATAGAACCAGGATAAACCGCAGCCCAGCCGCCGGTTCGCTTTCGCGCAGGCCAGGGTGGGACCAGATTCGGGGCACCCACGCGCGGGTCGGCGAGCGCAGGCCCACCGTTATCGGCGGGAAAACAAATCATGGCGGACCTGCGCTCGCTACGCGATCTGGTCCCATCATGCCGTCTACCGTTGGTGAGGCATGTTTGGCTGCTCCTCGCTCCCTGCTCCTCGTTCCCTGCTACTCCTTCAGATAATTTTCGCAAGAAGGCTTGCAACATAACACTTTTGGAGTATACTGGTAGCCGGATGCAGCCACCGATTTGCCCACGCCGGCGAGCGCGTTCTGAGGGTTCGATTGGCGTTGGAGACGCTAGGCAAGGAGCAGAACCGGCGTGTTTGCCCGTGCCTTTCTTTCAGCGGAGGTGTGCGATGAAGCCCCTATTGGGTCTTGCCGTCTACGGTTTGCGACGAGAGTGGGCAGCGAGAGGAGCTGTAGCCATACATCCCACGAATTGGATCGCGAGAATTGGCCTCATGATCCTGCTTGGTTTCGTTCCAAGTGTAGCTAGCGCACAGACGTTTACAAGTCTGTTATCATTCAATGGCACCGATGGCTTCGGACCAGTGGGAAGTTTGACGCTAAGCGGATCGACCCTTTATGGAACAACGCTTGAAGGTTGGCCGGGGCCGCCAGCGGGCACTGTCTTCAGCCTCCCTGTGAGCGGTGGTACGCCGACGATTCTCGTAACATTCGACAATGCGAACGGGGCCTGGCCACCTGGGAATTTGACACTTATCGGATCTACGCTCTATGGAACTACGTATTTTGGTGAACTCGGTGACTATTATCAAGGGGGCGGCGGCACGGTTTTCAGTGTCAACACGGACGCCACGGGCTTCCAGACCCTGCTCTCCTTCACCGGCAGCAACGGCTATCACCCCGAGGGTAGCCTTACGCCCAGTGGCTCAACCCTTTATGGGATGACCTCCGCCGGCGGCCTATACGGCGATGGCAATGTCTTCTGCATCAATACGGACGGCAGCGGGTACAAGGACCTGCTCGACTTCAACGGCACGAACGGCTCGGACCCGTGGGGCAGTTTGACGCTCAGTGGCTCAAGACTCTACGGGATGACGGAACTAGGCGGTGCCAACAACGACGGCGTTGTCTTCAGCATGCCCATCAGCGGTGGTACTTCGACCGCCTTGCTATCATTTAGCGGTAGCAACGGCGCATGCCCGACGCATAGCAACGTGACGCTCAGCGGATCGACGCTCTATGGGGTGACCTCAGGCGGGACAGCGAACGACGGCAACATCTTTCGTATCAACACGGATGGCACCGGCTTTCAGAATCTGCTCTCGTTCAACGGCAGCAACGGCGCTAATCCGTGGGGCAGTTTGACGCTCGGCGCCTCAATGTTGTATGGGACGACCGACGAGGGCGGTGCCTACAACGATGGCAGTGTCTTCCAAATCAACACGGACGGCAGCGGCTACGTCGATTTGTTCGACTTCAATGGCAGCGACGGCTGGGGTCCCCAGGGCACCTTGACCCTTAGTGGCTCAACGCTCTATGGAGTCACGCAGGGAGGCGGCGTTAACGGCCTTGGCACGGTTTTCGCCTTGACTTTGCCAGGACAGTGGGCGACCAACGGCAGCGGGACGTGGAGTGGGACCGCCAATTGGACCGGCGGCAACGTCCCCGGCGGAAACGCCCAGGACACAGCCGTCTTTGGCACGATCCTCACCAGCGGCACGGCGACCGTGACCTTGGACAGTAACCGCAGCTTGGCAAGTCTCGGCTTCAGCACCACGGGCGCGGCCAGCTACCTGATTATCGCGTCGGGCGGAAGCACGTTGACGCTGGCTAACACGGCCACGGGCATGGCGACGATCAGCAACAGCGGCGGCAACAACGCGATCGCCGCGCCGATCACGCTGGAAAGCAACCTCAGCGTGAGCACCGCTACGGGCATGCCTTGACCATTGCCGGGGCGATCAGCGAGAGCGGCAGCAGTTGCTCGCTTACCTTGAGCGGCAATGGCACATTGATTCTCAATGGTTCGAACAACTATAGCGGCGGAACGACCGTCAGCGGCGGCGTGCTGGAATTCACGAATACCAATTCCATGCCGGCCGTGGGCACGGTGACCATCGCCAGCGGCGCGACCCTGGCCGTGTCGGTTGGCGGCGCGGGCGGATTCACCACTGTCACGACCGGCACCGGCTCGATCGGGGCCCTCATCAGCGGCAACGGTGGCCAGGCGTCTCGGTAATCTGGAATTCCGGCGCAATCCTTGGCATCGACACGACCAATGTCAGCGCCACGTATTCCGGCAACATTCCAGGCTCAGGCAACACCCCTTCCGGCCTCCTGAAACTCGGTGAAAATGTTTTGACTTTAACCGGCTCGGAAGGGTACACAGGCGGTACGACGATCTCCGCCGGCACGCTGCAAATCGGCGACGGCGGCAGCGGGGCCTCGATCGGCAGCACGTCGGGCGTGACGGATAACGCCACTCTGGTCTTCGACCATGCCGACCTGGTCACATTCAGCCCGACCATCAGCGGCAGCGGCAGCCTGGTGCAGACGGGTGCGGGCAATCTGACGCTTACGGGCAGCAACACCTACAGCGGCAGCACGACGATCTCCGGCGGCTCGCTTCAGATCGGCAACGGCGGCAGCGGCGAGTTTTTGGCCAGCCCGAGCGTCAACGTGAGTAATGGCGCCGCGCTCGTCTTCAACCACGCCAACGCACTGACCTACAGCGGCCTCATAAGCGGCGGCGGCAGCTTGAGCCAAACAGGCGCGGGCGTTCTGACGCTTACGGGCAGCAACACCTCTTGCGGCAGTGCCACGATCTCCGGCGGCGTGCTTCAGGTGGGCAACGGGGCCGCGCTCGTCGTCGCCGGGCCTACCCTGGTGAACTCCACGGGAACCCTTCTGGCCACCTACGGCACGTTCACCGCCAATGGCGACGTCACGGTCAACGGCGGCAACCTGCTGGTGAACGGGGCCTTCAGCCTGGGAGGCGGCCACACGCTCACGGTGCAAAACAATGGCCTTACCGACTTCGCCCAGGGGCCCTTCTTCCTCGACCAGGGCACGTCCGCCCACGTCGCCAGCGGCGGCACCCTGCAGAACGTCTCCCAGCTTGCCGTCGGCTTCAGCGGGCTGGGCAATGGGGCCTTCACCGTCGACGGCTCGAACACAGTGGTCGCGGCGGGCGCATTGCTGGTCGGCGGCGGCGGGGCCAGCGGCTCGGCCACGTTCAGCGGCAGCAGCACGAGCTCGTTCAACTACATGGGCATTGCCGCCGACTTCTTCCCGGGCACCAGCGGCACCGTAAGCATTACCTCCGGGGCCTCGGTCACCCTGGCCGGGGCCTTGGACTTGGCCGACGCCGGCGGCAGAGCAACCGGCTCGATCGTCGTCTCGGGGGCCGGCTCCCAACTGACGCAAACCAGCAGCGCCTCGGTGGTCATTCTGGGTTCCGGGGCCTTCGGTGCGGCAAGTCTCACCGTCGCCGACGGAGCACTTTTTTCGGCGCTGGGGCCGATCATCGTCAACAGCCCGGCGACGCTGAATATCAGCGGGGGGAGCGTTATCGTGCAAGGGTCTTTGGCCGGCAACGTCAGCGACGATTCCACGCTCGACTTCGCTCCCACGCAGAGTTTCGACTATGCCGGGGACATCAGCGGCAACGGGGGCCTGATAAAAGATGGACCGGTCTCCTTGACGTTGTCCGGCAGCGATACCTACACGGGCGGCACGACCATCGACGACGGCACGCTGTACGTGGCCAGTTCCGCGGCCTTGCCCAGCGGAACGTGTTTGATCGTTGGAGCGGGCGGCACGTTTAATTTCGATCCCGCCGAGGCCGGGCGCCGGGCGAAACCGCAAGCGGTGAAGTGTCGCACGGCGCCGTGGCGATTGCGGTTCCCGAGCCAGGAACCTTCGCGCTGCTGATTGCTGGAGCGGCACTGCTGGTCGCGTATCGCAGGCGACGCTAACGATCGAAGAAGGTATCTTGACATGCTACTCCAACCCGTCAGCGACCCGATGAACATCACTGCGCGAGCGGCCAGCACGGCGCTTCTGCTGGTTCTGGCCGCCGGGGCCGTCCGCGGCGAGACCCTCACGCTGCCGCCGGAGCGCCGGCCCGAATGGCTGCGGCGCGACGGCATCGTGATGGCCGGCGATTGGGAGCCGCTGCTGTTCCGCGTCCGCCGCGACGGGGGACCGGGCTATACCCCCACGTCCGCACAACTGGCCGCTTACGAGCGCGAGCACAGCCCGGAAATGATCGCCCGCCTGAAGGCCCTGGGCGTGAACTTCGTGATGATCCACTGCTACAAGGGAGCGGGCATGCAGGCGGAGCGGCAGAGCATGGCCGACGCCGCACAGTTTGCCGCGCGATGCCATGCGGCGGGCCTCCACGTGGGCGTCTACGTCACCAGCGGCACCATGCTCTGGGAACTCTTCTTCAAGGAGAAACCCGAGGCCAAGGAGTGGGCCGTGCTGGACGCCAAGGGCCAGCCGATCACCTACGCTTGGGGCGCCGGCCGCTATCGCTACTTCTGGGACCGCAACCATCCGGACGCCGAGGCCTACCACCAGAAGATCGTCCGCTACGCCGTCGAGGAGATTCGCGCGGACCTGCTGCACTTCGACAACTACGGCGTCGGTCCCGGCTGGGACGCCTGCTCGGTAGCTCGCTTCCGCCGCTACCTGGAGGCTACGTTCACGCCCCAACAGCGGGCGGGCATGGGCGCGGCCGCCTTGGACCGCCTGATGCCGCCGCCGCCCGGCACGGAGGGGACCCTGCAGTACGCCTGGCGCGATTTCTGCTGCGGATCGCTGGCCGAGTCGTACTATCGCATGACCCGCTATGCCCGCTCGCTGCGGCCGGACATCCTCATGGAGTGCAACCCGGGTGGGATCGCGCCGCGGATCGAGCCACCCATCGATCATGGCCGGCTGATCCCCGGCGGCGAGGCCTTTTGGGACGAGGACGTGCGGCCCGCCTACCACGACAAGACGCTGCAAACGCGAATCCGCACCTATAAGATTGCCCGGCGAATGCAGAACTCGGCCTTCACCTACGTCGCCACGCCGCTGGAACTGGCTGAGTCGATGGCCTTCAATCTCGATTGCCTGGGAGACGTGTGCTGGTTCGAGTATGGCCGGATCGCCCCCAACAATCCCGGCGGCAAAGACCCGGCCGACCCGGCCATCCAAGCCTTCGTCCGCTTTTTCCACCGCCGCCGCGAGCTCCTCCGCGGCGCAGACGTTGCGGCCGACGTAGCCGTGCTCCGCAGCTTTCCCTCGCTGGCCTTCTGCCGGACGGGCGAAGTGCCCGTCACCTGGCAGGTGGAACAGTCGTTGATCGAGAGCCGCATCCCCTTCCAGATCCTCTATGACCAGCAATTGGACGACCTGCGCCGTTACCGGGCAGTGGTTCTGGCCGGCTGCACCGCCATGTCGGACCGGCAGGTTGAACAGCTCCGCGGCTACGTACAGTCGGGCGGGCGGCTGTGCCTGATCGGACCGGCGGCCACGCACGACCAATGGAATGCGCTGCGGGCTAGGCCCGCCCTGGACGACCTGCCGGACAGGCCCCTGGTCCGCGCCGAGACCAAGGGCGACATACCGGCGGCCGTGCGCCGGGCCTGCGGCGATGGCCTATCGCTCAGCGTGCAAGGACCGCACGGCCTTTGCGCGGAACTGACCGCGCAGCCCGACCGGCAGATGGTCCACCTCGTGAACTATCGCGCCGGCGAGCCGGCCCGGGATGTCGAAGTTCGTCTGCGCATTTCCGGACGGCAGGTCCGCCTGGTCCGCCTGGCCAGCCCGGAGCACGAGAACGACGTCACGCTGCCGTTTCAGCAAGCCGCCGGCGTGTTGACCTTTACCGTACCGGAAATCCGTACCTACGAGATCGCCGTTGTGGAGTTGGGAGCGTCATCAGAGAAGCCTCTCCACCGCCCGGCGGATCCCCTGTTGTCCGATCGCTTCGAGGTCGGCCGTTACCGCGTCGGCAAAGCCAGCGATGGTAGTCAGGTCCATTCCCCATAGCCGATCGCAGGCGAGGATGGCGGTGGCCCCTTGGCTCGTGGCGGGGCCGTCTTGGCGCCCCTCGCAGCAGGCCGCGAAGACATCGAGCACGGCGGGCTGGTCGCGAATCGGATAAGACTCTTCGCCGCGCCGGCCTTGCAACTCCGCGGTCGACGTCCGCCGGCCCTGGTAGAACTGAATCAGCGCCGCCAGCGAAAATGTCAGCAGGCAAGGCAACGCGCCGCGGTCTTGCCGATAGTCCAGCAGCGTGGGGAGCACGCGCACTTTCCACTTGGAGACCGAGTTCAAGGCAATGCTCAGCAGTTCGTGGCGGAGGAACGGATTCCGGAATCGCTCCAACACCGCCTGCGCGTAATCGAGCCGGTCGCGCTCGGGCAGCGGCACCGTGGGCAGTATCTCCCCGAAGACGACCTTCTCGAGGAACCGGCCGAACACGGGATCTTCCACCATTTCCCGCACCGTGTTCAAGCCGCCCAGAAACGCGGCCAGCGCGCCGGCCGTGTGCGCACCGTTGAGGATCCGTACCTTGCGGGTACGATAGGGAGCCAGGTCGCTGGTCCATACCACGTTGAGACCGACGCTGTGAAAAGGCAGCTCCGAAGCGAGGTGCTGCGGCCCTTCGATGACCCACAAATGAAACACTTCGCCGCAGACCAGCAGTGCGTCGTCATAGCCGAGTTGCCGCGTGAACTCGGCTGCCTCGTCACGGGGATAACCGGGCACGATGCGATCGACCAGGGTATTGAGAAAGTAATTGCTGCGGAGCACCCAATCGGCAAACACGCCGCTCAGTTTCCAGCGTTCCGCGTGCTGCAGAACCATCTGTCGAAGTGTCACGCCGTTGTCGTCGATCAATTCGCAGGGGAGGAATACCAGGCCCCGGCCCGGCTCGCCGTGCAGGGCCTGAAAGCGCTCATACAGAAGCGCGGCGACCTTGCCGGGAAACGATTCGGGGCAGTGGCCGGGCCGGTACGGCTCATCGACCAGGGCGATCCCCGCCTCGGTCGTGTTCGATACCACAAATCGTATGTAAGGGCTGTGGAAACAGCGGACAACTTCCTCCCAGCAATGATAGGGATCGATGGCGCGGCTGATCGATGTCACGATCCGCCGCTGCTCGACGACCGCGCCGTGTTGCACGCCGCGCAAGAGCACGGTATAGAGCCCCTCCTGTTCGTTCAGCAACGCGGCCCGCCCCTGACGGGTCGCCTGGACCACGACGACTCGGCTGCCGAACTGGCCCGCTTCATTCATTTCATCGAACATCCAGTCGGCGAAGGCGCGCAAGAAGTTCCCGCCACCGAACTGCACGACTTTCTCGGGCAAATCGGCCAGCGTACCGCAGACGACGCCGGTGGGAAGCGCGTCGGCATGTTTCAGCCAACGCCTGGTGAGTCGCGTCGCTCCTGCCGATTGCCGTTCCATCATATACTCATCGTTTCTGGGCCGGGAAATTCTTGCCAATGCAGTGTCTCGAAAATGGCGGTATTTATTATGGGTATTATGTGCAAGACAGGGTGGCATGCCTTAACGCGGCGTTGCCGCGTAGGCATGTTGCACAGTTAGGGACACGCTTGCCGCGGAACATGCCTACGCCGACCATGCGTACATGGTGCCCGCGCCGCGTTAAGGCATGCCACCCATAAATGACCAACTTCGTGAGACACTACACTAGCCGTGGGCCATCCTCTGCTGCTGGAAGCGGTGAATCGATCAATATCGTATCCTCGAAAGGTTGCAGGTACAAGCGATTCGTCGATCTGCTTCGCCAATGATTTCCGATCCTATCCGCTGGCTAGGGTTGACACGACCTGGGCGGGCGATAAGACTTGATGTTTCAACGTGGGTCCTGTCCAACGAATGTCATTTTAGGATCATCGATGAATCGGCGGGAACGGCTTCTGGCCACGCTTCGGGGAAAACCGGTCGACCGGCCGGCCGTCTCGTTCTATGAGCTCAACGGCCTGGACCAGAATCCCGACAACCCGGACCCGCTGAATATCTACTCGCACCCGTCGTGGCGACCGCTGTTGGAATTGACGTGCGAGAAGACCGATTGCATCGTGATGCGCGGCGTGGCGTTCAAAGAGATCGCCCCCGATCCGATCGCCCACCTCGCCAAGGACGAGACCTGGCTGCACGACGGCAGCGTTTTCACGCGGCGGACGATCGTGGCCGGCAACCGCACACTGACGATGCAGACCCGCCGCGACCGCGACGTCGACACCATCTGGACCACGGAGCATCTGCTCAAGGGCCCGGACGATCTGAGGGCTTTTCTCGCTCTGCCGCCGGCGATGGCGGGCGGCGTTGTCGATGCCGGACCGTTCCTGGCGGCCGAGGCGGCGCTGGGCGATGCGGGCATCGTGATGATCGACACTCCCGATCCCTTGTGCCTGGCCGCGCTGTTGTTCGATATGGGCGAGTACACCGTGACCGCTTTGACCGAGCGGGCCTTGTTCCATCAATTGCTCGAACGTTTCGCCACGACCCTGCTGGCGGCGACGGCAGAAGCGGCCCGGCGGCTTCCCGGCCGGCTGTGGCGGATCTACGGGCCGGAATTCGCCACGGCTCCCTACTTGCCCCCCGCGTTGTTCCGCGAATATGTCTGCCGTTATGACAAGCCGCTGATCGACATCATTCACGGGTCCGGCGGGTACGCCCGCGTCCACGCGCAACGGCCGGCTCAAGGGAATCCTCGACGACATCGCCGCTTTGGGGGCGGATGCCCTGGATCCGATCGAGCCGCCGCCGCAAGGCGACGTCGAGCTGGCCTACGTGCGGCAGCGATATGGAGAACAAATGGTGTTGTTCGGCAACCTGGAAATCAGCGATATCGAACGCCTGCCCCCGGAGCGCTTCGCCGAAAAAGTCAAGCGGGCTTTGCACGAAGGCACATCCGGCAGCGGGCGAGGCTTCGTGCTGATGCCCTCGGCGGCGCCGATCGGGCGCGAACTGCCCTTGGGCGTCTTGAAGAACTACGAAGTCATCGCCCAAGTTGCCGGACTTTGAGACAGAAAGATCGATTCATGAGACTGCAACTTATCGTTCGAATGGCCCTAACCTTCGTTGGATTGCCAGCCCTGACGGGCCTCGCCCTTGGGGAGGACCGGATCCTCGAGAACCAAGCGATCTGTTTCCGTATCGGAGTGCGCGACGGCAAGGTCATTCTCCGCGATCTGAAGAATCGGCTCACCGGCGCCACGACCTCCTTGCCGTTGGAGCAGTTTACGCTCGAACTTCAAGACGGCACGACGATCGGTTCCTCCGCATGCACGTTGCGCAGCTCCGCGACCGACCGCCTGGGATTGGAACTCTTGTTCATTTCCGATCGCTCGCCGGGCATGGAGATTCGCGTTCGTTATCGGCTGCCGCCGGGCAAGCCTTATCTGAGGAAGCAAATCGCCGTGCGGCAAGTGGGTGGAACGCCCGGCCGCCTGCTGCGGGCCGATTTGGACGAGTGGCGGGGCGTGCGGCGGAACTGGGACTCCATGCACGCCGACCGTTACCCCTATGGCAGCCATCCGATCTATTGCGAGGACCTTTGGGCAGGCGTCGAGTTCGTGGCCGCCTTTAGCGAGTACGGCAAGGACGGGTTTGTGCTCCGCAGCCGGCCCGGCGGCACACCGCTCGGCCGGGAGTGGCTTGAGCTGCATAGCACCGTGGCCGGTGTTGCCGTCCGTGGCGGGGTCCGCGATGCGTTCTTGCGCTACATCGACGACATCCGCCTGGCGCCGCCCCGCATGACCTGGTGCTATAACTCCTGGTGGACCCTTCCGGAACGGTTCGACTCAGCGCAACTCGTGGCCCTGGCAAGCCAATGGAACGAGCGGCTCTTCCAGCGCCACGGCACATTCTTCGACGTACTGACGCTCGACGCCGGGTGGTCCGAGCTGCAAAGCCTCTGGGAAATCGACCGACACGCCTTTCCCGACGGTTTTGGCCCGGTCCGCCGGCTCGTCGAGTCGGCCGGCGGCCGCCTCGGTCTCTGGATCTCCCCGAGCGGCATTTACGCCGCCGCCCTAAGCCCCGATTGGGCGCGGCGGAGCGGGCTGACGGTCATTTCCAAGCGGGAAGCCCGGGGCGCACGCGTTGGGCATCTCGCTGGCCGATCCCGCCTATCGCCACAAGACCCAAGAGACGCTCTGCCGGCTGATCCGCGAGAACCACATTGCCCACGTCAAGTTCGACGGCCTCATCCCCTTCGAGGACAAGCCGCATCATGACCTGTTGGCGGGCCCGGACTCGGTCGAACCGCTGGCCGCCCACGCGATTGCCCTCATGACCGCTGCCAAGCAGTGCGATCCCGATCTCGTGACGGAGCCCACGTTCCTCAATTCCGAGAGCAACTACATCAGCCCTTGGATCCTCAAGTATGCCGATACCGTCTGGGGAAATGCGGGCGGCGACTACCCGCGCGGCGTGGCCCGGCCCCCGATTACCGCGAGTCATGCACCAACGCGCGGGAGTGGTACATTTTCTCTTCATTGAACGAGGTCTGGCTGCCGCAGAACGCGCTGCAATACTTTGACATCATCCACTGCGACGAGGCGAGAGGCTTTGTCAATCATGCGGCCATGGCCGTCGCCCGCGGCCGGTTTTTTATCCCCGTCTATGTCAATCCGAAGTTCCTCAGCGATGACGACATGGCCGCCCTGGCCGGCCTGATGCGCTGGTCCAGGGCCAATCGGCCGATCCTCTGCAATACGGTTGTCCTGCCGTCGCGGGTGGAACGAGGAGAACCTTACGCCTATGCCCATTGGCTCGGCCGCGCGGAATCATTGCCGTCCGCAATCCGAGCAACGAGTCGCGCTCGTACGCACTGGATCTCCAAGCCGCCGGCGCCCCCGCCGACCTTGCCGACGCCGTCTGTTATACGCAATACCCCTATCGCCACGGGCTTGCGGCAGGCCTGCGCCACGCCCGGGGCGAAGGGTGCGGGCATCCCGATTGCGCTGTCCCCCTGGGAACTCTTGTTCATCGAGGTCGTGCCGCGCTCGCAGTTGCGCGAGCCGGTGGCAATCGGCGCGCGCTGGTACCGCGACGGGCAGGGCAAGATGCGAATCTCGCCCGATGCGGCTGTCAATCGCGTGGAAGTCATTCGGCCGGGCGGGGCCATACTCGATTGCCCGGTAACGGCCGCCCCGGCCATCATGCCCAGCGGCAAAACCCTCTCGCACGTCGTCTCTCCGCTGCCCCAGTCCGCCTGGCTGCCAGTGAAGGGCAAGCCGACGCCGAGCGCTCGCTACGAGTTGGACTGCGAGGTCTCGATCCCCGCCGGCGCCACGAAGGGGAGCGTGCTCTTGTTGCTCCAATTCCCAGGCAAAGGACATGCCCAGAGCACGTGTGTTGCCACTGTCAACGGCCGCGAGACGCACTTGGAGCAACGGACCTCCGCCAAGCCGCTGGGCTACGCGGAAGGGACGCACGGTTTTGACCCTAAGTCTTATTGGGCCGGCCTGATTCCTTATGCCTGCGAGTGGACCTGGTATATCTGCCCGGTGGCCGTGGGCCGGTCGCAAATCCATTTCGCCGGGGCCGCAGCACGGCCAAGGCTCGGTCTGGGCGCATGGGTCTGGGCCGATGGCGACCGTTCCGTGCGCGAGCAGTCGCTGGACATCCCCTGTCCCGCGCCCGAGATGCCCCAGGTCACCGAGCGCCTGGAGCGTCAAGGGATATGCATCCAATCCCCGACCTTGTAGGTTATTCTTCGGTCGAACCTAAGCCGACACCTCCGGCACGACGAACGTCGGGTGGCATGCCTTCACGCGGCCGTTAGGGACTTAGCGCAGTCGGGAAAAGCCCAACCGGCCGCGGGTAGGCATGTTAGTTGCAGGGCTGGGATGCCTAACGTCACGCGACTGAGCCAACATGCCTACCCGCGGCCGGTTGCGATTGCCCTGCTGCCACGACTTTGTGGCGGTCGCGTGAAGGCATGCCACCCTCGCGAAGGCACGGAAGTTATTCTTCGGTCGAACCTAAGCCGACACCTCCGGCACGACGAACGGCCCGCGGTAGCCACGGCGGCAAAGCTCGTTCGCCCCTTGCGCGAACTCGCCGACAAAGCGCTCTTGCTCGCCGTCCAGCGTCACCCACGGGCCAAGCACCGCCGGGGTCGCGGCAAGATCGATGCCGTTGGCCCGCAGGTAATCGCGGCACCGTTGGAAGGCGTCCGCTAGCTCCGTGTTGCCCCGGATCGTCTCCAGGATCGCTCCGGGCGGGAGCCGTTTCCCCAGCCGGTATGAGATGTTGGCCATGTGGCAGCAGGCGGTCGAGACGTGTCCCTCGAGCGCCTCGGCACGC
Source organism: uncultured Planctomycetia bacterium (assembly GCA_963719885.1). Classification (GTDB taxonomy): domain Bacteria; phylum Planctomycetota; class Planctomycetia; order Pirellulales; family Thermoguttaceae; genus JANXQG01. The sequence continues at coordinate 414,200 of CAVRDP010000027.1, read as the reverse complement.
AGGTCGCCGGCACGCCGGCTGCGGACGGCGGACAGGAAGTTGACAACGTGGGCGGCGTCCGGGAACTCGGGCAGGCGTTGCTCGAGGATGTCCTTGATCTTGCGACCTTGCCGGTTGAAGACCGTTCCGCCAGCGGCGTCGCCCGCGAAGTAGCCGCCTTCGCACTCGATCACCACGCCGCTCTGCCTGCTGCGGTACGTGCCCATCGAGTCCGGCGCCTTCCTGATGCGGACGTTGCGGACTTCGCAGATCAAGGGGGCCGGCCGATAGTCCAGGACCGCAACCAGCGTGTTGGGCGTCTCGCCGTCGTCGTCGAAGCCGAGTCGGCCGCCGATGGTGATCGCCCGCGGGGCCGGCTTGCCCTCTCCCAGCCCCCACCGGCAAACGTCGATGACGTGGATCCCGTTGTTGCCGATTTCGCCGTTGCCGGTCGACCAGAACCAGTGCCAGTCGTAATGCAACTGCCTGCGCATGAGCGGCGTCTTCGGCGCCGGACCGCACCAGAGGTCGTAGTCCACGGTGGCGGGCACAGGCGTCGGCACGCTGACCTTGCCGATGCCGACTCGCGGGCGGTAAACGATGGCGCGAGCCCAGCGGATCGGGCCGAGCTGGCCGCTGCGGAGGTACTGGAAGGCCTGCTGCAGCGCCGGGCTGGACCGGCTCTGCGTACCCACCTGGACCATCCGGCCGTACTTGCGGGCCGCGGCAACGATCTGCCTGCCTTCCCAGATGTTGTATGCCAGCGGCTTTTCCACGTAGACGTCCTTGCCCGCCTGGCACGCCCACACCGTGGCCAAGGCGTGCCAATGGTTGGGCGTGGCGACGACGACGGCGTCGATATTCTTGTCGTCGAGCAACTTGCGGATGTCGCCGTAGACCGCGATCTCGGCGCCACGGTCTTTGAACGGCTTGGCTTCACGCTCCAGGTCGGGCGCGGTCCACGTCGCACAGCGCGACAATCCTTGCTCCCGGGACCTCGCCGATGGCGTGGATGAGCTGGTGCCCCCGCCCACCGACGCCGCCGATCGCGGCGACGGCGCCGAGACCCACGATGCCGATGCGGACGTCGCTGTCGGCCCCGCTCCCTTTCGAGGGCGGAACGCCGCCAAGGGAAAGGCTCGGCAGCCCCAACGTGGCTGCCGCGGCGACTGAACTCTTCAAAAACTCCCGGCGTGTTGCTCGTTTCATGACTTGGCTCCCGAGTCGAGGTGGGTGGCATCGACGCTGTGTTCCAGGAAGCGGGCGGCAGGGAACAACCGCTGCCGCTCCGCTCCCTCAGGGCGCGACGCGTATTCGCTGATCTCATAGACTTCGACGGCCTCGATTTCCGCTCCCCGCTGCCGGCCGAAGGCCGCGATCAATTCGCGGCGAAACCACTCCGCCCGCCGCCGGCTGTGCTTGAGATACCAGCCGCGGAGCCACACGAGCTTGTCGTTGTCGTCCGCGGGGACCTCGTCGAGCAGGCCCTCTTCATAGGGCAGCCACTCGAAGACCTGCGAGCGATGACAGGCCAGCATGGCGAGGATCGAGTCCAGCCGCTCGGTCACGTCGAGCACCACGTCGGCCGCCATCCGGTTGGGCTTGCTGAAGGTATCGGCCATGTAGGCCACGGCGGGATCTTTCCGCAACGCCGGCACGTCCGCGGAGCACGTTGGGCACCGTCACCAGATACGAGGCGTCTTGTACGAGCTGGCCGACGGCCCGATGGTCGGGATGGTAGTCGCAGGTGCGGTGGGTGAGCACGAGGTCCGGGGCGAACGTGCGAATCTCGCGGATCACGCGCTGGCGAACCTCGAGGGTCGGCATCAACTGGCCGTCGGGGATGTCCCAGGTCTCGTAGGTGGCGCCGATGACGCGTCCCGCGGCGGCGGCCTCCGCCCGGCGGAGCTCGCCTAACGTCGCCAGGGGACGCCGGAAATGCCCGGCGGACCCGTCGGTCAGCGAAACAATCTTGACCACGCCTCCCGACTCGCGATAGACCTTCATCAGTCCGCCGGCAAAGAATTCGGCATCGTCGGGGTGCGCCCGAGTACGAGCAATCGCAGCGGTTTTTCCGACATGGGTGGCTCCCTATTCTAGTTGACTCCGAACGACTTGTGTCTCGTCCGGTTTCCCGACGACAGCGTTCGGCGGCGCATCGTCCCTGCTGGAGAACAGCGCCGCGAAGACGACGGCCAACGCGGCCGACATCACGGCGGCCCAGAACCAGAACATCCCCCAATCGTGCAGAATCTTACCGATGGGTTCCGCTCGTTTATAGTGTTCCAGAAACGGGCCGGAGAGGTAGGTGCCCAGCAACGAGCCCACGCCGAACGTCGCCAGCGTCAGCAGTCCCTGGGCGCTGGCCTGGAGTTCCTTGGGCGCCTTGCGGTCGACATACATCGGACCGAGCACGAAAATGAAGGCGAAGCACGCGCCGTGCAGCAACAAGGCCGCATAGACCGCAGCGTTCTCCGTGGTGCTGGAGGCCAGCAGCGCGAAGCGCGCGGCCCACGCCGCCAGACCGAGAAAGAAGATGCTCTTGACGCTTAAATAACGCAGGAAGAAGACCGGCAGCAGGAAAATGAAGAGCACCTCGGTCATCTGCCCGATGCTCTGCTTGAATTGCGCGGATTGCATGCCGATCTCATTGAGGAAGTCGTTGGCCCAGGTCCAGTACAAGGACGCCGGGAGCATGATCAGCAGCGAAGCGAAGGTGAGGACGGCGAAGTTGCGGTCCCGCAAGAGGGCCAAGGCCGGGAGCCCCAACAGCTCGCCGAGGCTCGCCTTCTTGCCGGCCGCCGGGGGCGGCGTGTGGGGCAGGAAAAAGTTGTAAATGCCCGTGACGATCGCCAGCCCCGCGCCGATCCACAGCGGCCAAACGGTCTCTTCGATGTTCCACTGATAATGCGAAGCAACCAGGGTGACCGCACTGATCGCGCTCACGGCGATCCAGCCGATGGTGCCCATCAGGCGGATGATGGGAAACTCCCGGTCCGGGTTCCGCACGTGCGCCAGCGCGATCGAATTGGTCAACGACCAGGTCGGGAAGTAACAGAGGCAATGCGCCAGAGCGCCCAGAAAAACATCCGCGGGTCCGCTATCACCAGCGTGGAAAGGCCCAAGAGCACGCCGCCCGAGAGGTTCAAGACGGCCAGAATCTTCTCGCTGGCAAAGAAGCGGTCGGCAATCATGCCGACAAACAACGGCGCCACGATGGCCCCCCAGGCAAACGTCGTATAGACCAGCGCCGTGTCCGACTCGCTGTATCCCCGCTGCGTCAAGCACGTTACCAAGGGGATCGACCAGATGCCGTTGATGGCGAACTGCAGGAACATCATGGTTCCCAGATGGATCTTGACGCGCAGCGGCGTGGCCGGCATGGGGGATCTCCTTTGAAATGGCTCCCCTTATCGATAACGCCAGCCGTCGCCTCTGTCAAGGCGTGGGATTGCCGATTAGGATGGACAGAAGAACAACATCCGTGGATTCGCGAGCGTGGCATGCCTTCACGCGGCCGTTAGAGACTCGGCGCTGTCGGGAAAAGCCCAACCGGCCGCGGGTAGGCATGTTGGCCCCGACGCGTGACGTGAGGCGTGCCAGCCTTGAAACAAACATGCCTACCCGCGGCCGGTTGTGATTTCCATAGTGCCGCGATTTTGTGACGGCCGCGTGAAGGCACGCCACCCGAATTGGCGACGGGACGGCAACGGTCATTTCCCCTTATCCAGCCGCCCTCGGTAATCGATTGGATGCGTGCGAAATTGGCTTGATCCCCTCGCCCGCCGTCTTTCATCGCGCCGTCACCATCACCACCCGGAGGCCACCGCTCGGGCCAGTGCCGTTCATCGACCATCCCTGGCGTGCGGCCGAACGAGTGGTGGCCGCCATGTTGTCGCAGCCAGCAAAACCGCGTTTGGCACGATCGTTGCCCGACATGGCGCCGTTCGGGTCGTTTCCTGGAGATGATCGATAATAGTCACTGTCGTACACGTCCGAACACCATTCCCCGACGTTTCCGCCCATATCATAAAGCCCCCAGGGATTCGGCTTCTTTTGCCCGACCTGACGGGTTCGATTGCCGCTGTTGTCTCTGAACCAGACGTAGTCCCCCAGATGTGCCGAGTCGTCGCCGAAGTGCCACTTGGTGGTGGCGCCGGCCCGACAGGCGTACTCCCATTCCGCCTCAGTCGGTAAACGATAGCAGCGGCCGGCCCGTTGCTCTTCCGGCGCTCGGAGAGCCGCTGGCAAAACTCCACCGCTTGCTTCCAGAAGATCGTGTCCACCGGGGAGCAATGGGTGTCCTCACCGGCCATTTTCGACGCGCCGGAGCCGGTGGCCGAGAAGTAACTCGGATTCTGCCCCACCACCCGCTGGTACTCCTCCTGGGTCACCTGGTACGCGCCCATGTAGAACGGCCGACTGATCCGCACGCGGTGCTGGGGCTTCTCGTCGGCCTTCGCCTCCCTGTCCGAGTCGGGCGATCCCATCATGAACTCGCCCGACGGGATGAGCACGAACTTCATCCCGATCGAGTTCACCACCGCCCGCTTCCACTTCCCGGCGGGCACGCCGGGCAGCGGCCGGCCGATCTGCTCGATCTGGTCCAGCCGCTTCTGGATCTTGAGACGGACCAATCCCGCGCTGGCCTCGCCCAGCAGTTGCTTGTACCAATAGCCGGCGCGGAGCCGCAGGGCCTCCTGCTGCGCCCCACGGGCCTTGGCGGCCAGGTCCCACCAGGCGTCGCCCAGCTTGAGCTGCGCCTCGGCGCTCTCGGGTGATTTCACGTCCGCCTGGGCGGCTTGACAAAATTCCGAGTCGCCTCCCTTGGCCAGGTAGGCTAAGCCCTTTTCCCAATCTCCCTTGTTCAGGCAGTAGCAGCGGCCCAGGGCCAGGTTCGCCTCGGCGTCGTCGGGATGGGATTTCAGCGTCTCCATCGCCGCTTGCACCGGCTGCCATTCCTTGCTGAGCTGCTGGATCTGCAGGTGACGGTCGTGGATCTCTTTGCGGAACGACCTGCCCAGGGGCTTCTGCGCGATCCGCTCCGCCAAGGCACTGGCCGCTTCGGCCGCCTCGTAGCGGTCCTCGGCCAGGTCCTGCGAGATGATTCGCTCCGCAGTCGGGACGAAGGCCTTGATCCGCGCGGCATCCTTGGCGCCTTCGGCGAGCCGGGCCAGCAGCTTGCCCTTCATGGCGCTCGCATCGACCTCGAACGTCGCGGCGATGGTATCGGCCGCCTGGAACATCAAGTCGGCATCGCCGGCCTCGCAGGCCAGCTCGGCAACCTTGCGCAATATCGCGAACTGCTCGTCCGGATTTCCTTTCGAAGCCTCGGCCAGCTCCAACAGTTCCTTGGCGAGCTTGACCTGGGCGGCAGGCTTCGTGACGCGATCGAAGTGGTACATCTCATCCAGGGTTGCCAGCGACTTCTTCTGATCCGCTTCCGCGGGAACGGGAACCCTGGCCGTCTTTTCGCCGGGCGGGGGGTTGGATGGCGATGAAATCGTCTTGCGTTCGGCTGCGCTTGCCTCGTTCGCCTCGGGCTGCGCTGTCTCGACCTTCGCACGCGACGCGCCGACAGCCACGAGCATCTGCGCGTTCGGGCTTTTCGCCTGGCCGCTGAGCATTCGCAGCCGCGCCGAGTGGAAGACCATCACGGCCGAATCGGCACCCAGGGCGAGCGTGGCCGGCCGGGGCATCGCCCAAAACGGCGACCCGGAGAGTTCGGAGGCGGCGCCCGCCCAGCGGAACAGTTCCTCGCCGTCGAGGCTGCCGCGGACCGTCATGCGATTGTCTGCGGAAACCTCGATGCGCACGGCCAACTTGTAGCGCACGTTGCTGGAAATCGAACTCGGCCGCCTGGTGGGATTCAACGGCGAGTCCGTGTTGAAACCGTTGACCGTGCCCATGCCGTCGAAACGGCCATGGTGTCCGCCGACCTCCACCCAGGCAAACGAGTCGCCGGCGGGGAACAGCAACGCGGCACAGCCGTCTCCTTCCAATCGCGTGAACTCGGTCTCCAGCTCGAAGCTGCCCGCCGGGATGACCGGAAGCTGGATCAGGCCGCACATGGTTTCCCGGGTGAGCGCGAGGCCCGATTGCCGCAGCTCCCAGGTTCCCCTGGCGGTGTGCTTGGCCGGGTCTACCATGGCCAGCAGGTCGATCGTCTGAGAGCCGGCGACCGGCGCGGCGGCGCCCTTCGGCTGCGGCGGCGCCACCGGCGCGATCGGCGCGATCGGTGCCACCGGCGCCGCCGGCGCCACCGGCGCCACCGGCGCCACCGGCGCCACCGGCGCCACCGGCGCCACCGGCGCGACGGTCACGTCGGGCTTCACGTCCTCATCCGGCGGCGACGCGAGCGGGGGCGTGAACTTCGGCTGGGGTGCGACCTCCGGCGGCCTGGGTGACGGGCTGGGCGGGGAATGGACGATCGGTTGCGGGGTTGCGACCGCCCGCGCCAGGTGCGCAGGTTCCCTGTTGCCGCCGGACATGAGCACGGCGGCCACGACAACCAACAACAGCAGGCCGGCGGCTGCGCCGGCGAGGATCCAAACCTGCTGGGAGGGGCCTTTCGTCGCTACCGCTTTGGGATGAGAGTGCTGCGCCGGCGCTGACCGGCTGGCCCAACAGGCCATCGAGGTCGAAACCAGCCGGCTCGCCCGCGATGGCAACGGCATTGGCCTTGGCCCTCAGCTTCTTCCGCAATTCCCCGTCGTAGGCGGCCTTCTTGGCCGGATTCAGAAGGCAGACCTTGGCCGCTGCAACCTTGTTCAGTAGCTCTTGCGAAAGCCCGCCTAACTTGCCCGTTTGATAGGTCCGTAAATGGGCCATCCGCTGATCGGCAGCCGCCTCGATGGCTTCGGGATCGCTCTCCAGGGCCTTGAGGCCCAAGAGGCGGTAATGGTCCGGCGGCTGGTCCTCCGGTGGGATGCCCAACCATTTGTGATAAGGGTCGAACGCCGCAGCCATACCTAACCTCCTCCAACGGGTGAGATTGTACCGGTACAGGCAAGCCTTGATCCTACCCAATCGAGCGTTCCTTGGCAAGGGGGTAGGAAACTGGTGTCGGAAACTGGACGATGCTTGACTAGCGGCACTGTTCGGAGTAATCTGAACGCCACTACGCCACCCGCAAACGCGGTCCGCAGCCTTGCCCGCTCGGCCGCGGCCCCGTTCTCCTTCCTAGCGGGAGAACGGGCCTCGCCGTCCCCGCAACCAGGAGTTGACCTATGAACACGCCCCGGCAACTTTTTGTTCCCTTTGCTCTGTTCCTGCTGGCCGCGGTGGCACTGGCCGGCGAGCCCGTGACCCCCGAAAAGCCCATCCGCCTATTCAACGGCAAGGACCTGACCGGCTTCACCACGTGGCTCAAGGCGACCGGCCGCAACGATCCGAAGCACGTGTTCAGCGTGGTGGACGGAGTGATTCGTATTTCCGGCGAGGGCCTGGGGTATCTGGCCACGGACAAGGCGTACAAGAATTACCACCTCGTGCTGGAGTACAAGTGGGGCAAATACACGACCGATCCTAAGTCCGTTCGTAACTCGGGGTGCCTGCTGAACGGCATCGGTCCCGACGGCAGCGCCGGCGACGGCGCCTGGAGGACGTGCCTGGAGTGCCAGATCGCCCAAGGCTGCGAGGGAGACCTGATCGTGATTCGCGGCAAGGACGAGAAGGGCCAGGTCATTCCCGCCACCGTCACCAGCGAAACGGAGACGGCTGCCGACGGCAATACCCGATGGAAGAAAGGGGGCCGGAAGACGGCCTACGCCGGCAAGCAGTTCTGGTGGTCGAAGCACCAGCCGTTCTTCGAGGAACGGCTCGACAACCGGGGCAAAGACGACGTCGCCAGCCCCTTGGACCAGTGGACCCGGGTGGAGTGCATTGCCGAGGGCAGCCACCTGACGATCAAGATCAACGGCGTTACCGTGAACGAATTCTTCGACGTGATGCCGGCAGCCGGCAAAATCCTGCTGCAGAACGAGGGCAGCGAGATCTATTACCGCAACGTCGAGCTGCTCCCTTTGGACATTGTTTCGAAACCAGGCCAGTAACGCGGGCGTCTTGCCTGCATCCCCAGCCTTGACCTTAGAGAAGTAGAAGCGGAGGACTTGTCATGAAAAAGACCGATTCCTTGCAGCCCGGGCACCATGTACTCATGGTCGGCGGCGGGCGACGAGATTTTCTCAAGGCCGCGGCCCTGGCCGGCGGCGGCCTCCTCACCGGCAGGGCAATCCTGGGCGGCGGGCAGCTTGCCTTCGGCGCGCACGCCGGCGGCAGCGACGTCTTGCGCATCGGGCTTGTGGGCTGCGGCGGGCGGGGAACGGGCGCGGCCGCCGATGCCCTTCAGGCCGACCCCAACGTCCAGCTCGTCGCCATGGCCGACCTCTTCGAAGACCGGCTCAAGAGCAGCCTGGCGATCCTGCGGAAGAACGAAGAAATCGGCAAGAAAGTGGCCGTCGCTGCCGAACGGCAGTTCGTCGGCTTCGACGCCTACAAACAACTGATCGCCAGCGGCGTGGACGTGGTGCTCTTGGCCACGCCGCCGCACTTCCGCCCGATGCACCTCAAGGCGGCTGTCGATGCCGGTCTGCACGTCTTCGCCGAAAAACCGGTGGCCGTCGACGCCCCCGGCGTGCGCAGCGTCCTGGCCACGTGCGCGGAGGCGAAAAAGAAGAACATTTCGGTCGTCTCCGGCCTCTGCCTGCGATGCTCCTATGCCTTCCGCGAACTGGTCCGCCGCATCCACGACGGCGCCCTGGGGGAAATCCACACGCTCCAGGCCAATGATTATCGCGGGACCATCTGGACCAAGACGCGCATGCCGGGCGACACCGACATGCACTGGCAGACCCGCAACTGGTACTACTATACCTGGCTCTCCGGCGACTTCAACGTCGAGCAGCACGTCCACTTCCTCGACGTCTGCGCATGGGTCATGCAGGGCCGCTATCCGGCCCGGGCGATCGGCATGGGCGGCCGGCAGGTCCGCACCGGCCCCCAGTTCGGCAATATCTTCGACCACCACAGCGTGATTTACGAGTACGACGACGGAGTCAAATTCTTCAGCAACACGCGGCAGATGGCCGGCTGTGCCGAGCGACATGAGCGCCGCGGCCGCCGGCAGCAAGGGCCGGGCGATCTTCGTCGAAGGCAAGGGTCGGAGCCCAGATCGTCAACGGTAACGAGAAATGGACCTTCCGCGGCCCGGACAACAACATCTACCACACGGAACACGACGAGATGTTCGCCGCCATTCGCAAAGGCCAGCCGATCAACAATGGCGAGTACATGGCCAAGAGCACGCTGCTGGCGATCCTCGGGCGGATGGCCACCTACACCGGGCAGGCCATCACCTGGGAGCAAGCGTTGAACTCGAAGGAGGACCTCTCGCCGCCCAAGTACGAGTGGGGCCCGCTGCCGGAGCCGCCGGTGGCCGTGCCCGGCGTCACACCCTTTGTCTGATGGAACCATTGAATCATGTCTACCCTGGAAATCCTGCCCGGCGGTCCGTGTCTTGCAGTTAGTAAGCTACTGGCGGGGTACCGCCGGTAGCTGCCGAGGTTACGGCGTGGCACTTGGAGCCTGCCGGTCGTCCTGCTGCGGCCTCGCGGAGCACCCGGCGGCCGCGCGACGGCGTGCAGTAGCATGGTGCCCGCGGCCAGTCCGTCAAAACCCGCCGGCCCGGCCCGGCCCACGCAGTTCCAAATCGCCTGCATGACCTTGCCGTACCACGAATTTCCCTTGCAACGGGCGCTGGCGGGCATTCAGGCGGCCGGCTACCGCTACGTGGCCTGGGGCACCACGCACCATGAGCCGGGCAACCCGCAGACACCGGTAATGGCCCCCGATGCCCCGCCGGAAAAGGCCCGCGACTTGGGCAAGCGCTGCCGCGACCTGGGCCTGGAGCCGCTCATGATGTTCTCCATGATTTATCCCGAGGAGCCCAACGGCCTAGAAGTCCTGACTCAGCGGCTCAAGCAGGCGCGGGCCGCCGCCATTCCCCAGGTGCTCACCTTCGGCCATACCGAGGGGGGCAGCCGCCCCTTATGGATCGAGCGCTTCAAGAAGCTCGGCCCCATCGCCCGCGACCTGGGCGTGCTGCTGATCGTCAAGCAGCACGGCGGCACGACGGGCACCGGCGCCGCCTGCGCCGAGATCATTCGGGAAGTCAACGATCCGGGCGTGATGGTCGGTTATGATGCCGGGAACGTGCTGGACTACTTGCACCTCGACCCGATCCCCGACATCCGCAAGTGCGCCGACGTGGTCCGCAGCTTCTGCATCAAGGACCACCGCAACTGGCCCAAGAGCCAGGATTGCGGGCCGGGCTTCGGCGAGATCGATCACTACAAGCTGCTCGACACGGTGGCCTTCACGGGCTTGAAGATGCCGCTCTGCTGCGAGAACATCTCCGCGCCGCTGGTGCCTTATCCGAAGGAGCCGGAGGGCGTGGACCGCCTGGCCCGCCGCGCCCGCGAGTTCCTCGAGACCGTGATCCAGGGATTGCAGACTCTTCCGCGGTAAACTGTTAGTATCGGCCGAAGAATAACTTCCGTGTTTCCGCGAGGGTGGCATGCCACCCAAGCCGGACCTTTTCGGACAATCTCTCACTTCTTCCCGATGCAGTAGACGTTTCTGGCGCCGACGATGATCGGAGAGGATAGCTGCGCTGGCCACGTCATCGATCTTCCACCGCGTGTGGGTCGCGGTCACGTCTCCCTGGCCGCTGATATCGACGGCCACGCCTGGGCCGCCGCCGCGGCCGCTGTCGAAATAGGCGATTCCGCCGCCGACGGCCGGCGAAGACACCTCGCCCTGGCCCCAGCACCACCACAGCCGCTTGCCGTCGGCCGGATCGAGGCTCTGCAAAGCCGTGGGATCGGCATGGAAGCAACCGGCCGTGGCAATCAGCATCTGCGGCTTCCCCTTGACCTCGATGATGACCGGCGTGCTGTGGGCGAAATCCATGTAGGGCATCTCTCCCCTATTCGCTTTTCTGCCACTGGAATGCGCCGATGTCCAACGGGCCGGCCACCGCGGCGGGGCTCGCTCTTGCAGGGGTGGACGTATTGCTCGGCAGGCGTCAGGTCGAAGTCGCCGAACTTCCCAGCCGCCACGCCTTTGCCGATGCAGGGCGAGCCGGCCATGAGGTGGTAATCGTACTTCGCCGGATTTGCCAGCCGTGCCTCGGCCACAGTCTTGAAAAGCAGGTTGCCGGCGGCTTCGACCTTGGGCCAGTTCGTCAACGGCACCTTGCCGATGCAGAGGTTGTTGCGAATGATGGGCACGAGGTCCTGGGGGCTCCTTTCGACGCGTACGAAGAAGGAGTTCGTGTGGCGGTGCTCGTAAACCATTGTGTTGTTGACCACGCACAGGGCGTTCCGCGCGTGCTTGACGCCCTCCATGCCGTAGGCGATCACGCGGTCGTTCTGGCCCCTAGCGCCCTTGTGCAGCACGTTGCCGATGACGACCACCACGCCGCCGTTGGGGAAATCGGCCACGGCGCTGCCCGTGCCGTTCTCGTCGCTGAGGCGGTTGTAGAGGAGCCAGCTTTCCTTGGCCCGGCTCTTCAAGAGGTGCCCTTCGATCACGTCGGTCGAGTAGTTGTGGCGGAAGATGAGCTTCGTGCAGTGCTCGCCGATATAAAGGGAATGCGTGGCCGGACTGGCAACGGGTCCACAGTGCTCGAACTCGCAACCCTCGAAGAGCATCTCGCCGTTGCCGCCCAGGATGCCGTTCTCGCAGTCGTAGAAGCGGCAGTTGCGAACCGTCAGATTTTTTCCCTCCGGTCGCATTCCGGCGCCGTTTTGGTCACGGACGCGGGCCCCGGAGAACTCGATATTCTCCACGGTGAGGTCGCTGCCCGTCACCACCCAAATGCCCTTGCCGCCGGCGTTCTTGCCGCGGGCCGCGAGCTTGGCGCGGCCCTTGCCGACGCCGCGGATGGTGAGGTGGTTGGCCCGGACCGTGGCCACGTCTCCAGGGTATACCCCGGCCTCGATTTCGATGGTGTCGCCGTCCTTGGCGGCCTGGATCGCCTGCGATGGCTTGGCGAATGGTTGGTGCTGCCCAACCTTCAGTGTTGCGGCCGGGGCGGCGGTGATCAGACAGAAGAACACCGTGAAAAGGGTAACGGAGACGATCAAGCGGTTCATTTTAGTTCCTGACGTGGGTTTACTTCTCGGGAGAGACTGTAGGGTGGGACAAGCTCGCGCAGCGAGTGCCGGCCCACCATGATCGAAGAAGATGAAAGTACTGGTGGGCCGGCGCTCGCCGACCCGGGGTACCGGGTACCCCGTCGCTGGTCCCACCCTACCGATTTACTTCTCGGCGTACGTAGTGATTTCCAATTCGGCCGGTTTTTCCCGGGAGGGGGTGAAGCGGACCGTCCAACCGTCGTCTACGCCGCGGTTGGGCACGATGCGGACCGCCAGGCCGTGGCACTTGGCGCCGCCGGCCCATGCCCGCACCGCGCGGGTCACGTCGATCTCGTAGCGCCGCGGCGGCGAGACCGCCGCGCCGCTGCCCTTCTGCACGATCGTGCTGCCCACGTTCTGTCCAAACTTCGCAAACTCATACCGCTGGTCTACGTCGAACGGTGCATCGAGCATCACCGCCGCGACCTGCATTGCCGCCTTGTCGTGGGCCTCCTCGACGTACAGCACGAGCTTGGCCGCGGCCAGGTCCTCAAGCTTGGGCAACTTGCCGGCATCGAAGTCGACGAGCATCACCCAGGCGTCGGAGTTGTCCTTCAACCACTTGACGAACTGGTGCTTGAATACCTCTCCCTTCTTCGTTACGAAGGAGACCTTTTTCACGCGGCAGCACGGTGCTCTTAGTGGCCCGCGCAGGCGCGGCGGGCGGCAATTGCGTGCCGATCAGCCACGGGCTGGGCAGCGTCGCCAGTTCCTCGTTCGCTGCGACTTTGGGCGTCGTAGCAGGTGAAGGCAGCGGCGCTGGCGACTGACCGGCGGAGAGCACCTCGCGGCGCACGAACAGCATCCGCGGATAGACCGGATACCGGCCCTTGGGCGTCGGGCAGTCGATCTCGAACTTCGCCGGCAAGTCGCCGGCGGCGAACGTCTTCTGCACGCAGGTGACGGTGTCGCTCCAGGTGGCGTCGTGGGCCTTGGCGATCTCCTTTTCTTCGTCGTACATCTGCTCGAACGACTTGCTGCGGCTGCCCAACCGATAGGCATACGTGACCACGAGCCGGTTGTCGCCCAGCGCCTGGGGATCGGCCACGGAAACGGTCACCATGTTCTTGCCCGGCGAAAGGTACGGCAGGGCGCCGGAATTGTTCTGCACGATGGCTTCCAACGTCAGCTCCTCGAGCGATTTGTCGAAGCCGATCTTGACCTGCGCCGCGACGTGCCCCCGCACGGCGTCGCTGAAGTCCTTCAGGTCGACGGCTTTGAACGTTTTGCCGCCGTCGCTGGAGACTTCGACCGCATCGGCGCCGGTCGCCTTGCCGCCCGCCTTGGTCAAAATATACGGGCTGGACAGATCGACCACGACCACGCCCGGCTTGCCGCTTTCGGCGGGCACGAGCGACTTGCCGGCGAACTTCACGTTTTCCGCTCTGGCGAACGACTTGAGCACCGCGGCGCTGGAGAAGTCGGGGGCGAAGCGGAGCGTGCCGTTGGCGTAGCTCCGCGCCGGCTTGCTCTTGACGTACGGCTCCAGCACCAGCCCGATGCCCGGGTCGTTGCGCGTGTCCTTGTGGCCGCCGCAGGTGTGCGCCGGGCGGCCGCTTGCTGTCGCCCCAGTACCAGGCGTCGGGCACGGCGTCCCAGGTGTTGGTGAGCGAGAAGCCGGGGGCCAGGTTGACGGCCGCCGAGTAGCCGCCGTCGGCGTGGAAGATGCCCGCCCAGCCTTCGTCGGGCCCGCCGCGATGGTGCGTCTTCAGCCCGCCGATCACGTCATTCAACTCGTCGCCGCAGCTCAACAGCGCCGGGGCCAGCCAGTACACCCTGTTGCCATAGCGGCCGAACTGGTTGTTCTTCGCATAGACGCACTTGCGGGCCTCGTCGAGCACGAAGGCGTTCTTGATCAGTTCTTCGGAGCGGCTCGTCAATTCGTCTTCGCCGGCGATGGTCCGCCCGCCCGGTGCACTGGCGTCGGGCTTCCAGGCGTAGAACTTCAGGAAGGAGTCGAGGTAGTGCCACTGGCCGTCGTAATTGGCCTCGACCGTGGTGTGCCCGTTCCAGCCCACGAACCGCCAGCCCCAGCCCAGTTGCCGCCACAAGGCCGATTCCTCGGAGTGCAGGCCGCCGCAGAGGCTCCAGCCGTAGCAGTTGATTTCCTTGAGCACGGGCAACCCGCCCGGCTCGCCCGGATAGGCGAAATGATAGTGGCTCAACTGCATGAAGTTGTAGATGGCAATGGCCTTTTCATCGTTGGTCTTGCACGCCTGGGTAATCGACTCGACGATCGACTTGAGGCTGGAGCAGTCGGGGGCCTTGTCGGGCAGGACCTTGATCTCGGCGACCAGTCCCGGGGCCTTGGCAGTAGTCGCCGCCGGGGCTGCGGCGGCCATGGCGGTCGTGGCGCTGAAGACAGCGGCCATGACGGCCCAATGCGTCATCGTGCGGGGTGACATCTCTTCATCTCCTTTGCGGTGGGTGGGACAAACAGGCGGATGGGTAATTGGCAGGCTGCCCTTATTGATAACTCCACCGTGGTCCGTTGTCAAGCAATTTTCAGACTACTTCCCGAAGACCTGATCCTCGGCGATTGCTTCGAAGCCGGCCACGTTAATGAAACGGTCCTTCGATTGCGGCGGTTTCTCGGCGAGCAGCCGCAGACGAATCGAGTGCGCGCCGCGCTCGAGGTTCTTTCGAGACCACTCGAAGGGAAGCTCCCGTCCCGGTCCGTACTGGTCCACGGTGGCGACGACGTTGCCATCGATACGGACTTCCGCCTTGCCGGCGTCATCGAAGCGGAAGCCCAACCAGCGGACCCCGGTCCCCTGGAATTTGCACTCGACGGTTGCGCCGACCGAATTCGTAAAATGGAACGCCCCTCCGTCCTGCCAGCTTCCCTGGTAGGAAAGCGCGCGATGCGAAATCCGGTTGGCCGTTGCCGGATCGAAGTACAGGTAATAGGGTTCGCCTTCCTTGTAGGCGTAGAACGGCCGCACGAGGACATCGCGGTCCCCGGCAAGCCGCCAGGTCAGTGCCTCGCCACGGGCCGGGACCAGCGATTTCTCGGGGTGCGCCAGATCGATTTCCTTCGCGAAGCTTGGTCGGGCGGCACGCACGGCCAGCGCGACCGGGCCAAACAGAAGCGCCGCGGGATAACGGCGGCCGGCAAAAGAACTCGTCCTCAGACGCATCGGAAGTTCGACGGTCAACCGGTCGCCGTTGCTCCACGTGCGTTCGATCGCGGCCCAGTTCCGCGGATCTTTTTCGATGCCGGCCGCTGCCCCGTTGATTTTCGCCGTGATCGGCCCGGCAAGCCAGTCCGGACGCCGAATTCTCAGGCCGAAGGCCACCGGTTGCGCACAGATCGACGGTAAACTGCATCCGCGGCTCCTCGGGAAAGCGCGTGGTCTGGCGAAGCGTGACGCTTGTCTTGTGGACCGACCAGCGCACCGTGGAGGGCGTGAAGAGGTTCACGTACAGGTTCCCCTTGTCCTTGAAGTAGACCAGATCGCAGCAGTCGGCTGCCGCCTGCGGACGGGTGCCGGTGCAGCACGACCAGCCGAAATCGGTATTGCGTTTTTCTCCGCCGTGCGGATTGTAGTTGGAGTAGTAGAAGACCCGGCCGTCGGCGCTCATGGGGATGCTGGCGCCGATGCCGTTCAGCGCGAGGCGTTCCACCCAATCGCCATACTTTCCCTCGCCCGTGGCGCAGAGGAGGTGCTTGACCATCTTGAAGGCGGCCCAGGTGCCGCACTGGGTTTCAAAGGTGTTGGCGGTGTTTTCCAGGCACTCGCGGAGTCTGTCGCGCGGCAGAAGTTGTTCATTGGGCCCATAGCCTCCCGTGGCGAAAACCTGGTTGGCCTGGAGCGAATCGTAGGCGTTGACGAGGATCTCCAGGTAACGAGGATCTCCCTTGACGAGATAGGCGGCGCCCGCCCCGCCCAGCGTATTCACGTGGCTATAGGCGTGGTAGGCGTCGTTGCGCTGGCCGCTGGGCGCGGGGCGAAGAGATCGGCCTTGCGGGCGTAGATGTCCCAATACTCGTGATATTCCCAGACTTCGGCGAAGTCGCGGAACACGGGGTCGCCGGTTGCCAGATAGGCGCGGTACAAGTTTTCACTCAGGGTGTACCACTCGGTGCCCGTGTCGGCCGTGCGGCGCGAGCGGTCGAGATTCTTTACGGCCCAGTCGGTGATCCGCCGCAGATAACCCAGCGCTTCTTGATTGCCGCAGTACAGATGCGCGTCGACCAGCCCGCCGACGATCTTGTCGTAGATATAGTGCGGGGCGTTTGGTTTGACGGAATAGTAGAAGTAGCCGTCGGCGGCGATGCACTGGCCCCACCCGCTTACCAAGGCATCGACCTTTTCCTTGCACGCGTCGTCGCCGGTCGCCGCGTACAGGCGAGCCAGGCCCGAGAGGATCTGCCCGAACACGTGGAAGGTGTCGGAACTGTACCAGCCGCCAAGATCCTTGCCCGGAGCGGGCATTTTCGCCCGTTGGCGAAATCCCTTGAGCAGGTCGTCGTTGGGGATGCGGAGATAGTAATCGCGAACCTCGTCGAGTTGCCATCGCAGACGGCCGCCGTCAAGGGTTACGCCGCGATAGTCGAAGGCATCGAGCTTTCGCAAACCTTTTGGCGAAGTGACCAATTTCGCGGTCCGGGTCCTCGGCGCCCGGCCCGGTTCTGATTCGGTCAGGCGCAGGGCCAGGTCGGTGTCATACTTGGCCGCCACATTGCCTTTCCGGCCGCCGTGGAGCGTGTACGCCACGCTGCCGTTGGCCGGCACGTTGGCCAAGAGCCACATGTTGGCCCGCGCCACGCTGCCGTTGGCGTTCTCCACCGCCTCGGTCAATTGCACCGGTGCCGACCGGCCCTGTTGGTCAGTCAGCCGAACCCCCGCGCGCCAGGCCTTTCCGGCCGAAAAGCTCACCTGGTAGTGAATCAGTTCGTTGGTCCACGTTCGGCCGATGGAGTCTTTGAGCGTGAACGTCTTCTCAAAACTCTGGCCCTGGGCCGCGGACAGAACCACAAATCCCACCGATAATCCGACTAGCGCCGACATACACAGTTTCATTGTAGCTCCTTTGCCAATGAATGAACTCTTCCGAATGTGGCATGGGCGCCGCGCCCTCCTACTTGTGCAACTCCACCCTGAGCGGTTCGCCGCCGCCATACGGGAGCGTCCATGCGTCGCCGGAACGCGTCAGGGGAGCGGCCGGTTTGAGGCCGCCCGGCAGGCGGAGCGTTCGCGGGCCTCTTTGGCCGTGGGCCGCGACGGTAACGGCGCCCGTGACCTTATCGACGACGATCTCCGCCGGCCCGCCGGAGATGGTCAGGTCTTTATCGGTCATTGGATAGGGACTGCCTCATTTCCCCGCCGCCCACGTCACGGCGCGGGACATGACGGTCTTCCAGGCCTGGGTGTTCCAGAAGGCGGCCTCGCCCTCGGACGGCTGGCCCAGGACGGTCCCGGTGAATACCACCACTCGGCCCTTGCCGCACCTGGTTCCCACCAGGAGCGGCTCGCCGTGGTCGCCAACAAGCAGCACGGTTGCGCCCGGCTTGGCCTTCACGACGTGACGGTAGAAGACCGTCGGAGGCACGTCCCATTTCACATCCGCCAACGGCGAATCCTTGGCCGGGGAGGCGAACTTGACGGCCGGCTCGCACTTTCGGATCTCCCACGGCCCGTTCAGTTCCACCGGCAGGAACTCGCCCCACCCGCGCTGCATGTTGCCGGACTGCCCCAGTGTCGTCAGCCCGCCGAGGATCACCAGCCCGCCGCCCTGCCGCACGAACTCGCCGATCATCCGCACCTGCCCAAGGCCCAGCCCGCGCGTCTCGACGTTCGCCAGCACCACCACGTCCTGCGTGAACAGCGGCTGCAAGTCCAGCTTGAAGCCCGAAAGCTGCGTATCCTGCTGTTGGTGGAATGTGGTGTAGGCGCTGCTCACGACCGCCTGCTCGCCCAGCGGCGACAGGGCCTCGTCGATGCGATACAGCCGGTTCCACAAGCCGCGGATCACGAGCACGTCCAGCTTGTCGTGGCGCTGGAGCTTCAGGCCCTTCGGCGGGGCCATGCCCTTGTAGTGCTCGGCCAGCCGCTGGTCGCTCCACGGCTCCACCAGTTCCGCCGCGGTGCGATCCCACGAGGCCTCTACGTTGCCCAGGTACGTGCAGCCGATGCCGACGAAGCCCATGTCCGAATGCTCGAACGTTACGGTGAAGTCCTGGTACACGTTGGGCTTCTTGAAGTCCGTCGCCTTGATCTCCAGGGACGGGTTGTTGATCTGCGGCACGCCCGGCAGCGGGTGCATCACGCAGTCGTCCACGCCGATGCGAAAGACCGGCTTATCGACGGTGTTGTCTGCCACCTTCAGGCGGAACGTGGCGCGGTACTTGCCGGGAATCCGCGGATAGCTGTATGTGCAGGCCATGTCGCCGGGAGGACGATTTGGCTTGCCGCGCACAGCGCCGCCGTTGACGGCGTCCGGATCCTTCACCCGTTCGGCCGTGGTCTCCCCGCCGCCCCAGTTCTCCGGCTCCAGCACGTCGCGCCAGGTCGGCTTGCCGCCATCGGTCTTCGGCGTGAGCTGGAGATCCTCGGCGCTCGGCGTGGCGACCTTGGGCGAATCGACGGCCTTCTCAAACTGTGCCTCCGGCGTGGGGCAATCCGCCTCCACCACCAGCATCGCCCAGTACGGGACCTCCGGGACGGCGAAAGCAAGCTGCCCGTCCCGGCGGCTGGGCTCCACCGCCCGCACGTCGCGGGACGGGAAGTTGACTAGCACGGCCCGCTTGAAACCCTCGGGCTCCTTCAGCAGCACGGCCACGTCCCTGGCCGGCTCGGCCGGGAGGGCCTCCTTGGCCTTGGCGGCCACCGTCTTGCCCTCCGGCGGGTTGATAAGGTGGATGATGAACTGCGTTCCCCCGCCCGGTGCCGGTCGCACGGCCGCGAAGGGCTGCCACCACACCGACCGAGCGGATTTCACCGACACCTTCTTGTCTGCGTTGTCCCAGTTCCGCAGGCCGGCATCCCACAGCAGCGTGGCGAAGCGGGCACCGAATCGGTTGAAGTCGGCCGCCTCGAAGACCGGGCCCTGATACCAGCCCATGATGTGGCTGCGAAGCGCAAGATTGATGAAGAAGTTGTACGGGCGGTTGCCGCCGCGGTCGATCGGATACGTGGCATGGTGGCCGCCATAGTGCCGCACGATCTCCGCCTCGCGGCGGATCAGACCCGCGTACTCCATCCATGTCACGTTGCCCGGGAAGGCCAGGGCCTCGTTGGCGATCAGGCCGTCGTCCTTGCACTTCTCGCGGAAACTCGCCGGCGTGTTGTCGGCCCCGACGGACCAGGTGATCTGCGTGCCGGCGTTGTAGCCAAACAGGTAGCCCGGGCACGCCTTCCAGATCTTTTCCTTCATCCGCCGGACCAGGCGGGTGTTGGCCGCTTCTTCGTCGAACTTCTCGTCGGCGATGAAAGAGCCGTCCAGTGTCCGGCAGCGCGAGGCAGCGAACTCCCCGTCGAACCGCACCCCGTTGTAGCCGAACATCTTCGCCGAGCCGATCAACTCGTTGACCCCAACATCCAGCACCTCGTCCCTCGTGCAGGGATACCACACGGAGCACCAGTTGCAGCCGCCGTTGGTGTAGGGGGTGAACCATCCGGCCCCCTTGTAGCCGGCCTTCTCCATCTCCGCCGGCGTGCCGGGCACCATACGCTTCTCCCCCGGCTTAGGCGGGCCCAGCGTCTCCATGAAGTCCAGGTACGCGGCGCGTGTAGTTCTCCAGCCACGGGCGGCCATCGGTGTAGCCGGCCATCTCCGGGTGGCGGCGGAGGTTCTCGTACGTCACCGGCCCTCCCCCGGCCGCCTTGCCGTACGTCACGTACTGGATGCCCTGGGCGCGGAACGCCGCGTAGACCTTGTTCGTGTTGGTCTTGGACTCGTTATAGCTGGTCTGCCCGGCCCACCAGCGGTCCTCTTTGGGCGTCAGGCAGTCGAAGTCGCTGGGGCCCCAGCCGAACTGATCGAAGAAGTTGCCGCACTGCGACCTCCACTGCCGGGAGAACTCGGCGGCGTACTGGTCGGCCGTGTCGTCGATGGTTCCGGGAAACTGCATGCCGCCGTGGTTGCCCCGGCCCCACATCAGCACTTGGTGAACGCTGCGTGCGCAGGTGAAGTATTCGCTCTTGCGGGCGATCTGGCTGCGGCCACGAAGAAGCGTCGCCCGCAGCTCCAAGCCAAGAAGCTCCCTGGCCTGCCACTTTTCCTGCCAGACGACCGTCTTGCCCGGCTCGACCGTGACGTCCTTCTCCGCGAGCATGATGGACGTGTCGACATCATGGATCAACTCGACGACGAGCTTGGCCGAGGCGGCCTCCTTGTCCGGGTTGGCGACCACGACCTCCATCGAGACCGCCTCGCCAGG
This sequence comes from uncultured Planctomycetia bacterium, assembly GCA_963719885.1. Lineage (GTDB taxonomy): Bacteria > Planctomycetota > Planctomycetia > Pirellulales > Thermoguttaceae > JANXQG01. Next base: position 393,635 of record CAVRDP010000027.1, on the reverse strand, counting down.
CTTGCAGTAGATCTTCTCCGGCCAGACCTTCTGGAGTTGCATTTCGCCCTGGCAGATCTCCGCCAGTGCGAGCACCAACGTGGCCGCGATCGCAGTTCTCATGTGACGTATCCATGGCAGACCAAGGATCGTCAGCGCCACGGCTAGCTTCGTTGTCATGTCATCTTCCGTTTTGGTTGGCCAGTGATGGCTGGTTCGATGGTAGCTGTTCAACCCCTGGCGCACGCTGAGGAGTCAAGTCCAGCGGTGCGGCTGCGATTGTACCTTGCCCCCTGCGGAGAAGCAAATCACATGCCTCCCCTTCTTCCCATTTGCCTGCCGTTGCGATATACTATCGGGGTAATTGCCACTTCGCGTTGCTACATGGCCGGTTCCCGAACGGTCCTGCCTTCTCCAAAATCCTAGGAGTTTCTCCCATGCGAACAACTTCCCTCAACCGGCGGATCTTCCTGAAGGGGTCCATTGCGGGCGGCCTGGCGGCCATGACCACCCTGCGACTTCCAAGGTTGGCAGCGGCCGCAGAAGCAGCGGCAGCCAAGCCCGCCACCCGTGTCGCGCTCACGGCCGGCGATGACCGGGCCGCCAACTCCTTCCGCGGCCTGCAACACTTCCGCGACGAGATTGCGCGGGCCATCGGCAACCGGCCGGTGGTGATCAAGCCCAACAACGTGGCCATCGGCAACCAGCTTGCCGCCACCCACGCCGACTGCATCGAGGGGATCCTGGAGTTCCTCAAGTCGCTCGGCAAACTGGGCAACGTCATGATCGCCGAATCGGCCGCTGATGGGCCGACGCTCGATGGCTTCGCCAACTACGGCTACACGCGCCTGGCGGCCAAGTTCGGCGTGAAACTGGTCGACCTCGACCAGGCGGGGCACAGCCTCGTCCAGGTTTTCGACGAGGGCGATTTCCGCCCCCACGCAGTGCGGATGTCGCGTCTCCTGCTGGACCCGAAGACCTTTATCATTTCCGCGGCGAAGATGAAGACGCACGACCGGGTGGTGACGACGCTGTCGCTGAAGAACGTCGTCGTCGGCGCGGCCGTGAAGGACCTGGGTTTCTGTTGGGGTCCGGGCGCGAAGCCCGGGACAAAGACCGACAAGCCGATCTGCCACGGCTCCGGCTTCCGCGGCATCAACTACAACTTGTTCGCCCTGAGCCAGCGGCTGCACCCGCACCTGGCCGTAATCGACGGCTACGACGGCATGGAGGGCAACGGCCCCACGATGGGCAAGGCCGTGGACCATCGCGTCTGTGTCGTCGGCAGCGACTGGCTGGCCGCCGACCGCTTGGCCGTGGAATTGATGGGAATCGATTTCGCCAAGGTCGGCTACCTGAACTTCTGCGCCGACGCCGGCTTGGGTCAGGCCGACCTGAAGAAGATCGACGTTGTCGGCGAACCCGTGGCCAGGCACGTCAAGACCTACAAGCTCTCCGACAATATCGAGGCCCAAATGATCTGGAGGAAGCCGGCGAACGGATAATTCCGGGGTTATAATGGTAGGTGTTCCGTGTTCACAAATTGCTCTCGCCATGGAACAAGTCGCTGAGCGGCGGAAGCGACGAGTACCTCGTAAAACGCAGCGACATTTTCCAGACCTCGTCCCACCTTGTGGAACTCGATTTGCTGCGTGGCGGCCAGCGTCTTGCAACCCGTGAGCCGCTGGCGCCGGCAGATTATTATGCGTTCGTCTGCCGTAAGCAAAGGATGCCGCGGGCGGAAGTCTACGCATGGTCGCTGCGCGATCGGCTGCCGGTGATTCCCGTACCCCTGGCCGTCGGTGATCCCGACGTGCCGCTCGATCTGCAAGCTGCCTTTACGAAGACTTACGACCGTTCCGGCTACGACTATTCCTTGGATTACCACTCCCCAGTCGAGCCGCCGTTGAAAGCTTCCGTGTCAGAATGGGTGCAATCGGTCGTCGGCAAGTGAAACTCCATCCATCCCCACGCCTTGGGGCCACGTTCCAGCTATCCGAACGCGGAGTTCCAGGACCGGGGGTCGAAACGGGTACGCAGCTAAATGGCCTTGCGTGATTCAAGAAGGTTTTTCGCGACCCCATCCACCTTGCGTGGATGGTGAAGTAGGTTGCATAGCTAAAGAAGGCAAGGCGAAAATCAAGACCCCATCCAGCCGGGTACCCGCTTGCGGGTGTGGATGGTGAATCAGGTTGTCCAGCTACCGAAATGCCGGAGTAGCCGGACAGCCTTCGTCACCCACGGGACAACGCTCCTTATCGCCTGTGCGTCGACCTTCGTTGCGAAGCGGATACGACAGACTGAGCCGCTTGGCCACGTCCGTTTGCCACTGCTCCGCCCCTTATGGCCGGTTCCTCGATTGCTCGCCGGGCATTTTCGAACCTCGTCCGCAGGGGATGCAGGCCGTGGGCCTCGATCGTGATCCGCTCGAAGGCCTCGAAATTGGCCTCTTTGCGCTGGCAGCGGCAGCCGTGGCCACCGACCGATTGAGGACATGGTAAACGTATCCGCCGGGTGTTGCCGGAGGCGTCAGGGTTTTCCGTGTGTCTTGCCGCGCGGAGCGATTTGCCGTTCTGCCCAACGGACGACGACCGCCGCAATTCGGACGCTACGACCGTACTTCCGGCGTGTCACCGTGGTGAAGTCAGGATAGCGCGTCGCGACAGCGAAGCGCGTCAGCACCTTCGCGGCCTCCACATATTTTGGAACTTTCTGGCCGTTTACTCTCAGCAGCTTGATCAGCACCTCCAGATCGTGGGTGAAGGGAAAAGCCTCCCCGCGGTGGATGAAGACCGCCTTGATGGCCTTCTCGGCGGCTTGCTGCGCGTCGAAACAAAGCTCCGCTAGATCGACCTCGTCTTCCACGGCTTGCGCGTGGACCAAATTGCTGCGCGCCGACGGAGCCACTCGCGCGGATCGGTCGGCGGAAAACGCTTAGGCTTCATAAATCACCTTCCCCTCGCGCAGGGCGGGACAGATTGCCAGACAAAAGGCATCGCGGTAACACTCGACCTCCGTTGTCGAAGCGACCACGACGTCGACCGGTGCTTCTCCCGACAAGTTTCGGTAAATGGCTTCCGCCACACGGTCGTGGCTGAACCTGCCTTTCTTGATCACCAGAATGTCGTAATCGCTGTTCGGCCCCATCGTGCCCCGTGCCGCCGAGCCGAAGAGCACGATCTTCTCGGGCTTGGCCGCCTCCACGACCTCGCGAACGATGATCTTCAGGATGGCCGGATCGGGCTTGCCATTTTGTTTCATCCGCTTCGCGCCCATCGTAAAATACTCCCAAACCACGTCCATAACTTGTCAATTATACCATGCCACGACGCCACTTGCGCCGCCCTCGCTGGGCCGAGAGTCCCGTCGTTATAGGTGTCGCCCGTGGATGTCGTCCCGTACAAGACTCCGTTGACCAAGGTCAATCCACCAAACGAAGCTCCGCCGAGGTTCGACAAATTCTTCAAGCCGCTGCCGTCGGTGATTGCGCTGAAGACTGTTCCGCCGCCCGCGCTGGTTATCCCATAGAGGTGGGAAAGGGTAGAAACGGGGACGCAGGTAGTTGCTTTCGTTTGGAACGCACCTTATCGCCTGTGGTCGGCCTTCCTTGCGAAGCGTAGGCGACAGAGCGAGCCGTTGGGCCACGTCCGTTTGCCACTGCTCCGCCCCTTATGGCCGGTTGCTCGCCAGGCATTTTCGAACCTCGTCCGCAGGGGGTGCAGGCCGTGGGCCTCGATCATGATCCGCTCAAAGGCCTGGAAATCGGCCTCATTGCCAAACATGGGCAGCCCCGCCACCGACCGATTGAGGACATGGTAAACGTATCCGCCGGGTGTTGCTCGTGCTCGTCTTGGCACGTCCAAAGTCTGTCGCAATACTGCCTTGCGTGCCAATAGAAGCTGCGGCCGCGTTTCGACCCCGTGTTTTTCTTGCTGTCGGTTGTGGTGCCACAACCGCGTTTTGTAAAACCGCTCTGCGCTGGCGGCGGCCGGCCGGCTGATATAGTGACCTGCTTTAGCTGCGGTTAGTGGGGCTTGTCCCCCCGTCGGCCCCTTGCCGGATTGCGAGCGGCCGTAGCACCCGTTCTTGCCGGCTGAACATGGTCGTCCGATTGACTTAGCGGGGTCTGGTAATGCGGTCTTTGAATGTCATGCGGCATGTGGCTATCTGGCGTGAAATTCCTTCCTTGCTGCTGACTAAAGAATTGCAGTAGGCTTGTCGGATTGATGCCGAGTAACCATAGAACCAGAGATGTCAGAGCGAGGACGATTCTCCAATCTTGTTGCCGCCAGATTACAGGGGTGAGCAGTGCGAGAATGAGCCAAAAGACCAGAAACAATCTGGCCCAGGGCTCTACTGCGTTATACATTTCATGCACAGTCGATACAAATGTGCCGCTCTTGCGGCTGGTCGTCGTGCGACTCATCGCGGTTCTTTCCCAAGAATCGAGACTAACGGGCGTTGCGGCGACGGGCTCGTCGTTGTGAACGCTCGCTAGAATTTAGCGTTTGCGGCTGGCCGCTTTATAGCTTTTGGTGGCGCGTCGAGCAACCCAGTGTCAAGCTCGACGCAAAATTGGACGGCCGTCCAATCGCGCGGTGCCACGCCACTACGCTAGAAAGAATTTAGCGTAGGGTTCTTGCACAGTGCGGCTTTGGTGAGAAATTTTTTTTGAGGATTCTGGGCGAGGACGTAGGCAGTAACGGTTGTTCGCACAACCTACATGAATACGGGGAGTGGGTTTCGCCCTAAGAGGCGGTCGAACAATTCAGAATGCTCGCCGTCTCAACGATCCTCCGTTCGGTCGTGGTGGAGAATTACTCCGCCACAAGTTCTATACCCTACGAACGAGCGCCCGTCAAGTTCGCCATCCGATTTTTTCGCGATTCCTCGCGTCTTGCTGCATTTCGGGGAATTCGATACACTCCATGATTACTAGTAGAACGCGAATCGCTGAGGGAAACCGGCCACAGAACCGGAAACGCCGAAATGACCCCGCAACAATTCATCGCCAAGTGGCAACCTGTTACGCTCAGCGAGCACAGCGCCTGCCAGCAGCACTTCCTCGACATTTGCGAACTGCTGGGCCAACCGAAGCCGGCCGAGGCCGACCCGGATGGCAGTTGGTACACCTTCGAGAAAGGCGTACTGACCAGTGAAGACAAGAAGGGCTGGGCCGATGTCTGGATGCGGGACCACTTTGCCTGGGAATACAAGGGCAAACACAAGGACCTGAAGGCGGCCTACCAACAACTGCAGCTCTACCGGGAAGCCTTGGAAAACCCGCCGCTGATGGTCGTTTGCGATATGGACCGCTTCGAGGTCCACACAAACTTCACTGGCACCCTCAAGGAAAAGCACGTTTTTGACCTCGCCGGGCTAGCGCTGCCTGCCAATCTCGACATCCTCCGTCGTGTCTTTACAGATCCCAATTCGCTCAAGCCCGGCATTACCAGCGAGGCGATCACCGTCGAGGCCGCCGAGCGGTTTGCAAAACTCGCGGACGGCCTGAACCAGCGGGGCATTGAACCCCTGCGGGCAGCGCACTTCCTGATGAAGCTTATGTTCTGCATGTTCGGCGAGAAGACGGGCCTGCTGCCGCCCGGCTTGTTCGGCAAACTGTTGGACACCGCCAAGGCCAACCCCGCGATTTTGCCCCGGCGGCTGCAATCGCTCTTCAAGGCCATGGCCGAAGGGGGCGACTACGGCAACGACACTATCCCGTGGTTCAACGGCGGCCTGTTCGCCAACGCCGACGCAATACCACTCACGCAAGAGGAAATCAACTCGCTGGCGCTGGTGAACGCGAGGGACTGGTCCGGCGTCGAACCGTCGATCTTTGGCACCCTCTTCGAGCGGACCCTCGATCCCGCCAAGCGTTCGCAGATCGGCGCCCACTACACCAGCCGGGCCGACATTGAAACCCTCTTGCGGCCGGTGCTCGTGGCCCCCTTGCAGCGCGAATGGGCAGAGGTCAAGCGGAAGTGCGAAGAAGAACTTTGGCCCAAAGTCGTGCAATCCAGCCGGTCCCGCGCCAAATCGGCCGCCGGCAAGGATTCGTCGCAGCGCAAGGCGTTCGATCGTGCCATATTGGACTTTGCCGAACGGCTTGCGCACGTCACTGTTCTGGACGCTGCTTGCGGTTCGGGCAACTTCCTCTACGTGGCAATCAACATGCTCTTGGATTTGGAAAAGGAAGCGATTGCCTACGCCGCCACGCGCGGCCTGCCGATCGTGCCGCGGGTCGGCCCGGCGCAGCTTCACGGGCTGGAAATCAACACCTACGCCCAGGAACTTGCCCAGGTCGTCATTTGGATCGGCTACTTGCAGTGGATGCACTTCAACGGGTTCAAGATGCCCGACCATCCCGTATTGACGCCTATCGAAACGATTCGGCGGATGGACGCGATCTTGGATTTGTCGGACCCGGCGCATCCGCAGGAACCGGAGTGGCCGGAGGCGGAATTCATCGTCGGCAATCCGCCGTTTCTGGGCGGAAAGCTGTTGCGGAAGAACCTGGGCGACGAATACGTCGATGCGATGTTCAAGGTCTGGGACGATCGCGTGGCACGCGAAGCCGATCTGTGCTGCTATTGGTTCGAGCGGGCGCGGCGCAAATCGAGAAGCACAAGTGTCGGCGCGGGTCTGCTGGCAACTCAGGGGATTCGCGGAGGGGCCAATCGCAAGGTACTGGAGCGGATCAAGGCATCGGGGGACGTCTTCTTCGCCGAAAGCGATCGGGATTGGGTCCTCGATGGTGCTGCCGTCCATGTCTCCATGGTCGGGTTCGACAATGGAGCCGAGAGACTTCACGTTCTGGACGGGACCGAAGTAACGGCGATTAACCCCGACCTTTCGACACTGGCTAATATTACTGTCGCGAAACGCCTCGCAGAGAACGCAGGTATTTCAATCCAGGGTGACAACAAGGTCGGGCCTTTTGAGGTAGACGAGGCAGCAGCACTGGCGTATCTGATCACGCCGAATCCGCACGGTCTCCCGAATAGCGATGTGGTCCGGCCGTGGACCAACGGGACCATAATAACGCAGCAGCGATCTCCGGGTTGGATTGTCGATTTTCCGCCGGAAATGTCTCTGGACGACAGTGCCTGCTACGCCGAGCCCTTTGATCACATCAAGTCCCACGTATATCCTGTGCGAAGCGAGAACAGACGAGAGGCACGCGCGAAGCGATGGTGGATTCATGGTGACCCGCAAAAAGCGATGCGGTCCGCGCTCCGGCCACTCGACCGTTACCTCTGTACTCCCCGAGTTTCAAAGTACCGACTTTTCGTTTGGCTGGGATACGAGGTCTTGGCTGACTCGGCTACCGTGACATTTGCTCGGTCTGACGTTTACTTCTTTGGGGTCATTCAGTCGCGCCTCCACGAGACGTGGGCCAGGGCACAGGGTACGCAGGTCCGGGAAAGAGAAAGCGGATTCCGGTATACGCCGAAAAGTTGTTTTGAGACGTTCCCGTTACCGTGTCTGAACGCCAACCAGACTTCGGCAATCGCCCAGGCCGCCAAGGAACTCGACGACCGACGCAACGCTTGGCTGAACCCGCCGGAGTGGACAAGGACCGAAATTCTGGAATTTCCGGGTTCGGTCGGCGGACCGTGGGCGCGGTACGTTGTCGAGCCGGACTCCCGCGGAATCGGCACGGTGCGATGGCCGCGCGTGGTGCCGAAGGACGCCGATTGCGCGGCAAGCCTGAAGCAACGGACCTTGACGAGCCTCTACAACAAGCGTCCGGCATGGCTCGACCTTGCGCACAGGAAGCTCGACGCGGCCGTCTTCGCGGCCTATGGCTGGGATCCCGCAATTTCGGACGACGAGTTGCTGAGGGGGCTTTTGGCCATGAATTTAGATCGCGCGGAGGGAACGCGATGACCGCGCTGACGGAAAAGTACCGCCCACGCATCCTGCGCGAGATCGTCGGCCAGCCCTGTATTGCGTCGCTGACTGAACTGGTCTCGCATCCCAGGCCATGTGCCCTTCTGCTCGTCGGGCCCACTGGGACCGGTAAGACAACTGCCGCCGGTGCTAGTGCCAGGGAGCTTGGCTGTTTCGATGGTGCATACCCCACTTCCTACACGATCTGCGGTGCCGAAATGACCGGTGCCTCAGCCGTCCGCTGGTTTGGGCCGCAATCACCGTTCGCGCTCCGGCCGCCCAACGGTTGGCACTGCCTCATCGTGGAACGCCTAGAAGATGCCGCTAAGCGCGCGCTGGCCATCCTTGAGACCACAAAAGAGGGAAGGCTTGCCGACTACGGCAACGTGATCGTAATCGCGACGGCGAACAACGTCGCGCGGTTGCCGACGTCGCTGCTGGATCGCTTCCGTCGATTCGACTTCGGCGGCGACATCGCCCTGGCGCGCGGCATGGCCCGCTACCTCTGCGCCATCTGGAAGCACGAAACAGGCGGGGAACATCCCCTCCCGGCTGAATGGCGCAATTGGGGATGGCTCAACGACGAGTTTTCGGCACGCCGCGCACTCGATGCCCTGGAAGATGCGCTCCGGGGGAAACCAAAGGGAGCACTTTAGAAAACGCGATGGAAACGTTCTTTTCCCTGACTCCCGAAATGCTCGGACGTTCGGATTCCAAGAGGGCACTCAGCTTTTTCGGCGGTTTGCTATGGCGCAGCGCGGCGGCGCGGCGTGCCCATTACGAAAATCCACTTCAGCCTACGCGAAAGCGTGCCGGACGGGGGAGTCGACGCAGCAGTCGATGCTGATGCGTTTGCCGGCAGCGATGATATGCTGGTGCATGGCAATACGTTCTACCAACTGAAGTCAGGGACAACCGCCGCGCCCTGGCGGCCCAGTTGGGTACAAAAAACGGTGCTCGCGCCGAGAAGGCGCAAACCTGTCCGAGCAAATTTGGGAAGCGCCGTCCGCGAATGTCTTGATAAGGACGGCCGTTACGTTCTTGCATGCTTTGGCACTTCTTTTGATGAGCTTCGTCTGCAAAAATCGCGGGCCAATTTCAGAGAAACCTTCGAGAAATGCGGTTATCCCAACGCGGGCGTTGAGGTCTGGGGCCAAGAAACGCTTGTCGGGCTGTTCTCGTCCTTCCCGTCGCTTTGCCTCGAAATCTCTGGCCGGGAAGGCGGCAACTTCCAATGGCACGACACTTGGGCGAAGAACGCCGATATGACGCCACCGGTTGTATTCGGGGACCGACAGCGAGCGTGTGTTGAAGAAATCCGTGGGTACCTGCGGGGAAAGGACGTTCGCTACATCCGGGTCTTCGGTGAGCCTGGGATCGGGAAGACGCGATTGGTGTTAGAGGCGACCCGTGCCGAAGACCTGCGCCCTGCGTCCTCTACGTTCGCGACGCCGAAGAATTTCAGAAAAGCCCCTTGTTTTCAGCCCTCCTCCGGCCGGACGCGACTTTCTATACGATTCTCGTCCTCGATGAGTGCTCGGTTCGTGACGGCGCCGAAATTTGGAACGTCTTGAAGAATCGCTCGGAGAAGTGTAGGGTCGTTGCCATCGATCACGATCCGAGCGAAGGTTACGACGCGGCGATGCGGGAGATTCTCTGTCCCGTGCTGGATGATCACGAGATTGCAACGATCCTGAATGGCTACGTTTCCAACCAGTTCGAATTATTTCGTTGGGTGCCGGAATGCGGCGGCTCGCCGCGCATGGCGCACCTTCTCGGCGAGAATCTGAGAGCCAACCCCGGCGACGTGCTGCGGTCGCCGGGAACCGTGCCGATCTGGGAGCGGTCGATCGCCGGGCGATGCGGCACGGAAAGTACGGAGGTCCAGCAGCGATTGGTTGTTTTGAGGCACCTCGCCCTCTTCACCAAGTTCCGGTACGAGGACCCGGTCCAGGAAGAGGCTAAGCACATTGCGGGGTTGGCACGGAAGGTTGATTCGTCGCTTTCTTGGGGTCGGTTTCAAGAAATTGTCCAATTTCTCCGAAAGCGCCGCATCATTCAAGGCCAGCGGACGCTCTTTATCGCCCCTCGCCTGCTCCAGGTTTGGCTTTGGCGGGCCTTCTGGGAAAACTACGGCCGCGATGTCGATTTGGCAGAGTTCCTCGCGGGCTTGCCGCGAAGTTTGTGGTGGCCGTACACCCAGATGTTGCGCTATGCGCGGGAGCCACGTGTGGCGAGACGCACGGTCGAGAAATTCCTTGGACGCGGCGGGGGCTATTCCCGGTCGGCCGGTCAGCAAGTCGACGACGTTCTGCGCGTGCCTTTCGGCGTTGGCGGAGGCAGCTCCGGAGGCAACGCTTGACTGCATCGAACGGCTCATTGCACAGGCCGATCCGACGTGGTTCTCCGACGTTGAACAGCGGAAACTCGAACTCCTCCGCGCATTGGAGAAGATCGCCGTATGGCGAGACCTTTGCGCGAGAAGCTGCCGGGCGATTCTTGCGATCGCCGTAATGGGCGACGGCGACGATCTGGCCGCAAGCACCTTTGCACAGCTTTTCAGTCTCGGTGGCGGCCCAGCAGCGCCGACCGAGGCGGAGCCCGCCCTCCGCCTGCCCGTGCTGAGGGATGCCCTGACTGCCGCTGACAGCAAGAGACGCATTCTTGCGCTGAACGCGTGCCGGTCTGCAATGTTGAGGTACGGTAGCCCAAGGTTTATCGGACCGGAGCACCAGGGACTGCGACCGACTGCAAACCTATGGACGCCGAAGACACCTGACGAATCGTTCGGTGCCCAAACGGCGGTTTGGAACCTGCTCGCCGAGTCGTCGCGGTCCTGGCCGAAAGAGGATCGGCGAGAGGCGAACCAAGTTCTTGTCGAGTCTGCGCCCCGACTGCTCTTCCATCAGCACGCGGACGAGGTGGTCCTGGCAATCCTTGAGATTATTGCGGATGACCCGGCAACGAATCTCCAGGCGCTGGTCGACAGAATCGTTTGGTGCTGCGGGGAGTGGAAGGAAAACGTCTCTGGGGCGGCAAGGGCACGGCTCGCCGCCCTGGACGCGCGGATTGCGGGCACGACGCTGATAAGTCGGCTTCGTCGCGCGATCTTATTCGCCACTTTCGACGAGCAATTGGAGGCTTCCAAGCAGCCCGACGAGTGGAACCAGAAGGTAGGCGCGCTCGCCCAAGAAGCTCTGGACCGGCCGGAGCTTCTCGAATCCGTGCTCCGCGAGCTTACCAAGCCCGGCTGGGCCGTTTGGGCTTTCGGCTACCACCTCGCGGTTCGCGACACGTCGCGTGCCTTGATTCGGCCGATGATCGACGCGCATCGGGACGCGGGCGCGAGTGGAAGCACGGATTTGCTCGGCGGCTACTTCCGGAGGCTATCTGAGACCGACAATGCGGCACGGGAGCAATTGATCCGGGACCTTTTGGCCGATCCGTCGACGAGTGCCCTGGCCGCGGACCTCGCGCGGCTATTTGGACTGACCAAGGCGCTTCTGCAAGAACTCCTTGACGCCTATGACACCGGGGGGATTGCCTTCTCGCATTTCCAGTCGCTAATATTCGCCTGTGCGCCGGTGGACATGGACGAACAGCAGGTGCTCGGCCTGCTCAAGCGATGGAACGCCTTGCCGTCCGAAAAGTCTGCCGAGTTCCCGCTTGGCTTGGTGGACTGGTACTATTGCAGAGGAGGAAACCCGGCGCCTCTTCCGGAGCGGTCTGTCTTGCAAATGCTGGAGAACGATTTCGTTTACGATGGCCCGCGTATCCACGGACACGATTGGAGTACGATCGTGAAGAAGTTCCTCCACGAATACCCCGCACGGACGTGCGACGTCCTTCGCATAATCGTGCGACAAGTATCGAGAGAAACATCCGGCCTGAGCCTGGACGCTTACATAAAGGACGTTTCCGCGACAATCATCAGTAGCGACCCGAAGGCTTCCTGGGCAGTTATCAGCGCCGGCCTGGCAGACCGCCGAAGCCAGGAGGCCATCGCAATTTGGCACTGGCTGAGAGAGTCGCTTCCGGGCCAGCGTCCGACCGCGGGGCTACTATCGCTCTTCCCGATGGAGATCCTGCTTGAGTGGATCGCGGAGGCCCCCCACGCGCGTGCCTCGTGGGTTGCGGGGTCGGTGGCGGAGTCCTTTGAACCACAGGCGAGGGGGCTTGCGCGCAATTGCTCGTTCTGTACGGCGACCGAGAGGACGTGCAGGATGCGTTGCACAATCGGTTCCGTTTTGGCTGGTGGTCAGCACCCATGAGCGAACATTATCGAAATCAGCGGGAGGGTGCCAGGCGGTGGCTGGCCGACGAGGCGCACCCTTACGTTCGGCGGTGGCTCGAAGACTATATCAGATTTCTTGCCACGGAAATTGAGAGGGCAGAAACCGAGGAGGAATGAGAGTCTTGACCCATGTGGCCGCGACGCTTGCGGCCAGATAGAAAGGAAAAATATGAACGCCCAAATGATGCAAATAAGGTAGCGGGGGCAAGCTTACGCTTTGTACTTTGCCAAACAAAGTACAAAGCGTAAGCCCGGCCCGCCGGGAGCCGAGGGGCTGAGGGCCCCATTGCCGCCTGCTCCGCGGCCGGCTAGGCTGGCGGAAGTGGACGGCTGGTTACCGGTTACCGGGTGGAGGGATAGCGAACAAAAGCAAAATAGGAGAGGACAATGAGCAAGTTTCAGAGAAGCTGGGCACTGCTGAAGTGCTCTTTTCGGGTCATTTTCGCGAACAAGATCCTGCTGCTGTTCCCGCTGATTCTCTCTGTGCTGATGATCGTGATGGTGGTCTTCTTCCTCGCCCCCGTTGTGCTCTGGCCGACCGGCCATGGGCTGGCGGAGGGGCGCACTGGCAGGCCGTCGCACGGCAATGGACCATCCGCGGCGCCCGCGGCGGGAACCTGGGCCTCACGCCGTCAGGTTACGCCCTCGCGGGCGTGTTCTACCTCGTGGCGACGTGCCTCGCCACCTTCGTTAACGTTCGCCCTGAAGACCGCCTGGATCATCGCCGTCACCGCCGTCGTCTGGTTCCTGGGCCTGATCGCCTTCCTCTACCTGCTCCACGTGGCAGGCCAGGTGTACCGCGGGGCGCTCTATCTCTATGCGGCCGAGGGCACCGCGCCCGGCCCTTTCGATGCGGAACAGATGAACGCGGCATGGAAGATGAAGTCCGGCGGCAAGCCGGCGCAGTGAAAGAGGAGCTTGTTCCTCGCCAGGCAGTTTCGAACCTCGTCCGCAGGGGATGCAGGCCGTGCGGGCTCGATCAGGATCCGCTCGAAGGCCTGGAAATCGGCATCTTTGCGCTGGCAGCGGCAGCGCTGGCCACCGACCGATTGAGAACATGCTAAACGTATCCGCCGCGTGTTGCTCGTGCGCGTCTTGGCATGTCCAAAGTCTATCGCAACGCCGGCTTGCGCCAATACGAACTGCGTCCCCGTTTCGACCCCTTGAAATGGCTAGGATACTTCCATCATCGGCCGCGTCCGCACCGCCGGAAGTTGCCGCCCTGTTTGTTGAAAGTGATCGATGACCTCTTGAACGACTTCCCCAAGCTCCTGGTAAACCTTGACCGGATCGTCACCGTGAATTCCAGTGATCAGATCGGGGCACTTGCCAATGTAAACTTGGTCCTCGTCGCTCCACTCCACCCATCGGGGGCATGAAAACGGGACATTACTGAAAATGACAACAACGATCATAGGGTAGAAACGGGGTCGCAGCTTCTAGTTGTTTTCGTTTGGAACGCACCTTATCGCCTGTGGTCGACCTTCGTTGCGAAGCGTATGCGAAAGGCCGAGCCGTTTGGCCACGTCCGTTTGCCGCTGCTCCGCCCGATGCTGTGCTTCGGGCGCCGCAGCAAATCACCGTTTGTCCGGCGCGTGCCTTGTAAAAGGATTGACAATCCGCAGCCCGGCGATGGTCCCTTCTCCGATGTCCTCGGAATACAAGACGGAAACGCCTGCATCAAGGCAACAGCCGATGATGAGGGCATCCCAGAAATGGAGGCTGTGGTTCTGCTGGAGTTCCCGGCAGCGCAACCAGAGCTCGGGGCTTGGCATGACTACCTTTTCCGCCATCGACTGCATGTCGACGAGAGCGTCCCAGGCGTCCTCGGGCTTGAATCCCAAGAATTCCAACTTGCGCGCCGCGGCAATGAATTCACATCCCACTTGCCACAGCAAAACAATCGCGCCGACCGTGGAAACCAGCGTCTGCGCAGTCTGCTGCTTCTGGAGATCGCGCGTGTCGTGGCAATAGATCCAGACGTTGGTGTCAATGGCGTTCATGCAGTTCGTCGCGCGTGGGATAGGGGCCTGAGGAACGGAACTGCGACCGCCGCGCCCGTTCAATAAATCTCCGCCGCGCCGCGTCGCGCTCTGGTTCTCTCGCCTCGCGATGAAGGACGATGACCGCCTCCACGCGATCGCCCCTCCGGCAAGGCAAATTGGTAATGTGCAACACGCCGTCCGATTCGACGACCGTCTCGACACGAATCGCGTTCATAAGACCTCCCGAAAGACCGTTTCTGGCAACGCCTGAGGGAAAAGTCGGGCATTGACCATTCGTTTCCCATTGTACTCAAAAAGACGACTGTTGACCAGGATGGCCTGAATCGATACCCGATCCTCTACGGACTGGTCGAAGAATAAGTTGGTGGAATGGCGTAGGACGGAAGCGCTGGCCACCGACCGATTGAGGACATGGTAAACGTACCGTTGGCTCGGCCTTGTCGCCTTCGTGGTTGTCTGATTCGCCGCAGCGGGGATCGGCGGTGCGATCACAACACCGGTCGGTATCCTTGCTTGGCGGCAGGCGATAGAATGAACGGCAAAGGAGCCTGAACCATGAAATCCCTCGCCCTTACCAGAAAATCGAAAGGACTATGAAAATGTTGCTAGCATTTTTGGCTGTTTTTCCACTCGTCGCCATTGTCCCCGTCGTCTTGATCGGATTGTTGATCTGGGGGGCATGGAATCCGTTGGTCTGGCGGGTTCTTTCCGTGCTCGGGATGGCGACGGGGGCTGGCTCTCTCGTATGGGGGATACTGATGGCGGCCATGAAAGAGGAGGCGCCCTTTGCTACGCCTGCTGGCATCATTGGCATTGGCGCTGGAGTCCTGGTCGGTTCTATCGCACTCCTGGTTATCTCGTTCTGCGGGAGTTGCAAGGGTCATAACGCGTAGCGGCGGTCTTGTTATCGAGGCGGAAAGAACTGCCGGACCTGCTATACTGCTTCTATGGAAAAGATCTACGCACCGCGCAACGTGAAGGTTGACTTTAGCGCCGGGCACTGGAAATCCTTTACGGGGCATGGGTTACGTTGGGGACCGAAATGGCCGGCACTCCGGACGAAGAAGCTGTGGTGGCTCTATTTGACGGTTTCATTTGCCACGCCACCGTATCCATCGACATGTTTTGCACCTCGGACCACGTTCGATGCCAGCCCTTTCGTGAAAATTCTTTTCCAGGCTCAACGCGCGGAAACAGGCAAAAACACGGGAAAAACTCGCGGCAGCAGGCCGCAACTTTCTTGTGATCGACCTCTTTCTCGTGCGCTGCTTGACCGCCATGAAGAATCGAGTATACTTAGGCAAGCCACCTTGAGAGGAGGCTGGCAGGGGCCGTAAAAAGCTCCCGCAAAGCCTTGTGCGTCAAAGCGACACGAAAGTGTTGTGGAGGCGAGCGAAGGTGTCGCTGGTGTGCAAAGCGTCAAGCCAAGCAGATCAAGCGGACGTCGGGCGGGCAAGACTTTCGGGTCAAGCCGGTCATCGTAGGCCCGATTTTCGAGATGGCGGCCGGTCGGAGTTAATTCGCCGATCGGCTTTTTTTGTTTCTTGCCGATGCGTATCAAGATTCCGGGGGAACGGCAGTCGTCCATGAGCCGTCTGGCCACGTCCGTTTGCCACTGCTCCGCCCCTTATGGCCGGTTGCTCGCCAGGCATTTTCGAACCTCGTCCGCAGGAAATGCAGGCCGTGGGCCTCGATCATGATCCGCTCGAAGGCCTCGAAATCGGCCTCTTTGCGCTGGCGGCGGCAGCCGTGGCCACCGACCGATTGAGGACATGGTAAACGTATCCGCCGCGTGTTGCTCGTGCTCGTCTTGGCATGTCCAAAGTCTATCGCAACGCTGCCTTGCGTGCCAATACTAGTTGCGTCCCCGTTTCGAACCCCCGTTTCGAACCTGGGAGTACGCGGCATTTTCAGCGGCTTGGGATGTACCCTGGATCGGCAGCACCTCATCGGCAACTGCCTGACAGCAGCGGCAGACGATCTTTTCTACCAGTGCCGGACGTTCGACCAGTCCAGCCACATCACTGCAATCACGCTGACGCCCGCCCAAATTGGCACTGACCACACACAGGGGGCCGATCGCAGCATGATGGCCGCGTCAAAGGCTATTGCGACTAGAGCCAGCGACGCGGCAAGAGTTTGCTCGAATGATAATGTTGGTAATTGCACGGCGTACTCTCCTTTCGATACGCCAGCCGAACGTGGGCAAAGTTACGCCATCTACCATGCGGCATGCCCATGCCCGTACGCAGTCTCTCGGGACTGTGTGCGAGGTTGCATGCAGCGGCGTATCAGCGCCACACTTGCCCCTGATCTCGACTGGCTGTGAAATGATTGGAAAACACGCCCATGGGCGTCGACTTCTGCGAATCCATTTCGCGTCAACGTTTCAATTCTAGGCTGGTGCAACAAGGAACGTCAAGGAAGAAAATCGACGTAACTCGTTTGTTTGAAAGGACTTACATTCATGCGATTACTGCTAGTGCAGTAATTGGCGCAAGGACGCCGAAATAGAAAATATTCCGAATTTCGGAAATTGCGCAGTTTGGAAGGCTTCGCTCTGTCCTTGGCATAACAGACAATGTTTTCCCAGTCTTCCCGGTCTTCGCCGCCTTGCCGCCAAACATGCGACGAAGTTCCTGGCATGCAATCGTTTTCCGTGTAATGCCCAGAATTAGGGATTACTTTGCAATGAGGACATTTTCAGCTATAATGCGGTTTTCTGAGATTTCTGAAATTCTTGAAAATTGCCAAGGGGTGACAGCATGGCGGAACGAGTTCCCCTCTCACTCGACGAGCTTCTGGAACTTGAGCACTACCTCTGTCGGATCAGGAACCGCCGCCGGCTCTTTGGCGGCAGCGATGCCACCATCGTATCGGGTGCTCCGGTCACGATGATCGGAAAAATGCTCGATCAGGCGATCGCTTACGTCAAGCAAAGGTTCCGCAAGGTTGCCGCACTTCAGAAGAAAACCATCGCAGACGAGATGGGCTGGACCCAACAGTACCTGTCGAAGTTCCTTACAGGTAAGCTGAGCCGCAAGCAGAAAGAGGACTCAGCACATCTAGAGCAGGCTGGGCGGCGCCTTCTGTGCTTCATTTTGACCGGAGCCAAGCGCATGCCCCAGGATCCCATCGCGTCTCGTGTGGTTGAGTTCTTCTTCCGTCGCGCTGATGGAGCCAGTCGTTTTTTTGAAAGAGAGCGAGCAGCCAGCGGCGACGCTTGGACAGATCGCGAACTCTCGGCTGAAATACGCGCTATTGGATGGAGGGCTGCTCGCCCGAATATCGCCGATACGGTCCCCGTGTTGCACGATATTGGACTCGCCAATACCCCCGAGCAGTCTGCAGAAAGCGTACTGGCAAACCCCAGGAGTCATCAGATAGTATTCGTTTCGGACGGGGGTAGTTTCTTTGAAGGGACGCAAGAGCACGATTTGGAAACCGTCCTTTCGGAGTTGGCGAAAACGGGCGTCGAACTTACGTTTGTTTACCCGTTGCGCGAAGGGGGAAAAGCCCTCGGTAGCATCGACTCCGTATTCCCAAAAAGTGAACGTCCACCAGCCGTTCATCCCGTCGGCCTGGATGTTGCCGAGGGAAATGCTGTTTCCTTCTTGACGCCTGAATTTCGATATCTGTACTTGGCGAGTGTGGATGAAGGGGAGCCCGAATCCACACTATGGATTCTCCGGCGAACACAGATCCAAGCCAACGATGCGCATACGGATGTTGGACATGAACGTGTGCCTCTCGCCTGGCTTGGACTTCCCAACGAGAAGCGTGCGTTCGAGGAATGGATCGAAACAACTGGCGTCTTGGCTTGCAGTTTCACGCAGGATTCGTCGCGCCGAGGCAGGTCGAAGAATCAGCGGACGGAACGATCGGTATCAAGGTAGACTATGATAGCTCTTCCACGGACCTTGAGTCGGACCCGGGGGTAGAAACAGACGCAGCTAGTTGTTTTCGTTTGGAACGCTCCTTATCGCCTGTGGTCGACCTTCGTTGCGAAGCATATCCGACAGACCGAGCCGTTTGGCCACATCCGTTTCCGATCGCGGAAGACCGCAGTAAGAAGATCGACGCGTAACTCAAGAAGCCAACCCCCACCTTGCCGCGCGGCGGGCGAAGAAGGCGGCCTTGCTCCCCGCGCCGCCCAGCTCGCCGGAGAGGGCCGCTCCAAGGGGGAAATCGCCGATGCGCTCGGCATCGCCAAGTCGACCGTTTGCGACTGGCTTCGCGGGCGGCCGCTGGGACGGGCCGCCGCCAAGGCCCTGGGCATGGGCGCGGATGACCGCCAAGCTGGCCGCGAACTACGAGTCGCTGTACCAGGTGAAGGATGGAGGATGAGAGATGACGGATGAGGGAGGAAGGGGAGACGCGGAGATGGGGAGTGGGAGCAATCTGCCCTCACCCCCGGCCTGGGCTGCTCAAAAGAGTCCGAATTTGGATGTGTCGACAGCATACTTTCGTATCGTGCAAACAAAAAAACACGCCTTCAAAAAATCCTCTGCGCCTAACCGTGCTCACTTTCGTAGATATAGGTAGTGGGAGGGATATTGCCGCCAGCAAGAACTTCTCCATGAGGGCAAAAAACGAGGGTGCATGGAGAGAGCACGATTACGTGTCCAGTACCAGAAACGGTTGCGGATGCCGCAGGTACGACAGCCGGGCCGTGTCCGGAAACGCAAGTGCTTACGAACAAAGCACTTGCGCGACTTGTTGCCGGACACTGTCCGGGAACGTTCCCGGACAAAGGACCGCAAAAACGCCGGGACCGTTGTCGTAAGTCGTTTACACAAAATGACTTGCGATCGCATCGCAGACGCGTTTCCAGGCTGTCCGTCCGCCAGCGTTGCCGGACAAACCCATGCACAGGAGGGGTTTTCGCGGACTTTCAGCGGCAAGGGGCGCTGCGTCCGCACGATCACCCGGCATCAATGCCGGGCCTATTAGCGGCTAAAGCCGGAAATGGGCGTAAACGCCCATCAGTCACATCTCTCCCGAACGAAAACGGGATACAAAACCAAGACACCGCAGTTTGACTTTTTAGCAGTCCACCCCCGGCCCCACTCCCGAGTGGGAGAGGGGAGCAGCAATTCGTGAAGCGAACCACCAAAAACGCTGACGCGCACTTCCGACTTTCGGAAAATCCTTTCGGCGGCAAGGAACGCGCGCATTCCTCGGGAAAGGGCGGGCCCGGCCGGCCGCGGGCGATCGGAGTTTCCGGAAACCCGGAATGCTGAACTGTACAAAACCGCCGGCTAAAACGTACTTATAGGGCGAAGGATGATGGGGATGAAGGATGAGGGATGAGGGATGAAGGATGAGGGATGAGGGATGAGGGATGAAGGATGAGGGATGAAGGATGAGGGATGAAGGATGAGGGATGAAGGATGAGGGATGAAGGATGAGGGATGAAGGATGAAGGATGAGGGATGAAGGATGAGGGATGAAGGATGAGGGATGAAGGATGAGGGATGAAGGATGAGGGATGAGGGATGAAGGATGAGGGATGAAGGATGAGGGATGAAGGATGAGGGATGAGGGATGAAGGATGAGGGATGAAGGATGAAGGATGAGGGATGAAGGATGAGGGATGAAGGATGAGGGATGAAGGATGAGGGATGAGGGATGAGGGATGAGGGATGAAGGATGAAGGATGAGGGATGAGGGATGAAGGATGAGGGATGAGGGATGAAGGATGAGGGATGAAGGATGAGGGATGAAGGATGAGGGCGGAGGGCGGAATTCGCCGCGGGGAGCGGGGGAGAAAGGGAGAAGGGGAAGACCTCGATTTGGACCACAACGTGCTGGACCACACGAGAGAGATCGACCCTGCTGAAGCGCATGAGGGAAAAGCACTTGCGACGATTTTGCCGGACCAGGAGAAACAGCGGGAATTATGTTCCAAATTATTTGCTTGGCGCAACACCCTGCGTGTGAGGGATATGATCGCGATTTTCGGCCAAAACCTGCACCCCCAATTTGGCAGAGACGGTCCGTGACGTTGCCCGGCCAAAAAAGCCATTAAATACGTTTTTTGCCGGGGTTTTCCAAGAAACATGCCCGGTGGGGGACGCGAATTTGGACCACACCGTGATAGACCGAGATTTTTTTGTTGAATGCCGGAATGAAGGCGGATGGAGGAGGGGAGAGGTGGCCCTGAAACAGCTTCTATGGAACTTTCCCGGCACGCGGTGCGTCTATTGCCCAACTCGCCCTCACAAAAAACCACTTCCACAAGGTATCCATGCGATGAAAACCATTTCAGTTGCTTTCTTGCTTTTCAGCGCGGTCTTGATAGTTCCCCAGATTGCGCCCGCCGCCGAAAAGGCTGCCAATAAGGCCGATAAGTGGGCAGCCCAGTGGAAAAAAGTCGACGAGGCCCAGCAGAAGGGCCTGCCGAAGACCGCCATCGAGCAGCTTCAGCCGATCCTCGACGGCGCCATGGCCGAAAAGAACTACCCCGTGGCCATAAAAGTCCTCGGCCGCCGGATCGCCCTGGAAGGCAACATCCAAGGCAACAAGCCGGAAGAAAAAATTATCCGCCTGGACTCCGAGATCGCCAAGGCCCCGGCCGAGATGCAGCCCATGTTGGAGGTCATCCAGGCCGACTGGTACTGGCAGTACTTCCAGCACAACCGCTGGCGGTTCATGCAGCGCACGGCCACGGCGGCCGCGCCGGGCAAGGATTTTACCACCTGGGACCTGCCGCGGTTGTTCAGCGAGATCGACAAACATTTTCAGAAGGCCCTGGCCGCGGAAGCGCAACTCAAAAAGATCCCCATCGAGACCTTCGGCGAACTGCTGGACAAGGGCACCATGCCCGACAGCTACCGGCCCACGCTGTACGATTTCGTGGCCCATCAGGCCTTGGAGTTCTACAATTCGGGCGAACAGGCGGCGGCCAAGTCGGAAGACGCCTTCGAGCTTTCGGCCGACAGCCCCATCTTCCGGCCGGCCGAGGAGTTCGTCACGTGGAAGATCGAGACGAGCGACAACGATTCGATCACGCTCAAGGCCATCCGCCTTTACCAGGAATTGCTCCGCTTCCATCAGAACGACGCGGACAAAGCGGCCCTCCTGGATGCCGACATCGAGCGGCTGAACTTCGGCAACAACCGTGCCGTGGGCGAGGAGAAGGCCAGCCTTTACAAAGCGGCCTTGAAGCGTTTCGTGAAGCAATGGGGTGATCATCCCATCTCGGCCATCGCCCGCTATCGCTGGGCCAGCGTCTTGCAGCAGGAGAACTCGCTGGTCGAGGCTCACGAGCTGGCCGAGCAGGGGCGCGGGCCTTTGCCAACACGCCCGGCGGCGACCTGTGCTACAACCTCGTGAAGCAGATCGAGTCGAAATCGGCCAACATCGTGACCGAACGGGTCTGGAACGAGCCGGCGCCTTCGATCCGCGTCACCTATCGCAACGTGACGAAGGTTTACTTCCGCCTCGTCCACGAGGACTGGCTGAGCCGCATCAAGAACGGTCAGTACCGCGGGGAATGGCTCGACAACGCCCACCGCAATGCCCTCTTGGCCGCGAAGCCCGATCTGGCCTGGTCGGCCGACCTGCCGGCCACCGACGATTTTCAGCAGCGGGTCGAGGACCTGCCCGCCCCCAAGGACATGAAGGCCGGCTTCTATTACCTCCAGGCCAGTTACGATGCGAATTTCAGCGCGTCGTACAATGTGGTTTCCTACACCGAAGTCTGGGTGAGCAAGCTGGCCCTGGTCGTGCGGCAGCAGAATAACGACGTTCATTTCGGCGGTTTCGTGCTCGATGCGGCCTCCGGCGAGCCGATCGAAGGGGCGGAAGTGCAGGGCTACGCCTGGGACTGGAACGGCGCGGTCACGACGGGCGCGAAGGCCCGGACCGACCGCAACGGGCAATTTTCGGTCGAGGGCCTCTTCGGCAAGAATAATTTGCTGCACGTGACCCACGCCGGCCAGGAACTGGCCACGGCCAACAACCTATTCGCCTGGAACAACAACTACCGGCCGACTCCGCAGAAACAGGTGGTCTTTTTCACCGACCGCTCACTCTATCGTCCCGGCCAGGCAATCTACTTCAAAGGGATTGCCATCCTCGTCGATCAGGAAGGCGACAACTACAAGGTCCTGTCCCACGAGCAGGTCAACATTGTCTTCAAGGACGCCAGCGGCAAGGAGATCGCCCGGCAGACGCTGGGCACGAACGACTACGGTTCCTTCAGCGGCAATTTTACGGCCCCCCGCGATCGCCTCATGGGCCGGATGATGCTCCACAGCGACGGCATGCAGGGCAACACCTGGGTCAACGTCGAAGAGTACAAGCGGCCCAAGTTCCAGGTCACGTTGGACGCGCCGAAGACCGCCGCCCGGCTGGGCGGCGATGTCCAGCTTGAAGGCAAGGCCGTGGCCTATACCGGGGCCGCGGTGGGCGGGGCCAAGCTCCGCTATCGCGTCCTTCGCCAGGTCCGCTATCCCGACTGGTGGTACTGGTGTTTCTTCTGGCGGTCTGCCGTAGGACGGATTGGCAATCCGTCTTACAGCCCCAATTCGGGCTCTCAGGAGATCGCCCACGGCACGGCCGAAACCGCGGCCGACGGGGCGTTCAAGATCCAGTTCATCGCCAAGCCCGATCTCTCCGTGGCGGAAAAAGACGAGCCGATCTTCCAGTACGAGGTCTCGGCCGACGTGACCGACACCAACGGCGAAACCCGCTCCGCCGCGCGCACCATCCAGGCCGGCTACACGGCCTTGCGGGCGACGCTTGCCGTAGGCGATTCGCCCACGTCCGACAAACCGGCCGTAGCCGTTCCGACCCGAGGTCATCGCGAACCGGCCTCCACAAGCGATTGGATTACGTCCGGCAAACCGTTCGAGATCACGCTGACCACGACCACCTTGGACGGCGAACCGCAGAAGGCCGAAGCGCACTGAAGATCTACCGCCTCAAGCAGCCGGAAAAGGTCGTCCGGCCGGACATCCTCGGTCAGCGGCCGGTCTACCGCGCGCAACGTGGCGCCGTGCCGAGAGCCGGGAAAACGGCGAGACTTGCGAAGCCGCCAGCGGCTGCGCCGGCGACAGCGCCGGACGCCAGCAATCCCAACACTTGGGAACTGGGTGAAGTGGTTGCCGAGCAGGGCCTCACGACCGATGCCGCGGGCAAGACGAGTTGGACGACGAAACTCGAGGCCGGGGCCTATCGCGCCAAGTTCGAGACGCAGGACCGTTTCGGCAAGAAGATCATCGCTTTGTTGCCACTCAACGTGCTCGCTCCCGAGGCCAAGACGTTCCCGATCAAGGTGCCCAACCTCGTGGCTGCGCCGACGTGGACGCTGGAGCCAGGCGAGGAATTCATGGCCCTCTGGGGCAGCGGCTACGATCGGGCCCGGGCGTTCATCGAGATCGAACATCGCGGCAAGCTCTTGCAGGGCTTCTGGACCGAGGCGGGCGCTACCCAGCAGCCGGTCAAGCAGGCGGTGACCGAGGCCATGCGCGGCGGCTTCACCTTGCACGTGACGATGGTCCGCGAGAACCGCGGCTATCTCGAATCGCGCCGCGTGGAAGTGCCCTGGAGCAACAAGAGTCTGACGGTGAAATGGGAGCATTTCGTCTCCAAGCTGGAGCCCGGGCAGAAGGAGACCTGGACCGCCGTGATCGCCGGCCACGACGCCAAGAAGGCGGTGGCCGAGATGGTGGCCACGCTCTACGACCAGTCGCTGGACGCCTATCTGCCGCACAACTGGCCGTCGGTTTTCGGCGTCTTCCGCCAGGACTTCAGCCGCATGAACCAGCAGTTCGAGAATATGGCCAAGGGTTTCAGCCCAGTGCAAGGCAGTTGGCCCTACGACCAGAAGAACGTGCAAATCACCTACCGCCGCTTGCCGTCGAGCATCACGGTGGACCTGTGGGGATACGGCTACTTTGGCGGGAAGCCCGGACAGGGCCTGATGCGCGAGCGCGGCGCTGCCATGTTTGGAGCCGCTTCCGGGCCCAAACCCATGGAAAACAGCGCTCGAATGGAAAAAGCCAAGACCAGCGCCGCGCTGGGAGAGGTTGACCAATTGGCCAAAGGCGAGGCTGACGGGAAGGCAAATTACAGAAAAAGCGACGAGAAACGTGCCGTGGCGGGAGAGGCGAAAACCAGCGGAGGCCAGCCCGGCCGCCAACCTGGAGCAGGGCCCGATTTGAGCCAGGTTGCGGCACGCAAGAACCTCAACGAAACGGCCTTCTTCTTCCCCCATCTGCTCTCCGACTCCGATGGCAAGGTGAAGCTCGAATTCACCATGCCGGAGGCTCTCACCAAGTGGAAGTTCCTCGGCTTCGCCCACGATACCGAGCTCCGCGGCGGCCTGCTGAGCGATGAAGCGGTCACCGCCAAGGACCTCATGGTCCAGCCCAATCCGCCGCGGTTCCTCCGCGAAGGCGACGAGCTGGAATTCACCGTCAAGGTCACGAACCAGTCGGCGACCCGGCAGAGCGGCACCGTGCGGCTGAGCTTCGGCAACGCCCGCACGGGCAAATCGATCGACGCCTTCCTGGGCAATACGACGACGGACCAAAGCTTCGATCTGGCGTCCAAGGAGTCGCACAGCTTCTCCTGGCGGCTGACCATGCCCGACACGTCGTCCGGCGGCGCGATCAGCTACAAGGCCGTGGGCTCGACGGGCCGGGTCTCCGACGGCGAGGAGGGCCTGCTGCCGGTGTTGGTCCGCCGCACGCTGGTCACCGAATCGCTGCCGCTGCCCATCCGCGGCCCACGACCCGGAGTACCGGGTGCCCCGAAGGAATTCAAGTTCCAACGGTTGCTGAAGTCGGGCGAGTCCAAGACCTTGCAAAGCCAGAACCTCACGGTGCAGATGGTTTCCAACCCCTCATGGTACGCGGTCATGGCCTTGCCCTACCTCATGGATTATCCCTACGAGTGCTACGAGCAGACGTTCAACCGCTTGTATGCCAACGCCCTGGCCCGGCACATCGCCAACAGCGATCCGAAGATCCATCGCGTCTTCGAGCAGTGGCGCGGCACACCGGCGCTCGATAGCCCGCTGGAGAAGAACCAGGATCTCAAGTCGGTCCTGCTGGAGGAGACGCCCTGGGTCCGCCAAGCCCAGGCCGAGAGCCAGGCCCGGCGGAACGTGGGCATCCTCTTCGAAGACAATCGGCTGAACGACGAGACGGCCCGATCGCTGAAGAAACTGGCCGAGGGCCAGTACCAGAACGGGGCCTGGCCGTGGTTTCCCGGTGGGCCGCCCTGCGATTACATCACGCTGTACATCACCACCGGTTTCGGCCGCCTGCGGCACCTGGGCGTGAAGCTCGATATGCAACCGGCCTTCAAGTCGCTGGCCCGGCTGGACAGTTGGATCGACGAGACCTACCGCGAAATCCTCCGCGCCGGCCACCCGGACGACAATCACCTCAGCCCGACGATCGCCTTCTATCTGTATGGGCGGAGCTTCTTCCTGGAAGACCGCGCAATCGCCCCGCGACCCGGAGTACCGGGTGCCCCGAAGGAAGCGGTCGATTACTTCCTCGGCCAGGCCCGCAAGCATTGGCTGGCGCTGGCCGATCGCCAGTCGCAGGCCCATTTGGCCGTGGCCTTGAAGCGTTTTGGCGACAAGCCGGCCGCCGAGGGCATCATGCGCTCGATCAAGGAGCGGAGCGTGAGCGACGAAGAGTTGGGCATGTTCTGGCGCGACACCGAGCTCTCGTTCTGGTGGTACCGGGCTCCGATCGAGACCCAGGCCATGATGATCGAGGCCTTTGACGAGGTGATGGACGACCAGAAGGCGGTCGAGGAGTGCAAGGTCTGGCTGCTGAAGCAGAAGCAGACGCAGGACTGGAAGACGAGCAAGGCCACGGCCGACGCCGTCTATGCCCTCTTGCTCCGCGGCAGTAACGTGTTGGCCTCCGACGAACTGGTCGAGGTGAGCCTCGGCGGCAAACTGATCCAGCCCGAGAAGGTCGAGGCCGGCACCGGTTTCTACGAGGAGAAGTTCGTCCGCGGCGAGATCAAGCCGGAGATGGGAAACATCACCGTGAAGAAGCTCGACCCGGGCGTGGCCTGGGGCAGCGTGCATTGGCAGTACCTGGAAGACATGAGCAAGGTGACGGCCTACGAAGGCACGCCGCTGAAGCTCACCAAGACGCTGTACACCCGGCAATACACGAAGAAGGGGCCCGTGCTCGAAGCCGTCCAGGGACCGGTCAAGGTGGGCGACGAGCTCGTGGTGCGGATCGTCTTGCGGACCGACCGCGACATGGAGTTCATCCACCTCAAGGACCACCGCGGCGCGGGCACCGAGCCGGTCAACGTGCTCTCGCACTACAAGTACCAGGACGGCCTGGGCTATTACGAGACGACCCGCGACACGGCCAGCCATTTCTTCATCGACTACCTGCCCAAGGGCACGTACGTTTTTGAGTATGCCACGCACGTCGTCCATCGCGGCAAGTATCAGACCGGTTTTGCCGCCATCCAGTGCATGTATGCCCCGGAGTTCAACAGCCACTCGGAGAGCCTGTGGATCGAAGCGAAGTAGTAATGCAATATGATGTCAGACCGCGATTGGATTCAGCGCACGATGGAGCATAGGGAGACGGATGCGGTTCCCTATAATTTCATGTTCTCGCCTCCCGCGGGACGTCTTGCCGAGGAGCACTATGGGAAGGACCTCGAAGGGAGTCTTTCCCTGCCCCTGCGCATGAGCGGGCCGAAGTCTGTAAAGCCCTTGTACGCCGACCCGGATCGCTATGGCGCTACGATCACCGATGAATTCGGCGTCGTCTGGTCGACCAGCAGCATCGACCGCGGCTCCCCTGTCGGCCCTTGCCTGCCGGAACCAGACCTCTCCCAGTACGTCTTTCCGAATCCGGCGGAAGAGTCACGCTTCACCGACCTGGAAAATTGGTTCGCCCAGCAGGAAGAGCATTACAGGATTATCTGGGTGGGCGACCTCTGGGAACGAGCCACATTCATGCGCGGGATGGAATCCATCCTTTTGGACCTTATCCTGAACCGGCTGTTCGTCGCGGAGTTGTTGGAGCGACTCACCGAGTATATTCTGGAGACGATCCGCATCGTGACGGGAATGGGCGAGTTCGAGTGCATTGCCCTCAGCGACGACTATGGCGCGCAGCGCGGCATGCTCATGTCTCCCGAGCATTGGCGGAGTTTCGTGAAGCCTTGCCTGGCGAGGATCTACGGGCTGGCCAAGAGCCAGGGACTTGCCGTCTTTCACCATTCCTGCGGGCATATCGTGCCGATCATCGGCGACATGATCGAGCTAGGGCTCGACATCCTCCATCCCATCCAGCCCGAGGCCATGGACATAGTATCGCTCAAGAAGGAATTCGGAAAGCATCTGACCTTTTGCGGCGGGATCTCGACGCAGGACTTGCTCGTTTCCGGCACGCCGGAGCAAGTGCGGTGCGAGGTGCAACGCTTGAAACGAGAGATGTCCAGGGGTGGCGGCTACATTTTGGAGCCCGGCATTACGATTCAGGCCGACGTTCCTCGCCAGAACCTGATTGCCCTGATCGATGAGGCGCGTGCGCATGTGTTATGAACCCCGGCAATACGGCGGGCTGATTGATTCCGGAGATCGAGCCCGGTCGCACGGAGGCGGGTCACCAATCTCGCCCTGCGAGGTCGATCGGGCCCGGCGGAAGCGGATCGTCGGCCAAGGCCAGTTCCATGGCGATGTTCTTCGCCGTCAGCGGAACCGTTCGGCCGGCCTCGTCGCGCATGGTGACGGCCCGCTCGATCCTCCGCCAACCCAGCCGGGCGTAAAACCCATCCAGTTCCGGCACGCAGAACAACAGGCCGAAAGGCGTGCCCCGCCGCCGGGCTTCGTCCATCCCAGCGGTCATCAACCGCTGCGACAAGCCGCTGCGGCGCCAGTCCGGCGCCACCGCCAGGCTCTGGATCCCCGCGATTCGAGCCGGCGCCGCCACAAGTGATCTGGCGCTCGATGATCCCTACCTGGCCTACTACCATGTCACCGTGCCGGCCGAACACGGAGAAGGCGGGCCGGACATCGTTCCACGCCCGACGAACCGAGAAGGCCGCCGCATCGGCCGGAAAACACGCGCACAGCAGCCGGCGAACGGCCGCATCCAGTTCCGGGCCGATCTGGTCCTCATCGGTGACTTGCAGCGAAAGTTCGAGCGATTGGGAATCGTCCATTGAAGGTAGCAATCGGCCGGGGACGGAACGGACGCAACGGAACCGTGTGGGCGGAGGCAATCCGCCATGCCAACGCCTGCCTGCCGCGGCGGGCGGAAGCCAGGAGCATTATAGCCGCCGTGACGGGCCTTCGCCTAGATTCGCAGAAAGAGTTTACGCCGGTACATCCACTTGACCGTCAGGATCATCACATTCCCGGCCACGTCGACTACGTAAACGCTCTCCTTGTCTTTCCCCCCGGGCCCAGCGAAGCCAGCGGCCGGCGTGGAAAACTTGTGGCTGCCGATCTCCTGGTAATCGCTGCCGAAGAGGTGCACGCCGTACTTCGTGCCAACGGCAAGACACGGCTTGCCGCCCTTGCCCTTGAGCATGGCCAGGCCCAGGACCGGCTCGCCGGTATTGAGGAGCCCCAACCGAGAGCCATCCGCCACCTTCAGCACATTGACGAAGCCGTCCAGCCGCGCCAAGAAGACCTCGGGCACGCCATCGCCCTTGACGTCCGCCAGAAGTGCGGCCACCGCGGGAACTCCGCCGGAGCTGAACTCCCAGCCCTGGACTTTGCTGTTCGGCTGGAAGGAGGCGATCGGGTAGTAGTTGATCCCGTTCTGGGCGGCCGCGAGAAAACCCTTGCAACCCGGCAGGTCAACCTGTCCGACCCATCCCAACTTGCCGCCGTCCGGGCCCAAACCTGGGGTTTTCCACCCAGATGCGTGTACTTGCCGTCCTTGTCGCGGCGAGCCGACCAGAGGTCGAACGTCGCGCCCGCTCACCTCCACCAGCACTTCGGGTTCGTGGGGATACAGATTCACCAGCCGTCCGGCCCCCAGCGGAAGACCCATTCTGCCGTGAGGCTTGACGATGCCGTCAGCCTGCACGCCATACGACCATTCCGTAAAGAGCAGGGCTTCTTTCTTCTTCTCGCCGTCCGGCGCCCATAAGGCCATGGCAAAGGCGCCGGCCACGCCCCAAAAGCCGTTGTTATTGTCGCGTTCGGCTTGCAACACGTTGCCGATGGGCCCCTCGCTCCCGTCGGCCTTGACCTGGTGCAAGGTCTCGGTCATGAGGTACGCGATCGCTTCGGCCTTGCCGTCCCCGTCCATATCGGCCGTATCCATTTTCAAGATGTCGCCGGGGAAGTTCTTGATCCACAATTGCCTGCCTTGAACGTCATAGGCCGCCAATTGTCTTTCCGACGTGCCGACGACCAGCTCGTTCGACCCGTCGCCGTGGAGGTCGGCAACGGCAACCTTGACCGCCAGTTCGTCTACGCGCGTCGCCGCATAGACCTCGATGTCCCTCAGTTCCAGCACGCCTCGCTCTGTGGTGGTCGCCCGCGGCGCTAATTTGATCTGCCGGGCCTTTTGCCCAACCTCGATCCGCCAGGTGAGAAAATGCTGCATGCAAGTGTGATCCTGCGGTGGACTACACGTATACTCGATCGAAACCTGGGGGGCGTCGATCTTCCGCACGTCGTGCTTGAAGCCGTCGTCGCTGAGCAGCAGCGAGAACTTCATGTCGTCAGCCTTGTAGACCGGCCCCGTCGTTCCCAGCCACTCGGCCGGCAAGGGATTTCGTCCTGCGACTTCCGCCGCGGGCTTGTTCACTCCCACCAGCCGCAGGCAGCCAATCGTTTCGGACTCCGGAAGCGTGACCGTGATCTGAAGATTGTCCGTGCTCTTCCACATTCGATAGCTGTTCCTCTGATCATTCGGACGCGGCGTGGAAGCGATGTCCGCGGTGGTCAATCGCTGCAAGGGGCGTTGCAGCGTTGCGGCGGCGGGTTTGACCGCAAAAACTTCCGGGGCGGTGTTTTCGTTCGTCGTGCCCGCCCGGGGCGGCTTGCTGTGGTTCCATCGCGCCTCGACCAATCCCGAGGGCTTGGGCAATACGCCGGCCTGGGCGAGCATGACCGGCTGCCGGCCCGGCTTATGAGCGGACCAGGTTTCTCCGCTCTTGACCTGCGGCGGACCATCAGCCGGGACCTCGATTTCGCCCTTGCCCGTCTCGCAGTCCAGCAGCAAGTTCACCGGCTCTCTGGAGGAGAATATCTCGCGCATTTCCGAGCCGACTTTGGCCTTGAGCATCGTCAGCCCGGCCAGGTGCAGGGTGTTGCCGGAAACGTCGTAGATGGCCGCGTCGGTCTCGAAGTCGGCCAGCGGAACTTGCCCACCGACGCCAATCAGGGCCAGGTGATCGCCGGCCTTGGTTCGCCCTTTGACGAGCAACGCCTGCGGGTTGACCTGCCGCGCCTGGAAGACGTCGGGACGGTCCGCCCCTGAAACATAAATCAGGTTCTGAAAGGTCCGTGCCTGGCCCTTGGCAAGTTTCGCGTGCTTGTACTGCTGCAACACGTAAGGCCGGGCGGCGCCATCGATCTGCCAATGTTCCGCAGTCTGGAAGACAGGCTCGGTGTTCTGAATCCGCATCTGGCTTCCGCTAGGCGCCGTGACCGTCCAGACGCCGTCCTGCAAAGCGGCGATCTGCGGGCTGCGCCAGCGGCAGACATAGGAGAACTCGTCGTCGGCAAGGGCCTGCATGCGGTCGATGACCACGAAATAGTGTCCGCGCCAATGCACGATCGTCCGCGTCCAATCGGAACCTGCGGCGCCCGGCTCCCGGGACGCCGCCGCGGTGACTTCGCCCAGATTGGCCAGCGCCTCCAGCGAGCAAGCGGCGCGGGGGACAAAGCCCTTGCCGTTGGAGATCGACACGACGTTGCGCACCCATCCGCTGTTGTCGTTCACGTTGGTGTACAGCCAGACCTCTGCCAGGTCCGTGAACCGCGCAATCATGTTGTTGTGATAGGGCCAGACCAGCATGAAGGGCGAGCTGCCGGCCAGGAGGAGGTAGGCGGCCCGGTTGTCGAAATCGTCGCGAAAGGCGATGCGGTCGACGGCTTTGTCCAGCGATACGGGCGGCAAGCGATAGTTGTCCCCTTTATTTTCCCCCGCGCGCCGAGTCACCGGGTCACTCAGCAGGCGGTACAACCGCTTGTCGAACGGCAGGGCGCGGACACCGTCGTACGTCGCGGGCACGACCGGCCTGGTCATCTTGCCAACGGTGTCCGTGTGGTAATAGAAGTAGCCGCCGGCCCTGGAATGCTTTATGTCGGCCCAATGGTTGGCCAACCAGCGATACTGCGGGTCGTCGTAGTAAAAAGCTGCCTCCTCGACGAGCCCCCCGCCATGGAACGGAAAGAGCACGCATCCCGGTCCGCTGGAGAAACCGCTCAGTCCCGCATAGAGGCCGTTGCCTCCCCAGCGCCCGGGCATGTTGTCAACGGTCATGAGGAAAAAGTCCGCGCTGCGACGCAGGTGCCCGTTGGCGCACGTATTCCATGAGCCCCTCGTGCAAGAGGGTGGAGGCCTGCATCAACGTGTCCTCTCCGCCCGAGTCGGTATCGTCGTAGTCCCTAAAAGCGTCCACCATTCGCACTGCGCTCGCATGCACCTCGTCGTATCGCCGTTGGATCTCCTTGCGTGTTTTCTCGTCCATGCGGCAGTGGGTGAGCACGTATTCCGCGGCATGCGTTGTGGACAAGAGAGCGGCCGAATGGTGCCGGTTGCCGCTAGGCAGGTCAACCTCGCCTCCGATCATCGTGTTGTAGACGTAATCCAGCGGCGCCGCGGTGGAGAGGACGATGCAGCTTTCCAGTTCGCTCAATTCCTCCGGACTGAGGACCCCGGCTTGGAAAACAGCCCGGATTCCGCAAACCGACGCCAACGCGCCGTAATGGTCGAAGTTTCCGTGGGTCCGCCCGCCTTGCGCCCGGCAGCCCAGCAGGCACATGGCGGCAAGGGCTCGTTGGCGGTCGGGATCGAGGGGAAAGGTCGTCGGCCCATCCCCCGTCACGTAACCGCCCAGCATGTAATTCCAGATATCGCCCGTGACGCCGTCATTCCATGCGGGCGTGCCGGCGAGCGAGGGCTTCCCCTTGAAGGCCCGGATCAGTTGCGCAACGCTCTTGCCGGGCGAGTTGGCCCATTCCGCCGGCAGCTTCCAACCAGGACGGCCCATTTCCCATCGGTCCTTCCCGGACCCGACAATATGCAGGCTCGGCGGAATCATGGCAGTGGCTTTCGACGTTTCATGAAGCGTCTTGACCAATGCGGCGAACCTCGCCGTCGCCGAATCCATGCCGGCTTGGTTGGAGGCCTCCAGCGCGACGTAGTTCACGTCCGCCACGAACGGCTCGAACACCGTACGGATGAAAAACCGATCGCCACCGGGCCAAGAACGGTTGCTGCGCAACAGGTAACGGACCCCCAGCGCGTGCATGACACGGTTGTCCTGGGCGTTACCCAGCACGATCAGCGGCGTGTGGCGATAGGTGTCGTTGAGCAGCCAGGTCTGCTCGCTGGTCACCGTGCGGTCGTCCGCCATCTCAAGCTTCACGCCCGACCATTCCTGGATCGCCTCCTGCACGGCGCTGGCCGCTTCTCGCGTCCAGGGCGAAGTCCTGCCGTAGACGATCACGGCCTTGGTCCCTTCCTTGGGCGCCAGCGGGGTGGCATAGTTGATCGGGCGCGGCAGCGCCTTGAAACCGTGATCGTCCACCGCCTGCCCCACAACTCCGGAGCAGTATCCACCGAGCAGAATCACGCCAGACAGAATCGCCACGGTCTTGATCGTTGGTACTCTCAAGTTCAGACCCTTCCTTGCTAGCAAAGGACGTCTTGAAGCGACCGGAAGGCAAGTGACGTTTACTTTCCCATCTTCCGCATGTTCTTAAGGCATTGGGCAACGCTGTCCAGCGGGGAGGCGGCATAGCTCTCTTGCTCGACGATGTACCATTGCGTGCCGCCCACGGTCTCGCAGAGCTTGAAGAGCTCGTCCCATCGCACCGTCCCTTCGCCCACCGGCACGCCGGGTTTGCCGCCGAACTCCTTGATATGGATCGTGAGCGTGCGGCCCGGGAATTTCTTGAGAATGGCATAGGGATCGCCGCCACCACCCAGACAATTGCCGACGTCAAGTTGCATGACCACGTCCGGACCGGCGTTGCTGTAGAGCGTGTCCCAGCAGGTCTCGCCGTCGATCTTCTGGAAGTCGCCGCCATGGGAATGGTAGCCGACGTGCATGCCCTCGGGCTTGACCTTCTCGGCCAGTTCAGTTAGGAGCTTGGCAGTGTCCTTGATAGCCCGGACCGTGCCGAAATACTTGTTGTTGTCCAGGTACGGCACGTTGAGGAACTGGTTGCCCAGCGTCTTGTGGAACTCGATGGTCCGTTTGAGGTTGTCGCCCAGCAGGGTGTCAAGGCCCGTGTGCGTGCCGCAGCACTTCAGCCCGCTCTGGTCCAGCATTTTGCGGAGTTGTTGGGCATTGCGGCCGTAGTAGCCGGCGAACTCGACCGCTTGATAGCCCAATTTGCCGACTGCCGCAAGCGTGCCAGGCAGGTCTTTGCCGCAATCGTCTCGCAGCGAATAGAGCTGCAAGCCGATAGGAATTTTCTTGTCGGATGCGGCGAAGGCGTGCAGCGGGCTGCTGCCAGTCGCGCAAAGGGCAGCCGCCCCCGCACCGATTTTCAACATGTCGCGTCGGGAAAGGTTCATCTCGATCCTCCAGGTAAGGTTGACAGGTGGGTAATAATTGCAGACCCTAATCTTGGCTTCCCGGAGGGGCACTTGTCAAGGAAGATGTTTTTGGGGCACTGTCCGGGCGGGAGATTCTGGCGTCCTTTACCGTTGGCCGTGATCGGAATTTGCCGATGCGACCGCTTTCGCTCACTTTGTACCAGGTTGCTCAGGATCGCCACAAACGGCTATTTTCCCGGTTACGCTGGCAACTCTCTTGACTTCTATGCGTCCCCAATCCAGATTTGATGAAGTCGAAACCATCAAAACCGATCAGTGATCGATGGACACCGCAGGAACCCTCATCAGGAGAACGAGCATGATTCCACAAAGAAAAGTCTTTTTGGTCGCGAGTTGCATAGGACTGTGCTGGGTCGGGTTGGCCGGTACGGTCGGGCAGGCCGAAGCGGCCGTCTACGTGGTCGAACCGGCGGCCCCCGGCGCGGCAGATGCCAACCCCGGCTCGGAGGAGAAGCCGCTGAAGACCGTGCAGCGCGCCGCTGACGCGGCCAAACCGGGTGATACGGTCTACGTCATGGCGGGCCGGTACAACGAGCGGATCAAGGTCAGGACCAGCGGGGCGGAAGGTCGGCCGATCACGTTCCGGGCGATGCCAAGGCGCTCGGCGATCGTTGGCGGCTTCGACCTGGAGGCAAGTTACATCCGCGTGCAGGGCTTTGAAATCACGGCCGACAAGCCGGCCACGGCCATCCAGATCAACGCCAGTCACTGTGAAATCCTCGACAACTACATCCACCGCATGAAGGTGGCGGTCAACGGGACTTACGGCAAGCCGGGCCCCGACGGTGCCACGCGCGACTACTCGTGCGGTAGCGCACAACCGCATCGCCTATAACAAGGTCTACCACAGCGAGTACGGCTTCATCCTGGGCGGGAACGACTGGCTGGTGGAGAACAACGAAGTCAGCCGCCTCTTCATGTACTCTCCGGGCAACCGCTACGACGACTGCGATTACACCCGCTTCTTCGGCAAGGGCTGCGTGCAGCGATACAACTACTACCATGGCACCGTCACGTCGGAGATCAAGGTCGCCCACGTGGATTGCATTCAGACGTTCATGAACAACGGCGGAATGGCGCAAGACCTGCTCTTCGAGTTCAACACCTGTTTCGACTGGGGCCAGGGGGCCATGGTCGAAAGTGCGCCGTACATCGGCAGCGTGCGGAACTGGACCTGGCGGCACAACATCTACTCGTCCAAACGGCCAACCTACAAGGGGGCGTGGGGGCTGGACGTCATCCAGACCCCCGACGTGACCATCGAGAACAACACCTTCGCCGGGATCACCTGGTGCGGAGTGGGACTGCGGGGCAAGGAATCGACCAACGGGCAGATCCGCAACAACCTTTTCTGTGACGCGCAACGGGCCGTCGTCGATGGCGACAGCGACTTCACCCCGGCCAAGCCGGTGGTCGAATACAACCTGGCTTTCAAGACTGCGCCGCTGCTTGCCGAGACGAACATCAACGGCAAGGACCCGCTCTTTGTGGATCCTGGTAAGCGGGATTTCCGTTTGAGGAAAGGCAGCCCAGCCGTCGGCGCGGGCAAGGGCGGCGTAACGATCGGGGCCCTGGAGTATCCCAACGTGTACTATGTCGATCCGCGCCATCCGGCGGCGGTGGACGAACCAGCGTGGGGCTATCCGGGCGTGCCGCTGGCGACGGCTGGCTAAGGCACTGGAAGTAGCGCAAGCGGGCGAAACCGTGGTCTTGCGCGGCGGCGTCTATCGCGAGACACTGAAGCCTGGCAGCGACGGCGTGACCGTGCGGGCCATGAAGGGAGAGAAAGTGACGATCAGCGGCGCGGATGCGATCGAGGGCTGGCAGCGTGCCGCCGATGGCAGTTGGTCGGCGCCGCTGGCCGCTGGGTCGAAGAAGGTCCTCCGCGATGGCCGGCCGTGGACCGAGTTCACTTTCGACAAGGCCGCCAGGCGGATCAGGGTGAAGACGGGCGGCGACCCGCGCCTGCACGTTTTTGAGACGGTCGTGCGCGAGCTGGGGATCGGTCCGGCGGGCAAGAAGGACGTGCAGGTCGACGGCATCACGGTGGAGAACACGTTGCAGGAACTCCGCTAAGTGGGCCGGCGGGGTGGCATGGAATAGCGGCTCGGGCACCATGTACTCATGGTCGTGGTCGGCCGCGCAGCCATGCTGAGAACGGCCGGGACTTCACCACATGCCTGCGCCGAGAACGGCTTTAGGCATGCCACCCAAGTCGGGAAGCCACTCTTCGGTCAGGCCTTACATGAGATGTCAAAGGCTGCGTCCTAGACAAAACGGCCAGGATGGCAAAATCATTGACAATGCAATCTCGCGCTAGTACAATCGACTCGTTCCTCGTTCCTTCAACGCGGATTGAATTTCCGTTCGTTACATAACCCCCACGAGGCTAACCACTGTGGTTTCCACCAAGTTCCATCCTTGCTGTGCATCCATTTGCGCGGCGCTGTTGCTGTGCGGGTCTTCACGCCTCTCGTGGGGCGATAGTTCCTGGGAGATAAGCCCACAAAGCCGCAAGGCACTCGATCGCGGTTTGCAATGGTTGCAGCGCAATCAGGGGCCGGAGGGCAACTGGACAAGCAATCATCTCGGACTGGTGAGTATGGGAGTCCTGGCCTTTCTCTCCGATGGACACGCCCCGGGCCGCGGCCGTTATGGCTTGGCGGAGAAGAAGGCTCTGGACTATGTTCTGCACCACGCCAAGCCATCCGGACTCGTGAACGCCGCCGGCAAGCATTTCGACATGTATAACCACGGCTTGGCGACCTTCGTGCTCGGGCAGGCCTATGGCATGACCAGCGACCCCCTGGTCGGGCCGGCGTTGGACCGTGCTTTGAAGGTCATCGACCGATGCCAGTGTCAGGACGGCGGCTGGGACTACGAGGCCCACCTGCTGGAAGCCGGCCACGACCTCAGCCTGGCGGTCATGCAGGCCAAGGCCTTGCGGAGTGCGGTCGATAGCGGTTTTGAAATTCGCCCCTCGGTGATCGAGCGGGCCATCCGCGACGTCCGCGAACATTACACGCCGCAAGGCTGCCCGCGGGAAGCTTCAGAAGAAGAACAACAAAAGCACCCTGGCCAATTCAGCTATTACAAGGGTGGCGGCCAGCCGTCGCTGGCCATGGCAGCGGCTGGCGTGGTTTGCCTGCAAGAGTTCGCCCAGTACGACGACTGGCGGATTCCTAAGAACATCGAGATCATCGAACGGGCGGTGCGTGAACTGCCCAAAGGGAATCCACGCGATCCTCCCTTCGGTAATGCCTTCTCCGCTTACACCACCTATTACGTCGCCCAGGCCTTGTATCAAGCAGGTGGAGAACCGTGGAAGCGGAGCTATCCTTTGCTTCGCGATCGCCTGATTTCCAGTCAGATTCACGACGCCAATCCCGAGAACGACGGCGGATGGCGAGAATCGGGCGACCAGATCGGCGGCAAGGAGGGAATGCTCTACGAGACGGCCGTCGCTTGTTTCGTACTGGCGATACCGAATCGCTATCTACCGATCCTCCAGGAGGGCAAGATCGATAGTCTGCGGAAACAGTTTGAGAAGCATTGAGATTGCGCGCGGACAACATTGCCGCTCGGAGCGATGGCAAGATACGATTGCTCCTGCCGCGATTCGGCATAGCGCTTGTGGAGATCGCGTTCACTTCGCTGCCCGCACCTCCACGGTCGCTCCGCGCCCGCCGCTGGCGATCACGCGGTGAATCGACAGATCGGTCGCCCCGGCGGGCACGGCGCCCGGAACCCAGGGGCGGATCGAACGGAGCGGGGCGAGATGGCGAACAATGGTGGCGTCGTCCACGCCGCCACGATCGGCCAGCGGCCCGGAACCGAATTTCGATCGCGCCGGATCGGGATTCTCGCCGACATTCTTCAGGAATTCGAAGCCCCGCGGCGAGGCCTCCTTGTTGCCCGTGTTGATGTTCGAGCCGATCAGCCCGCCCTTGGCCGGCGGCTGCGCACGGTTGAGCCAGACCGTGTCGGCCGACGTGCCGGGCTTCTGCACCCAGAACTGATCGTTCAGCGCCAACACGCTGGTCCGACTGCCATCGCCGCGGAGCTCGAAGCGGCAGGTTTCCTGGGTCTCGACCGGCATCAGCATGCAGGTGGCCAGCGTGAACAGGCCGCGGAAGTTGTCGGCTGCCACGGTCGGCGACCTTTCACTCGTGGCATAGGAGAATCGCGTGGCGTCGATCGAGAGCATGCCGCTGTCCGTCAGGTGCAGGCCGTTGAGCGAATCGGAGCTGCGCTCGTGGTACACGCCGCGGACCACGAGCCGGCCGCCCTGGCGGACATCGTATTGGCCGGCGGCTGTGCCAGTCGCCCCCGGTGAACACGCCGACCGCCTGCCCCATAGCCTCGCTGCCTCGGCCGACTACCTCCACCCAGGTGCCGCGGTTGCCGCTGCCTTGCAGGGCGCGGAACTGCACCCGCGTACGCTCGAAGCCGGTCACGCGCAAGGCGGCAGTCCGACCGTGGGTCTGTCCCGTCGGGCCGCTGGTATTGAGCTGGTCGGCAAAGATCCTCGCATCGGGCTGATCGGGCGTTTCCACCAGCATGGCCGACGACGCGCTGGCCTGGATCTGAAGGTCGCGAATCGTCGCCCGGCTGGGACCGTCAACGCGCAAGAGAACGCCGTCGGCCGGGCCGGTCCAGACCAACCGCGTGGCGATCTCGCTGGCCCCGTCGCCCACAAGCTGCACGTCGCACTCCCGAGGGATGACCAGCGTGCGCGTCGATCTTGTAGGCCCCCATCGGCAGATGGACCACTGGGCGTTGGCCCGTCAGCCGGGCCGCCCGGTCGATCGTCTGCTGGATGGCTGCCGCGCTGGTGGTCGTGGGAAGGTCGAACACCCGGCGCTGGCGGCGCGGCGGCGTGGGCGGCAGCGTGGGCAACGCGTCGGGGATGTCGGCGGCCGCAACCACTTTCTCCTCGATGCGGCGGAAGCGGCCGCGCTCCTCGACGGCGCCAGCCTTGGAATAGACGTTGCCCACCAGCGTCTGGTCGGCCCAGGTCATGCGCACGCCGCGGGCCGCCGA
This sequence comes from uncultured Planctomycetia bacterium, assembly GCA_963719885.1. Classification (GTDB taxonomy): domain Bacteria; phylum Planctomycetota; class Planctomycetia; order Pirellulales; family Thermoguttaceae; genus JANXQG01. The sequence goes on along the minus strand of CAVRDP010000027.1, from coordinate 354,651 downwards.
CCGCTGCGCAGTACCCGCCAGCCGCATCACGTTATCGACGACCAGGTACGGCCCGGCGTTGTCGAGGATCATCGCCCAATCGCCCGTGGGGTCGAGCACGCGATTGCCGGTGATGCTGGTGGGCGAGCCCCAGGTGTGGCCGCTGGAGAAGTCCAAGAACCGCTTCGAGCCGACGCTAGTGTTGTTGACCACCGAGAAGGCCATCAGGTTCATCAGGCTCACGTCCGCGATCTTCGAGCGGAGGAAAAGGTTCTCCCAGGCGTGCCAGTTGCCCATCACGTTGTAGATACCGCGGCCGCAGTCCTCGAAACGGCAGTACCAGACCCAGATGTCCATGGAGTTCCAGTTGACGGTCTGGAGACCGACGCCGCAGCGCAGGAAGCGGCAGCGAAGGACCTCGTTCTCCGCCTGTCCGGCCGTATCGGGGCCGCCGAAGACGATGCCGCACTTGGCGTCGCACAGGACCAGGTCGCTGGTCTCGTTGTAGGTCGAGAAGTGCGGTCCATAGCGCAGGCAGGTCTCCGCACGGCCGCCGCCGTCGAAGGTCAGGCGCGAAAGCTTGGCGTACCAGGCATCCCACTGGAACATCGTCCCGCCTTCCGGGCCGTCCCAGCGGAGCACGACGCTGGCCGGATCTTCGCCGACGATCGTGACCATGTCGTCCTGGTGGGCCTTGCGCCCGGTGGTCAGGGTCTGCGTGATCCGATAGGTCCCGGCGGGCAAGTAGAGCACGCTGGCCCGCTTGTGCTCGCGGATCTCGTCCAAGGCCCGCTGCAAGGCCGGCGTGTCGTCGGTCTTGCCGTCGCCGGTCGCCCCGAAGTCCCGCCGCACGTCGAGCCAGCTCGCAAACGGCCCGACAAACTCCTCCTCGGCCCCAGGCGCAGCCGACGGGAGGCATGCCAAGAGCATAACGATTGCCGGGAAGGCCAAACACGGGCGGGCGCAGCGAGCGAGATCAAGTACGTACGTAATCATGGGATTTACTCCGGTAGGGTTTTGAACTTTGGCCGCTCAAACGTCAACGGCCAAGGGAAGCGTTTGCAGGTCCGCGCGACTGTATCCAGGCCCTTGAAGGTGTATCGGATGGCCTTGCTGTGCGCATCGTCCTCGACGTAGACGTGCCGTGTGCCCGCCGCATCGCCCGGCAAGGCGAAGGCCGCCAGGCTCATGTTCTGGTCGGGCCAGCCCGCCGAATAGCCGGCGGGTGCTCCGGGCAAAGCCCGCGCGATTTTCAGGCCCTCCTCGGTCCAGGCGTCCACGCGTTGACCCGTGTAATCGACGAAGTCGATGCTGTCGGTGAAGAAGAACCCCGTGCCGGCGATCGGGTCGGGACTGAAACCGTTCAGGCTGCCCTCGGGATTTTCCGATCGATCCGGCATGATGAATGTATTGATGACCGAGCCGGAGGAATTGGCGATGCGGACGCCGGCCAGTCCGTTGCAGTAGCCCGTGTGAGTTGCTGTGTTGCCGATCTGGTAAATCTTGCCGTCGGCGCCGATCTGGAGGTAATGCGGAGCAAAGGCCCCCTCGGGGTTGGTTGCGGGAACGACGATTTTATGGCCGAACTTCGGGTCGTTCCAACGGTACACCGGATTCCACTTGTCGGTCGAGCCGACTTGGGACCAGCCTGCCAGGGGCAACTTGATGACGGCCCCCAAACGGCCACTGTCGTCGGTAGCCCGGCCGAACCAGAGGTTGCCGGCGGAATCCATCCACACATCGGAGTTTCCGGCGCTATGGGAATCCTCGCTAGCGACCCATTCGCCGGGATCAAAGGCGCCGTTGCCGTTGTTGTCGGTCCAGATCTGCAAGCCGCCGGTGTAGACGTGGCCGTCGGCCAATGCCTTCCCGTTGCTGGTGAAATTGGCAAGAAGCACGCATTCCGCATTCCTCCCGGCTCCAAGGCATAGATCGACACGCCATACAGCGCCGTGGAGGTTTTCGGCAGTCCGACCTGGTCTTCAAGGTAGTAATACACGACGAAATCGCGTTTTCCTACGCCGGGGATGTTGAGGGTCCTGATCACACCGCCGCCGTCTACCGTCCCGCCCCAATCCAGGAGGTCGTTGGGATAGTAGTTGGCCGTGTAGGTCCAGGCATGGCCGGTGTTGTCGACCTGGTAGAGCCTGCCGCGGCTGAAGACCTGGTGTGTGGTGGAGGTGATGTCATTCACGGAGAGGAACATCGCATAGTCGGCGCCGTAGGAATGCACGAGCGCAGTACCGGTGGAATTGAGCCACTGTACCCGCTGGTTGCCGTGATCGGTGACAATGACATCGCCGCGGCGGTTCACCGCGACACCTGGATTGGCCCAGATGCCTTTCCACTGGAAGGAGTTGATGGCGACCGGTCCGGGCGTTTGCAGTCTGCCGAAAGAACCCACCGCCGCCGACGGATTGCGGGGTTTGTACCACCTGACTGCGCCGCTGCCCACTTCGGCCACATACAGGTAATGATTCGGTCCGCCATAGGCCAAGCCGTAGGGGTTGTTCAAGGCGTCGATTGTGATGGAGGTTGCCGTGACCGTGGCGGCGCTGCCGGCGTCGACGGTCCACGTGTACTTCTTGATGTAGCCGCTGGGGCCGCCCGTCGATATCCACAGGACGCCGGGCTTGGCCGGGTTGGGGCCGGGGCCCGACGGCTCGTCTTGGATAGCGATGCCCTGGGGTCGAACGAGCGCCGGGCTCCGAACAGACATGGCTATGCCCGTGTCCTTCCTGTGGACCTCGATCGTGCCGTTGCTGAGGAGACACCAGATGCGGCCGGGATCGCTAGCAAGGCCGGCAATGGGCCCGGCATCGAGGGCGTAGGCCAAGGCGCCGACGGAAGAGTCGCTGTAGTCCACGTAGTTGTCCCGCGAACCGCTGAAACTGGCTGGAGCCCCGCTGGCGGCGGCGTACCGGTACAGGCCGTGTATCGCGCCGTTTTCCCGCGCGGCATCTACGTAGACCGAAGTGCCGTCGGTAGCCAGGCCTCGGCCGCCCACCATCGAGCTTTGGCCGACCGCGACGCCCCACGTTTGCACGCCGGAAGGGGCCATTTTTCGCAAGGTAAAATTGTTCTCTTCCCCCGACGAGAGCATGTACAGGTTGTTGGCGGAATCCACCGCCACGGAGTCCGCGTCGCAGGGCGACGAAGTTCCGTCATAGGGAGGCACGCCCGTGTTGCCGATTGTCGCGTCATTCGCGCCCGTGGCCCGGCTGGTCAGCACGCGGATCTCGTACTGGTGATTGGCCGGCACGACTTGGCCATACTGGTCTCGCCCGTCCCAGTAGAAGCTGATCGTCTCTCCGGCCCTGTACGGGGCGGCCTGCGCAAGGAACTTGATCTGCTTGCCAGCCGGGTCGTAGATACCCGCGCTGACCGTTCCGGCCGCGCCCGGCATCCTCACAGTGTGCAGGGGACGGGGCAGTGGCGCGCTGGCGCTGGCGATCGACTGGAAGTCGTTCAAACGCCCCGTGCCGGTGCCGCTGCCGCTGCCGGCATGGCAGTAATCGGTGATGCGAACATAACGGACGGCAAGCGGATGGGCCGCGTCAATGGGATGGTTGTTGACGTCGTGCGTGATCTGCAGCGTACCCAGGGGCGTGGTCTGGTTCACGAGCGTCGTCCAAGTCGCGTTGTCGGCGCCGACTTCGACCCTGCCGCCCCACTGCCACGCGCTCGTGCCGTAGAAGATCATCGCGAAATGGGCCATCGGCTGCACGACCTTGTAGTCGATGACAAGCTGGGCATCGCCCGTAGCCCCGGCCTTTCCCGCAAAAAAACCATCGCGAAGATGGCCGGTGATTCGGCCCATCTCACCCCAGTTGGCGGCGGAATGGCCCGGCGGGGCGGCAGTGACCGTGTCGTATTGGGCCTTGCCGGCGTCGAAGATCAGCTTGTTGGAAATCGGCGGGCCGACGGCGCTGGCGTAGAACTCGGTTTGAGCGCCCTCGTTGGTCATCACGAGTTTGCCGCCCGCGGCGGCGCCGCGCCCCGTGATCCGCACGTAGCGAACGTTGGCCGGGGCGAATGTCGCCGAAGTTGTTCCCGCAAAGCTTTCCCTGTTGGCCTTGTCGGTCGGCTGTTCAGACACGAGCGGAAAGTAGGCGTTATTGTCCAACGATCCCTCCACCTTCCAGGTCGTCGGCATGGTGCGGGGGCCGCCCCAGCCCACGTTGACCTTGGAAAGCGGCAGCGACGCAACCGTGTCGCCGGGACTATGACAAAGGTCGATCGTCAAGGCCATGGTCGTGTCGGCCTCGTGGCCGGCCGTTGGGCTGACCTCCCATTTGAAGAAGGTGGCATTGATGACGCCGTCGCCGGGATTGACATTGGTGTTGTCGAGCCAGAACGTTGTCGCGCCATAAGCGCCCGGATCGTGGCCAACGATCGTCGCGGCCCGGCTTCCGTCAGCCAAGTACCGGTCCTGAAAGAGGCCCGGTGTGTACATGCCGTCGGGTCCCGTAGGGTAGAACAATACCGGCCCAGTGGAAGTGTTTGCGACCGGGGGCACCGCGCCGGCGGAGTTCGCACCCCATTGGTTGCGGAAACTGCCGCCGAAACCAAGAGTCAGCGCAGACAGAACGACGGCGATGCGCAGCATGAACCGAGTTAGTGTTTCCATTGGTAGATCCGCGCCTCGCAGCCCTTGCCTTCAACCTCCATCTCCCAGGTCTTCCAGACCTTCCATTCGGCCGTCACGGGCAGGACCGCAGTCACTTCCCCGCGCTTCGGGACGACGGGGACCACGCCCTCGGCAAAAACGTTTCCCCCTTTGTCCTTGGGGTTGCGCAGCCGGATTCGGACATCCGTAGCATCGTGGTCGCCGAGGTTCAGAAGGCAGGCCCGCATGGTTTTCGGCTCCACCAATTTGCCGGGGTCCGCTGCGCTGCGGTTCGGCTCCACCAAAATCGGCGAGCACACCAGCACGGGCTTTTCGTGCGGCCCCGAGAAGAACCTGCCCAACACGGATACGTCGGCAGGGAGTTGCGAGCCGTCCGCGGGCAGATCGGAATAGCGGCGGCACAACTCGTCGGCCTTGGCGATGAGTTCCGGCCAGTCTCCGCCGGAATAGAAGCCAATCCCCGGGGCTTCCGGGGCGAGCATGCGCACAAATCGAATCTGCTGTTCAAGTTCCGCTTTCGTGCGTGCCCATTCTTCACCGGGGTTGCCGCCCTTGCCGATACCGAGCGCCACGATGGTTTTGGGCAACACCCCGTGGATCCGCGCGCTTTGCACCTGGGCGGCGGCAAACCAATAATCGTCCTTGTCCTTCAGGTAGGATTCGAGCGTGACGAGGTCCACCACATCCCGGTAGGCGTCGCCGAGGACCTTGGGAATGGGGCCGCGCATCTCCCACACCGCCAGCCCGAGCTCGGGCCGCTTGCGCTTCGTCTCGCGGAGGATCCTGGCGGCCTTCTGGTCGGTCTCACCGCCGTAGTCGAAGCCGAACTCGTCGATCGAGACGATCGGCCGCGGATTGCCGCCGTAGTCGCCGTTCACCAGGATGTCCACGGCCTTGTCCACTGGGTTCCGCAGGAGGTCGAACCAGGTGTGTCCAACAGCAGACGCAACCCCGCGGGGCCCAATATTGCCAATCCTTCGGCCTGGTCGGTTCGATGAAAGTCAGGGAACGAAGCTGCTTCGGGTCATACTTCCCGCCGAGATAGGTGAAGGCGATCACTCGGTTCAGGCCGAACACCTTCTGCGGGGGCTCTGCCCGGGCAGACGTTCTCACGGGCCGCAACCACCGCCAAGGCGGCAAGTGCGACCGCAACGACGCACGACGTGCGGAGGCTCGGTGTCGCGGACTGTGTCCGCTCATACGATTCCATGCGCGGGCAGATCCCTGTCCGGCCGCTCGCCCGGTAAGTCCATGCCACATTCAAGAATGCGATGGTCCGCCATGATCAGCTCCTCCGAAACTTGCCGTCTAAATAACCCTGTACGATTCAGTCCTCGCGACAGTAATCCGCCAAGATCACCGTTCGATCATCAGATTGGTGCATGCAGACTTGTGTGCCTTCCCGTCCGCAACGACAACCTCCATCGGGCCCTGGCCTTCAAGCCTCTGGCCACGGAACGCGGCCTGGCCGCCATCGGGCAGCCCCAGGGTAAAGTTCTGGGCGTTGGCCACCTTGACGACCAGGCAGGCCGCGCGGGCCTTGATCCCGTCGGCGTCGATTTCCTGCGGCCGGGTGTCCAGCAGGACATAATGCGTTTCGCCCTTCCATAAGACCTTGATTCCCCGCTCGCCCTGCCAGTTCTCGATGGTCGGGCGCGGTTCATCGGACTTGTAGGGAAAGAGCGCGACCAGGAACCCTTGCCCCTTCTGGCCCTCGACGCGGCAGAGCACCTGCTTCTCGCTAAACCGCTCGTGGAACCTGGCCTGGTGCCGACTACCGACGATCGGCTCGCACTGGTCATGGATGAACGTGTCCTTGTAGAGTTTCACGCGTGACGGCGCGGCCACGAAAAGATCGGTGTCCACGCCGAACTGGCCGCGATAGCGGGCACTGCGCCCGGCAAGGTCCGCGTCGGTGGCGAACCACCAGGCGTTGAAGCTGGGCGTGCGCTCGTCGAATTCGTCCAAGTCGTCGCGGACGACGAGGTAGTTCATGCCCGCCGCCTTGGCGGCCTTGACGTACAGCACCCGGCGGGTCCACGTGAAGGGTCGATCCAACGGAGTCGTTGGCGGCGCGGCCTGCGCGGCGAGGGCCATGGCATAGTTGTCTTGCCGCGTGGGGACTTCGGCGAGGGCTTTGACGACGACCTTGCCTTCGAGCAAGGCCGCACCGGGCGAGTCGCTGGCGAGCGTCACCAGGCCCCGCGTTTCCGTGATCTGCTGGGTCTTCTGGTCGAAACCGATCTGCCAGTGCAGCCGCGGCGTGAGACCGCCGAGGTCCACATAGGGCTGGTTGTGGTCGTGGTACCAGTTGCCGGGCTGGTCCTTGCCGGGGGCCGGTCCGCCGCCGGGGCGGACATCCCAGGCGAGCGTGGTGTGACTGACGGCGGTGCAGGCCATTGGTTGGTACATGGCGCCCTCGAAATCGGTCAGCGGCACGCCCTTTTCGTTCCAGGTAAAACCGAACTGGTCGACGTTCGCATGGTCGATCATGAAATCGCCGCCGACCAGCGCCAGGTACGATTCCTCCGGCGTGCCCAGCTCGCGGTAGCGCAAGAAGGCGCCAAAGCCGCGGTTGACCTGCGGTCCCATCTTCAGCGACCGCGGTGGAATGGCCGCGTCGATCACCTGGGCATCGGGAATGCCCATGCCGCCCCCCAGATCGCAACCGCCTTCCTTCCAAAGCTGCATGAGCTGACCGGCCAGGTCCGGGTCGCTCCGCTTGAAGAACCGCGCAGGATCGCCGGCAAGGGAGAACTGCCGGGCCGCGTGTCGCCCTCGTTCATGAGCACGCGGATGCCCCAACGCGGATCGATGGGCTTCATCAACTGCATGTAATAGCGAGCGAATTTCTTCAGCACGGGGGCCGTCGACATGTCCTCCGTCAGGCCGCTGTTGGCCATGGCGATCCAGGCGTAAAAGCTCGTGCTCGCCGCGCCGATGTAGTGCGGGCAACTGATGTGCGTGCCGTCGGCCGCGTACTCCGTCTCCAACAGCATGCGGAAGTAGCGGCCGGCGTCCTTGAGCCACGTCTTCGCCAGGGGATGATCGGAGAGCGCCGAGGCCAGCACGACCCGCCCGCCCCAGCGGGCCACGGGCATGTTCATGGAGCCCCAGCCGTAGTTGATCTGCTTGTCCGACCAGGCGTCCGGAGAAACCAGGGCGTAGGTGAGGATGGCAAGTTTCTTCTTCAGCGCACGGGCCTGCGCGGGCGTGCATAGCGGCGAGCCGCAGAGGTTGTCCACGCCGTTGGCGACGATGATCGCGTGCCAGTAGCCGAGCATCCAGCCGGGGTAGCCGACCGTATTGTCCATGCCGCGCGACCAATAGCCGGCGATCATCAGGTCGGCCTGCCTGTTGATGGCCTCGTAATCGCGATCGAAGTTCTCCTGGTCCTGGTGGCGGAGAAAGAAGTCCATCGTGTTGCCCGGCGCGCCGATCCCCTGGCCCTTCAGGCGGGCGTAATAGGCCGCCTTCTCGTCCGGCTTGATGAACAGGCGCGGGTAGTCGTTCTTCATTGCCCAGTCGGTGATCCAGTCCCGCGTGATGTCCAGGCCCATGCATCGCTGCACCCGCTCGGCGTCCAGGGCCGTGGGCGAAGTGGCCACGGGGTCGAGCATCTCCTTGCGGGTGGACACGCGGATGGCCCACGACCGGCGGCCCAGGCCGATGGGACACTCCAGCTCGAGTTGTTTGCCGTCGGCGCGTGAGATCACGCGGATGTCGTTGGCCCCCGTGCGGAGCGTGATCCCTCTGGGCGTCGGCAAGACGTTCGGGTTTCGCCAGTTCCGCACTGAGTGCGTATACACGGCCACCGCGTCGGCGCCGTCGTCCTTGGTCGGGCTCGTCAGGTACCACAGCACCGAATCGGGCCGCCACTGCGTGTGGCCGGCGAGGTACTTTTCCAGCCGCCGTTGTTTGCCGTTGGCCAGGGTATACTCGGCCACCCCGGCCACGTGCGGTGCGCCTGCGACTGGGCCCTTGTCCGAGTCGGTCGACGCCTGGCCGCAGTAGCTGATCTGCTCGGGACGGTAGGCATCGCTCGCCAGGCGAAAGACCCAGTTGTTCGGGTGCGTCTCCTCCACTCCTTCGCGGTCGCCATACCAACTCCACCATTCCCAGGCCAGCTCATCCTTGTCGTTGGCGTACTTCTTGAACTGGTACTTGTCGGCGGGACCCACGTCGAAGGTCTCGTCCACGTCGATGGAGTGCGATCCGCTCCACAGCCCCACGGTCACGACGTGCGTCGTGCCGTTGTCGAAGGTCGTCGTCACCCGGGCCATCAGCCGCACCGGGCCTTTTTCCAGGAGCTCGGTCTGGGAACTGACGGGCTTGGCCGACTTGGTGTCGTACGTGCCGCCGCCCGTCCATTTGCCCGAGGTCGTACGTACGCCGAGGATCGGAGAGACGTTGCCCGCAGCTCCGTTGTTCAACTTCACAGCGGTGTACTTGTTGGCAAGCACCAATCCGCCCTTGTCCATGGCAAGACTCAGGTCCGTTGCCGTCGGGCCCTGTTGGCCGAGGTCCGCCGTGAGGGTTGTGGAGGCGTCCTTGTCCAAGCGATCGATGATCAGCAGCACGCGGATCCCGCCCGACATGGCGGCGACCTGGACCGGGATCGGTCGGCCATCCCGTTTTACCAGCACCTTGTCGCCCTTGACTCCCGGCAATTCCCACGTGATCGGTTCGTTGACCCACGGGCGGCCGAGGTTGTCTTTGATCGCGAGAGTCCGCTCGGCGGCAAAACCCGCATGACCAACTGCCAACAGGCAACCGCACAGTCCCGCACAAAGCATTTTGATGATCTGCATGTCGTTTCTCTTCTAGACCTGTCGAACACTTCTGTTACAACAAGCATCTTAATTGCCGTGGAGCACGTGGTCCACAACGGTGTGGTCCAAAATCGTGGCGATTCCCTTTCTCCCTCTCTCCCGTTCTCCCCTCTCCTCCTCTCCCTTTCTCCGCGTCTCGGCCCCTGCCGCCGGGGGATTCTTGCCCGTATTTGCCCGCGCGAAATACTTTTGCAACTTTCTCGCTCATTTTCCACCATGAATAGCGGAGACTATTTCCCCGGCGGATGGGCATGACTCTTTGTTGCGCGTGAAAAACTGCGGAGAAAACCGGGGTTTCCGCTCCTTAGGGTGTGACGTTTTTGCCAGGCGGATGGATGGCAAGGATCGGCAAGAAAGCGGGTCGCTTGGGCAAGTCTCCTCCGCGGCATGCATTCCGCCGTTACGGAGTTTATTCTCCGTCAGGGTCTCCAACGGGAGCGTCCCCCCGTCGGCGACCTCAGTCCGCGGCAGGGCCGCGCGACCCTCGAACTGGTCCAAGATCGCTATCGCGGCGGCGGTGGCCCTGGCGAGAAAGGCGGCGTTGGGGCGTGGCGATTCGGTGCAGACGGATTTCTTCTTTTTCGTCCGGCCGTTTTCGCCCGTCACATTGCTCCGCTCGACGACCCGGACCTGCATCTCCGTCCGCGAGCTGCGCCAAGCCTCCATTGCCTCGCGATAGATCGCCGTCAGGCGTGCCAGGCCGACGGCGATCATCTCCGCGGCGTCTTCCGCCGACTTGGCGATCCACTCCCGCCGCAACTTGCGGAGCCAATGATTGACAGTCCGCTTGGGCAGCCCGACCTTCTCAGCGATGGCCTGGCCGGAGTGGCCTTCCGTCGCAAGCCGGATTATCTGCGGCAGCAGCGTTTCCTTTCGCCGTCGCGGGCTGGCGTGCAAGTTGTTCGCGCTCGCGGCCCGGCAAAGTGGCGGTTGCGGGGCGCCGGTTCTCCGTTTTTCGGCAACGGAATGCATGGTGGATCTCTCCCTTCGGTCGTTGGATGCAATGATAATCTTACAAGACCGTAATTATCCATACATTAGGATTCATGTCAATAGGCGGAAAGGAGAATTCTTGCCGCGGGCCGCAATCGGGGCGCGGTGCGATGCCCCTAACTGCTTTCCCCGCAAGGATTTCCGGCGATGGACGAAAAAGCGGAATGCACGAAAAATTTCTGCCCGCATCGTCATCCGCTGCGAACCATGGCCAGAACCAGACCAGAAAACTCGGCGCAACTCCATGGCCGCCAAGCACTTGAGGATTCCGTTCCGCGGCAAAGCTTCCCGCACCGACCTGGGGAGACTGGTTTCGCTGTTACACACACGTCTCGTACTGAACGCAGAGGGTCACGCGGCATGCCCCTACTAAGCCGACCAAAGCGGGCAAGGAGACAAGATGGGGAAAATTGGGAAGAAAATGGCGGAACACTAAACTTTGCTTCTATAGCTGGGATCGGCAGCCGTCCTGTGCTAGAATATATGGTCGGAGACTAACACGATGACAACTGTTTCATTCCAATTGCCGGATAATGTCGAACAGCAACTCCGCCGCGACTTAGGCGACCTGGACGCCACGGCGAAGGAAGCGGCCCTCGTCGAACTCTATCGACAAGGGCAGCTCTCGCATGGCAAACTCGCGGAAGCTTTGGGAATATCCCGGTACGAAACTGATGCCGTGCTAAAACGGCATAACGTCACCGAGGATCTGCTGACCCGCGAAGAATTCGATCAGCAGGTCGGCGACCTGCGCAAGTTGCTGGGCCAATGATCGTCGTTTCCGACACGTCACCGCTGAATTACTTGATCCTCATTGGACATGCGGAGATTCTGCCCGCCCTCTTCAGCCGCGTGGTCGCGCCGCCGGCCGTAGTCGCGGAAATGCTTCAGCCAGGAGCACCAGAAGTCGTGGCCAACTGGGCCACGTCACCGCCCGGATGACTCGAAGTTATCGCGCCGACGACCTTTGATGCAAGTCTTCCGCTTGGCGCCGGAGAAGCCGAAGCCATCGGACTCGCCCAAGAGCTAAAGGCGGATAGAATCCTCCTCGATGAACGCAAAGCAACCTTGGTCGCTCGGCGCCTTGGCTTGGCCGTCACCGGTACGCTGAGCGTGCTGAGTCTGGCCGCTGAAAAGAACTTGCTGGCCTTGCCTGCGGCCATATCGGCACTGCGACAAACAAACTTTCGTGGACCTGCCGGCCTTATTGAGGAGCTGCTGAAACAGGACGAGAAGCGAAGAAGCGAAAGCGTTGGCGGAGAGGATTCAGGACTGGCAGAATAGGTCGTGATCCAAGAACCACGTATCTGCGAGCGTTCACAAGGCTAGCGGAGCGCGCCGGCAGCGGCGATAATGAAACTGCACCGGGCATACTCGTCACCCAAATGAGACATCTCCGGCACGTCGCCGTCGACGAAACCACGGCAGAGGGCTACGATGGGGGGGGGGTGCGAGTCGTGCCCAAGGATTGCGGTGGCAACCCAGGAAGCCGGAGGCAAGACCGGGGACCGTTCATACGAACACTTTGGCAGCCAGAGAATTGTTGGCCGTACGGGCAAAGTCGTCGAACCTGGAGGAAAAGCCGTGAACACATGCAAATGCGGGGCGATGGCATTGATCGCAGTCTTGTTGCTGCCGAATGTTGCGACAAGTGCTGATGCGGCGATGGAAGCCTACGAGAAGGGCAAGGCTTGCCTGGAGAAACGGGATTTCGATGCTGCCATCTCTGCCTTTACTGAGGCAATTCGGCTGAACCCGAAAGATGCCAAGGCGTATTACAACCGTGGCTGGGCCTACGGGCAAAAGCGCGAACGTGACAAGGCCATCGCGGACTATACGGAGGCTATCCGGCTGAACCCGAAGGATGCGAAGGCGTATCGCAACCGGGGCTGGGCCTACGCGCACAAGGGCGACCAAGATAAAGCCGTCTCCGACTGCACCGAAGCCATCCGGCTCAACCCGAAAGATGCCCTGGCGTTTTCTGATCGAGGCTTCGCCTACGAACAAAAGGGCGAACGTGACAAGGCCATTGCCGACTTCACCGACGCCATCCGTCTGGACCCAAAAGACGCAAAGGCGTTTGCTGCTCGGGGCCTACTCTACATGCATGAGGACGATCTCGACAGATCCATCACCGACTTCACTGAGGCCATCCGCCTCAATCCAAAGTTTGCCAAGGCGTATCAGGGCCGAGGCGAAGGTTACGGGCAGAAGGGCGAATATGACAGGGCCATTGCCGACTTTACCGAGGCCATCCGCCTCGACCCGAAGTGGGCCCTAGCGTATTCGAGCCGAAGCGAAGCCTACCGGCACAAAGGTGAATACGACAAGGTGATTAGCAACTGCACCGAGGCCATTCACCTAGACCCGATGGATCCGGTGGCCTACTGCATTCGGGGCTGGGCCTACGGTAGCAAGGGCGAACGTGACAAAGCTATCACTGACTTCAGCGAGGCCATCCGGCTGAACCCGAAGTTCGCAAATGCGTATGATAGCCGGGGCTGTGCCTACGATAACAAAGGTGAATACGATAAGGCCATTGCCGATTTGACCGAGGCCATTCGTCTGAACCCAACAATGGCGGAGGCGTATTATGGTCGTGGCTTTGCCTACGAGAAGAAGGGTAACAATGCCAAAGCGGAAGAGGATTTCGAGCACGCCAAGAAGTTGGGCTACAAGGCGAAGTGAAGCTAATCGACGCCAGCAGGAGCGTTCCCGCAGTGCCGCTGCGCGGCCAGCTACGCTGGCGGGAACGCCCACCGTTGGGTAACCCGTTATGAGCAATTGGCCACAAGACATCCTCGATCGGATTCGCGTGGACTTCCCCCACGACAGTGAACTCGTCGATTCCATGTTGCGCGACCTCGAGTCGGCTGGTGTACCTGAAAGCATTCGTGTCGCTCGTTGCGTCTTGCACCTCGCCGATGGTGATCTCGACAAGTTCGGGAATATGCACAAAGCCGCCTGCCAAGACTACCGCAATGTCATTTGGTGGGCTGAGTATGACCATCCAGATGACCCCGACGTTCAGGCACGCGACTTCAATTTGACATAAGAATCGAAGACGATAATCAAGGAAACCTTGTAGATCAATGTTCTTTTGCGACTCCAACACGCGTCACTTGATCGAGCATGTCGGGATAACTGATGAACGCCCGCACTTCGCCCGGAACCGTCAGAGTGTCCTCGCGCGCCGAGTCGGGGTCGGGTTTGAATTATCAATTATAGGAGGCGAAGGTGCTCGACCGCAACCACAAAGCGTGGTATTCTAACAGCATTGCCGGCAAACCACAAAACGGAAAAATAGATACTGGGAGCCTGACCCCGACTGACTCCCGTACCGGATCCCGGGGGCCGAGGGTGCAAACTGCCTGTCTAGCGAAGTTCTCAGCGTATGACCCACAGGCAGTTGCCGGAAAACGCCTAATTTCACGAACAAAAGTCCACCACCGAGTTCGATGGTGGCCTCCCAAAGTGGTATAATGACAAACGGGCGGGGAGAGAGGGGATAAGTCCCATTATCTTGCTGATCGGAGTTTTTGATTCGTGGATTGCCTTGATTTCGGACTTATCCCCCTTTTTCCCCCGATAGCACCCGCCCCTCGCGCTCGATCAAGCTGCCCGCCGTGCCGCGTTCGCCGGGGACGAATGCGCGGGGAAGGACAGAATGGCTGGGGCACCGTCTCGCAACTGGTCGAACTCCGCCAGCTTCGCCTTCCTTCTCGCCGAGCTTCGCCGGCGCCACGCGTAGGCGGTGAGGCTGATCGCACCGACGCCGAGCAGGGCAAAGGTGGAGGGTTCAGGCGTCGCCGTCAACTGAAGCGAGAAGACTGTACCATCGCCATAATCGCCGCCCTCTAATGTCATCCCGTAAAGCGTTGAACCATCCACGCTCAGCGTCAGATCGGCCCGAGGATATTCACCGTCGGCCCCGTTGAAATCGAACAAATCCCGATAGCCGCTGCCATCAACACCCACGCAAAAAATATTGCCCTCGCCGTATACTCCCCCCTCCAACGTCATGCCGTACAGCGTCGTATCGCTCAGCGTCAAGCTGCCATAGGGATTGCAGCCGTTCGTGCCGCTGAACGACAGCAGAGTTGTAGCACTGCCGCCTGTAGTCGGCAAGCTGAAGACGTTCGACGCCGTCATGCCGTAGAGCGTCGTGCCGCCCAGCGTCAAACTGCCATAGGGATACCCGCCGTCGCTGCCGCTGAACGACAGCAGGGTCGTCGCGCTGCCGCCTGACATGGGAAGGCCGAAGACCGTCCCGCAGTTATTTGCTCCTCCGCCCCACGCCATACCGTAGAGCGTCGTGCCGCTCAACGTCAAGCTGCCGGAGGGATACTTCCCGTTCGCACCGTTGAACGACAAAAAGGTCGTAGCACTGCCGCCTGACACTGGCAGGCTGAAGACCGTCCCTTCGTAATTTGCTCCCCCGAGTTCCGTCATGCCGTAAAGCATCGTGCCATTCAGAAGCAAGCTGCCAAGGGGATTCTCACCGTCCGTGGCGTTGAACTCGAATAAGGTCGTCGCGCTGCCGCCTGTCATCGGCAGGCTGAAAATATTTCCCGCGCCATCCACTCCCCCACCCGGTGTCATGCCGTAGAGCGTCGTGCCGCTCAGAGTCAAGCTGCCGTTGGGACCGTAGCCGTTCGTGTGGTCGAACGACAGCAGGGTCGTGGCGCTGCCGCCTGTAACCGGCAAACTGAAGACGATTCCATCCCCAAATGCTCCGTTGCCCGCCATACCGTAGAGCGTCGTTCCGCTCAGCGTCAAGCTGCCATACGGATACTTTCCGTTCGTGCCGTCGAAGGAAAGTAACGTCGTGAACGCCTGGGAATTGGTGTCGGCGGGAGCCAGGCTGGAGTGGAAAGTAACCGCGAGTAAGAGGAATACTTTTGCGCAATTCATCACACGTTTCATAATTCAGTTCCTCCAAGCAACGATGCCCTTTCGATGCTCATGCGGCCCGTCTTCCGATTGTATTCATGGTACAACCGCGTCCGTGGTGGTGTCAATTGTTCTCAAAGCCTGTTTTGACGGGTTTCGAACAAAAGGCTGCCCCAAGTCACAACGGAGGGGCGCGGGTTGTGCGCGCGGCAAGGGCTTGGGGACCTTTGGCGATCCGCGGCTGACAGCACCGCTATCAAGCAATTCACCGGCACTCACACAGAATGTCCAGCCACGAAACCGGCCCAATCTCCCCTCTTCACCCCCAGAGAACTCTACAACGGGCGGGCTCGCCGCGGTTTTCATCGGCGTTTTGATTGCGGGTGAAGATGACGGCGAAAACGGCTGTACGATCGCCTTTCGGACGGCAAGCGAAAAACGCCGGTGAAACCAACTCTCGAAACTCGGGCACGACACCGTGCTACGCACAATCACCAAACTGCGATTCCGGCCGCCGCACAGAAACCGTGCCAACCGGGCCGTTCGGGGCCTGCGGCAGGATTCTTGCCACGGGCAACAATCGGCACCAGCTTTCCCCGTGAAGGTCATTCGGCGCGACGGAAAGCCGATACAGCCGCAATTTCCGGCATTGCCCGATAGTTCGGAAAGCAGGGCAGATGGAAAGAAGGCCGGAAAGGAAGGCGATGCAAGGCCCGATGGTTTGCGCGGACACGAACTACCTCGGAGGCAGCGATACCTGCAAAACATTCGACAATGCTCATGACTCGTTCCTTCATGATCCTTGTAATACCCACCCTTCCGGCCTACAATCACCCTAGACTTCGATCCGATTTCTTGTCCGCGTCCACGACGTGGTTGCTCAGGTCTTGCCATGCCGAGTCTCCAATCCCATGGTCTACGGGCGAGCGATGTCCGTGCGAAAATCCCCGCGAGCGCGCGCAGCGCGCTCGACGGCCAAGGGCTTGTTCTTGTTCAGCATTAGCGCGGGGCTTTATGCGGGGACCGTGCTGGCCACGCTCCTGGCCCCGTGGTGGCCATTGAAGTTGGTCTTCTCCCTCGTCAACGCTTTCTTCCTGTCAACGCTTTTCGTGATCGGACACGATGCCTGCCACGAGGCTTTTGTTCCCTACCGCTGGCTCAACGCCCTGCTGGCCCGCATCGCCTTCTTGCCTTCCTGGCACTCCTACTCCGGTTGGCAGCAAGCCCACAACCACGTCCATCATGTCTGGACCAACTTGCGGCACAAGGACTACGTCTGGTCGCCGCGTTGCAAAGAGGAGTATGACCGGCTGCCGGCGTGGCGGCGGGCACGGGAACGCTTCTACCGCTCGGCGCCGGGCCTGGGGGCCTACTACTTTTTCGAGATCTATCTTCCCAAAATCATTTTTCCTGCGCAAAGGCATTGCGGTCACAAGTCCGCATGGAGATTCCTGGCCGATGACCTGCTCGTGGCGCTTTTTATCGCCGCGCAAGCTGCCTTCCTCGTCTCTGCTTCAAGTCGGTTCGGCGCTCCCTGTCCGGCCGCCGAGTCGCTCTTCTTCGGACAATGGCTGCCTTTTGCAATCTGGAACTGGCTGATCGCTTTTCTCACCCTTCTGCACCACACCCATCCGCAGATTCCCTGGTTCGACGTTCCCCAGGAATGGTCGTTTTACCGAGGGCACGTGCGGGGAACGTCCCACGTGATTTTCCCCAGCCCGATCAACTGGTTCATCCACTACATCATGGAGCATACAGCCCATCACGTCGATTCCCACGTGCCCCTGTACCACCTCGCTGCGGCCCAGGAAAGCATGCGGCAAGCCTTCCACGGCGATATCGTCGAGCATCGCTTCTCGCTGCGGAGTTTTCGTTACCTGTTGCGCGTCTGCCAGCTTTACGACTATCGCAACCACTGCTGGATGAATTGGGCCGGCGTGCCGACGAGTTCGTCCACCATCGAAGTCACGCGGCAGCCAGCCGATCCCCAAGTTACTTATCCGTAGGAACCACCTGCCATGTCGAAGTGCTCCCACATCCGCGGCGAAGCGTTGCACTTGACCGCCCTGTTCCTTGGCGTCGTCCTATCGGAGTCGGGGTCGGCGAGTCGGGGTCCGAGCCGGGGTCGGACTTGAATTGTCAATTTTAGGAGGCGACGGTGCTTTGCCGCGAACACAAAACGTGGAATTCTAGCAGCATTGCCGGCAAACCACAGAACGGAAAAGCGTATAATGCAGATCGCTCTCGTTCACGCCCCGTTGCAATCGGTGGTCTCCGATCGCGCACTCGGTTATCAAACGCCACTTGGGCTGTTGATGCTGGCAGGGCCGCTCCTCGATCATGGTTTTCAAGTCGATCTCGTCGACGCTGCCCGAGATCGCCTGACCGACGAGCAGATCGTGCAGCGATTGGGGCAGATTCGGCCCGATATTGTCATGGTCGGTCATTCGGCCTCGACGAAGGCGCATGTTGACTGCCTGCGGTTATTCCTTGGAGCCAAGCTCGTAGAGTTCCTGTACCACCTCCATCCGTGTCGTCTGTGGCGGGCGGTGGCCACTCCCGACCGCCGCTTGCGCGGACATTTCCGTTTCGCCTACCGGCATGTCGTCGGGGTTTTCTGGGATGAAGTCTGTGAATTCCTGGGAGGCCGGTCACTCGCCGCATCCAGGTCAGTGGATAAGGACGCAATGCGATTCCAGCAGGAACTGCCGAGCTGCGCGATAGTGAAATAGCAACTGTTCGAAAGGAATGCAAACATGAACAAAGGTAGAATCCTCCTTCTCACCGCCCTGCTGCTCGTCGCCACCCGCGCCACTGCCGCCGATGATCCGGGCGCGACCCGGATCGCGCTGGAGGGACGATAAGGCATGCGCCTTGATCCTCATGTTCGACGACAGCGTCCCCAGCCACGTGAAGAACGTGGTCCCGGAGTTGACCAAACGCGGCTTGACCGGCACGTTCTACATCAATCCCGGCGCCGGCCACTACGCCCTGAACCGCCAAGCGTGGGAGAAGGACATCCCGGGCGCCGGTTTCGAACTAGCCAACCACACCATGACCCACAGGGGCGGAGCAACCGCGGACGACATCGCCAAGGAGATCCGCGACTGCAACGAGGCGATTCACGCTTCTACCCCGACGCTCCCCTGGCCGCGCTTGGTATCGTGGGGTCAGCCGGGCGGCATCAAAAAGGCGGCTTGGCCGGTGTCCGGGGACGCGCTCGCCGCGTTGCTGAAGGAAAACCATCTCATCCCCCGTCCCGACTCCGGCGGCTGCTTTGCGATGGTCTCGCTGAAGACCAGCCGGGAGATGCTGGCCCACGTCGACAAGGCGATCGCCAAGGGTTCGATGGAGTGCATCATCTTCCACGGCGTGGGCGGTGAATGGATTACCACGCCTTTGCCGACGTTTCTCGAAGTCATCGACGGCGTGGTCGCGCAAGGACAAATTGTGGGTCACCGGCCACATCCCGGCCTACCAGTATGCCGTGGAGCGCGATGCCGCCACGGTGACGGTCGGCCACAAGGATGCCACGAAGATCAACCTGACCCTGGCCTGCTCCGCCGACGCGCAGTTCTACGATCAGCCCTTGACCCTGGTGACCACGCTGCCGGAAGGCTGGACCACCTGCAACATCGACCAGGGCAAACGCCACGCCACGGCGCATGTGAACGCCCGCACGGTGCGCTACGACGCACTGCCGGGAGAAGAACCGATCGTAATCACGAGCAGGTGAGGACGCGTCACCGTCACACTTGAAGCAAGCGGCAGGCCTCGGCGTAGCCCGGCGCCGGCTGGCCGTACTCGCTAGCAGTCACCCTGGCCAGTGCCACAAGCTGCCGCCAGCGGAACGCGGGGCGGGCGGCGGCGAACTCTTCCGTCGCGGTGCGGTAATACTTCTCGGCGTGCAAAGCGCCGTCCTCGCTCACCGCGTACTTCAGCAACAGATCGACGATCGCCCGCGGGGAATGGCCTAGCGCGCCATAGCGGTGGACGGCGGCACAGGCCAGCGGCTGGTCGTTGGCGCGGATGGCCTGCTCCGCTTCGCCGACGAGCGCCGCGGCATCCTTGCCCCGCACCTTTTCCAGATGCTCGGGCAGCGGATAAAGCCCCTTGAGCCCGCCATTGAAATTGCCCACATTCGGCCCCACGTTAAAAGCCGCGACAATCAGGCTGGCGAAGGCGTTTCGCGGGCTGCTGACGCGGGCGATGTTCCGCCAGGCGTTGGTGGCGTCGGAGGCATGCACGCCGGCCGAGTCGCCATGCACGCTCTCCTTGGCCTTCGTGAACTGGCTGCCCGAGGTGCCGATCGCCGACTGGCGTCCGGCGTCGCACAGCAGCAGACGGTTGGCCGCCAGCGAGATCGCCTCGCCCACCGCACCGGGAGCGAACCCTTCGGCCAAGGCAGCCGCCACCGCGACGGCCGCCTGCTCGTGATTGCCGGCGGTGATCGTTTGGGCGAGCTTGTCGACCCAGGCGTCCTCCGCCGGGCGCGTGCCGGGGGTGCGGCCGATCAGCTTATGCCGATCGAGCAGGCGGGGCAGCAATGTGCGGATGCTCGGCTCCAATCCATTGTCGGTCCGCCGCTCCCGGTCCATGCAGAAGTGCACCGACTGCCGCAACAAGGTCTGGGCATGTTCCTTGCCGGTCAGGTCGAGCGTGGCCCAGGCCCGCCAGGCGAGGACCGCGCAATGGATGCCGTCGGCGTCCGGGAAGATCGCCTCCTCGACGATCGGCTGAAGATCGTTGTAGGCATCCTCCGGCGTGCGGCGGGCCAGGGCGGCGAAAATGGCGTTGGCCGCCGCCAGGTTGCGGTTCTGAATCGCCTCGCGAAGCAGCTCGCTGCCCGACCGGCCCTCCGGCAAGCTCGCGGCGCGACGGGCTTGAGGGCCTCGTTCTGCCGGCCGCCGGTGCGCTGAATCGCCTGGGCGTTGCGATACAGGACCTTGAGCACCGGTAAGGCCTGACGCGGGCCGGGCAGTTCCTTGGCCATCTCGAAGGCCGGCGCCAAAGCCATGAACGTGTGCCAGCCGACATAATCGTGCCCGCCGAACTGCCGCGCATTGGCCAACGCGGCCGCGGCGACCAGCTCCCGCAACGAGGCGCCGTCCTGGAGTTTTTTCACGAGGATCGGCAATTGCTTGTCAGCCGGCGTCTCCTGCATCAGCCCGGCCAGGGGTTCCAGCTTGCCGAAGGAAAGGCGGGCCGGCCCTTGGTCGTCGGCAAAGGCGGCGGGAACCAGTTCCAGGTCGGCGGCGACCGCGGCGCCCACACTGGCGACCAACATTCCGCGGCCCACGTCGGCCAAAAATTCTCGGCGTGTGCGATCCATGAGCATTGACCTCCCGCCCCGCTTGGGGCACTTTCGGCAATCACCTTGGTGGAAACTCGGTTAAGCGAACCAGATTCAGTGTATGCGCGCACTGCATAGCCGGCAAGGGTTGGTGATACGGGTGATACGCTCCGTGGTTGCCGAATCTGGCATAGCTGCATAGAATACTGCCGCAGAACGAGTTTGGACCTGCCAGGAGTTTGCCATGCCCGAGGCCTTCGACGCCTACTACAAATGGCTCGGCATTTCCCCCAAGGATCAGCCGCCGAATCATTACCGTTTGCTGGGGATTGACGTATTCGAAGACAATCCCGAAGTGATTACGAGTGCCGCCGACAAGCAGATGGCCCACATCAGGTCGTTCCAAACGGGCAAATTCTCGGCCCTCTCGCAAAAAATCCTCAATGAAATCGCTGCGGCGCGGATTTGTCTGCTGAACGCTGCCAAGAAGGCCGCGTACGACGATCAGTTGCGAGGGCAATTGGCTGCTTTGGAAAGCCGACCCCAACAAGCAGAAGCCTTCGATCCGTCCAAAATAGGGCTCGACTTTTCCGCTACAAGCGCTGCTTCCGTGGTGCCACGCCAATCTCACGGCACGAAGTCGCCTTGGCAACTGCCCGCAGCCATTGCAGCAGCAATCCTGGCATCTGTCGCCATCATCGCCTGCTTACGGTCCAATCCCCCCGAAGGCGAAAAGCCCGTGGCCCAGGCCAAGGCCGACGCGCCATCAAAACACATCAACGAAGGGACGCTGGCAAAGCCAAAAGCTGAGGAACCGCCAATCGTTGAATCAAGACCCGAGGCCAAGCGCGAAGTCGAACCCGAATCAAGACCTGAACCCGAGCCGCCAAAGGCTGAATCAAAACCCCAGCCACAGCCTGAACCCCAACCTGCGCCTGATCCTCCCGAAAAGACTGCGGCTCGCGTCAAAGATGCCTTCACCAAGGCCAAGACCGCCGCTGATTTCAAGGCTGTCGCGGTAGATGCCCTGAAACTAATCGACCAGGCGAATACTGCTGGAAAACAGGATCTTGCCCGGAGCGTGGTCACGCTGGCCCTTTCTGCCGCGAGAAAAGCCGAAAACGATGCATTGGCGAAGACGGCGACGTTGTGCGTTCTGGAACCAGCGACGAGACCCGTGCTGCCGGCCAGCTCTTCGTTTGACAACCGAGACGCCGCAACTGCCGGCCAAAGAAAACCCCGCCTGCCCGTTCCTGATGCCAACGCGCAGGAGCAAGCATTGAAGCTCGTTAAAGAGGTTTTCAAAGGCAAGTATGCAGCGACGACAAGCGACCAACAGAAGGCGCTTTCCCAAGAACTTTTCCAAAACGCGAAGGCAACCGCAGATGACGCAACGGCCCAGTATGTGATGCTCAAGGAGGCGGGACGCTTCGCCGTTCGAGCCGAGGACGCCGATCTTGCTTTCCAGGTCATCGAGGAATGGGGGGCGAAGTTCGAGGTCGATGCCTTCGATCTGAAAGCCAGGGCGATGGCGTCGATCGGCAAATCGAACCTGCCGCGACAGGAAAGCCGCGTTGTCGTCGGCAAGGTGTTGGCCTTGATGGAAGAGGCGCAGGCCAAGGAGAAGTTCGACGCGGCAAAGGAACTCGGAACTACGGTGGTCGATCTTGCCAGAAAGTCGAAGGACCCGGCTTTCATCAAAGGGACGGTCGCCCGTAAAGGGACGATCCTCAGGGAGATGGCGGAAATCCAAAGGGCGCAAGGAGGAGTGGCGGAGGCCGTCGAGGCCCTCGACAAGAATCCAACCGATCCTGCCGCGAACTTGGCCCTGGGCAAGTACCGCTGTTTCACGAAAAACCTATGGGACCAAGGAATCCCCATGCTCGCTCTAGGAGACGATCCGGCCTTAAAGGACTTGGCGGTGAAAGAACTCAAGGGGATGACGGATGCCGCTGCGCAAACGAACCTGGGGGATGCCTGGTGGGACTTGGGCGAAAAGAACAACGGGTTGGCAAAGAAAAACATCCGGGGCCATGCCGCATCCTGGTATCAAGAAGCATTGCCCGGCTTGACGGGGTTGGCGAAGGAGAAGGTGGAGAAAAGGCTCAGGGAATCCACGGGCGATGAAGTCCAAGCCCTGCTTCTGAAGTTAGGCGGCTGCGAGCTGAGCAGGACGAGTTTTGTCGGTGCCGGCAACGGGGGGGACCCGTATGAAGACCTGCCCCAGCCCAGACGACTTCTGGTGGGGTTCAATATCACTACTTCCCTTTTTTCAGGCACGCCGCGCGTTCTTGTCGTGAGTTCCATCCAACCGATTTACCTCGGCGCGGTGCCGCGACGGACTCCAGGATTTATGGAAAAGCAAAAGGCGAGACGGCCACCATTGAAGCCAAGAAGGGTTATGCGGTCGCCGGCATCGTTGCCAACTGCGGATTGGTAGTCGATGGTTTCAAAGTGATTTTCATGCGCGTCGCCGGAACGTCTCTCGACGGCAGACACGCTTACGAGAGCGCTTGGATCGGCGGTCGCGGCAGCCCAGCAGAGCAGGAAGTGGGCGGCGATGGCAGGCCAGTAATTGGTATCTATGGAAAATGTGGGAATAACCTTGATAGTCTGGGGCTGATTCAGGTCAAATAGGGCGTTGATCGGAACGCCGTAGCATCTTCCTGCGGGTCCTGTTACCGAGCGAGGGAATTCGACTATTTTGTCTTCTTCCTGCCCCTGAATTTGCCGACCAGCCACCACACGACGACAAACCTCAGCGAGCCGAATAAGGCCGAAATCAAGTCGTTGAAGGTAATCTTGAACCTGGGCGGAAGGAATCTCCCACACGCCCGGCGCCGCTTCCCCTTGATTCCCGCCGAGTCTGCAGGATAATAGGGCCTGCTGTCCTTTACGTGCCGTGCCTTTTTTCCGGAGCCGAATGCCATGCTCGACCCTCAAGAAGACCCCGAGCGACGCAAGATGGTTTTGACCTTGCAGATCATCGTGGCGGCGCTATTCGCCGGATGTCTGTTTTTCCTGCTGATCGTGCTGCTGATTGTGCCGGGCAAACTCGGCAGTTGGGACTTGGGGCTGAACAGGCCGATGACCTTGGTTGCTTTGGTCGTGGTCTTCGGCATCCTCGCGGCACGGATCGTCCTGCCCGGCGTGATTACCGCGCAGATGCTACGGCAGCTTGCCCGGCAAGGGCCCAAAGAACCCGACTGGAAAGACCTGTTTGCCGTGTATCAGACGGCGCTCATCATCAAGGCCGCAATGCTGGAGGGGGCGACTTTCCTGCTGCTGCTAACGCACATGCTGGAGCATTCTCCCTGGACGCTGGCCATGGCCGTACTGTTCCTGCTGATAATACTTATGCATATTCCGACTCCGCAGCGGGTGAACGATTGGATCGAGCGGGAATCGCTCGCCGTAAGTGAGCTGCGGTAGATTAGCTTATCCGACACCGTTGCCGAGAGGATTGTGAAAAAATGTACTGGGCGTGGGGTGGGGTCAGCCCCGAGGTGGCAGGAACCGTTCTTTTGCAGGAAAGGCCGTGCACGGGCTGCTGAGAGGCGAAAAATGAGCATGCCGGACGACGATTCTCTACTCGCGGCCGTCAACGTCAAGCTGACGGCCATTGCGACGGCGTCGCGCAATCCGCCCTCCTGGTATGCCGATTGGATGCGACTGGGACCGGGATCGACCGACGAGGAGCGTTTAGCAGTGTACCGCGGGATTCGGGACTCCGGCTGCCTGCCCTACGAGGCAGGTTTCTGTCTGGTTGCTCGATGCGTGGAAGGCATGGCCGATTTGGAAGCCGAAACGAGCTTGCGGGATCTGGTTGAGCGCATGGAAGCCCTGGAAAAGGCATACGAGTCCGAGAAGGGGGAGCTTTGGCCGGACGACCAGGTTCCCGAGGAATACGAAGAACTGTCGCGTCAGTACCTGGATGCCTGGGGAAACGAAATCTTCGTCAAAAAGCTGAATGCCTTCGGCGAGGAGGAAATGGCCGATCTGTACTCCTCCGACCCCAAGCGGTTTGATAGGTGTTACGAAATCGGTCTGCAATATCTCCTGGCGCCGATCAAAGCCGGTAAGGCAATCTTGCCCGACGATCTCGTCCGAGTTACCTCGTGTCTGGACGTTCCGCGTGCCGATCTCGTGCGACTCACGTTGGCGAGAGAGGGAATCCCGGCCGTGCTTGGAAATGCCACTTTTCTTTATTGGTTCTGGCATTATAGCAACGCTGTCGGCGGCGTGACGCTACATGTTCGTAACGAGGATGTCAATGAGGCTCGGGAAGTGCTGCTGGCCGCGCGAGCGAAGCCTTCGGCCAGCCTGCCGCCCTGGATCTGCTCGTCTTGCGGTCAGCGAATAGCCGGGCAATGGGATGCCTGCTGGCAATGCGGCCATGCAACTGACGGCACGCCGGCCAGCCCCTATACCGAAAGCAGCCCGGCGCAGCCGCAAGACGCTGCCGACGCCGGAATATGGCTGAACGTGCCCCGACTCTTCACGGCGGTTGCGGTTGTCCTGTTCGTACTAATGCTGGTCAACCTTCGTTGGCGTTGGAATCCGCCCTTGATACTCGTGCCTCTCGTCGTCATCCTCATCACATCTCTGCTCTGGCAATTCGAAGGTTCGTCGAGCCGGGAGTCGCAGTCGCAGGGACCGGCGGAGCCGGACGATCAATTTTCTCATAACCACTCAATCGCACGGAGCGAAGTCAGCAAGGCGATTGTTCGACGGGCGTGGCAAGCTGCCGTGATTGCGGCCTTCACTTTTCCGCCCCTGGGCTTCTACTCGATGCGATTGCTGTGGAAACTCGCGCAAAGAGACACGCCCCTGAGCTGGCCCGACACCTGGCGCTGCTGGACGGCCTTCGTCCTGAACGTCGTCACAATTCTCTTCTGCTTGGCATTTGCCGGGCTACTGCTGCGCGGTTTCCTTGGTTTCCTCGCCTGACAATGCCGCAAACACGACGTCGCCGGTCGGCAGTGACAGCATCCGTGCTTCACGCGATCCAGGTCCGCACGCCACCGATTTCCGCAATGCGGATCTCCGGTCGGGGCTGGGCGGGAAACAGTTGAAAGCTCAGAGGAAGGACCGCGCTGGCGATCACGTCGCTCTGGGAGACACTCGATCGCCCCGCCGGGACAAGTTCGTTACCGCTGAGGCGATACAGTTCCAGCGACCAGGGTTGGCGATCGATCAGCAGCAGCTCGCGAACCCCGAGGCCGCCGTAGAAATCGAACTTGTCGCGAGTCTTGTCGCTGGGACTGACGATCTCAACCAGGAAATCGGCCGGGCCGCAAATATGCGCCTCGAATACCTGGGCCGAATTGCCCGACAGAAACACCGCCACGTCGGGACAGCGGTAGTTGTCCTTCCAATCTTCGCCGCGATCGCTGAGATTCAAACCCGGAAAGACGTCTCCGCCGGCCGGAGGATTTACGACTTCAGAAAATACGACCCCCAGCCGCCCCACCAAGCGTTGATGCTCGACATTCGGATCGGGCAGGATGATGTAAACTCCGTCCCAAACCTCGTCTTTGTGATCAGCCCCCCTGGCACGACGCTCGGCGATAAGGCTCTGCTCGGCTCCCGGATCGCCAATTAGAGTGGCCATGGCGAATTTTCCTTCCCGTTGTTATTCATCCATTATGCCTTGCTTCTGTCGGCCGGGCAAGCCCCCCACGGCCGCATTAGGACATGGGGCCGGCGCAAAACTCAATAAGAAATGTTCAAAACGGCCCGGGTTTCGGTCATTGGATTTTTGAATTTATGATTTGTTTTGGATTTCGAATAATGAAGCGGCGTTGGCAGTCCGGCAAAGTGCCGAGCCGCCGGCCGGCCTTCCTAGCCATCGGCGGGTCGGAGACGCTCCCGCTACAGAAAGGTGGAGAAAGGAAAATGGAAGAAAGGAAGATGAGGGAGAATGACAGAAATATGAATCGACAGAAAAATGGGGAAAAGGCGGATTGGGGGAAGGACAACGGGCGGAGGGCGGAGGGGAAGATTTCAAATTGCAAATTGACAATTCTCCTCCATATTCCCTTCCCCCATCTTCCTTTCTCCCTCTTAAGTTTTCTGTCCCCTTATTTTTCTGTCGAGATCACTTGGTCACCGAGGGCGCGGAGCGCACAGAGAATAGTTTGCGTTTTACTTCCGCGTAATCGCATCCGAAAGATCGCATGCGGTCGGACGAAACTCTCGGTCGAAACACAACTTCGCGGTGCATGACGGGCACGTCAGACGCCACCTCGGAAGACGATCCCATCGGACGGAGGTGCCCGCAGCAAAGTGAATACGAAGACCAACGTGGTACAAATCTTTCTCCGCGACACCACTCAGCGGTGTTCTGCAGGAGGAAGAGGTGCGAGCGGAGATCCGTTGAAACGCGATACGATGCCTGCAACGCAGGAACGGCCAAGCAAGTGCGTAGAACGGCAGACACAGCGTAACAACGATTATCTCGATGACCTTGCTGATCCGCGACATTCGGAGAATCGAAAGGGGGTACTACTGCTATTTCCAACCGGCAATTCATGATAGCACATTTCCCTGACGGAAAAACAGGACGGGGGGAATTGAATCACGAAATGCTGAAAGTTCGAAATCACGAAAGGAAACGTTTTCGTGTTTTCATCCTTTCGTGTTTTCGTGATCCTCTTCCCCGCCCCTGGAATCGGATAAATCGGCTGAGTGCAAGTTTATGCTTGACAATCCACAAAATATCTCGCTGGGGCCTTGCGTGCGGGTTTTCCCGGCCTAGTGTTCGGTGCTCGCCTGCCCGTTGGCAGGCAAAATGGCTTGCTCCGCGGGGAGTGTTTGCAAGTTTGCACCCGACGAATGCGGCTCCCAAACGTGAAGAGGGAATTTTCAAGCGTGAAGTTGGAACTCCCAAACGTGAAGATGGAAGCGGCCACAACAACGTCGCCATGTCGGACCTGTGCGCTCTCCTTGCCGACCTGGGGTTTGGCAGGGTGATGTCGCTGCTCCAGAGCGGCAATCTTGTCATCGAGAGCGATCGACAGGCGGGTGCTGCCCTGGAACGCCTGCTGGAGAAAGCGACCGCCGAACGGCTGGGAGTGTGCGTCGATTACGTCGTCCGCAGCGCTGATGAGCCGGAAAAATTGTCGCCGGCGACCCATTCCTCAAAGAAGCGAAGGACGCCCCGAGCAATCTTTTCGTCACGTTTCTCTATTTGGGCACGACGCGGATCTCGTGCATCACGGGCGGCTTGCCACCCGGCTCCTGCCGGCGGATGCGGAGCACGATCAGGTCGTCGGCGAAAACGCCCACCTTCAACCAGCGGTCGAGGAACACGTACTGCAACTTGGGCAACATGCTCAGCTCGATCCCCTTGACCGAGACGATCTCGTCGCCTTTCTTCAGGCCCGCCTTCTCGGCGGGGGAACTGGGCTGGACTTCGCCAATCCGCACGTAACCTTCGTCCTTGTCGGGCTGGGCCAGCTTGACGCCGATCGACCCGCTGCGGAGCTTGACCAGCTTCACGTGGAACGGCGTCTCGTGTCCGCCGCGCTCGACGTCGATTTGGACCTCGTACCCCTCGGGGTAAATTCCAGCCAGGCCGGCGAGTTGCGCGAGGCCCAGGATGGCGGTGCCCTGGAAACGGACGATGCGGTCGCCCTCATGGAAGCCGCAACGGGCGGCGTGCGAGCCCTCGCCGACCGCCTTGACCACCACGCGCGGCGACTTCTCGGCCTGCTCCACGTCGAGCAGGAGGCCGGGCAGTTGGCCGTGGGCCACCTCGCCTCCCTTGGCCTCCTTCAACCGCGGAACCCAGATACTTATCTGCCGCGAGCTGATGGCGTAGCCCAATCCCGTGTTGGAGCGAAGTCCCCAGCGCGTGGCGATCTGCCCGTTGATCCCCACCAGCTCGCCACCAGCGTTCAGCAGCGGGCCGCCGGAGTTGCCGGGGTTCAGGGCGGCGTCGGTCACCAGGGCGTCGGTGTAGGTGCCGTTGACCTGGTTCCGCCCGGAGATGATCCCGAAGGTAAAAGTGGGGGTCTGATCGACCAGTCCCATGGCCAGCGGGTTGCCGACGGCCAGGGCCTCATCGCCCGGCCGCAGGGCCTCGGAGTCGCCGATTTTCAGCCCATGCACGGTCTCGCCCTTGGCCAGAGTAAGTTGGAGCAGGGCCAGGTCGCCGTGGATGTCGCGGCCAACCAGCTTGGCCCGGTAATGCCGGCCGGCGCCGGTGCGGACGTCGAACTCCTGTCCGCGGGCGACGACGTGATTGTTACTGAGCATGAGGCCGTCGGAGGAAATGATTACGCCGCTGCCGCCGCCGATGAAGACGAAGGCCGGCTTGACCCGCTCGCAGAGGGCAGGAAGGTCGAGTTCCATCGCCGCCACCGGCCGGGCTGCCAGCCCGACGAGTAACAGCCAGGGCAGGACGCGAAGCCGCAAGCGTGTGGCCGAACGGAGTCGCAAGGGCCGTGCTTCCGCTTGCACGGCGCCGGCCGCGGGCTGTGCTTCGCATTCCACTGGATACCGTCTGGCTGGCCGTCCGTACTTCATTTCACTTCTCTCCCGCGAGAGTAACCTCGACCATCTTGGTGTCTGACTGGACCATGGCGCCCTCGAATTTCTCGTCCGGTTTGAGCCCGTCGAAGAAGTTTCTGCAGGTCGGCGAGGTTCTCGACTTTCTGTCCCTTGATCATCAGGTGGCGGACGATGTTCTTGCGGTGGACTTTAAGCGCGATCTTGTCGCCGGGTTGGTGCTGGGCCACGAGATCGGCGAGCTGTTTCCAGGAGTCGAGGGGGCGGTTGTCGAGGGCCAGGATGCGGTCGCCGGAGCGGAGGCCGGCCTTGTCGGCAGGCGATCCGGGAATGATGGCGCCGATGACCACCTCGTCGCCCAATGCCTGACGGGGATCGAGCGCGGCCCCTAACAGCGCGCCGGCAGGCCGCTGGACGCCCTTGCCCGACTTGAGCCCCTCGAGCGCGGCGGCAAGCTTGTCGGCGCGGCCGGCCAAGGCGAGCCCCGAGTTGGGCGCCGCCTGCCAGGTCTGCAGTTCCGTGGCCGAGACGAGGCGGCCCATCATGGTCCGTGGGTTGATGGGGGCGCCGGCGATGCCCAGCCACTGGCCGTTTGCGGAGATGACCGGGCCGCCCGAGTTGCCGTAGTTCACCGCGGCGTCGATCTGCAGCCGCGTCCCGCGGTTCCGGTCGGCTGCGCTGACGATACCGGGATTGAACGTGTAGGGCGGCGTCGCGCCGCCCATGAAGCCCAGCACGCCGAACGCGCATCCCGAGCCGCGGCTCGGCCCTCTTCTGCGGATCGAGGAACTTGGGCGTCTTGGCGTCGATCTTCAGCACGGCCACACCCAGCGGCTCGTGCTTGGCAAGCAGCTTGGCCTCATGCCGGCTCCCGTCCGGCAAGACGGCCCAGATCCGCACGACAGGATTCTTGTCCTCGGCCAGGTTTTCGGTGGCCTTGCGGAGCACCTCGACCAGGTTGCCGCCGAACTCGATCTTCCGCGGGGCGCCGCTCTTCTTGTCCTTGAAGATCGTGTCCTCCTCCACGTTGAACTCACTGGTGACCAGGTAACCGTCGGCGGAGACGGCCACGGCGGTCACCGCGCCGTTGGGACGGCGGAGCATCTGGTTGGCCTCAAAGGCCTGCGCGACCGACCGGAAGCCGCTTTGGATTCTGGACTGCTCGATGAGAGGCTTCTTGTTCCAATCGGCAATCGTGCCGCGGTACTGCGACCAGGGGACGCGGCATACCGTCTCGGCCGGGAACTTCCGTTCGACCACCAGCCCGACCAGGCAGCCGCTGAACTCGGCGGCCTGCCGCGCTAGGGCGGCGAAGGGGCTCGGTCCGGGCTGGTCCACCAACGGCGCGTCGTGGAGTTTCACCTCACCCGACTTGAGCTTCGCGAGCCGGGCCAGAAGCTCGGGCATGGGCACGCCCAGCCCTTGCCAGCGGAGCGGCGAGACATTGAGGCTGATGATGCCGCAGAGCCGCCCCTGGGCATCGACGATGGGTCCCCCATCGGAACCGGGGTTGATGGCCGCTGAGGTCTCGATGGCCGACCCGGCATACACGCTCTCGCCACCCTGGTTCTCCGCGCGGTACAACCCGCTGACCACCCCGGCGCTGACCAGCGCCCGGCCGTTGATGTTCATCGCCTGGTGAGCGTTGCTGAAGGCGTAAACCGGCTCGCCGATCGCCGGGAGCTTGCGGGCCGGCGACAGGCACTCCAGCCCCGAGGCGTCAACCTTCACCAGCGTCGCCTCGAGGTCCTCGCGGATCTCGACGATTTTGGCCTCGCGGACCACGCCGCCGTAGAAGATGGCCTTGATCTTCGTGGCGCCCGGCGGGACGACCGTGGTTGAGGTAAGGATATAGCCGTCGGGGCTGAGCACGGCGCCGGTCCCCGTGTACGTATCGTATTGGTCCTTTTCGCAGGAAAAGCCGACGGTCGTCCGCAGCCCGTGCTCGATTACCCGCAGGGCCGCGTCGGCGGGCTGCCCGGCAGGGCCAGCCGGCGTCCCGGCCCGGGCGAGTCCGCTGGACACTGCCGACAGCCCCATGATCACCGCGAGAAGCAACGCCGCACTCTGTACGAAACCATGCCTTGACCGCACCATGAAAACTTCTCTCTTCGCATTCTCCGGGCTGCCCGGTACCCTAGGACCGGCTGAAGAATAACTTCCCGATTTGGGTAGCATGCCACCCTCGCAAATGTGCGGAAGTTATTCTTCGGCCCAACGTTAGCCGGGGAGTGCTCTACTACGGCCCATCCTAATTCAAGACCTGCCGCTTGGCAAGGCGCCCGCTGCCTGAAGTCCGCCCTTTGTCGTTCACAGCAGCTTCCTACTAGGGCTTGCGAACCAAGCAGCGGCCTATTATGCTCGGTCTATGAACGGCATGCCGGACCCGACCGACGGATGGATCACGATCGAGGTAAACTGCCTATATGAAACGCCGCCTTGCCCACTTGCCGCTGCACTCCGGAAAGGCCCCGCCTTGGCTCTTCAAGCGGATGACCAAGCTGGCCGGCGCCGTGACCATGGCCATCGTCGAGGAGTTCGGCCCGGCCGAGATGCTCCGCCGACTGTCTGACCCCTGGTGGTTCCAGGCCTTCGGCTGCGTGCTGGGCTTCGACTGGCACAGCAGCGGCGTCACCACGGTCACCTGCGGGGCGCTGAAGGAGGCGGCCAAGACCTTCGGCAAGGACCTGGGCATCCTGGTGGCCGGCGGCAAGGGCGCCGCCAGCCGCAAAACGCCCCAGGAGATTACCGAAGCGGCCGATCGCCATGCGATCACGGCCGGCGAGCGGCTGGTCTACGCCTCGCGGATGAGTGCCAAGGTCGATTCCGCCGCGGTCCAGGACGGATTTGGCATCTACCACCACAGCTTCTTCTTCACGCCCGAAGGGCAGTGGTGCGTGGTCCAGCAGGGCATGGACGAGAAAAGCGGCTGGGCCCGTCGGTACCACTGGCTGGCCGAGAGCGTCGAGGATTTCGTCTGCGAGCCCCACGCGGCCGTGGAAGACCTGGCAGATCGCCCGGGCGAAGCGACTACTGGGTCACGAGCGGGCAGCGAGCGACAACTGACGCTCTTGAACATGGTGGCCGAGGAAGCCGACGCAAACCGCAAGGCCAGTGCGGCGTTGGTGCGAGAGCCTTCCCACTGGCTGCTGGGCGAGATCGAGCGGCTGACCGAGGGGCCGACGCTCTTCGCCCCGGCCCGGCATCCGCGTGCTGAATCTGGACGTCAACGAGAAGCGGCTCAAGGGCATCCTCGTCCGCGCCCATGAGCAACATCCCCAGGACTTCGAGACCCTGCTGGCCCTGCCAGATGTCGGGCCGGCGACGATCCGTAGTCTGTCGCTGCTGGCCGAGATCATTTTTCAGGCCCCGCCATCGCACCGCGATCCTACCCAACCCCGGAACATGGCGTCGCAGGGCGGCAGCGAGAACTTGGCCAGGAAGCCGATCCTCGCCGCTGGGCCGACTACTCGCATGCCCACGGCGGCAAGGACGGCACGCCCTTCCCGGTGGACCGAGCGACGTACGATCGCAACATTACGCTCCTGACCGACGCGGTGCGGAAGGCCCGGCTGGGGGAGAACGACAAGTTCGAGGCCCTCCGCCGTCTGTCGAAACTGGGGCAGGATTGATCCGGCCCTTTGACCTGACCATCACTGGGGCGACAAGGGACGGCCTTGTCCGTGGCCATAGTCACTTCCGTTTCGGTGGTTTCACTCCCGCGTAACGCAAAAAGACCTCCATGTCGTTGAAATTGCCGACCCAAGTTCGGTTTAGTTTCATCGCGGTCTTTGGCGTTGTCAAGCGCCGCCAAAACTCTCGGAGAAGGAAATGGAAGCAATAGCGGGCGGATCGCAAAGACGACCATGTCGTCCATCACTCTTGCGTAACGGTCCGCTGACATTTCCGATCGCCGGGCGAGCAGATCGAGCACTAGCTTCGGCCGCGGAAGAGAGCCGATGACCTGAGTGAAGAAGGGAGGAAGCGTGGGAGTGCGGTCGGTCTTCATAGGTTCGTTCTTGAGCCTCGGAACTTCTTTGAGCCTTGGGGAAGAAAACGTGGCACCACCAAATTCGGCGTGGTTTGCATCCGTAGCCTTCTGAAACACCATTATAGAGGACGGTCGGGTCCGTAGCGGCACCTGGTTCACTTCCGGGTGTTTCTCGCGTTTCAGGAAAGGGCGATGTACTTGAGAGTGGTCCGCGATTTCGACAAGAACACCACGGTCCGCTTGCCATCGGTGTAATACGGATCGCCGGTCAAGTTGTGCCGCGGGTTCGCATGGTTGCACGGGCTGACACCGTCGTCGTACGCGACACCGGGGCCTGGTTGCAGTTCCTGAGTCAGCAGGCGCAAGTGAAGGGCAGCGAGGTGGGTGCCGATCGCAGGCCAGACTTCACGGCGAAAATTGGCTTTGTGTCCAGGGTTGTGGTTTGCTTACGGGCCTGAATCGGATACACTAGACGGCTTCTCGCCCAGGATACGGGCCCAGTTGCAGCTTGCTCACAGGCCGGGATCGCCTCATGAAAACTATTGCCATCGATCTGGACGACACGCTGAACAACTTCACGGAGACGTTGCAGCGGATGCAATTTGTCCGCGACGAAAGGCACGCCCTTTCAGAGGAGGTGTATCAGGATTACCTCGCGAAATTGCGCTGCGGCTGGACCGAGAGCGGTGATCTTCTAAGCATCGAATACTCCTTTTTCCGGTACAAGATCCACCAGCGGTGCTATGAGCGGGCACGAGCTCGGAGCGATGGCGTCCGCTTCACGCAATGGCTCAGGCAAAACCGCTGGCGCATTGTGATCTGCACCTACCGGGATCTGCGGCGGGAGCAGGACTGCACGAGAAAATGGCTGGCGGACAACGAGATTCCGTTCGATTACCTGTTCATGACCGGCAACAAGATCGGCTTCTGCAAAGCTTGGGGGATTGAACACCTCGTCGACAATGAAGCGATCAACATCACCCTCGGCGAGCGCTTTGGAGTGAACGTGTATTACCCGGCCGCGGAGCGGCTCCCCGCTCTGCCGACGAATCCCGTCCAAACGCCCGGCGCGGCCCGGGCATTCCAAACGTTCGATGAAATCAAACCATGGATCCAAGAGTAAGCCTCCTCAAAGAGTTTTACCGGGGGCTGCCGAGAGATCGGGCAAAATTGGAGACCGAGGAGCACGGCTTTGCCTTTGTGGAGAGGCTGCTGACCGACGGGGTGACCCTGGAATACGGCGAGCTGACGCCTTTCGGGCTGGTGCATAAGTACAAGCTGGCGTGTATCCCGGAGCGCCGGATGGACGACTTTCTCCTCGCCCACGTGGAGAATGTCTGCAACATCTGTCTGTACTTCGACGTTTGCGCGAACGACACGTTCTGCTTCAATCTCGACAACAACCACCAAGTCAACAGCAGCGAGATCATTCCGGAGATGGACCTCGCGGTCCGCGAGCTAGGAGGGCATCTGCGGGCCTGGAGTGCGAACCGCTGGTCGTGGCCAGTGGCCGCGGCTATCACGTCTGGGGCCGGCTGGAAGCCCCGGTTGCCAACGAGCGCCTCTTTGACTTCATGCTGCGCTCCGGGAGCGCGACTGCGGCGGCGCTTCATTGCGAGGGGTACGACCATCATCAGATAAAATTCACTTTTTATCCAGACCCGAGAGTTCACCACGTAGTATCGCTGCGTCTCTTTGGATCCCGGCACGTGAAGAACAAGGTGTTCAGCCGCATTCTCACGCGGCAGGGGTTGCTCGACGAAACTGCCTCCTGGGAATTCTTCGCCGATTACCTGAAAAACCGGACCATCGCCCTCGCCCGATTCCAGGCCGCCCACGGCTCCCTGCTGAGCCCGTCCTGACTATGCCGGCGTTCAGGCGGTGAATGGATGGCCCCAGGACGTTGCTGAAACCCTTTACGCCCAGACTGGCCCCCAGAAGCCGCCCCAGCCCGCCAACGGGGCGGCAAGCCGTGTAACACCGCACGCCGATCGCCGTACAAGGATTGGTACGAAACGCTTGGCGGTGTGGCGTTATGCGACACATCGGGGCATTTTGGGGTGGTGGCCAGGCCCCGAAGATCAATGTCATTGAAGTAACTTGGCTGGAACCAACCGATTCTTGAAAAATGCCTTTGCGGTAATCCGAACCGGCACGGGAATTGCTATTTCTCCTGGTGCGGTGAAACGGCTGCCAAGAGGAGCGGAACGTAGCACCGAAAGGACACTACCATGGAACCCAACGCAGACACGATCGCGCGGGTCTTGAAACGGCTGAAGGCCGCCGTAGGCTACCACGAACTGGGAATGACGCAGCACGCCTTGCGTTGTCTCGACAGCGTATTGTCGCTGGGCAAGATTGGACCGTTTGGCCTGGTTCAAGAGGTACTGCGTGGCGAGTTCATCAAGAGCTGCGAAAATCACGTCTCAGCCGCCAAGGCTTTGGAGATGGTCGCCTGCCTGCTGCCGACGCCAGCGAGCCATGCGATCCGATTGACGTTGGCTGCCTGCTTTGGCCAGGACAACGGCGGTGCCAGGGCTGCGAACAGCTTGGGTTGTGCCCGCGGTGCAAAGCCGGAAGGTCAGGCAGACCCAGCCCGTTAGGCATTCAAGACTCAGCCGACCGGTGGGTCACAAAACTACTCCAGTCCGCAGCAGGCCATAACCGCCAACACGAATGCGAGTTTGAACAATCCCGCCACGGTACTGGCTCACCACGCTGATGATCGCCACATTCATCAATAAATAAATCGCCGCCACGGCGAACACGGAAATCAGGATCGAGCGGGGCATGGTCCGTGACGGCGATCGCACTTCATTGCCGATATAGCAGACACTGTAGTAGCCCAAATAATCGTACATGGCCAGCAACATGGCCGAGCCCAGCCCCAACAGGAACCCGCGGGAGAAACTGAATGCCCGGGGTGGAAAGTCAAACACGGTACCTGCGCTCAAATGCGGCAATCCACAAACCAGCACCACTGCGATGGTCAGAATCACCCCCGCCCACAAGGCCACCATGAGTTTTGCCACAGACTCGATCTTGCGATACAACAGCACGACCGTCAACGCGGCAACTCCCACGGCCACCCATTGGGCTAGCCATGGTTGCATTTGCGGCGGCAATGACGGCAGTAAATAGGTCAAGTACTGGGCAAACCCGATGGTTCCGGAGGCGATTTCCAGCGGGCCGGACAAGATGAATTGCCAGATGAACAAGAAAGGGAGCAGCCGCCCCAGCCGGGTTTCCGCATAAGCCACCTTCAAGTATTCAAACGTACCGCCGGAGGATGGCACTGCCGAAGCCAGCTCGGCCCACACCATGCCGTCACAGACCGCCAGTAGCGCGCCGAGGATCCAACCCAGCATGGCCTGCGGTCCACCCATGGCGGCCAAAATGAGTGGGATTGTCAGGAAGGGGCCCACACCGATCATGTTCGACATGTTCATGGCCGTGGCCTGCAACAGGCCCAGGCTGCGGTGAAGCTGCCGATCCACGACGGGTAAAGGCGTACCGTGTATCACCAAGTGTGTCCTTCCAGGTCAATCGGGCTCGGCGGAAGCAGATCCGGGCCGACGTGGTCCTCATCGACGACTTACAACGGAAGTACGAGCGAGGACATCGGTTACTCAAATTCCGGCACGCCGAACTTGTTGAACTCGTGAAAACTGCGGCCGACGCGCGATCAGTCCCGGCTCGATGTTCACGATGATCTTATGGGCCTTGGGCATCCACCGTCATGTCGCGGAGGAGGCCGCCGCTTGGCCTAGTCGCGCAGGTTGGCCAGGTCCATCAGGCGGGCAGTCTCGCGGTAGGCCTCTTCGACCCACGCCACGATCTTGGACGGATCAGGGGCGTATTCGAGTTCGATGGAAACCGCGCCGTTGATTTTCAACTCCTTGATGGCCTGCAAATAGGGGGAAAACTTCACCACGCCACGGCCGGGCGGCAGGTCGCCATGCACCTTCCCGTCGCAATCGCTGATGTGTACGTGGATGGCTTTGTCTTTGAGTTGCCGCAGTTCCTCGGGGCTAGTGTCGGCCAACACCAGGTGGCTCACGTCAATGTTGGCCCGGACCCGCGCATGCCGGCATTCGTCGATGAAGCGCGCCATGGCCGGTACGCTGTTCAACAGGCTCAGCCGAAACGGCTCCAATTCCAGCGCGATGTCGATGCCCTTGCGGTCGGCGTAGTCGCCCAGGGCCCGGCAGCCCTCCAGCGCCCAGTTCCATTGCGCCGCGGGTGGGATCACTTCGCGTTGCCAGACGTATTCGCCTAGCACCAGCACGATGTTACGTGCCTGCCAGGTCTTGGCCAGATCGATGAATTTCTTGCAACGCTCGACGTGGAACGCGCGGACCGGTGCGTTGAAATCAATTAGTCCCGTGGCCGCCAGCGGCACAGAGACGATCGGCAGTCCGTGCCGGGCGGACGCGTTAGCCACGAGGCTCACCTCTTTTTTCGAGATGCCGACGGCCTCCGTGAAAATGTCCACCGTATCGAACCCGATCCGGGCGATATGTTTCAAACCGGTCGCAGTGCCCACGCCCGCTTGCGCAAAGGCGCTGTTGATGATGCCCAGTTTCATCCAATCGCTTCTTTCTCGATCTCGGTGATAGTCACCACGCGGTGCTCCGTGGCGCTGCGGTAAGCCGCTTCCACCAGCGCCACAGTCTTGAGGTTGTCGCGTCCGCTGACGACTGGGGGTCTGCCGGTTTCCAGCGCGATCAGCAATTGGCCCATCGTCCCGGCAAAGGCATCGGGAAACCAGCTCTCGGTCCATTTCGGCGCGTGAAAATGAGTATCGCCCTTGGCGGCAAAGCGGAGAGTGGAGGGCGTCGTATAAGGATCCTGACACCAGCCGATGTCGCCGATGGCTAGACCGTCGAGCCCCTCGATCCGCCAACGAATATAGATTTCGCTTGGGCAACCTTCTGCGCCGGGCCGGTCCAGGTGTCGTCGAGGCCCACGGCACGCAGACCACCGGCATAGTCCAGGACGTACGAGCAAATGCCGTCGATGTGTGGAAACGACGCGCGGGGGTCGTTGCGCGTGCTGCAATAAATACGTTCCGGATCGCCGAACCAATAGCGAAAGCAATCGAGGTGATGGATCGACATGAGCCGCAACGTCGCGCAACCCAGTGCCGCCTGCCACGGCTGCCAATGCGGGATGCCGCGCATCTCGATGGTGGCATAGACCGGAGCGCCGAGCGTGCCGGCGTCGAGCAAGGTCTTGGCGGCGCGGACC
Source organism: uncultured Planctomycetia bacterium (assembly GCA_963719885.1). Classification (GTDB taxonomy): domain Bacteria; phylum Planctomycetota; class Planctomycetia; order Pirellulales; family Thermoguttaceae; genus JANXQG01. Next base: position 316,276 of record CAVRDP010000027.1, on the reverse strand, counting down.
GATTGGTCGTAACGCATGTTCTGGTTCACTGCCAACACGATGCCGGCGGCCTCGCACGCCCGCACGGCGCGTAGCGCCTCGGCGTAGTTCAGGGCGAGGGGCTTTTGCGCGAGAATGCCTTTCGCGGTGCGGCGCCGGCAGGCTTGTTGGATCAGCCCCCACTGGGCGTCGGGCGGCACGGCGATGTCCAGAACCTCGATCGTCGGATCATCGAGCAGTTCGTCATAGCTGGCGTATGCGGTCGCCAGGCCATGCCGCACGGCGACTTGCCGGGCATGATCGGGATGCCGCGAAGCGATGGCGACGGGGTTGAACCCGGCTTTCCGGTAAGCTACGAGGTGGCAGTCGTTGACGATGAAGCCGCTACCCAGCACGCCGATGCGAAAATCTTTCCGTTGCGGCAGTGGCGGATGAATGTGTAATTCCATGTTCGACTCCATAGCATATTCTTACCTCGGCTCGCGATCTTGTCGAGAGGGCAGCCGTTGGCTTTCCGCCTTACGCAACCAGTCTTGAATGTCGGCCGCCGGCGGTGAACCGGGCAAGACGTGGTCCCGTCAATTCGCCAGGGGATGGCGAGGACGGTGCTTGACGCCGAATAGCGAGTCGACCACCGACTCCAGGGCTTGCCTGTGCACTTCGTGCCACAAGTCCTCCCGATGCGAGAACACCTGGATGAGGCTCGCAGGGGTTGTCCGCCAAACGCCTCGTGCAACTTCGTGTTCTAGTTGGTTCGGGCCCCATCCGGTATAGCCGCGAAAGATCTTGTAAGGGTGCTGGTTCTCGCGAACCACGCGGGCGATGCGCTCCTCCCTTGCAGTGAAGTACAGGTCCGGCAGGATCTCGATCTCTGCAAGCGATGCGTCGGTGTGTACCGCCATGAGTGGTCCCGTCACCGGACCCCCCCACTGTGGAGGCCGTTGACCAAGATGGCACTGCCCAGCCATCCGCTCCGAAAACCTGCCGCCTTTCTCGGCGGCAGAACAGTTGACAACCACTCCAAAGGCCCCTCGCGCAACGTGCCCGACCACCAGCACAACCGCTTGGAAGAAGTTGGGATCAAACTGATGGCGTGGTGCCACGAGGAACCGTCCAACTAAAGAGTTCATATCAATTACCCGGTTCATCGAGAAGAACGGTAGGGTGAAAAACACGCATTTGTCTGCGGGCCCGCCCCGGACGGTGTTCGACAGCGAGCTGCCTCGGCTGAAATGTCTTGTGGCCTATTGACGCGGGGGAGTGCGGCTCGTATCGTGGGTAGTTGTGTTGGAATGACGATTGGCACACCAGGCGGTGCAGATGATGAGAGCAATTGAGTTCATTGGGCCAGGGAAGTTGCGGTTGCGCGACGACGCGCCAACCCCCGAGCCGAGCGACGGCGAAGTGCTGGTGCAATGCCGTTACGTGGCCTTGTGTGGAACCAACATGGGTCCCTACCTGCACGACGGGCGATGGGCTAATCCCGACATCCCCCGTCCTCCAGGATGGCTCGGACACGAGAACATTGGCGTGGTCGTCAAGTCGTGCGCCCGGGCTTGGCCGGAAGGAACGCCCGTGCTCGCCCATCCCGACGACTACAACGGGTTTGCCGAATATATCCGCTCGAAGCCCTGTGGATTGGCCCGGCTGCCGGATGACCGCCCCGATCCGGCCGCGATGGTCGTGGCCCAACCGCTGGCCACGGTGTTGCGGGCGATGGTCCGCACGGGGCCGGTGATCCACGAGCGGTGTGCCGTCGTGGGGCAAGGGCCGATGGGGCTGATCTTCACGCACCTCCTGGCACGGATGGGCGCCAGCCAGATCATCGGCATCGACCGTGTCGCCTGGCGGCTGCGCTGGGCCCGGCGTTTCGGGGCGACGCACGTCGTCGACGCATTGCGAGATGGACATGGTCGCGGCCGTCCGCGAATTGACCGGCGGCAAGATGGTCGACTTCTGCGTCGAAGCCGTAGGCCACGGCGACGCCCTGGAGAAGGCCGCGCGGCTCCCGCGGCGGCAAGGCCGGCTCTATGTTTTCGGCGTTCCGCACCACGAGAGCCAGCCATTCCCCTGGTTCCACACCGTCACCAATGAAACCGAGATCATCACCTCGATGGGGCCCGAGTGCATGGACTACTTCCAGACGGCCGTGGACATGATCGTCCATGGGCACGCCGATCTTGCGGCGATGGTCACGCCGCGGATGCCCTGGGAACGAGCGGCTGAAGCGTTCGAGATGTACGCCCATCCCGATCAGGCCGAGGACTCCCTGAAGTTGACCCTGGTGCTTTGACCATCGCCGAGAACCGAGTCATGATCGCCTACAGCGTGCAAGACAGCGTGGCCCTCCTGGAGTTCCGCGCGCCGCCGGTCAATGCGATCGGCTTCGCCTTGCTCGACGAACTGGGTCGTGGGCTGCGGCGGGCAATCGATGACCCGCAGGTGCGGGCGATCGTCATCACCGGCGGGGCACCCGGTACTCCGGGTTGCGAGCGATTCAGCGGCGGGGCCGATCTGGCCATTTTTCAAGGGATTTGCAGCGGCGAAGAGGCAGTCCGCCTGTCCCGCATCTTCCAAGATGCGTTTCTGTCGATCGAGGACTCGCCCAGGCCGGTCGTCGCCGCAGTGGCGGGGCACGTACTGGGCGGCGGCCTGGAGTTGGCCATGTCCTGCCACGTCCGCCTGGCAACCGCAGGAAGCCGCTTCAGCATGCCCGAAGTCAACCTGGGAATTAACCCCGGCGCCGGCGGCACGCAGCGGTTGCCGCGCCTTGTGGGATTGGATCTTGCCCTGGAGATGCTTGTCAGCGGCCGAGCGATCGACAACGAAAAGGCATTGCAGTCGGGCTTGATCGATGCGACTTGCCCGCCGGAGAAGTTGATCGAGGCGGCCGTGGAACTGGCAACCACGGCTGTGCTCCGCAAGACCCGCTTGTGCGACGTCAAACCGGCCGAAGCGGCCGTCCGCCAGGCGGCGCTGGCCCGCGCCGACGTACAATTGATGAACGTCCGGCCGGAACTCATCGCACCGCGAAAGATCCTCGAGGCGGTGCGCGTGGGTCTGGAAGAATCGTTCCAGGCGGGGATCTTGCGCGAGCGGGATGCGTTCCGCCAGTGCATGGCCAGCCTGGCCACGCAGAACAAGATCTACGTGTTTTGTGCCGGCCGGCAGACGGCGCGTGTCCCCGAATTGGACTCCGTGAGATCCGACCGGATTACCGAGGCTGGCGTGCTGGGCATGGGCACAATGGGAACGGGGATCGCTCAAGCCCTAATCGTCGCCGGGCTGAACGTGTCGGCGTGCGATGCACAAGAGGCCGCCCTGCAAGCGGGCGTCGAGCGGATTCGAACATCGCTGGCGCGACGCGTCTCGCAAGCGAAGCTCGCGGAGGCAAAGGCGGAGGCGGCCCTGGCACGCCTTGCAACCACGCTCGACGTTCGGGTCTTCGCCGGAGCGCAACTGGTGGTCGAGGCGGTATTCGAGGACATTGCGGTCAAGCGCGCGGCAATAGCCCGGCTGGAAGAAGTCTGTCCCGCCGAGACGATCATCGCCACCAACACGTCGACGATCAACCTGGACGTGCTGGCCGCGGATATGCGGCATCCTGAGCGATTGGTGGGGCTTCATTTCTTCCATCCGGCCCAGCAGATGCCGTTGGTTGAGGTGGTTCGCCGCCGAACCACGCCGGCAAAAGTCGTGGCCACGACCCTGGCGGTGGCCAAGGCGATCGGCAAGACCCCCGTGCTCGTGGAGAACCGCGAGGGGTTCGTGGTGAATCGACTCTTTATTCCCTATCTTGTGGAGGCTTTCTGGCTTCTGGAGGAAGGGGCAAGCCCCGCCGAGATCGATCGGGCCATGGTCGACTTCGGTTTTGCCATGGGCCCCCTTCAGTTGATCGACATGTCGGGACTTGATATCCTGGTAAAGACGCAGGCCATCTTGCAGCGTGCGTTTCCGCACCATGGCGAGCTGCCGCCGATCGCCCGGCGCTTGGTCGAGGGCGGGCACCTCGGTCAGAAAACCGGGGCCGGCGTGTACCGTTATGAACCGGGCGACCGTACGCCCAGGCCGCAGCCACTGACCGAGCAGGCCGTCGCCGCGGCGCGGCAGCGGGGCCCGGCAGCCGGCGGTTTCGATCGCGGGCAAATCGTTTCCCGGCTGATGTTGCGGATGACGACCGAGGCTTTCGCTATACTGGAAGAGAAACTCGTGCCGCGCCCCGCGGACATCGACGTGGCCATGGTCCTCGGGACCGGGCTGGCCGACTTTCGGGGCGGCATACTGAAGTATGCCTGCGACCTGGGACTGGACCGTGCCCTGGTAGAGCTGCGGCGATTGACCGAACAATGCGGGCGCCGTTATTTGCCCGGTCGCCTGTTGGAAGAGGCCGCAAGAGATCCGAGTGTGTTGGGGCTCTGGAAACGGGGCCGCCTTTGGTGATTTTGCGAGAACGGTTAAGTTCGGCTGAATCCTTTGTGTGAGGAGCGGGTCATGAAGAAAAGTAATCACGATGGCGTTAAGGCCGCTGGCGCCACGGCCGCCGGTGCTGCATTAGGCGCCGCTGTATATTCGGCGATCGGGGGCATTGGCGTAGCCGCTGCCGGTACCGCAGTTGGCGTTACGTTGGGTCCCCTGGTCACAATCGGCGCTGGCCTCGGCCTCGCGGCTTATGGCATCTATTGGCTTGGCGGGCAGGTTCGCGGCAAACGAGGAGACGACGGTGGGAAGGAGAACGCCGGTAGTGGCGCAACCACGCCACCACCCTCACCCTCCTCCCCTTCCGAGAAGCAGGCTGAGCCGGAACGCCGCGAGCCGCCAAACTGAACCAGGCGCTGCACGCGATGGCCCACGCGGATTGCGGTTTTACTAGCACACCCGCGTGAGACCGCAGTGCGAGGCGAGGAGGTCGAGAGGCGTAGCTGCCAAACCAGTGCTTTGACCCAAGAGACTGTGCCGGCCACGGAATCTTGCCGTCGATCATCCGGCCGGTTTCTCTGCCAGACAATTTTGCCCGGCGGCTTGCAAGATGGCCCGAGTCGGGGGTAGACTAAAGTGAATGCAGCCCCGCAAGAGGGGTTGGTCCAAAGTTTCGCGGAGGCTGATTATGTCAGACGACTGGTTTGTTCGTGTCAACAGCGCAGAGCATGGCCCTCTCTCGTCGGACAGACTGAGGCAGCTTGTCGAGCAGGGCAAGATCGGCCCCGAAACCTTCGTCAAGCAAGGCGCTTCCGGCACTTGGTTCCGGGCAAGTCACGTAAAGGGCCTGCTTCCCGCGATCCCGCCCGCGCCGGACGCGTCACAAGTGTCTATACCTAATCGTCCACCGATGGCGCAACCCGGCCATGCGCAACCAGCAGAGTCGGTGAAGGCCGGTGTACCACAGTCAACAACGCGAGCGGAGCAACCGGGCGCGATTCAGCCCGGGGTATTCGCCATGATTTTGTCGGCGATGCGCGGGGTGGACCGGTTCTTCGTCAAAATGGTTGGCGGAGCAGACAACATTATCCTCGCCCGATTCCTCCAGGTCTTCGTGGTTGCGCTACCCATTGGCGTGCTTGTGGTTGCACACGAAATCAAGGAGGCGAATAGGAGGGCCGAGCAAGAGAGGATTGCAGCCGCAAACCAAGATGTCAAGCAAGCCGTCGATAAGGCAAAGCGTTGGGTTCAGGTCGGAAAGCTCGCCGATGCTGACGAAATAGAGAAGCAGTTGAATGCGGCCCAGGCGAACACTGTAGCGACAGAAAAAGATTCCGTCGTCCCCACTCTAATGGCGTTTGACATTGCAAGGGCGAAGCGGCAGGCTGGGCAACTCTTGGAATCTGCTGTTGATGCGATTGCACTGAAGCGGTTCGACCAGGCACATGATCTTTTGCGGAAGTATGTCCTAAAAGAACATGCGACTGAAAAACAAAAGGCAGAGAAGCTGCTCGCGGAAATCGCGATGGCAACCTCAGATACTGACGCCCTGCAAACCCTCCTCGTGATGGACGACGACTCATTCGCGTCTTTCTCGAAGGGAAAACCGCCGACCATTGAGCTATCGCATCCTGCCCTGGTCGAAGCGCGCATTGCATCTCTCAAGAAGAATCTCGCCGAAGCAACTCGCCAACGAGAGGATAGGCAGAAGCGAGATGACGCGGTGCGAGAGGTGGCGAGAATTGCAGATCAGAAGCGCGTTGTTGCTGCGAAAGAGGCCATACGACGTAGTGACGAACGTCGGAGGCGTGCCAAGGAAAAAGAAGAGGCGGAAGCGAGGGATCGCGAGGTAGCCGCAATGAGAAACGCCGCGCGTGAGAAGACACGGCAGGCGGAGAGCAGTAATAAAGAAGATGCGTGGCTCGCAGCAGAGATAATTGTGAAGGAGCGACTTAAGTCACCATCCACAGCCACCTTTGGATGGCAAACGTCGGAGAGTTGCGTCACTTCCTTGGGAAACAACAGGTATCGAGTGAACGCGTGGGTGGATGGCCAGAACGCCTTTGGGGCTACTTGCCGCACGGACTTCTCAATGGACTTGCAACCGGACGGCGCTGGTGGCTGGAGTGCCAGCAACATTACAATGAACCAACGGTAGATTATCCGCGAAGCAGCAATGCGGCTGTCTAGTGGTCTCGGACGAGCCCGAAGCTGCGCAAAGCGGATAACAAGGTGAAGTAGCAAAAGGGATTACCCATGACACAAAGCGATCAGGCCAATGGCTACGTGAAACTGGCATTGGGTGCAATTTGTGCAGGCTTCATTGTCATGTGTTTCGCCTGCGGCGGTGGTCTCACGCCGGAGCAGCGTGCGGCAGAAGAGAAGCGTCAGGCATCCCTCACGCCCGAGCAGCGTGCAGCCGAAGCGGTAGGCGACAAGGAAACGGCCGCGAAGATTTTCGCTAAAGACTCCGTGCGGAGATTTCTAAAGCACCCTGGTGATGCCAGTTTCGGAGTGTGGGATGATCCCGAAGTCAAATTCAATCCGGAGCAGGATACATTCTTCATTTCTTCCCGGGTCAAAGCGAAGGTCGATCTTGGCAAAGAGGCGACCTATCAATGGGAAGCGATCGTTGTGCTCGACGGCAAAACATGGGAACTTGCGTCCTGTGCGATTAACGGTGAGACAGTCTACACGTCTAGCGCGCTATTGGACAAAATCATCGGCACAGAAGAAGGGCGTAATGAGGCCGCCGCGAAGTAGTCGCCAATTGCTCTGGCTTGGTGTCGGCCATTCTCGCCCCAGTCAGCCCTGCCGAGAGTCTAGCGAGTCTCTATGTCGGGAACGGGTTGCGGGAACCGGCGGGAACGGGGTCGGGGGTCAACGGGGTCGGGGGTTGCGCTTTAACGGCTAACTGCGGAAGAAAACGAGGGCGAGCGACCTTTCCGTGGCGCAGTGCCGCCGTGGGGCAGGCTTCGAATTCGGTCCGTCACGGCGTTGCCAGCAGTTCGTCCCAACTGGAAACGGCCAGCAATGCGTCAATCAAGCGCGTGAGGCGATCCGGGTCGGTAATACCGCGCAGGGCTATGTCGGCTGCGGGATCGGGCATCCCGAATTGTCTCCGGCCGAGTTGAAGAAGCACTTCTTGCCGCGCCTCCACTTTGCCTTCCTCCACAATCGCCTGATAAGTCACTGATTCTTTCATGCCATGTACTCCTTGCAGTGATTGAGCCACCCAGCCGCCGCATCAGGTCAAGACCTCAACATGGATGTCGGGAAAGTTCTGCAAGCCCGTATCGGCTGTCAGGAACTTGCCGCAACCGGCATCGACCGCGGCAGCCAAGTGCAAGGCATCGAGCGGTTTGAACCGATACTTGGCACGGATGGCCGCCGCGCGATCGCAGACTGCAGCGGTAATCGGCAAGACGCGGACCTCTGGACGGCTGAAGAATTTCGCATAGTCCGCCAGCAACGCCTGGTCGCCCGACGACAACGGCCCAACCCGGCATTCCATGCGTATCAAATCGCTCACGGCCAAGTCATTGCCGCTCGATCGAGCGGCAGCAATCCGCGCGGTTGCCTTGGCGCCCCAAACCGGGTGCCGCTCGACGAAGTAGATGACGACATTCGCGTCCAGAAATACCGTCACCTCCGTCCCTCTGGGTTCCTTCCAGACGACGTGCCGGCCGGCTGGCATTCCGCGTGAATTCGCTCGACCGCGAGCATCTCCTCTTCAGCCTCATCGCGGAGAGACGCGACCTCCGCGTCGATCGCCGCTTTGCTCCGAGGCACATGGCCGCGCAAACGTTGGCCGGCCCAAATCTCTTCCATCGTCGCCCAGAATGAATCGAGCGACGTTGCCGTCTTGGACAGAGGCTCGATGGTCACTTCCACCGCGCCGGGTGGCAAAGCGACGGGCCGATCCAACTTCAGCGAGCCGTCGGGCTCCACGATCCCTTGCACGACGATCTGATTCATGCTCATTTTAGAACCCTCTCTTCGACTACCGGAGTTTTCTTGTCGCCGCAGTCTATTCTACGCCAATCGTACTCCTTTTGTGGCCGAAAACTCTCCGCATAGCCTCTGACCGCCGTCCATTATGGCTAGCGACTTTTTGCCTGTCAAACGAGACGGGGACCGTTTTCCTCACAATCTGGTGGACGCGGTTCTAACCCCACTGGTCACACGCGCCGCGTTGGCGTAAATTATTGGCATGACTGCCCCACACCAATCCGACGCTTCCGAACCGGGCGATCAGCCCGGCAAAACTCGCACATGGTGGCATCCGCTATTGGTGCGGCTGCTGGGCTTCGCCTTGGATTCCGCGTTCAAGGTCGAGCAGGAGCTCTCCGTCGGCAAACTGCCGTTGCGTGTGGACATCCTGCTGATTCGCCGCGAGGGGGGACAGCTTTCCGAAGTCGGGCGCGCAAACTCTCCGAGTTGTTGCCGCTGCTGAACCGGTTCACCCTGATCGAATTCAAGGGCCCGACCGATGCGATGGAACGGGGTGATTTCGCGCAATTGGTGGGCTGTTCCTACCTGTGGCACAGCCAGTTGAGCGAGTCGGTGCCGCATGAGGAGGTCTCGCTCATCGTGCTGGCCCCGGCGGTCAGCGGCGCCCTGCGCGACGAACTGCGGCTCTTGGGATTCGAGGTCAGCCAGCACGAAGCGGGGATTTTTCGGGTGGCCGGGCTGCCGTTTGCGACGTGGTTGGTGGAAACCGACGTGATGGCCGAGCGCGGCCAGCCCATCCTATCGCTGGTGAGCCGCGTTTTCCTAAACGACCGCCAGAGTATAATAGAGAAGTTGGCGTGCGCGGGCGACGAGGCTTTGGCCAACTACCACTACATGGTGCAACAGGTGAAACAGTTCCGCAATGAGGAGGATCTTGCCATGCAAGAGACAATCTCGGAGAATCTTGAGCAGTTTGATAAGGACCTCGTGACCAAGATGTTGGAAGAGCTTCCTGTCGAGCGGCGACTGCGGGGGCTGTCGCCGGAGGAGCGACTGCGGGGGCTGTCGCCGGAGGAACTGCTGCGGGCACTGCCCCCGGAGTTCGTGGCCGGCCTGAGCGAGGAAGAGGTGGCACGGCTTCGTGAACTACTGGCACAGAAGCCGGGCCGTTAAGGGATCTAAATCCAAATCTAACCGTTGAACGGGCGTGTAATAACGCCAAAGGACAAATCTCATGTCGAGCACCGTGGAACGCAAGGATTTCGCCGTCAACAAGAAGATGCGCGACGTCATGGGGCAGTACTTTGCCGACCTGGGACGCGGCGAGGCCGAAGGCAAGAAGACCGCCTGGTGCACGAGCGTCGGCCCCGCCGAACTGTTGCGGGCCTTGGGACTGAACGTCTATTTCCCTGAGAACCACGGGGCAATGCTGGGGGCCACCCGCATGGCCACCGACTTGATTCCGGCGGCCAATGCGCGGGGCTTCTCGCCCGATATCTGTTCCTACCTCACCAGCGACATCGGGTCCTATTTGCAGAATTCCAGCCCGTTGCAGAAAATGAAGCTGGCCGGCCCGCCCAAGGCCGACGTGCTGGTCTACAACACCAATCAGTGCCGCGACGTGAAGGACTGGTTCCAGTTCTACGCGCGGGAGTGGAACGTGCCTTGCCTGGGCGTGCATACGCCGCGGGCAACCGACGGCGTCGATGATTCGCTGGTGGACTACGTCGCCCGGCAGATCGAGGACCTCGTCGAACCGCTGGAGCGAATCGCCGGCCACAAACTGGACCGCGATCGCTTGCGGGAAGTCGTCGATCTGTCGCGGCAGACGACCATGTTGTGGAAGGCCGTGCTGGAGGCAGCGGCCGCCGTCCCCGCGCCGATCACCTTCTTCGACGGCACGATCCAGATGGGGCCGGCGGTGGTCCTCCGCGGGCTGCCCGAAGCGGTCGAATACTACAAACTGCTCGTGGCCGAGTTGCAGGATCGCGTGGCGCAGCCGCGTCGCCGCTGTGGAAGGTGAACGGCTCCGCATCTACTGGGAGGGCATGCCGATCTGGGGCAAGCTCAGCCCCTTGAGCAACTTGTTCATGGAACTTCGCACGAGCGTCGTCGCCTCGACCTACTGCAATAGCTGGATCTTCGAAGACCTCGATCCGGGCGATCCCTTCCGCAGCATGGCCAGGGCCTACAGCAGCATCTTCATCTGTCGATCGGAGAATGAGAAAGAAGAATATATCGAGCGGATGGCCCGGCTGTACAAGATCCAAGGCATACTCTATCACGACTCCAAGACCTGCCCGAACAACTCCAACAACCGCTACGGTCTGCCGCAGCGGGTCCAGGCCAAGCTCGGACTGCCCTACTTGGTGATCCACGGCGACTTGAACGACCTGCGGATGTATTCGGAAGAACAAACCCGCACCAATATCGAAGCCTTCGTGGAACAGTTGCTGCAAGGGTCTTAGTTCTGTGGCGTACTATTGCGGAATTGACATCGGGGCCTCGGCCGCCAAGCTGGCGATCATCGACCACCGCCGCCAGGTGGTGGCCAAGGCCGTCGCGGCGGTCGGGAGTGGATTACGCCGCAGACCGCCCGGCGCTGCCTTGACGAGGCGCTGGCCGCCGCCGCCCTGGACGAGTCGCAGATCTGCCGCACCGTCTCCACGGGCTACGGGCGGGACAACGTCGCCTGGGCGTCGGGCAAGATGACCGAAATCGCCTGCCACGGCAAAGGCGCCTACCACTTCTATCGCACCGCAATGACGGTCATCGACATCGGGGCCCAGGACTGCAAGGTGATCCACCTGGACGCAACGGGCTGCCGCACGGGGTTCAAGATGAACCGCAAATGCGCGGCGGGGACCGGTTCGTTCCTGGAAGAAATCGCCTATCGACTGGACCTCTCGCCGTCGGACCTCAACGGCCTGGCCGAACGATCCACGCAGGAGGTCGCGTTGGGGAGTTTCTGCACGGTCTTTGCCGCAACGGAGATCCTGGAAAAGATCCGCGCCGGGCTCTGCGCGGAGGACATCATCAAGGCGGCCTTCCGCTCGGTTGTCAATCGGGTGCGGGAAATGGACGTCGTCAGCGGCGCCCTGGTGATGACCGGCGGCGTGGCCGCTTATAACCCGGTGTTGGTCGGCTTGGCCGGGGAAGCGTTTCATTGCCCGGTACTTGTGCCGCCCGACCCGCAGTTTATTGGCGCCTTCGGTGCGGCGCTTTTCGCCGCGGAAATGTCTGCAAAAGGAGAATCGCCATGTTGATCCAACAAACGCCTGCCGATCTCGGCGGCCGGATGCGGATGCTGGGAACCGCGGCCTATCCGCTGTACCTGGCCTGTGGCCAGCACGAGGGAGCGATCATCGAGGGGGGAATCAGCGCCCTGGGGCCGCTGTTGACCGAACAGTTTCGGCAACTCGACATCGGCCCTGATTATGTGCGTCAGGCCGTGATCACGCACGCCCATCCCGATCACGTGATGGCCATCCCGATGTTGCGCGAGACGTTTCCGGGCCTGACGGTCCTGGCCTCGGCTCCCGCGGCGGCGGCCTTGGGCTCGGAGAAGGCGATCGAATTCTTTCGCAAGATCGATCGCGCCTTGACCGAGGCCCTATGCAAGAACGGGACGGTCGCCACGGCGCCCCCACGGCCTCCCTTGCAAGAGAACCGGATCGCCATCGATAGCATCGTGCGCGAGGGCGAAATCGTGATGATTGCCGAGCGGGCCTGGACGATACTGGAAACGCCGGGCCACAGCGATTGCAGCATTAGTTTGCACGACCCGGCCGAAGGCGTGCTGGTGATTTCCGACGCCAGCGGCTACTACCTGCCGGCGACGAATGCCTGGTGGCCCAATTACTTCTCCGACTATGCGGCCTATCTGCGCTCCATGGAGCGCCTGGCGGCACTTAACGCCGGGATCCTATGCCTGAGCCACAACGCCGCCGTCGTGGGCCGCGAAGACGTGCGGAAGTACTTCGCCGACGCCATTGCCGTGACCCGCCAGTACCACCAGCGGATTATCGACGAGACGAAGGCCGGCAAACCCATGCGCCAACTTGCCGAAGAGTTGGGGGCGGAGGTCCACGCCCTGACGCCGCTCTTGCCGCTGGACTTCTTCCAGAAGAATTGCGGTTTGCTGGTCAAGCAGTCGTTGAAGCACGAAGGCCTGGCGGCGGCGTGAACGCGCCCTATTCTTCAGCCTCTCGTTCGTACAAATAGACGGGCGCTACGGGGTTGATGCCGGCGCGGGTCAGGCAGGCGATCGCCGCATCGAAGTCGTCGAAGCTGAAGACCATCACCGCACTGTCGCCGAGCCGCTCCGTGAAGGCGTATGTATGCGAAACGTTGACGCCGGCCGCGCCGAACAGTTTCAGCAGCTCCAGTAGTCCGCCGGGCCGGTCGGCGACCTCGATCGCCATCACGTCGCGGACGGCGACCTGGTAGCCTGCCGCCCCGAGCAAGTCCCTGCCCCGTTGCCAGTCGGCAACGATCAGGCGGAGCACGCCGATCTGCTCCGTATCGGCCAGCGAGAGGGTGACGATGTTGATGCCGGCCTCGGAGAGCAGTTGGCAAGGCCGGATCATGCTGCCGGCCTTGTTCTCGATGACGATGGAAAGTTGTGGAAGTCGCATGGCTAAATTCCTGGATAAAAGGAAACGATTTCGCCGCGGGGCAATTGCGTGCTCGTGCGGCGCGGTGGTACACTGGAGGAAATCCGAAAATCAAAATAAACTCAAAACTCAAACTGTCAACGTCCCCACCGACCCCGCGTCGGTGGAAGGATGACTGATCGGCTAAAAGACGTTTTTTCCCCATGCCCTTCATTTCCCGCGGCCGCCTCCCGGCCCTCCGGGCCGGGAGGCGGCCGCGGGAAATGAAGGAGTGGTTGTGTCGCCGTGTTTTAGCCTGCCAATCATTGCTCCACCGACGCGGGGTTGGTGGGGACGTTTACAGTCTGAGGCGAGGTCATTCGAGCTTGTTTCGGATTCTTCCCGCCTTCGCCTCATTCTGATCGGTAAAATCCATTATGCCTGTCTCATGTATCCTTGGTACCGGTTCTTACCTGCCTCCGCGCGTGGTCACGAATCGCGACGTGACGCGGATGATGGAGACCAGCGAGGAGTTCATCGTTGAGCGGACGGGCGTGTTGCGGCAACGTCATGCGGAGCCTGAACTGGCCGCCTCGGACCTGGCCCTGCCGGCTTGCCGAGAGGCGGTGGCCAATGCCGGCCTGACGATGGACCAGATCGACCTGCTGGTGATGAACACCATTACCCCCGATCACGCCGACCCCGGCTGTGCCTGCTTCTTGCAGGCGAAACTCGGCCTGGGCACGGTTCCCGCGTTCGACATCAAGCAGCAATGTGCAGGCCTGATCTACGGGCTGGCGCTGGCCGACCAGTTCATCCGCGGGGGGGCTTGCCGGCATGTCCTGGTCGCCTGCAGCGAAGTGCTTTCGCGGCGGATCGATGGGTCGAACGACGGCCGGAACATCAGCATCCTGTTCGGCGACGGCGCGGGAGCTGCCGTGGTCGGCGCTTCGCCGGACGGACGCCGGGGAATCGTTTCCACCACCTTGCACGCCGACGGGCGAGGCGCCAAGGCCTTGTACACGGCCGCCCCCGGCAGCGCCCTGGGCCGCATGGAATACGTTACGAAGGTCGACATCGATGCCGGGCGGGTCCACTTCCGCATGGACGGCAAAGCGGTGTTCCAGAACGGCGTGGAGAAAATGTCCGACGCGATTTTCGAGTGCCTGCGACTCAACGGCCTGACCCTGGACGACATCGACGTGCTCGTTCCGCACCAGGCCAATCTCCGCATGCTCGAGGCGATCGTCCAACGCGTGGGCATCCCGCGCCGGAAGGTCTACGTGAACGTCGAGGAATACGGCAACATCGCCTCGGCCTCGCTGCCCATCGCGCTGCACGAGGCGCAGCAAAGCGGCATGATTCAACCCGACCATCGCGTGCTGCTGGTCGCCTTCGGATCCGGTTTTGTCTGGGCCTCGGCCTTGTTGCATGTCTGACGCCTGCCTTAATGTCTTCGCAGCACCCCGTCGTGTGCCGCCCGCTGCCGTAACTCGAATCGCTTGATCTTGCCCGTGGCCGTCTTGGGCAACTGGTCGACGAATACCACGGCACGGGGGTACTTGTGCAACGCGGCGTGCTGCTTGACGAACTCCTGCAATTCCAGGGCAAGTTCCGGCGAGGGGGCATGCCCGTCCTTGAGCACTACGAAGGCGACCGGCTTCAGCAGGCCGTCATCGGTGGCGGCCCCGGTCACGCCGCTTTCCAGGACCAGCGGATGCTGCTGGAGCACGGCTTCGACTTCAGTGGGCCAGACGGCCTGGCCGCTCACCTTGAGCATGTCGTTGGCCCGACCCGAGTACCAGAAATACCCGTCCTGATCGACCATGAACTTGTCGTAGGTGTTGATCCACTGGCCGCAGAACGTCTGCTTGGTGGCCTCGTGCTTGTTCCAATAGCCCGCAGCGATGCTGTCGCCCTTGATCAGCAAGTCTCCCACGGCCCCGACCGGCAGGTCATGGCCGTTATCGTCCACGATCCGCGCTTCGAATCCGGGAACGATCTGTCCGGTACTGCCGGGCCGCGCCTTGCCCGGCCGGTTGGAGATGAAAATGTGCAGGATCTCGGTCGACCCGATGCCGTCGAGGATGTCCAGACCAAACCGCTCGCGCCAACGAAGGAACACGTGCCGGGGCAGGGTTTCGCCCGCCGATACGCACATCCGCACGTTGCCTAGGCTCGTGTGGCCGCAGCGCTCGGCTTCGTGCAATGTCGCCGCGTAGCTGGTCGGCACGCTGTAGAACACGGTCGGCCGGAAACGTTCGATCGTGCGAAAGATGGTCTCGGGCAGGGGACGTTCCGGCAAGAGCACAGTCGTACCGCCGGTTCGCAGGGGAAAATACAGTCCGTTACCCAATCCGTAGGCGAAGAACAACTTCGCTACGGAAAACGACACGTCCGTTTCGCTCAGTCCGATCGTCTCGACGGCGTAGGTGTCGGCGGCCACGAGCATGTCGTGGTGCAAGTGGATGGCCCCCTTGGGAAATCCCGTCGTTCCCGAGCTGTAAAGCCAGAATGCCATGTCGTCCTTGTTCGTGTCGGCCGGTTCGAGGACCGCTGAGGCCGCCTGCATCACGCGGTCGAAGCACAAGTGCCCTTCGCCCTGGCCGCCGACCACGATGACGTGCGACAAGTGGCGGAGATGTCCGTGAAGCGAATAGATGGTTTCGGCCAGCGAGGCATGCACTACCAGCACCCGGGCGCGGCTGTCGTTGAGCAGGTACTCATAGTCTTTGGCCGTGAGCATGGTGTTCATGGGGATGGCGACGGCGCCGATCTTGATCGCGCCAAAGAAGACGTAGGCCCACGGCGGACTGTCGGGCAGCAACAACGCGACACGCTCTTCACGGCGTATGCCCAGGTCCAGCAGCACGTTGCCAAAACGATTGACCGCCTCGTGCAGTTGCCCATAGGTGACGGTCTCTTCGCCACACAGGATGGCCGGCTTCGCTTCCCGACCTTGTGCCAAATGATCGTCGACCAGAATCGCGGCGACATTGAGATGGTCGGGTAACTCGGTCGTGGGCATCGGCCTATACCTGGGTTCTGGTGCCATGCGCGGGAGATCTCTCGCCGCATTGCCGCCATGCTTGGCGACAACATCAGTGTACTGAGCAACCAGCCAAATCTCAACAGGGCCGGCTAACTCGACCATTTTCCGCAATGGCAGGCAGCGACTCTTCCGGATACCCACTCCTCCCTGGAGCCAGGCAGCCGCAACAGCCGCCGGCATTGACACTGGGGGGCCGGCGTTTGGCGAGGCAGAGCGGCCTCTTGACGACGCCTGGCGTCCAAGGCACAATCGGAGCGTTATCCACGATGCCAACTTCTCGTAACTGCCGAGATCGGTGCTGCCGTTGCAAACAATTCCGCTAACCGCGCCACGGACCATTGAGTATGACCGGACGAATCACGCAGGAAACAACATCATGAACTACGGAACCAGGAAAAGCTCATTCCTCAGCGAGCGTAAACCAACAATCCTCGTGACAGCCCTCCTGCTGGCGGGGCTTGCGGGTACGCCCTTGCCGGCGCAGGTGCGCCCGCGGGCAAGCCGTTTCTGCACCCGCTGTTCACCGATCACATGGTCTTGCAGCGGGACGTAGCGACCACCATCTGGGGCTGGACACAGCCGGGCAAGGAAGTAACGGTGACGCTGGCGGGCAAGGCGGCGACAGGGGTCGCCGACGCCCAGGGTAAGTGGCTGGTCAGGTTAGGCGCCCTGCCGGCCGGCGGCCCGTACACGATGACCGTCACCGGCCCGCAGACCGTGGAGGTCCGGGACGTGCTGCTGGGCGACGTCTGGATCTGCTCGGGCCAGTCGAATATGCAGATGTCGGTGGGCGGGTCCATGAATGCGAAGGCGGAGATCGCCGCGGCCACGCATCCGCGGATACGCTTTTTCAGCGTGCCCTGGGCCGGGCTTCGCGCCGGTGGGCCTCAGGTGATGCACACCGAGCCACAGGAGACGGTCGCCGCCGAGTGGGAGATTTGCTCGCCGGAGACGGTGGGCGGGTTCTCGGCTGTCGGCTACTTCTTCGCCCGCGATCTTCAGAAGACGGTGGACGTCCCGATGGGCCTGATCCGCGCCGCGGTGGGCGGCTCGCCGATCACCTCCTGGTGCGCACCGTCCATGCTCGAGGGCGTGCCGGCGGTGAAGCCCGGCCTGGAGTCGCTGGACATGCTGAGAGCCCTGATCCGCGAGAACAAGATCGGCGAGACGTACTTCAAGGGAATGGTCCAGCGATGGTGGGAGGAGAACGATGCCGGTACGCGTGAGGGCTGGTTTAAGCCCGAATGGGACACGACCGGCTGGCGGCGCCTCACGTTCCCCGCGGAAGGCGGCAAGGCCGACGTGCCGCGATTTCACGGCATCGTCTGGTTCCGCAAGGAAGTGGACATCCCGCAGGACTGGGCCGGCAAGGAGTTGAGCCTGTACACCACGGGCATCTGGGAGCCCGACACGACCTGGTTCAACGGCACGGTCGTGGGTGCGTTCGACCAAGGCTGGATCAACCGGACGTTGAGAGTCCCGGCCGCATTGGTCAGGGAGGGGCGCAACGTCATCGCCCTGCGTGTCCTGGCCCAGCCGGGCAGTGGCTACCAGGGCCCATCGGCGGCGTCCACACTCGGGTTGCCAGGTAGCAAGCCTTCAGCCACGATCCCGCTTGGCGGCCAGCGGTTCCTGCGAGAATCGACGCCCGCGGCGAAGCTGCCGCCCTTTCCGCACCGCCTGGACAACGATTTCCAGCTTCCCACCGTGCTGTACAACGGCATGATCGCGCCCCTCATCCCGTATGCGATCAAGGGCACCCTCTGGTATCAGGGCGAAACGCCGTGCCCCGGCAGCCAGGCGGTGCATCGACGGCTCCTGACCGACATGATCGCCGACTGGCGCAACGCGTTTCGCTTCCCCCAATTCCTGGTTCCTCATCGTGCAGTTGCCCGTGCTGGGCGGCACGCCGACCTTGAGCCCCGAAGTTACCGGCGCAGCCGAGATCCGGGCCGTGCAATGGAACGTCGGCCACTCGGTCGCCAACGCCGACACTGCCGTGATCACCGACTTGGGCGATCCCCACGACATTCACCCGAAGAACAAACAGGACGTCGGCAAACGGCTCGCTCTGATCGCCCGGGCGCGGATCTTCGGCGAGGCGGTGGAGTACTCGGGACCGGTCTTCAAGACGGCAACCATCGAGGGCAATACAGTTGCGCGTACGCTATGACCACCTTGGCGGCGGGCTGGTCGTCAGGGGCGACAAGCTCGAAGGCTTTGCCCTGGCAGGGGCCAGCCGGAAGTATGTTTGGGCCGACGCGAAGATCGACGGCAATGACGTGCTGGTCTCCTCACCGCTGGTCAATGAGCCAAAGTTCCTGCGCTACGACTACGTGGATGTCCCGAGGTACTGCCTCTGGAACAGGGCCGGACTTCCCGCGGCGCCGCTGGACGCCCGGGTAGGTCCGTGATCCTCCGCGGGCGGGAAGGATCGGGTTGGGTGACGTGAGCACAGACGCTTTTGCTCGGCTGAACAAAATCAGGTTCCGACGAACCTGCGTCGGACTTGTGAATCGGCGCAAAGCACTGATCGAACAACTCCAGCGGCGTCAGCTTGCCTGCGCACGGTTTTTGATCGCAGTTCTTCCTGCTTTCCGCAACCCCTTTGTGCTTTTCCCCACCATTTTTATTTATCCGCCTTCTCCATCGCTGCGATCTCTTCCGGCGTGGCTTCCACGACCACGCGGAACTTCGTGCTTCCGTAGGCTGCATCGTTCGTGGCGTCGCCCACGGCTTCGTGGTAAGTAACGGTATTCCTGCCCCAATGGCCGTGTTTCTTGCCGGAGGCTTCGTCTTTCTCACATGAATAATACGGGTCGACCTCGTCCATGCGGCGAAATACAAACGCGTCCCGTGTCATTTCGTACGCATTATCGCTGATCATGTCATACAGTCCCCAGGCATTCGGTTGTTTGGACTTCACCGGCAAACACTCTCCGCGGCGCGCCCGGCGCTCTTCTGGTCCTTGTATTTTACGTCCAGTGGCGGATTGGACGTGCCCACGCGGGCCGCGTATTCCCATTCCGCTTCCCCGGGCAGACGGACGGTTCGGCCGTTCTTCTCCGACAAAATCTTGCAGAACTTGTTAACGTCGGCGCAGGGAACATTCCGCACCGGGCGTCGAGGGTCTTTCAGTGTGCTGGGATTGTTGCCCATAATCGCCTCATACATCTCCTGTGTCACGGGAATCTCCGCCAGATAGAAGGGCTTGGTCAGGGTAATGAGACGCGGAAATTCATCCTGCCAGCGGGGAACAACATAAAAGGGCTTCAGAAACAGGAACGCCCCACGCGGCAAGAGGATGCATTTCAGCGACAGCGTATCGGTGACTTTCAGCATCAACGCTTCCTTGCCGGTCATCTTGATGGGCTTGTCGGGCGCCAGCATCTTATCCGGATACTTGAGAGTGACGGGTCTTCGATCGGGATATTGGCTGAATACCTTGCTGGGCGTAATCCATTTCTTTCCGTCTTTTTCGGAGACAATGCCGGTGACGGCCATCTGCGGATTGCCCCACTTGCAGGAACCCAAGTTCTTCGTGGTGAGTTCACCGGGGGTGAAGTAATACTTCAGCCTTTTTCCAAAGGCATCATTCAAATGTCGGGCTTGCACCCCATCCATACTGTCGCCCGGCCAATTCTCCTTCATGACGGCGTCCAAGGTGGTTGCCACCTCGGGGGTGCCTTCCAAGGCAAACAACACCATCGTCTTATCTGCATCTGCCGCCGGTTTGAGGGTGCAGGCTTCTTCCAGCATCATCACGCCCTTCAGCGTGACTTCCTGACCTGCGGCGGCGGGTTCCTTTTCCTGGGCTGACTTGCCGTCCTCCGCTAAAACAGGGATCGCAATTGCCACAACCGCCAATGACAGTCCAGCCACCATCGACAATACACGTTTCATACATCCCTCACTTTCCACTGTCCCGGAACTTCACGGACAGGATTGTTTTACTGCGTCAGCACGCCACCCCCATGCGGTCGAGAATCCGGTGCAGTTACCGCACAATCGACCGCCGAAGCCGATGTCAGCTAGCTGAAGGCCCGCTGGCCGCAACTGCCTGACGGCATTATCCGCGTGTCTTGGGCACAATTCAAGAGCCCTTATCCATTTGAACTCACCAGCTAACCGATTCCAGGTACCGCAGGCTCTGGGGGATTTGCTTGATGACGGCGGGCGATTCGTCCTCGATGAGGTAGTACTTCAGTCCCGCCCCCTGGGCCGCGCGGAGCAGCGTAGGCCAGTCCACCTGACCGCTGCCGATAGGCACTTGGTCGGTCAGCGCCGCTTTGACCAGGTGATTGTGCGGGACGCCCTTCTTCAAATCCTTGACGTGCATCAGGAGCCAGCGATCGGGATACTTCTTGATCAACTCGGTCGGATCCTGGCCCGGAAGCACAACCCACGCCACGTCCATTTCGAACATGAGGGTCTTGGGACTGGTTTCGGCGACCAAGAGATCGAAGATCGTGCCCTGGCCGAAGGGCCGGAACTCGTAGCCGTGGGTGTGGTAATAGAGCTGTATGCCGTGTTTGGCCAGCGCCGCACCTGCCCGATTGAACACCGCCGCGGCCGCGCGGCATTGCTTCTCGTCGAAAGGATCCTTGTGGGGGATCCACGCGCAGCCGATGCGCGATACGTTCATGACCTTGGCTGCAACGGCAACGCCTTCGACGTCGTCGCGAATCTGCTCGTAACTGAAATGCAAGCCGACGGGCACCAGCCCACGGCGGTCGAGCTCGGCCTTGAACTCCGCCGGTTTCAGACCGCCGAAGTCGGAACCGAACTCGATGTAGCGGAAGCCGAAGCTGCGCGTCTTGTCGAGTGCGGCCGCCAGACCTTGCGTTTTTTGCAGGTCCCGGAGGCTATAAGGTGACACCAGGCCGACCGGGCCATGGAACGACTTGCTCGTGCCGACATCACCGGCCAACAGCCCGTTCGCGGCGAACGTTGCGGGGAAAAGGGTCAGCGCGAGCAAGCCTAAGGGCTTTAACATGGACGTGATCTCCTTGGCAAAATGGGGAGGAATAGTAAGGTGTGATCTTCAGGCCACTTGGTACATGATAATGGAAAGAAGCCCCGTGAGCTAGTAGCGTCGTCGATCAAGCTGTCCGCGGTAGCGGTAGTTCACGTGGGCGGCCCCCTGTCCCCTGGGCTCACCCACTCCGCCTCAAATCCCTCTTGGTCATCTATGCTCTCGTCCCCGGCCGCTGGGCGGCTGAGGACGTGTTCAGTGCCACGGCGGCGCGAATCAGCGCCTTCAACGCCTTTTCATCAATCCTGTCGCCCTCATGGAAATCGATGGCACGCCTGGTGTTGCCTTCGAGGCTGGAGTTGAAGAGGCCTGAAGGGTCCTCCAACGAGGCACCCTTGGCGAAGGTCATCTTCACGACATTCTTGTACGTCTCACCGGTGCAGATCATTCCGGCGTGCGACCAAACCGGAACCCCTCTCCACTTCCACTCCTCGACCACTTCGGGGTCGGCCTGCTTGATGAGAATTCGGACCCGAGCGAGCGTCTCGCCCCGCCAATCACCCAGCTCCTTGATTCTCGCATCTATCAACTGAGAGGGAGAGTCTCCTCCTTTTCCTTCCTGCGAGCCGCTCTTCGTCTTCTTCATGGTTGTTGCTTTCCCTAGTCGAACCTTTGACGCACGGAACGCCGATTTGCAGACCTATCGCCGCTTACGGCGCGGAAGCTGCCACGCAGACCATCGCGCGGGCTTCGCTCCGGTTGCCGGCGGCATCGGTGGCGACGGCTTTCAGGCCGTGCCATTCGCCCTTGAGCGCGCTGACACCGTCCCAGGTAATCGCATACGGCGCTTTCGTGGTCACACCGATCGATCTGCCGTTGACGAAGAACTCGACCTGCTTCAGTACGTGGTTGTCCTGAACCTCCGCGCGAAGCGTCAGTGGGCCGCTGATGGTTCGCCTCGTAAGGCAACGCCAGCCGCACCGCGGGCGGCACGGTGTCGCCCGTTTTGCCGGGCGCCCTCACCAGCCAGGCGACGAATTCGCCGGGCTGGAAGGTAAGGGAATCCCGCGGCGCGGCAGGCAACAAGTCCACGCTGGAGGCGCCGCCCAGCACGCGATAGCGCTCGATTTTTTCCACACCGAACAGCAGGTAGGGCGTCAAGTCCACGTTTACGCTGCGCGGCGCCTGCGACCAGTTGATCGCCATCAGCAAGCGGCTGCCAGCGCCGCGGCGGGCGCTGTCGTGAAGTCCGACCCCAAGGCGATCGCATTGGTTTGTGGCTGCAGCAGGTACGGTTCCAGCCGGCCGAGCAGGTTGTAGGCCGCCGAGAGGGCGTGCCAGCGGTCGCTGCCGGCGCCGAAGGGGCTGGCCCCTGTCTGCAGGTCGCGTGCTCCCAGCTTGGCCCGGGCCCGTTCGACCTTCCAGTTGAAGTCGACCGAATACATGGCCGACACCCGCCGCACCGCTGAGGGCCGCATACAGTGGCTGGTCGGCGATCTGGGCGGGGGAAGGGGCGCTGGGCAACCCTTCGTCCAGGCCCGCATGGAAATGGTCGCCCTCGACCTTCTTGCTGTAGAACGGGCCGCAACCGCTGACCAGCATCAACTGCGGCTTGTCCCACTGCATCAGCGGGAAACGATGCACCATCACCCTCTCCAGGTCGCTTTTCATTTGCAGTCCGCTGGTGCCCCAGGGGTAGGCCCCGCGCCAGTCCATGGTGGTCCAATACTGGCTGGCGTAATCGGCATAACGCCGGTCGCCCATCCAGCTCGCCGCGGATTCCGGACCAGCCAGGCCGAGCACCGGCCAGGAGATGGGCGTGTGGTTCTCGACGCTGCGGATGGCCTCGATCAAGTTCACCAACGTTTTGTCGTGAATGGCGGGGTCGGCCTTTGCCCAATGGCCGTCGGTCGGCGCTGGACCATCGCCCAAGAAGCTGGCCTCGTCCATCATCTCGACGGCGGTAACCACCTCGCTGTCGCGCAGCTTGGTCCAGATGTGCTTGGCCACATCGGCCGCCCAGGGAGTGGTGGCGGTCCATTTCAGTTCATTCGTCGTGCGTACCCAATCGTCGCCGGAGAGGATCATGCCAACCCCCAACTTGCGCAGGGCTGGCGATATTGGTCTCGAACCAAGGGTCCCAATCTCTGATATACTTTTCCAGGCTATCGATTTTTGACCCGTCATTGGGGTTGTGGAAGAAGCCGCTCTCGCCGGTATTCACGCCGGCATCCTTCATCAGTTCTGCCAGCCCGGGGGTATCGAGTACATTCTGGGGCGAGAGGGTGAACATGGAGCGCACGAAGATCGACTGCTCGGGGTCGTATTGCAGCAGCATCCGGCCATTGCGTGCAAAATGCGGCAGGCCGTTGGGCAGCCCCACCACGACGCGCACGCTAGCGGTATAGGGTTTCGCCTTCTCGTCGGCCGCCGGCAGAACGGCGCCGGCAGGCAGACTGAGCGAGATGGTGGCCACGCCTTTACCCACCGCCTGCACGCGTCCGCGGGCATCGACCGTCGCCACTGCGGCCTTGCTGCTGATATAGACGGGCGCGGCCTTCAGGGGCTCGATTTTCTCGTCGGTGAAGGCCAGACGCGGCGCCAGGTCGGCCGTCTCGCCCGGTTGCAGGTACAGGTCTTGCCAGTGAGGGAGCAGCGCCATCGGCGCATGCCCGTTGTCCGTGCTGAAGGTCGTCTGCAGCATACCAACCGGCGGGACACCTTTGAGCCAGCCATAGGCGCTGACCTGCAATTCATGGAGACCGTTTGGCAAACGGGTGGTATCCAACTCGAGGGTACAGGTGGGTTTCCCGAATTCCCGCAGTTCACCTTGACCATCGACGAAGAATTGCAGGCATTCCACCGTCTTGCCCATCTGCGATTTGTCGAACTTGGGGTCTTCTTCGCGCTCCTTGCGCTCGCTGGCGGTGAGCGGGCGAAGGGCGGTGGCGGTAAAACGCACGATGCCGGAGAGTGGTTTCGTCAAGTCTTCGGGCGCATCGAGCTTCATACCGCCCGGCCCCAATGCGGTGGAGAAATGCATCACCGGACTGGAGATGATCCTTCTGCCGCTGGCGTCACAGCCCACGGCCTGCAGTGTCATCGGGCCGTTGAAGACTTCAGCCGGATGCCAAGGACATGCGAAAGCAGGTGGGGTCATCAGACTGCCCGAAATCGACCGGCCATTCAACCGCCAATCGACGGCGACAACGTCCGGCAAATCCTTCAGCGATGCCGTGAAAATGACGGCACCCGTGATGACCGAACCCTCTGACGGGTTGGTGACAACCAGTTCGGCGGATTGTGCGGTTGGACCAAGGACGAGGACGGTTGCCAGTAAGGCGAGGACAGGCATGTGTTTCATAGGCATCAGGAGCGGTGTAGTGTGGTACATGAACGCAGAACCTGTCCGAGAACAGGTTGAGGCTGGGGCTACCGCGAGCCGACGACGGCTCTCACGCAGGTTCTTAAGTTTACGGGAATGCACAGTGCGGAGTCAACCAAAGATCGAAGACGGCAGGTTCCGCCTCCCACGATTATTGGCGTAAGCACGCCTTGCGTCAACGAGGAGGAGCGTCAAGGTCGAACCGCAAATCCCTGCTGCTTCAACCAAGGCACGAGCTGTTCCATCCACTTGCCTGAGACAGAAGGCCGGTGGAACGCGCTGTGTCCACCGCCCGCGACTCTCCGGTACAGAACGGGTACTTGAAGTTCCTTCAACCGCGCTGCCAAGGGGTCGGAGAAATTGATCGACAGCTTGTCATCGGCGGCGCAAGCCAGGAATACCGGGGGCAACGGCGCCTTCAACGAATACTTGTCCACCGTCCAGAGATTCCAAGGGCACATCAGCACGACGAAGTTCGGGCGGCAGCCCAGCCGGTCCAAGGGGTCCTTGGCTTGAGGGTCTCCATCGTCGGCATGGGAAATCAGGTTCACTAACAGGTGCCCACCTGCCGAGTAACCCTGCATGCCGATCTTCTGCGGGTCGAGCTTCCATTGCCGGGCATGGCTGCGGACCAGTCGGATCGCGCGCCGCCCCTCCGTCAAAGCCAAATCGGCGTTCGTGGGAACCTTGTAGAGCAGGGCGATCACGGCAATGCCTTGCTGCTGGTAGTCCGCGACAAATTCGGCGACGTGCGCCTTGTAGTCCAGCAATCCGTAGCCACCGCCCGGGCAGATGATCACCGCCGTGCCGGTAGCCCGATCCGCTGGCGGAAGAAAGATCCGCAGTTCCGGTTTGTCCATGCGGCGAATCAGGCCTTGGGCATCGGGATTCTGGTTCTGAGGGTTCTGAACCTTCGCGCCGGGCGGCAAACCGTCGCCAGGCCACAAGGGAACCACCGCGTCCGGTTCGACGGCTTTCGCCCAGCCACCCAGGATCGACATTACCACAGTCAAGCAGGCCACCTTTTTCCATCGCGCTACCATGAGTCTTCTCCAGTTGATTTTCTCTTCAGAAATCTACATGCCAGGCTCACGGCCGGCACTCCCCGCACGGCTTCTTCCCGGCCTGTGTCACCTCGGCCCATGTATTGTACCAGACCAGACTCTTCTTGGAAGTGGTCCTGGTTCCCCGCTCCGTGCCCGTCTATAATGGCGGTCGAAGCCGAGAAGAACTGATCCATTTCCCCCGAGGAACAAGCATGCGTCCGTTGATTTCCAGGATCTTGGTGTCTCTGTTCGCCTTGCTCGCTTTGTTGGTGATGACCTCGCTTGGGCAGGAAACGATCGTCGTTGGCCCCAAGGAGATCGACGACGTCTTGGTCAATCCTGGCATTGGCTTCATGACTTTCCAACGATTCAACGGCGACAAGCTGAACGAGGGCAAGGCATGGACGGAGGGTCTCCCCATCGTCTACCAACCGTTCACGGGCAAACTGCAGACCGACGGCTACCCGCCGACCTCTCTGGCCTACTTCCGCATTTGCTGGCAATTCCTCGAACCGGCGCCGGGCCAGTACCGTTGGGACCTGATTGACAAGGCCCTACAAACGGCGGACCAGCGCCGGCAAACGCTCCTGCTGCGCATCGCACCGTACCAAGGCGGCGTCGACGTGCCGCCGTGGTACCGCGCAATGGTCGGTCGCAAACGGAATCTGCCGGAGCCCACTTGGACGATCGACCCCGAAGACCCACGCTACGCCCGGTATTTCGGGGGCTTGATCCGCGCGTTGGGGAAGCGCTACGACGGCCATCCGCTGCTGGAGAGCGTCGATGCCTCCCTCGTCGGGTCGTGCGGCGAAGGGCAAGGCGCCGAGCGTCTGTCGCGGCAAACCGCCGCGACGCTGGTTGACTGCTACCTCGATGCCTTCCTGAAAACCAACCTCCTCGTGCAACTGAGCGATGCGCAAAGCACCAAGTATGCCCTATCGAAGCGGAACGTCGGCTGGCGCGTGGACTGCCTCGGCGACCTGGGCGGCTTCAGCAAGACCTGGTGCCACATGTACGACGCCTACCCTCAAGGCATCATCCGTTGCGGCATGCAAGACGCCTGGCAGAAGGCGCCCGTGAGCCTGGAAGTCTGCTGGGTAATGCAACACTGGAAGGACATGGGCTGGGACGTCGATTACATCATCGATCAATCGCTCAAATGGCACATCTCCTCCTTCAACGCCAAGTCTTCCGCGGTTCCCAAGGAGTGGCAGCCGCAGGTGGACCGTTGGTTGAAACGGATGGGCTACCGCTTCGTGCTCCGCAAGTGCACCTACCCGGCGAGCGTGAGAGCGGCGGCGAAGTTCGAGTTCGCGACGTGGTGGGAGAACAAAGGGGTCGCCCCGTGCTATCGTCCCTTCCGATTGGCCTTTCGCCTTCGCGGTCGTGAGCACAGTGCCGTCCTCGTCGCCGCCGCCGATATTCGCACCTGGCTGCCCGGCGACAACCTCTGTGAGGGCGCGATTGCCCTTCCGGCAGACCTGCCCGCCGGACAGTACGACCTGGCGATCGGCATTGTGGGCGAGCAAACCGTCGAGCCGAAAGTCAAACTGGCCATTGCCGGCGCGGATCCCAAAGGATGGTACGCGATGGGAACGATCCAAGTGAAAGACGTGGACCGATCTATGACGCTCAACGGGCCAACTCGACGCTGAAGCTCTTGACCACCGCCTTCTGCCCGACATGAATCGTGTAGCTCTCCTCGGGCCGGGTGGCCACATGCGCGGTTGTTTGTGGTTTGCCGTCCTCCTCCCAGGAATATGTAATCTTCACCGGGCGGAAGCCGCCGTGGGGCTGCTTGTAGTCTGCGTCGATGCGCAGCCCGAAGAGCATGGCCGTGTTGACCTGGTGGCCGATGAGTCGCAACTGGACCTCGTTCCGTCCGGGCGGGATGTCGGCGAACGTGAAGTAGCGGCTCGTACCGGCAGTCGGTCCGCCCAACTTCGCCACTTGCCGGAAGTGCTTGCCGCCGTCGAAGGAAAGCTCGACCTCGTAGCCGTCCCGCTTATCACGGGCCCGCCAAAAGGCGTTCATGCGCAGCCGCGTGATTTCGCCAGGCGTGGCGATGGGAAAGGTAATGGCTCCCTGGGTCTCGGGCCGAATGCCGTCCGTCCGCATGTTGCCGGTCATGACCGGATGGAACGCCTTGTAGAACAGATTCCGCCCCTTGTCGCGGTAGCGGACGGACGTAGCGCTTCGAGCGTAATGCTTCCCTCGTACGGCCCGGCCGAGAAGCTGATCTTGTTCTCGCCCGGCAGTAAGGCCGGCAAAGGGGCCTGCGAATGCTGGATATCGTGGTAGATGGCCAGGGCGTCCAGCCCGGTGCCCTTGCCCAGGAATTGGAACTTGAGGCGATAATCGTAGCGGCGATAACATTGCCGCTTCAGGTCGAGTTGCTGGGCCCGGAATCGGTGATGCGGGCGATCTCGTTCCAATCCAGGCCATGGTTGTCGCTGAAGCCGACGACGATCGATCCGCCCGGACCGACCACCGGCTGCAATTTCACGCGACCGCTCAAGTAAACGTAACTGCAGGGCATGTCGAGAACCAGCACGCCGGGTCTGGCCGGGTCTTGGACGTGCACGGCCGCGGGGGAAGAAGCGTCTTCTGCGCGGGTGGCGAGGTTTTCGGCCGACAGGGCGCCGTAGCGAAACTCCCCGCTGGCCAGCGGGACATCGTACTCCAGCGTGCCGTTGCCGATCCGTCCGGGCGCGACGTCGCCGAACTTGCGGCACATCCCCAATGGCGCCACGTCTTTCGCCAGCGGATGGTCGCCGGCGCCTTCCAACTGGTTGACGTGCAGCCCATGGTTGAACCAGTTCCGCGTCAGCCGCTCGCCCATTCGCAACTGCACGTTCAATTCGTAGCCCATCGATCCGCCGTAGTCGTAGGGGAACTCCTTGCAATCGTACTCCTGCATGGTCGAGGGCCAGCCGTGCCAGCCGGCCATGTTGATGCCGTTGGCGTCCCAGAACTGCGCTCCGGTCGACGCCAGCAGGGCGGGCCCTTTCTGCCAACCGCCGTTGGCGGCGAACTGGCGGAGCTTGCCGTCATTGCCGCGATAGCCCGGGTGCTGCGCGTGCCATTCCAGAACCGCCTGCTTGATTTCGGCCACCGAAGCGATCTTGCCGTCCGGATTGAGGAAATAGTTCATCAGCGAACCGTCGACCGTGTGCCAGGAGTTGTCGTACTTCACTTCGGGAACGCTGTGGGCGGTGATTGCCCAGCCGCGGGCCTCCAACCCCAAATAACGGGCCAGCGTCTCGACGTGACTGGATGCGCAACAACATTGGCCGTAGCCGTAGACGTGAATCGTCTTGAAGACGTTGTGCGCGTTTTCCTGTAGATACTCATCGGGAGGATCGATCTGGTGGCGATACTTGACTACCGTGCGCCAGATGGCCAGCACTTTTTCCTGATCGCTCATGCCGGCGGTGATGTACGACTTTTTCCAGGCCTCGGGGCTGGAAACGTCCTCGACTTTGTCGGATAGCACCTTGACGTGGCTGACGATCCCCACCTCCGTGGCGTCCTTGGCGGACAACCGCGCGCCGAGCGGGCCCAACACCACGAGTGTTAAACCCAACACAATTTTCTGCACTTGAAGCTTCTTTGACACGGGTCTTTTCTCCTTAGAACCTATCCGAGAACCGGCTTGGACCCGGCACGATCCGGCTTCATCTCAGGGCTTTCGGATAGGTTCTTCATCTCAGGGCTTTCGGATAGGTTCTTCGAGTCGCGAGCAATGGAAACGGCTATTGTAACCTCTGCCCACCGGAAAAGACAACGCCGCGACGGAATTGTCCGCGAGAAGGAGAGAGTCGAAGCGGATAAGGATCGGCCGAAGAATAACTTCCCGATTTGGGTGGCATGCCTTCACGCGGCCGTCACAAAGTCATGGCAGCAGGGCAATCGCAACCGGCCACGGGTATCCGAAGCGAATGTCTTTGACTACATCCGAAGATATGCAGATGGAAAGCTGGAAGGCAACGAGACGGGCAAAATCATCAAGAAGACAACGCCGTGAGCGAACATCAGGCAATCTGCGAGGTGGCTCACGGTTCTTCCGAATACTGGGCCACGGTGGATCTCAGATGGAAACTACTTATTGCTGCTCGCTGCGGGCTTCGCGCCGCC
Organism: uncultured Planctomycetia bacterium; assembly: GCA_963719885.1. Taxonomy (GTDB): domain Bacteria; phylum Planctomycetota; class Planctomycetia; order Pirellulales; family Thermoguttaceae; genus JANXQG01. The sequence goes on along the minus strand of CAVRDP010000027.1, from coordinate 286,737 downwards.
CGGCTGGTCCGCCACGAAGCGGAACGGCGGCTTGCCCGTGAGCGATGCGCTGGTGATTGTCGGGCACCAATAGCGCTCCACGTGCTCGATGACCTGCTCGAGTCCTTGGAAGTGCCGGCCCGGATCGCGGTGGTACGTGTCGGTCAGGTCGCGGCAGAGCACCACGTTCTTGCCCAGGTAGACCATCTGCCGGATGCCGAACGGCCGCCCCAGTACGCAGACGTTCGTATGCACGCCCATGATGATGACGTTGTCGATCCGCCGGGCCTGAAGCAGATTGTAGATTTCCTGGCCGTTGTCGCTGATCGCGTCCTCCGCGGCGATCTCGATGGCGTCGTGTTCCTTGGTCCATTGCCGGCCGGTATTACAAGGCTGCGGGGTATCGCAGGAGCAACCGGGGGTGACCGGCAGGGCCGGTTCGCGGGCACGGTCCTCATTGTTCCACTTGAACGGCACGGGGGCCTTGGCCAGCGGCGCCTCCTGCGCTCGCTTGCGCTGCGGCGCGCCTTGGTAGAACTTCATGCAATCGCTAGGGCAGTGGATGATGAATACGCCCTTGGCCCTCGCAGCTTTGACGACCTCGTTCATCGGCGCGGCCAGTTCGCCGGTGCGCCGCTCGGCGGCGGCGCAGTGGTGCATGTTCCACATATCGCAAATGATGATGGCGGTCTGCTTCGGGTCCCATTGGCATGTCTTGCTCACCACCTGCACGTGGCCGCTCCCCTTGACTGTCTCGCTCCGGCTGCGGAGTTCCAGGTCCAAAACACCGGCTGGTCCCGCTGTGGCCGTCTCCTCCGCTGCGGCGACGGCACCCGATGCGGGCAGGACGAACATCGCCAACGCCGTGACTGCAATGTACAACAGGTTGCTGCTTTTCAACGAGTTCATAGGGCAGTGACTCGCCTTCCTCTAGCGCTAAGAGCATTGTAGGACAAGGACTTACGGCGGGGGAGGAGGGCTTGATAGCAGAAGAAAAAGACCTCATGCTAACAGGTGAGTAATTCATGTTTCCACAAATTCTGCTAGCAGAGGTCCAACTATGATTTCAACAAAAGAACTGGATATTTTCAAGGCCCAAGAGCAATTTGAGCGGATGCACGAGTTTTTGAAGCAAGCGCTGAGCGAAGGGCGACGCCTCGACGAAGTGGAACGCGGGATGTTTCCGCGAGCTATGACCATGTGCCTGGAGTTTTTACGGTCCTTCGTGGAGGCCCATGGGGATGGGGATCGGGGAGAGACCGTAGAACGGGAAGGGGAGACGTTGCGCGCGCCTGCCCGAGCCGCATGAGAAGCGGTACTTGTCGATTTTCGGGGAATTGCTGATCGGCCGCCGAGTCTACGGGACTCGGGAAGGCCAAGCGATTGGATGGTCGCCCCTGGACGCAACCTTGGGATTGCCCGCTGGAGAGAATTCCTATGTTCTGGAGGACTGGTTGCAGCGGTTGTGCATCCAGGACGCCTTTGGGGGATCGGTGGAGTCGCTCCGTGCCTGGTTGGGGACCACGGTGAGTGTTCGCACGGCGGAGCACATGAGTCGCGAGATGTCGCAGTACGTGGACGACTTTCGCGGCGAAGCGGTTCCTCCTGCCGAAGAAGAGGAGGAACTGCTGGTGATAACGGCCGATGGCAAGGGTGTGCCCATGCGGCGGACGTTGGCGGCGCGGTTGCGAGCAGAGTCTGAAGCTGGGGTGGGAGAAAAGGGAGGAAATGCCGCAGGCGCGGAAACGGCAGGAATCACGGCTGTCGAGGAAGAGGCGCCTTCTTCGCCTCCGGTCGAGCGTTTGGCGGGGCAAGAGAAAAGCAGCGGGGAGCGCCCCGGGAAAAAACAGATGGCGTATGTGGGATCGGTTTACACCCAAGCCCGCTTCCCTCGTACTGCCGAAGACGTGATCGACGAGGTGCGTCGGCGAAAGCGTGCCCGGGAGCGGCCCGAACCGCAACACAAGCATGTGTGGGCAGAGATGACCCGGTTTAAGGAAGGGGAGGTGTTGGCCGCCGCACCGATGTTGTTCTTCGAGATTCTTATGGAGTGTTGTCGGCGGGACCCGGCAAACAAGAAGCCGTGCATCTGTGTCATGGATGGGGAACGCCAGTTGTGGAAGTTGGCGGCAGAATGGTTTCCCGAGGCCATATGGATTCTGGACCTGTTCCACGCGTTGAAACGGCTCTGGGAGGTGGCCCATTGCCTGTATGCGGAGGAGAGTGCGGAGGCGGGAGAATTCGTGACGCATCATCTGCGCATGCTGCTGCAAGGCAAGGTCGGTTACGTGCTGCGCAACCTCCGTCCCTTGGTGAAGGCCTACAAGCTGAAGGGGGCGAACAAGACCACCGTGGAGTCCGCGATTACGTACTATGAAAACAACCAGGAACACATGCGCTATGACGAATACTTGGCGGCAGGCTACCCGATTGCCAGTGGCGTGGCGGAAGGCGCCTGCAAGCACCTGGTGAAGGACCGCATGGAGTGCGCCGGGATGCGTTGGGAGTTGGAAGGGGCTCAAGCAATCCTCTCGCTGCGAGCCATCTACCTCAACGACCTCTGGGATCAGTTCATCACCTACCGTGTTACGACAGAACAGTCGCGTCTATATGGCAAAGATGCACAGCATGCTACGGCTGCATAAAGCGGCCTGCGAGTTGCTGCCGTTCATAGTGACTTTTCCCTTAGTTCTTTCCAGGTTTCTCTTTTCCTAGCACCTTCGCCCGCATGACGTCCGCAGCAAATGGCTTCCCGTGGGCCGGATAGACGGTCTTCGCCCCTTCGTCCAAGAGCCGTCTCCAACTCGCCTCAACCTTTTCGACATCTTCAGCGAAAATCGGCAGGCCCGGACGGAGGCGAAGGGGGAACTCGTTCATCGCCAAATCCCCCACGAAGGCATCGCCGCTGTCCAGCAAAACGCTTACCGAACCGATCGAATGACCGGGAGTGTAGATGATCTTGCCGCCAATCCCGTACCCGCCCAGAGACATTCCTTCGTTGCCCAGAAGCACATTCACGTCGGCTGCCGGGAAATGGACGAGGGGCAGGAAGGGGGTCATGATCGCCCTGAAAATTTGGCCCCAGACGGTCACGGCGGGAGAAAGCACGATCAGTGACTTTTCCAGCCAATCCGTCTCCCGATGGTGCATGGCGATCTTGCGCCGGTCATCGCCTGGATCTCCTTGGCCGATCCGATATGATCCCAGTGTCCGTGTGTGATGACGATCAGACGAATGCTGTGGGGGTCGATGGTCAGAACTTCCAGCGCCTTTCGAAAGCGTGCCGCCTGACGAGGGCCTCCGGCGTCGATCATGATCGTCCCTTCGCCCTGAATGACGTAGCAGCGATCGACGCCCAGCTTGATGGAGTGGATATTGACACGCATCATTTTTGGCCACCAAGGATGATGAAGACGGTCTGCATTCCTTTCTAGACCTTATTTCTCTTTCCGCTTCAACTTGCTGTCGTTTTCCTTGAGGAACTCCTTGATCTCGTCGGCAAAGCCGAGGAGTCGCTCCCACTGCTCCACGTAGAGGGTGACCGGCATGCGTTGCAGGCCGTAGACGCTGACCGCCCCCTTCTCGCTGACTTTGCAGTACAGCGAACCCCGCTTAGGTTGTTCGAGTTCCGCAAGCATTTTGGAAGCCGCCTCCACTTCAAGGTCGCCGGCAGCGAGTTTTTTCAAGATTTCTTCTTTATTCATAGCTTTTGCTTCCAGGTTAGGGGATAAGTTGTCCAGAAAAACAAGATACCGTTCGCGGTGGCAATAGCAAGGGGGGCGTGCCATTTTATCGTGGCTGACCGTATTGTAACGGTTGCCGGAGAGCCCTCGCCAACATCCCCGAATTCCAGGGCGAACGCGCCTGTATCACGGCCTTCAGACATCTCCCTCCCATTCCTTATAAAACCGCCGTAGATAATCTTCCATGACCGCGTGTCGGGTTTCGGCCATCGCCCGGCCGGTCGCCGTGTTCATGCGGTCCTTCAACAACAGCAGCTTTTCGTAAAAGTGATTGATGACGGCGCCGCCCTTCAAATATGCCTCGGCAGTGCGATGTTCGCTGGGTTTGGCCGCTGGGTCATGAATCGCCCGCCCTTTGGCTCCGCCGTAGGCAAATGCCCTGGCAATGCCGATGGCCCCCAGCGCATCCAGGCGATCGGCGTCCTGCACCACTCTTCCTTCCAACGAGAGCGCGGGCTGCTCGACGGCTGCGCCCTTGAAGGAAATCCCGGCGATGATCCGGCAGACGTGTTCCGTAATGCCGGGGTCCAGGTCCAGGGAAGCGAGCCAATTTTTCGCCATTCTCGGACCGACCGAGACATCGCCAGCGTGCAACTTCCAGTCGGCAATGTCGTGCAGCAGGGCGGCCAGTTCCACAACCAGCAGATCGGCCGTCTCGGCCTGACCGATGCGCCGGGCCATTTTCCAGACCCGGCAAACATGCCACCAGTCATGGCCGGTGCCGTCGCCGGATAAGACGGTTCTAGCGTGGTTGGCGGTTTGGTCAATGAGGTCGGATCGGGACATCTTCACTCGCTCTTCGTAAACCACACCTTCGCCGTGGGATCGGTCTTCATAAATCGCAACAGCAACTCGGCCACCTTGCGTCGTCCTCTGTCGCTGGGGTGCGTGCCATCCGGCCCCAGGTCTTCGGGTTTCCATACCAGATCGTCCGTCTTTCGACCCTTCTCCCCATCGGCCCAAAGGTACGGCCCCCAGAGCAAAAGCGGCGACTTCGACGAACCCGACTCCCCTTTGATCTGGTCCTCGATCAGCCAGCGGACCACGAACGCCGATTCGTAGGCATAAGGTTCGGGATTCAAGTGCGTGGTCGCATATCCGGCGTAGATGCGGCTGGAGAGATAGGCGATGCGAACGTTGGGGAATCTCTCTTTCAGTTGCTTCAGAAGCCCGACGATATGGCCCTTCAATACCTCGGCGTGCTTGGGGAAATCGCCGAGATACTCGGGAGCGGGAATGGCCTGTTTGATCCAAGCCGCTTGCACTTGCTGGGCGCTGACGCCTGCCTGCTGGAGTCGCTGGGCGAGCACTTTCCAAGGATTTCGAGCCCCGGGGTTGGCCCAGACGTTCGCCGTCTGGCCGCCTTGTGCCCCATCGACGATGACGAGCTGCGGAGACTTGTCGGGATCGGCCTTGGCGAGCCGAATGAACGAGGAGAACTCCTGGGTCGTGTTTGACATGCCGACCGAGATCAGAACGATCTTGCCGTCATCAGCGGGCTTGCCATCGCTATGGAGCGGCCGGATCAGCTTGGCCTGTTCTCGCGCCGCTAGAAGATGCTTTTCGGGCGGTTCGTTCTTGCCGTTGCCATACAGTCCGCCATCTTGACCTTTGTAGCGGTCCTCGACGGTCATGTCGGTCAAGGGCGTCAGCCCGACGGGCGGCTTGGCCGGCGGCGACTGCTTCTCCTGCTTGGACCTGGCCTGCAGCGCCTTCGCGGCCCGGTCGTGATACGCCTGTTCGTCCGCGGTAAGTTTTTCGCCGCGGACGAACTTCTGGTGAATTTGCCGGGCTCGGTTCCAGTCGATCTCGTCGCCGGTTTGGGCGATGCCTGGCCCCAGCCCGAAGCAGAGAATGCAGGCAGCGAAAATGGCTATCCGGGTGGAAAGACGAAACAACATAAGATTTCTCCTTTTGGTGGCCCGCTTGCTACATTACTCCTGCCAGAAACTAAAAGCAAGAGGTTGGCCCGCCGTCATCCCATGGGGCCATTTCCTCCCGGCTCGTGTGCTGGAAAGTCACGCAGCGCCTTGTTACTATGGCAAGACTTACGTTCGCTTCCCCCGGCATATTCTGGAGCATGAAAATGATGGCACGCTACGCGTTTTTTGGATTGTTGGCAGTGGTGATGATGGGCCCGATGGCCGGCCAGGCGAGGGCCGACGGCGGCTTCCAGGTACTCGACCTCAAGCCCATTGTGAACATGGACTGGCGCGACGAGGTCTGGGGCGATGGCCGGGGCGGCTGGACCGACCAGGGCGACAACGACATGCGGCAGATCAGCGTCGGAACGCGGCAGCTCCTGGGCATTCCGTTCGAGCTGATCGATCCGGCCCGCAACGGCGGCAAGGCCGTGCTCACGCTGGGCTCGAAAAAGTTTCCCGCCGGTCCGCTGTCGGCCACGGCCCGCCTGGGCGGAAAGGCCCGCAGCTTGTACTTCCTCCACGCCGCGGCATGGTCCGGCGGCCACATGGCGACCTACTTCGTCCATTATGCCGACGGCGGCACGGCGGAGATCCCCATCCGTGACAAGGAGGAGATCATGAACTGGTGGTGGCCAACGCACGGGGCCAAGTACCGCGCGGCGATCCACGTGCCCAACGCCCAAACCGACGACGTAGGAATGCTTGTCTTCGGTTGGGACAACCCGCAGCCGGACAAAATCATCCGCGACATCGAGCTGAAAAGCCTCAACGGCGACGGGATCGTGGTGGTGGCGGCGATCACGGCCTCGGACAAACCCGTGCGCCTGCCCGACCCGAAAGACATCCCCGCGCCCGAGTACTTGCAGAGTGACCTGCCGACCTTGGATCCATCGCAGTGGTTCCCGGTCGAGGTGCTGGCCGACAAGTTCCTGCCCACGCCGATCGACCAGTCGGGCTCGCTCGACGCTCCAGCGGGCAAGCACGGGTTCATGAAGACCGTTGACGGCCGCTGGGCCTTCGAGGACGGCGCGGCGGTCCGCCTGGTGGCTACGATGCAGGGCACCCCGCACGACAAGAAAGAATCGGAATACATGGCCCGCTGGCTGGCCAAGTACGGCTTCAACCTGGTGCGGATCGGGCACCTGGTGACCGGCCCGGAGCAGGGCTCCGCGGTGGATTGGAGCCAGCCGGACAGCGGGCATCTCAACGCGGCGGTGATGGACCAGGTCGATTATTTCATCGCCGAGTTGGCCAAGCACGGCATCTACAGCCGACCCAGCATGCTCTGGTATCGCAAGCTGAAAAAGGGCGACGGCGCGGAGGCCTTCGACGAAATCGGTCGCCTATGCCGACAAGAAGGCCAATCGCCGGCCCCAGCCGGGCGAAGCGCCGGTGTTGGATTCGGCGGGCATTACCTTCTTCGACGACAAAGTGATGCAGGCCAATATCGCCCTGGAAAGGGCCATTATGACCCATCGCAATCCGTACCGGGGCAACAAGATGTATGGCGAGGACCCCGCCGTCGCGCAGATCGAAGTCACGAATGAAGACGGCGTTTTCTTCTACACCATCGACGGCATCGCGCCCTACTATGCGAAGCAGCTCGACCGCCTGTGGAACGGCTGGCTGTTGGGCAAGTACGGTTCGCAAGGCAAGCTGGCCGCTGCCTGGGGCGACGACCTCAAGGGCGACGAGCGGCTGGCCGACGCCACGGTCAAGCGCTTGAACATCTGGAGCTTCAACAAGGTCAAACCGCAGCAGGCGCCGCGGGCCCGCGACCAATTGCGATTCTACTTCGCGCTGAACAACGGCTACTTCCAGAAGACCAAGGATTCCCTCCGCGCCGCCGGCGTGCGGCAACCGATTTGCGGCACGGGCTGGTTCGGCGTCGGCGCCGCGTTCTACCCCGAGCTCTACTCCAACGTGCCGGGCATGGACTACATCGACCGCCATCACTACTATGGCGGCGGTCCGGGCGGCTGGCAGATTCTGCAAGGGATGGCGTTCAACCACGAAGCCGCGCTCAACGAGCCGAAGCACATCCTCAAGCTCGGCATGGAGGCGCGTGCTGGGCATGCCCTACGGCATTTCCGAGTGGGCCAACGTCCTGCCCAACCAATGGCGGTTGGAGGCCCCGCCGATCATGACGTTCTACGGGCAGTGTCTCAACGGCTGGGACGTGCCGATCCATTTCGCCTTGGACGGCAGCGGCGGCGGTTTTGCCGGTTTCCTCAAGTGGATGTGGCCCGTCAATGAGCCCTCGACCCTCTGCCAGTATCCGGCCCTGGCCCAGGCGATCCGCCGGGGCGACGTCCGCGAGGGGCCGCTGGTCTTCGCCCGCAACTTCTCGGAAGCGAGAACCTTCAGCGCCCAGGCGCTGAAGGACGTGGCCATCAAGGTCGATATCTCGGGGCCTTATGAGATGTCGGCCGAACAGGGGATCAATGCCCGCAGCTTGGCCAGCTACTACGCGGCGGCGGTGGGCAAGACGGGGGTCCAGTTCGGCAAGACCGAGGAGGCCGATTTCTCCATCGACCTGGGCCCCTACCTCGACATGCAGAAGAAGGAGATCCGCTCCGTCACGGGCGAGCTCTACTGGAACTACGGCCGGGGCTATCTCACGGCCAACACACCGCGGATGCAGGCCGCCGTGGGCTTCCTGGCCGAGGCGCCGGTCAAGCTGGCCGATTGCCAGATCAGCAGTTCCAACCGCTGCGCATCGATTCTGGTGGCAAGTTGGGACGGCAAGCCGTTGAAGGAGAGCCGGCACATCCTGATCACCGCCGTGGGACGTTCGCGGAACACCGACATGGCCTACAGCCGGGGCGGCCAGCGGCTGATCGCCATCGGCAAGCCGCCGGTGCTCCTAGAAGGCGTGCGGGGGACGGTCCGCCTGGCCCGCAACGGGCCGTGTACCGTCACGGCCCTTTCGCCCTACGGGTACAAGACGGCTGAGGTTCGGGCGACCGTCGAAGGCGGTGCCACGGTCGTGCCGTTGGACGGCCGCAACAAAGCGGCCTACTATGATGTGCAGTTCCCCTGAGGTGCTACTCCGGTGCGATCCGAAACAACCGGCCACCCTGCAAGAACTAAATTCCAAAACGTGCACAAGGACACGTTTTCCGACATTAGCGAGCTCAACCACCACACCACGTCTGGGTGGGTGGCTATGCGGCTTCGTGAGGTCGGAAAACGCGTCCCGATGCACTTTTCAGAATTTAGTTCTTGCATGAGACGCGGATCGCAAGGAAACGGCGAAGTCGTTCATCGTAAACGCGCGGACTTCGGTCGAGTCGCGCCGGCAAGTTTGCAAAGGCCCTTGGAATTCCAGATAGCAACGGGCTAAACTGGGGAGAGATCGTCGCGCGGAGCGAGTCCGGGCGACATCCAAAAGGCAAACAGAGATTTGGGAGTACGCCATGTATCTTTTCCGCCAAGCCTTGATGGCCCTGCTGGGGTTCGTTGCTGCTGCTTCCGCTGCGGCCGAGCAGCCGCCAGCGCCAGCGGCCGACCTGATCCTGCACCATGGCAAAATCGTGACCGTCGATCCCGATTTCCGCATCATCGAGGCGCTGGCTGTCCGCGGCGATCGCGTTCTCGCCGTTGGCCAGAGCGCCAAGATGCTCGAGCTGGCGGGGCCAAAAACACGGCAGATCGACCTGGGCGGAAAAACCGTACTGCCAGGGCTCATCGACTCTCATCTGCATATCGTATCGGCCGCGATGTACGAATTCGATCATGAGGTTCCCCCCATGGAAACGATCGCCGATGTGCTGCGGTTCTACCGGCAGCGCGCGTCGGCGGTGCGGCCTGGCGAGTGGATCGACTTGTCCCAGGTTTTCATCACGCGGCTGCGGGAGCGGCGGTATCCGACCCGTGCCGAGCTCGATGAGGCGGCGCCGCGCAATCCCGCCGTCTTTTCCACCGGGCCCGATGCCGTGCTCAACTCGATGGCCCTGAAACTCTGCGGCATCGACAAGACTTTTCGCATCACTGACGGCCAGCCCGGCCGCATCGAGCGCGATGAGGTTAGCGGCGAGCCGACGGGCGTTCTGCGACGCTGCAGTCGGCTGCTGAAGTATCGCCCGGCGGAAAAAACGCCCACCGCGGAGGACCAGGCAAGGCGGGTCAAGCAACTCCTGGCCGCGTACAACGAGGTCGGCCTGACGAGCGTCACTGACCGCGATACGACCGATGCACAAATCGACGTGATCCGCGCCCTGCGCGACGGCAGCGGGCTGACCTGCCGCGTGTACCTCACTTACGCCGTGGACGTGCAGATGCCGTTGGAGAAAATCGAGGCCCGCCTCGACGCTGCCGTGCGCAGCCCGCTATTCCAGCGCAACAATATGCTCTGGTTGCACGGCGTAAAGATTTATATCGACGGCGGGATGCTCACCGGCAGCGCCTACATGCTCAAGCCCTGGGGTGTAAGCAAGATCTATTCGATCACGGATCCGCAATACCGGGGTATCTTGTTCGTCGAGCCGGAGCGGCTTTACCGGATCGCGCGGGCAACGCTCAGCCGCGGCTTGCAGTTGGCGGCGCACTGCCAGGGGGACGGCGCGGTCACCGCCATGGTCGACGCCTGCCAGAGAGTGAACCGCGACTTTCCCGTGGGCCCCTTGCGGCCCTGCATTGCGCACGGGAGCTTCATGACTGCCGATGCGATCGAAAGGATGCGGCAAATCGGCATGGCCATCGACGTGCAGCCCGCCTGGCTGTACCTCGACGGCGCCACGCTCCGCACACAGTTCGGCGACGAGCGGTTGACCTGGTTCCACCCGTATAAGACGCTTTTGGAGAAAGGGGTCATGTGCGGCGGCGGCTCGGACCACATGCAAAAAATCGGCCGCCGCCGTGGGATCAATCCCTACGACCCGTTCCTTGGCATGTCGACCATGCTCTTGCGGCAGCCGCGCTGGACCGACCAGCCCTTGCACCCGGAGCAGCGCCTGACGCGCGAAGATGCCCTGCGGATGTACACGATTCGGAACGCCGCGCTGACGTTCGAAGAGAAGGAAAAGGGGTCACTGGAGCCGGGCAAACTGGCCGATTTCATCGTCCTCGACCGAGACTTCCTCGCCTGCCCCGTGAAGGAAGTGGCGGACATCCAGGTGCTGCAGACCTATCTCGGCGGCAAGGCGGTGTTCGAGCGGAGCGGGCGGCGACACGTGCCGGCCAGGCCCCGCAACTGAATAACCTCGCATGGCGCCCGAAGCGGTAATCCGGTGCAGGGTGGGACAAGCAAACCGGCGTGTTGGTGGGACTTCGGTTGCGGTCTGGCCGGTTTGCGCGCGTCCCACCAACCCTCTGCGACCTTGTCCCACCCTACAACCTTTCATCCTCGGCCAGCAGCCAGGGTTGGAGCGCAGGCGAAATTCGCAGAGTTCTTCCGCGCGGAAGAAGATTTGGGTTTCGCGCTGAGCGGCCTCGGGGCCGTCGGAGGCGTGGATGAGATTCATCTGCCGGCTCATGCCGTGATCGCCGCGAATCGTGCCGGGAGCGGCCTTGCGGCCATTCGTCGGCGCCGACCATCTCGCGGACCACGCGGATCGCCTCGGGTCCTTCCACGATCAGGGCCACGATGGGGCCCGACGTGATGAAGGCTTCCAGGCTGGGATACCAGTCCTTGGCGACGTGTTCGGCATAGTGGCGTTTGGCCAGCTCGCACGTCACGCGCATCATCTTCATGGCAATGAGGTTCAGCCCTTTTTCTTCCAAGCGGGCGATAACCCGACCGGCCAGGCGGCGTTGCACGCAGTCGGGTTTCAGCAGGACGAGCGTTCGTTCCACGATGATCGTTCCTCGACGGGGGATGCGATGGGTTGAGTTCGAGCCGGGATTTTAGCGGATAGGGCCCATTTAGGCAAGCGCCTTTGGAGTGCGGTGGCTTTCACGGGATCTTCAATCGCCGGCCGGCAAGCAATTGGGCTTTGGGATAAAGCGTGCCGCGCCATACGATCCCGCCACGACGATATCCGAGCCAACCGCTCCGCAGCATGATGCCGGCCGCAACGACGGCCGCAAACGGAAAACAGAGCGCCGGCAGCAAGCGCCCCTTTGCCCAGCGGGCGAGAATCGCGGAACTGCCGACGGCCGCGGCTATCATTGCCATGCCCGGCCAGAGCAGCCCGGGGATTGGCCGGACAGGTTGGAAACCCATCCCACACGATCCCAGGGCGACCAGCGGCGCCCACTCCATGGCCACGAGCGCGATGCAAAGCACTAGCACCCGGACCAGGCTGCAACGAGCGGCGGAGGCGTAGGCCTTCTCCGCACCGCGGGCGATTTCGCGCACTGTCCGGTACCAATGCAGCCCAAGCAAACCGTGGGCATTAACCAGGCCGCAACGGGCCCCGGACTGTTTAAGCATCATGCCCAGGCCCACGTCGTCGCCCACTTCCATCCGCAGCCAGGAAAATCCTTCCGTCTCCTGAAACGCTTTGCGGCGAACGAGATTAAAGGCCCCGACGCCGATGAAAGCGTCGGATTTCGGATCGGCGACGGCCCACAGCCGCAGGGCGACCATGAATGTGCGGCAAAACAGGGCCAGGGTGGCATCGACCGGCAGCGAGCTTGGCCAGAGATCGGGCATGGCGGCCAGGTGGTCAACCGTCTGATGGGCGTAGGCGATCGCGCGGCGGAGCGCGCCCGGCGCAATATGAACGTCGGCATCGGTGAACAACAGCCAGGAACCGCTGGCCTTCGCCGTACCTAGCGACAAGGCGTGAACTTTGCCCAGCCAGCCTTCGGGGAGTTGTTCGACGTGAATCGCCAGGATCCGCGGATCGTCGGCGGCCATGCGGTCGACGATGGCCGCGGTGCCATCGGTGGAACGATCGTCGATGAGAATGATTTCCAGTTCCGGGTAGTCTTGCTTCAGGATCGAGCGCAACGCCGACTCGAGAGAGGCGGCCTCATTACAGGCCGGAATGACGATCGAGACCTTGGGCCACGTTTGCGGCGGCGGCGCGTTGGACTGCGCAAGCAACGGCACGTTGCGAACGAATCGCACCGTGCCGACGAACATCCACAGCCAATAGAGGCAGCCGATGAATACGTAGGCGATGAGAATGCCGTAGAGAATCATCGCCCGCCCGAAAGGTTTTTCTTGGAATCGCTACTCGGATTTCTTGGGGGCCGCAGGGGTCAGGTCGTCACCCTTGTCGGTCTTGGGGGACTCGGTCTTGGCATCCTTCTTGGCCGGTTCGGTCTTAGCCGGTTCGGTCTTGGGTGGTTCGGTCTTCGCAGGGTCCTTCTTTTCCGGTTCAGTCTTGGCTGGCTCGGTCTTGGCTGGCTCCTTCTTTTCCGGTTCAGTCTTCGCAGGTTCGGTCTTGGCCGGCTCCTGCTTAGCCGGTTCAGTCTTCACCGGCTCATCGGTGGGCACGTCGGGCACTGCGGGGTTAGTAATCACAGCCGGCCTCCGGGCCCTTGGGGGTTGAACCGGCGGCGTTGGAATGGGCATGCCTTCAGAATCAAGCTCACCAGTCGGCAGCGTTTCGGACGGTTTTGCCGGTTCTGCCGGTTTCTCCGTCGTGGTTGACGACGTGGAGGCTGGGCCGGCAGCGGAGGACCCCACACTCTTTTCCTTTTCGGACGGCGCGGAGCACCCCACCGTCAAGGCCAGCACTCCGGCGAGAATTGAGGCCGAGCAACGAAACGACCACGAGTAATCTAACCGCATACGATGGCTCCTTGCGAGAATAGGGATTGGAAGCTGTTTGAAAACCAGGTACGTGGCATAGGCCCACGGCCTGAGTGCCGGGTTTTGAAACAGCCTCTCAATAGACTTACATTCAGGATGGCATCCCAGGCCGCGAATGTCAACCGGGAGTTAGCCGTCTTAGCTCAAAAACGTCAGGTTTCGTGCCCCCAAGACCGGAACCAACGGTGCGTTCGCTAGAGTTACCCGGGTGCAACGGGCTTGTCGGCAGCGCCGCCAACTGGGATAATGCCCGCCAGAGCAAGCCAGGGCACCGCATGACGCAACCCGTTACGATCGATGATCTTCTGCAAAAGCTGAATCCCCAGCAGCGGGAGGCCGCCACGCACGGCGACTCGCCACTGCTGATCGTGGCCGGCGCCGGCACCGGCAAGACCGCCACGCTTGTGCATCGCGTCGCCTGGTTGATTGCCCGAGGTATCGATCCCGGCCGCATCCTGTTGTTGACCTTTACCCGGCGAGCGGCAGCCGAGATGTTGCGCCGCGTGGAAAACCTGCTTCGCCACATGTCGCCGGAAGGGGGGCAATCCGGTGAGGTTCGGCAGCAATTTCCCCTTGGGGGATTTCACCTCGGCCGCCTTTGGGGTGGAACCTTTCATGCCGTCGCCACACGCTTGCTCCGCCGCTTCGGCAAGGCCATCGGGCTGCCGCCCGGTTTCACGATCCATGATCGGGCCGACGCCGAGGACCTGATGAACGTCGTCCGAACCGAGTTGGGCCTGGCCAAGACTGATCAGCGGTTCCCCAAGAAGGGAACCTGCATGGACATTTACAGCCGGTGCGTCAACGCCCGCGAGAAGCTCGAACACGCCCTCGTCCGGCACTTCCCCTGGTGCCTGGAATGGGGTGCGGATCTGAAGCGGCTGTTCAGCGGTTACGTCGATCGCAAGGAAGCCTGCGGCGTCCTGGACTATGACGACCTGCTCCTCTATTGGCATGGCCTGTTGGAAGACCCCACCGCCGGGCCGATCGTTCGCGGGCAATTCGATTGCGTGCTAGTTGATGAGTACCAGGACACGAATGTCTTGCAGGCTGAAATCGTCTACCAGCTTTCGCCGGAAGGCAGGGGGGTTACGGTCGTGGGCGACGATGCGCAGTCGATCTATTCCTTCCGCGCGGCCACGGTTCGCAATATCCTGGATTTGCCCAAGCATTATCCGGGCACGGAAGTCATCCGGCTGGAGCAGAACTACCGCAGCACGCAACCGATCCTGGAGGCCACCAATGGCGTGATCTCTTTGGCGGTCGAGCGCTATGCGAAGAATCTCTGGTCCGTGCGCCAGGAGGGGCAGCGGCCGGTGCAGGTCACTTGCGAAGACGAGGTCGAGCAGGCCGACTTTGTCATCCGCACGATTCTCGAACATCGCGAGGCGGGCGTGGCGCTCAGGCGGCAGGCCGTTCTATTCCGGGCCTCGCATCACAGCATGTTGTTGGAGGCCGAACTGACGGCCCGGCACATTCCCTTCCATAAATACGGCGGGCTGAAGTTCGTGGAAACGGCCCACGTCAAGGACCTGCTCGCCTTCCTGCGCTTGGCCGAGAACCCGCGCGACGAGGTGGCCGCGGCGCGGATCTTGCCGCTGATGCCTGGCGTCGGCCCGGCCAAGGCGCGGCAGTTGAGCCTTATGCTCGCCGCGACCCGGAGTACCGGGTGCCCCGGCGGCGATTTTTCTGTTTGGGCCGCCTGGAAACCGCCGGCCGGAGCGGCAGAGCTCTGGCCAAAGATGGTTGCGCTCTTGCGAGACCTGGCGGCCAACGGCGATGCTTTGCCGGCACAGGTCAACCGTGTGCGCAAATTCTATGGGCCGATCCTGGAAACGAACTACGACCATGTGCAGCCCCGGCTCCGCGACCTCGAGCAGCTCGAACAGATTGCCGGGCGCTACCGCAGTCGGCGACGGATGCTGATGGAGATGGCCCTCGACCCGCCCAACTCGACGCAGGATTTCGCTGGCCCGCCCCAGTTGGACGACGATTATCTGGTTCTGAGCACGATCCATTCCGCGAAGGGACTGGAGTGGGATGCCGTATACGTGATTCACGCGGCCGACGGCAATATCCCTTCCGACATGGCGACGAAAGACAGCGATGGCGTGGAAGAAGAGCGACGGTTGTTTTACGTGGCCTTGACGCGGGCGAAGAACTGGCTCTACGTGCTTTGCCCGTTGCGGTACTACCACTCCTATCGTCCCGGGGCGAGCGATCGCTACGGAATGGCCCAGCGGACGCGGTTCCTGCCCGAGCCGGTGCTGAAACACTTTGACCGGCAGATCACCACGGGGATGAGCGGGCAGGAAGAGGCCGCGTCCGGGTCGCTGAATCTGGGGCTGACGAGCAAGGCAATCCGGGGAAAAAGCAAAGGCCTGTGGGCGTGAGGTTCACTCCGCATATCCATGCGGATGCCCCCTGAACCAATTCCAGGCCGTGGCCACGATGTCGTCGATTTCCGTGTGCCGCGCCTGCCAGCCAAGCTCGTCGCGGATCTTCTGGGCGCTGGCATACAAGGCGGCCGGGTCGCCGGGTCGGCGCGGGCCGTATTCCAGCGGTACCCGCTTGCCGGTCACGCGCTCGACCGAATCGATCACTTCCTTGACGGAATAGCCGCGGCCGATGCCCAGGTTGTAGAACCGCGCATCGCCCGGCTGCAAGGCGTTCATGGCCACGATATGGGCCTCGCACAGGTCCTCGACGTGGATGTAGTCGCGGATGCAGGTGCCGTCGGGCGTGGGATAGTCGGTACCGAAGACGACGACCTTCTCCCGCTGGCCGAGCAGCGCCTGGAGGATGACCGGGATGAGGTGCGTCTCGGGATGATGGTCCTCGCCCAAACTGCCGTCACAGGCACAACCGGCCACGTTGAAATATCGCAGGGCCACGAAGGCAAAGTCAGGGTTCGCCGCCGAGTAGTCGCGGAGGATCCGCTCCACGCACCATTTCGACCAGCCATACGGGCTGATCGGCGACTGTCGCATGGTTTCTACGATCGGCACCTTCTCGGGCTCGCCGTAAGTGGCACAGGTCGAGCTGAAAACCAAGCCGCTTCACCCCCTCGGAATTCATCGCCTTCATTAGGCTGATCGTGCCGGCCGTGTTATTATCGTAGTAGGCTAGGGGGTCGGTCACCGACTCGCCCACGTATGCCAATGCCGAAAAATGCATCACGCACTCGACCTCGTAACGCGTGCAGAAGCTCGGCCAACTGCCCGGTTTCCGCCAAATCAGCTTGGTGAAAGGCAACCTTGGGATGAACCGCGTGCCGATGGCCGCGAAAGAGGTTATCGACCGCCACGACGCGATGTCCCGCCTCGAATAGCATTTTCACCGCATGCGAGCCGATGTAACCCGCGCCTCCGACAACCATCACATTCATATTTTCCAACCTCCTGGCGTGGCACGTGACCCACTTGCCACAATGGGGTATAAAGCACTACATTTCACAGTATATTCAGGTCTGTTGTCAACCCGTCACTACTTTTGGGCCACTTGATCAGGTCCATTCTTCATGACTATCCTTGTAACAGGCGCCGCGGGGCAATTGGGGGCGGAGTTTTGCCGACTGTTGGGGGCAGATGCCACCGGTGTGGATATCGATACGCTCGATCTGACCGATCGTACCGCCGTGCTGGAGACCTTGCGGCGATTGACTCCCCGAGCCGTGATCCATTGTGCGGCCTACACGCAAGTGGATGCGGCCGAGACCGACGCCACCCACTGCCGGGCCGTGAACGTGACGGCGGTCGAGTCGCTGGCCGAAGCCTGCCGTGAGGTCGATAGCCCGCTGGTCCAGATCAGCACCGATTACCTCTTCGCCGGGAGCCCGGGAATGGGAAGGCCGTGGCGGGAAGACGACCCGCCGGTGCCCAAGGGCGTTTACGCGGTGACGAAGTACGAGGGCGAGCAGGCGGCCGCCGCCTGGTCGAAGCATCTCATCGTGCGAACCTGCGGCCTTTACGCTCGGCCGTCGCATGTTACGGCCCACAACTTCGTGAAGACGATCCTGCGACTGGCGCGAACGCAACCGAAGCTGCGGGTCGTGGACGATCAGCGATGTACGCCAAGCTACGTGCCGCACGTGGCGCGAGCCATCGTCTATTTGCTGGGGAGCAACGGCGCCACGCCGGCCCCGTGGGGGATTTACAACGTCACGAATCGCGGCGAGACGACTTGGTGCGGCTTCGCCCGCGAGATCGTGCGTCTGGCGGGCCTCAGCGTTCCGGTGGAACCGATCGCCACGGCCGAATTTGCCGCTCCCGCACCCCGGCCGGCCTATAGCGTGTTGGACACTACGGCTTATCACCGCCTCGGCGGCCCCACCATGCCGGATTGGAAGGAAGCTCTCTGGGAATACTTTGCGGAGTTGAAGCATTGAAAGTGGCACTAGTAACTGGCAGCGGCAAGCGGCGCGTGGGAAACGCGGTGGCCCGGGCGTTGGCCGAGCGGGGCTTTCGCATCGCGGTGCATTACCATCATTCCGTGGATGCGGCCTTGGAAACCGTGAGGCAGTTCCAGGCCCTGGGGACCGATGCCGCGGCGTTTGCCGCCAACGTGGCCGACGAGCAGGCCGTCGCCCGGCTGTTCGAGCAGGTGATGGATCGTTTCGGCCGTCTCGACGCCCTGGTGACCGCGGCGGCCGTGTGGGAATCGCAGCCCTTGGAAGAAGTCACCGCGGCCGATGTCCGCCGTCAGTTTGACGTCAACACTCTGGGCACCTTTCTCTGTTGCCGGCAGGCCGGGCGGATCATGGTGGCCCAGCCTGAAGGCGGCACGATCGTGACGATCGGCGATTGGGCCTGCCAACGGCCGGGCATGCACTACGCGGCCTATTTCATCAGCAAGGGCTCGCTGCCTACGATGACCCGCATGCTGGCGGTGGAACTTGCCCGGCGGAACCCCCGGGTGCGAGTGAACTGCATCCTGCCCGGTCCCGTGATGGTGCCGGAAGATGCCACGCAGCCGGAGGTTGCCGGGGCCGTGGCGGCCACTTTGCTCAAGCGGCCCGGCTCGCCGCAGCACGTCGCCCAGGCAGCCGTATTTCTCATCGAGAACGACTACGTCACCGGCATCTGCCTGCCGGTAGACGGGGGAAGGACGATCGCCTAGCCTTCGTGTGTCGCTGGCATTGAAAGGGGATCAGGACGGAGATCAATTTCGGCCGGCGAAACCCAGGCGACCTTCCCATCTCGCCATACAGCCAAAGGAAGCCCTTTTTGCTTGTGCTGCAAAATGGCTTCGCGAACGGCGGCGTTCATCGCGGCGTCAATCTCCGTTCCTTCGCGAAACAGACGACCAACGTCTATGTCATTCTTGTTCATCATTGCACACTGCTCTGCGAGATTTGCTGCCATGCACCCTGGTCAGCGATATGTGATACCAACGTTTTTTCGCCCTCAGCGATCAATGCCATGTCCTCAACATTCGAATTATCGTATATTCGCCACACCGCGGCAAGCGGCATATACAGCCGGAAGAGGTTCCGCAGACCCGCATGATATCGTCTCCGGATCGTTTCTTCGGGCACGTTGTGTCCACCCATGCGAACACGATCGGCAACCCGGGCGACGGCGAGATCAGGGCTTGGCAACCACAAGTAGACCAAATGAAACTGATAGCCGCCATCGATCAGCCGAGCCAGCCGTGGCGCAAGTGATCGCGCGGCCAGCGTAGTCTCAAAGGCGAAATTCCGTCGTTGATCGGCCAACTGTTGCAGGCGCGAAAGCATGATCGCGCCGGCTTCCAGGGCCACCAGTTCCGGGCCGAAGGCCGCAAGCCCCTGCGCGATCGTGTCGGCATTGACGAACTCGAGCAGGCTGAGCACATCCCGAAGTAGTTTTGGCGCGGCGGTCGTCTTGCCCGAACCATTCGGACCCGCCAGCACAATCACAGTAGGGTGCTCGTTTACCATGCCGTCCAATATACCGCCCGGCGCCGCGTCTGACCAGCACGACGGCCGCACATCTGAAGAATTGCAAAGTTTCGACGGGGAAGAGTCACGTAGAACGGAACTCATTCCGTTTACCTGAAAAAAGGCAAGGTAACGGAATAAATTCCGTGCTGCTAAACCCGCGTCTTCGGCAGGTGAATGCGGTTAATAAAGTCGCAGCCTACCAGATAGCGCGTCGCATCGTTTTGCATCATGCGGGCGACGCGCATCACGCGGGCCGAGAAATGCGTCAGCGCGGGCGGACGGCCGAGGGCGGCCACCAAGGTCTCGAACTTCGGCAACTCATCCATGAAGAAAGAGCTCCCGCAGGCGGAAATGTCCCAGAACTCGACCTCGAAAAAGTCACGCGGCGCGGGAAGTCGCTGATCGTGCATGGGGGCAATGCCCTGCCGGTAGCGATAGGCCCGCCGCGGCCTGCGGCGTTGATCCGATCCGGTCGGGGCTACGGCCGCCAGGGCCGTCTCCAGCACCCTTTCAAAGTCTTCGTCCATTTCCGCGGACACGGGCTGTGGGGCGGTCGCCGCCCGCGGCGTGTCCAGCTTAGCCGTCAACTGCCTCAAGGTGGCGTTGGTCTGCTCGGAAAGCAATTTCACGCGCTCCAATTCGGCCGTGATTTCCGTCTGGGCTGTCTGGTCGCGGCCGGTCACCAGGATCGTTTGAATCTGGCCGGTCGAAAGGACCTTCAACGACCAGGCGACACGCCGCCGGGAACCGTCGCGGACCAGGACTTCGCCTTCGAACTCGCTGGGGATCCGGCTGCCACGGGAGCTCTGGAAGATGAGCTTCACGAGATCGGCGTCGCTAGGCGCCACCATGGCTTGCCAGAACGGCTGATCGCGGACTTCGTCCAAGCGAAACTTGGTCAACTCTTCGCAGGCGCGGTTCATGTCGACGACCCGGCCTTCCATGTCGAGCGTCATGACCATTGAGTCGACCATGCTCAGCAGGCTGGACTTGATTTCGTGGGCTTCCTGGAGCTTCTCTTCGGCCTTGATGCGGGCGACCGACGCGCTGAGCAGGTGGGCGATCGTCTCGGCGAAAGTCACTTCGTCCGAAGAAAACTGCCGCGGCGCGTCCGTATAGCGCCCAGTACGCCAAACGGTTTGCCGTTGACGTGCAAGGGCACCGTCAGGGCTCCGACAACGCCCCGCCCGCAGAGAAGGTCGTCGCGGAAGCGAGTTTCTTGGCGGAGATCGGTGGTGACTATCACGTTGCCGGATTTCAGCGCGAAGGCCGCCATCGATTGGGCATCAGCCGCGGGACAATGGTGCTCTTGCGGCGCGCGGGCACCATGTACCCATGGTCGGCGGCCTGTATCATGCCGGGCCGAAACGGTCAACACCAGGGTGTCGCCCCGCACTTCACCGACTCCGCCGAGTTGCGCATGGAGGACCTCGCCCACCAGGGCCACGGCATCCTGCAAGAGCACGGCTAGCGGCAGTTGGGTATTGGTGCGACGGCCAAAGGCGAGCACGGCATGCTGCATGGCGTGCGCCTCCAACGGCTCGTTCCTGAGATCGGTCAGCAGATCGTCCAGTTCGGTCTGGTCTGGAGCAACTGCGAGACTGGCAGTTTCCATCTTCGTCAATACTCTGAGCATTGCAATCCGGGCTTCCTGCTAATCATAGGATACGATTCCGGCGTACGCACGAATCGGGACCGGCCGCAGCGGCGGGTAACTGCGGGCTGACGTTGGTAACGATCCTAGCGAATAATCGACTACTTCCGCAGCCACTCGTCGACCGCGGCGGCCATGATGCGACCCTGATTGATGGCATGGACCACCAACGATGCCCCGCGAACGGTGTCGCCGGCGGCGAAAACACCGGGCACGCTCGACATCCAGTTGTCGACGGCGACGTTGCCGCAACCGTCGAGCTTCACGCCCAACTCTTCCAGCAGGCCGCTGCGCACGACATGCAGGAAGCCCATGGCGATCAGCACCAGGTCGGCCGGCAGGACGAACTCGGTACCGGGAATCTCCTTCATTTCCCAGCCCTTGGCGCCGGGGAGCCAATTGACCTCGATCCCAAACAGCTCGCGGACCTGCGGGGCACCCGGCGGGTACCCAGTACTCTGGGTGGCGGGTCCATCACCGCGCAGCTCCTTGGTCAAGACGCTCCAGCGACGCTCGCAACCCTCCTCCTGGGACGACGAAGTGCGCATGATCCGCGGCCATTGCGGCCAGGGGGTCTCGTCGTTGCGGCTGCCTTCAGGCGGTTTGGGCAGAATTTCCAATTGCGTCACCGAAATGGCGCCCTGGCGGATGGACGTGCCGACGCAGTCGCTTCCCGTATCGCCACCGCCTACCACGATCACATGCTTGCCCTTGGCGGTGAGCACAGAGCCCCTTCCGGCAGGCTGGTGGGGCACCTGGTACTCCGGGTCACCGGCCACGCGGTGGTTCTGCTGGCTGAGAAAGTCCATGGCGAAATGCACGCCGCGGAGGTCGTTTCCGGTCACGCTGAGCGGTCTGGCTTGTCCGGCGCCCATGCACAGGCAAACCGCATCGAACTGGTTGCGCAACTCGGCAGCCGTAACGTCGCGGCCGACATCCACTCCCGATTGGAAGCGCACGCCCTCTCGCGACATCTGCTCCAGGCGGCGGTCGATGATCCTCTTCTCGAGCTTGAAATCGGGAATGCCATAGCGCAGAAGGCCGCCGATGCGGTCGTCTTTCTCGAAGACCACCGTCTCGTGGCCTGCACGATTGACCTGCTGGGCAGCGGCCAGGCCGCAGGGGCCGGAGCCGATGATGGCCACGCGCTTGCCGGTCCGCGTGCTGGGCAGGATGGGTTCGACCCACCCTTCCTGAAAGGCCCGCTCGGCAATCTGAAACTCGATGTGCTTGATGGTCACGGCACGATCGTTGATCGTCAACGTGCAGGCGGCTTCGCACGGGGCAGGGCAGACCCGGCCCGTCAGTTCCGGGAAGTTGTTCGTCGAGTGCAGGTTCTCCGACGCCGCTCGCCAATGCCCGCGATAGACCAGGTCGTTGAACTCCGGGATGCGGTTCTTCACCGGGCAGCCGATAGCGTGGCAAAACGGAATGCCGCAGTCCATGCAACGGGCCGCCTGCTCGTTGAGCGCGTTGTCGACCAGCGGCTGATCGATTTCGTACCAGTCCTTGATCCGTTCCGAAATCGAACGGTGGGGGATTTCCCTGCGGGTAAACTGTTTGAAGCCTGTGGGGTTGGCCATTATCGGAACACTTCCTCCGTGGCAGCCACTTCCTCGCTCTTGACCTGTTCGCGTTCGCGGAGGCGGACCAGGGCCTTGCGGTAGTCGATCGGCATGACCTTCACGAAACGGCCCGACATTTCCCGCCAGCGGTCGAGGATCATCTTGGCTTGCAGGCTGCCGGTCCAGCGGCAATGGCGGCGGATGAGGTCTTGCAGCAAGTCGAGGTCCTCGTCCAGGTGGACGGGTTCGAGGTCGACCATGTCGAGGTTGCAGAGCGTGTCGAACAACTGGTGTTCGTCCAGCACGTAGGCGATGCCGCCGCTCATGCCGGCCGCAAAGTTGCGGCCCGTCCGTCCCAGCACGACCACGATGCCGCCGGTCATGTATTCGCAGCCGTGGTCGCCCACGCCCTCGACCACCGCGATCGCGCCGCTATTGCGGACGGAGAACCGCTCGCCGGTGAGGCCGTTGATATAGACCTCGCCGCTGGTCGCTCCGTACAGCAGCGTGTTGCCGACGATGACGTTCTCCTTGGGATCGAAGGGCGAGCTCGGCGGGGTCTGCACGATGATCCGTCCGCCGGAAAGACCCTTGCCCAGGTAGTCGTTGGCGTCGCCGATCAGCTTCATCGTCACGCCCTTGGCGAGGAAGGCCCCGAAGCTCTGGCCGGCCGAACCGGTAAAGCTCAGGTCGAAAGTGCCGTCGGGCAGTCCCTTGCCGCCATGGAGCTTGACGATGCGGTTGCTGAGAATCGCGCCCACTGCACGGTGCACGTTGCGAATCGGCATTTCCAGGTGCGTGCGCGTGCCTTCCGCCAGGGCCGGGCCCAGTCGTTCGATAATCGTCCAGTCGAGGTGGTCCTTGTGCATGTCGCTCTGCGGCCGCATGCGACGCAGCGGACAGCCATTCGTCTGGTCCGGTTTGGCAAAGACGGCTGAGAAGTCCAGCCCCTTGGCCTTCCAATGGTCGATGGCCTTGTTGAAACCGAGGCGCTCGACGCGGCCAATCATGTCCTCGAACTTGCGAAAGCCCAATTCGGCCATGACGCGGCGGACATCCTCGGCCACGAAGGTCAGGAACCGGACGACATACTCCGCCTTGCCATGGAACCGCTTCCGCAGATCGGGGTCCTGTGTGGCGATGCCCACCGGGCAGGTCCCCAAATGGCACTTCCGCATGAGGATGCAGCCCAGCGAGACCAAGGCCGACGTGCCGAAACCGAAGCGCTCGGCGCCCAGCAGGGCGCCGATCACTACGTCGCGGCCGGTCCGCATCTGGCCGTCGCACTGCACGAAGATACGGTCGCGAAGGCCGTTCAAGACGAGCGTCTGCTGGGTCTCGGCCAGGCCGATTTCCCAGGGAGTTCCGGCATGCTTGATCGACGACAGGGGGCTGGCCCCCGTGCCGCCGTCGTGGCCGCTGATGAGCACTTCATCGGCGTAGCCCTTGGCCACGCCCGCAGCCACCGTACCGACGCCGACCTCGGAGACCAGCTTCACCGAAACCATGCCGCCGGGATTGGCACACTTGAGGTCATAGATCAACTGGGCCAGGTCTTCGATGGAGTAGATGTCGTGGTGCGGCGGCGGGGAGATCAACGACACGCCGGGAGTGGCGTGCCGCAGGCGTGCGATCTCGTCGGTCACCTTGTAGCCGGGAAGTTGCCCGCCTTCGCCTGGCTTGGCGCCCTGGGCCATCTTGATCTGCAGGATCCTGGCGCTGGCCAGGTATTCGATCGTCACGCCGAAGCGGCCGCTGGCCACCTGCTTGATGCCGCAATTCATCGAATCGCCGTTGGGCATGACTTTATAGCGGGCGGGGTCCTCACCGCCTTCGCCCGTGTTGGAATTGCCGCCCAGCCGGTTCATGGCGATGGCCAGCGTCTGGTGGGCCTCGCCGCTGATCGAGCCGTGCGACATGGCGCCGGTGTTGAATCGCTTAACGATGTCGCCGACCGGTTCGACTTCCTCCAAGGGCACTGGTTCGCCGGGCACGAACTCGAACATGCCGCGGAGCGTGCAGAGTTCCTTGGCCTGCTCGTTGACCGCCTTGGCAAACTCGTCGAAGAGCCGCGGATCGTTCTTCAGCACCGCATGCTGCAAGGTGGTGACGGTCGTGGGGTTCCAAAGGTGCCGCTCGCCATCCAGGCGGAATTGATACTCGCCGCCGTGATCGAGGTCCAGCAGTCCCGCCTCCCGCTGGCCGAAGCCCGAGCGGTGCCGGGCCACTGCTTCGCGGGCGATGACCTCTAGGTCGGCCCCGCCGATGCGCGAGGCCGTGCCGTGGAAATACTTGTTGACGAAGTCCCGGTTCAGGCCGACGGCCTCGAACTGTTGGGCCGAGTGGTAGCTGCGCAGGGTCGAGATGCCCATCTTGGACATGGTCTTCAAAATGCCCTTCTTCACCCCGGAAATATAATGGTCGATGAGGTACTCGAGCGGTTCCTCGGGGCACCCGTTTGCGGGTCGCAGGTCGCCGTCGGCCCGCAGCTTGTAAATGCCTTCGAAGGCCATGTACGGATTGATGGCGTTGGCCCCGTAGCCGCAAAGCAGGCAGAAGTGCATGACCTCGCGGGGCTCGCCGCTTTCCACGACGATGCCCGTCTCGCTCCGCAACCGCCGCTCCAAGAGGCCGTGGTGCAGGGCCGACGTGGCCAGCAGACTGGGGATGGCGACGCAACCCGGAGTACCGGGTGCCCCGGGGGAAATGTCGCGGTCGCTGATGATCAGCAGCGAGGCCCCCTCCTGAATGGCCCGCTCGCCTGCGTCGACCAGTTCGGCCAGCGCCTCGGCCAGGCACTTGCCCGGCTCCTTTTCACAGTAGGCGAACAAGGCCGGCAACACGGCCACCTTGAAGTCGCTCCGTTTCACGGTCCGCAGGCGCTGCATGTCCTCGTTGGTGAGAATCGGGTGCGGCAACTCGAGCTGCCGGCAATGCTCGGGCGTTTCGTCCAACAGGTTCCGCGCCTTGCCGGTGAAGGCCAACAGCGACATCACCAGCCCTTCCCGTAGGGGATCGATGGGCGGGTTGGTCACTTGGGCGAACAACTGCTTGAAGTAGTTAAACAGCAGCTTGGGCTGATCGGAGAGCACGGCCAAGGGCGTATCGGTGCCCATCGAGCCGACCGGTTCCTGGCCGTTGGCCGCCATGGGGCCGACGATCATTTGCAAATCTTCCCGCGTATAACCGAAGGCTCGCAGAACGCTGCGCCAATTTGTCGGGATCGACCGCGGCCGGTTGGGCCGGCTGGAACAGTCCGCGGAGTTCGATGCGGTTCTCCAGCCAGCGGCGATAGGGCTTCTGGCGGGCGATCTTGCCCTTGATTTCGTTGTCTTCGACGATGCGGCCTTCCTCGGTATCGACGAGGAACATGCGTCCCGGCCGCAGGCGGCCCTTGCGCACGATCTGTTCGGGCGGGAACTCGATCACGCCCACTTCGCTGGCCAACACCACGAGTCCTTCGCTGGTGACGACGTAGCGGCTGGGACGCAGGCCGTTGCGGTCCAAGGTCCCGCCCACCAGTCGGCCGTCCGTAAAGAGCATCGCCGCCGGCCCATCCCAGGGTTCCAGCAGCGCGCCGTGGTACTCGTAAAATGCCTGCTTGTCGAGCGAAATGTGGTAGCCGGGCCCAAAAGCCTCGGGAATCATCATCATCAGCGCGTGTGCGCGCGGAGCGGCCGGCGCGGACCAGCAGTTCCATACAGTTGTCGAAGCAGGCCGAATCGCTTCCGCCCGGTTCGACGATCGGAAACAGGTTCGAAAGGTCCTTGCCCAAGGCCGGACAGGCCATGGTTTTCTCGTAGCCTTTCAGCCGGTTCAGGTTGCCGCGCAACGTATTGATTTCGCCGTTGTGGGCGATCATGCGGAAAGGCTGAGCCAACCGCCAACTTGGAAACGTGTTCGTGCTATACCGCTGGTGGACCATGGCCAAGGCCGTCGTCATGTCGGGGTCGGCCAGGTCCGGGTAATACGCGAAAAGCTGTGGCGCCAGGAACATTCCCTTGTAAATGATCGTCCTGCAGGAAAGCGAGGGAATATAGAAGGCATCGGGCGTGATGCCCAACTCGACCCGCGCCCTCCGTTCGGCCCGCTTGCGGCCGCGAAACAGCCGCCGCTCGAGTTGCTCGCCGCTCAGGCGTCCCCTGCCTAAACCACCGCTGGCGACGAAGATCTGGCGGATAATCGGTTCGGCGCTGCGGGCGATGTCGCCCAAGGTGCGGTTGTCGCAGGGCACGTCGCGCCAGCCAAGCACCTCCAGGCCTTCGCTTTCCAGGGCCTGGGCCAGCACCTCTTCGCAAGTGCCGCGGAGGGCGGGGTCCGGCGGCAGGAAGAGGATGCCCGCGCCGTACTGTCCGGCGGAGGGTAGCTCGAAATTCAGGCGGTCGGCCTCGGCGGCGAAAAACTCGTGCGGGATTTGCATGAGGATTCCCGCCCCATCGCCCGTCGATTCGTCGGCCCCCGAGGCGCCGCGGTGTTGCAGGTTCAAGAGGATCTGCTTGGCATGATCGACGATCTTGTGGCTTTTGGTGCCCGAAATGTCGACGACGGCGCCAATTCCGCAAGCATCGTGTTCGAACTGGGGATCGTATAGGCCTTGTGCCGCTGGGGCGTTTTGAACCATCGAACGAGTTTTACCTTCTTACCGGGAGAAACGGACAGTCTATCTATCGTAACATTAGAATGGCTTATGTCAATGGTTCGACAAAATAAGAATTACTGAGAATAAAAGCTTTCGTGCGGAAGTCTGGTTTCACCTATGTGATAATTACCTTCTGAATTCTGCGATCTTTAGTCGTGGACCGAACATGGCGTGCCGCAGGTGCATGGGACCTCCTAACCGGGGCCGCCTCGGCATGGTTCAAACCAGGGTAACACGGGTTCTGTAGGGAACGGACTCCGTGCCGTTCCGCGTGTTCCAGAACGGCACGAGTCCGTTCCCTACAGAACTTCGCGACGCGTTACCCTGCCGGCCCACAAATTGAACCATGCCCTCTCCTGGCCCGGCAAAATTTGCCGTAAGTGCCTTTCCATCATGCGCTTCGGCAGGGTGGAACTCGTTCACGTGGTCCAGCACGGTGTGGTCCAAAATCGGGGTCTTCGCTTTCTCCCCCTCTCCCCCTCTCCGCGTCTCCCCTTCCTCCTTCTTCCTTCATTCCGCCATTCAACAAAAAAATCTTGGTCTATCACGGTGTGGTCCAAATTCGCCTCCTCCATCGGTCATTGCTCCTGCATTCTTCCGGAAAACCGCGGTGAAAACCGTATTCAGCGGCTTTTTTTGGCCGGGCAAACTCATGGACGTCTTTGCCAAGTTGGGGGTGCAGGTTTTGGCCGAAAATCGCGATTCGATCCCCTACACGCAGGGCCAAGCCAAGCAAATAATTTGGAAAACTTTCCGCATAGCCTCTGCGCAGGGAATCCCTTGCTATTGTGCGTTTGGCGCAGAACACGGCATCGTTCAAACCAAGGCAACACTTTGGCGGCCGGGCTCTGTAGGGAACGGACTCCGTGCCGTTCCGGAACACGGGGAACGGCACGGAGTCGCTAGCGTTGCGTCCTGTTCCGGCGCGGTTCCGGCCCGTCAATTTTTGTTCTATTAGTGGTAATTAGTGTTCATCAGTGTTCCGTTCTCCCCTCGCCTTTCATTTTTCTGTCCGTGCCCGGACGTTGCCTGCCGCGTGTCCAGTCTGGTGGCTTGGCCGGAGCAGGCGGCGAGCCTGCCCCGGACCGTGCGACCCGGTTGACCTGCCGCGCCGCAGAAACAAATTGTCAAACAGCGAAAATACCGTATCAGGACGTTAGTCGTCGTAACTATTCACCAAATAAGTACGTTTCGGCCGGCATTTTTTACAGTCAATAAATACATATTTATGGATACTGTCAGTGCCCGCAAGCCGGCGGGGCCCGCTTTTCCCGAGGAATCCGCCGCTTTCTTGCCGCCGGAGTAATCTCGCGAAAAGTTGGAAGTGCGCTCAGGGAATTCAGACACAGAGTGACAGAATTCTGGGGCCAGGAATTCCGCGCTCTGCTTCCTGCTCCCCTCGCCGGGCACCATGTCGGGCACCATGTACTCATGGTCGTGGTCGTGGTCGGCGTGAGGGCAGCTTTGACGAAATCACGGAGTAGTTCATGGACAGGTACTTACGAACATGGACCGGCAACAACTCCCCTCTCCCGTACTCGGGAGAGGGGCAGGGGGTGAGGGCAGCTTCCAGTCTCCTTTTGCCTCGCGCTCTCTTCTCCCCTTCTCCCCATCCCCGGGTCTCCGCGTCTCCGCGTCGCCGCGTCTCCCCCTCTTCCGCCTTCCGCCTTGTGGTCCAAGGGGTGCGTCGATCGGTCCAGGAAGGGCAAATCCCTGGCAGAGGGCACCTCAAGACTGCCTTCTTGGACCAGCGCGAGCGGTCCAGTTGGACCGCGTTGGCCAGCCGTGGGATAGGTTTTCAACCTGGTGATTTAGGCAATTTCCAGTCTGGCATAACCGCAGGCTTTGCCAGACTTGCCCGACGCGACCCAACCCTATGGCCCAGAAACGCTTGGAACCTGCCGCCTTGTTGCAGGCGCGTTTCCACACGGATAAAATCAGGTTTTTCAGCGGCTCATGTTCGACGTGCGGGACGTATTGCGCTCGGCGCGGTTGGGGGTCGAAGGGAGGCAAGGAGAAGGGGCGACAGGCGACTTCCAGCCAGGGCCCCGCCCGGCAACCGTCAGAGGTACTTCCGGGAGAGCCTCTTGAGAAGGCAATACACGGCCCCGCGCGTCACGTGCAGCAACCGCGCGATCTGTTCGTGCGTCTGCCCCTGCAGACGCAATTCGATGATCTCGCGAGTTATGATACAATGGATCGGGAGGTCACGATGACCTTCCACGACGGTTCCACGCGAACCAACGTCTACGACGAGGCCGATGACGTGATTACACTTACCGACGAGAACGGCAGCCGGTTCAGCAATGCCTTCGACGCCCTGGGGCGGAAGATGGCCGTGTCGATCTCCCTCGCCGCGGGCGTAACCGGCACGACGTCGCAATCGATGCAGTACGACGGCCTCTCGCGCACGACCTTCGCCCGAGATACGGTCAGCGGCGTCAATGCCGACGTGACGCTGGTCTACGATTCCCTGGACCGCGTGCTGGAAGACGCGCAGACCTACGCCGGCCATGCCCGCTACGTGACCAACACGGCCTTCAAGTCGTATCCGGTCAGCGAATTCACCTTCCCCAGTGGCCGGCAGGTTACAAACAGCTACGACCTGCTCTATCGCCGCACGCTGGCCTACGACGAAACCGGCGCCTACGACATCGCCTCCTGGTCCTTCTTCGGTCCCGCGCGGGTGGCGCAGGTCCAATTGGCCAACGGGCTGGTCTGCACCTGGATGAACAATGCCGGCACGAACAGCGCCGTGCAGCCGGGCGTGCCGAACCCGGGGTGGACCTCGGGCGACTTCCTGGGCTACGACGGCGCGGGTCGCATGATCGCCAAGCGCGATATGACCTCAGACCTCAGTACCCTTCGCGTTCGGCTTCAGCACCGAATTCGACCGCGCCGGCAACAAGTTCTTCGAGCGGGCCCTGCATGCCCCGGATCGCAGCAGCCTTTACGAGCCGTTCATTGGCGCGGTCCCCCAGGGCGGCTACGATTCGCTCGACCGCCTGCTGCAGTACCAGCGCGGCACGCTGGCCTCGACCGGCGGCTTCAACGACGCTGGCGGCGGCTCGATTACGACGGCCATCGGCGTGCCCCATACCGACACGCAAAGGACCTATGATCTGGACGGCCTGGGCAACTGGCGGCAGACGGCCTTCACGCCCGTTCCCGTAAGCCCAAGCCCGCCGACTGCGAAACCGAGGTCCGCCAGCACAACGGCCTGAACCAGATCACGCGTCTGCAGAACGGCTCGACGCAGACGAACCTGTCCTACGACAAGAATGGCAACCTCACCGCCGACGGCACCGGTATCTACTACTCCTGGGACGCCTTGAATCGCCTGGTCGCGGCCGGGTCCGTCGCGCAGTACGTGTACGATGCCCTCGATCGCCGCATCCGTAAGACCGTGATCGGCACGGTGACCGACTGCGTCTACAGCGGCTGGCGGTGCGTCGAGGACCGCGACGTTTCCAATTCCCCAAGTGTCCAGTACCTCTGGGGCATTTATCTTGACGAGATCATCCAGCAGATGAACATCGCGGCCATCAACGGCTTCGCCGCGGGCGCGTTGCTCTATCCCTTGCAAGACCTCTTGTATCGCACCACCGGCTTGGCGGACTCCTCGGGCACGGTCATGGAGGCCTACGACACCGACGCCTACGGCAACACGCTGATCTTCCGCAGCAGCCCGCCGGCGCAGATCGTCTTTAGCGACACCGACCCGCAGGTCAGCGCGCCCACCTGTGCGTTCATCTTCACGGGCCAGCGGTTCGATACGGAAACCGGCTTGTATTACTACAAGCGGCGGTATTACTCGCCGGTGCTGGGGAGGTTTATCGGTAGGGACCCGATCGCGGTGGAAATCAACCTGTACCGTTACGCCAGCGACCGACCGACAGTTGCGGGCGACCCAATGGGGTTGTGGTGCTGCGACGATCTATGTAAGCCGGAGCACTCGAAGAAGGCGCCGACCAAGGCCACGGATGTTGCGATCACTGACTCCCCACCGAAATACCCGCCCAGGCCCCGATGACGCTTTGGCAGAAGCCGTGGAGGGGTTGCACAACATAGAGGGCGCTCAAGCAGCGGCCGAGGCGATCCTCGAAGGAAACCCAGTGCCGGCGGCCTATGCCTACGTAAACCGCCAATTCGCTGCGGCAGCCATAGAGAAAGCCAAGGCTATCCGGGCGGAATTGAGGCAGTATGGAGTTACGATTTGGGTTGAGACAAATGGGCAATGCTGTGAGAAGGAGTCCTGCTGCTTCGGCCTCTGCTCGCGTCTTAACTGGCAGGAATATCCTGGGCAGTTCGGCAACTGGCACCGATGCACCGCCCATGGGGCCAGCCGAGGGATCGAAGAGGGCTTTGATCCCACGGACTGCGCAAGGAATAGGAAACGCTATTCCTGGTTGCATCAAAGAGGCGATTAGGGAGTTCAAGTGTTCATAGGAGTTACATATCATGCGCAATTCGTTAATCGGGTATTTTTTGTTGCTTGTGGCCTTATTGGCCGGCTCGCTCGGCTCGTCTGCGCGGTGTGATGACGATCTCGCAAAACGAATTTCGGCATCCAAGGCCGACACCAAAATGGCGTGGTGTCGGCCTGAAAACTCGCCATTTGCTCACGAGCGGGGCAAAAGTATTTTGGCGGAGCTCGGAAAGGCGAATCGGTCGACGCTGTCGTCGCCCGTTCTTTGCGACGCTAGGTTTTGGTATCACACACAGGGGAAGGCTGTAGAGATGGTTGTCTATTGGGTCGAGGATCGACCCAGCCCAAATGGCTTGCGGCTGACGTGGAAGGGCCAGAGCAAGACAAAGGACTATTCAATTGACGACGCCATAATGGGGAACAACAAGAGCGCATCGAAACTTGGGGTCGTCTATTGGGCCGCAGTCAATTTTGAGGTCGGTGACCCGGAAGAAAGGGAGTTGGCTGCCTAGGCGCAACCGTCTCTGGCTCTTTTACGGGATGGGAAGGTCGTGTCCAACGCCCTGCCTGTGGTCTGGACGTGGATCGGCGAGAGCAAGCCATGGGGCGAGAAGCGCAAGGAAGAGCGGAAACCGGAACGGAAATCGGGAGATCACTAGACCGGGGACACATGCTTAATTAGGCGGCGAGAACGGACCGGAGGTGCCAGCCACCGGACCGAAAAAGGTGCCAGCCACCGAAGACAGAAAAGGTGCCAGCCACCAAATCGAGAGAAACTAGGCAAAGCATGCATTCGACAGTCAGGGGAGATCGCTCGTATTGACGGCGCGGCGAGTGCATGAGGCGATGTGACCCTTTGCGGGGCGCGGCCAAGGGAATGGCCGTGGAACTAAAGTACTGGCCGAGTCCAAGGTTCATCGCGCAACCCACGGGAACGGAGTGCGCGCCGAAGGACCTCGCGGCGGCGGCGCCTCGCTCGTGACGACCATGATCCTCGACGGCAACGGCCGGCAGACGCAGCTTATCGATGACCGGGGCGACATCACCCTTTTCAGTTATGACATCGCCTCGTGGTCCTTCTTCGGCCCGGCGCAGGTGGCGCAGGTCCAATTGGGCAACGGGCTGGTCTGCACCTGGATGAACAACGCCGGCACGAACAGCGCCGTGCAGCCGGGCGTGCCGAACCCCGGGTGGACCTCGGGCGACTTCCTGGGCTACGACGGCGCAGGCCGCATGATCGCAAAGCGGTACGTGAACCCGGGCAGCAGTTCCCCGACGGCGGCGGTCGTCGGCTTCAGCACCGAATACGACCGCGCCGGCAACAAGTTCTTCGAGCGGGCCTTGCACGCCCCGGACCGCAGCAGCCTCTATGAGCCGTTCGTCGGCGCGGTGCCGAAAGGCGGCTACGATTCGCTCGACCGCCTGCTCCAGTACCAGCGCGGTACGCTGGCCTCCACCGGCGGCTTCGACGACGCCGGCGGCGGATCGATTACGACGGCCATCGGCGTGCCCAATACCGACACGCAACGGACCTATGATCTGGACGGTCTTGGCAATTGGCGCAACACAACCTTTACGCCGCAGACAAGCGGCACGCCAACGCTGCAGACGGAAATCCGCCAGCACAACGGCCTGAACCAGATCACGCGTCTGCAAAATCCCTTGGCCAGCGAGCTGATCAACCCGACCTACGACAAGAATGGCAACCTCACCTATGACGGCACGCGGACGAATACCTGGGATGCCCTGAATCGCCTGACCAACGTCACGGGCACCTTGCCCGCCGCGCATTATTTCTACGATGCACTCGACCGCCGCATTCGCAAGACCGTGGGCGGCGCCGACCGACTGCGTGTACAGCGGCTGGCAGTGTGTCGAGGAACGCAACGTTTCCGATTCCCCGACGGTCCAGTACCTCTGGGGCATTTATCTTGACGAGATCATCCAGCAGAAGAACATCGCGGCCATCAACGGCTTCGCCGCGGGCGCGGTGCTCTACCCCTTGCAGGACCTCTTGTATCGCACCACCGGCCTGGCGGACTCCTCGGGCACGGTCATGGAGGCTTTCGACACCGACGCCTACGGCAACACGCTGATCTTCCGCGCCGACCCGCCGGCGCAGCTCACCTTCAGCGACAGCGACCCGCAGGTCGGCTCGCCTACCTGTCCCTTCATCTTCACCGGCCAGCGGTTCGATGCCGAGACAAGCCTCTATTACTACAAGCGGAGGTACTACGCGCCGACGTTGCGGGAGGTTCTTGAGCAAGGACCCGATTTCCGCGGATATCGGGAGAGATCCGATTGCGTTTGACGCGGGAGACTATAATCTCTATCGGTATGTGGATGATACTCCGACGGGTGGTCTTGATCCGAGCGGGCTAATCGCCGAATCTGAGCAAAAAATGTTTAGGGATAGCAGGGCGGACCTCCTCGATCAATGGAATCGTCGAAATAATTGCCCGCCACCCCCGCCGCTAGGGCCATCGAGGCCCCACCATCCGCCGCGGCCGTGCTGCCCGAGCACAATGACGGATGCCTGTTACCTCGCAACTCTCGCCTTAGGTGCGGCGACTGCAGCCGTAGCTCTGCAGTGTAACACAGCGAGGCCCAATCCGAGAGGGTGTGCGCTAGCTGTCGCCGCTGCCATCATTGCTGAAGAGAATGTTCGCTTAAAGTGTACTCTGGATATGTTTTGCCCCCCTGATACCGGGTTTTTAGAGGACACTTTTGGACCTGGAAAGGCTCACATCGGATCATTTTATTGAGACTTTTATTCCAGTCGCGATACCGCTTGCTGGACCTGGCAACAATGTACACAGTACGCTCAGATTGTGGGTTCGGCGTTCTGGAAAACCGGCAATTTCGTGTTACTCCGCAAAAGCGCGGTAAGGAAAGTTAGTAGGAATATTAGGAATATATGAAATTATTGTTTCCGAAAGGTTGGTTGTGGCGATACGCCTTCCTTGCACTTCTACTTGGACTCCTTATTATGTCCGTCCGCGCCGCCCTAAAGTCGTCGGGGAACACGCCCCCTGCTCCGTTAGGCAATGTGTTTGTGGTTCTACTGCTGATACTTAATCACGTCGCATCGTATTTCGTAGCACCCGGAAAGCTCGCAACATGGCTTAGGTGTTTGGCGGCAATCTGCACGATACTCACCACCGTTTATCTTTATACGTCCGTTAGTCCGCACTTTTCATTTTTCAATTGGTAACGAACCGAACCAGAACCAGAAAAGGTGGCAGCGAAAGCGCCGGTCAAAACCGGCATGGAGTAGCGGATGAAAGAGCCGCATGGAAAAGGAATAGCGAACCATTCCAACCCTGAGTCATGCGCCGGCGGTGGCAACACCGCGGGTGAAGCGTTGACAAGGGCACACGCAGGCCAGCCATTGAGCTCCGAAATCATTCTTCCGGCGTGCCGACCTTGTGCTGTCAATGGGGAAGGCCACACCCTACGCGACGACCATCGCAAGTCGCGCAGGGACGCCGCGGAGTCGAAGAACCTGAGCATGCGTGGAAACTCTTTGCACGGGAACCGGGAGACCCTGGAGACTCCCCCGCCGGATTCCGGCGAGGGACGGTCCGCGAAGGCTTATAGCCGCACGGCGGACACGCACGTTTCCGGGGAGTCGGATGGCCCCATAGTACCCAAGAAGCGGGCGAACAATGCCGGCCTGAAGGCGGTGGCGGAGTCCGTGGAGGGAAGGGGGCCAACCAAGAGGAACGCCGAACGAACCTTACTCTTGCCGGACACAGAGCCGGGAACGGGTGGAATCGGATCGCGGGGCGTACGAGCAGGGCAAAGCGGAGATCCCGCCGGAGCCCTGGTCGTAATTACTCGAGGTAGGAGCCGTATGAAGTAGTGCTTCACGTACGGATCTGTGCGGGGGGCCGCCCGCAAGGGCGGTCCCTACCGCGACCTCCAAACGGAAAAGGCGGCAGCCTCCAAATCTAGAGAAACTAGGCAAAGCACGCATTCGACAGGCAGGGGAGATCGCTTGTATTGACGGCGCGGCGAGTGCATGAGGGGATGTCACTGTTTGCGGGCGCGGCTAAGGGAATGGCCGCGGAACTAAAGTACTGGCCGAATCGAAGGTTCATTGCGCAACCCACGGGAACGGAGTTTGCGCCGAAGGACCTCCCGGTGCCGGGGCCGTGATCGTGACGACCATGATCCTCGACGGCAACGGCCGGCAGACCCAGCTTATCGACGACCGCGACGACATCACCCCTTTCAGTTATGACCTCCTCTACCGCCGCACGCTTCTACACGACGAAACCGGCGGCTACGACATCGCCGCGTGGTCCTTCTTCGGTCCCGCGCGGGTGGCGCAGGTCCAATTGGGCAACGGGCTGGTCTGCACCTGGATGAACAACGCGGGCACGAACAGCGCCGTGCAACCGGGCGTGCCGAATCCGGGGTGGACCTCGGGCGACTTCCTGGGCTACGACGGCGCGGGTCGCATGATCGCCAAGCGCTATATGACCTCAGACCTCAGTACCCTTCGCGTCGGCTTCAGCACCGAATTCGACCGCGCCGGCAACAAGTTCTTCGAGCGGGCCCTGCATGCCCCGGATCGCAGCAGCCTTTACGAGCCGTTCATTGGCGCGGTCCCCCAGGGCGGCTACGATTCGCTCGACCGCCTGCTGCAGTACCAGCGCGGCACGCTGGCCTCGACCGGCGGCTTCAACGACGCTGGCGGCGGCTCGATTACGACGGCCATCGGCGTGCCCCATACCGACACGCAAAGGACCTATGATCTGGACGGCCTGGGCAACTGGCGGCAGACGGCCTTCACGCCCGTTCCCGTAAGCCCAAGCCCGCCGACTGCGCAAACCGAGGTCCGCCAGCACAACGGCCTGAACCAGATCACGCGTCTGCAAAATCCCCTGGCCAGCGAGCTGATCAACCCGACCTACGACAAGAATGGCAACCTCACCGCCGATGGCGCCGCTACGTACTCCTGGGACGCCTTGAATCGCCTAGTCGGGGCCGGGTCCGTCGCGCAGTACGTGTACGACGCCCTGAACCGCCGCATCCGCAAGACCGTGAGCGGCGCGGTGACCGACTGCGTCTACAGCGGGTGGCAGTGCGTCGAGGACCGCGACGTTTCCAATTCCCCAAGTGTCCAGTACCTCTGGGGGATCTACCTTGACGAGATCATCCAGCAGATGAACATCGCGGCCATCAACGGCTTCGCCGCGGGCGCGTTGCTCTACCCCTTGCAGGACCTCTTGTATCGCACCACCGGCTTGGCGGACTCCTCGGGCACGGTCCTGGAGGCTTACGACACGGACGCCTACGGCAACACGCTGATCTTCCGCAGCAGCCCGCCGGCGCAGATCGTCTTCAGCGACAGCGACCCGCAGGTCAGCGTGCCCACCTGTCCCTTCATCTTCACCGGCCAGCGGTTCGATACGGAAACCGGCTTGTATTACTACAAGCGGCGGTATTACTCGCCGGTGCTGGGGAGGTTCCTGAGCAGAGATCCGATTGGACGACCAACAGGCAGCGCCAGCCTCTATTGGTATGTCGCCGGTTCGCCCGTTCAAAGGTTCGACCCATTCGGCCTGCAGGGTTACGGTGCGGTAGATATGCCTGCGGAAGGAATTCCGATTGCACTCATCCTTGAGGCAATCGCGGCGGGCGCGATCCAGATCCCGTGGTGGGCGTTGGGCCTTGGAGCCGGTGCCCTCGTCGCGGTAGTTCTGGGCCTGTTGGCGTGGCGGATATACGAATGCTACGAGGAGTACGAACGCTGCCAGACGCGAATGGCGGGGGGCCTCGACGCAGCGCGGAATTACGAAGCTTGCGTCGAGGCAGACCGGCTTGGTTGCAAGATCTTCTGCAAGCCGCTGTGTTCGAGTTTCGACGCTCCGGCTGGGAAGGCATGCGAAAAGGCATTCAACGCGGGAAAATGTACCCTTCCGTTCCTCGCCTGCCTCGCAGGCGGAACATTCGTTCAGCCGCCCTTCACGTGCGCCGAAGCTAATGGCGTCCCTCTTTGCGTAAACAACTTGATTTGCCGCTGTTATGCGCCGGTCGCACAGTGTGAGCCTTCCGAGCAGGACTTGGCATTACCGGTGTCATTTCAGACCTCGATTTGCACCAGTTCAGTAACTCCTAATTCGTAGCGTCAACGATGTCCACATCAATCCAGGTTGACCTGCTGGATCTTCCGACGGAGGAGGCGGTGGGGCTGTATTTGTTCCGGTACACCACTTATATAGCCCTCGGCCTTCAGGCGGATCGGGTAATATGGACCCCTTGCCCTCAAGGCACTAAGGTTTTTCTTCTTCCCGTCGAAACCTACCCTGGCTGCCATCTCGGGAACAGTCCGGCGCAGAGTTCCCATGGCCGCTTTCGACATTGGAAAGGGGCCTTTTCGAGTTGACGAGGTTCTCGCCAGCCGTCGGCGGTCCGTTGATGCTTGTTGTAAAGGGTGTTCAAGTGCCGGTTCTAGTACACCAGTCCGAGGGTAGCGAAGGAGGGCTCGTCTTTAACATTGGCGAACACGGGGAAATAAACTTGCCGCGGTGGTCGATTCCGCCAAAGCCCGGCTATAGGGCAAGCATGTTTTTTCGGGGGGATAGAGTGAACTACCGTGTCCCGGAGCGCTGGTGGGAAAAGTGGACGTCATTGGTATTTCAGACCAGAGGTGCCAGCCAGCGAATATAGAGAAACTAGGCGAAGCACGCATTCGGCAGGCAGGGGAGATCACTTGTATTTTCGGCGCGGCGAGTGAATGAGGCGATGTGACTCTTTGCGGTGCGCGGCCAAGGGAATGGCCGTGGAACTAAAGTACTGGCCGAATCCAAGGTTCATTGCGCAACCCACGGGAACGGAGTCCGCGCCGAACGGCCTCCCCGGGGTCGGGGCCTCGGTCGTAACCGGGCTCATCCTCGACTGCAACGTCGCGGCAGACCCAGCTTATCCATGACCGGGGCGACATTACCCTTTTCAGTTACGACCCCCTCTACCGCCGCACGCTGGCGCACGACGAAACCGGCGGCTACGACATTGCCTCCTGGTCCTTCTTCGGTCCGGCGCGGGTGGCGCAGGTCCAATTGGGCAACGGGCTGGTCTGCACCTGGATGAACAACGCGGGCACGAACAGCGCCGTGCAGCCGGGCGTGCCGAATCCGGGGTGGACCTCGGGCGACTTCCTGGGCTACGACGGCGCGGGCCGCATGATCGCGAAGCGCTATATGACCTCAGACCTCAGTACCCTTCGCGTTGGCTTCAGCACCGAATTCGACCGCGCCGGCAACAAGTTCTTCGAGTGGGCCTGCACGCCCCGGACCGCAGCAGCCTTTATGAGCCTTTCGTCGGCGCGGTCCCGAAAGGCGGCTACGATTCGCTGGACCGCTTGCTGCAGTACCAGCGCGGCACGCTTGCCTCCACCGGGGGCTTCAACGACGCCGGCGGCGGCTCGATTACGACGGCCATCGGCGTGCCCAATACCGACACGCAAAGAACCTATGATCTGGACGGCCTGGGCAATTGGCGGAATACGACCTTTACGCCGCAGACAAGTGGCACGCCGACGCTGCAAACGGAGGTCCGCCAGCACAACGGCCTGAACCAGATCACGCGTCTGCAAAATCCCCTGGCCAGCGACCCGCTCATCAACCCGACCTACGATACGAATGGCAACCTCAC
The DNA here is from genome assembly GCA_963719885.1 of uncultured Planctomycetia bacterium. GTDB lineage: Bacteria > Planctomycetota > Planctomycetia > Pirellulales > Thermoguttaceae > JANXQG01. The sequence continues at coordinate 247,507 of CAVRDP010000027.1, read as the reverse complement.
CTATGACGGCACGCGGACGAATACCTGGGATGCCTTGAATCGGCTGACCGACGTCACGGGCACCTTGCCCGCCGGGCATTATTTCTACGATGCACTCAACCGCCGCATTCGCAGGACCGTGGGCGGTGCGCCGACCGACTGCGTCTACAGCGGCTGGCAGTGCGTCGAGGACCGCGACGTTTCCGATTCCCCAAGTGTCCAGTACCTTTGGGGCATTTATCTCGATGAGATCATCCAGCAAATGAACATCGCGGCCATCAACGGCTTCGCCGCGGCGCGCTACTCTACCCCTTGCAGGACCTCTTGTATCGCACCACCGGCCTGGCGGACTCCTCGGGCACGGTCATGGAGGCCTACGACACCGACGCCTACGGCAACACGCTGATCTTCCGCAGCAGCCCGCCGGCGGCAGATTTTCTTCACTGACAGCGACCCGCAGGTCAGCGTGCCGACCTGTCCCTTCATCTTCACGGGCCAGCGGTTCGATGCGGAAACCGGCCTCTACTACTACAAGCGCCGGTACTACGACGCCGGCTTGGGGAGGTTCATTGGAAGGGATCCGATTGCAGCGGACGTTAATCTCTACCTTTACTGCGGCGACAGTCCGCTTGGTAATGTCGATCCGACGGGGCAGGCTGACTGCGCACCCGTGTTACAGAAGCCTACGGTTGGTGGCCTGACGAATGTCTTTTATACGAAGGGGCCTGTCACTTTTAGCGTCGGTGGTAACGTGACGAATAAGCATCTAACGTACATTGCCCAGTCGGCCGTAACGGGTAAACACAATAACGCAACATATCTTCAGTCTACATCCAAAGTGAACGTCGATATAACGTGTACGTGCAAAGGGACCCCGCCGAAGTGTGTCGCAGGTGTCGCGAATTTAAGCGCAACGTCGTTTTCCAGGCTCATGCCCGGCCCTCCAGTGCCGAATTTTGCGTGGCCGGCGTCGCCGCCTAAGCCCCCCCTATCAGCCCGTGAGCTAGCTAGCGATGGAACCGGCGATGCTGCGCTTTCCCAAGCCAACTTCCCGCTTTGGGCTGCTGCAACAACGCTGGTAGTAACTGCCGACAACCAGTCGCCGCAGGGGCTTCTCGGTTCCGATACCGTCACGGTCGTTGTCCATTCGCAGTATTGGGGCGGAAGGTTTACTCAACCGAAACCAGGAATACCGATACCACCGACCCGCAGAAGGGACGAAGCGTTTACTTGGAAGTGCAAGTGCAAACCGGCGTCGCCCAAATGATAGCCGAAGCCAGGATGACTTGAGTGCCCCTTCGCTTCGTGTAACCGTTGGGTAGGTCGATGGCCAACATTCGATAGGTAATGATTTGAGTCCATCAGGATCGTAAGGAGAGGTGCAATGGAACGTCTTGCATTGAAGCAAGCGAACGAGTGCCAGCGTCAGGGGAAACGGAAGGCAAGAACTCCTCGGCTCCTCGCCCTGGTTTTCTTAATCGCATCCATGACGAGGGGGAACCCGCCCCAGAGGCTGGAGGACAAGCCCGAGGCGCTGGAGAAGAAGCCCAGCGCGCTGGAATTGCAGCGTGAGAAAGAAGAGGTAGATGGGGCAATAGCCAAAATGCACGATCGTTGGGTTTCCGTAGAGTTTGATGCGAAACTCGCCGGGAATCTGGTCGTCGGATTAGACTTTCTAGCGAAGGGCTGTGTTGGATCGGAGGTCGACGCGGACGATACCTTGCGCTACGTTACGAGGTTCAAAAAGCTTCGGCGACTTGACTTGTGTGTAACCAGCGTGTCGGACGCGGGCTTAACGCATATTCGAGGACTTGAGGAGCTCCAGGAACTTGACTTGAATTTCACGAAGATTACGGACACCGGGCTCGCTCACTTGACGCGACTAAAGCGCCTGCGGTTGGCGGGCACCGAAGTCACCGATGTCGGCTTAGAGGATCTTAAGGATCTGACCGAACTTCAAGAACTCAGCCTGGCCTATACGCCGGTTACCGGCCGTGGACTAGAACGCCTAAGGGCCCTTTCCAAGCTCGGGGACCTGGACCTCAGCGGAAGCAAGATTACGGAACTTGGCGTCAAAGAACTCGGCGGCTTGGCCGCACTGCATTCGCTGGATTTGTCCAAGACCAAGGTGACTGATTCCGCGCTCGCGCATCTGAAAGAGTTGAGGAACCTCGAAACCCTGATGCTGGCAAACACCCAGGTCACCAATGCTGGGCTCGCGCACCTCAAAGAGTTAAGGAAGCTCGAAACCCTGGTACTGGCAAACACCCAGGTCACCGACGCCGGACTTCGGCAACTGGCGGGCTTAACGTCGATCGCCCATTTGGGCCTTAGCGGGACTCGGATAACCGGGACTGGGTTGCAATACCTCAGGCGGTTGAAACAACTACGAGTTCTTGAGCTCAATGGCACACGGGTCGACGACGACGCTTTGCAGCGTTGCCTCGAAGCGACAAGCCAACTCCACAATCTGGAATTGTGCGATACGGGTGTAACGGATGTGGGGCTGGCGCATCTCAAGGGGCTTACGGAGCTTCAAGAGTTGCTGCTGCAGCGTACAAAGGTTACGGATGCAGGTCTGATACATTTGAAAGGGATGACAGAACTCAAGACGTTGAACCTAGCCCAAACCCGGATCACAGATGCGGGACTGAGCGATCTCGAAGGTTTAACTGGGCTCGAGTCGCTGTACCTAGTAGGCACGGGGGTAACCGACGCCGGCGAGGAGACGCTGCAGCGAGCGCTGCCGCATTGCGGGATTCTTCGGGCTTCACCGATAGCTAAATTGCTGCTGAGGCATTTGCCCCAACAGCCCCCCGACCGCAAGTAATAAACCACCGGCGGACCAAAAGGGACAGAAAAGGTGCCAGCCACCAAATCGAGAGAAACTAGGCAAAGCATGCATTCGACAGTCAGGGGAGATCGCTCGTATTGACGGCGCGGCGAGTGCATGAGGCGATGTGACCCTTTGCGGGGCGCGGCCAAGGGAATGGCCGTGGAACTAAAGTACTGGCCGAGTCCAAGGTTCATCGCGCAACCCACGGGAACGGAGTGCGCGCCGAAGGACCTCGCGGCGGCGGCGCCTCGCTCGTGACGACCATGATCCTCGACGGCAACGGCCGGCAGACGCAGCTTATCGATGACCGGGGCGACATCACCCTTTTCAGTTATGACATCGCCTCGTGGTCCTTCTTCGGCCCGGCGGGGTGGCGCAGGTCCAATTGGGCAACGGGCTGGTCTGCACCTGGATGAACAACGCCGGCACGAACAGCGCCGTGCAGCCGGGCGTGCCGAACCCCGGGTGGACCTCGGGCGACTTCCTGGGCTACGACGGCGCAGGCCGCATGATCGCAAAGCGGTACGTGAACCCGGGCAGCAGTTCCCCGACGGCGGCGGTCGTCGGCTTCAGCACCGAATACGACCGCGCCGGCAACAAGTTCTTCGAGCGGGCCTTGCACGCCCCGGACCGCAGCAGCCTCTATGAGCCGTTCGTCGGCGCGGTGCCGAAAGGCGGCTACGATTCGCTCGACCGCCTGCTCCAGTACCGCGCGGTACGCTGGCCTCCACCGGCGGCTTCGACGACGCCGGCGGCGGATCGATTACGACGGCCATCGGCGTGCCCAATACCGACACGCAACGGACCTATGATCTGGACGGTCTTGGCAATTGGCGCAACACAACCTTTACGCCGCAGACAAGCGGCACGCCAACGCTGCAGACGGAAATCCGCCAGCACAACGGCCTGAACCAGATCACGCGTCTGCAAAATCCCTTGGCCAGCGAGCTGATCAACCCGACCTACGACAAGAATGGCAACCTCACCTATGACGGCACGCGGACGAATACCTGGGATGCCCTGAATCGCCTGACCAACGTCACGGGCACCTTGCCCGCCGCGCATTATTTCTACGATGCACTCGACCGCCGCATTCGCAAGACCGTGGGCGGCGCCACCGACCGACTGCGTGTACAGCGGCTGGCAGTGTGTCGAGGAACGCAACGTTTCCGATTCCCCGACGGTCCAGTACCTCTGGGGCATTTATCTTGACGAGATCATCCAGCAGAAGAACATCGCGGCCATCAACGGCTTCGCCGCGGGCGCGGTGCTCTACCCCTTGCAGGACCTCTTGTATCGCACCACCGGCCTGGCGGACTCCTCGGGCACGGTCATGGAGGCTTTCGACACCGACGCCTACGGCAACACGCTGATCTTCCGCGCCGACCCGCCGGCGCAGCTCACCTTCAGCGACAGCGACCCGCAGGTCGGCTCGCCTACCTGTCCCTTCATCTTCACCGGCCAGCGGTTCGATGCCGAGACAAGCCTCTATTACTACAAGCGGAGGTACTACGCCGCCGGTGCTCGGGAGGTTCCTGAGCAGGGATCCCATCGGATATGCAGCTAGCGATCTAAACTTATATCGTTATGCAAGGGGCAACCCAATTGCCATGGGCGATCCGACCGGGCAGATACCCCCGGGCACGGGCCTGCCCGGTCACAAGCCGAACAAGCCATGCAAGCCAGCCCCGCCCTGTTCACAGCATGATCAAGATTGTTACGACACAGCGAAGGAGCAGCGCGCTGACGCTCTCGCTGGTTATCTCATTACAGCGTACGGTTGCATTTTCATCCCTCCACCTGGAGACGTGGCCTGCTTCGCCGCGGTTTCGCTCGCATACGAGATGCTGGTCAGCCATATTGACGCGCAATTGGAAAGGTGCCTCAGGAGTCCTTAGTGGTTTTGGCGCGACACCCTATGGGCTCAAGAAACGATCGGCGTTCGGGGCTTGATGAAGTCGCTTGAATTGGTGTCCAGAAAGGGACCGTAATAATGATTAAAACGGCGCAACTTGCAGTTGGAGTGATCATCGGCCTTTCGTTTCTTCTTGCCCGAGAGACGTTATTCGGCGGGTTCTCCGGAATGCTAATGGTCGTAGCGTCATTGGCATGGTTTGGCGGGAAGTCTCGCGCAAGGCTTTCTCTGCGCACTCGGCACTTCAAGTGGGTTTTCAGTTGTCTTTTTTCGCTCTGTTATGGGCCGGATATCAAAGGCTTCGGCAAGTGCTTGGTTCTGGCATAAATGGTTTTCCGGGGGTGGTTTTTCACGATCGCTTGTTCGTGGTTCTGTTGCTGTTGGTTGGCAGTGACTCGCCTTCCTCTCAGCGCTAAGAGCATTGTAGGACAAGGACTTACGGCGGGGGAGGAGGGCTTGATAGCAGAAGAAAAAGACCTCATGCTAACAGGTGAGTAATTCATGTTTCCACAAATTCTGCTAGCAGAGGTCCAACTATGATTTCAACAAAAGAACTGGATATTTTCAAGGCCCAAGAGCAATTTGAGCGGATGCACGAGTTTTTGAAGCAAGCGCTGAGCGAAGGGCGACGCCTCGACGAAGTGGAACGCGGGATGTTTCCGCGAGCTATGACCATGTGCCTGGAGTTTTTACGGTCCTTCGTGGAGGCCCATGGGGATGGGGATCGGGGAGAGACCGTAGAACGGGAAGGGGAGACGTTCGCGCGCCTGCCCGAGCCGCATGAGAAGCGGTACTTGTCGATTTTCGGGGAATTGCTGATCGGCCGCCAAGTCTACGGGACTCGGGAAGGCCAAGCGATTGGATGGTCGCCCCTGGACGCAACCTTGGGATTGCCCGCTGAAGAATTCCTATGTTCTGGAGGACTGGTTGCAGCGGTTGTGCATCCAGGACGCCTTTGGGGGATCGGTGGAGTCGCTCCGTGCCTGGTTGGGGACCACGGTGAGTGTTCGCACGGCGGAGCACATGAGTCGCGAGATGTCGCAGTACGTGGACGACTTTCGCGGCGAAGCGGTTCCTCCTGCCGAAGAAGAGGAGGAACTGCTGGTGATAACGGCCGATGGCAAGGGTGTGCCCATGCGGCGGACGTTGGCGGCGCGGTTGCGAGCAGAGTCTGAAGCTGGGGTGGGAGAAAAGGGAGGAAATGCCGCAGGCGCGGAAACGGCAGGAATCACGGCTGTCGAGGAAGAGGCGCCTTCTTCGCCTCCGGTCGAGCGTTTGGCGGGGCAAGAGAAAAGCAGCGGGGAGCCGCCCGGGAAAAAACAGATGGCGTATGTGGGATCGGTTTACACCCAAGCCCGCTTCCCTCGTACTGCCGAAGACGTGATCGACGAGGTGCGTCGGCGAAAGCGTGCCCGGGAGCGGCCCGAACCGCAACACAAGCATGTGTGGGCAGAGATGACCCGGTTTAAGGAAGGGGAGGTGTTGGCCGCCGCACCGATGTTGTTCTTCGAGATTCTTATGGAGTGTTGTCGGCGGGACCCGGCAAACGAGAAGCCGTGCATCTGTGTCATGGATGGGGAACGCCAGTTGTGGAAGTTGGCGGCAGAATGGTTTCCCGAGGCCATATGGATTCTGGACCTGTTCCACGCGTTGAAACGGCTCTGGGAGGTGGCCCATTGCCTGTATGCGGAGGAGAGTGCGGAGGCGGGAGAATTCGTGACGCATCATCTGCGCATGCTGCTGCAAGGCAAGGTCGGTTACGTGCTGCGCAACCTCCGTCCCTTGGTGAAGGCCTACAAGCTGAAGGGGGCGAACAAGACCACCGTGGAGTCCGCGATTACGTACTATGAAAACAACCAGGAACACATGCGCTATGACGAATACTTGGCGGCAGGCTACCCGATTGCCAGTGGCGTGGCGGAAGGCGCCTGCAAGCACCTGGTGAAGGACCGCATCAAGCGCGCCGGGATGCGTTGGGAGTTGGAAGGGGCTCAAGCAATCCTCTCGCTGCGAGCCATCTACCTCAACGACCTCTGGGATCAGTTCATCACCTACCGTGTTACGACAGAACAGTCGCGTCTATATGGCAAAGATGCACAGCATGCTACGGCTGCATAAAGCGGCCTGCGAGTTGCTGCCTGTTGGTTTGGACGTTCGCGCTAGTTGATTTCGCCTTGACACCGACCGTAACTTGGCCGAGGGAAACGCACAACGGAGAGCGGGGGGCTGAAGCGGTGCCAGCGAAAGCGCCGGTCAAAACCGGCATGGAGTAGCGGATGAAAGAGCCGCATGGAAAAGGAATAGCGAACCATTCCAACCCTGAGTCATGCGCCGGCGGTGGCAACACCGCGGGTGAAGCGTTGACAAGGGCACACGCAGGCCAGCCATTGAGCTCCGAAATCATTCTTCCGGCGTGCCGACCTTGTGCTGTCAATGGGGAAGGCCACACCCTACGCGACGACCATCGCAAGTCGCGCAGGGACGCCGCGGAGTCGAAGAACCTGAGCATGCGTGGAAACTCTTTGCACGGGAACCGGGAGACCCTGGAGACTCCCCCGCCGGATTCCGGCGAGGGACGGTCCGCGAAGGCTTATAGCCGCACGGCGGACACGCACGTTTCCGGGGAGTCGGATGGCCCCATAGTACCCAAGAAGCGGGCGAACAATGCCGGCCTGAAGGCGGTGGCGGAGTCCGTGGAGGGAAGGGGGCCAACCAAGAGGAACGCCGAACGAACCTTACTCTTGCCGGACACAGAGCCGGGAACGGGTGGAATCGGATCGCGGGGCGTACGAGCAGGGCAAAGCGGAGATCCCGCCGGAGCCCTGGTCGTAATTACTCGAGGTAGGAGCCGTATGAAGTAGTGCTTCACGTACGGATCTGTGCGGGGGGCCGCCCGCAAGGGCGGTCCCTACCGCGACCACCAAATATAGGTATATCAGGCAAAATCCGTCGAATGCGATATTTAGCGGTGCGGAGCTGCCGGATGCCCGGGAAAGGATGCTAAGCGATTTCCTGGGGGCGCTGACTTGCCGAAATGTGGTTGAGGCACCAAGTTCGGCGGGGCCCCCGTTTTTACCTTTTCCTATAACCCCCGGCGCGGGCCGCGTTGGCGTCCAGGGACGCCGCGCAAGAATGGTCCCCAGCGTGACCCTTTGACCACGAAGACCATGAAATCCTTGCTCGAAATCTACGCAGACAAAAATACGGACAAGCTTGTGGATCATTCCTACGTGCCCCTGTACGAAACGCTATTTGAGGCGCTCAGAGAGCAACCGATCAGACTGTTGGAGATCGGGGTTCTGCACGGCGGATCGCTCTTGGCCTGGCTCGAGTTCTTTCCCGCTGCCCGCATCCTCGGGCTCGACCTGTCGCCTCCGTCCAATCTGCGACACGAGCGTCTGACGCTGATCGCGGGGAATCAAACCGATGAAACCTTGCTGCGGAGTCTGGGCGAGCTGGACATCGTGATCGACGACGGATCGCATATCCCGGGCGAACAGGCATTGAGCTACCGTATTCTGCGCGATCACACCAGCTACTGCTATTGCGTCGAGGACATCCAGCCCGGGGAGAACGCGCTGGGCTACTGGCGGGCCATCCCGAACGCGACGGTCCACGAGTTCTACAAGAACCAACGGCAAGACGACGTTTTGGTCGTTGTCATGCATAACAAGAAGATCAATGTGGCAGCCGCCAAAGACGGGCACGATTTCGGGCAACCAAGAGGGTCGGGGAGCGATTCGCTGGCAGGCGCATCAGGGCAGGAAATCAGACTTCTCACTCGGCGGCTCCGCCGCCTGCCGAGAGCGGCCCCTGTCGAGGAATGACTACCTTCGGTCAAGACACGCGGTTAGCGCACTCCCTCGCTGTGCAGCAGTCGGGCAGGCGATGGGTCCGCGCCGCTGGCGGTCCTCCACCAACCCTACGATTGGCGACGCTGCGGGGAGTTACGGCCGCGGATCAATCGCTGACGCGCGAATGGGCCGTGCCGGCAGAGAGGTGGAAGAAGGCGAAACTCGCCCATTTGTTCCTGGTCCGCGCGAACCTGCATCAGGAACCGATGTGGGAGGAGTTCTTCGCCGCGGCCGACCCCGATGCGTTCCGCATCTACGTCCATCCCAAGTGGCCGGAGAAGGTCACGACTGCCCTGTTTCGCAATCGGATCGTGCCGGGACTTTGTCCGACCGAGTACGGCCGCGTTTCCATCGTGGAAGCCGAGCTCTGCCTGCTGCGGGCGGCGATCGGCGACGAGGGGAACCGATTCTTCCTCTTGCACTCGGAAAGCTGCATCCCCCTTCGTGCGTTTTCGGAGGTTTACGAGGAGGTGTTGGGCCTGGGAAAGAGTTGGCTCAATTACCACCAAGGCAGTATGTGCCGCCATTCGCAAATCGACGCGCGATCAGTTCCCGAAGAGCATTTTTATAAGGCATCGCAGTTCTTTTGCCTGTGCCGGCAGCACGTGGAACTCGTCCTGGCGCGCTGCGACCTCGCGGCCTGGAAGGATGCCTCCGGTCCGGACGAGCACTACTTCACCACGGTACTTTCCGTATGCGGCGTGCTTGCCGAGTGCGCCCGCCGGGACCTTACCTTCGCGGACTGGGATTCGTCGCGGCGCGAGTCGGGCTGGGGGCCGGCGACGTTTCATACCCTGCTGCCAGGGGACGTGGCCAAGCTGCGGGCGACCGACTGCCTGTTCGCGCGGAAGTTCGCCGCCGACAGCGACGTGTCGCGGCACATTAGGGTCGGCAGTGCCAGGCAAACAACGTAAAGGGGCTCCCGAGGCGATCCGATGGCAGAGGCATTACGGCGGGAAATCGAACTCTCGGCAAGGCGGCTAGTTCGTCTGCCGCGGCAGTCAGGGTCAGACGCGCCGACGCAACGGCGGTCGGGAGCCGCGCCACTCGGCCGGCCGGACAACGGGGAGTTACAAGCCGCCCTGCGCTTGCCGATCTCGTCGGGCCGTCCTGATTTTCAACTGCCCCCTGGCGACACGGAGACTTCGTCAGCGGCAGGCGAACGCGACCGGCCGCAAGTGGTCGCCAATAATCTTCAGCTTGTCCCCTCCGGCGCCAATCGCCCGGGATCTCTGCTGATCGCCGTGGTGAGCTGCAATGCCTATCGGCATCGGGTGGAAGCGGTCAGAAAAACCTGGGGGCGGGACGCCAAGCAGATCGTCTATGTCGTTGGCCGGCCCGTGCGCCGGAGGAACTTGCCGGCGACACGCTCTATCTGGACTGCCCCGACAGCTACGAAGGTCTCACCCAGAAGTTGTTTGCGCTGTACCGATTTATCCGCGATCACCTGGACTTCGACCGGGTCTTCAAATGCGACGACGATACCTTCGTGAACGTCGCGGCGCTGGAAGCAGCGCACTGTCCTGCCGATTTCTTCGGGTTTGTCCATTGCGAGGCGGATGGGCGAGGCTGGCGAGTGTGCAAGGGCGTTCGCTGCAACGGCGTCTACCGGGGGCCTTGGGTGAGCGGAGGCTTGGGTTATTTTCTCAGCCGGCGCGCCGTGTCGGTCCTGGCCGATTTTCGGGACCCGAAGATTCTGAGCAACGAGATTTTTGAAGACAAGGCCGTCAGCGATGCCCTGCGACTTTCCGGCATCCCGCCCGCGCGGCTGCCCGGACAACCCTGCGGCGGCTTTCTCCAGAAGACGATCGACGGCTGGGCGTTCAGCGAGCACCCCCTGGGACCAGCGGCCATGGCCGAGGCATATTCGAAGATGAAAGCGGCGACGACGGAGCGGGTTTTGGCCTACCGAAAGCTCGGGGCAAACGGCCGCCTGGGAAACCAATTGTGGGAGATCGCCGGCACGCTCGGCCTGGCCGCCTATTTCCGGGCGAAGGTGTCACTGAACGCAGACTGGGCCTCTCGCCCCCTGTTTTCCGTTCCGGACGATTATTTTGTGGAACGCCGGGGTGCTGAGGCCTGGCAGTTTTCCTTCCGCTTGCCGCCAGGTTACGCCGTGTGGATGCAAGACTGGTGGAACTGGTGGGCGATCGCACCGCAGATCCGCGAGTTTTTTCGGCCGCGGCCCGCTTTTCTTGCCGAGTTGCGAGCGAATCATGCCTGGTTCTTCGAGATACCGGAAAGTCAGCGACTCGCGGTCCACGTCCGGCGGGGCGACTACGTCGCCCAGCCTGGCAACTACGTGTTGCTCGGACCCAATTACTATCGCGAGGGCATTGCCCGCTTCCCGCGCATGACGCCGATCGTCTTTTCCGACGATCGGCAGTGGTGCTCGGCGAACATCCGCGGTGGGCTGGTCGCTCCCCCTGCCGCCCGACCGGAGGAGCATTTGATCCTCATGTCCTTGTGCAAACGGCATGTCATCGCCAACTCGACATTCTCGTATTGGGGCGCCGTGATTGCCGGGGATGAGGAGGCCGTTTACCCCCGGCCTTGGTTCGGCCCACGGTTCGCGGCGGTCGATCTCGATTGGTCGATACCACCGGGGTGGATACCGCTACCGTCAAATGGTTAAGGGGAGAGGGTTGCGCCATGCGCTACAAGCACTATTACATCAACCTCGACCAGCGGCCGGACCGCCGCGTAGGGGCCGAAGAAATGTTCAAGCGTTTCGACTTGGCGGTCGAACGTGTCGCCGCGTCTACCGGCACAGATTCCCTTCCCGGCATCGACCTATCCAGTCTGCGTCCGGGCGAGCGCGGCTGTTTCATTTCGCATTATCGGGTGCTGCAAAGACACTTCGAGGAATGCCGGCGCGGGAATGATTTCAATCACGCCTTGGCGATCTACGAGGACGACGTGCTATTGTGCCGCGACTTTCCAGCACGGCTGGCGTATCTTGAAAAGAATCTCTTGGCGACGCAACCTTGGGACATGTGCTTCTTCGGCGCATTCTTTCACGACGACCCGCCCTATTGGCATCCGCAGGGCGACCACCAGCAGACATCGATCAAGCACATCCATCGGGCGTACGGCGTTTTTACTGCGCATGCGTACCTGGTCAATCCGGCCAGCATCTCGAAATTGCTGGATAAGGTTCGCGAGCGTGCCGTTCACGCAATCGACACGACGTACTGCAAGGTACAGCCGGAAATGAATTGTTACGTGATTGTGCCAGTGTGCGGCCTACGAAATTTTCAACGAATTTTGAGATTTAATTGATGGAGTAATTGACCTCTGGGTGAAAGTGAGGTAGCCGTGCTCGACGAGAGCGCGGCGGATTGCTGCACGGTCTATTTGTGCCTGGGCCGCATGGCCCAGGTCCGTGTCCAAAGGGTAGCCTTGCTGCAGGCGTTCTTGGGTTTGCTCGTGCGCGACGGTGCGGCCGAAGGCCGCACGCGCCTCAAGCGTGATCCGTGGCGAAGCGCCGAAGCACTCCTGTCGTGTTGGGCCCAGCGGGCCGCGCGGGTAAGTCGTTTCGTTGGCCATGCGTCGTGCCGCCTCGACGTCGTCAGCGGTCCAGGGACCGTTGCGGCCCTGGCGGGCCGCTTGCTCGTGGGTGCGGGTCTTCAATGCGCCGTTGCCCGCCTCGATCGATCCATTGTACTCCGGCGTGTAGGGCGGCGAGAAGAGGGGGCGGACGTCCCAGCGAGCCAGGAAGCGGCCCATCGCCTCGGCGATGAATCCCGAACCGTTGTCCGACTTCAGCACCAACGGCGGACCATGTTCGAGGAACAACCATTGCAAGACGCTGATCGTCGTCTCCGCCGTTTCATCCAGGACCGGCAGCCAAGCGAGCTCGCAGCCGCTAGCCAGGTTGCGAACGGCGAGGAGGTACGGCCAGCGGCCATCGATGGCCGGCAGTGGGCCGCTATGGTCCATGGCCCACACCGCTCCCGGGTGGTGCCAATGGAGAACGTGGACCGCGCGCTGGTGGTCTAATTTCCAGAGGCGGCGGAAGCGATTCCGGAGGTTTTCGGTCTCGCGGCGGGCCAGGTCCGGGAAGGTGGCTTGCACAGCGGCCACGCTCACGCCCGCTCCCACGTAGCGCATGAAATCGATGGCCTGGTTACGGAGTTGCCGGCGGCTGCGATGGCAAGGACGGCCCAACGGGCGGGCCTCCAGATAGTCCACGTGCCAGCGATGTTCCCAGAAGGCCAAGGTGCCGGGCGCCAAGCCAAGCTGCTGGGCCGCCACGCGCTGCCGTACCCCTTGCTGCATGGCCCAGTGGTCGAAGGCCACGGCATGCTGGCGTGCATTGCGCTCGGCTTCACGCCGGGGCTGCTGGGCGGGCCAGCCGCGCTTCAGGGGTTGACAGTTGCAAGCATTCATGGATCGGGGTGATTCGTGTTTTGTTGTAAGCGCTTGCGATGCCGCTTCCGCGACTGCGCAGTCGTTTTTTCCCCCGGCTTCGCAGCCGGATTTACCTCGGGGGACTTGGCCAACCGCGGCAGTTCTTCTGCCAACTCGCGGCGGACCTCGGCCGCCTTCAACTCCAACTGCAAGCGCAGGTTTTCGGCTTCCAGGTCCGCAACGCGCAAGTCGTGCGGTGAGCCTGGCAGCGGAGGCCGCCCGAGAGGACGCGGCTCCAGACGGTCCAGCGCCGTCTGCAGCACCTCGCTGCGCACCCGGTGGAACATCGAATCATGGATCCCCAACTCTTCACAGACCTCGGGAATGCTCCGCTCACCGGAGAGCGTTTCCAGAATCGCTTTCAAACGGGCCTTGGCCCGCTCCGAGCCTTCCAGGCGTTCCACCAAATTCGTGCCGATCGGTTTGCGTCCTCGTCGGGCCATGGCTTTTTCTCCTCCGTGAATCAGGCCTGCGGCGGCACGGCAGACGCCGCTTCCACCGTTGCCGATGAACTACTCGATATACTCCGTTGTACCATGTCGGCCGCGATCGCCGAAGACGAATCGGCCAGACTTCCACTCTCACCGGGCGAGGTCTGTAATGCCGCCACGGCTTTCAGCGCCCGGGCCACCGGACGACGCTTGCGCTTGGCCTTGCGGGCGACGCCGTCGCCGGCTTTGCTTGCCGCCGACCGCGACCCGCAAACGGGTGCCCCGCTGCCCACGCCAGGCTTGCCTGCGGGCTTGGCGGCCGATGGCGGAGCCCCGCCCAGGCCGATCGTCCGTTGCGCGGTGCGCACCAGCGCCTGCTGCCGGGCGCAGTCCTGCCGCAAGCGGGCGACTTCCTTCTCCAACATCACCATCTGGTGCCGCTCCCCGGCCACTTTCCCCACCGGCCGCGGTTCGCAGGCCCGCACCAGGCCCTCCAGGGCCCGTTGCTCCCAGAGGTAATACCGCGGCACCGAGAGGCCCACGGCCGCCGCCGCTTCCGTTGGCGTCCGTACGCCGGCCAAGACCTCCAGGATCGCCGCCGCCACCCGCTGCGCATCACGGCTGACCGACATGGGGCGCATGCCGGGGCGACTCTGCGCACGACCATTCCGCCGCACGGGCGCGGCGCGGAGGGAGGTTTGCTTCCCGCCAATACTGTGCTTGCGCTCATGATGCGCCTCCTTCGCGAAGTTCCGCGGCGGTCGGCCCTTGCTCCTCGTTTTCTGCGCCGGCATCCAGCCGCCGCAGTCCCGCATCCAACGGCGATTCACCCGGCCCTACCTCGTCCTCCACCACGTCGCCCTGAGGTGAACCATCGGGACAGATCGGCAAGGGTATCTCCACAGGCATCGCTGCCGCCGCGCTGTCGACCAGCGGCAATTCCGCCGCCCCCAACCCGCCGAGATCCACCTCCGTGCGGGCCTCTCCTTCCCGCTTGAGAATCATCCGCTCGCCTTCGGCATGCACGCTGAAGGCCCGCTCGCCGATCCGCCCCGTCACATAGAACGGCGCCTTGGGCACGCCGTTGCGGGCCAATTCCAGCGCATTGGCCGCCACCCGCGCGGGAGCGTGGCCAAGACTTCGGAGGCGGCGCCGAAGAAGCGGTCCGCCGGCACCAGGCCATCGATCCCCCGGTGCACCCTTTGGAAGTTGTAATAGTCGATGAAGTGACCAATCCGCCGCCGTGCGTCGTCCAGGTCGAAGAACACCGACGTTCTCGACGCACTCCCGCCAGAGCGTGCCCCAGAAGCGCTCGATCTTGCCCAGGGTCTGCGGCCGCTGCGGCCTGGCCACGAGGTGCTTGATGCCGCGCTTGTCCATCTCGCGGTGGAAGGCGCTGGTCCCCCGCCAGGTGACGTACTGGCTGCCGTTGTCCGTCAGGATCTCCTGCGGCGTGCCGTAGGCCACGATCGCCGCCCGCACTACCTCCAGCACCAAAGCCGCGGACTGGCTGGCATGGATCCCGTAGCCGGTGATGAAGCGGCTGTGGTCGTCCATGAAGGCCACCATGTAGACCCGGTGGTTCTGCCGCTTGAGCACGAAGGTGAACAGGTCCGTCTGCCAGAGCTGATTGGGCGTCGCCCGCTCGAACTCCCGCTGCTTGTCGGGGTGGGGGTGGGTGGCGACTTCTTCCACCTGGTAGCCCGCCTCGTGCAGCACGCGGGAGACGGCTCCCGGCGAGGCCGGCAAGGCCGGACCGCGGAGCAGCATGTCGCTGATCCGCTGGCAACCCCACTCCGGGTTGGCCTGCTTGAGCATGAGGATCGTCCGCTTGGTCAGCTCGTGCACGCGGCTGCCCTTGGGCCCGCCGCGCTGCTGATCCATCAGCCCGGCCGGGCCCGACTCCTCAAAGCGCTTTTTCCAACTGTAGAGCGTGTGCTTGGAGAGGCCGACCAGCGGGGCGAAATCGCCCGCCGGCAGGCCGCTCCGCTGCCACGTGTCGAGGATCAGAAGACGCTGCTCGGGCGTCATTGCCGGTTGCGGCGACTCCTCGGGCTTGACCAGGCGGCGGCCCTTGCTCTTGCGCGGGCCGGCCAGAAGGCGCTTGCGGATCTCCTCGAAAGGCTCTTCGGGCGGCGGCTCTCCGCCCGCGAAGGCGTCAGCCTGGGGCGCTGGCGGCGCACCGGCCGAGGCCTGGTCCACGACTGCGGCGGCGGTAAGGGGTGGAGTGATTTCCGCAGGTGCAAAAACCTGGGCACAGTCCACGGCGGCCGCGGGGGTGGCCTCCCCCGCGCCGCCGCAGACGCTGGCCGCGTCGCTCGGGCTACGCCCTCGCTCCGCGGCCAGCGTTTGCTCCGGCTCTGATCTCTTCCAAAACATGCCTAACTCCTTTGCGGTCTAACCGCTGTCGGAGAGGCAATTACTCCACGCCTTTATGGCATTTCCCCGTTGAAAATTTCGGCGCGCCCCACAGGGCCATCGCCCCGGTAGCGTCCAGGACCGCTGCAGCGCTTGTGAGCTGCATGAGGGACGAGCTCGACAGATTATTCGGGGAAGCGAAGGCAATCGTAACATCGTCGAGGCCCATGGCCGCGTTGCCATTGGTTTGCGCAAACGTGAGAGTGTGCGTGCCGGCCGTGGCCAGGGTAAACGTCTCAGTATAGGGGGTGGTGCCCGTCTGGTACCAACCGGCGGTCGTGTTGGCAGTGGTGGGCGTAAATGAAGCGATGGTCCCGCCGTCCAGCTCGAAGAGGCCCGCGCTGCCGGGTTGAGACGTGCGGCCTTCCGCGAGGAAGCTGATGGTGTACGTTCCCGCGCTAGGAAAATCCAGGACTTGGTACAGGTTGCCGGCGCCCTGGATGACGCCCGTCTGCGAGCCGTCGGGCGTATTGCCGAATCCCCAGGCGCTGCCGTTGTGCTGAATGATCGCGTCGTTGGGAGTGGTCGTGGACCAGGCAAACGCCGCTTGTTGGCGGAGCTCATCTGGTAGTAGTAAATGTAGAAGTTGCCGGACTCATTCGGGATCGTGTTTTCGAAGTTATAGTTCAGGAACTGGGGAACGACGGGATTCGCCGGAAACTTGAGCGTGCCCTGGGCGATGGTTGTCGGGCCGGTGTAGGTAGTGATGCCCGCCACGGACAAAGTCCCGCCGCCCGTCTTGGTCAGGCTGCCCGTGCCGCCGATGCTCTCCTGCACCGTCTGGGAATCGCCGATATTGAAGGCGAGGACGGCGTTCTGGGCCAGGTTGATGGCGGAGGAGCTGCCGATCGTCGCGCCGTTGCCGCCGTTGCCGACTTGCAAGGTGCCGCCGTTGACCGTCGTCGAGCCGGTGTAGGTATTGGCGCCGGTCAGGGTCAACATGCCGTTGGCGGTCTTCGCTAGGTTGCCCGAGCCGCTGATCGCGCCGTTGATCGTCATGCCGTTGTAGCTCGCGGTGTCGAAGGTGGCCGTGGCGCCGCTGTTGATGACCACGTTGCGGGCGGCATTGAGCTGGATGCCCTCGGCGCCCGACTGCAGGGTGCCGCCGGGGGCGGCGAAGGTCAGCGTGCCGATGGCGGCGCCCAGGGCCGCATTGGCGTTGATGTTGAGGGTGCCGTTGGAGAGGGTCGTGCCGCCGCTGTAGGTGTTGCTGCCGGTGAGGACCTGCGTGCCGCTGCCGCTCATAATCAGATTGCCGGCGGCGCCGGTGATCGAGCCGGCGAACGTCGTGCTGGCGTTGCCGCCGAGCGTCAGCGTGCCGCCCGGGATCAAGACTTGGCTGCCAGCCACGCCGCTCAGCGGTCCGATGCTGGCCATCGCCCCAGTAGCGTCCAGAACCGATGCGGCGCTTGTGAGCTGCACAAGGGACGAGCTCGACAGATTATTCGCAGGAGTGTAGGCAATCGTAACATCGTCGATGCCCATCTGCCCGCCGTTCAAGGTCTCGCTCAACCCGATGGTGTGCGTGCCGGCTGTCGCCAGCGTGAAAGTCTCAGTGTAGGGGGTAGTTCCCGAAGCGTACCAACTGCTGCTGGACGGGGTCCACGAGGTGCCAACGGTCGTGCCATCCACCTCGAAGCTGCCGCTCGCGACGGGGGTTGTGGAACCTGGGCGGTTTTCCGATAGGAAACTGACGGTGTAGGTGCCCGCGACAGGGAAATTCAGGACTTGATAAATAGTGGCCGGGTTTTGCATTACGCCCGTTTGCGAACCGTCGGGCGTATTCGTGAATCCCCAAGCGCTGCCATTGTGCTGAATGATCGTGTCGCCGGCATTGGTCGTGGACCAGGCAAACGCCGCTTGTTGCGCGGCGTTCATCGCGCTATAGTAAATGTAGAAGTTGCCGGACTCTCCCGGGATCGCGTTTTCGAAGTTATAGTTCTGGAACGCGGGGGGAACAACGGTATTCACCGAAAATTTGAGCGTGCCCTGGGCGATGGTGGTTGGGCCGGTGTAGGTAGTGGCGCCCGCGACGTTGAAAACTCCGCCAGCGATAGTCAGGCCGCCACTGCCGCTGATGATCCCCGAAAAAGTCGAGTTGGCGCTGTTAGCACCCACCGTGAAGGTTACCGGGAGGTTGTTGGCGGTGTTCAGGGCGATGCTTCCGCCACCGGTCAGCCCGCCCACAGTCGCCGCGGTGACGCCCGCGCCGAACTGCAGGCCGCTGGCGGCGTTCACCGTATAGTTGCCGGACGAGCCGGCGGCAGTGCTTGCCAGAACCACGGCGCCGCCGTTGATGATGGTGCCCCCGCTGTAGCTGTTGGACTGGGAGAGCACGACGGAGCCGCCATTCACAACGAGGGGCGTGCTGCCGCTGAGGGCATTGGCCGCCGTAACGTTTAGGTTGCCACCGCTGACGGTGATGGCGGTGTTGCCCAAGGAACCGTTGATATTGAGCGTGCCGGCGCTGATCGTCGTCGCGCCGGTATAAGTGTTGGCGCCGGCGAGGATTTGCGTGCCGTTGCCGTTCATGGTCAGGCCGACCAGGCTGGCGCCGTTCTGGATGGTGCCGCTGAAGACATTCGACGCGCCGCCGGTGGGGCTGAGTGTCAGGGTTGCGGTGAGGTTGGCGCTATTGGTGTTGGTCACCACGCCGTTGGTATAAATGCCGTTGTCCGCGAGGGCGGCAACCTGCTGGCTGCTGCCGTAGAGGTCCAGCGTGGCCGGACCGCTGGCGGCGCCGAGGAACACGGTCGTGGTGGTCGGCAGGACATTGCCACCGCCGATAAGTTGGTTCGTGAAGCCATACAAATGCCAACTTGCACCGGGGCTGAGGTCGGAAGCGCTCATGGTCAAGGTCCCGCTCGGGCCGACGGTATACTTGAAGTCGAGGTAGTTGCCGGTGTTGTCGGAATCCTCGTTGAGATTGTTCAGCGTGGTCGGCGTCCCGATGCCCGGATTGAGCGTCCAGTCAACGACGCGGTCATTTGCGACGGCTTGCCATGTCCGATAGTAATGCGGGCGTCATAGGAATCGCCGGGGGTGAGGCCCGAGACGGTCAGCGTCTCGAGTGCCGTTGGCCGCGCCGAAGTAGTCGAAATGGTTCAACAGTGTGTTGGTCTGGCCCGAGGAGGGTTGAAAGCCGCCGGGAAAACTACCCGAAGCGTCGAAGCTTCCCCAGTTGTTCAGGGACCAGGTGATGCCGCCGTTGGAGCCGGACTGGGCTTTCCCGGTGTCCGTGAAGGGGACCCCATTGATGGTCAAGTTCGCGCCTTGATAGGTGTCGCTCTGGTTGAAGGCCAGGGCGAGGTCATAATTGCTCGAACCATAAAGGGTGTTGGCGGTGCCGATGCCCGAGTTCGCGTCGCTGGTGAAGGATTGAGTGCTCGCAAGCGCAGCCACACCGGCGCCAAGTTGGAGGACGCCGCCGCTGACGACGGTTGCGCCGTTGTAGGCGTTGGTGGCGGCCATGACCAGCGTGCCGGCGCCGATCTTCGTCAGGCCGCCCGTGTTGCTGGAATCGATCGTGTTGCCGAAGGTCACGGGCTGGCCGTTGGTATCGATGCTGACCGGTCCGGTGCTGTTCTTGATCTGCGCGGAGTAGTCGGTGGTGTTGTTCGACGTGAACTGCAAGGTGCCGCCGCCGAAAGTGATGATACCGCCAGCGGGCACGGC
Source organism: uncultured Planctomycetia bacterium (assembly GCA_963719885.1). Lineage (GTDB taxonomy): Bacteria > Planctomycetota > Planctomycetia > Pirellulales > Thermoguttaceae > JANXQG01. The sequence goes on along the minus strand of CAVRDP010000027.1, from coordinate 227,986 downwards.
CCCGCTGCTGCCCAGCGAGAGAACGCCGCCGTTGATCAGCGTGGCACCGCCGTAGGTGTTGGTGCCGCTCAGGGTCAACGTGCCGATACCGACCTTGGCCAAGGCGCCTTGGCCGGTGATCGTACTGGGGATGGTCATGTTGTAACTATTCGTGTCGATCGTGCCCGTGGCCCCGCTGTTGATGACGATGCTGCGGTTGGGATCCAGGCTGATGTTTGGAGCGCCGGCCTGCAAGGTGCCGTTGTTCGTGAAGCTGAGCGTGCCGCTGGTGTTGCCGAGGGTGCTGTCGGCGGCGATGTTCAGGAGGGCGCCGTTCTGGATCGTCGTGCCGCCAGTGTAGGTGTTGTTCGTCCCGCTGAGGGTTTGGCTGTAGGGCCCGGTGAAGACCAAGGCGAGGTTGTCGACGCTTTGGCCATACCAATACAAACTCGGGTTGGTACCGCCGCCGATGACGCCGCCGTAGGTCGCCGAGGAGAGGCCGCCGCCCCCGCCGACCGTCAGGGTCGAGAGGCTTGACCCGCTGTTATAAATATTGTTCGTGGTGAAATACGGGCCGGTGCCGTACGTACTAGTACCCTGTTCGAGATCGTCCCCCAGGGAGGCAACCGTGAGGTTATAACCGCTGAGATTGAGCCAGCCGCCGTTTAGCAGGTAGAGATCATAGTTGGCGAGGATCGGCACACTGGGGTAGTAGTCGTTGCCGCCCGACGAGTCCGAGAGGTCGCAGATGCCGGTGCTTAAGTTGCCGTCGATATGGTATGAATTTCCATACAAAGGTTGTGCCCGAGAGACCCGTGCGGCGGGCCCGGCGAAGAGAGCAAGCAGTGCAACCAAGGAAGCCACAACCACGAATTTACGACCGAGCATTTCCCACAGTCCCTAGATGAATAATCCGGGCCTGGGGAAAAGAACTCCCCCCGCGCGGTCCGGTAGCTTATTTTTGAACTGTAATCGTACCCAATGCCAGAGCCCGACGCCGCTCACCAAGAACGCGACCCTTAGCTCAATCAGGGTCGATTATGCCGGAAATTGGTAAAAAATGCAACTGTTTTGCCGACAAAATCGGAATAATGTATTATCTCCCCCTCCCGAAGTGAACAATTTACTGTGCGAAACATCCGATACAAATACACCAGCGTACCCATCTTAACATCCGATGGTTAGCAACTGGTTATTACTGGCCGATTTTTGCGGGCGGTTGGGAGTTTGATAAGTACGCAGGAGGCCGGCGTTTAATACAGTTCGTCATTCCATTTTGTTTTATTTACACTCGAATCGCCCACACTCCCGTCAGGCCCCCTTTTCCCGAGGAATTCGCGCATTTCTTGACGGCGAGAACAATTTCCCAAAAGTCGTAACTGTTTGGCTGTCTGAGGTGATGAAAACCTCAGATTTGACGGCTTTCCGTCGCTTTGAATTAGGATATAGAACTCTCGGACTGGGTTTGTCGGGAATGCCCCTCCGCCGCAGGCAAGCAGTCTCGAAAAGCTCCGGGTTGGACGCGCCTCCGAGGTCGGCATGGCGCGTTGAAGAATGGGGCAACTCCGTAAGATCCCCTGGCCCTGGCTTGGCTGCCGCCCTCACCACATCTACCACAGGGGGTGAAAAATGCCTCGCACACCCCACCCAAGATTTAGTTTTCGGAGCAGCCGCAGCATGCATCGGGAATATATTGGCGGGGGTACTTTACTTGGGTGCTCGCATAAGATGATGTTACGCGGGGAGTGTGGGGCAGCCATATTGGTCGAGGTTTCGCCAGAACTCTTCCCAGCGGCCTGTGGTGAGTCGCAGCGCACGTATCGACAATACGGCGAGAGCGCCGTCGTCCTTCCAACGCGAACCCGATTTGCATAAGCGGTGCTTGATCAAGGTCTTGCATGCCGCTTCCGTCACGCCGCTGCCGATCGGCCAGTTCCGCTGCACCGAATAAGAGTATTTCATCCGTTCCTTCTGGTTTTGGAGGTAGGTGATCGTCGCCAGGACCGCCTTCGCATCTTCCGCGTTTTTCAGCGGCGTCGTGGAAAGAAATTCATCCAGGACCGAAAGCAAACGACTCACCGCTCCCTGCTTGTGCTTCAATTGATGAAGCTGGTTTTCCAGCCACGCTTCTCTTTCCGCTTTCTTTTTCGCTCCCTTGAACACCACCATTGCCGCCTTGCCCACGTACTCGCTGGCATGGTAAAAGTCCAATGTCTGGTGGTCCGTCAACGGTTTCAGGTAGCTCCAGTTGTCTGCCGCGCCGTCGCCCAGACCGATATACGGCACGTTCGGATAGGCATTCTTCACGCGCTCCACCTCGCGTTGGAATTTCGCGTGGAACTTTTCTTTCCCGTACTCTGGGGTCGCGCCTGCGTAAATCGTATGCAGGCGTTCCCCTTGGGCGTCGTAAAACGCGATCGTTCCCGTCATCGCCACCCGCCACCCGTCCTCTTGCAAAAGCATGCATGTTCCATCAACGCCGATCGCGATGGAGGCACACGGATGCTCGAACTGTGGCAATGCGTAGCTCCAGGTCTCTTCTTTCGCAACGGCATAGGCACCGACGATGTCGCCCAGCGACTTGACGTATCGCTTGGAAATCTTTCGATGCTGGCATTCCAATAAATCGGCGACAACCGCATTGGCTCCGGCTTCCGCGTATTTGTAGGAGACCAACTTGGCAAATCTCGGCGTGGCGTTGAGAACCAATCGGGCACTCTCTTCGAGCGGGCAGAACGTTTTGCCCCCTTCGGACGTTTGATAGACATGCCGAAGCACGGAGACGCTGCCGTAAGGCGTTTCGTAATCTTGAGCGAACTGCCCCTTGCTGGTCATGCGGACCGAACCGAGTTGGATGGGACTTCCATCGGTATCGAACCGCTCGAGATTCTTTTCGGTGGCCAGCAGGCCGACTTCGTTAAGCGCATCCTGGATCGCTTCTTCGGCCCGAAGCATGGAGCCGGTCAGCGGCAAGGTGACCTCGATGGTGATGGAATTATGAGCTTGGCGAGTGATTTGTGCGGTCATGTCATTTCCTCCGTGAAAAGTCCCGCGACGACAACTTTGTCTGGGCGACGGCACCGATACTTGGTAAACTATCCGAGTATCCTTCGGATTCCAGGACGGAAGCATAACCTATTCATCGACGTTTGTCTACATCATTTTATGCGAGCACCCATTTACTTTACCACAGGGGTAGTGCAGAATAGCCGTCGTACCGTTGTACTTGACTCCTAGGTTTATGCCACGGTTAAACGGCTACCCTGTGGTAGTCTCGTAGTGCCCATGAGATGCGCCGCGAAGATGCCATGTTTTCATTCCTTGACATACCCATCTTCTGGAGCGAGTTAACAGAGCAACTAGAGTCGATTTCGGAAATCCGCAAATAACCTTGTGCCGTTACGAAAGGGTTTGACCGTGCGCCAAAGTCTTCGTTCTCTCAAACAGGCTTCGCGAACCGTGCATCGAGACGCCAAATTGCAACATGGCACGCCAAAAGGACTCTCTCCGTTTCGCCGCCGGCTCGCGTTTGAATCGTTGGAGCAGCGTGCCATGCTCTCCGTGTACACGGTGACGACGTTGGCAGACCCAGGTTCCGGGGGTGCTCTTAGCCTTCGCCAGGCGATCGCGGCCGCTAATACGGCGGGCGGGACGAATGAAATTGATTTCGCGGGAGGACTGACGGGGACGATCGACCTTGCGGGCGTTCTACCAACCATTTCCTGCGGTCTGACGATCAATGGGCCGGGCGCAAGCCTGTTGACAGTCAATGGCCATGGATTCGGCAGCGTCTTGACCTTCGCTCCTGGCAGCAATGGAACTCCAAGTTCGATTGACGGTTTGACGATCACAGGAGGCATCGGTTCCGGATCGGGCACGTTGGGCGGCGGCGACGGCGGTGGCGGAATCGATAATTCCGGTGACACTCTGACTGTCAGCAACTGCGTCATTACCGGCAATTCTTCCACAGGCGTCGGTGGTGGAATATCCTCGGGTGCAATGGGGGATGTCGGTAGCTTGTATGTCACCAATTCCACGATTTCTGGCAATACGGCCTCAAGCAGCGGCGGCGGAGTTTACGCTGCATACGGTACCGGTATCACTATTGCCGGCTCCGTTATCAGCGGAAATACTTCTGGGAGCTACGGCGGCGGAATCGATTCGCCTTCCCACACCAACGTAAGTGAATCCACGATCAGTAATAATTCCGCCGTCTACGGTGGAGGTATTTATGGCGGCAACATTGGGTCGCAGATCGTGACCCACTCAACGATTAGCGGAAACGTGGCGACGGGGAGCAGCACTAGCGTTGGCGGCGGAATCGATCTTGCAGGGCCTGGAACCGTCACGAATTCGACAATCAGCGGGAATTCGGCAACCGAAGCGGGTGGTGGAGTGTACTCGGAAGGTGCCTTTTACATTGGTACACTTACGTTGATCGACTCAACCGTGAGCGGCAACAGTGCGGGAGCCGGCGGCGGGCTATACGATAGTGCGGGCGGGACCAGCACCAGCGTTGTCAATTCGACCCTGACCGGGAACACGGCCACCACGACCACTGGCGGCGGCATCGACAATGAGAGCGGCACACTCACGATCACCGATTCGACCATCAGCGGCAATTCCGCCGCGACCAGCGGGGGCGGGGTCTATTCCTACCACACGGCTTCGGACGCCGGCACGATTAATGGGACCGTCGTCGCCGCCAACGCCGGTGGCGACTTGAAACCCAAGGCCGGGTTCTTCAGCGGTTCTAATGATTTGATTGGCGACGGCAGCGACCAAGGCGCCTTGAGCAATACGCAACGAGGTTCGTCGGCGGTGCTGCTGAATCCGTTGCTCTCGCCGTTGGGGAGTTTTGGCGGACCCACACAAACCATGGCATTGCTGCCCGGAAGCGTTGCGATCGACAACGGGGCCAGCTTCCCCGTTCTGGATTCCAATAACAATAACATCACGGCCACGGACCAGCGCGGCGTCGCCCGCCCGCAGGGCCCTGCGCCCGACATTGGCGCGTTTGAATCGCAAAACCTCCCGGTTGGAACATCGACGCAACTGGCCTTCGACCAGCAGCCCGGCAATTCGCTGGCCGGAAGCCCGATCACGCCGGCCATCGTGGTTTACATTCTCGATTCCAATGGCAATCTGGCGACGACGGACAATTCGATGGTTGCGCTCGCCGTAGCTAGCGGGCCGACAGGCGCGATCGCCGGCGGCACGGCCGCGGTTCAGGCGATCAACGGCGTGGCCACGTTCACGGGCTTGCTGGTGCTGACGACGGTGCCGGGCACCGTCACGTTGCAGGCGACCGATGGAACGCTGGGAGCGGCGACCTCGGCGAGTTTTGTGGTGTCGTTGCCGACGACCGTCCTCTCAACGTCCACGACGGCGGCCGCCAACTCGCGTTACACGATAGGCGGGTCAGTTCCAATCGCGGTCACTTTCAGCGCGGCGGTCAATGTGGCCGGCACGCCGCAACTGACGCTGAATGATGGGGCCGTAGTGAATTACGCCAGCGGCAGCGGAACTCCGGCGCTCACGTTCAGCTATACCGTCGCGGCAGGCCAGAACACGGCAGACCTGGACTATGCCTCGACCACCGCCCTGGCGCTCAACGGCGGGAGCGTCCAGGACCTGGCGGGCAATGCGGTCGTATTGACGCTCCCGGCCACCGGCGTCGATGGGCTGGCGACGAAGAACCTTGTGATCGATACGACGGCGCCGACGGTCAGCGCGGTGTCCACAACGGCGGCCGCCAACTCGCATTACAAGGTCGGCGGCACGGTTTCCATCAAGATCACTTTCAGCAAGACGGTCAATGTGAGCGGCACGCCGCAACTGACGCTCAATGACGGGGCGGTGGTCAGCTATGCCAGCGGCACTGGCAGTTCGACGCTCACGTTCACCTATACCGTCGCGGCAGGCCAGAACACGGCAGACCTGGACTATGCCTCGACCACCGCGCTTGCGCTCAATGGCGGCACTATCGAGGATGCGGCGGGCAACACCGCCGTGCTGACCCTTCCGGCCACGGGCAGCGATGGACTGGCGAACCGGAAAATCGTCATCGATACGACGGCCCCAACGGTGACCGGGGTATCCACGACGCAAGCAACTGGGGCGTACCCGGCGGGGACGGTAATCCCGATCACGGTCGCCTTCAGCGAGCCGGTCACGGTGACGGGGACGCCGCAGTTGGCGCTGGATGCGGGCGGCGGCGCATCGGCCAGCTATAGCAGCGGCAGCGGCGGTTCGACACTCACGTTCACGTACACCGTCGGGGCGGGACAGAACAGTTCCGACCTGGATTATTCCTCAATCAACGCCTTGACCGGCAGCATCGAGGATGCGGCGGGCAACGCCGCCGTGCTAACTCTTCCGGTCCCGGCCAGCGGTAGCGATGGATTGGCAACCCAGAACATCGTCATCGACACCACGCCGCCCAGCGTGTCGATTATGCAGGAACCGAAAACGCTCACCAACAGCACCTTGGCCACGTTCGCCTTCACCGGGGCCGACAACCTGACGCCGACGGCCAACCTGGTGTTCCTGGTGAGCTTGGACGGCGGCGCGTTCGCCCCGGCCACCAGCCCGGTGAACTATAGCGACTTGGCATCGAGCGGGCACACGTTCAAGGTGGAGTCCGAAGACCAGGCGGGCAATATAAGCCCGCCGGCATTCTGCACCTGGACCATCGATACTACGCCGCCCAGCGTGTCCATTACAGAGGAGCCGAAAGCGCTCACCAACAACACCTCGGCCACGTTCGCCTTCACCGGCGCCGACAACCTGACGCCCACGGCCAGCTTGGTGTTCCTGGTGAGTTTGGACGGCGGCACGTTCGCCCCGGCCACGAGCCCGGTGAACTATAGCGACTTGGCATCGAGCGGGCACACGTTCCAGGTGGAGTCAGAAGACCAGGCGGGCAATTTCAGCACGCCGGTGTCCTACGCCTGGACCATCGACGCAACGCCGCCAACGGTGGCGGGCGTGTCTTCGGCGAAGCCGAGCGGGGCCTACGCAGCGGGAACGGCGATCCCGATCTCGATCGCCTTCAGCGAGGCGGTCACGGTGACGGGCGCGCCGCAGTTGGCGCTGAATGCGGGCAGCAGCGTGGCGGCCGTTTACAGCGGGGGGAGCGGCGGTTCGACGCTCACGTTCACCTACACCGTGGCGGCCGGCCAGAATACTTCCGAGCTGGATTATGTCGGGATCAACGCCTTGACGCTCGGCAGCGGCAGCATCGAGGATGCGGCGGGCAACGCCGCCGTGCTAACTCTTCCGGTCCCGGCCAGCGGTAGCGATGGATTGGCAACCCAGAACATCGTCATCGACACCACGCCGCCCAGCGTGTCGATTATGCAGGAACCGAAAACGCTCACCAACAGCACCTTGGCCACGTTCGCCTTCACCGGGGCCGACAACCTGACGCCGACGGCCAACCTGGTGTTCCTGGTGAGCTTGGACGGCGGCGCGTTCGCCCCGGCCACCAGCCCGGTGAACTATAGCGACTTGGCATCGAGCGGGCACACGTTCAAGGTGGAGTCCGAAGACCAGGCGGGCAATATAAGCCCGCCGGCATTCTGCACCTGGACCATCGATACTACGCCGCCCAGCGTGTCCATTACAGAGGAGCCAAAGGCATCACCAACAACACCTCGGCCACGTTCGCCTTCACCGGCGCCGACAACCTGACGCCCACGGCCAGCTTGGTGTTCCTGGTGAGTTTGGACGGCGGCACGTTCGCCCCGGCCACGAGCCCGGTGAACTATAGCGACTTGGCATCGAGCGGGCACACGTTCCAGGTGGAGTCAGAAGACCAGGCGGGCAATTTCAGCACGCCGGTGTCCTACGCCTGGACCATCGACGCAACGCCGCCAACGGTGGCGGGCGTGTCTTCGGCGAAGCCGAGCGGGGCCTACGCAGCGGGAACGGCGATCCCGATCTCGATCGCCTTCAGCGAGGCGGTCACGGTGACGGGCGCACCGCAGTTGGCGCTGAATGCGGGCAGCAGCGTGGCGGCCGTTTACAGCGGGGGGAGCGGCGGTTCGACGCTCACGTTCACCTACACCGTGGCGGCCGGCCAGAATACTTCCGAGCTGGATTATGTCGGGATCAACGCCTTGACGCTCGGCAGCGGCAGCATCGAGGATGCGGCGGGCAACGCCGCCGTGCTGACCCTGCCAGCCACCGGGAGCGATGGCCTGGCGAGCGAAAAAATCGCCATTGAAACGACGCCGCCCACCGTGACCGGTGTGGCTGCCGCGTCAAGGCCGCTGAGCGGCGGAGCGCCGGTGACGATCACGGGCACGAACCTGCTCGACGCCACGACCGTCAAGTTCGGCGCGACTGCGATTCCGATGTCCAGCTTCCTCAGCGATACGGCCACCCAGATCGTGGTCGACAGTCCTTTGAGCAAGAGCGCGGGCACGGTGAACGTGACGGTCACGACAGTGGGCGGCGTCTCGCACACTTCGTCTGCCGATAAGTTCACCTACGTCGCGGCGCCGACCGTCAAGGGCATCAAACCGGCATCGGGCGCGCTGGCGGGCGGCGCGACGGTGACGATCACGGGCACGAACCTGCTCGATGCCACGGCGGTCGATTTCGGCGGGGCGGCCGTGACGAAGATCATTAGCGATACGGCGACCAAGATCGTGGTCAAGAGCCCCCTTGCCACGACTGCGGGCCCGGTCGACGTGACGGCCACAACGGCGGGCGGCGTCTCGAAGACCTCTTCGGCCGACAAGTTCACGTACCTGGCGGCGGCGGCCGGCGCTGTCGTCAGCAATGTGCCCGTCACTCCCGACGTTAACGATCTTGCCCTTTTGGATCTGATGGGCGAGTCAAGCCCAAGCAGTGTTGTCCAGCGGAAAATGATGGAAAACCTCATGGCATCGCTGTTAATGTAAGCGTCTCGTTGTAAACAATGGCCGGACGAGTTTAAGCCGTCTATCACCTACATTATCCCCAGCACCCGCGTTTTCCGAGCTTAGATCTGCCACGGCAGCCGGCCTTTTTCTTGTTCGGTCGTCGATAGTCTCACTAAGCCATACGTTTTCCGATTTTCCCAAGTAACCACCGTTTTCGACACACCGAAGAAGCCAGGGCAGAATTGCCTGCGTCCATTTCAGGCCATGGGCCTATGCCTGACGCTACGTCGGAGCCCCAGCAAGCCGTGACGCGTGACACATGAAGGAAAGGGATCCTAGCCCGGATTACTCGAGGCAGGGTGAGTGGAACACGCAAATCCGTGCTCGATGGTGCGCCTGCACGAACCGGTCCAGAACAGCGCGACGCATTACCAAGGGTTCGACTCCGTGCGAAAACCGTTGCCTTGGTGACGGCCACGCCCGACCTCCGGCCGCAGAATTACTGCTTAGCGACGCGGATCTCCTTGACGTACACATTGCGTCGACCACCGGAGGCCGCGTTCCAGTAGCTCAGCAGCAGACGATTCACGCCGGCTGATACATCGTCGATGTGGAACTCATACTCCTTGAAATCCTGCGACGAGATCGCCATGCTGCCGGCTCGGCAGTGGTCGAGATAGACGTTCAGAACCGGATCCACATTCTCACAGGGTACGCCCTTGGCGGTCACGGTGATGACGTAGCTGCCGGGCTTGTCCAATCGCAAATCGGCAGCGATCATTCCGTGCGCCAGAAGACCCATCCGCCGTCCTTGTGGGGTTCCACGAAGAACTTGTGCACGCGAACAATCGACGGGTCGATGGTTGTCGGCTTACCGTCCGCCGGGATGCGTGGAAATCGTGGTGGAGATTCCAGGTCGGCGTCCGTGAGGCAACTCTCCTTCAAAACCCACTCAAACCCCTCGCGAATCCGCGCCACGCGCTGGGCCACGACCCAACTGGCGGCTGCCTTCTCGGCCTGTTCCAGGTCTTGGCGCATCGCAACCAGCACTGAAAAGGAGAAAGAGCCCGGCGTGACACCGTATTGATAATTGCCCTGCGGATGAAGGCTGATCTCATTATGAATCAGGTGGTCCTCCAGCGTCCGGTAATAGGCTAACATGGGCTGCTTGGCTTCGCGGAAGTAGCCTGAGAAAAACTCTTCCAGCAACTCGTCGGCTGCCCGTTGGCCGTTCCAGAGCAAGCGCGGGTAGGCGTAGTGGTTCCACGGGCTGTAAGGCACACCGCCTGGGTCGGCCTGGGTGCCACCACCAAGCGCCTTGAGTCCGTGCAGATATCGAGCGTGGTCCGCCATGGCGGTCACCAGCGGCACCGGCATGACGAACGACTCCCGGTTCTCGTTCAGGAGGGCATAATCGTAATGTTCCAGCCGGCCGCAGCGCCGGTGCCACTCGTCCATGCAGGCCTTCATCGCTGCGTTGGCCGACGAACTCATGGGCAGGTTGGGCACGCCGTACTGGCATACCTCGACCATGACGTTGTCGGGCAGACGACCGATTTTCCGCGGCGGCGAGTGCACGTTGGCATAGGCCAGGGCATGGATCCGCATCTTCGGCCGCGCCGCACGGATGCCCTTGGCCACCTCGGCGACGAAATAGTAGTAGGCGTCGGAGGCCATCAACGTCGGATACGCAACCCACGGCACACTCGGCTTCTCCCGGGGCTCGTACAGTGCCTGGCACCGCGGGCACTCGCAGAAACGCGCATCGTCCATGGGTAGCAGACTCACCACGGCCGTCGATTCCGGGCCCGCGGTAATGCCGATGGCCTTGTCAACCACAAACTGGATCAAGCCCGGGCTGGTCAGGCACACGGCCGGGCCGCCGCGAGAAGGCGGCGCCCGCTTGCCGCTGATGGATCCCCACCAGTCAGGATGCCGGTCGATGATCCGGTCGGGCAACACGCTGGCAAAGTTGTGAGGGTAGCCTTCGAATCCCTCCTTGTATTCGTCCTTCCACTGCTTGTAAGGCAGGAACCCGTGCGGGCTGGGTGGCACTTCCTCACCGCCCAAGGCCAGTCGCTGAGCACTTCCCCAGGTAGAGTTGTAGCCGTTGCGCCACCAGAACAAGAAGGCCGGGTCGTTGGTCCCAGAGGCCGCTTTCTCGGCCATCTCGAAATTTGCATAACGCCGCGCGGTCGAGGGAGCATAGCGCAGCGGGAGCCACGCCAAGTCGACGCCTTGACCGGCCGGCACCCAGTCGCCGTGATCGTCGGGATAGAGCCAACGCACGCCTTGCCGCTCCAGGAACGCCCATACGCTAAAACGCACGTTTGCGTAGGGAAACGCCCTGAACAAAACCTGGCGTCCATCTCGCTCCACATTGACCTCCGTGGCCGGAATCTTCTCGGACTGCCGGTTGGCCTCCATTCCTTCCCAGGTGGCAGCCAGCGGCTTGAGATCGACGATCCGGTACAGCGTTCCCGAAAAGGCATCTGTCTGTTCGGGCCCAACGACAGGCAGGGGCCTTCCGGTCAGTTCACCAATATAGTATCGCAGTTCCTCGGCTGCCAAGCGCAGCGGACCCGGGGCATGGGTGTCCACGACAACCGCATCCTTGGACCGAAACGCCGCCGGATCATCGCTGCCGTAGAGTTCCAACTCGGCAATGGACCACGGTTGCTCGCTCCGCGCGGCGGCCTCCAGGCGAATGTGCCGTGTAACCACCGGATCGAAGAACAGATTGACGTCCGACCGGCCGGCCGGCAACTCGACGTTCAGCGAGGCCGTCGCAGCGCCGTCGGGCTGCTTATCGCTGAAAACCAGCCTGAACCGGCGGGGAGTGTCGCCCTTGTTCTTGCCCGGTGTAAAGAACAGGCGGTGGACAATAACGTTTTTGCCCAGGTCGATAACCACTCCACTGCCCGGCATCAGCGGCGTGCGGCTGACCCAGCCAGTACGGAGGTCGTTGTCAGCCATTTCCAGTCCTAATCGCTTGGCGGAGTCGATCTCGCTGAAGGTCCAGCCCCTGGGCGAAAGCTGCCTGGCGTGGCTCACACACGTAGAAACTACGAGCAGAACGGCACCCACAATCAGACGCGTGCCTGTGACCCGGATAGCCACACCGATCACGATGGTCCGGCTGCGCGTCATGGACGTATTCAAATTGTCGTTGCTCATGGTTCGATAAAAGGGCTGCTCGCTGCCGGCGCCGTTACTAGCGTTTAGCGCCGCCGGGAATATGTACGCTTTACATCAAGCACGGTTTACCGGCTTCCCTTCCGGACTGACGATTGGCCCGACAAGGGGCGAAGGCCTGGATGTTGGCCAGAAGGGCCTCCGCACAGGCCTTCGCAAAGGAGGGATCGTTGATCGATGTATCGAGCACGATCAGGGGCACATCCCCGCGGAGATCGCGCTGGAGAGCCGCGAGCAGGGCCGCGTTGGCGTCCGGATCCCAGAACGGTTGATCGGGCTCGCCGATGACGCTCAGGCCTTTCGCCGGAAACAATACGGTCGTCGGCGCGGTAGGCGTTAATCTTCTCCGCGAGAATCCGACCCAATTCGGCGGACTCGGCGCATGTTGTCCGCATCAAGGTAACCTGCGGATTGTGCTGGTAGAAGCGTCTCCCTGCGAATCGCGCGGGAACGGACGCAGGCTCTCCGAAGTTCACCATGTCGAGACAACCCGGAGCGACGACGGCGGGCACTCCGGCCTCCTTTGCCGCGTCCAATCGGGTTTTTCCCGCGGACTGAACGCCGCCCACAAGCTCATCGGCCCATTCCGTCGTCGTCACGTCGAGGACCCCCGACGCCATGCCGGATTCGATCAGCCCCTCCATGGTCCTTCCGCCGGCGCCGGTCGCGTGGAAGACGAGGACCTCGTAGCCCGCCGCCTCGAGAATGGCCCGGGCCGCGGTGACGCACGCCGTGGTATTGCCGAACATGCTGGCAACGATCACCGGCCGGTCTTGAGGCTGCAGCGCGGGCTGTTGCGCAACCATCCCGCAGATAGCCCCCGCGGCGCGGCTGAGCAGAAGCCGGGAGATGCGATTGAGCCCGGAAAGGTCCACAATGCTGGGAAACATGACGATGTCGCGGCCGCCGACATAGGCGGCCGTATTGCCGGTCGCCAAGGTCGAAACCATCAGCTTGGGAAAACCGATCGGCAGTCCGCGCATGGCTGCCGTGCCGATGGCAGTGCCTCCGCCACCGCCGAGGGCCAGGATGCCATCAATTCGAGCCTCCCGGGCCAAGCGAGGGACCAAAGCGGCGGCCGCCGCCGCCATGGCGGCCACGCACTCACCGCGGTCTCGCCGGGCAACCAAGGCGGCCAGATCGACACCCGAGGCGAGAGCCACATCTTGGCGAGTGATATCGGCAGCGATTCCCGGGGGACCGCCGGTGCCTACATCCACGAGCAACGACTCGTGGCCAAGTCGCCGGATCTCACTGGCGACGTACCCCAGTTCGTCCGCCTTGGTGTCCAGCGTGCCCAGGACCGCGATCACGGACATGGTTGGCCTCCGCTGATCTTCCCGGCAGCGGGGACGGGGATGCTCTTGAACCGCCGGGTCAACTGGGTGAGGGAGTCTTCCACGGCCATCCGTTCCAGGCTCGAGGCCCCGACGAAGCCGACGGCGTCGGTGTGGTGGTTGATGTGGGCCGCGTCGTCCGGCGAGCAGATCGGACCGCCGTGGGCGAGAAAGAATATGTCGCGGCGGACCGTCCGGGCGGCGTCGATGATCTCCTGGATGCGGCGCACGGCCTCGTCCATGGTGACCACTGTTTCCTTCACCCCGATCGCACCGCCGACCGTCGTACCCACGTGAGCAATGATGGCATTGGCACCGGCTTCGGCCATGGCCCGCGATTCCTGGGCTTGGCTCACGTACACGATTGTGAACAAGTCCATTTTGCGGGCCAGAGCGACCATCTCGAATTCCTTCCGGACGCTCATCCCGGTTTCTTCGAGGATCTGGCGAAATCGCCCGTCCACGATGCAGTGGGTGGGGAAGTTGTTCACGCCGGAGAATCCCATGTCCTTCACTTGCAACAACCAATGCCACATGCGGCGGCGGGGGTCCGTGGCATGCACCCCGCAGATCACGGGGATCTCCTCGACGACCGGGAGCACCTCGTACTCACCGATCTCCATGGCCACCGCGTTGGCATCGCCATAGGCCATCAGGCCCGCGGTCGAACCGTGGCCCGCCATGCGGAAGCGGCCCGAATTATAGACGATAATCAGATCCGCCCCGCCCTTCTCGATAAACTTGGCGCTAATTCCGGTTCCCGCGCCGGCAGCGATGATCGGCTCTCCCTTGCGGAGCGTGGCGTGAAGACGGTCGACAACCTCCGTGCGCGTATATGGGTTTCCTTTTCCAGTCCAGGGATTGGGCATGATGATCCTTCCTGGCAACCGAGCGAAGAACTGCGGCCGTGAGCTGAGGGCACCAAACAACGACCAGTATAACGTCACTTGTGAGGGTGTCAAGAAGGGCTGGGACGCCACTGATCCCGGCCATTTTATCCAGGATGCCGCCAATAGTTACGACGTTGCCTATTCACCTCCTCGCCGGTAATGTGGGAATCCGCGGATAGACGAACAATGGTTTCCGCTTCGACGGTGCGCTTCCTTCGACGATCGTCAGCAATTGGTCTGCGGGAACGTTTTCCAGGATGTCTACCACGCCGCTGCGCGGCCAGTGGACCTCGATCCGCTCGACCCGTTTGTTCTTGGCGAGCCCGAAATGAAGCCGCGTGCCCCAGTGGCTCTGATATCCTCGTCCGCTGTGGACCTCGTCCATCTGCCGCAGGTCGCCGGCCACAACGTAGACCCGCGCCCCGACGCCATCGCGATTGGTTTTCACGCCGTGAAGCCGGACCTGAATCCAATGGTTGCCGGTCACGGATTCGTTTCTCAGTATCGTCGGCTTGTCGTTGGAATTGAGGATCACTACATCAATCCGGCCGTCGTTGTCCAGATCGTCGAAGGCCACGCCGCGGCCGCTCATCCTGAGCTTCGCCACGTCGCCGCACTGCTCCGTCACGTCAACAAACTTTCCGTTGCCCATGTTCCGCAGCACGATGTTGCGGCAGCGGTAGCAAGTGGTGTCGTCGTAGAGTTCCACGTTGTCCTGCAAATGACCGCAGACCACGAACAGGTTGCGATGCCCGTCGTTGTCGAAATCGACGAACCCGCAACCCCAGGTGACGTAGGGGAACATGCCGCGGCCCGCGCCGCTCAACAAGGTTACGTCCTCAAAAACGCCGTGGCCCCTATTCTTGAAGAGTGTGGGCATTTGCGATTGGTACGAGGTGACATAGAAGCTGAGCAGGCCGCTGTTGTCGTAGTCGCCGCAGTCCGGCGCCATGTTTCCCTTGACCGTACCGTTCACGTCGTATGCGACGCCGGCGGTCAGGCCGACCTCTTCGAAGGTTCCGCGCCCCTTGTTGTGAAACAGGGCGTTGGCCGAGGTATCATTGGCAACGAAGATGTCCTGGTACCCATCGTTGTCGTAATCGCCGGCAACCACCCCCATGCCGTAGGTCGGATGCGCGGCAATTCCCGACTCTCGGCTGACGTCCGTGAAAGTCCCGTTGCCGTTGTTATGGAACAGGTTGTGCGTCTCCGCAGCGAACGGCCGGGGGCCGTAATACACGTGAAATCCGCGATGGGTTGCGCAGGGCGTGGTCCTTGTAGGAGAACTTGACGTAGCTGGCGGCAAAGAGGTCCAGGTAGCCGTCGTTGTCGTAATCGAGGAAACATGTCCCCGCGCCCACCTTGTTGCCACGCCCCACACCGGCCTTTCGGGTCACGTCGCTAAACGTCCCGTCCCCGTTGTTGTGGTACAAGACGTTCTCCCCATAGTTGTTCAAGTACAGGTCTTGGTAGCCGTCGTTGTCGTAATCGCCCACGCACACCCCTAGGCCGTAGCCCGTTCCCCCATCCACGCCGGCCCGGTCGGTCACGTCCTGGAACTTGAAATTACCCAGGTTGCGATACAGGCGGTTCTTGGGCCGCACTTTCGCATCCGTCCCTGCCAACGGCCGGCCGTTGAGGAAGTAGATGTCGGTCTTGCCGTCGTTGTCATAGTCGAACGTGGCCAGTCCGGCGCTCACCGTCTCGATGATGTATTTTTTGCCGCTGCCGCCGTGCGTGTGTACGAAGTCGATTCCGCTCTCCGCGGTTACGTCGCGAAACTTGATGGGGCAATCGGCGCCTGCCGCGGCAAGCACCAGGACCATCGGCAGGGCCACGGCGATCGCCGCCAGGGTCCGCGGCCGGCGCCGCTTGGACAGTCTGTTTCTCACCTGGGAACTCTTTCCATTTGTTCGTGGAATTCCTTGCACAGCGGATTGTCCGGGGCCAGTTCCAAGGCCCGCTCGGCCAGTTTCCGGGCGGCGTCGAATTGTCGCATCTGGGCATAAACGAATCCCAGGTGTACGTGATAGACGGCGTTGTTGGGCTCCCGCTTGATCAGCTCCTTGCAGACTTCGGCCGCCTGGGGCTCGCGGCCGGTCTCCAGGAAAATGTACGCCAGGCGCGTGCGGTAATCGGTCTTCTTCGGATCCAGGGCTGCCGCCCTCGCCAACAGCTCTTCGGCCCTGGAAGTCTTTCCCTGGCTGCGGTACACGGCCGCCGCGTCGCCGCAAGTCGCCGCCGCCGCCTGCCGGGCGTCGAGGAGGTCGTCGAAAGACGGCGCACGGTCGCTCATCAGTCCTATCGACTCGCTGTGTTGCCGGGCCTCCTCGTCGAGCCTGAGCTTCGCACAGGCGTTGGCCAGAGCACGGTAGTACTTGATTTGGTACTTGGATTGCTTGGCGTCGAGTTGGACCGCGGTCTCGTGGCAGGTCTTGGCCTTCTGGTACTCGTGCAGCAGCGTGTAGGCTTGCCCCAGCAAGAAGTGGCCCTCGGCATAGGTGGGCGAGATGCGGGTTTCGCGCTCCAATTCCGGCAGGGCCTCCTCCAACCTGCCCAGGCCGGTGAGCGCCTCGCCGAGCGCGCCGTGCAGGTGTGGGGCATTGGGGTTCTGCGCCAGTCCCTTGCGACACCATTCCGCGGCCTTTTCGTCGTCCGCCCTCCGCAGGGCGAGCTTCGCCAAGGCGTCGTAGAAGCCAGTGCGACAGGGATCGCGCCGCACGCACTGTTCAAAGCACTCCGTCGCCTGTGCGGTGTTGCCGTAGTAGGATTGGACATTGCCCACGAGTGCCAGGGCATCCAGGTTGTGGGGACAATCCTCGCGGAGGCGGTTGGCAACGGCCAGGGACTCTTGCTTCAGGGCTTCGATCTTGGCTTTGGCGTCCGCGAGCGGATCGAGCGGCGCGAGGTCGCTGCCGGCTGGGGCCTTTTCCGCCTGGCGCGGACCTGTTGCAGCCAACGATTCGCCTGGCGGGTGCGGATTGCCCGAAAGTCCCGGATCGGCAGGCGGGGTCACGGGCGACGGCTTGTCCGACGTTGCGATGGGTTGGGACTCGTGGGCTTTCGCTTCCTGAGATGCTTGTCCAGAACGGTCGTTACGGCGAAAACCGATCACCCAGGCAAAGCCCGCCACCGCAACCGCGCAGGCCACCGCCAAGAGCAGCCACCTGCTCGTTCGCAATCGCGCGGCCTTCCCCAGTTTCAACGACCGTCGCGAAACTGACGCCAGAATTCCGCTCGGCGCGGGAGCTGGCGAGCGGTCGGTTCGGCCTGCATCAGGAACGCTCTGCGATCGTTCACTTACCCTTCTGCGGTTTTTTCGCCTACTCATGGATCGCCCTTTGAACCATGCCTCGGTGCCAACGCACGACGCCGTGCGGCGGCTTTACCTCCTCACCGGCAACGTCGGAACCTGCGGATAGACGAACAGCGATTTCCGCTTCGACGGCGCGTTTCCTTCGACGATCGTCAGCAACTGGTCCGCGGGAACGTTTTCCAGGATGTCTACTACGCCGCTTCGCGGCCAGTGGACCTCGATCCGCTCGACCCGCTTGTTCTTGGCGAGCCCAAAATGAAGCCGCGTGCCCCAGTGGCTCTGATATCCGCGCCCGCTGTGGACCTCGTCCATTTGCTGGAGGTCGCCAGCCACGACGTAGACCCGCGCCCCGACGCCGTCGCGATTGGTCTTGACACCACGGAGCCGAATCTGGATCCAATGGTTGCCGGTCACAGATTCGTTTCTCAGGATCGTCGGCTTGTCGTTGGAATTGAGGATTACCACATCGATCCGGCCGTCGTTGTCCAGGTCGTCGAAGGCCACGCCCCGGCCGCTCATCTTCAGTTTCGCCACGTCGCCACACTGATCCGTGACGTTGACGAATTTTCCGTTACCCATGTTCCGCAATACGACATTCCGGCAGCGGTAGGAGGTCGTGTCGTCGTAGAGTTCCACGTTGTCATCGATGTGGCCGCAGACGATGAACAGGTCGCGGTGGCCGTCGTTGTCGAAATCGACAAAACCGCAGCCCCAGGTGACGTAGGGCCGCGTGCCGGATCCGGCCCTCGTGCGGACCGTTGCGTTGTCGAACGCCCCGTTGCCGAGGTTCTGGAACAACGCGCCGCCTTCCGTTTGGTACGCAGTAACGTAGAAACTGAGCAGCCCGCTGTTGTTGTAGTCCGCACAGTCCACCCCCATGTTGGAGCGGGCAATGCCGTTCATGTCCACCGCGACGCCGGACTGGAGCGCTACCTCCGTGAACGTGCCGTCCCGATTGTTGTGGAAAAGGAAGTTCTGGGCCACGTCATTGGCCACGAAGATGTCGGGATACCCGTCATTGTCATAATCGGCACAAATCATTCCCATGCCAGTTCCCGCATGGGCGGCAATCCCCGACTCCCGGCTCACGTCCCGGAACGTGCCATCGCCGTTGTTGTGAAACAGGTTATGGGTCTCGGGCAGGTAGTCTTTTGGGCTGGAGTAGATGCGGTGCCCGTGATTCATGATAACGACGGGCTTCTCCTCGGAGAATTTCACGTAATTGGCCGCATAGAGGTCGAGGCGCCCGTCGTTGTCATAGTCGAGGAAGCAGGCCCCGCGCCGACCTTGTGGCCCCGCCCCACTCCCGCCTTCGCGGTCACGTCGGTGAACGTTCCGTCGCCGTTGTTGTGGTACAGGATGTTCTCGCCATAGTTGCTCACGTAGAGGTCCTGGTAGCCGTCGTTGTCGTAATCGCCCACGCACACGCCCAATCCGTACCCCTTCCCCCCGCCGACACCGGCCTGGTCCGTGACGTCCTTGAACTTCATTCCGCCCAGGTTGCGGTATAGACGGTTCGTCGGCTGTAGTTTCGCCTTTGTCCCTGCAAGCGGCCGGCCGTTGAGGAAGTAGATGTCGGTCTTCCCATCGTTGTCGTAGTCGAACAAGGCCAGACCAGCGGTTACCGTCTCGACGATATACTTCCGGCCGCTGCCGCCGTGCGTGTGCACGAAGTCGATGCCGCTCTCCGCGGTCACGTCGCGAAAGCGGATGGGGCATTCCGCCCGTGCAGCACCGGCCGTAAACCAGGCCAAGAGGGTGACCGCGCAACCAACGTGCCGCGTTTTCAGTCCGCGGAAGAACCAAGCAAATCATGAGTTCACCTTTCCACGGGAAGCTGTTCCAGGAAGCGTCGACACTCCTCGTTATTCGGAGCGAGATCCAGCGCTTTTCTTCGCCGCTTTGCGGGCCTCGTCCAAACGCTTGAGGTGGGCGTGGACCATAGCCAACCGCAGATGAAAGATCGCATTGCGCGGTTCAATCTCGATCAGCTCCTGAATGATGGGAACGGCCTCCGGGACGCGGTTGGCGAGGCAAAGGATCTGCGCGAGTTGGATGCGACAGCCCAGGTTTTCCGGGTCTATCTCGGAACCTCGGCGGAGGAGCGGTTCGGCCTTTTCCGGCTTCCCGTTGCCCAGGTAAACAGTCCCGGCATCGGAGCAGGTCAGGGCCAGCACCCGCCGGTACTTCACCGCGTCAAACGCGACATCTCTGCGCCGCCGTTGCGCCTGCATGCTCTCGCCGTGCAACTTCTGGTACTGCTCCATCGCCTGCTGGGACTGCTCTTCCATTCCCAACTTCGCGCAGGCCACGGCAAGGCCATACAGCGCTGACGCATTGCCGGGTTGCAGCTTGACCGCAGTCTCGTAACTGGTCTTGGCCTTTTCATGCTCGTTCAATACCTCGTAGGTTTGTCCCAGCAGGCAGTGGCTTTCACTATTCTCGGGTGACAGCCTGATCGCAGTCTGCAACTCGTTTACGGACTCCTCAGCACGGCCTAAGCCGTTCAATGCTTCCGCCAGTTGGTAATGAAGGTGTGGTATCCGCGCAGGATTTCTCCAGGCCTTTCCGGCAGAGTTCCGCTGCCTTTTCGTATTCCCCTTTGCGAAGCAAAACCATCGCCATGGTGTCGTACAGATCGGGGCGATTGGGGTTGCGGTTCAACGCCCGTTCCCAGCACTCCAGGGCTTTGGCCGTCCGGTCGCAGCGATTGTACACCATGCCCAACAGGCCAAGCGGGTCGGTCTTGCCCGGGAAGTCTTGGATGAGAGTCTGGGCGATCTCGATGGACTCCTTCTCCAGGGCATCGATTTCCGCTTTCACGGCCGCCTGTCGATCGGCCTGCGGCGGAACCGGCTTGCTGGCAGGCTTCTCTTCCGGCTTGGCATGTGGAACGCCCTGCGCCCCTCGTGGCGGTGCAACCGGCGGCCCAGGCACCGGCCCCGTATCAGGCTGCTCGTCGAGCGCCGCCGCAGGCACTGGCTTGTCCGATTTTGGGTCGGCCCGTGACTCTTGTGCCTCAGCTTCCAGGGCTGCTTGTCCGGGACTGCCGTTGCGGCAAAGATTACTTACCCAGGCGGAACCTGCTACCGCAACTACGCAGATTACGGCTGCCAAGAACCACCACCTGCTTCGCAGTTGCGCGGCCGGCCCTCGCGAAAACCCCGGAGTGGAAACCGACACCCCAATCTCCCTCTCGGCGATTGATGACGGCAGGCGCGCGGGGGCTGGCGGCGATTGGCCTTGGTTCGTGCCCACAACGCGTGCCGCTGACAGGTCAGCTCCGCCGGTGCTTTTCGGGGCCTCATGCGATCGGTCTCTCGCCCCTCTTCGGCTTTTTCGTCTGCCCATGGTGCGCCTCTTGAACCATATCCCTGTGCCATGAGATCGATGGCGCGAATTCCCTACAAGCGATAGCAACGTTGGAAAAACAAGTAGTATTGTAACACGAACTGCGCACGGATGCAAACGGACGGACCGCTCGGCCACTCGTGTGCCGCAAGACTTCCCGGCAGACGGGCACCAGCAAATGTTCCTGGCCTGCCAGCGGCTTCACTTTCTCGCGGGCAGCCCCGGATAAACGAACAGCGGTTTCCGCTTCGACGGCGCGCTTCCTTCGACGATCGTCAGCAACTGGTCCGCGGGAACGTCTTCCAGGATGTCTACCACGCCGCTGCGCGGCCAGTGGACCTCGATCCGCTCGACCCGCTTGTTCTTGGCGAGCCCAAAATGAAGCCGCGTGCCCCAGTGGCTTTGATATCCCCGCCCGCTGTGGACCTCGTCCATTTGCTGTAGCTCGCCGGCCACGACGTAGACCCGCGCCCCGACGCCGTCGCGATTGGTTTTCACGCCGCGAAGCCGAACCTGGATCCAATGGTTGCCGGTCACGGATTCGTTTCTCAGAATTGTTGGCTTGTCGTTGGAATTGAGGATTACCACGTCGATCCGGCCGTCGTTGTCCAGGTCGTCGAAGGCCACGCCGCGGCCGCTCATCCTCAGTTTCGCCACGTCGCCGCACTGCTCCGTCACGTCAACGAACTTCCCGTTTCCCATGTTCCGCAGCACGATGTTCCGGCAGCGGTACGTCGTGGTATCGTCGAACATTTCGACGTTGTCATCGATGTGGCCGCATACGATAAACAAGTCGCGATGGCCGTCATTGTCCAGATCGACGAAGCCGCAGCCCCAGGTGACGTAGGGCAGCGTGCCGTTGCCGGCCCCGCTTGGTAGAGTCACATCGTCGAACCTCCCCTGGCCCCGGTTCTTGAACAACAACGCCAGTTGGTCCTGATAGGAGGTCACGTAGAAACTGAGCAGGCCGGTATGGTTGTAATCCGCGGCGTCCACGCCCATGTTGGCGTTGGCCTGGCCGTTGATGTCGCAGGCCACGCCGGCCAGGAGAGCGACGTTTCTGAACTTTCCCTTTCTGTCGTTGTGGAACAGGGCGTTGGGCGACGCGTCATTGGCGACGAAAATATCGGGGTAGCCGTCGTTATCGTAGTCCGCGGCGATCACTCCCATGCCGTAGGTCGGCCGCAGAGTGATCCCCGACTGGCGACTGACATCCGTAAAGGTTCCGTCGCCGTTGTTATGGAACAGGTTATGGGTCTCAGGCGTGCTAGACTTGGGGTCACTGTACACGGGGAAATCGCGGATCGTCCGTACCGGGTGATACTCCTCGGAGAACTCGACGTAATTGGCCGCGAAGAGGTCGAGCCACCCGTCGTTGTCATAGTCCAAGAAACAGGCCCCGGCGCCGACCCGATGTCCCCGCGTTACGCCCGCCTGGCGGGTGACGTCCGTAAACGTTCCGTTGCCGTTGTTGCGGTACAGGATATTCTCGCCATAGTTACTCACGTAGAGGTCCTGATAGCCGTCGTTGTCGTAGTCCGCCACGCACACGCCCAACCCGAATCCTGCGCCGCCTCCCACACCGGCCCGCTCCGTGACGTCCTGGAACTTCATTCCGCCCAGGTTACGATACAGATGGTTCTTCGGCTGTACTTTCGCCTCCGTCCCTGCAAGCGGCCTGCCGTTGAGGAAGTAGATGTCGGTCCTTCCGTCGTTGTCATAGTCGACCAGGGCCAGGCCGGCACTTACCGTCTCGACGATGTACTTTCTGCCGCTGCCGCCATGCGTATGCCGGAAGTCGATTCCGCTCTCCGCGGTCACGTCGCGAAAGCGGATAGGGCAGTCGGGCTGCTCCGCAGGGCGCGGCAGCGAGACGCCCCGCGGCGGGGCCGGAACTTCCAGAGTTTCCTGCCCTGCGATGCGTTCGCCACCCGTTTGCCGCGACTGGACATCGGGTTGCCGCGAACGTTCCGCGGGCCCGGGGGCAAAGCGCCAGCCGAGGACCCAGAAGGATCCGGCCGCTGCAATGCCGCACGCTCCGGCCGTCCATAGCAGCCACCAACCTACCAGTCTGTCGGCAACGCGGACCGGTTTCTGCGGCGGGTTGGGTGCTTGGGTCAGGTCCTTGTCCGGCCTCTTGCGTTTGCCCATCACGGTCACCTCCCCGCCGGCAAGATTGGGGCTTGCGGATAAACGAACAGCGGTTTCCGCTTCGACGGCGCGCTTCCTTCGACGATCGTCAGCAACTGGTCCGCGGGAACGTCTTCCAGGATGTCTACCACGCCGCTGCGCGGCCAGTGGACCTCGATCCGCTCGACCCGCTTGTTCTTGGCGAGCCCAAAATGAAGCCGCGTGCCCCAGTGGCTTTGATATCCCCGCCCGCTGTGGACCTCGTCCATTTGCTGTAGCTCGCCGGCCACGACGTAGACCCGCGCCCCGACGCCGTCGCGATTGGTTTTCACGCCGCGAAGCCGAACCTGGATCCAATGGTTGCCGGTCACGGATTCGTTTCTCAGAATTGTTGGCTTGTCGTTGGAATTGAGGATTACCACGTCGATCCGGCCGTCGTTGTCCAGGTCGTCGAAGGCCACGCCGCGGCCGCTCATCCTCAGTTTCGCCACGTCGCCGCACTGCTCCGTCACGTCAACGAACTTCCCGTTTCCCATGTTCCGCAGCACGATGTTCCGGCAGCGGTACGTCGTGGTATCGTCGAACATTTCGACGTTGTCATCGATGTGGCCGCATACGATAAACAAGTCGCGATGGCCGTCGTTGTCCAAATCAACGAAACCGCAGCCCCAGGTGACATTGGGCAGCGTCCCGGATCCAGCCCCCGTGCGGAGGGTTGCGTTCTCGAACGCCCCACCGCCCAGGTTGTAGAACAGCGCGCCGCCTTCCTGCTGGAACGCGGTCACATAGAAGCTGAGCAGCCCGCGGTTGTTGTAGTCCGCGCAGTCCACCGCCATGTTTCCGCGGGTAATGCCGTTGATGTCCACCGCGACGCCGGCCTTGAGCGCCACGTCTGTGAACGTGCCGTCCCGATTGTTGTGAAAAAGGAAGTTCGGGGCCTCGTCGTTGGCCACAAAGATGTCCGTGTACCCGTCATTGTCGTAATCGGCG
Organism: uncultured Planctomycetia bacterium; assembly: GCA_963719885.1. Taxonomy (GTDB): domain Bacteria; phylum Planctomycetota; class Planctomycetia; order Pirellulales; family Thermoguttaceae; genus JANXQG01. The sequence goes on along the minus strand of CAVRDP010000027.1, from coordinate 203,925 downwards.
CAAATCGCTCCCATGCCGGTCCCCGCGTGCGCGGCAATCCCCGACTCTCTGCTCACGTCCCGGAACGTGCCGTCGCCGTTGTTGTGAAACAGGTTATGGGTCTCGGGCAGGTAGTCTTTCGGACCGGGGTAGACGCGTTGACCGCCGCGCGTGAGGACAACCGGCTTTTCTTGCGAGAATATGACATAGTTCGCCACGTACAGGTCGAGCTGCCCGTCGTTGTCATAGTCCAGGAAGCAGGCCCCGGCGCCGACCTTGTTTCCCCGCGTAACTCCCGCCCTGCGGGCAAGGTCCGTGAACGTTCCGTCGCCGTTGTTGTGATACAGGATGTTCTCACCATAATTGCTCACGTAGAGGTCCTGATAGCCGTCGTTGTCGTAGTCCGCCACGCACACCCCCAGCCCGTAACCTGCGCCACCTCCCACGCCGGCCTGGTCCGTGACGTCTTTGAACTTCATTCCGCCCAGGTTGCGGTACAGGCGGTTCTTGGGCTCGATTTTTGCCTCCGTCCCTGCCAGCGGCCGGCCGTTGAGAAAGTAGATGTCGGTCTTCCCGTCGTTGTCATAGTCGAACGTGGCCAGGCCGGAGCTGACGTACTCGACGATGTACTTCCTGCCGCTGCCGCCGTGCGTGTGGACGAAGTCGATTCCGCTCTCCGCGGTTACGTCGCGAAAGCGGATTGGGCAGTCGGGCTGCTCCGCCGGGCGCGGCAGCGCAGCGCCCCGCGGCGGGGCCGGAATTCCCAGAGTTTCCTGCCTTGTGATGGGTTCGCCAGCCGTTTGCCACGACTGGACATCAGGTTGCCGCAGACGCTCCGCGGGCCTGGGGGCGAAGCGCCAGCCGAGGACCCAGAAGGATCCCGCCGCTGCAATGCCGCACACCGCGGCCGTCCCTAGCAGCCACCAACCTACCGGTCTGCCTGCAACGCGGGGCGATTTCTGCGACGGCTTGGGTGATTGGGTCAGGCCCTTGCCCGGCCTCTTGCGTTTACCCATGACGGTCACCTCCTGGCCGGCAAGATTGGGGCTTGGGGGTAGATGAAGAGCGGTTTCTGCTTCGACGGCGCGCTGCCCTCGACCACCGTCAGCAACTGGTCCGCAGCAACGTCTTCCAGGATGTCTACCACGCCGCTGCGGGGCCAGTGGACCTCGATCCGCTCGACCCGCTTATTCTTGGCGAGCCCAAAATGAAGTCGCGTTCCCCAGTGGCTTTGATATCCGCGCCCGCTGTGCACCTCGTCCATCTGTTTCAGCTCGCCGGCCACGACGTAGACTCGCGCCCCAACGCCGTCGCGATTGGTCTTGACGCCACGGAGCCGAATCTGGATCCAGTGGTTGCCGGTCACGGATTCATTTCTGAGGATCGTGGGTTTGTCGTTGGAATTGAGGATTACCACGTCGATCCGGCCGTCGTTGTCCAGGTCGTCGAAGGCCACGCCGCGGCCGCTCATCCGGAGCTTCGCCACGTCGCCGCACTGCTCGCTGACGTTGACGAATTTGCCGTCGCCCATGTTCCGCAGCACGACGTTCCGGCAGCGGTAGGACGTGGTATCGTCAAACAACTCGACGTTATCATGGATGTGGCCGCAGACGATGAACAGGTCGCGATGGCCGTCGTTGTCGAAATCAACAAAACCGCAGCCCCAGGTGACGAAGGGCAGCGATCCGCTGCCTGCCCCGCTTGGCAGGGTCACGTCGTCGAACATCCCCCGGCCCCGGTTCTTGTACAGCAGTTTCAACTGGTCCTGGTACGCGGTCACGTAGAAGCTGAGCAGGCCGCTGTTGTTGTAGTCCGCACAGTCCACCCCCATGTTGGCGTTGGCCTGACCGTTGATGTCGCAGGACACGCCGGCGAGGAGCGCGACGTCCTTGAACTTTCCCTGCCGGTCGTTGTGCAACAAAGAGTTGGGCGATATGTCATTGGCGACGAAGATGTCGGGGTACCCGTCATTATCGTAGTCCGCCGCAACCACCCCCATGCCGTACGTTGCTCGGGCGGCGATCCCCGACTCCTTGCTGACATCCGTGAAAGTCCCATCGCCGTTGTTGTGGAACAAATTATGGGTCTCGGGGGCGTAGGGTTTGGGACTGGGGTAGATGGGGAACCCGCGAACGGTCCACATAGCGGGCTTGTCCTCGGAGAACTTCACGTAATTGGCCGCGAACAGGTCGAGATACCCGTCGTTGTCATAGTCCAGGAAGCAGGCCCCGGCGCCGACCTTGTTTCCCCGCGTCGCTCCCGCGCGGCGGGTCACGTCGGTGAACGTTCCGTCGCCGTTGTTGTGGTACAGGATGTTCTCGCCATAGTTGCTCACGTACAGGTCCTGGTAGCCGTCGTTGTCGTAATCGCCCACGCACACGCCCAATCCGTACCCCTTCCCCCCGCCGACACCGGCCTGGTCCGTGACGTCCTTGAACTTCATTCCGCCCAGGTTGCGGTATAGACGGTTCGTCGGCTGTAGTTTCGCCTCTGTCCCTGCAAGCGGCCGGCCGTTGAGGAAGTAGATGTCGGTCTTCCCATCGTTGTCGTAGTCGAACAAGGCCAGACCAGCGGTTACCGTCTCGACGATATACTTCCGGCCGCTGCCGCCGTGCGTGTGCACGAAGTCGATGCCGCTCTCCGCGGTTACGTCGCGAAAGCGGATGGGGCATTCCGCCCTGCGGTGCCGGCCGCAAGCCAGGTCAAGAGGGCAACCGCGCAGCGCAGCGCCACGTTTTGCCTCCGTCCACCGGGCTTTCTGATCATGAGTTCACCTTTTCGCCTGAAGCTGTTCCAGGAAGCGTCGGCACTCGTCGTCGTGCGGGGCCAGTTCCAGGGCTTTCTTGGCCGCTCCGCGGGCCTCGTCGAGTTGCCCCAGGTGCTCATGGATCATGGCCAGCCGCAGGCGATAGTTCGCGTTCTCCGGTTCCAGTCCGATCAACTCCCGCATGATGGGAACGGCCTCCGCCGCCCGGCCGACGCTGCACAGAAGCTGCACGAGTCGGATACGGCAATCTGTGCTCTCCGGGTCTACCGCGGCCCCGCGGCGCAAGAGCGATTCGGCCCTTTCCGGCCTGCCGTTGCCGATGTAAACGGCCCCCGCACCGGAGCAGGTCAGGGCCAGCACCCGCCGGTACTTCACCGCGTCAAACGCGACATCTCTGCGCCGCCGTTGCGCCTGCATGCTCTCGCCGTGCAACTTCTGGTACTGCTCCATCGCCTGCTGGGACTGCTCTTCCATTCCCAACTTCGCGCAGGCCACGGCAAGGCCATACAGCGCTGACGCATTGCCGGGTTGCAGCTTGACCGCAGTCTCGTAACTGACCCTGGCCTTCTCGTGCTCGTTTAACAGCGCGTAGGTCTTTCCCAGCAGGCAGTGCACCTCGCCATCCTTGGCAGCCAGTTTGATGGCAGCCTGCAACTCGTTGACGGATTCGTCAGCCCGGCCCAGGCCGTTCAAGGCCTCCGCCAGGTCGCAATGCAGTTTCGGCGTCTGGGTGGAGTTCGCCAGACCCTTCCGGCAGAGTTCCGCCGCCTTCTCGTATTCCCCTTTGCGAAGCAAAACCATTGCCATGGCGTCGTACAGATCGGGGCGATTGGGGTTGCGGTTCAACGCCTTCTTCCAGTACTCCAGGGCTTTGGCCGTCTGGTCGCAACGATTGTACACCATGCCCAACAGGCCAAGCGGGTCGGTCTTGCCCGGGAAGTCTTGGATCAGAGTCTGGGCGATCTCGATCGACTCCTTTTCGAGGGCATCGATTTCCGCTTTCACGGCCGCCTGTCGATCGGCCTGCGGCGGGGCTGGCTGGTTAGGAGGCTCCTCTTTCGGCTTTACGTATGGAACGCCTTGCGGCCGCGCCACGGGCGGCCTAGGCACGAGCCCGGACTGCTCGTTGACCCGCCCCAAGGGCAGCGGTGTGTCCGGCTCTGGGACGGGCTCTGTTTCCCAGGCCTGGAGTTCTCGGGATAATTGCGCGGAGTTGCCGCTGCGGCGGAGACTAGTTATCCAAACGAAACCCGCCACCGCGACCACGCAGGCCGCGGCCAAGAGCAACCACCTGTTCCGTGGCAATCGCGCGGCGTGTCCCTGCGGCGACGGCGAACTCGGAACCGCTGCCGCGATCTCCGCCCCTGCCCGTGCTGGCGACAGGTCGCTTCTGCTCGCTTTGGGGGCGTTATGTGATCGCTCACCCCCCCTTCTTTGCCTATTTCGCCTACTCATGGATCGCCCTTTGAACCATGCCGCTGCGCAATAAGATGGGCGGCGCGAGCTCTGGCCGAGCTGCACCGACGCTGAAAAGATTAGCAATCATTCTAACACGAATTGCACAAAACGCAAATCCGGGGGGCTGAAGAGCCTCGCGGCCGGGTTTTCACCTGAACGCGCGCGGGTTAGAAGATATTTCGGCACCCGAGGTAGTCGCTTCGGGTGGGTCGTTGACAAATTGGACGAGTGCTGATATATTCAACCATGAAGTGACTTGTCCCTGTGGGATGCCGGTCTTGATAGCGGGTGGCTCTTTTCTCAAGCTGCGGGATGACGGAAATGTCTGTTTTTCCCAAGTGAGGCCATTTTCCATTTTGTGGGTATCGCATGATCGAATTCGCACGCGTCAGCGCGATCGTGAGCCATCTTTCCAGGGCCGCAAATTCGTGGCCCCCCATGAGTGGGTTTCTTCTTTTGGCAAACGTTGTTGCGTGCCAGATCAGCCTGGGAGCAATGAACCCCCGGCCCGCACGGCTGGCGCACCCTATGATTGTGACGCAGTTGCCCATTAGCCACGTTCCTGACGCGGGTCAACGTTCTGCGCTCGGCACGCCTTGGCCCAACGATCAGCCGGCACGACTGGTGTTGGTCTTGCCCGACTCGTCCACGCGCCAGCTCACTGATGGATTCTACAGTGCGAGCGATGCGGAAGTCTCGTTTGACGGAACGCGGATTCTTTTTGCCGGCAAGCGGAAGGCGGGTGAAGACTGGAACATCTACGAGGTCACACTCGCTGGCCGAACGGTCCGCCAGATCACCAAAAACTTGGGGGATTGCCGAAGTCCGTGCTACCAGGGCACGCTGTACACGCTCGATTCCCCCGCCCCTTGGCACCAGATCACGTTTGTGAGCAACCACAACGGGGCGTGGAACGAGTGCGCCTCCGCACCGCTCACAAACCTTTACTCTTGCAAGCCCGACGGCTCGACAGTGCGCCGACTGACATTCAATCTGTCGAACGACTCCGATCCTTGTCTGCTTGGCGACGGCCGGCTGGTTTTTTCGAGCTGGCAACGTTGTACCCTGGAGCGAGGCCCTTTGGGCTACATCGGTCTGTTCGCCGTGAACCTCGACGGAACGGACTACGCACTGTTCGCAGATGACCGCGGAAAACGCAACAAATGCATGCCTTGCGTGACCACGAAGGGCATGGTCGTGTTCGTGGAGAGCGACGCGGAATCCGCGTACGGCGGCGGAACACTTGCCTCGGTGACCGTCCGCAGGCCACTCCATTCCTACCGTCCGATCACCAAGCCGTCCGACGGCCGGTTCCGCTGCCCTTCGCCGCTTCCTGACGGCCGGATCCTTGTCTGCCGCCGGATTGCAGATGCCCAAGGCGTGTATGGCGTCTGCTGCATGGATCCTGCTTCCGGAGAATACGAACCGCTCTTCCGCGACCCTCGTTTCCATTCCATCGAGGCAAGATTGGTCCATCCGCATGCCGAGCCGGATGGGCGATCGAGCAACGTCCAGGAGGGCGATCCGCATGGCAAGTTGTACTGCCTTGACATTTATACTTCCGATCTCAAGCATCCTGTTGGGATGGTGAAGGGGACGGCCAGGCGGCTTCGCGTCTTGGAAGGCGTTCCCCGGAAGATCGATGGTGCGCACGGGCTGACCGGGCCGCGGAACGGCACGACCGGCGTTCAAGCGACGGCCGTAAGGGCCGGGGCGATGGCGCCACGCCGCATCCTTGGGGAGGTTTCCGTGGAGGATGACGGTTCGTTCAACGTCGCGGTGCCGGCCAACACCCCCATCCAGTTGCAACTCCTCGACGACCGTGGCATGGCGCTGCGTAGTTGCGCATGGATATGGGTCAAGAACCACGAATCGCGGGGGTGCATCGGCTGTCACGAGGACGGCGAGTTGACGCCGGACGACCGCTTTGTGAAGGCGTTGGCAAACCCTTCGATCATCGTCTCCTCTCCGCCGGCGCTGCGGCCGGCCGCGGATTTTCAACGCGACCTGCTGCCGATCGTGCGCAACAAATGTTGCGATTGCCACCGCCAGGACCGAAGTCCGCCGTATCTTGCGGTGGCCTCAAGTCCGGCCGGAAACGAACGGACAGCCCGCCAGATCTACGAAACCCTCTTAACGCCCTCCGAATCGCGCGTTCCGCAGGGCGCCTATGGGAAATATGTCCACCCGGGAAAGGCGCGGACCAGCCCGTTGGCGTGGCATCTCTTGGGGCAGAACACAAGCAGGCCATGGGACACCACGGCCCGAGAAGCCGCCTGGAAACCGATTCCGGCCTCCACCGACCATGGGTACATGGTGCCCGCGCCGTTGACGGAGGGTGACAAGCAAGCTTTCGTCGAGTGGATCGACACGGGGGCGGCGTGGGACAGTCGATCGGCGATTCGTGGCGTGGAGGAATAGGGGACTGCCGACGAAAGCGGCGTGAAAGTGCGAGGAAGAATGTGAAGGCTTTGCATTTGTTATGTCTCGGAGTGCTAACCCTGCCGGCGGTTTCCGCCCGCGGGGAAGACGACCTGCCCGTTTTCGAGGACGTCACTAAGCGGGCGGGAATCGATTTCAAGCACAATTTCGGCAGCGACCATCTCAACAACATCGTGGAGGGAACGGGGTCGGGGTGCATGTTCTTCGACTACGATGGCGATGGTTGGCTCGACATTTACGTGGTCAATGGCCGCTACCGGCCCGACGTCAACGACAACAGCGGCCGCAAGTACCGGGGGAAATTGACCAACAAGCTCTACCGGAATAACCGTGACGGCACCTTTACCGATGTGACCGAGAAGGCGGGGGTGGGCGGCGGGGACAGTTACGGAGTGGCATGTTCGGCCGCCGACTACGACCGCGACGGCCATCTCGATCTGCTGGTCCTCAACTACGGCCCGCCCATCCTCTATCACAACAACGGTGACGGCACGTTCACCGATGTCACGAAAAAGGCCGGATTGGCCGCCGACTCCCGCTGGGGCGTCTCCGGACTGTGGCTCGACTACAACAACGACGGCTGGCTGGACCTCTTTATCGCGCACTACCTTCAATACGATTCGGGTAAGTTTCGCTCCTACTATCCCGCAGCCGGTTATCCCGGTCCCCTAAGCTACAATGGCACCGCAAACGCTCTCTACCGGAACAACGGCGATGGCACCTTCACGGACGTGACGAAAGAGGCCGGTGTCTACAAAGCGAACGGCCGTGCGATGAGCGCCACGGCGGCCGACCTGAACAACCATGGGCTGCTGGATATTTATGTCGCCAACGACAGCATGGAGAACTACTACTTCCGCAACACGGGAAAGGGCCGGTTCGTCGAGGAGGCTTTACAGCGCGGGATCGCCTTCGGTGAAGGCGGTCAGGGCGTCTCCAACATGGGGCCGACCATTGCCGACTTGGACCGAAACGGATTGCTTGACATCTATATCCCCAATCTCGGATACGGCACCCTGTGGAGGAACAAGGGCAAGTATTTCGAGGATCGAACGTCCGAATCGGGGTTGGCGGTAATCTGCGGGCAATATGCCGGCTGGGGTTCCGCCTTGATTGACTACGACAATGACGGCTACCTGGACGTCTTCGTGGCCACCGGGGGCGCACATCATTTGCACCCCGAGGAGTCCGTCCTGGCTCGTAACGACGGCAAAGGCCATTTCGTGGACGTGTCCAAGCGATCGGGCAAGTTCTTCCAGCAGAAGTTCGTCGCCCGCGGGGTGGCCTACGGCGACTTCAACAACGACGGAAAAATGGACCTGCTGGTCATGACCCTCGACGGGGCCCCACACCTCTTGCAAAACGTGGGCGGCGCCAAAAACCATTGGTTGACCGTCGTTCCCAAGCTGTCCAACGGAAAGTCGGACGCGATCGGCGCGGGTCACGGTGAAGGCCGGCGGGCTGGTGCAGATTCACGACGTGATTCCTGTAACCGGCTACCTGTCTCAATCCGATCCAAGGCCCCACTTCGGGCTTGCCAAGGCCACGAAGGCCGACGTGGTGGAGATTCGCTGGCCCAATGGCCGGGTCACGACACTGAAGGACGTTGCCGCAGACCAGTTTTTGAAAGTGGTTCAAGAAAAGTAGAGTACGTGAGGTGCCTGCGATGAAGAAGGTCACGGGGATATGCGCGCTGGCCGTGCTGCTGCCGGCGTTGTTCTTCTTGACTCGAATCCCGCCGCTGCTACCCGCGGCAGAACTCCCAGCGGAGCCCAAGGAGAGCTACTCCGGGATGCCTACGGCGGAGCCGGCGCCAAGGCCGTCGGTGTACGTGGGGGCGCGGGTTTGCGCGACGTGCCACGAAGGCCGGCAGCAGGGGGACCAGATGTCGCGTTGGTTGCTCTCCAAGCACTCGCGGGCCTACGCCGTCCTGGCGAGGCCGGAGTCCAAGCGGATTGCGGAGTTGAGCGGGATCCCCTTGGAGCCCCAACGTTCGACGATGTGCTTGGGCTGCCATGCCACCGGCACTTTCGCCGAGGCCGCGGAGAAGGACGACACGTTCTTTACCGAAGACGGCGTGCAGTGCGAATTGTGCCATGGGCCGGGCAGCGAGCACGCCGAAGCACAAGCCGCGGGGGATGCGGCCGCCGCCAGGCGGGCCGCCTTGCCGAAGCTCTCACTGCACGACTGCATGGGCTGCCACAAAGAGAAAGGATCGCACACGGCCGTACTGAAGCGGCCGGCCGTGGACATGACCAAGGCGTGGGAGAGTATTGCCCACCCCATGCCGGCAGACTGGGACAAGAACGCGCCCCCCAAGCCATTGCTGCCCGCAGCCGCCGGGGCACCCGGTGCTCCGGGTCACGGTGCTCCATGCTATACTGGCGTGATGGCCTGCGCCAAGTGCCACCGGGAAGCGAACGAGGGATACCAATTCAGCAAGTGGCGGACGAGCAAGCATGCGCGGGCCTATGCCGTGTTGTCGTCCTGGACTGCCTACGCGATGGCCGAGAAGGCCGGCGTGGCGGGCGATCCGGCGCGGAGCCCCGCATGCCTGAAGTGCCATGCAACGGCATTTCACGACGCGGCCGGCGGTGTGCAGGTGAGTTATTCGATCGACGAGGGCGTAGGATGCGAGGCCTGCCATGGCGCGGGCAGCGCGTACTCGGCTGGGGAGGCCATGAGTGACAAACGCGCGGCTACTGCGGCCGGCCTGAAAGCCGTCACGCGCGAGACTTGCCTGGGTTGCCACGATCATGCCCATGGCAAGCCGTTTTCTTACAAAGAGGCCCTGGCCGAAATCGCCCACCCGACCAAATTGCCCCCAGGCGCCGCAGGGCCGCAGTACAAGACCCCCCGCAATTTGGCCCTCCGCCCGGACGCCGCGGAGTTGTACGTGGCTTGTGAGGCCTCCCACGAGGTCGTCGTCGTCGATACCGCGACGCGGAGAGCGGTGGCGGCCATCGCCGTCGGCCACGAGCCTGAGGACGTCACCTTCAGCCCCGACGGTTCGCGGGCCTATGTGAGCCACCGGCTGGACGACACGGTCTCCGTAATCGACGTCGCCACGCGCAAGGTCGTCGCCACGGTCCCTGTGGGCAGCGAGCCCCACGGCCTGCTCACCGACCGCTCGGGCAAGACCCTGTACGTGCTCAACATGACGGCGGACAGTATTTCCGTCATCGACACAAGTTCGCTAAAGGAGGTCAAGCGGCTGGCCGCAAGCCGTAGTCCTTGGTCCGCGGCCCTGACGCCGGACGGGTCTCGCATGTACATCACCAACAACCTCTCGCGCCTCGTCGATTTCCGCAAACCGCCGTTGTCGGAGGTGACCGTGATCAACACCGAGACGGCCATGGTTGAGGACCGCATCGTCGTCCCCCAAGCGAATTTGTTGGAGGGCATTGCCTGGCACCCCAGCGGTGACTTCGCGCTGTTCACACTCAACCGCACCAAGAACCTTGTTCCCATGACGCGTCTGCTGCAGGGGTGGACCATTACCAACGGCCTGGGTATCCTCTGGAAAGACGGCCGCGTGGACCAAGTCCTCCTGGACGAACCGGGGACGTGCTTTCCGGATCCCACGGGCTTGGCCATCACTCCCCTCGGCCGCCTGGCCCTGGTCACGAGCTCCGGTTCCGACCGCGTGGGCGTGGTCGATATCGAGAAGCTCATGGCTGTGGTCAAGGCCGCCTCGGAAGAAGAGCGGGCACGGGTGCTGCCCAATCATCTGGGCAAGGCGACCGAGTTCGTGATTGCGCAAATTCCCACCGGGCAATGCCCGCGCGGGATTGTCATCGCTCCCGACGGCCGGACCGCCTATGTCGCCAACTCGCTCGATGATTCGCTCAGCGTCATCGACCTCGACAGGCTGCAGAACGTGGCCCGGATCGACCTGAGCGGACCGACGGTGATCACGAAGGCCCGTTTCGGGGAACGCGTCTTCAACTCGGCCAAGAATTGTTTCCACCGCCAGTTCTCCTGCCATACCTGCCATCCGGACGGGCACGTCGACGGTCTGACCTTCAACATCGAACCGACCGGGATCGGCGTCGGTCCGGTAGACAACCGCACCCTGCGGGGGATCCTGGATACGGCCCCGTTCAAGTGGGAGGGCACCAACCCCAGCCTGTCGCGTCAGTGCGGTCCGCGCCTGGCGGTCTTTTTCACGCGCATCCAACCCTTTACACCCGAAGAATTATCGGCCTTGGATTACTATGTCTGCACCATCCCGCGGCCGCCGAACCGCTACCGCCCGCTCGGTGCGCCGTTGACGGACACCCAACGTCGCGGAAAAGCAATCTTCGAACGCGGCAGGACGAACGACGGGCGGGTAATACCCAAGCAGCGCCGTTGTGCTACTTGCCACTTCCCGCCGTACTATACCGATCGTGAGATTCACGACGTGGGAACCAAGATGTGGCTCGACCGCGTAGCGGCCTACGACGTTCCGCACCTGAACAACATCTACGACTCGGCGCCCTACCTGCACAATGGCATTGCGCAAAGCTTGGAAGAAATCTGGACGAAGTACAATCCCCGCGACCAGCACGGCGTGACCAACGACATGACGAAAGACCAGCTCAATGATCTCGTCGAGTACCTCAAAACCCTATAGCGCGGAAAACCACCATGCGAAACCCCCTCGTCATTCCAGCCCTCCGCGTGTTGGGCTGGATCCTCCTGAGTTTTCCGACAACGCTGTCATGGTTGAGGGCGGGCGGAGCGCCACCGCCGCCGGCGCCGGGGCACCCGGTACTCCGGGTTGCGGGGCCAGTTGCTGCCGCGGCGAACGAACTTCCCTTCGTCTACACCCAATGGAAGCATTTCACGGTGAAGGAAGGCTTGCCCAACGACCATGTGTTCGCTGTCAGGGCCGACGGTCCCAGGGTTTGGATCGGCACCGAAGACGGCCTGGCCTGCCTTGACAAGCGCACGGGGGCGATTCGCAGTTGCGCGAAAAAGACGGCCTGCCCTGGCGCGTGATCACGGCCATCGACGTCGACAAGAGAACGGGCGACGTCTGGCTGGGCCTTTTCGGGGGCGGCGTGGCACGCTTCAGCGGCGGCCGCTTCGACCATTTCAATCAACTCAACAGCGGGCTGGTGAACGACGTGGTCTACGGCATCGCGGTGGAGAACAACAACATCTGGGCGGCAACTACGGCCGGGGCCAGTCGCTACAACATCGTCAGCGGACAGTGGACGACCTTTACGGAGAAAAACGCTCCCATGGAGGAGATCTGGAACTATGGCGCGAGCTACGACAAAGCGTGCAAAAAGGTGTACTTGGCCGTCTGGGGAAGCGGGGTTCTGGAGTTCGACGTGGCCACCGAGCGCTGGAAGCCCTATCTCGACCCCGACAACGAGATGGAAATCGACTTGTATCGTGATGACGGCTTGGTCCATAACATTGTGCCGGCCGTCGACCATGTCGACGGCGCGATGTGGGTTTGCACCTATTTCGGCAACTGTCGGTACGATGGTCGCCACTGGCGCGGCTACTACGCCTTCGAGACGGGTTTCCCCAGCGATTTCACCAATTTCGTCAGGGGCCGCAGTGCCAATGAAGGATGGTTCGGCACGGACAAGGGGGTGGGCGTGGTCGCCGATTTCCCCACCGACACGGTCGTGACCTACACGCAAGATCCCAAGACACGCCGTGGCCGGGCGATCGTCTACCGATCCGGAAAGGTCCTGGAGTCGATCGATATGGAGCGGACCGTGCCGCACAACTACATCTTGGGCTTGGACATCGATGGCGACGACGTGTGGGTGGCCACCTCCAAGGGACTCGGCTGGGCGGTAGGCAACGGCTATTACTCCGGCGTCCGGCAAAGGGCTTCTTTGGGCGCTGGCCGGCTGAACGCGCAAGGCGATCGCCAATGCGGCCAGCCCGGTTTCGCAAGCAACCCCGGCTTCGCGGCTCCTGAATCAGCCCCCGCAGGGCTTGTCTGCGGAAGCCCGTGGCGTCTTACAAGCGATCGACGGGCTCAGTCCCTACGAGTTGCCGAATCTCAAGCTGAAGACCGACGAGAAATATGCGCATATTGCCAAAGACTTGGCGCCTTTCCATCATGTAAAGCCCTTCAAGGAGCACTTCCTCACGCAGATCGAATACACTGGGCCCGGGCGCGCGATCCCTGAGCCGGACAACGTGAAATCCGTGAAGATCGGCTTCATCGGCCCGATCCGGCCCACCGTCTCCGTGGCCACTGGCGGCAGGAGCCACGAAGAGGCCCTGGGCACGAAAATGCTGCAAGGCGCCAACTCGCCATCGACGAGGCCAACGCCAAGGGCGGTTACTTGCGCCGCAAACTCCCCTTCGAATTGGTCGTTAGCAACGACAACGGGCTGTGGGGCTCGTCAGGGAACGAGATCATCAAGATGGCCTACAAAGACAATGCCTGGGCGATCCTCGGGACGGTCGACGGCGCCAACAGCCACATCAGCATTCGCGTGGCACTGAAGGCCGAGATCCTGGTGATGAATACGGCCGACACCGACCCGACCTTCGTCGAGACCAATATCCCCTGGACCTGCCGTGTGATCGCTGACGATCGGCAGATGGGCTACCTGTTGACCAATTACTTGTACAAGAAGCTCGACCTGAAGCGCGTGGGGGTCATCCGCGCGAGTAACCGCTACGGCCGCTTCGGCGTGCGGAAGTTTGTCGACAGCAGCCGGCGATTAGGCCGACCGATCATCCTGGAGATGGCGTACCCTGTGGGGTCCAAGGACTTCTCGTTGCAGCTCGATCGCCTCCAGCAGGAGGGCCTGGATGCCATCGTCCACTGGGGCGACGCGCCGGACGGCGCCTCGATCCTCAACCAGATGCGCGCGCGGGGCATGAAGCAGCCCTATTTTGCCTGCGATCGCTGCCTTTCCGACGAATTCCTGCGGATCGCCGGCAGCAATGCCGAGGGAGTCACCTGCGTGTATCCCTGGAATCCGGACCGGACCGATGAGCCGCTGCAGTCGTTCCGCAAGGCCTTCCGGCAACGCTACGGCGACGAGCCGGAGACTTACGCCTCGCATGCCTACGACGGCATGAACATGCTCGTCTGGGCGATTCAGGCCGCTGGCCTGAATCGCGCCAAGATCCGCGACATGATTGCCTACCGTACCGAGCCTTGGAAAGGAGCGACGGGCGACATCGTGTTCAGTTCCGTGCTGGACAACATCGGCGAAGTATACTTGGCGAAGCGCGAGAAAGGCGCCTGGAAGTACTTTTCGCGCAGGAGCTTGGCCTTCCGGCAAACCGGCCGGAGCCGGATCGGCAGTCCACGCGAACTCCTTTTTTCGACGGCACGAAGCGTCCGCTGGAGTATGCCGGCCCCGGCCGGGAGACCGAAGCGCCGGCCGGAGTGAAGGAGGTCCGCATTGGCTATTTCGGCCCGTACGATCCGGCAGACGCGGAAGGGAACGATCCCTGGCAGGCCGCGCAGTTGGCCATCGAAGAAGCCAACGCCTCCGGCGGCTACCAGGGGAAGCCCTTCCGCTTGGTTCCCGCATGGTCGGGGACGCCTTGGGCCGCGGGCGCCGCGCGTTTGGCCCAAATTGTCTACAATGATCAGGTGTGGGCTATCGTGGGCGGCATCGACGGACCGACTACCCACCTGGCGGAACAGATCGCCGTGAAGGCCCGCTTGCCTCTCTTGAATCCCTTCTGTTCCGACAAGACCGTCAATCAGGCCGGTGTCCCCTGGGTCCTTTCCTGCACGCCCGGCGACGATCTGCTCGCCCCGGTCCTGGCCGACGAAATCGCCACGCGTATCGGCGAAAGGCCTTTCGTTCTCGTCTCGGCCGACGGGCACGACGCCCGGCTGTTCAGCGAAGAGCTCTCCAACTGGCTGTCGCGCGTGAACTTGGGGCCGCGATTGCGGTTCGAGTACAAGCCGCAGTCCGCGGACGTGGCAGAATTGGCATCCCGCATCCTGCGAGCGGAGACGGGGGCTGTCGTGCTCGCGGCCGGGGCGACCGACAGTGCCAAACTCGTCAAGGGCTTGCGCGCCGCCGGCTACAAGGGGAAGATATTTGGCGGGCCTTGGATGGGCCAACGCCAATTCGTGCATGAGGCCGGCGCGGCGGGCGAGGGCTGCCTCTTTCCGCTGCTGTCGGGCACCATGTACTCAGGGTCGGCAGGAAAGCAGTCTGAGGATTTCGTCACGGCCTTCCTGCGCCGCTGCGGCACGCCGCCCGACTACGCTTCCGCCCACACCTACGATGCGGTACGGCAAGTTGTCGCCGCGATCCGCAAGGCGGGTCTCAACCGTGCTCGCACCTACGATGCCTTGCGATCGTTGTCGCCGTGGGAAGGCGTGACCGGATTGACCGTCTGGGAAAACCACGGGGCGGCGGCCCAAAATGTGGTGATCGGGACCATCTTGCAGGGACGGGTGGTACGGGCCGAATGACAAGTTGCCGCGAAAGATTCTCCGCCGCAGCCTGTCAACTCGACATGCCCAACCCACGCGGCCGCGATGAGATCCCGCAATCCGTGGAGCGCATGCTGCACATGATCGACTGCGCGGTTGGCGGTTACGAACCGTTTTTCGACGTGCGCCTTGTGGTCTTCCCCGAATTCGCCCACGCGGCGCCGATCTATCCTACGGTCGCGGAACTGCTCGACCGTCTGGCGTTGCCAATCCCCAACGAACATACCGACCGCTACTGCCAAAAAACGCGGGAGTTGGGCATTTACGTTCAGACCGGTACGTTCCTTGAATCCGACGCTCGGTGGCCGGGGCACGTGTTCAACACCACGTGTCTCATTGGCCCGGAGGGAATTCTCTCGAAGTACCGCAAAGTCAATCCCTGGCTGCCCTGGGAAGTGCATACCAGCCCTCATGACCTGCCGGGATACGATGAGCCGCTGTTTCCCGTCGCCGACACCGAGATCGGCAAGATCGGCGCCGCCATCTGCTACGACTGGCTCTTCCCGGAGGCCATCCGTCAACTGGCCCTGGCCGGGGCCGAGATCCTGGTACGAGTCTCAGCCTACATGGACCCCTGGGGAACCGCTCCGCCGTTGGATTGGTGGACCGTCGTCAACCGCGTGCGGGCCATCGAGAACATGGCCTACGTGGTGGCGGCCAATCAGGCGGCGTCGCTGGCGCACTATCCACCGTTCAGTTGGCCGGGCGGGAGTATGATCGTCGATTACGACGGTCGCGTGCTCTCCCAGGCCGACCCCGGCCCAGGCGACAAGATCGTCGTTGGGCCGATCGACCTGCGAGCTTTGCGGGCGGAGCGCCAACGGCGACGCGGCCATCATCTGCTGGCCCATCTTCGCACCGAGGCCTACCCACTTTACAGGTTGCCGATCTATCCGGCCGGACAGGCGACGGCCGGGCCACCTTCCAGAGAAAGCAATGAACACGCGATTCTGAAGGCGCGAGGCAATGCAACGTCTGCCCGGCGGCCCGCCTTAGGACCGGCGAGGCAACAACTGCACTTTGGAGGCTACGGTTCATGGTTCAGGCTCCAGGATCGAGATGGACGGCAGCCAAAATGTGCGGCTGGTAACGAGAATACCGGTTGGAAAGTGCCGTGCTGTTGGATCGAACGGCTTTCTCGTCTACGCCCAATTGCGCCGATGCCGATGGTTTTCCTAGATATGCCTGTCCCGGACATCCTGACGAAGACACCGGGTGCGGAATGCCAAGCCTCTTGATCTTCCCAATTTGGCGAAATTCTGCGCGAGCCGTCGTGGAAAGCTGAATGCAAGCACTGAAAAGGTGGAAATATGGATAGTTTGGCAAGGCGGTCCGCGTTTCAATTCATTCTGACGCTGCTGCTGTTGGTTGCGAGCAGAGCCGCATTGGGCCAGTCATCGATCTCAGCAGAGGATTCCACGCCGCCCGGTCAACAACAATCATCGGTAGCCGGCGAAGAGACTATGGTCGACGCAAGCCTGGCCGAGTACGGCCAAGGCCCGCCCCAAGATCCGCTCGGCGACCTCACGCTCGGCAATTTCTTCTCGGCGGGTTGGGACGATGATTTTGCCATGCGAACCCGCGGCACGGGCACCCCCGACTTTCCCCTCTTGCGGGTGCAGACGAATTCCTTGCAGCGCCTGTTCCGGGCGAATTTTTACGATCAATCGGGCCTCAATAGTAAAGCCAGAAAGGACCTAGTCGATTTCGACGGCTTCATCGATTGGTCGTTTAATCGACGCCTGATGCTGGAATTCGACGGGGCCTACCAATGGGTCGATCCTCGTACGGGAAGTCCTGCAGCCAGCGGCGGCGCCCGGGCCTCTTGGCCCGAGTTCAATTGGTCGACACGAGCCCTCGTCGCTCTGCTTTAATTTCAAGGTCAGCGCGCCAACACACCGCTGAAAACCACTCAAACGACGCTGAATTACGGGTTCGCCGGTTTCGAAGACCTGTCCTACTGGTTCCCATGGGATCGCGTCGGATTGTATTACAGCTTTACGATCGATGACTACGCGGGACCGGCCGCGAAGGGCGCCAAACAGGCTGACATGCAATACGACATAACCCTAGCCAAGACCATCACGCCTGCTGACGCCCTGATCAGCAACCTGACTCTGTTCGTGGAGAACTTCGCGCAGACTGATTTCGATGGCTCCGAAACCGGCCGGACCCTTATCGCCGTGACTCCCGGTTTCCGCTTCAATTTTGGAACGTGCAAAGCGATGAAAATGGGTGGATCCAACGTGATCATGTTCGGTACGGACATCCCGCTGTCCGAGTATCACCCATGGGACGCAACCTATCGCATCACGTATGTCAAGTGCTTCTAATTGCGCCGGGAGAAGGCAATCCCTTCGATTTCCACCAGCAGTTCCGGCCGGCAGACGTTGGCAAGAACGTAGGTAATGGGCAGTTCGCCCAAGCGGGCCTCGCATGCGGCGCGGACCCGGACATAATCCTCTTGCCGCTTGATGTAGACGCGAACCAGGCCCAGGTGATCCAGCAGCGCTCCCAGGCCCGGCAGGCCGTGCCGCCGCAAGTTCTCTTCGCAAATCAGGGCTTCGATGTTGTCGAGCGTCTCGCGCGTCTGGGCCTCGACATCGTCCGCATGACGCGTCTCCGACCGCGTGATGCTGGCGGTGCCCGAGATGAAAATCGTTGCGTAGCAGCCGCAGGAAACAGCCATCGCCCGGGCAAACTTGGGGCTCTTCGGGCCGTAGCACGGGGCGTAGCCGAAGGCCGGCGTCTGGCGGGGATTCTCCAGCGGCACCGCCACGATATCCCGGCGGGCGGTGGCCAGGGCGATGCAACTCATCATGACTTCCCGGTCGTCAGTGCCAATGCCGGTGCTTGCCGGGTAGACGACTGTGTGCCGGTCGGGCGGCAAGCGGTCGGCGAGAAAAGCGACCCCTTGGTAACAATCGCTGCGGGCCCGGTTCAATTCTCTGTAACGCTGCGTGGCGCCTTCCCGACCGACAATGTCGCCCAGGTACAGCCATGTGCGAACCAGTTGATCGAAGCGGAGGTCCACACCGGCCAGGAGCGAACGCATTGCGCAGAAGCGCTCTCGGCCCGGTCGTAGACGCCGGGGGAGGCGGTCTTGGGCACGATCTGGGCCCCATGAACCCAGGCGATGCCGTTGTGGCGGGCGATCACGACTTGCTCGCTGACGCGCCGGATCTGGACGGCCTTCTCCCCACGCCCCACGCCCAGGGCTTCGATCGCCAAGAGCTTTCCGCCGCAGGGACGCTGGGGAATGTAACTGGTCGCCGGCAATTCCGCACCATAGAAATCCCGCATCACCTGGCGGCAGGCGTCGGTCTGCCGGGCATCGGCCAGGAAAACCGCTTGATGGATGATCGAGCCCCGTGAACCTTCCTCCTCAATCACCGCCTGAATGGTCCGCAACGCGTCATCGGCCTGTTTGGAACGTCGTGCCGGTGGAAGGCACTGCCGCGGCATACACATGGCGGACGTTGCTCAGTTCCGCCACCGAGTACCCCACGCCATTGCTCGACACCTTCCTGAGCAGGCCTCGATCCCGCAATCTGCGCGGACAACTGCCAATGGTGTTCGACGCCATCGTAGGGAGTTCCCTTTCTGCCGCCCCGCAGTCCCCGTGACCGATGCCGCAGGCGCGAGGTGGGTGAGCGTTTCTGTTCCAAGGATGAGCAATCTGCTTTCCTCCTCAGTTTAACTGAAAGTCGTCGAATTGTCAACCATCAGACCCCAGCCTTAGGGGGCATGGCGACCTGGCCCAGCCAAAAACGTCAACTACCCGCCAAAACATCAAGTCGGGGGCTGGTAGGTCCTTCCTGCCGGGAAGGACTATTACGCCCCGCTCCGCTCGAAAACATTAGGGCTTCCACTAGCTCATTGCACATTAGTCCTTTCCGGCAGAAAGGACCTACTTGAGATCATGGCGGGTGGTTGAAAAACTTGCTTGGTACCGCCCGGAAGATACAATTGAATACTCGGTGTTGCACAACCTCGTCCTGGAAGCCTTCCGTGTCTCAAGCCAACGGTCTACCTCGGCCGGCTAGTCGGCCCGTTCTGGCTGTTGGTCCACGACTGCGCCGGCTCTTGCTGGTCGTCGCGGTCCTGGTCGCCCTTTTGGGCGCCAATTCGATTTACCTCGCCGGCATCACCGCGCTTGAGGCGGCCTCGGGAAGCACCTACGAAAACTATTTCTACCAGTACATGTTCCTCGGCCATTTGGTGCTGGGGTTGGTGCTGATCGTGCCGTTTCTGGTCTTTGCCGCCATCCATCTCCGCAACGTGTACAAACGCCGCAACCGCCGCGCAGTGCGAATCGGCTACGTCTTGCTGGCGGTTTCCCTGCTGCTCTTGGCAAGCGGGGTCTTGCTCACCCGGCTGGGCCGCTCGAACTCAAGGCCCCCGCCGCCCGCACCGTCATGTATTGGCTGCACGTCATCACGCCGCTGGTGGTCGCCTGGCTTTACTGGCTGCATTGCCTGGCCGGCCCGCCGATCCGCTGGCGCGGCGGGCTGGCGTATGCGGGTGTCGTCGTCGCGGTCTGCGCCGCCATGATCCAGTTCCATCGGGCCGATCCGCGCCGCTGGTACGCCGTGGGCCCTCCCGAGGGAGAACAGTATTTCCACCCCTCGCTGGCCCGCACCGCCACGGGCAAGTTCATCCCCGCCAAGGCGCTGGACAACGACCATTATTGCCTCGACTGCCATGCCGACATCCACGCCGGTTGGGAGGATAGTGTCCACCATTTCAGCTCGTTCAACAATCCGGCCTATCTGGCCAGTGTCCGGGAAACTCGCGAATTCTCCAAGAAGCGCGAGGGTACGGTCGTGCGCTCCCGCTGGTGTGCGGGCTGCCACGATCCCGTGCCGTTCTTCAGTGGCGCGTTCGACGACCCGGCGTACGACGACGTCCATGATCCGACCGCTCAGGTCGGCATTTCCTGCTCGGTGTGCCACGCGATCACCAACATCAACAGCACGCGGGGAAACGCCGATTACACCATCGAGGAGCCGCTGCAATATCCCTTCGCCTACAGCGACAACTCCCTGCTCCGCTGGATCAACCGCCAGTTGATCAAGGCCAAGCCGTCGTTTCACAAGAGGACCTTCTTGAAGCAGTTTCACCGCACGGCCGAGTTCTGCTCCACCTGCCACAAGGTCCACCTGCCCGAAGACCTGAACGATTACAAGTTCCTTCGCGGGCAGAACCACTATGATAGCTATCTGCTCAGCGGCGTTTCCGGCCACGGGGCACGGAGCTTCTACTATCCCGACGAAGCCAAAACGACGTGCGCGGCCTGTCACATGCCGCTGGTTGCGTCGCACGATTTCGGGGCCAAATTTTTCGCGGGGGCCAAGGAGTTGAGCATCCATGACCACCTCTTCCCGTCTGCCAATACGGCCCTGGCCTGGCTCCGCGGGCGGCCGCAGGTTGCGAAGATTCACGAGGACTTTCTCCAAGGCGTGGCCCGCGTCGATGTTTTTGCGATTCACGAAGGGAGCACGGTTGACGCACCGCTGCTGGCCCCGCTGCGGCCGGCGGTCCCTGCGCTGCGGCCCGGCCAAAAGTATCTGCTGGACGTTGTGATCCGCACGCTGAAACTGGGCCACCCCTTTACCCAGGGCACGGCCGACTCGAACGAGGTCTGGCTGGACGTTGCCGTTCGCAGCGGTGGAAAGACGATCGGCCGCAGCGGCGCCTTGGACGCCTTGGGGCGGGTCGATCCCCGCAGCCACTTCGTCAACATTTTCATGCTCGACCGAAACGGCAACCGCATCGACCGCCGTAACCCGCAAGACATTTTCGTGCCCCTGTACGACAACCAGATTCCACCCGGCGCCGCGCAAACCGTACACTATGCCCTGGATCTGCCACGGGATCTTCCCGGTCCGGTCACCGTCTCCGTGAAGCTCCAGTACCGCAAGTTCGACGCGACGTACATGGCCTTCGTTGCCGCTTCGGCGAAAGCTGGGGATTTGCCGATCCGCGGCAACACCCCGGGTGTACCCTACCGCAATGATCTGCCGATCACCACGGTGGCCGCCGACGAGCTCGTGCTGCCCGTCGCCGGCCGATCCGAGCGGGCCGACTATCGGCCGCGGGAGATTCCCGCCTGGCAACGTTGGAACGATTACGGCATCGGGCTGCTGCTCAAGGGGAAGGGCGAATTGCGCCAGGCGGAGGAGGCGTTTTCCCAGGTCGAAAAGCTGGGCGCTGCGACGGGCCGCTGAACCTCGGACGCGCTTACTATACGGAAGGCCGCCTGGACGAGGCCGTGGATGCCGTTCGCCGAGCGGCCCACTACACCGATCCGCCGCCTCCGCCCTGGACGGTGGCCTGGCTCAGCGGCCTGATCAATCGGCAGCAGGGGCATCTGGTCGAAGCCGAGCAGGACTTCCGTAGCGTGTTGGCAGGCCGCAGTCCGGAGACGCTCGCGCGGCACTTCGATTTCAGCCTGGACTACGTGGTGATCGACCTTCTTGGCGAGACGCTTTTCGACCGTGCCAAGCAGCTCCGCGGCTCCGGCGCGCGGAGGCCCGCAAGGCGCTGCTGGATGAAGCCGTCGGGCAGTTTGAGAAGACGCTGTCGCTCGATGCGGAGAATGTCAACGCGCACTATAATCTGTCGTTGCTGTACGGCCAGCTTGGCGACGTTGAGCAGGCAGCCCGGCATTGCGCCCTGCATGCCCGTTACAAGCCCGACGACAACGCCCGCGACCGGGCCGTGGCCGCGGCCCGAAAAAAATACCCCGCGGCCGACCGCGCCGCCGAACGGGTTGCCATTTATCCCTTGCAGGATTTCCCGGCCCCGCGATCCTCGCCTTGACCCGAGCCCACGTATGAACGGACCCGTGCCGCCCTTCCTTGACGAACCGGACGAAGAAACGCGGGACGACGCGGTCATCGGCCGGGCGCTGCGCCGGTCCCTGGCGGTTCTGGCCGTGGGGGCCGCCATCGCGGCCGCCGTGACTGCTTGGATCTGGCGCCGCCCGGTACCGCCGTCGCTGCCAGAAACGCCGCCGATCGCCCCCCAACTTCGCGATCCGCCCGTCGCAGAGATTCCCGCCGTTCGCTTCACCGACATCACGCACGAGTCGGGTATCGACTTCGTCCACGTCAACGGCGCCTACGGCGAGAAGCTCTTGCCGGAGACGATGGGGTCGGGCTGCGCGTTTTTCGACTTCGACAACGACGGCCATCAAGATTTGCTCTTGGTGAATTCGTCGCCCTGGCCCTGGCGCTCGCCTGCCGAGAGCGCCGGGCCGGGAAAACGGCCGACGTTGAAGCTCTACCGCAACGACGGCAAAGGCCACTTCACGGACGTCACGGCCGGATCCGGGCTCGACGTTCCCGATGTACGCCATGGGCGTTGCCGTGGGCGACTACGACAACGACGGACTCGTCGACGTGTTCGTTTCGGGCGTCGGTGAGAACCGGCTTTTCAAGAACCTGGGCGGCGGCAAGTTTCACGACGTGACCGCGGAGGCCGGGCTGGGCGGAACCGGCGACGAATGGGGCACCAGTTGCGGGTTCTTGGACTACGACAACGACGGCAAACTCGACCTCTTCGTCTGCAACTACGTGCGCTGGTCCCGCCAGGCCGATCTGAGCCAGGGCTTCGTGCTCACCGGGCTGGGCCGCGCCTACGGTCCGCCGCTCTCGTTCGAGGGCACGACCTGCCGCCTCTATCACAACGAGGGAAACGGCCGCTTCCGCGACGTGTCGAAAGCCGCGGGGATCGAGGTCCTCAATCCGGCCACCGGCAAGCCGATGGCCAAGAGTCTCGGCGTGACGTTCATCGATTTGGACGGCGACGGTTTTCTGGACATTATCGTCGCCAACGACACGGTGCAAAACTTCGTCTTCCATAACCGGGGCAACGGCACGTTCGAGGAGATCGGCACGCGAACCGGGCTGGCCTTCGACTCGTCGGGCCAGGCCCGCGGGGCGATGGGCATCGATGCCGCCTGGCTCCGCGACGATGGTTCGCTGGGCGTGGCGGTGAGCAACTTCGCCAACGAGATGACCGCGCTCTACGTTTCGCAGGGGCAGCCGCTGTTGTTTGCCGATGAAGCCGTGGCCTGCGGCATCGGCCCGCCCTCGCGGCTCGATTTGAAATTCGGGCTGTTCTTCTTCGACTACGACCTCGATGGCCGGCTGGACCTGCTTACGGCCAACGGCCACCTCGAGGCCGACATTCACAAGGTGCAAGCCAGCCAGCAGTATCGGCAATCGGCCCGGCTTTTTTGGAACGCCGGCCCGGAGCGGCCGAGCGAATTCGTTTGCGTGGGCCCGGACAAGTGCGGGGCGGACCTGTTCCGCCCCATCGTGGGCCGCGGCGCCGCATACGCCGATATCGACGGCGACGGCGATCTCGACGTGATCTTGACCCAAAACGGCGGCCCGCCCTTGCTCTTGCGCAACGAGTTGAACGGTCGCGCCCACTACCTCCGCTTCAAATTGGTCGGCACGCGGCACAACCGCGATGCCATCGGCGCCGTGGTCGAGGTCGATCTTGGCGACCGCCTTCTCCGCCGCCAGGTCATGCCTACACGCAGCTACCTGTCGCAGGTTGAACTCCCGGTGACCATCGGCCTGGGCAAGCGAACGGCGGTGAAAAGCGTGACGGTCCGCTGGCCAGGCGGAAGCAGCCAGCCGGTGGCCCACTATCGCCTTGACGGGCTGACGACGATCGTCGAGAGCCAGCGGTAGCGGCAGCGTGGGCCGAGCGAAACGAGTTCCGCCGTGGTCCGCGATTCACGGTGGGACTCGTTTCACTCGGCCCACCCTACCATCTTACTTTCTTGCGCTCGCTGGATAAACGAACGACGGCTTCTCCTTCGACGGTGCGCTGCCCTCGACGATCGTCAACATCCGATCGGCGCGGACGTTCTCCAAAATATCGATCAAGCCGCTCCGCGGCCAGTGGACCTCGATCCGAGCGACACGTTCGTTCTTTGCCAGCCCAAAGTGCAACCGGGTGCCCCAGTGGCTTTGGTAGCCGCGGCCGCTATGCACCTCGTCCATCTGTTTCAACTCGCCCGCCACGACGTAGACCCGCGCGCCCACGCCGTCGCGATTGCTCTTCACGCCCCGCAGACGGATCTGGATCCAGTGGTTGCCGTTTTCCGTCTCGTTGCGGAGGATCGTCGGCGGGCCGTTGGAGGGAAAAAAGGGTCAGAACGATTTGTTAAATGTGTTAAATCGTTCTTTTCCTGACCCACGAGCGAAAGCATCAACTCGAAGATCCAATGGGTCAAGTATACGGCCCGAGGTTTCCGCAACATCGACAACTTCAAAAATGCCATCTACTTCCACTGTGGCGGCCTCGACCTGTCACCTCGCCCCACCTAAAACCCGGAAGAGCGCTCCCGGGTACGCGCGGGGGGCGGGTTCATTTTGCCCAGCCACAGCACTCGTGATAGAATCCTATGCTGGCCCTTTGGAGAAAGACGATGCCATTACACGGTTGGACGCGAGTAGACGCGGGGACGTTTCATGCGTTTCACTTGGGTTGGATTACCCATCTCGGCGAGGCGCTGAACGGCGGCATCTTGCCCTCCGGCTACTATGCCATGGCCGAGCAGCACGGCGGACGGATCATTGCCGACATCTTGACGCTGCGATCGCCACCCTCGGCCGCGATGCCGCCGGTAGGCGAAGGCGGTCTGGCGGTCGCCGAAACGCCGCCGCGAGTGCGGCACAAACTCACGGTCTCGTCCGCCGCGCGAGAAATGCGGCGCACGCTCACCATCCGCCACGTGAGCGGCGACCGCGTTGTTGCGCTCTTGGAGATCGTGTCCCCCGCGAACAAGGACCGCCCCTTGAGCGTCGAACCGTTTGCCGGCAAAGCGGAAATGGCCTTGCGCCAGGGCATTCACGTGGTGCTGGTGGACCTGGTTCCACCCGGTCCGCACGATCCGCGGGGCATGCACGGGGCGATATGGGAACGGTTCGACGAGGCGCCTGTCTCCTCCCCCGCGACGAACCGCTCACTTTGGCCTCCTACGTTGCCGACCGGATGCCGGAGGCCTACCTGGAACACTTGGCCGTGGGCTCGACGCTGGTGGAAATGCCGCTCTTCCTGGACCTGGAGCGTTACGTCAATCTGCCCCTGGAATCCACCTACATGACCGCTTATCGTGGCATGCCCGAGCGGTGGCGCGTCGTCCTTGAAGCAGGCCGGCCCGCCGCGGGCTGACGCAGGGGACCCGCCGTTGGCGGACGAGGAGAGCGGGGAAACGGGGGAGCGGGGAGAGCGAACCGGGCACCGTGCGCAGCATGATTCCTGCGGCATCCTGTTGCCGGCCGCCGAACGTCTTTCGGGGTAAAGCGGCCGTTCTCGACGCTGAAAACGTGAGCGCATCTTCGGGTTTTGCAAATATCTTTCCGAGGGCAAGAAATGGTCGCATTCCTCGGGAAAAGCAGGCCCGGCCGAGCAGCGGGCGAGCGGATTTTCCGGAAATCCGGAATGCGGAACCGTACAAAATCGCCGGCTAAAACGTATTATTAGGTGTGGATAGTTACGACGAATAACGTCTGAATACGGTTTTTGTTCTTTGGCAATTCGTTTCTGCGGCGCGGCAAGTCAACCGCGCCGCGCGGTCCGGGGCAGGAAACGCCGCCTGCTCCGGCCAAGCTACCGGCCAGGACACGCGGCAGGCAATGTCCGGGGCACGAAGTGAAAAAGAAAAAACGGGGGGAAGAGGGAACACTAAAAAGCACTAATTACCACTAATATTGAAAAGATTAGTGTTAATTAGCGAAGATTAATGTTCCAAGAATTCTTCTCCAAGGGCCCGCACGCTCAATTCCATACTACTTGGGGACCGAGTAGAAAAAAACGGAATTTCTTGACTGAGCGGTCCCAGCCTCTTAGGAAGAAGACGAGCGAACTTGCCTAACTTACCAAGAAGGGGCCGAACGCGAACGAAAGTAGTCAAAAGTAGTCAAACGTAGCCAAAGCGGGCCGAAAGTGAACCAAAAGGGGCTAAAACTGGGCACACCCCTGTGTCCATAGCGGCAACACGCCGAAGAGTGTCAAGCCATGATTTTCCCGCAGTTTCCTTGATGATGACAACCCACAAAGGCTAAATCATATTCCACTATGCGATGTATAAAATGGCGCAAAAACCCGAAAAACAGCGTTTTTTTTGCCCGTTTGGCTCGCAATCTGCAAAATGCACCACGTCTGGGTGGGTCGCTACTCAGGCCCGTCGATCTCGGAAAACGCTCACCGATACAGTTTTCAAGAAGTATTTGCTTGGCGCATTGTCCCCTGCGTGGGGGATTGGATCGCGATTTTCGGCCAAAACCCGCACCCCTAATTTGGCAAAGACGTCCATGACTTTGCTGGGCCAAGAAAGCCGCTGAATACGGTTTTCACCGCGGTTTTCCAGAAGAATGCAGGAAAAATGACCGGTGGAGGAGGCGAATTTGGACCACACCGTGATAGACCAAGAGTTTTTTGTTGAATGCCGGAATGAAGGAGGAAGGAGGGAGGAGGAGGGAGGGAGGGGAGACGCGGAGAGGGGGAGAGGGGGAGAAAGGTTTCGATTTTGGACCACACCGTGCTGGACCAGGCGGGAGAGTTCCACCCTGCTGAAGCATAAGATGGGAAAGCACTTGCGACGATTTTGCCGGACCAGGAGAGGCAGCGGGAGCTATTTCGGGCAATAGTCCGGCGCAGGGAATAACTTTGGATATTTACGACGAATAACGTCTCGCTACGGTATTTTTGCTCTTTGAAAATTCGCTTCTGCGACGCGGGAAAGTCAACCGCGTCGCGCGGTCCGGGGCAGGCTCGCCGCCTGCTCCGGCCAGATCCCGCTTTCTTTGACAGGAAGATGTACGAGAGGAAAATGAAATTCAGAATAGGACGAAAACAATGTGGCGCGTCCCCATGCTATTGGCGTATCCGCATTTTATGTTCCTGACGACCCGGAGTACCGGGTGCCCCGATTTTCCTGTCATTTGCCACCCATGGAAAAAATGGAATTTCTTGACCGGGCGTTCCAAGGCTTCGCAAAGAAATGGAAGTGAAGTTGCCCAGCTTGCCAATTTCGCTCGGCCGGCCCTGCAATTTCACTTTCTTGCGCCCACTGGATAAACGAACAGCGGCTTCAGCTTCGATGGAGCGCTGCCTTCGGTGATCGTCATCAGGCGGTCGACGGACGCATTCTCGAGAATGTCAACCACGCCGCTCCGCGGCCAGTGGACCTCGATCCGAGCGACACGTTCGTTCTTTGCCAACCCGAAGTGCAACCGGGTCCCCCAGTGGCTCTGGTAGCCGCGGCCGCTGTGCACCTCGTCCATCTGCTTCAAGTCGCCCGCCACGACGTAGACCCGCGCGCCCACGCCGTCGCGATTGCTCTTCACGCCCCGCAGACGGATCTGGATCCAGTGGTTGCCGTTTTCCGTCTCGTTGCGGAGGATCGTCGGCGGGCCGTTGGAATTGAGAATCACCACGTCGATCCGGCCATCGTTATCCAGGTCATCGAAGGCCACGCCGCGGCCGACCGCTCGGAGCTTCGCCACGTCGCCGGCCTAGTCCGTCACGTTCACGAACTTCCCCTTGCCCGTGTTCCGCAACACGACGTTGCGACAACGATAGGACGTTGTATCATCGTAGAGTTCCAAGTTGTCGTTAAAGTGGCCGCAGACGATGAACAGGTCTTTGTGGCCGTCGTTGTCGAAATCGGCGAAGCCACATCCCCAGGTGACGTGCGGCAGCGTCCCTAGTCCCGCGCCTGTGAGCAACGTCACGTCGTCAAAAAGCCCGTTGCCGAGGTTCTTGTACAGCGTCTTCAACTGCTTTTGGTAGGCAGTCACGAAGAAACTCAACTGCCCGCTGTGGTCATAATCCGCGCAGTCGACTGCCATGTTTCCGCGCGGATTGCCATTCATGTCCAGGGCCACGTTGGCCTGCAGCGCGATGTTCCGTGAACGTGCCGTTGCGATTGTTGTGGAAAAGGAAGCTCTGGGCCCCGTCATTGGCCACGAAGATGTCGGGGTACCCGTCACTGTCGTAATCGGCACAGATCATTCCCATGCCGGGGCCCGCGTGGGCCGCGATTCCCGATTCCTTGCTCACGTCGGTGAACGTGCCGTCGCCATTGTTGTGGAAGAGGTTATGGGTTTCGGGCCGATAATGTTCCGGGCCGGCATACACGCGCTGTCCCCCCATCGTCATCACGACGGGTTTTTCCTCGGAGAACTTGATGTAGTTGGCTGCATACAGGTCGAGGTGGCCGTCGTTATCGTAATCCAGAAAGCAGGCCCCCGCCCCGACCTTGCGGCCCCGTCCCACGCCTGCCTTGGCGGTTACGTCGGTGAACGTGCCGTCGCCGTTGTTGTGGTACAGGATGTTCTGCCCGTAGTTGCTCAGGTAGAGGTCTTGGTAGCCGTCGTTGTCGTAGTCCCCCACGCACACGCCCAGTCCGAATTCTGCCCCCCCTCCGACGCCCGCTTCCTCGGTAACGTCCTTGAACCTGAACCCTCCCAGGTTGCGATACAAATGATTCCTCGGCTTGCGCTGGTCTTCGTCCCTGCCAGCGGTCGGCCGTTGAGAAAATAGATGTCGATTTTCCCGTCATTGTCGTAGTCGAACAAGGCCAGGCCGGCGCTCACCGTTTCTACGAGGTACTTCCGGCCGCTGCCGCCGTGCGTATGCACGAAAGCTATGCCGCTCTGGGCAGTCACGTCGCGAAACCTGATGGGAGATTCGGCATGCGCCGTTGCGGCGACGAGCACTCCCCACAGGCCGGCAAGGCGCAACAAGGTCGCCGATTGCCTCTGTAGAACACGCGTCCGGCCCATCCTCTCATCTCCTCTCTTGCAGTTTCCGCAGTATGCCGCGGTACTCGTCGTTGCCCGGGTCCATCTCCAAAGCCTTCTTCGCTGCCGCCAGCGCGTCATCGAACCGCCCCAGCTCGCCATAGACCGTGGCCAGGAGCATGAGAAAACGGGCCTGCTTCGGATCAATGGCGATCAACTCCTTGGCGGGCTGGACAGCTTCCTCCGCGCGGTGGGTGTTCAGAAGGAGCAGCACTGCGTGAAAACGGCAGGGCTTGAACTGCGAATCAACCGCGGCCCCCCGGCGAAGGAGCCGTTCGGCATCTGCCGGCTTCTGATGCCGCATGTAGATCGTCGCGGCATGGTCGCAGGTCACTGCCAGGGCGCGGCGGTACTCGGCGGCGTCACGCGAAAACTCCCTCTGCTTCGTGGACTTTGCAGCGCACTTCGCATATTGCTCCATCGACTGCTTGGATTGGTCCGCCAACCCGAGTCTTGCGCAGGCGATCGCAAGTCCGTAATGCGCGCTTGGATTGCCGGGGTTCAGCTCCACGGCCCTCTCGTAGCTGGTCTTGGCCTTCCCGTACTCCTTCAACAGCGCGTAGGACTGTCCCAGCAGAATGTAGCTCTCGTCATCTTTCGAAAACGCGGCGATGGCAAGCTGCAACTCGTGTATGGCCTCCTCGGGCCTGCCCAAGCCCTGCAACGCTTTCGCCAGTTGAAAGCGGAGGTACCACACGTCGTTGGACCTCGCCAAACCGCTACGGCACAGTTCGGCAGCCTTGTCGTACTCTCCCTCGCTCAGCGCAGCCCCAGCCATCGCAATGCACACGTCAGCGCGCCGCGGATCGCGGCTTAATGCCTTCTCCCAGCACGGCCATGCTTTGCTTGTCTCGCCAATGAGACGGTAGACCGAGCCTAGCAGGTCAAACGCATCTGCACTGTTCGGGTACTCTTGCATCAGACGGTCGGCGATTTCCAGCGATTCCTTCTTGAGCGACGCGATCTCCTGTTGCACCGCTGCGACGGGATCATCGGGTTGCGGCAGGGGCGGCGGTGAAATCGAGGAAAGCCGATCTCCTGCCTTGGAACTCATTCCAGAACCCTTACCGGGCGCCTGCACATCTACCGCCGCAAGACGGTTCTGGGATTGGTTGTCGGAACCTCTGCCCGGAGCAGGGGCGGCGACCTCGATGGATCTCGCCGGGTTTCGTTCTTCGACAATGCGAGTTGTGGAGGGGGCTTGAGGTAGTTCAACTGCCTTCGACTGGCGGGTTTCCCGTTCCCCCGCCTTTTCCGGCGACTTGCCGCCCCAGTGGGAACCTATCAGGCCGACGGAAATAGCGGCCATAGTGCCGCAGATCGCCACGGCCGTCAACAGCGGCCACCTCGTTGGCCTGCGCCTGACAGGAAGCTCTTGAAACGACTTGGACTCGGGTTTTCCGCCTGTCTTCCGCTTATTTCGTCTGCCCATGGACCCGCCCCTAGGCCGCACGCCGGAGGCACGTGGTTGACGGCGAGCGATTCTGCCCCAACTTGGACGAATTCAACTCACGATCGGCCGAAGAATAACTTCCGTGTTGTGGGAGCGACTTTAGTCACCCTATACGGCAACAGGGCGACTAATGTCACCCCTACTGCTTCGGTTTGCGGAAGTTATTCTGCGGCCGTTCCTGACGAAGTATAGCGGCCCTTGCCCAGAACTGCAAGCCTCAATCCACCTGAAGTAGGGGTAACAGGGCGAGCGGGCCATCCCTCGGATCAGCCACCTATGCCTCGGAACATCATTTCCCTCGGTGCCTTTTCCACGGAGGCCTTCTCCACCGGGGCCACTTGGCAGGCGGGGGAGGGGCCGCCCGTGATTCCTTGTATCGCCACCTCCGATCCGTGGGCGGCGGGCGGCTTGGTTCCCAATCCTGGGTACAGAGGTTGATCCCGTTCAACCAACGGTTCTGAGCCCGCAGAAACGGCAAGCGATCGCTCAAACTGCCAGAAGCCATGGCCACCGAGATTGCCGATCATATCCAGCGCTAGCTTGTTGGCACGCTGGGGGTGCCGGGACAGGATTGACAGGGGCTTGCTATCCCTCCAGGTCGGCCCAGA
Source organism: uncultured Planctomycetia bacterium (assembly GCA_963719885.1). GTDB lineage: Bacteria > Planctomycetota > Planctomycetia > Pirellulales > Thermoguttaceae > JANXQG01. The sequence goes on along the minus strand of CAVRDP010000027.1, from coordinate 172,946 downwards.
TTTGGCGAAGAGCGATAACGCCTCATTTGCAGTCCGCCCACGTCCTGCCCTTCTTTATCTCGACCTTCAGCGGCACTGCGTGCGCTCGGCCCGCAGATGAGCACCAGCGCCGCCATGCCGCCCGCCAGACAGGCGGCCTTGAGAATCGTGTTCATGCTTGTCTCCTTGAATTATTCTTCACGAATGATCGTTGTCGTATCGGCGGCAGTGCCCCGCTGCCAGACCGTCTTGCCCGACGGATAGAACTCCACGCTCACGTCCACCGTCTCGCGGCTGCCCAGGCCGAAGTGCCGCTCAGTCTGCGCGAAACTGTAGTAGCTCAGGGCGGCCTGGCTGTCGTAGACGGCCACCTGCTCGTACCAGAGCAGTTCTTTCCTGCCGGGGGCGTAGAGGCGGATCTTCGCTCCCGCCGCGCCGCGGTTGCCCGGCAGCCCGACGGGGCGAACGTTGATCCAGTGCTGCGGCGGCAGGTCGTTGCGGTACACGGCGATCAGCTTACGGTCGCCGATCGAGGTGTAGCCGATGATGTCGAGCTTGCCGTCGCCGTCGATGTCGCCAAAGCACAGGCCATCGTCGACGGCAGCCGCCGAAACGTCCTTGATTCCCCAGGCGTCGTTCATGTAGATGAACCGCCCGTCGGCGGTCCCGCGGTAGACTTTGAGGAAGTTCCGTCCGTTGACGATGATGTCGGGCAGGCCGTCGTTGTCGAAATCGGTGACAATGGCCATGCCCCACGAGGGGGCGGCAATCCCACGTTGCCCGCCCACGATCGCCCCCTCCCGCTTCGTGAAGTGCCCTTTGCCGTCGTTGAGGTAGATCTCCAGCCGCTTGTTCTCGATGCAGATCAAGTCGGGGAAGCCGTCACGGTTCAGGTCGCCCACGCCCTTGATCGAGAGACCTTTTTGGGGCAGGCCGGCCGCGGCCGTGACATCGGTGAAGTGCATCTTGCCATCGTTGCGGTAGATACGGCTGTTCCCCTCGGGCGACCAGTAGTGGCCCCATTCGGTCAGCAGGTCGATCTGCCCATCACCGTCGATGTCCACGGGCAGGCAGAGCCGCTCGGAACGGGCGTCGCCGCCGAAGGTCAGCGGGGAAGCCTTCTCGATAAATCGGCCCTTGCCGTCGCCCAGATTAAAATGGATGCCAGCGGAGGAGCCGTGCAGCCAATCGACCTGGCCATCGCGATCGATGTCAATCATTGCCTGCCGACGGGCTGCGCCGCGAATAATGCCCGTGGGCTCGAAGTCAAGCCGTCCGGGCGCGAGCGGTTGTGCCACCACTGGCCACCCCCGTCTCCATGGGTCATGGTCAGATCGACCTTGCCGTCCTCATCGAAGTCGTAGCAGAGGTGGATTTCCGTGGGCGGATACTTGCCCGCAGCCCGCTTGAAATGCCCCTTGCCATCGTTCAGTGCCGCCACCGCCCCGCTTGTCCCGTGGCGCGCTAAGGAACAGGTCGAGGTGGCCGTCGCCGTCGAGGTCGACCAGGTGCAAGCCGCTCAGCCACCACTTGGGATGGGCGGCATAGTTATCGTCGACGATTGCCTCGACGCCCGACTCCCGCGTCACGTCGGTGAAGGCGGGCACCGCGCTCTTCCGCGGCGGCGCGCCAGCCGCCGGGGCATCGGACGAGGCAATCACCGCACCAAGCCAAATACAAACGAGAAACTGCATGCAATGCTACTCCTTGGAGCGCGGCGATTTAGCGACGCTTTCTGGCCGGGTTTCAGCCTTGTTAGTATGTTCGCGACCTGGCCCTGCGCCAAGAACTCGTTGCCTTGACAAGCGACTTGCCGGGTAAGTATCTTGGACGTTACCGATGACGTCGGCGCCTCGATGAACCTATGGCAACCAAACGGAGCAGTCGGATATGGTTTTCACTTCTTGCAAAATTCGGACGCTGGTATGTATCGCAGCGGTCCTTGCGGCGAGTTCCGTCGCAGCGGCGCGCGAGCTTCATGTGGCAAAGAGCGGGAACAATGCCAACGCGGGGACCGCCGAAAGCCCGTTCCTGGCGATCGGCAAGGCGGCGGAAACGGCCCAGCCGGGCGATACGATTACCGTTCACGGCGGAACGTATCGCGAATGGGTCAGGCCCCCGCGCGGCGGCAGGGACGAGAACAGCCGCATCACCTACCGGGCGGCGGCGGGCGAAGACGTGCTGATCAAGGGCTCCGAGCAAATCACTTCCTGGGCCAACCAGGGAGGCGGGGTCTGGATGGCGCAACTGCCACCGCGGTTCTTCGGCGATTACAACCCCTACGCCCTGAATCTCTCCGGCGGCTGGCTGCATTACGGCCAATGGCTGCACCGCGGCGACGTTTACCTGGACGGCGAGGCGTTCTGCGAGAGGAAGACACTGGCGGAAGTGAAACAGCAGCCGCACACGTGGTGCTGCCGTGCGGCGGACGACGGCACCACGATTTGGGCGAACTTCGGCCAGGCGAATCCCAACGTGCAGCTCGCCGAAATCAACGTCCGCGAAAGCGTCTTCATGCCGGCCCGCAGCGGCCTGGGCTACATCACCGTGGCCGGCTTCCAGCTCATGCACTCGGCCGAAAATTGGCAGCCGCCCGGCCTCAAGGTGCAGATGGGGACGATCGGCCCGCGGATGGGCAAGTCGTGGATCATCGAGAATTGCACCGTCACCAACGCGCGTTGCGTGGGCATCGTTCTCGGCCAGGCGGACGGCGTGGACCATACCGACATCGAGGCCTTCGGCGCCCACGTCGTCCGCAACAACGTGGTCCGCCGCTGCGGCCAGGCGGGCATCGCCGGTCAGAAGGGAGCGACGCGTTGCCTGATCGCGGGCAACCTCATCGAGGATACCAATTATCGCAAGGAGTTCGGTGGCTGGGAGACGGCCGCCGTCAAGTTTCACGAATCGGTCGATGCGGTGATCGGCGGCAACCTGATCCGTGGCGTCTATCACCAGGGATACGGCGCCTTCGGCATCTGGATGGACTGGGGCAATCAAGGGACCCGCATCACGGGCAACATCATCTACAACACGCAAGCGGCCGCAATTTACTTGGAGATGGACCACGGCCCGATCCTGGTCGACAACAACGTGCTGATCGGGCAAGGAGTCAAGAGCTGGTCGGAAGGCGACGTGTTCGCCCACAACCTGCTGGTGGACTGCAACTTCGATATGGCTTCCGATACGAGTCGCCAGTCGCAGTATTACCGGCCGCATACCCGAATCGCGGTCGCCCGCAAGCCCGGCGTTCCGGCAGACGACAAGTGGTTCAACAACATTTTCGTCCGCCGAGGCCTGGACGGCGTCAAGAAGGCATCGGGCTACGCGTCGGATTACAACGTCTTCCTGGAAGGGGCCAAGAAGAGTTCTTTCGGTGATGGGCACAGCATCGTCGATCCCTTCGCGACCATGTTTCGCCGAGAGGATGGCCCTTCGGGCGTTTCCATTGCGCTACGTGTGAATCAAGCCCCGCTGGGCCTGAAGGGACCGTGGGTGGACGGCTCGCTGGTCGGAGTTCTTCCCACCGCCGGGCAGACCATCGAAGATTGGCGCGGCCGGCCCATTCGCGTGGAAACCGACATCTCCGGAAAACAACGCGCCAGCCCGGTCCCTGGACCGCTTGCCGACCTCAAGCCCGGCGAGAACATCCTGAAGTGGTCAAGCAAGGTACGGTGATCCAACATTGAAAGCATTTTGAAAGGGCTAAAGTCTGACCACGGTGCCGGCATGTCGTCCGTTATCAACGCTCAAAGCGCAGCTTACCCAACCCTGGCAGGGGACGTACGACTTCGGCGGGATCTCCACCTTCACCGACACCACCGGCCACCCGGCGAGCGGCACGTACGACGTGAAGTTCACGGGGACCGCCAGCAGCGGGATGTGGCAACCGTGGGCACCGCGACCCGACTACGATCTCAGCGGATACAAATACTTGGAAGTCGATCTGAAACCGACAGCCAAGAACACCACCTGGACGATTGGCTTTTTGAAAGTGGGAGACAAGAGTATCGGCTCGATCGTCACGCTTCCTTCCGACGCGCGTGGAACGTACGGCCCGGCTCCGGTCGTTGGTCAATGGGCCTCATACAGGATTCCGCTGGTAAACCTTAACGTGGGAGGTGGCACACCGAACGACCAGAGCCAACGGGGGCCACCTGGCCCTTGCGCCATGCGCCACGCGGCGCCAGCGCCGTTACCGCCCGCACGGTCGGCCGATGGGAAGTGACCGGCTGTTGCCGCGGGGGAAAAAGGCTTCATGGTCGAAGTCTGCTACCGCGCCTTGTGGGCCGCCTTGAACTGCTGCAACGTCATCCCCGTCGCTCCATTCCGCCTCGTAACGCCGCCCCGTACCGCCAGTGCCTTGTAATGGGCAGCGGCCTGGGACACCCCCATCTTCTTGTGATTGGCGGTGACGAATTCGCGTTCCGTCACGATGCCGTTGTGGTTGACATCCATCCTGTGGAAGGCACTTTCCACCGACGATTGGTGGTGGGAATGGGTCGAGTAGCCCTGATGACAGGCGGGCGCAATTGCGGGCAGCCCAGCCAGCACCGCGAAGATGAAACAGCCGATTCCACAGGTCAGTATCCGATGCATGTTGACTCCTCCTCGAAGTTGCCCTAGTTACTCTACTCCTGAGCAAAAACGGCGCCAAAAAGAAGGAGCAAGAAACAGGCCGAATTGCGGCGGGGCGTCCCATCGGCCTGTGCAAATTTTGTGCAGTACGGTCAGAATTTAATGCCTGCTGTTTTCGCCACCAGTACACACAGAACTTTTCACCGTGAAAGAAGTCCTGCATCCTTTGGGGCATAAGCAGAGGCGTTGTCGGCAGTTCGCCAAGGCCGGTCGCCACTAGCGCCGAGGAAGACGGTGCCGGATTGTGCCAAAAGCTGCTTTCGTCAGGTTCACGTCAAGTTATTGACGAAGCGGATTTGGTTTGCTAAGCTGTGGCGATATGAGTATTTGCACGACTGGTTATCTCGCATGGAAAGGGCGATAATGCAGTCTCCATCCGCTGACGACAATCCTGCTTCCGGTCTCTTGCCGACACGCCGCGATGCGATTAAGGCCGCCACTGTGGCCGGCGGCTGTGCGCTGGCCGGCGGCGGCACGTTTTTTCTCGGATTTGTCGGGCCGCTTCGTCGGGCCACGGGCACCACGTACTCGTGGTCGGCGAGGGAGACTTGGCATTTCTTCACGCCCGGTGAGGCACGGCTGGTCGAGGCCCTGTCGGAACAGATCATTCCCGCCGACCAAGACCCAGGGGGCAAGCAGGCGGGTGTCGTCTGCTTCATCGACTGCCAGTTGGCCGGTCCCTACGCGCGTCACCAAAAGGCATACCGCGACGGCCTCCGTAGCCTGCAGGAGACTTGCCGCCGGCAATTCGGCAAGCCGTTCGATGCCCTCGCTTGGGATGAACAAACCAAGATCCTGGTGGCACTCGAAGCCGGGCGGGCGCCCAAGGAGCTGTGGAAGTCGCCCACCAGCAGTGAGTTCTTCAACCTGGTCCTGGAACACTCCATGCAGGGCTTCTACGGAAGCCCGGAGCATGGCGGCAATCGTAACTACGCGAGCTTCAAGATGCTCGGCCTGGAATATCCCCGCGAAGCGGTTCCGAAACGAGATCCAAGCGGCAAACCGTGACCCGAAGAGGAGTGCTTGAGTGGCAAATCGGCATGTCAACGCGATCGTGGTGGGGTCCGGGGCCGGCGGCGGAGTCGTCGCCAAGGAACTGGCGGTGGCCGGGCTCTCCGTCGTTCTTTTCGAGCGCGGGAGATGGGTTCCCTATAAGGAGCATGGCGACGACGAGCTGATGTCGCAACGGACTACGGTCCTGGGCAACGGCTATGGGCCCGACGATCGCCGCTATCGCCGGGTGGTTGTCGATACCGACGGCTCGCAGCGCGTGGTTCTGCCCAGCGACGGGGCCTACAACAACGTCGCCGCCTGCGTCGGCAGCGGTACCGTTTGCTACGGGGCCATGGCCTGGCGTTTCATGCCGCAGGACTTCAAGTTGCGATCGACCTACGGTCCTCTCGAAGGTTCGACGGTCGAAGATTGGCCGATCAGCTACGAAGATCTCGAACCTTGCTACCAGAAGGCGGAATGGGAGGTCGGCGTCTCGGGCGACGATAGCGAGAATCCGTTTGCCCCGCCGCGCAAGAAGCCGCGGCCCATGCCCGCTTTCGAGTATAACACCGAGGCCGAGATCCTGGCGGCGGCCGCGAAGCGGCTGGGCTGGCACCCCTTCCCGATACCCATGCTCCGCAATTCCGTCCCCTACGGCGACCGGATGGCGTGCGTGCATCGCATCAATTGCGTCGGTTTCGCTTGCCCGCGGGATGCCAAGAACGGCACGCAGAACACGGTGGTCCCCGTGGCGCTGGCTACGGGCCACTGCGAGTTGCGGACGGAATCGGTGGTCAGCGAGGTCATCGTCGACGATCATGGCCGTGCCCGGGGGGTGAAATACTTCGACGCTACGGGCCGGTTGAATGTCCAGACCGCCGACGTGGTCGTCGTCTCCGCCTCGGCCACGGAAACGGCCCGGCTGCTGCTGAACTCCCGCTCAGAATTGTTTCCCCGCGGGGCGGGAAACAACAACGATTGGGTTGGGCGGAACCTCCAGGGCCATGCCTATACGGGCGCGTGCGGCTTCGCGGACACAGTGCTTTACGAAGGCGTCGGGCCGGGGGCCTGCGTCGCCTTCTGCGACTTCAATCACGGCAATTCAGGCATCCGCGGCGGCGGCTTGCTGGCGAACGAGTTCATTGCCTTGCCCTATTTGTTCACCCACGTCCGCCCGCCGGGGTCGCCGCGCTGGGGCCGCGCTCATAAGGATTTCCAGCGGCGGTGGTACAAGTACGCGATGCACGTCATGGGCCCGGTCCAGGAAATGCCCGTCTTCAATGCCCGCGTCCAGGTCGATCCGGCCGTCAAGGACGAATGGGGCATTCCCGTGGCGCGGCTTTCGGGCCGGCGGCACCGCAGCGACATCGAAACGGCCCAGTTCCTTTCCAAGAAGGCGGAGACCCTGCTTAAGGAAGCGGGCGCCAGGCAGACCTGGACCAACGTGCCGGGTCTGGGACTCAGCGGCGGCCAGCATCAGGCCGGCACATGCCGCATGGGCAACGACCCCAAGACCTCGGTCACGAACCGTTACGGCCAGATCCACCAGATCGACAATCTGTTCGTGGCCGACGGCAGCCTGCACGTGACCAACGGCGGCTTCAATCCTTCGCTGACCATCATGGCGCTGGGATACTGGGTCGGCGGATACATCGCGCGCGAGTGGAAAGGGACCCGCTTCCGGTCGAACTGAAGCGGCGTATCTCGACAACGACGCCGCGATGGCCTTTTTGATCGATCCGCAGCGGCGACAACTCCATGGCTATCGTCGTGCGCGCCCCGCACCGCCTAAGGCCGGCCGGCAATTTGCGCTGCCTGCTTAGAGCAGATCGGCGTCGGTAACCGTGATCGTGCCGAAATAGCCGAGCGGATTGCCGTTGAATTCGTCGGCGGGCCAGGTAATGGTGGCCGAGTTGACCAGCGTGCCCGCTGCGCTGGCAGAGATATCGGCAGTGATCGTATAGGTGACGCTGGCGCCAGCGGCCAGATTGACGGTGTCGTTGATGCTGCCGCTGCCTTCCGCGGTGAAGCCGCTGGCGCCGCCGGCGGTAATGGCGGTGAATGTGTCGCCGCTCAGTTCCGGATTCGAGCCCAGCAGGTCGGCGACCGACACGCCCACGGCATCGCTGGGGCCGGTGTTGCTCACGGTAAGCGTGTACGTGATCGAGCTCCCGGGCAGGGCATGGCCGAGCGTCAGGCTGAACACTTCGCCAGCGCAGTCGCAGCCGCCGGCCGTGGTCGTACCGTAGAGCGTCGACCCGGCGAGGGTCAGGCCGGCTGCCGGACCGGCGCCGTTTATGCCGTTGAATGCCTCGAGCACGTTGAAGCCCGAGCCGTCGGTATTGATGCTGAAGACCTCGCCATCGCAATTGGCGTTGCCCCACTCCGTCGTGCCGAAGAGTGTGGCGCCCGCGAGCGTCAGGCCCGCAGTGGGGCAATTGCCGTCCGTATTGTCGAACGAATGGACGATGGCGAACGTCTGCGTGCCAAGATCGTAGCTGAAGATCTCGCCGTCGCAGTCGGCGCCGCCGTAGGACGTTGTGCCATAGAGCGTCGAGCCGGCGAGCGTCACGCTGGCCTGGGGAAATTCGCCGTCGGGGCCGGCGAACGTATGCAGCACGGCGAAGGCCTTGTTGCTGAGGTCGTAGCTGAAGATTTCGCCGTCGCTGTTGGGGCCCCCTGCGTAGGTCGTCCCGTAGAGCATTGAGCCGGAAAGCGTCACACCGGCTTCGAGCCAGCCGCCGTCCGTGTAGTCGAACGCATGCAGGACCGTCAACGTCTCGCTGTTGAGATTGAAACTGTAGAGCGTGCCGTCGTCCTTGGCGCCGCCGCAGAACGTCGTGCCGTAAACCGTCGAGCCATTGCTGGAGAGCGTCAGGTTGCCGTCCGGACCGTCGCCGTCCAGGCCGTCGAACGCATGCACGATGGTGAAGGCGCCGCTGCCGAGGTTGTAGCTGAAGATCTCGCCTCCCTCGTCGGGGCCCCCGAGGTACGCCGTGCCGATAAGCGTATCGCCCGACAACACCAGGCCGCCGAGCGGATTCGTGCCGTCCGTGCAGTCGAAGGAGTGGAGGACGGTGAACTGCGTGCCGTCGGCTTGGACGCTGAACAACTCGCCTTCGCCGAAGGCCCCGCCGCCCATGGTGGTTCCGTACAACGTGGAACCGGAAGCGACTAGTGCGGTGTAGGGCGTGGCGCCCGGAGCGGGGCCGAAACAGCCGGTCAACGAATCCAGCACGTCGAGGGCCGCGGCGCCGAGGCCGCCGCCGCTATCGGTCTTGTTGAGCTCGAGGTCGATGCGCGGCTGTAGCACTTCGGCATCGGTGGCCGACGTAACGCCGTTGACCGCGGCCGGATTGATGTTGATCTGCTGTGGCCCGGGCGCCACGCTGGCCGTGTTGGTAAGCGTGCCTACGGCGCCGGGGGCCACGAAGGCGGTGATGTCGTAAATGATGGTTGCGCCAGGCGGAAGATCGACCGTGTCGGCGATGCTGCCGCTGCCGCTGGCGGTGAAGCCGCTGGCGCCGCCGGACCCCACGGCGATAATCGAGTCGCCGTCGACGTCCCCATTCGTGCCCAACGGGTCGGAAATCAGGGCCCCCACCGCGGTCTCCCCAGCGATGTTGCTGACGGTGAGCGTGTAGGTGAGCGGAACGCCGGGGACGACGACCGCGGACGTCCAATCCGACGGCGCGCCTTCCACACTGTCGCTGAGGACGATCGTCAGATCGACCCCGGGCACGACGTTGTCCATGTCGGTGGCGGTCAGCGCGGACGACGCGCCGAGCGACGGTGCGCCGCCGGGAGTCAGCGTGGCGGTGTTTTCGATCGAGCCCGCGGCGGCCGGATCAATGATTCCGCTGATGGTGTATTTCACGCTGCCCCCCGCGGCGACACTCACGCCGCTGTCGCTGAAGTTGCCGCCGGCCGACCCGTTCGCGCTAAAACCGTCGGATCCGCTAACCGACCAATCGTCGAGTGCCGCGGCGAGGGAGTCGGCGACGGTCACCCCGACGGCGTCACTGGGACCGGCGTTGCTGGCCGTAACGCTGTAGGTGATCGCCGTGCCGGGGCTCGCCTCGCCCGGGGTCGATGTAATGCTGGAGCCGCCGTCGCTGTCGGTTTGCGCGATCGAAAGCTTCACGGTCGGCATGAGCACATCTGTGTCGGACGCAGAGTTATTCGTCGGATTGGTGTCGGTAAAGTCTGCGGGAGAGGCGACGGTTGCGGTGTCGGCCATCGAGCCGGTGGCCGAGGCGTTGCTGACGGCGGAAACGAGATACGTGATCGAGCCGCCGGCGGGGAGATCGATGATCTCGGCAAGGTTGCCGCTGCCGCTGCCGGCATGTGTGACGTTCAGCCGCGCCGCCGCTGGCGGTGATGGTGTAGGTGTCGCTGGCGACGGCTGCCGGGAAGCTGTCGGTCAGTATGGCGCCGGTAACGGCGGCGGGGCCGAAGTTGGCGACCGTGATCGTATACAGGAGACTGCTGCCGGCGCTGAGTGTGCCCGTCGCGGCATTGATGCTGGAGCCCCCCACGCTATCGATGAGGGTCGTCGAAAGGTCGCCCGTGGCGCCGCCGCTGTTGGCGGCGACATTCAAGCTGCCGTTGCCGCCGGCCACGAGGTCGCGCGCGATCAAGGCCCCCGGAATTGTGCCGCCGTTGCCGCTGATCTGCGCATTGTTGTTACTGGAGAATTTGACCGTGGCGTTGGCCGCATAGACCTCGCCGGCCAGGTTCAAGCTTCCGCCATCGAAATCCAGCGGTGCGCTGGACGTGCGATTTTGGAAAATGACGATTCCTTGGTATGCGCCGCTGGCGGCGCCGAGAGCGCACGCTTCCCGTGGTGTCGATGTCGATGCTGCCCGAAGAGTTGGCGGGCGCGTTGAAAATCGATACGCCGGTACCGGTGAGTTTGCTGGAGCCGTTGACGATCAGCCCGCCGCTTTGCAAGTAGTACAAGCCCGGCAACAACGTGACATTGGAATTGCCGTAAACCCGGATTCCATTGACGTAAGTGCCGGGCGCAAGGGTCACGGTCTTACTGCGGACGACGGTGTTGTTGAAGCTGGCCGCGGGCGCCGCCGGCTGAATCAGGTTGGCCAGCGGATCGGCGAGCGCCGCTGAGCCCTCGTCTACGGTTCCCACGAACTTGCCGGGGCCGGCGGCCTGCAGGTTGCCGGTCACCGCGATGTTGGCGGCCGAAACGCTGCCGCCGCCCACAATCATGCCGGCCGTCGAGCTGCTGGAATCGATCACGATGTCGCCGTTGCTGACGAGCACGCTGCCCTTGCCCGAACGGCTCACGCGCCGCTGCCGGACGGATCCAGCAGCAGAATGCCGAGGTTCCATGGCGAAGAAGAGAGCATCGCGCGGGCTTCGAGCGCCTCGAAGACAAGCCTGCGGCGTCGAGCGGGACGCCCGCCGCCGGACACCGCAGGAGTTCGCGACTTCGGTCCACGCAGCGCGGATAGCAGCTTGTTGAACATACGGCACCTCCGAATGACTCTTGTTGGTTTCTTCTGGTCGGGGTTGAGCAATCCGTGTGCCGCAATTACACTTCGATCAGTGGAATAGTTGCAAAGCGTTTCATAACCGCCGAAAAAGCTGCCTGGGGAAAGAGACACGATCGGCGTGAATGATCGCGGAGGGTGTCCGAAAACGGACAAGACCGTCAGGAATTGGACGGTAGAATGGCAAACGACGCTTGTGCTGTCCGAGGTTCAACGACTGGCGTTGCAGCGCCGGGGCGCAAAAAGGTGTCAGGTCACTTTATGAAACTTTGTTCTTGCAGGGTTCATCACAAGCGATGCAGGAAGAGCCCTTTTCACTCGCCCGGCCCGGCAATCTCACTTTCTTGCGCCCGCCGGATATACGAACGACGGCTTCAGCTTCGACGGAGCGCTGCCTTCGGTGATCGTCAGCAGGCGGTCGACGGACGCATTGGCGAGAATGTCAACCACGCCGCTGCACGGCCAGTGGACCTCGATCCGATCGACCCGTTCGTGCTTGCCCAGCCCGAAGTGCAGTCGCGTGCCCCAGTGGCTCTGGTAGCCGCGGCCGCTATGGACCTCGTCCGTCTGCTTCAGCTTGCCGGCCACGACGTAGACCCGGGCGCCCACGCCGTCGCGATTGCTCTGCACGCCCCGCAACCGCAGTTCGATCCAGTGGTTTCCCGTTTGCGATTCGTTGCGCAAGATCGTCGGCGCTCCGCGGGAATTGAGGATCACGACATCGATCCGGCCGTCGTTGTCCAAATCCTCGAAGGCCACGCCGCGGCCGCTGGCCCTCACCGCCAGTCCGTCGCCGCATTGGTCCGTCACATCCACGAATTTCTCCTCGCCCGTCTCCAACAACATGTTCCGCAGGAGGATGCAGCGGGCATGATAGGACGTGGTGTCGTCGTACAGCTCGATATTGTCCTGGAGGTGGCCGCAAACGATGAAAATGTCGCGGGCCCCCTTGTTCTCGAAGTCCGCGAAGCCGCATCCCCAGGTTACAGTTCGAGCGGTCCTGGCGCCCGCCCCCGTGAGGAAGGTCACGTCTTGAAAGTTGCCTTTGCCCAGGTTCTTGTACAGCAGGGCGGATTGTCCCTGGTACGCGGTCTTGTAAAAATCCAGCCAGCCATCATGGTTGTAGTCCCCGCAGTCCACGCCCATGTTCCCCTGCTCGTCGCCGTTCACGTCGTAGGCGACCCCGGCTCTCAGCCCGACTTCCGTGAACTTGCCGTGGCCGTCGTTATGGAACAAGAAGTTCGCACAACTGTCGTTGGCGACGAAAATATCGGTATGGCCGTCGTTGTCATAGTCGGCGCAGACGACACCCATGGCATATCCCGGATGCGCGGCGATCCCGGATTCCTTGCTCACGTCCGTGAACGTGCCATTGCCGTTGTTGTGGAAGAGCATGTTGGTTTCCTTGGGATAGTTTCCGGGACCGACATACGAGGGAAAGCCGTTCGTATGTCCCATGACGTGCTTGTCGTAAGAGAACTTGGCGTAGTTGCCGACGAACAAATCGAGCTTTCCGTCGTTGTCATAGTCGAGGAAGCAGGCCCCTGCGCCGACCTTGCGGCCCCGACCCACACCGGCCTTCGCGGTCACGTCGGTGAACGTGCCATTGCCGTTGTTATGGTACAGGATGTTCTCGCCGAAGTTGTTCAGGTACAGGTCCTGGTACCCGTCGTTGTCGTAGTCGCCGACGCAAACGCCCAGCCCATATCCGCTGCCTCCCCCGACGCCGGCCTTGTCGGTGACGTCCACGAATCTGAATCCGCCCAAGTTACGGTAGAGATGATTTTTGGGCGTCTCGCGCGTCTCTGCGCCCGGCAGCGGCCGGCCGTTGAGGAAGTAGATGTCGGTCTTGCCGTCTCGATCGTAGTCGAACGTCGCCAGCCCGGCACTCACGGTTTCCACAAGGTATCGCCGGCCGCTGCTGCCGTCCGTGTGGCGAAAAGTAATCCCGCTCTGCTTGGTGACGTTGTGAAGCTTGATGAGGCACTCCGCATATCCCGGCGACGGCACCGACAGGCAGCTCCAACCCGCGACAACGAGCCGAAAGGCATAACGCATGGCCACGATCATTGCTTCACTTCCTCTGTTTCGACAGTCCGTCGTAGATCCGCCGGTATTGACTGTTGCCGGGCTCCAGGGCAATTGCTCGTTCCATCGCCGACAAGGCGCCTTGCCGGTCGCCGTTCCTGTCGCAGGCCTCGCCCAGCAGACGAAAATTGGCCGCTGAGGGCTGCAACCGCACTGCGGCCTCGGCGAGCGACCGCGCCTTGTCCAGTTTTCGGCCCGTTTTCATGTACACTCCTGCCAATGCCTGGTAACCTTCGCATTGCCGGGTGCGCAATTGAATGGCCTTTCGGTAGGCCTCTTCCGCGGCATCGAAGCGGCGCAAGCGGGCGTTTCCCGTGCCGATGTTGAGCTGGTTGATCATGTCCCCCGGGTCGATCGCGCGGAGCCGCTCGGACATCTCCAGGATGTTCCTGGTCCCGGTTCGTGCTTTGATAAAGTCGCCACCAGCTCGCGGAGACAGGCCGTATTCCGCGGGGCAAGCGCTGCCGCCCGGCGCAGGTGTTCCTCGGCCTTCTGCAGGCCGCCGTAGCGGCGGTAAATCTGGCCGGCGCCGATATGTACCAGGACCACTCGTTCGCGCAGACTGGCCAGGTCATCGTATCCGCGCATATCGCGATAATAGGAGTTCGACTCTTCCGCCTTCAGTTTGCGGAATTTCTCTTGGTATTCTTTGGCCTTGTCGCTTTCTCCGAGCTTGTCGCAGGCGGCGGCCAGGCCAAAGTAAGCCCGCGAGTCCTCCGGCTGGAGTTGAGCCGCCTTTTCGTAGTTCGTCCTGGCTTTTTCGTAGTCGTTGAGCTGCAGGTAAGCTTGCCCGAGCAGAAAATATTCCAGGCTCTCTCGGGGCGAAACGCGGATTTCCTCTTCCAGCTCCACGACCGCTTCCCGTGGTTTGCCGAGGTACAGGAGGGCACGCCCCATGCCGCCGTGAACGCCAGCCATTGCGGGATCGATCTCGACTGCCTTGCGCCCCAGCGTAAGGGCCTCCTCATATTCCGCCTTCTTGATCGCGTTCATGCCCAATTGCCGGTAGGCCATGGCGAACTTGGGGTTCAGTTTCAAACACCCCTCCCAGCATTTCACCGCTTCCGCGGAGTTGCCGCGTTTCATATAGATGTTTCCCAGCAAGACCAGGGCCGACGTGTCGGCTGGAAATTTCTTAACGAGTTGCTGTGCGACTTCCATCTCCTCTTTTAGGAAGTCTTCGGCCGTCGACTGCGACACCGCCGCCGCCACCGAAGCTGGCGGAGACTGGTCCTTGGCTGGCGATAACGGTGCTTCGCTCACGGGCGAAACCGGGCGTGAGGGAACAGGGGGCGTTGCCGGCGATACCGCAGCCGTGACACGTTCAGGCGAGGAAGCAGCCGACGGCGGTTCAGCCCGAGCGGCCGTCGGTCGTTGACGACCGGCGGGTTCCTCTCCGGCCGGCCCTCTCACGGCTTGCGATGTCGCATCCCTTCGGCCGAAAAGCCCCGCGAACCAAAGCCCCACGATCGCAGCGCAACCAACCAGGGCAAACAAGATCCATCGTGCCCAGCGGTGCGCAGGCCCTGGGCGGGCGTTGCCGGTCGGGCCCCCGCTTTTTGTCCGCGGCGATTTCGCGCTCCGACGTTTGTGCATCTCAACACTTCCTTATCATCGACGGACCCGCCGCGTATTGAACTCCCGCTGGTAGGCCCGCGTCTTCTCATTGTCCGGGTAGTGCTCGCCGGAGTGATAGGGATAGCCGCTCATGGCGTGGAACGGCAGCGGACCTACCGAATTCGGGTAGGCCGTGTGCGGGTCCATGTCTTTGCAATAGCTGTCGGTCTTCAGAATGAAGGTCCTCGATTTCCCCGGCGGCACGGGTCCGAAGGCAGCGGCGGGAAAGCGAAGGGTCACTTCCTCGCCCGGCCCCATAATCACGTAGCGGTCGTCGGCCTCCCTAAGAAGCTCGGCAACGTCGCCAAACCGCGTGTAGTTACCCTCCATCGATTTCCAGGCCACCGCTCGGTCCAGGTTGTGGTAATCGTAAAGATTCGGCTGGCGCCCATCGGGCGAGTATTCGCGCGGATATCCGCGGAAGTGCAAGTCGGCGCTACGTAGCGGCACTTCCTGCAACGAGGACGATCCTTGATCGAGGGTCGTGGCCAGGTAAATACAGTCCCAGTAGAGCTCCATGTTGCTGGACACTCGAATCCGGCGATC
This sequence comes from uncultured Planctomycetia bacterium, assembly GCA_963719885.1. Classification (GTDB taxonomy): domain Bacteria; phylum Planctomycetota; class Planctomycetia; order Pirellulales; family Thermoguttaceae; genus JANXQG01. The sequence continues at coordinate 157,575 of CAVRDP010000027.1, read as the reverse complement.
GGAGGGCAGAACTTTTCCGGTGACATCGAGCGTCATCGTGTGGTTCAGTCCGGCCGGATACCCCACCTCATGAAACAGTTCGACCCATTGGCCGTTCCGCAACGCGGAAATGCTCGGCGCCTTCAGTCGCAGGCCCGCCTGGCTGGCGGCAAAACCTGTTGCCGAGTAACCATATTCGACCCAGCCATGCAGGAACAGGACCAGTCGCGAAGCGGGCGGCAGGCCTTTCAAGCGGTCGCCAAAATCGAGGTCCACGAAGTGGTCCTTGGCAAAACCTGTGAATCGTTCGTCCAACTCCGTGGCGCCGGCATAACGGCGATCGATGCGGCGCAATTGGTCCGTAACATCCACGCCGCGGTGGTCGATCGCGCGTATGGGTTCGATGGGCTGCCGAAAGACGAAGGTTTCGAACGCCGGCGGCGGGGCACTGACTGCCATCATCTCGTTCGGGAAAGCCTGGGTATCTGCCGGATGGTCCACGGCGATCAACTTTGCCTCGTCGAAAAAGACGACTTCTTCCAACGGCTCGGTGACCTGCAACACATAGTCGCCGCGGATCGGCTCAAGATGCGGCAGGCGGATGTACTCCCTCGGGTCCGGCGGTGCATACAGACCGGGAGCGATGAGATATCCCAGCCCGCCCTTGCCGCCAAAATCGGAGACGAACTGGAAATACTCGCCGTCCCAGGCAAAAAGGGTTGGACAGGAGGAAACCTTCCTAGGCAATTCCTCAATCCGTGTGACCTGGTCGGCCGGGACATCGATTTCTGCCTGGAGGACGCCGTCCGGCCAGCGGATTCGCAACCACTCCACCTTGTCATTGTCTGCCAGGCCGGCATGGATTCGCAAAGGCGGCATGGCCACCGGCCCGGAAGAACCGCCGACCACGCACTGCTGGTACACTCGGCCCGTGCGAATTTCCACCCGCGCCTCCGATGGCTGAGCCGTCGGAACGGGCTTTATTGTCCTGCTTCCGCGCGCCGACCAGGTCCAACTCGATCCAGTGTCCTCCTGGCGTAACGTTTTGGATCAGCATCGGCGCCTCGCCCGCGGGGGCCAGCAGGATGTCGCACCGCCCTTTGCCGCAAAAATCGGCCAAGACGCAACTCGCATCTCCCTTGGTTTGGATCGTGCTGAGCAGAAGGCCCGGGTCGAGTTCGGCGGCATCCAGAAAACGGTTGCGCGGCCAATCGTTCAGCAGCAGGACGGGACCGCGGCTGCCGTCCTTGCGATGTGCATCCGGGATCACGATATCCAGGTTGCCGTCATTTTTCATGTCGGCGAACTGTCCGCCGCTGCCGCCCAGCCTGCCGAAGCGGTTCCAGAAATCCTTGTGCTCCTCGAAGCGGAAACCTCCGCGGTTGATATACAGATGGACCCCGTTCTTGGCAAAAACGAGAAGGTCACGCTTTCCGTCTTTGTTCGGGTCGCCCGAGGTCGCGCTGATGACGTCCTGGATGTTCAGTCCGGTGGCAGCCGCGTCCAGCAGATGGTATTTCCCCGCACGGTCATTGACCCAGGCAATGGGTTTTTTGCCGTTGGCCGGGAAGATCACAAGATCCACGTCGCCGTCATTGTCGAAATCCTCGCTGACGACCGCGGCCACAGGTGTGTCCGCCAGTTCCAGACCGAGTTCGCCGCCACGTCCGTATAGGAACCGTCACGGTTGTTTCGGTAGACGCTGCTCTTGGCGGGCAATGCATTGCCGGCGGAAGGGATGGAACCCTTCTGCAATCGGAAGGCGAGCAGGTCCAGGTCGCCGTCGCTATCGATGTCGCGCAGATGCGCCTGCGCCGTGAAGGCAGCGGAATCGGGCAGGCCGGGCGCCGCCCGTCGCTTGAAGTTCCCCTTGCCGTCATTCTGGAAAAGGATGCTCCCGGTGGCGGTCCCCAACCAGAGATCGAGACGACCCGCATTGTCCACGTCGCCCAGGCAGGGCGCGATGCCGTGGGTCGCCAAGGGATGCCGTGCCGAAAAACGGCCGGCGCCCTCGTTGATCCAGATGGACGTGCTCCCGTCCCCGCCGATGCCGCTCAGGACCAGATCGAGATGCCCATCGCCGTTGAGGTCGCCCACGGCGATTCCCGGCAGTGCCACCCTCCCTCCACTCCACGCCCAGGACGAAGCCGGCGCCGCCAGGCGTTTGATCTCCGGAGAGAAGACGACGCGGCCGATGGGAGCGGTATCGGCAGGCGGCAATGGCAGGCTGTCGGCCCCCAGCGCCAAATAATACTTGCCGGCCATCCCGTACATCTTCTGTACGCTCACCGATCCGCCCGTCAGTTCCACCGCGCTCAGTTCCCGGAATCGCTGGAAGAGGGCATCGGCCTTCTGGGTCTGGTCTGTGCGTTGGTACTGCAGGGCCAGGCGGTAGGCGGCGGAGACGAACCCCGGATCGAGTTGCAGCGCCCTTTCCAACATCTTCACGCCTTCCTCGTTGCGCCCCAGGGCCAGGAGAGATTCGGCACACTTGTAGGCTACGCAGGGATCCTCCTTGTCGTGCTGGTAGACGGCCTCGAAGCACTCCAACGCCTTGGCGTTGTCGCCGAGATGCTGATAGCACAGCCCGCGGCAAAATCGGGCGTGAAGGTGTTGGGGATTCAACTTCAGGATCGCGTCGAATGCCTGGCAGGCGCCCTCGACCCGCTCGGACTTGCGGTCCTGCCCTTCCAGGTTCAGGTAGGCCACGCCGAGGTTGAATCGGGCCGCCTGCCACTCAGGCGCCGCGGCCAGAACCGCTTCGAAGGCCTTCGCTGCTTCCGTGTACCGATATTGCTCCAAGAGTGCTGCGCCGTGGTTGAAGCCCGCTAGCGCCTCGGCAAACCGCGGCGGCGCCGCCGGCGCCTTTTCCACAACCGTACGGGAAGTCTTGCCGGCTGAATCCGACCGGCGTGCGTCCGGTGGCGATTCGGGTCTACAAGCCACCAACAAGACGGCGATGCCCGCGAGACCTAAGAAAATCCTACGACGTAGAGCGGATAGACTGGACTGCATGGGCTGCAACTCCATTCCTATTTGCCAATTATGGTCATTCCTGTGCGAGGCCCTTGTGGGTGCCGTCGCAGTAGGGTGCTTTGTGCGTGTGCTTGCAGGCGCACAGGAATACTTCCTTCGGTGCGTCAATGACGATTTTCAAGGGCGAGAAGGACGTGCCTTTATGCGATCCGTCGCAGAAGGGCTGGGAATTGGATTGGCCGCAGGCACACCACCAGTGTTCCCCTGCTTCGAGTTGCACCTTGAACGGACTCCGACCCGCGATCCTGGGTTCTGCCATTTCAGTTTTCCTTGTCAAAACTTGTCCACGGCTCGTTGCCGATCAACGGGCGCATTCGCTCGATGTGGAACCGAACAACGTATTTGCATCCCTTCATCGTAGGGTTTAAGGGGGCGGCAGGCAACTGCGAGGATCAAAATTGCCGTTACCAGGGCGACAGGCAATGCAGATCGACTTCCTCGTTGAGATCGACAAGGTCAGGCATCTATTGAACGTCAATCATTATTTCTTCGGCGCTGGGTCCTTCCAGATGTCGGCTGTACGAAGCTTTGCGTCGGGCATTGGCGGCAGAGCCGCGCTCGGTACGGGTTCGTACCAGAACGTCGCGCACGACCAGTCGTCTTGGGTTTCCGCTAGCCCTGTCTTATAGGCGATCTGCTGGATCGTGACACGGCACTCCCGCTGCCAGGCAATCGGGTCCGCCAAGTGCCAGCGGTACATCGACACGAAATTCTTCTGGTTCAGGCTGCATCCGTTGTACAAGAACGGCGTCTGCTGAACTCCCCACGACAAACCTACGTAATCCTCGCTGCCGGTTCCACAGATGGTGGGGAACTCCTTGTCGCCGTCCATATACACCTTGATTTCCCCTTCGCCCCACCACTGGTCAGGATGGAGATTGCGAATCCCGATCACCGAGCCGATATAGCGGCCCTTCTGCTTGCGCAGGGGCAGAAGCTCGAAATCCTTCTTCAGCGTCGTGGGGTTCTCACGGCGGAACAGCGTGTGTAGTCGGCCCACATCCTCGGCGTGCTTGTCGCCCAACGTGTACGTGATCTGGTAGAAGAGCGGAACCGGCTTGCCGGTTTCATTCGTAAACTCGAATTTGACCCGCTTGGAAAAGGGCATGGGCAGCCAAATGTTCATTCCGGCACTTGGCCCGACCGAATGCACGGCGGAGCAATAGGGCATGACCTTGCCGTGGGCCATGCCGAAGAAGTCGCCCACAGGGCATTCGATGCTCGGGTACTGCTGACCTTCCCACCACGCGCGGAGCACCAATCCCCGTAAAGCTGCCGGATCATGGTTCGTGGTCAGCCAGATATGGCGGATCGTGCCCGGTCCCTCGATGTCGCAAAGTTGCATTGTTTGACCCGGTTTGACCTCTTTACAGGGCAGGCCCTTGCGACCAACGCCCAGTGGGCTGGCTGCTTTTCCGCCTTCGCCGGGTTCTCCCGTTGGATTCTCGAAAGAGATGGATCGCGAAACCAGCGCGGTGTTGAGCTGGTACGGCTGGTGGATCAGGTCCGGCGGTTGCTCCGCTCGGGCGGAGATGCCGCCGATGGGAAGTGTTGAAAAGCCCGCGAGAAGAACGGCGATCATGCAGAGGCGTGGAATGTTGGGTACCATGTCATTACTCCTTGAGCGGTTTATTAGCGGATGGACTGCTTCGGCCCTTTATCTTGCCCCAGGGGCTACGCGGTGTCAACAAACGAACCCTATCACCGCTGCATTTGCTAGCGGTTGCGGTACTATCGGTGGCCGCTTGTCGGGTTGTATAATGAGCGCTGGTTGTCAGTATTGCCTTTCTAAAAACTTGGAGACTATCTGATGTTTGCGCGACGCATCCTGCTTTTGACCCTGTACGTTTCTCTCAATGCGGTTGCCGCCACGGCGGCCGATTGGCCGTGTTACCTCGATGCCAACCGCGACAACACCTCGGCTGACACGAACCTCAAGCTATGGTCCGGCAACGGTCCGAAGGTGCTTTGGAAGAAGAACGTGGGAACCGGCCATTCGTGTATGGCCGTGGTCGGAAAGCAACTTTTCACCCAGGGCGATGGCACCGTGTGGTGCCTGAATTCGGAAACGGGAAAAGTCGTCTGGCGTTACCCGGCCCCAGGCAAGGGCAAAGGCGGTGAGACCACGGCCACGCCAGCCGTTGCGAATGGATTGGTCTTCGCGCTGAACAACGATCATACGATCGTTTGTCTCGGCGCGGCCAAGGGCGAACTCCAGTGGTCCGCCAATGTCGATAAGTTCGCTGTCAAGCAGGGTCAGTGGGCACTCTCCTGCTCGCCGCTCGTTCTGGGCAGTCGCGTAATCATGGACCTGGGCGTGGTCTTCACCCTGGACAAGAAGACCGGCAAGCTCGTGTGGAAGGCCGGCTCGGAGACGGCGGGCTACGCCTCGGCCGTGGTCTTCCGTCACGCGAGCAAGATGCTGCTCACTTCCTTCAACGGCAGCGGACTGGCGATCTACTCCCCGTCCCAAGACAAGCTTGTGGCAAAGTATAAGTGGGAGACGGCCTATGGAGTGAATGCGGCCACGCCCATCGTCTCCGGCGGCAAAATTTTCATCTCCAGCGGCTACGGCCGCGGCTGCTCGCTGCTGAGTCTCGAAGGCGATGCACTCCAGAAAGTTTGGGAGAACAAGGAAATGAACAACCACTGTCAGACTTGCGTGCTCGCGGGCGGCTTCCTCTATGGCGTCCACGGGCAGCAAGGCCAGAAAGCCAGCCTCAAGTGCCTGGACTTCGAGACGGGGAAAGTCAAGTGGGACCAGAAAGGACTGCCCGTGGGCGGCGGCCTGACGCTGGCCGACGGGAAGCTTTTCGTCATGCTCGACGGCGGTACGCTGCTAGTGGCCAAGGCATCGCCCAAAAGCTTTACGGAGCTTGCCCGCGCCAAGGTCCTTGATGACCAGTGCTGGACGATGCCGGTCGTGGCCAACGGCCGTGTGTACTGCCGCAGTCATGCCGGCGATTTGGTGTGCGTGGATTTGAAGTGAGCCCCGCTACCGACCGGAAAATCCAAGGCCCCCCGGCCGCAGGAAGCCTGCTTGGCTGGATGCGGCCAGCGTGCCCGTCGTCGAGGCCGGCGACGACGACAGGGCCGGACGCTACCTCTCGCGGAGGGCTCTACTTCTTCCTTTGCTTTTCGATGGCGTTGCGGTAATAGCTGTCGTCATGCTGCTGCTTCCAGCCATCGGTCGAAGCGGGGCTCAGCGGACGGTACTTATCCCATAGCTGCTTGATCCAGGGTTGATCGGCATAGCCCTCGTGGAACCAGTCCTTGCTGTCGTCAAGGTAGACGTCCTTGCTGTAGGGCGGACGGCAGTACTTGGCGATTTCGATGCGGTAGGGCTTGTCGTCCTCGAACATCCAGCGATCGACGTAATCGAAGAAGGCGTCGTGGTTCCAGGTTCTTTCCAGCTTCATGGTCCGCAGGACCAGCGCCTGGGCAACCCAACAGGTGGAGGTGTTGGCCCGGCGGTAGGCGTCGCTGCGGAACTGCTCGGGGACCCACCGGCGGGGCGGCAGGTGCTCGTAGGGACCCCAGGGATTACCGGCTCGGACGAAGTCGCGGCCGATGCCCGTGACAACGTCGATGCCGGAATGACCCGTGAAGACGACCTTGGCGCCGGTCCAACAATCACCGTAGGCGGTCTGTTCGTCTTCGCCGAAGGCGGCTTTGGGGAAGCTCTTGTTGATGTTGGCCATGCTCTCGTCACCGAGCATGACGCCGGCGAAGACGATGGGAAACTTGCGCCCGGAACCGTGGCCGCCGTGGGCGGCCCAACCGGGATGGCCCTGGCGCACCAGGCTGTAATAGTCGATGCCGATCTGGACGACGTTGATCAGCAGCCGCTCCTTGTCCTCGGACTTCCTTTCGCAACAGGCCAGGAGGACGGCATTGGCGAGGCACTGCGCGTAGGCCTGGGCGTAGTTCGGCATGCTCTGCTGGGGGACGTCGAAAGAGAAGAAGCAGGAGTCGCACCAGGGCCGCTGGAGGAGGCCGGCGATCTTGACCGGGTCCGGGGCGCCGGCCGGCCGGTCGAAGTGCGGCAGGAGGTCGCGGGCCAGGTGGATCTTCGGGTCCTGTCCGGCATACCCGGGGCGGAACGCATCGGGCGGCAGCGGCTCGGCGACGCACGTAAGCACCGCGACGATCTTGACGGGACTGTTGTCGCCTTCGCCCCGCACGGTGCCGGCATGATAGGGATAGGTGACCTTCTCGCCTCGGCGGAGGCTGATGCTGGAGGCCAAGCTGTCGGCGGGCGTCATAGCAATGGGCAGCCGGGCGCGATGTTCGGCGTGGTAGTAGTTCATGACGCCGGAGTCCCACGCCACCTCCCGCCGGGCGGGCGCGTTGAGCATGGAGCCGTTGCGGCAGCGCTTTTCAACCGCGACTTTCTCGCGGCCGTCGAGTTCCTCGTCGGCGACCTCCTTGCCATAGCGCGGGGCGGGCTCAATCTTGACGACCGCAACCGGGCCGACAACGTAGAAGTCGCCATTGACGAACTGCCCGACGCGGGTGGGCTTTGCGAACGTCCATGTGATGCCCCACCGCGAAACGCTCCCGGCCAACTCCAGGTCGTCCAGTCTGGGCGTCGCGGGGGGCTTGTCCTTCGTGTAAAGGACGACCTTCTGGTCGGCGGGTTGCCAGGCGACCGGATGCACGGACTTCGATCCGGTTTGGCCCCACGCATCGCCGGCGAGGGCCGCCAGCACGATTGTCGCCGATCCGATTTCGGGCCACAGTCTCATCTCATTCTCCTAAAATAGCGTCATGGGACTTGTGTCGTGGCGCGAACGATCTGGCCGCGAAGCCGTTGGACGACTGGATTGGACGCCTGCCCGGACTTCTCTCGCAATTCATTCCATATTTGGCCTTACCCTTTGTTACACAAGGCTTTAATGTAGTCGGGGCGACAAGATTTGAACTTGCGACCTTCTGAACCCCATTCGTTTTTACCTACCACTAACAGGTAGGTACGTCTGAACTAACGATGTTTAATGGAGTGTAACTAGCCTTTACAACCATTGGACTTAGGGTAAAATGATTGCGTAACGAAACCTAACGGAGATATGGAAAAACTAACCTAGATTAACCGATTCCATAGCGCCGTTATAGCGCCGATTCCTTTTACCCCTTCTGAAAGGTCGTCACATGGCAGAGAAAAAACGCCTACTTTTCACCGAAGCGAACGTCAGAACCATAGCGCCGCCTCACGCCGGCTGCGCGTGGATCTACGACGAAAAGCAACCCGGTCTTGCGCTTCAGATTACCGCCAAGGGCGCGAAAACCTTCTACTTCTACGCCTGGAATCCCACCACGGAAAAGCCATGCAAGATGGTGCTGGGCCGCTATCCTAAACTCAGCGTGATTCAGGCCCGCGATGGTGCGAAGAAAGAGGCCGGCAAAATCGCCCGGGGAGAAGACCCTGTTGCTGATCGCCACGGCCGCCGGCAGGAAAAGACGCTGGCCGAACTGTGGACCTCGTACCTTGACCTATGGGCCAAACCGCGCAAGCGGAGTTGGAAGGATGATGAGCGGATGTACAACAAGTACATGGGAGACTTCCACGGCAAGCGCCTGTCTGCTATCACGCAAACCGTGGTTGCCAAGTGGCATGGCGCGATCGCCACCGATCATGGGCCGATCCAGGCCAACAGGGTCAAGGCCCTGTTGGCGACGATGTTCAGCAAGTCGGCCGCCACCGTCGGCTACACCGGCCCCAACCCGTGCATCGGTGTGGCCAACTTCCCAGAAAAGAGCCGAGAGCGGTTCTTGCTCCCCGCCGAGATGGACGCCTTTTTTCGGGCATTGGCTGGGGAGGATGTTTACTGGCAAGCGTTCTTTCTTCTCTGTCTCTTCACCGGCAGTAGGCGGGGAAATATCGCGTCGATGGAGTGGGCGGAAATCGACCTGACTAACGGGGTGTGGCACATTCCGGCCAGCAAAACGAAGAACAAGAAGCCGGCGTCGATCGCGCTTTGTTCGCCCGCCCTGGCAATCCTCAATACCCGCTACGATCAACGCGACGGCAGCGGGTGGGTGTTTCCTTCCGTTCAGGGTGACGGGCATCTTGTGGACCCGCGCAAGGCTTGGAACCGCGTGCTTGTGTCGATGCGTGCTTGTCCGAAGTGCCGCGAAATCGTGGGGCAGGGGAAGCTTGTCGACGAAAAGGCATGGCGTCGGAAGGATCGCAAGTACATCTGTCCGAAGTGCAACGCCAAGCTTCCCGAGGCCAAAATGCCGGATTTGGTCATGCACGATTTGCGCCGGACCCAGGGCAGTTGGCAAGCGGCTATGGGAATCAGCTTGGCAATCATCGGGAAGAGTTTGGGCCATGCGGACCTGAAATCCACCCAGGTCTACAGCAGGCTTCAACTTGACAGCGTGCGAGGGGCCGTAGCGGGTGCATCCGCGTCGATGATCGACGCTGGGCATGTCACCATCGACGGGGCCGGCGTCCGGCTGATTACCGCCGAATAGCAAGTAGTTTCTATTTGGTGGAATTAAGTTGGCTTGACGGGGGTTAGGACTGCGATATACTGATTACTGAATCGTCGGACCTGAGTATTAACCGGCCGACGAACTTTGCACCCTCTCACCGCAGAGGGTCTTAGTTCGTCGGCCGTTTTCGTTTCTCTGACCATCAATCCGCCCGAAAGGAAAACCATGTCCACCGCAACCATGCCCGCGCCGGCCGAGGCCCCCACCGCCCTACGAACTGAGAAGGAAGCCGCCGATTATCTCGGCACTACGCCCGGTACGCTTGCCGTGTGGCGATGTACCCGCCGTGTGGTCATTCCCTACATCAAGATTGGAAAGAACGTCCGCTATCGGCAATCGGACCTCGACGCCTTTGTTGAGGCCAACCGCCGCGCAGAGTAAGGCCGCCCCCAACGGATCACGACATGAGCACGATGGTAGCCGAAATCGACGAAGGCAACGCCGCCGTTGTCGCGGAGCAAATGGCCCGCCTGCCCTGGCAGATCAAGGCAAGGCAGTTGGCCCAATGGGCGCTAGACCATCTTGTCAATCGAACGGACGCCTACGGAATCAATATGCCGGATGGTGGACGCGCGACGGGGAAGGAACCGCTAACCCATCGTCGCCTGCAAGATCATTTCAGCGCACGAGACATAATCGGCGTTCACCTTATCAGCCTGGACGACACTTGCAAGTCGATCAAGATCGACATCGACGCGCACGGCGACACCGACGGCGACACGGAAACGAGAAATCTGGTAATTGCGATGGAGTTGGATCGTCGCGCCCGTGACCTTGGCTTGAATCCGATTCTCAGTGACAGCAACGGCAAGGGTGGGTTTCATTTTGAAATCATCTTCTCCCGTCCGATCAGCGCGAAGGACGCCTATTACTTTGGTTTGTGGCTTGCCCGTGGCCACAAGCCGAACAAGACAGGCGGAATCGAGGTTTATCCAAAGCGGCCGGATCGACATACGGAAAAGGGGTATGGCGGGGGCTGGGTACGCTTGTACGGCAAGCACCACAAGCGGAATCACTGGACAAAGGTTTGGGAGCCGGAAGGCCAGTGGGTTGACGGGATGGAAGCGATCAACGCTTTGTTGGCCCACACTGGCGACGATCCCGCGCTGTTGTCCCGCGTCGATTATATGCCGCAGTCCGAACCGCCGCCGTCGCCACCGCCGCCGAGAGAACCGCCCCCACCCAGGCCGAGCTACGTCGATCCCCAGGACCATCTGGACCGATGCTATAACGCCTTGCTGGCCTTGCGAACGCCTGTTGGCGACACCGGCTTTACCCGGCTGTTTGCGGGGGCGTGTCGATGCGTCGAGTATGACCTTGACGACCGCGAATCAATCGACGTTCTGCGCAAGTGGTTGAAAGAAAACCCTCTCCCGTACCCTTGGACGGATGATGATCTTGCGCAGAAGTTGCACGATGCAGACAAGAGGGCCGAGCGTGGCAAGGCAAACAGGCCATTGGAAAAGGGTATCACTTTAACTGATACCCTTGACCCGCCGGCCGCCGCACCATCGGCAACGGCAGACAGCACGCGCCCCTGGATGAATACCGAGCGGCGATGGTGCAGGCCCGCCTTGATTCCGTCATCCTTCCAGGAACGATCAATTTCGACGGTAGCCCCACCGGGGCCGGCAAGACGACAGCCGACATTCCCGCCGTGAAACAGGCCGGCACAAGCCTTACCGTCTTGCCCACTCACAAAAACTGTGAGGAAGTGGAGGCCGCCTATAACGGCGCTGGCCTTGATGCCGTCGCGTACCCCACCCTGAACGCCGAGACTTGCCAGAATCTTGACGAAGCAACCCGAGCAATGAACGCGGGGCTGTCTGCATCGTCTTGCGTCTGCTTGGCTTGTCGGTTCAAGGCCGGGTGCGATTACCGCGACACGATGGAACAAGCCGAGGGAGCAAGCCACCGAATTGCCACCCACCGCCGGACGGAGTTGTCTTTTGAGGCGATTGCCAAGGGCAGCAAGTACATCACGATTCACGAAGACCCTACGAACATGTTCCGCCCTACCGCCGAAATCCGCGTAGGGATTGAAACGATAGCTGCGATCGCGCAGCACGCGAAGGACGACGCGAGCGAACGGAAAGACTACACCGCCTATCATTATTTCTGGAAAATGGAGGAGTGTTGTTACTGGCTTGTCGCGGCCGTGAACGGCGCCGCCGCGACGGTGAACCTGGCCCTGCCCGTCGCGGCCGGCAAGCCGAGCGCCGCCGATTCTGACTTGTGGCGTTCGATCATTGCGTTAGGCGTCCACCCAAGCGGCGATGCCATGCGGCTTATCAAGGCCCTGGCCGCCGGGAAGCTGCACGAAGTAGCAATCCGCGTCGATCGAGTCTTTGCTCCCGGTAAGGAACTGGCAACCCATAAGGCCATTCTCGGAATCTGGCAAACGAAGATTCCCGATAAGGCCGTGGTGTGGATCAATGACGCGACGGGGAACCGAGAGGCAATCGAGCAAGTGGTGGGCAGGCCCGTCATCGACCGCACTCCCGGCGGCAAGCTGGCCCAACGCCACCGCGTCCTACAGATCCCGGTCGACGTCACCCAGGGCACGGGGGCACGTCGCCTGCTGGCCGTTGTTCAAACCGTCCTCCAGGCGTTCCCGGACTTCTCCAGGATCGGTATCGTTTGCCACCGGCGGCATGAAACGATCCTAAGAGGGACCGCCAAGCATGGCCCGGTATTGGATGAATCGGCCAGACAGCGGATTTCCAAAATCGAGTATTTCCGGGGAGGACAGAACCGGGCGTCAAACCATTGGACAGCGGAATGTGATTTTTTGATCGTTCTCGGAACCCCTCGCGTCCCAACGTCCGTTGTCAGCACCCACTTGATGCGGATCGGCCAGCACGCCGCCGCTACCCTGGACACCGATTGCCAGCAATGGGAGCCGCAGACATGGCAGGGCACGACTGAGGACGGCCGCCCCTGCCTTGTCGAATCCGTGGGGTACGCCAACCCGGAATGGGCCGCCGCCCACCATGCACTCGTACAGGCGGAATTGAAACAAACCGTAGGACGGGGCCGAGCTATCTGTGAAAACGGAATCCCGGTTGTCGTCCTCACAAACGAAAATTTGGAATTTCCGATTCTGGAATTAGAAACTCCGTCCGGCCGGACCTACGATTCTGAAAAAATCGTCCTATCGGCTATCAGGGAGCTAAGTGTCATTTCCCCTACAGGCGAAGCAAGCCAAGAGGGAACCGGGCTAAGTGTCAATTCCCCTATATATATTATAGCGGAAATGACACTTAGCTCCCGTCCGGTTTCGTCGTCCGAAATTGCAGAAAAAACGAAAATGCCGGTTCGGAAAGTCATCAGAATTTTGAATTCCCTGCATACCAGAAATTTTGTCGTCCGGCACGGCCAGCGGGGAGGATGGTCCTTGCCCACAGAAAAAAAAGAAAATGAAAACAGCAATTTGCAAAATTGAGAGAGAAGAACACGAGGGAGATTATGGCGTCGATGTACCCGTCGTCCGAGCGGTCTGCCTGGAATCTGGAATCCGATCCGATTGGATTTGGGGAGATCAGGAACCAAGTATCCGCCGCGCACTCGCAACCCTCAGTGGAAAGTGTTGGTGTGGTGGATTCCATCAACGCCGCACGCCTGCCCGCGCCGCCCCCCACCGGACCCGCAGACAGCCGAGCCGATGAAACCCCGCTTGATTCGACGAATTTCGTCGAATCAAACCCGGCACGCCTGAACCGTCCTCAGACGCACCATTGCATTGAACCCCGGAAAAATGCGATAAAGTAGACGCTATCAACCCGCCGGCGCTATGCGGGCGCTAGGCCGTGTCTGAATTTAACCCCCTGGAAACGAGAAAAAACGCCATGCCTGGAATGATCGAAAACACAAACGCCATGAAAAACGGCCGCCGATCATCGCGCCGGGCGTCGTCTTGGCACGCATGGGGCCGAAGTACAGCCAAGCCTACGCCGATGTATGCAGGCTGCGCAAGGCGATAGAACGCACGCTAGGCCGCAAGCATGGGCAGTTGACTCTTATCCAGGGGGCAAGGGTACAAAGTCTGTGTCGCCTGGAATTGAATTGCAGGATTGCCGAGCAAACGATACGCGATACTCCGGCCATGCCGTCCAAGGAACTGGCATCGACACGTTCGCTCATTGCGCAATGGACGTGCCAACGTGACAAGATGCTGGCCGAGCTACTTGGAAACGGCAAGGGCACGGCCGCAAGCGATCCTGCCGCGTTGTACGCGATGCCAGCAAACGAGCAAGAGGAGCAAGACGACCCGCAAGCTGTCCAAGGGCAAGACGACGCCACAGAGATTCCAGGGGATGAAATCGAGCCGCCGCCGGCCAGCATGGAGGTTAGTTTCGGACGGGGGCGGAGAATAACCCCCCTATAGAATTCTAGCCACGATACCCCACCATAGAAATTCTACAGAAAAACCAGAATGGACAACGCGACATTTTCCAGGATCGGCCGTTCTCTTCTTGCTTTCCGGCAATGGCTGCGAATCGAGGTTGACGGGGTTCTCCGTCCTCTGGCCGATTGTGAGGATGCTTGGCAGCGGACGGACTTTGACGCGATAGCGCCGGCGCCGTCTCGCGTGGTAGGGATTCCAGGCGACGGCGGATTGCAGCGGGCGTACCTGGAACGGCCGCGGGGCCACAGTAAAACCCAGGACACCGCCGTCATGCTCTTGTGGTGCTTGTGGCGAGCCGCCGGCCGATCATGGCGGTATGGGCCGCCGCCGATCAACAGCAAGGCGGACTTTGCCGGGATGCGATCAATCGAATCGTCGCCATGAATCCCGAGTTGGCCCCGTTCGTTGACGTGCAACGCTGGGTCGTCTTGAATCCGCACACCGGGAGCAAGCTGGAAATTCTGGCATCGGATGCAGGATCGTCTTACGGGATTCTGCCGGACGTGGTTGTCTGTGACGAAATCACGCATTGGGAACCAACGGGAGAGGAGTTGTGGCACTCCCTGTTTTCCGCCGCCGCGAAGAAATCGACGTGCATGATGGTCGTCATCAGCAACGCGGGTTGTGGGCAAGGATCATCCTGGCAATGGAACATCCGGGAGGCGTGCCGAGCGTCGACGTTGTGGTACTTCTCGCGTCTTGATGGTCCGGTTGCCAGTTGGATCAATGCGGCCGCGCTCGAGGAGCAACGTCGTTTGCTCCCGGCGTCGGTCTACGCCCGGTTGTGGTTGAACCAGTGGGCGAGCGCCGCGGGAGATGCGCTCGATGAGGGGCAAATTACCGCAACCATCGTTTCGGATGAGCCGGTATGGGATGCGGGGAACAATTACACCGTCGCGGCAATCGGAATCGACGCTGGCCTACAAAAGCACCATGCGGGCGTGGTTGTGTTGCTGGGCGACCGCCGCCGGCAGCGGGTGCGAGTGGGGCGAGTGTGGGACTTGGCCCCGCCCGTGCGATTGGAGGAGCTAAAGATGGTTGTGGTACGCGCGGCCGATCAATACGGCGTGCGATCTGTCTTTTGCGATGCGTGGGAAATGATGCGAGTCGCGGAGGAACTGGAATCGTTGGGCCTTGCCGTCAAGGCCGAGCGTGCCACCGGCAACGTGTTGGTGAAACAGGCCGCCGCGCTCCTGCAAGTGTTCCAAGATCGGATGCTTGAAACCTACAGCGGGGGCGACGGCGATTTGCTCTTGGAGGACTTGCGGGGCTGTCGAGTTGTGCAACGTCCGTATGGGCATCGGTTGGAACTTTGCGAGAATCAGCACGGCCATAGCGATAGGCTTTCCGCGATGGTCCAGGCGTTGCCCGCCGTGTTGGAGGGCATGGGCACTGCGCGAACCGGAGTCGTTCGTCATGCCGTTGGCGTCCAGGGGGCGATACGTGCCGTCGTTCTGGGAATCAATCGACACGCGACAAGAACCGTTGACTTTCAATTAACCGTATTTTTCGTTCCACTTTTCAGATTGGAGTTTGAGAACATGAGCACAATGACAATGGCACCGCCGCCGCGTAACCGCGTGGACAAAGAGCGCGGAATCATCCGGCAAGTGAAGATCGTCAGCAACTATTCCAAGAAGGGCCGCCGCTACCCGCAACATGTTTTGCGGGCCGCGATTCCGCTTTTCGAGGGAGTGTCTTGTTATGCCGGTCACGTCGATCCTGGCACCCGCCGGCCACCCGGCGACAAGATCGGTCGAATCGTGAATGTCAGGGAGGCACCGGACCAAAACGGTTTGGTTGCGGACCTCCACTACATCCCGACCCACGACCTGGCAGAGTCCCTTTGCTGGAGCGCGGAAAACGATCCGAGTCAGTACGGATTGAGCATGAACGGCAACGGACCCACCCGCCGCGAGCCGGACGGCACCGAAACCGTGATGAAGATTACCAGCGTTCATAGCGTGGATCTCGTCGGCAACCCGGCAACCGTCGATTCGTTGTACGAGTGCCTCCAAGAGAGTTTGGACGGCAACCATTTTGACCGCTGGGGCAAGCGGACGGCCGTGGGCCCGGTGGCGCGCGAGGCGTGGTTGCGGCGTCACCGTGACGGCATGGCACTACAAGAGGACACCGCACCGGCAGCTACAGTGGAACCGCCGGCCGCGCCGGCTACCACCGAAAGTCACGGCAGTTTCCGCTTGCTCCCCGCAAGCGAGCAAGCGGCCGCGCTGCAGGATTTCCGCGTCCGTTGCCGTTCTCGATAACTGCTGCTGGAAACCCTGCCTCCCGGCGCTCGTTGTGCCGGGTGGCAGGGACCATTTACCTGTACCCAAACCAAAGAAAAGGATACCTAACATGTTGACTTTCACCCCTCCCGTCGATGCCAAGCCGAGCGCGGCAGCAACGGCCGCATACCGCCGGCACGTCCAGCAACAGCCGAGCGAGCCGGACCTGACTATCTTAGAGGCCGCATGGAAATGCGGATCGGACTTCACGACGGACCTGGCGACGTACCAACGGCGATTGGACGCGAACTATTCCTTGACGGAAACGATTCCCCGGATGCAGGAGGAATTGCAGGAGGCGAAACAGGCGCTTGCGGCCGAGAGGAAAGCCGGCCCGCGCCTGCTTTCCGAATTCAGCACGATTGCCGAGTTGTACGACGCGATTCAAAAGCACGTCGCGGAAACCACCCCCGGTTTCCCGCCGTCGGCCAACTATCTCCGGGCGCATGACCTGCAAGTCGAAATCAATCACGAGCGATTGCGGGCGACGGAGATTCTCCGGCAGACGAGCGACCAGGCGTTGAACCGCCGGCTGTCGGAACTGTTGAGGGATGCCGCCGATACCGAAACGCGATGCCGATCCTTAAAGCAGTTGGCGGACATCGACACGCGAATCGAGAAACAGGCCGCGCTCGTCAATGACTTGTGCGGGGAGCATGGCGAGCGTGCCAAGGCCGCGTATCGGCAGCAACGCGCCAAGCTGGCCGAACTGCACGCGCTTCGCCCCCAAAAGGCCGAGGCCGAAAAGGCGCGTCCAGGAAACCCGCGACAAGCTGGCCGAACTCCACCAACAGGCCGCCGCGACGGAGGCCGAGCGATTGATTCCCGGTAATCAGGAATGGACCGCGTAACCCCTACGTCGTCCCCGTTGTCCAGTCCGTCGCGTCCCTCCCTACCATTCCGGGGAGCCGGCTGGACAGCGGGCGTTTTCGGAACATTCGGGCATGAAAAAATGAGTATCCGAGCAACCCAAAAAGCGATCAAACGCGCCGTCAGCACGGCCGCCCGCATGGGTTCACTGAGGAAAACCATGCGATGCGGCAGTTGTGGGGCGTCGATGCCTTGTCCGCAGCATCCTCCCGTCCGTCGCAAGAAGGCCTCGACCGCCGCTGAGCCGCCCGCGCCCCAGGTGAAATGAACCGCCTGCTGGCCGATCATCCAGGCGTCGCTATGACATGCGACGAATTTCGCTATCCATACCGTCTACGAGCGATTTGATTTTTCCCAGTAGCTCCGCTTTTTTTTCTGGATTGTCTTCTGCGGCAAGTTGCTTATTCACTTCATCAATCTGGAAATGGAATCGACGTTTGATTGTGTCGATCCTAACTTCCTTTTTGATTCGTTTTCCCATAATTCTATCTCCGGCCTAATTCCTAGCGCCCGCATAGCGCCGGCCGTTTTTCGGCCTATCTCTGCAAAAGTAAAGGCTTACGTAACTCCTTGTCACGTAAGCCTTTAAGTAGTCGGGGCGACAAGATTTGAACTTGCGACCTTCTGAACCCCATTCAGACGCGCTAGCCAGGCTGCGCCACGCCCCGAATGCGTTGGCCAACTTCGCCAGCCAACCATATAAGTATTACAAAACCGAAGCGATTTTGCAACGGGGGCTTTTGCAAAATGAGAAATTTCTTGAATTTCTCCGAGTACGCAGACCGGCCCTTTTCGCGATCCTCCTTATGGTAGACCCGGTTGTCGCCTGCTAGAATGACTATTTCCGACCCAGTAGGTCCTTCCTGACCTGCTAAAAACTTCGAGGATTTGGATGGAGTTTACTACGCGGTTTTTGTGCCGTGCAGGGTGGCAACGGACGGGCGTTTACGCCCGTTCCCGGCTTTAGCCCGTAGTAGGCCCGGCATTTATGCCGGGTTGGTTGCGCTGCCGAAACAGTTTATTTTGTTCCAACGGCTGTCAGCCCGGTTTACCGGGCTCCTCTTGTCGTCCCGGCAGGAGCCGCGTAAACGCGGCTGACGGGCGTTTTTTCAGAAGCCAGAGATGCCGTGTCCGCACGAACACCCGGCATGAATGCCGGGCCTATTAGCGGCTAAAGCCGGAAATGGGCGTAAACGCCCATCAGTCATATCTCCCCGAACGAAAACACGATACAGAACCAAGACAGCGCGGCATGACTTTTTAGCAGGTCAAGTCGCACATTGGTCCTTTCCGGCAGAAAGGACCTACTACCAACCCCACCCAAGGAGCCTCCGTGCTTGCTTTTCCCGATCGACTGGAAGCGGCCGTTGTCCGCTGCCAAAACCCGGTGCTCGTAGGGCTCGACCCCCGCGCCGAAATGCTTCCTCCGGGCCTGCTGGCCGCTTGCGACACGCGGCGGCCCGAACGAATTGGTGCGGCCTACGGGCAGTTTTGCCGCGAAATCATCGATGTCGTCGCCCGCCGAGTGCCCGCCGTGAAACCCCAGGCGGCCTTTTTCGAGGAACTGGGGCCGGCCGGAATGACGGCACTGGCCGGCGTCGTCCGCTATGCGCAGGAAAAAGGGCTGCTGGTGATCCTGGACGGCAAACGTAACGACATCGGCTCGACCGCCATGGCCTACGCCCGTGGCTTCCTGGGACGCCAAAGCCCCTGGGGCGCCGATGCGCTTACGGTTTGCCCCTATCTGGGCGATGACAGCCTGCAACCGTTCGTCGAGGCGGCGGCGGAACATAAGGCCGGATTATTCGTCTTAGTAAAAACGTCCAACCCCGGCGGGCGGCTGATCCAGGACCTGGTGGCCGACGGCAAGCCGGTCTATCGGCACGTGGCCGAACTCGTCGAGCACCTGGCCATGACGACCAAGGGGGCTAGTCAATACGGGGCCGTCGGCGCCGTCGTCGGCGCGACCTATCCCCAACAACTGGCCGAGTTGCGGGCGGTCATGCTGCACACGTGGTTCCTCGTGCCGGGCTTCGGCAGCCAAGGCGGAACGGTGGCCGACGTGGCAGCGGCCTTCGATCCGCAGGGCAGGGGGGCAATCGTCAATAATTCCCGCGGAATCATCTTCGCCCACTCGCTCCAGCCGTACAAAGACCGCTTCGGGGCAGCGCGCTGGCAAGAGGCCGTGGAAGCAGCAACCAACGATATGATCGCCCAACTCCGCGCGGAAACGCCCGCGGGAAGATTGGGCTGAAAATCGGGATTTCTCTCGCCCGAGTTGTGAAACCGATGACTATCTTGTTATTCCCATCCGCGTTATCTGCGTTATCCGCGGTTAAGTTAGCTGTCTTCCGCGTTTGAAGCCCAATAATGATGCCAATAGTGTCCGAAAAGCTGTCCATGCTTAAAAATCGGAAGTACCGGCGCGATGGGAGTTGCAACCGAATCGCGGGTGCCGAACCGTTCATTTTGGCGTTTGATACGTACTGTATACGTGTCGAACGACACGGCCGCCGATAGGCAAGCGGGGTCTCCCCTGCATCGTCAGACTGGAGAGCCGGGTTTGCCGCGCAGCGCCGGGCATCGCATGGCCGACGTACTTTATTTTGTAAATACGGATTGTAGGGAATAACTTTAGTGTCGCCTGGCGAATAATGGTCTAATTCGGTCACTCGTTCTTTGACAATTCGCTTGTGCGACGCGGCCGGCAAGCCGCGTCGCGCGGTCCGGGGCGGGAAGCGCCACCCGCTCCGGCTAAACTCAGATGCTTTCTTGACACGAAGATGGCCCGTGAGTACACAGGCGAGAGGAAAATGAAATTCTGCCAGAGGACAAAACGCTGTCGCGAGACTCCATGCTATTGGCGGATCCGCATTTTATTTTCCTGCCGACCCGGAGTACCGGGTACCCCGATCTTCCTGTCATTTCCGCCTCCCTGGAAATCCCTCACAACATCCACGCTATCCGTGAAATCCGCGGTTTATTTCAGTTGACGAAAGAGTTACGGATTTCGGCTTTTCAAGCTGGCGCGCGCCCTATTGAGTCGAGTTCTGCGGGCGTATGATTATAAGAGCAAGTCGGGTAAATTCTGATCTCCCGCTTCCTGCCATCAACCGACGCCTGACCTTGTGTTTGCCCGCTTTCCGTAAACAAGGAACCTGTCATGTCCAAGAAGCGCAACACTGCGGTGCTTCGCCGGCAACCGATCGACGCCGGCGGTCCCGGAACCATCCTCCGCGACTTCGCGACCCTGCTGGAATTCATCGGCGCCGATGGCGTGCGCGCGGCGGGGAAGTACCATTTCCTGCCCCTGGAACGGCTCGGCGAACTGGACGCGAAGTTGAGCCGCCCCTTGCGGCCGCGCCTCGAACGCCCGCAGCAACGCTCCTTCCCGCATATCGACGGGCTGTACCTCCTGCTCCGGGCCACGTGCCTGGGTGTGCCCAAGGGCACGGGCAAGAAGACCGGCATGTTGATCCTCGATCCGGCCATGCTCGACCAGTGGCGGACGATGAATGCGACGGAGCACTACTTCAACCTTCTGGAAGCCTGGTTGCGCCACGGCCGTTCGGAAATGCTCGGCGAAAGGGGGGGCGGCTGGATGACCTCGATGCTATGGTCCTTGCGAGAAATCTGGCAGCGCGTGGCCGTCTACCGGGCCGCGGGCAAGTGTCTTGACCGCGCCCCGGCTTACGGGCGAGTTTCCTTTTGCTGCCTCGCCCTCGCCGAGTTGTTCGGCCTGCTGGACGTCACGCGCGGCGGGCCTGCCGGGGACGAGAACTCGCAGATCCTCGACGTTTGCTCTACCCAGTTCGGCGAAGCCCTGGCGGAGACCATTAAACCCGTCGAATTCGATGGGATTAGAAAACTTCCAGATACTAAAGGAGCTTTTCAACGATGGGCAATAAAATCGCTGCTTCCGCTGGAGGGCATCTTTCGCCCTTCGAGCGGATCAAACGCACGAACAATGGTGGCGCGGAGTTTTGGTCCAGCCGTGAGTTTGCGGGGGTCCTGGACTACGGTGATTATCGGAATTTCGAGTCGGTCATCGAGAAAGCCAAGTTGTCCTGTTTCAACAGCGGTCACCGCATCGAGGACCATTTCGTTGACGTCACCGAAATGGTCACCCTGGGGAGTGGTGCTGAACGCCCCGTCCGGACGATTCTCCTGTCGCGTTACGCTTGCTACCTTGTCATTCAGAACGCGGATCCCAGAGAAAGAAATCGTCGCGCATGGCCAGACCTATTTCGCCATCCAGACGCGGCGACAGGAATTGGCGGACGAAACCATTGAGGAGGAGCGACGCCTCGTCTTGCGGGAGGAGATACGCCAGCATAATGTGCAACTGGTCCACGCGGCCAAGGGCGCGGGCGTCGTAGAACCCAAAGACTATGCTATCTTTCAGAATCACGGGTACATGGGGCTTTACGGCGGACTGAAACAGGAAGACATTCACCGGCGGAAAGGACTGAAAAAAAGCCAGAAGATTCTCGATCACATGGGCAGCACGGAACTGGCGGCAAACCTATTCCGGGCGACCCAGGCGGAGGAGAAACTGCGCCGCGAAAACGTGAGAGGCAAAGACGCCGCCAACCGAACGCATCGGGAAGTGGGGGTAAAGGTGCGTCAGACGATCAAGGAACTCGGCGGCACGATGCCCGAAGAATTGCCGACGGCGGAAAGCATCAAGAAGATCGAGACCAAACAGCGCAAGCGATTCGGCAAGGCCGGAACACGCGAAACCAAGAAGGATGAGTAGCTTGTCATGGCCCTGCACCCCGATTTCCCCAAATCCCCGTATACGATTCTCGTCCCGCGCATCCGCTGGTTTGCAGCGGTTCTGTTCATGGCCGTCCTGACCTGCGGGGGCCGTACGATCGCGGCCCCGCCGACGCTGAGCAGCGCCGACACCATGGAGAAGGTCTTTCGGGACGAACCGTGGAACCGGCCGCCGGTCGCCCGCCTGACCATCGAGGCTGCCAGGAACGAGGTCCAAGGCATCCAGCTCGTCGTAGTGGCGGGCAGGGAAAGCGTTCACTCGGCGATTCTGGAAGTCAGCGACCTGACCGGGGAGTCTAGCGGCTCCGTCCCCAAGGCGAACGTGACGTGGAACGTCGTTGGCTACGTGGAAACCGAACCGCCGAATTACCCGGTCCGCAAGGTTGGCTGGTGGCCCGATCCGCTCTTGCCGCCGGCCAAATTCGAGGTGCCAGCCGGCCAGGTGCAACCGCTGTGGATCAACGTACACGTCCCTGCCGACGCCAAGGCCGGGCTGTACCGCGGCGCCGTCACCCTGCGGCTAGCCGATGGACAGGCCGAGTCGCTGCCCCTGGAGGTCCGGGTGTGGAACTTCACCGTGCCCAAACAGCAGCACCTGGAGACTTGCTTCCTTCTCAGGCCGGAAGAGTTGCAGAAGTTCTACAAACTGCCCGCCGTGCCCATCGAAACGTACGAGCAGTGGATCGACTTTTGCGTGGACCACCGGCTGAGCCCGATGCTCTGCGAGTGGCCGAACTTCAAGGCCGATATGGAGCGGCTTGTTGCCCGGCAGTTGGACCGCGGCGGCTCGGCCTTCTGCTTGGCCAATGCCTGGTTCGAACAAGGGCCACCGGAGGCCCGCCGCAGGCATAATGCCGAGTTGACGGCCCAGATCAAGGAACTCTACCGACGGGCCAAGAAACGAGGCTGGACCCATCGGGCATATATCTACTGCCAAGACGAGATCGGCAAGGAGCAGTTCGGCTATGCCCGCGAACTCTATGGGGAACTCAAGAAGGCCATGCCCGACCTGAGGCTGATGCAGACCTTCTACAAAGACGACCCGGTATCGGCACTGGGCGACGTGCTGAACGTCTGGTCACCGAACACGGGCCGCTACCGGCAGGCGGAGTTCCAGGCCCGGCAGGCCAAGGGCGACACCGTCTGGTGGTACGTGTGCTGCGGGCCGGGCAAGCCCTTTGCGAACTTGATGATCGAATGGCCGGCCATCGATCACCGCGTGCTCCTCTGGCAAAACCAGAAGTTCGGGGTCACGGGCTTCCTGTATTGGGGCTTAAACACCTGGCGAGACAACATGGCCGGCGAGAAGCGCTGGCCGGAAGTAAAATGGAACCCGGCGACGTGGCGAAACGAGGCGGGCAAGGCCCACAACGGCGATGGCCAATTGCTCTATCCGGGTGCCAACCGCCAGCCGCTTTCCTCGGTCCGGCTGGAGAATTTCCGCGACGGCTGCGAGGACTACGAGTATTTCTGGCTGCTGCGGGAGACGCTGGCCCGGCTAAAGAAGACCGACGTGGCCAAGCACCGGGCCCTGATCGCCGAGGTGGAGAAGGCCTTGGCCGTAGATGATGCCGTGGTCCAGGACTTGACGCACTTTACACCGGACCCGCAGGTACTACGGCAGGCGCGGGCCGGATCGCCGGGCTGATCGAGCGGGCCATGGTATACTAATGCAAAGAGCGAATCGAAACGAGGAAACAGCAGCAGTGAGAAGCCTTATGCAGCCGTTCGTGATACTGTTTCTGGGCGTATCGACAGTCCTGGCCCAGGACACCCGTTCCAGCCGGCCCACACCCGCAAAAGTGCAGCTCAAATACCGTTGGGTCTTCACCATGACCAATCTGGCCAGGGAAGAGGCCCTGCAGAAGACGCTCGATCTAATGCAGCGTGCCCGGCGTGCGGGCTACAACGGGATCCTTGTGGCCGACAGCAAGTTCGACAAGTTCCAACTCCAGGAGAAGAGCTACGCCCGCAATGTCCGCAGGCTGCGTCAGGCCTGTAGCGAGCATGAGATGGAGTTAATCGTCCCGGTTTGCCCCATGGGCTACGCGGCCGAGTTCCTGGCGGCCGACCCCAACCTGGCGGAGGGGATGCCGGTTGCGCAAGGCCCTGTTCGTCGTCCGGGACGGCAATCTGGCGCCCGCGATGACGTGCCTCGGTTGGTCAA
Organism: uncultured Planctomycetia bacterium; assembly: GCA_963719885.1. GTDB lineage: Bacteria > Planctomycetota > Planctomycetia > Pirellulales > Thermoguttaceae > JANXQG01. The sequence continues at coordinate 133,547 of CAVRDP010000027.1, read as the reverse complement.
CGGCGCCCTGGACCAATGGAAACGCGGCAGCCCGGCGGGCTGGACCGTCGACCAGCCCGGCACCGTGTCCTGCAAGGATGATGATGTCACGTACAACGGCAAGCCGGCGCTGCGGCAGGACCACTCGGCCAGCAAGCGCGGCGTGGTCCGCATGTTGCAGAATATCAAAGTCCAACCGTGGCACTACTACCATGTCTCGGTGATGGCCAAGACCGAGAACTGCACCTCCGGCGACTTTCGCATCTCGGCCGTCAACATGGAGAAGGGCTACCCGCTGGCGTGGCAGCCGCCGGCCATCAAGGGGACGATGGACTGGACCCGCTTGCACGCCACCTTCGCCAGCCTGGACAACAGCGAGGTCACTCTGTGCCTCGGCTCGTACAACGCCAAGGGCGGCAAGATCTGGTGGAGCGACGTGCAGATCGAGCCGGGCGGATTGGTGAACGTCATCCGTCGTCCCGGCTTGCCCCTGACGATCAGCAGCGAAGACGGCAAGACCATCTACACCGAGGGTCGGGACTTCGCTGCGGTGCAGGACCCCAAGCTGGGCCACGACCCCAACCCCGGCTACTTCACTTACTGGCATGAGCCGCCCACGGTTGCGGTTCCCGCGGCCAGCCGGCTCCAGGAGGGGCAGCGGGTGTTGGCCAGCTATCACTTCGCCACACTCGCCGGCAAGAGCCACCAAATCAACTGTTGCTTGAGCGAGCCCAAGATCTACGACCTGCTGGCCGCGCAGATCAAGTGGATCAAAGCAACGGTCCAGCCGGACTTCTATATGATGGCCCACGACGAAATCCGCCACTGCGGCTGGGACGACTCCTGCTCGCGGCGGAAGATGACCTGCGGCCAGATCCTGGCCGAGAACGTCAAGCGTTGCGCCGAGATCATCGAGCGGACAGACCCGGGCAAGCCGATCGTGGCCTGGAACGACATGTTCGATCCATTTCACAACGCCCGCAAAGAGGGCCGGATGTACCTGGCCAAGGGGGCCGGCCCGTGGTACGGTTCCTGGGAGGGCCTGCCCACCAGCGTCCTGGTGGCCAACTGGCACCAGAACGACGCCGAGAGCCTGAAGTTCTTCGCCGAGCGCGGCAACCGCCAGATCCTGGCGGGCTACTACGATGCCGACCCGCAGCGAATCACGGCCTGGCTAGAAATGGCCGCCAAGGTCAAAGGGGTCTGCGGAGTCATGTATACCACCTGGGTCAACGACTATTCGCAGCTTGAACGGTTCCTGCAGATCGCGCTTGCCGCCAACGCCCGCACGGACGTTCCGCGCGGCGCCGCCACCCCGGTCGGCGTGGTTGCCAACGTCAAGGTGCTTTCCGACAAGGTCAAGGACGTTTCCAGTCTGGAGGCCTGGAAGAAGTCGTATATCCAGGAAGGCATGACCGACAAGGACAAGGCCCTGGCCATCTGGGAGTCGGTCGTCGCCCATCAGTTTCAGGACACGCCGCCGAAGGAATTCCTGCACAACGAGAACGACGTTTACGACGCGCTGAAGATGTTCAACGTCTATGGCCATTCCTATTGCGGAGTGGCGGCCTGCGAGATGGCCTCGCTGGCCCGCTACGTGGGGCTAAAGGCCCGCGTGAGCACCATCGTCGCGCACGTCGTGCCGGAGATCGAGTGGAACGGGCAGTGGCACATGCTCGACGCCTCGTTGGTGAACTTCTTCGTGATGAAGGACCAGCCGCCCAGTGCCGTCAACGGCAGGTTCTCCCGGGCACTGAGCAACTACGTTGTGCCAAGCGGAAACATCGCGTCGATCGAGGAGGTTATCGCGGCCGTGAAACAGTGGTACGCCAAGAACACCGACTACCTTGTCCAGCCCGCCGGTCCGCAGGACAAGCCCCGCGGCGACGGCGGCAAGTTGGGCAAGCTTCACGCTTCCGAAGGCTGGCTGGGCTGGAAGAAAGGACCGGCCCTGCTGGCCGACTGCCCCTTGTACGGCTGGGACGGCTGGCTGCCCGCCCATACCCACGGTTGGTACTCGACCATGCAGGAATACGACGGCAGCGTGTATTTCCCTTACGAGGCCGGCTGCTCGATGGGCTACAAGGTGAACATCCAACTCCGGCCCGGCGAGCGGCTCACCCGCAACTGGTCGAACCAGGGCCTATACGTGAACATGGACGGCACGGCCGGCAAGCCGGGCGCACTCGACGGAAAGATCGGCGAAGGCTTCATGGCCTATTGCCCCAAGTTCGGCGACCTGGCCCTCGGACGCATCGGCAACGGCACGTTGGAGTACCAGGTGCCGCTGGATGCCGCGCTGGAAAAGAGCGCCTGGCGGCTGGAGGGTCTACAGGCCGCTGGCAAGCTCCGTGTCGAGGACGGCGCCAAGGAGGGCGTTTTGGAAATCCGCAACCCGACGAGTTATGTCTACCTCAAGGGCGAGGCCGCGCTCCAAGCGGTCGTCGGTCCCGGCGGATCGATCGTGGTCTCGTTCAGCGACAACAACGGACTGGATTGGCGGGAAGTGGCCCACATCGATGCCACCGGCCTGCGGCGGATCGACCTGAGCAAGCTCATTCTTCGCCGCTACGACTATCGGCTGCGACTGGTGTTCCAGGGGGCCGGCACGGGGCTGGACGGACTTTGTTTCCGGCACGACATTCAGCACTCGCAACGCCCCTTGCCCGCCTTGGACCGGGGCGAGAACACGATCACCTTCTTGGCCGGGCCGCAGGAAGGGACGATCACCATCGAGGGTTCGTCCGACGTGGCGAACAAGGGCCGGCAGTTGGTCTACACCGACTTCCACCCGCAATCACGGAATCTGAAGGACCGCCTATTGATCGATCCGGCGAAGCGCGACGGCGAGTTGAGCTATCGAGTCGAAACGCCCGGCGACATGACGCGCATGACCATCGCCACGCACTACCGCGCCCGCGACCCGCGGGGCGGCTGGGACGTGCAAGTATCGTTCAACGGCGGAAAGAGCTTCCAGACTGTCAGCCGCTGCGCTGGGCCCGCGGTCTCGTTCGGCAACTTCGTCGAGGTGAAGGATATTCCGCCCGGCACGCGCTCGGCCGTGGTTCGCTGGTTGGGCGCCACCGGCTACAACGCGACGATGATCTTCAACCACCGCATCGACGCCGATTACAGGGTGCCCAATTCCGGCTTCCGGCCGGTGAAGATCACGTACCGCTGGGAAGAGGGCGGCGTCGAAAAGACCGACGTCCACGTGGCCCGCAAGGAAGCGGAGAGCTACGTCATTCGCTGCACGGACAAGCCGCGGATGAAGTCGATTGCCCTGGAACTGGACTGATTGGCCCGATGGCATACAGGTTCTCTTCTCCGCGTACGTAGAGCCGTTTTCCCTCGAAGACCGGATTGGCCACGAATCGTTCCTGCCGTTCGGACCAGTGCCCGGCCATGACGACGTTTTCGATCTTGTTCTTGGCGATCTGCCGGTAGATGCGGCCGGGCTCGACGACCAGGGCGGCGCCGTTGTTGCCGAAGAAGTACAGCTTTCCGCCGGCCAAGGCGGGACTGACGCCCACGCCGCGGGCCGCCCCTTCGTTATGGGCCTGCAGCGGATCCAAGTCGAGCAGTTGCTGGTAGACCGTCTTCCCGCTTTCCACGTCCACTACCGTGAGCACGCCCGCGTTGTTCAGCAAATAAGCCAACCCCTGGTGGATCACGGGCGAAGACAAATGCCAGGGCATATAGTGCTTGGGAAACGCCGACAGGTCCAGGGCGATCCGCCGCGCCGGCAATTGGCCCGGTAGTTGGCCCGGACGGGCAAGCTTCTCGGGCAACAGTTGCACGACCAGTTCTGCGTTCCGGGTGGGCATCTGGAAAAGCCGTCCCTGCTCCACGACGGGGGAGGCAATTGCCTGGTTGCCCATTTCACGGTCCGTGAAGAGCGGTGCGCCGTCGCTGGCCCGCACGATCGTGCCGTTGCCCAGGACGATGACCGGCGTCCCGCCGATGGTTGCGGCCACCGGCGAGCCATGGAAGAAACCCTGTGGGTTCAGCCCCTCCGCTTCGACCAAGGGGGTCTTCCATGTCAACTTGCCGGTCCGGGCGTCGAAGGCCATGAGATCGCGCATGAAGACCACGAACTTGCCGTCGATCAACAGCGGAGAGGACGAGAACCCGTGCTCGACGGCGGCGCGGCGGTCCATGCGGATCCAGCGGCGGTTGCCCTCCAAGTCGTAGCAAGCCGTCACGCCGTCGCCGAACCACGTGTAGAGAAATTGGCCGTCGCTGCTGGGCGTAAAACCGGAGAAGCCCACGTCGGGCACCGTCTCGGGCGTGTACTTCTCCGCATCGACGCGTTTCATTTGCTTTCCGAGGGCCTTTTCGAGTTCGCTTTTCTTGTCGTGCAATTGCCAGTCGAAAGCGGTTCCCGCGACAAAGCCGGCGTTGATCGCGTCGATCTTCGCGGCGATGGCCTGGGCCTTCCCGTAGGCCGGAAGTTTCTTTTCCGCGTCGCTGGCCGCCTCAAACGCGCTCGTCCGCCGCAGCCAAAGGACTTTGCCGTCGGCCTTGTGGATGCAGATCAGGTCGTGCGGTTCGCTCAAGACGTACAGCCGGTCGCCGACGACTACGGCGCGCTGACGCCCATCCCGCCGCCATAAAACCCTGAGGCCACGCCCGGCAACCGCGTGCTCCAGGCAATGCTGCTGCGACGATACGTGCACGGCGCCCAAGCGTGCAGCACGGGCACCACGTACCAGTCCGCCACGCCCGTCGCTTCCTTGCTTCCGGGCGATACTTTCAAGAGGATCCGGTTCCAGCCTTTCGCAAGATCCAGTTTCGACCGCATGCCGCCGATCTCCTGCGCCGCCTTGCCGTTGATGCAGACGCGCACCCGCCCGACGAAGGTCAGGTTCATGCGGAAGCTGCCGGCCCGTGGGGCATAGACGTAGGTGCAGGCATAGGCCACCACGTCGCCCGGCTTGCCGATCAGCCTGGCGAAATCGAGATACGACGTATCGAGCGTGGCCTTGCTCCAGGTCAGGCCGCCGGTCTTCTGGCCCTCTTCGGCGCAAAGTCACTTTCGCCGGGCAGGGTGTCTTTGGCGAAATCACGCCCTTCCGGCAAAGGCACGGGGCCTAAGACCAGCCACTGGTGAATCACGCCGTCCGGCATGGGCGTGCCGGCCTGGTCCGCTGCCGGTTTCCGGGCTGTGAAACGCAGGCCCTGAACGGCCGTGCTGACTTGACCCCATTGCGTGGGCGGAGCGGCCGAAGGGTACTTTCCCGTCCCGTCGCCCCGCCAGCCCACGATGTGCGTCTCGTCCGCCGTTGCCGACGATACCAAGAAACCAAGAACCCACGCGATAGCCAAACCTGTAGCCTGCCGCCCGACGATCATAGCGTTCTCCTGCTCGCGCGCCGCCGCTGGCGTCGCACGTTGTCGTGCACTATAATATCGCCGACGGCAGCGTGTCAAACGTGCCAGTTGCCGAAAGGATATGTCAAAGAAGTCATTTTCAAAAGTAGTGAGGAGCTTTCCGATGCGCAAGCTGGCATCTCTTGCCGTGACTGGCTGTCTGTTCTCGCTCGTGACGCTAGCCTGCGGCCGTGCCGCGCGGGCCGAGATCTGCAATCTCAAGGTGGTGACCGACGCTTCGCCCGACTACACCGACATGGGCAGCATGATTCACAGCATCACGGCCAAGTGGCCCAGCACCCAAGAGAAATGCTGGGCGATGTGGTATTGGAACCACCTCGCACGCCGGCAAACGGCGCCCATGGTGCTCCACGGATTGGCCTGCTCCGACCCTATCCGCCAATTCAACGATTACGGTTATATGATGTGCAGCACCATCGCCGGCGCCAACTGCGCGATCTGGCACAACATGGGCCTGAAGGTCAAGTATTGGGACGTCGTGGGCCACACGGTGCCGGAAGTGTGGTACGACGATCGCTGGCACATGTACGACGACTCGATGTCGGCCATCTACACCCTTTGCGACGGCAAGACGATAGCCGGCGTGGAAGACATCGGCAAGGAGGGCGCTGCGCGGCCTCGGGCGGAAAGAAGGAGTTGGGGCACATTGCCCGCTACCATTGCCTCACGGCGACCAGCCCCAACGGCTGGCTCTCCGGCGCCGATTGCGCCCGCTCGCTCCGCGATGAAGCGGGCTGTTTCAATCCCAAACGGCTCGCCTATCGCCCCTATTTCAATGACTGGGACTGGGGGCACCGCTATGTCCTGAACTTGCGCGAAGGCGAGGTCTACACCCGGCACTACCATCGGCTCGACGGCTACAACCCGGAGGTGATCAACGACGCGAAGCTGTACCGCTCGGACCCGAAGTACTATGTCCCCAACCCGGAAGTCAGCGGACCGGTCAAAGACCCGGAAGTGGTCAACACGCGGTACTTCATTCGCGGCAACGGGCTGTGGACGTACAAGCCCGCCCTCCGCTGCGTCACGGCTTATCAGCCTGAGGGTGTCAAAGGTTTTCAACCTGTCGACTGTTATCGTTGCCGGAACATCGCGGCAGTCCCGGGAGGCGGCCTGCAACCGGCGACGGCCGGGCAGCCCAGCGAGGTGGTCTACAAGATCCAGTCGGCGAACGTGGCGACCGGCCAGATCATCACCGCGGCGTTTTCGCGCAAGAGCGAGGCCGACGCTGCGGAAATCGCCGTGAGCACCAGCAACGGCTTGCATTGGAAAGAGGTGTGGAAGGCAGGAGGCATCGGCACGGTCCCGGCCCGGATCGAATTGTGCAACGAAGTCAACGGGGCCTACGAAGTCCTGGTCAAGATCGAAATGCTGGCCAAAGACGCGGCCGCGGACGTGCGTCTCAAGGACCTCGAAATCCGGACCATCACGCAGATCAACAGCAAGACCCAGCCGAAACTGGCCCTGGGGAAAAACACGATTTACGTCGAGGCCGGACAGCCGACGGAAACGCTCGTTCTTTGGCCTGACCTGCAAGGCGACCGCTACAAGGAGTTGATCGTCGCCGAGAAGAACATCAAGACCAAGAAGGTCCACGAGGGCTGGAATGCCGTGCTCGAGCCGCGGAACGCGGCCGAGGAAGCCTGCTTGATCTACAAGCTGGAGACGCCCGGCGAGATCTGTAGTATCGTCTTCGGCGGCCGGTTCTACAATCGGGACCCCAAGGGCAAGGCCGAGCTGCTGTACTCGACCGACGCGGGCAAGACCTGGCGGAAGGCCTGGGAAGCGACGAACCCCGAGGGCAAAATGCCCTGGGACTTGATACATTACGAGCGCGTGCCTCTGCCCATGGTTGTTCCCGAGGATCCGCGCCTCGGTCTTGATCAAGTACTCGCTATGGAAATGGGGACTGTATGCGCTCCGTGCCGAGGCCGACTACATGCCGGACTCTACGGGTTTCGAGCCCCCCCCGCTGGAAGTGACCTTCTCCTGGACCGAGCGCCACGGCGACCAGTGGGGCAAGGGACTGGTGAAGCGGAGCCATACGCAGTTGGTCGAGAAGCGGCCCTTCCGCTACACGATCGACGTTGGCGGCGACGACCGGCCCGAAGTGGAATCCTTGCGAGTCAATTTGCGGGGGGCCGTTCCCAATGTGCAGTACGGCTACTCCGACGGCAAGGACGTTGGCGGCGCGAAGTTCGTGGGCCAGTGGGCGACCTACGGGCGGAACCTGGCCGTCGGCAAGAGCTACACGGCCAGCGCTCCCTCGGTTGCCGAGTACGGCGCTGCCCCTTGGGAAACCAGGAAGCTTACCGACGGCGTTGTCGGCCCGTGCTGGCTGTGGAGTTGGGGGGCCGGCCACCTCTGGCGGCCGGACACCAACCCGACGATCACGCTGGACCTCGGCGGCGAGAGCCGCTGCGCCGCCTTCGGCCTGAACTTCCTCGACATGGGCGACCTGTTGCGGAACAATTTGGCGCGGAAGACGAAGATCGAGGTCGAGGTTTCCTCCGACGGCAGGGCGTATCGGCCGTTAGGGTTGGTAAACACCAAGTTGCGGATGAAGGACTTGCCCGTGAACTGGATAGCGCCGGACGACGAATCGTTTGGGGCCTACAGTTTCTATCTCATTCCGCCGGCCCCGGTGACGACGCGTTACGTGCGTTACCGCGTAACCAGTCCGGGCTTTTTCTGCTGCACGGAATTGTTCGCCCTGGATTCGATCAAGTACGAGCCGTTCGACCTGCGGATCGCGCTGCCGGACGAGAAGTAACCGAGGGTCTCAGAAGACGGGAAAAGGCGGCGTAGGGTGGGCCGAGTGGAACGAGTCCCACCATGAAAAACGCGAAACGGCGGTGGGACTCGTCGACCATGAGTGCATGGTGCCCGTCGGCCCACCCTACGGCTTTTAAGATAGTCTCTAAGCGATTGCCCACTAGGTGACGTAATCGCCGCACGTCATCAGGTGCTTTTCGTAGATCTTTTCGATCAATTCCTGAACCAGCTTCACGGCATCGCCCACGGCCGCGGCAACCGCCATGCTCAGCCCCTGGCACATAGCGTCCGCATCCAGCGGCGCAGGCTCGCAGCCGACCAGCAACAAGCGCTCGACGCGACCGCCCATCCGTCGCACAAGCCGCAGGACCTTGGCGGGATCCAAGCTATGGGTTTCCACAAGATCGTCGAGCGCATCGTCCGGGCTTTCGTCCACCGCTTCCGGCTCAATGACGTACAGCGTACCCGGCTCCTGGCCGCGCGGAACGGCATCGACCAGGATCACCGCGTGGTAGCCGTCCAGTAGCGAGTAGGCCAAGTCAAGGCCCTTGATGCCGAAATCGACGACTTCCACTCCCGGCAGATGCCGCTTGGCCACCAACCGCTTGACGACTTCGACGCCGAACGCATCGTCGCCGAGAAAAATGTCTCCGATCCCGCCCACGAGGATTCGCGGAATGTTCATGCTATTGCGACTGACATGAGAGAGGTGACGCGCATCTACCGCAAATTCTAGGCAGGGATATTTATAAGAGGCAAGCCTGTCATAAATGAAAATGGTGATTTAAGGGGAAATCCTCGCCGCCGCGCGGGGAAAGTATTCGACGTTGGCCCCCTTCGACCATGCGGAAAACGCCCCGGGAACGCCCGCGCTGAAGGTGCCATCACCAACCTGCGCCGACTTCACGAGCCTACCAACGGCCCCACTCGGGCCCGCTGCCGCCTGCACCGCCCGGCACATTATATCCGCGTCGGGTGGCCCATTCCTCCGCCGCCTTGCTTAGCCCCTTGTGGCGGCAGTTCAAGTAGATTTCAGCGATCCCCTTGTCTTCGCACGAGTTCAGTAATTTCACCAGGTCGTCGACCATTTCCTCCTTGCCCAGGGCGATCACCGTATAGACGGCGTTCTGCACTTTTCTCGGATCTTGCGATCCTGCATCCTCGAGGATCAGTTGCCTGGTTTGCTTCCAGTCTTCCAGCAGAGCGTTGCTGTCCCGTTGGGCGACACGACAGTAGAATCGCTCCTTGTCCGCCGCCGGCTTGCTGTCGAGTTGTTTGAGTGCCGTGCCAATCGCGTCCTTGACGGGCCAGTTCGGCAGGGCGGCGATCAGCGGTTCCACGGCCCGCTTGTCGCCAAACCTGCCAAGGGCCTCCGCAGCCTTGCGGAGAACGCGTTCGTCCTTGTCGTTCAAGCAGGCGATCAGCGGTTCCACGGCCTGCTTGTCGGCAAGCTTGCCAAGGGCCTCCACGGCGCACGAGCGATCAACCGTGTCGTCTTTCAGGCCAGCGATCAGCGGCTCCACGGCCCGCTTGTCGCCAAGTTTGCCAAGGGCCTCCGCAGCATACGCGCGATCAGCCTCGTTTTCTTTCAAGCAGGCGATCAGCGGCTCCACGGCCCGCTTGTCGCCGAGCTCGCCAAGGGAGTACACGGCGCGTAAAGCGAACCGAGTTCTCTCCGTCTTTCAGGCAAGCGATCAGCGACTCCACGGCCCGCTTGTCGCCGAGCTTGCCAAGTGCCTCCGCCGCCTCGCGGCGAACAAACCAGTCGTTGTCTTTCAGATTGGCAATCCGGCGTTCGACCTCAGGTCGGTCGTCTACCTTGGCGGGGCCTTTGTCGGCCTTCGTCTTGGTGGCACCTTCGTCGGCCTTCTTCTCGGTCTTGGCAGCGGCAGCCGCGGTCTCGCTGGCCTTCTTGCCAGGGGTAGTGGCGGCGGGCTTGGTCTTGGCGGTACCCTCCTTGAGGGGCTCTTGTCGGCAGCCTACGAGCCAACAGGGCCCCAGGCCCAGCAGCAGAAGAAATAGCGCGAAAGTTTTCATTTGATCCCTTTCGTTTGCGGCGAGTGTGAGAGAAGGGAAGAAGTGCCGGGAACCGTTGATTTGGCGGTGATCGTGCAGGGGTTTTCGCCCTCGTCACGTACAGCTCTCAACAGCGGGCCGACGATCTTGATCTTGATCGCTGCAATTTGGTTTGTCAAGCTTCCTGCCCTGTTCCACAGGGCATGGCTCACGGCTCGATGTCGGCAACGGATTGGGCAACTCGGCCGGGTAGATAACAATTCTGGCGACCTCGCTCCTCCTGAAATCAGGTAATCGGCCTGCTATAATTAATAGCGGCAGCCCCCTGGAGAGAACCATGACATCATCAAACACGCGCCTGCGTCGCCGCTGGCCGTTCTGGATTGTGGCCGTCGTCATTCTCATTGGTGGCGTGGTCGGCGTTGTCCTTTGGAATAAATCGGCATCCAAGAACTTCGCCCGGCAGCTTGCGCAATCTCAGCCCGTCGATGCGGATGCCGGTTATCGCAGCCTGGTTCTGGGCACTTGGCAAGACGAATACCAGGGCAAGCGGACGATGACGCTCAAGGAGGACGGCAGCGGCACGATGATCGTGGAACTGAGTGGTTGGCGGGCGGCATTGTCGGCTCCCCGTTTGAAGTTCAACATGAAATGGTCGGTGAAAGACGGCCACTTGAAGAAGCAGACCATCGATGGCGAACCGCCAGCCCAGGTGAAGATGATCCTCAGCACGATGGGAGACCATGTCGATGAACCGATCTTGGAATTGACGGAGGACCGCCTGCTCCTGCTCGACAAGGACGGCAAGACGAAATACGATTGGAAGCGGGTGAAAGGGAACAGCTCCTGACGCCAGACGACTATGGTCCGACCGAACAATAACTTCCGTGCCTTTGCGAGGGGTGGCATGCCTTCACGCCGGGCACCATGTACTCATGGTCGGCGGGTAGGCATGTGCCGCCAGCCACGGGAAGTTATTCTTCGGCCGATCCTATGCTCGTGCGACCAAGACGACCCTTGGGCCGATCAGCCGGATTGGAGAAGGGCGAGGCCCCGACGAAAGATGCAGCGGCCAGTGCACCGTTCAGGTTATCGGCCAGGACCGCTCGCCCTGCGTAGAATAATACAGGGCACTTCTATTCAAGGAGATAGAGATCATGATCGCAACTATTGAGACAGGCTCTCCGAAGGTAGTCGGCTTGAAGTTGAGCGGCAAACTGCACGACGAAGACTACCTGCGGTTCGTACCGCTGATCGAGAGCATTTTGACCGCTGAGGGAAAACTGCGACTGTTCGTACAATTCGACGAGTTCCAGGGATGGGACATGCATGCCGCCTGGGACGATTTCAAATTCGCCCTGAAACATTATTCCGACTTCGAGCGGATTGTTATGGTCGGCGACCGCAGGTGGGAAAAGTGGATGACCAGCGTTTGCCGGCCGTTCACCAAGGCCACGGTGAAGTATTTCGACCGCGCGGAAGTCGATGCTGCCTGGAAATGGCTGCGGGAAAATGACGAGGGCGGTGGAGTCAAGGAAGACAAGGATCGCCCAGCCGATGTCGCAGACGAGTCCGGCATGGGCAGCGCCATCCGCTGGCATGGGCAATGAGGGCTGGCCGGCGGCGGAAACGATAGAGCCAGTTAACCGCCCCGCCAGGGGCAGACGTGTGGCACGCTGGACCTCCCGAACTCAGGCAAGTGCCGCATTAAGAGCAAGCTCGGCGATGGCACTTCCATCGTCGTGGAATTGCCGGTGGTCGAACGGAAATCGGAACCGAAGCAGTGAGCAGGAATGATCGGCTGTCATTGAACCGCTGCCAACGAGCGTCGACCTCGCTCACACCCGCACTTCAACGGTCCTCCGATGCATGACGGCCTCTGCCAGGATGCTTGACAACGCCGGAACGGGCAAGGAAACTGAGGATGGGCCGAAAAGGGAAGTACCCCGTGAACCGGAACCATCCGCCATCCAAGGATTAACGCTATGATACGCCTACGTCTTGCGTCAGCCGTCCTCTGCCTGTTCCTTGCTCTGGGTGGCCTGGCCGCCGCCCAGGATCAGCATCCGGCTCTGGGCCCAGGCCGCGCCTTTCGTGAAGATCCACGACGGCAAGCACTGGACCTGGTTCGCCCGTCAAGACCAGTACGGCGCCCACAAGGCTGACATCGAGGCGCTCTACGGCTACGCCGACCGGGCCTTCGACGAGCTGTGCGACGCCTGGGGCCTCAAACCGCCCAAGGACCGATATGCCCTGCTGGTCTTTGACAAGCCGGGCGGAGGCTTTGCGACGGGTGACATCGGCGAGGCGCACCACGTAACCGGCGTTGCCAGCCCGGGCATTGGCGTGTCGTACGACGCCTTCTTCGGGACGGCCAACGGCATCAAGGCCTATTGGGCGCACATCCTCATGACCCATGAGATGGTGAACCTTTTCACCGGCCAGGTGGTCAGCGGCGGATGGCCGGTGGACTGGTGGGCGAACCACCGCAGCCCTTTCCCGTTGATGACTGCCATCCAGGTCGAGATGGCGCTTGTGCCGCAGATGGCGGTCCACCACGCCAAGGATGGCATGCGCGATCCGCTGGTGGTGATGTTCACGCACCTGAAAGACCAGTATGGCTGGCACATGTTCCAGAAGGCTTTCCGCACGGCCATCGCCGACGGCATCAACTGGGACCGCCTCGGCGCGAACCCGTCCGCCCTCCGCACGGCCTACGTGGCAGCCTACTTGCAGATCGGTGCGCCGGAGGACATCTCGGGGCTCCTCGCCGGCCAGGTTCCCGGCTACGACGCGGCGGTCGTGCGTGCCATCCTCCACGCGCGGGCGAAGTGGGATTCGCTGCCGCCCGACTCTGCACGCCGCGCTACCCTCCGAGCCGCCTACCTGAAAGGCGACTACCAGTGAAATCGGAAGGGTTGAAAAAAGCGCCATGAGGAACCTCAAATGAAACGACTCGCCTTCGCTTTTCTGTTCGTTGTCCTGGCCCGGGCTGCGGCCGCTGGGCAAGAGTTCCCCGTTCGGCCTTACGCCGATCCCGCGCAACTCGACGTGCCATGGCCCAAGCATAGCTTCTACAAGCAGCCGTGGCGCGGATTCGTCGAGACCCGCAGCGGCTACGATTTCCTCCACGGCATTGGCGTGAACTACCACGTGCCCGGCAACGATCCGCTGGCCGTGCGGCTGCTGGCCGAGGCTGGTTTTAAGACGTTCCGCATCGAGATCGGCTTCGGCAGTGTCGCCTGGGATGAGAAAGGCCTGGCGAACGCAGAGCCGATGCGGAAATTGCTGGTGCTGTGCAAGCATTATGGCATCCGCCCGACCATGCTCTTGAACGCCCACCAAGGCGCCGCCCTGCCCGCTGAAGTTCTTCACGCGAAGACTCATGGCCGACGCCCCGCACGGCAGCCGTGAAGTCCGCCTGGACGACGTGCGCGACCTGGTCGCCGGTCGCTCGGGCCTCAACGGGCTTACCGACTACTGGGCGGCCGAGGCCCTGATTACGCACGTCGATGAAAAAACGGGCGTGTGCCGGCTGAGCAAGCCGCTGCCCAAGGATCTCAAGGCGGGCGAGGTGCCCATGGCCACGCTCGTCTACGAGCCGCTATACCCCGTGGGCACGAAGCAGTTCGACGCCACGGCCGCCGCTTGGGTCCGCTATGCGATGCTCATCTGCCGGCTGGTCCACGATGCCGGCATCGAGGACTTCGACGTGGAAATTTGGAACGAGTTGACCTTCGGCACGCGGTTTCTGGACATCAATAACTATTACGACCAAGAGAAGCCGAAGGTCCCGCGCGGGCCCGACTTCCTCAACCGCGGCGGCAACTGCTGGGAGCTTGCCCGCCGAACCGTCGAAGCCGTCAAACGCGAGTACCCCCAGGCCCGCTGCATCTGGGGTTTCTCCAACACCACCTTCTATCACTGTCCGATCGCCAAGCTGCCGCCGGGCATCGACGGCCAGAGCTATCACCCCTACGGCACGGGAACGCGCAGCCTGCCCAAACAGGAAACGCACCCCGATCATCCGGAGTTCAACCTGGAACGGTTCACGCCGGCCATCGACATCCGCATGCCCGAAGGCTGGGCCCACACCTTCGTGCAGACCGAATGCCTGATGCGGATCTTGAACCCCACGGAACGGTTGCAGCAACGGCCCGAGGGGACGCGGCGGTTCTACCACTACATGACCGAGCACGGCGTGTTGCCGGTGGAATGCGGCGTGAAGGACGACGAGCGGGCCTGGCAGCTCAAGTCGCTGTGCCTGACGCGCTCGCTGTGCCTGTGGCTCAACAAGGGGGTCGACGTGATGCACTACTTCGTGGCCCACGATCAGGATCCCTTGGGGTTCGGGCTGCTGCCGGCCGCCATCGAGAAGCTGCCCGCTGCCGCGCGGTTCGAGCAAGTCGCCACGCCGCCGCTGTGGGCGCTGCGGAACCTAACCCGGCAGATGGCCGACAGCGTGCCTTTACAGCGGCCGCGCCCGCTGACGGTCGAGTTAACCGCCCTCGGCGAACAGAAGAAGATCTTCGACGGCGACCGGCGCCATTCGCCGCTGTGGCATCACGACGTTGCGGCAGTGTTGCCGTTCCAACTGAAGCCGGACAAGTTCGCCGTAGCGGTGTACGTGATGACCTACGACGCGACGCAGCCCATCGTGCCGGAGGAGTATCGGATCACGCTTCGCGGCGTCCGCGGCGCCGGAGCGACCGTTTCGCTTTACGATCCGCACGAGGACCGCACGATCGCCCTGCCGGGTGCCGTGCGGAAGACGGACCGGATCGAAGCGGTCGTGCCCTTGGTCGATCACCCGCGGCTGTTGATGATCGCGGAGTAGCGGCTTATTTCAGGCCACAGAGCCTGACGGCCTCGTGCAGCGACTCCAGCGGCTCGCGCAGGGGAAGAAACTCCTGCGCCACGTAACCGGCAAAACCGGTCTCGGCGATCGCCCGCATTACTGCCGTGTAGTTGATCTCCTGAGTTTTGTCGATCTCGTGCCGGCCCGGCACGCCGGCCGTGTGATAGTGGGCGATGCAGGAATGATACTGGCGGATGCGGGTGATCAGGTCGCCTTGCATGATCTGGACGTGGAAGATGTCGAAGAGGACCTTCAGCCGCTCCGAGCCTACCCGCCGGCAAACCTCGACCGCCCATTCGACCGTGTCGCACATGTAGTCCGGCACGCCGATCATCCACGTGGCGATGCGGCTGTTGAGCACTTCCAGGCAGAGCGTGACCCGCTTACGCTCCGCGTGGCCGATCACCGTTTTCAAGCCGGCGACGGTGTTTTCCAGGCCGACGTGGTCGGGCATGCCCTTGCGCAGTCCGGAGAAGGTGATCACCGCCGGAAAGCCCGCCGCCGAGGTGGCATCGACCGCCTCCTCGATCTTCGCCTTGCACATCCCATGGTTTTCCGGGTGGCACCAGCCTTCCAGGAAGCTGTGGCTGGGGGTCATTGCACAGACCAGCCCGTGGCGTTTGAGGATCGGCCACTGCTCGGGCGGGACCAGTTCCACCGAGGCGATCCCCATCGCTGCGGCCTCGGCGGCCAGCCGCTCCAGCCCGAGCTTCTCGAAACACCAGTAACAGACCGAATGTTTATAGGCGGGATTTATCATGCCTGGGGACTCCCGAGGTTGGGCAAAGAATGAGTGGTTTGTTCCTACGGTTGCGCCATCCAGGCCTTCCAGGTCTTCATCGAGCGTTGGAGATACTCTCGGGCATCGCCGGGGATGCCGTAGCACATCACGCCGACCGGGCCCTTGTAGCCGATCTCGCGCAAGGTGGCCAGGAGCGCCTGGTTGTCGAAATCGCCTTGGTCCAAGGGCTGGATCAGGCCGTTGGTCCAGGTCTTGGCCCCGATCTGCGCCCCGCAAAGCGTCACGCAGAAGAGCTTGTCGGGGTTCGCCTTGAGCAACGGCCGGTAGTCCTTGTTTCCCTCGACCTTGAGCCAATGGCAGACGTTGAAATTGTATCCGACCTGCGGATGGTTCACTTTCTTGGCCAGCTCGATATTGAAGGGCACGCTCTCGTTCCAGCAGTCCACGTGGTTGTAGAGCGAGATCCGCACGCCCGCCTCGGCGGCGGCGTCGCCCAGTTCGCGGAGGGCCTGGACGGCCGGCCCAATTCCCGCGGGGTCGCCCGGCTTGAGGCCGTTGATCGTGACGACGACGGCGACGGGCCGCCCCTTGAGCTTGCGGATGGCCACGGGCACCTGGGCGTTGTAGCGGGCCGCGGCCTTGGGGCCGACGTTGATCGACGTTTGCAGCAGGTAGACCTGCAGTCCCGCGGCGTCGTTGGCCTGCAACGTCTCGTCGAGTTGCGGTCCGGTCAGGATCGAGTATCCGCCGCCGTCGAAGCCGATCTCGCGGAGCAACTTGGCCAGTTCCGCGGGACTGCGCGGCTTGATCTTCGGCACGCCGATCTCGACACAGTAGGCATAGACTTTCGGCGCGGGAGTTCCGGCCTCGATCCGCCGCTCCCCAATCGGAACCATGACCGCCAGCAATCCAAAAAACACCATACGCCAGGCTCGCATTTCTCGCTTCCTTTCCCGCAATAAAACACTTCAGAAGGCCTAGGCCGGGATTTCCCATTTAGGCTCCGCTCGGATACGTTCCGAGCAGCAACAGTCTCCTATGTTAACCCAACGGTGCGCGACTTTCCAGTTGGTACGTCCACGACATCCGCAGATTTGCATGTCATCGGCCTGAATGACATAATCAATGTTCCACGGCAAACTGCCCCTTTCCGGGTATCTTGGCCGAGACTACACGTAACGAGAGATTTTGCAATGCAACCGACACGATGCGTTTTCCAAGGCAAGGCGGTTCTTGCCGCGCTGCTGTTCACCGCGGCCATGGCGGGCATCCGCTCTGCGCTGGGCAGCGTTCCGGCGGACCTCGACAAACACTTGAACCTCACGCCGGACAGTGCCGCCAAGTCGTACCGGGTCGTTCAGGTCGGCGGCAACGAAGCGGCCAACGTCCTTTATCCGGGCGATGCGTTCTCGCTGGGCCTTCAGTTCGTCAACCAGACCGCGGGACCGATCCATGCCGAGGCCAAGGCCGAACTCTATCGTTATGTGACCGAAGCCGACGAGTTCCGGGCCGTGTCGATCAAGGAAGAGCTGATCGCCGCCACTCCCTTCCACCTGGAGCTGGCTGCGCACGGCTATGCCAACGTGGGCATTCAACCACCGGTGCCGGCGCGTTTCGGCGCCTACGTGGTCGTCGTGGACGTGCCGGGCCACGGCCGACAACTGGCCGCCGGTCTGCTCCGTGTCCCGCCGGCCACGCCGGGCAAGGTCCAGCACCCCAGCTTCGCCATGGACATCCGCGGCTTCGAACCGGTCAAGGCCACGATGTGGAAACGGCTGGGCATCAAGGGCACGCGCCTGGAAGTCGGCTTCCGCGCCGCCAGCGACAAGGACTTCGCCAAATGGCTGGAAGACACGGCCCGCGGCATACGCCTCCTCGGTGAACACGACATCACCTGCATGCTCACGCTCGGCGCCTGCGGCACCGACCTCATGCCCCTGGGCTGCATCCGCTCATTCCTCAACGACAAGGGCGAGGGCAACATGAATTATCCGGGCGATTTCGCCTGGGAACCCAAATGGGACGGCGAGTTCCGCAAGGCAGTCGCGGCGCTCTTGGGCGAGTTGGGATGGCCGAAAGGTCCCGTCAACGCCGTGGAACTCTGGAACGAGCCCTGGGAAGGGATCTCCATTTCAGGCTGGGCGCCGACCTGCTCCGGTACCGTGAAATCTACACGGCCATGGCTCAGGGAGTGGAAGACGCCCGTGCCAAGTCCGGGGCACAAGTGCTCATCGGCGGCTGTTGCTCTTCGATGAACACCGAGGACAAGCTCTTCTGCGACGGCAAGGACACGTTCCTCAAATGGCTCGATTTTACCAGCATCCATTACCAGCCGCTCAACGCCCTGCCTTCGTTAATCCCTGAGTGGGTGAACCGCAAAGGTCCTTACGGCCCCGTGCGGGTGTGGGACACCGAAACCTGGATCGCCAACTCGGAAGGACGCGTGGCGCCGGTCATCGCCTCGATGCGCGCGCAGGGGCAAAGCCGCACGGCCGGCGTGCTCCACGACGTTTGCAACGATCTGCAGAACGTCGATGTCCAGGTGGGGGGCGGCAAGACCAAACGCATCGACGTTGTCCAGGTCTGGGCCCCGGCCGCAGGCATCGCCTCCACGCAACATTTCATCGGCGAACGGAAGTTCCGCGAGCTCTTGTTCCAGAACGGCCTGCCCTGGGTCTTCGTCTTCGACGGCCTGCCCGCCGGCGGAAGGCCCAATCCGGACGACGGCACGCTGGTCGTGATCGGCGACCTGGGCGGCGTCTATCCGCGGAATTACCTTAAGTTCCGCAGTGTGCTGGGGCTCAGCAGTGCCCGCGGGGCTGAGCAGCTCCGTAGCCAGTTGGCCGGTCTGCCGGCCAACGCCCCGCCGCGCGATCGCGAGGCCCTGGAGAAACAGCTCGAGGCGGCTGAAGTCCTCAAGGACGGGAGCCTGACCCTGGCCGATCCGGAAGGCTTGTTCACGCTCTACGATTTCTACGGCAATCCGGTCGCCCGCCAAGACGGCGAGGTGGTCGTTCCGCTCAACGGCCTGGGCTACTTCGTTCGCAGCAACGGCTCACTTGGCTCGTTCCGCAAGCTGGTCGCGGCCGTCAGCGCCGCGCGGATTGCGGGCTACCAACCGGTGGAGATCAAGGCCAAGGATTTTCTCGCCCGCATCGAGAAAGGCCCCGAGTTGCGGCTGCTGCTCACCAATGTGCTCAACCGGCCGATCAGCGGCGTGCTCAGGGCCGCGGTGGCAGGGCTCTCACTCCAGGGGCCGTATAGCGTGCTGCTGTCGGGCAACGAAACGAGAGAATTCGTGTTCCGCGTGGCCGGCGGCAGGAGCGCGGCTTCCAACAGTTATCCGCTGGAAGTGACGTTCGACGCCGCGGCCGACGGCAAGGTCGTGTGCCGCGATACGCTGCACGTGAATGTCATTCCGCGGAAGACGATCGCCATCGACGGCGACTTGAACGACTGGGCCGGTGTCCTGCCGCAGACCACGGCCGCCGACGCCGGGCTAGGGAAGAACCTGACCGAGAAGGCCTGGCTGCCCTTCGTGCAGTTCGAGCAGCAGGTCGGCAGCGGCGTGGCCACCGGCTACCTGGCCTACGACGACCAGAACTTCTATTTCGCCGCCAAGATCGCCGACGACACGCCCGACGAGGGCTCGCCCCGCTTCGCCACGCGCGACGACGATTCGTATTACTACCCCGCCAGGAGTTTCCTGGTCAACGGCAACCAGCGCAAGGAAATGGTTTGGCCCGAAGGCGTGCGGCGATTCAGCTATCGCCGCACTTTCGAGATCCCCTCGAACAACAACAGCGACAGCGTGCAGGTGGCCTTCGGCGTCTTCCCGCCGGGCGAGAACGGCATGTTGGCGAACGCCGGGCATGCCGCCGGACTTCCAGGCCCGCAAGTGCACGGACTACGAATACGTGTTCAATTCCGTGGCCCAGCGCTACGGCGGCGGTACGGAGTTGTGGCGGCTGGCAGCCCCGGGCGTGCCGCGGAAGCATTTCTATCCGCGCCAGCCCAAGGCGGAGAAGGACGGCGGTCCGGTGCCCGGCGGCAAGCTGGCGATGCGCCGTGAGGGCAACACCCGCATCGTGGAAGCAGCCATCCCCTGGGCCGAATTACCCGACGTTCCGGCAAGGCCTGGAAGAAGGGCGGACCATCAAGTTCTCCTACCGGGTGAACAACAACAAGGGCCCCGCCATGGAACTGGCCGCCCAACGGAGCGTCTCGCAATTGAACGTGAACGCCTTCCACGACTACTGGTCGAGCCACTGGTCCAATGAACTGGAATTCGCCTTCGAGAAGTAGAGCTTTTGCAGGTCGAGTAACTATTGGGCGAGTTTGATCCATGTATGGCACATCTTTTCTACCTCGCTTTCCGGCGTATCCCCGTCCCAGACGGCCACGCCGTAACGGAGGTCCAGCGGCGCGCCCGCCTTCAACTCCAGCGGCTCTTTCCACAAGTTCAGTGTCGCCCCCAGGTAAGCGAACGGCGCCGACATGGAGAAGAAATGGGTTGGCCGCGGATTGCGCGGATGGGCGAACAAGGCGACCGTCACCGGCTTGCCGTCGGCACGGGCACTGTACGCGCACCAACGGGCCGGCGTCACCTGCGACTCGCCCACGGCCACACCCTGGGCATGGTCCGAGTTGAAGAACCGCCCGATCTTGTCCATCGACTGCACGAGTCGCATGCCCAGGCCGTAGTAGTGCGCGCCGCTGAGCTTCACCGCGCTTTTTCCCGGCGGCGCTTCCAGGCGGGTCCGCCAGGTGAGCAACGTCGGCTTGATCGCCGGCGAGGCAAAGACGTCGATGACCCGCAATTCGCTTAGCGCGACTTCGCCGTTGGGCTTCGTCCAGAGCACGTCGCTGGAGAACGTCGCCCGCGACTTCGCCGTGTCGAACGGCGTCGTCTCCAGCCGTGGGCCGGTGGTTTGCCGGCCGCAGCCCGCGACCTCCTCCCAGAAGTTCACTCCCTCGGCCGCCACGGCGAACATCAACCCGTGATGGTGCTTGTGGTCGGGAACCGAATCGCGGATGACTTGCACGCCGCCGGGCGTGTAAAGTTGCTGGATGTAGGGTTTGAAGGCCGTCGGATTCGACTTGCGATAGAGCAGGACTTTGTGTCCGTCGGCACGGGCTTCGAGCATGGTTTTGCTGTCGCTCAGTTCGACCGAGTCGGCCCGCGCGGGAGCAGTCGGCAGCCAAGCCAGGAGAACGGCGATTACGCCGAGGGTTCGAACGGTCATGATCCTGTCCTTTCTGTTCGGATTCACGGGGGCCTTGCCGCTATCTTAGCCGCCTGGACCCCACAATATTGGCACGGCGATGTTCAGTTTCATTGCCGTGCGTGGCGTTGTCAAGTGCCCACGGCCTTAGGCATGTCTCCCTCGCAGAAACACGGCGGTTATTTCCCGGCCGATCGTAACCGTGTATGATGGGAGTCATTGTTACACAAATCGTAAACGCTCCCGCGGGGCCGCGTACCCGTAGCGTCGCCGACAGAATATACTCCTAACACTGGAGAACGAACATGAATACCAGATTCCCGCTCATTCTCGCCTTCCTTTGTGTCGTGGCAGCACGTGCCTCGGCCCAGATGAACCTGCTTCCCCAGGGAAATTTCGCGAACCCCGGCGTCAATACGGGCTGGGCCGAGGGATTCAATATCCCCAACAACCAGGAATTCCAGGTCGTTTCGGAAAACGGCAAGCACTCGCTGCGCATCGAGAATCACGATGCCAGCCGCCAGCTCGACTACGTGCATGCCTTCGTGAAAGTCAGCCCGCAGATCGCCTCGCTGACCGTCTCGGTTCGCATGAAAGCCAAGAACCTGAAGATCGGAAAAGAAGGCTGGCACACGGCCCGCGTGGCACTGATGTTCGAAGGTGGCTCATTCGGCTTCCCGGCGGAAGTTCCCGAATTAAGGGCAGACTCCGATTGGGTCACGAAATCGGTGGAACTTAAGGTACCTGCCGCGGCAACTCGCCTGAACATCCAGCCCGCCATGTTCTATTGCACCGGCGTGTTCCAGATCGCCGACCTCACGGTCACGCCCCGCATGGTCGCGCCGCACCAGTTGGCCGACGCCGTGCTGCCGGCCGGCGCCGCCCTGGATTGGGACAAGGCCAGCGTCAAAACGCTGAATGCCAGGCGGGCGCAGGTTTCGCTGGACGGCATCTGGCGTTTCATACCCGCAGCCGAAGCGGCGGCCGATCCGCCGAAGCTGGGGTGGGGATATATCAAGGTGCCGGGCGACTGGCAGATCCACGCGGGCAAACCTTCCGCTTTCCTGGCCCACGGCGGCGGTCCGCAGTGGGACTTGTATGATGGGTCGTTGGTGACGCGGGCCTGGTACCAGCGGCAGGCGCCGATCCCCGCGGAATGGCAAGGCCGCACGATCAGTCTGCGCTTCGAGCGGGTCTCGACCGATGCCATGGTCTATGTCAACGGCCGGCAGTGCGGCAGCGTCGCCTGGCCCTGGGGATCGGTGGACATCACTCAAGCGGTAACGCCCGGCAAAACGGTGGATATCCGCCTGCTGGTGGCGGCCATCGCCGATCCGGAGAAAGTGGGGAACTTCTGGCAGAATGCCTTGAGCAACGTCTCCTATTCGTCGGCCGGGCTCGAGACGCGGGGCCTGGCGGGCAGCGTCTTTCTGGAAAGCCGTTCCTCCGAGGCACGGGTGAGCGACGTCTTCGTGCGTCCCTCGACACGAAAAAAGGACGTCTCTTTGGACGTGGAGCTGGCCGGCGTCAAGCAGGCTGGGCGGGTCCAGTTCGTGGCGGAGATGCTCGACGAAAAGGGCACCATCGAGAAGAGCTTCACTGCGGACGCCGTCGTCGAGGCGCAGCAGACCCAGACCCTTACGCTCTCCTGGCCCTGGCAAGGCGCGCGGCTGTGGGACGTGGGCCAGCCCAACTTGTATACGCTCCGGCTGAAAGTGACGGGTGCGGGCCTGGACGACGAGTACGACCAGGGATTCGGTTTCCGGGAATTCTGGGTGGAGGGACGCAAGTTCTTCCTCAACGGAAGCGAGATCCGCCTGCGGCAGGGGTGCTTTTACTGGGGGGCCCGCCCGCAGGTCGGGGAAAACTTCTGGGAGATCGGACGCCCGACGGTCGATGCCCGCGGCGACGCCAGCGACTCGGGGGCCGATCTGGACGACGCCGATCGCAAGGGATACCTGGCGGCGGAATATGTGCTCAACGCCAACAAATACATCATCGATCCGGGCAACCGGCTCGTCTGGGAACGGAAGCGGCAGCGGGCGCTGGAACGGGCGGCCGTGTGGATGCGGCACTACCGCAACCATCCCTCCGTGGTGATGTGGATCGCGGGCATGAATTTCTTCAACAGCGCAGTCGACGCGGACCCGCGGCATCTGGGCCGCCATGGCTGGGACCTGAACAAGGAGCGCTGGCAGCGGATCCTGGCCGCCGGCAGGCAGATGTTCGCCGGGCTCAAAAAACTCGATCCCACGCGGGCCTATTACAGCCATGCCGGGGCTGATACGGGCGACGTCTATACCATGAACTGCTACCTGGATCTGATACCGCTCCAGGAGCGCGAAGAGTGGCTGAGCGAGTGGGCCGGGCACCATGTACTCATGGTCGGCGGCGAGATGCCGATCTCCATGGTCGAGTTCGGCACCCCCATGGACTGCACGTTCCGCCGCGGCCGCGACGGCTTTACCAGCAACATCACCAGCGAGCCCCTCTTGACCGAATTCGGCGCCATCTACTTCGGCAGAGACGCCTACGCCGCCGAGGAGCCTAAATACCGGCAGTATCTCCACGACCTATTTCGCAACGGGATGCTGTACGACAGCTCCGAGAACCGCCTGGACGATTACGCCAACATGCACAAGATCCAGCAGCTTTTCCGCATCAATACCTGGCGCAGTTGGCGGACCGCGGGCCTGCCCGGCGGTCTGCGCACCTGGTCGTGGATCCAGGACGCGCTCAAGGAGAACAACGGCCCGACCCTGGCGTGGATCGCCGGCCCGGCAGAGGCCTACACGGCCAAGGACCACCACTTCCGCTCCGGCCAAAAGATCGAGAAGCAGATCGTCCTGATCAACGACACCCGCCAGCCCCAGCAATTTACGGCAGCCTGGACGGCCGCGGTCGAGGGGAAGGAAGTGGGCAATGGCACACATCGCGGCAGCCTTGAGGTGTCGGAGATTCGATTCGTTCCCATCCAGGTCATCGCGCCCGCGGAGGAGGCCGGCGGCAAGGTTGACGGCCAGATCGGGCTGACCGCAACGATAGGCGAGACCACGCATCACGACACGTTCGCATTTCGCGTCTTTGCCGACGACCCGCCGGGAAAAGGCGAGGTCGCCGTCGTAAATTCGGACGGCACGGCCATGACGATGCTGGCGAACCTGGGCTATATGACCCGGGCCTGGAACGGCGGGCCGGCGGCGCTCGTGGTTATCGGACGCAATGCCTTGAAGCAAGACCCGGCTGCGGCGGCCAGGCTGGAGGCCCACGTGCGGGCTGGCGGCCGGGCGGTGGTCCTTGCGCAAGACCCGCAGTGGATGGAGCGGGCTCTCGGCTGGCGGGTCTGCCCGCACCTCAGCCGCCGCGTCTTCCCCATGAACTCCCCGCTCACCCGCGGGATCGATGCCGACGATCTCCGCGATTGGACGGGCAGCAGCACGCTGATCGAGGCCCAGCCGAAATACGTGGGGAATTACCTCAAGGGGAATGAGGGAGACCAGCCCTACGCCGGCTGGCACTGGGGCAACCGCGGCGCAGTCACGAGCGCAGCCATCGAGAAGCCGCACCGCAGCGGCTGGCGTCCCCTGCTGGAGTGCGAGTTCGACCTGGCCTATACGCCGTTGATGGAGTTGGACTACGGCCAAGGGCGGCTGATCGTCTGCACCTTGGACCTGGAAGACCACGTGGCCGCCGATCCCGCGGCGCGGCGCATGGCCGGGCGGATCATGGATTACGCGCTGAATCGCCCGCTCTCTCCACGGGCAAGCAAGGTCGTATATCTCGGCGGTGCTGCGGGCGCGGCATGGCTCGACAGGATCGGGGTAAGTTATCATCGCTCGGCCCCGCTGAACGCCGCCGCCGGGCTGGTGCTCATCGGCCCGGATGCGGACATCGATCCGGCGGCGCTCAATGCCTACCTGGAAGAAGGCGGCAAGGCATTCTTCTTGCCGCGCTCGCAGGCAGACGGGCCGCTCGGCGCCCGATTGAAGCCGGCTGCCGCCGGTTTCGCCGGGTCGCTCTCGGTGCCCGAGTGGCCGGAAGCAAGGGGCCTGAGCGCGTCCGATCTTCGCTGGCGGACCCACCTCGATACGGCTCCCTGGGTCGTGAGCGCCGGCGCGGACATCGGCGCAGACGGCCTGATCGGCCGCAAAGCAATGGGAAAGGGCGTGGCCCTCTTCTGCCAGGTGGACCCGGACCGCTTCCGGGCGGACGAGAAGACCTATTTCCGCTACACGCGCTGGAGATCGACCCGCGCCGTGGCCCAACTCCTGGCCAATCTGGGCGCTAGTTTCCCCGCGGACAGCCGGATATTCCATCCCCTTGACACGACGGCCCTTGACTTGGATGGCGAGTGGCAGATGCAGGTTACGCTCCGCCTGCCCCCTGCTGCCAGCGACGCCACGGCACATCCCGATCCCGGCGTCACCCCGGCCGCACAAAAGCTGGTTGGGGAGACCGTGCCCTCTGCGGGCTGGGCGCCCGTGATGCTGCCGCAGATGCTTCCCTTCTTCAAAGATAACGACGGGGAGGCGGTATTCCGCAAGGAAATTACCGTGCCCGCGAGTGCGGCAGGCAAGGACATGATTCTCGCCCTCGGCGCCCTCGATGATTTTGACAACACCTATTTCAACGGCGTGGAAATCGGGTACACGGACATCAAGACGCCCAGGTGGTGGCTCGCGCCGCGTAATTACGTCGTGCCCGGAAGGCTGGTCAAGGCCGGCAGGAACGTCATCGCCGTGCGACTCTTCGATCGCTTCAACGACGGAGGCTTTGTGGGCAACGGAGGGTTGCCCATGTCCCTGAGGCCCAAACCCGAAGTTGTCGGGCCTGGAGGATATTACTGTCCCGACTATCGCACGGATTTCCCCATGGGGGATAATCCCTACCGCTATTACCGCTGGTAAGCCTGCAAAGGATGGACCGAAGGCAAACGGGCTGATGCGTGTCTCGTGTGAAGGCGGGCTAACACCCGCCCTAGCCGAATCGTGCAACGTTTTCTTGGATCACGCTGCCCGTCGTGCCGCGTTCGTCGCATGGTACGAATGCGAAGGTATGGAGAGAATGGGCGGATCGCTGTCTTGTTGGTCGAAAGCCGCTGGCGTCGCAGTTCTTCTTGAGACCCGTCGCCGCAAACCGTAGCCGAGAAGGCCGATGGCGCCGGCAGCGAAAAGGGCTCGGGTGGATGGTTCGGGAGTCTGCGCAATGACCGTTGGCGGATTGAAGCTATCGAGGTTCGTCTGCAGGTAACTAAAACCAGAAACTGGGTTGAGGTTTGGATCTAGCAATTCGAGAAGGTTTCCGTCAAAACGCAGCGTCAAATTGCCCGCCGTGGGCGTGGTCCCAATGACCACCGTGGCGAGCAGGGTACTGGAGCCTGCGTCCTGCACGGACTGACCGGTGGCAAGGAAGTCGGAGAGGTTAAGAGTGGCCGTATTCGTTCCCGGCAACGTGCCCGGCGTCGCTACGAAGCCGAAGGGCGATGATACGCCAAGGGCCGAGTCGAAGACGTAACTATTCGCGCCGTCGGGCGGCCGATCCGTGCTGGGCGAGCCCTCAAAGTAGAAGTCGGTGCCCGCAGTCCCGTTACTCGAATTCAAGTCCAGGCCGACGTTGTAGGCGTTCAGGTTCGTCGCACCGGTCAGTCCCACTTCGAGGGTAAGCGTGCTGCCGGGCGTGTAGGTCGTCGTGAGGCCGCTTACGGACATGTCGATGGTGTCAGCTCTCGCCAACACTCCCCCGAGAATCAGAATCAAGCCGCCGGAAGCCAGGTGCCGCCACATGGATTGTGCACCTTTTCGTTGATATTTCATCACGTTGATGTCCTCCCCAGCGCGGCCATCACTGCGTCCACCGCGTTGACGCTTGAATCGTGCTTCGTGTCCGATGGCCCACTTGACCAACTGCTGTCCCAATCCCACAACACAGCGGCTTCCTCGCTTTTCACCGCAACAGGCGTATTGGGCGACCGCAACACGGCATCGTGGGCTTGCGCTCGTCCCACGGTAGCTGTGACGTTGTTTCCTGGGACCCCGTAGGACAGGTTTGCAACCTGTCGCGACCAGTAGTCCGCGCTCGTCACGGCAAGTGTGACTTTGTTGCCAGGCACGACCGGATCGCCGCTGGCCGGGCTGACCGCGACGGCAGGCGACGCCGCGATCGCGGCGGAACCTGGAGCCGCGACGACCGACGTGGACGCTGTTGTTGCCGCGATCATGTCCTCGGGTGCAGAAGTCGCTTGGCCACCGGTAGTCAGCGGTGCGGCGGCAATGTCCGAGGCGGACGCGGCAAGTCCCACGGCCGAATCACTCGCCGTCGCTTGACTCGGGTCGAATACGAAGACCCCGCCCGCTCCTACTGTAAGGCTCGTTCCTAGGGGCAAGGCATTACCATTTGTGACGACGAGCGCCCCTTCGTTGACCGACGTGCCGCCGCTGTAGATATTCGCGCCGGACAGGATTAGGGTTCCCGAACCGGTCTTTGTGATGCCGAAGCTGCCACCGCTTTGGCCGATGCTGCCGGCAATCGTCACGTCGCCGGAGGCCGTGTCGATCATCTGGCTGCCGCCGATCAACGCCAGCGGCAGGTTGATGGTCTGCGTGTCCGGACTTTGGCTCACAATATTGCCGCTGAGTTCCACTCCATTGCCGTCCAGGACGAACGCCCCTGCGTTGGCGTTGAACGTGATGCCGTACACGGGGCTGCCGGCCGGCAGACTATTCGTGACAGTGAGTTGTGTCGAACCGTCAAAAGACCAGCCCGGCAGGCTGGCCCCTACGGCCGATATGACCTGTGCTCCCAATCCTGCCGGTGGTGTGATCGAATGGCCCATGTTCTCGTAGACGATGAGCCGGTCGCTGGTGGTCACTGAGCCGTTGCGGTTGAGGTCTGCGTTGGGGTTCCAGTTGGAACTACCCGGCCGGCTGCCCAACACGGCGTCCACGGCGAGCATGTCTGCGTTGTCGACGACCCCGTCACCGTTCACGTCGCCTTGCAGGACGAAGAAGTCCGCGACGTAATCCCCGCCCGGCTGGCCGTCGCCGTCGCCGTCCAGGGGGAATCCATAGCCATCGGTAATCTCGCCGCTGGGCAGGCGGAACTCATAGTAACCGTCGGGCAGGGAAGCCGTGCCTCCGGCAAAACTTTCCAGCGACCAGGTCAACACCGAGACCCCGCTGCCGGGCGCTGTGCCCCAGGAAAACTGGCTGGGCGCCAAGGCGATCGACTGGTCGAGCGTCCCCTGGGTCCCAAAGTCGGTCAGCGTCATCGGGACCGCCGCCGTCGAGGTGACCGGCTTGTTGAACTCGATCGTCAATTGGTCGACGTAGGACCGCTCCGTCATGCCGTTTTCGACGAGCATTGCCGTCACGACTGGCACCGGGGTGACCGTGAGATTCGTTGCCGCACTGCTTTCCCAATGGGTTGCGTCGCCGGCATAGCTCACGGAGAGGCAGTCGCTATAAGTGCCGGCAGGAAGACCGGCCAGGCTGATGTTCGCCAGACTGGCCGTGCCGGTGACGCCGGTGGTCGCCGTTCCCACGGTCGTGCCGTCGAGAACAAAGCTGAGGATTTCGTTGCCAAGCGGTTGACCGCCGACGGTGAGGCAGGCCGTTACGGTGACGCATCCGCCGCACGTGCCCACCGCAGAACTTGTCGTAAAGCCCACCGCAGTGGGCGTGTAGAAGGAGAAGTTCGCCAGCGCGGCCAGGTCGGTGGCCGACAGATAGTCGGCCGCATGAGCGCCGAAAGCCGTGGGCGTGACCAGGGCGTTGGCGTCGGCGATCGCGGCGGCGCGCGTCGCGCCCACGATCGTGAAGTAGGCCAGTTCGACCGTCTGGCCGGCGGGCACGGTCAGGCTGTAGGTCCAGGTGATGTTGTCGCCGACGACGCTTACGCTCGTGGGCACGAGCCCAAGGGGGCCATGGATCACCGTAATGACGGCCGGCCCGCCGTTGCCGTTGTCGGTGCCGATCCACTGGTCATTGGGGCTCACCACGCCCGTGCCGTCGGATGTGGCGAAGACCGTGGTGCCCGCGTCGGAGCCCAGGTTGCCCAGGATGGTCACCGTGGTCGTGACCGGGCTTGTGGAGGGGTTCTGGAAGGAATCGACCGTTCGGAGGAAGTCTTGAACGCCGCTGGCCGCCACGGTGATCTTGCGGGAGACGTAGAGGCCGGCCATGCTTGCCGTGGGGGTGACCACCGTGCTGTTGGCGTTGATGGGGTTGGCGGTCGCCAGGGGTGGCGTGTAGTCGCTGCCGCCCACGCGGAGGCGGCCCATGCCATTGTAGGCGGCGTTGGAGGAGGCGGCGATTTGGCCCGCGCCGAGGCCGCCAGTCTGTACCTGGTAGGTCGTGCCGGCGGCCGAGGTTAGGGGCTGGACCACGGGGCAAGTGGAATTGATCAGCACGCCCACGGTGTTGCTGCCGTAGTTGGCCACGGCGAGGTCGGGCTTGCCATCGCCGTTAAAGTCGCCCACCGCCACGGACTCCGGAGACGATCCGCCGTTGGAGAAGGCCGTGGCCGTGGCAAACCCGCCCGCGCCGTTACCCAGGAGTACGCCCACGTTGCCGCTGTAGTTGTTGGCCACGGCAATGTCGGGAATGCCATCACCGTTGAAGTCGCCTACGGCCAAAGACCGCGGATACGACCCGCCGCTGGAAAAGGTCGTGACCGCAGAAAACCCGCCCGATCCGTTGCCCAAGAAAATGCCCACGTTGTTGCTATAGTAGTTAGCCACAGCGATATCGAGCTTGCCGTCGCCGTTGAAGTCGCCCACGGCCACGGACTGCGGATACGTTCCGCCACTGGAGTAGGTCGTGGCTGCGGCGAACGCGCCCGAGCCGTTGCCCAGAAGCACGCCTACAGTGCCGCCGTTATTGTTGGCCACGGCGAGGTCGAGCTTCCCGTCGCCGTTGAAGTCTCCCACGGCCACCGACATGGGACCTGCGCCGCCGGTGGAATAAGTCGCCGCCGCGGCGAACGTGCCGTTGCCGTTGCCCAGGAGCACGGCCACGCTGCCGCTGTTCTCATTGGTCACGGCGATATCGAGCTTGCCGTCGCCGTTGAAGTCGCCCACAGCCACGGAACAGGGACCGCTGCCGCCGGTGCCGTAGGTCACCGCTGGGGCGAATGTGCCGTTGCCGTTGCCCAACAGCACTCCGACCGTGTTGCTGCCATAATTGGCGACAACAATGTCAAGCTTGCCATCGCCATTGAAGTCGCCCACGGCCACGGCGTCGGGCTCTGAGCCGCCGCTGGAGAAGGTCGCGGGGGCGGCAAATCCGCCCGAGCCATTGCCCAGGAGCACGCTTACGGTGTTGTTGGAATAGTTGGCTACGGCGAGGTCTTGTTTGCTGTCGCCGTTGAAGTCGCCCACGGCTATGGAATAAGGATACGATCCGCCGCTGGAGTAGGTCGTGGCCGCGGCAAACCCGCCCAGGCCGTTGTTCAGCAGTACGACCGCGGTGTTGCTGTTGTAGTTGGCCAGGGCGATGTCGGGCTTGCCGTCACCGTTGAAGTCGCCGATGGTCAGCGAATATGGATACGATCCGCCGCTGGAAAAGGCCGTGGCCGCGGAAAACCCGCCTGAGCCGTTGCCCAAGAGCACGCCCACGGTGCCGCTGTTCTCGTTGGCGACGGCAATGTCGGGATTTCCATCACCATTGAAGTCGCCCACGGCCACGGAAAACGGATACGATCCACCACTGGAAAAAGTCGTGGCCGCGGTAAACCCGCCCGAGCCGTTGCCCAGGAGCACCCCCACGGTGTTGCTGGAATAGTTGGCCACCGCGATGTCGAGCTTTCCGTCGCCGTTGAAGTCGCCCACCGCCAAGGACCAGGGATACATTCCACCGCTGGAGAAGGTCGTAGCCGCAGAAAACCCGCCCGCACCGTTACCTAGGAGCACGCCCACGGTGTTGCTGTTCTCATTGGCCACGGCGATGTCGAGCTTGCCATCGCCGTTGAAATCACCTAGGGCCAGGGATCGGGGGTATGATCCGCCGGTGGAGACGGTCGTGACCGCGGCGAACGTGCCGTTGCCGGTGCCCAGGAGCACGCCCACGGTGCCACTGGTCTCGTTGGCCACGGCAATGTCGAGTTTGCCATCGCCGTTGAAGTCACCCACCGCTACGGAACAGGGACCGGTGCCGCCGGTAGGGTATGTCACTGCGGGGGCGAACCCGCCTGAGCCGTTGCCCAGGAGCACGCCCACCGTGTTGCTGGCAAAATTGGCAACGACGATGTCCAGCTTCCCGTCGCCGTTAAAGTCGCCCACGGCCACTGAAGTGGGATCCGTGCCGCCGGTGGCGTACGTTGAGGCGGCGACAGATCCGCCCGAGCCGTTGCCGATGAAGACCGATACGGTATTGCTGACATAGTTGGCCGTCACCAGGTCGAGCTTTCCGTCGCCATTGAAGTCGCCCGTGGCGATGGAGCAAGGCGAATTGCCCGTGTTCAGCGTGGTCGTCGCGGGGAACGTGGCCGTGTTGAGCGGCACGACGACAAAATCGCGGACCCAATTGCTGCCGGCCTGTCCGCTCCCATTGCCGTCGATCTGGGTGCCGCCGGTATCGGTGATCGTGTCGAAGGCCGTGAGGCGATACTCGCCCGCGGCAAGGGCCGCAAAGCTCAGCGTGGTGGTCGTGCCGCTGTAGGATGCGGAGAGCGCGATCGTCGTGTCGTCGGCCGTGCCCAGCAGGCCGTCGGCCCCCGCTGACTGCAGCTCGAAATTGGCGGCTGTGCCGCCGCCCAGAACGGCCTGGCTGAAACCCACGGCCAGCGACATGGCGCCCGCCGTCACCACGCCGTTGGCCAGCCCGGGAGTTATCGGCACGACGGTGACCGGGATGAAGATGCTGGTGGTACTACCGGACGTGTAGCCGGCTGCCAGGTTCCCGGCCGCGTCCTGGACCGTAGTCCCGGCTTTCAGATCGAGCCGCAAGGTGCCGATCCCCAAGATCGAACCCACGGTTACCGTTAGGCTCGTGCCGCTGGCGGCCGACACACCCGTCACCGTGCCGGCGGCCGTGCCGGTGGCGGTAACTTGGAAGTCGGCCGCCGCCACGTTGTACACCGTCTCGCTGAAGACCACGGTAAAGCCCAGGCTCGTGACGCTGGTTGGTCCCGGCGTACTGGGCGTGCTGGAGAGGACGGCCGGCGGCGTGTGCCGGAAAGTCGCCGTGCCTCCGGAAGTGTAGGCGGGCACGCCGGCGCCGGCGATGTCTTGTACGTTGCTGCCCGGCAGCAGATCGAGCCGCAACGTGCCGTCGCCGCTGATCGAACCTGCGCTGACCGTGAAACTGCTCCCGCTGACGGCGGAAACGCCCGTTATTGTCCCGGCAGCCGTGCCCGTGGCGGTGAGTTGGAAATCGGCCGCCGCAACGTCGTACACGGTCTTTGTGAAGACGACGTTGTAGGTCAGGCTCGTGGCGTTGGTCGGACCGGCGGTGCTGGGCGTGATCGAGGCCACGGCGGCCGGCGTGTCGATGACGGTTACGGTGCCGCCCGCGGCATAGGCCGTCGCCACGTTTCCGGCATCGTCCACGATAGTGCTCCCCGCACCCAGGTCCAGCCGCAGGGTACCGCTCCCGTCGATCCCCGTAACGCTGACGGTGAAGTTCGTGCCGCTGGCGGCGGAAACGCTCGTTACCGTGCCCAGCGCCGAGCCGGTCGCTGTGAGATAAAAGTCGCCGGGGATGACATTGTACACCGTCTCGCTGAAGACGACGGCAAACGCCACGCTGTTGGCGGTGGTCGGGCCGGGCGTGCTCGGCGCGTCGGAGAGGACCGCCGGCGGCGTGTGGTCCAACGCGGTCGTACCGCCGGAGGTGTAGCCGGGTACGCCGGCGCCGGCGATGTCTTGCACGGTGTTGCTCGCCGCCAGATCGAGCCGCAGGGTACCGTCGCCGCTGATCGACCCCACGCTGACCGTGAAGCTGCTCCCGCTGGCGGCAGAAACGCCCGTCACCGTCCCGGCGGCCGTACCGGTCGCCGTGAGCTGGAAATCGCTCGTGGCGACGTTGTGGACGTTCTTGCTGAAGACGACGCTGTAGGTCAGGCTCGTGGCGTTGGTCGGACCGGCGCTGTTGGGTGCGATCGAGGTCACGGCGGCCGGCGTGTCGACGACGGTCACCGTGTCGCCGGAGGCGTAGCTGCTCGCCACGTTTCCGGCAGTGTCCAGAATCGTGCTTGCCGATTTCAGGTCCAGTCGCAAGGTGCCGGCCCCGTCGATTCCCCCCACGCTGACGGTGAAGCTTGTGCCGCTAGAGGTGGAAAGGGCGGTCAACGTGCCGATGGCCGTGCCGGTCGACGTGAGCTGGAAGTCGGCCAGGTCGACGGCGTACACCGTCTCACTGAAGACTACGGTGAATGCCACGTTGCTGCCGGTCGTCGTGCTGGGCGGGCTGGGCGTGTCGGAAAGGACCGTCGGCGGGGCGTGGTCCACGTTGACGGTGCCGCCGGAGGTACAGGGCAACGCCACGTTCCCCGCCGCGTCCTCGATGGTGGTCCCAGCTTTCAGATCCAACCGCAGCGTGCCGTTGCCGGTGATCGAACCAACCGTGACCGTAAAGCTCGTGCCGCTGGCGGCGGACACGCTCGTCACCGTGCCGGCGGCCGTGGCCGTCGCGGTAAGCTGGAAGTCGCCGGCAGCGAGGTTCTGCACCGTCTCGCTAAAGACCACGGTAAAGACCAGGCTCGCGGCGTCGGTCGGCCCGGCCGTGCCGGGCACGTCCAGAACCACGCTGGGCGGCGTGATGTCGTTGACCGTGATCGTGAAAGGTTGCGTACACCAGTATCCGTACTGGTCAGTGCTCTGGACGAGAATCGTGTACGTGGATTGGGCCTGGAAATTCAGCACCGCGGCGGTACACAGGTCTCCGTTGGCGTTGATCGAAAAGGAGCCATTGTCCGGGTAGGCGGGGTTCTGCGGCAGGCTGTAGGTATACGTGGCGCCGGACTGGGTATCGGTGCTTGAGAGCACGCCTACAACCGTGCCGATGGCCTGCTTCTCTT
Organism: uncultured Planctomycetia bacterium; assembly: GCA_963719885.1. Taxonomy (GTDB): domain Bacteria; phylum Planctomycetota; class Planctomycetia; order Pirellulales; family Thermoguttaceae; genus JANXQG01. The sequence goes on along the minus strand of CAVRDP010000027.1, from coordinate 99,544 downwards.
TGACGCTGGTGGCCGAGAGCCGGACGGCGGTGGGGCCGGGGAACTGAAAATTGGCAAGCGAGGCCAATTGCGACGAGGTCAACAGCAACGCGGCCTGCAGGCTGAATCCGCCGCCATTGACCAGGGCGTCGGCCTCGGCGATGGCGGCGGCCCGGCTCATGCTCTGAATCGTGAACGTGGCCAGGCTGACCGTCTGACCGGCGGGGACCGTGAGACTGTACGTCCAAACAAGGTTGTCACCGCTAAGACTCACCGAGGTGGGCCTGAGACCCGCCGGACCACCGATGTAAGAGATCATGGCCGGGGTGCCGCCGTCATCCATGGCGTCGTCGGTGCCGATCCACTGGTCGTTGGTGCTGACCACGCCCGTCCCGTCGGAGGTGGCGAAGACGGTCGTGCCCGCGTCGGAGCCCAGGTTGCCCAGGATGGTTACCGTGGTAGTGATGCTGTTGGCGGTGGTGTTCTGGAAGCTGTCGATGGTGCGGGCGAAGTCCGAGCCGCCGGCGGCGGGCACAGTGACCTTCCGCGAGACCGTCAGGCCGGCCAAGGTCTGCGGCGGGCAGAAGCAGCGACTGGCCGCTGTCCGTGAAGTTCGCGGCAGCCACTGCCGGGGCGTAGTCCGTGCCGCCGACGCGGAGACGGTTCATGCCGTCGAAGGCGTTGGCAGTCCCCTGGACCAGTTGGCCGGTGCCGTCACCGCCGTACTGCACGTCGAAGTTGTACCCGCCGGGCGAGGCCAGCGTGACCGACGCGGGCGTGAAAACATGGAGCAGCACGCCCAGGGTACCGCTGGACTGGTTGGTCACGGCCAAATCGCTGTAGCCATCGCCGTTGAAATCGGCGACCGCGACCCCATAGGGCGTGCTGCCGACCGTGCTGTAGGCCGTGGCGGCGGCGAAGGTGCCGTTGCCGTTGCCCAGCAGCACGCCCACGCTGTTGCTGCCGCCGTTGGCCACGGCCAGATCGAGCTTGCCATCCTTGTTGAAATCGCCCACGGCCACATAATTGGCCGACGTGCCGCCGCTGCCGTAGGTCGTATCGGTGGCGAAGGTGCCATTGCCGTTGCCCAGCAGCACGCTGACGGTGGCGTTGCCATGGTTGGCCACGGCTAGGTCCAGCTTGCCGTCGCCGTTGAAATCCCCCACCGCAATTGATTGCGGGTCGTTCGTATTCGGCCCGTAGGCCACCGCCGGTGCAAACGTGCCGTTGCCGTTGTTCAGGAGCACGTCGACGTTGGCCCAGGCCACCCCCACGGCCAGGTCGGGGTGACCGTCGCCATTGAAATCGCCCACGGCAAGGGCAACCGGAAACGAGCCGATGACGTTATAGGTGACCGGCGCGGCAAACGTGCCGTTGCCATTGCCCATCAGGATGGCGACGTTGTTGCTCCAGTCATTCGTCACCGCGATGTCCTGCTTGCCGTCGCCGTTGAAGTCTGCCACGGCAATCGCATACGGACTTGAGCCGCCCGAGCTGTAGGTCAGCGGGGCGGCGAACGTGCCGTCGCCGTTGCCCAAGAGCACGCTCACGGTGCCGCTGTTGTAGTTGGCGATCGCCAGGTCGAGCTTGCCGTCGCCGTTGAAGTCTCCGGTCGCAATCCCCAGGGAATCCGAGCCGCCGGTGCTATAGGTCAGCGGTGCGGCGAATGTGCCGTTGCCGTTGTTCAAGAAGACGCTGACCGTGGTGCTCCCGTTGTTGACGACGGCGACGTCGCTCTGCCCGTCGCCGTTGAAATCGCCCACCGCCATATACATCGGGCTGCTGCCGCTGCTGAAGGTGGACGCGGTTCCGAAGAGGCCGTTGGCGGCTTGCGGCGCCACGACGAAGTCGCGGGTGAAATTGCCAGCGGACAGGCCGTTGCCGTCAAGCGGGTTGCCCAAAAGGTCCGTAATGGTGTCGAAGACCGTTAGTCGGTAGATGCCCGCCGCCAGGGTGCCGAAGTTGAGCGTGGCGGGGTTGCCCGCGGTGACCGAGGTTATGGGGATAGTGGTGTCGTCGGCGGTGCCCAAAAGGCCGTCGGCTCCGGCCGATTGCAAGCGGTAATTCGCCACCGTGCCCGTGCCGAGCACCGGCTTGTTGAAGGCGACCGTCAAGGAGTTGTTCCCCGCAGCCAGAATGCCGCCGTCGACCGATGTCACGGTCACCGAGAGCGGGCCAAAGTTGAAGTTCACCAGCGAGCCTGCGGTGGCGGGTGTCAGAAGCAAGCCCGCTTCGCCGCCGAAGCTGTTGGCGCCAACCATGGCGTTGGCCTCGGCGACGGCAGCAGCTGGGCTCATGCTCTGGATGGTGAATGTGGCCAGGCTGACGGCCTCGCCGGCCGGGACCGTGAGACTGTATGTCCAGGTAATGTTGTCACCGGTAAGGCTCACCGCGGCAGGCTGGAGACCCGAGGGGCCATGGATATAGGAAATCACGGCCGGCGTACTGCCGCCGTCCGTGCCGATCCACTGGTCGTTGGGGCTGACCACGCCCGTGCCGTCGGAGGTGGCGAAGACCGTCGTGGCCGTGTCGGAGCCCAAGTTGCCCACGATGGTCACCGTGGTCGTGATACTGCTGGCGCTGGTGTTCTGGAAGCTGTCGATGGTGCGGGCGAAGTCCTGGTTGCCGGCGGCGGGGACGGTGACCTCCCGCGAGACCGCCAGCCCGGCCATGGTCTCGGCGGGCAGCAGCACCGATTGGCCGTTGTCGGTGAGACTCGCGGCAGTCGCTGTCGGCGCGTAGTCCGTGCCGCCGACCTGGAGCCGGTTCATGCCGTTGAAGGCGTCGGAGGTCCCCTGAACGAGTTGCCCAGCGCCGTCGCCGGTTTCCTGCACATCGAAGTTGTAGCCGCCGGACGACGCCAGCACGACCGAGATGGGAACGAAAATCCGTGGCATCACGCTGACGGTGCCGCTGGACTGATTGACCACGGCCAGATCGCTATAGCCGTCGCCATTGAAATCGGCAACAGCGATCGAATTGGAGCCCGAGCCGCCGGTGCCGTAGGTCGTAGCGGCGGCGAACGTGCCGTTGCCGTTGCCCAGGAGCACGCCCACGGTATTGCTGCCGCTGTTGGCCACGGCCAGATCGAGCTTGCTGTCATGGTTGAAGTCGCCCACGGCGAGGCCTTCGGGCGTCGTGCCGCCAGTGCTGTAGGTCGTGTCGGTGGCGAACGTGCCGTTGCCGTTGCCCAGCAGCACGCTCACGGTGCCGTTGCCGCTGTTGGCCACGGCCAGATCCAGTTTGCCGTCGCCGTTGAAATCGCCCACCACAATGGAATAAGGATTGGACGTATTCGGGCCATAGACCACCGCGCTGCCGAACATGCCGTTGCCGTTGTTCAGCAGCACGTCGACGTTGCCCCAGTTCACCGCGACGGCCAGGTCGGGATGACCGTCGCCGTTGAAGTCGCCCACGGCGATCCCATCGGGAAACGAGCCGGAAAGACTATAGGTGGCCGCTGCGGCAAAGGTGCCGTTGCCGTTGTTCAGCAGCACGCCGACGTTATCCCCCCAGTTGTTCGTCAGGACGATGTCCTGCTTGCCGTCGCCGTTGACGTCGCCCACCGCGAGCGAATCGGGATTTGAGCCGCCCGAAGCGTAGGTGACGGCGGCAGCGAACGTACCGTTGCCGTTGCCCAGAAGTACACCGATGGTGTTGCTATTGTAGTTGGCCACGGCGAGGTCAAGCTTGCCGTCGCCGTTGAAGTCTCCGGCCACAATGGCACAGGGATCCGATCCGCCCGAGCTGTACGTCGTGGCAGCCGTGAAACCGGCCGAACTGTTGGCCAAGAGCACGACGACGTTGCTGCCATTGGCAACGGCGATGTCCGGTCTTCCGTCGCCGTTGAAATCGCCCGCCACTACGCAGGAATAGGTGCCGCCGCCGCTCGTACTGAAGGTCGACATGGTTCCAAACAGCGGATTGGATGCCGCCGGAACGACCACGAAATCGCGGATGAAATCGCCGCCGGGCAGGCCGTCGCCGTTGCCGTCCAACTTGTTGCCCGAGGTATCGGTAATCGTATCGAAGACCGTCAGGCGGTAAACGCCGGGTGTCAGGGCGGCGAAGCTGAGCGTGGCCGTGGCGCCGGAATAACTGGCCGCCAGCGACACTAAAATGTCGTCGGCCGTACCCAACTTGCCGTCGGGCCCAGCCGATTGCAGTTGGTAATTGGCCGCCGTGCCGCCGCCGACCACCGCCTTGCTGAAGTTGATCGCCAAGGTCGTGGTGCTGCCCGCCACCAGCACGCCGCCGCTGAGCGACGGGGCGACGCTGGTGATCGAGGGCGGTCCCGAGGTGTTGAGGATGCTGGTCACGTCGGTGGCGATGTCGTTTCCGGTGCTCACCTCTCCGCCGCCGGAGACGGTGGCCGTATTGGTCAGGCTGGTTGGGGCGTTGGCCGCCACACTGACGGTCAGCGTGATCGCCGGATAACTGCTTCCTGCGGCCAGGGCATCGCTGCGCGTGGCCGTGAGCGTGGAGAGGTTCACGGTCCAACCCGTGCCGCTCATGGCCGTGGCCGTCAGGCCGGTGGGCAAAGTATCCACGAGGCTTACTGTGCCACTGATGGGGCCAAGCCCCGCATTGGTCACCGTGATTGTGTAGGTATCGGCCGTATCGCCTTGCTTGAACGTGCCGCTATGGGTCGAGGCGACGGTCAGGTCGGGCATTTGCGTGATTGTCGTCACTTCGCTGGCCGTGTCGTTGGCGGTGTTGGTTTCTCCGCCGCCGGAGACCGTGGCCGTATTGGTCAAGCTGGCCGCCGCGTTCGTGGCCACGTTGACCGCAATGGTCACGGGCGGATAGCTGCCGTCGGCGGCCAGCGGGTCGCTGCGGGTGGCCGTCAGCGTCGAAAGGTTGACGGTCCAGCCTGTGCCCGTCATGGCCGTGGCGGTAAGGCCTGCGGGCAGGCTGTCGCTCAGACTTACGGTGTTCCTCGTCGCCAGGAGGCCGACATTGGACACCCTAATCGTGTACAGGTCACCGACGTCGCCCTGTTTGAACGTGCCGCTCTGCGTTGCGGCCACGGCCAGGTCGGGCTGCTGGATCGTGGTCGCGTCGTTGGCCGTGCTATTGGCTGCTCCGCCGCCGGAAACCGTGGCCGTGTTGGTCACGCTGGCCGCCGCATTGGAGGCCACGTTGACCGTGACAGTCAAGGGGGGATAGCTACTGCCAGCGGCCAGCACGTCGTTGCGGGTGGCCGTGAGGGTCGAGAGGTTCACCGTCCAACCGCAGCCCGTGATGGCCGTGACCGTCAGGCCCGCCGGAAGCGTATCGACCACGCTCACCGCGGCATTGGTCGCCGACAGCCCGACGTTGGATACCGTGATCCTGTAGGCATCGCCGAAGTCGCCCTGGCTGAACGTGCCGCTGTGGGTCGCGACTACCGTCAGTTCGGGCTGCTGGATCGTGGTCGCATCGCTGGCCGTGGCGTTGGCTGCTCCGCCACCGGAGACTGTGGCCATGTTGGTCACGCTGGCCGCGGCGTTGGCAGCCACGTTGACCGTCACCGTCAAGGGAGAATAACTGCTGCCGGCGGCCAGCGGGTCGCTGCGGGTGGCCGTCATGGTGGCGAGGTTCACGTTCCAGCCTGGGCCGCTCATAGCCGTGGCGGTCAGGCCTGCCGGGAGCGTATCGACCACGCTCACCGTGCCGGTCGTCGACCCAAAACCGAGGTTCGATACCGCGATCGTATAGGAGTCACCTACGTCGCCTTCCTTGAAATTGCCGCTATCGCTCAAAGCGACCATAAAAGCCGCCGCCGGGACGACGCCAGCCACGTCGCTGGCGGTGTCATTGGCGGTGTTGATTTCACCGCCGCCGGAGACGGTGGCCGTATTGGCCACACCGGACGGGGCATTGGTCGCCACGTTGACTGTCAGCGTGATCGCCGGGTAGCTGCCGCCGGCGGCCAGGGCATCGCTGCGCGTGGCCGTCAGCGTGGAGAGATTCACAGTCCAGCCCGTGCCGCTCATGGCCGTAGCCGTGAGACCGGCGGGCAAAGTATCCACGAGGCTTACCGTGCCGCTGGTGGGGCCCGTCCCCACGTTGCTCACGGCGATGGTGTAGGTGTCGCCCGTATCGCCCTGTTTGAACGTGCCGTTGCGGATCATGGCGACGCTTAAGTCGGGAAGCGGATAAGACGCTAGGTCGGGAACCAGCCGGCTGGCCAGAGGAGTGCCGCGCCCGGTCACCAGATCATAGCCGGGCCCCGCCGCGTATCCGTTGCTGCCGGTCGTGATGTCGTGGAAGTCGCCGGCGGGCAAGGCGTAGAGCTTGGGTAAGATCTGTGAGGCGCCGTCCAGGGTGCCCAGGCCTTGCGCTACGCGGAGCTGGTTGGTGATTGCCAGCAGGCCGGCCCAACAGGGCGCGGCGACGCTGGTGCCCCCCACTTGCACCCAGGGACTGCTGCTGCCGTAGTCGTAGGAGTCGTAGACGGCCACGCCCGAGTTGGGATCGGCGTCGAAGGCCACATCGGGGATCTGGCGATAACTGGAGGTTTGCACGGAGTTCTGGTAACTCGGCTTGCTCTCGTAGACGCTCTGGCCGCCGCCGCTGCCACTCCAGCCGCTTTCGCTGACTGTAGTTGCTGCCGCTGAGGGTCAAGGTGGTGCCGCCCACGGCCACAACGTTGGGCGAATAGGCCGGGTAGCCGCCCGGAGCCCCGTCGTCGCCGCTGGCGGCCACGAAGGTCATGCCCTGGTGACCGCTGGGCGTGGTGAAGTTCGCGTCATAGGAAGTCTCGCCCGAAAACTCGTCGCTGCCGTAACTCATGGAGACGACCGACACGCCGGCGAGATTCCGTGCCGTGTTGACCGCCGTCGTCAGCAGGTCCGCAAAACTAGTGCTGTTGGCCTCGATCAGCACGATCTTGGCCCCTGGCGCCAGGGCATGGGCCCACTCAACGTCCAACGATTCCTCAACCGACCAACCCGAGGAACCCGAGGCGGCCGGGTAATTCGTGCCGCCGTTCTCATCGAGCTTGGTGAAACTCGGAGGGTCGGCCAGGCCGAACTGCAAGTCGAACTTGTGCAGGTCGCTGCTGGAAAAACTGGGACTGGTGCTGCTGACCAGGGCCGGGTCGTCGTAGGCGTCGATGATGGCAATTGTCTGCCCGGTGCCGTCGCCGGTAATCGAGCCCGGCGTGAGCAGGTTGACGCCGTAGGCCGTGCGGATCTGTGTGGGGGTCAAGCCGACGGGGGCCGAAGAGTTCAACGGCGCAGCGGCCGGCGCGATGCCTCCTGACAAAGCAGCGCTCGCCGGGGGTTGGTAGATGATATGCGTGAAGTTCAGGCCGGCATCCAACAGCCGCCGATCTTCCAGCGGTTCGACGTGCAAGGGTCGCTGCCCGAAGGCGGCCAAGCGAATGGGCGCCCGCGGCGACGTCTTGTCTCTTCGCGCGGTCCACAGGCTCCATAGTTTGCGGCTCATGTACGAGCCCCCCAAACAATAGTTATTGCGCCTACTGAGTGCAACTGTCGGTAGGACAAATCGGGAGTGGAGTGGTGTCAAGCATGAGATTGCGGATACGGCATCAGGGCTGCTCGATGTGCTAGCTCAAGCTGCTCATCGTCCTGCTTCCGAACCCGTCAGTGGCAGGCCGATGACTGCGATTTTGATTGGCAAATGACGAATCCAAACGCCCACAACTTCCGCTGCAACGGATTCCGAGCGAAGGTCGTCAGACCCTGGGTCTAGCCAGAGAATCTCCACCGCGCCGCGTGGAGCAGCCCTTCGATCAGAGCCGATTTTTTCAGAAGTGCAGTCCGAGGACGCCCACTGGTTACAAACCAGCGACATGTCGGCTGCGGGGCGCTGCCTCCGGGCGTTCTGACGCCACTTGGGGCCTATAGGGCAACTGTGGCAGTCGGCAGGAAATAGAACGCCGTTGGGCCGATACCGTCGCCGAGCGATGGACTTCCTGCCGATTGCCATTCCTGATAATTTAATCCCCCAAAATTAAATGTCAATAGGCAATAAGGAATGGCCGTTTATTGACTGATGTAGTTGACAATATAAGGTGGGGTGTTTTAAGGAAGCCTAAACCTGGGGAGGGTCTGGCCGGTTGGATACGAACGGCCGTGCCGGACGGATCAGGCCCTTTGGCCCTGGCTTCGCTGCCGTCCCTCACCACATCCCCCTCCGCGGGGTGAAAATGCCTCCCATACCCGACCTGAGAGATAGTTTTTGGGGGCTTGACCAAGAATTTGGAAATTCTTGCGGGGCGGCTTTACTTTTCCGCAGGGGCAAAACAGAATAGCCGTCGTACCGTTCCGACTCCTCGGTGTTCGCCAGGGGTTGAGCGGCTACCTTTTTTCTTGGCGTTTTCATCCACTGTTTCGTGCTCTTGTTGCAAAGCAAAGGGTCTATACGATGCGTGCTTTATGGTTCAAGGTTTTGCGGCAGCTTCATGGCAGTGCGTCCCCTCTTCCACTCAGGAAAGGTCGCTCCAAGGCGCGGTGCGAGCGGTCCTTCCGTCCCCGGGTAGAAATCCTGGAGGACCGGTCGCTCCTCTCCGGGAGCACCTTCCTGGTCACCACGCTGACCGACCTGTCGACTTCCGTGCCCGGACAGTTGTCGCTGCGGCAGGCCGTCGATGCGGCCGACCAATGGGCGGCGGCCAACCCGGGCGGAACGGCAACGGTCACGCTCGAGAAAGCCGGCACTTACAAACTCACGGTCCCCAACACGGCCCCGGCAGACACGACGACCGACCTGTACATCACGGGCAACATGACCATCCAGCCGGCGTCCACCGGGAGCTTCATCATCGACGGCAACGGGACGGGCCGCGTGCTGAACATCGCGCCCTCCAGCGGTGGAGTCAAGGTGACGGTCGAGGGCGTGACGTTGCAGGACGGACGAGTCACGGGCAATGGCGGGGCAATCTCCATGACCGGGACCGGCGGCAGCCTGACGTTGTCCAAGGTCACCATCCAGAAGAATCGCGCTGTCCAAGACGGGGGCGGCGTGTTTGTCGATGCCGCCAACAGCCTGACACTTTCCACCGATACCTTCAGCCAGAACCTGGCGGACGCCAACGGCGCGGCCGTGGCCGATGAGGGAACGGACGCCGTCACGCTGGCGCTGAGCGTCACCGGCACGAAGTTCACCGGCAACATCGCCGCCAACAACGGCGGCGGCATATACGTCTTGGCCCACACGTTCCAGGCGCTCGCCGGCGGTGCGACCATCAGCGGCAGCACCTTTACGGGCAACGTTGCCGGCGACAATTCCACGACCGGCGGCGACGGCGGCGGTCTGTACGCCAGCCTGAACACTGCCGCGACCAACACTACGACAATGACGATCGGTACCAGCACCTTCACCAGCAACTACGCCGTGGGCAACCCAAGCGGATACGATGATGGCACGGGAGCCGGAGGCGCGGAAGCCGACGGCTTTAGCTCTCTCACCGTCAATGGGACCACCTTCACCAAGAACACGGGCGTGGTGGGGGGCGGTCTTTTGGCGAATGGAACGGGCAGCGGGTCGGCGTCGATCACCAACAGCACGTTCTCCAGCAACACCGCCGCCAATAACGCTGGGGCGCATTGATCGAGGACTACACGAACTTGACCGTCAGCGGCAACACCTTCACTGGCAACACGGCCCACTATGAGGGCGGCGGACTCGAGGCCGAGGGCAGCTACAACTCCAGCAGCGGGACGGCGTCGATCACGACCAGCACGTTCTCCGGCAACACCGCCGGCTACGAGGGTGGGGCGCGGAGATCGACGCCTACCCGACCTTGACCGTCAGTACCAGCACCTTCACCACGAACACGGCCGGCTATGAGGGCGGTGGACTCATCGCTTACGGCCCATATGGAAGCAGTGCGTCGGTGTCGATCTCCGGCAGCACATTCTCCAGCAACACCGCCGGCCAAGGTGGCGGCGGCGCATCCTTCGCGGACTTCACGACCTTGACCGTCAGTAGCAGCACCTTCAGCAAGAATACTGCCACCTTCAGCCCGGGTGGGGGGCTGCTCATCTCGACCTATACATCCGGCACGTTCTCCTTGACGAACAACACCATCCAGGGGAATATTGCCCAAGGTCCGCAATCACCCGGAGGTGGAGTGTGCTTCGAGGCACTCTCTGACGCCGCGGAGACGATACGCGTCGCGCTGACGATCAGCGGGAATACCGTGACCGGCAACTCGGCCGGCGACGGCGGCGGCGGCCTGTACGTGTCCGCCGACCAATACACGGCTCTCACCGCGACGGTTTCCGGCAACACCATCAGTTCCAATTCCATCAGCCACCAATCGGGCGGTGGCCTGTACCTGAGCGCCGCCTCTAGGACCAACAGCGTGTCGATCTCGCAGAACACCTTCTCGGGCAACGGAGGCGGCTACGTTGGCGGCGGTCTCTGGATGGCAGTGGCGGGCACGGGCCAGGCCACGCTCGCCGGCGATACCTTTGCTTCCAACACTGCGCGGGACAGCGGCGGCGGCGTCTTTATCGCCTCCAGCGGCGCGAGCGCCAACCCCGTGAAGCTGATCGACGACACGCTTTCCGGCAACACCGCGGTCTATGACGGCGGCGGCCTGTACGTCGATGACTTGAGCACCGTCAAATTGGTGAACGTTACCATCGCGAGCAACAAGGCGGCCGTCGGCGGCGGCGTGTATGACGCCTCCGGCGGCGCGATCAACCTGGTGAACACGCTCATCGCCACCAACACCGCTTCGTCGGCCGCCGTTGGGTACGACGTCTACGGGGCGTTCACCGAGATCGAGGCGGGCTTCGACCTGATCGGCATCTCCGACGGCAGCACCGGCTTCACCGTGGGAACGCTGGTGGGCACCTTCGCCAAGCCGCTGAACCCGAAATTGGGAGCGCTGGCCGCCAACGGGGGGCCGACGCAGACGATGGCCCTCCTCGCGGGCAGCGCGGCGCTGCAAGCCGGAACGACCTCCGACAGCGACGTCCCGACGGAGGACCAACGCGGCACCGCCTGGAGCGACCCGAGCAAGCCGAACATCGGCGCGTACTAGACCGTTACATCGGGTCGCACGCTGGGTCTGCTTGGGGTCGGTCTGACCGCGTGCCTGCCGGATCGTTCAACTTCCTTGAGTATACGTTCGGCCGGATGTATTCCCGACGAACGGGCGGGGCCTATATCGGCGCGCGACCGGCGGGCAAGAAGGTGCTCGGGGTCTGCCGCCAGCTCAACGAGTTGGTCGGCAGGCTGCCGACGTTCATTCGGCCGGAAGCGATGGTCTACCAGGTCAATCAGGTGTTACGCGGGTGGGCCAATTACTTCTGCTACGGAACCTACACCTCGGCGTTCTCGATTGTGCATTGGCACGCTTGCCGCCGGGTTCGTCGGTGGCTACGGCGAAAGTTCAGCTTGGTGGGGGAAGGATATAGCGAGTATCCCGACAGCTATCTGGAGCGCGAGCTTGGGTTGCTGAACATCAAGAAACTTCCCCGTCGCTACTCGTGGGCGAAACCATGAACCTTGTCCGAGAGCCGGATGCGGTAAATCCGCCCGTCCGGTTCGATGAGCGGGAGGTGGAAACGGAGCACGGCATGCGGATAATGAGACACGGAAGGGGAAACCCCGACACGGAATTATGCCGAAGCCTAACCCACCGCGCCACCTCTCGACTCTACCCTTTATTCCCCCCGCACAAGTCTCGGAACGACCCCATCCGCCTCGCGCGGATGGTGAAGAAGGTTGGTCAGCTAGCCACGAAAGCGAGCGAACCAGTCAAGATCAAAGACTCCCGACCCCTTTTCCAGGTCCCAAACGCCCGCGCCAGGAACCCGCTGGCGCGGGCGTGCAAAAAGTGAGGGAGCGGGACGCCTCGGTGACCCCGACACGGAATTATACCGAAGCCTAACCCACCGCGCCACCTCTCGACTCTGCCCTTTTCACTCTCCGAAGCCCAATTGTTTTCGAAGCATGTGATAGTCACTAATTGTGCCAACAAACATTATGAATTGGTAGCCATTCACAGGCTCACAGTCACAGTTATAGTAGCCGTATGACGGGGTGATAAACGGACGACTGTAACGAGCCAGCCCCGGCATTTTGGAGATCCTGGGTTTGCAGGGATTCTCGGGGCACGGCCACCTCTTGATCTTGTTCGGATCGCGTGAGGTTGGTATCGTACCGCCCCATGATCCTGTCAAGAACTAGCCCGGGTTCTGAAAGCAAGTCGCTGGCGCGTTGCCTTGCCGCGATGGAGGAGAAACTGGCTGCGGCGGAAGCAAAGCTGGCTGCGGCATCCGCTCGGCTTGGGCTGCTGGAAGAAGAGAACGTACGTCTGCAGCAGGAAAACGAGCAACTCAAACGCCGGTTGGCGGCGGCCCGCAAGAACTCGTCCACTTCCTCTAAGCCGCCTTCCAGTGATATCGTCAAGCCGCCCAAGCCTCCGCGCAAGGACGGTAAAAAACGCAATCGTGGCGGACAGCCGGGCCATGAACAACACCTGCGGACGCCGTTTCCCGACGAGGCCATCGATAACCTCGTGACCTATACGCTCGATTGTTGCCCCGATTGCGGCGGCTCACTCCGCCCTTCCCCGTATGCGGCCGAGGTGCAACAGGAGGTGGAAATCGTCGCCACCCCGACCATCGTCAGCGAACACCAAGCGTTGGCTTATTGGTGCAATCGCTGTGGGAAACTCCATGCAGCGTCCCTGCCCGAAGCGGTGCGGAAGGCGGGCCTTTTAGGCCCACGAATGACGGCCCTGGTGGCCTTCATGAAGGGTGTCTGCCACGCCTCCTTCTCCACCATCCGGAAGTTCCTTCGCGACGTGGTGCGGGTGAACGTCTCCCGCGGCTACTTGGCCAAGTTGATCGACAAGGTGAGCGAGGCGTTGGCCCCCTCCTATGCGGAGTTGTTCGTGCGGCTGCCCGACGAGGCCGTGCTGAACATCGATGAGACGGGGCATAAGGAAAACGGCGAAAGATTCTGGACTTGGTGCTTCCGCGCCGCGCTCTACACGTTGTTCCGTATCGACAAGTCGCGTGGCTCGAAGGTGCTGGTGGAGGTGTTGGGCGAGGAGTTCAACGGCGTGTTGGGCTGCGATTATTTCAGCGCCTACCGCAAGTACATGCGAGAGTTCGGCGTGCTGGTTCAGTTCTGCATGGCCCATCTGATCCGCGATGTGAAATTCCTGCTGACTCTGCCCCGCCGTGAGGACCAGGCTTATGGCCAACGGTTGCGCGATGCGCTGCGCGGCCTGTTTGCCGTAATCCACGGCCGCGGAACAATGACTGCGGCGGGCTTTCAGCAGGCATTGGCTGCCGCTCGTCAACACGTGTTGAGGACAGCCCTGACCGGCGTGCCGGACACGAAACATGCCCGTAACATGGCCAAACGCTTCCGCGAACACGGGGAAGCCTATTTCCGCTTCATTACGACACCCGGCATCGCCCCAACCAACAATCTGGCGGAACAAGCGATGCGTTTTGTGGTGATCGACCGGCACATCACCCAAGGAACACGCAGCGAGAAAGGGCGCCGATGGTGCGAACGGATCTGGACAGCAATTGCCACCTGTGCCCAACAGGGTTGCGCGGTGTTTCAGTTCTTGCTTGACTCTGTCCAAGCCTATCTCTCCGGTACTTCGCCGCCTTCGCTCCTGCCGTCCGGCCCCTGACGGCGCTCTCACCGCTTAACTTCCTCTATCATGTCAGTGGCCATTTGACCACGCTCTGTCACTACGTGAATCGCTACATGAATTGTTCGTGCTTGGCGTTTGCTCTAGCGATCGATCCCACATAGAAAAGTTGCTTCTGCTGAGGTGCAGTCGCGCCAATCCCAATTCCCCCTCTGCTACCAGTCGCTATCGCCTCACCATTTTCATATCGCGCAATAGAAAAGTGAACTCGGTTGAGGAGTGCAAAACTTCGGACAAGCAGTTTCCCGCTCGATGGAACATGATAGGTGTAAATACGGCAAGATTGAACGCTTGGATCGACCCCACACGCCGAGTCTTCGTCGACGACTATCTCACCGCTAAAACCATCCGGAATCACGAATTCGACCCAGTAGTCTAAAGGGAAAAGAACTCGCAAAGTTCCCGTCGGTACAAACCAAGACGCGATAAGAGCGACTGCCATTATAGAAATACCAAAGACTATTACATGTTTCCGCATAGCGAATCGTACAAGCTGCGTGAAGTGAGCGGCTCGTTTGTACGTAGCACGCATATTCACTACGGCGATTCTGGGGTTTTGGTTAGGCAGAGTCGCATATCCAGGTTGCCGTAGCTAATCGACGAACTAATGTGTCTCTCCCCCTAGAATATCGACGGGAGGACCGCTCGAAACACTGCTGATCTTGCCGTCAGAGCCTATCTTGACCTCGTACTTGCCAAACGGCATCGGAGAAACGAGATTCCTGAAGGATAATGCGGCAGTAGTGTTGTATCCCATGACGAGTTGTTGGTCTACAAGCAGTTCGTAGCTGGGAAACTCACTATGAGTTCCCCACATCGTTAGAGTAACTCCCCCATCGCGATCGCGTCTAGCCCCGACGACCAGTTTCTCGGAAATACTCGGCGCCACGGGAATCCAAAGGAACGTAACTAACGGGTCAGCGGCTGACGCGCTAACGTTTATCGCGCTATAACAACTCGTCTCATCATAGTCCTTTTCAGTCACAACATCGTCCGCCTTGCCCTGTTTTAACGAGCCTACATCATAGGACAACAGATCGCCCATGCGGGCGGCAGTAATTTGGTACGTGTAGTCCGACACAGCACTAAAGATATCGTTCCCCCGTTGTTTGAGAGGCAGTGACTCGCCTTCCTCTAGCGCTAAGAGCATTGTAGGACAAGGACTTACGGCGGGGGAGGAGGGCTTGATAGCAGAAGAAAAAGACCTCATGCTAACAGGTGAGTAATTCATGTTTCCACAAATTCTGCTAGCAGAGGTCCAACTATGATTTCAACAAAAGAACTGGATATTTTCAAGGCCCAAGAGCAATTTGAGCGGATGCACGAGTTTTTGAAGCAAGCGCTGAGCGAAGGGCGACGCCTCGACGAAGTGGAACGCGGGATGTTTCCGCGAGCTATGACCATGTGCCTGGAGTTTTTACGGTCCTTCGTGGAGGCCCATGGGGATGGGGATCGGGGAGAGACCGTAGAACGGGAAGGGGAGACGTTGGCGCGCCTGCCCGAGCCGCATGAGAAGCGGTACTTGTCGATTTTCGGGGAATTGCTGATCGGCCGCCGAGTCTACGGGACTCGGGAAGGCCAAGCGATTGGATGGTCGCCCCTGGACGCGACCTTGGGATTGCCCGCTGGAGAGAATTCCTATGTGCTGGAGGACTGGTTGCAGCGGTTGTGCATCCAGGACGCCTTTGGGGGATCGGTGGAGTCGCTCCGTGCCTGGTTGGGGACCACGGTGAGTGTTCGCACGGCGGAGCACATGAGTCGCGAGATGTCGCAGTACGTGGACGACTTTCGCGGCGAAGCGGTTCCTCCTGCCGAAGAAGAGGAGGAACTGCTGGTGATAACGGCCGATGGCAAGGGTGTGCCCATGCGGCGGACGTTGGCGGCGCGGTTGCGAGCAGAGTCTGAAGCTGGGGTGGGAGAAAAGGGAGGAAATGCCGCAGGCGCGGAAACGGCAGGAATCACGGCTGTCGAGGAAGAGGCGCCTTCTTCGCCTCCGGTCGAGCGTTTGGCGGGGCAAGAGAAAAGCAGCGGGGAGCGCCCGGGAAAAAACAGATGGCGTATGTGGGATCGGTTTACACCCAAGCCCGCTTCCCTCGTACTGCCGAAGACGTGATCGACGAGGTGCGTCGGCGAAAGCGTGCCCGGGAGCGGCCCGAACCGCAACACAAGCATGTGTGGGCAGAGATGACCCGGTTTAAGGAAGGGGAGGTGTTGGCCGCCGCACCGATGTTGTTCTTCGAGATTCTTATGGAGTGTTGTCGGCGGGACCCGGCAAACAAGAAGCCGTGCATCTGTGTCATGGATGGGGAACGCCAGTTGTGGAAGTTGGCGGCAGAATGGTTTCCCGAGGCCATATGGATTCTGGACCTGTTCCACGCGTTGAAACGGCTCTGGGAGGTGGCCCATTGCCTGTATGCGGAGGAGAGTGCGGAGGCGGGAGAATTCGTGACGCATCATCTGCGCATGCTGCTGCAAGGCAAGGTCGGTTACGTGCTGCGCAACCTCCGTCCCTTGGTGAAGGCCTACAAGCTGAAGGGGGCGAACAAGACCACCGTGGAGTCCGCGATTACGTACTATGAAAACAACCAGGAACACATGCGCTATGACGAATACTTGGCGGCAGGCTACCCGATTGCCAGTGGCGTGGCGGAAGGCGCCTGCAAGCACCTGGTGAAGGACCGCATGGAGTGCGCCGGGATGCGTTGGGAGTTGGAAGGGGCTCAAGCAATCCTCTCGCTGCGAGCCATCTACCTCAACGACCTCTGGGATCAGTTCATCACCTACCGTGTTACGACAGAACAGTCGCGTCTATATGGCAAAGATGCACAGCATGCTACGGCTGCATAAAGCGGCCTGCGAGTTGCTGCCGTTTGAGATCACCAATCTCGGCCGAATCGAACGTGCCTGTCATGTGGATTCGAGACGTGCCTGGCGTCCCCGCCTGATCGCGAGTGTCCGTTTCATAATAGTACCCAAAGGGTCCAGGGAACCACCTCACCCCAGTCGGCACCGACGAATCGTCGTTCGCCAATTGCACTTGACTCGCGTTGCTCAGTGGTGTGCCCAGGTGACTCGGTATAAATGCATTAAAATCAATCGTGATCGCAAATTCACCGCTCGGATCAATCGCCTGCGTCGGCATGTTCCCGCAATACCGGTAGGTATTCTCATCCGCCTGCGCCGGATCGGTGCTAATGAACCCGCTGACCGCCGTGCTGTACCACCTCGCCTCGTCGTTGTAGAGCCCCGTCACCGGGTCGAGGACCATGCTGGCGTAGAGCGTCGTGTTGCCTACGCTCGAAACCGTGTGCGGATCGACCCAGTGCCCGCTTGTGCTAACGGTGCCGTCGTACATCGTCACGGCACCATACGGGTCATAAGCGTACCGCTCCTGAACCTGCCATGTGCTGCCTGACAACCCCACTACCGCTGTCACGTTCGTGTTGGCGTCCGTCAAGTAATAGAGGCGGTCGTTCGAAGAAATCTCACCGTCAACGTAGGTGTCCCGCACGAGCGGAGTCTTCACGCCAAGCGGAGAGAAGACGTATTGATACTGAACCGGCAATGACTCGGGGCTGGATGCTGCCGATCCGGTTCGGGTCTCGATGGCGTTCTGTCCGGAGAAGTAGGAGTACGTCACCGTTCCTGCAACACTGCCAGTGAAATTTATGAACTCCACGATCCGGCGGCCGGTCCCGTCGTACTGGTAACTTGCCAACTCTCCGCTGGAATTGGAGACCTCGACCAGCCGATCCCAGGCGTCGTAGACGCACGTCAAGGGCGTGCCCTCGGCGCCCGGCTGCGGATCGGGCGTCGTAGTCATGTTGCCGGCCAAGTCGTAAACCGGCGTCGCCGCGCCGCTGATCGACTGGATCTCGTTGGCCGGGTCCACACTGCGCGCCTGAGTGGAGGTGTTGTCGCTGGAGTTAGTGAAATTTCCCAGGCTGTCCAGCGTCCAGGTCTGGGTGTCGCTGGGCGTTCCCACGATCGCGCCGTCGGAAACCGCGCCCGCTCCGCGGAGGTGAGACGATCGAGATTGTCGTACGTGTAAACCTCGCTCAAGACGTTGTCGGTGAGGTTCTCTTGGCTGGTGCGGTTCCCAGACCGGTTGTACGTGTAGGTGTAGCCGTCCAAGGGGGTAGCGAGATTGCCCGAATTGCCGCCGTTGGAGGCCCACACTTGGTCCAGGACGTTGCCGAAGCGGTCCAGGGCGGCGAAATTGCCGGCCGAATAGTCGAGCTCGATCTGCGGCTGCTCGAGATCCTCACTGGCGATCGTGCCCGCGCCAAGGTACGTGTACTGGGCGAGCAGGATGCCGGTCGAATCGGTGATCGTGGCTAACTGCCCCATGATGTAGTCCACTGCGCCCGAATTGCCGTAGCCGTAGGAAACGCCGCCGACGTTGGGATAACTCTGCACGGTCAGGCGGACGTAGGCCGCCACGCCGCCTACGCCTCCGTCGTCATACAGGTATTGTACGCTGGGCGTGCTGCCGGTGTCCACCGCGCCCGTCAGCGCCTGCCACTCGCGAGTCTCGTTTCCCCACCCGTCATAGGCATACTGAATCTGGTTGACGATGTTGGCGGGAACCCAATCCAAGGCGACGGCCGTGTTGTAGCTGGTGACCGTCAGGACGTTGCCCACGTCGTCGTAGCCCGTCACGATCGCGGCGACGGTCTTCCCGGCTCCATTCGGGATGCTGCCGAAGTTCGTTACGGCGTCGGAGGTCTGTTGGCCATCGCTATTGTAGGCGTAGGCATGCGTCACCCCCCGCTGGTCGGTGCTGGTCAGCACCTCACCGGCCAGGTCGTAGGTCGTCTGCGTCTCGTCGTTCATGAGGCGCACGCGGATCGTGCCGCTGGCCGTCGAGACGCTCGCGGAAGACAAGGCAAACGTGAACTGAGTCGAAGTGGCGTTGGCAACCTTGAACCAACCGTTGAACTCCGATTGCTCCGCGCCTTGGATTGATACCCACTCCCCATTCGTGTAGGGGTTGGTCGAAAGGCTGACCGTGGCCGTGTCGTTGGAGTTGTCCCACGTCAGGCTCGTGACGGTGTTCCAAGCCACCAGGGCCTGGGCCGTGCCCGAATCGGGCGTCAAAGCCGTGTCCGCTACGGCGTAGGTGAAGCTGGTCGGGCTTAGCACGCTTGAAACCTGGAACCAGCCGTTGTACCCGGCATCGGCCGCGCCCTGGATGAGCACCCAATCGCCGCGCAAATAGCTGTTGGGAGCGGTGGTTGTTGCGGTGGCCACACCATTGGCCTGGGTGAGTGACACGGCCACGGCGGCAGGCGCGTCGGTGGAGTCCGGGTCGACCTCATTGGTCTGCAGCGAGCCGTCCAAGGGCGACTCGTAGAGGTACTTGGTGGCCTCCGCCACGACGGTCGTCCCGTTGGCATTGTAGGCGGTCTGCGTGACCAAACGGCCGGCAAAGTCGTACTGGTAGCCCGTGGTCACGTCCTGGGCCGTGTCGGTTGCGATGGGCAGGCCGTTGCAGTCCAATCCGGCGGCCACGTAATTCTGGATCGTACTCATCGTGCGGCCGGCAAGGTCGGACTGGGTCTGCGTGATAACGCCGGCGTTGTCGATTGTCTGGACGATCGGCCCGGCCGGGGCGCTGTCATCCTTCATCCCTCATCCGTCTCTACTGCCAGTGGCCGATTGGGCAACGGAACACGCGTCCGCGGGCCTTGACGTTGATCCAACAGCCGCAGGCCGCGCAGCGGTTGCCGCTGCGGCGATCGCAGGCGCGGCAGATTTCCAGGCGCTGGCGGTACCGCACGTCGTCCACGATGCCGCAGCCGTCGCCCACGAAGGCGACTACCGACTGGAAGAGATTCGATGCCTCCGTCGCGAGGGGCGGAAACGCTTGTTGCGGCGCAGGCTCGGGGCCGTCCGGCTCCCCTCCGCCGCTTGCGGGAGGGGGGCAGGGGCTGAGGGAAGATTGCGTTGGCTCCCCTCGCCGCGGGCACCGTGTACTCATTGTCGCCGGAGAGGGACCGGGGGCGAGGGCAAAGTGGACTGGCTCTGACGGCGGACGTCCCGCCATAACGATTATCACGTTCTCCCTGCTCCGATACATACTTGTCATCCAAGAATTCCTATATTTCGCGGCTGTCACCGTCTCAGGTCTTCGACGTCCTACCTCTCCCAATCATGCCTAGGATAGGTGGATGTCACTTTTCTCGTTCGGCAAGGCCGAAAGTTAAATTTTAAGGTCTGACCCTTGTGTCCGAACGACTAAAGTCGCTGTCGGATGATGCCTGCTATCCGGGCATCGTAAAGGCCGGTACCCGCCACCTGGGCACTGTCAAGGTCGTATATCCCTTCCACCCACTTTTCGACCAAGAAGTGCGCGCCGTTCAGTGCGATGCCAAAGGGCGGAAAGGTCAACTGCTCGTCGAGACATCCCAAGATCGGCAATGCTTGCCCGCCTGGATGACCGAGCCGACGCGCCTTGCGCTTCTCACCTTCGGTTGGCAGCCGTTCGTTTCCGAGCAGGCGTTGCGCCAACTGGACGCGTTGTTGGCATCTCTTGACCAACACGACCCGCCGCCCAAACTAAACTCCTGAACATGTGGACTTCGTTTCCTCACGCCTCAGGAGATTTTCCATGAACCAACCACGTTCCCCCTTCGATGGCTTTCCGCTATTCCAGGAACAACCTGATATATGGAATAGCCTGGATCAAGCCACACAAGAGCAAGTCTTGCAGTGCCTGGCCCTGCTCGTGCTGCAATATCACCAACAGACTGCTCGCGGCACCGCGGACGAGCGTCCCCTGAAGAAAGGATATTCGACATGAACGACAAGATCAAAGCCCATCATCTTCAACGGCTCGCGGTTGTCTACGTGCGACAAAGCAGTCCCACCCAAGTCCGCAACAACCAAGAGAGCCGGCCGCGGCAACGCGCCCTCAAGGAACGGGCCCGCGAGCTGGGATGGCCCGAGGATAGGATCCTCGTCCTGGAGGAAGATCACGCGCGAACGGCCAGTTCCACGCATGGCCGACAGGCCTACCGCGAATTGGCCGAGAAGGTCGTGGAAGGGCGCGTGGGGATCATCCTGGCCGTCGAGGTTTCCCGCTGGGCACGCGACAACGCGGCCTGGCAACTGCTGCTCCGCGACTGCATCTTCGCCGCTGTCCTGCTGGCGGACGAACAGAAAGTCTACGACGCCAACGATCCCCACGATCACGTTCTCCTTGGCATTCAGGGCGTGTTGGCCGAGTATGAACTGGGGCTGCTGCGGAAACGCATGCAGGAGTGTTGGTGGGAAAAGGCCAAGTGCGCGGAGATCTTTACGAACATTGCCACGGGCTACGTCGAAGTCCGCGGCCAGGGACTCGCCAAGCACCCCGACCGGCGCGTGCAACATAGTCTCGATCGGATGTTCCAGAAATTCGAGCAGATGCCCAGCGTGATGAAACTCTGCCAGTGGTATCTCGAGGACGAGGAGCCGCTGCCCTACGCGGCCCACGGCGACGACCCGTATCGCGTTCAGTGGTTGCCGGCCAATTACAGCCGTTTGCTCTGGATGTTGAAGAATCCGGCCTACACGGGAGCCTACGTGCTCGGTCGCACGCAAACCGTCGTCCGCCGCTGCGAGGACGGCGAGTTGGTGCGACGACGGCAGTTGGTCCCGTCTAGGCAATGGGAGGTGGTGGAAAAGGGCCGCTTCCCCGCGTATATTAGTTGGGAGCAATACGAACGGAACCTGCTCAAGATCCAAGGGAACGCGACGATGAAAGGCGACGCTTCGCAGGCGGCCCCGCAGTACGGTACGGCATTGTTGGGCGGGCTGTTGCGTTGTGGCCGTTGCGGGCGGCGGCTCGCGGTGCATTACGATTACGCGGGAGGGCCGCGTTATATTTGCCGCGACGGATGGCGGGGACGCGAACAGGGCGTGCAGCGCCTGTCGCTTTCCGGAAGGCAGGTCGATCCGCTTTTCGCGCAACTGCTGCTGGAAGCTCTTCGTCCGGCGGCCATCGAGGCGGCACGGCGTGCTGCCGAGTTGGGCGACCAGGAGTACCGGCAACAGCAACAACGCCTGGCGGAGGAGTTGAAGCAGCGCGAGTACGAAGCCGAACGGGCTCGTCGGCAATACGATCGCGTGGAGCCGGAGAACCGGCTGGTGGCCGCGGAACTGGAACAACAGTGGAATGCAGCCCTGTCTCAGGTGGCCGCGGTCCGTGTGCGTTTGGAGGAATTTCAGAAGCAAAAGGATATGCCTTTGAACGAAGCGGAGGTCGGCCGATTGATGTCGTTGAGCCAACGTTTGGAAACGATCTGGGACGCGGAGCAGACCGACGTGACGATCAAGAAACAGATCGTGCGTCTGTTAGTCGAGGAAGTGGTCGTCAAGCAGGGCGAGTCGCCTGACACCGTCGAGCTATGGATCCACTGGAAAGGCGGTCACCATACGCCGCTGACCGTTCCGCGTGTCGGCCGTCGTGGCCACGGGTATGCCGCGGAAGCGGCGTTGGTGATCGGCACGTTGCATGCGGTGTGCGACGATGCGCGGCTGGCGAAAGCGCTCAACCGCAATGGCGTGCGTTGTGGCTCGAACGCGTGGACTGCGGACTCCGTGCGACGTTTCCGCCACGGGCACGGCATCGCGCCGTTCGACGCCGAGCAGAAGCAGTCGCAAGGATTACTCACGGGCGAGGAAGCCGCACTGGCGCTGGGCATCAGCACGATGAGCGTGCATCGACTCGCGCAGCAAGGCATCATTGCGGCGAAACAACCTGCGCCCGGCTTTCCCTTGGTGATCCGCCAATCCGATCTTTCGCGTGTGGAAGTCCAGGAATCGGTTCGCCGCATTCAACTCAGTTTACCACGTCCGCTACCAGCCGATCCGAACCAATTAAAACTGTTCTAACCCCAGAAATCCCGCGAAAAACGCGGAACTACACCCCTATCACGAAAGAATGGTGTATCATGTCAGAACGACTAACGGCGGCCTGACCCCAATATTCCCTGTCCGTGCCGTAGCGAGTGACGGTTTCGTTGTCGTTGCCGTCGCTGTAGGTGTCGGACTTGGTCATGCTGTAGCTGCTGGTGCCGCTCTGCGTGCTGCTGCTGTCGCCGGTGACGGTGTTGCCCGAGGCGGTCGTACCGTAGGTCTCGTCGTCGGTGGACGTCAGCGAGAAATTGTCGCCATCGGCCTGGCCGGACTGGGCGACGCTCGTCTGGGTGTGGCCGCCGCCGGTGGAGGAGTAGTCGCCGGTGATGGAGTTGCCCGTCTGGGTCGTGCCGTCATCGTAGGCGTCCGTGGTGGTGACGTCCAGCGCGCCGCCGTCGTTGGTCTCGACGGTGACGGCCATCGAGTGGACGTTGCCCGACGTTGTGTCAGTTTACCGGCCGGACCCGGAATTGCCGGGGTCCTCGGTCGTACTGTTGTCGGTTGCGCCGGTCGGACAAGATACGTCAGTCAATGAAGTGCGATTAATGGTGACCGCCATCCGGGCACCAATGAAACGCAAGCGACTCACGTATTTCATGAAATCTCGCGGCAATTAACCACCATTTTGTTGTACTCATCACTACGCCATGCAGGTTGCAAGAGCTCGCTGGACCAGCACAGCAGAAGACAGCCAGTCCCGCGCACGTAAAACAACGAAGGCAAAGTTGTGTATTCTTTCACCTCGCGCGGCACGGTTCCGAGCATCGAAACCGCCTGGAGGGAATGAGGAAATGGTTACTCAGTCGGGGGGTCGTCGTAATTGGCATCGTCATACTTATAGGCCATCCATCCGGAGTGTCTAGTTTCGACGAACCAAATGTTCGTGGTGGCCGTCCGGATCCCGAAGATTCCCTTTTTGTCACTGGCACAAAACGCAATCGGCGCCTGAAATTTCTTTGTCGCGAATGGCAGGTTTATATCCGAGCCGCGGTCCTCGAATTCCCACGGTCGTGACGTTGTTGGTAATCTGCACGGATCTCGGCAGGCACATTGTCTCCAATGCGCCACGGTCACCGGCTTTCAGGGCTTTAGCAAACCGCTCGTAAGTCCTGTAGAGATCGTCGGGAATTTCGACCTTGCCGTGGTATTGTTTCAGCAGCGGCTTGTCACCGCCGCCGGCACCGGTGACGCAATGGGTCGTCATAATCAAACCTCCTATCCCTGCCAGAACTGTTGCCACGCACGCAATCGTAACCCGCATTGGTCGAGTCATTGGATTTGCCCCTTCTCTATCGCGATGCAGCGATTTGCGGCCGCCTAGCGGACCCGATCCGAGGGCTGTCGCGGCCCGAAACGCACCGACGTCGGGTCCCAACAGCCAATTATAGCATCAACGCGGTCGGGATCAAGAACGTTGGCGCCGCTGAAGTCGACGGGATCTTTCCAGGGTACTGCCGCTGCAATCCGAGCCGGTTCGCGACTTTCTTCCGGCTGGGACCAGGGCAGCTTTTCTTGGTCTTCGGCCAGCAGATTCTGAACGACAAAGTCTTCCCACGTCGCCAGAGAGACCGTTTCGGGAGTGATCGAGATAATACTTTGCAGAGGAACTTCGATCGCCGTGCTGTCGGAGTTGGCGTCCGCCGACGGCAGCCACAATCCTGCAGGGAATTCGGCATAAACAAGCGGCGCGGCTATTGCGTTGGCCGTCAATCCATCATCGCTGTCTTGTGGCGGGGGGAACGTAGGCGTCTGCTGCACGAGCCCCGAACCCCGAGCGGCCGTTATCTGCGCGTCCGTCAACCGCTTTGTCGCTCCGACCGTATCTACACTGCTGGTGCCGTTCCTCATCAGGTCGTTGTCCGTCGTGATGCCGGTCACCGGGTCGGTTCCCGTGTAATGCCCAGCGTTTGTCAAGATATGGCCGATCTCATGCGCGCCGGTAAATGGAGTCGCACCGTTTCCAACGAGCGCTGTGTTAATGTCGGCTGGGGTGCCGCCTGCCCGATTTGCCCAATATGGCGGTTCCGAGAAACCTCGCAGCCCACTGATGGTCCCGTTCGCGCTCCAATTCATCGTGCCCACGAAAATTACGTCGATCGTGCTGCTGCTGGCATCTTGAACGCCTCCGATCAGTGCAATTTGCTGAGCTGTATCGGGGTTGCTGATCGTCAAGGCGCCGTCAAGATTGACGCCAGCCGGCTGAGCCGTCACGTGGATGTCGGCTGCTGGGTCGCGTCGGGGTCAGACCGGAACCATACACTTTGAATTGCAAAGTGTATGGTTCCGGTCTGACCCCGACGCCCCCCCAAATCCTGCGCGTCGCGGGAAAACGCGCCCCCCCAAATCCTGCGCGTCGCGGGAAAACGGGCCCCGGCCGGCGTGCATTCTACCGAAAATCTTGACGCTTGCACCGCTGGCCAACCCACTTCCGGTCGAGTATTCTAAAAGGCGCAGGAGCCTCTTATCGTCAGGCGATTACCGGAATCGTGGCGTTTAGGCATGCCAGCCTCGCAGCGAACATGCCTACCCGCGGCCGGCTGCGATTGCCCGGTTGCGCCAATTGTCTCACGGCCGCGTGAAAGGCATGCCACCCGATGTGGAAGATATCCGGCCAAATTTTTCGACGTCGCGGTTGACAACGGCAAGGTCGGCAAGGAAACTGAAGATCGCCAAGCCACCGTTGTGAAACCGTGTACCGAGGAGACCTATCATGCAATTACGTGCTTTATCCCGACGTGAAGTGTTGAAACAAGCAGGGGCGGCCCTTGCTGGGCTGTCCGTACCGACGATCGTGCCCGGCTCGATTTTCGGCCGAAATGCCCCCAGCAACCGCGTGGGCCTGGCCGCGGTCGGCGTCGGCGGCCGCGGGACATCCGACTGCCAGCAGTGCTTCCTGCCCTTGCAGGACGTGCGCTTCGTGGCGGCCGTCGATTGCCGCAAGAGCCGCCGGGAAGGCTTCGCCAGGATGGCCAACGATCACTATCGGGCGAAGGTCTGCACGGCCTATCGCGACTTCCGTGAAGTGCTCGCACGCAAGGACGTCGACGGCCTGGTCATCAGCACGCCGGACCACTGGCACGTCCCGCTGGCCGTGTATGCCGCCCGGGCGGGCAAAGATATGTACGTGGAGAAACCGCTGGGGGTCGCCATGGCCTGGGCCTGGAAACTTCGCGAGGAGACGGCCCGGAACAAGGTCGTGTTCCAGTACGGTACGCAGCAGCGCGGCGACCAACGCCAGTTCCGCCGCGCCTGCGAATTGGTCCGCAAGGGCTACTTGGGAGAGCTCCGGCGCGTCGACGTGTGGGCCCCGGACATGTCGTCGCAGTTCAGCGCGGCCTCGGTCCCGCCTTACGGCTCGACCCGGCCGATCGAAGTGCCGGCCGATCTGGATTATGAGATGTGGATTGGGCCCGCTCCCATGAAGCCCTATACGGCCGACCGTGCGACGAATTTCGGGGCCTATCACATTTACGACTATGCCTTGGGGTTCATCGCCGGTTGGGGCGCCCACCCGTTGGATATCGCGCAATGGGGCCTCGGCGCCGACGAGAGCGGGCCGGTCCGCTACCAGGGAACCGGCAAGATCCCACCCAAAGGCAGCCTGTGGGACAGCATCGAGTCGTGGGACGTGCAGTGCGAGTATGCCAACGGCGTGAAAATGCACTTCATGGGCCAGCGCGTCGCCGAACCGATCGTCAAGGCCTATCACCCCGCCTGGTGCGACCATGGGACGACCTTCTTCGGCAGCGAGGGCTGGATCAACGTCAACCGCACGGCGCTCTATGCCAGCAACAAGACGCTGCAGAAGGCCCAGATCAAGGCGGAGGAGAAGCCGCTGACCGAGGCCGTGTCGCAGGCCCGCGACTTCGTCGACTGCATCAAGGACCGCCGGCCGACGGTCAGCCCGCTGGAGTCGGCCATTCGCTCCGACACCATCAGTCACCTCAGCGACCTCTGTATCCGCCTGGGGCGTCCCTTGCAATGGGACCCGGGCAAGGAACAGATCGTCGGCGACGCGGAAGCGACGCGGTTCTTGAGTCGGCCGCTGCGGGAACCGTGGAAACTGGATTGAGCGATTTAGGTTGACGCCCGAAAACATGCCTATGCCGGCCGACCCGGAGTACCGGGTGCCCCGCGGCATGAAGGCATGCCACCCTCGCAAAACGCCGAGGTTATTCTTCGGCCGACACTTATTTGTTCATCCAATCGTTGCGTGCCGGGCGGCTGCGGAGGGCGTTGGCCGCTTCGTCGCCGGGGAACGACTCGCTCTTCGGGTCCCACTTCAACTTGCGGCCAAGTTGCATGGCAATGTTGCCGATGTGCATCGTCGTGCTCAGCCGCTGATCGGCCTCGGCGGTGTAGGTGGTCGGCTGGCGGGATTTGACGCAGTCCAGGAAGTTGCGCTGCTCGTTGGGCGGCATGGGCCAAATCTTGTTCCCGGCGCGGATACTTCCGCCGCAGCAACTCGGTGGAGGTGCCTTCCAACCGGCCGCACCAGCCGTTGTTGCCGACCCAGCCCTCGGTGCCGTCGAAGCGGAGCGACACGCCGCCCGACTCGACGAACATCTCCACGCCGTTGGCATACCGATAATGCAACTTGAAGGTGACGAAAGTCGTGGCCATCGAGTTCGCGGGAATCTCGCCTGTGCCTTCGACTTCCAGGGGACCGCTGGCTTCGGCGAAGTTGGCCACCTGGGCCGTGTCGAGGATGTGCGAGCCCCAGTCGGTCAAGAGACCGCCGGAGTAGTCACGGACCTGCCGCCAGTGCATGGCCTCGGTGCGGGTCGGGGTGAAAGGATGGAACGGCGCCGGGCCAAGCCAGAGGTCCCAGTTCAGATCGGCCGGGACCGGGGCCGGTTGTTCAATGGGATAGGCCGAGCCGGCCGGCAGCTTGACGTGGATCGTCTTCAACTGGCCGATCGCGCCGTTGCGGACAAGTTCCGCCAGGCGGTAGTAGTAGATCGTCGAGCGGTCCTCGATGCCCACCTGGAACACCGCCTTGTGGCGATCGACCGTCTCGACGAGTTTGCGTCCCTCGGCGATGGTCAGCGTGGGCTTCTCGCAAAAAACGTCCTTGCCCGCTTCCAGGGCCATGAGCGAGATCGGTATGTGCCAATGGTCGGGCGTGGAGATGACCACGGCGTCGATGTCCTTGCGGGCGATGAGGTCGCGGAAATCGGCAATCTCCTTGCAGCCCGTGGCCGAGTACTTCTTGTCGACCGTTTCCCGCGCCCGCGTACGGCGGCTGGCCATGACATCGCAGACGGCGACCGCGCGGGCGTCGTTCTCGACCAGGAAGGCCATGAGGTTGTGTCCATAACCTTCGTTGCCCAAGCCGACGAAACCGAGTGTGATCCGTTTCGAGGGGGCCGTTTCGCCGAACACCTGAGCGGGCAAGACGGTCGGCACGGCCGCCGCGCCGACGACGCCCGCCATGCGGCCGATTGCCCGGCGGCGGGAGATTGCAGTTTGAAATGGGGTCTGGGAAGGGGGGTTCTTCGTTGTGGACATGGTTTCACCTGGGTGTGATGGTTTGTTGTGAAGGCTTGTTTCTTGCGAACTACGAATTCGTTCTCTTTTCCCGCCGCCAACTGGAACCGTTTCAGGCCCAGTCGATGATCGGGGGCGAGTGCTGGCAACGACGTGGAAACACCGGGCGGCAACAGCAGCTCCGCCTCGCAGCCCTTGGGCACGGCCACGGAAATCTGCTGTCCCGCGGGCCGCCGCGCGGCGACGAAGCGGATCGGGCCGCGGACCGTGTAGTAGGTCAGGTCGAGGTCAGCGAGGTCGCCCAATTGCGGGCGGACCTGGAAGCGGGAAAAACCGGGCGCGGTGGGCCGGATGCCCGCGATGTCCATGAAGAGCACGTAGAGCGGCGCCACCGCGCAGTGGCTCCACTGGGAAGTCGAGTCGGGCGGGGCAATCCAGTCCTCCTGGAGCGTATTGTTGAGGATGACCGACGGCATTTTTGCCCAGCGGCGGCGGAACTCGCTGACGACCAGGTCGGCCCGGCCCAGCCGGGCGAGGGCCCAGTAGCGCCAACAGGCGTTGCACGGGTAGGAGATCCCCAGTTCGGGCGGGCATTCGACCAGGGCCCGTCCTGCCGCCGCCGTGTTGCCGTCGGGACATTGGTCGAACAGCACGGCCGTGGCCAGCGAGCGGTCACACAGGCGGGGGCTCTTTTCCTCGTCGAGCCACGGCAGGTTATTGACGAACAGGCCCCGCGAGGCGCTCCAGAACCGCCGCACGGTAGCGGTGCGGATGTCGCGGCCGCGGCGGGCGAACTCCTCGGCCCGGCGGTGGTCGCCGCGGGCGCGGGCCATCGGCGCCAGGGCATGTTCGAGCATCGCCGCCGCGTACAGATTGAACGCGCATTGCTTGTGCCGCTGTTGCTTGTAGGCGATGTGATCGATCCAGACCTGCGGGACGCCGAGATTTTCGACCGGCAGCAGGCCGTCCTTGCCGCGGATCGATTCCAGATAGTCGGCAAAGCGCACGAGCCGCGGATAGGGTTCATCGAGGGCCGCCAGGTCGCCCGTCTCCAGGTAGTGGTTCCAACAGTCGAAGTTGTATCCGACGCCGTGGTCCAGCAACGGACCCCAGTAGGCGCCGTCGATCTGCCGCTGCATGAGCCGCGCCAGCCGATCGAAGGCCGGCCAGCAGTCGAGGAAGTAGCCTTCCTGCGTTTGGCCCTCGCCGAAGGTACGGAGAAACCGCTGCGAGAGCCGCGGCTCGCCCATCGTCGAGCGAATGGCCAGCAACTGGTGGCCGCCGTCGCCGCTATACTGTTGCCGTTCGCGGGCCATGCCATCGACGCACGTCTCCTGGGCGCAGTTGCGGAGCGTGTTGACGCTGGCGTCGAACAAGCGCTGCAAGGCCGGTTCCGAGCAGCGGACCCGCGGTTCCACGGGCCAGTCGAACATCCGCCGCCGCACGCCGACATTGCGAATCACGACCGGGCCGCCCGGGTTGCGAACGTGGAACTGGAGCCAGCGCAACGACTCGTAATCGAATGGCTCGAAGCGGTTCACACCCTTGCGGCAAATAAACCGCGACCAGTTGAAGAACTGGCTGTCGAGCCATTCGGCCCGGCCGGATCGTGCGCCTCCTGGCACATCAACTCGACAATCGTTCCCTCCGGCGCCTCGATCGTGAAGTGCGGCCAGCCGACGACCTGCTCCTTGAACTCGAAGGTCACGAACTGCCCTTCCCGCGGCCCGGTCGGCGGCAACCGCCAGGCCATGTCGCCTGCCGGCGTGGCCACCGGATCGCGGCGGGCGCGGAACGAGCCGGGCATGCGGAACTCGAACCAATCGGCCGGGTCGCGCAGCCACTCGATCCGGCCTGCATCGGCCAAGCGCATGGCCGGCACTTCGCTTTCACGCAGAGGCGGGATCTCGCGGACCAGCAGCGAACTTCGCTTCGGGTCCGTACGTTCCAGCAAATCGTTGCCCGAATAGCTGCTACATCCGGGCGGTTTGTCTGCCGGACAATCCAGCACCATGGCCGCCGCCCACCGCCCGTCGGGCTCGAAGGATGGCGTGTCCCAACCGGTCGGATACAGCCGCGAGTCGAACTCCTCTTGCAACGCGCGGAGGTACCAGCGTTTGAATTGGCCCGGCCGGTGTGCCCGATCGATTGTCACCTGCCACGACGGGTCCGAGACGATCTGCAGGCGATGGCCGTCGGCCTCTTCGATCGCGAGGTGGAAGATCAGCCCCGGCTTGCCGGCCGGCCAGGTCCCGTCGCCGAGCCCGTAGTGCAGCACCTCGACGCCCAGGACGTTCTTGCCCGGGGTCAGGAGGGCCGTGAGGTCGATCGGATCGGCGTCGAGGCTGCGTGGATCGCAGGGGGCGGGGCCCCACTGGACGCGCCGGCCGTTGACCGTCAGCAGGTAGCGGCTGTCGGCCGTGATAAAGCCCCTGGCGCGACGCGGCGGGCCGCTGAGTGTCACCTCGCGGCGAAACAAGAGGAAAGTGTTGGGCAGCGTCCGTTGCGACGGCAGCCAGATCCAGCGCGCCGGCGCGAGGTCGATTGGCCAAGGCCGCCAGGGCGGCGTGCCGACGGCTGGATGAAGCACGCGATCCGCTTCCTCGACCGAGAGCACGCGGTCCGCGCCGGCAGCCGCCAGCGTGCTGGACAATCCCAGGAAAAACAGTGCAACTAGTTTGCGTCTTATCAACATTTCACGAGCACCTCACGTCCTTACAGGCCGCCGGCGCCAAGCGGCAAAGCTGTGCATCGGGCGGCGGCCGCCACGTCGCCCTCGATGGCCGCCGCATTGGCCACGCGCAGTCCATCCTTGATCGCCTCGACGCGAGCGGTCTGGCCGTCCGCGACCCGAATTGCCGAAAGGAGCGTTGCCGCCCGCTGTTCCGCGGCGAGAGCCGCCGTGCAGGCGACCGCCATTACCAACGCCAACGTTTGCCTGAGCATAATGGCAATATCTACTGTTTCCACTGTGATACATGGGGCCTGCGCCCAATGCTAGCAGAGGTTTACGCCCAGTTCAAGTTAAAACAGATTGAAAAACCATGCGCACGTGAGCGTCTTGATTATGGGCGAAGGATTGTCAGGCCAAAGGCCCATCCGTTCACCCAGCGAAGGGCGCAGCCCTGGAAAAAAGGAATCCCCGCAAGATACCCCCTTCGGCCCAACGGGCCAACAGTTCTTCTTAGGAGAACTGTTGGGCCGTTGGCCCGATGGACAACATGGGGGCCACCGTTTTCCAGGGCTTCGCCCTTCGCTGGAGGAACCGACACCCCTTCGGGGCACACAAACCGAAGCAGTCGCCCCTGGAATTACCCAGAAATCTGACGCGCACACCATCCACCAAACGGCTTCCGCCGGCCGTTTCACCCCTCCCCCGGCAAACCAATCCCAAGTTCCCGACCATTATTCAGGAAAAAGAGAATGTACGCGCAGGCAATTCCAGATTATAATGACGGGTAGGAACAGATTAGGCCCGCAAACGGAGAACCATCATGGCAAGTGGTCTTGTTTCCACTCGTCCGCAGGCGGAAAGCCCCCCAGTGCAGGGGCGATACGGAGATTTCATCCACAAACGGTTGGAACACACCCGCCGGCAGGTGCGGCTGGCGGACGTCGTTTCCGCCATGATGCTGCTGGCAACGGTATCGCTGCTTTTCTTTCTGGCCGTGGCCCTGCTGGACCACTGGGTCTTCCAGCATGGGCTCAGTTTCACCGCCCGGCTGGGACTATTTGCCCTCTGGATTGCGGGGGCGGGCATCTTTGCCTGGCGATTCTTGGTACCGCCGCTGGTCAATCGCATCAATCCGGTCTTCGCCGCGCACACGATCGAGCAGGGCCGCCCGACGCTCAAGAACAGTTTGATCAATTTCCTCTTGCTGCTGCGCACCCGCAGGATGTGGCGCCAGTGGTTTTCCGCGCAATGGAACATTGCGCGGCGGCCGATCTGCTGAAGGTGCCGGTCGACCACGCCGTCGATCGGAGCCGCATGGTAAAGCTGGCCGTCGTGCTGGCGGCAATCGTCGCTGTCTTTGCGCTCTATCTGGTCCTCTCTCCGAAGAACCCGTTGCTCTCGGCCGCGCGCGTGCTTTGGCCATGGTCGAGCATCCCGGCCCCCACGCGGGTCCACATTGAAGAAGTCCGGCCAGGCGACGAGATCGTGTTCAACGACGACTCCCAGGAAATCTCCGCGCTCGGTGAGCGGCCTCCGCGACGGCGAAGAGGTGGCTTTGTGGGTCAGCACGGCCGACGGACAGGTCGTCGATGATCGCGTCATCATGACCCGCACCGACGACGCAAACCACTTTCATAGCGAATTGCCGCCGGGCAATACGGGTTTTCAGCAAGACACCTTCTATCGCATCACTGCGGGCGACGCCGCGACGCCCAAGTACAAGCTGGAAGTCCATATCGCGCCCACGATCGTCGTCGATAGCATCGAGTACCACTTCCCGGCGTACACCGGAGAGGTCGATCGTACGATCAAGAATCAAGGCGATATCAAGGCCCTGGAAGGCACCCAGGTGACGATCCATGCCTCGGCCAATATGGATATCCAGGATGCCCGGATCGACTTGGGCTGCGACGGCCTGCGAATGCTGCCTATGACGACCAAGGGCGCGAAGGCCAGCGGGCAGTTTACCCTGGCGCTCGATGGCGACGACAAGGCCGGGAGGAAGGCCCAGTATGACCGCTACCAGATCCTGTTTACCGACAGCAACGGTCACAACGTCCGCCGGCCAGTCCAATACCACATCGACGTTGATCCCGACCTGTCGCCGGAAATCGAGATTCGCGAGCCGGCTCAGCAAGAAGTCGCGGTGGCCGAGGATGGTCAACTGCCGATTCGCGTACATGCCCGCGATATCGACTACGGCTTGCGGCGCGTGACGCTCCAGGCCGAACGCGAAGGCCAGCCACTGGACGTGTGGGGCGTGCTCCTGAACTGCCCCAAGCCGCAAAAGGCCTGGACGAAACCGTACGACGGAGAATATGTCTTCCGGCCCGCCGATCTGAAGTTGAAGGCCGGCGATGTCGTGACTTATTGGGCCACCGCCGAGGATAACAAAGAGCCGCGCCCCAATCATAACGAAACGGCGCATCGGACGATCAAGATCGTCGGCAGCGGGCAGGGCAGTCCGCAAGAGCAGCAGAACCAGGCCAACGGCGGCGATGGTCCGAAGCAGCCGAACGAGGATAAGCCCAGTCAAGGCGGCCAGCGGAACAAGGCGGAGCAAGGAAAGGGCGATTCATCGAGAAGCAAGGACGCGTCGAAAGAGGGCGGTTCGGATGATAAATCCAAACAAGGTGGAGTAGAAAAGAATCCGCAGGACCGACAGCCGGGCGACGGCAAAGACCCGGGCCAACCCGATAACAGCGGCGGCCCCGGCAAGTCGAAGGCATCTTCCGACCCTTCCAAGGACCAAAAAAACAGCGAAGCGAATTCCGGTGATGCCGGCGATCAGCCCCATGAGAAGGTCAACCCGAATGAGCAGCGCAGCGACGCGATCAAGGACGCCCTCAAGGATCTAGAGGAACAAAAGAAGGGTCAACAGGACAAAGCCGAGCAGAAACAAGCCGAGAAACCTGATTCTGGCCAGGAAAACCCCAACCAGCCGAACAACCCGCAGCAGGGCAACCCGCAGTCAGGTGGCCAGAAGCCGGGCGACCAGAAGCAAAATGGCAACCAAGGCGGGCAACAGCCGCAGGGCAACGCCGGCGAAAAGAACACCCCGGGGGCTGGCAATCAGGAGCCGCAGGGGGGCAATCAACAACCACAGTCCGGCAAACCGGATTCCGCGCAGAGCAACACCGGCAAGCAGCCCCAGGGAGGTGAGCAGAGTCCCAACGGTCAAGGCGACCCGAAGCCGTCGCCCCAGCAGGATAAGGCCGGGAACCCGTCCAGCGGCGGCCAGCAAGAGAAGGGTGGCAAGGAGTCCGGCAATCAGTCCTCGCAGCAGAACGCGGGCGGCGGCCAGGGCAACGAATCGAAACCCTCCGGCGGCCCGAAGGATGGCCAGAACGCTGGTGGCGGGCAGTCGAAGCCCGATTCAAAGCAGGCGGGTGGCCAGAAGGACCAGCAGAACCAACCGGCCGGCGGCGAACCGAAGTCCGAGAAGCCAAAAGCCGGCAGCAAGGGCGGCGGCGATGAACGCCAGACGGCCCCAAGCGGAGCGAAACCGGACGAGAAGAAGCAACCCGGCACCAAGGGTGGCGGCGATGATAAGCAACTGGCCCAGGCCGCAGCGAAGCCCGACGCGAAAAAGCCGCCCGGCAGCGGCGGTTCCGAAAGCAGCAGCCCGCTGCCTGGCGGACCGAAGCCCGGCGAAAAGCCCAAGCCCGAAAACGGCAATTCCGCGGGCGGCGGACAAACCTCGAAGTCCAAGCCCCAAGAAAAGCAAGACGGCAGCGGAAAATCGGGCGGGGGTGACAAGCCCAAGCCCGGCCAAGGCGATCAAGAGGGCTCCAACGGCGGCAAGAAGCCCGGCGGCAGCAAGGGTGGCAACAAGGGCGGAACTGCGGACGGCCAGCAGGGACAGAAAGATCCCGGTAAGAGCGGCGATGCCACGCAGCAGGACAGCCACGGCGCCCCCGCCCCGCAGGTCGATCCCGAGCACCCCGGGAATAAAGCCGGCGATGCCCACGAAGGCCTGAACCCCAAGTCCGACAATCCCCAGTCGCCCGGCAACAGTCCGCACAACTCCAATTCCACGAGCGAAAGCAGGGGCGATCGGAAAGGCGGTGGCGGGGCCGGCGGCGGTCAACCGGACAAGAAGACCGGCAAGGGAGCGGCCGGCACGTCGACGGCGGCCCCCGATGGCGGCGCCGTCTCCAACGAGCAGGGCGACGACGCCACCGGCAAGAATGCCGGCGCAGCAGGTGCGTGCCGGCGATCCCAGCGGTTCGCCGCATAAGGAGCCGGGCAAGGGCAACGGCGAGAAGCAGGAACCGTCCGAAAATCTGCCGGCCAAGGACGACGCACAAAAGCCGCAAGGCGATCCCACGCAGAACAGCGCGGAAAGCCAGGACAAGTCCAGCGGCGGCCAGGCGGGCGCCCCGTCGTCGCAGCAGGCCGGTAGCGGAGGCTCCGGACTTCCCTTGGGCGGCAGTCAGGCCAACAATTCAGACAAGCCCGTCCCCCACCCCGCGAGCCCGAGGCCGAACCCGACGCGGCCAACCTCGAGTTCACGAAGAAGCAGGTCGATCTGGCCCTGGAACATCTCAAGGATGAGAAGGCCAAGCCGAAGTCCGACTTGCTCGATCGTCTCGGTTGGACCAAGGAAGAAGCCGAAAGGTTTGTGGAGAACATGAAGAAGTTGAAGGATGCGGCCCAGCAGTCCGGCAACGAAGGCGAGGCGGCCAAGAAGGCCTACAACGAGTTCTTGAAGAACCTCGATTTGCATCCGCATGGCACGCGGATCGGCGGCGGGCATACGAAGACTGACGATATGCGCGAGCGTCCGCGACAGCGGTCAGATGCAGCCGCCCAGCGATTGGGCCGATCTTTACCACGCCTATTCGCACGCCACGGCGGGAGAGAAGTAGCAGGCACAGTCCCTGTGCCGTCCGCTCTTCAGTGCCAGCCGGAGATGGTCTTTAGAAGCCGTTGGGTTCTAGCGGACGGCAGACGGAGTCTGCCTGCTACTTTGCGGGCGAAATTGCCCCCACCTTCGTCTCGGCGGGATTTTGGGCTAGAATTGAGTTTACGCTTCCTCCCCACCTCCGCCCGCCCCTGCCTCGATGCAATTCACTACGCCGCGCTACCTGATTCCTTTCCGTCCCAAGCGAGTCCCGCATTACTTTACCGACGTGCTGATCATCGGTGGCGGGCTGGCCGGAATTCGCGCTGCGTTGGCCACCGATCGGAAGCTCTCAGTCCTGGTCATCACGAAGGACGGCCTACAGGTCTCCAACAGTACTTTTGCCCAGGGCGGCATCGCCGGCGTGATCGATCCGGAAGACCGCTTTGAAGACCACGTGGCCGACACGCTCCAGGCGGGCGGCACGCTTTGCGATCCCGAGGTCGTGAAGCGGGTGATCTGCGAGGCCCCGCGGCGGATCGAAGAACTGATCGGCTGGGGCACCCGCTTCGATACGGCCGAAGGCCGCCTCGCCCTGGGGCGCGAGGGCGGCCACGGGCACGATCGCATCGTCCATGCCTTGGGCGACGCCACCGGCAAGGAGGTCATGCGGGCGGTGGCGGAACGACTTTCGGCACTCGATCACGTCGAGGTCTGGCAAGAGACCTTCACGATCGACCTGCTCACGTTGGACGGCGCCTGTCGCGGCGCCATCGTCTGGAACCAGGAGCACGGCAAAACGCTCGTCTGGGCCAAGCAAACGGTGTTGGCCACCGGCGGGGCCGGACAGATCTATCGCGAAACGACCAACCCGGCCGTGGCCACGGGCGACGGGCTGGCCGTGGCCTATCGCGCCGGGGCCGAGTTGCGCGACGTGGAATTCGTGCAGTTCCATCCCACGGTCCTGTACATCGCCGGCGGCAGCCGCAGTCTGATCAGCGAGGCCACTCGCGGCGAGGGCGCGCACCTCGTCGATCGCCATGGCCATCGCTTCATGCCCGACTACGATCCTCGGGCCGAACTTGCTCCCCGCGACGTGGTCAGTCTTTCCATCGTCAGCCAGATGGAGAAGACGCGTCATCCGAACGTCTACCTCG
Source organism: uncultured Planctomycetia bacterium (assembly GCA_963719885.1). Taxonomy (GTDB): domain Bacteria; phylum Planctomycetota; class Planctomycetia; order Pirellulales; family Thermoguttaceae; genus JANXQG01. The sequence continues at coordinate 62,849 of CAVRDP010000027.1, read as the reverse complement.
ACATGACGCATCTCGATCGGCAACGGGTTCTGTCGCGGTTTCCCGGCATCGCGGCGATCTGCGCGGAGTTCGATCTCGATATCACCCGCGACCGCATTCCCGTCCGGCCCGGGGCCCATTACATGATGGGCGGGGTCACGGTCGACGCGGACGGCCGCACGACCCTGCCCGGTCTCTGGGCCGCCGGCGAGGTCAGCTCCAGCGGGCTGCACGGGGCCAATCGACTGGCGTCCAACAGCCTTCTGGAAGCCCTGGTCTATCGGGCGCATGCAGGGGAGGAGGCGTCGCGCGCGGCCAGGGGGATGAAGGACGACTTCTTCGCCCTGCCGATCGAGAACCCGCGGGTCGATTCGATCGGCGAGCCGTTGAACCTGGACGACATTCGCAACGCCTTGAAGAGCCTGATGTGGCGGAACGTCGGCGTCCGCCGCGACGGCGAGGGCCTGGCCGAGGCCCGGCAGACGGTCAAACATTGGTGCCGCTACGTCTTGGCCCGGCAGTTCAACGATCCGGGCGGCTGGGAGTTGCAGAACATGATCTGCATCGCCCGCTTGATGATCGAGGCCGCCTTGGATCGCGAGGAGAGTCGCGGCGCCCACGTCCGCACCGACTATCCCGCGGCGGACGATGCCCGCTGGAATCGGCATACTTGTTTTCAGAGGGAAGTGCTTAGTTCTTAGTACTTAGTTCTTAGTCTAAGTTCTAAGCACTAAGTACTAAGTTCTACGCCCCCTACCATGGCGAAATCGAAACGAAAAATCGGCCCCGTTCGATCGCCGTCTTCGCCGGCAAGTCCGCTGCTTCCGCTTTCGCCGTCGAGCCTGGAAAAGTTACGTTGGCCACGCGACGCCATTCTCTGCTCAGGTCTGGTATTGCTCATCGCACTGGCCTACTGGCCTGTCGCCGCCAACGGGTTTACCAACTACGATGACGATGACTATGTCGTCGAGAACGAGTTCGTCAACCAGGGTTTGAGTGCGAACAATATTGTCTGGGCGATGACGTTGCTCGATAGGGCAAACTGGCATCCGCTCACATGGCTCTCCCACATGCTCGATTGCCAGTTGTTCGGTCTCAAGCCAGCCGGCCATCATTTGATGAACCTGGGCCTGCACGCGATCAACAGTCTGCTCCTGTATTGGGTCCTTCTGCGGATGAGCCGGGCGGTCTGGCCCAGCATCGTGGTTGCCGCGTTTTTCGCCGTGCACCCCTTGCACGTCGAGTCGGTGGCCTGGGTGGCCGAACGCAAGGACGTGCTGAGCACGATGTTCGGCCTGCTGGCCCTTAGCGCGTGGCTCAACTACCTGGCCCGTCCCAATCTCATCCGTTACGCGGCCGTCATGCTCTGGTTCGCGGCGAGTTTGATGTCCAAACCGATGCTCGTGACGCTGCCGCTCGTGCTTCTGCTCTTGGACTACTGGCCGCTGGGCCGAGTACAAGGTAGCAGGCACAGTCCCTGTGCCTGCTACCTTGCGTCGTCGAAAAACTGCCGCTGCTGGCCTTGTCGGCCGCGAGTTGCATCGTGACGGTGATTGCTCAATCACGCGGCCATGCCATGGTGGCGTTGACGCGTCATTCGCTTGCCGCCCGCGCGGCTACGGTCGTGCAGGCCTATTGCGGCTACTTGTGGAAAATGGCCGTCCCCTTCAACCTGGCCCCGATTTATCCGCTGGCAAGGAGCGTCAACTACCCGATCGTGATTGCCTGCACGGTCGCCCTGTTGATCATGACCTTCCTGTTTCTCTGGGTTGGGCGCGCCCGCAGGTATCTGGCCGTTGGCTGGCTGTGGTATCTCGGGATGCTCATACCGGTGATCGGCATCGTACACGTCGGCATGCAGTCGATGGCCGATCGTTATACCTACCTGCCGCTGGTCGGGATCTTCATTCTCGCGGCCTGGTCGGCTGCGGAGGCCATCGCGCACTGTCCCTGGCTGAAGCGGCCCCTGGCTGGGTTGACGGTAGCCGCGCTTGTGGTTTGCTGCCTGTTGACGTCCGCCCAGGTTCGCCTGTGGGCCTCTACGGAAACGCTCTTTACCCACACGGCCGCGGTCACCGGGGAGAATTCGGTGGCGCTGACCAACTTAGGCCTGGTGGCGATCCAGAAGGAAGACTACGCGGAAGCCGAACGCCGACTTCGCGAGGCCCTGCGGATCGATCCTGCGAGCATCGACGCCCGCGGAAACCTGGCTACGATGTTCGTCAAGCAGAAGAAGTACGACGCTGCCCTCAAGCTGTACGCGGAAATCAATCAACTTTCTCCCAATAATCCCAAGGCCTTCGGCCAGGCGGCGAACGCTTTCAACTTGAAAGGCGACCAGCAGGGGGTCGAGGCCTGTTTGCGGCGGGCTGTTGAATTGGAGCCGGCCAGCATTGCGTTTCGCCGTCGCCTGGCCGAGGTCCAGCAGATGCTAGGCAAGACCCAGGACGCCCTGGACAACTATGCGATTTTCCTTTGGCTCAGCCCAGGCGAGCGCGGGGCGTTGAACAACATCGCCTGGATTTATGCCACGCATCCCAAGAATGAATTCCGCGACGGGGCCAAGGCGATCGAGCTTCTGCAGCCGCTGGCCGCCAAACCGGACAACGCTCCGGAGTTTTCGAACCTCTTGGACTCCCTGGCGGCGGCGTACGCCGAAGCGGGCCGCTTCGACGATGCCCTGCAAACGATCGAAACGGCAATCGACAAAGCGCGGGAACCAGGGCAAATCGCCCGAAACGATCGGCGACTTCCAACGGCGGGCCGCCCTCTATAGGAAGCATCAACCGTATCGTGATCTGCAACTCTTGGGCCAGCCCGGCTCCTTGCAGCCGCCCGGCAAAGGCCCGTGAAGTTTTTAACGCGTGGGCACGCTGCGCGGCATGCCTCACGCGGCCGTCACAAAGTCGCGGCAGCAGGGCAATCGCAACCGGCCGCCGACCATGAGTACATGGTGCCCGGGCATGTCGGTCCAGGTGCGCGACATGAGGCACGCCAGCCTCGCAACAAACATGCCTACCCGCGGCCGGTTGGGCTTTTTCCGACTGCGCCGAGTCTCTAACGGCCGCGTGAAGGCATGCCACCCTCCGCCAAAGGCCCGTGAGGTCGCTCAACGCGTGGGCGCGGCGATCTCAATGATCAGGGCATGGTCGCTCAACGTCAGCGGCACCGAGTTGACGTTGGCAAGCGTGCGCACCGGCGCCACGCCGGCCGTGGGATCGTAGACTCTCACCGAGGCCTGCACGGCGGCAAACTTCACGGTGACGTTGTCGGAGCCTTTCGCCCGCTCGCCCCAGACGGCCAACTCCAGCGTGCCGTTACTCTTCTGGATCAGCAGGTCGTGGACGGTCGTAGGTTGATCGGGGATGCAGTAGTCGAGCTTCCGCGGCGTGAAGTCGGACGATGGGTCGGCAAGAATCGTGGTCAGGTTGTGGAGGTAGACAGCCGAGGCCTTGTGCGAGTAATCGCTGCGGACGAAGCCCCACGCGCCTTGGCTGCGAGAGTCGTGCAGCATGTAGATGAAGGTATAGGTCCAGCCGCGTGCGAAGGCGTCCAGATACAGGTTCACGAACAGCTTGCCCTGCTCTTCTTCGGAAATCGCGTCGCTATGTCCGCCCTCGCCGGCACGGGTGCTCCAGCCGGTTTCGGTGGTGACCCTGGGCAGCGTCGCAAGCTGGGCCGGGGCATAGCCGTTGAAACCGCCGCCCCACCAGGTGTGGCCGTACTCGCCGTACAATCCGTCCCACTTGCCTTTCAGCACCGGGTCTTCGGCGTTCCAGGCGATATTGTCCTCCGTGATGCCCTTGAGGTGATCGCAGACGTAATTGTGAGGGTTCGCATAATCGGCGTATTTCGTGCCGTCGGGCATCAAGCAGCCGGCGCCCTTGGGAATGGTCAAGAACTGCAGCCCGCAGTTGTCCGGCTCCGATCCGCCGGCTTCGCTGGAATGGAAAACGGGGATTCCGGCGAGCTTGGGATCGGCCTTCACGGCGGCGAACAAATCGGCCTGGAAGCGGGCGATCGGCAGGGAGGTCTTGTTCGAGGAAGTTTCCCCCTTATAGGTAACGTGCCAATTGTTCGGCTCGTTGGGCCCGTCGGCGGCCAGCAAAGCGCCCGCCGCCGCCAGCGTTTCATACTCGGCCAGGCTGGCGGCAATGTCCCCGTTGATAGGCAGCAGGACCGACCTGGCCCCGCATGCCCGATGAACGTCGACGAAGGATTGCAGGGTCTTGGGGTCGGTGGTCCCGTCATCGCGGATGGCGCGGATGCCGACGTAGGCCAGGCACTCCGCGACCTTGGCGGGATTGTCCTCGCCTTGCCTGATGTGCGTGCAGGCGCCGATCGAGTTGAGAAAATCGTTGGCCCTTGCGGCGGTCGCCGGGCCTCGGGGCGGCGTTACCCAAAGCTGGAGCTGGGGATCGAAGAAGGTCGCAGCCGCGTTGCCCCATGCCGGGTCGCCCGCCATGCAGAACTTCATCCAGCGGTGGCCCGGGCCGGACGCGGCGTCCGGATGGTTCTTGTCGCGGCTGTAGCAGCGGATGTAGAGGTCCCGCGTGTTCAATCCGCCGAACGTTTTCCTGCCGTCGACGAACTGGTCGATGATTTGGACCCGGGCTTTGGCCTCGTAGAGCTCGCGGATGGTGCTCCACTTCCGGCCGTCCACGCTGTATTCCACGCCGCCGACCGTGTCGCCGCCGACTTCCCATTCGCTCCAGCCGGCGTAGAACCGAAGGCCCCCGATCGGCTTGTCGAAATGCAGCTTGAAAACTAGCCGGCCGCTGGTGTTGCTGTCGACGGTCCGCACCAGGGGCCAGCCCGTGCCGGGGCCGGGCTCGCTGAATTTCACGCCGGCCGTTTCGAAGTACTCGCCTTTGTTCCCGTAGGGCAGCCAGATGTGCGTCTCCTGGGTGCTGGGGTCGAACTCCTGCTTGGGGCCGCAGGCGTAACCGGCCTTCTTCACGTCGTCCCACGAGCGCGGAATCGTCGTGCCCAACCTAATCTCCAGCGTCTTGTCGGTACCAGCGAAGACGTTGCCGGCGACTGCGGCCAGTCCGATCGCCAGCCCGTACATGGCCAGTGGTCGCAATAGGTTGGATCGTGTGGTTTTCATTATTGGACTCCTTGGTAGAGAATGGGCCTTGCTAACATGCGCGCTCTGATCTCGGTAGTAAGATAGTCTTCGGCGCAGTTGGCTTTTATTATAACGCCGTTGTCCTTCTTTCGCCTCGTGGACGAACAATTCCTGAAACTGCTCGGCCTTGATGCCCCCGAAATCGGGCCGCTTGCCGTGCGTGCGCTCTTCAACTTTACATTTCCGCCAAAAGCCCGATAATGGAGAATTGGCCGCCTCCCATTGCGAACTCGTATGCCCGACCCGTCGTTGCGAGACATCCTGATCGATCGCGTGCTGCCCCGCGTGCAGTTTCCGGGCCAATATATCGGCGGCGAGTGGAACTCGATCTGCAAAGACCCTGCGGCGGTACGAGGCCGGCTCTGTTTGGCCTTCCCCGAGCCGTATACGATCGGCATGAGCCACTACGGTTTGCAGGTGCTGTATGCGGTCATGAACGGCCGCAGCGATTGGGCCTGCGAGCGGGCCTTCACGCCAGTTACCGATTTGGAATCGTTGCTCCGCGAGCGGGGGCTGCCGCTGGTCAGCCTGGAGAGTTTCACGCCGCTACGGGAGTTCGACGTCGTCGGCTTCAGCCTGCAACATGAACTGAGCGCGACGAACGTGCTGACGATGCTGGATCTGGGCGGAATCCGGCTGACGGCCGAGGACCGAAGCATGGCCGATCCGCTGATTCTGGCCGGTGGCCCGTGCTCGGCCAATCCCGAACCGATGGCCCGCTTCATCGACGCCTTCGTGCTGGGCGATGGCGAAGAGGCCCTGCCGGCGGTGTGCGATCTATGGTTGGAAATGCGACGTGCAGGGCTCGATCGAACGGCCGCCTTGGCCCGCCTGGCCGCGACATTGCCTTATCTCTACGTGCCGCGGTTCTACCAGCCGCAGTTCGACGCGCACGGCCGGCCGGCGGGACTGCGGCCGACGCGCGACGACGTGCCGCCGCAGATCGAACCGGCCGTGGTACAGGATCTCGACGCCGCGATGGTGCCCGTGGCCCCGATCGTACCCTTCATCGAATGCGTTCACGAGCGGATCGCCATCGAGATCATGCGGGGCTGTCCGTGGCGCTGTCGCTTCTGCCAGGGCCGTGCCTTGAAGCACCCGCTCCGCTTTCGCCGCGTGGAAACGATCGTCGCCGCGGCCCTGCAGGCCTATCGGGCAACAGGACATGACGAAGTCGCCCTGCTGGGACTCTCATCGAGCGATTATCCGCAGATCGAAGAATTGCTCGCTCAACTCCATGCCGTCTTTCGCCCGTTAGGCGTGAGCATCTCGCTGCCGAGCCTGCGGGTGAACCCGCGATGGCGGTGGATCAGCGATCTCCTGGATACCCAGCGCGGCGATGGCCTGACGCTGGCGCCGGAGGCCGCCCGCGACGAAATGCGGCAACAGATCGGCAAACCACTCAGCAACGACGACTTGTTCGCCGGCTGCCGCCGCGCGATGCAGAACGGTTTCTCCCGCGTGAAGCTGTACTTCATGGTAGGGCTGCCCGGCGAAGGGCCGGCCGATCTGGACGGCATCATCGACATGGCCGAAGAGATTTCGCGGATGGGCAAGAGCGAGATGGGCCGCCACGCGACGGTGGTGGCGAACATCTCGAACTTCATACCCAAGCCGCAGACGCCATACCAACGCGCCGGCATGCAGAGCGGCGAATACTTCGAGGAGGTCCACGAGCGTTTGCGGCAGCGGAAACGCCTGCGGAGCGTGGCCCTGCGATTCACCGACGTGGAATCGACGCTGATCGAGGCGGCTCTCTGCCGCGGCGACCGCCGCTTCGGCCTGGCCATCGAGTCGGTCTGGCGGCGCGGCGCCCGCCTAGACGCCTGGGCCGAGCGGATGCGGCCGTGGCTCTGGCAAGAAGCGATCGCCGCCGCGGGCATCGATCTCGACGCGATCCTGCATCAAGCGTATGCGGAGGAAGCGGGGCTGCCGTGGGGACATATGGAGGTAATTGGCAAATGCCAGGGCGGGCCGTGCTCGTTGTTCCTACCCCACGTCCTGTGGTACAATGAAATAGAGAGGGGTTGGAGCATTTTTCCATACCCTGCCAACTTTCTTTTGGTGATAAACGAGGCACATTGATGTCGAGTATAGTCTTTTTCCGTCAGGCCCGTATGGATGGTGGCATTCGTACGGGGATTGACGTGGACGGGGCGGGCTGGGAATACTACGAAGGCGGTTCCGAGGAATACGATCCGGCTCTGATTTGGTATGTCGATCTGCGGGCGCAAGGGGATCACCTGCCCGGTAGTCTGGAAGATGCCCGTCAATGGCTGCTGGATCAGGAGTCATTGGTTAATGCAACTTATCAGCAGTTAGTGGAGCGGTTGGAGGTTGGAATGGACCCCGATGTCTGGCCACTGAAAGTGGAAAACGTGCAGACGTTTCCGGGGTCCTTCTTGCCGCTGTTTGCTCTTGCATGCGACGCATCTCCGCAAGGCAGATGAGCACGACGGTTCAGGAGATTGCCGACGGTTGGAAAGAGTATTTGCGCCGGCTGCCACAAATGCAACATCAATGAGCCGCCATCATGTTGAAACGGGTACTCGACACGTGTGTCCTGTTGACACACTGGAAACAACGCAAGGCGGCACAGGTCGGCGAGTTGACTCTGGCAGACGTTGAGCGCTGGGCTCGGGAGCTAGCTGCGATCCACCAAGGCAAAGCAATTGTCACGCCTATCTATATCGAGTTTCTCGCAGGAACGCGAGATTCTTCCGAGCAGCGACTTGCCGAAGCCTATTTGGCGGAGTTCGACACGATTGACAAAGGCAACATCCCGAAACGAGACTGGGACGAGACCTTGCGCCTCGCAAAGAGGATTCCGCCGAAGGGGAAGCCGCGTCAGCTCGGAGATTGCCTCATTCGCGCAATTGCCAAGCGATTGAAACACGAAGTCATTACGACAGACACCGGCTTTCCAAGGTAGCATACTATCATATCTTCGGTAGCACAGCTCTCAAGTAGGTTCTTATCCCATACGGTCGCCCTTCCTGCCCCATGCCCTCTCCCTATCGTCTCTTAGCCATCGACGTTGACGGCACGCTGGTCAACAGCAGCGATGACCTGACGCCGGCCACGCGTGCGGCCTTGCGGCGGACGATCGCGGCTGGTATCCACGTGGTGCTGGCCACCGGCCGCCGCTATAGCCATACGCTGCACCTCGTCGAACCACTGGGAATCAGGGTTCCCTTGATCACGGCCAGCGGGGCCTTGGTGAAAGACCCGCTCGACCATCGCACGCTGTATAAGACGGAGTTCGACGCACCGCTGTTGGGCGACGTGCTGGCGATACTTGATCGCACTGGTTATGATGCCTTGCTCAACGGGGATACCTTCGCCGACGGGTTTGATTTTTATCATCCCACTCGGCTTCGCGAGAATCGCTACCTGGCCGAGTACGTGGCGCTGAATCCCGGATGCGGCCGGGCATGGCTTGATTTCTTCATTTCTCCGCCGGAGGGGATTTTCGCCGGTTTCGTGATGGGCATGCGCGACGAGATGTTGACGGTCCAGCGGCAGTTCAGCGCATCGTTGCCGGGCCGGATCACCACCCACGTGCTCCGCAGCCCGCGGTATCGCGGCTTCATGTGCGAGTTACTCCCGGCCGGCGTGACGAAGTGGTCGGCCGTGCGTCGCCTGGCGGCCCAGTGGGGCATTGCGGACGGCGAAATCTGCGCCGTGGGCGACGACGTGAACGATATGCTCATGATTCGCTCCGCCGGATTGGGGGTGGCCATGGGGAATGCCGTCCCCGAGGTCAAAGCGGCCGCCGACCGCATAGCCCCCACGCACGATAACGATGGCCTGGTCGAGGTCGTGGAGTGGCTGTTCGAATGATGGGATATAATTGGACAGAGGGAACCATGAATCTTTCGCGTTATTGGCCGCTGGCGATTTTGCTGTTGGGAATGGGAGGGTGCAACGGCACTTCCCCGGCGTCCGCGGGAAAATCGGCGGCAGAACTGATCGAAAGTGGCAAGACGGCCCTCGCCCGCGGCGAGACGGACCAGGCCCTTGCCGACTTCGGCGCCGCCGTGGACGCGCAACCCGATTCGGCGCTGGCCCGCGAACGCCGCGCGGACGCATTCCTGCGCATGAAGAAGTTCGACCAGGTCTTGTACGACTGCGCTGAAGCCCTGAAGATCGACGCCAAGTTTGCCGCGGCCTACTTTACGCGGGGAGTGGCGGAAAAGGACCTCGGCGAGACGGGAAAGGCGCTTGAAGACTTCACCAAGGCCCTGGATAACGGCTTCGCGCCGGTTGATGTTCTGACCGCTCGCGGCACGCTCTACCATTCCATGGCCAAGCTCAGCGCAACGCCCGACGACGCCGCAAAGATGCTGGCAGCCGCGCTGAAGGATTTGGATGGCGCCGTCAAGCTCGATCCTCGCCGGACGGATTGCCGTCTACAGCGGGGATTGGTCCACTTGGATATGGGCGATTACGCAGCCGCAGTGGCCGACTGCGACGAGGCCTTGAAGGCCGATTCCGATCTGGCCGGGGCGTACCTTGCCCGGGCCCGCGGCGAATGCGAGTTAAGCGAATTCGAGCACTCCATCCGCGATTGCGATTCGGCCCTTCACCAGGACGAGAAACTATTCGAGGCGCACGTCATTCGCGCCAAGCGCGGCTGGAGAAATCGTCGCAGATGCGAACGCTTGCCGAGGTCGCCGAGTGTGGTCGTGCGGTGGACGATTGCCAGAAGGCGATCGACCTCTCGAAGAAGTTCAAGGGCGATGCGGAAGGCACGAAACATGCCAAGTCGATACGGGGCCAGGCGCACGAACTGCGAGGCTCGATCTATCAGAATTTGCGCGCCGTGAAGAAGGCCCTGGCCGAGTATGAACAGGCGCTTTCCTTCGATCCGTGTCTCGTCAGCGCGCTGCTGCGGCGGGCCGTCACTCATACGAGCGAAGAAGACTACGGCAGGGCCCTCAACGATTGCCGGGCGGCCATCGACATCGATAGCGTTCGCGCCGAAGCCTACAGCGGCCGCGGCTGGGTCTATGCGATCAAGCGCGAGTATCCCAAGGCCATCGAGGACTTCACGCAGGCCGTGTCGCTGGACGACAAGTGCGCCGAAGCATATTACCGGCGGGCCGTCGTCTATTCGACGATGGCCAATCAGGAGTTGGCAAGGGCGCAAGAGCTTGCCAGCATGAAGAGACCGTCCGATCGGGCGGAAATTGTCGCGCACGCGGAACGCGTGAAAGACTTGTGGCAGAAAACGATCGACGACGCCACCAAGGCCATTGACCGTAATAGCCACATGGCCAGGGCTTACCTCACGCGCGGCGTGGTTTACGGCCGCCAGCGGCTTTTCTTCCGCAATCAAGAGAATTTGGAAAAGACCCGCGCCGATTTCAATGCCGCGATCCGCGAGGATCCCGCGATGGCCCGAGCCTATTACAACCGCGGGGTCTTCTACGCCGGTCTCGGTCAATTGGATGCTGCCGCCCGGGATTTCGAGGAGACGAGCAAGTTGCAGCCGAACCACCCCGCGATCTTCAAGGCCCTCTACCAAGTCAACGACAAGAGAAAGGACCCGATTTTGTCGGCCAAGTACAAGCTGCTTTGGCAGGAAAAGGAAAAGAGCAAACGGGCCGAGCTCGAGCAGGACTTGGATTCGATCGACTTCGCGGTCAAGCGCAAGTCGACGCCGGCGCCGGAACTCCGGCCGGACTCCGAATTGGAACCTCTCGACGTGGCCAAGCTGGATCTGGAAAAGAAGCTCGACGCGACCGCGGAGAAGTAATGCAGAAGACCCTACGCTCGCGGATGAAACTTGCGGTGCACAGCCTTGAGCCGCGTGGGATCGACATGCGTATAAATCTGCGTCGTTGCGATGCTGGCGTGGCCCAGCATTTCCTGCACTTGCCGCAGGTCGGCCCCGCCGGCGAGGATATGCGTAGCAAAACTGTGCCGCATGGTGTGTGGGCCGATCTCCGGCGGCGCGCCGGCGCGGAGGGCGTAGCGTTTCATCAGCTCCCAGATTCGCTCCCGCCGCAGACGGCGGCCGCGATAGGAGAGCAGGACCCACTCCGGCGGCGGCGAAACCTGCGCGGCCAGGCGACCGCGCTCGTGTTCGAGATAGGCCCGCACGGCCGCGGCGGCCTTGGCGCCAAGTGGTACCATCCGCTGCTTGTCGCCCTTGCCGCGGCAGACGCAATAGCCTTCCTCGAGGTGCAGGTCCTGAAGTTTCAGGTTCGAAAGCTCCGACGCCCGGCAACCGGTGGCGTACAGCAGTTCCAGCAGGCTCCGATCGCGCCGCCAGCAGAGGTCGCCCGGTTTCGGCATTTCGAAGAGGCGGTTGACTTGGGCCGGCGTGAGGACCTTCGGCACCCGCTCCCACAGCTTCTGGCTGTCCAACAGTTCGGCCTGGCTTTCGACCAGCACGCCCTCCAGTTGCAAATAGCGAAAGAAGACCCTCAGCGAGGCGATATGCCGGGCGATGCTCGTGGGGCCCAATTTCCGCTCGTGCAGCCAATGGATATAATCGGCCAGGTCGCGGATCGTCAAGGTTGTAATCGCCCGGGCCTGGAGCCATTGGAAAAATCGCGTGGTATCGCGGCGGTAGGCGGCCACGGTGTTGTCGGCCAGGTGGCATTCGCCTGCGATGTAGGCCACGAACGACTCCAGGTACGAAGTCGAGATCGTTGCTGCCTGTGGCGGACGGGGACGGAGCAGCTTCTTGGGAACGAGGGCCATGTCCTGAGTTTCGGCCCGATGGCCTGCCGATCTTCACGACGCGCGCGATTGTGCCGAGTTTGAGGGCAACGGGCGGTCCCGGGAGCGAATCGGGTGCAACACCGATTCGCAGACGCTTTACTTCCGATCGGGCGTGAAATCGACGAGGGTCCAATAGGTGTTGGCGCCGCGGGCCGGCAGGGCTACGATCTTCACGCTCGCATTGGCCGGCACGGAGGCCGTCGCCTGGTAAAGCTCGGGATCGTCGTCGGTCCGCGGCATGGGGATCCACTTCCGCTGGCCGACGCAGAGTTGTACTTGCTGGGCGTTGCGGACGCGAATCTTGAACTGCACATTGCTCGCTTGCGCGTCGGGCTTCAACGCGCTCGCCGCTAAGGGCACATAGACGGGACTTTCCAGGAAGGAATCGATGCCCTCCACGGAGCTATAGGTATCGGCGAAAGTCCACGCGGTGCCGGCGGCGGCCTCGAACTCCAGCGTGGCCGCCTGCCAATACGTGCCGTGGTCCTGCCGTGATTTCGTGAACAGCCGCACGCCCCATCGCCCGGCCGCGGGAAAGGTCACGAGGACATTGATCTCGTTGCGACTGCGGCGGACAAGCGTTCGCCCCTTGAACTTGTCGGATTCGCCTTGGCCAGGCCCGGAAAGGCTTGCCAGGAGCAACACGTCTTCCGGCGCTGCGATCGAGAACTGGACCGACTCGCCCACCGGGTGCAGACGCCGCAAGGCTGTCGACAGCCGCAGGCCGCTGGCAAAGAAACGTCCTTCCAGCAGCGGCAATGCGGCGAACTCCTCCGCGGACAACAGCGGATCGAGCAACTGCCATTTCGCTCCCGTGGGAAAGTGCGTGTGGACGAAGTGTCGCGGTTCGGCGAATAGATAGGCAGTGCCATATTGCCTGCGATAGCTCCGTCCCTCGACGTGGCCGGCGTCCCAGGTGACGTCCAGGAGGTACCAGTGCTCCCGGATCTTCACGGCGTTCCAGGCGTGATTGGACTGCTGCACGTTCTCGGTCTGCCCGATGACGAAGCCGAATCCGCGGCCATAGCCGGAAATCAGCTCGCAGGGAACAGCGGCAATCTGGCACATCTTCTGCAGCAACTCGGCATAGCCTTGGCAAAAGGCCTTGCGGCGGGCAAGCGTGGCCTGCCACGACGATTCGGGCGAACCGCCCGCGAAGAAACTCTCCGCGTCGTAATCGATGTTGTCGGCGATCCAGTCGTGCAGGATTTTGACCTTGAGGAAATCATCCTTCACGTCGCGCAGCAACCAGCGGACCAGCGGTTCGACCGTCGCATCGGGTTGCGTGAAGATCGTTTGCCGAATCTCGGCCGGAACGCCGGAAATCCGCGGATCGGGCTTGTTCGTCCGATAGGAGGCCGGTTCGGCGGCGGGGGCCGCGGGGCAAAATAGAAGGACAAGGAACAGGGCGAGTGGACGGGTTGAGAGGAATCTCACCTTTTTCCCCAAACAGCATGCTACGGCGCGGCTTTTTCCAGCGGTTTCGTGGCCTCTTCCGCCTTGGCTGCCGGTTTGCTCTCTGTCTGCCGCTTGAGCGTGGTCTCCGGAATGTCAGGCTGCGCTGCGCCGTCGACAACGCGTTCCTTCGATTGCAGCGTAACGGTTGTGGCATCGACGCTCGTGAGAACGTGGGTGGCCGAGGCCTCGCTGCCGTCGGCCAGCGTGCCGGAATACTTGATCAGCCAACGGTTGCCGTCGTGGACCCAGACATTCTCGCCGAAACCGCCGTCGGAATCAAATACCCACGAGCGGATATGGGCTGTGCGGGGGTCCCAGCCGATGACCTCCGTGCCGCCGTGCAGAAGCGCTTCTTTGCCTTCCAGCTTGAACTTGCGGATCAAAAAAGTTTGGTTGGCGGTCCAATCGCAAGTGGTGCGCAAGGCTGATGCCGGCTTTCGAGGTCTCAGTCGACCAATCGCCAAGGAGCCAATCGAGCTCTTTCAAGTGGTTCGTCTGCGAGGGCAGATGGGTGATGGTCTCGTGGGCACTTTCAATCAGCCAGCGGCCAGCCTGTTTGACGAGCACAAAGTCGGCGACCGGGACGCCGCCCGTGACCGTGGCCGGTTTGACTTCGGAAACCGTCTCCACCAAGGCAAGACCGTCTCCGACCAACCTCAAGTGGTTTATGTGGATCTGGAGTTTGCTCCCCTTGTGAGCTGCCAACCCCTCTTGAAACAGGCTCTCGATGCTTTCGCGGCCAGTGGCCCTGGCCCCAGCGGGGCCGACAAATTCACCGTTTTCGGTCCAGGAGGCCGCCAGGCCCTTGGCGTCGCCGGTGTTAAAGCCGGTTTCCAACTGGGCCAGCAAAGCAAGGATGGCCTGCCTGTCGGGTGTTCCGCCGGCAGGCTTTTCTTTCTCAACGGCCAAAGTCGCCGGGGCGGTCACATCGGCTTTGACAGCAGGCTGGCCGACTTGCGCAGGTTTTTCATCGGCGAACCCGGTCGGCGTGATCGAGGCAAGAAGCAAGACGGAAAAAACAGTACCCATCAGACGCTGCATGTTAAACTCCGTGTACGAGAATTTCTTGGAAACGCAAAGCTAGTTCGAATTGCCGGCCGCTTGAGCCCGGGTGGCGACTTCCTGGCCCAAGCGGTGCAGAAAGGTCTTGGCGGCGTTGTAGTCGGCGGTGTCGATGCCTTCCTTCAACCGCCACTCCAGCACGGCCTCCATGTCCTCGACGGTGCCGGCCATCTGGCCATAGTCGGCCGGTGTGGGAACGCTCACCTTCGGCGGCGTGCGGCGATACGGCGCTTCGATCTGGGCCCGCTCCGAGGCGAAGCACGGATCCTGCAGCACGGTCGGCCATTTGATGATGTCCATGGCCGCCGGAGGCGGTCCACCCGACGGCGCGATGCCAGCTCGGACCGTGGGAGCGCCATACGCCATCTCCGCGGTCCGGCGCTGGGACGATTGTTGGACCTGGTGCTGGAACCACCAGTCCTGGTTGGCCTGCTGCTGGCTGAGGATCGCAGCGTCCCGGCTGTTGGCCTGGCTGGACAAAGTATTGCGGATGCCGCTTTGCACGACATAGTTTTGTGCCATTGCGGCCTGCTGCCCGGCTTGCATGCTCTGGGACTTGAGCTGCATGGCGGTTGCCTGGCGGTAGTCGGCGCCCATCAAGGCGGCAGCGCCCCAGCCGCCGTAGCCGCCGTAGCCATAGCCGGGATAGAACTGGGCCGGCGCTTGGCCGGTCAGCCCGAGCACACTGCCGGCGACCAGTGCGGTACACAGTATTCGACGCTTCATTTTCGACCTCCCCGGCTTTTCGGCCTGATGGTGGGTGAAGATTCAATTATACACAACGAAAGAGCATTTTGCATCGTCACCCCATAATCCACCGGTAGACCGCGTACAGGCAAGTTACTACACCGGCGATGATCCACCACGGTTTCCGGGAGGGCGGGGCGTCTTCCTCGGACAGATAGTGTTCGCAGTAGGGGCAACGTTGGGCGTCCTCATGGATCGGCCGCTTACAATATGGGCAAGGTATGGTGTAGTCATCGTCATCCCCCGGCTGGTCCGACGATGATTCGTCTTCCTCCCAATCGTTGCCCTCCCAATCGTCCTCGTGATCGCGTCGAACTGGCGGCATGAAATCGTCCCTTTTACAGTAAATTCTGCCGGGTCGGGGCCTCTGAATCAAGCGGTTCACCTGCTCGCACGCATTGGCCGGTGCCTGAAAAACATGCCACTCCGGGGAGTGACGCGAATAATTCTGCGTGCAATTTACGATTCCAAATAAGGTGGAAAGCCGGGATAAACAGTCGTTGCCCCTCTCTTTACCGGAACAGTCTTAAATGAAGAGAGGGGTGAAAGGGTCGAATTCGGCAAGAAACCTGGGCAGTTGGCTGGGATTTAGGCGACCTGCGCGGGAAGGCGGGCTAAGACCCACCCTAGAGGAGCCCCACGGATCCTGCTTTTCCATGTCAGGAAGTTGAAGCTTTCGCAACGGCGATTTAATGTAGAGATGTGTAGCAGTTTGCTTTCTGCCGCGGGTACGTCAGGCCGGCCCATGGGTACATGGTCGGCCTGACGTACCCGCGGCACTTTGACTTATATTATCCTATTCGCGCCCCGTCCGGCACGCCTTATCATTATGGTTTGCGGGTGCGGGCCGTGTTCCAAACTTTGAGGAAGAACCTTCGTTTCCGGTGAGATGCAGTTATGGCTACTCGTTTCGTGCGTGTTGATTTGTCGGAGGCTGCCCGCGATTATCGGCCTATCGCCGTTGAGCCGGGCGTGCCCATGCTCGACCGCTCGGGGGCGAATAACCGGATCATCTTTCGCTGGCTGGGGGGTATGGTTGCTGAACCCGTATGGGGGGATGACGATACCGTCGGCTTCTATGTCCGCGACGACAAGGGTGGGCGATTGGAAGAGGTGATCTGCCAGCCGGCCTCCGCCCAGGATCTCCAGGGTCTGCTGCGCGACGATCTGGGCAAACTGCGGCAGCGTCTCGACCAGTCGCGGGCCGAAACGCCTACGGAACGCACGCTCCGCAAGATTCTCATGCGGACTTTTCAGGACCTGGTCGACAATCCGGCCCGCACCGACCTGGACAGCTATTTCTTTCGCTATCGCGACGTGCTCGGCAACTGGCGTCTGATCTGGTGCTGGGGCTATGAGCGGTTGGACCAGGAACCGGCCCCCTCGGTCGTCTGCACCGATCCGAACTGCAACCTGCTTTTCGTCCGCCGTCCGGGCAAGAGTCCGCGCTGCCCCAGTTGCGCGGGAATGCTTCAGGTGCGGCCGAAGAGCAAGACCAACTGGAAGGTTGCCGCCCTGGCCCTCTTGCTGCTGTTGTTGCTGTTGGGTGGAACCGGCTGGTGGCTGATGCGGCCGGCGGCACTGGTCGCCAGCCCGGCTCAGTTCACCGGTCCGGTCGGTACGCGGATCGATTGCCAGATTAGAGAAGTAGGCCTTTTCACGAAAAGGGACGTCACGCACGAGGCCGTCGGCATCACCTACGACCCGCGGGTGGCCACGTTCAGCCAGGCGACCGGCTCGATCCGCCTGAGGGGCGTGGGCGACACGTTGATCGAATTCCAATACGGTGACCGCAAGACCGTCGTGAAAGTGACTGCCACCCCGTCAGCCAATCCCGACAAGTTGGTGATCATGCCCAGTACGGTCGATCTGGCCGTCGGCAGCACGGCCCGGCTGAAGGTTTTCGGCGAATACAGCGATGGCACGCGGGTCGATCTGACCGAAGCCACGGTGTGGGTCCCGCAGAACGACGGCAAGGTCTTTGCCCGGGGCTGCCTGGTCGAGGGGTTGGCCCCCGGCAGTTCCACGATCGCGGCCCGCTACCGTGGTGCCCCCGACAGTCCGTATGTCGGGGCCGAGGCGACGGTCAACGTGGCCAAGGGCGATTTCCAGTCCATCGAGGTCGGCGTCGATCCGTCGACCATCGGCGTCGGGCTGAGCGGCAAGGTGCACGTCGACGCGGTTGCCGGCGACGGCAGAACAGTATAATCTCCTGGAATCGTCGCAATTGACGACCGAAGTCAGCCCCGGCTATTTAGCCACGCTCCAGCGCGACATCCTCCAGGGCCAGCGCGTGGGCAGCGGCAAGCTGGCCGTCACCTTCGGCAGTGGGCTTAGCGGCAGCGGCGATTTTGCCGTTGCCTTGCCGCGAGCCTTCCGGGCTGAAGTCCATCCGGAAAACCTCGACATGGCGGTGGGCGAGATCACCGACATTGCCTATATTTCGCCTGACCGCAGCCCGGTTCATCTGAGCTGCTCCAACGTGGGCATCGTGGAAATCACTCCCGACAACCGGCTCATCGGCCGCGCCGTGGGCGAAACGGAGATCAGCGTCAACCAGTCGGGGAAAACGCTGGGCACGGTGGCCGTGACCGTCGCGAAGGTCGAGTTTACGGGCATCTTCTTCGATCCGGGCAGCCTGGACGTCGAGGTGGATGGCACGCTGCGCCCCAAGGTCGTTGCCATGGTCGCTGGCAGCGATCCGCCGCGGAACGCCGAGCTTGCCTCCGACCGAGTCGCCGCCGAGAAGGTGCCCTCCGCCGAGTACGCCGGCTTCGACGCGAAGGCCTTCGAGCTGAGCGGCGTGAAGCCCACCATCGCCAGTTCGCCGCAGGAGCTTGCCGTGCGGATGGGCAACTTGAAGGCCATGGCCCCGGTGGAAGTCGTTATGGCGCCGTGCCGTTTGGAACTGACGCCCGCGGGACCGATCGATTTGCCTTTGGGCCAGATGATGCGGCTGCAAGCATACGCCAACTATAGCGCCGGGCGTCGCGTGCAGATTCTCTCCGAGCGGTTGAAATGGTTCAGCCAGGAGAAGGCGGTGCCGGGCCTGGAGTTGTACGACAAGAACGATGCCGCCGGGGCCGTGGGGGCCCTCAAGGCCGGCGTCGGGCCGTTGAATGTCTATGCCAATTATCACGGCCAGGAATCCAACCGCGTGACCTTCAAGAGCGTCGAGCGCCGATCCCAACCTCATTCTCGACATCGACGTCGATCGCACGCTCCGCATCGCCGGCGAGGGGGGCCGCGCCGTACTCACGGCCAGCGGCCCCAGCGGCGACGTGGAACTGGTGCCCCCGCTCGCCGTCTTCAAGAGTTCCGACGAAAAAGTGCTGAAGATGGTTCCGAAAAAGATCGGGGTGTTCGCAGCGATTGTTCCCGGCAACGCCACGCTGATCGGCAGCCACCTGGCGGCCAAGGATCCAGCCAAGAAAGACTTCCGCGTTTGCGATCCGGCCAGGGCGAAAATGCTGTTCGATCCCGCCAGCGTTCGCGTGCCGGTCAACGAAAAGGCCCTCCTGCGGCTTTTCCTGGTGGAAATGGAAGCGGATGGGGTCAAGGAAAAACAGCGTGCCGAACTGCTAGGGCCGGGGGTGGGCTACTATGTCGCCCAACCCCAGGCTGTGCGGTACTATCCGCCGATCCTCACCGGCCTCGCAACGGCGGCTCCGTTTGACGTCATCGGATCGATCCCCGTTCTCTTGCGTCCGGCCACCGCCAAGGTGGAAGTGGTCGAGGCCGAGGCGAAGGCCCTGCGAATTAGGCCGTCGGCCGATTCTCCCTTGGCCCCGGGGCAATCGATCGCGCTGGCGGTCGAGGAGCAAGTGGGCGATTCCGACGCCTGGCAGGAAGTCCGTCCCGACGCGGTCGACTGGAGCTTGCCACCCCAGACCAAATTTATCTGGAAGGCGGCCACGGAAAATCTGCGACCGACGGTCACGCTGCTTCCCGATCTGCTGGACGAAATGAAGCTCGACGCCTCGCTGGGCGGCAATACGGCCTCCGTGGTCTTCACCTTGAAAGCAGAGGGGCCGGACGCCAAAGATGCGGCGGCCAGGTTGATCTTGGATCGCGAGCCGGGCGGAAAATTTCTGCCTATCGACCAGGGCCAGCGGTACGCGGTCCTGGTCGAAAAGGACGGGCATCAGGAACCGGCCGCCGACGTGCATTGGCCGGGGAATTTCGAGAACGAATACGTCAAGTGGGAAGCTCCCGTGCTGACGGCCAAGAAGGAGGGCTACACGCAGTTCCTCCGCGCCGAGGTCGGCGGGCGGAACGTGCTTTGGCACACGACGACCTATCGGCCGGGCGAATTTGCCGCCCGGAGGGACCGCCGCCTGAGAAGCCCGACTGGGTCAAGATCTTCAGCCAGCAGGGACCGAAGCAGGTCCAGGATGTGCGGTTCGCGGTAGGCGCCATTTTCAGCGATTTCAAGGTCGAGGTCCACTATCCCGACGGCTATACCCGTTTCGTCACGAAAAAGGCCTTTTTGCGGACACCGGAGTCGGCGTCCCAGCGCGCTCTTGACCGCCGACCACGGCAGGTTGCTCGGCCTCCGCCCCGGCGCCACGAAGGTCACGGCCGAATTCCAGGACATGCCCTCCAAGGTTCCTTTGGATGTCGTCGTCACGGCGGAGGTCGAAGCCGACAAGATCGCCGTGGAGCCGGGCAATATTCCCTTGCGGCCGGGCGAATCCTATGAACTGCACGCGATGGCCTACAACGACGGCAGGTCGGTCGGCGACATCACCGGCGTGGGCAGCTTGACCTGGAAGTCGTCGAAGCCCGACGTGGCCCGAATCTCTGGTCCCTCGGTCATTGCCTCGAACCTTGGCGTGAGCGAAGTGACCGTCCAGCGGAAGGGACTTGTGTCGCAGCCCGCACAGGTGATTGTTTCCAATTCGATCGCTGGCGATCTTCGCCTGGATCCGAAAAAGATTGACATGTTCCTCGGCCAGAGCCTGAAATTGGGCGAGCAGATCCACGTCTACCGCGGCGACTTGGACGTCAGCCAGCAGGCCATGGCCGTGCCGGAGAGCCCCGGGGTGGTACGGTTCGATCCGGCTGCACGGACCCTCAACGCCATCGCCGTGGGCTCGGTGCCTCTGGGCATTACCATGGGCGACAAGCTCGTCCTCGTCATGGTGACCGTGGCGCCCCAGGGAGTCGGCGGCAAGCTGTTCGTCGAACCGGGTTCGTTGATTCTCGCCCCCGGCCAGACCGACCGCGTGAGCGTCTCGCAGAGAACGCCAGGCGGCGAACCGGTCAGCGTCATGGCCGGCTTCCGAGTGGCCGATGCGTCGGTGGCGGGCATCGATGAGGCGAGCGGACGGGTCCGTGCCTTGAAAGCGGGGAATACCCAAATTAAGGTATTCGTTCCCGGGCAAACGGCCGTTGTTCCCCTGGAAGTCACCAACGAAGAAATCGCGGAGTTGACGGCCAACCCGGCCGCGCTGGGGATGGCTGTCGGTGACCGCGCCGCATTTGCAAATCTTCGGCCGCGCCGCAAGATCGGGCGCCAAGGAGATGTTCCCGCAGGCCGATCTCAAGGTTGCGCCACAGAAGGGCGGCACGGTCGAGGTCATCGGCGGCGAGGACGTGCAAGCCAAGGCCATCGGCACGGACACGATCGACGTCGCCTGGCGCGACAAACTCAAGATCGCCGTGCAGGTCACGGTCGGGGCCAATACGATTGCCGATCTGCACATCGATCCCTCGCCCGAAAAGACGATCAACACTGGGGGGACCCTCACTTACCAAGTAACCGGCATGCGCGGCGGCAACCGCGTGGTCCTCACTCCGGCAGACGGCCTGCAGTTGAACGTCACCAATCCCATGGTTGCGAGCGTGGTTGCCGGCAAGACAAAGGTCTCCGCTCTCGGCGCCGGACAGACCGAAGTGATCGCTCAGTTTGCCGGACAGAAGGCCAGAACCACCCTGAACGTCACCGCAAGTGCGCCCGAAGTAACAACCGTCACCACCGGGATCATCCCTGCCGGCCCGGTCAAGGCCCTGTTGTTCGATCCGCCTTCTTATAAGGGGACCATCCAGGCAATTGGGCAAACCGCCAAACTGCGGCGCCAATATGAGAACGGCGGTTACGATGACGTGAGCAGCGATCCGAACGTCAAAATGACCGAACCAAACTCGACCGTTGCCAAGGTCGAGAAGGTCGAGGGCGGTTGGAAGGTGTCGCCGATCGCACCCGGTATGACTAAAATCACCGCCACGCTTGGCGCTCTGGCCGTCACAATGCCGATCGAGGTCGACGTCGGTGATGTTAAGTTTATCCCCGGGCAATTCACCGGCATTCCCTCCACCCTTACGCTCTGGGCGGGCGAGACGCAAACGATCGGCAATGTCACGATTGTTCCTGGGGGGCAAGCCCCCGTGCCGGTCGACGTAACGATCAAGGCCCCGGACGGGCAGGGAATCGTCAGCGCCGAGGGCAACAAGATTACCGGCCGCTCGGTGGGTGACGTGCCCGTGACGGTTACGGCCGGAGGGCAGATGGCCACGGTTAATGTTCATGTTACTGCTGCGGATTCTATTTCCATCAATCCGCCGGAAATCAACTTGCAGGTCGGGCAATCCACCCCTGCGTCCGTCATGGCCAAGAGTTCCGACGGCCAGCAAGTGGCGGTGGCGGCCAAGATCGAAAGCATGGACAAGAATGTCCTCGATGTCGATCCGGCCCAGCCGGGTCAATTTGTCGCCCGTGCCCAGGGGCAAACGCAAATTCGTGCGGTTTACCGCGGCATAGAGGTTTTTTCCAAGGTGTCGGTCTTGGGCCAGCGTTTCCAGAGCGTCAAGTCGTCGCACCATCGCATTGACCCGGAACATTTCGACATGACTATCGAGGTACTAGCCGCAGGCAGTGAAGGTGAGTTAGAATATCAGGTCTACCGAGAAGGAACCGCGCCGACGAACAAGTGGGTGCCGAACCAGCCCGAAGGCGATTTGCGCAAGGCGACGTTCAGCAGCGATCCGCTGAACTATAACCAGGGTGACACATTTCACCTGGTGATCGAGGCCCGCGACAAGAAGACCAACAGCGTGCAAAAATACCCGCTCACGCTGGTCCGTTCGGTTACCGTAGAACAACAAGATCAGTCCAAGGTTTCCCCGCAACCAGCACATTAAGGATCGGCAAGAAAGGTAGCAGGCACACTCCGTGTGCCTGCTACCTTGGAGCCGGTGAACATTTCCCCGCAACCCAACCCAGCGAAGTAATATGCCATTTCCAGATGAACGAGACCGCATCATCATTCGCAGGGCGGAACAGGTCGAGAACCTGGCCACCGAACTGTGCGATTGGCTTTCGGAGTACAACCCGGCGCGACGGCGAACGGAGTTGCTGCCGGTCAACGAGAGCGACGAGTTCGAGGTCTTGCAGCTTCGCCGCCTGGCCAGCAGCCTGTACACCTCGTCGAAGGTGCCGGTGGCCGCCGCGGCCTACGGGGCCTCGCAGGTGGGCAAGAGCCTTTTCATGGGCCAGGTGCTCCGCCCGGCAAGCGAGAACTACTGCCCCATCGGCGGCGACGAAACGCTGGGCGAGCCGGCCTACTACAAAAACCTCTCCTTCGACAACGACCTGAACCCGCAGTGCGGCTCGCAGGAAGCCACGGCCCTGGTGACCCGCTTCACCACCAAGGACCGCATCGGGGCCGGCGTCTCGCCGCAATATCCGGTGATGGTCCGCGCCTTGACCCGGGCCGAGTGGCTGCGGGTCCTCGCCCGCGGTTTCCATGCCGAGTGCAAGACGCCCGCCACGACCTGGCAGCAGGCCGAGCTGGAAACGCTCTTCGAGGACCTTGTCGCGGAAGTATCACCGAGCAGCAGGTCGATCGCAAGTGGCGGATGGACATCCTCGACGCCTTCTCCTACATGCGGGCGGTCGACCGCCGCGGCTTCCAGGCCACCGAGGCGGTGATCAACGGCCTGTTGAGCCGCTACCCGCTGACCGAAGAGGGCTACGTGGCGGCCGCCGCGGCGTTGTTCTGGGACAGGTGGCCCACGCTCACGGCGCTGTTCGTGAAGATCGCCAATTTCCTCAAGCGGATCACGCTGGGCAACCACGACCCGGCCATCTTCTGCCACTGGGCGGGCGTCCGCTTCCTGCTGGACAGCCAGCGCTCGAAGGTCTACGAACGGCCCAACTCGAAGATCTGGAACCACGTGGCCTGGAGCGACATCTATCTCACGCCCAAGGAGAAGTATTTCGTCCTCGAATACCGCCCCGGCACGGGCATGGGCGGCGAGGAACTGGAAACCATTCAGGCCGGCATGCTGGAGCTGGTCATGCCCGTCCTGCCGCACCGCCTCAGCGAAGAGTGGCGGAAGGTGATCGAGCAGATGGACTTCCTCGACGTGCCGGGCATGCGGGCCGTGCGCACCGGCATCGAGCAGGGCAAGCGGACCAGCGCCGACACGCTGGAAGAGCAGATGGAGATCGTCAAGCGCGGCAAGGTCTCCTACCTCTTCGAGCGCTTCGTCGACGAGCTGCAGATCCAGACGCTGTTCCTCCTCCTCCGCGGCGGCAACCTGGAGGTCAAGGCGCAGATGAAGTACCACGTGGAGAAGTGGGGCAAGGCCCGCTACGGCGAGAAGGTCTGGCCGCACCGCGTCCAGGACGAGATTCCCGCCCTGTTCATCGGCATGACGGGCCTGGACGAGGAGTTCCGCAACCGCGAGATCTTCGCCGAGAAGATCCTGTACGACACGCGGCTTGAACTCGCTCCTGGACACGCTGGGCAACGTGCTCACCGACTTCGGCGGCAAGGGCAAGGCCTTCACCAACGTCTATCCCATCCGCTACCCAGGCACGTGGGACACCGACGAGGCGCAGCGGCAGGAGGACAACCCGCGAGAAGTGGGACAAGGCCCGCAAGGCCTTCCTCGAATCGGAGTTGGTGAAGACCTACGTCCGCGAGCCGGCCGTGCGCTGGGACACGGCCATGAAGGACGGCGACGGCGGGCAATCGCTGATCAGCATGGGGATCCGCGCCGTGACCAGCGCCGACGCCAAGCAGGACCAGTTGACCAAGGAGATCGGCGACGTTCTGAACCGGCTCTTGCAGTTGTCGCGCGACTGGGTCGTCGACCCCGATACGAACATCGACCGCGAGCGCCGCGTCATAGCGGCCAGGAAAGTCATCGATTGGCTCACGGGCGATGAGGAGCGGATCTACCATCGCGTACACGCCTTGGAGGAGTCGCTCTGCATGGCGGAGGGGGAGGAATTGCAGATCGCCGACTGTGCCGACAACGTCAACCGCCGCCACGGCGACCCGCTGCCCAAGGAGTTGAAGACCTACCTGCACGAATGGGCCACCGTGGCCGTGCCGAAACGTTGGGAGACCTTCTGCAACAGCCACAAGGACGGCGAGCCGTGGCTCGATCCCAACGACATGAACCTCTTCACGCGCTTCCTCCGCGACTACCTCTTGACCGACACGGTCTTCAACAAGCTGGTGGCGCAGGTGCAACCGGTCGTGGGCCTGAAGACCCGCGACGAAGCGGCCCGCCGCCGCGCCCGGCGGAAGTACGTCGCGCATCATCCTTAACGACTACGTGATGAACCCCGGCCCCAGCCGGGCCCCCTTGGAGACTCCGGAGGAGGAGGCCAAGACCAAGGGCAAGGGCAACGGTGAGGAGGATTTCAGCCGTTTCGGGCTGATGGAGTCGTTCGTCAAGCAATGGGCCAAGCGGCTGCCGCTGGCCCTGGCCCTGGGGGCCGGCGAACACATCAAGCTCCCGGCGGGGAATATGGAATTGATCCATATTTTGGATCCGTTCGAGAAGAAGTGAGGCGTAGAATTAAGAAGGAAAGGAGGTGGACCATGCATGCTGTTAAAGCCACTTGGACCAATGGCCTGATTCTGCCCTCGGAACCGGTCGATTGGCCTGAAGGCTGCGAGTTGGTCGTGGAGCCGGCTAAACCTTCGGCCAAAATTGGCCTGGATGAGTCCGACTGGCGCGACGACGCCGAGTCGATTGCGGATTGGGTTGCCTGGGTGGACACGATTGAGCCGCTGGTGTTGAGCGACGCGGAGCGTGCCGAAATGGAGCGCTACCGCGACGAACATCGTCGTTTCAATATCGAAGCGGTACGGCAACAAATGATGTCGGGGGTCGAGTCGTGATCCGCCGCTACCTGCTCGACACGGGCACTGCTCAGGATTTTCAGGATGATCGTCGCGGCGTTCGTGCGCGGGCTAAAGCCGAGCGTATGCTGGGCCATCGTGTTGGGATCTGCATTCCCGTGCTCGGTGAACTCTGGAGCGGGGTCGAGGGGAGTGAGCACCGAGAGATGAATCTTGCGCGATTGCGGCGCGCTCTGTCGAAGCTGTCGATCTGGCCCTACACGGCTGAGGCGGCCGCTGAATATGGACGCATCTTCATTGAGTTGCGCCGGGCCGGCCGCCCCATGCAACAAATCGATATCCAAATTGCCGCGATCGCCCGCACGCTGCCGAACTGCGTAATCGTGTCGAAAGATTCGGATTTGCGGGCGGTCCCGGGAGCGACCATCGAAAACTGGAGTTCCTGAACTAATGTCGTGAGGTCTTTATGACAAAGCGGTGCTATTCGAAGTCGTCCATGTGTTTTGGGGAGAGTGGGGGTTATTGCTGCCGCCGGGTTGCGCAGAGGATGGATGAGGCGGTGGGAGGCGGGCTTTGCCACCGCTGGGTCGCAGAACTGGTCGGCGAGGCGGTGCGCACGATCCTTGTTTCGGGGAAAAAAGAAGTCAGCCTTACCGATCTCGGGAACTGTCTTAAAGAAATGGCCGCCGACATCGAAGCTCTCCGCTGCCACGTGCCCCAAGGGTTGACTTGCCGCTACGGACCTCTCTTCGAACTCGATAATAAGCCCCGGCTGATCGGTTCTGCCTGCGCCGCGCGCGGGGAGGCGTCTGCGGGGACTTCTCCTCCCTGAACCGACCAACACGCACGGCTCGCAAACGGCGAAAACGGTAACGATTTCCCAGGGAAGGAAGCGAAGGGGAAGGAAACGGATAAGTCCGATTATGGATGAATAATTATTGGATTATTGCGCGGCGGACACAAGAATGAACCTGCCACCGGAGAACCCGATGAACGAACCTGCCGACCCCAACCACGTGCCGGCGATCTACGAGCGAATGTATGACGAGATGCTTCCGTTCGTTAAACAGAACTTAGTTGCCATCGCCGCATTTCACAATGGGCAGTTTCATCAACATGCCACCGGCACCTTGGTGCAGTTTTCAGGACACCACTTCGTTGTAACAGCCGCCCATGCCATTCAAACCTACGACGACGTTAAGGACTCGAATCCAGAGCTTCGCCTTTTCGTCGACAACGGTGACTCAGAAAATCTTGTGCCACTTGATGGACGCTACCGCGCCACGAAGACCGCGCGTGATCGTGACATTCCTCCTCGGTTATGTGTCGGAGATGAGCGCGACGATCTTTGGGACATCGGGCTCTGGGAACTTGACCGCCACACTGTCGATGCGCTGACGACCAAGAGATTCTTGAACCGCGCGAACATCTCTATTACCGAGGATCTCACGACCGGCGTCTACTTTCTCGCGGGGTGTCCGTGCTCGTGGGCGCAAACGGACGCGGCAACCGATAGTACGAGGTGGCGCTGGCTGCGATATATCGCGCATCCGTATCGGGAGAAGGAGATGTTGCCGAACTTCGATGAGCGATTTCACATGGCGCGTAGGTTTGGGCGAGGATCCACAGATGCCGGAATTAGAAGGAATCAGCGGATGTTCCATCTGGAAGCTTTCGGATCTGCCCCTGAAGGAGGACTGGAACGTTGGGCAAGTGAGAGTCGTAGCGGTTGAGACCTGTTATCCTGCGCGACGGACTCATAAGGCGATTCGTGGAACGAAGTGGCAGTTTGTCGTCAAGGTGCTGGCGACTATGCACCCTGAAATATGGGAGGCGTTCAAGCTCTGGCTTCCCGGGGAATTGTAAAGCAGGGGCGTCAAGAATAAGATGATTGCGCTACGAACAACCCAGAGCGAATGGAGGTCAATCGTGCGTGCTTTTTTATTCGTTTCGTCGGTCATTTTGATTCTTGCCGGTTTCGGCGATGTTCGCGGTCAAGCACCAAAGGACGAAAAGCCGAAGGACGGGAAAGAAATTGCGGTTGCCTATATGCTGGGAGAACCCGACCGATTACTGGCCCGGCTGGCCGAAGAAAAGGATGAAGCCGCCCATATTGCGAAGCGAGATATACGCGACGCTTCCCAAGTCAAGAAGGTTATTTTGGAGTTGGAAGGGAAATTGCAGGAGATCAAAGATACTGGGACCGCTCAGATTCCAGACCTTCGGTTTGACTCAATAGGCGTTGGCAAAGCTGGGGGTTTCACATACGACGTCAACAGGGCCGCCGGCACGTACGTCGTGTCCCCTGGTTATCCCAGTGCAACGAAGACGCTCCAAGTCATTGACGACAATCAGGTGCTTTTGGAGATTAAATATGGCCAGGTAGACAGTGGCGGCTTTTATTATCACCAAATGATTTGCCTTGTCAAAATGCCAACAAAAGATTGCGTCGATGACCAAGATGTGAAGGTCAAAGGATGTTTTGTAGTTAGTGGACGACAGCAATATAAAACCGTTATTGGCGGTACGAAAATGGTCTTCGCCCTTGAAAAGATTGACCCAGAATGGTTGAAGGCGGAAGTCAAGAAGCGAATGCCGCCCTCTACTATCAACCGCGTCGCTGACGTCCTTGCAAAAGCGAAAGCCGACCGTAAAGCAGAAGCCGATAAGAAGGCGACAGAGGAAAAGGCGGAAGCCGACCGTAAAATGGCGGCAGAAAAAGCAGCAGCCGAAAAGAAAGCAGCGGAAGAAAAGGTAGCGGCCGAAAAGAAGGTGGCGGATGAAAAGGCAGACGCCGACCGTAAAGCGGCGATAGAAGAGGCGAAATGGCACATTTGGACGGATTCAACGGGTCAATTCAAGATCAAGGCTATGTTCGGCGGAATGGCGGGTGGTACCGTCAAGCTGATTAAGAAAGATTGGTTCAACGGTCCGTGTGCCGTTAGAGAACCTGTCCGAAGAAGACCGACAATGGATTAAGAACAAGTCCCATTGAATGCAAGAGAGCGTCGTTAGCCGGAGTTCAGGAGATGAAACCGCGAGTGTATCTTGAAACGACGATCCCAAGCTACTTGGCCGCATGGCCAAGTCGCGACCTTGTGATGGCCGCTCACCAGCAGACGACAAGAGAATGGTGGGAAACCAGGCGAGAGGAATTCGACGTGTTCGTTTCGCAATTCGTGATCGACGAAGCGGCCTTGGGTGATTCCGGCGCCGCAAAACGGCGCATGGAAGTTTTGGCAGAGATACCATTGGTGGATCCGAACGAAGATGTCTATGCCCTCGCCGAGGCGATCATGGAGCGTGTCCCTCTGCCAGCCAAGGCGTCAACCGACGCGCTTCATATTGCGATCGCCACGGTAAACGGCATGGATTACCTGCTCACGTGGAACTGCACGCACATAGCCAACGCAGAATTTCGTGCAAGTATTGAAATGGTGTGCCGCAGCCATGGATTCGAACCGCCAGTTATATGCACCCCGGAAGAATTGTTGAAGGAATTGCCATGATGGAAGACAGCATCGTTGCCGAAGTGCGAAGGGCTCGTGAGGAGATTGCGAAGAGGTTCAACTACGACCTCCGAGCGATGATCGAAGATGCGAGAAAACGCCAGGCGCTAGGTGGACGAAAGGTCGTATCTTTCCCTCCTAGACCTGTCGGAAGACAGGCTTCGGTCCAACTGCCCAGCTAGAGGATATCTAGTAGTACTATCTGTAGTTTTTTCACCGACCGTTAGCCTCCGTAGGTGGCGGTTACCTCCGTTAGCGATTGTTTCACGGAACTGCTTGGAGTGTAACGCTTTATCGCAAAAGACGGTGAACCCCCACCTGCGGATGGGTTAGGGAGTGAAATCAGCGACGAATCAGCGTCGAGCGCGTCGAAACAAAAGCCCACCAAAGGGAAAAGAACGAGCGGCGAGTCCCTCCCCAAACATGACGATTCCATTTATAATAGCGGAACGGGCCAAAACTGTTTCACGGGGCGGACAATCGGCCTATCTAACTAAAATCGAGACAGAACTCAGAACATGCATGTACTTTTCGCCAACACCGGGGTCCAGGTCGTTTGCATTCCCTTGCGCGGCGGCAGCCGCTACCAGACCAACCAGATCGGTTACGGCTGGCAGCGCTGTGCCACGGCCGGGGCGGCTTCCAACGATCCCCCCGAACCTTTCCCTACATCCAGTGGCAAATCATCCAGTCGGGCACGACGCGGCTGTTCGTGGCCGTCGATACTTCGTGCGGTGACCCGGAGGTAGGCTACTTCTGCTCACCCACCGCGCTGACGCGCGACTTCCTCGTCAATTTGGAAGGGTTGTTGGACATCGAGGGCAAGCCGCTCAAGGGCGCGCCGGACATCGAGTTGTGCATTCGCCCTGCGGCGGCCACGGCCGGCGACGCCAAGCACGTCCACATGATCATCGACTTCGGCAATAGCCGCACCGGCGTGCTGCTGCTGGAACTGGCCGGCGAAATCAGCCAGACGCCGCAGATGCTTCCTTTCGAACTCACCAACCGCTACCACCTCGACGCCTGGAACGAGGAAGGCGAGTTCGTCAGCCAGCCCGCCGCGCGGTGGTTCTCGTCCAAGACCCACTGGTGCAATACGCCCTACCTGCCGCCCTTGGAGCAGAAGAAGGTCGACTACCACACCGTGGGCGATGAGGACGGCAAACGAGGCTGGTTCGGCCGCGGCGGCAAGAGGCAGGCCAAGGTGGAAATGGTCGTCACGCCGCCCTTGTTCGACGACCTCTCCATGGTTCGCATGGGTCGCGAGGCCGACGACGTGGTGCAGGTCATGCGGGCGGAGGGCGACATCCGCACCGGGCTGAGCTCGCCCAAGCGTTATCTCTGGGCCGACGATGCGAGTTGGCTGGAAGGGGCCAACTGGCACATGGCCGACCCCACGGACCGCTGCAAGACCAATGCCTATTCCTCGCCGCTGAGGGGTCCCTTCCTCAAATACGTCCACGAAGACGACAACGACTTTCTCTTGCAGGACAACGAGCCCAAGGAAAGCGAGTACGCCGCCGAATCCCCGCTCAAGCCGCGCCACGCGCCTCGCGTGCTGATGACGGCCGCACTGTACGAGATGCTTTGCCAGGCCTACACCTACGTCAACTCGATTGCCTATCGCAATGCCTCGGGCGAGGCCGGCCGGGCCCGTGAAATCCGCACCTTGACGTTGAGCTATCCCAGCGGCATGATCCAGGTGGAGCAGCAGCGACTGAAGGCCCAGGGCCTGAAGGCCATCAACATCTTTGCAGCTACGCTGGGCAAGAACCAGCGCTGCAAGCCGGAAATCAACCTCGGCATCGACGAAGCGTCTGCCTGCCACTTGACCTACATCTGGAGCGAACTGCGGATGTTGGGCCAGGACCCGCGGCTGTGGTTCACCACCATGCACCAGGACCGCGGCCGCAAGAAGCCCAAGGTGGAAGACATACCGGAGATGTCGGCGGCGCGTCCCGCCGCCGCCGCCCGCCGGCCGGTTGCCCGGCCCGGCCTCCCGCGGCCCGGCGCCCCCGTCAAGGGCAAGCAGGCCGAGCCGGAAACCTTCGGCGACGAGGCCAATGAAATCCGCATCGCCTGCATCGACATCGGCGGCGGCACCACGGACCTGATGATCGCCAGGTACAACTTCGAGTCGAAGATCGACGACTACGTCCGTGGCCAGGTCCTTCACCAGGACGGCATCTCCTTGGGCGGCGATCAGTTGGTGAAACGCCTGTTGGAGACGATCATCGTGCCCGGCTTTGCCGATTCGCTCGGCCTGGAAGAAGAAGACGTCCAGGTGCTCTTCGGGCCGGAAGTGCCGCGAAACCGCGAACTGCGGGCCCAGCGGGTGAGTTGGATGAACCGCCTCTTCGTGCCCCTGGCCCAGGCCTATTTGAACAACGCCGGTGATGACGCCGGCGAGCCGATCACCCACACCGACCCGGGCCTGGTCGACCCGGTGGTCGTCGAATCGTTGCAAGTGGCTTTCGACCGTCTTCGTGGGCCGGGCTATTATAACGCCCAGCAGGAGTTGAACCTGGTCTTCGACAAGACCGCCTTCGAGGGCGTGGTGTACGACACCTTCGCCGACCTGCTGTACGACTTCTGCCATCGCATCGTCGAGCACGAGTCCGACGTGGTGATCCTCGCCGGGCTGCCGTCGAAACTGGGCTACATCCAGCAGCTCGTGAAGATGTACGTTCCCCTGTCGCCGTCGCGGATCGTGGCCATGCACAACCATTATGCCGGCAACTGGTATCCGTACCAGGACGAAAAAGGCCACAATCCCGGCGTGATCATCGACCCCAAGAGCCCCGTCGTCGTGGGCGCGGCGATCGAGTTCATGGCCCGGCACGGCATGCTGCCCCAGTTCAAGTTCGACATGAAGGGCCGTTCGCACGAGAATACTTATTATTGGGGCGTGATGACCGACGCCACTTCGGGCATCCGGCCGGAACGCATCCTTTTCGAGCCCGTCACCGAGCAAAGCCGCGAGGACATCACCGAGTTTCAGACGAGTTCGCAGCGCGTGCTCATCGGCCGCAAGCTCAGCGGCGATGAAGGGGCACAGGCCACGCCGGTCTATTTTTTGAAGATCGACCCGGGCGATCGCATCGGACCGACGCAGATCACCGTGAAGATCAAGCGCAAGCACGCTACCAAAGACCAGGAAGAGGTCCTCGAGATCGACCAGGTCAGCGGCGTCGTGGCCGGCGAGGACGCCGTGCTCGACACCAACGTGTTCTTCTCGTGGCGGACTCTGGCCGACGAGCGCTATTACCTCGATACCGGCGGATTGGATAATATCGAAATCGGAAACCGTTGAGGAGTTACAAGATGGCTTTCAATTGGCCTGGCAAGAAAGAAGTTCGCGATCCGGCCGGCAAGGCCGAATTTCCCGCAGCCCTCGAGGCCGACATGGTGGAATTGCCTGCCGGCAAGGGCGAGAAGCCGTTGCGAGTGGCTGCCCGCGAGATAACCGTGCGCCCGTCCCCTGCTGACGGCGATTCCTTGGCTGCACTGACCGAGCGGCTGGAAACCCTCGGCGAGTTGTTGGACGGGGCCAAGGAACAAGTCACTTCCTATCTCTTGCATTGCGAGTCCCAGTCGGCCGGCGCCGATCAGGGGAAGTCCAGGGATGAGAAGTTCGACGGCCTGCTGGACAAGATGGTCAGTTACGGCCTGATGCTGGATGCCATCCACCGCAAGGTCGATCAACTGGCGAGCGCCGGCCCGCGGCCCGCCGCCGCATCCGCCGGCGATGGCGGCGGCTCGGGCGTAAGCGAGGCGGCGCTGAAGTCGGCCGTCCGCCCGGTCGGCGAGAAGCTCGAACAGGTCGAAGGCAAACTCAAATCGATCGATGCCCTTAAGGACGCTCTGGTAGCCGCCATCACCAAGCTCCGCGATTCGCATGCCGAGGCGCACAACACGCAGAGCGCCGGCATCCGCCAGATCGGCGAGATGGTGCCGCAGTATTTCAATGCCTTGCCGCCGTACTTTACGGCCATCCAGCAGCAAGTGGTCGCCGCCCAGCAGCACGCCGATGCGGGGCTGCGGGCGATTCTGGAAATCCTTCGCCCGCCGGAAAAAGAGGCGGCTTCGGCCGGCCCGGCCGTCGGCGGCGATTGGCAAGAGGCCCTCCTGGGCGGCGAGTTGGCCCACAATCCGGCGCTGGACCTCGATAAGAACAAGTTGCTCAAGGGCGTGCTCAGCGGCGACCCCGGCGCCTGCGGCCTGGTAGGAAGCCTCCTCTTGTTCCGCGCCGCCGCGGCCGACAAGATGCCGCCCCTGCTGAAGGACATCGGCGAGGCCTTCTATCGCTGGCAGCCCAAGACATCCAACCGGCCCAGCGAGTTGGAAAAAGCCCTCGTCGAATGGCTCGTGCGGGCCTGCGACCAGGCCGGCATGGCTAACACCATCGAGTTGGTCAATCCGGGCGAGCGTTTCGATTCGCTGCGGCACAATGCCTCGCGGCCAGGGGTGGAGATTACCCAAGTCCTCGGCTGGATCGTGCTCCGCGACAATGGAAAGGTCTACACCAAGGCCAGCGTGGCCGTCAAGTAGCGGGGGAGTAGGACAGGTTTTCAACCTGTCATGGGAAATAGCAGGAGCACATGAATACATTCCGCTGTTCGAACTGCGGCTTTCAAATCCAACGGCCCACTCAGCCTTTCAGTTGTCCGCAGTGCGGCCGTCAGGCGGTCGGGTTGTTCCGCTTGGTCTCGTTCACTCCGCCCGCGCAAGGAGGCTGGCCCGGCCAGCCCGCCCAGCCCGGAATGCAACCCGGCCAGCCCGCGCAGCCAATGCAGCCGGGTATGCCGCAGCAACCGAGTTGGCCGCAGCAGCCCGGCATGCCGCAGCAGCCAGGCATGATGCAGCCCGGAATGCCCCAACATCCGGGCACGCAGCCGGCAGCGCCGCAAGCGGTCCCTGGCGGATGGCCCGCTCAGCCTCAAGCACCGCAGCCGCCGGCCAATCCCTGGGGGCCGCAGCCCGGCATGCAACCGCCGGCCGTTAGCGGTTGGCCCAGCCAGCCGTACCCGCAAGCGGGCGCCCAGCCACAACAGCCGGGCATGCCGCAGCAAGGCGGATGGCCCGCCCAGCCGCAAGCTCCGCAACCCCCGGCGAATCCATGGGGGCAACAGCCGCAGATGCCGCAACCGCCGGCTGCTGGAGGTTGGCCCGGACAGCCGGGCATGCCGCCGCAACCGCAAGCGGGCATGCCGCAGGCGCCGTCGGCGTGGCCGGGCGCCATGCAGCCACCGCCGGGCGCGCAGCCCTGGTCGACGCAGCCGGGCATTCCACCGGCGCCCGGTATTCCACCGCCACAGGGCTTTCAGCCCGGCATGCAGCCGCGTTATCCGCAGCCGCCTTCCCCCGCGATGCCGCAATCACCGCCGGGCCCGCAGCCTCCTGCTCAAGGTCCGCAGGCTCCCGCTCAAGGGCTACAGCCGCCACAGCCGGGTCCACTGCAGCCGCCACAGCCGCCTGGCGTGCCACGTCAAGGGGCACCTAGCGTGCCGCCGACGCCGCAGGGAACTACGCCAGGCCGCACGGCTTTTCCATCGCCTCCCGGGGCCGTAAAGCGGCCGCCGCCACCACCGCAAGCACCTGCGGGGGCGCCGTTGGCGGAATCTCAGGAGTCGCGCCAGCGGCCTTCGCCGCCAGCCGCGCCACCCACTCCCTCCGCCGCGCCGGAGGGCTTCCAGCCGGCGGCCGATCGTCCGGCGGAAACCCGACCAGCCAGCCCTGCGGCGCCGACCCCCAGCGGGCCGGCAGAACCACGGCGTCCGCCGGCCGACCATGGGTACATGGTGCCCGAGCCCCGGTCTTCAACCGTTGAGCCGTCACCCGTGAAGCCGCCGGCAGGGCGTGTGGCCCCGCCCGAACGCCCTCGTCCTGCGCCGGCCCCGCAGCGGCCGAGGACCGAATCGGATACCTCCTCGCCACGCTCCGCCGCGGTGTCGACTTCACGTCCGGCAGCCGCGCCGAAGGCGCCTGCGCGTCCGCAACGGGCACGTCCGGAAAGCCTGGTCTGGTGGTTCCCGGAGGAATTGCTTCCGGAAGAGCAGGCCAGTGCGCTTCGCAACGCGCCTGCGGTCGACGCCGCCGGCCGCATATTCCTGCAGTATCACGATCGGCTCGTGGCCCTGATCGAGGAAGACAAGAAGCCGAAGCTACTTTGGGAATATGTCATCGGCAACCGTGCCCCGGGGCCGGTCGTGCTCGGGCCGCAGGATACGCTCCGCCTGCACTGCTGCGACGGCTTTCTGCATTGCCTCGACGCGGCCACCGGCAAGCAGGTCTGGTCGCCGGCCAGCGTCGGCGAGCCGTTGGGTTATGCCGTGCCCGTGACGGACCGCGACGGCAACACCTGGGTCAGTTCGCCCGACGGCGGACTGGTAAAAGTCGATTACCTGGGGCGGATCCAGAAACCGGCCTTCTTCCGTTCTCGGGAGAAGTTCGACTCGCCCGCCGTGGTTTCCGACGGTGTGCTGTATGTCGGCTCGGACCTCGGCTATCTGTTCGCCATTGATCTCCGCGCGGATCGCGGCGTGAATCAATGGAACCACGCCAAGGATCAGGGCTACGTGGGCATCGTCCGTTCCGCGCCCCTGGTGACGTTCCGACAGAGTGATCGTCGTCGCCGGGCAGGATGAATGTCTATACGGCGTGGCGTCCGCCGGCGCCTTGGCCTGGAAGACGCAGTTGCCGGGCCAGATTCTCGGCTCACCGGTCGCCGATCGCCACGGCCACATCTACATTGGCGTCAGCCAGGCCCCGCGCGGCATTGATCCGCGGGGCGTTCTGGTGTGCATCGACGGCAACAGCCACAAGGTCCGCTGGGAGTATCGCACGACCGCGCCCGTGGAATCGACGCCCGTAATCGGCGAGGACGATTTGCTTTATTTTGGCGACAACGCCGGCGTGATTCACGCCGTGAACTTCTTCGGCAAGGCGCAGTGGACGGCCGACGTCGGTTCGCCCGTCCGCTCGGCCGGCACGCTCTTGGCAGCTAGGCGTCTGGCCTTCGGCCTGGACAACGATTCCTTGGTGGTGCTCGATTGTTCGTCCGGCGGTTTGGCCGCCGAGGGTTGGCCCAAGGTCGGCCGCACGCTCGGGCAGAACGGGCTGGGGTGAGGTGCGAGGAGACGAACCATGGCAGATTCCTATTACTACCAAGACCGTGAAAACAAGGTGGTCGGGCCGCTTACGCCATCGGCGCTCAAGCAACTTGCCAACGAAGGTGTGATCGGCGCATCGACGCCGGTCCGCAAGGGCGAAGAAGGCGCCTGGTATGAAGCAGGCACGATCGCCGGCTTGGTGCCTCCCAAGCCCGCGGAAGCCGCCGCATCTCCAATCTTTGGAACGGATGCCGCGGAGCAGGCGCGTCGCACATTCAAGAAGGCGGAAGAGCAGGCGGAAAAGGTCGCGGCAAAGTTGTGGTTTCTCGACCTGAAGTTCAGCCGCTTCTTCACGCCAAAATTGGTCGGGCCACTTTGGGCAATCTACCTGTGCCTGGTCGTGATCCTTTTTCTGGAAAGCACGGTCTACGACGTTCTACACATGGGTCTGTTCATCGCGGCCTTTGCAATCGTCGTCCAGTTCATTTTTCTGGTATTCGCGGTGATCGCCGGCCGTGTCGTTCTGGAGGTGCTTCTGGCGATCTTCCGCGCGGCCGAACGCCTCGGGTCAGACGCCGACCAGGCGGAAGGCCGATAGGGCAGACAGCCTTAGGCGCCGTGTCGTTGAGCGGGACGACAGGCGAGCGAGTTCAGCGGAACGGAATGTCCGCTGAATGGCTGATATTGTCCGGCGGCCGGGAATCGGCTAAGATGGCGGCCGGAACATGGATCGTTCACTCAAACCCCGGAGAGCCATGATGAAGGCCATCTCTCGCTGGTTGCCGCTCCTTGCATTGGGTATGTCGCTATTCGCCGCCCCGTCGTGGGCGGCCGAAGCCGCGCCGGCCAGTGCGGCCAAGGCCGCCGTCGAGCGCGGCCAGGCCCTGCTTGAGAAGGAAGATTACCCCGCCGCCATCCAGGCCTTCAGCGAAGCCCAGCGGCTCGATTCCAAGGGCGTGCCTGCCTACATCGGCCGCGGGACTTCCTATCTTTTTCTCAGCAGGTTCGACCTGGCCCTGGCCGACTTCGACGAAGCGATGCGACTGGAACCGAACAACTCTGAGGCCCATCGCGGCCGCGGCGCAATTTATAGGAGGAAAAAAGACTTCGGAAAGGCGTTTGCCGAGTGCGAAGAAGCGATTCGCTACGACCCCAGGAATTCGGCAGCGTACCGCGCCCGCGGCACAGTGCATTCCGACAAGGGCGAATCGGATAAAGCGATCGCCGACTACAACATGGCAATGCGACTCAATCCCAACGACGCATGGGCCTTTTACGACCGGGCAATCGAGGAGTCGAAGAAGGGACAGATCGAGAAGGCAAGTGCCGACTTGGAGGAAGCGTTGCGGTTGAAGCCGCAGTGCGCTTATGCTTACCGCGAGCGAGGCTCGCTTTACGAGAAAAAGGGCGACAGCCGGAAAGCCGAGGCCGACTTCGCGCAGGCCCGGCAACTGCGGCTAAAGGCCGTGCTGGAGGAAAGGGGCCTGGCAAAAGCGGCAGCTTCGAGAGAGACGATCGATTCGGTCGAGCAACATATCGTCAAGGAGGTCAAGCGTTTGGAATACTCCGACGCCGTGGCCCAGGAACTTCTCGCGATGGTCCGCGACTGGCATCTTGCCGACCTGGAGCGAAAGCTTGCCGCGGCGAAGGACCAACAACGGCAGGGCAAGCTCTCCAAAGACGGGCTTTCGAAAACCGAGCTAGAGATCGCCGAAACCCTTTGCCAGGAAGTCGCGGCGATACTTCGCGCCAGCGACAACGTCCATGAACTGGACGAGGTAATCCGAGGCAAGTGCGCCTGTTGCATGGGCGATGCACTGATGTGCAACATACTCGGCCGCTCGATCGGACTAGACGTTCAAGGGCTCGATGTTCCAATCATGGCCAGTGGTCAGACGGTTGACGACCGGGGGCATTTGGCGTGCCTGATTCATCTGGCCGATGAACAAGCGGCGATTGTCGATGTTACCGGAAATCTGGGGTGCGCTGCTTTGGTCTCCGCGCCCTTTCGGTTTACCGAGAACTACTGCGAGAAAGGCTGCTATTGGGAGCTCAAAGACCATCGCAATCCGCTGGGCCTGCACCCGCTCGTGCTGCCGCTGAATTATAGCGATCTTGTCTCCGTCCTTCTGGCCTCGCGATCAATAGAATGTAGGGAGAAAGGCGATCCAAAACGCGCCCGGGCGATGGCTGCCGAGTCGATGCGCCGAGGGCCAACGGATGCGTGGGCGTATGAACTCCAAGGCCGCATTCACGAAGATTCCGGTGAGTATGATCGCGCCATTGCCGACTTTGATGCGGCGATTCAGCATAATCCGTC
This sequence comes from uncultured Planctomycetia bacterium, assembly GCA_963719885.1. Lineage (GTDB taxonomy): Bacteria > Planctomycetota > Planctomycetia > Pirellulales > Thermoguttaceae > JANXQG01. The sequence goes on along the minus strand of CAVRDP010000027.1, from coordinate 24,690 downwards.
GTACGCAACTGCCTACTTGGCTCGGGGCCGTGTCTATCTTGCCAAGGGTCACATCGATCGTGGTATCGCCGACTTGGACGAAGCGATCCGCCTCAACCCGAAGTTCGCCGTGGCCTATGCCACACGTGGCTGGGTGCGCGCGCGGCGGGCCGAGAGCAACAGGTTCAACTTCCCGAACATTGCGGAAGCGAAAGGTGCCAGTTCTTCAAGAGACGGAACATCGGTTCGATGGGTCACCGACATAACAATTAGCAACAACGTCGAGCACATTCTGCAGGAAAACAAGGAGCCGAGCCAACCGGCCTCAACGGATGTGCAAACATTTCGCGGCCAAGAGGAACTTGACAACATCGTAATCAGGCACGGACGAGAACGAGCCCTGGCCGATTACAGTGAAGCGATCCGGCTTGCACCCAAGGATTCTTCGTATTACAAGGCACGTGGGCTTGTCCACGCAGCCAACGGCGAGTTCGAGAAAAGTCTGGTCGATCTCACCGAAGCCATTCGCTTGGATCCGAAAGATGCCGATGGCCTTACCCGCCGCAGCCAAGTTTACGCCGAAAAAGGCGATCTCGACAAGGCCATCGCCGACATGACGGAAGTCATCCGGCTCAATCCCAAATCTCCGGAAGCCTACGAGCGCCGGGCGAATCTGTATAGCCGGAAACATGACACCGAAAAGGCCAAGGCCGACTTCGCTCAAGCCGCGCGGCTGCGACCGGATGAAGATCGGTATCGGTAGCCCTCGCGAGGCGAGGCTCTCGATCACGACTGGCGAAACGTCCGTGCGGGTCACGTCACGGCGCCTTGACGGTCTTCAACACTTTGAGCATCGGCGGGCGCTGACGCAGGGCCGCTTGTCCTTCGCCATGGACGCAAGCCACGAAGACTGTCTTGCCCACGCTGAAGACGACGACATCGACCGTGGCCGGATCTTGATCGTCGGCTTCGAGCCCCTTGCCGATCAGATGCTTGCCTTCGGCCTCAGCAACGGTGATGGCTTCGGTACTGGTCTGTTTGAACTTCAAGACCTCGCTCTTGATCACGTCGTCCAAGGCGGCGATGGCCTCGGCGACCGCCTTGGCCTTGGGCACGACCCACAGGTCCAAGACCATGTCCTTCGTATCAATGACCGTCTTGTCCTTCTCCGTGGTTACCTTGGCGCTTTTCGGAGCGCTGATCGTCATCACGGCGGCGCCATCCTTGGAGATGGTAACCGTCTTCAGATCCTCGGCCGAAGCGACCGTGGCAAGAAATAGCACGACAACACTGCACAAACCTGGCTTCATGATAGGATTCTCCCTGCGTGATTGATTTGAGTCTCTCTGGTACTAGTCTATGCCAAGGCCGGTTGACTCGCAAGTACGGGCGGATTCCCGTTTCTGCGCATCGATGAACGGGCCGGGTGGTGCGATTCGTCCGGGAAACCGCCGCGGAGCGGCGTAAATCGAATAGCCGGGGGTGGAGCGCAGCGCAACCCCCAGTCGCGAGCGGAAACCAACAAACGCCGCGTAGCGGCGCCACGGTCGCGCCCATCGCGCAATGGTGATGCCGCTACGCGGCATGGGCCGCGCGATTTGATTCCGGGGGTTCCGCTGCGCTCCACCCCCGGCTACGCACGTCTTGCCGCTCCGCGGCACCAGTAGCGCCGGTACCCGATGCAATAACGGGGATGCACCCCGCAATCGCGGCAGATTGGCAATCTGCCGCACATCGGTCACACCTTAAGCCCGCTCAGGTCGAACTTGGTTTCCTTGTTCCCCTTGAGCACCTCTTCCATGGTCAGGCAGGTGCGGCGGATAGCGGCCTCCCGACCGAGCACGGCGGTGAGGACGTCGTCCGCGGCGGCTGCCACGGTCGGGTTGTCGAATCGCCCGCGGACGATGTTCTCGTAGAACGTCGCGATGTTGCGGATGGCGCCCTGATCATAGAGACTCTCGACATTGTCCGCGCACCATAGTGCTTGGGACCGCCGTGCAGGTAGGACTTGCCGCGGTAATTGACGACCGCCGTCGCCACGTCGCCAAAAGCCCGCAGTCCCAAGGCCCAATCCTCCTGATTATTCAGCGACTGGCCAATGTGCGTCCATACCAAGCCGTCGTCGAACTCGTAGGTCAGGTGATAGACCTCTCGGAAATCGTCGCGGGGGTTCTTGCGACCGACTCGCGCGCGACCGATGGCATTGACGGGCCGCCGTCCCGCGAGCCAGAGCACGGCGTTGATGATATGAATATTGTTTTCCACGATCACGTCGCCCGACAGGGCGATCGTGCTCAGCCAGCGGCCCGATCGCAGGCGGTCCTCGGTGCTGGCCATCGGCGGCTCGGACCACGGCGGCGAGATTCCGGAACTTTCGATGTGCATCAGGCGGCCGATCCCGCCTTCGTGGACCCGCCGAACGACTTCGATGTTGACCGGGTCGGTGGCCATCTGATAGTCGACCAGGTAACAAAGGTGTTTGTACGTCGCCATTTTGCCCGCCTCGCGGACCGCAATCGCCCGCGGCACGTCGACCGCCACCGGTTTTGCCGCGTAAACGTGGCAGCCGGCGTCGATCGCCGCCCGGGCATGTTCGGCATGGAACCTCGGCACGTTCACGACGGCCACGGCTTGAACGCCGCTCTGCAAGAGGCGTTTGTATCCCGCCAGGCCCGAGAAGCGGCGGTTTTTCGTCGACGCCGAAGTGGTCGCCCGTTTGCTGGGCCGAGGCGTCGAAGTAATCCGCTACGGCGTGGAGTTCATAGCCGCCGTGTCTGCGGAAGAGATCGGCCAGCCACGGCCCGCGCCCGCCGCAACCGATAAGGCCGAGTTTGATCTTGCGCGAGAATTGCGGCGGCTTCGACCCGTCCGCTGGCGTATCGGCCGCGAGAGCCAGCGAAGCGTCCAGCAGTGTTGCCGCCGTACCGGCAGCCAACGCGCCGCCCAGAAAGTGGCGTCGCGAACAGGTAGTGGGGTTGGTCATGTGGGATTCTCCTGAATGAGGTGAAGCAGGTGAAACGAGCCTGAGATCATTTGTTACCGGCCGCTGCCGATACAATACAAGTTCTTCTCCCCGCGGATATAAATCCGGCCCTGGCTGATAGCTGGCGAGGCGTAACAGTCCTCCCCCAGTTCGTTCGTGGATATTACGGTGAATTTCGGACCCGGTTGGATTACAGTGGTCACGCCCCGATCGGAGAGGAAGAAGACACGTCCCTCCGCTTCGACCGGCGAGGCGCTGAAATGCGGGCCGATCCGCTCCTTCCAATAACGCTCACCCGTCTGGGCCTCAAAGCAACTCGCGATTCCCCCGTCGGCGACGACCAGCAAGTACTTGCCCCCGCCGGCGATAATCGGCGAGGGCACGTACGCGCAACCTTTCGTCGTCTGCCAGACCACGTGGGTCTTGGTCACATCTCCCTCGCCGTCGGGGCGAATGGCCAGGATATGGAAAGTCGGAAAGCCGGCGGTCAAGAATAGCAGTTTCCCGTTGTAGACCACCGAGGCCACGTACTGCTCGGTCGGACCCTCGATAAACCAGTGTTGTTTTCCGTCGTGCGGATCGTAGCTGGCCACGCACCCGGCCCCGGAAAGCACCATCTGCGTTCGCCCCTCGATCTGGCGGATGAGCGGCGGGCAGTAGCTGCGGATGCGGTTTTTGCGCGGGACCTTCCATTCCGTCTCGCCCGTCGAGCGTTTCAAGGCCACCAGATACGAATCGCCGTCGTGGTCGCCGTTGAGAATGACGAGGTCTTCGAAGAGCCGCGGCGGAGAGCAGAAACCGTGTTGGCTGTTGAATGCCCCCGGGCGGACGATCCAGCGGCGGTTGCCGTCGAAATCGTAGGCGGCCGCGACCATCCAGCCCGCCGAGGCAGGCTGATTGGCATATTTGGCGCCGGCGGTACTTACCGGCGCTTTTGGATCTTTCTCGAAAAACGTGATGTAGACCAGCTTGCCATCCGTGGCCGGCGTGCTGGAGGCCCAGGAGTTGAGCGGGTTCTTCTGTTCCAAGGGAGCGCGCAGCACGACGCGCTGCCAAAGAATGCGACCGCTGCTCCGCTCCAGGCAGAGCAGCAGGCGCTCTTCCGCTTCCTCACGGCAACTGACGACGAAGATGCGGTCGTTCCAGACGATCGGCGAAGCGTGTCCCTTGCCGGGGATCTCGACCTTCCAGGCGATATTCTCGCCGCGGGGTCCGTTCCAGCGGTCGGGAAGGTTCTTCTCCAGGCTGCTCCCATCGCCACGCGGTCCGCGCCAGCCCGGCCAGTTTTCCGCCCTGGCCAGCCCGCATGGCCACGACAGCGAGAGAATCGCGAGCAGCGCAGCGGCCACGACCGATCGGACATTCATGCGCATGGCGATCACTTTTTCGAACTGCTTTGCTATCGTGGCGGCTATAATGTCCACCCCGCTCGATATTCCCGGTGCAGCAGCGGATTCGCGTCGGGTAGGTTGGTGATCTTGCCCGTCAGCGGGTCGTATTCGATCGGCCTGCCGGCCAATGCGGCAACCTGAATCAGTTGGATCATCTCGGTCTGCGGGCCGCCGATGTCGAAATTGGAAAACGCTTTCGCCGCGGAACCGCCTTTGCAGGCAAGAATCCACTCGGCATGGTGTCCGGGCGAGCGTGGAATACTGGGCGACGGTCCCTTGAATCCCTCGTACTGCGCCTTCGGCAGGAGTTCGAACCGCGTGTTCCAGGGACAGTTGGACAAGATGGCCCCTTGGTTGCCGCAGACCAGACAGCCCCACTCGGTCATGATGTGGCCGCGAAGCACTTCCTTGGGCGGTTTCAACCCGCCGTTGTACCAGGTCAGCGTCACGGGCGGCAGGTTGCCTCGGGCCGGAATGTCGAGCTTGGCCTTCATGCGGCGGGGATAGGTCTCCGGATGGATTTCCGAGGCTTCTGCCTCGACGCGGATGATGGCCGGCTTGTCCGACTTGGCCGCGGAAGCCGGATTCCAGAGCAGGTCGAGACGCAGTGCCCGAAACGCCAGGTTCGACGTGTGGCAGCCCATGTCGCCGGCAGAGCCGCTGCCGAAAGCCCTCCACCGCCGCCAAGAACCGGGAACGTAGGCCGGGTGATAGGGACGCTGGGGCGCCGGGCCAAGCCACAGATCCCAATGCAGCCCCCCGGGCACGGGCGGTTTGTCCTTGGGGCGCTCTTGCGGTCCGTCGCCGCCCGCCAGCCAGATATGGCATTCGCGCATCTCCCCGATGGTTCCCCCCTGGGCCAGTTCCACCGCACGGCGCAGCCCTTCGCTGGCCGATCCTTGATTGCCCATTTGGGTGACGACCTTGTGTTCGGCGGCGGTCAAACGCATGATCCGCGCCTCGTGAACGGTGCGCGTCAGCGGCTTTTCGCAATAGACGTGCTTGCCCAATTTCATGGCCGCCACAGCGGCAACGGCGTGCGTGTGGTCGGGCGTGCTGACCACCACGGCGTCAATCCCGCGGTGGAGTTCATCGAACATCTTGCGGAAATCGGCATAACGCTTGGCCTTGGGGAAGCGCTTGCCGGCCGGGTCCGCCCGCCGCTCGTCCGCGTCGCAGAGCGCCACGAGGTTCTCGCCGGCCACGCCGCCGGTGTTCGATTCACCCTGCCCGCAGCAGCCGATCACGGCGATGTTGAGTTTTTCGTTGGCCGCGTATGCCTCAACGGAGCGGCTGTCCTTGAGGATCACGATGCCGGCGGTTGCGGCGATCGAGGTTTTGATGAACTTGCGGCGAGCGAGACGGGTTCGCATTTTCTTTCTCCTGTTGGCGTTTGGGGGCCTGAGGGAATTCGGGGTAGTGACACGAATGCTAGGATAGTCGAATTAGCAGTGAAACTCAAGCGGCACACGCGGCCAGGGCACGATGGCGGCTAGCGGGAGCCGGCAGTTGGGTAAATTTCAGGTGATACATCGACCGCCCTGCGTCTCCGTGCTACAATCAATTGCAAGCACATCTACTTGCCAAAGCCAGAGCGAAGAATTTACGGCGGAGCGTGCCGCAGGAGGCAAACCATGGTCGAACAGTTTCGATCCGACGAAAACAACATGCAGCGCCGCGATTTCCTGACGAGATCCGCGGCCGGGGCAGCGATCGTCATCGGCGCCGAGCCGTTGCTCTCGGCGGCGCAAGGTGCAGACAAGACGGCATCCGCCGGACTCCGCGAAAAGCTGCTCCACTGCCTTGGCGGAGCATGGCCCGATCCTTGCGACCTGCGGCCGAAGCTCCGGGAGACGATCCGCAAGGACGGCTACCGCATTGAGTCGGTAACCTACGAAGCCGAGGCCAACGACCCGATCCCGGCATACCTGCTGGTTCCCGACGGCGTCGACGCCGCCCATCCTGCATCGGCCGTGGCGGTCTGGCATCAGCACAACGGCCAGTGGCAACTGGGCAAGGTCGAACCGGCCGGCTTGGCCGGGATGCCCATGCACCACACGGGCGTAGCCTTGGTCAAGGAAGGTTACGTCGTGCTTTGCCCCGACGCCCTTTGCTTCGGCGAGCGCCAAAATGCCAATCTCAAAGGCGGCGACTATGAGCGATTCGAGTTCCTGCGTTACGTTGTCGGGGGCAAGTGCATGGCCTGGAAAAACATCCTCGATATGCGCCGGGCGGTGGACTACTTGTGCTCCCGGCCGGACGTGCAAAAAGACCGCATTGGCTGCTATGGCCACTCGATGGGCTCGACGTTCACCTGGCTGGTTGGCCCCTGGGAACCGCGACTGAAATGCCTGGTAGGCAACTGCTGCCTGCCCGACTTACAAGGCCATCCATCGGACGCACATCCTGCACTGCTTCCCGAACTTCATTCCGGGGTGGTACCAGTACGGGGATACGCCCGACATCGCTGCCTTGATCGCGCCCCGTGCCCTGCACCTGAACCTTGGCGAAACGGATGGCGGCAGCCCGATCCAGGAGGCGCGTGAAGGGGTCCAGACAATCGCTCGGGCCTACGAACGGGCCGGGGCTGCGGACAAGTTCACTTACTTCATTGAGGAGGGGGCTGGCCACGTCCTCTCCGACCGGATGTGGACGCTGGCCCGCGATTGGTTCCAGAAGCACCTGCGGGACACGAAGTCGGCGTGAGGTCAGGAGTTTACGGACCTTCTCGCGCCATTTCGCCACATATTGCATAGTAGCAAGTCAGCCCCAGGATGCCTGAGAGCGGGCAGGCCTCGACGTCATAGCCGGGAAGTTCCAGGCAGGCATTGCTGCGGGGCCAGTGCGGGTTGACGTACAGGTGCCGCGGGTTTCTTGGCCTGTTGGGCGGAGGGGGCGGCGGAGGTGAGAAAGATCGTCCGCGCACCCAAGGCGTTGATCGCCGCGGCCCGCACATCTTCATTCTCCTGATAGCCCAGGAAGAGATAAACATCACCCTCGCGAAGGTTCTCCCGGATCCATTTTTCGCCCCGCTCGTTGCCGAAGGCAACCGTCTTCGTAAAGTAACGTCCTTCACCGCCGCTGCCGGCCTCGACCGCGGGCAAGTGCCCTTCAAGGGTCCGCACGACCTGTCGATGCCCGGCAACCGCTTCGCGGAGCCAGCCAGCCGCCTGGCGAATCGACGCGAGATCTCCCCGGACGGCCTCGAGCGATTCGCCGGTGCTGGCCAGAAAGGCGTGGGCATATTGTCCTCGCGCAACAGGTGCGGGCCGCAGCTCGGGCTCGAAAAGAAGTCCATTGGTCCGCTTGTAGCGGCGGCCCTCCGGGTCCAGCCAAATGCTCAAGTAGACGGCTAGTTGCTTGTGCTGCCGACGGCAGGCGCCCAACAGTTCCGCGACGAAGGTCCACTCGGCCGTGGCAATCGCCGGGGAGGCGGTAGGAATGAGCCGCTCTCCGGAATGACGCACCAGCAGTCGGCTGTCCAAGGGAATATCAACGGGGACCGCTCGCAGATTGGCTGCCAACGGATGCCGCAAGAGCGAATTCTCGGCCGAGGCGAAAACGATCACCAGGGCCTTCGTGGCGGCAAGCTTCTCCAGGGCCGTTTTGAGCCTGCCAGGTGCGCCGTAATCGCTAAGCAAGACGAGATCATTGGGATCGACCGACAATTGGGCCTTTTCCAGTGAGAGCATCGTCGCGCCGCACAGACCGCCCGCCCGGCCCACCAGTTCGGCCATCATGCCCGTTTCCCCAGCCAGATGGATTTTGCCGCCGGCAAGAAGCCGCTGTGCAGCTTCATCGGCGATATCGGCAATCACCTCGCGCTTCGCGTCGAGCGATCGAACGACGCGGAGTTGGGCCTCGACATACTGCTGGCCGGGACCCGTGGCCGCGTTGCACGTTCCTGGGGCGGCGGCAATCGTACCCGCCAATAGGCCCGCGATCAGGACGCAGACCCCAAGGACCGTATATCCAAGGTCGGCAACTCCCGCTCGCGTGTTCGCGCGAATCTGGGTTGCAGGAAGAGGTTTCCGTGTCTTCGTAGTCATGGCAGCGTTTCCTTCAAGTATTTGCGAGTCCTTTGGCTACAGCAGTGCAGAACCTCAAGGCGATCGCCAGCTTAGCGGAAAAGGAGCGGCAGGAATTCGGCGAGATACCCGCGCCAAACGCCCCATGCGTGCGTTCCTTCCGTTTCCTGGTACGTGTCGTGGATCTTCAGCTCGTCGAGTACCTTCACAAAGTCCCGGTTTCGCGAAAGCAGAAAGTCGTCCTTGCCGATGGCGATCCATAGGAGCATCAGCTTTCCATTGGCCGTGCCGGGGTCGCTGCGCAGCTTGGCCAAGGTCGGATCATTGCCCGACACGGCGGCACTGAACGCCCCGACCCAGGCGAACTGATCGAGATGCCCCAGCCCAACGCCAATTGACTGACCGCCGCCCATCGACAGGCCGACAATCCCCCGGTGCCGTGCATCGGGCAGGACGCGGTAGTTCGTCTCGACTAACGGCGCCACGCTCTCCAGCAGGTCTTTCTCGAAGAGTTCCCGCCCGCGATTTCGGCTTCCCCCTTCCCGCTCACGCGAGCGATCGGCGACATGGCCATCGGGCATGACGATGAGCATCGGCACCACCCGCCCATCGGCCAAGAGGTTATCGGCGATCACATTCGCACGGCCGAGCAGCGTCCAATGCGAGTCGTTGTCGCCCGAACCGTGCAGCAAGTACAGTACCGGATACCGCTTGGAGGTTTCCCGTGCGTAGCCCGGCGGCGCGTAGACGTGGACCCGCCGACGGACGCCTGTCACTTTGGACGTGTACCAGTGGATCGTGACGGTTCCATGCGGCACATCGCGCCATTCGTCGTGCCGCGGATGCCCCGCCGGCCCAGGCACTTCGACGTATCCCCGCGAGCCTTGGCGGTTGCCGAAGACGTTCGGGCTGGCCGGATCGGTGATTCGCAGGCCGTCCACGTCGAATTGACAATCGTAAATACCGGGATGGACCGGCCCAACCGTCACGCTCCAAACCCCGTCGGCGTCCTTGGCCATCGGCTGCGTGCCGACGGATTCGCAGATCACAGAAACCTTCTCCGCCTTCGGGGCACGGATTCGGAAGGTGATCTTGCCGTCCGTATGAACCTCGGGCGAGACGAATCCACCGGCCGACTTGGGCGGCGCCGGGTCCTTCTTTTCAGGTGGAGCGGACTTGGCGGTCCAACTCGCAAGCAAAATCGTGACAAACGCCGCCAGTACAGACGTGGCAGAAATGGTTCGCATCGTATTCTCCATGAAAGACGGTGACAATATCGGGTGAATCCGCATTATGCGCTGCAAGGGCTGCGTCTTCAAGGATAGCGGCAAGACGGGCTGCGATTGGAAATAACTCTCAAGAGTATTGCACTCGTCGTCCGATTATCTTCATAGCAGTGGAAATTGCGGGATTATAAGCGACAGGGGAAAACAGAGGGCTATCGGATCGAGTGCCGCGGACCTTCGGTGTAGAGTCAGTACTGACGCCGAGCCTGGTTGCGGGCCGGTCCGGTGGTCCTCTGTTCGGCTCGCGCGAGAACACGTATCGCTCACAGGTTGCCGTAACCGAAATCCCAGCCCTTGCGGGGCTCGCGTTTCACGAGAGCGTCGGCCTCGGGGCAGTTGACCGCCTTCTGTTGCCTGAGCTTGAAGGTGAACGGCTTCTTGATCCGCGTGGCAATGTTGCCCAGCAGCACGACCTCAGCCAACGGGCCGGAGTAGTCGTAGTTGCTCCCCGCTGGCGGCCCGCCCTTACAGGCGTTGATGAAGTCGCCCTGGTGGCCCGCCTTCGACCGCGGTACCGTCTTCGGCGGATAGATCGTGTCCTTGTGCTTCGATTCGGGAATGATGCGGACGCCACCACAGTACTGGTCGGTATAGGTTACGCCCTTGGTTCCGTAGTAGTACGAGCCGTGGTCGAGAATGGCGCGGCTGGCCTCCATTTCCGGCGGCCGCGGCGGCAGCTTCTCGCCCAGGAACCACTTGAGCGTCAACGGGGCCATGCCCGCGCGTGTGGGGAACTTGTAGGTGACGATCGACCACAACGGGAATAGCGGGCCGTTGTCGGCGGAGGTTTCGGCCAAGACTTCGACCGAGTCGGCTTCCGCCAGTTTCAAGGCCCAGAACGCCGCGTCCATCACATGGCAACCCTGGTCGCCCAGCGCCCCGGTGCCGTAATCGAACCAACCGCGCCACGAGAAGGGGTGAATGCCGCCCTGGTACGGCCGCGTGGGCGCCGGGCCGCACCAGGCGTCCCAATCCAGGCCCGCGGGAAGTGTTTGGGCCTCCTTGGCCACGCGGATGCCCGCACTGAAGGCCCAGTTCGTGCGGCAATGGACTTCCGTGACGTCGCCCAACACGCCGCCCCAGACCAACTCGCAGAGCCGGCGGCAGCCCTCGCCGCTATGCCCCTGGTTGCCCAGTTGCGAGGCGACCTTCTTCTTTCGCGCGAACTCCGCCAGCCGCCGGGCCTCCCAGACGCTGTAGGTCAGCGGCTTCTCGGTATAGACGCCCGCCCCGTGCTCGATGGCCAGCATCGAAGCCAGAAAGTGATGGTGGTCGGGCGTGGCGACAAATACCGCGTTAAGGTCCTTGTGGGCATCGAACAGCTTGCGGTAATCCGTGTATGCCCGGGTCTTGGGGTATTGCGTGCGGGCTGTGGTCATGCACCTTTCGTCACAATCGGCCATGGCGACGAAGTTCTCGCTGCCGGCCACGCCGATATGGGCGCCGCCACGACCTCCAACGCCGATCAGGGCCGTATTGAGCTTCTCGTTGGCTGCATAAGACCATGCGGCGCTGGGCGAGACGATCAAGAGCGAGCCGGCGCCGGTGGCGGCCAGAAACTCGCGGCGTGAGAGAGCGGTTTGCGACATTGTGCATTCTCCTCGTATCAGGTGGGTGACGGAAGGCGGGATGGAACCAGTATAACCTGCCTAGGCGTCGATTCCAAGGTAAGCATCGGCCGAGAAATAACTTCCCGATTTGGGTGGCATGCCTTCACGCGGCCGTCACAAAATCGCGGCAGCATGGCAATCGCAACCGGCCGCGGGTAGGCATGTTCGCGTCGGCGCGTGACATGGGGCGTGCCAGCCTCGCAACAAACATGCCCGGGCACCATGTACTCATGGTCGGCGGCCGGTTGGGCTTTTCCCTGCTGCGCCGAGTCTCTAACGGCCGCGTGAAGGCATGCCACCCTCGCAGAAACACGGAAGTTATTTTTTTGGCCGATCCTTAGTTGGACAACGCGCCGCCTGCGAAGTAAACTGGCGGGTGTTCGGTGAGGGATGTGCCCAGGCCGGCGTCATATCAGATCCAACGGAGAAGTCGTGCTATGAAGAAGTTCTGCGGCAAATGGTTGAGCGCCGCCGGCGTGGTGTTCGCCGCGGTCGCGCTGGCGACGGGTGCCGAGCAATCGGCCTCGAACCCCGCCGGGCCGGTGGGCGTGGTAAGCAACATCAAGGTGCTCTCGGACAAGGTACCCAACGTCTCCAGCCTTGAGGCCTGGAAGAAATCGTTCATCAAGGATGAGATGAGCGACAAGGAAAAGGCCCTGGCGGTCTTCAACACGGAGGTCACGTTCCAGCAGGCCGATGCGCCGCCCTTCGAATACCTCCAGCGGGAAGACTCCGTGCTGGACCCCATCAAGCTCTTCAACGTCTACGGCTATACGCTCTGTTCGGTGAGCTCGGCGAATATGATGTGCTTGGCCCGCTACGTGGGCCTGCCGGCCCGCTGCTTCACCATCAACAACCACGTGGTGCCCGAGTTTTTCTACGACAAGGCCTGGCACATGTTCGATGCCGACCTGATCGAATACTTCCCCAAGGCCGACGGCTCGATCGCGTCGATCCAGGAGATTGTCGACGGAGTCGCCAAGTGGAAGGCCGCCCACCCCGACTACGCCACGGTCAACAAGGCGAGCCGTTACGCCTACATGGCCAAGCCCGGCTGGAAGACCGGCCCGGACATCCTCCTCCGCAACCCCTTCTATGACGATATGGGCTGGCTGCCCTGCGCCGAGTTCGCCTGGGGCGACACCATGCTGCAATTCGGCCGGATCAACAACAACTGGCAGTCCTGTTACTCGATGGGCTATCGCGTGAACGTGCAACTCCGCCAGGGAGAGAAGCTCAAGCGCAGTTGGTTCAATAAGGGCCTGCACGTGAACATGGACCGTGGCGAGACGCCGGGATCGCTCGCGGCCAAGGTCGGCGAGGGATCGTTTCGTCATTCGCCGCGCTGGGGCGACCTGGCGCCGGGCCGCGTAGGAAACGGCAGGCTGGAATACGACGTGCCCCTGGCCAGCGAAGCGTTCCGCAGTAGCGCTCTCACGGCCGCCAATCTGGCCTCCCAGTCGGAAGACCATGCCGGCCCGGCCCTCCACATCAAGGATGCAGAGGCCCCAGGTGTCCTCGATATTCGCATGCCTTCCAGCTATGTGTACCTCAGCGGCCAGTTGGCGTTCACGGCCGTGGTGGGCGCGGGCGGCGAGATCAAGGTGCTTGTTTCCGACAACAACGCGCTGGACTGGAAGCAAGTGGCGACGGTCAGTGCGGCCGGCGAGCAGATCATCGACCTGAAGCCGCTGGTCTTTCGCCGCTACGTATACGTTGTTCGCTTCGTGATGAAGGGCAAGGGAACCGGGCTGGACACGCTCAGGCTCATGCACGACATCCAGCACTCGCAGCGCCCGTTGCCCGCCCTGGCCCGGGGCGAAAACAAGATCAACTTCAGCAGCGGGCCTCAAGAAGGCACGATCACGATCGAGGGCGCCATGGAGGCGAGCTCCAAGGGCAAGCAATTGCTCTTCGGCGATTTCCATCCCAAGCTTGAGGGCTACGCTGCCAACGCGCTGCCCCGCGGCGAGGGTGAGAAGAGCATCACCTTCCCCGTGAAGACCCCCGGCGACATCACGCCGCCTGCGGATCTCCGACCACTTCCTCTCCAGCGGCAAGGACAGCATGTTCCTCATCGACGTTTCCTTCGATGGGGGAAAGACCTGGAAGACGGTCGACGAGCCGGAGGGGCTCGTGGGGCCGCGTATCTTCGGCGGGCGCTACGTGACTGTCGGCGACGTTCCTGCCGGTACGCGCTCGGCGCAGGTCCGTTACCGCGGCATCGGCCACAATACGCTGGTGATGACCAATGCCCGCATCGACGCCGACTACAAGGAGCTGGCCGGCGGCTTCCGCCCCGTACAGGTAACTTACGTCTGGGAGGAAGGTGGGCTGGAGAAAAAGGACGTCCACGTGGCCCACAGTCCCGCGGAGACCTATACCATTAGCTGTGAGTCGACACCGCTGATGAAAAGCCTGATCGTGGAGTTGGCCAAATGAAAGTGTCATGCTTCATTCAGGGCTGGAAATGCTCATCCTGACCGGCGGCCCACCAGGCCAAGTCGCGCAGCAGCAGGACCCATGAGCGCCACTGCCAGAAGGGCGTCTGCGATTCGGCGGGTGACCCGAAACAGGTCATACCAACGACGACGACGCGGCCCTTGCCCGACTTGCCGACAACGAGGCCGGGCCGGCCGCCGACCGTGATCAGCGTTCGCGCCTCCGGCCGCGGCCGGAGGTCATGCACGTAGAAGCAGACCGGTCGGGCGTCGAAGTCGGCGAACTGAGTAACCGCATGGTTGGCGGCGCGCAGTCAGCGGCGCACCGCCGGGCAAGGTCACGAGTGGCGGGATGCCCGCGCCGCCCGTAACAGGCAAGATCTCCTCAAGGAGCGAACCTTTCAGCCCGGCGCGGTCCAGGGCCTTGTGGCCGCCGAAGACGATCAGCCCACCACCGCGTCGGACATATTCGGCCAGCATGTTCTTCTGGCGGAGCGTGAGCGCGGTGAGGTCGGCGCCACACAGATAGATCACGTTGTGGTCGAAGAGGTCCTGGGCGGTTTCGGGGAAGCCGACGTAAACCTGGGAGCGGCCTTTGCGGATGGGGACCATCTTCAGCTTCATCTCGTAGCCGCTGAGGTGATGGGCGTCCACGATGCGGTAGTAGTCGTACAAGGCCCCGGCGACGAGCAAGCCGGTGAAGGGGTAGGCGTTGCGGCGAGGCTGGATAGTTGCGGGAATACTGCCTTCGCTGCCAGGGTAGAGATCCAGGAGTTGCTTGTCTTCCAGCAGGGCCAGCGGAAATATCTTCACGATGTCCGCCGTGAACGGCTGATTGCCTTCTGTGTAGACCCGAAAACCCCAGTAACCTGCGGATCGCAGGACGAAGTCGACGGAAAACTCCTGATAGGTATTGGCCGCCTGGAAGTCCTTGGGAAAGAGGTGGAGTTCGGCCCGAGCTCCGGCCAGCTCGGAGAAGACGTCGAAGGCGCCGGCTTGCCTTTCGCCGGTGTTGGCGGCCACCTTCGCCCGCAGCAACGCGCGGTAGAGTCCGGGCGGAGGGTTGGTGAAATAGGGCGAATGGGCCATGATGCCCTGTCCTGCGCCGGCGGGACTCGAAATCACCGAGTCGTAGGTGGCCTGGGGATCGGCGACGATAGCGCTCCACTTGCCGCCGGCCATGTTCTGGCTGGAGAGCTGGTAGGCCTGGGCGCGAGAAGTGCTCAGACCGCCTTCGACAATCCGCGGAACCTTCTGCAGCGCCCACTCCGCTGTGGGCGGCGGGCTGTAGCGGCGAATCTGGAATCCGCCCAGCCACAACGCGGACGGAATGTTCTTGCCGATCTGCTGTCGGGAGTGATTGTTGAGGTTGGCGGTCACGACCAACTCCGCGGCCCCGGCGGGCGCCAGGACGAAACGATCGCCCAGGTCCCAATCCACGGGATGGTAGGGAAAGCTGATCCCGGGCGACGAGCCGATCTGCTTTCCGGCGGCATCATTCCAAGTGACGGCCACGTAGGAGTCCACGCCGCTGTACTTGCCCGGCTGGCCAAAACCTTCACAGCGATAGCCGACAGAAACCAGGTACCACTTGCCGGCCTCGACCGGGACCGGCTTCGAGCGTATGGAAGCCGAGCCGCTGTCCGCGACCTCGGCTTTGAGCGAGACTTTGCCGACCAGAAAGACCTGGTGGTCCAAGGTGAACTTGGCGCTTTCGGCGGGAGTCGCCGTGACCGTCCAATCGGCCGGCAGGCCATGAGCGTTGGCGATCGCGAAGTCCGGGTTCGCGAGGAGATTCGCGCCGACCCAATCCAACCCAGCGGATCGACAGGGCAGGGCATCCATGGCCAGTGCGAGGGAAAGCAGAACTATTACACGCCAGGCACGTGGCATCATCTTCATGGCTCCTTGAACTCGAACACGACCATTTTCCAGAAAAGCACGCTGGGCACGGCAACGGAGACCTTGCCGCCGCCGGCGTCGTGCAGATCGAGCCTCACGACCTGCACCTCATTCGGTCCGGTAAGCTCCCACGGTTCGCTCATGAGCAGGTAAGCCGCCGTTGGCTTCTGTCCCCCGCAGGGCGCGCAGGTCACGGCAATGTCGCGCACCGGGGGATTGATCTCCGAGCGGGGATTCTCCATGACCTCGGCCACCTTGGGTGGATTGACGAGGTTCACTTGCAGGCACTTGCGACCGTCGCTCGTGCGGGTCCAAAAGCACATATCCCGCCACCACAACGGGGCTGCCGACTTGACGTCCACCTCGTCCTTGAGCTCGGCAATCCACCGGCGGTTCGCGTTGTGGAGGTACTCGCTGAAACGCGTAGTGAAGCCACCCAGGTCGCCGACCGACTGGCGGGAGTTGTAGTACCAGCCGCCATAGTCTCGACCGCCGCAGATGACGCGGAAAATGGCCGAGTAGATCAGGTCGATAGGATACTCCATGCTACCACGGTTGAAGTCGTAGGGATTGTACACGCCGCCAAGGCGGTTGACCTGGTCACCCCAGGACATCATGCGGCGGACGTACGTTTTCCAAACGTGGTAAGGCGAGCTCTTTTCCTGGTAGGTGCAGGGAAGCTCGTCCAGCATCCACGCCCCGCCTTCGCAACGTTCCTTGAAAGTCTTCATCATGTCCTTGACCTCCTCGGGCGAGGCGTAATTATAGCCGAAGGTGAAATCGGGGAGATCCTTATGGACGAGGGCCTTGATGCGCTTCACGGCAGCGGCGCTGATGCGGTCGGCCTCGGGATAGGTGGCGGCGACCTCTTTGCCGTCAAAGTTCCGCTCGCCCGGGTAGACCTCCAGGTAGCGGACATCGAGGCGCACGCCGGAAAAGCCCATGACCTTGCCACAGTTGACGAATTGCCGGGCCACGTACTCCTGCACTGCAGGCAGGGAATGGTTCAGGCAGGCCTGGAAGAAGATGTGGTCGTAGGTCTTGGGATCGAAGCCGGCGGCGTCCTTGCGGCGGTAAGTCTCGTGGCCGTCCATCTCGTAGCCCCCGACCTCGCCGTTGGCGTCGTACAGGAACCACTCCGGGTGCTGCTGGAAGAGCTTGTAGCCCGATTCGGCCCAGCAGGTCCCGTTGACGTAAGAGACCGGCCACATCCCCACGGAGCGGAACATGCGGTTCTGCCGGATGATGGTTTCCCTGCTGCGGTACGTGAGGCGTCCCTCGCCGCCCGGGAAAAGGTCCTTGAGGGGGGCCAGGTCGGAAACGTCGCCCGGAGACCAGGAGAAGAACTCAAAATAGATTCGCCGCATCTTCTTCCAATATTGCACGCCGCGCCAGGAATCCTGGTCGGAGGCGGGGCCGACGTAGAAGCTGCCCGCGCCGCTGTTCTCCGGCGAGCAGGAGCGGTCGCCGCTGGCGCCGCCGGCGACCCACAGCGGAAGTTTGGAGACAGCGAAGAATTCCCGTCCGCTGGAGACTTCGCGCCCGCCCACCAGCAGTCGCACGCGAATTTCCCGCCCGTATTCCTCGCGGCCGAGGCGATAGGAGGAAGCCACTTGCTTCTCTTCACCGGCGGCGAGGACGACCTTCTCCTGGAAGACTTCCCGGCGATTATCGGCGGCGCGGATCTCCTCGCCGACCAGCGCTGCGTTGATCGCTGCGGCGGTCGGATTGACCAGCGACGTGAGCACCGTCACCTGCTCCTGGGGCTGGTAGCGAATCTTGGCGGGCCAAACCTCCAGCACCCATGGAGCGTCGAGTACTGGGACGGAGATACTGGCCTTGTCCAGATACATGACCGGCGCGACGCCCTTGGGAGGCGCGTCCCATTGGAGGATCACCTCCGGGACGTAGACCTCGGCTGTCCACGGCACGTCGAGGGTTAGGGTCACCGGGGTGTAGCCGTGTGGCTGGAGGTTGGCACCATAAATGCGGGTTTGACGGTGGAAGGCCCATTGCCCGGTCTGCTTGTCGTGGGCGACCAGTGTCAGCATGAATCCCGGCGTCAGTGGCGGGAGGTTCTCGGCACGGAGCCAGAAGGTGAAGAGAACCTGTCCGCGCATCTCCATCCGAGGGGCGCTGTAGACCATGCTCCAACCGTTGGCGCCGGATGGGCAGGGGATGCGTACTGCCTTGCCGCCCGATGCCGCCGGATCGTCGACAACGACGGCGCCGAGGCGCATGCCGTCCGGGGTTGCAAATTTGTCCGCCGTTTCGGACCAGACGACCTTGGGCGCCGCCGCGGAGGCAAGGGCGGCCGCCCACGGCAAAAGGCTGACGCCGACGAGCACGGTCCGGAGATATCGCATGTCAAGAAACGGAGTTGTCATTTCATCTCCCAGAATAGACCGGATTGTGCCCGTCGTCCAGCAAGGCGTTGGCGAATCAATAACTGCCGCAAGCGCGACGTGGAGTGGCAGGGAATAGCGGCTCGGGCACCATTGTCGGGCAGCATGTACTCATGGTCGTGGTCGGGGTGAGGGCAGTTTTGCTCCCGCCGTGAATTCCTTGTCGTTAGCCATATCTCTTGGACCCCATCCGGCTCGCCCGGATGGTGAATGAGGTTGGTCGGCTAGCAACAAAAACGAGTTACGCAAGACCCCATCCAGCTCGCCTGGATGGTGAATCAGGTTATGCACCTAGCCCAAGTCCGCGATCTAACCAAACAACCTTCTTCACCATCCACACGAGGTGGATGGGGTCGTGTTGGTTTTTGTTCTCCATTTTAGCCATTCAACCTTCTTGACCATCCGGACGAGCCGGATGGGGTCGTTGCGAGATTTGTGCGTAAGGACAAGCCCTGAATTCCCCGTTCTCGCATCGCCGCGTCTCCCCTTCCGCCTTCATCCTTCATCCCTGGCCGTCGTAAATCCGCCAAGTTTAGGCCGGAACAAGGTTGCGCAGTTCCGGCAGACATATACACAACTCAAACTGTAAACGCCACCGCCGGGCTTGCGGTCTGTAGATTTATTTCCGCGCAACCTTGCAAAACGGCGGGGACGGAGGACGTAACAGTTTGATGTTTCCGAATTTTTCTTTTGTCGAGTCGGGCTCCCGCCCGTTGTGGAAGGTTTTCGCGACGGGAACCACGCCTTGGTGGCGAAACTACGCCCGCGCAGCCCTCCTGAATCTCCTATCCTTTCGCACTCACTGCCATTTCTTTGCCCTGGCGCGCAGTGCCGCTATGGCCGCTATCAATTTCTTCAGGTTGTACGCGGTACACACCCAGCGCCACTCCGTTCGCACCTTCTCCAGACCTCTCAGCAGGAAGCGGCGGACCCCAAGAATGTTCTTGATGATCGCAAACGGAGTCTCGCCAATATGCATCCGGTTGTTGTAGATCTTCCGCTCCGCCTCTATTTGCATCTTGGCATGCATTCGTTCCCGTTGAGGCTCGTACGCGTCACGATTGATCGTGCGCCCACGCTTCGAGGTCGGGTCGAGGCACTGCCCGGCCAGCGGGCAGTTCGCACACTCGTGGCAAGCATAAACACGCCTTACCCTTTCGCCTTCCCGGAGTTTCTCCTTCTTCGTTTCTCGGTAGGGCATCTCCTTCCCCATCGGACAGAAGTACATGTCCGTCGCGGGGTCGTAGACAAAGCTGCTCTTGGCAAGCTTCTTCTTGTCGTTACGCGGCAGCTTGGGCCAATCGGCTTCCGGCACCGGCTGTCGAGGATCCTCGCGTTTGGCCGGGTTCCCTTCCTGCGGCGACGGCGACTCGACGGGCGTGTGGAAATTAATGTTCCGCGTTTCCATCCCTTCCAAATTGGTACCCGTCCCAAAGGCTTTGTCCGCCGAAAGGTTATCGATCTTCTGACCGAAGTTCTCCTCGATACGGTCCGCAGCGGGCAGGATTTCGTTCTGCTCGTTGGGGCCCGGAATCACGTCGCAGTCGACGATATAATCTGCGGCCCCATCCGTGGCCACGACCGGCGTGTAGTTCGGGGCGTAACCACCTTCCTTGTTGGGCATCACCGTGGAATCCGTGTCGGCCATGGGCATCTGGGCCGGCGTCTTGATCCCGTCCTTTTTCCTCGCCGCGTCGGCCTCGCGGAGCTTTTCCAGCACCTCTTGCAGCTTCTCCTGGCGTTTCTTGGCATCCGCCAACTCCGGCGGCAATGCTTGCGACTGCTCTTCGGCCCGCAAGGTTGCCTCACACTCATCGGCGGTCTCGGCTTCACTGAGCATTTGGGCAACCTGTGTTTCCAACTCCTTCAGCACCGCTTCGACCTTTTCGGCCGTCCAGGTATGGAACCGGCTGGCGTTGGCCTTCACACGCGTGCCGTCGAAAGCCACTTCCAGCAGGCGAATGTATCCCATTCCCATCGCCAACCGCCCAATCTGCTTGAACAACTCCTTCAACGCGTCCTTGAAACGCCTGCGGAATTTGCAGATCGTATCGTGGTCGATCACCCAGCCCTCGGCCAGCCACATGAAGTCGATATTGTGGCCACAGGCATACTCTAACTGCCGGCTGGAACGGATACGTCGCATCAGCCCGTAGAGGATAACCCCGGCCAGCACCCGAGGGTGGATGGGTGGTTGTCCCCGACGCCCATCGTACTCTTTCGTCCAGGCCGACCAGTCGAGGTCCCGCAGGATCTCGTCGAGCAAACGCACAGGATGAAATTCAGGGATGCAATCATCCAGCGTGGGGGAGAAAAGCGGCACTTGATGCCGATCCAGCGGTGGTTTCGCCCAATACTCCATGGCAAGTCCTCGCATGCGGTCGCGTTGTCTCCGTAACAACATCGTCATTATATGTACCCAATCAGAATCATGCAATATAACCCGATTAAATCGACAGCCCGCTTGCCCCGGTGGAGCGATGACTGATAGGCTAAAACGCGGCCTCGCAACGCACAATATCGGGGGATCCTCGCGTTTTAGCCGATCAGTCACCCTTCCACCGACACAGGGTCGGTGGGGACGTTTACAGTTTGCGCACACAGGCGAACGCGACGCCGGAACTGCGCAAGCTTGTTCCGGCCTACATCTTCTTGAAAACCCGATCCAGTTCTCGCATCAAGGTTGCCGCCGACCCGCGCCGCGGCGCGGATTCCTGTGCGGGCGGGCTGACCGGCTTCCGGCGGCCGCCTTTCGCCTTCTTTCGCCCCTTTCCGGCCCCACCCTTTTGGAACACTTCGTTCGGCAACGTTGCCGAACGGCAAACGCCGGCGAAATCGAATCCCGGCAGATGTAAATCGTTTGGCAGAAATGACTTGCGGCGATTGCGCGGCGTTTCCGCCGGACTGCCGTTCGCCGACCGCGCCGAGCCGGTATCGTTAGCTCCGCTTTCTTTTCGGGAGAGAGGCAGGGGATGGGCGCGCCCCGCTGCCTCGCCTCCCTCGTCGTTCGGCGCAATCGCGGGCGAACAGGCCGGCGCCGCGTGCTCGTGCGCACCCAACCGCGCCTCCGCTATGCGGAGTTTTTCCTCGGCCGCGACCGCCTGGGCCTTCAGCGCCGCGCAGGCCTCCTCGTCCGCCGCCTCTTCGGCCGCGTCGATGCGGGCCTCGATTGCCTGGAGGTCTTCGCTTTCGAACCTCTCCCGCCACGACCGTTCGCGGCAGTGCAGGCCCTCCATGGCTTTCATCGCTGCCAGGGCCTTGCCCAGGCAGGCGGCGTTGCCGGTCCGCGGCTCCGTGCGGACCGTGGTGGTCGTCGTCGGGCCGCCCCCGGCCGGTTCGCTCGTCACGATGGTTTGCGTCCGCCGATCGGCCTTGGAGCGGTTCCACTCCCGCAGGGCCCGCTGGTACAGCGACTCGTAGCGGGCGGCCAGCTTGGCGGTCATCCCCGGGGTGCCCAGGGCCTTGGCGGCGGCCCGTCCCAGCGGCCGGCCGCGGAGCCATTGGCAGACGGTCGACTTGGCGATGCCGAGCGTGTCAGCGATTTCCCGGTAGGTGCGGCCCTCTCCGGCGAGTTGGGCGGCGCGGGGGAGCAAGGCCGCCTTCGCCGCCCGCCGGGCGGCGAGGTGGGGGTTGCCCTTCTCCGATGGTTCTGTTTTCATAGTAAGAAACTCCGAAAAGTTACGGAGTCCCCGGTGCAGCCGGGGCCTGGCGGGCAACCGCCCGAGCCATGGACTGCATGTAGTATACACATGTTCACATTTTGTGCAAGTGGCCTCCGCGCTACAAAATGTGGGGCTCAGTCAACCGCCTGGGCACCAGGGATTGGGGCGCACCGGCGGGAAACCCTTGTTCTTGACTGAGCGCTCGTAGTCCCCCCCTTACGGAAAATGTGTGCGCACGGACCCGCGATTGATCCGCAAGCCATTACCTAAAATCTAAAGTCGCTGTCGGATGATGCCTGCTATCCGGGCATCGTAAAGGCCGGTACCCGCCACCTGGGCACTGTCAAGGTCGTATATCCCTTCCACCCACTTTTCGACCAAGAAGTGCGCGCCGTTCAGTGCGATGCCAAAGGGCGGAAAGGTCAACTGCTCGTCGAGACATCCCAAGATCGGCAATGCTTGCCCGCCTGGATGACCGAGCCAACGCGCTGCGCGCTTCTCACCTTCGGTTGGCAGCCGTTCGTTTCCGAGCAGGCGTTGCGCCAACTGGACGCGTTGTTGGCATCTCTTGACCAACACGACCCGCCGCCCAAACTAAACTCCTGAACATGTGGACTTCGTTTCCTCACGCCTCAGGAGATTTTCCATGAACCAACCACGTTCCCCCTTCGATGGCTTTCCGCTATTCCAGGAACAACCTGATATATGGAATAGCCTGGATCAAGCCACACAAGAGCAAGTCTTGCAGTGCCTGGCCCTGCTCGTGCTGCAATATCACCAACAGACTGCTCGCGGCACCGCGGACGAGCGTCCCCTGAAGAAAGGATATTCGACATGAACGACAAGATCAAAGCCCATCATCTTCAACGGCTCGCGGTTGTCTACGTGCGACAAAGCAGTCCCACCCAAGTCCGCAACAACCAAGAGAGCCGGCCGCGGCAACGCGCCCTCAAGGAACGGGCCCGCGAGCTGGGATGGCCCGAGGATAGGATCCTCGTCCTGGAGGAAGATCACGCGCGAACGGCCAGTTCCACGCATGGCCGACAGGCCTACCGCGAATTGGCCGAGAAGGTCGTGGAAGGGCGCGTGGGGATCATCCTGGCCGTCGAGGTTTCCCGCTGGGCACGCGACAACGCGGCCTGGCAACTGCTGCTCCGCGACTGCATCTTCGCCGCTGTCCTGCTGGCGGACGAACAGAAAGTCTACGACGCCAACGATCCCCACGATCACGTTCTCCTTGGCATTCAGGGCGTGTTGGCCGAGTATGAACTGGGGCTGCTGCGGAAACGCATGCAGGAGTGTTGGTGGGAAAAGGCCAAGCGCGCGGAGATCTTTACGAACATCGCCACGGGCTACGTCGAAGTCCGCGGCCAGGGACTCGCCAAGCACCCCGACCGGCGCGTGCAACATAGTCTCGATCGGATGTTCCAGAAATTCGAGCAGATGCCCAGCGTGATGAAACTCTGCCAGTGGTATCTCGAGCACGAGGAGCCGCTGCCCTACGCGGCCCACGGCGACGACCCGTATCGCGTTCAGTGGTTGCCGGCCAATTACAGCCGTTTGCTCTGGATGTTGAAGAATCCGGCCTACACGGGAGCCTACGTGCTCGGTCGCACGCAAACCGTCGTCCGCCGCTGCGAGGACGGCGAGTTGGTGCGACGACGGCAGTTGGTCCCGTCTAGGCAATGGGAGGTGGTGGAAAAGGGCCGCTTCCCCGCGTATATTAGTTGGGAGCAATACGAACGGAACCTGCTCAAGATCCAAGGGAACGCGACGATGAAAGGCGACGCTTCGCAGGCGGCCCCGCAGTACGGTACGGCATTGTTGGGCGGGCTGTTGCGTTGTGGCCGTTGCGGGCGGCGGCTCGCGGTGCATTACGATTACGCGGGAGGGCCGCGTTATATTTGCCGCGACGGATGGCGGGGACGCGAACAGGGCGTGCAGCGCCTGTCGCTTTCCGGAAGGCAGGTCGATCCGCTTTTCGCGCAACTGCTGCTGGAAGCTCTTCGTCCGGCGGCCATCGAGGCGGCACGGCGTGCTGCCGAGTTGGGCGACCAGGAGTACCGGCAACAGCAACAACGCCTGGCGGAGGAGTTGAAGCAGCGCGAGTACGAAGCCGAACGGGCTCGTCGGCAATACGATCGCGTGGAGCCGGAGAACCGGCTGGTGGCCGCGGAACTGGAACAACAGTGGAATGCAGCCCTGTCTCAGGTGGCCGCGGTCCGTGTGCGTCTGGAGGAATTTCAGAAGCAAAAGGATATGCCTTTGAACGAAGCGGAGGTCGGCCGATTGATGTCGTTGAGCCAACGTTTGGAAACGATCTGGGACGCGGAGCAGACCGACGTGACGATCAAGAAACAGATCGTGCGTCTGTTAGTCGAGGAAGTGGTCGTCAAGCAGGGCGAGTCGCCTGACACCGTCGAGCTATGGATCCACTGGAAAGGCGGTCACCATACGCCGCTGACCGTTCCGCGTGTCGGCCGTCGTGGCCACGGGTATGCCGCGGAAGCGGCGTTGGTGATCGGCACGTTGCATGCGGTGTGCGACGATGCGCGGCTGGCGAAAGCGCTCAACCGCAATGGCGTGCGTTGTGGCTCGAACGCGTGGACTGCGGACTCCGTGCGACGTTTCCGCCACGGGCACGGCATCGCGCCGTTCGACGCCGAGCAGAAGCAGTCGCAAGGATTACTCACGGGCGAGGAAGCCGCACTGGCGCTGGGCATCAGCACGATGAGCGTGCATCGACTCGCGCAGCAAGGCATCATCGCGGCGAAACAACCTGCGCCCGGCTTTCCCTTGGTGATCCGCCAATCCGATCTTTCGCGTGTGGAAGTCCAGGAATCGGTTCGCCGCATTCAACTCAGTTTACCACGTCCGCTACCAGCCGATCCGAACCAATTAAAACTGTTCTAACCCCAGAAATCCCGCGAAAAACGCGGAACTACACCCCTATCGCGAAAGAATGGTGCATCATGTCAGAACGACTAACGGCGGCCTGACCCC
>CAVRDP010000026.1:0-230592 GCA_963719885.1 uncultured Planctomycetia bacterium | reverse complement strand
GGCGGCCTGACCCCATAGATTCTTCGGCAACAGCCCGTCGATCCATTCTGGCGGCGTGAATGCCAGCAAGAGCGTCATCATCATCAGGCTGAAGGTGGTGAGCCCCATCAAAATTGCAATTCCCGCGTGCATCGTTGCGGCCATCGCCAGCATCGGTCCGCGCAGCGATCGCTTCCAAGCCAGGAAGGGGAAGCCGATCTTGACGATCAGCGTGAGCACCACCCCACCGTTCATGGCCAGTTCCCAGAGCAGCCGATGATTGCACAAGAACTGCAAGCAGCCATAGAACCAGGGGGAACGCATTGGCGAATACTCCGGATTGGCCAACGTCAGCCAGGTGGCGGTCCCATTCCACCAGGCGTTTCCTTGGAGCTTCGACAAGCCGGCCGCCAGGTAGATGATGCAGAGATGGACCTGCAGCAGTCGCAGCGCGAGATTCGCCCCCACCCGCGGCGCCGGCGGCGCGTCTTGCGGAATCGGCAGGCCGGCCCGCCGCGCCTCCCGCCCGGCCCAACAGCGAGTGATCAAGCGATCCACGGACAGCGCCGCGCCGCTAGGACCGATCATCAAATACAGCATGAGCACATTCAGCATCGTATCCATGCCGTCGGCCGTCATCGGCGCCCGCTGCACGTAGCTCACGGTCGCGAGCCATGCCAGCACCGAAGTGACCGGGGTGCAGAAGCCGATCAAGAATAGGAACAGGATCGCCAGGACCAAGGCGTGAGTAACGAGCATCCACTGCGGATCCGTGACGTGATACCAGATCGACCAGCCAATATACCCTTTGCCCCGCACCAGCGCCGGATCGGACACGCCGTACTTCTGCATCATGCGGGCTTCCTCACGACTCGGCTGCGAACGGACGGACCGCCCCGCATCGGGCTCCGACCCCGACCAGCCGGCCGGCTGTGCGCCGAACGGCATCTCGTAGCGGTAGTCATGCATGGCCTGCGCATCGATCCAGGCATGCGGGCCAAGAATCTCGGCCAGATCCACGGTGTAGGCAAGATGCACGTAGAGCGCAACAGCCCGGCACATATACGTATGAGCCCGAGCAGCGTTGGGTCGGCCGGCGCGAACCAGAACCGGCTCCATGTGCCACTCCAGCCCTCCGCGGCGCGGAAGATCGGCGCGGCGATGGCGCGGAACACAGTCGTCATGGCAACTCTCCTCGATCGGGAACGCCCGCGTGGCGGTAGACGTAGTTGTTGATTCGTTCCCCTTCGGCCCCCTGCACTTGCCGGTCCGCGGAACCGATCGATTCGCGGACGATCGGGATCAACCAAAAGAGCAATGGGTCGGGTCGCGGCCGGGTTGTGCCGGCGGCCGTGTAGGGCTTGCGGTTGCCGTCCTTGTCGTATTCGCCCAGGTAATAGGCCCGATAGGTGGTTGGATCGTCGGGGCTGAATCCACGGACAACCTCCTGCGGATCGAGTATGGCGTGAATCACGCCATAGACCTTGATTCCGGTCACCTGTCGCTGGGGTTTCGTCGGGTGCGGGCAGGCATAGGCCAGGTGCCGCGCGCAAGAACTGAGCCACACCGTAATCACGTCCTTCGCCGCCGGCGGCTGGAACTGCTCCTCCATGGTCATGTCGGGATGCAGCGGAATACGACGGGCGCCAACGGCTTGCAGCCGCCGACGTTCGACGGCCTGGTCGAGAGGTAAATCGTCGAGTGAAGCGACATTCCCTGCCAGCGATGTTCGCCGGATGTATTCCAGGTTTGGCCAGAGCGGGCTGCCATCCGGGCGGATCGGATGCCCTTGCGCGTCAAAGGCCGGCACCTTGACCCAACGCCAGTTCTTCCCTTCCGCATCGGGTTCATACTCGATGCAGAACCACAACAACGTCGTGGGCCCGGGCTCTGGCGAGTAGAAGTGGTAGCTATTGTTCAAGTACATGAATTGCAGATACGGCCGATAGAAATATGCCCACAATTGGCTTGACAGCCAGGGGGTTGGCGGCATCGACGTGACTGCGGTGAGAATGCCGCCAAAATGCAGGACGAGCAGGATGCTTACAAAGGCCCGCCGTAGCCCGCACGGCAAACACTGCACCACCGCCGTCACGCCGGCCGCCACCGCCAGGATCCGCAGCAACAAGACCGCCGAATCCCACTCGATCCGCACAAAGCCGCAACTTATCGCCAGGACCGCCACACCGGCCAACCCCAGGACCATGGGAGAGCGGGGAGCAATTGCCACGGCTCCCCCGGCCAACAGACAGCCCAGCACGAGCGTTCCCAACATGATTCCACCCGGAACGGTCCCCAACTCGGCTGGCATGATTGCGCCCACCACCGCGGCCAGCAACGACGCCAGCAACCACGGCCGAGGATTGGTCAAGGGACTTGCATGACCGACGTCCCGCACAACTTCAATATGGTCCATCCTGCAGGTTCCTTTCCAGCCGGCTGCCGCGTCAAAATAGCATCCTCCTCAGACGAAAACGCAAAAATCGGCTCCGGCGGACGAAGGGGCGTCAAGAAATTCAATTTTCCGGGTAGCCTCTCACCCCGGATGGAAAAAAATTCGGCGGAATCCGTCCGATTTGCGCGAGGACTGCGTTTTGTAAGTAAGACGGAGCAGGAAAGGCATCGTTTGCCGCTTCCAGTCGTCAAACCCGAGGATTCCTCGAAGAGCGTTTCCCAAGGAATTCCCGACAACACCTTTGGAGGTTCGATATGTTGCAGCGAAACGTGATACGATCCTGGGTCCTTGCTCTGGCGGCTATGGCCGCGGTGGGTGTAATTGCTGTATTCCTGCGGGGGGGTGAGCCCGCCACGTCCGGAGGAAAGCAGGCGGCCAAGGCGGAACCCGCCGCGTCCAAAGCAATGCCAATGACCGATGCGAGATCCGCCGCGTCAACCGGACTTGCGGTGCCCGCCAAGAGCGTCAATAACTCGTCGGCCTTGTCGAAATTGAGCGCCACCGCACGGGGAGAACCAATTTCTGAGTCCGACGAGACGGCGAATTCAGTCGGCGAGTTTGACGAGGCGATGATCCCCGAGAATCTGCGCGACCCGGGGTTCGATCGCTACATCGACCTGGCGTTGCTCTGCAAGGCCTGGAACGAAAAGGATGCCTCGGCCTTGGCCGACGTCGCCCTGCAGGTCCGCGAAGGGGAACGTATTCTCCTGCGTCCCTATCGCGGCTTCTCCTCGCAGCAACTGCTGCAGGAGGCCGCGCGGATCGCGGCGGAGACCAAGAACAAAGCAGCCTTGCAACGCCTCGGCAAAATCGCCGAAGCCACCGGCAGCAGTGAGTTGAAAGCCAAGTTGGCCGGCGCGGAAAAGCTGGCCGGGGAGGCCCGGGCGACCGAGCCGGCACTCCAAGTTTCGATCGCTGAGGTGACCCCGGAAGTCTATGCCCAGTTGTGGGATGATCTGCACACGATCCAAAACGCCAGTCTGGCGGGCGATACGACGACCCTCAAGGAAATGAAGGACGAGTTGGCGGCCAACACCGTTATTCCCGAAAAGCAGAAGAAGTACCTGGAAAAGCTCTTGCAGGAAAGCCAGGCCACGGCGGCGGCGATGCCCGAGTCGCAGAAGCAACTCAGCCAGTCTCTCGAAAAGCTTTCCGACAGTAGCCGCCATGGCGGCGGTGGACACGGTGGTGGACACGGCGGTGGACACGGTGGCGGACATGGTGGCGGACACGGCACAGCGCCTGGACATGGTCTTGCGCACGGCGGCCATAACGTCGGCAAGAGCTCGCTCCGCAATGACAGGGGCCATGCCGGCGGCCATAACGTCGGCAAGAACTCGCTCCGCAATGACAGGGGCAATACAGGTGGCCATAACGTCGGTCATAACATGGGCCATAACGTCGGCCATAACGTCGGCCATGGCTACTGGTTCCATGGCCATTGGTATGTCAATGGTGGAGACGTGGGCGACGAAGGCGACGTGATTTGCTGCGATGATTCGGGGGGCGGACTATGGTTCGAAAACCTCAAGGACAAGCCAATCAACGTGGCGCTTCTCAATTACGACAACGATTCCGGCCCGACTTGGATCGCTTCCGGGTGGGTGACGGTGCAACCGGGTGAGCGCGTGTGCGTCTTGGACGGACCCCTCACGTACACGACCTATTACTACTACGCCTTCGCCGACGATGCCAAGTGGGAGGGCGACAAGTCCTATTACGTTGATCCCAACAACGATTTCTCCTACGACGCGCAAGACGAGGGGACCGTGAACGGCCTCGCGCGACAGGGATACGTACAACACGGCTTCAACGTGATCGATACCCAGGGCGCTACGACCTTTATCCAGCGGCTGCAATGATCGCCGCCGGGCTCCCACCAGGGAGAACAAGATGCGAGTTATTCGGATGAGATCCACGGGCACCATGTACTCATGGTCGGCTTTGGCCATCGCCGCTTGCCTGGCCGGGGGCCTGGCCCTGGCCGAAGACGTGACACCGGAGGACATGCCGGGCGCCGTTCTGATTCAGTTGGATCGCGGCGGGCGGCCGTTGGTTACCAATCTGCCGCCCGGCCGGCTGCCGTTGGTCGGCGGGCACCCTTCCCGCCCACCCAAGAGTACTCGGGTACCCGGCGCAGGAGCCCAGCCCATGGTCGGCCGAGGACTGTACATCTGGAACGAGCAGGGGCGAGACCGCTGGCAAAGCCTGGGCATGCCGAGGCCGGTAATAGCCCAGCGCGATGCGGGAGTGCCGACCGCTGCGCTGGGTGGCGCCATCCGGGCCGGCGGCGACGCGCCTGAGCCCGGCCCGGGCGTGGCCATGCTCACCGCGCAACTCGACCCGCTGGTCGAGCCGGAGATCACGCGGGCCACCGGCCTGCTGACCCCGCCCGGTGGGCCGCTGCTGGAGGGTTGCATTACCATTCGCCGACGGCCGCAAGCCGATGAGCCGAAGTACCCGAAGGCCACGTTCATCCTGCAAAGTGGCGAGACTACGGCACGGATTTCGGTCGAGCAGGGGCAATCCCGAATCGCCTTTCCGCAGATCGCCCCGCAACTTCCACAGGCCTGGCAACCGCGGCTGCCGCCGGGAGCGTACACCTTGCGATCGGAAGGAGGGCTGGAGAGCGTCGCCTTTTCGGTCGAGGAGGACGCCGTGAAGTTGCGCGTGACACGGCATCTCGAGCCCTTGCGGCTAGCCGCGCTCGGCCCCGACGATCCGCTCTACGTGCAAGTCGCAGTCGAGCTCTACATGAACCACAAGGACAGCCGGAATCGTGATCGGCCCTATTTGGCCGATGCCCTGGATGCCCTGGAGAACCTGCCGCAGCAAGCGCAGACTCCTTACCTGCGCCGGCAACGCCAGCAAGTACTTTGGCTGTTGGGCGCGGCGCCGAAACCGATCGCTGTTGCGCCTGCCGCCGATTCCGTCGGCATCGGCCCTTTGGATCGAGTGCGCGAATTGATCTTGCGAGGGATGTGGTCGCAAGCCCAGTCCGACCTCGGCGGGCTGATGCGATCAACGGATGCGAGAACTCGGGCCCTGGCGAATCTTTACCAGGCGGTCGTCGTTGCGGAAGCCGGCGGGCACCAGGTACCCATGGTCGGCGGCCAAGATGCCGATGCCGGTTTCCGCCGGGCACTGCAGGACCTGGAAGGAGGCAGCCCCGCGGACCGCCTGCGGGCCCATCAAGACTATGCCAACTTCCTGCTCCGGCAGGCCCAAGACCGCCTCCACAACCATGCCTTCCAAATGGCGGCCGGAGTCGAGCACCCGTTATTTACAGCCATGCTCGCCTGGGGCGAGGCCCAGCGGCAGTACGAAGCGGCCCGCGATCTTGCCGCGGGCACCCTGTACGCAGGGTCGGCGGAAGACCGCGCGGCGATCGACGTCAGTCTGGGGCGGTTGTATTTGCTGCTGGCCGAGATTGTCGCCACGATCGACGGGCACGATGTACCCATGGTCGGCGGCGACGCCGCTCTGGCCGCGATCAACCGGGCCGCGCTCCAACAAGGCCTGGAATGCGTGTCGCGGGCGGTGGCCGAGGAAACAGCGTCCCCAACCGCGGGCACCATGTACCCATGGTCGGCGACCAACGGATCGTTCATCATCGCCGTGGCCGAGGAGATGAAGGCCCAATTGGCGTTCCGGTTGGGCGATTGGAAGACTTGCCAGGAACATGCCGAGACGGCCCAAGTCCTCTACAGCCGGATTGGCTCGCTATTGGGCGAAGAAAGCATTCACAGGCTGTTGGGCTTGTATTATCTCCGCGCCAAGGGCTTGGAAGCAAAGCCTGGGAGCGATGTCGCGGCCCGACAAATTGCCCTGCAACACTTCCTGGTGGCCCATGCTCTGTCGGAGGTTCTCCGCGAGCGATTTCCCGCCGACCGGATCGGCTTGAGCCGGGCCGGGTTCTTCGCCCGCCGGGCCTACGTTACCGAGATGATCGTGGAACTGTTGCTGGAACAGGGGAGAGACCGGGAAGCCCTGGGCTACGCCGAAGCAGTCAAGTCGCGGGCCCTGCAGGATCTGCTGGCGAACGCCGCGATCTATACTACTCAAGAGACAGGGCACGGCCGGTCGGATTCCCCAACGCCGGTCGACCTCGGAGAGATCCTGGCCCATTGGCCGCACGGCATTGCCGCGCTGGAATATTTCCTGGGACCGCAACGCGCCTGGGTGTTCGTGATCGACACCGGCGCCAAAGTCAAGGCCCATCCACTCAGCGATGCGGAAGGCAAGCCGCTGGATTCGCGGGACTTGTTGACGCGGATTCACGCCTTCCTGAACCAAATCGGTTTTCAGGCGCCCAAGATGCGGCGCCGGCTCGTGGCCGGACAAGGTTACGACCATTCGTGGCAGGACGCCTTGTCTCGTTTCCAACGCGAACTGCTGCCTCCCTCCGCCCTGGATTCGCTCCGCAAGGCCAACACCGTGATTCTCGTGCCGCAGCACCTGCTTCACTACTTCCCCTTCGCTGCCTTGGTCACCGAACTCGACAAGAAGCCGCGCGGCGCGGACGAAATGGTTCAGCCGCGGTTCCTGCTCGATGAGCCGTTCGACTTGAGCTACGTGCCGTCGCTGACCAGTTGGGCCATCGTCCGGGACCGCAAGAACCGCCCGCTGAAAGAAGCGTCGATGGTGGGCCTGGTGGAGGTCGCCGGCGATCCGCCCTTGCCCGGCGTCGCCCGCGACCTCGAGAGCGTGAAGACCGTATTCCACGACCACCTGGGCAGCGTTTACTTCGACGATGCGGCCACGGTGGCCAACGCCAAGCGGGCCCTGGGGCATCCGGGCCTGTTGTTGTTGGCCACGCACGGGATGAACGAGGCCGATCGCCCGTTGGACAGCTTCATCGTTCTTCAACCGCAAGAGGGAAGCGATGGCCACTTGACGGCCGCGGCGCTGTTTCAGACCCGCGTCGCCACGGATCTGGTGGTCATGGATGCCTGCTATTCGGGCCTGGCCGACGCCTCGCCGTTGCCCGGCGACGACCTGTTCGGACTTCAGCGGGCTCTGCTGCAAGCCGGCGCGGACCGTGGTGGCGGGGCTTTGGGACGTTTACGACGGCACCGCCCCGGAGCTCATCCGCGGCATGTTGGAACGCGTGGCGGCGGGCCAGGCTGCGCCGGCTGCGCTGGCCCAGTCGCAACGGGAGTTCTTGAAGAAGCTCCGTGCATCCCGGGATGCGGAGCCGTGGTTGCACCCGTATTTCTGGGCCGTGTATACCGCGGCTGGCGACGACCGCACCGGGGCGAAGAAATGAGACGCTCCTGTGTGCGATTCCCAAGAGCCTTTGTTTGGCACAGTCATGGCACAGTTGACTGTGCCATAAAAAATGGCCGTAAAGCTTCGTCCAACCCGTCCATGGGGGTGTGTTAAAGAAATTGATCTGGTGTGGTTTGATCGGTTTGGGTAAAGCGTGGCCTCATGAGTGCCGCGTTGTTAGAACAGCCGACCGAGACGCTAGGGACGGTGGTCTCCTGTGAGAATTGTCCCGCTGTTCAGCGTCTCGAGCGGGCGTTGGAGAAGCTGACGTTAGAGTTCCGTTGCGAAGTGGGCTATTGGAAAAGCCGGCATGCTGATGCCGTGAAGCGCATCGAGCAGTTGAAGGAGGAACTTGACCAATCCCGGGGCGAGACGCGAGCCCTTCAAGACAAGCTTTTTGGTCGCAAGTCGGAGAAGTCTGCCCGCAGCGACCGTTCCAACGATTTATTCGATCCCGAAGAAGTCTCGGCTGCCGGGAAGAATCGCGGTGCGCAGCCTGGCCATGCTGGACACGGGCGGCACGATTATTCCCATCTGCCGGTCCAGGAAGAATTCGTCTCATTGCCGGAAGAAGCGCTGGCCTGCCCGCATTGCGGAAAGCTAGCCGCGATGATATCTGACACCGAGGATTCGGAAGTGACGGAGATCGATGTGCGGCCACATCGGCGGCGGATTCGACGGCGACGGTATCGGACGACATGCAATTGCGATTTCACACGGCGGACGCTGACGGCTCCGCCGCCACCCAAGCTGATCCCCAAAGGCAACTACGGCATCTCGATTTGGGTGCATGTCTTGTTAGACAAGTACTCATCGTATCGGCCCACGGAGCGGTTATTGGGGCAACTCGAACAGTACGATCTGGACTTGCCGGCGGGCACGGTGAACGACGGGCTCAAGCGGATCGAGCCCATATTGACGCCAATCTACAATGCCCTCTGCGAACGGAATCGGCAGGGCAGCTTCCATCAGGCCGACGAGACCCGTTGGCGGGTTTTCGTGATTTTTGACGGGAAAAAAGGCTACGGTTGGTGGTTGTGGATGGTTCTCGGCGAGGACACCGTGATCTATCTGCTCGATCGCAGCCGGGGGCACGAGGTGCCGGAAGCACATTTTGGTCCGGCAGCTTCGGGGACATTGGAAGTCGATCGGTACTCGGGCTACAAAGCCATGGCGCTGGTGAAGTCGGGGTTGATCGTGTTGGCGTTCTGTTGGGCGCATGTACGGCGGGACTTCGTGGGAGTAGGCAAAGGCTGGCCGGAGTTGACGCCTTGGGCGATTGCCTGGCTGCGCCGTATTCGGCATCTCTACCAAGTCAATCGAGAACGTCTCCAGCACCCTCATGACTCAGCTAAGTTTCAAGAGCAACAGGCGTTGTTAGGTGGGGCGATGGAGGCGATGCACTCCGAGGCGGTGAAAGAACTCGCCGATCCCAAACTCCGCCAACCGTGCCGTAAAGTTCTGGATAGCCTCGAAGATCACTGGATGGGGCTGACTCGGTTCGTCGAAGATCCAAGAATTCCGATGGACAACAACGCGTCGGAACGAGAAGTACGCGGCCCGGCCGTGGCACGGAAGAACTTCTACGGTTCCGGCTCCTTGTGGAGCGGCCGTCTGGCAGCGATGATGTTTTCGCTTTTCGCAACGCTGGTCCGCTGGAAAATCAATCCGCGACGGTGGCTGACGTGGTACTTTGAAAATTGTGCAGCCGCCGGTGGAAAGGCACCCGAAGACATTCAATCGTTCCTGCCCTGGAATCTCTCCGACGAGCGTCGGTCGGCTTTGGGCGTTCCAGCAACCACTCCTTCGCCCGACGACACCTCCTGATGCGCCTTGTCGGTCCTGCGGACTTGTCGCAGATTCCAGACTCCTTCTCCTTTGCCTCCCCCTTATCGGAGCGGATTCGTCCCTGGGCGAATCCCTGCGCCGACGGGTTGGACGAAGCTTTACAAATGGCCCTTTGTAAGTCCTTATAGTAAAAGCACTTACAAAGAGCCGATCTTGACGAGCGGAGAGGGAGGGATTCTGGAAAACCCAGCGACCAGAATGCGTGGATACTGTCGTAAACCATTGAGGAATCAGGTAGTTGCGTCACGGCATTGCTAAAGTTGATATGGCTTCGATCATTGCTTATCGGATATTTTCTTTTCCACTATCGGACCAAGAAAATCTAATCGGACACTTCCAGAAAAGCGAAAATGTGGAGCGCAACCTGACGGGTCAAACTCACCGGTTCACCCGATCACCCCTTCCTCGGCCTCGCCCTTTCATCCTCCATCGCCATCGGCGGCGTCCCGAAAATCACGAACTCCAATTCCTGCCCAGGCCCAGCCTCCAGCGATTGCAGGACGCCTGCCGGGATCACGGCCACGCTGCCCGGCCGCAGGGGATGTGTCTCTTGGCCCAGGGTGATCGTACCGGTGCCCGCCAGGACGTAGTAGACTTCGTCGTAGCCCTGGTGCAGGTGCGGCGTTCCTTTCCTGATCTTCACGACGTGGACGTTGGCGATGCCGCCCTGGCCACCCGTGACGATCCGCTGAACGTGGCCAAAGGGGCAGTCGAGGGGCTGGGTTTCGTCACGGTAACGAACGAGGGGCTGTCGATTGCAGAACCACCGCTCGTCGCCCAGCACAACCGAAGTCTCGATTTGCCGCTCCGGGATCGACCAATACTTCTTCAAAAGCCGGTTCTTCTCCTCGGGCGTGACCATTGTGAACCCGTGCTTTTCGTAAAATCGGATGGCCCAGGTGGCGGCGGCCCATGTGCCGATCAAAACCGGGCGACTGGTCAACGTCCGAAGCTCGCAGAGCAACTTGCCGCCGATCCCTTTGCTTCGTTGGGCCGTCCGCACATAGGCATGCCGGATCAAGGTCACGTCCTGTACATCCTGGATTCCCATGACGCCGAGTAGTTCGCCGCCCTCTTCGTAACCCCAGAACTGGACACCGCTCTGGATTTCGTGCAGCATGTCCTCCTTGGGCATGTACGGTTCGTGCCAGCGGTCGGCCGGGATCACGCCACGATAGGCTTCAGCGGCCTCGTTGATGATAGAGAAGATCGAGTCGAAGTCGGCATCGATGCAAGAGCGGATCATGGAACGGATTCTCCTCTACGCTTCCGATCTTCACCCGCCAAGCCAATCGCATCCAAGTACGGATCACACGACCGGCGTTGCATGACATGATCCGTCGCCTTTTCCAAGCCCCAACCGACAATCCAGTGCAAGTAGGCGATGACGATGCTGGGCGATCTGTTCACGCCCATGTTGCAATGAACGTAGACAGTGCGGCCCTGCGACAGCAGTTCGTCCAGGACTTCGACACATTTGGGCAACTGGCGGCGAAGGTCATCAGGATCAAAGTCTTGCACGGGAATCCGACGAACGTCGATGCCCACTTCACGGTAGTAGGATTCGAGACGATGCCATTCGACGCCCCAGTACGCCATGTCGTCGTCCGTCTGGGCATTCAGCACGGCCGTGACGCCTTTCCGGCGTAGCTGGTCGATGTCCTCGGCGCTTTTGGGGAAGGAGCCGACGAACAGATTGGGGAGGATCTGGCTAACGTCCATCTGCCTGCTTCCGCATCTGCCTCGCCCACAGCGTCAACCAGATCGTGGCCAAGGCCATCAGCCACACGACGAACTCAAGGAATGCTATGGCGCAAAACCACACCCTCTGGACGAAGGCCCAGTCAATATCCGGTCCCCACAACCATGCAGGCCGAGCCGACATGACGACGAGGTAGATGATCCAGATCAGGATAGTGAATCCTACGGCGATCAGCAACGTCCACCAACCGGCAACGGCTGCGGCCCTGACCCGCTTCTCGAAAATGTCATTCATGGTCATGCGGGTCACTCCTTCCAGAACACGACGTTGTACTCGTCTCTCTCCAGGCCGCCGAAACTCTTGCCAAATAGCGTCTTCCCTGTCTTTCTTGCCACTTGTACGGAGCCGACCATAGCCGCTGCCGTTGCCACAACGGTCTCGGGTTCCACGACCCATACGCCCCCCGGCCACGAGTTGTCGTAGACCTTGACCTTCCCGCCCTCCAGATTGACAACTACGCTGTGCGTCATGTTGGGACTGAACCGGACGGCATCGGTGGCAGGATCGACCGAACGTACATGCCGCCACGGTTCACCGGCTCTCATCGCTGCGGCGTAGGGAGTCCAGATGATAACTGGTCCTTTCTCCAGGCGTGAACGAAGTTTCTGGACGAGCTTTGCCTTCTCACCCGGTTCATACCGCAC
Source organism: uncultured Planctomycetia bacterium (assembly GCA_963719885.1). GTDB lineage: Bacteria > Planctomycetota > Planctomycetia > Pirellulales > Thermoguttaceae > JANXQG01. The sequence continues at coordinate 218,633 of CAVRDP010000026.1, read as the reverse complement.
GATCATCTCTTGACCTTGCGGGACGGGAATTACCTTCGTCCCCAGCGAAAACCGTTCACCCTTCAAGTCTGTCACCGGACGCCCGTTCCACCGGATCGTTCCGGCTTGGGCCATGTAGCTTGTCCACGGAGCCCAGCCAGAGTATGTCCCAAGCCCAAACTTGTCGAGGGCCGAGACGAAGACCCGTTTTTCATAGGACTCCCGGTCGCTGTCCCAGCCCTCGACGCCGTAGAAATGATCGAGGACGGTCGCCAGGGCATTATAGGAGCACTGGTCGAACCGTCCCTCCCAGAACAGGGCGTGCTCGACCTTGGGAATTGAGAACCGAACCTCGACGGGACTTCCGAAAGCGACCTCCACCTCGGCCTTCCGCAACCAGTAATGGGTCCGCAGTTTCCCGGCTCCCCACTCAATCGTGTTCTCCCCCTTCTGGAGCTTGGCACCTATGGACCACTGGCTCTCGCAATAGGTCCCCTGACCTACGTTCCACTCTTCAACCAGCGGTTTGCCATTGACCAAGATGGACACAGGCGATACGCATTTTCCTTCGTTGTCGGCACTGGCAAGATGTTCCACGTCGAGGAATGCTGCTTTGGGAACCTCGGGAAGATGGAACTTCATTGTAAAGCGGCTCTTCTCGGCCATGGTGAGACGAAGGTGAGGGTGCTTGTCAAAGGCAATGGCGTAGTCGCACCCAGTGTGGGAATAGTTCACGTTGGCCTTTGGAGGATAGTGGGTGAAGTCGCATCGGAACACAACAACCGAATGGCCGCCCCAATTGAAGTGGTCGGGGCGTTTCTCGGCATCCCCTTGAGCCATGACCGCTGCCAGTAGCAGGATCGTTGGAAAGTGCATCAGTTGTCTCCTCATGTCGTTCGAGCGGGCAGCCCCGCCGTCGCTACGAACGGCGATCCCGTGGTGTCCAGACACTCCGCCCGGTAGCGTCTCGACGAAAGATGCAGGCGTCATGCAACCGTTTGGGGTATTCGCAAACGCCGTCCTAAGTCTATTATTCTATTGGAAGAATCCTTTTTCGAGGAGGCACATGCCATGATCGAGACAATTGAGACAGGTTCTCCGAATGTGGTTGGCTTCAAGTTGTGCGGCAAACTGCATGACGAGGACTACCAGAAGTTCGTGCCAAAGATGGAAACCATCTTGACCGCAGAGGGGAAGGTGCGTCTGTTCATGGAACTAGAAGACTTTCACGGGTGGGATCTGCATGCCGCCTGGGACGATCTCAAGTTCAGTGTGAAGCATTATTCCAACTTCGACCGGATCGCTATCGTGGGCGACCGCAAATGGGAGGAGTGGATGGCCAGCTTTTGCAAGCCATTCACCAGCGCCCAGGTGAAGTATTTCGACAGGTTGGATGTCTATGCTGCCTGGACGTGGCTACTGGAGAACGATGAAGACAGTCGGGCCAGGGAAGAAAAGGATCAGCCACCGGATGTCTCCGAAGAGCCCGATAGATGGGGCACCTACCCATGGTACTGGAGTTGAAGGCTGCCACGACAATCATGTCGAGATACCGGATGATGTTCCTGATAACCCCGACATGTTGAACAGCTTACGTTGGAATGGGCTTTGACGACTGGAATGACGTAGTTGATGGGCGGCGGGACGAAGCCGCATGGGAATCGGTTTCGGCCCGAAGCAAGCGGCGTCGGAATTTCCCAAGAAAGCGGCAAGGCCCATCCAGTTGCCAGTATTAGTCGGTTTGTGCCGACCGCCTGTTTTGGACGGGCCTCGTCTGCAATCATTCTTACGACCGGCGCATGGGAGTCAAGGGCACGCCTTTCAAAGCACGATGCCGGTTGTGCGTGCCTGCGCTCCTCTTGAACGTTTCCTAATCCGATTGGCCTCAAATTGCGATTTCAAAAATCGTTTGAGAAAGGGGAGGCCATTCGGCTGATCGATTTTGACGACTTTTCGAATGGGCCGAAACAGAACGGCCTCTATAGAATTACGAAAAGGAGTTGCTCCAAAACACATGGACGATCCGAACCCACATGAACGAGGCTAAGCCTCAAGGAGGTTTATCATGAAAGTTAAGGACGTAATGACGGAGCATGCAGCATGCATTAGCCCCGATGATCCGATCCAAGCAGCGGCCCAGAAAATGAAGAACCTTGATGTGGGGCCACTGCCAGTCTGCGAGAACGACCGGCTGGTAGGCATTGTCACCGACCGGGATATCGTCGTGCGAGGCGTCTGCGATGCATGCAATGCCACGACCACGAAGGTCAAAGACGTAATGACTCGACACATCATCTACTGCTTCGAAGACCAGGAGATTGAGGAAGCAGCCGAGTTGATGCGGACGAAGAAGATTCGCCGCCTCGCCGTCCTCAATCGGCAGAAGCGGCTTGTCGGCATTGTTTCGCTCGGCGATCTGGCCGTCGAAACCGGCGACGAGCACCTTGCCTGGGAAACGCTGGAGCGAGTGTGCGAGCCCGTGTAGGCGGGACCGAGGCGCATCCCAGGCGTCTTCATCGTAAACAGAAACGAACGTCCCTTTTTCAGAAAGGAATTGACCATGCCATTGATTCAGGGTGGCCCACCCGAGGCGATTTGGGAGCGAACTCCCGATCCGCTCAAGTGGCAAATTATTGATTCTCAAGATCCACAAGGAGAAACGGTCTATGAATTGAGGGTGAACTGCGGTCTTGGCATCATGAGGTTGCAGTTCTTCACGGCGGAGGAAATCGAGGAACTTCAGTCCTTGATTGGTGAGAAAGTGCGCAATGAGGCAGTGGCATCCAATGGCCGGTAGTTCGTCCCGGTTGTCCTCGGGATCAGCGTCTAGCACTTCGGCCACGATTTGCTCGGCCACATCGGTGACCGCTTGCCAATAGTTGTCGTGCTGCTCGTTCGGTTTCGGCATGGATTCTCTCCCGTTACAAGTTTTGGAATGCTGCTGCTTTATTCGGTGTCAGCGTTGTCCTTCTGGACAGGCAGTGCCCATAGTAGAATGAGGTAGGCTGTTCCAATCACAATCGCCATAGGCTGCGAGCCGTGCGTTTCCAGTTTCCGCTTTACAAGCTGTTTATCATCACCGCTGTTTATGCGATGGCCTTTGGGGCACTCTCGCACCTCGGAATCGGGGGAATCATCGCTGCCGTCATCATCGGTACGGCAGGCAGCTTGATCGTCCTTGCGGTCCACGGCAAGAAGGAAATCCTATCCGGCGTTATCGTGGCCGTGGGGAGCCTGATTGGGGTTTTCTTCGCAGGCTTCCTGCTTCCGATGACGATCCACCGCTACACCATCGGTGACTTCGCCCGAGACAGTTCCATACTGGCTGTTGGGGCGATCCTCGGTGGTCTTCTATTCTCGTGGTCAAGCAAACGATGACCTACTCGGTGTCACGGCGGCCAGGGCATCCCTTCCCTGGCCGCCGCCCCTGGACTAAACCAGTTCCAATTGCTGATAGCCCAGGGCGTCGAATGCCTTCCGAAGCTGCTCTTCGCTGGGATAGCCGCCTTGATCATCGCTGCTCTCGATTGCCGAACAATCGTTGTTGGCGAACCAGTCGAACACGGCCTCTTTCCAACCCTCGGGCAACTCGTACTCACGCTTCAGACGCCAAGCTGCGTTGGGAAGGTTCTTGATGGTCGCTTCGTATTCCCGGTCGCAGTAGTCGCTTTCATTGAGGATCGGGTAGTTCGCCATTCGCTCGGCCAGCCCGTGATACGCCTCAAAGGCTTCGGTAATTTGGCCCCGGCGATAGACCCGGATGGAGAACCCGTCAATGTGCCCCACTGCCCAGTGAAAGTGGCTCTCGAAAACCACGTCGCCCGTTTTCGTGAACGGTGTCAGGGCCGCCTCGATTGCAGCGGCGTTGCTCTGGTCCAAGATGCCGCTGTCCCGGTGGTGGGTGTAGATGATCGCCCAGTCGTCGGGTTTCTTCACTTCGTTCTGCCGATGCCACGCAAAGGAATCGAACTTTCGCCAGTTCCCGGCTGCCGCTTGCGCCGCAGCTTCCGGTTCCATTTCGCCCAATTTCATAATTGATCTCCCGTAGGTTTCGTTGCAATGCCGGTGCAGTCGGTGTCAGATTGCCTCGTATTCAATGGACTACAAGTGACGAAATGGAAGCATTGGCATGAACCTGCATCCCGACGATGGTCGGCTTTTCTACAAGCTATTCTCGGCCTTGCTGGGCTATGTGAACCGGAAGTTAGGGATCGTCCCAGAGCAGTTTACCGTGGAAAGCGAATACACGTCGTTGCCACCGCAGACCAGGGGCAAGGTCCGGGATGCACTTTACGAACATCGGGAACTGATCGACCAGTTCATTGCGGAGAACCCTGCCGGGCTGCCGCCAGAGGAACTGGAAGTCGTCGGCAGTTGGAAACACGCCTTGGTCGGCAGGTTCTACATCCTCCGCTATCTGAAGAAACATACGATCTTCCTCAGTGCCACGGACAAGCCCTATAAAGCCTACGGAGTTCTTGGTCTGGCCGATCCAGTCGAGGAAGTGGTGGGACGCAACCTGCCGGTTTTGGCCAATACCGTGCTTCTGCCTTTCAAGGGGCAGATCATCTACGACGGCCTCATTGCCCCGTACTCGGTTACGTTTGGGGGAGGCGCACGCAGGAACCTGAACGAAGATTACAACCGGGCGAAAGAGGAGTTTGGGATCATCACTTCGCTTGGGGACCAGTCGGCACCGTTGCCTGCGAAACCGAAGAAGGCCAAGAAGCCGCCGAAGACGATTGTGCGGCTTGTTGGCCGACACCCGACTTCCGGCTCCGACGTGGCCAAAGCGATTGTCGGGAAATTGATCGAGATGACGGATGCCTTCTGCAAGGAGTTCCTCAACGAGGAATATGCCGAGCTTTGCCGCAAGTTGGCGACGGCCCTGGCTCGCAAACGTCCGTCGCCGTTGCTGCAAGGAAAACTGGAAACCTGGGCGTGCGGCATCGTGCGAACCATCGGTCGGATCAATTTTCTGGACGACCGAAGCCAGACGCCGCACATGAAACTGCCGTTCATCGACAAGGCATTCGGCGTGGCGGAAAGCACGGGGCAGGGCAAGTCCACATTGATTCGCAAGATGCTTCGGATCAGGCAGTTTGACCTCAAGTGGACCCTGCCGAGCCGGATGGATGATAATCCGATGGCCTGGATGATGGAAGTAAACGGATTTCTGATGGACATTCGCCATGCACCACGGGAGATTCAGGTGCTTGCCTACGAAAAGGGAATGATCCCGTATATTCCGGCAGATCGGGGCGGGGTGGGAGAGGAACACGATAACTGAAAAGAACGGCCTCGATTGACGTAAGGGGCAGGCAATCTTCGACGACCAGACGGTAACGGATCATGCAACTGACATCGGATGAATATGACCTCTTCAGCAATCTCTACAACAGCCTGCTAAAGTTTGCGGACGAGAAGATTACGTTGCCTCCGCCCGAACACACGGGGAATTTAGGACAACCAGACCATGAACCCATGATCGCCGTCCGGGATGCCCTTTTCCAAGATCGCCAGCTAATCGAGGTGTTCGTCAAAGAGAATCCGTGCGAGTTTACCCCCGAAGAATTGGAGATCGTTTCCAGTTGGAAGCATGCACGGGTTGGCGATTTCTACATGCTACGAAGCCTGAAACGATACACGGCATTTGTGGGATGCAAAGACAACTTCGAACCTACCGAGGAAATCTTTGGTGTGCTGGCCCTCGGTGAACGATTCGAGGATATTGTGAAGAGCCCGCTGCCCGTCCTCGTTCGCACAGCGTTACTGCCCTTCCACGGCAAAATCATCTTCGACGGGATAATGTCCTTCTACGGAGTCGATTTCGGCGCTGACGTGCGGCGATCACTCAACGGGTGCTTCAAGTATGTCAAAGAGCACGTGGGCATCATTACCTCGCTTGTTCCCGAAGCACAGGCAGAAACAAAGAAGCCGAAGAGGTCCAAAAGCAAAAAGAGTCTGAAGATCAAGCGGCGGCTGGAAGAAGTGATGGCAACGATTCCGTGCCCAATCGCCGGGTGCTGGCCGCTGCACGGTGCCGAAACCGCCTACTATTTTGACCGCAACTGCGAGTGCCATGTCCTTGAAGTCTGGCCGGTGGGGTTTAAGGAGTCCGTGCAGCACAAGGGAAACGGGCATCCGCCTGACGAAGACGCCATCTGCTACGAATTTGCCGAGTTCGACTTCACCGAACTGGTCAAGGAAGTGCCGCTGGAATCCTTTCATTTCAGCCAGATGCGGCGAGTCTTTGAGATCGGCTGGAAAGAAGGCGGTCAGGACTTGGAGTTGAGAATCCATATCGTGCCCCAAGAGGTGGAGGAGATGTAACGGTGTGGGAATGGAGTGACAAGCTGAAGCTCGGTAAATCGTCGGCTTTCACCAAGCGAGACATTCGGGCCTTGCCGCAGACCGAAGCTGAATTTGAGGCAGATTTCTTCCTTGACCCAACGTTCTCGACCGAAAGCCAGGAGGCATGGAAGGGTCTAGTGGTTGAGAGGGAACACGGTTTTCTGCTTGCTCTGGAAGACGTGCGAATTCCGCCCCCTACGGTCAATTACCTTGCGAGTCTGCTAGACCACGCCATGTGCCGACCACCGAATTATGCAGACCGTCAGCGGCCACGTATTATCTACCTTCGGGATCGACCCCAATGGCAGGAACTTTTGCCCCATCTGCGGCAACTGGGCATCGAGGTCGTTTTGTCGGAGGACTTGCCAAGGTTTGATGAGGCGGTCATTGAGTGGATGCAGGAGACGAAGAAACCGCCCTCTGCCGACAAGATCAAGGGCATGCTGCCGAAGCCGTTTCCGCAGCGAAAACGGAGTTCGTTTACCGATACGATGGAACTCATGGAATGGTCGGATGCCATGTTCAAGGCGGCTTTTCCGTCCCGTAAGAATCCTGATCCGCCCTATGACCCGGATACTTCCGTTGCGATTTTCCTGACGGCGGAAGAACTGGAAGCGATCCTGACCAAGACCGAGATTGCCAGGACGAAGAAACTCCGTCCCCGGTTGGAGGCGATGGCGGCCGAGGGAAAGCCCATCGAGTTGGATATTATGGAGTGGAGTTCGGTCTTGTTGCCGCTATGCGGGGCAAGGGTGAAGGAAGAATCCGTTTGCAAGCATTTACAGGGAATTGCCAGAAAGATTGGCATCGAACTGGCCGAGGCGTTGGGCATTGACGGCCCGCCTTCGCCAATAGAATGAACGGAATTGAACGCAGTCTGCCAGCCCATGCCCGAAACCCTCACCGGCCTCATCGAACGAGTCACCTACCATAATCCCGAAAATGGGTTTGCGGTTCTAAAGGTGCAGGTCAAAGGTCGTCAGGACTTGGTGACCGTCGTTGGCAGTACGACTTCGGTTTCCGCTGGGGAGCATCTGGAAGCCACCGGCAAGTGGGTCGTGGATCGTGAACACGGCCAGCAGTTCAAGGCCGATGAACTCAAGACCACGCACCCGGCCTCGGCAGAAGGCATCGAAAAATATCTGGCCTCCGGGGCGATCCGCAGCATCGGGCCGAAGTTGGGGGCCAGGATCGTCAGCCTCTACAAGGAGCGGACGCTCGAAATCTTCGAGACGGCCCCCGACTTCCTTCTCCACATCAAGGGCATCGGCCACGAACGGGTCAAGCGGATCACCCAAAGCTGGATGGAGCAGAAGGAAGTCCGCAAAATCATGCTCTTCCTGGCTGAACACGGTATCAGCTTCGGCCGGGCCGTGCGGATCTACCGGACCTACGGGCAGGAGTCCATTGCCAAGATCAAGGAAAACCCTTATCGGCTTGCCGACGACATCCGGGGAATCGGCTTCAAGACCGCCGATGAACTGGCGGCGAAGATGGGGATCGACCGCAACAGTCCGTATCGGGCACGGGCTGCCGTCCAGTACACGCTCCAAGATTTGGCGAGCCAAGGGCACGTTGGCTACCCCGAGCCCGGTGTGGTCGAACACACAACGAAGCTGGTCGAGATCGACCAACTGATTGTTGAAACGGCCGTGAAATCGGCACTGGCCGAGAAGACGGTCGTCAGGGAAACCGTCGAGGGCGAATCTTGGCTATACCTGACGGCCTTGCATCGGGCCGAGGTCGGCCTCGCCCAATCCGTTCACCGGATTGGCTCGGCCTCCCCACACCCCATGCCCAAGATCGACGTGGACAAAGCCATCGGTTGGATCGAAGGGAAGCTGGGAATCCAACTCGCTGCCGGGCAGCACGAGGCCATTCGGCAGGCGTGCCAGCGGAAGATAATGGTAATAACGGGCGGGCCGGGCGTTGGTAAGACCACGCTCGTGCGTAGCATTTTGGAGATTTTCCAGGCGAAGAAGATGAAATGCGTGTTGGCTGCGCCCACCGGCCGGGCAGCCAAACGCATGGCCGAAACGACCGGCCAGACGGCGAAGACCATCCACCGGCTTCTTGAATTCGACCCGGCAACGGGCGAATTCAAGAAGAACCAGCAGAACCCGCTCACCGGCGATTTGTTCGTACTGGACGAAGTTTCGATGGTCGATGTCGTGCTAGGCCACCAATTTCTGCGGGCAGTTCCCAGCAATGCCTGCGTGATCCTGGTTGGCGACGTGGATCAGCTTCCCTCGGTCGGCCCCGGCTCCGTTCTGGCCGACCTGATTTCTTCGGGCGTGGTGCCCGTCGTGCGCCTGACCGAAATCTTCCGGCAGGCTGCCGAAAGCGAGATCGTCACCGCCGCCTACGCCATCAACCAGGGCCGGATGCCGAATCTCAAGGCACCCGACGAGGGGCTATCCGACTTCTATTTTATTGAAGCCGAGGAGCCCGAGGCCATTCAGGACTTGATTGTGCGGCTGGTCAAGGAGCGAATTCCCAAACGGTTCGGTTTCACACCGAAGGCCGACATCCAAGTTCTGACGCCGATGAACCGCTCGGTGCTGGGTGCCCGCAACCTGAACCAAGTGCTCCGGACTGCCCTCAATCCCGGCGACGGCGGGCCGGAAGTCCAGCGGTTCGGCTGGACGTTTCGCCTTGGCGACCGGGTGATCCAAACCGAAAACGACTACAATCGGGACGTTTTCAATGGCGATCTTGGCATAATCGAATCAATCAACCGGATCGAGCAGGAAATGGTCGTCAACTTCGAGGGGCGGCAGGTGGAGTACGATTTTGGCGACCTGGACGAAATCGCCCTGGCCTATGTGCTTTCAATCCACAAGAGCCAAGGGTCGGAGTTCCCCTGCGTCGTCATTCCCATACATACCCAGCACTACATGATGCTGCAAAGGAACCTCCTCTACACGGCGGTCACCAGGGGGAAGAAGCTGGTCGTGTTGGTCGGCACCAAGAAGGCATTGGGCATGGCGGTGCGGCGGCATGATACGGCACGACGGTTTACGGCGTTGAGGAAGAGATTGGAGAAACGAGCCGGAGAATGACATGCCCGCAAAACATTCCATAAAACCAGTGCAGTCCACAGCGAGCAAGCAGGCCGACAGGTGGTATCCGGCCCGCTCGGCTTCTGTTCCCGCCAATCTCATCGGGAGGCAACGACTGGAAGAACTGGCCGCATTCAAGAAGGAGCATGGCCATTGCTGCGTATCCACATTGGACAAAAGACACGCCAGATTGGGCTGTTGGGTCCGCACGCAACGTGGCCGAAGAAGGCGAGGCCAATTGAGCCAAGAGCAGATCAGAATCCTGGACGAATTGGGTTTTTCTTGGGACGTGCAAGGTGGACGGAACCGGGCGAGGTGGGAGTCGATGTACGAAGCCCTGGCGGCCTATCAGCGAGCACACGGCCATTGTCGAGGGCCTTTCTCAACCAGCGATCAGTTCAGCCTTGCCCGCTGGGTCGAACGGCAGCGTCATGCCAGGTACAAAGGAAAGCTGAGTGCGGAGCGAGTCCGAAGGCTGGACGAATTGGGGTTCCTTTGGAATGTGCAAGGCGTAATGTGGCAGGCGAAGTGGGAGTCGATGTACGAAGCCCTGGCGGCCTATCGGCAAGCACATGGCCATTGTCGAGTGCCCCTCTCAACCGGCGATCACGCCAGCCTGGCCCGTTGGGTTATGACGCAGTGTTCTACCAGGCGCAAAGGAAAGCTGAGTGCCGAGCGAGTCCGAAGGCTGGACGAATTAGGTTTCGTCTGGGAGGTGCAACGCATAATGTGGCAGGCGAGGTGGGAGTCGATGTACGAAGCCCTGGCGGCCTATCGACAAGCACACGGCCATTGTCGAGTGCCCCTCTCAACGAGGGATCATTCCAGTCTTAGCCAATGGGTCGCAATACAGCGTCGTGCCAGCCGTAAAGGGAAGCTGAGTAAGGAACGAGTCTGTAGGCTGAATGAATTAGGGTTTGTCTGGGAAATGTTCAAAGAACAATGGGAAGGGATGTTTGTAGCTCTGGTGAAATACAAGACGGACCACGGCAACTGCGACGTACCTGTAGGCTGGCTCCCAGATCCTAAACTGGCTAACTGGGTGAAAAGACAAAGAAACTACAGCGGAACGGGAAATCTCTCGCCGCAGCATAAGGAGCGGCTCGACACACTTGGGTTTCGATGGTCGATCCACCGGACACGCCGCAGTTCAGATCAGGCGTCGTCATCAACTGGCCCAGGCGAATAGAAACCGCCCGCAGGCGGCCGACGAGGCTCATCTGACCACCCTTGTTCTAAAATAGATTGAATTCAAATCCCCAATAATCAATTACTTTGCACCGGCTTCCAGGTCGTCTTTTCAAAACGGCAATATCCTGGTTAATCCTGGAGCGTTTAAGGGGCTATTACGAGAATAGACGCCCCTCCCGGCTTCGCCGGCGTGGGCGTCCTGTCCATTTCATATCATGCTGCGCCCGCTTGACGGCAACGAAGTCCCGAATGTGCCACGGCCAGCGGGCTTGTCCTGTTTGGGGCACCTTTCCCACGGCCGCCGATTGCGAAAGTGCTCTGCAATCCGCTCGGCCTGCTCCTTGGTGTAGTAGAAGTTCGAGTTCACCAGTTTGGCTGGCCGTTCGATCTGGCCGTTGTGATAGTGATACCGAAAGCATCCAAGTGAGCACCCGGCGAGGTCGCAAACCTCCTGCTTGGTGAAAAGCCCTAGTCTTCGTCGTTGGTCATGTTCGGTTTCGTTCATGTCGGTCTCCTCATGTTCGCTCTTGATATGTATGGGTAAGCGATTGATTTCTTTCGGGCATAATGGCCGCACATCGGGCACTTGCTCCGGTTTCCGATCAGCGGGATAATGGGCGAAGATTTCTGCGCCACGGAGCAAAGCGATGGCACAGCGGCGGTTGCCGCTGAACGTCAGGTCACCTTTCGGCCGCCGAAGTTCTCAACGAGCAGAAACAAAATAAGGAATCGGAGCCAAGAAGGAACAAAATGGGCGAATTCGCAAAGAAGTTGCACCGAAGAGCGGCGGCAAAGGCACATACTCTGCCGACCGTCGAGCCCAAACGGCGTCCAGGCGAACTGCTGCCCGGTGGCATCAAGGACGTGGCAACGCTCATCAAGGAAGGGCTCGACCCGATCCATGCCGCCTACTCCTTCATGCAGAACTTCACCTCGCTTTTTGCCGAGGGCGTTTCCCATTTTCCAGAGATGAAGGCGTGGGCGGATGTCGTGGCGAAGGCTGAAGAGGAATACATGCCTGCCGGGCCTCCGATGAGTCCACTGACCCGGAGCTACTTTTGGATGTGGGCGATCTACGACCTTCGCATCGGCAAAAGTACCGACACGGTGGCCTACTGCCAGATCGCCATGAACGACGTGATCCAGATGAATGTCCATCAAATGGAGGGGGCCAAGAACCTGGAAGGCTCCCGCATGGGAATCTACGAGCACCTCGGCATGGAAGGGCCGCACATCCTCCTGCGGGAATTGATTACCAACGACCAACTTAGCTGCCATTGCCCGTCCGGGTATCGTGGCCAGAAAGGGGAGTTGTGGTACGTCAGGCTCGTCCCGCCGTTGGAGCCGCAGCTTGCGATTTATTGGATCGCCATGACGACACCGTATATTCTCATGGGGGCCAGCAAGTCGGACTGGATTGCCTTTCTGAAGCGAACGATGGTCCAGTGCGACGGCCCCAACGATGCGACCCGGCTTCGTAACCTGCTCAAGTTCGGGTTGGAGCCGAACTATTGGAACGAGTTCGTGTTCAAGTCGTACCTCAACTACCAAGCGGATGCGGTCTTTCTCACCGGCATCCCGGACATGAAGGCCACACTGCCACACGCATAGGGATCGTACTGATACGAGAGCCGGAAGAGAAACAGAAGAAGCGAAAGCAAGGAGTGAACTATGAAAACACCGAAGAAGCAAAAAGCCGATGATGCGGCGACGATCAAAGAGGTTTTGGGCAATACGCCCAAGATCGCAGAACTGGTCAACAAGTCCCTCGGTCTCATCAAGGACGTGGGGATCGAGAACAAGCCTTTGAAGAACTTTTGGCTTTCCCCAGCACAGCGAGATGTCCTGCTGACGGCCCCTGGCATTGTGCAGTCAGTCAAGGCCAAGCTGAAGAAGACGAAGGCCGCCTTCACCCATGCGGAAGTGGCTGGCATGATACAGGCCCTTCTGGAAGGCGCACAGGGGAGCGAGGGTCAGCCACAAGTGGCTTTCCTGCTGGTCGCCAAGCATCTCTTGGAGCGGTCTATGGAGGAGACGACCGGACTGGCGGCAAAGGCCGCAGCCAAAAGCAAGGTGCCCAAGACCAAGATCCCTGCCGGGGCGGTCTTCCAGTTCAAGATCACGTTGTTGGGCATCGCACCTCCGATCTGGCGGCGAATCCAGACCAAGGACTGCACCTTGGACAAGCTCCATGAGCACATCCAGACGGCGATGGGTTGGACGAACTCGCATTTGCACCAGTTCATGATCGGCGGCGTTCGGCATGGTGATCCCGAACTGATTTATGAAGGATGGGAAGACGAAACACCCCCGGTTAATTCACGTCGGTTGAAGATCAGCAAGATCGTTCCCGCTGACGGCAAACCGTTCTCGTTCGAGTATGAATACGATTTTGGCGACGGCTGGGAGCATGAGATCCTCTTCGAGGGCTTCCCGCCCGGTGAGAAGGGTGTCCGTTATCCAGTATGCATCGAAGGCGAACGGGCCTGCCCGCCTGATGATGTCGGCGGCACTTGCGGCTACCGAGACTACTTGAAAGCGATGGCCAACCCCAGGCACAAACGGCACAAGGAATTCCTGGAATGGAGCGGCCCGTTTGATCCAGAGAAGTTCGACGCCCAGGTAGCCACCAAAGAGATGCGAAAGGGCGTGTTCGATTGGAGAAATGAAGAACCGTTGTGAGTGCCGGGAGACCGTTTCCCAGCCGAGGAGAACTCCATGCGATCTCAATCCCCACGGGCCAAGAGGACATCCGCAGTCTTAATCGCCGCCGAGCTAGGGCGACGACTTCAGCAGGAACATCCCGAAGTGGCCGACATGTACCGACGCCTGATTTCCTTTCCCAAGATCATCGAAAGACTCAGGCTCGTCAAGGACCACGGGGTATCAGAGCATATCGCACGTAATGCCGTCGTCTACGCACTGCGAGGTTATCATTGGGGCTTCACGGTAGAGCCCTACGAAGGTCTCATCCTCGACCCCGACGAACTGAAGCGAATTGCTTCGGGATACCGGCGAAAGACGGGAGAAACGCTGCGAAGATCGAAGAAGGGAATCTGCGGTCTATCTGCCGAAGAACAAAGGAAGGCGGCATGCAAGGGGGCACAGGCCGTAGGTTGGGTCATTTATACGAAGAGGGAAAGAGCGTGTTTGTTGCGATTATGTGCCGATCCTCGCTTTTGCTATGGCCCCGGCAGATACAAAGGGAAACCAAAGCTGGACCTGATTGCCCAGGAGTTGAACAAGCGATTTCATCAAGGCCAGCCCGTTCGGGATAGGTTCAGCGTCAATTCCGTGAGAAGCAGGACAAAAAAGCAGCGGCTTTCGCCCTAGAATTACCCATTCTGGATTTGCTTCACTTTGAGCAGAACCAACCCGCAGCAACTCGGATGAACGGAAATTGTCATGGACCATCAATTATTCGAGCAGATGTATCAAGGCCAAGCCCCGTGGGACACCGGACGGCCACAGCCTTCGATCATCAAGTTGGCCGATGCAGGCCAGATTCGTGACAGTGTTCTCGACGTGGGCTGCGGCACCGGCGAGAATCTTCTGTATCTGGCCGCCAGGGGCCACGAAGCATGGGGCCTCGATTTCGTGCCGGTCGCCATCGAACGGGCCAAGGCCAAAGCTGCTCAACGGGGAATCGACGCCCATTTTATTGTCGGGAATGCTTTGGAATTGGAGAAGCTCAGCCGGCAGTTCGGCACCGTGATCGACTGCGGTCTGTTTCATACTTTCACCGATGAAGAACGCCCTGTGTTCGTCAAGGGGCTTGCCGAAGTGCTTGGGCCTGGAGGACTGCTGCACATTCTCTGTTTTTCGGATGAGGAGCCGGGAACCGAGGGGCCAGGGCGTATCAGCCAGCAGGAAATCCGAGATGCCTTCCATGATGGCTGGAAGGTAGAACAGATTGAACCGATCCATTTCGAGTCGATTCCACGACCGGACGTGCCGACGTTCAGCCCTGGCGGCCCGAAGGCATGGCTGGCGACGATTGAACGGACGTGACATGGGCGGCCAACCGTAGGAAACGGAGGAACCAATGGGTAATCCTGACTTCTGTGAAAAGAAATGCCCGATTTGCACCAGGGCGAGGGAAGGCAATCGTCTCGCCCAGTTCGTACAAAAAGTCGAAATGCTGGTGACCTTTGGCGGCTGCCCACACGGACGAGCAAGACAACGAAAGTACGGAGTTCGGCCCAACGAGCCGTTGCCGCCAGAATCCCCCGTGGAGAAATGAAGATGTACGAAGACAATTCGATCTGGGCACGGAAGGGAGCCACCTTCAGCGACAAATCCGCCCGGCAGGAGTTCGGGCTGACGCAGCAGGAAATCTATGCCGCCATGAGGTCAGGTAAATTACAGTTCCGGGAAGCCAGCATGCACGGGAACCCGTGGTTTCGGCTGCTGCGCCACGAAGTCGAGGCCCTGGTGAAGGAGAAGAGCGGGCAGGGCGGGCTTCGCCGGAAGAAGCTCGAAAAGGAGTTGGCCGACCTCAACAAGGAAGCCCGGAAGTTGAAAGCTCGGCTGAAAGTGATCGACGGGCGACGGGCTGAACTGATGAAGGAACTCGGTGGATGACGCCGCACGGCGGCAATCGGCGACTGGCAATAGGAGGAGTATTATGGGTCTGCGTGATTTTTTCCAGCGCAATGACGCTGGTGCGAATATCCCAAACCGTAACGAGATTATTTCTCGGTATAAGCATTTGCGTGCCGTGGGGCGCAAGCTCAACCACAAGATGGTTGAACGGCTCAGCAAAGATGATCTTCACGAAGGAGGCAGGAAACTCGGTATCTTGCAGAAGGGCGTTCTGGTCTTCAATTCCGAGGACGAATCTGCGATCCTGATGGATTATTGTCTTTACGACGTGCGGCGAAATGGGCGCAACGCCGTCGAGCAGTATCTCCTCGATTCTCCACCCGACCCGGAATCCGATGAAATGGTTTGCTTGCGCTCCATGCAGCAGGCAGTCTATTCGCTATTCATCGTGGAATCGGTTGCACCGGGATTCGGAGTGACGGTTCGAGACTTGCTCTCGGACGGGACAATTCTCATCGCCGACATGGGGTTCGGCAGTACCGCCCAGCCGGGGCTCATTTTCGTTTCCCGACTGCTGTTTCACGACGGCTTTGCCATGACCGGTGGAGCGGCCTTGCCCGTTGGCGTGCCACCCGAAGATCAGCGCAAAACGATAATCGAAAAAATGGCAAAGGCGGCGGCACCCAATGAGGACGGCTACTTCGATCCCGCTCCCATTATACGTGCGTGTCTGAGCCAGGGCCGTTCGTCGCACGTCCAGTACCAGGAGCCGACAGGAAGACAAATGGGGCGACAGCCAGCATCGGAGAGGGTTAGTTCCTCAAAGGTGGGCCGGAATGCGCCGTGTCCGTGTGGAAGCGGCAAGAAGTTCAAGAATTGCTGCATGCGGAAGCAGATCGGTGGACCATGAACAAGGATTGGAACGAATCGAGGAACTTCAAGCAGCGTGGAGTCGTATGACCTTCACGATTGACCGTGTGAGCCTAATCTGGCGGCGAGATCCGCCCGATGATGTGTACCGAGGAATTCTGGCTGGGGCTTTGCCGTGATCGACCTCACCATTGCACCTGAGTTCAAGGCGACGATCCCCGGCGTGGCCGTTGGCTGGCTCACCGCCACCGTCCGTAATTCCCAGCACGACGAGGCCCTTTGGCGGGAGATCGAGACCACTGCCGCTCGATTTCGGGGAATAGCGATGGACGATGCCCGTAAGCTCCTGCCCCTCAAGGCCCTGCGAGACGCCTACCGGGCACTGGGCAACGATCCAACCCGCTACCGGGGATCGAACGAAGCCCTGGTGCGGAGAATCAGCCAGGGCAAGGAGCTTTACCGGGTCAATACGGTCGTAGACATCAATAACCTGATCTCGCTCAATACGCTCAACTCGGCGGGCACGTTCGACCTTAATCAAGTGCAGCCGCCGATTACCTTTCGTATCGGGCAACCGGGCGAAATCTATTCAGGCATTGGCCGGGGCGAGATCAAGATCGAAGGGCTGCCAGTTTTTGCCGACCAGCTTGGCCCCTTCGGCAGTACCACCAGCGATTCCGAGCGAACAATGGTGCGATTGGAAACGGCCAGAATTCTCATGGTCGTCATTTCGTTCGAGGGTGGCAAGGGGTTGGATGCAGCGACTGGTTTTGCTGCCATGCTGTTGGAGAAGCATGCGGCAGCCACGGGGATCGAGACAGACATCGTCGAGGGATAGACATGGAAATCAGACCGGCCGTGATTGAGGATGCTGAAGCCATCCTTGCCCTACAGCGCCTTGCCTATCAGAGTGAAGCGGCAATCTACGACGACTTCACGATTCCTCCGCTCACCGAGACGCTGGAGGATATGAAGGCCCGATTCCATGACAGACGATTTCTCAAAGCAGTCGCAGACCGCCAGATCGTTGGCTCCGTGAGAGCCTTCCAAGATGGAACGACATGCCATCTGGAACGCTTGGTCGTCCATCCTGATTATCGACGCCGGGGCATCGGCACAGCCTTGCTGGCACTGGATCGAAAGCTGTTTCCCGGCTACCCAACGCTTCGAACTTTTCACAGGGCACAAAAGCGAAAGCAACATTCGGCTATATGACCGGGTGGGCTACCGGGCCTTTCGCCAAGAACAGGTCAACGAGAAGGTTTCCCTCGTCTTCATGGAAAAGGCGGTTGGCGACAGTACGACACCGCTCTCGGACGCCGAAGGGGAGAAAACAGATCGACAAGCATGTCCGGCATGTGGCGGTGCTTGCTCGACATCCGACGAAAGCTCTGCTGCGCACAATGCCACAGCATCATTGAGACATGCTGCGATTGAATTCGCTAAATGATCTGGTGGAAAAGAAGTGAGGAAAGATTATATGGATCGACGGCACTTCATCGCCACATTGGCTGCCGGTGCGGCTTGCACTCATCTGCCGACGCTCTTGGGCTCGGAACCTCCGCCCAAGGACTATCAGAAGGCCAACACCGACTGGCTGGCCAAATGCAGGTATGGCGTTGGCGTTCATTGGACGGCCCAGACCGTACCACGGCACGGCCCGCCGTTGCCATTCCAGAAGGCGGTCGAGGCGTTCAACGTGAAGCAGTTTATCGACGGCCTGGTGCATGCCGGAGCCGATTATCTGCTCTTCACCGCCGCCCACGCCCTGCAAATGCTCCCTGCGCCGCACCCGGTCATCGACAGAATCCTTCCGGGCCGCACTTGCAAGCGAGATTTGATCGTCGAACTGGCCGACGCCCTAACGGCCAAGGGGAAGAGCCTGCTGGTCTATTACAACCATTCCTGCAACCGTGGCCAGGACCGGCCTTGGGAACAGGCGGTCGGCTACCATGACAAGGACAAGCAACGATTCGCCCAGAACCTCATGGACATCGTGGGCTGGATGGGCGAGCGATACAAGGACAAGATCAAGGCGTGGTGGTTCGACAGCCCATATTCCCTTGATCCCCGTGGCCCGCACAACAGCGTCAGCACCGACATGACCGGCTTCCAGTTTCCCTGGGAACGGTTCACGGTGGCGGCCAAGCTGGGTTTTCCGGCACGGCTTGTGACCTACAATCCGGGGGTCGCCAAAACCTTTCTCTACACAACCCATCAGGATTATTGGTCTGGCGAACTGGTCAATCTCAAATCCCCGGCCACGGCCCGGTATCTGGACAATGGCCTGCAATGGTTCGGCTGGACTTGCCTTGAGGATCGGGCCTGGCTGCATCACCGGCTCGACACGGAAGTCCCCAAGCCGCTCTATTCAGACGAGGAAGTCATTTCCTCCGTCCGAACCTGCAATTCCCATCAGGCCCCCATGACCTTCAACGTCGGCATTTACCAGGATGGCACGATGGCCCCGGCGTCAGTGGAGCAGTTGCATAGATTGGGCGTGGCATTGGGAAAGAAATGACGCCGAAGCGTTTCCCAGGCAGGCTCCCTTGACGATCTTAGGACACCCGGTATTCTTGAGGTGTGGGCAGGATGTCCGTACTTGCTCGGAGCCGTGTAGCTGGACGTGAACCACTGCTTCGTAAGATAGGCCCCGCTTGCCGTCGCCAAACGGGGCTTTTCTATTTCAAAGGAGTTGGCCGATATCGACACGGAGACCGGGATGCTGAAAGCTCGCATGACGGTCTTCGAACGGCGACGGGCAGAACTCACGAAGGAACTTGACGGATGACGGTAAATGATGAAGTGACCTCTGGGGTTCGATCAGGCAAAGTCCGTGCTGCGGTTGTTCAAGCGGCTCCAGTCTTATTCGACACTCCCAAGTCGCTTCGGAAACTTGCGGACTTGTCATCCGATGCCGCCAAGGAAGGGGCCGAACTCGTCGTCTTCCCCGAAGCATTCATCGGCGGTTATCTCAAGGGACACGACTTCGGCGTAAGCCTTGGCAGGCGATCCCCCGAAGGCCGAGAGGAATTCCGCCGCCTTTTCGAGAGTTCCATCGAAGTTCCAGGGCCAGCAACCGAGTTTATTGGCTCGGTTGCCAAAGATCACGCCACGCATCTTGTCGTCGGCGTAATCGAGCGGGATGGCGGAACGCTTTACTGCACGGCATTGATCTTCGGGCCGGATGGTCAAATGCTAGGCAAGCACCGCAAGCTCATGCCGACTGCAATGGAGCGGGTCATTTGGGGCAGCGGCAATGGCTCCACGATCCCGGTTGTGACGACTACGCTCGGCAAGATTGGCTCGGTGATCTGTTGGGAAAACTATATGCCGCTGCTGCGAACGGCGATGTACGCCAAGGGTATCGAATTGTATTGTGCTATCACCGTGGACGACCGGGAAACGTGGATTCCAACCGTGCGACACGTCGCCCTGGAAGGCCGCTGTTTCGTTCTGTCGGCATGTCAGTTCCTCCAGCAGAGCGATTTGCCATCCGGCTATCCAACCGAATGGATCGCAGCTTCCGAGGACGTGTTGATCCGGGGAGGGAGTTGCATCGTCGGGCCGCTGGGCCAAATCTTGGCCGGACCGAAGTACGGAGAAGAGTGCGTCCTCGTCGCAGACCTCGACCGGGCTGATCTCGTCAGAGGAAAGTTTGACTTTGATGTGGTGGGCCACTATTCACGCCCCGAAGTCTTTCGGCTTGATGTCAACGAAAAGCCGATGAAATCGGTGGACTTCAGCAGTCGGAATGATTGCCCGACTCCTTCAGCGAATCAAGACGCTGCTAAAGAAATATTGCAATAGAAGAACCGAGTGGGCGGCAAGATTCGCCGCCTACTTTCCCCTTATCACGATCACCGGCCCTTGAACGACGACCGGCTTGGCCGTGGGCACCGACGATTTCGTGCTGGCGGCGATTTCCTGCAATTTCTGGTGAAGGGCGGCGAGATTGGCTGGACGCTGCTCCTGGGCAGTCGGGGAAGTGCTAATCATTGGCGTGGCCTCCGGGTGCGATTGGGCAGGAACCTTATCGGCACGGCCCTCGCATGGCTTTCGGCAGGCAGCTTGCCCCGGCAAAGTCTTCCTCTCTTTCCACGCCTTTCCGAACCGGCAGAAGTGGCCGAGACTTTAGAATTTCTGCCGCAATTTCTCCTGTTTTTGTGACGGCGAGGCGGCCACCATGATATGCTTCATTTGAAGGTTGACAGCACTTGCTACGGCACCCCGAAATGGAGGGCAAATCTTGCAAGATCCACCGGCTCACTTGCAATGAGGAGCGGCTCTGGCGTTCCTCGTAGGTCGTCCTGTTGTTCTGACAACCATCCATAAACCCTCATTTGAAACACGAACCCCGCTTCATCGGCGGGGTTCGTCGTTTCTTGCCGTTCGAGAACAGTTACCGTGGGCCGCTTCGGCTGGAGGCACCGTCATAGTCGGCCGACCGTCGATTCTATTCCATTGGGCGCACTGCAAGGCGGCATGCAAACGGGGTTGTTCTTGGCCCGCTCGTCCTCCACGACAACCGCATTGCCGCTCACCTACTTCGGGAGAGTCAACGAGAACGTGGTTCCCTCCGGTGATCGGCTCGTAAACTCCACCTTGCCACCCAGATAACGCTCTCCGAACAGCTTCATGCTGTACGTCCCGATTCCCCGGCCCGATTGTGCTTTCGTGCTGAACGACCGCTGAAAGACTTGAAGCTGCACGTCCTCGGGCATCACCTCGGTGTTGTGAACGGTAAATGTCGTACCGTTGCCTCCATCGGTGCAGCCAAGGGTGACGGCCCTGCCGGGAGAAGTTGCCTCCAGGGCGTTTCTTGATCATGTTCCCAAGCACTCGCAACAAGAAGCGACGGTCGGTCGTGATCAGGCCATTCCAAACGTTATCTAACTTGATCGTTCGTCCTTCGGCGACTGGGTGCTTCTCATATTGATGTTGCAGTTCTTCAAGCGTTGGCAAGATTTGAAGGGGCGTCGGCTGGATTTGAAGATCACCCGTTTCGGCGTAGATCAGATCCCGGTGGGCTTGGATCTCTCCCACCAATTGATCGACTAGCTGAGCAACGTCGCCACACAGCGACGCATCCTTCACGCCTTCCGCCAAGAGATGCGTGTAGCCCTGAATGCAACCCGCTGTGTTCAAGACATCGTGAAAGAACAGTCGTTCCAAAACGGCCAATCGCTTTGCCTGACTGATGTCCTCCAGGACAAGGAGGGTGAGGCGGTTTGCCCCGACTTGCAGCGGCGTGGCCGTGACTTTCAGATCCAATTGAGCAAGACCATCCGCCGTATCAATGAGGATTCGGCTTTCCCGCACAGTCGTCTTGCCTTGGTCCTGGCTTCCCAGGATCGCATTCACCGCTCCGCAGTTGGCACAGTGGTGGGACGTGCCGCATCCATCCGGCCCGTCTTTTGCACGGATACATCCGACCGCCTCGCCGGGACGCTCTTCGATGATCTGACTGATGGCAACATTCAGAGTTCTTAGCAATAACTCGTTCGCCGCTACAATCTGTCGATTGGAATTCAAGATCATTGCCATGTTGGGCATGGCGTCCAGAACCCGCTTGATCCACTCGGTCTCTCGGACAAGAGTCGCCTTGCGACGAATTTCGTCTCGGTCATCCCGACCGGCAGGAGCGAAGTAGGTCAACCTGGGATTGGATAGGAGAGGCAATTTGTGAGCGGAGGCAGCCACGTCTGGTCCTTTGGTGCGATAGTCGCAAGCTTGCAACAGTAGGGGAAAAGCCATTATAGCTCAGAGATTGCCCTCCTTGCCATAACATGCGACTGCTGCCCGTCGCCGTCCCCGGAGAATTTGCACATCAAATCATTGGCAAATGCGCAGTTTGCCGATCAGCCGTTGATTACTTCCGTCCTGTTCGTTCAGTCCCGAGAGTAAATCACCAGTTCATCCCTGATGACGGCACTGATCTGCTCTTGGTGAAATCGCTTCATCAGCACGGCAGCCAGTTCACCGGCCCACTGGATGATCTCCTCGTCCGAGTCCTCCCGTAAGGGATAACGCACCACGGCGATCTCCCAGCCTTCCTCCACGTAGTCCTTGCTCACGAATGTCGTCGAGGTAAGACGGACGGGGATCGGGGATTCATCAGCTTTGGTGTTCGCCTGAAACTCTGAGATGGCCCGAATAACCTTGTCGGCTGGGTACTGTTCTTCTCCATAACCCTTGCGTGAGCCGACGTACAGGCGAACTTCGAAGGCGTTCGTTCTCTTGAAGACTTTCATGTTTCCAGCCTCAGTGATAGCCTACCGAGCCAAATTCAACCCGGCCTGGACATGACCCTTCGCTTCGTCCGCAATCTCAAATCGTTCGCCCCCTTGAAGTCGGCAACCGCTGATCGTTACGCCTACGGCCTTGGCATCCACCCGAAGTTGCGGCTTCCCGGCATTGAAGAAATCGCAGGCTTGGATCAAGGCCGCCCCACCCTGGACATCGATGCAGGGCGAATTCGTGCCGTTCCGTGCCCACCCAGAAAAATGGCAACCCACGAAGGTCGTTGTACCTTTGCCACAGAGAATGGCTTGGCTGCCGGTTTTATCCACCGGCCAAAAGCCGCAGCTATTGAACTTCACCGGCCCTTGGTTCCCTGGTCCGATCTTCACTGTTGCCATAAACTGGCAATTCGTGAAAGCTAGACCGGCATGGGCCTGGCTGGCATCGACCTGCACGCCGATGGGGCTGATGTCAGAGCCGCATTGGGTCAGCACCACGTTCGGTTCGCCATTCTCGGTCCTCACGAAATGCAGGCCCGTCTTGGCGAAGATCACAAAGCAGCCCGACATGTACTCCCAGTCCGTCTGGCCGATCTGAAACCCGACGAGGTTCTGTTCCAAGTAGGCACATAACGTCTTCCAACCCTCGCCTTTGGCCTTGTCATTGAACGTGCATCGCCCCCAGGAGTGCGGATTGAAATGGACGTTCTCGATTCTTCCGATGTCGGTCGTGCGGTTGACGTAAATGCCGAGCTTCAACGGACAGCCGAAGACGTTGCGAATATAGTGCAACTCGTTGGGGTAGGTGCCGAAGTCTATCCCCTTGTACGGATTCACCAGCGTCACGTCGATCACGCTGCCGTGCATTCCCTTGCCCTGAATGGCCCAAGGGTAGGGCTTCACGGCGGCTGGGTCTTGGTCGGGATAGAAAATCGTGATGCCTTTGATGGCGGAACTCTGGCCAAGGTTGATGAGGGCTGGGCCGTCCTCCTTACCTGCATTGCCCGTTGCCAGGATGACGGTGCCGTGCTCCGTACTGGCGTGGTGCGGTGCCTGCCATTCACCTGAGAGGCACACGCCGGGCGGGACCACCAGATGGTCCTCGACCCGGTACAGACCTTTGGGCATTTCCACGACACCCCCACGATCCTTGGCCGCCGCATCCAGGGCCTTTTGGACGGCAGCGGTATCATCCGTCTTGCCGTCAGCCTTGGCCCCGTAGTTCAGCACGTTGACCTTGGCAATCGAAATGCTGGGGGTCAAGACCAGCAGAATGAAAATGATCGTCTTGCAGTTCATCGCAATTTCCTTCACTTCTTCCCCTCATCACCCTTCTTGGTCGTCCGCTTCTGTTGGAGCAGCCACTCGTAAAGTGCGGGCGTGTTGTAGGCTTCCGTCCACGAATCGTGCCCGGCTTCTGGATAAATGGTGAGCTTCGGGTCGCCGCCGTTCTTCTTTAGGGCCTCGACCATCTTCTTTGAATTTTCGACTGGCACGGCTGGGTCTTTGCCGCCGTGGAACACCCAGGCAGGAATCTGGGCGATTCGCTTGGCCCTGGATGGATCACCGCCGCCACAGATCGGTACGATGGCGGCGAACCGATTAGGCGAATGGGAGGCCAACGCCCAGGTGCCGAAGCCGCCCATGCTGATTCCGGTCACGTAGATTCGGTCTTGATCGACCTTGTATTTCTCACCAATCTCGTCAAGCAACACTGCCAGCTTGAACGGTTCCCATGACTGCCCATTGGGACATTGCGGCGACACAACGATGAAGGGGAACTGCTTGCCCCCGGCGATCAATTTTGGCGGGCCATGAACTTTTACGAGATCCAGGTTGTCGCCCCTCTCCCCAGAGCCGTGCAGAAAGAGCAGTACCGGCCACGAATCCTTCTGGTCGTAATCGTTTGGCAGATAGATCAGGTACTTCATCGTGACCTTGATGGTTCGGTCAAGTTCCGCTGGCTTCTGCTGACCGGCATCACCGGCCAAAGCCCGACTGGCTGAGAGAACAAGAAGACCGATGACTACCCCCAACATCGCACTTCGGAAGATCGTTCGCATGGCAGTTTCCTTTTCGTATTGGATTGCTATTGGACTTCAGACGTGATGATAACACGCCGTTCGCACGAAGGCCAGCGACCGTGGGGCTGGTGGTCTTGGGCGAGCGAAGCGGATAGAATGGGCCTGTCTTGGCACCAATTCCTTGACGGAAAGACGATCTCTAACAATCCTATGGTCGAATTCAGCCACGCCATCATCTTCGTGAGCAACATGGCTCGATCTATTGTCTTCTACCGTGATGTTCTCGGCCTGCTTCTCAGATTTGAATCGCCCGAATGGACGGAGTTCGATACGCCGGGAAGTACGCTGGCTCTGCACATGGCCGAAGATTTCAGCTTGATAGGTTCTCGGCAAAACTCGATCCCAGCGGGGATATGCAACCTGGGCTTCACCGTGGAAGACATCGACGCCTTCCACCAGGAAATGATCGCCAAAGGCGTCCCTTGTTTGCAACCGCCCGAAGAAGAGGACTTTGGCGGAAGGCTGGCCGGGTATGCCGATCCCGATGGCCTGCCGTTCTGGGTCAACGACAAGGCGAAGAAGAGCTAAAGCTCAAGAGGCTGTGCCGCCAGCAATTCAACACTGGCAACAGCTAGATCGGTTCGCCCCTCAAGTTCCGCATCCTCAACGGCGATGACCTCTGCGGCTTCTGGCGTCCATGCTTCGATCTCAACGGTTTAGCCATTGGTAAAGGTCACTTCGTATTCGTTCACGTTGGGTTCTCCTCGGGCCGGATGGGGCAGCAACCAATATCTATCGGACATCAGGCGGCAAGCCTTCAATGTTCGTTTCCGGTGATCACGATTTCCACCCTGTCGAGGGCGTCGGAAGGCCCTTGGCCGCCGCTATTATGGTTCATCTTGCGAGAACCCGATTGGTGGCGTGACCAGCTTCATTTGGACCATCGTCGGCATCTCGCTTTCCGGCGTGATGGCTCCCGGCCCGATCACGGCGGCCACGTTGGCAGCCGGGGAGCGAAACCCGAGAAGGCTTACCGGAGATTCGTCCCACTGTCCTGGTCCTGTGTCCGGCCTGGGAGCACGACAGTTTACTAGGCTTGTCAGAGCGTTAAATACGTCACAATGAGCCGTGAAATACGTAAGCCGCTCGCTCCCGGCAAACTGATCCGCCAAGTCCATTGCCTGAGAGCAGAGGTCCTGATGTGCTGAGTTTGCTGCCTCCAGTTTCCGCAGGAGGGGCAACCCTAGCCCGCTCTGGATCGCCTCCGCCGTCGCCGCCTGATATGCCTTGTCCCGCTCGCCAAGTCCGAATGCAAGATTTATATCACTAATGAGTTTTATGGTCCGACCAATCGGAGCGTGTCCAGAGACCGTTCCATTATTGAATGCCTTGAGCTTCGCTTGATAGTCGTCGTCTCGCTTGTCTGCGTTGAGAGCGTCTATGAGCAAGTCCCGCTCCCGGATCGAATGATCGACGAATCGAAATAGATTCTCGAACATGGCCTGTGTTCCGTGAGAGTCCATAAGAGCCAGCCGTATCTAAGGAGTATCACACCCGCCAGACGAATTTGCCGATCATCCCTGCCTCAGATAATGGGGCTCGGCGTATCTGCCGCAAGAGGTCTCTCGCCTCGTCGTAAACGAGCAAGCCCACGGGTTCACAGGTGAAGTCGGAAGGCTTTTTGACGAGGACGTTGTGGAACGTGATTTGGCCTTGCCGAGCGGCGTCGAGATATAATCTGACCGGGAAGCGGAAGTTCATGGGGAATCCCCTTCTTTCATAGTGCCACGGCCAAACGGCTCAACGGCGAGGGGATGCCCGAGCAATCGGGCTATCTGGCTGACATATTCATTGTACACGCACCACCGAGGACAAACATAACCCGTGTAGTCGATTTGCCTGCGTTGGCAGGACCGGCGTCATGCCAATAAAGAATTGCGGCATACCGCCATCGGCCCAAGTTCTAAGCCGATTGTCCCAGGAAGCCCCGCTGCCACTCGGGGCATGGTAATCCATCAGGGCAAGCGTAGAATTTAGATGTAACCGCTCTGAATAGCCCTATTGCTCGGGTCTTTTCCCCCGCCGTTGAGCCCTTTGGCTGCGGCACATGTACCAGAGGGGACGCCCTTGAGCTTCTCAGTTGGGCTCTATCGTGATTTCGCCCGGAAGGGCGGACCCACGTTCCGCACCGTTCCCTCTGCGCAGTTTTCCGACCTGACTCGATTCGCCAAGACCAACCAGATTGGAGCACACCATGCCCAAAGTGAACACAACCCGCCACGATGATCTTCGAAACCGCCAAGGCAGGACGGTCGCTGACATCTTGAATCATTCCGAACAACCTATCGACGCTGTACACGACTTCTCCATTTGCGAAGGCCGACAGCTTCCGATCCACAACTCCGAGACTCATCAAGCGCAAATCCCGCTGGCCGGGGTGGAGCAAGAAGTCTGCGCCTCAACCGCCCATCAAAGACTTCTTCCCCTCGAAATCTCCGCATGGCACCAAGGGGTCACGGCAGGCGGTGGACGTTGCGACCCAATTGAGTATGGAACACCACGGTTGGAAGCAGACTGGCGAAAAAAGCCCTTACCGGGCGTTTGAGCACCGATGGCCCCACATGAGAGATCGTGCCGAAGGCCGCAACCACGGTGTCCGGGGCAAGTGACCTACCAGGAGAGACGTATCGTTTCTGACATTTGCGATATGGAGGACGAGAGCGATGAGAAATGAACCTGACCCCAGATTCGGGCTTGACGACGTGCTGATCCGGCCCAAGAGATCGGTCGGCCCGAGTCGTGCAAGCATCGATTCGAATAAACCGGTCACTCCGCACGAATCGCCGGAGCCAAGGTACGTCGCCGCTGAAGACCCCCAAGCCGGTTCCGACGACATCAACCAAATGATTTCCGAGGGCAGCCCGACTCGTTGATGCCGTGATGGTTTTGCAGACATGAAAAGCATGCACATGACTGACTACTTAATATACCACATCCAGTACGTCACCCTGGCTCCGCACCCCGACAGGAACAGCCTCGATAATCTGTTTCGACTGCTCGATCACCTGGACGTGCTTGAGAGAGACAGGATGCTCGCATGGATGTACCTTGCATTTCTCGAAGCCCCTGTAACGCAGGCAGCGGAAGAGACAGAGGAACAAAGGTTTGAACGCCGCTACAACAAGTTTGAGGAGAAGTTCCGTCACACGGCTATCGGCGTGTTCGAACCGTTTCTCGTCCATGGGGCCGTGACTTATACCCTGGCTTACCTTCGAGAGTGCGGTGACAGGGCATGTCTGGATTCCGTCATTCACAAATCGCAAGCAGCACTCGCTGTGCTTCACCGGCGAATTGCGGAGGGAACGTTATTGCCTGAAGCAGGAGAATCGATGATCGGGAACTTGGAAGAACATATCAATAACCTGCATGCGGACGTGGAGCTTGCTCGAAAGCGATATGAAAGGTTTTGCGAGGCCGTGGTAAAGGAAATGCTGCCTTGAAGCAGCACACCAGCGACTCAGAATCCACGAGGATGGCAATCTCTAACCGGAGGAAATCATGGAGAAGACCAAGAATAACCCCACGAACAAGGACAAAGCTGCGCCGGTGGAGCAACCGGTGCCGAACCACACGGAAAAGATCAAGCTCCAAGTGCTGGCGAGGATCGGGAAGCCGCCTCGGCTGGACCGTGTAGAGGTTTGCAAGCAGCACAATGGCAAGTACCGGGTCAATATTTGGGAGCAGACAGAGCCGAACATGCGGACGTATTCGTCGAAGTTTCTCCCCCAAGGCACGATTTGGTTGAGACTGAAAGCTAGGCTTTTTTCCATCTTCCAGTGCGGGATCGTCACTTCCTCGAATTGATCGCCAAATCTTGAATAGCCCAGCTTCTCGTACAAGCCCACCGCCGTATCACGGGCATGGAGGATCATGCGACGATATCCGTTTTCTCGTGCCAACGCTTCGGAGTATTTGATCAGGGCCTTGCCGATTCCTTGCCGCTGCAATTCCGGGACAACGGCTACCTGCCTCATCCGAATGTCGCCACCTTCAAGGGGCCGAAGCACAAGGCATCCCACCAGCCTATCGCCACGATAGCAGGCAACGTGGAGAGAGTCCTTTTCGGCATCCAATTCTTCAGCGGAGAACTGGAGACCCAAGGGCCTTCGCAGGATCGAATCCCGGAGATCGACCGTCGCCCAGTATTCGGGGGAACCGTGTTCGACCTCGCAGAGTTCCAGATGTTCGTTCACTCGATTTTCAGCTTCCAAGATCGATTCCCCATTCGTTCTTCACCAAATCAGGCACGACATCAAAGGCCGCACGCCCATCGGCCCATTGGATCATTTCCCAAGTCTTGGCGGCTGGGGTACAGAGCTTCTGCGGCGCAGGAATCATGCCCACCCGGCTCAGATCCAATCGGTCGGCGTCCCAGCACGTCTGGATCGTGATGTCGGCCTCCGTTTTTCCGTCCGCATGACCGGCACAGGCTTCGTAAAGTAGATCGAACTCCTCGTCGGAAAGAACGAGCCACTTATCACGAAGGGCCAAGGCAAGGTCGCCACCTCGTTCTCCATGCTCAGGATCACTGCCGTCAGTTAGACGACAGGAATCGTGGAAGATGGCGAAGAGTTGCACGACCTCGACGTTGGCCTTGGTTTCCCGAGCCAGCCGAATGCCGTTTTCCAAGACCCTGGCCCAATGGCCGACGCCGTGCGTGCCGTCCCAACTCAAGGCGTAGCCTTCAAGAATCCGGTGGATGATGGGCTTGAGGTTGAGCATTACCGTGCCGTGAACTTCTTGGCGTCCACAACGTCGCCTAACAGGAGTTCCCACATGGTTCACATGTGCAGTTTCCTCGGCAACGCTTGGCTCCGATTCCAGGACTACTGCTCCCATCCCTCGCCACCACTCGACCAGATGGGCGAGTAAATGCTCGTATGGTACTTGAGAGACTCGTCCAGTTCGACGAGTTTCGATGCGGGAAGCTGCCGAAGCCTGTCTGCCAGTTTCCGCAGCTTCGGCTGGGCTTCGGCATACGATTTATTGCACTGGATGTCGGGAACATTGAAGCCGTTTGTCCTTAGCGTCCAAAGGGCAAGGTATGTGGCGTTGCGACCCCGTGACCCCAGATGGGAGATGATCCTCGCTTGTGATTTCGGCTCGGACGTTACCCTCTTCCACGCCCTGACATACTCGATGCTGAACGTCGAGGGCAAGTCTTTGTCGTCCGGCATCCCGAACCAATCGCCCATCGTCTCGCTGTCGAAGATCAGGAAAAGCGGCTGATGCCAATGCGTGTTCTCGACGGTGCGGACCATGACCCCATCGACGTAGAACTTCAATTCGTCCTTGTTCCATTCCAAGCCATAAACGTGGTAGGCGTCGGCAAGCCGCCAAGGCGCAAGCCACACGCCGCCCACGCTCCAATGTTTCTTCTCCGTGGGCGTCTTGAAGACGTGCAAGGTCATGTGGTACTTGTTCTCGAAGCCCTTGGCTTTGCCACCAATTTCGAAAACGTCGATTTCCGTCCCCCACGCAGGATTGTCGTCTTGCTGGAACCAGAAGGAACTTGACCCGCCCGAATTCATGGGCTTGGCCTTGACCTCGAAATAGCCGTAGGAGGAGCGAGTCTTGGAGTGGAGGGCGGCGCTGGAGTAGTCGTGATAACCTTGCTTGCCGAGTTCTGCGGGCAACTTTTCCTTTCGCATGATCAGGTGCAGCTTGCCATCCGATACGGTGATGTTCTTCTCGCTGAACAAGGCAGGCTGGCGGCCCTTCCACCAATCCATGCCGATTACCCACTTGCTGCGGTCGAGTTCCTTGCCCTCGAATTCGTCGCTCATCGGCTCAAACTTCACCCAGCCGCATTTGTTCTCCTGGTCGGAAAGAGGATAGGAATCCGTGACATGCTTGGGGGTTTCACCCAGCGAACCGGTGCGGTTCCACATCTTCGTGGGGTGTTCCTCTTCCGCATGGGTAACGGCTCCAAGCAGCAGCATTACAACGAGGGTAAGTTTGGGCATTTCGATCTCCTTTTGTCAGGCCATGATTATAGCTGGGCGAACGTCTGGGCAAAACCAGTGGTGATCATCTTCACTGGCGTCACCGTCTCAGGATCTCTCCAAGCTCATCCAGAAACGCTTCCTGCGCCGCCTTGATCTTTTTCCTCGCCGTCGCCAGGTCGAAGAACTCGGCTCGGTCAATCTCGGGAAACTCCATCTGCTTTCCTGATTTCGGCGGCCATTCCATCGTGAACGTATTGCTCTTGATGGCCTTGGAATCACAGTCGCCCTCGAAGGCCCAGGCATGTACGATCTTGCCGCCCTTCTGCTGAATGGGTTTCAGTGACAGGAACGGGCCGGAGGGCTTCACGCCCGTCTCCTCTTCGAACTCCCTCTGGGCCGTGACGAGCAGATCCTCGTCGGCATCCGGTTCGCCCTTTGGGATCGACCACGCCCCATCGTCCTTGTTGACGAAGTAGGGGCCGCCAGGATGGGCCAACAAGACTTGGAGGACTCTATCCTTGATTCGATACATCAGCAGACCGGCGCTGGTTCTGGGCATGGCGTCCTATTTTTATCTGGCAGTGAATTCCTTGACCTGTACAACATCGTCAAGGACGAGTTCCCAGAGGGTCGCCTGGATCGACTTCTGCTTGCGAGGATCGGCTATGGCGTTGCCCTTGTCGGCCCAGTCCACGTCGAAGATTCGCTCCCAACTCCTTTCGATCTCTCTGCGGTATCGGGCGTTCGGCAACGGCGTGCTGTGATCGCATTTGTAGAACGACAGGCCAGCACTGGTCAGATTCTTCTCGAATGCCTCTCCACGCTTTTCGGTTTCGGGTAAGTACCAGTAGTTGAGAACGTAATGCCAGAGGTCGAAGTCGGACAGCAACACCCGGCTGTCTTCCACTCGGCATTCGACCCGGATGCCTCTTTCGCCCATCGGCAGATGCCCACCAGCCCGAAGGTCTGGCTTACGTCGAGCCGCACCCTCCCACTGATACCAAGCCCAGATCGGCATGGCATCCTTGTTTGGCCTTGGAACCGTCAGCCGCCGTTCCATTTGCGCTGCCATCCAAACATAAGAACCAAGGAACTCTTGGATGACGTGGCGGCGAGCGACTCGCAGACGGCCCTTCCGCTGCAAGTGGTCCCATGCTTCCTCGGTAAGAATTGACCAGATGACCATCAATGTGCAGGACGACCTCTGATTCTTCTAAGCAATACGATTCAATCGAGCGCCTTGATCTTCACATTACGGAAGTAGATTGGTGCCCCAGCGTGCTTTCCTTGCAGGCCGACGTGTCCTTTGGTGGCCATTTCAGCGAGCGGTCGGCTGAGCCAGGGCGGAATGTCGCTGCCGTCCGGGTTCTTCTTAGCGGAAGTCCACTTCTTCATGTCAATTTCCGTGACGTGCTCACCATTGAGGATCACGTAGATTTTCGGTCCCTGGCAGGTGACGGTCATGCGATTCCACTCGCCCGCCTTCTTGACCACCTGCTTGGAAGGAGCCAACCGTCCGAAAATACCGGCGCACAGCCAAGTCTTCGGAGCACTGGACCATTTTGGGGAGTAGTCATCAAGAATCTGGACTTCGACCGAGTTGGGAACCCAGTTCTTCGTGTCGCTCCCGTACACGAATACGCCGCTGTTCGTTCCGGGAGCATTCTTGAATTCCAGGTCGATAATGCAGTTGCCGTATTCCTTCTTCGTCCAGATGTTCTCGTCCTTGGTCGCCGTCAATAGACCATTTTCATAGTACCACACTCCCTTGGGGAAAATGGCATCGGACAAGTCCTTGTTGAACAGGTTGTCCCATTTCGTCGAGTCGGGGTGCGTCTTGGGCGGAATGACCTCGTCAGCGGCACCTGCCGGTATGCCCCATGCAAGGCAGGCTGTCAGCAGCAACATCATCTTCTTCATCGTGTTCTTCCTTCACAGGTAATGGGGCCGAGGCCCAGGAAATTGTTTGAATTCCAGAATATCATACTGGGCCACACGGTTCCAGCTTTCCCTGTCCAATTCAGGAACTTGCGGTACAATACTGCCATGAAAGTCATCTCCCTCCAATCCGGCAGCAACGGCAACTGTATCTACGTGGAAGCAGGCGGCGTCAAGCTGCTCTTCGACGCCGGGATCAGTGCCAGCGATGTCCAAGAGCGGCTCGCCAAGCATGGCCGGGATGTAACTGCGGTCGATGCCGTCCTGATCTCCCACGACCACATTGACCATTGCCGCAGCATGGGCGTCCTGAACCGCACGTTTGGCCTGCCGATCTACGCCACCGCCAAGACCTTCGAGGCGGCCAAGCGATTTGCACTGGGCGAAATCGGAGACCTCCGGTATTTCGTTGCCGGGAAAACGATTCAAGTCGGCAAGGTGACGGTCGAAACGGTTTCTACGCCCCATGACGGGGCAGACGGCGTGGTGTTCGTGGTGGACGATGGCAAGCACCGGTTGGGCATCATGACGGACCTGGGGCATGTCTTTGACGGCCTGGGCGACGTGATCGCATCGCTGGATGCCGTACTGCTGGAGAGCAATTATGATCCCGACATGCTCGCCAATGCCGCTCGCCCCGAGTGGCTTAAAGAACGGATTGCAGGGCCGGGCGGTCACATCTCCAATGTCGAGGCCGCCCAACTTCTTTTGGCATCTGCGTCGAAGCGGATGAAATGGGCCTGCTTGGGCCATCTTTCCCACGACACGAACACGCCAGAACTGGCCCTGGCAACACATCGCAAGATCCTTGGCGACCGGTTGCCGCTGTTCTTGGCGACCCGGTACGAAGTGAGCGGGGTGATGGAGGTGTAGCTCTCTCTCAAATCCTTGGGCGGCTGCACTTCTTCTTCGGGCATCAACTGGTCCAGAGCTACCCCGTAGGCCGTCTGGCCGGGCGTCGATTCACGACTTCGGCAAATCCGATGGCCCAGGTTTTGGGGTATTGTGATCGAACCGACCAAAGAACGTAAGGATGACAAATGCCAGAACTGTTCCCACAGCAGCCAGCCCCAGACGCCCTGTGCCAGCGACAATGCCAATCGTTGCGGTGAGCCAAATGCCCGCAGCAGTAGTTATTCCTACAATCTGATGCTGCTCGCTCATCTTGAGGATGACGCCGCCACCGATGAAGCCGATCCCGGTAAGAGTCCCCTGGATTACTCGGCTTGAATCCGCACTGGACATGCCGATCAATTGCGGCAGGAGAACCACGATGGCCGCCCCCAACGCTACGAGCATGTGGGTTCGCATTCCCGCTGGCTTGTGCATGTGGGCTCTTTCTAAGCCGAGAATGCCGCCGAGAACGACGGCGATGACAAGTCGGACGGCGATTCGAGCAATTTCAGTGTTGTCGGGAAACCCGGCAACCAACTCCTGCCACAAAGCCGGACCCATGATTTACCTGCCTTTCTGATTGGCTGATCGTTTCATATTCTTGCTGCCCCAACCTCGATCCGATCCCCTGCCTTCGTGCAGATGTATTGGGCAGTCACGATCTGTCGAATGTCGTGGGGGAACATCTTCAACTTCACGTCGATCAGGTGCTCCATGTCCTTGCGGATTGCCGACAAGGCGGCATCATCGGTACTCGGATTATGCCGCTTGTATTCCGCCAGAAAGTCGTCCACCAACTTTTTCCGGCGTTCAGGCGGGGCGCTGGCGATGTTCCAGGCGGTGCATGCGCCCGTGAGATAATTCTGCTTCGCCTCTGGCGTTTCTCCCAGCCGGATGAAGTCACCGGCGAACTCCGAGATCATCTCGGACAACTTGCGTTTTGGCGGGCCAGGTTGGGCTGGCTGCTCGGGTTTGTTCTTCTTCATGCTATTGCTTTCACTTACCAATCAATCGCACCTTTCGTTCCTTCCGATTCTCCACAGGCTGGCCGACCGTGACGACAAGTGCGCCGTCCTTGGCAACCACCCCAGCGTAGTCGGGAACCTTCTTCGGATAAATGGCGTCCGCCCACGTCACCTTCACTGGTTTCCCGTTCACCTTCAGGTTGCCAAAGGTCACGGTCACCGTGGGAATCTCGCTCACCGAAATCCGTGGCCCGTAGACTTCGACGAAACTGGCGACCGTCCGGTCCAAGACGAGGTTCTCGCTTTTGAACCGTAGGGCACCGACAAATACGTTTTCGTCCTTGACGTGCGAATAGACAAAGGCCCCCACCCACGTCATGGGTTTCCCGTCAACGTCCTCCCGGTCCATCTTCACGATCTTGTACGTGAACTTGCCTTTCTTCCACTCGCAGGGGCGGCGCACGCTCACGAAGTCGCCTTCGTGCCCGGAGCTTTGGCAGAACCCACTAACGGAAGGCCGGATTGCATCGAGGCTTCTTTGGCCCCACATCGAGAAGATGAAGCCGGGGCCGATCTGTCGCAGGCGCTGGTCCCGCTTGGTGTAGCCGTCCACTTGCGTTTGGACTCCACCGTAGAACGGGATCTTGTTCAAGTGGCCGAGCCCGATGGGCGAGATGTAGAGGTTCTTGGTCGAGGGAACATCGTCGCTGATGTCCACATCGATGCTGTAGCTCTCGAAGGGCGTGTCCTGCCCGATGTCCCACCAGATATCGACGAGATGCCAGGGAGGTGGCGGAAATTCGGATTGGGCCTCTTGCGCCGGAGCCTCGGCGGCGATCAGAACGATGGCGACGAACAGGACGGATCGGATCATGGCTCTCTCCGGGATAGGTATGGTCGCTATTATAGCAGACCGGCCGCCGGATCTCAGGAGGAACGGGGTTCGGCTGGTAAGAGGTACTGCTACGTCTTGACGAGGAGGAAAATGAATCCGAAGATCCCGGCAATTGCAAAGAACGTGCATGCCAGAATGACTGCAACTAGGGCTCCTGACGAGATTCCGTATTGAGTACGGTAAGGATCGAACGCCAGGCCCGCATCGCCTGAACGTGCGCTGACGGGACGTTTGAATCGCAAACGTTGATTGTCGAATTTCTCCACGAGGGTCCAGCCTGCCCTGGCCTCCTCGGCGGCAGACTTGCCGTAGCACTTCCGGGTTCCTGAACGCCGCAGTATTGGCACGAACGATTTTGAACTCCCAATCCCCTTGCAGATCGGCATCGGTATATTTCGTCATTTCTTCTTCCTCCTGTCGCTGCCGCTCAGCCGCAGCGGCGGCGGCTGCCGCAGCCCCAGCGCTCATAGAGAACTCCCGTAACGTGTTTCACAATGCATAGGCGTGGATATTCTACGGAATCTGTCTCGCCAGGAACAGCCTTGAAGGGGAATTGGTCCAGCCACGGATTTGTTGCATGGCAAAGGGAAAACGGCAGTTGCTCATTGATGAACTGCTGGCTCGGGTACATCCGGCATCGGATGTCGTTTGAAGAACTCCCACATTAGATCGCTTGCCGAGATGTCATGAGTCGTCTTGCCGAGCCATGGCACGGGCCACTTCCTTCCAGGCCAAGTGTGACCGCCGCCATTGATGACGTACAAAATGACCTCGGTTCCTTCCTTGCCCGGCCCATAGGTCTTGCGCTCCACAGTCGTGCCGTCGTCGCCCTTGTGCGGCAGCTTGGTGATCTTCGGCTTCGTCGGGCAGCCATCGATCTTCACCCAGGTGCGGATCGTCTCCTCAACCGACTTGAATGCGAAGACCCTTGCCGTTCGCTGGTCGGGGCCATTGAACGGAACGAGCTTGTCCTCCGTCCCGTGAAAGTGAATCACGGGCACGGGACGGGCAGGACTGCACTTCTCTACGGCCAGCGTGCCACTCACCGGGGCGATGGCGGCAATCCGATCCGATAGTTCCGCAGCAAGCCGGTAGCTCATCATCCCGCCGTTCGATATACCCGTGGCGTAGATCCGCTTGGGATCGACATTGACCACTTTCGGCAAATCATCCAGAAGTTCCCTGACGAACTTCACGTCGTCAACTTCTTTTTCGGCTTTGGGGCCATGCCAACCGCCCGCATTCCAGACCAGGAGCACGTCGCCCTTGCCTGTTCCGTTGGGATAGACCACGATGAACCCGGCCTCGTCTGCCTTATCGCTGAGGCCGGTGGAGATCGCCATTATGGAAGCATTTGTCGCTGCCCCGTGAAAAGCCAACACGACCGGCGTCGGCTTCTTGGGATCGAGCTTCGGCGGAACATGGATGAAGTACGAGCGGGTTCGACCGTCCACCTGAAGTTTGCGGGTATGGTCGCCGGGGTTGATAAGGCGCTGCTCGGCCAAGGCAATCTTGTTGGCAGTCGGGAAGTCCTTGGGAACCGGATACGTGACTTTCCCCGTGGCCGCCCACTCGCAGCCCCGGA
This sequence comes from uncultured Planctomycetia bacterium, assembly GCA_963719885.1. Lineage (GTDB taxonomy): Bacteria > Planctomycetota > Planctomycetia > Pirellulales > Thermoguttaceae > JANXQG01. The sequence goes on along the minus strand of CAVRDP010000026.1, from coordinate 182,081 downwards.
TCAGCAAGGTCTGAAACCCGATGCACCGCATGGCTGTATCGGGACCGTCTTTCCACAAATGGCCAAGCATCGTCGTATAGACCCGGCCTTTGCCATACGGGATCACCCAATCCATCGGCTCGTTTTCCTTGGTATCCTTTGACCACGCATAGGTCAGCACGGTCATGTTCTTGGCCGGGCCGTGCTGCCCATGGGTCAATTGTTCGTGTGGGTGCATCCATTTCTTTGGCATCCCTTGAGTGATCGGGTGGTCGGCCTTCAGAACCGTGACCTGGAAATCGTGTTCCGGTCCATGTCCTGGATTCCGACCCTCGCCCTTCGGTATCTCGATGATCTTCTCTTCGGGGCTGACGATCAGGCTCGGCCCGAAACTCTTGTCCCGCCAGCCCAGGCCAATCATTTCGTTGTAAGCGGGCCAATTTGGGAAGGAATTGTTGGCGGCATGGTAGATGACGAGCCCACCCCCGTTGCCCACGTAACCCTCAAGGGCCTTCTCGACTTCCCTTGGCCAACGAACGCCGGTTGGCATGTGCCCGCCGTTGAAGTTACTCAGCACCACGCCGTATTTCTTGAAGTCAGGCCGCCATTGGTCCCACGCTGCGCTGGGAGCATCGGCTGCGGGCGTAGTCGAAACATCGACTGTGAACCGGCCACTCGCCTCCAAGATGTCCTTGAGAATCTTGGTCGCCCTGGGCCAGTCGTGATTATTCTGGCCATCAACGATAAGGAGGCGGATGGCGTCGTGCCGAGGTTCCTGGGCTGGGGCCTGGGCAGCGGCGAGAGAAATGGCGACGAAAAGGGCGGTACGGATCATGATGTTCTCTATCGATTGGATTGAGCGTCAACGGCGTGCATTCGGGGCTTCGCCACCCCCGCCAATTCATTCGTGCTGACGACCTTCCAGACCGTTTCCTGGATCACTTCGGCCAGTTTCGGGTCCGTCACTTTGTACGGCTCGCCCGGCAGCCCCTTGGGATTCTCCTTGTAGAGCATGGCGAAGTACGTGCAGCCGACGACATAGGAGCCAACGTTGTTGAGATGGATGCCATCGGCAAAGACTTCCTTGATGTGCTTGTAGCCCGGCACCTCACCGGCCTTCATTCGCTGATTCAGTTGGTACATGACGTGGCCGACCGGGACCATTCGGATCGTCAGCTTGGGATACGCCTTCCTAAGTTCCAACGTCACCCGCTCGAAATAGTCTTTGCTTTCGTTCGTGTTGTCCCAGCCGCCCGTATATTTCTTCAGCCAAGCCGTGTCGAAATCGTCCTTCTGCTGGCGAGGCCAGCGGGCATATACGAAGACCTGGAGATCGGGGCTCTTGGGTAGGACCAGGTCGATGAAGTTCTTCGCCATCGCCAGATCGCCGTCCTTGCCGTCCAAATGGCGGTCGAACGGCTGGAGGCTGAGAACATCCCACTGGAAGTTGGCCAGGGCCGTGGGGTAGTGGCCGAAGGGCGGCTCCTGGAAACCGTCCTTCGGGTGCTGCCAGATCCATTGGAGCGGAGCACCGGGGATCATGTGGCGGCCCCAGATCTGCTTGTGGCCCCGGCTCTTGGCAAGTTCGGCCAGCGCCCGGTAGTTGATGGTGTCCGTGACGGAATTGCCGACGAAGAAGACCCGCAGGGGCTTCTCCTCGGCGGGGGCTTGGACGGCGGCCAAGGCGATGGCGAAGGTAATGGCGGCTCGGAACATGGCGACTCCCGGATTGCGATGAATGCAATTATTGTAACGACGGGATGGGCCGGTCGCCAGATACGTGCCCGAGGCCGCCACTCGAATTAAGGGCCGTCCAAACGGCCCATGGTGATCATGCTCTGCCCTCCTGGATTATCCTTTCTTTGTGGCCGCCCGCCGTGCCTTCTGCCTGTGCCGAAATCTCGGGCTTCGCCGCTTACGTCGATGGCCGTCATAATAGACCACGATGCGGCTGACACGATCCCCGTCCGGCACGGCCCGCAGCATTGCCTTCTGATCAATGCTGAGATTCTCCGGGAATTCAAACCGGCCTCTGGAATGTAGCCTTTTCCAGCCTCCAATCGCCCAGTTCAGAATCCCCGGCAATTCCTTGACCAGCTTCTCCGTAAGCGTGATGTCTTCGTTGCCGTAGAAACTCCGTTCGGTGCGGAGCGTAAGCAGCCTGCGTTGCAGTGCCCCGCTTGGGTCGTGAAAAGCCGGTTGTTCGTTTGCCACAATCACGATCCGGGTAGGCAGCCTTACTCCCGTGAGCGGAGGCAAGCCTTTTCTGTGAATGTCCACGGCGTCCTCGCCACTGATGCTCTTCAGCAACTCCTCCAACGCCGGGCACGGATGAGGCAGGGTAGCATCAGGGACAATTGCCACGGATTTATCCAACAGTCCCCAGAGTCCAAACTGACCGCTCAGCGAACGAATGGATGGGCTGGCCACATTGCGGCGACCAATCAATTCCATCAGGACACGGGCGATGGTGCTCTTTCCGCTCCTCGGAGGGCCAATTACTGCGAGTATCTTCTGCTGAGAGGTGTCCGGCAGGAGGCAGTAGCCGAACCATTCCTGAAGTAGTTCCTTGGCCTTCCCATCGTCGGGCCATAGGTCATTCAGAAAGTGCTGCCAACGACGACATTGAGCACCAGGTTGGTACTTATAGGCGACAGATGATAGGCTGAAGAACGCCGAATCGTGGGGCAAGAGTATCGGATCACCACTGGCTGCCGCTGAGATGTTAAGCAAGCCATTCTTGACCACGAATAGTCCACTCGGATCTGGAGAGGCTTTTCCGTTCCGCCAGACGGGAGCCGCACGTTGTTTGCAGAACTGACTGATCCGCAGAAGATTTACAAAACTGTGAATCGTTGCACCGGTCAGGGCACGTTCTGAGGATTGTTCCAGGAAGGACATCGCTTTGTGCTCAATGCTTTCCTGGCATTCCTGCTCGAAGTGAGCGCCATTCCACACGAACCATTCGCCCCGCCAAAACAGAATTGGTGACTGCTTGGCCACAAATGACCGAACCAGTTGATGCATCGTACCCTTGTTCTCGTGAGAATTCATGCTACACCTCCACCCGATTCAAACGCCGCCCTGGCCTTCGCCCTCCGTTGCTCATCCCGCTTCTCTCGATCAAAGACCGCCCTTGCCCGGCGAAAACGATTCAGAAATTCCTTCCGGGAATAACCGTAATCCCGGCGCAGGCAGTCGATCACTTGGCAGAATGTCGCATCGGGAACTTCTGCCACAGCGTCGGCGATCTCCTGGTACACGAGCCCCGCCGACACTCGGGCAACCGGGTCGTTGTACCCGGTGATCTCTTTCCGCAGCAGCCCCGCCAGTTCTTTACGGCCCGCATCTTCGGCAATCACCGCTGCCTGCTCCATTCGGGCCCGCCAGAGCCTTCCATGGCCTCCGTTGGCGACGGCATGACCGATCTCGTGGATCAGCAGGACCGTCCCTTCGTCGCCTTCCGGCAAGTGCGTGATGCGGATGGTGTGGTCTTCCCTGCAACACTCGCCCTGGGCCCCATCGAGATCGGTCACTTGCCGAAGCCGCCAACGGCCCGCACGGTCCCAACGGGGAAAGAACTGCTGCCGAACGGATTGAAACGATTGCCTCAGCATCTTACCGGTCATGGTAAAGTCTCCGGTGCTCACGACAGCACGATCCGCTTCTCGGCCTCGTCGGGGATGGCATGCCACCATGTCGATTCCCGGCCCCACCAATACCACCTCTGTGCCCCGTCGTTCCACCAGCAAAGCACGCTCCACCACAGCTTGTCAGCATGAAATGATGCCCCGTGTGGCAATTCGTGCATGCCATGCTCATTTTCCCATCGGTCGATCCTGGCCGGTCGGTACTCGTAGGTCACGCCATCAAGGATCTGCTTGTAAGGAGCCTCAGCTTCATGCAATCTGGCGGCCAATTGCCGCAGTGCGTCGTCGGTCGGTACGTCGAGCCAGACTACCGGCCGACCGCCCCGAGGCAGGGGTGTCAGTGGTGCCCAATATGAATAGCTGGAATATCTTGGGCGGCAACTCACGCACACCCATCCATTGCGCTTCAGCATCTCGGCAATGGCTCCGTCCGTGCTGTTGGCACCAAAGCCCCCACCGAACTTGAGGGTGCTCGTGCCCTTGATGACCTTCGTGCCGTAGTTGGGCACCGTCGCTAGGATTCGTGTCATTGTCGTTGCCCCTGTCATGATGCCACCTCCCCTTCCCGTAATGCCCGAGCACAGTGCATGCAGACCAATCGCAGATCATCCACGCCAAGTTCGGGCAGTCGCTCGAAGCACGCTGGGCACACCCAGTCGTCCACTTCTCCGTCGTCGCTCGGAAGCCTGCACCATTCGTGTGATGTGCCATCAAACAGATGGACGCATACGATGACGCCGGGGGCTTGCTTGCGATCTCCGCATTCAATCAGTTTCATGGTCGTGGTCCTCCTTGGTTAGCTCGCCTTCTGTATCCCTGACCGACATGACGCCGCAGTGCCTTATGATCCACCGAGTGAACAGTTTATTGGACTTTGGGTTCTTCGCCCATGCCTCCACCAATGGCAGCGGGATGTGGCCGACCCGTGCCATGGCTCGCATAGTCGCACCCTCAATAGTACCGATGAAACGCTCGTAGGCTTGGAGTGCCTCATCGTTAAAGATGTTCTCGCCATCAAGCGACTGAATGGCCTCGTCGGGAGTCATCGCCACGAACACTTCATGGCTGTCTGGATCGTATCTTTCGTGCATGATCTTTCCTTCCACCTAAAGTTCAGCCCATCACCGTGATGTGGCCTTGAATTGGTCATTGGCGGCTGCCTGACACGGCGACCGCCCCGTCCAAGCCGCCTTCTGCGGATCGTGCCCGCCGCAGTCGCATGAGATCCGCTGCCCGCCGCAGACTGAGCATCGCTCGATGTCGCAGTCGTTGACATGACATTCGCCGATCCTGACGCCGCAGTCGGGGCAAGTTGGCTTATCGTCCAGTGCTTTCCGGCAATCGTCGAGGCATTCGTCGAGTGAATCCAGCACTTCCCCATTCTGCTTGCCAGCCCCGTCCCACCCGTATGTGGATTCGCCCTCACGATCATATCGCCAGATCGTGATCGTGTGGCCGAGGTGCGACACTTGGGCTTCAAAGTCACCATCGCCTTTTGGCGATAGTTCTCCATCAAGTTCGAGAGGAGATGCAATAGCGGCAGCCAATGAAAGCATCTGGCTTGGCCTCTCATAGCGTACTAAGGGTGCGTCAGTACAACCCGGATCGCAGTCCTCCACGTCACACTTATCGAGCACGAGCCCCCAGTCGCTTTCAGGCTCCCACCGCACGCCAGCCGAATCCGCAAGTCGGGCAAGTTGTTTGTCGTCGTGTAAAGCCTCCTCGCCCACGTCGTCAGGCAGTTCGACGACGAACTGCCTGCCCTCCAATGTATGCTGGACTCCCCACTGCGTAATCAAATATCGCTTCATGTCTTGCCTTCCTGCTCTTCCGGGTTCTTCAAATCGTTCCAATCAACCGCTCGTAGTCGTCCTCGTCAAGTTGATGCTCTTGCGACGGCGGCTCAATTTCGAGGTACATCGCCGTTAGCAGCACGTCACAGTACGCTCCGTTGGCCCGCCAGATCGCCACGGTGAGCCTCTCTGCGAACTCTTCCTCGCTTTCGCCGCCGCACAGACTGCTCTCCGCAGAGCAGCCCAATCCATCCTCACCCTCTTCCCACTCCGTAAATGGCCATTCGTTGGCGACGGTTTTCTTGATCGCTTTGCTTTTCTTCAAATCGTGATCCATGATCTCAACTTCCATTCGGTAGAAACGGCTCATGGCATCCTCCCTTCCGCTGTCTGCCCATCATATTGACGGACTCCTTGTTTAGTTGCTTCGTCGCCGATCATGCTTTCCAGGACGGAGACCAAGATGTCCTTGAAAGTTGCCTCCGCCTCGCAAATGGCTTCGTGGACCTCCTCGTCAAGCATTTCGCCGAGGTAGTTCACGATCTCTTCGGGCGCATTATGAAGCAAATACCCGATGCCCTTCTCCTCGTAGATCTCAGGAAGCCGGACGCCTTGGTCATGAAGGAACTGAAGCGTCCTGATCGCCAGCCGCTCGTCTTCTGCCGTCGCCGTCGTCAACTTCGCTTCCAACTCCTTCCTGGACATTGGAATGCCTTCTTCCTTTGCGGGAGCAGCGACCGCTTCGGCATCCAGCCGAGCATCCAATTCGGTGTAGGCATAGGGGAGCACTTGGGGCTTGCCGTCCGGGCCAATCATCAGCTTGAAAATGCCGTCGTCTTCCCGGTTGGCCGTGCCGTCATCCCAAGTTCGCAGGGCTGCCTCCGACTGTTTTTCCGGGTCGCCGTAGGGACCACGCAACTCCGGCTCGATGCCACGCCAGATGTAAATGTTGTAGTACGCCGGGGTCACCGTTCCCGAGCCCATGGCCATCAGTTCCCGGATCAGATCCGTAGCTTCACAGGCCGAGGCATCCTTGGCGGTTGCCTGAGCGTCGGGCTGCGCTACGGTAGAACGCTGGTCTGTCTGATGCGGTTCCGGCCCGTAAGCTGCCAGAAAGCCCTGTTCGTCCATGTCCTCGACCATGGCAAGCCCCTCCTTGGCTTCCTGTTCCCAATCCTGGGCATCCTCAAGGCGAGTCTCAGCTTCGGCGACCACGCCCATCAGGGCGTCAACCAAAGCGTCGTGTGCCTCTGCCCACGATCTCAGGGCACCATCCGGGTCGATCTCCAACGTTGGCAATTCGTCGTCGTAGTCGTCAACCAAGGACCATGCCACATCGTTTCGCCCACGCTTCACTTTCTTCTTACTCATCATCACTCTCCTTCAAATGTTGAAGTCGCCCGTAGCCCTCCACCATGGTGGGCTTTCACCGACGACCATTCAGTTCTGCCTTATAAGCTCCAGATCGTTTGGGCCTGTGGGGGTTCCGGGTTGTCGCAATCGACTACGATGGCCCCGTCCTGGCCCTCCCTCCAGCCCCGCACTGCTCTTGCCACGGCCGGAATGGGAGCCGTCAGGCATAGTTCCTGGGCCGCCTTCGCCGCTGCCAGCGTCGGAAATCCGACCAACCCCTGGGGCCTGGGCGTCACGATGGGTACGCCGGACATCGGAGCCGGGCACATCGCACACGAGGCTTGATTGATCGCAATCCAATAATTGGAACGCTGCCTTCTATGAACCTCATCCATGATGACGTGTTTACTCATCGTGTTCTCCTCTCTCAGGCTCGTTTGCCCCGCAATCTGCGCACTGGCACTCGACTTCGGCAATTTGCCAACGCTCCGTTTCGTAATGATTCTCCCGTCCTGGAATTGGCACGGTCGTGACGAGTCGGAATGTCGTTCGAGGTGAAACGGCCATCGTTTCGCCGACCGATACTGTCTTCCCGGAATCGATCATGTAATCGCAGACGTGCGCCAACATCCCTGCTGCGGCCTCGGCCAGGAAGGCGGGGACTTTCCGCATTTCCAACTCTGGCAGGCCGAGCCGATCCATGCCATGGGTATGGACCCAGCCTTTTGTTTCCGTGCCACTGATGACGTGATCACATTGAATTCTTCCCATGATGGTTACTCCTCCATGCAGCTAAAGATCAGTTGTTTGAGAATCTTCTCGGCCGTCATGTCAGCGTGAATGTCGAGTGCCTCCTCCTTGCTCTGGGCCTCAATTGCGACGTGCCCACACCAGACCGCCCGAAACGTCCGTGTCTCCTTGGCCTCCAGGTCTTCTGGCGTCGTCGCATCGTCGCCAACCTGCGTTACTGGTTGATCCGGGTCGGCGGCAGCGGGCACGGCAGCGTCTCCCGCCTTCGGCACGTCGGACTCCATGTCGTCACCCTCATCACTAAGGCCGTCGTCTTCACGATAATCACCCACAACCTGCATACACGTCGGATCAAACAGCCACAGCCGGTCAATGTAACCCATGGGCCTGGTTGCCCGCAGTTGCCTCGCAGCCTCAGCCGCCGCACCACAATCCGTGCCCGGTGTGTCTCCCACGAGGTTCGGACTCAGGGTTACGATGCCCGATGTTGCAAAGTCCTCCTCAATGCAGTATGCCAGCGCCACGAAGCGCTTCGTAGCTTCCAGATGTTGTTCGGTATTCACAATTCTTCTCCTCTATAGTTTGGGGTCGCCCACTGTCCATCACCGTGATGAAAACTGATTGCGGGCACCCGTTGCATTCGCAGCGGATTACCACCACGACGAATAGAACACTTCCTTGCCCTGCCGTACTGCGTCCAAGCAGCGTTGCAGGGTTCCAAGATCCTGTTTCCGCTGTTGCTTCGTATTTTCGCTCTCACCGAAGCAAAAGCCTTCCGTTTCGGGCAACTCATCCTTTCGTACTGTCTCCATGCAATCGAGGATGTCTTGCTCCGATAACGGCAGGTCAACGCAATTGAACAATTCAGCCTCTTCTGCCTTGGGGCCACCGAAGAAATGGTCAAGGATGGCCTGAATGTCGTAGCTCCTTGGATTTCCCGCCGCCAACCGTTTGCGGTCCCACAGGTGTTCCATCCAGCCATGCAGGTCAGGATGCATGCGCCAATACCCAATCTCCTCCGTGGTGTCCCGAGTCTTTGCAAAAACATACTGATCAAGTCCCATATCACAACTCCCAATCAACGTAATTGCCCTAAATGCGCATAACTCCATACACTCGGCGCAGACCGTCTGCGCAGAAATAATATGGGAGTTCAATCCGAAGAATCGTCATGACGACCCGGAGGTCGCCTCGTTGGTGCCACGGCAATGCCAGCCATGAGGCCGACCGCCCGCACCATGGTCGCCGACATTGAATGTCCTGCGACCACGTCCCGTCCGGTAGTGACTTGGTCGCTTCCGGCGAGTGGAACGACTCGCAGCAAGCGTGTCATTCACTAACCAAAGTCTACCATAAGCGGAAATAAAACCAAGGCGACTTTTGTTTTGGACAAACAACAGAGGAGCGAAGGCAGTCGCAACTTACGGCCAACTTTCAGACAGAAACCAACAACTACCACCCCGGCGAGAGTTGTGTCTTTCACCGACAATAGACGTGAAGCGAATTTCAGTCGCAAAGTAAGGATGACTTGCTGAAGATAAGTGTCGTTGCGATGAGCGAACAATCTTTCAGGTCAAAAACTCCGTCTGCGTTCAGAACAATATATGACAAGCAATATTCATACATCTGACAAATACGCTTTGATCGAGGAGCTTATAAGTTCTCCGTCTTACAAACAGCGTCGTGCTTGTAATGTTAATACCCGACCGTCACCCCGCTGCCAAGGTGCGTTGTCCATGACTTGTAAATGTTTCCACTGTCGCTTTCGTCATTCGATATAAGGCACTGCGTTCGTAGCGTTTAATAGTGCGTTCCCAGTTGTCATGTATGAAGCCGTGGGCAGCCAGCAACCGCTTATATTCCAACTGCTGGTGGCGGTCTTTGTAGTTGGTTTTTCGATCCATGAAGACATTGATCGTTTCGATGTTGATATGTGCCTTCCCTTCGCCCTGCCAGATGGCGTTCAGGAATCGTCGTGCGAACTTCACGAACGGGTAGTCACCGCCTCGCTTCCGCATGTTGTTCTCCCCGGCGATCTTCTCAAGCCGCTGCTGGATGGAGGGCGGAAGGGGGCTGTCGTCCTTCTCCCTAATCACACACTTTAAGCACAACAGAGGGAATGCAGATGTCCCTGTGGTCCTGGCGGTTATTAGCGGCTCCAGGTAATAGACTGTCCGATACTGACCAGTCCGTCGCTTCTGTACGAGACGTAGGAATAGATCTTTTTCCGTGGCCTTGGCAATGGACCGCTTGACGATCCTCGCCACCCGCTTCATCACATCCTGGAGTTTCCCAAGGTTTAGAGTCGAAACATGGCCGTTGTGCTTGTTTGCGACGAAGGTCTGCATCAACTCGGTGACCCGGTCGAGCCGCTGGGCCTGGGACATGTCTACAAACTCCACGAAATAGAACCATCGTGCCAGATTGGCCACGACCGGCAGCAGGGTATCATCGCCGGGCAGACCATTCGTGGCCCATTCCACGCAGGACTCGACCCACTGGCCGCTATTAACGTCCTTGAGATCAATGGCCCAAGGAATTATCGGAGCCATGGGAACGGGCCTGTCTGGGCCATCGCCAGGGCCATCGCTAATCACACACTTTAAGCACAACAGAGGAAATGTAGAGGAAGTTGTTTCCGGGATCGCCTGCTGGCCGGGACCATCGCCACGGCGGACGCTAATCACAGGCTTCCGTGGGGATGTGGAGGGGATTCGTTGAGCGTTCTTAATCACAGACTTTAAGCACAACAGAGGAAGTGTAGAGAAAGCCACAATCGGGAATTCCTGTTTCATCCACAGGATGACTTTCAGGGCATCCCGCCTGAGCTTCCCGGTATCGACAAGATTCTCGAAGACATACGGCGACTGCGGATTGGCCTCGACCAATAGGCCGTTGATTTTGTCGTAGGCCCGCCATTCAATGAAGAGTTGATGGAGGATGCCTTCGACGATCTCAGGAAAGGTGGGGTATTGGTCCGACTCGAAATAGTCGAGTTGGAGCATCCAATCGGCGATGGGGCCATCGCCGGAGAGCGTGTAATAATCCTTACCAAACGGCCGACGAACACATTGGTTCATCAGTTGGGGGCTGGGGTAGACTTCGCAGTTGCCCATGCCCAGGGCTTTCAGGCGTGGCCGGGTCAGCCGCTCGATTTCTTCTGCCGTGCGGGGCTCCGGGAAGACCTCCCATACATGAAGCCCCATGGTCGCCGAACTGATGCACCATTTCTGCCTGGGGAACTGGTCGTAGAACCGCCTCAATCGCTGGAAGTCGGCGAGGGTGTAATTCACAATCGGCCGGGCGTAGTCACAGAACAGGCCATCGTAGATGCCGATGATGTTGTGTTTGTTATCGATGTCGATCAGCTTGGCCTTGGAACGCTTCCCGATGCGAAGCCCCAGCCAGGACTCCTCCAGCTTCCCCAGACCGTCGTCGTAGAGATAGTTGTAGCGGTAGAGGTCGAGGTGCTTCATGACGAGCCTGTCGGCCAGGGCATCGTATAGGGGCGGGTTATAAAGGCCGCCGTCCTTTCGTCTTCGAGTCTTGGCTACAAAGCCGCTTCGATACGATGTCTTGACATGGTACGGAGAACGGCGGCAGTAGTTGATGAACAATTCCTTGTAACGCTGAAAATGACCATCCCAGTCGGCCTTGAGGATCGGAAGCCAGTCGTCATCGTTCTCACATTCTTCAAAGGTCTTGCAGATTTCTTGACTTGGGGATACTATATTATTGTTGAGGAACACGGAACATCCTTATGTAAGTTCTTGGGCCTGGGCAGCGGCAAACCGCCCAGGCCCTTCTTTTTTTCAATCTGAAACTTTTTCGATCAGAGTACGCATCTGACCGATCTCGCTAGTGGTGTAATAACCACGCCGTCGCCGCCCGATCCGGGTTTGTATGAGGGATCTGTTGGAGATCCGGTGATTGCAAGGGAGCGACGACCGAGGACCGGATCAAAAGGTTCTATCCGTATCGACCTGCGATTCCACCACGGCCGAGACGATTTCAGCCGGATCTTTGGTTGGCCTGCCTGGGGATGCCCACTTCTTGTCGCCAATGGCGAGGGAAAGAGGTTTCAAGACGTGCCGCTGCCAGAGGCGAACATTGGGGCAAGTTGTTCTCTCACTTTCTCGATGGCCTCGAACACTTTTTTCCAGGGCCGATTCGTGTACGAGTCCGAAAATTCGTCGGTCGCTACCGGATGCCCGTGGCAGAGAAACACTCCCGCAACCTCACCATCTGATCCCGGTGCGTGTTTGATGAAGTTGCCACCTGTCTTCCGCAGTTTGTTGAAACTCAACTTGCGAACCTCGGGGTGGGCTGCACGGGCATTTTTCAGCACGTAGCTCCACATGTTCGGGAATTGCTGGCCGTTGTTGCCGCCTTCGGTCTGGCGATACATTGGCGATCCATCTTTAGTGACGAACAACAGGCTGTCAGGCGAAGCATTACCGATCTGCTGTCGGCGATCAATCATGTACCGCAAAGCATCAACAGTTTCGGGCCACAACAGCCATTCTCCATAGACCTTGGACTTATGGCGTACTCGAAATATGAAACTATCCTTTGGATCAGCCTTCCAGCCGATCTTGGCCGCCTTCGGGTACTGCTGGAATAGATAGATCTCTTTGAGCCTCAAGCTGCCACTCTCGGCGGCACCAAAACCGCAATTGAGCCCCAAGAGGAACGCAGCCCGGTTCACCTCGGACGTGTGTGGGTAAATGTGGACCAATTCGGCAAGATCAAACGTGTCCACCCGCTCTGGGTCGGCAAGCCTGCTGATCTCGTCCGCTGTCAATGGAGCGGAGAAGTGTAGATCCTCGAACCCTTCGGGCTTTCGCCAATTGTGCCTAGGCGACTTTTGCAGCCATCTTAGGAACCGCTTCATTGAGGCGAGATGATTGTCGGCAGTCACCTTTGCACAAGATTGCTCTTTCCCCTTGACCTTGGGTCTTGATCTCCACAACCTGATCATCGACTCAATTGCTTCGAGGTCAAGGGACGACAACGATAGGTCTGGATGCCTTTCCTTTAGGCGTCCGGCTTCCCGAATCTGGGTCCAGCCCCCGGCTTTGACGCAGTCGGTTCCGGGTTCTCGTTTGTCACGCTTCAGCCACTCAATGTAATCGTCGAGAGCTTGGTGCAGGGTGCCATCCCCCGCAGGCACAACCGGCGTATTGGGCAGGTTCCCATACAGATCCGCCACGCTGAGAATGGAAGCGATCTCGTTGTCCACAAGCCCCTTCGTGAATTCGGCTCCGCTCTGGTAGAGCCCGTAATCCTCGGGCACAAACCGGATTATGGGAAACTGTTTGTTAAGAGCATGAATCTTGCGGGCGTAGTCGGCCGGATCTTCGTGCCGATACGGGACAAGAAACTCGCATTCCCCTTTGGCGAGTCGCTTGCCGACCTCCAGTGATAGATTTTCCCAGATGGGTTGGTCATTGCCTGGAAGGTGGATGATTTGCCCCCACAGTTCCTCGACACGATCCCATAGCTCTTCCAGTTTATGATTCCGGCGCTCTGCCTGCCGCCCGTCCGTACCAAGGTAGAACTTGTGCTGCACCAGCTTTCCTTGTTCGTTGCGTTTCCAGCCTAGCTGCCGAGCATAGCGTCCTTCCTTGTCTGGCATCCACGTCTTGCGTCTTCGACTGCCGACCTTTCCCATGGTCGTCCTCCTGCGGGTAAGAATTGATTGTCCGATAATGTGAAGATAGACCAATTATCGGACATTGGGAAGGGCGTTATCGGACACGGAAGGCCCGTATTATCGGACATTCTCGGGTAACGACTGGCAAAGAAAGCAGGAAGAAAGCGGCAAAATATCGACGCAAATCCAATGAGAAAAGCCACTTAGATCAATTCGATCTAAGTGGCTTTCTTGTGAATATCAGCGGAGAGGGAGGGATTCGAACCCTCGGACCCCCTTATAGGAAGTCACGGATTTAGCAAACCCGCGCATTCGACCACTCTGCCACCTCTCCAATACCCTCATTTTCACGAGGTTTCTTGACTATTTCCGCTGCCTCGGTACACTTAATCGCCAGACGATTGACACCCGTCTTGACACCTGAAGCACCGAAACACGCAGAAATCGCCTATGTCTAAGGTTACTCGAAAAACGGCGGCTCGCAAGCCCCACCCAGATTTTCCTCTGTTCGCACACGCCACCGACAGATGGGCCAAGAAAATCCGTGGCAAGCTTCATTACTTTGGAAAGGTGTCAACTGACACCCAGGGCACGGCCGCTCTGGAAAAGTGGCTGGATGAGAAAGACGACCTTTTGGCAGGACGCGTGCCACGAGCGAAACGAGAGGGATTAACCGTCAAGTACTTGCTCAATCATTTCCTGACCGCGAAGCAAGCCCGCGTCGATTCCGACGAGATTCTCTCGCAAACCCGGGATGAGTACCACGCGACTTGCAAGTTGATTGAAGACGCCTTCGGCCTGGACCGCTTTGTCGACGATCTGCGAGTCGAGGACTTCCAGCAACTGCGGTCCTCGATGGCCAAGAAGTGGGGACCGGCGAGACTCGCTAACCAGATCCAGCGCGTGCGTTCCGTGTTCAAGTATGCCTACGAGAACGACCTGATCGACAAACCTATTCGCTTCGGCAGCGAGTTTAAGAAGCCCAGCGCGAAGACCATGCGGAAAGAGCGTGCCAAGAGAGGGCCGCGATTGTTCCAACCGAAGGAGCTACAAGCCATGTTTGGAGCAGCAAGTCCACAAATCAAGGCGATGCTTCTACTGGGGATCAATGCCGGCTTCGGCTGCACAGATTGTGCGACGCTGCCCTTACGTGCCCTGGACCTGAAGGGCGGGTGGGTGAACTTTCCGCGTCCGAAAACTGGTGTGTCAAGGCGGTGCCCGCTCTGGACGGAAACAATCGATGCGGTGAAGCTTGCCATAAAACACCGCCCCGATGCCAAGGACGATACCCTTAGATCGTTGGTGTTTATCGGTCAACGGGGTGCTGGGTTTGCGCAGGCCAAACAAACGCACTGGTTGGTCAGCGGTGAGACTGTTGCACTTCTGAAACGCTTGAAGCTTCATCGTCCGGGAATCGGCTTTTATGCGTTGCGGCATACTTTCCAGACCGTGGCCGAAGAGGCCCACGACCTGGCTGCGGTTCAGAGCATCATGGGCCACGCCCCGAGTAGTAATGACATGTCAGCAGTTTACCGTGAGCGGATCAGCGATGAGCGGCTAAGAGCCGTGGCCGATCACGTGCATCAATGGTTGTTCGGTGCCGATCCGAAAACGTCGAAGCCCGAAGAAAGAAGCGATCGTAGTGGTACTGCCGCAACGGGCAAGTAATTGGTACAGTCAAACCTGGCTAGGGTCGCACCCGACAGGCCGGTCGCCTCACCGCTTGGCGTAACGCCGCCAAGACGACTCGTAGGACGACAGTATGCCCAAGATTGCTAAGCAAAGTGGCTGCGACGTTGGCAGATGCCGCACGCAAAACGGAGTCCAAGCAATCAGCATGGACGTTTGCGAGGTGGACCACGGTTTGGTTGGTTGGCCAGTCGTCACCTGGAAGTCCATCGATTCGCACATAGATCGCCGCGACCTTCTCGGGGTTCTTCGTGGCCCAGTTCAGCGCGCTTAACGCGCCCCGGCTGAAACCTTCCAACACCGTTTTCGGCGCCAGGCCGTGCTGCTTGACCAAGTTGGCATAGAAGGCGTCCATGTGCCGCAGTGCCACCGGCGCACCGTACATGTTTTGGATGTCGATGCAGGCGACGTGGAAACCCTTGTCCAGCAGCGCGATGTCCGCTTGCGGCGCAAGGCCGAAGAACTCCGTACGCCAAATCCACGGCCTGCCGACGGCGGGTTTCCCGGCGCGACGAGAACGCACTCCCGCCCGCCAACGTTGAAATCGAGCCGCTGGTGACCGTTCCACTCGGCCGCCGGACAAGCACCCCCCAGCGCAAACGGCACCAACCACACGGGCAGCACGAAAGTGACTACGAAGATAGGGCGCGAAAACATGGCTGTTCCTTCCGGCGTTCCGATTCACGCGGTCCTTGCCTTTGTCGTGACCGCCGGGATTTCACAACGGTGGCGTAACGAACTTTAGTTTCGTTGCGGATCTTGGCGTTGTCAATCGCCCCCAAGAATCATCCAGCTTACCTTGTGGGCACGGCGTAGCGATTCACGTAGTGACAGAGCGTGGTCAAATGGCCACTGACATGATAGAGGAAGTTAAGCGGTGAGAGCGCCGTCAGGGGCCGGACGGCAGGAGCGAAGGCGGCGAAGTACCGGAGAGATAGGCTTGGACAGAGTCAAGCAAGAACTGAAACACCGCGCGACCCTGTTGGGCACAGGTGGCAATTGCTGTCCAGATCCGTTCGCACCATCGGCGCCCTTTCTCGCTGCGTGTTCCTTGGGTGATGTGCCGGTCGATCACCACAAAACGCATTGCTTGTTCCGCCAGATTGTTGGTTGGGGCGATGCCGGGTGTCGTAATGAAGCGGAAATAGGCTTCCCCGTGTTCGCGGAAGCGTTTGGCCATGTTACGGGCATGTTTCGTGTCCGGCACGCCGGTCAGGGCTGTCCTCAACACGTGTTGACGAGCGGCAGCCAATGCCTGCTGAAAGCCCGCCGCAGTCATTGTTCCGCGGCCGTGGATTACGGCAAACAGGCCTCGCAGCGCGTTGCGCAACCGTTGGCCATAAGCCTGGTCCTCACGGCGGGGCAGAGTCAGCAGGAATTTCACATTGCGGATCAGATGGGCCATGCAGAACTGAACCAGCACGCCGAACTCTCGCATGTACTTGCGGTAGGCGCTGAAATAATCGCAGCCCAACACGCCGTTGAACTCCTCGCCCAACACCTCCACCAGCACCTTCGAGCCACGCGACTTGTCGATACGGAACAACGTGTAGAGCGCGGCGCGGAAGCACCAAGTCCAGAATCTTTCGCCGTTTTCCTTATGCCCCGTCTCATCGATGTTCAGCACGGCCTCGTCGGGCAGCCGCACGAACAACTCCGCATAGGAGGGGGCCAACGCCTCGCTCACCTTGTCGATCAACTTGGCCAAGTAGCCGCGGGAGACGTTCACCCGCACCACGTCGCGAAGGAACTTCCGGATGGTGGAGAAGGAGGCGTGGCAGACACCCTTCATGAAGGCCACCAGGGCCGTCATTCGTGGGCCTAAAAGGCCCGCCTTCCGCACCGCTTCGGGCAGGGACGCTGCATGGAGTTTCCCACAGCGATTGCACCAATAAGCCAACGCTTGGTGTTCGCTGACGATGGTCGGGGTGGCGACGATTTCCACCTCCTGTTGCACCTCGGCCGCATACGGGGAAGGGCGGAGTGAGCCGCCGCAATCGGGGCAACAATCGAGCGTATAGGTTACGAGGTTATCGATGGCCTCGTCGGGAAACGGCGTCCGCAGGTGTTGTTCATGGCCCGGCTGTCCGCCACGATTGCGTTTTTTACCGTCCTTGCGCGGAGGCTTGGGCGGCTTGACGATATCACTGGAAGGCGGCTTAGAGGAAGTGGACGAGTTCTTGCGGGCCGCCGCCAACCGGCGTTTGAGTTGCTCGTTTTCCTGCTGCAGACGTACGTTCTCTTCTTCCAGCAGCCCAAGCCGAGCGGATGCCGCAGCCAGCTTTGCTTCCGCCGCAGCCAGTTTCTCCTCCATTGCGGCAAGGCGACGCGCCAGCGACTTGCTTTCAGAACCCGGGCTAGTTCTTGACAGGATCATGGGGCGGTACGATACCAACCTCACGCGATCCGAACAAGATCAAGAGGTGGCCGTGCCCCGAGAATCCCTGCAAACCCAGGATCTCCAAAATGCCGGGGCTGGCTCGTTACAGTCGTCCGTTTATCACCCCGTCATACGGCTACTATAACTGTGACTGTGAGCCTGTGAATGGCTACGGCACGGCTTGGTTTCCACCGCATTCAACTGCGCAACGGTTGCGCACCCTGTTGGACGCGCCTTTGCGAACGTATCGCCGATGAAAGAGCCACCGGGACGATCGGCATGAACACATTCTCGGGCGGCTCCGATCTCCCGCCTGCTCTTGCGGCCCCGCTGGCGGCCTTGGCGGGCAGGACCGGCCTTCTGGACCGACCTGGGCACCGAGAGCCCCAGCGACGCCCTGCCGGCCCCGGCGGACCTGACCAACGAGCGATCGGAGCGGCCGGTGCTGGGTGCTGGCCGGCTGGGGGATTTTGTTCATCTGAACAAAAAGGGCGGGCGACCGGGAGCGTCCAGCCACGAAGGGAACATCGCCAGCACGCCTCTTGCCTTCTTGGAACCTCGCTGGCGGCCTTGGCGGGCCGGGGCGACTCTCGCCGGCCGGTTCGGCTGCCAATCGCCACAGCGACGTCCTGGGGCCGTAGCGGGCTTGGCAGCCAGACGCCACCGCCGAGGGTACAATAGCGGTCATGCTGTCGACCGATCGCCATCGTGGAATCCTCTTCGGCCTCGCCATCGGAAATGCACCGGGTACCGCCGTCGAGTTCGAGCCGACGGATACTTCCCCAAGGCGATCGGCTACCCTATGCTGACAAGTGAGGAGAAAGTCCGATGAAACAAACAGCCATCTTCCCGGGGCGGTATGTCCAGGCCGAGGGTGCTATGGAAGGTCTTGCCGAAGAAATCCAGCGTCTCGGGTCGAAAGCGTTGCTCATTGCCGGCAACACGGCCGAGAAAAAGATCCTTCCCGTCTATCTCCCGGCCTGGCAGAAGCTCCTCAGCGTGAGCGTCGAGCGCTTTCGAGGTGAGTCCTCGCCGGAGGAAGTCCAACGACTGACCGAAGTGGCCAAGATGCAGGGCTGTGACGTGGTCGTGGGGATGGGCGGCGGCAAGGCCATCGACACCGCAAAAGCGGTAGGCTACGCGGTCAACGCACGCGTCGCCATCATTCCGACGATCGCCTCTACGGATGCCGCTACCAGCGCCGTGGCCGTGCTTTACACCAGCACCGGCGCTTTCCTGCGATACCTGTTTGTGCCGCGAAACCCGGAGCTCGTACTGGTCGACACGCAGGTGATCGCCGAGGCGCCGGTGCGGTATCTGGTCGCCGGCATGGGTGACGCGCTGGCCACCTGGTTCGAGGCCGATTCCTGCCGAACGGCTTATGCGCCCAACCAATGCGGCGGCCAAGGAACGCTTGCTGGCTATGCTCTGGCCCGGCTGTGCTACGATACGATCCGAGAGTACGGCGTCGCCGCCCGGATCGCCTGCGAACAGAAAGTCGTCACGCCGGCGCTGTCCCACGTCGTGGAAGCCAACACGCTGCTCAGCGGCCTGGGCTTTGAAAGTGCCGGTCTGGCGGCCGCCCATTCCATCCACAACGGCCTGACGCGGCTGGAGGCAACGCATCGTTTCTTCCATGGCGAAAAAGTGGCGATCGGTGTGCTTGCGGGGCTGTTTCTGGCCGATCGGCCCGGCCAGGTCATCGACGAGGTCTATGGCTTCTGTGAATCGGTCGGCCTGCCGACAACGCTCGCGGACATTGGCGTCGGCGACGTAAGCGACAGCGATTTGCGCATCGCTGCAGAAGCAGCCTGTGCAGACGGGGAAACGATCCACCATGAGCCGTGCCCAATATCACCGGCTGCCGTCGTCGCCGCGTTGAAGACGGCCAATCAATTCGGACGCAGCCGGCTAAGGAAATTGCGGACTGAAGACGGCAGTGGAGCCGATCGATGAGTGGCAGGGGCGGCCGGTGCTGGCTTGCCTGCGGGGATTTTGCTCAGCGGAGCAAAAAGTGGAGTGGGACTGGCCGGCCGGATAAATAGGGCGGGAACGGCCGCGAAAGTATTGACAACGCCAAGTGCTGCAACAAAACTGAACTCCCTCGCGCCACAATTGTGGGGTCCCGGTGGCCGCGACAAAGGTAAGGACCCCGTGAATCGGAGCTCAAAATCTCCATCAATCAGCAGGAACTTTCCATGAAACCCGTCTGCAAGCGATCGCACGTGCTGTTTCTCGCCTTGTTGGCGATAGCCTTGGCCGCCTGTCTCCGTTCCCCGACCGGCGGTGTGCGCGCGGCGGAGCAGCCCACCGCGCCGGATCGTGGCGTCACGGTCACGCCCGTGGCTTGGCTCAAGGCTCAGACGCCTCCTGACTTCGCTTTCAATTCCACGCTGCCGCCGCTCGGCCGCTGGGGCTGGGCCATGTCCTTTGAAGTGGCCAAGGAGCTTGCCGACCGCTGGGGCTATGCCGTGGAGTTCTCTGGCTACGTGAGCGAGCAGGTCGCCGATGAGGCGCTGGTCAATCCCAACGGCCGCAACGGCCAGTGCCTGACGCTGGTCGTCAGCAACCTCCAGAAGTACAAGCTGGGCGTGTTGCTTGACCGCCAGTTCCCCAAGGACATGCCGCCAGAGGCATATCTTCGCGACGCCCAGGGCAGGTTCATTTCCGACAAGGGGGAGCCGAAGATGCTGAGTCCAGAGATGCCAGCGGACTGCTTGAAGCAGGCCGGACAGCTTAGCGCCGGCAGGGCTGGCCAAGCTCCATGCCCGCTGCCCGGTCGCCATCATCCAGAACGGTGGCGAGTACGGGCTAAACGTCCGGGGCTGGGCCCAAAAGTACTGGGAGAAGGACCCCAAGGTCATCGCCGCCAAGGGCGAGATGAGCTGGTACCAGTACATCTCCCACCAGAAGGCCCGCGAGCAGAAGGCCGTCGCGGATGCCGTCCGCGCCGTGACGCCCGACCGCCTGCTCTATGTCTTCTACACCTGCGGCGGCGACACGCACCGGCACGGCACTATCAAGACCTTCCACGACGACTGGGCGTGGGACTATTCGGATATGCGAGCCTGCGCGGACATCGCCACCAACGAGTATTACTATCACGACTTCAACTCGGGCTGGGTTGGTAAAGACGACATGCTCACCCAGGCCCTTGGCGCCAAAGGCTATGAGTTGAGATTCGGCATGAAGAACAGCTATGACTACCTGTGCCCCGGGTACAAACAGGACGAGAAAGCCCCCAACCCGCCGCTGTGGGACGCGATGGGGCCGATCGACAACAACGCCAAGGCATTCGGCGACCTGCGCCTTTACGAGGGCTTCCTCAAGTGTCTGTACACGGAGGGCATGATCGGCGGAGTGGCCGGCTACTTCTCGTATCCCAAGGGCGGATTCGACGCCGCCTTCTCGCCAGACAAGCCGCCGCAATACCTGGCGCAGATGGTCATTCTGGGGCGCGTGCATGCGATCTTCTCACACCAGGAGGCATTCCTGCGCCAAGGTGACCTGCTGCCCGGCCCGAACAAACATGTCAAGGTCACGGACCAACCGGCCTATGAGATCCCAACCGGCAAACCGCACCTGCGGGCGCTGGCCCGAAAGATGCCCAAACAGCCGAAGTGGCTGATCACCGCTTGGGCCTCGGATGGCGTTGAGGGTCGGGCGACGGTCGAGATTCCTGATCTGGGGTCGGTCACGTTGCAGGCGCGGGCCATCGGCAGCGTCTACACCGTGACGCTCCAGGATGGCAAGCCGGTTCTCCAGCAGGTGGATGCTCGATGATTGCCAGCGCGGGTCAACGTGAAAGTTCGACATTCTATGCCAAAGAACAATACAGAAAAGGATAACACAAAGACCGGCGGTAACAAGTCCCCCCAAGCCGGAAAAGCTCACGCCCAAGTTCCCGCGGTTCGCCCGTCAGAATGGCCAATGAACCAAGAACATTCAAGGCCGCCTGAGTTATTTTGGGCCGTGCGAGGATGCGCCACCCTCCAAGGACATGAATCTGATAAACCTTCCTGATGAGCAGAAGGTTTGGGTGCCGCTCCCTCCCAGGCTTGCCACCCGACGGCACGGTGGGCTAGACTGACGTAAAGAAGTGTTTGGAAACATGAACCGACTTCCTGGACGGGGCCGATGATAGGCGTGCAATCGCTGTGGGGCAAGATCTGGCGGAAAGTACTTGCGCCGAAATCGATCCGCGCAACGCTCGACGATCGCCTGCGTGCCGTAAAGTCGGCCCTGCCGCCGCCGGTCTTATGGCTTTTGGGCAAGGCCCAATCGGGAAAGACATCGCTTGTTCAAGCTATGACGGGTAGCAGCCGCGCTGAGATCGGTTGCGGCTTCCGCCCGTGTACCCGCGTGGCCCAAATGTATTCCTTCCCCAATGAGGAGGAATGCTTTCTCCGCTTCCTCGATACCCGCGGCCTGGGCGAAGCGGGCCAAGACGGTTCGGCGGAGATCCCCAAGCTGGAGGCCGAGGCCGATCTGATCATCGTGGTGGTCAAGGCCATGGACCACGCCCAGCAGCACGTGTTGGACATCCTTCGCGGCGTCACGACACGCCACCCCGACTGGCCGATCCTCGTGCTGCAAACCGCGCTGCACGAGGGCTACCCGGGCCAGATGCGGCACATGGTCCCTTATCCTTACGCGGAACCGCCCTACCCGCCTGCGGCGCCACACGACCTGGCCAGGTCGCTCATGGCACAGCGGGAGTTGTTTCGCCGACCATGGGTACATGGTGCCCGTCGGGCCCGCTTCGTGCCGGTCGATTTCACGTTGCCTGAAGACGGATTCAATCCGGTCGATTATGGCCTGGAGCAACTCTGGGCGGTCATTGAGGAGTTGGTTCCGTTGGGGTTGCGGGGCATGTTGGGGCAGACGCCGGAAGCCCGGCGGGCGATCCGCGACGATTTGTTCCGCAAGGCGCAACCGCATATTGTCGCTTATGCCATGGCCGCCGGCGGGGCGGGGGCGGTGCCGCTGCCGGTCGTCGATGTGCCGCTGGTCCTGGCGGCCCAGGCCAGGATGCTCCAGAAGATCGCCGAAATCTACCAGCAGCCGATGGATCTTACGCGCATGGCCGAAATCGCCGGGGCCCTGGGCATCGGCTTCTTGACCCGCCTGGGAGTCCGCGAGTTGGTGAAACTCGTGCCCGTACCGGGATTGGGTGAGAGCGTGTCGGCCCTGTATGCGGCCGCGTCGACCTACGCCCTGGGTATCGCCTTGTGCCAATACTTCAGCCGCATCCGCGGAGGCGCGAAGTTGGACGTTGAAGTCATTCGCCGGCTATACGCCACGGAATTGAAACAAAGCAAGCTGTGGATTGCCGAGCGCATGCGAGGCCGGACACCCGCCAAGGAACCGGCTTCATGATCCGCGGCGTCGCGAAAATCCGGGCCGCGATCGCGCTGGTGTTGCTTGCCGTTCCCTACGTGTTGCTGCTTACTGGCGGTTCGATCTGGCTCTTTCAGAATCAACTTCTCCTGGCATGGGCCGCCATCAGCCTGGCGTTTACCGCGGTCGGCTGGTACTTGCTGCGCGGACTGTGGCGTAAAGCCGAGCCTCCGCAGGTGCAGCCCGATCTGTCGTGGCCGCCGCAAGGCATGGAGGTTTGGGGGCAAGTCGAGCAACTTGCCGTAGAGATCGAGGGCGAAGAGCTGCAACTCGACCGGCCGGAGAAACTCGTGGCGTTGGTGCGTCGCGTGGCAGACGTTGTGGCCCGGCATTATCATCCGGATGCCAGGGACCCGTGGCTGGAGACGCCCTTTCCGCACGTCCTGCGGATTGTGGAACTCGTGGCCCGCGACCTCCGGCAGGCCACGCTGGGCTACGTGCCCGGCTCGCACATCCTCACAATCGGCGACTTGCGGCGCTTGCAGAAGCTGGCGGGCATGGCCCGTCGATCGTATTTCTGGTATCGGATCGCATCGTTCGTGATCAATACGCCGGCGGCGTTTCTCCGCGAGGCCCGCGACGCGGTCTTCGGCCAACTCCAAGACATGTCGACGGAAACGGTGCGGCGCTGGGCCGTCGGCTATTTCGTCCGCCGCACCGGTTATTATGCGATCCGGCTTTACAGCGGCCAAATGGTCCTCGATGACACCCAGGCGGATGACGCGCCTTTAAGGAAATCGAGGCAGGATGCCCGCGAAGATATCCAGCGCAGCGACGTGCTCGACCAAGAGCCGCTGCGGATCCTTGTCGTGGGGCAGAAAAAGTCCGGCAAATCGAGTCTCGTTAACGCCTTGTTCGGCGATTATCGCGCCGCGACCGACGTCGTGCCGCGAACCGATCAGGTCGAGCCCTACGTGCTGCAGCGCGATGGCCTGCCACAGGCCATCGTCCTGGACACGGCGGGCTACGATGTGGCCGATCCCCGTGTGATGCTGAAGCCATGGCTCGATCATTTGCACGGCTGTGACATGGTGGTTTGTGTTGCCTCGGCCGCTTCCGCCGTGCGCGAGGCCGACCGCCGTTTCCTCGGCGAGCTGCGGGCCGAATTCCAGCGAAACCCGGACCGCCATATTCCGGTGGTGATCTTGGCCCTGACGCATATCGATCATCTGCGTCCGTTGCAGGAGTGGGACCCGCCCTATCGGCTCGACCCGCCTCAAGGTCCGAAGGCCGAGCAGATTGCCGACGCTGTCGAGGCCGTGGCCGCCGATCTGGACCTTCCGCCGGCCGAGGTGATTCCCGTTTGCCTGCTGCCAGAGCGGATTTATAACGTCGAGGAGGCATTAGTCCCGGCCATGCTCGATCGCCTGCCGGCTGCACAGCGCGTGAAGTACCTGCGCTGTCTGCGGCAGCAGCGCGACGAACAATACTGGCGTCGTCTATGGCAGCAGACGGTCAGCGCCGGTCGCGTCCTAGGGGGGTGGATGCGAAAGAGGTCGAAGTAGTTCTTTGGAGTGCCGTGGCTTGCTACCGCTTTACAGAACGTGCGGAAAGCGTGTTGGTTCGGGGCTGGCCGTATTGAAAAGCGGAGGAAGCCCCCGCGCTCCAAATCTCTATATCATCTCCGGTAATTCGTAGCCCTTGCGGCGCGGGCGGTCGAGATACTGGTTGGCCTCGTCATCGCCGAAAAAGGTCTCCTTGACCGGGTCCCACTGCAGCTTGCGACCGGCCCAGCGGGCGACGTTGCCGAGGTGGCAGACCGTTGCCGACCGATGTCCGATCTCGACGTCGCCGTTGGGCTTTTCGCGGCTCTGGATGCAATCGAGCCAGTTGCGGATATGGTAGTCGGTATTGGGGACCGACTTCAGTAACTCGACGGCCAGTTCCTTCGGTTCCGAGGTGACTTTGCCGCGGTCGATCGTCATCCGGCCTTTCTCGCCAAAGAAGTGTCCGCCGAAATACGGCGCCTTCTCGACCGGTTCCAACACCACGCCGTTGGCATAGCGGAAGAAAACCTTCGGCCGGTTCGTGATCGTGTTGCCGCGCTTGCTCGACTCGGGCTTGGTGTAGGTGAGCGGCGTGAACTTGGGGCCTTCGGTCCAGATCTCGACCGGACCGCTTTCGTCCATTCCCAGGGCGTACTGCACCATGTCCAGGCCGTGGGCGCCCCAACCGGTGAATTCGCCGCCGGAATAGGGGCGGAAGGAAAGCCAGCCCGGCTTGCCGCGGGGGATGTACAGCTCGGGGTGAAACGGCACGACTTCCGTCGGCCCGCACCATCGCTCCCAATCGAGTCCATTGGGCACCGGCTGGCCTTGCATGCCGTATTCCCAGGGGCTGGGGTAATTCCAGTATTGCACTTTGGAAATCTTGCCTAGGCCGCCGCTATGGATAAACTCGCAGGCCTTCTGGTCGATCGGCATCGAGCGCTGCTGGCTGCCGACCTGAAAGACCCGCTTGTATTGCCGAACTGCCTGGGTCATCAGGCGGCCCTCATGGATCGCGACCGTTATCGGCTTCTCGGCATAAATATCCATGCCCGCCTGGCAGGCGTGGATGCAGATCAGCGACCGCCAGTGTTCGGGCGTGGCCGTGACGATGGCATTAACATCCTTGCGGTCGAGCACTTTGCGGTAGTCCTGGAGGGCCACGCCGTGGTGCTTCTTGGCAGTCGCCTCGGCGCGGGGAAGATTGACGTCGGCAACGGCGATGAATCGCGTGCGGGGATCCTTCAATGCGGCGGCCAGGTCGCCGCTGCCCTGCCGGCCGATGCCGATGCCGGCGATGCCGATCTTGTCGTTGGCCCCCGGCCGTCCGGGAGCGGCCAAGACGCAGGAAGGAATGAAGTACGGCGCGGCGACGCCAGCCACAGCCAAGGCGGCGCCCTGCCGGAGAAACGTGCGTCGGGAACGATGGGAGGGTTGGCTCATGGCAAGGTTTCCTTTCGGTTTAGGCGAGCGGCAGATTGTAGGGTGGGCCGAGTGAAACGAGTCCCACCAAGCTTTGACGCTGAACAGACATCGTTGGTGGGACTCGTTTCACTCGGCCCACCCTACAATTTCGTGCATTAGGGGCAAGCCCGGCGGGGGCGTCTTATTACTTCGCTTGCAATTCGACGATTCCCGTGTCGATGTATTGGGCCCCATAGACCTGATGGCAATGGATGGCAATCACGTTCTTGCCGGGCCGCAGCGACTTGACCGCCTCGGGGCTGATCGGCACCTCCTCGTAGTGCGTCAGATAACCGTGCAGAGTGGCCGCCAGCACGCCGTTGACATAGACCTCGGCATCGTCGTCATGATAGAGGGAGAGATACAATTCGCCTTTGGGAAGCGACGGCAGGTCGATCGCGCGGCGGATCCATATATCGTCGGTTTTCCATTCGGTGCGAACGTGGGCGTTCTTGATCGATTGGCTGCCGAATCCGCTGAGACCCTTCTTCCATGCAGCGTCGTTGAAGTCCGGCTTGCACCAATCGGCGGCCGGTTTCTCGGTCGTGTATTGCCAAGTTGCGCCTTCCGTCATAGCGTTGGGCACGATCGTCTTGTACGAGGGCTCCGGCGGGAATTGTCCGTGTGCCAGAGCGGCAAAGGACTGTGCGGCATCGACCTTGAACACGGCCCGATCGTAGGTCAACAGGCCGTTGCACTCCGTTTCCACGTCGGTGATTTGCGTATAGACGGCGGCCGAGAGCCCCTTCTCGTCGCGCAGCTTCTGTACCTCCTTCCAGAGTTCCAGATACTTGCGCGTTAGCGCCCGCGTGTCGGCCACTCCGCGGTAACCCCAGTTCTTATCGACCCAGCGGTGGCCGTCCAGGCCGAGCCCCAGACCGCCGAACTCGCCCAGCACGGCAGCCCGCGTTTCCTCCGGGGCGGGCGAATCGGGCCCCGGATAGCTGTGCATGTCGAGGATGTCGCCCACCTTGCGATCGGTCCAACCGCTGGCGTTGCACACCAGCCGCGAGGGATCGAGCTGCTTGACCCACTTCGTGAGCCGCTCGGTATCGTACTGCCCCCAGCCTTCGTTGAAGACAATCCATTGGATGATCGCGGGATGATTGCGGTGGCTATCAACCATGGCCTGCAACTCGGCCTCGAACTGCCGGGCCTTTTCCTCCGAGGCGGGTACGCCATCTTGGTCCTTCTTCTTGCCCGGCTTGCCCACATCGCCGCTGGGCATGTCCTGCCAGACCAGCAGCCCAAGCTTGTCGCACCAGTAATACCAGCGGTCAGGCTCGACTTTGACGTGTTTGCGGGCCATGTTCATGCCCAGCTTCTTGATGGCCTCGATGTCGAAACGGAGGGCCTCGTCGGTCGGGGCCGTGTAGATGCCGTCGGGCCAGAATCCCTGATCCAAGGGGCCGGACTGGAAGACGAACTTGCCGTTGAGCATCGGGCGGGTGATGCCTTTCTCGTCCTTGCCCAAGGCGATCTTCCGCATGCCGAAGTAACTCATGACCCTGTCACTACCGACTCGGACCTTCAGACCATACAAGAACGGCTGATCGGGCGACCAAAGCTTGGGATTGTCGATCTTGAGCGTGATCTCACCCGCGGCCGACCCGGTGCCTCGTGCGACATCCTTGTCACAGTCGTAGGCCGTTGCTTCGAGGACCGCCTCGCCGGCCACCAGACCGGCGAGGTTTACCTGAAGCTTGAGTGTCCCCGCATCGATATCCGGTACCATTTTCAACGATTCGATGCTCACCGCCGGCACCGGCTCCAGCCAAACGGTCTGCCAGATTCCCGAGCAGGGCGTGTACATGATGCCGCCCGGATTCTTGATGGCGTTGAATTGCTGCTTGCCGTGGGGCTCGCCGTTGGCCCCGGTCGAGTCCCAAACGCGGACGACCAACTCGTTGTTTGCACTGGCGTTGAGGGCATCGGTGATATCGTAGGTGAAAGGATTGTAGCCGCCGCGGTGCGTGCCGATTTCTTTGCCGTTGACCGTAACGACCGATTCCCAATCGACCGCCCCGAAGTGCAGCAACAGCCGCTTGCCGCCGGCGAGGCTGGGCGACGTGAAACTGCGTCGATACCAGAGCCATTGCTTGTCGGTCAGCGGTTTCTTCACGCCGGAGAGGGCCGACTCGACGCAAAAGGGCACGAGGATCCGGCCGTCGTACTTGGCCGGACCCGGGGTACCGGGTGCCCCGGCAGCCTCGCGGTCGGTAATCGCATAATCCCACAGGCCGTTGAGGTTCGTCCAGTCCTCGCGGACCATTTGCGGCCGCGGATACTCCGGCAAGGGGTGCTTGGGATCGACGTTGGCAGTCCAGGCCGTCAACAAGTTGCCCGGCGCCGGTTTCCAATCTTCCGCGGCGGCGGGTAAGAGGAGAGCAGCAAGGGCAAGAACGAACCAACTAGACGTTCGAAGAATTCTCATCGGCGTACTCCAAGAGGTGGGAGGTAGGGGCGGGATTGCAAGCCAACCTATTATGCACACAGCAAAACGCTTTCGCCAGTATGCCGACAAATTTTCAATCAACCGTCACGGACGAAGTGGGGTAGCGCGTCGGGCAGGACCAACGCCACTTCAACCAGCCCCCGGTATTCTCCGTCTTCGTACCACGGGGCCTGATAGATGAGCTTCTTCACGCCACCCTTTTCAATCGTGTAAGCGTTGACCTTCCCCGCCGCCAGCAACTCCTGGAGTTTACTGCGCGAAGGCTCGGGATGGCAGTCCAGCAGGTTGCTGCCGACAAGCCCACTGCCGCCGTCTTTCGCAAAAGACTTGGCCGCGCGGTCGTTCATTTCCAAGATAACCCCGGCCGCATCGCAGACTGTGATGTCGCCGGGGAACTCCTTCGCCCAGGGGATGCTCGTCATCGTTTTGTCAGCCTCCTTGTTGAAAGCAGCCTGCGCAGCTCTTGCGTCATGGCTTGGATCGCTTCTGGGCCGCGCGGGCCATGATGGTTTCGATCTCGACCGGGGCGCCGCCGAGCCGCTTGCTCTCGTCGGCCGCTTCCATGAAAGCGAGGATTTCGAGGGTCTCTTCGGCCGCAACGGGCGGACGGCCTGTCTTGAAGAATCGCACGATCTCTACCACCAGCGGCGCATAACCTTCGAAACGGCCGGCCGGCCCGCTGCCCCGCGTGCCCTCGACCTGGGCCCCGTAGTCGTTCTTGGCAACGAACGTGCCAGTGCGGCCATCGGCCCAGATACCCACGACTTTGTCCGCCGCCGGCCGCGTCACGGTCTTACAGCCGGGGCCCATGATCGTGTACAGCGTTTCCACGCCGTGGATCCCGTACCAGAAGAGGTCGGGATGATGGGGTTCAAGATGCAGAGGGCCCCAGGCCACGCAGCCGCGAACATCGCCCAGCGGCGATCGCTTCTGCCGGATCGCCTGGAAACCTGACGTGAACCGCAGCGCGGAGGACGAGAAGCAAGGGACGTGGCGCTCGCGGGCCAAACGAAAGATCTCCGCGGCGTCGGCCAGCGAGGCCGCCATCGGCTTGTCGATGAACAGCGGCTTGCCCGCCGCGATAACCGGCCGGGCCTGCGCCAGGTGCGGGCGCCCGTCGACGCTCATCAACATTATGACATCGACACGGCGGAGCAGCTCGTCGATCGAATCGACGATCTCGACGCCCATGCCGCGCATCTGCTGGGTATATTCCTTGACTCGGTCCCGGCTCGCCGGAATATCGGGGCTTCCGCCGGGATACGCGGCCACGATCTTCAGGTCCTTCAGGTCGCCGACGGCCTTGGGGTCGCGCAGCAACTGGGTAAAGGCCACCGTGTGCGAGGTATCGAGACCGATCATGCCGGCCCGGATGGGCGGGGCACCCGGTACTCCGGGTCGCGGCTCGGCGGCCAGGCTGCCGGAGATCGTTGCCAAAGCAGCCACCAGCGACAAGACAGCGACAGAGAAAATGTATTTCATGGTACAGGCCTCATCCGATGGTCCAGGGTTTGCGGTAGGTTTCGCGTTGGAACAACTTCATGGCGTCGGGGTTGTCGACGATCTGTTCGGTCTTGGGATCGATGACGAGCTTCTGGCCGCCGAGCCGGTAGCTGATGTTGCCATAGTGGATCCACAGGGCGCTGCGATGGCCTTCCTCGACGTCGGCATTGGGCCGCTTCCGGCTGCGGATGCACTCGACGAAGTTCTCCTTGTGTTCCGGGTCGGGGAATTTGCCTTTGGCTTCGTCCTGGAGCACGGCCTCGTGGAGTTTCGGGCGTTTGAAGACCTGCCAGCCGCCGCCGTGCCGGCCGAGATACATCAGGCCCTCGCTGCCGTAGATCTCGATCCGCGTCGCGCACTGCGGCCAGTAAGGATACTGGTCGGTCGACTGCCGGATCACCGGCGCGATCTTGAGCATGTAGGGCGTGTAAAGGGTCAGCTCGAAGTTGACGATCATGTCGGGAAACTCCCAGACGGTCGTCTGGGTGTCGGGCGTTTCGGCCGCGCCGCTGCTGTCGAATCGCCCGCCGGCCGAGTAGACCGACTTCGGGTAGTCGAGCCCCAGGACCCAGCGGGCGAGGTCGATCTGGTGACTGGCGTCATTGGCAGTGTCGCCGCCCGAGTAGCGCCAAAAGTGATGCCAATTATCAACGTAGGTTCTGCTGTAGCGGCACTCGGGCGCAGGGCCGTTCCACATGTCCCAGTTCAACCCATTGGGGGCGTCGCCCTCGGGTTCCATGCGGAAGTTGCCCCAGTCTTTCTGATTGCAGATGCGGCAGAAATGGACGCGGCCCAGCTTGCCTTCTTGAATGTAGCGCCGGGCGGCCATGTTGTACGGGGCGCTGCGGTTCTGCGTGCCGACTTGCACGACGCGCCGGCATTCTGCGCGATCTCGACGAGCTTGCGCCCTTCCCGGGCGTTGTGGCTCAAGGGCTTCTCGACGTAGACGTCTTTGCCCGCTTGGCAACTCCAGATCGCCGCGGGGACGTGCCAGTGGTCGGGCGTGGCAATGACCATGGCGTCGACGGACTTGTCGTCCAGGGCCTTGCGGAAGTCCTGGACACACGTCGGCTGCGTGCCTCCTTGGGCATCGCCGATCAGCTTGGCGCGGGAGGCGAACAGGCCGGAGTCGACGTCGCACAGGTAGGTGATGCGGCAGTCCGTGCGGGCCGCGAACGCGGGTCCCAGCGAGCTGCCGCGCCCCCGCACGCCGACGACCGCCATGACGATCCGGTCATGGGCCGGGGTGCCCCGGACCGACGCGGCATTTCCCAGGACGGTCAGGCCGGCGGCAGCGCATCCGGTTGTGCGGCAACGAGCGAGAAACTTGCGACGACTGATTGCGGACATGGTCAGATACCTCCAATACTTCCAAAGGCAGGAGAACGGGGAAGGAAACGGGGAAGGCTAGGTTTCGACTATACGCCGCCGCCGGGCAGATAGCAAGTGGCGTGCTGACCGCTTGATCAAGAGGGACTAAGGCTCGCAGGCGAGTTCCTCCACGATGATGTTGTTATTCGTATAAATATCGATGCCCGCGGCGATGCCCAGGGCCTCGCGAACGATCTCCACGGCCGACAACGAACTATGTTTCAGCAAGGCCCGCGCCGCGGCCACGGCATAGCTCCCTCCGGCGCCGATGCCCAATACGCCGTCGGTCGGCTGGATAACATCGCCATTGCCCGTCAACAAAAGCGTATTCCGGGCATCGACCACGGCCATCAAGGCTTCCAGTCGCCGCAAGGCCCGATCGGTCCGCCAATCCTTGGCCAACTCGGTGGCCGCACGCGGCATATTGGCCGGGTAGTCCTTGAGCTTAGCCTCGAACCGTTCCAGCAAGGCAAAGGCATCGGCACTGGCCCCGGCGAAACCGGTAATGACTCTCTGCTCGTTCAAGCGGCGGATCTTGACGGCATTGGCCTTCATGATCGTGTTGCCGACGGTGACCTGCCCGTCCCCGCCAATAGCGACAACACCCTTGTGGCGGACGGTCAGGATCGTGGTACTGTGTGTCTGCGACATGACTTCTTGCTTCTGGAAGGGAACTTTTTCAGCCACCCTAACGACCAATATGGCGGAAATTCGCGCCGTTGGCCAGCCTTTGTGGAACGGAATCCTTTCCGTTTCCCCATCTATTTCGAGCAAACGGAATGAATTCCATTCTATGAATGGTAACGTAATAACCCACAAGAGTGGTGTTGGTGCCGTAAGCGCGTGATTGCCGCAAATATTTCAAGTAAATGCTTGCGAAGCAAGCCACCAGAAATTATGGTAGATAAATTAGGATAGTTTTGCGGATTGAAGAGAATTCTGTTAAGATCGCGAGGATCGTGAATTCAACCGCATTTTCACATCGATTTGTAGCGGAGGAACTAAAGTATGGCACGTCGTCTGGGAATCGTTCTGGCAACTGCGGTTGTGGCCTTGCTCGTCATGACCGATGGTGCCTGGGCATGCCGGTGCATGAACCGGCTGATCAACCGTTGTGGACATTGCCGCGCATGCTGCTGCATCCACGTACAGCCATGCTGTTGTCAGCCGAGCTGTTGTCAGGCGGTTGCGCCGCCAGCGTGCTGCCAGCCGGCGGGTGGTGAAATGAACTCGGCCGCAGGTGCAGCGAAGGCGAGCAATCCGGCCGGAGCGTCGCAAGTGCGCACCAGCGTACCACCCGCGCCCAAGCCGGCGATTGCGGAACCCAAGACGGAACCGCCGCCGAAGGTTGGGCCGGTCGAGGTTCCTGCCGAGCCCCGAGTGAAGCCGGCCGAGCCGGTCAAGCCGCCGGAAGCGCCGAAGCCGCCGGAATTGCCGAAGCCCGATGCACCGAAGCCGCCCGATGCACCGAAGCCGCCCGATGCGCCGAAGCCGGATGCACCGAAGCCGGAAGCGCCGAAGCCCGAAGCGCCGAAGCCCGAAGCGCCGAAGCCCGAAGCGCCGAAGCCCGAAGCGCCGAAGCCCGAAGCACCGAAGCCCGATGCGCCGAAACCCGAAGCACCCAAGCCTCCGGAAGTGCCGAAGCCCGAAGCGCCGAAGCCCGATGCGCCGAAACCCGATGCGCCGAAGCCGGAAGCACCGAAGCCGGAAGCACCGAAGCCGGAAGCACCGAAGCCCGATGCGCCGAAGCCCGATGCGCCGAAGCCCGAAGCGCCGAAGCCCGAAGCACCGAAGCCCCCCGAAAAGAAGCCGGCTCCGAAGGATGATCCGTTTGGCAGCACCAATGGCATCAACACCTTGCGGATGTGGACCGACGCCAGCGGCAAATATCAGGTGGAGGCCCGTTTTGTCAGCTTCCAGGACGGCACGGTCCGTTTGCAGAGGGCCAATGGCCGTTACGTTCGCGTTGCCTATGATCTATTGTGCTCGGTCGACCAGGATTTCGTGATCAACCACGACCAGAGCCTGCTGGCGATGGAATAGTCGTTCGCAGGATAGGGCGGTGAATTGTCGATCAGGCCCCGGCGTATCCACGGGATGCGCCGGGGCTTTTTTTGGCAATTACGTTTCCGGCGCTGCCGCGACCTCTCCCGCCAGGCGGTAGGGTGGGCCTGGCGCGGCTGCGCTTCGGGCCTACGCCCGCGCGACGCGCTTTGGCTTGCGCGTCGAAACATCGAATTTTCAAAGAACAAGTCGACCGTAAACCGGACGATCCTCGTGGTCCGGAAAAATATTCGTAAGTGCTTTTCCATGCAGCACTTACTTGGGGTAGACGCCTTCTTCGTGGTCCAGCACGGTGTGGTCCAAAATCGAGGTCATTCTCCGCGTCTGGCCTTCTCCCCTCGCCCGCGACCATGGGTACATGGTGCCCGGGGAGAGGGCGGGCACCATGTCGGGCACCATGTACTCATGGTCGTGGTCGTGGTCGGGGTGAGGGCCGTTTCCTTCATCCTTCATCCTTCATCTCCTGGAACTGTTCGGCCTCAATGCCCACGAAATCAGGCTTTTTCTGCTCGCAGAAGAGCAGCGTTTTGCGGACGAGTTGGTCCAGCACGATGTGGTCCAGAATCGCGTCGAACAGGTTGAGCGTGCGGCGGGCCTCCACCCGGGACCCCGTGCGGACCCAGCGGTCGTTTAGCCGGCAATCGGGGAACAGGTTCCGGTAGGCGTTGTCGCATATTATTGCCAGATCATCTTCGGTCAACATCTCCTCTTCGGTCGGAAGGTCGTCGGCCGCCGGGCTTTCCGCCTCGGCCGGCATTCCCATCTCCTTCAGCAGCTTGGCGGTCGCATCCAGGGCGGCCTGGGCGCGGGTCAGCCAGGCGGGGTTGCCGGCCCGGGTCTTGGTGCGGACGGAGCGTTTGTTTTTCGAGTCGTCGCCGGCGCAGTCGGTGACCGTGCGAATTTCCTCGTCGGCCTGCGAGCGGTCCAGGCCCTCCAGCGCCTTGCGGTAGATCGTGTCGTAGCGCTCGTTCAGTTTGTCGATCATTTCCATGGTCTCCTTTACGGATCGCGAGGCGCATTCCCGCCGCAGCGAATTCCGCCAGCGGAGGACGGTCGTCTTGGGTATGCCGACCTTTTCGGCGACCTCCCGGCTAGTATGGCCCTCCAGGGAGAGCCGGGCGATCTCCGGCAGAAAGGCTTCCTTCCGCTCCCGGGCCTGGGCCAGACGTGAATTGGGTTCTCTCATGATTGCGTGTTCTCCTCGGTAGTTACGGAATAATACGAATTAGCCGGCGATTTGATACAGTTGAGGTCGCTCTGCAATGGCCTCGGCAGAGCGCGCGCGGCGCCGTAAGGCGTTGCCTGCCGCGAGGTTAGAGCAATGCGAGAAAAAGAGCGGATTGCCGGAGATTTGAACGGCAAAACGACGCGAAAAGTCTCCCTCTGATGGCGGGTTTCGTGCGCGCTGCGCGTCGTTTCAACTGCCGATTGGCGGCGCGGCGGAGACGAAGAAGGCGAGGGCGCAAAAGGCGGCGGCGGTGCCGATGGGGCGACGTTTGGCCACTATACGCCGTGACCGGCACAAACCCCACGCCTCCACCGAGCCCCGCGGCGGTGGGAGCAGAAAAAGGAGCAGAACGATTTGTTAAATCGTTCTGACCCGTCCGTTTTCTGCGTCGAACGGGCATCTTGCG
The DNA here is from genome assembly GCA_963719885.1 of uncultured Planctomycetia bacterium. Lineage (GTDB taxonomy): Bacteria > Planctomycetota > Planctomycetia > Pirellulales > Thermoguttaceae > JANXQG01. The sequence continues at coordinate 147,453 of CAVRDP010000026.1, read as the reverse complement.
TTCCCTTCGCGGCTTGGTGTTTGGCGGTTCTCGAAGGAATCTGTTAAAATTTTGGCACGCGCCATTGACAGCCGTTTTCATATCGGTTAAAATTTTGGCAGATTGAGAACCACTTTGTCCCAAGGAGCATGACGATGGCAGGCGACTTTTCCCAAGACTTGAGTCGGCGCGAGCGGCAGATCCTCGACATCGTGTACGCCCGGGGCGAGGCCACGGCCGCTCAGGTGGTCGAGGGCATGGCCGATCCGCCCTCGCGGACCGCGGTGCGCACCCTGCTTCGAATCCTGGAAGCCAAGGGGCATTTGAAGCACCGCAAGGAGGGCAAGACCTACGTCTATCGGCCCTGCCGCGCACGAGCCCAGGCCGGCCAGTTCGCCTTGCGGCGGGTCCTGCAAACATTTTTCAGCGGCTCCCTGGAGCAGGCCGTGGCCGCCCACCTGGCCGACGAACAGTCGAACTTGAGCGCGGAGGAACTCCAGCGGATGGTCAGCCTTATCCGCCAGGCACGAAAGGAGGGACGCTAGCCATGAACTGTCCATGCACCCTGTTGTTGGCGACGACATTCTCCGCGGCCGGGCCGGTTCTGGTCGATGCCTCGGTCCGCAGCGCGGTCGTCTTGGCGGCGGCCGCCTTGTTGACCCTGGCCATGCGGCGGGCCTCGGCGGCCGAGCGGCACCTTGTCTGGCTGCTCGCCCTCGGCAGCACCTTGGCCCTGCCGATCTTTTCAGCCTTGCTACCGGCCTGGCGGATCCTGCCGCACTGGCCGGGCCAAGCACCATGCCGGCGGTCGAATCGGCGAAGATCGAGCTGCCGGTGCCGCCCCAGCCCATCGCCGCCCGCCCCCCGATGGAACCCAAGGGCTTTTCGGAAGCGTATTTTCAAGCAGCGATCCCGCCCCCGGCGACAAATACGAAAATCGAGCCTGCGAAGAATATCGAACCTCCGCGGAGCGGGCCGCCGCATGGCGAACCGCCGAATGTGCTCAGGACGCCGCCGGCCTGGTGGACGCGGCTGAATTGGGAGCAGGGATTGCCGGCGGTTTGGCTCCTGGGGATGGCGGGGCTGGCCCTGCGCTATGGGCTGGGCCTGGTTTGCCTGTGGCGGATCGGCCGCGCGGCAAGGCCCGTCGAGGACCAGCCCTGGATAACCGCGCTGGATGAAACAGCCCGTGCGCTCGGCGTGCGCCGCGCGTAACGCTGCTGGAGAGTTCCGGCTGCACGATTCCCATGACCTGGGGACTTTTTCGCCCGGTCGTTGTCCTGCCGATCGAGACCGGCGCCTGGCCCGTCGAGCGTCGGCGCGTGGTGCTTGCGCATGAACTGGCCCACGTCAAGCGCCGCGACTGCCTCGCCCAACTGATCGCCCAGGCAGTGAGGGCCTTGTATTGGTTCAACCCCCTGGTCTGGCTGGGGTGGCGGCGTCTGTTGGCCGAGAGCGAGCGGGCTTGCGATGATTTGGTGCTTGCGCTGGGTTCCAAGGCCTCGGACTATGCGGAGCACTTGTTGACGGTCGCCGCAGGGGCAAAGGCTGAGGCCCTGCTCTCCTCCACGGCGGTGGCCATGGCCCGGTCGTCGCGGTTGCAGGGGCGATTGGCGGCAATTCTCGAGGAGAAACGGAACCGGCGGCGATTGACGCGGCTGGCCGTGGCCGCGGCACTGCTGATCGTCATGGCGGTCGTTGTCCCCTTGTCCGTCTTGAGGGCTGTCGCGGATAATCGCGGGGCGGATGCTGACGCGGGGCGGGCGGCTGATTCGAAGCGATTGCAGCCCGCCGAAGATGAGCGACGTACCGAGGCGCGTCGAGAGGCCGGGCCCGCCGCCGCCGAGGAGGCGAACAAGAAGGGTGAGCAAGCTGCGGCCACTCGCCACTACATCGAGTTGGTGTCGCTGCCGAACCCGCCGCTTCACGACTGCCGCCAGGCGGTCCGCCACCTGGAATCGACGAACGACTGGCAATCATTGGCCAAGGCTTATGAGATCGCAGCCGGCGTGATGGGCGCGACAATCGCCGCCCCGCCGCAGAGCTTTGCGCGGCCTTTGCCGCCAACTCCCCCCGACGCCCGGCGGCCCGGTCCCCGGGGGTCCAACATTACCGTCCAAGTCCAGACGGAACTGGATGGAGTTTGGCAAAACTGCGCGGGAACGGCCGAAAGCTGGCTGCCGTGGATCACACGCAAGCAGTGCGCGATGAGGCAGGAGCGTTTCGAAGTCCTGTGCAAGCTCGCAGGGCTCTACCGCGACCGGCTCAAGGAGCCGAAGAAGGTGGCCGCGGTCCTGCGGAAGGGCCTTGCCGACACGCCCTTCTTCACCGTCCCCTTGGAGAAGCTGATCGCCGACGAGTGGCCGCGGAAGAAGCGGAATTACACGCCGCCCTTCGGGGAGCGAGACATGCAGCAAATGGAGCGGGATCAGCAGGTGGCCATCCATGCGCCGGCCGCCCGCGATTTGGTAGTGGCCCTGGTAAAGCTCAACGACCTCGACGCCGCCATTGACATGCAGAGCCGGGTGGTCCTGGCGGACTACTGGGAGGCACACGCGCCCTATCGAGAGATGGAGAAGCTGTGGTGGCTACTCGAACAGCGTCCGGGGCGGTCGCCACTGCCCCGCGTCGCCTGTCTTGACATATTGAGCCCGGAACGGCCGTCTATTGAATTCAACCTCGACAAGTTCGTGGGGCCAAAAACGTGGCACAAACTCCTCCAACTCAGCATTGCCGCCCGGCCAGGCCTTGAGTTCGACTCGCTTGAGCTGGCCGCAGAAATGGAGAGCAGGGGAGGGTATGTGGATGCCTTCTGTCAGGCCGTGCGTGGCTGGACGCAGCCTCTTGGCGGAGTTAACCTCCAGCCTTTTGGCGGCGTCAAGTGGTACAAGGATCAACGCAAGGGTCGGGAGCAAAGGACCAGCAAATTCAAAGTCCCGGCGGCGACGGGCGTCATCTACTTCAACACGGCGTGGCTCCCCGGCACTGATCCGAACGGCGTCGATATCCATCGAATCACGGTGAAGGCCACATTCCGCAAGGCGGCGGCAATCGCTGGCCAATCGCCGTTTTCCGCGGAGGCCCTGGCGGCTGAGTCTGCCCAAGCCGCCGCGCTCTTGGCACGACGCAGGCCCACGCGCGAGAGGCATTAGCCCGAGCCCAAGAGGCTGCCAAAACGCCCCGGGAGTTTACCAATTCCGTGGGCATGAAATTCCGGCTGATTCCGGCCGGCGAGTTCATGATGGGCTCGACGGAAGCGGAAAACGCCCCGGACCCGATGCCGGACGTGAAAATCCGTCGAGACGACGAGGGCCCGGTCCACCGCGTTCGCATCACCAAGCCCTTCTACCTGGGCGTCTACGAACTCACACAAGCCCAGTGGAGCAAAGTCATGGGCACGACGCCGGCGCTCTTCAAGATGATTCGCCACGGCGAAGGACACGGCCCGAACAAGCCGATGTACTGGGTCACCTGGTATGACGCCGTGGCCTTCTGCAACAAGCTCGGCGAGCGCGAGGGCAAGAAGCCGTACTATCGCATCACGGACCTCAAGCGGCAGAAGAATTCGCCCACCATTATCGAGGCTGCGGTAACCGTGCCGGGCGGCGAAGGATACCGTCTGCCCTCTGAGGCCCAATGGGAATATGCCTGCCGCGCCGGCACGACCACGCCCTACGCTTTCGGGAAAACCCTTAAAGAGTCGGAAGCCAATTTCTCCAAGGATGAGACCGACGATGAGTGCGTGGACGTGGGATCGTATCGACCGAATGCCTGGGGGCTCTACGACATGCACGGCAACGTGGACGAGTGGTGCCAGGACTGGCGGGGCTGGGACTACTACCGCAAGTCACCCACCGATGACCCGCAGGGGCCGGCGACCGGTACAGGCCGTGTGCTCCGCGGCGGCAGTTTCGAGGCTTTTGCGGGCCATTGCCGATCGGCACATCGGGACGAGAATTTGCCGGGTTCTCCCATGCGGTGCATCGGTTTCCGCGTGGCGATCGGCACCGGCGAGCCGCCGGATTCACCGCCCAAGACCGGAGCGAAAGGCACGGCGGCAACGCGCAAGCCGGTGCAAGCCGCCGGCTCCGCAGCGGGGGAGAAACCGGCAGCCCGGCCGGTGGCGCCGGCGCCCAGCGTGCGCGGCGCGGTGAAGTCGCCGGCGTCTGCTGTCACGAAGACCGCTGCCGAGCGTTCCGGCGATTCATTTGAGTTCAGCGGGCACGTCGTCGGCCCCGATGGCAAACCGATCCGGGGCGCGAAGCTCTATCTCCTCTACTATAACTATACTTCTGCCGAGCTCCTCTACTATTATCACTATACTCCTGCCGAGCTTCCGCCGCCGGTCCGCGCGACTAGCGGCCCGGACGGCAGCTTCCGCTTTAGCGTGGCCGAGTCCGAGTTTCACGGCCGGGAGGGCGCCGACGAGCCGTGGATTCACTCCGGCGTGGTGGCGGTTGCCGGTAACCTGGGAATGGGCTGGCAGTTGGGCCGATACCTGAGCGGCCAAATCGCCGCGTGCGCAAAATCCAATTCGGGATTTTCGCTTGAAGAAGAGAAGAAAACGGTGCCGGAGGAAAGACGGATGCCGATCATCCGCCTCGTGCGAGACGACGTGCCGATCGCCGGCCGCATCGTCGATGCCCAAGGCCGGCCGGTCGCTGGGGCCACGGTTCAACCGCTGGAGATCGAGACCAGCGTCAAGAACGACCTGACGGACTGGCTGAACGCCGACAAAAAAACCGGCTACCATCAGCGAATGTATCTGGGCAATGAGTTGAGCGAATATCTCCGTCAACAGGTGCCGTATCTCCTGCCGGCCGCCACCACCGATCACGATGGCCGATTCCGGCTGGCAGGTATCGGCCGCGAGCGGATCGTTCGCCTGCAAGTGGCAGGCCCAGGCATCGCCACCGAACGAATCTATGCCCGCACCCGTCCGGGGGCCACGCTTCAGCTCAAAGAAGAGTGGGGAAGGCAGGTGACTTTCTACGGTCCGGATTTCGAGTACGCGGCTCGCCCCTCGCGCCCCGTTGTGGGCGTGGTCCGCGACAAGGACACGCAGGCGCCGTTGGAGAATGTCGACATCCAAGCCGGCGTGGCCGGCGGTACCCCCTTCGACCCCAGGGATTACATCCACGCCAAGACCGACGCCCGGGGCCGCTACCGTCTGACTGGCATGCTCGTTGGCGAGGACAACAAGCTGCTGGCCGTCCCGCCGTTGGACGGTCCCTACCTTCTTGCGGAGAAGCCTGCCGATACCCGGCCGGAGCGGAATGCGATCGCAATCAACTTCGAGTTGAAACGGGGCGTCGTGATCGAGGGCCGCGTCGCCGCCGACCTGAAGGCCCTGCAAGGGCCTTGGAAGGTTGTGCGGGTCGAGAAAGGAAAAGACGCGGACTCGTTCTGGGCCGGCGTTATCGAGCCGCGGGTATAAAATCGATCTCAGTGATATCGATCGTCTGAACTTTGTGGAGGGGAGTTCGAGTGCGCAGCTTCAACTTCTCGAGCATTGAGAAAGCGGTGAACTGCGGCCTTGTCTATTGTATTGATCCCCGCGCGGCAACCAAGACCATTGATTTATTTTATGGTGGCTCCCATTTGTCTCGACTCCGCCGGCACTTGCTTGCGGCAGAGCCCGGAGACATGATTGCGCTGGGAATCTACGAAATGGACGGCGATCGATTGAAAATCTGCCTGGCCGGATTCCGGCCGGCGAAGACCGAACAGCGGCGGCCAAAACGCTTTGCCGTTGAGCGCGACTCCGCAGATGCCCTGTTCGTCCTTGAGCGCTATCGGCCGCCGGAAGACGAGAAGGCAATCCGCGGCGAGTGGGAGATTGTCAAACAGCTTGAGGACGGCAAAGCCATCCCCGCAGAGAAGGATCGCCCGAGAACGTGCTGGTTTTCTGACGAAAACCAATTCAGCCTGGTTACCGGATACGACGGGGGCCCGGCGCATGTATTGGCGGGGCGATGGAAGCTGGATACGGCAAAGCAGCCGAAGGGGATTGCGATATTTGCTCGCTCCGATTTCGCCGGTCCCGCCGCTGTCTTTGGCCCGCCACCGCCCCCCGAGCGCTTCCTTGGCATCTACACGTTCGATGGCAACGGGCTGCAGATCGCTTATCGGAAAGGCGGGCCGCCGCCTGAGAAGTTCGAATCCGTTGGAGGTTCGGGTGTCACGCTGCTCGCGCTGCGAAGAATCGAGCCGCCGAAACCGGTACACAGTTCGAATGCGGCTGAAACGCAAGGGACGCAAGCAGACATGGGAGCGTTTCGCGCGATTGATGCAGCGCTGGTTACCGAAACCCAAAATCCTCCATCCTTACCCCAATGAGCGCCTTATCGTCAGAAACCCGAGGTAAGAGCCGTATGAGGTAGTGCTTCAAGTACGGATCCGTGCGGGGGGCCGCCCGAAAGGGCGGTCCCTACCGCGACTAATTCTATCGACGCGGAGAAATTACGGGTGTCCTATGGGTATGCCGCGTTCTCGCATTTTAGGATAGCGAAATGGATCCGCGAAGGCGGCGGCTCTTGCGCGGAAACGCTGTTTCCTTCCATCCGTGAAGGAATCCTGCTCCTGGATCTAGTGCTGGTCCGCTTGCTGCCACTTGATCTCCCTTTCCCCCGCCGTGGACTTGCCGTCCTGGCTTTTCTCGAAGATTTCTTCCTCTCTGGCGGCCACGAGATAAATCCGCTAGACTATGCGAAAACAACATGTCTTGCCCAGTTTCGAGGAAGTGTCCATGAGCGATTACGACAGTCCCTGGAAGGAAGCGCTCGACTTCTACTTTCAGGCTTTTGTCGAACTTTTCTTTCCGCGGGCATACGCCGATATCGACTGGGGACGGGGATGGGAGTCGTTGGACAAGGAGCTCCAGCAGATAGACCCGGAGGCCGAAATCGGGCGGAGACACGTCGACAAGCTGCTCAAGGTCTGGCTCAACAGCGGCCAGGAACAGTGGGTATTGGTGCATGTCGAGGTGCAGGTGTCCGAGGAGGGAAAGTTTACTTGGCGGATGTATGTTTACAACTACCGGATCTTCGACAAGTATAGTGGGAACAGATTGCACGTTACGAAGAGGAGAAACGTATGCCTTTCATTGACATGTTTGAAGAAACCGGTATGGAACGGGGACTCGCCAAGGGCATCGAGGCAGTCTTGGAAATAAGATTCGGCGACGCCGGCGTCCACCTCATGCCGGAGATCCGCCAGATTCCCGACGCCGCGCAACTTCAGGAAATCCTCCAGGCCGCCAAGCACGTTGCCAGTCCTGAAGAACTGCGGGAAAAGTGGGTTAAGGGTGGGCAAGACGAATGAGCCGGCTGCGGGGCCAGCCGGCCGCGGGGCCTGACTTGGAATATGTACTTTAGCTCGTTGCGTGCCGCAAGCGGGGCCCGACCTGGAATATGTGCTTTCGCAAGCGCGGGTCCTGGCTTACGCTCTGCACCTCGTTTTCCCCTCGCCGAGCGCCGGTCAGGCCGGGGCGTACCGCGTCAGCCCGGGCACCCGGTCGAAATCGGCATCGTGGCTGGCAAGGTGCGTCAACCCGCGCTTCATGCATGACGGCCACAACGAGCGCGTCGCCGCTGAGCACGCGCGTGTTGCTCGCCTGAGGGCGGCCGCCGCAGACACCGAGCCCGGCCGTGATCGGTAAGACTTGAATGATCCTCCTTCTCGTCAATGCGATCGCAGGGCGCGGATGGGGTCGACCCGTGCGGCGCGCAAGGCGGGATAGATGCCGGCCACTATGCTGACCACTACGGCGAAGGCAATGGAAATGGCCAGCAACCAGATCGGAAAGGCAAAGAGATCCAGGCGGCCGGTGATGCCGTGCCCGTGGGCATAGACCGAGGCCACGGCCTCCATTCCCCACGACATCAGCCAGCCCAGCGCAATGCCGCTCAGGCCGCCCAAGAGACCGATGATGCCGGCCTCGGTGAGAAAGAGCACGAACAAATCGCCGTCGGAGGCCCCGATCGCCTTGCACAGACCGATCTCCTGGTAACGCTCCAGCACGGCCATCAACAACGTGTTCACGATGCCCAGCGCGGCGATCCCCAGGGCGATGCTGCCGACGACCGTGAGCAACAATTGGATCGCCAGGAAGAACCGCCGCATGTTTTGCAGCTTGCTGAGGACCGTTTGCGTGTGGTAACCCATGCGGTTGATCTGCTTTTCCACGTTGTCCAGATCGGCCGGATCGCGGACCCGCACGGTAACGCTGGCGTAGCCCGCCGCGGCCTCGCTGCCGCCCGCCGCCAAAAGTTTCAGGTCCGACTCCACGTATCTGCCGGGGACCTGCTTCATCAACTCGACAGGCAGAAAGATGCCCTGCTGGGCGGTCCCCTGCATCAGTGGCGGGGCATGGTAGACCCCGACGATGGTCACCGTCAGCGGCTTGCGGTGAGTGGACGAGTCGCCAGCTTCGGGCGGCAAGCCGGCCTCGACGGTGACCTGAGCCCCGACGGCGTCTTGCGGCTTCTTGAAACCCAGGTTTTCGACGAGTTTCACCCCCAGGATGGCTTCCGGCTGATCGCCCTCCTCGAAGAAGCGGCCGGCCACCAGGACTTCGTCGGCAATGTCCACCAAGGCCGCTTCCCGCGGCATGGCCAGGCCGATGCCGGTAGTTTCTTTGTCCCCGTAGCGAATCTTGATGCCTTTCACGTGCGCATCGGGATAGGCCACCACCACGCCAGGCAAGGCTTCGAACTCCGTCAGCGACGCGTCGGTCAGCGACAGCGGCTTCTTGCCGGGACCCGGAGTACCGGGTGCCCCCGCCTCATCGGGCTTGACCTGAATGTTGTTCAAGAGCGACAGGGCGCGGAAGGGCGTTTCCACTTGCCGCTGCACGCCCAGGGCCAGGGCGATCATGGTCACCAGTGCACCGCTGGCGAAGGTCACGCCGAGCGTCGTGAGCGTCACCCGCAACGGCGAGCGCCGCAGTCCGTTGAGTGCCAGGCCGGCGATTCTTAGAGCTCTCATCGCGCACCTTCCCGTTCCAGGCGGCCGTCGCGAAGCCGCAACACGCGATCGGCCACGCGCATGGCCATTTCCTCGTCGTGCGAGACCATGACCACGGTCGTGCCCAACTCGCGATGGATCTTGCCGATCAGCCCGATCACCTCGGTGGCCGTGGCGCGATCGAGGTTTCCGGTCGGCTCATCGGCCAGCAGCAGCCGCGGGCGGTGGACGATCGCCCGGGCGATGGCCACGCGTTGCTGTTCGCCGCCGCTGAGCTCATTGGGGCGATGCGCGGCCCGCTGCGCAAGGCCCACGCGCTCGATCGATTCGGCGGCCAGCCGCGTTCGCTCGGCGCCATAGACGCCCTGGAAGGTCAGGGCCAAAGCAACATTCTCCGCGGCCGTGAGGCTGGCGACGAGATAATACGACTGGAAGATGAAACCGACCATCGTTCGCCTGTAGATCGTCCGCTGATGGCGGCTCATGGTCGCCAGGTCGCGGTGATCGACCCACACGCTGCCGGCATTCGGCGTGTCCAAACCCCCCAACAAGTGCAGGAGCGTCGACTTCCCCGAGCCGCTCACGCCGAGGACCGCCACGAATTGACCCTGTTCGACGTGCAAATTCACGTCGGCCAGGGCCCGAATTTCCGCCGGGCCGACGCGGTACCGACGTGAAAGGCCGCGAGTTTCGATAAAGGACGAAGATGCTTGCAAAGTGGAGAAAATAAGGTAAGAATCCGGCGGAGGCGGTCACGACACACGCTCATTGTACGAACTTATTGGACGCGCGTGTACGGCGAGTAGTGCGAAAACCGGGCGGTTCCGCTGGATTTCCGTAAAAGCATCACTAATTCACTTCGCTTTCGCGCCGGCATCCTTGAAAAACTTGCAGGAGGTAGTTGTCAACAAAATTGCTTTCGTGTACTATGAGGGTGTCGCCGATGCAAAGCGGCGACAACTGCATGGAGGTGTTTCACGAGCACCTCCCGCAGAAACGACAGTTGGTTGTTGGTTTAAGCGGCTGTCGTGGCAGGCCAACAGAAGTGGAACGCACTTCTAACCCCAACCGGTTTACCCAGAGCCGGTATGTGCCAGCGAAACCCCCAGACTGGCACCGCGTTTCAGGATTTTGGATCTGCCGCGACAGCCGGCTTTTTTTCTGCGCGGGCAGGATCTTCTTTCGCGGAGGGAAGCGGCGATTGCCGGTTCCCGTGCGTCGCTACGCATTGAGGACCACATCCGATCATGATCACTCGCAGCAGGCTCGTTTCTCTCTCCGCAGCCAATTTTCGAGGTGTCCGGCCGCTTCGGAATGCCGTGCTATAAACGTCAGAGCGGCAAGGAAATTGCAGCCCGCAGGAAAATCTTGCCGGAAATCAGGCTGCACAAAACAGTCCCCATTTGCAGAGAACAACGTTTGGTTCTGCAGGCTTTCGACGATACCATAAGAGAATAAGGTTGGCTAGGGGTTCATAAGCGTGTTTTTCAAGACGTTCTCTTTCCTCGGGATGGTGTTGTTGGGGTGGACAACGGCGGCCGCCGAGGGAGATTGGCCGCAATGGGGCGGCACGCCGGCGCGAAATATGTCTTCCGTGGAACGCGGCATTCCAGCATCGTTCGTGCCGGGCAAGAAAGTCTCGGATGGATCGGGGATCGATCTACGAACGGCGCAAAACGTCAAGTGGACGGCCATGCTCGGCAACGAGACCTACTCCAGCGCGGCAATTGCCGGCGGCAAGGTTTTCATTGGCACGAGTGACACCAGGCTCGCCGATCCGCGCTTCGAACGGACGGGCGGCGGCGTACTACTCTGCCTGGACGAGGCGACCGGCCGACTCCTCTGGCGGCTTGTCGTTCCGCGCCTGACCACCGGGCGGAAAAGCACCGACTTCGACGCGATGGAACTGGGGATATGCTCCTCACCGGCCGTCGATGGCGACCGCGTCTACATAGTGACCAATCGAAACGAAGTCCTCTGTCTTGACGCCAACGGCATGGCCAACGGCAATGACGGGCCGTTCCTCGACGAACGGCACTACGTTGTCCCGGCTGGGCATCCGCCCGTCGAGCCGGGAGCACACGACGCGGACATCATTTGGCGGTTCGACATGACTGCCTTGCCCGTTTTTCCCCATGACGCCGCCGCGAGCTCCGTGCTCATTTCCGGAAACGTCTTATTCGTGGGGACGGGAAACGGCGTCGACAACAAGAAACACCCGCTGCCCTCGGCGCCGAGTTTGATTGCCTTGGACAAGAAGACGGGCCGACTCCTGGCCACCGATCACGAGCAAATTGGCGGCCGGGTATTTCACGGCCAATGGTCATCGCCGTCATGGGGTTGGGTTGGCAATCGGCCGCTGGTTTTCTTCGGGGCCGGCGACGGGGCGTGTTACGCCTTTGACGCGGTCACTGCCAATACCGACCGCCCAGGATTCCTCCATAAAGTCTGGTCTTACGACTGTACGGCCCCATATCGTGTGGACAATCAGGGCCAAGCCATCGATTACTGGAGCGGTGACAGGCGTGAAGGCCGCGGAAACCTGGACGACGGCCGCTTCGTGTCGCCGTGCGAGATTATCGGTACGCCGGTGTTCTACAAGAATCGCGTCTATGTGGCTATCGGCGAGGATCCGCAACATGGCCGTGGCCGTGGCTTGCTGACGTGTATTGACGCCACGAAGACCGGCGATATTACCTCCAGTGGCAAGATCTGGTCCTACGATCAGATTGACCGAAGTCTGTCGTCGGTCTCGATCGCCGACGGCCTGGTCTACGCGGCCGACATGCCCGGCCGGGTCCATTGCCTGGATGCGGAGACCGGACAATGTTATTGGGTTCACGACTGCCAGTCCGATATCTGGACTTCCACCTTGGTCGTGGACGGAAAGGTCTTCGTCGGGACCCGCAAAGCCTTGTGCGTGTTGGCTGCCGGCAGGTATCCCAAGGTTCTGGCCACGATCCGGTTGGGGTCCGCCATCAGGTCGATGCCGGTGGCTGCGAATGGGACGCTGTACGTCGCTTCGCAACGATATCTTTGGGCCGTCGAAGACTTGCGGCAAAATCATGCTTCCGCACTCGTCACGGCCACCGCGCCGGCCGGTCGCCAAGTCGGGCACCCGTCCGCATCTCCGGCGGCGCAATCCGCGAAGCATTCGCTCTGAGGCATGGGCGATTGAAGCGTTTTCACTTCCTTTTGGGCGACTTCGAGGCCGCGACAATCCCATGCAGACGATGATATTCCAGCGGCGTCATGCCGGCAATCCGCTGAAAAACCAAGCGCATCCTGGCAGCCGAGGAAAAGCCGCATTCGGCGGCGATCTTCCGCATCTTGACGCGATGGGGCATGGATAGCAACTGCTTCGCCCGGTCCACACGCAGGCCGCACAAGTATTCATAAGGCGGACGCCCCAGCAAACGCTGAAAACGCTCGTGCAGCAACCGTCGCGAGACGTCCAGGTGCTCCAGAACCCGCTCCAGTCCAAACGCCTCGTGAAGGTGGTCCCGCATGAAGTGGACCGCTGCTCGAACGTGCGGATCCTCGACGGTAATCGTGTCGGTCGATCGACGGGCAACGACGCCATCCGGCGGTATTCGGACGTCAAGCGCCGGCACGCAGCGGCCGTCCATAAGAAAGTGCAACATCCGCGCCGCTTCATAGCCGATTGTCCAGGCAGCCCGCGACACGCTGCTGAGCGTCGGTTGACAGAATTCGCAGGCCGTCAAGTCGTTGTCCATTCCCAGCACGGCCACGTCGTGAGGCACATTCAGGCCCAGTCGCTGACATTCATCGATGAGTACCCGTGCCCGGTAATCGTGGACGGCCAGGATGGCAATCGGCGGCTGGAGCGTCTTCAACCAGACGGCCGCCGCGTGCCTGCGCTGCTGCCACGAAGCCCGCAGGTCGGTATTGGGAGGCATGTCGAAAGCTTCGCAAGGAACTTTGGCCCGTTTGGCCCGGTCCATGAAACCCCGCTTGCGTTCCGCAGAGTACCAAGGGCCCTCCAAGCCAAAATATGCGAGTCGTTGCGAACCGCGATCCAAGAGGTGCTCGGCGGCCATCACGCCGCCGGCGTAATAGTCGGGCATCACCCGCGGAAGACCGGGACTGCGAACGTTGCCATTGACGCACACCACGGGAAATCCCAGACGGTGGGCCGCACGGGCCTCGGCGGCGTCGTTGATCACGGCAATCGCCCCTTGCCCAACCCAGCCCTTCAGACTGTAGGGCGTGAGGGCCACTTCGTCGGCCTCGGCCATCGTTGGAGGACTGGTCGTAAAGTCCCACGACTCGTGCGCGCGGGAGTAGTCCGCAACTCCTTGCGCCAAAACGGCCCCCCAGGAGACGTTTACGGGCAGGACCAAAGCGACTTGCCGGCGACTGGAAATGATTGCCATAAGAATCTCGGGAGCAACCTATTCGAGGGTGGTCTCAACGTCCGCAGCATGCAGAAAACGATCCCCGTTTGCCCAAGAAGTCAGTTGTTTTTTCCATAGGATGCGGCACAGTTACATTGTAGCAAGCCAACGGCGCTTAATTCCCAATATGGCGAATGGGCGGGAGACTCCCGAGAACCTGCGGGTGTGGTACAATCTATCAGTCGCGTTGCGTAGGGTAAATCGGAACCGAATCTTGTCGACTCCTTTGCAAAAAGAAAAGCCCGCCATTTCGGGCAAGGCCAAACGGGCGTCAGTCCACCTGGTCATCTCGCGGTGGATGATTTTGCTCCTTGCCGCTGCAATCGTCACGCCATGGCTGGTGCTCGCTTCCCTGTTGGCATCCGGACATGCGGTGCAGGCGAATTCGAGGTCGTCGCCGGCGACCGCAGCTCCGGTTGCGGCAGAGTCCGTCTCCGACACGACGCCTGCCGAGCTGCCGCCCCAGGTGTGGGTTGCGGGCAAGGAAGGGCCTTGGGGCCGGATCGATTCGATGCTTTTCACGCTGGACGTGCCTCCTGACTGTGTCTTAGGGTCCCCGGCGCCGCCCGTGCGCTGGTCATTCCCCGGCTATACGAAAGAGAAAGTCCTGGCAACATTGCGATCGGTGGGTGTACCGGAAGCCGAAGTCAAGAAGTTGGACGGCAGCGCCACATGGAGCAGCGCTGGCGGTCTCGCTTCGGTTGAGCCGGGAGATCCACTGATTCTCGGCCTGGCGCCGAAAGTCCGCTCGGAACTTTACGCGATCCTCGTTGAGTTTCCACAGAATGCGCAACACATCGAGCCTATCTGGTTTCGAGCCGGCAACGTCGATTGGCGATTGCAAGACAGCGGATTGGCCCCCCAGTCGGTGGCTTTGCTGAAGCGGTTGCTGTACCCGCAAGGCGAAGACTCGCTGTTTTTCGCCGATTCCGCGGCGGCTTTGCGGAACCTGCCCAACGACGCCGAGAGGATTCGTTTCATGCGGGCTATCTTGCGAAAGCGGGCCGTTCTGGCCCGCGTCAGGCTCGAACCCGATAGCGACGTGGAAAAACTGTCGCAGTATTGGGGAATCGGTGGACAGCGGAAAGACCTTTTGCCGTTTCTGAGTGCCCTGCATCGTGTCGAAAAGGGTTGCAAGGTCAATGTTGTTTACTTCCTGCCCAATTTCGCCCGCGAACGTCTCTATCTTTATCCTTCTGCCGTCGCGAACGACAAGAGCGTGACCCAGGACTGTTTCTGGTCGGCGTATAATTTCTTTAACGATCCGCCCGACAATAGCCTCGCAGATACACACTCGATTGCCGGCTTGAACAAGAGCTGCTACCAGATATCGTCCCCCAATCAGTTGGGCGATCTCGTGCTCTTGACGACGCACGACGGTTCGCCCGTGCATGCTGCCGTCTTCCTGGCCGATGACATCTACTTCACGAAGAACGGGCAGAATCGCACCCAGCCTTGGATTCTGATGCACCTTGCCGACCTTCTGGAAGAGTACCATATACTACATCCGAACGGCGGTCTGGACATTCATTACTTTCGCCGCAATGGTCTCTAGCACCGCATCAAGAAGAAAAGCTTTGGCCCATGTTCCGACAAGGACTGGCACTCAAATTGGCGGCCTTAACGGCTCTCGGCAGCCTCGCGCTGACAATGGCAATGCCCGGTTGCAGCAACCGGCCCAGCTTGTCGAAGGCGGAGGCCAAGACGCCGGAAACTGGTGCTGGCGGAACGACAACGGCAACAACGCAAGAGACTGCTGCGGGAGGAAAAACACAGCCTCTGCCGCGGGAAATTGCCGTGGACCTGGGCAAGGGCGTGAAGCTGGAGATGGTCTTGATCCCCGCGGGCGAGTTCCTGATGGGCTCGCCCGATTCGGCAAAATACGCCCGTGACGACGAGAAGCCGCAGCACCGGGTGCGGATCACGAAACCCTTCTACCTGGGCAAGTATCTGGTGACGCAGGAGCAGTGGGAAGCGGTGATGGGAAGCAATCCCAGCCATTTCAGAGGGCGAACGAACCCCGTCGAGAGCATGAGTTGGGAGGATTGCCGGCAGTTTTGTGACATGCTCAACGCGAGGCCCCGCCCCGCCGGAGGAAGATTCCGGTTGCCCACCGAAGCCCAGTGCGAATATGCATGCCGAGCCGGAAGCAGGACGCGCTATTCCTTCGGGGACAATGAGTCGGTGCTGGGCGAATATGCGTGGCATGACTCCAGCGAGACGCATCCTGTCGGCAAGAAGAAGCCGAACGCCTGGGGGCTGTATGACATGCACGGGAACGTATGGGAGTTGTGCCAGGATTGGTATGACGGCGGGTATTACGCTCACTCTCCAACGGACGATCCGCCGGGGCCGGCAACGGGCCCGAATCACGTGTCGCGCGGCGGTGGCTGGATCGACCCTGCGGACTTTTGCCGCTCGGCGTACCGTTACGGGCCCGGAAACAGGGATTTCACCCTGGGCCTGCGCGTCTCCCTGGTCCCAGCGGAGAAGTGAGATGCACAAAGCGATCCCCAATTGCCCAAGAAGGTGATTGTTTTCTTCCGCTGGATCAAAGAATACTTGGTTGTGGCACACAGGACGTCCGCGAGCCCACACTGATGAATTTGCCTAGATTCCATTCGTATACTTGGTCCGACGGGGAACAGACCAAGCAAGCGCAGTGCGACCCCCACGCGCCTGCACGAGAGTCGCCCGAATCGCTTGCGGACAAGGAACTTCACCTGTGGGTTACCTACCCCGCAATGAAACTGGCGAAAAGGAAAGGCAAACGCGCCAAGTCCCGGCGTGAGGCCCCGAAGTTGTGGGCGGTGGTGATCATCGAGGCGCTGCAGAAGAGCAGTGCCTTCACCTATGAAGTCACTTTGAGGCGGGTCTTCAAGCGGGACGACCGGACGATCAAGGTGCTGGTGAGCAACGACCCGGGCGATCAATCCGACGAGGCACGTGTGTTCGGTTACCTCTCGCCGCCGGCGACGCTGCTAACGTCGCTGGAGCAATACCTGAGCCACGTGGTTGCCAAGCGGGTCTATGATGCGATTATGCAGACGTGGCCTCACGGCGATGTGAGCGGCGCCGAGAACAGCATCATTCGGTCACCGTTGTGGCATGGCCCCGAAGGCGCCGTGGGGGCCGTGACCACGCCGCCTTGTGGGCCTGCAGCACCGGACGGGCAATGCCCAATCTAAGTCGTTGACGTTGCCTCGAGTGCGGCCGTGTGAAATGCCGATTCGTGTCAATCTGGGGTGGCTACAGCGACTATTCTGGGCTTCCGGTATCGGCAATATAGGCAGCCTATAACGGATCTAGCGGTTCTCTCGCACTCATGTTTGCAATGTCAGGGCTGCGCCGGTTTTGTCGATGGTAACGATGGTAACGGTTGTGAGTAATTTAACCATGCAGCACGCCTATCGACGCGCCACCTTGTTGTGCCTTGCCGCCGCGGCGCTTTGCCTGAACGGATGCACGAGTTTTTCGGACTACGTGCATCACGAGTTCAAGGTGGGACCCGAGTATAGTCCCGCCACGGCCGATGTCGCGCCGCAATGGATCGACGCCTCCGATATCCGCGTTCGCAGCCATGCCGCCGACCTGAGCCGTTGGTGGTGCGTTTTCAATGACCCTCAGCTCAACGATCTAGTCTACCAGGCCTATAACCAGAACATCAACTTGAAAGAGTACGGCGCCGGATCCTTCAAGCCCGGTATAATCTGGCGATCCAAAAGGGCGACATTTTCCCGCAGACGCAAAACGTCAGCGGCGGCTATAGCCACCAGCAAATTTCGACAGCCGCGATTCCCATCGCCCTCCCCGCCGTTGCCCCGTCCTTCAACAATGTGAATCTCGGATTCAATCTGCAATGGGAGCTGGACTTCTGGGGGCTTTACCGCCGTCAAGTGCTCGGCACCAATGCCCAGTTGGAGGGCTCGGTGGAGAACTACGACGCCGTGCTGGTCACGTTGCTGGGCGACGTGGCACAGTATTATGTCACAATGCGTGAAACCCAGGAACGGATCGAACTGGCCCGGCAAAACTCGAAACTGCAGCGCGACGTCCTGAAAATCGTCCAAGCCCGCTTCGAGGCCGGATCGGTCAGTGCTTTGGACGTTGCCCAGCAACAAACCGTTGTCTCGCAAACCGAGTCCACGATCCCGGCGCTGGAAATCACGTTGCGGCAAAGCCAGGACCAGCTTTGCACCTTGTTGGGCATGCCGCCCTCCGACCTGCAAGCCCGATTAGGACAGCGGCCGCTTCCCAGCGTGCCGAGCGAAGTGGTGCTGGGCATTCCGGCACAGTTGTTGGAGCGGCGGCCCGATATCCGCAGCGCCGAACGCAACGCCGCGGCCCAGGCGCAGCAAATCGGCATTGCCCAGGCCAATTTGTATCCCCACATCTCGATCACCGGCATGCTGGCCTCGCCAACGACGCTGGGCACGAGCATGCAGACCGGCCCCGCCACGCTGGGGTACTCGGCCCAAAACCTGTCGCAGCTCTTCACCCCGGGTGCATTCACCGGCAGCGTTGGGCCGTCGTTCCAATGGAACATCCTCAACTATGGCCGGATCGCCAATAATGTCCGCTTGCAGGATGCCAAATTCCAGCAGACCTTGCTGGACTATCGCACCGCCGTGCTGACCGCCAACCAAGAGGCCGAGGACGGATTGATCGCCTTCCTGCGGTCCCAGACGCAGGCCAGGCTGCTTACCCAGAGTGCTCTGGCCGCCAACAAGGGCTACCAGATCGGCATCACCCAGTATCGCGAGGGCACCATCGATTTCACCCGCCTCGCGCAACTCCAAGAAACTTTGCAACAGCAGGAGGATCTCGAAGCCCAGGCCCGCGGTCAGATTGCCTTGGGCCTGGTGCAGGTCTATCGGGCCTTGGGTGGCGGCTGGGAGATCCGTATCAAGTAGTTCCCCTCCTGACTCCCGCTCCCTTTTCAAGGGTTTAAGTGGCTCCGAGCGACGATTTCGTGCGGCACCAAAGGCGGGCCGGGCTGATGGGTGATGCTGCTGAAGAACTCGCGGTAAATCGGCGCTAACCGGTCCGGATGCCATTGCTGCGCACGATCACGCGCCGCACGGCTCCATCGCTCGTACTCGGCCGCGTCGTCCCACAGACGAATGATCGTCTCGACCCAAGGTTCAACGTCCTCAGCCGTTGGCACGTCACGAGTGTCGCGCGTGTAACGCGCCGGGATGTCGAACAGAAAGCCGGCGTCGCCGATCGTTTCCGGCAATGCGCCGCGATTACTGGCTAGCACGGGGATGCCGTTTGTCATCGCCTCGGCCGCCACCAGGCCGAACGATTCGTTCCACAGCGAGGGCATCAACAGCAGCTTGGTCTCCGCGTAGAACGTGCGAGGGGCGGTTGTTTTCGGCCGCATCGTCAAATTCGGCAGAGCAGCCAGATTGATACCGGTCGCCTGTTTCCAGTTGGGGCCGTTACGGCCCTCGATGACCAACAAGGGAATCTGCGGCCGCCGCGCGGCAAGCATCTCGGCCAGCCGCGCGAAGAAGTAAAGCCCCTTGGTTGACTGGGGATTAACGAACGTCAGAAACCGCGCCGAAAACCTCCCATCTCCCGCCGGGAGGGGGCCAGGACCGCCAACGTAGTCATCGCAGCTCCGGGTGATGGCTTTCATCACACGGAGCGCGACGAGTACGTTCACGGTATCCCTCTACGCTCACCCGCCCCGGATCAATCACGTAGGGCAGCCGATGACAGACGAGCCCCAGCGATTGCCGGTAGTACGTCCGCGAGAATTCGGAGGGCACGATTACGTGATCAACCATTTGGAAGGTGGCCGGGTCGTGGTAGTTGAAGTTGTGCAGCCCGAAAAGAATGGGGATCCCCCGTTTTTTTGCCGCCTGCTGCACCGCAAGCGCCACTGAGTCGCCGCCGTAGGTCCAGACCAAGTCCGGCCGGTTCCGTACGAGGAAGATCTCAAGGGCAGTAATGAAGGCCGCGATCTCTTTGCGGTTGATCCAGCCGCCGCGGGTCGAGGCTGAGTTGAACAGCGTTACCGGTACCTGGCCGTGAGTCGTGAAGATCATCCGCCCCCGGTATTCGCCGATTTGGGCGTTGCGGACCACGTAGCGGAGCCGGCGTTTTGCGAGGATTTCTTCCACGAGGACCTCTTCCGAGGCGTCCATCCGCGAATTGCAGAAGGCCTGGCACTCGAAACCCGACCGCGCCAGCAGCGACAAACCGTCGAGCGTGGCCGTCGCGGCGCCGTTGGTGAAGTCCAAGACGGAGTGTTGCGAGACGAAGGCGATTTTGCGGATTGGGCATATCATGACCGACGCAATTCCGACGAATGCCGAACGGACGGCGCCGGTTTATCCGTGCGCGGTCCGTTCTATCGTTTGTTTTTCACAACCACGGCTCTCCCGCGCCACGCCAATTCACCTATCTTCGCCATATTTGCTGGCTGTCACCTGCTTCTGGTCGCTTCCGCGCCGTAGAACCGCGTTATTGTCTAGCCTTCGAACGCACGTTTTGCCCGCGCACGCAGCTCATCCGCATCGCGACGGATGTCGTCGTCCAGTTCGGAGTCTTGAACGAGTCTCTCGACGACCTCTACCAGTGTCGCTGCGTCGCGGCTGTGGGCGGGCCAATAATCCGGCGTAACACCCTTAAACGACGCTAAGAGTTCACCGTCATACAGTTCGCCCGCAAGCGGATTGGATGTTAATAGATGTAAAGCTAGTGGAACTACAACTTCCGGATGGATCCGCTGACGCAATGCTTTTGAGATATCCTCAAGACTAAGTCGATTAAGGGTGGTCTCGCGAACAGCGCGATACCACGCGGGAAGAGGATATTCCTCGGCAACAGTTTCCGGCGGTTCCGGTATGCCTTTTTGCCTATCCAGCGCAGCAAAAGTCGTCTTTGCAAGTTCTTCCTTCATAAACCGGCTCCCATTATTCCGTCTTCCATCTCCTGAATTGCCTGCAAAGCCTGTTGGTAAGCGGCAACAGCGGCGGGGTCGTTAGAGCCGGAAAGCGAACTCGCGGCCTTCCGCAGACCACGAAGCATATTTCCGAGGTCCTGAACGTGATCGTACGTGCGACCTGATAGTTTAGGAATTGGATTACCGACCATGTCGGAAACAGCACCAGAAACGTCGCCCACCGGGCCGCGTTTGAAGTTGTTCCTGAGAATGTTATTGATCTTAGTAATCGCGCTCGATACCTTCTGTGTCACACCGTTTGTGTTGTGGACAAGGACACTGTTCTGTCCCACCGCGTAGCACTGAAGGTCATCGACATGAATATTATACACCTTGTCGCGATAGGGTTGATGCCGAATCGCCTGAACGCGCAGAATTCGGCCGTCCCGCAAGAGCAATTCGTCGCCCACCCGGATGTCGCCAGCATCAACCCACCGTCCGGAGGTCGTGGCGCCCTCAGGAACCCTCGGCAAATGCCCCCGAATCGGCCGGCTCGCCAAATCGTCGCCGTGGACAACCCAGAAGGGGTGCAGGAACGTGGCCTCAATCGCTTCATCGGCTACGGTGATGGTGGCAGAGGTGCCATCGTGGTCGGTGACAAACTTCTGGAGAACCTGCCGTGTGACCCACTCGCTACGGACTAGATCGTAGGCCCAGACCTCGTCGCCCGCCTTGATCGTCTCGATGGGGAACAAGCCGCGCGGCGTGGCTACGAGCGTGCCCGCGGGGAAACAATTCCTCAGCAAGCTCATGATATCCGCCGAAACGTCCCAAATCGCATCCGCAATCGCTTTGGAGTTGGCGACGCCATCAATCACGGAAGCCGCCTCGACCGCGCCCAAGCGCCGGCAACGGCGGCGCGCATACCGCTTGGCGGAGTGTAGAAAACGAAGTGCCCCGCCGGGGCGGCGTTGACAGGCGTGTCGCCCCCACCGCTTTCCTCCTGGCCCTCCAAACCAACCCCGCCATCGTCCCGCACCCACACCTTATGACGTTCCCACCATGGACCGTCAGTCTCTTCCTCCCAATGACCGCCGTTGGGCACGAATTCGCAACTGGGACGAGTCGCCTGACCGGGACGGTAGTCTTCCCCATTTTCCCGGCGCAACTCAGCCCGCATGTTGAACTGGCTGCCGGCCGGCTGGTTCCCCGGCGTGGTGTTCATGTCTATGGAATCGGAGACCCCTTGAGCCGCGTCCCCGATTCCGCCGAACACATTACAATAATCCCACCAATCTTTCGCCAAGCCGCTCGGGTCCGTGTAATTCGTCGGGTTGTTCCCGCAATACTCGCTCAGATTCGTTTGGCCGGACAAGAAGCTGATCGGGTCCAGGCTGGCGAACACGGCGTCGGTGGCGGCGTAATTGCGCACGCCGTCGTCGTACATCCCGCTGGCGGAATCGAACGGCATGCCGTCGTAGGTGAACCGCGGCTGATCGCTGGGCGTGGTCTGCGTGGTGATGTTCCCGAAGCCGTCGTAAACGATGTGATCGACCTCGCTCGTCGTCGTCCCGCTGAGCTCGACTACGTCCCGCACCGTGCCCTGGTTGTCGGGCAAGTACCAATCGACCGTGCCCACGGACTGCGTCCCCATCGTCGCCGGTCCCACTTCGCTGGCCAAGACGCCCTCACCCTGGTCCCCTCCCGGCAGAGGCGAACTGGCCGCCGGGGCGTAGAACTCCCGCTCCACCACGTCCCCCGCGGCGTCCAGCACCAAGGCCAGATTCTGCCCGTCGTAAACGTAGTACTCGCTCGTGTTCGCCAACTTGTCGGTCCGCGAAACCATCCGGCCGAGGGCATCGTACGTATAGGCCACGTCGGTCCCTAGCGTGCCGCCGTAGCTCGCCTGATACGTGACCTCCGTCAACTGGTTGGCGTTGTCCCACGTGTAGGTGGTAATGTCGCTGTCGCCCGGCTGCGGCGACCCCTCCGGATGGCGATGCGTGTCCACCCACTGGGCAATGCGGTTGCCGGCGGCGTCATACTGGTAACAGTACTGGCCGTCGAAGAGCACCTCGTTCGTCGAGCTGGCGGTGTTCGTGCCGTCGGTGCTGGTGCGGTTGCCGTTGGCGTCGTAGGTTACGCTGGTGTTGCTGACGGCGCTGTTCCAACTCCCGGCGTAGGTCACGGCGTCGGTGCTGCCCGTGGTGCTGAGTTGCGCGTTGGCGTCGTAATTGTACTCCGCCTCGGCCCAGCCCGCATAGCTGGCGGGCGTCCCCGACGTGTCCTTCAGCGAGTACTCGTCGCTCACCAGCCCGGCCGCGTCGTAGTCCCAATGGTAGCCGGCCAGGGGGGCGTTCGAGCCGTCGACGTAGTTCAGGTCGGTCAACTCCGAGGCGTCGTCGTAGGTGTAGGTCGACTGGGCCACCGTGTCGCCGTTCTCCTGGAGAGTCACGCCGCTGAGGCGGCCGTCGGAATCGTAGCTGAAGGTCGCCGACTTGCTCCTGACGCCGTTGCCACCGGTTTGCGTGATGCTCGTCATGTTGCCCAGGGCGTTGTATGAATACGTGTTGCTGGAGTCGGGCGTGCCACCGACGGTGGCCGAGAAGGTCTTGCGATTTGTATTATAGTCGTTCGCTCGAGGTCAGGGCCACGTTCCCGGAACTGCCGCTGTTGCCAAGCTGCACGTTCTGCGTGGTCAGGCTGCCCGTCGCGTCGTTACGCACAAGTCTCGGAACGACCCCATCCGCCTCGCGCGGATGGTGAAGGAGGTTGGTCAGCTAGCCACGAAAGCGAGCTAACCAAGACCCCATCCAGCTTGCCTGGATTGGTGAATCAGGTTGTCCAGCTAGCCCAGGTCCGTGATGCAGCCACGCAGCCTCCTTCACCATCCACGCGAGGTGGATGGGGTCGTGGCGGTTTCTTGTTCTCCACTTTAGCCGTTGAACCTGATTCACCAATCCAGGCAAGCTGGATGGGGTCTGGGTGCTTCCTCGCCTCGCGTTTTAGCTCTTCAACCTCATTCACCAATCCAGGCAAGCTGGATGGGGTCTTGATGCCTCTGCCGCTCGCGTCTTAGCCGTTCAACCTCCTTCACCATCCACGCGAGGTGGATGGGGTCGCAGCGCGTTGGCCGGCTTCCCGTCGCCGATCAGGAAGAGGAACGAATCGTGCCGCGGGCGTTCCAGGCCGGCGTCTTCCCAGCCGTAGGCGTACTCGCCGATGTGCCACAGCCGGATCGAGGTGTCGGCCATGATCTTGTAGCCGCACTGCCGGGCCCGCTCGCAAAAGGCGTAATCGTCGCCAAGATACCAGTGGCCGCCCTCGTATTGGCGGATCATGGGCAGGAAAAAGGGGACCGTCGGCCGGCCAAACGCCTCGTTGCAGACCGGCAGGGCGAGTTTTTGCTGGATCGTGGCATAGACCTCGCGGCGGACGTGCAGGAAGCCGGTCGCCGCATACAGGATTTCGCAGAGCCCGGTCCCTTTGCCCATGCCGAACTTGGTGGTGCCGGGCAGCGTCTGTGCGGCAATCGCTCGGGCGCCCTTGCGGGCGTAGATGCCGCTGACGATGGGCAGGGCGTAGGACCGCAGGCGCTTCGACGGCGTCGGGCTGGAAGTCGATGTCGGCGTCGATCCAGAAGGTTTCTTCGAAGCCGGCGGCCAGGGCGTCGGTGGCCATCTGGTTGCGCCCTGGTCGATGTTCGCATAGCCGCCCACCCGCTGCACCTGGTAGCCGCGGCGCTGAAGTTCGATCAGGCCTTGTTCGCAGGCCGGCGCAATGTGCGTGGCAAACGGCACGAGGATGACACAGCGGTTGTTGGATGAGGAACCCGGTTTTTTCCTATTTTCCGTCCCGATCAAGTCAAATCTTCCCGCCAATAAAATCCCTGGGGCGCTGCTAAAGGCTTCCTGTCCGACGTAATGCGCCCATTCGGCCCAGATTTGGTGGTCGCGGTAGGGACCGCCCTTGCGGGCGGCCCCCCGCACAGATCCGTACGTGAAGCACTACTTCATACGGCTCCTACCTCGAGTAATTACGACCAGGGCTCCGGCGGGATCTCCGCTTTGCCCTGCTCGTACGCCCCGCGATCCGATTCCACCCGTTCCCGGCTCTGTGTCCGGCAAGAGTAAGGTTCGTTCGGCGTTCCTCTTGGTTGGCCCCCTTCCCTCCACGGACTCCGCCACCGCCTTCAGGCCGGCATTGTTCGCCCGCTTCTCGGGTACTATGAGACCGTCCGACTCCCTGGAAACGTGCATGTCCGGTGTGCGGCTATAAGCCTTCGCGGACCGTCCCTCGCCGGAATCCGGCGGGGGAGTCTCCAGGGTCTCCCGGTTCCCGTGCAGAGAGTTTCCACGCATGCTCAGGTTCTTCGACTCCGCGGCGTCCCCGCGCAACTTGCGATGGTCGTCGCGTAGGGTGTGGCCTTCCCCATTGACAGCACAAGGTCGGCACGCCGGAAGAATGATTTCGGAGCTCAATGGCTGGCCTGCGTGTGCCCTTGTCAACGCTTCACCCGCGGTGTTGCCACCGCCGGCGCATGACTCAGGGTTGGAATGGTTCGCTATTCCTTTTCCATGCGGCTCTTTCATCCGCTACTCCATGCCGGTTTTGACCGGCGCTTTCGCTGCCACCTTCCTTTTCCCCCCCACCTTTGCCTTTCAGTCTCCCGCGTATCCGAGCCTTCTCGCGTGCGTAAAATCTGCGCCGGCCTTGGCAGTTTCGCCCATTAGGGCGAATGTTGCGCCACGCATGCGAAAAGCAAGCGCTGAAGCGGGCTCAAGACGAATCGCTTCATCGAAATCATGCAAAGCCCTGTCATATTGACCCGCCTGTCCGTAGGCCGTGCCACGCCGCACGTACGCCTGAGCGTAACCCGGCTTACGGCGAAGGACCTCGTCATAGTCCCTTATCGCGCGGTCATAACTGCCCATCTCGTCGAGAACATAGCCGCGGTAGAACCGTGCTCCCATGTGATCGCCGTTCACCCGGACGGCGCAGTCGAAATCCTCAAGGGCCTTGGCGAACTCCCCTCTATCCATATACAGATACCCACGATAGTAGCAGGCGTCAAATCGATCCGGTTCGATCTGAATAGCGCTGTCCAAATCCCTAAGTGCACTCTCGACGTTGCCCTTCGCTTCGTACGCGTGAGCGCGATTAACGAACGAGCGCGCGTCGTTCGGCCTCAAATGCAGAACGCGGCTGTAGTCAGCAATCGCCTCGTCGCGCTGGCCCATCTCCGCATAGGTATGGGCTCGACAGAAAAGCGCGTCGGCATGATCCGGTTCGCATCGGATGGCTTCGGTAAAATCTGCAATCGCCTTCTCACGCTCGCCTTGGTCATCGTACGCATATCCACGGCCGTGGTAGGCGTCGGCAAAATCCGGGTCGAGTGCAATGGCTTTGCCGTACGCAGCGATGGCTTCCTCGTGATTGCCGCTCTTAGAGAGAATGTTACCACGGCACACGTACCCGTTCCGATTTCGTGGTGCGAGCCGGACAACCTCGTCAAAATCGGACAGCGCGTTGTCAAGCTGGCCCATGTTCGAGAAGGCATTGCCCCGATTGTAGTAGGCTTCCGCATACGTCGGCCGCAGCCGGACAGCATCCGTGTAGTGCGCAACCGCAGCGTCATAATCGCCTCGATTGGCGGCCTCGTCTCCTTTTCTTAAAGGTTCGACCGCCGGATCAGGCTCGAATTCAGAAGAGACCATGGCAATCACCCTGAGAAAGCGTCAGCAAATAGAAGCCACGACGTTGCTTGAGTACCGGCGTTGGTATTCGGCTGTGCCATCATATTCCCGAGCCAAATTGCTGCGGATTCTTCGGAGGCGTCTTAGGCCGGGGCGACGGCATCCAATCAGGAGGACGTTCCTCAGGCGGTGGCGGGGGTGGGGGCTTGTAGGGTACCCACTTCCCGGTACTTGGATCTCGCACCATCTGACCACCTGGTGATAGAGGCGGTTCCGCGCTGGCGCTTCCGGCGACACCAGCGGTACATCTGGTGCTACCGGCGGTAGTTCTGGCGTGACCGGAGGCGGCACCGGTTGCGGATTTTGACGAACCGGCGTGCCCCCTCCAGACGTGCCGCTCAGGAGCGCGATTCCAACTGTGTCGGCGATGCCAGCGACTTTGCCCAGGAAATAATACCAGGAGTTACAATTGACTTGGCCACCCAAACGCCCATTGTTGTTCGCCTTCTGCCTCATGAACCACGTTCCGCTCATTGGCATGGTGTCGACGAACCCAGCCCCAAAGTCGCTGGTATTGTCAAGCCAGTCTCTGTTGGGCGGGGCGATCGCATTAACAAACGCTTGACGGTTTTGAGCAGGGCTGGGCCCGCGGTAAGGATGGGTGATATAGACCATCCCACTGGGGTCCGTATAATTCGTCGGGTTGTTCCCGCAGTACTCGCTCAAATTCGTTTGGCACTGGGAAGCCGCGGCCGGAAGCGTGGCCGTGGCGCTGTAGCTCACCGAATTCGACTGCCCGCCCGACTCCTGGCAGGACCCGCTGTACGTGCCGTTCGTGATGGGCCACGAACCGCTTCCCGAGCCCGCGCCCGACCAGGAATTGAAGGCGCTGCCCGAGAAGCCGCCCGTGCCGCCGGCCACGCTCCAGCTTCCGCTGGGCTGGAGGCTGTAGTTCTCCGTGTAGCCGTAGGACCAGCAATTCCCCGCGCTGCCGGAGATCTGGCCGGAAAGCGTTCCGTACAGGCCCTGGGCCGGGCTGCTCAAGAAGGAGCACGACCCGCTGTCGGAAGCGCCGCGGCGCCGGCCGTGGTGGCCGTGGCCGTGCCGTTGACGTACTGCCACTGTCCGCCGCCGGAGGCCGGCGCGAACTGCGATTGGGTGTAGCAGTTTAGCTTCCCACCCGTGCCTCGGTGGAGCGATTGCGTAACGGGTTAGCCCAGCCCCCTCGATTGGCTTATCTCTTTGCTTCAGAATGACTATTGCGCTTTCCCCGATAAGAGGATAGATTCTCTGCATCGATTGCGTTTGCCAAGGAACGGCCGCCAATGCATTTCCCTTTCTACCCAAAACACCGGTTCGGTTGCGCAGCCGTGGACCACTGCCCGCACCTTGGAAGTGCGTCACTGGGCTCGGTCGTTAATGCAGCCAATGTCAACCAAGATCAGATCGATCTTTTCTGGCGACAAATCGACGGCTTGCGCGCTGAGAACACTGCCAAGTATCGCAAGATCGAGGAGTTGACCGCGAGAATCGAGCAGTTGGAGCGGGAACTCAAGGCCGAACGCCAGAAACAATTCAAGCGCAAGAAGAGGAACCGGCTGCCGAAGCCTCACCGGATGCGGCGTCACCCCAAGGCCGGAAGAAACGCGGCGCGCCTGTGGGTCATCCAGGCTGGTATCGCCAGCGGCCCGGCACATTCGATCAGTTGGTTCTCGTCCCGGCGCCATGCCTGTGCGCGCATTGCGGCGCCTCGGTCAAGGCGCGGCCCGACCGCGAGCCCTACGACCACATTCAGGAAGATTGGATTGACGGCCAGCGGGTAGTGACCTGCTTTCGTCACGAACAAGGCCGTTGTCGGAAGTGTCGCCGCTGGGCTCGGCAGGCCGGCGAAGGCGAACTGCTACGGGCGATGATCGGCCCCCATCTGCGGGCCGCCAGCCTCTTCCTGCAATACGATATTGGTTTGACGACTCGCAAAGTTGTGCGCACTCTGGCCGGGTTGGCCCAGTTCGATTTCGTACCCGCCAGCTTGCTGCATTTTGGCCAAGAGGCGGCCCGGATGGCCAAACCGTTGGCCCAGGATGTTGCCGAGAAACTGCGGGCCTGCGATGCCAACCACGCCGATGAAACGTACTACCGCGTCAACGCTCAGCCGGCCTATGTCTGGTTCCACGGCAACGAAGACTTGGCCCACTTCTACGTCAGCGGCACACGCAGCGGCAAGGTTTCGCGGACGATCCTCGGCGAAGACTATCAAGGCGGACTCAACACAGATTGCTACTCCGGTTACGACCGCCACGCCACCAAGATTAAGCAGAAGTGTCTCTCGCATCTGAAGCGAACGGCCGAAGACTGGGAGAAGTTGTTGCCTGCGGAGGCCAAGGAGTCGCGTGCCTTCTTTGCTGCCGTGCGGGCGTGGGTAAAACGGGGCTGCACCTGGCATCGAAAATGGAAGAACCGTGTCGGGGCGGAAAAGGATCGAGAGGCAAATTGGCTACGGCAGGAACTGGAGCGTTTGCAACAAATGCCCACCGACTCCGATCGCGCCGCACGCCTTCAGAAACGCATCCGCCGATATCGCAACGAGTGGTTGACGTTCATGGATCATCCGGGTGTCTCGCCCACGAACAATCTCGCGGAGCAGGCTTTGCGTGCGGTGGTGATTCTGCGAAAACAGACTTTCGGCAGCCGCACGAAGGCGGGAGCCAAGCGGCTGGGCACGATGATGACGGTGATCGAGACGGCAAAACGCCAGGGCAGAAGCGTGCTGAAGTTTCTCGTGGCGCTCTTCACGATGTCATCGAACCAAGCGCGGCGTGCCATGTATGCACGGCCATGAAGAGCGCAAGCAGGCTTCGTTCCTCGCCTGTCGACCCGCCGCGGGCGTTCCTGCCGGCCAGTCTGGCTGGCTCCCAAATCGAGCGTTTGCTCATCGCGGTCTTCTCCAATCCAATGTCTTGGAGATGACCGACGGTTCGCTGCTGCGCCGAGGTCGGGAAATGATCCGCGGCACCTGTGATTCGTCACCCGCTCATCATCGATCTCACCACGCGTCGACGAAATCGAGAGCTGCGGCGAGCGATTGCAACGATCTGGCGATTGTCAACGTATGCGACCTTCGCGTCATCGCTTCCTTGAGGCGGGGGGTGGGAAGCTAAACTGCTACGATTGGGTGCTGAAACAGAAAAGGGTCAGAACGGTTTGTTGTGATTGACATCTTTCCGAGGCCTGCCACGGGGACGGATTGTCAAATCAAGCTTCAATTTCCCGCACAGGCGATCCACCCAGTGGGGCTCGCCGAAGGGTAGACCGCTCTCATTACTGCGGCGAATGGCCGCCAACTCCGTCTCCTCCGCTTCCTGGTGTACGTATGCCGACCAACGCCGCTGCCGCACCGCCGGATACGCGCCCAGGGCATCGTAGCCCGCCACGGCGTCCAGCAACGGATCCGTGCGTCCTTCGCCATGGGAGGCGAAACTGCTCCAGGGATAATCGCCCGCCCGCTGCACCATCGCGGCGCGCAACGGGTTGGCCTCAATGTACCGCAAAACCGTGAGAAGGTGGTCGTCGTCTTGAATCACAGGGCTCTTGAATCGTCCTTGCCAGACGTGACCGCTGCTTCTATGGAAGCGGTGGAAGCGCTCGTGCCGGAGTTCGGCGCGGCGGGCAGGCGGTCGTAGCTGGTGTCGAAGATGTGGTTGCCGGCGGCGTATTGGGAATTGCCCTGGGAGAGGATGACCTCGCCGGCCACGCTTTGGGCCGCCGCGTAGGTCACGGCGTCACTGTCTCGGTCGTTGCCGAGTTATGTATGCTGTCCCTGGAACTCCCGTGGAACTCCCAGGACACCACGAACGAAGGCATTATTGCTGCCTCGTGGGAGGAAGAGGGCGCGACGGCCGGCGCCGTGGCATGGCGCGATCCGGCGTTCCATCGATTTTGCACTTCGGTAACGCCTGCCGGAGTTTGGCCATGCCCCCATCGGTGACGCCGGTGTACTCTACGTTCAGCGATTGGAGATTCGCCAGCCGTGTGAGGCGTTCCAGCCCGCCATCGGTTACCTTGAAATTGTGCGACAGGTCGAGCGATTCAAGCCTCGTCAAGCCCTTGAGGCAATCCAGCCCCGTATCGGTCACCTTGGTGTGAGACAGGTTCAGCAATCGAAGTTTCGTCAACGCTTTGAGGCGCTCCAACCCGGAATCGGTCACGTTGGTCCCCCACAGGGTCAGTGATTGCAGGTTACTCAGCCCTTTGAGGTGCTCTAACCCCGCGTCGGTCACGCGAGTGTATCGTAAGTCTAGCGATTGAAGTGCCGTTAGCCGTTCGAGATTTTCCAAGCCCGCATCGCTGATGTTGAAGGGCAGGTACAGGTTTTGGAGGCTGGTCAAGCCTTTAAGATGATCGAGGCCGGCATCGGTTATCTGCGTCTTCTCCAAGATCAACGTTTGCAGGTGCGTAAAGCCTTTCAGGTGACCCAACCCGGCATCGGTCAGCCTGCCGCCCCCCAAGTTTAATGTTTGCAGATTGGTCAGGCCGTGGAGCTGCGCCAGCCCCTCCCCGGTGACTTGAGTCCATGAAAGGTCGAGGGCTTTCAGATTGGTCAAGCCTTGCAGATGTTGGAGCCCCGCGTCCGTCACCTCAATGTGGCTGAGGTTCAGGGTTTGGAGCGCAGTCAATTTTGTCAAATGCTCCACCCCCCAATTGGTCACCACGGAACAGAACGACAGGTCCAATGATTTGATGTCCGTCAATACTTCGACGAGGTCCTGCAGCCCGGCATCGCTGATCGCGGTGTGCGACAGGTCCAGCGATTGAAGGCCGTTCAGCGCCGCGAGGTGTTCTACGACGTCATCGCCCACATAGGGGGGGATCCGATTTCGCGATCTGGACCTTGGAAATGGAGGGTCGCTCACTACATTTGGCCTAAGCCTGACTGAGATAACCGGCCTGTCCGCGTTCTTTTCATCAAAGGTGACCTCGCCGCCGAGGCTTTCGATAGCGGCAATTGCTTTGGCCTTTGCCTCGGCTGCCGTTGCACGTGCCCGCACCGGGGCTGGCCCTGCGTCGGACTGCGCCGTCGCCTGCCGCCGGACCCATTGCTGGTCCTCCGCACTCAGCTTCTCCAGAGGCACGAGAAGCGTCCGGTCGTCCCACGTCTTGATTCGTATTCTTCCCGGTTCGAGTGCAATGAACCGCCCCTCGATTTTGAACTTGCCGGTCACGTCCTGAAACGTCCTGAATTCCTGCGCGGCCGCTGGGTTCGCGCCGAGTTTCTCAATGGGGACGGCCGCGTTTGGTTTGCCCGATGAACCGCCGGCATTGCCTCTTCGACTGCCGCCTGACTTTTCGATGAGTTGGATCGCGGTTTCCCGCGCGGCTCGGGCGACCTGCGGATCGCGATCGGCAAACAGGCGAGTTGCCAGAATCACGCCCGTCAGGGGTCGCTCCTTTCCGAGGGCCGTTAGCGCCTGCAAACGTTCCTGCGGATTTTTCGAATCGAGACCTGGCGTATTTGGGGGAAGCCGCTGAACCCGCGGACTTGTTTCGCGAAGTTCGGCTGCGGCGCGGGCGTAGGTGATGTTGGCGAAACCCACGGGAAGGGCGCCGCAGAGACGCAGGGCGGCGTCGTGGGCGACGTTGGGATTGGGATCGCTAACGGCGGCGATAAGAATGGGCCTGCCGTCATCTTCTCCTCCGCTTAGCTTGCCATTATCGTTTCTTGTGCGGAAAAGTTCCCATGTGGCAACCGTGCGAACCCAGGCGTAGCGGCTGCGCATCCCTTCGGCGAGGTGCTCACGGGTCACTCCCCAATCCGGTTTCGCCCAGACCATTGCGCACCGCGTCACCGCGGCGATCGCGCGCTCATCCAGGCTCTTGGATCGGTCGAGCTTGCTCAATAGTTCGTCGAGATTGGGGCCCGCCAGTCGGTCGGTGAGTTTATAGACTGCCAGTCCGGCGGCTTCGCGAACGGAGGGGTCTTCGATGAGCAGGGAGAGCAGTTCCGAACCGAGTAATTGGGTCCTGGCCGACTCTCGCTGAAGGACGTCCAACATCCGCGCGGCGGCATCGATCGCAGCAACCCGGATCGCGATGTCTTCATCCTTCAGGAGCTTCCGGTAAGTGTTTGCCACGTCGGCGCACACCCAGCCCAGGGCGACGACGGCCTTGAGGCGATGCTCGCCGGTACCGGACAAGGCCATTTTTTCGAGGCCGGGAAGGGCGACCCGGTCGACACCGGGGAAAACCATATTGGGTCGAACGCGCAGCGACTCCCAAGCGTTGCGGGCTTGGATGCGGGCGT
Organism: uncultured Planctomycetia bacterium; assembly: GCA_963719885.1. Lineage (GTDB taxonomy): Bacteria > Planctomycetota > Planctomycetia > Pirellulales > Thermoguttaceae > JANXQG01. The sequence continues at coordinate 115,200 of CAVRDP010000026.1, read as the reverse complement.
TGGCGTCCGGGTCGGACTCGGCTGCGTCCATCACGGCGAAAACCTGCTCCGGCGTGGACAAGCTTGCCGACATTGCCGTCGCGTAGGCCGCATGCCGGACGGTCCAATCGGAATCCTTGAAGTAGGGGAGGAGTTCTTGCGCATCGACAGCCGCCCCGCTGGCCGTCGAGTACTTTTTCCGAATGCTGTCGATCTTCTCCTGCGCGCTTTGCGTGGGCCTGTCGGCGGGGACGGTGGACGTGCTCGCTGAATCGGGCGTCTTCTCTGGCTCCGCGGCTGCTGCACTCTTTCCAAAACCCAGCAGGGCGATCAGCCACAGAGCGATGGTCGCTACCATCACTGGGTTCAACGGTCGGGTTCGCATTTCAATTCTCCTCATTGATCCACAAGGGATTGGAATAGGAAAGTCGTGGCGTTGGGGCGGCTATTCTACTTAAGCTTCCCAAGTCCATTCACTTGCCGTGGCACGATTATCTTGCCTGGATTTGGTGGATGCCACCTTTTCTTCTCCCCACCTTTTCTTCTCCACCTTTTCTTCTCCAAGCGTACTTTTCTTGGAGACCCCGGCTCTTTCATGGTATCTTTTTCTGCTTCAGCATTCTCTCGTCCGTATCATCGGTTATCAACGCTCGGTGGACCAACACAGCCTCTTCCTATCGTCGGTTATCAAAGTCCGTTGGAGCAGGACAGCGATTCCCAAACTGTTGAGTCAGATACGAATGCCTCCATGAAAGAAAGGCGAGACGACGTCCGCGCCGCACACTCAAACTGCATCGTACCGTTGGGTCCCGGCGTGACCTTCGCCAGTGCATACTCTGTTGAGTAGAAAGTTGTTGGATACCTTGGCCAACGCCAGGGCGACAACGGTGCTGGCATCCAGTGGCGGAGGATGCTCTCGATTTCACGAAGCTCACAAAAGGCGGCTCGAAGATACCGCAAAGCAGCGCCTTCAATTGCCTCAGCAACACAGAATTGATAAAGAAACCCACAAAGCTTCTCATCTTCGACCTGAACACGATCGCGCGCATGATGCTGATGCAGAGTAACTGGAGGGTTTTCTTCGGACGTCAGGGTAGACCACCAACAAACGCGCTGTGCTTCCTCACAGAATATGACCGTTCCGTCTTCGAATCGCACCTCCCAGGGCATCAGAAGTCGATTGAACGTTGTAAGGTTTTTCTTGTTTCCTGCGACCTGGTACAGTGATCGCAGCGGAGGGGGAATTCGCTGGTCCGTTACCTGAGTCCTGGTAACTCCGTCCGTAGAGGACAACGCCCCGTACCAGCGACTGAGGAACCCCTTCAATTGCGTGAACTGTACCTGCCAGTTGGCGTTTCGGTTGTACACAATCATTCTTGCCCTCGTCAAAAACGTGGTGCGGTCCCTTGATACGGTGGCGGGTCTACAACCCACCCCTGCCGAACAGGAACGGCGCCAGCAGGTGTATTGACGTTCAGCGTTCGCCCGCTTTGCAGGAGGCGTGGAACCTCGCTGTTGCAATACGGGCAGACGCCTTCTGTGACATTTATATCCAACTCCGCGTACTCGTAGTCACCTGCGTTCATCATGTCCGCAGCAACGCCTTCCAGATGGCTGGCCGCGATTTCTTGCCGCAAATTTGCGGGATTGTACGTGATCGTTTCACCGCGTGCTCGCGTTGTGATCAGTTCCGGCTCGCCTCCTCTGGGCTGGAACCGGCAGTGACTCGCCTTCCTCTAGCGCTAAGAGCATTGTAGGACAAGGACTTACGGCGGGGGAGGAGGGCTTGATAGCAGAAGAAAAAGACCTCATGCTAACAGGTGAGTAATTCATGTTTCCACAAATTCTGCTAGCAGAGGTCCAACTATGATTTCAACAAAAGAACTGGATATTTTCAAGGCCCAAGAGCAATTTGAGCGGATGCACGAGTTTTTGAAGCAAGCGCTGAGCGAAGGGCGACGCCTCGACGAAGTGGAACGCGGGATGTTTCCGCGAGCTATGACCATGTGCCTGGAGTTTTTACGGTCCTTCGTGGAGGCCCATGGGGATGGGGATCGGGGAGAGACCGTAGAACGGGAAGGGGAGACGTTGGTGCGCCTGCCCGAGCCGCATGAGAAGCGGTACTTGTCGATTTTCGGGGAATTGCTGATCGGCCGCCGAGTCTACGGGACTCGGGAAGGCCAAGCGATTGGATGGTCGCCCCTGGACGCGACCTTGGGATTGCCCGCTGGAGAGAATTCCTATGTGCTGGAGGACTGGTTGCAGCGGTTGTGCATCCAGGACGCCTTTGGGGGATCGGTGGAGTCGCTCCGTGCCTGGTTGGGGACCACGGTGAGTGTTCGCACGGCGGAGCACATGAGTCGCGAGATGTCGCAGTACGTGGACGACTTTCGCGGCGAAGCGGTTCCTCCTGCCGAAGAAGAGGAGGAACTGCTGGTGATAACGGCCGATGGCAAGGGTGTGCCCATGCGGCGGACGTTGGCGGCGCGGTTGCGAGCAGAGTCTGAAGCTGGGGTGGGAGAAAAGGGAGGAAATGCCGCAGGCGCGGAAACGGCAGGAATCACGGCTGTCGAGGAAGAGGCGCCTTCTTCGCCTCCGGTCGAGCGTTTGGCGGGGCAAGAGAAAAGCAGCGGGGAGCGCCCCGGGAAAAAACAGATGGCGTATGTGGGATCGGTTTACACCCAAGCCCGCTTCCCTCGTACTGCCGAAGACGTGATCGACGAGGTGCGTCGGCGAAAGCGTGCCCGGGAGCGGCCCGAACCGCAACACAAGCATGTGTGGGCAGAGATGACCCGGTTTAAGGAAGGGGAGGTGTTGGCCGCCGCACCGATGTTGTTCTTCGAGATTCTTATGGAGTGTTGTCGGCGGGACCCGGCAAACAAGAAGCCGTGCATCTGTGTCATGGATGGGGAACGCCAGTTGTGGAAGTTGGCGGCAGAATGGTTTCCCGAGGCCATATGGATTCTGGACCTGTTCCACGCGTTGAAACGGCTCTGGGAGGTGGCCCATTGCCTGTATGCGGAGGAGAGTGCGGAGGCGGGAGAATTCGTGACGCATCATCTGCGCATGCTGCTGCAAGGCAAGGTCGGTTACGTGCTGCGCAACCTCCGTCCCTTGGTGAAGGCCTACAAGCTGAAGGGGGCGAACAAGACCACCGTGGAGTCCGCGATTACGTACTATGAAAACAACCAGGAACACATGCGCTATGACGAATACTTGGCGGCAGGCTACCCGATTGCCAGTGGCGTGGCGGAAGGCGCCTGCAAGCACCTGGTGAAGGACCGCATGGAGCGCGCCGGGATGCGTTGGGAGTTGGAAGGGGCTCAAGCAATCCTCTCGCTGCGAGCCATCTACCTCAACGACCTCTGGGATCAGTTCATCACCTACCGTGTTACGACAGAACAGTCGCGTCTATATGGCAAAGATGCACAGCATGCTACGGCTGCATAAAGCGGCCTGCGAGTTGCTGCCCTGGAACCAGCCCCAAGGTCCCTGCGTCTGGTAATCGGGCAAATTGAATGCGCTAACCTCCGCCTCTTCCTCCTCCATGAAGGGGAACAGCAACTGCCGCTCGCACGCATTATGCACCAAAACGCCCGTCTTGCCAACGAAGTAGTGGTGCTCGACCTCGATCTGGACATTATACACCTCATAAAGCCCGAGCTTTTCTTCGACGGACTCCACCCCGACTTGGCCGGCCTTGGTTTGCAGATTCTCGCCGATGCGAAGCTCTTCCGCCGGGATCCAGTCGTTTCGGTCCAGGCTCTTGAAACGGTGCGGCGGGGTTGGCTCTAACGGCCGGTCCTCGCCCGGAAGACGAACCTGCAAGACGCGGCAATTGGTCGTGCGGAACGTCCCCGTAATCACGCGGCCGCGCCCGGGCTCAATCTCCGGACAAGGCTCGATCGCCAACACGCACGCCGGACCCTCGATGCTCAATTCCGGCACGCAGAATGGGATCATACCGCCTTCCACAACATGGTTTTCGGAAAGCCAGCTAAGCTGACGGAGCAGCGCAGCATGCACGACGCTGCCACCACCCAAGGGCTTGGTTGTCCGAAGACGGACCAAACGGTAAATCGCCGGATTGATCTCCGTTGGGTCATCGCCGGGCAGTTGGGCGGTCGCCAGCGTCCCCACGGTCAGGACCCGCTGACCCACATTCTGCGTCTCGATGGCCTTTTCCCCACTGGCCTTATGCACCAACGTTCCGGCAGTAAAGCACACTTGATGGAAAATGGCCCCCAGCGGGCCGCCGATCGCGGCACCCATGAGGCCGCCCTTCCAGCCGGCCATCACGGCGTCCGAAAGACTCCCGGTGATCAGTCCTTGCGCGACAAAACCCTGTGTCGCCCCGAAAGCCGCGCCCTCAGCCGCGCCGATGGCAAAGCCGGCGGCGGTCCCAAACCCGGCCTGGCAGGTTATGCCTGCGCCGAACAAGGCCGCGCGGACGCCTAGGCCGGCGAGGTTTCCCGCTCCACCCGCGACGAAACCCGACAATCCGCCGATCGCAACCGCTTTTTCAATCTGCCCTGGAGTGCCGTTGGCCGCATAGACCGAGGTTCCCATTGCCGTTGCCGTGCCAACCGCTCCGCCATAGGCCACGGCGAAAAATGCCGGAACCCCGAGGATACCGCCGGTGAAGATGCCCGCCAGGACCCCCGCGCAAATTCCCGCAAGCGGCGGCGCAACAGTCTGCGCCAAAGGTTTCCAAGGCGCTCATCTGGTAGGGGTTGGTATGCGGGTCGCCATAGGCGTACAAGTTCGGCTGCAACGCGCGGGCATGCATCGGATCATTCCATACGCCCGACGCAGTGACGTACAGCCCTTGCCACTGGGTTGCCCAGCCGTTCGGCTGTACTTGCGTCCAATGCTGCCCCTCGTACAGCCAGTCCCAGCCGAGCCTGCTGAAGGTTTGCTGCGCATAGAGGCCCGAAAAGCCGGCGTTATAGCTGGCAAAGCTGGCGCTGACAGCCTGCGGAAGACCGTTGCAGTCATAGACGTAACGCTCCTGGACGACGCCAGATGGGTCGGCAACGGCCACGATGCTGCCCAGGCCGTCGGTAATCGGATACAGACGTTGGATCACCCCGCCGGCCGTATTGGCTTGAATCGTGCTCAAGCCCATGTCTGAACTCAACTGCGCCGCCACGGCGTCGCGCAATATCAGGCGGCCGTCGGCGGGCGACCAGACGTTCGTGAGCACCAAAGCGCTGTTGTCGAGTTCGCGGACCTGAATGGGATTTGAGCCGTCGTAGTAGGTTTGTTGGCCGCCGCTTATACGCCCTCCGCCAACGCCGTCGGGCACAAAGTTCGTGGTCGTGATAATCCGACCCAGAGCATCGTACTGATAGGTCGAGTAGACATAGTCGCCATAATCACCCGCTTCGCCGGTGCTCCCTGAAAGTTGCGTGTAGGTCTTGACGACACGGCCCCAGGCATCGTAGGTGACGGCTACAGGGCCGCTGCCGGCCAATGTGACGCTGGTCGTGTTCCCGCTGCCAGGCGAATAGGACGTGTTGGCCGCCTGATCGGCCGTGTTGTACGTCGTCGCATAGACTCCAGTTCCGTTGTAGCGGTTGCCCTGGGAATCCAACGACCAGGAGCCCGAAGCCGTCGGGCTAGAAATCACGCCCGTGTTGACGTTCAGCGTCCCCTGCGTGTAGCCCGTCAGGCGGTGCATCGCGTCGTAGGAGTAAGCCTGGTCCAGCCCGTTGCCGACCTGACCAAACGGGTCGGCCACCTCGTCGCCGCGCCAAAGCACGTCTCCCACGCCATCATAACCATAGCCGATGTTCACCAGGGCAGTGCCGCCAGTAACCGTCGTATTGTCGCTCTGGAGCGTCCCGCCTTGCGTCCAAGTGATCTGGCCGACGTTGCCAAAACTATCTAACGAAACCGATTCGACGATGTTCGGCTCGGGCAAGATGGCGCCGATCACCGTGGACAAGCCGAGGTAGCGGTAGCTTTCCACCGTTTGCGCCGCGTCCGCCACCGACGTGATGCGGCTGATCGAGGCTGTGCGGCCTACGAAATTTTCAACGAATTTTGAGATTTAATTGATGGAGTAATTGACCTCTGGGTGAAAGTGAGGTAGCCGTGCTCGACGAGAGCGCGGCGGATTGCTGCACGGTCTATTTGTGCCTGGGCCGCATGGCCCAGGTCCGTGTCCAAAGGGTAGCCTTGCTGCAGGCGTTCTTGGGTTTGCTCGTGCGCGACGGTGCGGCCGAAGGCCGCACGCGCCTCAAGCGTGATCCGTGGCGAAGCGCCGAAGCACTCCTGTCGTGTTGGGCCCAGCGGGCCGCGCGGGTAAGTCGTTTCGTTGGCCATGCGTCGTGCCGCCTCGACGTCGTCAGCGGTCCAGGGACCGTTGCGGCCCTGGCGGGCCGCTTGCTCGTGGGTGCGGGTCTTCAATGCGCCGTTGCCCGCCTCGATCGATCCATTGTACTCCGGCGTGTAGGGCGGCGAGAAGAGGGGGCGGACGTCCCAGCGAGCCAGGAAGCGGCCCATCGCCTCGGCGATGAATCCCGAACCGTTGTCCGACTTCAGCACCAACGGCGGACCATGTTCGAGGAACAACCATTGCAAGACGCTGATCGTCGTCTCCGCCGTTTCATCCAGGACCGGCAGCCAAGCGAGCTCGCAGCCGCTAGCCAGGTCGCGAACGGCGAGGAGGTACGGCCAGCGGCCATCGATGGCCGGCAGTGGGCCGCTATGGTCCATGGCCCACACCGCTCCCGGGTGGTGCCAATGGAGAACGTGGACCGCGCGCTGGTGGTCTAATTTCCAGAGGCGGCGGAAGCGATTCCGGAGGTTTTCGGTCTCGCGGCGGGCCAGGTCCGGGAAGGTGGCTTGCACAGCGGCCACGCTCACGCCCGCTCCCACGTAGCGCATGAAATCGATGGCCTGGTTACGGAGTTGCCGGCGGCTGCGATGGCAAGGACGGCCCAACGGGCGGGCCTCCAGATAGTCCACGTGCCAGCGATGTTCCCAGAAGGCCAAGGTGCCGGGCGCCAAGCCAAGCTGCTGGGCCGCCACGCGCTGCCGTACCCCTTGCTGCATGGCCCAGTGGTCGAAGGCCACGGCATGCTGGCGTGCATCGCGCTCGGCTTCACGCCGGGGCTGCTGGGCGGGCCAGCCGCGCTTCGGGGTTGACAGTTGCAAGCATTCATGGATCGGGGTGATTCGTGTTTTGTTGTAAGCGCTTGCGATGCCGCTTCCGCGACCGCGCAGTCGTTTTTTCCCCCGGCTTCGCAGCCGGATTTACCTCGGGGGACTTGGCCAACCGCGGCAGTTCTTCTGCCAACTCGCGGCGGACCTCGGCCGCCTTCAACTCCAACTGCAAGCGCAGGTTTTCGGCTTCCAGGTCCGCAACGCGCAAGTCGTGCGGTGAGCCTGGCAGCGGAGGCCGCCCGAGAGGACGCGGCTCCAGACGGTCCAGCGCCGTCTGCAGCACCTCGCTGCGCACCCGGTGGAACATCGAATCATGGATCCCCAACTCTTCACAGACCTCGGGAATGCTCCGCTCACCGGAGAGCGTTTCCAGAATCGCTTTCAAACGGGCCTTGGCCCGCTCCGAGCCTTCCAGGCGTTCCACCAAATTCGTGCCGATCGGTTTGCGTCCTCGTCGGGCCATGGCTTTTTCTCCTCCGTGAATCAGGCCTGCGGCGGCACGGCAGACGCCGCTTCCACCGTTGCCGATGAACTACTCGATATACTCCGTTGTACCATGTCGGCCGCGATCGCCGAAGACGAATCGGCCAGACTTCCACTCTCACCGGGCGAGGTCTGTAATGCCGCCACGGCTTTCAGCGCCCGGGCCACCGGACGACGCTTGCGCTTGGCCTTGCGGGCGACGCCGTCGCCGGCTTTGCTTGCCGCCGACCGCAACCCGCAAACGGGTGCCCCGCTGCCCACGCCAGGCTTGCCTGCGGGCTTGGCGGCCGATGGCGGAGCCCCGCCCAGGCCGATCGTCCGTTGCGCGGCGCGCACCAGCGCCTGCTGCCGGGCGCAGTCCTGCCGCAAGCGGGCGACTTCCTTCTCCAACGTCACCATCTGGTGCCGCTCCCCGGCCACTTTCCCCACCGGCCGCGGTTCGCAGGCCCGCACCAGGCCCTCCAGGGCCCGTTGCTCCCAGAGGTAATACCGCGGCACCGAGAGGCCCACGGCCGCCGCCGCTTCCGTTGGCGTCCGTACGCCGGCCAAGACCTCCAGGATCGCCGCCGCCACCCGCTGCGCATCACGGCTGACCGACATGGGGCGCATGCCGGGGCGACTCTTGCGACGACCATTCCGCCGCACGGGCGCGGCGCGGAGGGAGGTTTGCTTCCCGCCAATACTGTGCTTGCGCTCATGATGCGCCTCCTTCGCGAAGTTCCGCGGCGGTCGGCCCTTGCTCCTCGTTTTCTGCGCCGGCATCCAGCCGCCGCAGTCCCGCATCCAACGGCGATTCACCCGGCCCTACCTCGTCCTCCACCACGTCGCCCTGAGGTGAACCATCGGGACAGATCGGCAAGGGCATCTCCGCAGGCATCGCTGCCGCCGCGCTGTCGATCAGCGGCAATTCCGCCGCCCCCAACCCGCCGAGATCCACCTCCGTGCGGGCCTCTCCTTCCCGCTTGAGAATCATCCGCTCGCCTTCGGCGTGCACGCTGAAGGCCCGCTCGCCGATCCGCCCCGTCACATAGAACGGCGCCTTGGGCACGCCGTTGCGGGCCAATTCCAGCGCATTGGCCGCCACCCGCGCGCGGAGCGTGGCCAAGACTTCGGAGGCGGCGCCGAAGAAGCGGTCCGCAGGCACCAGGCCGTCGATTCCCCGGTGCACCCTTTGGAAGTTGTAATAGTCGATGAAGTGACCAATCCGCCGCCGTGCGTCGTCCAGGTCGAAGAACACCGACGTCTCGACGCACTCCCGCCAGAGCGTGCCCCAGAAGCGCTCGATCTTGCCCAGGGTCTGCGGCCGCTGCGGCCTGGCCACGAGGTGCTTGATGCCGCGCTTGTCCATCTCGCGGTGGAAGGCGCTGGTCCCCCGCCAGGTGACGTACTGGCTGCCGTTGTCCGTCAGGATCTCCTGCGGCGTGCCGTAGGCCACGATCGCCGCCCGCACTACCTCCAGCACCAAAGCCGCCGACTGGCTGGCATGGATCCCGTAGCCGGTGATGAAGCGGCTGTGGTCGTCCATGAAGGCCACCATGTAGACCCGGCGGTTCTGCCGCTTGAGCACGAAGGTGAAGAGGTCCGTCTGCCAGAGCTGATTGGGCGTCGCCCGCTCGAACTCCCGCTGCTTGTCGGGGTGGGGGTGGGTGGCGACTTCTTCCACCTGGTAGCCCGCCTCGTGCAGCACGCGGGAGACGGCTCCCGGCGAGGCCGGCAAGGCCGGACCGCGGAGCAGCATGTCGCTGATCCGCTGGCAACCCCACTCCGGGTTGGCCTGCTTGAGCATGAGGATCGTCCGCTTGGTCAGCTCGTGCACGCGGCTGCCCTTGGGCCCACCGCGCTGCTGATCCATCAGCCCGGCCGGGCCCGACTCCTCAAAGCGCTTTTTCCAACTGTAGAGCGTGTGCTTGGAGAGGCCGACCAGCGGGGCGAAATCGCCCGCCGGCAGGCCGCTCCGCTGCCACGTGTCGAGGATCAGAAGACGCTGCTCGGGCGTCATTGCCGGTTGCGGCGACTCCTCGGGCTTGACCAGGCGGCGGCCCTTGCTCTTGCGCGGGCCGGCCAGAAGGCGCTTGCGGATCTCCTCGAAAGGCTCTTCGGGCGGCGGCTCTCCGCCCGCGAAGGCGTCAGCCTGGGGCGCTGGCGGCGCACCGGCCGAGGCCTGGTCCACGACTGCGGCGGCGGTAAGGGGTGGAGTGATTTCCGCAGGTGCAAAAACCTGGGCACAGTCCACGGCGGCCGCGGGGGTGGCCTCCCCCGCGCCGCCGCAGACGCTGGCCGCGTCGCTCGGGCTACGCCCTCGCTCCGCGGCCAGCGTCTGCTCCGGCTCTGATCTCTTCCAAAACATGCCTAACTCCTTTGCGGTCTAACCGCTGTCGGAGAGGCAATTACTCCACGCCTTTATTTCATTTCCCCGTTGAAAATTTCGGCACCACCCCACACTGATGTGGCAACGAGGAGAGGTCGATGCTGAGCAGATTCCTGTGTTCCAGGGGCTCGACCGACATCCGGCGGGACTCGATCGGCCGCAGGGACTTGCGGGCCTTGCACGTTGGCGCCGGTTTCTGCTTGCGGCCGCCGAATGGATTGAAGCGAGAGAAAAAACTTTTCCTGGAACGAACCGTGAACATGACAACATCTCCCGAATGCGCGAACCGTGAATGGCACGATTGCTTGGTTGTTGCTTGCTCGACGACACGAACTCCTGTTGCAGATTCTTGGAAGCAGCCACAGAGTATGATCCTTCCTGCGAATCTGTCAAGCGTTTCATGGCGATTAACAAAAGACTAACAGAGCGCACCGTGCAAACGACCACCTTTCACTAATGACAACTCCCCCATGCATAGTACGAACAGTTCTCTAGCTTGCCGCGGCGGAGAAATTGGCCACTTATTGTGGCCCGCCCGCGGCCGCTCTGTCTGTTCATGCGCAGTAGCCTTGAGGGATGAAGGATGAGGGATGAGGGATGAGGGATGAGAGATGAGGGATGAAGGATGAAGGATGAGGGATGAAGGATGAGGGATGAAGGATGAGGGATGAAGGATGAGGGATGAAGGATGAAGGATGAGGGATGAAGGATGAGGGATGAGGGATGAAGGATGAGGGATGAAGGATGAGGGATGAAGGATGAGGGATGCAAGGGGAGCTGCAATCGGACTTCCTGGCCCCCGAATTCCCTGAGCGCATTTCCAACTTTCGGCAAGATTATCTCGCCGGCAAGAAGTTGTGGAATCTCTCGGGAAAAGTGGGCCCGGCCGGGTTGCGGGAGACGGGATTCGCCGGAAATCCGCAACGCGAACTGTGTAAACTCGCCGGCTAAAACGTACTTATTAGCGTGGATAGTTACGACGAGTAACGTCTTGATACGCTTTTTTGCTCTTTGAAAATTCGCTTCTGCGACGCGGCCGGTCAGTCGCGTCGCGCAGTCCGGGGCAGGAAACGCCGCCTGCTCCGGCCAAGCCACCGGCCTGGACACGCGACAGGCAATGTTCAGGCAGAGACAGAAAAATGAAAGGCGAGCGAAGGAGGGAACACTGATGAACGCTAATCATCACTAATAGACTCCCTCGCGCAGAGGCTATGCGGAAAGTTTGCGAAATTATTTGCTTGGCGCATGGCCCCGATTGTAGGGGATCGAATCGCGATTTTCAGCCAAAACCAGTACCCCCAATTTGGCCGAGACGGTCGATGACGTTGCCCGGCCGAGAAAGCCGCTGAATACAGTTTTTACCAGGGTTTTCCACGAAGAATGCAGAAAAATGACCGATGGAGGAGGCGAATTTGGACCACACCGTGATAGACCAGGATTTTTTTGTTGAATGCCGGAATGAAGGAGGAAGGCGGGAGGGGAGACGCCGAGACGCCAAGATGGGGAGATGGGGAGATGGGGAGAAAGCGAAGACCCCGATTTCGGACCACACCGTGCTGGACCACGTGAACGAGTTCCACCCTGCTGAAACGCATGATGGAAAAGCACTTACGACAAATTTTGCCGGACCAGGAGAGGCAGCGGGAACTTAGTTCTTGCATGGAGCTCCTTGCCTCGCGCCGAGATTCCTCTTGCCGTGGCGCAATGCAAGCACTAGAATCCGCCATCTCTGTTGGGGGGCACGGGGCTGATTCCACGTGCCGCCCGCCGGGGACGCGTTGTTTAGTCCGGTCCTATCTCCTTGCTGGAACTGAGTTTATGTCCGCGGAAGGGAAGCCGCAGACGCCGCCTTCAAATGGGGACGGCTCGCTCGTGGGACAGTCGCTGAAGCTCTTGACCGTGCTCGTCGCGCGCTTCCCCATTTCCGTCATCATCATCTCTGCGCTCTTCGTCGCCCTCTCGCTCACGGGGGCGCAACTCAGCCTGGGCTTCCGCACCAGCCGCTCGGACTTGCTCAATCCCAACAGCGAAAACAACCGCCACTGGGCCGAATATACGCAAGAGTTCGGCGAACCGGACGACGTGACCGTCGTGGTCCATAGCGACGACCCCGCCGCCGTGCCGCCAATCCTCGACCAACTTGCCGAAAAACTCAATAGCCAGCCCAAACTGTTCCGCTCGATCTTTCACAAGATCAACGTCGCCAAGCTGAAGTCCAAGAGCCTTTTCAGCGATCAAGTCAGCCCGGAGTTCCTGCAGCAGATCAACGGTTTCCTCGGCCAGTCGCAGGGCCTGCTGCAAGGCGACCTCGCCTCGCTGAACGTGGGTGGGCAAATCACCTGGTTCGCCGAGCAGTTCGATCGGGGAGATCGCCGCTACCGGCAAGCGCGAGCCCCGGACGCCTCGTTCGCCGCCGCGCAGGAGCAGCAGAGCAAGTCGCTGGAGATCCTCAAGGCGGCCCTCAGCCAGTCCGGCCCGTACCAGTCGCCTTTCCCGGAAATGTCCAGCCTGGTGGCCATGCAGGGCGCCGGGCTGGGTGCCGGTTACAAGTTGCTCAACGATGGCCACGTGGGATTGCTGGCGCTCTGCCTGGTCAAGAACGAAAAGAACGGCAGCTTCGCCGAATACTCCGACGGCCTGGCCGAGTTGCGGCAGATCGTCGGCGATACGAAGAGCGGGCACCCCGAGGCCTGGGTCGGTTTGACGGGCCTGCCGGTCATGGAAAACGACGAGATGGAATCGAGCCAGATGGCCATGGCCCAAGCCGGCGTGTTGTCGTTCATCGGCGTGGCCCTGCTGTACGTGGCCGGCTTCGGTTGCGTGCGGCATCCCGTGATGGCCTTGGTGGCGTTGCTGGTGCCCATGGGCTGGGCCTTCGGCTATATCCTCCTGACTGTCGGGCACTTGAACATCCTCAGCAGCGCGTTCGCCACGATCGTGATCGGCCTGGGAAGCGATTACGGCGTCTACCACATCGCCCAATACCTGCGCTATCGGGGCGAAAAGATGTCGACCTTCGAGGCCTTGCTGGCAACCACCCGCAGCATCGGGCCGGGCGTGACCACGAGCGCCGTCGCCACGGCACTGGCCTTCTTTTCCATCGGCCTGAGCGATTTTCCGGGCATCGCCGAGTTGGGCATCATTGCCGGCGGCGGCATCTTGTTGTGCTGGGTGGCCGCGCTCACCACCCTGCCCGCCTTGATCCACTGGTCCGATGCCGATCGGCCGCCTTGGCGCATGCCGGCGCCGCTGGACGTCTACGCCTGTTTCCGGCCTTTGGTCAATCGGCCAAGACTAGTGGTGGCCGGCTATGCCGTTTTTACGGTCCTGGTCTGCCTCGGGCTGAAGCAGCTCTGGTACGACCACAATCTGCTCAATCTTCAGGCCGAAGGGCTGGAGAGCGTGAAACTGGAAAAGAGACTGTTGGCGAGCGATTGCGGGGCCTCGTTCGCGGTGGTGATGGCGAAGAGCCGCGAAGAACTGATGCAGCGGAAAGCCATGTATTCCGATCGCCGGCTTTGTCCCATGGTCGACACGGTGGAGGAGATCGGTTCCTACGTGCCGGAGAACGTGACACGGAAGCAGCCGTTGATCCAACATATCCACGATTGTCTTGCCAATGCGCGGTTGCCGAAAATGGACGCGGCAATTCCGGTCGTGCCGCCGTTCCAGTTGGACCAGTCGCTGGCCAAACTGGAAAACGTGATGACGGCCATGGGAAGATCGTCCGAGGTTCGTCAATTGCGCGGCATTCGCGACCTGGTGCACAGCCTGCCGCCGGCGGAGTATTTCCGGCGGCTGAACAGCTTCCAAAACAATCTGGCTGCCGACATGCTGCGGGCCCTGGATGCCTTGCGGAGCATATCGAATCCCGAGCCGCCGGCCCTGACCGACTTTCCCGAAGGTCTCGTGGCCCGCTTTGTCGGCCGCAGCGGGTATTATTGCCTGCAAATTCACACCAAGGCCGACATCTGGAATATGACCGAGATGGCGGAGTTCGTCCGCCAATTGCGGGCCGTCGATGCCAAACTGCATCAGGTGAATCCGGCCATCGATACGGTCGTGACGGGCAATCCGGTGCAAGTCTACGAATCGGAACGGGAGATGATTTGGGGTTACGAGAAGGGCGCCTTCTACGGCGTGATGATCGTGATCGTGGTGGTCTGGCTCGACTTCCGCAGCATCCGCATGACGCTCTTGGCCCTCTTGCCGCTGGTCACGTCGAAATTGCAGCTTTTCGGCCTGATGGGTCTGCTGGGCATCCCGCTCAATCCGGCCAACATGATCGTCTTGCCGCTGATCCTGGGAATCGGGGTCGATACGGGCGTGCAAATCGTTCACGACTATCTGCGCGAACCGCATCCCTACCGCATGAACCCGTCGACTTCCGCGGCGCTGGTGATCAATACACTGATGAACATCGTCGGCTTCGGCGCGCTGATGATCGCCTCGCATCGCGGCCTGCACAGCCTGGGGCGCGTGCTCACGCTGGGCATGGCTTGCTGCCTATTGAGTTGCATGGTCATGCCCAGCCTCTTGCAACTTCTGCCCGACATGCGGCCGAAGACGCTTCCTGACGAGCAGCCGGGCGAGAGGGTGCAAGATTCCGGCATCGATCTCGCGGCCGGGGCACCCGGTACTCCGGGTCGCGACGTATTGCCCGCCGATGCCCCGCTGATCCGGCGAAAGGCGGCATGATGCAGACTGCTGCCACCTCTTCCGGCGCAAGAAGTTCCTGGTAAAATAATTCAATGCGACTTGATGCGGCGCAAGCCGCCAAGGGGCGACGCTGGGACCAGGTCTCTCTACAACGGGCAACGGGCATGTCTTTGCAACTCGGATGGTTCGATTTGGCCATCGTGCTGATCTACCTTGTCGGCGTCGTCGGGCTGGGATGCTTTGCGGGCGCGCATTGCAAGAAGTCGGGCGGCGAGGGAAGTCATTATTTCCTGGCCGGCAATACGCTCCGTTGGCCGGTGATCGGGCTGGCCATGTTCGCCGCCAACATCTCGACCGTACACCTCGTGAGCTTCGCCGAAACGGCCTACAAGTACGGCATGGTCTACGGAAACTTCGAGTGGATGGCCGGCTTCACGCTGATCTTGCTCTCGTTGTTTTTCGCGCCGCTTTACCTCCGCTCGCGGGTGGCCACGTTGCCCGATTTCCTCGAGCGCCGCTACAACCGCCACTGCCGGGACTGCCTGACGGTGGTGTCGTTGTTCTCGGCGATCGTGATCCACATCGGCGTGGCGCTGTATACGGCGGCCCTGGTGCTCAGAGGCATCCTCGGCATCAAGTTGGGGGCGACGATCTTCGGCATCGACTCGATGATGTTCTTCATCATCGTGCTCGGCGTTCTCACCGGCGTCTACACGATGGTCGGCGGCCTGCTGGCGGTGGTGTGGACCGAGAGCATTCAAACGGTCCTGCTCCTCATCGGCGCGGTTTGCATCACTGCCGTAGGCTACCACTACGTGGGCGGTTGGGAAGCGATGAAAGCCACGCTCGCCGCCTATCCGCACCCGCTGGCCGGCGCGGCCGATAAGGACATCGCCTGCAACTGGTCGACGGCGAACTTCCTTTCCGTCCTCCGCGGTCCGTCCGACCCCAGCAAACAGCCGTGGCTGGGGATCTTGCTCGGTTATCCGGTAATCGGCATTTGGTATTGGTGCTGCGATCAAACGATCGTGCAGCGGGTGCTGGCCGCCAAAGATGAACGGAACGCCCGGCTCGGCCCGTTGTTTTGCGCCTTCCTGAAAATCCTTCCGGTGTTCCTCTTCGTGCTTCCCGGCGTGATGTGCGTAGCCTTGGTTCAGAAAGGAAGTCCAGTCCTCCAGGGTGCTGCCCCGGACGCGGCGAAGGATGCCTACACGTTCATGGTCACGCATTTGCTGCCCTGGGGCCTGAAGGGTTTGGTGACGGCGGCGATGCTCGCGGCCGCCATGCAAACCTGTTCCGCCGCGCTGAACTCCGCGGCCACGCTCTTTGCCTACGACATCGTGCAGCGTTACCGGCCCAAGACCGGCGATCATCAATTGGTGCTGGTGGGGAGAATCACCACGGTTGCGGGCACGCTCCTGGCCATTGTTTCCTCGCCGATTTTCGGACAGAACGATACTGTTTTTCAGGTGCTCACCGATCTGATTTGTTCGATCTCCGGTCCGATCACCGCCGTCTTTCTGTTGGGCGTATTTTGGAAGCGCGCAACGGGCGTGGCCGCCTTCATCACCATGCTCGGCGGCACCGTACTGGGGCTGATCATGTTCGGCATCGACTTCTTCAAGAAATTCGCCCATAACCAGTTCGAAAAGGGATTGCGGGAATGCGACTGGTTTGCGGGGCGGCTGCACTGGTACGAACCACCCATGGGATGGTACAAGGCGCTCGACGATTGGCACCAGTCGCTGATGGGAATCGGAATAACTTCCATGTTGATGTCGTTCTACGTTTGCGTCATCTGCCTCGGCACGATGGTTGTCGTTTCGCATCTTCGCCCAGAGGAACTGAAACCCGAAGCAAAGCCCCTGGTCTGGGACAATTGGAGGGAACCTTTGCGGCGCACGACGGCCGGCCGAGGCCTGGGCGATTACCGCGTAATATCGGTAATCGTTTTCGTTACTTTCATCGCGCTTTACTTGTTCTTTGGTCATGTCCCCACGGGAGTCCGGTGAGTCATCAACATGGCGTCAATTTCCGAAACCACGGGTCTGATCATCGTTTGTCACGGCAGTCCCTTGCGGGCGGCCAACGATGGCTTCATCGCCATGGTGGGCCGGATCGCGGCACGGCTGGGCATGAGCAACGTCTTGCCGGCCTTCTTCGCCCTGCTGCGGCCGAACATCCAGGATCAGGTTGCCGAATTGGCTTCGCGCGGCGTGGATCGCATCGTGGTCATGCCCTACTTTCTTTTCCAAGGGCAGCACGTCGGCATCGATATCCCGAACATCCTGGCCCAATGCCATGAGTGGTTTCCCGGAGTGGCCTTGGAACTGATGCCCACGCTGGAGAACGATCCGGCCCTGGAGGCGGTCGTCGTCCAGCGGCTGATGCCGTTGGCGCCGCGCGAGGCGGTGGCGAAAAAGGAAGGGGCCGAAGAATAACTGTTGTTTGGGGATTGCCCTTGTCGCCGGCGCCGATCTTCGCGATAATCCGCCTCCTAAAGTCGCAGCGAGATTGTCGCGAAGATCAGCAGCAGGATGATGTCAGCAGGCGAGGACGACCCGATCAAGAATGTTTCCCGGCTCCCGGCCATGGGCCGGGCGCTGGGTCATCGGAATTTCCGCCTCTTCGTCGTCGGCCAGGGGATCTCCGTAATCGGCACCTGGATGCAGCAGATTGCCACGGTATGGCTCGTCTACCGTTTGAGCAACTCGTCGCTCCTGCTGGGCGTGGCCGACTTCACTGCACAAATCCCCGCGGCCCTCATCCTCCCGCTGGCCGGCGTGCTCACTGATCGCTGGCGGCGCCACCGCACGGTGCTCGCCACACAAACCTTGATGATGATCCAGGCCTTCGCCCTGATGGCCTTGACCGTGACGGGCGTGATCAGCGTCTGGCAGATTCTCGTCCTGGGTGCGTTCTTGGGAGTGGTCAGTGCTTTCGATTGCACGGCCCGGCAGTCTTTCGTCATCGAGATGGTCGGCAGCCACGACGATCTGGGCAACGCGGTCGCCATCAATTCGTCGGTCTTCAGCGGCGCGCGACTGCTCGGCCCGGCCGTGGCCGGCATCGTGATCGGGCTGTGCGGCGAGTGGCCTTGCTTTTTGCTGAACGGCCTGAGCTACCTGGCGGTCCTGGCCTCGCTGCTGGCGATGCGGGTGCAGCCGGTTGCCCGAAAGGCAGCGGATGCCGGCATCGTGGCGGGACTGAGCGAGGGTCTGGATTATATCGCCGGCTCGATGCCGATCCGCACGATCCTGCTCCTGCTGGGCATCGTGAGCATGATGTCGGCGCCGCTGACGGTGCTCATGCCGCTGCTGGCCACGCAAGTACTTCACGGCGGTCCGTATACGCTCGGACTGCTCACCGCGGCACTGGGCGCCGGGGCCTTGGCGGCATGCCTCTTCCTGGCCGCGCGGAAGAGCGTCATCGGCCTGGGGCGGGTGATCGCCGCGGCGACCGCCGCGTTCGGCCTGGGACTGGCCGGGCTCTCGCTCTCGCATTCACTGGCGGTGTCGCTCGTCCTCCTGCTGGCGACCGGCTTTGCCATGTTGGCCCAGATGGCCGCCAGCAATGCCGTGCTGCAAACGATCGTCGAGGAAGAAAAGAGGGGCCGCGTCATGAGTTTTTACACGATGGCTTTCTTCGGCATGGGGCCGCTGGGGAGTTTGCTCTCCGGCGCGCTGGCCGGCAGGATCGGCATCTCGGCTACCTTCTTGACGTTCGGCGCGATCTGCCTCACCGCCTCGGCGATCTTCACGGCACTGTTGCCAAGCTTCCGGAAGGCGATCCGGCCGATGTACGTTCAGGCCGGCATTCTCCGCGAGAACGTCGAGACGCCCATCGTGTCGACCGCTCCGCCACCGCTCGAGGCGGCCGAACCGCGGCGATTGGCCGCATGAACCCAATTGCAAAAGATTTTACGGCCGTGGAGAAAATCGGCCATGGATTACCGCGATCCAAACGTTGAATGACGATCCCAAAAAGGTGTAGAATGACGGAATGAATTCCGTGGTACGAATTTGGCCCGCCGTGCAAGACCTTGGCCGGGGCCTGCTCAATCTGGCCCTGCCGCCGCGTTGCCTGCGCTGCGATGATGATCTTCCCCCACGGGCCGAAATCTGCCTTTGTCTGAAATGCACGCAGGCCATCGCGCCGGAACTCGGCGCCTGCTGCGACCGTTGTGGGGCAGTCTTGCCGGAAGAACTCGTCCCGGCCGAACGCTGCCCGGCTTGCAAGGATTTTTCATTGAAATTCGACGCCGTTTATCCGTTGGGTCGCTATCAAGGGGCCTTGCGGGAACTGGTGCTGAAGACGAAGCGTCTTTCCGCGGAAGCCCTTTCGCTGACGATTGGCCGGCTGTTGGCCCAGCGGTTAGGAGAAAAGCTGGCCAAATTTCGTGCCGATGCCGTGCTGCCGGTTCCCATGCATTGGGTCAAGCGACTTCTCCGCGGTGTCAACAGTCCGGAACTTCTGGCCGATCGTCTGGGGAGAAAGTTGGGGGTGCCGGTGGTGCGCACGTTGGTCCGTTGCCGTTATACTGGTCCTCAGAAAGACCTGCTGCCGCGCGAGCGGTTCCGCAATGTCCGAGGGGCTTTCCGCCTCCGCCGGTCGGACCGAAAACGCTGGCAGGGCTCGCGTTTATTGCTGGTCGATGATATCCTCACCACGGGCGCAACGTGCAGTGAAGTCGCGCGATTGCTGAAGCAATCGGGGGCCGCAGCGGTTGCCGTGGTGGTTGCCGCCCGCGCAGATGGCTCTTCGTAGGGTGGGCTTGAGCCTGCCTACACGTGAAGGTGGGCTAAAGCCCACCCAACTGACGAAAGTTGCAAGTGGATGCCACCTCCTGATTCGAAAGTCACAGACGTAAAAAAAGCCCACCCCTTCCGTTCGGCCGTGATTCGCGGCCTGGGGGTGTTGGCCCCGCCGTTATTGACGGTCGTGATCCTGCTGTGGGTCGTTAATACCACGCGGATGTATTTGCTGGAACCGGTCAATATCGGCGTCCGCGAGGCAATTGTCTGGTGCCTCAGCGGCGAGATCCGCGAAGGCCTGCCGATCAGCGACGAAACCAAGCGGATTGCCACCCTCAACGGCATTCCTTACCAGGAGTTGAGCGACGGTCACTTCGTGCCTCTATCGGTCTACGAACGCGTACAGAACAACGCCGATAGCGAGCCGATTCCGCGCACGGCCAAGGGGATTTATGAGCGTTACGTCGAGGTCACGTATTTGCAGCCTCACTACGCCATCCCCTGTTTCCTGGCGATTTTCATCTTGTTGGTCTACATCCTCGGCAAGTTCATGGCAGCCGGCATCGGCGGGTTCTTGGGCGATCGCTTCGATCTGGCCATCCAGCGGCTGCCCTTGGTTCGCAGCGTTTACAAGGCGGTGAAACAGGTCTGCGATTTCTTTTTCAGTGAGAAGCAAATTCAATTCAAGCGGGTCGTGGCCGTAGAATTCCCGCGGCCCGGCATGTGGAGCATCGCCTTCGTCACGAGCGACGGCCTAAGCGATATTCGCGCCGCCGCCAACGATGCGGTGTTGGGCGTGTTCATCCCTTCGTCGCCCATGCCGGTGTCGGGCTACTCATTGACGGTCTTGAAACGGGAGGCCATCGACCTGAACATCACGATTGAAGAAGCGATCCAATACCTGGTAAGCTGCGGGCTCGTGATGCCGCAGAAGGACTTGGAAAGAATGAAGGCGACCGATTGATGCGACTTCGTTTAGGTACCCGCGCGAGCCTGTTGGCCCAGTGGCAAGCCAACTGGGTGACGGCGCAACTTCGCCAACGCGGCCTGGAAATCGAACTGATCCAGATCACCACCGGTGGCGATCAACAGCAGACCACCGCCGGTCCCATCACCGGCACGGGCATTTTCACGAAAGAGATCCAACGCGAATTGCTGGACGGGCGGATCGATCTGGCGGTCCACAGTCTGAAGGATCTGCCGACGGAAAGTGTGCCGGGGCTGGCCTTGGCGGCCGTACCGGAGCGGGCCCCGGTGGCCGACGTGCTCGTCTCGGCTCGCTTCGACTCCCTGGAACTCTTGCCGCCGGGTGCCGTGGTGGGAACCGGCAGCCTCCGCCGCCGGGCGCAGTTGCTCAACCACCGCCCCGATCTGGAAATGCGCGACATTCGCGGCAATGTCGACACCCGCGTGCGGAAGTTGCGCGATGGGAATTACGACGCCATTATCCTGGCCCAAGCGGGCCTCGAACGCCTGGGGTTGACGAAGCACATTACGCAAATCCTGCCGCTGGAGCTGATGCTTCCCGCCGTGGGCCAAGGGGCATTGGGGATCGAGGCTCGGGCCGATGACGCGGCCGCGCGTGAGGCCCTGGCCTGCCTGGATCACCCGCCCACATATGCCGCCGTGAAGGCCGAGCGGGCGATGCTTGCCGTGTTGCATGGCGGCTGCATGGCCCCCATTGCCGCCTGGGGGTGGTTCGAGGGCGAGCAACTTGTTCTCACCGGCCGCGTCCTCAATCCGACCGGCACGCGGAAGCTTGAGGCCACGCAGACCGGCCCGGCGGACGAAGCGGTATCGCTCGGCCGCAGCGTGGCGGACGTGTTGCTCGGGCAAGGGGCGGCGGAGTTGATTGCGGAGGCGCGGGGTTGACGCCTACTTCTCCTCCGCAAAATACAGCAGCCGCCCACAGGACCGGCAGAAGCTAGGCAGCAACATGCGAATGTTGGCTTGCACGTTCAGGGGAATCTGCTGACAGCAACCGCCGCAGGCACCGTCGACGACCTCGGCCAGGGCGTCCTCGCCGTTCTGCCGGGCCCTGCGTAGATAGTTGTCGCGAATCCCCTCCGGCAATTCCGCTTCGGACTGCTTCAACTCGGCTTCGAGACGCACGATGTCGCCTTCGATCGAGGCGGCTTGGGCCTCAACCGACTTCCGGCTGGAGGCAACCTTTTCCTGCGTCGTCTTGAGCACGCCTTCCGCCGCGACGATCTTGGACTGGAAGGCGTCGACCTGCTCCATCATTTCGATGATCTCGTCCTCCAGCACGCTGTTGGCCATCTTGTCGGCGGCAATCTGGTCCTTGAGAATCTGATACTCGCGATTGCTGGCAGCCTGGTTGAGCTTGGTGTCGAGTTCCTTGATCTTCTGCTCGTTGCTCTTCATCTGGAGTTGCTGTTGATCGATGTTCTTCCGCATCGCCTTCAGCTCTTCTCGAAGCTTGTTCAATTCGTCCTCGCGCTGCTTGATCTGCGCCTCGCCGGCACGAATCTGTCGGGGGCCGCGATCGCGGCGATCCTTGAGATCGGTCAGTTGTTTATGAATGCGATGTAAAGTTCGCAGGACGTCGAGACTGACTGTGGATGCTGACATGGGTATTCACTCGGTGAAGGATGGTATAAAAACAAAGCGAGCCGCGGTGGAACCCACCACGGCTCGCGGAATGTGCCGGGAAAAGATCGGACCGATCGGACTGATCCGACCGATCCAACCGATCCAACCGACTGTGGAACTGACAGGAGGCAAAGCAGCTAGTGCAACCAACCGCCCTCACCCCGACCACGACCATGGGTACATGGTGCCCGACATGGTGCCCGCCCTCTCCCGAGTACGGGAGAGGGGAGTAGGAGTTATGCAGCCCGCTCCAGGAAACCGGCCAACTGCTGGCTGCGCACCGGGTGCTGCAGCTTCTTGACGGCCTTGGCTTCGATTTGGCGGACCCGCTCGCGGGTGACCTTGAAAATCCGCCCCACCTCTTCCAGGGTATAGGTATAGCCGTCGCCCAGGCCGTAGCGGAGGCGAATGATTTCGCGCTCGCGGTACGTAAGAGTCTTGAGCAGGGCGTCGATCTTTTCACGCAACAGTTCATTTCCAGCCGCCTTGTCGGGGCGAGGCAAGCCACCGTCTTCGATGAACTCGCCGAAACAACTATCTTCGCTCTCTCCGACCGGCCGGTCAAGGCTTACCGGATGCCGGCCCATGCTCAAAACGCGACGAACTTCGTCGATTCCCAGGTCCGCGGCCATGGCCAACTCCTCCATAGAGGGTTCGCGACCCAGCTCTTGGAGGAGGCGTTTCGACACGTTTCGCAGCTTGCTGAGCACGTCAATCATGTGGACGGGGATGCGGATCGTGCGGGCCTGGTCGGCGATCGCCCGGGTGATGGCCTGGCGGATCCACCAGGTAGCATAGGTCGAAAACTTGTAGCCGCGGCGATACTCGTACTTGTCGACGGCCCGCATCAAGCCGGTGTTGCCTTCCTGGATGAGGTCGAGGAAGCTCAAGCCCCGATTGCGGTACTTCTTGGCAATCGAGACGACCAGTCGCAGGTTTCCGCCGGACAACTCGCGTTTGACCGACTCGTAGTCCTGGTACTGGCGGCGCATCACTTCGCTGCGATTTCGCAGGCTCTTAGGTGTCTCCTGGGTGTCGATCATCAGGTCGCGAAGTTCGCGGCGGAGGTTCGCCCGGCGGTCCCGGTTCTCGGGGGTCTCGGGCAAGGCGCGAAGCTGCGCGCGGATCTGGTCCATGCGGGTGAGCGATTCTTCCATCTGCCGCATCATCGCCTGGACGCGGCGGGTCCGCAGGCTGAGTTCTTCGATCAGGGTGAGCATCTTGCGGCGGCGACGGATGAAACGCTTGCGGGCCTCCAGACGCTCGGCTTCCGACGTGCGGCGGTTGAGCAACTTGTAGAAGTCGCCGTGATTTGCATCGGCCAGGTGGGTGAGCGTCTTGAGGTTGTGCGGCATGCGGGCGGAAATCTGCTCCTTGGTGAGCCGCTCGGTGAGGGAGACCTTGATTGTGCGGTCGAAAGGCAGGAACCCGCTGTGGACTTTGACGAGCGTGGCCAGCGTGTTGCGCATCGCCAGATTGCAACCGATCACGGTACGGCGGAAGCGCTTGCGGGTGACTTCGATCTTCTTGGCCAGGGCGATCTCTTCCTCCCGCTTCAGAAGCGGAATCTCCGCCATCTGCGAGAGATACATGCGGATCGGATCGCTGCTCCATTTGCTCACGTCCGGCGGCGGCGGCAAGGCCTCGGCCGCGCTGCCGGGGATCTCGCCGTCGTGCAAATGCTCTTCCAGCGGTTCGTGGGGGTCGGCTTGCTGGGCAATGTCGAAGAACTCCGGCATCGGGGCTTCGTTGACCAGATCAATGCCTTCTTCCTCCAAGGCGATGAGAAGGTTGTCGAGCTTGTCGGGATTGACTTCCTCGTCGGGCAGATATTCGTTGACCTCGTCGTACGTCAAATAACCTTGGTTCTTGCCCTTCGCGATCAGTTCCTGCAAATCCTTATCAAAGTGGTCCACCTCGCTACTCCTTTCACGCCGTAGCGGCGTCTGGGTGTTTGCGTCCATGTTGCGATCAGGCCTTGCTTAACCGCGCGGGTGCGGGTGGAGTTCTTAGGTCTTAGGTCTTAGTGAATTTCTAAGTTCTAAGCTCTAAGGTCTAAGTCCTCCGGAGCAAGGGACCGCCCGTGCCAGAGCATCATCACCCTTCCATGGGATCAGAAATACCCTGCCGGCTTTTTTCCTGCTGCACGATTTTCCTCAGCAGGTCAATCTCCTGGTCATTGTCCAGGTTTTGTCCACGCAGCGCAACCAACTGGCCGGGCTGCTGCTTCTCCACCTCCCTTCTTTGAAAGGCCTTGAATAGTTCCTTCAACAATTCGGCCGGCTCGGCCATTCGGCTGCCTTTGGCGCGGCCCTGTTCGTCGAGATCGACCAGCAGGCTTTTCAGCGAGGGGTCGTCGAATTCGAGGATTAGCCGGTCAAAATCGGGCAGCACGCCGACGTCCAAGAGCCGGCATCCTGTTTCATATATCCGCCGCAGCGCGGACGAAGTGAGCGCCGTGAGGGCAATCGCCGCGCGGGCCGCGAGCCACGTATCGGGGTAAACGACAAGCAACTCGGCGAACTCGCGCTCATAAGCGTCGATTGTCTCGCCGGGCCGCCAGGCGGGTTCGGGGGACACAGGGGCCGCCATTGCCATCGTGGGACCTTTGTCTTGCATGCGGCGCCGCAGGGCCGTCAGGCGGCGGCGGACTTCGGTCTCGCTCACGCGAAACAAGGCGGCGAACCGCTGCAGGAATTTCTCTTCCCGCAGGCGATCTTCGCTGGTCGTATCGGGCCGCAGTCGCGGGGCCTTGGCCAGGATCTCGATCAGCCGCTCCAGGGCCTGGCTGGCGCCGTGGATGTCGCGATCCAGGTCCAGCCCGCGGGTGGCCGAACGGAAGGCATGGTCCAGCGCATCGACGGTGCCCGTGGCCAGTAGTTGGGCAAAGGCCTCGGCCCCGCGCTGCTGGAGGAAATCGCACGGGTCGAGATCGTCGGGCAGCGTGAGAATCCGCAAATCGACCTGCTGGGCGACGAAGAGTGCCAAGACTTCGTTGGTCCGCTTCTGGCCCGCTTCGTCGCCGTCGAGTACGAGGATGATGCGGTCGACGAATCGCTTCAAGATTTTGATATGGGTTTCGCCCAACGCCACACCAAGCACGGCCACGGCATTGTTGAAGCCGAACTGATGGGCGATGATGACGTCGGTATAGCCCTCCATCACGAGGGCCGTTTTGTTCTTGCTCTTATGGATGGCCTCCTTGGCCAGATCGAGGCCATAGAGCAGATGGCTCTTGCGGAACAAAGGGGTTTCCGGCGAGTTGACGTACTTGCCCGGCAGAAAGGACTCGACGCCCGGGAGCAAGCGACCGCCCATTCCTACCGGCCGGCCTTGGGCATCGCGAATGGCGAACAATCCGCGGCCACGGAAGAATTCGTAAAGACTGCCGCCTGCGGAGGAACGGCGAAGCACGCCGATCGTCTCCAGGACCTTTGCCCGTTTGGAACTGCCGCCGGCCCGCTTGAGGATCCAGTCGCGATCCAGAGGAGCGAAGCCTAGTCGGAAGCGTTCGATACTCTCGGCCGAAATGCCGCGCTCTTGAAAGTACTTTCTGGCCGGTTCGGCCTCGGGCGCATGGAGGAGGCAATCGTGATATTGATCCTCGACCCATGCAGACGCCTTGTAGAGTGTCCGCTTGTCGATGCCGCCGGGAAGGGATGGGCCGCCGGGCGAGGATGGCTCCCCGGCAGCGGATGGGCCGTCGTCGCGTGAGGGCTTTTGCAGCTTGATGCCCGCTCGATCGGCCAGCATGGCCAGGGCCTCGGGGAAAGCGACCCCTTCCATCTTCATCACGAAGCTAAAGATGTCGCCGCCGATGTCGCAGGGCCAGCACTTCCAGGACTGTCGTTCGGGATTGACCTGCAGGCTGGGCCGAGTGTCGTCGTGCCAAGGACAAAGGGTCACGTAGCCGCGACCTTGGCGACGGAGAGGCAAGTTGTACTTGCCCAGCAGATCGACGATATCGATCGCCTGTCGAACTTGTTCCTTAGCGTCGAAGGACGAGTCGAAGGCCACCTTCGTCTCCCTTATGGAGTGCGTCGCGACATCCATTTCGCTTGCAGGGAGTTGCCTCCCCTTGCCGTGTTATTTACGGAAACACAGTGCGGCAATTCCCTCTGCCGCGCCGCGAATCTTTCCCATCAAGGCGGAATTCTCCACGGCGGTCGGATTATAACTCTGGCCGCAAAGTTGGTCAATGAGAATTCCAAAGCTAGACCAAATTCTTTGTTTTTCAGGACGATGCATTGCTAGCACACCCTACTTCGCACCCTCGCTCTCCTCCACTTCCGCCTCGTGCAAGACCTCGGTCACCTCGCTCCGCCCACCAAGGAAATAATAGGCGGCGCCGATCGGTGCAATCAAGATCGTGCTCAAACGATAGACCAGAGCAAGCACAAGTCCATGCTGCGCGGCACTCGCAATTTCTTTCACGTCATTTGTGCGGAGCACGGCATGCGAGTACAAGAAAACGATGAACCACTCGGTCGGACCCGCGGCCAAAGGAATCGTGCCGGCAATGGCGCTAATGGGAAAGATCCCAAAGTAGTCACCCCAGGGAACGGTCGTAAATCGCAATCCTTGTGCAATCAGGATGACCGAAATCGTCAACAAAGTATGAACTGGAATTGTCATCAAGGCGCTCAAAAAAAGTACCCGCCCATTGCTGCGATAGATCCGCAAGGCATCCAACAGACTCCCAATGTGTCGGCCAGCTTTCGGAATCCGTGTCAGCGATTGAATGATCGATCCTTCCAGGATGCCGGGCAAGAGAATTATTGCAACCCCTACCGTCGCGATAGCAGTGCTGGCAATCACCCCAATACAGATTAAGTGGACTTTAGGATTGGTGAGGTTCCAGAACCCGGTCGCGAACACCCCGCCCGCGGCCACGAGAAATAGCACGTACAGCCCAACGATCCGATCCACGATAACCGAGGCAAAAGCCCGCGCACGAGTGCCCGGATTCTCCCGCGAAACCATCCACGCCTTGAGCAGATCACCGCCCACAATGCCCATGGGCGCCAGGTTGAACAAATAGCCCAAAAAACCAATTCTCATGGCGTCGAAGAACGGGAACGGAATTGCGACCGCACGTACCAGATACCACCAACGAATCAGGGTAATCAGGATTCCGGCCAACATGACTACGAAGGCAGCGGCCAAGAGATCCCATCGTTTGGGCCGCAACATCTCAGCGAAGAACGTCGCTCGATCCTCAGGCTTCTTGAGTGCGGCCCAAAACAGGTAGCCGATAATCAGCAGCGATAAGCTGACTTTTGCCAGCGTGATTAGTAGTTTCTTCAGGTTCATCGAGTAGGCCGTCCGGTGGGAAAAGTTCAAGCATACCAAAATCTCGAAAAACGAGCGAGGGAGAGTCTTCGTCGCGCAGTTAAAATAGATAAACTCTAACGATTATTCCGATTATTACCGACTATTAGAGGAGGAGTTGTTCTGCGGCAGCGGTTTTTTCCTCAAGAATATGTTTCAACACCCTGTACGCAGCCTGAAACTCAACGCTACACATCGGGTATTGAAGCAGATTCTCAGCCCAAACCACGAATCGGACAAGCCCATGATCCGTGATACCAGTCGGACGATTCTCCACACGGCGACGATGTTGGGCATGCTCGTCCTGGGAATCTGGACATCGCCGGCTACGGCACAACTTGCTCCCTGGCAGCAGCCGCCAGGCTCTGATCGGAGCAATTGGTCGAATCCCCCCCACGCTGATCCTCCCCCGGAGGGAGAGGGGATCTCGGATCGGCTGTCACAAACACCGAATCTCGACACTCCAGACTATTCGTCCACTCCCTGGTCGGGCGAGGACTTCGAGCAAGAAGGCACTGCTCTCGGTTGTCGCCCGGGATACTTGTCGAACTTGTTCTGTGACTCGGTACATGACCGATTTTGGCTGCGAGGCGAGTTTCTCGGGTGGTGGACGAAAGGCTTTGCGACACCTCCCCTGTTGACGACCAGCCCAACCGGGACCCCCCAGTCGCAAGCCGGCGTTCTGGGCGCCCCAGGTACGAGCGTGCTCTTCGGCGGGAAAGATCTGAGCGGTGGTTTTCTCCCTGGCGAGCGGCTTAGCTTCGGTGCATGGCTGAACGGCGGCCAGACCTTGGGAGCCGAAGCGTCGAATTTGCAACTCAACCGCCAGACACAATTTTTCAACATCAGCAGTGCCACGACGCCGATTCTCGCGCAGGCCCTTCTTTGATGTTGGAGCGGGAGTGGGGGATCCTGCAGCGGGACAGCAAAACGCCCTGCCTATTTCGTATCCGGGCCAGCAAACAGGCACGTTCTCCGCCGTATCGTCGAGCGATCTCCAGGTCGTCGAGGTCCTTGTGCGCAAGAATCTGGATCGTCAACCGGGGCTCGCCGTCGATCTCGTGGCCGGTTACCGCTTCCAACAACTGGACGATCATCTGCAGGTCGGCGATAGCCTGACATACTCCGGTACGGCGGCGTTTCCTACCGGTACCACACTTCAACAGTTGGACCGCTTCGACACGCGGAATACGTTTCAGGGCGGCGTAGTCGGCATGTCGGCCTCGCTCCATCGCCAATGGTGGACCATCGACACCCTGTTGAAGATCGCCGTCGGGCCGACTAACTCGCACGTCGATATCGAAGGCAACACCATCACGACCCTTCCCGGACAGGCGGCGACTGGTGCTCCCGGCGGGCTGCTGGCCTTGCCGAGCAACATTGGCGCGAGTGACCGCAATCAACTCTCGGTCGTGCCGGAATTGGGCATCACCTTGGGCTTCGATCTGGCGCCGCAGTTGCGGGCGACCGTCGGCTACGACCTTGTCTACTGGAACGCCGTGGCCCGGCCCGGCGACCAGATCGACCTGAACATCGACCCGGGGCAATTTCCCCCCGCGACGACTACTACCGCCACGCGGCCGCAATTCATCCTGCACACCAGCGACTACTGGGCCCAGGGACTGAACCTGGGGTTGGACTTGCGGTTTTAATGTCCCACGACGGAGAAGTAGTCCGTCGCGGCCGCGTCCAGAGCGGCTACGCTCATCGCCGGCGCCAACCCGCGAAAACGACAAAAGATGCCGACCTGGTGCAACAAGTCGCGGGGATGGCAGAAGCGCATCGGCCGAGCGGCGGCGCCATAGTGCTTGGCGAGCAAATGATCGAGCGCAGCCCCGTCGTAGGCAATCCCCTGATTCCGGCAGGTCTCGCCGAACAACTTGCGGAACTGTTCGACGCTGGGATCATGGACCTCGATCTTGTACGGAATCCGCCGCAAGAAGGCCTCATCAACCAACTCCCTCGGCTCAAGGTTTGTTGAAAAGACGATGAACTGGTCGAACGGCACACAGATCTTGCGCCCGCTGGCCAGCCCCAAGTAGTCGTACCGCGCTTCCAACGGCACGATCCAGCGGTTCAATAGTTTCTGCGGGGCTACGCGCTGGCGGCCGAAATCATCGATCACCAACGTCCCGCAGTTGCTCTTCATCTGAATGGGCGCTTCGCCAATGCCCGTCTCCTTGTGGACGGTGATCTCCAGGCTTTCCATCGTCAGTTCGCCGCCGACGACGATCGTGGGCCGGCGGATGCGCACCCAGCGATGATCGATCATTTCGTCGTCGACAATCCGCTCGCCTGTGGCCAAGGGCAATTCCTCGTGACAACTGGGATCGAAGAGGCGGATGATTTCGCCCCACACACCGATCGCGCGGGGAATCCAAATACTCGTGCCGTAGGCGGCCGTAATCCGTTCCGCAATACTCGTTTTGCCGTTGCCGGGAGGGCCGTGCAAGAAGAGTCCGCGTCCCGACCTGATGGCCCGGCCGAGGCGGCCGAACATCTCCGGGCTGATCGTCAGATCGGCGAAGGCCCGGCGGAGGCTTTCCATTCGCGGTTTCACGCCACCGAGCGACTGCGCGGCAACACTTGCCACGTAATCGCTCAGCGCAACGGGCACCGTGCCGCAGTAAGTGTAATGGACGGTCGACTGGCGGGCGCGTTGCAAGCCTAAATCAGTGATCTCGTAAAGGTAGTCGCTCAGTGTTGCCACGCTCTTGAAGACGAGCAGTCGCTCTCCCTTCATGGCATGGAGCAGCTTTTCCGTCACGGGAAACGGCAGGCCGATCTGCTGGGAGATTTCCGCACCGGTCGACGTGCCGCGGTGCATCAGCAGGCGAAGAATAATACCTTCGATCTCGCCTTGGGCAACTTGCGTATCCGCCAGACTACGCGGGGCGGCGGGGAGAAATGCCTCCTCCACCGGGACCACGGCAGCCGGCGTGGGTTGCGTGGGCAATTCATCGTCCCGCGATGGCGTGCGGCGCGGCGGTTTTGCCGGAGCCGGAGAGGCGGGACAAGACTCGGCATCGGCCGCCGGCGAATCTTCCGCCAGCGACGCCAATCGCTCGAGCAAGCCTTCTAAACTTGGATTGAGTTCCGACGGCCGCGTGGGCATGACCTCACTCCTTCCCCGCCGGCGTCGAGCCGGCCTCGACGAACTCCGCGCCGATCGAGTAGCAATTTCGATCGAGCCGCCGGCACCAAGCCACTTCGATCGCCAGTTCCACGCCCGTCAACAAGACCAGCCGCAGCCTTTCGCCCGGGTACAGGATCGCGCTGTGCAGGAAACCGCAGCCTTCCTTGGAAATATCGTTGGTGTAGACGCCATACCAGGCGGTTTCCCGCTGCAGCGCCGGCAGGCTCTGCATTAGACCCAGCCCGGCGCGATATTTCTCGCCGCGGCAATGCACGCGGCGGTGCCGCCGCACGTCGTCGTTGGGCACCTGCCCCGCGCCGGTCTTTTCCAGGTCCTTGCGGAGCTTCTCCGGAAGCTGCACGTGGCACGGCAACGAATAGATCCAGCGGATTATTTCTCCTTGCTTACTGACGCTATCCAACATCGCATCATCTCCTCGTCAAAGCCTCGTCCCGCCTGGCGGTCGAGATATTCCAAGGCATCGCGCCACCGCGATGCGCGGCGATAGGGGCGATCGCGGCAAATCGCTTGATACACGTCGGCGATGGCGCAAAGCCGGGCGTATTCATGGATTTCCGACTGCACCAGGCCGACCGGGTAGCCGCGGCCGTCGCACCGCTCGTGGTGGCTGTAGACCATCATCAACTGGCCCCACGTCAGGTCCTCGCGGCGACGCAATTCCTTGAATCCGTGAATCGGGTGTTCCTGCATCAGCCGCCGTTCGCGGTCGGTCAGTTTCCCCTTCTTTTCCATGATCTGCCGCGGCACGTACTGTACGCCGATGTCATGCAGCAGCGCTCCCTGGCCGATCTCGAGCAACTCCGGCTGATTGTTGATCCCCAATTGCCGGGCCAACAACAGGCAGTTCGTAGCGACGTTTATGGCGTGGGTAAAGACGCTGTAGTCGTGCGACATGACGCGCAGCAAATCGGTGAGGGCGGTCTGCGAGTCGCACACCGCGTGCACCATGTCCTTGCTGAGGTCGCCCGTAATCTTGACGGCCGATTCATGGTCGCCTTTGGTCAGGGCCTCCGTGAGGACTGCCCGCGTGGCCTCGCGCAGGACCTGGTAACGCAGCAAGGGGGCAATGCCGTCGTTCTTGAGGAACGTGTCGCGGAGATACTCGCGATAGGTGGTCGAGTCTCCCTGGGCAATGTAGAGCGTGCGAACGCCCCGTTGCATCAATCGCTCCAAGTCCGAATCGGCGATCGCGTGCCGCCGATTCCGATAGAGCACCAAGCGACTTCGCCCCTCGCCGGGCAGATACAGATCGAACGGCAGCTCACTGGCGCCGCGGAGCGTCTCGATGCCGACCGGCATCAACATGTCTTCGTCGAAATTGATTTCTGCTACGTTCATAAACCTGCCAAACCCAACAGGGCTTGGAACTTAGAGCTTAGATCTTAGGAATTCCCTAAGAACTAAGATCTAAGTACTAAGAACTCATCCCGCTCGGTGCCCGTCGGTTACCGCCGACGGGCAAGGGGGTGAGGGTGGTCCCATTCTGCTGGGCATCGTCGAGGATCATTGGAATCGTAGGATATTTTTTCCGATCGCGCAGTCCCAAGGCAGCGACCTTGGCCTGCCGCATGAGGGACCGTGCCAGCCGAATAAAGGCGATCGTGCCGATCTTGACGAAAAAATGGCCTTTGCGGCGCGCGCAGCGGGGACCCCACCAAGGAAGGATGAGGAATGAGGGATTGAATAGTGATCAGCTCTTATCTCTCATCTCTCATCTCTTATCTCTCATCTCTTATCTCTTACCCTGTCCGCTCAATCGCCTGGTCAAGCAGTTGCGACAGGTTGGGCAGGCGACGGAGATCGCCGACAAGACGGGAATGGGCGTAGATCCGGACGCGTTTGACATAATCGTCGAACTGCTCCGTGGCCAGCGCACGAACCACGGGCGAGACTTCGGCCAAATCACGCCACGTGCCTTCCTTGGGGAACTGGATCTCGATCGAGATCTGCACCTCGCGCGAGACCGGCGGCGCGTCCAAGAGGATCTCGTGCGGCGCCACGACGCGGCCCAAGGCACCGCTGGCCAGCGCGGCAAAATGCTCGCAACACGCGGCCAACCAGGGATATGGCCGCCGGGCGAGCCGCTGGTAGAGATCCTGGCCGTCGGAAAATCCGAACTGCGCCAGCCGCTTGTAGAGTTGCCGCGTCGGGCCGAACAGCCCGTGGAGCAGGTCGCCGGCCGGGCCGGTGGCGGCCACGCGCTGCAACTCGGCCACGAACTCATGTTCCGAAAGACGGAACACGGCGTCCAGGTCCAGCGTGCCGTGCAGCAGATAAAACGCCCGCTGAAACATGGCCGTGGCCGCGCGGACGCCGTGATGCCAGTAAACCTCGCTGAACATCACGTAACGAGCAAAAACCATGAGCTCGGCAGCCGTGCGGCCCTTGTCGGCGATCGCCAAGCCATCGCCGGCGCGATTCAGACAAAGGCTGCCCAGCAGGCGCTGTTGATCGAAATGCCGGCCGTAAGGCACGCCGGCGTGCAGGCTGTCGCGGAACAAGTAATCCATCTTGTCGATGTCGATCGGCCCGGAGAGCATGCTGGCCAGGATCCGCGAGGCCGCATCGCGCGGCTTCTCGCTCAGCAGGGCCACGACTTCCCGCGGCTGCACGTTCCAATCGTGCCGCAGCACGTCGCCGATCTCGCCTTCCAAGAGAAAACTGTTGGCGAACAACTCGTGGGTCGGCACGCCGGGCAACTCGATGTCCTCGATCGGATGGCAAAACGGCCAGTGGCCCAGGTCGTGCAGCAGGGCGGCGGCGAGAAAGATTTCGGCGTTCTCGGCGCTGACGGCCGTTTGGAACCGTTCGTCGTGGGCCAGCCGTTTCAAATACAGCAACCCCAAACGGAAAACGCCCAGACTATGCTCGAAACGGGTATGATGGGCCGCCGGATAGACCAGCGACACCAGTCCCAATTGGCTGATGCGGGCCAGGCGGCGGAAGTCGGCCGTGTCGATCGCCTGCCGCACGCGCCGCGTGAGCGGGACGTCGATCTCCGGCGGGATGCGGATCAACGACCGCCGCGCATCCAAGGCGGCAACCTCCGGAATGTCGAGAATGTTGGACATGTTGAAGGATGAGGGATGAGGGATGAGGGATGAAGGATGAGGGATGAAGGATGAAGGATGAGGGATGAGGGATGAAGGGACTGAATAGTGACCGTCTCTCATCCCTTGTCTCTCATCCCTAAAGCCCACCCTACTGCCAAATCCAAAGCTTGGCAATCATTCCCAGGACCGCGGTCACGACAACATAAAACGAATAATGAAAAAACCCACTGGTCGTATCCAAGTCGAACGAGAACTTGCCGGCCGCGGTTCCCACGATGAGGAACGGCGGCGCCACCAGAAACCACATGGGGAGCTCGATTTCGTTGTGCATGGCAACCTTCACGTAGGCGAACACGGCCCACAGAATCATGTAGACCACCGCGCACACGGCCGCCCGGATATAGAGTTGCTTGCCGCGATAGGCCTCGAACTCGTCGTCGCGGAGGAACCCGTACGCGGCCACGGCCAGCGGCGGCGAAACCAGCAGGAGCCCGATTCCGCTCAACAGATAGCGCAGCGTGCCCAATTCGTCGGGAGTGCCAGTGGGAGCGACGAACCGCACCACCAAAGCCCAGACGATTGCGGCGACGACCGCTCCGCCAATCACCGCAGCCGTGACGGGCTTGATGCGGGCCTCTTTTCGGGCGATCGGCTTCAGTGCCAACTTTCCCGTCACGCCCTTGCCGCCGCCGGCGAATGCCTCCGGGGTGTGGATCTTGACCTCGGCCTGTTTCTCCGGGATCGTGATCTTCGTCTTGCATTTCGGACACGGCCCCGTCTTGCCGGCGAACTTGTCGTCGACGTTGAAGCTCTTCTTGCAGCCGGGACATACAACCAGGATCGCCATGTTCTAACTCGTCAGAGGGGTGTAGTTCGTTGCCGTCCTCTAGTTTCGCATATCCGCAGGCGGTGTCAAGAAAGATAGGGCGTAGGGTGGGCTTTAGCCCGCCCTGCGCCCAAAAACTTTCCGCAGATCATTGTGTTCTGCACGATCGTGAGTTAATCTAAATAGAGTACAATCCGGTTTGTTCCTCTTGTTGCCTAACAAGACTGGATTGGAACGATTCCCGGTCTTGTCAGGCATCCTACGAGTGTCTAGTCGCGGGACGGTAGGCGTATGATTGAATTCCTTTGCCCGGAAGGACACAAAATCCGCTGCCCCAAGGAAAAGGCGGGGCGGCCGGCGAAATGCCCACGCTGCGGCGTTGGGTTTCGTATCCCTACCATTGAAGAACTGGGTTTGAGCGAATCGACGGTAGCGGATGCCTCATTGACGGGCGAAGAGGTGACCAACGTCCCGACGCCTCCTTCGCAACCTCCTTTGCCCGGTGGCAGCGGAAGGCTGGCCCCAACCCCTGCGGCCCCATCCAAAGAGCGGCAAATCGAGTTCTTGTGTCCAAACGGGCATCATCTTCATGGGCCGGCCAGTTTGCAGGGCCGGGCGGGCGAATGTCCGGAATGCGGCTCGCGATTTCGCATCCCTGTCATCGAGGAGCAGGAAACGGAAGCAGAACCAGAACCGGGGTACTCGGGGCACCCGCTTGCGGGTCGCGGGTCGGCGGAGCCCGATCTGCCCGCCGAGTTGGAAGTCCCTGCGGAGGATGAAATTTCGTTGGAAAATCCGCCGCCGACCATGAGTACACGGTGCCCGGACCACGAGTACATGGTGCCCGAGCCCGAGCACGTCGAATCGGCGCAAATTGTGGATTTCTCGCAGGTCCAGGAAGGCGGAGGCCCCGGGCCGGCGAAACAGCCCGATACCTTCGGGGAGCGGTCGGGGGGAACCCTCGACTTGCCGACCATGAGTACACGGTGCCCGGTTCCCGGCCGGGCGGCGCCGGGAACGCATCCCTTGGCCGCGCTTTTCATCGAACTTTGGGCCGCCCGGGGCGAAGGCAGCCGGGTCGAGGTCCATCTGGAAAGCGGTAGCGTACTTCTGCCCGATGGTTACTTGAAATCGCGTTCTCAGCAGGATTATGCAGTTTTGGTGACCAGAGATCCTGACGGCTGTTCGACAATTACCGTCGTGCCCTGGAATTCGATCGCGCGAATCATCATGCGGGCGATCAAGCAAGTGCCGGGCGAGGTGGTGCGGTAGCGGAGGCGGGGAGCAGGGAGCTTGGAGCATGAAGTCAGAATTGCTCCCCGCTCCAAGCTCCCTGCTCCAAGCTCCCTGCCTATCGTGTCGGCATTCGTGAAAAGCGGTCTTGCTTGCGGAGGGCACAATTCTATATACTCTCCCTGACCCGTTAGGGATCCACCGGACCCGATCCCGAACAGTTTGGCTTTTGCCGGTTTAAGGAGGAACCGCAATGACTCGGAAAGGATTCCGTAACTTCGTCGCCGCGCGTCGTACCTGGAGGACGCGGTTTGGCGTATTCTTCGGCGGCCTGTGCGTATTGGCCGCGTGTGGAGTCATTCGCTATTGCTGGGGAACGGCAGCGGCCAAGGCGCAGGTGTCCGAGCCGGCTGTGCCTAATTCCGCCCCCGACCACGACCATGGGTACATGGTGCCCGACACGGTGCCCGCAAGGCCTGGCGATTCGCCCCGGTCCGTGCCGGCCGCTCGAAACACGGCATCGGCGATTCCCAGCCACATGCAAATTCCCGACGTGGTGGCCGCGGTCAACGGCCATTCCATCAGCCGCGATGAACTGGCCGTCGAGTGCCGCATCCATTACGGCAAGGAAGTGCTCGAGTCGATGGTCAACAAGTATCTGATCCTCGCCGAGTGCCGGCAAAGGGGGATCAGCATTACTCGACACGAGGTGGATCAAGAGATTCGAGCAGATGGCCAAGAATTTCGGCCTGCCGGTCGAGCAATGGATGAAGCTGCTCTTGCAAGAACGCGGAATCAAGCCCGAGCAGTATGCCAACGATATCATCTGGCCCAGTCTGGCGCTGAGGAAGTTGGCGGGCGAAAGGCTGCAGCCCACGCAGCAGGAACTGATGGAAGCGTTCGAGATGGAATACGGCCCTGCCGTCAAGGCACGGCTGATCGTATGCACCACCGAGGAGAAGGCCCGCAAGGTCCAGGCCCTCGCCGCGGCGAATCCAGCCGAGTTCGGCGACCTGGCCAAGAAGTATTCGGAAGACGCGCCCGGCGCCAGCATCAAGGGTGTGGTCCCGCCGATCCGCAGGCATGGACCTTGCCCCGAACTCGAAGAGGCCGCGTTCGGACTGGCCAATGGGCAGGTTTCGGGAGTCATCCGCAGCACAGCCCAATACGTGATCCTGAAGCGCGACGGCCTGATTCCCGCCCAGCAAATCACCATGGCCCAGGCCGAGCCGCGGTTGCGGAAAGTGATTTGCGATCGTAAGACGCGGCAAGTGGCCGCCGAGATCTTCCGCGAACTGCAAAAGAAGGCCCACGTGCAGAATGTTCTTAACGATCCGCAACTCCGCCAGCAGTTGGGCGAGAGCGTGGTCGCCCTGGTGAACGGTTCTCCGGTCTATCTCCGTTACCTGGATGAAGAGTGCATGGTTCGTCATGGTTCCGACGTGCTGCAAGGCCTGATCGGCCGGCGGATGCTGGAGCTGGAGTGCAAACAGAACCATGTGACCGTTTCCGAGCAGGAGATCGACGCGGAGGTCGCCCATGCGGCCGCGCAAATGACCAGGCCGTTGCCCGATGGCACGCCCGACGTGAAGGGCTGGCTGGCGCTGGCTTGCAAGCAGCAAGGCGTTTCCGTCGATACCTACCGCAACGAAGTGGTCTGGCCTGCCGTGGCCCTGAAGAAACTGGCCGTGGGCAAGATCGAACTGACGAAAGAGGACATGGAACGGGGCTTTGTGGCGAATTATGGTCCCCGTGTCCGCTGCCGGGCGATCGTGTTGAACAACCTTGCCCGGGCCCAAAAAGTCTGGGAAGCCGCTCGGCAGAAGCCGACGGTCGAGAACTTCGGCGAACTGGCCGCGAAGTATTCGATCGAACGCAGCAGCCGTGCCCTGGACGGCCAGGTGCCCCCCATCCGCCGCTACGGCGGCCAACCGCTCTTGGAAGAGGAGGCCTTTGCCCTCAAGCCCGGCGACCTGTCGGGCGTGATCCAGTTGGACGAAAAAATGTGGGTGATCCTCTTTTGCGAAGGCTATACCACGCCGATCGACGTGAAATTCGCCGAAGTGCAGAAGGACATTGCCGCCGACCTTCGCGAAAAGAAAGAGCGTCTGGCCATGAATGAGTACTACGACCGATTGCAGGAAGCGACCACGGTCGACAACTTCCTCGAGCCGGCGGCCAGCCATACGCCCGCCAAGGGCGACGCCTCCCGGCAGCAGGCGGGTCCTGCGATACCGACCGTCTACGAGACTCCCGTGCAGAAGTGAGCCGCTGGATCACACCTTCGGCGTGAACTGGGCAAGGTCATAGAGCCCCAGTGCCTTCTCGATCGCCTCGACCCGAGCGACGTTCTTCTCGAAGCCGCCGTCGCCGAAGAGCTGGTTCTCTTTCTTCTCGAAGTCCTCGCCCAGGGCGTCGTACTCGCTCTGCGTTACGATCTCATGAAAGGCCGGGAAGAGGATCGTATCCTCCCGCGCTTCGTGCGGGTTGTACATGCGGATGAACTGTTGCAAGGAAACGGTGAGCGTGCGGCGATCGGCGTCCGATTTCAAGGCATGCGGCGTGGCCAGACGAAGCGTGACATCGGTCAGCTTTCTCCCGGCCTTGTGCTGGGCCTCGAGCACATCGACCAGGTCGACCAGCTTACCCGCCTTGCGGAAGCGCGGGAAGAGATGGTCCTCTTCGAGCTTCTCGTGGTAGTCTTCGACGAAGGCTCGGATGATTCCTGCGGAGTTGGCGATGAGCTTGGGCGGCAGATCCTCTTTCGCATCCAGGCGACGAATGGCCTCGCCGTAGATCAGCAGGATTCGCTTCAGCAAGCCGTGCTCGCGCATGAGATCTTCGCCCGGCGAGACCTCTTCGGCCGTCTTGCCGTTGGCTGCCGGCTTTGGATCCTCCGCCCGGGCCGAGGCCGTCCAGATTCCACCCACGCTTCCAGCAAAACCGGCGGCAACCGCCGCCCCGACAAATTCACGACGCCCTGTATTCATGGCACGCTCCTAGGTTACGAGAGTGAAATATTCAGCCGCAAGGTATTGTATCAGGCGGGCAAGTATGAACTACAATCTGTAGAATAAACGTCATGAACAAGGCCTTTGTCCGCGAACCCGACCAGACCGCCGAATACTGCCCGCGTTGCGGTACGCAGGGCGAGACCGTGGGCAGTGAGACGCTGGAAACGTACCTTTCCGTCGCACAACGCGGCCGAGTGTCGCGACGGTCCAATTTTTGCCCTTCGCCACGATGCGCGGTCGCGTACTTCGACAGTTTCGAGCGCGTGATCTTGGTTTCCGACTTGAGCCAAGCGATTTATCCCAAGGATCCGGATGCCCCGATCTGCGCCTGTTTCGGCCTGACACGCGAGGAAATCGAACAGGACGTGGCGGAAGGCGTCGCCACACGGACCCGGGCAATTCTGGAAAAGGCCAAGTCGGCCGAGGCCCGTTGCACCTGCCTTGCGGCCAACGGCCGGTCTTGCCTAGCCTACGTGCAAAAGTACTATGTGCAATGTCTTCAGGCGAAGCAGCGGAATACGTAGAACGGGAACAATAGCCGCATGGGGCGAAAACGCAAGCACGATACGTCCTCGACAAGGCCTTCGCAGAACCCCTAACGCACCATTGCGATTGAATTTCCGCGCTCCATCCACCCTACGAATAAGCTGGGTTCCGGGTTAGTCCATCGTCACTTATACCCCCGTGCTCATATTGGGGGGCGGCCCGTCATCCGCGAACGGTTCTTCCCCCCCCTTAGTGCGCGTGATTGACAACGGCAGCGAGTAGCTGTCCAATAGGCTATGTGAAAACATCAACTGACTTTGAACAAGCACTGAGCATAGCGTCCACCCTCTATCACCGGGTCGTCTTTGTTGTTGGCCTGAGCAGCGACGCACGCTCGGAAGTGCTGGCCGCGCTCGCCGGCAAGCGCAATTGGCCGGTCGTGAATCTCGGATTGGTACTCTCGCAACAACTCCTTGACGTACCCCGCCAGCACAGGCCCGCAGCGGTCTCGCAGATCCTGGCCGAAGTGTTTGACGGCTATGGTGGCGATGTCCTGCTTCTGGACCGCATCGAGTTGCTTTTCACGCCAGAACTGGCCCAGGATCCCGTCAGACTACTTCAGGGCCTTTCCCGCAATCGGACCCTTGTCGTGTCGTGGCCCGGCGTGCGCGATGGCACAACGCTGATCTACGCCGATCCGGGGCATCCCGAGTACTACAAGCAGCCCGTCGCAGACCTGGTGCTCGTCGAGTTGCCGAGCTCTGAACAGGCAATCGATGCGGAGCCATCATGAAATACGCTGATCTCGTCAAGTTCCAACCCATCGAAACGGTCGTCCAACTCCGCGACGCGGACAAGACCAGCGAGGCAAAGCACCTCGTGGAGACGTTCGTCATCTCGGACCGCATCGCCGTACAGTTGACGGATCTGGTCATCCCGAACCTCCAGTTCGACAAGCCCGCCGACAACAAGGGCCTGCTGGTCGTCGGCACCTACGGCACCGGCAAGTCGCACCAAATGGCCGTAATCTCGGCCGTCGCCGAACACGCCGAATTGGCAGACTGCCTCACCAGCGCCAAACTCGCCGAGCGCTTCGCGGCCGTTGCGGGCCGGTTCAAAGTCATCCGCGCCACGATCGGCGGCGTAAAGATGTCCCTCCGCGACATCCTCGTGTCCACACTCGAGACGCACCTGGCGAAAATGGGCGTCTCCTTCGAATTTCCGCGCATCGACCGGATCACCAACCACCAGGACTCGTTTCAGGAGATGATGAGCGCGCTGGAGCAGAAGTACCCCGAGCAGGGGCTGCTGGTGGTCGTCGACGAACTGCTGGATTACCTGCTGACCCGCAAAGACCAGGACTTGATGCTGGACCTCGGCTTCTTGCGCGAAATTGGCGAGTTTTGCAAGAATTCCCGCTTCCGCTTCATCGCCGGCGTGCAAGAGAGCCTGTTCGACAACCCCAAGTTCCAGTTTGTCTCCCAGACCGTGCAAAAGGTCAAGGACCGCTTCGTCCAACTCCGCATCGCCCGCGAGGACGTGGCCTTCGTCGTCTCGCAGCGCCTGCTCAAGAAGACCGCCGGCCAGGAAGCGGCGATCCGGGACCATCTGGTGCAGTTTGCCAAGCTATACGGGTCGATGAACGAGCGGATGGACGAATTCGTCCGGCTTTTCCCCGTCCACCCGGCCTATCTCGACACCTTCGAGCGAGTGTATTCGGCCGAGAAGCGTGAAATCCTCAAGACGCTCAGTACGGCCATCAAGGAGCGGATCGGGCGGGAAGTGCCCAGCGACGAGCCGGGGCTGATCGCCTATGACTCGTACTGGCAGCAGCTCAAAGATAGCCCGTCTTCCCGTTCCATCCCGGACATCAAGGAGGTCATCGACAAGAGCCAGGTGCTGGAAGCCCGCGTGCAGCAGGCCTTCACCCGCCCCCAGTACAAGCCGGTCGCGCTGCGTGTGATTTACGGGCTTTCGGTGCACCGCCTCACGCAGGGCGACATCTTCGCCCCGCTGGGGGCGACGGCTGAGGAACTCCGCGACAACCTCTGCCTGATCCTGCCCATGCCGGAGAAAAACGCCGACTTCCTCAAGACGATGGTCGAGACGGTCCTCCGCGAAATCACCAAGACGGTCAACGGCCAGTTCCTCAGCTTCAACAAGGAGAACGGCCAGTACTACCTCGACCTGAAGAAGGACATCGACTTCGATTCGCTCATCGTCAAGAAGGCCGAATCGCTCAGCGACAACCAGTTGGACCGCTACTACTTCGACGCCCTGACCCGCGTGATGGAGTGCCAGGACCACACGTATCGCACCGGCTACCTGATCTGGGAACACGAAGTCGAGTGGCGGGAGCGGAAGGCCGGCCGCAGCGGTTATCTGTTCCTCGGAGCGCCCAACGGCGCTCCACCGCCCAGCCGCCGCGCGACTTCTACCTGTACTTCATCCAGGCATTCGAGCCGCCCGCCTTCAAGGACGAGAAGAAACCCGACGAGGTCTTCTTCCGCCTCAAGACGAAGGACGAAGCGTTCGACAAGGCCCTGAAGCTCTACGCCGGCGCTCGCGAGCAGGCCCTGACGGCATCGGGCAGCAACAAGAAGATTTACGAAGACAAGGCCATTGAGCAACTCAAGGTGCTCACCAACTGGCTGCGCGATAAGATGACAACCGCCATTGAGGTCACGTACCAGGGCCGGACGCGCTGGCTGGCCGAGGTCATCCAGGGGAAGATCCCGTCCGGCGCCAAGCCGTCGATCCGCGACGTGGTCAACATGGCTGCCTCGGTCTGCCTTGCGCCGCATTTCGAGAACCGGGCCCCCGACTACCCGGCGTTTAGCATCCTCGTCACCCGCGAGAACCGCGCCCAGGCCGCCCAGGAGGCGCTCCGCTACATCGCCG
This sequence comes from uncultured Planctomycetia bacterium, assembly GCA_963719885.1. Lineage (GTDB taxonomy): Bacteria > Planctomycetota > Planctomycetia > Pirellulales > Thermoguttaceae > JANXQG01. The sequence goes on along the minus strand of CAVRDP010000026.1, from coordinate 73,170 downwards.
GCTCGGTCAAGAGCAAGCAGGGTGCGGCCGTCCTCGAAGCGCTCGGACTGCTCGAAGGCGACGTGCCCAAGCCTCTCAACTCGCGCTACGCCAAACAAATCCTCGACCAGCTTGCCCAGAAGGGCCAGGGCCAGGTCCTCAACCGCTCCCAAATCGTCAAGGAAGAAGCGGGCATCGACTATTGGGAGCGGTTCCGAATGGAACCGGAATTGCTCGTCGTGGTCCTTGGCTCGCTGGTCTACACGGGCAGCCTGGTGCTCAGCGTCACCGGCCAGAAGTTTGACGCCAGCGGGCTAGACCTGCTGGCCAAGAGCGACATGGACAGCCTTCGCGGCTTCAAACACGTCGAGCGTCCCAAAGACCTGCCGCTCGATGCGCTGCAGGAACTGTTCGACCTGCTCTCGGTGCCCAAGGGCCTGATCGTGAACCCCGGCACGCACGACGAAGCCGTCCAGAAACTCCAGGTTGCCGTCGCCCAGCGACTCGACAAGGTTGTCACCGCCCAGGCGCAGTTGCAGGACTGCCTCGTCTTCTGGGGCCAGCCGATCCTCTCCGAGGCCGAGCAAGTCGACGCGAAAACCCGCCTGCAGAAGTTGAAAGAGTTTCTCGAATCCTTGCAGCCCTTCAACTCGCCCGGCAAACTCAAGAATTTTCCGCACAACGTGGCCGCGATCAATGCCCAGATGGCCGGGCTCGACGCCATGCGCACTGTCGACGAACTGGTCGGGCTGGTCCAGCAGGTGAGCGCCGCCACCAGTTACCTGACCACCGCCGAGGCGGTCCTGCCCGCCGACAATCCGTGGTTGGAAGAGGTGAAGGCCGCGCGGGGCGACCTGCTCACCAAGCTCTCCAGCCCCACGCAGCGCTCCGATCCATCGTTCCAGCGGCGCCTGGGACAGTTGCTGGCCGAGCTCAAGACCAAATACCGCGATACCTACCTCGCCCTGCACCAGAGGGTTCGCCTCACGGCCAACGAGGACAAGAAGAAGGCCGCGATTGCCAAGGACTCCCGCCTCGCTCGGCTACAAAAACTTTCCGGCATCGTGATGACCGCGCAACGGCTCAAGGACTTGCAGGACAGCCTCTTCAGCCTCAAGACCTGTTTCGCCGTCACCAAGCCGGAGTTGGACGCCGCGCCGATCTGCCCGCACTGCAATTTCCGCCCGGCCAAGGAGCCCGCCAAGGGTCCGCGGGCCGGCGACGTGCTGGCCAAGGTGGACGACCGCCTGGATGAGCTGCTCAAGGAATGGACGCAGACCCTGCTCAGCGACCTGGCCGACCCCACGGTGGCCGAAGGCATCGACCTGATCGATAGCGCCCGGCCAAGAAAGCGGTCAAGGAGTTCATCAAGGGCAAGCAATTGCCCGAGCCGCTCAGCAACAACTTCCTCAAGGCCCTGCAGGAAGTGCTCTCCGGCCTGCAGAAGGTGAGCATCAGCCGTGAAGCCGTGCATGCGGCTCTGGTGAAGGGTGGCGTGCCCTGCACCGTCAAAGACCTCGAGGAGCGGTTCGCCGGCTTCGTCAAGGACATCACCAAAGGCAAAGACGCCGGCAAGATCCGTGTTGTTATCGAGTGAGAGCCATGGCAAAGAAAAAGGCTAAAGGCGCGTCGGCCCGGCAATTGTTCCGCGATCCCAGTGGCCAGGGGCACATGTTTCACAAATCCCTGCAGGAAGAGATTGAGGAGGAGGCCAATCGGCGAGTCGAGTGTGTCGGGCAAACGTTCCCTTCCGATGCGGCCCGCCGGCAGCATTTCCTCTGCCTCCTTGCCGAGAAACTGAAAGACCCCGCGTTCCGCAAGATCGAGGGCTTCCCCGTCGGCTCGGACGAGGACATTCTGGCCCTGTCGGACCCGCCGTACTACACCGCCTGCCCGAACCCGTTCCTCGCCGACTTCATCAAACATTACGGCAAGCCGTATGACCCGAAGGCGCCGTACAGCCGCGAGCCTTTTGCCGTGGACGTGAGCGAAGGCAAGACCGACCCTATCTACAAGGCGCATGGCTACCACACGAAAGTGCCGCATCTTGCGATCGTGCCGTCGATTCTACATTACACGGAACCTGGCGACGTCGTGCTCGATGGCTTCTGCGGTTCGGGAATGACGGGCGTTGCTGCTCTGTGGTGCGGCTCCGCTCCGGATGCGTATCGGCGCCAGGTCGAGGCGGATTTCGAGAAGCAGGGCATGGCGAAACCGGAATGGGGCACTCGGCGCGTCGTGCTCAACGACCTCTCGCCCGCCGCCACCTTCATCGCAGCGAACTACAATTTGCCTTTTGACGTTCAAGAGTTTGCTGATGCCGGGAAACGCATCCTCAACGAGGTTGAGGAGGAACTGGGTTGGATGTATGAGACCTGCCACACGGACGGCAAATCGAAGGGGCGGATTGAATACACGGTCTGGAGCGAGGTCTTTACCTGCCCCGACTGCACGGGGGAAGTGGTCTTTCTCGAAGAAGCCTTGGACGAAGAAACCAAGCACGTGAGAGACGCCTTCCCCTGTCCGCATTGCGGCGTCAGCTTGACCAAAGACAGCTTGCAGCGTGTCTTCGACGCGCAGCGCGACGCCGCGACTGGCAAGCCGTGGAAGCGAGTCAAGTTCCGGCCATCCCTGATTGTGTATGCCGTTGGCGGAAAGCGATTCGAGAAGCTGCCCGACGCATTCGACCTGGCAATTCTCAACCGAATCAGTTCAATGCCCATCCCGGTGGACTTGCCCACCAACCGGTTTCCCATTGAGCAGATGTATCACGGCTCCCGACTTGAACCGAAGGGCTTTTCCAACAGCCACCACTTATTCCTCCCCCGCGCTGCGAACTCTCTGGCGGAACTTTGGCGAAAGGCGAACGATCATCGGGACGTCCGCATTCGGCACATGTTACTGTTCTTTGTCGAGCAGGCGTTCTGGACGGCCTCACTGTTGAATCGATATCGCCCGACCGGATACTCGCAGGTTAACCAATACTTGACTGGCGTTTACTACGTCGCCTCACAACACGCCGAGTGCAGCCCTTGGTACATTCTGGATGGTAAACTGGATCGACTTGAGAAAACATTCAAGGGCGGCGTAGCGATACCAAATTTCGCCTTCATCAATACCGGGACGGCAGCATTTCTGGGGCCGCCCGATCAGTCCATCGACTACATTTTCACGGATCCGCCTTTCGGCGAGAACATTTATTATGCCGACCTGAACTTCCTGGTGGAGTCCTGGCATCGGGTGATCACCAACGCCAAGCCCGAGGCCATCGTGGATTCGTTCAAAGAGAAGGGGTTGCCCGAGTACCAGCACCTGATGCAGCGGTGCTTTCAGGAATACTGCCGCGTGCTCAAGCCGGGGCTGGATGACGGTGGTCTTTCACAACTCGCGCAACGCCGTTTGGAATGCCATCCAGGAAGGCATGCAGGCCGCCGGGTTCGTTGTGGCCAACGTCCGCACACTCGACAAACAGCAGGGCTCCTATCGCCAGGTAACGAGCACGGCGGTGAAGCAGGACCTGGTTATTTCCGCCTATAAACCCAACGGTGGCCTGGAAGGCCGCTTCCGACTAACCGCCGGGAGCGAGGAGGGCGCTTGGGACTTCATTCGCACGCACCTCCGCCAATTACCGGTTTTCGTCGCCAAAGGCAATAAGGCGGAATCAGTCGCCGAACGGCAGAACTTCATGCTTTTCGACCGGATGGTGGCCTTTCATATCCAGCGGGGCGTGAGCGTGCCGCTATCGGCCGCCGAGTTCTATGATGGGTTGGGCCAGCGCTTCATCGAGCGCGAGGGCATGTACTTCCTGCCCGAGCAGGCGGCCGAGTACGACCGCAAGCGGGCGACCGTGGAGGCGGTCCAGCAGTTGGAACTGATCCCGCGCGACGAGGAATCGGCCATCCGCTGGCTGCGGCAACAACTCAAGGACAAACCGCGAACCTTTCAGGAAATCTCCCCGCACTTCATGCGGGAGATCAGGGACTGGATGAAGTGTGAAAAGCCGGTGGAACTCCGCGACCTGCTCGAACAGAACTTCCTCTACTTCGACGGCAAGGGCGAGGTGCCCAGCCAGATCCACGCCTACCTGTCGAGCAATTTCAAGGATCTCCGCAAGGTCGCCAAGGACGACTCGGGCCTTCAGGCCAAGGCCAAGGACCGCTGGTATGTTCCCGACCCCCACAAGCTGGCCGATCTGGAGAAACTGCGGGAGAAGGACCTGCTCAAGGAATTCAACGATTACCGCCAAAGCGCAGAAACGATTGAAGGTCTTCCGCCTTGAGGCCGTCCGCACCGGCTTCAAGTCCGCCTACGACCGCCAGGACTACAAGACCATTGTCGAGGTGGCGGCAAAGTTGCCGGAAAGCGTGCTCCAGGAAGACGAGAAGCTGCTGATGTACTATGACGTGGCCACGATGCGCTGGGCGATGAGGACAAGGACAAGCTGTTCGAGTGAGGCGGAAGGACAACGAACATGCACAAAAAAGAAGCGGCCAGGGACTATGTCCTGAGTCGGTAAGAACCGGCCGCTGCTGGTCGCTGAATTAAAGTGTATAGGTGTACCTTCCAGCCAGTCAAGAGCCGTTTTCCTGCCGGCCATGTCAGCCAGGCCGGCGCAGCCCCTGGAAAAGGCACACAAAGGCACAAAAGACGCAAGAATGACGCACAAAGGTACAAACCAAGCCGCCGATCCATGAGCATTGCCGCCCCGTTGCCCACAATTCAAGTCATGGTCGCATCTTCCGTCTACGGGTTCGAAACGGATTTAGACCAGATCTGCGGTGTTCTGCAGGCCTACGGGTACTCGGTCCTCAACAGTCGGCTCGGCACGATACCACCCCACCCCAACCGGTCGAACCTGGAGAACTGTCTGGATGCAGTTCGTCTCTGCAATGTTTTCCTGGGAATTGTGCGGCCATTCTACGGTACGGGCACGATCGGCGAGCGGTCCATTACCCACGCAGAAATGTGCTTGGCCGTTCAGCTCAACAAGCCGAGATGGTTCCTCGTGCATGGGCACGTTACCTTCGCGCGACAATTGCTCAAGCAGTACCGCGATTTCAACCAGGGGAAACCCTGGGTTCCAGATTGGCTAATGGCCATCCTGGGATGTTCGCGGTTCCGCTTCGCGGAGACGTCCGTGATGGACGATATCCGCGTTATCGACATGTATGACGACGTGATTCGAACCGAGCAGCCGGTGCTGGAGCGAACGGGGAATTGGGCGCAGGAATTCTACACGTTCGCCCAGGCCGCAACCTACCTGCAAACCGTTTTCAGCAATGTTGGCCGTGTTCGCCAAATCGTAGAGGAGATGAAGAAGCCATGAGTCTTGTTGATGTCAACCGCTGGTTCGGTCAACCGGAGTCGCAGACCCTTGAATTCAAGAGTACCGCCGACAAGCGCGCGATTGGCGAATACATTTGCGGCATGCTGAATGCCGAGGGCGGCGTCATCGCCGTGGGCATTGCTGGCGATGGCTCCGTCGTCGGCGTGGACGACGTTGACGACCGGGCCGAAGAGATCGACCGCTACGTCCGGCAACGAATTTCGCCCGCGGCGCCTTGGGCGGTCATCGCCACGGAAGCCGATGAAAAGCCCGTACTGGTCATCGACGTGCCAAGGGGTCCCCGCAAGCCCTATGTCATTGACGGCAGGGTTTTCGTGCGTGTCGGGGATGTGAACCGCGCTGCCACGGCGGACGATATAAACCGCTCGATTCAAGAGCGAATCAAGAGCGATGAGCAATGGGAGTGGCAGCCGGCCGTTGGCATCACCACCCAGGATCTCGATGCCGAGGAGATTTCGAGGTTTATCCGTCAGTCAGTGGAAGCGGGAAGGTTCGATTCGAGCGTGACGAGCGTCGAGGACGTACTTCGACGGCTCAACCTGGTCATCGACGGTCGCCCGATCCAGGCCGCGGTGGTCGCCTTCGGCTCCAGGGTATTGCCGTGGTATCCGCAATGCACGTTACGATTGGCAAAATTCGGAGGGGTTACCAAAGACGTGTTTGTCGATCAGCGAAAGGTTTCCGCGCATGCCTTTCAGTTGCTGGAGGATGCCAACAACTTTCTGAGCAAGCAACTGCCCGTTCGTGGGACTTTCGAGGAAGATAAAATTCGTCGCCAGGATCGCCCACTTTACCCAATCTTGGCATTGCGAGAGGCTCTGGTGAACGCGCTTTGCCACCGAGACTATTCCATTGCGGGCGGCGCAGTCAGCGTGGCGATCTTCGACGATCGGCTGGAAATTGCCAGCACCGGAACCTTGCCGGGGGGATTGACCGTTGCCGACCTCAAGCGCGACCATTTTTCTCGGCCGCGGAATCCTCTCATTGCGGACCTGTTCTATCGTCGCGGGCTGATTGAACTCTGGGGCCGGGGAACGCAAGGGATCGTCCGGCTTTGTCTTGAGGCTGGCTGCCCCGAGCCGCAGTTTGAGGAGGCGCGCCGGCGAGTTTGCGGTTCGGTTCCCGTCTCCGACGTACACCGCAGTTAACCCTCCAGATGGGGTGTTGTCGGACAGACAAACCCAAATTTTGGCTTTATTCAAGGCAGTTCCCAAGCGATCCTTGCGCGAAATCCGGGAAAGCATTGACCCGAGCCTTTCCGAGGGTACGATTCGGAGCGACCTCCACTTCTTACGGGAACTAGGTTTAATCGAAGCGGTTGGGGTCGGAAGAGGAGCCTTCTGGCGCCATGTTCGGCTCTTGCCGCCATCGGAGAATGTTTGAAAAAAGCGTTATGGTGGCCAGCGAAGCAACATCTGGATCGCTGATAAGGCACAGAAAGCCTCAGAAAGCCTCAGAAAGCCTCAGAAAGCCTCAGAAAGCCTCGGAAAGCCTCAGAAAGCCTCACAATGACCTGGGAAATCGGCCAATGGGCCTGGAATATCGCGCTCGACGAGCCGTGCCGCGTGATCGAGGTGGAGAACCTCTGGGATGCGGCCGCCGTGCGGGTTTGGCTGCCCACCCGGGACGCGGTCGTGCGAGTGCCCGAGTCCGGGTTGCGGGCGTTGGACGGCGAACTGGACGGCACCGCCGAGCGCCTGACCTACATCGCGGCCGCCGCACGGATCGCCGACACGCTGGCCAGCGATGCCCTGGTCGCGCCGCTTGAGGGGACGGTGATCCCGCTGCCACACCAGATCCTCGCCCTATCGCGGGCGATTTCGGGCGACCGCGTCCGCTACCTCTTGGCGGACGAGGTCGGGCTGGGCAAGACCATCGAGGCCGGGCTGATCTTCCGCGAACTGAAACTGCGGGGCCTGGTAACACGGGTCCTGATCGTAGCCCCGGCCGGACTCGTGACGCAGTGGATCGCCGAAATGCGGACGCGCTTTAACGAAGAGTTCCATACGGTGTTGCCGAGCGACTTCTCGGCCCTGCGGCAGATCACCCACGCCGATGACGAGGAAAACTTGTGGCGGATGCGGGACCAGGTCGTCTGCGCCATGGACTCGGTCAAGCCCATGGACAGCCGCCGCGGGTGGAGTTCCGTACAGGTGCAGCAGTACAACCGCGAGCGGTTTCTGGACCTGATCTCCGCGGGCTGGGATCTCGTGATCATCGATGAGGCCCACCGCTTGGGTGGAAGCTCGGAGCGCGTTGCGCGGTACCGGTTGGGCGAGGGCCTGGCGCAGGCCGCCCCGTATCTGCTCCTCTTGAGCGCAACGCCGCACCAGGGAAAGACCGACGCCTTCCGGCGGCTCATGGCCCTGCTCGATGAGCAGGCGTTCATGGGCGAAGAGTCGATCAAGCGCGAAAATGTCGGCCCCTACGTGATTCGCACCGAGAAGCGCGCAGCGATCACCAGCGAGGGGCAGCCGCTGTTCAAGCCCCGCTTCACCCAGCTCGTCAAGGTCGACTGGGACGAGAAGCACTGCGACCAACAGGCGCTGTACGACGCGGTCACCCAGTACGTTCGCGAGGGTTACAACCAGGCCTTGCGGGAAAAGAACCCGGCGATCGGCTTTTTGATGATCTTGATCCAGCGGCTGATCACGTCGAGCACGCGGGCCATCCGCAGGGCGCTGGAGCGGCGGCTCGACGCCCTGGCGCAGCCGGCGAATCAATTGCAGTTGTTCCCCGAGGAGATTGGCGACGACTGGGCCGACCTGGACGGCCAGGAGCAGATGGAGTCGCTCTTGACGACGCGCCTCAAGGCGCTGCAGAACGAGCGGGCCGAGGTGGAGCTCCTCCTCTCCGCCGCGCGGCGGTGCGAGGCCAAGGGTCCCGACGCCAAGGCCCAGGCCCTGCTGGATTGGGTGCAGAAACTCGCGCGGGAGGAGGGCGATCCGGAGCTCAAGACGCTCGTCTTCACCGAGTTCGTCCCCACGCAGGAGATGCTCGCCGCTTTCCTGGAAGAACGCGGCTACAAAGTCGGCAAGCTCAACGGCTCGATGGGCATGGACGAGCGCCAGGCCGCGCAGCGGGCTTTCGCCAAGGACGTTCAGGTGCTGGTCTCGACCGAGGCCGGCGGCGAGGGCTTGAATCTCCAGTTCTGCCACGTCGTTTTCAATTTCGACCTGCCCTGGAACCCGATGCGCCTCGAGCAGCGCATCGGCCGGGTGGACCGCATTGGCCAGGCCAAGGTCGTGCGGGCCTTCAACTTTGCGCTGGAGGGTACCGTGGAATTGCGGGTGCGGCAGGTCCTGGAAGAGAAACTACAGCGTATCTTCGAAGAATTTGGCGTTGACAAGCTCAGCGACGTGCTGGACAGCGAGGAAGGCGGGATCAGCTTTGACGACCTCTACATCAGTGCCGTCCTCTCGCCCGAGGAAGCGGCAGCGAGGGTCGAGGCCCTGGCCGGGCAGATTCGCGAGCGTGCCCAGGCCTCCCGGCAAGGCACGCAGATCCTTACGCCGTCAGGCGAGCTCCAGACCGATGCGGCCCAGAAGATTGCCAACCACCAGTTGCCTTTCTGGACAGAACGGTTGACGGTTTCCTACCTGAATCTCAACCGCAAGCGGGGGGGCCTGGCCGAGCAGCGGCGAGGCCGGCTATCGCCTGCGTTGGCCGGACGGCACGGAGATCGACACGGCCGTGTTCCACCGCGAGGAAGCCGAGCGCACGGGCGCGGCGCACGTCACGCTGGAAGACCCCAAGGTTCGCGGCCTGGTCTCCCGGCTGCCCTGTTTCGTCCCTGGTCTGCCGCTCACGGCCATTGATCTGCCTGGTATTTCCGAGAAGGTTGGCGGCCTATGGTCGCTCTGGCGGGTGATTCTCCAGACCAGCGAAGGCAACACGCAACGGATCCTCCCAGTGTTCATTTCCGATGAAGGACGGGTGCTGAATCCCACGGCGCGCGCCGTCTGGGATCGGCTGCTGGAGCGCAACCACTGGCAAGTCTCGGACGCCGTCGTGGTAGACGCGGGTGCAGGTGCCGCGGCCTATGAGACGGCATACCGTGTGGCGGAGGCCCAGGGCCGAGACGTCTTCCGCGAGCTTTCGGCAAAGCACGCCCAACGCATCGACCGCGAACGGCGAAAGGGGACTCGCGCCTTCGAAGCACGCCGGCGAGCGCTCGACCGCATCGGCCTCCATCAGGTGAAGCAATACCGAGTCGCGCAATTAGAGAAGGAACGCGAGGCGTGGGAGCAGCGCATTGCGCAACTGGAGGCGGCCTTGCCGGAGCTCACGCGGTTCTGCTGGTCCGCATCGTGCGGCGAGGGGGGCAGGCATGAGCGCGCTACAGCAAACCAGCGGCGGATGGCGCGATGCCATCCTGGCGCATTTCAGCCCGGAAATCGCCGCCTGCTCCCCCGTTACCGTCGTTGCCGACCCGGATCGCCTGTTTTCCGAGCAAAAGCTGCTGTCTGCGCTTGCGGAACGTGGATTTGAGTTAGTGTTGTACGATGACCCAATCTCGTTCCGCTACGTGTACGAGAGCCGCTTTCGCGGGCGCACGGCAGAAGCAAAGGCGCCTAGTCTGATCGTGGCATGTACCGGCAGCGAACGGGTGATTCCGTTCGATATCCATTTGTGCGCCGCGCAGGTTTCGCGCGTTTTGTCGTTTGCGTTGGCGGCGCTGTTTCCGCAACTGACGCCAAGCGTCGTGGCGGAATTGGATCGCGACGATCTGGACGCGCTGTTCCGCGCCCAGCAAATACACCAGCCGGGGCAACTCGGGGAAAACGCCACGAGCGATTTCATCCTCCGTCACGTGTGCGAGGTCGCGCCCGAGCTGATTCGCGGCCCGGCCGACCTGCTACGAGTGCTGTTGCGGCGGCACTATCGGGAGCGGCAATATCCGCCCAGCATCGATCAGCGATTTATCGCGCTCGTGCGCAGCGCTGGGATGTACGGGGATTGGCCCCTGGAAGCAATCGTGCCCGACCGGAGCGCGTTCATGGCCTTCCTCCAGCAGCGATGGGACCGCTTCCTACGCGCCAAGGCGGGGCGGGCCCCGCCGGTCGAGCCGATCACGGTCGCCGGGCCGGTGGATCTGCCCTTCGAACACCCGGATATCAAGGTCTACATCGACAGCCTGTGCCTCGAAGGGGCGCTGAAGCCGGTTCAGGGCGTCGCAAGAGAAGCCCTCGGCGACACCTGGCTGGCTGTCGGTGTTATGGCCGAGGCCCGAGAAGCGGCCGGCCAGCGGTTCAGAAAACTAACCGACCATCTAAGCGGACAGGTCCCGGGACCGTCCGCGGTCCACACCGAGTGGGTGACATTCGCCTATCGCTGGGCTGAATGGAATGTTCTTCGGCACCAAGTGACTCACGACGAGGTCGAGTCTCTGACGCCATTGGTACGGGACACCCAGGCGGCCGTTGACGCTGCATTCGAACATTGGCTGTTGCTCAATTACGGCGCGTTGGGGAGCCTGTCCTTCCTGCCCCGGCCCGTGATGGTGCATCAGATTGTCAGGTCGATGGCATATAAGTGGTCGCCGGGGCTCGATGCCAAGAAGAAGGCCCTCATCGTCATCGATGGACTTGCCATCGACCAATGGCTGCTGCTGCGGGACTCACTTGGCCCCGATTTCAAGCTCGCCGAGGGCGGCGCCTTTGCCTGGATTCCCACGCTCACGGCCATATCGCGTCAATCAATCTTCGCGGCCGAATCCCCACTCTTCTATGCTTCATCGCTGGACACCACCTCCAAGGAGGAGAAGCACTGGCGTCGGTTCTGGGAAAACCACGGCGTTCACGGCGGCAAGATTGCGTACGTCAAACAGAAGGCAAAGGAAGACAGCAAGAACTTCGTGGTGCGGGTAAACCAGTGCGCCGACGAGACCAAATGTATTGCCCTGGGCGTGGTCGTTGGCGTGATCGATGACACCCTTCACGGCAGTGCCATGGGGAGCGGTGGGCTACATGCGCAAGTTCGGTACTGGGCGGAAGGTGGGCACTTCCAGAGTCTCGTGGAGTCGCTCGTCGACAAGGGCTTCGAGGTTCACATCACGGCGGACCACGGCAATGTCGAGGCGAAGGGCATGGGGAAACCAAAGGTGGGCGTGGTTGCCGAACAACGAGGCGAGCGCGTTCACATCCTGCCGGATGAGTCGATCAGGACCGCCGTTCATTCATCCTTCCCGCGGAGCATCTGCTGGCCACCTGTAGGGTTGCCCGAGACATTCCTGCCACTTATCGCCGAGGGCCGGAACGCTTTTATCGGCGACACGGAGACGACCGTTTGCCACGGCGGACTTGCCGTTGAGGAAGTCGTTGTGCCTTATATCCGCGTGACGAGGAAGCCGATATGACGTTATCGATAGGGTTTGATCGCGATATCAAGCTGGAATGGCTCGACGCCGTTGCCACCCAGGTTTCTGCTGGCCGCAGTACGCAGGAGGTACGGACCTCGATACACAGTATGCTGGGAGGGGTCTTGGCTAGCGGCAAGCACGGCGCGGCATTGACGAAGACCGCAACCGTACTTCTGCACATCTGGAGCCGAGTACCGGACAATGCACGGGCGCTCAGAGATCGGATCGCGCCGGTCATTTCCGATCTTAGCCCGCCGGAACGGCTCGCGGCGCACTGGTCGATGTGCATGGCGACCTATCCTTTTTTTCTCGATGTGGCAGCGAACGTCGGACGGCTCATGTCGCTCCAGGGTGAAGTCACTCTGGCGTCGTTGAGACGCCGCTTGGCCGAGCGCTGGGGCGACCGTTCCCTCATGCCCCAAGCCGCCCGGAAGGTGGTCAGGTCGATGGTTGTGTGGCGCGTCCTGCGCGATGTCAAGCCGGGTCAGTATACCCACCGCGAGAGTCTACTGCCTGTTGGGCAGCGCGCGTGCACGTTTCTGATTGAGGCGATTCTCGTGGGCAGTGGCCAGCGGTCGATGCCAATCACCGACATCGAACGACACCCCGCCTTGTTTCCATTCCGTGCCGTTGAGTGTTTGAATCTTCTGCGCACCGCTAAACAGTTCTCCGTCCATCGGCAGGGAGTGGACATGGAAATCGTGGAATTGGCGCAGTAATCGAGGAGTGATTGCACGCGGTACATGTGCCCGGAGCAGCGCGGCGTTGCCGCAGCGGAGAATTCCCCAGTACTTGCGCAGAGCGGACGGGTCAGAACGACGGTCGATGGGCAGCAAGTCGTTGCCGGAATACTCCTCGACAGCGTTCACGAGGTGGCGCGCGGAAATGTTCGTATCTTACTATGAAAGAAGCCATCCCCCACCTTGCCGCGCGGCGGGCGGAGAAGGCGGCCTTGCTCCCCCGCGCCGCCCAACTCGCCGGAGAGGGCCGCTCCTACCAGGAAATCGCCGACGCGCTCGGCATTGCCAAGTCGACCGTCTGCCAATGGCTCCGCGCGGTCGCTTGGACGCGCCGCCGCCAAGGCCCTGGGCACCCCGCGGATGAAGGAGGAACGAGGAAGGCGAGAGAAAGGGAGAAGGGGAAAAGCGGAGAAGGGGAGACGCGGAGACACGGAGAGGGAGCAGTCGTCAAGGCTGGAAACTGCCCTCACCCCCGGCCCCTCTCCCGCGACCATGGGTACATGGTGCCCGGCGAGGGGAGTTGTTGGCCATTTGGACGCGAAAACGCCGACGCGCACTTCCGACTTTCGAAAACTACTTTGAGCGCTAAGAAGGGGGCGAATTCCTCGCGAAAAGCAGGCCCGGCCGACTGCGGCCGATGGGAATCGCCGGAAATCCGGAATGCGGAACTGTACAAAAAGGCCGGCTCAAACGTACTTATTAGGTGTGGATAGTTACGACGAATAACGTCGGCATACGGTTTTTGTTCTTTGACAATTCGCTTCCGCGACGCGGCCGGCAAACCGCGTCGCGCGGTCCGGGGCGGGCTCGCCACCTGCTCCGGCCAAGGTACCGGTCTGGACACGCGGCTTCACCTAATGTTCAGAATCGGACAGAAAAATGAGTGGCAAGTGAAGCAAACCGCGGATTTCACGGATAGCACGGATATCGCGAGGGATTTCCAACCACCGCAAGAAAACGTCTTCTTATCTGCGACATCGGCGGTCAATAAGCCTTAAAAGTTACATGTTCCAGGAGTTCTTTTCCCAACGGCCTGCACGTGTCAATTCCGTACTACCTGGGGACCGAGCAGAAAAAAAAGGAATTTATTGACCTAGCGTTCCAAGGCTTCGCGGATAAACGAAAGCAAAACTGCCTAGCTTGCCAAGAACGGGTCAAACGTGGCAAGAAGTAGTTAAAAGTAGTTAAAAGTAGTCAAAAGTAGTCAAACGTGGCCAAAACGACCTAAACCTGGCCACGCCCTGGTGTCCATACTGGCAACACCCCGAAGAGTGTCAAGCCCTGGTTTTCCCGCAGTTTTCGTGGTGTCGACAACGTCCTATGGTGAATCCGATTTCCGCTAGACGTGGTATAAAATGACGCAAAAATCCGAAAAACGACGCGTTTTGGGCCACTTTGGCCAAAATCCCCCAACTGCACCACGTCTGGGTGGTCGGGTGGCAGTGCCGTCCAGGCCGGAAAAACTCACGTGATACACTTTATGGAATTTAGTTCTTGCAGGTATTCACCGATTGATCACCGCTTTACAATCTCGATCCGGCCGATGAAAATAGCCGCATGGGGCGAAGACGCAAGCAAGACACATCCTCGACGATACCTTCGCAGAACCCATGCTCGTCGCCGCGCTCGTCCGGCCGGATGGCGAAGAATCGTCCTGCCCCGGGCACCCCTGTACACCGGCTGCCGCAAACCTCGCGGAAAGGAATCCCTGGGTACTGGCCGCCGTCTGCCTGGTGCTTTTGGCCAGCACTATCCTGGCCTTTCTTCCGGCCACGGACAGGGATTTCGGCTTCGTCAATCTCGACGACAACCGTTATGTCTACGATAACGAGCACGTCACCCAAGGCCTGACGCGGGATTCGATTCGTTGGGCCTTCACGAGCCTGGACTACGACAACTGGCATCCCTTGACATGGCTCTCGCATATCCTCGACCGCCAGATCTTCGGCCCGGAAAGCGCTGAAGAGCACGGAAAGCCCTGGGGCCATCACCTCACGAACATCCTGATCCACGGCATCAACGTTATTGTGCTCTTCCTGGCCCTGCGGCGGATGACTTCCGCCTTGTGGCCGAGCCTGCTGGTTGCCATCCTCTTCGGGCTCCATCCGCTGCGGGCCGAGTCGGTGGCCTGGATCTCCGAGCGAAAAGACGTGCTCAGCGGATTGTTCTTCTTCTTGACCTTGTGGGCCTACGCGGCATACGCGAGCCACAGCCGCTCCTGGCCGCGATACGGCCTGGTAGTCCTGCTTTTTATCGTCGGCCTAATGGCCAAGCCGATGCTCGTAACCCTGCCGGTGCTGCTGGTGCTGCTGGACTACTGGCCATTGGGGCAGCTTGGCGGAGGACAAGGACGCGCGGGGTACTCGCGCAGCGGGTCGGCGCAGCGGGTCGGCGGAGACGACCTGATCTCCCCTCTCCCCCTCTCCCCTCCCCCCTCCTCTTCCCCCGGCCCTTCGCCAATGCGGATGTTGTTGGAAAAGGCCCCGTTGTTTGCCCTGGCGGCGGCATCGAGCGTCGTGACCATGGTTGCCCAGCGCGGGGCGATGAAAGTCATCGACACGATCACGTTTCCCATGCGGTCGGAAAACGCCCTGGTGTCGTATGCGGCGTATATCGGCAAGCTGTTTTATCCCGTCAATCTGGCGCCGCTCTATCCGTTTCCAGAGCGTGGTGTGCCGTGGCCGAATATCGCGGTGGCCTGGCTCGTGCTGGCCGCGATAACAGCCCTGGTCGTGTGTCTGCGGACGTGGCGATGGCTGGTCGTGGGATGGTTGTGGTACCTGGTGGCCCTGCTGCCGGTCATCGGCCTGGTCCAGGTCGGGGTGCAGGCGATGGCCGATCGCTATACGTATCTACCGCACATCGGGCTTTGTATCATGCTTGCCTGGACTGCGGAGGAACTTACGGTCAATCTGCCTTTCCGCCGATGGTTCTGGACTGTGGCGTTGGTGCTGTTGATTCCCCTTCTCATCCAATCGACCGCGGCACAGACGAAGACCTGGAAAAACAGCGAGACACTCTGGACGAGTGCCCTGAAGGCCAATCCTGAAATTGCCTTGGCCGAGAACAACCTGGGGTACATCGTTCAATCCAAAGGCCAGATGGACGAGGCCTTCAAGCATTACCGGCACGCGGTCGAGATCCGTCCGCGATACGTCGAGGCCCACATCAATCTCGGCAATATGTACATGCTTAAGGCCCAGTCGCTCAGGCCCGTGGACATGCAGGCGTTCAGGAACTTGACCGACGAGGCCCTGAAGCACTATCGCACGGCGATCGAGATCCGGCCCGACTTCGAGCAAAGCTACGTGAACCTGGGCACGGGACTGATGCTCCGCGGCGAGTTTGCCGCGGCCGCGGCCAACTTTCGCACGGCCTTGGAGAAAGATCCGCAGTACGTCGAGGCGTATTGGAAGTTGGGCAAGGTCTTATGCCGGCAGAAGAAGTTCGAGGAGGGAATTGCCGCACTCCGCAAGGCAGTCGAAATTGCCCCCACCAACTACGGGGCGTGGCAGACGTTGGCCCAAACGCTGGCCAACGACCCGCTGCGTCGCGACGAGGCGATCCAGTGCTACATCATTCTCTTGCAGCAACCGGCTACCGCCCGCGAAGCGACAGTAACCCTCGGCTACCTTTATTATCTCAAACGTCAGTCGCGCGGGGCCCTGGAGTACTGGACGAGATTCCTCGACGACAATCCCGATTCGCTGCCCGTGCTCACGATGACCGCCTGGCTCCTGGCCACCGATCCGGACCCGGCCGTTCGCAACGGGGGAAAAGCCTTTGCGTTGGCCGAGCGGGCGGCAAAAATTTCCCAGGGCCGTGATTCGCGGGTCTTGGTGGCGTTGGCAGCCGCTTGCGCCGAAAGCGGAAATTCTACGCTGGCCGCAAAAACCATCGAGCAAGCAAACCGATTGCCAGACAGGCCTTTTTCTGAGGCCGGTATGTTAGAATTGCAGAGACGATTCCAGTCCGGCAACCGTTATATCGATGGCCTCGGGTCGGTGCTGATGCCGCCGTAATTCAACATCAAACCGCCTTGACCGGATCGAACGAAAGCTCAACTGTGGAGAGCCCATTTTGAATGAAAAGCATCGAGTGGTCATTGTCGGTGGCGGATTTGGTGGTCTTTACTGCGCCAATCGTTTCGCAAGGCGCCGGTCCAGGTGACCCTGATCGACCGGCGGAACTTTCACCTCTTTCAACCGCTCCTGTACCAGGTGGCCACGGGTGGGCTGTCTCCGGCCAACATCGCGGCGCCGCTACGGGCCGTGCTGGAAAGGCACTCGAATGTCGATGTTCTGATGGCGGAGGTCATCGGCTTCGACCTCGCCGGCCGCCGCGTCCTGCTCGCGGACGACACTATCGCCTACGACTCGCTGATCGTGGCCACCGGCTCGGAAACCTCGTACTTTGGCCACGACGAGTGGGAACCGACCGCCCCGGGGCTAAAAACGATCGAGGAAGCGACCGACATCCGTCGCCGCGTGCTCGTGGCCTTCGAAACGGCGGAACGCCAGCGCGACGCGGAGCAGGTTCGCCGGCAGTTGACGTTCGTTATAATCGGCGGCGGACCGACCGGCGTGGAAATGGCCGGCGCGGTAGCGGAAATGGCCCGGCATACGCTGCGCGGCGAGTTCCGCAGAATCGATCCAACCCAGGCCCGCATCTTCCTCATCGAAGGCAGCGACCGCGTATTGAATGCCTTTCCGCCAAAGCTGTCGGCCCGGGCACGGACCCAATTGGAGCAACTGGGGGTCATCCTCCGCCTGAAAACCCTGGTTACGGACGTGCGTTCCGACGGCGTAACGATTCGCTGCGGCGAGCAGACCGCAGAGATCGCGGCCGCTACGTTGATTTGGGCAGCCGGCGTGCGGGCGTCGCCCCTGGGCAAGGTGCTTGCCGACGCTGCCGGTATCCAGCCTGATCAGCAGGGCCGCGTGCCTGTCGGACCCGATCTGTCGCTGCCAGGGCATCCCGAGGTGTTTGTGATCGGCGACCTGGCCCATGCCCTTACTTTCCCTTCATGCAGTGCCGCTGCCGGGACTGGCACCGGTAGCGATGCAGGAGGGGCATTACGTGGCAAGACTCATCCGTCGCCGCCTCCGTGGCGGCAAGCTGTCGCCGTTCCGTTATCGCGATTACGGCACCATGGCCACGATCGGCCGCGCACGGGCCGTGGCGGTTGTCGGCCCCTTAAAGTTTTCCGGCCTGTTGGCCTGGCTGACGTGGCTTTTCATCCACCTGATGTACATAGTCGAGTTTCAGAACCGTCTGCTGATCTTCTTTCAGTGGGCCTGGAACTACTTGACTTGGAATCGCTCGGCACGGTTGATTACCGGCGATCGATATAGAAAGGCGAGGCATGAATCCGATTAAGGCCGTCTATTTGGCTTGGCCAAGACGGATCTCCCAACCGCCGCCCAACGCGCGATAGACCTGGATCAGGCCCAAAGCAATCTGACCGCGGGCCTGGGCCTCGTGATCCTGCTGTTGTTGCAGGGTCAGTTGGATCTGGGCGAGGCGGGTGTAGTCGGCCTTGCCCCAGCGGTACTGGTCGACGACGACCGCGAGGCTTTCTTGGCGGCGACAACGCTCTGGGAAAGCATCGTCGTTCGCTCCTGGGACCGCAGGAAGGCGACCAACCCGTTCTCAGCCTCTTGGTTGGCGGTCAGCACGGCGGTGCGGTAGTCCAGCAAGGCCTGCTGGAACCTGGCATCCTGCAAGCGGACATTGTCGGCAATCCGGCCGTAGTCGAGGATGTTCCACTGGAACGACGGCCCAACGCTGTCGTTGAAGTTTCCCGGCGTGAATAGTTGCGACAGGTTCTGGGCCGAATAACCCAGCGTGGCGGGGCCGCCCTGCGGAGCGAAGCCCAGCGTGCGGCCTCCCAGCACGGCGGGGCCGATCAACGTGCCGCTGATCGAGATGTGGGGATACAATTCGGCCTGGGCGATGCCGATTTGCTGCGCCTGGGCCGCGGCGTTGCGCTCGGCGCGGCGAATATCGGGCCGCCGCTCCAACAACTGCGCCGGAATGCCCAACACGGCCTCGCGCGGCGGCGTGGGAATCGGCCTCTGTCCCAAGCGGGTTTGCAGGTCCATGGACGGAATGCCCAACAAGGTGCAAAGCCGATCCACGGTCTGCCGCAAGGTGATTTCGAACTGCGGGATCGTGGCCTCGGTTTGCGAAAGCACGCTTCGTTGCTGCTCAACGTCCAACTCACTGCCGACCCCGACCTTCATGCGGTCTTGAATGATCTTCAGGATATCGCGCTGGTAGTTTCGCGTTCTGCCGGGCCAGTTCGATCTGCTCCTGGGTCTGGCGCATGAGGACGTAGTTCATGGCCACGTCGCCCAACAAGGTGACCAGCACGGCGTCGTAGGTCTCCACGGACCCGTCCAACTGGGCCCCCGCGGCCAGCGCTTGGCGGCGGTATAGTCCCCAGAAGTCCAGTTCCCAGGCCAAATTGAATCCGAGATTCCAATTGTCGAAGGACTGGGGAATGTAGGGGAGCGTGATGGGAATCGCGGCTGTGGCTAGTTGCTGATGGCTATAGCCGCCGCTGACGGCTTGTGTCTGGGGGAAGATTTCGCCCTTGGCGATCGCCAGACTATACCGGGCTTGAAGGATCCGCGTGCCGCACTCTCGCAAGTTGACGTTCTCGTCATAGGCATGACAAACGAGGTCGTCGAGCACAGGGTCGTTGAAGACGCGCCACCAGTGGCCCAGGTCGCCGGCCTGGCCGCGCACGCGGATATCGGTGGCGTCGATCCACTGTGGTGCGACTGCCGCCGCGGCGGGGTCGTACTCGGGCCCCACCTTGAAGCCGTGGTCCACGTAGTCCGAAAAAGTCGTACATCCGCTCAGGCAAAGCGCCATCGCGGCAAGGCCAGACAAGCAGGCGTGTCGATAGGCATCCCGCATGTACGCATGAATAATCCGGAAAATCCGCGCAAACCGTCAAAGGAATCACTACCGTTTCCCTGCTTGTTATCGACAAAATCGATGCAACCCCGACATTGGAAACGTTCGGTCCGAGAGAATCGCTGGATCCGTCATGCCCACCAAGTGGGAAGCAGGCGGTGGATCCTCCATAACCACACTTAGTGCCTGTGAAAAATCGCCGTAGATATCCCAGATTGACAAATGCCCCAGATTGACAAGAGTCGCTGTCGGCCTGGAAAGGCCGACGTACGCGCTACACGATGCTCTTCAAGCTCCGGCAGCGCTCCAGGTCGGCGGCGGCGGCCTTGACGTCGCCGCGCCGATTCAAAGCGGCGGCTCGATTGCTGTACGCCGCCGCGTAGTTCGGATCGAGACGAATGGCCTCATTGTAGTCGGCAATCGCCTCTTCCAGATTACCCCGCTCGGCCCAGGCGCAGCCGCGGGCAAAATAGGCATGAAGATATCGAGGATTCAACTTCAATGCCTCGGTAAAGGCAACGATGGCCTGGTCGGGTTCGTTGTAGTCGAGATACTCCAACCCGCGACTGTACGCTTCCAACGCGTCCTGATGATCGTGCACGACTAACTCCCGTGAGGTTTTTGGGAGAACGGAAGCTGTGGCGGTGAATTTAGTCGCCCTATTGACATAGAGGGCGACTAAAGGCACGCCACAATACTGAAATCCGTTCCACAAAGATGTTCGATAGTCGGTGGTGTCCCCAATAGTGCATGAGCCGTGAATCTCCACTATCTTGCCAGATAGGGGGCCTTCTTGCAAGTCTTCGCAGAACGGAATTCATTCCCTTTGCCTGATAAAAGCCAGACCACGGATTAAATTCCGTTCTACGAAGAGCCGTTTTCGCCAGGTAACTACCCACTACGGCGGCGGCCGTTACAATAGGGTCGATACCATCAGGATCCAATTGGCATGCCGCACGATTCAATATTTGCAGAAGTTGCCCGCTTTGGGGTGGTGCCGGTGATCGCAATCGAATCGGTCGAGGCGGCCCTGCCCCTGGCCGACGCCTTGCTGGAAGGCGGCTTGCCGGTGGCCGAGATCACCTTCCGGACGGCCGCCGCCGCGGAGGTCATCGAGCAGATCGCCCGACATCGGCCCGGACTGCTTGTCGGCGCCGGCACAGTGCTCAGCGAAGACAATGTAAGGGCCGCCAAGGCGGCCGGAGCACGGTTCGCCGTCGCCCCGGGACTCAATCCGGCCGTGGTCCAGCATGCAGCCCGGGCCGGACTGCCGTTTGCGCCGGGTATATGCACGCCTAGCGAGATTGAGCAGGCCCTGGAACTCGGTTGCCGGATCGTGAAGTTCTTTCCGGCCGAGCCCAGCGGTGGCGTGGAAATGCTCAAGGCCCTGGCTGCGCCCTACTCCCACACGGGCGTCTGCTTCATGCCCACTGGCGGCGTAAATCCGGGGAACCTCGAAACGTACCTTTCGATCAAGGCCGTGGCGGCCGTGGGCGGAACCTGGATCGCCAAGCCGGACGATCTGGCCGCCGGCCGCTGGCAAGCCATTCGCGACCGCTGCCGAGAAGCGGTGGCCATCGTCCGCCGAGTACGAGGAGTTGCATCGTGAACATCGACCCCCATCTGCGTCCCGCCGATCTGTCGGTCCAATTGCAGCGATTCTGGCAATGCTCGGGCGAAAAGATCCTGTCGATCGAGGCTGGATACGATCCGGGCGCCGGCGCACCGGTCTTTACGGTGGCCGGAAAATATACGGCCCGCGGCTGGACCGAATGGACACAGGGTTTCCAGTACGGTTCGGCCCTATTGCAGTTCGACGCTACCGGTGAGGCCGAGTTCCTGAAAATCGGCCGCCGCAATACGATCGAGAAGATGGCCCTGCACGTGAGCCATGTGGGCGTACACGATCATGGTTTCAATATCGTCAGCACCTACGGCAACCTGTTGCGTCTGATGGGCGAGGGCCGGATCGCGGAAGACCCGTGGGAGCGCCGTTTCTACGAGTTGGCATTGAAAGTCAGCGGCGCGATCCAAGCGCGGCGGTGGACCGAGATCCCGAGTGGCGGCTACATCTATTCCTTCAACGGTCCGCATTCGTTGTTCGTCGACACGATTCGTTCGCTCCGAGCATGGCGATCGCGCACAAGCTGGGCCATGCATTGATGGAGGAGAACGACCGGCGGATCTCGCTCTTGGACCGGCTCCAGGCCCACGCCGCGGCCACGGCCCAATGGGCGGTCTACTACGGTCGCGGCCGCGATGCCTATGACCTTCGCGGACGGACAGCCCACGAGTCAATTTTCAACGTCAACGACGGGGCGTATCGCTGCCCGAATTCGCAGCAAGGTTATTCGCCGTTTTCCACCTGGACCCGCGGACTGGCCTGGGCCATCTGCGGTTTTGCCGAACAGTTGGAGTTCTTGAAAGCCGTCGGCGACAACCGCAACGAAGCGGTGTTTCTGGAAGCGGCCCGGGCGACAAGCGATTTCTACATCGAGCAAGCCACCGCCGCCGACGGCATTCCCTATTGGGACACCGGCGCCCCGCAACTGCATTGCCTGGGCGACTGGCGCGGCCGGCCCGCGGAGCCGGAAAACGCATTCGAGCCGGTCGATAGTTCCGCGGCGGCCATCGCCGCCCAGGGCCTGCTGCGATTGGGGCGTTATTTGGGTGAAAGCCGATACTCGCAGGCCGGGCTGACCGTACTCCGTACGCTGCTGGATGAACCATACCTGAGCACCCGCGGCGAGCATCAAGGACTCTTGCTGCACAGCATTTATCATCGACCCAACGGCTGGGATTATTTGCCGCCGAGTTGCAAGGTTCCCTGTGGCGAGTCAGGCTTATGGGGCGATTACCACCTTCGTGAAGCGGCCCTGTATGTCGAGCGTCTCGGCCCGGGCAAGCGTTACCTGACTTTCTGGGGAGACTGATAGGATCATTGCCGACTTGAATCAATCGTAGGGGAGAATAATATGATCATTGCCGACTTGAACAAGATCGAAGGCCGCCGCTATCCCGCCGGGCGACGGACACAAAACCTCGTCGGCGGCGTTTCGCCGATCCAGGCGAAGTGTTTCGCGATCGGAAACGTCACGCTCGATCCGCATGGCGGCCAAGTGCCGTGGCATAGTCAGGAACAGGAGGAAATCTACTTCGTCCTCGATGGGACCGGCGAAATGTGCCTCGGTGACGAGCGGCACGTAGTGACCTCGGGCCAGGCAGCTTATATTCCATCGGGCGTGTTCCATCAGATGACCAACATCGGCGATACGCCGCTGCGGATGCTTTATTGCTATGGGCCTGCCGGTGATGTGGCCCACTGGCGGCAGGAACTTTCTGGAACGCTCCCCGCGCCGGCGTCGAAGCCCCGCCATTACCCGCCGGGGCCCAGCCGCAATGTGTGGAGAGGCCGGCGTAACGCGGCGCGTCAGGCCCAAACTCGGATTTCGGATTTTCTGTCATGAAACGTGTCGCACTTATCACGGGCGGTAGTCGCGGGATCGGATTGGGTATTGCCCAGTGCCTGGCCCGCGAAGGTCTTGATCTGGCTATCTGCGGCAGGCGAGGAAGCGGCAGCGGCTGAGTCGCTGGCCGCGCTCCGCCGCCTGGGGGCCGACGTAAAGTATGTCCAGGCCAACGTCAGCGATAGGCAGGCCCGGCAGCGGCTCGTTGCGACCGTCCAGCAACACTTCGGCCGCCTGCACGTGTTGGTGAACAACGCGGGCGTGGCCCCAAACGTTCGGGCGGACGTGTTGGAGGCCAGCGAAGAGAGTTTCGTCGAAGTGTTGCGGACGAACCTGCAGGGGCCGTATTTTCTTACGCAGGCGGCTGCCCGCTGGATGATCACTCAGAAGAAGGCCGATGCGGCCTTTCGCGGCTGCATCGTCAACATTTCGTCGATTTCCGCGACGGTGGCCTCCGTTAGCCGCGGCGACTATTGCATCTCGAAGGCCGGCGTCGGTATGGCGACGCAGCTTTGGGCCGCGCGGCTGGGGGAATTCGATTTGCCGGTTTACGAGGTCCGGCCGGGCGTGATTCGCACTGACATGACCAGTGGCGTGGCGCAAAAGTACGATAAGCTGTTCGCCGAAGGCCTGGCACCGCAGGCCCGCTGGGGCCAGCCCGACGACGTCGGCAAGGCCGTCGCGGCCCTGGTGCGCGGCGACTTCCCTTACTCGACCGGCGCCGTCATCCTTGTCGACGGCGGGTTGACCGTGCCACGGCTGTGACGGTTGGGTTTCTGCGGTCAACGCCTCAGCGGTTGATGTCGCGCGACTGGGTTGCGGTTTCGATCGGATCCTGATGGGGCGCCACGGGCCGCCAGCCGTCAAAATCTCCGCTGGGCTTCTCCGCTGTCCGCTGTGGCGACTTGCCCTGGGCCGCCACCGGCTTCGGACGCTCTTGGGGTTCGTCCAACCGCCGATCCGTAGTCGACAGAATGCGCGTGTGGCCTTCCCTGGTTCCGGGCGGAGCAGCAACGGTATGCACCGGCAGATCGTGCGGAGAGGGCGCCGCGGGCGGGACTGTGCGCTTGGGCGGCGAATGGGCAGATGGGCGTTCGGCCGGCGATCGTTTTTGAGGACGCTGTTGTTGGGCAACTACCGTTGCGCGAACGTGAGAGTCCGACGCATCGGACCCGTGCGGCCTGGCTCGGGCTGCCTGCGCAACCCGAGCAGCGGTATGAGGCGCCGGTTGGGCAACTCTCGGAGCATCTTCCGCCGTCAGGACGCCTGGACCGTGGCGATTGAGAACTGACCCCGCCCGATAGTCGGGGTTACAATTCTGACAGACACCTTGGGACCAAACCGGCCCGCAATCGTAGCTTGGATGCTGGCACATACAGCAGCCGGTTGTCAGGATCGAACAACACGAGATGGCAGCGGCAATTCTCCAGGCATGCATGGCGGGGTTCCTTCCGCTTTTGGCGGGCTGTGAGATGCTATCTACAATTTCTTCGACCGAAAAGTTTGCATGATCCATACTTTTTTCGCAAAAGGAAGAGGTGGAATAACTCCATAGGGTGGGGCGAGATTGTCCCACTCTACCAATGGAAAGGCCCCCGGAATTACTTCCGGGGGCCTCGCGCTAATCGTGGACATGGTCGGAACTGGGATTAGAAGAGACCGCCGCCGCCGGCGCCGCCGCCGGCGGCGCCGCCCCCGACACCGTTACCGGGGTTGCTACCGATGCCGCCGCCGGCGCCACCGCCGTATGCGCCGGTCGTATTCTGCGTTGTTCCGTCGGCCATGCTGAACGTAACGACATTGGTGACCGCCGAGAACAATGGCTGGCAGGTGATGCGAACATAACGCCGGTCAGCCGACACTACGGCGGTCGCCATCATGTTTGTGCCTTCGGGCAGCGTGATAATGATCGGCTCGTAGCCCACCGCGCCGTGCAACCCGTTCGCCCAGGCCGCGGGGAAGGCCAATGGGTTGATCTGTTGCGATTGTCCGGCCGACGATGCCGACGCGGCCTGTTGGACGGCACCCAAGGCAGCGGCCGCGCCCGGGTCGTTCAGCGCACCGAACTGTTGTGCCAGGATCTCAGGGTGGTTGGCCAGGTTCCGTTGAGCCACGGCCGCCACCGCGGCATTGACCACCTGCTGCTCTTGGATCGATTCCTTGCGACGGCCATCGGCCACGTCGAACTTGACCAAGGCCTCGCCGCCGTCCAGAGGGATCTTTTTTACCAGGGTCTTGACCATCTTGGTATTGAGGTGCGTATTCACCTCGACCGAGACTTTGCCGGTGGTCAACTTGCCGAAGACCCGGCGGATCAAGAGTTGGTAGTTGCCGCTGAAGGCCTTCGGGCAAGTGTAGACGGCCATGTGCCCCAAAAGGCTGGCCTTGTCATCCGACGACAGGTCGCCGAGCAACATGCCGCCGCTCGTGGTCCGCTGATTGCGGAGCGAGCAAACGGTGCCGGCCGGCTCTTTCACCATGACGTCGACATCGGCGTCGCCGGTCCACTGAACGGTGACGACGCAGTCGCGAGCGATGGCCTGATTGAGAGTCGCTTCAAAACGGTTGGCTTCCTCGCTCCGCTTGTGGTCGCGAAGATCGGTCAACTTGGCCTTGGCAACACGCATGGCATCGTCAAAAATGTGGGCCTGGGCCGGCAGCCATGCCTGGCCGATAATGCCCGCAATCGACCACTCCAGGCCCGGCAGATCCTCGAGTTTGCGAGCCGCCAGCATGCCGTAGTAATAGGGTTCCGGCCAAAGCGGTTCGGCCTGGGCAACCTGCCGGAAGATCTGCAATGCCCGACGATCCATGTTGGACCGCGCCAGGTACGCGCCGAGGTACATCAGGTCGGCGGAATTCTGGGTGAACTCGGCAGCCGACATGATCGCCCGATCGATCTCTTCTTGCGGCCGGCCCGCGGCCTTCATGCTCAGCGCGAGGATCTCATACATCCAGGGCTGGGCCTGATCGTGACGCAGCGCGGCCTCGATCAGTGCGATGATCTCCTCGTGCTTCTTGGTGGCCTCGCCCTTCTTGTCGTGATTGATCGCCTCGGCAACGGATTCCTTCAACTCTTGGACCGTTTCCAGCACGGCCTGCTGTTGCTTGACCAGTTTGGCCTGATACGCCTCGCGGGCCTCCTGACCCATCTGCTTCAGCTTGGCCGGGTCCTTTTCCGGCTCGTGCCGAGCAAAGAAGTCTTCCCAGGCCTGGCGAACGTCGGCGCCCGGGGCAAGGTTCAATTCGATCGGAGAAACCTTCTTGGCGGCCGGTTCCTGGTTGGTCGCGGGCTGCTTGGCGACCGATTCCGGCTGGATGGCAAAGAGCTTCATGCCTTGGTTGGCGCAGGGGAGGATTTCACGGGGAACATTGAAGAATCCGCCGCCCATACCGCCCATGCCACCACCCATGCCGCCGCCCATGCCACCACCCATGCCGCCGCCCATGCCGCCGCCCATGCCTCCCATCATGCCGCCACCCATGCCGCCCATGCCGCCACCCATGCCGCCCATGCCGCCGCCCATGCCGCCCATGCCGCCGCCCATGCCACCCATGCCGCCCATCATGCCGCCCAAGCCGCCGAATCCGCCGGTCATCCCGGTTTCTCGGATAGGCAACACGAGGTCGGCCACCGGGTAGACCTTGGTGGTCATGTACTCATCGCTCTCCGCCTTGGTCGGCGACGTGATCAGCAGCACTTCGTTGTGGATCACGTACTTCAGTTGCAATTCATCCAGCAACAGTTTCAAGGCCGAGCGGAGCGAAATGCCCTTGAGATTCTTCGTGACCGGCGTGCTTTCATCGACGCCTGCCTCCTTCAACGCCGCGGAATCAAGCTGGATCTCAATATGGTGCAGGTCCTTCAGATAATCGACGACGTCCTTCAAGGGCGTCTCGACGAATTCGATCTGGGTCGGCGACTTCAGGGCTTCCACGATCTTCTTTTCGGTCGGGCTCGTCCGCGAGAGTTCCGTAGCGCTGTACTTTTCCTTGCGACGCGCCGTGAGCTCCTTCCAGACTTCGGCGTCCGGATAGACGATCGGCGGGTCGTCGGGAACGGGGACATGCGACTTCTCGGTCTGAAACATGGAATCGAGGAAGCCCTTCTGCGCGGCGACGCGGACCGCCATGATGTTGGTGTAGGCGTCCGTGCTGCGAGCGGTGAGCGAGGCTGCGACCGCCATCGGTCCCGCTGACGGCAGGGAGCGTTTGATCACCTTTTCGGCCTCGAACGCGGCCGACTCTTCCGCCAGGCGGTGCCGGCCTTCGAGCATCAACGCATCGAAACGTTCCATCAACTGCTTGACCTTCCGCTGGTCCTGCTGGAGCGCCTCGTTGGCCATTTCCTGTTCGCGTTTGGCCATCTCCTGTTGAATGCGCTCCTGCTCGCGGTGCGTGAATTCCTCCCCGCGACGCTTGATTTCCCGGCCCGTGGTGCGGAGCATTCCCATCAAGCGGTCGCGCATTTCCGGCCGGAGTTGGGTCTCGGCCGTCAGATCGTTGGTCTTGTTCTGAATCATGGTTGCCGCCTTGGAAGGATCGACATTGACCAGGCCGCGGGCCTGATTGATCGTGTTCTGCACGTCCTTCTGCCACTGCTCTTCCAAAGCGTTGGCCTGGTTGATTTCCTGCTTGGCGGCGACGCCTTCGGGCGGCGGAAGTCCGTTGTTGTCGCCCTGCAGGTCCAGATCGCCTTGACCGCCGACGACCGGCGCATTGTCACGCGCCTTGCCCACGACACCGGCAGCACCGCCGGCGGGAACCAGAACATGGCCGGCCTTCCTGGCAATGGCGTCCTTGACCGCCAGGGCCTTAAGGTCGTTGGGATTGCGGCTCAGGGCTTCGCCCGCCAACTTGCCGGCGCTGTCCAGGTTGTCGCCATTGAGGGCCTCACGGGCCAGATCGGCCAGGCCGCGTCCGCCCGCTTCAATCTCCTTTTTCGCGTTGAACAAGCTTGCGCTATCGATCAAGGGCAAGGTTCGGCCACCGTCGACCTTTGCCTGGTTCACCAGGCTGGCCAGATAGGCGTTCTTGGCATCCGACTTCAATTCGGGAATGTCCCATGCCAGCTTTTCCGCGCCGGCGGGACCATCCACGGCGATCTCCACTCCCGAAGGCTGCTTGGCCGCAGTCGACTTCGTAGTGCCGACCACCACTGTGTCGCGGTCACTGCGGAGGGGCGGAAAAGTCTTCGGATAAACGTCCATGCCCTCGGGCCACTTCACGCTGTCTCCAGCCTTGGGCCAGAGCACCGAGCCGTGAACGGCCCGCGCCAGACCGGTCCCGTAGTCGCCGGCATCCACACTGGCCAGTTCAGGCGCCACAATCCCGCCCGTGCGCGCGGCCAGGGTGCCGAGCAACTGTTCTTGGATTTGGGGACCGACTCCAAAGGCGATGAACGGCGCGGCGCTGGGCAACGAGATCGTTGACGAGGCGGTCGAGTTGATCGGTCGTGAGCACATTGGCCCGGCTGCTGCCGTCGCCGATATAGACGATGGCCCGCGCCGACTTGCTATCGCTGGCAAAACTCTTGGCGGCCGCTTCCAGGGCCTTCTCCAGGTCGCAGGCGCCCAGCGGGGTCCGCTGATTGAGCGCGCTCAAGGCCGCGGCCATCTCCGCACTGCTGGGGGCCACGAAGCCTTGGGTCAAGGGTGTCGCGTTCAAGTCGAAGGCCACGAGCTTGACGCGATCGTTCGCGTCCAGCTTCGAAAGCGTCGATTGCAACGTGGCCAGCGACTTGGCACGATAATCGCCCGTCTGGCTGGCCGCCGTGCTGACAAGAATCACGACGTCGCGAGGTCCATTGGCCTTCGCTGGCGACGGCTTGAGTGTCAACGCAAAGACGTTGCTCCCGTCGGCCTGGGTAAATCCATCGAGTCGGGCTGCCTCCCCGCCCAATGCTCGGGTTTGTACGGTCGTGGTCAACGCCACGCCCAAGAGGGTTGCCAATGGCAACGACATCCAATGCAAGAAAAGCGGATGCTTCGACATGCCTATCTCTCCCGGCAAATGTCTAGGTGGCACCGTATACCGTGTTCCGTGGCGGCAACGGATACCACAGGGATTCCATGGAAATATAGATGGTACTTCCCAACGGTCGACTTGCCCATTGGGCTAATCGTCATTGTACTCCACCAATACAAAAATTACCACATAAAATTCCAAATTCCGTGAAGATTACGCCGCTTAGAGAGAAAAGAACTAGAAACGACCACCTTACCGGGTGAGACACGCTCCGGGGCAACCGCGCCGCTGGCCAGTAAATGCCGGCCTACCAATTCTTGCCGTTGGCAGGGCGTGGCTTGCCGTATGCCAGGCCGACCACCGACCATGTCGGATACCATGTGCCCATCGTCGTGGTCGACCGGACCTGCGGCGAGCGTTGCCCACGCCACAGACGAAAACGGCCCGTCCAGTTGCTACTTGACAGGCCGTAAGTTGATTCTCAAATTGGACTTATGACCATTACATGACTACTTAATCTGGGCCAGCAGATCCTTGACCTGTGACATATTCAGCCCGTAATTCGAGGAGACGTCTTCCGCCCACTGCGAAAGCACGGCCACCATGGCGCTGGCCAGCGGAGAGCCTTCGCCGTTGTCCACGTTGGTGGTGGTCTCGTCAGCGGCCCCATCGTCGTTCGTCGGGATGTTGTCATGGCTATTCTGAGTATTGCTGGAGTCGCTAGTCGACGGGGTTGCATTTTTCTCGGCCGGGGAGTCCTGATTTTGGCCATACTGGCTTTCGACCGGCTCGTAGCGATACCGGTAGTAATCTTGAATGCTGCCCGACGAGGTCGAATCCGTGGTCGGTGAGCTTTCGGTCGTCGGATTTCCCGTGGTTGCGTCGCTGGATTTCGGGTAAGACTTCATCGACTCGTCCGACTTGGTCGCTTCCTCGGTCTTAGTTACTTCCGCAGCCTTGGTTGCTTCCTCGGTCTTGGTCGCTTCCTCGGTCTTCGTCGTTTCCTCGGTCTTGGGCGTTTCCTCAGTCTTGGTTGCTTCCTCGGTCTTCGTCCCCTCCTCAGTCTTGGGCGCTTCCTCGGTCTTGGTCGCTTCCTCGGTCTTGGTCGCTTCCTCGGTCTTGGTCGCTTCCTCGGTCTTGGTCGCTTCCTCGGTCTTGGGCGCTTCCTCGGTCTTCGGCGCTTCCTCGGTCTTCGGCGCTTCCTCGGTCTTGGGCGCTTCCTCGGTCTTGGTTGCTTCCTCGGTCTTGGTCGCTTCCTCGGTCTTCGGCGCTTCCTCGGTCTTCGGCGCTTCCTCGGTCTTCGGCGCTTCCTCGGTCTTCGGCGCTTCCTCGGTCTTGGTTGCTTCCTCGGTCTTGGCGCTTCCTCGGTCTTGGTTGCTTCCTCGGTCTTGGGCACTTCCTCGGTCTTCGGCGCTTCCTCGGTCTTGGGCGTGCCTTCCGTCTTCGTGCCGTTGTCCGTCGACTGCGGAGCGTTCGGATTTACATCGACGTTTCCGCCATAATAGTTGCCGGAATAGCCGTACTTATATTTCATGTAATCCTGGCGGTAGTTCTCAGGCCGGGAGTAGTTGATGTCGTCGCTGGTCTTGTCCGCGGTGTTGGCCTTCGACTCGCTCTCGGTCTTGTTGGCGTCGGAGGAATTCGTGTCGGCGGCCGGGATTGCGCTGTTCTCGGTACCCTTGTCCGTCGACGCGCCGTTGGCGGCTTTGGATTCAGCCGACTGGCCGTCGGCGTTGCCCATATTGCTGTCGGTGTTATTTGTCGTCGTGTCGTTGGCAGGTTTGTCGGCGGGCGATTTGGATTCGCCGGACTGGCTGTCGGCGTTGCTCTTATTGCCGTCGGGATTGTTCGTCGCCGTGTCGTTGGCAGGTTTGTCGGCGGGCGATTTGGATTCGCCGGACTGGCTGTCGGCGTTGCCCTTATTGCCGTCGGAATTGTTTGTCGCCGTGTCGTTGGCGGGCTTATCGGCAGGCGAGGTGGTGTCGGCATTTTCGCCGTAGTATCCGCCCAAGTGACCGAACTTGAACTTGTAGTAGTCGCTGAAGTTCTCGGTGTTCGAGTTATGGACGTCCGCAGCGGTGTTATCGGTCGCGTCGGGCGTGTTTTTCTCAGTCGCAGGTTTCGTTTCGTTGTTTGCCGTGGTATCGCTGGCAGCCGATCCGTCAGTCGCAGCCTTCGTTTCGTTGTTTACCGTGGCATCGCTGGCAGCCGATCCGTCAGTCGCAGCCTTCGTTTCGTTGTTTACCGTGGCATCGCTGGCAGCCGATCCGTCAGTCGCAGCCTTCGTTTCGTTGTTTGCCGTGGTATCGCTGGCAGCCGATCCGTCAGTCGCAGCCTTCGTTTCGTTGTTTGCCGTGGTATCGCTGGCAGCCGATCCGTCAGTCGCAGGTTTCGTTTCGTTGTTTGCCGTGGCATTGCTGGCAGCCGATCCGTCAGTCGCGGCCTTCGTTTCGTTGTCGGCTGCGGCGTCGCTTGCAGTCGCTTCGTCGGTCGCGGCCATTCCTTCATTTTCCGCCGTGGCATCGCTGGCAGCCGCTTCGTCGCTCGATGCGCTGGCAGCCGCGGTCTGAGGCTCGTCGGGCGTCAGCGATGGCAAGGTGGGACGTTCTGCGTTGTCCGTGCCCTGATCTGAGCGGATGGCGAAATCCTGGTTCCAGTCAACCAGGAGCTCAGTGCCCGCGGAAGCGCTGGGAGTCGGCTGGATAGCCGAGTCGGCCGACATCAGCATCGCGGCGCCGGCGTTGACGGCGCCAAATAATGTCAAGGCAACCGCCGTACCGCTAAAGAGGTTTGACAGGGACCATGACCATGGACTGAAAATGCGTCTCATTCTTTGATTCCTCCGAGTAAATGGGTGCCGGAATATTAAACAGGGGTCAGGAGCCGCAAAAGAATAAGGTGTGCAAATCGCCGTGTAGGATGGGCTACCTGTTCTTTTGCAGCTCCTCAGTTCAGGCGGCCGCGTCCTACGAGGGCCGTAGATTGAATTTCGCTAAACGGTATCGGTGAGTCGCATTCGTAATCATTAAGCAATACGGGCAGACGGCGGTAATTAGGCAGGCCTGTTGGTTCGGTGAATTTTCACAAAAAAAACGGTCCAGGCAATGATGACGGACCGGCGGCGTCGGTCCTATGCAGATAATGCAGGCGAAACCGAATCTGCTTGTTTAAGCCTGGCAAAGAGTTCGTTTTGCTGAAACTTTTCCGTTTGCAGGGCCAGGCGCGTTAAATCCCGCAGTCACTCGGAATCTTGCCCATAGTAGCAGGCACCGGGCACCATGTACCCATGGTGCCCGGTGCCTGCTACTTTTCTTGCTCGATCTCCCCAGAATCGTATGAATCTGGTAAGATAGGTGGGTAAGTCATTGGAGTACAAAATGGGAGGAGCAGCGCTATGAAACGAACTGCCTTATATTGTCTGATTTCCGGAATCCTTGGTGGGTTGCTGGCCATGGTCCTGTCGCGCGGCCCCAGCATGGAACCAATTTCGGCCGCCCAGGAACCCGGAGCAGGACCGGTTGTCGCCGCGCCTCTCCCCGGCCCTGTCGGCGGACCTGCCCTGGCGATGCCGATGCCGCCGTCCGATCCGCGTGCCGTGCCGCCCGGCGCGACAATCACGGGCTCGCCAAATCCCGTGGAAGCGGCCCCGTACACGAGCGAGGAGCGGGTCAATATCTGGGTCTATGAGCAAGTCAACCGCGCCGTGGTGAACATCACCACGAAGGGTTTTCAGGGCGAGCGGATCTTGTTGTTCGAGGTGCCGTCGGAAGGCGAGGGGAGTGGAGTGGTGCTCGACCGCCAGGGACATATTCTTACCAACTTCCACGTTGTGGATGGGGCCCGCCAAATTCAGGTGACCTTATTCGACGGCAACACCTACGACGCGCGACTGATCGGCCAAGATCCGGCCACGGACGTAGCGGTGCTGAAGATCGATGCCCCGCCGCTATCGCTGTTCCCCGTCGTTTTCGGCAATTCCACGCAGTTGCTGGTCGGGCAGCGGGTGTTTGCCATCGGCAACCCTTTCGGGTTGGAGCGGACGCTGACGACGGGAATCATTTCCAGTCTGAACCGTTCGTTGCCCAGCCGCCGCGCGGGCCGTTCGCTGAAGTCGATCATCCAGATCGACGCCGCGATCAATCCGGGTAATTCCGGCGGGCCGCTCCTGGACAGCCATGCGCGGATGATCGGCATGAATACGGCCATCGCCAGCAAGACCGGCGAAAGCGCCGGCGTGGGCTTTGCCATCCCCGTGGGCACGATCGCCCGCATCGTACCGCAGTTGCTCCACGAAGGCCGCGTACGGCGGCCGGAAGCGGGCATCGTACGGGTCTATCAGACCGACAAGGGCTTGTTGATCGCCACGTTGGCGCCGGGCGGTCCGGCCGAGGCGCCGGGCTGCACGGACCCAAAGTCGTGCGGCAACAGAAACGCCAAGGACCATTCGTCTACGAGTACCAGACAGTCGATCGCTCGGCGGCCGACCTGATCGTGGGCGTCGACGGAAAGCCGGCCAAGACGGCCGACGATTTCCTCGACGCCATCGAGAGCAAGCATCCCGGCGAGCAGGTGACGATCAGCGTCATCCGCGGCGGCCGGGAAGTGCTTGTCCCGCTAGTCCTCGATGCGGGGGAGTAACCTGTTATTCAGCGTTCCCACATCGCCGACGACATGCCCACCGCGGCGGGCACGAAAATCATCAGCGGCCCCCAGGCTGCCAGCGCGGGACTGAGCAGGCAATTCGAGCCCAACTGCTGGCAGGCGATGGCCACGATGAAAAACAGGGCCACCAGCCCCATGCACAGGCCGATGGCCATGAACACGTTGCGATTGTCGCGGGCAACCACCAGCGGCAGGCCGAGAAACAGCAGTGTGATGTCCAGCAGCGGCTGCAAGATCCGCGAGTGGATCATCACCCGCACGTCGGGACTAAGATAAATGCTGTGGGTCTTCAAGGCCCAGATCAACTCGCCCGTCGAGGCAAACCGCCGCAGGACCGTGCCGCCGGTCAACTCGTCGACCGTGACGTTGCTGACCATGAAGGCCTCATTGGGCTTGAGCCAGGTCGGATAATCGTGGGGCGTCAGCAGCACGGGCCGGCCGTCGAGCGCCAGCGACGGGCGATGTGCCAGATCCTTCGGCGCAGTGACGTCCGTGAACAAATAGCCGGTCGGCCGGCCGTCTTTCGCCGGCAAGTAGCGCGCCGTGGCCGCGGACCACTGTTTGCCGTACGCGCACAACGCCGGTCTGTAAGGCGGCACGATGAAGACGGGCAACTCGATCAGCTTCTGATCGACAACCGCACACCGGCCGCCGATCAGCACGTCCGTGGCATTGTCGTATTGCGACTGCAATTCCTCGATCACGTTGCCTTTCAGGTCGGAAGGCCGCTTGGCGAGCTCGTCCTTGACCTTGGGGATCACGATCTCGCGATTGACCACCGCCAGCGCGACGACGACCACCGCGGCCACGAGCACGGGCGCTACCACGCGGATCCGCGAGATCCCCGCCGCCATGAGAGCCGTCATTTCATGGTGCCGCTGGATCCACGCCATGGTGAACATGGCCGACATCAGCACCAGCAAGGCACTGATGCGGTCGAAGAAAAACAGCGACTGATAGCCGTAATACGCCGCCATGATCTTCATCAGTTTCGCTCCCTGGGCAAAGCTCAGGAAGGCTTCAAGATTCGTGAACGCGTCAAAAACCACGTACACGCCCATCAGGCTCATGAAGCAGATTACGAAGTTCTGCACGAACTGGCGAAGCAAGTAGCGGTCGATGATGTTCATGGGGAATTCTCCGGGCTGGCAGTCTAGGTAAACGGGGATTTTGGGTCAAGCGAGAAAACGAACAGGTCTCAGTCATGCCCTGCAAGAACTAAATTCCATAAAGTGTATCACGCGAATCTTTCTGGGCTGCACGGCCTAGCCGCTCGACCACCCGTTGGTGTTGATTTGCGGAGTTTCTTGCCCGTATTTGCCCACTGGAACGACTTTCTCGTGTTTCTTGGCACTTTTGTACCACCAATAGGTTTATTCATTATCACAAAAGGAAGTTTCCAGTGCTGCGAAAACCAGGCGAAAACGATGGCTTGACACTCCTCGGAGGAAAGTAATATGAAATAAGGATGGGTGCTCGTTTGGCCACGTTTGACCACGTTTTGACCACGTTTGACTACGTTTCGACCACGTTCGACTACTTTTGACCACAGTTGGCCATTTTTTGGCAAGCTAGACAATTTCGCTCGCCTTCTTCCGAAGAGGCCAAGGACGCTCAGTCAAGAAATTCCGTTTTTTTCTACTCGATCCCCTAGTAGTACGGAATTGAGTGTGTGGGCCTTTTCAAAGGAATTCTGAAACACTAATTTCCGCTGATTACTACCAATCTTTCCAATATTAGTGGTAATTAGTGTTTATTAGTGTTCCCTCCTCCCCCGTCTTTTCTTTTTCTCTCCGTGCCCGGACATTGCCTGCCGCGTGTCCAGGCCGATACCTTGGCCGGAGCAGGTGTCGGGCCTGCCCCGGACCGCGCGGCGCGGCTGACTTGCCGCGCCGCAGAAACGAATTGCCAAAGAACAAAACCGTAGCCAGACGTTATTCGTCGTAACTATCCAAAGTTATTCCCGACGCCGGACTATTGCCTGAAATCGTTCCCGCTACCTCTCCTGGTCCGGCAAAATTTGCCGCAAGTGCTTTTCCATCATGCGCTTCAGCAGGGTGGAACTGTCTCGCGTGGTCCAGCACGGTGTGGTCCAAAATCGAAGGTCTTTCCTTTCTCCCCTTCTCCCCTCGCCCGTTTCGGGAGAGGGCGCGGACCATGTCGGGCACCGTGTACTCATGGTCGGGGTCGGGGTCGGCGTGAGGGCGGTTTCCGGCCTTGTCGACTGCTCCCCTCCCCGCATCCCCCCTCTCCCGTACTCGGGAGAGGGGCCGGGGGTGGACTGCTAAAAAGTCGAACTGCGGTGTCTTGGTTTTGTATCCCGTTTTCGTTTCGGGAGAGATGTGACTGATGGGCGTTTACGCCCATTCCCGGCTTTAGCCGCTAATAGGCCCGGCATTGATGCCGGGTGATCGTGCGGACGCAGCGCCCCTTGCCGCTGAAAGTCCGCGAAAACCCCTCCTGTGCATGGGTTTGTCCGGCAACGCTGGCGGACGGACAGCCTGGAAACGCGTCTGCGCTGCGATCGCAAGTCATGTTGTGTAAACAACTTACGACAACGGTCCCGGCGTTTTTGCGGTCCTTTGTCCGGGAACGTTCCCGGACAGTGTCCGGCAACAAGTCGCGCAAGTGCTTTGCTCGTAAGCACTTGCGTTTCCGGACACGGCCCGGCTCTCGTACCCGTGGCATCCGCGACCGTTTCTGGTACGGGACACGTAATCGTGCCCTCTCCATGCACTCTACTTCTCGTTTTTTTCCTCATGGAGAAGTTCTTGGTGGCGGCAATATCTCTCCCACTATCTATATCTACGAAAGCGAGCACGGTTAGGCGCAGAGGATTTTTTGAAGTCGCTTTTCTTGTTTGCGCGCTGCGCCGTGGAAATTGCACACGGCACAAAAACCGCACAGTGAATTCCATTAAATTCCATCCAAATCCTGGAAGTTTTTAGCAATCCAGGCCGGGGGTGAGGGCGGTTTCCCTGCTCTTCCGCCTTCCGCCTTCATCCCTCCGTCCGCTCCTTTCCTTTTCGTGTGTTTCCGGGGCACCCGGTACTCCGGGTCGTTCGTGGTTTCCGAACTTCGCGGACATTTTTCTGAGCAACGAGGATCACAATACCTCGTTTGGACAGAGAAAAGACGATCGCCGGACAAAAGTATGCGATTTTCCTGGTCCACAACGTGCCGGTCTGTTTTCGCCCTGCCGCAAAAATTATTTTTCAGCAATCATCGTTTCCGGCCGAGAAACGCGATGCTCTCTACCCCCTTATGATTGAGCGGTCCAACGATAAACATTGCGGTTAAAACACCCCTACGATGAAAACGGATGTCGTAAGTATCCAAATTTATTACCAACACTGGGCTAAAATAGTTCCCGCTGTCTCTCCCGGTCCGGTAGAATTGTCGCAAGTGCTTTTCCATCACGCGATTCAGCAGGGTCGATCTCTCTCGTGTGGTCCAGCACGGTGTGGTCCAAAATCGAAGTCATTTCTCGTCTCTGCGTCTCCCCATCTCCGCATCTCCCCATCTCCGCGTCTCCGCGTCTCCCCATCCCCTTCCGCCTTTATCCTTAATCCCTCGCCCTATAAGTACGTTTGAGCCGGCCCTTTTGTATCGTTGCCAATTCCATAGTTCTGGAAACAACGATTGCCCGCAGCTCGGCCGGACCTGCTTTTCCCGAGGAATGCGCCGATTTGTTGCCGCTGAAAAGACGTTCTCGAAATTCGGAAGTGCGCTCAGCGTTTTCAGCGGTTCGCTTCACTGATTGCTCGCTGCTCCCCTCGCCCGTTTCGGGAGAGGGCGGGCACCATGTCGGGCACCATGTACTCATGGTCGTGGTCGGGGTGAGGGCGGATTGCTCCCCTTCTCCCTTTCTCCCCTTCTCCGAAACGTCAGAGACTCTGAAATTTAAGTTTTCTGGCGTAGCCGTTCGCCGTGCGCCCCTTGCCAGCGGGCCGCAACGGTGGTATCCTCCGGGAATATGCCTCGACCACCCCGAATCGACTTTCCCGATGCCGTGTATCATGTGACCAGCCGCGGTAATGGTTGCGACGTGATCTTTTGGAGCGATGAGGACCGGAGGCGATTCCTTGGCCAATTGGCGGATAACCTAACCTACCCGGGTTACGCCGACGTCAGAAAGGCCCAGGAGTTCGTTAGTTACGACGTGCTCAAGGAATATGGCCGGGACGAGAGCGAAGCACGGAAGGGACAAAAGGGGTAGCAGTTTAGCTTCCCACCCCCCGCCTCAAGGAAGCGATGACGCGAAGGTCGCATACGTTGACAATCGCCAGATCGTTGCAATCGCTCGCCGCAGCTCTCGATTTCGTCGACGCGTGGTGAGATCGATGATGAGCGGGTGACGAATCACAGGTGCCGCGGATCATTTCCCGACCTCGGCGCAGCAGCGAACCGTCGGTCATCTCCAAGACATTGGATTGGAGAAGACCGCGATGAGCAAACGCTCGATTTGGGAGCCAGCCAGACTGGCCGGCAGGAACGCCCGCGGCGGGTCGACAGGCGAGGAACGAAGCCTGCTTGCGCTCTTCATGGCCGTGCATACATGGCACGCCGCGCTTGGTTCGATGACATCGTGAAGAGCGCCACGAGAAACTTCAGCACGCTTCTGCCCTGGCGTTTTGCCGTCTCGATCACCGTCATCATCGTGCCCAGCCGCTTGGCTCCCGCCTTCGTGCGGCTGCCGAAAGTCTGTTTTCGCAGAATCACCACCGCACGCAAAGCCTGCTCCGCGAGATTGTTCGTGGGCGAGACACCCGGATGATCCATGAACGTCAACCACTCGTTGCGATATCGGCGGATGCGTTTCTGAAGGCGTGCGGCGCGATCGGAGTCGGTGGGCATTTGTTGCAAACGCTCCAGTTCCTGCCGTAGCCAATTTGCCTCTCGATCCTTTTCCGCCCCGACACGGTTCTTCCATTTTCGATGCCAGGTGCAGCCCCGTTTTACCCACGCCCGCACGGCAGCAAAGAAGGCACGCGACTCCTTGGCCTCCGCAGGCAACAACTTCTCCCAGTCTTCGGCCGTTCGCTTCAGATGCGAGAGACACTTCTGCTTAATCTTGGTGGCGTGGCGGTCGTAACCGGAGTAGCAATCTGTGTTGAGTCCGCCTTGATAGTCTTCGCCGAGGATCGTCCGCGAAACCTTGCCGCTGCGTGTGCCGCTGACGTAGAAGTGGGCCAAGTCTTCGTTGCCGTGGAACCAGACATAGGCCGGCTGAGCGTTGACGCGGTAGTACGTTTCATCGGCGTGGTTGGCATCGCAGGCCCGCAGTTTCTCGGCAACATCCTGGGCCAACGGTTTGGCCATCCGGGCCGCCTCTTGGCCAAAATGCAGCAAGCTGGCGGGTACGAAATCGAACTGGGCCAACCCGGCCAGAGTTGCGCACAACTTTGCGAGTCGTCAAACCAATATCGTATTGCAGGAAGAGGCTGGCGGCCCGCAGATGGGGGCCGATCATTGCCCGTAGCAGTTCGCCTTCGCCGGCCTGCCGAGCCCAGCGGCGACACTTCCGACAACGGCCTTGTTCGTGACGAAAGCAGGTCACTACCCGCTGGCCGTCAATCCAATCTTCCTGAATGTGGTCGTAGGGCTCGCGGTCGGGCCGCGCCTTGACCGAGGCGCCGCAATGCGCGCACAGGCATGGCGCCGGGACGAGAACCAACTGATCGAATGTGCCGGGCCGCTGGCGATACCAGCCTGGATGACCCACA
Organism: uncultured Planctomycetia bacterium; assembly: GCA_963719885.1. GTDB lineage: Bacteria > Planctomycetota > Planctomycetia > Pirellulales > Thermoguttaceae > JANXQG01. The sequence goes on along the minus strand of CAVRDP010000026.1, from coordinate 33,994 downwards.
GGTGCGCCGCGTTTCTTCCGGCCTTGGGGTGACGCCGCATCCGGTGAGGCTTCGGCAGCCGGTTCCTCTTCTTGCGCTTGAATTGTTTCTGGCGTTCGGCCTTGAGTTCCCGCTCCAACTGCTCGATTCTCGCGGTCAACTCCTCGATCTTGCGATACTTGGCAGTGTTCTCAGCGCGCAAGCCGTCGATTTGTCGCCAGAAAAGATCGATCTGATCTTGGTTGACATTGGCTGCATTAACGACCGAGCCCAGTGACGCACTTCCAAGGTGCGGGCAGTGGTCCACGCTCGCCAACCGAACCGGTGTTTTGGGTAGAAAGGGAAATGCATCGGCGGCCGTTCCTTGGCAAACGCAATCGATGCAGAGAATCTATCCTCTTATCGGGGAAAGCGCAATAGTCATTCTGAAGCAAAGAGATAAGCCAATCGAGGGGGCTGGGCTAACCCGTTACGCAATCGCTCCACCGAGGCACGGGTGGGAAGCTAAACTGCTACAGGTATCGTTTCTGCCCGGCAGGTTGCCCAGTTCGTTCGCTCGCCGTCGCCGTCGTTGGGACCGGCTGGCGAGGGCGTCGAGGGGCGAGGGAGCGGGCAAAGGCTCAAGGGGCTTGCGGGGTGCCGGTTGGAATAGCTGCTTTCGGCGGACGCTCCGTCTTCCGCCCATCACTTTCCTTGCTCCAAGCTTCAACCTTTTTGGCTTCTTCGGAATAGCCGTCTTTCCTCAAAATGTCGAGACATGTCAACCCGTCCTTAGTGCGCGCCGACAAGTCGGCACCATGCCGAGCGAGCAATTCCAGCATCGACTCGGAATGTGTCCGGGGGAAACAGCCGCACGCGACGATCATCGGCGTGCAAGCCGAATCGTCCAGGGCGTTCACGTTCGCACCCCGCTGCAAGAGTAGTTCGGCATACTTTGTGTTGTCCCAGACTACGGCAAGCTGTCACGCGAGCCTGCCTACGGAATCTGAAGCGTTCGGGTCGGCACCCGCACGGCGAAGAACATCGACGCAACAGGAAAGGATATCCGCAGATCGCAGCCTAGCGAGTTTTATAAGAGGCGTCGCTCCACGCGAGTCCCGACTGTTCGCATCCACTCCGGCTTCGATCAGGGCCTGGAGAACGCGACAATCGCCCCGCTCTGCTGCCCAATGTATTGGCTTCTGCCAGTACGTGACCGTCCCACAATCAATTTCTTCTATGACCGCATTGGGGTTCGCGCCCGAAGCAAGGAGTCTTTTCACCTGCGTTGCGTCGCCTGCGGATACGGCATTGACGATCGCGGCGTCCTCGGGCGCAGCAAAGTAATCGAACGTGCCGCGCGACTCAATTTCAAACGTTACGGGTACTCGTTGGGGAACCGCGAAACTAACGTAAATTACCCCCAGCAAGCACACAACAACTAGTGCCGCGACAATGATTACGAACGGTTTCCAGCAGCGCATAGATATACCAAGAGCCTATAACCCGGTCAGCCCGCCACGAGCCATCCGAATGTTATTATGTCGTCTAGCCGATGTAAGGGTGATCTCTTAGAATTTGTTCACGACGAAGGCGTTCTTGTTCTCTTTGATGTCTCTTGTCCCTTCCCTTCGCGTTAGAATCGAATTGATATGGCACACTATCCTTGTATGCTCCGTAGTCCTTGCCTTGCTTGACCGAACCATCGGGATAGGCTATCCACTCTTGTCCGTGTGGTGTGCCGGCGTATTCGTCGGTGTATGCCCGCACTGTGTGCCCTGTGCGGCCTACGAAATTTTCAACGAATTTTGAGATTTAATTGATGGAGTAATTGACCTCTGGGTGAAAGTGAGGTAGCCGTGCTCGACGAGAGCGCGGCGGATTGCTGCACGGTCTATTTGTGCCTGGGCCGCATGGCCCAGGTCCGTGTCCAAAGGGTAGCCTTGCTGCAGGCGTTCTTGGGTTTGCTCGTGCGCGACGGTGCGGCCGAAGGCCGCACGCGCCTCAAGCGTGATCCGTGGCGAAGCGCCGAAGCACTCCTGTCGTGTTGGGCCCAGCGGGCCGCGCGGGTAAGTCGTTTCGTTGGCCATGCGTCGTGCCGCCTCGACGTTGTCAGCGGTCCAGGGACCGTTGCGGCCCTGGCGGGCCGCTTGCTCGTGGGTGCGGGTCTTCAATGCGCCGTTGCCCGCCTCGATCGATCCATTGTACTCCGGCGTGTAGGGCGGCGAGAAGAGGGGGCGGACGTCCCAGCGAGCCAGGAAGCGGCCCATCGCCTCGGCGATGAATCCCGAACCGTTGTCCGACTTCAGCACCAACGGCGGACCATGTTCGAGGAACAACCATTGCAAGACGCTGATCGTCGTCTCCGCCGTTTCATCCAGGACCGGCAGCCAAGCGAGCTCGCAGCCGCTAGCCAGGTTGCGAACGGCGAGGAGGTACGGCCAGCGGCCATCGATGGCCGGCAGTGGGCCGCCATGGTCCATGGCCCACACCGCTCCCGGGTGGTGCCAATGGAGAACGTGGACCGCGCGCTGGTGGTCTAATTTCCAGAGGCGGCGGAAGCGATTCCGGAGGTTTTCGGTCTCGCGGCGGGCCAGGTCCGGGAAGGTGGCTTGCACAGCGGCCACGCTCACGCCCGCTCCCACGTAGCGCATGAAATCGATGGCCTGGTTACGGAGTTGCCGGCGGCTGCGATGGCAAGGACGGCCCAACGGGCGGGCCTCCAGATAGTCCACGTGCCAGCGATGTTCCCAGAAGGCCAAGGTGCCGGGCGCCAAGCCAAGCTGCTGGGCCGCCACGCGCTGCCGTACCCCTTGCTGCATGGCCCAGTGGTCGAAGGCCACGGCATGCTGGCGTGCATTGCGCTCGGCTTCACGCCGGGGCTGCTGGGCGGGCCAGCCGCGCTTCAGGGGTTGACAGTTGCAAGCATTCATGGATCGGGGTGATTCGTGTTTTGTTGTAAGCGCTTGCGATGCCGCTTCCGCGACCGCGCAGTCGTTTTTTCCCCCGGCTTCGCAGCCGGATTTACCTCGGGGGACTTGGCCAACCGCGGCAGTTCTTCTGCCAACTCGCGGCGGACCTCGGCCGCCTTCAACTCCAACTGCAAGCGCAGGTTTTCGGCTTCCAGGTCCGCAACGCGCAAGTCGTGCGGTGAGCCTGGCAGCGGAGGCCGCCCGAGAGGACGCGGCTCCAGACGGTCCAGCGCCGTCTGCAGCACCTCGCTGCGCACCCGGTGGAACATCGAATCATGGATCCCCAACTCTTCACAGACCTCGGGAATGCTCCGCTCACCGGAGAGCGTTTCCAGAATCGCTTTCAAACGGGCCTTGGCCCGCTCCGAGCCTTCCAGGCGTTCCACCAAATTCGTGCCGATCGGTTTGCGTCCTCGTCGGGCCATGGCTTTTTCTCCTCCGTGAATCAGGCCTGCGGCGGCACGGCAGACGCCGCTTCCACCGTTGCCGATGAACTACTCGATATACTCCGTTGTACCATGTCGGCCGCGATCGCCGAAGACGAATCGGCCAGACTTCCACTCTCACCGGGCGAGGTCTGTAATGCCGCCACGGCTTTCAGCGCCCGGGCCACCGGACGACGCTTGCGCTTGGCCTTGCGGGCGACGCCGTCGCCGGCTTTGCTTGCCGCCGACCGCGACCCGCAAACGGGTGCCCCGCTGCCCACGCCAGGCTTGCCTGCGGGCTTGGCGGCCGATGGTGGAGCCCCGCCCAGGCCGATCGTCCGTTGCGCGGCGCGCACCAGCGCCTGCTGCCGGGCGCAGTCCTGCCGCAAGCGGGCGACTTCCTTCTCCAACATCACCATCTGGTGCCGCTCCCCGGCCACTTTCCCCACCGGCCGCGGTTCGCAGGCCCGCACCAGGCCCTCCAGGGCCCGTTGCTCCCAGAGGTAATACCGCGGCACCGAGAGGCCCACGGCCGCCGCCGCTTCCGTTGGCGTCCGTACGCCGGCCAAGACCTCCAGGATCGCCGCCGCCACCCGCTGCGCATCACGGCTGACCGACATGGGCGCATGCCGGGGCGACTCTTGCGCACGACCATTCCGCCGCACGGGCGCGGCGCGGAGGGAGGTTTGCTTCCCGCCAATACTGTGCTTGCGCTCATGATGCGCCTCCTTCGCGAAGTTCCGCGGCGGTCGGCCCTTGCTCCTCGTTTTCTGCGCCGGCATCCAGCCGCCGCAGTCCCGCATCCAACGGCGATTCACCCGGCCCTACCTCGTCCTCCACCACGTCGCCCTGAGGTGAACCATCGGGACAGATCGGCAAGGGCATCTCCGCAGGCATCGCTGCCGCCGCGCTGTCGATCAGCGGCAATTCCGCCGCCCCCAACCCGCCGAGATCCACCTCCGTGCGGGCCTCTCCTTCCCGCTTGAGAATCATCCGCTCGCCTTCGGCGTGCACGCTGAAGGCCCGCTCGCCGATCCGCCCCGTCACATAGAACGGCGCCTTGGGCACGCCGTTGCGGGCCAATTCCAGCGCATTGGCCGCCACCCTGCGCGGAGCGTGGCCAAGACTTCGGAGGCGGCGCCGAAGAAGCGGTCCGCAGGCACCAGGCCGTCGATTCCCCGGTGCACCCTTTGGAAGTTGTAATAGTCGATGAAGTGACCAATCCGCCGCCGTGCGTCGTCCAGGTCGAAGAACACCGACGTTCTCGACGCACTCCCGCCAGAGCGTGCCCCAGAAGCGCTCGATCTTGCCCAGGGTCTGCGGCCGCTGCGGCCTGGCCACGAGGTGCTTGATGCCGCGCTTGTCCATCTCGCGGTGGAAGGCGCTGGTCCCCCGCCAGGTGACGTACTGGCTGCCGTTGTCCGTCAGGATCTCCTGCGGCGTGCCGTAGGCCACGATCGCCGCCCGCACTACCTCCAGCACCAAAGCCGCCGACTGGCTGGCATGGATCCCGTAGCCGGTGATGAAGCGGCTGTGGTCGTCCATGAAGGCCACCATGTAGACCCGGCGGTTCTGCCGCTTGAGCACGAAGGTGAAGAGGTCCGTCTGCCAGAGCTGATTGGGCGTCGCCCGCTCGAACTCCCGCTGCTTGTCGGGGTGGGGGTGGGTGGCGACTTCTTCCACCTGGTAGCCCGCCTCGTGCAGCACGCGGGAGACGGCTCCCGGCGAGGCCGGCAAGGCCGGACCGCGGAGCAGCATGTCGCTGATCCGCTGGCAGCCCCACTCCGGGTTGGCCTGCTTGAGCATGAGGATCGTCCGCTTGGTCAGCTCGTGCACGCGGCTGCCCTTGGGCCCGCCGCGCTGCTGATCCATCAGCCCGGCCGGGCCCGACTCCTCAAAGCGCTTTTTCCAACTGTAGAGCGTGTGCTTGGAGAGGCCGACCAGCGGGGCGAAATCGCCCGCCGGCAGGCCGCTCCGCTGCCACGTGTCGAGGATCAGAAGACGCTGCTCGGGCGTCATTGCCGGTTGCGGCGACTCCTCGGGCTTGACCAGGCGGCGGCCCTTGCTCTTGCGCGGGCCGGCCAGAAGGCGCTTGCGGATCTCCTCGAAAGGCTCTTCGGGCGGCGGCTCTCCGCCCGCGAAGGCGTCAGCCTGGGGCGCTGGCGGCGCACCGGCCGAGGCCTGGTCCACGACTGCGGCGGCGGTAAGGGGTGGAGTGATTTCCGCAGGTGCAAAAACCTGGGCACAGTCCACGGCGGCCGCGGGGGTGGCCTCCCCCGCGCCGCCGCAGAACGCTGGCCGCGTCGCTCGGGCTACGCCCTCGCTCCGCGGCCAGCGTCTGCTCCGGCTCTGATCTCTTCCAAAACATGCCTAACTCCTTTGCGGTCTAACCGCTGTCGGAGAGGCAATTACTCCACGCCTTTATTTCATTTCCCCGTTGAAAATTTCGGCGCACCCCACAGCCGCTGGTTTCCGGCGAGGGGTCCGTGATCGTCACCGCTTCGCTGGCGCTGACGCCGCCGCCGGCCACCGTGACGGTGCAGGGCTCCGAAATCGGCGGCGGGGTGAAGACGCCAGTCCCGCTGTCGATCTGGCCCGAGGTCACGCTCCGTACCACTGCCGAGACAATCGATTGGTTCATTGCAACGTACCTGGGAGCCGCGAGTGGAACTCGAACATTGTCAATTTACTAAAGCCGATTGAGGAGGTCAATCGGCGGGCACTTGCAAGATCCGCCGATAACCCGCGATAAGCCCCTGCTGCGCAAAACTCAGGACCATTCGGGGAAAGCGCGGGCCAGGAACTGTTCACACTTTTCGCGGTAGGCCGCCGGTGAGACATTCGCGCGGGCCCATTGTCGTGCCCGCTCGGAATAACGCCGCCATTGCTCCGGATTCGTCAGCAGCGTTTGGGCGGCACGATGGTAATCTTCCAGCGTGTCGCAGAGCATTCCAGTTTCGCCGGGAAGGATCAGATCGCGAATGCCTCCCTTATTCTCCGCGACGACCGGCAGCCCGGCCGCCAGCGCTTCAAGAATGCACACCCCGCAGGCTTCGCGGAACGTTTCGCGGGTCTTGTAGACGTAGACGCTGAGAAAAGAGAGGAATTTCGTGGCCGGCATCGAATTGAAGTACAGCATCCAGTAGGTATGCCGCAACCGTTTGCCGAGCCGTTGCGTCGCCTCGGCCAGTTCGCTCGCACCCTAAGACGCGCAACCTGCAAATCGGACACCGCGATACCTTCATGGAGCTCGAAGAAATCGTCGGAAAACTTGATCTGCGTCGGCCGCGAGTGCCGCCCGACCGAGGTCCCTGCGTCCGCGCGCCGCTGCACGTCAAAAAACTCCGCACGCACCGGGTTCAGCAGCGCGGGTCTTTTCCCGCGGGATGCAACTTCCCGTCTCCGCCAAACACGTAGGGCTAGCGAACCAGAATTCCCGTAACCCGGCCACGTAGGGAAGTTCCGTGTACCACTGGTTGTAAAGGATGCTGCGGTTGAGGATTTCCGGCGGCAAGCCGGCGAAATCCGCCACGGACATGGGCGGATACCAATAGAAGAACAGCACGTCGGGCCGGAATTCGGCAACATGCCGGGCAAAGTCCTGCCCTTCGATCCGGCGGCTCCCTACGTTTCGCAAACTGTGCAATTCTTCGCTCACCCAGGAGCGACTGAAGCGGTTGAAAATCAGGAGGTGCTCGTCGTCCGCAAAAGCCCGTACGAACGACAGGATCACGGCCTCCGCCCCGCCGCTCACGAGGTCATAAAAGCGATGCAGAAACCGCCGCATGATTCCGACCGTTCTTTCCGGAGAGCTAAAACCACCGTCGCCGCTGCCCAAGTGCCATTTTGGAGTGCGGTCCGCGCACCGTCGGGCACCGCGCGCAGCGTGCTCGGCATGGTCGTACCGCTTTCGTCGATCATCTGCAAAACCCCGCCCTGGCAATGTACCCGTATTCTACCAGATCCAGCGCCCAGGCATAGCCGCTGGCGGCCCGGTTGCGAACACGTGCGGGTCGGATACAATCCGGCGGGAGGGACCTAAGATGACCAACGCCAATCGCAAAGCTCCAAGCATCCCGCTGCCAAGCCACTGGAACGACACCGTGCGTTCCGCCGTGCTCCACGTCATTTCGCTGGCACAGTTTGCCATCGCCCATACCCGTGGTTGGGCGGCCAATAACCCCAACGCGCGGATCCGGCTGAAGGCCGGTAAGGACCGGTCCGATCAGGACAACCAACTGCTCCACGAAGCAAGCCGCATCAAGGATGCACGAATGTCGCGCATCGATCCGCACCACAGACCGCAGTACTCGCCGTTCTGCTGGTGGATCGCCGTCGTCTTGGACCACTTTTCCCGGCGCGTCATGGGGTTCGCCACGTTCCGGCAACAACCTACGTCGCAGGCCGTTCGCACCTTCTTGGGGCACGCCATCGCCAAGGGCGAGAAGACGCCCAAGTACATTATTTGCGACCGTGGTTCCCAATTCGATTGTGCGGGCTTCCGCGACTGGTGCCGCCGCAAAGGCATCAAGCCGCCGCGCTACGGGGCCATCGGCAAGCACGGCTCTATTGCCGTGGTCGAACGATTCATCTTGACCATGAAATGTCTGCTGGCCGGCTTGCTGCCGGTCCCTTACCGCCGCGAGAGCTTTCGGCGAGGACTCGATGCCATCGCGGAGTGGTACAATTCCAGCCGCCCGCATACCTGGCTTGGCGGCAGGACGCCCGACGAAGCCTACGGCGGAAAGACGCCCGCCAATCGACGCCCGCGATTCGAGCCCCGCGCTCGTTGGCCGCGGGGTTCGCCCTCGGCGCGGCCACAGACGCTCATCAAAGGCCAGCCAGGGGTTCGTCTGGAACTCAAGGTCAGCTTTCATAAGGGGCGCAAGCACCTGCCGATCGTGGCGTTAACGCGCACGGCATGAAGCAGCGCGGCCGACGTTCTCTCATCAACCGCACCGCTTCCGCGCCTGCATCGCGACATTATCCATTTATCTGGTAAATTGCCAAAGAACGATTCGCCCTTGCGTCGCCGAGGCGACGAAAGGGCTCAGCCGTCCACTTGACCCGCATGCCAATCTTGCCCCTTCCGGGGTATTCTCTTATCCATCCGATCGGTTGTAAAAGGTCGTTGGACCAACACACCAACACAGAGACCCCGGCTCTTTCATGGTATCTGTTACGATCCCCCGTTACGACCCCCAATCACGGCGAAGCGAGACCTATTTTGTCAGGCAATGCTCGGACAAAATCCCTATATGCGAGATCTTGTTCCTCGTCCGCAATTCTCTCAAGGTGTGACCGAAGCGCGAGTTGATCAGACTCTTCAAGTGCAAGCAGACTTGATGCAATGTCTTCCATGCATTGCACCGCCGAATCGGGATCCACCTCGTTGGGCCCAGCAGACTCAAGAAATAGGAACGCGTTGATCATTCCACGAATCAATGGAAAATAATTCTGAATCATTGCCCAAGCCTCACAGTTATCCCGGTGATGTTGTTAGTTTGCATGAATCGATTGGCGGAACTCACCGCACGGGGAGTGGGAAGCTCCCATACCGCTTGGAGATCATAGTATCGTGCAACGGCCGCCTGTCGAGTCGCTTCATCGACAGCCTTGGCGCTGAAGAACGGGTTGAGTTTCCGATCGATTAATTCTAATCCCTGCACGCCGTCGTATTTTGCGCCAATCGTCTGGCCTGCCTCATTTGTAAACTCGAGATAGGGTGCCTGTGATCGGCCAGTGAGGAGGCTCGATCGTGCACCGGGCGTACCTGATTGAAAGTCGTACGCTGCGGGTGACATCCCGGGATTGCCACCAAGCCTCAGATTTCCTCCCTCATCGACCCAAGTCACCAGACTTTCTGCGGTTCGCGGAGCGGACACGCTTCGGGCACTAGTTTGAATCATACCTGCCTCAGGATCGGAGGCAAGGCCTGCTAATCCGATGATGCTAAAGCCGGCCCCCAGGACGTTCGCGCCGAAGTCAACAGCCATGGCTGCGTCCTCGCTTCCCGTCACGTACTTGGTCATGCTATATGTGGCCGTCGCCGCCGGAGCCCCGGTCCAAGCCGTCCTGACGCCCGCCACCATATTGTCGGTACCATTATAGAGCACATACCCGGCGGCGGCTAAGGCCGGTATAGAGACCTCGCTTGTCGTGCCTACCGATCCCACTTCGCTTCCCAGGCCCAGCACGCCCAAGCCGAGCCCGCCCACATCCTCCAGCGCCCCTCCAACCGCCTGCAATACGCCGAAGCTCCGTATGATGCAAGAGTCTTCGACCATCTGCCCAATTTCGGCCATGGTGGGAATTCGAAGCTGCGGCAAGGGACGCACCACGAACTGCGAATAAGCAGTTCCCGGCACCTGCTGCAACTGGGCGTAGCCGCTGCTATCGGTAACGTAGTCCTCAGTCAGCATTGTCAGCATGGCTTGGGACCAACTCGACACCGCATTGTCGTCCGTCAGACCTCCGCGAGTCAATAATCGCGTCATCTGCTTGGTCGCGGCGTCACTCCAGTCATACCGGGGCAGCGTCGACATGGTCTGCGCCGTCCATGCCGCAGGGTCCGTTATCAAGCCAGCTCTCAAGTCGATCATCTGAGACGCTGGGGGCTGCTGCGATTGAGCCTGCATCTGCTCCACCGTCGGAACGTCATACGGCGCCAGCCCGCTCGGGTCCGTCCCGTCCGTCGGCGCATTGTCGCAGTAGCGGTACGGGTTCGAGTCCGGACCGAGCCCCGAGGGATCCTGGCTCAGCCAACGCTGCGTCGCCGGATCGTACCAGCGGTTGCCGTTGTACTGCAAACCCGTCGCCGTGCTGAACAGGCAACCGGTGAAGCCGAACAGGCAATCCACCGCCGCTGCCGACCCGGCCGATGGATTGGTCTGACTCACCAGGTTGCCGAACAGAATCGTATACCCGATGCATGGCCACCGACGTTACCCCGGTAGTGGGGTTGTAGACCGCCATGTCCCGCACCGTGCCCAGATTGTCGGTCAAGGCCCAATCTACCGCGCCGGCGTTCAGCGTTGTTTGCCCCTCCGTCGCCGGCGTCGTCGCTTCCTGCGCGAAGAGCTGATCGACCGCCGGACCCCACAGGTAACGTTCCGAGAGATCGGAATTTCCCAAAGCCTGCGTGCCCACAGCCCCGGCGGTCGTCCCGCTGAACTGCAGCACGATCTGGTTGCCGTCATACACGAATTCCTGCTGCGTGGTAGTAGCCGTGCTCGCGTCGCCCGGAGTCGAATAGGTCGTTACCGTCTCGCCGATCAAGCGGTTCTCCACGTCGTAGGTGTACTGCATGTCGCTGGTGACCTGGCCCGCGATGTTCTCGTTCTTCACCTCCGTCAGCCGATTGCGGTTGTCCCAGGTATAGAGGGTCGTGTAGTCGGAGGACGGGGCGTAGCACATCCGCGTGCGGCTCGTGCAGTTCCCGTCCGCATCGTAGGTGTAGAAATACGTGCCGTCCGATTGCAACTCGTTGTCCGTCCCGACCTGCTGGCCGTTGCGCGTCTGGTTGCCGTTGGCATCGAACGTGTAATTCTCGTCGGCCGGGGCATTCTTGAAGTTGCTGCTGTAGCTCGCGCCGGTAAGCTCCCCGCTGGCGTTATACGTGTAATGGGTGTGGGCCCAGCTCGTGGGAACGGAGACGTTGTAGTCGCCGCTGGTGTCGGCCAGCGAGTACTCGTCGCTGACCCGGCCGTCCGCGTCGTAGTCCCAGGTGTAGGCGGGCAGGTTTTCCGTGCCGCTGTCCGGGGCAGTGTCGGTAAGTATGATCACGTCGCCCTGGTCGTCATACGTGTAGGTCGAACACGCCACGAGATGGCTCGTGTCGCCTTGATAGCGGTCGATCGACATCACCTGGTCGTCGTTGTTGTAGTTGAAGTCCACCTGCTTTTCCGTGACGGCGTTGCCGTGGACCTCCCCCGCTTGGACAACCTGGCGCAAATTGCCGTCGAAGTCATACGAGTAGGTGTTGGCGAAGTCGGCCGTGCCGCCGATATTGGCCGAGAGGCTCGTCCGCAGGTCGTCGCTCACGGCGTCCGAGCCGCTGGCGTCGTAGCCGTTGGTGAGCAGGACGGTCGGCTGATCCCGGTTGGCGCTGTTCACGGTCGTCTGCCGCCCCAACGAGTCGTACTGGTAGATGTAGTTGGAGAAGTCGTCGCCTTCGCACGTCAACTCGCCCAGCGAATCGGGGGAGAAAACGGGTCAGAACTATTTCCTCTTGACGGGGATCGATTCTCGGGCTAAGATCTGCGGATATTGCCAGAGAGATACCCTCAATTTAGGATTTCCGCATGCCGCGCCCTTCGCCCATCGCCGATGGACTGATCTACCACGTCATCAACCGCGGCAACAACCGCCAAACGGTCTTCAGCAGCGAGGGAGACTTCAATGCCTTTTTGAAAGCGATCGCGGATCTCAAGGAGCGGCATAAATTCGAATTATACGGTTATTGTCTCATGACAAACCATATCCACATGCTCATCCGTCCGTGCGAAGGCTCCATCAGTCGCATCGTGCAGAGCCTGCTGGTCTCGCACACGCAGCGATTCCACCGCTTCCATAGAAGCAGCGGGCACGTCTGGCAAGGACGATTCAAGAGCCCTGTGATTCAAGACGACGACCACCTCCTCACGGTTTTGCGGTACATGGAGGCCAACCCGTTGCGCGCCGCGATGGTGCAGCGAGCGGGCGATTATCCGTGGAGCAGTTTCGCCTCCCATGGCGAAGGACGCGCGGATCCGTTGCTGGACACGCTGGCGGGCTACGATGCCCTGGGCGCGTATCCGGCGGTGCGGCAGCGGCCTTGGTCGGCATACGTACACCAAGAACCGGAGGAGAGGGAGTTGGCGGCGATTCGCCGCAGTAATGAGAGCGGTCTACCCTTCGGCGAGCCCCGCTGGGTGGATCGCCTGTGCGGGAAATTGAAGCTTGATTTGACCATCCGTCCCCGTGGTAGGCCTCGGAAAGATGTCAACGACAACAAATAGTTCTGACCCCTTTGGACCCCCAAAGCCAATGACGGCTATGTGTTCACGGCTCCGGTCGGAAAGGTCAAACCCAATGCCTTTGGGACCCCCAAAGCCAATGACGGCTATGTGTTCACGGCTCCGGTCGGAAAGGTCAAACCCAATGCCTTTGGGCTCTACGATATGCACGGAAATGCTTGGCAGTGGTGCGCGGATTGGTACGGCGCGGAATACTATGCCACGTCCCCCGCAGACGATCCAACCGGCCCAGATTCCGGCAATGGCCGTGTCCTTCGTGGCGGTTCCTGGAGCTACGGGCCGCACCGCGCCCGTTCCGCCTTTCGCTTCAGGGACTCGCCGGACTTCCAGAGCAACTTCACAGGCTTCCGCGTTGCCAGGACTCAGTAATACTATGGCATCTGGCCTTGTTACTGATGGCAATCAAGAACCACTACAATGGTTGTAGTGCAGCGGATGGTTTCGGTCGTTGGCATCGTGCATCACGGCAATCCGCCGCAACTGGCTTCGTTGAAGGAGGTTTGATCCATGTTTCGACGATTATCGACGGTCGTATTGGTGCTCCTGGCGGCACTCGGCAGTCTTGCCACCGCAGCCGCAGAACCCAAGGAGGCGGACAGCAAGACGAAAAGCCCGCCGAAGGAACTCACGGTGGACCTTGGTAAGGGCGTGAAGCTTGAGATGGTTCTGATCCCTGCGGGCGAGTTCCTGATGGGCTCACCCGACTCGGACAAGGATGCCGAGCCCGACGAGAAACCACAGCATCGGGTTCGGATCACCAAGCCGTTCTACATGGGCAAGTATCTGGTGACGCAGGAGCAGTGGGAAGCCGTGATGGGCAGCAACCCCAGCAACTTCAAAGGTCCGAAGAACCCGGTGGAAACGGTCAGTTGGGACGACTGTCAGGAGTTTTTCAAGAAGCTCAACACACAGTCCGCCGCTGGGGGAGGAAAGTTCCAGTTGCCCAGCGAAGCGCAGTGGGAATATGCCTGCCGGGCAGGGAGCAAGACGAAATACTACTTCGGGGATGACGAGACTCGGCTTGGCGATTATGCGTGGTACGTCAAGAACTCGGACGACAAGACACATCCTGTGGGCAAGAAGAAGCCGAACGCTTGGGGGCTGTACGACATGCACGGGAACGTGTGGGAGTGGTGCCAGGATCGGTTTGATGTTGGATATTACGCTAAGTCACCGATGGACGATCCGACGGGTGCTGCTACAGGCTCGTACCGCGTGAATCGCGGCGGTTGCTGGAGCGCTCCGGCGAGGTTCTGCCGGTCGGCGGGCCGCTACGGGGACTTGCCTGGGCTCAGGTTCGACTTCCTGGGCTTGCGTGTCTCCCGAGTTCCGGCGGACAAGTAGAGCGAGCGGAGCCGGTGCGTAGGCGATGGCGATTCTTTGACGGTTACGTTACCGCTTCTCCCGCCGGACCGCGCTTGACCGCTTGCGAATTGCCGGCCGGCGAATAATAATACCCTTCGCACTTCTTGAATTGGCTCCAACTTGAAAGGCTGAGGCATGAACTCCGCAAGAACCGTGATGCTAAATAACCTTGCAGGATTCTGGGAGGACGGTTGGTGGGACTTCGCAAACCGGCCGGACCACGACCGACGTCCCATCGACACGCCGGTTTGCTTGTCCCACCCTACGCGGTTTGCCGCTCCCAGAATCGTGCAACGTTATTTAGGCTGCTTGACCCTTCTCCTGGCCGCTTGCTGCCAGCCCGCCGCCGCTAGGGCGGGCGACCGCGCGACGATCAATTTCGACCGCGATTGGCGGTTCCACTTGGGCGAAGTCGAAAATGGCCAGAACGCCGACTTCGACGATCGGGCACCATGTACTTCATGGTCGTGGCGGCTGCTCGACGTGCCGCACGACTGGAGTATCGAAGGTCCCTTCGATCCACGCTCGCCGGCGGGCGAGGGCGGCGGATATCTGAACGGCGGCATTGGCTGGTACCGCAAGACGTTCGCCACGCCCCCGGAAGCGAAAAACCGCCGTGTCCGGATCGAGTTCGACGGCGTCTACATGGATAGCGATATGTGGCTCAACGGCCAACACCTGGGCCGGCATCCCTACGGCTTCACGAGTTTCTACTACGACCTGACCGAGTCCCTCAAGCCCCAGGGGCAGAACGTCCTGGCCGTGCGCGTCAATGTGGTACAACCGTGCAGCCGCTGGTACTCCGGGGCGGGCATTTTCCGCCACGTGCGGCTGCAAGTTCTCGATCCCGTCCACGTGGCCCACTGGGGAACCTACGTCACCACGCCGATGATTACTGGCGATTCGGCCGAGGTGAAGATCGTCACCCGCGTCGAGAATCAAGGCCCCGCGGCGGTCGAGGCGCAACTCTGGACCGAGATCATCGGCCCCGACGGCAAAGTCCTTCGCGCCGACGCGCCGCCCACGCAAGAAATCAAAGCTGGCGGTGAAACGACCTTCGTGCAAACGGTCTCCGTCGACCGGCCGAAACTCTGGTCACCTAACTCGCCGCAGTTGTATTGCGCCACGTCGCACGTGACCGTCGCCGGCGAGACGGCCGATTTCGTGACCACGAAGTTCGGCATCCGCACCGTCGAGTTCACCAAGGAACGCGGCATGCTGATCAACGGCCGGCGAGTGCCCGTCAACGGCGTGTGCAACCACCACGATCTGGGTTGCCTGGCGCAGCCGTACACCGCCGAGCCATTCAACGGCAACTGGAAATTCTCAAGGGGATGGGCTGCAACGCCATCCGCACCAGCCACAACCCGCCCGATCCGGCCTTGCTGGACCTCTGCGACGCGATGGGCTTCGTGGTCATGGACGAGGCCTTCGACGAATGGAAGGCCAACAAGACGCCGCAGGGCTACGGCCGATTCTTCGACGAGTGGAGCGAGCGGGACCTGGTGAGCATGCTCGATCGCGATCGCAACCATCCCTGCGTCGTGCTGTGGAGCATTGGCAACGAAATCCCCGAGCAAGGCGCAAAGAATGCATATCAAATGTCGAAACGGCTCTGCGATATCTGCCGCCGCGAGGACCCGACGCGGCTCACGACCTCGGCCTGCAACGACCCCATCGCTGCGAATCGTACCGGCTTTGCCCGGTCGCTGGGCGTTTTCGGCATCAATTATGCTATTAATATCGACGCCTACCGGAAATTCAAAGACAAATACAATCTCATCGGTTCCGAGACCGCCTCGGCCCTCAGCACCCGCGACGACTACGGACTGAAGGTGGGCAAGGACGGAAAAGTGCAGATCCAGCGGGAATACGACCACCAGGTAACTTCCTACGACCTGGACGCCCCCGGCTGGGGTTACATTGCCGACACCGACCTCTTGGCTTTGCAGCACGCGCCGTGGGTGGCAGGCGAGTTCGTTTGGACCGGGTTCGACTACATCGGCGAGCCGACGCCCTATCGCTGGCCGTCGCGCAGCTCCTACTTCGGCATCGTCGATCTGGCCGGCTTCCCCAAGGACCGTTACTACTTTTATCGCAGCGTATGGCGACCGGAGCCGTTGGTGCATCTCTTGCCCCACTGGACCTGGCCGGGTTTGGAAGGCAAGGAGATCCCCGTCTGGGCCGTCACAAATTGCGACAGCGTCGAGTTGTTGCTCAACGGCAAATCGCTGGGCGAAAAGAAGCTCGACCGCGACAAATCATTGCACGTCGAGTGGTCAGTACCCTACACGGCCGGGACGCTGCGGGCGGTAGGCAAGAAGGATGGCAAGGAAGTTATTACCGACGAGGTCCGCACCGCCGGCAGGCCGCAGCGGCTCGTGCTGCTGCCCGACCGCCGGAAATTTCTCGCCGACGGTGACGATCTGTCGTTTGTGGCGGTCCGCGTCGTCGACGGCCAGGGCACGGTGTGTCCGGCTGCGGGCAATCTCGTGCGTTTCCATCTTTCCGGTCCGGCAACCATCGCCGGTGTGGACAACGGCGACCCGATCAACCACGAACCTTTCAAGGCCGACAAGCACACGGTGTTTCATGGCCTGGGATTGGTAGTGGTGAATTCGGGCCGCAGTCCAGGCAAGATCGTGCTCCGGGCCGAGGCCGACGGGCTGGAAGGAGCGGAAATTTCGCTGGAAACTACCGCACCGCCGAAGTAGGTCCTTACTGACCTGCTAAAAAGTCAAACTGCGGTGTCCTGGTTTTGTATCCCGTTTTCGTTTCGGGGAGAGATAGGACTGATGGGCGTTTACGCCCATTTCCGGCTTTAGCCGCTAGTAGGCCCGGCATTTATGCCGGGTGATCGTGCGGACGCAACCGTCTCTTGCCTCTGAAAAACCTCTTGTCAGCCGCGTTTACGCGGCTCCTGCCGGGACGACAAGAGGAGCCCGGTAAACCGGGCTGACAGCCGTTGGAACAAAATAAACTGTTTCGGCTGCGCAACCAACCCGGCATAAATGCCGGGCCTACTAGCGGCTAAAGCCGGGAACGGGCGTAAACGCCCGTCCGATACCACCCTGCACGGCACAAAAACCGCGCAACAAACTCCATGCAAATCCTCGAAGTTCTTAGCAGGTCAGGAAGGACCTACCGGCCGCACGGCAAACCAGGCAAACTCTGCCGATTATTCCTAATGTTCCGGCTCGCGTCGCGCCGATTTTCTAAAAACGTGGCATCGTTTTCCCGTTCCTAGGGCTTGCGTTTTCGGGGCGAATCGCGTCGCGCCAGAACGATCATTACTGCGGCCGCCTGCCTGTCCGGTTGCCTCTTGGCGGTCGGGCTTTCAGGCTGCTGTACGCACCCGGCGGGTTGCCCTGAGTGCGCTGCAAAGCCCACGCAACCGGAATCCGCGGCAGCGCAGCCGGTTCCCGGCGCGTTGGAATATCCGCGGTTTCACCCCGTGCCGACGCGGCCCGTATTCTCGCCGCCGGAACTGGAAATGTTCCCCGCCGAGATGCAACCGGTACCGCTAAAAGCCGTGCCGAGCGACGGCAGGTAGCGGGCAGGTCCTTTCTGCGGGAAAGGACCATCACGCGACGTTTCGCCGGAAAACTTCTCGCTTCGCAGGCGGTGCGAAGCGCATTAGTCCCTCTCGCCAAGAGGGGCCTGCCGCCCACTGCTGGCAATCTAGGTGGTTTGTTCCGGTGGTAAGGATACCGGTCAAGGCCCCGGTTCTGCATATCCGATCTAGCAAAGGCGTTGCGGCACTCATGCGAAAGCAGCATCGCCGATTGTCACACCTATAGGACGCGACAGGACAACCATGCTCGACCGGTCGGCCCGAAAAACTTCACGCCCTGCGGGGTGGCATCTCGCCATGCTGGCTTGTGCCGGAATCCTCTTCGTTCTGCCGGGGTTCGCCACAGCCTCGGGGCAACGATTGACGCCCATTGTCAGAGCGGCCCAGAAGGCCAAGCCGTGCGTCGTGAGCATCCGCGGCGAGAAGACGGTCCTGCCCGGGCCGCAAACCGGCGCCAACGAGGCGCCGCGGCGCGTGAACGGCATGGGAACCGGCGTCGTGATCGACCCGCGAGGCTATATCCTAACGAACTACCATGTGATTGACGGCGTTCGGGAAATCCAGGTTACTACGGCCGAGAACAAGAAGTATGTTGCCGGCATTGTCGCCCGCGATAGCGAAACCGACCTGGCAGTGATCAAGATCAGTCCCACGGAAAAGTTGGAAGCGATCACCCTGGGCACGTCGTCGGACCTTATGCAGGGCGAAACGGTGGTTGCCGTCGGAAATGCCTTCGGCTACGACTTCACGGTCACCCGCGGCATTGTCAGCGCCTTGCATCGGGCGGTGCAGATCAACGATGCTCAATATTACGACGACTTGATCCAGACCGACGCGCCGATCAATCCGGGCAACTCGGGCGGACCGCTGCTGAACATCGACGGAGAGATGATCGGAGTCAATGTGGCGGTGCGGGCCGGCACGCAGGGAATCGGTTTTGCCATCCCGGTCGATAAAGCCATGAATATCGCGGCCACGCTTCTGGCGTCCAGCGGCGCCAAGTCGTGGCACGGGCTGGTGGCTGCTCCCGACGCTCCCGCATCGCTCTCGGGAATGAAACTCGCCTCGGTCGAGAAGAAAAGTCCCGCCGCGGAAGCCGGCCTGAAGGAAGGCGACGTCGTCACCGCTATCGGCGACACCGAGATCCATCGGGCCCTGGATTTCCAACGCGAGATGCTCGATCGCAAGGCGGGCGACAAGGTGGACATGACCGTCCAGCGCGACGGCAAGTCGCTGAACATGAGCCTCGTGCTCGGCGAAGTCCCCGAGTCGCCGCGGACCGCAAACAGCGGCGCCTGGGAAGCCCTCGGCATGGAACTGCGGGCTATGCCTGCCGACGAGTTCAAGCAGAAGTTCCATGGCACCCGCTACCGCGGCGGCCTGGTGGTGGTCGACGTTCGCCAGAACAGCCCGGCCGCCGAGCAGGGCATCCGCTCCGGCGACGTGCTGGTGGGCATGCATATCTGGGAGACCGTTTCGCTGGAGAACGTGGCCTATATTCTCAAGCGGCCCGATTTCAACAGCATCACTCCCGTGAAGTTCTTCATCCTCCGCGGCAGCGAGACACTTTACGGTTTCATGCCCGTCAGCCTGAAGGTTGCCCGGCAGTTGTAGGATGGAACAGCAGTTCGTCGCCTGGCTTCGCGACCGTCTTCCGGCCCACCCGCTGTTGCGTCTGGGACCCGGCGACGATGCGGCCGTGCTGCGGATGGCGGGCATCGAGGAGTGCGTGATCACGGTCGATCTGCTCACCGAGGGGGTCGACTTCCTTCTGGCCGAGATCGATCCCCGCCGCGTCGGCCGCAAGGCCTTGGCGGTAAACCTCAGCGATCTGGCGGCAATGGCCGCCCGCCCCCTGGCTGCGGTGCTGGCTGTGGCCTTGCCGCGCATCGGCGGCCATCAGTTGGCGGTGCAGCTCTACGAGGGCATTCTGCCCTTGGCGGAAAAGTACGATCTGGCCATTGCCGGCGGCGACACCAATAGTTGGGACGGGCCGTTGGTGATCACGGCCACCTTGCTCGGCCAGGTTACCGCCCGCGGCCCGCTTTGTCGCAAAGGTGCGCTGGCCGGCGACCGGATCATCGTCACCGGGGCCTTTGGCGGCAGTATTTTGGAAAGGCAGTTCGACTTCGAGCCGCGGGTCAACGAGGCCTTGCTCCTCAACCAGCGCTACGAACTGCACGCCGGCATGGACGTCAGCGACGGGCTGGCGATCGATCTCTCGCGGTTGATCGGCGAAAGCGGCGTGGGCGCGATCGTCGAGACGGATTGTGTGCCGATCCACGACGATGCCCGGCGTCTGGCGAGGAGCGCAGCGATGGCCGCACGCCGTTGGAACATGCCCTGGGCGATGGCGAGGATTTCGAGTTGTTGCTGGCCGTGCCACCCGCGGAGGCCCGGCGGATGCTCGCCGAGCAGCCGCTGGATGTGCCCTTGGCCGACATTGGCCAGTTTACCGCCCAGCCCGGCCTGTGGCAGCGCGGGCAGGCGGCCCGCAACGGCCGTTGACGCCATCGGGCTGGGAGCATAACTTTAGTTGATGATCGTCTTCAACGCCGACAACGAAGCGGCCACCGCGGCCTTGGGCCATGCCTTGGCCGACGTTCTGCCGCCGGGCACCACGGTTGCGCTGTGCGGCACGCTGGGCGCCGGCAAGACGCGGTTGGTGCAGGCGATTGCCGAAGGCCTGGGCGTCCATCGCCGCGACGTGGTCAGCCCCACATTCGTACTTATCCAGGAACATCGCGGCCGGCGGATGATTTATCACATCGACGCCTACCGGCTTCGCGACGACGACGAGTTCCAGCAGCTTGGCCCGGACGAGTATTTCGAGAGCGACGGCCTGGTGCTCATCGAATGGGCCGATCGTGTTGCGGGATCGCTGCCCCGAGATTACGTCGAAATACGGATCGAGGTAATCGGCGTCGAGTCGCGGCGATTCGAGATTCGCGCCATCGGCCGCCGATATGAAGAGGTCCTGCAGCTATTAGCTCCCCTCGTCCTAGCGGAGAGGGGAAGGGGGTGAGGGCGGCGTGGTGCTTTTCCGGTTATTCCGATTCTACCGTCGCCCACCGCTTTGCTCTTCGCTTCGCAACGATTTTTCCGATAACAACGGGGGACAACCCATGGTTAACGAGCCACAAGAGGCCGAATCGTGAGAATTTGGAAACTCGGTGTTGCGGTGCTCATCGTCAGCATGCTGGCCGGTATTGCCACGGCAGCCAATCCCGTGGCCGTCGACTCCACGGCATCGTTGACTCCTTGCGCGACGGCGATTTGCACGGGCTACTGCTATTGCCCGAAGCCATGCCCTGCCTGGGGTGTCTGCCCTGTAGCGGCTTATGCGTGCCTTACTGCTGCAAGCCGATGCCCTGTTTGACCTGCCCGCCCTGCGACGGCATCTGCGTGCCCTACTGCTGCAAGCCGATGCCCTGTTTATGCACGCCCATTGCGCGACCCGAATGCTGCAGATAGCTTACCACTCGACCGAAATTGCGGCCGTGGTCAGCCCGGCGCCGACGGAACAGAGCACGAGCTTGTCGTCGGGCCGCAGACTCCGCTGGACGTCGGTCAAGGCCAGGGGGATGCTGGCGCTGGACGTGTTGCCGACGTTCTCGACGTTGACGAAGAAGCGATCGAAGGGAATGCCGCTCCGCTTGGCGGCGGCCTTCAAGATGCGGCCGTTGGCCTGGTGCGGAATGACCCAGCGGGTGTCTTCCGGCTTCCAGCCGCTTTGGGCCACGGCCTCGTGAATGAGCAAGGAAAAACTCTCCGTGGCAAAACGGAACAGGGCATGACCGTCGATGCGGATCCATGGATCGCCATGCCCGTTGGGCAAAAGGTAACCGGGGGCCTCGCGGCGGGCCATGCGGATGCCCCGGCTGTCGCCGCCGATCTGCACGTGGCGAATGCGATGGCCCGTCTCGCCGGCCGAAATGATCGCTGCGCCGGCGCCGTCGCCGAAAAGGAAATAGGCGTTGCGATCGGCCGCATCCAAGAGCCGCGATTGCATCTCCACGCCCACCGTGAGCACGTTCCGCGCCAGGCCGGAAAGGATCATCCCGCGGGCGTTCGCCACGGCAAAAAGCCAGCCGCTGCATGCGGCGTTGATATCGAAGGCCGGCACGGTCGGCAGGCTGAGGCGTTCCTGGAGGATGGACGCGGTGGAGGGGATGGCCATGTCGGGCGTGGTCGTGGAGACGATGATCGCGTCGATATCGCGGGTGTCCAACCCCGAGTTGCGAATGGCCTCCAAGGCGGCCTTGAAGGCCATGCCGGAAGGCCGCTCGTCGTCGTCGGCCCAGCGTCGCTGGCGAATGCCGGTGACCTCGTAGACGTATTGATCGGTCAGTTCGGGGAAGCCTTTCACGAGCTCGGCATTGGTGACCACGCGTGACGGCAGATAGCCGCCCACGCCCTGGATGACCACGCCCGCGCCACGATCGCGACGCGCGGCCGCCGGGCCTGCGAATGCCAGCAACGACGCGGCCGGGGTGCCCGCTTGAGCGTGGCGGCCGGCCGCAGGCGGAATCCACTCCCGCATCGCCGGATCGCTGGTCTCGATTTCCAGCACCGGATCGACCAAGGGCACCGTCTCGCCTTCCTGCCGCATGACGCGAATGACCATCCCGGAACAGGGGGCCTCGAAGTCGAAGACCGACTTGGCGCTGTCCACTTGGGCCAGGATCTGCCCGCGCTGAAAACGGTCCCCTTCGGCGACGCGCCATTCAATGATGGTTGCCTCGGTCTCGCTCGCCCCCTGGGCGGGCAAGTAAAGCGGCATGCGGAAGGGGATCGCTTCCATAGGCTGTGTTCTAAGGGTTCAGGCGACTTTCCGCAACCGTTCGGCTGCTAGCATCGCGTTAATCGTCTTGCGGATCTGCTCCTGATTGGGACGGCAAACGGTCTCCAGTTCGGGGGCGAAGGGGATCGGCACGTCGGGCGTGGAAATCAATTCCGGCACCGCCTTCAGCGACTGAAAGCATTCTCGGGTCAACAGCGAGACGAGCCGGTCGCCCAGCCCCTGGGTCTCGCCCGATTCCTGCACGACCAGCAGCCGGCCAGTCTTCTCTGACCGATTCGGCGATGGGCCCGATATCCAGCGGTTGCAAGACCAGCGGGTTCCAGACCTCGACGGAATAGCACGATTGGGCCGCCGCGGCCACGGAGAGATGGACCATGGCGCCCAGGGCCACGAGCGTCAGGTCGGTTCCTTCCGTATAGCGTCGCGGCCGCCAAACGGCCTGGAGATCGCCGTCGAAATCGATGTCGCCGCTACGGCTCCAGTAGAGCAGCTTGTGTTCGAAAACGAGGCACGGATTGGGATCATAGAATCCGGCCAGGAGGGCTTCGTAAGTTTCCTGGGGGGTCGCCGGATAAATCAACTTCAGCCCGGGGAAGCGGGACCACAATCCTTCGAACTCGCCCGAGTGGAATGCGCCGACCGTCAGCCCGCCCCCGCAGGGCAGTCGCACGAGCATCGGCGCCGCGGAGCCGGTGCGGAAGAGCCACGTGCCGGCGTTGAGGCCAAGTTGCGTCACGGCCTCCGTCGAGAAATCGGCGAACTGGAATTCGATGATCGGCTCGGCCCCGATCTGCGAGGCGCCCAGCGCGAAACCCAGGATGCTCGACTCGGCCAGCGGCATATCGATCACGCGATCGGCGCCATAGCGATCGACCAGGCCTTTGCAGGTCTTGAATGCGGAACCATAGACGCCCACGTCCATGCCGGCGAGGAAGGCCCGCGGCTGGTTCGCCAGGAGATAGTCGAGGGCCAGGTTGACGGCGTCGCCGTTCTTGACTCCCTTGGCCTGGAAGCGTTTTGCGGATGGCCCTCGAGGCGGCGGGCGGAAGCGGACCGACTCCAACGTAGCAGGCACAGTCCCCTGTGCCGTCCGCCCTCCGGACACAGCCACAGGCCCATTTTCAGAAGCCGCGGGCTTCTGGTGGACGGCAGACGGAGTCTGCCTGCTACCTTCCACGCCCCGGCCTCGTCGGCCAAGGGTGCCGCCTCGGCATGCACCGGCCACTTCTGCGGCGGCCGCGGCCGGCCGACGGCCAAGGCGCGGGCGACCACCTCACGGACTTCCGTCTCGATGGTTTCTTCGATATCGGCGATCGATGATTCGGCGAGGCCGCAGACTTCGGCCAGGCGTCGTCGCGTCTGGAGGACCGGATCGTCCTTCCGCCAGCGTTCCATGAGTTCGGCCGGAACGTAAAGGGCTTTGTCATAAGCGGCGTGGCCGCACAGGCGAAGCGTTTCGCACTCCAACAACACCGGCAACGACGACTCTTCCATGGCGTCGATCGCTTCGCAGACGGACGAGTAGACCGTCCACGGATCGGTGCCATCGATCGTGCGGCCGGAAATGCCGTAGCCGATGGCCCGGTCGGAGAGCCGCCGGCAGTTGTACTGCACGCTCGTCGGCGTGGAAAAGGCATAATGATTGTTTTCGATCAGAAACAGGACCGGGACCTTGTGGACCGAGGCGATATTGAGCGATTCGTGGAACTCGCCGGTGCTCGTGCCGCCATCGCCGATGACCGCCAGGCCGAAGACCTGCTCGCCCTTGCGGCGTGCCGCCCACGTCCCGCCGACGACCAGGCTGAGCATCTTGCCCAGGTGGCTGATCATGGGGAACCGTCGCGCCGCCGCGTCGCCGTGGTGAACATTGCCCTCGCAGGCATGCGTCGGGCTTTCGGCATTGGCCAAATATTGGCAAAGGAGTTGATAGGGAGTGGAGCCCAGCAGCAGGTGGGCGCCGAAATCGCGATGCAGCAACGACACGACGTCGCGGCCGGGCCGGAGCGGCATCGACATGCCAATCGCGGTGGCCTCGTTGCCCATGCCGCTGGCCACGGTGCCTTTGACGTATCCCTTTTGGAACAATTCCAGCATCCGCTCCTCCAGACGCCGGGAATGGAACATCAGCGGATACGCGACCCGATACAGCGATTCTCGCCCCAGCCGTTGGGGCCATCGTGCGAGTTCGGCAGCATCTTGGGCCTCACCGAAGGACCTGGCTGAGACTTTCGGCAAACCGGGAATCGATCTCCCCACAGTCGGGGCAGTCACATCCATCGGGTCGGCTGTCAAGGCATCCGTGCCAGGGTTGTATATATGTAATGTCACAGAGTCTTTCCGTTCTTTCCGTTCTCTTATTCCACGCGGACCCCAGCAGTGGCGTGCCGGATTCTAGCGTGACGGGTCCGGCGTGTCACGGGCAAGTTGGCGAGATTCGTTATTGGTTGTCTAATCGGGGGGTTGTGGTGTCAAACTTTACATAAAACGCGCATTTATCGCAGACGTTATCAACGGAAATAGCGGAATATCAAGGCGTGATGGGTAAATGGCAATGGGTACAGCGAGCAGCCAAGAACGGATGTCTAGAGGATCATCCTGGCTTATGAATTGGCCGGAGAGGTGAGGATGGGTCTTGCCAACGCGTAGGCCGGTCATTATTATAAGAATTCCGACGCTTTCCTCGGTAGCTCAGTCGGTAGAGCAAGCGGCTGTTAACCGCTGGGTCGTAGGTTCGAGTCCTACCCGGGGAGCTTTACTTAAATCCTGCCGAATCCTTGACTTAGGATACCTGTCGGCGTTCGGCAGTGCGGCTCATAAGTCCTGAAAAGAGTAGTACCGGTACTACTCTCAGGGCTGAGAGGAGCTGCACTCATGCCGAAGAACCGTCCCCCCACGCCAAAATATCGCCACTACAAGCCAAAAAATCTCGCCGTAGTCAGGATCGCCGGGCACGATCACTATCTCGGAAAACACGGCAGCCCGGAAAGCTACGAGCGATATGATCGCTTGATCGCGGAATGGCTTGTCGGTCGCCACCAAGTTCCCGCCGCTAACGGTTCAGCCGCCACTTCCGCGGCTGCCAGTCCCATTGCCGTCAACGATTTGGTTCTGGCCTTCTGGAAGCATGCCAAACAGCGGTATGTCAAAAATAGCGTGCCCACCAGCGAGGTCCGTAGCTTCAAGACCGCCTTACGCCCAGTCCGGCAGCTTTACGGATCTGTGCCGGTCGCCGACTTCGGCCCGCTCGCTCTCGTCGCTTGTCGCCTGAAGTTGATCGAGGCCGGAATCTGCCGCAAGCGGATCAACCAGCACGTCAGCCGTATCCGCTCCATGTTCAAGTGGGGCGTGTCTCGTGAAATGGTGCCCGAAACCGTGTGGCGAGCTCTTTGCTCTGTCGAGGGCCTGCGGGTCGGCGAGGCGATCGAAAGACCACCCGTTAGAGCAGTTTCGGACGAACGCATCGCTGCCATCGAGCACTTCGTCACGCCCCAGGTCTGGGCCATGATCAACTTGCAGATTTGGTCGGCATGTCGCCCTGGCGAGGCGTGCATCATGCGGGCCATTGACATCAACATGCAGGGCAAGATATGGGAATACCGGCCGCATTCCCACAAGACAGAGCACCATGAGAAGGAGCGGGTGATCTTCCTTGGTCCACACGCCCAGGAAATCATCAAACCCTGGCTCAAGACCGATCTGCACGCCTACCTGTTCTCACCCAAAGAAGGCCGGGCTTGGTCTCTGGCCCAGAGGGCGAAGAACCGGAAGACGCCAAAGCCCAGGATGGGGCGAAAGCCGCAGCGGAAATCGCGGCCGAGGCGGGCTCCCGGCGAACGCTACAACAACCACGCCTACGACCACGCAATCCGCCGTGGTTGCGAATTGGCCTTCGGCATGCCCAAACAACTCCGAAACATCCCCTCCGCAAAGAAGGTCGCCGCCGGGACGGCTGGGATGGATGCCGCCGAGCGAGAACGGTTACTTGGGCTAGCGGCCGAGTGGCGTCGCCAGAATTGCTGGCATCCGAACCAGCTTCGGCATACCGCCGCCACCCGCATCCGGGCCGCCTATGGGATCGAATTGGCCAGGATCATCTTGGGCCACTCTTCGGCCGTGACCTCGGAGATATACGCCGAAATCGATCGCGAGAAGGCCAAGGAGGTCATGGAGAAGCTGGGATAACGGTGGGACGAGTCTCCTGGTGGCATGCCCCCATTGACCATCGGTTATGCCTGAAACATGATTGTCAGTATGGCACCAATCGGCCCAAGTGGCGTTGGGCCACGCGAGGGCCAACACGACGGCGGTCTCCGCCAAGAAGAACCTGGAGCAGGCCCGGATGATCGCCAAGGAGATGGGATAACGGGAGTGAGTGGGAAGAAGACCAAGTGTCCGACGCGGAAAATGACAGTGAGATTTCGCCTGAATTATTGCAGGCTGCCCGTGAGGCGGGGGTTGCGTGTCTTCAGGCGTACCGAAAGATCGTCGAAACGGCGACGAAGCCTGCGGGCGAAGAGGTACAGGATTACGAGCCGCTGCTCGGGTCTCTATGTGATGCATTGATAAGTGGCTGGCAACCAATTTCTCGCTGCTGGCCAAAGTTGCGAATCGACGATGCAACAACGACGCTCTATGACCGAATCGACATCGACTGGAGAACTATAAGTCCCCCGGAAATCTGGCTGCTGGCAAGAAACGTCTTCTGGAACGTCGTCTGGGATACAAAGTATCGAGGTTCTGCATGTGCTGCTTGGCTCAACCGGCAAAAATGGTCTGTGCCAAAGTTGAGGGATGGGACCATGGTTTGTCAGCCCTGTTTGGTGAGCGATGACATGGCGTGGGAGCATATAAAACGGGTTGTCACAAAGGGCTCTCAACCTGATTCCTGGGACAGTGTGATGGGTGCAATCCTCGGGGGCGTCCCCCACCGTGACAAGGATGAGATCGACCTACCTGACTTTCTACGAAAATCAGACGGCCCGTCGCTCCACGTCGTCCCACCAAAAGATCTGCCACGTGCCTCCGGCTCGTTGGAAAGGCTGTTGCGCGAGGCCAACGACCTGGTCGCGTACTACTCTGAGTACAAACATGAGTGCTCTTTTCTCGCAGGCATTCATGAGGCTTCTGCCGACAAGGTGAGCTTGCTCGAAGGCGGTAAGGCTACGTCGTATGTTGAAAGACCAACGAGGCATCCGCCTGTGGTGGAAGTGACCGACTACGCGAACCCGATTCAGTTCGCAACGTATAGGGTAGCTCTCTCTTTGGGGGAACTCAGATTGGAAATGATGCATTGGGAGTACGGTGGGCCGATCGACAGCAAAGCCGGGTGGTGGAAGAAATTCTGGGCTAAACGCAACAGGCCGCTCCTTGACAAGCACGCGTTGGGCGAGTATGCCACGTCCTACCGTCTTCTGGAAAAAGCCCTTGACCGCACGGTTGTGTTGTTCGAGCAGATCCGGCAGGAAATCGAAACGCACTTGACGGCGGTCCGGGAGAAGCCGGAGTTGGCTCGCGCTGGCTGTGTCGAAAAAGACTCTCGGCTCATGTCTGTCCCCGAGCTATCGCGTCACCTGGTTGAGCTAGCGGCGAAGGTGAAGGCATCGGAGGCGGCTGTTGCCAATTCTGACAACCCCGAACTCCGCTTTCTCGAAGAGTCCTACGAAAAACTCGCCCATGGTTGGCGTTCTCTCGAAGAGGCCATCCTTCGCATTGAAACGCCTGCCTGCGAGGACACCGAACCGCAGCCGGAATCCCCATCAAGCGAACAAACGGACGATCTCGTCACGATGGAACAGATGGCGATGCTGTTGGGTCTCAACAAAGACATCCTCCGTAATCGGCTCAACGGGTCAGAAGAAGATGACAGCCCTGCGGAGACCGATGACGAGGCGATTTCGCCGCCTGATTCGGACGTTCTCCACCAGCCCCCAGAAGGAACCTCCGCCGCACTACGTCCTGGCCTATCGGTCTTGGGAGTATGCGAAGTTCAAGATGGCTGAAAAGGACCAGGGTAACCCCACGTATGCGGAGGCGTATGCCTGGTTGAAGGAGCACGGCTGGGACGAGAATCCAGACTATAAACTCCCCTTATCCGAATCAACGTGGGAGAAATATGCCAGAAGCGGTAAGAAGTACGCACCCAAGAGCGATTCACCAGCCGCAAACCTCGGGCATTCCATCGTTACCAAGGACCAGATCCAGGATCTCGTGGACGAGGACGAGCACGCCGAGCAAGCAGGGCAAGGATGGGTTGATCCAACCCCACCACAAGATCGGCTTCGCGAGATACTTGGCGAGCTGTATTTGTCATACGACCTGGAAGAATCCAAATCCGAGAAGCTCTGGCGAAAAGTGAAGAACCTCATGGAACGCGGTGGTTACGACCAGGGCGTGATCGATGATATTGTCGTGTACCGGGACGCGGAAGGTCTTAGTCAACTGCTCAACCAGCCCTCCGGTGACGATCAATGAGCCAAGTTCCGCGACTGCCACAATTGGATTTTCAACCGGCCTTCCACAAGGGTTCCGACCGCCATCGGTGGCAGCGGCGTAGCGCGATCGAATAAGTACAGACTCAACAGGCGGCTTGAACATCAGTCGGCCGCTCTCGTGGCCATGTGCCGTGCCGGGGTTCCGCCCGTCCATTGGCCAACATTCTCACGCCATCCGAGTAGGCTGCTAAGCTTGGCCAGGACTAGCGATCCCACACGCCAATGCGGGGGAGACAAGACAACAGCCCGACACTTCTCTAACCTGCCAGAACAATCAAGTGGTCGGTAGGCCACACCAAGGCTGACCGGCCCAGCCGCTGCCAACGCAACTGGAATGCTCCGGATTTAAGCAGCATTCCATGACCAATCCGGATCCAATCCGGATTGAGCCTCTTCTAACGAACGACTTTCCGGATCATTCCGGATCACTCGCCAATTTTCTCGCGTTCCCTCAAGTCCTTAGTCTGCAAGGACATCCGGCATTCTGGGACCGTACGGTTCTGCGGAAAACGCCTGATTCTGTGGTAATTATCGGTTCGCAAGCGAGACCCAGCCATGATCGACCCAACCACAGAAACACTCCTCACCATCAAACAAGTCGCCCGGCTGTTCCCTGGCCGGTCGGGCAAAGGTATGTCGGTCGCGTCCGTGTGGAGATGGATGTCGGGGCGTGGCCGACGGGGCGTGGTGTTGGAGTCGATCGTTGTCGGCGGCAGTCGGTATAGCTCCAAGGAAGCTGCCTGTCGGTTCACCCAACAAATCAACGCCCAACCTGCTCCTGGCCACGACCAGCGTGCCCACCAGGCCCAGGAAGCCGAGCGTGTGGCCCGCGTGCTGGCCGAGGAAGGGCTCTAGCCAGGCGACCGTAGCGAGCTATACGAGTTTCAGTTATCAGTCCCCGAACCCAAGAAGGGAAGACATCGTGAGTAATGCAACAGTAATAGAAGTCAAATTCACTCCGGTCGAGCCTGACGACCAACACGGCGGCGTCCCGCACGAGGACCACCAGGTCCATGACCACGATGACCGTGGCGGGCACGACAACAGTACGAACACCCACTCCGTACTGATTCCCGTCACCGCCGACCACGGCGTCCTGGTCGAGAACATGGCCACCGAGGAAAACGGGGGCAACGGCGCAGCCCCAGTGGCAATGGGTTGCCTCGTCCTCGCCGAGGTGGGCAATCTTCGCGATCGCGAACTCGCCGGGCTGGCCGCGGAGATCAATTGGTACCACGACGCTTATGATTCCGGCATCCGAACGAGTTTCCAGCACGCACTTGCTGCCGGCGAGGGGCTGCTGCGTGCCAAAGACTTGGTTGGACACGGCCGTTGGATCGACTGGGTCGAGGAGAATTGTAAGTTCGCTCTCAGGACCGGGCAAAAGTACATGCGGCTCGCTCAGCGCTGCCGTGAGTCAAAAGGAAATGCGCCGTTGCCGGCGCATTTGACGATCGAGGCGGTCCTGGAAGTGTTCGCACTCCCGCACTCGGCCTTGGCAAACGGGTCGGGTGCGTCGGCTGTAGCGGACTACCTGGACGCCGGTGGCGACTCGGAGCAACTCCGACCCAACGCACACGACGAAAGCCGTGTTGATGCTAAGAAGGCAGCCGAATCAGTGGAGCGGGCACGCACACCCACGGCTTCCCGCCAAAAGGCCCAGGCGGTCCGGACGAAAGATCACGAGGACCGCTGCCGTCGCCTTCGTAAGCTATCAGCCGCAGGGACCACGCTGGAGAGCCAGATTGTCACCGACCGGGTCAATGCCGGCATGGGGGCGGTTCTCAAGGAGGTGCGTCGCGTCCTGCTGGACTACGGGAAACGCAAATGCAGCCTGGCTGCTCGTAACCAGGGAATCGATCCGACGCTCATGGCCATGGCCATGGCCAAGGAGTTGAAGAATCGGCTGGACCCGTGTGAACTTTTCAAGCCCAAGTAGGCCGCTTGCAGGAATGTAACTAACCACCAAGGCTCGCCGAAAGAGTCTTGGAAAACCAAGGGCAAATGCCAAAGGAGTAAGAACATGCTGGTTTTATCGCGTAAGAGGAACGAGAGCATTGTCATCAACGACGACATCGAGATTGTCATTATCGAGATCCGCGGAGACAAGGTCCGCCTGGGCATCACGGCCCCGAAGGAAGTGCCGGTCCACCGGCACGAGGTGTATCAGGCAATCCGTGCCAGAGACGATGCTACGGTGGCTCGATGGTTTTCCCTGGCCCACCTCGCCGCTGACACCGGCGAGGTGGGCCTCCTTTGACCCTTCGAGTCGCCGCGGCCTTCAACAAGGCCGCCGCGACCCGCATGGTCAACCCGACCAAGCTGACCGCTGGCAAAGACCAGCCTTGTTCTTTGACAATCGAGGCGACGACGAGTCCGGTCGTCGCCCACATAGTCGCCCTAGGAAGGCGGCTTAGTGGAACAGGACCACGGCCAGCACGTCGCGGGCCGTGTATTTCACATTCTTTTTTGAAAGGAGTTGCCAAATGGCAACCACCCAAAAACCGAAGGGGGCGACGGGTTCGCCCAAGGCCGCGGCACCGAAGCCGCCCAAGCCGACATCGTCCGAGACGAAAGTCGAAGCGTTTGTGCTGGAAGGATCAAAGAAGACCCTCCGGCAGGTCCCATTCTCGAAGATCGTAGTCCGCGAGGCGGATTACGCCTTCCGCGAGGGGAGCGGCACCAATCCGTTTTCCGAGAAATCTCTCCAGCCGCTCAAGGAGAGCATCATGCAGCACCACGGCATTCACACGCCGATCCTGTTGCGTGATCTCGGCAATGGCACATACCTGCTGGTTGACGGCCACGGCCGCTACTTCGCATTGAAGCAGTTGATCGACGAGAAGGTATTGGGGTTCACGCCCGAGATGCTCTTGCCAGCCAACGTCATGGCCGCTGAGACCAGCGACCTGGTCATGGTGGCGACCGGCATTTCTGCCAACACGGTACGCCGTCCGCTGGCCTACGAGGGCCGGCTGAAGGCGACGAAGAAGCTGTACGAACTCGGTATGCCCCGGAAGGCGATCGCCCAGTTGCTCAACGTCGGTGAAAGCACCATCGACCGCGACTTGGCGTTGGCAGGTGACGAGGAAATGATGGCGTTCGTGAAGTCGCACTGGTATTCAGGCAACGAACGCAGCATCCTTGCTGGCTGCCGCCAGCAAGCACAGTCTCCGCGATGCCTTCATGGCACACTTCAAGGTGTGGCTTGAGGTCACGAACGCTCAAATCGCCGCCGAGGTGGCTGCCCTCAAGGCCCAGGACGCCGACCTGACCGTGTCGGTCAACAAGACGTGGCCCCAAAGCCGCCTGACGCCGCAACTGGTCAAGAGCTGGCGGATTGCCCTTGAGAAGAACCAAGACTTGACGGATCCCGGGTTCCGCTACAAGGCGATGTTGCGTTCCGACGGCGGCGTGTCGCGGATCGAGGTCGATGGCTTGAATAAGGCCATTGACGACATGTCCGCAGGAGACATTGCCAAGGTCTACCAACGCTTCGTCGATCTTTCTGCCGAGCTGGAACCGATCTTACGGACCAAGGCAGAGGCAGAGCAGCAGGAGTCGGACTCCAATGAAGTGGCCACAAAGCCCAGTCCCGGGCTGGAGCGGCTGCGGGCGATGGGACTCGGTCAGTTCGCCGGTGGGCCAGGCGACGATCAGGATTACGACGACGACGATCGTGAGCCCGACCACGATCCTGACGAGTTCGCCGGTCCCTGGGGTCCCGATGGGCAACCGCTGGTCGAGCCCTAAGTGCCCCCTGGCACCACCCATAAGACTGTATCACGTTCCCCATCGGCTCCAAATGGGGCCGGTGGGGCTCGCAAAGCCCGTTGGCCCCAAATGGGGCCAATGGGGTTGTGCCCGTGGCTGCGGTTGTCGCGGCCACGGGCTTTTATCCTTGATCACTTTCTCCTTTATCGCGAGGAACAACAATGTCCAAGTCATATAAATTCGATCCGCATCAATTCCACAGCCACAAGCGTCCGCAAACCCCATCGATCCGAAACACCGATCGCCCGTGGCGGCCCCAGCCCGGCACTCCCCAGGTCGTGGCCGACTACTTGGTGAAGGCCGGCTTAACCGAGAAGATGCCGAAGGACCAGTCCACGGCCTATATGCAACGGTGGTTCGACCGTGCGGCAGTCATGAATCCTGCCGCCGTGCGGCTGGCGGTTCACTCGCAAATGTGTGGCGAGCAGAACGAAGAGTTCCTTGCCTACTTCGCTTCCCTTGATCTGCCACAGCCCAAGCGGGTGCTACGTCTTGGCTACGACCTCGGTGTCGAGGCATGTTTCTTTGCAGAGCATTTTCCGGATGCGGAGGTCATCGGGCTTGAGGAAGATCGGGGCACGCTGGACTGTGCATCGAAGTTGGCTGCAGAACTGAAGCTGCCGAACGTGCGTTTCTTCCAGGCCAGTCTGCACACCGATTTGAGGTCATTTCCCAACGCGTTGAAGAACCAGACTTTCGACCTAGTTGTCGCTCACCATATTACCAACGATACGGTCATTCCGTCGCCGGTTCGCTGGTATTGAGGAAGCGACGGCGGAGCCTGTTTACCCGAACTTCCCTCGTTACGCCCGCCACTTGGCCAGCCTGCTGACTGACGATGGCACGCTGTTTTCACTTGAGACGATACCGGTTCCGATTGATTTTGCACGGTGGACTTGGGCGTTGCGTGACGCTGGAGTTCACGTCGATCGCAGCAAGACGGCAATGGCAAATATCCAAGTCCCCGCTTTCGACGAAGTGATGCGAACGCCTCTCTTCGCTGGCTCCAAGCATGTGGCTGAGCCGTTGACTCCGGTCGAGTTGCGGGAGTTTTGGCTGGTGGATTGGGATAAGTTTGGCCCTGAAGTACGGCGGGGCGGGGCGGTTGCTGAAGCGATCTTCGTGTCCATCAACCCGAAGGAGTTGGTGCATGGCTTCCGCTATCACCATCTCCACGTCCCTATGCCGTACTGCGTGGAGATCTGGCAGACGGGATCGGAGTTGGTGCGGTACATGTACGGCAACGGCGGGACGGCACTTTGGAAGTTCCCGGTGGCGGAACTGCCGGTACTGATCGAAGAGCTACGGGCTGACGGCCGAGACAGAACCGAGATCAGGTCCTTCGAGGAATATGGCCCCGCAGTGGACCCGGCCACCGCGTCAGGCGAGACAGCCGGATCGTAGCCCTGGCGTCGAGAGGATTGTGACGGCCTTGGCCGCGATGTCGCGGACATGGCACGCATTTACACCACGTCATTGCCCCGGCATAAACCGGAGCAATGACCACCCTAATCAGGAGAACCAAAATGGCGAAAGCAAACCATGCGACATCAAAGGGCCGGACGCGTAAGCTGGCCACGACAACGGAACAACCGACTCGCATCCATCATGTCG
>CAVRDP010000025.1:0-157486 GCA_963719885.1 uncultured Planctomycetia bacterium | reverse complement strand
GCGGCACGGTCGCCGCGGCCAACTCCGGCGCCCTGGGCGGCAACGCTCTTGTTACGATCAACAACGGCATCCTCGACATCCAGAGCGGCTATGCGGAATGGCGGCAACTCACCTTGAACAATGCCGGTTCCACGATCCAGGTCGACGCGGGCACCTATACGCCCAGCCTGGCCTTGAGTTTCGGCGCAAGCGGCACTCTGACCAAGGCCGGCGCAGGCGCCCTGGCGCTGACCAACCTCACGCTGAACACCGTTCAGAACGTCACGGCCGCGGGCGGCGCCATCAACTTTGGCGGCACCTCGGTGGGCGTCAACAACCTCACGCTCAGCGGCGGCGCGGTCGATAACGGCACCGTCAACGTCGCCGGCACTATCCTCGCCCAGAGCGGCTCGGCGGGCGAACAGCTCAGCGGCAACGTCTCCCTCAACAAGACCACCGGCGGCACCGTCGTGTTGGGCAGTTCGGCCAACAACTACTCGGGCGGCACCAATATCAGCGCCGGCATCTTGCAGATCAATGCCACGGGCCAACTCCCCGTCGGCGGCACGGTCACCATGAGCGGCGGAACGCTGCAGTTCTCGCCTATCGTGGCCGGCCTGACGAGCATCTACTACGGAGGAACCCAAGCTAACAACAACAACGGGGCCTTGAACTTGCCGGGCGTAAGCGCCACCGCGCAGAATATCAATAACCTGAACCTCAACAACCTCGAGACGTACGTGGCGGGGATCCCCGTGGGCCTGACCACGAACACGACCGTCAAGGTCGGCAACACGGCCTCGTGGTTCAACAACAGCGGTTCGGGCATGTTCGACAGCGTCCCCAACGGCCCCAATTACAGCGTGGACCCCGCCGACAACTTCATCGACGTCCACACCGGCTTTTTCTACGCCCCGGTGAGCGGGACCTACCAGTTCCAGGCCGGCGGCGATGACGTCGGCCGGCTGTGGCTCGACAACAACAATGCAGAGACGGTCTACAACGGCGGCACCTCCAACATCTATCTCACCGCCGGCGAGCACCCCATCACCATCGTCCACGAGGAATACGGCGGAGGCCAGAATACCTATGCCAACGTGCAAGGACCGGCGGGCAGCGGCATCAACAACCAGAACATCCCGAATTCGATGCTGACCACCGCCACAAGTTCGGTCAGCTACAACACCAACGTGACGCTGCCGGCCAGCAGCACTTCGACCATCAACGTCCAGGGGACCAGCCTGGTCTCTTTGAACGCTTTGACGTTGTACAACGGCTCGCAGCTTAACACCACTTCCAGCTTTTCTCAGCAATATGAGCTCCGTGCAGTTCAATTCCACGACGCTCAACGACGGCACTTATACGCTGAACATCCTCGGTCCTTCGCTGGCCGCCGGGGTCTTCACCACCAGCGGCGGCACGTCGCTGGTCAACGTGATCGGCACCGGCACGCTGGTCTTGAATTCGTCCAACAGCAGCCTCTCGGGCACGACCTTCAACGTTGGCGGCAGCAACACGCTGATGATCGTGGGCGGCGGCGGCGCGTTCGCCTCGCAGGCCGGCGCGGCAATTACCCTCCAGAGCGGCGCAACCCTGCAGCTTGCCACGGCCGACACGACACCGGCCAACTATGACCTGCCCGGCATGCTCGTGCCGCCCGCTTCCAACGTGACCTACCGGGCGGGCATGGACTTCGCCGGCGAGGGAGGCGCGGTCGCCAACGGAATCGTCAACCTGAGCAACGGCGGCGGCGGCGCCACTCCGTTCACCGTTCCCACGGGCCAGACGCTCGGTTTCGCGGCCAACAGCGGCTATACGCTGAACATTGTCCCGCAGGTGAACGTCGCCAGCGGCGGCACGCTGAACGGCATCGGCGGCGCAACCGGAGTGGTCAACATGACCCTCAACAACTCGCCCGGCGCCACCGTGGCCCCGAACAACGACAATTTCATCGTCTTGAACCTGCAGGGCACCAACGGCCAGTTCTCGCCGTCCGGCACGGCGCTGGCCAACGGCCTGCAGGGCCTCGGCAACGTGACCTTCGCCGGCGGTTTCAGCGGCAACACCTCGCAGTTGACCCCGGCCGTGAACGGCTTCTTGACCTTCCCCACCGCCAACATGATCATGAGCGGTTCCACGGTCAACGTGGCCGGCGGCGGCTTCATCCTCGGCAACATCCAATCGCTGGGCGCCGTTCCGTCGCAAGTCACCTTGGAGCTTAACGGCGGGACCCTGGGCGCAAGCAACCCGCTGACGATCAACAATCCCTTGATCTTCGGCCCCAACCAGAGCGTCAACATTGCCGTGGCGACCAACATGATCGCCGCCACGTCGCAGATCCAGTTTACCTCCAACATCAGCCTCACCAGCGGCCTGTACACTTTCAACGATCCCTTCGGTCGGTCGACCTTCTGGGGCGTGTTGAGCGGGGCCGGCTCGGTCGCCTTCACGCCGACCAACGGCAATCCGAACAACAACACCTACAACGACCAGCCCTACAACAACTACGTGAACGGGCAGACCTACTCGTCTCCGGAGATCGCCGGGTTCAACACCTATATCGGCGGCACGACGATCAACAGCACGATCGTGGCCATCACCGACCGCCAGGCCTTCGGCACCGGCCAGCTCAATTACAACTGGGGCGGCATCAACGCCCTCACCAACCTGACGGGCGAGTTGGCCGTGGCCAACCCGTGGTCGGACATCGCCAATTTCAACAACGGCGAGATGTGGTTCCGCGGTCCCAACTCGATCGACCTGAGCGGTCCTGGGACCATCAACTACAACTCCATGTTCCGCATCCCCGACGGCGGCACGGTCACGATCAGCGGGGCAATATCGGGCAGCGGCTACTTCCAGCGCGGCGGCGACCCCAACGGCACCCTCGTGCTCAACGACCCCTTGAGCACCTACACCGGCGCTGCGGGCGGCCAGGATTGGTTCTATAATTCCGCCGTAAACAACCCCTCGGCCTACAACGTCACCGGCCACTCCTTCAACTTCCCGGCCACCAGCTTCTGGAAGAACGACAACGGCGGCGACCAGAACCAGGGCAACGGCAACTTCAACGCCGTGGTCTTGATGGTTGGCAGCCTGGGCGGCAGCGGCACGAACGTGACCAGCGGTCCTTTCGGAACCGGCACCGTCCGCTGGCAGTACTGGGGTGCATTGGGGAACGGCACCTCCAGTCCGCTCACCGTCGGCAACGACTTCGTGATGGAGGGCGACATGGGCATCAACGGCGGCGTCGGCCTGAACCTCTCCGGCGACATGATGATCGGCAATCGCGACCGCAACGGCACCTATCGCAACCTGTACACGTCCGGCAATGTGACCCTCAGCGGCCGGCTGATCTCCACCAACGCCTGGAACAACAACAACGGCAACGGCGGCAATTGGGCCGGGCTCGATCTCCGCAGCGGCAGCGGCGGAGTGGTCACCCTCAGCGGCGACAACAGCATGCTCTACAGCGTGGAGATCACGCAGGGGACCCTGGCCGCCGCCAGCAACACGGCCCTGGGCAGCATCGCCACTACCGGCTACAACGGTAACGCCGGCAACGGGCCTTACAACCCCGCTCCCGTCCAATTGGGCAACGGCAACACGGCCGGCACCAACGACGGCACCCTCGGCCTGCTCTTGACCGGTCCGGTCACCGTGGCCAACAGTATCTCCGTCAACAACGACGGCAACGGCACCACGCTGGGTGGCAACACCAACAACAGCGCCACCTTCTCCGGCCCGATCTCGCTGGCCAAGGGCGTGAACATCGCCTCCTCGGCCACCGGCGGCAACACCCTGCTCTTCAGCGGCGTCATCAGCAACGGCAGCACGACGGGCAGCGTCAACGTCGTGGGTCCCGGCAACGTAACCTTCGCCGCCGCGAACACCTATAGCGGCCCGACCACCCTCTCCGGCGGACTCTTGACTTTGGACTTCAGCCAGGGCACCTCGCCGACAAGCAACATCGTCAGCGGCAGCTCGGCCTTGATTTTGGCCGGCGGCAACCTGAGCATCGTCCCCAACGGCGGCCAGACCAACAGCCAGACCTTCGCCAGCACGACGGTGAATCCGGGCGCGTCGACCGTCAGCGTCGGCGGCGGTGTCCTCAATCTGGCGGCCATCACCCGCAACGTCGGCGGCACCGTCGACTTCAGCGGCGCGGGCACGATCAACACCACCGGCCAGCCCGCCAACTCGATCCTTCTCGACACCAACGGCGTGGCCTACGCCACCGTCGCCGGCACCGACTGGGCGGCCGTGAACGGCAGCGGCGCCATCGTCCCGGTCGGCAGCTACACGCCGAGCACGGCCAGCGGCAGCGAGTTCGTCGCGGGTAACAATGTCGACGTCTCCAGCGGCGTCAATACGCAACTTCCCCTCGGGCCTTCTACCATTACCATCGCCAGCCTGCGCTTCAACCAGAGCCCGGCCAGCACAATCAACGTCTACGGCAACAGCCTGACGACCGGCGGTATCCTCGTTACTCCCAACGACGGCGGCTCGTCCATTATCGACAGCCTGGGCGGCGGCAGCCTGCAAGGGCCTACCGCCAGCAGCGACCTGGTGGTCGTCCAGAACAGCCCGAATCCCTTCACCATCTCC
Source organism: uncultured Planctomycetia bacterium (assembly GCA_963719885.1). Lineage (GTDB taxonomy): Bacteria > Planctomycetota > Planctomycetia > Pirellulales > Thermoguttaceae > JANXQG01. Next base: position 152,899 of record CAVRDP010000025.1, on the reverse strand, counting down.
GCCAACATCACCGGCGGCGGCCTGACCAAGTCGGGCAACGGCACCCTGGTCCTCGGCGGCAACAACACCTACACCGGGACGACCTACGTCAACGGCGGCGTGCTGCAGAGCCCCGTGGCCAGCTTGCCCACTCCCGTCGTCCTGAACAATCAGGGCAACGTCACGATCAGCGATACTTCGGCTTCGACTGCCTACAACAACGCGATCAGCGGCAACGGCTCCCTGACGGTCAACATGACCAGCGGCGGGAGCCTGACCCTCGGCGGCAACAACACCTACACCGGCGCCACGCACGTCGTGAACGGCACGCTCACGCTTACTCCCCAGCCCGGCCTCAACCAGGCCTTCTATAGCGGCAATAACTACAACCAGACCACCGGCTGGACGAGCGCGGGCGTCGCCCCGGGCGCGATGGCCGGCCTCTACGCCCGAGGAAACGGCGTTAATTCCAATACTACGGACGCCCCCATCTGGGGCCAAGGCACCTCCTGGCAAGGCAGTTGGCAGCGGGCTGTGAACAATGGTAACGACGTTACCTGGACGTATACCGGCTACGTCTTTTGCGCCTACAACACGATCTCCATGGAGGGCTGGTGCGACGACAACATGCAGGTCAAGATCAACGGAACCTGGATCGGCACCCCCCAAGGTCAGTACGGCACCGGCATCGTCAACGTCACGCCCGGCTGGGTCCCCGTCCAGATCAGTTTCTTCAGCACCAACGGCGGCGGGGCCGGCGGCTACACTAACGTAAGCCAATGGCAGGTCGCCTGCAACCCGGACGGTAATGGCGGCAACGGCCCCCCCGCTATCAATACCGCGCCGGCCGGTTCGGACTTCCAGATCAACGAGCCGGGCATCGCCGGCAATGTGGCGAATGCCAATAGCGTCATCGGCATCAACCCGGGCAGCGGCATCGTCTTCCCCGGGGGGACCAGCCAGCCCAGCAGCCTGCTCTTCCAGGCGGGCAGCAGCAGCAACCTCCCGGCCAACACGGCCCTCACGCTGGACGCTGCCGGGACCTTGAACCTGAACAACGCCTTCGCCAGCGTCGGCTCCTTGAGCGGGGCCGGCCAGGTCAACGGCGGCGGCGGCCTGTCCGTGGGCGGCGACAATACGAGCACGAACTTCTCCGGCCTGATCTCCTCGATGACCGGGTTGACCAAGACCGGCGCCGGCACGCTCACCTTGGCAAACGCCAACACCTTCACCGGCGCGACTGTGGTCTCCGGCGGGGCCATCCAGCTTGGCAATCCGAACTCGCTGGGCAGCAGCTCCATTGTCAGCGTCAGCGTCAACCAGGGCCTGTTGTTCGGCTCGGGCGTGACGACTGCGAATTTCAACACTTTGAACGACACGGGCAACTTGGCCCTGGTCAACGCCGACGGCAACAATGTGGCTTTGAGCGTCACCGGCGGCGCACTGAGCGGCGTGATTTCCGACAACGGCACCGGCGCCGGCGGCTCGGTAACGGCCAATCTGACCGGCAACCTGCTGGTCCAGAACGGACGCAACACGTACGTCGGCCCCACGGTGATCAATAACGGCACCTTCCAGGCCAACGACGGCGGCGGCCTGCCCGCCGCCAGCGCCCTGACGCTGAACAACGCCATCCTGCAAAGCGACGGCCCGGCGATGTTCACCCGCACGCTCAACACCCCCATGTTCAGCATGAGCGGCGCCAGCGGCTTCGCGGCCACCGGCGGCCACTTCACCGTGACTCTCAACGGCGGCGCCACGCTCAACTGGGGCACGGATATCGGGACCGTTGCCGATCCGGTCCTGGCCTTCGGCTCGCCCACGGCCAACAACGTCGTCGAGCTCACCAACGCCATCAATCTCGGCGGCAACGTCGCTACGATCCAGGTCGCCAGCGGCACCGGCGGCGACTACGCCCTCTTGAGCGGCAACATCACCGGCGGCGCGGGCAGCGGCGTCAATAAGACCGGCGCGGGGACCTTGTTCCTCTCCGGCAACAACGCCTATGACCCCGGCGTGACCATCACGCAGGGTACCGTGGTGATGGGCAGTTCTACTGCCCTCGGCATGGCCGTCACGCCCACGGTCACCTTCCCCACCGGCAACACCGCAGCCTTATTGCTCAACGGCAACTCGCTCATGCCCAATCTGCAATCCCCGGGCCCGAGCTACGGGTCCGGCGCGACGATCGAGAACGGCAACGCCGGCGCCCTCCCCTTGACGGCGGTTACCCTGACCCTTAGCCCGTCCAGCGACACGACCTTTGCCGGCTCGATCCAGAATGGCGCCAGCTCGGGCGCCCTGAGCGTCGTCAAGGCGGGTCCGAACGTCATGGCCTTGACGGGACCCGGCAATACCTATAGCGGCGGCACGATGATCAGCGCCGGCACGCTGGCAGCCAGCAGCGCTGGCACGGGCCCGATCGTGATTCAGAACGCCACCTTCCAGCCCAACGGCAGCTTCGCCAACCCCGTGAGCTTGGCAACTCCCGTCAACTCGAACATCGGCGTCGCTTCCGGCCAGGCGGCGACCTTGACCGGCGTGGTGAGCGGCGGCCAGTTCAATAAGACGGGCCCCGGCCTACTCTCGCTGACCAACGTGAACAACTACACCGGCCCCACGTACATTTCCGGCGGCACCCTGCAGGTGATCGGCGCCCAACTCGGACTGTGGGAAGGCTTTGTGGGCAACTACAACTTTGATACCACCGATCCGATCCCGCACACCTCGATTCAGCAGACGGCGCGGTGGGGACTCACTAATCAGGAAGTTGATGGTACCCCCCCTAACTCTTATCCCGTCTGGGGTGATAACCAGACCTATGGCTATAGCGGTTACCTCGACAACACGAGCGGTCATGCGCTCACCTATGATATTGGCTACAGTGGAGAGGATGATAGTTGGTCCCTGAAGATCGACGGCACTCCGATCCCGAATAATGGCGCCTGGCCTGGCACTCCCCAGTATGAGTCGATTTCCCTGGCGCCGGGGCTGCACACGATTGATCTGCGGTTCGGCCAGGGCGGCGGCGGCGCCGGGCCCCAAGACACCGGCTGGAACAACTTGAACGCCAGCCTTGCTTATAACACTACTGGCTTAGTAGGCCCCAGCACCACGCCGGGGGCGTGGAACGTGTTTGGCGCCGCTGATTCCTCGGGCGACACGCTGTTCTTGGCTGGCGCCGGGGGCGGGGCCATTCCGACCACGACACCGGTCATCATGTCCAGCAACACCACCTTTGACCTCAGCATCGGCACCGGCACCACCATCGCCTCCTTGGCCGATGACCCGGCCGGCGTCACTCTCAATAGCTCGCAGGTCCTCCTGGGCAACGGCATACTGACCACCGGCGGCGACAACACCAGCACCACCTTCTCCGGCGTGCTCTCCGGCGCCGGCGGCGGACTGACCAAGGTCGGCGCGGGGTGCTTCACCCTCTTGGGCTCGAACACCTACACCGGCCCAACGGCCGTCAACGGTGGCACCTTGCAAGTCGGCAACGGCGGCAGCGGGGCCTCGATCGGCAGCACCAGCGGCGTCAGTATGGCTAACAACAGCGTGCTGGCGTTCAACCACGCGGATGTCCAGACTCTCAGCGGTCCCATCACCGGCACGGGCAGCCTGTACCACAGCGGCCCCGGCACGCTGACCCTGACTTCCTTTGCCAGCACATATAACGGCGGCACGACCATCGCGCAAGGCGTCGTGATGCCCCGGTGGGCGGCATTGGATCCGGACCGTTGAATTTGGCCGGCGGCACCTTCCACGCCCCCGCGCCCTTCGCGCCAGGCCTGAGCGCGACGTTTTATAACGGGGCCCCCGGTTACGCCGGGAACCCCGGCAGCGGAAACAACGATGACCCCAACAACCCGTTCTACCAAGGCTACACGGCAGCCAACAGCTACATCGCTGCCAACTTCGGGGCGCCGACCTACCAGGCCAGCACCACTGCCTCGGGCAACAACGCCTTGTTCTTCCCCGACGTGAACTCCAACGGCCTCGCCTCCGGCGTCGGATTTGCCAACATCGGTTACGTCGGGCAAGGCAGCGCGGTGACGGGACAGGGCGTGGGGAACGATTACACCACAATCCTCAAGGGCTCCATTATGTTGCCGGCAGGGACTACTAATGTTTCGACCGGCAGCGACGACGGGAGCGCCGTGTACATCAGTCTCGACGGCGGCAATACTTACCAGACGATCGTGGACAACACCGGCTACCAGGGTTGGACGCTCCGGGGCGGGCCTGTAACTGTGCCCACGGCCGGCTATTATCCGATTGAAGTCGCCTTCTACCAGGGGGGCGGCGGCAACGGCTTGGGGGTCTACCTCAACAGCCCTGGCGGCGACCCCAACAACGCACCCGACCAGTACTCGGTGCTCAACAGCCAGGTTATTAACGGCGAACCATCGGCCAACTACTCCAACGCGGTGAACGTGACGGCCGACTCGACGATCGATCTGGACACCTCGTTCGCCGCGACTTACCAGTTCCCCTCGTTGACGATCGGCGCCAACACCTTGTACACCACCGGCGGCACGACGGGCTCCGGGGTGACGATCACTGGTCCCACGATGATCACCGGCCCGGCGACGTTCAACGTCGGCGCCAATGCCCCGTTGACCCTGGCCGGTTCCATGAGCGGTTCGTCCGACTTCGCCGTGACCGGCGGCGGGACCCTGACCTTGGGGGCCGATGGCAGCAACTTCACCGGCAATGCCCAGGTGAACAACGGCACGGTGCAGCTCAACAACGCCACCGCGCTGGTGAACAGCACGGTGAACCTGAATGACCCCGCCAACAGCACCCTGACCTTCGGCGCACTCATCACCTCGGCCACCGTTGGCGGCCTGAGCGGCTCGGGCAACTTCGCCCTGCAAACCAACGCCCAGAGCCCATCGGCGGTGGCCTTGACCGTGGGCGCCAACAATCAGAACGCCAGCTACAGCGGCGTCCTCAGCGCCCCCCAGGGCATCCTCAACAAGATCGGCAACGGCACGCAAACGCTCAGCGGCCTGAGCACCTATACCGGCGCCACGACCGTCAGCGGCGGCGTGCTGGCCGTCACGAACCTCGACGTTGGTGGCAATCCCAGCGCCATCGGGGCCTCGACCAGCGGCGCGGGGAACCTCGTCATCGATAACGGCACGTTGCAGTACATCGGCAACGGCTCGACCACCGACCGTCAGTTCACGATCGGACCCTCGGGCAACGCCACGATCGACGCCTCCGGCAGCGGTCCCTTGGTCTTCAGCAATACCAACGCGGGCGTGGCCACCAACTTCAGCGGCAACGGCACGCTAACTTTGACCGGCAGCTACAGGGGGGCCAACACCTTCGGGTTGGTAATCAACGACGGGAACGGTCCCACGTCGCTGGTAAAGAACGGCCCGGGCACTTGGATCTTGAGCGGGCAATCCCAGTATACTGGGTCGACGATGGTCAATGCCGGCAAGCTCGTATTGGCAGCCGGTTCAGCGGTGGATGAAACGGCGATCACCGTCGGCCCCGGGGCCACGTTCGCGCCGCAGCCCGGCAGCGGCACGATCGACACGACAAACTACTCGGCGCCCCTTACCGTTCCCACCGGGGCGACACTCACGTTGCAACACGGGTCGATCTTCGACATGACCGACGGGGCCATCGGGATCTTCAATCTCAACCAGGACTCGCTGGACGTTGTTAGCGGCAGCAACACCGGCCTCACGCTCAACGGGGCCACGCTGAAGTTCGACCTGAGCTCCACCGGGGCCGACGTGTTGAACGCCGTCGATTACGCGGCATCATGCGGCACCGGCAATGTGATCAGCATCACCGGCCTCGGCAGCAGTCTCACGGTCGGCAGTGTTTATCCCGTGCTTACCGCCTCCGGCAGCGGGCTGGTGTCCGGTGATTTCGCCCTGGCTTCCAACACGATTTCCGTGGGCGGAACGACCTACGACCTCGCGCTCGTGAATTCGAGCACGGCGGAGTCGATTACGGTGACAGGGACAAGCGCCGGGGCGTTCTCCGGTCGCGCCACCTGGATTTCCAACGGCAGCAGCCTGAACTGGAGCACCAATGCGAACTGGGTCGATAATGCCAACGCCTCGATCAACTTCGCTCCGGGCGTTCCGGGCCGACCGGTCGGTACGGACACGGCCACTTTCAACGGTCAAGAATCGGCGGCCTCCCACACGATCACCCTCGACGTGCCCGTCAGCCTGGCAGCCGTGAGCTTCACTGGCGCTAACTACACGTTGACCAACAGCACGCTGACGATGAACTCCACTTCGGGCACGTCAACCATGACGGTTTCCAGCGGCACGCAGGAGATCGACAGCGCGGTGGAGATTGCCGGTGGAAATCTGGCGATCAGCCTGACCAATACCGGCCAACTGAGTCTTACCAACAACATCTCGGACGACGTTGCTACGAGCGGCATCCCGCGTTCCTTGACGCTCACCAGCGCCGACGGCACGGGCACGCTGATTCTCAGCGGTTCCAACACCTACGGCGGCGGCACGGATGTGGCGTCGGGCACGTTGATTGCGATGAACTCCGCCTCCATTCCCAGCGGGTCGAGCTTGATCGTCGGCTCCGGCGGCGCGTTCACCTTCTCCCCGGCGACGACGCTGGCGCCGGCCGCGTCGAACGTGGCGTTGGCCGGTGTGACGGTCGTCTCGGCCGTGCCGGAACCGGGAACGGTCATCTTGTTGCTGGCGGCCCTGGCGGTGTGCTGCGGGTACCGCTTTACACGACGCGGAAACAAGCAGAGTTGAGGTTTGACAACTGAGTTACCGAGTACAAAGTACCGAGTACTGAGTACTGAGTACTGACAACCGAAGAATCACCCGGCTGCCGTGGCAGGCAGATCGTAGTGAAACGCATTCTCACCCCCCCCGCCGGCCTAACCCAGGGCCGGCACGGTGCTGACTACCCACAGCGCCCGCGTTTCCCGAGCTTGGAACTGCCATGGCAGCCGCTCTTTTTTCTTGCCGGGGTTGGTGTACGCAAGAACAATGGACTTTTCTTGTAGCGTAAAGCTATGATCACGACAGCCGGCCTGTCATATGGGTGCGACAGGCCGCGAATCATGCTTGTCCATAATAATGAGTCTAGCCATGAAACGCCGACGACAGGGGGCATATAAACCACCTTCCGGTCGGGAAAAGTGCGCGAACTCGTCTTCCGAACCAGCTCAACGGCCGTGCAAGGCCGGCAAGTGGAAATGGCCGGCGCAACTTGCGCTGATGGTCTTGGCCCCCCTGGTGGTGTTGGGCCTGATGGAGATTATTCTCTGGGCCGTGGGCTACGGTTTCCCAACCGCCTTTCTCGTGAAGGCCGAGTCGGGCGAGGCATATCTGCCCAACCCCAAATTCGCGTGGCGATTCCAGTGCAGCGAAAAGCCCGATCCGTTCGCCATTCCGGTTGCCAAGCCTTCAAACACGGTGCGGATCGTTGTTTTCGGCGAGTCGGCCGCCTATGGCGCGCCCGACCCGGCCTACAGCTTCAGCCGTATCCTGGAACTGATGCTGCGGGCTCAATATCCCCAGACGCGATTCGAAGTGATCAACACCGCGATCATGGGAATCAATTCTCATGCCGTCAGGCCGATCGTGAGGGAATGTGCCACGCACGCGCCGGACCTGTTCATTTTCTACATGGGCAACAACGAGGCCGTCGGCTTCTCGGCCCCGGGACCGGAATCGCTTCGGCTGGCGGAAAATCTTTCCTTGATCCGCGCCAGCCTTTGGCTCAATACCACCCGGACCGGACAACTGCTGGGCCGGCTGTTGCGCGGCGAAGCGGCGGGGGCGGCGAAGAAACTGCAGAATGCCGAGTTTTTTCGGCGGCACTTCATCGCCGCCGACGACCGGCGGCGCATCGCCACTTGCGACAATTTCGCGGCGAACGTTCGCGACATCTTTCGCATCGCGCAGCGTGCGGGCATACGGACCATTCTCTCGACCGTGGTTGTAAACCTCAAGGACCAGCCTCCCTTGGGATCGTTGCACCGAAAAGGTTTGACGGAAACGGAAACAGCCGCATGGGAAGAGGCGTACGCCGCGGGCTCAGCCGACGAGGTGCGGGGAAAGTTCGACCAGGCGATCGACCGCTACCGAGCGGCGGTGGCGATCGACGACCATTTTGCCGATCTTCAATTTCGCTTGGCACGCTGTTACTATGCAGCTTCGCAATTTGACAAGGCCCGCGAGCATTACCAACTGGCTTGCGACTGGGACGCCATGCCCTTTCGTGCCGATCGGCGGCTGAACCGTACGATTCGCGAGTTGGCGAACGATTCGGCCGCGGAAGTGCGTCTGGTCGACGTCGAGAAGGCACTGTCGGATTGTCCAGCCAGCGATCGCGGGATTCCCGGCGAAGCGCTGTTCTTCGACCACGTGCATTTTCGTTTCGCGGGCAACTATGAGGTCGCCAAAGCGATGTTCCCAACCGTTGCGGCCGCCGTGGCCGAAGTTCTGAATCGCCCTCTGCCTTCGATTGCGACGATTCCTTCCCGGGACGAGTGCGCGGCCGCGTTGGCGCTGACGCCGATGGACGAATGTCTGCTGCTGCTGCCGATTGTGGAACTTATTTCGCGTCCGCCGTTTACCGACGAACTGGAGCATGCCCAACGGCAGCAAAAGGCCGAACGGTTGCTAGCAGATCTCCGGGCCCATTTGGGCAGGGACGTTGTCCAACAGGCTATGGCCACTTATCGACAGGCGATCCGGCGCAGACCGGAGGATTGGCACCTGCACTTGCGTTTCGCGTATCTATTGGATAATATCGGCGACCACGCCGCCGCAGCCGCCGAATATCGCACGGTTCTGGCAAGAGTTCCCTCGCATCCAGATGCTCAAAGCGGATTGCAGAAATGTTCGCCGCGGACCCTAGGCAATTGAGGAATTAGGTTGTCCTTCCTGGGCCAGGGCCTTGCGCAATGCGGCGGAATCACCGCCCTGGCTGTGTTCGATACCGATCGCCACCCTGGCAGCCTCGTCCTTCAATTCCGGCGACTTGGCCGCCTCCAGGGCCAAGGCCAGCATCTCCTGGCTCGGATAGCGGAGAAGAATCTCCAGCACCAGGCGCTTGTCGTCCGGCCGCCGGGCAATCTCCAGGGCCGTGCGACACATGGCTAAGGGTCGACTCCAGCCGACTGTCATCATAGCTCTCTAGCCTGCGTTATTCTACTCCCTGAGAGATTATTTGCAAAGCGTATATAATTACAGGCGCAAGGGAACGTCTTATGGTATGGCTCAGACACAAACCAGCAGTTCTCCGCGCCGCGGAATCGCCTTCCGGCGGCAATGAGCTTCAGCAACGGACCCTGGAAATCGGCGGCCGCCTGCTGGCCGCAGCCCGAAGGCACCGCAAAGGTTTCTTCTCGGCCGGATTCTGGTCCGATCAACTCATGGCGTGGACCATGAAGGATGCGGCCTTTCGCACGCAGTTGTTCCGCTTCATTGACGTCTTTCCCATGCTTCGCTCGCCGGAGCAGATCCACGATTACCTCAGCGATTACCTCAGCCAGCCGGGCGTAAGCTTGCCGGCGGGGCTCGACCTGGGCATGAAAGCCGGACGCCTGGCCAAGGGACTCGTGGCCAAAACGGTCGCCGACCGCATCGAGTCCATGGCCACCAATTTCATCGCCGGCGCCGACGCCACGGCCGCATTGCCCGTATTGCACCACTTGTGGAAGCAAGGCGTGGCCTTCAGTGTCGATCTGCTCGGTGAGGCCTGCGTCAGCGATGCCGAGGCCGCGGTCTACCAGCGCCGCTACCTCGATCTGCTGGAGATACTGCCGGCGGAAGTCGGCCGCTGGCCGGCCCAGCCGCGATTGGAGAACGATCACCTCGGGCGCGTGCCGCGAACCAGCATCTCGATCAAGCTCAGCGCCCTGAGCCCGCGGACCGACGCCATCGATTTTGAAGGTTCGTTGCGGACCCTGGCGGCGGCCTTGCAGCCGGTCCTCCGCAAGGCGGCCCAGCGCAACGTAATGGTCTACTTCGACATGGAGCAAGCGGCCGCCAAGGACCTTTCGATCGCTCTTTTTCAACGCTGCTGCGAGACCGTCGATTTTCCCGCCGGTCTGGCCATGCAGGCCTACCTCCGCAGCGGGCCGAACGACGCCGCCGGGCTGATCGACTGGGCCCGCCGCAGTGGCCGCCAGGTAAGCGTGCGGCTGATCAAGGGCGCCTACTGGGACTATGAAATGATTCATGCCGAGCGGATGGGCTGGCCCGTGCCGGTCTGGACCGACAAATGGGCCACCGACGACTGCTTCGAACGCATGGCCGCGATGTTCGTCGATGCGATGCCGCGGGGCACCCGGTACTCCGGGTCGGCGGACGAGGGCGGAGTGAAACTGGCCCTGGGATCGCACAACGTACGTTCCATCGCCCACACGCTGGCCCTGCTGGAGAAAAAGGGCTTGCCATCGTCGGCCGTCGAATTTCAAAAGCTCGACGGCATGGCCGACTCGCTCCGCGAGGCCCTGGTAGAAGAAGGTCTGCGGGTCCGCGAGTACCTGCCCGTAGGCGAGATGATTCCCGGCATGGCCTATCTCGTGCGGCGACTGCTGGAAAACACGTCGAACCAGTCCTGGCTGCGGGCCGGTTTCTCGGCCGAAGTGCCCGACGACGTGCTCCTGGCCGTGCCCGGGCCCAAGCAGGAGCCGCGGCTCGGCCAGCCGGACGCAGAGGAGGTGCTGCAAGCCGCGGCGAACCGGCACCGGCTTTCGCCGGGCATTTCCGGGCTGGGCGATGGCCGGCCGATGTTCAACGAGCCCTGGCGGGATTTCTCCAAGGAAGATCAGCGGCAGCGCTTTGCCAAGGCAGTGGCCGAGGTGAACGCAGCCAAGGTCGCGACTGTCGGCGGCGATGCCTGCCAGAAGGCCATTGCCGCGGCCGCCAAGGCCTTTCCTTCATGGCGCGACCGCCAGCCCCTGGACCGCCGCAGATCCTCGTTCGGGCCGCCGCCATCCTCCGCCAGCGCCGCGATGAACTGGCAGCCGTGATGATCCGCGAGGCGGGCAAGACCTGGCGCGAAGCCGATGCCGATGTCTGCGAGGCCATCGACTTCTGCGAGTATTACGCGCGGGTGGCCGTCGGACTGTTCCAGCCGCAACGACTGGGTCGATTCGTGGGCGAACTGAATCACCAGTGGCATCAACCGCGCGGCGTGGCCGCCATCATCAGTCCTTGGAACTTCCCCCTGGCCATCTGCGCCGGCATGACCACCGCGGCGTTAGTGACGGGCAACACGGCCATCGTCAAGCCCTCGTCGCAGACTCGCAGGATAGCGCAACTACTTTGCGAAATCCTCTGGCAAGCCGGAACACCGGACGATGTCTTGCAATATCTTCCCGCTGCGGGCCACGAAGTGGGCGATATGCTCGTCGCCGATCCGCGCGTGGCCTTGATTGCCTTTACGGGTTCGAAGGAGGTCGGCCTGCGGATCCTGAAAATCGCCGCCGACCCACGGCCCGGCCAGGCTTTTGTGAAGAAGGTCGTGTGCGAGATGGGCGGCAAGAACGCGATCATCGTGGATGAATCGGCCGATTTCGACGAAGCCGTGCTGGCCATTCGTCAATCGGCCTTCGGCTATAGCGGTCAAAAATGTTCGGCGTGCAGCCGCGTCGTCGTCTTGGACGGCGTCCACGATCTGTTGCTCCGCCGCCTCGTCGAATCGACGCGGGCCCTGGTGATCGGCGACCCGGCCGATCCTGGCACCGACGTCGGGCCGGTCATCGACGAAACGGCCGCAGCCAAGATCCGCCAATACATCGAAGTAGGCCGTAACGAAGGCCGCTTGGAACTGGCCTGCGACGTTCCTGCCGGGTTGGCCGAGCGAATCGGCAAGCCGGTCGTTGGCCCGCACATCTTCTCAGGTATCCGGCCGGAGCACCGCCTGGCCTGCGAGGAGATTTTTGGCCCGGTCCTGGCCGTCCTTCGCGCTGCCGACTTCGACCAGGCATTGGAAATTGCCAACTCCTCGGTTTACAAGCTGACAGGGGGTGTCTTTAGCCGCAAGCCGGCCCACCTGGAGGCGGCTCGTCAACGGTTTCGGGTGGGAAATCTTTACATCAATCGAGGGGTCACTGGTGCCTTGGTAGGCCGGCAGCCGTTCGGTGGTTTTGGGCTCTCCGGGGCGGGCAGCAAGGCAGGCGGAGCCGATTATCTGCTGCATTTCGTGGAACCGCGCTGTGTGACGGAAAACACCATGCGGCATGGTTTTGCGCCGGGGATGGAGTAGCTACGCCGGCCGTCTTCCTCTTCGGCGTCGCCAAACATATCCCAACAGTCCGATGCCGCTGACGGCGAACAGCGCGAACGTGGAGGGTTCGGGCACGGGGGTGAACTCCACGCGCAGGGTGGTCCAGCCGGGCGAGGTTGCGGAGTTGTAGACCATGAAGTCCAAGGTGTGCCATCCCTTCGTCTCCTCCGCGGCCGACGAACTGATGGTTGTAAAATTGGTCCAACTCGAAAAATCCTTCTGATCGTCGGGGTCTAAGCTGCCCCCGACGTTCAAGCTTGGTAGGGGAATGGCGTTGCCGGTGGAGGTGCCGTCCAAGAGGATGTCCACGCCCCAGTTGTCACAACTCCATTGCCCGGTAAGGGTGTAAGGGCCGCCCGAGTTGTAGAAGGTCGTTTGGAAGTCGTAGACTGCCCCCCCAACTGAACTTTGGTCTAGCCCAGTGGGGCCCACCCCAGCGGAGGAGCTGGTGCCCGGGCCGATCCAGTCCGAGGTGGTGTTGTCTCCGAGTGGAGCGCCATAGGGGGCATCCGGGGATTTCGCCGCGATGATATTGGTCGTTTCCGCGGTAGGCCACCCCGACCCCGGCCCGCCCGGTACAACCGGGCCTACCGTAGGTGGCCCGGGCGAGACGTTTGAAAGGGTTATCGTATAGGGCCCCGGCACATAGTTCAGGTCTGGCGTCGCGTCGGGCAAGGTTCCGGAGCCGAGTGGGTTGTTGCCGTTGTAAACGCCCGTGTTGTACAGGTCGGTAGCCGAGCCCTCAGTGATCTGCGCCGACGAAACACCGGCAAACCAATAGAACACCGTGAACAGCACAACGAAAGAAAAGCCAAGTTTACGAAAATTGCTCATCAAGCAACACCTCCAAGGCAAAAGGATAGACAGAACACATTGAACAAAGGACATCTTCATTCAATTTGGCCTGCTCATTAAGCATACGGCGTGCGGAGAGGCACGCAGTTCAACAGTCGTGCCCTTCCGCGTGCCGCCTTACGCATATTTCATTAAAACCAAATTCGAGATTTCCGTCCACGAATTGGCTGGTAACGCTCTGGTAAACCTTTGCAAGAATGTTTGGAAAGCACGGCCGGCCTGCACACGCACTGCGCAGAAGCACCCTACGACTGCGTCCACGGGGAGGCGAAGAAAGAATTGCGCGGCAATCAGGCCGCGCGGCGCAATTCCAAGGTTACCGCCGGACTATCGACGGCCAATGCGGCAATCGGCTCCCAAAGCACCGCCTCGCCTGTGCCGTTCCCGCGAAAACGAATGCGTCGATTCTCGTGATTGGCGTTCAGGCAGCGGATCGTCGCGTGCAGACGCTCCTTGCACCGCTGCTTGGGCAGCCAAGGCAACGGATCGTCGATCGACGACGGCCAGTTCGCTTCCTCGAATGCGGAAAGCACCGCCTCTTGATTCCTGGCCGGAAGCCGGAACCGCTTGACCACGCATCCGTCGAACAACAACTGGCGGAGTTTGCGGTCCCAGCGGGGCAAGTGGGAAACAAGGGAAACAATTTCCGCATAGTTTGCCGATCTCCTGCCCGTCGCTGCTTCGCCGCTAAGGCCCGCAGCCAGCACGCCCACCTCGGTGATCATAAAGCGCGGATCACGGCTGACAGCGACATTGGTGCTGGGCTGGAAACGTCGGGCTCGGTCGCGGAATGTCACATACCCGTTCAAGACCAGCCACCGCAGATCGCCCCGGTTCACGCCCAAGTCCAAAAGGTGCGTCAACGACAGGGCAAACTCCCAAGGATCAATTCGTAGATCCCGCGCACAAAAAAAGGCCTTCCACAAGGGGGCAAGCGCCGCTCTGGCCTCATCGGGCAAATGCATTCGTTGCTGCGTTTTCATGCAACACCTGGCATAATGGTCGATATTAGCCACCGAACAGGAACGGCCTAAATATCTTCATTGGCTGAAGGCGCAAAAGAAGCTGGCCATTCGAAATTGCGGTCTTGCGGGCTACGGCCGCACAAATCGGAGGGTTTCGAATAACGTCATTCTAACACAATCCTAACATTCCGCAAGCATTTTGCGCGAATGATGACAAAGATTTATGTGTATGCTGGCAGTCCCCCTGAAGAACCATTTCCGAGCAACGGGGATACGGAGCCTACAGGCCGGGTACATTCCACGCGCGAGGGCCTCGATCATAACCTTGCCAACTGCTTGCAATTGATGGGGCCGGGTCGCATGTCACCCGTATCGCCCAGCGGTGACAGCAGTTGGCAAGCTTACGATCAAGGCCGGAATGAAGTAACTGGATTGCGGATTTGCTCTCCTCCGTTTGCGCAGACACGGGCGTGGCATGCGTCGGATTTGCACACCACTAGCATTTGTGTTATATGTGCAATCTTACGACGTATGCGAAATTTTCGTTCACTCGACCAATTAAATTCTTCAGTTTGCAAAACTCTCACAAAACGCTAACACTGCCCTAACATACCTGGTGTAGACTCGGGCAATGGCAACACAAACATTTCTCACGCAGTACCCGATGCGCCAGGACAGCGGAACCGCGACGATGAAGAATTTTGTCCTGATCGTGGAAGATGACGAGGACATTCGCGAGTTGGTCAGCTATCACCTCCTCAAGGAAGGCTACCAGGTGGCCAGTGTTGCGTCGGGCGAAGAGGCTTTGAACTCCGTCGAGGCGCAGACGCCCGACTTGATTCTCTTGGACGTCATGCTGCCGGGCATGGACGGCTTGACGGTATGCCAGCGGCTGCGGTCGTCGCCCATGACGGCCGATGTCGCGATCATGATGCTGACAGCCAAGAGCGAGGAGGCCGATATCATTCGCGGGCTGAACATCGGGGCAACCGACTATGTCACCAAGCCCTTCAGTCCCAAGGTGTTGCTGGCCCGGGTGCGAGCAGTGCTTCGCCGCAAGCAGGCCGTAGAGACTGCGGAAGAATCGGATGTCGAGGAGTGCGACGAGGTCATCGAAATGCACGGCATGCTGGTTCACCCCGGCCGGCATGAAGTGCGGGTCGACGGCATGCCCGTCTCGCTGAGTTCCACCGAGTTCCGCGTACTCTATTTCCTGGCCAGCCGGCCGGGATGGGTGTTCAGCCGCCAGCAAATTCTCGACGGCGTGCATGGCGACAATTATGCGATTACGGATCGCGCCGTCGACGTGCAGATTGTCGGCCTGCGGAAGAAACTCGGCGATGCCGGCAAGTACATCGAGACGGTCCGCGGCGTCGGCTACCGTTTCAAGGAGTAGGTTTTGAGCAGGATGTAACGTATGCTCGACGCGCCGCCATGCTTGCGCATGGCGGTCGTCGAGCACACCCTATTCAAGGAGCAGAACTAAGCCATGCGCCGGAGGCGCCTGTTTTGGCAAATCGCGTGGAAGAGCTTCTCCATCGCGCTGCTCATCGCGGGCGTCGTCGGCGCGTACGTTGCCCGTCGCGAGGGCGACTCGTATGAAGAGTTGGCCTGGTCGAAGCTGGAAACGGCGGCCGACGCCTGCGTGTTTCGGCTGGCCGGCACGTGGACTGCCGGCGTCCCGCCACAATTAGCCGACATCTGTCGCGAGTCGAGCGAGCGGTTGGGAGTGCGAGTTTCCATCATTCTTCCCACGGGCAAGGTGATTGCCGACAGCGGAGAAGATCCGGCCGTGCTGGACAATCATCGGGAGCGGCCGGAAGTCGTGTGCGCGCTGGCCGGCGGGACCGGCCGTTCGACCCGCCCCAGCGCCAGCCGGCAGGAAGCCTACATGTACGTGGCGATGCCCTTGCGCTGCGAGGACCGCATCGTGGCGGTCGTGCGGACCGCGCAGCCCCTGGCGCTGCTGGCCGCCGGCTTGCGGACCCTGCACGCGGAAATCGTCGCCGTGGGCCTTTTCGTGGTCCTGGCGATCACCGCCGGCAGTCTCCTCGCCACGCGACGCATGGTCCGAGCCATCAACGAAATCCGCTGCGGCGCCGATCATCTTGCCCGCGGCCAGTGGAAGTATCGTCTACCGGATGACCCCGTGGAGGAAATCGGCATGTTGGCTGAATCGCTGAACACCATGGCCGCCCAGCTCGATGAGCGGATCCAAAGAATTCTGCGCCAGCAGAGCGAACACCAGGCCATGCTCTCCAGCATGGAGGAAGGCGTCATGGCCGTGGACCGCAGCGGCACGGTATTGAGCGTGAACGATCCCTGCGCCGGTCTCTTGCGCGTGGAAGCCGACAAACTCCGCGGCCGCAACATCTACGAGGTCCTCCGCAAGCCCGACCTCTTGAAGTTCATCGAGAACGCCCAGGCCAGTCCCAAATCGTTGGACGGCGATCTGCGTTTCTTCAGTCCCGAGGAACGCTGGCTGCACGCCCACGGCACGGCGCTGCACGACGTTCGCGGGCAGAAGATCGGCGTGCTGATCGTACTGCACGACGTCACGCGGTTGCGACACCTGGAAAACGTGCGGCGGGACTTCGTGGCCAACGTGTCGCACGAGCTGCGCACGCCGATCACCTCGATCAAGGGTTTCGTGGAAACGCTCCTGGAAGACGGTTTGGACGATCCGGCCAACGCCATGCGGTTCCTGGGCATCGTGCTGCGGCAGGTGAATCGCCTGGACGCGATCATCAACGACCTCCTTCTGCTGTCGCGCATCGAAAGGGGCGGCGAAGACCAGCGCTTCGAGACCGGCGCCGAGCCGCTGGCCCAGGTGCTGCAAGTGGCCCTGGAAGCATGCGAGAAAAAGGCCCAAGACAAATCGATCCGCATTGACGTCGATTGCCCTCCCGACCTCGTGGCGAAGATCAACGCGCCTTTACTGGAGCAAGCGGTCATCAATCTGATCGACAATGCCATCAAGTACAGCGACGCCGGCGCCACGGTCCGCGTGACTGCGGCGCAGGAGCCGCCGGCTGTCGTGATCCGCGTGATGGACAACGGCCGCGGCATCGCAGCCAATCACCTCCCCCGGCTCTTCGAGCGCTTCTATCGGGTCGACAAGGCCCGCAGCCGCGAGTTGGGCGGCACCGGCCTGGGCCTGGCCATTGTCAAGCACATCATGACGGCCCATCAGGGTTCCGTGCACGTGGAGAGCACGGTCGGCCGCGGCAGCACGTTCATGCTTCGTTTGCCGCTGGCTGCCGCGAGCTGCGGCGAAACTTCGGTCATGGAAGCGGACGTCGAAGTCGTCGCGCCGACGACGATCTAGCGTAGTGTCTCACGCACTTGGTGATTTATGTGTGGCATGCCTTCACGTGGCCGTCAGAAACGTGGAACAACAGAAAGACTCTGCCGGCCGCGGGCAGGCATGTTGTCCCAGGCGCGTGGCGTGGTAACATGCCTACCCGCGGCCGGTTGCGCTTTTCCTGTTGTTCCAGATTTTTTGGCGGCCGCGTGAAGGCATGCCACCCGGCGCGGACACACTAAATTCCTTTAATACTGTCGCTCTTAGGCGGTTTGGCATCCCGGATGGGCGGCTTCGACAAATCGCTCGGCCGTTCTTTCAGGGCAGGCATGTGGATGCCCGCGGACCGTTGTTGGCGCCGCAGGGTCTGCAGCCGCTTCCGCTCGGCAGCGAAGGCCCGCCCTTCGCGATACCAGATTACCAGATCGCGAACGCCCTGAATGCCCTTGATCAACAGGAAAGCAGCGACGATCAGTACGAGAATTATGGGCCACGGCGACATGCAAGCAACCCCCGTCGAAGGAACGAAAGAAGGAAACACAACCGCGATCTTGCCAAAATTCATCTTAAATCGCCGCCGTGGGGATTTCAACCCTTGGAGTGCGGCACGGGCACCGCGCCGCACTCCAAATTGCCGAAACCCGCCCGTTCCGCTAGAATGATCCGCCAGGAGATTCCCATGCCCTCGATTCCTGAATCCCTTGCCCAGGCCGTCGCCTTTCATCGTGCGGGCCAATTGCCGCAGGCCGAACATATCTACCGCCAGGTCCTCCAGGACGATCCCGGCAATGCCGACGCCTGGCATCTGCTGGGCGTCATCGGCTCGCAGGTCAATCAACATGAGGCCGCGATCCAGTACATCCGCCGGGCCATCGAGCTGAATCCCAACTCGACCGCCTTCCACGCCAATCTTGGCGCCGTCTACCAGAAGCTCAAGCGGTTCGGCGAAGCCGTGACCTGCTACCGGCGGGCATTGGAACTGAATCCCAACAACGCCGAGGCCCACAACAACCTGGGGGTCGCTTTCCAAAGCCAGGGCGATCTGGCCACCGCAGAGGCCTGTTTCCGCCGTGCGCTGACGCATCACGCCGACTACGCCGAGGCCCATTCCAATCTGGGCAATGTCTTGCAGGCCCGCGGCAAGCCGGCCGAGGCCCTCGCCTGTCACCAACGGGCCGCACAACTCAAGCCCGGCTATGCCGAGGCCCAGCACGGCATCGGCGCGGCCCTGAAGGAACTCGGCAAGCGGGACGAGGCCGTCGCCGCCTATC
This sequence comes from uncultured Planctomycetia bacterium, assembly GCA_963719885.1. Classification (GTDB taxonomy): domain Bacteria; phylum Planctomycetota; class Planctomycetia; order Pirellulales; family Thermoguttaceae; genus JANXQG01. The sequence continues at coordinate 134,264 of CAVRDP010000025.1, read as the reverse complement.
GCCGCGCCCTGGAGCTCAAGGAGAACGCTCCGGAGACCCACAACAATCTGGGTGTCGCGCTCAAGGATTGCGGCCGGATCGACGAGGCCGCCGCCGCCTATCGCCGCGCGTTGGAGTTGAAGCCCGACTATGCGGAGGCCCATACGAATCTCGGCAACGTCTTGCGCGAGCAAGGCAAGCTCGACGAGGCGATTGCCTGCCACCAGCGGGCCCTGGAACTCAAGCCCGACTTCGCCGAGGCCCTCAACAACCTGGGCAACGCCTTGAAGGACCACGCCGAGTTGTCGCAGGCCATCGCTTGTTTCCAGCGGGCCCAGGAGATCGCTCCCGGCCTGGCCGAACCTCCGCGGAGCCTGGGCGACGCCTTGAAGGAGCAGGGCAGGCTCGACGAGGCCATCGCCTGTTACCGCCGGCGCTGGAGTTGAAGCCCGACTCCGGCGGCGCGACCTCAGTCTCGGCGTCGGCATGCAGGTCCAAGGCCGCATGGCCGATGCCATGACCTGTTTCCAGCGGGCGTTGCAGCTTGAGCCGGACAACGCCGATGCCCACAACAACCTCGGCAACGTGCTCAAAGATGCCGCCCAGGTCACGGCGGCCATCGCCTACTACCGGCGGGCCTTGCAACTGAAGCCCGATTTCGCCTGGGCCCTCAACAACCTCGGCAACGCCTTGAAGGACCAGGGCCAGATCGACGAGGCCGTCGCCAGCTACCAGCGGGCCCTGGAGAGCATGCCCGACTTTTCCGACGTCCGCAGCAATATGGTCTTCTCGCTGAACTATCGTCCCGGCATTAGCTTGGTCGAGTTGGCCGAGGCGCATGCCGAATTCGACCGCCGCCACGCGCTGCCGTCGACCATGAGTACACGGTGCCCGGCGAGTTGGCCGGCGGAGGAGCCGCGCGAGGAAACGCCGCGCCGCTTGCGGCTGGGCTTCGTCTCGCCCGACTTTTGCCAGCACCCGGTCGGCTTCTTCTTGATCCGGACCTTGGAAAACCTCGATCGCGAGGAGGTGGAGGTCGTCTGCTATAATGATCGCCGGCCCGAGGACCGGCTGACGAAGCGATTCCAAGCGGCCGCCGCGGCGTGGCGCGACGTGGTCAACTGGAACCACGAGCGCCTGGCGGCCCAGATCCGCGACGACAAGATCGACATCCTCTTCGATCTTGCCGGCCACACCGCGCACAACCGCATGCTCGCGTTCGTCCGCAAGCCGGCCCCCATCCAAATCACCTGGATCGGCTACGAAGGCACAACCGGGCTTTCGGCCATCGATTATCTCCTGGCCGATCGCTACATGGTGCCCGAGCAGGCCGAAGGGCACTATCGCGAGAAGGTCCTGCGGCTGCCCGACTGCTATCTCTGCTTCGATCCGCCGGAAGAGGCCCCGGCGGTTTCCCCCTTGCCGGCGCTGCGGACGGGCCACGTGACCTTCGGCAGTTGCAATAACCTGGCCAAGATCAACGCCGACGTGATCGCCGCATGGGCCGACATCCTCCGCCGCCTGCCGGGCTCCCGGCTGCTCTTGAAATATCGCGGCCTGGAGGACGAGGGCCTGCGGGCCCGTTATCTCGGCCTCTTCGCCGCGCAGGGAATTGGCGCCGACCGGCTCGACATCGAAGGCTGGTCGCCCTTGGGCGACCTCCTGGCCCGGCACGACGGCATCGACGTGGCGCTCGATCCGTTCCCCTTTGCCGGCGGCGTGACGACCTGTAACGCCTTATGGATGGGCGTGCCCGTGGTGACCTGGCCCGGCGAGACGTTCGCCGGCCGTCACGGGCTCAGTTTTCTTTCGACGGTCGGGCTGACGGAGACGATTGCCGGCAGCCGCGAGGAGTACGTGGAGATTGCCGTTCGGCTGGCCGCCGGCCTTCCGCGGCTAGCCGCGATCCGCGCCGCTCTGCGCGAGCAGGTGGCCGCTTCGCCGCTCTGCGATGGACCGCGGTTTGCGCGGCAGTTCATGGAGTTGTTGCGTGGGATCGCCGGCTGATTGTGAAGGCCAGAACTCGGGGGTATAATGCCGGCTGAGAGATAATCCCTCGGGGCTTCGCGATACATTCGAATTCGTTTTGCGAGGCGCGAAGATGATCGGCCGGATTATTGCAGCGTTTGGAGTTCTGTTCCATTTCGTGGTATGTGTCTGGCTTTGCAACGCGGTGGCGACGCACGGACATTCGGAACTGATCGGTCCCTTGGTTTTGGCATTCCTGGGGCTAATCGTCGCTTGGCTTGGGCTATGCGCGATTATCGGCACAGCGTTCTCCCACGATATTGGGCAAGGTCTTTGCTGCCTCTTCTTGCCCCTTTACATTGTCTACTTTGGACTCAACCACTGTCGGGGCGGCCTTGCCCTTTGGTTGATCGGCACGGTCCTTTGGGTTGCGGTGCGATTTACCGCTCTAGCGACACCTGCTGACGGCAACCTTGCCGACCAGGCCTCAAACGCGCTGGCTCCATGGAAGCAAACGGAGAAACTTGTCAGCAATAACCCCTTGCCCGATCGCCGGGTGCCCGCGACGCCACAGGTGCGCATCCCGCGTTTACGACCTTTTCCCACGCCCGCCGAAGCAACTCCAGACGCCCAGGGACCAAGCGAATCTGCTGCGGAGCCGCGTTGGCTTTCATCGGCCGCTGAACAACGTGCCGAGCCGGCAGCACCGTTCAGCCGAAGTGACGCGGTGTCGTCGAAGCCCCAACCGCTGGAACCGATCAAACCGCGGCCGACGCCCAAGACTTTCCCCGATTACGTAGCCAAGAACTTCGCTGATTGGATCGGCGACGACGCTCGCTTGACGAGCGGAATGCGGTGGCTGCCGATCGCCAAACGCCCCGCCTTGGCGGTCCGTTGGGGAGTGGGAATTACCATGGGTTCGATGACCGTACGCAAGACCATTCGCAGCGTGGGAGAACTCTCGATGATAACGGGCCCAGTCGGTCCGGAAATAGTCCGCGCTCTGGTCCAGCGGCTTGACGAGAAGCGCGACGGCGCCTGGTCCGACGTGCCCGATGCGCGCTTGACCAAGGTGCCCGTCTTCTCCGCGGAAAGCGAAGATCAGCTTATCGACGAGGCCGCCCGGCAGAACCTCGATGGTTTGGTGTTAATGAGCCTTAGCACCCAGCGGGTGGGGCTTACGAAAACCCCGCGCGTCACATTGATTGTTCGACTCGTCGATGTGCTGGCGCGGAAAACGACGTGGTCTTCGGCGCCGCTGAACAACCAAAAGGCCAGGGCCACCCTGGGTACGGCCGAAGACGCCTCCGTCGCGTTGGCACAAAGCATGATCGCCAAACTCGATGAGGAGTATGGACTTACAGCGCTTCCCGCAATGACCGAGGTGGTGGTCAAGCAACATGCCTCGAATCTGTCCCAAGCCGCCGCCAAACCAGGGGCAGTGTTGCGGACGCTTGCCGAGTTGCGATATTACCAAGCCGCCAAGCTGCTGCAGCGCGACGACGCCCAGCGGTGCTACCAAGCCCTGATTGGGGACAAAGCGGCCGCAATCGTCGCCGGGCCCGACTCCGAGGCCCGCGCCTGTGCGGTCGAGGGGTGGTTCCTCGCGCAGATGGGACGAGAACCGGGCGGTCTCGGGGGTTTGCGGTGAGAGGCTGCTTCGTTTAACCTTCGGCAGGCGCGGCCTCGCGACCGACGATTTCCAGGGACGCCTTGAGATCCTCGAAACCGCCGGTCAACGCGACGAGATCGCCGACGCGGGCTACGGTGCCCAAAGCCGCCTCCAGTCCGCCGCGGTCCTTGATGAAATCCTGGAGATTGCGGACGGTGACGATGGCTTCGACCAGATTCTTGGTCTTGTCCGATTGCGAGGGGACTTCCGGTTTCTTCGCTACGGCTGCTTTCTTGGCCATTTTGGTAGCTCCTGAAAGGAAAATGATGGGTTCAGGTCAACCATAGCATAGGGAAAGATTGTTCGCAAGCTTTTTTTCGCAGGAAGTGGGGATGGTGGTTCGTGGCTTGCCACGAGGTCGTTTCGGGTGGCAAAATGATGGGAACCCGCCTGCGAATATCCCACCTTCGACCTTGCACGATTTTGGCAGGATTCCTGGAGTCGCTGCTTTGAATTCCACCATCCGCCGCTGGATCGTCTTTGCAGTCAGACTGCTGATCGCCGCGGTCGTGCTCTGGCTGGTGTGGGGTACGATGAAGCAATCCTGGAGCGAACTGCAGGAGGACCCCCGGCCGTTGCATCCCAACTGGTTCGCCCTCTCCGGCGGACTTTACCTCCTGGCCTTGCTGCCCGAGGGACTCTTCTGGTATTGGGCCTTGAGGGCCCTGGGACAGGACGTGGGACTGATCGAGAGCTTGAGGGCGTATTACATCGGACACCTTGGCAAGTACGTGCCGGGCAAGGCGATGGCGGTCGTGCTGCGAACGGCATTGATCCAGAGCCAGCGGGTCGATACGAGCATCGCTGTGGCCAGCGTGTTCCTGGAAACGCTGACGATGATGGCCGTGGGCGGCGTGCATCGCTTTGCCGGTGCTGGCCGTTTGCCTCACGAATAATCCGGCGCTGGCCCAACTTCCGCACTCCGCAAGAGTCGGGCTGATTGCCGCCGCCGTCGGCACGGCGGTCGTCGCCGCACTGCCTACCTTGCCTCCGGTTTTCTCGCGGCTGGCGCGGCGGCTGGGCGTGGGCCGCTTGTCGCCTGCCGTAGCCGAAAAGCTGGCCGGCTTCGATTATCGCACGCTGATTTGCGGCTGGGCGGTCATGCTTCTCGGTTGGCTGGCGATGGGGGCGAGCCTCTGGGCCACGCTGCGGGGGCGGGGCCTCGAAGCAAACTTGACGCAATCCTGGTATCTGTACACGGCGATTACGGCCATGGCGGTCGTAGGCGGATTCGTGTCCATGATTCCGGCCGGGTTGGTGGTGTCGCGAGGTAGTATTCACGGGCCTGCTTGCCTCTTCGTTGCACTGCGAGCCGAAAACGGCCCTGATCGCGGCGGCGGCCTTGCGCTTGACGTGGCTCCTGGCGGAACTGCTGATTTCGATTATCCTATATCCTGTGCGTTGGGTGTTACCCAAGTCGTGAGGGAAAATATGCTGTCCATCGTCATTCCCGTGTATAACGAGGCTGAGAGCCTGAAGCCCTGCACCGCGAGGTCCGCGAAGTGGCCGTGGCCAACGGCTACGAGCTCGACGTGATCTTCGTCGATGACGGTTCCGGGGACGCCTCCTGGGAAGTCGTCTGCCGCCTGGCCGCTGCCGATCCGCAGGTGCGGGGCATTCGCTTTCGCCGCAATTTCGGCAAGGCGGCCGCACTCGATGCCGGCTTCGGCCTGGTCCGCGGCGAGATGGTCATGACGCTCGACGCCGACCTGCAGGACGATCCTCGAGAGATCCCGCGGTTCCTCGCCGCCATGGAGAACCAGTTCGACGTCGTCAGCGGCTGGAAGCAGGTCCGCCACGACCCTTGGCACAAGGTCTTGCCATCGCGGGTCTTTAACGCCATGGTCAGCGGCTTGACCGGCGTGAAACTGCACGATCATAACTGCGGCATGAAGTGCTACCGCCGCGAGGTGCTGGGCGAAGTCCGGCTGTACGGCGAGCTTCATCGCTTCGTGCCCGTGCTGGCGGCCGGCCGCGGATACCGCGTTGGCGAGATCGCCATCAACCATCGTGCCCGCAAGTTCGGCCAGTCGAAGTACGGCTTTGCCCGCTTCGTGAAGGGATTTCTCGACCTGTTGACGGTGAAGTTCCTCACGGGCTACGGGCAGCGTCCACAACACGTGTTGGGCACGGTCGGTCTTTCCTGCTTCGTGCTGGGAGGGCTGTGGGCCGCGTTGCTGGCATTTTACTGGATCATCTCCCGGCTGGGGATTTTCGGCCTGATGCCGGCCCATTTGCATGAAAGCCCCGCACCGTTGTATGCGATCGGTCTGCTGCTGGTAGGCGCGCAATTCATGTCGATCGGTTTTCTCGCGGAATTGTTCATCGCCTATCGGGAGCCGGACCAGAAACCCTACTCCATATCCGACCGCACGCCAGAAAAGTAGCAGGCACACTCCGTGTGCCGTCCGCCCTGCGGTCCCAGCCGCAGTTTTCCAGAAGCCGGCGGCTTCTGGCGGACGGCACAGGGAGTGTGCCTGCTACCTTGCAGACCAACCTCCAGGAGTCCCAAATCCATGGCCACCCCACCCCAAACCGATTCCAACGTCGCACTCCGCCGCTCGATCTACGGCATTTTGATCTGCATCGGCCTGGGCACGATGATCGGCCGCATCCTGGCGATCGATTCGGTCGATTTCCGCCGCCTGGCCGACACGAAGTTCAAGAAGCAACTGGATGACGAGCGGACCGAACTCCAGCGCCAGGGCCTCTCCGCCGTCGAGATCGACTATGTGCTGCTGCACGCGGAAACCGACATGGCCGTTGGGAACGGAGTGTGGCGGCCGTTCCTCAGCGCCAATGACCGCAGCCGCTGGTGTACCGTCCGGGCGTTGGTCGAGCCCGACATGCGGGTCCCCGGCGCGCCTTACGCGATCGACAAGGTCATCGATCGGAAGAACAATCCCGGATGGGACACGATCGATAAAGTCCTCCGCAATGATCACTACTATTCCAGCAAGCCGCCGCTGCTTTCCACCTTCATGGCGGCCGAGTACTGGATGATCTACCACGCCACGGGCAAGTCGCTGGGTACACACCCTTATGAAATCGGCCGTTTCATGCTGATTACGATCAACGGGGCCTGCCTGCTGCTGATTTTCCTTTTCACGGCCCGGCTCGTCGAGCGGCTGGGCACGACCGATTGGGGACGAGTCCTGGTGATGGCAAGTTGCGTCTTCGGAACGTTCCTGACGACCTTTGCGACCACGATTACCAACCATCTGCCGGCCGCGGCGTGTACGGCGGTGCTCCTCGATGCCCTGGTGCGGATCTGGTTCGACGGCGACCGCCGCCCGTGGACGTTCATCGTCGCCGGGTTCTTCAGTGCGCTGCTGGCCGCTAACGAGGTGCCCGCCGCGCTCCTTTCCGCCGTGGTGAGCGTGATCGTCCTCTGGTTGGCGCCTCGCAAGACGTTGCTTGCCTACCTGCCCCCGGCCCTGCTGGTGACCGCGGCCTTCTTCGCTACGAACTGGATCGCCGTGCAAAGTCTGAAGCCCGCCCAGATGCATCGCAGCCCGGGCGACAATTGGTATGACTACCCCGGCTCGTACTGGCGCCATCGGCAAGGGATCGATCAAGGCGAGAAATCGGCCGCCGTCTACGCGCTGCACGTGCTCGTCGGGCACCACGGCATCTTTTCGCTTACGCCCATCTGGTGGTTGAGTTTGCTGGGCGGTGGTTTGTGGCTGACTCGCGGCGACCGGCGTTTGAAGTCGTGTACGCTCTTGGCCCTGGGAGTGACCCTCGTTTGCCTGGCGTTTTACTTATGGTGGCCGGGGGTCGATCGCAACTATGGCGGTGGCGCCAGTGCGTTCCGCTGGGTCTTCTGGATGGCGCCGATGTGGTTGATGTTCATGCTGCCCGCAGCCGACCTGCTGAGCCATGGCCGCTGGACGCGGGGCGTGGGGCTCGTACTTCTGGCCCTCTCGGCCATGGCCGCCAGCTATCCCACCTGGAACCCGTGGACGCCGCCCTGGATCATGAATTTCCTGGGGTACCTGGGGTGGCTATAGCGCCTGTCCACCATTGCCCCAGCACGCGGCGATTTTCCCGCAAGACCGCCGCCAGGGCCGATCGTGTCTTCTTTCCCCGGGACGCCCATTCGTATTCGACGTGCAGCGATAGCGGCGCACGATACTTCATCTTGGCCAGCAACGGGAAGAAACCGCTTCGGCCGAACTCTCCCTGGCCGAACGGCACGAAGCGGTCAGGCCGCTGCACGTCCTTCACGTAGACCGCGCGGATGTGCGGCTTGAGCTTCTCGAGCGCCGCGCCACGCGTCTCCATGGGCAATGATGGCGTGCCCCAGGTCGAAGGCCACGGCGATCCGCTGCGGGTCGAAATCCTTCACCAGGTCGTAGAGTTCGTCCAAATCGCCGCCGGCCGGTCCTCTGCCCTTGCCGGCCCAGGAGGAATGGTTCTGCAGCAGGGCACATACGCCCAACTCGCCGTTCATGGCTGCCAGTTCTTTCAGCCGCGCGCGGATCTCGCCGCGAAGTTTTTCCGCCGGCACTTCGGGGCGGTGCAGCCAATAGCCCAGCCGATAGTCGCACACCCCCAGTTTCTTGCCGGTCTTGAGGATTTCGGCGGCGTGCGGCGAATCGGCGCCGCGGATATCGGTCGTCAGCAGCAGCAGGCGGAGCTTGTGTTTGGCCAGGGCGTTGGCGTAACGCGGCAACTGTTCGGCGGCCTGCTCGGGAAGAACTTCGCCCTTGGGCCGCACGGCACAGTCGACGCCGTCCAAGCCCGCCTCGAAAGCGGTCTGGGCCGACTGCTGGTAATCGAGTTCCAGTTCCTGGAAGATCTTGCCGAACACGGCCACGGGCGGTATGAAAACCGCTGCATCCGAACTGGCGGACTCGTAGCCGGAAAGAACCCGGCCCGCATACACGGCAGCGGCGGTCGTGCCGGCCGCTTTCAGGAAACGCCTCCTTGTCATGGAATCGGTGATTTTCATGTTTTACTCCGCCTCGTTGAGTTGTTTCTCCACGACCAGTCCCAGGTTGCGGAGTTTCGATCGCAAGGTGTTGCGGGAAATGCCGAGCAGTTCTGCCGCTTCCACCTGGTTTCCCTTGACGTGTTCCAGCACGGCCTCGAGCACAACCCGATCGACGGCCGCCTGCACGTGATAATAGATGTTGCCGCGGCCCTTGTCCAGCAACTCGCGCGTCAGACGGCCGACTTCGAGATCGCCGCCCGCAACGGCGGAGGGCAGCGGACTTGCCGTGGCGCCCTCGCGGAGGTGAACCGGAAAGGCGTCGGGCGACACGATATCGCCGGGGGTATGAATCAAGGCGTGCTTGATGACACTTTGCAATTCGCGGACGTTGCCCGGCCAATTGTGTTGCTTGAGGATCTGCATGGCCTCGGGCGCGAGGCCGTACACGCGGCGATCGAACTGGCGGTTCATGCGGCCGAGGAAGTATTGCACCAGCAGGGGGATATCGTCGATCCGCTCGCGAAGAGGAGGAATGCGGATCGTCACGACATTGAGCCGGTAGAACAGGTCCTGGCGGAAGCGGCCGGCCGCGGCCAGCGACTCCAGGTCCTGGTTAGTGGCGGTGATAAGCCGGATGTCGGTGCGGATGGTCTCGTTCCCGCCGACGCGCTCGAACTGCTCCTCTTGCAGCAGCCGCAGTAGTTTCGCCTGCGTAGCGGTCGCCATGTCGCCCACTTCGTCCATGAAAATAGTTCCGCCGTCGGCCTGCTCGAACTTGCCGATGCGGCGGCGGTCGGCGCCGGTGAACGCACCGCGCTCATGGCCGAAGAGCTCGCTTTCCAACAGCGGCTCGGGGATCGCCGCGCAATTGATGGCCAAGAACGGGGCCCGGCTGCGGCGGCTATGCTGGTAAATTGCCCTGGCGACCATCTCCTTGCCCGTTCCGCTTTCGCCGAGAATCAGCACGGTCACGTCCTGCGGGGCGATGCGTCCGATAGACTTGTACAGCTCCTGCATGGGAGGCGCGTTGCCGACCAGTTGATCGCTTTCGACCTGCGGCGGCCCGTGACCCGGAGTACCGGGTACCCCGTCATACATGGCCGGTGTGCGGCTGATCTGGCTGAGATGAATGGCCCGCGACACCACGTCGCGAAGTTGCTCCAGGTCCAAGGGCTTGAGCAGGTAGTCGAACGCTCCGAGTTTCATGGCCTCGATGGCCGTCTCCGTGGTCCCGTGGGCGGTGATGATGATCACGGGCAGACGGGCGTCGATCTGGCGGATCTGGCGGTAGGCCTCGAGGCCCGACATGTCGGGCAGGCGGACGTTGAGGATCACGGCGTCGGGCAACTCGCGGCGGACGACGTTCGAGCCCATCGCCCGCGGTGCCGGCCGTAAGGACTTTGAGCTTGGCGGAGGCCAAGACCTTTTCCAGCGTGTAACACACGTTCGGTTCGTCGTCGATGATCAAGAGGCTTTGCATGATTTCTGCTCCTGACGATTGCCGGGCAGGCGGACGGAGAAGACCGCGCCCCCGGCTGGGCCGTTGGATCCGGTGATCTGGCCGCCGTGCGCCTCGACGATGCGGCGGCAGATGGCCAAGCCAAGTCCCAGGCCCGTCTCCTTCGTGCTCACATAGGGTTCGAAGATCTGCTCGGCCGGTTGGGAGGAGATCCCCGGTCCGTCGTCGGCGACCGTAATGGTGACGCCGTCACCGCCGGCGGCCGTCACCTGGATGGCGCCGCCTTGGGGCAGGGCATCGAGGGAATTGAGCACCAGGTTGAGAAACACCTGGCGGAGTTGCTCGTGGTCGGCCTCGATCGTCAGCGGCTGTAGCGGAAAATCGCTGCGGACGGTCACCCCTTGGCGACTGGCCCGGGCGGAAATTAGTTCCAAGGTCTGCCTGAGGACCTGGCGGACGTCGTCGCAGCGCTTTTCCAGTCCCGGAGGGCGGGCAAAATCGAGGAAGGTCTGGAGCGATCGCTCCAGCCGTCGCAGTTTCGTCGGCAACCACGGCCAGATCGCGGCCGCGAAGGCCCGCCTCGGGACCCGCCGCGACCGCGGCTTGCACCAGCAGCTTCAGCGACGTGAGCGGGTTGCGCAGCTCGTGGGCCATCCCGGCGGCAAGCTGGCCCAGCGCCGACATTTGCTCCGCACGAAGGACCTCATGCTCCGTCTGTTGCAACCGGTCCACGACCGTTCCCACGTGGTCGGCCATGCTCCGCAAGATTTCGTCGAGGTGCTCGATTCCTCGGGCGGGGGCAATATCGACCGGGCCGATGACCTCCTCCAGGCGTCCGCTGGCGGCACGGATCGGCACGTACAGGTTCACGATGGAATGACTGATGCCGCGGGCGATGCCGAAGCCGGCGACGAGTCCGGCCACCGCTCCGCAGATGCCCAGCAGGCAGAGGCCGAAGGCGACCCGATTGGCCATGTTCTGATTCTTGTCGCTGCTCTTGTGAATGAGTTGTTCCTCCAGGGCAAGCAACTCCTGGGCCGGCTCCAGCAGGCTGTTGGCGGCCAGATCGTCGTTCAACCGCGCGACTTCCCGGCGAATCTCATCGACCGGCGTGGCAGGGGGGCTGTCCGGCCATTGGACTTTCCGCCATGCGACCATGAACTGCTGATAACCGTTGCGAATTCGTTCCGCCAGGGCCTTCTCGTCGAAATCATCCGCCAGCCTTTCCGTTTCGGCGAGCGAACGTTCGATATGTTCGCAGGCGGCGGGAACGGATTGTAAATGGGTCCGATCTCCCGTTGCCAGGAACTGGGCCAATTCCATGCGTGTCTCGCCAATGGCAAAGACCAACTGCTCGGCCGCCTGGATGGTCGCCATGTCCAACGAGACGGTCTCGGCGGTTTTCCGTTGCATGCTTTGGACATACCAACCTCCCACGCCACCCGCGATCAGCAGCAGGAGGCTGATGATGATGCTCGGCACAGCCATGCGTACGGTGAGGCGAATGCTCATTCAAGCAGTTTTACCTCCAATCGCGGCGAATCTCAAGCCGGAGGGCACGACCAGCAGTTACTCCGCGATCACGCCGGCATCGCCGTGATCCAACCGATAGGTGCTGTAAATCGTCAGGCTGTTGGGCGGCAGCGCGTCCTGCAATTGCTGGTCCGCGGGGCCTAACGGATACTCTTTCTGCGGGTCGATCTTCACGTCGGCCTGGTTGCGCTCGGCTTCACCGTAGCGATAGCGGTAGAATCGCACCGGGCCGGACAAGCCGCTGACGGCGAGCTTCAGATCGAACTCCGCGGGAGCATCGTTGACCGCCGCGAGCGTGAGGTTGCCGCTCGGACTGCGGAGCGCCAAGACGAACACTCGCTGCCAGTCGTCCATTCGGCCGCCCTCGACGCGGCTGGCGAGGACGGTCGAGTGCTTCGCCGTAAAGCGGCTCAACAGGCCCAGGCAGAAGTAGCTGTTGGGATGCGGCACGAAATCTCTTAAGAGTTTCTGCCCTTTGCGGTCCCAAGTGTCGACGAACTGCCACTGGCCGTCCAGGTTCCCGCGGTTGAGGAAGCTCCAGCGGTTCATCCCATCCACGCCGCAGTTGAGCATGCGAACCACCAACTCGCTGCCGGCAAGCACCGCCTGGGGGCAACTTGGGCCGGGCAGATCGGGTACCCAGCCATAGGCCATCGTGCCGAATTCGGAAAGGAAGAGCGGCTTGCCCTGGGCGTGGGCGTATTTCGTCCAGAGAGCCGCGTTCCGCTCCTGTTGGGCGGTGTGGCCATGGCTGCGGTAATCGAAATCCGCCCCGTAGTCGTGGAAGTCGAAGGCCCCTAGGGTGGAAAGGAAATCGAACTTGCCGGGCGCCGAGGCTGGAAACCCGTCCTCGGATACGTCGGGACCGGACAAAGGCAGCTTTTGCAGTCCGCGCTTGTCGAGGGCCTTCCGCACCGCCTCCAAACCGGCCTTGATGGAAAGCGGCCTGTTGGGCGGGGCATTCCACCACGACCACCCGGCCCCCGGCTCGTTGTTGATGCACAGCCACTTGATGCACGTATAGCCGCGCGTCTTGACGAGGTGCTCCATCAGCGCGGCCAACCCGTCGGCAAAGGCCTCGATGTCGGCCGGCGCTGTGGACCCGGCCCACCGGATCGTTGCGGAACTCCGGGTAGGCCAGCCACGCCGCGTTGCACCACATCTGCTGAAAGAAGACGTTGGCATGCTGCTTCTCGTTCCAATCGAGGATGCGGTACAGGATCCGCATCTCGGGGCCGTCGAAGGTGAAGCGGTCGCGATCGGGTTCGTAGATCCGTTGTTCGACCTCGACGCGGTTCCAGTCGAGGCCCAGCCAACTGGCGTGCCGGTAGATCTGCTGCCAGGCCCGCTCGTCCTCGGCCGGTGGATAGGCGCCCAGCCGCTCCCGGCCTGGCTGTAGCCACTAAAAACCGGATGTTTGACGCCGTACGGGATGGGGGCCTCGATGGCGTGCCACGACGCGCCCAATCCGCCGCGCATGGTGTTGATCGCCTGGCGGCAATCGATCCGGGCCGTCACTTGGGTCTGTTTCGCCCTCGTAGCCCGATCGTCTTGTGCGCCCACCGCCAGGGGCAGCAGGGCGGTAACGATGAAGATGGATAGAACATGGCTTTTCATCGATCGATATCTCCTCTTTTTGAGTGAACGCATGATGATCCATGGTAACGAGGAAAGGGGCCCGCGTCCAGCACTCCACATTTCCTTTCGTCGCTTAGCGACGGTGTGACGGTAGCAGTGAGTTTTGACCCACGGACTAGGTGGCGCGCGTATTGTTTGCGTCGCGTAACGACGGCTGAAATTTCAGCCGTCGCTACGCGACGAGCACCGCTTGCCGTACACCATGTACCGTCTGGCGTTCCGGAGGCCAGCGGCTATAATAGGCGGACAGGGGGAGTCCGCCATTTATCTGGCCCCGCTAAGCAAAGTGTAACCAAGGAAAGTCCCATGTCCCACGAAACCATGTCCTCTCGGCAACGCATTCTGGCGGCCCTCAACCACCAGGTCCCGGATCGGGTACCGATCGACCTGGGCGGGAACCAGACGGGCATTCACAAGTTTGCCTATCAGTCGGTTGCACGGCTTCTGGGCGTCGACGATTCGCTGGTCATCATGGACGCCGTGCAGCAACTGGCCCAACCGAGCGAGGCGCTGCTGGAACGATTCCACGTCGATACGCGGTACGTCGCCGCGGGCGCGGCGGCCGATTTTAAGGGTGGCATCGTCCAGCGCGAGCGCGACGGCCGGACGTGGCACGACCTGACCGACGAGTTCGGCGTGACCTGGTCGATGCCCGACGACCAGCCGTTCTACATGGACATCTCGCACCACCCGCTGGCCGCGGCCACGATCGACGACCTGCGCGCGTATCCCTTTCCCAAGGGCGACGATCCGGGCCGCTTTGCCGGTCTCCGCCAGCGGGCGTTGGAGATCCGCCGGCAGACGCCGTACGCCGTGGTCAGCGGGATCTCCGGCGTGGTCTACGAGATCTGCTGGTACATGCGCGGCCTGGAAACGTGGTTTATCGACATGCTCACGCAGCCGGAATTCTGCGCGGCCCTGATCGACCAGACACTGAAGTTCTGGATGGATTGGTTCCGCGTCTTCCTCGACGAGGTGGGCGACGTGGTGGACGTGATCATGATCGGCGACGACCTGGCCGCGCAGAAAGGGCCGCTCTTTCGGCCCGAGTTCTATCGCAGCGTGGTCAAGCCCCGGCACAAGCAGTTGGTGCAATACATTCGCTCGCGGACCCGGGCGAAAATCTGGTATCACACCTGCGGCGCATGCGCCGGGTACATCCCGGACCTGCTGGACAACGGCATCGACATACTCAACCCGGTGCAGATCAGCGCCAGTGGCATGGATCCTGCGGCTTTGAAAGCCCGCTTTGGCGACCGCCTGGTGTTTTGGGGCGGCGCGATCGACACCCAGCACGTCTTGCCGCGGGCCTCGGCGGAAACCATCCGCGAGGAGGTGCGGCGGAACCTGGAACTATGGAAGCCCGGCGGCGGCTACGTGTTCAACAACGTCCACAACATCCAGGCCGGAGTTCCAGCGGAGAACATCGTTGCCTTGTATGACGCCGCCTACGACTTTGGATTCTATAACGGCCTGACGCGTACCGCCGTGACTTTGTAGTCGGGCGTACAGGCCAAGGCGTCAAGGTAGTTGCCGAGGAGCTCGTTGGTGGGCACTTCTTCGAAGTGGAAGGAAAGAAAGACGATGCCCGGAGGGCAGCGCTCGGTCAAGTGGGCGCGCACGCCGAGCTTGCCGCGGCGGCTGGCCACCTCGACCATGCCGCCTTCCGGGATCTCCAATCGGGCGGCGTCCTGGGGATGGATCTCCAGCCGTTCTTCCGGCGCCAGTGCCATCAAGGCCGGGGGTCCGCCGCGACATCGAGCCGCAGCAGTAATGCTCCAGCCGGCGGCCGGTCGTGAGCACCAGCGGATAGTCGGCGTCCGTCTGCTCCATGGGCTCGCTGGCGTCGATGGCACTGGAAAGGTGGCCCGGCCGCGCGGGAAGGCTCTTCTCGTACAAGCGCCGCAGCGCCGCCGTCGGACGGATCGAGGCACGGCCATACCAAGGGCTGCTTGCTCGAGTCGCTGCGTAGCTGATGCCGGCCATGATCAGGGACGAGGCGGGCGATTTCGTCCATGATCTCCGCCGACCCGGGGTACCGGGTGCCCCGGCGGACCGGCATCGCGTAGCCCATCCGCTCGGCCAACTCGCAGATGATCTCCACGTCGGTCTTGCAACCGGCCGGCGGATCGACGACCTTACGCACGCGTTGCACGCTGGCGGTCGGCGTTGATGAACGTTCCGTCCTTCTCGGCGAAGCGGCGGCAGGCAGGACGACGTGGGCAAGCTGCGCGGTCCGCGTAAGGAAGATTTCGTTGACCACGAGAAAGTCCAGGGATTGCAGGGCCTCGACGATCGCGCTGGCTGTGAGGGTCGGTCTGCGGCCGGGTTGTGGCCGACGATGTAAGCTGCCCGCACGCGCTTGCGCCGGGCATAATTGCCAGGCTTCGGTGAACTTCAGCCCCTTGCGGGACGGCAACGTGCAACCCCAGGCCTTCTCGAACTTGGCGCGAATCTGCGGGTCTTCGACCGACTGGTAACCGGGCAGCACGTTCGGCAGGGCCCCCATGTCGCAGGCGCCTTGGACGTTGTTCTGGCCGCGCAAGGGATTGACGCCGGCGCCCTTGCGGCCGACGTTGCCGGTCAAGCAGGGCCAGGTTGGCGCAGCCCATCACGCCCAGGGAGCCGTCGTGTGCTCGGTCACGCCCAGCCCGTAGAGGATCATGGCCCGATCCGCCTGGGCATACAGCCGCGCGGCCGCTTCCAGTTCGGGCGGCGGGAACTCCGGTGAGCATCGCCACCCGCTCGGGCGTGTAGGCCCGCACGCTCTCGGCAAAGGCCTCGAAGTGGTCCGTACGGGCGGCAATGAAATCCGCGTCGTGCAGCCGGTCGCGGATGATGACGTGCGCCAGGCCGTTCAGCAGCGCCACGTTGCTGCCCGGCCGCAGCGGCAGCCAATGGTCGGCCAAGCGGGCCAACTCGATGTTGCGCGGATCGGCAACGATCATGCCGCACGCCCTTCTCGAAAACCGCGCGTTTGATCCGCATGCCAATCACCGGGTGCGCCTCGGTGGGGTTGCAGCCGACCAGCAGGAGCACCTTCGCGTCTTCGAATCTCGTCCAACGAGTTCGTGGCCGCGCCGCTACCGAAGACCGCGGCCAGCCCCGTTACCGAGGGGCTGTGGCACACGCGGGCGCAGTTGTCGACGTTGTTCGTGCCGACTACCACGGCCGCATGAACTTCTGGAAAAGATAATTCTCTTCGTTCGTGCCCCGGCTGGAAGAGATCCCCATCATGGCCGACGGACCGTATTGACGCGTGATCGCCGCGAGCCGCTCGGCCACCAGGCCGAGGGCTTCTTCCCACGACGCCTCGCGAAAGCCGGGAAATCGTCGATCCGCCCGCCGGGTCCTTGATCAGCGGAGTCGTGAGCCGATCGGGATGCTGCACGAAGTCGAAAGCCAGGCGTCCTTTTACGCAGAGATCGGTCTTGTTGAAGGAGTCGCCGCCCGCCGGTTCAACGCCGACGATCCGGCCGTCGGTGACCAGTGCATAGATTTGGCAGCCCGTCCCGCAGTACGGGCACAACGTCGGACCGCGGCGCTCAAGGTACCCGGGGAGCGGGTCGGCGCCGAACTCGTGCCGCCAGCGCTCGCTGATCGACCCCGTCGGACAGACCGTGGCGCATCCGCCGCAGTGCTGGCAGCGGGTTGCCGTCAGCGCGTCGTCGAAGAAGGTGGCAATGCGGCTTTGCGCGCCGCGGCCGACGGGCACGATGGCGCCCACGCCCTGGTTCGCGTCGCAGTATCGCCAGCAGCGGTCACAGCGAATGCAGCGTACCGCATCGTGCACCAGTAGGGGGTCTTCGCGCAGCAGCACGGTTGACTTCTTCGCTCCCGAGAACCTCGCAGGGTTGGCCCCGTACTCGGCGACCAGTTCCTGGAGCCGCATGTTGACTAGCCCGCCATCGGACTCGACCCCTGCAACCGCCAATTCCAACAGCGTTCGCCGCGCGATCAAGACCCGTGGCGACTTGGTAGCGACGACCTGCCCTTGCCGAAGCGGAGTGTGACAGGCGGCAGCCAACTCCTGCTGGCCCTCGATCTCGACGACGCACAAACGGCAGGCCCCGCCGACCATGGGTACATGGTGCCCGCCGGCCGTCTCGTCGTGGCAAAGCGTGGGAATGGAAATCCCCTCCTTTGCGGCGGCTTCCAGGATGGTCGGTCCGCCGTCGACTTCGACCCGTCGTCCGTCAATCCAAGCCGCGATGCCGGTAGTTGCCATGCGATCACCCCAATAATTGGATCAGGTCCTGGGTGGCTGTCAGGGCCGTTTTCCCCAGGCCGCAGCGCGCCGTGGTCCGCAGGCATTCGGCCAACAGGTCGAAGGATTGGCGCTGCTCGGGCGTGAGCCCCCCAGATCGGGTAGACTCCAGCAGCGTGAGGGCCTCGGGAACGCCGGCGCGACAAGGCAGACAGCCCCCGCACGTTTCCCGACTGAAGAAACGCAGCAGATTGATACCGATTTCGAGCGGTAGACGCCCGGCGTGAAAAACCATGACGGCGCCGTTCCCCAAGGAATGTTCGAAATCCAACGGCGTGTCCAGCCGATCACGGGCCAGAACGCGGCCGGCGGCGCCGCCGACCAAAGCAAAGCCGAAATCGCCGCGCGTTCCGCCGCCCGGCCCGTCGATCAATTCGCGCAACGTCGTCCCCAGCGGCAGTTCCACGACGCCGGGGCGTTCCACGTCGCCACTGAGTGAAAACAGCTTGGTGCCCGGCGACTCCACGCTGCCGACTTCCCGAAACCAAGCGGCGCCCCGCTCCAGAATGAGCGGGACATAGGCCAGGGTTTCGACGTTATCCACGACGGTCGGGCGACCGTGCAAGCCCGCCTCGACAGGAAATGGCGGGCGCAGCCGCGGCTCGCCGCGTTGTCCTTCGAGGGACTGCAAGAGCGCCGACTCTTCGCCGCAAATGTATGCGCCTGCACCGACGTGAATGCCGATTCGGAAGGATGCCCCGGCGCCTGCGATGTTCTCTCCCAGCAGCCCGACAGCCGTCATGGCTTGCAGGCAATCCTCCAGGGCCGGCCGGAGGTAGGCATAGTCCGAACGAAGATAGAGCACGCCGCGGTCGGCGCCGATGGCGCAACCGGCCAGCACCATCCCTTCCAGGACCAGCGCGGGCCGGTGCCGCAAGAGGAACCGGTCTTTGAACGTTCCCGGTTCACTTTCGTCGGCATTGCAAACGAGCATGCGCGGCGGCGGGTAGGTCGTAGCCATTTCCCATTTTCTGCCCGTGGGAAACCCGGCGCCGCCCCGCCCCCGCAGTCCGGACTCCTTCACCACGCGTACCAACTCGGCCGGATTCGATCGCCCGAGCAACCTCAGCAAGGCCTCGCCGACCATGGGTACATGGTGCCTGCCCGCCGCTTTCCACTCGGCCATGCCTGTGTGGCCGGCCGTGGCGGCGTCCAGGAGCCGTCGATTCTCACCGGGCCGGGCGGCGGGAAACGCATCGTCTCGGCCTGCTCGCCGCTGCAACTCGGTCAGATCGGACTGATCGCCTGTCCGCGCGAGATGGAGCAACTCGCGAACCTCGGCCGTAGCTAAACTGCCGAACACCAGGTCGTCGATCCGCGCGGCGGGGCAACGTTCGCACTGGCCCAGGCAATTCACCGCTTCCAGACGGAAGCAGCCCTCGCCGTCGACCTCGCCCGGTCCGATGCCCAACTCCCGTGAAAAGGCTGCCAGCAGTTCGCGGCAACCGGCCAGCTCACAAGCGGCGCCGTCGCACACGCGAATCACGTGCTTGGCCGGGCGATCGAAGCGGAACTCATCATAGAACGACGCAACGCTGTAACTCTCGTGGCGGGGAATGCCCAACTGGACCTCGATTTCCGCGAAGATCTCCGCCGGCAGATATCCAAGTCGCCGCTGCACGGCACGCAGAACAGGGAGCAGCGATTCGCGGGAAGCGGTCGTTCCAACGTCCTCACCGAGCAGGGCCGTGCGAACGACTTCTTGAGTGCCCAGCGGAGCACCTCTCGAATCCTGGGACTGAATCATAAGCTGCCAACTAAGCACTACCGACGGTTTCACGATGCATCTGCCTGTACTGTACTGCATATCGCCCCGGCCAGCAACAATTATAACAGGAAAAAATGGCGGATCTGGTCGGAGGCAGTCAATCCGGTTACAATGGGGCCGACACCAATTGGATTGCCATGGGTAAACGCTCCCGCTCGGGTTTTCTGCCGCAGGGCCTCGTGATACTCCACGAGGACCAGGATATCCTCGTGGTAGACAAGCCGGCAGGGCTCTTGACCATCGGCACTGATCGCGACAAATCGCGCACCGCCTACTTCGCCCTCACGGATTACGTCCGCAAGGGCTGTGCCCGCTCCCGCAACCGCGTGTTCATCGTGCATCGGCTGGACCGGGACACTTCCGGGGTCCTCGTGTTTGCCAAGAACGAAGAGGCGAAGCTCCGCTTGCAGGGCGCGTGGGGCGAGACGGAAAAGAAATATCTTGCCGTCGTGCATGGCCGCTGCCGGAAGAGCGAGGAGATCATCACGACCTACCTCGCCGAGAACGAAGCGCACGTCGTCTACTCCACGTCCGACCCCGCCCAGGGAAAGCTGGCCCGCACGGCTTACAAGGTGCTCAAACAAACGAAGTCGTTGGCTTTGCTGGAGGTGAACTTGCTGACGGGCAGGAAGAACCAGATCCGGGTGCATCTCGCCGGCATCGGACACCCTATCGTGGGCGATCGCAAGTATGGCAGCGCGAAGGAATCGTACCCCAGTCTCGCACTGCACGCCCGGTCGATCTCCTTCACGCACCCGTTCAATGGCCAGCGGTTGACTCTGGCAGCGAAAGTGCCCGCGTTTTTCCACAGGCTGATCGGTGAGATTGCCCTTTAATCATGGGGGATGATCTTCCGGGCTGCCAGCCACTCGAGCGACTTCGTTTGCCACGCGTCCCACATCGGCCCCTTGTAGCCATTCAGCCCGTGGCCGCCGCTGGGTAGTTCCAGGTATTCCGCTGGCACCTTGTGTGCCCGCAGCGCCTCGTAAAGCATTCGGCTATTGTCCGGGCTGACGACCGTGTCATCCTTGGCATGGGCCAGGAACATCGGCGGCGTCTTGCCGGTGACTTGCTTCTCGTTGGAGAACAGGTCGGCCATTTCCGGCTTGGGATCGCGGCCGAGCAGGTTGGCCTTCGTGCCGCCATGCGTCTTCGCGCCCATCGTGACTACCGGATAAACCAGAATGGCGAAGTCGGGGCGGCAGCTCACGCGATCGACTGGGTCCGCGGCTGCAGGATCGCCGCCGTCGAAGTGCGTGGCCGCTGTGGAGGCTAGGTGCCCGCCGGCCGAGAAGCCGATGATGCCGATGCGGCCCGGGTCGATGCCCCACGCTGTGGCCTTGAGCCGGACCATGCGGATGGCCCGTTGCGCATCCAGCAGCGGCACGAACGCTCGCTGCCTCGGAAGCCGGTACTCCAGCACGACGCCGGCGATCCCGTGCCGGTTCAACCACTTTGCGATCCCGTGCCCTTCCGGGCCGACCACCAAGCCGCCGTAACCGCCTCCCGGGCAAATTACCATAGCCGCGGCACCCGTCTTCCCGGGGGCCGGATAAACGGTGATCGCGGCGTCGGCAGCCTCGAATTTCCCGTCGCCCACGGGCGCCCGGCCGGACCAGAGGAGAACTTTCGCGGGGTCCGGCGGCAGTGCCTGCGCGACGATGGGAGCCCACGCCAAGATCATCGTGACGGCCGCCATAGCCAGGAGCGATGCGACAGGAAAATTCCGGGAAAACGATGGATTGCGGTGCATGATACGATCTCCTCAGTCAAAGTGGTGTTTGCAGCATAGCGGGGAAGCACGTACTGTGCAACAGATGGCCTTGATCCCGGGTGGCACGTCCCTGAGCTTGCGAAGGGCGTGATTGGCGGCGAAACACGCCCTTCGCAAGCTCAGGGACGTGCCACCCCGCCGCAACATCATCAGCGCTACACGTGGTTCCAGGGGAAATATCCACGGCGGGGGCTTGGCAGTGGCATTTACGGCTTGCGTTTGTTAATATAGGAGTGTTATTGCCGCTCGGACCGTGTCTGCGCGGAACCAATACCCGTTCATCCCATCCCAGGAGCCTACCCTCATGAAATCCCCATCCCGGATCACTCGGCGCACGCTGCTAAAGCAGGCTGCCGCGGCCGGCGTCGGCGCCGTGGCGCTGCCGCAAATCGTTCCCTCCAGCGTCTTCGGCGCAAACGCCCCCAGCAAGAAACTCAACATCGGCGTGTTCGCCTGTGGCGGACAGGCCCGCGGCGATATGGGCACATGCATGGGAAGCGAAAACATTGTAGCCATCTGCGAGGTCGATCAGCGCCGGGCGGCGGACGCCCAGAATCAACTGAAAGGAGGCGGCAAGCCCCACGCCAAGGTCTACGAAGACTACCGCAAACTGTTGGACCAGGAAAAGTCGGTCGACGCAATAGTGATGGCGCCGGGCCAACGCTGGCACGTGCCGATGGCCAAGCGGGCCATGCTGGCCGGCAAGCACGTCTTCTGCGAGAAGCCGCTGGCCCATAGCTGCGCCCAGGCCCGCGAGATCCGCGAGTTGGCCAAGCAGCTTCCCAAGCTGGCCACGCAGGTCGGTTCCCAGGGGGGCGCCACCGACACCTTCCGCCGCAGCATGGAAGTCATCCAAGCGGGCGTGCTGGGCGCGATCCGCGAAGTCCACGTCTGGATGGACCGCGGTTGTGAGCCCAGCAGGAACTACGACAAGAACGCCGACCCGATTCCCCCAGAGTTAAACTGGGATTTCTGGTGCGGCCCGTCGAAGGTCTTGCCCTTCAAGAACCACTACCTCGGCTTCTGCCTGAATTGGGGACCGTGGCTGGACTTCGGCGATGGCCACCTGGCCGACATGGGCGCGCACGGGCTAAACCTGCCGTGGCGGGCGCTGAAGCTCGGCGCGGCCACGAGCTGCTCGATCAAAGTCCCGGAGCCGGTCAAGGACAGCTACCCCTCCTCCACGGACATCTGCTGGGACTTCCCCGCCCGCGGCGACATGCCGGCTGTGAAGCTCTGGTGGCACGACGGCGGCAAGCAGGCACCGAAGGAATTCACCAAAGAGTACTTTACCACGTACCACAGCGTGCCGGGCAACGCCGTGTTGTTCGTCGGCGAAAAGGGCATGCTTAGCTCCGACTGCTGGGGCGTGAACGGCGTCGTCAAGCTCAAGGAGGACGCCAAGTTCCGCGGCGTGCTGGACCACCCGGGCTGCAAGCCGGTGCCGGTCACCTTGCCGCGCACGCCCGGCCACCACGGTGAGTGGCTGGCGGCCTGCAAGGGTGGCCCCAAGACCTTCCAGGGCTTCGAGACCGCCGCCATGGTCGCCGAACTCGCCATGGTAGGCATGCTCGCCATCCGTCTCCATCCGAGCCCCAACACCTTCTCCACGATCGAGTGGGACAGCGATGCGCTGCAGGTCAAGGGCATGTCCCAGGCCAACGCCATCGTGCATCTCCCCGTGCGGACGAAGTGGCTGTAGAAAATAAAGGTTCGACCGACGACGGCGGCCGGTTCGTGGCCGAAGTCGAGAAGGTCGAGTTGTAAACGCCGCGCCCGGTCTCCGCAAGAAGGCCGGGGGCGTTTTGCTGACTTCAGGGTGGCATGCCTTCACGCGGCCGTTAGAGACTCGGCGCAGTCTGAAAAAGCCCAACCGGCCGCCGACCATGAGTACATGGTGCCCGGGCATGTTTGCTGCGAGGCTGGCATGCGCCACTTCACCCGAACTGATAATGCTTGCGGACGGCCTTCTTCACCGTCCAGGTGCAATCCAGCCCTTCGGGAAGGACCACATAATCGCCCGGGCCGAAGCCGACTTTCTGCCCGCCGCCTTCGACCGTCACGTCACCTTCCAGGATCAAGCAGGTTTCCTTCTCGTCGTAGTGATAGGGAAACTGCGACGGCTCCTTCTCCCAAATCGGACATGCCCGCATGCGGGCTTCTTCTTCTGCAGTAGGTTTACGAACTTCGATTGGCATGGTTCTTTACTCTCCTTTTCGTCAGTGTAGGGTGGGACAAGCAAACCGGTGTGTCGGTGGGACTTCGGTCGACGGTCTGGCCGGTTTGCGCCAGTCCCACCAACCCACCGCAACCTTGTCCCACCCTACAGCCGGGAGCAAATCCTCCCAGAATCGTGCAAGGTTATTTTGGACCGGACTTCGATGCGGCGGCCACGCGGGCAAGTTTCTCGCGGAGAAAGGCCACGCAACGGGGCGCCTGGGCCTCGCTCAGACTGTGCAGCAAGAGCGGCCCCTTGAACCCGTAGGCGTGCAACAGCGAAAGGTAGCGGTAGTAGTCCAGCTTTCCCGTCCCCGCCGCCTCATGGCCCGCGTCGCCGTCGTGGGTCAGGTCCTTGGCATGCGCCATGACGATGTCCTTGCCCACCAGGGCAAACGCCTCGTCCAGTATTTCGCTCATACGCGGCAATTCGCCGGCATGGAACAGATTGGCGGCATCCATCGTGACCTTCAAGTGCGGCGAGCCGATCTCGTCCAGCAGTCGCCGGGCCTTCTGCGCCGAATCGACCACATTATTGACCTCCGGCTCGAATCCCAAGGTCACGCCGAAAGGCTTGGTAATCTCCACGGCCGCCCGGACGCAAGCCACCATGTCGCCAGGCCTCGGGCGAACGGTTGTCGGGATGATGCCGCCATAAGTTCCCGCGATCGCGCGTGCCCGTGCAGATGTGGATCTTCGACGTGCCCAGCGCCTTGCAGGCCGCGGCCAGCACTCCCAATCGACGCACACCCGCGCGGCGCAGTTCGGCATCGGGATGGCTCATGTTGAAGGTGCCCTGCACCGCTGCGATCTCGATCCCCCGCACCGACGCCGCGTGGCGAATCCGCTCGGGAATTTCCGGGGGGATCCTATCGGGCATATCCGCCAGGCCGGCAAAATCCATGCCTAGTTGCACGCAATCCAGCCCGCAGGCCTTCACGGCATCCAACCGCGCCTCCAGCGTCGGCCGCCCGAACGTTCCCAGGAAGATGCCGATTTGGATGAGCGGGGTCTCCTTCTTGGCAGGCCCGTCGCCGGCTGCGCCCAGCGGCTTGGCGGCGGAGTCGTCGGCTTCCGCTGTGGTGATCTTTGCCAAAGTCGCCCCGACCGTCAGGGCGCCTGCCGCCTTGAGCATACGGCGGCGAGTCCAGAGTCCAGAATTTTTGCGGATTGCATGGAACATAAGACACCGATGGAGTGCCGATTGCGGGTCGCAGGCGGAGTTGGCACGAATCCTTCGCCTGCCGTCAGAACACGCATACAGGTTAACGTCGCGGCCCGCCCGCCGCAAGGGCTTAGTCGTCTCCTTCGCAAATGATGTCAGGGATAAGATCAGGGTGGGACCAGATCCGGGGTACCCGGTGCTCCGGTTCGGCAAGAGCAGCCTACTCGCTTGCGGTTAGTAACCCCGACATTATTCCTGAAATAGACCATTTAGCATCGGCCGAAAAATAGCTTCCGTGTTTCCCCGAGGTTAACCAAGTTGTAAAGCTCAAGGCCGTAGCGTAGCCAGCTCGACTACCCGCCCTGCGGACGCAGCCGACTGCCGGCAGGCATCCAACACCTGTTGGGTCTTCAGGACCATGGCGCCCCAGGACTCGTCCGGCCTGCCCGAGAGGGCCAATGCCGCGAATTTGCGGAACATGTTCGCCTCCTGGGAGTTCGGGCTACTGTTGCTGTACTCGCGCACGGCCACTCGCCGCCGGTGGTCCTCCATGTTGAAATCGCAGCCCGCCACGTGAAAGACGGGATTGGAGACCTCGAAGCCGGCCTCGGCGCCGTAGTGGGGCAATACGAAGTCCGGCACGTAAATGAATCCCTTGGTCCCGCTGACGTTGGCCCACTGCTGGATTTCCGCCAGGAAAGAACAGTGCAGGCTGGCCGACACCCCCTCGGGATAGAACAGCTCGGCCGAGAACTCGGTCGGAACCGTGGCGGGGCTGTCGGGCCGTCCGTGGCTGGCCAGCAGGTGGCCGCAGACCCGCGCCGGCAACTTCCCGTCGAGCAGGCACAAGGTAAAGCGGATGCAGTACCAGCCCAGGTCGCCCAGGCAGCCCAGCGGCTCCAGCCCGCTGTGGGTGCGGATGTTCCCCTGGAAGAACTCCGGCGTCGCGCCGAAGGAAAACTGGGAGACGATCCGCCGGATCTGCCCAATGCTCTCGCCGTCATTGACAACCTCTCGGATTTGGTCCATCCGCCGGCTGTGCATGAACATCACCCCGTCCATGAACTGCACGCCGTTGCGGCGGCAGGCGGCCAGGATCTCCTGCACGTCGCCGCCGGTCACTCCGACGGGCTTTTCCGACAGCACGTGCTTCCCCGCTTCGGCGGCGCGGATCAGCCACGCCTTGCGGATGCCGGTCGGCAAGGGAACGTACACGGCATCCACCTTGTCGCTGGCCAGCAACTCCTCGTAGCTGCCGAAGGCCTGCGGCGGAGGGTCGAAGGGGGCATGGCGCTGGCAGTCGGCAATGAAACGCCGGCAGCGCTGCGGGTCCCTGCTGGCCACGGCCGTCAACGCGCCGTTCTCCGCGTTGCGGATCGCTAGCCAGTTCTTGCGGGCAATATCCGCAGCGCCCAAGATTCCCCAGCGACAGATCGCTTGACTCATGTTTCACCTCCGGGGGTTGTGTTGCTCCCTTGTCCGTGGTCACTTGGAATCGTCGAGACGTTTGATGCGAATGTTGCGGTAACGAACAAACTGCTTGGTGAAATCGCCGCCGCCATGAACTTGCAGTCCGATGCCGCCCTTATCGGGATGACGCTTCTCGCTCTCGGTCCAGTCCATGAACTTGACGCCCTTGATCCAGGTCGTGATATGCGGCGGGTTGCCGACGATCCGGGCACGCAACTCGTTCCACTGGCCGTGTTTCCAAAACTTCGGCCAGTCCTCCAGGGGCATCGGAAATGGCACCGGCACCGGCACGCCTTTGATTTCGCTGACGAGCACGATGTGGTCGGGCCGGTCAAGGAAGGTGAAGTTGCGGACATGCGGTTTGGCCCCCAGGCCTCCTTCGCCGTAGAGCCCCATCAAATTGCCGCCGACGTGATAGTCGATCATCGCCTGGTAACAGGTGCCCTTCTCATCGCAACGGAGGAACAGCCCGCTGTCCGGGCCAAAATCGTTGTTCATCTCCAGCGCGACCTCATAGTTGCCGAACTGCTCGTCGGTGAGGAAGATGCCGCCGTTGCCGGGGATGTCCTGGCTGCCGACGATGGCGCCGTTCTCGACAACCCAGCGTCCGCCCGACTTATTGCCGCTTGCGCGGCTGTGGCCGGTCTGCGCACTGGCGTGCCAGCCCTTGAGCGTCCGGCCGTCGAAGATGCTCTCGAAACCGGCCTCTTTTCCCTCTCCCGCCGATGCCTTGCGGGGCAGACTCGCTGCTATAAAGCAGACTCCCAAAATCGCCGCTGAAAGAAAGATTGTCCTCATGTTGTCACTCCCGAAGGAAAAGAGATTTCGGACGCCCAGCCACTCCGAGCAGCCCAGGAAAAGCATAACCGATGGGCCAATGGATTGCCAGTCGCCCCGCAAAGATTACTGTCGCGATGTCAAGCAACGGATCACTATTTATTTGCCTGATAGCCCCATCCTGCAGGGCTTGCTGACGGAGGAAATCAAGCATTCGGCCCACCCCAATCAGCCGCTGCCCCCCTTGATTGGCCGGTCCTCTCTGGCTACAATCAGGGTCGTGAGGGAAATCAACTTTCCTATCAGTCAGAGGCTACTTGTGCGACTCTCTACGCGAATCGTTTGACCTGCCGCCGTTATCCATGGCGGCCCTTGATGCCGCGGAAGCTCTCGCTAACAGCCGTTGGGCATTTTGCGGCGGTACGGTCATCAATCAACTGGTAGAGCCGCGAATTACCAAAGCTGTCGATGTTGTGGCGGCTGACAGAAGCAGCGCCCTATCCGCTTTGTTGCGAAGCCGTAAATTTCGCGCGGAAGGCGGTAAGCTCAAACATCTCTCCGGCGGCGAGATCGATGTCCTGAATTGGGAGTCGGGGAATCTTGATTGCCCCAAGCCTACCGCTTTACGCGCGTTGGCTACCGCCACGACGCAACGGATGCTCGGTCGGGCCGTCCCCATGGTTACGCCAGCCGGAATCATTGCTATGAAGTTGGGCAGAGCAGTCTCCAACGATAGGAAGGCGCATCAAGACAAAGGCGACATCATTAACGTCCTGATTCGGTATGGATACCAAGATTTGTCGGAATACGCGCTCACCCAGGCGATGAGCGAGGAATACGAGAAGCTTGTCGAAGAGGCAAATAACGCCAGACGCGGCTAGCAGGTCTATGACGAGCGGTTCCCAGGCCGACCCGGAGTACCGGGTGCCCCGCGGCTTCTCGCGGCCGGTCGCCGAGCGCTCGGTGACGGCCGAGTCCTTCCTCCCGCTAAAATCGCGGCCGGCCCATCGTGCCAGTTAATCCCGCCAGTTAGCAGTTAAAGTCAGGCCCCGCCGCCGGCCCCGCCGCCCGGCCCCGCCGCCCTGGCCCTTATAATGACGTACTGTCTCTGCGAATGCGGCCCCGCCGCCCGGCCCCGCCGCCCTGGCCCTTATAATGACGTACTGTCTCTGCGAATGTGAACTCGCTTTCAAACGATTGCAAGGCGGAGTACAATAAGAAACGGAAGAATCATCTTCCCAACCTCGACACGGTGCTGGAGAATTGTTCGTGAAAAGTCCGTTTCCCGGAATGGATCCCTACCTCGAGCAGCATTGGCGGGACATGCATCACCGCCTGATCACCTACACGGCCGACTTGCTTGGCAGCAAGTTGCCCCGCGAACTGTGGGCCCGCATCGAAGAGCGCGTGTTCGTGGAATGGGAAGAGGGAGAACGTCCGCGCGAGATCTACCCCGAAGTCTTCGTGATCGAGCAGGCCCAGGGCGAGCCCACGGAAGTTCCGCCGGAGGGTGGCGTGGCCGTGGCCGAACCGCTTCCCGTGCAAATCCAGCGCGAGCCCGCGTCCCAAGGGTACATCGAGATCGTGGACACCGAGGCGGGAAACCGTGTCGTGAGCGTCATCGAATTCCTCAGCCCCACGAACAAGATACCGGGCGACGGGCAGGACCAGTACCTGCAGAAGCAGCGCGAGGTGCTCGCCAGCCATGCCAGCCTGGTGGAGATTGATCTGACCCGCTCCGGCACGCGGTCCCTGGCCGCCTCCCAAACGCTCATTCCGCCGCATCGCCGCGCAACCTACATGGTTTGCGTCTCCCGGGGCTGGAAACGGGGTTGGGCCGAGATCTACTCCACTGCCTTGCCGCAGCGATTGCCGGTCATCCGCGTGCCTCTGCGAGAGACCGACGCCGACGTAGTCCTGGACCTCCAAGCGATTCTGGATCAATGTTACGACAAGGGCGGATACACAAGGATCGACTATCGCGCTCCGCCGCGCCCGCCGCTGACGCCCGCCGATGCCTCGTGGGCCGACGAATGGCTGCGGCGTCAAGGGGTGCGATGAGCGGCGTGAAGAATCGGTTGCCGGTCAACGCAACGAAAACGGAATTAACTTCATGCTGCGCAAGTTCTCTCACCCCGGCGTATACTCCTTTTCCGCCTCCGAGGGCCTCGCAGGCGGTTCGAGCGGTATAGCCGTCTGGGTCGGTGATGGAAACCAAGTTGCTGTCGCTGAATATCATGCCTATATTACCCAAATTTGGTGGTCGCGGTAGGGACCGCCCTTGCGGGCGGCCCCCCGCACAGATCCGTACGTGAAGCACTACTTCATACGGCTCCTACCTCGAGTAATTACGACCAGGGCTCCGGCGGGATCTCCGCTTTGCCCTGCTCGTACGCCCCGCGATCCGATTCCACCCGTTCCCGGCTCTGTGTCCGGCAAGAGTAAGGTTCGTTCGGCGTTCCTCTTGGTTGGCCCCCTTCCCTCCACGGACTCCGCCACCGCCTTCAGGCCGGCATTGTTCGCCCGCTTCTTGGGTACTATGGGGCCATCCGACTCCCCGGAAACGTGCGTGTCCGCCGTGCGGCTATAAGCCTTCGCGGACCGTCCCTCGCCGGAATCCGGCGGGGGAGTCTCCAGGGTCTCCCGGTTCCCGTGCAAAGAGTTTCCACGCATGCTCAGGTTCTTCGACTCCGCGGCGTCCCTGCGCGACTTGCGATGGTCGTCGCGTAGGGTGTGGCCTTCCCCATTGACAGCACAAGGTCGGCACGCCGGAAGAATGATTTCGGAGCTCAATGGCTGGCCTGCGTGTGCCCTTGTCAACGCTTCACCCGCGGTGTTGCCACCGCCGGCGCATGACTCAGGGTTGGAATGGTTCGCTATTCCTTTTCCATGCGGCTCTTTCATCCGCTACTCCATGCCGGTTTTGACCGGCGCTTTCGCTGTCACCTTTTATTCTTCCCGCGCGGCGGCCAGTTTGCTTGAGGTCCGCTGCGACATCGACCCGGCCGACTATCTTCGCGACCTGTCGGTCGAGGCGGACCGCCTCAAAACGATCGGCACGGAGGGGGTCGAGATCGGCGTCGAGGCGTCGTTGAACCTCTCCTACCGGCAGCTTCCCGACGAGACCCAGCGGGTTTTTCGCGCCCTGGCCGTTTTTCCCGCCGATTTCGACGCCGCGGCGGCAGCGGCAGTCTGCAGCGACGAGGGCAAGGCCCAGCTCGGCACGCTCTTCCGCTACAGCCTCGTCGAGTTCGGCCAGCAGGAGGGACGCTACCGCCTGCACGACCTCACGCGGCTGTTCGCCGCGGCCCGCCTCGACGACCCGGCCCACGGCGGCGAGCGGCTGCCCGCCGAGGGTCGCCACGCCGCGCATTTTTACGCCCTCCTCGCCGCGGCCAACGAGCTTTACCTAAAGGGCAATGAAAACATTGCGGCCGGGGTGGCGCTTTTCGACCGCGAGCGGGCCAACATCGAAGCGGGGCAGGCGTGGTCCGCCCGCCACGCCGAGACGAGCGACGCCGCGGCGCGGCTGGCCAACGACTACCCCAACGCCGGCGTCTACGTGCTCGCCCTCCGCCTCCATCCCCGCCAGTGGATCGAGTGGCTCCTGGCCGCGGTGGCCTCCGCCCGCCGCCTCACGGACCGCCGCCGCGAAGGTAACCACCTGGGCAACCTGGGCATCGCCTACAAGAGCTTGGGCGAGCCCCACAAGGCGATCGAGTTCTACGAGCAGCAGTTGACCGTCGCGCGCGAGATCGGTGACCGCCGGGGCGAGGGCAACGCCCTGGGCAACCTGGGCAACGCCTACACCCTCTTGGGCGAGACCCGCAAGGCGATCGAGTTCTACGAGCAGGCCCTGGTCATTGACTGCGAGATCGGCGACCGCCGCGGCGAGGGCAACGCCCTCAGCAGCCTGGGCATCGCCTATAAGGATTTGGGCGAGTCCCGCAAGGCGATCGAGTTCATCGAGCAGGCCCTGGTCATTGACTGCGAGATCGGCGACCGCCGCGGCGAGGGCAACGCCCTGGGCAGCCTGGGCCTCGCTTATGCCGCCTCGGGCGAGCCCCGCAAGGCGATCGAGTTCTACGAGCAGCATTTGGCCATCGCGCGCGAGATCGGCGACCCCGGTGGCGAGGGCATTGCCCTGGGCAACCTGGGCGTCGCCTACAAAGACTTGGGCGAGCCCCGCAAGGCGATTGAGTGCTACGAGCAGCAGTTGACCATCGTCCGCGAGATCGGCGACCGGCAGGGGGAGGCCAACGCCTCCTGGAACCTGGGCCACGCGCTCGTCAAGCACGGCGAGCGGGAGCGGGGCCTCGCCCTGATGCAGGTTTACGTGGACTACCTGCGGGAGTTGGCGCACCCCGAGGCGCAGAAGCGCGCCGCCGAGGTCGAAGAACTCCGCCGCGAGGGCCAGAAATGAGCCGCTTTCCGGGCGGGCTTCCCGGCCGGCCGCTTCGCGGGCCTTCGGGCGGCGGCGGTCAGGGGCAGGCCCGCACTTGCAACTTTTCACGGCAAAGTGGAAAGTGCCCGCCAGTTCCCGCTCTGAGGCTGTCATGCGGGAGTTGCCGTGCGCCTTTTTCAGAAAGCAGGGCACGGGTCATCCGCCGATCGGAACCGTAAAGCTCACGATCGGCGACCAGCCACGAGACGCCGCGCGCTTGCACGCCCCACCGCGCAGCGAAGTAGGCCGGCAGGTTGGCCTCCGAGGCGTCGAAGTGTACGACGACCGGCGATTTCGTGGCCAGCACTTTCAACGGCAAGAGCGTGGGGTCGGTGATCGGCGTGGGCGCGGCGGCGGCGAAAATCTGGCAGGCGGTCACGCCGGGCGGCTTGGCCTTGCTGGAGACCCCGCTGGCCGAGTCGCGATAGCGGAGGATGATCGACCGCTTGCCGGCCGACTGCGCCGAGAGCACGGGGCACGTCAGCGGCGCGGTAATCGGCGTGCGGCCGGAGGTCCGCGGATTGAGGCCCCAAAGGGAATCACGAAAGCGCGAAAGTACGAAAATACGAAATGAAGATTTTGGGACGCGCGGAGAGTATCGCCTCCAGGCTGCCTTTTTTATACGCTGGCATCCTGTCTGTGCCCATAGAGCAGGAGAACTGCAAAGTGGCGCAGTCTGAGCCGACCGGCCCGGCGCGTGGATAATCCGGGCCAACGCCCTCTACCAATACCCCGCGGGCGTGGGACCTTTCCTGACCGCCCCATTGACGGAGCACGCCCCGCACGTTTACAATGCGGTACCGCGGGGTGGCGCATGCGTCGCGCAATCCAACGGGCCGGAGGCCGGATGGAGGACGGCGCGGACGCGCTCAAAATCGCGGCTGTCCCCCTTGCCTGCCCTATCAGTTTCGCCGGCCATCTCTTCTTTCCCATGATTGACCTTGATTCACGAATCGAAATCTCCAGCCCACTCCGCGACGCCGGGGGCCGTGTAATTTCCGGAGATCGGAGGTCCTCATTGTGTGCCTACTTCGACTGTATCCTGGTATTGATCGTTTGTAAGCCATTTGGTATTAAGCCTTTCCTTCGTTTGTATATCAAGGAAAGGAGGAGCCGATGGAACGGCGATTTGAGCAGCGGGTGGAGGAACTTTTGGAGGGTGCGGTCCTGGATCCCCGAATACCTGAAGGGATGACGGATCGCCTTGAACGGTTTATCGAACCCTTTGCGGCGATCATGGAGAGCACGGAGCAGGAACGGCACGTCTGGGAATACGTGTCCGGGTTGTTCTCGGACGTGAAGCGGAAGAACGCTGAGACCATCGCCTATTTTCATAATCAGGATCGGCAAGCGCTGCAGAAGTTTATTGGGCAGTTGCTTTGGGACGACGGTCTGCTGATCGAGGAGTTGGCGCGGCAGGTGGGCACGGAGTTGGGCGAGTCGGATGGCGTGCTTGTTTTCGATCCCTCGGGCTTCAAGAAACAAGGCAAGTCCTCGGTTGGCGTGGCACGACAATGGTGTGGCCGACTGGGGAAGATTGAGAACTGCCAGGTGGGCATTTACCTGGGTTACGTTTCGCGCAAGGAGCATGCCTTGGTGGACGTGCGGCTGTATCTGACCAAGGAGTGGGCAAAGGACAAGAAACGGCGGGCGAAGTGCGGTGTTCCCGATGACACCCGTTTCCAGACACGGCATGCCCTGGCCTTGGAGATGCTGAGTCAACACCGGACGACGTTGCCTCACTCCTGGATCGCAGGCGACGACGAAATGGGGCGCAGCTCGGCATTTCGCCGGGATTTGCGGACTTTGGGAGAACAGTATCTGCTGGCCGTACCATCGAACACGCTGGTGAGAGATCTGGACGCACCGCCGCCGGAGTACAGTGGTCGCGGACCGCATCCTCAGGTTCCCTTCAAGCGTGTCGATCGCTGGCGCGAGGCATTGCCGGAGAGTGCCTGGACGACGATCGATGTCCGCGATGGGTCGCGAGGTCCACTGGTCGTGAAGGCCGTGAAGACCCGTATCCAGGCGAAGACCGATCGGCGTCGCAACGGTCCCGAAGAGATGTTGGTGGTTCTGCGGGAAGAGCAAAGCGACGGAACGATGAAGCACGGTTACTATCTCTCGAACGCCGCGCCCGAGACGTCTCTGGCAGAGTTCGCGCGGGTAGCCAAAGCTGAGCATCGGATCGAGGAATGCCTCCAGCGGGCGAAGAGCGACGCGGGGTTGGCTCAGTATCAGGTCCGTAACTGGATCGGTTGGTATCACCATCAAACACTTTCGCTGCTGGCGGCCTGGTTCCTAACCCAAGAAGACCTTCGGGGAAAAAAAATACACACCGGCTCTGACGGTCCCGAGGATCCGCGACATTATTGCAGCGCTGTTATGCCGCGCCCTCGATTGCGGATCCCCCGACTACATCAAACGCAGGAGCGATCGCATTTCACAGCGTAACGAACTTGCTTATGCGTACCATTGGAAATCGTGTAACCGCTTGGCGCCTTTGAGGATCAATCAACGGAAATAGTGAATACAGTCAAAATAGGCATTCGCTGCGAAAAATCCCTTGAACGTCGATTAAAGCACGAAATGTGGCAAAATGCACGACATCAGCGAATTTGCAAAGCGGGCAGCAAGGTTGTTCAGCGACTCCCAGCAATCTGCGCGGTGGGACTTCAAGCTTGATCTTCCGGAGGCTGCGGTGGAGGACTTCGTGAAAGCAGTCTGCTTCGCGAGCATGACCGCGGACGAGGGGCGCTTTCCGAGAGTTTCCATTATGGGCTATCGCGCGGATTTCGGGAAAGAACTTATTTTTCCCTTCGCCGAGAAAGGGGACTTCCTACCAACGGCGCAAAACATAGCGAAGTTGGCGCACGCAGTCGCACCCGGTAGCCACCTTTGCGTCCTCAGCTCTCAGGGCAAGTTGCTGCTCGGTGGCATCCACGTCACCATGCTCGACGAGCTTAGGCAGTACGGGTACGGTTGGCCGTCGGCCGCTAATCCGCTCAAGCTAGTGGTCCGAGGTCCGGGCCACGTCGAGATGTCGAGCTGCAGCATCGCACTGGTTTATAAGGCCGGTGAGATCCGTAAGGAGATTCCGCTTCAGGATTCGGACGTGATGAATTTACTCGCGGACTTGGTAGCCGCGGAGCTTGCGGAGGAAACAACCGGCACCAAACAGTCGTTGAAGAGGATTTTTAGCGACATCGTCGAAGCGATAGCCACGCTGGGGCACGGGGGAATGCTGCTTGCGACTAAATGCCCTGACCTGGAGGAGTTTTTCCCGGTCCGCCAGCTAGAGTGCCGGCTCCTGCACGACCTCCTAATTCGATATTGGAGCGACATGAAAACGCTTCTTGCCGAATCAGGCGGCATAGTACACCCTCTCCTTTGGCAACACCAGCGGATGGCAAGCCCCGAAAAGCGGGTCTTCCGCAGAATTTATGGGTAAGAGTCAGTGCGTAGTGCGAGGTTTGTTGGTAGTGCCGGGATTGGATTTTTGAGGGATGGCAGGACAAATAAATGAGGGAGATGAAAAGTTGCCCTGGCGGCATGAAGTCGCCAGGGCCTACGGGTCATTTACCCGTCCTGACCTGGCTATTCCTTGTCGGGTTGCGTCCCCGCAGAGCCCGACTCCGCTTCACCAGGCAAGAAGGATTGTAGCTGCACAGGACCAAGAAAAGAAGATGCATCCTGCGAGGTTTCCAGGTATAGATGGGGTTACCACACCAACCATCTCCCTGGAGCCAGCACAGGATGCAACTGAAAAGTATCCTCAATCGCGTCGAACGTTACAAGCCTTTTGTTTACGGGAAAGTTCAATGGGTGGAAAAGGCGCCCGACCGACGATCGAAGTGCAGATTGTGCCGCGAGCCAAGAGTCGGCCGATCTGTTCCAGTTGTGGCCGCAAGGGACCGGGCTACGACCGACTGCCGCCACGGCGGTTCGAGTTCGTACCCCTCTGGCAGATTGCCGTGTTCTTCGTCTATGCGATGCGGCGGGTGGACTGCCCGCGGTGCGGAGTGACGGTCGAGCAGGTGCCGTGGGGGGAAGGAAAATGCACGCTGACGACTAGTTTTCGCTGGTTCCTGGCCCGCTGGGCGAAACGGCTTTCCTGGCAGGAGGTCGCTGATGCCTTCTGGGTCAGTTGGGAAGATGTGTTTCGCTCGGTAAAACACGCGGTTTCGTGGGGTCTGGCACACCGAGATTTGAGCGGCATCGAGGCCATCGGCGTGGACGAGATCCAGTGGCACCGAGGGCATCATTACCTGACGTTGGTTTACCAAATTGATGAAGGTATGAAGCGGTTGTTGTGGATCGCCCAGGACCGAACCGAACAAAGCCTGCGAGGCTTCTTCCAGATTCTCTCGGAGGAGATTCGCCTGGCGATCCGCTTCGTCTGTAGCGACATGTGCCGGGCCTACATGAACGTGATTGCGGAGCAACTCTCGACGGCTGTCCACGTCCTGGATCGCTTTCACATCATGAAGAAGATGAACGAGGCAATCGACGAAGTTCGTCGGGAGGAGGCCCGTCGTTTGAAGCAGGACGGTTACGAGCCAGTGCTGACAAACTCGCGGTGGTGCCTGTTGAAACGCCCGGAGAATCTGACCGATAAACAAACCGTCAAGCTGGCGGAGTTGCTCCGCTACAATCTCAAAAGCGTGCGAAGCTATTTGTTGCGGGAGGACTTCCAGCGGTTTTGGGAATACACCAGCGCGGGCTGGGCGGGAAAGTTCTTGGACCAATGGTGTACGCGAACCTTGCGGACCAGGATCGAACCGATGAAGAAGGTCGTTGGGACCCTCTGCGAGCACCGAGACCTGATCCTCAACTGGTTCCGTGCCCGCGGCTCCATTTCGGCCGGCGCCGTCGAGGGGTTGAACAACAAAGCGAAACTGACTACCAGAAAAGCCTATGGTTTCCGCACTTACGAAGGCATCGAAACCGCCCTATATCACACACTCGGAGAGCTTCCCGAGCCAAAATTCACCCACGAATTCTGCTGAAGAGGCCGAAAAGCTGACAATCGCGTCGGACGTGACAATGCTGGAGAACTGCGTCAGATCGATCGCGCACTTGGCCGGAATGGATGGTGCGATCGTGATGGACTACCGCTGCAACGTGGTCGCATTCAACGCGATAATCTCCAAGGATCGGGAAGGGATAGTTCAGGCCCGTCTCGTGGACGGCAACGGCCACGAGATACCGGAAGCAAAAGCTTGTGTGAATCGTGGAGCACGCCACCACTCCGCCATGTCATACGTGAGACGCGTGCCCCACTCGTTCGCGTTTGTCATCTCGCAGGACGGGGGCGTTTCCGCGTACCACAACTGGGGCGACGGAACCGTGGTGTGCAAAAGCGAACCACAGAAGTTAGAATGAAGCGGCGGAAAAGCGGTCTGCGCCGCCTTGGAACGCACAAACGGTAGCAACGCCCTCGTACGTCGTTCTGGCTCTTTTGGCCTCGTGGCGTTTTTTCTGAAATCAAGACACGATACTGGTTTTTCGGGCTTTTCGAGGTTCGATGGAAAACCGGTAACGTGTCCCCCGATTTCGGACGAAATCTCAGTATTTCCTAACTTGTGCATGCACCCCAGATTTTGCAGGTGTCACCTGTTCTTTTCCGCCGACCCGCAGCCGCGGATGTTCCCGGTTACGGTGACGAACTTTGTGCCAGCAAAACTGGCGAGGTGGTAGGAGGCAAACATGAAAGCCTATTCACCGTTCACTTCAGGATCGGAAGAGTTGGAGCAAGATGTGGGCGTCCCTGAAGGTATCGCCGAAATGAACATTTCGGATGCCACGCTCGTCGAGTACGTCGGGGGATATATTAGGTCCTTTCGCAAGACAGTCGAGGAATTCTTCCCACGCTTGGCGGGTTCGATCCCATTCTATTCATCCTATCCTTTCCATACGACCGTGGTGCGGTTCGGGCCGAATGGTGTTTTGATCGCCCATCGCCCCGACCTTTGCCCGGAAGTTGACGTCCGGCGTTTCCAGGATTTTGATCCTCCCCTCACGAACATATGTGAAATAGCCGGGCGATTGAAAGCGCCTGTATGCTGCTTCGATTTTAAGTTGCGGAAATACGACTCGGAGGAATCGCATTTATACGGTGTGCGGGATGCCCTAGTGCCTTGTCACAGCTAAAAATTGGGATTGGTCGTTGGGGGTTTTTCTGCGAAGGTGCGGGGAACAAGGAGGTGCCCCGTGCAGAAGATGTATATCGTACGATTGTCGAAACAAGAACGCCACACGTTACGGGAGGTTGTCAAGAAGCTTAAGGGCAGCGGCGAGAAGGTGCGACGCGCCCAGGTATTGTTGAAGGCGGATGCGGACGGTCCTGCTTGGAACGACAGTCGCATTGCCGAGGCTTTCGGTTGTCGTCGCCAGACAGTCGAGATAATTCGGCAACGATTTGTGGAATCCGGTTTTCAAGAGACTCTGGAAGGGAAGAAACGTGCCAAGCCGCCCACCGAGAAATTACTTGATGGAGAGCAAGAGGCGAAAATCATCGCCACTCGCCTTGGCCCACCACCGAAAGGCTATGCCAACTGGACACTCCGACTGCTTGCTCGCAGGGTTGTTGAGCTGGAAATCGTCGATGCGGTCAGTTACGAAACCGTGCGGCGTACGCTAAAAAAAACGGGATGACGAATCGAAAGATTGAATACTGGGTCATTCCGCCGGAAGCTGATGCCGAATTTGTGGCCAACATGGAAGAAGTGTTAGAAATATACGCAAAACCGTATGATCCGACGCATCCGGTACTGTGTATGGATGAACAGCCAGTGCAGTTGGTCAAGGAGACCCGAAAGCCAATCGAGGCTACCGCGAAACATCCTCGGCGCGTCGATTATGAGTACGAGCGTGCAGGGACAGCGAGTATTTTCATGTTTACGGAACCCCTCGCAGGTTGGCGAATGGCGACCGCGCGTCAGTCGAGAACGAAAGTTGATTGGGCACTCGAAATGGCGAGACTGCTGGACGGTCGCTACAAGAGGTGCGACAAAGTGATTTTGGTAAGTGACAACCTGAACACGCATACCAAAGGTGCGTTCTACGAAGCATTCGCGCCAGCTAAAGCACGCCAGTACGTTCGCCGCATCGAATTCTGCCACACGCCCAAGCACGGGAGTTGGCTGAACATTGCTGAGAACGAACTTAGCTCAATGACAAGTCAGTCCATTGGGGATCGCCGAATAGGTGATCTGAAATCGCTTCGCGAACAGATTCGTGCGTGGTCAGACGACGTCAACGGTACCCAACGCGGTGTCGATTGGCAGATGAAAATTGACGATGCCCGATGCAAACTCAAGTCGGTCTATCCCAAAAGTAAGCTGTGACAAGGCACTAGATTGGGTGCTGGAGCACTTCTGGATTTCTGCGATTCCAAATGAAGTCACATTTTGCGCAGTTTGCAGACAACTTCTTACCGCAGAAGGGATAGTGGGCGGTCAGCCGGCGCATGGAGCACATGAGGTGGATCACGGGTTCGATGCTGTTGGCCGCGTTTTGTTGCTGGAACCGGCCGGATTCCGTCGCTTCGAAAATTGGGCGTTCGAGTTCAAGCTATATCGCGAGCACCGAGTTTCTGTTGTATACTTGCGCGAAGCGGTTTCCCGTATCGAAGGCAGGCCCATTGACCTGCTCTGCTTGGTCACTACCGATGATGTTACCTCGATCGGCAGATACCTCGTAGAGGATAATCCTCGTGTTCGGATCTGGGACAGGGCTGTCTTGAATTCCCTGGTGAGCCGGCATCCGGAAGTTTTGCGAAACTACTTCGATGAGTATCCCGCAGCAGTCGAGGAACTCCGCCGACGTTCTCAGCCGGATCTATCGCTGAAAACGGGACGGCTCGATGAGTTCCGCAGGAGACTCCAAGAATGCCCGCCAGGGCAGGAGTATTTTTCAGACTACGAGCGGTTAGTCATCGACGTTTTTTCCTATTTGTTCTCCGAGTCGCTGGGGGAACCAAGGCCCCAAGAACGGACCCTGGACGGGAAGCAGCGTCGGGATGTTCTATTTCGCAACCGCAGGGCTCGACCTCTGTGGGATCGAGTGTTCCATCAGTATGGCGCCGCTATCGTTATTGTTGACTGCAAGAACCACGGCGATCCCGTGGGTGGGACGGTCATATCCGACGTGGATAAGTATGCGAACAGGGCCCTTGGGCGATTCATCCTAGTCGTGAGCAGATTCGGCGCAGAAGCCGCGGTCGCTGGGACACAAGTAAGGGTTTTTCGGGACTCAAACGCGATCGTCCTGGTGCTGAGCGATTCGCAGCTATTGGAGATGGTAGCACGTAAGGAGCGAGCGCAGTCTCCCGAGGACGTTGTTGAGGACGCCCTCGATGAGTTGTTACGGCAGTATTAGCCGTCACGCAGCCGATCCGGAAACCGATTATGTCCAATAAACGTCATCACCTCGGGTGGCTTTCGCTGGCCGAGGTCTCTGGGCCGTTCTTGACGATGCCCGTGCTGGTCGTGCCTTTCCCGACCCGCAGCGCGACTTGCTCGCCGCTGGCGTGAAGCGGAATTTTCGGTCGAGGGGCGCAGCAGGCCGCAACCCGCGCGCGGCAGGCTCCTCGGCTGGCTGCGGCTCGCGGTCCATGCCGTCCCCATGGGGCTGCGGGACGCGTCGGTGTGCTCAATCCGCACTGGGTCACCGACGGCGTATACTACCTGCTCCGCGCCAAGGACGGCCCGGGCAGCGACGGCACGCTGACCCTGGCCGAGGCCCTGGCGGCGCTTCCCGGGGAGACGGAGGACGTCGCACGGTTCCTCCTGCGGCTGATGGAACGTTTCGATATATGCTTCCCGCTGGACGAGGAGCAGGCCGGCAAGCTGCCGGCGAAGTGGCTGGTCCCGGGGGCGCTGGATCAGTTCCAGCCCGCGGGAGTGACGGCGGACTGGCAGAAACCGGGCAGCGTGCGGCTCCGCTACGTCTACGATCCGTTGCCGCACGCGAACAATATAATATAGTATAATAAACGCTGGCCGGTCGAGACGCTGGCCCGGAAAGGACGCGCTATGCCGATTCACGATTGGACACGGGTTTCGTCCGGTACTTTTCATAACTTCCACCAGCGTTGGGTGATTGCGCTATGCGACGCCCTGAACGCCGGGGGATTGCCCGAAAACTGTTTTGCCATGGTCGAGCAGTACGTTGGCCGGCCCGAGGCGGACGTTGTGGCCTTGGAAGTCGAGGGCGATTTTGGCCTGGAGGTAAATGGCGGGGGAACGGCCACGGCGGTCCGCCCGCAGGCGACCTACGTGCTTGAAGCGGAAGAGGAACGATACGCCAGGATGGCGGACCGCGTGGCCATCCATCATGGCCTGGGCGAGGTGCTGGCGGTCATCGAGATCGTCTCGCCCGGCAACAAGAGCAGCCGGCACGCCCTGCGGACGTTTGCGGAGAAGGCCGCCGAGTTGATCCGGCAGGGGGTGAACCTTTTAGTGGTGGATTTGTTTCCGCCCGGAGTGCGCGACCCGCAGGGGCTCCATCCGCTGATCTGGGACGAGATCTCCGAGCAGCCTTTCGCGTTGCCGGCCGGCAAGCCGCTGACGCTGGCCGCGTACCAATGCGAGCCGACCAAGACGGCCTACGTGGAACCGGTGGCGGTGGGCGATCGGCTGCCCGGCATGCCGTTGTTTCTTCGCGACCAGTGGCACGTGCGCGCGCCCTGGAAGAATCGTACGAGACCGCTTGGAATGTCATGCCGCCGCCGATCCGGCGGCTGTTCCAGGCACCCGCTTGACGCCTCGGGGATCGAAACGGATTTCCTTCATGCAGGTCCGGACATTCTGCGCATTGCCATGTCAGGGCGATCGGTTTGCCCTCTTTGAGCGCCGTCTGAATGCCATCGAAAATCAATTTCTTTCCGATCCAGTGCAGGGCCGACTCCAGATTTCACTGCGAGCCTGGATCGTGGGCGAAGTGGTGCTGCTTGATCTGCCCTTTTCGTGCGATGAGCGGATGCCCGCATTCTGGACAAAGGCAATCGGGTCTCCTGCCGCTTGTGACCGTGGACACGTGGACCAGCACGTCATTCTGCAACGCAAACGGGAGTTTTGTGGATTGGAGTGGTTTCTTCATTTCGGTGAAATGTGGGCGTTGCGCTTGGTTCTTCGACGCCGACCGCATGACGATAGTATCAGGCTTTAGCTTTGTACTTTGCGATGCGAAGTACAAAGCTTAAGCCCTGACGCTCCGCTCCGCGCTCTGTGACCCTGACGCTCCGCGACCCTGCTCCGCTCGA
This sequence comes from uncultured Planctomycetia bacterium, assembly GCA_963719885.1. Classification (GTDB taxonomy): domain Bacteria; phylum Planctomycetota; class Planctomycetia; order Pirellulales; family Thermoguttaceae; genus JANXQG01. The sequence goes on along the minus strand of CAVRDP010000025.1, from coordinate 92,927 downwards.
ACAGCGCTAGCGCCTTAAAGCGGTAAGAATACATGTGCGCTGCTTGAGGACTAACGATTCGAGGTTAGGGCCGATCCTACGGGAAGAGGCCGAGCCGTGCCCATTGCTGTCGCGCTGTTTTCTGCGCTTCGTCGTTCATTTTGAGCTGCTGGATGGTGGCTCGGCCGATGGCCGTCAGAGCGAGGATCTCGCCCGAGCCGGCAGCGGCCTGGAAGTGGTCGCCCCACTGGTCCCTGCGAGGGTTGAAGAGGCGGACAATCGCTCCGCTGAGCGAATCGGTCCCCGTGGTCCGCGCCGCTTTGTGGACGTTGCAAGAGCGGCACGCCAGAGCCAGTTCCGGTTCCGTCTCCTGGGGCCCTGAAGCGCGGGGGAGGATGTGTTCGACCTCAAAGGGAAAATTGAAAATCACCTCCGCTGCGTGGCAATATTCGCAACGGTGGCCCGCCCGCCGGGCCACTCCGGCGTATTGTGGGTTCATCGGCGCAGTTCGTCGGCAAGGGCAGCGGCACGCTGTCCGGCGGTGCGCACCTCCATTTCAATCAACGCCTCCAGTTCGGCCTGCTCGGAGTCCGGCAGGATCCCACGCTGCTGCCCGGCGAGGGACCAGCGTTCCATCAATTCCGTCAAGCGGCGCTGTTGGGCGGCGCTAAAATAACGATCGGGATGGAAACTCTGCACCACGACCAACGTGTTCACTTGCTCGTCGGACAACTGCGCGGAAATGGCATCCAGCGCCTCTCCGGGCGTCCTGCCGAGCGACGACTTGCCGCCGGACACCGCGTGAAATGAAAGCTTCCCTTCCTCACTGGGAACAGGCAGGATGGTTACCGTCATATACTTCCTCCCGTTGTCTCTTCTTTGAGACTGCCTCCTTCCCGCACGCAACACAGGTGCGGGGAAAGGCCTTGCCGTGTTTTTCCGTTTGCTCAGGCATGCGTGTCGAGGGCTTCGAGGTAGAGCGCCAGCAACTCAGGGTCGGTTAGCCGCGGCATCCATGCGCCTCATCATCGTTGTATGTCACCCTCTTTTTCAGCAATTCTACCTAACTCCTCAATCTGCGTCAAGCCGACGCGCCAACCGCCAACTTTGGCTGCCAGGCCGGCGCGGGCCCGCCGCGATCCTGCCATTGCGGCAGTCGCACGGTTGCGGCCCACGGCGGACCCGAAAACGTGTGGTTAGTTATCGAGAGTTATTAATAAAGTTACATTCGGACGCGGTTCGGCACGGGATTTGCTGCATGCAAGGTCACTGCCCAGATGGCAGTCGGCAGGATTACGAGCATTCGCGGCTTCCCCCTGCCCGACCCAACCCCTGGTATCCGCGCGGCTAGTCCCATACCAAATTTTGTAGCGCGGGGGCCACTTGCACAAACTATGAACGTGTGTATACTATATGCAGTCCATGGCTCGGGCGGTTGCCCGCCAGGCCCCGGCCGCACCGTGATTCCGTAACTACCGGAGTTTTTTGCTATGAAAACAGAACCATCAGAGAAGGGCAACGCCCACCTCGCCGCGCGGCGGGCGAAGAAGGCGGCCTTGCTCCCCCGCGCCGCCGAACTCGCCGGAGAGGGCCGCACCTACCAGGAAATCGCCGACGCGCTGGGCATCGCCAAGTCGACCGTCTGCCAGTGGCTCCGCGACCGGACGCTGGGCCGGGCCGCCGCCAAGGCCCTGGGCACCCCGCGGATGACCGCCAAGTTGGCAGCCCGCTACGAGTCGCTGTACCAGCGGGCCCTGCGGGAGTGGAACCGCTCCAAGGCCGATCGGCGGACGCAGACCGTCGTCACGAGCGAACCGGCCGAGGGCGGCCCGACGACGACCACCACAGTCCGCACGGAGCCGCAGAAGCGCAACGCTGCCTGCCTGGGCAAGGCCGTGGCGGCGATGAAGGCCATGGAGGGCCTGCATTGGCGGGAGCTGTCGCGGCAGGATTGGCTCGAAAACCTCCAGCGCGATGCGGCGGCCGATAAAGACGAAGACGGCCTCACGCGGACGGTAAAGACAACGATGACCCGGTCCGGCCGGAACCTGCGAACGGTCGTCACCAGGCGGTCGGACGCCGGGCGTCTGGCCGCGCTCCGGGACGAGCAGGAAGCGCTCGATGAGAAGCGCCTGCGCCTGGAGATGCGGCTGGATGCGGACGAAGACGCGGCGGCGGACGACGAGGAGATCCGCGCGGCGATTCGGGCCGAGGCGGCCGCGGCCGAGGAAAAACTCCGCATAGCGGAGGCGCGGTTGGATCCGGCCGAGGCGCTCGGCGCCGGCCTGCCCACCGGCGATTGCCCCGGACGAGAAGGGGGCCGAGGCAGCGGGGCAAGCCCACACCGCGCCCGTCTCCCGAAAAGAAAGCGGGGCTGCCGATACCGGGTCGGCGGGGTCGGTGAACAGCGCTCCGGCGAAAAGGCCGAGCGATTGGCGCAAGTCGTTTGTGCCAAATGCCTTGCATCTGCTGCCGGACGAGTTTGCCAGCGTTCGCCGTTCGGCAACGTTGCCGAACGAAGTCTTCCAAAAGGGTGGGTCTGCGAAAGGACAAAAAAGAGCGAAACGCGACCGCCGCAAGGCCAGGCGGCTGGCGGCGCGGGAATCCGCGCCGCCAGCCGGGTCGGCGGCAACCTTGATGCAAGAACTGGATCGGGTTTTCGACGGTCAGGGATGAAGGATGAGGGACGAAGGATGAGGGATGAAGGATGAAGGAGAAAGGGAGACACGGAGACGCGGAGATGGGGAGACGGGAGAACGGGGAATTCCGCGCGGGAGCAAAACGCCCTCGCCCCCCTGCCCCTCTCCCGAGTACGGGCGAGGGGAGCTGCCAGCGGAATTTCTGGCCCCCGAATTCCCTGAGCGCATTTCCAACTTTGGCAAAATTTGTCGCCGGTAAGAAACCAGCGGTTTCCGCGGGAAGGACGGGGCTGCCGCGTTGTGCGCGATTGTAGTTTCCAGAAATATGGAATTATCAACTGGACAAAAGCGCCGGATCAAACGTATTATTGTGTGGACTGTTACGGCGAATAACGCCTGAATACGGTATTTGTTCTTTGGCAATTCGTTTCTGCGGCGCGGCCGGTCAGCCGCGTCGCGCGGTCCGGGGCAGGCTCGCCACCTGCCCCGGCCATGGTATCGGCCTGGACATGCGATAGGCAGCGTTCAGGCAGACACAGGAAAATGAGTGGCAAGTGAAGCAAACCGCGGATTTCACGGATAGCGCGGATATTGCGGGGGATTTCCGACGATCGCAAGAACATCTTCTTATCTGCGACATCTACGACATCCGCGGTCAAGAACCGCAGTGGGCTAAAGAACAACATGCTCCAGGAATTCTTTTCCCCAAAGGCCCGCACGCTCAATTCCATACTACTTGGGACCGAGTAGAAAAAACGGAATTTCTTGCCTGAGCGTCCTCGGCCTCTTAGGAAGAAGGCGAGCGAAATTGCCTAGCTTACCGAGAAGGGGCCAAACTCGGACAAAAGACGTTCTCTGGGCCACTTTGGCCAAAATCCGCAAAATACACTACGTCTGGGTGGATGGCGGTTAGGCTCGCCAACGTCGGGAAACGCGGCCTGCCATGCTTTTCAGAATTTAGTTCTTGCAAGCGCGACAGGATTGCCAATGGCTGGTCATCACGTCCTTCCCGACCACCAGATAGCGGCCAGGCCGCCCAGCCCGCAGAGCAGCAAGACCGTGACGGCCAGGGCACCGCTGTGGCCGTATTGCGGGAGGAATTGCAAGGCCGCGGCGCCGACCGCCGGGCCGGCGCAGATGCCCAGACCAATGGCCGATTCGTGGATGCCGCCGTGCTCGCCTTTGGTCTCGCCGATGTCCATCGAGTAGAACAGCGAGGAGTAGTAGATCAGGCCCACGGCCCCGCCGAAGACCATTTGCCCGGCGACCAAGAACGGCAGGTTCGAGGCGAGCAGAATCGTGATGAAGGCGCCTACCAGGCCGAGATAAGCGGCCAGCAGCCAGCGAAAACGATAATGCCAGCCGGGCCAAAGCCAGAGACCGACAAAAGTCCCTAACCGGGCAAAACACCAGAGCGAACCCCAGAACCCGGCCAGCATGGTCGAAAGCTCCAGACGCCGGGCGATGCCGGGCATGACGGCGATCAAGGTGTTGATGCCGATATAGGCGAAGGGGTTGGCCAGCCAGGCCATGCGCAAGAAACTCCTGGCCCGGGCCGCTGTGTGAGGGTGTATCTCGGTTGGGGGAGCGGCCGCGGCCGGGACTAGAATCCCTCTCCCGTCAAGGTCCGATTCGCTCGAACCGAGGTCGCCGCTCCGATCACGGCGGCGACGCACGCAATCGGCCAGCCAAAAAGTCAACGCTAGTTCGGTGATCAGGAGAACCATCGGCACATAAAAGAGGCTGCCCAGGCCTAGGCGGTCCAACAACGCGCCACCGGTGAAGTAGGCCACCGCGCCGGTCCCGGCCCAGACCGCATTGTAAATGCCGACCATCTGCTGCAGACCGGCCCGCGGCTCGCCCTCGCTCACCAAGGCCTCGAGGGTGGGCCAGGTGAGACACATGCCGGCGACTACGGCTGCCATGACCAGGATTTGGCCCGGCGCAGTCGACAATTGCGAACCCACGGCCAGCGCGCCGGCCATGACGGCAAACCCAATCTTCAGCGCGGTAAAGTACCCGAAGCGTTGCGCGAATCTCCCGCCTACCCAGGCGAAAAACGCGTAGGTACCCCCGTTCAGGGCCGCCAGGCAGAGGTTCGCCTTGTTGCCAAAGCCGAACGCCTTCTCCATGTAGAAATAGAAATAGTAGAGATAATAGACCGTGGCGGCGGAGTTCAACCCCTCCAGAACGAAATAACCGGTCTTTAGACGGCGCGAATACATGGCGGTGTTTATCCTACCAATTCGAACAAAAAACCACAGCCCCCACTGTGTATGGGGGCTATCGTTGGCCCTGACCCAGGTAAACGCGTATAATGCATCCGATTGGCGAGATCCTGGCTTCCGGGCGGGAAGCGCTCGACGCTTGTAGCCTTGTGGCGTGCCTGCCTTGGTCCCTGTGACATAAGGAGATTGTTTATGGAGATGCTGCTTCCAGCCACACAAGACATCCACGCAACCGTCGTTGACGAACTGACCATCATCGGAGGAACGGTCTCGGACAGGTTCGACGATGGACGACGACTATTCCTTCGCGCCATTATTCCTTTGAGCGACGAGGTACGTCCGAAGGATATTGTCGAGGGCGGCATCGCCGTGAGGACCGTCGGACAGGAGATCGAAGTCTGCCCGTACCTCTTCCGCCAGGTCTGCCGGAACGGCGCGATCACGCCCCAGGTGGCCGAGTCTCGACGTATCGGGCGCGTCGACTTTGCCGCTCCCTCCGAGACCATCGAAGCCGTGAACGAGCAGTTGCGCGAGGCAATGCACGCCTGCTCCGCAGTGGGGGTGTTTGCCCACGCCATTCGGCAGGTCAGGTCCGCCACGACCAGGGAAGTCGCGAGCGATGTTTCTACCTTGTTGCTCTTCTCGTCCTTTTGGCGGACGATCGCGGCGGACCTGCAAGCTGAGGTCATGGAGACATTCTGGGAGGACGATGATCGATCGGCTTTCGGCCTGATGAACGCCGTGACCTCGGTCGCCCGAGATCAAGACGACCCGGAGGTCCGCTGGCAATTGGAGGAACTGGGCGGAGGCGTGCCGGCCATGAATTTTCCTCACGTACGCCCTGATGGTTCTGAAGCGGAACTCATGGATTCCGACGGACATGAGCGGTTTGTTCTCGGGGCTGTCAGCGGTGGCCGGTTTTAGTAAGGATCTTCATGCTTTCGCCTTCCACGACACCCTTGGCGCCGGCAGACCAGCTTATGCGTTCCGCCACGCTCGGCAGCTTCGGAAAAGGCAGATGGGGTTCGGTCTGGTACCAATAGGCCACGCTGTAGTAATAATTGCCGCTGCGGAAGGGCGGGGCGCCGTTGCCCTGCTCGATCGAGAATCGCAGCGACTCGCGAAACGTCACCGGGTCGGGCACGTGCCAGCGGTAGGCCGTGGTAAACGGCTCCTCCAGGAGCGTGACGCCGAAGTAAGGAAAGCAACCCGGGCGCAGCCCGTACGACTCGCCGAAATAGTCTTCCGAGCCGGTGCCTTGCATGGCGTGTTTGCCGTCGATCCACACGATCTCGTCCCCTTCGCCCCACCAGCCGCCGTCGTTGTTCTTTACGCTCAGCACGCAACCCACGAGGTGGCCCCGGCCCTTGGCGTCCAGGATCAGGTACGGGCCTTCGGGCGGCGGCGTGCCTTGACGGTATTGGGCGTGGAAATAGAGCTGGTCCGGCGGCGGGCTCTTGTACGTCCGATAGTTGATCTCGACCCAGTGGAGACTGGACTGCCGGCCCTCGTTCGTGAGCGTGATGCGGGCGGAGCGGGCAAAGGGCATCGGAATGTAGCAGTTGCGGGCGGCCCCCGTCGCCGTTGAATCGGTCAGTTTCCCCGGTCGCTGGTCGATGCACATCAAGGCGGAGCTGACGCGCTCGCTGAAACCAAAGCCGACGCCGAAGAAATCGCCCACCGGCGCCTCGACGCTGGGCTCCTTCTCGCCGTCCCAGTAGATGCGGAGGACGTGGAGTTGGAGATGGTGCGGCTCGTGGCTGGTAATGTTGTCGCGGAAGTGGACGATGCGGCCCGGTCCCTGGATCTCGGCCAGCACGCGGGTCTGCCCCGGCCCGATGTTCCAGCAGTCGGCATTGCCGCCCGTGGGATCGGCGGAGGTGATTCGATGCGACTCGAAGGTCCGTAACGTGGGCAGGTCGTCCAACGCCGGGTCTTGGCCGAACAGGGACGTAGTCAACATGAGGACGATAGGCGCGAAGAGATTTGGTTTCATGGCAAGCCTGCGTTCAAGGGGACGGAACGGAAGCAGTGGGCCCGACATCCGTAGTGTAATCTCGCAGCCCGCCGATGTTTTCATCGTCCATCGTAGTACGGCCTGTCTTCGATTGCAAATACCGGCCGACCTGTGTTTTGACCATATAAAAAATGGGAGGCGCGGTCGTGGCGACCACAGCCTCCCCTTGTGGCTCTATATTGCGCCGGTGAGGGCGAATGGCGAGCAATCGATTACTTGTTCACAGCCGGCTTGACCGTCGGCAGGGCTGCTTTCTTGGCGTTCTGCGGCCTTCTTGGCCACAACGGCCTTCATGGCTTCGGCTGCCTTTTTCAGTGCCGCGGCCTTCGTCGCGTCGGCCTGCTTCTTAGCCTCGGCTGCCTTCTTGGCCTCGGCTTGCTGTTGGGCGAGCGCCGCTTGACGTGCCTCTTGGGCTTTCCGCGCCGCTTCGGCCTGCTGCCTGGCCTCAGCCTGCTGCTTGGCGAGCGCAGCTTGACGCGCTCTTGGGCCTTCCGCGCCGCTTCGGCCTGCTGCCTGGCCTCGGCCTGCTGCTTGGCGAGCGCAGCTTGACGTGCCTCTTGGGCCTTCTTCGCCTCTTCGGCCTGCTTCTTCGCCGCGGCAACTCGCGCGTTCTCTTCCGCTTGCCTTGCCTCTTCGGCATGCTTCCTGGCCGTGGCAAGCTGCTCGGCCTCTTCGGCCTGGCGGAGGGCCATTACGGCCCGGCGAATATTCCAGGCCGATGCGTCGGCGGATGCCTGCAACTGGGCAGCTTCCGCCTGCTTGTTCATTGCCGCTGAGATGGCAGCTTCAGCCTTCTGAGCGCTTTCCCAGGCTTCCTTGCGGGCAGCAGCGGCCTTCTTCTGAGCGGTCTCGGCCGCCGCTTGCGCCGCAGCCAACCGCTGCTTGGCGGCGGCGACTTCGGAGCTTGCAACAACCTGCGGTGCGGCATGCTTTTTGGCATGCCTGGTGACCGGCTTGGCGACCGGCTTCTGCGTGGCGGGGGCCGGCGATTTCGGGGCCGCCGGCGTCTTCACTGGATCAGCGGCCAATGCCGTGCTGAGGGTCAGCCCTAGCGCAAGGGCCAAAGACAACAGAGATCGAACCATAACCATACTCCTTATGAGGTGGGACTGTGACTACACGCCGGCATCGACAGGAGCATTTCTGTCGAATAGGTGGGACCGGCTAGTCTGAATTCAGTCTACTACCGCAAGACAGGGAATTGCAAGTACCCCGCCAGGCAAATTCTTTGGTCAATCTGGAAAGCCGCTGAGGACGGATAAACAGAGGATATAATGACGGCGATCCCCATCCTGAAGAAACGATCGTGCGGAGTGGTTTATGAAGACCAACGCGAGACTATCCCGTGTACGTTGACGAACTGATGCAATTGTTCGACGTAGTGGCGGTGTCGGCGGGAGTCCGCGGACGACAGATGCTCCTGGCGCCGAACGACTACGTTCGCGCGACCAAAGCGACCATCGGGCCCATCAGCCGGATCGAGGGACGGTGATCGACGAGCCTGATTTTGGTCTTTTGAACGCATCCTCGTTTTTGCCGTGAGGCAGTCCGACTTCCGATTGCGGAAACCGGTAATCATTTGTTGCAAGCCGAAAGTCGGTGAAGACGATTTGCGTCTTTTGGTTCCACGGCTATAATCATGGCTTGATAATTGAAACCTATCCGAGAACCTTGAAGTAACCCTGGATTGTGCCAGGCCCAGTCCGGTTCTCGGACAGGTTCTTGCCGAAAGGAGATTACCATGCGGACACTGATTGTCGTACTGATGCTGCTGAGGACTTGCCCTCGACGTTCAGCATCGAATATGTCCGGGCGTGGAAGAAGAAGTAGAGGGAATCCATCATGTCGGATCAATCGCTGTTGATGCTCTTGGACGAAGTGCGTGGCAAGACCCTGCGGTTGCTTCAGCTGTAACCGACCAGGAAGCCCACTGGCCTCCGCCCGAGTTGCAGAATCATATTCTTTGGCACGCCGGGCACAGCTTCTTGCTCGTCGAGTCGCTGGCCATGGAGGCTCTGGGCGACCTGCCCCGGATCCCGGAAGGGTGGTTTGAGATCTTCAGTTGGGAGAGCAAACCCGCCCAGGTTGCGTCGTATCGCTGGCCGCCGCTGACACAGGTCGTCGCCCAATTGACCGAGCAGAGGCTCGCGCTTGCGGCAGGTGATCGAAGGACTAAGCGAGGAGCAGTTATCTCGCCCCTTGCCGGCAAGAGGCAATCACACGGCCCGTTATGCCATCCTTCATGCCTTGCACGACGAAGCCTGCCCACTCGGGCGAGATCTGGCTCCTGCGCAAGTTGATCCGCTCTTCGGCAAAGAGAAAAGTCCGGACCATCACCCGTGACCAGGCCTTGCAACAGCTTCATGCCTGGGCCACGAGCCCGTCGCTCCGAGGACATGCCCGCTCCGTCGAAATCGTGATGCGGGCGGCAGCCTTGAAGTATGGCGGTGATCCCGAAGTCTGGGCCATCGCTGGCCTTCTGCACGACGCTGACTACGATCGATGGCCGGAAGACCATCCCCGGCGGATTGTGGACTGGCTGCAAGAGCAGGGCGAAGAAGAAATCGCCTACGCCGTCTCGTTTCATCAGACCAAGTGGGGCCTGCCGCCGAAGACGACGATGGACAAGGCTTTGCTGGCCTGTGACGAATTGACGGGCTTTGTCATCGCCTGCTGCCTCGTTCGGCCCGAGGGCATTGCCACGCTCGAACCAGCGAGCGTGAAGAAGAAGCTCAAAGACAAGGCATTCGCCGCCAAGGTGGATCGAGAAATCATTCGCCGCAGCGTGGAACTGCTCGGCGTGGACCTCGACCAGCACATTCAGTTTGTCATTGACGCCTTGAAACCGCATGCCGAGGAGCTGGGAATCGGCGGAAAGCACTAGGCATCGTCGACGTCCCAATGTTCGCAGACAACCGTCCAAGAAACGGAAGAAGCCCGCCACCGTAGCGGGCTTCTTCAGCCTGGATGCTTTCTTCCTGGCCGGTGTGGAGAGGACCGGCAGGTCAAACTCTTCTACGACCGCCCGGCGGGGGCGGTCAAACTCAGGCTACCGGTCCTCGCATTCAGATGCCGGCTCTCTGGCACCCAAGCCAGAGTAATTCTGGCGCCAGCACCGAGAAGGACAATACCCGGCTCTCTACGGCTCGAAGGGCTCGAAAATGCCGGGAATCAACCCTAAGAACGGAGTGATGACTTGCTGGACACTTGCGCAAACAAGACAAGCGTTTTGCGACCCACGAGGAGGTAGCAAAGTGCCTTGCGATCGACAAGTTCCGGCTGCATCCGCTGACCAAGCGAAGTACAATGGGCAAAGTGATGTTCGCCAAGGAACCCTCATTGCCAGGGCGTCTCGATTCCATCGAGACCGGGAGGTCGTCATGACGATTCGCTTCAAACTGACCGCCACGGTAATCGCGGTTATTCTGGTGGCGAACTTGCTGTTCTCCTTCATCACGCTCCAGTACTTGAATCACGTCTGGATGCAGGAAGTGCAGACGCGGGTGCGACGAAACCTGAATGCCGCCCGTGCTGCGTACGGCAACCATCTGGGCGTGATGGCCGCGCTGTTGCAGGGCACGGCCCGCGACCACACGCTGGCCCCCGCCTTGAAAGGCAATGAGCGGGCGGAGTTCGAAGCTATGTTGCACGACCTGACGGGACCCCAAGGCGTGGACTTCGTTGTCTTGCTGGATCCGGCGGGAAAAGTCCTCTGCCGCTCCGGTGGCAAGCAGACGGGCGACGACCTTTCGGCCGATCCCTTGGTCGCCAGGGCCCTGGCCGAGCGGAAAACCGTGAGCGGGACCGTCGTTTTCTCGGCAGAACGGCTCTTGACCGAGGGACCGGAGCTTGTCCAACGGGCCTCGATCCGGGTCGTCCCCACGGAAAATGCGCGGCCCACCAGCGACACCGTCCGCAGTGATGGAATGGTGGCCGCCGTGGCGGTGCCCGTGTTCAACGCTCGGGGAGAGTTGCAAGCCGCCCTGTACGGCGGCGATCTGCTCAGCCAGCATTACGGGATCGTCGATGCGATCAAGCAGCAGGTCTTCCGCGACGAAGTGTACCAGGGCAAGCAGATCGGCGCGGTGACCATCTTCCTGGGGGACCTGCGGATTTCCACCACGTTCCGGACGGAAGACGGCGACCGCGCGGTCGGGACCCGCTTGAGCGCCCCGGTATGCGAGGAGGTGCTGGACCGCGGCGGCGTTTGGTCCGCCCCGTCGTTCGTCGTCAGCGATTGGTATCTCACCGCGAACGAGCCGATCAAGGACCCGGCAGGCCGGACCATCGGGGTCCTGGGCGTGGGCCTGTTGCAGGCCCCGTTCACCCACCAGTGCAACGTGATCAGCGGCGTGGTCTTGACGCTGGTGATCGTAGCGACTCTGATCAGCCTGGCACTGCTGGTGATGGCGACCGAGTTGGTGCTCCGCCCCATTCGCCGCGTGGTGGCCATGTGCCAAAAGGCGATTGGCGGCGACCTCTCGGCACGGGTGGGCATTCAGCCGCCGGGCGAGATGGGCCTCTTGTGCCGCGCCGTCGACAGCATGGCCCATGCCGTGCAGGAACGCGAGCAGTTGCTCGAACAAGCCACGCGGCAGCAGGTCGGCCGCAGCGAACAACTGGCCTCCGTGGGCCGCCTGGCGGCCGGCGTGGCGCACGAAATCAACAATCCCCTCACCGGCGTCCTCGCTTTTGCCGACCTGCTGCGGCAAAAAGAGAACATGGACGCCCAGGACCGCGAGGACCTCGAGCTGATCATCCGCGAAACCAAGCGGGCCAGGGAAATCGTCAAGGGGCTGCTGGACTTTGCCCGGGAAACGCCGCAGGTGAAGACGCAAGTCAACATCAACGACCTGGTGCGGCAGACCATCCTCCTTTTGGGAAAGCGCGACGCGTTCCAGGACATCCAACTCGTGGATGCCCTCACGGAACCCTTGCCCGACGTCCTCGGCGACAAGAACCAGTTGCAGCAGGTCTTGATCAACCTTTCGCTCAATGCCTGCGAGGCCATGCCCAACGGCGGCACGCTCATGTTGGCCACTTCCGCCACGGACGGCCGGATCGTCATCGAAGTCACCGACACCGGCTGCGGCATCAAGAAGGAGCACCTCGACAAGGTCCTCGAGCCGTTCTTCACGACCAAGCCGGTGGGCAAGGGGACCGGCTTGGGTCTGAGCGTGAGCTACGGCATCGTCCAGCAGCACGGCGGAACGCTGGAAATCGATAGCCAGGAAGGGAAGGGGACGACGTTCAAGGTTGCGTTGCCGGTGGCGTAGATGAACCTTAGGGTCTAACGCCGACATCCCGAAGTTGCCAAGACCTTGACCGTGCCACGTCGCCCGCCGCGCGCTTCCCGGACGGAGAACAATATCCACGTCCACGGACAAAGCATTGAAGAGTTCCAACAACCGCTCCACGGAAAAACTCGTAAACCGACCGTTCATAAGCTTGGACACGTCAGGCTGTTTCAGTCCTATCAATTTCGCCGCTTTGACCTGCGACAGACCGAGGGCTTTAATCCGCTGATATAGCTGCAGAGTAAGTTCCGCCTTCGTTTGCAGATCGTCCGGATTCGGAAGATCAAGGTCGGCAAAGACGTTGCCGCTGCCCTCGACAACCAGATTCTTATTTACCGGTTTCATTTTTCACGCAATATACTTCCCTCGCCTTGTATACGACGTGTGCAGCAGTTCGTGGCTCTTATGCCCGCAGGGGCCGCCGGTAAGAAACTTCCCGTAAACCTCCAGGATGGCCGGGTTCTCGTGCGATTTCCGCACGGAGTAGGCATGGTCCTCGGAGTAGATCGCTCGCGCCCGGGCGGCGCGGATGGTCGGGCTGGTGGGCGTGGGCTGCCCGCCGCCGCCCAGGCACCCGCCCGGACAGGCCATGAACTCGATGAAATGGCATTGGCTGAAGCGGCCGCCGGCCTGAATGTCAGCCATCACTTTCTTCGCGTTGGCCGTACCGTGACAGACGCCTACCTTCAAGGTGGCGCCGAGCAACCAATCCCAGTCGGGGAACAGGTGCTGCAACAGCCCAGGGACCGGCCCGACCTTGGTCACCGGCACCTCGGCATAGCGCACGCCCTCGAACCCGCGGAGCGGAACGATGTCGGCGTGGTCGAAGAACGATTCCACCTTTTCGCCCGTGACCACTTCCAGGACCGTGCGGAGCGCGGCCTCCATCACGCCGCCCGTGGCGCCGAAGATCACTCCCGAGCCGGTGGCCGTGCCGAAGGGGGCGTCGAAATCCGACTTCGCCAGCTTGGGCAGGTCCAGCCCCGCCTCGCGGATCATCTTGCCCAGTTCCCGCGTCGTCAGCCCGTAGTCGATGTCCTTGAACCCGCTGGCGCACATTTCCGGCCGGTTGCACTCGAACTTCTTGGCCGAGCAGGGCATGAGGGCCACGGTTACGATGTCCTTGGGATCGAGGTGGTTCGCCGCGGCATAGTAGGTCTTGATCAAGGCCCCAAACATCTGCTGCGGGCTTTTGGCCGTGGAGAGATGCGGGATGAACTCGGGGAAGAAGTGTTCCAGGTACTTCACCCAGCCCGGCGAGCAACTGGTGAACTGCGGCAGAACGGCCGTCGCGTCCTTCTCGACCAGTGCGCGATACAAACGGAGCAACAACTCCACGCCCTCCTCCATGATCGTCAGGTCGGCGGCGAAATTCGTGTCGAACACGCGGTCGAAACCGCAACCCCGCAGGGCCGTGTTCATCTGGAACGTAAGCGGATGGCCCGGCTCCAGTCCAAAACACTCGCCGATCCCGGCCCGCGGACTGGGCGCGGTCTGGATGACCACGTGCTTGGCCGGGTCGTCGATGGCCTCCCACACCTCGTCGGTCAGGTCGTTGGCCCGCAGGGCGCCGGTCGGGCAGCGGTTGATGCATTGCCCGCAGTTGATGCACACCACGTCGGCCAGCGGCTTGTCCATGAAAGTGCCGACCTTGGTGCTATGGCCGCGGTGCAGGGCCTCCAGCACGCCCACCTCCTGCAAGTCGATGCAAGTCCGCACGCAACGGCGGCACAGGATGCACTTGTTCATGTCGCGGACGACGGAGTGGCTCGAGGCGTCGATCGCGTACCGCGGCTTGCTCACGTGGCCGAAACGGAAGAGGTCCACGCCATATTCCGCGGCCAGCGACTGGAGTTCGCAGTGGCTGTTGCGGGTGCAGGCGTAACACTCGCCATAGTGGCTACCCAAGAGCAGGTCGAGAACGTGGCGGCGGGCACGGCGGACCTTGGCCGTATGCGTAGTCACGCGGATGGGAGACGTGATCGGGTAGCTGCACGCCGACTGCAGGGTCCGCTGCCCATCGATCTCCACGACGCAGATCCGGCAAACCCCCGCCAGGCACAGGTCTTCGTGAAAGCAGAGCGTGGGGATGCGGATCTGGAGCTCTCGGGCGGCTTCCAGGATCGTCGCTCCCAGGGGCACGGTGACCGGGCTGCCGTCGATGGTCACCGTGATTTGCTTGCCCAGCGCCTTGGCATTCTTGAGCAACTCCGCAGTCCGCGAACGTTGACTGGCCGGGGCCCGCGTATCGAGTCCGATAGGTTGAAGTTCCTTGTTCATCAGGTGCTCACTGTTCATCACGTGGTCACTGTCCATCAGGTGGTCCTCCCCGGTGCGCCGGCGACCGTTTCGTCCGGCGCGGCCTAGAATTTCATCTTGAAAATGTTCGACGATCGAGAGCAGCGCGTTAGAGGCCGATTGGCCCAGCCCGCACTTCGACGCCTGTTGCATGGTTTCGCCTAAGTCGCAAAGTTCGCGGAGGTAGTCCATGGAACATCGCCCGTGCTGCAGGAGTTCCACGCCTTCCAAGAGCTTGGGGATGCCCTCGCGGCACGGGGTGCACTGGCCGCACGACTCCTCGAGAAGAACGCCAGGAAGTTCCGCGACACGCGGAGCAAGTCGCGCTGTCGGGCCGAGCACGATCACCGACCCGCCCGTGATGATGTCCTCGTAAGCGATGGTCCGGGCGAAATCCGAGGCGGGGACGCACTGCCCGGCGGCGCCGCCGATCTGCACCGCCTTTGCCCCTTCGCCCCCGACTTCCTTCAGCAGTTCCGCCACCGTGATCCCCATCGGGAACTCGTACACGCCGGGCCGGGCGCAATCGCCGGAGATGCTGAACAGCTTGCGCCCCGTCGATTTCTCGGTGCCGATGCTCTTGAACCAATCGGCGCCCTTGGTCATCACGCAGGTCACCCAGGCGAACGTCTCCACGTTGTTGACGATCGTCGGGTTGCCCATGAAGCCGGTGTCGATGGGGAAGGGCGGGCGGTTGCGGGGTTCGCCCCGCTGCCCTTCCAAGGACTCGATCAAGGCCGTTTCCTCGCCGCACACGTAGGCCCCCGAACCCATGCGGATGGCGATGTCGAAGGCGAATCCTTGCTGTCCGCCTACGGCCGGCCCCAGCAGTCCCGCGTCGCGGCGGCGCTGCAGCACGGCTTCCAGGTGCGGGCGAAGATAGGTGTATTCCGCCCGCAGGTACATGATCCCCTGTGCCGCTCCGATGACCCACGCGCCGATGGTCATGCCTTCGAACACCAGGTCGGCGAAGTCGGCCAGGATCACGCGGTCTTTGAACGTGCCCGGCTCACCCTCGTCGGCATTGCAAACCACGTACTTCAGCTCTCCCGGGGACTTGGCGGCCAATTCCCACTTCAGGCTGGTGGGGAAGCCGGCGCCGCCGCGGCCCCGCAACCCCGAGGCCTGCACCTTGCGCAAAGCGTTGGCCGAGGGACGGGCCAGGGCCGCACGCAGCCCGCTGCCCGGCTCGATGGTGCTGAACGTCAGTTGATTGGTCGTCGTGCGGATCGTCGTCATGGTGCTCATATCCGGCGCTCCTTGGGCGAGGTCGTGGCGTGGGCCCCGAACATCTGTCGGCACTCGGCCAGGATCCCATGGACTCTCTCCGGCGTCACCCGTGTGAAGATCCGCTCGTTGACCAGCATGGCCGGCCCCTGATCGCACATCCCCAGGCAGTTGGCCCAGCCCAGCGAGAACTTGCCGTCGGGCGTGGTTTGGCCGAAGTCGATCTGCAAGTCGTTGCGAAGCTGCTGGGCCAAGTGTTCTTTCCCGGCCATGTCGCAGGTCACGGTCCGGCAGAGGCGGATGACGAACTGACCCTGCGGGCGTTCGTCGAGAAAGCTGTAGAAGGAAACCACGCTGTGGACTTCCACGGGGTGGATGTCCAGCAGATCGGCAATCACCTGCATGCAGTACTCGGAAATGTGGAAGTACTTTCGCTGCACTTCCTGGAGGATCGGCAGCAAGGCACTGCGATCATGGCCGATCTGGCCGATGAGCTGGAGCAACTCCTCGCGGAGGTGCTCGCGTTCGGTAAGAAACATGGCGTGTCCCCGGGGCGGACGTGAAAGATCAAGAAGACTTTCCGTATTCTGCCTCTTATCGGAAAAACGTGCAAGACTGCGCAGAACGGAATTCATCCGGTTGGCTCTCGATCGCCGGACCCGATTGGGTCATGCTCGGACTGTCGGCCTTGGGCGGCTGACGTACCGCGGTACTACAGTCAACTTAGTGATGTTTCGCGTTTATAAGGTGGACTCGACTCTTGGTGAACGTGTCCGTAGTCTGACGTTCTAAAGGTCTCTCGAGCATGTGGCACTAATCGGCAACGGTGCGCCGGCCTTCACGGCCAATCGCGCAACAGCACGATCTGCGGAAAGTCTCCATGCGTCATATTGAAAAGCGGCTCGTCGGCCGTCACGCCTTTGACTCCCAGGTGCTGAACGAGCGCGACGAACAAGGCATCATAGACGGCGCGGTCATATTTGATGGCGATCTCAAATGCCTGATCGAGAAGCTGTGCCGCGGGCTCCGAGTGGAACGGGATGCTTTTCAGGACAGCAAGGGCCGTTCGGGCTTCCGCGAGCGTGATTAGTTTTTGGCGCTGGCTTTTCCAGATTGCGTTGCCGACTTCCGGAAAGATCAAATCAAGAACCAAGAGACGCCCGCCCGCCGCTGGCACATCCGTCGTGAGGCGCAAGGCATGGGCAAAAATCGGCCTCCGGCAGAATCCACTTCGCTACGACACTGCTGTCAACAATAACATCGCTCATCGCAGGCGATCCTCAGCGATTCCCGGCGTGCTGTCGGGGAGAAACCCCTGCCGTTTGAAAATCGCCGCCTGAAGCTCGCGCGCGCTGGAGCCATGTCTCAATAGCTTCTTTCTCCGTCCGGTCGATGCTCAATCGCACCCGTTGTTCTTCCTCTAAATTATTCACCGGCTCCAATGGCTCGAACACGCCGTGTCGATAGATTGCTTCAATCGAGCTCATGTCATACCTCGAAATAATCTGGTATCGTGGCTTCTGCTGCAAGGGTTGGACCCTTATGGCATCTTAACGCTGTCGGGGGGCGGAAACAAGGGCGGCAGAAGGACTCAAAGTTCCCTTCGTAGAACGCAATTTATTCCGTTTGCCCGAAAACAACAAGGCAACGGAATTAATTCTGCTGGTGCGAAGGGACTCTTGCTCCGCGCAATCGATTGGGTTATGCTCGCATTATCGGCCCTGGATTGAAGCCCGACGCGCAAGCGAGGAGTTGGCTTTCTTCATCTCTAGGCCCGCATTTCTCGCTTGCGCGTCGGGCTTCCATGCGGCTGACGTACCCCCTGGAGCGGCGCGAGCGGGCTATGTCGCGGAGAATTCTTGCCATTGCTGGCGATTGCGCGGTCGGTCGGACTTGCCAGCAGATACTCTGTCCCGAGGAATTTCACATCGAATTCTGTGATAACCCGACGGCCGCCATCCAGACCGCCTTGGCCGGGGATTTTGAGGCGGTGCTCGTCTGCGAAAGCACCTCGGGCCTCGACACGATCCTGATCCTCCGCCAGCTTCGAGAGGCCGCCGTGCAGGCGCGCGTGATCGTGCTGGGCAACAACCCGACCGTCGAAGCGGCCGTGGCGGCAATCAAGGAGGGTGCCACCGATTACCTCCACGAACCCTGTTCGGCCGAGGAATTGCAAGCGGCCTTGCGCCGCATCGAAACCGCAAACGTGGTTGCCGGCGGACAAGACGCAGGCGAGACGCCTACGCTATGGGGCTGTCAAGGCTTCGAAGGAATGCTCGGCGCCTGCCCCGCCATGCACGAAGTCTTCGCCCTGATCAAACGTATTGCTCCCGCCGATAGCACGGTTTTGGTGGCCGGCGAAAGCGGAACCGGCAAAGAGATGGTCGCCCGCGCGATCCATCAGCACAGCCGCCGCCGAGACTGCCCGTTGCTGGCCTGCGACTGTACCGCGCTGGCCCCGACGCTCTTGGAGAGTGAATTGTTCGGGCACGTTAAGGGCTCGTTTTCTGGGGCGATCGCCACGAAACGCGGGCTCTTCGAAGTTGCCCACCACGGAACGCTGTTCCTGGACGAAGTCGCCAACTTGAGCCTGGAAACACAAGGAAAGCTGCTGCGCGTACTGGAATCGCGCCGTCTCCGCAAGGTGGGCGATACGGCGGAGCATGATGTGGACATCCGCCTCATCGCCACCACCAATCGCAGCCTGGCAGAGATGGTCAAGACCGGGGCCTTCCGCGCCGACCTGTACTACCGGCTGAACGTTGTGCCCATTTCACTCCCCCCGTTGCGCGACCGCCCGGGCGACGTTCCCCTCCTGGCCGATTGCTTCTTGCGGCAATTCGCGCGACAGATGGGCGTCGACGCAAAAGGGTTTTCCTGCGAGGCCATGCGTCAAATGGAGGTCTACGCCTGGCCGGGTAATGTACGGGAACTGCGAAACATCGCCGAACGGATCTCCGTGTTATACGGTGGCTTGCGGATCGAGCGGGGCCACCTGCCCTGGGAGGTTCGCGAGGCCGCACCAAGTGGTTCCACCACGGAAGTGCCCGGCACCTGGGAGGAGTTCAAAAACCTGAAGCGGCAGGTCGTCGAGAACCTGGAGCGGAGGTTTCTGATCGCAGCCATGAACCGCAGTTCGCAAAACATCACGCAAGCCGCGGAAGACGTCGGTATGCAACGGCCGAATTTTCATGCTCTGTTGCGGAACCACGGCCTGAAGCCGGAGAAGTAGCGGGGAGCGGGGAGCAGGGAGTTGAGGGTGGCATGGGAAAGAGGCTTCGATGCCTCGCAACCAGGTGGGGAGGGGGTAATGCGCGTATGAATGTTTATACGCCGTATAGATTCTCATACGCCACGGCGACGGTAATCGCCTGCCGCACGATACCAAGGGGGAGTAGGTCCTTCCTGCCGGAAAGGACTATTGTTCGCCGCGCCTTTGGGAAACGCGGCGTTTTCCACGCGGTTTGGATCACATTAGTCCCTCTCGGCAAGAGGGACCTACTCAGATTCCGGCCATTGGCACCATAATTGCGTTGCTATTCATACCATGCAGAACATCAACCCGGCTCAAGCCGGCACTATCAAACAGCGCCACATTTCTACATAAGGGAACAAACCATGGCCGAGGAACGCAAACTGCTGGTGGTGGACGACGAGGATGTCGTGTGCCAGGCCTGTCGGCGAATCTTTTCGCGACAAGGGTTCCAGGTTGAAACCTATACCGACGCGAGGCAGGGCCTCGTCAAGGCTACGGAGAACGACTACGCGATCATTCTCCTGGACATCAAGATGCCCCACATGGATGGAATCCAATTCCTCGAACGTCTTCGCGAGAAGAAGCCGGACGTTCCAGTGCTGATCATCACCGGTTATCCCAGCATCCCCAACGCGGCCGCCGCGATGCGCCTCGGCGCTTGCGACTACGTGACCAAACCGTTCACCTCCGAGGAGGTTACGTGGGGCGTGCAAAGGGTGCTGAACATGCAGCACGTGCTCAACGACGAAGGCGAAACTGCCGCGCAGGATAGAGAAGCCGTCGTTACCGCGATGGCCAACATCGAAACGCTCTTTTGGGATGAGTCCTGGGTCCAGCTTGCCGTCGATGGTTCGGCTTTGGTGGGGACCGCCCTGCCGGGCCTCCACGGGGCTTCGATTACGGGCATCCGTATGCCGAAGATCGGCGAAGTCGTCTACCAGGGCCTGCCGCTGGCCGGGGTCAGCCTCTCCGGCAAACCCACGCTGGTCATACCTTCGCCAATCTCCGGCGTCGTGGCGGAAGTCAACTCCTTGGTGACCCATCGCCCACAGTTGCTGGCGAGCAATCCCTGCGGCGAAGGTTGGATTGCCGGCATCTGCGCGACGCGGCACGAGGAAATGACAAACTGTAAGCCGCGGCGCCTGGTCCTGGTCAATGCCGATCCCTGTTCGGCCGACGAGCAAACGCGGAAACTCACGGACTTGGGTTGCCAGGTCGAAAAGGCCGCGAACCCGGAGATCCTCTTTGCCGCCGACCCGCTGCGCGAGTGCCCCGCTGAAAACAGCGAACGCGTCGTTTTCCTGGATGCCGCCTCGCTGGGCGAGGAAGGACCGGGACTGGTCGAGCGCATCAACCGCCAGGCCCCCCACACACGCGTCGTCGTCGTTGGCTCGCCCGGTGGCGCCCTGGAAGCCGCCTATCGAAAGCACAAGCTCTTCTACTACGCCGTCGAGCCCTTCGCCGACAACGAAATCGCCGATATCCTCATGGGCGTATTCCGCACACGGGAGGTCCAGCCGGCCAAGAGCGAACATCCCAAAGGGCCTTCGGAGCCGATCAGCAGCATCTCCATCACCAACCGCAACCTGCACAAGGTCCAGTTATTGGCGGCGCCGGGGCTGCTCTGGGGCAATGAAGGGCTCGGACTGCAGATCGGGCAGAAATTGCTCGCCCAAATGTTTCCGGTCGTCGTAACTCCCGGCGAATCCCAACTCACTCCGGCCAACATCCTCAAGGCGGGAGAAGCCTGCGATCGGGTCATGGTGCTCCTGGCCCGCGACAGCGGCCTCTTGCCCGGCAGCCTGGCCCGCGACACGAAACCGGACTTCGACGTGGAATCGGGTGAACCGCAAACGGCGGCGGGACACGCGCTAGCCGGCGCACCCGGGGCACCCGCCGGCGGGTCGCAGGTCGTTGGGTCGTCGGCAAGCAAGGTGGCGATGCTTTCCGTGCAGCCGGATAAGTTGGGGGGCTTCGCCTGTCTCGACGCCCGGACGATCGCTGCCCTGGCGGACCATATCGTTTGGGACATGGCGTCGTATTAGAACTTTGAACTTAGAGCGTGGAACTTGGGACTAAGCACTAAGGTCTAAGAACTAAGAACTAAGGTCTAAAGACCCATGAAACTCCCACCGGAAGGCGCACGCTGGCTGGTCTCGCTCCGTTTCGGGGCGTGTACGGGCGTCTTCGTGGCCACCACCGCCGCCTGGCTGCTGGGAGTGCTTCCGCATCCGCTCCCTTTGTACGCCGTGGGAGGCGTGGTGTTGGCGTACAACCTGTTTTTCTGGTTCAGCCGACGCGACGGCTGGGCGATCGCCCCGCAAAGCGTCGAGCGGAACATCCTCCTGCAGATCCTCTTCGACCTCGCGGCCCTGGCCTTGCTCCTGTACTTCGCCGGCCTCCCGCGAAACCCGTTTCTCTCTTTCTTCGTGTTCCACATGATCATTTCCGGGATGTATCTCCGTGGCAATCTGCCCTATCTGATCGCGGCCGCGGCCACGTGCCTGGTGGGAGCGATCATGCTCTTGGAATACCTGGAGTGGATTCCCCGCTTCGATCTGAACTTCCCCGCAGGGCCTTCCGGTTCCGGGGAGGGCTGTATTTGCTGACCGTGTTTGCCGCGCTGGCCAGCACCTTGTGGATCGCGGTTTACTTCAGCACAGCGATCCGCCGTTATGTTGACCGGGCGCACGCGGAACTCCGCCAGAAGGAGAAGCTCCTGGGCATCGGCCAGTTGGTGGCCGGGATCGCCCACGAGATCGCCAACCCCTTGGACGGCGTGCAGAACTGCCTGCAGCGGATCGGCGAGACCGTCCGCGACGATCCCCGCCTGACCGAGTACGTGCAGATGATGGTCGAGGCCCTGGAGCGCATCGAGCGGACCGCCAAGCGCGTGCAGGCCTTCGCCCTGCCTCACGGCATAACCTTGCAGGCGACGGACCTGAATGCGGTCGTGGAAGCGACCCTCTCCTTGTTGGGGCCGAACGCGCCGCAGCCGCGTCTGCATCCGCACGGAGTTGGGGGACGTGCCGCCGGTGCAAGGCGATCCGTACACGCTGCAAGAGGTGCTTTTCAACCTCTGCACCAACGCCTTTGCCGCCATGCCCCGCGGCGGAACGCTCAGGCTCCGCACGCGCTTGCTGGGCCGCGGCGATGATGACCAGTTGGACTCCGTGGCGGTCGAGGTGGCCGACACGGGCGTGGGCATCCCCCGCGCCAACCTGGAACGGATCTTCGAGCCTTTCTTCACGACCCGCGCCGACAGCGGCGGCACCGGGATGGGGCTCGGACTCTGCCGCATGTTGATCAGCGAGATGGGCGGACGCATCGAGGTCCGCAGCGTCGTCCAACAAGGCACGGTCTTCACCGTGGTCCTTAACCCCGCCGCCACGCCGGTCCACGCGCTGAGCGGGTACGAAAGAACAGCTTGAACAACTTCGCAATTAGGTGAAAGTCAGACACTTTAGCAACGAACTCTAATCACGAAACCCCGAAAGGACGAAAATGCGAAAAAAACCATGCTTCAGGGAGATGTCTTCGCGGTCCGGCCGGCTTTCTTTCGTGATTTCGTACTTTCGTGATTTCGTGATCCAATGTTGTTGTTAAAGTCATGGAAGTGACCAACTTTTTTCCTGGACCGTCGCTATGAGAATCCTGGTTGCCGACGACGAGAAGATCAAGCGGGTCACGCTGGCCCAGGACCTGGAGACCCAGGGCCACGAGGTGGTGACCGCCGCCGATGGGGCCGAGGCCCTGGAAAAACTCCTGGCGGGCCACTTCGACGTCGTCGTCACCGACCTGAAAATGCCCAAGCTCGACGGCCTCGAACTCCTCAAGCGCATCAAGTACGACCACGTCACCGATGCCGAAGTCATTATCATGACGGCCTACGGCAGCATCCCGCTGGCCGTCGAGGCCGGCAAGCTCGGGACCTTCGACTTCCTCACCAAGCCCTTCCGCAACGAAGACGTCTTCCCGCTCTTGGCGCGGATCGAGGCCGCCCGTCGCGGCACGACCCGCTTCAGTCCCGAGCCGCTGGAAACGACGATCGGCAACATCGACCATGCGGTGATCGGCCAGTCTCCGGCCATGCGGCGGGTCCGCCGCTTGATCGAGATTTGCACGCGTTCCGACGCCAATGTGCTCTTGTGCGGCGAAACCGGTTGCGGCAAGGACCTGATTGCCGCGACGATCCATCGCAATTCCCCCCGGCGGACTTGCCCCTTCGTCAAGGCCGGCTGCACGCTGTACCCCAGCCAACTGATCGAGAGCGAGCTCTACGGTCACGAGAAGGGCGCCTTCACCGGCGCCGAACAGCGCCGCCTGGGTCGTTTCGAACTGGCCCAAGGCGGCACGCTCTACTTGGACGACGCCGACGACATCCCCCTGGAACACCAGGCCAAACTCCTGCGGGCCATCGAGGAGAAGGTCTATGAGCGGGTAGGCGGCGCGACGCTCATTCGGGCCGACGTGCGGATCATCGCCTCGACCAAGCGCAACCTTCTGGAGAAAAT
The DNA here is from genome assembly GCA_963719885.1 of uncultured Planctomycetia bacterium. Lineage (GTDB taxonomy): Bacteria > Planctomycetota > Planctomycetia > Pirellulales > Thermoguttaceae > JANXQG01. The sequence continues at coordinate 69,472 of CAVRDP010000025.1, read as the reverse complement.
CGCCGCCGGCGGCTTTCGCCAGGACCTCTATTATCGCCTGGACGTGATGCGCGTGAACATTCCGCCCCTCCGCGAGCGCTGCGAGGATATTCCCCTGCTGGCCAATCATCTCTTGAAGCGGATCGCCAAGGACGCCGCCGCGGAACTCGAAGCGGAAGCCCAGGAAGTGCTTCAGCGACATGACTGGCCGGGCAATGTCCGCGAGCTGTACCATGTTCTGGAGCGGGCCTATCTGGTTGGCGCAGGGCGGATCTGCAAGGATCTCTTGCAGGCCGAACTGCAGGAGGTTGCACAGAAGCGGCCGCCGACCATGAGTACACGGTGCCCGACAGGGCCGTTTCACGAGACCATCGGCAAGACGGAGCGGGAACTTCTGGACGGCGCCCTGCAGGCCGCCGGCGGCAACAAGTCGGCCGCCGCCGCCGCCCTGGGAATGAAACTCTCGACTTTTCGCGACAAGCTCGTGAAATACGGGCTGGGCTGAGAATTTCCGCTGGGCACGAGGGGGGCTTGACATGATCGCCTGTTCCAACAAAACTTGGTCTTTTCAGGCTACAGAGGTGCAACACAACGGCCAAGATCGAGGAAGAACCCAATGCCCCTCTCCCGGATGGAAAGGGGTTTTTTGCGAGATGAACCACATGTCGAATCCAAGCACGATGCTGGACCGTGTTGCCCGGCAGTCGAAACTCGTCGAATTGTCTCATCCCTTGGTGAAACACCACGTCACCCAGTTGCGCGACGCGGCCACCCCTGCGGCTGAGTTTCGGCTGCTGATCCAACGCCTGGCTGTTTTGCTGGCCTACGAGGCCACGATCGACTTGGCGGTCAAGCCCAAGAAGGTGCGAACACCGCTAGCCGAAACGACGGGCCATTCCATTAGCGAAAAGATCGCCCTGATCCCGATCTTGCGGGCGGGTTTGGGTATGGTCGATCCGATTTTGAACCTGATCCCTGAAGCCCAGGTTTGGCATTTGGGAATATACCGCGACGAAAAGACCTTGCAGCCCGTGGAGTATTACAGCAAGTTGCCCGCGGGCCGGCCGGTAGAGACGGCGTTGATCTTGGATCCGATGTTGGCCACGGGTGGATCGGTATTGGCGGCCTTGGCGGCCTTGCAGAGTTGGGGAGTTTCGACGGTGAAGATATTGTCGGTCATTGCCTCGCGGCAAGGGGTCCGGGAAGTCGAGACCCGATTCCCGGCGGCACAGATTTATGTCGCGGCCGTCGATCCGGAACTGAACGAGCACAAATTCATCGTGCCCGGATTGGGCGACGCCGGGGATCGGACGTTCAATACGCCGGCAGAGAAATGATTTTCTAGACGGCCAGCAGGTCCCTTCCGGCAAGAAGGATCTGCTTGAGATTCTAGCGGGTCGTTGTGTAGAAATCGCGGAAATAGGCATCCGCCGCGAGGTTGCGAGCGGACTGCGACGTTGAATTGTTCTGCCACGACATTTCCACATATCCGGCGGCGGCGGCCCCAACGCCGCTGCTGATCGGCACGCTGCCGGACGCATTGGCCACGCAAACCTCGTCGCAGGTGGACTGAAGCTCGGACCAGGTTAGCGGGCTGGTGGGCTGGTCGTAACCCCAGGGATTATAAAGCGTGAAAGTGCCGTCAGTACTGTCGTAGCCGATAATGGCATACACGTGGTCCTCGACAAGTCCATACGCCAAAGTGGGAGAAATATCCGTGCCGATCGAAACCGCCCAATTGTTGGTCATTGCGCTGACCAACGCGGCCTCGTCCTGAGCGGCCGTCAAGCCGTTTTGATAATCGGTAGCGGGGTAACCCAATACCTGGGCATACACGGTGTCCATACCGCCCCCGTTGATGCTGCTGTAGCAGTTGTTCCCGTTAGGGCGGCCTTCGTTGCCCGTCTGATTCCACTCGGCGTATGCCTTTTCCGCCAAGGCGATCCAGAGCACATTATTGGGATTGCTGAGGAGGTAGCCAGAGTCGGCATAGACAAACACGCCGCAACCCGTGAAGGGCAACATGCGGTTGACGGTCACATAGTCGGCCGTGCCGTTGTCATAGAAGCGGACCGTCCAAGTGTTGTCGCCGTTGTCGATGAACATGTTCTCGACGGCGGCCGGCGATGCGTCGGCCAGGCTGCCCAACGCGGAGACGAAATAGCAGTCTCCCAGCAACCCTTGATCTTCGTCGTTGTGCGAGGGCGTGCCGACGAAGAGCGAACCGGACGCCATTGCGTAGGACCAGGGCTGGCCGTTGTTATAGCTGTCGTAAGCGTCGGCGACGGGCAGGTCGGTGCCCAAGAACCACTTGCCGATCAGGTCGGTGAGTTGGGCGGACGAGCTGCCGGCGGCCAGGTTGCCCAGCGGTTCGCCCTGGTACGTCGCGTTGGCCACGTTGCCGTCGACTACGTCGGAGGCGAGCACGCGGACGTAGTCCGGCATGTTCAGCTCCGCCGCGTCGCTGACGATGGTCTGCAAGTCGGAAAAATCGGCCACGCTCAAGGTGCCGCCGGTGGCGAGGCTGTCGAGAATCTCAAGCATGTCGTCGCGGGAGATCGAGCCACCGGCGTCCAGGCTTTGCACGAGTTGGGCCAAGGCGGCGTCCTGCAGGTTCAAGAAGTTCCCCGTGCCCACCGCGATGGCAGCCGTGCCCTGGACTCCGCCCGAGGCCGCCGTGACGGTCATGCTGCCGTCGGCGTTCGGGGCCGTCAGCAGGCCGCTGGAACTGATGCTGCCCGCCGTGGCCGACCAGCTAATGCTCGGGGCGACGGCCATGGCGTTGCCGAATTGGTCGAAGCCCGTAGCGGCGAACTGTTGCGTGCCGCCGGGGCCCACCACGATCTTGAAAGGGGCGACGTCGATCCGGGTCAGCGTCTGATTGACGACGACCATGACGCTCGTGGCGACCGAAAATCCGGCGAGGTCCGTGATCGTGGCGAGCAACGTATAAGAGCCCGCCTTGGAGAAAGCGACCGTCGTATCTTGGGCCGCATTGGTGCCGTTGACGCTGAAGGTCGGCGAGGGGGCGCCGCCGGGCAGCGACGTGGTGCTCCACGTATAGACGAGGGTCGACTCGCCGAGAAGGTCGGCGCCCAGCACCGACAAGTCTGTGCTGACGCCCGTCAGCAGGCTAGACGTGGCAGCGGCCGCTTGGGCCACCGTTGGCGGCGTGTCGAGCGCCGCGCTGGCACTGCCGCTGCTGAGCCCGCCGCTGCCAGCCGTCACGATAAAGCCTGGGCCCGAATTCGGAGCGGTCAACAGGCCTTCCGCGGTGATGCTGCCCGCCGTGGTCGACCAGATGACGTTCGGGACGCCGGCCATGGTGTTGCCGAATTGGTCCAACTCTGTCGCGGTGAACTGCTGCGTGCCGCCGGGACCCACCCAGACTTCGGCGGGGGCGACGCCGATCCCGGTCAGCGTCTGGTCGACGACGACCGTCACGCTGCTGGTGATCGAAGACCCGCCGAGAGCGGTGGTGGCGACGAACGTATAGCAGCCCGCCTCGTGGAAGGTGACCGTCGTATTCAGGGCCGCACTGCTGCCGTTGACGCTGAAGGTCGGCGGCGGGGCGCCGCCGGGCAGCGATGTGGTGGTCCACGCATAGACGAGGTTCGAGTCGCCCCCGCCGCCGGTGCCAAGCACCGACAAGGCCGTGCTGACGCCCGTCACCGGGCTGGGCGTGGCGACCACCCATGGCGGGCTGACCGTCATGCCGGCAGTGCCGTTGATCGTGCCGTCGGCGGCCGTCACAGTAAAGCTTGGGCTCGAGAGCGGAGCGGTCAACAACCCGCCCGGCGTGATGCTGCCGGCCGTGGTCGACCAGGTGACGTTCGCGACGCCGCCCATGGCGTTGCCGAATTGGTCCAACCTTGTCGCGGTGAACTGCTGCGTGCCGCCGGCGCTAGCATCTCGCAAGGCGGGCTCACGTCGATCTGGGTCAGCGTCTGGTCGACGACAACCATGACGCTGCTCGTGACCGAAAGCCCGGCGAGGTCCGTGATGGTGGCGACTAACGTATAGGAGCCGGCCCTGCAAAAAGTGACCGTGACATTCTGGGCGGCATTGCTGCCGTTGGCGCTGAAGGTCACCGGTGCCGGGCTGCTGCGCGACGACCACGTATACACGAGGCTCGACGCGCTCTCCGCTGTCGGCGCCAAGCACTGTCAATGCCGTGCTCGTACCCGCCACCGTGCCGGGTGTGGCCGCAGCCGCCGTGGCCACGCTCGGCCCCGTGACGATCATCACCAGGGTGGCGCCCTTGATCGACCCGTCGGCAGCCGTTACCGTAAGGCTCTTGCCTGACGTCGGAGCGGTCAATAGGCCCGTGTTGCTGATGGTCCCCGCGGTAGTCGACCAGGTGATGGTTGGGACACCGGCCATGGCGTTACCGAATTGGTCCACTCCCGAGGCGGCGAACTGCTGCGTCCCGCCGGGGCTCACCGCGATTTCGGAAGGGGCGACGTCGATCCGGGTCAGCGTCTGGTGGACGACGACCGTAACGCTACTCGTGGCCGAAAGCCCGCCGAGGTCCGTGACCGTGGCCACAAACGTGTAGGAGCCCGCCGCGTCGAAAGTGACCGTCGTATTCCGGGCCGCGTTAGTGCCGTTGGCGCTGAAGGTCGGCGGCGGGACGCCGCCCGGCAGCAACGTGGCGGTCCACGTATACACGAGGCTCGACGTGCCTCCGCTGTCGGCGCCAAGCACCGACAAGACCGTGCTCACGCCCGTCACCGGGCTGGGCGTGGCCGCAGCCGCCGTGGCCACGGTCGGCCCCGCGATGATCGTCACGGTGGCGGCACCCTTGATTGACCCATCGGTGGCCGTCACCGTTAGGCTCTTGCCTGACTTCGGAACGGTCAACAGGCCTTTGCCGGTGATGGTGCCCGCGGTGGTCGACCAAGCGACGTTCGGGGCGCTCGTCAGCGGGTTTCCAAATTGATCCAGCCCCACGGTGGCGAACTGTTGCTTGGCGCCGGCGTGCAGGGAAACACTGCCGGGTGTCACGCTGATCTTGCTCAGCGTTTGCTTGACGACAACCTTGACGCCGCTGGTGACGGAAAGCCCGGCGGCGGCGGTGATTTTGGCGGCCAAGGTGTACGTGCCCGCCTCGTCGAAGGTGACCGTCGTATCTTGGGCGGCGTTGGTGCCGTTGGCGCTGAAGGTCGGCGCCGGAGCCCCCTTGGGCTCTGACGTGGTCGACCAGGAGTATGTCAGGCTCGCCGCGCCGCCGGCATCGGCTCCCAGCACCGACAAGACTGTCTGATCGCCGGTCACCGAACTGGACGCAGCGGCGGCCGCCTTGGCCACCGTCGGGGCCTGGCTGGCGCTCACCTTGCCACCGAGGAACAAGCCGAACTCGTTGACACTGAGCATCTGTCTCGGTTCCAGAGTCTCCGCCCGTAGCATCCTCGTTCGGGTCGCAGTTTTCCTCTTCCGTTGGACGCCGCGGGGAATGAACAGGCTACGGCTCATGGTTTCCCTTAGACAGATTACGCACGAGTTGCTTTTTTGGCGAGCGGGGCCCGCCGAGAACAGTGTTCGCGGAGTACCCATGTAAAGCCTAGCTCACAAAACGCGGCAACGTCGGCGAGCTACTTCGCCAGGTCGGAAATCAGTCCGGCGACCGAGGCGTTCAACAGTGTAGCGACAAAGCCCACGAACAAGGCCTTCATTCCCAGCCGCGCCAGATCGGGCCGCCGCTCCGGAGCCAAGGCCCCGATTCCGCCGAGCTGGATCGCCACCGACGAAAAATTGGCGAACCCGGTGAGCGCGTAGGCCGCGAGTTGATACGAGCGGGCCGACATATGAAAGCTCGGGTCTGCCATCCACTTTTTCATGGTCAAGAAGGCAAAGTGCTCGTTGATCGTGAGTTTATAGGCCAACAGCGTGCCCACCTTGTCCTGGTCGGCACCTTCCACTCCCATCAGAAACGCGACCGGCGTAAAGAGCTTGCCGAAAATCCAGGCCAAGGTAAAATGCTCGGGCACCTTGCAGCCGGTCCACGCCAGCCAGCCCGTGGGAATCAGCCCCAGCAGGCCGTTGAACATGGCGACAAAAGCGATGAACACGATCAGCATGGCGGCCACGTTGAGCGCAGGCGCAGCCCGTCGGTCGTCCCCGCCGCCACGGCGTCGATGGCGTTCACGTAAGGCGATTTCACTTTCTCGATTTTCATCGAGCCGCTCGTCGCAGGCCGGCCGAGTTCCGGCAGAAAGAGTTTCGACAAGTACAGGCTGCAAGGGCAGGCCATCACGCAGGTCGTGAGCACGGCGACCGGGTTCGCCCCGTAGCCGATATAAACGGCCGCCATGCTGCCGGAAATGTTGCGCCATGCCGCTGGCCATCAAGGCGAACATTTCCGAATTGGTCATGCCCGGCAGGTAGGGTTTGACGATCAGCGGGGCCTCGGTCTGGCCCATGAACACGTTGACCGAGACGAAGAGGGTTTCCGCCCCGCTGGTGCGCATCAAGTAAACCATGATCTTGGCCAGCCAGCGGACGCAGACCTGGAGAATGCCGAAGTGATAGAGGACCGTGAAGAAGGCCGAAACGAAGAGGATCGTAGGGAGGGCTATGAAGGCGAAGGGGAACACGAAATCCTTGCCGAAGACGCTTTTCATCTGGTCGGCATGGGCCAGGTTTCCAAAGACAAAGTCCGCCCCCTCGCTGGAATAGTTGAGAAAACTTGTCACGACCTTGCCCAGGCCTTCAAACAACCCGTAGACTGAGTAGTCGCGTCCGCCGAGCGTTACCTTTGCTTTCAGAACCAGCACGGCCAGCAGCAGTTGCAGGACGATTCCCCAGCCGATGGTCCGCCAGTTGACTGCGCGAAGGTTGGTGGAAAAGAGGGCCACGATGCCGAAAAAGAAGCAGATTCCCGCCAGCGATTGACCGCGGAGGCCGATTGTATCTTCGCTCCAGTAAGCAGCCACGAACAGCCCCAGCAGTGCCGCGGCAATGTAAAGTCGCCAGGCCAACGGCGTCTTGGGCGGCACGGCCGTCTCGGGACTGGCGGGGGCCGAGGTCGAGCCGGGCGGGGCGCGGTAAGCTCAGCGGATTGTTCGTCGGGAACTTGCATACCCATGCGATTTTACCGCAAATGGAATCGGCTGGGGAGTAGCTCGGCGAGATTCGTTTCCAGAACCTGCTCAGGATGATCGGCGTCGACCAGGAGGATGGGCAAGTCCGGGCGGAACTCGGCCGCGAACTGCCGGCAGGCGCCGCAGGGGGTACCCCCTCCGCTCGTGGCGACTGCCATGGCCGTCAGCACGCGATCTCCTGCGGCGACGGCGCTGCCCAAGGCGACCCTCTCGGCGCAGATCGTCAAGCTATATGACGCGTTTTCGATGTTGCAGCCGACATGGATCGTTCCCGACTCGGTGAGGACGGCGGCGCCCACCAAGAAGTTGGAATACGGAGCATAAGCCTTATGACGCGCGGCAAGGGCGGCGTCGACCAAGGTCTGGCGTTGTTGTGCGTTCATGAATCGCTGCTCTCTCAAGTAGGTCCCTCTTGCCGAGAGGGACTAATGCGTCCGGAACCAAGTTGAGACTCCAAGTTCTCTGGCAAAACATTCGCACAATAGTCCTCCCGGCAGGAGGGGCCTACTCGCCGCAGTTCTGACGTTTTCCCGGCTGGCTGCTGCTTCGCGTAGCGGGCGGATTGGGGCGCATTCTCGCCAAAAAAGGCGATCGGGGAAAGGGGAAAGTAAATCCGCATTCTCCCCCTTGACAGCAAATGTGTACTGATGTATACTTACGGCCATGCGATTTGGTTGAATCGATGCCTTGGCGGGCAAGAGTCGCCAGGGCAAGCAAACTTTGAAACAAACTGCTTCACCCGCACTTCACCACCCAGATGGCTAAGTTTAGAAATAATTCCGAGCGCCGAGCCGCCCTCATTCCCCTCGTTCGCTCGATGCTGGCCGAGGGAAAGAGCGTTACCGAGAATGAACTTGCCCGATTCACCGATGCCGTCTCCTGAGCCGTCATTTTGTGATGAACGGCCATCTTGTGAGGAGGTGACCTTACGGAGTCGCTGCGACGGCGGGCGCTGGCGGCTGAAAGTCCAGGAAAACCCCTTCTGTGCATGGGTTTGTCCGGCAACGTTGGCGGACGGACAGCCTGGAAACGCGTTTGCGATGCGATCGCAAGTCATGTTGTGTAAACGACTTACGACAACGGTCCCGGCGTTTTTGCGGTGCTTTGTCCGGGAACGTTCCCGGACAGCGTCCGGCAACCTGCGCCGCAAGTTCTGTCGCCGCAGGCACTTGCGTCGCCGGACGTGGACCAGGGGGTAGGCCGAAAACACCGCTTGAGGGGTTGGCCGTATCGCGGTTGCGCCCGTCCCAATCTCCTGCCGTGCGACGCCCCTACCGGCGGTGACCGACGCTGGCCGCCGCACGCCTCGACGGACCACGCCATCCATTGTAAACTACACAGCAGTATATCTATCTATATCTACGTTTCTCGTGGCAAGGAGGCGCAAGGCGTTGCAAAAGAATAATTTACTGCGTTTGACTTGTTGCAGGGCCACCTTGGCGGGGGTATAATCACGTTTTTCCCGGACATTCATGCTGCTGTTCCCCTGACAGAGCCGCCTGCCCGCGAACCGGGTCAAGCCGCCAGGACTAAAAGGCCACGTTGCGTCCGGTGAAACGAACAGAAATAATAACGAGTTGGCGACTTAGGATTGCGGTCCTGCGCAACCCACGGGACCGGAGGCAAGACGGACGGGACCGTGCCCGATACCGAAGCTGACACCTGCCGCATCTACGCGCTGCGGGAGGCCGAAGAACGAACGGCACGGGGATAAGACCTCCTACTTTCCTATTGGAGCTGTCGCAAGACTAAATTCGCAAGGTCTAGGGAGTTTCGATTCATGCCCCTGCCCATCAACATCAACGATCTTCTGCACGGCAAGGCCGTGGAGTGGGAGCGTCTCGAATTCAAGCAAGGCTGGAATCCGCTCGACACGCTGCACACGCTCTGCGCTTTCGCGAACGATTTCCACAACCTGGGCGGCGGCTACGTTGTCGTGGGCGTTGCCGAGAAGCATGGTCAGCCCGTGCTGCCGCCCGTCGGGTTCTCGAACGTGGCGACGTCAACCTCGGCCTCTGACCCGAGACGGACTCGCGGCCTCGCCGCGTACTGTATGGGGAGTGTCTTTCCCAACTGCTGGACGATGACCGCCGGCCATTGGCCGTGGAATTCTTCCCATGACACCTTATTGCTGACGGGCGGCCGAAAATGGTCTCGAAGCGGCATGGGAGGTTCCTCTCACCAAACGGCGATGGCATCGGGAAATGTTTCCATAAAGCGCAGTATTATAGGCGATCCCGCGCCTTACGGGAATGGAGCAAGTCCAGAACTCCTGACATAGCCCGTTGATTTCGGGGATTTGCGCGGTTACCCGCAAGGCTCCCACAGATCCGTACGTGGACACATTAGACAATAACGAGAGGATCTCCCAAGTTCCTGGGGAACTCCAATTCCCGTTTGCACATGGTCGCCGACCCGCAAGCGCGTGCCCCGATCTGGACCCACCTTACTTTCACGCACGTTCCGCATCCAAACCTGAAGCCGTCACCCGTTCCGCGATCAAGGGCAGGTCCGGCCCCGGCTCGGGCCCCAGTACGATCGCTGCGGCGATCCGTCGCGCCGCCCACTCGTGGTCATCTCCTTGCCCGAAGATCCGCACGAGCGGCTGTCCCGCCTCAAGGTGATCGCCGATGCGGACGAGCATTTCCAGGCCCACGGAATGATCGACCGCCTGCCCCAAGACCTTGCGTCCGCCGCCCAGATCGACGATCAGCGTTCCCAATTCCTCGGTATCGATATCGCGAACGTAGCCCGATCGGCCGGCGGAGACAACGCTGTCCGGCGCCCGCCGGCGTGGAGCATTCAGGTCGCCGCCCTGGGCCGCGACCATCGCGTCGAACTTTTCTCGTGCCCGACCGCTGTCGAGATGGTCGCGAAGGACCGCTTCGGCTTGCTGAGGACTGCCCGCAAGGTCCGTCAACAGGAGGATCTCCGCGGCCAGGGCGAGCGAAAGCTGCTCGAGGTCTTCCGGACCTCCGCCCGACAGGCAGGCGATCGCTTCGTCGACTTCGACCGCATTTCCGGCCAGCCGTCCCAGGGGCTGATTCATGTCGGTCAGCAGGGCCGTCGTCCGCACTCCCATCCGGGCGCCGGTGGCAACCATCGATTGAGCCAGCATTCGGGCGGAGTGCCTGGTCTTCATAAAGGCGCCCGAGCCGAACTTCACGTCCAACACCAGCGCGGAAAGACTTTCCGCCAGCTTCTTGCTCATGATGCTGGCCGTGATCAGGGGAATCGAAGCCACGGTCGCCGTGACGCCGCGGAGGGCGTAAAGCTTGCGATCGGCGGGGACCAGGTTCGGAGTGGCGCCCGTGATGACACAGCCCACGCGGTCCACGACCCGCCGGATCTCCTCCACGGAGAGGTCGGTACGGAAGCCGGGAATGGACTCGAGTTTGTCGAGCGTGCCGCCGGTCGGGCCGAGCCCGCGTCCGGAAATCATCGGCACCTTCAGGCCACAGCAGGCCAGCAGTGGGGCGAGGACCAACGAGGTTTTGTCGCCGACGCCTCCGGTGGAATGTTTGTCGACACGGCAGGGACGGTCTTCATCGGCGAGAACCTCCCCCGAGAGCAACATCTGTTCCGTGAGCGCGGCCGTTTCCGCCTCGTCCATTCCCCGCCAGTAGATGGCCATCGCCAAGGCCGACATTTGATAGTCGGGAATGTTGCCGCTGGCGTAACCTTGAATGAACTGGGCAATTTCCGTCGACGAGAGAGCATTTCCATCCCGTTTGCGGGCGATGATCTGGCTTGGGCTGAAGACGTTCACTTGCTGAATTTCCACGAGACCGTTCCTGGTCGATCCGCACGTCTGTTTCGCCTGCGATTCTAAGCGTTCTTGCCTCGCACGTAAATAGTCGCGTTGGCCGCCCGATGCCCAAGACAGCCGGCAGCCGGCAAGGTTGCGATCGAGGCCGACGGCCTGCCGTGTCGCCTTACCCTTCAGGGGTAGTCCAAACCCTCGGACCACCCTTCCGTCTCTCCTTGCGGGGATACCGGTTTCTCGGGGATTCCATCCCCTGGCAGTCTGATTTACTGTTACGGGCGTAAGCGTCGGTTGCCGGGAGGCATTTGCTGTTTGGTCAAGTAGGTAGGATTATAATTGAGGAGTCTTTGCCATGGAAACGATGTTATTGGAAAATCGTCGAGCAGCGCGATCACGCTCCCTGCCGGAGCGCGAAGTTTGGCTTTTCCACGGGATGCCGGCGGTTGAGGCGCCGCCGCCGCGCCCGCGAACGCCGCGGATACGGTCCCTGAGGGCGGAAGATCGTGAGGCCATCATTGCCTTTGCCGAGGCCCTTCCCGAGGATGACCTGCTCTTCCTTGAACGCGACATCACCCGGCCAACGGAAGTTGATGCGTGGATCAAGGACGCTTTGGAGGGGCGCCTGGTCACGCTCTTGGCTTGGGACGATGGCGCCGTTGCCGGCTATGTGACGTTCAACCGGGGGAGCGTGCCCTGGATTCGCCACGTCGCCGAGCTGCGAGTGGTGGTCGCGGAATCAGCCCGCGGATTTGGAATCGGCCGACACTTGTTGGAAATGGCTTTCGAGATGCTCCTGGACCTCGATGTCACGAAGATCATCGCCCGCATGACGCGCGAGCAGACCGCTGCGCTCGAGCTCTTCCAGCGGCTTGGCTTTGCCCAGGAGGCGGTGTTGTGGGACCATGCCATGGACGCCCGCGGGCACACCCACGATCTGCTCGTCCTCAGCTTCCACACCCCCGCGCACCAGGAACAATGTTGCGAGTTCTGCGGGATTCCTGTCTTGGATGCGCTGGTCCTGGATGGCTCGCGGCTCTGCTCCAATTGCTACGACTCTCGCTATAACGAGTTGGGGGGCGGCTAAGGCCAAGTAATGTGACGGAAACTGCCATCGCACTTCCGGACGGCGCCACGGTCGTTGTCGTTGGCGGAGGCCCGGCGGGGGCCTTCTTCGCGATTCATGCCTTGCGGCGGGCCCGCGAACTGGGCAAGAAGATCGAGGTTCTCATTCTTGAGAAGAAAAAGGAACTCAACTTCTACCAACCGGCCCTGCCACTGGTGGCCTGGGAAGGCTGCAATTACTGCGCCGGCGGCATCTCCCCCCGACTGGCCGACGCCTTGCGGGCCGCCGGTCTCGGCCTGCCCCCCGACATTGTCGAGGGCAGCGCCACGGCAGTCACGGTGCATGGCGACTGGAAGAGCGTGGAGCTGCCGATCCCCGAGGGCAGAAAAATGCTCTCGGTCTTTCGCGGTTCGAGGCCCAGCGACCGCCCCGGCCGGTACACGAACTTCGATTCCTACTTGCTCGCGCGGGCGACCGACGAAGGCGCCAGGGTCATCGCGGCAGAAGCCCGCGACGTCCGCTACCCGCAAGCCGACCATGGGTACATGGTGCCCGCCCAGCCCAGCGGCAAGCCCCTGATCGGTTGCCTCCGCGCCACGGCCACGGGGAGCAAAGAGGAGACCATCGAAGCCGACTTCGTCGTGTTGGCCGGCGGCGTCAACCAGGCGCCGGGAATGCGCGTGCAATCCGATCGGCTGGTCCAAGCGATCGCGGAAGTACTCCCCGGGTTCCGCCCGCCGCGGGTCCGCAAAGCGCTGATCTGCGAGATGCAAGCCGAAGAGGACCTGCTCCAATACATGCAAGGCGAAGTGCACTTCGCGCAATACGGGTCGCGCGAACTGCACATCGAGATGTCTTCGCTGATTCCCAAGGGCCGGTGGGTAACGGTCGTGTTGCTGGGCAAGAGCGTCGATCGGGCCGAGCCTTCCCAGTACTGGCAGATCGTGGAGCGTTTTCTGCAATTGCCGCACATCCGCCGGCTGCTTCCCAAGAAAGCCCGCTTAAAGCCGGTTTGCCTGTGCCATCCGAACATGACGGTAGGCGTTGCCCGCAACGCCTTGGGCCCGCGCATCGCCCTGACCGGAGACATGGTGGTTTCGCGGCTGTACAAGGACGGCATCTTCTCCGCATTCGTCACGGCCACGGCGCTGGCCGACTGCATCCTCGAGCACGGCATCGACCTGCGCAGCCTGCGATCGCACTATTGGCCGGCCGTCCGAAGTTTCCACCGCGACAACCGCTTCGGCCGAGTGGTCTTCCTCTTGAGCAGCCTGGTCTTTTCCCACCCGATCCTCAGCAGAATTGTCTACCAGGCGCTCTTGACGGAACGGAAGACGAAGCCCAAGGACAAACGCCCCTTGGCCAACGTCCTATGGCGAATTGCCAGCGGCGACGACAGTTACCACCGCATTCTCGCCGCCATGTGTCGGCCGGCGACCGCCTGGTTGATTCTCGTCGGCGGCGCGCTGGCAACCCTGAGAAACTACCTGACGGAACGCCTCTTCGGGCTGGATTGGGCGGACATCGGCCGCTATCCGACCGGAGTCCCCAGGGAACACGTCGAGAAGAAGCGCCGGGAGATCGACGAGGTGCTGGACATTCCACCCTTCGAGAAGCCTCCCGACGTTCGAGCGGATGTACTCGATTCGCATCAAGGCCGACGAAGCAACCATCTTGCATCAATTGGGGAAGTTCGGTGACGCCGACCGCCAGTACTTTACACCGCGGATGGTCCGTGTCCACCGCACCGCCGGCAACGCCAATGAACCCGGCAGCACGATCCGCTACGACGTGTTTCCTCGCTGGTTGTCGTTCAGCATCGTGCTGGAGAAGGTTGTCGCCGCGCGCTACCTCTTGTATCGCGTCCGCGACGGTTTTCCGCGGGGTGGCCTTCTGGCCTTCGACATCGACCGCAAGCGCGCCGGGGGCGGCTTCCTCACGATCTACGTGGCCTTCAACTTCCCCCGCGGGAAGAACCCTTTCACCAGGCTCGCCTGGTATCTTTTCAAGCGGGCCTTTCCCGGCTTCGTGCATGAAGTGCTTTGGAATCAGGCCCTCTGCAAGCTCAAACATCTTGCCGAACTTGAGGACGGGTGAAAACTGGTTCATTGGTAATAGGCGTACTCTCCTTGGTTTCGGACCCGGTTGCGTTGCTCCCAAGTTCGGCGATGCTGCCTGAAGTGATCGAGCATTGCCGGCAGCCGGTCCAGGATTCCCATTCCCTCCGTGCAACTCCATCCAAGCACCTTGCGCGTGTACGCGGTGTCCACGACCCACGGCCGATCGACGTATTTCAGCATCCACGGCTGCTCAAAGGGCGCGCGGCCACCGATCGCGCCGATCGCTCGCCTGGCGTGCAAGCCAAGTCTTGCTGCCCACACTGGAACGCTAGTCGCTGTCGGTGCGGCCTTTCCCCGGACCGCCTGGCGAATGGCGGCAAAGAGGTCCTTATGCGTAACGGTTCCCTGCTGCGAAGCCAGGAAGACCTCGTACGGACCCAACGTATCTTGGGCCTTGATGCAGGACTGCACGATCCGTACGACATCCTGACGATGAATGTAAGGGATGCCGGCCATGCCCCGTCCCACCAAGAGACGGCCAAAAGGGGAACGTCCGGCCCAGAGCCCGATCAAACTGTCCAGCGGCGGGAGTTCGCACCAATCGCTGAAAGCCCCGCCGATGCGTAGCACGAGTCCCGGCAATCGCGCCGAGGCCTCCCGGACCATCGCCTCGCCGGCGGACTTGGACTTGGAGTATGGTATCTGCCCGCCCGCCGGCGTCTTCTCGGTAAGGACTGCTCCCGCCGCCGGTTCCATGGCGGCGATGCTGCTGGCAAAAACGATGCGTTTGGCGCCACTTTGTTCGGCAGATCGCAACACGTTGCGCGTCCCTTCGAGGTTCGTCCTGTCGTACTCCGCTTTCCAGTCGGCGCCGAAATGGTAGAACGCCGCGAAATGGAGCACGACGTCCACGCCTCCCTGTGACTGCCTGACATGCTGAAACGTGCGGGCGAGGGCCTCGCTGTCGGCAATGTCGATCTGATGCCAATCCGTCCGGCGCGCGACCGAAAGCAGACCGTCGCTTGGCTTGCGGCGGTCGATGGCAACGACGCAGTGGTCGCGGGAGAGCTCAACGGTCAGCGCGGAGCCGAGAAAACCAGCGGCTCCGGTAATGACGATCACCTTCTGATTCAAGGCCAGGCCTGCGGGAAGCGAGGATATGTTTCGAGCGGATTGCCGACCTATTATATCCTCAGCGTCCGGACCCGTGGGCCAGATGCGTCTCGATGCGCCGCGGATTCCTGAAACACGTTCGAGTCGGCTTACTCATGCCGCAAGGCGTCGATCGGCTGAACTCCTTGACACTTCGCCACGCGTCCGATAGGTTAAAATGCGTCCTTGCCACCTCTCCAACCTGGCTATAGGCATCCTCCGGGTTGCCGTGGAGCATCCAAATGACTTTTCAACCCGTCCGACGCCACGCCGGCGGTTCAAAATTCCTATCAGCGAACAATGCGCAAGAATTAGCGCGCCACCTAAGAGCCACGAATGCCGGCATTCTCTTGTTCCTCCTGATAGGCGGCTTGAGCCTGACCGCGGCCCGCGCAACCGACGTGGTGATCGATCGGTCACAAACCTTCCAAACCATCGAGGGCTGGGGCAGCAGCAGCGATGAGCTGGGCGGGCAGTGCGGAATGAATGTTCTCCAGTTGGGACAGGCGATCGCCGATCCCGTCAACCATCAGATCATCGATTATCTGACCGATGATTTGGGCCTCACCGGCTCGCGCCTGACGGAATTGGGTACGCGGGTGGATGGCAGCGGCAATGACCACGGCGATAGCGATGTCGTTGATTGGAGTTTATTTCAACCTGGGTTCATGGCTGCAATCAATGGTCCCTATATGACTTATTTCGCCAAGCGCGTGCGGGCGGAAGGCTGTCAACCTTCCTTCTACCCGAGTACGGGTTATGCAAGCCTGGCCAGCGACCACAAGCCCTGGGTGCTCTACCATTCGGGCGAACGCGCCCAGCGGATCTGGTCCAGCGCGCTGTATTGGAAGAAGACCTTTGGCATCAACGTCAACTATGCCGCGATCGCCAACGAACCGGGGAATGGCGACGGTCATCCGTGGACGCCGCTGATGCTGGCCGATGCGATCAAAGCCTTGGGGCCGCGGCTGGCCGCCCACGGACTGACCACGCGGATCCAGTATTCCGAAGGAGTCAACCCGCAAAGCGCCTGGAACCTGATTGTTCCGCTGCAAAACGACGCGGAGATGTGGCCGTACGTGGGCCGTATGTCCTATCACCATTATGGCAATGCCGATCCCTATCGTGCCTACATCCGCGAGTTCAGCAAGGGCAAGGGCATCCGCACGGCGCAGACCGAGATGGACCCCAACGACGTTAACGATCTGTACGCCGATTTGACCTTGGGCGGCGTTTCCTATTGGGAGACGTTCCTATAGCTTTTCGAATATCCTGCGGGCCAATGCCGGCCATACGACCTACACTCCGGCGGGCTCTTATTTTCCGCTCCGGCAGGTGCTGCATTACGTACGGCCAGGCGCCGTGCGGTTCGGGGCCGCTTCGAGCGATCCTCGTCTGCGCGTCCTGGCGTTCACCAGGAATGGCAAACAAACCGTGGTCTTTTGGAACAACACCGGCGGGCAGGCACAGCAAATCAACTTGACCGGCTTGGTTCCTGGAACCTACGGGCTGTCGCAAGCAAGGCTCAACGGCAATGGCGTTACCACACCCAATCGGTCCTTCGAGGAACTTGGCACGCGGACGGTGGGGACCGCGGGCACGCTGACGCTGGGCCTTCGCGCCGATGTCGTGGCCACGCTCTATCCACGCCCCGCGACGAATCTGCCGCCGACGATCATGACCTGGCGATGCGACCCGGGATCTCTTTCGTCGCCCGGCGGCAAGGTGACGTTATCGGTTACGGCCAACGATCCGGATCTCGATCCGTTGACCTATGCCTGGTCGGTGGCCAGCCAGCCGCCGGGCGCGACCGCCGTGCTGGAAAATCCCGGCGCCGCCGCCACCGTCGCCAGCGGACTGACCACGGCCGGGGCCTATGTTTTCAACGTGGACGTGCGGGACGGGGTGCATGCCGTCTCCAAGCAGGTCCACTTGATCGTCTACAGTTCCAACCAGCCTCCGCTGGTCGGCGCCGGCTTTCGACTTGGCGCACCCTACGGGCTGGCTTTGGATTATCCCGGGGCTCCGCCGCAGCATGTTCATGTCACCTTGCCGACTCCCTCGGTCATTCTGCAAGCCAATGTCAATGACCTTGAGAATGATCCCTTGACTGGCGACTGAAGTTTGGTGAGCCAGCCTGCAGGGGCCGCTGCGGCTCTGGGCAAGACAAGCTTCATCTATTCCAGTTTCCGCGCAACGCCGACCGGCATGACCGTCGTCGGCGACTATACCTTCCAAATTGTCGTTCGCGACCCGACCCATACGGTGACCAAGCAGGTGATTTGCAGCGTTGGGCCGAGAAACAGCCCGCCGGTCATCGATTCCATTGCGGCTTCTCCTGCCAACCTGACACTACCGGCAAGCACGACCCGACTGGCGGCGGCCAGCAGCGATGCGGAAGGCGACCTCTTGCGACATTGGTGGGTGGTCAAATCGGCGCCTGCCGGGGCCAAGCCTATTTTCGATCACCAGGGCCTGTCCACTACGACCGTCAGTAACCTCCTGATTCCCGGCGTTTACCGCTTTACGTTGCGTTGCTTTGACGACATCCACATGACCACGCGCGACGTGGCGGTGACCGTCGATTCGGTGCCGGGCGCTCCCGCCATCAACAGTGCGTCCGCTTCTGGCGCCGCCGGCTATTCTCCGCGCAGTTGAAGGTCCTCGGGGGAGCCACACGATGCCGGCCGGCGAGGACATCACTGCCGCGGCCTTCGGCGATATCTACGACACCAGCGACGGTGGCCGGCCGATGGGCCACGGCGGCGGGTTCGCCACGCCTCCCTCCGGCGACACATGGTACACAACCTGGGCCCGCGACGACACCCTGTACGTCAATGTCGATGACGGACTCGGCTTCGAGGACCCTGGCCACAAGCATGTCATGCTCCGCAACTGCCTGTGCATGCTCACCGGCAATCCCAACCAGTCGACTGACGGCTTCCAAGGGGTCAACCTGAACCCCGGCTCGCGCGGCACAACGATGCCGAACAGCAAGTTCGACGGGCTGCACGGCTACACCTCGTCGCTCTATGAACAGGACAGCGTCATCTATCAGATCCGACATGCCTGGAGCCCGACGCAGGCGCTGTGGCCGCCTTTGGACTCCTGCATCATCAAGTCATCCGACGGCGGTCGCAACTGGGTCGATCACCTGGGGCGGAAGAACTCCCCGCTGCCTAGCGGGGCCAACGTCATGTTCCCGGCGCTTCCCTGGAGTTGGCTGACCTTTGTCCAGTATGGCAAGGGGGGCGCCGCCCCGGCGGTGGATCGTGCCGGCCAGTACGCCTACCTTACGGCCGGTGAATATCTGGCACGGGTACCGCGGGTGAAACTCGCCAACCTGAACAAGGCTGACTTTCAGTACTACAAGGGCGCGCCGCTGGACGGCATGCTCGACTCCAGTTGGTCGAGCGTGCCGGCCGGCGCCGGCAAGATCGGCTTCGCCGGCCCGAAAGCCGGCCTCATGAACGTCGTCTACAACTTTGCTCTGAAGCGCTATGTCGCAACGGGAACCCAGGGTTACAGGGCGCCAAAGAGTTCCGAGCTCAGCCAGAAAATGCGATTCGAGATCTACAGCGCCGAACACCCCTGGGGGCCTTGGAAGCGAGCCATGAGTTACGGTCTCTGGGGCCGCGCCGGCTGGAACATGCTGATGGCCAACAAGTTTACGTCGCGTAACGGCCGGAAGATGTGGTATGTGTTCAGTGGCGAGTACAAGGGCGACCTGTGGTACTACGGCTTCCTGTACATGCCGCTCTACCTATCGACGGGCGCGGTGGACATCTACGAGGCCGAAACGGCCAGGCTGACCGGCGCACGGACCGCGTCGGGCTATCCGGGCTGTTCGGGGACCGGCTATGTCGAGAACTTCGGCAGGCCCGGCGACCGGGCGGTCTTTGCTCTCAACAACGTCCGCGCCGCCGGTTGGCACATCGTGCGGATCAGGTACACCTCGCCGAAGGTCAACGGCAACGTAATGAGTATCTATGTCAACGGCCGAAAGGTGAAACGCCTGAAGTTCTCGGAGAACGGCAAGGACTGCTCGCCAGGGCTCGACTGGACGGACCGCAGCGACATCTACTTTCTCAACAGCGGCGCCAACACATTCGAGATCCGCCATGACCCGGGTGATTCCGGCGCCGGCCTGATGATCGACTTCCTGGCCGTCTCTCGCCAGCCGACCTACGACGAAGGCGTCAACATTGCGCCGCAGGCGACCGCGTCAGCCTCGTCGGGCGAGGCCGCCAGGGCAATCAGCGGGTGCCCAGGCGACGAAGCCAGCGAGTGGTCGGCGGCGGGCGGCAAGGGCGAGTGGATCAGGTTGGACTGGAGCGCCCCGAAGACCGTCGGCATGGTCCGGCTCTACGACAAGCTCAACCTGCGGGACCAGGTGCTGTCGGCAACGCTTTCCTTCAGCGATGGCAGCACCCTGCCCGTGGGCCGGCTACAGAACGACGGCCAAGCCGGGACAATGATCGCCTTCGCGCCCAAAACGGTGACTTGGGTGAAGTTGACCGTCGACAAGATCAGTCCTGGAACCGTCCATACCGGCCTCGGCTCGTTCGAGGTCTACGCGCCGGCCGAAGAATAACTTCCCGAGTTTGTCTCATCACTGATGAGACAATTGTCCTGGACCCATTTGGTCTCGACCTACTTCGCCGGAACGATCTCGAACGTATGCGGCCGAGGCGTTAGCGCTTGTCGAACGGATTGCTGCATTTCCGGGTACTGGGCCAAACGCTTCTGGAACGCGGCCTGACGCTTGCTCTCGATCACCTCGGGTTTCACGCCGAGCCAATCGGGGATGACCGGCGGGCTGCGGAGGAAGGCATTGAAAATCTGATCGTGGTGGAACTGGTTCTTGGCGACCAGCAACTTCCAGGCAGCGTTGACCTGCTCGGCAATCGGGCCCGCTTCCAGGACCGCCGCCGCAAGGTTCACTCCCTCGGCCAGTTCGGCGCCGCTCTGCTGGGCGATCTTCTTGCCGTCGACCAGGATGTCGTACTGCTGTTCGGCCTTCAGGCCCGTCACTTTCAGGCCATACTCGTTGAGTTCTTCGCGGATGGGCGCCCACTTGAGAATGGCCTTGGCCTCGGCCGGGAAGAAGGGCAGGGCCTGATCGAGCCGCTGGAACTTCAGGCCGCCGCTGGCGGCCTCGATGCCGTCAATCTTGCAGGCGTTGGCCTTGGCAAACTTGCCCGCCGCCGCGTCAATCTCCGCCGAGGAAACCCGGCACGGGAAGCCGAGCCCCTTGAGGATCGCCCAGGCCATCACCGCCTGCCCCGGCGGGCCGGGGTGCACCGCGTCGCCACCGCCGATGCGGTTGGTGGGGTTGGTCGCGCGGGCCTTGTCCTGGACCGCCACGAACGGATGAAACTGGTCGACAAACGGCTCACCCTCGGCCGTTGCCACCTGTTTGACTCCCGCCGAGTATCTTTCCAGCGTCTCGTTATACCCCTTGATGGCCGGGCCGAGTTCCGATTTCTCGACCGGGCTGGGCGTCAGCCAGGCAACGCGGATGCCGGCCGCCTTGGCCTGCCTGGCGATCCCCTTGAGCCCGTCCATGTAGGTCTTGAAACCCTGTGGATTGAAACTAGAATAGCCGCCGTCATTCATGCCGAAATCGACGGTCATGGCCGTGGCCTTGAAGGTCAGCACGTCGCGCTTGAAGCGGCCGTCTCCGCCCGGCGAGCGGTCGCCGCCGATGCCCACATTATGAAATTCCAATTTCCAGGCCGGGAAACGGCTGAGCGTCCACATTTCGAGGTAGTTGCTATAGAGGTGCTGTTCGGTGATGCTGTCACCCATCACCGCCACCACGTCGCCATCGGTGAAAAAGAACTCCCCCGCCCTCGCCGTCCCCGGCAGACTTGCCATGCAGACGAAGAGGCAGATGCCCTTGATGAAACTCGACGGCTTGATGCAATTCACGATCCTGACCATTTCTCATCCTTCCACGTTGGGAAAACGACTGATGTAAAGCGACATTGCTCCGTTGCTATGAACCTGAAACCGATCCAAGCTCGCAATCGTCAACCATTTTAGCAAGGTACCCACGCGCGCTCAGCGCCCTCGCGGGTTTTCTTGGTTGGGCAGCCATTCTGACCCTCCGTTGACCCAGATGCAATACCTTTGCAACTCTTCAAGGGTCGGAGGAACGCTGAGCTTTGGAGCAGGACCAACAACGGCAACTGCCCGGGGCGGTTGCGGCGGCAGCATCTTGGGAGGAGCAGGCGGCGGTTGCACGGCCATCTCGGGTACCGAAGCCGTGCGTTGTGGTCTTCCCAATAGAGCGGCGGGCGGCGGTGTAACGGCCATTTCGGGGATTGGACTTGGTATTCGCTCCTCCAGAATCTCGGCCTTGAGAACAGCGTGCCCTGAAGCGATTTGTGCCTGGGCTGCCTCAAGCAAGTCCGATAGCAATTTCCGCTTCTTGGAAGCCTCGCCCCACACACTTTGCATGAGACGCAAGTTTTCCGGAATCCAGGGAAGATCCTGAGCCTGCTTATAAAGGATCATGACTCCCACGAGCAGGGCCGACATGTCGGGCACGCTTCTGCCCTGCGGCGATTCGGCGAACTCCCGCACGTTTACCCAATTATCCCCAAATAGGTCAGTGTAGTGGGCAGGCGTGATGGCAACTTCGAGGCGGTGGTCGAAACGCCGCAAAGACGCGAGAACCGCTTCCATGCTGTTCATGGTCTTCGCGTCAGCAGCAAGCAGGGATTCCCGAATTCTCTGGTTCCTCGCCCTTTGGCGTTCCTCCGCTTGCTGCTTGAGATCGTTCTGTCTCTCTGTTTCACGAATCTTGTTTCGCTCTTCCCGTCGCAAGTGGAACCCCCAGAGTGCCACCAGACCTAGGAAAACCGCGATCGCCACAAGATATGGGGCCGCAGCGACCATGGCGGCCAGTAGAACTGAAACCGCCATCCATAATACGACAACGACCCCGAGAGCGAGAGCGAGGAGCACGGCCAAGAGGACGCAGGCAAGGACGACGCGGAGAAAGTGGAAGAGGATCTCGTTCTCTGCGCCGACGAGCTTCCACAGCGCTCGGTCCACAGCCTCCATCGCTTTCGTGAGCTTATCCTTGACGTTCATGGCGACATCTTGATCAGGCGTCATTTCTGCCTCGGTCCAAGCTCCGTTCCCGTGGGTTGCGCAAGGAGACGATTCATCTCGCGTGCGACAAGTTGAACACCACCTCCGCTGGAAGTTCAGGGCAGTCCATAAGCCGTCATTCTACCTCTGGCGGATGGGGCCTGCAACAAGCCGTGAAGTGCAGGAATTCCGCGAAAGGCCCGCGGATCGTCGGACCTTGGGAACCTGCCTTCGATATGAGGTCGGCCATGATCCGATAGGCATAGCGCCCGCCCAACTATCCTCATTTTCGCGTTCCCGGCAACCTGATTGCTGAACTACCATAAGAACCACAAGGATGCTATAATTTCTGAGTTGTGATCGAATCCAGGTAGTTCCTCCGAAAGGCAATACCGATGGCCGTCGTCTCCGCCCCCCTTGATTGGATTGAGTTGGTAAGCGACCTTAGACTACCTCCGAAGGCAGACCGTCGTTTGCAGAACCTGATGGACCGCAATACCGAAGGGCAACTTTCCGCCGAGGAAGCGGCGGACCTGGAATCCCTCGTGGAGTTGAGCCAAACCTTGTCCTTGGTCCGCGCAGAGCGCTCCACTTGCTGGGGCGAAATCCTTAAAGCGTATCGCGCCGCTCAGTCCAGTCGGGAGAGCAACGCTCGCAGCCCTGGACCTTAACGATTCCCGACGAATTCGCATTCGGCAGGCTGAAGAGAGATTCGGTCTCTTTCCGCCCGACGAGCAATAGGGAGTTCGCTGTGTTCCCTCTCGCCCCGAGAATTTGGAGGATCACTCAATGACCGTACCGCCGGTTTTCCACCTCGACGATGTAACGTCCAGCGTCATCGAGGATCTTCGGGCGCATTCGGCGACGTATTGTTCTCGTTACGAGTACACCAGCGCAGTTTGACAATCTGATTCTTATCCCGGAACGCGCCGAAACGATCGCGGGATTCCTTTCCGGGACAACCGCTGCCAGCCTTCTCGCTGAACGCCTGGGGGATTGACTCTTGCGTCCGTGGGCCTCGACTCGTACTTTGGGCGGCAAGCGGATGGAGGCAGTGGGTGATGCCCTCGGAAGAATCCGTGCAACCGTGGCCGCGATTCCATGTTCCCTGACGCTTGAGACTGCGGAGCGCGTGACGCTCGCGAAGCTGGTTGCCTTTTCGGAGTCGAACGAGCCGGCAATTGAGCGGAGATTCTGACGCCGGCAGTTTTGACGAAGTTGCTCGGTGACCAGACGCTAGTGGTATACCGAAGACGCTCGCATCAACCCCCGTTCTTGCGGGTTGAGAAGCGTTGGTTATAGACCGCACGTCAAAAGCTATTTTGCGACGCGCAGCGTGGCAGGTTCAGCAGTAATCTTGAGCCTCGGGACGGTAATGCACCCCGCAGCGTCGGCCTGGACCTCTCCACCGGCCGTGCCGAACGTCCATCGCACTGTTTCCCGCGGGGCCACCCGCAGCATCTGCAGCCTGCGCAGGCTGACGTCAGCCGTTGCTTCCGACGGAATGGCAAAACTGGTCTTGAGTTCCGAGGGTTTGACCAGGAAAAGCGAGATCGCCAGCGCGTCCGGCGTGTCGCGCACGTCCTTCCAGCGGAAGAAGGCGTTGACCTGGCCCGGCTTCTTATCGGCGAGGTGGTCGGGCCACGGCAGCGGATCGTTCGTCGAAGCGTTGGTGAACACCGGATAGGCCTCGTGCTTCTTGACCTGCAGCCAGTCGAACGAATTGATCAGGTCGTTGACCTGCATGATTTGCTGGTGGTTGTTCGCATGGCCGAACGGACCCCAATAGAAGAAAATCGCGTATTTCCGCGCGTTCATGGCGTTGAGAAACGCGTCGTGGCCTTGGGACCACCCGTCGTTCTGGGCGGAATAGTCGATCACGATCGGCGGGTCGGGGAGGGTCACGTCCGCGGGCAGCGTCCGCGGCGGGAAATACATGCGGTTGGAAACATGCTCGACCCGGGCGGGGACGTTGGCCTTGATGGCGGCAAAGACATCGCCGTGGCGCATGCCGATGCCCAGGGTGCCGCTGCCGCCCATGGAGTTCCCGCACAAATAGACGCGGTTCTCGTCGATGCCGTAGTGCTCGATCACCCATTTCACCGTGTCGATCACGCGTTTGTCCGTGGGACTGACTTGCGGGCCCTTGTATTTATCGCTGCCCCACCACCAGTCGCCCTGGTTGGCGCGGCAATCGAGGTACAAGGCGAAGAAATCTTCCGGCGAATGGTAGATGTCGTGGTTGCCGACCGTGGTCGTGCAGGCCAGGCAGGAGTGGACGTCATGTCCGGCGGAATGGAGGACGACGTACAGCGGGGCGTGCGTGCGGGCCTGCTTCGGGTGGAGCACCAAGAACGTGTCCCGCTGGGGCGCCGCATAACCCCATTCCGGCTTGATCCCGTGCTGGAAGATCTCCAGTTTCCGCCCGGTGAAAACCGACTCCTTCTCCTTTTGCGGCGGCCAGTCCGTTGTCGCGGCGGCAAACACCGCGGCGGCAAATGCCGCGGCCAGGCCCATCGCGATCATCGTCTTCTTCATGTCATTCTCCTTGCTCGTAGTTGGTCCGCGCGACCCTAGACTCCAAGTCGCGTCGGTTTCCGGCATTCAAGACCGGAAGTTCCTTGAATGGTCAGGTGCATTGTAGCAATCCGCAGCAGGTAGCGCGAGATGGGGGCAGGGAGCCGGCAAGGTAACCACGAAATACACAAAACACACGAAAACGGAAAGACAGGGAGAATCATGACAGGAAGACAAGCGGTTATTTCTGGCGAATTCCGCATTTTTCAACTGGCGGAAGCTCTTGTCGGGAAACCAGTTAGGGCAATCGGAAAAAGAAAAAGTGACGTGCACCAAATCCAGGTAATCTCGGCAGTCACAGCCCTTCACTCGGCCCTGTCGGATTCCCGCAAGCCGCTAACGGGATTCCGCAAGGTGCCCCGAATGCACTAGCGGTGCGCTCCGGCAAATTCACCGTAACTCATGGCACGACAGCCACTTCGGCCGAATACGGAGAAAATCGCGGCGCGCGGCACGATGGTTGCTTTATGAGGCGGCGAAGCAGAAGGCTATCCCGAAACTGACTCTCGGAAAAGCCCTCACCCCCTGCCCCTCTCCCAAAAGGCGAGGGGAGTTCTTGGAGTACGTGGGAGAATAACGATGGCCACGGTCGAAGCCCCTCAGGGCGCGGAATTGCTGAAACAAGTGGGCAAGGCAGGCGACGGGAAACCGCCGCTGGGCTGCATGCAGTGCGGTATGTGCGCGGCAAGCTGCCCGTTGGGCCAGGCGATGGAGTTTCCGCCGCGAAAACTGATCCTGCAAGCGGCCGCGGGACACCTGGACAAGGTGCTCACCAGTCCCTCGCTGTGGATGTGCGTGGCCTGCTACTTGTGCTCGAAGCGCTGCCCGCGCGGCATCGAACTGACCGACGCCGTGTGGCCGGCCCTCCGCGACGCGGCCATGCAGCAGGGCCTGCAACCGCCGGCCGAACTCCAAGAGACGTTCCAGAACGTCTTCAAGTACGGCAACGTCCTCGGCCGCTCGCCGCGGCAACGCATGGATTGGGCTAAAGACCTCGATGTCCGCGTGTTGGATCTCTCCAAGGAGCGGCGCCCAGTCGACGTGCTGTGGCTGGTGGGCTGCTATCCGTCGTACTACCCCCGGAACCAGTTGGTCGCCCGGGCTTTTGCACGGCTACTGACGCAGTTGGGGGTTACCTGGGGAGTGCTGGGTGTACAGGAGAAGGCGATCGGCGAGTGCGATCGCATGTTCGGCGAGGAAGGACTGTTCGAGACCCTCGTCGAGGCCAATCGCAAGGTGCTGGACAAGCAGGATTTTCGCAAGCTCGTGGTACTCGACCCGCACGCCTTCCACGCCCTGCAAAAATACTATCCGCGTTTCGAAGCCTGGTATCCGGTGCAGCACTACACCTCGTTCTTGGCCGAGCGCCTGGAGCAACTCAAGCCCCTGATCGCCAAGCCGGTGGAGGCCGTGGTCACCTACCACGACAACTGCTGCCTGGGCCGGCGGAGCGGGTTGTACGATCCGCCGCGGTCGCTGCTGGAACTGGTGCCGAGAGTGAAACTCGTGGAGATGGCCCGCAATCGCGACAACGCCCTCTGCTGCGGCGGCGGCGGGGGCGGCATGTGGTTGGACGCCCATATCGTGGCCCAAGGCGGCCAGCGCCTGTCGGACCAGCGCGTGGCCCAGGCCGCCGCGACGGGGGCCGACATTCTGGCCGTCTCCTGTCCTTACGAGTTGGCACGCTTCGAAGACGCCGCCAAGGTCGTGGGCCTGGAGGGCCGACTGAAGGTCCGCGACATCATCGAACTGCTGGCTGAAAGCATGGATTTGGGAGAAAGGAACGTGTCGTAGGTGTATTGAAGCCCGACGCGCAAGCGAGGAACGGGCCTCGGCAGGTCAATGACGCACACTCCTCGCTTGCGCGTCGGGCTTCAATTTTCGAGAAAGGAACGTGTCATGAACATTGCTGTCGTGGTTCGCCAGGTTCCCGATCTGATCGAACCGCTGGAAATCGATTCCTCCGGCACGGCGCTCGACCTGAGTTCCGCGTCCTTCATCGTCAACGAGTCGGACGACCACGCCCTGGAACAGGCCATCATCATGAAGGAGGCGGCCCCGAAAAATGGAGGCGGCGCGACGGTGAGCGTGGTGGCCCTGGACTTCGGTGACGTGGACAACACCCTATACACCGCGGCGGCCAAGGGCGCCGACCGGATCGTCAAGCTTACATTGGAGGGCGAACCCCCGTCGCCCAGGGCGGCGGCCGCGCTCTACGCCGCAGCCGTCAAGTCCCTGAACCCGGACCTGGTGCTGGTCGGCGTACAGGCCCATGACGAGATGGACGGCGGGCTCGCACCCTTCCTGGCCGCAGCCTTGGGCCTGCCTTACGTGGGCGTGATCCGGGGCGTCAAGCCGGGGCCCGAGCCGGGCATGGTAGCCGCCTGCAAGGAGTTTCCCGGCGCCGTCATGGCGCGGTTGAAGGTGAAGTTGCCGGCCGTGCTGGGCATTCTTGGCGCAGAACAACCGCCCCGCTACGTCCCCGTCAGCCGCATCCGCGCGGCGATGAAAGCGACGCAGTTCCAGGAACTGGCGGTCGCAACCTCGCCGTGGGCAGCGTTACTCTCAATCTGCCGGCTGTATCCGCCGGCTTCCGGAAGCCGTGCCGAAATGCTTACGGGCTCGGAGGCTGAAGTCGCGGCCCGCATCGCGGAGATTCTTGTTGAGAAAGGACTGGTGAAATGAGTTCCCAAGACGTGCTTGTTCTGGCGGAAATCCAACGCAACGTGCTGGCGGACGTGACCTTGGAACTGCTGACCGCTGCCCGAGGACTTGCAGCCAAGACGGGCGGGCAGGTCCTGGCGTTGGTGCTCAGCCCGGACGGTGCGAGTTACGTGTCGTCGTTGGGCGCGGCCGACCGGATCGTGGCGATCGACGATCCGCAGTTGGCCGGCTATTCGCCCGAGCCCTTCCTGGCTGCCTTGCACGAGGTGGTCGCGGCGGAAAGACCGCGGGCCGTGCTGATCGGCGCCACGTCGATCGGTTGGGACCTGGGGCCGCTGTTGGCGGCCCGGCTGGGCGCGCCCCTGGTGACCGGCTGCAAAGCGGTCGAGGCCCACGGCGACGTGCTGCGCGTCACCACGTCCTTCTGCGGCGGCAAAATGCTGGGCGACGTGCAAGTCAAGGCCTCGCCGGCGGTCCTGGTCGTATTGCCGGGCAGTTTTCGTGCGGACGCGGGCACCATGCCGGGCACCATGTACTCATGGTCGCGGTCGGCCGGAAAGGCTGTCGCGGAGCAGCGAAAGCCGGCCGCACCGCTTACGGCCGGCGCAGTCGCCTTCGACGACTGGGTTCTGCCCGAGGCCGGCGACGTGGACATCACGCAGCATGACTTGCTCGTGGCGGTGGGGCGCGGCATTCAGCAAAAGGACAACCTGGAACTTGCCGAGGAACTCGCCCAGGCGCTTGGCGGCGCGGTCTGCGCCTCGCGCCCGGTAGTGGACCATGGGTGGCTGCCCCCCACGCGCCAGGTGGGCAAGTCGGGCATGACGGTCAAACCCAAGCTGTATCTGGCCCTGGGCATCAGCGGCGCGCCGGAGCACCAGGAGGGCATGAAGGGCGCCGAGTTGATCATCGCGGTGAACACCGATTCCAAGGCGCCGATCTTCGACGTGGCCCATTTCGGCGCGGAGGTGGACGTGCTGGAATTGTTGCCCGCGCTGACCCAGGCCATTCAAGCCAAGAAAGGGTAGGATATGGACGCTCGGCCCATCATGTGGAACGTCCCGTACTGGGCGGAAGTCACGTTCTACCTGCTGATTCCCGTGGTGCTGATCGCCTTTGCGGCCGGCGCCGCCTGGCGCATCCGCAAGTGGTTCATGGGCCGGGCCGAGGCGGGAACCGAGAACGTTCACAAACAATTCCTCCGGCAACTCCTCTCCGGACTGCGGCCGTGGCGGCTCTTGGATTGGGTGCGGACCGCCCTTTTCCAGGGCAGGCTCTCGTCCGACGGCTTCTCGCTGGTGATGCACCTGGCGATCTTCTGGGGAATGCTCGTGCTGGCCATCGGCACTGCCCTGGCCACCGTCGATCAGGACTTCACGAACCTGTTGTTCGATGTCCAGATCCTTCGCGGAAACTTCTATAAGCTGATGAAACTTTCGCTGGACGTTTTCGGCGTGGTTCTGATTCTGGGTCTGGGGATGGCCGCCTACCGCCGCTACCTGGTCCGTCCCGAGCGACTGCAGGCGACGCGGACCGGGGTCAGTATGTGGGACGGTTTCCCTTTTCTCTCGATATTGTTCTTGATCGCGGTGATGGGGTTCGCGATCGAGGGACTGCGGCTTGCCGAGGGGTTCCAAATCGATGCCCAAGTGGCTGCCGCCCAAGGCCCGGAGACGAAGGCCCGCGTGCTGGAGGAAGTGGGCCTCCGCGAGCGGTTCCACGTGGGCAGCCAGCGTCAAGACGCCCAGTTGGCCCGCATTGCCCACGGCGGCCCGGTATTCCCCGCGGCCACCTGGTCGCCGGTGGGCTACGCACTGGGCAAGGTCTTCCAGCCGCTGCCGACCACGTCGATCCGGCTGGCACATCAACTGGTCTGGTGGCTGCACGGGCTGGCGGCCTTCGGGCTGATCGTGGCCATCCCCTTCACCAAGGCCTTTCATATAATTTCCTCGCCGGCCAACATGTTCTTGCGGACCGCGGCCCCGCCAGGCAGATTGACGGTTGCAACGGAATCGGGCGTGCGCACGGTGCGGGATTACACCTGGCAGCAGCTTCTCCAGGTCGATGCCTGCACCTGGTGCGGCAAGTGCCAGGAGGCCTGCCCGGGACATGCTACCGGCTTCCCGCTCTCGCCGCGCAACCTGGTACAGACCATCGACTCGCAGCTTCTGCGCGCGCGGTGGAAAGGCAACGGGGAGACGCCAGGGCTGCACGGCGCGGTCAAGGCCGAGGAGCTTTGGTCCTGCTGCACCTGCCGCGCCTGCGAGGAAGTCTGCCCGGTGTTCGTCCAGCAGCCGCGTCTGATCATCGACCTCCGCCGGCACCTGGTGGACCAGGGCCAGGTGGACGAAGGGCTCCAGGATGCCTTGATGAACTTCCAGCGCTACGGCAACTCGTTCGGCCAATCGCCGCGGAAGCGGCCCGAATGGGCAAAACCGCTCGACTTCAAGCTCAAGGACGCACGCAAGGAAGAGGTCGAGTACCTGTGGTTCGTCGGCGACTACGCCTCCTATGACCAACGGGCCCAGGAGGTGACGCGAGCGATCGCCAAGGTACTGCGGCAAGCGGGCGTGGACGTGGGGTTGCTCTTCGAGAAGGAACAAAACGCCGGCAACGACGTGCGGCGGATCGGCGAGGAAGGGCTCTTCTCCATGCTGCGCGAGAAGAACGCGAAGGAGTTGGACGGCGCGAAATTCCGCAAGCTGCTGACCAGCGACCCGCACACCTATAACACGCTTAAGAACGAATATCAGGGCGACGGGCAGGGAGCGGGGAGCGGGGAGCAGGGAGAAGGAGGAGCTGTAGGGAACGCCCTCAGTGGCGTTCCAGCAGGCAAACCCGTCTTCCATTACACCGAGTTGCTCGACGAGTTGCTCCGGCAGGGGGCACTGAAACTGGGAAACCCGTTGGGTTGCACCGTCACCTACCATGATCCATGCTACCTGGGCCGGTTCAACGGCGTGTACGGGCCGCCGCGCCGCGTTTTGCGGGCCTTGGGCGCGCGACTGGTCGAAATGCCGCGGCACGGTCCGAACAGTTTCTGCTGCGGGGCCGGCGGCGGGCGGATCTGGATGAAAGACACGCCCGGCGACCCGCAAGCGGGTGCCCCGGAGCGGCCGGCGGAAAATCGCATCAAGGAAGCGCTCGCCCTGCCCGGCGTGGAGTGCCTCGTCGTCGCCTGCCCCAAAGACCTGGTTATGTTCCAAGACGCGGTGAAGACGGTCGGCGCCGAGGGTCGGCTGCGCGTGGCCGACCTGGGGGAATTGGTTTACGAAGCCATCGAAATGTCGACGGAAGTAACTATGCACGGACAACAAGAAAAGTAGCAGGCACACTCCGTGTGCCGTCCCCCCTTTGGCTTCTGGCGGACGGCACACGGAGTGTGCCTGCTACCTTGGAGCGACGGAAGTATTGGAGCCGAAGACATGATCGCTGATGAATCGTTGCGGATCGGGGTTTACGTTTGCCATTGCGGCAGCAACATTGCCGGCGTGGTGGACGTCGAGGAGTTGACGCGGTTCGCCGAGGGGCTGCCGGGCGTGGTCGTCTCCCGGCACTACAAGTACATGTGCTCGGACCCGGGCCAGGAACTGGTGAAGCGGGACATCGTAGAGCACCACCTCACGCGCGTCGTGGTGGCGGCCTGCTCACCGAACTTGCACGAGCCCACCTTCCGCCGCGCCGCCGAGAGCGCCGGCCTGAACCGCTTCCTGGTGCAGATGTGCAACATCCGCGAGCAAGTGGCCTGGGTCACGGAAGACAAGGCCGACGCGCTCAACAAGTCCAAGGCCCATCTGGCCGCGGCCATCCGCCGCGTCGCCCGCCACGAGCCGCTGCAACGGCAGTTCGTGCGGATCGTCCCCCGGGCGATGGTCATCGGCGGCGGCATCGCCGGGATCCAGGCCGCCTTGACCCTGGCCGAGGCGGGCAAGGAGGTAGTCCTCGTCGAGCGCGAGCCGTCGATCGGCGGGCACATGGCCATGTTCGACAAGACCTTTCCCACGCTGGACTGCGCCGCCTGCATCCTCACGCCGAAGATGACTTCCGTGAAACTCCATCCCAAGATCAAGATGCTGACCTACTCCACAGTCGAGTCGGTGGAGGGCTCGGTGGGCAATTATCACGTGAAAATCCGCCGCAAACCGCGCTATATCGACGAGAGCCTGTGCGTGGGCTGCATGCAATGCATCGATGAGTGCGTGTTCACCAAGGCCAGGTTCCCCAACGCCTTCGATCAAGGGCTGGGCCTGCGCAAGCCCGTCTATCTCCCCTTCCCCCAGGCCGTGCCGCCGGTGCCGGTGGTCGATCCCGAGGCCTGCCTGCAGATCACCCGCGGCAAGTGCAAGCAGACCTGCGTCGCGGCCTGCGGAGAACGCAACGCTTTCCGCTTCGACGACGAAGAGCGAATCGAAGAGTACGACGTGGGCGCGATCATCGTGGCCACGGGCTTCAAGGCCTTCGACCCGTCGGGAATCGAGTATTACGGCTACGGCAAATACCCGAACGTCTATACGAGCCTGGAGGTCGAACGGCTGTTGAACGCCGGCGGGCCGACGGGCGGCAAACTGCTGCTCCGCGACGGCTCGACGCCCAAGCGCGTGGGCATCATCCATTGCGTGGGCAGCCGCGACGCCAATTACCATCCTTACTGCTCGCGCGTGTGCTGCATGTACAGCCTGAAGCTGGCCCACTTGGTGCGCGAGAAGACCGAGGCCGAGGTCTACAACTGCTACATCGACATGCGCACGCCGGGCAAGGGTTTCGAGGAGTTCTACAACCGCGTGCAGAACGAAGGCGTGCAGTTCATCCGCGGCAAAGTGGCCGACATCACACCGGCCGCGGGCAATGGAAACGGCGCGGCTTCCGGTCAGGCCGACCATGGGTACACGGTGCCCGAGCCTGACGTACCTGGCGCCTTGGTGATGCAAGTCGACGACACTCTGCTGGGCTCGGTCCGCAAGATCGAAGTGGACATGGTCATCCTGGCCGTGGCCTTGGAGCCGCATGCCGATGCAGGCGACGTCCGCCGCAGCTTCGGCATTTCCTGTTCGGCGGAAGGCTTCTTCCTCGAGAAGCATCCCAAGCTGGCGCCGGTGAACACCGCCAACGACGGCGTGATGGTGGCCGGGGCCTGCCAGGGGGCGAAAGACATCCCCGACACGGTCGCCCAGGCCGACGCCGCGGCCGCCAAGGTCCTGGTCTTGATCGACTCTGGGCAGATCGAGCTGGAACCCAACACGGCCTGGGTGGACGCGAACATGTGCTCCGGCTGCAAGACGTGCATCGCGCTTTGTCCCTACAAGGCGATCGGCCACGACGCGGAAGAGAAGATCGCGGTGATCGACCAGGCGCTGTGCAAGGGCTGCGGCACTTGCGTGGCCGCTTGCCCCTCCGGCGCCGCCAAGCAACACCTGTTCGGCGACGAACAGATCAACGAAGAACTGGAAGGATTGATGAGCTATGCCTGACAAGACTGAGATTTTCAAACCCAGAATCGCCGCCTTCCTCTGCAACTGGTGCAGCTACACGGCTTCGGACCTGGCGGGCACGGCGCGGATTAAATACTCGCCCTTTGCGCGGATCATCCGCGTGATGTGCAGCGGCCGCGTGGACCCGGCGTTCGTCCTCAAGGCCTTCGCCTTGGGGGCGGACGGCGTGCTGATCGCCGGCTGCCACCCTGGCGACTGCCATTACATCGAGCAGAACTACAAAACGATCCGCCGCCACTCCATGCTGCACTACTTCCTGGAGCAGATGGGCGTGGAAGCGGACCGCCTCCGCCTGGTCTGGGCGTCGGCGGCGGAAGGGCAGTACCTGGCCGAGTCGATTGACCGCTTCGTGGCCGACGTGCAGAAGCTCGGCCCCCTGAATTGGTCCGCCAACTGGCAGGAAAACGGCGAACGGCAAGAAGCGCTGGAGGAGATCGTGAAAGAACACGCGGAAGCGATGGAAATTGGTTAGAATTTAGAGCTTAGAACTTAGAACTGCGGCGAGTTTCTTCCTAAGATCTAAGCACTAAGATCTAAGCACTGGAGATGATGGAGAACCCGCAATGAGCAATGTACCCAAGGGAAAACTGGCCCTGTATTGGGCCGCGTCGTGCGGCGGCTGCGAAATTGCCGTGCTGGCGATCAACGAGAAAATCCTCGACGTCGCCGCGCTGTTCGATATTGTGTTCTGGCCGGTCGCCGTGGACGCCAAGGTCCGCGACGTCGAGAAGATGGCCGACAAAAGCATCGACGTCTGCCTCTTCAACGGCAGCATACGCACCAGCGAACAGGAGTACATGGCCCAACTCCTCCGCCGCAAGTCGAAGGTCCTGGTGGCCTTCGGTTCCTGCGCCAGCGAAGGGTGCATCCCCGGGCTGGCCAACGCCACAAGCCGCCGCAAGATCTTCGACACCGCCTACCACGACACGCCCTCGACCGAGAACCCCGAGCGGATCGAGCCGCAAACCAAGACCGTCGTGCCCGAAGGGACGCTCCACCTGCCGGTGTTCTACGAGACGGTGCGGACGCTGGGTCAGACGGTGCCGGTGGACTATTCCCTGCCCGGTTGCCCGCCGGAAGCCGAGCGGATTTGGGACGCGATCCTGGCGATCGTGGAGAACCGTTTGCCGCCGCCTGGAAAAGGTGTCAGCCACCGTTTACCGGAACGGCCCTCCGGGTGCTGCGCACAAACGGTAGCTGACTCCGTTTCCGGGCCGACCGTGATCGGCGCGGAAACCACGGTCTGCGACGAGTGCAAGCGGACGAGGAACGAAAAGAAGGTCAAGAAGTTCTACCGCACCTGGCAGGTTATTCCCGACGACGACACGTGCCTGCTGGAGCAGGGCCTTTTGTGTTGCGGGATCGCCACGCGGGCGGGCTGCGGGGCCCTTTGTCCGCAGGTCAACTCGCCGTGCCTCGGCTGCTACGGGCCGAACAAGGGCGTCGACGATTTCGGCGCACGGATGATGGCCGCCCTGTCGTCGATGATCGACTCCAACGAGCCGGAGGAAATCGACCGCATCATCCGCGACGGCATCCCGGACCCGGTGGGAAGTTTTTATCGCTTCAGCCTGGCCGCCGGGAACCTCCGCCGCGCGAAGAAGAACGCAGGAAACGGACATAACTGAAAGAAGAAATTCCAAATCCCAAATCCGAATTCTCAAACAAATTCAAAATTCAAAGCTCCAAAACGCAGGGTTTGAAATGTTCCCCTTGGAATTTGGAACTTGTTTGGCATTTGAAATTTGGGATTTGGTATTTCTGTTTGATGCCACCAACCAAGAACCATTGCCATGAAACGCATTTCCATCGACCCCGTCACCCGCCTGGAGGGCCACGGCAAGATCGACATCTTTCTCAACGACGAGGGGGACGTCGAAAACGTCTACCTGCAGATCCCCGAGCTCCGCGGCTTCGAGCAGTTTTGCGTGGGGCGTCAGGCCGAAGACATGCCTAACCTCACCGCGCGGATCTGCGGCGTCTGCCCCGAAGCGCACCACATGGCGGCCACCAAGGCCCTGGATGACTTGTTCCACGTCGATCCGCCGCCGCCGGCCAAGAAGCTCCGCGAGTTGTTCTACAGCATCTTCTACGCCACCGACCATACCACGCATTTCTATGCCTTGGGCGGACCGGACTTCGTCGTGGGCCCCACCGCGCCCGCCGCCCAGCGGAACATTCTGGGCGTGGTCGCCAAGGTCGGCATGGACGTGGCCGGCAAGGTGCTCAAGATGCGCCGCGATGGTCACGAGTTGATCAAGATGATGGGCGGCCGGCGGGTCCATCCCAACTGGGGCCTGCCCGGCGGCGTCAGTCGCGGGATCAACGAGGAGCAGCGCCAGGAGATCGAGGCCCGCGGGCGCGAGGCCGTCGATTTCGCCCGGTTCTCGCTGCAAGTCTTCCAGGACCTGGTGCTCGCGAACAGCGATTACGTGAAGCTCATTAGCGGCGACATCTACGTCCACCGCACGTACAACATGGGCACGGTCGATGAAAACAACTACGTGAACTTCTACGACGGCAAGATCCGCGTCGTCGGCCCCGACGGCCGCGAACACGCCAAGTACGACGCCAAGGACTACCAGGAGTACGTGGCGGAGCGCGTCGAGCCCTGGAGCTACCTGAAGTTCCCCTACTTGAAGAAGGTCGGCTGGAAAGGACTTGTCGACGGCGTCGATTCGGGCGTGTACAAAGCCACGCCGTTGTCGCGCCTGAACGCCGCGGACGGCATGGCCACGCCGCTGGCCCAGGTCGAGTACGAGAAATTCTACGAAGTCTTGGGCGGCAAGCCGGTCCACCACACGCTGGCCACGCATTGGGCCCGGCTGATCGAGTTGCTGTATGCGGCCGAGCACTGGGTGGAATTGGCCGGCGATCCGGAGATCACCAGCGATGAGTACCGGATTCTGCCCACGCAAACGCCGACCGAGGGCGTGGGCTGCGTCGAGGCGCCGCGGGGGACCCTCACGCACCACTATACGACCGATGAGCGGGGCATCCTCACGAAAGTCAACTTGGTCGTCGGCACGACAAACAACAATGCCGCCATTTCCATGTCCGTGAAGAAGGCCGCCCAAGCCTTGATCCGCAAAGGCAAGGTCGTAAGCGAAGGGCTGCTGAATATGGTGGAGATGGCCTTCCGGGCCTACGATCCGTGCTTCGGCTGCGCCACCCACAGTTTGCCCGGCCAGATGCCGATGGAGGTCGTTCTGCGGGACCGGCAAGGAGCGGTCGTCGAGCGGTTCTCGCAGTTCCTATAATAAGACGTGTATCCCAGCGTACTTTTCCACGAATGACCTCTTAGAGGTCACGGTCTTGCCAAGGAGAACCAAACCATGGTTTCGCCCGAAATGTTGCGACGCTTCAATTGTTTCTCTCCCGTTCGTGAGGAAAGCCTCATCGCCCTGGCCAGCATCGCCAGAGAGGAGTCGCTGGCGGCCGGACGGCAGATTTTCGGCGAAGGAGACCCCGCCGATACCCTGAGCCTGATCGTCGATGGCGAGGTGGACGTCCGCTACCTGGTGGACAGCGGCGAGTCGCGCGTCGTCGACACGCTCATCGCCGGCGACATCCTGGGCTGGTCGGCCCTGGTCGAGCCGCACAAGATGACGGGCATCGCCACCACGTGCAAGCCCACCCGGCTGATCCGCATCCAGGCCCGGCCGCTCCGCGAGCTCTGCGAGCGCGATCCGTTGCTCGGTTATCGGCTTTCGACCCAGGTGATCCGGTTGCTGGCCGATCGTTTGGAGGGCACCCGCGCGCAGCTTGCAACGGTCAATTGAGCGATCCCGGCAAGAACGGGGGCAACGATCATGTAAGACGTGCCGTACAGTGTTTAGGCTGACGGTCACGCCGCTGGCTGCCGATTTGTGGGACCGGTCCCCCTTCTCCCCTCATGGGCTATCGGTGCCATGGCGGAGCCAAGAAACCGGTTGCTTCTGTAAAGGTCGATTTTCGTCGGAAATCGGCCGGATTGTAGGCGGGGTTTCCTGGATCCGAATGGACCCATTGCGGATGCTGGCGGCCGAAGTAGCTGCCGTAGAATTGGTAGTTGGTATCCACCCAACGGCCGAGAACCATCAGTTCCATTCTTGTCAGCATCTTGGAATGGTCGTCCTTGGCGTTCTTCAGATGCGCGGGATCGGTCAGTATGGCGATCAACGTGCTCGTGGCGAACCCCAGGCTCTTGGGCGGCAAGTATGCGCCGTTGTAGTTGCCCTGATCTCCCCGGCGGAAAGAGATGAATTCGGCAATAATGGGACCGGCCAACTCTTTCCTGGCGAGTTCTTCGTAAGACGTGTTGTAGTAGAGAGTGGTTTCACCGGTCAGCCTCAACCCGCTGGCGGGATTCTTGGCGCCGTGGCATGAGACGCACTTGGTATTGAAGATCGGCTGGATATCGGCGGGGTAATGAATGACCTGGCCCGCGTGGCCGTCTCCGCCATTCGCTGTGAGATCGCACGGTTGCGGCTGGGGCGTGCTCGGCGGCCGGTTCAAGGCAAGCGGCATTGCGGAGCCACTTGCCGACGCGGTACGGCTGGAATGCCCGTGACAGCCTGTGCAGGAACGCACTTCGCCGGGCGCGTAATTCACATAAGTCCGTTCGCGTTGGATCTCCCGGTAGTTCTCATCCAAGGCCTGAAAGAAGATGCTGCGATTGGCCGGCACCACGAAGTGCGCGGAACCGTCTTTTTCGACGGGCACGACTCCCCACTGCACGCGCGGCCAGAGGGCGGCCTTCCAACTGGCACTGTCCAGTGCCGGTCCCCAGCGCCGGCCGGTAGACCAGTAACGCGGCAGCGACTCATTGATTCGCAGCCATTTGACTTCCCCCGGCTTGACGCCCTCCATGCCCTGGTAGACGTTGGCGACGATGCAGAGGGCCTGATTTCTGGCGGCATACTGAGGGTCTCGCACAGATTGCACTTGCGGCGGGACGCGCCGCGCGACTAGCGGCAGGGGATGCCAACAGGAGAGTTTAGGGTCGGCATGGACCGGGCGATGGCGCCCCTCGGTGTCGATCAGGTACAAGGCGTAGGCGTTGGCAACGTCTTTGAAATGATCGGCAGCGTTGACCTTGCAAGAAACCAGGAACTCCCGGTCGCTGACGGGAAAGGGATGCGTGTAAAGGTGCCCCTTCCGGCCTTCCCCGTCATGCACGCACTTGCCGTCTTTCGTCAAGAAACTCCATCCCGGTTCCGATCGGCGTGCGACGAACACGTGCGGCGTGATATTGATCACAGGATATCGTTTATCCCCTTGAACGTATCCCGTTTCATCCGGATCCGGACCGCGGGCCCGCTCATCCATCCCGAAGTCGACCAGCAGGATCGCTCCCAGGCAACCTCCTTGCGGACAGTGGCATGTGCCCACGCAAACAAAGCAATGATTGTTGCCAGGAAGGGGCCGGGGGTACATGCAAACGGTCGTATCGTCTTTGGCCAGGCCGTAGAGTTCCTGGGGCCTCGTGCCGTCAGGATTCATGCACCACACGCTCTTGGCGACTCGAGCACCCTTGTCGATATACTCCCAGCGGTGATACATGACCCGGCCGTCATCGAGGACCACCGGGCAGAATTCGCTGACCGGGCTATTGGTAAGCTGCTCGACGTGCGTGCCGTCGGCGTCCATGCGGTGCAGACCCGGAGCCACAAGCTGGGCGGACCCGCCACAGAGGACCGTGTGCTCACAGCGGGTCGAGGAGAAGATGATCTTGCCGTCCGGCAGATAGCAGGGGTGGATGTCGTCCGTGTGCCAACCCTTGTACCACCGCGCCGCCTTCTCCGCCTCGTCTGCCGGCGGGAAGGAGACTTGTGCAAGGCCCGTGCCGTCGCTGTGTACCTCCCAGATACGGAACCCGGCCCCGGGATCCTGGCGGAAATCGAAGATGACCTTCTTGGCGTCAAACGAGAGGTTGATCTTGCCGATGAAGCCCTTGCCGCCCGGCATGTCGGCGGCCCTTACGATGGCCCGTTCCGATCGGGTGCGAAGGTTGTAGACGTAGATGCCGTTGTCCGCCACGAAGCGGTCGGGACTGGTGCCGCTGTTGATGTCCGTGTAGTAGTGGTCTGAAGTGAAGGGTTTGCGTTTGACGAAGACGATCTCTTCGAAGCCCAAGGCATCGGGCCCGACGGCCGGTTCGGTGCAAGCCGGGCCGCTGGCGAGCGCCGCAGCCGGTTTGCCCGCAATCGTGGCCCCGGTCGCTCCCACGGCACCGCCAACGACCGCGATCGTCAACAAGCCGAGCAGGGCGGAAGCCGCCCACCAAACTCTTGCTGCATGGCACATCAGTCACCTCCAGGCTTCTTTTCAGGAACTCCCGACATCGGTCGATCGCCTCAGTCTAACCACTGGCGCCGCAGTGTCAAGAATCCTTTGCTTCATAAGAATCGCGACACACGCCCGCCTTGATGAAACAGGGCCTCTCGATCAGGGACCCGAACGGCTTGACTTCGTTGCACTGCCCAATCAGACTCATGGTAACGCCGTCAGGCTGCGTCCGCTGTGGATTGGACCTTGAACGGCTGCTTGACAACTTTCATTTGGAGGATCGCGCGATGGGCTGTCGCAAGCTTTCTTGGGTCGTTTTCTGGGCCGCGTTGGGGATGTTCGGTTGCTGCGCCGCAGGACTGGCGGCGGAAACGGCCCCGGCCGGCAAAATCAAGGTCTTGTACATGTTCAACGGAGGCCACGACGGAAAAGCGTTCATTGCGCTCATGGGCAAGGTGCTGGAGGGCACCGGCGACTTCACGCTCACGACCGCCCGAGGCGGCGACGACCTGAAGGCCGGGAACATCGGCAAGTACGACCTGGTCTTGTTCTACGGCTCCGGCGGAACGATCAATGACCCGGAACAGGAGAAGGGACTTTGGAACTTCGTTCATCAGGGAGGCGGCATCGCGGCCGTCCACGCCACCGACGCCAACAAGTCGTCGGACGTTTATTGGGAACTGCTGGGCGGACGTTTCATCGGGCATGGCAGCGGCAAGTACACTGTCCACATCTGCGACCAGGACCACCCCGTCACGGCCGGACTGAGCGACTTCGAGATCGCCGACGAGACCTACGCCCACCTGTACCACAAGAACGCCTGCATGCGCTGCCTCGTCCGCATGGACCGTGGCAACGAGCGGCAGAGCATGGCCTGGGTGCAGCAACCCGGCAAAGGCCGCGTCTTCACCACCGGCTTCGGCAACGACTCTGGCGCGTGGAGTAACCCGCAGTTCCAGCGACTGGTGGTGCGGGCCATGTACTGGGCTGCCGGCCGCACGCCCAAGGACCCGCCCGCGGGGCCGGCGAACAAGTAGATCGTTCGGCGGAAAGTCATCCTGCGGCGCATCCTTAGCGGTCAAGGGAAACCACATCCTTCCCAACCGATGCCACGTCCACCAAGCGACGGCCGTCCACAAGCACCTGGTAAGTGATGCCTTGTTTCGCGCAGATACGGGCTTTGCCGCCGCGAATCGTCACTGGAAACGGCGAGACGACGCGATGCATGTCGCCAACAGCAACAGCCAGCGAGTCGCGTTTGCCTTCCAGCGCGAAACGCAGGCTGACAACCGAACAGGGGTTGATTGCCGGCGGCCGCCGCGTCTGCGTCGGCAGATCGAACGAATCCGGCACGCAGCCGGCGTAGGCGCCGTCCGCATACTGCATCTGCTCGCTGGCAACGAGAATGCCTTCGGCCAGTTGCCGCCATTCGAGCGTCTGATCGTAGGGCATGAGCATGGTCAGCGAGTAGGCATAATCATAGCCGCACCATTCCACCGGCAGGCCGATCCAGTTGGGGGCACGCCAGTTGGTCGCGCCGAAGACCGGCGTCGTGGCGTAAACCATGACCGGCTTGCAGCTCCACTGGTAGACGAACGGCAGTCCGCTGACGGCCCACGCGCGGGCGCGGTCGAGATACTCCTGCTTGCCGGTCAACTCGTAGCCGCGGATGTAGGCCTGGACAAGCCGCGCCGACGCCAGGATGTCCGGCGTGTGCAGCGGGCATTCCCAGGTCTGCGCACTGCGCGGCGTGCGGAAGCGCTTCATGAATTCCAGGGCCTTGATTCCCGCCTCCAACGCCGTCTTGTCGCCGGTGGCGAGGGCGTGCTCCAGCAAAATGACGGCGTAATTGCCGCAGTAGCCGCTGGCCGTGTTCTCGAAGTGGCCGCGGCGGTACTGTGCCATCGTAGCGAAAAGAGCCGTCGGGCTGTTGCGCGGCGATGACGCCGCGAACTTGGGCGGTCTTTCATTTTCAGCCATTCCTGGGCGCGGCCGCTGACGAAGTAAATCGCTTCGTTGGGAATGTGCGAGCCGCCGGCGGACAGCGCCGCGGGCAGTGGGCGGCGCCTGCCCGCTCAATCGCCAGACGCGTCGAGGCGAAGTCGGCGTACGGCCGGCGCGGGAAACTGCGGGTCCGCGCAATGGCCCCAGCCGGCGTCGGTCTTCAGCGGCGGACCGGCCAGGGCTTTCAGGCACAACGCCAATTGCGCCTCGCGCGTGCGCGGCGGTTTGGGCAGCGGCGGCAGGCCGCGCTTCTTCACCGCCCAGAGGATCGCCTCCTCCAGCGGCGCCGGCCTGCGCACGAGGATTGTCGCGTCGATTTGTTTGCCGCGCAACGCCGCGCGGTGACCTTCCGCGCCATCGAGGAAATTCGGCATGGCAAAGACCGGTTGCAGCGACATGTCGCGCCACGTCATCGCCAGCGCCGCGCGATCCGTGACAAACGCCATTAACGGCATCGTCACTTTCAGGGGGTCGGGCGCGAAGCGGATGTGCTCTTCGGTCTCGATGTCGAGCGTGGAAGACGACGACTCGCCCTTTCCCAGGTACTCCAGCCCGGCAAACAGACCCTGTTCCAGCGGGCCAAAGGCCCGCAACACCGGGCCTTCGCAAGGCGCATCGCTGCGGATGGCAACCGAGATCTCTTCGCCGCGGAGTGAAACGTTGACGCTGACGCCTTCGCCAACAAAACGCAGCGCATTGTTCTGCTCGACCAGCTTCAACTTCGGCACGATGCCGTTGCGCCAGACCAGCGGCGCGATCAGACCCAGCGGTTTGCCTTCCATTCGACCACGCGCACCCGATCCGTCACGCGCGATCTGCAGCGTCACAGACCCGGACTTGCGCACGACCCAATCCCCGGCCGCTTGGGCATCGGCGAGGAAGACCGTCCGGCGAATCGGCGGCAGTCCGTCGGGCCGGACGACAACCTCGAACGCTGCGAACGGCGCAGTTCCCGCCGGCCGTGAATGAAACCGTTTGCGCAGCGTTGCCGGCAACGGTGACCTTTTGCCCGGCAATTGCAAACGGAATTGCCTTGTCCGAGTGGTTCCTGACGGACATCGTAATGCGGTGTCCCTCGCTATGAACCGACTCGATTTCCAGCGGATGCGGAATCTCCCGCACGACTTCGATCCGTGCAACCTCCACCAAACCCGGCGCCTCGCCCGGGTCGAGCCGCAAGCGGGTTATCGTTCCTTCCGCGTTCAACGAAACGGAGTAGTCGTGCCACTGGTCATCGTGGATGAGTTTGAAGTGCTGGCTCCTGGCCTCATCCATATTCGGCGAGTGGGTTGTGGCCCAAAAAAGCTGCCCATCGCCGCCGGTGGCACATTTCACGCGGAGCCTCACCGCCAACGGTCCCTCGATCCGGAGCGGCGGACTGATCACATAGGGATCGTTGCCACTGCTCTGAATCCGCAACGCTCCGCCAGCCGCCGCGAGCGTGCAGTCATGCTGCGCCGTCCAGCCCGCCGTGCCCTCCTGGAAATCCCAGTGGTGGAGCGGTTCGCTGCGGAGCAGTTGTCGCGGGCAGGGATTGATGACATTGGGCTGTTCGCCGGCATCCAGTACGGCCAACGGCGCCGGGAGCACGGCTGGAAGAAGAAGGAGGAGAAAGGTGTGGATATTGTTCATAGTTCCCTTTCCAGGCGGCGGGTGGCATGCCTAAGCTCGCGGGGCACCCGGTACTCCGGGTTGCGGGCGCAGGCATGTTTTCGAGCGTCAATGCTAGCAACGACATGCCTATGCCGGCAACGCCGGCATGGAGGCATGCCACCCAAATCCAAAAGTTGTTCTTCGGCCGATCCCTAG
Source organism: uncultured Planctomycetia bacterium (assembly GCA_963719885.1). Classification (GTDB taxonomy): domain Bacteria; phylum Planctomycetota; class Planctomycetia; order Pirellulales; family Thermoguttaceae; genus JANXQG01. The sequence goes on along the minus strand of CAVRDP010000025.1, from coordinate 26,432 downwards.
CGCATGTTCTCGACGGCCGTGCGGTAGTAGCTCTCGTCATGCTGCTGTTTCCAGCCGTCGCTGGGCGCGGCGAGCGCCGGCCGGTACTTGAACCACAGCTCGTTGACATAGGGTTCCCAGGTTTGGCCTTGCCGGGCCCAATCCGCGCTGTAGTCCTTGCCGGTGACCTGCTTGAGGGTCTTGACGAAAGCGGCATCGTTCTCGAACATCCAGCGGTCGATGTAATCGAAAAAGGCGTCATGGTTCCAGGCCTTCTCGGCGTGCATCAGCCGCAGCGCCAGGGCCTGGGCCACCCAACCGACGGCCGTGCAGCAGCGGCGATACGACTCGCTGGTGTTCTGGCCCGCTCCCCACTTTGCCGGCGGGATGTGCTCGTAGGGACCCCACTGGTTGCCGCGCGAGCGGCCAATACTCGTGGCCGTATCGATGCCCGAGTGCCCGGCAAAGACCACTTTTGCGCCCGTCCAACAATCTCCATAAGCGGTCTGCTCGTCCTCGCCGAAGCTCGCCTTGGGGAACGACTTGCTGATGTTGGCCAGCACCGGATCGCCCAGCAGCAGGCCGGCGAAGACGATGGGCAATTTGCGGCCGCTGCCGTGGCCGCCAAAACCGCTCCAGCCGGGATGGCCGGCGCGAATCATGGCCCCCAGGTCAATGCCCACCTGCACGTAGTTCACCAGCAGCGGCTCCTTTTGCTCGGGCTTCAGATCGGTGCAGAGCAGCAAGGCGGAAATGCCCGCCACGCGGCCGTAGTCCCGCCCATATTGAGGCATGTTCTCCACCGGTTCCTCGAAGCCGAAGAAACAGGTGCCCACCCAGGGCCGCCGCGTGAAACGCACGAAGCGTTCCAGGGAGGGCATGCCCTTGACCGCGGCCACCGTGGGAAGCGACTCTCGCTTCAGGTCCCGCGCAGATAGATCTTCTGACGGCGATCGCAGAAGCCCGGACGGAAGGCGTCGGCCGGCTGCGGCTCGGCCACGCAGGTCAGCACGGCGGCGGTGCGGACCGGACTGCTGTCGTCCACGCCTCGCTCGATGTCCTGCCATAAGGGGGCGCGGAGCTTCAGGCCCTTGGGCATGCTGATCGTCGCCACCAGCGAATCGCCGGGCTGCAACTGGGCCGGCAACTTCTGCAGCAGCGCGGGATCGAACCAGTTCCGCACCCCGCTGTCATAGGCCACTTTCATCTCGGCCGGTGGATTGACCATAAATCCGTTGCGGACCCGCTGTGCTTCCGGCCGCTCCTTGTCCATGTGGTCCAACTGGAACTTGGGAATCTGGTTGCCATACAGCGGCTTGGGGTCGATGGCCGTGACCGTCACCGGGCCGACGACGTACCAGTCGCCGTTGACAAAGTGGCCGGCGCGAACCGGCTGCGCAAAGGTCCAGGTGATGCCGTACTGCGACACGCTCGGCAGCAGCGGCAGATCGTCGGGCTTGGGCATGCGGGGCGGATCATCCTTGGTGTAGAGCTTCACGGCCCAACTGACGGCCGCGTCGGCAGCCACGGCCTTGTCATCGTAGGGGTCGGACTTGCCGCCGGTGGTCACGACCTTGACCGGTCCACCCAGCGTCGCGGTGATGTCGGAGACCCATAAATTCTGCTCGCGGCCGCCGCGCTGGTCGCCCCAGACGGCGATGGAGGTAAACCCCTTCAGATCGACTTTGGCGGGATCGACGGCGGCAAGTTCTTTGCCGTCGTGGAAGACCTGGAGGCCCGCCTCGGGATCGAAGTCGAAGGTCCACCGGTGCCACGCCGGCTTCGTGCCGCTTCACGCCCAGCCAGAACAACTGGTTGAACCAGGTCTTGCCGTCATACAGGGTGGCGGTGTAGCCTTCATCGCCGCCGAGATAGCTGTTGTAGAGGATGCCGGCGGCCAGGACCTTGTTGTCGCTTTCCAGCAGGCCCCAGCGCGGCCCGACGCGGGCGGCCTTGACCTTTTCGGGCGTCGTGCCGTCGTCATAGACCCAGAATTCGACTTTTCCGGAAGCGGCCTTGTCGCGAAGTTTGATGAGGGCCTTGCCGCCGGCGCCGACCCGCAGCGCACCCTGCTGGCCATCGCGGCTTTTGGTCTTGTCAATAGCCACGTCCCCGCTCGGGGTCCAGCCGGTCAGGGCTTCCTTGCGGTCGAAGGTCCACTGCTTGCTTTCCAGCGGCGCGCAGCCGCACTCTTCTGCACCGCGGAGCAGCGACGGCGCGGCCGCAAGCAGCCCCGCCGCCAGTCCAAAAGCCAAAACTTGTTTCCACATAAGTCTTTCTCCTTTTTGAAAGTCGTGAATCAGTGAATGGACCCGGTACGCAAGCGAGAATGGTTCACTCCACTTGCAGACGGACGATGGACTGATTGTCCATCTTCATGTTGTCTGAGAGATGCCAGGCGTAGAAGCATTTGCCCTTTTCGCTGTAAGTAATTCCGTTGGGCTTGAAGGGGGCCAGCGGGCCGAGCGGCTTCCATGTCAGGCCGCCATCGCCGGAAACAAGAAGTTGACGTTCCGCCATTCCCGCCAACTGCCCGTCGGGCAGTTCGATCGGATTGTCCTTGACGGCCGTGGAGATGGCTTGCCAGGTCTTCCCTTGGTCGCTGCTCTTGAGCAGTCCGCCGCCCCAAATGCGCTGCCAATAGATCGCACCGTCCGAGGCCAGCAAGGGCGGGCCCTGCGGCCCGAACGTCGACACGCGGGTCCAGATCTTTCCGGCGTCCGCGGAACGATAAATGCCCAGCGTGGCGTGCGATTTCCAGCCGGCGGTGTTAATGAGGAAAGTCTTGGAGTCGATGATGATCGGATCGGAACTGTGATTACTGTCGGCCGGCAGCCTGTCACCGATCTTTTTCCAGGTAATCCCGCCGTCGCTGGATATATGCAGGCTTTGTGACTGTTCGTGCAGGCCCAGCAGGAGCGTCTTGCGCTGTGGGTCGCTGAAGTCCACGGCCACGCCGTCGGCATGGGCCAGATGGCCCAACCGCTGAAAGGTTTTGCCCCCGTCATCAGTCCGGAAGGGCGCATCGCCGTAGCATCCACTGACCCAGAATACGGCCGGGTCCTGCGGATCGAAAACGATCCGGCCGGGACGGCAGCGGATTTCGCTGCCGCCCAGCTTCTTCCAGACCTTTCCGCCGTCGCTGCTCTTCCACAGGCCGCACTCGCTGACTCCGGCAATGACCGCGTTGCTGCCGGGAACCGCCTGCATGTAGGTGACGCCGTAGGCGCCCCACTTCGCACCGCCCACGTTGTTCGTGACGTTCACCCAGCCCGCAGGGACCGCCTTCATCGGCTCGACTCGGTAGGGCTTTTCGGCCGCAAACGACGCAGCCGCAACCAGCGCCGTTGACAGCCCGAGGGCTAGTGCTTGCTTCCACAGAAGTTTTTCTCTCACGACAGGTACTCCTTCATCATGGCCAGGTAACGTTGGCAGGTGGCCTTCATGGCGCCCGGCGGATCGCCCGGTTGGCCGTCTTGTTCCAGGGAGACGAAGCCTTGGAAGCGGACGGCCTTCAGTGCCTCGGCAAGCGCCTTGAAGTCCATCACTCCCTGGCCGGCATGGACGAACCGCCGCATCAGGCCGTCGATGTCGCGGGCATGGACGTTCATCAGGTGCTTGCCCGACTTACGCACGGAGACGGGCGGATACTCGCGCTCCAGGGCAATCCAGCCGACATCGAGATTGATGCCCAGGGCCGGGTCGCGGACGGCGTCCCAAAGGCGCAGAAAGCCGTTGGTCTCGGACATCATCGTGTGCGTGTGGTTCTCGATCGAGAAGCGGAGTCCGTGGGCCTTGGCGCGGTGCAGGCAGCCCTTGACGGTGTCGACGAAGGTGCTCCACAATTGCTCCCAATCGTAGCCGGGGGCGATGTCGATGTGGAACTTCACGCCTGGCTTGGCGTCCGCGACCTCATAGTAGCGGGGCAGGTAGGAGCCTGGTCCTTTCAGTTCGCCGGGCCAGGGAGCGACGATATTCACGATCGGCGCGCCCAGCCTGGCGGCGATGCGGCAGCCCGCTTCGAAACGATCGATGGCCTTTGCCCGCTCGTCCGGGCTGGTGCTGGTCAGTTCTTCGACCGCCGGCTGGAAAATGGCGAACTGGGGCACGTGCAGCTTGTAATGATCCAGCCGCTTGCGGATCCGGCCGATCGTCGCGTCGGTCCAGTAATCGGCAATCTCGGCGCGACCGGTGAGGATCAGCTCGATGCCTTCGAAGCCCAGCTCGCCGATCTGTTCGATGGCCGCTTCCGGGCGGGTGTTGCCGCCGCCCAGATTGTGAAAGTTCCAACTGACGGAACTGATCCGGGGCCGTGCTGCGGGCGCCCGTTGGCTGGCTTCCGCCGGCTCGGCGGCCTGAACTGGCCGGGTTGCCCCGGCCGCTGCGGCAAGTGCCGCTCCCGCGCCCAGCTTGACAAAATCGCGTCGCGTGCAATCAAGGCTGTTGTGCATTGGAAAATCTCCTGGTTAGGATCGACCGAAGAATAACTTCCCGACTTGGGTGGCATGCCTAAAGCCGTTCTCGGCGCAGGCATGTTTCGGGCCGACATGCCTGCGTCCGCCAGCGGCACAACCTGCCGCCCGGGGCAAGCGTACCTGCCGGACTAAGATTCTAATTCGCGCCCCGGCCGGTGGCAACCATGGCGTAGGGCGGGCTTTAGCCCGCCTCACCCGAGTCGTACAAAGTTATTTCGTTTCTGTTGCGGAAGCTGAGTGATGCGTAGGCCGGTCGCTCACGTCGCCCCGTCCGATGTGCGCCGGCGCGCTCTTTTCGTTTCCACTTCCCATGATGCCGGTCGGGGCCCGCTCCGGCTTGACTGCGCTGCCGCACGGACACGGGCCGCTGCGATCAAAATGGGACGATCGAAGGGGGTTGCCGACGTTTTCCGCCATGTTCTACCGCGAACGGTGCGACGCGATTCCACCACAGCCGCGTGGCTGCCGAGTGGAAAATCCCGCAAAAACCGGGGGTTGCCACTCTTGGGAGTGTATGTCGGCTTCCCTGCGCGTGGCTACGGCCTGTCCCGTTTCGTCGGTCCGCGTTTTTTCCCGTCTCCCCTCTCCCCTCAACATCCTTCTCTTGACTCCCCTCGCCCGTACTCGGGAGAGGGCGGGCACCATGTCGGGCACCATGTACTCATGGTCGTGGTCGGGGTGAGGGCCTTCGCCTTGTGCCTTATCCCCTCTCCTTTCCTTTTCGTGTGTTTGGTGTATTTCGTGGTTTCCGTACTTCGCGGACATTTTTCTGAGCGACGAGGATCGCAATACCTCGTTTGGACAGAGAAAAGACGATCACCGAACAAAAGTATGCTATTTTCCTGGTCCAAAACGTGCCGGTCCGTTTTCGCCCTGTCGCGAAAATTATTTTTCAGGAATCGACGTTTTCGGCCGAGTAACGCGATGCTCTCTACCCCCCCTTATGATTGAGCGGTCCAACGATAAACATTGCGGTAAAAACACCCCTACGATGAAAACGGATGTCGTAAGTATCCAAATTTATTACCGACACTGGACTAAAATAGTTCTCGGTGTCTCTCGTGGTCCGGTAGAATTGTCGCAAGTGCTTTTCCATGATGCGCTCTGTAGCGTGGAGCCCTTTCACGTGGTCCAGCACGATGTGGTCCAAAATCGAAGGGACCCTTTTCTCCTTTTCTCCCTCTCTCCCTTTCTCCCCCGCTCCCCGCGGCGAATTCATCCTTCATCCTTCCGCCTTCATCCTTTATGCTTCAGTTCCCTGCTTCTAGTCCTGTGCGCCTGCTGGTCGGCGGTGCAATTCTCCACATAACAATACGTTTCAGCCGGCGATTTTGTACAGTTCAGCATTCCAGATTTTCGGAAACTACAATCGCGCACAACGCGGCAGCCCTGTTCTTCCCAAGGAACCCGCTGGTTTCTTGCCGGCGAAAAGACGTTTTCGAAATTCGGAAGTGCGCGTCAGCGTTTTCAGCGCCGAGAGCGGCCCATTTACCGCGAAGGAGGCGGCGACGATCGAACTTCCGCCGCACGCTCCCCGCGTCTCCCCTCCTCGCTCCCCTCGCCGGGCACCATGTCGGGCACCATGTACTCATGGTCGTGGTCGGGGTGAGGGCCGCGTCGAAACTGCCGATCTTTTCAAAGCAGGAGCGGGATACATTATCTCGGAACAAATGGTTGAAATTTCTGGTCCACACCGTGTCGGTCCAAATCGTGAGGGGCGTAGCGCATCGCTTTTTCAAAAGCATCGTGATTTACGGGTCCAAACGTCGAATTCGGCCCGGATTCCGCAATCTTTAGTCGTGGACCGATCATGGTATGCCTCCGCCTGGCCGCATCCCTTGACCCGGGCTGTGGCGGTTCAGCGGCGTGCCTGCGCTGCCCGATCTCCGCCGCACCGTGGGCGACGATGGCCGGCATCTCCTCACGCGCCTGCCATCGGGGCGATCTCGTCGCCAGGTCGCCAGCGCGCTGCTGCACCTAATAAGTACGCAGGAGGCCGGTGTTTGATACAGTTCATCATTCCATATTTATGGAAAACACGATCGCCCGCGACCGGCCGGGCCGGCCTTTTCCCGAGGAATTCGCGCAACTTCTTGGCGGCGAAAAAAATTGGCGGAAAGTCGAACTGTGTCCAGTGTTTTCGGCGGTTCGCTTCACTGATTGCTCGCTGCTCCCCTCGCTACGCACTATGTCGGGCACCGTGTACCCATGGTCGTGGTCGTGGTGAGGGCAGTTTCCAGCCTCCTTCTGCCTCACGCTCCCTTTCTCCCCATCTCCCCTTCTCCCTATCTCCGCGTCTCCCCTCCCGCCTCCCGCCTTCCTCCTTCATTCCCGCATTCAACAAAAAAATCCTGGTCTATCACGGTGTGGTCCAAATTCGCCTCCGCCGCTTTTCATTCTTCCTGCATTCTCCCTGGAAAACCGGGGTGAAAACCGTATTCAGCGGCTTTTTTGGCCGGGCAACGTCATGAACCGGCTTTGCCAAATTGGGGGTGCAGGTTTTGGCCGAAAATCGCGATTCGATCCCCTGCACGCGGGGCCATGCGCCAAGGAAATAATTTGGCAAACTTTCCGCATAGCCTCTGCGCAGGGAATCCCCTTACGAATAATACGCAGGAGAACGGCACATGATACAGTGGCAACCACCCGGGCGGCACGCGCTTGGATCGCAAGCCGTTGGTCTGCAACGATTTGCATTGTTGTGGAATGTAGTGGAAAGCGAACAGCAAAAGAGCCGGAAATTCCCCCTCTATCCGGTGGAAATGCGCGCATCGGTGCCGGCACGTCCTCCTTCATTCTGCTCCCCTCGCCCGCAACCATGAGTACATGGTGCCCGGGGAGAGGGGCCGGGGGTGAGGGCGGATTGCTCCCCATCTCCCCATCTCCCCATCTCCCCTTCATCCTTCATCCTTCATCCTTCATCCTTCATCCTTCATCCTTCATCCTTCATCCTTCATCCTTCATCCTTCATCCCTCATCCTTCATCCCTCATCCTTCATCCCTCATCCTTCATCCTTCATCCTTCATCCTTCATCCTTCATCCTTCATCCTTCATCCTTCATCCTTCATCCTTCATCCTTCATCCTTCATCCTTCATCCTTCATCCTTCATCCTTCATCCTTCATCCTTCATCCTTCATCCTTCATCCTTCATCCTTCATCCTTCATCCTTCATCCTTCATCCTTCATCCTTCATCCTTCATCCTTCATCCTTCATCCTTCATCCTTCATCCTTCATCCTTCATCCTTCATCCTTCATCCTTCATCCTTCATCCTTCATCCTTCATCCTTCATCCTTCATCCTTCATCCTTCATCCTTCATCCTTCATCCTTCATCCTTCATCCTTCCCCCTTGATTGACTTTTCCCCGGAATCAAGTAGGCTATGCCTTGATCGTTACTGTGGATTGTGACAATCTCCCCCAAGCGAGGTTCCAATGCCCGTCGGGCAACGCGGGCAACGGGGTCAGACTTTAACTGCTAACTGGCCTTGACAGCCGAAATCCAGCGGGATATCCTCTTGAGATCATGGCACGACCTCCCCGAATCGACTTCCCCGACGCCCTGTACCACGTCACCAGCCGCGGCAACGGCCGGCAGCAAATCTTTTGGACGAATGACGATCGGCAGCGGTTCCTCGGCCAGCTCGCGGACGGCGTGTTTTCGGCGGCCGTCGTGCTCTACGCTTTCACCCTGATGGACAACCACTTCCATCTCCTGGCACGGACGCCGCGGGCCAACCTTTCGCGGTTCATGCAGCGGCTGAACACTTCCTACGCGCTCTTCGCGCACTACAAGCACCGCCGGCCCGGCCATCAGTTTCAGGGCCGCTTCAAGGCGAAGCTCGTGGAAGACGAGACCTACCTACGGATGCTGACCCGCTACATCCACCTGAACCCCATCAAGATCGCGGCCTGCCGGAAGCTGGGACGCGCAGCGCGTGCTGCGCCGCTTGGAAGCCTATCCCTGGAGCAGCTACCCAGGTTACGTCGACGCCGGCAAGCAATTGGAGTTCGTGTGCTACGATCTGCTGGCCGACTATGGCCGCACGCTGCCCGAGGCGCGGCGGCAATACCGGGCCTACGTGCATGCCTGCGTCTTGGAGAATGACGCGCCGATCCTCGAGGCGATGGCCGCCAGTCGGCATGCGATCGGCGGCGAGCGATTCGTGGAGGAAACCGAGCGCCGCCTGGCGATTCGGCGGAGCGGAAGCGCCGTGGACCGGGATGTGGACCTGCCGCGAACGACGGTCGCAATCGAAGCCATCGACGAGACAGTTGCCGCCCATTACGGCCTCATGCCGGCGGACCTGGAAAGTTGCCGGGCGGGCGGCGGCGCGGCCAAGTTCGTCGCGGTGGAGTTGGCCTGCCGCCTGACGGGGATGACGCAACGTGCCATCGGCGCGCACTACGGTGCGATCAGTTCCGCTGGCGTGAGCAACATTCGTCGGCGACTGCGGCAGGGCGAATACGTCCTCTCCGACGTCGTCGGCCAGCTATACAAACGGATCCTTCCAGTTAGCAGTTAAAGTCTGACCCCGAGGTTCGCATGAGGGTATGTCTTTGACAATACCCGCAGATCTTAGCCCGAGAATCGATCCCCGTCTTTCCGTTCGTTTTCCGTTTTCCTGACCCGTTTTCCTGACCCGGGCGAGGGGAGCGACGCGGGGAGCGTGAGGTGGAACCTCGATCGTCGCCGCCTCCTTCGTGGTAAATGGGCCGCTTTCGGCGCTGAAAACGCCGAGCGCACTTCCGATTTTCGCAAAACTCTTTGGGCGACAAGAAGGCGGCGAATTCCTCGGCAAAAGCAGGCTCGACCGAGTTGCGGGCGATGGGATTCGCCGGAAATCCCGAATCTGGAAGTGTACAAAAGGGCCGGCTCAAACGTACTTATAGGGCGAAGGATGAAGGAGGAAGGATGAGGGATGAAGGGGATGGGGAGATGGGGAGACGCGGGGAGCAATCCGCCCTCACCCCCGGCCTGGCCTGCTAAAAACTTCCAAGATTTGGATGGAATTTAATGGAATTCATTGTGCGGTTTTTGTGCCGTGTGCAATTTCCACGGCGCGGGCGCGAACAAGAAAAGCGACTTCGAAAAATCCTCTGCGCCTAACCGTGCTCACTTTCGTAGATATAGATAGTGGGAGAGATATTGCCGCCACCAAGAACTTCTCCATGAGGAAAAAAAAACGAGAAGTAGGGTGCATGGAGAGGGCACGATTACGTGTCCCGTACCAGAAACGGTTGCGGATGCCGCGGGTACGAGAGCCGGGCCGTGTCCGGAAACGCAAGTATTTACGAGCAAAGCACTTGCGCGACTTGTTGCCGGACACTGTCCGGGAACGTTCCCGGACAAAGGACCGCAAAAACGCCGGGACCGTTGTCGTAAGTTGTTTACACAACATGACTTGCGATCGCATCGCAGACGCGTTTCCAGGCTGTCCGTCCGCCAGCGTTGCCGGACAAACCCATGCACAGGAGGGGTTTTCGCGGACTTTCAGCGGCAAGAGGCGCTGCGTCCGCACGATCACCCGGCATGAATGCCGGGCCTATTAGCGGCTAAAGCCGGAAATGGGCGTAAACGCCCATCAGTCACATCTCTCCCGAACGAAAACGGGATACAAAACCAAGACACCGCAGTTTGACTTTTTAGCAGTCCACCCCCGGCCCCTCTCCCGAGTATAGGCGAGGGGAGACGCGGAGACGAGGAATGACTTCGATTTTGGACCACACCGTGCTGGACCACACGAGAGAGATCGACCCTGCTGAAGCGCATGATGGAAAAGCACTTGCGACGATTCTGCCGGACCGGGAGAGACAGCGGAAGCTATTTTAGTCCAGTGTCGGTAATAAATTTGGATAATTACGACATCCGTTTTCATCGTAGGGGTGTTTTAACCGCAATGTTTATCGTTGGACCGCTCAATCATAAGGGGGTAGAGAGCATCGCGTTTCTCGGCCGGAAACGATGATTGCTGAAAAATAATTTTCGCAGCAGGGCCCAAACGGACCGGCACGTTGTGGACCAGGAAAATCGCATACTTTTGTCCGGCGATCGTCTTTTCTCTGTCCAAACGAGGTATTCCGATCCTCCTTGCTCAGAAAAATGTCCGCGAAGTACGGAAACCACGAAACAAACGAAAAGGAAAGGAGAGGGGGAAGGATGAAGGGGGAGGGGGAGAAGCGGAGATGGGGAGATGCGGAGATGGAGAGACGCGGGGAGCAATCCGCCCTCACCCCGGCCCCTCTCCCGCGACCATGGGTACATGGTGCCCGGCGAGGGGAGCAGCGAGATGGGGAGGACGTGCTGGTGCCGATGCGCGCATTTCCAGCGGATAGAGGGCGCGTTTCTGGCTCTTTTGCTGTTCACTTTCCACTATATTCCAAAATAATGCAAATCGTTGCAGACCAACGGCTTGCGATCCCAGTCGCCTGCCGCCCGGGCGGTTGCCACTGGATCATTTCCCGTTCTCCTGCGTATTATTCGTAAGGGGATTCCCTGCGCCGAGGCTATGCGGAAAGTTTGCCAAATTATTTGCTTGGCGCATGGCCCCGCGTGTAGGGGATCAAATCGCGATTTTCGGCCAAAACCTACACCCCCAATTTGGCAAAGACGGTTCATGACTTTGCCCGGCCACGAAAGCCGCTGAATTCGGTTTTCACCGCGGTTTTCCAGGAAGAATGCAGGAAAAATGACCGGTGGAGGAGGCGAATTTGGACCACATCGTGATAGACCAAGATTTTCTCTGTTGAATGCCGGAATGAAGGAGGAAGGCGGACGACGGAAGGGGAGATGGGAGATGGGGAGACGGGAGATGGGGAGACGCGGAGATGGGAAGACGCGGAGACGGGAGAACGGGGAATTCCGGGCGGGAGCAAAACGCCCTCACCCCGACCACGACCATGAGTACATGGTGCCCGACATGGTGCCCGCCCTCTCCCGCGACCATGGGTACATGGTGCCCGGCGAGGGGAGCAAAACGCCCTCACCCCGACCAGGACCACGACCACGACCACGACTACATGGTGCCCGACATGGTGCCCGCCCTCTCCCGGCGGGAGAGGAGAGTTGTCGGCCAATTGGACGCGAAAACACTGTACACGATTTCGATTCTTGGCAACTTTCTTCAATGGCAAGAGACCGGCGAATTCCTCGGCAAAAGCGGGCCCGGCCGGGCTGCAGGCAATCGTATTTTCCATAAATATGGAATTGTGAATGATACAAAAGTGCCGGCTCAAACGTATTATCTTGTGGACTGTTACGGCGAATAACGCCTGAATACGGTATTTGTTCTTTGGCAATTCGTTTCTGCGGCGCGGCCGGTCAGCCGCGTCGCGCGGTCCGGGGCAGGAAACGTCACCTGCTCCGGCCATGGTATCGGCCTGGACATCAGATAGGCAGCGTTCAGGCAGACACAGAAAAATGAGTGGCAAGTGAAGCAAACCGAGGATAGAACCGTTGCGCGATGTTGCGCACGGCCCGGATGCCGTTGACCCGCAGAAGAAATTCCGTCGTAGGAGTCATTTCCCGCCACCGAGCCGTTCTTCGCGCTCCAGCGCGGTGAGTTTCTCCAATCGCCGCGCGTGTCGCCCGCCGTCAAAAGGGGTCTCCAGCCAAATCTCGACGATGCGCCGTATCAGCCGCTCACCCAGAAGGGTGGTTGCCAGGCAAAGGACGTTCGAGTCGGTGTGGCGTCGGCTGTATTCAGCCGTCATGTCGTCGTGGCAGAGGGCGGCCCGCACCCCGAGGAACTTGTTGGCCGCGATCGTCAAGCCGATTCCCGCCCCACCCAAGAGGATTCCCCGGTCAGCTTCGCCGCGGCTTACCTTGTCGGAAACTTCGGCGGCAACGTCGGGATAATCAACCGGGCGGCTGTCGCATACCCCGACATCCGCAACGTCGTGCCCAAGTTGCTTTAGCACTTCGACCAGGACTGATTTCACATGGTGGCCGTTGTGAGTTGCACCAAGTACGATTCGCATGACTCGGCCTTCCAGCCATCCCTCCAAGATTGTCGGTGAGGCAGCAACCGCTGCCATTGCCGTCTTTAGCCAATACCACTGATTATCCTATCCACCGCCCGGATCGCCTGCAACGCGCCCACCGGCAAGAGGATGCTACCGAGCGGCCGCAGTGTCCCAAGGGTTCACGCGGAGATGGATGGACCTCGTTGTAATGGGCGCGTGCCGACCCTAAAATGGCGCCATGGCGGCCCACGATAGTAAATCCGACCGATTGCCGGCCCGCGGGGAGCGGTTTGCGACTACGCACTGGAGCATCGTTGTCAGCGCGGGCGGGCATCACAGTGGTGCGGGGATCGGCCGCTCGCCGGAGACCAACCGAGCACTGGCCACGCTCTGTGAGAATTACTGGTTCCCGCTGTATGCCTTCGTGCGGCGGGCCGGCTACTCCGCCGAGGATGCCCAGGACCTGACCCAGGAGTTCTTCGCCCGCTTGCTGGCCAAGAACTACCTGGCGGTTGCCGACCCGCAGCGGGGCCGCTTCCGCTCGTTTCTGCTGGGCGCGATGAAGCACTTCCTGGCCAAGGAAGAGCGCCGCCAAGGGACACAGAAACGCGGCGGCCATCGGCCCATGCTCTCCTTGGATTTCTGCTCCGGCGAGAATCACTACAGCCTGATCGAACCGGTCGACAACTTGACCCCCGAGCGACTGTACGAGAAGCGCTGGGCGCTGGCCCTGCTGGACCTCGTGCTCGACCGGCTCCGCGAGGAGTTTCGCGCGGCCGGCAAGTTGGAATGGTTCGACCGGCTGAAACCGTTTCTCGCCGCTGGGACCGCAAAGCCGCCGTATGCCGGGGTTGCCGAGGAACTGGGCATGAGCGAAGGGGCCGTGAAGGTGGCGGTCCATCGCTTGCGGCGGCGCTACCGCAAGCTGCTGAAGGAGGAGATTGCCCGGACGGTCGTCGATCCCGAAACGCTCGAAGACGAACTGCGGGAATTGCTGGCCGCGCTCAGTTCGGAAAAATAACGGGAAGCGGCGTGTAACCTTTTCAGTCTTTTGGGTCAGGAAGGGGTAGAAGGGAGCCTGACATGGCGGAATCCAATCGATGTCCCCAATGCGGGGCGGAAGTGCCGGGAGACGCCCCGCAGGGCCTTTGCCCCAACTGTGTGCTCAAGGCGGGTTTTGGCACCGAACAGACCGAAAGCATCGCGGCAGCAGGGTCGGGATCCGCCTCCGCTGGTTCCAGCGAGGCACGGTTCGTGCCGCCCACGCCGGCCGAATTGGCGCCGCATTTTCCCGACCTGGAGATATTGGCATTGGTGGGCCAGGGTGGGATGGGCGTGGTGTACAAAGCCCGGCAAAAACGGCTCGACCGGCTGGTGGCGCTGAAAATCCTCTCGCCCAAGATCGGCCAAAGCCCGGCCTTTGCCGAGCGCTTCGCCCGCGAGGCCCGGGCGATGGCCATGCTCAACCATCCCCATGTTGTTGCCGTTTATGATTCCGGCCAGACCGATTCTTCCCTCGCCCAGCCGGGCGGAGGGGCCATGGGCGAGGGCGGTTTCTATTACTTCCTCATGGAATTCGTCGATGGCCTGACCCTGCGGCAACTGCTGGACGCCGGAAAACTGGCGCCGGAAGAGGCCCTGGCCATCGTGCCACAGATTTGCGAGGCCCTGCAATACGCCCATGACCATGGCGTGGTCCATCGCGACATCAAGCCGGAAAACGTGCTGCTGGACAAGGAAGGCCGGGTCAAGATCGCCGACTTCGGCATCGCAAAACTGGTGGGTGGCGAGGCGAAAGACCTGACGTTGACCGGCGCCGACCAGGTTGTCGGCACGCCCCACTACATGGCCCCCGAGCAGATCGAGCATCCGCTGCAGGTCGATCACCGGGCCGACATTTATTCCTTGGGCGTTGTTTTCTACCAGATGCTCACCGGCGAGTTGCCGATCGGTCGTTTCGCCCCGCCGTCGAAGAAAGTGCAGATCGACGTGCGGTTGGACGAGGTGGTGCTCCGCGCGCTGGAAAAAGAACCGGAGCTACGCTATCAGCAGGCCAGCGAGATCAAGAGTCGCGTGGAGACGATCGTCACCACGCCGGGGGCTTTGCCGGCCGAGCCCACGGCACATGAGAAGATGTGGCAGTCGCCGACAACGGGCTGGGGCTATCTCGTGGGCCAGATGTTCGGCATCACGTTCACGTCTCCGCTGGCGTTCAAGCTGGCCAACTTCTCGGCGCTGGGATTCCTGTGCTTCCTCGGCTTCATGCCGCTGCCGGAATGGAATCGCTGTTTTGGTTTCTCGGGGCTGTTCGGTCTGATCGGCGCCGCCTTCCTGATCGAGATGATCGGCGGGAGCAATGGAGGCCATGCTGCTGCGTCGCGGCGTCGCCTCGTCGTCGTTGGGCAGCGCGGCGGCAAGGCGGTCATCAACTGGCCGGGCGTGCTGCTCATTCTTGCGATTACCCTCACAGTCTCGGAAGTCTTTGTAATACTAACGTCTTTGATCGTAATCGAGAGGATTGCCGTGTTGCCGCTTTTTACTGTGTTCATCAGCGTATTGGCGGGAAACGCAGCGATCATCTTCGTGAGACGATTCGTTACGCCGGTAGAGCGGTTGACGCCGTTGGATAAGCCGATCGCCACCGCCCCGCAAGGGATCCCGAACCCGCCGGAAGGAGCGAGGCCGGCGGCGATTGCCGTGCTCCGCTGGACGGCACGCATTTTAGGAACGCTGATGTTGCTGGGAATGGCCCTCATCTTCATTGGCGAAGGAATGCCTTACATTCCCGCGCAGCCCGCGGGCGTGCGGGTTGAATTCGTCGGTTTCTTCCTGATAGCGCTGGGCATGGCGATCGGCTGGAAGTGGGAAGGTTGGGCCACGCTGTTGATCGTGGCCGGCGAGGCCGAGTTCCATGTCGTGGAAGGAAAACTTGTCCTGCCGGGGGCACTCAATCTGCCGTGGATCGTCGCCGCACTTTATGGCGTCTGCTGGTGCCTCGAGCGGTTTCCGGCAGCGATCCGCCGTACCGCGTTCGGCAGCAATTGTCTGTGGAATTCTGTTACTCGTTCTCGCGCGGTTGCTCTTCTGGCTAATGACGACCAGCACGCATCACGACTTTGGCGGCGGCCCGAGTAATGCGAGCGTTCAGCCACTCAGCAGTTTCGGCACGGCTGACAAGCTCATTACCAAAGATGGCATCACCGTAGACCAGGACGCCTGGCGAATCGAGGCCGAAGGGAACCGCATCGTGCAGCTCTTTGAGATCCCCGCATTGAGTATGGACGATTGCCAAGTGATCTTTCGGGCGAAGCTGAAAACCGAGAATCTTCAAGGTCGGGCTTACCTGGAGTTGTGGCGCCGCATGCCCAACGGCGGCGAATATTCGTCGAAAGGCTTGGAGAGCGCCGTGACCGGGACGACCGATTGGTCCGCTTGCGAATCGCATTTCTTCGTAAAGAAGGGTGAGCGACCCGATCTGATCAAAGTCAACCTGATCATTGAGGGCCGGGGCACGATCTGGATGAAAGACACGAACTTGGGCAAAGTTTCGCGTACACCAGGGACCATGATCGAGCCGCCGGCGTTGGGACCCCGATCGGCGGAAACGGACAGCCATCCCCGGCCAATGTCGCCTGCATTGGGCACGGCAAACGTAGCCAGCGGCCATAGTGCGCAAACGATCAGCACTAGTGGCACGATTGAAGCGGAGGAGGTGGTCGGTGTCGGCACGGAGGCAGAAGGCATGATCGTCAGTTTCGGCGCCGATCCGCGCGGCGATTCGGACCCGAGCTACAAGGACAAGACCATCGACGATGGGTCGCCGGTCGAGAAGGGCACAATCCTGGCGCGGATCGACGATGCGTTGTACAAGGCCCGCCTCGACCAGCAGAAGGCCGGGTGCGCGCGGGTGGATGCCGAGCTGACCGTGGTGCGAGCCAAGGCCAAGGGCCAGACCCCAGAGGTCGCCAAGGCGGCGGTGGCGGCGGCCGAAGCGGCGTCGGTCCAAGCAAAGGCGGCCCTGAAGGAAGCCGAAATCCATCTCGATCGTACAATCATTCGCTCGCCCGTAAAGGGTTGGGTTATCGCGCGTCGGATTAGCGTCGGCCAAACCGCCGCGACCGGCTCCAGTCTGTTCCTGATCGCCAAGGACACTGGAAAGGTGCAAGTTCGGGCCTCGGTCGGCCAGATGGACAGCGGCCGGATTCGGAAAGGGATGGAAGCGACATTCACTGTCCAGGGCCTTCCCAGCAACGTCTTCAAAGGCACGGTGACAGGGATCCGCCTGAACGGCGTAGCGCGGTACACGGTGATCGTCGAAGCGGAAAACCCCAACCGCAAGTTGATGCCCTCCCAAACGGCGAACGTTCAGTTCAAGATCGCGGCGAAAACCGGAGCCGATCAGACATCATCAAGACCCCGGCAGATTTCGGCTGCGCAAGCCGATCCCCTGCAATCGCCCAGTGCCGCTGAGATGCGGGCCATCGTCCTGGCGGGGCTGGAATATGCGACGGAGCATTCCCAGTGGCCCAAAACGCTCGATGAACTGAAGCCCAAGTACCTCGACGCGGGCAAGATCGATCTCGGCCAGTTCGTCTACCATCCGTTGAGCGCGGAATCAGTGGAAGAGAACCCGCTGGAGGTGGTCGTGTTGTCGGAGAAGGAGCCGGCCTTTGCCGGCGGCCAACTCGTCGGCTTCGCGGACGGGTACGTCGAGTTTATTCCAAGTCAAAGATGAAGGAGAT
This sequence comes from uncultured Planctomycetia bacterium, assembly GCA_963719885.1. Classification (GTDB taxonomy): domain Bacteria; phylum Planctomycetota; class Planctomycetia; order Pirellulales; family Thermoguttaceae; genus JANXQG01. The sequence continues at coordinate 9,271 of CAVRDP010000025.1, read as the reverse complement.
CCAAACATGCAGCTATTGCCATTGAAAGCCATTCTCTTCTGGATCGCGGTCACGCTAGCGCCGCCCGACACGTCACAGATTCTCGTCAAAGGGCCCGACGCGACCTGGGCCTGGACGAAACAAACTGCGGGCTGGAGTCTTTCCGCCGACCGCTCCGTCTTGAAGCGCGGAAGGAAACACCGTGACAACGTCGGCCAAGGGAAAGGAGAGGAACGAGGAGGACGTCGGGCGGTGCGTTCAAGGCGTCAAGGATCACGAGTGGACGGAGTCGGCAACGTTGAAGTTGACGTCGGGCGCTTCACTGGCCAAGGAGGCGGAGACTTATGTCTACACGCGGGACGAAGGAAGCGAGGCGGCCAAGCGGTACGTCATCCGCTTTCGACGCAATCAGGCCGCGGCAAAGGCCGTCGTGCAGCTTGGCTACGTGGGCGAGACCTCGGACGACAAACGGAGCTTCGCCGATTCCGGTCACGCCATTGCGTTCGACCGGCCGGCAGATGCGAAATACCTTACAGCGGTCCAGATCTACGCGAGCCGCTACGGCTTGCCGCAGCCTCCCAAAGAGGACTTCCATGTCTATGTGCTGGACAAGGACCAGAAAGTCGCCCAGGACTTCTTGTTTCCCTATTCCCTGGTCGCCCGCGGCCCGCAACGATGGTACACGCTCGACTTGCCGCCGACCGAAGTACCCGAGCGATTCCACGTGGCCCTCTCTTTCAATGCGAGCAGACCAAGGGGATCTACCTTGGCCTGGATAAGAGCGTGAAACAGTCGCACTCGTACACCGGGCTGCCGGGCAATGGCTTCCAGCCCGTCCCGGAAAAGTATGACTGGATGGTGCGAGCGCGGCTGGTTTCCGACGCGAGCAAGGTAAAGAGCCGGCCCGGCCCGCAGCTAGGACGCCTGGCGCCGACAGCGGCGAATGCGGCGCACGGGCCGTCGGGTCCGATTTCGTCCGCCGCGATTCTGTCCGGCGCGACGCGGCTGAGCCACGTTGGTGACGCCTCGGAAGACAAGCGGAGCCTCGGCGGGTCCGGCCATGCGGTGGCTTTCGACCGGCCCGAGGAGGCACGATCAGTCGTCGCGATCCAGATTTACGCGAGCCGCTACGGCCTGCCGGATCCGCCGGCGGAGGATTTTCACGTCTGGCTCCTGGACAAGGAGCGAAAAGTGCTCAAGGACTTTCGCTTCCCCTACGCGAAGATTGCGCGGGGCCCGATGCGATGGTACACGCTGAAGTTTCCGTCGACCGAGGTCCCTGAACACTTCTACGTGGCCCTCTCCTTCAATCCAGAGCAGACCAAGGGAATTTATCTCGGGTTGGATAAGAGTGTCAAGGAATCGCACTCCTACGCCGGGCTGCCGGAGCAAGGATACGAGCCGATCAACAAGCAGTCCGATTGGATGGTTCGCGCGTGCTTGACGACCAAGGCGGAAAACATCCTCTCCAATCCCGGCGTCGAGAAGGGCGACGAGCATCCCGACGATTGGGAAAAAGGAGCGCAGGTCGAAGGCGTCAAGTATGTGTGGGACAAGAAGGTCGCCTTCGAGGGTCAGGCGAGTTTGTGCATCACGAAGACCGCGAACCGCTATTTCCCCATCGCCCAATGGTCACAGACCGTGGATCGTAAAGGCGATCTTCCCGGCTTGGAGGTCTCCGCGCAGGTCAAGGCCACGAAAATGTTCAAGGCGGTCCTGGACGTGGTCTTCCTGGACAAGGATGGCCAATGGATTTCCCACCACTGGGCGGCCTACATCGGCGCCAAGGAAGCAGGCGATCCGCCAGCCGATCACGAGTGGAAAAAATACTCCGAGACCGTCGAGATCCCGCAAGGAACGGCGAAAATAACCGTTGCCTTGCAGGATTACGGTCCCGGCAAAGTGTGGTTCGACGATATTCAAGCACGGTATGTGCGGATGCAAACGAAGGATGATAAATAGTACTGGAATTCGACGCAGCGGCAGACTAACCTGGGGGAAGTCGTCGTTTGGAGCTACCCACCTTCACCCCTCCCCTCTGCCGCTTGCGGAAGACGGGGATCATTGGAGCAATGATGAAACGCAACGTGATTTCTTTCTGCCTGGTCGTGGCTGTCACACTATTCTCGTCAGGTCTTTCGGCAGCAGAGGATACTTCTAGCACGGTTCCCAAGGGCGATCTCTCCGCGCACGGTTTCGAGGGAAGCAAGATCTATCCGGGAACGACCCGCACTTACACGCTGTATGTTCCGAAACAGTACGATCCGGCGAAGCCGGCTTGTGTTTACGTGTCTCAAGACGGCGTTCTTTACAACGCGCCGGCTGTTTTCGACCAACTCATCCACGAAAAGGCCATGCCCGTTACCGTGGGCCTGTTCGTGACTCCCGGAAATGCGGCGGGCCGCAACAATCGCAGTTTCGAGTATGACGCCATGACCGACGATTACGTACGATTTTTGTCGGACGAACTGCTGCCCTACGTGGCGAAGACGCACAAGTTGAAGCTATCGACCGACGGCAACGATCGGGCCATTGCCGGCATCAGCAGCGGCGGAATCTGCGCGTTTACGGCGGCCTGGGAACGCCCCGACGCTTTCCGCCGCGTTTTCAGCAACGTGGGCAGTTTCGGCGCGCATCGAGGCGGTTACGTCTATCCCATCCTGGTCCGCAAGGTCGAGCCCAAGCCCATACGCGTCTTCCTTCAAGACGGCTCCAACGACCTCAAGTTCACCTACGGCGATTGGTGGCTGGCCAATCAAGAGATGGAACAGGCATTGACCTTTGCCGGCTACGAGGTCGCACATTCCTGGGACCATGGCGGTCACGAGGCCACCTATGCCACGAAAATCTTTCCGGAACGTCATGCGCTGGCTGTGGAAAGATTGGCCCAAGCCGATCAAGGCCGGCGCCGGTTCGCCCAATCTGCAAGCGATCGTCTTGCCCGGGGAAATGTGGAAGCCCGTGGCGGGCCGTTACCAGGATACGACAAGTCCGACGGCGAACGCCAAGGGCGAAGTCTTCTTCTGCGATCCGCCGGCCAATAAGATCTACAAGATTGGGCTGAACGGAGATATCGGCGATTTCGTGACGGCTTCCAATCATGCCGCCGGTTTGGCTTATGGCCCGCACGGACTGCTGTATGCAACCGCAGGCGAGCAAGTCGTGTCCTACGACGCCGACGCCAAGGTCGCCGTGGTCGCCACGGACATTCAAGGTCGTCGCCTTGCCGCCGGCCCCAACGGTGATGTTTATGCGATCAGCCGTGAAGGGGAAGGAAGCAAGCTTTGGCTCATCCCGCGTGGAGGCGAAAAACGCCTCGTCGACGCCGACTTGAAGCAGGCCGCTGGCGTTGCTTTTACTTCCGATCAGCGCTTTCTTTGCGTCAGCGACGGCAGCAGCCGCCAGGTCTATAGCTATCTGGTTCAAGCGGATGGGTCGCTCATCGACAAGCAGCGTTACTATTATCTGCATGTCGATACCGTCGACCAAAGCGGGGCCGACGGCATGTGCGTGGATCGGGACAATCGTCTCTATGTGGCTACCCGGATGGGGGTCCAGGTGTGTGAGCCGACCGGGCAGACCTTGTGCATCATCCCGACACCCAACGGCAAGGTGTCCGGTCTGTGCTTTGGCGGTGCGCAGCTCGATACGCTCTTTGCGACTTGCGGCGATACCGTATTCCAGCGAAAGCTGCGGGTTCAAGCCGGGAACTGGGCGCGAAGGTGACTCGACACGTCACCGCTGCCGATCCGCACTCCTGGCCTTTGTCGTCGCTTGGTCCTCTGAATGTCTCTGGATGAATCCTACCCAGGTATTCAGCTTACCACGGGCCGCAAGGCTGGCGATTTATTGACGGTTATTCATCCGGTCGCCGATTTGACTGACCGGCGGGGCGGCCTGGTTAGACTCATCGTCGGCGAGATCCAGCGGGGCGGCCCATCGGGTCCACAGGAACAACTGAAAAGGAGTCGCCTGCGGTCGGCCCCTTTTCATGCCGCCCTGTTTTGGCTGCATTCTGCCAGCCGCTTCGCCCACATTGCCGCTCGCCTCTTTGGACGATCGAGAGCCCTTTGGCATCTGACGGGGGGGGTTTTTGCGCTGATAAGGCCCACGGCCCCCCCCATTGCTTGCCTATTGCAATCAACTGGCGGAGTGGCGTGCTACGCTATAGGACTGTAAAATTGGTGTTTTCTTTTCACTGTTTCGTTCAATTCCAGTTTTAGGGGACTAATCATGTTCGAGACGACGATGGGGCGCGGTTTGCTGGCGGTGGTGCTGGTGGCAATCGTATCTAACGGCAGGGCGGACGATATTACCTACAACATCGTAGACTACCCTGCTGATGAGAACGATGTTGGTACTGGAGGCACGGATAGGATTGCCGGGATCATAATGACAGATGGAAAACTGGGCGTTCTCACTGATTCCGACATTTTGGGGGGGTATTGGACGCTAACGAACCCCAGCTTGGGATCATTTACGACCCAAATTCCTTGCGCAACCTCGTCACAAGGCAATGTCAACCTCTTCGTCCACTCCGTATACGCCACACCAACCGAACTCCTCATGCAACCTGGGAGCGGATTATGTTGTTATGACTTCAACCCAACAGGCTATACTCTGCTTTTTCTTGCCAACAGCGACCCATCTGTGATGCCTCAGACCTGTTTTGCAGCAGCGCAGTTTAGCTCGTTGGGCAATTTGGAAATGGCCCAATTCGAGGACTCGGACCCAGCCGCCGTGCCCGGTTCGATAGGAGAGAACGGTTCCACTTGGGTCATTGCCACAGCCGTCCCCGAACCCTCCGTCACTCTCGGACTATGTATGTCGCTGCTGGGACTTGGGGTAGTCTATCTTCGGCAACGTAGGGCGCACTAATCCAATCTCGTCATCTATCCTCAGGTTTTCAGGTCCGCGGCCGCACCAGCGTGCGCACGCCGGATCCCGCCAAAAGGTTGGCGAGATCGAATTGGCTCTCACCATGCGCGACAGCGCCGGCGGCGTTCGATGCAAGGCCCGTGCCAAGATCGGCAAAGTAGGCGTCGCGCGGGCTTTTCAAAAGACTCGTGGGGGCAATCGAGGCTGCTTCTGCGCCGGCCTGGCCAGAACTGGAAAGCACGTCCAACGCCGTGGACTCGAGACCGGCAGCAATACCGGACTGCGCCGCGAGGTCCGTTACGACGGACCCTGCCGCTGGGGTTGACAATTGCGGGACGGTCAATGCCGCCTCGACGGTCTGGGTGCGCACATGCTTTGAGGGCATGACGGCCGATCCGGCAGTTCGGTAGGCGTTAACCGGCCTGTTGGCGGTTATCGTCAGGGCATTAAAGACATCCATTGTAGCGAGCGCGTTAGTCGAACTGTCTCCCGTGGTATCATAGCTTGCCGCGCTGCCGACAGAGATCGGCGTGGTGGTATTTACGTCGCCAGCCTGCTGGTAGGCTGCCAGATCGGGAACCAGGCGATTGGCCACGGGGGTCCCCAGGCCGGTCGCCATGTTATAGCCGGACTGGGCGGTATAACCGCCGTTGCTGCCGCTGGTGACGCTGTTGAAGTCGGCCTGGGGCAGACTGTACAAGGCTTGCTGGGCATCGGTCGCGGTCGTGCTATTCAGGGTTGGTTGTCCGGCAGCCGACCGGGCTTGGTTGGCCAGCGCGAACAAGCCTGCCCAACAGGGGTCTGACAAGCTGGTGCCACCGACGCTTTCCCAGAGGTTGCCGGCCGAGAGGTTGTACGTGTCGGCGATCCACACCCCGGTGTTCGGGTCGGCAACGAAGGAGACGTCAGGCGTGCTCCGGAAGCCCGTGGACTGCACGCCCTGTTGGTACGTCGGCTCTGGTTCGTAGAGGCTCGTGCCGCCGCCGGAGCCGATCATCACACCGACGCTAGCAGAGTAACCGCCCCAGGCCGTCTCATTATTGTAGGAATTATCGGCATTGAGATAGAGGCTGGTGCCGCCGACCGCCACCACGTTGGGCGAAAAGGCGGGATATTCCGGGTCGGCGGTTCCGTAGTCGCCGGTGCTGGCCACGAAAGTCACGCCCTGATGACCGGCAGGCGTGGTGAAGTAACTGTCGTACAGGGCTTCGTCTTGAGCCAGCACGGACTGGCCCTCGGCGAAGCCCCAACTCATCGACACCACCGACACGCCCGGTTGACTGGCGGCGGTTTGCCACGCAGGCCATCAAGTCGGACAGCGACTGGCTGTTGGCTTCCACGAGGATGATCTGGGCCCCTGGCGCCATGGCATGCGCCCATTCCACGTCAAGCGCCGCCTCGAGTTCCCAGTTGGCGGCGCCGGGCCCGCTCGGGTCCGTCGCGGGCAGCGAACTCGTCTGGCCATTCTGATTGAGCACTGTCAGGAACGACGATGCCGGGCCGTACTGCTGGTAGAGCGTCGGGCCGGAAGAGGTCAGTCCGAACTGGCTGTCGAACGTGTCCACCGACTGGGCGATGTTCGGGTCGTCGTAGGCATCGACAATGGCGATGGTCTGGCCGGTGCCGTCCAAGGCGAGGTTGTTGATGCCGTAGGCCGTACGGATCTGGGCCGGAGTGTAGGCCAGTTCCACGTTGGCCAAACTCGTGTTCGTGACGTTGCCGATGGTGTTGATGCCGCTGAAGACCGTGTTGGCCCCCGAGGCCAAAGCCGCCCCGGCGCTGGTGTTGGCGTTGAGGTCCACCAGGAGTTGCATCACCGTCGGGATGCTGTTGTTCGCCAGACCGAAAGCGGCGCCATTCACGCCCACGTTGTACGTGTCCATACTCGAGCCGGCCGGCGACGTGTTGAAGTGGCTGTCGATGCTATGCACGTTGATGCCGGCAAGATTGGTGCTCGTGGCATAGACGGAGAGGGCCGCCGACAGCACCTGCTGGTCGCCGCCGGTGAAGTTGGCATAAGCCGACGCGACCTGGCTGTTGGTAAAGTACGAGCCGCTGGAGTTGACCAGCGAATGACTGCCGGCGCCCGATCCGTACAGGTCCGGGAAGGTGGTGGCCAGCCATTGGGCCAAGCTAGTCGCGCTGGCGCCGCCGTTGAGGTCCTTGATCACTTTCTGGCCCGTTGTGGTGCTCCAGTAGCCGGCCGTCGCGAAGTCCCCGCTGGCCACCGATTTGGTCGAGAATACCTGCGTGCCCCCGTTGTCGCTATCGATATCCCGGCCCTCGGCATGGTACATGACATTGCTGCTGTCCGGTCCATAGGCAACGCCATTATAAGTTGGGGGCACCAACTCATTAATCGCCGGTCCGCAGACAAAGTCGATTTGATAGTCGCAGTTGGGGATCAGGACCGTCAGCGAATAGGTCCCAGGCGTAAAGTAACCGCTGGCCTCGTCAAAGATCTGCTGCTCGTAGGCAATTGACTGGTTCCAGCTCGAACTCGGCGCAATGTAAGTCACCAGGGTCAGTTGCTCGGCCATCGAAACCGTAAACGTAACCTTGACCGTCTCGCCCTGACTGGTCACGCCTGAAAGAGAGCTCACCGTCGTGCAGCCGTTGATGAGATAGCTGACGTTGGTGGGACTGCACGTGGGCTCCAGGTAGTCGTCGAAGTTGGTAGCCATTCACAGGCTCACAGTCACAGTTATAGTAGCCGTATGACGGGGTGATAAACGGACGACTGTAACGAGCCAGCCCCGGCATTTTGGAGATCCTGGGTTTGCAGGGATTCTCGGGGCACGGCCACCTCTTGATCTTGTTCGGATCGCGTGAGGTTGGTATCGTACCACCCCATGATCCTGTCAAGAACTAGCCCGGGTTCTGAAAGCAAGTCGCTGGCGCGTCGCCTTGCCGCGATGGAGGAGAAACTGGCTGCGGCGGAAGCAAAGCTGGCTGCGGCATCCGCTCGGCTTGGGCTGCTGGAAGAAGAGAACGTACGTCTGCAGCAGGAAAACGAGCAACTCAAACGCCGGTTGGCGGCGGCCCGCAAGAACTCGTCCACTTCCTCTAAGCCGCCTTCCAGTGATATCGTCAAGCCGCCCAAGCCTCCGCGCAAGGACGGTAAAAAACGCAATCGTGGCGGACAGCCGGGCCATGAACAACACCTGCGGACGCCGTTTCCCGACGAGGCCATCGATAACCTCGTGACCTATACGCTCGATTGTTGCCCCGATTGCGGCGGCTCACTCCGCCCTTCCCCGTATGCGGCCGAGGTGCAACAGGAGGTGGAAATCGTCGCCACCCCGACCATCGTCAGCGAACACCAAGCGTTGGCTTATTGGTGCAATCGCTGTGGGAAACTCCATGCAGCGTCCCTGCCCGAAGCGGTGCGGAAGGCGGGCCTTTTAGGCCCACGAATGACGGCCCTGGTGGCCTTCATGAAGGGTGTCTGCCACGCCTCCTTCTCCACCATCCGGAAGTTCCTTCGCGACGTGGTGCGGGTGAACGTCTCCCGCGGCTACTTGGCCAAGTTGATCGACAAGGTGAGCGAGGCGTTGGCCCCCTCCTATGCGGAGTTGTTCGTGCGGCTGCCCGACGAGGCCGTGCTGAACATCGATGAGACGGGGCATAAGGAAAACGGCGAAAGATTCTGGACTTGGTGCTTCCGCGCCTGCTCTACACGTTGTTCCGTATCGACAAGTCGCGTGGCTCGAAGGTGCTGGTGGAGGTGTTGGGCGAGGAGTTCAACGGCGTGTTGGGCTGCGATTATTTCAGCGCCTACCGCAAGTACATGCGAGAGTTCGGCGTGCTGGTTCAGTTCTGCATGGCCCATCTGATCCGCGATGTGAAATTCCTGCTGACTCTGCCCCGCCGTGAGGACCAGGCTTATGGCCAACGGTTGCGCGATGCGCCTGCGCGGCCTGTTTGCCGTAATCCACGGCCGCGGAACAATGACTGCGGCGGGCTTTCAGCAGGCATTGGCTGCCGCTCGTCAACACGTGTTGAGGACAGCCCTGACCGGCGTGCCGGACACGAAACATGCCCGTAACATGGCCAAACGCTTCCGCGAACACGGGGAAGCCTATTTCCGCTTCATTACGACACCCGGCATCGCCCCAACCAACAATCTGGCGGAACAAGCGATGCGTTTTGTGGTGATCGACCGGCACATCACCCAAGGAACACGCAGCGAGAAAGGGTGCCGATGGTGCGAACGGATCTGGACAGCAATTGCCACCTGTGCCCAACAGGGTTGCGCGGTGTTTCAGTTTCTCGCTTGACTCTGTCCAAGCCTATCTCTCCGGTACTTCGCCGCCTTCGCTCCTGCCGTCCGGCCCCTGACGGTGCTCTCACCGCTTAACTTCCTCTATCATGTCAGTGGCCATTTGACCACGCTCTGTCACTACGTGAATCG
>CAVRDP010000024.1:0-286463 GCA_963719885.1 uncultured Planctomycetia bacterium | reverse complement strand
CCCCTGTATCAGTCTGAAATGTGTTCGTGGCATAGCCGGCAACCTTACCGGTCAGGAGGGTGCCGGAATAAAGCAGACTATTATTTGAATCATAGACGTCCCCCTTAATGAGCAAGTCATTCGGATAGCCAGAGCTACTAACGGATCCGTTTGCATTCACCTGAGCGGCTAGTAGGAAAAGACCATCATTGTTCCAATTTCCAACTTGCGTCACGTAGTTCGAAGTGGTGGCCCCAATGTTGTAGTCTTCAACCCCCATTGCGCCATCAACACCGGCATTCGCCGCGAACGCCCCGCTGGAAAACGTAGGGAGAGGGCCATTTACCCCGAACACCTCAATATCTTGGCTGCCCAGCGTATATCCAGGGAAAACGCTAGGAACGCCGTCTGCCAACACCTGGCTTTGAATCGCCAAGATCAATCCAACCGCCGCCGCAACGCGAGTGACCATCATTGTCTCCTTGAGAGGTCTCGTCAGCCGAAAACACCAGTCACCATCAACAGGTTCCCGAAAACCTCCCCAGTCTAAATCAAGAGCGTTAGGAGAAAATGAATTGTCCATTAGATTTCCGATAGATTTCCGATAAATCGCTTTTTTCCACGAAGGGCGCAAGGGCCGTCTATTAACGATCCGCAATCACCCACGTGGGGGTGCTGGTGGCGTTTATGGTTCGAGTGGTTGCAAGAAAACATGCCTAAGCCGGCCGACCCCGACCATGAGTACATGGTGCCCGACCGGGTGCCACGCGGCATGAAGGCATGCCATCACTCGTGCAGAAATGCGGAAGTTATTTTTTTCTCGCTGCTTACAGCAACGAGTGGACGAGCTCGTCGTAAGCCGGCCGCTCCAGCGGGTGAAGGGTCTCGGGCCGAATCTTCAGGTTGCGGGCCTTCCTGAGCGCATCGGCAGCTTCCGTTGAACGTCCGGCCTTGCGCTCGGCAAGGGCCAGGTGAAAGTAGTTCGTAGGGCTCGGCCCCTGGGCAACCAACTCGTTCAGGTCGGCCAAGGCCTTGTCGGTCTCGCCGCGCGCGAAATAAACGGTAGCGCGGGTGTCCAAGAGACTCGAATTGGGGCCTTCGAGGGCCACCGCCTTCTCGATCAGATCACGGGCCTCGTCCAGTTGTCGGCCGCCAAGGGCCAACAACAACGCCAGATTGTTGAGCGCGGGAACGAACTGTTTGTCCTTCTGCAACAGCTCCCGGTAGATCGCCTCGGCCTCTTGATATTTGCCCTGTTTCTCCCGTACTGCCGCCATGGCCACCAAGAGAGGCATAGCTTGAGCGTGTTTCCTCTCGGCGGCTGCCAGAATCTCTTCAATCCGCGCTACGTGAGTAGAGGTGATCCCAGGCTGATCCAAGAGATGTTGGCAATTCATGGCGATTTGCAGCGGTTCGGCAACCCTCCACGCGTCTTCCATGAATTGCAGGGCTTCGTCGAACCGTTTTTGCCGGCCGAGGAAACCGACCAGGACCAGGCCCTGCTTCGGATCCGCCTCGACACACTGCCGATAGAACGATTCGGCCTTCTCTTTGGCGGTCATTGCCGCAGGGGTGCTCGCCATGTTGCCAGGCCCCGATGCCCAACTTTCCAATTGGGCGGCAGCAGTCCGCAGGCGTGCCGGTCGTGCGGGCGAAGCGGCCGGCGCCTTCTTCGACGAACTTAGTCCAGGTGGCGATCGATTCTTCGATCTGGCCTGTGCGAAACTGAACCTCGGCACGGAGTTGTGCCGCCGGCAGGCCGTCGGGCGCAGCCTCTTCCAGGCGATGGATCCACTCTTCGGCCTCGGCGAATTCCTTGCGCTCCAGCAGACCCTGCGCGTAGGCTGCCACGTACTGTGGCTGGTTGCCTTGCGTGGTCAGCAAGGCCAGCAACTGACCACGGGCCTTGGCCCAATCGCCCATCGCCAGGTAAAGCTCCGCCAAGAGGAATCGGTCTTCGGCAGCGGCGTTGATCTGGTTTTCAGCCAGCTTCTCGTAGATCCCCACGGCCTCGCGGTGCTTGGAAAGTTGGGGATGCGCGGCGAGGAAACGGGCCTTCAAACGCAAATTATCGGCCGAGGACGGCGCAGCCGCCAGATTCTGATCGACCAATCGAATCGCTTCCAGAAGGTTCGGATATCCTCCCTGATCGGCGCGAACACGGGCGAGGTCGGCGCGAGAGTCAGCCACCTGCTGGGCGCGCCATGCACTTGGCCGTTGACGATTCTGAGGAGTTGCTCGGCTGCCTTGTCCAAATCGCGGTGCCGCATGTAAAATGTCCCCAAGCTCCGTACCAGGCCGGGATTGTCCGGTTGCTGTTGGAGTGCCAAGACATACTGCTGGCCTGCTTCGTCGAACTTACCGAGGATCTCCAGGCACGCGGCCAGGGCCAGCGGGGCCACATTCGCGGGGACTTTTCGCGCCCGCTGGCCAATATCTTTTCCGCGCGGTCCCTCTGGCCCGCGCGGACGAAGAACTGCACCTGGGCCACTAAGACGTCCGGGGCCTTGTCGTCGAGAGCACTCGCCTGCTGCAAGGCTTTTTCGGCCTCTTCAGGCTGGCCGTGGATGCTGAGAAGTTGCGCAAGCGAAAGGTAGTCGTGATAGTCTTTGGAAGTCGCAGCCACCTGCTGCGGCAGACTTCAGCGCCACCGGAATAGTCCTTCAACCCCTTGAGAACCCTGGCTTGCTCGCGGAAGAGCTCGGTGGTGAACGGCACCTTCTTGCCTTCGAGTTGGCGGAGCAGGGCGTTGGCCGCGGCATACTCGCCCTTGGCGTAGAACAATCGCAGTGCGCGTTCGGCAAGTTCGGGGCTGTTCTCGCCTTGCTGGACTGCCTCGAGATACTTGGCCAAGGCTGCATTTTCCTGGTGCAATTCCTCGAGAATCAGGCCTTCCAGCAGCAGTGCCCGAGACCAATTGGGCCGCAACCGCAGGGCCTCGGCAAGGTGCTCTTGGGCCTGATCGAGGAGTGGCTTGTCTTGCTCGTCAGCGGGGGACGACTTTCCTGTCCCGCCAGCCGCTTGCGCGGCAGGCACGGCGTGCTTCTCGTTATAGGAAAAAACGAGGCGGAGGGCCGTCGCATAGTGCCAGATCGGGCCGTTGCTCTCGACCCGGCCGATCTCCTCCAGGGTCGCGTCCATCAGCTTCACGTCCTTGGCCTCGCGAGCCAGCGTGAAGAGTTCCAGGCGGGAACTGAGGTCGCCGGGCAATTGGGCCATGAGAAGCTGGCAGAGTCGCTCCGCCTGGGGAACGTCGTCCACGGCCAGCGAGGCCGACAGCAAACCTCGCCACAGCCCCACTTGTTCCTGCGCAGAGAAGTCCTTGGATTTTTCGGCGAGCTTGCGGAGCTGCTCCGCGGCGCCTTTCTGGTCTTTGCGGGTCCAGAACTGCGCGGGCCAGGCGCAAGGCGGCGCGATCGCCAAATTTCTTCTCAGCTTCGTCCAAGGTTTGGCCGGCCTGCTCCCAGCGATTGTCGCGGATCGCCAGGTTGATCAGTGCCATCCAGTAGGCGATCTCCTTGGGATCCTTGTCGTGCGCCGCTGCCATCAGTTTCTCGGCTTCCGTCGCGCGGTCCTGGGCGATCAGCAGTTCCGCCCGCAGCAACGGCCCCGCTGCCGATGCGGGGGCCGACTTGTCCAACTGATTCAGCAGTTCGTCGACTTCGCTCCAATCGCGTTTGTCGGAACTGAGTTGAGATATTTTCGCAATCGACTCGCGGATCAGCGCGACCCGCGTGCCCAACGAAGCGTCCTGGGACTTGGCCAGGGTTCGCCGCTCTTCCGAGGCTTCATTGCTGCGGCCTAGCGCCTGGAGGGTGGCAGCGACCGCTTCGCGAGCGGGCATCCACATCGGGTCGGCATCGACTGCCTGCCGGTAGGCCTTCAAGGCGTGCTCGAAATCCGCGAGCTGCTCGTAGGTTTTTCCTAACAAGTAGAAGGACTGCTTCGCCAAGTTGGGGTCCGTCTTCAATCCCACGCCAGTTTGACCGATCAGCTTGGTTGCATCCTGCCAATGACCCTGGTTTTGCTCGATTAGGGCGTCCAACAGGTCGGCGTAAACGGCCGGCGCAACGTGCATTGCCGCAGATTGCAATTGAACCATGGGGAAGACTTTGGTGCGGAGCTTTTTCGCGGTTTCCTTGGCTTCATCGAATTTGCGTTGGGCAATCTGCATTTTCCCTAAATTCCACCAGAGCAGTGGCGGCCCATCGGCGTCCACTCCCATTTGCAGCCACTTGAGCGCTTCTTCGGGCTTTTGCCCGATCCGATCGATGTCCGCCAGAATCTCGTACATGCGAAAATCTTTGGGAGCTGCCTTGACGCCGCGCGTGGCATATTCCCGCGCCTTGTCCGGTTGTTTCGCAAGCAGATAACTCATCGCGGCAAGATTCAGCGCCTCGGGGTCGTCGGGCTTGAGTTTCAACGCCGCTTCGGCGTCTTGAATTGCACTGTCGAATTGCCCTTTCCTGCCCTGCCGCTTGCCGCGAAAGACGTAAACCTGGGGCTCTTTCGGGTTGGCCTTGATCAACCGATCGGTCCAGTAGTCGGCAGTTTTTTCCGCCCAGTCTTTGTCCTCTTTCAGTGCCATCTGCTGTTCGCGGGGCAAACTCGCAAGCCACTTCTCCCGGTCTTTGTCCAAATCTTCGCGCGGCCTCAACAAGACGGCAACCAATTCCGTATACGCTGCGATGCGCGTCGGGTCTCGTTGGATGGCCGCTTGCAACGAACGGCCGGCAGCCAGGCACTCGCCGGCCCTGGCCAGACACCGGCCCTCGAGTTCGAGAAGCTCCGCGTCGTCGGGAGATTCCTTGAGCAGGTAGTTTTCCAGGTGGTCCCTGGCGTCCGGCACGCGACCGATGGTCATGGCAGCGATTACCGCTTTGCGGCGCACGTCGCTCCTGGCAGGATCGAGCCGCAGTACGGCCTCAAAAGTCTGAAAGGCCCGGGCGTGAGCGTGGGCGCCGGCAAGCAGGGCGCCGTACTGCGACCGGGCATCGATGTCCTTGGGAGCAGCCGCGAGATATTTGCCGTAGAGCTCGAGGGCTTTAACCAGCTTCCCTTCGGCTTCAGCCTCCTGGGCCTTGGCCAGAAAGATCCCGGTTTCTCTCTGGGCCTGCCACTTGTGCAGGAAGTAGACACCCACGCCCAAGACGGCGAAACAGGCAAGAGAGTAACAGACGAAACGCAAATCGATTCTTTTAGACATGGAGAGATCCTTTTGAACAATCAAAGAACATATAGTGTATCAGGGATTAACAGACGCCGACAGCCGGCCCCAAGTCGGATCAGCCAGATCTTCGCTAGCGCCAGCATCTCGCCGCACGAACGGAAGTCACTGAAAGTACCAAAGCCGGGAGTCGACGAAGGCCGAGTCAACGGCGGCCCTCTTCTTGCGGCCGTCCGCCGGACCGTCCGCCGCCATGGAATCCCATATCCAGGGAAGAGCCATGGCCGGCACGGGCCGCACGCCGGCTTGAACGACCGTGTCGCGGGCCGCCGCAGTGGCCGGCGATATTGACGAAGCACTCGCATTCGTGGCCGGTTGCGAGATGGCGTGTGAAGCGATCGCCGGCGCGGCGGTGCCTGCCGCCGATGGTGCAAGCTTGGCAACCATCGTGGCCGCCACCGCCCCGCCAGCGGGAAGCGCTTCCGCGATGGCACTCGGTACGTTCGCAAGTGCTTTGCAAACCTCAACAGGCGCGACCACGGAGTCCGCGACCGCCGGGGTCCGCGACAACCAGCTTTCGGCGGATGCCCGACAACAGCCCCAGATCGGCGCGGAGTTCAAGCTGGCGACGGTACGCCGCCGCCTGAGTCCCGTTGCTGGCGGTGAGAATCAAGTAGTCCCAGCGATGATCGGGCATATTATGCTAATCTCCATTAGAAATGGGTGATGTGCATTGGCAGTCGGATTGTCGTCAGAGCGATTCCGCCTTCACGCCAAGGAATGTGGCCGTGGGCCAAAAGCCCCCAAGCACGGCTCCCGATTTCCCCTGTGCGGCTTTCCGGCCCAGCACCATGGCGGTCGAGTGCCCACCGTCCAGCATGATTCCGTCTCGGGCGCCGTGTTTCGCCAGGGTCCGCATGGCAGCGTATTCCGATGCGTTCTCGAAGACCGCTAACCAAAGCAGGCGGCGCTTGCCGTCAATCCCGACCGCAGTCCGTTTTTCGATGCTCTGTGGCCCCAGAAGCTCCTCCACGCGTCCATTGTGCAGAAGAGCCGCATAGCCACCAACACCCCAGCGGGCCCGTCGCAATGTGTCGTTGTCCGGCGGTCTCTTGGATTCGATATGCGGGGTGAGGTCTGCCTCGAACCAAAGCAAGTAACAGTAGGGATCAACGTGACTGACCTTGCCGTCCGCAACGATCGTTTGGATCCCCCGGGCCCAATCGCCAGGCCACTGCAAAAGACCCGAATTTGACGAAAAAAGCGTGGCGTTGACCACCACGGCAAGTCGTTCTCGATCGAGAACCGAGGCCGCCCTGGCCAGACGATACTGAAATCCCCCGGCCACGGCCTCCGGTTCGACGGGCGTCAAATAGATTGCAATTCCCTGCGCCGAAAGATCCGCCACAACGATATGCACCAGACCGTAGCCTTCGCCGCGCTGGCTGAGTTCCTCACAGCTATACGTGATGCCACGGTAGATCTGCGTTGGCGGGCAGGGCTGCGGTTGCGACAAAAGCCAATAGCTTTCAAGGGCCAGGAAGATTAGTACGAACATGCGCGGCAGTCGCCCTGTACTTGTGCCGCGAAGGTCCCATCGTGCCTGTACGATGGAGATAGTGAGGACCGGGACTCGGGGGGCAAGTCGCGATGGCCTCGACGATCTCTGGTGCGATCCGGTTCGAAATCAACTGAATCGCTCCCAGCCTAGCACGGGATGAGGCGTATTCACAAAGCCTGGATCCCAGACGGTCAATTCGGGGTTGCCGAAGAGCAGACGGCCAGCGACTTCATAACCCTGCATGAACGAATGGTCCATGTTACTCACCTCATACCTCCACGCGCCAAAGCGACCACGCGAGTAAATCCCTTCGGTTTCCAATTCGGGTAGTAGCCGGTTCAGGATCGTGTCGCGGTCGGGGGTCGGCGTAGGGTATCCGTAATCGAGGCGTTGCATCCAGGTGTGAACCACTCGATCGGCGGAATCCAGCAGGCCAGTATTCATGAGACCCTGGATCGTCTCCGCCACAACACGGCCACCGTCCACGGGCTTCTCCGGCGACTCCGAAACCTCGCACATCAAGGACCAGTGTTTTTGGATGTCATCGACGTTGTTCGGACTGTAGAGACTGAAATGGGTTGCGCGGTAGTAGGGGCAGTTGTCTTCGGGAAAATACACCCAGCACTTGGTCGCCAGATCCGGTGGGGCCTTGCCCTCCAATCCGATGCCGATGATATAGGTCGACGACCGCACCAGGCGAGAGGCGGTTTCCATCCAGTTCCTCCGGCCGGAGATGCATGCCAGCCGATCGATGGGAATCGAGGAAATTAACTCGCCGTAGGACTCGGTCTTGCCATTGGCGAAGCGGACGAGGCGGGCATCCGCATTGATCTCTGCCGCTTCATGAGCAAGATGCACTTTGGACTGAGGCAAAGACTGCACCAACAACGTCCAAATGGCCCCGGTGCCGCCGCGCTTGGGAAACGCAAACTTGTTATTGGGGCCCCAGGAGACATCGTCCTGGTTGAGCGCTACGTTTCGTGCCGCCCGGATCGGATCGGGGACTGCGACGCGTTCGCCGATCCAGGTTGCGCTCAGGCGGCAGGGACGATAGGCCCAGACCTTGAAATTGTAGGGCAGCATGAAAAGATCGGCGATCCCACGTCCGAAGACATGCAGGATGAACTGCTCGAAATTATCGCGCGGGATTGTGGCGCGACTCAGCGCGGCCGCGATCAGACCCTCCAGGCATTGGGCTTTTTGCGGCGGAGGGAGTCGGTGGATGTTGTTCTGAAAGGGATAGGGAACCCAGGTCTCCAGCAGACGCACCCAACTCTCGCGCTCGTGCTCGATCAAGCCATCCGGCCCCAACAGCGAATTGATGAGCCGCGAGAAGACACCGTAGTGGGAGAAGGCGACATGGCCGCCAAGATCCCACGTAAAGCCGCGATCATCTAGAATGCTCTTCGCCAGTCCACCGACCGCGTTTTCGCGATCGTAGATTGCCCAATTCTCAAAGCCGGCTTGCTGCAATCGGTAGGCCGCCCCAAGCCCAGTGGACCCGCGCCGACGATCACGATTCGTCCGGAGTGCTGCACGCGCATACGGTTCTTACGGAAATTGAATCTCTAAGTTGCGGCTTCCGCCGGCGCGTCGACGTCGATGCGATTGAGACTGGGGCGGCACCATAGAGTTTGCCACAACGACCTCCCGGCGGCCTTCCAGAGCTTCCATTTCATGATGGAGACCTGCCCCGTCCTGCGACCTTCATGGGGAACCAACTCGTTAGCGATCCGAAGTTCGGCCCGCGCGAACGAGCCGGAAATGATCAAGTTGGGCGCAAAAGTGTCGCGGGGTATCTGCGCAATAATCTGCTGCAAGTAACACGACCGCATCAGGCGGTAGGGTGTGTTCACATCGACCACTCCTCGCCCGAAGAACATTCGGATTACGGCACGGGAAACAAAACTGATCACCTTCCGGTCCGCTTGCTGTTTCCGTCCCGATCGCACACCGAACAAGGCATCGTACTGGTCTCTTCGGTTCCAGAGCGTGCTGAAATGCTCGGCGTGCATTTCGTTGTCGCTGTCGCATTGGAAGACCCACGGCGCTATATCCACCGCCATGCCGTAGCCTTGCAGGATCGTCGGCCCATGGCCGGCGTTCTGTTTATTGATTGCCACGACTCGCGAATCCGAGGCGAAGGCTTCCAGCCTCTGTTGCGTTGTGTCTTTAGAACCGTCATTCAGGGCGATCAAGCAGAACGAGATTCCCAGCCGCTGCAAAGTGTCGATCCACGACTGGACGACTTCCACGATGCAGTCTGCCTCGTTGTAAACTGGCATGACGACTGCCAGACTACGCGATATCCCCATAGTTGGCCCTTGCTGTAAAGAGTTCACGGTTGTTCTTTTATCGTTCACGACGATAGATGGCTAGCTGGTATGGTTTCGATCCAAATCCCCAACGCCCGGCAATCGAGAACCGCTGCTCAGTATTCGCATCGTACGCAGCAATGCAAGTCCAACACCCGCCGAAATACTCGATTGCTTCCGTTACCGACTCTGGCCTCACGACAATCACCGTCATTGAGTCGCGTTCTCGTGCCGACATTACCTCGCGGTATGGCGGCAGGAATACGTCAGGGGTAACGACCTTGGCAGCATAGTAACCCTCGAAACCGCAGTACACCCAATCTTCCGGCGTAATTTTTTGCTTGATCAACTCACGAACCGGCCTGTAATCCCGAAGGTCCCACTCCGCCAAAGTAACCATCGTCCTCGCCGGCAGACCGATCAGGCAAGCAGCGGTCACTACCATTGCCACAAGAGCCTTGCCGACCCACCCAAGAGTGGCTTGCTCCAGCCAAGTTGCCAGGCAGATCGCGGCGGGAATATAAGCCATCCACGAGTAGTAAATCGGAAACTTGCCGACGAAAGCCAAAGCAAAGGGAATCGCTGTTGCAAAAAAGGCCCCCGCAAGCAGAACCATCCGCGCTTGCGAACGATGCCGAATCGCATCCCAACCAAGGACCAAAACGAGCAATCCCCCGAGCAAAACCATGCTTGGATCGACTGCCAGGCTTCGAAAAGCATCGAGAAAACGATGCCCAAGGCTTGTGCTTCGCCCGCCAATGCCGCCATGAACTGAATTCTGGAAGTCCAACCACACGCCTTGCCAGACAAACAGCAAATACATGGAAAGTGCGCCCAGTAGCACGCCAGCCCCGACAACGAACAAGTCCTTCACTCCGTTTCGGCCGCGGAAGAACACGTTCAAGACCGACAAGCCGGTGATGTACGGAATTAGCTGGAGGCCAGCCCAAGGCAGGGCGGCGCAAAGCAGCGTCAAGCCAAGATAGCGAGCCCGCGATTCACGCCTGAGCGAAATCGACCAAATGCAGACGATCAGCAGGATTCCAAGGCAATCATACCGGGCGCTGCGATAAGAAAATGTGACGCCGTTTCCACATAGGATCACGATTACCACAAGAGCTCGCCAGAGCTTCGAGCGAACTAGTCGCTGTCGTGCCAAAGTCCACCAGAGGATTCCGCAGGCGGCTACCATCAACACGTAGTTGAAGGAGCGGACTGCCATCGGACTGATGCCAAAGCACGTGATCCATGGACAGAGACACAAGGAGTGGAGAGGCGAATTGCCCGCAAAAAACTTGTCTCTGGACTGGACGAACCATGCCGCCGAGGTAAACCCCCTTCCCTGAGCAAAATTGACGGCCGGATCGGTATACCCGACTTCATCCGTCCAGACCGTGGGACTCCGCTCCGCGGTGCAGAGGTTCAGGAACAAGAAGACACCAAGCACCAACGCCGCTAGAACGGTTTCCGATTGCGGGCGTCCGGAAACGGTTGAACTTCGTTCGAATTCCGAGCTCTCAATGGCTGCCTTCTCCGAGAGACCCTCGGGGGTTTGACGAATTATCTTCATTTGGGCCGCTTGGCTGGTTTTGACCGCCCCTTGACACTCGCCGCCCCGCAACCCGCCGGCACGTGCGCCGCGTCTCCCACCGGCTCCCCGACCCAGGACCCGCTGGCGGACGCCCCGCTCGCTCCCTGCTCCCTGCTTGCCAGCGGCCGGGCGGGATTTCCTGCTACCACCGCCGCGGCCGGCACGTCCTTGGTGACGATGCTGCCGGCGGCCACGACTGCATTGGTCCCGACCGAGACGCCCGCCAGAATCAGCGCCCTTGCGCCAAGCCAGGCCCCGTCGCCCAGCTCGACCGGGCGCGTGATCAGATCGAACGACGGCTTACGGTAGTCGTGACTGCCCGTGCAGATATACACCTGCTGTGAAACGCAGACGTGACTTCCCAAGCGGACGTCCGCCAGGTTGTCGATCCACACGCCTTGTCCGATCCAGCAGTGATCGCCCGTCACCAGCCGCCAAGGATACTTGATCCAGACTTGCGGCTTGATGACCAGCCCGCGGCCGATTCTGGCGCCAAAACGTCGCAGCAGCCAGCGTTTTGGTCCTCCCAGGGGAAACCAACCGCTCTCGAAAATCAGCAAGCTGACAAAATACCACAGTGCGCGGACAAAGTGGCTCCGCCCGGGCGAGTACCAGCGGTTGTCGTACGACGAGAGATCCACCCATGATCTGTCCGTCGAGTTTTCCAAGGATTGTTCGGTGATCTTCATTGCCTTGCTTTCGCCGTGGTTTGTTGGTACGCGCGGACACATTGCTCCGCGATTTTCGGCCATGTGTAGCGAGACTGAACGAGTTGACAGCCGGCATCTCCCATGCGTTGCCTTGCTTCGCGATTCTCCAGCACGCTGCCGAGCGCCGCTGCGATCTGATTCGGGTCCAGCGCGACAACGTGTCCTGCCCCGAACTCGGCTACCTCAGGGAAATGGCAGGCGTCGGAGATTACCACCGGAATCCGGCAGGCCATTGCTTCCAGGATGGCAATGCTAAAACCTTCCTGGCGACTGGGCAGGCAGAAGCACGACGCGCTGCGTAGGGCCGCGTGCTTCCGGTCGCCGTACAAGGGCCCAGCGAGATGCACGCAGGCATCGAGGCCGGCGCGGGTAATTTGTCTCAGGAATCCGTCTTGCGCCCCGTCGTCGGGTCCGGCTACCACAAGATGCACGTCCGGAAGGCCACGATGAAGGATTTCAAAAGCTGTGCCCAGATAATCGAGCCCCTTCTTATAATGCAGACGGCTGAGGAAAAGCACGGTGCGTTCACCGGGGAAGCCGTAAGCCGTTTGGAAGAAGTCCTCCGCGGCCGCCGCTCCAAGCTCATCAACACCCACGCCGTTGGGAATCGATTCGACCCGGCAGGTCAGCCCAAGCGGTTCCGAGAGTCGGCCCTCATCGGCGTTCAAGACGTGCACGAAGGCGGCGCGATCGAGTACTCGCCGCCAGCCGAAGGCCAGCGCCAATCGCTTCTTCCGGGACTTCTGGCGGAGACTCCAGGGATCGAGCATGCCATGCGGGGTGACGACGTAGGGCACGCCCTGTTTCCTCGCGACGCTTGCGGATGTCCAAAGGAGAGGGTGCCACATCTCGTGCAGGTGAACCACATCGAACGCCGGGATAAGTGATCTTATTTCCCGGCGAGCGCCGAGGGCGGTCAGCCGTTCCCAACGTCCCGGCGGCGCCAGCGCGTGGCGGCGAACCTGATGGACGCCGGGAATCCGGCTGTATGCCGTAGTGTATTCTGCGCGGTCCGAGTCTTCATAATATGCCAAATGGACCTCATGTCCCAGTTGGGCCTGCGCCGCAGCCAGGCACATGGCGACATAAGGCGGGCCGCCGGCCGCGGGATCGAGTGTTCGAATGATATGGAGGATTCGCATCATGTTGACCGTTGGGCGAGAAGGCGGAGCAGGATGCCGGCAACCCAATCGGGTCGAGCGGGACCGACTGCCTTGCGCAGGCGACAGCCTCACGCATTCCCCCCGCGAAACGCTCCGGCCCCCACTGCGATGCGATCGCTTGGCCTGCGATCCCCATTGCCTCGGCGTCGGCTGCGCGGAACTGAGGCGAAGCATGTACCTGACGAGTTGATCTGCATTTTCCGGCTCAAACGTGAAACCGTTCCTACCTTCCTGCACCAACTCGGCCGCGCAGCCGCAACGATTTGACACCAAGACCGGCAGACCGCTGGCCATTGCTTCGTTTACCACCAGCCCCCACTGCTCGGTCGTGCTCGCATGCACGAAGGCGCCCGCGAGACCGTAGTAAACGGGGAGTTGTTCGTACTGCTTAAAACCCGGTGAATGCGTGGATCGCTCCAGCCCGAGTCTGACCACCAACGGTTCGATTTCAGCCCGCAACACACCGTCACCCAATAACACCAGATCCCAAGGCGTGGTCAGGCATTCCGCGCGGTAGCGGGCGAATGCCGCGATGAGAAATGACAGGTTCTTCTTGGGGATGAAACGATTCGAGGCCAGAAAGTAGTGTTCCGGGAGGGACAACTTTCTCCGAACGCCAATCGCATCGGCCCGTGCCGCTGCGGCGCCGCGCATGAAATATTCGTTGTCCACGGCGTCGTAGCCCAGGAAGATGCGATCCCGTGGCATGCCCAGTTGGATCAGGTACTCCCGATGGGTTCGACCGCCGACCAGTGCGGCGCTGAATGCCCGCAGACAGCGACGCTTTACCCATTCCTTCAGCGCATGTCGCGGTTCGTCGATTGCCTGGCTCTCCGACATCAAAATGGCCGGGACGCGCTCTCGGAGACACCAGCCAAGCGCCAAGATTGCCGCACGGCTGGACCATCCTGGAACCGCTACCACTTCCGGGCGGAAAGCGGTCAGAACCCGACTCATCCGCCCCGCCAGTAGCCCCCGGTCCTGCCCTTCGCTTGTTATCCGTTCCAGCAGCGTCTCACGTTGGAATCCGGCGCCTCGCGCGTCGGATTCCACGCGTATTCCGCACTGCGTCCGGAAACCTCGATCCCCAACAGATCGCCGACTTTGGATGCAGCAGCCAGACGGGCTACGTGGTAAGGCCCGAAGTTGTCGAAAAGGACCGCAATTCTCATGAACGGATGCCCCCCACATTGCATCGTCCGGCAGTTGCCGTTGGCAGATTCGGAAAAGGCGCTCCGGGCGTCAAGACCTGCAAGAGACGCTCTTGGTAGCGCTGGACGGTGTACTCCAATGATCTCTGGCGCGCCCCTCTGCGACATTTCGGACCGCAACTGCGGATCCGACAATCGATCCAGACTTTGGATTATGGCCGCAACGTCCCTGATGCGTACGACGAAACCCTCAACGCCGTCCCGCACCACGGACCCGGCATTGGGCGTCGTGACCACGGGAAGCCCATGCCCAAGCGCCTCATAGACCACCGTGGCGGAACCCTCGCATATCGACGGCAATACGAAGACATCGGCCCATTGATAGTGCTCTGCCATCTGGCTCCGCGGCACCGCGCCGAGCAACGCGACGTGTCTTTCGATCTCCCGATGCGTCTCGGCAACGACGGCCGACGGGCCGGCAATCCGAAACTCGATACGTCCTTTCATGGCCTTTGCGGCCTCCACGAGGTATGGCACTCCCTTCCGGAGACACACCGTCCCGCACATCAGGACCCGTAATTTGCCGCCATGGCACGCCCGTTGAGTAATCGCTGGCGGCGTATCGACTCCATACGGAACCGTTACGCATCGTTCGACTGGTCCTCCGCATGCTCCGATACTGTCCCTCACGAAATCGGAACCACAGACAATGGTATTCGCCAACTGCCATTCTTCTTCCTCCCGTTTGTGCCAGGCATCGAGAAGGCAGTCTTGGACTTCGTGTTCCCAACCGGGAAACGCCTTCCGCTCCTCCGCAAGCAGCCTTTCCACTACCCCCGGCGAATGGTTTGTTCCATCACGGCCTGATGGCCTCGCGATCGAGCGAGGCGGAGGACTTCCAGTCCGGCGGTATTGAAAGTAAACACCGCGCTGGCCTCGCCCCAGTCGCTACGACAGACGAGGTCCCCAAAGGCACGATTTACCCAAAGAAAGACCGACGTCATCCCGGCGCCCTGCGAGACCCGCGCCCGCTTCATGGCATACCGCCATCCCAACCATTCGAAAGACGCAATCCGGCTGGCGGGAATGCCCGTCGGAACGCGTGCCAGCAGACGGCGAATCGCGGCGGGTTGCGAGCGGTGGGGAAGCAACGTCAAGTACTGCGACAGGCCTTTGACAGCGCAGGAGTCGGTGAACAACCGCTCCAGGCAACCCGCTTCGTTCAAGATGCGTGGCACGGCGTAGTGCATCCGTGCGCGAAGCAGCGCGACCACGAAGCGACGGTTCCCTGCGGTGCTCCGCGACGGCGAACGATCGATTCCTCCCATCACGATCGCCTCCCCGGGATCGATTGTGGTCCCTGTGACACGGCTCTTTGCGTGCCGATACCTGCCTCCGCTGTACGGCTGAAGCGGAATGCGAGCCAGAAGGCCGCTTGGTAGAACATGAACGGCACGAGTGCCTCGGTCATGCACTGGGCAAAGAACCAGTGCGAGGACATGAGAACCGCCAGGTAGTGCATTTTCCAGTTCAATTGGTCCCGCCAGACCGCCATCTTGTACAAAGCGACCGCGCCCCAGCCGATAAGGTACCAAAATATCGGACAATACCACCAGTAGTTGTTGAAGCTATCGGCTACGGGGGTCCAGGCCCCGCCGTGATGCAGGTTGGTGTAGAAGCCAGGGTTGAAGTGGAGCGTTGCCGCGGGGTAAAGCCCCTCGCTCCTTGTCGGCTTTCCATGCCAGAATGCCCGCGGCACCCAATGCATGAGCATGGCCAGGTGGACCGTGCCGTATTGATACATGCCCGTCTCCAGGTTCGCCTCGATCATCACGGCATGGTTGACAAACTCATTGTCAAGCGTTTCAGTCGATCGAGTCTCGCTCATCGCGTCGCTAGCGCCTGCCTGGATCGCGGTATGGAATGACTGCCCACCACCTAGGTACTTGCGGGCATGCACGAGGGCTATCATCAAGAAACCTGCTGCAGCGAGCGTTCCGGCAACTTTCCACAACTTCAGCGAAGACGGCCGCACCAAGAGATAACTGAAGCCCACGGCGATGATTGCGGTGAATGTCGGACCGCGACGGGCAGTCACTAAGAATGGTCCGACTAGAAGGCATGCCAATACTCCGAAAATAATGAGGCCCGTGGTCTCCACGATCTTTCGTTTTAGCGTCAAGACGGCGACGCACAGAGCAATTCCGGAATAGGCGACATTGAAAAGCAAGTACCAATAAGCGGATGAATCGGCGAAGGCGGCCCCTGAACTACGAAAGGAATGCCAGGAGGCGTCTCCCACGACCAGGAAAGCGATTCCCCAACCCCATAATCTAGGCAGACTATAGCCCACCGCCGTGGGATTCTTCTTTGGCCGCCGTCCCAGATTCAGGTACCAGCCCGCCAGGAAGCACACGAAACAGACACACGGCAGGAATTGCGCGATCGTCAGCACGGAGCCGGAAAACAGACCGGGATGCGCTGTCACGATCTTGTAGGACAGATAAACGTACATGTACAGCCACATCAAGGTCCCAATCACCGGGAATCCGAGCACCTCTTCCGGTTTTTTCCAGGCCCGCAGCAGCGGATAGCAGCAGACGATTATGGTCAGATACCACCACGTCCAGAAACTAAAAGGAATCACAATGTTGACCAGACCAATCCGCTGAATTCTAGCGAACAAATGCGGCCAAGACATGGCCGGCATGCTGAAACGGCGTTCCTAGGATATGTAAACCTAACCCCTTGCATTTCGCGATGAATCCCTCTTTCTCGTGAGTCGAACCATGCAGTTCCGCCAGGACCATCGTCGTACGGCGAAAGACTTCCTGCTCCGATTCAATGAGTTGATGCTCCGCACCTTCGATATCGATCTTAAGCACTCCCACCGATTCATTGTCGGTGAGTGACGCCAAATCACCGGTCGCAACACGAAACTGCCTTGCGCCGGGGAAGGGGTTTATCGAAGCAGACAGCCAATTGCGACGGTCGACCCATAAGGACGCTGGTGACGTGGACTTGGTTCCAAGGATAGAGTGTATGACCCGCGCCCTTTCAAGCAGTCCCGTGTCAGCGAGATTGCGTTTCAGTACCGGGACGGCCAGCGGGTTAGCTTCAATAAGCGTGAATTTTGTTTCGGCGCTTCCAAATCGACTCTTGAGGAAGACGTCCGCGAGAATACTGAAGTGACCGCAACAGGCCCCGCAGTCAACTACATGGTCCGGCGGCGTGTAAGCATGGATAACGACGTCCAGTAGAACGGGTGACAGAAGACGTCGCTGCAACTGGCCACGTCGTATTTCGTTCGCAGCGCCAATCGGCCTCCGGAGGGAAGGTTGAGCTCGCAGGTCACAAACCGGCAAAGCCGGCGATAGAGAAATGCGCTGAAGCTCATTTGCTTGATTTGAACGACCTATTGGGAAGAACTCTTTCGGCTATCCAGCAAAGCGGGGAGAGATCGCCGATCATCGGCCGTGTTGGGCAAACACGGCCTCTAAAGCCAGGATCGCCCGAACCTTCTTAGGATGCTCGTCCGAACGATCCGAACTGCTTGCAGTCTGCGCCAGCCACGCCAGATCTCCAACATAATACGCCTCACCCGCCGACCCCTGCGCGGCGCCGAGCGAGGAGCTGGGGGCGAGGGCAGCAGGTCTTGAAACAGCCTCTGGCCAATTGACGACCAGACGATCCCATTCGCGGCAGACGTGCGTGACGGGCTAGAGGGGACGGATTGCGGCGATGGCAACAGCGCCGGCCCCTTGGTCCGACCCGCGCCGTTCTAACGTCCAGACAACATCAGGCCCGACGAAGCCACGTTTGCAGTCGCCGGCGCCGCGGTCGTTCCACTCGTGTCGCTAACCATCGTAGTCGTGTCGTGGGACGCAGTGGCAGAGGATGGATCGAAGATGAAGGTCCCACCCGCGCCGACTGTCAGGCTTGTGCCTGCCGCAATTGCCGACGAACTCGTCACGATGAGCTTGCCCGAGGAGATCGTGGTGCCGCCCGTGTAGCTGTTGGCGCCACTGAGGACCACGGTCCCCTGGCCATCGACCAAGAGCGACTGGCCCGTATTGCCGACGATCGCTCCCGAGATGTTGAGCGTGGCCGAGGCCGCCGGGTCGATTACGGTGTTGCTGATCAACTGGACTGGCGCCGCGATCGTCTGGTTGCCGGCCGAAACCGTAATTGTGGCATTGCTGCTGCCGTTGTTCAGTTGCAATGCGCCGCTGCCGCTACTCTGGATGTCGTAGTTCAGTGCGTTGGGGCCAAAGGTCAGTCCGGCGATGCTGAGGCTGAAGTTGCCGAGGTCGGCATTGAGCCCGGCGGCTCCGTTGAAGCTGGCCTGATCGCCGGTAACGCCGCTGAAGCCCGGCACGCCCGCGCCCTGACCATCGCTCCAGTTGGTCACCGAGTTCCAGGGGCCGTCGCCGTCCGAGTTCCAATCGGCGAAGGTGGCGACGGTTGCCGGCGCGGCGGGCAATATGTCGGCGATAACCGAGAGCCTTACTCCATTATCACCGGCAGCAGTGGTCCAGAGGGGATTTTCCGCCGCGGGCGCACTCTGAATCGTGTAGCCTATAGCCATGCTGACACCACCGCCACTGTCCCCAGACGTGGGCGTGCCCGTGAAGCTCTCCGGAACCGAAATCGTTCCCGTGCCGCCGAACTCGCATGCCGTGACGACCAACGCGCCGCTGGCCGAGGGCGTGATCGAGCCGGGTTGCGATTCCTGGCCGATGCTAGGGTCTGCCACACCCTCGTTACCCGCACCGTTCTCCGGCACTCCTGTTCCCGTTCCCGAAAACGCCTGCATGGCGATGCCCAGATAATTGTTTGCGCCCGAGACGGTAAACGTATCACCGGCTCCGGTCTCGGCTGCAGGGGGGAAACAGTAATAAAACTCGATCTGAAATTGGCTCCATAGCGCCAAGGCGTTCGGTATCGGAGACCAGGTGTTGCCAAACGAGTCGCTGACTGCGACGTTACCTTGACTCTGCACCGCGAGGATGATGCACGTGGCTTCAGCCGTATTCACGGGGCTGGTGGTTGCCGAGTTCGGGCCGCCGTTCTGCCCAATGGCACTCGCTTGGGCTACCAGGGCAATTCCGCTGCTGCTTCCGCCGACCGTCAACGTGGCCGCCGTCGTAATGACCGAATTAATGCTGTTAGTGAAGATCGCCTCGTACTGATAGCCGCTCAGATCGCCCGTTGCCCCGGTGATGGTCAGCGTCGCCGTCGTGACGCCGCTATAGACTCCACCGTTGGACAAAGCGGTGAATCCGCTGCCGGAATTCACTTCCCACTGCACGGTAGGAGGGGGATAGCCGCTGGCTGCCGCCGTAAACGTCGCCGTGCCGCCCGCATTGGCCGTCTGGCTGGCCGGCTGGGTCGTGACAACGACCTCCGACAAAACCTCATCGGCAAGCGTCATCGACGTACCTAACGGGTAAGTTGCCGATGCCGTTGGGAAACCTGGCCCGCAATCAATGTACGCCATGAGCGCAAACTGCGTGCCGGACCCGTTATTGTGACGGTAGTATGCTCCAGAACCATTGGCAAGCGCAACCGAATCGGATCCACCTTGAGTGACAAGCACCGTTCGCACAAGAGGCTCGGCTATGCAGTCATAATAGTAGGAAACGATGTTCGGGGCCGCACCAGCCGGAATTCCTGCCGAATAATCGACGTAGGCCGACCACGATCCTAAACCGACCCCAAAACCACTCGTCCCATCCGTGAAGCATGGATTCAAGCTGGCATTGCAATTGGCCGTCAGAATGACGCCGTCAGAGCCGTTGCCCGCGTAACAAAACCCATGTTTGCCCGAATCCTCTGACACGCAAGAGTCGTATACGCCAATCGTGTTGTTGAATGCATAGCCGAAGTGCTGACCCGCTACTAGGCCACCGCTGTAGGGCGTATCTACGCACCCTCCGATAACGGTGATATCCTTAACAAGACCGTCGCCCGATGGATAGCTCACTACCCCGGTATCGCCAATCTCGAAACCACTGCCGTCGGCCGGTGCCGTGGAAGATTCCCATGTCAAGGTGTTAGGATCTACCGAATCTGGGGCATGAATGTATAAGTAATTCGGATCGTAGCTCCATGACGAGCCCGGAAGATTACTTACGGCAGTCAAGGCGGCTGTGGAATCTGTCAAAATGCAATGGTTGAGCGAGGCACGACTGGTGCCGGAACCTTCGTAGACCATGCAACCCTGGAAGGGCTGTGGCGTTTGCCAAACATTGGGATATCCGGGAGTCGGAGTCCATGCCGTGGTAATCGGGACGTCGATCATGAGCGTTGGATTGCCAACACCTTCAATGGTCACGCTTTCCGGGACTGTAATCAATGCGGTGTCGGCATAAGTCCCGGCTAGGATTTGAACGATATCACCCGTTGCGAAACGTTGTCCTGCAAGATACGCTTGACACCAGGCCTCCTTGCTGGCTGTGTTCGGCAAATCAGCGTACATCGCTGAATTACCACTCGGATCAACCCATGCCGGATACCGCATGAGGACCGTTTGATCCAGCAAATGCGAGACCAGCCCCGCGATTGTTTTCCAGGGACCATTGGGACTCGCATCGTTGCCATTCGCAGCGTCGACTTGCCATACGAGTTGCGGGTCGGTCGGCGCCGTCACGTCAAGGGGCGGTATGGCACAATCCGAGAAGGCGGAAATAGCCGAAAGTTGCACGTCCGCCACACGACCGCACCACGCCGGTTCATTAGCTCCACCAATACAATAGATGCCGGCTTGAGTAATCTGTCCATACCCGGCAGGCGAGTAGGGTCCAGAAATTGTCGTCGTTCCGTTCGCCGGCGTGGCAGAGAATTGCAATTGAAATCCGTTACTGGCATTCCCCGTAGCCGTCCAAACAACGGAAATCCATACCCAGGCATCGACAGGGATGTTGATGGACGTTGTAGGTATCCAAACATCCCCGCCGATGCCAAGACTGTAGTCTCCTGGGTTTGATGAATTGGCCAGGATAAGGTTTGCGTTCCAGTTATTAGGGGTGCTGGAAAGACTGAATACTGTAGTAGGCTGTGAGTAGGTAAACCCGCCAGAGAATCGGAACCAACCACCGATTTCATTGGCGTTGAACCCACTTAGACCAAAATTCGCAGGAGTCCAATACGCGGCGAGGTTCGTATAGCCAGCCGCCTCTTCCACTATCGTTGGCGCCGCCACGCAGCCGGAAATCATGGGTCCATTGGCTACATATTGTGGACCGCCCAGTCTGTCGCCACCCACAAACGATCCGGCAGCAACTGTTCCAAAGGCGCCCGGTGATGCGGGCGTGACATCTGACGCAAAAGTCTCACGGGCCAAGAGCGTTCTTCCCATGGTTGCCACCGTCAACGTGGCCGGCATGCTGGTTGCCGGCGTGCCAAAGCCGTTGTTGAAGACGGCTTCATACTGGTTGCCTTGGTCCGCGGCGCTGGCCGCGAAGCTGTAGGTGGTCGAGGTCGCTCCCGGAATGGCGTTGTACGTCGTCCCGCCGTCGGTGGTCACCTCCCACTGCACGCTGGGAGTTGGATTGCCGCTGGCCGCGGCGGTGAAGGTTGCCGTGTTTCCAGCCGCAACCCCCTGGTTGGCCGGCTGGGTTGTCACTCGCGGCGAGTTGGTATCAATCACAATGTTCGCAGTCGTCAGGCCGTCCGTGCCGAGGGCCGGCAGGGTCAACACGGCCGCATTGCCGGCGGAATCTTGGATGCTTCCCCCGTTGAGCGCCAGGGCGGCGGTGGAAGCATAATCCAGGTCGGAAGTGTTGTCTCCCATCGCAACCGTGTAGTTGAACGTTAGCGTCGAGGCGCCGCTACCGTTGGCGTAATCGGCCACTCCGCCATCGTCGAGCGTCAGTTGCGGCGTTCCCGTTACCGTAACTGGTTCGCTGAAGGTTATCACGATCGGGATCACCGTCCCTGCCCCGTAGTCTCCAGCCGGCTGTGTCGACGAGACTCCCGTCACCGTCAGCGGCGGCGGCGCAAACACGTAG
Source organism: uncultured Planctomycetia bacterium (assembly GCA_963719885.1). Classification (GTDB taxonomy): domain Bacteria; phylum Planctomycetota; class Planctomycetia; order Pirellulales; family Thermoguttaceae; genus JANXQG01. Next base: position 264,814 of record CAVRDP010000024.1, on the reverse strand, counting down.
GCCGCACCCTGGCCGGCGTTGCCGCCGACCGTGGCCTCGTCCGCGCCGGCCAGCAGCGTGTTGCCGCCGACCGAAACCGCGCTGCCGAAAGTATCGCCTGCCGCGCCATCGGCGGCGATGAGCTTGGCGGTCTCGGTCATGCTGGCCCAACCGGTGCCGGGCATCGTAAACACGTAGGCCGCGCCCTGGCCGGAGTTGCCACCGACCGTGGCTTGGTCCGCTCCGACCAGCACCGTATCGCCGCTGATCGAAACCGCGCTGCCGAAACTATCGCCCGCCGCGCCATCGGAGGCGGTGAGCTCGCCAGTCTCGGTCATACTGGCCCAACCGGTGCCAGGCTTCGTAAACACGTACGCTGCACCCTGGCCGGCGTTGCCGCCCACGGTGGCCTGGTCCGCTCCCACCACGACCGAAACTCCGCTGATCGAAACCGAGTCGCCAAAACCGTCGCCCGCCGCGCCATCGGACGCGGTGAGCTTGGCGGCTTGGGTCCAAGCGGAGCCGGACCCGGTAAGCACGTAGGCCGCACCCTGGCCGGCGTTGCCGTTAACCATGGCCTGGTCCGCTCCCACTACCAGCGCGTTGCGGTAGACGGAAACCGAGTCGCCAAAACCGTCGCCCGCCGCGCCATCGGACGCGGTGAGCTTGGCGGCTTGGGTCCAAGCGGAGCCGGACCCGGTAAACACGTAGGCCGCACCCTGGCCGTCGTTGCCGTTAACCATGGCCTGGTCCGCTCCCACGACCAACGCGTTGCGGCAGACGGAAACCGAGTCGCCAAAACCGTCGCCCACCGCGCCATCGGACGCCGTGAGCTTGGCTGTCTGGGTCATGCTAGTCCAACCGGTGTCGGGCTCCGTGAACACGTAGACCGCGCCCTGGTCTTCGTTGCCGTCGACCGTGGCCTGGTCCGCTCCTACCACCACCGTGCTGCCGCTGACGGAAACCGCGCTGCCGAAACCGTCGCCCGCCGCGCCATCGGACGCCGTGAGCTTGGCCGCCTCGGTCCAAGCGGAGCCGGACTCCGTGAACACGTAGGCCGCACCCTGGCCGGAGTTGCCGTTAACCGTGGCCTGGTCCGCTCCCACGACCAGCGTGCTGCCGCTGATGGAAACCGCCCCGCCGAAACCGTCGCCCGCCGCGCCATCGGACGCCGTGAGCTCGGCCGCCTGGACCAGCGGATCGATGGTGATCGGGCCCTGGGCTCCGGCGTCATTGACGCAGATCCACAACTCCTGGTGGCCGCCATCGGCCCGCACTTCCAATGAGGCGGGCAGCGTCTTCCCCGTGGCGTCGCAGGCCACCAGCCCGGTGTAACCCAGCACGGGCGAGCCGGCCGGCCGGCTCAAGGCGAGTCCGTCTCCGGCTGCGTTCACCGTGCCCGTCAAGTCGCCGCCCAAGGCCAACTCAATCATCAGCAATCCGCCGGCCTCGGACTGGGGCAGCGGCGCCACGGTAAAGCCCTGCTCCAATCCACCCGGACCGTTGATGTACCACTCGTCGATGGTTCCATAGTCGCAGTCCACTCGATTGCTGCTGGTTGTGATCCGAGTTCTCCCCACCGGCTGCACGGCCCCACCGTAGCCCAGCCCCACGAGCGACATGTCCCAGGTGTCCGGGCCGGCGGAAACCCACAAGGTCCCCGCCTGCAATTGGGCGGTGAAGCCGTTGGCCGGGTTGGCCAGACTCACACCGGCCATCGCGGGCGCCGCATGGTACGCCGATTGGTCCTGCCCGATTGCCGAAGAGATGGCCTGCTGTTCCGCAGCGGGCAGGTCGGCCAGCGTTTGGTGCTGAGCCGCGCTGCCGGCTTGGCCGCCCGCGGCGACACCAACCTGTGCAAGGCCGACCGACAGCAACGTCCGTGCTTCGAGCACCTCGCAAATCAGTCGCCGGTGATACGGAGAAATCATGAAGAGAAATAGCCGCGGCTATCGAGCAAAGCCCTGCGCCACTGTTGCGCCACGGTTGCGTAGCCGTAGCGCTGTTCGGTCCAACGATGCAACCGCACGGCGTCAACTTCTCCCGAACGCAGTTTCGCCGCCATCTGCAGGAGCCCATCCACGAAGGCTTCCCAGGTTGGCGCAGTAATGATTGCATCGGGGTTCGCTTCTCCTAGTTCCGAGTTGCCACCCACGTTCGTGGCCACGATCGGCACTCCGTACTGCATCGCTTCCACCAACACCAAGGGCAAACCCTCCCATTCGCTGGGAAGAACCACGAGGTCGGCGCCTGCCAGAATCTTCGCAACGTCACTGTGCTTGTACGGGCCATGACAACAGACACGATCCTGAAGGCCATGGTCTTCAATCGCCTTGCGCAGGCGCGGCAGTGTGGCCGGATCGAGGTCGCTTCCGTGAATATCCAACCGGGTTGGCGCCAGGGGAGCACGCTGGCTGAGCGAAGTCCATTCGCGGATGAGTCGGGCGCTCCCTTGTACTCGACAAGGCGGCCCAAATAGACCACGCGCAACTCGCGGCCGTCGACGGGGGGGCGCGGCGGCGGCTCGCCGACGATCCGTTCCGCGGTGAGAAACGGAATAACCCTGACGGGTTTGTTTGGCCACCGCGCCTGCATGTCCCGGCCCACGACCCTGGAGTTCGCAACCAGTCCGTCCATGATCGGCATCGTTCGGGCAGCCACGCTTTGGGGCGCAGGGCAGTCCAATACTTCGTGGTAGAGGGCAAGACCGCCGGGCAGCAGGAATCGCCTGGCCAACGTGTGGCTCCGGCCATGGCCGATGCAATAGAGCACGTCGAACTTTCGCCGAATCGTAAGCGGCCAAGTCAACAATGCGCCCAAGCCCCCCAGCTTCGCAAGATGCACATTCACGCCCGAGGCCCGCAACTCTGCCACTTCCTCCGCAGACCATTGGCAATGCGTGGCACAACACGAGACCCTCGCGCCTTCATGCAAGAGCAGCCGGCAAAGGATGGCAACCTGGGTGCCGACTCCTCCGCTGGCAAGGGTGCCGCTGATCAGGACATGCGTCTTTGCTGGTGGAGCGGGCACGTTAAATGAAGGGTGGATCATAGTCCAGGCGGTACTCCAGTGCCTGGGTCCGGTCTGCGATCTTGCGCGGGTACGCCGGCTACGATCGTGAACGGATCGATGTCCACGGTCACGACGGCGCCGGCGGCGACAACAGCGCCGTTGCCGAGGCTGACGCCCGGCATGATCAGAGCGCGATAGCCAATCCAAACGCGGTCGCCAATCAGCACGTCGCCCCCGCGGTCGGCAAAGTCCGCCGATTGAGGGTCATGTCCGAGAGTCAGGACCGTCGCTTCGGGGCCGATGGAGACGTTGCTGCCGGTTTTGATCGTGTACCGACGGCCATCGAAGAGACAGCCGAAGTTGATCACGTTTCTCGCGCCGAAAAAAACCTTGCGGCCGTTGAGGAAGCGGCACCCCATTTGAATGTGCGTTCCGCTGGCCAGGCATCCCAGGTAGAGCTGCAAGTAACTTCGGCGGAGAAAGCGAACCGGGCATCGTCCAACCCAGTCGTTGTAGCAGTAGGCCGCAAGGCCGCCGAGAAGATGTCGGATGGTCATGCGGGCGTTCCCCACATTTGTTCCGAGGCGATTCTGGCGTTCATTTCCCAGGAGTTGTCGCGGGCGTAGTTCTCCCAGCCAGGCTCCGGAATGCCGTCCAGCCAGCGGCGAATGCCGCTCCGGATTGCCGCGCAATCGTCCGGTTCCACGAACACGCCCAGCCCATAGCGCAAGACCATGCTCCGCAGATTGCCCTGACCGCACGAAGCGATGCAAGGCCGCCGATAGGCGGCGGCGGCGTTGAGCACTCCGCTGGCCGAGCGAAAACTCGAGTCATACGTCAGGAGCACGGCGTCACAGGCCTCGAACAAGTCCCCGACCTGATCGGTGGGAATGAAATCGGTCAGCCAGGAACATCGTGCGGCCACTCCCGCCTCACTGGCAATCGCCTGATAGTGCTCGATCGGTTTCTGGCTTGTCGAGGAAACCTTGCCGGCCACTACCAGGTGTACTTGCGGCTCACCGGCAAGTGCCTTGATGGCGAGATCGAGGTTTTTTCCATCACGCACGTGGCCAAATGACAGAAGGACTTTGGCTTCTCCGGAAATCTTCAAGCGGCGCGAACTTGTTCACGGCTGCTCTGGGGCGGGGGAAAGCGATAAGGGCCATGCGGAATGACTGTTGTCCGCAGCCGCGGCATCGGTCTCCCGGTATCGAGTTCGATAGCTTCATGGACAAACGCCTCCCGCAGGAAGGAATAGGCGGCGCCCACGGACCAGCGATGCCACCATTTTGGTCCGACGACGTAATCCCGCACCGGATCGTGCACGATTTCGCCGAACACCACTCCTTCATCGGCCAATCTACGGAGAGGATTCACCCAGAGCGGCGCCAAGTATTCCGCGTAGCTCGCAAGCAACACTCGTTGTACTCGCTCCCGTTGAACCATCCGCGCAAGTTGCCAATAATTGTTGACGATCGCCCGGGCCTGAGCCACTTTCCGTGGCAGGACCGAGTTGGGGAAACCGCTGCCCTCAGCGGAGCATAGCTCTTTTCTAATCGTGCACTTCCCGTCCGGCAAGATTTCGTTGTGCCGCGAGGTAAGGAATACGATGTCCACGCCAGCTTCCGAGAGCGCAGTTGCCTGGGCCTGCGCATAATCGCCTAAACCTCCAGATGCAAAGGGCGAGAAGTAAAGCAGGCGGCGGGTTGCGGGCTGATTCAGCATGCGGGCGCGAGTTCATTTTCTATTCGCATGCCGAATCGAGACAGCCAACTCGCTCGCGATGGAAAACTCTTGTCCCGGAGGTTCGGCATGGGGAACTCAAAGCCCTTGCAAACGGCAGCGCCTGATTCTCTACCGCCGCGTCATCGCAGCTCGTAGTTTGGAACGGCAGGCCGTACAGTGAACGGCGCCATATCGCAATCCGGCTAAATAACCACGCACGGCGCTCCAGCGCGTGGCGTAATCGAGCAAAGCGACGTGTGGCAGTGTCGCGATCGTTCCACGTTGGCGGATAGCCAGCCAACGTGGAATCCAATTCCGTAGTCGCCAGGCAAGAAGCAAGACCGCCATAATAATAAAACTGAATTGCATGATTCGCGGTACAGGTAACAGGGATGCCAAACAAATGCCAATTAAAGCGACAGCCTCTAAAATGAAGCGAGCAGTATTGATAAGAAAATAGTCGAAGAAAACGAACGCTTCGCCGGCCCCCTTGTAATTGCGATAAGACTCTTTGACCAAAGCCTTGAATGATTGGGGACGCTCCCAAATACAGCGCGGTTCTGGTGCAGCCGCCAATCTCTTGCCATGACCCTGTATCAGGATTGCCAGTGCCATGTCATTGCAGGCGAACGACAGGTCTTCCGGCAAACCGCCAAGTTCCAGATAGAACTGCTTCGTGTAGGCAATTGCGCGGTTGGACGCGTGACTTTTTGGCGTGGCCCGAAACCGCAGGTCGCCGCAAAGCAGGGGGTCGGCTTGTGCCCAAGGTGTCATTTGATCCTCCCAGCGGATTTCCCAACTGCCCATGACAGCCTGAAGATCTGGCTGGGATTCAAAGGGCGCAACCAATTCTTCAAACCACTGCGGCTTCCAGTCGCAACCGATGTCGGTTACGGCGATAATATCATAGGTTGCGGCCTTGGCGCACAGATTCCGGCTTAGCGCCGGTTTGCAACGCTCCTCGCGCAAAAGCTTCATAGGGATCGAGCCGACTTTAGCATAATCATGCAACAATTCCCACGTACCGTCCTTCGAGCCGGCATCCAGAATTACGATCTCATCCGGCCAGCGCGTCTGTTCTTCCATCCGACGAAGAAACTTGCTCGTACCCTCAAGGTCGGAAAGAACGGTCGCAATCAGCGAAATCTTTGAAGACATAGGGTGTTTGGCTTTCCGAAAGCTGGCGCGGCCGGCGGCGTCCCTGCCAACGTGTCGTGAATTGTTTTGGGGTCGCCGGCAGAGCCTAATCTGCGGTTCTCTGCTTCTCCGCGCAAAAGTAACGAATCCGCGCGTTCAATGCCTTCCCGCAAACCAACCTTGTAACGAAAACCGAACGCTGCTTGTTTCGTAGTGTCACCACCGCGAGCAAAAACCCCTTCGGGTTTGTCAGATGTCCCCGTCACTTCCGGTGCATATCCGCAAGCGTTGGCCGCGAGATGCGCGAATTCCTTGAAGCTGGTAAAGATTCCGGTGGAAAGATTGAGTGCGTCGCCGTTGTCTATCCTATTCATGGTCGTCAGCACACCATCCACACAGTCCTCGATGTGGATGAAGTCCCGCATCTGGTTGCCCGTCCCCCAGACACTGAGAACCTTCTTGCCCTTCTCGGCCAAAGCTCTCTTGCAGATACTCGGGAACGGGTAATGATCGTCCTGGTCTTCGCCGTAGCCAGAAAAGGGACGGTAAGTAACCGACTTGATCCCGTGCTTCTCAAAGGCGAGTTTTGCAAGATATTCGTGCGTCAGTTTCGCCCAGCCATAACTCATGTCCGGCATACCGACGTCACCCCCAATTTCAATCATATCTTCTGTTAACAGTCGATAGTCGGTGGCACGCTGGAATCTAATGGGGTAGGCGGCGCTTGAACTAAAGCAAATGGTTTTCTTTGGCCGTGCCATTACCGCCCAAGCCCAATACTCCGCATCAATCGAAAGATCCTGAGCAACGGCTAGCGGGTTGTGCTCGATCATCATCCGACCACCTACCATTGCCGCCAGATGTAGCACAAGGTCAAAGTCAGTGTCGTGGCGCTGCTTAAACCACTCACGACAGTCCGCCTCGTAAAAATAGAAGTTCTTATCTGTGCGAGGGTCGAATAATGGCCAGCCCATTGCAGGGTGAATGCCGCCTGTGTCCGGCACAATCGAATCCACGGCGTGGACTTCGTCGCCTGCCTCGAGAAAACGCCGGACGAAATGCCGCCCTACGAAGCCCGCCGCTCCGGTAATGAGAATTTTACGCATGCCGGTCCTTTATCTAAAATGTTTGCGGTACAGACGGAAAGCCTCGGACGATCGTCCCGGTAGATACTGAATTATGGATTCCGGATCATGGGCAACATTTCGTACCAGTTCCAGGTTATGTTCGTAACCAATGTATTCGGCTTTCATGTCCCGAACGGGATTATGGATATTTCTATCTTGATACACCGAGGGCTCCGCCCACACGACTTTCGCTCCCAATCCCTGCAAGTAATAAGAAGCCCAGATGTCATCCATGCGTCCGGTGTGCGGATACAAAAAGTAGTCCTTTAGCCACTTGCCCGCGATAAACGTATTCTGTGAGTTGAATGGCCCCATTTTATTCGCCGCGATCGGAAAGCAGGCCTGATCGAAGTTGCATTCTGGAGAGTGCTCCATCCGGCAAATTGCGTCAATATCCGGATCGCCATTCCAAAAATCCGCCTGAACATCTGGAGTGATCGTCTTGCGAGTTTTTCGCGAGTAATCCCGTTTCGGCAGTAATTGCAAAGGAAACCCGCGATGCCAAATGTGCTTATGATTCGTGGCCCCTACCGGATCGAACGCCGGCAAGTCGGTCTCAAAAAAATTGACCTCCACGTTGCGCCCGATAGTAAGATTCTCGCCCCAACCCGGTTGCGGAATGTTGTCGTCATCGACGACCGCGACAACATCTGCGCCCAAGTCATACGACCAAAGAAGCCCAAAATTTCGACGCTGAATGCAGTTCCAACCGATGGCTTCGGACAAAGAGGCATCGTATTTCTCCTGCTCATCGGGGGTCACATAAATGCCTCGATCGAGTCTATAGGGCGGAGTTTTTTTGTCGCCGATGACAACAAGAGTCCAATCTTTCATGGCGTCAAAACGCAGAATCGCTTCGGTCGGTTGGTTGATAGTCGTAGTTACGATTACTTTTTTCATAGATTTGTTTCCGTGCGAAAAGGTAAGATGATCGTGGCAACCTTGCCCAGCGAGTTAGGCCCCGGTCGTTTCTCGTTGATCCGCTTTTCGCAGAAAGATGATCGCAAACGCAAACATCCATACGGTATGGATGAGATACGCGACTGCCCTGCCTCCGGCGAGACCCAGGGCACCCGAGGATACCAGCAGCCACGTCATGCCAAGAAAAACTATGGCCCAGACGATGTTCATGAACATCCCCAACCAGAGTCGACCCGATGCGGCAATCACTTGATGCACTGGGGTTTGCACCGCGATAATTCCCGCAGTGAGGAGGACGACGATCAGCGTAGGGGATCCGTCCGCGAAATCGCGGCCATAGCTTGCCATGATCCAGGGGCTGGCCAAAATACCCAGCAGAATGACCGGCGCGACAAAAAGGCCGTTGACGCCGACAGAAAGCCGGAGCAGGCGTTTCGATTGCGAAGTCCGCTTCCGGCCCAATTGCTCCGACAAGACCGGCAGGACTACCGCGCCCAGCAAACCCGGCAGGAGCAGGACCGCGGCAAACCATTGGTTCGCCGCATTGTAGACGCCCATCTCGGCATAGCCGCCGGGTCGGTTGACAATCAGGGCGCTGCAGGCCCAAGTGGCGGGTCCGACCACGAAGCCGTCGAGCGTTGCCGGGAGGCTGAACGCCCACAGCGTCCGCCACTCCCGCCACCAGCCCGCCAGACCGAAGGGAACCGCCGCGCAGGCGGCCTCGCGGCGCAAGGCCAGGTGGCTCAGGGCCCATTTGACAGCCGAGTTGGCCGTCATCCCCCAGACCTGCGCCTTCGAGACCGCCGAACCAGGCCCCGGCCACGAGCACAGGGAAGTTCAACAGGCCTACGATCACGTTCAGACGGGCGATGGTCTTGAAGGCCTCGAAGCCGGCCAAAGCGCCGGTTTGGGCCCCCGTAGTCGCCTCCAGGAAGAGGATCAAGCAGCCGATCCGCAGCAGGCCCGCCAACTGGGCGCAGCCAGGGTATGTGCCGCCAGCCAGGGAGCAAGAGCAAAACAGGCGATCGCCACGATCGCCCCGGAGCCGAAAGCGACTACGCCCGAGAGCGCCAAGATGCGGCCGGCGCGCAAGGGGTCGGTCAGCCGGAATTCGGCGACGTGCTTCGTCGCGGTCAGACCAAGACTGAGGCCGGCGAACGCACCGAACATGGCCACCGTACTGCGAACGATGCCCAGTTCGCCATAGATTGCCTTGCCCATGAGTCTGCGCCACCAGGATCGATGCCGCCAGGGCCAAACCGCTGGAGACGAGAGTCCCGGCAAGCGACCAGAACGTGCCGTTGGCGAGCCGATAGCCCACTTCGGAAGCCTTGATGCGTTCCCAAAAGGGGCGCAGCCGCCGGGGCAGCAGGCGTCCACGACACTCTTGACGCTGGCGGTTGACATGCCTAGGAGGCTCTTGGCGAGATTGCCGTCCGGGTTGGACCAGGATCAGAAGTCACCGCGGCAGCGGCTCTTCTCTCTGCCGGCGTTTTCTCGTCAGTCCCTTCCCTTGCCGCTCGCGGAACGAGCAGGTCAATCATCCGCGGCAAGAGCGCCGCCTTGGAATAGCGGGCAGCGCCGGCGATGCTTCGCCTTTCGCTGCGCCACTCAAAGGCCGCTGCATATTCCTCCAAACACTCCGCGACCAACTCCACGTCGCCGTGAGCGAAAGCTGCTCCTCGTTCGTACAGGTCGTCCTCGGACAGCAGATCGGTGAGGTGGCACGTCGCTGGGCCGATGGCGATGAACGGCGTACCGATTCGCAAAATGTTATAGATCTTGCAGGGATGCACGATCCCGACGAACGGATCACCGAGCACGACCACATGCAGGTCTGCCGCCGAAAGCGACGCCGAAAGCTCGTCAAGCGGTTGGTAGGGCAAGCAGAGGATGTTCTTCATTTGCCGCTGTTGGGCAAATCTCTTTACTTTTGTGAATTCCTTGCCGCCACCCACGAAACAGAAGGCAAGTTTCGGATGGTCGGCAAGCCGCCCGGCCGCTGCGAGCAGCGTATCCAGCGGATGACATGGACTATGGTTCCCCGAGTACATGACCACGAACTTCTCGCGAAAACCGTACCGCGTTCGGAAGCGGTCGCGTCCTCGCTCATCAAAGCGGATCGACTCGTCGTGCGACCAAGGCGGGATTACGACCACTTTTTTGCCGGCGACGCCCTTTTCGACGATACGCTCCTTCATGAAACGGTCGAGCGCCACGATGCGGTCAGACCGCCGCAGGCTGTAGCGGAGCATGAAGTCAAGCATCCTGGCGATGGGTGCTTGCTGCGCAGCCAACCTGCGGCTATGGCTTCGTCAGGATTGAGGTCCATCGCCCAAAAAACGAAGCGGGCGCCTTTCATACGGGCGAAAATCGCGCCCAGGAACGAGATCAGCGGCGGAGAAGTCAGGGCTACGACGACGTTGAAACGGGGGAGAAATGCCAGCCGAAACACGCAACTCACCCAGTAGCCGGCAAAGTCCAGGATCCGCCGCCACTTCGAACGCTTGCCCAATCCCAGGCTCGGCACCCGGATGATCGATATGTCTTTCCACGTCTCACGCGCAGGATACTGCGTGGCCGGGTCGTCATAACCGCGGCGGCCAGCCAACACGGTTACGGAGTGGCCCTCCGCAGCGAGTTTCACGGCCAGGTCGGTCAGGTGCTGGGCCGTGGAAACCACGTCGGGATAGAAACACTGGTTAAGGAGCAAGATCTTCAATGAAAACCTCGCGACCACTTGTAAACTTCATCCGCCAACGATTTCAGCGTTTTCTCCGCTTCATCGGGATCTGTGGCCATGGTGTGCAACATGACCTTGACGATAGGCGGGCGGACGGGGCGGCCGCGGCATGCCAGAAGGAGATTCCTTTGACGATTCCCGTCGTAGTAGGCCGTGCCGTCAATCTGATACCAGTACAGGACATAGCCCTTCTCCCCCCGCCGTTCCACAGGCATGAGCTTTCCCGCATTCTCCGTGGCGGCGCCACCTTGAACGAAGGAAACGGACTTGGGTTCTCCAAGCGTCCAGCCACCTGCTGGGTAACAATTTTCCGGCGGGTGGGGAGGGACCTGGAGGTGTCCGTCCTGGGATTTTTCAAAGACCGCAAAGTGAAGCGAGACGTTTCGACCACGTCCGTCCCGGTATTGGCGATCGACCTGCGTCTCGGCGCCGACCGCGTTGAACAGCTCCTTGTCCAAGGCACTGTCTGCGCCTTTCCATTCTCCGAGAGTCGTTGGCAAGTCCTGGGCCTTCATTTCCAGCGGAGCAGGCTCGGTGGGCATGCCGTGACCCGCGGCCCAGCGGGCGCCCACATAAATTCCCAACAGAACGGCGGCAGTGATGAACAAGCGAACGGTCATGGGGCAATAATCCTTTCAGCAATCCTGGCAGTGAACGACAAACACTCTTCCGGAAGCGTCGCCGGAGACGCCTAATCTCCGGCGACTTAATCTCCGGCGCTTGTGCGGAGGCGACTACGGCGGTGCGATTCCAGCTTCTTGGTCCTGCGACGCTCTCCCACAGTGGACACGATGGCCTTTTCCGCAAAGGCATTGAGGCGCAGCTCGAACGGTTCCAGGATGTCCTGCACAAGGTCGATGGTCACGGTATTGGAATGACCGTCGTTTTCTCCGCCGATCTCCAGGAAACCGACCGCGTGGCCGGCCACCAGCAGCGGCAATCTCATTTCCCAAAGACTCTCCGGCTCATGCGGAACGGGACTCTCCCAAGAGCCGCTATAGGCCTCCTGGATCGCCGGGGCGTTGACGTGCAGATGGATCATCGTCAAGCCCAGTTTGTCGGCCGACTCCGTGAGGGTTGCCCACAAAGTCTCCCATTTTCGCGAACCTTGGATGCGTGCCGTGCTCTCGTGGGCCGGGGCGTCGCGCGCATCGGACCGATTCACGAGGGACCGGGTGGAACGCCAAAGCCGCGAGAAAAGCAACACGAACTCTCCCCGCCCGAACCACCCGGTGACGGCCAGGGTGGCGACCACCGCCAGAGAGGCCACCAAGGCCACGCTGTCGCTCTTGGTCGCGGTGCTCACCAGGGCGAATCCGCAGGTTATGGCGGAGCAGATGGCCACGCAGACGAGGACGGTGTACTTGTTGCCGAAGTGGGCCAGGAGCCGATGGTGCAGATGGCCGCGATCGGCGGCATAAATGCTTTGCCCCGCCAGCCGCCGCCGGAGGATGGCCGCGAAGGAGTCGAGCATGGGGATCGTCATCACCGCCAGCGGAGCGGCCAACAGTACGGTGCCCGCCCCCTTGACTGTCGCCCGAATGGAAAGGCATCCCACCACGATCCCGATCAGCATGCTGCCCGCGTCGCCCAGATAGATCTTCGCCGGCGAGAGATTGAAGGGCAAAAATCCAAGCAAGGCCCCCGCGAACACCAGCGCCACGACGGCCACCGCCGCGTGGCCGGTCAGCAAGGCCAACGCGCAGATCGCCAGGCTGAGGATCAGACCGATGACGGTCGCCATCCCGTCCATCCCATCCAACAGGTTGAGCGCGTTGATTGCGCCGGTGAGCCAGAGCACGGTGACGGGAACCGCCAGCAGGCCTAAGTCGATTTCCATGCCGAAAAGCCCTATTCCCCGGATCAGCACACCGCTGGCGATCAACATCCCTGCGGCCACGACCTGGCCCGCCAGCTTCTGCCGGCCCCGCAGACCGAAGCGATCGTCCAACAGTCCCAAGGCCACGATCCAAGTGCAAGCGATACTCGCGCCGAGCAGATTCATCCAGTTCTCGTTGACCTGCATTCGCCACGGACCGCCGCGGTAGATCAACGCTCCCAGCACGGCGACCGTCGCCAGGAAAACCGCGGCCCCTCCGCCCAGCGGGACCGGATGCGCCTGCAGCTTTCGCTGCTGATCGGGACGATCCACCAGGCCTATCCGGGGCGAAAGTCGGATTGCCAATGCCGTGAAGGCCGAACTGAACACGCATGCCAACACAAAACTTGCGACTGCCGTCGTAATCATGGTCTGGTATCTCCCTTACCGGTTCTTAGCGAACGCAACAATCCTTGCCAAATCCACACACCGCCAAATCCACGCCTTGCCAAGTCCACGCACTGTCACTTCCCGACCCCTGCGTCTTGGCAGCCTTGGCCGTCTCCAGCGGGCTGCCGCTATTTCGGCTTGCGCGGATCAGTAGTCTTGTCAGCCTCAGTCGGCGCGACTGTTTCCACGGGGGTTTTCATCGCGTGGTCTTGATAATCGCCCCCCACTTCTTCTTGGCTGCCGTTGAGGACCACAACGTGCTTCCGCGATCCGAACGCGGCGAGCTTCTCGCAGGCGCGAAGGACGTTTGGCCCCTGGCTGGTATCACGGCAAACGGAAAGCACCACCGTATCGGCGTGCTGGCTCACCAGCAGCCCATCGACCACGGGAAGGATCGGGCTGCCGTCGACGACGATGCAGGCGAACGCGGCGCGGGCCTTCTCGAAGAACGACGTGGTGGCGCCGTTGGCCAAGGGAGCGAGCGATTCCAGAATCGCCTCCCCTGCCGTGATGATGGCCAGGTTCTCGGCATCGGTGGGGCGCACGAGCGGGCAAAAGTCGCAGCGCTTCTGCAGACACTCGCCTCGAATCTGCGATAGACACTCGCCGACCCCCGGGCCGCGGGGCACGTCAAAGATCCGATGGATCGATGGCCGCCGCAAATCGTAATCCACCAAGAGAGTCTTCTTTCCCGAGCGGGCGAGTCGCTTGGCCAACTCGACGGCGAGCGCGGTTTTTCCCTCTCCCGCAGTCGCGCTGGAAACCATCACCACGCGCACGCCGTCCGCGCCCGCGTCTTTTCGCAGGAACAGTCTTGCGGCGATGGAATCGATCGCGTGCTCCAAGGCATTCTGCCATTTGTCGCGACCGTTGCCGGGGCGATCCTTGCCGGGGCGATCCTTGCCGGGGCGACCGGCGCGGCCCTTTGCCTGCGGCAGCCGAGGAACGGTCCCGACCACGGTCAGCCCGAGCCCCCGCGAGAGATCGGCCAGCGAATTGATCCGCTGCTTGCGGACATCCCACGACAAGACCAGAAAGATTGCGACCAAGAGGCCACCCAGGCCCCCCAAAGCTGCATTCCGCAGGCGGGCCCTGCTGTCGGCCGTCTTGGGCGGCTCGGCCTTCTGAAACACGGTGATCCGCGGGGTCGAGCGGAGTTCGACCTTGAGTTTTTCCCGCTCGTCGGCGATCGGCGAAAGGACCTTGTCGAGATACTGTAGTTCACTGCGCATCATTTCCACGTCGATCGACGAGTTGCCGAACCGTTCGGCCTTGAGACGTTGTTGTTCCAGATCTTTGGCCCCTGCCTTCTCTTGGACCTTAAGGATCTCGATGCGGGACTTGAGTGCGACGATCTCGGGATTCAGCTTCGTCGCCGTTTGAAACCTCGCGTTGAGTTCTTTTTCCCGCTTCGCCGCCTTCTCCAAAAGAACCTTCTTCATCTGCCGGTAGTCCGCTGAAACCTTCAAGAACGCCGGTTCCTGGAGTTTCTCGCGAATCGTAGCCAATCGGTCGTCAATCTCCTCGATTTGATCCGACAACCGAATCAACATTGAATCGGTCGCCGTCGAGAGATCCGCGTTTGGCGTGGGGGCAGCTTCCAACACCTTGACCCAGGCCTGCTTGGCTTCCAGGTCATCCTCCGCCCGCTGCAATTCGTAACGCAGTCGGGAAAGATCATTTCTGGCCTCGGCGTATTGCTGCATGGCGATCTGCTGCTTCAGGGCCAGCGCGCCGGTGTCGCCCGTTCCCAGTTGCTCGGCCAATTGCTTGAACTCGGTCCGGCGGGTCCGCATTTCCCCTTCTTTTTCCGTGTACAGGCGATCCAGATCGTTCAGCCGCTCCTGTTTCCGGTGCCGTTCGGCATCCACAACCTCGTTCATATAGGCGTCCACGACCGCCCCGACCAAGAGAGCCGCTTCGTCGGGCTGGGATGTGGTCAAGCTGACCCGCATGATCTCCGAGTTCAGAGGCAACTCGACGCGCAGGTTCCGCGCCATCCAGCGAACGGGATCGTCCTCCTTCTGCAAGACGGCCTGACTCGATACCTCGGGCTTGCGCAGGGCCGCAATCAGGACAACGTCGTTGGTGAGCAATTCCTTTTGCGTCCCCTTGTAAATGTCGAAGTCATTGGGCCCCGCCTGGCTGGCGGCCTGGAAAACGAGTTGCTTTTCGCTGGTGAAAATCCGCAACACCGACAGGGCTGTAAACTGGTCGCTTGTGAGAAGCCAGGCGGCGACTGCGGCCGTCACCCCGCAGAAAAGCCCGAGGACGCTTGCCAGCGGCCAATACCGACGGAAGGCGTGCAGGTAAACGGCGATCCCCTTGCCCGTCCTCCGCGCCGGCTCGTCGCCGGCCGCCGGACCGGCAACGCCCTCTTGACCAAGACCGCCCAGTGCTGTTCCACCTGGGGCAACCAGGGTGAGTTCGTTGCCTGTCGGTCGAACTTCTTCAGGAACTCGTTCTGTCTCGCCGCTCATATCGCCGCTCGCAAGCTATCCGAAAGGGAAAACAAGGCCGTCCGATCCAGGAGTTGCCGATCCACGATTTCGCTACCGACACGATGGCAGGACAGCACAGCGCGATTCATGTCATTTCCGCTTCGCTGGCCGTTCCAGGCACGAAAACACGATCCAGGTAAAGCAGTTCCAACCACAGAAAAACCACGGCCAGCGGGATCATGAACGCGCCGGCCAGTTCGTGGTAGACGTGCCGCTGCCACCTGATGGCTGCCCACCTGCTGCAGGATCGCCGTTGCCGCAATCCGCACCACGTTCGCCGCCAAGGCCAGCCCGGCGGCACTGACGACGATGATCGCCTTTTCGATTGCCGTCCGCCGGCTGATCAGCACGAAACCGACGCATATCGCCAGGAACATCATCATGTTCCGCAGACCGTTGCAGGCCTCGGCCACTCCCACCTGCGAATCCGCCAGCAAAATCACGTTTCCATCCGCGACTGCGGGAATGCCGAGCGTTTGGATGACGAACGTGCTGCAGGCGGTCGCCAATTCCCGCAACGGAGTGCCCATCAGATCCGCCAGAAAACCGGGCAGCGGAATCATGAAGACCAGAAACACGATGGCGGGCCAAGCCCACTGCATCGCCTTCCAACCCCCTACAAAGAGCGTTATGCCCGCCAGGCACGGAATCAAAGAGGCCGGATCCGGCAGATCGTAAAAGTTGTACGCCGAAACAATCCGCATCGCGCCCGCGGTTGCCAGGAACAGCAGTCCCCAAGGGCTTCCCTTGAATTCCCCTCCCGCAAGCATTTCGCGCCGGTACCAGAGCAGCACTCCGGCAAAGATCGGCACCAAAAAACCGTAGGTGTAGTCAGAATCGCCGTACCATCGCTGGGCCAGGCCAGCCATGGCGGACCAGTAAGTTCCTAGGATGATCGCCGTCAATAGCGCTCCTGCCGCCAGCGTGATCGAGCCGGATTTACGACTTGCGGATTCTTGTTGTGTTTGCTTCACTGGCAATGCCCTCGTCCTACCGTACGTTGTCTTGGCGCAGACTCCGCCCTCCTCACTTGCGCCATCGGGGCGAAGCACTCGTGGGAACCAGTCCTTGCTCATCAAACGGAAACGACGAGATCCCTCGAGGCATCTCGCTTGGTCCCATCATAACACAGCTTGCGCAAGATCGAAGCACTTTCCACGCTAGAAATGTGTTAGGAATTAGTTACCTGCCTAACAATTGCGAGCGCCGCCTTCTCGCCGCCCCAGGTAGCGCATTGGCAACAAATAGCTATTCGCGTAATACCCCATCGAGCGCTGCCTGTCACTCCTCGCGCTGGTTGGCCGCATAAATTTCCTGAACGCTCCAGATTTCCCAGGATTTATGGCCAAAACATTTTTTAATCGAGAGCTAATGGAAATCTAGCGATTCGCTCACCATTCGCTAATATCCCTGATTTAAATTGGATTCCTTTACGATTGCAGACGGGAAGTCAAGGTGCAGGCTGAAGAGGAGGTCGAGAAGATGAAAAGGCAGGGAAAAGACGGTTTTACGCTCGTTGAATTGCTGGTGGTCATCGCCATCATCGGCATGCTCGTCGGCCTGTTGTTGCCGGCGATCAATTCGGCCCGCGAGGCAGGACGGCGGGCGACGTGCATGAACAATTTGCACCAGATCGGGCTCGCCCTGAACTGCCACGTTAGTGCCAAGGGTTACCTGCCCCCGGGACTCAATTTGAAAAACAGTTACGTCAAGGATTGCCTTTCCAATATGTACGACCCCTGGTCCGAAGCGGGCGTGAACGCGAATAATCCCGGCTATAGCGGCGCGAGTTGGATGCTCTACATCCTCCCCTTCATGGACCACTCCGAGGTCTACGACCACTGGAATTTTACCCATAGCGTCATGACCAACAAGCTCCTGGCCCAGACGGACATCAAGGAGTTTTATTGCCCCTCGCGGCGAAACGGCATGCTCCCGGCCGACTCGACAATCATGTTCCAGGGCTGGAAGACCGGCGGCACCGACTACGGCGGGTGTGTCGGCCGCGTGAATTTTTGGGATAACGTGCTGGACCCGAATGAGCCGGCATCTGGTCCGCCACGTACCCATCAGATCTGCGCAGCCAGGTATATCGTGCCTTACCTGGCACAAGACCAGCCGGACGTGCCGCTGAAGATCGGTGTCTTCTTTCCCAATAGCAGAACCACCTTCAGCCAAGTCACCGACGGCACCTCGCATACCATCATGATCGGCGAGTTGCAGCGGCTCCATCCTCCAGGGTCCGTCCCTCCGGGCCAAGATGCAGAGTACTACCAACCCTGTTTGAACAGCAGCGACGGCTGGGCCTTGGCCGGCCTTTCCACGCTCTTCGACTGCGCGGTGCACGGCGAAGGCACCGACACCGGACAACCGGGCGGCTTCAACAACCAGTTCTTCGAGGACGCCGGCAGCCAGCATCCCGCCGGCGCCAATTTCGGCGACGTGGACGGCTCCGTTCACTTCATCAATGAAAACATCAATTCCCAGACCTATGCCTATTTGGGCAGCATGGCCGATGGTGTCATGGCTCAGTTCACGGACCAGTGACCTAATCCTAGGATCTCCCTCTCATGTGCCTCATCTCTCAGCACGTTGCTCGCCTGTTGCCTTCCGCGTCCACGTCACCCGCCTCCAGGGGGCCGCTCGCCTCCGCACAGCCGCTCTTCCCCAACGCGCCGTTTCTGGCCCGGGCGTCGCTGCGGCGGCTGGCCATGGCCACCCTCTGCGGCATGGGCCTGCTCGGGCTCGCCGGTTGCGGCGGCGGCGACCGTCCCACGCTGGGCCGCGTACACGGCCGGGTGACGATGGACGGCCAGCCGCTGGCCAAGGCCCTGATCGCCTTCCAACCCAAAGTTAAGGGCCGCGAATCCTTCGCCAGCACCGACGCCAATGGCCAATACGAATTGACGTACCTGGGGGATGTCAAAGGCGCCGGCATCGGGCCAAATTCCGTCCGCGTCAGCGCGCAGAAAAGCCGCGATCTGAAAAGCGAAACCGTTCCCGCCAAGTACAACCAGCAAACCACGCTGAGGTTTGAGGTCAAAGCGGGCGACAACGAAGCGAACTTCGACCTGACGACGCAATAATCGCCTCCCGCTGACCCCGACTGGGTGGCATGCCTAAGCGGCTCGGGCACCATGTACTCATGGTCGGCCGCGCAGGCATGTTGTAGAGCGGGGGAACATGCCTGCGCGGCTACGCCGCTTAGGCATGCCACCCTCGCTGACCCCGGTCAGCGCTTTGCCGGCCACGCTCAAGCGAAAAATTCTTTGCACGAATCCTCGATTTTGCCAATTTCTCACAGAGATTTCATGGTGGCTTCACACTCCCCTAACCGTTCTCGGCTAAATTCACACCTAGCTTCACGGGATCGTTGCCCGATCAAGGCCCCGCGTCTTCATCGCCAGCGGTGGGGAGCGAGGAAATTCGGAATTAACCGAATTTTGACAGGAAATAAACAACCGTTTCACATTCCTCTAGCGAACCTGTGGTAGCTTGATCCCTTACGAATTCGTTTTCCATCAAATCCAACCCCATCACGAGGCAGCGCCAGCGCCCGAGACGTTGACGGCAGCCACCCGCGTTCGAGACGCGGAGACGCCGGGTGCTTATTTCGGCCACCGTGCGGAGTAGACGGCGTCTCTCCGTTCTGCGCGGCCCGGCTGCGGAAGTTTGGCAGATGTTACTTGTATGGATCTGGCGGACGTTCATGGAAAGAGCGAAATCCATCGGAGGATGCACTTCCCAGTTCGTCCCCATGCCGGGGACGGAAATCGGTTTTCGGCCCTGCACTCGTTCAATTCAATTTTAGGGAGCGGTTACGATGAAAAACGGTTTGATGACGCGCGGCGGTACCGCGCTGGCTACGATTGTCTGCTTGGCAGCCCTCGCTTCGACGGCCGCTGCGCAAACGAACTACTATTGGCAGGGCGGCGTGGGTAACTGGTTCGCATTGCCTTCTTCGCCTGGTTATACGACCAGCGACTCGACCAGTTGGATTCCGAATGGTTCCTTGATCCCTAACGGCTCGGGCGGCAACCAGGTGACCGGTACCCCGGGCGCGTGGGTGAACAGCACCACGAGCGTCGCCTACATCGGGTATTCCACGACCAGCGGCACCGGCGGGGCCAATATGGGGGCCGGCATCGACCAGTTCAGCTACTATGGCCCGGCCACCCCCATTACCCTCGATCCGGCCGGCATCACGGCCCAGCAGCTCTTCTTCGGCGAGAACCAAAACTTGCATACCCTGGCCGAGAAAAGCCAATATACGCTCGGCGGAGGCCCGCTGTACCTGGACAACGGCAACATCACCCTGGATCTCTCCAACAGCAACAACTTTGACGACTTCGGCGCGCAGATCACCAGCAATCTGACTTGCGGGGCTGGCGGAAGTGCGGCCTTGCAGCTCAACACGAACCTCAACAACAGCTATAACCCCGGCGAGTACTACGCCACGTACCTGTTCCTCAGCGGCTCGAACAGCTACAACAACATTGTCGTGGGTGGCCAGCCGAGCACTACCAGCTCCACCAAGCCGAGCATTAGCGCGATCGTCTTCTCGAACACGCAATCTGTATCCTTGAACTCCCTGGGCCAGGCGCCGACCGTGACCCTGGGCTGCAACGCGGGAATCGACGATTACGCGCCGACAACTCACAGATGACCTTCGGCAATATCACCCTCAATCCCAACGCGGGCAATCCGTCCTATGGCGTGACCTTCGCGCGACAAGTCGCGACCTACGGCCAGTGGGGCAACAGTCGCGGCTTCATCGGCGCCGGCAGCGAGTATACGGTCGGCCAGCAGTTCCCCAACATCACAGTGGGCGCGATTTCCGGCCAAGGCGACATGATGTTCTGCTCGGGCAACTCCAACGATGGCCTCGGCATCATCACCGTGAATGGAGCAAGCACCTACACGGGCGACACCTTCTTCGTACCCTATTCGACTCGCGTGCCCGCCGCTTACGGCACTGCCATTTTGCGGATGGGCGTCGACAATGCCCTGCCCGCCACCACGAATTTGATCTTGGGCAACCTCGGCAACAGCGGCGAGGTCGATCTCAATAGCCACTACCTACAGGTCGCCTCGGTCGCCACGTTTTTCGAGTCCAGCAACCAAGACGACTATCACGGCGCGATCACGAACTTTAACTCTTCCGGCACCGCCACCTTGGCCATCTGCAACAATGTGCCGCAGCTCAGTACCATCGAGGCCCAGCTTCACCTGGTCATCGGCAAGTCGGTCCTCGACAGTATCACGACCCGCTCCACCAATAGCGCCAACTCGAACAACAACATCGCCCTGGCGTTGTTGGCGGGCAACAACGGAACCTTGACCCTCGGCCTGCGCAACAGGGCGAGACCCCCCCGGGCTCGACGTTCGCGCAGGCGAACACCTATAACGGCGGCACGACAATCGCCGGCGGCGCCCTGTTTGCCGATAACGGCAGTTCCTACTGGTCTGGCCCCGCGGGCGGGGCCGGCTATACTAGCGCAAGCGGCTACGGCACCCCGAACGACGGCCAAGGAAATGCGCTAACGACCTCGACTACGGCCACTGTGCAGAACTCCGCCACGGGCACGGGCCCGGTGGTCGTTAAAGCCGGCGGCACGCTCGGCGGCAGCGCCCACCTCGGCGGCGCCATCGGCATGCCCACGACCGGCCCTGTTACCGTCCAGTCCGGCGGCTATCTCCTCCCCGGCGGCGGGTATTTCAACGACAACACCGGCGCGGGTTCGGGCAGCTTCGCCATCAACGGCAATTTCACATTGGGTGGATCAGAAACCGTTGCCGTCGCCGTCGATCCGGCCTTCACCCCGACGGTCGGCGCAACCCCCTTGCACGTGCTCGGCGATCTGAATCTTTGCAGCAGTTCGACCGTGAATTTCAACTTCAACCCCACTGGCGGCGATTCGATCGTCGTCGGCGGCAACCTCAACCTGGCCGGCGGGACCGGAACCGTGAACATCGGCATCAGCCTCGCCTACGATACCACGGTCAACAGCGGCGTGCCGTTGTTCACTTTCGCCGGCACGCTCACCGGCGGGACCGCTAATATCTCTTCCCCCACGGCCACTGCCCTCGGCGATAGCTTCCAGGTTGTCGGCAACCAGATCGACCTGATCACCGGCGGACCGAAGAATCTCGTCTGGACCGGCAGCAACAACGGTGCTACCTGGGACACGGCGACTACCAGCAACTTCGCCGCGGCCGGCGTGGCCACCGTGTTTTCGACCGGCGACAAGGTGACGTTCGACGACACCAGCTCCCATAATACGGTCACTATCACAGGCAGCGGGGTCAGCCCCGCGGCTGTCAATTTCAACAACACCGCGAAGACGTACACCGTCCAAGGCGGACCGATCAACGACAATAGCAACACGCCGGTAAACATCGGCGGTGGCGGCACGGTGATCTTCAGCAACACCAATGCCTATGCCGGCGGCACCAATATCTCCGCCAACAGCACGCTCCAGGTCACCAACGCGGCGCGCTGCCGAACAGCCCCTCCAACGTGGTCAACATCGGCGGCGGTTCGACCTTGCAGTTGAACTATACCGACGGCGCCGCAGTCTCCAACAGCAGTTCGATCAACTTCCCAGGGGGCACTGGGGGCGCGCTTCCCATTATTAACGTGCCCGCCGGCACGGTCACCTTGGCCGGAGCGCTCTCGGAGACGAATAACGCGGGCGCAGGCGGTTTCCAGAAGACCGGCTCGGGCACGCTGCTGCTGACCAACGCACAGGATACGCCCGTCGTTACCAGCCAGTACACCGGCGTAACCCATATCACGGGCGGCTTCATCGAGGTCAATTCGACCTACGGCGCCGATGCCGGGGCATCCTACTCGGCCCTCGGCTCGGGCGAGGTCGATATCGCCCAGGGCACCGGCACCGGCGGACTGTGGCTGAACAACGTCAACGTCGGCGTCCTGCAGAACCAGGGCACGACCGACTTGCTCGGCGGCGTCGACATGTACACGGGCGGCACCCTCAAAGGCACCGGCAATTCCTCGTTGGCGCGTACCCACGTCGCTAGCGTGTTGAACTGCATCAGCATCGGCGTCGCCGGCCCCGGCAGCTATCTCCCCGGCAGCTTCACGCTGACCACGGGCAACGCTTCCACGGACGTGCTGGCGCTTGCGGAGGAGGTGCGTCAGTTCGACCCGAACTATACCCAGAACGGCTACGTCAACTACCTGCCGGGAAATCCGAACAACGGCAATTACGTGGTCACCGCCCACGTGGCGGGGGCCGGCACCGTCAAGCTGCAAAGCGGCGGCGTCGACGGCGACACCGTCTTCGGCGGGGCCTGGTCCATCGACAGCGGCATCCTCCAACTCGGGCCTTACAGCGGGACCTCCCTGGCAACCACGGCCACCACCAACCCTGGCCAATCGAGCGGCCCGGGCGGCGAAATCTTCAACGCCCTGGGCTTCAAGTCGACCTACGACACCGGCAGTTCAGGGAGTGTTCACGGCAATCCCGATCTTCCCAACCCGGTGACCGTCAACGCCGGCGGCATGTTGGCCATTGCCAACGACCAGATCAACGGCAATGCGGTCAACGGCCTGAACACGCCGGCCAACCCCACGCAGCCGTATTACCGCAACACGGTTACCCTGAGTGGCGGAACCCTGGCGGCCACCGGTGCGGAGGTCACCTGGAACTACTCCAGCACTGACGGCTCGCAGGGCCTGATCACCCAGTCCAACGCGGCCGTCGTCGCCCGCCTCGGCGGTGAGTTCGACCTTACCCCCAGCACGACCTCGACGATCCTCACCTACGATCCCAACGGCCTGGCCCTCGATAGCACCGGCAGCGCCATCGCTGCCGATGGCATCCGCCGCACGGTGGAGCTCGTCGGTGGCAGCAATACGTTGCAAAACGCCAGCCCCGGCATCGACGCGGGCACGACGTTGACATACAACACCAACTGGGCCGGCAACCTGCTGATCGCCTCCAGCAACGGGGTCGGCGGCATGTTCAACATCAAGCGCAGCGGCGGCATGGTCACCGTGACCCCGGCGCCACGATGACGATCCAGGCCGGCGCCACCGTCAACATCAGCAACGACGATTCCAGCACCCTGGTGATGGACACCAACAGTGACGCCAACTACGGGTACATGGTTCCCGGCCTGCTGGGCACTTTGCCCGTGCTCAACAACGTTCTTTCGGCGGGCGGCAACTCGGTGGCCATCATCAACAGCGGCACGTTCAACGTGAACGCCGGCACGCAGACCGTGGGTGCGATCACCAGCGATGCCCCGGGCACGTTCAACGTGACCAGCACCGCGACAGTCAACACCCCGAGCATCCAGCAGGGCACGGCCAGCGTGGCCAGCGGCGCGACGCTGAACATCACCGGTCCCGGCGCTTTGGCGCCGAGCATGGTGCTGGCCAACTCCGGCGTGGTGAACCTCTCCAGCGGCACGCAGTCGGCGTCCACGGTCGGTACTTCGGCGGGGCAAAACGTCGGTTCCGTGATCTTGTCGGCGCCCAGCGAGCTGGAAGCCAACGAGGTCTACCAGAACTCGATCACCATCGACGCTGGCGCCAAGCTGGCCCTCACTGCGACGCATACGGCGCCCGTGAGTACGGCTACCACGTTGTCAATTGCCGGCGCGACCGGCGCCTGGACGGGCGATCTTGACGTGGGCCAAAGCGGCATTACCCTTAGCAGCGCCACGCTGCCGGAGGCTGCCACGGCGGCAAATCAGCTCCGTGAGGGGTACTTAGCCTCATGGGGCGGCACGGGCGGTATCACCAGTTCCTTCGCCCACACCAGCGGCGGCGCAGCGTCGGTCGGGGAGTACTACAACTCTTCGGCACACACCCTGAAGATTGCTGCGGCGATCCCCGGCGATTGCAACCTGGCCGGTCAAGTTACGGGCACCGACCTGAACATTGTAGAGTCCCATCTTGGGGCGTCCATTACGGCCGGCGAGAATTGGCAGTCCGGTGACTTCGCCTACGCAGGTCAGGTGACCGGCGCCGACCTGAATATAGTGGAATCGCACTTGGGGGCCAGCTTCCCGGCGGTGGAGGTCGGCGGCCCGGTGCAGTTGAACGCCGGCGCGTTGCAGGCGGTCAGCGTAGAGGCCGTGCCGGAGCCTGGAACACTCGCGCTGCTAGCTGCGGGGCTGGCAGTGGCAGGTATCGCGGCGGTTTGCCGTCGCGCGAAGATTGCCGGCTGATGCAGCCGGCGCAAGATAAACCCTGCCGGGCGGCCGTCAGCGGGCCGCCCGGCCGCTGGCTCGCGATAGGAGCATTCGTTGAGTAACTGTTTCTTTCATTCTGAGAAGGAGTTTTGTGACGCGTGTTTTGAAGTTTTTTGCGGTTGCCATGCTTGTCATGGCCGCCAGCCGGGCGTGGGCCGAGGAGGAGGTCACCTACGACCAGACCACGGGAGCCTTGACCCTTGTCCAGGCACTCGCCTTGGACGACCCATACTCAGGCGTCAGGGTTGTGGAATTTTGAGGTCTTCTTCGCCGGTACGAACGCGAACAACGTTGCGCCCTACCTCGACACCAATCCTGCGGATCTGGACGGGAACGGCATGGTCCCGGCTGGCACGTTGGGGATTATCAACGCGGAAGGCACTTTGCAGGCCGACCCCGTCAATGGCTTCAATGGCAATGGTTGGTCTGGCAGTAGTTATTCCGGTGTCGGGATCGACAACAATATGACCTTTCTGGGCCCGAGCGTCAACAACCATCTGACTCTTCCGGCCGGGTCGTACCTGCTTGCCACGTTGCCCGCCGGCCTTACGGCCGCCGATTTCGGCAACACGTTCGAGGGCAATGCCGGCGACGCGGAGGGTTCCGTCGTCTACGCCAATGGCTTTGGAGCCACAACCAACGACATCGTCACGATCGTCGACCTGCAGCAGGTGCCTGAGCCGTTCGCCCTGGTAGGGATGTTTGGTGCGTCCGTTGTCGGACTCGTGGGCTTTGGCGTCCGTCGGCTCCGCAAGGTTGCCGTCTGACCCTGGCCGCGATGCGGCTGAAAGATGATGTTGGGCTGGGACGACGATCCCCGCCCTGGACTCGAAGGGATTCGAGGAGCAGATTTATAAGATGCGTTTGGGCCGGGGCGTGCATGGCGGCACACCCGGCCGGACCCAGAACGCATGAAAGAAGCGGCGATCTGGAAGGTCGAAAGTAAACTGCTCGTCTCCCCATTTGCCGTGCGGCAGGTGGGGAGATGGGAGTTTGCCGCGAAAACTTGATTTTGAAGTCGAAGCGTGAGAGGCGAGGCGGGCGATCGATAGGACCCGCTTGGTGCGTTTCGGGCGGGAAGTGGCTTCCCGCCTTTTTCCATTGGTTACCAAGATGTGTTGGTTCGAAAGGGTAGAGCGGAGATGTGGTGCTGGTTCGGAGAGATGATTGGTCGAGGTTTGCAAGCGCTGCGCAATTGCGCAGGAATCTGGGTCGCTATTGCCGTGATTGTCCTGGCTGCCGGAGCGGTTTGGGGCGAGGAGGTCACTTACAATTCCGCCACGGGCGCGTTGGACTTGATCCAGGACTCGACCTGGGCCACCAAGACCGCGGCGTTGGGGTTGTGGAACTTGGAGATCGACTTCGCCGGTACGAACGCGAATAATTCGGCGCCGTACCTCGACACCAATCCCGCGGATCAGGACGGGAACGGCATGGTCCCGGCTGGCACGTTGCAGATTATCAACGCGGAAGGCACTTTGTACGCCGACCCCGTCAATGGTATCAATGGCAATGGTTGGTCCGCCACGAGTTATTCCGGCTTGAACTACCCGGGGTCGGTGGGTACGTTCACGCCCGGGATTGACAATAATGTGACCTTTGTGGGCCCGACCACCAACGGCCGTTTCACTCTTCCGGTCGGAACGTACCTGCTTGCCACGCTGCCCGCGAACCTTACGACCGCCGATTTCGGGAATTCGCTGGATCCGGAGGGCAGCACTGCCGACAACGCCATCGGCACGGTCGTTTTCGCCAACGGCAATGGAGGGGAGACTTTGGCCAACGTCCTGGTCATAAAGTCGGAACCTGGGGAAAACGATTGGGCTGGCGGGACGGGGAGTTGGAGTACGAGCACCAGTTGGTCGACGACGTTAATCCCCACGGGCAGCAATACGGCAACCTTTGGCAATCCGGGCGGCAATTACGCGTCGGGGACGGGGGGCACGGTGAGCATTGGCGGCACCCAGAACGTCGGCTCGCTGTGGTTCACCAGCGGCAATTCCTACACGCTCCAGGTCACGAGCGGCACGACCGGCTCGCTGGCCTTGAGCAACACGGCAAATATCTGGATCGATGCCGGGCAGCACAGCATTTCCGTTCCCCTGGCCTTGAGCGGCTCGCTGACCGTCAACGCCGCGGCCAACGGCAGCGGCGTCGCGGGCCTGACCATCTCCGGGCAGATTTCCGGCGGCAGCGGCGGATTGACCACGATCGGACCCGGCCTGCTCACGCTCAGCAACACCAACAACACGTACACGGGCAACACCTCCATCCTCAACGGCACGCTCAGCGCGGCCGGGCCGGGGAGCCTGGGCTTCAACGGCTCGGGGGGCCTGGGAACCAACGGCTTGGTGACGATCAGCAACGCCACGCTCGATTTCAGCGGCCCGGGGACCCTTGCCCGCACCCACAGCATCGTCTTGAGCGGCTCCGGAGCGAACATCATCCAGGCCGACAGCGGCCTGCTGGTGCTGGGCGGTCCGCTGAGCGGCAGCGGCGGATTGACCAAGACCGGACTCGGCACGCTGGCCATCGGCAATGAACTGGTTTCCTATGGCGGCGGCACGTACGTCAACGCCGGGACCTTGCAGGCCCGCGGCGCGAACGCCTTGGCCAGCGGCGGGACGCTGACCGTGGCCGCGGGCGGAACGGCGGACGTGTATGGCAACAATCAGGCCATCTCGGCCCTCTTGGGCAGCGGCACGCTGACGAACTCGGCGTGGGGGTCGAGCGCCACATTGTCGGCCAATGGCGCCGGCGGCGCTACGTTCGCCGCGGCCATCCAGGACGGGGCCGGCAAGATTGCCGTGAACGTTCCCAGCGGCGGCATGCTCACCCTGTGCAATACGGCCAACACCTTCTCGGGCGGCTCGACGGTCACCAGCGGAACGCTCTCCGTCTCGGCCGACGCCAACCTGGGCGGTCCGGCGAGCGGCGTGGCCCTGAACAACAGCATGCTGCTCATGACGGGAAGCACGAACTTCACCCTGGGCAGCGGCCGAGCCATTTCCTTGACGGGCAGTTCCTCGCTGGACGTTGTTTCCGGGCAATCGGCCGCGATCGCCGGCGTGCTCAGCGGCGGCGGCACGCTGATCAAGACCGACTCCGGCACGCTGACGTTGACCAACAGCAACAGCTACAGCGGCGGGACGCTCATCGACGGCGGAATCCTGGCGGTGGCCGGCGACAGCAGCCTCGGCGCGTCCAGCGGCAGCGTCACGATCAACAACGGCACGCTCGAGCTGGGCGGCGGCACCTCCACCCTGCGCCCTGGTCCTGGGCAGCGGTTTTCCCACCCTGCAGGTCGACTCCGGCGCCTGTACCGAGGCCGGGTTGATCAGCATGGCAAGCTCCAGCGCGAACGCCCTGACAAAAACGGGGGCCGGCACGCTTGTGTTGACCAATACGAACAACATTTTTAACGGCATCGACCTGGTGGCGGGGACCCTCCTGGTCACGGATACGACCGGCCTGGCGCTGGGCGGGGGAAGCGGCTCGGTCACCGTCAGCGGCGGCACCCTGACCGGCGGCGGGACCATCCTGCAGGCGACCACCATGAAAGCCGGCACGCTCATGGCCGGGAGCCTCAGTACGATGGGCACGATGACTTTTGACAACGGATTGACGCTCACGACGGCCGGCGGCGGCCATCCGACCTGGACGCTGAAGATCGACGGCAGCGGTGACAGCGACTGTCTTAACTTCGGCGGGAACGCCGGCAGCGCTCTGAGCGTCACGGGCACGTGCAAACTGGTGGTGACCGGCCCTCCGCTTCCGGAGACGACGTATCCCTATACCATCATCACGCAGGACCAGGTCAGTTCCGTGAATCTGGGCAACCTCGTGATCCAGGCCCCGCCCGGTTTCACCGCAAGCCTGGGGTCCGTCTCGGGGTATCCTTACGGTTCTAACTGGAACGTCACCCTCAGCTTCACCGCTCCGACCCAATGGACCCAGTCCGGAGGGACGGGGAATTGGGTTAGCACCAATTGGAGCAATTCCTACCCGAGCAACGACGCATCCCTTCTGAAGGGCGCCGTCGCCATGCTGGGCAGCGAGGGCTATGGCACGGTGAGCCTGCCGGGTTCGCAGGTCACCTGCATCAACACCCTGGTCATCGCCAACAGCAGCAACTCGTACACGCTCTCTGCATCCGGATCGGGCGGCAGCATCTTGTTTTCGCGATACGCCATCAGCGCAACCGCAAGTGGCGGCACGCTTGACGAGGGCGCGGCCTACGTGGAGGTCGTCAGCGGCAGCCATACGATCGCCGCCAACGCGCAATTGGACTGTGCGCTGGACGTTCCGACCCCCGGTCCGGCGGCAATCACCTTCAGCGGGAACCTGAGCGGCAGCGGCAGCCTGGTCGTGAGCGGCAGCGGGACTGTGTTTCTCTCGGGCAGCAATTCCTACGGCGGCGGCACGACACTCAACGGCGGCACGCTGCAGTCGGGCGTGCCCAACGCCCTGCCCGTTACCACGGCCCTGGCCCTGGCCAATTCCAGCGGCGCGGTCTTCAACATGAACAACAACAATCAGACCATTGCCTCGCTCTCGGGCGGCGCGGGCGGCAGCATCGTGGCCTTGGGCAGCGGCCTGTTGACCGTGGGCGACAGCAGCAGCACGACCTACGGCGGCGCCATCAGCGGCGCGGGCGGCCTGACCAAGCTGGCGCGGGCACGCTCACGCTCGCCGGGACGAGCACCTACACGGGCCTGACCAGCGTCAACGGCGGCGGGCTGGCGTTGACCGGCGCCTTGAGTTCCGGCAGCCTGGCCCTTGGCGGCGCGGCCTTCAGCTACGCCAGCCCGGCGGCAAACGCCACGCAGGCCTTCGGCGGCTTGAGCGTCAATTCCGGGGCCTCCACGGTGAGCAACACCGTCGCCGGCGATACGCTGGCCCTGGGCGCGATCCAGCGCGCGGTCGGCGGCACGGTCGATTTCAGCACGACCGGCGGCGCCATCACCACCTCCGCCGGCAACACCAACGGCATCCTCGGCGGCTGGGCCACCGTCAACGGCACCGATTGGCGCAGAAACAAAGCGGCACAAACCTCGTGTTGGCCCTGGCCGGCTCGGCCTACACCGCCGATACGTGGGCCGCGGGCGACAATACCACGGTGATCAACGGGGGCACGCTCGCCGCCAATGCGACGACCAACAGCCTCCAATTCAATAACGGCAGCGCCAGCCCGGTCACGCTTGCCGGCGCCAACGTGATTACTTCCGGCGGCATCCTGGTCACCAGCAACGTCGGCGGCAACCCCATGATGATCACCGGCGGCACGTTGGCAGGGGCCAGCGGACAGGACCTGGTGGTCATTCAGAACAACACCTCCGCCGGGTTCGAAATCGACTCGGTCATCGCCAACAATGGCGGGAGCACGGGCCTGACCAAGTCCGGTCCGGGCAACCTCACGCTGGGCGGCAGCAACACCTATTCGGGGATGACCACGATCAACGGCGGCACGCTCACCGTGAACACCGCTCCCGCGACGAGTAGTTCCGGCAGCGTCTCCATCGCCGCCGGCGCCACCTTCCAGATGAACTGCATTAACTATGCCCCCATGCTCACCGGCAACGGCACGTGGAACGTTGCGGCGGGCACAGCCGGCGGAATCTATTCCTATTCCGCGGGAACGGTCTCCGGGTTCGCCGGAACCACGAATATTCCTGCCGGCGTTCGCTACCAGCTCAGCGGGTCGGCCGCCATGCCGGCCGGACCGGTCGTGGTCCAAAGCGGCGGCCAGATGTTCCTCAACGGAGCGCAAGTTACCGGCAACCTGCAAATCTCGGGATCGGCTTGGGCCGGATCGAGCGGAACGGCCGGGGCCTTGGTCCTCAACGCCGGCAGCGGCGCCGGCGGCAGCTTCGGCGGCACGCTGACCCTCGATGCCAACGCCGGCGTCGCGGCCGGGCAAACCGGCGGCAGCGGCACGATCTCGGCCAACATCAGCGGCGGCACCAATCAACTCCTGGTGATGGACGGCAGCATCACCTTTTCCGGCAGCAACAGTTTCGCCGCCGGCGGCGGGTTGAATGTCCAAAGCGCCGCGGTCGCGATTGCCGGCAGCAACGCGGCCTTCGGCGGCGGGCTGATCATCGCCTCCGGCGGCACGGCCGAGTTGAACGGCTTCAACCTCTCCATCGCCAACCTCAGCGGCGGAGGGAACCTGCAAAACGGCAGCTCGACTGCGGGCACCCTCACCGTCGGCTCGGACAACACCGCGACCACCTTCAGCGGCACGATCGGCGACGGCTCGACGGCCTCCCTGAACTTGACCAAGACCGGCACGGGCACCCTGACCCTCGGCGGCAGCGACAGTTTCACGGGTGTGACCCTGCTAAGCGGCGGAACGCTTCTGCTGGCCAACTCGGCCGCGCTGCCCATGAGCACGTTCGACGCCGGCGGCGGGGGCAAGCTCAGCTTCGGCACGCTCACGAGCGTGACCTTTGGCGGGCTGCAAGGCGTGTCGTCGGGCGCCCTGGCGCTGAGCAATGCCGCGTTGGCGTCCTCCGCCGTGGCCCTCTCGGTGGGCAACAACAACAGCTCCACGACTTACAGCGGGATTTTGACCGGCAGCGGCGGGTCGCTGACGAAGATCGGCAGCGGCGCGCTGACCCTCGCCAACGCCAATACCTACGGCGGCACGACCCTGATCAGCGGCGGTTCGCTGGTCCTGGCCAACCCGGCCGCCCTGTCCGACAGCACCGTCATCCTCGACGGCGCGGGCAAGCTCGGCTTCGGCGGGCTGACCAGCGCCACTTTCGGCGGATTGCAGGGGACGTTGTTCGACATCCTGGCCCTGAACAACCTCGCGCCCGCCGGCGTCGCCCTCTCGGTGGGCAACGACAACAGTTCCACGACTTACAGCGGGCTATTGAGCGGCGGCGGGTCGCTGACGAAGATCGGCGCGGGCATCCTGACCCTCGGCGGCAGCAATAGCTATACGGGCACGACTACCATCGATGGCGGCGAGCTCAGCCTGGCCAATTCCGCGGCCCTGCCCAGCAGCGGAAATATCACCTTCGGCGGCGGCACGCTGCAGTACGCAGCCGGCAACATCCCCGACTATTCCGCCCGGATCGTCAGCAGCAGCGGCGCGATCTCCATCGACACGGATGGCCAAAACGTGACCTTCAACACCGCCCTGGCGAGTTCCAACACGGGCGGCCTGACGAAGATCGGCGCCGGCACGCTGATCCTCTCCGTGTCCAACGGCTTCACCGGCACGACGACCATCGACGGCGGCACGCTCAGCCTGGGCAATGCCGCGGCCCTGCCCAGCAGCGGAAATATCACCTTCGGCGGCGGCACGCTGCAGTACGCAGCCGGCAGTATTCCCGACTATTCCACCGAGATCGTGGGCAGCACGGGCCCGATCGCCATCGATACCGACGGCCAAAGCGTGACCTTCAATAGCTCCTTGCCGGCGTCCAACGTCGGCGGCCTGACGAAAATCGGCAGCGGCGCGTTGACCCTCGCCGCCAGCAATGCCTACGGCGGCGTCACCTTGATTAGCGGCGGTTCGCTCGTGCTGGGCAACTCGGCCGCCCTGTCGATGAGCACTTTGGACACCAGCGGCACGGGCACGTTCAGCTTCGGCACGCTCACCGCCGCCGCCTTCGGCGGTTTGCAGGGATCCGGCTCCCTGGCCCTAGGCAGCCTGGCCCTCACGGTGGGCGGCAACGGCAGTCCCACGACTTACAGCGGCAGTCTAACCGGCGGCGCCGCTGCCTCGCTGAGCAAGATCGGCGCGGGCATGCTGACGCTCAGCGGCAGCGACAACTACACGGGTACGGTGACCATCAACGGCGGCGTGCTCGGCCTGGCCAATGCCGCGGCCCTGCCCAGCGGGATCAACAGCATCACCTTCGGCGGCGGCACGCTGCAGTACGCAGCCGGCAACATCCCCGACTACTCCGCGAAAATCGTGAGCAGCAGCGGCGCGATCTCCATCGATACCGATGGCCAAAGTGTGACCTTCGGCAGCCCTCTGGCGAGCTCCAACACCGGCGGCCTGACGAAGATCGGCGCCGGCACGCTGACCCTTTCCGCGTCCAACGGCTACAGCGGCACGACCACCATTCACCTCGGCGTGCTCAGCCTGGGCAATGCCACGGCCCTGCCCAGCAGTGGCACGATTACCTTCGCCGGCGGCACGCTGCAGTACAACGCCAGCAGCATTCCGGACTATTCCGCCAATATCCTCAATAGCACGGGAGCAATCTCCATCGACACCGACGGCCAAAACGTGAATTTCGGCAGCTCCCTGGCGGCATCCAATTCCGGCGGACTGACGAAGATCGGCGCCGGCAAGCTGACCCTCGGCAACAGCAACGCTTATAGCGGCGTAACCCTGATTAGCGGCGGTTCGCTCGTGCTGGGCAACTCGGCCGCCCTCTCCGCCAGCACCTTCGACGCCAGCGGCACGGGCACGCTCAGTTTCGGCACGCTCACCACCGCCACCTTCGGCGGTTTGAAGGGCGGCTCGGGCACCCTGACGCTCACCAACAGCACGCCCGCCGCTGTTGCCCTGTCCGTGGGCAACGACAACGCCACGACCACCTACAGCGGCATTTTGACCGGCAGCGGGTCGCTGACGAAGATCGGAACCGGCACGCTGACTCTGGGCGGCAGCGACAATTTCGGGGGCCTGACGACGATTGGCGGCGGCGTGCTCAGCCTGGCCAATGCCGCGGCCCTGGCCGGCAGCGGAAATATCACCTTCGGCGGCGGCACGCTGCAGTTCTCCGCCAGCAACACCACCGACTATTCCGCCCGGATCGTGGGCAGCCCCGCCGCAATCTCCATCGACAACAACGGCCAGAACGTGGTCTTCGCCCATGCCCTGGCGAGCTCCAACAGCGGCGGCCTGACGAACACCGGCAGCGGCACGCTGACCCTCGGCGGCAGCAATACGTTCACTGGCATAACCCTGGTCAACGGCGGTTCGCTCGTGCTGGCCAACACGGCCGCCCTGCTCATGAGCACTTTCGACGCCAGCGGCTCGGGCACGCTCAGCTTCGGTACGCTCACCGCTGCCACCTTCGGCGGGCTGCAAAACCAGAACAACCCCTTCAACCCCGCCACGGTGACGCTCAACAACACCTCCTCCGCCGGCGTTGCCCTCAGCGTGGGCTATAACGGCGCTTCCACGACCTACGGCGGCATTTTGACCGGCAGCGGGTCGCTGACGAAGATCGGCAGCGGCACGCTGACCCTCGGCGGCAGCGATAACTACACGGGCACGACCCTCGTCAGCGGCGGTTCGCTGGTTGTGGCCAACCCGGCCGCGCTCTCGATGAGCACCTTCGACAGCAGCGGCACGGGCACCCTCAACTTCGGCGCGCTTTCCGGCGCCACGCTCGGCGGATTGCAGGGATCGTCGACCAGCTCTCTGAATGTCACCAATAATACCTATCCCTACACCATCGCCCTCACGGTCGGCAACAACGGGAAGTCAACCACGTTCTCCGGGGCATTGTCCGGCAACTACTGCTCGCTGACGAAGGTCGGCAGCGGCAGGCTGACCCTGGCCGGAGCCAATAACTACGGCGGCTTCGGCGGTACGACGACGATTGCCGGCGGTGAACTCAGTCTGGCCAATGCCAATGCCCTGGCCCTGAGCAACGTCGCATATATCATCTTCGCGGGCGGCACGCTCCAGTTCACCGCCAGCAACAACAACACCGCCAGCGACTGTTCTCAATATATCGAGAAAAGCACAAGCGCGATCTCCATCGACACCAACGGCCAAAACGTGACCTTCGGTCATGCCCTGGACCCCTCCAACAGCGGCGGGCTGACGAAGGTCGGCAGCGGCGGGCTGACGCTCGCCGGCAACCCCCCGACCTATGAGTCCTCTAGCAATAGCTTCATTACCTGGACGGGCACGACCCTGGTCAGCGGCGGTTCGCTCGTGCTGGCCAACTCGGCTGCCCTGGGGATGAGCACTTTCGACGCCAGCGGCTCGGGCACGCTCAGCTTCGGCACGCTCGGCAGCGCCGCCTTCGGCGGCTTGCAGGGCGCCGCGTTCGGCTCGCTGACGTTGAGCAACACCGCGTCCGCGGGCGTTTCGCTCACCGTGGGCTACAACGGCACTGCGACGACCTACAGCGGGGCTTTGCTGGGCAGCGGGTCGTTGACGATGACCGGCGGCAGCGGAGGCACAGCCTCACTGACCCTCGCCAACGGCGATAGCTACGGCGGCACGACCCTGGTCAGCGGCGGCTCGCTCGTGCTGGCGAACTCGGCCGCCCTGGCCGGCAGCACCTTCGACGCCAGCGGCACGGGCACGCTCAGTTTCGGCACGCTCAGCAGCGCCACCTTCGGCGGCTTGCAGGGGGCGTCGTCCGGCGCCCTGGCGCTTGCCAACGCCTCGTCCGCCGCAGTTCTGCTCTCCGTAGGCAACAACAACAGCTCGACGACCTGCAGCGGCACGTTGACCGGCAAGGGGTCGCTCGTGAAGATCGGCACGGGCAAGCTGACCCTGGCCGGCAGTAATACCTACAGCGGCACGACCCTGGTCAGCGGCGGTTCCCTCGTGTTGGCTAACGCGGCGGCCCTAGCCGGCAGTACCTTCGACACCAGCGGCACGGGCACGCTCGGCTTCGGCACGCTCACCGCCGCCACCTTCGGCGGCTTGCAGGGGGCCTCCGGCACCCTGGCCCTGGGCAACCTTGCCCTCTCGGTGGGCAATAACAACGCCACGACCACCTACGGCGGCATTTTGACCGGCAGCGGCGCGTCGTTGGCGAAGATCGGCGCGGGCACGCTGACCCTTCTCGGCAGCAACACCTACGGCGGTTCCACGACGATCAGCGGAGGCCAACTCCTGCTCGGTCCCCGCGGCTACTTGGCGAGCAGTCTCGTGACGGTGGGAAGCGATGCCGCCTTCGGCACGGCCTTGACCGCCAACCGCGGCACGGCGTCGATCGGCGGCGCGCTGAACCTGACCCCCAGTTCAATCCTCAACCTGACGGATGGGTACACCAACATTCTCCAGGCCACGGCCGGCACGCTGAGCTCGGCAACCCTGGACTTCGATCTCTCCCTCGACCCCGTCCAGGGCACGGACGAATTGCTGCTGAACAACAGTGGCAAGGCGACAGCCCTCTCCGGAACGAATACCGTCAATATTTCGGGAATTGGCTCGGGCTTCGCCATCTCGACCGCGACCAGCTATACGCTCATTTCCGACGCCGGCGGCTGGAGCGGCAGCGGCATCTTCAACTTGTCGGCAAGCACGATCAACCTCAACGGGAACAGCTACAATCTCGCGCTGGTCAAGTCCTCGACCGCGGAGAGCCTGACGGTCACGCCGATCGTGACCGGGCCGTCCACTTGGACCGGATCCAGCGGAAGCTGGAGCACCGGCCCCTGGACCAGCGGCGCGCCGAACGCGGCGGGGGTGCCAGCCGTGCTCAATCCCTCCACGACGGCGGCGACGATCACGCTGGACGAGCCGGTGATACTGGGCAGTTTGCAGTTCGGCAATTCGTCCGGCGTGATTGTGGCGGCCTGCACCCTCACCGGCAGCGGGGCCAACGGCCTGACCATGAACAATTCCGGCAGCGGCGCCACGATCAGCGTGACCGGCGGGACGCAAACGATCTCCGCCCCGCTGACCCTGGCGGACAGCCTCACCGTGACGCCTTCGGCCGGCGCCAGCCTGTCGATTACCGGCTCGATCGGTCAAAGCGGCACGCGATCGCTGACGTTGGCCGGCCCCGGCACGCTGATTCTCAGCGGCTCGGACAGCTACACCGGCGGCACAATGGTTGACGCGGGCACGCTCTTGGTCACCACCGCCAGCGCCCTAGACAACGGGACGAGCTTGACCGTCGGCGCCGGCGGGACGTTTGTTTTCGATCCAGCCATGACGGCGCCGCAGATGGACGCCGGCGCCGTTGGCGGCGCGGCCTCAACCGCCGCGCCGGTCCCCGAACCCGGCACGCTCGCCACCCTGGCGGCCGCCGCGATTGGCGGCCTGGCAGCCGGCGCCTGGCGGCGACGCCGGGGCGCGGCTTGTCGTGGCCAAACATCGCCCCACGGCGACAGGCCCTAACAGCACGAGGCAAGGAACGTAACCATCCCCCGGGCAAGCCGCGGGCATTACGACGTCGCTACGAAAAAGACTTTGCACCTCCGCGAAGGCCGGGTTATCATGGAACAGAGGACTTTCGCGAAGATCGCTGCTTGGCCCCGGATTGCGCCGAATTCGAACTTGTCGCCCCCTAGGAATTAGAGATGGCTTGCTGGTTTGCGGAAATGATCGATCGAGGCCTGCTAGCGGGCGCAACCCCGCCGCGATCTTTGCCGCGATGGCTGTGATTGTCCTCTCCGCCGGGCAGGCCCGGGGCGAGGAGGTCGCTTACAATGCTGCCACGGGCGCGTTGGACTTGATCCAGGACTCGACCTGGGCCACCAAGACCCAAGCGTTGGGGTTGTGGAATTTTGAGATCTACTTCGCCGGCACGAACGCGAACAATGTCGCGCCATACCTCACCGCGAATTTCAATCAGGGCGCTTACTTCGCCCCGGCCGGCACGTTGCAGGTTATCAACGCGGTGGGAACTTTGGAGGCCGACCCCGTGAACGGCATCAATGGCAACGGTTGGTCCGGCAGTAGCTATTCCGGTATCGGGATTGGCAATAACATGACCTTTGTCGGCCCGAGTTCCAACAACCATTACACTCTTCCGGCCGGAACGTACTTGCTTGCCACGCTGCCCACCGGCCTCACGGCTGCCGATTTCGGGAATTCGCGGGATCCGCTTGGCAGCACTGCCAACGACGCGCTTGGCTCGGTCGTTTATGCCAATGGAATGGGAAACGAAACTCTTGATAAAGTGCAGATCGTCAACAACGAGGACGATTGGAGCGGCCCGTCCGGCGGGACCGGTGCGCTGTGGAATACCGCGAGCAATTGGTCTTCGGGCGTGGCGCCGGGCTTGGGCACTACGGCAACCTTCGGCAATTCGCAGGGCAGTATCGGGGTCGGGGCGGGAGGCACGGTGAGCATT
The DNA here is from genome assembly GCA_963719885.1 of uncultured Planctomycetia bacterium. Taxonomy (GTDB): domain Bacteria; phylum Planctomycetota; class Planctomycetia; order Pirellulales; family Thermoguttaceae; genus JANXQG01. The sequence goes on along the minus strand of CAVRDP010000024.1, from coordinate 227,144 downwards.
AGCGGCACCCAGAATGTCGGCTCGCTGTGGTTCACCAGCACCAATGCCTACACGCTCCAGCTCACGCCCGGCACGACGGGCCTGCTGAGCTTGAGCAGCACGGCACAGATCACGATCGATGCCGGGCGGCAGACGATTTCCGTCCCGCTGGCCTTGAGCGGGTCGCTGACGGTCGACGCCGATCCGGCCGCCGGCGTCGCTGCCTCGTCGGTCGGCGCGACCTTGTCCGGACGCCTCAGCGGCAGCGGTCCGCTCACCAAGACCGGCCCCGGCACCCTCATTCTCGAGGGCTCGGACAGCTACACGGGCGGCACGATCGTCAGCGGCGGCACGCTAAGCACGACCAACGGCGGCATACCCGAGGGGACGAGCTTGATCGTCGGCGCCGGTGGGCCGTTCACCTTCGATCCGACCGTGACGGGCTCGCCCATGGAGGGCCGCGATGTGGCCGGCTCGGCATCAACTGTCGCGCCGCTCCCGGAACCGGGCACGCTGGCAAGCCTGGCCACCGCTGCGATTTGTTGCCTGGCAGCCGGAGCTTGGCGGCGACGAAAGCGTTGCACGCTTTCTGCGCGTCGCGTAGCGACGGCCGAAAAATGACCTCCCGATGTGGGTGGCATGCCCCTTCACGCGGCCGTCACAAAGTCGCCGCAGCAGGGCCGGTGAAGGAGGCTGGACGGCTACCCCGCGCGTTAGCTCTCCAGCCTGGTTCACCACCTCGGCAAGCGGGCTGTCGATTTATCCCGCCGCCTGCTGGGCTTGCCCCACCGGGGCGGGAGGAGTTTTTCGACTAAATCGCCAAACCGCAAGCGAGGTGGGGTCCGGAGTGTTGCGCCCCCAATCAGCCGGCATGCTTGGCACGGCGACGCACCGCTGCGATACCCGCCACCGCCAGGCCGGCGGCCAGCAAGGCCAGCGTTCCAGGCTCCGGAACCGGCGCCACGGTGCCGGCAGCGATGGCCTGCGGAACACCAACGACGGCGTCGAACTGCACTAGACCCCCGACCTCCACCGCCGGGAAGCTGGCCCCCAGGTGCTGTTCCACTGTATTCAGGTCGGCGGCGGTCACCTGGCCTGAGTAGGTGAAGTCACCGGACTGCCAATTCTCGCCGGCTGTAATGGACGCCCCAAGATGTGCCTCTACCGTGTTCAGGTCGGAGGCGGTAACTTGACCACTCAGGACGCAATCGCCGGGGATCGCCGCCGCGATTTTCAGGGTCTGGGCGGTAGAGCTGTAGTATTCCCCGACCGACGCCGCGCCCTGATGTGTGTTCGCGAACGAACTAGTGATGCCGCCCGCGCCGGCCCAGGTGCCTCCTGAGTATCCCTCTTTGAGCTCATTGGCCACAGTCGCAGCCTCGGCAAGCGTGGCGTTGCTGAGCGTAATCCCGCTGGCGCCCACGTCCAAATCGCCCGTCCAGTCGCCGGTCGCGCCGGCAATTGACAAGCTGTTAGCCGTACTCACAACTGCCGTATGCGCCTCAGTGAGGGCCAGCTTGGCGCCGGCATCGATCTCGATCGAATTCTGGGCGACACTCGCCGCAGTGATTGTCGCCCCGCCGGTCACATCCAGCGCGCCGTTGCCCGTGATTGCGCCCACGGTCTGCGCTGCGGTGCTAAAAATGAGCATGCCGTCGTTGGCCACGGTCGGCCCGCCGCTCACGTTGCCGGAGACCGTCAACTGGGTCTGGGCGGCCAGATTGATCGCCCCGTTGCCGGAAAACGCTATGGGCGCCGAGATCGTCTGGCTGCCGGCGGTCACCAAGAGGGTTGCCGTGCCCGCGCCGTTGCTGAATTGCAGCGTGCCCCCCGTGCCCGGGCCGACGGAATAGCCGCTCTGCGTTGCGCTGAACACGAGCGAACTGAGCTGCGGCGAGGCCCCGTCCAGGGTAATCGAACGGCTGCCGCCGGCCGAATCGTTGAGCACGGCCGTGTCGCTGTAGCCGGCGAATTGACCCGGCGCTACCTGAACGCCGGCGGCCTGCGTGTCCTGCCAACTCCCGTTCGTGCCCCAGGAACTGCCCGCGCTGCCCGTCCAACTGGCCGAGCCGGAGAAGACCGTGGCCGTGTAAGAGACCTGCACGGGGATGGGCGACTCGCCGGCTAGCCCCTGGCCCACGGTCGCCAGGGGAATCGTGCTGTTGATCAGCCCGGCCGTATTGAAAGCCCCGGCAGTCACCGCGGGGTCTCCGACTGGCCGTTGCTGTTGAAAACCGTCGAGGTGCCTTGGACGGTGACCAGGCCGTCGCTGCCGCCGGGCACGGTGACCGCCGTGTAGTGGTTGTTGTCGCCGGCCGTGGAAAGCGTCGTCGAGTAACTGCCGGCGGGCATCTGTCCGGCATGGAGGATGCCGAAGCTCACCGGCGTGGCCGTGACCAAGCGGTTGGCGACCACCGTCAGCGTGGCATTGATCGTTTGCGGGCTGTTGGAGGCATTGGGATCGCTGGCGGTGAAGGTGATCGTGTTGAGGCCCAGGTTGGTCGAGGTGGCGGAGACCGTGTTGGCGTCGCTCTGCGCCGGAAGCGAGACTGTCCGACCCGGGACTGACGGTTCCCAGCGTGGCGCTGCCGCTGCCGCTGGGGACTGCCGCGGCAAGAGTGTAGTTCAGGTTATTGGACCCGCTGGCCGCGGAGTTCGTCACGGTTGCGCCGAAGGTGCCCGCAACGCCCGACATTGCCCTGGCGTTTACGACGCTGCCCAGGCTGATCGTGGCCGGCGATACGCCATAGGCCGCCAGATCGGGAACCAGTTTATTGGCGACCGGCGTGCCCAGGCCGGTCGCCAGGTCGTATCCAGGGCCCGCCGCAAAGCCGTTGTTGCCGGTGGTAACGTCGTGGAAGTCGCTGCTGGACAGGCTGTACAGGGCGGGCAGGGTCTGCGAAGCGCCGTCCAGCGTGCCCTTGCCGGCGGCCACGCGAATCTGGTCGGCGTCGGCGATCAGGCCGGCCCAGCAGGGCGCCGAGAGGCTGGTGCCGCCAATCTGGAACCAACCGCCGTTGTAAGGATCGTAGGTGTAGACGCCCGTGTTGGGATCGGCGTCGAAGGAGACGTTGGGCGTAGCGCGGCTGGTTGTATTGGCGAGGAGGCCGCCGTGGAGTGTTCCGTAGCTTATTTGGTAGGATGGTTTCGACTCGATGCTGCTGGTCCCGCCGCCGCTGCCGCTCCAAGCCGACTCGCTGCTGTAGGAGAGGCTGGTGGTCAGATACAGAGAGGTGCCGCCGACGGCGACCACGTTGGGCGAAAAGGCCGGATAATTGCCCGGGGCGCCGCTGTCGCCCGTCGCAGCGACGAAGGTCATTCCTTGTTTGGGGTTAGCCGCGAGCCTGCCGGCGGGCGTGGTGAAAGTCGAATCGTTGGACGTCTCGCCGCTATACTCCCCACTGCCGAAGCTCATGGAAACGACGGCGACGGCCGCGTTGTTCTTGGCAGTATTGACGGCTGCGAAAAGATTCGCGTTGGAATTGTTGGTAGCCTCATAGAGAACGATGTTGGCGTTGGGGGCCATGGCATGCGCCCATTCGATGTCCAGGGCCTCTTCGAATTCCCAGTTGCTTGCCGGGTACGGGCCGGCCGGATCGGTTCCCGGCAGGGTGGTGCCGCCCGATTGGTTGAGGACCGTGAAAGTCGGCCCTCCGGCGTTAACTTGCGGCAGGCCGAACTCGCTGCTGAAGGTATTGAGGGCCGAGACGGCGTTGGGGTAGTTATAGGCGTCGATGATGGCAATCGTCTGGCCCAACCCACTGGCGGTGCTGCCCGACTGGATCAAATTCAGCCCATAGGCCTGCTGGATCTGTCCGGGAGTGAAAGGTGGGTTGGACGTGCCGTTCACATCCGCTGGTTGCGGCGCCGCTACCGGCGTGGCGATAATCGGTACGGTTGCGGTCTGCGCGCGCACGACAGAGGCCATTGCGGCCGACAGCAGCAAGGCGATCCCAAGTTCCTTGACTCGCATGTATTGTTCCTTTCAGGGCATGGTCGATCTGTCGTTGAGGCCGCCGTTTGCGCCGATATTTTGCCAGCCGCCCTTGTCGACGGTTGCGGCCTTGCACGGCGGCTCAGTGGAGAAGCGCAAAACGAAACGGGCAGCGTAGCAGAAGTGCGCTAGGCGAGTGTGACGAGGCAATTAAAGTTCGGTGTGTTTTGCGCAAAGAATCCGTAACACGATTTTCCTTTGCCTCGGGTGGCGCGACCCCACCCGGCTCGCCCGGGTTGGTGAAGGAGGCTGGACGGCTAGCGCCGCAAGCACGTCGGGCGCGACCCCACCCGGCTCGCCCGGGTTGGTGAAGGAGGTTGGGCGGCTAGTGCGCAAGCACGTTGGCGCGCACGACCCCACCCGGCTCGCCCGGGTCGGTGAAGGAGGCTGGACGGCTAGCGCGCAAGCACGTCGGCGCGCACGACCCCACCCGGACACTTGCGAGGGTGGCATGCCTTCACGCGGCCGCCAAAAAATCTGGAACAACAGGAAAAACGCAGCCGGCCGCGGGTAGGCATGTTCTTCCAGGCGCGTGGCGAGGCAACATGCCTACCCGCGGCCGGCGAAGTCTTCTTGTTGTTCCACGTCCCTAACGGCCGCGTGAAGGCATGCCACCCGGCTCGCCCGGGTTAGCGCCGCGCGTTAGCTCCCCAGCCTCGTTCACCACCTCGGCGAGCGAGGTGGGGTCCGAGACCGCTGCGCCGGCGCTGCTTCACGATCCTCAGCCGACCCAATCAGCCGGCATGCTTGGCACGGCGACGCACCGCTGCGATACCCGCCACCGCCAGGCCGGCGGCCAGCAAGGCCAGCGTTCCAGGCTCCGGAACCGGCGCCGCGCCGCCTCCGCCCGAACCCGAAATCGGGCCGCCTACCGTCTCTTCCGACGGGAAGCTGGCCCCCAGGTGCTGTTCCACTGCATTCAGGTCGGCGGCGGTCACCTGGCCTGAGTAGGTGAAGTCACCGGACTGCCAATTCTCGCCGGCTGGTAATGGACGCCCCAAGATGTGCCTCTACCGTGTTCAGGTCGGAGGCGGTAACTTGACCACTCAGGACGCAATCGCCGGGGATCGCCGCCGCGATTTTCAGGGTCTGGGCGGTAGAGCTGTAGTATTCCCCGACCGACGCCGCGCCCTGATGTGTGTTCGCGAACGAACTAGTGATGCCGCCCGCGCCGGCCCAGGTGCCTCCTGAGTATCCCTCTTTGAGCTCATTGGCCACAGTCGCAGCCTCGGCAAGCGTGGCGTTGCTGAGCGTAATCCCGCTGGCGCCCACGTCCAAATCGCCCGTCCAGGCGTTCGTGGTGCCGGCGATCGTCAAGGCATTGGCCGTGCTCTTGGCCGCCGTATGGGCGGCGGTCAGCGCCAATTTCGACCCGGCGTCGATCTCGATCGAGTTCTGCGCCACGCTCGCCGCGGTGGTTGTCGCCCCGCCGGTCACGTCGAGCCCGCCGCTGCCCGTGATCGCGCCCACGGTCTGCGCTGCGGTGCTGAAAATGAGCATGCCGTTGTTGGCCACCGCCGGCCCGCCGCTCACGTTGCCGGAGACCGTCAACTGCGTCTGGGCGGCCAGACTGATCGCGCCATTTCCGGCAAACGACATCGGCGCGGAGATCGAGTGCGTGCCGGCGGTAACGGAGAGGGTTGCCGTGCCCGTGCCGTTGCTGAATTCGAGCGTGCCCCCGCTCCCAGGGCCGATCGAATAGCCGTTGCCCGACGGTGTGTTGAACGTCAGCGCACTGAGCTGCGGCGAGGCCTCGTCCAGGGTAATCGCGCGGTTGCTGCCGGCCGAATCGTCCAGCACCGCCGAGTCGCTGTAGCCGGCGAATTGGCCCGGCGCTACCTGAACGCCGGCGGCCTGCGTGTCCTGCCAACTCCCGTTCGTGCCCCAGGAACTGCCCGCGCTGCCCGTCCAACCGGCCGAGCCCGAGAAGACCGTGGCCGTGTAAGAGACCTGCACGGGGATGGGCGACTCGCCGGCCAGCGCCTCGCCCACGGTCGCCAGGGGAATCGTGTTGTTGATCAGCCCGGCCGTATTGAAAGCCCCCGCGGTGACCGCGCGGGTCTCCGTTTGGCCGTTAGAGTTGAAGACCGTCGAGGTGCCTTGGACGGTGACCAGGCCGTCGCTGCCGCCGGGCACCGTGACCGCCGTGTAGTGGTTGTTGTCGCCGGCCGTGGAAAGCGTCGTCGAGTAACTGCCGGCGGGCATCTGTCCGGCATGGAGGATGCCGAAGCTCACCGGCGTGGCCGTGACCACGCGGTTGGCGACCACCGTCAGCGTGGCATTGATGGTTTGCGGGCTGTTGGACGCATTGGGGTCGCTGGCGGTGAAGGTGATCGTGTTGAGGCCCAGGTTGGTCGAGGTGGCGGAAACCGTGTTGGCGTCGCTCGCGCCGGGGCGAGACTGTCCGAGCCGGGACTGACGGTTCCGAGCGTGGCGGCGCCGCTGGTGACTGCCGCGGCAAGGGTGTAATTCAGGTTATTGGACCCGCTGGCGGCCGAGTTCGTCACGGTTGCGCCGAAGGTGCCCGTGCCGCCCGTCATGATCCTGGCATTCAGCACGCTGCCCAGGCTGATCGTGGCCGGAGTCGTAGCGGGCGTGAACGAGTAGTCGGCGACCACCGGCAAGTGATCGGTGGCGGTGGTCAGCGCGGAAAGCACCGCCGTCGACGTGCTGCTCGCAAGGCCGAGCGAGGTCAGGGCCGTGTTGCCGGACTGATTCACCGTCCCCGTGTTGTTTGTGCTGCCGTTATTGCCGAAGACGGTGTAGCTGCTCTTGACGATTTGGAAATTGTTTGTGCCGTTGTAGACCGGCGCGGTGACGAGTTGGTGGTCGTCGACATATTTCAAACTCTTGGCCGACTCCGTTTTTAAGGTTGTACTACCCGGATCGATTCCTTGTCCGGGGGTGGGCGTGGTGGTAACGACCAAGCCGTTATAGCCGGGGTAGCCGCTCTCGTTGAGTTGGCTATTGAGGTCGCCCACATAGATGATGTTCGCCGACGCGCCCAAGGCAGCCGCATCGCTGCGGATCTCAGTGGCTTCGTCGGTCTGACGGGCGCCGCCGGACGACAACATGTGGCTGACGTAGAGATAGAACTGGGACGAACTGCTCCCGTTCACCGGCTGCAATTCGAACCGAATCGGGGCCCGCGGCGCCCCGCTGCCGCTGGCCGTGCCGATCACCTTGGCGCCGAGGTCCTTCATGGTCGCGGTGTTATAGACAATACCGCTGGGGCCGTTGCCGGTGTCATTCCCATCCGTAGGGTCGTAGGTCGGGTCGTAGGCGTAGTTGCTGCCCGGGAAGGGCTGTCCAAGTCGTTCACGATGACCTGCAAGGTGGGCGAGGCCCCGGAACCGACCCAGGACAATTCCTCCAGGGCCACCACGTCGGGCGGCTGGATATTGCCCGCCAGAGAACTCTCGCCGATGGCCTGGAGCACGGTGGTCATGCTCGTATTGTTGCCGATGGTGCCGACCCCCCCGCTGCCGTTGGTATCGGCGTCGATGTTGTAGGTCACGATGCGGAGGGCTGCGGCCGATGCCAGAGAGCCGGCGGCCAGCCAGCACAAGCCAACGAACAATAGAAGCGATCGATTTTTCAAGATGTCTCCCAAACTGCTAAGAGGAAATAATATTTGTCCAGAAAGCTGCCGGACTTGGAAGGGAAAATAGCAGAAACATGTTAGCGGTATACGAAACGATTGTTAGCTTTGTGATAGAAAATGAATAAAGGTTAAGAATTCGCCTGTGATCAAGGTTCGGCTCATCGCTCGGAATTATTTTTGAACTTATCCCTATGGGTGGTGAAGTGTGGATGCAACAGGTTGTTGCAAAGTTTGCATACAGGCCGGGCAGAGTTATTCCGGCCGCGGTTCCGGGACCCCCCAAAACTCGCGGTAAAGAAGGCATCAAGTTCCCCGCCGGCTTCCCACCTGTTGCAAAAAATGAACCGGGACATCGAAAACCTGTCACCCCCACTTCACCATTTTTTGAAACGAGACGCAAGCGCGCCCCGGTAATTAAAAGAAAATCCGTTAATCACAAGCGCAAGGGAGGTTACAGACCCGGCGGAAGGCCGCTGGCCTTGCCAGGGCCTCGATCATAACTTTGCCAACCGTCAGTGTAGTGTCTCGCGCAGTTGGTGACTAATGGGTGGCATGCACGTAATGCCCATAATAGATAGCGACATTTTCGAGACACTACACCAGCAACCGATGGGGCCGGGTTGCATGTCACCCCTCATCCGCTAGGCGCATAAATGCCGGGACGACTACCGGCTGAAGCCCGGAACGGGCGTAAACGCCCGTCCCATGTCGCCCAGAACAAAAGCGGCATAAGGCCTCATCCTCCCGAGACGCCAGCTTTGCGCCGGCCAGGCGATAGCGTGTGCTAAGTCGTTACGCAGCAGGAACTTACTTCTCGCGTTCGGCCGCGAATGGCGGCAATTCCCCCAACAACCCCCCACAAGATGGGATGAAAAGCGGAGAAATCTAACCGAGATTTATTGGAAGTTTAGCGGACGATTCATTCTCCTCTAACACGTTTGTTTTAGATTATGCCTATGCGTTGTTCGCCCCGCATATCGGCTGTGCCAGCGATAAGGCGCAACCGGTATCGTACGACGTTGAGTTTTGGCTAGTTTTTTGATCAAAATCAAAGGAGACATTCAATGTCAGTTCGAAAATTTGTTGTTCTGAGTGCTGCCGTGGCCATGGTCTGTGCCCTGGCCGGCAGCGCGATGGCCGAGACCATCGCCCAGATGGAGGCCGGCGGCCTTGGCTCGATCGGCCTCGGGTCCGAGGGCGACCCGGCCGCCATCGTCACCGCCGTCGTCTACACGTCGGCCTCGACCCCTTCGTGTATTATCAGCGACGGCACCGGCTCGTGCGAGCTGTACACTGCGCCAGCCGGCGTCGCCGTGGGCGATGCGGTTTCCGTCACGAACGCCACCTACGCTCCGTATAACAGCATCCCCGAGATTAGCACCCAGGCGAGCACTGCCATCGTCAGCACCGGCAACGCGGTGCCCGCTATCAACGCCTATACCGTCTCGCAGCTCACGGCTGCGGCAGAGGGGGGCGACAATAGCGTACTAGGCTATCTGGTGGCGGTCAACGGCGCGAGCATTGGCAGTTTCACGGGCACTAGCCCGGCAAATTTCGACGCGCACAACCTCACGGGCACGATCACCGACGGCAGCGGCAGCATGACGGCCTACTACTGGGAGTCGTCGTACAATGCCGTGAAGCAAACCCCGACCGGCACCTCTCCCGGTCTTGAGGGCCTGAGCACCACCGCCAGCCCGGCCGCTATGGTCGGCTTGGTTGATCTCTTCAATCCCACCCAGCCCGAGTTCATCCCGCTGTGGGAGTCGGCAACGACGTTCGAGGCCGCGCCTTACCCGAGCCGATGACGATCATCCCGGCCTGCGCCGGCCTCGTCCTGGGAATTGGCGCGTGCATCCGCCGCAAGCTCCGCAAGTAAACTGTCTTCAGCGGAAGCTGTAAGCCTTGAACACCATGGGATGAGCGAAGAGGAACGTCCTTCGCTCATCCCTTCTTTTTTTGCCCATAAGAAAATGATCAACCGACTCGTGCCGGAATTGGGGGCCATGCAACAGAGGTTCTGGTGGGAGTTCGTCGCCGGCGCCCACCGCCGCGGCTATTCCCTCCGGGAGTTGCCGGTCCATCACCGCCAGCGCGCGGGCGGAGTGACCCAGGTCTACAAGTATCGCAAGATGCCGTGCATCTTTTTCCGCCACGTCGTTGCGCTTTTCAAAATCTGGCATCAAACGCGCGGCTAGGGCTTCAATTCTTGATTAAGAATCGCCAGCTTGTTAGCATAGACATGCCATCGCTACTGTAAGCGCATCGGAGCAGAGTCGAGATGAGAAATACCAGTCTTAGATTGGAAAAGGCAGATCGGCCGAAAAGGGAAGAAGAAACCGCCGCGCAACAGCCGCAGCTTGGCGACGAGGCAGCTTCGGGATCGGCTGATATTCGCGAGGTTCCGGGTGAAGCGCGTTGGGAAAGGGTGATCCGACAGAACGGTTCCGTGGAACTGGCGGCTCTGTTGCTCGTTGCGGCGGTGCTGGCCGTTTACGCGAACAGCCTGCGATGCCCCTTCGTCTTCGATGATCACGTCGAAATCATCGAGAACCCGGCGATCCGCCAATGGTGGCCCCCGTGGGATTTCTTTTTCGTCCGTTCCGCCAATGGCGCCGTGGGGCTGCACTCCCGGCCCGTGGTAGCTCTCTCGTTCGCCCTGGACTATGCGGTCGGCGGCCTGAACACGCTGCCCTACCACTTGACGAACCTGGCGATCCATGTACTTGCCGGACTGGCCTTGTTCGGGGTTGTCCGTCGCACGTTCTTGCTGCCCAGGCTCCGCGCCCGTTTCGGCCGGGCATCCGCTGCCTTGGCGCTGGCGGTGGCGCTGCTGTGGGCGGTGCATCCCTTGCAAACCGAGTCCGTGACCTATATCACCCAGCGGTACGAATCGACGATGGGGTTGTTCTATCTTCTGGCGGTCTACGGCCTCATCCGCTGTGGCGACTCGACACATTCCTCCTCCTGGGGCGCGGTGACGGTGGCGGCCGCGCTGCTCTCGCTGGGTTCGAAGGAAGTGGCCGTCTCGCTGCCGATCATGATCCTCTTGTACGACCGAGTGCTGATGAGCAAGTCGTTTTCGGAAATTTGGCGTCGGCGATGGGGGATGTATCTGGGTTTGCTGGCGGCATGGGCCGCGTTTGCCGTAGTGCAACTCCGCGCGGCTCCGCGCCCCTGGGCTGGCTACGCGCTACGGGTGTCGTGGTTTGAGTATGCCTGTAGCCAGCCCGGCGTAATCCTGCACTACTTGCGGCTAGTATTTTGGCCGCACCCGTTGGTGCTGGACTATGGCTGGCCACCGGCGCAGACTGTCGGTGAAATCCTGCCGGGGGCGATGGTCGTCGCCGCACTCCTTGCGGCGACCGGCTATGCCTTGTGGAGGTGGTCGCCATGGGGTCTCCTCGGGGCTTGGTTCTTTCTGATCCTGGCCCCAACGTCCACGATCATGCCACTGTACGACCTGGCGTTCGAGCACCGCATGTACCTGCCCTTGGCGGCGGTGCTGTGCGGCGTGGTGTGCGGCGCATTCCTGGCAGCCCAATGGCTGGCGCACTGCCGCGCGATTCCGTTGGCGACGTTGCGGATGGTGGGGCTCTGCACGACGGTCGCCGCAGGAAGCGCACTCGGGATCGTCGCCTTCCAACGGAACGCGGGCTATCAGAGCGAGTTTTTGATCTTGCAAGATGCGGTGGCCAATGTACCGCGCAACTTTCGGGCTCACACCAATCTCGGAGTTGTCTTGGCCGGCCAAGGCCGAATGGACGAGGCCATTGCCCATTACCAAACGGCCCTGGAGATCGGGCCCGGCTATGCCGAAGTCCACAACAACCTCGCAAACGCTTTGGCCCGCCAAGGAAAAATGGACAAGGCCATTGTCCAGTACCGGGAGGCGTTGAAAATCCGGCCCGACTATGTGTACGTCCACAACAACCTCGGACTCATTTTGGCCGGCCAAGGACAAATCGACGAGGCCATCGCACATTACCGGAAGGCAGTGGAATTCAAGCCGGACTTCGCGGTGGCCCACAACAACCTGGGAGTTGCGTTGGCCGGACGCGGGCAGGTCGCCGAGGCCATTGCCCATTACCAAACGGCCCTGGAGATCAGGCCCGACTACGCCGAAGCCCGCTACAACCTGGAAGTTGCCTTGGCCAAGAAAGGGCCGATCGCCGAGGCCCTTGCCCATTATCAGGCAGCCCTGGAGATCAAACCCAACGACGCCGAAGCGCACTACAATCTGGGCCTTGCCTTGGCCGGGCGCGGGCAGGTTGACAACGCTATCGCGCAGTACCGGAAGGCAGTGAAAATCAAGTCAGACTACGCGGAGGCCCACTACAGCCTTGGGGTGGCGTTGGCCAAACGAGGGGAAGTCGACGAGGCCATCGCCCATTACCAAGCGGCCCTGGAAATCCGGCCCGACTACGCCGAAGCGCACTACAACCTGGGCGTTGCCTTGGCCGGGCGCGGAGAGGTTGACCGCGCTATCGCGCAGTACCGAAAGGCGGTGAAAATCAGGCCCAACTACGTGGAGGCCCACTACAACCTTGGGTTGGCGTTGGCCAAAGGGGGGCAGGTCGACGAGGCCATTGGCCATTACCAAACGGCCCTCGGCGCCAGCGAATTGGCGTCGGCCAAACGCGGGCAGGTGGGCGAGGCCAAAGCCCGTTACCAAGCGGCCCTGGAGATCTGGCCTGACTGCGTGGAGGCCCACTACAACCTTGGGTTGGCGTTAGCCAGACGAGGGCAGCTCAACGAGGCCATTGCCCAGTACCAAACGGCCCTCGAGATCAAGCCTGACTATGCTGAAGCCCAGAACGGCGTCGGGGTCGCCTTGGCCAAACGAGGGCAGGTCAACGAGGCCATTGCCTACTACCAAACGGCCCTGGAGATCAGGCCTGACTACGCTGATGCGCATTACAACCTCGGAATTGCCTTGGCCGGGCGCGGACAGGTCGACCGCGCTATCGCGGAGTACCGGAAGGCGTTGAAAATCAAGCCAGACGACGTGGCGGCCCTCACGAACTTGGCGTGGATTCTTGCCACGCATCCCGACCCCAAGCACCGCGACGGCGCCGAAGCGATAATTCTCGCGCACTGCGCCGCCGAATTGACGCCGAACGATCCAAGTACCCTCGACACGCTGGCCGCCGCATACGCCGAGGCGGGACGGTTTGCTGCGGCGGCGAAACCGCGCACAAGGCGGTGGGCCTCGCCAGGCAACAGAGCAAGCAGGCGGTGGCCGAAGCCATCCAGGGCAGGGTTCGGCTCTACGAAGCCGGGAAACCTTTTCATGAGCCGCCGTCCTCGCCCGCCAAGACCTCGATTCGACGCTGAAACAGAAATAGGGGAAAGACCGGAAAATGAACGGCAGGAATACCAGAGGAAAGAAAGGGAAGAAGAAATCGCCGGATCGCCGCGGCCGTCCGCAAAATCTCTCGCGCTGCGACGATGTTTCCCTTCTTCGCGACAACGTTCCTGATTCTCCCGCCAACGGTCCAGATTTTCGCCCTGCGAAAACGGTACGATGCTTTTCTCCCCGCAGACGATACGCCTCGTTGGTCGTCTGCGGCCTCCTAGTCCTGGCAGTGGCGCTCATTTTTGGCAAGACCGTGCTGTACGACTTCGTCAACTTCGACGACCCCTTGTATGTCTACGAAAACCCGATGGTTGCACGTGGTCTCACCATGCGGGGCGTCGCCTGGGCGTTCACCGCGTTTTTGAGCAACTCCATGTCGTACCCGCTGGCCATGATCTCCTACATGCTGGATAACCAGTTGTATGGCCCCAAGCCCTGGGGGTACCATTTGACGAATGTTCTCCTGCACGCAGCGACGACCGTGATCCTCTTTTTGGCCCTGCGGCGGATGACCGGCAACCTGTGGGCCAGCGCGTTGGTCGCGCTGCTGTTTGCCATCCACCCGTTGCGGGCGGAAACGGTGGCATGGGTGAGTGAGCGAAAGGGCGGATTGAGCGGACTTTTTTTCGTTTCGACCATTGCCGCGTATGTCGCTTACGCGCGTCGCCCATTCTCGCTGGCGCGATACCTGGCGGTGGCCGCGCTGTTCACCCTGACGCTGCTGGCGAAGCCGCAATTTGTGACGCTGCCCTTCGTCTTGCTGCTGCTGGACTACTGGCCGCTGGCGCGGATCGGGCTGGGGTGGCACGTCCCCGAGCTTGCGAAGGGTGTGGAAACCGCGGGACCACGCCCTTCGCAAGCTCAGGGACGTGCCACTCTTAGTGCACCAACCACCGACCGCCAACCGCCATCAGCCTTTATGATGCGGCTGGTCGTGGAAAAGATTCCCCTCTTGCTACTGGCGGCTGCCGGCTCCGTGGCAGCCGTTTGGAGCCAGCCCGGCAACATCCAGCCGTTGACCAGCGTGCCATTTTCTGCGCGGATCGCCAATGCCCTGATCTCCTACGCGGTCTATCTCGGCCAGCTCTTTTGGCCGGTCGGGCTGGCGGCTTTTTATCCTCGTTCAGAGAGCTTTTCGGCGTGGCAGGCGGGAGGCGCCTTCTCGGTTTTGGCCGCTTTTTCCGTGGTCGCGATCCTGTCGTGGCGGAAGCAGCCCGCGATGCTGGTCGGCTGGCTATGGTACCTCGGCATGCTGGTGCCCATGATCGGGCTGGTGCAAATCGGAGAACACGCCAGGGCCGATCGTTACACCTACCTTCCGCACATTGGCCTGTGCATTGCCTTCGTCTGGGGCGTGCCTTGGGGCGTGCAACGGCTTTGGGGCAATTCCGCCGCCGCGTGCTGGCTCTGTGGCGCGGGAGGCGTGCTGCTGGCAATGGGCTTGATGGCCTATGCCTGGCAGCAGACCTCCTATTGGCAGAACAGCGTACAATTATGGACCCATGCCTTGGCCTGCACTTCGAACAACGGCGTTGCCGAAAACAACCTCGGCGGAGCCCTGGCCATTTGCGGGCGGCTCGACGAGGCCATGGCCCATGACCGGAAGGCCCTGGATATCAAACCCGATGACGTCCGGGCGCACAACAACCTTGGCAAAGCGCTGGCCGATTGCGGGCGCATCGACGAGGCCATCATGCATTACCGGAAGGCCCTGGAACTCAAGCCCGACTTCGCCCTGGCGCTCAACAACCTCGGCAAAGCGCTGGCCGATTGCGGGCGGATCGACGAGGCCGTCACCCAATACCGGAAGACCCTGGAAATCAGGCCCGAGTTTGCCCTGGCCCATGTCAACCTGGGCGTGGCGCTGGCCGCTTGTGGGCGGACCGATGAGGCCATCACCCATTACCGGGCGGCCCTGGATATCAAGCCCGACTTCGTCCTGGCGCACGTCAACCTGGGCGCGGCGCTGGCCGGTCGCGGGCGAATCGACGAGGCCATCTCCCATTACCGGAAGGCGCTGGAAATCGAGCCCCACGACCTCTCGGCCCACAGCAACCTCGGCGTGGCACTGGCCGCTTGCGGGCGGACTGATGAGGCCATCGCCCATTTCGAGGAGGCCCTGGAAATCAAGCCTGACTACCTCGACGCCCACTACAACCTGGGCTTCGCCTTGGCCGGACGGGGACAACTGGACGAGGCCATCGCCCATTACCGGGAGGCGCTGGAAATCAAGCCCGAGTTCATTGACGCCCACTACAATCTGGGCGTGGCCTTGGCTGGCCGCGGACACCGCGACGAGGCGTCACGCGCATTGCCAGAAGGCCCTCGACTTGGCCTCCGCCCGGAACGACAGGGCTCGGGCGGACGTCATTCGCGCCCAAATCAGTCACTTCCGGTCAGTTGCCGCACGTGGCAAGGTGCCCTAAGAATGGGAATCTCCTCTTCTCATCTCGATCGCTATGCCGCGGCGGCCGTCTGTGGCCTTCTGCTACTGGCGGTGATGGCCGTCTTCGGCCAAACGTTCGGCCATGGCTTCGTCAACCTCGATGATGACCTTTACGTGTGCGAGAACCAGCATGTTCGTGAAGGCCTGACCGGCACGGGGATCGCCTGGGCCTTCACTCAGGGTCGTCATGGCGGGCTCTGGATTCCGCTGACTTGGCTCTCGCTGATGGCCGACGCCGCGGCGCGGGGACCGGCAGAGGGCCCCCTTGGCCTTGCCCGACTGGCCGCGCAGATGCACCTGGTCAACGTCGCGCTGCACGCAGTTAACGCCGTGCTGCTGTTCCTCGTGCTGCGGGCAATGACCGCCAGCACGTGGCGAAGCGCCATGGTGGCCGCCGTTTTCGCCGTCCATCCGCTGCACGTCGAATCGGTGGCCTGGATCACCGAACGGAAGGACATTCTCAGCGGGCTGTTTGGCCTATTGGCGATTGCGGCTTACGCCTGGTATGCCCGCGCTCCGAGCGTGGTTCGCTACCTGTCGGTTGCGGCCGCCTTGGCTCTGGGCTTGATGGCCAAACCGATATTGGTGACTTGGCCGCTGCTGTTCTTGCTGTTGGATTACTGGCCGCTGGGGAGGATGGGAGCGGGGAGCCGGGAGGCGCGGAGCAGGGGGCAGCAAGCAGGCGGGACACCTGGGCTTGCTGCGGTTGATCGTGGAAAAGATTCCGCTGGTGCTGCTGGTTGCGGCGTCGTCCACCGTCACGTTCCTGATGCACCGGTCCTGGGGCGCGGTCATCTCACTGGAATCCGCTCCGATACCACAGCGAATTGCCCGCGCTGCGGTACTTTACGTCGCCTACCTCGGCAAGACCCTCTGGCCGGCAAATCTGGCGGCCATCTATCCCGAGGGACCGGTAAAAAGCGGTTGGGTGGCGTTGGGGGCGGGGCTATTGCTGGCCCTGCTCACCGCCGGGGCCTTGTGGGGCGCACGGCGCGGGCAGCGCTGGTTGGCCGTCGGCTGGTTCTGGTACCTGGGCACATTGATACCGACGATCGGTTTGGTCCAGGTGGGTCTGCAGGTGACGGCCGACCGTTTCCTGTACCTGTCGCAGATTGGCCTCTGCGTCGCCTTGGTCTGGGGCGCCGCGAACGTGGGCAGGTCCTGGCCTTATCGTCGTCGGCTGTTCGCGGCCAGCGCGGCCCTGGCGGCGGCAGGGCTGGCGGTGTGCGCCTGGCAGCAGACGAGCTACTGGCGCGACAGCGAGACGTTGTGGACCCACGCCCTGGCCTGCACCTCGGAAAACTATATCGCCCAGTACAAACTCGGCGCGACTCTCGCCAGCAGCGGGCGGCTCGACGAGGCGATCATCCAGTTCCAGAAGGCCCTGGAACTCAAGCCGGACGACGCCGACGCCTACCTCGACCTGGGAGCCGCTTTGGCCCGCCGCGGAGAGGTCGACGGAGCCATCGCGCATTACCGAAAAGCCCTGGAATTCGACCCCAGTTACGAGAAGGCCCATTACGACATCGGAATCGCATTGATGGGACGCGGGCGGATCGACGAGGCTATCGTTCATTACCGCAAGGCGCTGGAAATCGAGCCCGACGACGCGAATGCCCACAACAACCTCGGCGCGGCGCTGGCCGGCCGCGGGCGGGTCGAGGAGGCCATCGTCCATTACCGCAGGGCCCTGGAACTTAAGCCCAACGACGCCGAAGCCTATTACAACCTCGGTTTGGCCCTGGTTGGACGCCGGCAGGTCGAGGAGGCTATCGCCGATTACCGCAAGGCCCTGGAAATCAGGCCCGGCTACGTGCGGGCCCACCTCGACCTTGGCCTGGCCCTCATCGGCCGCGGCGAGGTCGACGAGGCCATCGCCCATTTCCGCAAGGCCCTGGAACTCAAGCCGGACAACGTGCATGCCCAGTACGACATCGCAGCCGCATTGGCGGGGCAGGGGCGGATCGACGAGGCCATCGACCATTACCGCAAGGCGCTGGAAATCAATCGTGACCACGTCTGGTCGCTGAACAACCTGGCTTGGCTCCGCGCCACGCATCCGGATCCCCGCGTCCGCGACGGCGCGGAGGCGGTCACTCTCGCCCGCCGCGCCGCCGATCTGACGCCCCGCGATCCGAATAGCCTTGGAACGCTGGCCGCCGCTTATGCCGAGGCGGGCCGATATGCCGAGGCCGCGCGAACCGCGCACCAAGCCGTGGACCTTGCCAGGCAACAGAACAAGCCGGCCCTGGCCCAATCCATCCAGGCCAAGATTCGGCTCTACGAAGCCGGGAAGCCTTTTCACGAGCCGCCGTCCGCGCCTGCCAAGACTTCGATTCGACACTGATGATCGATCGCCAGGTGAATCGATGAAACCCGTGGTCGAAATCGTGAATGCGTGCTGCTGCCCAGCAGCCAACCCGAGGTCCACGATCTGCGTCCCTTGACGGGGGCAACCGATGAGTTCATCGCTGTCCACAAGGGCCTGGCGGAACTAAGTAGTCAGTTATCTCAGTTCTTTCTCCTCCGCCAAGCTGCTGCCGCGGCAACAATTCCGGCCACGCTCAACAGCACCAACGTGCGCAGACCGCACCGAGGACGTTGTTGCGGTTCAGGGGCGTGGCCCCGGAGGTATTGTTTTCATAAACCCAGGAAATGCCGCGGGCGGTAAGCTGCGATTTGGTTGCCGCCCACTGCCCGTCCCGCGTGGTGGAGCGGACGTTGCCGTTGTCCTCGAAGTAGATGGTGCCCGCCGGCGACGTACCGTCCGCGGCCACGGCGCTTTGCAGGCTGGCGATGACCTGCGCGGCCGTATTGCCGTTGGTGCCGGTGTAGCCGATCGCGCCCGACATGTAATACTGGGTGGCAATATTGCTGCCGGAATAACTCACGCTGTAGGTGGCGGAGTGAAGGATGGCCGGGTTGTCTCCGATCGGAATATTGTTGGGGTTCTGATAAAGGGCCGAAGTCGGGCCGCCGGGGTACTGGTAAGTGGCGTTTTGCAAGGTCAACCCCGAGCCGTCGGTCAACGGAGTTAACAGATCCAAGGCATAATTGAGCGAGTTCGCGGTGGTTAGCGGCGTGCCTGGCTGGGGGGCGATCGCGTAACAAGTCGGTTCGCCGATCGTGCCGATGTAGTTGATCTGGTTTGCTAGTCCCGCTGTGTTCTTGATGTAATTGGCGATCGGGTTCAGATAGTCCTGGGTGACTTCTGCTTGCGAGATCGGCGCGCCATTGTTTTGATAGTCGGCCGGCGGCGCGATGAAGAGGATGTTGCTGGCGGGGATGTCGCGGAGGGCCGCGTAGGCGTTGGCGATCTGCAAGGATGAGGGGTCGTTGGGGTTGACGACCAGGAGCATGTTTTCGCCGCCGCCGCCCGCCATTGCTGGTCCGACATTGGCGAGACAACTCAGAATCGTGATCGAGAGACAGAGTGCGCTGATCGCCTTCATTATTCGGAATTCCGTTTCCGCCGCCGGACTTGCCATAGCAGGCCGCCTCCACCGGCGGCAAGCAATAAGAGCAGCGTATCCGGCTCGGGCACCGGGTTCACGGTCTGCTGCGAGGCGCCAACAGGAACGGCGGCAACAGCCATGGGGAGAACGGCGGAAGCAGCCGCGGAAGTCCCCGCGGCGGGCACCATGTACTCATGGTCGTCGAGGGCGGAAAGTGAAGAAATCGCCGGGTTGCCGCTGCCGCCGGACGCAACCTCGCTGGTTGCCGACCATGCAAGCATGGTGCCCGGCGTGAGGGCCGGCAGGGCGCTGCTGGAGACGGCGGCGTCGCTATTAGCAATCGCCATGCTTGCCTGCTCGGCCGCCGTCGGGGTCCGCCACTGCATTGTGATCGTCAGCGGTGAACCGCTGTCGTTCGTGCCGGCGAGGACGGTGGCGGTGCTGCCGACCAGATCAGAGCGGCCGCTTCCGGTGGTTGTCGTCACCGTCGATGCGAGGTTGGCGTAGCTGGCGTTCGGAGCCACGGGGGCAGTCAATGCCGCGCCGAAGGAACCTGGCGAATTGCTGTTGTCGGCCGTGGCGCTCCCCACGTTGCCTTCCAGCCTGATGGCGATGCCCCCGTTATTGTTGTTCCCGGCGCCGGGCACGCTGCTGTTGTCGGCCAACTGAGAAGCGGTACCGGGCCTTCAGTTGCGAGCATCCCGTTAAGACGGCTGACGACGCTCAAGGGAGAAGGGACGCCTACGCCCGAAGCCACGGCCTTAAAGACATCACGATAACACCGATCACCGAACTGACCAGGGACCACTTGAAGCGGCTCTTCTTCGCCGACGTTTTCTACGGCCGGGTCCAGGTCGATACGCCGCTGACACGATTGTTCGCCCGAAACTTCCCCAGCGTCTACTACATTATTTTGCAGTGCAAGAGTGAGCGGTACCAAGACTTGGCAAGGATGATGCAAAAAGAAGAAGCCAAGTTCATGCTGCACACCGTCTGCCGACGATTGTTGACATACCACAGCGAGGTGCCGATCTTCACGATCCACGATAGCATCATGACGACCGAGGAGCACGTCCCGCTGGTGAGACGGATCATCAGCCAGGAGCTCCAATGGATCGGCCTGCGCCCAACACTGAAAGAGGAATGAAGATGACTTCAAAGAAACTGAACCTGCGGAAGAAGATGAGAACAGCGATGGCTGCTGCCTATTGCCAACATCTGGAGGAGGCTGCGAAAGACCCAACGATCACGAAGGAAACCTGGGAAGATCTCTTCTCGCCCTATGGACCGGCTCCCGACGATGACGACTCCTTGATCGAGTTCTTTGCTCGTAGGGCCTCTGGCGTTGCACAGAAAAAGAGAAATAAGGAAACAGGTGGTTCTGGTCATTGAAAGAAATGCTTTCCGTACAGAATGAATGAGATGGTCCGATTGCTGTTCAATGGGAATTGGCATGGACATCACCTCCGTAGGCAAGCGAGCCGTCATTTCATGACGGCGAGCCTGTGACGGCCGCTCATACATACCCAGGCAAGGTCAATCCCTCTTGGGCAGCCCAACGCCGCAAGATGTCCTTTCCCTTGGCGTCAGGCATGATATTGCGTTTCCCCCGAGCCTGACAGATGGTCTTTGAGGGAAACCGGACCTCCACGGTCAAGATGCGCTGGCTGCCCTCGTGGTTGCGCATCTGCAATGACCAGATCGATGTTACCCGGCGGGCGCAAGAGCGGATGTAGCTCGCCACGCAATGGTGCATGGCTCGTCCTTCCGCCACCAACTCCTTGCCGCAGAGAAGCTCCCGGATCGTCCAGCAGCGGAGACTGGCCGAGCCTTCCCGACCCTCGATCACGTCAAAGCCCTTGATACCCGAGGCGGTCCATTCGCCCTTGATGTAGGCCGTCTCTTTGCCCAGTTTCCGGTGCCACTGCTCGACTTGCCGCAACAGGCTTGCCGGACTGCGGCCCTTCATCGTGAGGTTGGGCTGGGCAGGAGGACGCCGCTCGAAAACGCCCGCCGCCACGAACTCCTCCCGTTCAACAAACCGCTGATCGTACAAGTAGTCGATGATCGGGCCGACACGGGCTAGGTCGAGCATGAGATTGTCGATGAAGAACCGGATCACGGTCGTCCAGAATTCATCGTGCTCGAAGTTTTCGCCCAGGCGGGAGGACATGATTGCCTTGGCGAGGCGAGGATTTCCACCCAAGCCCAGGACTTGGCCCCAGCGCAATGCCTGATCGACCGTGCAATCGCCGGGGGCCTGCATGAAGTAATGGGCCATCCGCTTGGCCAGCGGGATCGGAGTCTCGGCCGTGCGGATGTTCTTTCCCGAACCGATGCTGCGCAAACCACTGCTGTCGTTCAGTTGCCGCCTTGCCGTCGCCCATGAACCAAACAGCATCCATGAAGTTCGGGACCGGGTACTCAGCCAAGAGATGCCGGGCAAGACTTGCAAACTGCCGCCGTGTATTGTGGGTACGAGGCATCCATTCCTCGACCGGCCTGCACCACAGCCGCCAGTGATTAGCCAGAGCCAACAGGCCGTCGATCCAGGTATTGCCGGGCTGGTGCCCCAACTGTGGCAGGGCTGGAGCCGAAGTTAAGAACTCCGTCCGAGAGTGAGCGTGGTGCAAGAGTTCAAGGAGATGGAGCTTTACCTGCCGATCCCGGCTGGCGGCTTCGCAGATCCGCCGAAGGTCGGCAAGCAATGGAGAACGGGGTTCATCGGCATAGAACTCTCCGGTTAAGACAGTGGCAATGGTCTTGGCGACGTTGATCTTCTTCCTGGATTCGGCCAGCTTGCTTGTGGCGACGATGCGGCTGGCGGTGAGCCGTTCCCGCTGCTGCTGAGGCCAGTTCTTGTAGAGGCGGGTACTGAAACCGTGCTGGCGGCACCAGGTCTTGTAGTCCTCGCTGTTATTCAAGCCCAGGGCGTGGAGGTGCAGGGCGCAGATTCTTCTTGGCCTCCGGGTCAACCAGAGTCGTAGGAGTCTTCGTGTGTTTTCTCGACATTGTTTCTGGAATCAGTGAAATGGGGACCAGGCCCGCATCTGACTGCGGGTCGGGTATGCCTGACGGGTAAATTGCCAATCACTGGCAGAAACGTTGCGCATGGTAAATCTCCGTGAAATGGACCGGGAACAGTCGCTGGAAGGGAGGACACGGGAGCCGTACCGGTGGTTCGCTGGGAAAATTGCCTTCCGAAGGCTCGCTCCGAATTGCTTGCAATATTGGGAGCGTGGCCCGAAGAAGGCGTGAGCGACCCGATTAGCCGAGTTGCGAAAAGCAGTGGGCTGCGAAGTCGGTTCTGGCAATTGGCAATGCACGCCGCATTCTCGGTAGCAACTCGCACGGGAATGTAGAGCGAGCCGTCATGACATGACGGCGACGACAGTTCTGCCAAGGGACTGAAGGCATCTGCCTTGGCACTCAATCTACCCCTTCCTCGGCCTCGCTCTCTCATCATCCATTGCCATCAGCGGCGTCCCGAAGATCACGAACTCCAATTCCTCCCCAGGCCCAGCCTCCAGCGAATGCAGCACGCCTGCCGGGATCACCGCCACGCTGCCGGGTCGCAGGGGATGCGCCTCTTGGCCGAGGGTGATCGTGCCCGTGCCCGAAAGGACGAAATACACCTCGTCGTATCCCTGGTGCAGGTGCGGCGTGCCCTTCGTGATCTTAACGACGTGGATATTGGCGATGCCGCCGTCGCCGCCCGTCACGATGCGCTCGACATGGCCGAACGGGCAATCGATGGGCTGGGTTTCATCACGGTGGTGGACGAGGGGCTTCTTCATTTTGCCTTTGCCCCGTTCACGATGGCAGACGCCGTACCCCATTGGCCTCCGAACACGAACTCAGCCAGCGGCTTGCGTTGCCGAGTCGCCAAATCACGTTGCCGGTAGCCATCGGGCAGGATACTTGAGTTCGCGGCGTAACCAATCGCCAATCCAGTCAAGGGCTGCACGCCTTCGGGGATGCCGTACAGTTCACGGGCCTTGTCGGGCAGAATACCGATCATCTGATGAACAGACAAGCCACGGGCCGTCGCCTCCAGGGTCAGAGTCGCACTGGCAAGACCGAGATCGTGAACAGCGGCAGCGTTGGGCTTGTTGTGATGAGTGAAGTTCAACTTCGTACAACCGAGTGCCAAGACCGGAGCGGCCTTGGCCCACGGCTGATTTCCCTCGACAAGGCATGAGAGCAATCGCTCAAACTCTGCCGGGTTCGCCTTGGTTGCCACTATGTAGCTCCACGGTTGTTCGTTGTACGAAGACGCTGCCCAGCGGGCGGCCTCGAACAAAGATCGAAGATCGTCGTCGGATACGGGGCGTTCGCCAAGAGCGTAGGGACTCCATCGGCTTGCGATCAGTTCATGAATGGGGTGGTCAGGCGTTGCGTGCTTGTGAATCGTCATTTGTCAGTCCCCCTTTTTCTCAACAGTTCCCCTGAACAGCAGGGCATCGAGTGAGAACCGCCCCGGTCCCAGGAGCAGGAACATGATGGCACAGGCAAGGTACACGGCGGGCAACTCGAAAGATGGTCCACCCATGCTCACAAACGGATGTCCCATTGGCAAGTGAACTGTGGCGAGTGCCGTGACCATGACTGATGTAATCCCCAAGGAAGCGAGCCGGGAAAGAAGCCCGAATATCAAGGCCAGTCCCCCGCCAAACTCAGAGATCGCCGCCAAAGCCTGGAGAATTCCAGGCATGGTTGCTTGTGGTCCCATCCAGCCCAAGGGATTCTGGATTTTGCCCCAGCCGTGAAGCACGAAGGCCGCCCCCATTACCAAACGCAGCAGGAGGAGTCCCGCAGAGCCGAGTTGGCCCGTCGTTTCGTTGTAGAACCAGTGTCGCATGAAGGTGTTCCTTTCCTGAAATCGTGAATGGTCTTTTCGAAAACAAATCAATTGCACCAAAACTTCGCAACGGCTCCTGACTATCGAGCAGCGTTGCGTCTTTTTCTTCAATGGCCTACGCAAGATCGAAGAGCAGTACCTCCGATGCTTCATTGGCTCGAATCGTAAGTGCCGTCTCGCCACTTACGGCGGCACCGTCGCTAACGGCAAGCGTCTGGCCGTTGAGGTCAACCGCTCCTCGGACAACTTGTAGCCACGCATGGCGACCGGGATGCAAATCGTATTTGACTTCCTGGCCGCTTGCGAGCGAGGAAAGATAGACTTGGGCATCCTGCTTGATCAACAGCGATCCGTCTTTAGCATCGGGCGAGGCTGCCAGCCGCAGGCGCCCTGCTTTTCGGCCTCGGGAAAGATCTTCTGATCGTAGCTGGGCATCAGGCCCTTTTTCCCTGGCAAGAGCCATATCTGGTAAAGGTGGAGCGGCTCAGTCGAAGACGGGTTGAACTCGCTGTGCTGAATGCCGCTCCCCGCCGTCATGTGCTGGAATTCGCCTGCACGAAGCACGGAACCGGTCCCCATGCTATCTCGATGTTCGATGGCACCTTCCAGGACGTAGGTAATGATCTCCATGTCCCGGTGACCGTGCATGCCGAATCCCTTGCTGGGCTGAACCCAGTCTTCATTGATGACTCGCAACGACCGGAAGCCCATCTGGGCCGGGTCGTAATACGTGTCGAAGGAAAACGTGTGCCAGGTATCGAGCCAATCGTACTGGGCATGGCCCCGTTCGGCGGCCCGTCGCACACGGATGGTTTCTGATCGCACGTTCAATTCGCTTATCGTTGACATAATGTTTTACTCCTCGAAAATGGGAATCCTATTCCCCTGCCGAAAGTGGCTCTCTGGCCTTTTCCAGCAGGCTAATCAGTTCTTTAAGTTCATTCTTGGTCAGATGGCCCAAGAGTTTCTTGTGCAACTCTTGGAGAGGTTGATCGAGATCGGCCAGGGTCTTGTGGCCCTTCTCGGTCAACACCACGTAAATAACCCGCCGATCCTTCTGGCAACGTTCTCGCACAACGAACCCCGATTTTTCCAGGCGGTCGATCAGACCGGTGACGCCAGGAACCACCGTGACCGTGCGGCTGGCGATCTCCAAACTCGGCAGCGGGGCACCTTCACCCCGTAGGATGCGAAGGATGTTGTATTGGGAAGGCGTCAGGTCGTGCTGCCTAAAAAGCCGAGCAAAGCGGATCAATTGCTGATCGTTCGTGCGAGCGATATTCAGCATGGCCTCCTGCTCCAAGGACTCGAAGGGTCGCTTCTTCTTCAATTCACGTTGCAGTGACATGACCGACTTCCTTTCCTGGTAAATACTATACATATCAACTATCGACGTGTAGTGCAAGTGAAATTTAGGAGACGAGGTGGTTCAAACTGGCCAGGAATTCGCCACTCGCTGTAACGTGTTTCGCACACGGGAGTTGTGTCGCTGCGGTCGCCCTGGAAAATCGTGCCGCTGGGCACTGACGCTGAGGAGACTGGACACTTAGTTCTCTGCCGTGGCTGGGCCGCTCGGCAGACCTTACGATAGGGCACAAATTGTATCGAAGTCGGCGTCGGTACAGAGGTGCGTCATGGGGCAGATCCTCCTCTTCATTTCCGATCCTCACCGGCCAGCCCAATCGCATCCAGGTACGGATCGCAGGACCGGGATTCCATTACGTGATCCGCCGCCTTTTCCAAGTCCCAGCCGAGAATCCAGTGCAGGTAGGCGATGACGATGCTGGGCGAGCGGTTGATTCCCATGTTGCAATGGACGTAGACGGTATGGCCTTGACGGAGAAGTTCGTCCAGGACTTCGACGCACCTGGGCAACTGGCGGCGCAGATCATCGGGATCGAAATCTCGAACGGGAGTTCCTTCGCGACGTGGTGCGGGTGAACGTCTCCCGCGGCTACTTGGCCAAGTTGATCGACAAGGTGAGCGAGGCGTTGGCCCCCTCCTATGCGGAGTTGTTCGTGCGGCTGCCCGACGAGGCCGTGCTGAACATCGATGAGACGGGGCATAAGGAAAACGGCGAAAGATTCTGGACTTGGTGCTTCCGCGCCGCGCTCTACACGTTGTTCCGTATCGACAAGTCGCGTGGCTCGAAGGTGCTGGTGGAGGTGTTGGGCGAGGAGTTCAACGGCGTGTTGGGCTGCGATTATTTCAGCGCCTACCGCAAGTACATGCGAGAGTTCGGCGTGCTGGTTCAGTTCTGCATGGCCCATCTGATCCGCGATGTGAAATTCCTGCTGACTCTGCCCCGCCGTGAGGACCAGGCTTATGGCCAACGGTTGCGCGATGCGCTGCGCGGCCTGTTTGCCGTAATCCACGGCCGCGGAACAATGACTGCGGCGGGCTTTCAGCAGGCATTGGCTGCCGCTCGTCAACACGTGTTGAGGACAGCCCTGACCGGCGTGCCGGACACGAAACATGCCCGTAACATGGCCAAACGCTTCCGCGAACACGGGGAAGCCTATTTCCGCTTCATTACGACACCCGGCATCGCCCCAACCAACAATCTGGCGGAACAAGCGATGCGTTTTGTGGTGATCGACCGGCACATCACCCAAGGAACACGCAGCGAGAAAGGGCGCCGATGGTGCGAACGGATCTGGACAGCAATTGCCACCTGTGCCCAACAGGGTCGCGCGGTGTTTCAGTTCTTGCTTGACTCTGTCCAAGCCTATCTCTCCGGTACTTCGCCGCCTTCGCTCCTGCCGTCCGGCCCCTGACGGCGCTCTCACCGCTTAACTTCCTCTATCATGTCAGTGGCCATTTGACCACGCTCTGTCACTACGTGAATCGCTACGAGATTTTCGAGGGAACCGGGGAATAATTTGGCCGTTTTCAGCGTCTTATCGATAGGGCCGCAGGTTTGCGGAATTTTTCCGTGAACCATTTCAGCTTCAGCGGCGTCTATACGATAGAATACATGTAGACAGCTCTCGTCGAGCTGCCCATTGCGAGAAAGAGCCATGACTTCAACACGCCTGAGTTGCGAACTGCGAAGAGGGACGGGAATCGCCGATCATTCGGCGAATATGCTCCCGTTCTATCCATTGCGCACGTGACATCAGGCCGTACATTTTCCCGAAAAATACCAAAAGCCTGGTGTCACAACGACATCAGGCTTTTTTCGTTTGGGTCGGTAGCTGAGACGGTTTAGCGGCGGCCTGAAATGCCGCAGACGCGGATTCGAGCACCGCCCGACCCACTGCGTAAGAAGTGCGCGCTGAGACGGCTCGTTCGTCTATCGGTTTGAGGACCACGCCCTTTCAAGGCGTGGAGGCGGGTTCGACTCCCGCACGAGCTACTTGCGGCAGAACGTAGCGAAGCCTGGTATCGCGCCTGGTCAGGGACCAGGAGATCGGCGGTTCAAATCCGCCCGTTCTGACTGGATGACAGGATGTAGGGCAGCGGCAGCCCGCGTGCCTTGGGAGCACGAGAGCGCGGGTTCGAGTCCCGCCGTCCCGACTTGAGCGATAACGACGTTGGCAAATGGTAGTCGAGGGCCGGTTGCCCGAACCCGGCTGATAACCGAGTGGCGCTGAGTTCGACTCTCAGGGCTACCACTGGAAACGAGGAGGAAACGGCATGGATCAGACACGATTGAAACGGATACGCCCGGCCTGCATTTCGGGGCCGTGGTGTAACGGCAGCACACCGGATTCTTAATCCGGTTGGTGAAGGTTCAAATCCTTTCGGCCCCACTCACCAATAACGGCGCGTAGCTCAACGGTCAGAGCGGGCCTCTTATAAGGGTCAGACTGAGGGTTCGACTCCCTCCACGCCCACTCCCTGCGCGTAAGAAGCGGAGCACACGGGATCAAGGTGCTAGCGGCAGCACAGCGGACTCTTAATCCGCCAGGTGAGGGTTCAAGTCCCTCTGGTCCCACTGAAGTGATTGCACTGGTCGTCCAGCGGCGAGGATACCGCACCCGTAATGCGGCGACGAGAGTTCGAGTCTCTCCCGGTGCTCTGTTGATCTTAGATCCGGCACACCATAACGCGCCCATGATGTAGCGGCTGCCTGTCGCCTTGCCATGGCGGAAGTGCGGGTTCGACTCCCGCTGGACGCTCTTCAGAGTCCTGAACGAATCGGTTCGCTGGTGAACTTCACCAGCGACACTGTTCGTTTCGGGCTCGCAGGCAGGACGTAGGAAAGCCTGGTATTCCGCGTGTTTCGGGAGCACGAGACCGCCGGTTCAAATCCGGCCGTCCTGACTTTTCTGATCTCGTGTCAGATAGCGGTAATCGACCTGCCTGTTAAGCAGGGGACGGAGGTTCGACCCCTCCCGCCGGAGCTATTGGATACGGAAGGTCAAGCCAACTGGCGATGGCAGCCGCCCCGAAAGCGGTCGAGCGATGAGCCTTGGGGGTTCGACTCCCTCACCTTCCGCCTTGTGTCGCCCTTGGCCGATTGGCACAAGGCATCAGCCTTCCAAGCTGAACAGGCGGGTTCGATTCCCGCAGGGCGCTCTGAAACGTGATCGGGGATCGGTCAGCGGTAGGCCTCCTGGCTTTGAACCAGGCGACGAAGGTTCGACCCCTTCTCCCCGAGCTTGAACAACACCGATGCGGAGTCATTCAACGGCAGGATGAGACGCTCTGAACGTCTTCATGTTGGTTCGATTCCAGCCTCCGCAGCTTGACGATGGAAGCCATCCGGCCGGATGAGGAGCCTGTCTTGAAAACAGGTGACGGCGAAGAGCCGTTTGTGAGTTCGAGTCTCACGGCTTCCGCCTTCGCAGAAAAATAACGGAAGTCATCCGAATTGGTGAGGAACCTGCTTGGAAAGCAGGCGGCGGTAAGTATGCCGCTTGTGGGTTCGAGCCCCACGGCTTCCGCTGAAAAAGACATGGGGTCATGGTCCAACAGGATGACGCCAGCATTGCACGCTGGAAATCCGGGTGCGACTCCCGGTGACTCCACTTGAGAAACACGGTCCCGTGGTCCAATGGCAACGACACTTGGTCCACACCCAGGAAACGATGGTTCGATTCCATCCGGGACCACTTTGGCTCGGTAGGCAACTGGCCGACCACCTTGGCTTAGAACCAGGGATGCTGTGGGTTCGACTCCCACCGGCGATTTTTTGCCATTCGATGACAAACGGTGAAAACCGTTGTCTAAACCCTTACGGTCGCATGGGTTCGGGTTGTTTCGGTCAGACGGATCAGTGTCATTCGATGCCACGCGAGGACTGGCAGAGACGCTGCGAATGCAGCGCATTTGCAGCGCCGTAGCGCTGCGGTCGTTAGGGTTTGCCTTTGGCATCGGCAGATTGCCGATGGCTCGCGCCTGATCGTCCATGCCGATGTGCGTGTATTTCATGGTCATCTTGATATCGGTGTGCCGGGCCAGTTCTTTGACTTCTGCCAGCGAAGCGCCGCTACGAATCAACTCAGTGATATGCGTATGACGACCGGCGGCATGGAAGTCCGCCACGCCGGCATCCGTCCAGTACGGAATGCCTACCTGCTCCAAGTCATGCTTCACCATCGCCGCCGTGTCCTTGCCGGCGAGTTTGGGGAAGAGCTTGTCGGTTCGGGCAAGTCCGACGAACCACTCTCGTAATTCGGCAACCAACTCTGGGTGCAGTGGCAGAACATCCTTCTTGCGATGCTTGGAATGGCCGGCTTCCACCGTGAGGGTCGGGCACTCAGCGTCCAGATCGAAGCTCTTAGGCGACAGGCTGGCCAGTTCGCTCTTCCGAAGGCCAGTCATATAAGCCAGAAAGTAAATCCTCGCCCGCTGTTTCCCATCGACGCGATAAATCGGCTTCTTGCTGTTGCGTGCCGATTCGATCAATCGGCCGACCTCCTCGGCAGTCAAGGCCCGCCGCTGCCGGCGGATATCGACTTCCGTATTCAGCCGCTCCAGCCCCAATAGCGGGTTGGCCAGAATCCGCTTTGTCAGAACGCACCAGTTGCAAAACGAATCCATTGCCTGGATGTAGTGATTGTATGTTCGCGGCGAAATGTCCTTCGCCTTTTTCCGCAGGGACCGCAAGTACACCTGGACCGGTTCGGACTGAATATCGGCCAGCGTCGCGAAGCCGCAACCATCGACGATGCGATTGACACGCGACATCGTGACCGTGCAATGTTTCGGCGAGTTGTCGGCAAGGCTTTCCTCGAAAGCCTTCAGGTGGATTGTAAGGGCAGCCTGTTTCACTTCGGCATACCGCTCCTGTTCGGGATCGATCAAGCCGGTTTTCCGAAGCCGGGCCTCCGATTCCAGCTTGCCGGCAAGCTGCTCGGTCAGCCCCTTGTCGGTGAAGCCCTTGGCGGTCTTGCGTTTGCCGAGGTGATCCGTGTACTGAATCCACCAGGGCTGATTCTTCTTCTTGTTCCGCTTGAAAATTGAAGCCATGATTTTTTCCTCCGCCGTTCATTATTTGCGATCAGTGGACATTTGACAACCCCCGGCGATCCAATTTTTTACTTCGTCGAGCCGCCAAGCCGGACGGGTTCCGGAACATGGCCAGCGCTCCGCAGCCGCCAGAGCGTCCGGACGGACACTTTGAGCATCGTAGCGAAATCTACCGCCGTAATCAGGGCGGGCGTATCAGATATGTCGGTCGCCATAGTTTTCTTTCCGTTCCAT
Organism: uncultured Planctomycetia bacterium; assembly: GCA_963719885.1. Classification (GTDB taxonomy): domain Bacteria; phylum Planctomycetota; class Planctomycetia; order Pirellulales; family Thermoguttaceae; genus JANXQG01. Next base: position 196,792 of record CAVRDP010000024.1, on the reverse strand, counting down.
CATCCCTATCTTATCCAAGGCAACAGCCCCTCGCGCCGATACCTCAGCAGTTCATCGTGGCTTATAGCCCATTGGGCATGGGCACCGCGTCCGGACAGCTTCTTCTCTGCCCGGATGCGGCGATGCCTCGCCCACTCGCGGCACGTGAAGGGCTCTCTTCCAACGAGCCGGGCGAATTCCTCTATCTCGTAGAACTCCCGGACTTGCTGGCGTTCCACCAGCACTACCAGGAGCGATTCAATCTTCTCAAGGCGTTCTTCGAGGGTCATGTTGCAATCCTCTCAATCACGAAACCGCTGCATTCCGCTTCTTGGCGAAGCTTTCGTCCTAATCGCCGCAATGTGAATCAATCGACTTCCCTGTCACGATGACCGTCATCCTGTCACCTCTTCAGCAGAGCAAAGGCCCGCTTGAAGTGCTCAGGCTTTGGCAGCCCGTACTTGTAAGCCAAAGCTACGCCGCCGCATCCGAGTAAGCCGATCACGCCGAGCAAAACGCTTAGTAGTGTCACCAACCCGCTCACCACAGGTTTGACCACGCCATCGGTTGCTACCTGGGCGACGCCCCGCGCGCCATTGAGGAACGGCTCCGGGTTGGCAAGGAACCGTCCTGCTTCAAACGACGGGCCTCCTCCCGACGAACTTCGTCGATTGCCTCGTTCATCTTCTTCATGATGTGAAAGCGATCCAGGACGTGGACAGCCGTCGAGAGTTGCTCCGCAATCACGTTCATGTAGGCCCGGCACATGTCGCTACAGACGAAGCGGATCGCCAGGCGAATCTCCTCCGAGAGAATCTGGAAGAAGCCTCGCAGGCTTTGTTCGGTTCGGTCCTGGGCGATCCACAACAACCGCTTCATACCTTCATCAATTTGGTAAACCAACGTCAGGTAATGATGCCCTCGGTGCCACTGGATCTCGTCCACGCCGATGGCCTCGATGCCGCTCAAATCTCGGTGTGCCAGACCCCACGAAACCGCGTGTTTTACCGAGCGAAACACATCTTCCCAACTGACCCAGAAGGCATCAGCGACCTCCTGCCAGGAAAGCCGTTTCGCCCAGCGGGCCAGGAACCAGCGAAAACTAGTCGTCAGCGTGCATTTTCCTTCCCCCCACGGCACCTGCTCGACCGTCACTCCGCACCGCGGGCAGTCCACCCGCCGCATTGCATAGACGAAGAACACGGCAATCTGCCAGAGGGGTACGAACTCGAACCGCCGTGGCGGCAGTCGGTCGTAGCCCGGTCCCTTGCGGCCACAACTGGAACAGATCGGCCGACTCTTGGCTCGCGGCACAATCTGCACTTCGATCGTCGGTCGGGCGCCTTTTCCACCCATTGAACTTTCCCGTAAACAAAAGGCTTGTAACGTTCGACGCGATTGAGGATACTTTTCAGTTGCATCCTGTGCTGGCTCCAGGGAGATGGTTGGTGTGGTAACCCCATCTATACCTGGAAACCTCGCAGGATGCATCTTCTTTTCTTGGTCCTGTGCAGCTACAATCCTTCTTGCCTGGTGAAGCGGAGTCGGGCTCTGCGGGGACGCAACCCGACAAGGAATAGCCAGGTCAGGACGGGTAAATGACCCGTAGGCCCTGGCGACTTCATGCCGCCAGGGCAACTTTTCATCTCCCTCATTTATTTGTCCTGCCATCCCTCAAAAATCCAATCCCGGCACTACCAACAAACCTCGCACTACGCACTGACTCTTACCCATAAATTCTGCGGAAGACCCAAACAAAAGCCGAGGGCTTACAAGATGTCCGACGGTGATGGGTTATTCCTACTGATTATGCCATCTGGGAGCAAATACTGGCGGCTAAAATACTTCTTTGCCGGGAAAGAGAAGCTCCTTGCCTTGGGTGTGTATCCTGATGTTTCTCTTATGAACGCCCGCGATCGCCGGGCTGAAGCACGAAAGGTGCTAGCGGCTGGCAGCGACCCCGGTGAAGCGAAGAAGGAGGCCAAGCGCCTTCTTACTCACAAGCACGCCAACACCTTTGAACTTGTGGCCCGAGAATGGCACCAAAACCGGTCGTCCAAATGGACACCCCTATATGCAAAGAAAATGCTAAAGAGTGTGGAAACGCACATCTTCTCCAGGTTGGGCCCACGCCCAATTGCCGACATTACAACAAACGAGCTTTTGTCCGTTATGCGTACAATCGAAGGACGTGGTGCCGATCTCGCCCATCGCTTGCTTCAAATATGTGGGCAGATATTCACATACGCGGTGATGACACAGCGGGCGGCAACGAATCCCGCCGGATTCTTGCGCGGAGCTTTGAAACCTGTCGTCCAAAAGAGGCAGCAACTCGCAGGCCGCTTTATGCAGCCGTAGCATGCTGTGCATCTTTGCCATATAGACGCGACTGTTCTGTCGTAACACGGTAGGTGATGAACTGATCCCAGAGGTCGTTGAGGTAGATGGCTCGCAGCGAGAGGATTGCTTGAGCCCCTTCCAACTCCCAACGCATCCCGGCGCGCTCCATGCGGTCCTTCACCAGGTGCTTGCAGGCGCCTTCCGCCACGCCACTGGCAATCGGGTATGGTGTCGGTGAGTGAAGGCAGGACGGCGCCGCCGTAGGTCATGCTCTTATTGTCGGCGGTGACGGTAAGGTGGGCCTTGTTGATGGTTAGTGTGCCGTTCACCGGGGCGGCGAACTGATAGCCGATCGAGTCGGCCAGGTTGTTAAGGGCGGCAGTGATGGCAGCGGTGCCGACATTGGTAGTGGCGGTGGCGGCGGTGGAAATCGTCGGCGCGCCGGAAATGACGCTGCCGGTATCGCCATCGACGAATCCGCTTAATGTATAGGTAAGGCTGGGGTTGCCCTGCCCGTAGAGGCGGCTCTGGTTATCGGCGGTGACGGTGATGGTCGGAGCCAGCGAATAGAGGAACAGGTTGCCGGTCTGCGTCACCGAGCCGGGAGCGTAGTTGCTGTAAGTCTTGTTAAAGACATGCTTGCCCGCATCGCTTAAGCCACCCATCGTATTGAGTGACGGGTCGGTGGAATAAACCAGGTACCGGGCTGTTCCCGTTCCGGCGTTGAGTGCTCCGGCGCCGTCGTTGCTGTCGTTATTGATGAAATTGCCGCCGGCGGCCAGCACGATCGAGTTGCCGGAGGTGGCGGTCGATACTATTTTGGCGTTCTGCGCCAGTGTGATGCTGCCCGAAGTAGTGACGGCGGTTAACGCTTTGGTACCCAATGTCTGTGCGCCGCTGAATGTTATATTGCCGCTGCCGGATTGTATGGTGGTATTGGCAACTAAGGTCTCCGCACCCATGTTTACCGCGCCGGTGCCGCTGCTGCTGCCGAAGGTGACGCCGCTCCAGCCGCTCTTGATGTAGCCCAGTTCGCTATTGGTCAGGTACAATCCGCTGCTGGTGCCGTCGTTTATGTTGAGGACGGTGCTGGCGGTAGAGGGCGCGATGGTTAGTGCGCCGCTGCCGTAGATGCTGCCGCCCAAAGTAAGGCTGTCGGCGGTGATGGAGAGATTCTTGAGCACCTCCCCAAACGCGCTAACCGTGCTGCTGAAGCTGGCGCCGCCGCCGATGGCATTGACGGTCAGGCTTTGCGTGTTATTAACTGAGCCATAGATGGCGCCGGTGAAGGCAACGCCGCCGCTACCGCCGGTCACGCTCGTATCGCCGCCGAGGAGGATTGCGCTGCCTATAGAGCCGTTATAGTCGCCGCCGCCTAGTCCGCCGCCGCCGCCACCGTTACCACCAGTACCGGTAATGCTTACGCTGCCTGCTCCGCCGGTAGAGACACTACCGGCAAGTGATATGCCATTGCCGCCATTGCCGCCGGGACTGGTGAAGCCGCCAGGGCTGTCGCTGCCGTTGCCGCCGCTGCCACCGTTGCCCGTCATGCTGATGGCGCCGGAGGTGCTGGTAACGCTGCCGGTCATGGATATTCCCGTGCCCCCGTTGCCGCCGTAGCTGCCGTAGCCGCCCATGCTGCCGCCGCCGGTGCCGCCATTGCCGGTCATGCTGATGGCGCCGGAGACGCTGGTGACGCTTCCGGCGATTGATATGCCCGTGCCGCCGGTGCCACCTCGGTAACTACCGTAGCCGCCGGTGCTGCCGTTGCCGCCGGTGCCGGTTAATGAGATAGTACCCGTGCTGTTGGTCGTGATGTGCGACAGGGAGTCGACGCTGATCCCGGTGCCGCCGTCGCCGGAGGCAGGCGAGTAGCCTTTCCCCTGTAACGAGATGTTGCCGCCGCCGGCGTTGATCGTGGCGTTGGTAAGGTTGATGCCGGAGGTGTAGGTCGCATCGCCAACCGCCGGGCCTGTCGCCGGGTTCGCCCCGCCGCCTAACGTGATGTTGCCGCCGTTGCTTGAGATCGATGAACCGCTGCTTAAAACGATGGCGCCGCCCGAACCTGCCGTATCCGCATCCAGCGTAACCCCAAGCTTGCCGCTGGTCGACGATATGCTGACGCCGCTGTTCAGGACAATGTCGCTGCCGGCGTTGAGCGTCAGGACGTTATTGTGGCCGCCGCTGTTCTGGAGGATATTATTCTGTACCGTGATGCTGCCGCTGGCGGTAACGTTAACCGAAGTGCCGCCATTAAGGGAGTTGTCGATGTCGGCGGTATTGACGTTGCCCCCGGAATTTGCCGTCCAGTTGGCGCTGTAGCCGGGGTTGGCCGTGGCGGTGTTGGAGATGGTGGCGTTATACGGGTCTAAGAGCCAGGTGCCGGCGTTGCCGTTGGCGGCGGAGGCGGTGACGCTGCCCTGCATATCCAGGATTTGTTTGCCCGAAGTCTCGACGAAGCCGCCGTTGCCGCCGCTCAAGCCGCCTTTGGCTTCGATGCTGCCGTAAAAACCGGTGACGCTATCGGCCCAGACGGTGACGTTGCCGCCGTCGCCTTTGTCAAGGGCGTCGGCAAGAATAAGAACGCCGGAATCGACGTAGGTAGTAAGCGCCGCCGGCGTGTCGCCGCCGCCATGGTAGTCGCCGCCGACCTTTACCGTGCCGCCGCCGGTCGATCCGCTGGCATCGAGTACCGACCCATGCAGCAATGCCACGTTGTCGCCCGTTACCGTAATCTCGCCGCCATGCTCGCCGGGATTCTTGCCGGAGGCATCCAGCGTGCCGGAAACCAGCACGGTGCTGCTGCCTTGCTTGACGCCTTTGTCCGCCGCAACATTGCCCGCAACGGCATTGCTGCCCAGGGCGGCAATGTAAATCTCGCCGTTCTGCTGCGCCACGCTAGGCGCTTTGAGTTCGCCCGCGACATTAATCAGGCCGGTGACAATCTGATTGCCCGCCGCCGCGGTGAGCGCGATCTTGCCGCCGTCGGCCTCGATAAGGCCGCTGTTGCTCACCAGTTGCGATTTAACCTGGTCGGAGACGGCGACTTCCATCAGGCTGTCGCCATACATATCCACCGTCACGGTGTCGCCGGAAGCAAGGTGCACCCGGCCGAGGTTGGCGATGATGACGCCGTTATTAATTACGTTGGGGGCGACCAGTCCGACCAGCCCGGCATCCCGCGCTGTGATCGTGCCGTTATTGATAATTGAAGCATTGGGATTGCCCGGCTTGTCGAAAGTAAGGCTGCCGGTGCTGTTCATGAATTTGTTGTTGTCTATATCGGCGGTGGTGGCGATAAGGCCGTTGACATCAACCTTCGCGCCGGCCCCGAACATTACGCCGTTCTGGTTTACGATGATGACGTTGCCGTTGGCGGTAAGCCGCCCGTCGATATGGCTGGCGGAATTGCTGTTGACACGATTAAGCGCGATCGAACTGGCGGAAGGCTGATAGAACTGCGTCCATTCGTCCGGGGCGATGTCAAAGCCGCGCCAGTCGATGACAACCTTGTTGCTGGACTGCGTGACGTTCAGCTTCTTGCCGCTTTCGGAAATGCCGGCCTGCCCGGCGCTGACTGTTCCCCCCTGCGGATTGGCGAGCGCGGCATCCGGGTCTAAAGGCAGTGACTCGCCTTCCTCTAGCGCTAAGAGCATTGTAGGACAAGGACTTACGGCGGGGAGGAGGGCTTGATAGCAGAAGAAAAAGACCTCATGCTAACAGGTGAGTAATTCATGTTTCCACAAATTCTGCTAGCAGAGGTCCAACTATGATTTCAACAAAAGAACTGGATATTTTCAAGGCCCAAGAGCAATTTGAGCGGATGCACGAGTTTTTGAAGCAAGCGCTGAGCGAAGGGCGACGCCTCGACGAAGTGGAACGCGGGATGTTTCCGCGAGCTATGACCATGTGCCTGGAGTTTTTACGGTCCTTCGTGGAGGCCCATGGGGATGGGGATCGGGGAGAGACCGTAGAACGGGAAGGGGAGACGTTGCGCGCCTGCCCGAGCCGCATGAGAAGCGGTACTTGTCGATTTTCGGGGAATTGCTGATCGGCCGCCGAGTCTACGGGACTCGGGAAGGCCAAGCGATTGGATGGTCGCCCCTGGACGCAACCTTGGGATTGCCCGCTGGAAGAATTCCTATGTTCTGGAGGACTGGTTGCAGCGGTTGTGCATCCAGGACGCCTTTGGGGGATCGGTGGAGTCGCTCCGTGCCTGGTTGGGGACCACGGTGAGTGTTCGCACGGCGGAGCACATGAGTCGCGAGATGTCGCAGTACGTGGACGACTTTCGCGGCGAAGCGGTTCCTCCTGCCGAAGAAGAGGAGGAACTGCTGGTGATAACGGCCGATGGCAAGGGTGTGCCCATGCGGCGGACGTTGGCGGCGCGGTTGCGAGCAGAGTCTGAAGCTGGGGTGGGAGAAAAGGGAGGAAATGCCGCAGGCGCGGAAACGGCAGGAATCACGGCTGTCGAGGAAGAGGCGCCTTCTTCGCCTCCGGTCGAGCGTTTGGCGGGGCAAGAGAAAAGCAGCGGGAGAGCGCCCGGGAAAAAACAGATGGCGTATGTGGGATCGGTTTACACCCAAGCCCGCTTCCCTCGTACTGCCGAAGACGTGATCGACGAGGTGCGTCGGCGAAAGCGTGCCCGGGAGCGGCCCGAACCGCAACACAAGCATGTGTGGGCAGAGATGACCCGGTTTAAGGAAGGGGAGGTGTTGGCCGCCGCACCGATGTTGTTCTTCGAGATTCTTATGGAGTGTTGTCGGCGGGACCCGGCAAACAAGAAGCCGTGCATCTGTGTCATGGATGGGGAACGCCAGTTGTGGAAGTTGGCGGCAGAATGGTTTCCCGAGGCCATATGGATTCTGGACCTGTTCCACGCGTTGAAACGGCTCTGGGAGGTGGCCCATTGCCTGTATGCGGAGGAGAGTGCGGAGGCGGGAGAATTCGTGACGCATCATCTGCGCATGCTGCTGCAAGGCAAGGTCGGTTACGTGCTGCGCAACCTCCGTCCCTTGGTGAAGGCCTACAAGCTGAAGGGGGCGAACAAGACCACCGTGGAGTCCGCGATTACGTACTATGAAAACAACCAGGAACACATGCGCTATGACGAAATACTTGGCGGCAGGCTACCCGATTGCCAGTGGCGTGGCGGAAGGCGCCTGCAAGCACCTGGTGAAGGACCGCATGGAGCGCGCCGGGATGCGTTGGGAGTTGGAAGGGGCTCAAGCAATCCTCTCGCTGCAAGCCATCTACCTCAACGACCTCTGGGATCAGTTCATCACCTACCGTGTTACGACAGAACAGTCGCGTCTATATGGCAAAGATGCACAGCATGCTACGGCTGCATAAAGCGGCCTGCGAGTTGCTGCCGGTCTAAAGCAATCATCGGCGCCATTGCCAGCGTCAGGCCGCAGAGCACGGTAGTGCGCAACAGCAAATGCCGATTGTACCTGGACAGACTGTTTTGCTCGTCAAGAATCATAAGAACTATTACTCGTTATTTACCATTGTGGGCCACAATAGTTAATTACTCGTTACTATTAGCTGGCATTTTAGGGATTATCGAAGGGACCGTCGGAGCCGACAACAGGACCAAGCAAGCTATTAGACTTCTTGTCTAATCTGCTAATCCGCGATCGTCTCACTGACCCAAGCCAATGCCGAACAAAAGTAAAAAGCAAGCCCGCGCAAGGCAACAACAAATAACTTCATAGTCACATTCCTTGCTGCTATGTTGATACACACGCAACGAGGAAACTATGACTCTAAGCCTAAAGAAATCACAAAGCGAATTCGCCAAGCTCATGGCCGCTGCCTGCGTTCGGCGCGGCTACCTTGAAAAACTCCATGCCGGTTTCACGCCCGTCACTCGCACGGGCGACTATTCGGACGTGAGGGTCATCGACGCCGAAGGCCGGGAAATTCCCTGGAATCAGGTATCACGCATCAATCAGGACGAAATGAAGGTGCTCATTACCGGCGTGGTCAATCGCATTCACACGTTCCTTGCACGGACGCTGTTCTCTGCTACGGAAGATAAAGCATTCCATGAAGCCTTGGACAGAGCCGCCGTACCTTGGACGAAGGGATGGGATGAACCGGAATATCTTCCGGACTTCTTGATGCCGCGTTCGGAAGAGCAGAGCGGACGTTCCGACACCACGTTCCTAACGCGTTAAATGATTGCTTTGCAACGGAAGCTGGATTATTTTGTTCACCATGCCAGACCCCCGCTGCATCATGCCTATTAGCCAACCAGCACTCAATCGCCGAGGATTCACGCTCCTTCAGGTCAGCGTCATCCTTACGGTGGCCGCCGTCATCCTCGCTTCCACCCTGCCCGGTCAGACTGCCGGTGACTATAACCAGAAAACAATGGATAACATCCGTAAGCTGGACAAGATCGAAGAACGCATGGTCACGTTCATGGCCAAGAACGGCCGCCGCCCCTGCCCGGCCGACGGGCAGTATTTTACCAATTCCAATAATTTCGGATTGGAAGCCGGAACCGGATCGGTAGCCGGGGTAAAAAAGCCCAATATTGCCAATTGTCAGGGTGGTGTACCGGCAGCCCCTATGGGCCCTGACGCGGGTACGGGCAATATCGTAGCTGGCACGATTCCCACCAAGACGCTTGACCTGCCGGATGAATATGCTTTCGACGCCTGGGGCCGCCAGTTCACTTACGTGGTGGACACCCGCGCCACTACCGTTTCGGCCTGCTATGCCCTTCAAACCAACGTCCGAAGCGGCATCATGCAAAATGGCGTAATTCCCAAGAGCGGTATTCAAATCAAGGCTACCACCGGGGGAACTGTCAACGACACCGCAATGTACGCCTTTATCAGCCACGGCCCCGACGGTTTCGGGGCATTCCCGGCGCAGGGCAGCAACGTGGCGGGCCGCATCAATACCGGTTCCACCGATACTGACGAACAAACGAACGCTGGCGTAGACGCTTCTTTTAATTATAACACCACTACCTTCACGAATGCCCGCGTCAAGAAAGACCGCACAGCCACTTTCGATGACCTGGTCTATTATCACGCCGACGATAAGGATCTATGTTGCGTCGGGGCATCCTGCGGATTTGCCAACCCCGGCGGCTTCAAGGTTTCGGGAAATAACGGAAACCCAGGTTTTGGAAGTAGTGTCATATCGATGGACATTAATGGTGATGGTATTCCAGATCTTGTCATCGGCGTCCCCGGGGCCGGTATGGTATATGTCATCTTTGGCACCAAGTTGGGTTTCGCCACCAATCCGTGGATTCTGGGCAATGGAATGGCCGCCGGAGCGATTAATGGCAGCAACGGCTTTATAATTGGGGGCACAACTGGGGCTTCCTTAGCTGCCGGAGACGTCAACGGCGATGGCATCCAGGATTTGATTATCGGCGAGCCCCTCTATGGTGCCTACTCAGGTGCCGTTTATGTCGTATTCGGCCATACCGGCACATGGAGCAGTATGAACGTATCAAGCCTGAACGGCACCAACGGATTTATGATCTCAGGCGTTGGCGATCCGGGCGATGGAAGCCAAGTCGGCCCTTTTACCGGGGCTTCGGTGGCGGCAGGGGATGTCAACGGTGATGGCATAGCGGATATCATTATTGGCGCGCCCGACTATTACGATGCCTTCGGTAATCAAGTCAATGGTTCTGATTATTATAGCAAGGTATACGTTGTATTCGGCCAACCAAAAACCTATAACTGGCCCGCGGCCATGAGCTTATCGGCCCTTAACGGCAGCAACGGTTTTGAGATTGATGATTTCGGTAATTACCACTACTTCGGTGAAGTCGTGGCATCAGGTGATATCAACGGCGATGGCATTTTCGATGTTATTATCGGCGCAAGGGACCGGTAAGACGTATGTCGTATTCGGCAGTGCGAACGGGGCGTGGAATCATACGCCTTACACTCCATTCCAAATATCAAACCTGAACACGACAAACAACCCCAGCGGCGTAGAATTCGATGGTGCCGGCGCTACCGGCCTAGCCGCAGGAGACGTTAACGGCGATGGCATTCAGGACTTAATTATCGGTGCGGCCAGTGCCGTTAACATGGGTAGTCTATCTACAGACTATTCGTCCGGTAGTGTGTATGTCATCTATGGCCATACCGGTTCCTGGACGTCCCCGGTCAGTCTCGCCAATATCGGTGCAAGTTTGGCCGGGACCCGGTTCTACGACACCGCAGTGTTTAATGGTTATATAGGATCGTCGGTATATGCCGGGTGCGATGTCAATGGCGATGGTATTCCCGATCTCATTATCGGAAGCTGGTTGAACAGTCCGAGCGGCAGAGGCTTTGGCGGCTCAACGATGGTTGTGTTCGGTTCTACTTCTTTTCCCGCGTCTGTTAATCTCTCTAACCTGAACGGAACCAATGGTGTGCTAATAGAAGGCGCGAACAGTTCTGATTTTAACGGTATGGCGGTAAGCGCCGGAGATATTTACGCCCAGGGAAAGTGCGCGGTCTTGACCGCAAGCCCCCACGCTGCGGGCCTCGGCGGTACTGTGTACGGTATCATGGGCAGAGGCGTGTGGCCGGCAACGTATGATCTGGCGACCTTTCCCCACTAGACCCTAAGCGTCGTCGCAATGTCTTGGCCGTACGTGTTTGCCGGCTACGAACTTACCGGGCAAACTCTGGAGCGTGCTTGCCGAGCCATTCCTTGAGGTCGGAGTGCTTTTCGAATTCCGCCACCTCGATGCTGTCGATGGTCGGCCCTGTCTCGCCCACTTGCCGGATTTCATCGGCGCTCATCTCGCGGACCCAAAGCACGCGATGCCGTTGCAGACCGGCATGCGTCAGGTTGATGGCACCTTCATTTAGCGGCCGGTCGATGTTGCTGCCCCGGATAAGAACGAGATACACGAGGTCCCCGGAGAATTTGAGCAGCAAGCCGTGGGAAGGATTGTACTGCCAATTTCCCAGCCACGAGTAGGGGAACCACATGCTGTTGCCATCGCGGAAACGTAGCTCCACCGCAGCCGACTGGTCGCGGAGCCCCCGCAGGTAGCTCCAGTTGTCTGCCGCGCCGTCGCCCAGACCGATATACGGCACGTTCGGATAGGCATTCTTCACGCGCTCCACCTCGCGTTGGAATTTCGCGTGGAACTTTTCTTTCCCGTACTCTGGGGTCGCGCCTGCGTAAATCGTATGCAGGCGTTCCCCTTGGGCGTCGTAAAACGCGATCGTTCCCGTCATCGCCACCCGCCACCCGTCCTCTTGCAAAAGCATGCATGTTCCATCAACGCCGATCGCGATGGAGGCACACGGATGCTCGAACTGTGGCAATGCGTAGCTCCAGGTCTCTTCTTTCGCAACGGCATAGGCACCGACGATGTCGCCCAGCGACTTGACGTATCGCTTGGAAATCTTTCGATGCTGGCATTCCAATAAATCGGCGACAACCGCATCGGCTCCGGCTTCCGCGTATTTGTAGGAGACCAACTTGGCAAATCTCGGCGTGGCGTTGAGAACCAATCGGGCACTCTCTTCGAGCGGGCAGAACGTTTTGCCCCCTTCGGACGTTTGATAGACATGCCGAAGCACGGAGACGCTGCCGTAAGGCGTTTCGTAATCTTGAGCGAACTGCCCCTTGCTGGTCATGCGGACCGAACCGAGTTGGATGGGACTTCCATCGGTATCGAACCGCTCGAGATTCTTTTCGGTGGCCAGCAGGCCGACTTCGTTAAGCGCATCCTGGATCGCTTCTTCGGCCCGAAGCATGGAGCCGGTCAGCGGCAAGGTGACCTCGATGGTGATGGAATTATGAGCTTGGCGAGTGATTTGTGCGGTCATGTCATTTCCTCCGTGAAAAGTCCCGCGACGACAACTTTGTCTGGGCGACGGCACCGATACTTGGTAAACTATCCGAGTATCCTTCGGATTCCAGGACGGAAGCATAACCTATTCATCGACGTTTGTCTACATCATTTTATGCGAGCACCCGTTACATCCTCCCTCGATCAACCCGTTGCCGTCGCCGTCGCTTGCTCCACCTGCGCGTGCGACGAATCCAAGCTGCACGGCGTCCGACGCAAGGAGGTCTCCGGGCAATCCATTATATTTGAGCCGAAAGGCATTGACCGCCGTCTGGTACTTCTCAATCTGGCCAACTTGGGCGCGTACTCCAGCCGCATTGATTAAATCCCTGCCGACGAGCACGCCGCCCGCAATCAGGCCAATGACGACTAGCACAATCGCGAGTTCAACCAGTGTGAAGCCTTGTATGGCTGCCGAGTTAGATGTTCCCTTACTGTTAGCCAAAGGTGGCACTTGTTTCCCTTCTCGTTGGTCTTATTGGTCGAGTCTATGAACCTGTCGGGTCATATGGCAATTCCAATTATCGCATTCCGGCGCGACTGTGGCTACTTATGGTCGCATATGCACAAAATGCTTGTTGGTTGTCACAGATTAGCAGCGAATCCTTATCAAATCGTTACCGAATTCTACAAAGCCCAGTAAGTTCAAGGGCTAGATGAGTAAGCCGCCAGAACAACAATGATCAAAGTATTGCGGCGACAAGTTGAGTAGTGAATGTCTGCCGTTACCCATAGGCAAGTATTCCCATCCACGGTGGTGGACGCTGACAAACCTGGATCGTCGCGACTTGGCGGTCACACCCGGTTGCTAGCGTCGCTCCGGCCGTCTACCCCCGACTGCTCTCGCAGCCATCCGCTGCCAACCTTTTCAGCCCAACAGCAACCGTCCGGAACTCCTGGCCCTTACCGATTGCGTGTCCGACTACAGCCTCCACGAGTCTCCCGTCCTCGGTGCGGACGGCATCGACGACACGAACGAGAACCCGACCGACGGCGCAAACTGCGTAAAGGAACTGGTCGATCGCTACCTGGCGCTCCATCCGCATGAGCAAGCGAACATGTCGGTTGTCCTTTACAACTGCGATTCGGCAAGACTTCCGCAAGCCGTCGTGGACAGGCTCGGACAACTTTACGAGGATGAGGAGGATGTGAGGTGCCAAGTCCTCCTTCGGCATTCGGATGCGCCCCGTCTCCGCGAACTCTACAAGACGATTGTCGAGACCTCCGATTCCGATGCCAACGCCTTCAATGCAAGCGAAGCAACACAGGACTTCATGGCGAGGCTTCGCATTTGCATCATCGCCGACCAGGCTCCTCCTCCCGATCCGAAGGACGGCTGCCCGTTTGACATCGTGTTCTCACAGGACGTAATCGCCCGCCACGCGCGTGTGGAGTGGTTCCAGGAGAATGCGCCGCCAATCGAACTCGACCAACTGGTGCCTGCGCTGGTCGAGGCGGAGGCCGGCGGCTAGGGACGACATGAAGTCAGTCGTCTACTTGTGCTGCCCGGTACAAAGCCGCGAAGGGTGGTCGTTTCTTACGGCCCTCACCACCTTTATCAAAGGTGACTGGGACGAGGACGAGGAAGAACGTCTTCTCCCTGCCCGCCAACTCGACTTCCGCGACCCGCGCACGGCCCGCATTTTCGAGGAGACGCATAACTTGGGCAACTGGGTCGTCAACTACGACGAACTCCTAGATCGCCGGCAGCTTCTCAATCAGAACGTACGTGTCATCCGTTACAAGCAGTCTGTGACGCAAGGCCGGAATATCGTTATCTCCTCGAATGCTCCGCTTCGGCCTTCTTAGTTCGATGGTCTTGCTCCGCATCAAAGACCTGAATCTGGGCCTTTCCGAGGAAGAGCACCGGGCGCTTGCCGATAGGTTCATCCAGGACGCGAATGACGTTTCTGGCGACATCGTGCTTCGGGCCGCGAAGCGGGGCAGAAACGCGAGCGAACTAATGGGGATAGTCCTCAGCCGTTACTTGCTCCGAAACGAACTTGGGCTCGACCGCTTGTATGGCTGGTATTTCTTGGACGACTATGCGGACTGGCTTGGACAACGCGAAGAGCAAATCGCAGACATCCTGGCTCTGAGTCCCGAGGTCACGGCCGATGGGCAATTCCGCCTTGCGGTGCTCATCACCGAATCGAAATACATCGACTCTTCGGCCGTCGCGGCAAAGAGGAAGGAGTCGCAAAAGCAACTCCGAGACACGATGAAGCGGGTTTACGAGGCCGTTTTTGGATCTCCGCAACGACTCGACCGGGAGCTGTGGCTTGCCCGGCTCTCAGACCTCATCCTCGACGGCGTGCAATTTCCGGCAAGCGCCCGCGTAAACCTCTCCGACTGGCGAAGAGCTATCCGCGAAGGGGCGTGTGAAATCGCGGTTCGTGGCTACTCTCACATCTTCGTCTCTGATCCGAATGATGCCGCCGAATGCTCTGCATTCTGCCGTGTCACGGACCTCGAAGATGCTTATCAGGAGGTCTTCGGCCGAAGCGACCTCCGCGAACTTACCCTTCGCTATTTCCGGGGAGACGACCCGCTTCCGGTGCGACGCCGGATTTCCGGTGAAGACATCTGGACCGGACTCGATTTTCGTCGGCCGACGGACCGCGCGCCGCTTGCCCCACCAAGACGGAGAGGCCGGAGAGATCATGGCAACGGCGATGATCTCCCGCCCAGCCCGCATCCCGAAGACTCTCCACCCACGCCTCCTGTTGGCGGCGATTTGACTGCCACAGCTCCCGATGCGGTGCCGGAAGAGGGTGGACGCGAACGTGCGATCCAACCCGGCGAGGAACACACTTGGGCCTTCCCCGGGGTTTCCGCTCTCCTGCGCCCGGAGGAAGCGGGCGGTGGCGACGCCGACACGAAAGAGTGGCTCCGCAGGACGGAGACCACCGCCAAACACGCACTTCAGCAGTTTCACCTCCAGGCTCGGCTCCTTCAGAAGCACCCTTACTCCAAATTGCGGGCTGCTTAAGTTTGCAGGAAGTGCAAACCTCACGGTCGAACAGGTAAACCGGCGGCGTTCCGAACTCCTCACCACCTATGGCCTCAACGTCGTTTCCGTTCGTCCCGAAGCAGGGGCTGTCACAATCGGAGTTGCAAGACCTACGCGCGAGGTCATTCGCACCGAGGAGGTGTGGTCGCGGTGGCAACCAACCAGCGAATGGGGAAACCAGGACCTCCTCATTGGCGTGAGGGAAGACGACGGGGAACTACTGTACCTGGCCCCAGGCACCCGCTTGGGCGTCAAGGCCCGTGCTGCCGGTATCTACCTGGTCTTCGCCGCCCAGCGCCCGGATGCGAATGTGATGCCGATGCAACTTCGGGCGAACCTGGGAAACCGGCTGATCCTGAAGGTCGATTCCGAGGGTACATCGGAGATCGCCCTGGGCGAAACCGGCGCTGAGCGTCTCCTCGGGCACGGCCACCTCTTGGCAAAACTCGAAGGTAGCTCCGGTCTTACCTACGCACAGGTGCCTCTCGTGGAGCCGCAGTTCATCGAGCAATTGGTCAGCCTGGCTCAACGGCAGGATGGAGATGGATGAAACGTGGCTACCATCGAGTGCAACAGTGACGCAGAATGACATGATATATCTGGACAACAACTCCACGACCCCGCTTGACCCGGCGGTGGTTGACGCGATGCTCCCTTACTTCACGACGAAGTTCGGAAACCCCTCGAATCCGGCGCACGACTACGGCCTGGAGGCAGCAAATGCCGTCGAACGCGCGCGGTTGCAAGTGGCGCATCTCATTGGCAGTGAAGCAAAGGAAATTCTCTTCACATCCGGGGCGACGGAGAGTAACAACCTCGCCATTCTGGGAGCCGCTCGCGCAAGTCGCAGCAGAGGGAACCATGTCGTCACGACCGCTATTGAGCACAAGGCAGTTCTCAATCCATGCAAGCAACTTGAACGCGAAGGCATGAGGGTAACTTACCTTCCGGTGGACAGGACCGGCTTCGTTTCCACAAACGACTTGGCCGAAGCCATCACCGACCACACTGTGCTCGTGAGTGTAATGGCCGCAAACAACGAGGTTGGGACGATTCAACCGATCCAAGAGATCGGACGCCTGTGCAAAGAACGGGGGATACTGTTCCATAGTGATGCCGTGCAGGCACTCGGAAAGATTCCGTTCGATGTGGAAGAACTCGGCGTGGACCTGCTCAGCATATCAGGTCACAAGATATATGGCCCGAAGGGAGTTGGGGCTCTTTACGTTCGCAGTCGAAATCCCGCCGTTCAACTTGAGCCGATCGTCTATGGTGGAGGACAGGAAAGAGGGCTTCGCTCGGGAACGGTAGCGGTTCCGTCCGTGGTAGCTCTTGGCCTTACCTGCGAGCTTGCAGAGGGAAACCTTGCGACCGAACCGTCGCGGCTGCGCACATTGCGAGATAAGCTTCTTTCACGACTTCTGTCGGCGATTCCAACCGCGGTAGTGCATGGACAGCAAGGCAACACGCTCCCCGGACTGCTCAATCTCGGATTTCCGGGAGTTGATGGCGACGATCTTATCCACTGCCTGAAAGGGGTCGCCGTTAGCCAGGGCTCGTCTTGTTCATCAGGAAGCTTTGAGCCCAGCCACGTGCTCCGCGCCCTCGGCATAAACGACGATCTCGCCCGGGCTAGCATTCGCATGGGAGTTGGTCGGTTTACCACGGCTGACGAGATAGACCAAGCCACAGAGCTTATTGTTGCCGCGGTAGAGACGTTGAAGCAGTCTTGAGGGGAGTACCCGCCTCTCGCGAAAGGCAAATAGATGCGTAATCCTGATTGGGTTCGCGACGAGGTGATTTTGGCAATGGATCTTTACTTTCGGGCGGGCCGAAGGCAACTACCTCCCGAACATCAGGACGTGATCCTCCTTAGTGATCTCCTGAACCGCTTTCCCATCCATCCGCCGGAAGGACGCGACGAGAACTTCCGGAATCCCAATGGAATTTCCATGATCCTGGGGAACTTCCTTGGTGTTGATCCGGAACACGAGACCCCCGGTCTCAGTCGGAATAACCGTCTGCAAGAGGAGGTCTGGCGCGAGTTCGCCGGCAGACCGAATGATCTCCGCCATGTGGCGGATGCGATTGCACGTGCCTGCGCTGTCCTCCCCAGGGTCGGCGTCCCATACGATGAGCTAATCGAAGACGAGGTTTTGCCCGAAGGCCGGGTACTAACAAGACTCCATCTCCTCCGCGAACGCAACCGACCACTTGTCGAACGAAAACGAGAACAGACGCTTGCCAGGACTGGGCGGCTCGCATGCGAAGTGTGCGACTTTGATTTTGCTCGCGTCTATGGTGATCTGGGCGACGGCTTCGCGGAATGCCACCACCTCGTTCCGCTCTCGGAACTGCCAGAAGTGCGAACAACTCGCCTCACCGATCTTGCCATCGTATGCGCAAACTGCCACCGCATGCTGCACCGGACCCGCCCGGCGATGGCCATTCTTGAGCTACGGACGCTGGTCCTCGGCGGCAAATGCGCATGAGTAGTCAACTGCAAGTTGATTCGCGGACTACCATTTGCGCCGGCAATCCGCAGTTTCTAAGTCTTTACCCGGTAATGGTTCACTGGCAGTTTCAGGCGAGGACCTCTCCACAGTGTCTCCCGCGAACTATGGGTTGTCTTCCCTCCAACCAGACGCAAAACCCGTACAGGCGATCACGGAACGGACCCGGATAGTGCTCAAGAAAGTCTTGCTGGGAATTGATGTTGATGAAAAAGCCCAGAGGATAATCGAGAATCGCAAACATTTCGTCCAGTTTCTCGAAATCATCCAGGGCTGCCTGAGCGGACGACTCCCGTTTAAGTGCCCAAACGGCGTAGTTGTTATCCCTCGGTCTCATGCCCGAAATCTCAACCGGGATGTGGTATATGATATCTGGCCGCTGGCTCATCCCATGTCGTGCTGTCTTCTGGTATTCCAACTCGATGACCCGCGCGGCATCGTCGAGCAGGCCCCTTTTGTCAAACGCCGCCATGAGAGCACAATAGAACCGCCCTTGATAGCCGCGTTCGCTCCGGAAAAATCGAACATGGGACACGACGGCCAGCGATTCGCGAGTGCTTTCAATGATCAAGTCACGCATGGCCCGTCAGCTTAGCTGAAGTTCTTGCGGCACGGGATGCCCCGACCGGCGACGCGATGGGTCGAATTGGTCGATCTTCACGGTTCCTTTCGGGAACTTCGCCAGAACTTCAAGCTCGCCGCCAAGCGCCTTGACGATCTTTTGCAGCGTCGAAATCTGCATGTCGGACTGCTTTTCCAGTTTCGACAGGCTAGGCTGCTTGATGCCGAGGGCTTCCGCCACCTGATGCTGTCTCTTGCCGGTCAGTTGCCGGACTTCACTTAGCAGCAACTCTGCTAGCAGCTCCTGAGTGCGGACAGCCGCCCGCGCTCGCGTCTTTTTCGTGGTCGTCCGTTTGACGAGTTCGTCGAATGTCTTGGCCATAATGATTATTTCTTCCCTTTCTTTTTCGCCTTCAATGCGGCCAGGTGTGCCGCGTACAATTGGTCAGCTTTTTCGATCAGTTGCTTGTAGAACCGCTTCTTGCTGACGCCGGCCTTGTCGCCGCCGATGAGCAGAATGCCACTTCGGTCAGGGTCGAAGGCGAACGCGATCCGCAACACCTGATCGGCCGTGCTCGCCCGAAGCTCCTTCATGTTGGCATACCTGGAGCCGTTGAGCGTATCGACGTGCGGCCGGCCTAATCGCGGCCCCAGCAGTTTCAGTAGTTCCACGGTAGCGATTATCTCGGCCTGGGCGTCCTCGTCCAGATCGGCGAACCACTCGTCAAAGACATCGGTCGTTTCTACCGGCCACATTATCTTATTATAGCCTATAGGCTATCGCAGTCAATAGCTTTTAGGCTATCTCCTTTCGGCGGGTTTTGAGTTTGGGAATCAACAGGAACGACGGCGTGCCGGCGTGCTTGCACCAGCCTCATTCGCCGGCATGTTGGCGTTAGCCGGCGGCTCGGCGAACCCGACCAGGGCCAGGATTGTCTTCCTGATGTGCTCTGGCAAATCGTCCCATGCTCCGACAAGCCGTTGCAGATCAGCGTCAAGGGATGCCAGGACGGGACAATCAGAGCGGCCCCCTTGCAGCGCATTTGCAGCGCAGCACGCCGGGCAATTGACGCAACCACAATCGCCGTCAGCGGTTGTGGCGGAATTGAGGATGGGTTCGACTCCCATCCGGTCCGCTCGATATTGCGGGCTGATGGCCCAACGGGACGACACCGCCCTGGCTTGGCGGAGATCCGAGTTCAACTCTCGGTCAGTCCATTGAAATTTGGAAGGTAGTCGGATATGGTTGGCCGAGCCGGTTTGCTAAACCGTGCCCCTCACGGGATGTGGGTTCAAATCCCATGCCTTCCGCTTGGTGTGCCGAATTACGTGCCCCGATGGTGAAAGGGAAATCATGCCTCGGTTCTAACGAGGTGGTCCGGGTTCGACTCCTGGTCGGGGTACTGAACGTGACAGCGATAGATGGTGTCTGTGGTGTAGCGGTTTCTGCACGCCTGGCTGTGAACCAGAAGGTGCCGGTTCGACCCCGGCCAGATACCCCTGAATGGAAAGGACGCAGCAATGACCAAGGTACTTCAGCGGCCGACGCTGATCTTGAACCGCAACTGGCAGCCGGTGAACGTGGCCACCGTGGCCCGTGCCCTGGTGCTGTTGTGGAACGAGTCGGCCCGCGTCGTGGACCCGGCCGATTACCAGCTTTACACCTGGGAGGACTGGGCCAAGCTGCGGCCGTGGGACGGCGAGGACCACATTCAGGCAGTGCGGTTCAACCTGCGGGTGCCAGAAGTGGTCTCACTGACCGATTATGACCGGTTGCCGGTGGCCCATGTGACCTTCAGCCGCCGGAACATTTTCAAACGTAACCATTACGTTTGCCGATACTGCGGCGCCCAGCCAGGCAGCGAGGAGTTGACCATCGACCACGTCGTACCTCGTGCGCAAGGCGGTGTGTCGAGCTGGGAGAACTGCGTGCTGGCGTGCATGGCCTGCAACAAGCGGAAGGCCGACCGGACGCCGGAGCAGGCGCGGATGCGCGTGCGGAAGAATCCGATTCGTCCGGCCTGGAAGCCGCTCTACGCGGACCACAGCATGCGGATGGAAAGCTGGTCGAAGTTCATCAGCGAAGCGTACTGGAACGTGACGCTGAAAGAGTAGTTGTTACGCCAAAAACCGCAGGCCGAGACCGACGCCGCAAATCGTGGCGAACTGAGCAAGAAAGGACAAAGTGATACGTAGAAAGGTTGCTTGAGTGCTGGACTAGTTCTGCTGGCTGCAACGTGCCTGGGTCAGGGGCCGAGCGCCCGGCAAAGTACCGCGCTGGCCGACCGGTGGCACCACAGCCCGATGGCACCCTGATTTGCGAGGCCGAGGAGTTCGCCGTTGAGAAGCCTGGCGGGCGGGCGGAGACTTGGGGCGAGAACTATTACGTCGGCACCTTTGCCAACACGTTCCTTTCGCGGAAGGCCTTTCTGGGCGCGCCGGAGAACTGCAAGGAAACTTCGGCCTCGATCCAGGTCCAGGTGGCCGAGCCGGGCAAGTACTTGGTGCTGGCGCCTACGAGGCGGTTTATCGCTTCCAGACGCAGTTCCGCATCCGAGTCGAGCAAGCTGGCCGCGTGCGGCTTGATCGCCTGTATGGCGCGCGGGACGACCTCAAGATTTGGGCCTTCAGCGAGCGGCTGAAGAAAGAAGTCGGCTGGAGCTGGGGCGCCTGCGAGAACATGGTCTGGGAAGGGCATGATGCCTATGCCCAACTTGACGCCGGCCCGGCGAAAATCACGCTCATTGCCGGTCCGCAGCCGGCCCCGCAGGCCCGCCGCAACGTGGACCTCGTCATGCTCACCCGCGACGAGGCCCAAGTGAAAGAGCGGATCGCCAAGGAAGGCTACCTGCCGCTGGACGGCATGTTGACGCAGGGCGGCGACGTGTGGCTACGGCTCATCAATCAGCCGGATACGCGCCCCCATGACCCTCACCGTGCCGCCCGGCACCGAGCACTCTTCGTATTGGGTCCACATGCGGCACTGGAAGCCGA
This sequence comes from uncultured Planctomycetia bacterium, assembly GCA_963719885.1. Classification (GTDB taxonomy): domain Bacteria; phylum Planctomycetota; class Planctomycetia; order Pirellulales; family Thermoguttaceae; genus JANXQG01. The sequence goes on along the minus strand of CAVRDP010000024.1, from coordinate 175,551 downwards.
TCATCCTGAAGGCCGCCGCCGGCCAGACGGTCGCTTGGACCGAGGTTGGCAGCTTGCTGGATACGCTCAACGATGGGCAGTGGAACCTGGAAGCCGCGACGGTCGAGAAGGGCAAGCCGCTGCACTACAAAGTCGAACTGGCCGTGAAGACCGCGGCGGGTGGCATGGAGAAGATCGCCGAATTTGAGAGCCGCGAAACCGCACTCCGACTGACCTACCAGGCCGACACCCGCTACTCCCGGCGGGTCGGCACCCAGGAGCAGGTTCTCTACGATCTGCTCGCATTTCTTAAGGCGATTCCCGTCCGTGGCCGGACGCCAACGCAAACTCTTATCTACTGCTACACCTTTGATCCCGGGCTGAGCCCGCGCTATGACGCGGCCGTCCGGGAGTTCCAGTCCATGTTCGGTCTGCGGCTGACGTCGTCCGCGGCCGGGACGGCGAGTTACGTGGATTGGCGCGGCCAAAGTCCCGAGCAACTGGAGGCGACCTGCAAGAAGCTCAGCGAGGCCCAACGGCGGGACATCGCCGTGGTCAGCCTGGGCGACGAGATCGGCCTGCCGGCGCCCGATGCGAAGGCTGCCACCGAAGGTTTTGTCGCCTTTATGAAGGCCCATAATTTGTCGGCCACCGGCGTCGACCCGGCCTGTGGCGGGGATTGGTCCAGGTTGGTATACTCAACTGATCCGAAGCTCAAAAACTCGAAGCCCGGGTCTGTACTATTGGTCCTGTCGCTATCGGTATCATTACGGCATCCAGGCGATCAAGCGATCGACCGACGTGCTCCGCCGCTGGCTCCCCAATGCCGGGATCGGGGCCAACTACTCCCCGCAACACGGCGGCGCAGGCAACTTCTACCTGGGAGAGGTTTTCCAGTGGGTCACGGCTTTTCGTGAGGACGGCCTGACGCTGCCGTGGGCGGAAGATTATATCTGGGGCGTGCCGATGGGCTCGCAGCAGATGAACGGCATCAATCTCGACCTGTTCCGCGCCGGCCTGCGAGGCAAACCCGACCGGGAGATTCTCTACTATGTGATGCCGCACTGGCCCGGCAATACGCCCGCCGCCTGGGGGCGGATGTTCCACAACGCCCTTGGGCACGGGATGAAGATCGTGGACCTATTCGAGTTCCGTCCCGTCCAGGCCGCGTACACTGAGAACCACGTCAGCAGTCCGGACATGTACGCTATGGTCCTGCGGACGTTCCGCGAGCTTGGCACGTATGAAGACATCGTCCAGGCCGGCCAACGGCGGGAGGCCGAGGCCGGGCTCTGGTTCAGTGAAACGGCCGACATCTGGGACGACTACGACGGCTCGTTTGGCGCGGCCAAGCGGGCGTGTACATCGCCATCCTTCACCAGCAACTGCCCTTGGACTGCATTGTGGAACAGGATGCGCTGGACGGCACGCTGGCGCGCTATAGGGTCTTGTACCTGGCCGACCGCCACGTCAGTCAGGCGGCCTCGGCCAAGATCGCCGCCTGGGTCCAAGCTGGCGGCAAACTCTTGGCAACCGCCGGCGCGGGAATGTTCGACGAGTACAACCGGCCGAACCAGTTGCTCCGGGGCTTGCTGGACATCAAGACCATCTCCTTGGTGGTGCCGAAGGATTCGGAGGTCGGTTTCATCAAGCAGGACCTCCCCTTTGCCCGAACGATCGGCAATGTGACTTGGTCCGGGCGGTCGCTGGCCGCGATTGGGGCAGTCGCCAAGCTGAAGGCCGGCCCGGCGGTTCGGATTGAGGGAACCTTCGCGGATGGCTCGCCGGCCGTGGTTGCGCGGCAGGTAGGCAAGGGAGAAACCCGATGTTGCGGCCTGCTCCCCGGCCTCGCCTATTTCCGACCGGCGATCCCCTTACGGCCTGTAGATCGCGGCGCCACGGACGACTCGATGAGCCACTTCATCCCCAGCCGGTTCGACGAGGTGGCCGCGCGGCTGATTGGCTCGGTGGCCGAGGGCACTGCCCGGCCGGTAACATGCAGCGAGCCGCTGGTCGAGGCGTCATGGATCGAGTCGAAGGTTGGGGCGGTCGTCGTGCTGGTGAATTGGAGTGGCAAGCCCGTGAAGGATCTGGAGGTGAGACTCGACGCCTTGCCGTTCACCCGGAGCGTGACCCTTGCCAGCGGCGCAAAGGTCCAGTCGAAGAAAGAGGAGAATCGGGTGGCGCTGATTCTCGATCTGGACGTGGCCGACGTGCTCGCCCTGCGATGAAAGGCAAGAGGAACCGCCATGGCCATCCATGCCTTGATCTTGCTGTGCTATGCCGGCTTGCCGGCTGCTGGGCGAGCCGACCCTGTCTTTGACCTGGCGGCGATCCTGGCCCCGCCGTTGGAGGCGCGGGTGCTGGCCAAAGCGGAAAAGGGCGGTGTCGTCAGCGAAGAGGTGCTCTACCGCTCGGAAATGGACGGCCCCAAGCGCGTCGATGTCTTCGCATACTTCAGCTATCCCAAAGGCGGCAAGTCCCTGCCGGCCGTGGTCTGGGCGATGCCTGGCCTGGCCCCCGCCAACACGTGGTGGCCGGAGTTCTTTGCCAAGCGGGGCTATGCAGCGCTGTGCGTAGAGTACCCCATGAAGGGCTACCGGGGGACGGGCCAGTATGAGGTGAGCATGGACATGGGTACGGACCCCCGCGCTGCCGGTATCTGCCATGCCGCAGTGGCGTTTCTCCGCGGCGTGTCGTATCTCCAGACCCGGCCAGAGGTGGATCGCGAGCGGATCGGCATCGCCGGCAGCTCCTGGGGCGGCTTCTTTGCAACGCTGATGGTCGGTCTGGACTCTCGGCTGAAGGTTGGTGCCAGCTTTTTCGGCGCCGGCAACCTCACGGCGGGTTGCGGCTGGTGGGGCGGCCCCGGCCACTCGTCAAAAGACCCGGCGTTTCTTAGCCGCTGGCAGGCAACCCTCGACCCCGCGATTCGCCTGCCCAACCGCAAGACGCCCATCGGCTGGTTCACCGGGACGAACGACGTCTTTTTCTGGATGCCCTCCGTGATGAAAACCTACGATATGGCAACTGGACCCAAACATCTGGCCCTTTTGCCTGGATGGAACCATGCCCTGAGCGAGCCGCTGGACAACGAGGTGTTCACTTGGCTGGATGCGCACCTCCGCGGCACGCCGCCGCTACTGGTTGTGGATGAGTTAGTGCTGAAGAAATCGTCTGGCCGAGTCGAGGCCGTTTGGAACTATTCGGGGCCGCGCAGGGTCACCAAGGCCGAGTTGATCCTCAGCTACGGCGACGATGGGAACTGGGGGAGTCGCTGTTGGAAGAGGCTCCGGGCGAAGTTCAACGGCAGCAAGTGCAGCTTGGACTTGCCCCATTCGCCCCTGGCCTACTACGTCGGGGGCAACGTGATCGACAGCGATGGTTTCATCTCATCGACGCCGCTGGTGCGAATCGATTCTCGCCAAAATGGCCTGTACGATCCACAGGCCCCGATGGACTACGATGGGGCCGCGATGTGGGGCGGCTTCGAGAACGAAGAGGCGGTTTTTCTTCAGCGTAGTTCCCTCTCCTGCCCCGAGCGAAGCCACGATGCCAAAGCCGGTTCGTACTCGGCGGCGATCGGCGGACACACGGTACTGCACCTGCCCTTGCTGTTTACTACTGGTGTGCCGCACCGCTTGAAGTGCGCCGTGAAAGCCGAACGGCCGGCGGAGTTGACTCTCGTGCTGGAGGGCAGTTTCGATGGCAAGCCGCTAAGAAACCAGAAGGCGATCCGGTCGGGCACCACTTGGACGCCCGTCTCGCTGGACGTGTCATTGCCGGCGGCTTTCTGAGCCGACCTGAGCTTTTTGCTTGAGCCTCCGCAAGGAGTGAGAATCCTGCTAGACAACGTCCACTTTGTACCGCTCCAGAATTGAGAGGATCACCCAGGCCCCGGAGCGCAGCGACATCCTGAACATCGGCAGCTTCAGTGACGCCGTGTTCAGCGTCGTGGCTGCCTTCCTGGCCGACGACGGCGGCCGGTTTGTGGCCGAGGTCGAAAAGGTCGAGTTGTAAACAGAACGCCTCTGGTTCGGAGTTTCTGGGCCAGGGGTGTGTGCATGCGCCACCACTTCCTCGGCCCGCATGCCAAGATCTAGGCCGTAGCTCTTGAACATTACCTTGATCCGCTCACGGCTGGGAAAGCAGGTACACCGCGATCGAAGCCAGCCAGCGTTTTCCGGAATACTCACCACTGACAACGTGACGGAGTGCCGCCTCTGCGTGCCGAGTGGCCGAATCGGCAAGCACCTTCCTGGCGGGGTCGTCCGCGGGTAGTGCTGAGGCGATGCTCCGCATGCACCAAGCCCGGCTTAGGTTGACGCCGTCCAAATGCACAAGTTGCAGATCAGTGCGGTCTGTCACCTCGGCCGGCGTGAACAGCGATTTGGGTTCGCCACGGGCCATGTCCGGCAGGAACGGCCCCAGCCACACGCGGAACTCGGCCGGCGGCAGCACCCGTCGCATCAGGTCCACCTCCATCAGGCTGGGCGAGAAGAAGTCTGCGCCACTCGGTTCCCAGGCTGCCGGAATCCCAACATCGGCCGCAAAATAGAACCGGCTCCGCTCTTCAATCAGGTCCGTGAGGGACTTATGGCCCGCCGCTCTGGCATAGTCGAGGGCGAATGACAGCCCGAACGCCGTATTGGGGTGGACGCCACTACGGATCGGATAGGTCTGTTTGGGCAGGAAGGCCAGATACCTCGACACGATCGCGTCCACCAGCGGTTGCAGGTTCCGAGACCACTGCCGACCTTCTGCGTCGTCCCAGCCGCGTAGTTCCTCGGCCAGCTTCAGTAGCCAGGCCCAGCCATACGTCCGCTCGAAGGTCTGGTGGTTCGGCTGGGCGAAGTAGTCGGCCTCGGCCTGGAGGTTCTTGGCAGTCAGATGCTTCGCCAGGACGGCGCGGATCTGCGGACTCTCCGGCAGGTCGGGGAACAATCGCATTAGACGCACCAGCATCCAATGGCTGTGGACCGACGAGTGCCAGTCAAACGACCCATAGAACGCGGGGTGCAACGCCCGCGGTCCCCGGATGTCGGTCTCGCTGTTGAGTACGTGTTCCGGTTTATTCGGGTATTCCTTCTGAATACCCTTGAGGGCCAAGCGTGCAAACGAGGATGCTTGCCTCCGGCTCAGTTTCAAGACCATTTCCACGGATGGATTCCCTAGTTGTCTGGGCGCCGGCGGTGCCGAAGAACCCGTCTGCGCCCAGAGCGCCGAGGCGAGCAGCAGACACAAGAGCACCGGGACGTAAAGGTTCAAGGTCGTTTTCATAATGTAACACTGTGGACACCATACTTGCGGGCGACGTAGTTGGCCGCCGACACCACGCCCCGCTTCTCCGGCGAACCGCCCACGATGTAGGCCGCGAGTTCAAAGAGTGGTTGCCATTTACCGCCGTTCTTGCTCTCAGGCCCCGTAAAGTCACTTGCCGGACGTGTGATCCCGGCACGGCGTAGTGCTCTCGGCGAGCGATCCCACGGGGTCATTTCGTTGACAGCTTCACAGATTCCGTATAGACTTTGTATTCGCGAAACGAACTTTGCTCAAACGGAGCCCGAAAGTGAGAAGAAACGCCTGGCTGATTCGGATGGCGGTCGCCTGTCTTGCCGTCCTTGGATGTACCGCATTTTCGCGAGTGGCTGATGCTCAAAGGGGCCCGCCCCAAGGCGGCCCAGGGCCGGGCATGCCGCCGAGAATGATGAACGGCCCTCAAGCCACCATGGTGGGTCAGTTGCAGTCGTTAGGGCAAATGCTCTCCAACCTGGAGATCGACCCAAGCGATCCAACGGCCGTGTTGGCCGCGAAGGATCAACTCGGCTTGAGCAAGAAGCAGATCCATACTTTGGAGAGGATTATCAAGCAGGCGCGGAAACAGACCAGCTCCCTACTGACGCCCGAACAAACGCAGAAAATGCAATCCTTGACGGCGGCCGCAGCGGCGGCTAAGAACGCAGCTCAGATGATGCAGAACAACGGACCCGGAAGGATGCCTGGTAACATGGGGTCAGGCAATGGACCGCCGGGTAATGGTCCAGGTAACGGACCGCCGGGCAAGGGCCCCCCAGGTAACCAAGGCGATGGGCCGCCGGGTAACGGACCGCCAGGCCAGTGATTGCGACGATGGTCTGAATGTTCCCCGTAAGGTAGGTCTTCGGTGGCCAGCCAGATAGCCTGTCCGTGCGGCGTCCGCCACATCGGTTGCCTCCGCCTTATCCAGAGTTGCCTGGATTCCACCCTACGATCCAGCCGTTGCCTCGCCGAATCGCCCCCGTCCCGAACCGCTCTTTGATCTCGTCGGCTACAGCGTCCACCCGGCTCTGCTTCTGCCGATCCTCGCCGTCGAACAGCATGCCCTGAACCTGGCCCGTCTCGTCCAGACCGCTGACGCCCATGCCCAACAGTCGCACTGGGTGCTCGTACATGCTGATGTTACGCGGGGAGTATGGCGCAGCCATATTGGTCAATGTTTCGCCAGAACTCTTCCCAGCGGCCAGGGGTGAGTCGCAACCCGCGTATCGACAACACGGCGAGAGCTCCATCATCCTTCCAACGCGCACCCGATTTGCATAACCGGTGCTTGATCAATGTCTTGCACGCCGCTTCCGTCACTCCACTGCCGATCGGCCAGTTCCGTTCCACGGAATAAGAGTAGTTCATCCGCCCCTTCTGGTTTTGGACGTAGGTGATCGTCGACATGATCGTCTTCGCATCTTCCGCGTTTGTCAGCAGCGTCGTCGAAACGAATTCCTCCAGCACCGAAAGCAAACGACTCGCCGCTCCCTGCTTGTGCTTCAATTGATGAAGCTGGTTTCCCAACCACGCTTCTCTTTCTGCGTTTTTTTTCTTTCCCTTGAACATCACCACTGCCGCCTTGCCTACGTACTCGCTCGCATGATAAAAGTCCAACGTCTGTTGGTCCGTCATGGGTTTCAGGTAGCTCCAGTTATCCGCTGCGCCGTCACCGAGACCGATATACGGCACGTTCGGATACTCCTCCCTCACCCGATCCACTTCGCGCTGGAATTTCGCGTGGAACTTTTCTTTCCCGTATTCCGGAGTCGCGCCTGTATAAATCGTATGCAGACGTTCCCCGTGGGCATCGTAAAACGCGATGGTTCCGGTCATTGCCACCCGCTACCCGTCCTCCTGCAAGAGCATGCATGTTCCATCAACACCGATCGCAATGGAGGCGCACCGACGCTCAAACTCTGGTAATGCGTAATTCCAAGTCTCTTCTTTCGCAACGGCATAGGCGCCGACGATATCGCCAAGCGACTTGACATATCGATTGGAAATCTTTCGATGCTGGCATTCCAGCAAATCGTCGACAACAGCATCGGCTCCGGCTTCCGCGTATTTGTAGGAAACGATCTTGGCGAATCTTGGCGTGGCGTTGAGAATCATGCGGGCGTTCTCTTCGAGCGGACAGAATGTCTTGCCCCCTTCGGATGTTTGGTAGACATGCCGTGGCACGGCGACGCTGCCGTAAGGTGTTTCATAATCTTGGGTGAACTGCCCCTTGCTCGTCATGCGGACGGAACCAAGCTGAATCGGACTTCCATCGGTATCGAACCGCTTGAGCTTTTCCTCGGTGGCAAGCAGGCCGGCTTCATTGAGGGCATCCTGGATCGCTTCCTCGGCCTGAAGCATGGAGCCGGTCAGCGGCAAGGTAACCTCGATGGTGATTGAATCTTTGATTTGGCGAGTGACTTGTGCGGTCATGACATTTCCTCCGTGAAACATTTCCGCAACCGGAACTTAACTCAGGCAACGGTGCTGACATTTGGTATCCGAGCGTTGCTCGGATAAACGGAAGGATAACCGGTTTATCGACGCTGTGTCTACATCAGTTTATACGAGCACCCCTTGCAGTTACGGAGGCAGTCCCATGGATCGAATCAAGGGGAAAGTCACCCTGGTTACGGGAGGCGCACTTGGCATCGGCCGGGCGATCTGCCTTCTCTTTGCCAAGGAAGGGGCCGTGGTGGCGGTGACCGACATTCTCGCGGAAGAGGGTAAACAAGTGATCGGCCAGATTCAAGGGCAGGGCGGAGTAGCCGAGTTTTGGCATCTCGATGTGACAAATGAGGCCGATGTGCAACGGGCTTTCTCCGAGGTCCGACACCGATTCGGGGCCATCGACGTTCTGGTCAACAACGACGGCATCAGCGGCGCAGACAAGCCGACGCACGAGATCACGGTTGAAGAGTGGGAGCGGGTGATGGCCGTCAATGTCAAGGGCGTTTTCCTTTGCGCGAAGCACGCCATCCCGTACATGAGAGAGGCTGGCGGCGGGAGCATCATCAACCTGTCGTCCATCTATGGCATCGTCGGTGCCCCGGACGTCCCTCCGTATCATGCGTCCAAAGGGGCTGTCCGGTTGATGACCAAGACCGACGCCCTCCTCTACGCCAAGGACAGAATCCGGGTCAACTCGATCCATCCGGGCTTCATCGCGACACCCCTGGTCGATGACTTGGCGCAACGGTCTTCCGATGGCGCGGAAGAGTACCGCAAGCATCTCGACAGTCTTCATCCTCTCGGTCATATCGGAGAGCCTGACGACGTGGCTTACGGCGCCTGTACCTGGCGTCGGACGAATCGAAGTTCGTGACCGGGAGCGAGTTGGTGATCGACGGTGGATACATCGCCCGGTAAGGCATTGAAAATGTCGACTTTCATGCTGCCAAAACACCTGTTGACCGCTCTGCGGAGGCCGTCGAAGCCGATTGAGGTTTCGCCCCTGCTCGCAGAGGTCGCCAAGTTTGATGCCCAGCAGGTCTATCGCCGGCTGGAAACGAGCGACAAGGGCCTGAGCGAGGACGAAGCCGCCCGCCGCTTTTCCCAGCACGGCCCCAACGTGGTTACGAAGGAACAGCGATTTCGGCACATCAAACTCTTGGCCCGGGCCTGCGTCAACCCGCTGGTGGTTCTGCTCTTGCTGTTGGCGGCCATTTCGCTGATGACCGGGGATACCGGAGGGGCGATCGTGATGCTGAGCATGGTTGTCCTGGGAGTGGCCCTGCGATTCATCCAGGAATTGCGGGCCGGCAATGCCGCAGCAAAGCTCAAGGCCATGATCAGCGCAACGGCGACTGTGCTCCGCGATGGAAAACCTCGGGAGTTGCCGCTGGGCCAACTAGTCCCCGGCGACGTGGTCCAGCTCGCGGCAGGCGACATGATTCCGGCCGATCTCCGCATCGTATCCTGCAAGGACCTGTTCCTCCTCCAGTCCAGCCTGACCGGGGAATCGATGCCTGTGGAAAAGTTCGACGCCAAGGAAGACGGCGCCGCCAAGCCGCTACTGGAACTCAAGAACACCTGTTTTCTCGGCACCAGCGTCGCCAGCGGCGCGGCCACGGGAGTGATCGTCGAGACGGGATTCAAGACCTACCTGGGCGCCATGGCCCAGGGAATCACCGGACCGGAGACGCCGACCAGCTTCGACAAGGGCGTAACCCGCTACACCTGGCTGATGATCCGTTTCATGCTGGTGATGGTCCCGTTGGTCTTCCTCATCAACGGGCTCACAAAACATAACTGGATGGAGGCGTTCTTTTTCGCGTTGGCCGTGGCTGTGGGTCTCACGCCGGAGATGCTGCCGATGATCGTCTCAGTGTGTCTCTCCCGCGGCGCAATTGCCATGTCGCGCAAGAAGGTGATCGTCAAGCGGCTGAACTCGATTCAGAATCTCGGCGCCATGGACGTGCTCTGCACGGACAAGACCGGCACGCTCACGTTGGACCAAGTGAATCTGGTGCGGTATTGCGACGTGGCAGGCAAGGAGGATGAAGGGATCCTGGTATTGGCCTATCTCAACAGCCATTTTCAGACGGGTCTTCGCAATGTCTTGGATCGCGCGATCCTGCAGTTTGAGGAGATCCACGAGAAGCACGCGGTACCGGACCACAAGAAAATCGACGAAATCCCTTTCGATTTCTCCCGGAAGTTGATGTCGGTGGTCGTCGAGACGCCGGAGGGAACCCGCCGCCTGATTTGCAAGGGCGCCACAGAGGCCGTGTTTCAGCGCTGCGACCGCTTCGAGGTGGAGGGAAAAGTCCAGCCCGTCGATCCGCTGGTGATGGCGAAATTGAAGAAGTACTGTGACGGGCTGAGCGCGGACGGGTTCCGCGTACTGGCGATTGCCTACAAGGACGTCCCGCCGCAGGCAGCCTATTCCAAAGACGACGAACGCGACCTGGTGCTCAAGGGCTATGTGGCCTTCTTGGATCCGCCGAAGGATTCCGCGGCCCCCGCCATTTTGGCCCTGAAGAACCACGGAGTCGCGGTCAAGGTCCTCACCGGCGACAACGAGTTGGTGGGCCGCAAGATTTGCCAGGAAGTCGGGCTACCGACGGATTGCGTGCTGCTGGGCTGCCAGGTGGAAGGCATGAAAGATGCCGAACTCGCCGAGGCAAGCGAGCATGCCACGCTCTTCGCCCGCCTGTCTCCCGTGCATAAGCAGCGGGTGATCCGCGCTTTGCAGAGCAAGCAGCACGTGGTCGGTTTCCTGGGAGACGGGGTCAACGATTTCCCGGCACTGCGGGTCGCCGACGTGAGCATCTCCGTCGACAGCGGCGTGGACATCGCCAAGGAAGCCGCGGACATCATCCTCTTGGAGAAGAGCCTCCTAGTGCTGGAACAGGGCGTGCAGGAAGGCCGCAAGGTTTTCGTCAACATTCTGAAGTACATTCGCATGGGCGCCAGCTCGAACTTCGGCAACGTGTTCAGCCTGCTGGGGGCCAGTGCATTCGTGCCCTACCTGCCGATGACGCCCCGCCAGATCTTGACGAACAATCTGCTCTACGACTTTTCGCAAGTCCCCATTCCCGCGGACAACGTCGATCCGGAACAGGTCGCCAAGCCCCACCCCTGGGAGATGGGCGAAATCGCAAAATTCATCCTCTTGATCGGTCCCTGCAGTTCGGTCTTCGACTACACGACGTACCTGATAATGCTGTACGTCTTCCACTGCTGGGACCCGACCCCGGCCAACGCATCCCTCTTCCAGACCGGCTGGTTTGTGGAATCCCTGTTGACCCAGAACGCTCATTATCCACGTCATTCGCACGAACCGCATCCCGTTCCTCCAGAGCTGCACCAGTTGGCCATTGATGGCTATGACCGCAGTCATCATGGCGATTGGGGTTTGGTTGCCCTCCTCGCCGATCGGACCGTGGCTTGGGTTCACGCCGTTGCCACCGCTCTATTGGCCGTTGCTCGCGTTGACGCTGTTTTGTTATGTCCTCTTGACCCAGGGCGTCAAGACCTGGTTGATCCACAAGGCGTGGATCTAAGAGATTATTGGCCGTGGCCCGCGCATTGACCGTAAGTAGGCCCCTAGTCGTCGGCTGATGGACGACCCTGATACCAAGCCGCCTCACGGAACGGCGGAACGTGCGTGGCCACGATGACCTTGAGATACTGCTTTGCCGCTGGGGCCAGGACACTTCTCAGGTATTCGGCCGCCTCGTCGCCCAAGGCTTGAAGGGCCTGACGCAGCGCAGGCTTGTCCAGCGCGTGATGGTCCCGCCAGTGCTTCAGTTCGTCGATCAGTAGGAAATCGTTCAGGATCACGTCAGAACCGACGAGGTCGCCAAGCCGGCCATCGGCCCAGCCGTCGTGCCCGACCAGGGCGGTGCTGGGCGTCAGTTCGACCACGCCGGCCTGGCTCAGGTAGACGAGGCCCGGGGTGTCGTTGACGACGTAGCCCATCTGGCGGCGCGTAGCAGCGACCGAGCCGCGGTAGAAGTCGTGGTTGCCGAGGACGAAATATACCGGCTGACCCGTCTGCTCGGCTAGCGCTGACAAGGCCGAGCCCAGGATGTGCCTCTCGGCAATGTCGCCGGTGACGACAACTGTGTCGGCTCGCTCGTTGACGGATTGGCAGAACCTCCGACGCGCAGATTCAGTGGCATGATCGAGATGGATGTCAGTCGCCCAGGCGAGTCTCATCTACCGCATCTCCCATCCGGTTCTTCAGGGGAGAGTCTTATCCAGCCAAATGCCGACCCTTTCCGCCCAAAGGCGGCCGTGGGCTTGCAGGCCCTTGGCGTTGAAATGGACCCCGGCGCGACATTCCTTGCGCAGTGCGTCAGTGTCAGGGCCTTCCAGGGCGATTTTAGAATCCCACAGCGCCCGCTGCGCTCCGCGAAACTCCTCGTCTGGCGGGTCCTGCTCGCTATGATAGGTCGCCTGCGCGACGAACCAAGGGATCTCCCATCCTGCGCACCCGCGAGGCACGGATCAGTTTCTCCATGAACTGCCGATACTGGTCGCCAGTAATCTGCACGCTGGCCGGATAGCCCCCACGGGCCTGCCCGGCGTCCGACTCGCCCTGGTGCCACAACACGGCGCGACAGCCATGCGGGCCAAGACATTCGATTCGTTGCATAAATCCGTCAAAAAGTTGCCCGGTGGATTCCCATTGACCGGGGCCAACCGCCTTGACGTAGGCGTAAATCGTCGGCCGCTGGCTCATCCTCTCTCCTTTCGGCAGCCACTGGCGCGCTCGTGGCGCCCACACCGACCGAGGCGATGCCGATGGGCACGCCATACTTTTTGTACAAGGCGTCACCGAACGCGGGCATGAAGCTGCCCCCGTTGCCGCTACCGCCCGGTTGCGGATCGTTAGCCAAGACCCACTTGCTGCCGCCAAACGAAGCCACCATGCCAGTGACCGTCTGCTGACGCGGCGAGCCGTGGTTGGACGAGTTCGATTTTCCGGCCACGACGAAGACCTCACCCACGCCGATATGCTCGACCGCGCTAAGGCCCAGCACCTTGCCGCTGCGCCAGTTCCTTTTATCGCGATTCGATACCAGCCGCCCGCAGCGGTGCGAAGGTCACCCTGGAACTCGCGGCTCTTGGGATCGAATTGGAGCGGTTGCCAGTCACCGGGCAACTCGGCTGTGAGCGATTTGCCGGTCAACCGCAACTGAATCGCATCGCAGTCTCCCTCGGCAGCACCTCTTATCCGCACGGAACCTCGCAGTCGCGATCGCCGTTGAAACACCTGGTAGTCCAGCGGTGAGTTCAGGCGGAGAACGATCGGCGCATCAGCGGCAGATTTCCCTGGAGGCGTGGGTTTCACGTCGGCGGCACGGGCTGAAACTGCGATCATCCCCAGTGTTAGCACGGCCAGCCAGGTGTACGCCGCTGGTCGGCTTGACTTGCATTGATGGACTTCCGCCCAAAGCGTCTTGTATTCGTAGAACTTCACAGTCAATTCCTTTCCCCAGCATCGCCGCGTAGCTCATCTTGTCATACCAAGCGTTTGGAGCACACTATCGCTCCAGCCGATTGTCTATTTCCAGAAGTCGCGGACAACGCGCTCCCATTCGTCGGACATGAGCTGATGACCGCGATAGGTCGGATGCACGTTGTCCCAGATCCAGTAGTCAGCCGGGGCACGTTTCGCTGCCTCATCGAAGACGGGCTGGAACTGCACCAACGCCGCGCCATGCTTCTTCGCAAGCCTGGCGACGATCTCCTGCCGCTTGCGGATGTCTTCGCTGATCTTGCCCGTGGGCTTCACGAACGGCGTGCAAAGCACAGAGTTTGAGCTTGGGGTTCGCCGCCTTGGCCTGGATGAGGAGCTTGTCGTAGACCTGTTCGTACTGATCGAGCTTGACGCCCCTGCCGCTGTCGTTCACGCCAATAAGGATGCTCAGCACGTCGGGCTTCAGGTCGAGCGTGTCTTTCTGCCAACGCTTCTCCAGGTCGAGCACGGTGTTGCCGCTGACGCCGCGATTGATGAAGTCGAGCTTCAAATCGGGGAACGCCGCCCCGTACTTCGCCGCGATGATGAAAACGTAGCCGTGGCCCAGAATGTGGTTCGGGTCGGCACTTCGCCCTCGATTACCGTCCGTAATCGAGTCGCCTTGGAACAGGATTCGGGCACCGGGAGTAAACGCGGCGATGGGCTCGGCGGCGAGCAATGTGGTCAGTGGAGCGATCGTTAGGATTGCCAGCAAGACTGTAATCAATGGTTTTTTCATTTGTTGGTCCTTTAAGGCCAGTCTACCCGACTTCCGCGACCATGACGAGTTGCCCGTTCGCCAGGGCCGCCGAACGGCACCAATATCTAAATTTCTGGGCAAAACGTGCCATCATAATCGCTCACCGGCTGGTTACTTGTGGAAGGCTGCCTCTCAGCGGCCTTCCAAGCCTCGAATCGTCCGTTCTATCGGTATCGAGGTTGCTGGCGAGCATCGGGGCCATCCGCATGTCGCGGAATGGCCAATCTCACCCCAGAGTTGCCCCTCGGGCGCCTTACCTATCGGAGAGAAAGAATGTCCACCCCCACCTCAACCACCAGTCCCGCATCGCCCGCACCCCGCCGCCGCTGGCAAAAGCTCTTTCTTGCCATGCTCCCGGCCATCATCCAGCATGCCAAGATCGCGTTCAGACACGTCCGCGGCCAGGATCGGCAAGACAAAATCCAGGAGACCGTCGCGAACGCCCTTGTCGCCTTCCGCCGTCTGGTCCAACTGAAGAAGACCGATCTCGCCTACCCGTCCGTGCTCGCTCGTTATGCCGTCGCCCAGATCAAGGACGGCCGCTTGGTGGGCGGCAAGATGAACTGCAAGGATGTCTCGTCGCCTTACTGTCAGCGCGTGAAGGGCGTCGTCATGGAGAGACTCGACCACTACGACCCCACCGAACAGGAATGGAGCGAGGTCGTTGTCGAGGGCAAGACGGCTGGCCCCGCTGACATCGTCCGCACAAGGATCGACTTCAGCGATTGGCTCGACAGCTTGAAACGCCGCGATCGCCGTGTCGCCGAGTTCCTCGCCAACGGTGAATCGACCACTGCGGCGGCCCAGAGGTTCAGGGTCTCGGCCGGCAGGATTTCGCAGCTTCGCAAGGAGTTGGCCGAGAACTGGAATCGGTTCATCGGCGGCGAGGAAGGCCCCGCGGCCCTCGCGGTCTGAATCCATAAGACCATCTCTTCTGCCGACTTTCTCTGATCGGCAACCCAGGGCCTCCTCTCCCTTCTTGCCCTGGACACGGCTGCCGGGAGCGTCTCGTTCGTCCTCCACGGCGAGCGCTCCCGGTGGCCGTCTTGAGCACGACAACCACCCAGTATTACTTGTTTTCTTACCCTTTGGCGGAGATCGCAAAAAATGACGATTTCAACCGCCGACTGTTCGTTTCGGATGTGGAAATCAACAACGCAAGAGGGAAATCTATGCGTAATCAAATTCCCGGATCTTCCGGGGCTATGGGAATCGTGTGCGGTATTATCGGAGTCGGCCTCTTGATGAGCGTCATGTTCGGCGATTGGGGACACTGGATTCCGCTTGGCCTTGCCATTCTCGTTTCGCTCGGGGCCATCCGGTCAACCAGAAAGTAGACGGCAGCCCCGACAGCATCTAGGAAATCATCGACACCACAACAAAGGAGAATATCGTGGCGCAAGAAAAAAGTTGAATCGCCATCACATCGTGCGTGCCCTCGGCGTGGCCGCCATCGTCGGCGGCTTGGCCGGGTCATGGCTGGTCTTCGGCGTCGTTGCGGCGGCGCTGATCGCCGGCAGCATCCACGCGGGCGAAATCCGGCCCGACAAGGGCAAGCGGCAGACGCCTGGGCGTAAATGACGCTCCGATCCTGCTCGCGCTCGGGGCATCATGCTCCGGGCGCGGGCGGGAATGGCTTGATTTGGTGCCCGGCAGCAGGGTCGTCGCACGCTCTCTTTTAGCTATGGCAATCGGGCCATCAAACACCGGCGGGTTCTTCTCGTCACTGCCCTCGATATGCCAGAGTTGCTAGCCACACGGCTTGCGTTTCTCAATCCCCAAGATTTCCCTGATTTCGGGCGACCACCGCACCAACGCCTCGCCCTTCAACTTCTCGTAGATCGCACGGATTCTATCGACGGCCTGGTTCTCCTCAATCCGACGAACCTGGGCTTCCTCTTCTTGGGTTCGGGGCACGGTATTACGCCGGATGCTGCACATGATCCCGATGTTGATGAAGACGTTGACGTAGGGAGCGAGTTTTCGGAACAGTTTCAACACATTGGGGGCATCGAGCATCGGCTCGACGTTCACGCTGACCTTAAAGCCACGCTGAAAGGCGAGTTTCAGGCAGTCGAATCGCTCCTTGAAGCGTGAGGCACCCGGTTCCCACCAGCCCAAAATATCGTCATCCATCGCCCCAATGGTGAATCGGAACTGAAGGTCCGCTCGCTTGTCTGCAAACTCCTGGCACAACCGTTTGATACAGTCGAGCCGGGGCTTACTGCATACGACCACGCGGTTTCCGCCCTTCAGGAGATTGCGGACGACGCCGACACACTCCTCAAGGAACTTGGGCGTAATGTCGTGGGTTGTCGGAAACCGAACTGTGCCGTGGTTCTTCCAGCCCTTCTTGACCTTGTTCCCTTTCGCCAGTTCGTGATACGTCGTGCCCCACTCATCAAAGTCGCGAATCCTTCCACGGCACTTGGCCGCGGCCCTTGCATAGCAGTACCGACAGCGGTTCGGACAGCCGAGAATGATGTTTACGTTTCTTGTTTCCCCATGCCGGGTTTTCCACCGGATTGAAGACCGTATCCACCATGAATCTATCCGCCCTTCTGTGGCCAGCGGTTTTGGTAGACCCGCTCCGGCCGATACCGATCTTCGGCGGGAACCTGTTCCGCGGGGTAACCCAGGACGACGAGCGTGTGGGCCATGATGTGCTTGGGCAGGCCGAGCAACCGCCCGAAGCCCTCCATGCGGCCTTGGTCGGGATATACTCCGGTCCAGACGCCGCCCAACCCGAGGGCGTGGGCCGCCAGGAGCAGGTTCTGCACCGCCGCCGCACAGTCCAGGGGCCAGTTGCCCGGATACTTCTCCATGTTCAAGTCGCCGCACACCAGGTCCGCAATCAAGGCCTGCTCGGCCATCAGGGCGTGCGGGTGGACCGTGGGGATTTGCTGAAGGAGCGTGCGGTCGTTGACAACCACGAACTGCCACGGCTGAGCATTGCCCGCGCTGGGGGCATACATGGCCGCCGCAAGGATTTGCTGGACCAGCTCCTCGGGCACGGGCTTGTCCTGGTAGACACGGATGCTGCGACGGGTGCGGATGGCATGTAGGGCACGGCTTACGCATGGATTTCTTGACATAAGTGCCGAAGACATGGTATTTTACAGCCGAAGCGAGGTGGAAGTTTGCGGCGAGGGACGCCGCGGAGCCTCGTAGCTCTCTTGGAGGCGGCCGGCCATGGATGGCGAAGCCCGCGCGTTTGTCGAAGGATTACAACAGCATTTTGTGAATTTGAAAGACCCGAGAATAACGGCTTCCTGTGATCACTTGCTGATTGACATCATAGCGATCACGATACTGGCGGTACTTTGTGGGGCGGATGACTGGACGGATTTAGAGACCTTTGGCCGTCTGCGGTGCAATTGGTTGAAAACATTTCTTACGCTGTCGAACGGGATTCCCTCGCACGACACGTTTCGTCGTGTATTTGGGCTGTTGGACCGCCGGCAGTTTGCGGCATGCATCTTCCAATGGACGCAAGCACTGCCGAGGCCAGCGGTGGGAAACTGGTGGGTATCGACGGTAAGACGATGCGGCGTTCCTTCGCGAAACGTTCGGGCAAAGCGGCTTTACATTTGGTGACCGCCTGGTCGAGTGAGAACGGCTTGACGTTGGGGCAAATTGCTTGTGAGGACAAGTCGAACGAGATCACGGCGATTCCCGAACTGCTGAAGTTGCTGAGCCTTCGCGGCTGTACGGTGACCATCGACGCGATGGGCTGTCAGAAGGAAATCGCGGCGGAAATTCGCGGGAAAGGTGCACATTACGTACTGGCGATGAAGGGGAATCAGCCGGGACTGGAAGAGGACATGCAGCAACTGTACGTGGACGCTATCGACAACGATTTCGCAGGTCTGAAGCACGACGAGTGTGAGACTACCGAGACGGCCCACGGCCGCGTCACAATGCGCAACGTCCATGTGGTGGAGATTCCCAAAGATCACCCCCAGTGCCAGCATTGGAAAGATCTTCGCACGTTGGCCGTGGTCACCACCTGCAACACCCAAACGGAAAAGGAAAGTTGGGAAACTCGTTGGTATGTGAGCAGCCATACACCTCGTGCCAAAGCCTTGGCTCATGCGATCCGGAAACATTGGAGCATTGAGAACAGCCAACATTGGGTGTTAGACATTGCCTTTAGCGAGGACATGCGGCGGCAGCAGGATCGCCAGGGGGCTGTGAACTTCGCTGCGGTGCGTCGCCTCGCGGTAAGCCTGCTTCGCCAAGACAAAACTCTCAAACGTGGTGCGAAGTGTAAGCGAATGGCCTGTGCCCTCGATCCGAACTACCTGATCGACATGCTACATAAAGCCAAAATCGATGCGTAAGCCGTGGCATGTAGGGCGTCCATTAGATTTCTCCTTGAGGTTGTCGAATGTAGTTTTCCAGGCCGGGCCGAAGGTAGAAGCAGGGCACGAGCCGCTCGTATTCGGTGGCCCGTCAACGGTTGACCGTGCTCATATCCGGGTAACGCTGTCCGGCGGTCGCACCTCGGGGTATCGCCTCGCCGAGCCACCGCAAGTCCTCTGCGTTCAGCTCGATCTCTACGGCCGCGACGTTCTCTTCCAGATAGTGCCGCCGCTTGGTTCCCGGGATCGGCACGATGTCGTCGCCCTGGACCAAGAGCCACGCCAGGGCAATCTGGCCTGGTGTGACCTTCCGCCGGGCGGCGATTTCCTTGACCCGCTCCACCAGCCGCAGATTCGCCTGGAAGTTCTCGCCTTGGAACCGCGGCATCCTCCGCCGCCAGTCATCCTCGGGAATGTCCTCCGGCCGCTGGAACCGGCCCGTCAGGAAGCCTCGCCCCAAAGGACTGTAGGCCACGAAGCCGACGCCCAGCTCGCGTACCGTGGAGAGGATTTCGTCTTCCGGCTCACGGCTCCACAGCGAGTATTCGGTCTGAAGGGCCGTGATGGGGTGGACGGCGTGGGCTCGGCGAATCGTGGTCGGTGCCGCCTCCGACAGGCCCAGGTAACGGACCTTCCCCTGCTGGACCAATTCAGCCATCGCCCCCACCGTATCCTCGATGGCCACCTTCGGATCGACGCGATGTTGGTAATAGAGGTCGATTTGCTCGACGCCGAGACACTGAAGGGAAGCATCGCAGCACTGACGCACGTACTCCGGCCGCCCGTTGACACCCGCCCAGCCGCCGTCCGGCGTCCGCACATTACCGAACTTCGTGGCCAGCACGACCTGGCTGCGCCGGTCCCGGATCGCCTTTCCGACGAGGATCTCATTCTTGCCTACGCCGTACATGTCGGCCGTGTCCAGAAAAGTTATCCCTAGCTCCAACGCCCGATGGATCGTGGCAATGGACTCGGCCTCGTCGCCGGGAACGTAGAACTCGCTCATGCCCATGCAGCCCAGGCCCATGGCCGAAACGGTCAACCCCTGGCTGCCAAGATGCCGCTGTTTCATCGAATCCTCCTGCCCTTGGTTCTTTTGCTTGATGAAAACGCCGCCAAGGCATTTTATGGTATCCGTCGACCAGACCGCTGACAACTCGCTTGGCAAGCCGATACTGCCGGGCGGGGCCGCTTCGATCCAGAGCTACGCGACGATCAACGCCATGCCCGCGGCCTCGTAGGTGCCCAGGCCCCATACCGTGTGATCCTGGTATAATTCCTCACCGGGCGGCGATCGACCGCTGATCAGACCATGGGCCACTTTACGAAGGAGTCACCGCGATGGCCAGTCAACTTCTTGCTCATTGCCTGCCGGAAGTCAGGGAGTTTCTTGATTCAGGTCCCTTGAAGGGGGTGTTCGGGGGAAGAGATGTCGAATCTTCTAATGGCGAAACCTTGACCACCCTCGACCCCGGCTCCAAGGAACCGCTGGCCACGGTCTACGCGATGCAACCCGATGATGTCGATCGGGTGGTTAGTGCAGCGGCCACGGCTTTTTCGGATTCTGGCTGGGCGTCGATGGCGGCCAACGAACGGGGCGTCCTGCTGCATCGGCTGGCCGACGCCGTGGAAAAACACAAGCCGATCCTCGCCCAGATCGAGGCCCTCGATGCCGGAAAAGTCTTCGGCCAGGCCGAGGGCGACGTCCAGAACTTCGTTGACACGCTGCGTTATTACATTGATCTGGCCTTGCACGTTCAGCGCCGAAACCCGCTGGCTGTGGCCCGACACGAGGCATGGATTACCCGACAGCCTTGGGGACCGTGCGGCTTCATCTTCCCGTGGAACTTCCCGATTCTGCTGATTGGCTGGAACATCTCTCCGGCCCTGGCCGCCGGGAACACCGTAGTCATCAAGCCCGCCGAGGACACGCCTCTGTCGGCGATCTACTTGGCTCGACTGGCTCGGGAAGTGGGTGTCCCTGACGGCGTAATCAACGTGGTCCCTGGTTATGGCCCCGTAACCGGCGCCGCGCTGGCCGCTCATCCGGGCCTGAAACGCATGTCGTTCACCGGGTCGCCCGAGGTAGGTCGCTCGATTGCGGCGGCCTGTGGGCGGAACCTGGTGCCCGTCAAGCTGGAACTGGGCGGCAAGGGGGCGGCCGTCGTGTTCGACGATGCCGACCTGGATCGGACTGTAGAGAAGCTCGTCCAGGCGATCACCTTCCATACCGGCCAGGTCTGCTGCGATGCCACGCGGTGGATCATCCATCGCCCGATCTATGACCGGTTCGTCTCGGCTTGTGCCGAACGCCTGAGGCAGGTGAAAATTGGCCACCAGATGGACGCATCGACAGAGATGGGGCCGGTGGTCAACGAAAAACAAAGACAGCGAGTTCTCAACTACTTGGAACGAGGCCGCAAGGAGGGCGCCGACGTGGTGCTCGAAGGGGGAGAAGCCAAGGTTCCCGGCCGCGACGGGTTCTACGTCAAGCCCGCGCTGCTGGCGGGCTCGCTCGACAATGTCGCCGCCCGAGAAGAGATTTTCGGCCCCGTGGCCTATCTGGCAGCATTTGCGGACGAGGGAGAGGCCGTGCGGATGGCCAACGGGACGGACTACGGATTGGCAAACAGCGTGTGGACGAGCGACCTGACCCGGGCCTGCCGTGTGGCCGAAGCCATGCTGGCCGGGAACAGTTGGATCAACGCCCACAATCTCTTTCCCCACGGTGTCCCGTATGCCGGAGTCAACAAGAGTGGCCTGGGCGGCGGAGTCCTCTCCGTGGAGACCCTCTTCGATTACTGGCGCAATTTGTCGGTCGTCCGACCGCTGTAGACGTTCCAGATGACGGTCTGGGTAATGACGCCGTGCTCCGGTGGAAGTGTCACCGGATAGCGAGCGGGGCTTTCGTCAAAGGTATTGCGTTTGCGGGTTTCCTTTTGTGGCACGGGCCATTACTACAGATATGAGGAGTACGGCGATGCTTCTGCGGCGACTTGGTGGAGTTGCGTGGGTATTCTCAAGCGTGGTGCTGGTCGCCGTGGCTGCCGCCGGCGGCCAGCCGACCGACTTCTGGAAGGCGGGCGGCAAGAATGGGGCCGTCGTGGCGGGCAAGGCGGAAGCAGCGGATGCGGCCCTCCAGATGTTATCGCGGGGCAACGCGGTGGACGCGGCCGTATCCGCCCTTCTGGTGCTCTCGGTGGCCGACGCGCAGAACTTCTGTTTCGGCGGCGAGGTGCCGATCATGGTCTTCGACGCCAAGCGAAACGTGGTCGAGGTCCTCTGCGGGCAAGGGGCTGCACCGCGGTTGGCGACCGTGGACTACTTCGAGAAGCACAAGGGGGGCCGCATCCCCGGCCGTGGCGATCCGACCACGGCGGCCGTCCCCGCGGCCCTCGACGCCTGCCTGACCGCGCTGGACCGCTACGTCACGCTGACCTTCGCCGAGACCGTGCAGCCGGCGCTGAAGCTCCTGGAGCAAGAACGGTCGGGCTGGAAAGCCGATCTGGCCGGAACGCTCCGCCGGCTTATCGAAGCGGAAAAGGCATTGGGTGGCGACCGGCGGCGCGGCCTTCGCCTGGTGGCCGATTACTTCTACCGAGGACAAATCGCTTGGGAAATCGACGCCTGGAGCCGCCAGCACGGCGGACTGCTTCGTTAGCCAAGGCATCCTTGAAGCGACTCGCATTATCCATGAGTTTCGACATCTCAGCAAGCCTTCGGCGCAGAGCCTGGAGTTCACTATCGACCAGCCTCTCCTCCTTCTGGAGAGATAGAATCTCGGCCATTGCCTCCGCAATCCCTGCCGATGTCAGGGTCACTCTTTCTCGCCGTTGAGCGGCCGTTTCCAGGAGCGCCAGTAGTTGGTATCTCTCGGCATTCTCGGGGATTGGTTCGTCAAGCAGACCAAGCTCACGAGCCTGGACAGCCTGCGAGCGTAGCTCTGCCAGCCATTCGGAGACCTGCCGGAGGTTCTCCAATTCCCGTTCTTTTCGAGTCAACTCACGTCGGACAGACTCCAGTTCGTGCTGCGCCGCCAGTATGTCGGGCGTAATCGCCTGAAGAACGTAAGGAAAGATCGTCTTCAGCTTCTCGCGGTGTTCGTATGTGTCTGCCTTGAAGAAAAGGACATCCGGATTTGCCACAATGTTCTGCGGTTGGAATGCGAAAGCCATCAGATCGCGAAAGCTCGGGCGGAACTTGAATCCACCCCCGCTTTGCGTGGGGTCGAAGTCAAGTCGGCTGAGGCCGGACAATTCGTCGAGTCGCGCCTTGACCGCATCGGCAGTCGAATTCTTGGTCGGGCACTGTTCAGGAACTTCAACAGTATCCCCCTCAGCCGCGAACATTTCACCGGTTGTTTTCTGACCGCCAGGCTCACGACGGGCAAAGAGCTTCTGGCCATCCACCGTCTCGACAACCAATCCAAACCAACTACAAGCGTTACGAATCGTCTCTACGGGAATCGCGCATCGCTCCGCACCGAGGCAATAGTGTAAACGTCAATAAATCGACAGCCTTGCGGCCCGTGGTAGGCTGAATGCGTGGGTACGATTCATCCAGCGACATTCAGAGGACCAAGCGATGGCGAAGGCCAGGAGTGCAGATCGGCGGCGGTATTGGCGGGAAGTTATTGGGCGTCAGCAGGCGAGTGGGGAGAGCATTCTGGGGTTCTGCTCCAGCGAGGGGCTGGCTCCAGCCTCGTTTCATGCCTGGAAACGGCGGCTGCGGCGATCCCGGTGCGGAATCGAACGGGGATCGGCGAACCAGGCCCTGGTTCCCGTGCAGATCGTCAGTGACCCCAAGGCCGACATGGGAAGGCTGGAAGTCCAGTGGCCCGGCGGCGTCGTGCTGCGGGTTCAAGGCTGTGACGCTCAGACGATCGGTGCGGTGGTGGCTGCTCTTTCGGCGGCCCCGGCAACACGAAGGACACGACCATGCTGACATTGCCTTCGTCCCTGCGGGTGTTCGCCAAGACCGGCGCAACCGATATGCGAAAGTCGTTCGAGGGACTGGTTGGAGTCGTGGAGCGAGAATTGGGCCAGCAGGTAGAGTCGGGCGATCTGTTTCTCTTTTTCAACCGCCGTGGCGACCGCGTGAAGGTGTTGTGGTTTGCGGGCGACGGCCTCGTCATTTGGTACAAGCGATTGGAAGGCGGAACCTTTGAAGTACCGAAGGCTGCGAGGACTGTGTGTGAGGACGGATCGACTTCGCCTGCCGGAATCGAGATGCGAGTGAGCGATCTGACGCTGATCTTGGAAGGCATCGACTTGGCGAGTGTGCGGCGTCGTCCGCGATGGCGTCGTGCATGACGCCACCCCGAAAAAAATTTTGATACCGACAGAACCAAATCGCTGTGTCCAGCGTATCACTGTGCATGGAAGAAGGATGTCCATCTCTTGCCGATCAACTGGCGACCTGCCAGCAACGGATTCGTGATCTGGAGCAGACAACTGCGGATCAGCAGGCCGTCATCGCCCAGCAGCAGGAGACCATCGCACATCAGGCGACGGTCATGGCGCAGCAACAAGAGATGGCTGCCACATACCAGGAGCAACTGGCGAAGGCCGCTGAGCAACTGCGATTCTTCAAGCGGGCGATGTTCGGCCAACGCCGCGAGCGGTACGCTCCCTCGCCCGACCAGACGTTGCTCTTCGTGCCCGAAGCCGTCGAGGGACTGGATACCAAACAGGAGACCACTCAGCCAGACACCAATGCGGACTCGCCGCTGCCTCGGGCCAAGCGAAAGCCACGACGACCGAGGATCGAGTTCCCGCAGTTCTGGGAACACCGGCAGACCAAGTATCCGTTGCCACCGGAGGAATTGCCTTGCGGTTGCTGTGGGGCCGAGCGGGTAATCATTCACACCCACATCACGAAGCGGGCGGAGATCGAAGAGGCAAAGATATATGTGGTCGAAGAGGTGCGGTACACCTACGGTTGTTCCCACTGCCACGACGGCTCGCAGATGCAGACCACAGAGAGGCCGCCGCAGGCCGTGGAGAAAAGCCCCTTCGGGCCGAGCATCCTGGCTTCGCTGGTGACCTGGAAGTTCCTGCACCACTTGCCGGTCTATCGGCAGCAGGAACTGCTGCTGGGTCCACTGAAACGATGGCTGTCGCGGGCACTGCTCTGCGGGCTGTTGAGTCGGACGGCCCAGGCTTTGCGGCCTTTGGAACGGTTGATCCATCAGCGCGTGCTTGCCAGCATCGTCATCAACGCCGACGAAACGGAGGTGAAGATGCTCAAGCCGGGCAACGGCAAGGCGATCACGGGATACCTCAGCGGTTACGCCGGGGATGCTGACCATCGGTTTGTATTCTACGATTTCCGACCCAGCCGCAGTCGCAATGGGCCAAGGGAAGTCTTGGCCGATTATCGTGGTTATCTTCAAACGGACGGCTACATCGTCTACACTTCGCTCGTGCGCGAGGCGGCAGGTCGCCTTGTGGACGTGGCGTGTTGGGCGAACGGTCGGCGGGGCTTCGAGGAAGCGATTCCGGCGACCAGCCACCCGCTGGTCCACGAGGCCATGATCTGGACGCAGCAGCTTTACGACATCGAAGACCGTGCGAAGGAGATGTCGCCGGAGGATCGCCGCGCATTACGCCAGGCGGAAGCGTTGCCGATCCTGGCGAAGATGAAGGCCCGCTTCGATGAAGTGCGGCCCACGTTGCGGCCCACGGCGAAACTGGCCGAGGCGATCGACTACGTGCTGAACCGTTGGGATGCCTTCGTGCGGTATACCAGCGACGGGAACATTCCAATAGACAATAATGTGATTGAGCGGCTTCTGCGACCTGTCGCCATCGGTCGCAAGAACTACCTGTTTTTCGGAAGCGAGCACGGCGGCAAGACGGCGGCAACGCTCTACACCCTGGTGCAAAGTGCCCGGCGAAACTGTGTGGACGTGTGGCCCTATCTGACCGACGTGCTGCGTCGGATTGCAGCCATTGCCCCTGGCGACACCGCCGCCTTGGAAGCTCTGCTGCCAGATCGCTGGCTGGCCGCTCATCCCGAACATCGCCTGGAACAGCGGGAAGAAGAATCCCGTGAAGCCCAGGCCCGTCGTCGCCGGAAGCGGGCCGCACGTCGGCTTGCCGCCGCCCAATAGGCGGCTTTTCCAGGGACTCTTCCCAGTGTCCGGCGTCCGCGATAAAATCAGGGCGAGTTGCGTTTGCTCAAGATTCCTACCATTCGGCAGGGTCCATTCGCCATCGTGGTTCGGCGCGAGCATCGCCAGGCCAGTAAAATCTCTCATGGGAGGACACGTTATGAGAAACGTCCTGATTGGGTGCATCGTGCTTTTCGCAATGGCGGGGACCGCTTTCAGCGAGCCGAAAGAGCCGCCAAAGAAGGTTGCGGTAGACTTGGGCGGTGGGGTGAAGATGGAACTCGTTCTCATCCCGGCGGGCGAGTTCAAGATGGGCAGCGGTGAGTCGGCGGAGGAAACGGCTGCCTTCTTCAAGAAGAACTACGGCATGGATTTTCTCACGGCGGATTTCTTCAAGGACGAGCATCCGCAGCACCGGGTGCGGATTACCAAGCCATTCTACCTGGGCACATATCATGTGACGCGGGGCCAGTTCCGCCAGTTCGTCAAGGATTCGGCTTACAAGACGGACGCGGAGAAGGGCGACAATCCGGGGGCCTATGGATGGGACGCCAAGAAGAAGACGTTCGATTTCAACAAGGATTATTCGTGGCGGAACGCGGGTTTCGAGCAGACCGACGAGCACCCGGTGGTCAACGTAAGCTGGAACGACGCAGTGGCCTTCTGCAAATGGCTCAGCAAAAAAGAAGGCAAGACCTACCGACTGCCTACGGAGGCCGAGTGGGAATACGCCTGCCGGGCCGGGACGACAACCCGCTACTATAGCGGCGACGATCCCGAGACACTGGCTAAGGTGGCGAACGTGGCCAACGCAACGGCCAAGGCGAAGTTCCCGGACTGGAAGGGGACAATCAAGGCCAGCGACGGCTACGTGTTCACGTCGCCCGTAGGAAAGTTCAAGCCCAACGCCTTCGGGCTCTACGACATGCACGGAAACGCTTGGCAGTGGTGCGCAGGATTGGTATGGCGCGGACTACTATACGAAGTCGCCAACGGACGATCCAACGGGGCCTTCGGCGGGCTCGATCCGCGTGGGCCGGGGCGGGAGCTGGAGCATCGACGCCGGGTACTGCCGTTCGGCGTCCCGCTTCAACGTCGTGTCTGGGCACCGCATCATCTACCTGGGCTTCCGTGCCTCCCAAGTTCCGGCGGACAAGTAAGGAGAGCGAGCGAAGCCGGTGCGCAGTCCGAGCGTAGGCCCGAAGCGCAGCCGGGCCGTAGCCGGGCAAGCACAGGCGGAGTGAGTGAACCGTGCAGAACAAGGTGTTCCTCGGTCCAGGGCGAAGCCCTGGCGAAGTTTGGTCGGCGTATTGTTCACCTGAGCAAAGTGCGAAATGCAGTTTAAGTTATTTACGATCCCGGCGACGGGGGATACGGGAGCGGAGGAGGAATTGAACCGGTTCCTGCGGTCCAATCGCGCCGTCTCCGTGCAGAAGGAGTTGGTCGAGAACGGCGACACGCCCTGCTGGTGCTTCTGCGTGGAGTATTTATTGAGCGGCCCATTACCGGAGGGAAAAGCGGGGGGCCGCGCAGTGTGGACTACAAAGAGATCCTCTCGGCGGACAATTTTGGGGTGTTCGTCCGCTTGCGGGAGGCCCGCAAGGAGTTGGCTGCGAAGGAAGCGATCCCGGTATACGCCGTCTGCACCAACGAACACCTGGCCAAGATGGCCAAGAACCGCGCCGCCACGATAGCCGAATTGAAGACGATCAACGGGTTTGGGGACGCCAAGGCCGAAAAGTACGGGGAGGCTTTCCTCGCGGTGGTCCGAGTAGGGATTGGGCACAAAGATGAAACGGGCGGGTGAGCTTATCGAACGCATCGCCAATGCCGACAACCTGCGGCTGGCGTTTTGGAAAGCCTCCCGAGGCAAGCGGGCGAAGGCGGAGGTCCTTCGCTTTCGTGCCGATCTGGATGCGCGGCTGCGTATCCTGCGCAAGAAACTGTTCTCCGCCTCCGTGGCCTGGGCACCCTACCGGACGTTCAAGGTCTACGACCCGAAGGAGCGAATGATCTGCGTCGCCCCCTTCCGCAACCGCGTGGCGCAGCACGCGATCATCAACGTCGTGGAGCCTCACTTCAAGTCGTACCAGATCCACGACAGCTACGCCTGCCGAAGAGGCAAGGGGTTGGACGGAGCCATCGCTCGGGCAGCCTGCTTCTCCCGGCGCGGAGACTGGTACTTGAAGATGGACGTGCGGAAATACTTCGACAGCATCCGTCACGAAGTACTGAAGGGGCTGCTTAGCCGCCGGTTTAAGGACCCCGTGCTGCTGGCCCTTTTGGACGGCGTCATTAACAGCCACGCGGCGTCGCCGGGCCGGGGCGTACCGATCGGGAACCTCACCAGCCAGTTCTTTGCCAATCACTACCTGGCCATCCTCGATCATCACCTGAAGGAGACCATGCACTGCCATCGCTACGTGCGTTACATGGACAACTTCGTCGTGTGGGACTCGCAGAAACAGCGGCTGCGGCAACTCGGCAACGAGATCGCCCACTTTCTCGGCGGCGCACTCAAGTTGGAGATGAAACCGGTTTGCTTGAACGCATGTTCTCGCGGGATGACCTTCCTGGGCTACCGCGTGTATCCCGGGCGAGTCCGACTGGCCGCCCGAAGCCGGACCCGCTTCCGCCACAAGATGGCCCAGTACCAGGACAACTACATGAGCGGTCGCTGGACGGAGGAGGAAGTTGCCCGGCACGTCGAGCCGCTGTTGGCGTTCGTGAGGCGGGCGGAAAGCATGACGTTCCGCCACCGCGTCCTTGAAAGCATCGAGGGGTCTTGTCCGAAGGAGGCTCGAACCGCGTGAACCGGGGCGGGAGCTGGAACAACGACGCCAGGAACTGCCGTTCGGCGAACCGCAACAACAACGAGCCTGGGAACCGCAACAACAACCTGGGCTTCCGTGCCTCCCTAGCTCGACGGAGATTGGAACACGTCCGCCGAACAGGACAAGGTCCCGCCCCCGACCCGGCCAGTGCCGGATCAGGGCAAAACCGCAAGGCCCGGCGGGTCTGGTAGGGTCTCTGGAAAGAGGCTCGAAGGCCCCGCCGGGCCTTTCTATAGGATTCAACGGGAAATCCTGGGAACCACGCCAACGCGCCGCCAGTCTTGCCCGTCTCGATTATCGTAACTTGCACCGTGGCCCGGCAGCGGACTTGGGGCTGCGAAAGGCACTGGCGATTCTTTGACGCTTACGCAATAGTCGATGATCAGGATGATGGCGGACTTTCCGGTCTTCGACGCGCCGCTAATGACATTTAGCGCCCCGGCCGAATCGCAACTTCCCGCGGTGGGAAGGACGGATTCCGCGGCCAAAGAACAATTTTGATAATCTGGAACTTCATTAGAACGCCACCTTAAGGACTGTGCCAATCTCAAAGAGAGTCATCGCCGAACACCACTCGCCGAGCTTCTCCGCGTTCGCGAGCAACGGTCTCACGGATGCAGGAACGCCGCTAGGGGCGGAGGTACTGACCGGAGTCATTTTCCCGTCTCCCTGGTATACCGTCAGCAATCGTGCGCGGACCGCAATTCGCAGCGAGTCTAGCGACAAGGGGCGCCAAGCCAGCGCACGAGGTTGGATTGCCAGCAGCACGTCGCTCTTCCCAACCTTTGACTGCGAGAACTTATCCGCAAATCCGTGCAACCCGGTCGGGCGGTTCGTTTGATTCAACAATTCGAATGTTTCTTTGTGTAGAACGACCGGCAAGACGATGAAAGCAAGCTGTAGGGGCGGATTGAGGCAGGCAGAGCGTGGACAGCACAGGGGGGGCGGCCCAACGTTGCGGCACGATTATGAGCGACTTCCTGAAACACTGGTTCACGCCGTCTCAACCGGACGCTCAGAAGCCCGCACTACTGGTGCTACGGGAAGTGCCCGGATCGAGGAAGACACTGGACGAGGTGATCCGAGAGACGGTCAAAGACCACCTAGCCGGCCTGGACATCATCGAGCGAATCGGAAGCTACGATCGAGCACTGGCCTACGTGCGCAATAAACTCCCGACGAGCAAGCGGCTGCGCTCTGGCGATTTTGGCGAAATCCTTGCGACCGAGTATGTCGACCAGTGTACTGATTACTCGGTTCCGATTAAGAAACTGCGATGGAAGGACGATCGGACCGTCGCCATGCGAGGCAACGATGTCATCGCAATTCGCGGTGCCAAGAACCGTTGGTATCTGCTGAAAGTGGAGTCGAAGAGCCGCGCCAAGCTGAGTGATGCAACTGTTGCTGAAGCCGCGGCGGGACTCAGCAAGCACTCCGGACGTCCCAACCCCAGCTCGCTCGCCTTCATCTCCGCCCGTCTGAGGGAACAGGGAAGAGACGACGAAACCGAGATCTTCGAAGAACTGCAAACGCGGGCTCTCAACACCGAAGACGTCGCCCACATGGTCTTCACGCTGTCGGGCAACGATCCAATGCGCTACTTGATGAAGCTCGCCGAGACACCCGTGTCGGACTTTTCGTGTCAACTGGTGGGGTGCGTGATAGCCAACCACTCCACGTTCATCGAGACACTGTTCCAAGAACTCCATGCCGGAAAACCCCGCTGAACTCGCCGAACGCATTCGCAACCTCACCCAACCCGGATTCCGCGATCGACTCATCGCAAAGGGCTTGGCACGAGGTCTGATTTGGCGTGATGGTTTGCTCCCGCCAGACGCACCGCAGTTCGGTGACAACCTTACGACTAACCTCCTCGACCATGGGTTCCTCCTCCTCGGTGCGTCGCTCTGTCTGCGCGATCTCCAAGGTGATGCGGAGACGGTGAAGGTTGGACTCCGAAGACGCAGGCTGCCCGGCGGCCTGCGGACGGACGGCGAACGGCCTTCGCGGTCTCGGCGATCGCCCCCGAAGCGGGTGACTGAGGTGGGCTGCCGGCGGTCTTGGGGATGCGTTGTCCAAGGGACTTGAGGTGGACGGGCGGCGACGGGCGGAGTCGCTGCGCCTGGCGGGCGGTCGAAAAAAGTTTAGACTCTTAGACTGTTTTGGCACACAAGGGGGGGCGGAGGCTGGTCTCGGGGTTTCGTGCGAGGGGGCTACGGTCGGCGCGGGGGCGGCGCATGGGACATGCTCGCAAGAAGCGCCCAGAACTCAGCCATGAATGGCATTTGGACACGGTATCCAATTCCAAGAAACAGGCGGAATTGGATACAACCAGACGACTCGCAAGATTGGATACAGAATCCACAAACGAAAAAAGCCACAAACCTATACGGTTTGCGGCTTTAGGAGTACACCAGACAGGACTCGAACCTGTAACCTTCGGTTCCGTAGACCGATGCTCTATCCAATTGAGCTACTGGTGCTCGATTTCTTAGTCTATCACAATCGAATTGTACGACAAGCCCAGGTTCAATGCCAGACCACCGGCCCCTCTCAAGGACCGCGAATGAGAGCATCTCGCTCCGTACGTGAGCCAAAATAGTCCTCGGCTAACTCGGGCAAGACAAGAACGTCGACACAGGAGTTCTGCGTCTGGTTCTCCGCGCCCTCTAAAATCGTGTGCGGCTCATTTGGACCGGCTTGACTCAGCCGAAACCGATCGACCTCGATGCCCGCTTCCACCAGATATTTCATCGTCGCCATGCAGCGGGCGTACGACAACTGCCAGAACGTCCTGCTCACCCCCGGCCGAACGGTGCCGGGCATGGCCCCGGAGTTCGATCTTCTGCCGCTTCCCCGACAAGAGGGGAAGAAGCTGGTTTAATTGCTTCTTGGCCTTGTCGCTGAGCTCCTGTGAAGACTCCTCGAACAACAAGACCGTGCCCGTCACTTGTTCCTTGCCATTGTTCAAGACGAACAAGGTCGGTTTGGCCACGCCGCCGGATCGATTCCCCTCGCCGGCCCAAGCCTTCGGACCGATTTCCTCGATTTTGCGTCCGGTGGGTTTGGGAACGTTCTTGGGACGCTTCACCCCGGCCGGATCGGCGGCCTTGTTCGAGAGCATGAGGCTCTTCGAGCCGGGTATGAAGGAGCCAGTCGTGGCGGAACCGGCAGTGTTGGGGCCCTTGGTCTTGGATTTCAAACTGAAGGGATCGTTGAAGTAGTGGGCCACGGCCACCTTCATCTGCTTGTTCTGGGCCGTGATCCACATGACCATGAAAAAGGCCATCATGGCGGTCACGAAATCCGCATAAGCAACTTTCCAAGCTCCGCCGCCGTGGCCTGCCATTTTCGTTTACCCCATTTCCGTTTTTGTCCGCAACCGCCGAGCGCTGGAACGCACCTCCGCCGGCAGACGATTTTCCTTGCTAAGAGGCCTCGACTTCGGCGAAGAGCTTATCCAATTCCTCGCGATGCAAGCGAAACTCGGTGGACACGCCGCGCCGCGCATGATCCAAGGCCACCTTGGGAGGCAAGTCGTTGACGAACCCCTGCATGACCGTGGCAATCGTGTGGAAGAAGTTCATCTCCGCCGCGCCGAGGAAATCCATGCGGGCTGCCAAGGGGCCCGTGAATCCATAGGAAAGGAGGATCCCCAGGAACGTCCCCACGAGGGCGGCCCCCACTTTTTCGCCGATTTCTTCCACCGGCCCGTCGATCGACCCCATCGTAACCACGATCCCCAATACGGCCGCCACGATGCCGAAACCGGGCAGGGCGTCGGCAGTCTTCGTGAGGGCCGCCACGCTGGCATGGTGCTCCTCTTCAATGACCTTCAATTCCGTCTCCAGGAGCATCGGCAATTGCTCCGGTTTCACGGTCCCTTCGATGATCGGCGACAGGGCGCCGCAGATGAATTCCGCGACGTGATGGTTCGCAACGATGCGGGGATACTTCTTGAAGATCTCGCTTTCTTTGTTGTTGGATACGTGCTGCTCCAAGGCGATCAGGCCCTCGCGGCGGGCAAGGCGAAACAAATCGTAGAGCAGCTTGAACAGCTCCTCGTAGGCCTCGCGGTTGAACGGGGTCCCTTTGAAGCACTGCACGACCCCCTTGATCACGTCGATGAGGACTTTCTTGGGCGACATGACCAGCAGGGCGCCCAAGGCGGCCCCGCCGATCACGAGAATCTCCGAGGGATGGATCAACGCCGGTATCTTGCCGCCGGACCAGGCGAAACCGACCAGCACGCATCCAATGACCATGACAAATCCGGCAATAACGAGCATGAGCGATTCTCAGGTTGTAGCGATTGTGAGCCTTGCGGAACCATTTTGCTTTCAAGATTATCTAGCATGAAAAACGACCGCAGTGACCGCGCAAAGCCGGCGATCCGGGGAAAAATCGCCGCCCCCGTGGAGAATAGACGGGCCATGCCTGTTCCAACGTCGGGAAAGAACGGTCGCGACCCCGGAATACTCGTTGTCAACCACGTTCGGCAACGCTACCATGAACGGATTCGAGGTGGCTTCGTCGGCCGTCGCCGACGACGTTAATCGCCTGAATCAAGAGCAACCTGATTGCCGGGAACCAACCATGCAAGACGCCTCCCACCCGATCCGGGAAGAACTATTTGGCATTGCCGTATTCATCGGCGTTATCTGGGGCGTGTTCGTCGTCAGTCAATTCATTCCAAGCTTGAATTCCTTCGGCGTCGTCCCCCGCACGCTCCGCGGGCTGGCAGGGATTCCGGCCATGCCCTTCCTACACGCCAATCTGCATCACATCCTGAGCAACACGTTTCCGCTGTTCATCCTCTTGGCCCTTCTGGCCGGTTCCAAGGCCCGGTCGTGGGAGATTGTTGTCGCGATTGTCCTGCTGAACGGAGTGCTGCTCTGGCTCGTGGGGCGGGCGGAAATCCACATCGGGGCGAGCGGCCTGATCTTTGGGCTAATTACCTTCCTGATCCTGTCCGGCTTCCTAGAAGGACGACTCGTTTCGCTCGCCATCGCTGTTATCGTGGGATTCGTCTATGGAGGAATGCTTCTCTGGGGCGTGCTGCCCCGACTCGGTTCTCACGTCTCCTGGGAAGGGCATCTCTGCGGCGCCGTTGCCGGTGGGATCGTGGCCTATGCGCTGACCAGGTAGCGCGAGCAGCGGAACGCGGAACCGGGAACGCAACGATGAAGCGGTTCGCCGCCTACAACCTGCCACCCTCCGGCCAGTTCCGCCAATGAGTGTTGGGTAACCGCATTGGCCGATAGATCCTCACGTTCCCGGTAGCGAGAACCTGGGCGAGCTGCTGAAATGTTTCTGATCTGCTCGGCCGTTCGTTCTCATCCACGACGTTCGGATGATGCCATTCTTCAAGCTGCAACAACTGCAGCATGTCAGGGAGCACGCTGATGCGTCGTTCTTGCGCGGTTGCAAGCACCTCATCACGCAAAATGTCCGCTAGGAAGCGACAGAGCTCAAACACCTGGACTCGGGGTGCCTGTTCCAACTCGATGCCATGAATCGCGTACTCATCGATAGAAGGCAGCTGCACAACTCGGTCGCGAACCATAACCTCTTTTGAACCATCAGTGACGAACTCGCCGTTCTCCGCCTCTTGCCAGGCACCTTCGCGGACAGGGCAGACAAATCGCGATTCATTGTGAGGGTTGTTGATGAGATACCTGTCATAGGCGTCTCGACTGACATAGCGTTCCGGCGGATCGCGGTCGTGGAGCCGACTCGCGAAAGTATAAACGTGGGTGTCCGGCAATCCCGATCGAGGCGAGAATCCGAAAACGTCGATCACCATTGCCCAGTCTGTATCCGAGCGGTAAAGCGAGAGCCGCGTGCCTGCGAGGTAGACGTATCCATTGTCGAGCATCGGAAACGTGAATGAATCGCAGCACTGATCGAGAACGGCAAGTATGTCTTCGGGGTCAAACGGCATTTCCCAATACCCTCACCGCAATGCCGCGCCGGGCAAGGCATGGCCGCCCGCGTCGAGCATCTGCACGGCGTGCGGCTTCGTCATCAGCCAGGGGGCCAGCGACAAGACAGACTACCGGAATCAGCAGCAGGCGCAATTGGCTCATAGTCACGCAACGATTTCTCCTTTTGGCCCTACGCAATGGTCTCAATCCGCGCCCGTTGACAAAGCGGATACTCAGCCATGTAGCCAGAAATTAGGTTTCGCATCTCATCGGCCGAGCGACCATAAAGGTATAATGCGGTCTCAGTTGGTCCTTGCCAATGCCCTCGGATCCCCCCTCGGTCGCCGAGAAGTCGATTGGTCTGCGCAACCACTTCATTCACATCGCATCGTTTGTAGACTTCGTCGGGCAGATCGGTTCCATTCAAATAGATGGCGAGCCCCTCGATGATTCCGAACGGCATTTCGACCTTTTGTCCATCCAGTTCGTACTGGAGTTTCGAACCTCTGGGCGCACCGCACTGGGTGAGGAATTCGCAAATGAACGGAATACCTTTTGCGACATCCAATACATCGATATCTATGCCACAGTACGCAATCTCGCAACTTTTTGACTGCATAGTACCGCCGCCGGTTACCTCACCAAGACCATTCTCTGCTAACGCCTCGGATAAGGGATCTTCGTACTGCTCGCCACGATCCAGCGGCATGATTCGAGCGTTCAACTGCGCGTACGCGAATGTCGGTTTTTGGTCCATGGTCGCTAACAGGTACGTGACCGTTGAAGTATCGTAAGACTTCACGGCATTTTCGCGGTCGAGCCCAGTGTTGTCAATCGTGATGCGGCGTAGGTGAAATGATTATATTCCATTTCTTGTCTGAAACGCCCTTGCCTCGGCCCAAAAAACGTGGTACAAAACATCGGCACTTATTTACAACTGCCGATGAATTGAGCCACCCTCCGCCTATGCCGACGGACACCACGCAGAAAATCCTGAAACTCGCCCGGCAATCCGCCGTGCTTCGGCCGCGGGATCTCGACGAACACGACATCCCGCGAAAATACCTTGGCCAGCTCTGTCAGGCGGGCCTGCTGCGCCGTATCGGCCGGGGACTTTATGTCCTGCCCCACGCGGAACCGACCGAGAACCGCACGCTGGCCGAAGTCGGCAAACGCGTTCCCAGCGGGGTCGTCTGCCTGCTTTCGGCCCTCCAATTCCACGGGCTCACGACCCAGGCGCCCTGACGAGGTTTGGCTCGCCATCGATCGCAAGGCCTGGCGGCCGACCTCCGCCGAACTTCCCCTGCGCATCTTCCGTTTCTCGGGCGACGCGCTAAATCAAGGCATCGAGGAACATCGCATCGAGGGCGTGCCGGTGAAAGTCTTTACCCCGGCCAAGACCGTAGCCGACTGCTTCAAGTATCGCAACAAGATCGGAATCGACGTTGCCCTGGAGGCCCTCCGCGATTGCTGGAAGCAGCGGCGGGCGACCATGGACGAGCTCTGGCAGGCCGCCAAGATCTGTCGCGTGGCGAACGTCATGCGACCTTACCTGGAGTCGCTCGCGTGAGCAAGGAACACCCGGTCAATCTGGCGGCGTCGGTACGGCAGCGATTGACGAACCTGGCCCATCGACAGCACGAGGATTTTCAACTGGTGCTCACCCGCTATGCCCTGGAGCGACTGCTCTATCGTTTGAGCCAGTCGGCGCATCGCGACGTGTTCGTGCTCAAAGGGGCGATGCTCTTCCAGCTTTGGGCCGACCAGCCGCACCGTCCGACTCGCGACCTCGACCTGCTGGGCCGTGGCGACGATTCCATTGCCCGCTTCGAAAAAATATTCCAGGAGATTTGCGACCTGCCGGTGGAGGACGACGGCCTGGTGTTCCTCGCCCGATCGGTCCAGGGCGAGCGGATCAAGGAAGACCAGGAATACGAAGGGCTGCGGCTGCGCATGTCCTGCCGCCTGGAGAACGCCCGGATCCCGATCCAGATCGACGTCGGCTTCGGCGACGTCGTCGTACCCGCGGCGGACGAGGTGACCTATCCGGTGCTGCTGGATTTTCCCGCTCCCGTGTTGCCGGCCTACTCGCGGGAATCGGTCGTGGCCGAGAAATTTCACGCCATGGTCACGCTGGGCATTGCCAACAGCCGCATGAAGGATTTTTACGATTTGTGGATCCTCGCCCGGCAATTCGACTTCCAGGGACCGCTGCTCTGCGAAGCGATCTGCGCCACGTTTCAGCGGCGACGGACGGCAGTCCCCAGCGCGGCCCCCTTGGCCTTGTCCCCCGATTTCTCTCGGGACCCGCGCAAACTGCTGCAATGGCGGGCATTCCTGGGCAAGGGCAAACTCGATACGGAGAGCACCGGATTGAACGAGGTCGTGGACACCTTGCGCCGCTTCCTTCTGCCCGTGATCGTGGCGATCACCGCGAAGCAACCGCTGGACATGTCTTGGCCTGCGACCGGGCCGTGGCGCGAGACCCAACAACGGTGACTGGGGAAGTCCCCTTGGTACCAGGGGAATTCATTCCGTTGTCTTGCCCTTTTCAGGCAAACGGAATGAATTCCATTCTACGCCGGAACCTGGTATACTGCTCAATCTGCCCGCCACATCATTCATCCCCCGTTTTCCTCCATCCACCGGAGAATCCGAACATGCATGCCAATCGATTGGGCCCTTTCGGCCGTATTGCCTGCCTACTGGGTTTCCTCAACCTGACCGCGTTTTTGTCTGCCGACGAGATCCAGAAACCTGTCTCGCGGCAGGATGCCGGCGAGAACGCGAAAAAGGACTCCGACTCGCCGCCGGCGGCCGATGTTCGCAAGGCCGTGCGCAAAGAACTTGACCGCTATCGCGGGGCTCGCGTCAAACCGGAGCAACGGGCTGCGGCCCTCAAGCAACTGGCGGCGCTCGGCGACGAAGGCCTCGCGGCCGCGAAGGAGCTCGTGGACAAACAATTCCAGCTCGCCGAGACGACGCTTCGTTCGATCAAGAAGCCCTCGCAGCTCGACGCCACCATCGAGGAGCTTCGCAAGACGCTGGCCGAACTCCGCCACGATCCCAACTTGTCGAAGGACCAGTTGCACAACGTCGGCCTGCCGGCCCTCGACGCGCTCAGTGCGGCCTATCAGCAGCGGGCCAGGTCGATGGCCTCCCAATCGGCGAAGAGCGCACGTGCCGCCGAATCGTTGCGGCAGTTGACTGCCGTCCTCGAGTTGCTCCAGAAGCAGTGGGCCCACGATGCGCCGCTGCCGGTCAATGAGTATCTGCAAAAGGCACGAACCATGTCGAGCGAACTATCGTCTCCCGAGGAAGAGCAAGCCCGTGCGGTTCTTGCCCGGAATCAGGCCATGGCGGCGCAGTTCCCCGGCGACATACGCAGCGGCATGGACCTGTTGAATGCCATGCGCATGACCTGCGGTCTGCGGCCGTTGTTGTACGACGCGAAGCTCTGCGCAGCCGCTTTCGGGCATAGCACGGACATGCAAACCCGCAATTTCTTCGCGCACGAATCCCCGGTCGAGGGCAAGAAGACCCCCTGGGACCGCGCCCGACTGGCCGGCACGACCGCCTCGGGAGAGAACATCTACATGGGTTCGAGCATGTCGACCGATGCCTTGAAGGGTTGGTTCCTCAGCCCCGGCCACCACAAGAACATGCTCGCGGAGAATGCCCACCGCCAAGGATTGGGGCATCAGGGCAAGTATTGGACGCAGATGTTCGGAGAAGGAGAACCGGAGGGCGCGGCGAAAAAGTGATCGTTCTGGGATTGGGCGTGGGGCCGTACGGTGCGCCGAGCTCAGTTCCTGCCCGCGAACAACTCCCCCCTCCTGTACTTGGGAGAGGGGCAGGGGGTGAGGGTTTCCAGCTCCCGTCTACCTTTGGGAGAGGGGCAGCGGGCGAGGGCAGACACTGTTCCTTACCCTGTAAGAACTAAACTCCAAAAACTGCATGGGGCCATGTTTTCCAGAGTCGGACGGCCCGTCCACCTCGCCACCCAGACGTGGTGCGGTTTGGGCATTTTGGGCCAAACGGGCCAAAACAACGTCGTTCTTCGGGTTTTGGCGTCATTTTATACCACGCTTGGTGGAAGTTGATTTCACCGTCGGACGGAATCGATACCGAGAAAACCGCGGGAAAACCGCGGCTTGACACTCTTCCGAGTATTGACACTATCGACACAAGGGCATGGCCATTTTGACCACGTTTTGGACGACTTTTGGCTACGTTTGGCTATATTTGGTTACTTTTGGTTACTTTTGGCTACTGTTTGGTAAGTTAGGCAATTTCGTTATTCTCTCACCGCGAACGGCCAGGACACGCAGTCAAGAACTTCTCTTTTTTCCTATCGGTAGTAAATGACAGGAAGATCGGTGGCACCCGGTACTCTGGGTCGTCAGGAAAATGAGGACCGGCCATCCTTTTTGTAATGCATCTTCCTGCCGCAAGTGTTTCTGTCAACAAACAAACGGGCCGAACCTTGCACATCGGCCTGCGCATTTGCACCTTGACCGGGGCAGCTTTGCGCGTGCTGCCCCGGCCTGCGCGACGCGGCTTGCCTGCCGCGTCGCAGACCGAATTGGCAAAGAACGATTTACCGTATTAGGACGTTATTCGTTATAACTATCCACCATAATAATACGTGTGAGCAGGCGATTTGACACAGTTCGGCATCCCGGATTTCTGGACCATCCGCTCGCCCGCGGCTCGGCCGGGCCTGCTTTTCCCGAGGAATTCGGCCATTTCTTGCCCTCAGAAAGATATTTGCAAAACGCGAAGATGCGTTCA
The DNA here is from genome assembly GCA_963719885.1 of uncultured Planctomycetia bacterium. Lineage (GTDB taxonomy): Bacteria > Planctomycetota > Planctomycetia > Pirellulales > Thermoguttaceae > JANXQG01. The sequence continues at coordinate 136,509 of CAVRDP010000024.1, read as the reverse complement.
CGTTTTCAGCGTCGCGAACGGCCGATTTGCCCGAAAGATGCTCGGCGGCCGGCGACAGGATGGCCAAAGAATCATGCCCCACCTCCGCAGGCACGCGCTCGTTCGCGCAACGAAGAGAAACCCCATCTGTCGGAGGGCTTTGTCGTTTCCGATTGAGCCTCGTTCGCGCCATTTTCACGACTGCTCGGGACTTTGTAGGTGGGAACCAGCCGTTTCGGGCGAAAACGACCGATGGTCCTGGAAGTCATACGATATTTGCCGCGCTTCGGCTCTGCGCGTGACACTCGCAGGCGTCCCGGCCCTATACTCTTAGGAGGCATTTTGTGCCGGTCTTGGAATCCGGCGTTCTGCCTCGGATATTGCTGCCGAAGGAGTTTCGCCCATGGCGGAGACCGACAATCAATCGACTCAGGGGCCGGAAAATGCTGCAGCGCCTGGCGACGTTACCGCTGCGTATCCGGCGGTTAGTTCGGGTGAAGAGCTCGTTCGCATTCTCGACCAATATTTGGCCGACCTGGAAGTGGGGACTGCCCCTTCGCGCAAAAGCTCCTCGCCGAGTACCCGGCCCTGGCATCCCAGTTGGAACCGTGCCTGTCCGGCATCGAGTTCATTCACCGCGCTGCTCGGCCTGCGGCGGATGCCCCGTCGCGGCTGGGCGACTTCGAGATCGTCGCCGAGGTCGGCCGGGGCGGCATGGGCGTGGTCTATGAAGCCCGGCAGCTCTCGCTCAAACGCAAAGTAGCCTTGAAAGTCCTCCGCTTTGCGGGCGTTGCCGACCGGGATGCCATGGAGCGCTTCCAGCGCGAGGCCGAGACGGTAGCCCAGTTGCACCATACGAACATCGTGCCGATCTTCGCCATCGGCGAGCAACAGGGCGTGTTCTACTATGCCATGCAGTTCATCGAAGGCCGTAGCCTGGCGGCCGTGCTGGAAGAGTCGCAGAAAGACGCAGCCCCGCTGGATCTTGTCGCGGCGGCCCGTTGGGCGCTGCAAGCGGCCGAGGCCCTGGCTTATGCCCACCAGCGAAACGTGATCCACCGCGACGTGAAGCCCTCGAACCTGATCCTCGATCCGGCCGGCCAGGTCTGGCTGACCGACTTCGGCCTGGCCAAACGGATGGACGACGCGGCGTTGAGCATGACGGGCGCGGTGCTGGGCACGCCGCGCTATATGAGCCCGGAACAGGCCTCCGCCGCCAAGCAGCCGGTCGATCAACGGACCGACGTCTACAGCCTGGGCGCGACACTTTACGAATTGGCAACCGGCAAGCCGCTCTTCGAGGCCGATTCGCCGCACGGCATCATCTCGCAGATCCTCACCGCCGAGCCGCCGCCGCCCCGCAGCCTGCGGCCGGGCTTGCCGCGCAACCTGGAGACGATCATCCTCAAATGCCTGGCCAAGGAGCCGCAGTCGCGGTATGCCACGGCGCAGGCCCTGGTCGATGACCTGCGGGCCTTTTGCGAAGGCCGCCCGATCAAGGCCCGCCGGGCGGGAATCGCCGAGCGGGCGGTCCGCTGGGTGCAAAAGCGCAAGAAGAACGTGGCCATCGCGGCCATCGCGGCGGCGGCAACCCTGGCCATCGCCATCGTGTCGTATGTCACCTACCATTCCATGGCCGAGGCGCGGCTCGCACATTTTTCGCTGTCCACCGAAGGACCCGACCTGCACTTCAAGGTCGAAATGCTCGACGAGGCCGAGCGGAAAACGATCGCCACCTTCACCGCGCCGACCCAAGAGCCGCAGGTCGTTTCGGCGGGGCGGTATCACGTGCGGCTGTCGCGGGCCAGCCAGCTCAGCGAGACCGCGCAATTCGAGGCGGCCGCGGGGGGCTACTACAATGCGGTCGCGGCACTTACCCCCCGCAATCTGTGGGAAATCCCGGTTTCCGGCCAGAAACGCTGGAAATGGCCCGACTTGACGGACGAGACGACGTACTGCTTGGCAAGGAAAATGAACTCCGCCGTATGCACGGCGCCACGGGACAACCGATCTGGCAGATCAGTCTGGCGGCAAAAGACCAACCGCTGGTGGAGAAGGCCTTTCATGGTACGAACCATCGGCCTTTCTTCGAGCCGAACGGAATTCCTGGGGCCGGCGGGAAAATGGCGGGTCTCGTCCGACCGTCGGTAGACCTCGATGGCGACGGCACGCCCGACCTGATCTGGGCCAGTTGCTCCAACGCCTCGCTCGTAGCCGTGTCGGGAAAATCGGGCAAGCTATTGTGGTGCCACGAATGCCGAGCCGCACTGCCCGGAAAGTTCCGCGCGGAAGAAATCCAGTGCCGCTTCGGTCCGATAAGTGGAACCGTCGTCGGCGAACCGTTGCTGGCAGAAGGCGGTGGGAAGAAAATCGTGGCTGCCCTTTTCGCGCTGGATATGGAGATGATCGTCACGAAAAGCGGGAAATGGGTCCAAGGCGGCCGGCAACTCTGGCTCGAGGCGTTGAACGCGCAGACTGGCGAACCACTCTGGCGACGCCCCTTGCCCTGGATCAATCAAAAGCTGATGTCCAGCGCGTTGTACGCCGCCAAGGTCTGGAAGCAGAACCATCGCACGATCGGCGTGATCGCCTGCGAGAATCGCCTGTTCGGCTTCGACATGCTCACCGGCCAGCCGGCATGGGCCGATCGAGAACTCGATGCCAAGACACCGTTGGTGGTCCGCTTTGCCGATCTCCGCGGTGACGGCGAATTGGATGTGTTACTGCTTCGTGCAACGCCCAACGACACAGGCGGCAGAAGCTATCCCGGTCGGAACCCCCCATTTCAGTTGACGGCCTTGTCACCGCACGCCGCGACGCCGCTCTGGGAACGGACACTCAAGGACCTCGGGTATCCTATGGGCTATTCCTTCCGCGGGGACTGGCCATTGCCGGTCGACCTCGACGGCAAGGGAAAGCCGAAGGTCGTGGTCCCTTTCGTCGATAGCGATGCGGATTCGTGCGGCCTGGAAGTCTTGGACGGTGCGACGGGGGAAAGATGCTGGAAGCAACGGCTTTCGCGCTCTCCGACAAACTGCCCGCCACCGGAACCCGATCGGATCGTCCTGGGGCCGGACCTGGACGGCGACGGATACCGCGAGATTTTTGCGGCTTCGTACAACTGGGAAACTCATCACTTCTACGTTGACGCCTTGTCGGGCCAGGACGGACGAATCCTCTGGAGCAATCAGCAGAGCACGTTTAACGCAGGCCAAGCCGGAATCCTCCCCTTGCGTTGGTGGCAGCCCGGTAACGATGGTTGGCCGCTGTTGGTGGTTCCGTGCAGCAACAATATCGGCTTTGCCGGCGGCGAGGTCCAAACGTATATCCTGGCCGCTTCCACCGGCCGGGTCGAACACGAACTGACCGGGTGCGGTCAGCCGGAGGTCTTCAACGTCAACGGCGACGGACTGCCAGACCTGCTGGTTCACGATTTCCCCCAAACTAACAATTTGCGGGCCATCGAGGGCCTGCCGCCCGTGGCCTGGCGGGCGACGGGGCAGATTCTCTCTCCCCGGCAAGACTTCAACGCTGACGGATATACCGACTTTCTCTCGCTGGAAGGGGTTGCCGTCTCCGGTCGCGACGCCTCCGTACTCTGGCGGAGCGACGCGCTGCGGGGATCGGTAGTCGTCTCCAATCCGCTTCCTGAGGCCGATCTCGACGGTGACGGATCACCCGACTTGCTTTCCATGCAAGGCAATTCGTCGAAGGTCGTCGCCACGTCTGGTCGCGACGGCAAGACGCTCTGGAGGTCCGACCGGCTAAGCGAGGACAATACGATCTGGTGCGTCAATAATTTGACGCCGCCGCATTTGGCGGGGCACATTTTGGAAGAAGGCAAGCAGGCGGACGTGCTCGTCCTTTTTCAGCGATATGCGTCCGTGAATCGGGCCACGTTTGGCCAACCGCTGCAAACCTGCCTTGCCAGGCTCTCCGGGCGAGATGGACGGATCGTGTGGAAACAAGCGCTTACCGACTTCAGCGGCCTCGACATTCGCACCGTCAGGATACCCTTCACGACGGCCGACCTCGACGGCGACGGCGTCAAGGACCTCGTTTTCTGGTTGCCGGTCCCGGCGGCGGAGTCGCCCGCCGCGGGGAAGAACAACCAACAGGCCGGTTCCAAGTCGGCGTCCGGAGAGACCCCGCCATCGTCGGCGTCTGGAAAGACCCCGCCGTCACCGATGAGGCCGCTCTGCGAGTTGCGGGCTTACAGCGGCCGCGACGGCACATTGCTTTGGCGAAGGCCCGGATTCTTCGCCGCGGAGACCGGGCCTCCGGGTTTCAAGTTGAACTTCCTGCGAATTCCCGCGCCCGTCATCTGTGATCCAAACGGTGACGGCCATCCCCTGGTCCTTGTCACCGACCAGGGCCTTCCGCCAGGCGGGGCCCCGGGCTTGCGCGTGGAGGTGCTCGCGCTGGATGGAAAGAACGGCAAGGAGAAGTGGTCGTGGTGCGGCGAAGGCGTTTCCGCAAACCTCTTCGATGGCCCGCTGGAAAGGGGTGAAGCCTGGCCCGACGCCTCGCCGCAGGTCGTCCGCACGGCTGCCGGCCCGGCGATCGTGGTCAGCGCCTTCGACGAATCGCTCCGCACGCACGTCGACCCGAAAACCAAGGTTCCCACGCCGACGAAAAAGTCGGGCAGTGTGATCGTAGTGCTGAGCGTCGGCGGCAAGGTGCTGCATAAAATCGAGGACGAAAGCCCTGACGCCTGGGCAAATTTCGTCAACTCCCCAGCCGTGCGTCCGCGGCTTTGGGTCCACGATCTCCTTGGCGATGGACACGAAGAGTTGGTTTGGTGGGACGGCCGGCGAGTGCGGGCAAAGCGGGCCGAGGCGGAGGGCATGCTCTGGCAGTGGGAGAGGCCGACTTCATCGGCTGCCATGGGGTATCTTGCCTACCCGATCTGCGGGATTCAGCCTGCCGGCAAGGGATATCCCGCCACGGTCGCCGTCGCTAGTTACAACGGCATGCTCGGCCTGGCGGGGCCGACGGGCAAGGTCCGCTGGCGTTGCGACGCCGCCCACCTGGAAGCGTCCAGCGTGTTGGAAAGCGACGATCCGCAGGGCTTGCCGCGAATCTTGTCGATGGGTCCGGGCAGCGAGCGAACGAGCCACATGGCTCTGGCGGTGGATGATCGCGGCGGTTACGTACTGCCGAAATCCGCACCGCGGCAATACGATGCTTCCCGCTGGCCGCTTCCCTGGGCGCGACGGGAGGGCGAGCAAGTCTTGCCTGCCGGGTACACAACCTACATGCCCGGCATCTTCGCGCTGGCGAGCATCATTGGCTGGTGGCCGGGCAAGCTCGCCGCGCGGCCTGGTTCTTCGGCCTGTGGCTTCTTCCCTGGTTGATCTTCGAAATCGTCCGCTTTGTGATCGACGCCCGCCAATTGGGCGCCAGCGAGCATTACGATTGGAGCACGTTCTGGACAATTTCCATCAACGATTTCCACGTGCTCATAACCATCTTCATGGCGATCGTGTTAGGATGGTGGCTCGTGCGGCTCGTGCGGCTCGTGTGGTGGATGGCGAAAAAGATTTGGGCGAGAATGCAGCGCAGGTCTGGAAAAATCCCACCCGCTTGCCCGGTGGATCGTTAGGCTCGATGCTACTTACGGTCCTGCCATCCGCTGGAAATCCCACCGGCTTGCCCGGTGGTTCCTTAGGCTCCTTGCGGCCGCTGTAGCGTGGAGCGTAAGTATCCGCCGGGCAAGCCGGCGGCATTAAGACCGCCATATCATCCCTGTTCCACACTCAAACCCGGAAGAGCCTTTACTGAACCGAAATCGAATAGAGCCTGTTCGCGCCGCGGCGCCCAACTGCCCTGCCAACGGTGTCTTGGTCTGTGCTGCTATAATCATGCGGTTATTGGCCTTTTCCTAGAACCTCGCCTATGAGTGACGTCACCGAAATCCTCTCCGCGATTGAGCAGGGCAATTCCCAGGCCGCGGGGCAATTGCTGCCCCTAGTCTACGACGAGCTTCGAAAGCTGGCGGCTCAGAAGATGGCTCAAGAGAAGTCAGGCCAGACGCTGGATGCGACCGGGCTGGTCCACGAGGCCTATTTGAGATTGGTGGGACCACGCACTGCCAGGACCTGGCAAAATGGCCGGCACTTCTTTGCCGCGGCGGCAGAGGCCATGCGCAGAATCCTCATCGAAAATGCGCGACGCAAGAAACGGCTGAAACGCGGCGGCGACCTGCGACGGGTCGATCAAGATGAATTCCCTTGTTCTGATGCCCAGCCGCCGGATCGGTTGCTGGCGATCGATCAAGCGATCTCACGACTGGCCCTGGAAGACCCGGCCGCCGCGGAAGTCGTCAAGCTTCACATTTTTATCGGCTTTTCGATCGAAGAAGCCGCTGACAGCTTGGGAATCTCGCGGCAAGCGCCTACCGTCATTGGACTTACGCCAAGGCATGGTTAAAGCTCGCATTGCAGGAGGGGGATGCATCCGAGGCCCTCAACGAATAATTCTCGAGAATCCCTGAGACGAATCCCGGTCAAACGGCGCATGGTGGTATGAAAGCTCACCAATCGAACAGGAGAACGCCATGAGCGAGCCGAACGACGTTAAATCGATCTTCCTGACTGCGGTGGAGAAGGAACCGCCGGCCGAGCGTAACGCCTATTTGGACGGCGCCTGCGGCGACGATGTCCAGCTCCGCCAACGAGTCGAGGCCCTGCTGCGGGCCCACGACAATCCGGACAGCGCCCTGGAAAAGCCGGCTGCGGGCGTTGATCGGAACATCTATGCGGGAACCTTGCCCATGCCGCGGGTCACGGAAGTGCCGGCAGCGTGATTGGTCATTTCAAGCTGCTGCAACAAATTGGCGAAGGCGGCTTCGGCGTGGTCTACCTGGCCGAGCAACAGGAGCCGGTACGGCGCAGGGTGGCGCTGAAAATCATCAAGCCGGGGATGGACAGCCGGCAGGTCATCGCCCGCTTCGAGGCCGAGCGGCAGGCCTTGGCCATGATGGAGCATCAGAATATCGCCCGCGTGCTGGATGCGGGGACCACCGACGCGGGTCGCCCCTACTTCGTGATGGAACTGGTCAAGGGCGTGCCGATCACCGAGTACTGCGACAAGAACAAGCTCACGCTCCGCGAACGCCTGGAGCTGTTCATTCCCGTCTGCTGGGCCATCCAGCATGCGCATCAGAAGGGAGTGATCCATCGCGACATCAAGCCTTCCAACGTCCTGGTCTGCATGTACGACGGCAAGCCGGTCCCCAAAGTCATCGATTTCGGCGTCGCCAAGGCGATCGAGCAGCGCTTGACCGAACGGACCATGTTCACCCAGTACGGCCAGGTGATGGGGACTTTGGAATACATGAGTCCCGAGCAGGCCGAGTCAAGCCAATTGGACGTCGACACCCGCAGCGACATCTATTCGCTGGGGGTGCTGCTGTACGAGTTGTTGACGGGCACCACGCCGCTTACCAAGAAGGAGCTGCTCGAGGCCGGCTATGTGGAAATGTTGCGGATGATTCGCGAGAAGGAACCCGAGCGGCCCAGCGCGCGGCTGAGCCACTCGCAGGAAACGATCCCCATGATCTCCGCCCAACGCCGCACGGAACCGGCGAAACTCAGTTCTCTGTTGCGCGGCGAGCTGGACTGGATCGTGATGAAAGCCCTGGAAAAGGACCGTACCAGGCGCTACGACACGGCCAATGGACTGGCCTTGGACATCCAGCGTTATCTCGACGACGAGCCGGTGCAGGCCTGCCCGCCGTCGGCCGGCTATCGCCTCCGCAAGTTCGTCCGCAAGCACTGGGCGGCAATGGCGATTGCGGCCACCTTCGCGGTCGTCCTGCTGGTCTCTGCCGCAGTGAGCACGTGGCAGTGGCGCGAAGCTGAAGCGGCGCGAGGCGTGGCCGTTTTGAAGGCCAATGCGGAGATGCGGGCCAGAGAAAACGCCGAGCGCTCGAAGCAGGCGGAAGCCGATGCGCGGGCGAAGGCGGAGGCCGAAAGCGAGGCCAAGGGCAAGGCCCTGCGGCAGGCCGAGGGGTTGCGGCTGACGGCCCAGTCCTCGGCCCTGCTGCCTTCGAACCCCGGCCTGGCGCTGCTTTTGGCGATTGAAGGCGCAGAACGGGCGGCGCCGCGCCAGTCGGAGCACAACGACGCGTTGCTGGCCGCCCTGCACCAGTGCCGCGAGCTGCGGACCATCATGGCCCCCGCAGTTGCGCCAAACCGCCGCTTCTGGACCGGCACCTTTCCTTCACAGCGGTTTGCATCAGCCATGACGGCCGGCGGATCGCATCCGCGAGCGTGCGCATGGCCGGGGGAAGGGACCAGAGTTTGACCTGGGACGACAAGGCCACGCAGGTATGGGACGCCAAATCAGGCGCACGGCTGGCCGAATTCGTGGTCCCGGGGTTGACGCCGGCGACGATCGAATTCAGCCCGGACGATCGTCTCGTCCTGACCACATACCGGGGGGCGGCACTGGTTCGCTACGCCAATGGCGCGCAGACAATCTACTCGGACCGCGCCGTGCGGGTCTGGGATTCCGCGACCGGCCGCGAGGTGGCCGTGCTCAAAGGACATGCCGATCGCGTCGTCACCGCGCATTTCAGCCATGACGGCAAGCGGATCGTAACGGCCTCGTGGGACAAAACCGCGCGGGTCTGGGATGCGGGGACGGGCGCCGTGCTGGCCGTCCTTCAAGGCGACCGGTTCTCGCTGGCCTCCGCGGCTTTCAGCGCGGATGGAGGGCATGTCTTGACCGTCTCCTCGGGCGGATTCAGCCACAGCGCGGCCGAACCTCCTGCGGAGAATAAAGGGAAGGTGGAGTTCGATGCTGGCTTGCGTGCGGGCCAATCGGTTACGGATGTGAAATCGCTGTTTAGCGAAAGTTCCGGAGGCCGAGTCTTTTCAAGCGGGCGGGAGTATTCGGCGGCGCGTATCTGGGACGCGGCATCGGGAACCCAGCTTCACGTGCTCGGAGAGCTCGATCCGGGCGGATTGGATGTAAAATTCTTCCCCAGCGGAGTGAGCACCCATTTTTCATTTTCAACTGAGGGCCCGATCAATTTGTTTTCATCTTTCGCCTCCACGAATAGCAAGGAAGAAACGTTCTCGGCGGCCTTCAGTCCGGATGGAAGGCAGGTCGCCACGGGATCTTGGCAAGGAACCGTCAAGATCTGGGACGCTGAGACGGGCAAGCCCCTCCGATCCTGGAAGGGGATCGCAAAGAAGATTCAAGCCCTCGACGATAGCCAGGATGGGACACGCCTGCTCTTGGTGTACGCCGACGACAAGAAGGATGAGGTGGCCGTCTGGAGCACAAGCGATGGCAAAGAGCTTGCTCGCTGGAGCGGATTTTCCACCGGGGTCCGCGCGGCGCGCTTCAGCCCCAACGGCCGCCGCGTGCTGATCGTCCCCGGCAACGAAACCCGTCAGCAACAGGCGAAATGGTTTCCGGGCTCAAACGGTGAATTTGTGCTTGCCAATCCGGAAGATCGCACCGTGTACCTGCGGGACGTCGCGAGCGGCGAAGACGTCGCACTCTTCAAGGGACACGAGGGGAATGTCACGTCCGCGCAATTCAACGCCGACGGCAGCCAGGTCGTCACCGCAGGAGAAGACGGGACCGTGCGAGTGTGGAATAGCGGTGATCGTTGGCAGTACGCAGCGGTGTTGCCCGGTCACTCCAGCGCAGTGGCCCAAGCGGCATTTTCTCCCGACGGCCGCTACGTGATGACCACGTTCGGTCTGCGCTACGAGGAGTTGTGTGGCGCGGCCGGCGGAGAACGATCGGTCCGCGTCTGGAATAAGGATACGGGCACGTTGCTCCACACCTTGAAAGAGGACCTGGGGCTGACTAAACCCCCGGCAAAGCAGAGCGTTCTTGGAATGATGATGCGCAGTGTACTTCTCTTGCCAGTTGCTGCGGCCACCACGGGAAACTCAATAAACGACGACCAGATCCTGGGGGCCGTGCGGCACGCGGAGTTCAGTCAAGATGGCCGTCGTTTGCTCACTGTCTCCGAGGACAGTTTTGTGAGGCGCGTTGACGATACGCCACCCGCGAAGCAAAAAAGTTCTGGCGGCAACAGCGATCCAGGCACGCCGGTGGACAAGCTCTCCACGGGAGCAAGCGTGTCGTTCGCGCCCGTCCGCGTGTGGGATGTCGCCAACGGCAAGAAGCTCACAAGCTTGACCGGCTTCCGGACGGGCGTGCGACACGGCCGCGCTCAGCCCTGACGGGTGCCGGATCGTGACAGTCGCCGACAACACCTACAAATACGTATTACTGGACGCCAAGAACCAGTGGCGTGGCAATGCAAGCAGGACCGGAGAGGAACGTGACGCTGCCGTCCGTGTCTGGGATGCGGATTCCGGCCGGCAAATCGCGGTGTTATTGGGCCCTGATTGTCTCGCCGCCTGCGGTGCGGCCTGGAGCCCTGACGGGAAACTCCTCTTTACAGCCGGGTGTTTTCGGAACAACCGGATCCGCTTGCAGATCTGGAATACGGCGACTCTCAAGCCGGTGCGGGAACTGCCAACGGCCGAGAGCAATGGGTGGATGGCGGGGCAGCCGGGATTCAGTCCTGACGGCATGCGCGTCTTGCTGTTGCGGACCGACCACTTTGACGAGAAGCTCGTCGTCGGGAAGCTCGTCACGATTTGGGAGGTGCAGGGAGAGAATCACGTCGAGCTTCGCGGCCATCAGGGGCGCGTCAACGAGGCGGCCTTCAGTCCGGACGGAAAATGGGTGGTGACCGCCGCCAGCGATGGCACGGCCCGCGTCTGGAACGCCGCCACCGGCGAGCAGGTCTTCATGGTCGGCGACGGTCGAAACGCGATGCACTCGGCCGCCTTCAGTCCCGACGGCCGATGGATTGTTACGGCCAGCGACGATTCCACCGCGCGGCTCTGGTATGCTGACAGCGGACGCGAATACTTCAAATTGTCCGGCCATCGAGGTCCGGTGTTCTGCGCGGCCTTCAGTCCGGATTCCCGGTACGTCGTCACAGGGTCCGGCGACGGCACGGCACGGATCTGGCCGATCGATCCGCTTCCGTTCGCGATCTCGCGAAAGCCTCGCGACTTTACCGATCGCGAACGAGAGATCTTTCCTGAACCAGCAGCCACCGTCCCGTTAAGGAAACAGCATGAGCAATCCTGCACTTGACGATTCGGCGACACTCGAGCGCTACCGGGCCTATCTGCATCTCCTGGCCCGGCTACAGCTCGATCGGCGGTTCCAGGCCAAGCTGGACGCCTCGGACATCGTCCAGCAGACACTGCTGCAGGCGATCCGCGGGGCCGGCGAGTTTCGGGGCCAAACCGAGGCCGAAATGGCCGCCTGGTTGCGGCAGATCCTGGCCCATAACCTGGCCAACACGCTCCGCGATCTGGGACGTCAAAAACGCGACGTGGGCCGCGAACGGCCGATCCAAGCCGATCTCGACCAGTCGTCGGCCCGGCTGGAATCGTGGCTGGCGGCCGAGCAAACGTCGCCCAGCCAGGGGGCGGTTCGCGGCGAGCAGGCCGTGCAACTGGCCGATGCCCTGGCTGGCCTGCCCGAGGCCCAACGCGAGGCCCTGACCCTGCACCACTTGCAGGAATGGACGCTGGATCAGGTCGCCCAGCACCTCGGACGCAGCCCGGCCGCCGTGGCCGGACTGATGAAGCGGGGGCTGCGTACGCTGCGAAACCATTTTCAAACAGAGGAATGATCGGCCACACAAACCCGCGAGAGCTTATACTGGAGCGAACGCGAATAGAGCCTTTTCGGGCCCGGCGCGCCCAACTTCCCTGCCAACGGTGTCTTGGTCTGTTAGGGAACAGTATGAGCAATCATGCACTTGACAGTACGCAGGAATGAAGCATGTCGTCCAACCCGAACGAATCGTCGCGCGAGGAGCACGTCAACCAGGTGCTTGCCGCTTACTTGAAATCGGTCGAGGAAGGCCATCCCCTCGATCGGCAAGCGCTGTTGGCGAAGCACCCGGACCTGGCCGAGGACCTGGCCGCGTTCTTCGCCGACCGGGACCGCTTCGAGCAGGCCGCCGCGCCGCTGCGGGCCTCGGCAGGGCTTCCGGGAGTCGACGCGCCCACGCTCGACAGGTCCGCCGTGCGTCCCGCGGCCCCCGGCGCCAAGCTCCGCTACTTCGGCGATTATGAAGTCCTGGAGGAGATCGCCCGCGGCGGCATGGGCGTGGTCTACAAGGCCCGCCAGGTGAACCTCAAGCGGATCGTGGCCCTGAAGTTGATCCTCGCCGGGCAGTTGGCCGGCCCGCAGGAGGTCGAGCGGTTCCATGCCGAAGCCGAGGCAGCGGCCAAGCTGGATCATCCGGGCATCGTGCCGATCTTCGAGGTCGGCGAACACGAGGGACAACACTATTTCTCGATGGCCTTCGTCGAGGGCGAGAGCCTGGCGCAACCGCGTAGCCCAAGGAGTGATGGAACCGCGTGAGGCGGCAACCCTGGTGAAAAAGGTGGCCGAGGCCGTCGCTTACGCCCACGTTGAGGGCGTGATCCACCGCGACCTCAAGCCGGGCAACATCCTCTTGGACAAGGACGGCACGCCGCGGGTGACCGATTTCGGGCTAGCGAAACAAGTCGAGGGCAAGTCACAGGGGCTGACGGCCACGGGCCAAGTGCTGGGCACGCCCAGCTACATGCCGCCCGAGCAGGCTCGAGGGGACAACGCCAAGATCGGGCCGCTGGCCGATGTGTATTCGCTCGGCGCGGTGCTGTACTGCGTTTTGACCGGCCGGCCGCCGTTCCAAGCCGCCAATCCCCTGGACACGCTGCGCCAAGTGCTCGATCAGGACCCGGTGCCGCCCCGCGTGCTCAACCGCAACATCCCCGTCGATCTCAACACGATCTGCCTCAAGTGTCTCCAGAAGGAGCCGCAACGGCGGTACGCCGGCGCGCGAAGTGGCCGAAGACATCGGTCGTTTCCTGGTCGGCAAGCCCGTCCTGGCTCGGCCCGTGGGGCGGGTCGAACGGTTTGTCCGATGGGCCAAACGCCGGCCTGCCGCGGCGGCGTTGGCGGTGGTCAGCGTGCTGGCCGCGGTCCTGCTGCTGTTCGGCGGTTGGTGGTTTCAACAAGAGCGCCACGCCCGGATCGAGCAACAACTTGTTGCCGACGGGCAAGCGATGCTCGCCGAGGAGCGCCTGTGGCAGGCTCTGTATGAGCAAGCCCGGCGTCCGGCTGGTGCGTGAGATACCGGTTGGCCACGTCTTCAGCATGAAGCTCAGCGCAGACGGAAGCGTGCTGGCCATCCACGGCAAGTACGGTTTCGGCAGCCAGTGTTATGGCGACGAGAAGAAGGCGTATGACAGCGCTGATTATCTCAAAGTATATCGAATGCCTTCTGGTCAATTGCTGGGAGAAATCAAGCTCGGAGCCTACAGCACCAACCTTTCTGTTGGACAAGATGGCTACAACGCGCGGATCTATTCCGACTACGCACCCTTCGTCTTGAGCCCAAGGGCTGGGCTTGTGGCGTTGGCATCGCCGGAACGGGGCAAGCTTCGGTTGTGGGACGCTGTCGAGGGAAAAGATACCGCAGAATCTCTAAGCTGGTCGGGCGGACCGTTCGTTTTCAGCCATGACGGATCGCTGCTGGCGCTGAGTACAACCGGCCAAGGAGGCGCATGCGATTCGCCTGTACAGCACCGTCCATCATTCCGCGAGCGTACTCAGTTCGCTTCACTCCGAAATTCCTCAACGCGGAGACATCCCCGCGATCGTTACGTTTGTACAAGAAGACGCGTTAATGTTAGGGAGACCGTTCTCAGCCGGCGGATGGCGACGTTTGCAGCGATTGAGCCTGGCAACTGGCCAAGAGCAGTTCGCCACTCCCGAAGGGATGACAGTCTTAGCCGTGAGTGGCGACGGGCGATGCGCGGCCCTGTGTGCCAACCAGGCTGCGCCTGGCGACCCGGTGGCAATCTGGGACTTGGCCGCGGGCCGTGAGATGGCAACCGTGCCCGGGGCAGCCCCCGCCCACCTCGAACCGTTCGGCCTGCAGTTCAGCCCGGACGGACGACGCCTGGCTTTCGACATTCCTGCCAAGCCGGGGACCTTCGGCTTATGGGACCGCGACTCAGGGCAGACGTTGACTGGGTTCAACGGGGTTGTGTACGGCGACGGAAACTGGAACCTGTTTCAGCGGGCGGCCTTCAGCCCGAACGGCCGCTTACTGGTCAGCTATTCGCAGAAGAAAAAAAATATTCTTTACCTGTGGGACGTCGACCGCCGGCAGAAATTGCTTGCCTTGCGCGAGCAGCACAGTCCGATCTGGAGTGGCGACGGGAGGCTGCTGGCGACGATTGCACCGGGGCAGATCACCAGGCCGGACGGTTCCAGCTATGGCACCGACCGCAGGTTTGTCAAGGTTTGGGAGGTGGACTATCCAGCGCCTTTAGCAATGGTTGGGACGCCCATCGAAGCGATCAGCTACCATCCCAACGGAACTCAGTTGACCGCCAACAACACGCTCTGGGAGATTGAAAAGGGGGCGGGACGGCCGTGGCTGCGTCCGTCGGCCGAGAAACTCAACGCCATTGTGGCCGTCTTCCGGCCCAGCGGCGCGTTGTGGACTGCCGATTTTCCTACAGACCCTTTTCCACCGGGGAAGAAGGTTTTCAAGCTCTCGACAACGGCGCCAAACCGGCGCGAAATCGTTCTGAGGATGCCGCCCGCTCTTCCTCACGCGGGCCCGCAACCGAAACGGCAATTGGTGCTGGTCCCATTGCCCAAGACGCTTGTTTTCGACGCCCGCGGCACGTCGATGATCGCAAACTGCCAAGCCTGGTACCAGCAGGGTGTTGCTGCCCGGGCTTTTTTCGGGTCCGGAGAGGCGTGCCTTGTGCGTTGGGACCTCGACACGGACACTGCCGAGGGCCGGGTGCTCACCGAATGGCTCGGCGACTCCCCATGCTGGGCAATCAGCCCTGCGGGAGACTTGCTCGCCAGCGGACATGACGGTGTTCGGATATGGGACGCACGCACGGCTCGCGCGCTCTATTGCCTGGACTACGCCCTTGTGACCTCGGACGACTTGCCAGGATGGAAACGAAGAACGTTGTTGTCGGCGGGCTCTCCCACCCGGTACGTGTTCCAAGTCCACTGTGTGCTGTTCAGCCCCGATGGCACGAGGGTTTTTTCCGGTACCGCGAACGGCCGGGTCAACGTCGGCGATCCGCGGACGGGGGCCGAGTTGGGCTCGTGGCAAGGGCACCAGGGGCCGGTGTTGGCCCTGGCTGCCAGTGTGGATGGAGAGCTTCTGGCCTCTGGAGGCGACGATCGCACTGTCCGGCTTTGGCAGGTGGCCACGGGCCGCGAGTTAGCCCGGTGGGAGGCTCACGATGAGCAGGTGACCGCCTTGGCCTTCAGCCCCGACGGCAGCACAGTGGCCAGCGGTGGCGCCGACGGGGCCTTGAAACTATGGAATCTCCCCATGATCCGCCGACAACTGATGGCCCTAGGCTTTGTCTGGTGAAAACGCACAACCTTGTTCTTGGCGAGGAATGAACCATGTCGTGCGACACCGAGACCCACAGCATTCTCTTCCTCGGCCGCCTCGTAAGCCCGCAAACCCGCTGAGCGGGCGAGTTGGGACTGCGTGGAATGGAATCGCGGCTTAACTCAAACTGTAAGCGCCCCCACTGCCCCTGCGGCAGTGGAGCGATGTTTGGCCACTAGACTCGCGCTCGCACGCAATCTTTCTTCGCCGCCTTTCGTCTGCCGCCCGCCCGGCCTTCCGGGCCGGGCGGGCGGCAGACGAAAGGCGGCGAAAATGGGGATTGCCGTCGCCATAATGGCCAAACATCGCTCCACGGGGGGCAGGCCTCGTGGGGGCGTTTACAGTTTGAGTAATTAAAGAAATTGCCAATTCCGCCCGTGACACTCCAGGGCCTTCCGGCCCTATAATCCTAGGCAGCCTTTGGCGCTGGCGCGTGGAACCCGGCATTCCGCGTTGGACACCCCTCCAGAAGGAGCGTAGCCCGTGACCAATCCCGAAAAACCCGAAACCCAAGGATCAGAACCAGTCTCCGAGCCGGCCGACGTGACGGCCGCTTACCCCAGCGGTGGTTCCGGCGAGGAACTGGTCCGCGTACTGGACCAGTATCTGGCCGATCTGGAGGCGGGACGGGCTCCCCCGCGGGAGAAACTGCTCGCCGAGCATCCGGCCCTGGCGTCCCAGTTGGAACCTTGTCTCTCCGGCATCGAGTTCATCCATCACGCGGCATGCCCCGCGGCGGATGCTCCCTCGCGGCTGGGCGACTTCGAGATCGTCGGCGAGGTCGGCCGGGGCGGCATGGGCGTGGTCTATGAGGCCCGGCAACTCTCGCTCGACCGAAAAGTGGCCCTCAAGGTCCTTCGCTTTGCCGGCGTTGCCGATCGCGATGCCATGGAGCGCTTCCAGCGCGAGGCCAAGACCGTCGCCCCGTTGCATCATACGAACATCGTGCCGATCTTCGCCATCGGCGAGCAACAGGGCGTGTTCTACTATGCCATGCAGTTCATCGAGGGTCGCAGTCTGGCGGCCGTGCTGGAGCAGTCGCAAAAGGAGGAGGAGGCGCTGAACCTTGTCGCGGCGGCCCGTTGGATGATGCAGGCCGCCGAGGCCCTGGCCTACGCCCATCAGCGGAATGTGATTCACCGCGACGTGAAGCCCTCGAACCTGATCCTCGATCCGGCCGGCCAGGTCTGGTTGACCGACTTCGGCCTGGCCAAGCGAATGGACGATGCGGCGTTGAGCATGACCGGCGCCATGCTGGGCACGCCCCGCTACATGAGCCCGGAACAGGCCTCCGCCGCGAAACAGCCGGTCGATCAACGGACCGACATCTACAGCCTGGGCGCCACGCTCTACGAGTTGGCCACGGGCAAGCCGTTGTTCGAGGCCGATTCGCCGCACGGGATCATCTCGCAGATCCTCACCAGCGAGCCACCGCCGCCGCGCAGCCTGCGGCCGGGGTTGCCGCGCGATCTGGAAACGATCATCCTCAAGTGCCTGGCCAAGGAGCCGCAATCGCGCTATGCCACGGCGCAGGCCCTGGCCGACGACTTGCGGGCCTTTTGCGAAGGCCGGGCGATCAAGGCCCGCCGGGCTGGCCTGCCGGAACGGACCGTGCGCTGGGTTCGCAAGAATCGTCGTATGGTCACCGTGGCGGCCGGCGCGGCCGCGGTCAGTATGTTGCTGGTAGCTGGCGGCATTGTGATTTCATCGCAGTATTACCAATTGCAACTGGGCCACATAAGCTTGAAGACGGACGGTCCTTCTCTGGTGGCGGACGTACTCGAAGCGGATCAAGATCGTGCCGTCATGCCGTCGTTTACGGTTCCCACCGCGGAACCGGTCGCGCTCTCGGCCGGCTCCTACCGCCTGCGTCTGTCGGCGGCGGGCCACGCTGCGGAAACCACGCAACTGCTGGTTGACCGCGGCAGCCGACTCGACTTCACCGTCGGGCTGAAACAACAGTGGCTGTGGGACCCGATCAGCCTGCGCTCCGGCGATGTGGCCCGCGTGGTGAAGCTCAAACCCCGCGATTGGCAGGTGATTCACAGCGGACCAGGTTGGAATGCGTTGTGTCTTTTGAACGGGTCCTCGGCACAGTTGGTATGGCAGTGGAGTTCGAGCCGAGATTTGGCAGGTCGCTCGCTCGCATACGACCGGGGCCAGGATCCGCCGGAACTGGTCCAGCCGGCCCCCGACCTTGACGGTGACGGCGTGGGCGACCTGGTTTGGGCCTGCCGAAAATCGGCCGCGTTATGGGCCATTTCCGGCGCGGCGACCGCCGGCGACCAAGGAAAGGAGCTATGGTGGTTCTCGGCGGGGCCCGGCGAAACGCTGGGCGTGCCGGCCGTGGCCGACGTTGACGGCGATGGCACACCCGACCTCATCGCCACCTTCGCAGCCAAGGGGAATGTCTGGATCGAAGCGGTGTCGGGCAAGACAGGCAAGTCGCTCTGGAAAACTCCCATCGAGCTGCAGTGGTTCGCCAATGGCACGCACTCTCACTGCGGGGCGCCCCAGATCGTTCAGCTCGATGGCCGCGCGGTCGTGATTTGCGTGGCGGGAACCCGACTGGTGGGACTTGACCTGAATACCGGCAAGCCGCTCTGGAAGGCGGTCGACTTGGGCCTGGAAGCGATCGTTCGCCCGCAGGTGGCCGATCTGGACCACGACGGCCAGCCGGATCTTCTTCTCGTTGGCCTGGAGCCCAAGGACACGCTTTCGGTTTTGGCCCTTTCGCTGGCGACGCGCAAACCGCTGTGGAAAAAGGCATTGGAGTCCGGCGTCCCTGACTCAGAGTGGCCAGCGGTGCTTTTCCTTAAGCCGAACGCGTGGCAAAAGGCATTGCAGTCCGGCGTCCCTTCCTCCCTGCTGTCGGGTGAACGCCGGCCCGATGATCGCATTCTCCAAGCCTTGCGGGCCTGGCCGTGGGTTGTCGAGTTGGGCGACAACCACCGGCCCGAGGTAATCGTGCCAATTTTCCCTGCCATGAACGGCAACGTCTTTCACGACAACATCCGACGCTGGGGCGGCATCGAAGTGCTGGACGGGGCTACGGGCGAGTCGCGCTGGAAACGCCGCCTGAAGCTCCAGACCAAGGTCCTCTGCTGTGACCGCCTTCTGGTGGGGCCGGATATCGACGGGGACGGCCGCCGCGACCTGTTCGTGGCTTCGACCGCCTTCTATAACGATCGTCAGGCCGTTTTCGTCGACGCACTTTCCGGAAAGGATGGTCGCAGCTTGTGGTGGTGGCGGTCCGAGGAGGTCTATGGCTGTAACTCCGGCGGTGGTAGTTCCATGGCTGGCACCGGTTTCTCGTCCAACATTTACGACCCCCCCTATTTTCAGGCAACGTCGCTGCGATTGTGGTCTATTGGCCCCGACGGCTGGCCACAGCTCGTGGTGCCCTATAACTCAGGCCTGACGGCCGTGCTCTCCGCAGGCTCCGGGCGACTCCAACGGAAGATCTCGGACCACGATCTGCTCCAGGTCGCCGATCTCGACGGCGACGGCATCGACGATTTGGTGTTTCGCGCGCCGAACCAGGACAAGCTCTGCGCCATCCGGGGCACGCTGCCGGAGATGTGGCGGCGGCTGGGCGACTGGCAGCCCGCCGAGGATTTTGACGGCGACGGCGTCCCCGACCTGCTCAACGGCCCAGCCGAACGGTCGACCGACGGCACGACCGCTATTTCCGGGCAGGATGGCCACGTCCTTTGGCGGTCGGAAGAGCCGTACGGAAAACACGTGTCGTTGCCTCCGGCCTGCAACGATCTGGACGGCGACGGCACGCCCGACTTCCTGGCCGTCGGCGGTAGAAACGGCCAATCGCGAATCGAGGGCAGAGCGGACGGGGTTCGAGTGCCTATCGAACTGCATGCGATCTCCGGAAGAACCGGGAAACGGATCTGGTCGGCGGAAGATGTCGTCGTCGAACCCGACAAGGGATATTCCAGCGCGCTGGCTGGCGTGAATCCCCAAGTGCTCGCTTGTCGGGACCTGAACGGAGACGGACCTACGGAAGTCGTTCTCCTCTACGACCTGATCCAGGGCAACTCCGCGAGGAACCAGCTTTGGTTGGCCGCCCTTTCCCTGCACGATGGCAAAACCTTATGGCGGCAAGCCCTCACCAACAATTCCCTTTTCCAGGGTTCCCTTTGGGCTTCGGACATGAGCAACGGGGTCGCTATATGCGATCTCAACGGAGACGGGGTTCTCGACCTGGTCATCGCGGTTCCCGTGCCGCAAGCCGGGGGGATGTGGAGCAGTGAACTTCGCGCGCTGAGCGGCCGCGACGGCAAGCTGCTGTGGCGCCGGCCCTTGCCGGTGCAAGCCGAGGACTACAACCTGAAAAACGCCGTCTCGGCCCCAGTCATCGGCAATCTCGGCGGCAAGGAAAAGCCGCAAGTCGTGGTGTTGACGCAAGGCTGGCGCCGGCCGGAAGGCAAGCCGAATGCCCCGCTCTCCATAGTGGCCGAAGTGCTCAGCTTCGATGGCCGGACGGGCGAGCCGCTCTGGAAACAGCAGACCAAATTCCAAAATGTCAATTTCCTGGAACCGCAGGTGCTCTTGGTGGATGGGGCGGCATATAGCGAGATTTACGCCTCGGTTGCCAATCGCTTCCACAACCAGGGCTCCACGTTCACTCCTTTCACTTTCATCCAGCCCGCTGACGGTGTTCTATTGGACGCATACGGCAAGATTCAGCCGGCGTTGGAAATGCCGATCGTGGGGACCTTCGACCTCGACGGGAAGGAAGCTCTTCTGCAACTGGGTAAGAGCAAGTTGCGGGTCACTCGGGGCGGACTGAAGAACGTGGTCTGGGAGCGCTCAGAAATTGGTCAGTTTCGCGAGACTTTGCCCGCCAAGCCGGGGCAGCCGACCACGCTGGTGATGGTGGCGTCGGGCGGAAGCCTCCTCGGTTTGAACGGCGCCACGGGCGAATCGCTCTGGCGCTGCCCGCTTGGCGACGCGGAATCGATCCTCCCGGCTCAAGGCCCGCGCGAGCCGCCGTGGCTCATCAGCCATGCCGACGGATCGACCGTCTGTCGCCGAGCGTTGGCCACCACGGCCGATGGAGAGTATCTGCCGGCGGTCGGCGCTGCGTGCAAGGACGTGCCGCTGCCGGATGATCCGCGCGTCGTGCGGCGGTTGCCCTGGATTTATGAGACTTCAGCAGGCGACGGCCCGCTCGGTGCGCCCGGTGTGCCCAGCAAGCCGTTGCTCCTGGCGGCAATCTACCTGGCGGCGTTGCTCGTTTGCGCTTTTCGGAGGCGGTGGTGGAGCGTGGCGGCCTGGCTGGCCGTGTTTCCTCTGGCAATCATCGTGATCGCGGTTGTTTTGCTTTGGGACGACGCGCGGTTCATGGACCCCATGGAGCACTATTCCTGGAGCGGCTGGTACCAGGTTGCGCTGGTGGGGATCGCGGTTGCCGGAGCGATGGTTGTACCGTGGCTCGTCGTTCGTCAAGTCTGGCGGGCGATCCGCTGGGGCGCACGCCGCATGACAGCCCGGCCCCGCGCCGGCTGAGGACTTGCGAAGTAGCAGGCACTCTCCGAGTGCCGTCCGCCCTGCGGTCCCAGCCGCAGGTTTTTGTCAGAAGCCGGGGGCTTTTGGCGGACGGCACAGGGACTGTGCCTGCTACTTTGACGCGAGGATTGATTTATGGCAGAATCGTCAATTTCTATCGCTCGCCTGCTGGACGCCGTGCGGCATGAAGATACGTCGGCCCAGGGGCAACTACTGCAGCACTACCGCCCCTGGCTGCATCTCTTGGCGCGGCTGGAGATCGACGGCCGCTTCCGGGGCAAGTTCGACGCCTCCGACGTCGTGCAGCAGACGCTCCTGGAGGCCTGCCGCGATCTGCCCAAGTTTCACGGCGGCACGGAGGGCGAGTTGCTGGCCTGGTTGCGGCAGGTCCTGGCCCACGTGCTGGGGCACGAGTTTCGCCGCTATGCCGGCACGCAGCGGCGCGACCTTGCCCGCGAAGTGTCGCTGGAGCAATCGCTGGCCCAGTCTTCGCAGCGCTTGGGCGATATTCTGGCGGCATCGGGATCCTCGCCCAGTCAGCAAGCGGTGAGACATGAGCAGGAGGTCATGCTCGCGGAAGTCCTGGCCCGGCTGCCGGAGGACTATCGCGAAGTGCTCATCTTCCGCAACCTGGAAGGGCTTTCGCACGAGGAAGTCGCCCAGCGCATGGGCCGTGGCGTGGGCGCCGTGCGGATGTTGTGGGTCCGGGCGCTGGCGGGTGCGGAAAGAAGCAAGCAAAATTGATTGACACAAGGCGGTTCTACTTTGGGCTTTGCTGCCCGACTAGATACAATGGGGCTTATGGACGAGCAACGCCGCCACGCGCCGAACGCAGAAGATGCGGGTGGTTTTCAAAGCACCCACTGGAGCCTGGTGCTGCGCCGGCAACCGCGCGGATCGAGATGCCGATGCGGCGCTGGCTGCGCTCTGCCAACGCTATTGGTTTCCGCTGTATGCCTACGTACGGCGGCACGTGGCCAGTGCCCACGATGCCCAGGATTTGACCCAGGAGTTTTTCGCCCGGCTCCTGGAAAAGCATTACCTGGCGATGGCCGATCCCCAGCGAGGCAGGTTCCGCTGCTTTCTGCTGGCGTCGCTGAAGCACTTCCTGGCCAACGAGTGGAACCGCAACCGTGCGCAGAAACGGGGCGGCGGGGTCCGCCGTTTGTCGCTGGACCTAGACTGCGGGGAATCGCGACTGGGCTTCGAGCCGGCACACAACCTCACGCCCGAACGGCTCTTCGAGCGGCAATGGGTGTTGACGCTACTGGACGTGGTGATGCGGCGATTGCAGGGCGAATACGAATCGTCGGGCAAGGCCAATCAGTTCGAGCGACTCAAGAGCGCCCTAACGGGCGATCGCCAACGGTTGCCGTACGCGGCGATGGCCGCTGAATTGGCAATGACCGAGGAGGCGGCGCGGCAGGCGGCGAGTCGGCTCCGCAAACGTTACCGCGAACTGCTGCGCGAGGAGGTGTCCCAAACCTTGGCCGAACCGGCGGAAGTCGACGACGAGATCCGAAGCCTCTTTGCGGTGCTGGGCAGATAGCAGGACATCTTTGAAAATCATCGTCACGTTTCTTGAGGTTTGCTTTAGAGAAGGGTAGAGGCCCAAGTACGAAGGGAAAATCGCCATGACCGAACCCGTTCTCTGTCCCCAGTGTGGAAGTGAAATTCCCGCCGGCTCGCCCGCCGGTCTTTGTCCTAAATGCCTGGTGTTAGCTGGGTTGGAAAGCCAGCCGCCGGTCGCTGAACCCCAGCCCACGCAGTCCTCGCCTCCGGCAGGGGCCGGTGGCTTCATCCCGCCCACGATAGAGCAATTGGCGGACAAGTTCCCGCAACTGGAAATCCTTGAACTGCTCGGCAAAGGTGGCATGGGGGCGGTCTACAAGGCCCGGCAGGCGGGGCTGGACCGGTTTGTGGCATTGAAGATCCTCCCCCACGAGATCGGCGGCGACCCGGCGTTTGCCGAGCGCTTCACCCGCGAGGCCCGGGCCCTCGCCCGACTCAGCCATCCCAATATCGTCGCCGTCTACGATTTCGGTCGCACTTCCGCTCTCCCCTCTCCTTCCGGGAGAGGGGCAGGGGGTGAGGGCGATTCACTCCCCTCGCCGTCCGGGAGCGACGCCGCGGGTGAGGGGCCGCTCTTCTACTTCGTCATGGAGTATGTGGACGGCGTGAACCTCCGTCAGGCGATTCAGTCCGGCGGGATGAACCCCAAGGAAGCGCTGGCGATCGTGCCGCAGGTCTGCGATGCCCTGCAATTCGCCCACGACGAAGGGATCGTCCACCGCGACATCAAGCCGGAAAACATCCTCATCGATAAGCGCGGCCGAGTGAAGATCGCCGACTTCGGCCTGGCCAAGCTTCTGGGCCAGGAAGCGGCCGATCAACACCTCACCGGCACCCAGCAAATAATGGGCACGTTCCGCTACATGGCCCCCGAGCAGATGGAGGGCTCGAAGTCGGTCGACCATCGGGCCGACATCTATTCGCTCGGCGTGGTCTTCTATGAACTGTTGACCGGCGAGCTGCCGATGGGCCGATTCGCCCCGCCGTCGAAGAAGGTCGAGATCGACGTGCGGCTGGACGAGGTTGTGCTGCGGGCCTTGGAGAAAGAACCCGAGCAGCGTTACCAACACGCCAGCGACGTGAAGACCGACGTACAGTCGATCCTCTCCGGGGTCGGACCGGGGGCATGCTCCGTCAAGCCGGGCCCGCCCGCGGCCGTCGGTCGGGCGCCGGAGCCATCGGGACTGACGGAAGGCGCCGAGATCGAACCGCGGCTGAGCCGCTCGGCGGTGTGGGGAGCGATTTGGGGTTCCTGGGGGATTCTTGGTGGGGTGGCACTGGTGGCCGAATTCAGCGGGCCAGGTACGCCACCTATGCTCTTATTCTTGCTGTTGGCGCTGCCGGCGCTGCCGGCGGCTGCCGCGCCCTTCGGCGCAACCATTCTCGGTGCCGTCGCGATCGGCCAAATTCGCCGTTCGGCAGGCAAGCTCTACGGCTTGCCGCTGGCGGTCTTCGATGCGTTGCTGTTTCCGCTGTTACTGCTGGACTGGATAATTCTGTTCGCCGTTGCCGCCGTGACGATGACGGTCCTCGTTCTGCTCGGTGGTCCGCACGGACCGCTGGGGCCGGAGTTGATGGAGGTCCTTCCCGCGGCGCTCACCCTGGGGATCGGTCTGCCGATCATCGCGTGGATCGATTACCGGATCGTTCGCGCCGTTTGGCGCAATGTGACGGGCTACCAAGCCCTTCCGAAGTCCACCGCTGCCAGTCTTCCGCAGCCGTCAACGAAGCCCGGATACGTCAAATGGGTCGTCGTGGCGGGCTGTTTGCTGTCGATACCGGTGGTCGTGCTGCTGGTGGCGCTGTTCTTCGTGCGGCTCAAGCCTGTTCATCATGCGCATTCTTCCGAACCATGCACGACGTTGAAGTCGTTTGCCGTCACCGACAAGACCCTCGCCACGAACCTGGTGGTGGAGGACGGTGGCTGGTTCGCCCATTGCGACGCGGCGCAGACCATTCGCCTGTTCGAGGTCGACGATCCCGGCATGGCCGATCCCACCATTCTCTTTCGTGCGAAGCTGCGGACCGAAAACCTGCACGGTCGCGCTTACCTGCAAATGTGGTGTCGGGTTCCCGGCAGCGGGTCGTACGTCATTTTCAGAAAGCAGGCTTCCACCGGCACCACCGATTGGACGCCGCGCGAGATCCAGTCGGTCGGCATGGAAGGCGGCAAGCCCGACCGGGTCCGTATCGAGGTTGTCGTCGAAGGGCCCGGCAAGATTTGGGTGAAAGACGTGGAGTTGCTCACGACGACCGCCGCCTACGAGCCGCCGGATGCCTTCGACAACGTGCCGACCGAAACGCTCCGGAGCCTGACGGACATGGACGCGCCTCCGCCGGTTCGACCGGCACTGCCGGCGGCGGATGCGGACGGCTGGCGGAGCCTGTTCGACGGCAAGTCGTTGGCGAACTGGCGGCGGTTCGAGCATAACCCCAAGTTTCGGGGCATTCAACCGAGCGGCAAGGTCCGCATCCTGGACGGCCAGATCGTCCTGCCGGCGTCCACCACGAACTGGAACGTCATCAACATCGCCAGCGAGTTTCCCAAGGCGAACTACGAGGTCGAGTTCGAGGCCATGCAGTCGGCAGGGAAACAGCTCTGCCTGGTTGGCGTGCCTATCGGCGAGGGGCTTTGCCTCTTGGACATCAGCGATAACCTGGGATCGAGTTGGAGCGACAGTAACATGCTCTTTGAAACCGATCTACCGGTGACGCTGGCCGCCGGCCAGTGGCACAAGGTCCACCTCCGCGTCGCCGACAGCGCCGAAGTCACCGTGGACGGGGTGAAAGTTCTTGACGTGCCGGTGAAGGGCAGGATCGTGAAATGGCCGCTGAACTGCGAGACGTTGAAACCCTTCAGCCTGCTGGCGGGCCAGTCGGAAACGCGGCTGCGCAAGATCCGGGTGCGGTTGCTTCCGCCTGGTGAAATGCCGGCACCATCCAATCCTCCGCTGCCTGCCAAACAGGCGGCGAACAGCAAATAGGCCAACGCGGAAATACTTGCGATCCGAAATCTCAAGCCTGTTCTTGGGATAGAGGCCCAAGTCCGGAAGGAAAACCAGCATGACCGAAACCATTCTCTGTCCCCAGTGCGGCAGTGCCATCCCCGCCGGTTCGCCCGCCGCTCTGTGTCCTAAATGCCTGGTGCTGGCGGGGTTGGAAAGCCAGCCGCTCGCTGCTGAACCCCAGCCTACGCAGTCCTCGCCCCCGCCAGGGTCATCCGGCTTCGTCCCGCCCGCCATCGCGGAATTGGCAGCCCTGTTCCCACAACTGGAAATCCTCGAGCTGCTCGGCAGGGGCGGCATCGGCGCCGTCTACAAGGCACGGCAGCCGGGGCTGGAGCGGCTGGTGGCGTTGAAGATCCTCCCCAAGGAGATCGGCGGCGACCCGGCGTTTGCCGAGCGCTTCACGCGCGAGGCCCGCGCCCTCGCGCGGCTCAACCACCCGAATATCGTGGCTGTCTACGACTTCGGCCAGACCCCTTCTCTCCCCTCTCCCGCCGGGAGAGGGGCCGGGGGTGGACTGCTAAAAAGTCAAATTGCGGTGTCTTGGTTTTGTATCCCGTTTTCGTTCGGGAGAGATGTGACTGATGGGCGTTTACGCCCATTTCCGGCTTTAGCCGCTAATAGGCCCGGCATTCATGCCGGGTGATCGTGCAGACGCAGCGCCCCTTGCCGCTGAAAGTCCGCGAAAACCCCTCCTGTGCATGGGTTTGTCCGGCAACGCTGGCGGACGGACAGCCTGGAAACGCGTCTGCGCTGCGATCGCAAGTCATGTTGTGTAAACAACTTACGACAACGGTCCCGGCGTTCTTGCGGTCCTTTGTCCGGGAACGTTCCCGGACAGTGTCCGGCAACAAGTCGCGCAAGTGCTTTGCTCGTAAGCACTTGCGTTTCCGGACACGGCCCGGCTCTCGTACCCGCGGCATCCGCAACCGTTTCTGGTACGGGACACGTAATCGTGCCCTCTCCATGCACTCTACTTCTCGTTTTTTTCCTCATGGAGAAGTTCTTGGTGGCGGCAATATCTCTCCCACTATCTATATCTACGAAAGCGAGAACGGTTAGGCGCAGAGGATTTTTTGAAGTCGCTTTTCTTGTTGTGCGCCGCGCCGTGGAAATTGCACACGGCACAAAAACCGCACAATGAATTCCATTAAATTCCATCGAAATCCTGGAAGTTTTTAGCAGGCCAGGCCGGGGGTGAGGGTGCCAAGCCGCTTTTCTACTTCCTCATGGAATACGTCGACGGCGTGAACCTTCGTCAGGCGATCCAGTCCGGCGGGGTGGACCCGAAAGAGGCCCTCGCCATTGTACCGCAGATTTGCGATGCCCTGCAGTTCGCCCACGACGAGGGGATCGTCCATCGCGACATCAAGCCGGAGAATATCCTCGTCGACAAACGCGGCCGGGTGAAGATCGCCGACTTCGGCCTGGCCAAGTTGCTCGGCCGGTCGCCCGGCGACGTCGCCTTGACCGCCACGCAGCAGGTCATGGGCACGCTCCGCTACATGGCCCCCGAACAGATGCACGGCACAAAGGCCGTCGATCACCGCGCCGACATCTACTCGCTGGGCGTGGTGTTCTACGAACTCTTGACCGGCGAGCTGCCGATCGGCCGCTTCGCCCCGCCGTCGAAGAAGGTCGAGATCGACGTGCGGTTGGACGAAGTGGTGCTGCGGGCCTTGGAGAACGAGCCCGAGCAGCGCTACCAGCACGCCAGCGAGGTCAAGACCGACGTCGAAGATATCACTCGGCAGGAAGGCCCCAGCGCCGTCCCATCTGCATCCACGGAAGTCAAGTCCGGGCGGGAAGCCATTCGATCGTCCCCCCGCTCCGCGCCATCGTGGTTCGGCGCTTTGGGGCTGAGCGGCAAGCTCCTGTCCCTCGGGGGCCTGGCCGGACTCGTTGTCGCGTTCTTCCCGCTGGTTTCGGTGTCGGTCCAGTTGGGGGGACCGGGGGGTGGCAATGTGTTTGAGATGGCGCAGGTGATGGGGGGAGGCAATCAAGCGGCGATGAGCGTCAAGACCGTGCTGGTCGCCGAGGACTGGCGCGGGAAGCTGGGCTTGGCGGGTTATCTTGTCGCCATAGTTCTCGCGCTGGTGCTATATCCGCCGAATGGTCTGGGTCAGAAAGCCCTCTGCTGGATTGGTGTGGGCACGGGTCTGCTGGTCGCCGTGCTGGCCATCTGGGCTCTGGCTTCGGCTCTCAGTACCGGCAGCACCAACATCATGGGCATGGGCAGCATCACGGCATCGGTCGGCATCGGCGCATTTCCTCAATGTGCTGGCGGGCATCGTCGTTGCGGCCGGGGGTTTTCTCAAAGCCCGGGAAGAGAAGCTGTTCGGCGGGGAGGACATCCGCTGAGCAAGCGTTTTGACTACCGTGTACCCAGTAACCAAGGAGAACCGAATCATGTCCACCCCGCTCGACCAACCGAAATTCGACCACTCGCAGTCGGGCTCCGCCGCACAATGGGGCCTCGCCTCGTTGCTCATGGGCGGCCTTTTCATCCTGATGGCTATGCTCGAATTGCAATTGAACATGCAATTGTTTGTCTATTCGAGTCGATTTTCGATACGCGATGCCCGTCAGATCCATGACAGTGCGATGCTGGCGGCAATCATCCTTCCTGGCCTGACGATCACGAGCATCGCCTTTGGCATCCGTGGCGTGGCGCTGGCCTATAAGCGTGCCCAACCGTTCGCCCTTGCGTGGGCAGGCGTCTTGATGAGTACGCTGGCCCTGGCCTTGTGGTTTTTTACGTTTTACAATCTGTTCGATATCTTGGACATGATGATACGCTTTCATGGTGGTTTCTAGGAACTTGTTTTGAGGAGAATAACGATGGATTCGAGTCCGAAAACGGCATCTTTGGGGTATACCGGCCTCGTGCTGGCCCTTGCCTTGACGATCGCGATCTTCGGCGCGCAACGCCTTTGCCGACGCGGCGGGTTTTCATGGCGCGTCCGTGGACCAGTGGGGCAACCCCAACCCCAGCATGTTCCTGCGGGTCCTGTGCGGGTTTGTGCTGTTCGTGCTGTCCTGGATGGTCCTGCGCTTCCTGTTCCAGCTCGGGACTCAGGTCGTGTGGCGGCTGGGTCAGATCCGGGAGCGGCCGGGACTGCCGATCGCAATCACTCTTTTGGCCTGCGGCACGCTCTGCGTGCTCGGCGCGCTCTTGCTGGTCTGGCCTGGTGTAACCGGCGGCCCGAACATGTCGCCCACAATGAACATGCCGGGTGCGGAGATGATTCCTCGGTTCGACATGTCGATGGCGATGCGAACAAGCGGTTCGCTGCTTCGGCCTCCGGCCGTGTGCGCGGCCCTCGTGATCGGGGTCGCCCTGTCTGCGCTGGGCGTGTGGTCCTCGCTGGCCCCGCCGGCGGCGAAAAACGATGATTCGCCGGGTTCGCGTGATCCTTCGTGAAGGGGAGCATAGCAAAGGACCTAGCCTTGGCGTTTGAATCGAAGGATTTCCCGACCACGCTTTGGACGATCGTCCTGCACGCGGGCCGAGACGAACCCGCACAGGCCCAGGCCGCGCTGGCGCAGCTTTGCGAGGGTTACTGGTATCCGCTTTACTCTTTCATCCGGCGGCGGGGATACTCGCCGCACGACGCGCAAGACCTCACGCAGGCGTTCTTTGCCCATCTTCTCGAAAAACGCGGTTTGGGGCGCGTCGATCCGGAGCAGGGGCGGTTTCGCACCTTTCTTGCTGGCATCGCTGAAGAACTTTCTGGCCAACGATTGGGACAAGGCCAACGCGCTCGAAACGTGGCGGAGGACAGACCATCGTATCGCTCCAACAAGAAAGTGCCGAATCGCGCTATCAGCTCGAACCAAGTCACGACCTTACGCCCGAGCGGCTCTTCGAGCGACAGTGGGCCCTCACGCTCCTCGATCAGGTGCTCGCCGCCTTGCGGGATGAATATCACAGCGAAGGCAAAGGCCGCTCTCTTCGAGGAGCTCAAGGCGGCTCTTATCGGCCAGGCGGGGGGGTATGCGGACATCGCCGCCCGATTAGGGCAAAGCGAAGGGGCGATCAAGGTGGCCGTCCATCGGTTGCGCCACCGCTACCGCGAGTTGATGCGGGCCCGGATTGCCGAGACCGTGGGCGAAGGCGATGTCGAGGACGAGATGCGCCATTTGCTGGCGGTGCTGAGCGGATAGGGATTCGGCGATTAGAGCCACGGATGAAACACGGATGAAACACGGATTATTAAATTCCGTGTTTAATCCGTGTTTAATCTGTGGCCGCAATTGCAGTTTTCTAGTACGGTAACCTTTCCAGTGTTTTGCTTTTGGTAGTATTGGAGACGAAAACATCCTTTACGAAAGGCAAGACCCATGACCACCGCACGCCTCTGTCCGCAATGCGATAAGCCCCTGGCCAGCGATGCCCCGCAGGGCCTTTGCCCGGAATGTCTGCTCAAGGCCGCCTTTCCCAGCGAATCGGCCAGCGAATCGGTCCCAGAAGTGGCGGCGACAGGCGCTTTTGACCCTTCTCCGGCAACGAGGAACCCCTCCGATGCCGGGCGCATCTGAAGTATTTCGGCGACTACGAGCTGCTCGAGGAAATCGCCCGCGGCGGCATGGGCGTCGTCTGGAAGGCCCGGCAATCGACCTTGAAGCGGGACGTGGCCCTGAAAATGATCCGCGCCGGGGCCCTGGCCAGCGCGGACGAGGTTGCGCGCTTTCACCGCGAGGCGGAAGCGGCAGCCAACCTGCAACACCCGAATATCGTCGCCATCCACGAGGTCGGCGAGCATGACGGCCAGCACTACTTCTCGATGGACCTGGTCAACGGGCGCGACCTGGGGGCGCTGGTGGCCGAGGGGCCGCTGGCGCCGCAGCGGGCGGCGCGTTACGTCAAGATCATCGCCGAGGCGATCCACTTCGCCCATCAGCGCGGCACCCTGCACCGCGACTTGAAGCCGCAAAACGTGCTCATCGACGATGCCGATCAACCTCGAATCACCGATTTCGGCCTGGCCAAGATCATGAACGCCGACAGCCGACTGACGCAATCGGGCGTCGTGATGGGGAGTCCCAGCTACATGCCGCCGGAGCAGGCCACTGGCCGGCTCGGCGACATCGGCCCGGCCAGCGACGTTTATTCGCTCGGCGCGATGCTCTATGAGCTCCTGACCGGCCGGCCGCCGTTCCGCGGGGCCACGGCGATGGCCACACTACACGATGTAATGGAGGCCGAACCTGCCGCCCCGCGGCGGCTGAAAGCCGACATTCCACCCGATCTGGAAACGATCTGCCTGAAGTGCCTGGAGAAATCGCCGGCGGCTCGCTATCCCACGGCCCGGGCGCTGGCCGAGGAACTGGACCGTTTTCTCAAAGGCGAGCCGATCCAGGCCCGCCCGGCAGGCGCGGTCCGCAAGGCGGTGAGTTGGGCGCGGCGACATCCCGGCACCCTGTCGGCGCTGGCCGCACTGGTCATGGTCACGCTCGCTTTCGGCGCCTTCTACCTCTTCGAAGAGAACGCGTTCTTGCGGGCCCAGCAAGTCGACGCCACGCTGGCCCGCACAGCGGGGCCGCGTCATGAATCCTTGCAGACCTGGCACGCGATCAACGGCGTTGTCCTCGTAGCCAGCTTTTTTCTGTATCTCATTTTGTCGGCCAAGCGGCGTGGGAAGGTTGCCCGCGGGCCGTTCGCCCCCCCGTATTTTCCCACGTTCTCCCGTATTCCGTTTATCCGTTTTTTGCTGGCCAAGCTGCCGCGGCTCGGGCTAATCCGAGCGGTTTTGAGACGGCGAATGCTCTCGGCGAGCGGACCCGCGCTGTTGCCGTTGGCGCGTGCCTGAGCTTGGTGGGCTGCGCCGTCGTGCTCCTGGTGACGACGATCCAGGCCCACGTGTGGGAGGGGGAATCGATCTGGGACCAGGTTCCCCTGCTCTACTTCTCGATCTGGCTTGCTGTCAATATCTTGACGGAGTTGATTCGAGACTACCGCCTGGTCCACTACGGCACGTCGAGCCGGCAATTGACTGCGGAGCAGATCGAGCCGATCCGCCGCGCCCTGGAGGAGAATTCCGATTATTTTACCGCCGTCAAGTATTACCGCGAGGCGGTTCCGGAGGCGGGTCTGGCGGAAGCAAGGGAATACGTGTCTCGCTTCTTCAAATCGTTACTGCTCAAACGCTTCGGCAGCCTGGAAGGCTCAGTCCTCGCGTTGATGGCAGACCCTCGGAGGAGGATCGAGGCCATCGCCCTCTACCGCGGACAGACCGGGGTTGGCCTCAAAGAGGCCGTGGATGCCGTTGACGCCTTGGCCGCGAAGCACGGCATCCGCCCGAAAGGAGCGCACCGTGCCGGGGCACTGATAATGGTTCTTTCCACGATCATCGGCGGCGGCGGCTTGGGCAGGTTTCTGGGAATGATGCAGGCCAACCCAACGGCTTACGTGTCCCAATTTGGCTGTGCCTTTTTGTTTGCTGTGGCACTGCTGTACTTCGGGATAGTGAAGGGCTTTTGGAAGCGGATTCTGTGTTTTGTGCCTGGCCTCGTGGCGATGGTCTTCAGCGTAGCGATTCTGCCATGGCTGACCGACGTAGGCCCTGCCTCGCTGACGCCCTATCTGACCGGGGTCCTCTTAGGTATTTCCCTCAAGTTTTTCAATCTCGGCCTGCACGGCATTCTAGGGAAAGAAGAACACGGCTGTCGGTCCCGCGGCGAGCGGATTCTGGTGATCTTCTTAGCTTACCTGATCGGCTTGTCCGTTCTCCTTGCGATTGTTTTCGTAGTTATCTTGTTCATGCCCTAAGTGACTCGCAACATCCGGCCGAGCGAGTGAAAACATCCTTTACGAAAGGCAAAACCCATGACCCCCGCACGCCTCTGTCCGCAATGCGCTAAGCCACTGGCCAGCGACGCCCCGCAGGGCCTTTGCCCGGAATGTCTGCTCAAGGCCGCCTTCCCCAGCGAATCGGCCAGTGAATCGGCCCCAGAAGTGGCGGCGACAGGCGTTTTTGACCCTTCTCCGGCAACCGCGATCCCCCCCGATGCCGGGGCGCATCTGAAGTATTTCGGCGACTACGAGCTTCTCGAAGAAATCGCCCGCGGCGGCATGGGGGTGGTCTGGAAGGCGCGGCAATCGACCCTGAAGCGGGACGTGGCCCTCAAAATGATCCGCGCCGGGGCCCTGGCCACTGCGGAAGAGGTCGCTCGCTTTCACCGCGAGGCCGAAGCCGCGGCCAACCTGCAGCACCCGAATATCGTGGCGATCCACGAGGTGGGCGAGCATGACGGCCAACACTACTTCTCGATGGACCTCGTGATCGGCCGCAACCTGGCTGCGACCGTGGCCGAGGGGCCGTTGGCGCCGCAGCGGGCGGCGCGGTACGTCAAGATCATCGCCGAGGCGATCCACTTCGCCCATCAGCGCGGCACCCTGCACCGCGACTTGAAGCCGCAGAACGTGCTTATCGACGCCGCCGACCAGCCGCGAATCACCGATTTCGGCCTGGCCAAGATCATGACAGACGACAGCCGACTGACGCAATCGGGCATCGTGATGGGCAGTCCCAGCTACATGCCGCCGGAGCAGGCCGCCGGCCGGCCGGGCGACATCGGCCCGGCCAGCGACGTCTATTCCCTTGGCGCAATGCTCTATGAGCTTCTGACCGGCCGGCCGCCGTTCCGCGGGGCCACGGCCATGGCCACACTGCACGACGTGCTGGAATCAGAACCCGCCGCCCCGCGCAAGCTAAAGACGGATATTCCGCCCGCCCTGGAGACGATCTGCCTGAAGTGCCTGGAAAAATCGCCATCGGCCCGCTATCCCACGGCCCGGGCGCTGGCCGAGGAATTGGACCGTTTTCTCAACGGCGAGCCGATCCAGGCCCGGCCGGCCAGCGTGGTCCGCAAGGCGGTGAGTTGGGCCCGGCGGCATCCCGGCGCCCTATCGGCGCTGGCCGTGCTGGTCATCGTCACGCTCGCCTTCGGCGTCTTCTACCAGTTCGAGGAGATTGCGTTCTTGCGGGCCCAGCAAGCCGATCCCGCGCTGGCCCGCGTCCGGGGCCCGCTTCATGAGTCCTTGGAAATCTGGACCACGATCGGTTTTATCGCCATCGCTTACGGTTTCTTTTCGCTGATCGCAGTGCGGCGAAGGGCGCGCGGCCTGTCCTTCAAGCAATCGCAAACCCCGGGGTGGTACACCAACCCACTACGACCACTCGACAAACCAACGTGGGCCTTTGCTACCGCTACGGGCCTTATCCTAGTCGGCTGCGGTGCGACGCTGCTGGTGATGGCGATCCAGGCACACGTGTGGGAGGGGGAATTCATCCGCGCTGGCCAGATAGCCGAGATCTACCTCGCAACCTACCTTGGGCTCATGATCTTGGGAAATGTCGTTCAAGACTATCGCCTGGTCTATTACGGCACGTCGAGCGCGTCGATCCGGCAATTGACCGCGGAGGAGATCGAGCCGATCCGGCGGGCCCTCGAAGAGGATTACGACGTGCGGGGCGCCGTCCGGCGCTATCGCGAGGCGGCGCCGGAGGCCAACGCGGCGGAGGCAATGCGATACGTGATTCGCCTCAACGGCACGTTGCGGGCCGAACACCCCGAGAAGTTCGTTCTGCCGCCCTTGTCGCTGGCCACGCTGAATTGGAAAGGGATGCTGCGACTGGCCTTGGTCGAGGCCGTGGTCCTGGGCGTCTTGTGGTACGCCATGCCGACCTCCAACCCGGCCTGGGCCGTTTGGCAGTTCGCGTTCAGCTTTCTATTTGGCATGGGACTGACGGCCTGTCGTCGCATGATGGACAATTG
Source organism: uncultured Planctomycetia bacterium (assembly GCA_963719885.1). Classification (GTDB taxonomy): domain Bacteria; phylum Planctomycetota; class Planctomycetia; order Pirellulales; family Thermoguttaceae; genus JANXQG01. The sequence goes on along the minus strand of CAVRDP010000024.1, from coordinate 102,150 downwards.
GAAGGGCAAGAAGCGGCTGCTGTTGGTTCCCACGCTGGTGTTGATGGTCGTCGGCTGGGCGATGACGTCGTTCCTGGCGCAGTCGCCGTGGCCGCACCTGTGCGGATTTTTCTTCGGCATTGCCCTGATGCTTTCCGGCTTCCGTTCTTTGCGCTCTTTACGCCGGAAGACTTTGAAACCGTAGGCCCTATCGCAGCAAAGCTCGTCCTGCTCGGCATCGGCCTCAGCCGACGGACGAGGGCTCGACCGGGGCGCCGAAATCGCCTTCGATCACCGCGCTGAGGCTGTCGAGGTCGAGCGCCGACTGCAGGGCTTCGCTACGGTACTGAGCCAGCGCGGCGGCCCGCAACGCGTCGCAATCGATCGTGATGTTCAAGTCGGCGCGGAACAGCTTGGCCTTTTCGGAAATGTCGGTGCGGCACCCCACAGCCAGCGTGATGAAGCCGTCCAGGTCAAGGCCGAACTGCGTCGCGAGCCACTGCCGGGCGTGCGGCAGCCGCGGAGCGCCGGGCGTCCAGAGCACGTCGGCCAGCAGGTCGCCGGCAGTGACCGCCTGCCGCAGCGGGTCGGAGTCCGGCTCGGGGACGTGATGCAACGCCACCGCGGCGGCCAGCTCGCCCGCCAGGTTCCAGCGGCCGAGCAGCCGCGCGGCCAGCATCGGATGATCGAAGCCGTATGTCTGTCGTTCGGCCTGAAGGAGCGGACTTCCATGCTCGTGTCTGGCGTACAGCGAAGTGTAGGTGTCCGTGTCGGCCTGGGCCAAGAGGAGCACGCCGATGTCGGAGAGCAGGCCCGCGGTGTATGCCTCGTCGGCCCGCGCGCCGCGACGGCTGTGGAGCTGCGCCGCGGCGGCCGCCATCGTCGAGCGCCCGCTGCCAGAAATCGCGGCAAACCTGGGCCGGGGCCCCGCGCGTCAGCCGGTCGACCAGGCCAAAGCTCAGGATGGCCAGGCGCAGCGTGCGGACGCCCAGGTACGTGATCGCGCCGCCGAGGCTCGAGACCTTCCGCACCAGACCGAAGCTCGACGAGTTGACCAAGCGCAGAATCGCGGCCACAATCGCGGGGTCGGATTCGAGGCACTGCCTCACGCCGTGCGGGTCGAAGTCCGGATTGCGGAGCAGTTCGAGGACCCGCATCGCCACCGACGGCGCCGAGTGCAACTGATCGGCGGCGCCGATTAACCGGTCCATCCTTAGTAAAGCATCGCTTTTGTCGCACGGCATGATGATTCTCCCGGTACCCAGTTCGTCGCACAACTCCCCCCATACAGGAAAGTTTAGCTCAAAACGCTGCCGCGAGCCCTCTACGGGCATCTGTGAGAATTGGTGGATCTTCGCTACGTTTGCCCCACCCCCCTTTTTAGCGCCGTCTATTTCCGTCGTCGGATGAGCACGGTCGCCGCGGGTTCGTTGGGGCGGGAAACGGCCGGGGCCGGATATGCTTTCAGGCCGGCCGGCACGCCGTCGAGTTTCCCAATCTTGGATCGGATACCCAAGCCAGCATCGCTGACACGTGTTTCACTAACGCCCAGAGAACGCAGTTGGAGCAGGTTTCGAAGCTGATGCAGCCCTGCATCGGTGATCTTGGTCTTGGAAAGATTAAGCGCTCGGAGCTGCGTCAATCCTTGAAGATGTTCCATGCCGCCATCAGAGATCTGGGTTCCGTTGAGGTCGAGAACCCGGAGTTGCGAGAGGCGTTCAAGACGTTGGAACCCGGTATCGGTAACCTTAGTGCCTAGCATGTGTAACCGTCGAAGGTGGGGCAACCCATCGAGAGCTTGCAACCCGAGATCGTCAGTCTCAGGCTTGGAGAGATAAACAAGAATGCAGTCGGAGAAGAAGTCCTTGCCCAGCAGGTTCTGCAGCACTGTCGGTACTGGCAGTTCCGTCGGGGGCATCCCCTTTGTGTCTGCCCAATCGAGAAGCGGCTCACCGTAGTAATTATACAAGGCCGATCCGCCCAACTTCTTGATGGCTACTATCGCATGTGTCTGCCTTCCCGCCCGGTTCATCTCCGTCGCCATCCAACTGCACGGCAGAGCCATGACAACCGCCAGCAGCAGCAACGCCCGCAGGCCGAACTGGAACCGCCGCCGAAATACCAGGGCCACGCCGAACCACACGCCCGTCATCAGCATCCCCACGCCCACCACCGCCACCGTGGTCAACACCGCGTAGCCCTTGTGCCATCCAAGCCAGCCGAAGCGTTCCGACAGCCAGAGAAGCACCTCGACGGCCAGCAGCCCGATCACGAAGCGACCGGGCGTGAGGTGGAACCAGCGGACTCGTGCGTGTGTCGTGTCGTCCATGGTGGCCATTATGACGGATTCCAGAAAGGAACATTATGGAAAGGAAAATGAATTCATATTCCTTTCCCCAATCTTCCTTTCTTCCTCTTCAGTTTGTTCAGCCGTGCAACATCTATAGCGGCTCCCGCTTCTTCTCGACATTCAACTCGGGCCCGACCTTCCGCCGTTTGTAGGTCGCGCTGTACTCGACCCGCTGCTTCTTTCCCGGCTTCAGGTCCATAAAATACTTCACGTGCTGCTGGTCCACCCGTTCTACACGGCCAGGCACGTCGTGCAGATCGACGTAGGCCCCCGGCTCCTGGTTGTCCCAGCCCGTAGGTTTGCCGTCTGGCCCCCAAAGCACCACGTTGGCGTCGAACTGCCGCTCGACCTCGATCTTGGCGGGCACCGGCTTGCCGGAGACAAGTTCTTCCTCGTAGAAGAACGTCTCGTCGTAGTCGACCAGGTCGTAGTAGAGCACGAACTGGTCGTCCAGCCGCCGCTTGTACTGCCGCACCACGACGTTGCCGGTCTTCTGGTCCTTGAGCCGCCGGTGGATCGTGATGTCCTTGTCGGGGCCGACGTTGACCTCGACGCGGTCGCCGATCGGCACGTACTTGGTCTCGGTGCCGCCGACGTAGGCCAGGTCCTTGCTCTTGTATTCGGAGAAGAGCCTGACGGTGCCGTTGGGCAGCGGCGAGAGGCCCAGGTTCTCCATGGCCGAGAGCTTCTTCTCCTTGCCCTTGTCGTCCAACAGCTTGACGTTCTTGAAGCGGTAGAACTTGGTAAAGCCCTGGTCGCCGGTGCGGTCGGACATCTTGTAGATCGATTCCAGTGGCACTTCGGCCACCTTCAGGGCCACCAACCGCTTGGGCTCCTTGTCTTTGATGTCTTCGCGGCCTTCGATCGTGAAGAGGAAGTATTCGGAGAGACCTTCCTTGACAACCTCTTTGGCTTTTTCGGCCTGTTCCACGGTGCTGGAGAAGGCATCGTAATCCACGTCCCACTGGCCTCCTCCTGAGCCCTTGCCCGCTTTCTTGTCACCGGCGTGCCGGCGGCCGTGCATAGCGAACGTCTCTGTAATCAACAATTCCGGTCTCTTTCCTCTTGGTGCCGGCCTCCTCGCCAAGTCGGCGATCTTCTCCACGAGGTTTATCTTGCCAACGACCAACCGCGTCTGGGCGTTGTCGTAAACCTCTCCCGAACCGTTCGTCACCCGCACGTAGCCGGTCACCGGCTAGCTTGGTTTCGTCCTCGTTGGCGATGCCCACGTAATCGGCGGCCCAGATGATGCCGCTCGTAAAATACCGGATTTCGACGGGGATCTTGCCGGCGAGCTGGCTCTTGACGTTCCATTGCAGGGCATCGTTGCGGCCGGCCGGAAAGGTGGTATCGACCAGATCGACCTTGTCCTGCTGGTCGAGGATGCGGAACTCGATGGAGGTCGGGTCGATGAGCGTATTGGCCCAGGAGAACTGGATGCGGTTGACGCCTTCTTTCACGGTCAGCAGGCGATGCTCGCGGACCATAGTGATGTCTTCGGAGTTGTAGATCGTAAGCTGCGTGCTTTCGCGGGTGGGCAGGGTCACCAGATCGACGGCGGCCTGGACCGGTTTGAGGAGGGCAAAGAGCAGCAGAGAAGGCCAGAATATGCGGCAGAACATGGGAATTCCCTTCGGCAGAGCTATTTCTATCGTACTTCAGGACCGGCGGGCATGCCACTGGGCCCAAGGTTGGACGCTTGGCAGGGAGAATACGTATATCTCATGAGATGCGTACTCCACGGCTATGACGACGAGTCCGCCCTGCAGATCCTCCGCAATGTTCGCCGGGCGATGGCCCCAAGAAGCCAACTCCTCCTGATCGAAGTCGTGCTGCCGAACCGTGTTGAACGGCCCAGCCCTGAGATCGAGAAGCTGTTCATGTCCGACTTGAACATGTTGGCGGTGACGGGCGGACGCGAGCGGAGCGAGAGCGAATGGAACGCTCTCCTTGCATTGGCCGGTCTCATTCAAGGCAGAATCCTCCCTGTTCCAGGTCACGCGGCCAGCATCATTGAGGCTGCGTGTAGTGATTGAGGATGAAATCTCTGTTTTCTTATCTTCCTGTCCTCTGTGTACTCACGGCCCATTTTCCTGTCATTCCTTTTCGTGTGTTTCGTGCCTTTCGTGGTTTGCCTTTGCCGTTCTCCTGACAGCCGGAGACGTTGACAGGCTCCCGGCAGTTGGTAACCTAACGGCAATGTGCTCCGTCACTTTCCTCCCGGTGCAACCGGAGAACTTCTGTCCCATTGCCCCATTGTCCCATTGTCCGCCGTGAAAGGCGGGGGGGAATAGAACTTGATCGAAACCAGATCGAAACCAGATCGAATCTTGATCGAATGACACCGAAGGCTAAGAATTTCGAGCGCGCGACGAAGTCCTTGTTAATCGCCCTTGTCGCAGTTGAAGCTTGATTTCACCGTTGATTCAAATGAAAGGCGTTATGTTCACATCTCTATTTGCGCCGGAAGTCCAGGCCGTCCTGGATAAGGCAGAGTCGGCCGCCGGTCAGCCCCGGGGACCGTTTCCATCACCCGCGGATTGGCGCGACCAGGTGATCTACTTTCTCATGGTGGATCGGTTCAACAATCCCGCCGCTCGACCTGTCCATCAGCCTTACGATGACCCGAGTTACGACCAGTATCAGGGGGGAAAATTCTCGGGCGTACAGCAACAACTTTCCTACATTAAGAGTTTGGGAGCTGGCGCCATCTGGCTCAGCCCGGTGCTGAAGAACCTTCCTTTCGACGGCGGCAGCTATCACGGCTACGGGATCCATGACTTTCTCCGGGCGGAGCCGTTTTTTGCCACCAACCCGGCCAATGCCGACGATGAATTGCGAGCGTTGGTGGACGCCGCCCACCAGGCCGGGCTTTACGTGATTTTTGATATCGTCCTCAACCACATCGGCGACGCCTTCGCCTACAACGGCAATTCCATCGCGCCTTATTCGCCTGTGCCGCTGCCGATCCAGTGGCGCGACGCCGGCGGAACCGCGCAGCCGCAATGGAGCGATGTGGCCGCCATTCAAACTCCGCCGGCCGGCGGTGTCGTGTGGCCGTCCGAACTTCAGCAGAATCGGTATTTCCGCCGGCAGGGCACGCCCGATCCCAACGGGGCGGACACGGTGGGCGACTTTGATTCCTTAAAGCAAATGATCACGGCAGACCCCGCTTTGCAAGGGTTTTTGATCCGGGCCTACCAATATGTCATCGCCCGCTACGACATCGACGGGTTTAGAATTGACACGCTCCGCTATCTGCAAGGCAATCTGGCGCAGCTCTTCGGCAATTCCGTGCGCGAGTTCGCCTTGAGCATCGGCAAGAAAAACTTTTTCACGTTCGGCGAGGTGTTGGACGGCGACGCGGAGGAGGACATCGCGCGCTTTATCGGACGAAACACGACCACCGGCGATGACGCCGACAGCCTGGTCGGCGTCGACGCGGCACTGGATTATCCGCTTTTCAACGTCCTGACGCCGACGGTCAAGGGATTCGGCCCTCCGGCAGCGGTGGCCGGCATGTACAATCTTCGCAAACAGGTCGAGCAATACACTCTCAGTTCGCACGGGGATGCCTCGCGTTTTTTCGTCACCTTCCTCGACAACCATGACATGAAGGCCCGCATCCGCTATGTACAGCCGGGCCAAGCGGATGAGTTTGACGACCAGGTCACGATGGGTGTGGCCTGTCTTTATTCATTGCCGGGCGTTCCCTGCTTGTACTACGGCACGGAGCAGGGGTTGCATGGCTTCGGCACGGACCCGGCGGTGCGGGAAGCGCTGTGGGGCATCGCGCCTGCCTTTCCCCAGAACAGTCTCTTTTACGGGGAGATTCAGAGAGTCGTCGCCGTGCGCAACGCCCAACCGGCGCTTCGCTACGGGCGGTTCTATTTCCGGCCGATCTCGGGCGACAGCGTGCGCTTCGGCATTTCACCTTATCCCGGTGGAATCTTGGCCTGGTCGCGCATTCTGAACGATCAGGAGGTCTTGATTGTTGCCAACACAAATACAACCCAGGGAGAATCGGTAGACGTGATCCTGGAAGGAACTTTGAGCGCGCCGGGCGACAAGCTCCGCGTGCTGTACAGCAACAAGTCGGCGCCCACCGCCCCGGCGCCGGTCAGGACTCTCACCCAGGTCACGGTCGCTGAAGTGGATGGGACGGCGGGAACGGGGCCGCTCAACACGGTTCGCGTCACCCTGCAGCCGATGGAGGCGCAGATTTTGCGAATTTGAGACGTGTCATATCCAAGGCCGACGAGCTACGTCTGCTGCTGAAACGGATCAAGGACGGGAGTTGCTCCCCGAGCAATCTGGACGCTGTACGCGACGCCCTCCGTAGCGGCCAACTCGCAATCGCTAGCGGCCAACGGGCCGTCGCGGTCGGTGGGGATGCCAAGGCCGCGACCTTCATCACGGGCGACGGAAATGCTCTCCCCTCTCCCGTGCTCGGGAGAGGGGCCGGGGGTGGACTGCTAAAAAGTCAAACTGCGGTGTCTTGGTTTTGTATCCCGTTTTCGTTCGGGAGAGATGTGACTGATGGGCGTTTACGCCCATTTCCGGCTTTAGCCGCTAATAGGCCCGGCATTCATGCCGGGTGATCGTGCGGACGCAGCGCCTCTTGCCGCTGAAAGTCCGCGAAAACCCCTCCTGTGCATGGGTTTGTCCGGCAACGCTGGCGGACGGACAGCCTGGAAACGCGTTTGCGATGCGATCGCAAGTCATGTTGTGTAAACAACTTACGACAACGGTCCCGGCGTTTTTGCGGTCCTTTGTCCGGGAACGTTCCCGGACAGTGTCCGGCAACAAGTTGCGCAAGTGCTTTGTTTGTAAGCACTTGCGTTTCCGGACACGGCCCGGCTCTCGTACCCGCGGCATCCGCGACCGTTTCTGGTACGGGACACGTAATCGTGCCCTCTCCATGCACCCTACTTCTCGTTTTTTTCCTCATGGAGAAGTTCTTGGTGGCGGCAATATCTCTCCCACTATCTATATCTACGAAAGTGAGCACGGTTAGGCGCAGAGGATTTTTTGAAGTCGCTTTTCTTGTTTGCGCCTGCGCCGTGGAAATTGCACACGGCACAAAAACCGCACAATGAATTCCATTAAATTCCATCCAAATCTTGGAAGTTTTTAGCAGGCCAGGCAGGAGGTGAGGGCTCTGGGAGTAAAACAATGCCGAGAGTCGATCGCCGCTTTCCATTCCTGGCCGCCATCTTCCCCGTTCTGCGCGTATCAACTTCCGGCCGACCTTTCCGACTTTACCGGCCGCGAAGCGGAAATCTGCTCGCTGCTAACGACAAACGATTCAGGCAGCCTCGCAGGCCGTGGGACCTGATACCGCAGGATTCTTGCCGAATAGGGCAGCGTCCAATCGTGCGGAGAGCTCGAGTGCCGCTCGATCGTAGCCCAAATCGAATTCGCGGCGCCAAGTGTCTTGCAGCCCCTCGGTTTTCCCCCATCGTCGCCAGGCGCGGCAAAAGTCCTCGTAACACAACAGTTCTAGACCATCGTCGGGCGAAACGGATTGGCCCGTTCTGGCAAGATCGTCGTGCAGACGCCTTACGTAGTCTGCGTATTTGTCGTAAAGGGATTCGAGATCGTTAGTCATGAGGGGCACCTCCGTTTGCCGCCCGGGACAGCGGGAGCTTTTCGCTGGCCGGAGTCATGATTATGATGCATTCCAAGAAACGAGCCAATCCCAGTTTGACCAGGTACGTCGCTCGCGTTCACTCGGCCTCAATCGTAACTTGCGTAAGATAGATAAGCTGAGATGTTAAGGTATTGTCGCTACAGAGGCCGTTGCTCCCTGCTCCTTGCGCATTGCTTCCTTGACAGTTTCCCGGCAGTTGGTAACCTGACGGAATGGTAGGAGTCCCGCCGGGAGCGCCGCCTTTCGCCATCGCAGGGGGGTTTCCGGTGTGGGGCAGATTGCCAATCTGCGGAATGCGGCAGGTTGGCAACCTGCCCCACGATATGAATGGCGTTCGGTGTCCGAGGCCGACGAACTCCTCTCGCCATCCGGGAGAGAGGCAGGGGGGTGGGGGCGGATCGAAAGGCGTGTCATGTCCGAGGCTGATGAGTTACGTCTGCTGCTGAAACGGCTCGAGGACGGGAGTTGTCCCCCGAGCGATCTGGACGCACTACGCGGTGCCCTCCGAGGTGGCCGGCTTGTAATGGCCAGCGGCCAGCGGGCCGTCGCGGCAGGTGGGGATGTCAATGGATCGACCATCCTCACGGGCGACGGAAACGTGCTGCTTCACCTTCCTCCGGGCGCAACGCGGAACTTCTGGCAGCGCTCTTCCCCGTCCGCCCGTACCAACTTCCGGCCGATCTGGCCGACTTTACGGGCGCGAAGCGGAAATCTCCGCGCTGCTGAAGTCGCTTCGCGCACATGACGGCCGGGCGGTCATCTCGGCCCTGGGCGGAATGGGAGGCGTCGGCAAGACCGCGCTGGCCGCCCACGTCGGCCACTGCCTGAGAGACGATTTCTGCGATGGGCAAATCGTCGTCGACCTTCGCGGCACCTCGGGCCAGCCGGTCCCTCCGACCGAGGCCATGGCGCGGGTGATCCACGCCTTCCTGCCGCAGGCCCAAGTCCCAGCAAACGAGGGCGAAGCGGCCGCCCTTTACCGCAGCGTCCTTAATGGCCGCCGGGCCTTGCTCCTCCTGGACAACGCGGCCGATGCCGCACAGGTCCGTCCGCTCGTGCCGCCGGCCCACTGCGCAATCCTCGTCACGTCGCGGCGGACGATTATCCTCGACGGGGCTGAACTCTTCAACCTCGATGCTCTGCCGCCGGCAGAGGCCCTGGCCTTGCTGCGAGGCATCCTGCGCAACCGCCACGCGACCGATGCCGAACTTGGCGAGATCGCCGCGCTGTCTGGTCGGCTCCCTTTTGCCCTGCGGGTGGCTGGCGGCTTTCTCGTGGTCCACCGTGACTGGACCGCCAAGGAATACATTCAGGCGTTGACTGACGAGCGGACTCGCCTTGCTCGGCTCAAGCTCGGGGACCAGGATGTCGAGGCGGTCCTGGCCCTCAGCGCCCGGCAGTTGGTAAAGGAGCAGCACGATCTGGCGGCGCGCTGGCAGGAACTCGCGGTCTTTCCCGCCAACTTCGATCGCTCGGCCGCAGTCGCCGTGTGGGGCGTGCCGGAAGAATCGGCGCGGGTTGACCTTCACGCGCTGCTTGAGCGAAACCTCGTCCTTTACCACAAAGAGCATGGCCGCTATCGCGTGCATGACCTCATGCGCAACTGGCCAGCGAAGTATTCAGCTATGCTGGAAACGGTCGAGATGTGGACACGGAAGCCGGCCGAATGTCCCAGGCGGCTGCACGCCATGCCACGCATTTCAAGGGCGTACTCGCTCAGGCCAATACCCTCTATTTGAAGGGTGGCGAGAATGTGAGGGCGGGCTTAGGCCTTTATGATTTAGAGTGGCCGAACATTCGCGCCGGTCAGGCTTGGGCATCGGCTCACGCCAATTCCAACGACAAGGCTGCAAGGCTGACGAACATGTATCCTACAGCCGGTCTTTACGTTCTCGCCTTTCGCCTCCATCCGCGTCAACGGGTTGCCTGGCTGGAATGTGCAGTAACCGCCAGTCGCCGTCTGGGAAAGCGGGAGGCCGAAGGCTGCCATCTGGGAAATCTCGGTGACGCCTATTTAGCCTTGGGTGAGGCGCGTCGCGCCATCGAGTTTCACGAGCAAGCGTTGGCCATCTCGAGGGAGATCGGAAACCGGAGCGGAGAGGGAACCAACCTGGGGAGCCTGGGCATCGGCTACGCACAATTGGGCGAGGCCCGTCGCGCCATCGAGTTCATGGAGCGGGACCTAGCGATCTCGCGGGAGATCGGCAACCGGCGTGGGGAGGGATCCGCCTTGGGGAACCTAGGTGCTGCTTACGCAGAATTAGGCGAGCCGCGTCGCGCCATTGGGTTCTTCGAGCAACACCTAACCATCGCGAGGGAAATCGGCGACCGGAGCGGGGAGGGAATCGCCATGGGCAGCCTGGGCAACGCCTACGCAGAGTTGGGGGAGCCACGTCGCGCCATCGAGTTCTACGAGCAGGATCTGGCTATCGCGCGGGAGATCGGCAACCGACAAGGGGAGGGAATCACCCTAGGGAATCTTGGCGCAGCCTACAGCAAGTTGGACGAGCCGCGTCGCGCCATCGAGTTCTTTGCGCAGGGCCTAGCCATCGCGAGGGAGATCGGTGACCGGCGTGAGGAGGGAAACGGGAACTGGAATATGGCCCTTGCGTCGACCACCTTGGGTGCCGTAGCGAGGCTATTGCGGCAGCAGTCAGCGCCCTGGCGATTTTCGAGAAGATAGAAGACCCGAACGCGAGCATTGTGCGGAAGCACTTAGCCGAATGGCGAGAGGAGAAACAACGCGGCGATACTCTCGACGACGTGGCATCGGTATAATGCGGGACGAACACGCGATGAAACAAAAAGTCTTGATTTCAGGCGGTTTACCGCAACCCCATCCAGCTTGCCTGGATGGTGAATCAGGTTGAACAGCTACAGAACCGCTCGCAGTAGCTAGACAACCTTCTTCACCCATGGGACAAGCCCATGGGGGTCGTGGTTTTTCGTTGTGGCGTGCTTTAGCTTTTCAGCCTTATTCACCATCCGGACGAGCCGGATGGGGCCTCGGACACGCTTACTAGCACGATTCCTGACGGAAAGGAAAACGCAATGGACGCAAATCTAGTCGCAACAACTGTCACGGCCCTGGCCCCCGTGCTGCCCTATCTCCTGATGGCGGGCGAAAAGGCTGCGGAAGAGGCCGCCAAGGACATGAGCAAGGGCGCGTATGACTTCGCCAAGGCGATATGGACCCGCCTCTGGCCCAAGGTGCACGCAAAGGAAGCGGCACGGGAGGCGGCCGAAGAGGTGGCCAAGAACCCCGACGACGAAGACGCACGCGCAGCGTTGCGACTTCAACTTAAGAAGCTCTTGGCTGAGGACCGCGGCCTGGCCGACGAGATCGCGCGATTGCTGGAAGAGGGTCGCAAGGCGGGCGCGGTTGTCGTCGCATCGGGAGAGCGGAGCGTTGCGGTTGGAGGCAACATCTCCGGTGCAACCATTATCACCGGCGACCAAAACAGGCTCGGCGGCGGCAAGTAAGCCTAGGCGGGAGGGGCGAGGCATGTCGGAAGCCGACGATTTACAACAACTGGCCGCGCGTATTCTGGCAGGCAATTACTCGTTGGCCGATATCGACTCTCTGCGTGCGGCTGTCCAGGGTGGGAGCCTCGCTGCCGCAACCGGCGAACGCTCGGTAGCCGTTGACGGAGATGCCCAACGGGCGGTGATCATCATCGGCGACAACAACATTGTGTTTCCGCCAGGTGCTACCGAGCTCTTCGCAGCGACATTGCCCGCCCGTGCTTCGGCGGTTACCGCCCCGACTTTCGATCTTGTCGAACTCAAGGAGGTTTTCCGCGAGGCGTCTGCATCACTTTCCGTTTGGCCGAAGACGTTGGGAAATGGGGTATCGTTGCCGAGAACCGAGGCGGATGAAATCCTCAAATCGGTTCGTTCCGACGATTCTTCAACAACGGTGCTTCTCGGTGTTCCCGGGAGCGGCAAATCGGCCCTCCTGGCCAGCTTGGCTCAAATCGCGATCGCGGACAGGTTAGCTGTTCTGGCCATAAAGGCCGATGAATTATGCCCTGAAATCAATTCGGCCGCCAAACTAGCGGAGAAATTGGGGTTACCCGGTCATCCGGCGGCCTGCATACGCTCCCTGGCTTCCCAAGGGAAGGTCTTGGTTCTGCTTGACCAACTCGACGCGCTGTCAGACCTGGTGGACCTCCGTTCCGGAAGGCTCAACGTCTTGCTGGGGCTCGTCAAGGAGTTAAGCGGACAACACAACGTCCACATCGTTTGCTCGTGTCGGACGATCGAATACCGGCACGATGTTCGACTGACTACGCTCGATGCGCAGCCCATGCAACTTAAGCTTCCTGCCTGGCCGCAAATTGTCGAAGTACTTCGCGATCACGGAATACAAGCCGACCGTTGGTCGGACGCCGTACGCGAACCGCTTCGGGTCCCGCAACACCTCAAGCTGTTCTTGCAGCATTGGCAGGACCGGTCAGCGGGCAACGTCTTTACGTCCTACCAGGGCATGCTCGATGCCCTCTGGGACTTGAAGGTGACGAACGCGGATGGCTTGGCAGGCCGAGCGGAGTTTCTGATGAGAATGGCCGAAATAATGGGGACTGAGGAAACATTCTGGCTTCCCGTTGCGCGCTTCGAAGACCAGCAGGGGATCATCGCCTACCTTGAGAAGGAAGGAATTCTATTTCGCGGTAATCGGGCATCGCGGATAGGATTTCAGCATCAAACCCTGATGGAACATGCCAGGGCCAGGGCTTTCGGCGCGGAATCGGAAGGTTGGCAACGTATGTTATCGAGCGGCAGGATGCCCTGTTTGTCCGCCCGACGCTCTGGGCGACGCTGAATTATCTGCGTGAAACATCTGAGTCAAGCTACAGGCGTGAGCTTGAGCAAATACTTCGGCAGTCCCCCCGACGACACGTCCAACAGCTAATCATCGACTTTCTAGGACAGGTCGCGGAGCCATCGGACTTCGAGGAGCGCACTGCTCGTGGGGTACCTGGCTAACCCCGTTCACCGAAACCGGGCCCTCGGGGTAATTCGAGGCAGCAAAGCTTGGTTCGGCCGATTGGCGACGTCAACACTGCCGGCACTAATGAACAGCCCGCCGGATGCGTGTTGGGCGGTGATCGGCGTGATCCGCGAGGCATGGCAATTTGCTCGCCAACGGTGCCTTGATCTGATACGAAACTATTGGTTACCTGACCAGGCGCGGGATCGCCTGACCTTGAGTGCATTCAGCGAACTTATCGAATGGGACGATGAGTCCGTCTCGATAGTTTGCGATGTCGCGCGGCGGTCTCGGTTCGGAGGCCCGATCATCTATATGATTGCGAGGGCAATTGCAAGGAAGTATCCTTCCCTAGCGGCCAAGGTTTTCGCGGCATCGTGGGAAGGGACGCTTTTTGGTACTGAACGCGCGCGTTCGGAGAGCACCGGGCTCGCTTCCGAGAACGCTTCCCATGTGGAGGAGATGGCAGAGAGCCGAGTTCGTTCGACTCTCATCGAATTCCTGGAAAAGGAGAATGCGTACGAGTTGGGCGAAGTCGCAAAAGCGGCCCCGAAAGCGTTTCTCGACGCGCTTTGGCCCACCTACGTGCGGGTCATCGAGCGAATTTGCCGGCCCCGGCACCATATCTTGATGGCATACCGAGGGGCAGACGGCTCGTACGACGATCTCTACGAAGAGGGGCCGCAGACAGTCACGTCGGTCATGGCGAGCAGCGTACGGCTCCTTGCCAAGAATAGCGCGGCCGAATTTCTCACTTTTCTCAATGAATGGCGGCATGTCGACGCAATGGTCATTCAGCGCATCCTTGCGCGAGGGGCCATGCAGGTAGCTGGGCAGCATCCAGGGGTGGTCGTGGCTTTCCTTTCCGAGGACGCTCGCCGTCTGCTGCTTGGAGACGCGCTCGACAAAGACGCCGACACGATTGATCTCATCGAAGCTGTTGGGTCCTATTTGACGCAGAGTCTCGCAAACGACCTGGAACTGGCGATTCACGCATTCACTGAATACTGGCCTGGCGTCCACGAGCGAGAGCCGGAATCCGAACCCGACCGCCGCAAATGGGACACGAAAAAACAAATACCGTTGCTTGGCGCTTGCCCGCGGACGTTACTGTCATCGGGAGCGCTCGCCGTTCTTTCCGAGACCCCCGCCGAAGTCCTTAGCGCTTCCAAGCCGCGGCGACGGCGAGCCGCCCTGGAGCTCGTCAAGAGCCCAATGTCGGCCGTGGAAATGGCCGCAGCCAACGACGAGGAGATCCTCGGCCTCTTCAAGAGGCTGACCGATGGTAGCGCTACGAGCTCTTTTAGAAGTTTTTTGCACCCTCTTGTCGAAGCAGCGCGGGAGTTTGCTGAGTTCGCCAAGAAGGACGCGCGGCGCGGCGCGGCGCTAATAAGGCAATTCAGGCCGAACGATCAGGAGACACCGGTGGCGTACGCGATGAGGCCGATGGGCGAGTCCGATTTGCCTTCCGAGGACCTATTCGACCTCATCGTGGAGCTCGACGAGCGCGGTTTTCGGGGCGAAGAGTTTCGAGGCGAGGCTGCTGCCGCATGTTCCGCGCGGGCGAAGGACCCCGATGGTCTTCCGCATCGAATTTGTATGTTGTTAGAGCGATGGCTGAAAGGCCCTTGGTCACCAGTACCGGCCCAAAATGAAGAATCGCATCGCCCGAACGACGAGCAACGTCGTCCCGAAAGTGTCCTTTGGTTGCCCCAGCGGCTCGTGCTTGTTCCGCAAGGGGCGTACCAAGTCCTCGAGGCGCTCGGCAGAGGTTATATGCTCCGCGAGCCTCCGGAGACGGACCGGTGGCTAAGCGTGTTGGAAGATCACGTCGAGGAACCCGGAGACCCTGAAACATGGAGTGCCCTTACAGGCCAACTGCAGGACCTTTGGTTATGCGAAAAGGAACGTGCGACGAATTTCTTGGAGCGGCTTTTCACGCGATTTCCAAGCACTCGGGACAGCGACCTCGGGGCGTTTCTTGTTGCGCGGCTTCGATGGTTCCTCCCGGTGGAAGGGACGCTCGAGCTCCTGCACGCGATCCGTGACAGTAAATGGGATAAAGGCCCACAGGCGTATGGCGAGATTATCGGCCTCTGGGCGCTGACCGGTCCTGATAACCAACAGGTCCAGGACGAGGTTGCGCAAGTCCTCGGTGAACCGTCTGCTTCGGCGCACGCCAAGGCGACGATGCTGGGACTCGCTTTCTCCTGTGCGCGCTTTTGGCTTGATCCGCCAAGCCGTTCAAGGGCCACCGACCTGATGGTCAGGCTGATCCAACATGCCGATGAATCGATTGCGGACGCGATCATGTCCTCGTTTGTTTCCAACGACAAGGCCTTCGCGGATGATGAGTCGCGTCGCGTCTTGGAGGCGATTCTGGCCAACGAGACCATGTTGAAAGTCCGTGCCGACCATTGGCTCGTCGAATACCTCGAGGAGTTGGTCAAATTTGAACCGGACCTTGTTCACCAGGTCTGCAGCAGGGTCGTATCACTGCACGGCAGCGCGATTGGAGATTTTCGCACGTCATTAGCGACGTGCGCTTCATCGATAACGAACATTGCGATCACCTTGCAGCGACTTGGCACTGAGTTCCGAGAAAAGGGCTTGGCCCTGTTTGAGGATCTGATTGCCAACGGGGTGCCGGAGGCGCAAGCAACCCTCCTGGAGCTTGATCGTCGTCCGGTGAGTCTTCCTGCCGTGGTCCATGGTCCACGAAAGCGCCAACGGGAATGACAGCCGAACGCCCCAGGGTGGAGAGACACTCGATCCGCCGGCTCGCTTGCCATCGGGGGCGTGGACATACGCTCGGTGGTTGGTAACGTAGTTGTAGATTATGGCACTCGCCGGGAGAGCTATGTCTCAGGTAGTGGCGAGCGACGGGAAGGCGATCTTGCTTGCGGTATATCTAGAGGTTTGTCATGTCAGAGGCCGACGAACTACCCGTGAAACGAGCCTCGCAACGCGAGGGCGCTATGCTTGCCAGCGGCGAACGGTCAGCGGCCATTGGGGGTGACGCCAAGGACGTCTTGATTGTTTCCGGCGACCATAACACGATTGTCGTCGGCCCGCGCGATCTCACAGCCGTCCCCGAGGCCCCCAAGGACATTCCCCTCTTCCCGATCTTCGATTTTCCGCTACGAAACCCGTGGTTTGCCGGACGGGGCCAGGAAATTGCCGAGATCCGCCAGCGGCTGTGCCAGGCGGGCAAGGCCGCGCTGGGGCAGGCGATCAGGGGGCTGGGCGGCATCGGCAAGACCCAGACGGCCATCGAGTACGGCCACCGGTTCCGAGACCAGTACGACGCGGTGTTCTGGATCAACGCCGCCACCGACTTCGACCTCAAAACGGGCTACGGAAAGGTTGCTAGGCTGCTGCGGCTTCCGCACGATGCAAATGACCCGGAAAACGTCCTGGCCGCCGTCAAACGCTGGCTGGAGGGCGGCGATGGCCACCGCTGGCTCATGGTTTTCGATAACGCCGACGATCCGCCCTTGCTCAAACCCTACTTGCCCGGCAAGGCGCCCCATCGACATATTCTTATCACGAGCCGGATGCGGCTGGATGTTCTGGCGCTTCGTTCGCCGGTGTCCATCAAGAAGCTGCCCGTCGAAGACGCCACCCAATTTCTATTGGACCGGGCTGACCGTTCGCAGGCCGACGAGCTGGAACGACGCGCGGCGCGAGAATTGGCCGCCGAACTGGACGGACTCCCCTTGGCCCTGGAGCAAGCGGCGGCCTACCTAACGGCGATGCATGCCAGCTACGGGCAGTACCTCGTCGGCTACCGGACGCGAAAACTGGGCCTGCTGGAGAAGCTTGGGCCGGTGACCGGAGACTACCCGGCAACGGTGGCCACGACTTGGCGCATCAACTTCGAGCAAATCGAGGCCGCGTCTCAGGCCGCCGCCGACCTCCTGCGGCTGAGTTCAATGCTCGATCCCAACGGGATCCCTTTCGAGTTGCTGATCCAAGGGGCAATGGAATTGGGCCAGCCTTTGTGTGAGGCGATTCGTCCCACGGATCCGCTCTCGGTCAACGAGGTCTTGGAGCCGCTGGCTCGCTTCTCGTTGGTCAGCATTTATCGCGAAGAGCGGACCTATAGCATCCATCGGCTGGTCCAGGAGGTCGTGAAAGACGCGCTGGGGGATGCCGGGCGACGGCTCTGGGCCGATCGCGCGGTAAAGGCGGTGAACGCCGCATTTCCTTCGGGCGACGTGGGCAGTTGGCCAGCGTGCGAGCGGCTGGTACCGCACGCCATCGCCGTGAGCCGGTTGATTGAGGAATTCGGCATTCAGTGCCAAGAGGCTGGGACTTTACTGAACCAGGCGGGCTATTATTTGCAGGCCAGGGGGCAGTTTGGCTTCGCCGCGCCGCTTTTCCGGCAGGCGATGGAAATCCACCGTCAGCTCCTAGGCGAGCAACACCCATCCTTCGCTACCAGCCTCAACAACCTGGCGGGGGTCTACGACTCGATGGGCCGCTACGAGGAGGCCGCGCCGCTCTACCGGCAGGCAACGGAAATGAAACGTCAACTCGTGGGCGAGCAGCACCCATCCTACGCAACGAGCCTCAGCAACCTGGCGGAGTTCTACCGATCGATGGGCAACTATGAGGAGGCCGTGCCGCTCCACCGGCAGGCAATGGAAATCAAACGTCAAGTCCTGGGCGAGCAGCACCCATCCTTCGCTACCAGCCTCAACAACATGGCGTTGTTGTCCCACTCGATGGGCCGCTACGAGGAGGCCGAACCGCTCTACCGGCAATCGCTGGAAATCCGTCGCCAAGTCCTCGGCGAGCAGCACCCGGACTTAGCCCAAAGCCTCAGCAATCTGGCGGAACTGCTCCGCACGATGGGCCGTTACGAGGAAGCCCAGCCGCTCTGCCGTCAGGCGATGGAAGTCCGTCGCCAAATCCTTGGCAAGCGGCACCCGGACTTCGCCCAAAGCCTGAACAACATGGCGTCGCTGTACGACTCGATGGGCCGCTACGAGGAGGCCGAGTCGCTCTACCGGCAGGCGATGGAGATCCAGCGCCAAGTTTTAGGCGAGCAGCAT
Source organism: uncultured Planctomycetia bacterium (assembly GCA_963719885.1). Lineage (GTDB taxonomy): Bacteria > Planctomycetota > Planctomycetia > Pirellulales > Thermoguttaceae > JANXQG01. The sequence goes on along the minus strand of CAVRDP010000024.1, from coordinate 84,115 downwards.
CCACATTTTGCCAACACCCTCAACAATCTGGCGGCACTATACGGCTCGATGCGCCGCTACCGCGAGGCCGAGCCGCTTTGCCGACAGGCGATGGAAATCTGGTCGAAGGTTTTGGGGCCGAATCACCCGAACACGAAGACTTGCCAGGCCAACTACGACGCGCTGCGAAGAGAGCTCGAATCGAACCACGGCGGTGAGTGATCGAGGGCGATCTGCCGGATCGAGCGAAGGAAGCCGGAAATAGCAAGGCGACTTAATTTGGAGTGCAGTCCGGGCACCATGCTTGTATGGTCGTTGCCGCTTTCTGCCGAGCTTTACGAGGCATTCCCTTGCGGCGAGGCACGGACCTTCGTCCTGCATCCTTGCAAAATAGAAAGCGGCGATAAATCGCCGCACTCCAAAGCGGCAATCACTCGTCGGTTCGGCCGGTCTCCGCTTTCCCGATCTGGAACGATTTCAATATCGCCTGAACATCGGGAAAAATCCGTTCCTCGAACTGCGGAAAGATCGTGCTGACCGCAAAATAACACTTGTTTCCGGCGGAGAAGACCCACTGCCGCCAGCGAATCGTGGCTCCGTTGCGGAGCGGCACCGTCGTCTCGAAGTACAACGCCTCGTAGGGACCGACTTTGGCCGGCTTGAGATCCGCCAACTCCACGTCGCCCTTGACCCGCTTCGCCCGCTCCGAGGAAACTTCTGCCACGACCTTCTTGAGGAGGTCCTTCCCCTCCGTGCCGTCGTCCGACGAATAGCTGCCTAGCTCGTGAATATCGATTCCCAAGGGGAAAATCGGCGGAACGTACGTCACGCCGTTTCCCTTGTCGATCGCCTTCCAACCTTTGGGCAAGACGACCTGAAAGGGTTTCGCCCGCTTGCTCTCGGTGAATTCGAAGATGGCGAGGTCCTCGGCAGGTCCGTTGTCGACTTCGCTCCGGAAGAACTTGCTCGTCGGGTCGTACTTCCACTCGGAGGAGGCCTGCAAGGCGATGGCGTCGAGGTATTCGCGAAGGGTCGGGCGGTAGAACCTGGGAAAAACCGGCTGAAGCTCGGCTTTGGCGATGGTTTGGGAAGAGGTCATCACGGCCACGCCGTAAGGCAGTTCCATTCGGCTGGAAATAAGGAAGAGCTTGGCGCAGCGGCTGAAGGCGTGTGCTATTCCGCCATGCAACCGCGCCGCGAGCAGCTTGTCTTGTTGTTCCTTGGTGAGCGGCTTGACGGCGGCGCGCTTTGAGGCCTCCGCCGACCGCACTGCCGTGCCGAACTCCGAGAATCGCACCGTGACCGGTTCTTTCGCGGTGTTCACGACCGCCACGCCCACCTGCACCTTGGCCGGGAATTTCGCGATCTTTCGGTCGAGGTACAGCCACTTCACGCCGTCGCTGCTGACGTAGGCGGCCACCTTGTCGCCTAGCCGGTCCAGGCGCAAATAACGCGTGTGGGCCTCGTCGATCCCGAAGCTGTTCAGTCTGCTGGGTTCGGTGGGCGTGTCGCCGTCGAGGGCGGAGTTGCTGCGCAGCTCGAAGTTGGCAAACCTGTGGACCGTGTTGTCGGCCTCCTCGAAGAACGCCGCGCGATCGAGCCGCACATAGCTCGCATCGTCCTTCATCAAGACCAGCGAGGCCCCGTGGTACGGCTTCCGCTCGGCAATGGTGCGCGTCCGCGGCGACAATTGGCAATCGGTCTTGACCCGCACGCTGAAATCGCCTTCGACTTCGCACAGCGCTCGCGGAGCATTCATTCGTCCCAACTCGGCGCCCAGGTCGTGGACCGTTCCCGGCACGGAAATCTCCGCCGCGCCTTTTCGCACCGCGCATTTGCAGTCGCCGTCGGGGTCCACGACCTTGGGCAAATCGCGCAATTCCCACTCCGACGCTTTGACGCAACCCAGACACGCCGACAACGCCGCGAGCAGCACGGCAATAGCTTTTTTCGAAGAGATTCGCATCAGTCGCTCCTGCTTGTGAGGAAATTCAATTCTTCGACACGGTCTTTACGAAAGGGCTTCCGTCGCACGGTCCGAACTATCGGAAGTTTCCCCCTCGCACGGCGTGATGGGCACGTAAAAGAGACTGTCGGCCAGCTCTTGGTGAATCTCGGCCCGACAGATCGGCACGTACCGCGGGGCAGTAAAGCCCAACTTCACCTGGTTTCTTCCAATTTCCAAAACCACGACGTCAATGTCCTTACCCAGAAGGACCCGCTCTCCCGATTTCCGGCTAAGAACTAACATTCGGCAACCCTCCTTGCAAGTTCGATCGAGCCAAAGGAAACAAACCCAGCATGAAGCTAGCAGAGAAAAGTTAAGGGACAATCGATGTTGTGTTAGAAATCCATTAAAATTTCGCCCGCGACATTTCGACACGTCCCGGATCAAGAGAATGGCAGGGCGCAAAGTCGGATTTTTGCGGCTGACCCGGATTGCCGGCGCGTTGCGTCGCTGCCGCGCTTACAGTTCTTTCAGCGCTTCGAGAATCCGCACGAAGGTCTTCTTTCCGGGCAGAGGCGTAACGACCTGGATTTCCTCGGCAATGCAATCGATTTGCACCGCGTGCTTGTCGACGCGGATCTCCGCCAATCCGGAACGGAATCCGTGCTCGTTCCACGCCAGCCGCTGGACCTCTTCGTCCATCATGGCGTCGATCAGCCGGTCGCCCCGCTCGTTCAGGCTCACGATCGGGTGCGAGCTCCAGACCGTGGGCTCGGGATAGAGAACGCAGACGGTGTCCTGGATCAGTTTGCGGCTGTTGGGATTGGCGACGATGAATTCCACGATTTGATTTTCGTAACCGAGAACCATGGAGTTCCTCGTTCCCGTCGTGAGGAAGTTGCGGAAAATGTCGCCGGAGCTCGTTTCCATCATGCCCAGCCGGGCGAAGAGTTGCTTGGTCTTGGGCAGCACGCTTTCGACGGTCGTTTCGTCGACGACCTCGCCATTATTGAGCGTATTGGCCACGAGGCCGGCGAACATGTTGCCCGAGTTGCTCTTGGTGGGATCGGTGCAGCGGATCATGATCTTTCCGTCGAAGTCCTGGCCGATGTCGCGCCAGGTCTTGCGCTCGACGACCATCGTCAGCAGCTTCTGAAAGTTGACGATGAAATAACCTTCGCGACGTTTTTCCACGATGCCCAGCTTAATCAGACCGTTGGCGATGTTCCAACCGGTATAGATCACCAACGGACTATTGAAAATGATCTGGTCCTTGCCGGCCTTGCGGTTGCCGTCGCGGAAGAGCTTGACGGCGAAATCGTTCGAGGGCCAGATAAAGTCCTTGCCCGACAGGTCCAGGCCGGTCGCCATCTCGATGCTGCCGGCCTTGGTGGGCTTGATGGCGAGGTGATACTTGTCGGCGAGGATGCGGCGGAACTTCTCATTCTGGAGGAGCAGCATCTTTTCGCCGCCGACGTAACCGGCGATGGTAACCACGTTGCCCGGCTGGGTGGAGTCGCCGGAATTCGGCGATCCCCCCGCAGCGGCGTTGGACTGCCCGGGAGGCGACGTTCCACAACCGCCGACTCCGGCCAACAGTCCGGCGGCGACGACCGACAGCAGCCAGATTGCCCTGTTCTTGACCATAGTTCTCATCGTGGGGTCCCCTTGATAGCTCGCGTCAATTATAGCCCTTGGCTTCGCGAAATGCCTTGGCCATGTCCTTTCGTCCGTCGAAGACCTTCCCGCCGCTGAGGTGGGCGATGTCCTGCAACTGCCGCTCGTCGGCCTCGCCGAAAGTGATGGAAAAGACCGGCACGTCGTAACCCTGGTCGTGCAGGGCCGTGCGCAGCGATTCGATGCTGCCGTCCGACTGGCCGTCGGTCATGAGAATCACGGCGGGGAAGTAGCCGTCCATCGGGCCCGCTTTTTTGAGTTCTTCCAGGCCGCCGATGACGGCCGCGTAGATATCCGTGCCGCCGCCGGCCTGCAGCCGCTGGACCTTGCCCAAGAGTCCTTTCAGCGTTTGCGGATCATTGCCCTTCTCCACGATCACCTCGCGCGGCGTGGCGTCGAAGGGGACGATGATGTGAATGTCGCGGGCGGAGGGCTGGATGAGAATCTTCGTCGACTTGACCGGATCCAGCAGCAAGGTCATGGCCTCCTTGAGATCGTGGATCCCTTTCCCCTCCATGCTCCCGGAGCAATCCAGGGCGTAAATCGTGGCCGACGGTTTGCGCAGCCCGCCGGCCTGATAGAGATCCAAGGCTTGGCGGAGGACATCTTCCTTGGGAAGCGGGATGGGCGCGATGACGCGGGTGACGTCGATGCCCCAGGCGGGATTGAAGACGGCCGGATCGGCATCCTTGGCGTCGAAGCCCACCAGCCCGGCACGGCGGCCCAGGCCGATGATCTCCTTGCGCACCGGTTCGCTCTTCAAATAGGCCACCAGGTCAGTAAAGATTTTCTCTTTTTCCGGGCTGCCGTGGTCGACATAGCCCAACGGCGAGTCGGAGATGCACATTCCGTCGGTGGGGTAGACGGCGATCAGCGGTTCTTTTCCCTGGGCGGTCAGTTCCTTGTCGGCTTCGATGATCAGCGATTCGTAGTTGACCATGGCCTGGAACTTGTCGTAATTCTCGACGACGAGTGTTTTCAACCAGCCGCTGCTGCCGCTGGAGCGGTCGATGCGGCTGAGGAGGGCCTTGGTCTTTGCCTGGATTTGAGGATCGGACAGGTGCTTTGAGGTAAGGAAGTCCGGGCTGCCGGCGAGGGCATGGAGAAAGCCCAAATAGGCCGACGCCCCCGAGTTGCTCTGCGTGGCCGACGTCATGGCGAACGAGAACTGCCCGGCTTGCGCGGCCTTGAGGATGTCGGCCATTTTGACCTCCTTGCCGATCCAACCGAGCCGCTTGGCAACCGACTGCTTGACGCCGAAGACGACGGGAGAGTGCATAATGCTTTCTTGCGACTTGACGACTTTCTCCGTGTCGCCCAAGGAAATCCACAGGGAGTTCGCCGGCCAGACGGCGTCGTAAGCGACGTTGCGACCCTGCTGCAGATCGAGCATGATGTCGATGCTTCCCTTGTACTGCACGCGGAGGTCGACGCCGTGCTCTTGGGCGAAGCGATCGAGGATCGGTTTGAGGGCCTCGTTTTCCGAGCCGGAAACGATCTGAAAGGCCTTGGGGTTGTACGTCGGCGGAGCATTGCCGCCGCTGTTGCTGCTCTTGCCGCAACCGGCCGCCAGCAGGAGCGCAGATCCGAGCGTACCCAAAAGGAGCGAACGTAGAATGCTCATGACAACCCTCCGACGATGTTGGTTTGGATTTGACGTTGCGGTGGCATGCCTACACTCGCGGGCACCATGTCAGGCACCATGTCAGGCACCATGTCGGGCACCATGTCGGGCACCATGTACTCGTGGTCGTGGTCGGCCGAGGGTAGGCATGTTGCAACGCGTGCGACACATGCCTACCCGCGGCAACGCCGCGTGAAGGCATGCCACCCACGGGGATTTTCACCAATCGCAATCGATCACTTCTTCTTGCCCATGATCTTCGAGAATTCATCGTCGACTTTGGCGTCGCCTGAGGGCTTGATCATGCTCTCCACGCTCGTGCCCTGCTCGGCGGTCGCAGCCAGCGCGGTACTTGTGTCCACAATGGCGTTGAGCTGATCGCCGATGGCGCCGATGTCGTCGACCGACTTGTTCGCCTCGGCAAGCTCCTTATTCGTGCTCAGCTTGTCCCTGAGCTTTTCCACGTCGGCCAGCTTGTTCTCGATTTCGTCCAACTTGTCGCCGAGCAGTTTATCGGTCTTGGAGTAGGTGTCGACAAGGCTCCCCGTATTGTCGATCTTGCGGCTGCAATCGACGATCTTGCGCTTCAAGTCCTTCTCGTCGAGCTCGGCGCCGCGAACGCGGGCTGGCCATTTCTTGTCGGCGTCGGCCTTCACGTAGGCATCCTTGAGTTCAGACAACAGTTTCGCATACTCCGAGTTTTCGGCCGTGTGCTTCCCCAGGGCGCGGGCGGTCGCATTCTTCTTCGTCTTCAGACTCAGTTCGCTGGCCTGGAGCTTGTCCTGCGTCTTGCCGACTTCGGCCAGGGCCCAGGTCAGGTACCCGACCGGATCCTTCTTGATGTTCTCCGGCGTCCATTGCGTGGCCTGAGTGTAGGCCTGGGAGACGTGCGTCTGGAACGGCTTGCTGACGAAGAACCAGATGCCGCCCAAGACCAGCGCCAACACGATCAGTCCAACGATAATTCCGACCACCGACGACCCGCGACGATTGTTCAAATTCAGCATGGTCCTCTCCTTCAAAAGAATATAAGTGGATAACTCGAATCCTTGTACAACTGACTCGTCATAGGACGACTGGCAACACTGCCTCGCCAATGGAGGATTCGCTAATCTCGTCCCGGCATTGGCAAAAACGAAGGCAAAATACCAAGTGCCATCCATAAGTAGTCTAGCACAATCGGATATTAGTAAAAAGGGGCACAAATTATCGCCACAACTAGGCGGTTGCGAGGCGGATTGTTAGGATTTGATTAGGATCGGCGAGTCAATAACTGTCGCGGTTTTGGGGATGACGAGATTGGGGTGGCATGCCTAAGCCGCTCGGGCACCATGTCGGGCACCATGTATTCATGGTCGTGGTCGTCGGCGCAGGCATGTGGCGAAGTTCCGGCCGTTCCCTGCATGGCTGCGCGGCCGACCATGAGTACATGGTGCCCGAGCCGCTATTCCATGCCACCCCGTGGTTGACGGATCGTCGGCTCACCGGCTGGAAAGTGGCATCGAGCTTTGCTACGATGGGATCAACGGCAAATTTCCGGAAAATCGAGAGGTCACGCCCATGACGCCACGCGAAAGGGTTCGAAGAGCCGTAAATCATCAGCTTCCCGACCGCGTTCCCATCGACCTGGGGGGCACCAAGGCCTCGGGTATTGCCGTGCTGGCCTACGAGAAGGTGAAATGCAAGCTGGGGATCTCGACTCCCACGAAAGTCCTCGACCCACGGTTCATGATTGCGGTGGTGGAAGACGAAGTCCTCCGCCGGCTGCACGTGGACGTGGTTCCCTTGGACCTTAGCGTGCTGTTGAATACGGTCCGCCCGGACGACGACTGGATTCCGCGGAGACTGTTCGACGGCACGGGCGTCTTGTTCCCGCCCGGCACGAAGATCTCCGAAGACCCGACGGGCGACTGGATCCTGCTGGCGGCCGACGGATCGCCGACTTCATTCCGCATGCCGAAGAACGGTTACTATTTCGACGACATGTCGTTCAATCGGGACGAGCGGATCGACCCCCGCGGCTTTCGGCCGGTGTGCGATATCGCGGACGAGCACTTGGAAATCCTCGGCCACTACGGCCGGTCGCTGTACGAGAAGACCGACTATGCGATCCTGGGCTGGGGATTCGGCGTTTGTTTCCTGGGCCTGAGCCTGATCACCGACCGCGCCAGCAACGTGACGCAAGGGTTGCCCGACGAGTGGATGATGATGCTGATGAGCGAAAAGGAGACCTGCCACGAGATGATGGACCGCTCGGTGGAGGCAACGATCAAGTGTCTTGGCCTGGTCAAGCAGGCGGTGGGTGATTATTGTTTCGCCTGGGGCATCGCGGCCGACGACAGCGGCACACAGCGTGGCGAGTTCATCCGGCCGGAACTCTGGGCGGAAATGCTCAAGCCGCATTACAAGAAGTTGTGCGACTGGATCCACGCCAACACCGCCTGGAAGGTCTTTCTCCACTCTTGCGGCTCGGTCTACCACCTGTTGCCCCACTTCATCGAAGCCGGGATCGACATACTCAATCCGGTGCAGACCTCGGCCGCCAACATGTCGCCGGCCCGGCTGAAGCGCGAGTTCGGCGATCGCCTGGTCTTCTGGGGCGGCGGCTGCGATACTCAAACCGTCCTCGGCCGCGCCACGCCGGCGGAAATCCGCGAGCACGTCAAGGAGCGGATTGCCACCTTTGGCCACGACGGCGGTTACGTGTTCAACCAGGTCCACAACATCCAGGCCAACGTCCCGCCGGAAAACATCCTCGCCATGTTCGATGCGGCTTACGAGTTCGGCGCGTATTAGTTACATTGCCGCCAGGGTATCGATCAACTCTTCCCGGCAGCCAGGACGCAGCCGCTCGGCGGGCAGGGAATCGAGATACTGCAGACGCGGCCCCAGCCCGCGGCGATTGGCCACTTGGATATTGAGGCCCGGCCGGGCATTGGCCTCCAGAACGACGGGGCCGAGGTTCGCATCGACCACGAAATCGACGCCGATGTAGCCCAGTTCCAGCCCGTCGGCCAGCTTCATCGCGGCTTGCAAGAGATCCTTCCAGAAAGGAACCTGAACGCCGGCAATCGAATAGCCCGTGTCGGGATGCGCGGCGATGGCGCGGTCCATGCAGACACCGCCGAAGGTACGGCCGGTTCGAAGATCGACGCCCGCTCCGGCCGCGCCCTGGTGCAGATTCGCCTTGCCGCGCGAGGCCCGCGTCGGCAGCCGGACCATGGCCATCACCGGCACGCAGCGATAGAGCACGACGCGGATGTCCGGCGTGCCGCCTTCGCTGATATTGGCGAAGACCTCGTGGCGGACGATCCGCTGCTCGATGATCGCCAGGTCGATTTGCCCTCCCAGCGAATACAGACCGGAAAGGATCGCCGAAATGTGATAACGCAGTTCGGGCAGCGTGTGCCGTTGCCCGCTGGAAGTGAAAAACACCTGACCGTCATGCTGGGCGACAACCACGATCCCCCGGCCCGCACTGCCCGCGGCCGGCTTGATGACGAATTCCGGCCGATTTCCGGAAAGCTCCAGGAACCGCCGCACGTCGCCGTTGCTCTCGATCAGGGCGTAGGTTTCCGGCACGGGGATGCCGGTTGTCCGGCAGATCTCCTTGGTCAGATGTTTCTCATCGACCCGCGGGTAGAAGGCGCGGCGATTCAAGGGCAGGATGAAATGCCCGTTACGACGATTGATGCCCACGATGCCCGCGCGCCGCAGCTCGCTCGGCCATGCCCAGAATCGCCATGGAGAAAGTTGCGCCATGTGATTATTCCGCCGGCGGGTGGACCAGGTCGCGGAATCGCACAAGCTCCGTCAGGCGATAGCCCGTATACGCCCGATCAAGATCAAGGCCACCACCGTGAAGAAGTGCAACTCGGGATAGTAGAACAGCAGATTGCCGAGGCCCCGCGAACTGAGCAGCAGGTAGATGGCCAGGGCCATGAACCCGCTGGCAAGCAGCAGCCGCACGGCCTCGAGGATCGAGTCTTCCTCGCTGGTGACGTAGAATCGCTCGACGAGGTTCGTGAGGATCACCATCGGCAGAAGCACGGTCTCGCCGGCGGGAGCCCACGTGAAATCGGGCATCACCGAGCGGAGATAGTTCATCACCGCGATGCTCAGCACCATGAGCATGACGACCATCGTGAGAATAATGCCCAGGCGGGGAACGAGCAGAAGCTTGAGCCGGTCCAAAAACGTGCGGCTGATAAAACCGGTCACGATCACGACGAAAAAGATGCAAAGTCCGCTCTTCCAGTCGTTGTAGACGAAGGCCAGGGCCAGCAGCGTGGGCGAGAAGGTGCCGAAGGTGCGGATGCCGATGATCGTGCGCACCAGCGCGGTGAACAAGGCCCCGATGGGCAGGATCAAGACCACCTTGATCGGTTCCTGCAGTTTTTCCGGAAGGCGGCGGAGATCGAGGATCCCCAAGGCGGTAGGCTTCGCCGGGGGAAGGCCTTCGATCGAGTACGCTTTCTGCAGGTCCGTGGAATTGGTGACGCGGATCAAGTCGACGCCGTCGCGGCGCACGGGGACGACGTTGTAGTCCAACTCGTGCAGGGCGCCGTTTTCGGGATCGTAGGGCCGCCAGCGTTCGAAGGCCGGATTCTGAGGATCGGCGACATAGACCTCGACCCACGTTCGCGGTCGAATGGCACTCGGATTCTTGCTCTCCTCATGCTTGATCTCGAAGCCCGTGACCAGCCGCGCGGGAAACTTGGCGGCGCGGCAGAGGGTGGCGAAGGCCCGCGCAGGCGCCCAGCGGCGATCCCTGCCGCTGCAAGAGCGCCTCGTCGCCGCTGTCTTGCCCCACGTCGCCCGCCGGCTCGATCCAGATTCGGCACGCCTGGAAAATGCGGTCGACCAATTCCTGGGGGCCGGGGTGGCTGTCGCGAAGGCGGGCGACCATTTCCCGGGCCGTGGTGCTGGCGGCCGTCATGCCTTTCGCATTGGCCAGGTGCACCGCGCGCTCCCTGGGCGTCAGCGGGGCGTCGGGGGCCGCCTGCCGCCAATCGCCTTTCCGGTCGAGGTGCAGGTGAAAGGAAATCTTGCACTTGAGTTGCCCCGCGTTGACGGCCCGGAGCACGATGTCTTTGCGGACGACCGCCGTGTGGATCCGCGTGGGCACCAGTTTCATTTCCGGAGCGTCGATCTCGTGCTCGAAGACGCGGCAGAAGCGGGTCGTCTCGGGAAAGGCCGCCAGCAAGCGGGCATCGGGCATGGTCCCACGACCCTCGGGCTTCCGCGCATGGAATTCGGCCGTGTAGGTCAGCCGATAATCGTCACCCCCGGCCTCGATAGTGAGATTCAGCCGCAAGAGAAGAAAGCCGATCCCAAGGACCAAGAGAATAAGGATGGTCCATACGGAATTCGCCTTGCCCGTCACTTCGTGGGCCTCCGGGCCTGCTCGGCCGCCGCAGGCACCACGTACTCGTGGTCGGCCTTGAGATGCAAGACGACCGAATCGCCCGGTATCTCCCGCTCGGGATAATAGACCATGTACAGCAGGCCGCGGTCCCAATCGATGCGTGTGTCGAGTCGCTTGGCATCGCCTGGCGAAGGCTCCAGCGACGTTACGGCACTATGGGCCACACTTTCCGGCAACGGCAGGCAGAAGTAATAGAACGGCGAGATCTTCTTCATCGTCCCGCCCTCCTCGGTCTTCATCAGTCCCGCGGCCTGGCTGTTGGGAAACATGCTGGCCACGTATTTCTCGCTGCGGGCCTCGGGAAGCCGCGCATCGGGCAGGGTGATTCGCAACGTGTTTTCGGCGACCCACTCCGCCCGAACCGGCGCTTGCCGCGGTTCGCCCAGCCGACTGGGCAGGACCTGCAATTCGGGATCGCCCCAGAGGCGGAAGCTCAAGGCCACGCGGACTCCCTTGGCGCTTTCCTTGTGCCCGCGGCGGGCCTTCAGTTCTTCGACGCAAAACATGTAGTTCTGGGCGTCGCGGAGCGTTTCGCCCAGCGTGCCGCCGCGATACAGCATCGAACTCATCGCCGCGTTCAACAGCGCGCTGCCGCAGCCGCTGTGGATCGCCGTCGTGCTGCCGATCACGGCCACTCCGCCCAACTCGTCCAAACGCCAGAGCACGGCGTCGTCCAGCGATTCGCAACTCTGCAAGAAAACGATGGGAAGTCCCTCCAAGGGGCCTTGCATGTGCCGGAACGTGGGCTCGGCCATCACGACCCGCGGGGCCGGCACGGGATCCGCGTCGCGATCGACAGCGGGTTTCGCTCCCCCGGACCCTTCCACATCCTCCTCGTCCAACGGATAGTCCTCCGCCGGCGATCGCTTCAGCACCGGTTCGTCGATCAGATCCTGATAGGAGACGTGGCCTTCATAAAGAATCAGATTGGCCGAGCGGGCCGCGGTGAGAATTTCCGGCGAATCGGTCAGCTTGCCGTAGAACTCATCCACCTGTACGCGGAAGTTCTTGAACTCGGATGCGGTCATGCGGCTGATCGTTTCGCACAACGGCAAGGCACGTCGCGCAGCGCCGGAGTTCGCAACCATCAACACGCGCGGCGAACGATCGGCAAAAAGCCTTTCGCGCAGCAGCCCGCGGACAAAGAACACCGAGGCGTCGCCCAGCGACTCCAGCGGAATGCGGCCGACGCCGAGCGTGGCCAACTGATCGGGCTGGGTCGGCACAAACGGCTCCGTGCGAACGGTATAATGTGGTGGCGGAGCAGGCGGGCAGGCGGCGCGGCAGCCGTTCCGCTGGCTGCGGTTCCGCCGGAAAGGGCCGGCTGTAGAATTGCGCTGGGCGGCTCCTCGCGCAAGTCTTCCCCGCCGGCCGGATCGATTTGGGTGTCATGATAACCGATCGAGGCGTAGTCGGCCAGAACGGTCACCGTCCGCGGTTGCAGCGACTCGCGACGGATCAACTGCCGCACGTCGGCCTCGGCCACGGCGGCGCCCTGGGCATGCGTCAACACCACCGCGGCGCCGCGGGCGAAACTCAGATAGGGAGCGAGCCAGGCCGTATGCCCCACCCCCGCCCGGTCGTCCGGGACCCGGGCGACAACCACATTGCGAATCTTGTCGGCCCCCAGGGCCGCGATCAGCCGGTGTTGCAACGCCCGTGGCAGCAGGATTTCCGAGGCGACTTCGATCTGCCGACCATGAGTACATGGTGCCCGCCAACGAGGCGACTTCTTCGCGTCGCTCACCGCGACGAGCACCCGTGCGACCGACAGGTCCTGGAGCGCGGCCGAGACGGCTGCCGCGGCTTCATCGCATTCGCAAAGCAGGATTGGCGTGTCAAGGCCCGCCGCCAACGCGCTGCCGAGGATCACGGCCTCGGGGTCATCGGCCATCGCCAGGACGACTTCGCGAGAATGGTTCCAGAAGCGTTTCGCCACCATCGCGCTGGCCTGGCTGGGACCGCTGCCGATTGGCAGTAGTTCGGGCGACCGCTTTTGCAGCGCGGCGCCAAGGTTCAACGGATCGGACGTCGCGAGCACGATCGGCCGCTTGCCCGGGGCGAGCGACAGCAGCCACTCCGCCTCCCGCGTAGGGGGGCTGGTGAGTGCCATGACCAACGGAGTGGGCCCCGATTTCCGTAGATGCGCGGCCACGGGGGCCGCCAGAGCCACGCTCCAGGGCTCGTTTTCCGAGGTAACGATCCAAGGGACCTTGATCGTCGTCCCGGCGGTTTGCCGCTTGGTGTGCGCGGCAACTTGCGGCGCCCCCGCAACGGCCGCCACGGTCGATAGAGCGATACCGACCGCAATGCATGCAACCAACACGCGTATGGCAGAAAGACGTTGAAAACTTACCCTCGCCGGGCACCATGCGAAGCAATGGTCGTGGGAGAGAGGCAGGGGGTGAGGGAGTTTTATCCTAAGACAGTTCATTCGGCTCAAAGCTACCATCCTCCGTGCAAACCAGCGACGCGATATACAATTAAACCCTGTCTGGGGGCCGGCAGTTCCGAAAACGCAAAGCCGGTGCCGATTACCGCGCTCCATCGCAATAATCTACGAAGAATAGCTGTTTTGGTGGGCGGTAGCAGGCTGATTTGGGGTTAAGCGTGACAGGGATATGGACAAAATCCATTTTCCGCGTTCCTGCCCGGTAAAGCAAGGGCGAAAATCCCCCCGGTTGGCGAATAATTAGATATTAGAAGGGGTTTCCGTGGTTCCTGGCGGACTCACCCTCAGCATGTTTCTCTCATTTAGTTCAGGCTTGATCAGCTTACGGAAGGATTCCTGCAAATCCTGAAACAGCTTCTCCGTAAAGTTCTCTCTTGATGCCGCTATGAAGACTCCTGTCGCCAGGGACTGGACGTAGCCATCCCGATTTCCACAAGCGAGCGCTGCCAAGGCTTCATACAGCCGACAGACTGCGCGCTGCGGATACGTGTCCTTCAGGTACAAGTACCAGATACGTCGCGATTCCTCTCCTAATGCGGTCAAGTCCGAGGCTAGCAGCCCGATGTCCTCAGCCACCTGGATAAGCCGAAGAAGCTCCTCTTGCCCGTCCGGTCTCGTCTCCTCGATCCAACTACGCACACGTCCCGCTGCCCAACTGAGTCCTGTTCCTGGTCGCAGTTCCTCGAGCCGCTGAACCATGCTCCTCGGCCAGCGAAGCTCTTCGTTCATCGCTCGTTCAACTGCCGCGAGCATAAATATCAACCTAGGGGTTCAGCACTCGACACAAGTTTCTTGGCCTTATGCTGCTTGGCCGGGTCCCTGTTGTCGTAGCACTTGATTTTATCGTTTTCTGATTTCCGTGACAATCACATTGGCAATCCACCGCAAAGTCGGTTTCTACGCCCCGGCGTTGAGCTTCACGGCCGGATCATCGGCCACATTGACCCAGGTGTGAACGTGCGGCAGGCCGCGGAAGTGCCAGACGAAGGCCGGACCTTCCAAACGCCATATATCATACTCGCCGGGACGGAGATGCCCCTTATCGTAAAACGCCAGATGGCACTCGTCCAATCCGCCTTGGGCCTTCAGGCAGGCCACGGCCCGGTCGCGGTCGGACTGGCGATAGGGGTCGATCAACGTGGCCAGCACCGATTGCACATGAATTTTCTGATCGGCCGAAAGGTCTTTCACGGCAATGCCCGGCAGCTTGCCCGTGCGGCCCTGGAAGCCAATGGCGTTCTCCAGCGGCGGCAACTTGATCAGGGCCTCTGCCTGCTGCTTGCCGTCGAGCATCTTGAAGACGCTGTTGGCGGCCACAGCCTGCGGCCAGAAGACGTTGTTCGGATGGCCCGGCTTTTCCTGGAAGCCGCTGGCAGCGTGGCCATAGACGATCGGGCCGCCAAAGGCCACGTGTTCGGCGGAGTGGCCGTCGCAACGCAACGTGATGTGCCGGCCGGTGAGGACGAACTCAAACTTCTCGCCGCCCGGCGTGCCGAAGATGGCCACGCTCTGCTTGCCGAAACCGCCTTCGTCATCCTTCAACTGCCGATCGAGCCGTGCGACCCAATCGGGCTGGATCAGGCCGAGGAAGATCTCGCGGATCAGCCGTTGCTGGTCGGCCGTGTAGAAATCGCTGTCGATCACCGGCTTGGTGACGTGCCAATTAGCCGAGATCCAGGTCCGCAGCAGACCGAGCGTTTCGGCCTGATGGTCCCAGGCGAAACAGACCTGCTTCCGCTGTTCCGCGGTGAGCGAGTCGTAAAGGATTTTCACGAGCGACTCGGAAGAGCCGGTCGCGGGGGCGGCAACCGAAGAAGTGCTGACGCCAGCAAGCATCGTTGCCGCGCCGGCCGCTCTGAGGAAGCCGCGGCGGGAAATGTTCGAGTTGGAAACCGCGCGATGAAGGCGTGCGTATGACATGGGAGGGGTCCTGAAGGGGATGGGGGGTTGGCTCGTATGTCGACAAAGAGGCGGACGGCACACGGAGTGTGCCTGCTACTTTCCGGACAGCACCCTATCATATACACGCGCTACGTCGGCGGCCATACGCGCATCGGAAAAGCACTCGGCGTGCCGCCGCAGGGCCCCGGAACCGAGCTTGGTCCAGGATGCCTCGCCGGAAACCAAGCGCTCGATCGCCGCCGCCAGGGCCGCCGCATTGGCCGGTTCGACGAGCAACCCCTCGACGCCGTCGCGGACGGCCTCGGGCACGCCCGGCACCGCACTGGCCACGACCGGCAGTCCGGCCGACATCGCTTCCAGCACGACCATCGGCAGCCCTTCGCCGAAAAGGCTGGGAAGCACGAAGAGATCCATGCGCGCCAATTCGCTATCGATGTCCCGCGCAAAGCCGGCCCAATCGATGGCGGAGTCCAGCTCTAATATGTTCGCCAGCCGCCGGATGTGGCTTTCGTATTCCGCGGTCTCGAAACTGCCCACGGCGCGGAGTCGCACAGACAGGCCATGACTGCGGAGTTGGGCCAGGGCTTCCAGAAGAATCTCCAGTCCCTTGCGGGGCCGGAACAAGGCGATCATGCCTAGCGTCCAATCGGTCTTGGCGGGATTGCGGGCCGGCACGGCACGCCGCGCCGGCACGCCGTTGGGAACCACGAAGACCCCGAAACCCTGCTCGCGAACATAACTGCCTACGGCCTCCGACACGGCAATCAAGGCCTTCGCCCGGCGCAAGACGGGCCGCTCGGCGAGGCAATTGATCCAATTCCGAAAGCGGTTTGTCGTGTCGCAGGCGGTGGGACTATGGACATGATGTATAACGGGAACGCCCGTCAGCATCGACGCCAGGCAGCCGATCACCGCCGAACGGGCCGTATGCGTGTGGATCAAGCGGTAGCCCTCGCTACGGATGATGCGGGCCAGCCGCCAGGCCGGCGAGACATCGAAGCGGTTCTTCATCGCCACGTCGTAGAGCGGCGCGTCAGAACATTTTCGCATCGCGGCGAACTGGCCGCGCTTGAGGCAGGCAAATCCGACCCGATAGCCAAAATTGCCCAACTGCTGGCCCAACAGGTCCTGCACGCGTTCGGCCCCGGCGTAGTGTTCGCCGTTGATGACGTGCAGGACCGCCGTCGCGGCGACCGCGACGCGAGGCCTGGGCTCGCCGAAGGCGAGCAGTGCCGAAAGGATTTGCTGCGACATGGGCGATGCGCTGAAATTGTTGCCGTGGCGTGGAGCATGCGGGCGGGAAACCCTGTGCCTAATGGATAGCTTACGGGGCGGGCCGATGGGCGGGAAAAACCGCGTTTTCCGGCGTTTAGAAGGCGGCGACAAGTCGGTTTGCAGCGATCATTCGGGAAGGAGCAGGTCCCCCCGGCCGATGGGCTATTGCGGGCGTTCTGCCGGAGGACTTGTAGTCTCTGCTTGGTTCGAGGGGGTAGGGTGGGACCAGATCGCGCAGCGAGCGCAGGCCCACCAACATGCGCTTTCCAACCGGTCACGGTGGGCCTGCGCTCGCCGACCCGGAGTACCGTGTATCCCGGATCTGGTCCCATCTACTTCTTCTCCCGCAGGGGCAGCTTCTTCGCTTCGAACACGCGCACGCAACGGGCCTGACCATCGAGGACGAGGATCCTGTCGCGACTGTCGGCCGCAAGAGCGACCACCGGACCGGTTTCTTCCGGTCCGCAGACCACGCCGTCGAATACGACACTGGTGTCCACGCGCGACCGCGAGTAAACCTTGACCCGCAACGGGGCCTCCTCGGCGGTCACGAAACGGCCGTTCGCCATGAGCGCGAAGTGCGCCGGGCTGTTCGCGCCGGCAAAATCCTCAACGGCCGGCGATCCCTGCCCCCAGTGACGTTCCATCTCGCCCTCGAAACTATAGCCCTCCACACGATGGTCCCGGCGATTGACCGCGTAGACCAAATCGTCCAACCCCACAGCCAAATCAAAGGGGACATTGACACCATTGACCGTCGGACTGAAATGGCCGGGACTCAACTCGCCGAACGATTCCAAGAGTTTTCCCGTCCAGTCAAAGCGCTGCACGACATTCTGCCCCGCGTTGGCAATGAAAATGTATTGCTCGGCGCAAGATATCGATGTGAATCGGGCGTCCGCGCCCAATCCCTGCCAGACGGCCGCTTTGGCGAAGTCGGGCTCATAGACCTCCACGTGATCGACGAAACCAACGTAGATCCGCCCCGGCTGGAGGTGCTGCCGGTTGCCCACCGTCAAGCAGGTAGGCGGATAGGCCAGTGCAATCCGCTTTTCCAGCTTGCCTTGCGGCGAGAAACGGCAGAGCGACATGTCGCCGGCCACATAGATACGGTTGTCGGCGTCAACGGCCATGGCCGAAACCTTCTTGAAATCAACGGCAATCTTCGCCGTTTGCCGGTAATTCACCATCGACGGATCGATCGGCAGCGGCGTCTCGGAAACAGCCGGGTCGTCGGCCATATACGACGTGGCGGACAAATGCGAATTGCCCGTCGATCCGGCCTTCTGCACGGAAAACAACGTCACGATGCTTCCCACCGCCACTAACAGGCTAAGGACAGAGACGATCGTCGATAACTTCGAACGGGCCACGTTGACTCCGGTTCGCGCTGCCCCGCGATTTGTCGCGCGGGGGAACCAAAAGGAGAACGAAGTACACAATTACGCTACTTTAACTTTTAGATAATAGAACTGGGAAAGTCAACCCTGCATTGGGGTGGTTCGCAACTAAGCCGCAACAAGATGGGATGAGTGGGAGTAATAGAAAATATCCTTTTGGACTTGCTCATTACAAGGATTTGAGTAAACTTCCCGCGATTACCGATTTTTCCGCTGAGAAGGGCGTTGAGAATTCCGAAAAGCCGTTATGTAGTTTCATGTTAGGTGCGGTTCCGGGACTCCTTGCCTGGAAGCTGGTATTGAACACCCGAGAATGAAAATACCGTTTGGCCGGCTGACTCGACCGAGATTGCCTGGGGCGCACGAAGCGTCCGGAAAATCCGTCGTCCCGATTGCGCTCACCTTGGCCATTGTCCTGTCCTTATGTGCCGGGCCTGTCCGCGCCCAATGGGTAGCCGAGCCGCCGATTGATCCCTTTGCGCGTGGCACGCGAGCAGGGCTATAGCGATGCCACCCCTCCCAACGGATCAGTATTTACGCCACCGTCCGGCCCTGCGATGAATGGGCCGCCCGGCCCCATGGCAGTGCCTCCTGGCGCGTATCCGCAGTCGCCAGCCTCCGGCCCTGGATTGAACGGGCCGCCCGGCCCCATGGCAGCGCCTCCGGGCGTGTATCCACCGCCGCCAATGTCCAATCCGCCGAACGCTGGTCCGCCGCCTGCCACAACCCCGGCTCCGCAGTTTCAGTATCCCATGCAATCGCAGCCGATGGCTCCGCCCTTCGGCCCGGATGCTCCACCGGCCGGCAACACCTTGCCGGACGGCGAGTCGCTGCTCCCCACGGGCACGAACTCGGTCTACCGACTGCTCGATCATCTCGAAGCCAACGTCATCGCCCGCGGTTATTACCGCAACGATCAGCGGATCGAGTGGTCGGGCATGGAAGAGACCTTCGGCGGCGAGGCCGATATCACGTCCCGGCTCCGCCAGCGATGCGGCGATTTCGAATTCGTCCTCGACAGCGAGTTTTACATCAACCAGCCCTTCGACGCCGATCGACTGACGGACGATGCGAGCCCATTGAATGATGCGGAGCGGAGATCGTACGCGGCCAATTTTCAGGTCCAGCAGTTCCAGGTCTCGCAATTGGCATTGGTGACGAACTACAGCGACTGGACCTTCAAAATCGGCAAGTTTGTGACCCCCTTCGGCCGCACCTATTTTCCGCTTTATTCCAACGCGGAATGGGACGCACCCTATATCCGCACGGAAGTCATCGGTTGGCGCGAGACGGGCATCCTGGCGCACTACAGGTCAGGTTACTTCGTCGGCGACATTGCGCTGACCAACGGGGGCGACGACCTCGCTACCCAGTCCAGCAAGTTCCTCGTGGCGCGGGTCGGCCTGGAGTCGGACTGCTGGGCCGTCGGCGCTTCGGCAAAAAAGGGAAACGGCAATGGCTCGGAATGGGACAAGGAGTTCGACAACCACTTCGGCGTGGACCTGATGTTTCGCAGCGGTCCGTTTCAAATTTCGTCGGAATGCGTCTACGACCAATACGGCTTCGGCCGACCGGGCTTCGATCCGGATAACATCACGTGGGTCAAGAGCATCTACTATCGCGATGTCAGTTCGGGACAGCAGGGCGTCCCCTGCACCGGCGTGGGCTACTACGTAAACCTGGGTTATGCCGACGGGCCATGGAATGCCTCGGTGAACTACGGCGACTACTACCCGCTCTTTACGGGCACTGCCGCTGATCAGCGGGTGCAGCACCGCGGCATTGCCAAAGCCGCCTATCGGGTTGCGCCGCCCCTCCAGATATTCTCGGTTCTGATCCTGGAAAACGGCGGCTACATTGCCCAAGAGTACGCGCCGCGGAAGGGAATCGCCGCGCTGGAAGGATTCCAATTCAACTTCTGAGTTGCCGTAGGGGAAGTCCGCTGCGGCTGTTGAACATTGAAGCCCGACTGCGCGAGCGAGGAATGTGTGTCAAAACGCGCAGAAAACAAATTCCTCGCTGACCCGCAAGCGGGTGCCCCGTCGGGCTTCAATGTCGATATGCCGCCACGCTCGGTTTCGCCGGGGGCTTGTATCGGGCCCAGTCGCGGCATACCATAACCGTGAGTTCGACATTCTCACCGCAGCAAAGGAGTGAACCATGCGTGCAACCGCCGGACGAAGCCTCGTTATTTCCGCCAGCCTGGCGATTGTCCTGCTGGCATGTTCTTCCGCCTTCGCGCAAGGCCTGATGGAGGCCCAGGCCTTCGTGGGCGAGCCGTTCGGCGTCGGTTCCATCACGTTCAACCTGCCGGCCGAGATACTGCCCGAACCGTTGGGCCTGGAGGGCGTGGGCCTCAGCGAGAAATCGGGCCGGGTATTCTATCCGGCCATGCGTGCCCCGGCCCTGGCAAATGTCCTCAAGGAGTTTCTCCGTGAAGATAGCCCGTTGACCAGCGGCGGACCCGTGCGGCAAGAGGTCGGCGGCATCCTGCGGGGCATGCTCAACCGTCCGCCGCGAACGACCCTGTACTTCCTCTTTCGCGGCGCGGAACCCCTGGATCTGGCCATTCAGGCCGGGAAGTCGATTCCGGCTGGTCGTCCAGCCGCGGAACAACCCGGCCGTGCACCGCCGCCTGATGCAGGCCTGGTGGCGCGACTATGCCGCGCCGCGCCGCCTCTTGCAGCAAAAGCCCGATTTCCCGCCGCAGGTCGAAACGTACCTCGTGAGTACGCTCGCCCGCCGGCTCAACCTGCCGCTGCCGCGCGAGAAGCAGGAGGAGTCGGGCTATCGGCAATTCGAACGGGAGTTGGGCGCGCTGGCCGGGAGCGAAGGCATCCGCACGGCCATTGAGCAGGACCGCGTGCTCGGCTTGACCAATGCCACGCTTCCCGCCGGCCAGCCGCTGCCGACCGCTCCAGAAGTTGCTCCGCTGGAGTTCCCCCCCGACCCACAACCGGGCGCCGACGGCAGACCGGACCGCGAGCCGCAGATCGAGCCTATCGCCCGGCACGTGCCCGCCGAATTCTTCTACATCCGCTTCGGCAGCTTCGACAATTTTCTCTGGTTCCAAGATACGCTGGACACTTGGGGTGGCGACCTGCAGAACCTGGTCGCCATGCGCGGCTTGAACGATGAAAAGAACCGGCGGATCCAGAACCAGCTCGTGCTGGAGCAAACCCAGCTTTCCCGCATGTTGGGCAGCACGGTGATTTCCGACGTGGCGATGGTCGGCACCGACCTGCTCCTGCAAGACGGCGCGGCGATCGGGTTCCTCTTCGAAGCCCGCAACGGCATGCTCCTCGGTTCGAGCCTCTCCGGACCGCGGGCCGCGCGGGTCAAGGACGGCAAGGCCAAGGAAGAAACGGTCAAGATCGAAGGTCAGAACGTTTCTTATCTTTCGTCGCCCGACGGCTCCATCCGCTCCTATTACGCGGTCAGCGGCGATTACCATTTCGTGACGTTCGTCGCGGGCCCTGGCAGCCCGCTTCCTGCAAACGGCCAAGGGCCAGGGTTCGCTGGGCAATTCGCGGGAATTCCGCCACGCCCGCAGCGTGCTGCCGATCGAGCGCAACGACGCCGTGTTCATTTACTTCTCCGACGCCTTCTTCCGCAACTTCACGCGTCCCGCCTACCGCGTCGAGTCGCTCCGCCGCCTGGAGGCCGCGAGCGACATCGAGATCGTGCAACTAGCGAAGCTCAACGCCGCCACGGAAGGAAAACCGGGCAGAACCATCGACGCATTGATCGAAGGCGGCTTCCTGCCGCCCGGGTTCGGCCCGCGGGCCGACGGCAGCCAGGCCGTGATCGGCAAAGGCGAGGTCTACGATTCACTCCGCGGCCGGCGGGGTTCCTTCGTCCCGGTGCCCGACGTGCCGGTCGGGCAAGTCAGCGCCGCCGAGGCCGATTCCTACGCCCGCTTCATTGCATACTCCCAGGAGAATTGGGGCCGGATCGAACCGCTGCTCGTCGGCTTGCAGCACAAGGTTCTTTCCGGTAAGTCTTTCTCCGGCAAGCGGGAGCAAGTGCTGATCGACGCCCGCATGACGCCGCTGCAGCGCAAGCGGATCGAGATGCTCGCCAAGATCGTGGGCCCGATCGCCAACGACCAACTCGCCGCCGTGCCGGGAAACATGGGCACGTTCGAGGCCAGCCTGCCTGACCAGCGGATGTTCGGCGGCCTCCGCGACGTGGCGCCGCCCAACGAATTGATCGACGGCCGCTTCATGCCCTGGCTGAAGCTCCGCAACGCGATCGTCGGATACCTCGGCTATCAAGGCGAACCCGGCTACCTGCGCCTGCTGGAACTCATGTTCGGCGGGCCGCAGGACGCCAACGGCTACAAGCGGAGCATCATCGGGCTGTGGCGCTTGCAGTATGGCACGTACGCCCTCTTCTCTTTCCAGCCGGAGGTGCTGGCCGAGGTGGCGCCGCAGTTGCGTTTCCAGCCGGCGCGGCAACCGGCCCAACTGCGGTTGCACGTCAACGACATTTCCGCGCGCGGATCGCGCCCTTCTTGAACAATTGGGGCTATGCCCGCACCCGCGAGACGGCCTTGGGCAACCTGCGTTTGATGCATTCGCTGAACCAACAGCTCCACGTGCCCTTGAAGGACTGCCGCGAGGCGGCCGAGTTTCTCTTGGCGGCGAAATTGGTCTGTCCCTTGGGCGGTCAGTACGTCCTCCGCGACGCGGCCGACGGCCAGGGCCGTTGGACCTCGACGAAGCTGGAGGAATTCCAGCCCAAGGGCGGCTTCGTGCCCGAGGCGCCGCCCGGCTACATCGCCCCGCCGCTGAATTGGTTCCGCGAGCTCGACCTGCACGCCTCCCTGGCCGGCACGCTGCTGGCCGCCCACGTCGAGGTCGTGATGCAGTTGCCGGGCAAATAACGCCCCCAATCCACTCACCGCTCACTCACCGCTCCGATTGACAAGGTTCTCGCCAAGCGTTACAGTATTCGCCACCAACATCATCTATTAGGAATCGCGCTATGACCTTATCATCACTTGAGAAGCGAGTCGCCGCGCTGGAAGAAGAATTGGCGGCGCTGCGCCGCAAGCTTGAGGCCGCCGGAGCGGGAGAACCATGGTGGAAACGCATCGCCGGGACCTTCGAACATGACCCTATTTATGAGGAGGCCATGAAGCTGGGACGGAAGTATCGAGAGTCGCTCAGGCCCAAAAAACAGTCTGGACGAAAGAAATAGGAACGGCAAGATGCTGGTTCTCGATACCGACCACATGAGCCTGCTGGAGTCGGGCGCGGAAGAGTCCGGCAGATTACGGGAGCGCCTGGCCGACGTTCCCCCGGATGATATTGCCACAACCATTATCAGCTACGAAGAGCAAATGCGTGGCTGGATGGCTTATGTCGCGCGTGCGAAGTCGATGTCGCAACAATTGAAAGCGTACCGGCGACTGCGGCAACATCTTGACAACTATCGGCAGGTAACGGTGCTGGACTTTGACGAAGCCGCGGTTGAGGAATTCCAGCGTTTGCAACGCGAGCGAATCCGCATCGGGACGATGGATCTGAAGATCGCCGCCATTGCCTTGTCGCGCAATGCGACACTCCTCTCTCGCAACGCTGTAGACTTCAACAAGGTGCCGAACCTGAAACTCGAAGACTGGACGAAGTAATACGCGGGAAGAAGAAACGAACGTCGCTGATCCCGAGCCTACGCGGATTAGTGGACCTGAAGACCAGTTATGCCCCCTTTTCACGCTTTGGCGGAAGATGAAGATGAGAACTTTCATTCTATTGCTGAGTTGTGTTCTTGCTGGCGTTTGTCCTGCGTGCGGACAACAGCCTGCGCCATCGTCTCGCGACCAAGGGCCAAAGCTGTTGCCAGATAGGACACGCACTTGGGTTTCGATTACCGAGAACGGAGATAAGCCGGGGTTCGCTCTCGTTCTAATTGAAAAGTCTGGCAAAGCTACGCGCGGCAAGTTCTACATACTCGACCCCAACCACCCGCGCGACTTATCCAAAGGCAAGAGCTACGATCTCGGCATGGTGAGTGATAGTCCTTTTGGCAAAGGCAAGGCCATCAGGTGCGATGTCTTCGGCATAGACGATTCCTCCAGGATACGTACAGCCATGAACCTGACAATTACGCTCAAGGAAACATTTGGCGGCGTCAGGGTTCAGGCAGAACTACAGGGACACGATGAAGGGGGCAAGAAGGAGCCGATTGTGTTCGTGCGTGCCGAGGAACACCCCACCCTTGAGCAGCGGATAGTCATGCTCCAGAAGGCGGAGCAATTTGCCAAGGAACACAAACTGCGGCTTTGGGAAAATCAGGAGCCACCGATCCTGCCACTGGATGGCAAGTGGTTCCGCGTCCGACTTGGCCTTATCGGCAAGCCAGATGCAAACATTGTTCATCAGTTGCTCGTTTCCACTGATGGGCGAGTAGCAGACGGGATGAAGAGAGTCGAGGTTATTAAATTGCTGTGGGAACTGGTACCGAGTCCACACACCGACGCTGACTACCAGGGTTATCTGGAGAAGTACATCCTTGCCAGCAGTCCCCATGATACACGAATCATCTCCCGGCTGAGTGACATTCCGGGCTACGACAAACAACCTCTGGACAAGGATTTCGCCGAGATTATTCGACCACCGTTTCGACTCGGGGAGAAAGACACCGCGTTTTATATCTTTTATACTTACGAACGTGAGGGCGGAATTGTGAAGCGTTGGAAATGCAACTTCTACAAGGAATCCCTTTGGAACAATGACACCATAATCCTCGGAACCGGCATTGGCAATGCGATCTTCCGCGGGTGACAGCCCCGGGCCCAACCGATCCAAGAGAAACACCCTTGGCGATTCAACGGGGCCGTTTGCAACAGAAAGCGTAAGTATGGATGGCGCAGAGTATATCGGTCCCTTCCGGCAGAAGGGGCTAATGTTCGCCGCGTTGCTAAAGCGTCCGCAGCGTCGGTTGTGGCTGGATAGACGATTGATTCAGGTAACGAGAAGTTTCAATCGCTCTTCCCATTGACCTGGATTCAATCAGCGAACCACAAATTACCCAGATTGTTGCAGAAGCTGAAACAATCATCACACCGGCTTGCATGCCCAACCCCTAGCCCGCGTTGCCAACGCTTCGAGGTGCTCCGGCTAGTCGTGCAGCGTCGCAGGGTCAAAATCGGCGCCGTTCGGCCAGACCAAGGTGTGGACCTCCGGGTCGATCCGAACCTGGTTGAATACCTCCAAGTCGCGCAACGGCCCGAACAACTCGCCCGTGAGCACTTCGCGAAAGTCGATGACTTGCTCGCTGGCGTCGTCGAACGCAACCCAAAGTGCGTACGGTCCAACGACGCGGAAACGTCGAACGCGGTAAATCAGATGAATCATCGGTCACCCCAAGGGCCCGAAGAACCGGCTGAGCTCTGCCATGCTAAACTGAATCTATTGTTTTTCAAGCAACCAAGGCTGAGGATTCTCACTCATCGCCGCGCACAATAGTCCCTACTTCCCCACGCCCCGTTCCATCAACTTCTTTAGTTCATCGAGGTGCCCGGCATACACCCCGCGGGGATCGACGTCGTACTTCTTACACAGCGAAACGGCCATGCCGACCACCTCGCCCATCATGCCCGTCGTGCGCTGCACGCGGGTCGTGCCCAGGGCCTCGTGCGTCACGCTGATGTCCCGCCCGGCCATGAACAGGTTCGGCACGTTCCGCGAATACAGGCAGCGATACGGCACCCAGTAAGGCCGCTGGTAATTTTCGTAGTGGCTGGCGACGTAGGAAATAAAGGGGTCCTCCTCGAAGCCGCGGACATAGTTCGGGTCGGCCAGATGAACGTCGATCGACCAGCCGGTGGGCACGCAGCCGTCGGGGTACGTCTTGCTCTTGAGGAGATCGTCGCGGGTGAGAACCACGTCGCCCAGCAGGCGGCGCGACTCGCGCTTGCCCATCACGTAGGCGGCCCACGTCAGGCGGCGGTTGGGATACTTCTTGCGGACGTTCTTCAAGGCGTCCCACGCGCCGTACATGGCGCGGAGATTGTTGTCGCGCATCCGCTCCGTCTCGGCGATCGGGTCGCGGTCGAAGCCCGACTCCCAAAACCACTTGCCCCACTGATCCGGATACGACGGGAACGGCTTCTGGCCGAGGTCGTAGGCCCAGGGACAGCGGGGAAACGGCGAGGGCTTCCCCGTGTCGGTCGTTGCCCAGAGGTCCGATCCACCCTGATGGCCCTTCTCGGTCACTTCATAATCGGCCTTGGCCAGGAAACCGACCACGGCGTCGCCCGTGCAATCGGCGAACCAGCGGCCCGTGATGCGGGTCCGCCGCGCCGTGCGGGTGTTCTGGGCGACGACGGCCGCGATCCGCTTGCCCTGCATTTCAACCTGGTTGACCCGCTCGTTCAACAGCAAGCGGATGTTCTTCTCCGCGCGGAAGGTGGCGATCCGCTGTTGGTCGTCGTAGTTCTGGGCGGGACCGATCTCCTGGCGCCGCCGCTGTTCGAACTCGCGCACCAGGTCGCCAATGTGCGGATAGGGCTCCCGGTTCGTGTCGCCGTTGAGCCAGACGCGGATCTCCGAGCTGTTGTTGCCGCCCAGCACGGGCCGGTCCTGGATCAGGGCCACCGTGGCGCCCAGCCGCGCCGCCGACATGGCCGTACACATTCCCGCGATCCCCCCGCCGACCACGACCAGGTCATAATGGCCGCCGTCCGCCGGTTTCTCAGGGATGTTGAGCAAACGGCGACGAAAGTCGTCCATTTCCCGCCCGGCGTTGGGAGGCGAGTCCTGCGATCCAACGTCGAGCATCTGGCTGAAAAAGATCGCGTCGCAACGGCCTTCGAATCCGGTCAGATCGTGCAAGGCCAAGGTGATCTCCGCGCCGGTCACTTCGATCGTTCCGCCCGGCTGCCAGTGCCACTCGGCCCCTTCGGTCCCAAAGGGCGTCGCCAGCGGCTTGCCATCGACCACGACCTGAAAGCGGCCCGGCGATCCCTTGGCATTCCACGTAGCGACCCAGTCGCGGGTCCGCACGAAGACGTGGTAGGTTCCCTTGCGGGCTATGCGGACCTTCATCGTCGCATCCTTCACGGGCGTTCCCAATCCATGGGCCAGGAGATAGGGCGAACCCATCTGGTCCATGAACTGCTGGTCGAGGACCCAGCCGCCATAATCGTCAAAGGCCTCGGCCTCGACGAGAATGGTGATTGGGGAAGACGGCTCGACGGCCTGGGTTGGAGTTGCGGCCAGACCAAGAAGGATCAGGGTCAGGAGCGAAAAAAGTCGCGCGAACTGCATGGGGTGAAGGGAAAAGTGGAGCTTGAATTAGGTTACATGAGTCGGGGACGCGTGTCACGACTGTAGGGAACGCCCTCCGTGGCGTTCCGTATGGAAGCGAATCGTCCTCTTCACGGAACGCCGCGGAGGGCGCTCCCTACAGGAATCTAAACCTTCATCGGAAAAATACTCTTCAGATACTTGGCGTCGGCCGTATAGTCGGGAATCAGCCCGTGGGGCTGCGCGGCTTCCAGTTGAAGCCAACCGCTGTACCCCACGTCGTCCATTGCGCGGCGGACTTTGTGGAAATCGATGCGTCCCTTGCCGAGCATGTACGGCCCGTCCTTGGCATGAAATTCGCAAATCAGTTTGCCCAGCGCCTCGGATCTCCTGGGCCACGTCGCGCCCCTTGTCGGTCGAGTTGCCGACGTCGTAATAGACCTTCACCTGCGGCGAAGCGACACGGTCGATGATCTTGCGGTTGTCGCCGGCGCTGAGGTAGTTTTCCAAACCGATGATGATCCCGAGCTTTTCGGCCTTGGGGGCCACGTCGCGGAGAACCTGGACGAAGTGGTCGATCTCCGCCGTATGCGACATGTCGAGATCGCCGCGGCCGAACGATGCGGTCATCACCAGCGGCAGGCCCATCGTGTGGCAGACGTTGATGCTCTGATCGAGCCACGTTGCCGCGCGGGGATCGCTCTTCAAGGGCACCTCGTTCATCTCGCACAGCGCCATCGAAGAAACCACCAGGCCGGTCCGCCGCATCGCCTCGCGATAGGCCCGTTGATGCTCGGGCGTCCGCAGCCGCATGTTGTTGCCGACCGTGCCGAAATCAATCTGCACGCCGTCCAGGCCGATCTGTTTGGCGACGTCCAGGGCCGCCGGATCGCCGCGTTTTCCCAGCGACCAGTCGCACCCGCCGATCTTGAACCCGCGGCTCGTCGCGGCGGCCAGGAGGGGGGCAAAGGCGGAACAACCGAGGCCGAAAGCGGCGGCTTCCGCCGTGTGGCGAAGCATAGCTCGGCGAGTCAACAGGGCAGGGGGGAGACGCATGGTGAATCCTCGATGGGGTGGGGTAGGGTGGATGAAATGGGATCCAGGCAAACTACGATTTATTCTATTCTCCGCACGGGCGTTTGCCAACTGGTTCGGAAAGTAGCAGGCACCGGGCACCATGTACCCATGGTCGGTGTGCCGTCCGCCCAACGGTCCCATCGGCCGGTTCTTTCGGAAGGCAGGAGCGGACGGCACACGGAGTGTGCCTGCTACACCTGTTTCCCGCAAGCCTTCAACGCCGTAAAATAATACCAAAATACCTAATCCTTGATCCTCACCTCCGCCAGGCAGTCCCGTGCATCCCCGCGATCGCAAACACTTCGATGATCAGGTCGATAAGGTGCTCGCCAAAATGCCCCCGCTGATCCATGAATTGCTGGAGCGCGTGCCGCTGCACGTCGAGGACCATCCGTCACAGGCAATCATGCTCGACCGGGGCGTCGAGTATCTCGACGAGCTCTGCGGCCTGTATACGGGCATCC
The DNA here is from genome assembly GCA_963719885.1 of uncultured Planctomycetia bacterium. Classification (GTDB taxonomy): domain Bacteria; phylum Planctomycetota; class Planctomycetia; order Pirellulales; family Thermoguttaceae; genus JANXQG01. Next base: position 55,632 of record CAVRDP010000024.1, on the reverse strand, counting down.
CGCTCACGCAGCGCAGCATCGAGCACTCCGGCATGCTGCCGGACACGATAACGATCTATCGCGAGGGCATTTTTACTGCCGCCGCCGACCGGGACGGCCGCGTGCGCAACAACCGGCTACGGGAAGAAATCCGCATTACCATCCTGCACGAATTCGGCCATCACCACGGCCTGTCCGAGGACGATCTCCGCGAGTTGGGCTACGGGTAGGCGCCCGCCTCGTACGCGCGGGCCAACCCCCTTCGGGCTTGACAACGGCGGAAACTGCAACGAAACTCATGTCGTCGGGCTGCCGCAGAGCGTCCCGGTGGTTCCGCCCAGTTTGCCAAGCCCAAAGGAGTTCGCAAATATGTCCTGCACTTGCCGCACGTTACTCGTCGTCATTGCGCTGAACGTCCCCTTGATCGGTCGGACCGAGGAGCCCGCTGCCGGAAGATCGAGCAGCAAAGCCGATGCCTGGCCAACGCTTGGGTGGAAAAAGGCTGCGCCGTCCCCGTTTGCGCGAGTCGAGTCGCCGACGGCCGTCGTTCATGGCAAGATCTACTTGTTTGGCGGATTCACCGAGGACCTGGACGCATCGAATCACATCGACGTCTATGATCCGGCGAGCGACTCCTGGTCGCGGAAGAAAGACATGCCGGCGGGGCTCACGCATCTCAATCCGGCGGTCGACGGAAACACCCTATGGTTCGCGGGCGGTTTCAAGGGACACCATCCGGGACCGGTCACGGCGGAAGTGTGGAAATACGACATTGCCTCCGACACCTGGACCGCCGGACCGCCGCTGCCCGAGCGGCGTGCGGGGGGTGGCCTGGCGGTGCTCGAACGCAAGTTGCATTACTTCGGCGGCTACAAAGCCGATCGCGACACGGATTCCGGCGATCACTGGAGTTTGTCGCTCGACGGCGGGAAAGATTGGCAACGCGAAGCTGATTTGCCCAACCCGCGCGGCCACGTGAGTGCGGCGGTGCTGGACGGCAAACTTTATGCGCTGGGCGGCGATCATGGCCACGACATCACGCAGATCGATCTGAAATTCTGCCACCGCTTCGATCCCGCCACGAAGAAATGGAGCGAGATCGCCAGCCTTCCCGACGGCCGTAGCCATTTCGAATCGAGCACGATCATCTATAAGGGGCGGATCTTAGTCGTTGGCGGGCGATGCAATAGTTCTCAACCGCCGCGAAACGTCGTGGGCGACATCCTCCAGTACGATCCCCAAGCCAATACGTGGCAGGTCCTCGGCGCTTTGCCCGAGAAGCTGCTCGCTCCGTCGGCAGCGATCCTTTCCGGCCGCATCGTGGTCACCGGCGGCGGCTTCAATAACCCGCGGCCGCTCACGGCCAACACGTGGATAGCGCCGCTTCCTGACGGCAAGTAGCCGAGCGGAACGGCACACTGCGTCGCTGAAGGTGCGAGGATCAACGATCCGCCGGAATCCTGCCGGCCGACTCTCCGGCGCTGAGCACCGTGACCTTGGCTCGTGGCATGGGACCGGCTGCCGCCTGACATCGGAACTTCATCGTGTTGTCGCCGGTCACGAGGACGGGCGTCGGCCCGGACGCGTGGACTTCCTGGATCAGTTTGCCGCGCTCGTCGAACACTTTGCAGTTGGAAGCGGACGCGAGCTCCAGCGAGCAACCGCTCTGTAAGGTTACTGGAAAAACCAGCTCCTTTCCGCCAACTGTGACGGCCGGGTCCTTCAGCCGAGTCTTCATAGTCCGCAGCGCCTTGATCGGGCCCAGGCAGCATGTGGCCTCGCCGCCCGGCGGCAGGTGGTTGAACCAGAGATTCAGTCCGCTGACGTGGTCGTGAATGAGGGGTGAGCGATAGACGGCCGAGACGTCCCGATAGGGCCAGGCGTAGTCGGCATACTGGTCGGCATTGCGCTCCCGCGCGAGGAGCTCGAAATAGCGCCAGCCCCGGAAATCGACCTTCACGTAGTGCTCGTCCAATGTGGTCCAGAACTGTGTCGGATTGGTCAACTGGAAATTCAACAGCTCTCCTCGGCCGTCGCCATGGATCCAGACGCCCAGCGCGTCGAACGGATTGAGATCCAACGGCGGGTTGAAGACTTTCGAGACACGAGACCAGGCGCCGTGCGGCGTCTTGCGCGTGCTGGCGGCCGAGTAACGCCCACTGGGCTTGCCCAACTTCGACGGCTCGGCGGTGAGGGTGAAAGCCTGGGTCACACCGTCGGCCGCCTCCCCGGCGATGAACTCTCCCGGTGCGGCGAAATCGGCCAGCACGCGGCCACCGGCTCCGTCGTAAGGTTCGACCGAATAAAGCGCGTCGATCCTCAGCTTGAGCGGTTGGGCCGCATGCCGGTTGCCGACGGTCCATGAGTCGCTGCCGTCGGCCAGCCCGGTAACTTTGTGCGCCAGGTAGTCGATCGCCATGAACTCCGCCGAGCCGTCAGCGGCTTCGACCAGGTGGAAGTCGGCCTGCTCGGTCTTGAGCTTCTTCCGGAGTGCCGCCGGGCAGCGGCCGGCCAGTCTCAACCGTTCGTAGCGGCCGAGCATGGCCATGTATTCATTCTGACGCGCGTTGGCCGGTTCGCCGCCCACCGAAACTCCCTCGAACGAGGTCGGCGTGTCGTGGGCCAACGCCTTGCAACAGAGATACTCGAACTCGTCGGGCGTTTCCGCCGGATGGTCGCGCTCCGGTCCCAAGATGACCCACCAGCCGAGTTGTGCAGGCAGAAGCGCCGTGCGGCGAAAGTCCTCGTTGGCCCGGCAGTGCGCGTCGACGAATCGCTTGAGTCCCCAGTTGGGATAATCCCAAGCGCCGAAACGGGAATGAAAGGCCCACTCGTAATGACCCCAGGCGCTGGCCTCCACCAGGGCCTCGCGGCCGAGTTTCTTGAAGATCGCCTCGCGCATTCTTGCCATGCCGTACCAGCCGCCCGCCATTCCCTCCGCCCCATCCTGGTAGATCATGTCGAATCCGCACGTGTTGAACACCTGCGCGATCGCCGCGGCCACTTCGTCGACCAGTGTCGAGTCCTCGTCGGGCTGGAACGTCTCGTAGCGGACGAAAAGGTAATGAACCGGGATCCCGCGCTCGTGCGGCAGGACCTTCGTGCCGAAGGCGCCCCGATGGCAGCCGCTGAAGCCGTAGGGCGGCGTCCGGGCGATCGCGTCGTACTGGATCAGCTCGTCGCCGGCCTGGAGCACGTTTCCACGACCGCCGTATGCCCAAATCGTATCCAGGTCCCCCGGCTTCGCCGTGGTCCGCAGCGTAGTGGACTTTCCGTCGATGGATTCGGCAAGCGTGAAGGTTGCGTCCTTGGCCAGGCGCGGATCGGGAGCCGGCGATGCCCAGGGATCGTTGGGCGCAATGGCCCCGGTCAGCGTGTGCATGCCCGCCTTCAGGCCGGCGGCGTGGACCTTATCGACCGCGGCCTTCAGGCCGGCCAGACCGTGAGGAAAAGCATCCTTGCGCGGGGCGTAGTGTCCCAGCGTCTGCTCCCAACCGATGAAATGGATCTGCTGGATGCCGCCGAGTTTGGCCAGGGCGATCCAATCGTCGACGTTCTTCTCCGACACGTCGGCAAAGACGTAGGAGCCGCGATTGCGCTCGGCGTCCAGGGCCCAGGGACCGCCCAACGGCGAGCGCGTGGCCCGTTCCGCTTCGAGCATTTCCTTCAGCGCTTGCCGAATCTCGGAGACGGGACCCGCGGCCAGACCGACCTTGGCGCCGACGAGACCGCGCCGTCGCGACGCAGTTGCCGACAACCAAGCCGGCTTGCCCCCCACCGTACCGAGCGTCTGCAGGTTCAATGCCCGCAGGGCGACGGCGAACTCGGCGTCCGCGGCGAGACCCGACATCGCGTTGGCCTGGTCGGTTTTCAGAACCAGGTTCAGCAGCGAAACTTCCTCGATCGCCAGGCCTTCGACCGACTGGATCTCGAAGCACAAGTGCCGCTTGGCGCACCGCACACTTACGGTCACCGCGGCACGGGCCGCGGCGAACTCGGCGACGAGCGTGCCTTCGCCGGCGACCTTGCCGTCCGCAAAACGGCAGGTCGTGGGCGAGTAACTCGTCCCACCCTTCTTCAACGTCACGATCGCCTGTTGTCCGGGCCCAACGAGATATTCCTTCGCGGGGCCCTTGGCGAGAAAACTCAAATTCTTGCCCTCGGCGCTCAGCGCGTACTCGATCGCGTCGTTCTTGAGCACGATCTTGGGAATTGCCGCGGCACGGACGGACTGCGCGGCTAGAACCAGAAGAATCGCTGCGGCACACGTTGACCTTGGAACCCGGCTCTTGGCAAACATCGGTTTCTCCTTCTGCACGCAGGTGCGGAACACGCTGAACCGGGACCCCACGAGCCCGTCGCTCAGGAAGGATATTATCGCAGGCCGCACTGCCAATTACCATGAGCTTGCCAGGAATCACTGACAACCGGTTCAGCCGGTCGTCCCCATAGTTGACAGATTCCCCAATCCGCACTATTATGGGGGTTCTTGACGGCTGCCATGCGTGGTTCCGGCCGAGGGCCAAGTCCGGCGGTTGCACGTGCGGCGGCTGCGGGCAGGTTGGACCGGTTCGGTCGATGCGAACGAAAGGACGCCACGATGAATGCGAGTCTCAGGTTGCGTAGCAGTGCGGCCGCCGGGGTGGGGGTGTTCCTCCTGGTGGCGGGCACCATGTACCCATGGTCGGGCGGCGGCCATAAGGCATTGGCCTTGACGCCCGAAAGCCCCGTGGTCAAGGCGGCCGTGGAGAAGGCGGTCAAGTTCCTCGAATCGCCCGCCGCCAACGATGGTCGCGTGGGGGCGCGGGCGCTGGTCGGCTTGGTGCTCTTGAAGAGTCACGCCGACCACAAACACCCGCGAATCGCCGAGGCGGTCGCCGCTATCCAGGGCGTCGTCAAACAAAACCCGACGCAAGCCAAGTTGGATATCTATAGCGCCGGCCTGGCGGTCATCTTCCTGGTCACGCTCGACCCCACCGCCTACCGCGGCGAGATCGACGTGTTGTTGGACTACCTCAAGACGAAACAAAAGCCGCACGGCGGCTGGGGCTACCCGGAGAAAGAGACGGGCGACACCTCGATGACTCAATACGGCGTCCTCAGCGCCTGGGAGGCGACGCAGGCTGGTTTCAAAATCCCGCCGGACAGCATCGAATCCGTGACCAATTGGCTCCTCAAGACCCAAGACCCCAAGGGTGGTTTCGGATACCAGGGAACCATTGCCAAGACGGGCAAGTTGGTCAAACAGTCGGAAGTGCGGCACAGCATGGTCGCCGCCGGATTGGGAAGCCTGTACATCTGCGCCGATCTGCTGGGGCTCGTGCCCCGCGCCAAGAAGCACGACGACGACCTCCCCGTGGCGCTGCGGAGGTCAAAGAGAAGGCGGCGGCCGCTGACGAACCGGACCCGCAGATGAAGATCCTGGCCCACCGCATCAAGGACGCCGAGGCCCACGGCAATGGCTGGCTGGGCGCGCACTACGACATGCGCCGCAAGGACTGGTGGACCTTCTATTACCTGTACGCCTACGAACGCTACGCCAGTTTCCGCGAGCTCTCCGAAGGGCAAGTGGACCCGGAACCCAAGTGGTATACCGACGGGGCCCGCTACCTGCTGCACCTGCAAGGGGCCGACGGAAGCTGGACCACGGAAAAAAGCCCGGCGGGCATTACCGCGGACACGGCGTTTGGGGCCCTGTTCCTCCTGCGGTCTTCCAAGAAAAGCATCGAGAAGGCCTATGGCTACGGCGAAAGCACGATGGTGGGCGGCCGGGGCCTGCCCAAGGAGACGACCAACTTGCAGGTCGCCGGCGGCAAGGTGCGGGTGGTGCCGAAGTGGACCACGGCTGCCGAGTTGCTGCCTGTCCTCAAAAAACGCGACGAGGCCTTCGAGCAAGGCATAGCGGCCCTGGGCCAGTTGCCGCCGGTCGAGGCCGAAATCGTGGCGGCGAAAGACGCGGACCTCTTGCGGCGGCTGGTTGCCGACCGCTCGCCGGCGACGCGCATCGCCGCCGTGCGGGCGATTGGCAATGGCGCGAATCTCGACCTCACGCCCCGCCTGATCTACGCGTTGGGCGATCCGGACGAGGACGTGACGCGGGAGGCGTGCGACGCCTTGCGGCGGCTGACGCGCAGTCCCGGCCCGGGACCTCTGGGCGGGAAATGGACGGAAACCCGCCGCAGCGCCGAGGTTCGCTACTGGAAAGATTGGTACCTGGCCGTCCGTCCGGACGCAGAGTTCGAGAATTAGGACCGACCGAAGAATAACTCCCGGCTTTGGGTGGCATGCCTTCACGCCGGGTACCATGTACTCATGGTCGGCGGGTAGGCATGTCGTCATCCGCGGGAAACATGCCTACCCGCTCGACCACGACCATGAGTACATGGTGCCCGACATGGATCGAGCGTGAAGGCATGCCACCGCGCAGAGTTCGAGAATGAGTAACAACGTTCCACCCGAGGAATCTCCTGAACCCACGCCAAACCGCGTGCCACGCCGTTTATCGCGGACCGCGCTGGGCATTCTGTTGGGATCGGGCCTGTTGCTGTTGTTGATCATCGTGGCCTGGCTGGCCAGCAGGTTCGGCCGTAAAGTTCAAGCTGTCGCCAAGGCTGCGCGACAACTGCCGGCGGCCGAACTGAAACTCGATTTGGCGACGCCGTTGGATCGAGCTGCCGACCATGAGTACATGGTGCCCGCGGCGGACCTTTCCTTGCAGGACTCGCTGGCCGCGGTCGTCGCCGGCGTCGACGCGAAGGCAAAGCTCCTGGACGATGCTGAGCACTTCGTCTTCAAACCCGGCGACTGGGGCGATCTACGCAAAGCGGCCGAAGAACACGCTTCGCCCAGGAACTGGGAGTTGGGTTTTCTCAAAGGCATCACTAAGGAGAAGTATGCCCGGCAACTCGATTTCTTCGGCATCGAGTTGGCCGTGGTCATGCCCGGCAACAAGCTGGTCTATGTCCGTAATTTTTCCAAATCCAAGCCCCAGAAGCACACCGGTCCGGCCGACCAGGAGAAACGCTTCTACCTGACCTGGCGAAATGGCGATCTCAGCCGCGCCGACGCCGAGTTGCTGGAACGGGCGGGCGTCAGCCCGGGCGACCGCGTGGTCCTGAAGATCCTGCCGGCGAACGTCGAGGCCAAGCTGGCCGAGTTGGAGAAGGAGCACGCGGGCGACGATTCGGGCGACGTGAGCAAGACCCAGTTCGGCATCCGCGCGGCGGGCGACGGATATGAGTTCTACGTGGCCGAACAGTATCGGAAGGAGCGGGCGAAGAAGTGAGCACCGAGAAGAATGCCAGTGCCGGAGAGCCGGGCACCGTGTACTCAGGGTCGGCCGAGGCCTTTCTTGACGTCCTCCAGAAGAAGGACATCCTGCCCGGCAGCACCCTGGCCGCCCTGCGCAAACAGGTTGCCGAGTCCAAGGCCCGTATCTCCGCGCGGCAAGTGGCAAAGCTGCTGATTGACAAGGGCCTGCTCACGGCCGCAATGGCCCAACACCTGCTTGGCGGCGAAACGAAACCGCCTGCGAAGGCCGCTCCGACCGCGACAGCAGCCAAGCCGGCCGCAGCACCGCAAGCCGGCAAGAAACCGTCCGGCCCGACTGCGGCGCCCGCCGCGCCCGGCAAGGGCCAACCACCGAAACCGGCCTCGCAAAAACCACTCGCGGCAGCATCGCCGCCGGCTGAGAGCGGGCTGGCCTCGCTCTTAGACGAAGAATTTCCTTCCCTGTCGGAAGGACTTCCGCCGCCGGACGAAGGCCAGCCGCCCAAGCCGGCCCAGCAAAAACCGCCCGCGGCAGCCGCGCCGCCGGCTGAGAGCGGGCTGGCGTCGCTCCTGGACGAAGAATTGTCCTCCTTGTCCGGAGGACTTCCGTCGCTGGGCGTGGGTCCGCTGGATGCCCTCATGAACGATCCCTCCTTGGCCAATGCGGTCCAAGAGCCGAGTCCGCTGGATGCCCCCGCGACTCCGAAGAAGGGGCTTCCTCGGTCTTCTAGCCGGGCCGCATGGCGTGGTCTGAGCCGTGCGCAGAGACGCCTCTTGGCCTGGATCGGATCTGGGGCGGCCGGGGTCCTGGCGATCATCGCCATCATCGTCTGGGCCGCCACGCGGCAGGACCCGAACGAAGTGCTTCAGCCGGCCGATGCCGCGTATCAGGAGGGGTCATACTCGGAGGCCGTCAAACAATACGATGCGTTCTTGGGGCAATATCCCAATCTTGCAAGCTCAGGGCGAGCACGTGTCCGCCGCGGTCTTGCCCGACTGCGAGTTGCCATTGCTGAGACACCAAGCGAGTCGGCCGTGCTGGAAACCGCCAAGAGTGTCCTGCCCGAGATCGCTCCCGAGGCAGAGTTCGATGCTGAGGCAGGCCCGGTCCTCGCCACGCTTCTGCCGCCGGTTGCCGAGGCATCAGCGTCCCATGCCCAGCGATTTCCGGACTCGATCGCGCAGTCCGAGGAGATGCTGGCACTTGCCCAACAGTACATTCCCGCGGCCGACAAGCCCCGCGCAGCGTCTCGGCAGCGTCGAGGCCGTCCTGGGGCTGGCGCGGCAAAGGGCCGCTGCCGGCGACGAGTTGAAAAAGACCACGGCCGCGATCCAACGGGCCGTTGAAGCCAAGGATTTCAAGGAGGCCTACCGGGTCCGCACGGCCTTGCTCAACGCGTATCCGCAATTCTCCCGGCACGATGAGCTGACGGAGGCCGTGGCCAAGATCTCGGCGGCGGAACAGGCGGCCGTGGCCTGGGTCGCCAAGCAGCAGCCGGCAGGGAAAGTACCGGCGGCAGGGAAGGAATCGGCGGTCTCCACCGTGATCGTGGCCCAGCGCAAGTTCACCGCCAGCCCGCCGGGCGTGGAGGGACACGTGATCTTCGCCGCTGCGGCCGGCGCGGTCTACGGGCTGGAGGCCGGCAGCGGCAAAGTGCTCTGGCGGACGTTCGTCGGTTTCGACCCCGACGGGCGGGACGAAGGTTGCACGCCTGTGGCCGTCGAGCCGCCAAGGGAAATCGAAGCCCGAAGCGCAAGCAAGGTCTTGCAAGCCGATAGCGACGTCGTCATGGCCGCCGCAGCGCACCGCGAGGTCCAGCGGATTGAAGCGGCCACCGGCCGGGTGAAGTGGCGGTGTGCCGTTGCTGAGGGTCTCTGCGGGGACCCCGCAGTTGCCGGCAACCAGGTCCTGGCAGCCACCCGCAACGGATGCCTCGTGGTGATCGATGCGGCCAAGGGAACCTCGGCGGGCTTCGTGCAGTTTCCGCAGCCCCTCAGCTTCGGTCCGGCCGTCGATGCGTCGCGAAATCTCGTCTTCCAGGCGGCCGACAGCGACAACCTGTTCGTTCTGTCGCTGCCCGGCAAACGCTGTTGCCAGGTCTTGCCGCTGGGACACGGCCCCGGCTCGATCGTGGCGCCGCCCGTCGTATTTGGCAACTACCTGCTCTTAGCGGTCAACGACACGGCGGGCGACTCGACGTTGCGGGTCCTGAAGATCCGCTCCGTGGAATCGGAGTCAAGCAGCCCACCGCTGGAACTGGTACAGACGATTTCGCTCAAAGGGCACGTTGACGTTGCGCCCTCAATTGCGGGCCAGCGACTGCTGCTCACGACGGACCACGGCGACGTTCATCTCTTGGAACAGTCCCCGGCGGGCGTCAAGACGCCGCTTCGCGAGGTGACGGGCATCCAGCTTGCAGGCGGTCCGGGGCTGGTCCGCTTTCCCCTCTTGCAAGTCGGCGCGTGCTTCGTGGGCGACGTGCAACTGGCAAGTTTCGCGATCGATCCTGCGAAGAATCAACTATCGCCCGGCTGGTGCGACAAGTCCCAAGGGGCCGTTTGTCAGGCGCCCGTGGCCATCGGTCAGACAGTATATTATGTACGGCACGCGGGAGACCTGCCGGGCGTGGTCGTTTCGGCCGTGAGTGCTGACAAGGGCGAGCCCTATTGGCAAACCTGCCTGGCCGCACCGTTGGCCGGCGAGCCGGCGATCAGCCCCGATGGCCGCACGGTCACGGCCGTTACCGCCCTGGGCGGCGTGTTCGTGTTGCCGACGCGCGCGCCGACGGGACTGGCAGCCGTCGATCAACCTGCGGCCGCTCCGCCGCCGGGTTTCCATCCCCACCGACCGGTGACCGGAGTTGTCCGCTGCGGCGAGAAACTGGCGCTCAGCGGCGGCAGCGAGGCCGATCAGGTACTTGCCTTCGATCCGGCCGATCCGCAGAAGCCGCTCGCGTCCTGGGTGCTGCCGGCGCCGTTGGCTTGTTCGCCGATCGCCTTTGCGGACGGCCTCTTGGCGCCGTTGAGCGTGGGCCAGGTCTACCTGCTCGACCCGCTTTCGGGCAAAGACTTATGCTGCGCCGTTCCAGCCGCGGTTGCAACCCGGCGCCCTGCCTTCCTGGCGCGGGCCGGTGGCCGTGGGCGACAAGGAGGTCGTGATCTTCGACGGGCGCAACAAGCTCTACCGCTTGCAGTTGGTTGAGAAACCGGCCATGCACTTCGATGTGGCTGTCAAGGTCGAACTGGCGGAGCCGATCGTCTCGCCGCTGGTGGCGACGGGGAAGGCCGTGTGCGGCGTCGATGCGGCGGGCAAACTGGATTTCTTCCTCCTGCCCGACTTGGCCCGCCCCCAGCAGCACGCGCTGGCTGGGCGGTCGGGCACCATGTACTCATGGTCGTGGGGGCCATGCCGCATTGGGAACCGCGTGCTGCTGGCCACTGAGGGCGGCCCGGTCTACTGCTTCGATGAATTGGGCCAGCCTGTCTGGCAGGCCGACTTGCCCTATGGCCGGTTGGCGGGCACTCCCCTGGCCGTCAAAGACCATTACCTGCTGGCCGCGGCCAGCGGCGTCGTGTGGCGCGTGGATGCCGCCAGCGGCAAGGAACTCGGAAAAGTCGCCGTCGACCGACCACTGGCCACCGGCCCGGTCCTCTTGGGCGATCGGCTTCTCATCGGCGGACACGACGGCAGCCTTTACCAGATTGCAGCACCATAACCTTCGGATAGCATGGAACGCACCGTAATAGGCGCGGCTCACAGCGCTTCGCAATTCCGCTTCGGTGGAACTTTGTGCGAACCGCTCCGCGCACGCAATGAAATCGCGGCCCGTCATGGTTGAAAGTCCAGGGACGGCAGGTAGACCTGCGGGCTGCGGGGGATAATCTCGAGGATGCGCCGTCCCCACTCCTCGTCCATGTCGAGCGCTTCGTCGATCGAACCACGAACCGGCACCCGGAACACAATGTGGGTGTCGTCGGGAATTTCCGGATCTACGGAAACCGAGACGGCGGAAAAACCACCGTAGATCTCCCGCGTCAGATCGATGACTTTCTGCAAGTACTGCGCCACGCCCAACCGAGCGGCCGTATCATAGACTTCCGCCGGAATAACGCTTGCGGACTGAGGGGGAAGGCCAATTGAAGTGGAAATGGATTCAGCGGCTCGCGTCGTCATCGCAAAATGCTCCTTGGTCATGGGCGCGAGCCTTGATGCTTTCAAAAAAACGCATTCGAGCCCTCGTCCAACAAAAATCATACCACGGCCCCACGATCGCGGTCAACCGGGCACCCTCCACTTCTAGCCCGTCTCTTCCGCTATATCAGATCGTAGAAGCTTTCCTTGCCGAGGTCTTGCACGTAGCGCGGCTTCCCGCTCTTGGTCTTGCCCGCTTGCGGGATGTAAACGTCGCCTTTGCGGTTGGTGTACTGGACGGCCATGGCGTTTCGGGATTAAGGCTGGTGATTTGGCAATGGTCAGTGTAGCGGTGTTCGAGCAAGGTTTCCAGGCGACTACGGCACGAACCGTATCATACCAACCCGAAGCGCCAGCGAGGACCGGCGAGCGCCAGCGAGGTCCACTTCCGTATCAACAGCCGCATTGCGCGGCGGCAGACGTTCTCGATCGCGCCCGCGGCCGGCAAGATCGGCGCCCTCGTCGCTCCCGCCGAGGATGGGAATGGGCCGGTCCGATGTCCATCGTAGGGCCGATCCGGTCGCCCATTCCTTTGCTGAGAACTCGCTTCGGTTGATGTGACGAACGGCACTAGCTTAAGGAAGGCGACCACAAGCAGTTGATGCTAGCTTCGGGTGACATCGCAAGCTGTTGTGGTCTGGTAGAAAACTCCATGCTTAAGCTAGTGCCGTTCGTTGACGTGACCGACGCGAGTTGGCTGCCATGCCATCATTCCGAGAAAACGGTCGATTCGTGGGAATCTCATCCCACGCCCCCAGAACACGGCCGACGCACGGACTCCCGAACCATAATTCCGGCGGATTCCCAGGGAGAAGCGCTTGACAGGCTTATTCTCGTCTATCACAATATCGTACAAGTTTGCCTGCCGTAGAGGAAGTTCGTTATGTATGAAGGGGGTAAGAGCCCCGCGAACGATCGCAGAAAATACAGCAGTGGATATCCTTTTTGCCTACCAATAGGAGGAAGCCATGGCCAGCCGACGGGGGTTACGAGCAGATCGTCGCAGATTCAAGGAGAAACGCACACAGCGAGAGAGGATGACCCCGCTCCGCTTCGAGGCCCTCGAGGAGCGGCGGTTGTTGTCGGTTATCGTCTCCGACAGCTTCAATCGCCCAAATGCCGCGCCGAGTAACCTCGGAGCCGCCGATTTGGCCTACGGCGGCAGCGGCACGTACTATTACTCCCCCTTGTTTCCCACCACCGGGAACCCTGCCAACCCCGTGGGGGCCAACATCACCGACAACGCCCTGCAAAACTACAGCAACGGCTACGGCGGGGTCGAACTGACGGCCTATGCCGATGCCGCCACCAACTTCAGCGCACCTCGGCGAAGACCTGGGCCAGGATCTCGACCTCCAGGCGGATCTTGTCGTGCCCACGAACAGCTCCGCGGATGTTTCCGAGGCGGGGCTCTTCTTCCGCAGCCAGGCCAATGCGGCCGGCGACAACCTTTTCAGCGGCACGAATGCCGGCTTCTGGGTGAAAGTGCAAAGCACCGGACAGGTGGAAGTCGAGCGGTTGGACACCGGCGCCATCATTGCCTACAGCGGTGCCCCGGTCTCTTTTGATACGTCGGCCGCTCACGACCTGCAAGTCGCCGTCCAAGGCACTCAGTTGCAGGTGGCCATCGACGGCAATCTCCTGGAGCTCAGCGAAAATGGTCTCGTCAGCACCACGGTCTCGCTGCCTGCCACGAGCGGCAGCGACAACGGCGCCGCGGGTGTCCTCTTCGGCGACGAGCCCAACCCCGGCCAGATTAGCGGCCAACGGGCCAATAACCTGGTGATCTCAACCTACACGTCCATCAGCGGACTGCCGGTTCAGGACAATTTCCAGGACCGCTTCAAGCCAGATCAATCGCAAGCGACGGCCGCCAATGTGGGAGTCGGGCCGGGCGTCCACCTGGCCAACCTCAGCATTCAATCAGTATCCGATCAGGATTGGTACAAGTTCCAATTGTTGCGGCCGGACTCGATCGACGTGAATCTCGGCTTCGTGCCCGCCGACGGCGAACTCGCCCTGCAAGTTTATGATGCCGCCGGCACACTCCTGGCCACGGGCAGTCCCACGGCGGGCGGGAGTGTCGCGGCGTTCAGCAGCACGCTGCCGGCCGGGACCTACTATATCCAGGTATCCGGGGTCGGCGGCGCCACGAACACCTACAGCCTCTCCATCGCGCCCGACGCCGCCAGCACAACCACGGTCTACTACGTCAACGATGGAAGCACGGTCGACGATTACTACACGACGGCGCCCGGCAACGACGCCAACACCGGGCTGACCCCCGCCACGCCCAAAGCCAGCGTGCAGTCAGTCCTCGATACCTACACGCTGGGACCGACGAGCCTGGTGGTGATCGACACGGGCACCTACACGACGCCGGTTACGATCACCGGCACCGAACAGGGCGCCGCCTATGCCGGCTCGCCGGGCGGCAGCAACTTCACATACAGCGGCAACCGCTTTGAGCTCGATGATTCCGATTCCAACGAGTTCTACGCTCTCAACTTAACCGGCAGTGGGGGCATCGGCTTCTATGTCCAGCCTGGTACCGTGGCGAACTCGCGGCGGAACACCCTCTTGGACAATACCTTCAACGGCCCGGATATTGCCATCGAAATCAACGGCGGCGATTCCGACGTGATCCAGAACAACGTCATCTCCGGCGGTTCCTACGGGATCTATTTGCCGTCGCTGGTTTCGGCCACGATCAGCGGCAACACGATCTCCGGATGCGGGACCGCGATTGCCGCCTCTGGAGGAGCAGGGAGCAACGTGGTCGTCGACGGCAATACGCTCTCCGCCACGAACTTCGGCATCAACCTCGGCGACTGGCTGGGGGGGACCATGCTGGGGACCATCTCGAACAACCAGATCACCACCGACAACCTGTCGGGCGGCTATGGCATTTATGTTTCCGCCGCGACAGCCATCACCATCTTCGGCAACGACGTATCCGGCAACTACGTCGGCATTTCGTCCGATGGCGGCGCCGCCGTCGTCTACGGCAACACCATCGACGGCAACGTCACCGGGCTGCAAGGTTCGGGCACTTTCGGCGGAGCCAGTTGGGCGGCCGGGCAACCCAATGACGTCTATGATAATACAACCGGCATTCAGTCGTACCCGTACGGCGGCACGACCGTCCAATTCAACGAGGTCCACGGCAACGTCGTGGGCGTGGAGGCCACCGGCGCGAACGACACGATCCAGAACAACCTGATCTACCGCAACACGGGCCAGGGGATCCTGATCGACGGCGGCAGCAACGTGGCCGTGACGAGCAACACGATCTACACGCCCTCCGGCGACGGCGTGCGCATCGAGGATGGCTCCAGCAACGTCAGCCTGCTCAACAACATCTTATGGACCAATAGCGGCTACGATCTCTACGTGGCCACGGACAGCCAGGTCGGTTTCGCCAGCGACTACAACAACCTGTACACGACTAACCCGGGGGACCCGACTACGACGCCCGGCACGGCCGCTCTCGTCTGGTGGCAGGAATCGTCCACCGACCTTTACGACTGGCAGGTGGAGTCGGGCTACAACGTCCACTCCATCGGCTACACGGCCCTGGATCCCACGCTCGATAACCCGCAGTTCGTCGATCTGGCCGGTGACGACTACCAATTGACGAACGTCGCCTCTACGAGCATCGCTGCCGGCGACCCGACCAGCCCGTTCGACCTGCAGCCCGCACCCGACGGCGGCCGCATAGAGTTGGGCGCTTACGGCGACACGCCGCTGGCGGCCCAGTCCGCAGCCGAGTATCTCCGCATCGATTATCCGAACTACTATACCGATTGGGAGGTCGGCGTCGGCCACGCCATTCTCTGGCACAGCTACAATGTCAGCGGGAATGTAACTATCCAGGTCATCCAGGTAACAGCGACCACGCCACCAGTCGAAATCGGGCTGCCGGTCGAAATTGCCGACGTGCCCGCCGCACAGGGCTCTTATGGCTGGATCCCGCAAACCGGCAGTATCATCACGGGCGACCCGACCGCACGTTACGAGATCCTCATCACCGCGGACAACGACATTGCGATTTCCACCACCTCGCGCGAGCCCTTCGCAATACCGGCCGCGTCATCCCAATATTACATCAACGATTCCAGCACGGTTGGCGACGAATACACGACCGCCGCCGGCAACAACCGCAACACGGGCACCACGCCAGGCGATCCCAAGGCGAATCTGTTGCCTCTTCTGCAATCCTACGCCATCGGACCGGGCGATACGGTCTACATCGATACGGGCTATTACGTCAAGATCCGCAACGTCGTCCTCAGCGGCAATCCGGCGATCGGCACCGGGGCCGGCGCCGTCTTTACCGGGCCCGACAACGGCCAAACGGCCACCCTCGACCGCGACAACCCCAACTCCTACTCGACCAATATCGAGCTCGACGACGCCGCTTCCGTGACCCTCGCGCACCTCAGCCTCGTCGGCGCAAACCTTGGGCTTTGGGTCCACGATCAGAGCATCCGTTTCACCGGCACGTACTTGACCCTGGCCGGCAACGCGGGCACTGGCATGACCGTGGAGAGCGACTCCGCGCAGTCGGTCTTCGGCAACTTGACCGCCTACGACAACGGGGGCGACGGCATCGATATTTCCACGGCCATCGCCAGTCTTAGCAGTAGCTCCGCGCATAACAACGGAAGCTACGGCATCTACCTCAGCGACCAGGGGCCAGCCATCGTGCAGAACGACCTGGCCTACGGCAACGGGAGCTACGGCATCTACCTCAGCGGCTCCGGGCCAGCCCTAGTCCAGGACGACACGGCCTACGGTAACCAAGCCGGCATCTACGTCTACAATTCCGCAGCCGGAAGCCCGGCGATTGTCGGCGACCCAAATCTCTCCTCCGACCCTTCCGTCGCGACTAACGGCAACAAGGTCTACGACAACAGCTCCGTGGGAATCTATGCCGGCGGCAACGTCCTGGCCGCAGGCAACACCATCTACGGGCAGGCGAGCAGCGACGCCGCCGGCATTTTGCTGGAGTACGGCGGCGTGGCCCAGCAGAACGTGGTGTACGGCAACTACTACGGCATCCTCATGGAAGGCGGTGACGACCAGGCCCTCGACAATCGCGTCTACGACAACAGCCAGGCCGGAATCTACGTCGTGGGGGAAGAAGGAGTGACCGTCCTCCAGGGAAACACCGTGTACAGCAACGGCGTGGGCGTGCAACTTGAAGGTTTTTACTATGGCAACGCGCAGCTCAGCAACAACCTGATCTACGCCAACGTCAACCAGGGGATCCTCGTCGATGATGTTGGGTATGGCGGCGGCACCAGATCACCAACAACACGATCTATCAGCCGGTGGGCGATGCCGTCCGTATCCAGGACAGTTCCCAAAACATCTCGCTAAAGAACAACATCCTCTGGGTCCAGGCCTCGGGCAGCTACGACATCGCGGTCGCCAACGACAGCGAGAGCGGCTTTTCCAGCGACTACAACGACCTGATGACCAGCGGCGGCGGCCAGGTCGCCCTTTGGCAGGACGTTGCCCGACCGACCTTGACGGACTGGCAGAACGCGGCCGTCACCGACCAGAACAGCCTCTCCCTCGACCCGTTATTCGTCAATCCCGCGGCGGGCGATTTCCACCTTCAGAGCTTGTACGGCAGCCTGCACGGTGGGTCCGATGCGCCTGCCGTGAGCACCGTGACGGGGCTCCCGTTCCTGCTCTCTGGCAGTTGGACCGATGATGCGGCCCAGTCCCCGGCCATCGACCGCGGCGACTCCGCTTCCGCCTTCTCCAACGAACCGTCTCCCAACGGGGGCTATATCAATCTTGGGTCCGACGGCAACACCGACCAGGCCTCCAAGAGTCCCCCCAGCTACGTCCTGGTGACCACGCCCAGCGGCGGCGAGGTCTGGCCGGCGGCCCAGACCTTTCCTATCGGCTGGCGGAGCTTGCAGGCCGGGCAGAACGCGCTGAGCTTCAACGGCTCGACGAGCTACGTCGACATGGGCAACCCGGCCAGCGGCGTACTTGACCTCGGCGCCACCGCCACCTTGGAGGCCTGGGTTTACTTCGACGGCCTGCCGTCCAATTCCATCGCCACCATCGCCAGCAAGGACGCCGGCACGGGAAACACGAACAAGTGGATCTTCGGCTACGCAAACAACTATTATGCCTACTATAACGGTTCTAACTATGCGTCGGCCAATGCGACCGTCTTTCTGATCAACAATCCGACTGAGGGTCAGACCGTACTGGCCTCTTCTTCCTGGACTCCCACGCTGTACCAGTGGTACCACGTTGCCCTGGTCAAGACCGGCGACAACTACTCGTTCTACCTCGATGGGGTCTTGCAAAACACGGTCTCCGCCAGCGCGGACGTGCCGGCCGTGGCCGCTTCCTTCCAAGTCGGACGGGCCGAGGGATCGTTCTATTTACAAGGAGAGATCGATGAACTCCGCTTGTGGGACGTGAGCCGCAGCGCGAGCGACATCCAGGCCACGATGAATGCCACCCTCACCGGGACAGAGACCGGGCTGGTCGGCTACTGGCCCTTCAACGAAGGCTCAGGCGACACTACGGCCGATTTGACGGCGTACCACGACACGGGAACCCTCGGCGGCGGCGTGCCGGCCGATCAGCCCGCCTGGATCGCCTCGACCGCCCCCACGAGCACGGTCAATATCGACCTCATGCAAAGTGAGGCCGTGGTCTCGAACATCGCCACGGGCGTGGGCAACACCGGCCAGTACCTCTGGTCCATTCCCGCGGGCACGAGCCCGGGGACTTATTCCATCCGCGTCAGCATTCCCGATGACGGGCTGGCGGATGCCAGCATCGCCCCTTTTACGATTGTCCCGCCCGTTCACGTTTACTATGTCAACGATGGGACCGTGTTGCCGGGCGACTGGACCACGGCGCCCGGCAGCGATGCCAACGACGGCCTGACCCCGGCCACGCCCAAGGCCTCGATCCAGGCCGTTCTGGCCGCCTACGATCTCAGTCCGGGCGATGTGATCCGGGTTGACGACGGCACATACGACCTCGACAGCAACATCCTCCTTGCGGCGGCCGACTCGGGTATTACCATCGAGGGATACAACGATGCTTCCTATCCAGGCCGGGCCGCCGTGTTGGACCGCGGCAACACGAACGGCGGCCAGTACGTGTTCCAACTGGCGGGGGCCACTGGCGTGACGCTGGAGGACCTGGCGATCACGGGGGGCTACGACGGGATCTACGCCGAGAACACGGCGGGCAGCACGCACCTCACGGTCTCCAACTGCCAGGTCTACGGCAACGCCAGCTATGACATTTTCCTGGACACCTCGAATGACTATGCCCTGCTGAGCGGCAACACGGTCTACGACGCGTCCACGGGGATTTCCGTGGCCGGCATTGGCGACACCGTCAGCGGCAACACGGTCTATGCCACCTCGACCGGCATCATAAGCTTCGGGTTTTCGGGGATGGCGGGGGTCACGATCAGCGGCAACACGGTGAGCGACAACAGCTCGTGGGGGATCTTCACGACCTACAACTACCAGAATGGCGACAACGATAACGTGCTGGTGGTCGGCAACACCGTCTACGGGCAGACGAGCAGCGGGACCGCCGGCATTTTGCTCGAGTACGGCGGCGTGGCCCAGCAGAACGTGGTGTACGGCAACTACTACGGCATCCTCATGGAAGGCGGTGACGACCAGGCCCTCGACAATCGCGTCTACGACAACAGCCAGGCCGGAATCTACGTCGTGGGCGAAGGAGTGGCCGTCCTCCAGGGCAACACCGTGTACAGCAACGGCGTAGGCGTGCAACTCGAAGGTTTTTACTATGGCAACGCGCAGCTCAGCAACAACCTGATCTACGCCAACGTCAACCAGGGGATCCTCGTCGATGATGTTGGGTATGGCGGCGGCGCCCAGATCACCAACAACACGATCTATCAGCCGGTGGGCGATGCCGTCCGTATCCAGGACTACTCTCAAAACATCTCGCTAACGAACAACATCCTCTACGTCCTGGCCGGTTATGACCTGTACGTTGCTCCAGACAGCCAAACCGGCTTCCAGAGTAATTACAACCTGTTCTTCCTCGGGACCGTCCCGGGCCCCAACGCGCAACCTCGGGTTCTGGAATAATGCGACAGTCGATCTGGACTCGAATCCCGCCACGCCGCTGCTGGACTGGCAGGCCAGTTCCGGCCAGGACGGCAACTCGGTCTACGGCGATCCGATGTTTGTCGATCTCGCAGGCGCGGACGGTGTGCTGGGCTACGACCCCGTACACAACTACAATGGCGGGCTGGACGACAATTTTTCTCTCTCGGCCGGCTCGCCCGCCATTGGCAGCGGGACGAGTACCGGCACGCGGCGACGGATATCACCGGCGCCGCGGGTGCCGGGAGATATCGATATCGGGGCCTACGCATTCAACGTCCTTTCGCACACATGGTCGGGCAGCGGCGGCGACAATCTCTGGTCGGATGCTTCGAATTGGTTCGGTCCGTCCGCTCCCGGCGCCGGCGACGCCCTGGTGTTCCAAGGGATCGCGCAAACCACGACCGACAACGATCTGCCGGCCGGCACGTCGCTCAATTCGATCACGCTGGCCTCGCCCGGTTTTGTGCTCGGCGGCAACGGCGTTACGCTGACGTCCATCTCAGTACCGGTGGTCAATCTGGCGGCCCAAAGCGGCACGATCCAACTGCCCATTACCTTGGGCAGCAACGCTACCTTCGCCGTCACTGACTCGCTAGGAAGCATGATGGATTCCGGGGATATCGACAATGGCGGGTATAATCTCACTGTCGACACGAGCAGCTCGCAAGCTTCAACGTTCGGCGGTTCGATTTCCGGAGCTGGCGGCTTCATAACGACCGGCGCCGGCGAGGTCGTCCTGACTGGAATCAACAGCTTTTCCGGTGGAACGCGGGTTTTGGCAGGCAGTCTGGTCGTCACCTCCGCCTCTGCATTGCCGGACGGAACCAGTCTGACGATCGGGGCGGGTGGGACCTTTATCTTCGACCCAAGTATCGTCGCGACTTCCGCGACGGCCGCAGCCAGCAGCACCGGTGCGGTTTCCGCAAGCCCGCTGGCGGAAGTCGCGTCGTCGAGTGTTCCGACAGTTTCCAATGCGGCAACTGCGCAGCCGGCGACGCCCACGTCGGCGGCTTCAGTCGCCAGTCAGGCGATCAGTGCGCCTTCACCGGTGGCAACGGGCTTGGCGATTCAGCAGTTGACGAGCCGAGATGCCGCAGCTTCGGTTGCCAAGGCTAGCGCTAGATCCAATTCGAGCAAGAACGCCACCGAATTGGCACGCGACGCCGTGTTGAGCACGGGGCAAGGCATTTTACAGTCGCCGAATGTCGCTTGGATTTGGGACCTAATGAGCTCGCAGAACCAGGACAAGTCGTCGCCGCAATTGCCGGACGCAGCTTCGATCGACAAATTGCTGAAAATGGATGCGGCGTAACCGCGGTTCTTGACGCATGCCCACCGTGCCCGCTCCTCGCCGACTACCTTCCAGTCTGACGGATGAATGGCCAACGAAACGAGCCTTCGTGCGCATCGGTTGGACACGCCGACACGTGACAAGATCGTTCGGCCGTCTAGGAAGGAGCATGTCTTCAGCCGTATCGCTCCACGATTCCTAATGCCGTGGAGCGAGAGCCACACCCTGACCGGCGAAACAGGAACTTGACTTTCTTCTGCATGACCCTGCATGCCGGCAATCCGACGGCAAAAACCACCATATTCTCGGAACCTCGGCCGGCCGACTTGCCTGCGTCGGTCACCCCCGCCTCCGCAGCGAAGGTCATTTCCAGCACGCGTCGGCCCACCTCCGCGCACTAGCACTCGTCGGTCAGCCCGACTTCCGCGGATCGAAGTTAGCGTGGCATGCTGTAGACGCCGCTGTGCGTCAGGGCGGGTTGGTCATTGCTACCCCGTATCTGTTCATCACCTATCGGAAGACGGCACAGGTGCGATTGCCCTTTCCAAGTCAGCTTCTTGCCGAATGGCACCCGATTTTGAAATGGTTTTAGAAAGAACGATCCGGTGCCCATCAAATCAGGATGCATGTCGTGGCCAAATAAAAAGCCTTTGGCGCGCAGATCCAAGAGATGAAATCTAGAAATTGTAGCACTTGACTGTCCGTGCCCGGACGTAAGAATAGCGTGAGACGAGGCCCGCCCAAAAGCGGGCAGTTACGCTTTTTCGCGTTTCAAACCGGCGACCCGTGTGCATCGAGCAGCCTGACGCGGAGTCGTCACGAGAAGACAGAGATCGATTTTCCCTTTGCGCATCAATTGCGCCAAACGGGGGCCCTGCGGAATCGCACGCCGAGTGCGTCCCGAATTCTTGCCGAACGAGCTTGTCAACTGAAAGGAGCAAGACAATGCCTTCTGCCACGATTGATCGAGAAAACCCTGGATCTGTCACGGTCTACAAGGAGCCCGACACGACCCTCAAAAAAGTGCTGTACACCGCCAAAGTCCACACCACCGGTGGCCGGGACGGCGCGTCCCGCAGTTCGGATGGCCGACTGGACATTAAGCTCTCTTCTCCCGGCGCAGCGGGCAGCGGCGCCAATCCGGAGCAACTGTTCGCCGCTGGTTGGTCGGCCTGTTTCCTCAGTGCGATTGCGCACGTGGCCGCCGAAATGAAAATCCCTCTCCCGGCTGACCGGGCCATTGACGCCGAAGTGGATTTGGGCACAAATGACGGCGGTTACTTGCTCCGGGCTCGCCTCAATATCAGCCTGCCGGGCATGGAGCGCGCAGTCGCCCGGACCCTGGTGGACGCAGCCCACGACCACACCTGTCCCTATTCCAAAGCCACGCGGGGCAATATCGACGTCGTGATTAACCTGGTCTGAACTGCTTGAAATCCAGTTTAGGATCTACAAATGTCCGAGGAAATCAACCCTGAACGCCGCCGCTTTCTTGGTATTGCGGCCATGTCGATTGCCGCCGCGGCACCTTGGCGTGATCGGTACTGCGAAGGCGCAGTCCCCCGAATCGGTTCCGTTACCCATCGAAGGCGATCTGCCTCGTGCAACCGCCACCGAGTGGCTCAATTCGAAGCCATTGACGGCGGCCGACCTCAGCGGAAAGGTCGCCCTCATCGACTTCTGGACCTATTCCTGCGTCAATTGGCGACGCTCCCTTCCTTATGTCCGCGCGTGGGCCGAGAAGTACAAGGATCGAGGATTGGTAGTGATCGGCGTGCACGCGCCCGAGTTCGACTTCGAGAAACACGTCGATAACGTCCGTTGGGCTGTCAAGGAGATGAAGATCGATTATCGCGTGCTCATAAGTGGAAAGCCGCCGGGGGTCGCTCACGGAGTTGACGCTGACGAAAAAGGCAACGGCACGGTCACCGAGCAGCGGCTGTACCAGTTGATCCGACAGCCGAAGCCCATCGGCGATCGACAGTTCACGATCGAGTTTCTCGATTCGGGAGTGGAGGTGTTTTCGTTCACCTTCGGCTGATCCACCGCAGGGACTATTCACCCGATCGCCACATCGCATCCGATCCGCTAATCGTGGCCGGCAGCCCTGATTCAGGATTGCTTATCATAATGCCTGTCAAGGACTCAAGAAAATACGCTTCGACTGGCGGCTGGCGGTTCGCTCAATTTGACGACGGCAAACCCGCTGGCGAGGCGATGCTCAAGAGCTGCTTTGTCTGCCACGCGCTCATCAATGATCGCGACCTGGTCTTCACCCGTTACGCGCTTTGATACCGAGAACGCACAGGAGGAAAAACATGCAGAATCCCATTCTGGTCACCGGCGCGGCGGGCCGCGTCGGCGCGGTAGGGCGCACGGTCACCGAACTGCTGTTGAAGCAAGGCAAAGCAGTGCGTGCGATGGTGCGAAGTGAAGACGAACGGGCACAGGCGTTGCGCGACGTGGGTGCGGAGGTCGTGTTGGGCGATCTGCTCGATCTCGATTCGATGCACAGGGTGATTGCCGGCTGCGAGACGATGTACTTCGGCATGTCGGTTTCGGATGCCTATCTGGCCGCGACGGTCAATACGGCGGCGGTGGCGAAGCATCACGGCGTGAAGGCGTTTATCAATATGTCGCAGATGACGCTCTCACAGATGAGCATTACCGAAACCACCGCCAGCCCACAGCACAAGCTGCACTGGCTCGCCGAGCAGGCGCTGAACTGGTCCGGTCTGCCGGTCGTGCACGTGCGGCCGACAGTGTTTCTCGAAGGCTTCTTCCTGATTTTCACTTCGGATTCAGTCAGGAAATCAAATCAGATCAGACTACCGTTCGGGGAGGGCAAGACTTCGCCGGTCGCAGCGGAAGACGTTGCACGTGTGGTCGCCGCGCTACTCGCCGATCCGCAGCCGCACATCGGCAAGATCTATCACCTGACCGGTCCGCAGTCCGAAAACATGCATTTCTTTGCCCAGGAGTATTCGAAGGCGCTTGGCCGCACGATCACCTTTCAGGACATTCCGGTCGAGCCGTGGCGAGACGGGCTGCTCAAGCGCGGGTTGCCGGTTCACCTGGTGAAGCACCTCGCGACGATGGCCGATCTGCACCGCGTGGGACGTTACGACCGGATGTCGGGCGACGTGCTGACGCTAACGGGGCAAGGGCCGCTGAGCGCGCAGGAGTTCGTCAGGAAGAATGCGGCGACATTCACCGCGTCGGGAAAAGAGGAACGAACATGGCAGATCTGAAGTATGACAAAGAGATCACCGCACTTCTCGTCATCGATCCCTACAACGATTTCATTTCCGCGGGAGGCAAAGCATGGAATCGCCTGAAGCCTGTTGCAGAAGCGAATAGTTGTGTTCCTCACATGTTGCAGGTCCTGAATGCCGCTGAGCTTGGCTACGAGGTCACAATGGTAAAAGACGCGACCGCGGATTACTCGGATGTGGAAATGCACGCTGCTCTCAACGTCAATATCCCAAACTACGCCAGTGCCGTTGTGAGCACAAACAAGATGGTCGACTCGATCTCGTCTCTCTAAGCCGAGGACGCCATCAAATTGTTTGTGCCCGATCCTTTTGGAGATAAACAACCATGAGCAGCCAAGCGAAGACCGCCATCGTGACCGGAGCGTCGCAGGGCATTGGCGCGGGAATCGTGAAGGCGTTTGTCGAACGCGGTTTCAACGTCGTTGCCAATTCCCGCAAGGTGACGCAATCCACCGAGGTTGCGGCTTCCGACCACGTCGCTCTGGTGGACGGCCACATCGGCGAGCCGGCGACTGCGGCCAAGGTCGTCGAGACGGCCCTGACGCGCTTCAGGTCGATCAACGCACTGGTGAATAACGCCGGAATCTTCTTCACCAAGCCGTTCACGGACTACACGGCCGAGGACTTCAAGTCGCTGGTCTCGACGAACGTCGAGGGCTTCCTGTACGTCACCCAACTCTCCATCAAGCAAATGTTGGCCCAGAAGACTGGCGGGAGCATCGTCACGATCACGGCGGCCCTGGCTCGCAATCCGATCCTTGGCGTCCCGGCCGCGGTGCCGATGATCACCAAAGGCGGACTGGAAACGGTAACCCGGCACCTAGCGATGGAGTACGCCAAAGACGGCATCCGGGTAAACGCCGTCGCGCCCGGCGTCGTCTACACGCCGATGCACCAGAACACACCGAAGGACGTGATGGAAGGCCTGTCGCCGATGGGCCGGCCTTCGACGGTCCGGGACATCGCGGATGCCGTCATGTACCTGACCGACGCCGCGACAGTCACGGGGGACATCCTGTATGTCGATGGCGGCTCTCATTTAGGCCGCTGGTAATTGATACGAGTGCACGTAAAGGACACTTTTCACAAGTAGCACGTCATGTCTCAACTCGAAAAAGTTTTGTACCCCCCGCGCGTCTTCGGCCTTTTGCAAGGACGCCGTATGAGGGGGGTCGTTGTCCCGCTGGTGGCCGTTGCAGCGTTGGCCGGCGGGATCGTCTACATTGCCTCCGCGTCCGGACAGGGTGATGAAAAGGTGGCCCCAATCTTCGTGGACAAAATCCCTGACGGATATCGCGACTGGAAGTTGATCTCCGTGGCCCACGAAGAAGGAAACCTCAAGAGTTTGGGTGCCATTTTGGGCAACGATCTAGCGATCAAGGCCTACCGCGAAGGAAAGCTCCCGTTCCCGGAGGGCACAATCATTGCCGCTTTACACTGGCATCACGTCCCGTCGGAGGAAAACAACAAAGTCTTCGGCCGTTCCCAATCTTTTATTGCCGGGGCCCCCACCAACGTTCAGTTTATGGTCAAGGACTCAAAAAAATACGCCTCCACGGGCGGCTGGGGGTTCGGTCATTTCAACGAGCGCGACGGCAAACCTGGCGAAAAGGCGTTGCTCCAAACCTGCTTTTCCTGTCACCAGCAGGCCAAATCTCGCGACCTGGTCTTCACCCGTTACTCACCTTAACGCCGATGTCAGTGCTCATTCCAGCCGCTGGTAAACTATCTCCAAGGAGACAATAATGCTAACTACCGACAACCTTCGCTATAGGAGGATACCTCATGACTTCCAGCAATATACCCTCCAAGGCCGCGGCCCTATGAATCGGACATTGCCCACCCCCTGGAAACCCACCAAAGCCCAACTTCTCGCCGCGCACAACAAGCTCGTCCCGGATCTCGTCGCCAAAAACCTCATCGTCCTCTTCGCCGGCATAAACCCCGGCCTCTACACCGCCTCCATCGGCCGCCACTTCGGCCGCCCAGGCAACCGCTTCTGGCCCGCCCTCTACGGCGGCGGCTTCACCCCGCGCCTCTTCTCCCCCTTTGAAGAATCCCTCCTTCTCGACCTCAAATTTGGCATCACCAACATCGTCGAACGCGCCACCGCCCGCGCCGAAGAACTCGCTGACGACGAACTTCGCGCCGGGGGCCGGCGCCTCGAAGCCAAAGTCAAACGTTGGCGCCCCACCGTCGTCGCCTTCGTCGGCATCGGCCCCTACCGTATCGTCTCCGGCATCAAAGACGTCCGCGTCGGCCTCCAAAAGGGCCGCTTCGGCGGCAGCCACGCCTGGGTCCTCCCCAACCCCAGTGGCCTCAACGCCCACTACCTGCCCGCCGCTCTCGCGCAACTCTTCGGAGACCTTCGCCTCTGGGCCATTGCACACCACGGGCGCGGCCGAAATAGGCGCTCCATTTCCCAGTTATGATCGGGAGGCCCTAGATCGATGAAATACCGGTTGGTTAGCAACTGAGGAGCGACAATGAACCCACGATGGATGGGAGCCACTTCAACGATTGTTCAAGATCTCGTCGGAATTGAATTCCCGATCATTCAGGCCCCCATGGCAGGTGTGCAAGGCAGTACACTCGCGGTGGCTGTTTCCAACGCGGGCGGGCTCGGCTCCCTTCCGTGCGCTATGCTTGGTCGTGACGCCATGCGAAAGGAACTGACCGCCATTCGGTCTCAGACGACGAAGCCATTTAACGTGAACTTCTTCTGCCATACTCAACCGGAGCCCAACGTCGAACGCGAGACTGCCTGGCGGGCTGCGCTTGCTCCGTACTTCGCGGAGTACGGGATCGACGCCAGCGCCATTACCGCAGGGCCCGCGCGAGCCCCCTTCAGTGCCGAAACTGCCGACGTGCTGTCTGAGTTCACGCCCCCTGTTGTGAGTTTTCATTTCGGCCTGCCGTCGGCGGAGTTGCTGGCGCAGCGTACCGAGCCTGGGGTGCGACGATTCTGTCCTCGGCGACTTCCGTCGATGAAGCACTTTGGCTGGAAGCACGCGGTGTCGACGCTGTCATTGCCCAAGGGATCGAGGCGGGCGGCCACCGCGGCATGTTCCTCTCGGAAGACCTTAGCACTCAGCTTGGCACCTTTGCACTGGTGCCACAGATGGTACGGGCGATAAAGATTCCTGTCATTGCCGCCGGCGGTATCGCAGACGCCAAGGGCGTGGCGGCAGCAATGGCGCTCGGCGCGGCTGGCGTGCAGGTAGGCACGAGCTACATGTTGTGTCCGGAAGCCACCACAAGTACGGTGCATCGGGCGGCTCTCACGAGCGAAGCAGCACGCCTGACCGCGGTCACAAATCTGTTTACCGGACGCCCGGCTCGCGGGATCGTCAACCGCATCGTGAGAGAACTGGGACCAATCAACGCCGCCGCACCGAGGTTTCCACTCGCTGCGTCAGCCATCGCGCCTTTGCGCCAGAGGCCGAGAGCCTGGGCATTGGCGACTTCTCACCATTGTGGGCCGGCCAGAATACCAGCGGCTGTCGGGAAATCTCGGCATATCTCCTTACGCGCGAGCTGGCCGACGCCCGCTAACCTTCAATTTCAGCCGATGTGCAACGACGTCCCACCGTTACGCGTCTGGCGCGTTCAAAGCCTAGGCATCACACGACTGTCGCAGAAAGTCATCCGTTTACTCGGACGTTCTGACAAACCAGCCTATTCTCGGAACCTCGACTGGCCGACTTGCCTGCGGCGGTCACCCCCACCCCAAAAGCCATAAGAGGGGCATGGCGATCTCCTGGTTATTCAATTGACTCCACCGACCACAACAGGTAGGTCGATTGCCGCTAGAAGTTCTGCTCGCTCCACGATTACTGGTGCCGTAGAGCGAGAACCGCACGCGGGCCCGGTAATATAGGGACTTGACTTTCTTCTGCATGACCCCGCATGTGGGCGACCCGGCGCGGAAGCCGACACCCACCCATCGAAGCCGGCGCGAGCCGCATGGCCGCAGCATACCAATCACTGGCGGTCATCCCGATGACTGCCATCTACCATTTCCCGCGTCAGAAGGCATCTGGTCGGCTTTGCACCCCCACGGATTCAAAAAGGGGGCCGACCGCGGCCAGGAGTCCGTTAGGGTTTCTTGCAGGTCCCCCGCCGGTCGGGGCAGGAAGGCGCCCTCGTGTCCGCTTTCGCCGGGGTTTCGGCGCCGCCGTTTCCGTGAGGCAACGGTTGCGGCGCTCTTGATTCCAACCGGCGCTCGAAACGACAATCGGCGCGCCACGAAACCCGCCATCAGAGGGAGACTTTGCGCGTCTTTTGCCGTTCAAATCTCCGGAAATCCGCTCTTTTTCTCGGATCGCTTTAACCTCCTGGCAAGCAACGCCTTACGACGCCGCTGGCGCCCCGTCGAGGCCGTCCGGAGCGGCTGCCACTGTAGCAAATCGCCGGCTAATTCGTATTATTCCGTAACTACCGAACAAAAAAGGACAGGCGAATGCAGACGACCAGCCATCCGCAGCCAACCCTTAACCCTCAACCCTCAACCAACAGGCAATCATGAGAGAACCCAATTCACGTTTGGCCCAGGCCCGCGAGCGGAAGGAAGCCTTCCTGCCGGAGATCGCCCGGCTCTCGCTGCAGGGCCATACCAGCCGGGAGGTCGCCGAAAAGGTCGGCATACCCAAGACGACCGTCCTCCGCTGGCGGAATTCGCTGCGGCGGGATTGTGCCTCGCGATCCGTAAAGGAGACCATGGAAATGATCGACAAACTGAACGAGCGCTACGACACGATCTACCGCAAGGCGCTGGAGGGCCTGGACCGCTCGCAGGCCGACGAGGAAATTCGCACGGTCACCGACTGCGCCGGCGACGATTCGAAAAACAAGCGCTCCCTCCGCACCAAGACCCAGGCCGGCAACCCCGCCTGGCTGACCCGCGCCCAGGCCGCCCTGGATGCGACCGCCAAGCTGCTGAAGGAGATGGGAATGCCGGCCGAGGCGGAAAACGAGGAAGAAGCAGGTCCGATTCAAGGGGAGGAGTTGACCCAAGATGATCTTGATCAGATGTCAATTGACGAAGTGCGAGAAGTGGTTGCCCAGGGCAGAGCGGCACTTGGAGGCGATGGAACGGGCGCGGACGAACCTGCTGGACTTCACGAAGTACACCAAGCCGGACTACCGGGCGAGCTGGCACCACGAGCTGCTGGCGGAGAGGCTGGACCGGGTGGCGGCGGGCCTTTGCCCGCGGCTGATGATCTTCCTGCCCCCGCAACACGGCAAGAGCGAACTGGTGAGCCGCCGCTTCCCGGCGTTCGTCCTGGGGCGGAACCCGGAACTGCGGCTGATCGGCAGCTCGCACACCAACGACCTGGCGAGCAGCATGAACCGCGACGTGCAGCGGATAATGTGCGACAACGCCTACCGGAACCTGTTCCCCGATTGCCGGCTAAGCGACCGCTGGGGCCGCACGGCGTCCCGGGTGGAGGCCCGCCGCACGCTCAACCTGTTCGACGCGATTTTGGACCACATCGTGCTGGACCAGCTCGTCCGCAAAACGCTGCTCTTCTGCGAGCAGAAAAAACCTGATTTCGTGGGCATCGAGGCCGAACAGTTCCAGGAATTGCTGGTCCACGAGTTTGAGCGGCAGTGCGGCGAGAAATACGCCCTGCGGTGGTCGATTTGGAAGATGATATCGCGGCGCTTCAGCAAGATCGCCCGCATCCGCCGGCTGAGCCAGTACGTGCTCAATCGCGAGTTGCGGTTCAAGGCCGACTCGCCCGGCTGCCGGCTGCTGGTCGATCAGCTCATGGATTTTCCCCTGGGCGATCACGACGACGGGCCGGACGCCTTGGAGATGTGTATTCGGCTACCCTTGGAGATGGAGGAGGGATGAAGGATGAGGGATGAAGGATGAGGGATGAAGGATGAAGGATGAGCAATGAAGGATGAGCGATGAAGGCGGAGGGATGAAGGATGAGGGATGAAGGATGAGGGATGAAGGATGAGGGATGAAGGATGAGGGATGAAGGATGAGGGATGAAGGATGAGGGATGAAGGATGAAGGATGAGGGATGAAGGATGAGGGATGAAGGATGAGGGATGAAGGATGAGGGATGAAGGATGAGGGATGAAGGATGAGGGATGAAGGATGAGGGATGAAGGATGAGGGATGAAGGATGAGGGATGAAGGATGAGGGATGAAGGATGAGGGATGAAGGATGAGGGATGAAGGATGAGGGATGAAGGATGAGGGATGAAGGATGAGGGATGAAGGATGAGGGATGAAGGATGAGGGATGAAGGATGAGGGATGAAGGATGAAGGATGAAGGATGAAGGATGAAGGATGAAGGATGAAGGATGAAGGATGAAGGATGAAGGATGAGGGATGAGGGATGAGGGATGAGGGATGAAGGATGAACGCCCTCACCCCGACCATGGGTACATGGTGCCCGCCCTCTCCCAAGGACCGGCGAATCAATAACTGTCGCAGTTTTGGGGATGCCGCGATTCGGGTGGCATGCCTAAGCCGCTCCGACGCGGCGCAGGCATGTGGTGAAGTCCCGACCGCTCCCAACATGGCTGCGCGGCATCGAAGCCGCTATTCCATGCCACCCCACGTCGGACTTGTGACAGTTATTGATTCGCCGGTCCCAAAAGGAGAGGGGAGGCAAGTGGGCCACAGCGATGATTTTGAGCGAATTCTGGGCCGCCTCTGGTGTGGTAAAGAATCAGATCCGGCTCAACCAACCCTTGCCGGAAATTGCCATCCCGCTGCTTCCGGGCGATCCGCCGCTGCCGCTGGATCTTCAGGCCGTTTTCCAACGCACCTACAACGCCGGGCCTTATCAGCGCGAGATCGACTACCGCCAAGACGCGCCGGCGCCGCCGCTGGGTCAGGCTTGGCAAAAATGGCTCCGGCAGGTTTTGGCCTAAGGGGGTTCGCGGCGGATTGCTAATCGTGTTTCCTTGATTTAGAATAAGGCCAGTTTGGGATTTTGAGGTTTTTCGGCGTAATTGCGAAAGCAAACGCCACGAATGATGCGGACCCTTCCCTATCTGCTGGCATCCATCTTCGGCATCGGCCTTGCCGGGCGGGCCTTGGCCGAGGGACCGCTCTACGAGCTGGACCCCTTCGATCAGATCACGCTCGACGAGAACAACGGCAGCGCGGTGCTGAAGGTCAAGCCGTTGGACCTGCCCGACCGGCGGTTGCCTGCCAAGCCCCAACCGGACGCCAACCTGGTCATCCGCCTTGTCGATCAGCCGGACAAGAAATACGAAGTCGCCTGGGGGGCGATCCGCAAAGTGGTGCTCTTCGAGCAAATGCTCTTGGACAAAGCCAACGAACTGGCGGGCACGAACGATTTGCCGGATAATCTGGACCGGGCCTACGACTACTTCCGCTTCCTGGAAGAGAACTATTCGCGGATGCCGGGGCTGGCCGAAGCCCACCATGAATTCCTCTTCAAGCAGGCCAAGGCGTTCTTCGCCAAACAGAAATATCGCAACGCCCTGGGGGTGCTCCGCGAACTGTACCGCCGCAGTCCCCAGCGTGCGAAACTGGACATCGTTATGGGGGCCATGACCGAGAAGCTGGTCGAACAATATGCGGCGACTACCGACTACGCTTCCATCCGCGCGCTGCTGCGCAGTCTGGCTGCCTGCTATCCCCAGCACCCGCTGGTGGCGAAATGGGAAACGCGACTCAAGGAAGAGGCCGCCACGAACCTGGCCGACGCCCAGCGGGCCCGGCAGTCGGGCGATTTGAGCAAGGCGGCCGCGTCGATCCGCCGCGTCGTGCTGCTCTGGCCGGCGCTCGATGGCGCCAAGGAGTTGGCCGAGGCGATCCACAAGCAGTATCCGCGCGTGGTCGTCGGCGTCTGCCAGGCCGCGGCGGATCGATCGCCAGTCGGTCCCGGTAATGGCCTGCAACTCGTGAGCGACTGGGTCTCGCGCCGCGACGCCAGGCTCGTCTCCCGCGCGCTCAGCGAGCTCACCGCCGCCGGCCGCCAGGGCGGACAATACGCTTATCCCTTCGGCGCGGTCAAAGCGGACGAAACCCGGCGACGCTTGACCATCGCCCTCAAACGCGATGCGGCGATTTCGGCCTGCGACGTTGCCCGCGGGCTGTTGGCCATGGCCGATCGGACCAGCGCGGCCTACCGCCCGGAGTGGGCCGGAATCTTCGAGGCTGTGACGGTGCCTGACGCCTATCAGGTTGACATCGAACTGGTCGAGGGGCGCCCCTGCCCGCAAGCGCTCCTCGATGTGCCGCCGACCACGGGTACATTGTGCCCGAGCCTGACTGACCCCATACGTCAGGCTCGGGCACCAGGTACCCCTGGTCGGCCTGACGTACCGCAGGCCAAACGTCGCCCGGCACTGGTCCGTACGTGAGGGCCGAGGCAACAGCCGCGGAGACTACCTACGTGCTCAATCCGCGTTACTTCGCCCGCACCCCGACGCAACCCAGGGAAATCGTCCAGCGGAATTGCGCCGATGGGGCGGCGGGTGTCGCGGCGCTTCGCCGCGGCGAAATCCAGGTCCTGGACCGCGTGGACCCCTGGCACGTCAAGTCGCTGCGGGCCGATGCCGCCGTGACCGTGCAGTCCTACGCCCTTCCGCGGCTGCACTGCCTCGTCCCCAACGCTCGCAAGCCGCTGACGGCCAACCGTACTTTCCGCCGCGCGCTGGCTTATGGGATCGATCGCCAGGCGGTCCTGGAGCAGCTTGCTGCGCGGCGATACGCTGCCCGGCTGCGTGCCGCTGCATGGTCCGATGCCGGTGGCGACTTCGACGCAAGACCCGCTGGGCTACGCTTCCGATCCGCAAGTCCAGCCATGGCCCTACGATCCGCGGTTGGCCCTGGCCCTGGCCGAAGCTGGCCGTCGCGAGTTGGCCGCCGGGAGCAAGGACCAGACGGCAGTGCTCCCCTCTACCTCCGGGAGCGGGGCAGGGGGTGCGGCGGCTTCCGACAAGCTCCCCTCTACCTCCGGGAGAGGGGCAGGGGGTGAGGGCAGTCTTGTACTTGCATTTCCGTCCGATGATATCGCGTATATCGCATGCACGGCCATTCGGCAACAGCTTGCCGCCGCGGATATCGTGGTCGAGCTCAAGGAACTGCCCGCCGCCCCGGGCCGGGTTCCGGTGGATGTCGATTTGCTGTACGTGGAGTTGGCAATGTGGGAGCCGTTGGTCGACGCCCCGCGCGTTTTGGGTGAGAACGGTCTGGCGGGAGCGTGCAGCGCGCAGATGAGCGAAGCCCTCCGGCAGCTCCAACAGGCCGTCGAATGGAACGATGTCCCCGCCCGCTTGCGCCGCATCGATCGCCTTGCCCACGACGAGATTGCCATCGTGCCGCTCTGGCAGTTGCCGGATTACTTTGCCTACCGGAAGGAACGTCACGGGCATCGAACCGGGGACGCTGACCTTGTATCAAAACGTCGAACAGTGGAAGCCGGGATTCCAGTTCCCGAGCGAAAAATGATGTTGCAAGACATACCTTCTGATGGCACTGCTAGTGGCCCTGCCCATAGATCCTGCAACAAATTGGCGATCGTGAATGGACCGGCAACGTGTCTTTGCCCCGGAGGGGCATTTGAGAATAGCCCAGCGATTTATCGCTGGGAGCGGAGTTCATCAATGGCTTTCCAGTCCCGGAGGGACGGTTGAAATGTCCTGCGTCACGCTACTTCAGTCGTCCCTCCGGGACTATCGATTCATTCGCCTTTCGTACCCAGCGATAAATCGCTGGGCTATTCTCAAACGTCCCTCCGGGATGGGCAAAAACGAGTTGAGTCTTGAATTTGTCCCATCAATTGTGGCCAGAGCCACTACTCGACTCAGTCCGGTGGTTGCGATCATCTGCTGGGCATTTGCCGCCTTGGCCTGGGCAACCGCTGCGGCGGGCGCGACCGAGCCGGTCTGGGAACTCCGCCCGTACCGCATTCAGATATACTTGGGCTTTACCGCCGACCCGGAGTACCGGGTGCCCGCGGAGTACCGGGTGCCCGCGGAGTACCGGGTGCCCGCGGAGTTTGGCGGACAGTTGCCGGCCACACTGGCAGGCCGATTGGCCGAGAGCATTCCGTGGCTGCAGGGCGGGGCCTGGAACGTGGCGGTCGCAGCGGCGCCCGAGGCCTTGCAACAGGCGATGTCGGCATCCTTGGCCGGCGTTACCGCCGAGGTTTTGCCCAAGGAGTCGCTCAGCGCCGACAAGGTCATGCTCGTCGAGGTCTCGGCGGGGCAGGGCGGTTATCAGGTTTCAGCCCGCGAGCTGGACGTGGCCACGGGACTGTGGAGCGCGACGGTTACGCACCGCTTCGCGCAGCTCCTGAAACTACCCGACGCCTGTTCGGCTGCGATCTTCGAGGCCTTTGCCCCCTTGGCGCGGCTGAGCGTGCTGAAAGATCGCCGGGTCGTGCTGCGTTTGCGGGCGTCGGCCCTCAAGCCGCGCGACGCGGCGCTGGCCCCGGTCAAGCCGGGCGGCGTCTTTCGACTCGCGGTGAAGGCCGTAGCGGCCGAAGGCCAAGCCGCCGCCGACCATGGGCTGGGTTCCCCGTCCCGTGAGTACACAGGAACCCAGCTCATGGGACGGGTGCCCGCAGTCCCCGTCCCCTGGACCTTCTGCACCGTCGAGGAGGTCGCCCAGGACGAACTTCGCGGCCGGCTGGAGACCGGATTGCAGGATCCGCTGCCGGACCGCTGGGAGACTTCGCTGGACGTGTTGGCCTTGAGCGTGGTGCCGCCCCGCCGACCGAGCATTCTGACCCTGAAAGCGGCCGTCTCCCCTGAGTACAGGGGCCCGCTGAGTACAGGGGCCCACTGAGTACAGGGGGCCCGCGTCGCAACCTCTGTCGGGCTATGAGGTGTACGCCTCCCCGCCCGGCGCGGCCAATCCGGTTCTTCTGGGCCGCACCGACCGGCAAGGCTCGCTGCCGGTACCGCCCGCGGACCGTGTCCTGCAAGTCGTGCTGGTGAAGCATGGAGACCAGTGGCTCGCCCGCCTGCCGATCGTGCCGGGGCTGGAACCGCAGCTATCGGCCACCGTGGCCCACAACGAGCACCGCATCGAGTTGGAAGGTCGCGTGGCCGCTTTGCGCGATGGCATAGTCGATCTGGCCGCGCGGCGGCAGATGTTATTGGGGCGGGCGAGGGCCCGCATTGCGGCCCAACAATTCGCCGAGGCGGAGCAAGCGATCAAACAGTTGCAAGAACTGCCCGCCGCACAGGACCTTGTCGCCGCGCGTCTCGCCGAGGCCAAGAAGGACCTCTCCGGCGATGAGGCGTCGCTGGCCCGGTTGGACGCGGTCCTGGCCGATTTCCAGCAAGTCCTGGCCAAACAGTTCGACGCCAAGGAGATCGATGATCTGGTGGCGGAGATCGAAGAGCACAAGACCGGCCAAAAGAAAGACGACTGAGGGCGGGAAATAAGCGACTATCCTCGCAAGCCTGGTTTCCAGTTTCGGCCCTTACGGCTTGGGGTTCGTCACGCAGAATCCGCCGATGCGGATCCAGTTGCCGTCAGCCTTCGCCGATTTGGGCAACACGGTCAGCTTCAGGACGTGATCCTTGCGCGGCAGGCCAGTCGCCAAGAGGAAATTGCGCACGTACAAGCCGCTTTTCCCCAGCCAGCCCGCCCAGATGTCCATTTCCGTGGTCGGACCGCCGTCAATCGACCAGGCAATTCGACCCGAGTCGGTCGTTTGGAGCATGTAGATGCCCAGCGTTGTCGTGTTGGCCGTTATGGTCATCGTCGCGCCCGGACAGTCGGTCACGTACATCTCGTCGAGGAACTTGCCGGTCCACTCGGGGGCCTGCACGACGCGCCACTCGGAACTGGCCTGGGCCGCTGCAATCGGCAGGAGCGTCGCCGTGGTGAACTCGTCGCCAAAAAAGGGGGCCGGCATCGCGGGCACGGCCGTCGACGGGTTCGTCAGGGCAGCCTGCTGCCGCAGAAGGGCCGTGACCGCCTCGGCGTAAATCGCATGACCGCGCTGGTTCGGATGGATCGCGTCGCCGGCAATGTCCTTCCACACGACTTCTTTGGCGTCGATCTTGCCCTGCAAGTGCTTGCGGACATCCACTTCCAGCAGCCCATAGTGACGCGCTACGGGCTGGACCTTCTCCAGGTCGCGCTCGCCCTTTTCATTGCCGACGTAGACGAAAACAATTTCGGGCCGTTGCGGCTGCTCCAGCAGTTGCCGGATCAGTCCGTCTTCCGCGAGCCAGTTGCGCGGATTGTCCATGTACGAGTTGACCGCATATTCGATGAACACGAGGTCGGGCTTATGCGGCAGGACGTCGCGGCGCATACGGAACACGGTCTGCCAGGGCGGAGTGCCGCCGTAAGCGGCGTCGACATAATGGATCTGGCGGCCCGGATTCTGCTTTTGGAGCCACTCGGCGCTCATGGCCGCCCAGCTATGCCCCTCAGTCACCGAGCCACCGATGCCCATCACGACCACCGGTTGTCCCGCGGCAATCTTGGCGAAGAACCGCGACAGATTGCGGCTCGGCTTGTAGTGGGCATCGGGCTGGTAGGCGTCCGCGGCCCAAGCGGCCTCCGTCGACAACAGCAAGGCGGCAAGTAAGATCGAGGTGCGGTGGAATGCGTGAATCACGGCAGGTTGCTTCATTTCTCCGGTGGGGCAGGGTATTGCGAATGGACATTTGCCCCTCTAGATTAACAAGGACGATCCGGGAACGCAATTATAGGCACCGGCAAGGAGACCGTGACGCGATTTGCGCCACCCATCTTCTTGAAGATTCTCCCCGCGCCGTAAAGCGTCGTCTGGCCAATGCTTTTCGAGGTGACCGATGAAACTCGTCCAAGCCCAATCCCACGACGATCTCCTTGCCGCGCGTCAGTTGTTCGTGGAGTATACCGATTGGCTGGGCGTCGACCTTTGCTTTCAGGGCTTCCAGCAGGAACTCGACGGGCTTCCTGGCGATTATGCTCCACCGGATGGGCAGTTGCTCCTGGTCATCGAAGACGATCAGGCTGTCGGATGCGTGGCGATGAGGAAATTGGGCGACGGCATCTGCGAAATGAAACGCCTCTACGTCCGGCCAGGGCATCGGGGCAAGGGCCTGGGTCGCAAGCTGGCCGAAGCGATCATCCAAGAGGCTCGGCGATCCGGCTACCAGAAGATGCGACTGGACAGCCTCACGTCGTTAAAGGAAGCGGCGGGGCTGTACCGATCCTTGGGGTTCACCGAAATTTCGCCTTACAGATACAACCCGCTGCCCGACGTGATCTTCATGGAGCTTGGGTTGTGAGGGAAGTGCCATGACCATCGTCAATCTCTCCTGGTATCTCTGCGTTCTTTTCGCCGTGGCTTTGGCTATCTCATCCGCCCTCGCGGTCGAGCCGGGGATGTTGATGTTCAAAATCACGGGCATTTGGCTGGCGTTGTCGATCCTTTTTGCGGCGGTCGCCATAATCTTCAAGCGGTTCCGGGTTCCGCAGCCGAAATGGTTGCTGCGGCTCTTCCAGGGTCTTGCAGTGCTGGCAACCTTGGCGGTCTTCTTGATGGTCGGAGGGTAGAGTCGGACTGGAATGGAAGAGCACTACCTCGCTTCGCGAGGAAGGACTTTTTCATCTTGATTCCAACAGAGGCGCTAAAAGGATAAAATGATGTTTCGCCTGGAGCGGTTCGCTTCAATCGAGTGCTTGCAGCCGAGGACGACATGGAGATCGACCGCCGAAAAACGCTGACCGAATTGGAGGGCAAGGATTGGGGACCTCCGAATTTCGACTCACACCTTGTTACAACGATCCACGCGCTTCGCTACAAGCCGCTGGAAGAGTTCACCGTCGAGGACTTGAGGATTACCATCGGGCAGAACATCGCCGTGGAATGGCTCCTGCCGATGGCGATTGAGCGGTTAGGAGACGATCCTTTCGCCGAAGGAGACTTCTATCAAGGCGATTTGTTGAATGCCGTACTGGGAATCAAGCCGTCCTTTTGGTCGGATCATCCTGAACTACGGCAGATGGTTTCCGAAGTTGTCCAAGAGGCTGAAGCACGTCGCCAAGAACTCGGCGGGATCGAAGCAGAAGCATTGGAACAGGGCCTCAAGTCCTTCCAGTTAACGCATTCTTCCCATCCGCCGCCCATGTCCTCGCCTCTACAAGAGGTCGTGGTGATCGAGAGGCCGGAACCCGATCCGGGCGACGGCGGAATCCTTGGGGAACATGGGATTATCATCTGGCGCACGTCTTGTTTCGTTGAGAAGAGCCGCTTCGGTACGTCGGGTTGGCTCTATGTCGTCCACTTCCCCCAACCCAACGCCTATAACTGCATTGAGGAGTCCCGTCTGGTGCCAATCGGAGAGGTTGTGCCGCTGGCGAACTGCCTTGGCCGCGACTTTGAAATTAGTTATGATCGAGACGGGAGCGGCCCAGACTTCATTACGGGAACTTTCCGAATTCCAGGCGGCTTTTGGAGCATCTTTGAGTTTCGCAGCGCAGCGGTTGACGAACCATCTTACGAGATCAGAGTGCCCGTGCGTCTTTATGGCCAAGGAATTGCGAAATACCACTTCGTCGTGCCACAGGCCGTCCTCCTCGACTGCCAATACATCGAAGAAACGATGTCGAGGTTGTTTGAGGCGACGGAATGGCGGCGTATCAATGGGCCGCAGTCAAGTTGGTTCTGCTAAAACAGAAAAACGCTTATGCCCGTCCGTCAACTAGCCCTGCTGCTCGGCCTTTTTTGCCTTTGTCTGGCCATCGTCGGCATGGCCTGGGCAAACGGAAATCAACTCTACCTCTTCATTCCTAGCAGTCGTTTGCCCCGTCTCCCACCAACGCATCCGGGCGTAATCCTCGGCTTTCTCGTTCTCAGCCCGTTTCTGACGTATTGGTTTCGACAGAATGACACGCTATCTCGGCTTCCTTGGCCCGGCGAACAGTCAGAACGGAATGTCGTCGTCGATGCTCGTGACCGTCATGGCTTCCGCCAAGTCCTTGAATTTCTTCACGCCGCCCAAGTCTTTGATGACCGCCAGCACCTCGGTCATACGCTGGTAGCCGCCGAGCGTCTTGATGGCCTGGGCCACCTGCTTGACCTGCTCCAGCGTGATTGTGCCGCCATTGGTTGCGGGCTTCGCGACCAGTGCCGGCGCCGGTGCCGCTTCGGGAGCGGGCTTGGCTGCCCTCTTCCCGTTGCCAGCCTTCTTGAGCTTGCCCTTGATGTTGCTCACGTGGGCCGTTGTAATCTTGATATGCTGCTTGGCCAATGCCTCGACGATTTCCTTGGGACCGGCTCCCGGATGGGCGTCCAGGTATTCACTGACGGCCGCCGTCTTCTCGCCTCGATACGTCTTCTTCGCCATTTTTCTATCTCCGATTCTGGGTTACCAACTGGATGCACAATTATTGCCCGCAGAATCGGCGAAACAACCCGCAAGGCAAGCCCAAAGGCCCCATTCGATGACAACGGTACCGGATATGCCGGAAAAGCGGGCAGGTAGCCGTCTAACTCTTGCCTTGGCCCTTTTTGCTTCGTGCCAGCATGAATCGCCACAACGTGTTGGCCAGCCACACCGGATATACGGAAAGGGACGCAAACAGAACCATGTCCAAGGCGGCGAAATCCGCGAATGTTCTCCACCGTGTCCATTCCGCTCCATGGCCGCCGGGAAATCTTACAAACAGCTTCCAAGCAAATGGAAAGCCGATGCAACGAACGCCTGAACGCGTGACGACCTCGAAGAAGAAGGTGAACCACGCACCCAAGGCAACCGCGACCAAAACGGAGCCGAGGAGCGTACCCCACCACCAACGACCAACTCCGCGTGCCAGTAGAGACCGAACTGCAATCAGGGAAAACAGTCCCAGGACGCAGGGAATGAAGTACGTAAACCACTGGACCATCCGATTTCTCCGCCGACAGAGCTATTCCTATCGTACTTCAGGGCCGGCCGGTGTGCCACTGGGCCCGAAGTTGGACGTTTGGCAGCGAGAAATGGTTCCAGAGATCGGCTGTCCCAGCAGCGGCATAACCGGTTGACGGCGACCATGCCGGCGGCAAAGAT
Source organism: uncultured Planctomycetia bacterium (assembly GCA_963719885.1). Lineage (GTDB taxonomy): Bacteria > Planctomycetota > Planctomycetia > Pirellulales > Thermoguttaceae > JANXQG01. The sequence goes on along the minus strand of CAVRDP010000024.1, from coordinate 15,470 downwards.
GATTATAGGCCGTTGGTCCAAGCAGAGGCGCCAACATCTGCTGCGCGGCTGCTTCTGCGATTCCACCTTCTAGGGATGATCATGTGCGTTGTGCGACGATTAAGAGTCCTATCGTTAGTCTGGGCATGAGTTTGCAAGAAACGTCCGCCGTGGCAGACCCTACGACCACAACACCGCCCGCTGCCGTGAAATCAACGTTGCGTCGTTTGTGGCGTGGCCTCGTCTGTACGTTGAGCTTCCTGGTCTTGCCGCTTGGGCAACTTTGCGGCGGGCGATTGATCAAGCGAATGGAACCGAAACGTCTTGATCGCGGGCTAGTGTTGATACTGCCTGGCATGGAAGGCCGCAGCTTTCTGAACATCTCGCTGATGGCCGGCCTGCTCGATGCGGGACTGCCGTACGCCATGGAGATTGTGGACTGGACCACCCGCTGTTTTCTGCTGGCGATCTATCATCTGCGCGCGTGGGAGCGGAATCGGCGGATCGCCCGCCAGATCGCCAGTCGTGTGATCGAGTACCGCCGGCAATATCCGGGACGTCCCGTGTGGCTGATCGGGCACTCCGCCGGTGGGGCGATGTCGCTGCTGACGGCCGAGTTCTTATCGGCCGAACAATCGTTGACCGGGCTTGTGCTGCTCGCCCCGGCAATCTCATCGCGTTACGCCTGCGACGCCGCTTTGCAGCGGACGGAACGGGGGATTTGGAACTTTTACTCAGCGGGCGACGTGTGGTTTCTCGGCCTAGGAACGTTGCTGTTTGGCTCCTTTGACGGCGTGCACTGGCCCGCTTCCGGATGTATCGGCTTCGCACATTGCACCGCCCCGAGTCCAACCGCCGAACGCCAATTGCGCCAGATCCCCTATCGTCCGGGAATGATCTCGCAGTTTAATCTCGGGGGCCACTTCGGTTGCGTGCATCGTGTCTTCGCGGCAGAAACGATCGCGCCGATCTTGCAAGAGAACTCCACAGACCTGCGGGCTTCTGCTATCCTCTCCGCTCATCGTAACGGCGCCAACTCTTGAATCTCGTCACAAGCGACCACGCTGTCGGCTAGGGGGCGAAGGGCGAACTTGCCTGTCCAGAAGCCTGAGATGCACCAGGTGCCAAAGATGCCCTCGCCGGAATTGTGGCCCTCGTAGCTGACCCGATGGCGGCCGATGTACTGCTTGATGAGCGAAACCGTTCCATCGGTCCGAAACTGGCCCTCAAAGGTGAACGCGCCGATACAGTCGTCGCCGCCGCCCGTGACGACACCGTTCGCGGCGACGTCGAGCACGAGATTGTGCATCATGCGGCGTCCCAGGCCGCGTTGCTCCCACCAGCCGGTCCACTTGCTCATGATCGTTCCTTTTCGATCTGGAAGAAATGCCACCGCCACGGCCCGAGGGACACAAAGAGCCCTGAGTCGGCAATCTCGTCGCCGCCACGCTCGTAGGATTCGACAGACAACAGCTCGGAAAGCCGCCAAGCCCTGCCCCGTAGATCCTCCCAGGGCATGCGGATGACGGCTTGGGACGGGGTGCCCGAAAAATTGACCGCAATGAGATAGCGTTCAACGCCCAACTCCCAGCACCAGGACACGATGTTCAGGTGGCTCTGGGTTGTCCGGCCAGCCGTTGCAATCGCAGAGCCGCCACCGACCGTTCCGAAAGACGTCTCTTGCCGTCTCCGTGAGTAGACGCTGATAGAATGCTTGCAGGTCCTGATCCGGCGACTCGTCCGGGCGGCGGCTAAGGAAGACCGGGAGTCGTACCATTCGACCCTCGAACTGCCCCTCGTGGAGGAGTTTGGCGCCGGGGAGGGTGAGCACCGTTACTGCGGCGGCCCGAGACTTCACTTCGCCAAAAGTCGCCGCCGCCCGTGGCTCGTCGTGGTTCTCCAAAAAGCGGACAAGCCCTTGTTGATAGGCCATATCAGCCAGCAGATGCAGTCGCACGTTTTCGGCATCCTCGTGCTCCATCCGGTCGTACAGTTTCTTATCGTAACAGTAGTCGAATCCCTGCTGCTGAGAGCACCACTCCAAATCCCAGTAGGCCTCGGCCAGGAACCGGAACTCCGGGTGGCGCGACCGCACCGCGGGGATAAGAGACGGCCAATAGTCCTCGGCGGGGCGGGCTCCGGCCCGTGATCCCCAAGTACGCTCGAAGACGTCGCTCATCATCAGCATGGCCATGTCGCACCGCACACCGTCGCACTGCTCGGCGATCTGCTGCACCGTCTCCGCGATTGCGCGCCGCAGTCCCGGATTGTAGGCGTTGAGCTGGAGCACGTCGGGCCAAGCCGGAAAGTATGGATCCCGGCCACAGGCAAGAACTTTTCCCCCGACAGCAATGAAGGATGCGGGGTCTTTGCGCAGGTCCTCGTCGTCAACCTGAATGAAATACTCGGGATGCGTGGACGCCCAGGGATGGTCCGGGGCCACGTGGTTGGGCACGAAATCGAGAATCAGCCGCGTGCCTTGCTTCGCGAGCACTTCGCGGGCAGCCGCGAGCCCCGCGGAACCCCCGAGGCGGCCATCAACGACATAACGGCGAACGCAATAGGGCGAGCCAACATTATCCGCCGCCGAAAAGTCAGGGAGGGCCCGGCGGAAATCCTCCAGGAGGCCCTTGTTCCGCATGGCGATTTCAATCCCGGCAGGGCTCCGCTCCCAAACTCCCATGAACCACACGGCGTCAAAGCCGTAGGAGGCAATCGCTTTCCATTCTGGCTCAGGAACCGTGGCGAGGTTCACAGGCCGTTGGTATTTCCGGCTCAACTCAGCCAGCCACACCCAGGTGTTGATTTCGTAGATGACGGGATGATTAGGCCACGTTTTCATGTCACTGCTCCTGAGCGTAGCGGCTTGTGGCCATTGAAAAGCTGATTCCGATAATAAGCCCGAGCAGTGTCAGCGTAGCAGCCAGGATAAAGCCGAAGTCTTGGCGCAACTCCTCGTCCAGAGTGCCTTGCCTTCTGCGAAACCACCATCCGACCCACGACGAGCCCCACTGACGCTCGCTCAGGTAGGGCCCCCACTTCTTCCACGCAACGCCTTCTTCTCTCGCTGCCTTCAACCTCAGTTGTTCTTGGCTCATCGGGCTTACCCTCCCCCAGGATAAGGATGTCTGTTGGCTGTGAATTGCTGTCCGCTGGGTGTCGGATTGCTCTTGTCCATTATAGCTTGGCGTGTGTGTTGGCCGGCGGTGCGATGGGCGGTCCCGGTCCCTACCGCAACCGATCGAGTTTCCGGCCTTGGTAAATCTTGTCGCCCCCGCCACATCGAGGATTGTCCCACAGGCAAGTACTTGGTCGGTTGTCACAGCCGTTTTTTTTGTTACACTTACAAGTCTGGTATTTGCTGTTTTTCGCGCGTCCTATCGACTTCTCTGGGGTAATCGTCTCAGAAAAGCCGGTTGTAAGTATTTACCAGAAAACGACTTAGGAGGGTAAGCGAATGGCTAGCGGCCACACTGGAAAAATCACTTTGCCCTCCGCAGAAATTTGCAGAAAACCTCGGGAAATCGCGGCAAATCTAAGCTGTCTCGCGACTTAGCTGCTCAATCATTATCTCGCTAGCGACCCCTATCGACACCCTACCGACAGCCGGGTGCAGGTGTAGTCTACTCCCGCTGCTTTTTCGGGACATTTTTCGGGTCAAACGTCCACAACGCCGGTCGAGAAGCCGGCCAACCTTACCTCACTGCAACTTCAACTGCTCGATCTGGCCACCCGCAGCAAACCCGTGCCTGTGGACCGATCCCAAGATGTACGAGGCTCGGTTCTTGTGATCCGCGGCAAGTAGGCCGAGCGTCAAGGTTTTCCTGTCACTGTTGCCACAGCCGCCTCTTGAAACGCACGTCGTACATCCGAGGCATCTGAGTTCGGGAAGTTCGACCGTTGGACCATCAGCACGTAGACCAACTGCTTCACCGGATCGATCCACGCCTGCGTGCCATAGGCACCGCCGTGCCCAAACGTGCCCGGCGACAAGACGGCAGTAACACCTTCCGGCTTCCGGACCACGCAGCAGCCCAATGCCCAGCCGTTTCCATCGGTGAAGCCGGTCTTCAGGTCGTTAGTCTGGATTGTGTTCATCAGCTTGACGGACTTGGGCGTTAGATACTCGCTGCCGCCGATCGAGCCCTGGTTGAGTAGCATCTGGCAGAAGCGACCGTAATCGTGGACCGTCGAGAATAATCCGCCGTTGGCAGCCGGATAGCGGTCACGAGCTGCGGGGTCGTGGCCGTCCAGAATGAAGATCGTCACTTCTTCGAGCTTGCCATCTGCCGCCTTGTAGGACTTCGCCAAGCGAGTCATTTGCTCCTGGGTCGGGTAGAAGGTCGTATCTTTCATGCCCAGGGGATCGAACAGCCGCTTTTGCAGGAACTCCGGGAACGACTGTCCGGAAACCACCTCCACGATTCTTCCTAGCGAGTTGATCCCAGACTGGCAATACTGCCACTTTGTTCCAGGCTCGAATTGCAACGGTTTTTCGGCATAGTGCGGAATCAGATCGGCTAGTTTTCTGGCAGCCTTGGACTCCCGCGGCGTAACTTCACCCATACCTGACGTGTGGGTCAACAGGTGCCGGAGCGTCAGTCTGGCCGGCTTTCCGGTAGGCGTCTTGAGTTTGGCCAGTTCCGGCAGATACACGGCCACCGGATCGTCTACGGAAAGCAGGCCCTCGTCCTGGAGCATCAGCACAGCCGTAGCCGTGACCGGCTTGGTCATCGAGGCGACCCAAAACAGGTTGTCCGGTCGCATCGGCTTCTTCGCCGCTACGTCCGCGTAGCCCACGGTATCGATGCAGAGGACTTTGTCCTTGTCGGCGACGAGCGTCACGGCTCCAGCAATGGTGTGGTTCTCGACGAACGGCTGTAGAGCGGTGGCAATCTTTTCGGCCGGCGGTTGGCCGTGGGCTGTCAGACCGACGAAGGCGACGAACGTAGTAGCGGTCAGGAACTTCACGCAAGTCATGGTTGGCTCCTTTTGGCAGAGATGGCGGTTTCAAGCGACAATTCCGAACAGCATAGCCCAAAGGCGATACGATTTCCACAGGCCGGTGTAAACGCCTGGCGGTGTGGCGTTATGGGACGCATCGGGGCATTTTGGGACGGTGGCCGCGACCAGAAAATCGCTTCCATTGAAGTGACTTGGCTGAAGCCAATAGCTTCCCGACGAACGCCTTGCGGTGGTCGGAACCGGCACGGCATTTGCACATTGCTCTGGTGCGACGAAACGGCTGCCAGAGGAGGTAACCACCGCACGCGGTTCTCGTGATCGAAAGGACACTACCATGGAATCCAACGCAGGCATGATCGTACGGGTGCTGAAACGGCTGAAGTCCGCCGTCGGCTATCACGAGCTGGGAATGACGCAGCACGCCTTGCGTTGTCTCGACAGCCTGGATTTGCTGGGCAAGATTGGACCTTTTGGGCTGGTCGCCGAAATCATGCGGGACCAGTTCGTGAAGCATCCAGAGAACCATCGCGCCGCTCTCGAAGTCTTGCAAATCGCCACGCGTCTTGTGCCGATCGCCGGCGATGCGATCCGCATGGCGCTCGATGTCTGCTATGGGCAGGCTAATGACGCAGCCAGAGCCGCCAACAATAAAGCTTTTGCCCGCGGTGTAAACCCCGGAGTTCAGTCGAAGCCTGCTTCGTAGGCGATACCGGGCGGCTTGTCGGCCACTCGTGCGTTCAGTCGTCGTCGCTTACAATCACGGCATGACCTACAACCACACGCAGTATGGCCGTTGGTCCTACATCTTGTTCGCCCTCGCCCTGCTGACTTTTGGCATCGCGGCTGGCAGCCATCAGCCGCCCGTCGTCGTCATCTTGTTGGTGGCCGCCGCCATATTCGCCCTCTGCGGCCTGGTGTTCGGCTCCCTGACGATCTGCGACGAAGGCGATAACTTGGCCCTCCGCTTCGGGCCGCTGCCGCTTCTCTATAAGACCATCCGCTACGCCGACATCACCGGCGTCGAAGTCGGCCGTACCACGATCCTTGACGGGTGGGGCATACATTTCATGCCCGGCCGCGGCTGGACCTACAATATCTGGGGCTTCGCCTGCGTGAAGCTGACGCTGGGCCGCAAGATCATCCGCGTGGGAACCGACGACGCGGACGAGTTGGCAAACGCCATTCGCGAGAAGATGGGCCTCGGTGGCCAGTCCGAATGATCGAGCCTAGCCCTCACACCAAGCCATTCCTGACCGCCCACACGGCAGCCTGCGTGCGATCCACCAGGCCGATCTTCTGAAGAATGTGCTGCACGTGCTGCTTGACCGTCTCGGAGCTGATATTCAACTCTTCGGCAATCTGCTCGCTGTTCAGGCCATGAACGATCAGCCGCAGCACCTCGCCCTCACGTTGGGTCAAGGAAGCTTCAATCGTACCGGCAAGCCCTGGTACTTTCGGAGAACGGCTCGCACTGCGGCGTCTTTTCCTGCTCCACATATTCTCACCCGCGGCCACGACTCGGATTGCATTCAAAAACTCATCCCGGCTGCAACCCTTCAGCAGGAAGCCGCTGGCACCCAGGGCAATTGCTTGGGCAAGGCTGGCAGGGTTGTCAAATGCAGAAAACAGCAGCACCGGCAGCTTCGGTTTGTCGAGCTTGATGCGGCTCAGGGCAGTCAGTCCGTCGCCATCGGGCATGCGGACGTCCAATAACACAAGATCGACATCCTTTTCCAGGGCGAGCTTGACGGCAGCCTGGCTGGTCGTGGCTTCTGCCACGACCTTGATCTCTGTGCCGGCCAGCAGGGCCTTTACACCGACGCGGACCATTTCGTGGTCATCGGCAACGAGAAGGCGGATTTTGGGTTCGATGAGCACAGGAGTGGCTTGGAGCTGGAAATGCGTGCGGGATCGGTTCCCAGGGTTGAGCAGTTTTCGATTGTGGAATAACTCAGAACGAAACGACATCCGTCCCAGTGACCGTCATGGCTTCCGCCAGGTCCTTGAACTTCTTCACGCCGCCCATCTCTTTAATGACCGCCAGCACTTCGGTCACACGCTGGAGGCCGCCAAGCATCTTAATCGTGTGGGCGACCTTCTTGATCTGGTCGAGCGTGATCGCGTCGCCGTTCTTCGCCAGCTTCTCCACGACTGCCGGTGCCACGGGTGCCGCTACGTCGACGGCAGGTTTCTTCGCCGCCTTCTTCGCGGTGCTGGTCTTGCTGTTCTTGCTTCGGATGGCGGCGACGTGGCTCGGCGTGATGTCGATGCCTCGCTTGTTCAATACCGCAGCGATTTCTCCGCTCATGGCATCGGGATGGTCCTTCAGATAGCCACGCACGGCCTTGGCCTTGTTGACTTCGGGTTTAGCAAGCGTGCCGCCGTTCGTCGCTGCTTCCCGTGGCTTTCCATTAAATCCATGACCGCACTTCGGGCACGTTTTCGTTCTCGGGCCATTGACCGCAGCCCCGCAACTCGGGCATCGCTTCTGGCCCGGCTTCATTTTCTTCGCCATTTCTCGATCTCCGCTTCTGTGTTAGGACTTGATGAGCAATTATTACCCGCAGAATCGGCGAAACAATCCACAAGGCAAGCCTAAAGGCCCCATTCAGTGGCAAGAGTGCCGGATATGCTGGAAAAGCGGGCCGGTGGGGCCGTATCTGGCGTCTTAGCGGCGGTTCCGGCAGCTTTGAAGCGGGCCACGCAGGATCGAGGCTATAACCGGGCGAAGACGGTCTGGTAGTTGCCTTTCGTTCCGTCATTCGCCTGCACCCTAGCTGCAAGCATGGCGATTAGGCGTGCGGAAAATGCTAGAGTTGAGTAGATTGTGTTCTATTACCACTTCCTTGTCACTCAGCACCGGGGATCAAGCCGTGAAATGCAAATGCAATCACTGTGGTGAATTGGTAAGCCGGGACAGAAACCCGGAGGGCCCGAACTACTGTCCCAACTGTGGGGTTCTTTTCCGGGTACCCGCTGAACCAGAAGTGCCGACCTGGATTTGGGGTGTCGTGGTTTTCCTCGCGACCACCTGGCAAACGCTGCGTTTCCTATAGCAGTGCGGAAGCTTGGCGAAGGTTGATCGGGCAGTTCGCCCATCCTGTGCTGGGTTCTTTGGAGACTCCGGCCCAGCGTCTACGCTCAACCCAGCACCCGACGAACGGCATCTGGCACGCTGTCGGCCATCTCAAAGAACCTGTTGAGCTTGCAGCGGGCCAGCACCTCAGAGATGAACAGTGAGCAAGCAGCCAAAACAACTCGGCTGCCGCTGGTATTGGCGTGCGTGACGACCGATACCAACTGTGCAATGCCCTCAGAGTTAATGAATTTGGACTGAGACAAATCCAGCACCACATTCGTGCCGCTCTGCCCGACCAATGGATGAAGCGACTCCCTGAAAAGTTCCCGGGCGGCATCATCGACCGTCCCAAGGGTCGTGGCCAGTACGTAACCTTCTTCATGCGAAATTTTCAGTTCCATTTCGATACCTTCATTGCCACAGGCCGAAGCCAGCATAGCCGTGCCGCAAAGGTTTATCGCACCCCGTATTATTGCCATTCGGGTTATAGCAATCCGTCAGGGCAAGCGTAGAATGCAAATGTAACCGGTCTGAATAGGCCGATTTACGGAGCGGGCCAAGGGCAACCGGTTACTCTGAGGAGAGGCTCTGATGTTCACGAATCGTTTGCGGCCGGTGGCGTATATCGTTATCGGTGTTCTGACGCTTGCTTTGGCCCAGTCTGCGAACGGCCAAGGCTGTCGCGGCGGTGGCGGTGGCGGTGGTGGAATGGGTGGCGGCGGCATGATGGGCGGCGGCTACCCTGGTGGTGGTTTCATGGGCGGCATGGGGCAGTCGCCTGGCATGATGGGCGGAAACTCGTTCGGCGGCAACATGGGTGGCATGGGGCAGCAGTTCGGCGGCATGATGGGCGGCGGCTACATGGGGCAGTCCAGCGGCATGACGGGCGGCTATTGGGGACAACGGCAGAACGGCATGGGGTCCCTGAACTACTCCGGCCCGCAGCAAGCCATGACCAGTAGCTCGAACGTAAGCTTGAATAATCCCAGCACGGTGCTGGCCCACACGGCTGATCTGAACCTGACCGGCAAGCAGGTGCAGGTGCTCGAAAAGATGGTCAACTCGGGCAAGCAACGTGCCGCCCTAGTTCTGACCCAGCCACAGAGGAAACAACTTGCCCAGATCATCGGCATTGTGCCGAAGTCCTGATCCACCTGAGCATGGAACGTCATGGTTGGAAACAGACTGGCGAGAAAAGCCCTTTCCGGGCGATTGAGCACCGATGGCCTCACCTGAGAGATCGTGCCCAGGGCCGCAACCACCGTCTCCAGGGCAAGTGACCTTCGCACTTGGGGCATGAATATGATTCGGATCAACTTGGTTGACTACACGCCCAGCGTGAAGCACGTCGATTTCCTTGTGGTCCCAGTGGCCGACGACAAGGATTTCGCCTGCGTTCCCGACGGTATATTACCGCTTCGTGATGTCTTGCGTCTTTCCCACAAACTCAAAGCTGGGTGTATATTCGGAAAGACGGGCAAGTATCTTTGGTATCGGCTGAAAGAGACTCCGGCGGGTAAGCCCATGAGCCCGGTCAGCGATCAGCAGTGAAGGGCTGGGTGTCCAAGGCGACAGGGTGCGACTGGGCATCGACGCCCCGTTGGAAATCCCGGTGCATCGCCAAGAAGTGTATGAGAAGATGCAGATCCAGGAGGTCCCAGTCTGTATTGGGTAGGAAGGGCAACGGCGAGATTTTGTTCTTGAGATGAATTTTGAGCACGTCTAGCCCGGATTATTCAAGAATCTAGGGAATTCTTGCCCCCTCTGGAGCATCTAAGTTGTTGTATGAAAAGCAACTTGTCCACTCCAGAAAGGGGCGAAGATGATTATACAGCCTGATTGGCAGATGTCACTCCATTTCCTCGGCTCGACGCCGGTCGTGATTGAACCTTCGACCGACCAGGTCTCCAGTGACGCCGGTTTGCTGCCCATTCGCCAACTCGATGAGCAGTTGGGACTGACCCGGCAGTTCGCTGAAGCCTTGACCGATTCTCGGCACACGAGCTACGTAGGCCACACCTTTGAGGAGATGACGCGGGCCCGGATCTTCGGCATCTTGGCCGACTACGTCGACCAGAACGACCACGACGTGTTGCGTAGCGATCCGATCTTCAAGTTGATCTGCGGGCGCTCGATCGATGGCGACGATCTGGCCAGCCAGCCCACCCTTTCCCGCTTCGAGAACGCCATCGAGCCGAAGAGCTTCTTTGCTCTTCAGGACATGTTTCTCGACCAGTTCATCGCCTCCTTCGCCGAGCCGCCGAGGTTCCTCACGTTGGACATTGATCCCTTTGACGACCCGACCCACGGCCAGCAACACTTGAGTTTCTATCACGGTTATTACGAACAGCATCAGTACCTGCCGCGAGTCATCACCTGCGCCGAGAACGACTTGGTGTTGACTGTCTGCCTGCTGCATGGCACCGCACATGCCACGCTGGGCGCCCAGGATGATCTGGCCTATGTGGTCGGGCGTTTGCGGCAGGCCTGGCCCGACGTGCGGATTCACCTCCGCGGCGACAGCGGCTTCGGCACGCCCACGATGTATGAAGCCTGCGAGAAGCTGAATATCGACTATACCTTGGGCATCGGCATGAATGCGCGGCTGAAGAAAGACAGCGATTCTCTGCTGGAAAACGCCGTGGCGGAATGGGAAAAGACGGGCCAACCGCAACGCCTTTTCATGGCCTTCTGGTATCAGGCACAGTCCTGGTCAAGCGAGCGTTGGGTGGTCATAAAATGCGAAGCCCATGCGCAGGGCACGAATCGACGCGCCGTGGTCACCAACCGTCCCGGAGCGTTCGTTCTGCCCGGTGCCGCGTACGATGCCTACGCCGATCGGGGCGAGAGTGAGAACCGCAACAAAGAACTCAAACGCGGCTTGCAAGCAGATCGACTCAGCGATCATCGCTACTTTGCCAATCTCTTCCGGCTGTACCTGCACGCGGCAGCTCTCAATCTGTTGATCTACTTCCGGCATGTTGCCGCTGATCCGCCGCCGGCCTTGGTGCCACACGAAGAGTTGCCCACCGAAGCTCTCGGCGGCCGCCAGCGCCACCAATGGCACAACCGCCGCCGTGAACACGATCCCTTGGGAGAAGGTCAACCCTGTACATGGCGGACGCGCTTCATCAAGGTCGCCGCTCGTGTGCGTCAGAGCGCTCGCCGGGTGATCGTGGAACTCTCCTCAAGTTGGCCCTATCTGGAACAGTTCCGGAAAGTCGTCCAGCATCTTCTGGAACGACGGCAGCCCACCGCGGACAGCGGTTGATGGCGGAAGCAATCCCATCGATTCCATGCCTCGTCCGCTCCAACGCGGTTGGGGGAAAGGGGGCATTATCTCTTCAGTGCCTCAACAAATGGCCAGCCTCACTCCGAAACCCCACCAGTTGGGAGGCCACGTCCGATGTCCGAAAACTTATGAATAATCCGGGCTAGGAGCCGCCTTTGACCAAGTCCTCGCTTGCGATGGTGGGACACCAGAGCTTTTTTTCGTAGCGATTCATCGGTGTGGTCAACATGCAAGCAAGTCTTACAAATCATTGTCTCAGGCCGTCAGTTCATCCTTCCGATCTTGATCCGGCCAACGGCCAAGTGGCCGGTCGGGCAGTTCCTTATATGAGCTTTTCTTCCTTGAAAAGGCAAAAACCTCGGGCACGGTAGTTCGCCAGGGCACTTGGGTGGTCCAGAGACGACGTGTGCAACCACACCCGAGTGGCTCCCTTTTGCCATGCTCGGCGAGTTGCCTCATACAAGAGATAGCCACCTAGCCCTCGCCCGACGAACTTGGGAAGCAGCCCGAAAGATGCAATCTCAACATCTTCCCCAGGCTCGCCCTGCAACTCGAAATATCCAGCCGGGTTTCCTGAGACATAAAGCACCCAGGTTTCCTGCCCAGGTTGGTCGAGATACTGAAGCCATCGGTCATAGGTCCACGGCAGGCGGTCCACCCAGTACCAATCTCCTCCTACCGCTGTATAGAGGAAACGGTTGAGTTCGGGACAAGAAATGGTCGCCTGATTGATCTCCACGTCACTCACGGCAACCTGGCTAGGGCGAAGTTGGCTGGGAGCGTGCATTTCTAGGTAATAGGTGATCTCTTTTGTAAGCATCAGTGCTCAATCATCCCTCATGGTCGGTCTCCACTTCGGCCATCTGTGCCACGACATAGTGGGCGAAGTGGGAACATGTCACGTCCGTTCAATCGTCGCCAGCCATGCTTTTGGGCCGCCAGGGCTGAACTTCGGCCCATTTGGTGGTGGAATGGCCTCGAAGCGGATCGGCTCGATTCGTTGAACCTTCCATCCATCATGGAAGGCATCCTGGATTTCCTGCTCGCTGATCCGCCTCGGCCCCTCGGTTCCCGGCTCCTCATCTGAGAAGCAGAGGATGTACAGCAATCCTCCAGGCCGGAGCACGTCGCCAAGCCCCTTGACGAAAACCGGGCGTTCCTCGTCAGCGAAGGTGTGGAACAAACCGCAGTCGATCACCGTGTCGAACGGCCGCCCGAGTTTCTTCAATTCGAGAGCGTTCCCGACGATGAAAGTGGCTTCAATACCTCGCTGAGCAGCTTTGGCCTTGGCCCGTTCGATAGCAACCGGCACGAAGTCGAGTCCCCACGCTTCGTGGCCTCTGGTTGCCAGATACAGGAGATTCTCGCCGGTGCCACAGCCCACGTCGAGAACACTACCACGAATCTGGCCCGTCTCGGCCAACTTGATGATTGAAGGCTGAGCCCGTCCCGTATCCCACGGTGCTTGGCCCTGATACATCTGCTCGAATAATTGATGGTCCATGATGCTAGTATTTCTCCTTCGCCAAGTCCCGGTACACGTCGATTTCGGGCTTCGTGTTTCCTTGGGGATCAAACAAAGCAGGCCCTTCGCATTTCGTCGGCTCCCAAATGAACGTACCCAACCCTTTGCCGCTGGGCAGGCCACGCACGACGGAGTTGATCTGCCGGATGTTCGGAACCGAATACTCCACGACGATGATGTCCTGGTTATAGCGGCCCGCCAAATCCGTCAGGTTGGCCCGCAGGATGTCCGGTGTGCCGTGCCACTTGGAATAGTACGATTGCCCGATAATGTCGAACTCGACTCCCTCGGCCAGGGCCTTGTCCAGGAATGCTCTGGACTGGGCGTTTTGCCCACCAAGGGCAAGGTGGAGCATGGTCTTTACAGACGGATCGGCTTCCTTGGCCCCGGCGATCCCGGCTTTGATGAGGCTACAGAACACGTCCCACTTCCCGGATTTCCACACGTTTCCATCGGGCCACAGGAAGCCGTTGCTGATCTCGTTGCCGATCTGCACCATGTCGGGCGACGTTCCCTGCTTCTTCAATGCCGCCACCACGTCTTGGGTGTAGTCGTGGATGGCGTTTTCAAGCCCGGCTCCATGAAGATCAGCCCAGGCCGCAGGCTTGAACTGATGTCCTGGGTCGGCCCAGGTGTCGCTGTAGTGAAAGTCCAGCAAGAACCACATCCCTGCGGCCTTGATCCGTTTTGCCATTACCAACGTGTGGTCCAAATCGCAGTAGCCTTTCTTCGAGTACCCCTTCGCTGCTTTGGGATCGTGAAAGATCCGCAGGCGAATCCAGTTGAAGCCATGCGATTTCAGTAAGGCAAGGATGTCCTTCTGTTTGCCCTGGTCGGTGAAATGTACCCCTTCGTCTTCCTGCTGCTGCACCCAGGAGATGTCGGCACCGAGGATGAAGGGAGGCTTCGGCATCAAATAGATGTCGCCATCCGGGCTCGCCAAGCGGTGTTCCCTAGCGGTTTGGCCAGTCGCCACACTCGTTCGTGCCTGCGGAAACGCAAGATCAATGGTTTTGTTCCCCATCGGGTTGTAAACGACCGTGCCGTTGTCGAATTCCCGTCTCACGGTCCCATCAGCAGCAGCCGCTCCCTCCGACACCGGCCTACCCAGGCTCTTGTTCCAGAATGGATACCAGTCGTGGAGGTGGTCGGGCGTGGGCAACGGATTCGGATCGGAGAAAAGGCAATATCCGTTAGAGAGCGTCAGGGCCAGCGTCGTTGTCGCCCGCATCAAATTGAGATCGTTTCTGGACTTGTGGAACCATGTTTCCAGGCAATTCACATGAGGCGAACGGAGATTCTTCTCGGCCCAGGTGAGCGTATCGGCAATCCCCTCCCAATCTTCGGCTGTCCTGCTTTTCGTACATTCCATGAAGTAGCCGTTGATGTACGGGGCTGTCTGCGGCGTGGTGCGGTCGTTGGCGTTGCAGATGATGAGGGCTTGATCGCCGATGGCCTCACGTACTTCCTTGACCAAGGCGAGCCTGTCGGCGTCATCCGACCACCCATCCAGCATGATGCCATCGACGGCCCCTGACGCAAGTGCCGCCTTGGCTTGCTTGGCGACTTGGCGGCGAAACTCCGGGGTGTGAAAGTCGAGGCAGAGAAACCCGCGTAGCCATTCACAGGCTCACAGTCACAGTTATAGTAGCCGTATGACGGGGTGATAAACGGACGACTGTAACGAGCCAGCCCCGGCATTTTGGAGATCCTGGGTTTGCAGGGATTCTCGGGGCACGGCCACCTCTTGATCTTGTTCGGATCGCGTGAGGTTGGTATCGTACCGCCCCATGATCCTGTCAAGAACTAGCCCGGGTTCTGAAAGCAAGTCGCTGGCGCGTCGCCTTGCCGCGATGGAGGAGAAACTGGCTGCGGCATCCGCTCAGCTTGGGCTGCTGGAAGAAGAGAACGTACGTCTGCAGCAGGAAAACGAGCAACTCAAACGCCGGTTGGCGGCGGCCCGCAAGAACTCGTCCACTTCCTCTAAGCCGCCTTCCAGTGATATCGTCAAGCCGCCCAAGCCTCCGCGCAAGGACGGTAAAAAACGCAATCGTGGCGGACAGCCGGGCCATGAACAACACCTGCGGACGCCGTTTCCCGACGAGGCCATCGATAACCTCGTGACCTATACGCTCGATTGTTGCCCCGATTGCGGCGGCTCACTCCGCCCTTCCCCGTATGCGGCCGAGGTGCAACAGGAGGTGGAAATCGTCGCCACCCCGACCATCGTCAGCGAACACCAAGCGTTGGCTTATTGGTGCAATCGCTGTGGGAAACTCCATGCAGCGTCCCTGCCCGAAGCGGTGCGGAAGGCGGGCCTTTTAGGCCCACGAATGACGGCCCTGGTGGCCTTCATGAAGGGTGTCTGCCACGCCTCCTTCTCCACCATCCGGAAGTTCCTTCGCGACGTGGTGCGGGTGAACGTCTCCCGCGGCTACTTGGCCAAGTTGATCGACAAGGTGAGCGAGGCGTTGGCCCCCTCCTATGCGGAGTTGTTCGTGCGGCTGCCCGACGAGGCCGTGCTGAACATCGATGAGACGGGGCATAAGGAAAACGGCGAAAGATTCTGGACTTGGTGCTTCCGCGCCGTGCTCTACACGTTGTTCCGTATCGACAAGTCGCGTGGCTCG
>CAVRDP010000023.1:0-167735 GCA_963719885.1 uncultured Planctomycetia bacterium | reverse complement strand
GCGAAGTTGCGGGACGCCGAACGGCAGTACCCGGCGTCGATGCTCCACTCCCGCCCCGGCCCACGCGGATCGAGCCCGCCGAAGGCCCCGTTGGATCGTCTGTGGGCGACTTGGTGTAGTATTCCGCGCCGTACCGATCCGCACACCACTGCTAGGCGTTTCCGTGCATGTCATAGAGCCCGAAGGCGTTGGGCTTGAACTTTCCTGCCGGAGACGTGAACACATAGCCGTCGTTGGCTTTGATTGTGCGCTTCCAATCCGGGAACTTAGCCTTGGCCGTCGCGTCGGCCACATTGCCACCTTGGCCAGTGTCTCGGGATCGTCGCCGCTATAATAGCGGGTTGTCGTCCCGGCCCGGCAGGCGTATTCCCACTCGGCCTCCGTAGGCAGTCGGTAGGTCTTGCTCTCTTTTTTGCCGAGCCACTTGCAAAACTCCATTGCGTCGTTCCAGCTTACGTTGACCACGGGGTGTTCGTCGGTCTGCTCGAATCCCGCGTTCCGCCAGGAGTATTCCTTGTTGAAACTTAACATCTTCTTCTCGCAGTCCCAGCTCCATAGCCCCCGGCCTCTCGCCCTTCTCCGCGTCCGTCTTGTAAGCCGCTTCGTCGACGAACTGGCGGAACTGGCCCCGCGTTACATGGTATGTGCCCAGGTAGAATGGCTTGGTAATCCGCACCCGGTGCTGCGGATGCTCGTCCTTGAAGAAATCCGCCGTGAGAAAATCCTCGCCGTAGTTCTTCTTGAAGAAGGCAGCCGTTTCCTCCGCCGACTCGCCGCTACCCATCTTGAACTCGCCCGCCGGAATGAGACGTATTTCCATCTTCGCCCCACCGCCCAAGTCTACCGAGACCTTCTTCGGCGGCTCTTTCGGCTCGCTGAAAGCGGTCCCCCCCATTGCGAAAAGCACGATGCACGCAATCAGGACGTTTCTCATAACGTGTCCTCCCATGAGAGATTTTACTGGCCTGGCGATGCTCACGCCGAACCACGATGGCGAATGGACCCTGCCGAATGGTAGGAATCTTGAGCAAACGCAACTCGCCCTGATTTTATCGCGGACGCCGGACACTGGGAAGAGTCCCTGAAAAAGCCGCCTATTGGGCGGCGGCAAGCCGACGTGCGGCCCGTTTCCGACGACGACGGGCCTGGGCTTCGCGGGATTCTTCTTCCCGCTGTTCCAGGCGATGTTCGGGATGATCAGCCAGCCAGCGATCTGGCAGCAGAGCTTCCAAGGCGGCGGTGTCGCCAGGGGCGATGGCTGCAATCCGACGCAGCACGTCGGTCAGATAGGGCCACACGTCCACGCAGTTTCGCCGGGCACTTTGCACCAGGGTGTAGAGCGTTGCCGCCGTCTTGCCGCCATGCTCGCTTCCGAAAAACAGGTAATTCTTGCGACCGATGGCGACAGGTCGCAGAAGCCGCTCAATCACGTTATTGTCGATTGGAATGTTCCCGTCGCTGGGTATACCGGACGAAGGCATCCCAACGGTTCAGCACGTAGTCGATCGCCTCGGCCAGTTTCGCCGTGGGCCGCAACGTGGGCCGCACTTCATCGAAGCGGGCCTTCATCTTCGCCAGGATCGGCAATGCTTCCGCCTGGCGTAATGCGCGGCGATCCTCCGGCGACATCTCCTTCGCACGGTCTTCGATGTCGTAGAGCTGCTGCGTCCAGATCATGGCCTCGTGGACGAGCGGGTGGCTGGTCGCCGGAATCGCCTCCTCGAAGCCCCGCCGACCGTTCGCCCAACACGCCACGTCCACAAGGCGACCTGCCGCCTCGCGCACGAGCGAAGTGTAGACGATGTAGCCGTCCGTTTGAAGATAACCCTGATAATCGGCCAAGATTTCCCTTGGCCCATCGCGACTGCGGCTGGGTCGGAAATCGTAGAATACGAACCGATGGTCCGCATCCCCGGCGTAACCGCTGAGGTATCCCGTGATCGCCTTGCCGTTGCCCGGCTTGAGCATCTTCACCTCCGTTTCGTCGGCGTTGATGACGATGCTGGCAAGCACGCGCTGATGGATCAACCGCTCCAGTGGCCGCAAAGCCTGGGCCGTCCGACTCAACAGCCCGCAGAGCAGTGCCCGCGACAGCCATCGTTTCAGCGGACCCAGCAGCAGTTCCTGCTGCCGATAGACCGGCAAGTGGTGCAGGAACTTCCAGGTCACCAGCGAAGCCAGGATGCTCGGCCCGAAGGGGCTTTTCTCCACGGCCTGCGGCGGCCTCTCTGTGGTCTGCATCTGCGAGCCGTCGTGGCAGTGGGAACAACCGTAGGTGTACCGCACCTCTTCGACCACGTATATCTTTGCCTCTTCGATCTCCGCCCGCTTCGTGACGTGGGTGTGAATGATGACCCGCTCGGCCCCACAGCAACCGCAAGGCAATTCCTCCGGTGGCAACGGATACTTGGTCTGCCGGTGTTCCCAGAACTGCGGGAACTCGATCCTCGGTCGTCGTGGCTTTCGCTTGGCCCGAGGCAGCGGCGAGTCCGCATTGGTGTCTGGCTGAGTCGTCTCCTGTTTGGTATCCAGTCCCTCGACGGCTTCGGGCACGAAGAGCAACGTCTGGTCGGGCGAGGGAGCGTACCGCTCGCGGCGTTGGCCGAACATCGCCCGCTTGAAGAATCGCAGTTGCTCAGCGGCCTTCGCCAGTTGCTCCTGGTATGTGGCAGCCATCTCTTGTTGCTGCGCGATGACCGTCGCCTGATGTGCGATGGTCTCCTGCTGCTGGGCGATGACGGCCTGCTGATCCGCAGTTGTCTGCTCCAGATCACGAATCCGTTGCTGGCAGGTCGCCAGTTGATCGGCAAGAGATGGACATCCTTCTTCCATGCACAGTGATACGCTGGACACAGCGATTTGGTTCTGTCGGTATCAAAATTTTTTTCGGGGTGGCGTCATGCACGACGCCATCGCGGACGACGCCGCACACTCGCCAAGTCGATGCCTTCCAAGATCAGCGTCAGATCGCTCACTCGCATCTCGATTCCGGCAGGCGAAGTCGATCCGTCCTCACACACAGTCCTCGCAGCCTTCGGTACTTCAAAGGTTCCGCCTTCCAATCGCTTGTACCAAATGACGAGGCCGTCGCCCGCAAACCACAACACCTTCACGCGGTCGCCACGGCGGTTGAAAAAGAGAAACAGATCGCCCGACTCTACCTGCTGGCCCAATTCTCGCTCCACGACTCCAACCAGTCCCTCGAACGACTTTCGCATATCGGTTGCGCCGGTCTTGGCGAACACCCGCAGGGACGAAGGCAATGTCAGCATGGTCGTGTCCTTCGTGTTGCCGGGGCCGCCGAAAGAGCAGCCACCACCGCACCGATCGTCTGAGCGTCACAGCCTTGAACCCGCAGCACGACGCCGCCGGGCCACTGGACTTCCAGCCTTCCCATGTCGGCCTTGGGGTCACTGACGATCTGCACGGGAACCAGGGCCTGGTTCGCCGATCCCCGTTCGATTCCGCACCGGGATCGCCGCAGCCGCCGTTTCCAGGCATGAAACGAGGCTGGAGCCAGCCCCTCGCTGGAGCAGAACCCCAGAATGCTCTCCCCACTCGCCTGCTGACGCCCAATAACTTCCCGCCAATACCGCCGCCGATCTGCACTCCTGGCCTTCGCCATTGCTTGGTCCTCTGAATGTCGCTGGATGAATCGTACCCACGCATTCAGCCTACCACGGGCCGCAAGGCTGTCGATTTATTGACGTTTACCCAGTACGGTCAAGGCGGCCGTGGTGGTCTGCGAGAGGTTGGAGGAATTAGGATCGCTGGCGGTGAAGGAAATGGTGGTGACGCCCAAAGTGGTCGAAGTGGCTGAGACGGTGCAGGATTGGCTTGCACTTGGAGCAAGACTACCAGTGCCGGACGTTATTGCCCCCAGCGTGGCGCTGCCACTTAGTACTACAGCGCTAACTTGAGTTCCATTTACAGACCGGAGTGTCTGTCAACTTGATGCCCATGCTCCGCAAAACTCGACGAGTTCGCTTGGTGTGGCAACGGCGAGCGCAGGCGGCGCGGCGTTGTGCCCGCTGGATCTTTTTCGCGGTGCGTTCCAGGAACCGCGCCGACACCCGCCCGCTCATCCACCACGATCGAATCAGCGCCGAGACGGCGGTATGCACCTGGCAAACGGTCAACTCGGATTTTTTTTCCCCGCAGCCGTTGGTTGGTCTTGGCCAGGAACAAGTAGCTGATCGCGCTGAGGATCAAGTGGCGTTTGAGTCCTGGATAGCGTCGCCCCTCGTAATGGTCCAGACCGATTTCGCCTTTACCATCCTCGAAGCACCTTTCCACACGCCAGCGCGAGAAGGCTGCCAGGAGGATTGTGCCCACCGAAGTGTCTGGCGACGCGTTGCTCACGAAGAACTTCATCTCCGTGGGATCGAGCACGTTGCGTGCGATTACCAAATGCCAACGCGGCCCTGGCAGACCATCCGGTCCTTGCAGGTAGAACGGCACGTGCTTGACTTCCCAAATCATCGGACCTTTCTCGCCGTCCTTGACGCGCCAGCGTTGCCATTCTTGTTCCTTCAGCGCCGGATGCCACCAAAACAGATGTTCGACAGGTTGCGATGGCCGATTGCTGGCCACGATCCGCGGCACCTTGCGACCACGTCCACGACCACGACGCAACGGCCGCCGGGTGACCCGTGGCGGGTCGATCCAGCCCATCAAGGTCCGCGGCACCTCGGCCACGAAGGGCTGCGGACGCTGGTCCAATGCCTGCAAAAACGCGGGTTTTCCGCCATACCACTCGTCGAACGTCAACCAGGCAAAATGGATGCCGTTGGCCCGCGCGCGATCGTACAACTCCAAGGCGATCTCCGTCTTTGGGCGGTAGGTCATGCCTGCCGGGATCTTTGCCTCCTGGCAACGGGCGGGATCAGCGGCCCAACTTTCCGGCAGGAACAACTCCCCATCCAGCAGACAGTGAAAATCGTCTGCCGCGTAGGCCAGATGCACGGTGACGATACCGTTTTGCTTCTTGCCTACCGTACCCAAGTACTGCCGCTGCACGCCCGGCGTCTTTTTTCCCTGCTTCACGAAACTGGTTTCATCGATGATGCCCACAGAATGCGGATGGGCATGTTCCGTGGCGACGATATCCTGCAAGCGGTCACGTGCCAGATCTTCTTGCCAACGATGCTGGCTGATGAACTCTTGCAGCGTTCGCACCGGCACTTCCGCCGCCAAGGCAATCGGCTCGATACTCTTGCGCTCAAGGTCCGAAAGCTGGCCTCCCACATAAATCGACAGATGCGCACGCGTGTCCTTGCGTGCAAAGCAGTCGTCGAAGCGTTTCAAAAAACGAGCGAGCATCGGTCGCAGTCCACGAATCTGTTCGGCATCCATGCCTGGTCCTCCTTGACGGGGCGAGATGCCAGTTTCGCAATTTTACCCAAACAATGCAATATCAACTTAGCGCTGTAGTATTAGGACTGTGGCGGTCAGCGTGTAATTCAGATTGTATCCGGAACTGGGCGAGTTACTCACGGTCGTGCCGAGCGCGGCTGTCCCGCCGGTGATGATCGTGGCACTGGTGCCGCTGCTCAAGGCGATGCTTGCAGGAGCGATGTTCAGGGCGAAGACCGTGCCGTCGTTATTGGCACCGCCTAGCTCGGTCGTCCCATACAGAGTGTTGCCGCTGAGCGTCAAGGCACCGGGAGCTTCGCCGTTGCTGCCGTTGAACGAGACTAGCACCGTGGGGCTCCCGCCGCTCAGGGGAACGCTGAAGACCGTGCCGTCCCCGCGGCCGCTGTTCAACGACAAGTTACCGCCTTGCCCGGTCGTCCCGTACAGGGTGTTGCCGATGAGCGTCAATCCAGCATAGGGCGCTACGCCGTTGCTGAAGTTGAACGAAGCCAGTAGCGTGGGGCTGCCGCCGCTCAGGGGCACGCTGAAGACCGTGCCGTCGTTATTGGTGCCGCCTCCCGCGGTCGTCCCGTACAGGCTGTTGCCGATGAGCGTCACACCGGCATAGGGCTCATTGCCGCTGCTGGGGCTGAGGCTGAATGAGGCCAGCACCGTGGGGCCTCCGCCACCCACGGGCACGCTGAATACCTCGCCGTACCCATACGCGCCGCCTAACTCGGTCGTCCCGTACAGGCTGTTGCCGATGAGTGTCAAACCAGCATAGGGATATTTGCCGTTGCTGCCGTTGAACGAGGCCAGCACCGTGGGGCTGCCACCGCTTACGGGAACGCTGAAGACCTCGCCGTACCCATACGCACCGCCTACCTCGGTCGTCCCGTACAGGGTGTCGCCGATGAGTGTCACACCAGCATAGGGAAACTTGCCGCTGCTGCCGTTGAACGAGGCCAGCACCGTGGGGCTGCCACCGCTTACGGGGGGTGCTCGCATAAGATGATGTTACGCGGGGAGTGTGGGGCAGCCATATTGGTCGAGGTTTCGCCAGAACTCTTCCCAGCGGCCTGTGGTGAGTCGCAGCGCGCGTATCGACAATACGGCGAGAGCGCCGTCGTCCTTCCAACGCGAACCCGATTTGCATAAGCGGTGCTTGATCAAGGTCTTGCATGCCGCTTCCGTCACGCCGCTGCCGATCGGCCAGTTCCGCTGCACCGAATAAGAGTATTTCATCCGTTCCTTCTGGTTTTGGAGGTAGGTGATCGTCGCCAGGACCGCCTTCGCATCTTCCGCGTTTTTCAGCGGCGTCGTGGAAAGAAATTCATCCAGGACCGAAAGCAAACGACTCACCGCTCCCTGCTTGTGCTTCAATTGATGAAGCTGGTTTTCCAGCCACGCTTCTCTTTCCGCTTTCTTTTTCGCTCCCTTGAACACCACCATCGCCGCCTTGCCCACGTACTCGCTGGCATGGTAAAAGTCCAATGTCTGGTGGTCCGTCAACGGTTTCAGATAGCTCCAGTTGTCTGCCGCACCGTCGCCCAGACCGATATACGGCACGTTCGGATAGGCATTCTTCACCCGCTCCACCTCGCGTTGGAATTTCGCGTGGAACTTTTCTTTCCCGTACTCTGGGGTTGCGCCGGCGTAAATCGTATGCAGGCGTTCCCCTTGGGCGTCGTAAAACGCGATCGTTCCCGTCATCGCCAACCGCCACCCGTCCTCTTGCAAAAGCATGCATGTTCCATCAACGCCGATCGCGATTGAAGCACCGGATGCTCGAACTGTCGGCAATGCGTAGCTCCAGGTCTCTTCTTTCGCAACGGCATAGGCACCGACGATGTCGCCCAGCGACTTGACGTATCGATTGGAAATCTTTCGATGCTGGCATTCCAATAAATCGTCGACAACCGCATCGGCTCCGGCTTCCGCGTATTTGTAGGAGACCAACTTGGCAAATCTCGGCGTGGCGTTGAGAACCAATCGGGCACTCTCTTCGAGCGGGCAGAACGTTTTGCCCCCTTCGGACGTTTGATAGACATGCCGAAGCACGGAGACGCTGCCGTAAGGCGTTTCGTAATCTTGAGCGAACTGCCCCTTGCTGGTCATGCGGACCGAACCGAGTTGGATG
This sequence comes from uncultured Planctomycetia bacterium, assembly GCA_963719885.1. Lineage (GTDB taxonomy): Bacteria > Planctomycetota > Planctomycetia > Pirellulales > Thermoguttaceae > JANXQG01. The sequence goes on along the minus strand of CAVRDP010000023.1, from coordinate 160,240 downwards.
GGACTTCCATCGGTATCGAACCGCTTGAGCTTCTTTTCGGTGGCCAGCAGGCCGACTTCGTTAAGCGCATCCTGGATCGCTTCTTCGGCCCGAAGCATGGAGCCGGTCAGCGGCAAGGTGACCTCGATGGTGATTGAATTATGAGCTTGGCGAGTGATTTGTGCGGTCATGTCATTTCCTCCGTGAAAAGTCCCGCGACGACAACTTTGTCTGGGCGACGGCACCGATACTTGGTAAACTATCCGAGTATCCTTCGGATTCCAGGACGGAAGCATAACCTATTCATCGACGTTTGTCTACATCATTTTATGCGAGCACCCCTTACGGGAACGCTGAAAACCGTGCCATAGTCCCCATATGTGCCGCCGCCGTTGGTCGTCCCATACAGCGTGTTGCCGCTGAGCGTCAAACCAGCCTCGGGAAATGCGATGTTGCTGAACGAGGCCAACACCGTGGGACTGCCGCCGCTCAGGGGCACGCTAAAGACCGTGCCGTAGTCGTTGGCGCCGCCTGACTCGGTCGTCCCGTACAGGGTGTTGCCGCTGAGCGTCACACGGGCAGTGGGCAATTCGCCGTTGTTGCCGTTGAAACTGGCAAGGGTCGTAAGCGTTTGGCGCTGGCCTGCCCCGACACCGCTGCCAGGAGGATCAGTTCGCCGAACCTTATGGTCAGACCCGTCCTATGACGAAGGCCCGATCTTAGTCCATTAGAACGAAATCCCGACGCATTTGCAGCGAGGTGTCTCATGTCATGCCTCTCTTGAACAAAGGTCCTGCATGCACCAGCTTGTGGCGGATTCAGGAACGGTGAACTTTCGTGGAGGGCTCTTTTTCCACCATGCCTGCCGCAAGGGAAGGCCGATGACTGCAATCTCGATTGGCAAACTACAAATCCAAACGCCCACGACTTCCGCGTCAACGGATTCCGACCGAAAGGTCAATAACACTGGGTATAGCCAGAGAATCTCCACCGCGCCGCGTGGAGCAGCCCTTCGATCAGAGCCGATTTTTCAGAAGTGCAGTCCGAAGACGCCCACTGGTCACGAACCAGCGACGTGCCGGACGCGGGGCGCTGCCTGCTATGGGGCTTATGGGGATACTTTGGCAGTCGACAGGAGGTAAGAAGCCGTACTATCCGTGAGATCGCTGGGCGTCTGTTCCCGGCCGATTGCCATCCCTGCTAATCTAATCCCCCACAACGAAAAGTCAATAGTCCACAAGGAGAACCGTTTATTAACAGAATGAGCTGACAATATAAGGAGGGGGTCGTTCCGAAATACAACTCTAGCAATGGGTCAGACCAGTCGCTTCTTGGTGGACTGAGCTTCTTTGGAGTAGTGTTGACCGCGGCTGGACGCCGCGTGACTTGATTTTCCCGGAAGTGCGATTTTCTTGCTGGGCCGCAATGGCGAATGCCTGCGCGGCTGGATATAATAGGAGTCGCAGGAAGGGTCGGGAGTCTCTGCTTTGCGTTATCGGTCGGCTGGATCGGCCACCTTCTCCGCTTTCTCCAGGCGCATGGTCGGCTTTGCCTGCCGGCTTATCGGCCGCCTTGTCCTTGGGCGGTTCGGGAGAAACGTAGGCCGGCTTGCTGCGATAGTAGGTCTCCAGAATCAAGCACGCCATGCAGGTGTCGAAATGGCGGCCGCCCATTAGGTTGCTATGGCAGGGACGGAAGCTCCAGCTACCGGTTTCATGTCCGTTGTGCGATTGGGTGCGGATCAGGTAGTCGCGGAGCTTGCGATTCCAGTCGTCCCACAACGGCCCGCCGTAGTGATGCAGCAAGAGCGTGGCGTAGTAGTCGTAGTACATGTCGTTTTCCGACGGCCCGATGGCGGCCAAGCGTTCGACCCCGCGCTGCAATTGCGGGCGGTTCCAGCCGGTATAGACGCGGCAGAGCAAGCCGATGGATGTTCGCGTTGGCGTCGCTTCGGCCGCCGAGCGACGATACCCATAGATGGCGCCGTAATCGCCTTGCAGCGAATTGAGCAATGCGGTGACGCCCGGGCACCATGTACCCATGGTCGGCGTCCGCGCGGGGATCGGCAAGTTGATCGCCGTCGCGCTGTGCAGGGCCATCACGTGCCAGCCGGTCACCGAGATGTCGCTGTCCGCAGGACGGGGATCGTATCGCCAGCCGCCTCCCCGCGGGTCCTGGCAGGCCAGCGCAAAGCGAAGGGCCTTCGACGCCGCAACAGGCACCAGCCGGTCCAGCAACTCCCGCTGTTGCTGTTCCTTTTGCTGCTGGAGGGCTTGGCGGCCGGCCTTGGTGTTCGGGTTCGGACGGACACGGCCGGGCACCATGTACCCATGGTCGGCGGGCCGCACGCCTTTTTTTCCCGTCGCAGGCGACGCCGGCAGGGAGAGAGGCTCCGCGCTGTGGCTGGAAGCTTCGCCCTCGACCCGCAAGTCTTCACACAGCGCCAAGAGGCCCAGGGCATGCGAGTACATCGTGCCGCCCTGCTCCCAAAAGGAGCCGTCCTTGCCCATCCGCGCGATCAGGAATTGCAGGCCGGCAGCGACATTCTGCCGATAGGGGCCGGTCTGATGCGTGCTGCCATGATCGATGAAGGGGAGCAGGGCCATGCCCGTCGCGCCGTTGACGGCCTTGGCCATTGCCGTGCCGGGATTCGAGCAACGGCCCCGGCAAGAGCCGAAGCGGTGGTCGAAGCTCCATCCGCCGACCGCCAACTGGTGTTCGGCCAGCCAGTCCAGGGCCAAGCCGACCGCTTGTTCGCTCTCGGCCGAGGAACCCGACATATCCTGGCTTTGCAGCCAGCTCGACCCAGCCGAAGGCTCATCGGATTCGCGGGTTTTTCGGCGTCCGGCGCCGGTTTGGGCTTCGCTTCCGGCTGAGCGGCCTTCTCGCCATCGGGATTGGAAATTTCCTGGGAAAATACGTGTGCAGCGGGCCAAGCGACCATGCACACGCCCACAGCGGCCATGGCTGCCAGGGCCAGCCGTCCAATCGACGCCCACAAGCGTTTCGCTACCATAGCTACCTATCCTTTCTTAATGACTGCCCTTATTATCGCCGATCGGATGGCGAGTGGCAAGCAATCCGTCGTTTGGGCCTGCATGCGCGGACGAGATTCGCCGTTGATCGACCTTCTTGCTTCGTACGGGCATGGGGCGAGAGCCCTCAGCCGCGCTTGGGCGATTGCTGGATGGGTGCCGTACGGGTATGCTGACGAGTGTGTGCACAGATCCCCAACTTCAATGAGCTGCCGCGAGGGGCGACCGATGATGAACGCGAGATGGACCCTGATTGTGGTTGCGCTGACGCTTTCGGGCTGCTCCCATGTTGGTGGTGGCGACGAGCGTCCGCTCATGCCGGTTGAAGACCACCTGCTCAAGATCGGCTTGGCCTATGCCAATGCTACGCGCCACCTGGGGTGCGCTCCCAAGGGGCTGGCTGAGATCCGACCCTACTTCGACGGCGGCGCCGCGGATCAGATCGCCCGTTCGCCCAACGACGGCGAAGAGTTCGTTGTCCTTTGGGGAGTGGACTATAACAAGCTGCCCCCGCGGCGCGACGACCCGTACACGGTGGCGGCCTATGAAAAGCACGGCGCCGAGGGCAAACGATACGTGCTGCGCATTCCCACGCAAGTCCTGCTGATGACCGACGAAGAGCTCGCCAAGGCCGTGTTTCCTCCAGGATATCAACCGCCGCGGTAGTCTGCCAGACCCAGGTTCGCGGTCGAAAGAGGTTGTGATGATGAGAAACCTTGATCACCCGTTTGGGCGGCGAAAGTCGAGAGGTTTTACCCTCGTCGAGTTGCTGGTCGTCATCGCGATCATCGGCATCCTGGTGGGCCTGATGCTGCCCGCCGTCCAGGCGGCGCGCGAGGCCGGGCGACGCGCGCAGTGTGCCAACAACCTCAAGCAGATCGGCCTGAGCATTCTTTCCCATCATCAAGCCCTGGATTGTTTTCCATCAGGTGGACTAGGGCCCTCCGGGCCGGGCGGACGCACCTGGATCAACAACGTGCCCGCCAACTATGCCAACCAACAATGGGGCTGGTGCTTCCAAATCCTTCCCTACACGGACTGGAATGCCCTGTGGTCGATGCCCGCCAGCCAGGATGCGACGGTCATCAGCACCCCCCTCAGCATGCTGTACTGTCCTACCCGCGGGCGCCGCTCCGTCGTCACGTCGATTGCGGTGACCGATTACGCGGGCAACGGCGGCAGCTACGGTAATTGGAGCTCGTCCTTGACCCCCACCAACAGCCTTGACGGCGTACTGGTTCCCTCGCCCATGAATGGCACGTCGCGGTCGGGCGGTCCCGACGCGATCAGTCTCGCCAAGATCACGGACGGGGCGTCGTCGACGCTCCTGGTGGCGGAGAAGTGGCTCTACCAGAGTTGGTACAACGATCGCACTACTGGAGGGGGGGCCTGCATCGACAATGAAGGGTGGTGCGAAGGCTGGGACAACGACACGATCTGCACGAGCAGCGGTTGGGAGCCGCCCGGCGCATGTACCCCGCCGCAAAACGATTCGTTGACGGGTTGGGTCTGCGGCTACGTCTTCGGTTCGGCACACGTCACCGGCATGAACAGCGTGCTGTGCGACGGGTCAGTCCACTTCTTGTCCTATTCGATCGACCCTGATACCTGGCAGCATCTTTGTTGCCGTAACGACGGCCAACCGGTAGACCTCACCAGGTACTAGAATAGATACAATGGCGATTTTCGGCTGGCAGCAGGGCTATCTCGCCCCCCTTCTGACGTACTTTGAGGAGCAAGGGCGAAATTTCAGGGAACTTCGCGCCGGCCAAGATCGTCTAACAGCCAGTAAGAGTTTTCTGGCGTGCCGGGCTAGCCCGTCGCCTGGCAGCCGGCGGAGAAACTCTCAACAACCGTTTTCTTGAAAGGAATGCCACATGGGCAAGCAGATTTCCCAGATCGAGGTGCTCTTGAAGAAGGCGTCGATCGATGCGGAGTTCCGAGCGGCATTCTTGGAACGCCGCGGCGAAGTGGCCCAGGAGATCGGCCTGCCACTGGAACCGGCAGAGGCGGCCATGCTTCGCGCGGTGCCGCGCGAACAGCTCGCGGCGATCATCGCCAGGACCAGCGTGCCGGAGGAACATCGCCGCGCATTTCTCGGCCAGGCGGCGGCGGCCATGCTGGCGGCGATGGGGATCGCGACGGGCGGGCCGGGCTCTGCCGCCGAGCCCGACCCCGGCTCGGCCGTGCCGGCGCCCCCCATGTTCGGTGGCGTCCGGCCGGATAGCCCGCCCAGCCGCGAGATCCCCGATCCCATCGCTCCCGGTGGCGTCCGGCCGGACTTGCCCAATAAGAAACCCAAGACCATTGAACAACGAGTGATTAGCGTCACCGCCAAGGAACTCAAGATCAATGAGCTATTGATCACGACCAACAAGAAACCAGTGGAGGTGCTGCTCTTGGTTGACGACCTGGGGGCCACGCCGCCGGGACTCGTGCAACTGAGAAAGGCCCTGGAGAAGGAATTCAACCTGAAGATTCCCGGCGACACGTTCAAGAAGGTGGATACGGTGGGAGAGACCATCGACTACGTAAAGAAGGCGATCCAGAAGCGCAAGTCCGTGGCCGACTCCAAGCAGGACACCTCCGCAAAAGCGGCGGACCAGCCGCAGCCGCCACCTCCCGGCCCCGTGGCGCCGTACCCCGTGGCGGGCGGCGTGCGCCCCCATTGAGATTGCTCGCAGCCCTTTGATGCCTGTACTGCCTAAGCTTGTTGAAAGGAGATTGCCATGAGTCAGCCTTCCGGTCCCGCCGGCCCGCAGTTCCGTGCCGACCGCCCGCTCGAACAGGAAGCGGTGCGAACGACGATTGTGGGAGGACGTCCACCCGGCAGCGGCCAGCCGGTGGGCGACATCCCGCGTGGCCTGGAAGTGCTCGTCAAGAAGGCGGCCGTCGATGCGGAGTTCAAGGTCCTCTTGCTGGCCAAGCGGGCCGCCGCGGCCCAGGTGATCGGCCTGGCCCTCGAGCCGGCCGAGGCCATGATGTTGGCCGTGGCGCCGGCCGAGCAACTGGAAGCGATCATCGGGCGGACCAGTGTGCCGCGCGAGCATCGCCGGGCGTTTCTCGGCCAGGCGGCGACCGCCATGCTGGCGGCACTGGGCGTGGTGGCCGCCCGGCCCGACTCGGCGGCGGGAGATGACCAACCCCAGCCGGTCAGCCGCGGCGTCAGGCCGGATTTGCCCGAAGGAGGCATCCGGCCGGGGATGGAATTGCCCGACGGAGGCATCCGGCCGACAAGGCTCGACAAGAAAACGGTCGAGCAACGAGTCATCGGCGTCGTCGCCAAGCATCTCCAACTCGATGAGAAATCTCTCGCTCCCAAGGAGTGGCGGGCCATCGACTTGGACGCCACTTCCGCGGGACTCGCTGAGCAGAGAAAGGCCCTGGAAAAAGAGTTCCAGCTCGAGATTCCCGCAGTCGCCTTCGAGAAAGTTGCGAACGGTGGGCGGCGCGGTCGATTATGTGCAAAAGGCCGTGGACAAGCGCGAGCGGGATCGCCTTATGAAGCTCCTCGCGCCGGACAAGGGCCATCCCGTGCCGGCCCATCCCTTGCAAGACTCGGCGGGCGGCATACGCCCCGGTCAGCCCTAGGCCCTCCTGCCATCGCATTACGAATTCCAAATACCATAGAAATCGGAGCAACACGCGCGTGCCGGCCGACATCACCCTGATCAATCTCAACATGCTCTTCATGCGGTTCGGCGAAGAGGTGGAACGCGAACTGCACGTGCCGCTGGGACCGCTCTATTTGTCGCGGGCCCTGGAAGACGCCGGACTGGCCGTCGATTTCCGCGACTACCAGACGGTCGCCTCCGACAAGCCGTTCGACATGGACGTGTTCCTCGATTTTCTCCATGACCCCGCTCCGGTGATCGGGCTTTCCTGCATGGCGAACCTGCTGCCCTTCACCCTGCTGGCCATGAAGGCCTTGCGAGAGCGGTATCCCGGGCACGCGCTCGTCCTGGGCGGTGTGGGCACGAAGGCGGTGGAAGAGAAGATCCTCAGCCGCTTCCCCTGGATCGACATCATATGCCGCGGCGAGGCCGAACTGACCGGCCCCGAACTTGTGGAGACGATCCGTCGCGGCGGCGATCTGGCAACCGTCGCCGGCTTGTCGTTCCGCAGGGACGGCCGGATCGTGCACACCCCCGATCGCCCGCGGATTACCGATCTCGATTCGATCCCTTTTCCGGCCTTCGAGAAAGTGGACCTGAGCCGCTACGCCGGCTACGGCGTGATGACCAGCCGCGGGTGCCCCTATCCCTGCACCTTCTGCTCGGTGGCGCCGGTTTGGAACCTGGAGAGCTACTCTCGCGGTCCCAAGAACATTGTCGACGAAATGGAGTTTCTGCACCGGCAGGCGGGGGTCGACCTGTTCCTCTTCCAGGACGAGTTCTTCGTTTCCGGCAAGAAGCAGGTCATGCAGTTCTGCCGGGAGCTCGAGCTCCCGCAGACTGGCCGTGCAGTGGAAGGCCTTCGGCCGCGTGAACCTCGTGGACGAAGAGATGATGCACGCCATGGCCGACAGCGGCTGCGTCGAGCTTCGCTTCGGGATCGAGTCGGGCTGCGACCGCGTGCTGCGGGAGATCAAGAAAGGCTTCACCGCCGCCCAGTCGCTGGAGGTCGTTCCCAAGGCCGTGGCGATCTTCCCGCGGGTTGACGCCTTCTTCGTCTGGGGCTTCCCCTTCGAGACCATGGAAGACTTCCACCAAACGCTCTTCCAGATGGTGTCGTTCCGCATGTTGGGCGCACGGATTTTGCCCAGCCTGCTTTCGCTCTTGCCGCAGACCGAGATCTACCGCGAGTGGAGTGCCCGGGCCGAGTTGGAGTTCTGCCCCTTCCTGCTGCCGGAGTTCGTTTTCACCGGGCATGAAGTGTGCCGCGGCGGGCGGATCGAACTGCCGGAGCGGTACAGCGAGTACTTCCAGTCGATTCTCGCCAACCCCGACATTTTTCCAGGTTTCTTTCACATCGACCTGGCGGGCAATGTGCTGCCGAAGCTGGCCCTGCTGCGGCAGTTCGGCTTCTATCCGGAGCCCGAGCCGGCCGCCACGACGGCGGAGAGTTGCGGGGCGCATTCGCCGCGGATCCAGCCGCAGGAATTGGCCACCCGCGTGGAACGCTAAGACGCGGGGGAGCAGGGACAAACGACTTAGCGGACCGCGCGGCGAATGCGGCTGAACGACCAAATTGCGCCGGCGACGCCGGCTACGGTCAAGAGGGCAATCGTCGAAGGTTCGGGAACGGACGCGACGGTCACGAGCGTGACGGTGCCGAACCGCCAGTTCCCCGAATTGTCGTTGTAAATCTGGGTTTTGCCACTACCTTTCAACGTGGCACTGGCATAATGATTGCCGACGTTGCCGGTGCTGTCGTAAGCCGAGACCATGCGGACCTCGAAGTTCGGGTCGTTGTCGCAGGAGGCCGGGAAAGGTATGAGGATGGCGTTCTGGCCGCTGCCATACCAGTCGTTGGGCACGGAAATCAGGCTTTCCGCAGTGGTCCAAGTGTTACCGTCGGTAGTGTACTGAACCGCCATGTCGCGCACGCCCTGGTTCGTACAGAAGTAGTTGAACTCCACGCCGATGTTGTCCAAACCGGTGGTGTCGGCAATGAACTCGGCGCCCTGCGAGTATTCGGGCGCCGAGAGGTTCCATCCGTTACCCGTTCCCGTCGGTGTGCCGGCAGTGACGTCGTAACCATTGGTGGCGGGACCGCGAATCCGCCAGGCGTTGGCGGTGTAGGTTCCCGACGCGGCGAGACCCGCCGTCGAGGTAATGTCGCAGGCAGGGACCGACCCCATGGCAATCGTCGAACCGCTGCTGATATAGGCGTAAGAGTTGGACATGCCCAACGACATTGCATACGGCTCACCGTAGTTGCTGTTGTTGTCTTGGGTGTTGTCGTATGTGAAGGGAGGGCTGTTTGGGACGAATGGATTGCCGTTGTAGGTGCCTGATCCAGTAGCACCGACAGTGCCGAGCGTGTCAAAATTCCACTGCGCTACGGTGCCCGTAACCGTAAGCGTCTGCGCCAAAGCCGTGACTTCCCAAGTCCCGGACAACAAGGCGATGGACGCCATCAAACCAAAGCGGATGTTCTTCATGGTGACTCCTCAAAGCAAGAACGTGTTACCAAATTGGCTCAAGTAGGATGACGTGGGCAGAACGCAGATGATTAAATTGCAATTGATGTGCTCGGCTGGGTAGCTAGCCGCTTCTTTCGCTGCTGCCTTGCCTCATCGTAAAGGTGAACTCCTGCAACGGGTCCAAATAAGCTCTTACCAGTATTAGGCCAGTATAAGGAGAGTGTTAGCTTAGTGTCAAACTGAAATTGTCAGCGCTTCTCCGCGATCTTGATTACGGTATACCCGTCGGTGGGGCTAAGGACACGCGAATTAAGGGGTCTTCGCCAAGGGAGGATAGCCGCGAATTCGTCAATCGATGGCCCAAAGAGGGGAGGTCGCGGACCGCAGGCCCAAGCAGAGCATCTTGGATTACTTCTAACGCATCCTGCGACCAGCACCGGGGCAGTAAAAAATTCAGCGCAAAAAAGTTTTGACTTTTCTTCTGATTGGCCTTATGTTAGGAACTTGTTAGGCGAGCGCTTCGGGGGCTGTCATTGCCCCGAAGTTGTTTTCCCTTGTGGTGCTGACCGTCAGCGTCCCGGGCAAGCGATTTTGCCGCACTCGGCGACCGAAATGCGCAAACGTATCTCGGGAGGACTTGCCATGCCGCACCGCTCTGGCCTGCTGTCGGTTATCTGGTACAGCGCTGTCTTTGCCGTAAACAGTACCGTCGTTGCCCAGTCGCCGACGATCTATAACGTCTTCAACATGCCCGCTGGGCTGACCAGCCTCAAGTTCAGCAATGTGGGCGATCCCGGCAACGTCGCCGACACGGCCGTGATGAACACCACCTCCGAGGACATCCTGAATATCAACGGGAGCCTGGATCACAGCACCGGATACGGGTCCGTGGCGTACAACTACGCCATGGGCACGTACGACGTGACGGTGGCCCAGTACGTGCAGTTCCTCAACGCCGTGGCCAAGACCGGCGACCCCTACGGCTTGTACAATCCGTTGATGGGCGGCGCCACGTCGGGCCCCGCATCGTCCGATCCCACGGATCCGATCGGCACCACGGCCGCCTGGGTCACCATCAGCAGCGGCGGCTATAACTACCCCGTGGTCTGCGGTATAACTCGAACCGGCACGACGGGCAACTACAGCTATGCGCTCTCGACCAGCGCCGCCGCGAACCTCGGTTCTCCTCCCATCCCAACCACTAACGGGAATTTTCCGGTCAATTGGGACAACTGGGGCGATGCCGGCCGCTTTGCCAACTGGCTGGAGAACGGCCAGCCGGTCGGGCCGGAGGGGGCGGGCACCACCGAGACCGGCTCCTACACGCTCAACGGCGCTGTGACCGTTGCGCAGCTCTTCGCGGTGACGATGAATCCCGGGGCCACCTATTGGATTCCCACGGAGAACGAATGGTACAAGGCGGCGTACTACAAGACTGGCGGCACCAACGCAGGTTACTGGACCTACACGACGAAGAACAACACCGCACCCAGTTCGACGCTCTCGGCCACCGGCACGAACAACGCCAACTTCAATAGTTCCGGTTTGCAGGCTGCTACCCCTTGGATCCCCACGCCGGTAGGCTACTACGCGGGCTCTCCCGGCCCCTACGGCACCTACGACATGGGGGGCAATGTCTATAACTTTACCTCGACGCCGGTCCAGCAATCGTCTGACGGCACGGGCGAGGGTCTCTATGTGTACGTGATGCGCGGCGGCTCGTTCCACAAGTCTGACGCGGAAGAGTTGAACTCGGACTACCGGACGGCGCAGACCCGGCAAAGTACGGCCACGCCAGGAGCTTCCGCCTGGCGACCTGGTATACCACCGTGTGGAACGGCGGCGGCACGGGCGGAAACGCCAACAACTGGAGCGCAGCAGGCAACTGGACCGGCGCCGTGCCCACGATGGCCGGCGGCGTGGGCGTGGCCGTCCAGTTCGGACCGCTCAGCAGCGGCCACGTCGCCAACAACAATGACCTGGCCGCCGGCACGCAAATCAACGGCATCAGTTTCGCCGCCGGCGCCCCGGTTTACGACCTCGAAGGCAACTCGATCCTCTTGGGCGGGCCGGTCACGAACCAAAGCGGCAACGTCCAGACGATCGGCCTGGCGATGCAGTTGGTTGCCGGCGGCGGCACGTTCAACACGGCCGCCGGCGACATCGTCGTCACCGGCACCCTGAGCGGCGGGAACGCGTCTCTGGTGAAGGGCGGCACGGGCACGCTGACGCTTGCCGCCAACAGCACCTACTCGGGCACGACCAGCGTCAATCAGGGCATACTGGCCCTGGGCGCCGGCGGCTCGCTGGGCAATACGGCCCTGACGATCGGCAACAACGGATCGACTACGGCCACGCTCCAGGTCAACGGAAATTACGCCATCGGCACGGGTGGCGGGGCGAGCGTGGCCGTCGGCGGCAGCGCCGCCGGCCAGGGCACTTTGGCCTTCAGCACCGCGGAATCGAGCCCCAGCACGCTGACCCTCAGCGGCGGCATGGCCCTCGGCGGCAGCTTGGGCTACTCGGCGCTGCTGAACTTCAATTTGGGCAGCGGCAGTGTCGACAGCATTGCCGCCAGCGGTATCCTGACGGTCAATGCGGGCGGGGCGATCATCGGGCTGAATCAGTTGGCGGGCACGGCGATCCTACCCGGCACGTACAACTTGATCAGCTTCGGCAGCGGTTCGGGACTCAGCGGCCTGACCTTCGCCGGTGGCGCCACCACCCTCAACCAGAACGGCGATACTTTCAAACTCGCGAGCACGACGGGCGCCGAGCAATTGTCGGTCCTCACGCCCCCCGTCAACGCATATTGGACAGGCGCCCAGGGGACGTTGTCATGGAGCACGCTGGTCAGCGGCAGCAATAGCAATTGGGGCAGTACCGCCAGCGGGCCGGACACCGGCGCGGTTCCCGGCGGCAACATCACCAACGTCTTCTTTACGGCCTCCGCCGCCTCGAGCTACACCAGCACGACCCTCGACGGCAACTTCGGCATCAACAGCCTGACCTTTAACACCAACGCCGCGGGCCCCTTCACGATCGGCCCCGGAAGCTCCAGTGCCTATGCGCTGACCCTCTATGGCAGCAACGGCATCGCTGTCGATGCCGGAGCCGGCGAGGCCACCATCAGTGCCCCGCTGGTCCTGGGGGTCGCTCAGACCTGGACGAATAACTCTTCCAGCCTGCTGACCATTTCCGGCAGCGTAACCAACGCCGGTAACACGCTCACGCTGGCCGGCCCGGGCAATGTGCAGATCTCGGGAGCGATCGGCGGTATGGGCGGCCTGGTCAACAACAGTTCGGGCACGGTGACCTTAAGCGGCGCGAACACCTTCTCGGGACAGACCCAAATCAGCGGCCCTGCCGCCTTGTTGCTGGCCAGTTCTGCTGCGTTGCAGAACAGCACGTACATCGGCGGGGCGGCCAATGGCTTGGCGTTCGCGCCGCGCGTCGGTACGTTCATCCTCGGCGGCCTCAGCGGGAACTCCGGCCTGACCTTGTCGGACACCGGTGGCGCGGCGATGACGTTGCAGGTCGGCAACAACGGCGCAGGCACCACTTACTCCGGCGCCTTGAGCGGGCTGGGCGGGCTGGCCAAGATCGGCAGCGGCGCCCTGACGCTTACCGGCGCGAACACCTATCAGGGCACCACCGGCATCAACCAAGGGACGCTGGCCCTCGGTCCCGGCGGCTCGCTAACGAACACGTCGGTCACCGTCGGCAACGGCACGTCGGGCAACGGCGTCTTGCAGGTCAACGGCAGCTATACCATCGGTAGCGGCAACCTGACGGTCAGCGGCGGCAGCGCCACCGGCCAGGGCGCGGTGACCTTCAACCCGTCGGCAACCAGCACCAGCACGTTGACCGTCGGCGGCGGCATGACCGTGGGCGGCAGTTCGGGCAACCCGGGACTGCTGAACTTCAACCTGGGCAACACCACTGTCGACACGATTTCCGTCAGCGGCGTTCTGACGGTCAATGCAGGCGGCGCGATCATCGGGTTGAACCAGTTGCCGGGCATGCCGATCGCCAGCGGCACCTACAACTTGATAACCTTTGGTAGCGGTTCGGGACTCAGCGGCCTGACCTTCGCCGGCGGGGCCACGACCATCAGCCAAAACGGCGACACGTTCAAGCTCGCCGGCACGACCGGCGCCGAGCAGTTGTCGGTGATCGCGGTCCCCGTCAACGCCTATTGGACGGGCGCCCAGGGCGCGTCGTGGAGCACGTTGACCGGCGGCGACAATACCAATTGGGGCAGCACCGCCGCCGGGCCGGATACCAACGCACTTCCCAGCGGCAAGACCAACGTCTTCTTTACGGCCTCCGGCGCCTCGAACTACACCGGCACGACGCTGGACGGCAACTTCGGCATCAACAGCCTGACCTTCAGCAACAGCGGTGCCGTGGGCATCGCCGCCGGCACCCCGAGCACCAGTACCCTGACGATCGCCGGCACCAGCGGCTCAAGCGCCATCACTGTCAACCCTGGCGCCGGCGCGGCCACCATCAGCGCCCCGGTGGCGATCGGCGCGTCGCAGACCTGGTCGAACAACTCGTCCAACCCCTTGACCGTTTCCGGCAGCGTCGCCAACGGCAGCAACACGCTCACGCTGGCCGGCTCGGGCGCGACCACGATTTCGGGCGTCATCGGCGGCAACGGCGGAGTGGTCGCCGACGGCAGCGGCTTGGTCGTGTTGGCTGCCTCCAATACGTACACGGGCGCAACGACCGTCAGCGGCGGTGCTTTGACGTTGTCCGGCGCCGGCGGCGCCGTCAACGCCACCAGCGGCGTCACGGTGGGGCAGGGCGCTACGCTGCTGGTAGATAACCGCGGCGGCGCCGACAATGCCCGCATCCCCAACTCCGCCGGCATCACGCTCAACGGCGGCACGTTCACCTACTTGGGCAATAGTGCCGCCGGCACCAGCGAGACGGTGGGCGCGTTGACGCTTGGCCCAGGCGCGTCCACGATCGCGATTTCCGGCTACGGCAGCAACAGCAGCTCGACCGATAATGCGACGCTTGTCTTCGGCAGCGGAAATACTTTCACGAATAGCTTGCGGCGGACCGCCATGAGCGGCAGCATGCTGGATGTTACCACCGCCATCCACGGCCAGGGCGGCCCCGGCTATACCGGCTACCCCAACAGCGGCGGCGACTTTGTATTGATCGGCGGCCTGTCCAACAGCGGCGGTCCCGGGTCGATCAATACGCCCGCCGACTGGATCATTGTCAACGGTCACGATATCGCCCGCTGGAGCGGATCGCACGGAATTCACGAGGTGGGCATCGATGGTCAGCAGGGGGGACAGATCCAACGTTACTACAACCTGGGCGCTACCGGCAACCCGGCCAACGCCAACGTGCTGATCAACAGCGCCTCGGCCCAAAGCGGTCTTACCGCCAATACGACGATCGGCTCCCTGGTCGTGCAGTCGGCCGCCGCGCAGACCAGCACTTTGACGGGCTACACGCTGAACATCGAGAACAACGGCTCGGGGTCGTCCAATCCTGTGGACAACAACGGGGGCATTATCGTCAGCGGCAGCGCAGACTTCTCCCCCAACGGCGGCTACACGATCAGCGGCGGCACGATCACCTCGGGTCTTTCCGGCAAATCATCGGAGTTGTTCACCTGGATCGACTCGGGCACCACCACGATCAACTCGGTCATTGCCGACATTGGCGGCGGGGCAACGACGCTCTTGGCCAAGGCCGGCAGCGGTACGCTGGTCCTCGGTGGCGCCAACACCTACAGTGCGGGCACGGCTCTCGATCAAGGCATCCTGAACTTCGCCAACGGCACGCTGCCCTACGCCGCGGCGAACGTCCATTTCTACGGCGGCAGGCTGCAATGGGCCGTCGGCAACACCCAGGACATTTCCGCCGGCATCGCTCCCGTCGCAGGCGGTGAAACGGCCATCCTCGACACCAATGGCAATAACGTCAGCTTCGCCACGGGGCTTTCCGGTGGCGGCGGGCTGGCCAAGCTCGGCGGCGGTGCCCTGACGCTGCTCGGCCCCAACACCTATGGTGGCGCGACGACGATCTCGGCGGGCACCCTGCAATTGGGCAACGGCGCCGCGGGAAACGACGGCTCGATCGCAGGCAGCAACGTCATCGACAACGCGGCGCTCGTCTATAACCTTTTCGGCAGCCAAGCCTACGGTGGCGCGATCAGCGGCATTGGCAGCGTGATCAAACTAGGCGGCGGAACTCTGGTCCTCTCAGGAAGTAACTCCTACACGGGCGCTACGACGGTCAGCGCCGGCAAGCTCGTGCTGGCAGCCGGTTCGTCGTTGGATGAAACGGCGATCACCGTCGCCGGCGGGGCCACCCTGGCGCCGCAGCCGGGCGGCGGCCTGATCATCACGGGCACCGCCGGAGGACTCTCCAGCGGGGCCACCCTCACACTGCAAAGCGGCTCGGCCTTCGACATGACCGACGGTTCCGTCGGCGCCTTCACTCTCCAGGAACCATCGGGCGTAGGCCTTACCCTGGCCGGCGCCACGCTGAAGTTCGACTTGAGCTCCGCCGGTGCCGACTCGCTGAACATCCTGAATGGCTCGGCGTTCGTCTCCGGCACGAATCTAATAAGTATCACCGGCCTCGGCAGCAGTCTCACGCCGGGCAGCTACCCCTTGATTACGGCTGCGAGCGGTCTGGGCAGTAATTTCAGCCTGTCTTCCAGTACGATTTCCGTTGGCGGCACGAGCTACCAGCTCTCGCTGAATAATTCGACGAGCACGGAGGAACTCCTCACGGTAAGCTCCCTGTCACTGTCTGTCAGCGGCATCTGGACCAATGGATCCGGCGGCAATTGGTCCGGCAGCGGCAGTTGGTCGAACAACAATGTGCCCGGCATCAACGGCCCGAGCAAGAGCGCCAACGACACGGCCACCTTCAGCGCGACGTTGGCCAGCGGTAGCGTGAGCATAACCTTGGACACCAGCGCGCAGCTTAGCCGCGATGACCTTCAGCAGCACCAGCAGCTATGTGCTCCAGGGCAGCAGCACGGCGGTGCTGACGCTCAGCGCCACCAACGGCGTGGCGTTGGTCACGGTGAGCACCGGCGCGCACACGATCGCCGCGCCGGTGACGTTGGCCAGCAGTGCCGATTTCGCCCCGGCCAATGGCACGCAGTTGACGATTTCCGGCAACATCGGCGGCACGGGGGCCTTGTCGCTGACCGACGCCGGCACGCTCGTGCTCAGCGGCACGGCCAATACCTACACCGGCGGGACGTATGTCGATCAGGGCACGCTGTACGTCCAGAACTCCGGCGCGATTCAGGACGGTTCGAGCTTAATCGTCGGCGCCGGCGGGACGCTTTTTTTCGACCCCACGGTAACCGGCTCGGCGATGGCGAATTCTTCGCCCAGCCTTACGGGTGCGCCGGTGCCCGAACCGGGAACGCTCGCGCTGCTGAGCGTGGCTGGAATCGTTGCGGTGGCGGCAGCGCGGCGGCGAGAGAAAGGGAGCTGGAACTTAGCCAAGAACTTGTCCGGCTGCTGCGGCAGGCTTTTTCGAACTTGGATCTGTCGCGGCAGTTCAGCTTCTATCCCGAGCCCGAACCGGCCGCCACCACGGCGGAGAGTTGCGGGGCGCATTCGCCGCGGATCCAACCGCAGGAATTGGCCACCCGCGTGGAACGCTAAGACGCGGGGAGCACGGGAGCAGACCTTGAAAGTCAACATTTGCGGCATGGCGGCCAGCGGTTGTTCCATGCCACCGTGGGCGTCGCGAACCGTTTGATGGATCGATCTATCCAAAGTCAGGATCTGCGGTTGGCGGTTCCGCCGTCAGTACCGTGATGATCTCTCGTGCCGCCTCTTCAACGGCCTTGCCCGTAACGTCGATCCGCTCCCAGCCGTATTTCAAGCAGAGGCCTTCGGCGTAACGATTTTCCTCGGCAATCTGCACCAGTGAGGCGTACGGCTCCGTGGGAATGGCTTCCTCCCTGGCCCGAGCGCAACGCCGTTCGCGTAGTTGTTCGGATTGCATGGTGAGACAGAACACCCGTGCGGGCGGCAGGGCCGTCAATGCGCCGTCCAGCGGAAGCCCCGGGGATGAGGGGTACGTTGGCGGCAAACCAGCCCCGCGATGCCAGGTACAACATGGTGGGTGTCTTCATGCTCCGCGACACGCCCACCAGGACGATCTCCGCGCGGTGCAAGTCTTGGGTGTTCTGACCGTCATCGTGGTGAAAGGCAAAGGCCACGGCCTCGATCTCTCGGGTCTTGACTTCATCCAACTGTCTCCGATCCACCAGGTTCCGACGGCATACACTACTTCAACAGTAACCTTTTTGTCGAAGGAAAATGTCGCTCTTGTGCGAGTTTTTTCCTACCCACGGCCTTCATACCAGTATATTATTAGGTGTATTAGTAGGATTGGAGTCGTATTTTGTTTAGTTATACACTAATCGGTAAGCGGGCGTGCCTGGAAGGTCGAGAAACTTTGACTTGAGGGAGATCCGATGAACGTTAGCCTGGAACGGTTCGCCCTAGAGCTGACCGAGAGCGGTCTCATGTCGGCCGCCGAGCTCTCCACGTTTCAGGACAGTCTGCCACCGGACCAGCGGCCCCGCGACGTTAAGGCCTTGGTGACCGTCCTCTACCGGGCCGGAAAACTCACCAAGTACCAGGCCAAGGCAATCTACGAGGGCAAGGGCAAATCGTTGGTCTTCGACGAATACGTCGTCCTGGACCAGATCGGCGAAGGCGGAATGGGCATGGTATTGAAGGCCCAGCACCGGCGGATGAAGCGGCTGGTGGCCGTCAAGATGCTTCCCGCCGAACGCTTGAAATCGCCCGGGGCCCTGGAGCGGTTCTACCGCGAGGTGGAAATGGCCGCCAAGCTTGCGCATCCCAACATTGTCGCGTCCTACGACGCCCGCGAACAAGGTGGAACGCTCTGCCTGGTGATGGAATACGTCGACGGCCCCGACCTGGCCGCAGCGGTCAAGGAGCATGGGCCGCTCCCGATTCCCCAGGCGGTGGACTGTATCCTCCAGGCCGCTCGTGCGCTCCAGTATGCCCACGGCAAAGGCATCGTCCACCGCGACATCAAGCCGGGCAACCTCTTGTTGGACAAGGAAGGCACAGTCAAGGTCCTCGACATGGGCCTGGCCCGCATTACAGGGGCCGAAGTGGCCATGGGCGGGCCGGAGCGGCTGACGGCGAGCGGCCAGGTGATTGGCACCTGCGATTACATGGCTCCCGAGCAGGCGTTCGACATCCACAATGCCGACCATCGGGCCGACATCTACAGCCTGGGCTGCACGCTTTACCGGCTCTTGACGGGCAATCCGCTCTATCGGGGCGAGATGCTCATGCAGATTCTCGTGGCCCACCGCGAGCACCCGATTCCATCGCTGCAAGAGGCCCGGCCGGAGGTGCCGGAACAACTGGACGAATGTTTTCAACGGATGGTGGCGAAGAAACCGGAGGACCGCTACCAGTCGATGGCCGAGGTAGCGGCCGCGTTGGAGGCCGTATTGACGGTCTTGTCAGGCCAATCTGTAGCGGGCGCGGCGACGTTGGCCGAGTCGTCCAGCGAGGCCTATGCCCGGAATTGGGCCTTTTTGCAGGAAGCATCACTGCCGCACGTGCTGACCACGCGGAAGAAATCCAGCGCCGTGGAGCGCACCGTGCCGCACCACGCTTCGGACCAGGACACGGGCGCGAGCTCCATCGGCAAAGCCCGGGCAACTGTGGCCAAAGTCGGGCGCAAGCCCGTCGTGCTGGCGGGGCTGGCGGGCAGCGTGCTCCTTTTGCTGCTGGGAATCGGGCTGGCGCTGATCCTGCGCCAGGGTAAACTGGTGGTGGAGATCGACGAGCAACTGGGAAAGAACGTGCAAGTGGCCGTCAGCCAAGACGGCCGGAAGGTTCATGACGTGGATGTCAAGTCGGGCTGGACGCTCAGCCTCAGCCCCGGCAATTACGACCTGGCCGTGCAGGGCGGCGACGGCCAGTGCCAACTCGACTCGGAGCACGTCACGGTCACGCGAGGTGGCCAAGCGAAGATCCAGGTCACGCGCAAGCCGGCCCTGCCGGCCGCCGTAACCGTCGGCGCGAAGCCGGTCTGGAAAGATTCTGCCGCCGAAAAGCCGAAGGCCGCGGAAGTGGCCATGGTCTCGCCGGCGGCGGAGAAGCCAGCCGACGCGAAGCCGGTCTTGAAAGTTTTTGCCGCGGAGAAGCCGAAGGCCGTGGAAGTGGCCACGGCTTTACCGATGCCGCATACGACGGCCGACTTGAAGCCGGTCTCGAAAGATCCTGCTGCGGAGAAGCCGAAGCCCGATGCGGAAACGACGCCTGCGACGAAGTTCGATCCGCCTGCGGCGGATGAGCAGAAGCGGCTGATAGCTGAGATCGACGAGGTCTACAAGCCCGGGGAGGCCAAGGACCAGGCGGCCAGGACCGCCCTGGCCGTCAACCTGTTGGAGGCGGGACGCAAGAACAAGACCGACCGGGCCGAGCAGTTCGTGCTCGCTGCGCCGGGGAGATTGCCTGTTCGGCAGGCGAGACGGATTTGATGCTGGAAGCCGTCGATGCGATTATCGCCGCGGGCTTCAACATCCATCCCTATCAGGCGAAGTCGCGGCTGCTGAAGCGGCTCGTCGAGCAAAACACGTCGGCCAGCGCCGATCAGGTTTCGGCCGTCAGCGCTTCGTGTGCTGCGCTTCGCCGAAGACGCCGCTGCCAACGGAGCGATCGACGAGGCGTTCGACGTGCTCACCGCAGCGAGCAAGTCGCTGGCCGAGCCGAGCAGGCGGGCGCTCACGGCCTGCCGCGTTGCTCAGGCGGCCATGAACCACGCGCGCAACCCGGCCGACAAGGCCGAACGGGAGAAGAAAGTCGAGGATGCGCAAGGCGATCTGGAGACGATCAAGTCGGCCCAGTCGGCGCTGGCCGACTGCGGCAAGGGCCTGCAACTGGCCCGTCACGACTATGAGGCGATCCAGGCGGCCGAGGAGCGGCTCAAGGCGGCTCCCGACGACCCGGATGCCTGCCTTGCCGTCGGCCGTTGGTATTGCTTCTCGCGAGGCGATTGGGCGGAGGGCCTGAAGCTCTTGGCCAAGGGGAGCGATGCGGCCTTGAAATCGCTGGCCGCGGAAGCATTGGCGTCGAAACCCGCCACGGCCGCCGACAAGGTCGCCCGCGGCGATGCCTGGTGGGGCCTGGCCGAGAAGGCCGCCGGCAAGGCCAAGGCCGCCCTGCGGCGGTGCGCCGATCATTGGTACCAAGAGGCGCTGCCGGAGCTGGCGCCGGGCGTGGCGAAATCGAAGGTCGACAGCCGCCTTGCCCAACCATTGCCGGACGACGGCAAGTCCGCTCGCAACCGTCCGCCGCTGGCAGTATCGCCATTCAACGAAAAGACCGCGAAGCAGCACCAGGCCCGTTGGGCCAAGTACCTGCACGTGCCCGTGATCCAGACGAACTCGATCGGCATGAAGCTGGTGCTCATTCCACCGGGGGAGTTCGACATGGGCTCGCCCAAGGAGCTGATCGAAAAGAACGCGGAAGATCAGCGCTATATGCTCTATCAGCCGGGCGAGACGCCGCGCCACCGGGTGCGGATTACGAAGCCCTACTGGCTGGGCCTCACGCCGGTGACGCAAGAGGAGTACAAGCGCGTGATGGCCAGCAATCCGAGTTTGTTTCCGGGTAACCCGAAAAGGCCGGTGGAGCAAGTCCTCTGGGCTGACGCCGCGAAGTTTTGTCTGCGGCTATCGGAGTTGCCCGGGGAAAAGCAGGGCCAAGCGGCAGTATCGGTTGCCGACCGAGGCGCAGTGGGAGCATGCCTGCCGCGCAGGGAACCCGGGTGCGTGGTTTTTCAGCCCGCAACCTAGCCCTTTGCCGCAGGCGTGGGCGGAAAAGATGCTGGGCGAGTGCGCATGGTGCCTTGCGAACGCGGGCAGTCAGACACACGCGGTGGGGCAGAAGCGAGCCAACGTGTGGGGATTGTACGATATGTACGGGAACGCGTGGGAGTGGTGCCAGGATTGGTACGATCAGGATTTCTATGCCAGGTCGCCGGCGGATGATCCCCAGGGGCCTCCTGGTGGCGCGGATCACGCGGTTCGCGGCGGTTTCTACGGCGGCACGGGACTCTGCCGGTCGGCATTCCGCAGCAACAGCCTGGTGAGCGCGTGGGCGCCGTAACGATCGGTTTCCGTGTCTCTCTCGTCGCAGCGGAATAAGGACCGGCCGAAAATAATGAGTTACTTGTTGGGCATCGATGTCGGTTCCACCAATCTGAAGGCGGTGCTTTTCGCCACGGACGGACGGATGGTTGCGAAACACGAGACGCCGACCGAATGTTTCCATCCTGATCCGCTTCATCCGGAGTGGGCGGTGTGGCAGCCCGAGCAGATCTGGTCGGGCATCGCCCAGTCGGTCCGCGCCGTAGCGGCGTCCGCCGCCGGCGGGGAGATTCTGGGTCTGGCAGTAACCGGCATGGACGGCCTGCCGCTCGACAAGGCGGGGAAGTGGCTCTACCCCTTCATCAGTTGGCACTGCCCGAGAACGGCGCCACAGCAGGACTGGTGGCTCGAACAGATTGGGGCCGACGAACAGTTCGCGCAGGGCGGGAACCAGATCTGGACCTTCAATACCGCGTTGCGGTTGTTGTGGATGCGGGAGCACGAACCGGCGATCCTGGCAAAGACCCACAAGTGGCTGCTGATCGAAGATTTCGTCAACTTCATGCTCTGCGGCGAACTGGCCACGGATTACAGCATGGCGTCGACCACGCTCCTTTTCGACCAGCGGACGCGCACCTGGAACGAGGCCCTTTTGCAGCGCTGCGGGATCGACCGCGCCTTGCTCTGCGATCCCCTGCCCGCCGGCACGCTGATCGGCCGGGTACATGCGGCTGCGGCCGAAGCCACGGGGCTCAAGCAGGGGACGCCTGTTGTCTTGGGCGGGCACGACTACTGCTGCGGCTGCCTGCCGACGGGGGCTTTCGAGCCGGGCGTGCTCTTGGACGTGCTGGGGACGTGGGAGATGGTGGTCTCCGCCCTGGGCGAACCGGTGCTGACGCCCGAGGTGCGGCGGATGGGCGTACTGATGGACTCGCACGTGGCGCGGGACCGCTATGCCGCGATGGGCGCCACCGTGGCGGCGGACATGCTGGAGTGGTTCAAGCGGGAGATCGGCCCGCCGGCGCTGGGCAGCGAGGAAGGTGGCGGGGAGTGGGCGCGTCTGATCGGGCTGGCCGCGCAATCGCCGATCGGCAGCAAGGGCGTCTTCTTCCTGCCGCATAGTTCGGGCAGTTTCTGCCCGGTGCTGGACGCGGCGTCGTGCGGCGCGTTTGTCGGGCTGCGCAGCACTACGGCCCAGGGCGACCTGTTTCGGGCGGTCATCGAGGGCTTGAACTACCAGTTCCTGGAAATCGTCCGCGCTTTTGAGCGCGGACTGGGCGTCAAGAGCGATCGGATCGTGGCCATCGGCGGGCCGACGAAGAACCGGCTTTGGATGCAGGTCAAGGCCGACGTGACCGGCATCGCGGTGGAGGTGCCAGACGTGGAGGAGGCTGTTCCCTTGGGCGCAGCCATCCTCGCCGGAATTGGAACCGGCGTCTATCGGGATGAGCAGGATGCCTTCCGCCAGGTCTATCGGGCGGGCACGTCGTACGTTCCTGATGCGGAGGCGCAGGCCCGCTATCGTGAACTCTACTTGCGGTATGAGTCGCTCTATCCGGCGCTCAAAACGTTTACGCAGAAGCCGGCGCGAGCATGAAGGCGATGATTGTCAGGGAATGCACACGGGAACGCAAATGCCCCACGTTGGCAATTTCGCCTAGTAGGCAGTTCACGAAATAGAACGGCACTTTGGAGGTTGAATTGAACGCCAACGCCGATGAAAACCCCATCAAGTGCGCAACTCAAAACGGAAAAGCGAAATCCGTTTGTCGCAATACGAGAGATAATGTAGGGCGATAATAACCTTATCAGCCGAGTTCGCGGGTTTCGCTGTCTGCATCGTGTCTAATTCGCGCAAACAAGGCCGCAAGAATTGTGGTGATAATGTTTCTGTGGGTGGCCGATGATCCCCGCTGGCGCTCCACAAAGTTGTCGCAAAAGTCCATATTAAAGAATTAAAAACGAAAAACTCTGCGTGGGGGAGACCTCGTCGCGGCATTGTGGAGAACTGACACCCCCTCGTCCTCTTTTCAACTGCGACCAGGGTGTAGCCGCCGATGCTCGCCCAAATCGCGCAGGATTGCGCACAGTAAATCGTAACGGGCGTTTTGGGTAGCAGAGTCGCGGGCGTTCACCTCTGACTTACGCTGCCCTTCGCATGGTTTCCGTCCAACGAGAGGGCAAAGACAAGATGGCTGGGCCTGTTTCATCATCGCTGGAAAGAGTTGAGTCCTCAATGACGGACAGAGAATTCCGTTCCCTTCGCCGCCGCAGATAAACTACGCCAAGCCCTAGCAAGGCCGTGCCGAGGAGCGTGAGGGTGCTGGGTTCGGGCATGGTTGCCACAAATCCGTGGTCACCTGATCCGTCAACATACCACCCAACCACGGTATTCCCAGAGATGCCCTGAATGTAAGTACCGTACAGTGCATTCGGATCGTCTATAGTCGTGTAAGTCGATCCGTCATATAGAAAACCGTGAACCACCGACTCATCCCCACCTAACGAAACGTAGTACGTCCCTGCGATAATGTTGCCAGACATGCCGAAGGCACCTGTGCCCCAAGAGCCTATCGCCAAAGGATCGTCCAGAGTTGTAAAAGACCCTGTAGACTTGTTGTAAAGGAAGCCGTGATATAAATCACTTGAGTCAACATATTCCCCAACAATGTTGTTGCCAGAAATGCCAAGGGCATAGGTTCCTTGAAACAGATAGCTATGGTTGTTTCCTGCCAGGGGATCATCAAGCGGCGTGTAAACTGATCCGTTGTAGAGGAAGCCGTGGGTCTCACCTGCTGAATCCCTGTAATACCCAATGATATTATTGCCAGAAATACCCGTGGCAATGGTGCCATCAAGAGTAGAGTCATTTCCTGCCAATGGATCATTAAGCGGCGTGTAGGCTGATTCGTTGTAGAGGAAGCCGTGAAAATAGTTATCGGAGAGTTGATACCAGCCAACGATGTTGTTGCCAGAAATGCCACCAGGATACGTCCCATTCGTAGCCCCTGGATAATTTAGTATCGCCGTATAGCTCGATGTCGATAAATTGTAAACGAAACCGTGGGTGTTGTAGCTCGAATCATTGTACTGCCCAACGACATTGTTTCCGTCAATACCAGTAACGTGGGTATCCGTACCGCCTGGGTAGTCAAGCGTTATGAATGTCTGCGCGACGGCAGCACTAGACCAAAAACCAAGTCCGAGCACGAGCAACGGCAGTTTTCCAAAGATCATCAATCGCTTCATAAACCCGCTCCTCAAAGCAAGAACTGGCTCGTAAGAGCCATCTTATGGCATTTGAAACATATTTGCAAGCAGTTATTCCGTGGATTTCTGGCATGTATACCCCAAACAGTGTGGCGGTATCTGTCTGATATCCGCGCAGACAGTCAGAAACCAAGCCTACCCGCATCCCCTACCTTTGGAAGATACCTCGAATTGTCCCACTAACGGGTTATCGTTGTAAAATGGTCATTTACTGACAATCAGCCTGCGCAGGCCCCCTGCTACTCGGTCCAGCTTCTTGGCCAGCTCCGCGCGATGCCAGTTCGTCGCGTAGTCCGAATTGGGCTTCTCCGCTCGGCCTGGCGCTCCCGAACGTGGTATAATTCCCGCCAATGATTGAACCAGTCACCGCGTACGACGTGGATGAGTGACCATGCAATGGACACCCGAACAGCAGACACAACTTGCTCAGGCGAAATCGGTTGGGGAGAAACGCGTGGCCGTGAGTTTTACGCCACAGCAGAAGGCGGTATGGGAGGCCGCCGTCCAGCAGGAACTGGCCGGCAGGGTAGAGAACCTTGACCGCTTGCGGAAGATCAAGGCGGGCTCATGCTCGGCGAGATCGGTCGCCAGCACGGGACGACCGGGTTCGGGTCGAGTGAGCGCCGCGGCGCAAATGTCACCGACACTGGATCACGTAAGAATTGATTTTCCAACAGGTCACGTCCCGCCAACCGATCCGGACAAGACTTTGACGAACTCCTCCAGCACTTCCTTTTCAGCCGCGGAAAGTCTTGCCGAGGGTTCAGACCTTGCAGCAAACCGGACTGCCGCTTCCGTAAGGCCTTCATCCCGTGGCTGAGCAAGTCCAGCCAGGACCATGAGCTTTACCACCGGCAGCCCCAAGACATCGGCCAGTTGATGCACGGTCCGCGGCTCGGGAACGGCTTTCGGATCGCGCTCAATCTCAACTAATTCAGCCAAGTCAACGTCGGCCTGTCGAGCCAGGGCCTCCAACGTAAACCCGTGCTCTCGACGCGCGTACTCAATCAACTGGCCGAAAACTCGCGGCGGCTGTCGCAGGAAGGGCGCCGATTCCTGCTCCAACGATCTGGCCACCGACCCTCCAGCCGACACAACCCCTTGGTCCTCGCGCTCTGCGAGTTTCTCAAGCCACGCACGATCGTTATTCATCTCAATAGTCATTGGACACCTCCGCTCAGGAAAACCGCAGCCTGTTCGCGGCTGAACTCAAACCAGGCCATGCCATGTTGCCCTGCCTGGTCAACGCGAACCATGCCGCAGCCGTTTCTATAGAACTGCTCGGCTTGGGGGAGGGCAAGCAACCCAACACGTCCGTGAAACCCTTCCGCTTGGCTATACCGAACCGCATACTCCATTAGCCGAAAACCAATCAATCCGTACTTTGGCTGGGCCACAAAATCCGCTAGATTCCAAGGAGCCGACTCCAGGTAATCGACATAAACCAGCGGCCTTCCACGGTCCGGTGGAAGCCAAGCGGTCCTTCTCGCTGTGTCGAGCAGCGAAAGCCCCTGCCATAGGCCTTCGTGCTTGATGCCGACAAACTTCAGCGCCAAGAGCGGCACCGTCGGCATCTTTGCAACCCAGTTCCAGTGGGCATGTTGCAATTGCCCAGCAATCTGAGGATCGGTTAACCCTTGGCCGCAGAGTCGCGAAACAGCCGCCTCACGAACAGGTTTCCACGACGCCTCAGCCATTACCAACTCGGCCGGATCGACATCCTCAATTAGCGTGGCCATTACCAACTCGCCGTTCGCCTTGTCCTTGATAAGCACGTTGGTTGACATTAGAGCACCACAAGTTCGCTCTTCTTGTCGGCATCCCCTTCAAACACAAGCTTTTCACCACGATCCAGGCGACTATCGACTAACTGGAATAATCGTAGCGCCTGACGGATTACCCCCGTCTTGCTCAATTCTTTTTTTTGCGCTAGCGCGTCGAGCGCGGCCATTTCGGCGTCCGATAAGTTGAGTGTCATCGTGCGTTTTGCGGACATGGAGTTGTCTCCTTCCTGGCTTTAATGACATTATACACTACTATCGGCCATTAAGTCAACTATGAATAGCCATTGTATGGCCAATGGGCCAATGTCTGGCCCGCTTCTTGCGCCGAACGCGGTAAATCGGGACCGGTGGTTGCGTCACCGAGGCTCCGCAACCAACGGCTAATGGCTGGCATCCCTATGGGACGTTCTGGAAAAGGCTTTCCGGACTGGAATGTCATGCACCGCGCCCGGCAAGCCAAACGGTGTGCCGCGTTCCCTTGCGGGGACCGCGCGACCGCACCTGCACCTCCTCCACCTCGAAGCCGGTCTCGCGCAGGCGCTCCGCGAAGGCCCGATCGGGACTGGCCGACCAGACGGCCAATACGCCGGCGGGCCGAAGCGCCATAAAGGCTGCCTCCAGTCCGGCCCGCGAGTAGAGCCAGTCGTTGCCCTGCCGGGTCAGACCCTGTGGGCCGTTATCGACGTCCAGCAGGATGGCGTCGTAGGTCCCGTGCTCCGTCTTCAGGATCTCCGCGACATCGACTTCGCGAACCGTGACCCGCTCGTTCTCCAGGGGCCGCCCAGCCAGATCGGCAAGCGGTCCCCGGTTCCACTTGACAACCGCTGGCACGAGTTCCGCCACGACCAACCGGCCATCGGGCCTGAGTCGCTGCAATGCCGCGGCCGCGGTATACCCCATTCCCAGCCCGCCGATCAGGACGCGGGGACGAAGGCAGTCGGCAACCCTGGCGCAGGCCAGTTCGGCCAAAGCATCCTCCGAGCCGTGCATGCGGCTGTTCATGAGCTCGCAACGATCCAACCTAATCGAGAATTCTTCGCCGCGCTTGTACAGACGCAGTTCTCCTTTGCCTCCGGGCACTGGCGAGCTGTTAAGGAATTCCCAGGGAACCACGGACGCCTCAAGAATGATCAAGATAAGAGGGAAACCACGAAATACGCGAAACACACGAAAGAAAACCAAGCAATTCAACTGGAAGACGGCCTGCGATCACACAGGCGACAAGAAGATGCAATTCATTTCCTTTTCCCCATTTTCTTGCCGACCCGGAGTACCGGGTGCCCCGATCTTCCTGTCTTTCCCTTTTCGTGTGTTTCGTGTATTTCGTGGTTGCCTTCTTGCATCTTCTCCACCGTCCCTATGGCCCCGTCTGCAACATCGGCGCGAGCCTCTCGCGAAACTGCTCGAGCGCCTTGTCCTGGGCAGCGTCGTAATACCCCTGGCGATGTCCATAAACGTCCATCCAGGTGATCAGCCGTTGCAGGTCTTCCTCGTCGACCCGCACGCCGGCATGTCCTTTTTCGGCCGTCAAGAGGGCATAGAGCTTGCTCTTTCGCGCCGGTGTTTCGCCGACCAGCGAACGGTCTCGCTCGCGGACCAGGTTGTAGAGGTCCTTGCCGCCGAAGTTCAAGAGGTTCTCATACGACTGCGGCGCCGTTAGATCCAACTGCGCGGCCTGCCGGTCTTTGCTGCCCGGCTTGTGGCAGGCGACGCACGATCGATCCAGCACCGGTTGCACCAACTGGTCGAACCGCAGCGGCCACGAGCCGGAAGGCCCCAGCGTCAGTTTCGACGGCCCGCGCGAGAGGGCCGTGGGGAAGTGGGTCGTCGCGGGCGCGGCTTCCCGCGATTCGTGGCAGCCGATGCAGGAAAGCGTCTGTTGCGGTTGCACGTAGGTCAGGCTGCGCATCGTTTGCACGGCCAGGCCGCGAGCGTCGAGGGCCTGGAAAAACAGCGACACGCCCGACGGCACGCGGAAATAGGCCGAGCCGTCGGCTTCGACAGGCACCGTTCCCAGCACGAACTTGGCCGGATCTTCGCCGGAAACGCCGATGTTGGGCTGGTTCATGTTCGGCTGCGTCTTGGGCGGCACGCCCACCACGCGGAGCCGTTTCACCGTGCCGCGGGCCACGCCCGGCATCCCTTCATAGACGTTCTGCAAGAGGAAGTTGCCTTCCTGTTGGCCGTCCCACTGGACCGTGCTGGCAAAGGCGTGCGGCTTGGGCCGGGCACGCACGGGGATCGGGCATCCGCTGGAAATCTGCGGATCGCGGTAGAGCAAGTTCAAGTTGCCGAAGGCGTCGTACAGATACAACCCCGTGGCGTTGATCGGGTTTTGTTCCGTGCCGTCGACGCGGCAATGCGGCGGCAGCTTGCGGTCGCTCCAGGCCACCAGGTAGTGTTCCTCGGAAAGCGGATAGGGATTGGCGTAGTAAAAGCCGACCGACATCTCGGTTTCCGGGAAAGGCGTCTCGGGCGTGAGGCGGACGATCGGCGCCGCTTCCTCCATCCCGCGGCTGCGGTCGACAAGGATCAATGACCCGCCGATGTTCGAATGATGCGCCCCGGCCGTGAGGATCAGCTTCTGCGAATGGGGAATCGCCCGCGCTTCGAACTTCACCTGCGGCCGGGCGGTGTAGTTGCCGTAGACCAATTGCGTGTTCGTGCCGTCGGGGTTGGTGGACCAGAGGCTGAAGAAATTGCCGTTGAAGCGGTCGATGTAGTCCCAGCGCGTGTACAGGATGCGGCCGTCGTTGGCCACGCTGGGCGTATATTCGAAGTTCTCGAAGGCCGAAAGCGGGCGGAGGTTCGCGCCGTCGGCGTCCATCCCGTGCAGCGTGAAGACCGGCACCGGTCGATAGTTGTCGCCGCCGCAACGAACGTAGCTGTCCGGCAAATCGGCTTCGACGGTCGCCGCCGTATTGGCCTTGCTGCACTGCACCGACAGCCCCTTGCGCGTGGAAAGGAAGAAGATGCTGCCGTCGGGCAAATAGCCCCCGTTGAAGTCGTCGTATCGCCCGTGGGTCAACTGCCGCCGCTCTCGGCCGTCGAGGTTCATCTCGAAGAGGTGATAGAACGCATCCTCGGGCACATTGGTCTTGCTCGCCTTGTTGGGCTCGTCGGCCAGTTTCGCATAGTATTTGCAGTAGGCGAAAAGGACCTTCTTGCCATCGTAGGAAAGTTCGGGCCGCATGAAGCTGCCCTCGGGCATGTCGGCCGTCAGGCAACGGACTTTGGGCTCGCTACCCTTGAACGCTTCCAGCAGAAACACTCCGCCGCCCGGTCGCGACCACCAACCGTAGAATTGGTCGGACATGTGGGGAAAACGTCCCGGGGCTTGCTTGACGAACAAGATCTTGTCGAAATCCAAGAGCGGATTGCGGAGGGCCAGGTCGCGGACCGCGCCGCGAGCTTCGAGGAACAGTTTCTGCCGGAACTCCTTCGTCACGCCAAGCGGAAGTTGCTTCCATTGCTCGGCTATTTGTCGAAGCCTCTGCACGTCGGCCGCGACCGGCACACCGCGGCGGCCCAGGTCTTCGGCCAGGCGAAGACCGCGTTGGACGACCTTCGCGGTGGAACATGTGCCGGGCGCAGTCGCGCTCTCGCCGTGCGCGACCGACCAGGTGCTTACGCTACTTTGCGTCGCCGGACGGCCCAAAGCGACGTTGCGCGACTCGCCCACCGGATAGATCTCGACCTCGTCAAGATGGAAATAGCTCTTGCCCGGCAGTTGCAACCGCACGTATCGGGCCTTGATCCCGGAGAGTTTGATCTCCAACGGCTTTTTGTCGCTATGGCCGTAGAAAACGACGCCAGGGTTCTGGAACACCTGCCGCCACGTCCGGTCGTCGTCGGAAGTGAGCACGAGCAAATGGGCGGCGCGTGAGGCGAATCCGTCGCAACGATTGAAGACCAACACGCGCTCGATCGCCATCGACCGGCCCAGGTCAACCCGCCACCAGGGATTCGCTTCGTCGGCCGTATGAAACCCCCAGCCGCCATTTTTCACGCCGTCGCACCCACCCCGGGCGTCGTCTTCCGGGCGAACAGTTTCCCCGCCGGGCTGACTCGCTTGGGGCGACTCGCGGAGTTCCTCCTGCCGCAGCCAATCGGCCCGAAGCTGCTCGGGCGAGATCGCCGGCGGCGCTGCCTCGGCAGCGCGGCCGGCAAACACCAACATTCCTCCAAGAACCACAGCGAGAGAACACTTCCGTTTCATGGCGGGCACCAAATCCTGGACTTCTCGGTTCGAATCCGCCCGGATAGACTCCGAGCGCCAATAGTCCTTGTATGTTAACAAGGCGGCGCGTCACTTTCCAGTCGAGAGAACTGCAAAGCGCTCAAGCTGGCGAGAAAGCAGCAGGCAGCCGTCTAATCCGGATTACAGGCCTTTGATCTGTACCATGGCCGCCAGGGCCTCGGTGCGAACGTCGTCGACGTTGTCGCCCAGCAGCGCGGCGACCGCCGAGAAGGCCCCGCTGGCTGCCGGACCCATTTGACCCAAAGCCTTTGCGGCGGCGATCCGCACCCGGTACTCGCCATCGCTCAACGCCGCGGTGAGGGCCAAGATGGACTGCTTCGACACGGGGCCGACTTCTCCCAACAATTCGGCGGCCAAGGCTCGAACGCCGGGATGCGGGTCGTGCAGCAGTTTCGCGACGTAGGGCACGGCCGTCTCCTTCTTAGGATAGACCGTGGTCAGGGCGCCGGCGGCCGAAATTCGGACCGCCGGATCGCAGTCGTCCAAACGCCTTGTCAACGCCGGGATGGCCTTTTCCGCCGGCTTGCCGATTCCTCCCAGCGCATCGGCGGCCTGACGCCGCACGTCCCAGCACGGGTCGTCCAGCAGTGCGGTCGCCTCCGGCACGGCCACTTTGCCGGCGGGACCGATCTGGATCAAGGCTGCGGCGGCCGCTTTGCGAACAGCCGCGGTCGGATCCCGTAGCAGCGAGCCCAACATCGGAGCTGCCTTCTCCGCACCCGGACCGATCCGCCCCAAGGCATCGGCGGCCGCTTGGCGTACAACCGGTTCTACGTCCTTGAGCAGCCGGGTGAGGGCCGGCACGGCCTCTTTCGCGTCTGGACCGAGTTTTCCCAAGCGATCGGCGGCCCACAAGCGCGCTCCGCAATGGGAATCGGCCAACAGCTCGGTCAGCCCCGGGACGACCACCTTGGCGGCTGTGTCCGTGGCGGCCACAGTCGGCTGCGGTTGGGCCTCCGGCGCCAGCGGAATTGTCTCCGCGGTCGGCGCGGGAGTTTGCGGCTGTGCCCCAAGGCCATGACCGACAAGCGCTATCGAGAGAAGTACGAAACAAGGGATGCAAGTCAACAATTTCATCGGTTGTCACTCCTAACTAGGCGGTGAGAAAAGCTTCCTAACTATCTTGCGTACCCAATTCACCAAATCAATAACTCTACAGATGGGAACTAATATAGTCCTGTAGGTGGGTACGGGCATTCGCCTGTCATTGCTCCACGCACGCTGGCTCGATGGTGGCGTTTACATTTTCACTGTGTTACCATGGTTACACGATCGCCGCTCGGGACGTACCGAGTAGCGTCCCAAGTTACCCTACCAGCTTGGCATAGGAGCACGATTCCATGAAACGCATCATCCTGACCGTGTTGGCCGCGTTGTTTGCCAACGTGGCTTGTGCCGCGGACGCTTTGTCCACCGACGTCTTGTCCGCGGGGTTCGCTCGGCCGCCGCAATCGGCCCGGCCGTGGGTCTATTGGTTCCCGCTGAGCGGCAATCTCTCGAAGGAAGGTATCACCGCGGACTTTGAGGCGCTCCAACGCGTCGGCATCGGCGGCGTTCTGTATATGGAAGTGGACCAGGGCGCTCCGAAGGGGCCGGCCGATTTCGCCGGCCCGTTGTGGCGAGAACTGTTCCAGCACGCCTGCAAGGAAGCGGACCGCCTGGGCCTGCAAATCAACATGAACAACGATGCGGGCTGGTGTGGCAGCGGCGGCCCGTGGATCACGCCGGAACTCTCCATGCAGCGGGTCGTCTGGACCGAGATGATCGTCGAGGGACCAGAATCGTTTGACGGCGTGTTGGCCCAGCCGCAAGCGGTCCGCAATTTCTACCAGGACATCGCCGTGCTGGCCATGCCGGCGGCGGAGGGCAAGGCCCGCATCCAAGCGATCCAGGGCAAGTCATCGGTCACGCCCCAGCACTTTCCACCGCAACGGGCCAGGTTTGCGTCCGTGCCCGCCGAATCGGTCATCCCCCGCGATCGCATCATTGATTTGACGCCCAAGATGAATGCGGGCGGCAAACTCAAGTGGGACGTTCCGGCGGGCAAGTGGCTCGTCTTGCGACTGGGCCACACCTCGACCGGCGTGGACAATCATCCCGCGCCGGGGCCTGGCTGCGGGCTGGAAAGCGACAAGCTCAGCAAAGAGGCGACGGAACTGCACTTCAACAAGCTGATGGGCCGGCTCATTGCCGAGAATCGTCCACTTAGTGGCAAGGACCGGGTGCTGGTCTCGACCCACATCGACAGTTGGGAAACGGGCTCGCAGAACTGGACGCCCCGCATGCGCGAGGAATTCCAGAAGCGGCGCGGCTACGACCTCCTGCCGCTGCTGCCGACCTTCACCGGCCGCGTGGTCGATAGCCTGGAGGTGTCGGAACGATTCCTGTGGGACCTGCGGCAAACGGTCTCCGACATGTTGGTCGAGAACTACGCCGGTCATTTCCGCACGCTGGCCAACCGCCACGGCCTGCGACTCTCGATCGAGGCCTACGACGGCGTACCGTGCGACGAAATGACCTACGCCGGACAGGCCGACGAGCCGATGGCGGAGTTCTGGTCGTGGGCCAAGTTCGGCGCGGCCTACAGTTGCACCGAGATGGCCTCCGCGGCCCACGTCTACGGCAAGCCGATCCTTGGCGCCGAGGCTTTTACGGCGACCGACGCCGAGAAATGGCAGGGCCACCCGGCCTACATCAAAGACCTCGGCGATTGGGCATTCTGCGAAGGCATCAGCCGCTTCGTCTTCCATCGCTACGCCATGCAGCCCTGGACGAACCCCAACCGTTCGCCGGGCATGTCGATGGGCCCCTGGGGGCTGCACTACGAGCGGACGCAGACCTGGTGGGAGCAATCCCGCGCGTGGCACGAATACCTGGCCCGCTGTCAGTACCTGTTGCAGCAGGGGCGGTTCGTGGCCGACGTTTGCTACCTGCAGCCCGAGGCGCGCCGCGGCGGTTCGCGCCGCCGCCCACGGCCATGAGTGGGTCCTTTGTCCGCGGCGGCTACAATTTCGACGGCTGCACGCCGGAAGTCGTGCTCACGCGGATGAGCGTGAAGGACGGCCGCATTGTGCTGCCCGATGGCATGAGCTATCGCCTCCTGGTGCTGCCCCAGGTGGAGACGATGACGCCGGCGCTGCTCGGCAAGATCAAAGAGTTGGTTGAGGCCGGGGCCACGGTGGTTGCGCCGTCGCGTCCGCAGAAGTCGCCGGGGCTGAGCAATTACCCGGCCTGTGATGAAGAGGTCAAGACGCTTGCCACCGACATCTGGGGCGCCGACGCCGCGCCGGCGGTAGTGAGCGAGCGGCACGTGGGCAAGGGCTGCATCCTCTGGGGCGGCGAGTTGAACCCGCCGCCCGCGGGAGTGACCGGCCAAGAGCCGGAGTTCGGCTCCGCCAAATGGATCTGGTACAAGGAAGGAAACCCTGCGGTCTCCGCCCCGCCCGGCAAGCGATACTTCCGCCGCGTCGTGACCCTGGAGGCCGGCAGCCGCATCGCCTCCGCCCAATTGGTAATGACCGCCGACAATGAATTCATCTGCTTTATCAACGGCCGCCGTGTCGGGGCCGGCAACGACTTCCACCAGGCCTATACCATGAATGTCGCCGCGGCGCTGCAGTCGGGCGCGAATTTGATCGCGGTGGATGCGACCAACACGACGGACAAGCCGACTCCGGCCGGCTTGATCGGCATGCTCTCGATCAAGCTCGGCGACGGCCGCACGATTGCGGTGCCGACCGATCAATCGTGGGAAGCCTCGATGAGGGCTGCCCGAGGTTGGAACTCCATTGCGAAAGCTGGCGAGGGCTGGATGGCCGCCATGCAACTTGGTCCGCTGGGCATGGCGCCGTGGGGCGAAGTTGGCGTGGCGCCCGCAACAGAAGAGTTCTTCCCGCCGATGACAGCCGTCCATCAGTGGCTGGCCAAGCACGGGCTTCCACCGGATTTCCGTGCCGATCGTTCGCTGCGCTATATTCACCGCCGGATTGGCGAGGCGGACGTTTACTTCGTGGCCAACCCCGCGGCGGAAGACCGCACGGCGGTCTGTACGTTCCGCGTTGCCGGCAAACAACCGGAACTGTGGGATCCCGAGAATGGCGACATCACGCCGATCATGCTGTATTGCGAGAGAAACGGTTGCACGGACGTAACGCTACGGCTGGAACCGACAGAATCGGTGTTCGTGGTCTTCCGCCACGCGGCGGAGGCAGCTAAGCACATCAAGAGCGCCGGTTGCAGCCTTGACTCTTGTTCTGTATCGATGTTTCTCATGCGCGCCGAGATCACGGATCCGGGCAAGTACGAGTTCGAGATGGCCGATGGCCGCAGCCGCGAGATCGATGCGCGAAGCCTCGCCAAGCCCCAGGAAATCAACGGTCCGTGGGAGGTCGCCTTCGACCCGAAGTGGGGCGGGCCGGCCAAGGTCACGTTCGAGAAGCTGGAAGACTGGAGCAAGCGGCCGGAGGCGGGCATCAAGTATTACTCCGGGGCCGCCAGCTATCGTCGCACTTTCCAGGTCACCGCCGCGGAAATGAAGCTCCCCCACGCGCGTTGGTATCTCGACCTGGGCAAAGTTGCGGTCATGGCCGAGGTGCGGCTCAACGGCCAGGACCTGGGCATCGCTTGGAAGCCACCCTATCGCGTGGATGTGACCAAGGCCCTCAAGCCGGGCGAGAACGTCCTCGACGTGAAGGTCGTCAACCTTTGGATCAATCGCCAGATCGGCGACGAGCAACTCCCCGACGACTGCGATCGCAACCCCAACGGCACGCTAAAGAGCTGGCCGAGTTGGGTCCAAGAAGGCAAGCCAAGCCCCACCGGCCGTTACACGTTCAGTTCCTGGAAGCTTTGGAAGAAGGGCGATCCGTTGCAGGAATCCGGGCTGTTGGGCCCGGTGACGCTGCGCCAAGTCTTGCGGTTTGAGCCGTAACGTACGACCCCACCTGGCTTGCCCAGGTCGGTGAAGAAGGTTGGACGGCTAACCATGGCGAGTTCCTGCCCCGGAGGAGCATTTGAGAATAGCCCAGCGATTCATCGCTGGGTTACCGTAACGCAACAATCCATGCAGTCCCGTAGGGACGATTGAGCGGAAGCCAGTTCCGTTCCGTTCTCCGAGGACTAAGTTTCAATCGTCCCTACGGGACTAGTGGTTTCTGTTAGAACTCACACCCAGCGATAAATCGCTGGGCTATTCTCAGTCGTCCCTACGGGACGGGGAAATCCAAGTCAACCTGTGTGAAACAACGAAACCGAAGCCCTCCGGCGCATTCTTGTGTCGGACGAACCTCATTTCTTTCCCTTCTTCTTCGCCCCATCGTCCGGATAGGGCTTGACGTGTGCCCGTTGCGCCCAGGCATCCCATTTTGCGGCAAGTTCGCGGGCAAGTTGCGGCTTGGCACGGGCCAAGTCGTGCAGCTCCGTGCGGTCGGCCTTCAGATCGTAGAGCTCCCACGGCCCACCGCGTCCGAGGCGGACCAGCTTCCAGTCGCCCACGCGAATGGCCGCGTTGCCTTCGTGCTCCCAGTAGATCGCGTCGCGCTCGATCGGCTTGTCGTCCAGGGCGGGCACAAGGCTCTTGCCTTCCATGGGCAGGATGGGATGGCCGCGGAACTCCGCCGGAAAGGTCGCGCCGGCCACGTCCACGCAAGTAGCCATGATGTCCACCACGTGACCGGGCTGTTTCCGCAGCTCGCCGGGCGTCTTGATCCGCTGGGGCCAATGCACTATCAACGGCGTGGCAATGCCGCCCTCATGGTTGTAATGCTTGTAGCGGCGGAGCGGCGTGTTGGAGAGCGTCGCCCACGATTGCCCCTCGAAGACGACCGACTGCGTCGCGCCGGGCTCCTTGCCCTCCAGCCGGCCGTTGGGACCGCTCTCGGCGTTGGCCCCGTTGTCGGAGAGGAAGAAGATCAGCGTATCGTCCAGCAGCCTCCGCTCGCGGAGGGCATCCACGAAGCGGCCCACGGAGCGGTCTATATGGGCCACGACCGCCGCGTAGATCGCCATGATGTGATCGAAGCGGTCCTGCTCCGCCGGTGAGAGATCGTCCCAGGCCTCCACGGCCGCCGGCCGCGGCGACAGGGCCCAGGCCTCGTCCACCACGCCCAGCTTGCGTTGCTTGGCATGCCGCAGCTCGCGCAAGCGGTCCCAGCCGATCTTGTACTTGCCGCGGAATTTCGCAATCTCGTCCGCCGGCGCCATGAGCGGGAAATGCGGGGCGTTAAAGGCGATGTACTGGAAGAACGGTTTCGCCGGGTCGCCCTGGTCCACGAAGCGGATGGCGTTATCCACGAAGGCGTCGGTCGTATAGAAACCGGTGCCTGGCCGTACGCGCTCGTTCTCGGAAGTCAGCGGATCGGGCTGGAAATAGTCCGCACCGCCTTGGATGATCCCGAAATAATGCTCGAAACCGCGTTGCAACGGCCAGTTGAATTTTTGCCCGTCGTTGGCGGGAGTGACGTATTTCGTAACATGCCACTTGCCGGTCATGGCCGTGCGATAACCGGCGGGCCGGAGCACTTCCGCGATGGTCACGCAGCGGTTGTTGAGATCGCCGCGATAGCCGTCTTCGCCGCGGTCTTCCGTCATGTGTCCCATGCCGGCCTGGTGCGAATACAGGCCCGTCAGCAATGAGGCGCGGGTCGGGCAGCAGCGCGCCGTATTATAGAACTGCGTAAAGCGCAGGCCGGTGGCGGCCAGCTTGTCGAGATTGGGCGTGGGGATTTCGCTGCCGTAACAGCCGATGTCGCTGAACCCCATGTCGTCGACGAGAATGACGACGATATTCGGTTTGCGCGGCGGATCGGCCGCCAGAGCAGGCCTTGCTGCGATCCCCAAAGTGACGATCGCGCTGCCCAGTAACGCTGCGATTTTCAAGAAACGGGAAATCATCGAGGAACTCCTTCCAGAAACTCCCGCAATTTGTCGTAATACGACAAGCTGCGCGGATCGTTGTGGTCGGCCCCTGTGACCAGCAGGAAATGCTTGGGCTCGTTGGCCGCGTCGAACAGGCGTTTGGCCAATTGCAGGGGCACGATCGAATCGCGATCACCGTGGCTCTGATAGAGCGGACCGTGATACGAACGGATCTTGGCCGCCGAATCGAATCGGGTCCGCATCAAGAGCCGTACCGGCGCCCAGGGGTAGTGAAACGCGGCTACGTCCGGCGCGGAGCTGAAAGTATCTTCCAAGATCAAGGCCCGGGCCCCGTCGGCGGCCAAATCCACTGCCACGGCCCCGCCCAGCGACTCGCCCATAAGCACGATCCGGTTCTCGGCCACGCCGGCCTTCTGCGCAAGCCAGGTGCGGGCCGCCCGGGCGTCGGCCAAAACGCCCGGCTCGTCGGGCTTGCCTTCGCTCTTGCCGTAACCGCGATAATCCAGCGCCAGCACGCTGGCGCCCACGCGGTCGTTCAACTCGCGAATCACTCCGGCGCGATGCGTGATATTGCCCGCGTTGCCGTGACAGAAAAGAACGACCGCCCAGGGCTTCGCGTGCGGGACGTACCAGCCATGGATCTTCGTGCCGTCGGCCGCGGTAAACCAGGCGTCTTCCACGGCGAGTCCCTGGGGCGCCCAATCGTCGTCAGGGTAATTCCTCGGGAAGTAGATCAACGAGTTCTCAAAAACCATCATCAGCAAAAGCATCACGAGGTAGACGATCAGAAAGATGCGGCCGGCACGCCAGGCGATATTATAGCAGATCCGCCCAACCGTTCGCGGCGCCGTCGTGTTGCCCATGGGGACCACCTCGAAAAAGACAGGGACGGCAGTTGAAGCTGCCGTCCCTTTCAGTATATACGCGACACGGGCAAGATGCTGACGCTACCGCACTTTGCGGAAGCGATAGGCCGTGTTGTCGATGTCGAAATCGGAGTCGGTCAAACCGACGTTCAATTTCATGTTGAGGTAGGTGTACTCCTCGATCAGCTCCGGCGCACCGCCTGCCGCTTTGGGCCAGTCGTAGGCCTCGTAGCGGACGGGGATGTTCAAGTTGTCGTCAACGAAGATCCTGGCGAGGTTGAAGAGGAAGTTCTTCCGCGGCACGGGGTGAATGACTTGCGTGCAGGTGCAAATGCGGTCGTTGATCTTGGCGCCCTTGAAATACTTCACTTCGCACTCGCCGTACTTCACGTCTTCGTTGGCCACTTCGATCAACCGCCGGGTCAGGTTTAGAATGCCGATTTGCGTGAGCGGATAGCGCTGGCCGCGCATGGCTAGGTTGCCGTCCGGGGGCAGCGAAACGGTGCCGAACATCCTCTCCTGGATGCCGGTGCCGTGAGCCCACATCTTGCCGGCATTGGCCCCTTCGATGTACAGGCACTCCTGGCCCTTGAGAGCGGTGGGACCGAGGAAGTTCAGATAGACGCTGAACGGTTTGTGGCGGACCTTGAGGGCGATGTACTGATCTTCGCCGAGCGTGTTGCCGATCCGCTCGCGCTTGATCAGCGTGGCCGTGTAGTCCTGGATCTTCTCGATCCCCACCAGGCCTTCCCGGGCCCAACGCAGGGCGGGCATGAGCGGGTGCTCATTCGGGTTGCCCGGCCGCAACTGGGACGTGTTGATATTCTGCGTCGAAGTGTCGGTCCGTTCGGCCACACGATAAGCGGGTCCGCCCGCCGGAGGAGGCTGCTGGGGCTGGCCAACCGGCGCCTGGGCGCCAGCGGTTGAGGTCAGCGTGAGAAAAGCGAAGAAGGCTGCCAGGCAGCCGCGACTGTTCCATCCTTGCAACAACATTGAAAAACCCTCCTTGATCCTTGCGTTCCAGGGCTCCCTGCTACACGGGGCCTGGTCCGCCTGCCTCCCGAGCCTCCGTCAGCACGGTCCTCTTCGACGTTATCGCATCTTCCGGGCAGTGGGATTACAATGTTTTCACGAAGAACGTCGGTTCTTCGTAATCGTCTGCCGGTACGACTGACGGCACCATAATTAGCGGCATAGCTTATCACGAAAATCGAGAAACAGGGAGGCCAGTTTGTGAAAGAAGCACAATTCGAGCTCAATCGGGTGGTTTCCGCGCCATTCGACGAAAACACCTACGTCTTGCGGTTAAAAGACCGCAACGACTGCCTGGTGGTTGATCCGGGATACGGCCCGGAACAGATCGTCGCCCTGCTGGACGAGAAGCAGATCGTGCCGGCAGCGATTTTCAACACCCATGGTCATAGCGACCACATTGCCGGCAACGGCGCGCTGAAGCAGCGTTGGCCCGATTGCCCATTGATCGTCGGGCACCTCGACGCGGCCAAGCTTACTGACCCCCAATTGAATCTTTCCGCCCGCTACGGCCGAGCGATCGCGAGCCCCCCTGCTGACCGGACAATCCGTGCGGGAGACCGAGTCTCCGCTGCCGGCTTTGACCTGGAGGTTCGGGAAATCCCCGGTCATTCAGCGGGGCACGTGATCCTCATCTGGAAGGACAATACCCCCAATTTGGTGTTTGTGGGCGATGTCATCTTCCAGGGCAGCGTAGGACGGGCAGACTTTTACGATGGGGACTTCGAGCAGTTGGCGGCCGGCATCCGTGCGAAAATATTCACGCTGCCGGACGACACGATCTTGCTGCCCGGCCATGGCGCGGCAACTACCGTGGGCCAGGAGAAGGTTGGGAATCCGTTTGTGCGGGGGTGATTGGGCTACTCGATCCTTCCGCCGACGGAAATGGTTACTTGGAACTGCTGAATTTTGCCGTTGGAAATAGCCCCGCGCTGCTCGATCACCTCGAACCAGGTGGGATCCTTGATGATCTGAGCGGCCTTGGCCACGGCCACGGAAATAGCGTCGCTGAGCGACTTGGTGGAAGTGCCGACTAATTGAATCTTCTGATACGTGGCGTCTGCCATTGCGGGTTCCCTTATTCTGTTTTCTCGAAATGTTTTTCCAACGCGGACTATTCTAACAGGTAGAGACGAGCCGACAATGCCCGCTTGCAGATCGCGTACCGATCGACGGCCCACTTCGGCCGTGAGATTGGCCGGCGCCGAGAATCCACGCGGAAATTCCCACCTTTCCGTCGCTGCCCCCGGTAGCACCGTACGAATGCCCTGTCAGGCAGCGCATGACAGGAAAACTTTCGACAGAGAAATCCGGACTTTCGGGTACAAAATCGTTGTTTTTTCCCGCGCCTTCTGTTCTAATCAACCGGAGGATGGACTTCCCAGTCCGTCGACAAGAGTCAGGACGGAGCGGGAGGTCCATCCTGCCGAGATCTGCCGCCATGAAGTATCTGAAAACCGCATTCCTGAACCACTGGAACCTGCTGGCCTTTCTCGCCGGCACGGCATTCGCGCTCTTGAGTGTACCCGACGTCGTCTTCCCGCTGGTCGCGGCCTGCGAGATTGCCTACGTCGCCCTCCTGGGATCGCATCCGAAGTTCCAGAAATACGTGGACGCCCAGGAGGCAAAGGTCCTCCGCGAAACGAGTTCCGAGGCCAAGCAGCAGACGCTCGACCACATCATGAAGACGCTGCCGCCGGAAATTTTGCACCGCTTTCAGACGCTCCGCAACCAGTGCGTGGAATTGCGGCAGATCGCCATGGAGCTCAAGCGGCCGGGCATCGGGGCCGTCGATGCGCCCTTGGACCAGTTCCAGTTGACCGGCCTCGATCGCCTGCTCTGGATCCACTTGCGGCTGCTCTACACGCAATACGCCCTCTCGCAGTTCCTCAAGAAGACCAGCGCCGACCAGATCCAGCAGGGCATTGCCAGGTTGGAGCAACAGATCAAGCAACTCCCGCCCGACAGCGGCGACTCGGCCAAACAGCGGTTCCGCGCGGCGTTGGACGACAATTTGCAGACGAGCCGCGCGCGGTTGGAGAACTTGAACAAGGCCCGCGAGAACTATCAACTGGTCGACGTGGAAATCGACCGCCTCGAGAACAAGATCCGCTCGCTGAGCGAGATGGCCGTGAACCGGCAAGAGCCGGAGTTCATCAGTAGCGAGGTCGACCACGTCGCCTCGAGCATGCTCGATACCGAGAAGACGATGAACGAACTGCAATTCGCCACGGGCCTGAATCCTGTGGACAGCGAGCCGCCGGAGTTGTTGGCGCGAAGAAGGCGGTGGCCGGCCGGGAAAGTTAGGGTGGACCGAAGAATAACTTCCCGGCTATCCGCGTCGATCTCCTTGCCGATGGTCCTCTGGCCGTGTTACAGTCAATGTCTATCCTGAAAGGGGAAAATAGTGACGCCGGATGAACAACTAGACCGTCTTGAAACGGAATTGGCTCGGCTCAAGAGCGAACACCCGAACGTGCCTGGGATTCTGCGGTTGACAAACACCTGCTTGCGCTCCTGTTCCAAGTGGAAATGGGGGCAGCACGGCTGGGTTGTCAGCGAGGGGGATTCATGTGGAATCATGAATGGCGACGACAAACAGCAGCGGACCGCGCTCTTGTCGATCCTCAAAGGAAACATGATTCACAAAGTCGTCTTCGTTCCCGGCGTCGACGTGCTGGAGGTCGTGCCGGACGTTTGACAATCTTGCCACGCAGATCCAGGTTCTATCGCGGGCCAAGCCGAAGCAAGTGGAGAAGGAGGAAAAAACCTCGGAATAGAAAATCGGGGAATAATTGCCCTGCGTTCCGTATCTAATAGATAGCAAATCGGTTCGAGATTTGCCGCAGAATCCGTTGCACGAGAAAACGAGGTGAACGATGCGCCGGGTAGTACCTTGGTTTTTGCTTCTGGTCATCGCGGGCTGTGGTGAAATGGAAAAAAGGGCAGCGGCCCCCGTCGATCCCGGCAGAAGAGGCGACAAGTCGGCTCCGCGAAATCTGGTTCTCTCCTCTGAATCCGTCGCGGAGAAAAAGGCAAAATCGTCGCAGCCGCCCGGCGCCGACGCCCTGCAGCGCAAGATCATATACACGGCAACGGTCAACCTGGTTGTCGAAAATTTCGATCCCGTCCCACAGAACGTCGAGGCCCTCGTGGGCCGTTTCGGCGCCTACGTCGCGCGGTCCCAGATCACCGGGTTGCCGGGCTCGCCCCGCCGCGGGCAATGGACCCTACGCGTGCCGGCCGACCGCTATGAAGCATTCCTCGCCGCCGCGCGGGAGCTTGGCGAGGTCCAGAACGTCACCTCCGACTCCCAAGACGTGACCGAGGAGTATTACGACGTTGAGGCCCACATCCGCAACAAGAAGCAGGAAGAGACCCGCTTGCTGGAACTCCTCTCCAAGGCCGCGGGCAAGCTGGACGAGGTGTTGACCGTGGAGCGCGAGCTTACGCGGGTACGAGGGGAAATCGAGCAGATGGAGGGACGGCTTCGGGTCCTCGGCAGCTTGACGACGATGAGCACGGTGAACTTGGACGTCAGCGAGATCAAGGACTACGTGCCCGAGGAGGCTGTCACTTACGCCACGCGGGTCCGCCGCGCATGGGACGGTTCCACCGCTGCACTGGTTTCCACCGTACAAACTGTATCGGTATCTGCTCGTGGCCCTGGCGCCCTGGATCGGCATCCTCCTGATACCTGTGCTCGTGGTGGTATTCCTGCTGCGGATTCGCTGGGCACGAAAACGCAGATGACTTGACACACCGCTTGCGCCGGGCAGCAGCACTAGAGCCGGTTAATTCATGGCTCGCGGTATAACTGCGAACGTCACTCGTCGCAGCCGGGCGCTTTCCGCGCCGATCGGCACGAGCGTGACCGGCACGAGCGTGCCGTCGAGTTCACGGACGAGCTTGCCGGTTCAGGACTATCGGCGGGTTATCCAACGGCCGGTCGGGATTCGCGCGCTTGCGGACCTTGACTCGTTGCGGCGTGAAGCCAAAACCGGCGGCTCGTTGCGATGCCGGCAGGGCCAGCTTCGGTATCCACATCCTTGTCGGCCGACATCAGGTAGTCTTCGAAGCCGGGCCTGTTGTAGGTCTTGACGGTCTTGGTCGTGCCCCGGACCGGCAATACGTACAGCAGCGGGCCGTACTGGAGCGCGATTTCGCCGTTGACAGCCGGCACCGCACGGATGGCCTGGTCGAATCGGATCGCTACATTGTCGCCGGCGTTCCATTTCTTTCGCACCTGCCAGAAACTGTTGGCCAGCCGGATTTCCGCACCGGGGCAAACAATCGCGCGTGTCGCGCGACCAGGATGGATTGCGCAGCCACAGGCAGAAGGTGACCGGCTGGGAGGGGCGCACCGTGAGTTCCACGTCGCCTGCATAGGGATAGAGCGTCTTTTCCGCAATGGACACGGCGGCGCCGGCAATCTCGGCAGTCAACTCCGATGGGCCGTAGAGCATGGCGGCGATGGCCGGCTCGGCGCCGCTCGGGACGCATCCACGATATTGGCGATGTAATAGGCCGCGACGCGCGTGGCGTTGGGGTTGCAACAAACGGCGACTTGCTGATGCGTGGGCGAGAATCGCTGGCGATGGCCAATCTCGTCATCCACCGACAGCCGGTTCTCCGGGGAACAATAGAGCACGCCGCTGCCGTCGGGAACCCGCGAACCCTGAGCGGCATTGAACCAGAGATGCTCCACCGCTTCCGCGTAGACCGGCATCGCCGAATTTGCGGGCGGCGCTGAGCAACGTGGATTCGCGTTCGAGGATCGTGCAATACTCGTACCCCACGTCCCACGGTTGCGGCGGATGATCCACCGATTCCATGCTGACCAGGGCGCCGCTGGGCATGATCCAATGATCCATGGCCGCAACGCGCCCCGGCCCCGATCCGCCGGTATTGCGGATCGCCCGTTGCCACCCAGAACCAGAGCGGCAGGCGCATGGACTCGGTGACGGTTGCCCCATGGCCGTCCGAGAAGCAACGATTGAACACGGTCCGGCCGTTCGCCTGCTTGATCTCCGGAGTCTGGAGAAATTCCGTCAGGCGGGGGCATTCACGGTAGAGACGCAATCCGAAGTCGAGATATTTCCGATCGCCGGTCCTGGCGTGAAGCTGCTCCAGCACGTCCGTGATACATGTGGTCGTGCTGGGCGAAAAGGATTTGCTTGCATTTGGCATACCCTTCGATCGTGCGGTCCACGGCCCGTCGGACCGCCGGGAAGATCCGCGGATCGCCGCTGGCTTCGGCATACGCCAGCAGGCCGCGGAACAGGCAGGTTTGCGTCCACAATTCACCGTGTCCCTGGTAGCGCAGCTCGGGCGAAAAGATGCCGATATAGCCGTCGGCATCCTGCGCGGCGAGGATGTGGTCCGCGTAATCCTTCGCCTTTTTCATCGCCGCCGGTTCGCCGGTCAGGCAGGCGAGCATGAAGTGGCCGCAGCGCCAGTTGCCTTCCGTCTCGCCGTTCCACCAGGCATCGCCGGCGGCATTGCCGGCGTTGGGCTTTCCCGGCCGGTTGCGGCCGGAAACGAAAGATGTCGCTCGACGCCTCGTGGCAGAGTTCGTCAAGATGACCGG
Organism: uncultured Planctomycetia bacterium; assembly: GCA_963719885.1. Classification (GTDB taxonomy): domain Bacteria; phylum Planctomycetota; class Planctomycetia; order Pirellulales; family Thermoguttaceae; genus JANXQG01. The sequence continues at coordinate 115,305 of CAVRDP010000023.1, read as the reverse complement.
CGAAACCATCCTTGAGGTCGCGGCGCATCTGTTCCAGGATCCAGCCGCGGGGCCGGACCGTACCGAATCTCAGCGGAGCAAGAGCCGGCTGGACGACATAAGGCGTCGGCCCGATCTTGGCGATGACCTCGGCTGCCGCGAACGACGCCAACGCCAAGGAAATACTAAGCAAGAGCGATAGTTTTCGCTTCATGGTTCTCCGTAGTCTTTCTCTTCCGGCGGGGCCGGCCGCTCTTCGTCCTCGGCCGGTTCGTAGGGCAGGCCATAGCCCTCCTTGAGCCAGCGATTCAAATCGGCCAGGCGGCAGCGGGTGCTGCAAAACGGCAATGCCGGACTTTGTTCCGGATCGAAGAGACGCTCACACATGGGGCAGTGGCGCAGGCTCATGGAACGCGACGCTATTTCTTCTCGTAGCCGTAGGCCCAGAGCAGGCCGTTGGCCAGCAGCTTGTGATAACTTTCCATGTCGGTGGTCGGGCTGCCGTGGCCGAGCGTGGTGCCGAAGACGCGGCCTTTGCCATAGTGGTTGATCCAGGCCACCACGTGGTCTTTTCGCGAAGTGTCGCTATACGCCGTCAGCAGAGGCGTGGCGTTGGGCCAGAACTTGATGTTCTGATACAGTTCGTCGCGGGCGGTCTTCCAATCGGCCGGCCAGTCGGCCACGATCCAGTGATCGGAAACCTTCTTGGTGGCAATTTCCTTGGGATTATCGTGCTTGACGGAAGTCAACCCCAGGGCCTCGCAAAAGGCGTCGCGATCGTGGTTCAGCTCGCGATAGGAGTGCAGCGTGCCATGAATCACCACGGCCGGCTTGCCGTCGTGGATCGTCTTGGCGATGTTATCGACGATGGACTTTCCGGTCGGATCGTGTTGCGTAAAGAAAAGGACGATCAGGTCGTAGTTATCGGCAAAACCCGGCTTGGCCCAGTCGCTGGGATCGGTCGAGGCCGTGAACCTGATGGGCAGCGGCGAGTGTTTTTGGATGGCCTTGGTGAGGATTGGCTGGAGGCCCTTGTAGTCGTGAAAACCTCCGCCCGTACACCACAGGACTTTGATCGCCATGGGGTTTTCGGCCTGGGCCAGGTTGGTCGCGGCGAGGACGGCGAGAAGGATACCTGTGGCGAGACGGAACATGGTGTTTTTCTTTCGATGATGGCTGGGCAGGGTGGATGGTGGGCGTTAGACAGTACTGAGTACCGAGCACTCAGTACTGAGCACTGAGTACTGAGCACTGAGTACTCAGTACTATAGTTCGTTCACGGTCAACCGGCAACTCTTCCCTGCTCCCCGCTCCCCGTCTACTTCTTCCCGGCCTTTTCCTTCTTCCCGCCGCTGCTCTCGCCGGCCTTCTCCGTGGAAGTGGACGAACTGGCCGGCTTGTCGGCGGCGGCGGCCTTCTTGTAGGACTCGCTACGATAGTCGGTCGCGTAGAAACCGGAACCCTTGAAGACGATCGCCGCACCCGGCCCGATCAGCCGGCGAAGTTTCTTCCTGCCGCACTCGGGACACTGCTTCTTCGCATCGTCCTTGATCGATTGGAATAGTTCGAACTGGTGCTCACAGGCATCGCACACGTAGTCATAGGTCGGCATATCGGGGGCTCCGGAAGGCTTGGGACTTGGTGAAACTCATGGATCTAACGAGGTGGGTTCGGTGTCGGGGGCGCGCGATACGATTACCTGGCTGGGCCGCACGACACGATCGTACAACTGGAAACCGGGTTGGGCCACGAGCACCACGGTGTTCGGTGGAAATTCATCCGTCGCCTGCTGCGAAATCGCGTGATGCAGGTGCGGATCGAACGGCAAGTGCAGGGCCCCGATCCTCAGGCAGTGGTGCCGCGCGAAGGTTTCCTCGAACTGCCGCGCAACCAACTTCACGCCTTCCAGCAAACCGGCCACGTCGTGTGTTTTTTCCGCGGCGGCAATCGCCCGCTCGATGTTGTCCAACACCGGCAGCAAGTCGTGCATCAGCGGCAGATTGGCGTAGCGGCGATGTTCGTCGATCTCGCGCGCAGCCCGCTTGCGGTAGTTCTCCAACTCTGCTTGGCTGCGGAGCACGCGCTCCTTGGCGGCTTCCAGGTCGTTGCGCAACTGGTCCAAAGGATTTTCCTGTCTAGTCTCGGGCGCGCCGTCCGCGGCGCCGTTGCCTAAGGCTGATTCCGGATTGGCCGCCGGGGACGGTGCGGTCTCTTTCCTGGTGTTAGTGCTTTCATCGCTCATGGTAAAACCCTCACGTGTCCTCTTCCGCGTGGAACAAGTCCTTGATCTTGTTGAAAAAACTCTTGCGCTTCGGCGAAACGTCGGCATTCTCGATTTCGGCCAACTCGCGGAGCAATTGCTCGTGACGGTCGGAAAGCCGCTTGGGCACCTCGACCGTGATCTGCACGTGCAGGTCGCCACGGCCACGATAGCGGACGTCGGGCATGCCCCGGCCGCGCAACGTGAAGACTTCGCCGGGCTGCGTGCCCGGCGGCACTTCGATCTGCTCCGCGCCATTGAGCGTGGGGACCTTGATCGTGGCGCCCAGGGTGGCCTGCGAGTAACCGATCGGCACGTGGCAGACCAGGTCGCGACCTTCACGATGGAACAACGGATGTTCCTTGACGTGAATCAGGCAGTAGCAATCGCCCGGCGGCCCGCCGGAGGTGCTCGGCTCGCCCTCGCCACTGACACGGACTTGCGTGCCGTTGTCCACGCCGGCGGGAATCGGCACCTTGCGGCTGACGTGCCGGGGCACGTAAGCAGTGCCGCGGCAGGCCGGGCAGACCTCGCGAATCACGCGGCCGTCGCCCCGGCAGGACGGGCAGGGCGTTTGCAGGGAAAAGAAGCCGCTGGCCTGAACGACTCGGCCGCTGCCGCCGCAGTAGGGGCACCTCTCCGGCCTGGTGCCCGGTTTGGCGCCCGAGCCGCCGCAGGTCTCGCAGGCGAAATGCCGGTCGAACTCGATAACCTTCGTTACGCCGTTGGCCGCTTCGATCAGGTCGAGCGTTACTTCGCAGCGCACGTCGCCGCCTTTGCGGGACCGGCGGCCACGGCCGTGGCCGAAGAGATCGCCGAAGAGGCCCTCGCCGAAGACGTCGCCAAAGGCCTCGAAAATATCGCCCACATCGTGGAAGTGCGGCGCATCGTTGCCCTGCAGGCCCTGGAAACCGTAGCGATCGTATTTGGCCCGCTTTTCCGGATGGTTGAGCACCTCGAAGGCCTCGGCCGCCTCCTTGAACTTGGCAATCGCCGTCTCATCGCCCGGATTGCGGTCGGGGTGATACTTCAGGGCCAGTTTGCGGTAGGAGTCGGAAATCTGCTCCTTGGTTGCAGAGCGATCGACGCCGAGAATTTCATAATAGTCGCGTTTGTCAGCCATCGTTACCATATATTGTAGCCTGCTCGACGCTTAGACTGTTATGGCAGTTTTTCAACATTGAAGCCCGACGCGCAAGCGAGGAATTTGCGCTAGCGAGCGGAGAAAGCCGATTCCTCGCTTGCGCGTCGGGCTTCAATAAAAAAACGGGGCCACCCCGGGTCGGAGGTGGCCCCGCGCTTCAATGCCATCGGATTGCCGGCCGGGCCACCGCCGCGATCAGCGGACGGATCCCTCAACCCTAGTCTTCTTGTCGTCTTTGTCCAGGTCGGTAACCAAGGTTTCTGTGGTCAACATCAGTCCGGCGATGCTGGCGGCGTTCTGCAACGCCGTGCGGACCACTTTCAAGGGGTCGATGATGCCCGCCTTGAACATGTCGACATACTTGCCCGAATAGGCGTCAAAACCGATATTCTCGGCCTTCTGGCTGACCTCGTCGGCCACCACCGATCCGTCGATGCCGCTATTCTGGGCAATCTGCTTGATCGGAGCAGACAACGCCCGCAAGATGATGTCCACGCCGACCTTCTCCTCGCCCTTGGCGCTGCCGCGGGCCTTCTCGACCGCGGCCTTGCAACGCAACAGGGCGACGCCACCGCCGGGCAGCAGGCCCTCCTCGGCGGCCGCGCGGTGGCATGCAAGGCATCCTCCACGCGGGCCTTGGTCTGCTTCATTTCGGCCTCGGTGCTGCCGCCGACCGAAATCACCGCCACGCCGCCGGAGAGCTTGGCCAGACGCTCCTGGAGCTTCTCTTTGTCGTAGTCGCTGTCGCTGGTATCGATCTGCCGCTTGAGTTGCTCGACGCGGGCCTTGATGTCGGCCGGCTTGCCGGCGCCTTCGATGATCGTCGTGTGGTCCTTGTCGATCGAAATCTTCTTCGCCCGCCCGAGTTGCTCCAGCGTGAGGTTCTCCAGCTTCAAGCCGAGATCCTCGCTGATCACGGTGCCGGCGGTGAGAATGCCGATGTCGGCCAACAGGGCCTTGCGGCGATCTCCGAAACCGGGGGCCTTCACGGCAACCAGGTTGAGCACGCCACGGAGCTTGTTCACCACCAGGGTGGTGAGGGCCTCGCCCTCGACGTCCTCGGCAATGATCAGCAGCGGCTTGGCCGGCGTGCGCGACCTTCTCCAAGAGAGGAATCAGGTCGCGGATATTGCTGATCTTTTTCTCGTGGATCAGGATCAGGGCGTCTTCCAACTCGACGCTCATCGTGGCCGTGTCATTAATGAAGTAGGGCGACAGGTAGCCCTTGTCGAACTGCATGCCCTCGACGACCTCGTAGGTCGTTTCCGCCGTCTTGCCTTCCTCCACGGTGATCACTCCGTCCTTGCCCACCTTGGCCATGGCCTCGGCAATGAGCTTGCCGATCACCTGGTCGTTGTTGGCGCTGATCGCGCCTACGTGGGCGATATCCTCCGGGCCGCTCACCGGCTTGGCCATCGTGCGGAGGTTCTCGACGGCCGCGTCGACGGCTCGCTCGATGCCGCGGCGGACCGCCGTCGGGTTGGTGCCGAACGTGATGTTCCGCAGGCCTTCGCGGAAGATCTCGCGGGCCAGGACGGTGGCGGTCGTCGTGCCGTCGCCCGCCAAGTCCGAGGTCTTCGATGCGACCTCGTTGACGAGCTTGGCGCCCATGTTCTCGAAGCGGTCCTCCAGATCGACTTCCTTACTCACCGTGACGCCGTCCTTGGTGACGGTCGGACCGCCGTAGGACTTGTCGAGAATGACGTTGTGACCGGTGGGGCCCAGGGTCACGGCGACCACGTCGGCCAGTTTCTCCACACCCCGAAGCATGCGCTTCCGGGCCTGATCATCGTATAGCAGTTGTTTAGCCACGTTGGCGGTTCCTTATTCGGGTGTGTTTGCTTACTTGACGACTTTTGCGAGGATATCGGTCTCGCGGAGGATCTTGACCTCGCGGCCATCGATTTCGACTTCCGAGCCGGAATACTTGCCGTAAATGACTTCGTCGCCGACGCCGACCGAGAGCGTGCCGCGCTCACCGCTGTCCAAAAGCTTTCCCGGGCCGACGGCAACCACGGTTCCGCGTTGGGGCTTCTCCTTGGCCGTATCGGGCAGGACGATGCCGCCCGCGGTCACTTCTTCGGCTTCCTTGGGCTCTACCACGACGCGATCGTCCAAGGGACGCAAGTTGATGCTGTCTTTTGCCATGATCCTGTAGTTCTCCTGTGAATCTTGGTTATAGATTGTTGATGTATTGCTCCCCTCTCCCTCTTGGGAGAGGGGCAGGGGGTGAGGGCCTCACCCTAACCCTCTCCCCGACCATGCTGCGCACGGTGCCCGGCGAGGGGACAGTTGGACTAGAAGCCACCCATGTCTCCCATGCCGCCCATGCCACCCATGCCGCCTCCCATTCCTCCCATACCACCCATGCCGCCTCCCATGCCCTGGCCTGGGCCAGGTCCGCCGGCCTTGCCGTCGTCCTTCTTGGGAATCTCGGTGATGATGCAGGAAGTGCTCAGTAGCAGGTTGGCCACGCTCACGGCGTTCTGCAAGGCGATGCGGACGACCTTGGCCGGGTCCACGATGCCCGCTTCCAGCATGTCGCCGAAAGTATCCCTGTCGGCGTCGTAGCCCTCGTTCTTCTTCATTTGGCGGACGCGATTGACGACCACCGGGCCATCCTGGCCGGCATTGTCGGCGATGGCCTTCAGTGGGACCTGTAGCGCTTGGCGAAGGATCTTCGCACCCAGGGCCTCATCGCCTTGGAGTTGCAGCGCATCGACCGCCTTCTCGCAACGCAGGAGGGCCACGCCGCCGCCGACAACGATACCTTCCTCCAAGGCGGCCTTGGTGGCCGCCCGAGCGTCGTCCAGGAGGAACTTCCGCTCCTTCATTTCCGTTTCGGTGGCGGCACCGACGCTGATCAAGGCGACGCCGCCGGAGAGTTTGGCCAGCCGCTCCTGGAGTTTCTCTTTGTCGTAGTCGCTGGTGGTGGTCTCGATTTCCTTGCGGATCTGATCGGCCCGGCCCAAAATGGCCTTCTTGTCACCCTTGCCGCCGACCATGGTGGTGTCGTCGGCCGTAATGGTCACGCGATCGACGCTGCCCAGGTCGGAGAGCTTGACCGAGTCAAGCTGCACGCCGAGGTCTTTGAAGATGGCGTTGCCGCCGGTCAGTGTGGCGATGTCGCCCAGCATTGCCTTGCGGCGATCGCCGTAGCCGGGGGCCTTGACCGCACAAACGTTGAGGATGCCGCGCATCTTATTGACCACGAGGGTTGCCAGGGCCTCGCCTTCCACGTCCTCGGCGATGATCAACAGCGGCTTGCTGGCCCGGCTGACGGCCTCTAGCAGGGGTACGAGGCTCTTGGCGCTGGAAATCTTTTCCTCGTGGATCAGCACCAGCGGCTTTTCCAGCTCGACGACTTGTTCGTCCTGGTTGGTTACGAAGTGCGGCGAGAGATAACCGCGGTCGAACTGCATGCCTTCCACGACTTCCACGGTGGTCTCCGACTGTTTGCCTTCTTCGATCGTGATCACGCCGTCTTTGCCGACCCGCATGAAGGCATTGGCCAGCACGGCGCCGATCGTCGGATCGTTGTTGCCGGCGATGGTGGCGACCTGGTTGATTTCTTTCTTGTTCTTTTCGTTGATCGCCGTGGACGCCTTGGCGACGGCGGCAACGACGGCTTCTGCCGCCCTGGACAGTCCGCGGGAAAGCGACATGGGATCGGCCCCGCCAGCGACCATTTTCAGGCCCCCGCGGTAAAGGGCCTCGGCCAACACGGTGGCCGTGGTCGTGCCATCGCCGGCAATCTTATTGGTCTTCGAGGCGGCCTCTTTGACGAGTTGTGCCCCAAGGTTCTCTTGGGGGTCGTCCAGGGTGATTTCTTCGGCGACGGTCACGCCGTCTTTGGTGACTTTGGGGGCGCCCCAGCCCTTGTCGAGGACCGCGTTCCGGCCCCGGGGTCCCAGGGTCGTCACGACGGCCCGGGCCAACTTGCTGACACCGGCGGCCAGCGGCTGCCGAGCTTCGTCCTCATACACCATCTGTTTTGCCACAGTGGAATCCTCCTGTTGCGGGCTTGAACACTTAAGCGTTTAGTAGAACGGAACTCATCCCGTGGTCTTCGTAGAACGGAATTTATTCCCTTTTTTGCCTTGGCTCATTGGCGGCATACCACGACCAAACTTGGCAGCCGACCACGTTTGGGGACGGTAGGGAAGCAAGCGGTGTGCCAAAGGGGGTTGAAAACGTCGCAAAGCATTGTCTGTGAACACATTACGAAATGTGTTGAAATTTTGGGAAGACCATCTATTTAGGGATCAAGGCATCGCGGGTGCCAAATTGACAGGTAAGTACGTCACGACGTACGAAATTGATCTTTCGCTGCGGTGGCGAATTTGTTGTAATTCCCCGCCATGAATATGCGCAGTTCTCTTTCTCGCGTCGTCGGTCCTTTGGATATTCGTTTCGGCGGGCTGGTCGCAGGACGTTCCGCCGCCGCTGCCTGCGCCAGCCTCGTCGCCGCCCGCGGAGCCGTCGCCCGGAGCAATGGCGCCAACGATACCCTCCCAACCGGCGCCACCCCCGTACTACGCGCCGCCGGGCTCGTATCCCGCGCCAGGCCCCTACGCTGCCCCCCCGGGGGCTGTGATGGTTGCACCCGCTCAGCCGTATCCATATCCCTACCCTCCCGGTCCCTACGCCGGTCCGGTGGTGATGGTACCCGCGCCACCCTTGCCATCGTCTGAGTGGAAAGCCGCGGTCGACGCCCTCTTCCTGGAGCGAAGTTCCGGCGGCAGCATACTATTGGGCTCGTCTTACCTCAATGCAGGCGCCCAACCGCTGGTCGCCAACCTCTACAGCGACGACGTGGACTTCCCGCTCGCGCCGGGACTGCGATTGGAGATCAGCCGGAAATTCGACAACAACATCACGCTTGCGGCAACCTATTGGGGACTCCAGCAATGGTCGGTGGGCGACACGATCTACGGCGGATCCGTGGGGGGGGCCGTCCTGATTTCCTCGCCCTACATGCAATTGCCTACGTTCGACAACTTGCTCGGTTACACCTACAGCAGCCAAATCGAAAATGTCGAGTTCAACGCCCTCATCCGCCTGAATCCCTGCGATTCGTATTCGGAACTCAACTGGCTCTGGGGCGTTCGCTACGTCTACATCGCCGACAGCCTTGCCATGACCGGCGTCGACGATGCCAGCGGAACTACGGAATGGCTCAATTCCAATACGACCAACAACCTCCTCGGCCTGCAAACCGGTCTGCTCTTCGTGCGCGGTTGGTCTCGCTTCCAGTGGGAAGCCGGGCTGAAAATCGGACTCATGGCCAATATGTACCGTCAACACTTTTCCGACACGGCCGCCGATGCGGCGGGCATCCCGGCGGGCTTCACTCCCTACGACCTATCAAACAATGCTTGTGGTCTTTCGGCCCTGTTCGAGGTCTCGGTTGCCGCCTGCTACCGGCTGACGGACAACTTCGGGCTCCGCTTTGGCTACCAATTCTACGACATCACGGGGATGGCCTTGGCCCCGCGGCAGCTTAGCAGTTTCGGCCATGGCGGCAATTTGGCCCTTGACGGGCTCTCAGTTGGTTTGCAAGCCGCCTGGTGAGCCTCTGCAAACATGGGAAAGCATGGTAAAGTTTGCGGCCACTATAACCGATACAATCGCTAGGGGCGGCCACTCGAAACTATCCTGTTCGTCGTGAATTCCAAGGAGCTTGCCCAATGAACGCAGCATTCGCATTCTGTGCGATGGTCATGATAGGATCGGAAACGCCGGAGTTCATGGAACCGATCGCGCCGTTGCCGGAAAATCCACCGCAGCAGTTATCGGGTCCGCAGTTAACCTCCCCTCAATCTATCGGCACACGTACGGCCAGGGTGGTGAACGAGCGCATGCCTGGATCGAATCGTATCACGACGGAAACGGCGGAGTTCCTGGAACCGATCTCGCCGTTGCCGGAATATCCGCGCCAGCAGTTATCGGGTCCGCATTTGACCTCCCCTCAATCCACCGGCACACGTACGGCCTGGGCAGTGAACGAGCGTATTTCTGGATCGAATCGTATCACAACGAATCAACAAATCAGTACGCACGCCGCTCGGCCGGCGAATGAGGGTGTCATGCGCTCACGGCGGATGCCCGTGGCCCCCACTGATCCCAACGCTTTTTTCCGCGACGATCTTCCTCTGCCACCGACGATGAACCATAGCGGCGCACTGCCAAGTTCGGGAATGGCTGGAGCGGGGCAGCGCCTTACGGCGGCGGCTGTGGCGGAAAACAGCCATCGTCTATCGAACCAAAAACCTTTCGACCATTACGCAGTCGCGCCGACCACGAGTCCTTACGCCTTGCTGGCGCAAGCACCGACAACGGCACGGTCGATCCCTACACGGCCTACGTCCGGCCGGCAGAGGACCAGCAACAGGCGAATCAGCAATACAACCGCACGAATAACATGCAGAATGCGCCCGATCAACCTGCACCTACTTACCCGGCGGTCTTCCTGAACAGCGGCCCATACTATCCCAACTACGGCGCCGCGCGATAACGGGTGACATCGTAGCACCATAGGGTATCGTGATACCGGAGGTAAAGCCTGCCGTGGAGCAGGACCGGGTGCGCCCAGGCATCGCCGACCGCTTGGGGCAAGAGCCGGAACTGGCCGTCGATCTCGAACCGCTCGGGCGTCGGCCGCAGCAGCGCGGCTCGGCCGTCCTCGGCCAGGCAGTACAGCCGCTCCTCCGCATAAACGGCCGACCCGGTCGTCAGGCCCTTCCACTCATAGCGCGGCTCGCCCGACTTCCAATCCAGGCAGAGCCAGGATTTGTGCTTCTTGTAGCCGCTGCCGTACAGCCGGCCGTCCACCAATAGCGCCGTGCCCGTGCAGGTGTCCAAAGTCGTGTCCCAAACCTTCTCCGCTTGGGGTCCGTTCTCTCCGGGCTGCAACCGGTAGCACGTCCCGTAGACGTACGGTGTCACGTAGAAGATCCTGTCGGCGCCATAGACGGGCGTAGCGACATTCACGCCGTAGGGGCTGCGCAGCGGCACGGTCCACAGCAACTTCCCCGTGTCGGCGTCTACTGCGAAGCCATGCGCCGAAGTGCAGTTGGCCACGATCCGCCTGCCTGCATGGCGGAACAGAAGCGGAGAGGAGTGCGACGCCCGGTCCCCGCGGAGCGGCGCCGTGGTCCAGACGGTTCGGCCGCTTTCTTTGTCGAGGGCGGCCATCAGGGCCTTCTCGCCTCCCGGCGTCACGAGCACCCGGTGGCCGTCGACCAACAGGCACTCGCTCATGGCCCAGGTGATGTTTTGCCCTTGAAAACGCTCCAGCACGTCGACGGCCCAGAGTTCCTTGCCCGTTTCGGCTTCCAGGCAGGCCACGCGGCCGTGGGCGTTCATGTTATAGAGCCTTCCTGCGGAGTAGGCGCAGCAGGCCCTCGCCCCCGGATAGGAACCTGTCCACGAGCGGCCATTCTTGGCCTTCCAGAGCAGCTTTCCGGCAAGGTCGAAGCCGTAGATCAGCAGGTCGTCTTCCACGTCGCCGGTGATGTACAGCCGGTTGCGGACGATGATCGGCGATGACCAGCCCCGACCCAGGTTGCCGATCTTCCAAATGAGTTTTGGTCCGCCATCAGGCCACTTCGTCAAAAGGCCCCTCTCTGCGGAAATGCCGTCGCGCCGCGGGCCGTTCCATTGCGGCCAGTCCAGCTCGGGCGAGGCAATCGGGCCATCCGAACGGGTTTCGTCGCGCGTGCTCGGCGCCGCAGGAGTATCAGCGGGCGGCTCCGCGCGGCATGCGATCGGCAACAGCAGAAGGCCGAACAGGACCAAATTGCCGAGGAAATGCAAAGCCGGAGTGCCGAAGGTTGAGACTCTCAAGGGATCGTTCCATAAGGCGATGAACTATTACGGGCTCGTCCGGGTTTAGTCGTAGGGTGGGACCAGATCGCGTAGCGAGTGCCGGCCCACCATTGGGTTCGCTTTCCAGCCGGGTGGGCCGGCGCTCGCTACGCGATCTGGTCCCACCCTACCGTTTCCGCTCCGTGGCCGCCCTTACGCGGACGACGATGTCGTCCCAATCTCCGCCCTCCTTGCGATCGTCCATGCCCTTGCCGCCGTCATCCTTGCCGTTGCGACCGACGCTATAGAGCAGGTAGCCGCCGTCTTCGATTTTGTAATGGAGGTCTGCGACGGCAAAGGTGTCCTTGGGGATTTCCGCAGCGTACTTGGGCACAAGGTCCGCGAGCTTCGCCGGATACATGCCGTGGTCGGCGTGATGCGCGGCCAGGGCAAAGGCCAGCCGGGTCAGGTCAAATTTCATCGTCCCGCAGTGCCCGGCTGTGGACACCATCGAGATCGCTGGCAAAAGCAGGGACACAAAAACCTGGCCGATCCGCTCGGAAATGGCCTGTCGTGGGCCGTCTAACATTGACAGGCCCAGCGATTTCATGTCTTTGAGGCCCCCGCTCAGCTTGCGGATGTCACGGTCGATCTTGCTCAGTGCCCTCTGGCGCTCGGCCCGCGTGGGCTTCGCGAAGGCGTTGGCCATCCGATCGTACCATGTATTGCCCATGCGAAGCACTTGGTCCCAATCCACCGTCGCTGTGAGCGCCGAATCGAACAGCGACTCGAACGTACTCTTGGGTTTGCTGGCACCGCCAGTAATTTCGGCCATTGCGCCAAACCCCTTTCGGGCGACCATCCCTACGCAGTCAAGATACATGCATTGCTCGGCTACGTTGATTTTGTCAAGCATCTTGGGGAGAGGAGACAGTTTGTCGAGGTCGGCCCGCATCCCGGCAATCTGGGCCGGAGTGAGGCGGGCCTGCAATAATCCCTGGTCGCCGGCACAGGCCATCCCATCGACGATAATACCGACCAATGCCTCCATCAACGTCGGCCCTTGGCCGGCCAGCCGCGCCAAGCGGTGGCAGGCCAGCAGATCCTGCCACGCCGCGTCCACCTGGCCCTCGTCCACGTAGAGCATCGCCCGCGCACTCAAGGCCCGCGCTGCTTCGCGGTACTGGTTCAGGGCTGGCAGAAGAATGGCAATGGCGCTGCCATCCCCGGAGATGAGCGGATCGTAACGTCGTGGACGCTTCGAGGCCGCGACCAGCAATACCAGGGGTTTTTCGTTTGCGGCCAGCCAACCGGCCAGCACGGGGAACTCCTTCTTCGACCAGGGCCGCTTCATGGCCTGGGCTTGTTGCTCCCAATAGATTGCTTGCACTTTCTCCTCCCCAGTTACGGGCCTCCCCGCGTCCTGCGATGCCTTTGCATACTTGCCGAGCGTGACATAGTAGTCGCCTTTCTCCGGGAGCGGTCCGATCCCAAGCATCCTGCAATACTCGTCGCGATCGTTCGTGCCGATCTCGCCGGGGCCCATGGCCTTGAGGACCAGGATGGCCGCATTGTTCTCCGGCGTCACGCCGGCTCGGAAGCGCTCATTCAACGCGGCAACGTAGTCGACATAGCCGTCTTTGCGCCAACGGCTCCGTGATGTACGTCGTCGCTTTGGAAATCGTTATGAGGACGTGATGTTTCTTCGGCGGCTGCACCTCCGCCTTGGCCGCGGGCCGGTCCTTGCCGAGGTTATCGGGATCTGGCGAGACCCGCACGCCTTCCGGCACCCTTGGCGGCCTCGACGCCCTGGGTCGCTCTTGGGAAACCGCCGGATTCACCCAGGCCAGCATTGCCGCCAGCCCGATTGCCCAAATCCACGTTCGTTTCATTTTCTCCTCCTCGGCCATTAGGCCACGATCCCGGTATTGCCCGTAGGGTGGGACAAGATCGCGGAGCGAGCGCCGGCCCACCGATTCTTACGCGTCGATCATCAATGGTGGGCCGGCGCTCGCTCCGCGATCTTGTCCCACCCTACGACTAGAATACTTGACCGGAGGTGGGTTGGCCGGTATCGCAATTATGATGTCGCAATTATGACGGGCACCCGGTTTGGGAATTGCGTTTCACGGGGATCTTGCGATCACTTGCAGCGTCCCCGGAACTCGTCCGTCGTGGTGTCGATCTCGATCTTGTCGCCGATTTCGACGAAGGCGGAGACCTGAAGTTCGTGCTTCGTGCCTTTCAAGATCGCCGCCTTGGTGATCTTGCCCGAAGTATCGCCGCGGGCGGCCGGCTCGGTGTATTCCACTTCTCGAACGATGACCTTGGGCAGGACCACGGAAATCGGCCGGCCCTCGTAAAAGGTGACTTCGCACGTTTCGCTCATGTCGGGAACCAGGTACTTTTCCAGGTCCGGAATTGTCTCCGCATCGATTTCGTACTGGTTGAATTCCGAGTCGACGAACACATGATTGGGCGCGGCATAGTAGGAATAGCTGCATTCCTTCTTCTCCAGAACCACCATTTCCATCTTCTCTTCAGACTTCACAACCGTCTCCGTATTGCTGCCGGTCATCAGGTTTCTCAACCGCAGCTTGCAAATGGCCGCATTTCGGCCCGAGCGGGTGATCGCCTTCTTCATCACCACAAGGGGACTTTTCTCGACCAAAACGACGTTGCCAGGATTCAGTTCGCCGGCAGTTACGATACCCATTTTCCAGTTCCTCGGTTGTTCTGACTCTTTACGAAACAGACTAGATTGTCGGCAAGATCGCCGATTTGGTCAAGAGTGCTTGCCCAGACTTTGCCCTGCTGCTGAAGTGCCATTCGATGGGCGATGAAATCGGGCCAGACCGCGGCGATATTGCCTCTGCCGTTCCAGGCCTGCCAGCACCGCCGCACGACCGCGGGCTTCTCGAAGCCATCGAGATATCGTCTCAAGAACGCTTCCAACTTGACCATGTGCGCCTCTTCCGTCTGGGGGTAGACCTGCCACACGAATGGCCGCCCGGCCCATTGGGCCCGCACGAACGAGTCCTCGCCGCGCACGAAGTTTACGTCGCAGGCCCACAACAGCCGGTCGAAGTTCGCTTGCGGCAGGAATGGCAGTGCGTAGGCGGTCAGCGATGACCGCCGCAACGGTCTTCCAGGCAAGAGCGCCTCTCCAAACCAACCGGCTACCTGATCGGCGGCTGGTCCCAGCGTCGCCAGCGCCGTCACGGGGCCATGGCCGTCGGCCCAACACCGAAGCAAGTCGGGCAAGGATGCATTCTCATAACAGAACAACGACGCTCGCAGTTCGTGATCGCTTCGGGCCGGGACCCCCAAGCTGCGCCAGAACTCCGCTTCGGCGGCCGAATCGAACGCGGCACGTTCGGCAAGCAGATTACGTTCTCGCAACAGCCCGCCTGTTTGCGGAGTGAACCCGGGAAAGAAGAAGTATTTCGTCACGGGCCATTTCGTCCGTAGCGACGGCAGCCGATGGCAGCCCTCGACCCAGTCTTCCGCACTGAGGTATTCCAAGTTGATCCAGACCGGCGCCACCGTCTGCCGAGCCATTGCCGCGATGTACCTTTCCGGCAATTCGCAGGCGAACGCCTCGATCACGACGTCGGCCGCTTCGACCTGCGGAAAGTCGGCTCGCCAGTGGCGAATCTCGATTTGGCCGAGGTGTTGTTGGTCGGCGTTGATTGCGACGGCCGGACAGAGTTGCGAGAAGCTCTGCAACTGGTCAACCCACAACCGGACCTCGGCTTCGTGGTCACTGGCCAACTGTTGGGCCAGTCGCCAGCACACGCCGATGTCACCGTAGTTATCGACGACCGTACAGAAGATATCCCAGCGCCACATGCTGGAGATTCTCGTAGTGCTCACGTCTTCAGCCGGCGCAGCCATTCCTCGTAGGACCGCCACCCTTCCGCTTCCTCGATCCCCGGCTGCCGCCGGAGGAACTCTTGAAACTCATCCAAGGGCAGAAACGGAAACGAACCGCTCCGTGGCTGCTCGCGGTAGCGGCCATCGGGCTGAAGAAGCCAAACGTGGATTGCCTCTTCGTCATAGATCCACACTTCCGGCACCCCCATGTCCGCATAGATGGCCAACTGGTCGAGCGAACTGCTGCTGATGTCGACCTCGACGGCCAGGTCGGGCGGCGGATCGACGCTCAAATCAAGTTCGTCGACGTCGCGCACTGCGCCGGCGTG
Source organism: uncultured Planctomycetia bacterium (assembly GCA_963719885.1). GTDB lineage: Bacteria > Planctomycetota > Planctomycetia > Pirellulales > Thermoguttaceae > JANXQG01. Next base: position 99,908 of record CAVRDP010000023.1, on the reverse strand, counting down.
CGCGAGATAGTAGCATTCGTCCGGTTCCACGCCGCGTCGCTTCATGGCGATTTTCAACGTCGTCGAGCCCGCGCCGACGAGCGGAACTTCGATCTTTCGCGCCGCCGCCTCGATCATCATGGCGATGCGTTTCTTGATCCGCTCGTGTCGCAGGGAGAGGGGCATGATTTCCAGGTATCCGTGATCGTAGGTGAATCGCGCACCGGCGCGGTCGGAGCGGGCCAGATCCTCAAAGGTGGACCAGGCAATGTTTGACAAGAGCACGCGTTTTTCAGCCGGCGGCGTTGCGATCGACATGGAGTTCATATTCCAGGGTACATGGCTATTTTACGCCGTGAAGTGGCTTCTTTCAACCCGGTTGGGACAAGCCGAAGAAAATCGCCCGGAACGTGTCCATGTCCTGAAGATGAATACGGCAGTAGGGCCTACGGCAGTAGGGCCAGACTTTAACCGCTAACTCAGTGAGCCGTTAAAGTCTGATACTATGCGCAGCGCGGAAGCGCGGAGACAACCAGGCATCCTGCCGCGGGCATTTCGGCCCATCCATAGGCCGACCAGGGCCCTCATTGCCGCTCCTGGACCCCGGCTAGCCTTTCTCTGTTCCGGTTATTTGGACCCTATCCAAAAACGGGGCCTTAACAAGCGGGCGGTTATGGGTGACCCCGTGTGTAGACGCAGGGTGTGCCGCAACATCAGACCCAAGTGCCATCCTTGACGGCGTCTAGGTATCCGTTAAACTGAGGGAGGTTCGTGCCGACGTCAGTGAGAATGCCGCACTGATAACTGCATGATCAGTCAAGTCGATTCTTGACTGGTCGATACGGCCAGCGAGGAAAGCAATCGCAATGGCAGCATCGTCACACGCGTTTTTTGATTACCTTGAAGAGCGACCGTTTGGTGCCGGGTCAGGATCTCGACGAAGGAATGTCCGAGCCGTGGACGATCCTATCGGCACTCCAACGGGTATTTCGAACTTTCACGAGAGTCACTATGCCGGATACTATGTTTACGCGCTAGAGGGGCGAGAATCGGCGGCCGAGAGCGAAGGCGCTTGGATATTAACAGGATGTCGAGTGCGGCGGCATATTGGCGACCCCGGCGCAAAACGCTGGCCCTACAAGTTGCGCGAGAAGCCATCGGAGGGTGATCCCGCCTCGCTGCATCCCAGAGTGCGCTTCCATCATTATTTTCGGGTTCTTTCGTCGGCGGAGTGTCTCAAGGTCGCGCGAGCCTTCAACGCGGTCCGTGTAGGGATCGAGGTGACTGAAGAATGGCATGATCCCCCGAACGGCGTGATCTCGTTAATTCCGGCAGGTAGCCCCATTCTCGGATCTCATTGTGTGCCTGTCGCTGCGTTTGCCCAAAAGACCGGCATGTTCGTCTTTCCGAACTCATGGGGGGAGAAGTGGGGTGACCAGGGCTGGGGAATGATCGCCCCGGAATTGATTGACCGGTACTTGGTTGAGAGCTGGGCATTGGTCGGAATCGGCCGGTACCCGCCGTTAAACGCGAAATCGGGTTTGGTGATTGTCTGCTGGAAATCATCCGACGGGGGCCAGGAAGTCCATGGGCGAGAGATCGTTGACGCGGCGTCCGGCGAGCGGCTCGGATGGTGTTTTTTAGTCCGCCGCGGGAACGTGCTGGACATTGAGGAGCTATTTGTTTGGCCAACGTATCGCGGACGAGGATATGGACGAGTTCTGGCCAATCTTGCGCGAGCTTGCGTCCCAAATGCGCATCAAGCTGCGAGCGCTTGTCAGCTATGCCGACGCCGGGCCAGCGAACCGGCCGGCGCTGATCAGAATAATGGAACTTCTCGGGCTTCATCTCCACCCTTCGACAATCCGCAGTGTTGGATTTATTGGCCTCGATGAGATGTATGCCGGGGTCGTACCTGAGCCATTGATCCCGAGACATCCCGCGTCGGTGCGTGATCGATTGGACCCGACAAGTGGAACGCGGCAGTACAGCGTTTGGTTTGGGACGAACCGCAAGCCGCTCGACCCGGATGACCTCAGCAAAGGATTCTCTGCACAGCGAGATGACCAAACCCACTACGGCCTTTGCAAGGTTTCCATCCCAAAGTCCCATCGTTTTGGATCGGTCGGCTCAAGATGGTGGAAGCGTTGGTTACGGTTGACAGATGACCGGCTGCGAGTGACTGAGCGTCTCGGTTTTCAGCCGGACGACTTTTGGGCGGACATCTCGGCGAGGCTTCGCGAATATGATCCCGATGAACGCCAAGGGCTGGTTTTCCTACATGGGTATAACGTCGATTTCGATGAGGCTGCAATTCGCGCGGCCCAGATCGGTTTTGACCTCAAGGTACCGGGCGTGACCGCGTTTTTTAGTTGGCCTTCGTGCGGCACGGTTCTCGGGTATCCGGTTGACGAGGCTTGTATTGAGGCCAGCGTGCCGTTCATCGCCGAGTTTCTTGACAACTTCGTGAATCGTTCGGGCGTCGAGCGCGTACACTTCGTCGCACACAGCATGGGCAATCGTGGGCTGCTTCAGGCCTTGCATCGGCTCGGGAGCAGACTATCCAAGCAGGCACGCGTTCCATTCGGCCAAATAATCCTTGCTGCACCCGATATCGACGCCGAAGTCTTCGTCAGCCTAGCCAACGTATATTCTCACTGCGGCCAGCGCACAACCTTATACGCCTCGCCAGCCGACCGCGTCATCGGTCTCTCCAAGTGGCTTCACGGTTATCCGCGTGCCGGCCTTACCCCGCCCGTCACGATAGCGCCCGGAGTCGATACAGTAGAGGTGCCCCGGTTTGACGTGTTCGAGTTTCTCGGTCACGGGTACTATGCGGAAGCCGAGGGCCTGCTGCATGACATCTTCGACTTGATCCGTTGGAACGCACCACCCAAGGACCGCCAGCGACTAGCCGCGGCGCAAACGCCAGAAGGTTTGGCTTATTGGGTGATGAATCCTTAGAATGCAGTTCCGAGGCATGGCATCGTGGGAGGAAAAGGTGCCAGCCACCGAATTTGGGGAACATGGACATTCCAGCGAAGCATGTGGCTTTCGGCAATGCTAACGTTCTTTCCTTGGCCTTCCGAGAGACCGGAGTGTTTCGCACTGACTACGAAGGCATCCGGTTGCGGAGCTTCTCCTGCAAATCGCTCGTCGTCGCCCTCAACTGCTCCAAGGTCAACTTGTGCAGTTCCTGCTCCTCGGCAACCGCGACGCCAAGCAGTCCCTGAAGGGTTCGAACCATCCTGATCTCGCCGTCGATCTGGCCTTCGCGGAAACGCGCGTCGAGTTCCCACTTCCGGTCGCGAATCGCTTTTTCTCGTGCATCGTACATGGCTTTGTCCTCGGTGATTTCTGCGATCCTGGTGAGCGTTTCCGTCGCTCGCTGTATCGCTGGCTGCGGCAACAGTTCCAGCAACGCGCCCGGCTCGTACTCGTGGGCGTGCAGCAGCCAAAAGAGCCAGCAGTCCAACTCGCTTGCCGAGCGCAGCTCCGACTCCGTTACATTATACCTCGGCAGCTCCAGCGTGTGAATTTCCAGAGTTTCTTCTAGAACCCGGCCGGAGTCCTTGTCGGTCAGGCGAAAGGCGTGGTGGACCGCGGTTGCGTCCGGCCAAAGGATGCCATTGACGAGCCAGATCGTAAGAACCGGATTGACCGTCTTGTACTCGTCTCCCGACTTGACCTGGCCGGCGTAGAGTTCGCAGCCGTAGAAGACGAAGCGTCGCACCAGGCCCTCGTAAGTCGTCAGTTGCACCTCGACGTTGTAAATCGCCCCCGTCCGATCAATCGCCTTGATGTCGAGTTGGGAGAGTTTGTCCTCCTGGAAATCCTTTGGGTTGAAGGGATTATCAAGTGTGACGGCGACGATCGGCTCTTTCGGTCGGAGGACCGCGTTCAGCAGGCTGATCAGGCAGGCGCGGTTCTCCGGCGTCCCGAAGGTCTTCTTGAAGGCGAAATCGACGATGGGGCGGATTCCAAGCGGCATGGCAGGCGGCAATAGCGCGCGGTTTGGGCGGTTCCTGGATTTCTTGCACTATACCAAAACTGTCGTGCATAGTCACGCGGGATAAGGTTTACGCCAGACATTAGGCGATGGCTTGCGGATCAATCGCGGCTCCGCGCACGAATTTTCCGTAAGGGGGGACCACGAGCGCTCGGTCAAGAACGAAGGTTTCCCGCTGGTGTGCCCCAATCCCTGGTGCGCAGGCGGTTGACTGGGCCCCACATTTTGTAGCGCGGGGACCACTTGCACAAAATGTGGACGTGTGTATACTAAACGCAGTCCATCACTCGGGCCGTTGCCCGCCAGGCCCCGGCTGCACCGGGGGCTCCGTAACGACCGGAGTTTCTTACTATGAAAACAGAACCATCAGAGAAGGGCAACCCCTACCTCGCCGCGCGGCGGGCGGAGAAGGCGACCTTGCTCCCCCGCGCCGCCCAACTCGCCGGAGAGGGCCGCACCTACCAGGAAATCGCCGATGCGCTGGGCATCGCCAAGTCGACCGTCTGCGACTGGCTCCGCGGGCGGCCGCTGGAACGGGCCGCCGTCAAGGCCCTGGGCATGGGCGCGGATGACCGCCAAGCAGGCCGCCCGCTACGAGTCGCTGTAGCAGATGAAGGAGGAAGGATGAGGGATGAGGGATGAAGGCGAGGAGAAAGGAAGAAAGGAGCAATCCGCCCTCACCCCGACCACGACCATGAGTACCTGGTGCCCGACATGGTGCCGCACCCTCTCCCGAAACGGGCGAGGGAAGTTGTTGGCCATTTGGACGCGAAAACGCTGAGCGCACTTCCGACTTTCGAAAGGTCTTTTCAGCGGCAAGAAATCCGCAAATTCCTCGGAAAATGCGGGCCCGGCCGGGTTGCGGGTGACTGTGTTATCCAGAAATATGGAACTCTGAACTGTACACAATAGCCGGCTCAAACGTACTTATGTGGTGAGAAATGATGAAATTCAGCGCGCGAAAGTCGATTTTGGCCGATTTGGCCCAGATCAGGGGAAGAGGCTATCGTGAAAATTCTCCCGATTATTTGCTTGGCGCATTGTCCTCTGTGCGGGGGATTGGGTCTCGATTTTCGGCCAAAACCCGCACCCCCAATTTGGCAAAGACCGTCCATGACTTTGCCCGGCCAAAAAAGCCGCTGAATACGGTTTTCACCGCGGTTTTCCAGGGAGAATGCAGGAAAAATGACCGGAGGAGGAGGCGAATTTGGACCACACCGTGATAGACCAGGATTTTTTTGTTGAATGCAGGAATGAAGGAGGAAGGGCGGAAGGATGCGGGAGGAAGACAGGATTGGATCGCCGCCACGTCCGCCATTGCCCAAAGGACCGGAAATGATGCGAAGGGGAGAAGGGAAGCAATCCGCCCTCAACCCCGGCCCCTCTCCCGAGTACGGGCGAGTGGAGCGGGAAGCGGAGAGAAAGGGAATGCCTTCGATTTTGGACCACAGCGTGCTGGACCGCGCGGGAGGCTTCCACCCCGTCTAAACCCTGCCGGGACGCACTTGCGGATATTCTGCCGGACCGGGAGAATGAGCGAGAATTATTGTCCCTACTTATCGTATTTAGTACATACAATGTTGTTTGTATTACTAAGTATGGTCTGATACGGTGTTTTGTTCTTTGACAATTCGGTTCGGCGACGCGGCAGGCAAACCGCGTCGCGCAGGCCGGGGCAGCCTCATCACCTGCCCTGGCCAGGACAATATGGTCGAAACTACCGTCGACCTGACCCCAAGCCTCAGTAGCCAAACGCCGCAGTGACCATCAAGTCCGGCCAGAACCAAGGCGCTCAGGCAGTCTTTGGCCTGAGTTCGAAGGTCCACCGCGAACGGAAAAGGCAAACATCGAACTCCATGAAGAAGTTAGCCTGTCCCAGGATAATTTGCCTTTGTCCATATTCGAGAACGATAGGCACATAAGGCAACGCATGCGACGGCCCCAGCGAGGGATCAACCACGACAAAAGGAAATCTCTCTGCTGCCGCCGTCATTGAGCAGCCTTCTCCTGCTCGAGCACGCGCATGAGCGTAGCCGCTCCCTCGAACGCGTCAAATGGCGACCAGATCGGATACTCCCGACCGGCCTTCAGCAGATCCGCGTCTTCCTCCCGAGCTACCTCAGCCGCCATCATTTGGATTACCCACAGCTTGTCGGGGCGCGGCAGCGCTTGCAATTCTGGAATAAGATCGTTGAGCGTCATAAATTCCTCGTCGCTTCGGATGCGTTGCTGGGGCTATTATTATTTTACAGCCGCGTCTCACGCTACGTCCAGCCCCAGCAGGAAATCATCCAGCGCCTTGCGGAGCTGGTTCTCGCGGTCCTGCAATTCCTTGATTTGCGGACGAAGCTTCTCGATCTCGTCCTCCTGGTCGGAGAACTTCTTCACGTACCGCTTGTAAAGGTCGGTGCCGTGGTCCAGCTTGCCCATGTTCTCGCGGATGCGGGCCTGTTCCTCGTTGATCGTGCGAATCTGTTGCTCGAGTTGCCCGCGCTTCTGGGCCACGTCCTGGATCGCCTGCTTCTGCTTGACGACGTTGGCCAGGGCTGCCTTCACCTTGTCGCTCAGCTTGTCTGAACGGGCATACAAGGCGATCATGTTCTCATCCACGTTCGTGAGGGCAATCATCTGCGGTTCGGTCCGCTCCTCGTCGACCACCAGCTTGGCCGGCACGCCCGGCTTGGCATCGACCACGAAGCGATACTTGTCGCGGGTCTTTTCCGCCGGCTCCTTGGGCGAAACGAGCGTCCAGGCCGGATCGAGGGCGTACTCGATCAAGACTTTCTTGGCCTTCTTGCCGGAGTTCTTGACGACGTACTCCTGCGAGCGCGTGAACTTGCGGTCGATAATCAGGGTGCCCTTGGCGATGCGGATGCCGGTGATCTGCTCCGGGTGGCCCTTGCTCTCGGGGGCCACTTCCGTGTCGAGATCCAGGGCGTAGCTGATCAACCGCTCACTGCCTGGCGGGATGTCCTGGATCAAGGCGTCGCCCGCATAGGTATCGCCGTCGAAGACCGTGATCGGCCCCTGCATCAGGTGCAGGTCGGTCGAGTTGGTGAGCTTCAAACCGTTCACGGGGTGCTTGGCTTGCACCGCGGGGTTGTAGATCGAGAACTTCTCGGCCTTGACGTCGCTGTTGAGGATGGGCAACATGGCCGATTCGTGCCGCGAGAGCGTGACGGGGGTGCGGATCGCGTACTGGAAAAGCTCGCCGACGTTGCCGGCCGTGGCCGCCGACTGCACGCCCTCGCTGAGGTTCAATTCCTGGCGCCGCCCGCCAAATCCCGCTCCCCCGTGGATCGCGGCGGCCTTATGCATGGCCGTCGCGGCCATCGGCTTTGCGGGCATGGCTAGCGCTCGCTCCACGCCTCCCCCTTGCCTTCACCGCTGGCCCTGCCGCGGAACTCCATGTCGCGCTTGGCCAGGTCCTGTTCGTAGGTCTGCGGGCCGAGCGAGCTGAACAGTTCCAGGTGGGCTTCGGGCCGCGGGATGTAGGTCGGCTGGTAGAGGTCCATGGTGAACGAAATCGGCCGCCCGCTGACCAACGACAACTGCACGTCGGTCCAGTCCTCCTCGCTCGGATTTTCGATGATCGCCCAGCCCTGCAGGAAAGGCTTCTTCGCATCGCTCAGCACCAGGCGGTAGCTGGTCTTCCAAATGGGCGTTTCCTGAACGTAGCCCACGCGGACGTTGCGCTCGCCGGCGCCGCGGAAATCGAGCGAGACGGTTTTCTTGTCGGTCTCGTGGGCGGTAGCCAGCACATCCAGGGCCTTGCGAGCTCGGCGTCGAGCTTCGGGTTCAGGAGCCGGATCGAGCCGGCAGTTTCCAGGATCACGCTCCGCAGACCGCCGTCGGTGGCCACGTTCATCACCGTTTGATCGATGAAGTGGTCCTTGCCGACTTCGGTCTTGCGGGTTTCGATGCTCACGATCTTGCCCACGATCTTGTTCGGGGCATCGGTTTGCACCTCCTCGCCGCGAATTTGCCCCAGGAGTTGGGCCAGGTTCGGATTGTTGTTGAGGTTGATGGCGAAGCTGGAGAGGCGTTTGTCCAAGGCGTCGTTCGAGCCGTAGCCGACAGTCGAGACCTGCCCGCCGTCGAAGTCCTGCACGACCATGCTCTTCAAGAGGTCGTTGATGTCCTTGACTTTGAACTTGAGGTCCACCTTGGCATTGTCGGTCACGCTGCCGTCATGTTCGAAGTAGCCCACGCCGGAGCTGAAGAGCACGACCCGTTTCAGCGGCACCTTGGCAGTGCCCGCTTTGCCCGCCGCGGGCGTTTCCTTGGCGGGTTGGGATTGCTCGGCGCCGGCGGCCTGCTTGGCGGGCTTTTCCTGGTCGTCGACGGGCTTGGTCTTGCCGCCGGCATCGGCCGCGGCCAGGGCGTTGACCAACGGCGGCTGCGACGTCATGCAGGCGCCCGTGACCAGCAGGGCCACGAGGGCGACAACCCCAATGAGGGGGTAAAGGCGGGATTTGGTGCGACTGAACATGGGAAGACTCCTTGCGCGAGAACTTGATGCGGACGCGAGGGCGCGGAATTGCGCCAACGGTAAATTCTACGTCTTTGGACGTGCGCCGCAACCTAGAAGTTCCGGAATCACCAGGGATGCCGGATTATTGAGGGGTTAAATGCCCCACTTGCGTATGGCATTGCAATTTGCTAAACTGCTTGCAACCAATCGACGCTGACCAGTCGGCAAAACGCAAACTGGCAACGCCAACTCAATCACTATGGACAATGTTCAAATGGCTGAAGGCAGCATCAAGAAGTTGACGGACAAAGGTTTCGGATTCATTAACACGGGAGGAGCAAAAGACCTGTTCTTCCACTCGAAGAGCCTCCAAGGCGTCACTTTCGAGGCACTGCGAGAAGGCCAAAAGGTGTCCTACACCGAAGGTCGGGGTCCGAAGGGCCCGTGTGCCGAGAACGTCACGCCGGTGTAATTCGGCTTAATTAGGATCGACGACGACGAATTCGAAGCTATCTGGAAGGATACTCACCGTATCCTTCCAGAAGGCAGCCGTTCGGAATTGGCAAAGGACTGCGTGGAATTCTCTTCTCCATTGTCACTTGTTCTTGAGCTCGAACGTCACGGAGACGCCGGCGCGAATGGATATTTTGCCCAAGGCCAGGGACTGGGGGTCCTCGCCGCCCGATCCACGCGTATCCTGGACCACGTTCTGCGACATTCGCGGAAGACCGGCCGTAGCCCCATCCGGACCAACTGGAGAAGTACCAAGACCCGCCGCCGTAGGTTTCATTGACCGCCAGCGGCTTGCCGATGCTGCATCCCAGCACGGCCGCCATCTTCACGGCCTTCTCCCGGGCCGCGGTCAGCGCCAGTTCGCGGGCCGATTCCCGGTGCTGCTTGAACTGCGTGGTCTGGAACTCGACGCCATTGACGTGATTCACGCCGACTTCCAGCATTTTGGAGATCAGCGTCTCCACCTTCGCCGGATCGGTCAGCGTGACGACGAACAGGTTGCGAGTCACGTAACCGATCGGCTCGTCGATCTCGTTGTAGTTCCTGTATCGCGGCTCAATCGAGAGGTAGTCGGTTTGCACGTCCTTGTCCGGCACGCCGCTTTCCTTGAGCGCGGCGGCGGCCTTCTTCCAAATCTCAGCATTCTTTTGCTTCGCCGCGAGCAACTGGGTGTCGCGTGTTTCGATCCCGAAGTTAAGGATGACCTTATCCGGCTTGGCGTACACGAGGGCCTCGCCGGTGACGGTAATCTTCGGCCGGTCATCGCACACGGGCAGTTGGGCGGCCAGTGGGGAGGCGGACAAGACAACCAACAATGTCGTTGTGAGCAGGTTCTTCATGGGTTCGACCTTTCTACGGGGGAGGTTAGAGCGGAACTGCAACTTGGGATACGGCCATCAACAGCACCACGGTCAGACACAAAGCGGTCTTCGCAGCATTTTCCGCGGTTTCAAATCGATCGCGTTTGGCAGTATTAGACGCACGTGTGAAGGAAAAGTTCCAACGATGATCGCAACGCCCTAAATAACCTTGCACGATTTTGGAAGTATTTGCTCCCGGCTGAAGCTGTAGGGTGGGACAAGGTTGCGGATGGTTGGTGGAACTTCGCAAACCGGCCAGACCGCAACCGAAGTCCCACCGCCACGCCGGTTTGCTGCTCCTCGTGCGTCAAGCGAAAGAGGTTTGCTTCGACCGCACGGGAAAGGGGCAGTCGTCATTTCAAATCAGGGCGGATTAAACGAATTGCTCAGGTTCTGGGCATTGATCGTGTTTTGCTCGTCGTTAATCATCTGCTCGGTATTGAGCATGTTCTGGGTATTGATCGTGTCTTGAAGGTTGTCGTTCATCTGTTGGTTATTGATCATGTCTTGAGTGCTGATCATGTTTTGAATCTCGCTCGAGTTGTCGTACGAAGGGCTATCGTAATCCGACGAACTGCTGCCGATGGTACTCGGCCTGACGTTTTGCAATATTTCCCGAGGAATCCGAACCGTAATACCGCCAAGGGAGATCGTCAGCCCGCCGGAGTTGCTCGCAAAGTTGTTGGCGCTGCGGTCCGTTGCAGAGTGGATTTTGCCGCCATCCACGAACCGTTGGGCTTCCGGCACCGGCGGAGGGCTGTTGGTCGTCGCGGACCAGCCAGCCACGGCGTTGACCTTCTTCGCGTACTCCAATCCGAGAAGCGGGTCGGTGGTCGTCCACGAATACTTCTCGTCCTTGACCCATTTCCCGTCCGTCAATTGGAAGGCCCAAACCGAGAAGGTCGGTGTGTCGGGGAAGGCCGTCGGGACGGCCTGGGTGATCCGGGCGCCATGGAAGACCGTGTGGACGACGCACGGGTCCGGCAAGTTCGTGGTTGCCGCCCAGTCCGCGAAGCTGGTCAACTGAGCCGCATAATCGGTGGCCTGTTTGATGTCGGTGGTGCTGAAGGAGTGGGTTTCCTGCTTAACGAACTGCCGGCCGTCCCACTGGAAGCCCCAGACGTTATAGTTGACCGGCGGCGGCGACGGTGGCGGAGCGGGCTGGGCGTCGATGGCCATGGCCGGCACGGCGGACAGGGCGGATAGAAGGATGGCGGTGCAGAATGCGGTTCTCACGTTATTTCTCCTGAAAGCAAGTGTCTGGGATTCGATAGAATATGGAACTTGCTCCGCATCTGGCGTGCCAATGCGTATGACATTTGTTTTTGAGAGATTTGCACGGTTCCACGAATCACACTGACGACACCGCGTCTCCTTCCTGAACACACCGAATCCAAATGCGACAAGGCAAGGTGGCCGGCATCGGTTGATCGACTTTCCTGCCGGTCGGCCATAGAATTAACTGTCAAATTCTCCTTACCGGTTGCTCCAATGCATTACCGACATTCGTCCCGCGCTCCAAACAACCGGAGGAAGCCGATGCGATTTAGCAGTTTCTGCCTAGCGATCCTCGTCGGATTCGTCGACATTTCGGCGGCGGCGTCTCAATCCCTTTTTTCGAGCAAGGCGGACCTCACGCCCGAGTTCAATCGGCTGCGTCTGCTGCCGCAATCACAAGGCGCGGACACATGCTCGCTCCACGCCGTCGCGTCGTTGGCCGAATTCGAGCTTGCGGAGCGGGTCCCCCGGCCGAATGCAGAGCGGTCCACGGAGTTCTTGATCTGGGCAGCGAAGAAGGCTACGAGAAAGGACCACGATCAGGCCATGTTTTACGAGGCCGTCTGCGGCCTGAACCGATTCGGGATTTGTCGCGAGGCCCTCATGCCCGAAGTCGCCCAAGGCCACGCGCGGCATGCACCGTCGCAGGCCGCCTTGGCCGACGCCAAAGAACAAAGCAACCGCTGGAAGGTCCATTGGATCAAACACTGGGACCTCAAGCAACCGCTGGACGATGCGCAGATCCATGCCATCAAGGCTGCCTTGGCCCACGGCCATCCGGTGGCCTGCGGGCTGCGCTGGCCCAAAACCCTCAAAGGTTACGAGTTGATTCAGGTGCCGCCGCCCAATGCGGTGGAAGACGGTCATAGCATTGCGCTGGTCGGTTTCGACGACTCCCGGAACAACGGCGGCGTATTCCTTTTCCGCAACAGTTGGGGACCCAAATGGGGCAAGAACGGCTACGGCATCATCTCGTATGCGTACACGAGGACGTACGCCAACGATGCCCTTTGGTTGGAACTGGGACCGCCGAATTCCGAAGTGCCCGTAGAGCGATTCGAGGCCGAATCGCTGCCCGTCGTCGCGTCCGGCCGCTGTCATTGCAACGCCCAGGACATGACGCCGTGGGAAAGGGCCCTATGGACCAACGGCAAGCAACTCTTCTGTGCCGCGGAGAAAGGGGGCTTCGTGGAATTGGCCATCGAGGTCCGCAAGCCGGGCACTTATCGTTTCCGCGTGCTGGCGACGGCCGGGCCCGACTTCGGCAGGATCCGCATAGCGCTGGACGGAAAGTGGCTGGGACCGCATTTTGACTTGTACTGCGGTCGCGTCTCGCCCTCGGGGACCTTGGAATTAGGGGCGCACGACTTCACGGCGGGACGGCACCGCATCCGCTTCTCGAACAAGGGAAAGAACGCGGCCTCGGGGGGATATTCTTTCGGGGTCGATGCCATCGACCTTCTACGCCACGAGCCAAGCCTGTAGCAAGTCGTGGCAGCCAAAGATTGTCTTGGACGCAGAGTGGGTAGCCGTTGGCCAGCCGGCTGGCCCCTGGCAACGGCCAACGTGTGGTTGCGGCGTAACCATGTTCTTATCGCAGCCTGCCACCTAGTCCGAGAGTGAGTTTCTTTCGCCGTATGCTGCGGCGGGCGATTTCGTAGCGGATCAGGGCCGTTTTTTCGCGGTAGTCCTGTACGGCGGCGAGAACCTCCCGATCGCCGCCTGCCAAGAGTTCGTCGCAGCGGCCGCCGCACTTGGCGGCCTTTCGGAAGCGCTTGAAGGCCCGACAAAGGTCGTGCTGCCGGACCGCGTAGGTGGCTGCCGCCTCATACATCCGCGCGGCCTGGCGATAGTATTTCGCGATGGTCTGGTCGGAAACTTCCGGCGGCGGATCTACCGGGGGCACCTCCAGGCGGATCGCCTCGCGCGACTGTTCCGCGGACGCCGCGCCTTTTTCGTTCAAGCGTGCCTGACTCAGGCAGTCGAAGACGTTGACGGGTGTTCTCATAAACCAGGCAACGGTCTCCTCCACGCACCGCGCAAAATTCGCATAGGCCCTGGCTTTCGCCTGTCTTGCCGAATACTTATCGATATCGCGCATATATTGATGATATTGTCAAAGCTGTCGTCCATCAAATAGTTTCCAGGCAAAGGCGCACACAATTTCATTATTCCTCGGGAAATAACGGTATTTTGTAGGATAGGCATTGGGTCCCGAGTGCCATCCTTGCCATTGCCCGATTCTTCTTTGCCGTCTTTCCCTCTTGCAATTCCGTCGTGGTTGGCTTAAGTAGTGGGTACGGGTGTGGTGGCCTCGGGCCGCCTTCCCCGTACCCCACCTGTGTCTCCCTCCCCACAAACACTGCCGAAGGCCAAAGCTATGAATCGCACTGCGAGCTCATGCCCCCTATTTCTGGCCGTCGTCGGATTGGCCGCCATCACGCTTCCCGCTGCAGCCACCGAAATGAAGTCGCCCGAGACGCGTCGAAATTTCCGGCATGCCTTGCTCCTGGGGCTTCGCGGGATGAAGGAATTTCTCGCGGAGAGCCCGCTGGTGGACCTGGAAAAGGGCCATTACGGCGTCAAACTCTCGTCGGAAGACTTCCACCGCATCACGCTGTGGCTGGACAGTTCCTCGATGTTCTACGGAGTCTACGAGAAGGAAGGCGGCGAGGGGCAGCTCCGCGGCGAGATTGCCAGACTAACGCTGCAATAGGGGATAAAACTGGCCTCTCCGGCATTTATCGCAAAACCCCCGCGGCCGCATTCTTGTAACCCGGGGGGTTAGAGGCGATGGCTTTCATGGTCATGGCGACTGGAAATCTACAACTCAAGCTGCTCTCTGGCGTAGGCGAGGCTCTGCACGATATTCTCCATTTCGCGTTTCACCCGTTCATCGGCCGGCAGAGAATCGATTTGCGGCAAGGTCTTCACTCCGCGGGAGCGAACGAAACGCAATGTCCGCGCCAGATCCCGACCGGACTGCGCGGGGAAGGTGGCCCAATACTTTTCCGCGAGACACGGCACTTTCAACGGGTTGCGAGTGATCACCTCCAGGTTGAACCGTACGTGCGGCTGCGCCGCGCGGAGAATGGCCACCGTGCGGCGCAGGTCCAGCGCGCCCGGCCCAAAGGCGCGTTGGCGACAAGGAAGCCGTCGGCGTATTCCTGCACCGCCAGGTCCTTGAGGTGTACGGAGAAAGCTGTGGGGGCCAGCGCTTGCACGACCTCAAGCGGATCTTCCAAGAAGGCGAGATTGTTGCCGATGTCGACGCACGAACCTACGTACGCGCTGCCGATCCGTCGCAGCAGGTCGACCTGCTCGGCGGCCAGGTAGGTCTTGTGGTTTTCCACGGCCAGGCGCACGTGGTGTTTTTCCACAACCGGCACCGCAAGCTGGAGCGATTGCCGGGCCCGTTGCTCGAAGCGGCGGAACTGTTCCAGCGAATCAAAATACTCGTAACGCCGCCCCGGAAGACTTACCGCGCAGGACCGTGATCCCCGCGGTTGCCGCGATGCGGACCTGGGTCTCGAAGCGGTCGAGATCGGCCCCATTGGCCGGAAGGTCGGCCATGCCCTCCAGATACATGCCGTAGCGCTCGACCTTGCGCGGAGGGCCTTGGCACGGGCCTCGTCATACTTCGGCATCGCCACCTGCACGCCGGCCCCGCCCAGCTTGTGGCAGAAGTCGAGGAATTCCGCAGGATCGGCCAGGTCAATCGGCGGCGCTTGCAGCCTCAGCGCCCTCTGGTGGTGGTTGAGACAGTAGCTTACCAGGCCCAGACCTTCGCGTTTCGGCTCGGCGGCGTCTGCCCGATCGCTTGCGGCGATGTGCATTGCTGCCGCGGCAGCCGCCATGCATTGAAGCGCGTCGCGACGATTCATGAGAATACGCCCAGGGCTTTCAGCTCGGCGTCCCAAGGTTTGCGATAAGGGCGCAGCAACATGGCGTTGGCCTCCTTGTCGTCCACGACCGCTTCTTTCTCGGCATCCCAGACCAATTTGCGCCCCGTCTTCAGCGAGATATTGGCTAGATGGCAGGCGGTGGCCACCTCGTGCCCGCTTTGCAGGTCGGAGATCGGCTCCCGCCGCGACTTGACGCAGTCGAGGAAATTGCGGGCATGACGGGCATAGTCCTTGATGGCGTCGCCGCTGCTGTCTTTTTCCGGTGTGGTCCAGAATCGGCCCGTTTCTTCCGGTTCGAGTTGCGGCCCGCCGACCGGGTGCCCTTTAACGCCGAGGATGCCGGCCACGACGTTGTTCGGATTCACGATCGGGTCCGGCAGCAGCTCGAAGCCCGAACGGGAAATCGGCAAGCAGCCGTGCGTGCCGTAGAACGTCAAGGCCCCCATCCCCAAGCCACCGCGGCCGGCCGTCGCCTCACGGTATTGGCAGGTGACATTGAAGCCGGGGTATTCTATGATCACGTCCTGCGTGTCGGGCACCTCGCAGTTGTCCTTGAGGAACCACCGTCCGCCCGAGCTGTATACGGACTTCGGGGCCTTCACCCCCAGCATCCAATGCACCAGGTCCAACGAATGCTGGCCCAAGTTGGTCGCCTGTCCCCCGGAGTAATCCCAGAACCAGCGAAAATGATAGATCGAACGGTTGGGATTATAGGGCCGCTTGGGCGCTGGCCCCAGGAACATGTCGTAGTCCAGTTCCGGCGGCGGCGGCTGATCGGGCGGGTTGCCGAACCCGGGCATCACGTTGCGGTAATTGTTGCTGGAGGCGGACACGATGCGGCCCAGTTTGCCCTGCCGCAGCAGTTGGTAAACCTTCTGAAAAGGAGGGCCGGAACGGTTCTGCGTGCCCACTTGGACCACGCGATTGCAGTGTCGGGCGACCTGTAACATCCAGCGCCCCTCGCGCACAAAGAGCGTGAGCGGCTTCTCCACGTAGACGTCCTTGCCCGCCGCGCACGCCATCATCGTCATCAGTGCGTGCCAATGGTCGGGGGTCGCCACGATCACAGCGTCCACGTCTTTGCTGTCCAACAGCTTACGGAAGTCGTGGCAACGGGCCGCGCTGCCGCCGGCCATCTCGGCAGCGGCCGCGACGCGGCCCCGGTGCACATCGCACACGGCGGCGATGCGCACGTCCGGCTGTTGCCGGAAAGCCGCAAGGTGGAAACGGCCGATCAAGCCGAAGCCGATCAAGCCTACGCCGATCCGCTCGTTGGCCCCGTAGACCCGCCGCGACATGGCGGCAGTCAAGGCCGTGGCGGCGCCTGCGCGGACGAAGTCGCGACGCGACAGCTTGGAAGAGGACGTGTGACGGCTTGGCATTCGTGTCTCTCCTGGATGGGCTGGAAGGGTGCCGAGGGGCTGCGTGAGAACAACTTTGACGGATTCGACCATGGCTGGTTCCGATTCACGGGGTCCGTACCTTTTGTCGTGGCCACGGGAACCCCACCGCGGTAGCCTTGCAAATCTGAGTATTATTGCTGGACGGGACCATGTCAAGCCTCCAGGAATTCTCCGGAATTCTTGCGTTCAGTGGGCGTCCGGTTGATCTTGATCGCGTGGCCGGGAATGCACCGGTCCTTGCTGGCCGACACTCTGCGGTTCTTCCGCCGTCATGGCCACGCAAAACGGAGCGGACGTATGCCCCATCGAGACGTAGTCGATACTAACCACGGTCTTCTCCGGGTACGGGTTCTCCCACGTCAAAAGATACAACTGCAGGTAGCAGTGGCCGTCGCTTGCGGCTTTATTCTTGCCCGCCCAGACGACCTGAGCGCGGGTAAGAGGTTCCTGCTTCTCGGTCCACCAATCACGGACGTCCTGGCCGACGTTCACCGGGATCGTAGCCAAGTCTCCGTCGGCATAGCGGACCCGGTATTCCGCAATTAGCTCGCCCTCGCGGACTCCGTGAGAATTACGTGCGTCTTGGGCGGCATGGAGGATGTACAACCGCACCACGCGGTGATGTACGGGAATTCCGTTCACGGCCGGCGGCATCTGCGGGACACGCTGGCCCCGCAGTTGGATCATACGGTCGCCAATCTGGAATTCCACGCCTGCCAGAAGCCGAGTGCCTGCGGCTAGCTCGAGCGGATTGTCGTTGTCGACGTTGCTCTTGATGCCGCTCTTGGCAGCGGTGTAGTGGCGACTCAGATCGATCGCAGAGAGCTTGCCGCGAGGGCGGTGCCAGGGACCGATCAGTTCAGCGGCCGCTTGGGGAACGTCCGGGCAGACGCATGCCGGCGCCAACGGCTGCGATCGCTGCAAAGCGCTGATCTCCAGGGACCAGATTTCCGAGTGATCCGGCCGCCGCACGACGACGGCCAGTTGGGAACCATCGGGCGACCAGCGGGGACAACCGAACTGGCTGCCTCCTACGCGCAGCAAGAGATTCTGTTTGACGTCCAGGACTCCCAGAATTACCCCGCTGGCACAACGAAATCCCGCCAAGGCCAGATAACGGCCGGCGGGAGACAAGACCGGCGTCTCGTCGTCCACTTTGACTAGGGGCCATTCCCGAACGGACTTTCCTGTTTTACGGTTGACGATCCGCAGGCGACCTTTGATCTGCTGACCGGCACGGCTTGCGGCTTCCGCCCCAATTTCGCCAGCGCTTGGGAGATCTCTCGGCCGGTCGACGGCAACGGCGGGGAGCTTGCGATCGACGCCGATGGTATACCACTGTGGTTTCTGCGTCGAGCAGAAGTACAGCATCCGGCCGTCCTTCGACCAGTGCGGGTTTTTCCCAGCAGCGAGCCGTTGGGGAGAGCCGCCGGCGGCTTCGCACAGGAAAATCTCTTCCTCCCCGACCCGGCCATTGACGTAGGCGATGTAGCGGCCATCTCCAGGGGACCACGCGGGCGATCTTCCCGCGGCTACGAGGCGTCTGGTCTTGCCGTTCTGAATATCGAGGACCATGAGTTCGTCGCCATGACAGTAGACGATGCTGCTGCCGGTGGGAGACCAACTTGGCGAGGAGCCTTCGGCCAGGAAACGGCCGCCCAGCCGCTTGATCTCACTCAGCGCAGCGGAGGCTGGCGACGAGCGGCCCGCGGCCTTCGTGCGACTTTCGCTCTTGCCAGCCGCGGCGGGGGCGGCGTCGGCGGTACCGCCACGCGCGGTTACAGGCGGAGAAGTGGGTCGCCCACGCTGGAGCGCCGCGGGCTCGGCCGAAATTGCCCTTGGCGGCACTCTGCGATGTCCGCGCGGATCCCGCGTCGGCCCCAGCGGGCCGACCAGCCGAGTGACTTCTGCCCTCAAAGTGGGCAGCACCAAGAGTCGGGCCTGGAGTGCAGGTCCGCATACGAGCATCGCCATCCCCATGCAAAATAAGATATGCACCGACCGGTGTAACCCTGAGAAGTTCAGGTCTTGAGCATTGGCCACACAACACCAGTCGATTATAGCACGTCACGTCGCCCCAATGCGAGCCACCCGCCCTGGCGCCGCGGCCTGGTCATGCATTGCCATCCGGAGAACGATCCACTGTCGGTATGGTGAGAAGGCCATCAGCCTACCCGGAGGGACTGAGCAAAGCAACGCATTTCCCCCTCTGCCCGATCAGCCAGATGAGCCCCCGCCGGGAGGTCTACCCCATTCGTTCCGATTTACGGGCTGCACTGCCGACCGTCGGCAGGTAATCTAAACACTGATTTCAGCAAGACTTACAAAAAGTGGCGGGGACAGGATTTGAACCTGTGACCTCGAGGTTATGAGCCTCGCGAGCTACCGGGCTGCTCCACCCCGCGTCACTGAATTTCCGAACCACACCAGCATTCGCCGCGTGCGTTCAAGACTGAATTGTACCATGATTTCGGCTGCCGTCGAGAGGTGGTCCAGGTTTTTCCCAAAAAGACGGTTTGCCCCTCACCCTGACCATCTCCCGGAGGGAGAGGGGATCAAAGCTCCTGACCAGCCTGCGGCGGATTCAAACCGCGATTTCCCCCCGCATTGGGGTTGCGACGATCGGGAGGTGAATCCGCTGGCCGTGGCGGCGGAGGCAAATTGGGCGATGCGGCCGGCAACGGAACGTTGCCTGCCGGCGTTTTGGACACTGCATACGGCCGGCGCGATAACGGCGCGGTGACCCGCGGCGAGGCGGCAAGGGCCGACCGCGGACTTTCCATCGGCGGTGAGGCGTAGATCGGCTTGTAAATGTAGCCCAGCCGACTGGTCCAGATCTTCACATGCCCGATCGGCTGCCGCACGTAGCCGTAATACGGCGCTCCCCAAATGTCGTTCGGCACCCGCGGCCAAGGCTGAAATACGGGTACGGGCGCCGCCGCGCCACCATAGTAAACGGGGCCGGCCGGCGGATAGGCATAAACGTCGGCCAGCGTGGGGCCGCCGTAAGCCTTGGGCAAGATCGGACCATAGGACTCGGGATGCACCGGCCGATACCGATCCTGCGGCACGGCCCAGGTGTTTTGCAGCATGATCTGCTCTTCGATCATCAACTGCCGGCCGATCAAGGCCCGACGCTGCGCCTCGGCGTCCCAATAGGCATCCTGGCCGGCTTGGAGCGAATCATAGGTTTCGCCCGGATGATAGACCTCCTCCTGGGCCGGAGCGGGTCGGGCCGCACTCGTGCAGAAAAAAGCCGCAAGACAACAAACCAAGCATGCTTTGCCGCGCATGATGAAATCCTTTCACGCCCAGTGAAGTTTACCACCGGGAGGAAGGCGGGACAAGATAGGGTCCATTCCGGTCAAAAGATCCCCTGCAAGCCCTCGGGGACTTCCCCGTTGGCGCGCCATTGCCGAATCGCCTCATAGGCCACCAGGGCGGCCGCCACGGAGAGGTTCAGGCTGCGAACTTTGCTATGCATGGGAATGCGCAGACACTGCTCAGGATGCTGCTGGCGCATCGGTGCGGGCAACCCCTTCGATTCGCTGCCGAAAACCAGCACGTCGCCGGGCCGAATCTGGGCCTCGGTATAATGCCGCCGGGCAGTCTTGGTAAGAAACCAGTAGGTTCGGCCGGGCAGTCGGGCCAACAGACTGGGCCAATCATCCACTACCTCCCAATCGAGGTGCTCCCAATAATCCAGACCGGCACGGCGGACGTGGCGATCGTCGACCAGGAAGCCCAGCGGACGGACGAGCCACAGCTTGGCGCCGATGGCCACGCACGTGCGGCCGACATTACCGGCGTTGAAGGGGATTTCCGGCTGATAAAGCACAATCTGGAGAACGGGTTCCGGCATGGTCGTCGCTTGTGTCAGGTCACTTGTTTGCCTATAGTAACGAAGTTCCCGCGATTCGACCAGTCGCACGCTGCGTTCTCTAGAACCTCAAACGAAAGGTTGCCCACCATGCCCACTCACCTTCCCTACCGTTTGGCCCTTTCCGCCGCGATCTTCCTCGTATTAAGCCATGCTATCCGGGTTGGATCGGCAGCCGCCTCAGAAAAGCCGCACTGGCAGTCGCCGGAGAATCGCATCGAGGTGAGTCGGCTGTTGCAGGAATATCGACGCGCCGGCAGCGATTTGGAGAAGAAGCAAGAGATTTGCCGGAAGGTGTTGGCGGTCGATCCTGCCGCGGTACCGCTGATGTTGGCAGCGGTCGAGCGGGATTTGCAACCGCGGTTGCGGAAATATAGCGGCAAGTTTCAGGCCCAGGCGATCGCGGCCGCCAAGCAGAAGCTCGACAAAGTCGATTTGAACAACGTCACCGAAATGCGAAGGACCGTCCGCGACCTGCAAAAGCTGGGCGACGGCTTCACCAAGGACGTGATCGTCGAGAAGGCCGACCCGGCGCTGCAGAAGCTGCGAGCGGCGTTCATTCTCGACCGCAGTGGAGTGCTCGAAACCTCGCCCGATCTTCAGGCCGAGCGGAAGAAGCTGACGAAGCTGGGCCGGATGTGGGAACAGTGCCAGGCCAAATTGCCGCCTCCGCCGCAGACGGAAGGTGAGGAGAAGACCGCGGCGCCGAGTTTCGAGAGCTACTTGCGGGACGACGAAGAACTGGCGGCATCCCAGGCCATCCCCCAGGACGCCAGGACGCGGGCCGTGCTGGCCATGAACGGTAAACTGGCCGAAAAGCTCGATCCCGAGGAAGCCCGGGCGATCCTGGCCTTGAACCTCACTCGCAACCTGCTCGGGCTGCCAGCGTTGGCGATCGATTTGCAGCTCTGCGCGGCGGCCCGCGGACACTCCGGCGACATGGAGCGCGAGAAGTTCTTTTCGCACGAGTCACCAGTGCCGGGCAAGAAGACTCCCTGGGATCGGGCCAAGCTCGCCGGCACGACGGCCATGCCGAGAACATCTATACCGGGCAGACGAGCGGCACGTCGGCCCATGAAGGCTGGTTCCATAGCCCCGGCCATCATAAGAACCAGATGGGCAATTTCTCGCGGGTCGGGGTCGGCCGCAGCGGCACTTATTTCACGCAGATGTTCGGAAACTGAGGCCGCATGTGCGAAGCTGAACCGACTCCCGCCACTCTTCTCGAAGACCAGGCCAACCGCGGCACCGCCTGGAAATGGTGGATGGCCGGCGTTCTTTTCCTGGCCACCGTGCTCACGTATCTCGACCGGCAAACCCTGGCGGTCTGCAAGAAACCAATCAGCCAAGAGTTCGGCCTGAACAACCAGCAGTATGGCGAACTCCTGGCCTCGTTTCGCTGGACCTACGCCTTGATGCAGGTCCCCGCCGGATTGATGGCCGACCGCTTTTCCTTGCGGATGACTTATGGGCTGGCCGTCGGGCTGTGGTCGTTTGCGGGCGCGGCAGCCGCCTTCGTTTTCCGCTTTCCCATGCTCATGATCACGCGCGGCGTGCTGGGTATGGGCGAGACGTTCAATTGGCCGTGTGCCTCGCGGATCGTGGCCAACACCTTTCCGCCCTCCGACCGCAGCCTGGCCAGCGGCATCTTCAATAGCGGCGCCGCGATTGGATCGCTGATTGCCCCCACGCTGATCGGCTTTTTGGCCTATACCTGGGGCTGGCGCGCGGCCTTCTTTGCCATCGGTGCGCTGGGATCGCTGTGGCTGGTGCTCTGGTTCGCCACCACCGCCCGGCGAAGCCGTTGCCATGCGGTCCTCAAAGCGAAGTGGGATTTGTCGCTTCTCGGACAATGGACCTTCTCGGCGGCGTTTGTCGGGCTAGGCATCGGAGTGCCGGCAATCGTCATCCTTTTTGGCCCCTCGATCGTTGGGCCACTCGAGCGGACGTGCGCCGCCGTTTGCGAGGCCTGGCCCGCGCTGCCCTGGATCCTGAGCAGCGGTTGTGCGGTTGCCGTGTTGGGCGGGATTGGCTGGTCGCTCGTGCGTTGGCGGTTCGGCGCGGTTGCATTCTGGATGCTGATTCTCGTCGCGGTGACGGTAAATCCATGCTGGTACTTCGTCAACGAATGGGTGATCGCCTACTTGCAGGACTCGCGGCAGCTCGACGATCTGCGGATCGCCGGCATGGTGGGAACACTCGTTATTGCGACCGCCGTCTTTTTCGTTGCCGACTTGGGCAATATCATCAGCGGGGCGATCATCAAGCGTCTCGTCGCACAAGGTTGGTCGCTCCGCGCGGCCCGGGCGCGGTGATGATCGCCGTCGCCTGCCTGATTGCTCCCGCCGCACTCGTGACCAAGGTCGAAAACACGTTCCTTGCCACCGTCATGCTGGCGCTGGCGGGCATGGGGCTGACGTCCATTATCGCCTGTTTTACGGCTTGCCAGCAGGACCTATCGTTCCGTCGCGTTGGCGTCATGTCGGGCGTTGTGGGGATGGTTGCCAACATTGCTTCCGCCGTGGCGAATCCGCGGATCGGCGCCTATATCGACCAGACCAAGAACTACGCGCTGCCTTTCATCCTCTTGGGCCTTCTGCCTCTGATCAGCGTGGCGGCGATCTTGGTCTTCGACACCGTGGTGCATGGCGGGAAGGCGAGAGCACGGCAGGATACTGTTGCTTGACGGTTCGCTCCCCGGCGATGATACTGGCAAGAACCCTGCAAGTACAAAGTTTCACAAAAGTGAATTGAGCCGCGTTTTTCGGTGCTGAAAGACCGACAAGCCAACCACCCAGACGTGGTGTATTTTTGGGAGTTTGGCCAAAGTGGCCCAAAAACCGTACTTCTTCGGTTTTTTTCGTCATTTTACACCACGTCTGGTGGAACTTGACTTCACCGTCGGACGTTATCCAAACCGAGAAAACTGCGGGAAAACCAGGGTTTTACACTCTTCGGAGTGGTAATGTTATGGAGATTAGGGTGTGGCCAGTTTCTGGCATTCTTGGCCATTGTTCCGCGTCGTGGGCCATTTTGCCCGAGTCTTGGCTCTCACTTTCCTCCGTCTCTTGCCCACCTTAGCGCGTTTCGGCTCGTCTTGACAAGCTGGGCAATATCGCTTCCATCTCTCTGCGAAACCTTGGAACGCCCAGTCAAGAAATTCCGTTTTTTTATGCTTGATCCCCAAGTAGTATGGAATTGAGCGTGCGGGCTTTTATGGCGAGATTTCCTGGAACACTAATCTCCGCTGATTAACGCTAATCCAATCATATTAGTGGTAATCAGCGCTTATTAGTGTTCCGTCCTCCCCCGCCTTTCATTTTTTTCGCCCTGCGCGGACATTGCCTGCCGCGTGTCCAGACCGGTGGCTTGGCCGGGGCAGGCGGCGTTTCCTGCCCCGGACCGCGCGACGCGGCTGACCGGCCGCGTCGCAGAAACGAATTGCCAAAGAGCAAATACCGTATTCAGACGTTATTCGTCGTAACTATCCACGCTAATAAGTACGTTTCAGCCGGCCCTTTTGTACAGTTCCACATTCCGGATTACCGGCGAATCCCATTGCCCGCGGCTCGATCGGGCCCGCTTTTCGCGGGGAATTCGCCGATTTCTTGCCGCCATAAAGATGTTTCGAAAGTCGCAGATGCGCTCAGCGTAATATGAATTTCGCGCGCGTTTCGAGGACGTCCATACCGTCTAGACGATGGGCCGGCCCGAGCTGGCTTCTTCTCCACTTCTGTGCATGGCATTCTCTGCGATTAGCAGCCCTCTTGCTCGACCGGCTTCCGGGGCGTAGGCTGGTGAACATTCAATCCTACTGCACACCACTTTTTGACCGGGAGCACCTATGGATCGCCGAACCTTTATCAAAACCCTGCCTGCCTTGAGGCCCCCGTGAACCTGATCTTCGTCGCCGACATCGCCAAGTTCGCCAGGGCACCATTTCAAGAGCCGGGCCTGCGAGATCCCGAGGTCGAGAAGTCCTACTACAACGTGGCGACCGGGCTGATCGCCGGCAACGTCTATCTGTTCGCAGCGTCGCAGGGCCTGGCGGCCTGGTTCCACAACTGCAACAAGACAGCATTGGCTGCGGAACTGAAGCTGCGGCCCGAGCAACGCGTGCTTTACGCCCAGACGGTGGGTTATCCGGCGAAAGGTTGAGACGCCGAGCCCGTTGCTCGCGAAGCGTGCGGGGCGTAGACTGGTTCTTGCGTAGCCGACGACAGCAGATGTGCCGACCAGGAACGCTCAAACTCGTAGTCGTCTTAGCGATCCTCGCGGCGAGGTCCATACGATGCCTGAAGACACGAACAAGCCTCTGGACGAACAGCCGACGCCGAAGGCACCCGCGATTCGATTTCGTCCGTGGGTCGTTGCAGCTTGCTTTCTCGTGGGGTT
This sequence comes from uncultured Planctomycetia bacterium, assembly GCA_963719885.1. Classification (GTDB taxonomy): domain Bacteria; phylum Planctomycetota; class Planctomycetia; order Pirellulales; family Thermoguttaceae; genus JANXQG01. The sequence continues at coordinate 75,212 of CAVRDP010000023.1, read as the reverse complement.
GGCGTTGTTCTATGCCAATGTAGCAGGCGAGACAAGACCTCGAATCGACTATTGGGACCGCGAGCCTTATGACTTCCACGTCTGGGGGTGGCCTTTTATTCACGCGACCCAGGATGGGCTTCGACCACCAGATATCAGCTTGTACCTCATCGTCGTCAACACCGTTGTCAGTGCGATAATGCTTGTCGCCACTGCCGTGTTCTTGGATTGCTATGTACACCGATGGATAAAAGACAGGCAATGGACGCTCGCGGACATGTTGCTACTGACGACGGCTATGGCTCCTTTTCTCTCGCTTGTCGTGCTGGACTGGGAGTATTCGGCCTATGAAGAAGCAGGGTCCTTCCATCATTTGTGGGCCTTCCCGATTTATGTCGTGTTGCCAGTCATGGCTGGAATCTTCTGCGTCGCTCATGCCGCGTGCTCCCTCGTGTATTACTGCCTTCGGACTGGTTGGCAGGCAGTAAGACGCACTTGACGAGGAGGCGGAGAAGCAGTCGGTAGCCTTGCTGGAATGCACCCGGCACAACAATTTGATCACATGATCAAAATATCGTGTGCCACAAGGCCATCGTGCCGTCCGATTGCCAAGGGCGTAGGTGTGGGCGTATACTGGAAGCAGCGAGCAATGAAAGGGCCGCGAATGCCGGTGCAGAACCGATGTTAGACGACGATGGACTTATCGACCGCTTGAAGGCACGCATACGCAGTGCAACCGAGGCAGGCAGCACCGGACCGAACCAGCGTCCTTTTGTCTTTCATCCACCCGCGCCAGGGAGACCGTTGCCGACACGGAAGCGAAGCTCGGATTCGCTCTGCCGCAACTTCTGTTTCGCATCTACTGCGAGGTTGCCAACGGCGGATTCGGACCAGGTCTGGGCGTAATCGGAGTCCGAGGCGGATACGCCTGCGACTACGGGGATCTCGCCGAGACTTACGCGTTGTACAGTAGCGGCCACGACACTGCTGGGAATAAGTGGCCAGTCGGGATGCTTCCATTTTGTGCTTGGGGCTGTGCCATTTGCTCCTGCGTAAACTGCAATGACCTACGCGTGAGTTCCGTCGAAGATGGTCGCCTGTGGCCGCAGAGCTACTCGTTGCACGACTTCCTCGAAATGTGGCTGGAAGATGTCGATATTCTGTCGCAGGATCCGCAGTACGAAATCGTGGAGATGGAAATCACAAATCCATTCACCGGCAAGAAAGCCACGATGAGGACAAGGAGACGCCGGATTCGCCCATGACCACGCCCGATGCACCGACGCCTCGCCGCTTCCAGTACAGCTTGCGAACACTGTTTGGTCTCACGAGCGTCACCGCAGTCTTCTTCTCCGCCGCATGTACTTTCGGCTACGACGACGCATTGCTTGCACTGGTCGAGTTTCTGGTTCTCCTTGGCATCATAACATTCTGCAGAGATTCAACCATGACCGCAAGAAGCGTCTGGCGACCAGTGATGTATGGAGCCTTTGCCGGCGTAGCCATCGGCTTGCTGCTCATGATCGCCGGTTGGACGTCGCTAGATCCCGCAACGTGCTTCCTACAATGCATCGCGATAGTGGGCGGCGGGATCGGCTGCGGGATCGCGGTTGACCTCGCCGTTGCATTACGGGCTCAGACAAGGGACCCATCAAGCCATAATAGCCCGACCGTTGGCTGGCTCGTGGCAGGTACGCTGGCGGGAATCCCCGCCTATTGGGTTCTCGTGCCTTGGTACACATGCGACATGGTTTTTGGCTACAAATTGCAAACTCAGTAGTCCCAAATTTGGGCTATGGCGAGTAGTTCGCCATAAGTCGTTGGTATGTTTGATAATCGAGTCCGAGGGTTTTGTCGGCGCCCAGTGCATGTTCGATGACCTGGGTGATCCAATACAACATTTCCTGGAAACGAAGCAATTCGAGGAACAACTGCGGTTCCTCGCTGTACTTGCCTTTGGCGAAACGAAAATGAATCCATACCCAGACGTTGCGCAGAACGAGGGCAATGCCCACGAACAAGAGCCGCAGCCGCGGATCGCGAGTGCAGGTCTTGATTCGGGCCTCGTTCATCTGGCGGTAACTGGTCTCGATGCCAAAGCGCTTGCGATAGGTTTCGCGGATCTCCTTGGGAGTGCGATGCACCTTCCAGATCGCGTACAGAAGCTTCTTTCGACGCCGCTTGCCGCTCTTTTCGTGCGTGTAGTTCTTGCTGGCGACACAAATCTTGACCCACGCGCTGGTCTTCTTTTTCTCCTTGGTTTGCGGCGACGTGAGCGTTTCCCGATAGTAACCGTTCTTTCTCTTCAGCAGTGGCGCAACCCATGCGGAGGCGATTTGGGATCCTTGGGCTTCCGGCCCCGTACGACCGCGGGAATGATGAAACCGTAGCGGGCACGGTGAAGATACTGAATCACTGCCACGCTGAAAAACCCCTTGTCCAGCAGGAGAAAACGGATCTTGACCCCCCGCCGACGGACAATCGCCAGCAAGCGTTGGACAACCTCCTTCATCGATTCGCCGTACTCGACGTGTGTCAGCGCCAAGGTATACCGGTAGCCCTTGTGCAGAACCACCGCCGTGGCGTAAGCGTGAAAATGCGTGGTGCCCGATTTGGGCTCGCCGCGAAAAATCTCCTTGGCATCGTAAGCCGGTTGCCCATGGTAGGGAATCAGCGTCAAGTCGATCGCCAGCATGCGAGATTTGCGCCGCAATGCCTTGGGCATGTGAGTAACCAAGGCCAAGTTCAGCCGACGTTCCAATTCGATCATTTCCGGCAATGTCGCCGCCAGGGCATTGCGAATCGTCTGGTCGGTCGGGGCATCGGCCAGACTGCGACAAGCAGCAAATAGGGAAACTACCCGCGCCGCGGCAATGAGGAGGACTTGGAGCAAGACTGAACTCGAACATTTGTAACCCTGATACTCAAACCGAAGTGCCGTCCCCAGCCAGTCCTCGGCATAGGCATGGACTTCAGACTTAGTGATGATATACTCCGTTTGTGAACGCATAGGTCTCTTCCTTGATTGAACCTGGTTTGTTATCCACCAAGTTCTTTACTGGAAAGACCTTGCGTTCATCTATAGCAATTCATCAAATTTGTGACTACTGAAACTGCTGAGCATATTATATGGGGCAGTATTTTCGGAGCCATCGGCGGGGCCGTAGTCGATATTCTTTTCAATCTGCGACGAGGGCGGTTCCGCGGGTGGAGATTCAGATTCTCGCCCTGGAGGCTCTTGCTCTTGAGCATCATCGTGGTGGCAGTATACGGAATTGCTCGAATGTGCATAAGGATGGAAGGCGTTCGGTAGCCATGACCTGCGAGCACCTGCGACAACTCGAAGCCGAAATCATCGCCGCCGGCCTTCAGGAAACCTTTCTAGGCCCGGCTTGGTCGAAGAACTGCCGCGAGTGGGTCTATTTCGACTGCTACTTCGACCGCCAGAGCATCCGCAAGCGTCTACCGCTCGCCGATTGCGTCCACGATCACGAGCATCGCGGCACACACAGCGGGCAAGAGGCCGGATTCGTTTGTGCCCACTGCCATGACGCGATCATGGGACTGCATCCAAGCCAGGTCACAGATGGAACAGCCGTTTATCGCTGAATAGTGCGATGACCATGCCCGAAATCCAACCCGTCGCACCGGAGCCTGATCGTCGTCGCCTCCAATTCAGCTTGGCCAGCTTGCTTGTATTCGTCACGGGGATCTGCATCACGTTCTCTTTCGTACGGTGGCATTCGACCTACGGCCTGATGGCGGCAATCCTGATCGTCGGCAGCGGCTGGTCGTTCGCTTCGATGCGGGCCGGCTATCACCGCTTGGCCTACACGCTGGCAACGCCGGCCATGGGAGTGGCTGGGCACTTGGCCCTCATCGGACCGATGGCTGTGGGGGCAAACCAAAGTGTGTGGGACATGTGGCTCAATCCAGGTGCCATCTTGCTCATGTCGGCCTCTACTGTTCTCACAGCAGCACTCCTGCGAAGATCGATACTTGCTCCAGGCCCGAGAGTTTCCATTGGCAGGGCCATCGGCGGTATCTACATGACTGCGGCGATCTTTCCGTTGATTTGGGGTGCGGCGGCCACGATTATGGAGCCGGGGTTCGGAGTATTGATCGGTGTTGTCGGCCTATTCCTTAGCCCGTTTTTTGCCAGTCTGACGCTCCCGTTCAGCCTGCCGTTGGCCATCGCCTGTTGTTGGATTCTGCGGAAGCTTGGTCCTTGGCGGCCAGAAAAGTACGGACCGATTACGCTCGACTTGCAGAAAACTGGTGCAAGCCGCGGGAGCGTGGTAAACTGACCGCAGTGCCGAGCAGTGGAGGATGGAACGCTACGCTTTGCCGGAGGCAAGCAACTGGCCGAAGGCGGATACCAGTGCTTTGCGACGGACGCTGAAATTGACCCGCTGATTGCCACGCTCAATCGCATCACGAAGACGCTTCGTATCGTCAGAACCGCCGGACTTTCCGCCTTGTTTGATCCCTAATGAGCCTCTTGCGAGACATTCTGCGGCAGTATTGGGCCAACCTCCTGGCCATAGGCGTGTTCGTCTGTGCGGCCGTGCGGTACTGCTACTTGAACGACGCGTTCGCTATGAACAGTCACCTCGAATGGCTCGTCTCCGCATTCGTCGGCATGGTGATGTTCGTCGGCAGTGAAGCATGGTCAGAATGGGCTGACCACTTCGATATCGATCGTTGGAAATGGATTCCGACGCCGCCCTGGTTCATTCGCCTGGTTGGCGGCACCATGCTGGTCTACTTCACGATCGCGTTATTTCGCGTGTGAGCAGGCCACCGGCGTCGACTTTTCGTCGCCAACTTCTTCTGGATCGTTCGTAGCGACCACGGCTGCTCCGGCAGCCGGAACCCGGCCTGCCAATGCCAGAGCATGCTCGCCTCATTGCCCACAAGAAAACCGCTGGCCAGTCTTGCGAAACCACGTTGCCGCAGTGGCTGATCGGCAGCGTCCAGCAGTTCGGTCCCGATGCCATGGCGTGTGTCCCATGGGCTGACGAAAATCCAGGTCACGTGCGGCAGCCCGACTGCGGATTTGAGGGGAGGGTCGGGCGGCAGAGTGATCAGAATTGCTCCAACCGGCGCGTCGTCGCGTGCCGGTCATGGCTTTGGCGATCACTCTGAGCGGTAGCGTGCCAAGCCGCCCAAGATGCCGCCGATCAGTGATCCGAGGACTGCTCCGATCTTCATGGCGACAGTAAGCTGCCAAGGTGTCGCCGAGAAAATGGACGCTTTCAAGGTGGCAAGCAATAGAAACGCACCGATGGCACCCACGACCGCACACATGACTCCGCAGACAATGCCCTGCAAGAAACCCAGCCACGACTTTCTAACGATCCTTCCCGCAATGCCGCCACCTGCGATGACCGCTGAAAGGCTCCAATCCGTGCAAACGCCAATCGAACAAAGGACCGCCACGAAGGCGGCAAACAGCAGCAGCGACCGCAGGCTGAATTGATACCAGGGAAGCTCGGGTTTGGCAACGCCCATTTTCGACAGTATAGCAAGGATTCCGGTGGTGCGGCATCGTTCGTCCAGCCCCGTCGCTTCAGAGAACGTGCCCCGCCAGCACTGTCGAGCCGTTCTCTGGCTTCTCCACGTTGCCGGGCCACTTCTTGGCCCGCATGATTGCCAGAAGCGTGGGCGTGGGCGTATACTGGCGGACGACCACCAACGCCGCTTGCCGGCATCGTCGAGCAATAGCCCCATGACCACGCCCGAAACCCAACCTGCCGAACCGAATCCCCAACGCGCGTTCCAGTTCAGCTTGCGGACCTTGCTCTTGTTGTTCGTGGTGCTGGGGTCGTCGCTGGCCGTGTTCGGGGCGTGGGGCATCGTGGTCTTCGGCTTGGTTGTGATGCTGGCGATCTACATCCATCGAGTCAAGTCCTTGTTGTCGCTGGCGCACCTTGCATTGGCCGTGCTTTGCCTGATGTGCCTCATTGGGATGCTGATGCCGGCCATCGCAGGCGGAGGGGCAAGCCCGCGTCAGCAATGCGCCATGCACCTGGACCCAATCGCTGGCGCGTTGCAGAAGTACCACGCAACAAACGGCTGCTTCCCACCAGCATACGTTGCCGACAAGAACGGCAAGCCGATGCACAGTTGGCGGACACTTTTGCTGCCGTACCTGGACCACAATGATCTATACAAGGCATACGACTTCACCGAACCTTGGGATGGGCCGAAGAACAAACGGCTGTCGGCAATCCACGTCTCGGAGTTTGCCTGCCCAAGCGACCCCGGCGCCAAGGGACCGAACGCCAACGAAACAAGCTATGTCGCCGTAGTGGGACCGAACGGCGCCTGGACCGGTGAGAAGCCGCGGAAAATGGGCGATTTTCCTGCGCCCTCTCATACGATCATACTCGTCGAGGTGGCGAACTCAGGCATCTCGTGGGCGGAACCGACCGACTTATCGCTGGACGAATCGGGTGCGGCCGATGGCAAGTTTACGCTGGATGTATCAAGCAGGCATAGCAATCATTCCAATTTCTTCTTCACCTACGACCGCCGTGCCGGTATCAACGTCGTGATGGGCGACGGCAGCGTCTGCTACGTGCCGTCCGGCGGGCTATCCGCGGCAAACCTTCGGAAGATACTGGCAATCGGCGGGTGCGATCGGTGGGACATTGATCGCTACGAAGAGGACTACGACCTGACCCGGCGTCCGAACTGGCCCAACATCGCCGCTCTGGCCGCGTGGCTGCTTTCGGCCGGCATGCTGCTGACGAAGGCGGTGCGGAGCAGGAAGGTCCTGTCAATTCCGCCAACGCCATCGTAGCCCTGGGAACGTGCCCGCCAGCTCCGCCGCCCAGCCATTATGGGCTTGGCCGCCGAATAGCCCGGCAGGGGCATCGAAGGCCCTTTCGGGGCCTCGGAATGCGGATTTGGTCCTCTGGTTGGCAGAGGCATCGGCGTGGGCGTATACTACGGATAGTGGCAGCAAAGCCGATGTCCAACGGAAAACTGTTCTGTGGTCCAAGTTTTGAACTGGGCTGCTTATGGCAAGGTACTCCATTAAGACGAAATTGGCGTCAGTGGCCGTCGTTTTGGCTGGACTCTTGGCTGCCGGCTATGGTTGGCATCGTAACGACTATCCCTACGGCTGGAGTCATTGCTGCATCCTGCAATTCAAGCTTTCTCTCGATGCGTATGCTCGCGAGCACGACGGGTTCTTTCCGGCTGGCAAAGCCTGTCCGGAAGCCTCTTTGAGCCTTTTGTACTACGGCGACTACGGCATGGATGCGAACATTCTGCGTGGCAAGACTGTTCCACTGGCAGTGGCGGAAAGTGCCTTGGCAAGAGACGGTTGTCTCAGGCCAGACTCTTGCGGCTGGCACTACGTTGAGGGACTGACATTAGCCGATGACGGCAGGCTTGCTGTGATCTGGGACAAAGTTGGACTCAGTTACAACGGCGGACGAATGCCTGGTGGCGGCCACGAAGTCTTGTTCCTCAGCGGCATGTCAGAGTACATTTTCCAAGCCGATTGGCCCCAGTTCCTGCAACGTCAGGAACAACTCATGACGGCCCGAACGGAGGCCGCTAAGAAAGGGCTGCCCATCCTGACGGCGAAGGTCCGTTTGCCCTCTGGGGAAATTGTGGATCATTACGATGCCCCATTTACGCTCGATATGAGAGGCTTTGGCCGATCGTCGACAGATTCGAACACCGTGCTCGCGAGACGGGACTTGCGTTGGTGGGAACTGCATGACGGCACTGGCGTCTTGACACTCTCCTTGGCGACTTGGAAGTTCGAGCCAGTGCAGGTGCACGTATCAGACGGCAAGGCTTCTCCCGACAGCATTGTTTTTGAGTTGCAAACCGAGAACAACGAACCGCCGCAAGATTCGTCAAAGACGGATAAGTCCGGCCGCTGACGACTTGTCCGTCCCCAGCCCCCGCGAGTCCCAGCCCCCGGTGCCGGCCAGGCCGTGGCTGCTGGTTGGCAGCATGGCGTGGAAGGCGTAGACTGGCTTCTGGAAAGACCGAACCATGGACAGCTTCGATACGCCACCCCAGCCCAGTTCTGGCATCATTCTTCTCGGCGTTGTCGGCGGTGCGATTCTCGGCGGTGTTCTGCTCTGCGTGGCCGTGGACGCGGCGGCGGATTGGGAACAGCAGGCAATCGAACAGGAAACTCGCGACGGGGTTGCGAAGGGGCAGGCGGAAGAGGAAACACGCGAACAGGCGGTTATGAAACGCCACAGAATGCCGATTGCCGCCGCTATGGGCTTTTTCATGGAGTTAGGCGTTGCCGCTGTCGTAGGTGGCGCCATCGGCGGCGTACTGGTGGCAAAATGGAACAAGCGATCCGCGCGGCAGGAGTCCTCTATTCGCTGCCGGGTAGTGAGATATGAGCACAGCCTTGACTGCGATAATGTCGTTGGTGACGATACTCCGCCATCTGCGGAGAATAAGCCCGGCGGATGATGGCTTGGCCGTCCCACCCCCCGCGAGCCCTAGCCCCCGGTGCCGGCCAGGCCGTGGCTGCCGGTTGGCAGCGTGCCTTGGAGGGCGTAGACTGATCGAAGACCACCGAATCGGAATACCAGCATCGCCACGCCCATGACCCCACGTGAACCGCAACCCGCCACGCCGAAACTCGACCGCCAGCGGTTTCAGTTCAGTCTCAAGGAGTTGCTAGTCGTGACAACGATCATTGCGATCTTGCTGGCGATGCTGCTACCGATCCTGAACGTCCAGCGTGAGGCGGCACGAAAGGCCGAATGCCTCAACAAGACAAGGCAGATCGGGCTGGCCTTCCAGAACTACGCCTCCACCTTTAATAACGCGTTTCCGCCATCGGCGTCCCTTACTACGACTTCCAACGCAATGACACAGACGGTCGGCGGTTGGAGCTACCTCGTCCGGCTGCTGCCGTTCATCGACTACGATTCGCTCTACAGGACCTTGTACCCCAATATGGACCCGGAAGACCCTTCAAACGCGGCGAATCTTAGGGCGATGAACGCGCAGCTTAGCGAATTCCTCTGCCCAAGCGGTCCCCGTCGGCAAGCGTCCGGTGCTCAACCGACAGCGGGCATCACCAACTACAAGGCCATGGGAGCCACCACCCGCGGCAGCCTTGCAATGGTGCTGAACCCGCAGGCAACGCCGCCCTACGGCCCCATGGCGCCAATCCCTGGCACGCTGTCGCTTCATCCAGATGGTGCGATATTTCCAGCCACCGGCAATATACCCGCCGCCGCCGTCCTCGACGGCCTTTCGCATACGATCTTCACGATTGAAACGATCGACGAGGCTGCCAGCCGCTGGACCGTTGGCAAAGAAGCCACGCTGGTCGGCATGCCGCAGAACAGCTCGCCCACCGGTGCCATGCCGCAAGCTCCCTATACGTTTTTCGTCCAGCCCGGCTACGATCCCCAGACCTGGGGCGAAAACTCGGGCGTTACCAAGGCCGGAATGCGAACATTCCTCTCCTATGACTTCCGGCCGACGGGCGCCGACGCCGGCAAGTACGAAGATCCCGGCTTCGGACAGACTCCGCCCGTATATGGTCCCTCATCGATGCATCCCGGAGTCGTGATTTGCGGCTTTGGTGACGCTTCGGCCCAGGCGATTTCCAAACAAATCGATGCGGCGAACTTGTTCTTCCTGATTACGAAGAACAACGCCGATCCTTTTTATATCCCGTGACTGGCCCACCGCCTTCGTGCCGCCTCTCGCGGCGCCTTTAGCCCGGATTATTCAAGAATTTGGGGAATTGTTGCCCCTTCTGGAGCATCTAAGTTGTTGTAAGGAAAGCAACTTGTCAACTCCAGGAAGGGGCAGAGATGATTATACAGTCTGATTGGCAGTTGTCACTCGATTTCCTCGGCTCGACGCCGATCGTGATTGAGCCGTCAACCGACCAGGTCTCCAGTGACGCCGGTTTGCTACCCATTCGCGAACTCGATGAGCAGTTGGGACTGACCCGGCAGTTCGCTGAAGCCTTGAGCGATTCTCGGCATGCCAGCCACGTGGGCCACACCTTTCTGGAGATGACGCGGGCCCGGATCTTCGGCATCCTGGCCGACTACGTCGACCAGAACGACCACGACGTGTTGCGTAGCGATCCGATCTTCAAATTGATCTGCGGCCGCTCGATCGACGGCGACGATCTGGCCAGCCAGCCCACCCTCTCTCGTTTCGAGAACGCCATCGAGTCGAAGAAGCTTCTTTGCTCTTCAGGACATGTTTCTCGACCAGTTCATCGCCTCCTTCGCCGAGCCGCCGAGGTTCCTCACGTTGGACATCGATCCCTTCGACGACCCGACCCACGGCCAGCAACACTTGAGTTTCTATCACGGTTATTACGAACAGCATCAGTACCTGCCCCGAGTCATCACCTGCGCCGAGAACGACTTGGTGTTGACGGTCTGCCTGCTGCATGGCACCGCGCATGCCACGTTGGGCGCCCAGGATGATCTGGCCTATGTGGTCGGGCGTTTGCGGCAGGCCTGGCCCGACGTGCGGATTCACCTCCGCGGCGACAGCGGCTTCGGCACGCCGACGATGTACGAAGCCTGCGAGAAGCTGAACGTCGACTATACCTTGGGCATCGGCATGAATGCGCGGCTGAAGAAAGAGAGCGATTCTTTGCTGGAAAACGCCGTGGCGGAATGGGAAAAGACGGGCCAACCGCAACGCCTTTTCATGGCCTTCTGGTATCAGGCGCAGTCCTGGTCAAGGGAGCGTTGGGTGGTCGTGAAGTGCGAAGCCCACGCGGAGGGCACGAATCGGCGCGCCGTGGTCACCAACCGTCCCGGAGCGTTCATTCTGCCGGGTGCCGCATACGATGCTTACGCCGACCGAGGCGAAAGCGAGAACCGCAACAAAGAACTCAAACGCGGATTGCAAGCGGACCGACTTAGCGATCACCGCTACTTCGCCAATCTCTTTCGGCTGTACTTGCATGCGGCAGCTTTCAATCTGCTTATTCACTTGCGGCACGTTGCGGCCGATCCGCCGTCGGCCTCGGTAACGGAAGAAGAGATCCCTACCGAAGCCCTCAGCGGCCGGAAGCGTCAGCAATGGCACAACCGCCGCCGTGAACACGATCCCTTGGGAGAAGGTCAGCCGTGTACTTGGCGGACGCGCTTCATCAAGGTCGCCGCTCGTGTACGCCAAAGCGTTCGTCGTGTGATCGTGGAACTTTCCTCCAGTTGGCCCTATCTGGAACAATATCGGAAGATTGTCCAGCGTCTCCTGGACCAACGACAGCCCGCCACCAACAGCGGTTGACGGCGGGCACCATCCCATCGAATCCATGCCTCAGTCGCTCCAACGCGATTGGGGGAAAGGGGGCCTTATCCTTCCATCAAGTCGATGCCTGACCAACGTCTTTCCAAACTCCCATTGTCCAGGGCCCTGCCGCTGGTTGCGAAGACCTTATGAATAATCCGGGTTAGGCGATCGACGGAGTTGAAATGATGCCAAATCCATTGCCAAAGTGCCTGCGATGCGGTGGCGACATGCAGCAAGGATATATCGTCGATCGTGCTGCTGCCGGCTACGACCCGGCAAAGTGGTTTGAGGGCGACTTGGTAACGGGCGTTCTCGGCGGTATCGAGAAGCCCAAGAGCAAGCCCTTGCTTGTCCGCACGTGGGTGTGTTCTGCATGGTCGCCCTGACTTGTCTATTCCTGGCATGTTTCTCGATTCCTTTCGTCCTTTACATGAGCGAAGCCGTGCTCCGGGCCGCAGTCTGGTTCGTCAATCGGCCCCAGGTTCGCCGGTGGCTTCGTGAGCGGAGAAAAAAACGGCCGGAGTCCGATTGTTCCTGAAACGCCGCCCGCTGGCTCGACCTCAGGGCCGCCGGTAGAATAGCTGGGAAGATCCTTGTGAAAGCACGAGGCTGCGGCAGCCGGGGCCAAACCGAATCATGGAACCATCGACACGCACACCAGAGGGCGAACCAAACCGCTGCCCCGTCTGCGGCAAGCGGCTGCGAATCGAGCCGTCGCGTCCGCCCGGCGATGCTCCGTGCCCGCATTGCGGTCATTTGCTGTGGTTTGGACCGAAGAAGCCAGACTCCTCCGAAGAGGAAGCCGTCAAACAAGAAAGCGGTGTGCTGGAACTGGTCGAATTGGCTCAGCATAAGTTCGACCAGGAGGAGTTGGCGAAGCAAGAGGCCAAGCTCCGCAAAGCGGAGTTCACCCTCGACGACTTCAAGAAACAACTTGGCCAGATCCGCAAGCTTGGGCCGATTCGGAAGACCATGTCGATGATTCCCGGCATGGGCGGAATGGGCAAGATGCTGGGCGACCAGAACCCCGAAGCCGATCTCCGCCGGCTGATGGGCATTATCGATTCGATGACGCCTGAAGAACGTCGCGACCCGTCAACGACGGTCGATCAGGGCCGCCGCCGCCGCATTGCCACAGGTGCCGGCGTCGAGCCGCATGAGGTGGACGATCTGGTCAGGCAATTCAACGGCATTGCCGACATAATGAAGAAGCTGTCGAGTTTGAGCCTGCTTTACCGAATGCGATTTATGCGGAATCTCGGCCACAAATGGAATACGGGCAGCGGCAACGGCTGACCAATAATTGAAGGGGCTGGACGCTGGTCGCCTTGGTAAGGGCGGCGTCGAATAAGCGTTCCTTGGGCTCACCGAAAGCGTATGCTATGAGCCCACATGCCGACAGTCTGGATCGACACCGGACTTGGCGTGCCGCGGCAACTGGTGGAACTGTTCTATGGTGAGCGGCAGCTTGATGGCGGAGAACCAGTCGTCAATCATGGTCGTGCATCGGTTTGGAGCAGCGGGTTTGGCAATCATCTTCATTGCCGGCTTGATCGCTGTCAACCGGGCATATCGCTCCGTGGGCAGCGACCGCCTTGCTTGCCAGACCGAGATGTCCCGGCTAGGATGAACGTCGTGTCAGCCAGCTTGGCTGCGAGCCCTGCGGAGACTTTGCCTTGGTTTTTGAAGCGTTGTGCCCGTCCGTTCATAAGCGGTTGCTTGCCGGCACGTGCCCCTGGTGTGGATGTGCCATTATCGAGGGCCAGGCATCCAGCCCGCTAACATCGATGCTGTGCGGCATGGACTTACGAAGCCTTGCAGCAATAGCCGGCCGTCTCGGTAGAGAAGTTGCCCGCCGCCGTCTTGTCGAAGAGATCTCGCGTTTCTTCCCGCATTGGAAGGGCTCATCTGCTGAACCGGATCTGGGCGATCCGCAGGCAACCGACGACTTGCTGGCAATCATCGATCAGATCGACGGCAGCGAGGCGAAGGCAATCCCGCTGCTGCGTGCCGCTTTGAAAGATAGGGAGTGGAGCATACGCTTCGCAGCCGCGAGCGCCCTGGGCCGCATTGGACCGGCTGCCAAGGAGGCACTGCCTGCTTTGTGGCCACTGCTTCACGACGAGGACCCGATCGTTCGGGATGCTGCCAGAGAGGCGATCAAGAAGATTGAACTGGAAGAATGAGGCGGCCGCCAACTAGGCTAGGCTCCAGGCAACGCCAAGCAGAGTTTGTCATTAAGATGAAAGTTGTCGCTGGAAGCGGCGTTGCGGCATGCGTGCCGGTCATGTCAGCGGTGTTGCCTTGAACGACGCCGTACCGACAGTCCGCCCAAGATGCCGCCGATCAGCGAGCCGATAACGGCTGCGATCTTAATCGCCCCTGCGGACTGCCAAGGCACCCATAAACGGGGCACGTTGAGGAGTTCAAAGAACCAGAGCAGCACGCAGGCAGCAGCAGCCATGCCTGAGAATCCGACTCCGTACATGATCCCATGCAGAAGCCCCGACCGTGTCCTGGTGATGATTCCTCCAGCGACGCCTCCGACAGCGACGACCGCCGCAATACTCCAGTCGGTGCAAACGCCCAGCGAGCACAGGACCGCCACGAACGCGGTCAAGAGCAGCAAAGACCGCAGGCTGAACTGATACCAAGGAGGCTCGGGCGTGGCCATGATCTAGCGTAGTGACTCAAACGGATGGGGATTTATCCTTTGAACAAAACCCTGTAGGGAACGCCCTCCGTGGCGTTCCGAATTCGGAACGCCACGGAGGGCGTTCCCTACAGGGTTAAAAATAAAGATCGTCAATTCGGAGTCGCTACACTAGGCAGTATAGCGGGGATTGTGCCGGCCGGCACACCGCCACTTCTGGGGTAGGCATATTGCGTGCGTGTCGGCGGCAGTGCATAATCTGACGAGGTTCGGCACTATCTTGGTTAAATTAGGTGCTGCGTATGTGGAGCCCAGCAAATGCCACGTTTCTTTCTAATCCTGGCCCTGCCCCTTGTGGTTTGCCTTTCCGCCGCACGCGAGGCACGAGCCATTGCGTTGACCAGGAACAGTTTCCCTAGAGATGAAGTGATTGGGCAGGAGTTGCGTCTATGCCTGGAACTCTTCGAAGCAGGAGTGCCATACCATCTGCTCGGCCCAGACAGGCTGCATGCAATCGCGGTAGAGTTCTATCGTGATCGTGGCGTACGTTCAAGCTTACGAGACGACAACGATAGTGCACTCGCCGACTTCAACCGGGCCCTTCGCCTTGATCCGAAATGTGCCAGAGCGTACTTCGATCGCGGCCAAGTGTGGATCGCAAGACGCGAGCACGACAAGGCCATCGCCGACTTTAGCGAAGCTCTGCGGCTCAAGCCCGACTACCTCGACGCCTACCATGATCGTGGCGTCGTCTGGGAGAGAAAAGGCGAGTACGACAAGGCCATCGCCGACTACAATCGAATGCTCCAGATCGATCCCCAAAACGCCGGTGCCTTCGCCGGCCGCGGCATTGCCTGGGGATTCAAAGACGAGCACGACAAGGCCATCGCGGACCTTACCCAAGCCCTGCGGCTCAATTTCAACAAACCCAACATTGACGCCGTTTACAACACTCGTGGCAACGCTTGGAAGAGCAAGGGCGAATACGACAAGGCAATCGACGACTATAACCAAGCCATTCGGTTTAATCCGAAGCAGGTCGCCGCCTACCAGAATCGCGGCAACGCCTGGTTCGACAAAGGCGAGTTTGATAAGGCCATCGCCGACTATAGTCAAATCCTTGCGATCAATCCGAAGCACGTCGTCGCCTATATCGGCCGTGGCTCGTGCTGGCAAAACAAACGTGAGTACGCCAAGGCCATCGCGGACTTTGATCGGGCGATTCAAATCGATCCAGAAA
The DNA here is from genome assembly GCA_963719885.1 of uncultured Planctomycetia bacterium. Lineage (GTDB taxonomy): Bacteria > Planctomycetota > Planctomycetia > Pirellulales > Thermoguttaceae > JANXQG01. The sequence continues at coordinate 60,063 of CAVRDP010000023.1, read as the reverse complement.
GTGCCTCCGCCTACAACAATCGTGCCATCGTTTGGATTTGGAAGCACGAATACAACAAGGCCCTCGCAGACGCCGAAAGGGCCGTACGGCTCGATCCCAAGAGCTCCAAGAACTTTCACGTCCGGGGGCTCATTTTCGTGCGTCAAGGCGTGTACGCCAAAGGCATCGCGGACTACGATCAGGCCCTGCGACTCAATCCGAACGACTTCGAAGTGTACTATTTGCGTGGCCTCGCCTGGCAGGGACAAAAGCGACACGACAAGGCAATCGCCGATTACGATCAGGCCCTGCGGCTCAATCCCAAACTTGCAGATGCATACGTGGACCGTGCCCTTGTCCGGCATCAGAAGGGCAATGACGATAGGGCGTTTTCCGATTGCAATCAAGCCCTGGCGATCGATCCTCGGAACCAGTACGCCTACAATGTTCGTGGGGTCATCTATAACTCCAAACGGGATTTTGACAAGGCCATCGTGGAATTCAGTAAAGCGATAGATCTCGATTCCAAGTATGTCGCCGCCTTCGCGAATCGCAGTTTCGCATTGCGTCAGAAAGGAGAATACGATAGGGCTATCGCCGACTCCAATCAGCTTCTTGAAATCAATCCAAAAAACGCCGGCGCAGTACTGCGACCGCGGGGAATGCTGGCAATCCAAAGGGGACTTCGAAAAGGCCCTTTCTGACTTCAAGGAAGCCGCACGTCTCGATCCTGACTGCGCCCAAGCTCACAACAACCTCGCCTGGTTGTACGCGACTTGTCCCGATGAGAAGCTTCGCGATGGGAAGAAGGCGGTCGAGAACGCCAGCAAGGCGTGCCGGAGCACCGGAGAGAAGGGCTGGAGCGTCATGGACACGCTTGCGGCGGCGTACGCCGAGAGCGGCGACTTCGAGCAGGCCAAGCGGTGGCAGGCCAAGGCCATTGAAGTGGCACCCGATGGCAAGGACAAGCAGGAAATGCGTGGCCGCTTGGAACTCTATAAGCAGGGCAAGACGTACCGCGAAGTGCCGAAAAAGCCGTAGCCGAGAGGTAGCCTACATTCGTTTCCCTGCCGGTCATCTGCCGGAATCCAGCCCGCCCTCGCTTCAGAGAACGTGCCCCGCCAACGGCCACCGCCGTTCTCTGGGTTATGGCATTTCCGCGTAGCGTTCGGCTGCCGACGGGCATCCTGCTCACGATCGTCACGGGGATGCTCTTGTGGGCTAACTTGCGTCCAACCGGACGAGAAAGAGAGTTCAATGAGATGCCGCCGGGTTATTTAGATCCTGTGACCAAGTCCATGTTCTACCGCGGTTGGCGGTCGCTCTCGGGACCGGCCTTCAAATACGCCACGGAACACTCTTTCACGTCGAAACGACCACAAGCGGCCCCGAGAAACCCGTGGGCGACGCCGATTTCACTATCCAAATCGTTGAAGAGAAGACTTACCATATTATTCCGAACTGGTCTATAGCGGCGCCGTTGGTAGTATTAGCCTGTGCTGGTCTGCTATTGGTCCTAATCCCGCGGAGTGCCGCCTCGAAACGAGAACTATCCTAACAAGGCACAGTCGCAGCTCGCGTCGCCGCCTGGTGGTGCAGGGCGTGGGCGTGTGGTAAACTGAGCGGCAGTACCGACCTTTGAGGGATGGAAGCGGCGGCCGCCGTTGGTGAAACGGGAAGGTATAATGCTCGCGATCCTTGGTTATGCGAACGTGACCCATTATGAGCGACGGCACTCCTCGACATCAGGAACTGCGATCAAACCTTCCCGCATCTGGCGGCTTGGGTGCGTTTCAATTCAGCCTCGCGAGCCTGTTCGTCCTCGTGACCGTGATGGCGATGATCCTGTCGACCTTTTTCAGCGTCGGCCGGTTGGTCGGCATGTCGAACATCGAGGTACTGACGCAAGGCTTGTGGCAGTTCCTCTTCCTCTTGCCGGTCCTTCTGGTGTGGATCGTCGGTTTGACGATGGCCATCCGGCGTCTGAAACGAAATCGCATGCCGGCCATCTTGACCACGATCGCCCTCGGTGGGCTGGTTGTGACCTCGTTTGCTTTTCAAGTTGTTCAGATGGCGTTGATACACCTGGTCAACTCCAGCCAAATCAGCCAGGAAGCTATGTCTTGGGGCTTCGCCGGCATTGGGCTTCTTTACACGGCCATCCACACGACCTGCTGGATTCTGATCCTCGCGGCGATCTTCCGCCATCGACCGCCAGACGCTTCAGAAACCGAGCGAACCGCCCCCAACAATGATTCCTTCCTCACGAACGAGCCCGCTCCCGTCGATGACGGTCTATCGAAATGGGAACAACCTTAGTCGCACCTCGACCTTGGCTCTTAACGCCAAGCAGACTTTGTTATCAAAAACAACATTGCGGGCACTCCGCCGACCTCCCTCTCGCCGCCTTCGGCTGCGGCAGCCGCTGGTGCCGGTGCGGGGTTGCGGAGAGCCGAGCACGGGGACGGAGATTGGCGGGCTCGCCGCAGAAGCCGGTGAAAAGCCGCGGAAAGCCTTTCGCAGACCGTTAAATCAATGAAGAATATCGCAGTTCGGCAATGCGTTGTGCAGTTTCGCAACCCCAGCGTCCGTGACGTGCCGACTGTCGAGGTCTAATATCTGGAGTTGCGTCGAGCATTGCAGATGGCTCAGCCCTGCATCCGTAACCTCGGTCTTGTTGAGCGACAACCATTGAAGTTGGTTCAGCCCTGCTAGGTGTGCCAGCCCAGCGTTCGTTACGTTGGTGTCGCCGAGCATCAACCGTTTCAGTTGGGCCAAGCGTTTGAGATGTTCAAGTGTAGCGTCCGTAGCCTCCGTGTGATGGAGACTTACCACGATAACCACGGCAAAGAAATCCTCTCCGAGCAGATTCCGCAGCCATGCTGGTCCTGGCGGTTGTCGTTGCAGTGTGTAGCCATTTGCATAGACCTGCCAATCATAAGTCACGTCCCCGCGCAACTTCGTAATCTCATCCACCGCCTCCCGCTGCTTCTCCGCCGCCCTCATCTCCATCCCCAGCCAACTGCACGGAATGGCGACAACGCCTGCTAGCACGAGCAGCGATCGAATCGAGAACTGGAACCGCCACCGGAACACCAGGGGCACGAGGAACCACAGCAGCATGACCAGCATCGCCACGCCGACCACCGCCACCGCGATCAGCACCGTCCAGCCCTTCCGCTCGTTGAACCAGAACCACCGACACCGCTCCGACAGCCACAGCAGCCCCTCCACGGCCAGCAAGCCGAAGATCAGCCAGGCGGGCGTGGGACGGAAGCGGCGGGTGGGCGTTGGAGCGTCGGTCATCTTGGGGGGATTGTATGGCACTTTGGTCGCTCCGCAGTTCGGCTGACCAGTCGACTACAAGTTTTATGCGAGTCAAAAGGCAACTTCATATTGGGCGATATGGCAGTTCGGTAAAGCCTTTTGAAGTCTTTTTACTCCAGACTCCGTGAAATTGCCTATGCCAAGATCCAACCATTGGAGATGGCTCAAGCCTTTCAGGTGCTCCAACCCAGCGTCGGTAACCCGAGATCCGTGCAGGCTCAGGGTTTGGAGTTGGGTCAACCCCTTGAGGTGAACCAGTCCAGCATCGGTAACATTGGTTCTGCCCAGGTCCAGCGATTGGAGTTGGGGCAAGCCTCTGAGGTACTCCAGCCCAACGCCTGTGACCTGTGTAGCCTCTAGGTTCAGCGATTGAAGTGCGGTCACAGCTTTAAGATGTTCCAGTCCTATGTCCGTGACCTTGGTGTGAGTCAGGTCCAGCGATTGGAGTTGCGGTAAATCTTTGAGATACTTCAGTCCAGCGTCGGTCACGTCGGTGTTCGACAGGCCGAGTGCGTGGAGTGTGAACACCCCTCTGAGATGCTTCAATCCAGCGTCGGTCACTACATGGTTTCCCTCCAGGTTCAGCGATTCCAGTTGGGGCAGACCTTTGAGAAGTGGTAGCCATTCACAGGCTCACAGTCACAGTTATAGTAGCCGTATGACGGGGTGATAAACGGACGACTGTAACGAGCCAGCCCCGGCATTTTGGAGATCCTGGGTTTGCAGGGATTCTCGGGGCACGGCCACCTCTTGATCTTGTTCGGATCGCGTGAGGTTGGTATCGTACCGCCCCATGATCCTGTCAAGAACTAGCCCGGGTTCTGAAAGCAAGTCGCTGGCGCGTCGCCTTGCCGCGATGGAGGAGAAACTGGCTGCGGCGGAAGCAAAGCTGGCTGCGGCATCCGCTCGGCTTGGGCTGCTGGAAGAAGAGAACGTACGTCTGCAGCAGGAAAACGAGCAACTCAAACGCCGGTTGGCGGCGGCCCGCAAGAACTCGTCCACTTCCTCTAAGCCGCCTTCCAGTGATATCGTCAAGCCGCCCAAGCCTCCGCGCAAGGACGGTAAAAAACGCAATCGTGGCGGACAGCCGGGCCATGAACAACACCTGCGGACGCCGTTTCCCGACGAGGCCATCGATAACCTCGTAACCTATACGCTCGATTGTTGCCCCGATTGCGGCGGCTCACTCCGCCCTTCCCCGTATGCGGCCGAGGTGCAACAGGAGGTGGAAATCGTCGCCACCCCGACCATCGTCAGCGAACACCAAGCGTTGGCTTATTGGTGCAATCGCTGTGGGAAACTCCATGCAGCGTCCCTGCCCGAAGCGGTGCGGAAGGCGGGCCTTTTAGGCCCACGAATGACGGCCCTGGTGGCCTTCATGAAGGGTGTCTGCCACGCCTCCTTCTCCACCATCCGGAAGTTCCTTCGCGACGTGGTGCGGGTGAACGTCTCCCGCGGCTACTTGGCCAAGTTGATCGACAAGGTGAGCGAGGCGTTGGCCCCCTCCTATGCGGAGTTGTTCGTGCGGCTGCCCGACGAGGCCGTGCTGAACATCGATGAGACGGGGCATAAGGAAAACGGCGAAAGATTCTGGACTTGGTGCTTCCGCGCCGCGCTCTACACGTTGTTCCGTATCGACAAGTCGCGTGGCTCGAAGGTGCTGGTGGAGGTGTTGGGCGAGGAGTTCAACGGCGTGTTGGGCTGCGATTATTTCAGCGCCTACCGCAAGTACATGCGAGAGTTCGGCGTGCTGGTTCAGTTCTGCATGGCCCATCTGATCCGCGATGTGAAATTCCTGCTGACTCTGCCCCGCCGTGAGGACCAGGCTTATGGCCAACGGTTGCGCAACGCGCTGCGCGGCCTGTTTGCCGTAATCCACGGCCGCGGAACAATGACTGCGGCGGGCTTTCAGCAGGCATTGGCTGCCGCTCGTCAACACGTGTTGAGGACAGCCCTGACCGGCGTGCCGGACACGAAACATGCCCGTAACATGGCCAAACGCTTCCGCGAACACGGGGAAGCCTATTTCCGCTTCATTACGACACCCGGCATCGCCCCAACCAACAATCTGGCGGAACAAGCGATGCGTTTTGTGGTGATCGACCGGCACATCACCCAAGGAACACGCAGCGAGAAAGGGCGCCGATGGTGCGAACGGATCTGGACAGCAATTGCCACCTGTGCCCAACAGGGTCGCGCGGTGTTTCAGTTCTTGCTTGACTCTGTCCAAGCCTATCTCTCCGGTACTTCGCCGCCTTCGCTCCTGCCGTCCGGCCCCTGACGGCGCTCTCACCGCTTAACTTCCTCTATCATGTCAGTGGCCATTTGACCACGCTCTGTCACTACGTGAATCGCTACGAGAAGTGCCAGCCCAGCGTCGGACACCTTGGTTCCCGCTAGATTCAGCACTTTTAGTTGGGGCAAGTCCTTGAGATGCTCCAATCCAGCGTCGGTCACGTGGGTTAACAGCAAGTCCAGCGATTGGAGTTTGGACAAACCTCTGAGATGAAGCAAACCAACATCTGTAACCTCCGTTCCGCCCAGGTTCAGAGATTGGAGTCGTGTTAAACCCTTGAGGTAAACTAGCCCCGAGTCGCTGACGCTACGGTCGAAGAGGTTCAACTCCTGGAGTTTAAGCAGACCCTTGAGATGCTCTAAACCAGCATCCGTGATCCGAGGCCCCGTAAGCGTAAGTGATTGAAGTTGGATCAAGCCTTTTAGATGTGTGAGCCCAGCATCGGTCACGCCTTGGTCCGCATCCAGATTTAATGACTGAAGGGCGGTCAAACTTCTGAGATGTTCCAAACCAGCGTCGGTGACCTGGAAGCACCACGCCAAGTCCAGTGATTGGAGTTTGGTCAAGCCCTTGAGGTGTATCAGGCCAGTGTCAGTAATATGGGCTCCCCAAAGGTTCAGTGATTGGAGTTGGGTCAAACCTTTGAGATGTTCCAGCCCAATGTCGGTGAGGTCGAAGCATCGCCCCAAGTTCAGCGATTGGAGTGTGGCGAGACCTTCGAGATGTTTCACGCCACCATCGGAAACGCCAGTGGACTCCAGGTTCAGGTTGTGAAGTTGGGTCAATCCTCCGACGTAGATTAGCCCACTGTCGGTTATCTGGGCCCCGTCTAGGTTCAGCGATTGGAGTTTGGTCAACCACTTCAGGTGCTCCAAGCCAACGTCGGTCACCACAGTGCTGTGCAGGTCCACGGCGATAACTGGCTTCCCTGGAATCTTTTCATCCCGCGTGACCTTGCCGCCCAGCTTCTCGATCTCGGCGATCGCCTTCGCTTCGTCCGCCTTCGGTTCTGCCGCCCAGCCGAGAACAGGGGCAAGCGACAAGGCCAGCGGCAGCAGCGGGAATACGATGCGGTTCATGGATTCGCCTTCCTAGAACGTGGAATCGCAGAAGCCGCCCGTGGGGCAGCCGTACCTCTGCTTCAACCAACGGCCTCATTCATCTTCGCCGCCGGCACGGCCGCCGTCAACCGGTTATGCCGCTGCTGGGGCATTCCACAAGCGTCGAAATCCCACGCTGGCCTCCATGCACTGGTTTCACCGGCGTTAAAATTCCGTTAGAAATGCGGCGTCAACCGAGCTGTTTGGCTGCCAACGTGCGGAGAAGGCCCAGAAGACAGGCTGAAACTGATTTATGTCGGTCCCGCCTGTTATAAGTCGCTGTTCCACCAGAAGCGGGCCACCCTATTGCAATTCCTGGTCTTCGGAATCATAATATCTCGCAATTCAGCATCGGTGGCCCCTTGCGGCCGCCTTCATCCAAAACTGAGGCAGCGTCGTCCGTCATTGAAGCCGGTTTGCCGGAGCGGTCAATCGACCGTCCCGGTTCTGAAGCCATTCTCGGCGGATTCGTTAATTCGACCGTTCTGTTCCCGAGGCCGCGACAAGCGGGTTCGCTGATTGACCGGGAAGCTGTTGCCTTGTTTCTTTCTTACGCTCTCCTTCTCGGACTTTGAGCGATTCTCAGTCTTGGCGTCGGCGGGTGGGACGCTGGCTAGATCGACTAACGCGAAGTTGTATCATTCTCACAATTGATAGTTATGAAAAGAAGGATATTGCGATGAGAACGTTGATCGTACTGATGTCCGCTTTGCTTCTTGTGTATGTAGTTCAAGACGCGTGTGGTCAAGTTCGCTACAGCGTGATCGACCTCGGCCCTGGTGGAGCCCTGGGCATCAACAACAGCGGGCAGGTCGTCGGGCAAAACGGCAATGAAGATGCATTTCTTTATAGCGGCGGTTCCATGCAGAACCTCAACACGCTCCTAGGCACACCAAGTAGCTGTGCCTATGCCATCAACGACCTCGGGCAGGTCGTGGGGCAGCAACCTTATGGCGGCTCTATTTTCCTTTACAGCGGAGGCAGCATGCAGAACATTACCACGTCAGGTGGTACGTTGTTCACTCGAGCCGACGGCATCAACGACAGCGGGCAGATTGTGGGGATTGCCTCCTCTACCGCCTTTCTCTATAGCGGCGGTTCGACTCAAGACCTCGGCACATTCGGCGGAACATTCAGTTGGGCTTATGGCATCAACAACAGCGGACAGATTGTAGGGACTGCCACGACCAGTAATGACTCCCAATACGCCTTCCTATATAGTTTCTGTTGCTGAAGGGGCGTTTTTTTCTTTTGGTTAGTTACGGCAGCCGAGTATTTGCTGCCGGCCGGAGCTATTGTTGTCAAAATAGGGACACCATGGGTTCTGCGTGAATTGGGTTTCGACTCGTCGGGCCGATTAGCGCATGGGTTCCCTTGCCGTGCCATTCTCCACTGTCGAATTGTTCACAGCGGCGTGCTCAGCCGGCGGCGTGATCCGCCAGCACGATCAAGTTGTGGCAGAACACGCCCAGGCCCACGGCTGCAGCAAAACTCCTAAATCCTCGAAAGTAACATCGAACCAAACGAAACGCCCGTTTTAAGCCGGAGATCGTCCCCTCGATCCCCGCCCGAAAGGCATACCAGTGGGCAAGCATCTTGTCGACGAAGTCCTGCATCCGCGTGGGGATCGCCAGCGTCGCCACTTGCTTGGCCAATTCCTCGAACTTCGCCTTTTCCGGACAGAAGCCCTTGTCCGCCGCCACAACCTCCGGCCGCGCGCAAAAAGTTTCTTGTGCCGCTGGATCACCTCTTCGGTCAACTCGCAGTCGGGCAGTTGCTTCTCATAGACCTCATAATCGGTGATGAACTTCTCTTTCGATTCGCACAACAAGACCTTGTGGCCAAATTCCACCGGCTTCTGTCGCTTGCCACGCTTGATCAGCTCCGTGTGTTGCTCGAAGAGACTGAACACCCGCTCGCTGGCCGGCACAGTTTCTCCCGCCACCTGCGCCCGCCGGGCGTTATGCACGATAGTCTGCATCGACGACAGATAAGCCTTCAGTTCCAAGGCTACGCCGGCCAGAGCCGTCGTGCCCTGGGTGGTCACAAAAGTGCAGAATTCCCTGGCAATCGCCACGATCCAAGCGGTCCGCTCGATGAGCGTGGCAAAGGAACTCTTCACCTTCCGCTGGCGAGACTTCGACTTGCTGGGCATGTAGCGGGTACCCTCGGCCTTGGCGTCTACGCGTGGCGGAGGCGGAAGCGATAGGCCGCCGCGTGCCACGCAGTTTCATTATGTGAACAAAGTTGTTGGTTCTACCGTGCTCAGCCGCTCGCCGTTCTGCGTCGAGTGCCCTGGCTACGGCTCTTCTAGCCCGCTGCTGGCCTTTGCCGAAATACCGGCAACCAACTCCTCGATCTGATCGAGTTGTGCCGAATTATCCGCCACAGGACACAAGGCGAACTTGCCCAAGCCGAACGCGGGGATATGCCAAGTCCCGAAGATTCCTTCGCCCGAGTTGGTGCCCTTGTAGTACACGCGATGGCGACCCAGGTACTGCTTGACCAGCGAGACCGAGCCATCGAGCCGAAATCTGCCGTAAAACGTGAATGATCCGACGCAGTCCTCGCCTTCACCGGTAACCATGCCGATCGGGTTGACTTCCAGCACGAGATCGTGCATCTTCTGACGCCCGTAACCGCATTGTTCCCACCAACCGCTCCACTTTGCCATGATCAATCCTCCCGCAAAACAGTCTCCTTCTTCGACGCAGGAGACTTGCCAAAGGTTCGCAATTTCGTGCTCAAACTGCATTTACTGTCATCCCGCTGCCCAAACGCCCCGGGCCAAACTTGCCCACTTTGCCAGATTGTCGAGGCGGTTTTCGTGATCTGCGACTATTCGTTGGCAGCGATACCCAGGCAATTAGCCCGCGGAACCATTTCTCGCCGCCAAGCGTCCAACTGCGGACCTCCTGGCGTCCCCACCGGCCCCAAGCTACGATAGAAACAGCTCTGTCGAAGGGAATTGTCATGCTCCGCCGCATATCCTCGCCTTTTCTGCTCTTGCTGGCCCTCTCCGCGCCGCTCATGGCCGCCGTCGATCTCGTCACCCTGCCAACGCGGGAGGGCACGCAGCTTACGATCTACAATTCCGAAGACATCACCATGGTCCGCGAGCACCGCCTGCTCACGGTCAAGGAAGGCGTGAACCGCATCCAGTTCTCCTGGGCCAATACGCTCATCGACCCCACCAGCATCGAATTCCGCATCCTCGACCATCAGGATAAGGTCGATCTGGTCGATACGACCTTTCCGGCCGGCCGCAACGATGCCCTGCAATGGAACATCAAGAGCCAGATCGCCGGCAAAATCCCCGTCGAGATCAGGTATTTTACTTCGGGCATCACCTGGGCCGCCGATTACGTGGGCATCGCCAACGAGGACGAAACGAAACTGAACGTGACCGGCTACGTGCGGGTGACGAACGAGTCGGGTGAAGTGTACGACAAGGTCGAAACTCGTTTAGTGGTGGGCAAGATCAACCTCGTCGAGAAGATCGCCGATCTGGCGAGGAGGCCGCCGCCGGGAAAATCGAGGAAGCTCGATGAGAAGGACCGAACCCGTGTTTACGACTATTTCTTTCTGGCGACCAAAAACGCCGAGGAACTTGACGTCATGGCCGCCGACAAGCCGATGAATGGACCGCCCGAAAAGCCAAAACAAGTCATCAAGCAGGGCCTCTCTGAATACTTCCTCTTCACGATCGAAGGCCGTGAGGACATCAAGGAAAAAGAGCCGAAACGGCTGGTGGCCCTGAAGGTGGCCGACGTGCCGCTGGAATCGGTCTACAAGCTCTCCGACCGCACCGGCGACCAGGGTTTTACGAAGTTCTACCGTTTCAAGAACGTCAAGCTGCTGGACGAAAAGGGCAAAGAGAAGAAGCTCTCGACCATGGAGAATCTGGGGCTCTCGCCGCTGCCTAACGGCACCGTCCGGCTCTTCTCCGAATACAAAAACAAGGATCTGGCCTATGTCGGCGGCACGGAGACCAAGTACGTGCCCATCGGCGACCGCGTGGAAGTCAACGTCGGGCCGGACAAAGACATCACCATCCATTGCCGCGTGCAGGACCAGAAGACCAGCAACGTCGTCGCCCGGCAGTACAAACGCAGGCTCGACGACCAGTTCGTGCTGTACTACGACCTAGTCGACCACGATGAGACCTTCTTCTACGAGGAAGAGCTTGTCTCCGGCAAGTCCGTGCCCGCCAAGATCGAAGTCGAAAGGCAGTTCGACGCGAACGTGGTGCTTTGGGGCTCGGAAGGCGAGCCGCCCAAGGGCTGGGTGAGCAACGAACCGGGGGCCTACGTCGATCTGCACACGATCGCCGGCCGCGTGGAACGGGTCGACCAGCAGCACGTCAAGTATTTTATGGACCTGAAGCCGGGGAAGAAGCAGACGGTCGAGTACAGCGTGACCTACAAGCGGCGGAAGGTCGGGCCGGAGTTGAACACGGAGAAGAAGCGGGAGCCGCTATAACGCCACCATGGACGATACAACCCAAGCCCGAGTCCGCTGGTTCTGCCTCACGTCGAGCCACTTACTGCTGAGCTGATCTTTCCGGGAAAGGGACCGTTGTTGACACTGGTTTGCATTTAAGCGATGATTTGAGAACGATGGGGACGATTAAGATCCCTATCCGTCGCAGAGTACCCTAAGCTGGCGACGTTCGGGCCGCGTGTTCGAAGTTGCCGCTGACGAACTGTATTCGACATGGCGCCCAAAGTCAAAATCGAACCAATTGTGCGGACTTCCGCGCGTATCTGCTGGGGCGAATTGCTTTTGTCCAGATGCTGAATCCGCATTGCAGTTCGCGGCTGCGGGCGCTGTTCGACCAGATCGAGTGGTAACGGAATCGGTGTCACGAACGGTTGCGCCGGACTGCCGACAGTAATTCCAATGGTTCAATAATAGCCCTGATTGTCGCGGTAGGTGCTCACTTTGCCGGCATACCGTCGAGAGATGAAGACAAAGTAGGAAGCAGCCATGATCAAGGCAATCGGCCACCAGACGAGCGCCGCCAGAAGGGTGCCGGGACTGGAGGCAGCGGCGTAAGCCGTTACGGAATTCTCCGGGGCCAGCGTGGAATAGAGCATCACCGGGAAAATGGCGGCGGCGCCGGTGCCGAGAAGGCCCGCGATCAAAAACGTCGAGCCGATAAAAGCTCTGAATTCCAGCCCCTTTCGCAGTCCGGTGAAAAGCGTGACGGCTGAAGTTGCGACGAGAATCAGTCCCAACCATGAAAAGGGGTTTTTGATCGCGTGGCCGAGGACATCGGGGCGGACGTACCAGGTTTCAACGGAGACGATCACGCCAAGCGGGCATAGGACCGGCCACAACATCATGGCGTACGACGCGCTGCGGTCATGCACGGGGCCTTCCGTCTTCAACGTCAGGTAGGTTGCTCCGTGCGCGGCCAGCATGACGACGGCAAAGATGGCAACCGAAAGCGTGTACCAGTCGAGAAGTCCAACGTAACCGCCCCGTTGTAACAAAGACTGGCCGAAGTCGGTAAAGAAGGCCATGGCAAAATCGCCATGGTCATCAAGAGGAACTCCCCGTGCCAGGTTGCCTCCGGCGGCGCCAAACACGACAGCGAGAAGCAAACTTGAGACCACGAAGACGAAATCCCAAAAGCCCTGCCAAAGGCGGTCGTTGATGTGGCCGCCGAACTCGATGGAAATTCCCCGCAAGATGAGGCACCACAAAATCAAGAACAGCGCCAGGTAATAGCCCGCAAAAGCCGAGGCCAGCACGCGGGGAAAAACGGCGAACAGCGTGCCGCCGAATCCGACCAGCCAAACTTCGTGCCAGGACCAGAGCGGCCCTATCGCCGCGATGACCTGCCGCCGCTCGGCGGGCGTTTGTGCGACGAGCCCGTGAAGCATGCCAGCCCCGAAATTGCGGCCGTCCAGCACCACATACGTGACGAGCATGAAGCTGACGATAAAATACCAGGTTCCGATCATACTGCCTCCCCTGAGTACCAGTGGGCCCGCCGATCCAAGCCCGCCGGACTCTTCACCATCCGGGCCGTGATAAACCTCGCGGCCCACGAGAAGAAGAAAGAGCAGGCCGACGAGGAAATAGAGTCCGGTAAAGCCGATCAGCGTGAAGATGGCGTCGCCGTTGCTCACCAGTTTGCTGTACCCGTCCCTGGTGTGAAACAGGCCGTAGACAAGCCAGGGCTGCCGCCCCAATTCCGCGGTCATCCATCCCAGCGTATTGGCAATGTAGGGAAAGGGAAAGGCCAACATCAGCACCCAAAGAAGCCATCTGCTGGATTCGAGCCGGCCGCGGAAACGCTGAAAATTCGCGTAAAGCATGATGACGATAAAGAGCGTGCCCAAGGTAATCATGAGATGAAACGCATAGTATAGAAGCTCGATGTTATCCGGCCAGGCATCCTCGGGGTATTCATCGAGTCCGTGCACATAGCTCTCGAAAGTGCCGTAGGCCAGAAAGCTGAGGGCGCCGGGCACCACGATGGGATTGTCAAGACGCCGAAGCTTGACGTTCGGCTGTCCGATGACAGCTACACCCGCCATTTCACTCCCGACAAACTTTCCCTCCATGGCGGCAAGCGTCACCGGCTGGTGGCGGCCGACCATTTTGGCCTGCTGGTCCCCGGTCGGAAAAGCGGCAAGCAGCGACGCAATCAAACCGGCGAGCGTGCCCGCCCGCAGATAGAGTTGCGCCTGCTGAGGATGAATGCCGCGCAAGGTATAAAAAACGCCTAGCGCCGCGACGACGAATGAGCCGGTCACGACCGCGGCCGTCTGGTTATGGGCAAATTGGACGATGCCCCAGCGGTTCGACAAGAACGTGCCCAAGCTTTCGATGCCAAGCGAACCGTCGGCTGCGATCAAGTGACCGACCGGATACTGCATGAAAGCGTTTGTCACCAGGATGAAATAGCCGGACAGCCAGCTACCGGTGGCAACGGCGACCGCGGCCAAGAAATGATAGCGCGGCCCCAGTCGCTTTTCGCCCCAGATGAGCACGCCCACGAAAGCGCTTTCCAGAAAAAAGGCGAACATGCCTTCCATCGCCAGCGTCTGGCCGATCACTCCGCCTGCATATCGGGAAAAATCAGCCCAATTGGTTCCGAATTGAAACTCCATGGGAATGCCGGTGACGACGCCGACGCCAAAATTCAGACCGAAGATCTTTGCCCAAAACCGGGCGGCCTGATCGTACCTTTCCTCGCCAGTCCGGAGCGCCCGCCACTTCCAATAGACAATGAACCAGGCCAGCCCCATGGTGAGCTGCGGGAACAGGTAATGGAAGGTCACGGTAAAGGCGAACTGCAGGCGGTGCCAGAACGCGGGATCATAAATCATCGCCTATTCTCCACCATCGATACCGATCACTGCTCAAGACCGAGGCTGCCATACTCCGGCTTGTAGACGTGGCTGCGAATGAATGCCTCGTAATCCGTTGGGCGTGCGACGCGGGCGAGGTTGCTCTCAAATACCACCTTTGCCACGCGGGCCGCCGTCTTGATCTCGGTTTCCAGGATGTTGGACTGCGGCGGGAAGAGCAGTCCCTGTTTCAATTGCGCGGGCGTCACCTGGTCGGCCAGCGCCTGCGCGGCCGCGATGAACATTTCATCGGTCACGCGCTTGGTCTGGGTGGCGTAGATGGCCATGCCCACTGCGGGGAAAATGTAGAGGTTGTTGGCCTGCCCGGGCAGCAGCATCTCGCCGCCCCAGTTGACCGGCGGGAACTGCACGCCGGATGCGTAGAGTGCTTTCCCCTTGGACCATTGATAGGCTTCGTCGGGGGTGCATTCCGCGCGATCGGTGGGATTCGAGAGGGCGAAAATGATGGGCCGGTCGTTGATCTGCGACATTGCTTCGACCACCTGCCGGGTGAAGGTTTTGCCCACCGTGCTGACGCCGATAATCGCCGTTGGCTTGAACGACTCGATAGCGGCCACGAAGTCCCGGGTTGGCGCGTGCGGGTTGCGCATAGGGAACCTGGAAATCGAACAGGTCCTTGCGTGTCGGCTCAAGCAGGCCGTTCACGTCGAATAGCGATATCTGCGCCTGCGCTTCGTTGAGCGGCAGGCCTTCCGGCCCCATGGCGGCGGCAACCAGGTTAGCGATGCCGATGCCTGCGGAACCGGCGCCGAGAAAGAGGATCCGCTGATCCCGCAATTTGCCACGCGTCACCCGCAGGGCGCCGAGGAGACCGGCCAGGACCACGCCCGCGGTGCCCTGGATGTCGTCGTTGTAGCAACAGATTCTGTCCCGATAACGGGCGAGAAGCCGCATTGCATCCACGCCGGCCCAGTCCTCGAAGTGGATACAGCAAACCGGAAAGACCTCCTGGACCGCCTCGACGAATTGCTCGAAGAACTCGTCCAGTACGGCGGTCTCGACGCGCGGCTGGCGCAGCCCCAGGTAAAGCGGATCGGCGAGCAGCGCCTGGTTGTTCGTGCCGACGTTGAAGTGTATCGGCAGCAAGTACTGCGGCGGCACGGCGGCGCAGGCCGTGTAGAGTTGGAGCTTGCCGATGGGGATGCCCATCCCGTTGGCGCCGAAGTCGCCCAGCCCGAGAATTCGACCGCCGGACGAGACGCAAATCACCCGCACCTCTTTCCCCGGCCAGTTGCGCAGCACTTCCTTGACTCGGCCCCAGTGCTCGAGGTTGATGTACATGCCCCGCGGCCGGCGGAAGATGTGCCCGAACTTCAGGCACGCCTCGGCGACGGTCGGGTCATAGACGATCGGCAGAAACCGCGCCGGGTCCGCCATCAGCACCTTGTAGAAGAGCGTCTCGTCGGTGTCCGACAGTGCGATCAAGTAGATGTAACGCTCCAGGTCCGTCGTCTTCTGGCCGAGTTGCCGCAAGACCCGTAGGACCTGGTTCTCTTCGTTATCCACGCCGGCAGGCAGGAGCCCGGTCAGGCCCAGCGCGTTGCGCTCTTCCTTGGTAAAGGCGGTGGACTTGTTGAGCTGCGGATCGCGGAGGACGTTGATGCCGCGCTTGCCGCTAACCGAGGTGGAACGGGGCATGGATTGTGATTGCTGAGCGCCGACAGATCGCTTGCCGGCGGTAGACGTGGAAGCAGCCATGGCTTTTCCTTTCTGAAATTGGTTAAGGGTTGTGATCGTTCGACATCGCGAACTCCAACTGACTGGGATTGTCCTGATTCAAGATAACTTGCGCTGCCGGACCTCGATTCGCCCGTCGTGGTCCACCAAAACCGTATAATGAGATCCAGGTTGGGCGCCACCTCGTCCGCGCCGTCTACCGTCACGTCGATCATCTCCACATCGTCGAGAGAGACCAGCGGAATGCAAAGCTGAGTCGCCCGGCGCGCGGTGGCTTGCGATGTCGGCACGCAACGGATCCGCAAGCCGTCCCGCACGCGTCTGCCGAGAAGCTCGATGACCGCCGCCATGGTGTGTCCGGATCCCAACCCCATGACAGATCCATCCTGGATCATATCCAGCGCGGTTTCAGCGAGAAGAAGTAAAACTCTGCCGATTTTCCATGACGGGCTTCCCCTGCGGGCGCAGAACTACCGCATCCGGGAGGAATCTTTGGTGCCTCAAAACAAGAAGTCAAGGAGACCGGTTTCGAACTCCCACCGTTTTTCCGGCGCCAGTTTCGACGTGTCGCAAACGAGTCAACCTTCCAAAAAAAGTTGGCCACTCTAAGGAAGTAATGGATTCCGCATTCGGCCGTAAAGCGAACCGTGTGCTTGAATCCTAGCCGAGCCGGAATGAATAGCCCAAGACAGTCGAATCTTGCTCCCGGAACCGGAAGACTGAAAACGTTTTTGACTTCCGGTCCGGCCGGGTGCATACTGGAACCCATTGTGGGGCTTGGCACACGTTTTTTGGAGGCACGGCGATGAGTAGACGCGGAATGCAGTGGGGGGCCGGATTGCTGGTCTTGCTGGCGGCGATGTCCGCTGGCGAGGCATTGGCCCGCAAAGACGCTCTTTTGAACGTCACGGGGGGGCAGATTCCCAACGATACCGGGAGCGAGGGCGCGACGAAGATGATGATCGAGGACAACGCCCAACTGGGAGGCAAGGCCCTCAAGGTGGTCTTTGCGCCGGCGATTCCTTCGGCATGCGGTCCTCCAAAGTGCGGAACTGGAAGCCCTACATCACGTTGGAATTCGAGGTCTTCAATCCCGAAAAGGGAGACGTTGGTTTGCAGTTCAACGTCCGGCACAAGCGAACCACCAGTTACCAGACCCGCGTGGAACACGGGTTCACGGTCAAACCCGGCAAGAACTCGATCAAGATCGGCCTGGACGAGATGGCCAACGTGAACGGTTCCGCTCCCGACCTTTCGGATGCCCAGCGCTGGTACATCAATCCCACGGAAGGCAAGTCGCCGACCTTGTACTTCGGCAACATCTTTCTGGTGGGCGACGACGCTCCGCAAGCCCCGGCCGCCGGCGGCGCCGGTGGTCGCGGGCTTCGGCGGTTCCTACCATGTGACCGGCAAGGTGGGCAACATGAACGTGGACCTGAACGTGCAGCCCGCGGGCGGGACGGTGCCCCCGCCGGGCGTCGCCGAGAGCGGGCCGAGCAAGCCCGTCGCGACCGATCCGGCCCGGCTGGCCCGTATCCGCGCCGCCCCGGCGCAGCCGATCACTCGGCCGGTGATGTTCAACACGCCGGAGGCCGACGCGATCCTCGCGACCTTGGAAGTCTTCCCGCCCGACAACCCGTGGAACCAGCTCGTCGAGGACTGGCCGCTGCATCCGAACTCGAAGAAGATCATCGCTTCCATCGGAGCGGAGAAGCCGTTCCGTTACAACGCCGACATGGGATTCATTCTCGTGCCGCCCCAGCAGAAGCGGATCGAGTTGCTGAAACTGGACTCCCCGGCCGAGTCGGACAAGGGACCCTATCCCATCCCCGACAACCTGCCGATCGAGGGCTGGCCCGTCGGCTGCCAAGGAATGACGCTGGACGACGTGCAGCGGGACAAAGCGAACCTCGACGGCGACCGGCATGGCATTATCGTCGATCCGGTGAACCGCATGCTCTGGGAGTTCTGGATCGCGAAGAAGGTTGCCGGCGGGTGGGTGGCGAACCAGGCCTCGATCTTCGACCTGAAGACGAACAAGCTGCGTCCGGACGGCTGGACCTCGGCCGACGCCGCGGGCTTGCCGATCTTCCCGTCCGTCGTCCGCTACGACGAGTTGCAGCGCGGCGTGATCGATCATGCCATGCGCGTGAGCGTGCGGAACAGCCGCCGCGACTACGTTGCCCCGGCCACGCACTATGCCAGCCCGCACACCAATGAGGAATACCCACGGATGGGCGAACGGCTCCGGCTCCGCCGCGATTTCGATATTTCCGGTTTCTCGCCGAATGTCCAGGTAATCTTGAAGGCGTTGAAGCGGTACGGGATGTTCGTGGCCGACAACGGCCTAGAGTGGGCCATCTCGGTGGCCCCCGACGAGCGGATCCCTGCGATGCACGCGGAGTTCCGCAAGGTCAAGGGCTCGGACTTTGAAGTCGTCACGGCGCCCTAGGCCGAATGGTTCATTTTCTCAAAATGAAAGGCTCTGCCGGGAGCAGATCCAAGCAGTTGCCCAGTCAAAACAGGAGAACCTTATCATGCAACGAAGAGATTTTCTCACCTCTGCCGGACTCGGCGCGGCCGCCGCGATGCTCCCCGGCGAGAGCGAGGCGGCGCGACGAACAGTCGCCATCGCCAGGCCGACGGAAGCCCGCTTCCCTGCCGGTTTCTGGTGGGGAGCGGCCACCGCGTCCTACCAGGTCGAAGGGGCCGCGGCCGAAGACGGCCGCAAGCCGAGTGTCTGGGACACCTTCAGCCATACCCCGGGCCACACCCACGGTGGCGACACGGGCGACGTCGCCTGCGATCACTACCACCGCTATGAGGACGACGTGAAGCTGATGGCCGACCTGGGCGTCAAGCACTATCGCTTCAGCATCGCCTGGCCGCGGATCGTGCCGGACGGACGCGGGGCGGTCAACGAGAAAGGCGTCGATTTCTACCGCCGCCTGGTCGACACGCTCCTCAAGCACGGCATCACGCCCCATGCCACCCTGCTGCATTGGGACAGCCCGCAGGCCCTGGAGGACCGCTACGGCTCCTGGCGGAGCCGCGAAATGGCCAAGGATTTTGCCGATTACGTCACGGCCACCGTCAAGCGGCTCGGCGACCGCATCCACTATTGGATGACGATCAACGAGATCATGTGCTTCACGATCCTGGGCTACGGCGTGGGCACGGTTCCGCAGCATGCTCCGGGCACCGTGGTCAAGACCCGCAAGGAAGTCCAGCAGACCATTCATCACGCCCTGCTGGCCCATGGCCTGGGCGTGCCAGGCGATCCGCGCCGCGTCGCCGACGCGGTGCAACGTTTCGCTCGTGGAGAACCTCGAATCGTACGTGCCCGTGATGGAAACTCCCGAGCACGTCGAGGCCACTGCGCAAGGCGTTCGTGGGCGAGCGCAACGGCACGATGCTCGTCACGGCCCTGACCGGCAAGCATAACCCGCAGGCCTGGGCCAAGCTCGGCGCCGACGCCCCCGACGTGCAGCCCGGCGACTTGGAAACCATCGGCCAACCGTTGGACTCGCTGGGCATCAACCTGTATACGGGCAACTACGTCCGCGCGGCCGCCAACGCCCAAGGCTACGAGGTCCTGCCGATGCGCACGAGTTATCCCAAGGCCAACATGCCCTGGCTGAACATCGTGCCCGAGTCGATCTATTGGGCCGTGCGGCTGATCAGCGACGCGGTCGGCATGCGCGACCTGCCGGTCTACATCAGCGAGAACGGCTGCGCCAGCGAAGACGTGCTCTCGCCCAGCGGCGAGGTCTTCGATACGGACCGCATCATGTATCTGCGGGCCTATCTGCGGCAGCTCCAGCGGGCCGCGGCCGAGGGCTACCCGGTGAAAGGCTACTTCCAGTGGAGCCTGATGGACAATTTCGAGTGGTCGTGCGGCTACTCGAAGCGGTTCGGCATCACCTACGTCGACTACAAGACGCAGCGGCGCATCCCCAAGCTCAGTTTTCGCTGGTACCAGGAGGTGATTCGCGAAAACCGCGTGGTGTAACTGAAAGGTAACGTTCATGAAAGCACTTTCCGTCATGGCACTAAGCGTTCGCGGCCTCCAAAGTAGCAGGCACACTCCGTGTGCCTGCTACTTTGCTCATGGCATTGGTTGCGTTCAGCAGTTCCATCTGTTACGGGGCCGACTTGCCTCGCAGCAGCCCGGAAGCGCAAGGCGTCTCATCCTCGGCGATTCTCGCGTTCGTCGAGGCGGCCGACAAGAACATCGACGCGATGAACAGTCTTCATGCTCCTGCGTCACGGTCGCGTCGTGGCGGAAGGCTGGTGGGCGCCGTACAACGCCGAGTCGCCCCACTCCTTGTACTCGCTGAGCAAGAGCTTCGCATCCACGGCCGTGGGGCTGGCAATTTCAGAGAGGAAACTCAGCCTGGACGACGAGGTGCTGAAGTTCTTTCCCGAAGATGCCCCGTCCGACCCGAGCAACAACCTGAAGTCGATGCGGGTCAGCGACCTGCTCCGCATGTCCACGGGGCATCAAAGCGAGCCGCCGCGCTTGCTCGAAGTGCCTTGGACCAAGACCTTCCTGCGCAGCCCGTCCCCTTCAAGCCCGGCACCCATTTCCTCTACAACACCTCGGGAACCTACATGCTCTCGGCCATCGTGCAGAAGGCAACGGGCATGACCGTTCTCGATTATCTGCGGCCGCGCTGTTCGAGCCTCTGGGCATCCGGCACCCAACCTGGGAAACCAGCCCGCAAGGCATCTCGGCCGGCGGTTTCGGTCTGAACATTCGTACCGAGGACATTGCGCGTTTCGGTCAGCTTTACTTGCAGCACGGCAAGTGGCAGGGCAAGCAGCTCGTGCCCGAAGCGTGGGTCGAGGCGGCCACTGCCCGGCAGACATCCAACGGAAGCAACCCTAAGAGCGATTGGGACCAGGGCTATGGATATCAGTTCTGGCGCTGCCGGCACGGCGCCTACCGGGGCGACGGGGCGTTCGGGCAATACTGCATCGTGCTGCCGGAACAGGATGCGGTGATCGTCATCACCAGCGGCGTGAAGGACATGCAATCCGTTCTGAACCTGGTCTGGGACAGACTCCTGCCGGCCATGCGGCCGTCGCCGCTGGCCTCCGATGATGAGGCCGCGAAGAAGCTCCAGCAGACGCTCAAGCACTTGTCGCTGCGTCCGCAGGAAGGTTCCAGCTCTCCAGCGAAGGTGTGGGGCAAGAAGTACGTGTTCCCGGTCAACCCTCGCAAATCGCAATCGCTCAGGCTCCAGACGGAGAAAGACGGCACGGTGACTCTCGTCATGGAACTGGACGGCGTCGAACAACGGATCGCCTGCGGTTGCGGCGCATGGCGCAAGGGGCGCGCGGCATTGGGCTTGTTGCCCTTGCAACCGGTGGCGGCCAGCGGCGCCTGGACCGCAGACAATACGTTCACGGCGAAGGTCTGCTTCTACGAGACACCGTTCATCGTCACACTCAGCTTGCGATTCTCCGGGCAGGAGTTGCAATTCGATGCGGAGGGGAACGTAAATTTCGGGCCGACCAAGCAACCACAACTCGTAGGGAAGACCGAGTGATCGCACGCCTGCTGGCAGAGGCCGTAAACATCGAATAAGGTGGTAAACGGGACGTAGATCAGGTAAATTAGTGGTTTCCTTGCCTAAGATCACAGGAGAGATTCGCATGAAACTGGCACGCTTGTTTTTCTGGGGAGTGGGATTTATTGTGGCCTTTTGCTGCGGGACGATCGCGTTGACGGCCGAGACGCCGCTGGTCCTCACGCCTCCGCCACCGGCCCAACCGCGAATCAACGGGCCGACCGTCTTCGGCGCCCGGCCCGGCTCGCCTTTCCTCTATACCATTCCTGTCACCGGGGAGCGGCCGATCGAGTTCAGCGTCGAGGGGTTGCCGGAAGGGTTGACCATCGACGCCGCCACGGGCCACATCCGAGGAGCCCTGAAGGATCCCGGCGTCCACAAGGTCGTCCTGCGGGCCAAGAACGTTCACGGCTCGGCCCAGAAGGCGTTCCGCATCGTCATTGGCGAGCAGATCTGCCTTACGCCGCCGCTGGGCTGGAACAGTTGGAACTGCTGGGCGGAGGCCGTCGATCAAGACAAAGTCCTTCGTTCGGCCCGGGCAATGGCCAAATCGGGGCTGATCGATCACGGTTGGACCTACGTCAACATCGACGACACCTGGCAGGGCCTACGCGGCGGCCAGTTCAACGGCATCCAGGCGAACAAGAAGTTTCCCGATATGAAGAGATTGTGCGATGCGATCCATGCCATGGGGTTGAAGCCGGGAATCTACTCGACCCCCTGGATCACCTCCTATGCCAAGTTCACGGGCGGTTCCAGCGACGATCCCAGCGGGGCCTGGACCAAGAAGCTGGCCGACGGCAAGTTCTGGCGGCATGGAGAGCACTCCTTTGCCGTGAACGACGCGCGCCAATGGGCGGCTTGGGGATTCGACTACCTGAAGTACGATTGGAATCCCAACGACGTGCCGCACGTGGAAGAAATGAGCAAGGCCTTGCGGCAGTCGGGGCGCGACATCGTCTACAGTCTCTCGAACTCGGCCCCGCACGCCCATGCGGCCGACTGGGCCCGCCTGGCCAATTGCTGGCGGACGACGGGCGACATCTGGGACTATTGGGACCACAGCGATAACGACTGGCGCTACAGCGTCTCGGAGATCGCTTTCACGCAGGACCGTTGGGTCCCGTATGCCGGGCCGGGCCATTGGAACGACCCGGACATGCTGGTGGTGGGCTATGTGGGATGGGGACCGCAACTCCATGCGACGAAGCTCACGCCGGACGAGCAATATACGCACATCAGCGCATGGTGTCTGCTGTCCGCGCCGCTGCTGATCGGCTGCGACATGGATCGGCTCGATCCCTTCACGCTCGGTCTGCTCACCAACGACGACGTGCTGGCGCTCGACCAGGACTCGCTGGGCAAGCAGGCCAAACGCGTGGCGGCGGTCGGGGCGGTGGACGTTTTCCTGAAGGACTTGGAGGACGGCTCGAAGGCCCTCGGGTTCTTCAACCGCGGCGACAAGGTGCAGACGTTTGCCTTCAATAAACTGTCGCCGGTGGGGATTGCCGGCAAGCAGCACGTGCGCGACCTATGGCGGCAGAGAGACCTGCCGGACGCCACGGGCAAGGTGGAAGTCACGGTCCGCCCGCACGGCGTCGTATTGCTCAAGTTCTCGCTGGCAGATCGTTGATGCCGGCGGCCAACATCATGAAAACTTCGTTCAGTTACTCGACCGCGTTTGCCTTCGTATTTCTGGCCGCTTGGATTGTTTGGGGTAGTCCTGCCGTAGCCGATGACCCTGGGCGGGCGCCGACCGGCGCCGTCACGGACCCCAAGGGCCTGCTGGTGGAAGCCGATGGACTGGAGTTCCGCTTCAGTTATTTCCCATCGCTCGACCGGCTGCGGCTGCTGGTGCTGCGGGCGCCCGGCAGTTCGTGGAATGGGAAATGACGCTTTCCCCCCAGGGCCGAAGCGAAAGCCTAGCCCGGCGTGCGGGCAAGTTGCCCATGGCCAACGCCGGCGAGACGATTTCGATGCCTTCGCTGGGCGACGGGACGTACGAAGTCAAGCTCACGCTCATCGCCCACGACGCCACGCGCCGCGAGCTGCGGCGGACCTTCCAACGCAAGCACTTCGCCTGGGAAAAGAACCGCCTCGGGCAGGACAGGGTCGTGATTCCACCCTTCACCCCATTGGTTGCGACCGAGAACCCGCCGAGCGTCAGTTCCGTGCTCCGCCGCCACGACCTCGATGCTACCGGGCTCTGGAAGCAGGCCGTCAGCCAGGGGCACGAGTTGCTGGCCTCGCCCATGCGATTGGAAATCCAGTCGGAGGGCAAGACGCATGTCGCCGCCGGAAACCATCTCGCTTTGACCGAGAAGGCGGCCGATCGCATCCAGGGGAGCGGCCCGTGGTCGGCCGGGCCAATAGCAGGACGCACCGAGTTCGCGATCGACTACGACGGCCTGATGAAGGTCGTCTTGCACTTTGGTGTAGCGGGCCAACGGCTGGACGCAATGCAATTGGTCATCCCCTTGAAGACCGACGAAGCGTGGCTCATGCATCCGGTCACCGATCTCCTGCGGTTTCACTATGCGGGCCGCATTCCCAACGGCAAGGGCCTGCTCTGGGACTACGGCGGCACGCGACGCGAAGTGTTTTACACGGAGACCGGCAAGCCGGACGCCAACGGAAAGGTGTGGGACTCGCGTCACGTCGGCCGCTGGCAGTTGCCGGGGCCTTTCGTACCGTATATCTGGCTGGGCGGCCCGGAGCGCGGGATCGCCTGGTTCGCCGAGAACGACCGCGACTGGAGCCTGGCCGCTGACCGGCCCGCCCTGGAGATCCGCCGCCAAGGGGCGGTAACCGCACTGGTGGTGCATTTTATCACGCGTCCGATCGTGCTCGCCCGCCCGCGGACCCTGACGTTCGGACTCATGGCCACACCCGCCAAACCGATGCCCGACAAACCGGTGAGCTTTCGCCGCTGGTGGACAGGACCACCGAGCGAGAAAACAAAGGACGTCGTGGGCTGCGGCTTTATGGGGGCATGCTACTATTGGGGCGCGGCTGGTCCCTGCTATGCCTTTCATCCGGCGCTGGGAAATTACAGCATCTATGACGAGTTCGCCCGCCTGCGCAAGGGCGGGGCCAGGGACCCGGCCTTCGTCGACAAGTGGCTCGCCCAATTCACCGACCCCGAGTTCGTGCCGCTCTTGCCAAGCTACCGCGCACACGTGAACTGGTCGGAATACTTCCTCTCGCAAGCGCATGGCGCTCGCCGCCGGGCGCCGGGCGCACGGGCTATGTCATCCCCTACACGAACGGCCGGGCGATCAACTGGGGCGAGGAAGCCCGCACGTTCCTCGACGAATGGAGCACCATCGACATCGCCGACCCCCGCTGGCCGGGCGAGGAACGGTTCGTCCGCACCAAGGACGGCGGCTACCGCCTGGCCGCTTACGGCAAGGTCGCCGCTCCGGGCGAGACTTCCGGCATCGCCTATGCCGTCGACCCGCTGCCGAGTTGGCAGGACATGGTCCTCTCCGAGCACAAGCGGATGCTGGAGACCTTTGCCGACGGGATTTACTTCGATGACTATTTCCTCGTGCCCAACTACAACTCGCTAGGGCCCGGTTATGTGGACGACGAAGGTCACTTGCACGCGGGCGTCAACCTCTTCGCCTTCCACGACCTCACCAAGCGGATCGCCGTGATGCAGCACCAACTGGGCCGCCGGCCGATGGTCTTTCTGCACATGACCAACACGAACATCGTGCCGATGCTCTCGTTCGGCACCTTGCTCTTGGACCACGAATGGCGGGACCAGGGCGCGTTTCGCGACAAGGATTGCCAGGAGCGGCTCTTCCTGGACGAAGACGCCAGCCTGCTTTTGGCGGAGAGCAGCGGTCTGCAAAGCGGTTGCCTGGGGATCTTCCACAACCTGTTTCACGGCGACGCGCGGCTCACGCGCAGTGCCCTGGGCGTGGCGCTGACGCACGAGATGCGGCTGGGCGTCGACGGCGATGCGCTCTGCCAGCGAGTCGGCGAACTGTTGTGCACTTTCGGCTATGGCCTGCCCGACTGCCGCGTCTGGCGATACTGGGACGACCGGCTTCCGCTGGCGACGACAGGTGCGGCGGTGAAGACCCTGACCTTGGCGCGGCAAGGCAAGGCATTGGTGGTCGTCACTAGTTACGGACCGGGAGGCGAGGTCGTTCTGGACCTTGATCGGCAGACGCTGGGCCTGCCGGAAAATGCCGCGCGCAGGACGCGGAGAGCGGCGCGGAACTGCCACGGCTCGAAAGGGGACGTTTCAAGCTGACCCTCCCCCGCCACGATTTCCGGCTGGTCCTTGTGGGGGCAGGCGGTTAAACCGGCTTTCAATTGTCGGCGGATGATCGGGCGTCGAGCACGATGACATCGACCCCGGGTATCGTTTGCAGGAGCCGGTCGAGCAGCGATTGGCCGAACCAGCGACGATACCAGGGCTGGCGGCTGCGGCCCATGATCAAGTGCGTGATGCCGTACTCCTTCACGAAGGCGGCAATCGTGCTCACCAGATCCGGCCCCTTGAAGACGAAAGACGTTCCTCCCAACTGCCGGGCCAGGTCCTGGTTGTTGCCGATCTCGCGATGCGTGGCGGCGTCGATTTTCTCCATCGACTCCCGCGGCGTTTGCGCATAAACGGCAAACCACGGTGCGCCCATCCGATCGGCGATGCGGGCCGTCTTCCGCAGCATGACGGCGGCATGCGGGCTGCGCGAGCTCAGGCAGACCGCCACCCGCTCGGAACTCGACGGCGCGTCGCCGCCGGTCTGCTGGGCTTCCCGCCGCGCGCGGTCGAGCCGGAAAGCGATCTCCTCCATCGCCAATTCCCGCAATTGCGTCAGTTTCTCCGGGGCAAAGAAATTGTCCATGGCGGTCTGGATCCGCTCGCTCGGATAAATCTTGCCGGCCTGCAGCCGCTCGCGCAGGTCTTCCGCCGTAAGGTCGACGTTGGTGATCTGGTCGGCCATCGTGACGACGTAGTCGGGCAGCCGTTCCTTGACGCGAACGCCGGTCGCCCGCTCGACGATGTCGTGCAGGCTTTCCAGGTGCTGGATGTTGAGCGTGGTAATGACGCTGATGCCCGCGCGCAGCAATTCTTCGACGTTGAGGTAGCGTTTCGGATTGCGGCTGCCGGGGGCGTTGGTGTGGGCCAGTTCGTCGACCAGGGCGATCGTCGGGCGACGGTTCACCACGGCGTCGAGATCCATTTCCTCGAGCATGATTCCTTTATACTCGATTTTGCGGCGGGGCACCCGTTCCAGTTCGCCGATCTGCGCGGCAGTCTCGGCCCGGCCGTGCGTTTCCACGTAGCCGACCACCACGTCGACGCCCTGCTTCCGCAGGCGATTTCCTTCCTGGAGCATTTCATAGGTCTTGCCCACCCCGGCGGCAAATCCCAGGTAGATCTTCAGCTTGCCGCGCTGCTGCTTGCGGATCAGATCCAGGAACCGCTCGGGATTATTGGGAGGAATGTCGGTCGGCATCGGTTTTTGGGTCTTGGGGCTTAGTGCTTAGACCTTAGTGCTTAGAGAGACGCCGGCCTCGGAGTCCTAAGCTCTAAGTCCTAAGCTCTAAGTTCTAAGCTCTAAGTTCTAAGTACTAAGATCTCTCTTTCGTGGGCAGCGACATGCGGAAAACGGTCCTCTCCCCGGGGTTGCTCTCGCACTCGACAGAACCGCCGTGGGCCGTGACGATCTCGCGGACAATCGCCAGCCCGAGACCGCTTCCGCCCGGGGTCTCATCGCCGGGAACGCGAAAATGTCTTTGGAAAATCATAGGCAGATACTCGGCCGGAATGCCGGAGCCGGTATCCGTTACCGAAAAAACCACATGACCCGGAGTACCGGGTGCCCCGGCGACGGCTTCCGCCGCTAGCGTGATCCGCCCGCCGGTCGGCGTGTGGGCCAGGGCGTTTTGCAGCAGGTTCTGCAGGGCGTGCTGCAACTGGTCCTTGTCGACGGGTACCTGCTCGGCAAGGCCCGGGTCTTCCAGCACGAACTCCACGCCGCGGTCTGCGGCCCGCGGCTGAAAGGCGTCGAACGCTCCGCGCAAGAGCGTCGTGGGCGACTCCGGCTGCAGGCAAAGCTGGCTGCCGCCTTGCTCCAGGCGCGCCAAGTCCAAAAGGTTGTTGATCATGGTCAAGAGCCGCTCGGCGTTGTCGCGGGCATCGACCAGCAGTTCGAGCTGCTTCGGCAGCAGCGGCCCCACGTTCTCTTGCAGGAGCAAGTGCAGCACCAGGCGAATGCTCGTCAGCGGCGTCTTCAGCTCGTGGCTGACCGTGGCCACCATGTTGCTCTTCACTTCGTCCAGGAGGCGGAACCGCGTCACGTCTCTGAGCAGCACCGCAGCCCCCAAAGTAACCGACGAGGCATCGCGAATCGGCAGGACCCGCGGAAGATAGGAATGGGGTTGTTCTCCGTGTTGCAGAACGATGACTTTGTCAAAGCCTTCGGGCACGTACTCGCGCTGTCCGTGCAAGGCATCGGCCAAAGGTTGCCGCAAGGCCTCCGGCGGTTCCCAGACCGGCGGCGCCGCGCCGGCACGTTGCGGATCGGGAAAACCAAAGAGGCGGCGGGCGGCCGGATTGTCCATCTCCACGCGGCCCTCCGGATCGACCACCAGCACCGGGTCGGGAAAGGAGTCGATCGTGGCCTGGCTCGTCCGCTGGGCGCGGATCAATTGGGCCTTGTGCGATTGGCGAAATTCGCGGAGCTGGCGGGCCATGGTATTGAAAGCCGAAGCAAGCTGCCCCAGTTCGTCGTCGGAAGTGATCGGCACGACCTGGTCGAGATTGCCGGCCCCGATGGCCATGGCCGATTCCGTCACCGCGCGGACCGGATAAGCGATCAAGCGAATCATGCTGGCCACGAGAAACACGGCCAGCACGATGCCGCACGCCAGGCCCAAGCCATACCAGATCAGCGAGGAGCGGGCCAGGCGCTTCGTCTCGTCGTCGACATCCTTCATGTTCTTCTCGTTCAAGCGGAGGATGTCGCCGGAAACGGCCTTGATCTCCTTAAATGTCGCCAATAGCCCCTGCTTTGTATTCTTGCCTTGATCCTCACCCTTTCCCGTATCCTTGCCGAAGTAGAGAGCCTTGCGATCGCCCTCCCGATGTTCGTAAAAAGTCTTGCCGAGGTCGTGGTATGCCTTGGAGAGATCGTTCAAGCGGTCGTCCAATTCCTTTTCGCCGGGAATGGTAATGTTGTGCTGTTCGCGATCGAGACACTCCTGGTATTTCTTCCAGTTCTCTTGATATTGTTCGTAGGGAGGTGGTTCCTCGCGGCCCGCCAAGGTGAATTGGAACGACGAGTCGATACGTTCCAAGGCCTCGTTGAGATCGCGCATGAAGACCACGCTGTCGTAATTCTCATGGAGGATGTCATCGACCTGCTTGCCGAGGTAATAGATCAGGAACGTTCCCGTCGCCCCCAGCGCAACCAGCAAGACAAAAAGAGGAACCATGGCCATGAGGATGCGGCGTCGAAAAGTCATAGCTGCTCAGTCACTGTTCCACCGACACAGGGTCGGAGGGGACGTATATAATTTGGGACTTGAGATTTCAGATTTGAGATTTGTTTCGGATTTAGGATTTGGAATTTGGGATTTCAAATGTTGTATTTCTTCCGCTTGCGGTACAGGGTGCTCGGGTCGATGCCGAGCTTCGCCGCGGCTTCTTCAATGGTGGCGGTCGTGCCCAGGATGCGGCGGATGTGCTCGGCCTCGAGTTGTTCCAAGGTCATGGCATCGGGCGTTAGAGCCGTGGCACGTTGCGGGTCGCGAATGATCTGCGCAGGAAGGTTCGCCGGCGCGATCAGGGCCTCGGTCGCCAGGATCACGGCCCGCTCGACGGCATTGCGCAGCTCACGGACGTTCCCCGGCCAGGGGTAATGGCAGATCGCCTGCCTCGCCAACTCGCAGAAGCCGGTAACCTGCTTGCCGTTTTGCCGCGCGAAAAAGTGCAACAGGTGTTCGGCCAGGGGCAGGATGTCGCCCACTCGCTCGCGGAGCGGCGGCACGATCACCTCGATGACGTTAAGACGGTAGAACAGGTCCTCGCGGAACCGGCCGGCGGCGATTTCCGCTTCCAAGTCACGGTTCGTGGCGGCGAGGATGCGGACATTGCTGACCCGGGTTTGCGTCTCGCCCACGCGCTCGTAGCAGCGCTCTTGCAGCAACCGCAGGAGCTTGGGTTGCAGGGCCAAAGGCAGGTCGCCGATCTCGTCGAGAAAGAGCGTTCCCCCATCGGCCACGGCGACCTTGCCCACCGTATCGCGGACCGCGCCGGTAAAGGCCCCTTCCACGTGGCCGAACAGGTCGCTTTCCAGCAACTCGGCGGAAAGGCTCGGGCAATGCACCGTGACAAAGGGGCCGTCGGCGCGCTGGCTGCGGGCGTGAATCGCGCGGGCGAACACGCCTTTGCCCGTGCCGCTCTCGCCGCGAATCAGGATTGTGGCCTCCGTGGCGGCCGTCATGAAGGCCACGTCGAGGGTCTCGCGCATCTTCGGCTCCTCGGTCTGCAAGTCGACTTCGGGCAGCACGCTGCGGATCTGCTCTTCCAGCTCTTCGACGTGCGACTGCAGCCGCCGCAGATGGGCAATCCGGTCCAGCACCAGGCGAAGCTGGTCCGGCGTGAACGGCTTGGGCAAGTAGTCGAACGCCCCGCGGCGCATGGCCTCGACGGCCGTCTCGATCGTGGCGTAGGCGGTCACGACGACGATGTGCAGCCCCGGGGCCAGGCTCAACAATCGCGGCAGCAAATCCAGTCCCTGTTCCTGGGCCAAGCGAAGATCGAGCAAGGCCGTATCGAACGGTCGACGGCTAAGAAATTCCAGGGCCT
Organism: uncultured Planctomycetia bacterium; assembly: GCA_963719885.1. GTDB lineage: Bacteria > Planctomycetota > Planctomycetia > Pirellulales > Thermoguttaceae > JANXQG01. The sequence goes on along the minus strand of CAVRDP010000023.1, from coordinate 29,887 downwards.
GGGTGCCATCGCGGGCCTCCGTGGCATGATGCCCAAGGACTTCCAGCGACATCCGCACCGTGCGGCGGAGGCTGGCGTCGTCGTCAATCACAAGGATGTTCATGGAAGCGCGGAGCGGGGAGTGGGGAGGTTGCAATTTTCACGGTGTATTGTACTTTCGCCGTGCATTCTACCAGACATTGACTTTCGCGGCGAGACGCCCGCCGTTTCGCAACCTCTTGCAGCATCGTCACTTGTAGAAGGCCTTGATTCTGTTACCAGATAGGGCGGCCCGGATTTTGAACGTTTTTCGCTTCTGTGGCTGACTGCGCATCATCAGCATCCCCTGGCGGACTACCACCTGTGATGGGTCGTGGCCAAAGTGGCCCAAAAAGGGCCTCTTGCGCGGAGTTTTGCCCAATTATTGCCACTATCAAAAGCACTATAAACACCCGTACGTGGTAATAGGCCATCGAAAATCCTCGGGAAAAACGGGGTATTCCGCTCCTTTAGCGGGACGTTCATTCCATAGCGAGGTATGGCCAGAATTTGGCATAAATCGTTCTTGTGGGCCATTTCCCTCATCCCTCATCGTTCATCCCTCATCCTTCATCCGCGACTTCGTAAGTCGGCAAGCGGGCGGCGCCAGGCCTCCATCGCCTTGCGGTAGACCGTTCGGGTTGTCGTTGCCTGTAGACATGGCTTTCGCCTTGCAGTACATGACCGTAGAAATCACAACTATATCTTAATTATCCATATATATGAATTACTGTCAAGGGGCGGAAACGATTATTTTCCCGGCATGCCGGCTGCGAGGCGGGCGCAGTCGCCCTAAGTGGCTTTCCGGCATGGGGTTCCGGCGATTGGAAAAAATCGCGATCCGCGGAAAATATTTTCGGGAATCTTCGGGAGATGAAAGGTTGGGCCGGAACGGCCGCAGAAGAATCGTCGCAACCTCAACGCCCGCAAGGAATTGGGAATTCCCGTCCGCGACAGGGTCAGGAAAAGACAATGGAGGTCGATGACACCTTGCCAACGATTGAATTGTAAGACAATCAGCGAGCCGATAAATCAAAGACCGGCTGCCAGGCCCACGGCACCGCGCCGCTCGAGGTGCTAGTGTAGTGTCTCAGGCTGATGGGAGTTTATCGAGTGTTTTTCGGGCGCGGCGAACTTTTTCCAAGATGTCCTCTGCTTTCGCTACCCAGACGAAGCCCTTGGGCTTGGCGTTGTGATGGGCGATATAGTCACAAATGGCTTGCTCCAACTGAGCAATGTTCTTGAAAACACCGCGTCGAATGCGCTTTTCCGTGATGTCACGAAACCATCGCTCCACCAGATTCAGCCACGAACTGCTCGTGGGCGTGAAGTGCATGTGGAAGCGCTTGTGTCGTTTCAGCCATTTCTGAACGTTGGGATGTTTATGAGTCGCGTAGTTGTCAACAATCAAGTGCAAGTCCAAGTCGGCCGGCGTCTCGGCGTCGATCTTCTTCAGGAATTTCAACCATTCCTGATGGCGATGTTGTTGCATGCACTGGGCGATCACTTTCCCCTCGACAACTTCGAGGGCCGCGAACAAGGTCGTGGTTCCATTCCGTTTGTAGTCGGACGTCATCGTACCCAAACGGCCTGGGTACATTGGCAAGCTCTTTTGCGTTCGGTCGAGAGCTTGGATCGAGGTTTTTTCGTCGCAGGAAAGCACGAGGGCATGTTCGGGCGGATCCAGGTACAAGCCCACGATGTCGACAAGTTTTTCCACGAAGTGGGGATCGTTCGAGACCTTAAACGTCTTTGTCAAATGCGGCTTCAAACCGTTGTCACGCCACACGCGCTGTACGGTGGCCTTGCTGACGCCCACCGCTTTGGCCATCATGCGTGTCGACCAGTTCGTGGCGTTTGGCGGAGTTTCCTGCGTGGTCTTGCGGAGAATCTCCACTTCCTTGATCGACCGCACGGTCGGCGTCCGTCCGCCACGCGGCGCATCCTTGAGGATGCCAGCCACACGGTCGGTAACGAATCGAGCTCGCCATGTTGCAACCGTCCGCCGTGTGCAGCCAAGTGCGGAAGCGATGCTGTCGTTCTGCCGGCCTTCCGCAGCCGCCAGCACGATCTGAGCCCGCAAGACGACTCGAGCTTGGGTACTTCGACCACGCGACAACTTGCTCAACGCCGTTCGTTCTTCTTCCGTCAACACAACTGCTCTGGCGACTCGCATATCGGTATCCTCCCTGGTATGAAGATACTACGAAAGCCGCACCCAATAAGTTCACTTACTTAAGAGACACTACACTAGATCACGCTGTTCTTCGCGCCGCGCTCGCCGGGGACGATTGCGCAGGGAAGGACAGAATGGCTGCGGTGCGGGGCTGTTGGTCGAAGGCGGATGGCATCGCAGTTCTTCTGGCTAAGCGTTGCCGCAATCCGTAGCCGACAATACCGATGGCCCCGGCGGCGAGAAGAGCCAAGGTCGAGGGCTCCGGCACAGCCGCACCCACTGAGTCGGGTGACGCCACAAGCGGTGATCCTGCCGCCGAAGGATCGAAAATAAACGTGCCGCCGGCGCCGACAGTCAAGCTGCCGCCATCGGGCAACGCGCCGGGGTTGGCGATTTCCAACGTCCCTTCGGTTACTATAGTCCCTCCGGTGTAAGAATTGCTGCCGCTGAGCACCAAGGTGCCCGGGCCGGAAAGCGTTAACGACTTGCCAACCGACGACTCGCCCACGGCGCCGTCGATCTCCAGCGCGGTACCGGCGGAAGGAGTAATTACCAGGTTATCGTTGAGCGTCACCGAAGCGGCGATGGAATGGCTGCCACCGGTGACGGTGATCCGTGCATCTGTCCCCGAATTGTCCAGGACTAGTGTTCCGTCACTCAGTTCATAGCCGGTCGAATTGCTGGCTGAATTGGCGAAGATCAACGAGCCGACCGTCTGCTGCCCGGCAAGAGTGATCTGGAGTGGAGCGGTGGTTCCGGTGCCGACGATGACGCACACTCCCGGCTGACTCGGCGCGCTGCCCGTGCTCCAGTTGCCGTCCTGTGTCCAACTTCCACCGGTGGTCGTCGACCAGGTCGGCGCGCCAAGCCACGTCCACGTCACATCGGCGCTGCCGTAGCCCGGCAACGGGCTGCCGGTTGTGGCATTGCCGATATACACGCAATACGTTGCAGAGTAAGTGGTCTGCTGCGGATTCACCACCGCATAGGCATTGTGCTGCATAAATCCCTGGAACTCCCAGCGGTTGCCATTTGCCGCGAAGACCTGCGGCCAGGTCGGACCGGAAGAATACGCGGGCGGACGAAGATAGGTTTCAAGTCCCGCGTCCTCGGAGAGCACCTGAATCCAGATCGCACTGCCGGCCGGCAACGTAATGTAGCCGGCTGGATTCCACCCGTACTGGAAGTTGTACGCTGTGCCGTTGAGAACCGACCACGGCTTCGAAGGGTCGAACTGGTCTGGCGGAGCGAGAGGCTGCAAGACGACGGGCGAATCCACCAACGTCGGGTCGTCGGGCTGTACTGTGATGTTGGTTCCGTCAAAACCGATGTCGGTCATTATCATTGGCGCCACCGACTGACCGCCACCCATGTATGGGAGGACGTAGCTCTGAGACAAATAAAGGTCCCATCCACCAAATATGGGTAATCCAGGACAAATAAAGGTCCCATCCACCAAATATGGGTAATCCAGGAAACATCGCGCTGGTTTGTCCGCTATGGCGTTCCGCGCGGCAATAGAGGGTCGTTGCCGTGGAATGGCAGCGTCGATGCCCGCACTTTGTCGAGCAGTTCCCGCGTGCCGTGCGCATCGCACCAGCGGCGGATGTAATTCCAGTCGAGGCGCTCGCCTTGGACGGCAATCACGCCACGCGCATCCTCGGCGTCCTTTGGCCTGTTCAGCGACAACGCCCACCGCAGCTTCATGACGACGACATCCTCCGGCGTGGGCACGAACGCCTGCCTGCCAAGAAACGGCGACCGCCGCCGCGCGCAAAACGCTCCCGAGCAAAGGGATCGTCATTCATGCAGAAGAATTCGATCCGGTACGGGTTTTCGGCGACGTTGACGACGTACCGCATCGTTCCCGTGACCGTCTCGAATGAGACCTGCGGGTCAAGGCGGAACTGGCAACCTAAACGAGCGACGATGGCACGAATACCGCCGGCCCCCACCTGCACGCTGAAATCAGCGTCCTTGGTCGACCGGGGAATTCCGTAGAGATTGCTCGCCAGGGACCCAACCAGGATGTAAGGAATGTCGATCGCCTGAAGGGCGTCAATGACGGCGACGGTGGCTTCGTCACTGTTCACCCGCTGTTCTCCAGGCGGCGGCCCAACTCCACCCGCTCGGCCAGGATCTGGCGAATGCGCTGCTCGTCGACATCCGGGAACTGATTGCGGATCCCATCCAGGGCGATCCGGCAAGCGAAGTCAAATAGCTGGGGACCGGCCAAGAGTTTCTCCTCCGGCGTCATAACGCGAGCAGCAAGCACCTCGTCGCGGTAGAGTTGATCGCCAGGTGTACCCGTCGGCTCCATCGTATCCTCCAATCCACAGTCCCTCTCTATCAATACTGGCATTATCGCATGCCTCTTGGGGACCGTCAACGTGCCATGCGCAGAACGTCAGCGGGGCGTGCTTTTTTGCGATTGCTCCCGAGATAAGAGAGGATGAAAAAGCTCGGCAACTTCCGCCTTGAGTAGCGCCCCCCAGGCGGAGCCTGTGCCCCCAGTGCAGCCCTTCGTTCAAACTTTCGCCGTCTGGTTGTGCAGAGCCTTCCCGGCGACTTGCCGATTGTCCGCGCCGGCAGTTTTCCGGCCGACACGTCCTCCAGCCAGGCCATCAGAACGTCGACCAGTTCCAGCTTCAGCCCCAACGCCTGGGCGACCGCTTCGACGCTGGAGAGCTTGGTGTCGCGGCCAAATTCAAGGTCGCGCACCGTGCTTGGATTGGGGATGCCGGCGAGCTTGGCAACCGCATACCACGACAGCCCCCGCGCCTCCCTGGCCGCACGAATTTCGGCAGCAACGCCGGAGGTGCTCGGTTTCAGTCGTGGCGGATCTCGGGGCGGAAACTCTTTCTGGACGTTTTCACGGATCTCCCGCAGGCGTTGCCGTTCCGACTCGCTCAATGGACCACTGCGCCGAACTCGCTGGATTGATTTCTTGGCCACGACTCGTGCAATTTACAAGGGCCATCGTGCACTCTACCTGATTTCTCTCTCACAGCAAAATGGGTCCAATTTCGTAACCTCTTGCGGTTTCATTACTTGCGCGTTCCGTGAAGGCGATGGCACGCCGTATGCATCCGTGCATCCGAAGGAGCATGGCTTTTCTGTCGCGCTGCGGCGCCGAGTCGAGCAATCCCCCTTGTTGCGTCGCAGCGCGCGGCGCTGTCAGTAGACAAGTCTCCCGCAGCAAACCCGAGGAAACCTGCAATCATGGGTGCCCCTTTCAAGAATCGGATGTTGACCGTCAGCGTGGCCCTCGCCGCCAGCGGAATTATGACCTGTGGCGTGGCCCTGTCGGATATTTTCCTTCCGCGAGGCTCGGCGGTCCTCGTGCTGGCCTCGATCCCGCTGTTGGGCGGAATCGTGTTGGGCGTGTTGATCGCCTTCGCCTGGACCTGCGAATGGTTGGACCGGCGCGGTTGGCTTCGTGCCGCCGGACTGAAGGCACGCACAAAATGCAACCCCGCACAGGTCGTCAGCACGCGCAGTCCGAACCTGGATTCAAGCCCCGAGCGACAGCCGGCCCCGAAGACTTCGTCGCCGTTGCGGCCTCTGATCGACTATCCGCTTAACCTGCGGGGAAGAATGCCTTTCCCGGGAAACCGCCGGGTTTCGGGCTGACACGGCCAATAATGGTCGTTTTATTCTCCCGCTCCTTGCGGTGGGTGGCATGCCTTCATGCGGCCGGCAGAGACTTTCGCGCAACTTGGAAAGGCCCGACCGGCCGCGGGTAGGCATGTTTGCTGCGGGGAAGGATGGCCCACGTCACGCGTCGGGGCCAACATGCCCGGGCACCATGTACTCATGGTCGGCGGCCGGTTGCGATTGCCCTGCTGCCGCGATTTTGTGACGGCCGCGTGAAGGCATGCCACCCGCGCAAAGGCACGGAACCTATTCCCCCGCTTCCCGGGGAATATGCGGCGGTGTGACGACGCATACCGCGCAGCTCGCCTCGCGAACGATTGCCTCCGTGTCCAGCGGCATTAGCAGTTCGGAGATTTCCGGCTTGCCGACAATGATCAGGTCGCAATGGAGTTGATTCGCCAATGCAGCCACCTGCACGGCAATCTCGCCGGGCGGCAGGTCGCTGCGCGTTACCTCACGGCGCAACTGCTTGGCCCGCAGCAGGTCCTGCTCGACCCAATCGGTCTCCGCAACACCCTCGGCCAATACGGCCGCCGCACGAGGCAACGGAACCAGGGATAGCTCCACCAGCGGGTCGAGCATCGTCAGGGCGTCGGCGAAGAGGTCGCTGCCGACCGAAGTCCTGTCGTGCAAGAGAAGCACGTGGCTGATGCCGATGCCCGCCCCGCGGAGGTCCGCCACCGATCGGGCGCGGCGTTCGCCGAGCCGGGGGATGCGGTTGCCGCCGGCCAGATCGAAATACAGGTCGCGGTTGGGACCCAAGATGCGGATCGTCAGTGGCTGCGGCGCGCCGTCGTGGAGGTTGAACCAGTAGAAGGCGATCTGCTCGATCTGTTCGTCGGCCGAATAGACGTTCGACGCACCCATGATCAACTCCTGGGCGCCGAGGTCGCGAGCGGCGTTGATGACGGCGAAGAGGGGGTTGTTGGTCCGCACGATCATCGGCTGCACGTGCTTGCCCGCCTTCTCGGCGCGATTGACGACGGCCGACATCAAGTTGCGGGCGTAGTCGTCCAGTTCCGGCCCGCCGCCGCCGGTGTCACCGCGTTGGGCCACTTGGCACGTCATCACGGCCACGTCGGTGGTTTCGGGGTCGGTTTCCCCCAGAGTCTTCTCGAGCATGAAGAGATTGTTGGTGGAGCGGATCGCCACCAGCTTGCGATAGGGCTTGTCGAGATTCAAGGCCTGGGGAGAGATTTCCGCGGCCGTCGACTGGTTGAATTGCTCGACGTGCTTGTGATGCCCGCCGCCGAGCCGCTTTTCGTGGATCCTCTCTGAAATCATGAACACGGCCAGGAAGACCGCGGTGAAGGCCGAGCCGCCGATCGTGGCCACCTCCTTGGTCATGAGATTCAGCAAGGCCGTGAAGAGCAGCACGAGGAAGAGCATGATCAGCCCGAAGGGGATCTCCACGCCGCCCACGTGCAGGTTTAGCGGCACCTTGAACTCGCGGGGGCTGCGGTCTTTGAAGCGGAGCACGACCATCGCCAGGGCCTTGAAGACGAAACTCCACACCACGCCGAAGGCATAAGCCTCGCCCAGCACGTACATGTCGCCGCGGGTGAGGACGATCACCAGCAATTGCAAGGCGACGATCAAGAACAGAATGCGGTGCGTGGTGCCGAAGCGGCCATGCGGCTTGAGGAACCAGTCGGGCATCACGCCGTCTTCGGCCACGCGGTTGAGCACGCCGTTGGAACCGATGATCGCCGTGTTCACCGCGCCGGCCAGGATCAGGAAGCCGACGACCACCACGAAGCCGTTCAACAGCAAGCGGGCCAGCAGGGGCCCCGCCATGTACATGGCCAATCCGCCGATGAGGTTGTCCTTGTAGAGCTTCATGCGGACTTCATCGGGGATCAGCATCACGGCCAGGAAGGAAATGCCCGCCGTGAGCAAGAGGCTGTAGATGAAGACGACGAAGGCCGCCTTCTTGAAGTTCTTCATCTTCGGCGATTCGACCTCGCGGTAGACCTGGGCGAGGGTCTCCTCGCCGCTCATCGCCAGGATCGAATGCCCGAAGGCCAAGAGCAGGCCGATCACGCCGACGATGCTCATCCAACTGCGCGGGTCCCGCAGCTCGGCGACCAGCGGGGCGGGTAACCAGTGGGCGATCAGCCCCAGGGGATCTTCCTGGCGGTGGGTAGCGTCGTTGATCATGGGCTTGTCGATCTCGTGGCCCTTTTTGTCCTTCACCTTCTCGGGGACCAACTTGCCCGTCTCCTTGTCTTTGACCCACATCTCGACGGCCTTCTCGCCGCTCAGAGGATCATCCTTGGTAACCGTCTGATATTCTACTTTGGGACTCAAGTCCGGCCGGAAGGGCACGGCGTTGACCGGACCGCCACGGACCCAAAGCGTGACTCCGCACCAGACGAGGATCACCAGGGCCATGACGGTCGTGGCGATCATGATCTTGAGCGCCTTGTCGCTGGACTCATGGATGCCGATGACGTTCTGGCGGAAGAAGTAGAGCGTGATGGCGATGGCTATGACGACCGATCCCCAGCGGGTGAATTCGTCTTTGGCCTCGCTTGCCTGCAGGAAAAGGGGAAACTTGTAATGCACCAGATCGACGGACAGCCCCATGATGTATTGCCCGGCCGAGACGGCGCTGATCGGCCCGGTGAGGATGTAGTCGAACATCAACGCCGAGACCGAGAGTTTGGCGAGGAATCCGCCCATGGCCTCCTTGACGACGCGGTAGACGCCGCCGCGGACGAACAACGAGCAGCTTTCGATATAAATCGAGCGCACGCCGTAACTGAAGATCATCACGGCCAGAATGAACCATGGGGCCGCCGGGCCAATGGCCCCTTCCACGATGCCGCCGATATAATAGGCCGTACTGGCCAGGTCGCAGAGGACCACGGCCGCCGTCCGCCAGTAGGAGATGAACGTGAACATCACGCTACTAACGACAATGACTTGGATCGAACGGCGGAGAGGATTGGCCGCCGGGGAAAGGGAAGAATTCGCGGTTGACGTACCGGACGGGTGACCAGACATCGGGCAAAATGCCTCACAGCGCAAGACGCGGGGACCCCTCGTGCGCGCAGTCAGCGAAGGCCCTTTCAATTCTGGCGGAATTTCTTAGAGAAATTCAACCCGCCGCCGAGGTTAGCTGACGGGCTAGAGCTTGAAAGTACTCCGGCCTGGATCGACCACGCCTTCGCCCCGGAAGCGGCCTGACTGCCGCTTCTTTGGTTCCCCCGGTCTCCGGTTACTCGCCCGGAAATTTGGCTACCAGAATTCGATTATATCTCCGGGAAAAATCCCGGCAAGGGCAAATCGTGCAATCTGCAATTTCAATCGTGCAATCTGCACGGTTTCTCGCTGGCTGCGATATGCTTCCAATTACATAACTGTTTGCTGCATCAGCACTTGTGATTTCATTGATTCATGGCACGCCGCATGCAGGCAAAATGGGCGCAGTTTCGGCCGTGTGGCATGCCTTAACGCGGCGTTGCCGCGTAGGCATGTTGGCGGCGAACGGCGAACAACATGCCTAGCCCGGCGACGCCGGGCACCATGTACCCATGGTCGGCATGCCACCCAATCTAGATACCCCAAGCGCAATCCGAGGAAACCTGAACCATGGGTCTCTATAGCAAGAATCGCCTGCTTTTGATCAGTCTGGCCCTGGCCGCCAGTGGAATCCTGACCTGTGGCCTTGTTCTATCGGATATATTTCTTCCGCGAGGCTCGGCGATTGTCGTGCTTATATCGATCCCGCTGCTGGGCGCAGTCGCCTTGGGCGTGCTGATCGCATTCGCATGGACCTGCGAATTATTGGACCGACGTGGTGGGCTTCGCATTCCAAGTTGGACGGCTTGCAAACCAAGAAAGTCATGGCAGGTCGTCAGTGCCCGCGGGCCGAATGTCAGTTCCGCCGATGACCGTCAGCCGGTCCCCAAGACTGCCATGCCGTTGCGGCCCGTGATCGACTATCCCGTAGACCTTCGCGGGAGGATGCGTTTCCAAGGAAACCGTTGGATCTTGGGCCGGCACAGTCAATGAGCCGTTCTGTCAATCGCCGCGATGGGGCGTAAGCCTTCCTGGCCGCGTAGCCGGCTGTTGACGCAACGTGTAGAATCCTTCAAACCTCGGATCGACCGCATAAGCCCCTGGAAGGTCGTCCTGGATTTACTGAATCGCAACGGGGGTTCGCAGGAGAAACACTGATGAGTTTAACGACATGGCTGATCGTCCTGTTTTCGCTGGGGCTGATTACGTTTGCATTCCTCTTCGCATGCATTCCCGCGTGCGACAAAGTATGAAAGGGCCACGATGGAAATTCTCACTTGGATGACCGCGATTGTCACGGCGTTATTGCTGGTCTATTTATTTATTGCCTTGATCCGCCCGGAGTGGTTTTAACATGCATCAGTTTCAAGTCTGGTTCTTGCCGGTGCTGATTTTGGTCGTGACGACGGCCCTGGCCATACCCGTGAGCCGCTACTTCGCCTGGATCATGGATGGCAAATACCGCGCGCCGGCCTTCCTCCGCTGGTCGGAGAGCCTCTGCGACACGGGTCCGCAGAATTGGAGACAATATGCCTTCGCGCTGATGCTCTTCAACCTGCTGATGTTCATTTTCGGCTTCATCGTGCTCTCCAATCAGCCTTCGTTGCCGCTCAATCCGGACAACAAGCCGATGGTGGCCCCGACGACAATCTTCAACACGACCATTTCCTTCCTCACGAATACGAATCTGCAGCACTATGCCGGCGAGCAACACCTTTCCTACTTCAGCCAGATCTTCTTCGTCTGCTGGAACATGTTCCTCTCGGCGAGCGTCGGTTTTTGTGCCTTGTCGGCCATCATCCGCGGCCTTCGCGGCGACGCCCACATGGGCAACTTCTACGTCGACTTATGGCGCGTCGTCGTCTACATGTTCTTGCCGGCCAGCCTGGTCATGGGCATCCTGCTTCTGGCCGACGGCGTGCCCATGACGCTCCAACCCGCCGCCAAAGTGGCCACGCTCGAACCGGAGTCGATGGGCAAGGACGACAACGGCCTGGCGAACCCTCAACAAATCGCTCGCGGTCCCGTGGCGGCCATCATCCCCATCAAGCACCTGGGAACCAACGGCGGCGGCTTTTTCGGGGCCAATTCCTCACACCCCTTCGAGAACCCCAGCGCCTGGAGCAACATCCTCACCGTGATGAATTTCTGCATCTTTCCCTTCGCCCTGGTGCTGATGTTCGGGCGGATGCTCAAGCAGATGCGGCACGCCTGGGTGATCTTCGGCGTCATGATGTCGCTCATGATCGTGACAACCGTATGGGCGGTGGGCTGGGATACGTTGCAGCCAAATCCGGCTCTGCAGGAGCATCGAGACCTGATCTATGCGCAAGATTTTCCCCAGCCGGATGGAACGGTGCAACATAAGTGGGTTATCGCCCGCAGCGGCAGCGGGGCGGAACTGGTCGATCGCGATCCGGCCAAGAACGGGGCCGACAAGCCGAAAGCGGGCCTCGTTCCCGCGCTGCCGGTCGATCAATCGCTGGGCAATCTGGAGGGCAAGGAACTACGCTTCGGCACTTCGGCCGGATCGACTTTTGCCGCCGCCACGACCTGCATCACCTGCGGGTCGGTCAACTGCATGCACGACAGCCTCAATCCGCTGGCGGGAATTTCGCCCATGACGGGCATGTGGCTGAACTGCATCTTCGGCGGCAAAGGCGTGGGGTTGATCAACATGCTGATTTACCTGATTATCGGCGTCTTCATCGCCGGGCTGATGGTCGGCCGCACGCCCGAGTACCTCGGCAAGAAGGTCGAAGCCCGTGAAATGAAACTGGCCATGATCGCCCTGCTGGTCCACCCCATTTTGATCCTCATGCCCACCGGCTATTTTGTGGCCACGGACTGCGGGCTGAAAGCCATGAACAATCCCGGAGCGCACGGGTTCTCCGAGGTCCTTTACGAGTTCAGCTCCTCTTCGGCGAACAACGGCTCGGGCTTTGAAGGCCTGGGCGACACCTGGGGCTCCTACGAGAGCACGCCGGCGCCGGAGAGTCCGTATTGGGACATCGCCACGGGCCTGGTGATGTTGCTGGGGCGCTTCATTCCCGTGATCGCCCCGATGGCCATGGCCGCCAGCCTGGCCGTGAAGAAGCCCACGCCGTTTACGGTGGGAACGATGCGGACTGACACCTTTACCTTCGCCTGCGTGCTGCTGGGAACGATTCTCCTGGTCGGCGCCCTGCTGTTTCTGCCTGTAGCGGCCCTTGGCCCGGTCGCTGAACATTTTGGCCCGCTGCCGTTTGGAGGATAGGATCTGTAGGGTGGGACAAGATCGCGTAGCGAGCGCCGGCCCACCATGATTGCCTGAAAACGACGTTCTGGTGGGCCGGCGCTCGCTACGCGATCTTGTCCCACCCTACCAAGAACACCAACTCATAACCACCAACGATACGATGTCTACAGCAACCCTCGAACCCCAGACCTCCGGCCCGTCGCCGCAGGAACTCAAACTCGGACGGCGACACAGCCGCAAGGCGGGCCTGTTCGACCCGCAACTCATGAAGACGGCTTTTTGGCAATCGCTGGTGATGCTCCGGCCGGACATCCAGTGGAAGAACCCCGTGATGTTCGTGGTCGAGATCGGCACCGTGCTGACGCTCGTCTACAGCGTCGCCAAGATGTGTGGCGTGGCCAGCGCCGCCAGCTTGAGCTACTTGCTGGCCTTGGACTTCTGGCTCGTGGCCACGCTGCTCTTCGCCAACTTTGCTTCGTCGATTGCCGAAGCCCGCGGCAAGGCCCAGGCCGACGCCCTGCGGAAGACCCGCCGGGCAACCCCTGCCCGCCGCCGCAAGGCCGACGGTACGTTCGAAGAAACCGTCTCCACGGCGCTCAAGTCGGGCGACCGGGTCGAGGTCGTGGCGGGCGAAGTGATTCCCAGCGACGGCGAGATCGTGGAAGGCGTGGCCTCGATCGACGAATCGGCCATCACCGGCGAATCGGCCCCCGTCATCCGCGAGGCCGGCGGCGACCGCTCCGGAGTGACCGGCGGCACGCGGGTCCTTTCGGACCGCATCGTGGTCCAAATCACCGCCAGCCCCGGCCAGTCGTTTCTCGATCGCATGATCGCCCTGGTCGAAGGGGCCATTCGCCAGCGGACCCCCAACGAAATCGCGCTCTCGATCGTGCTCGCCGCCTTCACCCTGATCTTCCTCATCGTCACCGCCGCGCTGTGGCCCATGGCCTATAACGTCGAACTTTACATGAAGGATTTCAACGCGGGCACCATGTACCCATGGTCGGCGCAACCTCTGCACAGCCTCGGCACCGACGTGCCAACGCTCGTGGCCCTGTTGGTCTGCCTCATTCCCACGACCATCGGTGCCCTGTTGGCGGCCATCGGCATCGCGGGTATGGACCGGGCCTTGCGGGCCAACATCATCGCCAAGAGCGGCAAGGCTGTGGAAGTGGCCGGTGACGTTGATACGCTCCTCTTGGACAAGACCGGCACCATTACCATCGGCAACCGCCGGGCGACGCAGTTCGTGCCCTTCGGCCGGTTCACGGCCGGCGACGTGGGCCAACTCGCCGCGCTCGCCTCCGGGGCCGACGAGACGCCCGAGGGCAAGAGCATCGTCGAACTCCATTACCAACAAAGCTCGCCGACGGGCGGAAAGGCGGCGACGGCGGCCCGCAGTGCGGTTCCCGACAGGGCCCGCTTCATCCCCTTCACCGCTCAGACCCGCATGAGCGGAATCGACCTGCCCGACGGACGGCAGATCCGCAAGGGGGCGCCCGATTCCATGCTCCGCTATGTCCGCAGCCAGAAGGGCGTCGTGCCCGAGAATGCCGATGCGACCGTCGCCAGCGTCGCCGGCAAGGGCGCTACGCCGTTGCTGGTCAGCGACGGAAATCGCATTGCCGGCATGATCGTCCTGGAGGATATCCTCAAGCCGGGCATCGCCGAACGTTTCGAGCGGCTCCGCCGCATGGGACTGCGGACCGTGATGGTCACCGGCGACAACCCGCTCACGGCCAAGGCCATTGCCGAGCAGGCCGGGGTGGACGACTACATTGCCGAGGCCACGCCCGAGGCCAAGCTAGCCTATATCCGCAAGGAGCAGCAGGGCGGAAAGCTGGTGGCCATGATGGGCGACGGCACGAACGACGCCCCCGCACTGGCCCAGGCCGACGTTGGCGTGGCCATGAACTCCGGCACGCAGGCCGCCAAAGAGGCCGGCAACATGGTCGATCTGGACAGCGATCCGACGAAGCTCATCGAGACCGTCGAGATCGGCAAGCAGTTGCTCATGACCCGCGGTTCGCTGACCACGTTTTCCATCGCCAATGACCTGGCCAAGTACTTTGCCATTGTGCCGGCGCTGTTTGCCGCCACGTTGCCGTGGCTCAAGCCGCTGGACATCATGCAACTGCACTCGGCCACTTCGGCGATCCTCTCGGCCGTGATTTTCAATGCGATCATTATTCCGCTGTTGATCCCCATCGCGCTGAAGGGCGTCAAGTATCGTCCCATCGGGGCCGACGCCCTCTTGCGACGCAACCTGCTGATTTGGGGCCTCGGCGGCGTGATCGCCCCGTTCATCGGCATCAAGCTCATCGACCTGGCCCTCGTCGCCCTGCAACTGGCAGGCTAGCCCAGAAAGGCATATTCATGTTTCAACATCTCCGCGCGTGTCTCTGGCTGCTGATCGTCACCGTGGTTCTCTGCTGCGTGGTCTATCCGCTGGTCCTGCTGGGCATTGGGAAGACGATCTTCCCCAAGCAGGCCGAAGGAAGTCTCATCGAGCGCGACGGCAAAGAGGTCGGTTCGCGTCTGATTGCCCAGCCCTTCACGGCCGACAAGTATTTTCAACCCCGGCCTTCGGCGGCATCGCCTTCGTACAACGCTGCCGCCTCCGGCGCTTCCAACTGGGCGGCCAACAATTACCAGCTTCGCGACCGCGTCGGCGCGTCAGCTCGGAACCATCGTGAAATATGCCGGCGGCCCCAAGAAGGGACAGCTTGTCGGTCCGGACGTTGAAAGTTGGTTCCAGAAGGACCAGTTTGGCGGGAAAGCGGGGATCGTGGCCCAATGGGCGGCGGCACACGGCGGCATTGCCCAGAATTGGATCAAGGCCGACAAGCTCAACACGGCCTACGTGGCCGACTGGCAGAAGGCCCACGCCAAGGAAGTGGCCGACTGGGTCAAGGACAACCCCGCCACGCCGGACCCCAAGCCGGAGGACCTGGCCGGCCCGTTCTTCGCCAGCTTTTCCCAGGACCATCCGGGCATGTTCCCAAGCATCGTCGAGCACAAGTCGGCCGATGGAAAGAGCAGCGAGAAGAAGGTCGAGCCGGTCAAGGAAGGCAGTGATATCCAAGCGGCTTTTTTCGACTTATGGCTGACCGACAACCCCAAGGCCGACCTGGAGAAGGTTCCCGCCGACATGGTGATGGCTTCGGGCTCAGGGCTGGACCCGCACATTACGCTCGAAAACGCGATTTGGCAGCTCGACCACTTGCCGATCGCCGCCGCCTGGGCCAAGTCTTCCGGGACCGAGGAAGCGCAGGTCCGCGAGGAGATTCGCAAGCTTCTCCAGGAAAAGAGTTCGGCCCCCTTGGGCGGTCTGATCGGCGTGCCACTGGTAAACGTGTTGGAAATCAATCTGGTCCTGGAAGAGCACTTTGGGAAACCGACCACTGCGGCTAAGTAACGCAAATCGCCTTGCGTGATATCAGCGGGCGCCCGAAGTCGAAGCAGGGTGGGCCGAGTGAAACGAGTCCCACCATTCGGAACGCTGGGGTTGGTGGGACTCGTTTCACTCGGCCCACCCTACAGCTCAAAGCCGCTCCGCGGCAAGACCAAAGCGGTGTCGACCATGAGTACATGGTGCCCGCGCCGCACTCCATCGCGGCAAGGGGGAATTGACACCAGCGGAGGTTTGTCCTACGCTAAAGCCTGGGAATTCCTTGCATGTATCATATCTTGCCCGGGAGCATGCGGCGATGCGTATCTTTTCCCTGATTCTGGCCGTTACAGGCTTTGTGTCGCTGAGCAGTAACGCGCGTGGCGATGAAACCATTCCGCCCGACGTACTCGCGGCCATCAAGAAGGCCACCGTTTTCGTGAAGGTCCAGGTCGAGGGCCGATCGTTCAGTGGCTCGGGGTTCGTGGTGAAGGTGGATGACGGGGCCGCCTATATTGTCACCAATCACCACGTCATCGAGCCGCATCTGGTCGAGATCGTGGCAGAATGGAGGTCAGGACCGCGATCACGCATGCCGACCGTGCCGCATGGTCCGTCCGGGCGGAACGGGCCGCGGACATACGCGCCGCCGGTCCGTGAATCGCCGGTCCTAACGCCGCGGTTTGTCGCGCGAACGCTGAAAAATGCCGAAGTCACCGTCGTTTTCCAGAGCGGCACGCCGCAAGAAGAATCGCTCCGCGCCGAGGTGTTGGCCGCCGATCCGGAGGTCGATCTCGCCATCCTCAAGGCCGTGGATGTAAAGAATTTGCCGATCCCCGTCGATTGCAACCGCGATGTCGAGCTCACCGAGACGATGCCGGTCTACTCCTTCGGCTTCCCGTTCGGCCAGGTGCTGGCCACCAGCAAGGGTAGTCCGGCGATCACCATCGGCAAGGCCTCGATTTCCAGCCTGCGTCGGGACGACGCCGGCGATCTGGCCTTGGTGCAAATCGACGGCGCTGAACCCCGGCAACAGCGGGGGACCGGTAGTCGATACCCGGGGGCGGCTGGTCGGTGTCGCCGTGGCCACCATCAAGAACAGTACCGGCATCGGCCTGGCCATTCCGTGCAAGAAAGTGCCCCTCATGTTGGAAGGCCGCCTGGGGAAACCTCACTTGCAACTCGCACAAGACACCCAGGGCGCGACGACCCTCCAAGTCGAAGTCAACCTCGTCGATCCCTTCCACAAGATCAAGTCCGCCACACTCTATTACCTGGCGGCTGATAGCCTCAAAGAGAAGCCCGCGCCCGCTGATCGGTTAAGTGCCTTGCCCGGCAGCCGCCAACTTTCGCTGAAGATGCAGGACCACGTGGCCCTGGGGCAGGTTTCCGTAAAGAAAGGCGTCAGCCGAATTCGTATCTTGTACCAGGGCGTCTGCGTCGATTCGGACGGCCGGCAACGATTCACCGCCAACGTGGAGGAGACGATCGACCTGCCAGCCGGCAAAGCGGCCGACGATGCCGTCGTGGAGAGCCCGCCCGCGCCGCCGCGCGAGAATTGCCGGAAGGCGACTCGCCGCGGGGTTCTCATCCCAGTTCCCCGAATCCACGTCGCCCAACGCGCCCGGGCGAACGGCCGCCAACGGAGAACGACCTGGGCGGACTGGTGGCCGACCTCAAGTCGGGCGAGATGGGCCGACGGATCCGCGCGACACTGAAGTTGGACGGGATCAAGCCGCAGAAGCCTCATCCAGACGTGGCCGCGGCCCTGGAAATGGTCTTGCTCGAAGACGGCCATGCCTTCTTGCGATCACATGCGGCCCGGCTGCTGAAGACTTGGGGCACGCCGGCGAGCATCGCCGCGCTGAAGAAAGCATCGAGGGACTCTGAGCCTTATGTTCGCGACTGCGCCAAGGAAGCGATCGAGGACATTAACGCCGCAGCAGAGCACCAGGACGAGGACTCGTCCAAGCGGAAAGGTTCCCAAGGCAGTGCGTCCAGCGGCCGGGCGAAAGAGGGGACCGCCGGGCGGCGG
Organism: uncultured Planctomycetia bacterium; assembly: GCA_963719885.1. Taxonomy (GTDB): domain Bacteria; phylum Planctomycetota; class Planctomycetia; order Pirellulales; family Thermoguttaceae; genus JANXQG01. The sequence continues at coordinate 12,345 of CAVRDP010000023.1, read as the reverse complement.
TCAATCGGCGACCTCGACCTGCTGCTGGCCGACCTCAAATCGAGCAACTTGGGCCGGCGCATGCACGCGCTGCTGCAAGTCAAGGGCACGATGCCGCAGGAGCCGCATCCCGAGGTGGCCAAGGCCCTGGAAACCGTGCTCCTGGAGGACGGCAACGTCAACCTGCGAGTGCTTGCGGCCAATGGCTTGAAGACTTGGGGCACGTCCGAAAACATCCCGGCGCTCAAGAAGGCGTTGAAGGACCCCGAGTCCAGTGTTCGTCACTGGGCCAAGCAAGCGATCGATGGAATCAACCGCGCGGCGGAGGACGCGGACAAGGACTCGTCCGCGGGCAAGTAATTTGGAGTGCGATGGAGACCAAGCTGCGCTCGGTACCCTTACCGCACTCCCAAGGTCGTTCAGTTGCCGGCGGTCTTCTCCGCCATGACGGCCGAGGCGGGACGGCGCTTTGGCCCCGCGGAGTTGACTCGCCTTGGCCGCGTCGGCATCGGCGAGGGTCTTGTTCCCCTTCTTGGCATAAGCCGCACTGCGGTTCTCGTAGGCCGCGACGTAGTTCGGGTCGAGGCGGATCGCCTCGTCGAAATCGGCGATGGCCGTGTCGATCATGCCCTTGGCCTGAAAAGCATGACCGCGGCCATTGTAGGCCCGGGCGAAATTCGCTTGCAAGCGAACCGCGGCGTTGAAGTCGCTAATGGCTTTGTCCGGCTCGCCCAGCGCGCTCCATGCGAAGCCGCGGTTGCTATAGCCCGCGGCATAGCCCGGATCGAGACGGATGGCCTCGCTGAAGTCGGCGATCGCCTGCTTATACTCGCGTTGGACGAACCGCACATTGCCACGATCGACGCGGATGACGGCATCGCGGGGATCCAGCTCGATCGCTTCGCTCAGCGCGGCAAGGGCCACGTCATTTTGCCCGGTGCGATACGCATCGAGCCCGAGTTGGATGATCTCCTTCTCTCCGGCTGGGGGAGGGACCGTGGCACGGGCTTCCAACCCGCCTGTCTGCGTTAGCGCTGCCGCGGGACGGGCAACCGCCGCCTGAGTGGCTGGGACCGATGGCCCGCCGGGCGCCGCGGCGACGGGCGGCTGGACCTGCGCGGCAATTTCGCGCTCGAAGAGCAGGCCCACGTCGAACCAGTACGTATTTCCGTCCTTGCCCAGGACCTTGTCATACTTCCTGTCGCCACGAAAAATCAAACCCTGACTATCGATCCGCGTCTGGAATTTCGCGTCGAGGAGATCTGCTTCGTCGGAGACGCGGGCAATGAGGAACGGGCGTAACTCGCTTCCGTCGCCCGTGGCGAGAATTCCGTCCACACAGCGAGTTGCAAAAACCTTCTCCCGCGCGGCCAAAGTCTTTTCGCCAAGCTTCTTTGCCGCCTCCGACGCCAGTCGATGTGCCCGTGGACTGAGCAGCAGATTCGGCTGCGACTTGACCACGAGCGCAATGACTTCCTGATTCTTGCCTTCATGCAAGAGCTTGTTGACTTGAGTCAAATCGTCGGAGTAGGGATCGTAGGTGCGCTCGGCGACGAGCAGCCCGCGGACTGCCTGAAGATTGGCCGGCGTTGGCTCTTCGACGAGCGCCGAGAAGGCATTTTGCACATTCGGGCTGAGCGTGGCGTAGGCCGGTTGTTCGGCCCGACTGACCACCGGGCGAACGAGCAAGGTTGCGGTAAACGCCAAGAGAGCGGTCCAAGTGCGGACATACGAACGCGATCGGATGAACATCGGCAAGTCTCCTTCTAAGGAAGTCTAGCTTATGCTCCGAATCCGCTGACGCTACCATGTAATAACAAAATTCAAAAAAGTGTATGACGCCAGCCTTTCTGAGCTGGACGGCCTAGCCACTCGACCACCCGTTGGTGTTGATTTGCGGAGTTTTTTGCCCGTATTTGCCCACTGGAACGAGTTTCTCGTGTTTCTTGGCACTTTTGTACCACTACTAGGTCTATTTATTTTCACCAAAGGAAGCTGTAATCGCTGAGAAAACTAGGCGAAAACGATGGCTTGACACTCTTCGGAGGAAACTGAAATACAATATGGATGGGTGCTCGTTCGGCCCATTTCGACCACGTTTGGCCCGCTATTGGCCACGTTTGACTACCTTTGACTACTTTTGTCCGCGTTTGGCTCCATTTTGGTAAGCCAGGCAATTTCGCTCGCCTTCTTCCTAAGAGGCCGAGGACGCTGAGTCAGGAAATTCCGTTTTTTTCTATCAGGCGCAAATGACAGGAAGATCGGGGTACCCGGTGCTCTGGGTCGTCAGGAAAATGCAGCCCTCGTACATACCACGATATCGATCTGGTTAGTGGTAATCAGTACTGGTCCTCTCTTGCATTTCATTTTCCTGTCGTACATCTTCTTGTCAAGAAAGAAGCGCATTTGTCTCCTGGCCGGAGCAGGCGACGTTTCCTGCCCCCGACGGCGCGACGCGGCTGACCGGCCGCGTCGCAGAAGCGAATTGTCAAAGAACAAAACCCGTATCCAGACGCTATTCGTCGTAACTATCCATAATTATTCCACAAACCGGACTATTGCCTGAAATACTTCCCGCTGCTTCGCGTGGTCCGGTAAAATCGCCGCAAGTGCTTTTCCATCTTATGCTTCAGCGGGGTGGAACTCTCTCGCCTGGTCCAGCACGGTGTGGTCCAAAATCACCGTCTCTCCTTCTCCCTTTCTCCCTTTCTCCGCTTCTCCCTTCTCCCCTTCCTCCTTCCTCCTTCATTCCGGCATTCAACAACAAAATCTTGGTCTATCACGGTGTGGTCCAAATTCGCCTCCTCCTCCGCCTATTTTTCCCGCATTTTTCCTGGAAAACCGCGCTGAAAACCGTATTTAGCGGCTTTCTTGGCCGGGCAACGTCACGGACCGATTTGCCAAATTGGGGGTGCGGGTTTTGGCCGAAAATCGCGATTCCATCCCCTACACGCGGGGCCATGCGCCAAGCAAATAATTTCGCAAACTTTCCACATAGCCTCTGCGCGGGGAGTCCCTTGCAATTGTGCGTTTGGCGCACAACATGGCATGGTTCAAATCAAGGTAACACGTTGGCGGCCGGGCTCTGTAGGGAACGGACTCCGTGCCGTTCCGCAACGCGGGCAGCGGCACGGAGTCGCCGGCGTTGCGTCCTGTTCCGTCCCGGTTTCGTCCGGTGCGGTCCCGCTTGGTCCCGTTTCGTCCCCTCAATTTTTCTTCTATTAGTGATGATTAGCGTTAATTAGTGTTCCGTTCTAACCTCGCTTTTCATCTTTCTGTCCGTGCCTGAACATTGTGTTTCACATGTCCAGGCCGATGCCTTGGCCGGGGCAGGCGGCGTTTCCTGCCCCGGACCGCGCGGCGCGGCTGACCGGCCGCGTCGCAGAAGCGAATTTTCAAAGAACAAAAATACCGTATCTAGGCGTTATTCGTAGTAACAATCCAAAGTTATTCCCGACGCCGGACGATTGCCTGAAATCGTTCCCGCTGCCTCTCCTGGTCCGGCAAAATCGTCGCAAGTGCTTTTCTGTCATGCGCTTCAGCAGTCTGGAACTCTCTCGCCTGGTCCAGCACGGTGTGGTCCAAAATCGACGGCATCTTTAGCACAAAATTGGATCGTCACGAAATCCCGAAAGGACGAAAACGCGAAAGGTCGGATAGTTTCGGGAATGGTCTCCGCTCGCCCGACTCCCTTTTTTTTTCGAGATTTCGCGGGCACCATGTACCCATGGTTGCGGCATTTCGTGATTGCTTTCCTTGTTTTGCTGCGAGCGAACCCAATCTTATTGCTAAAGTCTCCTGATTAGCGGTAATTGGTGTTCCGCCTTCCTCTTTTCATCCGGGCTATCTGGATAATCCGCGGTGCAATTCTCCACATAATAATACGTTTGAGCCGGCGATTTTGTATCGTTGCCAATTCCATAGTTATGGAAACAACGATTGCCCGCAGCTCGGCCGGACCTGCTTTTCCCGAGGAATGCGCCGATTTGTTGCGGCTGAAAAGACGTTTTCGAAATTCGGAAGTGCGCTCAGCGTTTTCAGCGGTTCGCTTCACTGATTGCTCGCTGCTCCCCTCACCCGTTTCGGGAGAGGGCGGGCACCATGTCGGGCACCATGTCGGGCACCGTGTACTCATGGTCGTGGTCGTGGTCGGGGTGAGGACAGTGTTCAGTCTCCCTCTGCCTCACGCTCCCCATCTCCCCTTCATCCCTCATCCTTCATCCTTCTTCCGCCTGATTGACTTTTCCCCGGAATCAAGTAGGCTATGCCTTGATCGTTACTGTGGATTGTGACGATCTCCCCCAAGCGAGGTTCCAATGCCGGAACAGCAATCCCTTCTTCCCTGGTATCAAGCCGCGGCCGATCTCTTCGAGAAACAGCAAGGAAAGACGGTCGTCGAACTCGCCTTCGAGCCCGCGGCGATCGACGCCGCCGACGGCCGCGCGGCAGGCCCCACAAGCGCATTCCTGGAGCCATCGCGCCGAACAGGTCTATTCCCTGGTTGGGGCGCCGGCCCAAGACGGACCACAGGCCCCGGCGCCCGCGAGCAAGGTCACAATCGTTGCGGAAGAGCCGGCGGCGTTTCTACAAAGCTTAAAGGAGCCGATCGACCTCCTGTACCTCAACGGCTGGCCGATCGGCACGGAAGGCTACCAGAAGCGGCACCTGGCCGTCTACGAGGCGGCACGGCCGCATTTTCACGAGCGCACGATAATTCTGGTGGCGGACACCGCACGCGACCACGGCGGCAAGGCCGGCCTCGTCCTGCCCAAGGCCCTGGACGACGGCTTTCAGGTGCTCCTTTGGGGCCGCCTGACGCTGCTGGGGCGCGTCGCCGCCGAAGCCCGCGGCCTCGTCCCCCGCGTCGGACCGCCGGTGCCCGACGAGGCCTCCTTGGACGACGCCATCCGCATGCATCAGGAAGGCCTGGGCTGGGAGGCCGAGCAACTCTATCGGGGCATCTTGAAGCAATGGCCCGACCACGTCGTGGCCCTGCACCTGCTGGGCGTGGTCCGCTTCCAACGCGCCGATTTCGAGACCGCCCTGCGTTTGATCGGCCGGGCGATCGCCTTGGATTCGGGCAGGTCGGCGTTTTTCAACAATTATGGCGCGGCGCTGCAGGGGCTGGGGCGCTACGTCGAGGCCATGGTTTTCTTCCACCGCGCGCTGCAATTGCAGCCGGATTACGTCGATGCCCTTTCCAACCTCGGTCTGGCCCAGGCCTCGTTGGGGCAAGAGGAAGCGGCAATTGCCAGTCTCCGCCGCGCCTTGGAACTGCAACCGCGGCACCTCGACAGCGTCAAGCGGCTGGCCGAAATCCTGCAAAGACAGGGCCACGACGAACAGGCGGTGGAACTCTATCGGAAATCGATTGCCGACAAGCCGCATCCCGCGTTGTGTCTGAATCTCGGCAATTTGCTTTCCATGTCCGGGCGGACCGATCTGGCCGTGCCGGAATACGAGAAGGCGGTCGAGTCGCAGCCGGATCTGGCCGAGGCCTGGTTCAACCAGGGGGTCGCCTACCAGGACCAACGCATCATCCCCCGGGCGCGGGAGTGCTTCGACCGTGCGGTCGAGTTGCGGCCGGAGCGGGCGTTCTGGCGGTTGCGACGGTCGACGGTCGGGCCCCTCATCTTCCGCAACAACGCCGAGGTCGAATCCTACCGCGAAGAACTCTCCCGCACGCTGGAAAGCTGGCTTGCCGCTCCACGCCCGCGCGTGGACTGGAACGAGCTGCTCTTCGCCGACGCCCTGCCGGTCTTCAATTTGGCCTACCACGGGCGGAACAATCGCGTCATGAAGGAGAAAATCGCCGCGCTTTTCGCGCCGTATTTCGCCCAGGTCCCGCCGCCGACGGGCAGCAGCCTCGCCGGGCGGCGGAGGCTCGGCGTGGTCGTGACCCAGCGCCACGAGGGGATCTTCCTCCGCTGCATGAAGGTGTGGGGAAAAGGCCATCGAGACGCAGAATGTGGGTCAGCGGGTCCTGACCGTGGGGACGCTGGCGACCGCCCAACTGCCCGGCGATGACCCAACGGAGATCAATCCGGCGATTTACCGTTTGGTCCGTCTTCGGACAACCAAGCCCTTGGGTGGTGGCAGCGTCGTGCATGCTGCGCTGCTCCGTCAGCTTAGCTGGCTTTCCGAAAACCATGTTGTGGAAGGCGGTATGATCCCATTCTGCGTGCCGGAATTGAGCATCGAGGGTCCGGCGTGCGTGTTGGCGATCGAGCCTTGTCCGGAGATTGAGCCCGGGCGCGGCCGCGTGATTACGGGGACGTTCCGCACGACCAATTGCCGCGTCTTGCAGGTTCGTCTTCCGGGCGAGGACCGGCCGTTAGAGCCAACCCCGCCGCACCGTTTCAAGAGCCTGGACCGAAACGACTGGATCCCGGCGGAAGAGCTTCGCATTGGCGAGAATCTGCAAACCAAGGCCGGCCAAGTCGTCACCGTCGAGTCCATTGGCCCCAAGCCGGGGCTTCACAGGGTGCATAATTTCGAGGTTGAAGGCGAGCACCACTTCTTCGTTGGCAAAACCGGCGTTTTGGTGCATAATAGCTACTCTACCGCCGGCACGGCTACTGTCAGGCTTGAGTCAATTGAAGGACAGCGAGTGCCTCACTATACCGTTGAGACAGACTTTCAGGGGGTGCAGCTTCATACCGAGCAATTAGTAGATAAAGGCGCAGGTACGACAACTATCACGGAAGCGCTCCGTTACCAAGTTATAACACAGGAGGGGCAAGTTGATCTTCCCGATGCAGAAGCTGCGCAGGTTTACCAGGAAAGCGTGCTGAGGACTGACACCGGTCCATACGACTATTATAGGAATAGTTGCGTGACCCACGTTGTGAACGTACTAAATGCGGGTGGTTTGGATCTACCCACATCAACAGGCCTTGCCCGTGCGGCCCTGCAACGCCTTCTCGGAGGTTAATTATGGCAGCGGTCATTTGCAAAGTACACGGTCGCCAACTTGCCGTATTAGTGTGTTCACATATTGATGAACGCTACGAGCGGAAAGACATCTCGGAAGGCATCGTGCCTGTTCGTGGAACTACGATTTTCCCGAATTTGTCAGCGGAACTCTTCTTCTGTTGCTCGGAATGTTGGGTCAAGTACGGCTTTGCGGAACAAAAGGGAGACATTGGTGACGCGGATGTTCCAGAGGAGTTCGGCAATGGGCTATCTCCAATTTGCCATCTCTGTTTTGCAGCGTGGCGCAGCAAAGAAACTCGAGAACACCTTTGAGGGGACGAACCGATCTTCACAGTCTTGCCAGGCTCCTGCGGCAAGACCAAATTCGCTTTCAGTCGTTTGGATTTGCTTTCGTTTCATGCGAGTATCAAGAACCCCTTTTTCAATGCGCGACGGAAAGTGAAAATCATGCCTGATTCGTTGAAATGCCCTATTGTTTCGGTCGTCTTTCCGTTCGGCACTGATACATCGCTAACTGCAACCGGGCTCTGTTCGGTGTTCATGCAGAAATTTACCGACTTTGAGCTTCTCGTTGTCGTTGACGGCCCCGTGAACGAACCGATCCTGACGAGTCATACGGAGCAAGGCAGCCAGTATCGAGTGATTCGCGCGCAGACGAAAAACATGCTCCCTTGTGCGCGAAACGCGGCGCTACGGGAGGCTCGTGGGAATTTCATAACCTATCTTGACCCGGGCGACGAGTACTATCTCGATTACTTGTCGTTAGTCGCACAATTCCATGACAAGGCTGATATTCTTGTATTCGGGTACGATCTTTTACAGAAGGACGTTCCGGGCTCGGATCGGGTGCATAGTTTGAATCCCTCCACCATGAAAGACGACTTTTTTGTCAAGAACATCGCTCCACCCCTCGGGATCGCCCATCGACGGGACCTCTTTGGGCGTGTCGGCGGGTTCAATGAACTGCTCAATAGGGATGACGATTGGGATCTTTGGAAGCGCTTCGCACGGGCTGGCGCCGAGTTCGCGTTTCTCCCGTACAAGAGCGGCCGACAGCATGGGCAAGCTTTGGTGGTCGAGCGAGCCTTGACAACTGATGAGGCAGGGAGGAGAAGCCCGTGAGTTGGTCCAGCGATGCTCCCGAGACCATCGCGACGCCGCCGACCCAACGCCGTGGTTTCCTCAGTCAAACGATCGCCCCCAACGGCGTCGTCACGAAGTACCAGAACGACTTCTTGGGGTGTTTTGGTCCAGCGAGTTTTTATAACCTATGGGGCGGGAACGTGAATGCCCCGGAATGGGTGTGTTGGTCCAACGACCTTTTACAACCGATCGGATGGATAAGAGAATAGCCCGGAAGGGGCAAGATTGGCATGCGGGTCAAGTAGATGGCTGAGCCCTTTCGTCGCCTCGGCGACGCAAGGGCGAATCGTTCTTTGGCAATTTACCAGATAAATGGATAATGTCGCGATGCAGGCGCGGAAGCGGTGCGGTTGATGAGAGAACGTCGGCCGCGCTGCTTCACGCCGCGCGCGTTAACGCCACGAGCGGCAGATGCTTGCGCCCCTTATGAAAGCTGACCTTGAGTTCCAGACGAACCCCGGGCTGGCCTTTGATGAGCGTCTGTGGCCGCGCCGAGGGCGAACCCCGCGGCCAACGAGCGCGCGGCTCGAATCGCGGGCGTCGATTGGCGGGCGTCTTTCCGCCGTAGGCTTCGTCGGGCGTCCTGCCGCCAAGCCAGGTATGCGGGCGGCTGGAATTGTACCACTCCGCGATGGCATCGAGTTCTCGCCGAAAGCTCTCGCGGCGGTAAGGGACCGGCAGCAAGCCCGCCAGCAGACATTTCATGGTCAAGATGAATCGTTCGACTACGGCAATAGAGCCGTGCTTGCCGATCGCGCCGTAGCGCGGTGGTTTAATGCCTTTGCACGGCACCAGTCGCGGAAGCCCGCGGAATTGAATTGGCTGCCGCGGTCGCACACGATATACTTGGGCGTTTTCTTCGCTCTTGCAATGGCTCGGCCGAGGAAGGCCCACACCGCCGCGGAGGTCGGTTGCTCCCTCAGCGCTGTAACGCCCATGGCGCGGCGGGAGAAATGATCGACGGCCACCGCCAACCAAAAGCAGAAGGGCCACTGTTGCGGCAGGGCGAACGGCAGCCAAGAAACACCAGAAACCCAAGCCGGTCGGCACAACGGTCAGGTCCACGTGCCAGACATGGTTTTGTCCAGGATCGCCATGCGTTCGCTGGGCGAGTACTGCGGTCTGTGGTGCGGATCGATGCGCGACATTCGTGCATCCTTGATGCGGCTTGCTTCGTGGAGCAGTTGGTTGTCCTGATCGGACCGGTCCTTACCGGCCTTCAGCCGGATCCGCGCGTTGGGGTTATTGGCCGCCCAACCACGGGTATGGGCGATGGCAAACTGTGCCAGCGAAATGACGTGGAGCACGGCGGAACGCACGGTGTCGTTCCAGTGGCTTGGCAGCGGGATGCTTGGAGCTTTGCTGTTGGCGTTGGTCATCTTATGTCCCTCCCGCCGGATTGTATCCGACCGGCACGTGTTCGCAATACCCAGAGCCAAAGCGGCAGCGAATACTAATGAGCAAGGGAAGAGAGAACTAAAGAAGAGGCTCAATGGAACAGAAAATAGGGGAAAAGAACATCATCTTCTTTTCCCAAATCTTCCTTTCCAGAACCATCAACGCCATCACCTGCGGCGTTCGCGGCGGCGATGCGAACATCGTGCCCGACAGCGCAGGCGGCCTGCCCTATGGCGGCGGTTCGAGGCCAAGCTGCCGCAGTTGCTCGGCAAGCTTGTCGGCACGCTGTCGTTCCGTATCCGCGCGTTGCTCCGCGACTTCCGCGCGTTGCCGCTGGGACTCGGCACGCTCACGTCCCGTAGGTATCGGCAAGCCTTCCGCATCCACCCAGCGGAGCCATGTGTTGTCGAGATCCTCGTAACGGCCGTGCCATATACGTAGCCCCAATCCAACGTCCGGAAACCAGACCGGCTCGTCCATCTTGTGAAATCGAAGCGCCTCGAGACGATAGACGCGAAGCGCTTCCGGCCCCAGCCATCGCTCGGGATCGTAGATCACATAGTAGCGGACCCCTACCCGCGCATAGGCTTCCAGTTTTGCCGTGTCCTCACCGCCCTCGCGGTTGGAAACCACTTCCACAACCACGTCCGGCGCCTTGCCGTATTCCCAGAGAAAATAGGACCGGTGCCGCTTGGGGTGGACATCCGCAGGGAGCTCGACATCCAGGCTCAAAAGCGCGTCAGGCACTAGCGGCGGACGGTGGACATCGGAGAACAGCCCCACGTTTGCCATCGCGACAAAAGGCCGCGGGTGGCCCGGAGCGGTCCACGAAGTGTGCAGCGGCTCGGTGAGCAGCCGTTGCTGCTTCTCGGAAAAAATGTTGTCCACGGGAGCCTCATCCTCCGTTACGAGGTGATCGACGACCGGATAAAGCTCCACGGGGATCGTCTGCAGCGGATTGTCGCTTGCCACGTCAGTAGCCATCGCTGAAGCTCGCCAGATTACAGATACGGATCTTCGGTTCCGGGGCATCATTCACGTCTGACTACGATTATAGCCAGGTTTGGCCTGACGGTAAAGCCCACGTAACATGACTGGAATCGGGAACTCCACTCAGGTTCCGGCCAGAAAGGCCGCAATCCGCGCGGGCAGATGTTCGCGAAAGGCCGGCCAGCGGCTATGCCTGGGTGCTCGATCTGGTAGAATACGAGTGCATTGTCAGGGATTGTGCATATGATCGACCGAAGCGGCAGGCAACACGATTACGCTGCGGGCGTGAGCAGCAACCTTTGGAGTGCGGTAATTCATTACCGCTTTACCCGACGGTGGATTTTCGCCTGCATGAAAACCCGGACGTCGAAATGCCACGGCGGATGCAGCAGAGGAAAGCTTGGGCACGCGGTGGGGCATCCAGTACCCTGGGTCCAGGTCGGCGGCAGAACCAAAGCGGTAATGAATTACCGCACTCCAAAAAGGCGGGCCGCCGGTGGCGTCAGCGCCAGCGAAGCGGTGACGATCACGGACCCCTCGCCGGAAACCAGCGGCTGTGGGGCGCGCCGAAATTTTCAACGGGGAAATGAAATAAAGGCGTGGAGTAATTGCCTCTCCGACAGCGGTTAGACCGCAAAGGAGTTAGGCATGTTTTGGAAGAGATCAGAGCCGGAGCAAACGCTGGCCGCGGAGCGAGGGCGTAGCCCGAGCGACGCGGCCAGCGTCTGCGGCGGCGCGGGGGAGGCCACCCCCGCGGCCGCCGTGGACTGTGCCCAGGTTTTTGCACCTGCGGAAATCACTCCACCCCTTACCGCCGCCGCAGTCGTGGACCAGGCCTCGGCCGGTGCGCCGCCAGCGCCCCAGGCTGACGCCTTCGCGGGCGGAGAGCCGCCGCCCGAAGAGCCTTTCGAGGAGGTCCGCATGCGCTTTCTGGCCGGCCCGCGCAAGAGCAAGGGGCAGCGGCTGGTCAAACCCGAGGAGCCGCCACAAGCGACGATGACAGCCGAGCAGCGGTTGTTGATCCTCGACACCTGGCTGCGGAGCGGCCTGCCGGCGGGCGATTTCGCCCCGCTGGTCGGCCTCTCCAAGCACACGCTCTACAGTTGGAAGAAGCGCTTTGACGAGTCGGGCCCGGCCGGGCTGATGGATCAGCAGCGCGGCGGGCCCAAGGGCAGCCGCGTGCACGAGCTGACCAAGCGGACGATCCTCATGCTCAAGCAGGCCAACCCGGAGTGGGGCTGCCAGCGGATCAGCGACATGCTGCTCCGCGGTCCGGCCTTGCCGGCCTCGCCGGGAGCCGTCTCCCGCGTGCTGCACGAGGCGGGCTACCAGGTGGAAGAAGTCGCCACCCACCCCCACCCCGACAAGCAGCGGGAGTTCGAGCGGGCGACGCCCAATCAGCTCTGGCAGACGGACCTGTTCACCTTCGTGCTCAAGCGGCAGAACCGCCGGGTCTACATGGTGGCCTTCATGGACGACCACAGCCGCTTCATCACCGGCTACGGGATCCATGCCAGCCAGTCCGCGGCTTTGGTGCTGGAGGTAGTGCGGGCGGCGATCGTGGCCTACGGCACGCCGCAGGAGATCCTGACGGACAACGGCAGCCAGTACGTCACCTGGCGGGGGACCGGCGCCTTCCACCGCGAGATGGACAAGCGCGGCATCAAGCACCTCGTGGCCAGGCCGCAGCGGCCGCAGACCCTGGGCAAGATCGAGCGCTTCTGGGGCACGCTCTGGCGGGAGTGCGTCGAGACGTCGGTGTTCTTCGACCTGGACGACGCACGGCGGCGGATTGGTCACTTCATCGACTATTACAACTTCCAAAGGGTGCACCGGGGGATCGATGGCCTGGTGCCGGCAGACCGCTTCTTCGGCGCCCCTCCGAAGTCTTGGCCACGC
>CAVRDP010000022.1:0-68745 GCA_963719885.1 uncultured Planctomycetia bacterium | reverse complement strand
CTAAATACGGTTTTCACCGCGGTTTTCCAGGAAGAAGGCAGGAAACATGACGATGGAGGAGGCGAATTTGGACCACACCGTGATAGACCAAGATTTTTTTGTTGAATGCCGGAATGAGGGAGGAAGGCGGAAGGGGAGAAGGGAGATGGGGAGAAGCGGAGACGGGAGCAGTCGTCAAGGCTGGAAACTGCCCTCACCCCGACCACGACCATGAGTACATGGTGCCCGACATGGTGCCCGCCCTCTCCCGAAACGCGCGGGGGAAGCAGCGAGCAATCAGTGAAGCGAACCGCTGAAAACGCTGAGCGCACTTCCGCATTTCGAAAACGTCTTTTCAGCGGCAACAAATCGGCACATTCCTCGGGAAAGGCGGGTCCTGCCGGCTGGGGGCGATCGTGGTTTCCAGAAATATGGAAGTTGGAATCATACAAGAGTGCCGGCTCAAACGTATTATTGTGTGGACTGTTACGGCGAATAACGCCTGACTACGGTATTTGTTCTTTGGCAATTCGTTTCTGCGGCGCGGCAAGTCAACCGCGCCCTAGCGGTCCGGGGCAGGCTCGCCGCCTGCCCCGGCCAAGGCAAAAGTTCGCGTCCCCCGCGGTCTTTAGGCAATTGGGGAGACAGGGAGACGCGGCGATTTTGGACCACATCGTACTGGACCACGTGAAAGCGTTCCACCCTACCGAAGCGCATGATGGAAAAGCACTTGCGACTATTCTGCCGGACCAGGAGAAGTGACGAGAATTAAGCGCCGATTGCCTACTGCGCCGTCTGCTGCCGCTCGACAGCGCCCACGTCCGCAGCAGCGCCATCGTACCTGTCGTGGTTGTAGTGATCCTTGCTGATGTAGTCGATTCGTCCCCTGGCAGCGCCCCTCGCCGGACTATTTGCGGACGGCATAAAGGTCTCCGTGTCCACAAGCCCAGCCTCGGCCCAGGTCTTGAATACGAGGTTGTTGTCCACGGTCAGGCCGGGTTGCGGGCCTGTTCCCAGGTGATACACATAGTTACGCCTTGCATCGAACGGCACGTCGGCTTCCGGTTCAATGACCAGGTTATGTTTGATGGTGACATCCGGCCCGTAGACATCCACCAGGTGGCCGCAGTATGGGTCCTTGCTGCTGGCGGCCTTCCGCAACCTGTACAGCGTGTTGAAGCAGATTTCGGAACCCGTCCGGGAAAGATAGCCCGAGCACTTGTCCATGTCGGCTTGCGGGACATGGTTGTGCTCGTACATCGGGTACTTCCGCTTCTCCCAACTGATGTTGTTGTAGAAGCGGTTCACGGCATCCGCACCGTTGTAACCCAAGGCGTTGAGCTTCATCGGCCATACGCGGGCGTCATTGGCCCACTGCCGGGTGAAGCGATTCCCGTGGGCGCGGAGATAGCCGGCGACGGCGATGCAGACGTTATGGCCAATGGGGGACTCGGCCATGCCGATGTCGCTGAAAGTGCAGTCGTGCACCTCCAGGTTGAAACACCTCTGCAAGTCGATGGCGGAGAAGGCCTGGATGCGATTGTCGAAGTGCCGGAACGTGCACTTGTAGACTTCGAAGTCCAGCACCACGGAGATCATGTTCGAGAGGCTGTAGTTGGTGTTGCAGATGGCGGAACCGTCCGTCTTGCCGTCGACGACCACATTCTCCCACTTGAAGTTGTAGAAGGCGCTTTCCTTGCTGCCGTCGAAGACTTTGGCCGGGTCGTACACGTGGAAGCTGTATCCCGAGGCGTCCTTGATATTGAAGTTCCTGAAGAGCAGATCGTGGCTCTTGCCGCTGATCTTCATGCAGGTGCTCTTGTACGTCTCGAAGCGGAAGTTCTCGAATCGCAAGTGAGCGATGTTGGGAAAATTGTTGAACTGCGGCACGACGGTCGTGAAGACGGCCTGTGGGTCGCAGGTCACGGTAATGGGCGTGGCAGTGGTGCCGGCGAGATTCCCCAGCGAAAGCCCGCTGTAAGTGCCGGGATTGATATAAAGCACATCCCCCGGTCGCAACTTGAGCGTGGCCTGCGCATCGCCGTAGTTCAAGTATCCCGAGCCGTCGCCGATGTTCACGCGCCGGGGGGCGGCAGCCCATGAGCGTCCGCGGCCCCCAGCAAGGCCAAGCCAAATACCATGCAGATCAAGACTCGCCGGGCGATCATTTCAATTCCTTACTACAGCCTACTAGAAGTTCCATTTCGGTTCCCAACTCGGGCCGTGCGCAGCTTTCATGAAGGCAGCGGCTTTCGCGGCGAGGTCCGGACGCTGAGCGGCGAGGTTGGTCTTTTCACTCGGATCACTGCCGAGATTGTAAAGCTCGGGCGTGGCGTGAGGCGCTTTCTTGACATTGTTGCGAACCGCTTTCCAATCGCCGAAGCGCACGGCCTGGGCCCGGCCTTCACTGTGGTATTCCCAGTATAGGTACTCGTGCAGTCTTTGTCCAGTATGGCCTAGAAGCGTGGGCGCGATGCTGAAACCGTCGATATCGTCGGGCGCAGACGTACCGGCAATTTCACAGAGGGTGGGCATCACGTCCCAAAATGCGCCGATGAGGTTGCTGGTCGCGTCGGCCTTGATCCGTCCCGGCCAGCGTGCGATAAAAGGTGTGCGGATGCCCCCTTCGTAAAGATCCTCCTTGTAGCCGCGGAGGTCGCCGTTGCTGTGGAAAAACTCGGGATCGGTGCCTGCCAGCGGGAAGACGGCGCCGTTGTCGCTGGCGAAAAAGACCAGCGTGCGGTCGTCGAGGCCGAGTTCCTTGAGCTCTGCCAGAAGGCGGCCCACGTCGCGGTCCATGCGCGTGATCATTGCGGCGTAGGCAGCCCGCGGTGTGGCGTGGTTCGCATAATGCTGCGACGTGGTCATCGGCGTCTCCGGCCACTTGCCACGGTATTCGGCCAACGAGTCCTCGGGGACCTGGAGCGAGACGTGCGGGATGGTGAAGGCCAGATAGAGGAAGAACGGCCCGCCCTTGTGCTCGCGCACCCAGCCGAGCGCAGTCCGCGGCCATGAGATCGTGCGAGTAGGTCTTTCCCGATGGCTCGATCGCGCCTCGCTGACCGTAGGAATACGCCGGGTTGCCTGCAAGCGGTTCCTGCTTGTCGTCGCGCCATAGATAAGGCGGGTAATACGTGTGCGCCATCCCTTGACAGAGATAGCCATAGTGGTGGTCGAACCCGAAATTCAACGGGCTGCTGTGGTCCTGCGGCATTCCCAGGCCCCACTTGCCGATGATCGCCGTCGCATAGCCCGCTTTCTTCAGGAGCTGCGCGACCGTGACCGTTCCGGGCTGCATGCGGTGCTGGCCTTCCAGGCCGGGGCCGCGCTGCATGTTGTCGCGCACCGTGGCGTGACCCAGATGTTTGCCGGTCATCAACGTGCAGCGGCTGGGCGAACAGACCGAACAGCCGCAGTAGAAGTTGGTGAACCTCATTCCCTCGGCGGCCATACGATCGATGTTCGGCGTTTTGATCTTTTTCTGCCCGTAGCAGCCAAGCTCGCCATAACCGAGGTCGTCCGCCAGGATGAAAACGAGGTTGGGTTTGAGTGCCGTTTCCGCAGGGCGCGCGGTTGAGGCAGTCGAAGCCAACAGGGCGAGCGCGGAAAGAACAGCGATACGCAAAGTTCTCACGATCCAGAACCTTTCGGGTTATGAGATGGTCAGCGAGTGATATTGATTATACTTGCCTACGGTTGGATAGCGAGGATAAACTGGAACTGCCTGGAGAAACAGAATAGACCGGTATTGAGAAGGTTCGGCCACACATACACCGCAGAGGAAACGAATGCTCTCTATAACATGGCGATTGGCGATCGTGGTGCTGGTTCTCACTCCAGGAAGTCTTGCCCCTGCCGCAGAATGGTTCATCGATCAGAAAAACCCGGTGGCCGATGACCGCAACGCCGGAACGGAGGTCAAGCCTTTCAAGACCATTCAGCCCGCGGTGGATGTGGCAAAGTCCGGAGACACGATTTACGTCAAAGCGGGACTTTACTCAGAGAGCGTCAGGATCCGTGGTTTCGGCCGGCCGACCCATCCGATCATGTTGACCGCCTGGAAAGAGGACCGCGTGGTGATCGGCTCGGAATTGCGCGAACTTCCACCCGCCGATCAGTGGAAGCCTATCGGCGATCGCAAGAGTTACCGGGTGCAGATGCCGGCGGACACGCCCGACGACCTGATTGTCATTCTGGATGGCCGGCCGATCGTCACGCAGCGCAAGGACGCGCCGCCGGCCGACGACCTTCTCAACTGGGCGACCTACCGCAGTGGCGATCGCACGCTCATGGTCAATACCGGCGACGGCAACCCGGCCGCCCTGCACCAGGTCCAGTTTGCGCGGCGGATCGAACCTTTCTGCATCGGCGAAGACGCCGGCTACTGGAAGATCTCGAGACTTGAGTTCGCCTGGTGCAATACGGGCGTCGGCATGGATGGCACAGGCATCGTGCTGGAGGATTGCTTCTTCCACAACATCTATCGCCCGGCCATCTTCTGCACCGGCCGCATGGGTGTCATCCGACGGTGCAACTTCTACCGCTGCGGCTATGCCTTGGGCGGCGGGCAGGGTCCGGCAAGCATCATCGAGGATTGCCTGATGATCCAGTGCGGACAGGATCCGCATGAGGACATCGACTCCCGCGTGAATAACGATGGCGAGGGCGGCGGCCCCGTCTCCTTCAAAGGCGGACCGAGAATCGGCGGCATCTTCCGCTACAACATCGTCGCCGACAGTACCGCAGGCATCTGGTGGGACTGCGGGGGGACGGGCTTGCGCATCATCGGCAACGGACTCTGGTCGAACCGGGCCGGCAGTGGCATCTACAACGAGTGGGGCATCAACGACACGCTTGTCATCGGCAACTACTTCTACCGCACCGCCATGGGCAGCAGTTGGTCCACGCGCATGACGGTCACGGACAACTTTTTCGATAATGTCCGGGGCGGTGGCGTGAGCTGGGCCAACCGCAACCCCTGGCCGCTGCGGTCCAGCTTCATGACGCTGCGGAGGAACGCCTTCACGGGGATTCACATGGCCTATATCGGCGGCGAGAACCGCGGGCAGGACGGGCTCTGGCCCGAGGCATTCCCCAGCGCGTTCGTGGATCTCAACCGGGTGCGACTTAACCCCGATGCGTCCGTCCTCATGCACGGGGCGACAACGAGGATCAAGACGCTGGATGAATTGCAGAAGAAGTTCGGCTGGGACCTGCACGGCGAGGTGCGGAAGTGCGCACCACAAGACAACGATCTGACGCCGGAATCGATGGGCGGCTCGACGGTGACCTTCCGTTTGCCCTGGGGCCCGCGGGCCCATTTGGCTCGCCCGGTGTTGGCTGACGCCACCATCGACGGCCGCTGGCCGGCCGTGCCCGAATATGCCGGCGGGCGATTCCCCGGGTTCTTCTGGCGCGTAGCCGACGGCGACTACAACGAGTGCACTTTCAACGGGACCTACCCGGATATTACCTCCGACGCCTTGTGGCGTCCCGACTGCTCCAATGGATATGATCAGGGTGTCAACCGCGGCGCGTCCTGGTACGTCGGTGGGGAAGACAAGTATGTCGATCCCAAGATGACCATCGAGAAGCCCGCCAACCGCGGCGAATGGACGAATCGAAATCGATGGCTGACGATGGTTGGCGTCAAGCCCGCGGATATGCCCGCGTCCGGAGCGTGTTGGTGGACGCCCTGGATGGCCGCCTGCCCGGGCGCCAAGACCACGATCTCTTTCAAGATGTACGGGAAGAACATCGAGGCCACCGGCAAGGCCACGCCCGTCGTCTACGTGCAGTTCATCAACTCCACGGGCCGGCAGAGGACCCGCGCATACATCGTCGGCCAAGGCGCGGACGGCACGCTCCATCACCCCGAACTCACCAAGGGCACATTCCCTTGGACCACAGTAAGGGAAGTTGTTACCGCACCCGAATCCGCCGTGCGCATGGCCGTGGCGCTGGGCATCCTACGGTGCAAGGGAGAGGTCGGTTTTGACGACATCAACATCAAGACCGCCGACGGCCCGACGCCTGCCGGCGAGACCGAGATCGTCGAGGCCAGGCCGACCGTGATCCCCAAGGAGCGGATGCGCGAGATCATCTACCTGGACTTGTCCAAGGCAGCCAATCGCTCGCTGGCGGATGACGTGGCCGGCGATGGCAAGGGCGGCTGGACTGACCAAGGTCCGGAGATGGACATGCGCAAGCTGCCGACCGGCGACCAGGTGATTGGCGGCGTACCCTTCCGCATCGCGCGCGGTCCGAAGGCGGTCGTGGCCGTGGAGGCCAATCCCAATCCCGGCAGCGACGTGGTCAGGGAGGCAACGGTTCACGTCGGGCGGAAGATGGAAGCGATCTACATCCTCCACGCAAGTGCTTTCCTGCACGCCGGACGCAAGATGTGCTTCGAAATCAGCCTGAAGTACAAAGACGGATCGACGGCATCGATCCAGTTCTGGCCATTCCCCGACAGCGTGGTGGACTGGCAGGCCGAGCCCGTGCGGGACTTCGGCGAGTTCCAGGATAACCCGTTCACCACGGCCGCGCTGACCGTGAAGGTCGGCCCGAGAGGCAAAGGCACGATCTACCGCACCGAGCGGATTCTCGACCGCGGCAAACACGACGTGCCCGTGGAGTCGATCACGATCCGCGGCGGTGAGAATGGCCTGGGCCTGATCCTGGCGTTGACCGGCGTCACCCAATGGTGAGGGTCTTGCCGTTCACATTTGATCGGCCAACCAGGTGAAGGGACATGTTTCACCGGCGAACAATGTGCGATTCAAGGCCGACACTTCGATGTAGCAATTGGCGTTGCAGGTGCGGAAAATATCGGCGGAGCTTGCCGCAGGCAGGGGAGCGATGCGCCAAGGGGCATGTGAGTCGATCGCAGGTTCTGCCCGCCCCGGCACGAAGTGGGTACGATCTCCTTTCGATTCGACGGGGCCAGCCAGTTCCCCTAAGAAACGCTGTTGGGCCGCGTGCCCGCTCATCTTGCGCATCGCGGCAGAAACGTAACGATGAAAACCCAAATGGCAGGCGAGCGGATTTCCGGGCAGAGCGAAGAAGATTCGCCGGTCAGTCCGCGCAACTAGCATGGGCTTGCCGGGCTTCTGCTTGACACCGTGAAATACCGTCTCGGCGCCGATGTCGGCAAGTACCCGTGGCACAAGGTCGTAGGTTCCCACGGATACGCCGCCCGTCAACACGACGATGTCCGTGTCGGCCAACTGTTCGAGGGCCTGCCGGAGATCATTTACATCATCGCGAGCGTGAAGACACCGCGGAGCATCGATCCCCAATTCCTGCGCCATGGCCACAAGCATGGGACCGTTCGAGTTGCGGATCTGGCCGGGTTGCAAAGCTATTCCTTCTTCAGCCAGTTCGCCGCCTGTCGTAAGTATTCCCAGGCGAGGCCGCGGGATCACCCGCACCACTTTCTTGCCGAACGAGGCAAGCACTCCAACGGCCAAAGGAGTCACGCGCATGCCCGCCGCCAAGAGGCGGTCACCTTGCCGGCAGTCGCTGCCAGGACTAGCGATGTTCTGATGGGGCACAAGATGCGTCGGTAGAAGGACGTTGATTCCCTGTTGCCGAGTGTCTTCCTTGGGTACGACTGCCTCGGCGCCAAGCGGACAAGGCGCACCGGTCAGGATGGCCAGACAATCGCCATCGACAAGCTCATGATCCCAAGTCGCGCCGGCAGGAATTTCCCCAATCACCGCTACAGTTTTCCCGGCATCGGCAAGACGGACGGCAAAACCATCCATCATCGATCGTGGAAAGGGTGGATAGTCGCCGTCGGCAATAACGTCTTCCGCAAGCACCAGACCGCGAGCTGCCGCCACTGAATACGGTTGCGGCGCGAGTGGAGCGGCGGTTTGGATGACAAGACTCAGGGCTTCGTCGGGAGCGAGCATTCTATTCGTCATTGGTGGGTGTCCACGTGGTGAAGCGTGTCGGCGAGGTGCTCCAGCGTGACGAGAATCTCCGGCAGATACTCTTCGACCGCACGCACGCTGCCGGGCAAGGTGTAGATCTGCGTTGTTCCAGCTACGCCGGCAATCGCACGGCTCAACCGGGCCCGCGGGTTGTTTGCCCCGAACTTGGCGCGGATATGTTCCATGATGCCGGGGATCAGCTTGTCGCAGAGCGGTTCGACGGTTTCCGGAGCAATGTCGCGCGGCCCCACGCCGGTGCCTCCCGTGGTGATCAGCACGTCGACGCCCTGCTCCCGGCCAGCGAGGATCTCGCGGCGAAGCAACGCGGCGTCGTCCGGCAGAACGCACTGCTCGATTGTGGACTCGATTCCCCGCGAATCGAAGAAAGATGCCAGCAGCTCGCGAGCTCGCGGTCCCGACCGGTCCGCGTAAGCGCCGGAAAAGGCGCGGTCGCTGAGCGTGATGATGAGACAATGGATATGTCGCGCCGGCGATCTGGCGGTGTCACGGTCCGTCATCGAACTTGACCTTTTCCAAGAGGACGATTGGGCCGATGCTCATCTGCTTATCGACGGCTTTGCACATATCGTACACGGTCAGCAGGGCGACACTCACGGCGGTAAGGGCCTCCATCTCGACGCCGGTCCGGCCCGTGCAGGAGACCTCGCTTCGGGCGATCACACCTGAGGCGGTCACTTCGAACGTAACGGCCACGTGATCGAGCCCCAAGGGATGACAGAGCGGGATCAACTCGCCGGTCTGCTTGGCGGCCTGGATTCCGGCGATTTGGGCCACAGCCAACACGCTTCCCTTGGCGATGCGGTCGCTGCGAATCAGTTCGCAGGTGCTCTCGGACAATTCGATCGAGCCTTCCGCCCGGGCAATCCGGCGTTGCGGCTTCTTAGCTCCGACATCGACCATGCGGGCCGCGCCTTGATCGTCGAGATGCGTGAGTTCATTCATGATTGCCGCAACAAGTCCAGGTCTTCGGGTGTATTGATATTATAGAGCTTCGCGGGACTGCCGACCGACACTGCGGCCGCCCCCAATTCGGTCCAAAGCCGATGCACGCCGTACTGGCCGGCCTCGATCGAGCGCACGACTTTCGGCAACAGCGCCACCGGCACGACTGCGCACAGCGGGTGTTGCCGGCCATCGGAACGTCACTGCCGCGACCGCCCGCCGCGGATCGCGCAAACGCGGTCAATAGGCCGCGAATCTCGGTGGCCGATAGGTTCGGCAGGTCGCAGGGCAAGAACAACACGGCATCGTAAGCCTTGCCGGCGTACGATAGCGCCGCTTCGATGCCGCCCAGGGGTCCTACCCGCGGCCGCAGGTCGCCGATAATCGTTTTGCCCAGTGCGGCATACGGTTGCGGATCGTTGGCCACGATAATCACGTCGCCGATCGCAGCACTGGCGAGTTCGGCCAAGAGCCGTTCGATGATCGTGCCCTGCGGCGTAGGCAGCAGCCCTTTGGCGGTTCCAGCAAGCCGCGTGGCAAGTCCTCCGGCAAGGATCGCGGCAAGGGTTCTGACCGGACAGGCGTTCTTCCAAATCGGCGCATCGCGTTTCATTCGATCGATGAATTCCGCCATGGCCGCCAGGGCTTCCTGGCGATGGGGAGCGGCAATCTGCAACCGAAACGAACACTCACCGACCTCGACGCGACCGCGGCTATGCTCGACCACAATACCAAGCAGTCCGTGCGTCTGGAGCATCTCGCCGGCCAGAGCTTCGAGCACGCGGAGGGCCATCGGTTCGTAAACCTCGTAATCCAGCGCGACGATGGTCCGCCCGTCTTCGAGCGGACGCACCAGTCCTGCAAAGACGATCACCGCGCCCGCGCCTTCCTGGAAGAACGGCACGGCCTCGGCGGGCAGCGGGCCGTCCTGCACTCGCACTACGACTGCTGGCACGATCATCCCCCTGAGGTCAATCCGATCAGCGCCACCTCGTCGCCCTCGGCGATCACACGAGCATCGTCTGCAAAGGCGTGGTTGATTGCGAATCGACAGGCGGGCAGCATACCGGCCAGAAGCGGTTCACCCGCGGCTAGCCGCTCGCGGATCTCGCCGCAGGTCGGCCGCGCGTGCTCGACCGCGATGGCAAGTTCCCCTCTGCCCACCGCCTCGCTCAAGGGACCGAAAAGCTTGATGATTACCGTCATGATTCATTCAGTATACACCGCCGTTTCCTCCACGCTTCCTACACGATTCCGGCGCCCTTCACGCCGGCGGTTCGGCTTCTTGACCACAAGGTCGATTTCGCAATCGAGCACACCAAGCAAGCCCATCAATTGGTCGAGCGACTTGGAGTAGTTCGCCTGATCGAGCAAGCGATAGAACTGGGCGGGCGAGGTTCCCATGCGGCGAATCATCTCCCGCTTGCTCAACGGGCTGCTCTTCACTCGTTCCTGCGCAACCAACGTGAGTTTATAGAGCAAGAGGTCTCGCATGTATCGCGGATCGCGGTTGTAATCGAGGACCTGATCGACGTGCACCGTGTCCTCTTCACCCGACTGAAGTTCGTAGTTGAATGCCTCCTGCGCCAGTTCCTCGTCAACAGCCACGTTCTTGACTGGATTCGCTGGCGTCGGCCGCAGGCGGAGTTTCGCGAACGGAAGCGAGTATGTCCTGCCTCGCGTCGCAACCTCGAACACCTTCTTACGATTATCACACCGAACGGATTTGATCTTCATAAATCTCCACGTTATCCAAACAGTCCTCTCGTGTCAAGTTGCCGGATCCCTTGCTTGGCAGCCCGCCGATCGTATAGAATGCAGTGAACTGATTTTCGTTTCCGATCGGACGAGCCTACGGCTTCAGGCTAGGGTTCGTCCGGCGATAGGGTCCGCGGGGAAACGTTCGGGCCTCCCGTGTTTGGAAAGGAAACGCTTTGAAGCCTTCCCCCAGCGCCGCGTGGCGCCCCATCTACCTGCGCCTATCGGTCACCGACCGTTGCAACCTGCGCTGCCGCTATTGCCGTCCTGCCCGACCCGGAGTACCGGGTGCCCCGGGTGCGAAATCCCCGCCGGCCAGCCTTGCGACCGATAATGAGCTGCTCGCGCTGATCGCCCTTCTGCACCAGGAGTTCCCGATCTACAAGGTTCGCATCACCGGCGGAGAACCGCTCTTGCGGCCTGGATTACCCGGACTGATTGAGAGCCTACGCCAACGGATGCCAAGCGTCGAACTGGCAATGACTACCAACGCGGTTTTGCTCAGGCAGCATGCGGTGGCCGTGCGGCGCGCGGGCGTGGAATTCCTGAACACCAGCCTCGACACGCTTTCGCCGGAATTATGCAAGGAGCTGACCCGCGGCGGCGATGTGCGGACGATCGTCGACGGCATCCGCGCGGCCCGCGCGGCCGGTTTTCCGCAGATCCGCATCAACACGGTCCTCATGCGAAACTACAACGGCAATTCGCTGCCCTCGCTCGTGCGGTTTGCCGCGGAACTGGACTGCGAAATACGCTTCATCGAATTGATGCCCTTTGGCGAGGGAGCGGCGATCTACGATCGCGAGTTTCTTTCGGCGGACGAGGCCCTCGATCGGCTGGAAACCCAGTTCACGCATCTTGGCCTCCTGCCGCGGAGCTCGACGGCGCGGCGGCATCGGTTGTTGGTCGACGGGCGCGAGCAGGCGATCGGCTTCATCACCAACATGTCGCATCCTTTTTGCGACGGCTGCGACCGAACACGGCTCGACAGCCGCGGCCGGCTCTATGCCTGTCTGCGGACCGTGCACGGCGTGGACCTGCTCACACCCTATCGCGCCGGGCGGATCGACATGGTGCGCTCGCTGATTCGCGCCGAAGTGCCCAACAAGACGATCCCCGCCGGCGTCTGGCCGACGCATGACATGGTGAGCATCGGGGGCTGAGGACTTTGTCCCGGTGTCCGAGTTTTGGCACGCACTGCCGGCGGACAAGCCGGAAAACGCCCACGGCTACGGTTGATGGGAAAAGCTCATAAGCTGGCCTTTGCCTGCGGGCGGCGTATGATTGTGGCAGTCGTCCTTCGTCGCTTCCCATCCCCAGTCCACGCATCATGCCGGAACAAAGCTCCATCGAGCTTGCCGTCGAAAAAGTGAGCGCCTCGGCCCGGGAGTGCCAACCGGATCGGGTTGCCGTCGAAGAGCCGTTGGAAATCCGCCTGGACTACGTCGCGGAAGGCAAGCGGGTCGCACGCAGTATCTCGATCACTATGCGAACCCCGGGCGACGACGCGAGCCTAGCGGTTGGCTTCCTGCTAACGGAGGGGATCCTCCATGATCCAGGCGATGTCCAAGGCGTGAATCCGTGCGGACCGGCGGCCGGGCCGCTGGCGTTGCATAACGTCATCCGCGTCGAGCTCCGCGAAGGCGTCGCCGTCGACCTGAATCGCTTGGAACGTCATTTCTACACCACATCGAGTTGCGGCGTATGCGGAAAAACATCGCTCGAGGCCTTGGCGATGGGAAACGTGGCCCCGTTTGCGGTTAAGCTTCCCTGGATTTCGGCCGCGACGATGCACGGTCTCCCCCAACGGCTGCGGCGGGCCCAGGCCGTCTTTGATCGGACCGGCGGATTACATGCCGCCGCACTCTTCAATGCGGCAGGCGAGTTGCTCGCACTCCGCGAGGACGTCGGCCGGCACAACGCCGTCGATAAACTGCTGGGCGCGGAGTTTCTGGCCGGGAGAGTCCCGCTGGCTGACCGTGGCATCCTGGTCAGCGGCCGAGCGAGCTTCGAGCTGATGCAAAAAGCCCTGATGGCCGGAATTCCGCTGCTTGCCGCCGTGGGCGCCCCATCCAGCCTGGCCGTGGAACTGGCCGAACGATTCAACATGACGCTGATCGGATTCCTCCGTGACGGCCGCTTCAACATTTACAACGGCGGATGGCGATTGCAACGCTAATGGCGCCAAGAGCAAGGCTCCCATGAACGACCCCAGCCAAGCTACCTCACCGCAGACGCCTGATGACCTCCCTGCGGATACTGCCGCCGCCGACGTGCGGGCGCAACCGCCCGAAGAGTTCACCGGTTTGCGAACCACGCCGCGCAAGCAAGCGGCGGTCGGGGCGGCCTCAGTATTTACCGCCATGAAGCGGGTCTGGCGGGAGATGGGGATCAGCCGCGGCCTGCGCGGGCTGCTGGCGCTGAATCAGCCAGGCGGAATCGACTGCATGAGCTGCGCCTGGGCCGATCCGGACGAAGGTCGAGGCATCGTCGAGTTCTGCGAGAACGGCGCCAAGGCCCTTGCCTGGGAGGGCGACTGGGACCGTGCGGGGCCCGAGTTCTTTGCCCGGCACAGTCGTGGCCGAACTGTCGCGGCAGTCGGACTACTGGCTGGGCCAGCAGGGCCGGCTCACGCATCCCATGGCGCTTCGCCCCGGCGGCACGCACTATCAACCGATCACCTGGGACGAAGCCTTCGGCCTGATCGCCGCCGAGCTCGACGGGCTGGCGTCGCCGGACGAGGCAATCTTCTACACCTCCGGCCGGACCAGCAACGAGGCCGCCTTCCTTTATCAGTTGTTCGTGCGTCAATTCGGCACGAATAACCTGCCCGACTGCTCGAATATGTGCCACGAATCGAGCGGCGCCGCCCTCTCGGCCGTCATCGGCATCGGCAAAGGGACCGTCACGCTCGACGACTTCGATCGGGCCCAAGTCATCCTGATTCTCGGGCAGAATCCGGGCACGAACCACCCGCGGATGCTCTTGGCCCTGCAACGGGCAAAACGCAACGGCTGCAAGATCATCGCCATCAACCCCTTGCCGGAGGCCGGATTGATGCGATTCAAGAATCCGCAGGAGGTCGCCGGCCTGCTGGGTCCGGGACCGCCCTGGCCGATCTGTTCCTGCAAGTGCGGATCAACGGCGATTCCGCACTGCTGAAGGGCCTGATGAAGACGCTCTTGGAAGAAGAAGATCGCCGGCCCGGTTCCGCGCTCGACCTTGACTTCATCCGCGAACAGACCACCGGATTCGACGCGCTGGCGGCCGATCTTCGGCAACGTGGCAGTGGCCGGCGATTATCGAGCAAAGCGGCATCTCCCGCGACCAGATCCGCGAAGCCGCCGCATTGCTGCATGCAATCCCAGCGGATCATTACCTGCTGGGCCATGGGCCTGACGCAACACCGCAACGCCGTCGCCACCATCCAGGAGATCGTCAACCTGCTCTTGCTGCGCGGCAGCCATCGGCAAGCCGGGGGCGGGCGTCTGCCCCGTGCGCGGGCATAGCAACGTGCAAGGCGATCGGACGATGGGCATCTGGGAGCGGCCGAAGAAGGAGTTTCTCGACAAGCTCCAGGAGGTTTTTGGGTTCGATCCGCCGCGAAAGTTCGGCTACGACACGGTCGAGGCCATCCGCGCCATGCATGCCGGGCAGGCCAAGGTCTTCTTCGCACTGGGCGGAAATTTCCTCTCGGCGTCGCCCGATACGGAATTCACCGCCGCCGCCTTGCGGCGCTGCGCGCTGACCGTCCAGGTCTCGACGAAACTGAACCGCGGCCACCTCGTCACCGGCCGGCAGGCGGTCATTCTGCCCTGCCTGGGGCGCAGCGAACGCGATCTCCAGGCCGTCGGGTCCGCAACTGGTCTCGTGCGAGAACTCCATGGGGGTCGTGCAATCCTCGCAGGGCAACCAGGAGCCGGCGTCGGAGCATTTGCTCAGCGAGCCGGCAATCGTCGCCCGGCTGCGCCCTGGCTGCCGGTGACCTGTCGGCACCAGGCCGGCGGGTCGGTGCCGTGGCAGCAGCTCGTCGAAGATTACGACCGCATCCGAGACCTGATCGCGCGCGTGATTCCCGGATTCGATCGATATAACGAGCGGGTCCGCAAGCCGGGCGGGTTCTATCTGCCCAACCTGCCCCGCCAAGGCCACTTCCCGACCAAATCCGGGAAGGCGACCTTCACGGTCCATCCCCTGCCGGAGGATCATATCGAGCCGGGCCAGTTGGTGATGACCACGATCCGCAGTCACGACCAGTTCAACACGACCATCTACGGCCTGGAGGATCGTTACCGGGGAATCCACAACGAGCGCCGCGTGGTCTTCATGAATGCCGACGACATCCGCGATCTGGGCCTTGCGGCCGGCCAGGCCGTCGACTTGACCAGTTACTTTCAGCGGGCAAACCCGCGTGGCCCGGCATTTCCTGGTCGTGCCCTACGATATTCCCCGCGCGCTGTGCGGCAACCTATTTCCCCGAGACCAACGTCCTGGTGCCGCTGGACAGCGTGGCGGAGACGAGCAACACGCCGACATCGAAGTACGTGATCATTCGGGTCACGCCGTGCGTTGCGTAGCTTCTGGTGTAGACGACGTTGCCCGATTCGCCGGGCCTTTGCCTGGTTCGCGGGCGGATCGCTGTACTGGACGACTTCCAAGGGCGATGGTAAAATAGCAATTGGCAGTAGTCGAAGTTGCCGCCGAGGAGTTGACCGATGTCCGTCACGATTACTTTGGATACCACAGTGGCCAGCCAATTGCAGGCGCAAGCCTTTCTCGAAAGATTGTCGGCGGAG
Source organism: uncultured Planctomycetia bacterium (assembly GCA_963719885.1). Classification (GTDB taxonomy): domain Bacteria; phylum Planctomycetota; class Planctomycetia; order Pirellulales; family Thermoguttaceae; genus JANXQG01. The sequence goes on along the minus strand of CAVRDP010000022.1, from coordinate 53,309 downwards.
GACTTGCGCAGAAACTACTGGCGGAGGCCGTTCAACAGCGGGCTCGCTCCGTAATCACCGAGGCGGCGAACCGACGACGAGTCGAACTGGTCCGCAAGAGCAATCGAGGCGCGCCTGTCTGGCGATGAGGCCGCGGAACTGGGCCGGCTTCAGACACAATTAGACGAGCGCCTCGAACGCTGGGACCAGGAATTGCTCGCTGAATTGGGGCGCATGGAGAAGGCGGTCGAGGACCTGCCTGCCCATGGAGACTGAACGGGACACGCTGACCGTGTTCGCGTATCCTCGGGCTGCCCGCTCTCGACGGCACGGACCGTGCGGATACGGGACTCACACAACGCGATGATAGACGCCGTGATAGAATGCTGGGGGCCAGACTCACCGCTGATCAAAGAGCTTGGGGGCTACGAGAAATAAAGCGCCAGCGGCAAGAGCAGCAACGGGAAGCACAGTGGCAGCGGGAGGCAAAGGCGCAGCGGCAACGACAGAGAAAGAAAAGTGCATTGCGTGTGGACAGCGCGTGGTGCAAGTAATAGGTCCGGTCACTGATGCTGCCGCCGCGCCCATTGTTACGGCGCGACGTGCCGCCGGACCGTTGGAGGAGATTTGCAGGCTGGCGGCCTCGATCAACGACTGGATCTGCCCTGCCTGCGGTGCAACTGTCCGCGGCCACACGCGTCCCAATGCCAAGCTCCAGTGGACGGCGAAGTTGTTGCTGGTCTGCAGCGCCCTCGTGACGGCTGCCTGGTCTTTCGTCATGGTGGCGGTCGTCCCTTGGTTCTTTTCCTTCCCGTGTGGAGTGCAGATCTGGGATGTACTGTTTTTTTTGCCGAGCGTTGTACTGAGTTGGTGGGCATCTCGATTCCCAGGGTAGTGGCGTCCCCGCACCGCCGCCGCCGCCGCGGGCAGGTCCCAACTCATCGGCCTGGTCATCCAAGAGGCTGGCCAAGAGGCGCACTTCGTTGACCCGGACCTTGCCGGCTGTCCCCTAAAACATCGAGCTTTCCAGAAGCTAATTGCACATTAGTCCTTTCCGGTAGAAAGGACCTACTTGAAATGGCGGCGGTCAGGTTGTGCTTTATCGCCTCCACTGCCGCCTTTTGCCCCCTCGCCTTCTTCGTCTCCACCGCGAGCCGCCAATCGCTACTTGCAACGACGCTCGGTGCACGACACCAGCCATCAGAGGGAGATTTTTCGCGTCTTTTTTCTGTTCACAGTTTTTGCAATCCGCTCTTTTTCTTGGATCGCTCTAACCTCCCGGCAGACAACGCCTTACGACGCCGCTGGCGTTGCGTAGGCCCTCCCGGAGCGATCTCCACTTTATAAAATCGCCGTCTAATTCGTACTAATCCGTAACTACCCAACGGAAACCGTCAACCCTCAACCAACACGCAATCATGAGAGAACCCAATTCACGTTTGGCCGCGGCCCGGGAGCGGAAGGAAGCCTTCCTGCCGGAGATCGCCCGGCTCTCGCTCGAGGGCCATACCAGCCGGGAGGTCGCCGAAAAGGTCGGCGTGCCCAAGACGACCGTCCTCCGCTGGCGGAATTCGCTGCGGCGGGAATGTGCCTCGCGATCCGTCAAGGAGACCCTGGAAATGATCGACAAACTGAACGATCGCTTCGACACGATCTACCGCAAGGCCCTGGAGGGCCTGGACCGCTCGCAGGCCGACGAGGAAATTCGCACGGTCACCGACTGCCCCGGCGACGATTCGAAAAACAAACGGTCCGTCCGCAGCAAGACCCGCGCCGGCAACCCCGCCTGGCTGACCCGCGCCAGGCCGCCCTGGATGCCACCGCCAAGCTGCTGAAGGAGATGGGAATGCCGCCCGAGGCCGAAAACGAGGAAGAAGACGAAGAACCGGTTCGAGGGGAGGGATTGACGGAAGATGATGTGGCGCAGATGTCAACAGAAGAATTGCGAGCCAGGGTTGCTCAGTGTAGAGCAGAACTCGGACCTGGGAAAGTTTCTGAAAGAGCTGGCGCGGAGGAACCTGCTGGAGTTCACGCTCTACACGAAGCCGGACTACCGGGCGAACTGGCACCACGAGCTGCTGGCGGAGAGGCTGGACCGGGTGGCGGCGGGCCTTTGCCCGCGGCTGATGATCTTCCTGCCCCCGCAACACGGCAAGAGCGAGTTGGTGAGCCGCCGCTTCCCGGCCTTCGTCCTGGGGCGGAACCCGGGGCTGCGGCTGATCGGCAGCTCGCACACCAACGACCTGGCGACGAGCATGAACCGGGACGTGCAGCGGATAATGTGCGACAACGCCTACCGCAACCTGTTCCCCGACTGCCGGCTCAACGACCGCGGGGTCCGCACGCGGTCCCGGGTGGAGGCCCGCCGCACGCTCAACCTGTTCGAAATCCAGGGCCACCGCGGCGGCCTCCGATCCGCGGGAGTCGGCAAGTCGATCGTCGGCAACGCCGCCGACGGGGCAATCATCGACGACCCCTTCGGCAAGCGCCAGGACGCCGATAGCGCCAAGATCCGGCAGCGGATCTGGGATTGGTATGCCAACGACCTCTACAGCCGCCTCTCCGCCCGGGCCTGGATCGTGCTCACGCATACCCGCTGGCATCGCGACGACCTGGCCGGCCGCCTCCTGCGGAAGATGGCCGACCGCGCGGCCGACCAGTGGGAAATCCTCTGCCTGCCCGCCATTCGTGAAGGGGAGCCCGGCGACCCGCGCGACACGCGCCGCCCGGGCGAGCCGCTCTGGCCGCAGTTCAAGTCCGCTGCCGACCTGGAGATCATCCGCCAGCAGGACGCCAAGGCCTACGCGGCGCTCTACCAGCAGAACCCCAGCGAGGCCTCGATGGCGGAATGGCCGGCGGCGTGTTTTGGCGACTGGATCTGGGTGCAGCCGGAGAAGTGGCCGCGGGAATTCGACCTGCGGGTGGTCTGCGTCGACGCCAGCAAGGGCAAGAGCGACAAGCAGGGCGACTACACGGCGATCGTCTTCCTGGGCGTGGGCAAGGACAAACTGCTTTACGTGGACGCGATTTTGGACCACATCGTGCTGGACCAGCTCGTCCGCAAAACGCTGCTCTTCTGCGAGCAGAAAAAGCCTGATTTCGTGGGCATCGAGGCCGAACAGTTCCAGGAATTGCTGGTCCACGAGTTTGAGCGGCAGTGCGGCGAGGATTACGACCTGCGGTGGTCGATTTGGAAGATGCTGAGCCGGGGCTTCAGCAAGCTCGCCCGCATCCGCCGGCTGAGCCAGTACGTGCTCAATCGCGAGTTGCGGTTCAAGGCCGACTCGCCCGGCTGCCGGCTGCTGGTCGATCAGCTCATGGATTTTCCCCTGGGCGATCACGACGACGGGCCGGACGCCTTGGAGATGTGTATTCGGCTGCCCTTGGAGAGGGATGAAGGATGAGGGATGAGGGATGAGGGATGAGGGCGGGAAGGAAAAAGGGAGACGCGGAGGACGGGGAATCCCAGACGGGAGCAAGCCGCCCTCACCCCGACCGTGAGTACATGGTGCCCGACATGGTGTCGCGCCCTCTCCCGGCGGGAGAGGGGAGTTGTCGGCCAATTGGACGCGAAAACACCGTACGCGATTTCGATTTTTGGGAACTTTTCTTCAATGACAAGAAATCGGCGCATTCCTCGGGACAAAGCAGGCCCGGCGCTGCGGGCGAGCGGATCTTCCGGAAATCCGCAATGTGGAACTGTACACAATGGCCTGGTCAAACGTATTATTAGTGTGGATAGTTATGACGAATAACGTCTGGATGCGGTAAGTCGTTCTTTGACAATTTGGATCCGGGGTGCGCCGTCAGCGCACCCCCGAGGCCGGCGGGGTTCCCGACTTCCCCGCCGTGCCCTGCATCGCGGTATGCAAGAAACCGCGATGTCGCTTGTCGTACATCAAGTGCTTCCACGCCATGGCCGGTTCCAGCATTTCAGGCGATGAACGAGGTGAGCTTTGGCATTGCATGAGATTGACGCGGAAGATCAATGTGGTAGAATGCAGCCATGATTCCCGATCCCGCACGCTTTCAAGCAGCCATCGAGTGCTTCGACGCGGCCAATCGCGAAGACCCTGATATCAGGTTTTTTCAAGGCCAATCGTTCCCGCGGCAACTCCTCTACGGACAGCGGATCACCCACTGGCTGCAGAGGCTCGAGCCGGATGCCGCCGAGACGCTGCAACTGGCCGCCCGCAGCCAGCACCTTTGCCGCTGGATGATCCCGCGGAACGAGTACCCGCTGGACCGTGCGGGCTATTTCCGTTGGCGGACACGGTTGTACGCATTCCATGCCGACAAGGCGGGCAGCATTCTCGCCAAGGTCGGCTACGACGAGGCGACCATTGCCCGCGTCCAGGACTTGCTGCGGAAGAAGAACCTGAAATCGGACGCCCAGATGCAGGCTCTGGAGGATGTGGCTTGCCTCGTGTTCCTGGAAAACGATTTTGCGGATCTCGCTCGCCAGCACGATGCGGCGAAGATGACCGACATTATCCGGAAGACCTGGAAAAAGATGTCGCCGCGTGGCCAGCGGGCGGCCCTCGAAGTGCCCATGGCCGAGGTGGATCGATGCTTTTGCAACAGGCCCTCGTGAAGTTGCCGGCGACAGAGCAGGCGGCAGATGATTCATCGGTCTGAGTGTCCGAGATCCTTCCCCGGGGCAATCTTGTCCCGGACCAGTTGTTTGAGTTCCTTGATCTCCGGAAAGCGGCCCTGCTCCTGCCGCGACCATAGCAGGTCTTCGCCAACTCGGATCTCGAACACTCCACCCTTGCCTGGTGCTAGGGCCACTTCGCGCAGTTCGTCGGCAAAGGTCGTCAATAACTCCTGGGCCATCCAGGCTGCCCGCAACAGCCAACGACACTGAGTACAGTAGACGATTTCGATGCGTGCTTGATTCATGGCTTGAACTTCCTGTTCATAATTATAATGGAAGACGAGTCCTTCGGGAAATGATCTGCTTGCCTGCCGGCCCGATTCTGGTATATTGACGGCGAAACACGTCGAACCATCGGAGTTGTGACAATGAACTCATCCGCAGAAAACAGCAGTCCGGGCCCGAAGCTGCCCAAGACCTTTCGGGCGTTTGTCACGAAGTTTCCTGAAATCGGCGAGGCCCACGAAAAGGTTGCGCAAGCCGTCGCCAAGGCCGGGCCCTTGGATCGCAAGATCTGCGAGCTGATCAAGATCGGCATCTCGTTGGGCGCCGGGTTGGAATCGGCCGTGAAGAGTCACGTCCGCCGCGCCTGGAGCATGGGGCCACGACGGAGGAGATCGAACAGGCGATTCTGCTTGGCCTGAATACCCGTGGTTTTCCCGCGACGGTGGCCGCTTGGCAGTGGGCCTGGGAACAAATTCAGCGCGAGCGAAACGAGTAAGTATCATTGCGGACTGATCTCCTGTCAGGTGGCCTGTCCCATGCATACAGACTCCCGTGGATATGTGCGGTCGATCGCCGAGGGTCTGCCCTGAGATCTGTTATCCCAAGAATCGTTGGTTTTGCAGCACCCAGCCGACTGCTCGCCGTTTTGCTTGGTCTCCCAACAGGGAGGTTCCGAGATCGACATTTCGGATAGCGGAAGAACTGAAAAGGGCGCCGATTGGCAGCGTATTTACGCGAGGATCCCCTTCACCAATTCGCCACTCACGTCGGTAAGACGGAAGTCGCGGCCCTGGTAACGATAGGTCAGCTTCTTGTGGTTGAAACCCAGCAGATGCATGATCGTGGCTTGCAAGTCGTGGACATGGACCTTGTCCTTGGTGACCGAGAAGCCCAGGTCGTCCGTCTCACCGTAGGAAAAGCCGTGTTTCACCCCGGCCCCGGCCAGGAGCATCGTATAGCAATCGGGATAATGATCGCGGCCGAGAAGGCTGCTGGCGGCGGTGCGGCCCTCGCGGAACGGCGTGCGGCCGAACTCGCCGCCGATCACCACCAGCGTCTCGTCGAGCAAGCCGCGCTGCCGCAGGTCTTGGATCAAAGCGGCGATCGGCCGATCCATCGTCTTGCACTTGTTCGTCAGGCCGTCGCGGATATCCTCGCCGGGGTTCGTGCCGTGAAAATCCCAACCCCAGTCAAAGAGTTGCACGAAGCGGACGCCCTTTTCCACCAACCGCCGCGCCAAGAGAATATTGTTGGCCAGGCTGCTCGCCCCGGGTTGGGCCCCATAGCGCTGGAGGACCGGGGCCGGTTCGCGGGAAATATCCATTACTTCGGGCACGGAGACCTGCATACGGAAGGCCAACTCGTATTGCGAGATCCGCGTGAGGGTTTCGGGATGACCAAGCTCCTGGGCCTGGATCTGGTTCAGATCGTGCAGTGCGTCAAGCGTCATGCGGCGCAGCTCACGGTCCATGCCGGCCGGGTTGGAAACGTAGAGCACCGGGTCGCCCTTCGAACGGCACTGCACACCCTGGTAGACGGTCGGCAGGAAGCCGGATCCGAACGAATTCTTGCCCCCGTTGGGCTGCGTGCCGCTGGAAATCAGCACGATGAAGCCGGGCAGGTCCTGGTTCTCGGTGCCCAGCCCATAGGTGACCCATGCGCCCATCGACGGCCGGCCTGGCCGTGGCGAGCCAGTGAAGACCAGCAACTCCGCCGGGGCGTGGTTGAACTGGTCGGTATGCATCGAGTGGACCAGGCACAGTTCGTCAGCCACTTCAGCCAGGTTCGGCACGGCGTCGGAAAGCCATAGGCCCGCCTTGCCGTGCTGCCGGAAAGTCCGCCGCGTCCCCAATAACTTGGGCGTGCCGGAGGTGAAGGCGAAGCGCTTGCCCTTGGTGTATTCGTCGGGGCAAGGCTGGCCGTCGCGTTTGACCAATTGCGGCTTGTAGTCGAACAAATCGAGGTTCGGCGGCGAACCCGTCAGGTGGATATAAATCATCCGCTTGGCCTTAGCGGCGAAATGCGGTTGCTTGGGGGCCATGGGGTTATCCAACGGCGAAGCCGCCGCCGGACTGGTTTCCAAACACGAAGCCATGGCGATGGATCCCAGCGCCAGCGATGATCGGCCCAGGAACTGCCGTCGCGTGATCGTTTGCAGGAGTTCGATTTGCGGATCCATTCAGGGCCTCATCAGCACTTCATCGAGGTTCAACAACACATTGCTCACGGCCGTCCAGGCGGCCAATTGCACGGCATCGCCGCCCGCGGGGAGCGGGCCGAGCGGCTCGGCGGCCAGTTTTTGCGCTTCCCGGGGCTGCTTGGCGAAACGCGCCCGCGATTTCTCGAAAAGCTGCACGAGCCGCGCGGCTTCCACGTCGCTCGGCGACCGCGCGAGGCAGAGGCGGAATCCGTACCGCACTTTGTCGATGGGCGATGGGCCGCCCTCGCCTGCGATCCGCCGTGCCAGGGCCTGGGCCGCTTCCACGTAAACGGGATCGTTCAACGTCACCAAGGCCTGCAGCGGGGTGTTCGTTCGCGGTCGCCGCAGCGCACATACCTCGCGGCTGGGCGAGTCGAAGGTGACCATCGAAGGGTAAGGGTTCGTCCGCCGCCAACTCGTGTAGATCGCCCGGCGAAAGCGATCGTCGCCGGCGCTGGTTTGCCAGTCCATGCCGCCGCCAAAAGCGGCGGAAAGTCCGAACGACGGCTGCAACGGCCGGACCGCGGGACCATACATCTTGGCACTCAGAAGTCCGCCCACGGCCAGGCTCTGATCGCGCACAGCCTCGGCATCGAGCCGGAAACGCGGTCCGCGGGCCAACAAGCGATTGTCGGGATCTCGCTCCAGCAGTACCGGCGTGATCCGCGACGACTGCCGGTACGCGGCCGACGTGACCATCAAGCGGATGATATGCTTGATGTCCCAGTGCGATGTCACCAGTTCGGTGGCGAGATAATCCAACAACTCTGCGTGCGAAGGCAGTTCGCCCTGAGTGCCGAAATCTTCGCTCGTGGCCACCAGCCCGATGCCAAAGGTCTTTTCCCAGAGCCGATTGGCGAGAACGCGGGCAGTCAGCGGATTGTTTTCAGCGACGAGCCATTTGGCCAGCGCCAGTCGGTTCGGCGGCAGATCCTTCGGCAAGGGGTGAAACGCGGCCGGCACGCCTTCGCTGACTTGCGGCCCACGGTCGAGGAAATTGCCGCGATACTGAATGAACGTCTTGCGGCGCTTTCCGGGCGGCAATTCGCGCTGGATCGGTACGCTATGCTTCTGCTTTTCCACCGTGAACGTATAGACCGGTTTCTCGTCTTCGCGGTCGGCGTCTTCGGTGTTGTTGAAGATGGCGAAGAACTGGAAGTATTCTTTCTGCGAGATCGGATCGTACTTGTGGTCGTGACACTGGGCGCAGCCCATCGTGGTGCCCATCCAGACCGCCATCGTCGTGTTCACCCGATCGACAATCGCCACGTTGCGGTATTCCTCGCGGTCGGAGCCGCCCTCATTGTTGGTCTGCGTGTTGCGATGGAAGGCCGTAGCGATAAGCTGCTCTTCACTGGGATTGGGCAGGAGGTCGCCGGCGATCTGCTCGATCGTGAATTGATCGAAGGGCTTGTTGGCATTGAGCGAACGAATTACGTAGTCCCGAAAAGCCCAGATCTCCCGCGGCACGTCGCTCACGTAGCCCGCCGAATCGGCATAGCGGGCCAGGTCGAGCCACATCCGGGCCCAGTGCTCGCCGAAGGCCTCGCGGGCCAATAAGCGATCGACGAGCTGTTCATAAGCATCGGGACGCTTGTCGTTGACAAACTCGTCAACTTCGGCCATCGTTGGCGGCAGGCCGGTCAGGTCGAGCGAGAGCCGCCGGGTCAGTACGTTGCGCTCGGCCTCCGGCAGCGGATGAAGTTTCTCCTTTTCCAGGCGGGCCAGGAGAAAGCGGTCGATGTCGTTCCTGGGCCACGCACGATCGCCGACCTGCGGCGCCTGCGGCCGGACCGGCTTGACGTAGGCCCAGTGCGGCGCGTAAGGCGCCCCTGGCGAATCCAGCGCGAGAGATGATCGATTTCCTGGGCGGTCAACCGCTTGCCGGTCGATGGAGGGGGCATCCGCTCGTCAGGATCGTCGCTGCTCACCCGGCGGACGAGTTCGCTTTGCTGGGGGTCGCCCGGGGTGATCGCCCTATGGCCGTCGCGGAGGGCTATCGCCACATCCCGCACGTCCAACCGCAGCCCGGCCTCGCGTTTCTTGTCGTCAGGACCGTGGCAGGCCGCACAGTTGCGGGAAAGAATCGGGCGGATGTCGCGGTTGAAATCGACGATTTCGAAGCCCTTCAGCGGGCTGGTGAAAATCATCGCGACCACCGCGCAGGACACGGCAAGGCATGCCGTCTTCTTCCGGAAGGCCAGAATGGCGAGGGCGGGTGGCGCAGAATACTTCAAGAGGCAATGGTCGTGCATCCCTGAATTGTTACGTAAGTAAGCGGCCTAGTCAACCTCACGAAAACCACCGCCACGTTGTCTTCGTAGACGACCTGAAACCGCCCATCGAGTCGCAGGAGCAAGGTGATCGCCGCCTGGCGGGGCAGGATGAACAAGCGGGCGGCGGCCAACTCGGGGTCGGATTGCCAGCCGTCTTCGCCGCGCTGCATCTTTATGCTGTGCAGGATGTGAGCGCTGCCGTGGATCAACGTGCGGCCATCAATGGATACGGGATGCTCCGGATAGTGAAAAATCAGATAGCCGCCCCAATTGTAGGTGTTGTACAACGGACCGTCGTAGGACCGTTGTCGCAAGAAGGCCACCGCTCGGGCGGGAAACTCCTGGGCGACTTGCCCTTCGAGCCGGGCCTCGTCCAGCGTCCACAGGCTGCCCAGCACCAGCGCAGCCAGGATGGCGGCCACCGTCAATCGGACGCGGATCGCAAGCCGTGTCGGGGTCAAAGGCAGGCCGCGGCTCATGCTGGCCACCAGCGACAGGCCCACGATGAGCACCAGCCATTGGTCCCGCCGCGAGCGAAAACTGCAATACACGGCCAGGGGAAAGAGCAAGACCAGCAGCAGCCGCAGCGGTCGCCGCGCGGCCAGCGCCGCCGCGCCGGCCAGCGCCGCCGCCAGCACCACCCACTCGGCAAGGGAGCGGAACGGCATGGCCTGCATCTCGGAGATGCCGTTCCACAGTTCCGTCTGGCTGAGCAACTGCACGGCCGCAGCGTACAACCGGACGTGGTAGGGATTCAGCAGGGTGACACCGCAACACAGCAAGAACACCAACAGAAGCCAGCGTGCCGAAATTGCCGCGGACTCGCCGTCCAAAACCAGCGGCACCCGTCGCGCCAATAGCGGTTCGACGACCGCCACTGCCAGCACGAACAGACCCAGCATGACCTGGATGTGTACGTTCGCCCACACCCAGAACAGCGGGACCAACAACAGCAGCAGGCGCGGACGGGCGGTCCGCCCTGCTTCCAGGAGGAGATGCAGTTCGACCACGAAGAAGAGCATGGAAAAAAGCCACGGCCGCGGCATCGCCAGGGGCAGCATGCCCAGGGCCGCTGCCAGCGTCAGGACCGCGCTCAGGAGCAGGTTCTTCTGCATGCGGCGAACCAGGACGTGGAAGGCCAGAACGATCAACAAGACCTGGATCGCCGTATAGGCGATCAATCCCCTCAGCCCGAGGACCCGGTAGAAGCCACCCAGCACGAGTTGGGCCGCCCAGCTATAGTCCACCCAGGGCCGGCCCTCTTCCGCGAAGACGGTCCCGCTCTTCACGGTGGCGGAACGCGTTTGCTTGGAGAATTCGCCTTCACCGTGAAAATCGGACTGTCCTATCTGGCCCGGGCCGGAGAAAGGATCAAACTGCGGCACCGCGAACTTGGCCCCCATCCAGTCCGCCGTTCGCAGGTGCCACCATACATCCGGATCTTGAACGACACCGGCGCTCATCTTGAAGCAAATGACGAGGACGGGGAAGGAAAGATAGAGTACAAGGAGGACGACCCTCAGTGTATCACGCAACGTATTCACCGCTTCCACCCCTTCTCTGTGCGAAGATAAGGGAAGCCCTGCTGGCGCATAGAAAAAAAACTTCTTCATGCAAGACTTTCGCTTTCATTTTCTCACCTTTATGATACACTGGTTGGAATGTGACTGCCACGGACGATCCTGGCCCGGATCCTCTTCGGCATCGCTCTTAGCCATGTCGAGGCGGCGGTAGTCGTCTGCCTGCCAACGAGCTTTGTGCCCTACCGCCACAATCACCACCACCACTGAGTCACGAGCAATAACCAATCAACAACAAGAAGAAGGAGTCACCGTGCGACACACGAGCCTTAGCATCTTAGCGTTCCTGGTCTTAGTTCCCCTTTGTTTCGCAGCCGGCAAGCCGAAGGCAGGCAAGATCGGCATCACAAAGCCCGTCCTCTTCGGCACGCCTGAGTCGGACAAGATCCTGGCGAGCCTGCAAATCTTCCCGCCCGACAATCCCTGGAACACCGATGTATCCCGCTGGCCGCTGCACCCCAATTCGCGGAACATTATCGCCAGTATCGGCCCCGGCAAACCGTTGCACCACAACAGCGACATGAACTGGGTCTTCGTTCCACCGAACCAAAAGCTGGTCCCCATCCGGATCGTGGACTACCCGGGTGAATCCGACAAGGGGCCGTTCCCAATTCCCGACAACCTGCCTATCGAGGGCTGGCCGGGCGACTACAAGGCGGACCTGGACGGCGTGCAACGCGACGTGCTGCATCGTGGCGGCGACCGCCACAGCATCATCATCGACCCGACCCGTGGCCTGTTGGTGGAGCTCTACCAGGCCCTCAAGACGCCTGCCGGCTGGCAGTGTGCGCAAGGCCTCGCTCTTCGACCTGAAATCGAACAAGCTGCGACCGAACGGCTGGACTTCGGCCGACGCTGCGGGCCTGCCGATCTTTCCCGGCACCGTGCGCTTCGACGAGTTGCAACGGGGCATGGTCGAACACGCCATTCGCGTCACCGTCCGGCGCAGCCGCAAGGCCTACGTCTACCCGGCCACCCACCACGCCGGTCACAGCAACGACCCGAATCTGCCGCGGATGGGCGAACGCATCCGGCTGCGGAAGGACTTTCCCATTCAGGGATTCCCGCCGCACGTCCAAGCCGTTTTGAAAGGCCTCAAGAAGCACGGGATGCTCGTGGCCGACAACGGCATGGAATGGTTCATTTCCGCCGCGCCCGACCCCCGCATCCCGCAGATGAACACGGCCTTTGCCGCGGTCAAGGGCGCAGACTTTGAAGTCGTCGTCGCCCCCAAGTGAACGATGCGCTGATGCGATCAAGGGAACCTCCGCGCAACTCCCCTTCTCGCTCCATCGGTGCAGCCAAGGGCCCGTGACCGTGGTGTCGAAGGGATCGCTCGGCTTCTCGTCCATCCCCGCCGCAATGCGGTTCTTTCCGGCCCAGGCAGTCCAGTCGAGAAATCCTCCTGGCACAGTTTACTTGGTCGGCCGGGAATCCTCAAGAAATCGCCTTTCGCCGTCCAGGTCCTCGCCCGGGTTCATTGCCACATCATGGAACCGCCGGGAACATTCCGAGAAAACGGTGGTATTCTGAAACAGCAAGGATCGCCGGCGACGGCCACCTGTTTGTGGGGCTCGACCACAGCTTTTGGGCGCACCGTGCGGGGTGCGCAACTCGATTTAACCTGCGGAGGAATGCCCCACCGCCGCAGGCAAGCGGTCGCGATATAATTCGGATTGGACGCGCCCCCGAGGTCGGCGTGGCATGTTGAAGACACCGCTGGCCGAGCCCTCTACAGCGCCCATCGCGCTCCCTGGCGGGCCTTTCCATGCCCCGATGGCACCCAAAGCCCGAACGGCCGCCAGCGCGTGTCCAAGCCAACAGACGGCGCGGACCAAACGGTCGTATTTCTAGTTGCTCCGCTGCATTGAGAAACCTTGCATTCCATAATGGCGGTAATCACCATAGGTGGATTGGGACGGGCGACCTGTGGTCGCTGAACTGTTGCGGCCGCGCGATTGTCGTCCGTGTCGATTCAGCCCATCGTCACGGATGTGACGCGGAAACACGCAAATGCCAACCGCGAGGCGGCGAAGCCCGGTGAAAAAACCGGGATCGCGCCTCGCAGAGAGCAAGGTGCAGACCGATGTCTGACCCAAATGTCACTTCTAACGTCTCCGTACCGCGCAACCTGTTTCCCGCGCGGTGGTGGTGGAAGACTGCCTTGCCAGTAGGGCTGCTTCTGGCAGTCACCGCAGTTGTTTCTGTGTACTTGCTCTTTGAACCGCAGTATGAGGCCTCGGCCCTGCTGGAGATACGTCGGTCGCCGTACCTCGTCTTTGATCCCGGGGAAGCGGAAGTTCTCGCGGCGTACTTTCGCACCCAAATGGAAATAATCCACAGCCGATGGATTCTTGGCCTCACCGTTGCCCAGGAGGAAATCAAGCAACTGCCCGAGATCCGCAAGCAGCAAGATCCGATTCAGTGGCTGAGGAAACGCGTCAAGGTCGTGCAGGCGAACGGCCCGGATGCTTTTGAGATCAAGTATGCCGGTCCCGATCCCGAGAGTGCTGCCCTGATCGTCAATGAGATCACCTGCCTATACTTGATCACGCAGGCATAGAAGAAGAAGACAAAATGAAGTCCACCCTCAGAATTGTCGCCGCGCTAACTGAGGAAATACAGGTCCCGAGAAAAGGACGTCAGGATGCTGCGGACCCAGGTGCAGACCGCGGCACAACAGGTTTCGGGCAGGGAACCCGAAACGGCGCGGCCCGATCCGAGCTCCCCGGCGAAGTTCCCGGCCGAGTTACAAGCCCGGTTGGTTGCGGTTCAGGTCGATCGTGCGATGCTCAGTGTGCGCATCAAGGCCGGCGAAGAGGGACTGCGCTTGGCGGAAGCGGCTGCGAAAACCGCCGCCGACGCGACGCCTAAGAATGATGCCGGGGCGCAGGCCTCGGCGCCGCCGGTTTCGGCAGCGCCGCTGAGTAAGGAAGAAAGCGAGCTCCGCGACGCCGTGGTGCGGAGGGCCATCGCGGAGCACGCGGATGTCAGGCAGAGGGAGTCGATGCTCTTGTCCAAACGGATGGAACTTGAGCAGATTAGGCGGACGACCAAGCTGGGCAAGGTAGATTCTTCGTACAAGAGGCTGGAAAGGGAAATCGCCGCCTACGAGAAAGGTCTCGAAGAGTTGAAGCAGAAGATGGTGGCGCCGATCCAAAGGGAAGTGGAGTCCACTTTGCGAGCCAGACGCAGCGAGAGCGTCAACAGCGAAGTCACGATTCTCGCCGCACGACGCGCGGAGCTGGAGCAGATGCACAGTAAGTTGCGGACCCATGAAATCGCCGAGAAGAACATGCGGAGCGCCTATGCCGATCAGTTGACGAAGTTCTCGACGCAAGTCAGGCAGTTCAGCGAGGAGGACCGGAATCTGACGGTCAAGAAAGAGCGAATCGACCCAGGCGCAAAAGGTCATCGAGCGGATCACGGAGCGGCAGATCGCCTTGCAGACCGAGCGTGCCGAGCCCCCGTACCCGCAAGTGGTCTGGCTCCAGCCGGCGTCCGTCCCCGCAGCGCCCGTCGAAGTCGTTGCCGTATCGTAACATGATCCTGGCGGGAATAATCGCCTTTTGCCTGCCCTATGCCGCCGGCTTTGTGGCCCTTGTGCTGCGGCATTTGCGAAGGCTGATCCGCCAACGCTGGCTCAATCGGCTCCCATGAACCTATGCGCAACCTTCTTACCCTCAAGAACGTAGCCGATCTGCGCAACGTCAAGCCCTACCGTATCGGCTACGTCCTATCCGTGAAGCTCGTTCCCGAGCCTGCCTTGCGAATCGGTAACAATCGGGTCTTCAGCCAGGACGACCTAGTGAGGCTCGCCGCCCAGGGCAGCCGTGTCGCCAGGGGCGATGGCAGCAATCCGACGCAGCACGTCAGTCAGGTAGGGCCATCGGAGAAGCGTCAGAATACCAGCCTTTTCTCTGGAGCAAAAAGCCGTCGATTCCCATCATAACCTGCGGCGGTCACCCCCACCTCCGCGTCGAAAGACCACAAGACGTGGTTCAAGCCGCAGGAATTCTGTTTTTTCTTGACTCCAGGCTGTTTTACGACCACTCGGGGGGATGGCATCGCATTTCCTTGCGCACGGCGGCGTGCCCCACCTCCGCGCAACAAACGCCAGAAGAGGGGCCTGCCGACCTGCCCAGTTGCTGATTAGGGTTGAGCGAGTGCAGGCCGGGCTCAACGAGGTCCTTAGAACACCTCGTGTGGTGTGGAAATGCCTGGTAAGACGGGTTGGCATCCGCGGGTTTGATTCGATGCTCTGAACCAGAGTGCCGTGCTCGTGACGATCCAGTTGGGTCTGCTGACCCTGCCGGTCTACGACAGCATGCCGGAAGTGCCGGCAACTACTGCGCCGTAGCCGAGCTTCACCTGTGTGCCGCTATGGGCTTTGCCGGCCGCAAGGCACGGCCGGATCGCAGCCGAACGGCCCAGCAAGATGCCGTGGCCCCAGGTTTCTGCACACGGTTTTCAGCAGGCTACCAAACATGGAATTCCGCAAGGCACCTTCACGAGGTGCCCGTGCCTTGTCGGCCAGGTGCGGGACCAGACACAAGGCTCGACGTGCCTGCTTGACGGGTCGGAAAATCGACGGGCACTTCCGTACAGGAGCTTCAGCGGGCTATCCGGCAATCGGTGAGGCCCTGCCGTCCAAGACGATGCCTGAAATGGCATTTCGGCACCAAATGTCCGCCACCGGAAGGATGGGCCGGTCACGAACTGGGCCAGAATACAAGATCGCCGACAGCATGGATCGGCCCTCGGCCCAGAACTCCGCGGGAAACCGGGGGTTCGGCGATGCCCAGGGAACATCGAACACGCTCGGAGGCAGGCCGAAGGCATCATCGCCGCACTCTACGAGAATTTGGGTTGGAAAGTGACGATCGTATTTCACGAACCGCAAACCGCCCGTCACGCAGTCTTGCCTGCGGAATCGTTCCAGCAGATCTTGATGTCACCATGTGCGCAAGCTAACCTAGCATCTTGTGGCTGGTATCCTCTCTGGGTGGAGGGGGGGCTCAGCCGCGTGACGCAGGAGCAGCGTTTGACACGGTGCATAATCGCTGCATAACCAGAAACGTACAGGGCCTCCGCACTCATCCTCGCCAACTCCGTGTGTCGCATGAGGATGCGTTTGCTCGCTGATTACCGGAGGCCCAAGCAACCAGGAGAGTCTCGCCTCATGAAAACCATCTTACCTTCTCTCGTTGCCGCCATGATGACCCTTTCCTTGCCTAGCGTTACCGCGGGGACGCCGCCCGGCGCGGGGACAACGCCGTCGTCTCCCGCAGCCCCTCAGGTCTGCGAGCGGAATCTCTTGCCGCCGGTTCTCCATGGCTTTAAGGACCAGCGAACCATCGTTCCTGCTTACGTCGGTCAAGTAGCCAAGGCCTGGTGGAATGGTCCATTTTCCTACCAGAGCACAAACGACAAGGCATACACGTTCAACGTCAGGTCTCTGGCGCATCCGCCCTTGGCTCGCGACGCCTATACGGTCGGCGGAGTGACCTATACCGTCAATCACTTAAGAACTCGCTACACGTTTTCGGTAAGCGGCGTTACCAATGCCCCGCCGACGATCAACGGCGGCGATGCTACAGGCGAGAGCTATGTTCTGACATATCACCAAGGCGACCGCGGCGAGAGATACTCACCCTCGTGCTACATGAACAATGGGCATAACTTCACGGTCCTCGTGTCACATATTTCCGGCGGCACGGGAACCTTGCTTTGCGTAGGCGATGGCGAGCCGTCCTCGTCGGGCACCCTGACAAAGAAGGCCAATGCCTCGGGCGCCGCTTCGTTCGGCGACGCCACGATATCGTTTTCGGCCGTAGTCACAAGCTGTAGCATTTACACGACGGGCAAGTCTGGTGTCCTGCCTCCGCCCTCGGGAACCCTCACCAGAACAGCCGGCTCGCAAGACGCCAACATTGCCTACCAGTCGGTGACCTTTGACGATATGTGGCGAGGGCTTCCTCGCTATGGACTTGGCGAGTCCTGCTTCAACTTCCCCAATGGAGTGGTGTCTTTTGGACAGGCCAACTACCCTGAGCTGAATGACGATATTGCACGCGTCTTCTTCCACGTAAACGCCTCCGAGAACGGCAGAACAGCCAGTGGGGATTCCGGGCTGACGATCCTGAATTGGAGCGCCTCTCCCTGCAATAGCGGCGCAGGGCTGTTGCTCGGCGTAATGGGAGCAGACGCCAACGACCATGCCTACAGCAAGGACGAGGTCGGCTGCTCCTTCAACCAAGTTCCATCCAACCGTATCGCCGGCCTGATCCCAGGAACCGCGATGCTGGTTTTCAACACCGACCAGGTCGACATGCGCGGACTCTATGTCGCCTCTCCCGGGCTCCATCAGCTAGGCGACGCGGGCAACTACTCGACGCAATACAACGATTTCATCAGCGACACCTGGGGTGTTCCCTATGCCGTGCCAGGATGCTTTGAGAAAGCCGACAAGACGTACACGCTCACCGTCAGCGGCATCACCGACGAGCCGACCGCTGGGGAATCGATCTATGCCGTTGGCGGCAATCGCTATACCGTGTACTCCTGCCACCTCAGTGGCTCTCCGAAGTCAGGAACGATCGTGGTGACCGGCCGTGTCGCCCCGCCAGCATCCGGAATCATAACGAAGGTTTGGAGCGGCGGCGATGCAACAATAACCTATGGTGCGTCCACACCGCTCAACTTCTTTCGATCAAGCCTGGCCGTGCAACCGCGTACCGGGCTGGTGCAAGTGCCGCAAGGCGTCTTGCAGTTTGGCTATGACACCGATGAAATCCCTGGAAACGGGGCGAATCAGGGAACCGTCAAGGTGGACGACAACTTCGCGATCCATTTGCGCCATGGCGGCAACTCGCAAATGGACTACTACTCGCTTGGCGGCACGGCCACCGAGGCTCCGGAAGGTGGACATTGCTTCTTTTCTGGCGGGGCGGTGGGGCCGGGCGGCATGGATCTCGGCTTGCAAATCGCCAACGACCGCGTGTATTCGGCACGGCCGCTCGGAGTGATGACCGGAACCGGTGGCAGCGACCAATCGCAATACGGGAAAAACGTCCCCACCGCGACGATCCAGTCCGGCGGGTCAATCGGCGTCAAGGTTCTCTCCGTCAACGCCGACACAACGCTCGACATGAACGTCGCAATTTGCATTGTCACGGCAAACTCGCCAACCATTACCTTGCCGACAGCCGTAGGCATTTCCGGGCGCATCTACTGGATCAAGAACAGAGGCCGGGGCACGGTGACGATTGCAACCACTTCAGGCCAAACCATCGACGGAGACTCGACGGTCACGGAGACGCACAATTCGTGCTATCAAGTTGTAAGCGACGGAGCACACTGGGCTGTGCTGAGTCACCAATAACCGATAAACAGCGGGAACGTTGTGGGCGGTGGGCGGCACAATTTGCGGAATTCGTTGCTCAGCGGTCTCACTGCGATGGACCCCGAAAACCTCTCTACTCACTATACCTCCGTCGGCCGCCTTGCCTGCGTCGGTCACCCCCAACTCCGCAGCGAAGGTCAATTCCAGCACGCGTCGGCGTGCCCCACCGCCGCAGTGGGACAAAAGTGAGACAAAGCGGCCACGATGCGATATAATGACTCGGGCAAGACTCAAAGTATCGACGGGGCCGGCTGCCAGTGCGGGAAACTGGACATCATGTTTCACATCCTGAGATTCGAGCGGCTCGAATCGCGGCAGATGCTCTCCGCCACTTCGTGGATCGGCGGCAGCGGCAACTGGAGCCAGGCCTCCAACTGGAGCAACGGCGTGCCCACGGCAACGTCGGCCGTGACGATCAGCCCGACCGCGGCAGCGACGATCACCATCCAGCCCGGTGAAACGGATAACGCCCAAAGCCTGACGCTGAGCAGCAATGCCACGCTCTCGATGCCCGGCGGCGGCGATCCCACCAAGCCGACGGCGAACTTGCTGGCGAATTCGGATTTCGAGTCCCCCGTCACAACCAACAGCACGACGGAGCCCGGCACCTGGTGGCAATGGGGTTCGACCTATCTCAGCAACCAATATGCCTACACCAGAGCGCAATCGGTCGCCGTGAGCGGATCGAACTCCGGGCTCGGTCAGAATTTCACGGCCACGTCCGGCGACTCCTACACGGCATCGATCTACGCCATGATCCCGGCCGCGGCGCCGCTCACGGGCGGCGCGACAGTCTTCTTGCAAATGCAGTTCTTCAATTCGTCGGGCACGCAGATCGGCTCGACGGTTTCGGCTACGGTTCTTAGCGACTCAAGCGCGACGGGCGGCCCACTGACCGGCAGCGTGGGCAACCAGGGCTGAAACCATTTCTCCAAGACCGCCGTCGCGCCGTCGGGTGCCGCCTCCGCCGATGTGATGCTTGTACTCTCCGGGGGTACGAGCGGCTCGGTCTACTGCGACGATTTCGAAGTTGGGCCGGCCGCCCCAGGTCCTTCCAGCCTCGCTGCCGGCAGTATTTCCAATAACGGCACACTCATCGTCGGACCGACGAACACGGTGACCGTCGGCGGCACGTTTGCGCAAACGTCCACGGGCACGCTCGACGTGCAACTGGGCGGCGGGCCCTCCACGGGAAACGTTGGCTTTGTCGACGCGTCGGGAGGCGCGACGCTGGCCGGCACGCTCAAGTCGGACATCGTCTATGGCTACTCACCCGCAACGACCGACAGCTTCACTCCCATCGAGTTTGCGAGTACATCGGGGAGTTTCACGAGCCTGTCGCTGCCTAGCAGCGCGGCGTATCAGTTCCACGCCGCCGTCACCTCCACGGGCGTGATGATTTACGCCATGCCGGTGCCGCTCTCCACCACGACGTGGATCGGCGGCAGCGGCAACTGGAGCCAGGCATCCGACTGGAGCAACGGCGTGCCCACGGCAACTTCGGCGGCGACGATCAGTCCGACCGCAGCGGCCACGATCACCATCCCGGCAGGTGCCGCGGATACGGTCGAAAACCTGACACTGGGCAGCAATGCGACTCTTTCGCTGCCCAGCGGCGGCGTTGCCAGCCAGCCGTCAATAAACTTGCTGACGAATTCGGATTTCGAGTCCCCCGTCGTGAGCAACAACACGACGGGACCCAATGCCCCCTGGTACACCTGGGGTTCGGCCTATCTCAGCCGCCAATATGCCTACACCGGAGCGCAATCGCTCGTCGTCAGCGGATCGAACTCCGGGATCATCCAGCAGACCGCGGCGATGGCCGGCGACACC
Source organism: uncultured Planctomycetia bacterium (assembly GCA_963719885.1). GTDB lineage: Bacteria > Planctomycetota > Planctomycetia > Pirellulales > Thermoguttaceae > JANXQG01. Next base: position 33,154 of record CAVRDP010000022.1, on the reverse strand, counting down.
TACATTGCATCGGTCTACGCCATGACCCCGGCAAGCAGTCCGCTCAGCGGCGACGTGCAGGCCTACTTGCAAGTGAACTTCTACGACTCGTCGGACACACAGATCGGCTCGACGGATTCGCTTACCATGTTCAGCGCCTCCCTTCGCGACGGGCGGCCCGCTGACCGGCAGCGTGGGCAACCAGGGGTGGAACCATTTCTACACGACGGTCGTGGCGCCGTCGGGCGCCTCCTACGCCGCGGCGCTTATCGAACTCTATGCCGGTGGAACCGCGAGCGGTTCGCTCTACTGCGACGATCTCGAGTTTGGGACGGCCGCTTCCCAACTCGTTGCCGCTACGATTTCCAATAGCGGCACGATCACCGTGGGACCCACGAACACAGTGACCGTCGGCGGCGCGTTTTTGCAAACGTCGACGGGCACGCTCGACGTGCAACTGGGCGGCGGGCCCTCCACGGGGAACTTCGGCCTCGTCAATGTCTCGGGTGCCGCGGCACTGGCCGGCACGCTCAAGACGGATATCGTCAATAGTTACTCGCCTGCGACAACCGACAGCTTCACTCCCATCGAGTTCGCCAGCGAATCGGGGAGCTTCGCCAACCTGACGCTGCCCAGCGGTTCTGGATACCAGTTCCACGCCGCCGTCACCTTCACGAACGTCGCGCTGAGCGCCGCCCCGAGCACGGCGCTCACCGCGACCGTTGCTGCCTCGACGACCCTTCACGCCGCGACGACTACCACTTCAATGTGGCGGACACTGCCGGCATTGGCTCCCTGAACTTCGGGCAGCTCGTCGAGGCCATCACGGCGGTCGGCGGCACGGGCATGGTCACGCTCGACTACGGTTCGGGAAGCCCCCAGGAGGCGGCCGCCGAACTGGCCTACCTGATCGGCTCGCCCACCGATACCACTTTGATCGGAAACGGGATCCAATGGAACGACAGCGTGGGCGAGTGGGAGACCGTCAACTGGCAAACGGTCGGATACTGGGCCGCGCTCCGCGGGGCGTCGCCGCTGGCGACGGACGACGGCTTGAATTTCCTCCGCATTGCCCATTCGGCCGCCTTCAGCAACATCAAGTATTGGGAGGTCGGCAACGAAGTCTACGGAAGCTGGGAAATCGATCACCACGGCACGGCGACCTCCGCGGGCGTCAGCACAGGGGCCCAGCACGACCCGGCCACCTACGCGGCCTTCGTCGCACAATTCGCCGCCTTGGCCGGCGAGATTCAGACCAAGGCCGGCGTGCAGATCTCGATTGGCATCGTCGGTGGCGACCCCACCGGCGCAAGCGACGACGATTGGACGGAGAATGTCCTGGCCGACGGGCTTAACCTCGGATTCGTGCCCGGTTACATTTCCGACCATAGCTACATGATGGGGCCCGGCCAGGAAAGCGATTCCGTCCTCTTGGACGACACCGTCTCGCAGAGCGGCAACGCGCTGAATTGGAGCACGCGGTATAGCGAATGGGAAAGCCTGCTCCAGGACACGCTCGGCAGCCAGGCCTCGAGCGTGCAGATCATGGCCACTGAATACAATTCGGTCTACGGCGACCCCGGCAAGCAGTCGACCAGCCTGGTGAACGGCTTGTTCGTGGCCGAGTCGCTGGGCGGCCTCTTGGACAGCGGCTACACTGGCGGCTTTGTCTGGGACTTGAGCAGCGATAACGCTTGGAGCATTGCCTATAACAACGGCAGTGACTCGCCTTCCTCTAGCGCTAAGAGCATTGTAGGACAAGGACTTACGGCGGGGGAGGAGGGCTTGATAGCAGAAGAAAAAGACCTCATGCTAACAGGTGAGTAATTCATGTTTCCACAAATTCTGCTAGCAGAGGTCCAACTATGATTTCAACAAAAGAACTGGATATTTTCAAGGCCCAAGAGCAATTTGAGCGGATGCACGAGTTTTTGAAGCAAGCGCTGAGCGAAGGGCGACGCCTCGACGAAGTGGAACGCGGGATGTTTCCGCGAGCTATGACCATGTGCCTGGAGTTTTTACGGTCCTTCGTGGAGGCCCATGGGGATGGGGATCGGGGAGAGACCGTAGAACGGGAAGGGGAGACGTTGGCGCGCCTGCCCGAGCCGCATGAGAAGCGGTACTTGTCGATTTTCGGGGAATTGCTGATCGGCCGCCGAGTCTACGGGACTCGGGAAGGCCAAGCGATTGGATGGTCGCCCCTGGACGCAACCTTGGGATTGCCCGCTGGAGAGAATTCCTATGTGCTGGAGGACTGGTTGCAGCGGTTGTGCATCCAGGACGCCTTTGGGGGATCGGTGGAGTCGCTCCGTGCCTGGTTGGGGACCACGGTGAGTGTTCGCACGGCGGAGCACATGAGTCGCGAGATGTCGCAGTACGTGGACGACTTTCGCGGCGAAGCGGTTCCTCCTGCCGAAGAAGAGGAGGAACTGCTGGTGATAACGGCCGATGGCAAGGGTGTGCCCATGCGGCGGACGTTGGCGGCGCGGTTGCGAGCAGAGTCTGAAGCTGGGGTGGGAGAAAAGGGAGGAAATGCCGCAGGCGCGGAAACGGCAGGAATCACGGCTGTCGAGGAAGAGGCGCCTTCTTCGCCTCCGGTCGAGCGTTTGGCGGGGCAAGAGAAAAGCAGCGGGGAGCGCCCCGGGAAAAAACAGATGGCGTATGTGGGATCGGTTTACACCCAAGCCCGCTTCCCTCGTACTGCCGAAGACGTGATCGACGAGGTGCGTCGGCGAAAGCGTGCCCGGGAGCGGCCCGAACCGCAACACAAGCATGTGTGGGCAGAGATGACCCGGTTTAAGGAAGGGGAGGTGTTGGCCGCCGCACCGATGTTGTTCTTCGAGATTCTTATGGAGTGTTGTCGGCGGGACCCGGCAAACAAGAAGCCGTGCATCTGTGTCATGGATGGGGAACGCCAGTTGTGGAAGTTGGCGGCAGAATGGTTTCCCGAGGCCATATGGATTCTGGACCTGTTCCACGCGTTGAAACGGCTCTGGGAGGTGGCCCATTGCCTGTATGCGGAGGAGAGTGCGGAGGCGGGAGAATTCGTGACGCATCATCTGCGCATGCTGCTGCAAGGCAAGGTCGGTTACGTGCTGCGCAACCTCCGTCCCTTGGTGAAGGCCTACAAGCTGAAGGGGGCGAACAAGACCACCGTGGAGTCCGCGATTACGTACTATGAAAACAACCAGGAACACATGCGCTATGACGAATACTTGGCGGCAGGCTACCCGATTGCCAGTGGCGTGGCGGAAGGCGCCTGCAAGCACCTGGTGAAGGACCGCATGGAGCGCACCGGGATGCGTTGGGAGTTGGAAGGGGCTCAAGCAATCCTCTCGCTGCAGAGCCATCTACCTCAACGACCTCTGGGATCAGTTCATCACCTACCGTGTTACGACAGAACAGTCGCGTCTATATGGCAAAGATGCACAGCATGCTACGGCTGCATAAAGCGGCCTGCGAGTTGCTGCCATAACAACAGCAATTTGCTGTATGGCTGGCGGGAAGGCGGCGACTACGGGCAACTGGGTGATCCGAAGAACCGCAACGGCGCCCCGGCCACCGGCCCCTACACTGCCTATCCTGGCTATTATGCCTTGCAATTGGCGTCCAAAATCATTCAAAGCGGCGGACAGGTCGTGTCGGCCACGAGCAGCTACAGCGACTTGGACGTCTACGCGGTCAAGGAATCTGACGGCGATTTGGCCCTCCTGGTGATCAACGTCAATCCGGCTGCCAGTCTGACCGAGCAATTCAATCTGACGGGCTTCCAGCCGGCGGGCACGGCGCAGGTCTGGCAATATGGCGAGACCCAGGACACGGCGCAGAGCCTCCCGGGTAGTGGCGGGGCGTCGGCCTTGTCAGATGCCAACACGACTTTGAGCTTGAGCGGCGCGAATTTCAGCTATACGTTCCCGGCCTATTCGATGACCGTTCTCGACCTAGCGCAAAAGCCAACGAGCATCACCGTCGCGCTGGCCTCGAACAACCTGGCGACGACCGGCGCGGAACAGTTTTCGGCCGTGGCCCTCAATCCGTCCGGCAGCCCGTTGGGCAATCAACCTGCCTTCACCTGGTCGGTCGTGGACGGCGGGCAAATCAGCGCCAGCGGCAACTACATGCCGCCCTATATGTCCGGGTCCGCTACGGTCAGCGCAAGCAGCGGCGGCACGACCGGGTCGGCGATGGTGACCTATCCGGGCCTCGCCCAGTGGAGTTCCACTACGGCCGGCTCCTGGACGAGCGCCAATTGGACCGGTTCCACTTCCGGGACGGCGATTTCACCACCGGGACTGCGCGGCGTTGCCGGTGACACGGTCCTCTTCGCTTCCACCGGAACCACCGTGAGTCTCAACGGTGCGGACCCGAGCCTGGCCGGAATGACGTTCAACAGCGCCACCAGATATACCATCGCCGCGGGCACGGGCGGGGCCATCCAATTGAGCAACGGTTCCAGCAAAGCCACGCTGACGGTTTCCAGCGGCAGCCACACGATCGCGGCGCCTTTGCAAATGCAAAGCAGCGTCAATATCGTTCCCGCGGCCGGCAGCACGTTGTCGATCTCGAATACGGTGAGTGGCAGCAGCGCTTCGCTAACCCTGGCCGGGCCGGGCAAGTTGGTGCTCAGCGGAGCCAACAGCTACGGCGGCGACACGACCGTTCTTGTCGGCACGCTCACAGTCACCAGTTCGGCAGCGCTGCCCGCCGGCACGAGCCTGACGGTCGGCGCGGGCGGGGTCTTCATCTTCGACCCGAGTCAAGCCGGGGCGAGTGTTTCGACCCCGGAAGGCGCCGAATCCGCCTCCGCCATTGCCGCGGCGCCGGCAACTTCCACGCCCGGCGTTGTGCCCGGCGGGCCGGCCAATGCGCCGCTGGCAGCGCCGGACATTTCGACGCTTTCGCCATCGCTTCCAAGAGAGGTTGAAAAACTATCCTACCGGCCGGGAACCGTGGCAGTTACATGGCCGCTACCGGCCTCGGCTCGCGGTCCACAAACGAACAAGCCAAGCAGGTCCGCCTCTTCCGTCGCGTTGAGCACAATTGCGGCGGAGCGGGTCGCCTGGTCTTCGATCGCCGACAGCGCTGCCGGGAACCTGGCTTGGCTAGGGCAGACTGCAAACGGTCTGGATAGTTCAGGCCAGCAGCGTAAGAAGGATGTGGCGATCCTGGCCTTGGACGCCGTGTTTGCCGAGGATGGCCAATAGACGTGGCCTTTCTCCCGCGCAAATCCCGCTCCAAGACCGGCCGTGCCTGCTGAGTTCAGGAATGGACCTGAGAACGGGCCCGCGATTCAACGGCAAGGCGCGGAGTCCCAGAAAACACCACCATTTTTTCGGAGTAAAGTGCCATCGATCCCAATCGTAGCGCAGCGTCGGTCACCCCCACCTTCGCGCCAAACACCATCAGTAGGGGTTCAGCCAGAAACGCTTCGTTTTCCGATGCTGGGCTGATCCGCCCAACTTGTGTCTTATTTCCCCCCTGGGAGACTCCGAGATCGCGATCTTGGATACCAACTCGTCGGAAAGCCGTCGGAAATGAGGCTTCCAACACCGGCTGGCCGCAGGCATGGTTCAAACCAGGGTAACACTTTCGCCGGCCGAAGTTCTGTAGGCAACGCCCTCCGTGGCGTTCCGTGACGGCCTTGATCATAACCTGGCCAACTGCTAGCCCGGATTATTCAAGAATCTAGGGAATTCTTGCCCCCTCTGGAGTAAAGCTTCGTCCAACCCGTCGGCGCAGGGATTCGCCCAGGGACGAATCCGCTCCGATAAGGGGGAGGCAAAGGAGAAGGAGTCTGGAATCTGCGACAAGTCCGCAGGACCGACAAGGGCATCAGGAGGTGTCGTCGGGCGAAGGAGTGGTTGCTGGAACGCCCAAAGCCGACCGACGCTCGTCGGAGAGATTCCAGGGCAGGAACGATTGAATGTCTTCGGGTGCCTTTCCACCGGCGGCTGCACAATTTTCAAAGTACCACGTCAGCCACCGTCGCGGATTGATTTTCCAGCGGACCAGCGTTGCGAAAAGCGAAAACATCATCGCTGCCAGACGGCCGCTCCACAAGGAGCCGGAACCGTAGAAGTTCTTCCGTGCCACGGCCGGGCCGCGTACTTCTCGTTCCGACGCGTTGTTGTCCATCGGAATTCTTGGATCTTCGACGAACCGAGTCAGCCCCATCCAGTGATCTTCGAGGCTATCCAGAACTTTACGGCACGGTTGGCGGAGTTTGGGATCGGCGAGTTCTTTCACCGCCTCGGAGTGCATCGCCTCCATCGCCCCACCTAACAACGCCTGTTGCTCTTGAAACTTAGCTGAGTCATGAGGGTGCTGGAGACGTTCTCGATTGACTTGGTAGAGATGCCGAATACGGCGCAGCCAGGCAATCGCCCAAGGCGTCAACTCCGGCCAGCCTTTGCCTACTCCCACGAAGTCCCGCCGTACATGCGCCCAACAGAACGCCAACACGATCAACCCCGACTTCACCAGCGCCATGGCTTTGTAGCCCGAGTACCGATCGACTTCCAATGTCCCCGAAGCTGCCGGACCAAAATGTGCTTCCGGCACCTCGTGCCCCCGGCTGCGATCGAGCAGATAGATCACGGTGTCCTCGCCGAGAACCATCCACAACCACCAACCGTAGCCTTTTTTCCCGTCAAAAATCACGAAAACCCGCCAACGGGTCTCGTCGGCCTGATGGAAGCTGCCCTGCCGATTCCGTTCGCAGAGGGCATTGTAGATTGGCGTCAATATGGGCTCGATCCGCTTGAGCCCGTCGTTCACCGTGCCCGCCGGCAAGTCCAGATCGTACTGTTCGAGTTGCCCCAATAACCGCTCCGTGGGCCGATACGATGAGTACTTGTCTAACAAGACATGCACCCAAATCGAGATGCCGTAGTTGCCTTTGGGGATCAGCTTGGGTGGCGGCGGAGCCGTCAGCGTCCGCCGTGTGAAATCGCAATTGCATGTCGTCCGATACCGTCGCCGTCGAATCCGCCGCCGATGTGGCCGCACATCGATCTCCGTCACTTCCGAATCCTCGGTGTCAGATATCATTGCGGCTAGCTTTCCGCAATGCGGGCAGGCCAGCGCTTCTTCCGGCAATGAGACGAATTCTTCCTGGACCGGCAGATGGGAATAATCGTGCCGCCCGTGTCCAGCATGGCCAGGCTGCGCACTGCGCTTCTTCCCGGCAGCCGAGACTTCTTCGGGATCGAATAAATCGTTGGAACGGTCGCTGCGGGCAGACTTCTCCGACTTGCGACCAAAAAGCTTGTCTTGAAGGGCTCGCGTCTCGCCCCGGGATTGGTCAAGTTCCTCCTTCAACTGCTCGATGCGCTTCACGGCATCAGCATGCCGGCTTTTCCAATAGCCCACTTCGCAACGGAACTCTAACGTCAGCTTCTCCAACGCCCGCTCGAGACGCTGAACAGCGGGACAATTCTCACAGGAGACCACCGTCCCTAGCGTCTCGGTCGGCTGTTCTAACAACGCGGCACTCATGAGGCCACGCTTTACCCAAACCGATCAAACCACACCAGATCAATTTCTTTAACACACCCCCATGGACGGGTTGGACGAAGCTTTACCCTCTGGAGCATCTAAGTTGTTGTATGAAAAGCAACTTGTCCACTCCAGAAAGGGGCGAAGATGATTATACAGCCTGATTGGCAGATGTCACTCCATTTCCTCGGCTCGACGCCGGTCGTGATTGAACCTTCGACCGACCAGGTCTCCAGTGACGCCGGTTTGCTGCCCATTCGCCAACTCGATGAGCAGTTGGGACTGACCCGGCAGTTCGCTGAAGCCTTGACCGATTCTCGGCACACGAGCTACGTAGGCCACACCTTTGAGGAGATGACGCGGGCCCGGATCTTCGGCATCTTGGCCGACTACGTCGACCAGAACGACCACGACGTGTTGCGTAGCGATCCGATCTTCAAGTTGATCTGCGGGCGCTCGATCGATGGCGACGATCTGGCCAGCCAGCCCACCCTTTCCCGCTTCGAGAACGCCATCGAGCCGAAGAGCTTCTTTGCTCTTCAGGACATGTTTCTCGACCAGTTCATCGCCTCCTTCGCCGAGCCGCCGAGGTTCCTCACGTTGGACATTGATCCCTTTGACGACCCGACCCACGGCCAGCAACACTTGAGTTTCTATCACGGTTATTACGAACAGCATCAGTACCTGCCGCGAGTCATCACCTGCGCCGAGAACGACTTGGTGTTGACTGTCTGCCTGCTGCATGGCACCGCACATGCCACGCTGGGCGCCCAGGATGATCTGGCCTATGTGGTCGGGCGTTTGCGGCAGGCCTGGCCCGACGTGCGGATTCACCTCCGCGGCGACAGCGGCTTCGGCACGCCCACGATGTATGAAGCCTGCGAGAAGCTGAATATCGACTATACCTTGGGCATCGGCATGAATGCGCGGCTGAAGAAAGACAGCGATTCTCTGCTGGAAAACGCCGTGGCGGAATGGGAAAAGACGGGCCAACCGCAACGCCTTTTCATGGCCTTCTGGTATCAGGCACAGTCCTGGTCAAGCGAGCGTTGGGTGGTCATAAAATGCGAAGCCCATGCGCAGGGCACGAATCGACGCGCCGTGGTCACCAACCGTCCCGGAGCGTTCGTTCTGCCCGGTGCCGCGTACGATGCCTACGCCGATCGGGGCGAGAGTGAGAACCGCAACAAAGAACTCAAACGCGGCTTGCAAGCAGATCGACTCAGCGATCATCGCTACTTTGCCAATCTCTTCCGGCTGTACCTGCACGCGGCAGCTCTCAATCTGTTGATCTACTTCCGGCATGTTGCCGCTGATCCGCCGCCGGCCTTGGTGCCACACGAAGAGTTGCCCACCGAAGCTCTCGGCGGCCGCCAGCGCCACCAATGGCACAACCGCCGCCGTGAACACGATCCCTTGGGAGAAGGTCAACCCTGTACATGGCGGACGCGCTTCATCAAGGTCGCCGCTCGTGTGCGTCAGAGCGCTCGCCGGGTGATCGTGGAACTCTCCTCAAGTTGGCCCTATCTGGAACAGTTCCGGAAAGTCGTCCAGCATCTTCTGGAACGACGGCAGCCCACCGCGGACAGCGGTTGATGGCGGAAGCAATCCCATCGATTCCATGCCTCGTCCGCTCCAACGCGGTTGGGGGAAAGGGGGCATTATCTCTTCAGTGCCTCAACAAATGGCCAGCCTCACTCCGAAACCCCACCAGTTGGGAGGCCACGTCCGATGTCCGAAAACTTATGAATAATCCGGGCTAGCAATGCCATCGGTGCGCAAACTTATGATCAAGGTTCGGCTCATCGCTCGGAATTATTTTTGAACTTATCCCTATGGGTGGTAAAGTGCGGATGCAACAGGTTGTTGCAAAGTTTGCATACAGGCCCGGCAGAGTTATTCCGGCCGCGGTTCCGGACCCCCAAAAAAACCAGCGTAAAGAAGGCATCAAGTTCCCCGCCCGCTTCCCACCTGTTGCAAAAAATGAACCAGGACATCGAAAACCTGTCACCCCTACTTCACCATTTTTTGAAACGGAGCGCAAGCGCGCCCCGGTAATTAAAAGAAAATCCGTTAATCACAAGCACAAGGGAGGTTATAGACCTGGCGGAAGGCCGAGGGCCTCGATCATAACATTGCCAACCGCTAGCAACCGATGAGGCCGGGTCGCATGTCACCCCTAGCCGCTCGCGGTGACAGCAGTTGGCAAGCTTACGATCAAGGCGTTCCGTGACCAGCGGAACGCCACGGAGGGCGATCCCTACAGTGTTACCTTAGAGGCTGGCAAATTGAACCATGCCTGGCCGCATAGGGTGGGCCAAGGCCAGCCTCCCGTCCCAGGCCGATCCCAAAGATTCTTTGACTGGAACGGGCTGCTAGCCCGTTGTTCAAGGAGCCGCCGTCGCAGCAGGTCAAGCAGTGTATGCGGCTCCACAAACTCGATATCCGGCCGTTGCCGCCGGACCGCATCGAGCATCTGCAGGAACAGTCCGCTCAACTCCCCTTCTCGCTCCAGCGGTGCAGCCAAGGGCCCGTGACCGTGGTGTCGAAGGGATCGCTCGGCTTCTCGTCCATCGCCGCGGCAATGCGGTTCTTTCCGGCCCAGGCAGTCCAGTCGATCCGATAGTTCGCAACCTTGGCGGTCCGCATCAGGATGCACTCCTTGACGTCTTCAAAGCCCGACGGTTCGTCAGGCCGCTGCCAACGCAGGTCCACGCTCCAGCGGATCCTGTCCGAAAAATTCTCCGTACTGCAATGCGGGATAAGCTGGTTGATCAACAGCAGTGAGCCCATGGGCATCTCGCAGGTGACAACTTCCCCCTCCGGCAGGTCGTCATCGGCGATGCGGAGATACCAGGACTTGTCGTGCTGCCGGTGCCGGAAGACCCTACCGGTGCGGTGGCCACCGCGGAGCACCTGAAGCGTACCGTTGAGGGCATTGGCGTCGATCAGCGGAATCCAGGCGGTGGGTTGGAGCGTTTGCTCCGCGCCGGGCGCCAGGTAGGCCGTGTCCTGATGCCAGGGGACGGTCGCCAAGGGATTGAACGGCGTTTTCGCACGCAGGTTCCACACGGGATGCCCGGCGATCTCCGGGCCGAGGATCTGCTCGATCATGTCGAGAAGCCCTTGCGACGCCCACAAATCCGCCAGCGGCTGTCCAAGGATCCCGTGGATATGGACCAGCACGGCCGCACCGGGGAATTCCTCTTCGAGCTTCGTCAGCCGCGTATAGAAACTCTCGTGGGCGTGTTTGTCGCGGATCTTGCCGGCGGTGTAGAGCTTTTCCGCCAACTCGTCGACCACGCCGTTGATCCACTCGATCACCGGTTGGAGCTGCCCCAGCCGAAAGAAGTCGCGGACAATGACAAAGCCATCTTCATGGTACCGGTGAAGCTGGTCCTGGGAGAGTCGCATCGAGAAGTCCTCCTGGCACAATTTACTTGTAGGCTCTTCCCCGCAGTCAGTCGTTGTAGCTGTCCGCTTCGTAGGACGAGAATCCAAAGTCGGCATTGCTTTCGCCAACGCCGTAATTGAACCCCATTCCCGGATTGCCCGCCTTGTAGGTGTTGTCCGTGGCGGATATGACTTCGACGCCGTTAATGTATCCCTTGATAACATTGCCAACAATCGTGGCCTTCACCAGGTCCCCGTCCTTGACTCCATATTGCAGACCCGTGTGCTTTTGCAGCGAAGTCCAATCCTTGACCTTCCCGTTCCACCTGACAATTTCCGCGTAGGCATTCTTTGTCTTCAGGCATCGCCAGAACACCTCGTACCCTGTACAGTGCTGCGGCGATAACGTGCTGCGGAGGCGGATTTCGACCTCCTGGTAGTACTTCTCCGTTTGCTTCCTGCTGGAGACCTTGGCCTTTACGGTCTGGTTCTTGCCCCATGCGCCGGCGAGCAGTGCGGTGGGATCGGTGTAAGCTCCCTTGCTCATCGCTCCGTAGGCTACCCCGTTCTTGGTGACGACGTTGTACCAGTCCATGCCGTCCTTTGCGCCGTTAAGCCACTTCCCGCCCTCCGTGATGGGATCTTCGTTGAGCGGGAAACGCGTGCTGTACGACCTTACCGATGCAACCTTGGGTTCCTGTGCGTCCATGGCTTTAGCAGGTATTTTCTCCCCTTTGTCGCACACCGCCCATAACCATTCACCATGGACCGTAAAGAGAACGCCATTGGCAACGCATGGCTCGCTGCAACTGGTGAACGTGCTTCCCTCGATGGCGCCGAGTGTTTTCAGTGTTTTGCTCACCGCCAGGATGGTCTTGCCGGCAAACAACTTGCCGTCCACTGCCAGCAGGGCGGAACTTAACAGGCCGCGATCGCTTTTGAGGGCGTAGGTCCAGTATTTCTGCCCGGTATCCGCATCCAGGCAGTGGATGACACTGGCTTCGTCAATGACAAACAGCAACCCGTCGGCGATGGACACGGTGGTCAGCGTCGCATTCAATTTGTCGTAATTCCAGACTTTGCCGCTACGGGTGACGTCCCCGGTCTTGGTCGCATCGATGCAAACCAGGTTTCCTCGGCTGTCCTTGCTACCATGATTCGGATCCCCGCCGATCGCCACGTAAACCCGGTTGCGGTAAAATACCGGCGTGGAGATGATATCGCAGGGATGCTTTTGGCCGTCTCCCTTGGCGTCGTGCGCATAAAACGACGCATTTCTGTATTCCGCTGGAAGACAATCGAACCACCAGATCTTCTTCAGGATCGGCACGTCAGGCACCTTGGCCGTGGGAATGGAATCGACCGGCGTCGTGGCCGGCGAGCCGATCGAATAACGGAATTCCAGCGGCAGCGACGGCTTTTGCTTGGAGGAGGGCAGACTGAACTTCCGGGCGTATTCTGCGGGGGAGAGTCCGGCCGTGTTCTTGCCTGTGACATCGATAAAGTACACAATCGGACCGCGCAGCGTGGCCGTGGTCCAACGCTCGGGAGTGACCTTCGCCGCCGGATCAACCGGTTCAAACGCATAACAGAGGCCACTGCCGGTGGCAAAGAGGATCTGTGCTTTTCCGTTTACCGTCGCCAGCGACGGCGACGACCATTGCCCCCGCCAAAGCTGTTCGCCAATCTGCTCGTCGTCGCGCGCGACAAGTTGTCCGGTATGCTTGTTGAGCACGATCAAGCTGGGGGTCAGTGGATAGAACGGCCTTCCCGTGTTCATAAAACGTCCATTGCCGGTACAAACATACACAAAATCGCCATGCACCAGAACGGAGCAACTGGCGACATGATGCTGCATGACATGCAATGTTTTCGCCATGTCATATTGCCACACAACGTGCCGGGCCGAATCCGCACCGCTGGCCGCGGCGGACGATTTGAGCCATGACTTCAGATCCAGGCACACCACCTTCGGGTCCGGCGCCACAAAATAGACGCGATCGCCCTCGACGGTCGGCGTCGAGCAGACCCCAAAGTTATCGGCTTGCGAAGAACCGCAGATAAATCTCCCTAACGCATGCCCTGTTTTTTCATCAAAGCAAAGTAGCGAGGCATCGGAGGACGAATCGCCAGCCGTGCCGATAAAAACCTTGCCTTGACTCACTACCGGACTGCCGAAGGTCCTGCTGCCGAGCTTAGCGACCCATTTGATGTTTCTCGTGGTGGATAGATCGATTGCGTCATGGGCACTTTTTTTGCCGAAAGAATACCAGTCCGGCAGCCCCTTCTCGGTTTCGGAGGCCATATTGCGCGACGGCTGTCCACCCCACGACGGCCAATCCGCGGCACACGCGGCGGTTGCCGAGACAACCAGTGACAAGAGAATGCTGCCGAAAATGTTCTTTGCTGTTCTGCTCATTGGCGGTGATCTCTTTCCCGCGTGGATCGACAATGGTTCAACTCCTGACGCAATCGTCATTTTAGTGACTGGTAAATGCCACGTCAAACATTAAGTTTCGGGGCCCGAAGACCTCTTTCTCTCCTCCGATTCAACCGTGGGTCTAGCCGATATTGTATAATACCAACATGTTCCGTAGCACCGTTTTCTCCCTCTGCGCAGTTCTGATCCTGGCCATGTCGCCGGCTGCGGTGGCCGAAAAGGTCGCTTTGCGGGCGGCCAACGGCCGGTTCCTCCGCACGACCAATGACGGCGGGCTCCGCGCCGACTCCTTCTTGCCGTTGGATAAGCAAACCTTCGAGTTGGTTTCGCGTGGGAAGCAAGAAATTGCCTTGCAAGGGCCGGGCGGTCGATTTCTCATGCCTGATCCCCACGATGGCCACACGCCCCGCTTCGGTGCTGGAGGGACACAACCGACCGACCGCGAGACCTTCCAGCTTGTGCCCAGCGGGGCGAACCGTTTTGCCTTTCGCCCGCATGGCTCCAGCGCATTCCTGGTCTTCGCTCCGGCCGCCGAACATGCTGCCGCGCCAAGACGTCCACCGCTCCAGCCTTGCGCGAAACGGTGGAAATCTATCGCCTTCGCGAGTTGCCTGCCATCCTCCAGACGGCGTTGCCGGCGGTGGTCCGCGCTCTGGCGACAGAAGAACTTGCGGGCAAGAAGTACGACCAGACACAGAAGCACGAAACGGAGAAGTACCTTGATCTGCCGGCTCCTACGCTCAAAGACCCCAAGCGGATGAAGCGGCACAAGGTGATCGGGATCACGGAGGAATACCGCATCCAGGCGGAGCTCGACGGGCAGGCCGACATCCGCATCCCCGCCATGTCGCTTCTGGCCAACTACGCCGACGGTGGCCCAGGCATGATCTTGCTGGCAGTCGATGCCAGCTTGCCGGTTCGCGGCCGGGTGCAGGGCAAGCTATCGGGCGTGGCGAGCGCTTCGATCGGGTATCAAATGACGGTCCAGCTTTCGGCCGTGGCTGAAGTGGTCGCCCGGCACGTCGGCAACGATGTGCAGTTCGACCCGCCGACAGTGAGCGATCTGCATATATCGCTTTCGCGACTGGAGCTTTCCAACGACCTACTGGAGGCCGTGCGGCGCCAGATCCGGCAGCTTATCAACTACGAGTTGGCCCGCAACGAGGCCCGCATCCGCGAAAACGCGAACCGCGCCCTGCAAAAGGCCATGTCTTCCCGCGAGGTCCGCATCCCGCTCCTCGGATACTTACGGCTGTTTTGAATGGGGACGGCCATTCTGTGACGGCGCCTGGTTTGCAGGCTCTAAAACGATCACCCAATCATGTTCGCACTCCCCGGGGGGCGGACACGTCCACGCCCCGGCAGCATCGGCACGGACCTCGCTCAATTCGCTCTTCTTGCCGGTCACCGGGTCGAAGTACACGGCGCGATATGCGGCGTGCGGACCAAGGTCGCGGACCGAGATCGTCGCACGTTTGGGCACATAGATCACGCGTACCGCGCCGGGGATCCCTGTGGCCAGAGGCCCGACGAATTGGCGACCGTCCAGTGCCAACGACGGTGCATCGGCAAATGCCGCCCACTCGGCGTGCGGCTGGAATCGCCACCACTCGTATTGCGTCAAGAGTTTCTTGCCGAAGGCCACTTGCGCCGAGCCGGGCAGTTTCATGGCGTCGGACCACGGCATCGTTCCCCAGTTGTGCCCGCCGGGCGATGGGCCGTAGGGTTGCTCGCGGCGATTGACCTGCCAGATGCCGTTCGCCCCGTAAGTGTGGCCCGCGGCGCCGCTGGTCATGCAGACCCAGAAAAGCGTACGGCAAACCTCGGCCGGAATCTGCCCGTTGAGGTTCTCATAGGACGGCTCTCCGTCGATGACCGGCACGGCGGGCGGGGTCTCCCGGGCGGCACGGATCTGCGCCCCCGTCGGCCCGATGACCTCGTGCATGCCGTGGCCCGTCTGCAGCAGTTCGAAGTCCACTACGCTCGGATCGCTCACGCTCGCCCGCGTGGGAGTCTGCCACGACGGGTGCAGCGTGAGCAGATGACCGAACGGGTCTACGTGGTGAATGTAACGCGAAATCTCGGTCCAGCCTTCCTTCTGCAACTTCACGTCCTGGTCCCGGTGTTTGGACAAATACCAGGGCATGGTCACTTCGCCGGCCGCACACCATACGACCGGCAGCGCCCCATAGCGGGCGACAAGATAACGCCAGTGCTTCTTCATCCGCTCCGTGCCCAGCCATGGCAAGTGATAGCCCCAGGCCCCCACGATGCACGGCACGAAACCCTCGTCGGCCAAGTATTGGAGGCGGCGATCGGCCTGGTCGAAGTACTCGGGCCGGATGCGGGCGTAGTCCTTCTCCCAGGGAAAGCCGGCCTCGTTGGCGCCGCGGGGGTCGAAGGCCGGCATGTCCGGGTACAGCCCGGCCACGATCTGCACCACGTTGAAGCCTTTGGACTTGCGGTCAGCCGCCAGGGCTTGGAGATCTTCCGGCCAGTGCAGCCGCCGGCAGAGACCCATCCACCACGTGTCGCCCAGCCAAAAGAAGGGCGTGCCGTCCGCGTGCGCGAAATGCCGGTGGTCAGCCGCCACGCGAATTGGCCCGTGACGGTAAAGCGGATTGTCGCCCTGGTAGGGAACCACTTCGACCCGGCCTGTCACGGCGTGCAGATTGCGATTGGTCGTGTCGCTGCACTCTGTGCGGAAGGTGTGCAGACCGACGGTGGCCGAACTGTAGCGGACCTTCCACACCTGGCCGCCCGCCCAGAAGGCCGGCACGCGCAGCTCCCGGCCCTCCGGAGTGCGGAAGACGCCCACCAGTTCGACCTCATTGAACGGGTCGTTGTAGATCTTCTCCGAGGTAAAGACGAACTGGACCATCCGGTTCGCCTCGACACGTTGTTCTGCCGCGGCGGCCAGCGGAGGCGCCAGCAGGGCGACGAGGGTGTAAAGGGCCGATGTCCTGAGTTTCATGAGTGGTGTCCTTAGCGCGAGGATGACGAGCTGTTTGAACATGGAAAGGCAGTAGTCCGGTGTTTCTCATTTCGACCCTGCTCGAATAACGCTCCGAGCAGCAATAATCCTCCTATCTTAACGAAGCGGCTCATAACCTGCCACTGTTTCGATCCAGAATAGGACCCCGCAGGGCGTTCCTAATGTTGCTCGCCATCGCCAAGAACCGGTTCGTGTCCTACCAGAACAAGGAGTCTTGACACCGGGTGTGCACCCGGTAGATTGAGGAGAATCGGGACTCGCGGTCACTCCCGGGAAAGGAACGATTCGTGATATGAAACACTACCTCAAACCTCTTTTCAGGCGTTTTGCGCTGATACAACTCGCCACCGCAGATGATTGCTCGCCGCAGGCGCCGGCATTTTCCAAAATCGACAAGTTATTTCTCGCGGGTGCGACCGCCTCCTCCGCCTCGAAGGGTTTTTTCAGAACGGCCCTTGTGATTCTCTTACTCGCGATGGCACTCCAGGGAACTGCCGTCCTGGCTGACGAGAAGACCGACTGGCTCACCGGGGTTGAGACCTGGGGCGGGCGACCGGCGTTGCCTGCCGTGGTGAATCCGGTTGTGACCTGGCCGCTACAATCCGTTCTGCGGCTGCGTGGCGAGTGGGAGTTCGTCACCCGGGAAACGGCCCCGCTTCGTCATCCGGGCTGGAATGCCTTTTATGCCAGGCCCTGGCCGGGAGCCCGCGCTATTCAAGTTCCCGGCTGTTGGGAGGCACAGGGCGTGGGGGTGCCGGGCATGGGAGATTCCTGGGATTGCAAGTGGGATCATTGTGCCAAGCCCTTGCGCTGGGTTTACAAGGGAGACGCCTGGTACCGAAAAACCGTCACGATACCCGCGGCATGGCGCGGACAGCGGATCTGGCTCAAAGTGGGCGGCGTTCGGTCGCAAGGCTGGTTCTGGGTCAACCAGACGCCGGTGGCGTGGGTCGATAATTACTGCGGCGCCTACAAGTACGACATCACCGATCTCGTTCAGGCGGGGGCGCAGGCCGTTGTCGTGGCCGAGGTCAACAACGTCCTGCCCAGCCGGAAGGGTTTGTTCAGCAGCACCCACCGCTTTGGCGGCCTCTACCGCGATGTTGAACTGGAAGCCACGCCCGACGCGCGGATCGATTACGCATGGGTCCGAGGAGATTTCGATCGCCAGGCGGCCGAGGTCCATGCGACCGTGGCCTACAGCAATGCAGTCTGCGTGCTGAAGAAGCCGGTGCTGCGGGTGAGACTCAAGACCAGCGATGGCCAGCCGGCGGGTGCTCGGACCGAGAACATTGAGTTTGATTCGCAGCGAAAAACCGCCGAGCTGACCTGCCGGATTCCGCTGGCGCGATTTCAGCCGTGGTCGCCTGATTCGCCCGCGCTGTACCTCGCCGAGCTGGTCTTGTGTGACGGCGACCAGCCGGTTCACGGCTGGGTAGAGCGGTTCGGCGTGCGCAAATTGGAGGTTCGTGGCAAGCGTTTCTTTTTCAACAACAAGCCGTTCTTCGTGCGGGGGTACGGCGACGACTTCGTCTATCCGCTGACCCTGGTCTCCCCCGCTTCTCGCGAAGAGCATCTGCGGCATTTCAAGGCGGCCCGGCAGGCCGGATTTCTCTATGTCCGCCTGCACACCCACTGCGAACTGCCGGAGTATTTCGAGGCCGCCGATGAGGCCGGGGTCCTCGTGCAGCCGGAGCTTCCCTATTATGGCGATTATCCCACCGAGGCCTTCACCTTTGATCCGATCCGGGATTTGAAGGAACTGATCACGCACTACCGCCGCTACGTTTCGCTGGCCACCTACTGCATGGGCAACGAAGGGCTGTTGGGACGGCCGCTCGGCATCGAGATCTACAAGCTCATCAAACAGCTCGACCCTGACCGGCTGGTTCTTCACCAGGACGGGGGCTTCAACACCCGCGAGAACTCCGATTTCAGGAACGGTCCCATCACGGTTTGGAAACCGGGCAGTTTTCCCTGCGATGCCCCCTTTGTCGCCCATGAATATCTCAACCTCTCGGTGAAGCAAGACCCGCGTCTGGCAGCGAAGTTCTCCGGTGTCATGCTGCCTCCGGTTCCCTTGGAGTTGCGCAACCAATGGCTGGCCAATGCGGGGCTGAACCGCCGCTGGGGCGACGCCTGCCAGGAAGCCGCGCATGCTTTGCAGCGCCATTACCAAAAGCAGGGCCTGGAAGCAGCCCGGATGGACCCGGCCTGCAATGGCTATGACTACTGGACCATCGTGGATGTGGTGGTCAAACAGGGAAACACCTACACGCGCAGGGTTTTCTCAACCCGTTCTGGGAACCCAAATCGAAGGGTTACACGCCGGGGGAATTCGGCGTCTTCAATGCCGCCACCGTGCTACTCCTCAGAACGGAGCCAGGCCATCGGATCGCGGTCTCGGGTGACCGGGTGCGGGCTGATTTCTGGATCTCGCAC
This sequence comes from uncultured Planctomycetia bacterium, assembly GCA_963719885.1. GTDB lineage: Bacteria > Planctomycetota > Planctomycetia > Pirellulales > Thermoguttaceae > JANXQG01. The sequence goes on along the minus strand of CAVRDP010000022.1, from coordinate 14,408 downwards.
TATGGCGACGAACCGTTGAAACAAGCTAGTGCCTTGTCACAGCTAAAAATTGGGATTGGTCGTTGGGGGTTTTTCTGCGAAGGTGCGGGGAACAAGGAGGTGCCCCGTGCAGAAGATGTATATCGTACGATTGTCGAAACAGGAACGCCACACGTTACGGGAGGTTGTCAAGAAGCTTAAGGGCAGCGGCGAGAAGGTGCGACGCGCCCAGGTATTGTTGAAGGCGGATGCGGACGGTCCTGCTTGGAACGACAGTCGCATCGCCGAGGCTTTCGGTTGTCGTCGCCAGACAGTCGAGATAATTCGGCAACGATTTGTGGAATCCGGTTTTCAAGAGACTCTGGAAGGGAAGAAACGTGCCAAGCCGCCCACCGAGAAATTACTTGATGGAGAGCAAGAGGCGAAAATCATCGCCACTCGCCTTGGCCCACCACCGAAAGGCTATGCCAACTGGACACTCCGACTGCTTGCTCGCAGGGTTGTTGAGCTGGAAATCGTCGATGCGGTCAGTTACGAAACCGTGCGGCGTACGCTAAAAAAAACGGGATGACGAATCGAAAGATTGAATACTGGGTCATTCCGCCGGAAGCTGATGCCGAATTTGTGGCCAACATGGAAGAAGTGTTAGAAATATACGCAAAACCGTATGATCCGACGCATCCGGTACTGTGTATGGATGAACAGCCAGTGCAGTTGGTCAAGGAGACCCGAAAGCCAATCGAGGCTACCGCGAAACATCCTCGGCGCGTTGATTATGAGTACGAGCGTGCAGGGACAGCGAGTATTTTCATGTTTACGGAACCCCTCGCAGGTTGGCGAATGGCGACCGCGCGTCAGTCGAGAACGAAAGTTGATTGGGCACTCGAAATGGCGAGACTGCTGGACGGTCGCTACAAGAGGTGCGACAAAGTGATTTTGGTAAGTGACAACCTGAACACGCATACCAAAGGTGCGTTCTACGAAGCATTCGCGCCAGCTAAAGCACGCCAGTACGTTCGCCGCATCGAATTCTGCCACACGCCCAAGCACGGGAGTTGGCTGAACATTGCTGAGAACGAACTTAGCTCAATGACAAGTCAGTCCATTGGGGATCGCCGAATAGGTGATCTGAAATCGCTTCGCGAACAGATTCGTGCGTGGTCAGACGACGTCAACGGTACCCAACGCGGTGTCGATTGGCAGATGAAAATTGACGATGCCCGATGCAAACTCAAGTCGGTCTATCCCAAAAGTAAGCTGTGACAAGGCACTAGGCTTGCTTGGACGTTTGCGCCGACAAGGCGCTGTTGGCCGAGGGAACGGCCGAGGGTGGCGACGTTGACCTTGGCTCGGTTCGGTCCTTGGGGCAATCGGACTTTGTGATACCTGAGCTGCAAAAGCCGGTTCATGCGGTGTTGCGGGTTTCGCTTGCGGACGGGCTGGCCAGCAACCAATGGGACTTCTGGCTCTTTCCCAAACGCGCACCGCAGCGCGTGACGGGGATCGCCGTTTCCAAGCCTCTGCTGCCCAAGTTGGCGTCGCTGTATGCGGGATTGATTGCCAGCGGGGATCCCGGGGCCGGGCAGGCGCCAGTGCTTATCTCGTTCCTGGGTTCAGCCGATGTCGCTCCCGCCCTGGCAGCCGGCAAACGTGTCCTCCTCATCAACCCAGCGACGGGCAAGCCCAACGTCAGCCTGGGCTGGTGGTCGATGGGAGAGCAAGTCGGGACCGCATTCGCCCGGCACCCCGCCTTGGGCGATTTCCCACACGAGGGATATTTGTCTCCGCTGGCCTTTCGCATCCTCAAAACGGGTCGGAAACTGCCAAGCCTGGCGGGCCTCCGTCCGGATGACATGTTTGTCGTCGGCGAAGGCTTGGACAGTTATTTTCTCTACGCCGGACAGGCACGGGTCAAGCAAGGCCGGGTCCTGATGACTTTTGGGCTGGACCTGCTCTCGGGCCATCCGGAAGGAACCTGCCTGCTGGACGGGCTGATTCGCTATGTCCAGTCCGACGCATTCAAGCCGCAGGGGGACGTTGTCTTGCCTGCGATGAGCACGAACCAGCCTGGAATAGGCACAGGCACGACAAACCTGCAATTTGTGCGCTAGGCGCCGACATCGTACAGTCGTCACACGCTACAATCTTATTCCTTGTTGCACACTTTTTTCAATGGAGGACTTTACTATGCGAGTATTGCTGTACCTGAGTTTGACCAGCGTGTTAATCGTGGCGGCCAAGCCGTCTCCGGCAGCGGACAACGTCCTGCCCGACGGTTTCGTGGCCCTCTTCAACGGCAAGGATCTTACCGGCTGGAAGGGGTTGGCGGAAAACCCCAAGGTCCGCGCGACGATGAAACCGGAGCAGTTGGCCGCTGCACAGGCCAAGGCCGATGAGCGGATGCGCGCCCACTGGAAAGTCGAGGACGGCGTGCTGGTCTTCGACGGCAAGGGGGACAACTTATGTACCCAGAAGCTCTACGGCGACTTCGAGATGTACGTGGATTGGAAGATCGACCGCGGTGGCGACAGCGGCATCTATCTCCGCGGCAGCCCCCAGGTGCAAATCTGGGACAACAAGATCGGCTCCGGCGGCCTGTACAACAACCAGAAGAAGGAGAATCCGCACGATCCGCCCAAGAAGATGGACAAGCCCATCGGCCAATGGAATTCGTTCCGCATCAAGATGATCGGCGAGAAGGTCTGGGTCTGGTTCAACGGCGAGTTGGTCGTCGACAATGTGACCTTGGAGAACTACTGGGAGCGCGACAAGCCGATCTATGCCACGGAGCAGATCGAGTTGCAGAACCACGGCGGCCCGCTGTGGTTCAAGAACATCTACATCCGTGAGATCCCGCGGAAGTAACGCGCCGTTTCGATCAACGCTGCAAGGTTGTCTGCCGGCATATCGGGGGCAAGCGTGCAACCGGAACTTACGACCAGCCGGTGGTGGCCGCAACCGTGGACGGCGTGTATCAGGTCTTGGGTTGCGCTGCGGACCTCGTCAGGCGTGCCCCGGACCAGGAGGCCGACGGGATCGAGGTTCCCCCAAATCGTGACCTGGCGTCCGATCACGCGACAGGCGCTGACGATGTCCACATGTTGGTCGAGTTCGAGCACGTCGGCGCCCGAGGCGGCCATGTCGGCCAGGATCGGCATGGCGTTACCGCAAATATGCAGGGAAACCGGCTGGGCAAGCTCGTCCTTCAGGGCGGAAATGACACGGCGTTCGTAAGGCAAGGCCACGTCATGGTAAATCCGCGGCCCGATAAGTCCGGCAGGCGAATCACCGCCGCTGAGCATATCGGCGCCGACTGCGGCCAATGCCCGCGCGTAGGCCACTGTATATTCGCTGCACTTCTCCATCAAGGCTTCCACCAGGGCACGGTCATCCATGAGCTGCAGCATGACCTGCTGGATGCCCATCAATGCACAAGCCAACGAGAAGGGATACTGGTCGAAGCAGGCCACGACGAACACGTCGTCGCCCAAGGCGTCGCGGATGTAGCCCAAGGCCTCGAGCATGAGCGGAAAGCGTCCCTGCGAGCCAGGTTCCGGCGGCGGAATCCGATCGATGTCGGTGCCCGACCGCACACAAGGCTCCCCGGCGCCTGCCAGCGGTTGGCCAGGTCCGGGAAATGCCACGCTGGCTCCCATGGCTTGGGCGGTCACCCAGGTGTCGGCGGATAACCAAACGGCGTCGGGTCGGAATCGCTCGTAGTAGCGAATCACGCAGTCGGCCAAGACGCGGGGACGCAGGGTGTAGTCCTGCAAGGAGACGCCTGCCAAAGTGGCGCAATAGTGAACAGCCAAGGGGCCGACGACGGCCCGGCCGACGGGCTCTCCAGCCAAGGTTGCGCGAACGGCCTGCCGGGCGCCGCACGGCTCTTTTCCAAAACCGGGATCGCGGGAATTTGTTGGGTACGCCATGGGAACCTCATAATCACGCTGCGACCAATGCGCTGGCGCTTCTACCTACGGGGCGGCCTTCTCGCTGGCGGTGGTGATGTGGATGTCGTCAGAATTCACCTTGCCATGTACTTTGCAAACAGCCTGCCCGCAACCTGAACGCTGTCGCCAACGGGCTGCGCGGGATAGCACCGGGTCTGGCTTGCCCATTGATCTTCCAGTTTGAGCAATTCCGCATGGCAGGCGCGCTCGTCGAAGGGCCTGTTGGCCTCCAAGGCTTCCCGTTGTCGTTGGAAGAACAACTCCCAGCGTCTCGCGTAGAAATCAGAGAGCATGCCGGACCATTCTTTCCAAGCGTAGTCGCGCAGCGCCGGAGTTCTTCCCCACAGCGTCAGCACGCGGCGGGCATTCCACTCCAGCCGGGCACGCTCCGCGTCGGTTCGGCCCCAACGTTTGGCGTCTTCAAGCCACGTCCCCAGCAGAAACTCGTCGTTGGTTGCCAACAGTTCGTCGATGTCGTGGATCAGTTGCAGGAACTCCTGCGATGATTTCCCGTAAGCGGCCAGGTCTTTGGCATTGTACGCCGCCACGGTCCTCGCATAGATCTTCTCCGCGTGATTGGAAAGGGCCTGCCGCGCGATATTGACCAGATCGTGGTGGTACGTCTCCGTGCCGCCCAGATCCTTCTCGGCCCGCAGGAGCAACTCCCAGATTTTCGCCATCGTCGCAGGATACCGGGTGCACTGGCGCCCCACGGTTGGGAAGGCGGTGAGGGTTGTCTGACCACCGATGCCTTGGCTGTAGATGCCGGTCCGCAGGATTTGCCAGGCCGACTCCGCATCTGCGTTGTTCCGCCCATAACGCAACCGCGGATACTCCCGCATCCAAACGGCCAGCTCGACCTCGTCCCGCCACGCCATTTCGTACATCAGATCGAATACCAGCGGGCTGTGTCCATAACCCTCCATCATCATGCCCACGCCGCGCAGCTTCTGCCCAAGTGGGTGCTTTCGTGCGGCAGCCAGGTCGTTCAGGCGTGCCAAGGGTCCGCTGCCGCCAAGTACCGTGGTGTCGCCAAAGTTGTACACGAAGGACCAGACCCAGGGCTTGCCGTAGAAGCCTTGGGTCGTGTTCCAAACCGGCGTGCTTTCGCAGAAGAGATCCAGAACCAGCATGCGGTCGTTTGGCACCGCGTCGAGAAATGCCTTGATGCGGTCTTGTTTCCAGAAATGGGCCTGGTTCATGAAGGTCCAACCCTGGAGCAGCCAGACCGCCTGGGGGTCGGTCTTGGCCATGCCCGCGTAGATGGCGCTGCCGATGCCGGCCAGGTACTTCACGTCGCCGCTGGGTGGGCTCATCTCGATGAACGAGTCGGCATCGTACAGATGGTCGCTGCCGAATAACCTGGCTTGCTCCGCGATGAACAGCATGGCGACCTTCTGAAACAGCGGGTCCTGCGGGTCGAGCATGCACGTATCGAATTCACACCAGTGGATGCGCTGCACCCGGGTGCCGGGGAATTTCTTGGCCAGCACTTGGGGGATGTGCCCGGTAAAACCCTGCAACACCGGGGTCATGCCGAGTTCCCGCTCGCGGGCAACGATCTTCTGGCCGAGTTCAACGTGTCTCGCCGTCCAATCCCTTGGCAACGGCCCGCCGTGACCGTCCAGGCACCCCATCCAACAGAAGGGCAGGTACGGTGGGCCGGGAAGGAAGGCCTCAATCTCCGGGTCGGTCATTCCCAACTTGTGGCAAACCGCCTGCCAGACGCCTTCTTGGCCGGTAACGGCCAGCGGCATATTCACGCCGTTGAGGGCCATCCAGTCGATGAACTTCTCCCATTGCGGCCAGTCCCACCAAGGCTTGACGTAACCGAAAGTGCAGTAGTTCAGCAGGTAGCGCGACTTGGCCCAACTGGCCAGGCGAAATCGCTTCTCCACCCCTGGCAGCGGGCTGGGCAGATTCAACTGCCTGCCGTTGACGGACACATTGCAATGGCCATAATACTTCAAGTACCAGTTCAGCCCGAAGGCCATCGACAATGCCGAATTGCCGCGGACGACGACCTTTCCATCGCGGCTTTCCAGCTCGAACACGTCGTGGCCGTCTTGCGGCGGAATGGTCCGAAAGACGAACTGCTGCGACCGGCCGGGAAGCAATCGTTCCAGCAGTTTGGTTGCCGCTTCTTCGGGCGACGCGCCGGCGGCGGGAAAAGCGGCCAGCAGGACAACGACCGGGGCGGCCAAAAAGACGTTTCGCTTCATGGGATTGATCTCCGTGGTGACGTTTCCACGATAGCAGCTCGGCGTTATCTCCGCCACTGGTCCAGCCCAGTCCCACCACGGCGTTCCATCGCCACCCGCCCCTCCAGCATCCGGAAGATCGATGCCTGCTGGGCGAGGCAGGCTGACCGTCTCATGGCCGGCTCCTGTGCTCTAACAAGGGAAGGACTTGGTTATCGCCTGTACCCGGTACAGAAGCCGAAGAACCGTAGGGGGTTTCCGCCGCAGTTGACGGGCCAGTGCCCTGCGAGCTACAATATTGACCGGTAGATCAATCATGAAACGAATCAATCTGTTCGCACTGTGGCTGCTGGCATCGCTGTCGATCGTTCTCGCCGCATCGCGGTCGGATGCCGACCAATTGGAAGAGCTGGAAAGGATGCCCAAGATCGACGCTCACGCCCACGTCACGGAACACGGCGCCGGCGACGAGAAGTTGTTTGTGGACCTGCTCAGGAAACACAACCTGAAATGGCTGGATATCTGCGTTGTCGGCACGAAATGGGGGAATCTCCAGCAAAGAATCGCCGTCGCGGAATCACTCCACCGCCGCTACCCCCAGCAGATCGCTTGGGCTACTTCGTTCAATTTGGAGAATTGGGGCCAGGCGGATTGGCAAAAGACCGTCCTGAAGACGATCGGGCAAGGCTTCGACCGGGGAGCGGTGGCCGTCAAAGTCTGGAAGGAAATCGGCATGGTGCTCAAGGACCCGGACGGACGCTATGTCATGATCGACGATGCCAGGTTTGACCCCATATTCGACTATATCGAGAGCCGGAACAAGACCTTGGTGGGGCACCTTGCCGAGCCGCGCAATTGTTGGCTCCCCATGGAATCCATGGCGGTCGACGGCGACCGCGGCTACTACAAAGAACATCCCCAGTACTATGGGTTTCTGCACCCCGAGATTCCCGGCTACTGGGAGCAAATCAAGGCCCGCGACCACGTCCTGGAAAAGCATCCCCATCTCCGCTTCGTGGGATGCCACCTGGGCAGCCTGGAATATGATGTGAACGAGTTGGCCAAGCGGCTTGAAAAGTATCCCAATCTGGCCGTGGACATGGCGGCCCGCGTAGTACACCTGGAGGCCCAGGAACGGGGAAAAGTGAGAAATTTCCTGATCAAGTACCAGGACCGGCTGCTTTACGGCACCGATAACGAAATGGACGGGCAGGGTTCGGCCACGGAAGGCCACAGGAAATATCTCGACGGAGTCTACCGCAACGATTATCGCTATTTCGCCACCGACCAGGAGATTGAGCTCCCCGAGATCAAACCCAACTTCAAAGCCCGCGGCTTGGCGCTTCCGGCGGCCGTGCTGAAAAAAATCTATTACGAAAACGCCGTGAAGTGGTATCCGGGAATCTAAGAAGCGTGCATGCAACCGAAACTTTCCGCGCCTCGGTGCGGAAAAGACGATAGCCTCACTCCACCACGAGCACATCCGTCACTTCGTGCATCGGCATGGTCAGCTCGAATTCAGCTTGATCCTTCGCCGTGAACTTCACCTCGCCCATTCGCAGCGATCGTACTTTGCTCACGGGCACTGGCGAGTGGAACTGCACCATCATTTTTTCCGCCCCCTCACCGGTAAAATTCGCCAGGAGCACAACGCCGTTGTGTTGCGTCCACAACGGCCAGGCAAGAATCTGGCTGACTGACGCACTCGCTGGCGGCCGCACGCCGGCCTGCAATGCAAACGCGGTAATCGCCTCCCGCCGTTGATCGGGCGGAAACACGATCGCGCTGGCCAGCTTCCCCTTGACGTCTCTCGCGCCGTCCATGTAATCCTTCCCAACCGTCCGCGGCGCGACGTACACCAGACCCGCGCCGTAAGCAGTCTGGTACGGCCGCGTTGAAGGATCATTGCGGATAATTGTCGCCTCGCGCGCGAAGATCGGCCGGCGCCAGTCGTCCACCTTGATTGGCTCGCCGAATTGGTTCAGATCTCCCGCCGGTTCCCAGGAGCGCGACTGCGCCGAGCATCGGGTTCCAGGCGTCTGTCGGTGTGTTGTACTCATCGCGCATCGCCGCCCAGCCGCTGCACCACAGTCGCCCGCCCGAGCGCACCCACTGTTGGATTGCCTCGGAAGCCGCAGCCGGCAGCGACTCGTTCACCACGTACAGGCACTTGTAACCCCGCGCCGCGAATCGGCCGTCCGCCACTTCCTCGTCCGACACGACGTCCACCGGCAGCCCCGCGTGCAGCAAGGCCAGGTAGACCATCATCTGCTCGCACTGCTCCGTGTCGTCCGCTTTCCAGACCGGCCAGCTTTTCGAATACAGCAGGGCTACCTGCGCCCGCGGCGCCCGGCCGTCGGCCAGGATCTCGTCGACCTGCCCCAAGTCACGCGTCAGTTCGGCCACCCCCTGGACCATGGGGAAGTTGTCCGCCCAGTGATCGAAGAAGGTATAGGCCGGGCCGTAGTAGTAAAAGTCGAAGATCTTCGCCTCGCGGGCCAGGCAGGCGAACGTCCGCAGCTTGACCGCCGTACGATTCGCATCCCGCGTAATGTAGCAGCCCAGCCGCGGTTCGGCCGGCCGCGCGGCTGCGCGCGACCAGTCCATCAGCAGCGTGTTCAGCTCCATCGGCACGCGCGGATTGCCGTTGCCGCACCAGTCCTCGTTGAACCCCAGCGACACGCCGCGCAGCTTGCCGAATTCAAAGGCGTCGATCCCCCGCGGCAGCGTCCCGTAATCATAAAACCAGGGCGGCCCGAAATTCACCCGCGTGCCCACCCCGGGCGCCAACTCCTCCACTTTCCGCGTGGCCAGCGCATACAGTCGCGCGGTCGAGTGGTTCCAGAACACCGCGGACCAGTAAAAGAGCCGGCGGGAGGAGACCTGCGATGGTTGATTCCCGCTTCTTGATTTCCCGGCCACCTGCTCGCGGATCTTGAAAAACTCGCGCCAGTTCAGCCGCGGGGCTGCTACCTCGTCCCATGATTTCTTGCCGAAGAACTCCGGCGACAACCCGCGCTGCCGCAGAAACGTGCGAAACTCCTGCTGATACTCGGCCCCGTCGAAGCCCTGGCCGTCGGGCTCGTCCATCAGGTCGGCGACGATCGTGGGCATGCCGAACGGGTTGCGCCTGCGCGTTTGCGCCACGCCGCCGGCATACGACCGATCGATGTACTGTTGGAGCGAGTCCCACTTCAGCGGAACCGCGCCGCCCAATTTCGCATCCCGCGGCGGCGTTTCCACCCACCGCCAATAAACCGTGCTGCGGTCGATGCCGTGCGCCGCCGCCATCTTCCGCAGCTCGCCCGGCTGCCCGCCGTTCTGCTCCCAGAAGCCGTTCATCCCCAGCAGTTTGATGATCTCAAAATCCATCCGGGCGATCGCCGGGTCGGTGTAGAACTGCCCATTGGAGCGGAAGCCCGCCATGCACCAGATCCTGCGCGGCAGCGGCCCATCCGAGAGGTGCAGCGCCTTGACCTCGTTCAGCCGGCGCTCGGTGTCCTCGCGAATGCTCAGCAGCCAGTTGCGATCCCTGGTCAGATCGACCGGCAGGCGAAGGGCGATCACATTGCTCGTGTCGTGATCGGTGATCGATCGCACGATGGCTGCGTCGCCGGCCGCCGTCGCGACATCAAACCGCGCTTCGACGCCTTTGCCCTCCAGCGCCGGCCTGGTCTCGAACAGGAATCGCACCGATGGCACGCCGGTGCCCAGCAGGGGAGTCAGTTCAATCCAATCCGACCGCCGCTCCGCGATCCACCCGGCCTTGGCCGCCGTCGCTGCCAGGTCTTTTCCGCTAAACAGGTCCGTCTGTTTTCCCCCGGGCTGATGCGCAACAATCTGCATCCGCCACTCCACCTTTTGCGGCGAGAGCAGCGCCACACGCGCGAATACTCTCGGCGGAGCCGCGCCGAAACCGCTTGCCGGGACGAGCAATCCCAGAATCATCGCAATCGCAGCTTTCACCATATATCCCTTGGGAAGCTGTCGATTCAAGTCGGCGGCTAGAAACGTCGCCCAGGCATGATGAAATGCGTGCCATTGCCGGCGTTCGCTCAAGGGCGGGTGGAAATGATCCAGCAAAGGCATGGCTGCTCCTCGAAGCTTGCGGTCCAGACTTCCCGCGATGAATTTTAGCAGGGTTTGGGGTGCTTGCCAAGTCCAAGGCTCGTTCTGTCCCAGGCTCGTTCCATAACCCACTCTTGCAGATCGTCGACATCGAGGCAATCGCCCAGGCGGCGCACCACGTCGGTGCGCTATTGGTGGTTGACAACACGTTCGCCTCACCCTACTTGCAGAAGCCGCTTCGTTTAGGGGCCGACCTCATCGTCCATAGCACGACGAAATACGTTGCCGGCAACTCGGACATGATCGGCGGCGCAGTCATCGGCAGCCGCGATCTTATGCAACCCGTATTCTCCTCCATGGCAACCCTTTGTTCGACTTCTTCCGCCAGCCCTCTTGACAAACTCGACGAATTGACGATAACTAGGATACTCAATGTCCGCATTTTAGCAAACTCTCATGCTGACGCAAACCACAATTTCCGCGATTCGTGCCCTGGTTCATCTTGGACTCCACGGAAGTGGTGGTCCCATATCCCCCAGACGCATTGCGGAACAACTCGGCGAATCACCAACCTATCTGGCAAAAGTCATGCGCTTGTTGGTGAAAGCGGGCATCCTACGTGCCCGCTTCGGCATGGCGGGGGGCGTCGTCCTGCATCGTGCCCCGGAAAGCATTACGCTGCTGGCGATCACGGAGGCATGCCAGGGAACTCTGCTGGCAAATCTTTGCTCAGAGACCGACAACCTTGCTAGCACCTGTGCCTTCCACCAAGCCGGTGCCGAGCTGCACCACGCCGTACTTGGCGTCATGTCCCATTGGACGTTGGCCAATTTCCTCAGCAGACCGAGTCCCGCGCCTCAGTGTGAAGGGCGGATTCGCTGTTGGATGCGGTCCGGCGATAAGGATTCGCTCGTACAACTCGCATCCATTCAGACACGCGGGGGTATGAAGCCCTCGAAACACACGGCGAAGAGTGGCAAAGGTTCGGTTCGAACGAAAGGGGAAGGGCGATGATGGCAGCGTCGACTTTCCACGTGGAAGTGCCCAGCGATGGTTACCATCGCGGACTGATCTCCTGTCAGATGGCCTGTCCCGTGCATACCGACGCCCGCGGATATGTGCGGGCAATTGCCGAGGGTCGTTACGAAGACGCCTATTTGATTGCTCGCGGGCCAAATCCCCTGGCCTCGATTTGCGGTCGGGTCTGCGCGGCCCCCTGCGAAGCGGCTTGCCGCCGGGGAAAGATTCCGCGAGTGGATGATGATGGGCGATTCATTGCCCAGGACCACCCCATTTCGATTCGTGCTTTGAAACGATTCGTCTGTGAGCAGTTCGGGCCCGAGACTCGGCCTGCCGACGAAGTACTGCCGCAGTGCGCGAGTACGTGCCCCAGGTTGCCTCCGATGCCGACGAGATGGCGGCCATTCTCAAGGCCGGCGTTGCCGGACGTTTCCCGTCAGCAAGCGGTCAGCGAATCGCGATCATTGGCGCCGGCCCAGCCGGGTTGGCTGCCGCCCACGATTTGGCCCTCATGGGTTTCCGGCCGGTGGTGTTTGAAACCGAATCGGTGCCGGCAGGCATGTTGGCAGTCGGCATCCCTGCCTATCGTTTGTCGCGGGAGTTAATTGCTCATGAAGTGGCGGTGATTCAATCTCTGGGAACTGAAATTCGCTGCGGAGTAACGGTGGGCAAAGACGTATCACTCGCAGCTTTGCGGAAAAAGTATGCAGCCGTGATCATTGCCGTGGGCGCCAAGGCGTCCCGCGCGCTTGGGCTGCCGGGCGAGCGCGGGCCAAGGGTCCATGGTGGCGTTGATCTGCTGCGGGCCGTGGCGTTGGGGCTGCCGTTGGATATCGGCCAAAGCGTCGTCGTGGTCGGCGGAGGCAATGTGGCTTATGATGTGGCCCGCAGCGTGGTCCGGCAGATCGCCTACGACACTGCTCGATCGGTGGCCCGCTTGCCGGGCACGAGCGAGGTGCGGCTTGTTTCCCTGGAGACCTTGGAGGAAATGCCGGCCGACACGCTGGAAATCGTGGAAGGCGACGAGGAGGGGATTAAGCGGCTCAACGGCTGGGGCCCCGTGGAAATTCAACGCGACGCGACCGGCGCGGTCACGGGCGTGGCCTTTCGTCGTTGTACGCAAGTTTACGATGCCAATCGCCGCTTTGCCCCCGTGTTCGACGACACAGATCAAAAGGTCGTTCCCTGCGACACGGTCCTCTTGAGCGTCGGGCAATCGCCCAATCTGGCTTTCCTGGAAGATGGCGGGAACGATGTCGAGCAATTCGGGGCACCCGCGCAGCAGGGTCGGGGGTGGCCCAAGGTCGATTCCGAGACGTTGGCAACAACGGCCCCGGGCGTTTTCGTGGCCGGTGACCTGGCCCACGGCACGCGTTTGATCATCGATGTGGTAGCGTCGGGCAAGGCAGCCGCGCGATCGGTCTACCGCTGCATCACTGGGCGGACACTTGCAGCCGAGAGCGTGACGGCCCATCTTCCGCTTGAGCGATATCGTCGCGAACAAGGATACGAACGCATCCGGCGTGTCGCCATCCCCGTTTCTGAACCGCACGAGCGACTGAAGCACCCGGAAGTGCTCGTCGAGAAAGGTTATAGCGAAGCCGAGGCCCGGCGTGAGGCTTCGCGTTGCCTCGATTGCGGTGTCACGCCGGTCTTCGACGGGACACGCTGTGTGCTCTGCGGCGGCTGCGTCGATGTCTGCCCGACATCCTGCTTAAAACTCGTTTCCCTGGCGGACATCGAACCACAAGAGCCGCCGGGGCACCCGGGGCCGGGTACCTGCGAAGCGGGTGGCCTTGCGGGTTGCGGGTCGGCCGCCATTCGCGCGTCGCTAGGCGACGATGCCGAACTGCCGGCCCACTCGGCGATCCTCAAGGACGAGGATCGCTGTATCCGCTGCGCACTTTGCGAAATGCGCTGTCCCGTCGATGCAATCACGATGGAGCGAGTCACGTTCTCTACCTGTTGGAGGTCGACATGAAAGAAACCTCATCGAATCCAATCCCCTCGCGGCTTGATCCGGAGCCGGTGCCGCGTCGCGACTTCTCGGCCTCGGCGCGATGGCTGCAGCAACAGGGGCCTTCGTGCTGGCGATCCTGGGCATGATTCGTTTGCCTAAAGCTGCTGTCCTCTCGTCACCATCCAAGAAGTTTCGCGTGACCTTGCCGGAGACACTTGCGGCAGGACAGGCCTATGTGCCGCCGGGGCGATCGGTCGCATTGTTCCGCGACGACGAGGGCGTGTACGCGATTTCTTTGATTTGCACGCACTTAGGTTGCATCGTGAAGGCGGCGACCGAGGGCTTTGAATGCCCCTGTCACGGATCGCGGTTTCACTTGGATGGCACCGTGGCCCGTGGTCCCGCGCCGAGCCCGCTGGTCTGGCGAAAACTGGCCGGCAGCGGCGGAACCTACATCGTCGACGAAAGTGCGGTTGTTCCTCCCGGCACGAAGGTACAAGCATGAGCGAACCTGCCCCTACGAAACCCGGCTTAGGCGTCTTCCTGGAAAACATCGTTGCCTTGCCCTGGCGGCTCCGCGCAGCTATCTTCCGCGGCGGGCCGCCCAATAGCGACCGTAATCGCTCGCAGTTTGTCTTCGGCAACGTCTTCCTGCATCTCCACAGCGTGCGCACCCATCGCTGGAGCCTGCGCTGGTCGACAAGTTGGGGACTCGGAGTGGCTGCAGCCGCGGCGTTCATCATTACGCTCGTTACCGGCGTGCTTTTGATGTTCTATTACAAGCCTTATCCGGAGGCCGCTTACGATTCAATCAAGGACATCCACTTCGTCGTGCCCACAGGCCGATTCATCCGGAATATCCACCGCTGGGCCGCCAACGTGATGGTGGTGACGGTGCTCCTGCACATGGCCCGGGCATTTTATACGGGCGCCTACCGCCGCCCCCGCGAGTTCAATTGGCTGGTCGGCATGGGGCTGCTGGTCACGACGCTGGGGCTGTCGTTTACCGGTTACCTACTGCCCTGGGACCAGTTGGCCTATTGGGCCATCACGATCGGTGCCAATATCGCGCAGTCGCCACGCGAGGTGACCGATGCTTTGCACCTCACCGAGTCATTCGATCCGGGCGGTTTTCAGCGGCAGTTGCTCTTGGGGTCCGATATCGTGGGCGAAGAAGCCTTGATTCGCTTCTACCTTATGCACGTCATGATCCTTCCACTGGTGTTGGTG
>CAVRDP010000021.1:0-292803 GCA_963719885.1 uncultured Planctomycetia bacterium | reverse complement strand
GATCCAGGCCTGTGGCGGCGTTTCGCAGCGCGAGTTTCGCAACCAACTGCTCGACTCGATGGATATCGAGCGCGAGCGGGGGATCACGATCAAGAGCAATTCGATCACGCTTTCCTACCACGCCCCCGACGGGCAGGACTATCAACTGAACCTGATCGACACCCCGGGGCATGTCGATTTTTCGCACGAGGTGCGGCGCTCGCTCCTGGCGTGCGACGGCGCGTTGATTGTCGTGGATGCCTCCCAGGGCGTCGAGGCGCAGACAGTCGCCAACCTCTACCTGGCACTGGCTCACAACCTGGAATTGCTGCCGATAATCAATAAGATCGATCTGCCCGCCGCCGATGTCGAACGGGTGCGCGAGGAGATCGACAAGGACCTGGGGCTCGATCCGTTCGCGGCGATCCCCATCTCGGCCAAGACCGGCGCCGGCATTCCCGACGTGCTCGCGGGAATCGTGGAGAAGTTGCCTTGCCCCAAAGGCGACCCGGCCGGGCCGCTGAAGGCGCTCGTCTTCGATGCCCAGTTCGATCGCTATCGCGGGGTGATCCTCCAGTGCCGCGTCATGGATGGCACCGTGAAACCCGGCGACGCCATCCATTTCATGCACTCGGGCTGGGATTACACGGTGGAGGAAGTGGGGATCAATCGGCTGAAGTTCTATCCTAAAGAGCAGCTCAGCGCCGGGGAGGTGGGCTACATCATTGCCGGAATCAAGAGCGTGCGGGATATTGAAATCGGCGATACGATCACGCACCTCGACCGCCCGGCGGCCGAACCGGTCCCCGGCTACGAGAAGGCGAAGCAGGTCGTCTTTTCCTCGATCTATCCGATCGATGCGGACGAGTACCGCGAACTACAAAAGGCCATGGACAAGCTGGCCATCAACGACGCCTCCTTGACGTACGAGAAAGACAGCTCCGCGGCCCTGGGCTTCGGGTTCCGCTGCGGGTTCCTCGGCCTGCTGCACCTGGACGTGATTCAGGAACGCCTGCAGCGGGAGTTTGACATCGGGTTGGTCGTCTCAGCCCCGACGGTGAAGTACAAGGTGGCCTTGAAGGACGGCAACGTGCTCGAGGTCGACAACCCGGGACACTGGCCCGATCCGTTCAAGATTGCTAGCGTCACGGAGCCGTACATCAAGGCGACGATTATGACGCCCGAAGAGTACGTCGGCCCGGTCATGGAGCTATGCCGTGATTATCGCTCGACGAGCCAAAAACTGAATTACCTGGCCGTGGGCCGGGTCGAGGTGATCAGCGAGATGCCGTTGGGCGAGGTGCTCTTCGATTTCTACGGCAAGCTCAAGACGGTCACCCGCGGCTACGGTTCGTTCGATTACTTCACAATCGACTATCGCGAGACCGACGTGGTGAAGGTCGAAATCCTGATTAACGGGGAAGCGGTCGATACGCTGGCCTATCTGGTCCATCGCGACAAGGCGCGGGCCCGGGCCCTGCACTACTGCGAGCAACTGGCCGAAGCGATTCCCCGCCACCAGTTCAAGATCCCGATCCAGGGCATCATCGGCGGCAAGGTCATCGCCCGCTCGACGATCCAGGCCTACCGCAAGGATGTGACGGCCAAGTGCTACGGCGGCGACGTGACGCGCAAGAAGAAGCTGCTCGAAAAGCAGAAGAAGGGCAAGGCCAAGATGAAGCAGGTCGGCCAGGTCCAGATACCGCAAAAGGCCTTTATTGCCGTCCTGGCGGCGGACAGGAAGTGAGGAATCAGGGTTGCACGTCATGGCCGTGCGCGGTATCTTAATTGATATGGACCTCACGACTGAAGACCGTCGCCTGTCGCAAGACGCTGCCCGTTTGACGCCACGCGAGCGGTTGCAACGTTTTGTCGCGTTGCAGAGGCGGGCCAGGCAACTGCTTGCCGCGTCGCGCGAAGGCTACCGGCAGTACTGGCTGCGCAACCTCCGCCAGCGGAGCGTTCATGTTAAGTTCTGACGATCCCCTGAGCGTCTTTCAGCTTCTGGCTCGCGCCGGCGTGCCCTTTGTCATCATTGGCGGACACGCCGTCGTCTTTCACGGTTACGTGCGCACCACCGAGGACGCCGATCTCATCTTTGAGCGCTCTGGGGCCTCGGAGGCTGCCCTGCTGGAGGTCCTCGAATCGATCCACGCCTGCTGGATCAGCGATGAACGCGATCCTGCCACCGGCCACGAAAGGCTCGTCCCGGTGTCGCCGTCCTTCGTCCGCGGCGAACACCTGATGATGCTGACCACGGATCTTGGTTTTCTCGATCTCTACGACTTCATCCCCGGCTTTCCGGATCTGCCGGTAGCCGACGTTTTTTCCGACAGCATCGCGCTTGACAACCTGCGGTTTGTTTCCCTGCGCTGGCTGCGCAAATTGAAGCAGGCCGCCGGCCGCCACAAAGACCTTGACGACTTGGAGCATCTTCCCTATTGCTGAGCCCCTCTCTTTTCGAGTGGATGCGAGTGGATGTACTTACTCCTTCAGACGTTGATGCGTTTTATCAGAATCTTTGGCCTTGCAATAGTCATTGGCGAACCGGAGGTCGCGGCCCTGGACAAAATCACCGTGTCGTGCGAGAATATCAGTAAGACAACGGTTGAAGTTCGCGAAGAACGGATAACCGGAATCCCGGTTGTACGGAGAAACATAGATATGGATTCGAGGCAGAAGAACCAAGCCGCATTCAAGAGGATGAAGCAGGAGTTGGCCAAGCGCTACCTGCCGGGATGGTTTGTCGCGCGTTCGATGACGGCGAAATCGTTGCCGACGCAGCTACCTTCGACGACCTGACGGCAGCCCTTGCCGCAATCGGCAAAGACCGCCCGGACATCCTTGTCGTTCAGGCCGGAGTGAACTATCCCGAGGAAGTCTTCATTACTCGGATGGCGCTATGATCTCAAGAAACCCATTATAGCCCTGCCATCCTGGGTCATCTTGAAAACTTATTTGAATCGGAAACGGCTCTAGGTCTCCCAGCGTTTTGTTAATGAGTTTCATGACGGCGTCGGGATTGCGTGCGTACCATTGCCACTCGCGGACGCCATTGCCGGTTACAGCTACCGAGAGAAATGATTCACCGGGGAACTCCAGCCCTTTTTCCAGCAAATCTTCGAGTTCCGCCATGCGTCCCGCATCTTGGGGCAAGGGCATGCCGTTGTTAGCGTCGGCATCGAACGACCATGTGATCGCGAGCAAATGGGGAAATGCCGATTGATCAACGAACGATGGCGGCTTATTTCGAATACGAAAGATCAGCGGCTTTCCGTTGTCCTCGCCGGTTGCAACACTCCAACGGCTGTCTTCTTTCATCACGCACCGACTGAATGGCCTAACATGCAGTGGACCGCGAAAGTGCGGTAAAACTCGACCGCATGTTACCCGTTGTCCATGGCATTGTCAATCCCCGGAGTGAAAAGGGGCCGTAATTGAAATCCACAAATCCATCCCCTCTTCCAGCCGCGAACTGGATGCGGCACTAGCGTTCGCACGGCCGCGACCGGAGGTCGAAGACCCAGCGGCCGCGGGCGTCGCGCCGACGTTCGAGACGGAAGCGACGGCCGAAAACCGTCGAAAGCTGGAAACCTTCCCCGTCCACCGGCGCCGGCTCGTAACCGTCCGCGCCGCGGGCGTGGATGCGGAAAAGCAGTCGCTCCCGCCGCGCATCGACCAGCCAGTACTCCGCAATCCCGGCACGCCAATAGGAAATCGGCAATCGCTGCGTGTCCTTGGCGACGGAACTGTCGCTGACGATCTCCACGACCAGGTCCGTGCGCCTTCCAGTTCCACATAGCTGTCCGCTTCGCCGCCGGCGCTTGGCACCAGGCGGACACGGCCGGAATCGATCGTCTCGGCGGACAGGTACACGACGTCCGGCTCCGCGGAGAAGTCGGCGTCCGGGGAGGAAACCCGCGTCCGATCGCTGAATAAATACCCGCCGCCGGCGGAGCGAACGACATCCCTCAACTCCCCGACCACCTCGGTCTTGATGGAACCATGAAAGAACAGATTTTCCGGCGACATGTCGACCTCGATCCGCCCGCCGATGTAGTCGATTCGGCCGCACTCGGGGAAATCGTCGGACAATGCCCACGCGCGGAACTCGGCCAACGAGCGGAAATAGGGGATTTCGACCCGCTCTTCGAAGATTACTGAACTCGCCATCTCTAGGCCTCCGCTGGGATTTTAGCATTGGACACGGACGGAGTCAAATCGTCAGGCACTGAAAAGTTCATCAAATCAAGCAGGTCCTTGTCGCGCCCACACGATCAGTTTCGCGTTGGCTGCCACCGCCAGATTCACGTAATGTGCGTCGTCCGGGTCGCGTTGGTAGACGAACGGTTCCAGAAAGCAGGACGATTGATGAGACCATTCTCCCCGGTTATGCTCAGTACTGTCGGACGAAATCAAATTGGAACGAGCTAACATGCAGCGTCCTTTGCATCCGCCCATCGGGCTTTACGTGCACGTGCCCTTTTGCGCAAGCAAGTGCGACTATTGCGACTTTGCATCGTACGCGGGGCGCGAGGCGGATATCCCGCGCTATGTGGATGCCGTCATCCGGGAGATAACACGCCGCGGCGCGGAAACGGGGCATCCGCAAGCGGATACGATCTTCCTGGGCGGGGGCACGCCCTCGCTTCTGGACGAGTTCCAGGTAACACGCATCCTGAATGCCCTGTTTGAAGCATTCCCCATGGAAGAGGGCGCCGAGATCACCTGCGAATGCAACCCTGAAACACTCGCGACGCCCTTTGCGCGCGTCGCTCGCAATGCGGGCGTCAACCGGCTGTCCATGGGTGCGCAGGCCAGGCAGGCGCGTCTTTTACGTCTCATCGGCAGGATCCATGATTGGGAGCAAGTGATCGCTTCCGTAGAAATAGCGCGTCAAGCGGGATTTGATAATATTAACCTGGACCTGATGTTCGGCCTGCCTTCGCAAACCGTTGCGGATGTACGGGAAACGCTTGCAGCCGCGCTTGCGCTCTTTCCCACGCATCTCTCCTGCTACGGTCTGATTGTCGAAGAAGGAACGCCGATCTGCCGCGATGTCACTGGGAGAAAGCTGGCTCTTCCCGATGAGGAAATTGAACGCGATATGTACGAGCTTGCGCGGCAGACGCTCGCGGAGCACGGCTTTCATCAATATGAAATCAGCAATTTTGCCCGAGAAGGGTACGCCTGCCGGCATAATGTCGGCTGCTGGACACGCGTGCCGTACCTGGGCTTCGGCTCCGCGGCACACAGCTTTTTCGACGAGTGCCGTACGATGAACCCATCAAAGCTTGATGCGTACTTGGCAGGTGAAGAACCGCAGACGGAGCAAATATCAAAAGCAGAAGCGCGGTTCGAGAGCATGATGCTCGGCCTGCGCATGACGCGCGGCGTAAAGAACGACGATTTTACGCGCATGCACGGCATGAGTATCCGCGAGGCCTTCGCTGAAAAACTGGATAAACCGATCGGCGGCGGGCTGCTGCAGTGGCACGAAGGTGCTTTAAGGCTTACACGGCTCGGCATGGATCTGCAAAACAGCGTGCTTGTCGATCTCCTTTGATACGAATGGAAAAGCCCTGAGATACGTTTCCGGAGACAGCGATTGCCCGATCGGTCTCCAAGTTGCGGGGTCCTTGGGTTGCATGGTGACCGCGTGAATTCCCGGGTCGTTGATCTGAATGCGGCCGACTCACCAGTCCCTCATTTTCATGTCACTCCCCCTGTGTGTTTGCTGCACCCTTCAAAAACGCGGACGCCCTGCCCGCCTCCAGGAACCGCTTGGGATCCAAGAGGCCGAAAAGCTGGATGATCTTGGCCACGTCGCCGGTCCAGCCGGTTTGATGGCTGGCACCGAGCCCTGCGCCGTTGTCGCCGTGGAAGTATTCGTAGAAGAGGATGTGGTCGCGCCAGTGGGGGTCGGACTGGAACTTTTCCGTGCCGCCGTAGACGGGTCGCCGGCCATTCCCGTCACGCAGAAAAATCCCGGTGAGCCGGTCGGCAATCTCTTTGGCCACCTCGAAGAGGTTCATCATCCTGCCTGAGCCCGTGGGACATTCGACCTTGAAGTTGTCGCCGTAGTACAGGTAGAAACTCAGGAGGGCCCGGAGAATCACGACATTCACCGGCATCCAGACCGGGCCGCGCCAATTGGAATTGCCGCCGAACATGCCCGTGTTCGACTCGGCCGGCAGGTAGTCCACCCGGTACTCCTGGCCTTGCACGTGGAAGACGTAGGGATGCTGCTCGTGGAACTTCGAGAGCGCGCGGATACCATGGGGGCCGAGGAACTCGTTCTCGTCGAGCATCTTGGAGAGAATCCGGCGAAGCCGATCCGGATTGACCAGGGCAGCGATCCCCCGCTCGGCAATACCGAAGTGCCCCGGGCCGGTAGGATGGATCGTCTTCAGAAGCTCCGGTATGCGACGCATACGCTCGCCGATTTGAGCCATTGCCCGTGGAATGCGCTCTCGCTGCCACTTTTCCGTAACCGAGGTGGCGCAGAGGGGCAGGAGCCCCACCATCGAGCGGACCTTGAGTCGCGTGGTGCTGCCGTCGGGGAGCACCAGCAGGTCGTAGTAGAAGCCGTCCTCCTCGTCCCACATGCTCTCCTGACCGGGCCGGTTCATGGCCCTGGCAATATAGTAGAAGTGTTCCGAGAATTTTACGACCATGTCCTCGTAGGTGCGGTCGTGGACGGCGAGTTCAATCGCGAGTTCGGCCATGTTCTGGCTGAACAGCGCCATCCAGGCCGTGCCGTCCGCCTGCTCCAGGCGGCCCCCGGTGGGCAGCGGGGCGCTGACGGTCGAAGACGCCGATGTTGTCCAGCCCGAGGAAGCCGCCCTCGAACAGGTTCTTGCCGAAGCGGTCCTTGCGGTTCGACCACCAGGTGTAGTTCAAGAGCAGCTTGTTGAAGGCCGACTTGAGGAAATCCGTATCCACGTCGCCGCGGAGGGCCTGCTCGGTGCGATGGAGGAAGAGCGTCGCCCAGGCGTGGACCGGCGGGTTGACGTTGCTGAAATTCCACTCATAGGCGGGGAGCTGGCCGCTGGGATGCAGGTACACCCCCTGCAACATCAGTTCCATCTGCTGCTGGGCGAAGTCGGGGTCCACGATCGCCAGCGGCAGCGTGTGGAAGGCCAGGTCCCAGGCCGCGTACCAGGGGTACTCCCACTTGTCGGGCATGGAGATGATGTCCTTGTTCAGCATGTGGAACCACTCCGAGTTCCGCGAGTTGCGGTATCCGGAATGGAGCGGATTGGAGTTGTGCTCGTCCAGCCAGTTGTCGCCGTCGAAGAAGAAGAACTGCTTGCTCCAAAGCATGCCGGCGATAGCCTGCCGCATGACGTTGGCCGCGTCTTCACTCACCGATGGCGGCGTGACCGACTTGTAAAACTCGTCGGCTTCACGAAGCCTGTCGGCGAAGACTTTATCAAATTGCTTTCCAAAGGGTTTGCGCTTCTGGCCGGGAGAAGTCTTGCAGAGGCGCAGGCGTATCACTTGGCTCTGACCGGCGCCGACATTGAGCCGATAGTGCGCCGCGACCTTGGTGCCTTGTTTCTCCGGATTCACGGCCCCCTGGTTGCCCTGCACCACGCAGTTGTTGATGCCGTCTTTGACGTAGGGGCCCTCATTCTTCTGCCCGGGGAAAAGCCGCTGGTGGTTCGTTTCGTTCTCGGTGAACAACAGCGGCGCCTCGCCTTCGCAGGAAAGAATGAACTCACCGAGCACTGGATGCGTTGCCGCAACCGCACTCGCGCCTGCCGGCGCATTGACCTGCTTGAGGTGTGGTTTCTGGGCAGCTCGATTGGATTCGGCAATCCACGACGACCAGTCATTCCGGAACCAGAGCGTAGGCAGGAGATGCAGTTCGGCCGCGTCCGGCCCCCGGTTGGCCGCCGTAATCCGCACCAAGATGTCTTCCGGACCGGCTTTGGCGTACTCCACGAAGACGTCGAAGTATCGGTCCTCATTGAAAACGCCGGTGTCGAGGAGTTCATACTCCATGTCGTTGCGGTTCCGCCGGCGGTTCGTCTCCAGCAGGTCGCCGTAGGGAAAGGCCGCCTGCGGATACTTGTAGAGATACTTCATGTACGAGTGGGTCGGCGTGCTGTCGAGGTAGAAGTAGTACTCCTTCACATCCTCGCCGTGGTTGCCCTCGCTGTTGGTCAATCCGAAGAGCCGTTCCTTGAGAATTGCGTCCTTGCCGTTCCACAAGGCCAGGGCAAAGCAGAGGTGCTGCATGTCGTCGGAGATGCCCGCCAGACCGTCCTCGCCCCAGCGATACGCCCGCGAGCGGGCCTGATCATGGGTGAAGAAGTTCCAGGCGTCACCATTCTCGCTGTAGTCCTCGCGGACGGTGCCCCACTGCCGTTCGCTCAGGTAGGGCCCCCATTTTTTCCAGGCAACGCCTTGTTCGCGCGTTGCGTTCAGTCTCTGTTGTTCTTGGTTCATTTTTACCTTCCCCGCGGATTGGGGGTTTGTGGCTTATGATCTGCCGACCGTTGTCTCTCTGGTTGCTCGTATCAATTGTAGGTTGGGATTAAGCGTTGTGCAGTTTGGCTCGGGCACAGGCCAAACAGCATGGTGGCGATCAGTTGTTGATTTCCTGGTTCAAGGTACTCCGCTGGGCGGACGCAGAGACTCAGCCAGGCTGACCAGATTCTGCGGCCTCACGCGAATAATGCCGTGGCGTGGGCTGTCGATGTCCGCGATGAGCATGAACGAGACAGAAACAATAAGCGGCAGGATCGGCAGAAATCTGGATCCCGCTTTCGCGCTTCGCGAACCATAGCCGACCAGCAAGTTGCAGCCGATGGCGATGGCTGCCATCAAGACCCACGCCCCGCTTGGAAGTTGGTCCCAGTACTCAGCCTGCGTGTATCCCTGCGAATTCAATACGTCGTTCATGCCCGAAACGGCCAGCCCGACAATGTAAGTCGGCTGCGCCGCGGCCGGAGTGCGGACAGCGGTCCACAACTCGGTCTGCAACTGAGCATTGCGGGCGTTGATCTGCGGAAGCTCTTCGTCGCGAGCCATATAGAAGCGAATACGCTCGTCGAGATAGCTCCGCAGCAGCCCGCGGACGCGGGCCGCATCGGCGGCAGGCAACAAGTCGGCGCGGACGTATTCCGTCCCGATGGCGTTGGCCTCCGCCTCCTCGTATTTCTTGCGCTCGTCGTAGCGGCTGGTGGCCATCGAAAAGCTGAATCCGATAATCAGCCCGAGCAGGGTCAGCGTGGCCGCCAGGATGAAGCCGAAGTCTTCGCGCAGCTCCGTGTCCAAGGTGCCCTGCCTTCTGCGAAACCACCATCCGATCCAGGCCGAGAGCCACATTGCGACGAAGGAAATCACGAAAACGAGCAGCGGATATTGAGTAGGGGAGTTCATTGGCCATTCCTCGTTCGTTCCTCGCGCGCTGTCGTCCAGCTTCCGTGTCGGAAATCTGCAATGAGGATGTACGTGCTCACCAGCAGTACCCAAAACGGGAAGACCATCGCGATCCATGCAAAGTTCGTGATGACCAATAGCAGTATTAAACCAAGCGCGAAGCCCACCAGTGATACCCAACGGGCGAGGACTGCCGTGCGCAGCCCGATCGTGGAAGTGACGAACATAAAAATGGCGGCCATTTTCATGCCGAAGGTGTTCACCAGCGCGTAGGCCATCGCCCGGCCGACAGCATACGATTCGCTTTCGGCGGAGAGGCGACCGGTGGCCGCAAAGGTTTCCATCAGTCCCCGGGCAACGGCCACGGCGGTGAAGAGCATGGCGACGAACAGCAGTCCGCTGCCCAAAAACACCGTTGCGAAGAACCGATCTTCGAGCAGGCCGATGCGGTTGCGCAGCACAGCCATGAACCAGAGGAACGCGATCCCCGTGAAGGGAACCAGGTTCAGTGCGATGCTGACCCAGTTCCGGTAGGTTGGATCGGCAAGCCAGATACCGGGGTCCTTTGGGTCGGCAGGGACCGCGAGGCGGACGAGCGCCAGGCTGGTGATATACAGCGCCGAAAAAATGATGCCGCTGATCGCGACCACCCGCGGGGGCGATGAATTCTGGCGAGATTCGATGAGCGAGCTGCTCATGGCATCCTCCGAAAGCCTGCCAAGCGATCCGTGGTCTCCGTTCACTTCCGGCGCAAAAGGTGTCACGGAAATAACCTAGGAAATTATACCTCTGAAATCGAGGCCGGCGAAAAGTGCTGATAACAAGCAATAGAGGGCATTGCGCGTGCGCAGTCAGCCTGGCCAGACAAGGCTGCCAGCCGCCTAAGAACGAAGCACAGCACTGCGGGTTATCCGGGTTTGGAAAGCCGTCGGAAATGAGGTTTCCAACACCGGCTGGCCGCATTGGGGGGGGCCAAGGCCAACCACCCGCCCCAAAGCCTGGATCGCCATCAACGCCGACCAAATTCGTGCCGACCTGGTGGCGATGACCCAAGAATATGTCGAGATTCCCCATCCGACCGATTCGCAACTGACCAACCTGAGCTATAAGCTTAAGCACTTGGAAATGCGCTGCAATACGCTAGGCGGCGACCGTGATCCCCAGATCGATGCGATGCTGCCAGTCATTCGTGGGTTCAAGGCAGCGGTGCAGAACAGATTCGGCGAGGAAGCCAATCAACGCCAGAACGCCCCCAAACCCTACGTCTTTAAGGGCATCTTCGGGCCGACGATGCGCGACGGGGGGCATACCCCGAAAGGCGCCGAGTACCTGAGGCGCGAGGTGGATGAATTCATCGAGCATTACCGTGCCCTGGAGGACACCAAGTATTCCCGCAACGAAGTCTACCTGGATTCGTCACGGAGTTACTTTCGCGGCGATATCGAAGGGTCGATTCAGACCGCGGTGCGGCGGATCAAGGATCCGAAGCCGGAAGACACCTACTACGTCAGTCGTAAGGGCCGACTGGTCTTCGACAATTACTCGCCGCAAGAGAATCTGCAATGGGCATTGTCGGTGGCCCTCATCGCAACGTACTTCGAATCCGAGCTGGGTGGATCGGCGGCCGAATGGGATCGCTGGAAGCAGAAGATCCAAGCCGTGGCTGACGCGAATCATATCTCGCTGGAGTGAACGCGGTCGACCGCTGCTGGGCGGGACTTTCCAGATCAACCGACAGATCGTATCGGGCGGTCGCCGGGATTATCCAGTCGCAGACACGGCGGGCTGAACGCCACCATCGGCTAGGGGCGACCAAAGTGCGGCTCTCCAACCTGCGTCGGTCGCCCCCTCCGACGCGCCCAAACGCCTTCCGCAAACGTGCGGCGGTCACCCCCACCTCCGCGCAAACACTATCAGAAGGGGTTCAGCCCGAAACGCTTCGTTTTCTGACGCACGACCGACAATTTAATTTCGCCCCCCTCCTTTGCAAAAACCAATTCCGAGATCGCCATCTCGGAAAACAAGTCGTTGGAAAGCCGTCAGAAATGAGGTTTCCAACACCGGCTGGCCGCATCGGGGGGGCCAAGGCCAACCACCCGCCCCAAAGCACGAAACGAGTTGCGGAGCGACCCGCCAGCAAGCATAATCAGGCCTTGCGCGGTGCCTCTGAGGGTACGGCAGTCGGTCCTGAAGATGACTTTTACAAGGCGGGACAACGATGAGCAACTCACGATATGAAATCGCCCCCGGTCGCCCCCATCCGCTCGGCGCGGTCCCGGACGCCAACGGCGTGAACTTCTCGGTCTTTTCGCGGAACGCCACGTCGGTCGAGCTGCTGTTGTTCGACGAGCACGATGACCGGGAACCGGCCCAGATCGTCAAACTGGACGCCGCGGCAAACAAAACCTTCTTCTTCTGGCACGTTTACGTCCGCGGACTGCGGCCCGGCGCGCACTACGCCTACCGGGTTGACGGCCCGGCGGATCTTCACGGGCAAGGCTTCCGCTTCAACCCCAACAAGGTCCTCATCGACCCCTACGCCTATGGCAACACGGACACCCTCTGGAACCGGGCCGATGCCTGCGGCCCCAACGACAACCTGGCAACCTCGATGCGGAGCGTGGTCGTCGACATTTCCGACTACGACTGGGAGGGCGACCGAGTGCTCAACGGACCGATGAACGAGATGGTCATCTACGAAATGCACGTCGGCGGCTTCACGCGGCATCCGTCGTCGGGAGTCGGACATCCCGGCACGTTTTCCGGGATCGTCGAGAAGATACCCTATCTGCAGGAATTGGGGGTCACCGCCGTGGAACTGCTGCCGGTGATGGAGTTCGACCGCAAGGAAGTGCTGCGGATGAAGCCCGACGGGGCACCCGGCGGGTACCCACTTGTGGGTGCGGGTCGTGGCCCGCTCACCAATTTCTGGGGCTACAGCACGGTGAGCTTCTTCGCGCCGGAATCCAGCTACTGCTTTCGCCCGAAGAGGGGGCGCACGTCCGCGAGTTCCGCGACATGGTCAAGGCCCTGCACCGTGCCGGCATCGCCGTCATTCTCGACACGGTTTTCAACCACACCAGCGAGGGCAACCACCTGGGGCCGACGATCAACTTCAAGGGTTTCTGCAACGAGATCGCCTACCACTTGTCGCCGTCCGACCGGCAGTATTACATGGACTATTCGGGCTGCGGCAACACGGTGAACTGCAACCACCCCATCGTGCAGAAGTTCATCCTGGAGTGCCTGGAGTTCTGGGTCGAGCAGATGCACGTGGACGGTTTCCGCTTCGACGAAGGGTCGATCCTCTCGCGCGGCGAAGACGGCGTGCCGATGGTCCATCCGCCGGTGATCTGGAGCATCGAGTTGTCCGAGTCGTTGCTGGACGCCAAGATCATCGCCGAGGCCTGGGATGCGGCCGGCCTGTACCAGATCGGCTACTTCCCCGGTTACCGCTGGGCGGAATGGAACGGCCGCTTTCGCGACGACGTCCGCCGCTTCGTCCGCGGCGATCCGGGCCTGGTTGCGGCCGTGGCCTCGCGCATGGCGGGCAGCGCCGACATCTACCAGGCCAGCGGGCACCTGCCCATCAACAGCATCAATTTCGTGACCTGCCACGACGGTTTCACGCTTAACGACCTGGTGTCTTACAACGCCAAGCACAACGAGGCCAACGGGGAGGACAACCGCGACGGCATCAACGACAACTTGAGCTGGAACTGCGGCGTGGAAGGCGAAACCGCCGACCCGGCCGTCGAGGCCCTCCGCAGCCGGCAGATCCGCAACTTCGCCGCCATCCTGCTTTTGGCCCAGGGCGTGCCCATGATCTTCCGCGGGCGACGAGGTCCGCCTCACCCAGAAAGGGAACAACAACGCCTATTGCCAGGACAACGAAATCAGTTGGTTCGACTGGCGATTTGTACGGAAGCACTGCGATCTGTTCCGCTTCTGGAAGCTGATGATCGACTTTCGCAGACGCCATCCGGCCATTCATCGCTCCCGCTTCTTCGACGGCAAGGTGAACGATCGCGGCCTGCCGGACGTGAGTTGGCACGGCTGCCAGCTCTTGCGTCCGGGCTGGGACGATCCCAACGCCCGCGCCCTGGCGTTTACCTTGGCCGGCTTCGGCACCGAGGCCGACATCAACGTCATGTTCAACATGGACTTCCAAGGGCTGGACTTCGAGGTCCCCGCCGTGCCGGGACGGGAGTGGCGCCTGGTCGTGGACACGGCGCGACCGTCGCCGCACGACATTGCCGAGCCGGGGCAGGAAGAACCGATCGCCGGCCAACGGATGCACGTCGAGGGGCGGAGCGTCGTCGTTTTGCTTTCGCGATGACTTGCGTGTCTGGTAGAATGGCCGAGAGTCCCATTTCAAGACCGCGATCGCCACCTGCCGCGCTATGCCGTCGCACGAATTCACCTTCCATCTGATCACTTCGACACTGGAGAACGAGACCCGCTTGGGCCGCGTCTTGTTCCATCCCGAGGTCTCGGCCTACGAGCACCGTACGGACCGCCTGCGCAGCGCCCTCCAGGAACTGACGGCTGCCGAGATCCAGAAACTGCCCCTCTTGGAACTGCACCGGCGGCAAGCGGCGGGCACGCCCGAACTGCACGAGACGATCGTCCAGATCGCGCCGCCGGGGCATGGCCCCGCCTGGGAAATGCCCGTCCAGTTGCGCTTCCACGCCGTGTGCTGGCGGCACGGCGAGACGGCGGCCATCGGCTACGTGCCGGCCCTGGACATCGAGGTCGTCGCCGCCCGCTGGGAGGACCTTCTGCGGCAACTTCCCGAGCAGATCCGCTTCGCCTTGATGCGGACGCGGGCCGGCACGTCGCTGCGGGAGCTTGCCTGGCTGGATCGTTGGCAATCGGTCGAGATCGAGCCGGTGCAGTGGACGATCGAACTGCCCACGCCCAAGCAACTCGCCCAGCGGCGGCAGTCGGTCTCACCGAAATCGGTGCTCGAGGACGTGGCGACCGATCTGTCGAAGGCCCGCGGCGGGGAAGTCTTCTGCCTGGACGACGCCGCGTTGCGGTTGGCCGATTGGTTGTGGGGGACCGCACCGCGGAGCGTGCTCCTGGTCGGGCCGTCCGGCGCGGGCAAGACGGCGGCCGTGCGAAAACTGGCCGCGAGCAATGCGGCAGCCCGGCTGTGGTCCACCAGCGGTGCGCGGATCGTGGCCGGCATGTGCGGCTTTGGGCTATGGCAGGAGCGCTGTCAGGCGATCTGTGCCGAGGCCGCCCGGACCAAGGCCGTAATCCACTTCGGCAACTTGATGGAATTGATGGACGTGGGCCGGTCGGTCCACAACGATCAGGGCGTCGGCGAGTTCCTGCGGTCGTCCATCGCGCGGGGCGACTTCCTGGCGATTGCCGAGTGTACGCCGGAGCAATTGGCGATCATCGAACGTGACATGCCGAACATCCTCGAGGCCTTCTCGCGGCTTGAGGTGAGCGAGCCCTCGCCGGAAGAAGGCCGGCGTATTCTCGACGAGGCGGCCCGTGCCTGGGCCGGGATGACCTCGGTAGAGGCCGCCGCCGTCGAGACGCTGGACCGGCTGCACCGGCGCTACGCCACCTATTCGGCCTATCCGGGCCGGCCGCTGCGTTTTCTGAAGAACCTGCTGCAAGACTCGCCCGCCTCGCGCGGCCGCCGCATCACCGCCGCGGACGTGACCGCAGCCTTCTCGGGCGAGACCGGTCTGCCGCTGGTGCTGCTGGAACCCAGCGAGCGGCTCGACCTGGACGCCACGCACCGCTGGTTCTCCGAGCGAGTGATCGGGCAGGAGCAGGCCGTGCAGACGGTCGTCGATCTGTTGGCCACGGTCAAGGCCGAGTTGTCGCGGCCGGGCCGCCCCATCGCTTCGCTGCTGTTCATCGGGCCGACAGGCGTGGGCAAGACCGAAATGGCCAAGGCCCTGGCCGAATTCCTGTACCGCGACCGGCAGCGAATGACGCGGATCGACATGAGCGAGTATGCCGACCCGGCAGCGGCGGACCGGCTGATCGGCGGCGGGCACCATGTCGGGCACCATGTACCCATGGTCGTGGTCGGCGGCGAGGGACTGTTGACCGCGAAGATCCGCGAGCAGCCCTTCGGCGTCGTGCTCCTGGACGAGTTCGAGAAGGCCCATCCCCGGCTGTTCGACCTGCTGCTCCAGGTCCTCGGCGAGGGACGGCTGACCGACGCCTCCGGCCGGCTGGCCGACTTCCGCAACGCGGTCATCATCATGACCTCGAACCTCGGTGTGGAAACCTTCGGGCGGCAGCCGCCGGGATTCGGCCGGCCCGATTGGACTGCCGAGGCCCAGCAGCATTTCGTCCGCGAGGTCGAGCGGTTCCTGCGGCCGGAGATGTTCAACCGCATTGACCGGGTGGTGACGTTCCAGCCGCTGGAGAAAGACACGTTGCGGCAAATCGCCCGGCGTGAACTGCGGCTGCTCGACGAGCGCGAAGGGATTCGCTATCGCACCCTGGAGACGCATTTCGGCGATTCGCTGGTGGACGAGATCGTGCGGTTGGGCTACGACCTGCGCTATGGCGCCCGCCCGATCAAGCGGGCCGTCCAGCGGCACGTGTTGGCCCCTTTGGCGGCGCGGTTGAACGAGTATTCGGCAGAGACGCTCCTGACGGCCGAGGTCGAGTGCGAGGGCCGCGAGATCCGCGTTTCCGTCCGCGGCCGGCCTGCCGCCAGCGGGTCCGTTGCGGGGCGAATTCCGGGCGGACGCCCGGGCGTCGTCCAGCTTGCTGAAGAATGCGTCGGCCTGCGGCGCGCGGTTGCCGAAACGGGCCAAAGCCGCCCCATGACGGACCTGTGCAACGAGCTCTTCCGCTTGGAGCGGACCGCACAGCGCCTCCGCAAGCGGGAACTGCAAGGCGCACCGGGCATGGGGAGGGACCTTGCCGAACGGATCGACGTGCTTCGTGGGTTGGAGCGGCGGATGGACGATATCCGGAGCGGGGCCGTCGCCTTGGAGGAACCGGCGCTGCTCAGTTGTTATGGCGGCGTGGAACTCGATGCGGACCGGACGGAGAAGGACCTGCAAGCGCGGCGTGGCGATCTGGCCGCTCTGCGACTGGATCTATTTGCACTCCAATTCGACAAGCCCGACTATGCGACGTTCGCCATTTACGGCGAAGACAACGGCTGGTTGCTCGCATTGGCCGAGGCCTACCACGGCCTGTTCGTGGGGCAGGGCAAAGTCCAGGCCTATCAACTCACCAGCTACAGCCAGCCGGGACCGGCCGACACCCGGCGATTTCCGCTGGGCGATCGCGAGTCGTCCGACCGGAAGTTGCGGGAGCAGGCCAATGGAACGCGTCTCCAGGCCGAACGGTTCGAGGGCTGGGGCCTTTACTCGTCGGCGCCGACGCCCACGCTCCGCGGCATCGCCCTCTGCCTGGAAGCCCGGCTGGCCTGGCCGCGTTGGAACGCGGAATCCGGCCTGCACGTATTGATTTACGAGGCGGGCAAGCACACCCGCTGCCTGGTCCACGTCAGCGAATCGCCGATCGCCGACTATCAACCGCCCGAGAAGATCGACCGCAAAGAAGGCATCGCCGGCCAGGACGTGCGACGGATCTACGATCGGCCGCGGAAGTCGGCGGGCGACTGTCTTTCGGGCAAGAAGCAACGCTGGTCGGGCAGCCCGGCGGAGATTATCGGTGCGATGGCGGAGGAACGATTGGCACGGCAAGTGGATGAGTGGTTCCGGTCATGAACATCGAGATTCCAGTCCTGGTCCAGCCGGATGCCGAACCTGATGGGGGCGGGTCGGTGTACCGCGTGCGCCCGCTGTTCTTCGAGGCCCCCGAGCGGACCGATCGGACCTTGGCCACGGCGCTCGCCCGCCTAGCCGAGAGGCTGGGGAAGCAACTCGACTTGCTGGGCCGCGACGGCGAGCATCGGTTGCTGGCCGCCTGGAGCTTCTCGCCCGACGTTGATCTGCACTGGCTCGAGCTGCGGCTCGATTTGCGGGGCGAGATGTTCCGCGGGCATTTCCCCATCGTCACCTTCCGCCAGCTCGATCGGACCTTGGCCTTCTCTCCGCGGCTGGACGAGGCGTGGTTCGAGGTGCCGCAGATCAAAGAGCTTGTCGAACAAGCAACGGAGGTCTACACGCACTGGTTCCGCAATGCCCTCAAGCAGCGCGAGGAGCACACGGTCCGCGAGTTGCTCGGCCGCTTCGAAAACGAGAAAAAGCCCTGGATCACGCTGGTCGAGCTCTCGGTTACGACGCGGATGGACCGCGGCAAGTCGGCCGCACAGGGGCTCGCGTTGCTGGACGGGCTGGCAGTCGGCAGCGGGGCGGAGGAATTGGAAGCGGTCGGACGCTGCCAGGACCAACTCTATCCCGACGGACTTGGCCGGGCCGAATGCCGTGACGGGCTGGTCGAGGAATTGGAACGATGGCTGGAGTCGGGCGACCGGCGGCCGTTGCTGCTGCTGGGGCCGCCCATGGTCGGCAAGACGACGCTCATCCACGAGTTCATCTACCGGCGGGCGGAACGTCGCGCGGCCCTGCAGGAAATGCCGCTGTCCAGGCCGGACGAGAACGTCTGGCTGTTGGACCCGCAGCGGCTGATCTCCGGCATGTCGTACGTCGGCCAGTGGGAGAACCGCTTGCTGGCGATCCTCAAAGAGGCGCAGAAGCGACGGCATATCCTGTATTTCGACGATCTGCCGGGGCTTTATCATGCCGGTGTGACCAGCCAATCGACGCTCTCCGTGGCCGACGTGCTGAAGCCCTATGTCGAGCGTCGCGACGTCCGCGTGCTGGCCGAGGCCACGCCCGAGCAGTTTCGCGTCTTTCGCGAGCGGGACCGGGGCTTCGCCGACATGTTCCAGATCATCCGCGTGGAGCAGCCGGGCGAGGAGGAGACGTTGCGGATCCTGCTCAGCGTGGTGCGGATGTTGGAGTCGCGCTATGGCGTGCGGTTCGGAGTGGACGTTTTGCCCGCCGTGCTGGAACTGACCCGTTGTTGGCAGCCGGAGGCGGCGTTTCCGGGCAAGGCGGCGGGCTGGCTCAACCGGCTGGCCGTGAAGCATCAGGCGGCCGCGGTCGACCGCGATACGGTGCTGGAAGAATTCCGCGCCGCAAGCGGCGTGCAGGCGGCTTTTGCCGACACCCGCGCCCGGCTGCCACGCGAGGACATCCTGGACGGGCTGCGCAGCCGGATCATCGGCCAAACCGCGGCCGTCGAGTCCATGGCCGACGTGGTGTGCGTCGCCAAGGCCCGGCTCAACGACCGGCAACGGCCGCTGGGCACGCTCTTCTTCCTGGGGCCGACGGGCGTGGGCAAGACCGAGTTCGCCAAGGCCCTGACCCAGTACCTCTTTGGCGACGCCTCGCGGCTGCTCCGCTTCGACATGAACGAATTCGTCTCACCGCAGTCGGTGGCCCGGCTGGCCGGCACATTCCAGCAGCCGGAGGGACTGTTGACCGGCGCGGTCCGGCAGCAGCCTTTCTGCGTCCTCCTGCTGGACGAGATCGAGAAGGCGCATCCGGACGTTTTCGACCTCCTGTTGCAAATCCTGGGCGAGGCGCGGCTCACCGACGCCCTGGGGCGGACGGCCAGCTTTGCCAACGCGGTGATCATCTTGACTTCCAACCTGGGCACACGGCAGGCGGCCCGCGACATCGGTTTCGCCCCGGCCGGATCCGCGGCCGACGACGTCTACCGGAAGGCCGTCGAGGAGTTCTTCCGCCCCGAGTTTCTCAACCGCCTCGATCGGATCGTGCCCTTCCGGCGATTGGAGCGCGGGGAACTGGAGCGGATCGCCCGCACGATCCTCGCCGACGTGGTTGCCCGCGAAGGGCTGACGCGGCGGAAGTGCGCGATCGAGTTGGCGGGCGATGCCCTGGCGTGGGTGGTCGATCGCGGCTATCACCGCACCCTGGTGCGCGGGCGATGCGGCGGGCGGTGGAGCGGGATCTGGTCCGGCCGATGGCCCGCCAACTGGCTGCGATCGCCCCCGACACGCCCACGATCATGAGCGCACGCTGCTGTGGCGACGCCTTGACGGTGCGGGTCGTGCCGCTTACGGAAGTCCCCCGCAAGGGCGAACTGGCGCGGCCCGAGCGGATCGACGATCCCCAGGGACTGCTCGCCCGAGCCCGAGCCGTGCTCGATCGACTGCAGCCCGCCTATGAGGCCCAGCGGCCAGCGATGCAAGACGCGGAGGGCCGGATTTCGCCCCGCTATCACTGGTACCTGGCGGTGACGGAGTTCCTGCGGCAGACGCGTGCCCTGGCGGCGTCGTTGGCCGACGAGTTGAGAGGCCCGCGTCGCGGCGGACGCGGGCCGGTGATCGCGCCCAAACAGGGCAGGGCACGGTCCGGCATATCGCGCCGCTATCTCGACCCGACGCGCCAGGTGCTCAAGGAGTTCTACGCGGCCCAGGACGTGCTGGAATACGTGAAGGAATTGGCCGCCGAGGCCGAGAAGCAGCCGGACAAGCGGGAGAACAAGCTCCGCCTTCTGCTGGATCGGCTGGCCCTGGCCGACGTGCTTTCGCCCGCCGCGGCGGACTGGCCGCCCGAGCGGGCGCTGGTGCTGATCCGCAGTATCGGCGAAGACGATACTGCCCGTTCCTCCCTGGCGAAGCACCTCTGCTCCAAGTACAGCGTGATCCACCCCGATTGGGAGTCGCCCCACGACGGGGAAGGTTCCGAAATGGCGTTCGGCCTGGAGTGTACTCATTGGCGACACGTTCGCCGTCACGCCGACGAGCGCGTCTGGTGGGAGGAATTGCCTTCTCACGCCACTCTCCATCGCGACCGCTATTGCTTCGACGTGCTGCTGGCCGTGGGCTACCGGGCGCAGCAGTTTTTGCACTATGAAATGGGGACGCATCTCTTCGTCTTGCCGGACGGACGGTTGGAACCGGTGCAAACCGTAGTGGCGCCGGTCGCGGAGGGCCAGTCGCACTGGGACGCCCTGCTCGATACGGTGAAGCTGCACGAGCAGGCGATCGAAACCGTGGCCCGCGGAGAACCGGCCGACGCTCCGCTGGACTGGCGGCCGACGATCAGCGTTCATGGGCCGAACAACTTCATCACCGATCTGCAAAGCGGGGCTACCGTCGCGTGGGAAGGCGAATCTTCGCCCTTGGATCGCGGTCTGATGGCCTCCCTCCCTTTGCCGCCGGAGTTTGCCGATTTGCTCGAGGTTCGAGGAAAACACTGATGCCCATCTACCGCGTACCGCTGTTGGTTTGGCAGGATTGGGAAGGCTTCTGGACGGCCGCCGCGCTGGAAGTCGGACTGGCCGGAGATGAGTCCGCGGCCGTGGCCGTGGACGCAACCGCCGAGCGGGCCGCGCGACAGGTTCAGACCAACGTCGAGTGGTGGTTCCAGCAGAACTCATGGCCCTTTCCCCCGGACTTCCGCGAACCCGAACTGCTCCACGCGCGGGTTTCCATCCGACCGCAGTATCGGGAGTCCGATCGCGTCTATCCTTGCGCGGAGGAAATCGAACTGAAGGTGCCCTGCGTCCACGGGCGACTGGAGAGCGGGCTGTTGGTCTGTTCCATGCCGACGCTCGGCGTGGCGTTCCACTTCTACCAACGGAGCGATCTGAAGCGGATGATTGCGGAAACGGTCCGCCGCCGACTGGCGGACCAGACGCCTCAGCAGCTTTCCCGCTATCTGCCGCCGCGGGAGGTCCGCATCGAAGAGGTCTCCGTCCATGCACCCGAGACAAAGCGGCAGCAGTCCACGCAGGCCGACCTGCCGACGCTGGTCCAGGTGGCCCAGGCGATCGGCGAGCCCGCGTTCCGCCGGCGCTTCGCCGCGGCCTGGCAGCGCGAGCAGGAGGTGGCCGACCTGGTCCGCAGGCTGGGCGGCGAAAAGGCCAATGTGGTCCTCGTCGGCGAGCATGGTTCGGGAAAATCGACCGTGCTGGTGGCCGCGGTCCGGGCCTTGGAGCGAAGCCGCGACGGAGACGAAAAGCAGCCTGCCGTCCGCCACCGCTACTGGCTGACGAGCGCGCCGCGGCTGATCGCCGGCATGAAGTACCTTGGCGAATGGCAGAAACGCTGCGAACAAGTCATCGGCGAACTGTCGTCGATCGACGGCGTCCTTTGCCTGGAGAACCTGCTGGAACTGCTGCTGGTGGGCGGCACGGGGCCCGCGGCAAGCCTCGGCGCGTTCTTCCTGCCCTACCTGCAAAACGGCCAACTCCGCTTGCTGGCCGAAACGACCCCCGAGGAGTTCCAGGCCTGCCGCCGCCTGCTGCCGGGCCTGGCCGACGTCTTCCAAGTGCTGCGACTGGAACCGATGGGTCCGCCGCGAGCCCGGGCGGCGTTGGCGGCGGTGGCCTCATCGCGCACTCGCGAGACCAAAGTCACGGCCGAACCGCAAGTGGCCGAGACCATCGACCACCTCTTTCGCCGCTTCATGCCCTACCACGCCTTGCCCGGCCGGGCGACGCGGTTCCTCACCGCGCTCTTCGATGAGGCGAAGAAACAGCGCCGCGGCGAAGTCCGCCTTTCGGACGTTGTCGAGTCGTTCATCGAACAGACCGGACTGCCCGAGGAGATGCTCCGCGACGATCTGCCGCTGGCCGTCGAGGAGGTCGAGCGGTGGTTCCAGAAGCGGATCATCGGGCAGCCGGAGGCCTGCCGGATCGCGGCGGAAACCGTCGCCACCTTCAAGGCCGGCTTGAACGATCCGCGCCGCCCGCTGGGTACGCTCTTGTTCTGCGGCCCGACGGGCGTTGGCAAGACCGAGCTGGCCAAGACGATGGCCGCCTATTTGTTCGGCCACGGCAAGCAGGCCGAGCGACTGGTCCGGCTCGACATGAGCGAATTCGCCTCGCCCTGGAACGCCGAGCGGCTGGTGGCCAAGGACGATTGCACACCCAGCGATTTCCTGCAAAAGGTGCGGCAGCAGCCGTTCGTCGTCGTGCTCCTGGACGAGATCGAAAAGGCGTTGGCTGAGGTCTTCGATATGCTGCTGGGCGTACTCGACGAAGGGCGGCTCAGCGACCGCTACGGGCGGACGACGATCTTCCGCAGCGCGGTGCTAATCATGACCTCGAACCTGGGCACGGCGAAGGGGAAGTCGATCGGCTTTGAGGCTGTGGGGCAGGTTGCCAACCTGCGAGGGGCCGGGCAGATTGGCAATCTGCTCCACGCCGGGCCGTACGAGACGGCGGTCCAGGATTTCTTCCGCCCGGAGTTTTTCAACCGCATCGACGCGGTAGTTTCTTTCCGGTCGCTGGACGCGGAGGCCTGCCGGGCGATCGTCCGCAAGGAGCTTGCCGATCTGGGCCGCCGCGCGGGGCTTTTCCGCGCGGACCTGCGGCTGGCGGCTGGCGATGCGCTGGTCGCGCATCTCGTACAGATTGGCTTCGACTGGCGCTACGGCGCCCGGCCGCTGCAGCGCGTGCTGGAAACCCGCGTGGTGACGCCGCTCTCGCGGTATCTCCTGGCGCATCCGTATCTGCGCGGGACGGAGGTCCGGCTGGACGTGGACGCGGAGGGGAAGGTGGTGGTAGGGTGAAGCAGATGCTCCGACTCCCCCTGACCCTGATCTTCGTACCTCGTAGCAGTTCACGTCTCGCCGCGGGATCGCCGCACAAGCTGGCGATAGGCTTGACGCAACGACTTGTGCAGGTAGCGAGCAAAGGAACTATTAAGCCGATTTTGAACGATGAGCTCGATCACGTCAGCGAAGTCCTTGTGCGTGCGGCGCAGGTTTCCCATGCCACAGGCGATCTTGGTTTCGATCAACCTTGACAAGCGGAGAACCGGCAGGCCTTCAATTTCGGTAACGCTGCGATCATCGCCGGGATCGGGCAAGCGGACTTCGCTGTCCGGCCCCGCCCGATCATCGCTGAGAAGAAACTGAATCGCGATTCCGGACGGCGACCTGAATTCCTTGGCCTTCGCGTTCCAAGCAAAACCCTCGCGTTCCAGGCTGTCATGCACGGCCTGCGAATCAATCCGCCGGACCAACACGTCCACGTCAACCGTGTTTCGCTGATAACCGTGCAGGCAAACGGCAACCCCGCCCATGACAGCATGGGGAATCTTGGCTGCCGCCAAGACTTCGTGGCAACGCGCGGCCGCTTGCCAGAGCGACTCGTTTTCCAGCATCGCGTAAACCTTCCCAGCAGCAAGCACGGCGTATCTTTCCAAAGGCTATTTATCACTGCCAATCGCCGCAATCGGTTCTGGCTCGCAGATCCGGTCCGCTCCGGCCTAGGCCAGTAAATTATACCACGAATGCGGCAAACGCAATCATCTAGGCGATCGCTTGCCTCTCCGACGTAACTTCCTCTCCTGCCAGAGGTTACGGCGCGTTTCTTGAAAGACCTTGTGACAACCGGCAACCTTTCACGTATATATTAAGGTTAAGGGAATGCGTGGCAATGGTGAATACGTCACCAAGGGGACCGGTCATGGCCATTTTAGACAGAGTCTTTGAAAAAGTGTTGGGCGGTCGCAAGGCCACAGAGGCGAACCGCCGCGCTGCATCGCAGAAACATGGCAGGCGGCTGACCATTCAACATGTCGAACCGCGGCTGATGTTCTCCGCCGCCATGGCCTGCAATAGCGCAACGAACCATCTGCATCTTCCACAGCTTGCAGCCCCCGCACTTCTGGCCGGAACGAACCGCGCCGTCTCAACGGGCTTGACCACGGCGATGCTCGGCAGCGGTTTCAACCCATTCGCTGCCGTGCTGCTGCCGGCCGCCCCGGTGTTCTCGGCCACGGCCCTGTCGAGCTCGCAAGTCAACTTGACGTGGAGCAGCGTGTCAGGCGCAAGTGGTTACGTCGTCGATGTGTGGTTCGCGGGCGCCTGGCAGCGGATCGGCACCTTGGGTAGCAGCGCCACGGGCGGCACCGTCAGCGGACTGAACGCCGGTACGACGTATTATTTCGACGTAGGCGCCTTCAATCTGGCGGGCACGACTTGGGCGGCGAATTATCAAAACGCTACGACCTTTGCCGCCGCCGTTCCGCCGGCTGCCCCGTCGGTCACGGCCACCGCTGCGTCAGGCACGCAGATCAACGTCGCCTGGAACGCCGTGAGCGGTGCCAGCGGATACCTGGTCGACGAGTGGATCAACGGGGCCTGGCAGCAAGTGGCCAGCCTGGGCAGTGGCACTACCAGCTACGCGGCCACCGGCCTGAGCGCCGGCACGACTTACTATTTCGACGTGGCGGCTTACAACGCCGCCGGCACGGCCTGGGCCAATTATGTAAGCGCTACGACCGCCGCGGGCGGAACCGGCAGCCAAGGCAACTCGGGCAGTCAGACGACGCAAATCACGGAGCCTACGGCGGCGACCGCCTACGCGAACGTCAGCGGATCGCTCTTCGGGGCGAACGGGCCGTTGTACCTCGACGTGCATCAAGGGGAAGTGGGCGATTGCTGGCTGCTGGCAAGCCTGGCCGAAGTGGCGGCCCGAGATCCGGCCGACATTACGAGCATGTTCACCTCGGCGGGCACGACGGTGGAGAATGGCGTCACGGTCAGCCTTTACAACGTCCGCTTCTACAATAGCCAAGGGGTCGCCAAGTACGTGACCGTGGACACGCAACTGCCCTCCGCCGGCGGCTATTACGACCAGGTGTCCAACGGCGTGCTGTGGGTTGCTCTCGCCGAGAAGGCCTATGCCGAGGCCAACGCGGCAGGCGACGTCACCACGCAATACGTGGGCAGCGACTCGTACGCCGCCCTCAACGGAGGCGACCCGGCCTGGGCCTTGAGCGCCATCACCGGCAAGTCGGCCAGCGATTTCTACATCAACACCACAAATCTCGCCGCCGCCTGGAACGCGGGCGAACTGATCGTCCTCGGCTCGAGTTCCTCTGCCAACGACAACCTTATCGTGGGCGATTCCCAAGGAACCCATGCCTACGCCGTGGTCGGCTACAGCGCGTCCAGCAGCACGCCTTTCGAGCTGTACAATCCTTGGGGCGTGGGCTCCACGGTCGGCTCGACCATCTCGTACAACGGGCGTCAGGTCTACGGCGGCGCATTCTATGCCAGTGCCGCCATGATCCAGCAGGATTTCGCCGACCAGTCCATCGGCAACGGATCATCCGCCGGGGGCGACGCCAGCCGGCATCGGGCGGTTGAAGCCGCAACCGATCTGCTCTTGGCCCGCTGGGCTGCCGTTCTGAAGACAAGAATCCGCAAACCGCTGCGTCCAACTAATTCGGGCCCAGGAGAGACAGGATTCAACGGGGACGGCAGGAGGTGAGCCACTTTCTTCGTGTGAACAACGTCCTTCGGCGAGGACGATTGCAACCAGAAGTTGTACAGAATGCCGAAAAAATCCGGGAAAGACGCCCTTTGTCCGCGAAATACCCAGAAAACGTCGCATTCCCACCATAAATGGTGGTCGAGTGGTCGGCATTTCCGGCCTTGGAAAACGTGGGTTGTACACTTTTCAGAATTTAGTTCTTTCATGGAAAATGGTGGGGTACGCACGGAGTCGAACCCTTGAGTACGCTTCTCACTGTTCCGGAGCGGTCCGGGCAGGGCGCCATCGAGCAAGGTCGTCCGCGCTTCACCCACCCTACGCAAAGAAATGCGGACTTAAAATGCTTGACACGGAGACTGCGGCAAGCCAGAATCACGATCACACACAGGAGACCTACCCATGAACGAAGACAAGCGAAAGATTTCCCGGCGACACTTCCTGCAGGGATCGGCCGCGGCCACGGCGGCCGTGACCATCGTGCCCAGGCACGTACTGGGCAAAACTCCCAAAGGCAGCAGCGACCAATTGCCGCCCAGCGAGACTCTGGGCGGCGCCTTGATCGGCTGCGGAGGACGCGGCGACAGCACCTTTGGCGGACTGGGCCACAACGTCCGCCAACTCGCCCGCTGCGACGTGAAGTTCAAGAATACCGCCGACGACAAGCGGATCTATACCGATTTCCGCAAAGTGCTGGAACGCAAGGACATCGACGTGGTGGCCATCGCCACCCACCCCGGCTGGCACGCCCTCATCTCCATTGCCGCCATGGAAGCCGGCAAAGACGTGCTCTGCGAGAAGCCAATGTGCCGTTTCATCGCCGAAGGCGCGGCCGTGGCCGAGGCCGAGCGGCGCTACGGCAGAATCTTCCAGATCGGCACATACGGGCGTTTCGGGGCGAACCAGAAAATCCGCAAGATCTTCGAGAGCGGACTGTTGAAACAGTGCGACACGGTCCTCGTCGAGCACGGCGGAGTCAAAGTCAAGGAGTGGAGCGGCATGGTCAAGTACAAGGTCGATCCAGTCCCCGCCAACCTCGACTGGGACATGTACTGCGGCCCGGCCCCCCTGCGGCCTTTCCAGGGCCATCGCTTCGGCGGCACGCACCGCGGCTACTGGGATTACGAGGGCGGCGGACTGTCGGACATGGCCCATCACCACCTCGACGGGCCGGCCTACCAGTACGCCCGCGACTGTCACCTCGCCGGTGGAAATCACGCCTTACGCCCCGCCGCTACATCCGGAATGCTGCATGGTCTGGGGTTGGGTCGAATTGAAATATGCCGACGGCTTCACGCTCGTCTTCGAAAGCGGCGAATGGGGGCCTGCCTACAACCGCCTGCAAGCGAAGAACACCGGCGAGGGCGACCTCCGCAAGATGCTCAGCGAAGAAGACCGCAAGAAGCTCGACGCCCTGCCCGACCTTCCCCGGCTGGTCGGCTTCGAAGAAGCGGTGAAGACCCGCCAGCCGGCGGGCGGAAACGCCGCCGCCTCGTATCGCGTGGCCACGATCTACCATCTCATGAACGTCGCCATGCGCTGCGGGCGGACGCTCCGCTACGACCCGGCCAAGAACGAGGTCGTCGGCGACGAAGAGGCCAACCGCCTGGTTTACCAGCCGATGCGGGCCCCGTGGCGTTTGTAGACAGACCTTCACCAACCGAACACCCTATCTCCCGGGAGCGATAGATCATGGCCGTATCCGAACAACTCAAGAACCTGGTCGACGAGATGCCCAACCCCGACGGGCGCGGCATGTACTGCACCGACATCGACAAAGAGAAAATCGAAAAGGCAATTGCCCAAATTCATCAAGGGGGCAAGGAGCAGGTCCTCGGCCTGATCGAAATGCTGGGCGGGCCCGGCAGCGATCAGGACGTCAAGCCGCACTACGCCTTGCAGTGCCTGGCGAACTACGTGCTCCACAGCCGCGACGAGCAGGCCCGCCGCGACTTCGCCGAGGTGCTTGCCGGGCAAGTCGGCAGCGACCGCTCGAAGTACATCCGCGCCTATTTGTGCCAGGAGCTGCAGTGGGCGGGCCGCCGCGAGGCCTGCCCGGCGCTCGGCAAGCTCCTGGACGACGAGGAACTGGTCGCTCCGGCATCGATGGCGCTGGTGGCCATCGGCGCGGCGCGGCCGAGCAGTTCCGCGCGGCGCTTGCCGCCGCCAAGGGAAACTGCAAGCTGAGCATCGTGCAAGGACTGGGGGCGGTGGGCGACAAGGAGTCGATCCCCGCGCTGCAGGCCCTCTTGACCGATGACGATCGCGAAGTCCGCCTGGCCGCCGGTTGGGGCCTTGCCCGCATGGGCGACGCGGGCTCGGTCGACGTGCTGATCAAGGCCGCCGGCGTTCCCGACGGTTGGGAACGCATCGAGGCCACCAAGCACTGCTTGGTGCTTGCCGAGAAGCTCACGGCTGCGGGAAAGAAGAGCGCGGCCGCCAAGATTTACGCCTACTTGCGCGAGTCGCGCAAGGACCCGCACGAAAAGTATGTCCGCGACCTGGCCGATAAGGCCCTCGCCGCGAGCTAGTGTAGTGTCTCGAAAATGGCGGTATTTATATGTGCAAGACAGGGTGGCATGCCTTCACGCGGCCGTTAGAGACTCGACACAGTCGGGAAAAGCCCAATCGGCCGCGGGTAGGCATGTTGGCCCAGACGCGTGACGTGAGGCATGCTAGCCGCGCAGCCAACATGCCTACCCGCGGCCGGTTGCGATTGCCCTGCTGCCACGACTTTGTGGCGGCCGCGTGAAGGCATGCCACCCTGGCAGAAACACGAAAGTTATTCTTCGGCCCATCCCTGGTGATGGGGAGATATCGATGAAACGAGGTGAACTGATGCGACGTAACCGGCGATTCTGGATTTTCGTGCTGATTTTGCTGTCTCCGGGCGGATGGCTGGCCGCCGACGACAGCCCGCCACGGCAGCCCTGGTTTCCCAAGGCCCCGCCGCTGCCCAAACCGGCCGGCGAAGTGATCCGCGCCGCGACCGTCGAGGAATTGTACCGCGCCGCCCAGGACGTCA
This sequence comes from uncultured Planctomycetia bacterium, assembly GCA_963719885.1. GTDB lineage: Bacteria > Planctomycetota > Planctomycetia > Pirellulales > Thermoguttaceae > JANXQG01. Next base: position 264,179 of record CAVRDP010000021.1, on the reverse strand, counting down.
GGCCCGGCGGAACGATCCTGCTGGCGGACGGGCATTATCCGCTGCCGCACTTCCTCAAGCTGGGCACCGACAACGTCACGCTCCGCAGCGAGTCCGGCCGGCGCGAGAGCGTGGTCATCGACGGCAGCGGCCGCGGGCACCATGTACCCATGGTCGGCGAGTTGATCTGGATCACGCGCTGTAGTGGCGTGACCATCGCCGACCTGACCATCCAGAACGTGAAGTGGAACGGCTTCAAGCTCACGTCCGACATGGGCGTCACCAAGGTCGGGATCTACAACTGCGTGATCCACAACGTGTGGCAGCGGGGTATCAAGGGCCCCGGGGTCCCCAAGGAGAACCGCGAGAAGCTGCGGCCGACCGACTGCCGCGTCCAGTACTGCCTCTTCTACAACGACCATCCCAAGCAGCCCGGCGACGACGACTCCGACACTTTCGACGGCAACTACGTGGGCGGCATGGACATCATGTACGCCAAGCGCTGGACGATCAGCGACAACGTGTTCGTGGACATCCACGGTCGCACGCACGAGGGCCGCGGCGCGATCTTCCTCTGGGTCGGTTGCGAAGACTGCATTGTCGAGCGGAACATGATCATCGACTGCGATTGCGGCATCTGCCTGGGCAACTCGTTCCACGGCAAGGAGACCATCCCCCACTGCAGCCGCTGCATCGTCCGCAACAACTTCGTCACCCGCTGCCCGGAAAACGACATTTTCGCCGCCTACACCCGCGACTGCCAGATCCTGCACAACACGGTCTACGATCCCGCCTCGCGTTACCAGCGGCTGATCCGCCTGGTAGACGACAACAACGGACTGGTGGCAGCCGACAATCTGCTCTGCGGCCGTGCGATGCAGGTCGAGAGCAAGAGTCCCATGCGGATCGAGGGCAACGTGATCAAGGACGTGACGCCCTGGCTGGTCGATCCGGCCGCCGGGAACCTGCACCTGCGGCCGGGCGCGGCACGGGCCCTGGGCGCCGTTCAACGGCTGCCCGAGGTCCACGAGGATATCGATCGGCAGCCGCGCTCGCCATCCACGGTGGTGGGCCGCCACCAGCCCGCAAGCGACCGGTGAACCGGGCCCTATTCCTTAATCCAGCCAATGTTATTGACGTAGATCCTTGTCTTGGGGCGGTCGGGGCGGTCGCTCCACTGCAGCCCAAATTTGTAAAGGCTGGTCCGCTGAAATTGCATGGGACCTGCCGGCACGTTTGTGCCGGCGTCGATGCCGGGGCCTGCGATCGTAAACGTACCGATCGCGCCCCGCTGCCCATACCCCATGATGTACGTCCCGGCCGGCACGCCCGCCCCCGTCACAAAGCCGCCGGCGTCAATGACCGGCTTGCCCGATGTAACCGCCCTGACCGTCAATTTGCTGCTCGCGATGGACCCCGTGAACCGGCACACGCCCATATTCAAGTCCGCAAGCGGCACGCGGAACGTCACCCATCGCCCCACAATCGGCGTCCCGTACTTCCACAGGTTCACGGACGCATAGGCGAACACATCGCCCGGGGGCAACCGCGACGTATGGCCGAAGTTGAGCGAATGGGTCTCGAACGAATCGTCCGTCACCTTGACGTCGATCGTGAACGTATTGCAGGCGCCGATCTCGAGGTCCACGTTTGGGCACAACGGGGGGTTGGTGGTGGGTTGAAAGCCTCCGCTTCCAGGGAAAACAGCCGCAACGTCATAGGGCCCGTTGACCGGTGCACCTGCCTTGTCGGAGAAGTTTGCGGTCGCCCCGCCATAGGAAAGGTCTGAGCCGCCGCAATTGGACTTCCCGCGGAACATCCATATTGCCGCCGGCGATGGAGCGCTCTCGTTGCCCGCCGAATCTACAGCCGAAACAGCATAGGCGTAGATCTTGGCCGGCTTCGCAAAGGTTGGGACGTTGCTGCCAGGGGCATTCGCATCAACATACTTTGTTGTCGTGCTCGTTGCGTACGCCGCACCATTGCGATATATCTTGTAATGATCGACCGGGTTCGGGCCGGCTCTACCTGCCTGCCAGGCAAGCGCCTGATAATTCGTCAACGCATGACTCGGCCCGCCTTGATTGACAACCTGCACATCGCCGGCGCCGAGGGCGCCGGCGAACTGCCCGCGACGACCGCGCCAGGGTAGGCAAAGACGGCCGATGCGAAGAGGGCCAAGAATGAATCTCGAAACATGCGGAAGCTCCTTGTTTGGGGGCCAGTTCTTTTGGTATCCCGGGGTGCAGAGGCGGGCAACGCAGCCTCGCTTGGCCGTCCATTTTACCAAGGCACTCCCCGCGCATCTAGCCCACGGAAGGATAGCATCTAACGCCGTGAGTAGTTATAATGTCCGGATATAATTTGGGGACCCACCTATGCGACGAATTGCCTTACTGCTGATCGTGCTCGTCCTGGCCCCTAGCGCGGCAGGCCGCGAGTACGCCCCGCGGGTGCTCTCGCCCCTGCGGGCCGACGCCTACAGCATGCGGACCTTTGCCCAGTTCCCGCAGTGGCGCGGCCTGCGCGGCGACGCCCTGGCTTGGGAGGTCTATAAGTACCTGGTCGATACCCGCAGCGGCCTCTTCCATTGCAACGCGGTGCTCGAAGGCGACGACGCCCTGAGCGAGTACAACAGCGTCCGCGACCCGGTGAAGATCATCAACGTCTACGGCTATGCGTATTGCGGGATCCTCGGTCCGACGATGGCGGGCGTCTGGGAGGACATCGGCGGGGCGGGGTACTCCGGGCACCATGTACTCATGGTCGGCGGGTCGGCCCGCACAGTCACCCTGCCCGGCCTGTCCCACACCCTCGCCGAGGCCTTCTACGACGACAAGTGGCATTACCTGGACCTGGACCTGCACGCCGTCTTCCGCCGCCCGGACGGCAGTTTGGCCTCGTTGGACGAAGCGCGGCACGATCAATCGCTGTGGCGCGATCGCGGGCCGCTGTTCTTTCCCAACGATCCGCTGGACCGGATGCAGCGGACATATCAAAAGACCCGCGTGGAAAACTACTACGGCTTCAACCAGAGCGGCCATACGATGGACTACGTGCTGCGGCAGGGCGAGACGTTCACGCGCTGGTGGACGCCGCAGGGCGGACGCTGGAACCACCGGCTGGAATGGAACGGCGAGGCCTGGCTGCGGGAACTCGTCGAGCAGCCGCCGCGCGGCCCCAAGCCCAACCACCGCGAGTTTACCATCCACAATCATGGCAACGGGCGGTTCGTCTACCGGCCGGACCTCCGCGAGCGTTCGTCGGACTTTGCCGACGGGGTCTACGACTCCCGCAACGTGCGGCCCGCCGCCGCCGGCTTGACCTTGAAAGAACCGGGGGAGGGCTACGCGATCTTCGAGGTCCGCTCGCCCTATGTGATCGTTCCCAAGGTGGGCCCCTTGGAGACGCTGGCCGGGGACCGCGAGGCCGCCGAGGTCGAGCTTGCGGCCAGCGGCGCCTCGCTGGCGCTTTCGCTGGACAACGGCCTGACGTGGCGCGACCTGCCCGTCCCAGCCGCCGCACCCTTGGACTTGACCCCGCACGTCGCCGGCCGCTACGGCTATCTATTGAAGATCGTGCTTCGCGGCCAGCCGGGCCAGGCCCTCGTCCGCGGGCTGGCCATGACCACCTGGGTGCAGGTGGCCCCGGCTTCCCTGCCCGCCCTGGCCAAGGGCGTCAATCGCATGGAGTACCGCAGCGGCGACCACTACGGCCTGAAGACCCGCGTGCTGGAGATCTGCTCCGAGGCCGGAAAGCCCGCGGAAACGCTGAAATACCTGGCGAGTCCGCCCGCCGACTACGACCCTGCTCGCAAGACGGACCGCATCCACGGACCGGCCGTGGTCAAGGTCCAGGCCCCGCCGGGGACGAAGATCGCCTGGCTCGTGGCCGAGGGCGCCTTTGCGACCCACCAGGGCCAGGCCGCCCGCAACACCCGCAACACTATTTCCTACGCCATAGACAAGCCCGAGGCCTTCCACGAGGTCTACCGCGCCGAACTGCCCACCGACACAGCGCATTGGCACACGAACGCCCATCGCGAGATCAGGCTCGATCGCCCGGCGGAACGGGTCTACGTGCGTTACGTGGGCGATCCGGCGCTGAACAATTTCCATATCTATGCCCATTGCTTGGACGACGGCCGGGCGTCGGCCCGGCCGGTGACGATCACACATCGTTGGCGCCAGCCCGACGGCCCCAAGCGCCGCACCGTTACGCTCGCGCAGCCGGGCGCCTACGAATTGGACGTGGACGCCGAGCCGGTCTGCGAGTCGATTGAAATCGCCGTGCCCAGCGACGGGGCGGCAGCAAAGTGATGAATCGTGTCATGTCATTCAACCCAAGGAGAGAGAATCATGTGGAGAAAAACCCTGGCCCTCGGCCTGTTGACGACGCTTGCCGCAACCGCCGCGACCCGGAGTACCGGGTGCCCCGCCGCCGAAAAGCCGTACTGGGTCGAGCCGATGAAGAGCGTGCATGCGGGCTTCCACGGCAACCCGGGCTACGTGGCCCAGTTGGGCGATTCAATCACGTATAGCATGGCCTTCTGGACCCCGATCGGTTGGGACGAGGCCGACAAGTATCTGACGAAGGACGACGGTCTGCCCAAACGGCCCGTGGAAAAGCGCTGGCGAGATACGCTCAAGGGCTTCCGGGACAAGGGCGGCGAACACGGCAACTACTCGGGCTGGCGGGTGGGCGACGTGCTGGGGGTCATCGACGCCGTGCTCAAACGCGAGCAGCCCGAGGCCGCCATCATCATGCTCGGCACCAACGACATCTCCGGCGGCAGCGTGCCGGACGGCTATCGCGCGGGACTGAAGAAGATCGTCGAGAAGTGTCTCGACGCGCATTGCGTGCCGATCCTCAATACGATCCCGCCGAAGGCCGGGGCCGATGCGGCGGTCGACGACGCCAACCGCATCGTGGCGGAGGTCGCTCGCGAATGCCAGGTCCCCCTGGCCGACTTCCATGCCGAATGCCTGCGACTGCGGCCGGGCCAATCCTGGCAGAAGACGATCATCAGCGACGACGGCGTGCATCCCAGCGGCGGCGAGACCAACGTCTACACCGACGAGAACATGAAGGTCTGCGGCTATGCCCTGCGCAACTGGGTCGATTTCCTGGCGGTGCGGGAAGTCTACTTCCGCGTGCTCGCGGCGCCGAAGGAGTCCGCCAAGTAGGCGGGCCGACCCGCTCGTGACGTGCCGGGTGGCATGCCTTCACGCGGCCGTCAAAGACTTCGCGCAGCCGGAGAATGCCTAACCGGCCGCGGGTAGGCATGTTTGTTGCGAGACTGGCATGCCTCACGTCACGCGCCTGGGCCGCCAACATGCCTACCCGCGGCCGGTTGCAATTGTCCAATTGCCGTGACTTTGTGACGGCCGCGTGAAGGCATGCCACCCTCTCTGGCACTCAATGCCCATAATAAATACCGCCGTTTTCGAGACACTACCCTAGCGGATCGCGATCCGGTTCTTCTCCTTGGTCACCGTAACTTGCGGAATGGTCAGCAGCCGGGACGCGTCGGCCGTAACGTCGCCCGATTGGATCGCCGACCCTGGGTACATGGTGCCCGCCGATCCGAGGGGCGTGTTGGTCCAGTGGAATTTGTCGCCGGGCTGCGGCTTGAACTTCTGCAGGCGGCGGGGAGTGATGCTGACCGTACAGTGGTCCTTGGGGGCCTTGTCCACCAGGCCGACGGTCATCTCCCAACCATCGGGCCGGTCCACGACATCGCCGGTCTCCCAGAACAAGTAGAGGTTGACCTGCCCTTTGGGATCGCCGTCGGCAGGGTCCCCGCTGCCGGGACGGTCGTCGAGGCTGCACGCGGTAAAGGCCGGCTGGCTCTGGTCGATCCGCGGCTCCAGGGCCACGAAGCGGTCGCTGAGCGTGACGGGCAACTGGGCCCGCTCGCCGTGCCCGCTTTGGCCCCATACGAAGACGTGCGGTCGCTTCGTGTCTTGCAGCGCGGATAGAACTCCGCCGCTTGCGGCCAGCCAATGCCGCCGTCGTTCTTGCCGTTCGAGAATGCGATCAGGCCGATCTCTTTCTCGGGGTGCTTGCGGAGGTACCAGGCGTCGTTGAAGTGGTCCCAGACGGAGGTCCCGTCTTCGAACTTCACGCCCCATTCCGGCGGGCCATAGACCTGCGCGTAGGACCCCCGAAAGCCGGGCGATTTCGCGGGGTTGTGGACACCCACCCAGGCAACGGTCCAGGCGATCCGCTCCGGATAACGGATGGCGAACATCGGCGCCCCGGAGCCGCCCATCGAGCTGCCCGCAACGTGCGTCCGCGCCAGGTCCACGTCCCAGCGGGTGGCGACCCAGTCGAGGAAGGAGAGCATCCGCACCTCTGAATACGGATGGACCCGGCCGTTCTTCCAGGCGTCTTCCTTGGCCGGCCCCTGCCAATACAGCTCGTGGTAGCCCGTCCACCAGTCGTACGGGATTTGATTCGAGGCGATGAGGATGTGTCCCTGTTCTGCACCGTACCACCAGCCGTAACCACCGTTGAGACTGCCGCCCCAGCAGTGCAGGTGAATGCCCACGGGCGCGGGCTTGGCCAATTTTGGCGGGATGGCGACCAGGTAGTCGAAGGGCATCCCCTCCGCGGCGCAATTGGGCGGCGATTCCCAGCGAACGTAATAGTGGAGCGTCGGCTTCGCGACGAACTGCCACTCCTTGGGCTTTTCGGTCCGTTGCAGCACGGGGACGCCCGGCCCGACCGTCTCCGCAATCGGCGCGGCCAGGACGTTGCCCGGCCCCAGCGCGGTGTTTTCCTTGCCGTCGATCGATAGCGTCACGGCATAGTAGGCCGTACCGGCCTTCTGCGGATTGTGGGCATAGATGCCCGTGCCTGGCGGAACCGGCCCCTTGCCTTCTTCGATCACGTAGCGCAGCGCCTGGTGCTCCGGGCGGAGGTCGCCGCCGTAGTAGTCGATGTTCCAGCCGCTCAGCGGCGGCACCTCGGCGATCGGCCGCAGGCCTGCCAGCGAGGTGATCGTCCGCTCGGCGCAATAGATCCGGTAGCGGACCTTCTTGGACTTGTCCAGGTCCTGGCGCATCTGGCGGAGCTTGACGGCCGTGACCCCGACCCAGGGTACTGGGTGCCCCGCCGGGTCGGTCGCCGGCGGATCGACTTCTTGCCAAGCAAGCATCGTCTGTCCGGCCTGGTGCCGCGCCGTCAGGCCGGAAACTTGTTCCTGGGCCGCGCCGGCCACCCCAGTGGCTAGCCCGAACGTAGCCGGCAGCGCACCGGCAGCCAGGAACCATGCGAGAAAACTGCGACGGGATAGGTGACTTGACATGGGTCGTTCTCCAAGAAGGATAATGGTAATAGTATTATGCACTGACCATCTCCTAACCGAAAGGCCCTGGATCGTGAGAACCCTGATTATCGTCGTTTCATCGTCATTGGCCCTGCTGGCTTTGACTGCGCCGACCGCCCGTCCTGCGGAAACGGCAGTCAAACCCAACCTCCTCCTGATCCTTGCCGACGACATGGGTTTCTCCGATGCGGGCTGTTATGGCGGGGAGATCGAGACCCCCAACCTCGATTCCTTGGCCCGCAACGGCTTGCGCTTCACCCAGTTTTACAACACGGCCCGCTGCTGGCCGTCGCGGGCGTGTATTTTGACCGGCTACTACGCGCAAGCCGTGCGGCGCGACGCCATGCCGGGCGTGGCCGGCGGCATCCAGGGCGTGCGGCCGAAATGGGCGCGGTTGTTGCCGGAATACCTCAAGCCGCTCGGTTACCGCTGCTACCATTCCGGCAAGTGGCATGTGGATGGCAATCCGCTGAAGAACGGCTTCGATCGCAGCTACGATGTGAACGCCGTCGGTCAGAACAATCACTTCACGGCCGGCGCCACCGAAGACGGCCAGCCGGTTCCGCAGACGCCCGACTATTACTCCGCTACGGCCATCGCCGAGCACGCGATCAAATGCCTGCGCGAGCATGCAAAGAAATATGCGGACCGGCCGTTCTTCCAGTATCTTGCCTTCATCTCGCCCCATTTCCCCCTGCAGGCACCGGCGGCGGACATCGCCCGCTACCGCGACAGGTACCGGGCAGGCTGGGACCTGCTGCGGCAGGAACGCTTCGACCGCATGCGAAACATGGATCTCGTCCACTGCGGGCTTTCTCGACTTGAACCGGAGATCTGGCCGGACTGGAATCTACCCGAGCAAGAACTCCGCAAGCAGATCGGCCCCAGCGAAGTCGGTCGGGCCGTTGCGTGGGAAAGTCTGACGGACGAGCAGAAGAAGTTCCAGCCCATCAAAATGGCGATCCACGCGGCGATGGTTCACCGCATGGACACAGAAATCGGCCGGGTGATCGGCCAGGTCAAGGCGATGGGGGCGCTGGAAAACACCGTGGTCCTTTTCCTCTCCGACAACGGCGCCAGCGCGGAGCAGATCATCCGCGGCGACGGGCATGACCCGGCCGCGCCGCCCGGTTCGGCCAAGTCGTTTCTCTGTCTTGGACCGGGCTGGTCGAGTGCGGCGAACACGCCTTTCCGTTTGCACAAATCGTGGGTCCACGAAGGGGGCATCTCGACGCCGTTGATCGTCCACTGGCCCGCCGGCATCGAGGCTCGCGGCGAACTGCGGTGGAATCCCGGTCACATTACGGACCTGGCGCCCACGCTCCTCGATCTGGCCGGCGGCCATTGGCCGCAGACGTTCGAGGGGAAACCGGTGCCGCCGCCGCACGGCAAGAGCCTCGTGCCGGTCTTCAGGCAAGACGGGACCGTCACGCACGACTTCTTCTGGTGGTTCCACGTGGGCAATCGCGCGCTGCGCGTTGGCGACTGGAAAATCGTCGCCACCAAGAACGCGCCTTGGGAACTTTACGATCTCAGCCAGGACCGCAGCGAATCGTCCAACCTCGCTTCGGCGAAGCCCGAAAAGGTGCGGGAATTGGACCAGCTATGGACGAAGCACGCCGACGAGTTCCGCGGGCTGGCCCGACAAGACCCGCCACCGCGGGCCAAGGCTAAGGCCAAGGCCGCGAAGACGGGAAGATTATGACCATTCGATCCGCTCTCATCGTGCTGGTGCGCAGCGACGTCAACTTGTCGCGGATCGTCCGTGCGGCCGCCTGTTGCGGCATTCCGCGGATGGTCTGCTGCGGCGATGCTTGCTGCCGGTATTCCTTGCCTTCTTTACGTTAATCGAGACGACGTGCGTTTTTGGCGTTTCGTGGTGCGGGTGCCTATCTTGGGGAAGTTGAGCAGGCGAACTTTATCGATATTCATGGCCGCTGGCGGAAAGATCTCTTTCTGGTCTACATGGGCTTCGGACCAGGAGGGCGCATCCGGCCCTGGTCCGTAGCTTCCGAGTCGAGTCCACCTGGGATTTGACACGCGCACCATAAAATGGTACAATTGAACTAATTATGGGTACAATCGCCGATGCTGGCCTCCTCGGCCAAACGCTCTTCAGCCGCAACCGCCGCGCGGTGCTCGGGTTGCTCTTCGGGCATCCCGACGAGCAATTCTATTTGCGGCAAATCGTACGTTTCTGCGGCGGCGGTGTCGGCGCGATTCAACGCGAATTGAAGCAACTCACTGAGGCTGGGCTGCTGCGCCGCACCGTACGAGGCAATCAGGTCTACTTCCAGGCCAGCGCCGACTGCCCGGTCTTCGAAGAAATGAAAGGCATCCTCGCCAAGACTGCAGGCGCCGCCGATATTCTCGGGGCTGCACTGGCGCCGCTGGTCGAGAGGATTTCCGTGGCCTTCATTTACGGATCGGTCGCCCGTCGCCAGCAGCGAGCCGAGAGCGATGTCGACCTGCTGGTGATCGGCGAAGCGGCCTTTGGCGACGTTGTGGCGACGTTGGCCGCGGCCCAGACACAACTCCGCCGCGAGGTCAACCCGACCGTCTATCCGCCCCGCGAGTTTTTGGCTAAAATCCGCGCCGGCCACCATTTTCTGAAGAGCGTCTTGAAGCGAGAAAAGATATTCTTGATTGGGGATGACCGTGAGCTTGAACGACTGGCTGAAAAGCGCGTGGCTGATCGAACATGAGACCAGCCATTCCCAGTTGCTCGACTGGCTGCGCAATACGCATCCGGAATTATTGACGCCGAACGCAAGATTAGAGAGCGTTTGGCGGAAGGCAGGGAGCGGGGAGTAAAAAGTGCAGAGTACGGAGTACAAAGTACGGAGCGGAAACTGCCCTCACCCCCGGCCCCTCTCCCGAAAAGGGCGAGGGGAGCAACGCGCCCCTACCGCCGGCCCCTCTCCCGAAAAGTGCGACGGCGGCGGGGAGCGGTCCAGCGCGCTATGGACCGGACCACTCTGGTCGTCGGACCGGGCGGGCACGACGTTACACTCGGTTCCAAAGCGGCAAGCGCGAAAACAGGCTGAAAACGCTTCGCCCGTGCGTGGGCTGGACCAAGAAAACCGGACCGGTCCGCGCCCGCGGTCCACGACACACGCGCTCGGTCCAGCCACCCTGGACCGCATCGCTATCGGTCGGGCAACTCTGAGGCAGGGAGCAGGGAGCGGGGAGTAAAAAGTGCAGAGTACGGAGTACGGAGTGCAGAGTACCGGAGTGCAGAGTACGGAGTGCAGAGTACCGGAGTGCAGAGTACGGAGTGCAGAGTACGGAGTGCAGAGCGAAAACTGCCCTCACCCCCTGCCCCTCTCCCGAAACAGGCGAGGGGAGCAATGCGCCCTCAGCCCCTGCCCCTCTCCCGAAAAAGGGCGAGGGGAGTAGGCGGGGACCGGCCGACGGTAGCGCCCCTTATTCTCACTTTCCGCTGAACACGCTTCTGGAAATTCCCTCTTCCACAAGTCGTTGAAGAGAAACGTCTTGCGGACCCGATCGCAAGCCGCGACCGGGAGATGAACGGCCGTTTTCCTGGCTCCCGCGTACTTATTAGGTAGAGAGAATGACGCTGCGCGGAGGAAGCGGGGGAGCAATCGAGAGAAACAAGGAGAACAGAAATCTGAACAATAGGGAATAAATTTGGATTATTATGGCGAATAGAAGTGCGATACGGCAGGTCGTTGCGGGATTCGGTGCTGAGCCCGCGCCGACATGGTGCGGGGCCGCTTTGCCAGGCTGCCTCGGCCAGGTTCCTCGCAGCAACGAATTCGTTCCGTGGCCGTGCCTTTTCAGGCGAGGCGCAAAGGCGGACTGAAGTCCGCCATACTTTCATCGTAGGGGTGTTTTTACGGCAATGTTTATCGTCGGACCGCATGATCATAAGGGGGGTGGAGAACATCGCGTTTTTCGGCAGAAAACATCGATTGTTGAAAAACGACGCGAGCGGGAGGGCGAAAACGGACCGACACGTTGTGGACCAGGAAAATCGCATAGTTTAGTTATACGATGCCCTTTATCGTGTCCAACGGTGGGGTGCGTGACCCGGATTACTCGTATACTGTCCACACTGCATGAATAATCCATGCCATATAGGCGGACTAAAGTCGGCCCTACGGAAAAAAGAAAGGGGCCTCGATTTTGGACCACAACGTGGTGGACCAAGAACACGGATAGAATGGGGCTTTCTCGGACGGAAGTCATTGAAAGATAAACAGTTAGGTCGCTGTTCGCCTAGTCCACGAAATTTGAGCCGATGGGAATGCTGGAAAAGGCCGCTCCCCGGCCAAACAAAAGCGGCGACGACCATACTACGCACGGTGCCCGGGCCGCACTCCACGGTTCAGAAAGTCGCGAACTCCTCCCCCCTGCCCGAACGGGTCGGGCTTTTGTTACAATACACACTTACAACTGCTGCCTATCTGCCGGGATTCATCGATGAACAGACTCGGAAATGTGGCCATCGTCGGCGTGGGGCTGATCGGCGGATCGATCGGCTTGGCCCTGCGCAAACGCGATCTGGCGGAAAACGTCATCGGCATCGGCCGCCGACAGGTCAGCCTGCGGATTGCCCGACGAGTCGGGGCCATCACCCATACCACGATCGATATCTCCAAAGGAGTAGCCCAGGCCGATCTGGTGATCGTCTGCACCCCCGTGGGCCAGATTGCCGGGCATGTACAAGAGGCGGCCCAGCACTGCCCCGAGGGAACGCTCGTTACCGACGCCGGCAGCACCAAGCAGCAGATCGTCGCCGCGCTGGACAACCAATTGCCCCGCGGCTGCCGCTTCCTCGGCGGACATCCCATTGCCGGCAGCGAGAAGACCGGCGCAAATTACGCCGACGCCGATCTTTTCGACGGCCGCATGACCGTGCTTACGCCGACGAAGAACACCCGGGCCGAAGACTACGACTTGCTGGAGCAGTTCTGGCAGGGCCTGGGATCGATCGTCATGCAGATGACGCCGGAGGAGCACGATCGGGCGCTGGCCATCACCAGCCACCTGCCCCACATGGCGGCCGCGGCCTTGGCGAATACGATTACGGAGAACTACTTCCGGCTGGCCGGCACCGGGCTGCTGGACACGGCCCGGCTGGCCTCGGGCGATACGAACCTCTGGAAGCAGATCATCATCCAGAATCGAGAAAACGTGCTGCGGTCGCTGGAGCAATATCACGCCCAGCTTCAGGCCTTGCACACGGCGATTCGCAGCGGCGATGAAGGGGCCTTGGAAAAACTCCTTAATACGGCGAAGAAGAACCGGGATGCTTTGGGAAGTTGACATCTATCCGGCCCCCGGCCAGCCCGACCTGTTGGGCCGGCCCGTCTCCACGGCGGCTGCGGAACTTGGACTGGCTGCCGATCTGAAGGTTTTCGCCGCTCGCGGATACCTGATCCAGGCCGATTGGGACCGCTGCCAGGCGGAGCGCGTCGCCTGGGAACTGCTCGCCGATCGGATTGTCGAAAAGGTGATCGTGGCGCCGGTCGGGGATGAAGAGTTGAGCCATTCGCTAATCCCGAATCCGTCAACTATTCTGGTTCACGTTCTTCCCAAACCGGGCGTAATGGACCCCGTGGCCCAGAGCGTGATGTCGGCCATCGAAGATTTCGGGCTGCGGGCCGAAGTGGTCCGCACGCTGAAGAAGTACTGGATCGAGGGCCTCGACATCTGACCGCATTGGCACGCTGAGCACCAAGGTCCTGGCCAACGACGCCATCGAGCAGGTGATCGTCGGACCCTTGGGCTTCCGTCACCTGGAATTGGGCGCGCCCTACGCCTTCCGCCTGACGACCGTGCCAATCCGCACGATGGACGACGAGGCCCTGCGGGTCTTGAGCCGCCGGGGACAGCTTTATCTGTCGTTGGTCGAAATGCAGACCATCCAGGCCCATTTCCAAAAGCTCGGCCGCGACCCGACCGACGCCGAACTGGAAACCATCGCCCAGACCTGGAGCGAGCATTGCAGCCACAAGACGCTCGCCGGCCGAATCCACTATCGCGACGCTGAACTCGTATCCGGCGAGCGCAGCTTCCAGAACATGCTCCGCGAGACGATCTTCGCCGCCACGGAAAAGATCCGCCAGGATCTTGGCCCTGCCGACTGGTGCGTGAGCGTCTTCCGCGACAACGCCGGCATCATCCGCTTCGACGACCAGTACAACGTGGTCTTCAAGGTCGAGACCCACAATCACCCCTCGGCCTTGGAGCCTTACGGCGGGGCCAACACGGGCATCGGCGGCGTGATCCGCGACCCGATGGGCACCGGCATGGGCGCCAAGCCGATCTGCAATACCGACGTCTTCTGCTTCGCCCCGCCCGACACGCCGCTGGAAGAGATCCCCGCCGGCGTGCTCCATCCCCGCCGCGTGGCCAAAGGCGTCGTCGCTGGGGTCCGCGACTACGGCAACCGCATGGGCATTCCCACGGTGAACGGGGCCGTCTACTTCGATCCGCGTTACCTGGGCAATCCGCTGGTGTTTTGCGGCAACGTGGGGCTGATTCCCCGCGACAAGTCGTTCAAGGAAACCCGGCCCGGCGACATGGTCGTGGCCATCGGCGGGCGGACCGGCCGCGACGGCATCCACGGCGCCACGTTCAGTTCGGCCGAACTCGATAGCCAGAGCGAAACGGTTTCCGGCGGCGCGGTGCAGATCGGCAACGCGATCGAGGAGAAGAAGGTGCTCGACGTGCTCCTCGCCGCCCGCGATCGAGGGCTGTACACGGCGGTGACCGATTGCGGGGCGGGCGGTTTCTCCAGTGCCGTGGGCGAGATGGGCGAAAAGATCGGGGCCGAGGTCTGGCTGGATCGGGTGCCGCTGAAGTATGACGGGCTATCCTATACCGAGATTTGGATCTCCGAGGCCCAGGAGCGGATGGTCGTCAGCGTGCCGCCGGAGAAGGTCGATGAGTTGACCGCGCTTTGTGCCTCCGAAGGAGTCGAGGCCACGGTGATCGGCCAGTTTCTGCCCACCGGCCGGTTGGTGTTGAAGTATCACGGCCAGGAGGTGGCCAACCTGGCCATGGAATTTCTCCATGACGGCCGGCCGGCGGTGGTGCGGGAGGCGGTGTGGAGCGGGGGAGAAAGGGAGGAGGGGGAAGGGCAAGGGGCGCGAGCGGGCTTGACCGACGAGGAGGTCGCCCAACTGAAGGCTTACATGGCCGCCCGCAAAGGTTCAACTAGTACTCAGTACTCGGTACTCAGTACTCGGCCCCAGGTCGACGTTCCGCCAAAGATCGAAGAGTTACTCGAAAGGTACACGGATACCGAAATTCAATTTGTAGAGGAGACCTCTTCCACTCCGCCTTTTCCCCTTCCCCCTTTTTCTCAGCCCCCCGACCTCACCCCGGCCCTGCTCGCCATCCTCGGCTCGTTAAACGTCTGCAGCAAGGAATGGATCATCCGCCAATACGACCACGAGGTGCAGGCCGGCAGCGTGATCAAGCCGCTGGTGGGCGTGGTCAACGACGGTCCCAGCGATGCGGCCGTACTGCGGCCCGTGCTCAACAGCCGTCGCGGTATTGTCATGGCTTGCGGCATGAACCCGTGCTATGGCGACATCGATCCGTACTGGATGGCTGCGGCGGCGATCGACGAGGCGGTGCGGAACTGCGTGGCCGTGGGGGCCGATCCGCAGCGGATCGCCATCCTCGACAATTTCTGCTGGGGCAACACCGATCGGCCCGAGACGCTCGGCTCGCTGGTCCGCGCGGCCCTGGCCTGCTACGACGTGGCCACCGTGCTGGGCACGCCGTTCATCAGCGGCAAAGACAGTCTCAATAACGAATTCCGTCCCCAGGCGCGCGACCGAGCCGATCGCCATTCCGCCCTCGCTCTTGATCAGCGCCATCGGCCAGGTTGACGACGTTTCGCGTTGCGTCACGATGGATCTCAAGGAACCCGGCAATGTGCTGTACCTCGTCGGCGTAACGCGCGACGAACTGGGTGGATCGCATTATTACAAGATTCTCCCGTCGTTTAGCCGCGTCGCTTGCGACGCGCTCGTTGGTGGACACGTACCTCAAATGGATCCGCACATTGCAAAGCAAACCTTCGCGGCGATGCATCGCGCGATCCATGCCGGACTGGTCCGCTCCTGTCACGACCTGAGCGAAGGCGGCCTGGCGGTCGCCTTGGCCGAGATGGCCTTTGCCGGCGGCTGTGGCGCGAGAATTGACGTGAAGGCCATGCCGTGCGATGGTGACTTGGATGTGGCCACGCGGTTGTTCAGCGAATCGAACACGCGGTTCCTATGCGAAGTGCTTGCCGAAAACGTTGCGAAGTTCGAAGCGGCCATTGCCGGCGCGGCGCACGCGTGGATTGGTTTGACGAACGATAATCACCGATTTGTGATTCACTTCGGTGATGCGACGGTCGTCGACAGCGATTTGGCGACGTTGAAAGAAGCCTGGCAGAAGCCGCTGCGCTGGTGACATCGGACGGTAAGTACCGAGTACTCAGTACTGAGTACTGAGTACGTACCATCTGCCAACCCGAAACCCCAAACCCGGAGGCTGACGCCTTCGCCTCGCCTGAACTATGCCGCAACCAAACGTCCTCATCCTCCGAGCCCCCGGCACGAACTGCGACCAGGAAACGGCCTTCGCTTTCGAAACAGCCGGCGCCACGACCGAGACGCTGCACGTCAATCGCCTGCTGGAGTCGCCGGCCGTGCTCGATCGGTTCCAGATCCTCTGCATTCCCGGCGGGTTCAGCTTCGGCGACGACGTGGCCGCCGGGCAGATCCTCGCCGTGCAGATGCGGCATCATCTGGCCGGCCGGTTGGCCGACTTCAAGGCCGCGGGCAAATTGATCCTGGGCATCTGCAACGGTTTTCAGGTGATCATCAAATCCGGCATCCTATTGGACGACGATCCATCACCCGCAAGCCCACCCGCTGCGCAGGTACCCGGCCCGGCCGCCCGCCACGCTGACCTACAACGACTCCGGCAAGTACGAAGATCGTTGGGTCCGCCTGGAGCGTGGCCGGCGAGAAGTGCGTTTTCCTGCGCGGCATCCAACGGATGTACCTGCCCGTGGCCCATGGCGAAGGCAAGTTCATCGCCCGCGACGCCGCCGCGCTTGCCCGCTTGGAAGCGGCCGGTCAGTTGGCCTTGCGGTATGCCCCTCGCCCCGTGCTCGGGGAGAGGGGGTGAGGGCTCAGCGGTCGGCGCTCAGTACTCAGTACTCAGTACTCAGTACTCAGCAGCGACCGACCTTGATTCATCGCCCGCTGCCCACCTGCCCTTCCCCGACAACCCCAACGGCTCGATGGCCGACGTGGCCGGCGTGTGCGACACTACCGGCCGCGTGTTGGGGCTGATGCCGCATCCCGAGCGGCATCTCGATCCCACGCACCATCCTCGCTGGACCCGCGGCGAGGCCGGCCCGGTGGGCGATGGCCTGCAAGTGTTCATCAACGCGGTACGGTATTTTGAGTGATTTATGCTTGCTTTGACCTTATTTTGTGAAATTGAACGTGCCCGCCGGCGTGGAAAACGACGGCGCCGGCTTGCTCTTGCCGACGTAGATATTGTTCCTGGGACTCGACGTGACGAACACCTCGCGGCCGTCAGGCTGCCGCAGCCAGCCTTCGAGCTCGCTGTGCGGCTGGAAGATGAGCGTACGCACGCGGGCTTGCTCCAGCTTGGCGCCGGCGACCGCCTTCTCCAGGTTGAAGATGTCGAGCTTCCAGCCGAGTCCGGCGACGACGTTTTGCACGCAGGTAAGTTCGCCGGTCGAAGCGTTCCAAAACAGGTTCTGATTGAACGGCCCGCAGGGGATCGTCGCCAGGCAGACATCCGGCGGCGAGGAACGCCGGGCTTCGACCAGCCGCCGCGGATCGTAAAGCCGGACGGCCGGCCGCACGTCGCCGTAATCGGCCGTCGCCAGCAGTCGCCGGCCCTTGACGGTCACGTACTCCGGGCGGCAGCCATTGACCGCGGCATCGTCGTAAATCTCGGCGAGCACGGCCGCGTCGAGGTTGCCGTCCGTGAGCGCCCGCTCCCAGTCGAGCTTGTAGATCGTGGCGACCTTGTTGACCGTGTCGCCCAGGAAGCAGCCGAACTCCGCATCCCAGGCCAGGCCGGTCGGATGGACGATCAACGGCTTGCCATGGCGAGTCAAATGAATGTCGCGGCCGGTCGGTTTCAGGTTCAGCGTGTATTGGCGAATGATGCCGACCCGCGGCTTGGACTGGTAGACGTCGCCGTAAAAGTAGAGGTGGTCTTGCCGGTAGCTGACCCCTTGGGCGGCGCCGAGCAGTGGGTCGCTGGCGATTTGCAGGTTGTCAATCGTGGCGTTGGCCGTCCAGCCGGCATCGACCGGCCGTTGGGCAATCACCGGGCGCGACGCGGCAAGGGTGGCGATAACGGCCAGCAAGCCAAGGGCTGTTCGTCTGCGTTTCGATTTCACGGAAATCTCCTCCAATTCGAGTGATAGAATCATTATCCTGAACCGATGAGGGGGTTTCAACCGGAAGAACAACTCCGCGGAAGGAACTCACGAGGCTCCACGGAAGCCGAACTTTGCGTATTCGTTTTCGTTCATGTTGGTTCGTCTGCTGCAACCTCGTTCGAGCCGTGTCGTGCGTCTTGCTCAGGGGGCGGCACGGCATCGAGACCGCTGCGGCTGAAGCGCCATCGCCATGCGAGGCGATAGCCTGCCAAACGGACCAGCAAGAGCGAGCCGACAAGCCATGCGGCCATGAGTCCCAGAAGCAATGCATAGAACCACACGAAACGTTCGTGAATAGTGACCGCCAGCAGGCACGCACCCACGCTGATCGCGGCGGGCAAACTCAAGATGCGCGCAAGCAACCAGCCCCTGCCGAGCGACGCGTACAGCGCAGCGCCGGCAACGAGCGCAAAACTTCCGAAGACGATGATGGGGTCCGGGACGTTGGGAGACGGAAGCCAATCCGCGGGCAGGCAGCGGAGCACGCTGAGGACGATTGCCAGCGCCGTGGTCCACATCAGCAGGTTGCGGATGTAGAACTGAAACGGCCGCGAAGCACTGCTGCGGAGGGAAGATCGCACCAATTCCAGCCCCGTGAAGCGAGCAACCAACAGAAGCACTCCCCAAATGCACATCTGCACGAAAGTAATCATGCGCCACTCGCGATCGGCTCTTTCGAAGCACCACAGGTAGAGAATTACTCCGAGGACCGTGGGCAGCGCTCTCCACAGGAACCTGCCGCCGCCCAGCATGACCCACAGGGCAAGCAGCGTGGCCTGGCTCGGTCCCAGCATGAAAAGAGCGTACAGAAACACGTGTGACAGATGTTCGCCGAGAAACGGTCCCGTCAGCATGGCGGCGAGGGCGACCGCGTTCAGCACGACGTGTGCAACCACCAATCCAGCGAGAATGCGGCGTGTTCGGTTCTTGCTCGGCATTGCCGTCGTGCGCTCCCACTTGCTCGGACATCCTCGCCGAGGCCTGTTTCCTGGACCGGCATCACTCGATTATAGCACTCTTTTCCGGCGCTCTGCCCCGCCCCCATGGACCCGTCAGCCGTTCTTCGTACAATTACGGCTAATAAGGGACTCCCCGCACATGAAACCAAACGCTAACGATAAAAAACTGCTCTCGGGCGTGATGCCCATCCTGCAAAAGGATGACGACCCCCAGGAAACGGCGGAATGGCTCGAGTCGCTCGACTACGTCTGCCAGGCCCAGGGGCGCCAGCGGGCGCAATTCTTGCTCGAAAAACTCCGTGAAAGGGCCTTCCGCATCGGTGTGCCCTTCGCCTCCAGCGCCACCACGCCCTATATCAACACCATTCCGGCCGAACTCCAGCCCGAATATCCCGGCGACCGCGAAATCGAACGCCGCATCAAGAGCATCATCCGCTGGAACGCCATGGCGATGGTCGTCCGCGCGAACAAGCTCAACAGCGGGATCGGCGGGCATATTTCGACGTTTGCCTCCGCCGCCACCCTTTATGAAGTGGCCTTTAACCACTTCTTCCGCGGCAAACAGGGCACGGAGCCGCCCGACCAGGTCTTTTTCCAGGGGCATGCCACGCCCGGAATCTACGCCCGCGCGTTTCTCCTGGGCCGCTTGACCGAGCAGCATCTGGTGAACTTCCGCCGCGAGCTGCAGCCGGGCGGCGGGCTCTCTTCGTATCCGCACCCCTGGCTCATGCCCGACTTCTGGGAGTTCCCCACGGTCTCGATGGGCCTGGGGCCGATCATGGCCATTTACCAGGCCCGCTTCAACCACTACCTGGTCGATCGCGGCATCAAGCCCGACGCCACGGCCTCGCGGGTCTGGGCCTTCCTGGGCGACGGCGAGTGCGACGAACCGGAGACGCTGGGCGCCATCACCTTGGCCGCCCGCGAGGGGTTGGACAACCTCATCTTCGTCGTCAATTGCAACCTGCAGCGGTTGGACGGACCGGTCCGCGGCAACGGCAAGATCGTGCAGGAATTGGAAGGCGCCTTCCGCGGCGCCGGCTGGAACGTGATCAAGGTCCTGTGGGGCTCCGACTGGGATCCGCTCCTGGCCAAAGATACCGAGGGCCTGCTGGTCCGCCGCATGGGCGAGGTCGTCGACGGCCAGTTGCAGAAGTACTCGGTCATGCCCGGCTCCTATGTTCGCGAGCATTTCTTCGGCACCGATCCGCGTCTATTGGCGATGGTCGAAGACTTGACCGACGAACAGTTGTTCGCACTGCGTCGCGGCGGCCACGATCCGCTGAAGGTCTATACGGCCTATCAGGCGGCGCTGGAGAACCGTGGCGCTCCGACGGTCATTTTGGCGCAAACCATCAAAGGCTACGGCATGGGCGAAGCGGGCGAAGGCCGCAACATCACGCACCAGCAGAAGAAGCTCAACGAGCAGGAACTGTTAGACTTCCGTGCCCGCTTCAACATTCCCATCAGCGAAGAGCAGGCCGCGCACGCCGAGTTCTACAAGCCGCCCGAGGACAGCCCCGAGATGGTCTATCTCCGCGATCGGCGAGCGGCGTTGGGCGGGTTCGTGCCCGGCCGCCGAGCCCCGATCATGCGTCTGAAGCCGCCGAAGTGGGAGGAATTCGCCGAATTCTTTGCCGGCAGCGAAGGCCGCGACGTGTCGAGCACGATGGCCTTCGTTCGGCTACTCGTGCGGCTGTTGCGCGACAAGAACATCGGCCGCTACGTCGTGCCGATCGTGCCTGACGAAGCCCGCACTTTCGGCATGGAAGCCCTCTTCCGCCAGTTCGGCATCTACTCCCACGCCGGCCAGCTTTACGAGCCGGTCGATTCCGACAACGTGCTCTACTATCGCGAGGCGGTGGACGGGCAGATCCTGGAAGAAGGCATCAACGAGGCCGGATCGATGGCCTCGTTCATTGCCGCCGCCAGTTCGCGTTCCAGCCACGGCGTGAGCATGATCCCGTTTTTCATCTACTATTCGATGTTCGGCTTCCAGCGGATCGGCGACCTGATTTGGGCCGCCGGCGACATGCGCTGCCGCGGCTTCCTGCTGGGCGGCACAGCCGGCCGCACGACGCTGGCCGGCGAAGGACTCCAGCACCAGGATGGCAACAGCCATCTCAACGCCCTGGCTTTCCCCAGGGTGATGGCCTACGACCCGTGCTATGCCTACGAGTTGTCGGTCATCGTCTTGGACGGCATTCGCAAGATGTACTATGAAGACCAGGACGTCTTCTACTACATCACGCTCATGAACGAGAACTACGAGATGCCGATCCTGCCGTTGGGCTCGACCGAAGGGATATGCAAAGGCATCTACCCGCTCTCCGAGCGGCAGTCGGGACCAAAGGACCCGCAGGTGCAACTCTTCGGCAGCGGCGCGATCCTGCGCGAGACGTTGCGGGCGCAGGACCTGTTGCAGCAGAAGTTCGGCGTTGCCAGCACTGTCTACAGCGTGACTAGCTACAAGAATCTGTATTACGACGGCCGCGACTGCGATCGCTGGAACCGCCTGCATCCCGGCGCGGCCCCGCGGCGGCCGTACGTCGAGCAGGTCCTCGGCGGCGCGCACCGGCCCGATCGTGGCGGCGTCCGATTACGTTGCCGCCGTGCCCCAGGCGATCGGTCCCTGGGTCGGTCCCGACTACACGGTGCTGGGCACCGACGGCTTCGGCCGCAGCGAGACCCGCGCGGACCTGCGGCGGTTCTTCGAGGTCGATGCCGAGAACATCGCCTTGACCGCGCTGGAACGGCTGGCCCGCAAGGGCGACTATCCCAAGGCCAAGCTTGGCGAAGCGATCCAGGCGCTGGGGCTCGATCCGAACAAGCCGAACCAGGTGGGGATGTAACCCTCCGCCACCGTGACTGGCGTTGCGAATTGCGCATGACTATAATGCGAAAATCAATTCCACCCGAGGAGGACCGATGATGAACCGTTTTTCCATGATCCTGGCCGCGGCCCTGGCAACTGGCGGCACTGTCGCGGGCACCGCGGCACCCGCTGGCGGGTCGCGGTCGACGGCAGAAACGAAAGGCAAACCCATGTCCTATGGCGAAGCTCGCGCTTTCCTGGCCAAGCATACCACACTCATCGAGCTGACCAACGACGCGGGGGCCCGCGTGGCCGTCTGCCCCGAGTGGCAAGGCCGCGTGATGACCTCGACCTGCGGCGGCATGGAAGGGCCCAGCTTCGGCTTCGTCAACGACGAGTTCATCACCGCCGGCGAGCCCAACCCGCACTTCAACAACTACGGGGCCGAAGAACGCCTTTGGCTCTCGCCCGAGGGCGGGCAGTTCAGCCTTTGGTTCGAGCCCGGCAAGCCCCAGAACCTCGACAACTGGTTCACCCCGCCGGCCTTCAACGAAGGGGCCTGGAAAGTCGTCTCCGCTCCTACGCCGCCGCTTCGCATGGCCACGACGATGAAACTCCAGAACACCTCGGGCACGCAGTTCCATCTCGATGTCACGCGTACCGTCCGCCTGCTGGGCAATTCCGATCTGAAGAAGATGTTCGGCGAGTCGGCGGCGAGGAAGATCGCGGCGGCGGGCGTGAAGAGCGTGGCCTACGAGACCGACAACCGCTTGACCAACCGCGGCCCCGACATGACCCGCGAGAAAGGCCTCGTTTCGATCTGGATCCTGGGCATGATGAATTGCGGACCGGAGACCGTGATCATCGTGCCCTACAAGCCGGGCAGCGAGGCCGAGTTGGGCCACGTGGTCAAGTCCGACTATTTCGGCGCCGTTCCGGCCGAACGGCTGCGAACGCTCCCCGAGGCCATGCTCTTGCGGGCCGACGGCAACTATCGCTCGAAGATCGGCATTTCGCAGCAGCGCGCCCGCAACGTGGTCGGTTCGATTGATTTCCAAAACAACGTGCTCACGCTGGTCAACTTCAGCATGCCCGCCGATCCGACGCGCCAGCTTTACATGAACAACCAGTGGGGCGGCCCGTCGGCCGAGCCCTACCAGGGCGACGTGGTCAACAGCTACAACGACGGCCCTCCGCGCCCGGCAAAAAAGGTCTCGGACCGTTCTACGAGGTCGAATCGCTCTCGCCGGCCAAGGTGTTGAAGACCGGCGAGTCGCTCGCACATCAGCACCGCACCATTCACATCCAGGCCGATCCAGCCACGCTGGCCGATCTGGCGAAGGAAGTGCTGGGCGTGGAGTTGGAGAAGGTGAAGAGCGCAATGCTTCGGTAGCTCATTCGACCCACGCGTCGAACACGCGGACCTGCTTCCAGTTCGCCTTACTTTCTTCGATGAACTTCAGGTGCCGCGGGGCCTGTTGATACGCATCGTGCGACGCGCGGTCCGTGAAGACAACGTGCAAGGCCACGTCGAAGGCCCGATCGTTGACCGGCCGCTGGAATTCGTCGGCCAGCGTGCCGGCCGCAAAAAAGATCGCGCCTGGATGGCCGTTGAGATACGTCTTGCAAGCCGCCACGAGCCGATCGACGGCCGCGGACGAATTGTCGTGAAGGCTGAAGAACACGCTGTGCGATAGCATCGGAAATCTCCTCGCTGAAAAACGGCTATTGTACCGAGAAGATGGGCGAAATGCTACCGGCGAGAAAAGTAGCAGGCACACTCCGTGTGCCGTCCGCTAGAAGTATGCGGCTCGAGCCGCAGCCACGGACGGCACACGGAGTGTGCCTGCTACCTTGGCAACAGCCACAGCAACTCATCAATACGAAACGGCTTGGCCAGCACCGTGGCGCCGAGCGTTCGTGCGAGACGGACGTCCTGGATCCGCGGGGCATCGAGCAAGGCCAGCACCGGCGCGGGAGAGACTTCGGCAGCCAACTGGCTGAGTTCGGCCAGGCCGGCGGCATCCAGCAAGCCGCCGTCGTAAATGGCGGCCACGGCGCCCTGTACCCGGGCTGGCTGGCGGGGATGCAACCAGGCCGTTGAGTAGCCGCCCCGGCGACAGGCATCCGCAAGCAAACCTTCCATTTCAGGCCGCCGTGTCCATAAGGCTACCAGTCCTTTGCGCGTTGGCAACGGCGCACGGACCGATGCCAGCAGCCGTTCTTCGTCAGTCGCGGTGGCCGGCAGCCGCCATGCGGAACCTTCGGCCTCGAAGCAAGGGGGAAACTCCCGGCGGATGCGGACTGCCGCCTGATGCCAATACATGCGAATCACGCCCGGCAAAGGATGGCCGCTGCGCGGCTCGCCTTCGCACCAACTTCCCAGGATCGCGATCAGCCGGGCCAAGGGCGCCAAGCTGCGGAGGCGGTCGATCGCCACGGCGGAAAACTGGTCGGGGTAGGCTTGGGCCAGCACGATGCCATGCGGCGCGGGCAAACTCTCGGCCACGGCAACGCTTGCGGCCTCGACATCGGCGAAGCGGGTCACCTGGGCCCTCTCCTCCAAGGCAGTGCAGGCATCGCGGAATTCGGGCCGCGAGGTGTCGCCAATGAGGAGGATGTGGAGCGTGAGGCTGGACATGATGGGTTGATGCACGATTCTCCGGCGCGTGTTGCGGCTGTAGGGAACGCCCTCCGTGGCGTTCCATGAAGGGGACGAATGCCTTCCATACGGAACGCCACGGAGGGCGTTCCCTACATCTTCTCTTCCGTATCGACAAAAAGCTGCCGCGCCGCCTGGGCATCGGGGGCCGCGCAGGACTTCGATAAACCCGGACGTGGCGAGGATCCGGCTCAGCCGGGCCAGCGTGCGGAGGTGGCCGCGATCTTCCGTGGAAGCGATGAGGAAGAAAACGTCGGTCATCGGCACGTCGGCCCCGAAGGGGATGCCGGTGGACGTGACCCCCAAGGCCACCAGCGCCTGGGCGAGGATTTTGGGCAGCGGCCGTCGCGGGTGGAGCAAGGCCACGCCGTTGCCCAGCGCCGTACTGTGCATTTCCTCGCGGGAACGAATCGCCTCGGCCATCGCCTGGGGATCCCACAGCCAGCCGGTCCGCGCGGCCAACTCGACCATCGAGTCGATGACCGAACTCCGCGTGCGGGCGGGCAGGGGGACGGCGATTGCCTCCAGCGGCAGCAAATCGGCGATGGAAATTTCCTCCTCGCCCGGCGCCGACCCGCTGAGCACGCCTTCGACTTCCAGCAGTTCTTCTTCGTCGGAGAGGCCGATGCGACGTTCGAGCCAATGGTGGATGTCAGCCTTGGAGAATTTCCACTCCCCGCCCACCTTGCGGCCCGGCAAATGACCGCGGTCCGCGAGCTTAGCCACCTGTTGGGGTGTAAGGTCGAGGTAGCAGGCCAATCCATGAAGATTGAAGTCGCTGTGTGGCATAGTAATATCGTCGCAAACAGGGTCGGGTTTGTAAAGTGGGCCGGGACACCTGTCGGAGCGTGGCACAGGGCCGCAAGGAAACAAAAGGAAGCCGTGTCTATCCACTCCCTGGCGTTCGTCTCGCCAGCCAGTAGCCCTCTCCCGTCATCGTTCGCCGCGCCCTGCTTGGCACCGCCCGAGCGGTGTATAATAATCGAACCGAGCCGGATCGGGTTCCACCCTCTCTTGCATTGCATTTTCCTGCCGCGTATATTCCTGTCGAAAATTGTTTTGCTGAGCCTCCATGCCCCAATCGCCCCCGCTGCCCCGCTGGTTGAAACGCAACGTGCCCAAGGGCAACGCCAATCACTTTACGGCCCGACTGATCGATGAACTGAAGCTGGAAACCGTCTGCGATCATGCGAAATGTCCCAATCGCATGGAATGCTACGCCCATAAGACAGCCACGTTCATGATCCTGGGCGACACATGCACCCGGGCCTGCCGTTTTTGCAGCGTGCCGAAGGGCCGGCCGCAGCCGCCGGACCCGGACGAGCCGCGGCGCGTGGCCGAGGCCGTGGTCCGCCTGGGCTTGAAGCACGTCGTGGTGACGTGCGTCACCCGCGACGACCTGGCCGACGGCGGCGCCGAACACTACGTGAGAACCATCGAAGCCATCCGCGCGGCGACCGACGCCGTGGTCGAGGTGCTGCCGTCGGACTTCAACGGCAATCCGGCAGCGCTCGATCAGGTCATCGACGCCGCTCCCGAGGTTTACAATCACAATACGGAAACGGTGCCGCGGCTCTATCGCTCGATCCGCGGCCCGCGCTCGAAATATCGCTGGACCCTGGCCATGTTCCGCCGCATCGCCCAACGGAACCCCGCCATCAAGATCAAGTCGGGGCTGATGCTGGGGATCGGTGAAACGCATGAGGAGCTGCTCGATACGCTGGCTGACCTGCACGACGCCGGCGTCCGCTTGCTCACGCTCGGCCAGTACTTGCAGCCGTCGCTAAAGCAAATGGCGGTGGTTCGCTACCTGCCGGTCGAGGAGTTCCAGCAGTTGGGCGAAATGGCCCGCCAGATCGGATTCACACAAGTGGCCAGCGGGCCGCTGGTGCGGTCAAGCTATCACGCGCGGGACATGGCGGTGGTCAACGAATAATGCCGCGAATTGAGCTTTGCTTGCCGGACCTTGGCCTCGACGATCAGCCGATCACGCTGAGCGGATGGCTCGTTCCGCGCGGGGCCCGAGTGACGGCCGGCGAGCGAGTGGCGGAGGTCCTGGCCGGCCCGGCCACGGTCGATCTCCCCTCGCCGGTGGATGGCGTGCTCATTCGAAAGTTGGTTGACGAAGATGAGTCGATCGCCGTGGGGCAGCCACTGGCGGTGATTGAAACGTCGTAATAACCCCTTGCGGGACTTTGTCTTTTGAATCGTTCCTGGCTGCTCTGCGCCGACCAGGCCGATCATGCTTCGCACGGTGCCCGTCGGCGCCCGTTGACCGCACCTTCCGCGAATTTTCACTGCTCCAACTGTAAGATATCCGGGGCGGCGGAAACAATTTCTTTAGATTCGACGTATTGGGTAACGGCTTGCCGCGTGGGGCTGCGGAACGTCTCGGCGGCGGGAGGACTCCAACAGAGTTCAGAGGTTCCCGTTTCCTTTTTTTCACACACGTCATAAGGAGCAGTAAGGTTATGAAAACGAAATGGGGTATGAGTCGCGGTTTTTATTTTGGGTTCGCCGCCCTGGCCGTCCTGGCCTGCGTGACGGCATTTGCTTGGAATTCAATTTCAGCATACGCAACGAACACCTGGCCGGGGTCATCGACCGCCTGGTATTCCACGTCCCCGCCAGCGGCCAGCAATGCCAGCGCTGCTAGCGTAGTTGATAAGACGGCGATCGACAACGCCCGGCAGTCGGCCAAAGCGATGTCCAAGGCATTCCACACGGCGGCCGAACAGGTGTTGCCGGCAGTCGTGACGATCACCACCAGGCCGACCGTCGTGAAAACGTCCGGGGGCCTGAAGTCGGTCCCCGAGGACGGCGACGACAGCGCCGAGGAGATGCCCTTCGGTTTCAACGGCTCACCCTTCGGCGACATGTTCAAAGACCCGCAGATGCGGAAGTTCTTCCACGAGTTTCATGGCATGCCGAATATCCCTCACGGTGTTTCCGGCAGCGGTTCGGGCGTGATCGTCGATCCCTCCGGTATCGTTCTTACCAACAACCACGTCGTCGCCGGTGGCGGTGACGTCACCATCCGGCTGAGCGACGGGCGGGAATTCAAGGCCGCCCAGATCAAGACCGATCCCAAATCGGACCTGGCTATTGTCCGCATCGACGCCAAAGGCCCGTTTCCCGCGGCGCGCCTGGGACGCAGCAGCGAAGTGGAAGTCGGCGATTGGGTCCTGGCCCTCGGCCAGCCCTTCGGATTGGAAGGCACGGTGACGGCGGGCATCGTCAGCGCCAAGGGCCGCGGCCTGGGCATCACCGATCGCGAGGACTTCATCCAGACCGACGCGGCGATCAATCCCGGCAACAGCGGCGGGCCGCTGGTGAATCTCGACGGCGAAGTGATCGGCATCAACACGGCCATTTCGACCAATTCGGGCGGGTATCAGGGCGTTGGCTTCGCGATACCGATCGACCTGGCCAAGTGGGTCGGCGGTCAGTTGGAGCAAAGCGGGGCCGTTCACCGCGCCTACCTGGGCGTGTTGATCCAGCCGGTCACACAAGCAGTCGCCGAGCGGTTCAAGATCAAGGTCCACAACGGCGTCTGGGTTGGCGAGGTTCGCGACAACACGCCTGCCGCGAAGGCCGGCGTACAACCGGGCGACGTGATCCTGCAGTTCGCGGGTCAGCCGGTCAACAGCCCGCGGGAACTGCAGAACCTCGTCGAGCGTTCGCCGATCGGCAGTTCTCACCCCATGGTCCTGCTTCGCGACGGCAAGCAACTCACGATCAACGTGACCTGCAACGAACTGCCCGCCGACGCCACGGCCATGACGGGTGCGTCGGGCCGCAACGAGGGCGGCAACGGATCGAGCTTCGATCAATTGGGCATCCAGGTCGAGACGCTCACCAGTTCGCTGGCCGAGCAGTTGGGCGTGAAGGCCGACGCGGGCGTGGCGATCACGGCCGTCGAGCCGGGGACTCCGGCGGCGATGGCCGGCCTGGCCAAGGGCATGGTGATTACGCAAGCCAATCGCCAGCCGGTGAAATCGCCGGCCGACTTGCGGAAGGCCCTCGAGTCCAAATCGCTGAATGAAGGCTTGTTGTTGATGGTCCGCACGGCGGAAGGCAGCCGCATGGTGCTGCTCCGCGTGGGCGGATAATCGATAGCTTCCGATTCAATTCCGGGAACCCTCCCTCGGGCCTCGGGAACTTGAGCGACACGTGCGGCCACACTCCTCCGCTGCCGCGACTCAGGCTCCCGAGGCCTTCTTTCTTTCTCTGATAAGAATCCGGCAAAAATGGCGGATCTGCGCTGCGATTGCCCCCTCTCTATTCGAATTTTCGCAGTGCCGGAAGTAAGATTGTGGTGGCTGCGGAAACGTTTTCGTGGTAGTTCACTTGTCCGCTTAGCAACCCCAAGGGAGATCAGACCATGTCGCGCATGTTCGTTCGTTTCGGGTTTCTGCTGATTGCACTCGTCATCTCGCGGACCTCTCTGCGGGCCGAGGAACCCGCCAAGCCAAAATTGACCAAAAGCGGCTCGGGCACGTTGGTGCTCATGGGCAGCAACACCTATCCGGGTGGCGCATCGGTCACCAACCTCTATGGGGGTGGAACGATGATCACCGCCGGCACCTTGCAATTAACCTCGCCAACGACAGTGAATGGCGGGACGCTGAATTTCGAGGCTTCCCCTATCCCGTACGGCGTCCCGATTGGCGGAAACACGGGGACGGACACCGTCACGATCGCCAACGGCACGACGCTGCCCTACGGAATCACGTCGATCGCAAGCGGGGCGCCGATCCCGACAACGCCTATCTCGGCGGCGTGCCAGCCGGGCAAGGTTTTTTACCTCATTATCGAGGGAGCGGGCCTGGGCGACAACGTGCGTTGTTTTCCTTGCACCGGCAAGGAAACGGTCCTGGACGCAGTTAGCAAAGTCAATGGTCTCTCTCAGCTCTCCAGCACGAAGATGTGGATTGCCCGGCCATCGCCCATCAGCCATGACAAGAGCACCATCCTTTCCATCGATTGGGAGGCCATTTCGAAACGCGGGATCAACACCACCAATTACACGCTCATGCCCGGCGATCGCCTGGTCTTCGGCGCGGACCCGCTGACTACTCGGTCGAACTTGCTTGGGAAGAGAACGGCCATCATCGAGCGGCTCGAGGGTGTAATGGGCTTGACCACGTCTACCCACAAGGGGTTGAACAGCATGTCTCCTAGCGAGCGGGAGAAATTGGAGGAACTCGTACGGAAGGGCGTGTTTACCGACGATGAGGAGATGAAGGCGCTCCTCGAGCAAATGATAGGCCCGTGCGAGCAAGAAAAGAAGAAAGCTGGCCCGACGGCAGCGGCCGAGCAGAAACCGGGCCAAGGCGAAAAGAGGTCGAACACCGCCGGCCCGAAAGCAACGGCCGAGCAGCAGCCGCGCCAAGGAGAAGAAAAACTAAACGCAGCCGGCGAGGCCCCGCCGCATGAACTCGCCCTGCGACCTTTGCCCGCCTACCGCATCGAACCGCCGGACGTGATCCAGATCGAAATGCTCAAGCTGGTTCCCTTGCCGCCCTATCGGGCCGAGATTTTCGATGTGCAGCAAATTCGTGCCAACGCCCTGCCCGACCACCCGATCAACAACTACTTCATGGTGCAGGCCGACGGCACGATCGACCTCGGCCCGCCCTACGGTTCCGTCCACGTGGCGGGTAAGACCAAAGACGAGATGTGCGCGGCCCTGGACAAGTCGCTGCGAAAATTCGTCCGCGAGCCGGCCGTCTACGTGCAATTGGCCCGGGTTGCCGGGGTCCAGCCGGTTACCGGGCAGTACCTGGTCGCTCCCGACGGCACGATCAATTTGCGCCAATACGGCCTAGTGCGGGTCGCCGGCAAGATGGTGACCGAGGCCCGCATCGCCATCCAGACCCACTTGAACCAGTTCCTCGACTCGCCGGAATTGTCGGTGGATGTCGTCGCCTACAATAGCAAGGTGTACTACATAATCACCCAAGGGGCCGGTTTGGGCGACAACGTCCGTCGCCTGCCGATCACCGGCAAGGAAACGGTCTTGGACGCCATCAGCCAGATCAACGGGCTTTCGCAGGTCTCCAGCAAGAATATCTGGATCATACGCCCCTCGGCCTCGAACCCCGCAAAGGCAACGATCTTGCCCGTCGATTGGGACGGCATCACGGCCCGCGGGGCGACGGTCACCAACTACCAGGTCTTCCCCGGGGATCGGGTCTACATCGGCGAGGATCCGCTGATTACGCGAACCAATTTGCTCGCCAAGAAAACGGCCCCCATCGAACGGCTCAGTGGTATTGTCAGCCTGATCACCTCTACCCTCAGAGGTTTGGACGATGCGTCGGCTGCCGACTACGAGGTACTGAAGAATCTCGTGCGGAAGGGCGTCTTTACCGACGACGAGGAGATGAAGCGGATATTGCAGGAAGCGATACACGCGCGTGAACTGGAGGGCAAGAAGGCCCCGTCGAAAGCCGCGGAGAACGGTAAGTGAGGCATCTTTTGTTTCACAATAGCAGGCACACGTCGTGTGCCTGCTATTTTGTGGCCCCTCCATTCGTGGCACTTGCAAAAACGGGGCAAAAGACTATTTTGGAGTGCGGTGGCTTGCCACCGCTTTTCGAAACGTGAAAAGTCTCGTCTAGCGCATAGCCCGCCGTTATGAAAAGCGATGGCAAGCCACCGCACTCCATATGCTCCCGCTCAACAACATCTACGAAGGCAATTGCATCGAAGGGCTTCAGCAGGTGGCCCCGGGCAGCGTCGATCTGGTCTTTGCCGATCCGCCCTTCAATATCGGCTACGACTACGACGTCTACCACGACCAACGGGCGGCGGAAGAATATCTCGACTGGACGCGGAAATGGATCGGCGGCGTGAAGCGCGTGCTCAAGCCCAACGGCACCTTCTGGCTGGCCATCGGTGACGAATATGCGGCCGAGTTGAAATTGATCGCGCAGGCCGACTTCGGCTTCGCCTGCCGGAGCTGGGTAATCTGGTACTACACCTTCGGCGTGAATTGCGTCCGCGGATTCAGCCGCTCGCATACGCATCTCTTCCACTTCGTCTGCGAC
Organism: uncultured Planctomycetia bacterium; assembly: GCA_963719885.1. Classification (GTDB taxonomy): domain Bacteria; phylum Planctomycetota; class Planctomycetia; order Pirellulales; family Thermoguttaceae; genus JANXQG01. The sequence goes on along the minus strand of CAVRDP010000021.1, from coordinate 232,911 downwards.
CCGCTGGATTTCACCTTCAACGCCGACAATCCGGCCGTGCGCGTGCCCTCGGCGCGGCAGTTGGTCTACGCCGACCTGCGGGCGAACCCCAAAGGCCGCCTGCCCGACAACACCTGGATCCTGCGTCCGCAAGACCTGCCCGGCGGCTTTCGCCCCGATCACGACACCTGGTACTTTCCCCGCGTGGCCGGCACGTTCAAGGAGCGCGAAGGGTTCCACGGCTGCCAGATGCCGGAGCAGTTGCTGGGCCGGATCATCCGCATGAGCTCGAATCCGCTGGACGTCGTGCTCGATCCGTTCGGCGGCAGCGGCACGACGTTCAGCGTGGCGAAGAAGCTGGGGCGGCAGTGGCTCGGTTTCGAGTTGTCGAAAGACTATGTCGAGCGGATTCAAGCCCGCTTGAAATTGGCCTCGGCGGGCGATCCGCTGGACGGTGCGGTTGACCCGGCCACGAGCGCCCCGGCGACGGCAAAGCCGGTGCGGCGCCGGCGTCGTCTGACGACCGAAGAAGCAGCCCAAATCGACCGTGGCATCATCGAGGCCTACAAGAAGACGCACCAGGGCCTGTCGGTCGATCATCTTGTCGCCGACCCTGAGCGGAATGCGGCCTTCCTCGAAACCTGCAAGACACTCGGCGTGCCGGGCTTCCCCGCACAGTGGAATCTGGGCCTGATGCGGATCCGCAAGTCGGGCAAGTTGCCGCACAGCGAGAATCGCAATCGGGTCTGCACCTTCGAGCAGATGGACGGCTACAGTTTCGCCGCCGAAGTGGCCATGCACCAGCTCAGCGTGGAGTTCGACGAGACGCTCGACGGACTGCTCTGCAATCCGGATCTGGCAGGCCGCTTCGATGCGCTGGCGGCCGCTTACTCGCCCGGCCATTCGGCGTTCGAATATCGCTGGGCCGCGTTGTCGCTTCGCAAGCGCGCCAAGGACGCCAAGCGGTTGGGCGAGAAGCTCTATGGCGAGTGGCGGCGGCGGACGCTTCCCAGACCCAAGAAGCTGGCGGGCGGCAAGTGGGTGGATTGCAACGGCCCGGGCGTGTATGTCCTGCACGCCCCCGGCAAGGAGCGGCTGTACGTGGGCGAGACGATCGACCTGGGCCGGCGGCTTGAACTCTTGATGCAGATTCCCGCCTGGCAGCGGATGCAGCCCGCCGCGGTGACGATCCTGCCCGACGGGGGCAAGCCGTTCGGGTTGCAATCGGTCTTGATCTGCCGGCTCAATCCGTTGTTGAATTCGCGGCTCTTGGTGCCGTAAATGAAGGACGAAGGCGGAAGTGCCGTAGGGTGGGACAAGATCGCGTAGCGAGCGCCGGCCCACCATGATCGCCTGGAAAACGCATTACGGTGGGCCGGCGCTCGCTACGCGATCTTGTCCCACCCTACCGCTACGGCGTTGATCTTCCGCCTTTTCGAGCGAGTCCCTATAATCGGCTCGATGTCCATTCCGGAAAAATCCCCCCGCATCCTCCTGGTTCGCCTCAGCGCCATTGGCGACGTGATCCACGCCATGCCTGTCGCCTGCGCACTGCGCGAGCGTTTTCCGCAGGCCTACTTCGCCTGGGCTGTCGAGCAGCGTGCGGGCGAGCTAATCGAAGGCCACCTGGCGATCGACCAGCGGCTTGTTCTGCCGCGCGGTTGGCTTCGCTCGCCGGGCAGCGTTTGCCAATTGCGAAAACAACTGAAGGACCTGGCTTTCGATATGGCGATCGACGCTCAGGGACTGACCAAGTCGGCGGTTGTCGCCTGGCTTTCGGGGGCGAAGCGACGGATCGGCATGGGCGGACGCTGGGGCCGCGAGATCAGTCGCTGGCTGAACAATGAGCTCGTCGATACCGACGGCCTGCATGCCATCGAGCGCGGGCTGAAATTGCTTGAACCGTTGGGCATCCAGTCGCCCACGGTACGTTTTGATGTGCCGGCCGCCGCGGTGGATCAGAATGCGGTCGCGGAGTTGATCCAGCGCCTGGGGCTAAACGACGGATTTGTCCTGGTCGCCTCGGGCGCCGGCTGGCCGTCGAAGCTTTGGCCCGTCGAGCGCTACGCCGCCGTGGCCGCCTACGTGGGACGCCGTTGGAACCTGCCCTCGTTGCTGATATGGGGAAACGACGCCGAGCGCGCTCGGGCGGAACAAATCATCGCGGCCGCCGAGGGCCATGCTTTGCTTTGTCCGAAGATCACGCTCTTGCAAGTGGCCGCAGTCGCTCGTCGGGCCCGCTTTGTGATCGGCTCCGACACCGGGCCGCTGCACCTGGCCGCGGCTGCCGGCGCAACACTGCATCGGTCTTTACGGTCCCTGGCCGGCCGACAAGCATGGCCCTTACGGCCCGCAGCACATCAACCTGCAAAAAAAGTGCATGCAAGGCACAACCTACCAGCGGCGGCACGCGCCACCGCTCTATATGGAAGCCATCGACGTTGAGATGGTATGCGAGGCATGCGATCGAATGGTTTCTCGTAGGATAGGTTTTCAACCTGTCCCGACAGCTTAAAAACCTATCCTACGTAGAAAGAACTCCTATGCGTCGTCGTTTCCTTACCGGTCTGGTGCTGCTGTTAGCGCTTGCCGGCCTCGTCTGGCTGGCCTCGCGGCCGCAGCCGACGGGACCAGCCGAGGGTACGTCGGTCGATGGCCAGGTGACGCGGACCGTGGATCTCTCTCGCGACTCCTTCCGCGTCGGCGCCTTCAACATTCACGGCTGCACGGGCGCCGATGGCCGTCGCGACGTTGATCGCGTGGCCGATTGCCTGAAGGACCTCGACTTCGTGGCCCTCAACGAAGTCCATGGGCCACGCTTGTGGGAGAGTGAGGACCAGGCTGCGTTGCTGGGCCGACGACTGGGCGTGCAGTGGCTTTTTGCCCCGGCCACGCGCGATTGGCACACAATAGATTTTGGCAACGGGCTGTTGACGACGCTGCCGGTCGAGTCGTGGCAGCGGATCCCGTTGGAGGCCAGCAACGGCCGCGGCTATCGCAACGCGGTGCTCGTGCGATTGCGACGGCAGCAGCAGGTGATCAGCGTGCTCTTGACCCATATTGCCCGCAGCAACGAGCCTACCCGGCAGCGACAACTTCGCCAGACCGTCGACCTCTACCTTGCCCTGCCGGCGCCGGCGATTTTTCTCGGCGATCTCAACAGCGAGGCCGCCGAACCCGAAATCCGCCGCTTGCTGGCCGCACCGGGCGTGATCGACGCCGTGGGTCGGAAGCTTGGTCCCAGCGCCCCGCCGCGAATCGATTTCATCTTCGTCCGCGGCCTGCGGGTCGTGGATGCCGGCCTTCGCGATCTGGGGGCTTCCGACCATCCCCTGGCCTGGGCGGAGGTGACGGCAAAGTAGGTCCTTTCTGTCGGAAAGGACTTATGCGCGATGAGTTAGTGGACGCCCCGAAGTTTCCCGGCGGCACGGGGCACAATAGTCCTTCCCGGCAGGAAGGACCTACACTCGCCGACCCGCGTGCGGGTACCCCGAATCTTGTCCCACTCTGCAACTCACCAGACCGTCAACGCGCGGTACAATAGGAGAAGGCTTCCTCCCCGCAACCGCATTATCGTTTTTTTCTCTTGACAGCCATGGCCACCACTTCCCAAGATCCGTCCGTAGCTTCCCCCGCTCGCTACCGAGCCATCAGCCTGTGGGCCGTGTTGAGCGTGGTTTGCGGGGCGGCGTCGGCCGCCATGACCTTCTTCGGATGGCTGGCGGCGCTCCTGCCGCTGGCGGCGGTCTATTTCGGCCTGAAGGCCTTGAAGCAGATCGAACGCCTGCCGGAAGTCTATACAGGACAGCGGTTGGCGCAAGTCGGCATTGGCTTGGGGGCCGTGCTGGGAATCTTGCTTAGTGGGTGGTTAGTCTTCTTCGGCGGCGGGGTGCCCCACGGCTACCAAGAACTGAATTGGGCCGATCTCGAGCCCGATCCGAACAAGAAAAATGAGCCCGTTCCCTCGTCAGCCTTGGAACTGAGCGACAAGAAAACCAAGGTTTATGTCCGCGGCTATATACTGCCGGGCAGGCGGCAGGTGCGCTTGACGGGGTTTTCTATATGTCGCACCAGCGATCAGTGCCGGTTCGCAAACAAGGTAGGCTACCGCCCCACCGACCTGATTCGCATCGAGCTGACAGGCGACCGGACGATCGACTACACGACGCACGAAATCAGCGTGGGTGGAATCTTCCACGTCGATCTCGATTCGCTCAACGGCACGCCCTACAGCATCCAAGCCGACTACCTCGGCGACTGACTGGCAGTCCGGACAGTTTGCTCGGTTATTTGGGCCATCGAAGCCCGACGCGCAAGCGAGAAATCAACGTTCCACGCTGTTTGAGGCCCGTTCTCGCTTGCGCGTCGGGCTTCAATGGCGACTGCCTCGGCGACTGACTGGCATTGACGCTTTCGCGGCGGCAAGATACTGTACCGCTTCTTTCAGTCTGGTTCCTGGGACCCCAGTCAGGGAAAGGTGACAGGATGAAGTGCCCCCATTGTTGGACTGAGAAGGCTTATTTGCGCGAGGTTACGGGCTGGAGACGCGTCCTTCTCGCATGGTTGTTGCTGCGGCCAATGCAGTGCCAGCACTGCTACCACAAGTTCACGGTCTTGTGGATTTCGACGCTCGGCAAGAAGATCCGGCCGACTAAAACGAAAACCTCTTCGCCGGCGACCGTGGTCGCGATTTCTTGTGCGGCCGAGGACGGCGGGGCGGGGCGGACCGTGCCATTCCCGTCCGGGGCGGTCGTCTCCGGCCATCATCGCCTGATAACGCCGGGGACTCGTACCGCGCAGAATGCCCAGTTCAAGAGGGCAGCGTGAACAGCATTCCCCCGCTGGTCGACATCCATTGCCATCCGCTGCCGGAGCTGGACGATGGGGCAGCGAATTGGGACGAGGCCCTGGCGATGGCCCGGCTTGCCGTGGAAGACGGCATTAGGTGCATCGTCGCCACGACGCACCAGTTCGGCGCTTGCGCGAACGTTCACGGCGACATGATCCGCGACCGGGCCGTGCAGTTTCAACAGAAGCTCAATCAGCAAGGCGTGAAACTGAAGATCCTGCCGGGGGCCGAGATTCGTGTCGAGCCCGACCTGGTCCCACGCCTCAAACGTGGCGACCTGCTCTCGCTGGCCGATCGCCGCCGACATGTGCTTTTGGAACTCCCGCACAACGTCTACTTTCCCATCGACCGGGTGCTCGCCGAACTCAAGACGGCCGGCCTGACCGGCATCCTGGCCCATCCCGAGCGAAACCAGGCCTTCCGCTCGCGACCGGAGACCCTGGCCGCACTGGTCCATGGCGGCTGCCTGCTTCAAGTCACGGGCGGAAGCCTTTTGGGGGGCTTTGGACCTGACGTGCAGAAATTCACTTCGCAACTGATCCAACAAGGGCTGGTCCACTTCGTCTCGACCGATGCTCACGGCCCACGCGCCCGGCGCCCGCTGTTGGCCGGGGCCTTCCGGGCAGTCGCGAGTCTGGCGGATGAAGCGACGGCCATCGACCTTCTCAGCCGAAACCCCGCTTGCGTAGCCGAAGGACAAGCGGTGGCACCCAGCCGGCCAGCCTTGCGGCGTTCACCGTCCAAAGGCTGGTTCTCATGGCGAAAGGCCGGTTGATGTCGGCAATCAAGATTGCAAATTCGGGCACCACGCGCGCGTGGTCGTTGCAAATTGCAAATCACTCTTGCACGGAACCTTCAATTTGTAATTCTCAATTTGCAATTCTCAATTTGCAATTTTCCGTTTTTCGCCGTGCCTGCCAGGGGCATACATTCCAAGGCCTTCGCCATTTCCTGCTTGTCTTGGCAATATTGGCGGGCTTCAATAATTGCGGAGAGTCGGCAGATTGGACCGACTCCCGGATCGCGGGGCCCTTTATTTGTCAAGCCGACTTCTCCTTATCCAGAACCGGGCTGGACGGGGTCCTTGACAGCTTCGCTTCGCTGCAGACCGATCTGGTCCAGTTCCTGGGCGTCGCGCCTGCGAAAGAACCGATCGAAATCTTCCTTTTTCACGACAAGGCAACCTACACCGCCTATTTGAAGCGTTACGTTCCCAGTGTACCGAACCGCAAGGCCGTGTACGTCAAGGGACAGGGCCCGGGACGCGTCTTCGCTTATCGGAGCGCGAATATTGAAGTCGATCTGCGTCACGAGTGTACGCACGCCTTGCTCCATGCCTCGCTGCCGCTGGTACCGCTCTGGCTCGACGAGGGGCTGGCACAGTTCTTCGAAGTCGGCGCCGCACGAAGGGCCGGCGGCCACCCGCATATAGACGCCATTCGCTGGAACGTCCGCTGGGGGCAGATCCCAAAGCTGCAAACCCTCGAAAGCAAGGTCGAGGTCGCCGCGATGGGGCCGAACGAGTATCGCGATTCCTGGGCCTGGGTCCATTTCATGCTCCTCGGACCACCGGCCGCTCGCGAAGAACTCAGGGCCTATCTGGCCGACATCCAACACAACACGCCGCCCGGCCGGCTGAGCACGCGGCTGGTCAGCCGTTTGCCTCAACTGGATGCCCTCTACTTGGAACACTTCCGGCAGCGGATCCCTTAGCCCGGTCGCGACGGCATATTTTGCGCAAAGACCCCGACCCCTTTTACTAGATTTTCCCTCACAAGTGGAATTCTTTTAAGTTTGGACCTCAAACAGCCGATATTCACCAATAAGCCAAACCGATCGTGTGGAGAGACGCTGGGCGTTTTTTCTGCTTTTTGGGGCGGAGTGAGTACGAAACACGGGATTTCCCCCATTTTGACGGAGCTTAGTCATTATGAGTATGAGAGTATCGATTCTATGGTTGGGATTGGCCGGCTTGTGCCTGCCGACAACCGGATGGGCGGCCGATACCAATGTCTTGCCCCCGCCGCAGATTTCTGACGTGGCACTTCGCGACGGCGGTGTGCTCGTCGGTCAAATGGTCAATGGCCAGAATGTCCCCCAGAGCGGCATTCGCGTTTCCTTGCAGGACACGCAGAACCGCGAAGTCGCAGCCGTCGTAACCGATCGGCAGGGCGGCTTCGCCATCTCGGGAGTCCGCAGCGGCGTCTACCAGTTGGTCACGCCACAGGGCCGCCAGGTCTACCGCATCTGGTCGCCGGGCATGGCGCCTCCCTCGGCCCAGCAAGGCGTCCTGATAGTCGCGCCGGGCCAGACGGTCCGCGGGCAACTGGGCGATGGCGCTGGCGGCGGTATGTCGGGGGCGAATTGGCTGGCCCTTGGCGCCGCTGGCGCCGGTCTCGGCTTGGGAACCGCGGGGTTCGTCGTCGCCGAAAACAACATTCAGCCCGCCAGCCCGTGACGTGAGCAGTCCCCCTGGGCCACCTACATACGGCCCAGCCGCGGCTGTTACTAATCCAAGCAAGTTTCAGGGCAGTGGTTCGCCACTGCCCTTTGCGTTGCGCTGCCCGATTATTCACGGCATTACCTGCAAGACCGCGATTTCTGGCAATTTCGTCAGGGCTTCACGCTTCGGCATTCGGCTTACTGACGCGAATCTTTCGCACGTTCAGGAGGGTGGGACTATACTAAAGGGGAACAAAAGTTTTCCGCTGCCAAACTTCGCTGCCGCGAACGGTCATGCGTGGACGTGACGAAGTGCGAGGCCGTTCTTTCTCCATGGTCATTGAGGATTCGAGCCGGCAAGATGGTGATTCGAAGGCACGGTTTTACCCTGGTAGAACTCCTGGTGGTGATTACCATCATCGGCATGCTCGTGGGCTTGCTCTTGCCGGCAGTCCAGGGGGCACGGGAATCGGGGCGGCGGCTGCAATGCGCGAACAATCTCCGCCAAATCGGCGTAGCACTGCACGCCTACCACGAGGCCTACGAGACATTTCCCTGCGGCTCGAACTACATCGTTCAGTCGACCGGTTATCCGACGTGGGCCGTCCTGATCTTGCCGCAACTGGACCAGGACGCGGTTTTCAACGCCTACAACCCCAGTCTCACCGTGTATTCTGCCGCGAACCAGGCCGTGGCGAATTCGTTCATGGGCGTCTTCATCTGCCCCAGCGATCCGCAGTCGCACTCGCCGATCCTCCCCGACCGGGGTGATTCGCCTTCGCCCGCTCCGGGGCTCAGCGGCGGCACCGATAACCCGGCCTCATCGATGGGCCTGTGGTATCCGGTATGCATGGGACCCACCCAGCCCGACTTTTGCTTCTTCTGTTCCGATCCCAATCCGAGCCCAACGAACTGGTGCTGCCAGGGCTACAACTTCGGCAGCTTGGCCGGGGATGGCTATCCTCAAGGGAACTCGGTGGGGATGTTCGGACGCTGGCCCCGGGCCTTCAGTTCCGCCGATGTCAAGGACGGTCTGAGCAACACGCTCATGGCCGGCGAAACCCTGCCGGGCGATTATATATGGAACGGCGTGTTCTGCCCCAATTTTCCCGTCGTGAGCACCGAAATTCCCGTCAATACGATGATCAGCGATGGTGGCCTGCATGGCACGTGGGATGCCGATGGCGGCATCATTTGGGGAAAGTCGAGCAGCTACAAGAGCCTTCATCCCAACGGGTGCAATTTCATGTTGGGCGATGGCAGCATACGCTTCTTCAGCGCCTCGATCGACTATCGGTTGTACAATGCGTTGGGCACCCGCTCCGGTGGTGAGGCGGCGATTCCCCCGTGATGCAAGACCGGTTGGCAAGGCTCTCTCCTGATGCAGGCCGTAAACCATTACTCCTTATGACCCGTCCAAGAACAACTTCGCGGCTTCTTCGTAGAAGGGATTTCAATCCGTTTCGACGGAATGAATTCCGTCCTACGGGTGTTTGGAGCATGTTCCTCGTTTTGGCCTTGACGGTGTTTGCGGGCTGTGGCCGCAATGGGCCGGAGGTCGTGCCCGTGGAAGGCAAGATAACCTACTCCGGCGGTCCGTGGCCGCGGGGCGGCTTCGTTTTCTTCACCACCGCCGAGCCGGCGGACGGCATGCCGATCCGGCCCGCCTGGGCCAAATTCGACACGGCCGGGCAGTTCCGCGCAACGAGTTTTTCGCCCGGCGACGGGCTGGTGCCGGGCTGCTACAAAGTGTACCTTGAGGCCTGGGACAAGGGGCCGGAAATGGGGGCCAAGCGGCTGCCCATATCGCTCGTGCCGCAGAAATATATGTCGCCGAAAACCAGCGGCCTGGAGATCGATGTCGCCTCGGGTCAAGGCAAGATCACCGTCGCCTGGGACGTACCCAAACCATGACGTTGAGAACGGCAAGCACAAGGCCGATTGCGGCGTCGATCGTACCGTGAAATAATAACCTCCATTCAACCATCGAATATGGCTGAATTAATACAGGTGAAAATTCCACGCTGCGCCGAGGGACTTTATCACGCTTTCATCCAAACCCACAAATTGAGTTGAATGGTCTTGACCATTATCTTGCCAATTCCTATCATTGCCAGCCCGTATGGTTCGCCGTAGGGGTATCGGTGGCGTTTAGAAACGGGGCCGCTTTCGCGGCGCTGGCCCCCAGGGCCAATGACCCTTTCGCTCGCGGTGCGCCTGTGAATACCAGTCCCGAGCTTGGAACCCGTACTTTCAAACTTCAGATTTGTGGCTCCGTTTTCGCCGCGAAACTGGCCCCCAATTTCGCCGCCACCGACAAAAAACCACCCATAAGAGTTTATGATGGTCACGATAAGCCAGATTTTCTGGATTTCGCGACGTCCTTCGCACGATAGACGGGGTGCGCTTGGTATTGATCGATGCAGCCTTGTCATCGAGCCGGTTTAGTGCCGCAGTCCATTGACCGTTGGGAGAGGCGCGGGCCAGACAAGGATCGATTCGCCGGAATTGCAACATGACGCCGAGTTCACGCAAGCCGACCGTCTTGATACTTTGCGACTACTTTACGCCCGCCTACAAAGCTGGTGGCCCGCCCCGCAGCATCACCAATATCGTCGAACAATTCAGCGACCACCTTTCCTTCCGCATCGTCACTCGGGACCGCGATTTGTCGGAGCGCGCATCGTTTCCCGACTGCGCGAGCGGACGCTGGCAGCGGGTGGGAAACGCCGAAGTGCTCTACTTGGCTCCCGAACACGTCAATTTTCGCACGTTTCGCAACATTTTGAAGGAAACGCAGCACGATGTTCTCTATCTGAACAGCTTCTTCAGTCCGCGATTCACGCTCCTTCCCTTGGCGCTGCGCTGCCTGCGACTCGTGCCTTGGCGACCCGTGATCCTGGCGCTGCGCGGAGAACTGTCTGCCGGCTCCTTGAGTCTCAAACGACGCAAGAAGTGGGTCTTCGTTCAGTTCGCGCAAATGACGAAGTTGTATGGCGACGTGCGCTGGCAGGCTTCCAGCGAGCACGAAGAGGCCGACATAAGGAATATCTTCGGGCCGCAGGCTGTAGTCCGCGTCGCCCCGAATCTTCGCAATCACCTTGCCAAGGAGGATTTCGGGCAGACCGCCTGTTCCAAGGCGGCGGGCAGCCTGAGCGTTGTATTTCTAGTGAGGATCAGCCGGGAAAAGAACCTGGACGGCGCGCTGCGCATGCTGGCGCGCCAGCGAGGCCGAATCGATTTCCACATTTATGGGCCGCACGTGGACGCCGCCTACTGGAATTCTTGCCTTCGTCTGATCGAGGCGATGCCGCCGAACATCCACGTCTGCGACCATGGTGCGGTTGACGCCGATAAAGCAGTTTCGGTGTTTCGACGCCACCACGTTCTCTTGCTGCCAACCTTGGGAGAGAACTTCAGCTTCGTGATTCTCGAATCGCTGGCAGCCGGTTGTCCGGTGCTGATCAGCGACCGGACACCGTGGCGCGGCCTGGAGGCGAAGGGCGTGGGTTGGGACCTGCCACTGGAGCCTTCCTCGGGATTCGATCGCGCGCTTCAGCAGTGTGTCGCGATGGACGATGACGCGTTTCAACGACTGTCGCGAGCGGCAGCGCGATTCGGGCGCAGCCAGATCCTCGATTCCAGTGTGCTGCAGGAAAACTACCTCTTGTTTCACGAAGCGAGCAACGAACGTCGCGCGGCAGCCTAGGCCCGTCTTTGCATGTGCCTCGCCCATCCGGGGAACAAGCGCTGTCAAGCTGTGCGGGACGCACACCCGGCCTGCTCTGCCTGCTTCGACCGGCCGCCGCTCAGGCTTCATGTCACAGACTTTCCTCGCCGGCGCTCTAGGCGGCGTCTTTCTTGATCTTTCCAAATGCAAATATCGTTGGTTGTATGAATCCAGGAGCAAACTTTTGGTGCATAACGCCAACACAATAGGCAATCCTTGAAAACGCGCAATAGGTTGGATCCGATTCATAACCGTACACCACGCAGTCGATGCCGTTCCTCTTCATGATGTTCTTCAATTTCCGGATACTGTTGCATTTGTAAACGGTTGGGAAAACATCTTCCTCTTTCCTCGCAGTCTGGGCGACCGATAACACTCTGGAGTGATACTTGTTCGGAATAAGTGTCGCGGCTAACGTAACATAACTCCATCAATTCGTGGTTCTTATGCACAAGTAACCACCGTCTCTCAAGACGCGGCGGATTTCGGAGAATAGCCGATTGGGATCGGGAATGTGTTCCACAACATGATCGCAGACGATCAGATCGACTGAATTGTTCTCGACCGGCCAAGAATCACCTCGTATCAGATGGAACTCATCCAAGAATGGATTATCTTGGGCGTTTTGATCAACGTCAATTCCGATTACTTTTGCAACTTTCCCTTTTAGGATTCGAAGATTCCTTCTGATGGGTACCGGGTCCTCATGGTATTCGCCCCTTCCGCAGCCAACGTCGAGAGCTACAACTGAGGAATCAAGGAGCGAATTGACCCTGTTAAAGAACGCTATCGTTCCATCGATGTCCGTGAAACCGCCGAATTTCGCTTCGGGATAGAATCTTTCCCTGGCGTTCATTGTGTCCTGCACTTTCTGAACAGTGGCCACAGGCCGCTTGGTTTTCGGAGCAGTCGGCATCAACGCCGACCATTATAACCTCCTCCCCGACCTCGGACGCAAGACCGAAAACTTGTGTTATGCCGCGCGGCGCTGGGGCTGGCGTGAATCCCGCGCGGTCTCTCCTCGGAGCCAGGCAATCGTCTCCCGGACGCCTTGCTCCATGGTGTAGGGCAATGGGCCGGTCAAAAGGCGCGTCGCGTCCAGGGGGATTCCCGTTGTATCGGCCCACATGTTGCGCAAGCGAAACGACGTGAGCGGGGGTTCCGTGAAACCCGCGAGTTTCATCAGATCGCCCGCCCAGGCGAGCAGCCGGACGGCGGCTTCGGGTATGGCTCGTATTTTCCGATTTCGCGTTTGCAGCGAAATAGTGTCAGCCCATCGGCGGATCGTGAAGTTGTCGTAGTCCGACAAGTAGAAGACCTTGCGGTGGACCTTGTGCGCGGCACGGCGAGGAGACTCTCGATCTGGAAGACGATGTTGCCGACGTAGCCGAAACTTCTGGGCGGATCGACACGTTCCGGGGTGGAAATAACGTCCTCGCTGGACCATGCGGAAGAACTTGCCGTAAGGGATTTCACACCAGGGCCCCCAAATCGAGGTCGGTCGGCCGATGCACCATTCACTTCGCAAGGCTTCAGAACTCTTGACGATTTTCTCGCCCAGAACCTTGCTCTGGCCATAGACCGTATCGGGGCAGTAGTCGTCAACGCAAGTGACCTTGGCATCCGTCGAACAGACCAGTTTCGTCGAAGCGAAAAGCGACCGCCGGACCGAGGGTTGTGCGGCGATGGCCTCGACCATGTTGCGAACGCCTTCGACATTGGCTTGATATCCTTGGAGTCCCGCCGTTTCATCCAGGTCGGTTCGCGCGGCGAGATGCACGACGTGGGTCGGCGCGAACTCGCGAAAGGCTCGGCGCAGCGAACCAGCGTCGAGAATATCGACCCTCTGGAACGCATGACCATGGGCCGGGTTGCGAGGCTTTTGGAGGTCGAGACTCAACACGGGAATTCCTGCCCGAAGACAGGAGTCCACCAGATTAGTGCCGATAAAGCCGGAACCGCCTGTAACCAAGATTCTTTTCACGAGCATTCTCCCGGAAATCGCTTCCATGCGTTCAGGCCGCACGGACTCGCATCCTCAATTGGGAACTGAACATCGAAATATTCTGGGAAACCACTTCCGGATCGCCGGCGACGTCCGCGCCGTATTGCCGGGCACGGGCGGACATGACCTGGAACTCCTCGTTGCCCAGGTGAACGCATCGCTGGAGCACGGTCACGAACGCATTGCTGTCGCTTAAGGGAATCGCCCACCCAACTCCTTTTTCTTCCAGCCCGCGCCAGGGGGTCTGGTCGCTGATGAGCACGGGACAGCCGGCCAGCAGCGATTCCAAGATGACATGGCCAAAATTCTCGCCGAAGGTGGGAAGCAAGAGAATGTGGTGCTGTCGAAGGGTTACTACTACTTCGGACGCCGGCACGGGGCCGTGGTCGAGAACGCGGATATTGTCCGGGAGCGCCTCGATCAGATGCCGGCACTCGGACCAGTAGCCGGCGTCCTGGTGCGGGCCATACACGTGGAATTCGACCTGGCCTTTCACGCGGGCCAAGAGACGCAGCGCGCCGTCGAGGTTCTTTTCGCGGCTGACCCTGGACAAAAACGCCGCTTGGAGAGTCCCCTGCCGCTTGGCGCGCGGCGACCCGAGGGCATTCTGCGGCGCACGCCGAGGGCAGGTTGCGCGCGACGACGACCTCGACTTTTCGGCCGAACTGTGCGCGGATATGCTTTTCTTCCTCGTCGCAGGAGGCTTGCCAGAGCAGGCCTTCGTAAAGCCGCACGGCTTTGACCAACCTCAGAAACAGGGATTTCTTCGCCGCCTTCATTTTCAGCGCCGCGGGTTTCAGTTCGCCGTGGGGAGCCACGATGACGGGCCGCGACGGTATCAGGCCGAGGCGGCGCAGGAGCAAAGGCTGGATCGTCAGTCGCGGATGAAAGAAACTGCTCAGGTACATTGCGTCGTGCTCGGTCCGGCCGATGACCCGTCGCAACGTGCGGAGGTTGAGCTCGTGGGGAGGCAAGTACATCACTTCCGCCTTGCCCACCGGGGTCCACGTGCGGATCGGGCAGGCAGGATACGCTGCCGCATCGCCCTGATCGCGATCGCGCGTGACGACCCGGAACGAGAGCTGATCGCCGATGTGCTCGATCAGGTTGACGACCGTCCGCGGCGTGCCGCCGGCCTTATAGCCGGGCAGATAGTAGTCGCAGAACGCAAGGATGACAGGTTTCCTCATACACACCTCTTTCAAGCTGGGCGCCCTCGAACCGTGCGCGGTTTCCATGAAGCCTGGACGAAGTCCGCAAATTAGGCCGCCTTGATCATCTCCGGGGAACGCGCGCCGGACTGGTCCTCCGCCGCTTTCCTGCCGTAGAACAGGCAGAGCCAGGCGAAGTACTTCAACAGCGGCAGCTTCCGCAGGGGGTACGTCACGGCATTGTTCAGGCGCGCCAGCCAGATCGGAAGGCGGTTATGGGAGAAACTGGCGGCTTGAACTCGAATGGCCTCGAATCCGCTTCTCTGCATGGCGCGGCGTGAGGGCAAAGGGGACCAACGGCGCTTCATCCTCAACCTGTCCGGTGATGTTCCCGAAAATCCGCTTCGCGGACCGCGTCACCCAGGATACAGGATGGAGAATGCTCGGTTCCAGCGTGAAGAAATGGCCGCCGGGCTTAAGCACCCGATGCAGTTCGACGAGGAAATCGTCCAAGGCGTTGTGGAAATGATGAAAGAACAGGGGCGTCAGGACGATGTCGAAATGATTGTCGGGAAAGGCCGTCAGATTCCTCATGTCGCCCTGCAAGGCCTTCACATTGCGATTCTCGATGCGATCGATGGCCTCTTGAGAAATGTCGACGCCGGCGATATCCGCCGAGAATTGCGTCACGAACGGCAGGTCCCCGCCCGAGCCGATCGGAGCAATGAGCATGGATGGCCGAGCCGGTCCCTGCGCCGCGAGAACCTCGCCGATGAAATTGGCCATTTCGGTTCTGGCCGTGTGGTAATTGAACTGCTGGCGTTCCCTCGAGAACAGCCACCGGGAGTTCAGGATATGGCCCGGGCGGTAGCCGTCGTCCGTATACCAGGCCTGTTCGCGCCGCAGTTTGTCGGCATACCAGGCCTCTTCGCGCCGCAACTTGTCATCGCAATCTTTCATGATCGGTCCTTGTGAGTTAAGGTTCTTCAGGCGCCGGAAAGAGATCCCTTCTGACGAAACGTAGGGCCAGGCTCAGCCGGCCTTCTTTCTGGGCTGCGCGGATGGGGCATCCGCCGAGCGCGGACACAGCCCACCGGCCGGGCAGGATAATTGCTCGTAGAGCTGAACGTATTTTTCCGCAATGCGTTCAGGTTGGAATCGCTCCACGTTCTTGTATCCCCGTTGGATGATATGTTCCCGATAAACGGCATCGTCGATCACGCGCAAGATCGCCGCGCGGATGGCGTCCACATCGAAGGGGTCGGCGAGGCACGCCGCGTCGCCGGCAACCTCGGGCATGGAAAGGATATTGCTGGTTACGACGGGCCGCCCGGTGGCCTGGGCCTCGATGATCGGCAGGCCGAAACCTTCATACGTCGAAACGAAAACGACCATGTCGCAGCGGCGATACTCGGCGACGATTTCGGCGTCCGTGATGTCCGCCACAGCGGAATACTCGATGCGGCAGGCCTGGAGTTTGCGAATCTGCCCTTTCGTGAGTCTGCCGATGATCCGCAGCCGGCAGCGGATTCCCCGCAAGGCTTCCGCCACGCGGAGCAGATTCTTGTTGGATCGAGTGCCGACTTGAAGGATTACCGGGTTCCCCGCGCTGAACGGCGTCGGATCCGCTTGGAACTCGCTTGGGCAGGGGTTGTGAATTACATGGATCTTCGCGGGGTCGCAACGCAAGTAGCGGAGCAATTCTCCCTTCGCCGACTCGGAGATGACGGAGATCAGCGCCGACCGGCTGGCCGGCAGCCGGTACCAGAAGAAGAAGAGAATCCACTGCCGGAATCCCGAGAGGCGTTCCAAGTAGCCGCAGTCATGGATGGTTAGGATCGTTTTCTTTTTCCGCATCAGCAGCGCCAGGTAGTGAACGTCCCCGGTGATGTGATTGATTTCGCCCTGGTTGCACGCGGCCTCGAAGACGTTATAGAGGCGTCGCCAGAATCCGCGACTGCGGAACCGCACCGTCATGGGCCGCCAGCGAACGTGAGATGGCAACGCCCCGCAGACGTTGCGGAACACGCGCTCGATGCTGACCTGGCCCTCAAGCGGCCGGCGAAAAAAAAATGTCAATCGCATGGCAAGGCCTCCGTACTCGTCGAAGCCTTGGGTGCGGTGACGGTCGAATGGTGTGGGCCATGCAACCGCAACGCTGGGGGTTGGCGAATATCGCTCAGCGACGATTGCCTTTGCCGCCTGTTCGTGCAGCACATTCCGATTACTATCAGAATGGCCAGGAACCTGAACTGTTGGAGGAAGGCCGGTCCGTAATTATGCAGGAACCAGAGTTGTTGCAAGAACGGCACGTACACCACCCATCCAGCCTCGCCGAAACGTCCGGACAGAACGGATGCCTGGTACAGCCTGCGGAGTAGGAATCCCAGTGCCAGAGGGTAGGCAACGAGTCCCGCCCAGCCAAAATCGGCATAACCCCAGACCGCGATCGAAACTTCCCAATCCGTAAGTTTGCCGCTATCGACCGAAGGTTGCTTGTAAAGCCGGTAATGATCGGCCATGTGGAGGACTGGGTTCTCGTACCAGCGGGGACGCTGCGCACTGGGCAGCGCCGAGAGCAGTGCCTCCAAGGTCACTTCCCCCAGCAGCGGCGGACGGTCGTTGCTTTTCAAGAGGTAAGCCATCGTGTGTGCATCGGCGAAATGGTAGACGGTGTCGACGACCAGGGCGTGATAAAGGTCGCCTTCCCGGCCTCTTCCCGCGGACGTTGCAATTTGGACATTTTCGACCATGCTCCGAAGGTCCTGGCCGGCGAGGTTGGTTGCGGACACGTCGTCGGAATTCATGCGGATCGCCGTGCCCGCAAGAATCGCCAAGCACGCAACGCCGCCCACGCCGCAGGCCAAGGTCCGAGAGATTTTGCGCTTGGCCAGGACGTATGCCGACAGCATGGCCAGGAGCGCCCAAACCGCCTCGCGACGCGCGCCGGAAGCCAGCGACAGCAAAAGGTTGTAGACGAAGGGCACGCTGAGATAGAACCCCCAGGGAGCGAACTTCCTGTAATAGACTACCACGGCGACGAGCATGGGCACGGTCTGAAAGACGATCGCCGTCGCCACACCGACCAGCATGGGGACCTCTTCTTCGTTAGCAACCCTTTCGTAGATTTCATCGGTGGTGATTCGAGGCATGAAGAAACTGACGTACAGGCAAAAGACGCCGTACAGGGCCATTGCGGCGCTGAGCCTGAGAAAATTCGTTTCCTGGTTTACCGCCGGGCCTGCTTTCCAGGCGGCCGCACGGGCACCCAAATAGAATGCCATGGCACCCAAGGTTTGCGCCGCCATGCCCAAGGGAAGGTCGTCGAGGAGCTCGGGATTGACCGACTCGCCGGGGAACGCCAGGTTGGCAATCGTCCCAAAGCCGACCCAGACCAGGAATGCGAGCCCTCCCATCACCTCGGGCGAAAAGAAATCGTCGATCGATCGCCGGGCACAAAACAGGGGAATGAACAGAACGAACGTGCAGATGGCAGCGATCAGTGAATCCCAGAAAGGGTATTGCACGAGTTCCGGCCGCGCCGCTGCCCCCGCCCAGGCCGCCAGTCCCGAGGCAATCGCCAGAATTGCGGCAAGGCCCGGATGAAACATCCGTCGCCGGCGGGCGGAAACAGGTTGGATTGTCAATGCTTCCATGTTCTTTTCACGCGGCAAAAACATCTCGATCGGCGACCGACGGACAACCCCGGCCCTGCCGTGCCAGGCAGGGTTGCATCGGCCGGAGCGATTCCAACGCCTGCCTCATCCGGTCATCGTAGGAATAGCCGCTTCGCAGGCATCGCTGACGTCCGGCGCCGGCGATCTGACGCCGCGCGTTTTCGTGCCTCAAGTAGTATTTCACCTTGTCCTGCAATTCCTCGTTCGAGTCGAAGAACTCCGCCTCTCGTCCCTCGTCGAAGAAAGACGCGTGTTCGTCGGTCCGCTCGGCCAGCAGGAACGTGCCGCAAGCGGGAATCTCGAAGGTCCGCGTGGTGGAGGTCTCTGGAATCCATTTGGAGAGCAGGCCCAGTCCGATCTTGCTGCAACAGATCGCGTTCGCGTAATCTTCACCCCAGACCCCCGCTCCGCGAACGACGTTTCGAAGCCAAGGGCGAATGAACTCGGCGCGCTGCCACCGTCCCCACACGGCAAGCTTCCCTGCGGCTACCGCTTTGCTCGCGGCCCGAATGCGTTGGCAATAGTTGGTCTCGAAGTGGCCCACGAAGCACACATCGGATTGCAGGCCGGCCGCCGCCGCGCCGCGAACTTCGCGCGGTCTGAAGATGTCGCGATCGTATCCCTGGGGAAGGAGGACAATCTCTCTCGCGCCATGCCTCTTGTAATGCTCGATCTCCCAGCCCTTGGACGTGATCAGCACGTCGTAGGAAGGAATGGCGGCAATGAAGTGGCGCGTCCGATGAAAAAGGATCGCTGGGTCCGGAGTATAGTGAACCATGCAAGCGCCGGTCGATTCGCGTAGCGTCTCCACCGTATGGGGATAGATCCAGGTGCCCTTGTCGATCCAAACCCAGTCGCATCGCCGCTGGGTCGACTGCCGGCAGAGGTCCCGGTTGAGCCGTTGGATCGCCGGTCCCCAGGTCAGCCGATGGGCCAAGGATCGTTGGATCCGGCTGCCCGCCTCAAGATAGGACGTGGTATCGAAGGGAACGATGCGGCAACCGAGTCTCTCCAGCGCTTTCATGCGCTGAAGACAGGTGCCGCCTTGCCACAACGGCCCGATATAGAGGATCTGGACAGGCATGCGTATTTCCCTCCGTGCAAATCGTCGCCCGCATCACGGTTTGGTCGCAGAAACAAGGAACACCCGAGTGAAGGTGCCGCTGCCGGGGCTGCCGGTTTCGGCCACGTTGTACAGTTGCAGACCGAGCCGGATCGTCCGCCAGATCAGGTGCCGGAGCGAACTGACCAGACTGTATCCCCAAGGCACCGGTCCCATCTCACGATGCTCGTAGCCGGAGAATCCACAGAGCCGGAGGAGGTTCCGCAGGGAGTTCGGCTGGAAACAGGTCTCGTGCGTAAAGTCGTTATAGCGATGGTAGGTTCCCCAAGGGGTTTCTGCGTTCGGCGTCTGGAGGACAAGACGTCCACGCGGCTTCAAAGCCTTCTGACATAGATCGAGAAATCGCAGCACTTCCGACTTGGAAAAGTGTTCGATGATGTCCAGGCCGGTGATCAGTCCGAACTCCCCGCGGTGTTGCTCCAGAAAATCCAAGACATTCTGCTCAACCACGTGCGGCGTCACCTGTCGTGCAAGCCGGATCTGCTCCGGTGAGATGTCGACGCCCCTCACCTCCGTGTAACCGCGTTGCCTGAAGAAGTGCAGCAGTCTGCCGCCGCCGCAAGCCAAATCGACGATCGGCTCCTCTTTGCACTGCGGGAGCCAGCCGCGGAAATAATAGTCATAGGCCTTCGCCCAACGAGAGGCGGCAGCCGTGTCGAAAACAGGCTTCGCGTCCATGAATCCCGACGCATAGTTCGTATAAATGCGCTCGCGGTAGTCCACTGTGGCCATAGTGGTCCGATCCTTTCTCATATTGTAAGTTCGTTTCGGTTTCGATCACGATTGACCAGCCCCCACGTGAACACGCCACTTCCGAGGCTTCCGGTTTCCGATGACGGGGGAAAACCGATGGTCGCTTGACTCATTGATAGTTCCACCATTTGATTTCTTTGAACTTCGGTCGAAGCGGCCGTCGCACCGCCAGGAAATTCGCCTCGCGAAAGGATTCCAATTCGTAGTGCCATTCCTGGTAGAACTCGATTCCCAGCGGCGTGATCTTGCCGATCTCGAATCCGGCCGGCTGAAAGAATTCAAAGGCATCCTTCAAGAACCTTCGGGCTTTGATCCAACACTGGTTGTACTCGAATTGCAGGACATCCACGTTTCCGGAAGAAATCATCTCCTTCCCGCCGAGAAGCACGTCCATTTCATGCCCCTCGGTGTCGATCTTGATGAAGTCGATGTGGTCCAACCCATGCGCTTGGCGGTATTGATCCAACGTGGTGGTTCGCACAATATCGATGGTTGCGTCTTCCTGGCGGCCAAAGCCATAGAGGCTGTTTCGGCCGACGTTTGCACCAAGAGAGTAAAAGGGATGCGTCCCACAAGAGGACGAAAGTCGCATATTATTGAGCGTCACATGAGCCGTGACGCCGGCTTGACCCAAAGATGCTTGCAACGTCGCAAAGGTTTCCCCGCACGGCTCGAAGGCGTGGATTCTTGCCTCTTGATGAAATTTTCGCGCCGTTTCGATCGCCGATATTGTCCACAAACCAACGTTCGCTCCCACGTCAATTCCACAAAACGAACAGATGTCCCGTGAGGCAAGAAAACGACGCAAGACGGCGAATTCGCCGTTGACATCGGAGGTGTTCTCCGTGTCGAGGCGAGAATGGTTCGACAGAAAGCGTGCAAGGCGAACGAGGTTCCTACGACCAAGCGCACACCATAGAACGTCACCGAGCATTGCCTTGGGGGACAAGTTAGCCGTCATGCCACCACTCCGTTCCTGCTGGAATTAATGTTTTTCATCCAATATGGTTCTCGCGACTATCCACAGGCAACCCGTATGGATCACGTAGGCAATTGCCCTTGCTCCCGCTAGCCCCAGCGCGCCGTGGCCTGCGAAAAGGAAGGTTGCCGTCAGGAAGCTGATCGCCCAGACTATATTGAGCAGCGCTGACGCCCAAAGTCGTCCCGCAGCGGCGATGACTTGTCCCACGGGTCCCGGCACCGCCAGAAGGCTGGCTGTAACAAGCACGACGACGAGCGTTTTCCATTGGCTGACGAAGCCTGGACTATAGCTGCCCATGATCCATGGGCTCGCGAGGCAGCCCGCCGCGACCACTGGTATCACGAGCGACGCATTCAACAACACCGAGAGCCGCAGGACCCGGCGGGATGCGCCTTGTTCCGGCTGGTTCACCTCATGGGACAACATGGGCAGGATGACGTTACCCAACAGCCCGGGCAAGAACAAGATGGCCGCGAACCACTGATTGGCCGCACAATAGACCCCCATTTCACAATAGCCGTTCGGTTGATTGACCAGCATTGCGCAGCAAATCCAGTTTACGGGGCCGGCCAGCATTCCGCACAGGACCGCGGGGAGACTGAATCGCCACAGAATGCTGCATTCCTGCAAGCAACCGGCGAACCCGTAGGAAACTCCTGCCCGCTGCGCTTTGCGCCGCAAGGCCGCGTGATTCAGCGCCCAGTTGATGGTCCATGCGGCCACCAGGGCCCAGATTTCGCCTTCCAGGCCGCCCAAATAGGCGCCGGCGATGAAGATCGGAAACGAGACCAGGCCCACCGCCACATTCACATGGGCAATGGCCTTGAAGGCCTCAAACCCGGCCAAGGCCCCCGTCTGCGCCCCGTTCAGCGCGTTGAGCAAGAGGAGCAGACCTCCGATCCGCAAGAGTCCGGCGAGTTGGGGCGCAGCCAGCGTATGGACGGCCAACCATGGGGCAATCAACGCCAGCACGATCGCGATAAAACCACCGGTCAGCCAAGCGACAAGTCTCGACATTGCAATGATCCGCCCCGCGCGAAGCGGGTCGGTCTTGCGGAATTGGGCTACGTGCTTCGTTGCCGTCAGACCAAGCCCGAAGCCAGCGAAAACGCCAAACATCTCCACGGTGCTACGGACGATGCCCAGTTGGCCAAATCGATCGGGTCCGAGCATTCGCGCCACGAAAATGAATGCCACGAGCATCGAGCCCCGCGAGATCACCGCCCCGGCAATGGACCAGAACATCCCCTCGCGCCAGACGGTGGCCCAACGCCGATGCCTCGATGCGATCCAAGTAGGAACGCACCGGCTGCGGACAGGCGCTATAAACCGTCTGCTTCAACGTTAGGCTTGTCATAATTGCCTGATCGAGGTGTCTGGAAATGGAATCATGCGGCCTCTTGGGCGCGGCGATCCCGGGCGGCCAGTTCGCCAACAGGCTCCAACGCCGCGCCGTCGCTCGGTTGGAAGATGCGCAGCGGCCGCCGCGCATTCAATGCTGCCTCGATGATCGAGGCAAATCGGCCGCACAACATCGACTTGCTAAGGTCCTGTTCGATGAGCGATTTTCCCCGCCGTCCCATGGCGGCCCGAACGGCAGGCGGACAGGCGGCTAGTTCCGTAATGGCCCGGACCGCCCCTTCCACGTCACCGTGCTCCACCTGGCGGCCGAAGTCGCGCTGATCGAGCAAATCGGAGATGTGCGAGGGCCGGGGGCTCACGGCGAGGATTGGCCGGCCGACTTCCATCGCTCCGTAGATCTTGCAGGGATGTACGATCCCGACGCCCGATGGCCCGAGCGTGACGACGTGCAGGTCTGCCGCCGAGAGCGAGTATTTCAGCTTTTCCAGCGGTTGGTAAGGGAGGCTGACGATATTTGCGGCTCCCGCCGCGACCGCGGCTTCGACCTCTTTTTCGCGCTGCCTCCGCCAACGAACATGAACACGATGTCGTTACGGTGCCGCAGGGCTTCAGCGGCCTGAAGCACTGTCGTGATCGGATTGACCGGACTGTGGTTCCCCGAGTACATCACGACGAATTTCTCCTCCAGTGCGTGCTCCTTTCGGAAGGGGTTCCGCGCGTGGGGAATGTCCTCCAGGTGGTCATCGTGGGGCCAGGGGGGAAAGACCTCGAGCTTGTCACCGATATCCCGCTTGGCCATCAGGCGGGCGGCCATGAAGCGGTCAAGGGTAACCACTCGATGTGCCCGGCCGAGGGCCGCACGGTTGAACCAGTCGAAGATCCGCACCGAAAACGAATGGGGCCGGGCGAGGCCCATGGCCACGGCCTGGTCCGGGTTGAGATCCATGACCCAAAAGATCAACGGAGCACGATGGTAGAGCGAGAGAAGCCATCCGGCCACCACACACATGGGGGGCGAGGTGCTGACCAGGATGGCCTCCGGGCGCCGCATCAGTAGCCCGCGGAGCATCGCCTGGAGGAGAAAGCTGATTTGGGCGAGAAGCCGAAGTGCCGTCGTCTTCTTGCCAAATGAGGAAAGCGGAAGCCGCACGACGTTGACGCCGTCACGGCTTTCGTGGCCGAGGTAACGGTTCTCCGGACGGTCATACCCACGTGATGCCGTGTAAACCTTGACCCGGTAACCCCGCCGTGCCATCTCCGCGGCCGCGTCGTGCAGGTGTTGCCCGACCGATGTAGGGTCGGGAACGTAGACCTGGCTGATCAAGAGAAGTTTTGGTTCGATCATCTTGGCCTCTGTTTAAGGGCTCGTATTCAGGCAACGCGCCGGCGAACCGGAACAGCACCAGAGGTGTAGGCCGGAAGCGGCGGCTCGGCCACGGGCTCCCTCCGCACGGCGCCGGCGGAAGCGGCCTCGCCTCCGCTTGCCGTTGAAGCCGGTTCGCCGTCGTGGCCCTCTTCGCCGCCATAACGGTATCCGTAACCGTATCCATACCCGTAACCGTAGCCGGCGTAGTCCTCGCGATGTTCATTGACGAGCCGATTGATGACGACGCCCAAGACTGTGGTCCCGAGGGCCGTGAGGCCCTCGGCGGCGCGGAGGACCGTGCGACGCCGATTCTTCTCTGGCCGGACGACCAGGAGGACGCCGTCGGTGAGCCGGCCAATGATGGCCGCATCGGTGACCAAGGCCGGCGGACTGTCGATGAGGACCTGGTCGTAATTCTCCTCGGCCCAGGAGACCAACTCCGAAAATCGATCGCTGGTCAGCAATTCGGCCGGATTGCGGGGCCGCGGGCCGGAGGCGAGCACGTCGAGGTTCGGTACGACGGCAGGGTGCAGGTTCGCTTGCAGGCTCTCGTCCAGCGATGCCGAGTCGCGCAGCGCGCTGGACAGTCCCCGCTGTCCCCGCAGGTCCAAGAGCGCGGAGAGGCCGGGCCGCCGCATGTCGGCGTCGATCAGCAGGGTCCGCTTGCCGGACTGCGCGAGGACCATGCCCAGATTCACCGACACCGTGCTCTTGCCGTCCCCCGGTTCGCTGCTGGAAAGCACCAGGCGGCGAATCCCGCCGGCGGTGAGCGCCAAAGCGGTTTGCAGGGTACGGAACGACTCCGCTTCGGCCGCGGTCGGATGGGTGTGCAGGAATACGGCGTCGAGGCCGTGCTCGGCCACGGTGGGCATGCGGCGGATCATCGCCAGCACGGGAGCGCCGACGTGCATCTGCAACTCCTCGGGCGAGCGGAAATGGTCGTCCAACAGGTCCAACACGTAAACGGTCCCCAGCCCCGCGGTCAGGCCCAGCAGCAGCGTCAGTCCCGCCACAACGTTGAGCGTGGGCCAGACCGGCGTGACGAGGACTTCCGGACGGGCGAGAATCGACGTCACAACGGTCCCGGTTTCCTTTTGAAGGCTTACGCCTTTGATCTTCTCAATGACGGCATTGAATTCGTTGTTCAAACGGTCCCTCTGGCGATCGAGGGCCTGCATCTGGGTTATCCCTCGATCCATGGCCTTGGCCTTGGCGATGGCTTCGTCGCAATCGGCCCTCGTGCGACGTTCTTCATTCTGGGCCTGTTCGTAGGCATGGCGGGCGCCGTTCAGGACCCATTGCCGGAGTTCGCGGAGCATCTGTTCGTTGCGTTGGATGCGTTGCTGGAGTTCTCGGACTTCCGGGTGGTTGGGGCCGTACAGCGAGAGCAATTTTTGCAGCCTGGCAATGTCTTCCGTAAGCTGCTTTTGCGCGGCGCCCGCATCGGCCCCCGAGAGCCCTTGCTGGCCCGGAAAGACCTTGGGTATGAACATGCCAAGGTCCTCGCCCCGCAACTCGGCGGCCCGGATCGTTTCCAGGAGGGCCTGGACCTCAACGAGCTTCTTGTTGCAATCGTTCCACTCTTGCTTCTTGGTGAACGCCTGTTGGGTGATCAGGTCGGCGCCGCCCTCCTTGGCGTTGCCCACAAAGATCCAGCCGATTTCGCTGCGGATTTTGAGCAGGTCGTCGTCCGTCTGGCGGATTTCCTTGTTCAAGTCGTCCTTCGACGTGTTCAGAGTCTTGAGGATTCCGCCCAAGTTGCGATTGACGTTCGTCTCGACGTAAGTCTGGAACGACGTCAGCACGGCATTGACCACGGCCGCGGCGGCCTTCGCTCTGCGCGAGCGGTAGCTGACCTGCAGAATGCTCGTCTTGCGGACGATCGCGACCTGCAAGTTCTTCTGGAGTCTGGCGACGACTTTTTCCGCGGGCACGCCCTGGAGGTCGATGCGGTCCTCCGGGGAGAGGGAGTTCAGGGCGGGCTCCAGCACGGCCTGGCTGAGGATGACACTGCGAAAGGTGTCCATGTAATCCTGGGCGTCGCGACTCATGCCTTGGAACCTGGGGTCCTTGGAGACGTTGGTTTGTTGCTGGATGAACAGTTCGGCCTTGGATTCATAGATCCTGGCCGCGCTGCCGTAGTACAGTCCGCCCAGCACGGCGGCAACGACCAGCGCCACCAGCGCCACTTCCTTGCGGTAGCGCACTGCGCGGACGAACCGCATCAGCGCCTGAAGAGGATGGGCCTCAATGACCGGTTCTACGATCGGCGGTTTGGAGACTGGTTCGACCATGCGGCTATGTCTTCTCCTCAAAGCAGAGCATTACGGTACCGTGGGCACCAAACCGACAGACGCGCCGATGTGCTTGAAGATTTCCCAGAAGTAGGTCCCAAACGTCCGCTCGACGCGGACGACGTTGCCGGGCGCCAGGGTCAGGTTCTCCTGGCCGTTTTCCGAGGCCTTGCCGAGACTGGCATGGATCAACGTCACGCCCTGTCCGTCCGGCGCTGCCGAAGAATCAAGATACTGTCGGCCAGGTCGTTAGACTCCCCGGCGGCCATGGCAATGGCGTCGTTGAGACGAAACGGCCGGCCGACGGGAAAGTCGACGTCCACAGGCTTGGCCACGAGGCCGATGACCTGGACGGGCGGAATCTCGCGTTTCTCCACGGAGACCATGTCTCCGTCGTCGAGAGGAACGAATCGTTGCTTCTCGTCGGCGATGTCCACGAACAGCTTGCGGTTGGCCCCGGTGATCTGGATTTTCGTTCCGGCCTTCTCCGTCAAGCCGCCCGCCTCAGTGATCGCCGTTCCCAGGCAACTGGCCGAACGGAGCACTTTGTGGGGCCCTTGATTCTTAACGGCGCCGACTACGATGATGTTGTTGGTCGGCCGTTCGTCGATCTGGACGCTCACCGTGGGATGCCGGTAGAGTTCCCCTTGCACCAGCGCCCTGCCGATCTGCCCTTCGGCCTGAACGTCGGTCAGGCCGGCGACACGGACGGGGCCGATTTGGGGTAGCTGGGCGGTCCCGTCCTCCGCCACGCGGACGGGAAACGTCGTGCTCTCGTCCTTATCAAGTCCCGCCGTCAGCGATACCTTCAACAAATAGTTAGGGCGAATCTCGTCGCTCCTGCCCTGCGGGGGCGTCGGAAGGCTAATCGCGGTCGGATCCGGGAGTGGCTGGGCCTGAAACTGCGCCGGCAGTTCCGCGGCCGGATAAATTGTCTGGTGCGTTGCGCAGCCGCCTGCCGAGAGCAGCAAGATCGCGGCTACGACGAAAAGGGACCCGGTTGTCGACCCGCGACGTGCAACCGGCAAGCGCGTCACGGACGATCGAAAGGAAGCGATTCGAGGAATTCGGCCACAACTGCTTTTCATGACCACGTCGGGCTGAGTGCTGTTCTTTCCACAGACGCTATCATCCCCGGTCATCCTCGAATGCCTGGACCGGGCAAGTTCCGCCAATGACCCCATCTCATCACGATCGCCCGGCAGGGCGAGCACACTACGTTCGGCCGGGAGGGTACACAAGCTCAACGGTGATGTCGAGAGCAATTTCCAAGGCATCAAGCGACCCGCCTTTCTTCGGACGCTTCCGCGGCTTCCTGGTTGGCGTTGGCCGATCGAGCCACTCCCCCGTCGATCGGGAGAATGTGGGGTCCGCGAGACAATGGGACGCCGGTCGAGGCCGCTTCCGACGAGTTCCGTGCCGCCCCTCTCAGGGCTCGTCGCAGGAGAGTCAATTCCTCGCCGCCGATGTACCCGCTGGCGAACAGCAGGCCCGTGCTTCCCAACGCCACGACCCAGGCCACGGCTTCCCCGCCGGTGATCGCGGCCAGACACGCGGCTACAACGCTCACCCCGCTGAAGGCGCCGAGCAGCCCCAAAGTTTTCCAGACGCCGAAACCCCGGCTGAGCAACTGATGGTGGAGATGGCTCCGGTCACCATGAAAGATGTTCGTACCCCGCAACAGCCGCCTCGCGATCGCCAAATTGGTGTCCAGCAGCGGAACAAAGAGCAACAGCGCCAGCGAGGTGACCTCGATCGTCGCCGAAGGGCCTCGGATTGTCACCGAAGCGTCCCTGGCAACCCGAAATGCCAGGAAGGAGAGCACCAGCCCGATGACCGTGCTGCCCGAGTCGCCGAGGAAAATCGTGGCCGGCGGCCGATTGTAGACGAGGAAACCCGCCAATCCCCCTGCCAGGGCCAAGGCCAAAACGAGGGTTGGCAAGTCGTTGTAAACGCCGGCAATGAGTGCAATCGCCGTCGAAATCAAGATCCCGATGAGCGATGCCAGCCCGTCCATCCCGTCAATCAAATTGACGGCATTGATCCCCAGGATGAGCCAGCCCATCATGCAAACCGGGCCGAACCACCCGAGGCGGACATGCTGCCCCAGGAGCGAGATGCCCTGGGGATAAGAGCCGCTACCCACGATAAGTAGCACAACCCCGATCTGGCACAAGAATTTAAAGCGTGCCGACAGCGGACTGATATCGTCCCGTATGCCAACCAGCCAGAGCAGGCCCGCTGCCAGACCGAAGGGACCGAATACATCGACCAGATTCCTCGGATGGAACACGCAGACCACAGTCACCGCAACGGTTGCGCCCACGAAGAGTCCAACACCGCCCCATAGAGGGGTTGGCCGGGCATGGCACCTTCTCACCGCGTCGGGCTGTGCGATGGCTTCACACCTGCATGCCAATCGCTTAATCAAGGGCGTAACAGCCCAAGTCACGCCCGCCGATATGGCAACAACTTCTGCAATCAAGAAAGGTAATGCATCCATGCAACTCCCGTCCTCCGTGCAAATTCACTGCTGACTGTCGCCGGGCGGTCCCGATCCGACTGCATTCGCAAAACCTACTCATTTTGAGGCAACCACATACACTTTGCTTACCCGTATATCGACCGCTTCTGCGCAAAGTTTTACGAAAAATTAGAGTTTTATATCTAGGAAAAATGCGTAGATTAAATGAACATTGCGGCCTTTAGCTGTCTTTGATACAGGATCCCTTTACCTGGGGAGGCATTTCGCGGTAGCATCCCGAATCCAGAACGCTACATACGTCAGGCCGACCACGATTGCATAGTGCCCGATATGGTCATGGTCGGCCTGACGTACAACAGATGTTCTCACGTCCGTTCGCGCAACACACTATTGTGCAAGGACTTCCGTGCTTGATCCACACTATGTGACTAATCAGGGGCGAATCGATCGGTTCCTGTTGTGGGCCGTGGATGCCGGGCTGGCGGCGACGATCTTCTTCGTCCCGCTGGCCATGGGAGGCCGGACCGCGTTGGGGCAACTGCTCTTGGTGGCCCTGGCCGCTGGCGTCGCCTTGTGCTGGTGTCTGCGGCAAGGTCTCACTTCGGACCAGGTCTTGGTCCGCTCGCCGGCTGGGTGGCTGGTGTTGGGCGTGTTGGGCTTGCTCGGTCTGCAAATCACGCCGCTGCCGGTTTCATGGCTGGCAATGCTCTCGCCTCGCATGTATGAGATTCTGCCTCTTTGGGCCCCCCGCGCGGATGGAGTAGCTACGATCGGTCTTTGGAAGACCCTGTCGTTGACGCCAGTGGCCACCCGCGATGGATTCGTCGTGGTCATGGCCTTCGGGTTGTTGTTCCTCACTGTCGTGCAGCGGGTGCGCCAGCCGGGCAACGTGGAGCGCCTCCTGAAGTGGATCTCACTGGCCACTTTGATCATGGCCGTTTTTGCCCTCGTGCAGTTCTTCTGCGGCAATGGAAAATTCTTCTGGTTCTACGAACATCCTTATGCCACGACCGACGAAGTGAAGGGAAGCTTCAGCAATCGCAATCATTTTGCCGATTTCATGGCGTTGGGCATCGGCCCTTGGATGTGGTGGATCTATACGACGTGGCAGCGCGCTGGCCGGCGCGGGCACCATGTCGGGCACCATGTACTCATGGTCGTGGTCGGCGGCCTCATTTGGCAAGAGACAATCGCGGCCTGGCGCTCGGATCGGGTTGTTCGCCGTGGGCCTGGCGGTCGTTGTTTTCGCGGGAGTCCTCTCGCTTTCGCGGGGCGGAACCGCGGCGATGTTCGTGGCGGCCGTGACCGGCTTGCTGATCGTCCACCGCGTCAAACGCATCAACCGCAAAATGCTGCTGGCCTTGATCGCGACGGCGGCACTCACAGCGGCCTGCCTGCTGGTCTACGGCTACCAGTCCGTGGCGAATCGGCTGCAAGATTTCTCTTCCGTCGATCAGTTGGACCGCGGAAACGGACGGCGCAAGATCTGGGAGGCCGATCTTAAAGCCATGGCCGACTTCCCGGCAACGGGCACCGGACTGGGAAGTCACGCCGAGGTCTACCGCCGGTACTTGCCCGAGGACGAAAGCATGCCGGTCGTGGAATATACTCATGCCGAGAACGGTTACCTGCAAATCGGCCTCGAAACCGGGATCCCCGGTCTGCTCTTGTTGGCAACCACGATCGGGCTGTGCGTGTGGTGGTGCGTACCGGCTTTTCGCGCCGGCGGCGCGGACCGGATCGCGCTGTGTTATGTCGGCATCGCTCCCGGCCTGGTCGCCAGCGCCGTTCACTCGGCGGCCGATTTCGTCTGGTATGTCCCCGGTTGCATGGTGACGCCGGTCGTCCTGGCTGCCTGCGCCTGCCGCTTGCGGCAAATGGCCGATCCGCGCCGGGCGGGCACCATGTCGGGCACCATGTACTCATGGTCGTGGTCGGCGGCGAAGCAGGGCTCTTTGCCGCGCAGCGGCTGGATTGCCGCCGCCGTAACGGTCTTCGGCATTGGCGTGATGTCGGCGCAGAATCGAGCGCTGGCCCTCCGGGCCGAGCCTTCCTGGAATCGATACTTGCGGACTGCCAGGTCTTCAGCCCCCCTGGAGCAACTCACGGACGGGCAAACCCTGCAATCGATGGAAGAGGACCTGACTGCCGTCATCCACGAACAACCCGACCACGCCCGAGCGCATCTCCAATTGGCGGCCATCCACTTGAAGAAGTTCGACGACGCGCCGGAGCCGAGTGCCATGGCCATGGACGTTCGCCAGGTGCGTGACGCGGTATCGGCCTCGCGCTCTCGATTCAAGTCGGTCGCGGAGATGAACCAATGGCTGAATCCGTGGTTGTCGAAGGTCTTGGGAACGCGGCGACGCCATCTCGATGCGGCAGCCTGGCACGCCCGACGCGCTTTGGCGTCCTGTCCCTTGCAAGGCGAGGCCTATCTCTACCTGGCAGAACTCTCGTTCCTCGACGGGCCGTCTGCGCCGGGCAAGACTGCCTGCATCGATCAGGCCTTGATGGTGCGGCCCTTCGACGGGACGATACTCTTCGCCGCGGGACAGGAAATCGCGTCGGAAGGCGATTTTTCCCGGGCCAGGCAACTTTGGCGGGCCTCGTTCCAGGCGGGAAGCATGCACCAGGAGCGCTTGATCAAGGCCCTCGGGGTGGATGGGAATACCCCCGCAGCCACGCTGATCGATTTGTTGCAGCCAGGGCTGGCCGGCTTGGATCGAATCGTCACCTATTACCGGCAACATCCGTCCGGCGACAACTTGTCGGTGGCGCTCGACGCGTATGCCAAGGCCTGCGAGCGCGACGCCCATGCCAAAACGCCACGGCAAGCCGTCGAGGCCTGGATCAATGCCGCCAAAGCCTACCAGGACCTCCACCGCTATGCCGAGGCCGTCCGCTGCCTCCGCGAGGCGGTCCGCTGCAATCCGCTCGGTTACGAGGCCCGCTTGCGCTTGGGCTCCTGCCTGCTGGAAGCGAAGGATTATGGAGAAGCCGTTATTGCCCTGAAATGGTGCGTGCAGCAAAACCCGCAAGACCGAACCGCCCGCGATCTGCTGGAGCGGGCCATGGACGGCCAACTCCGCAGCAACGTGCCACGATAACGCAAGATTCGCGTAACTTAGCGAGTCTTGAATCCCCGCACCTGAATCGGCTTTTTGCCGTCGGGCTTGGGAAGGAACATGTCGCCGGGCTTCAGGTCGCACTCGCGGATCATTTGCAAGGCATATTCCTCGCGGCCGAGTTTCGAATCGACGTTGTTCGTGCCGAGGGTGAACTTGATGCCGGCCTTTTTCGCCTGGCGGATGAAATCGGCCTTGGGCAGTTTCAGCCGGTTGCTGATCTCGATCGCCACGCCGTTGCGGGCCGCCGCCTCGATCACGCGCTTGAACCGTTCGGGCGTCCAGAGCGTATCGTATTCCTTGCTGAGCACGTCGGGCAGGTAGGTCGGATTGGCATAGATGTCGACCGGCTCGTTGTCGAGGATTTGTTCGATCGTCCGCACGAGCAGTTCCATGAAGGCCTGCTTGTCGGGGATATCGACCTCGTCGGGCATCCAGAGTCTCGCCCGGCGGCCGCGATGATCGACGATCGTCATGGCGTCGGTGAAAATATAGTCGAACTTGGCGATGGCCTCTTTGGAGAACAATGTCGGCCATTCGCGGCCCTCGGCCTGCATGCCGATAAAGCACGGCTGGCCTTCCAGCTTCTTGATGTAAGCGTTGATGCCCTGATCGTTGGTGATGGGGAACTTCACTCCGCAGTTGGCCGCGATGCCGTAGAACACGCCCGTCTCGCGGCTGTGCTCCAGGGCTTTTTCCAGGGTGAGATCGCCCTTGAGGTGGATGTGGTAGTTGACGAGGGGAAAGCCGCTGCTGACTAGACGACAAAGCTCCTCACTGCCTTTGCCGGTGCTGCCGCCGACCTCTTGGTTTGCGGGCTTGGGCGGCAACTTCTGAATGCGAACATTCTTGAAGCAGATCTTCGCTCCCTCGGCCACCTTGATCGTAGGCGCCTCGCCTGCGCGACTATAGTCGTCAGCCAGTAGGATATCGTTCACCCATACGCGGAGACGGAAGTCCTGTCGCCAAATCCTGAGCTTGAACCACCGCCCGTCCTCCGCGACTGACTTGAATTGTCGTCGCATCCAGGATTTCCTTCCGACAGAGGATCCGATAAGGGTTCCCGTCTTGTCCAGGTCGGTGAACCCACGGGAATTATTGATCTCGACTTGGAAGATTTCCCAAGAAACATGTGAGTCGCCGGCCGCAGGGGGCTGGAACGATATGTCGCCCTTGGCGCCAGGTTCCGTTCGCACGTCTGTCGAAAAATCGAAGTCTTGGAAGTTGCTCAAGTATTGCAGTGCCGATCCTCCGGTCACACCAATTTGCCCGTCAACAACTTTGACGGAGCCCGAAAGTACTTTCCAGCCCTTGAGCGTCTTTCCATCGAAAAGCGGGATCCACGGTTGCTCGGCGGCGTGGACTACGGCAGCCAGCAGGCTGACGAGAACAAAGAAGGATGTGACGATACGATGGGTTCGCATGGCAGGGACCTGTCGCGTGGGGTGGGAGGGAGAAGGATCTTCGCCATTCTAGCTTGGCGCGGGGAGCGGTGTCAAATCAGAGGCCCAAATCAGCAGGCACACCGGGCAGGATCAAGTTGTCAACTCAATGCCGATTTTCGGCGAGCGCGGCTGATCAATTCCGCCTCGCGCTGGGGCGAAAGCGCGGGGGATAAGCTTGCACCGCGAACCCATGCTAGTGCCTTGTCACAGCTAAAAATTGGGATTGGTCGTTGGGGGTTTTTCTGCGAAGGTGCGGGGAACAAGGAGGTGCCCCGTGCAGAAGATGTATATCGTACGATTGTCGAAACAAGAACGCCACACGTTACGGGAGGTTGTCAAGAAGCTTAAGGGCAGCGGCGAGAAGGTGCGACGCGCCCAGGTATTGTTGAAGGCGGATGCGGACGGTCCTGCTTGGAACGACAGTCGCATTGCCGAGGCTTTCGGTTGTCGTCGCCAGACAGTCGAGATAATTCGGCAACGATTTGTGGAATCCGGTTTTCAAGAGACTCTGGAAGGGAAGAAACGTGCCAAGCCGCCCACCGAGAAATTACTTGATGGAGAGCAAGAGGCGAAAATCATCGCCACTCGCCTTGGCCCACCACCGAAAGGCTATGCCAACTGGACACTCCGACTGCTTGCTCGCAGGGTTGTTGAGCTGGAAATCGTCGATGCGGTCAGTTACGAAACCGTGCGGCGTACGCTAAAAAAAACGGGATGACGAATCGAAAGATTGAATACTGGGTCATTCCGCCGGAAGCTGATGCCGAATTTGTGGCCAACATGGAAGAAGTGTTAGAAATATACGCAAAACCGTATGATCCGACGCATCCGGTACTGTGTATGGATGAACAGCCAGTGCAGTTGGTCAAGGAGACCCGAAAGCCAATCGAGGCTACCGCGAAACATCCTCGGCGCGTCGATTATGAGTACGAGCGTGCAGGGACAGCGAGTATTTTCATGTTTACGGAACCCCTCGCAGGTTGGCGAATGGCGACCGCGCGTCAGTCGAGAACGAAAGTTGATTGGGCACTCGAAATGGCGAGACTGCTGGACGGTCGCTACAAGAGGTGCGACAAAGTGATTTTGGTAAGTGACAACCTGAACACGCATACCAAAGGTGCGTTCTACGAAGCATTCGCGCCAGCTAAAGCACGCCAGTACGTTCGCCGCATCGAATTCTGCCACACGCCCAAGCACGGGAGTTGGCTGAACATTGCTGAGAACGAACTTAGCTCAATGACAAGTCAGTCCATTGGGGATCGCCGAATAGGTGATCTGAAATCGCTTCGCGAACAGATTCGTGCGTGGTCAGACGACGTCAACGGTACCCAACGCGGTGTCGATTGGCAGATGAAAATTGACGATGCCCGATGCAAACTCAAGTCGGTCTATCCCAAAAGTAAGCTGTGACAAGGCACTAGTGTATAGGCTATTGTGTCTCTGGGGGCGGTCAGCATGAGACCGGCAGCTACTGCCCGCTCGTTGCTTACATCCATCAGGCCGGCGCAGACCGTTTTCTGGTCTAAACAGCGGAAGTTCGAACTCCGTCACGCCCAGCGCCTTTATGAACTCCGCGGCGACCCAGATAACGTTCTTCGCGCCCATGATCTTCATGAACTCCGCCCAAGTGAATCGCGGCCCGGCGAGGTTGAAGGGGCCCGTCAGTGGATTCTCGATCACCGTGCAGACAAACCGAGCGACGTCGCGAGCGTCGATGACTTGCAAATGATCGGAGCCATCGCCTGGCGCCAGCATTTCGCCGTCTTGCTGCGCGGCGCCGCAACCAGTATGAATACCGGTCATAGGGATCGAACGGCCCCGCGACGATTTGTGGCCGCAGAAGCGTACATCGGTTCGCGTAGATCCCCTGGACAAGGCTTCGACGATATGGCGGCCGACAAACTGCGTTCCGCCCAGGACCAATACCTTCGCGCAGGTCAACTTCCGTTCTCCAGTAAATGTCGACGTGCCGCTGGAAATGCGCGGTTTACGGGCGTCTGGGGCAAATACCCCGGGCAGGATTCGAACCTGCGACCAACGGATTAGAAATCCGTTGCTCTATCCCCTGAGCTACCGGGCGCAAACGTCGGAACGTCAATCTTCATTATAGTTCATGGCACACTTGTCCTTTCCGGCAGAAAGGACCTACTTGAGATTATGGCGATTGGTCGATCAGAATCGTCTCGCCAGCGACAACTCGATCGCCGGGCGTCACTTTGATTTCCAGGCCCGGCAGGTCGGGAACAATCAGATCGACCTGCGAGCCAATACGGATCATGCCGAAAATGGATCCTTGTTCGACCGCTGCACCGATTTCCGGGTAAACATCGATGCCATGCACGCTCCCGCCGCCGATCTGCACCACGTAGCAGGAAATGTCCTCGCCCTTCAGCCTGCCGCGGAACCGCGTCACCCGCCGATTGTTCTGAACAATGTGCGGGCTGTTGGCGTAAATGGGCAATTTGTGAAGCATGCATCGCCAGTGCATGGAGCCCATGTGAAGATTCTTTCCCTCCGCCGGATACTCCTGCGTGTAATCGATGCATCCGGCCAGGGGAGCGCGATTGTAATGCACGCCGAAAGGACTCATGAAAATGCCGATGAGGATCTTTGCCTGACCTAGTTCTTCGCGCGCGATGTCGTTGATCGACACGGCCTGGCCTTGCTTGCAGGAAATGATCGGCTCGTGGGGCGCGGCCCGTTTGACGTACACGACCGTGCCGTCGGCAGGGCTGATGACGTGATCGCCCCGTGGAACCGTTCGCGAGGGATTGCGCCAGAACCAATAGTAACGCCAAAACAGATAGGCCGCAGCAAACAGAAGCGGGATTGCCAGCCCTACGGTTCCTACGATCAAGAAAGCCGTTCTCATGCTTTGGACGTTCCTACGGTCAAGAAAGCTGTTTCCATACTTTAGGCTCGAGGATGCGCACGATCGCCACGCCGGAAGCGAAGGGGAAATCGACATATTCGAAAGCCGCCTTGTGTCGATTGGCCTTGGAACGCAGCCAGCGCTTCACGCCCGCGTGGCGCAAGAACTCGCGGATGTAGATGTTGGTATCGTGCAGGAGAAAGTAGGCGTTCTTCCGCGAGTGTTTCAAGGCGCCCACGACGTCCTGCTGCACGTGGGCATAGGAATGATTGCCGTCGATGAAAGCCATGTCGATCGTGGGCAGGGAGAATTCGGCGTAACCGTTGAAGAAGTCCTCGCTGGTCTGTTTGAAGTGGGTAACGATGTCCTCGACGCCGAAGCGAGAGAAATGGTTGCGCACCTGGATCGGATCGCGCCAGAAATTCACCCCGCCGATGGTATTGGCCGGTCCGTTGCCCAGCAACGAATAGGAGGGGTCGACAAAGCTCAACCGCCCGGCACGGTTGTCTTTCAAACCCAGGGCCAGGCAAACCACGCTGAAACCGTAGCCCGAGCCGATGACCAACACGTGTTCCGGCCGCAAGGCCCGCACAAGGCCGTAGTAGACGAAACCAAATCCCAGATTGAGGTCCGCCGCGGCTTCGCAGTGCCCCAGCGGCTTGGCGTGGTCGAGGATCTCTTGGATCAACGCGGGATCAAGACTGAACGGGGCGGCGAGCGTCGCGCTTTTCTCACCGTTGCGTGAGGCAGACTCGCCATTGCGTGAAGCAGACATTGATCGGGTCCACGAGGGAGGAAGTATTTGGCCAGTGTTTCCCTCATGTTATCAATTTGCTACGCGAGTTTCCAGATTACCTTGGCCGCGGTTTCCGGGAGGGTTCCGGATTTGTAACGACCCCTTCCTTTGGGATTGGCTTGGCCGTGGCGCCGGCGGCCATGGTATTGCCACTATTCTCAATATGAATCTCCACCTTGATGTTGGAAAACAGCGAGAAACTGTTCCCGCTCAAGATCGGAGTTGTGTTCTCGGACAGTACTTTTGGGTTATTACCCGAAAGCAGCGCCGTCTTGTTCTTCGAGAGCAAATCGGTTTGATTGCCCGAGAGCAGGTCGACCGCGATGTCGAGTACACGTCCGAGATGCGTGCCGAGATCTTCCAACTTCTCCAGGGTGGCCGACGGGGATGATACTTTCCAGGGATTGGGAGTGTACGGTCTCTGGGATGGCCTGGAGGTGGCCGACGAGGTTTGGTCGGCGGCAAACAGCCGGTTGCCGACCAAAAGGGCCGCGGTCAGTACGAGGAAAACGGCCAATAGCTTGACTTGGGGCGCGTGTCGCATGCTGGAACTCCTTCGGATTCATGGAAAGGGACGTTAGGTCAGTTAACCTTGAGTATAGTCCCAAACGCAGCGGGTTCAAGCGGCCAAGGTAGCAGGCACGGCCCCTGTGCCGTCCGCCGTATTCGTCACGCTCCGCGTGATGCTTCTCCATTCGGGCGGACGGCAGACGGAGTCTGCCTGCTACTTTTCTTGTCAACTGATCCGCTGGCCAACCTCGATCACCCGGCGGAAATGGTCGGCCTCGAAGCTCTCCATCATCTGGCGGGCAACCTTTTCGGCTTCGTCGCGGCCGCTGATCTCCTGGAGAGCAAAGACGTGATGCACGTTCGGCGCCTCGTAGACGGCGAAAACCTGGAACCGCGGGCAGTGTTCGCTGGGATGGGTTAGAACGATCGTGGTCATGGCCAGCCTCTTCTCTGGGGAGCAGCAAATAGCAAGACAAAACTTCCCTGCCACCCTATTAATTATACTGTTTTCCCCGTGAAGATGTTCGTTATAACCCGTTGTAAGTATGGTCGAATCGGTGGATCTGGCCGTATTTTTTGCCCGAAACAAAAGAATTTCGTTTCGCCCCCTCGGAACGCTTGCCAATACCCCCTGCTGGCGCGCATAATAGTAGCTTTGGTGTTCAGTACTATCCCCACTTTTCCCTTTTTTTATCAGGATCCCGCACATGCCAACCGAAGCCAAGATTCGCGTTCTCGTTGCCGACGACCAAGACATCATCCGCCAGGGGGTAAAATCCCTGCTTGCAGGCACGGAAATTAAAGTGGTTGCCGAGGTAGGCACCGGCCAAGCGGCCGTAAAATACGCCCTGGAAGCGGAAGTCGATGTCGTTCTGCTGGACGTCCGCATGCCCGATGGCGATGGCCTCACCGCCCTGGGCCGCATCAAACTCGACAAGCCGGACTTGCCGGTGCTGCTGTTTTCCGCGTTCGACAACCCTGCCTCGGTCGCCCGGGCGATTGCCTTGGGGGCCTGCGGTTTCTTGCTGAAGGGCTTCAGCCGCGATGAGTTATTGGACTCGATCCGGACCGCGGCCAAAGGCGAGAATGTCTGGACCCGCGAAAAGCTCCGTAGCGTGAGCGGGGCCCTGCGAACGCCCCGGCTGGCTAATAATCTGGAAGTCTCCTTGAGCGAGCGCGAGGGCGAAGTTCTCCGCCAGATGACCCGCGGACTCACCAACAAGCAGATCGCCCAAACCATGAACATCAGCTATGAGACCGTCAAGGAGCACGTTCAGCACGTGTTACGGAAGATCGGGCTCACGGACCGCACCCAGGCAGCGGTCTGGGCGGTGAGGAATGAGTTAGTCTGAAGAGTGCGAGGGGTTTGACAGGGAATAAGTTGGTTGAATTGCAGGATGAACCTCTGAGTCCGTCCGCTTTGTTCGTGGACGAACTCGGCGGTCCATCCCATCTAATCCAAGGTCTTGCGGCACGCAAGGGAAGCCGTAAGGCGGAACGTTTGCTTCTATTATCTATTCTTTATATATAGTAGTAGTAATAAGAAGCCAAGAAGAATTGTCGGCGAAGGTTCGGAGCGATCGCGTAAGAGGCTTATAGAGTAATGGTTACGCAACACGATTGGCCGCACCGCGGCGTGGATAAGCCGTTCACTGCATGTCGGCTGTCGGTTGATGGCAAGTCGATAACCGGCCGCGCGGCCGACATGACCTTTCGTGATGTCGATAACTGCCGCGCCGCCAACATCCGATCGACAGGTTTTACACGCCGACTACTCGTCCTCCATCCGCGACAATTGGAATGTCAAGTCTCCTCGCGACGCGGGCACACGGATCGTCGCATGCGTGGCGCCAAGTCCCAAGAACTGCGGGATCGCGCGCAGAGAGCCTTCCAGCAACTCCAATTCCCAGGCCAACGGCGGTCGCATCGAGCGGCCGGGGTTTACGTAAATGGGATTGGGATAGGCCTCCGGACCGGCGACAGGCCAACCGTGGCGTTCGGCGGCGTCGAGATCGGCAATGGGGATTTCAAATGCCTCGCCGTACATGACCGATAGCCCCGTGGCTTGCCGCGACATTTCTTCGTCGCTGCCGGCCCCAGTGAACAACCGCTGCAGCATGCCCAGGTCTTCATACAGGGCCAGACCCAACACCAACCCGCTCTGGCCCATGACCACGGCATACCACGTATGCGTGCTGAATCTCCGGCACTCGATCTGCAGCGTGGTGTCGCCGGGCACGAGCCGCCAGGGGGCCGCACGATAGAACTCGGCCGCCGCGTCATAAAAACCGCGGATGTCGTCAAGCCGCACGCCGGGCACCTCGACCAGCGGCGGCGAGGCCTTGCCACTGGACAGGAACTTGCCAAGTTGCCGGAAGATATCGTCGATCTGCTCCAGGTTGTCGGCCACGACGCACCGCACGCCGATCGCGTCAAGCCGATCGTGAAGCACCCGCTGGCAAGCATCACTGCTGACCTCCACGATCCCCGGCCGATGGGGTTCGCCCATCAAGGGACGGTAGATGGCGTCGACGATATTCTTCCAGATCCACTCGTCGGGCGGCAGATCCATGGTGAGGTTCTGGGTCAACACCGTATGTTCGTCGCGGCTGGTGACCAACGACGCCCAGGGACGCCGCAAATCGCCTGCCTGTTCCAGCCAGCCGGGCAGACGGCGGACGTCGGCCTGCCAGGACTCGCCGAAGTTCTGCGGTAAAGAGGCTAGTTCGTCGAGATCGACGGAGGCCGGAGTTTCCGGCCCTTCGAGGAAACGTCGCACGCTGGTCGAGGCCGGCAGCAGATTTTCCAGCACGAGGTCCAAGCCGTCCAACGTATCGCAAAGCCGGCATTCGATGCCGATCTGCCGCAGTTTTTCCTGCCAGGCCTTGCAGAAGGTCTTGCGCCGCACCTGGATCTCCGCCGGCCGGTGTGGTTCGCCCGCTCGGGGACGCAACAAGGCCTCGATCAATGCGTCCCAGGCCTCGCCCACCTTGGGCTGGGCGTCGCCGGCCTCAAAACTGAGCATGGCGTCTTCCGTGCGGTTCCATAGCACCAACGCCCATGGCGGACGATAGGCCATGCCGTCGGCCTGCGAAAGCGGCAGGCGGCAGACATCCAATTGCCAGACCTCCTCGTCGACTCGCGGCAGTCGCAGGAAGGCATGGCGGAAAAACGACCAGGCGGGCTTGCGGGGTTTCGCCGGTTGGGGCAACGGCACCTTGAGTGTCTTGCGCAGCCAGGGGATCGCCCCCTGAGAACCGCGCGAGGTGTCGCAGGAACTGGGCGGCGTAGCTGATGGCCTCGTCCTCGCCCCCGAGGCTGATGTACGACGGCGGCACTGCCGGCATGCCCTTATTGCCGACCAGGTAACTGGGAACATACCGATTGGTGTCCGACGCCGCCCGCAACAGAGTCCGAGAGATGGGTGAGTCGCCCTCGCGGCGAAAGGCCAACAAAGCGGTCGTATAGGCCCATTCGGCCGAAGCATCGTGCTCGTAACGCTGCATCAGGCGTTGGGCTTCTTCATCGCGGTCCAGATCCACCAGGGCGCCCAGGAGCAGGTAACGCACGCCTTGGTTGTCGTTGGGATTCAGCCGCAGCATCTCCGTGTAATGGTCGACCGCCTGGGCCCGCAGGCCCGACTCCCACAGGCATTGGGCCAACCCCAGGCAGGCCCGCATGTAGGGGCGAGTGCGCTGATCGAGCCAGAAGTGGCCGGTCACCGTGCTGAAATTTTTCTGGCCGATTGCCCGCCGGCCGGCGGCCACACCTTCTTCCAGAAGCTGCCGAGCTTGGTCGCGGGATGCCGCTTGGTTGGCCAAAATCACGTAGGCGTCTGCGCAATCAGGCGACACGCTCAAGGCCTGCCGTGCCAATTCCGCCTGTTCTTGAGGCCGCGGCGCCTCCCAGGCCAGATCGGCAATTTCCTGGGCAATAGCCAAGGGGCTGCGAAGTTTTCCGCAACCGGAAGTGAACTTCCGCAAGAGTCCTTCCAGGGAAGCGGATGTCGAAAGGGTAAAGCCCTGCGACTTCGTCGGCCGCCGCGCCTTGGGGTTGCCGGCCTTCTTCGCCTTCTTCTTTTTCTTGGCCACGATGTAGCCCTTCATCCGGGGGCTGTCTGGAGTTTAGTCCCGAGTCTACAAGAATTGTAACCTTTGCGAGAATGCAGGGGAATAATGCCGAGCACCAGATGGATACACGGGAAGCAGGCAAAGAGACCAGCGATCCCACCAACGACGTAGTGGAAGATCGACAACAGCCGAAGATGTTCCAGATCCTGATCCATGAATGGCTTTCCTCTCGTTTGGGGGTTTAAGAAACTCCTCCTCAGCCCAATGCGGCCATTGTACCCGTTTTTTTAGTCGCTCTGCAAGTTTTCACGTTAGGATGGGCAAATCAATAACTGTCGCCTTTCGCTCCGCGAAAGTGGCGTTCTTTCGCGGAGCGAAAGGCGACTATGTAACAGTTATTGATTTGCCGATCCTTAGCTCCACGCGAACTTCGAAGTTCGCGCGGACAACGCTCCGTTTAGCCCCTGGCACTTCTGCCGGCACAAGTGCCAGGGCTAAACTCCCAGAATTACTCGGCCTTGCTCATCTTACCCAAAATCCGCTGGCTTTAACGATTAGGTAAAGTTTGCTGCCAAAGCTGCCGACCAATCAAGGAGAAGTCCCACTGGAACCGTTAACCCCCACAACTCTCCCAAAGGGAGGGGTGGAATCAACAATCCTATGCCCGAGGCCCTTCCGCAATTCGTCGACGACGTGCTCGCTGCCTCCAAGCTAGGCGCCGAAGAGGCGGGCGCTGCCCTGGCCCGTGTTTTCCAGGTCAAGACACAATTAACCCCCGGCCCGCAAGGCACGTTGCAGTCGGCCGCGCCACAACTGGATCTGAGCGGTACGGGCCTGGTTCTGCTCCTAAAGACCGACCGGACTACCGTTGTCATGACGATCCCCGCGGCCCGGGGGCTTGTGCCGCCGTGGTGTCGCCCAGCCGGACGTGACCGGCGAGAGCAAGCTGGCAACCTTGGCCCAGGAATTGGGCATGAACCTGCTGCCGGAATCCTGGCTCGCTCACGACTTCTGTGCCCGCTGGGTCGCAAACCTGGCCGACGCCCTGGAGCGGGGTGGCGTGCCGCAGAATGCGGTCGTAGTTCCGCTGGCCGTCAGCCAGGGCGGGCGGCCCGCAGGCACCATCGGCATTCTCTGGCCAGTGAAGAACCCCGATGGCCTGTTTGCCGTTGCGCCTCCCAAGTTGCCCGAGGCGAAAGAGCCGATCGGGCAGCCGATGCAGAAACAAAAGCCGACCCTGCCGCTCACGTCCAGCGACCTGCCGCCCTACACGCGGAGCCTCTTGCGGATCAAGGTGCCCGTAGTGGTTGCCTTGGCCGAGAACCGGCAGAAGCTCAGTCGCATCATCGAGATCGGGCCGGGCTCAATCCTCCAGTTCGACAAGTCGTGCGAAGAGATGCTCAATCTGGAGGTCGGCAATCAGCCCGTCGCTTGCGGCGAAGCCGTGAAGGTCGGCGACAAGTTCGGCCTGCGGATTACGGCCATGATCCTGCCCGACGAGCGGTTCAGTCCCGTCACGTGTCAGGAAGCGAAGAAGGTGTAATGAAGAAATCCAAATTCCTTATGCCCGTGCCATCGCCTCATGCTTCCATGGCAAGGCTAGCCTCGCCGCACACCACAAATCGGCCAGCGCGGCGGGAGCCCGTACGGCGCCGAAACAGAATACCGGCGCAAGCATGATGCCCCAGTAGCGATTGAAGTCCTGGCCGACAATGGAAAAAGCCACGACGTACATGCAGGCCGTCAGCGCGATCCGCGTCCCCCAGGCCGTCTGCCAGCCGGCCAGTCCGATCATCGATAGGGCGAAGAAGACCACCGCTACCCACACGGGCAGGAACATGAGGTAGGCGTTCATCTGCGCGACTGCGATGACGAACGGCAGGCCGCCGAACTGCACCCAGCCTTGGCGATGGGCCTCGGCCGTAGCCGTGATCAAGTGGCTGACCTTCCAGCAATGCAGTCCGTAGAAAACGGCCCAGCCAATCAGGCCGACGATATATACCGTCGACTCCTTCGGCCGCCGTTGCCAGACGGCCAGGGCCAAGCCGAGCACGCAGTAAGGCAGCGCCAATTCGCGGAAGAAAAGTGCCGCCAGGGCCATCGTAGCGCCCAGGAATCGGAGTCGTACGCCATAGGCGCAAAGCGACAGGGCGATCATGATCCCGGCCCAGACTTCCGGGAGCACGAAGACATTGCCCTGAAAACAGGGCAACAGCGGCGCGGTCAGGAGTATGGCCAGCGGCAGGGCCAGCCGATAGACGTTGGGCTGTTCCCGCGCAGCCGCCTCGAAAGCCGTCAACAACATTGCAATGCCCGCGGCGATAAGGATCAGCCGGCCCAGCAGCAGGTCGGGCAGCTTGCCGATCAGCGCCATGGGAAGCGGGGGCCGCCAGTTGAAGAGACTGGCCGTCGGGTAGCCTTGGGCCACGAGCTCCTCGGCGGCGACCTGGTAGTAGTTCTCGCCGGCGTGGACCCGCTTGATTTCGGTCATGTACAGGAAGACGTCGCCCGACTTGGTATTCTCCCCGCGGGCGTCGCGCAGCGGCGTCGGCGTTGGCGCTTTCCACAAGGCCAAGCCGATCAACAGTGCCAGGGCGATCAGCACGGCTCGGGCCTGCCAGGGCAAAAGCCGGGCGTAACTGCTTGTAATGATGGTATCGGTCACGATGGTGGAAACGGTTGCGGGGGAGTGTTTTCGGCCCCAATGTAGCAGGCACACGGAGTGTGCCTGCTACTTTCGAAG
Organism: uncultured Planctomycetia bacterium; assembly: GCA_963719885.1. Classification (GTDB taxonomy): domain Bacteria; phylum Planctomycetota; class Planctomycetia; order Pirellulales; family Thermoguttaceae; genus JANXQG01. The sequence goes on along the minus strand of CAVRDP010000021.1, from coordinate 189,149 downwards.
TCTAGCTTATTGCGGATCACGCGGTAGAATTCCCTGCATGGCATGGTACCAACAACTGACTCTGTTCTGTACGGCCGTGTTGGGCGGCGCGATCAACGCCGTGGCGGGCGGCGGTACGCTCCTGACCTTTCCGGCCCTGATCTTCGTCGGCCAACAGGCCATCATCGCCAACGCCACCAACACCGTCGCCCTCTGGCCGGGGGCACTGAGCAGTTTTTGGGGTTACCGGTCCGAACTGGGCTACCATCGCCGTGAGGTCCTGTTCTTGTCGGTTCCGAGCTTCCTGGGCGGCGTGCTTGGCGCCTGGCTGTTGGTGATCACCGATGAGTCGATCTTCGACATCCTGGTGCCGTATTTGATCCTCCTGGCTACGGGGCTGTTCATCGTGCAGGAGCCGTTGGCGCGTTGGCAGCGGCGGCGAACGGAGCGGTCGGGTGAAGCCGTGCAGTCGAACGCGGAATCCGCTGGTGCGGCCTTCGGCCATGCCGCCACGCCGTTCCGTTGGGTGGCCGTACTGCTGTCGCAGTTCCTCATCGGCATCTACGGCGGCTATTTCGGTGCGGGCATCGGCATCCTCATGCTGGCCGCCTACGGCATCCTGGGCTTCTCGAACATCCATCAGGCCAACGCCATCAAGAATCTCAACGCGATGTTCATCAACGGCATCGCCGCAGCGATATTCATCTACAAGGGGCTGATCAATTGGCCGATCGCTTTCGTCATGGCGGTCGGGGCCATTTTCGGCGGCTACGCTGGCGCCGGTACCGCCCGCCGCCTCGGCCAGAAGAACGTCCGCCGCCTGGTGATTCTCATCGGCCTTACGTTGGCGGGCAAGATGTTATTGAAGTGGTGAAGGGCTTAGTTCTTAGAGCTTAGAGCTTAGTACTTAGCCATCTGCTCCTCGTCCCTAAGTTCTAAGTAGTTTCTGTTGCGGAAGCGGCGCGAGCTAATTTCGCAAGGTGGCCTTGACGAAAAAAGACGCACCCTTATCCTCATGGTTTATTGTTTCACGAAAGACCAGAGGAGGATAAAGATGCGTCGGAAAAAGGAAGCCGTGCTCAGTTTTGAATCGAAGGATGACGGGTTGCCCAAGGTCGTACGTGATTATCGTGCCCGATATCGGGCCATTAGTCAAGTGCTGGACGCCAAATCCGACATCCTTTCGGCGGTGCATGCGGATCTGCAGAAGCTGTCCCAGGGTGGCAAGGAGGGCCGCGAAGGCGATTACACATCGGAGAACATCCTGCGGGCCCTCGTTGTGCAGCACCTCGAAGGACTGCCCTTCCGCGATGTGATCATCCGCATCGGCAGCGATCCGTTTCTACAGGACTTCCTGCGGATGCGGAAGAAGGCCGTGATGGACTTCACCTTCCTCGACAAGTGCTTTCTGGCCATCCGTCCCCAGACTTGGAAACGGGTCAACGAATTGCTGGGCCAGTACGGCGTTGCCCAGGGAGCGGTGAGCACGCAGGTCATTCGTACCGACACCACTGCCGTGGAATCGAATATCCATTATCCCACGGACTCGTCGCTTCTCTGGGACACCTGGCGGGTGGCATTGCGGCTGTTGAAACGGGCAAGAGAGATTGCCCCGGAGAGTTGCCCGCACCGCTTCCATGACCGTAAGATCAAGCGGCTGCACCTTTACATTACCCGCTACATGCCCAGCAAGTCGAAGTCTCGCCAGCGGAAGGTGAAGAGTTCCTTTGCCACGCTCATCGAGCGGACCGCTTGGATCGTGGCGATTGCCAGGGAATTCTGCACTTTTGTGACCACCCAGGGCACGACGGCTCTGGCCGGCGTAGCCTTGGAACTGAAGGCTTATCTGTCGTCGATGCAGACTATCGTGCATAACGCCCGGCGGGCGCAGGTGGCGGGAGAAACTGTGCCGGCCAGCGAGCGGGTGTTCAGTCTCTTCGAGCAACACACGGAGCTGATCAAGCGTGGCAAGCGACAGAAGCCGGTGGAATTTGGCCACAAGGTCTTGTTGTGCGAATCGAAAGAGAAGTTCATCACCGATTATGAGGTCTATGAGAAGCAACTGCCCGACTGCGAGTTGACCGAAGAGGTGATCCAGCGGCACAAGAAACTCTTTGGCGCGCGGCCGGAGGTTGTGGCGGCGGACAAGGGCTTCTGTCCGGAAAAGGCGAAGTTCGAGGAATTGGCCAAGCAAGTGGCGACGCTGGCGATCCCCACGCGGATGCAGGACTTCGTCGACAAGATGCTTGCCCACTGGTATGCCTTTCGGGCGGGGATCGAGGGGACGATCTCCGGCTTAAAACGGGCGTTTCGTTTGGTTCGATGTTACTTTCGAGGATTTAGGAGTTTTGCTGCAGCCGTGGGCCTGGGCGTGTTCTGCCACAACTTGATCGTGCTGGCGGATCACGCCGCCGGCTGAGCACGCCGCTGTGAACAATTCGACAGTGGAGAATGGCACGGCAAGGGAACCCATGCGCTAATCGGCCCGACGAGTCGAAACCCAATTCACGCAGAACCCATGGTGTCCCTATTTTGACAACAATAGCTCCGGCCGGCAGCAAATACTCGGCTGCCGTAACTAACCAAAAGAAAAAAACGCCCCTTCAGCAACAGAAACTAAGTACTAAGCTCCAAGTTCTGCCGGCCGCTTTACAGCCGCGCCGCGAACCGCTATCGTAGAGGCAAATCGTCCGTTCTTCTTTTGCCCGAAGGAGCATGCCATGCAAGCGAAACACGTGATTTTCGGCATCCAAATACAGGAGAAGCAACCATGTTGATGCGTAAACTCGGATCGTCGGGGATCGACATTTCGGCCGTCGGCTTCGGCGCGTGGGTCACCGGCGGGTGGATGTGGGGCGGGGCCGACGACCAGCAATCGATCGCTGCCATCCACGCGGCCTTGGACGAGGGGATCAATCTCGTCGATACGGCCCCCATGTACGGCTACGGCCGTAGCGAGCGGGTCGTGGGCCAGGCCATCCGCGACCGTCGCGATCGGGTCGTGCTGGCCACGAAGTGCGGCCTGATCTGGGACCGCGAAGAAGGCACGCTGCACTTCTATGCCGACGATCAAGGGGCCACGCTCCGCCCGGTGGACAAGAAGATCTACAAGAACCTGCGGCCGGCTTCCATCCGCGCGGAAGTCGAGCGCAGCCTGCGGAACCTGCAGACCGATCGCATCGATCTCCTGCAAACCCACTGGCAGGATCCCAGCACGCCGCTGGCCGATACCGTGGCCGAACTCCAACGGTTGAAGCAGGAAGGCAAAATCCGTGCCATCGGGGTCTCGAACTGTTCCCTGGAACTGCTCAAGGCCTACGGACCGATCGACTCCGACCAGGAGCAGTACAGCATGCTCGATCGCAAGCTGGAGAAGAACGGAATCCTGCAGTGGTGTCGCGAGAACAACGTCTCAGTGCTGGCCTATTCGCCGCTGGCCAACGGGCTGTTGACCGGCAAGCTGCGGCCCGATCGGCAGTACAATCCGGGCGACCTGCGCAAGGCCAACCCCCGTTTCCGCCCGGAGAACGTCGAGCGGATCAACGGCCTCCTGCGGCAGCTTCAACCGATTGCCGAGCGGCACGGGGCGACGATCGGGCAGTTGGTCATCGCCTGGACGGCCGCACAGCCGGGAATGACTTGCGTCCTGTGTGGCGCCCGCGACACGCCGCAAGCCAAGGAGAACGCGGCCGCCGGAAAGATCGTGCTTTCCGCCGAGGAGATCGCGACTATGGGAGAGTTGATCACGGATCAATAACCGTACCAATGAAGTCCGGACACGGCTGCCGAAGCCACCAGGCAATAGATGCCGAAAAGATGCCAACGGCCGCCCTCCAGCCAACCGGAGAGCCACTTCAGGGCCAGCAAACCGGCCAGGAAAGCACAGACCATGCCTAAGAAGCTGGGAGCGAACAAGCTCAAGGTCACGTCGAACCCGGCTTGGTGATGGGCTTTGACTAATCGCCATGCTTCCCGCGCGATGACCGGTGGAGTAATGATTACGGCCAGCGCGAAACTGAATTCCTCCACCCGCGCCTTGATAGCGCCGAGCAGCAAGCCCGTGGAAATCGTTGCTCCGGAACGCGAGAACCCACGGAACGGCAGGCACAGTCCTTGGACGGCGCCGATCCAGGCGGCCTCTCGAATTCCAATTTCCTGGTTGCGGGCCCTGGTCTTTTCCATCGTCCCGGCGATGAAGATCAAGACGCCTGCCACGGCCAGTGCTGCGGCGACGAGCCCGAGGTTATTGAAGAGCAACTCGATTTCGAACTTCTGTGGTTGCCCGTTGGCATCTTTGAACTGATAACCTGAGTGCTCGGCGCCCTTTTCGATTCCCAGGATGAGCGGCCCGCCAACGGCGACGGTTAGAAACGTTGCTATCAAGAGCCTGGTGGCCTGATGTTTGAACACCGCCGTGGAGGCAAACAAGCTCTTTTTCCAGGCCTTCCAGAAATAGAGGATTACTGCAAACATCGTTCCTGTATGGAGCATCACCAACAGCAGCGTCATCTTGGGTTCGGCGGGATCCAAGCCCAAGAGCTTCTCAGCCACGATCACGTGGGCGGAACTCGAAACCGGAAGCAACTCGGCCAGGCCTTGCACGACGGCCAGGATGACAATGTGAAACAGGTTCATGTCGACAATGCCTTATCAGTTGTGGATGGGAATTCAATAACCGGCGGTACAGAGTAGAAACAGATCCTTCGCGGCTTGGCGCCTTGGCGTGAGGCTTGCCTTCCTTATCTCACTCCTTGCGGAACACGCTCCCCTGCCCGAACTGCTGAAAGCCCATCTTGCGATACAGCGCCTGGGCGGCCAGGTTGTGCTGCATGGCCTGGACCTCGACCTCGCGGGTGCCTTCGCGGATGAACTGGCGAAAGGCCTCGCTCAGAAGGAAGATCGCCAGGCCGCGGCGACGGGCTGACTCTTCCACCCAGACCTCGATCAGCCCCAGCGATGGCGGCTGCAAGCAGGTAGGCGTCAATTCCATGCGGCGGAAAGTGGCTGTCGCTACCGCCGCGCCGCCGGTCCGCGGAATCAAGGCGAAACGCACGAGGTCGAAGAGGCCCATCGTGCAGGCCTCCCACCAGGTTCGCGACGGCGGGTCGATCACCACTTCCACGACCATCTGCCGGCGAACCTGCATCTGCCGGCGATCGACCACCGCCTCGAACGTGCTCAGGTCGCGGTGGAAGAGCAACGTGCGATCGATTTCGCGATAGCCGTGCGACGTGAAGGCCTGTTGGGCCACGCGGTCCGACTCCAGCACGCCCGGCAACTCGCTTCCCCCGTAGAGGCCGAGGTAAAAGGCGTTCAACGGCCGGATTCCACCACCGTACAGGACCTTGGCCCCCTTCCTGTGGAGATAGGCCTCGGATTGTTCCAGCAGTCCGGCGGCGACCTGCGTCTCATCGCAGTCGGGCCGGACCACGAGCAGCGCGGTTGTGCCCAAGTCGGTGGAAATGCCGTCCTCCAAATCGCTGGCCCCAAAAGACGCATGGGCGAATCCGAACACGCGATCGCCATCGCCATCGCAGGCCAAGATCAAGCCCTCGGGGTCAAAGCACATTTTGGCCAGGACAAACTGTTCAAGAACCTCGACGCCGACGGCGGGGTTCAATCCCGGTTGCCCCACGCGGCTCTGCCAGACGGCGACCAGCGCCGGCGGGTCGGAATTGCGGAAATGGCGGAAATGGATGCTCTGAGCGGCCAAGAACGAGACAAACCTCTCCAATCGCGGATTCAAGAGACCCGATTATAAGACGAAATTGCCCTTTACGCCACCGCATCATCCGTAGGTCCTTCCCCGGCAGGAAGGACCTACGGATTTGCGTTTTCTTCGGCCTCCTGCTCCAGCTCATAATATTCACGGGCCTCGAAGCGCTGATTACTGGGCGCTGGTTTGCCGGCCACATCCCGCAACAGCTTGGCCACCTTCGGGCCCCAGCGTTGGACGTTGTAGTCGATTTCCACGCGATGGCGGGCGGCGGCGCCCATGCGACGGCGAAGCGATGGATTTTCCGCCAGGCGGCAGACTGCCTCGGCCCACTCGTCCGGCGAATCGGCCAGGAAGCCGGTCTTGCCGTGTACGATCATTTTCCCATGAATACCTACGGAATTGGCCACGACCGGCAGTCCCGCGGCCATGTATTGCAATATTTTGAGACCGCACTTGCCCTGGGCCCACAGGTCGTCGCAGAGCCAACTGATGCCAATGTCCGCGTCGGCCAGCTCGCTGCTCTCGGTGGCCGACGACCATGGGCGGAGTTCCGTCTGCAAGCCGCTGATTTGCGGCAAACTGTCGCAAATCACGCGCAGCGAAATGTTCGGCAGACGCCGGCCGACAGCGGTCAATTGTTCATGCATGGCGGCCAGCGACGGAAGCATGGCTCGTTGGCCGATCCAAGCCAGCCGGGCCCAGGAACCGCTGCGTCGATGGCTGGCCAGGGGATACCAGGAGGGTTCGACGCAGGTCGGCACGAAGTGTACCCGACCGGGATCCGTGTAGGCCGAAGCAAATTGCCTCAGATAGTCATTTCCTGCCAACACGGCGTCGGCGGCCCGCACGACGCCGCGGAAACGAGCCAGGCGGCTGTTGCTTTGCTGTTCCTTCCGCGTGAAACTGTCGCGGCGGAAAAGGGCGTCGTCGATGTCGTAGACGAGGTATTTCGCGTTCCGGCGCAGAATGGCTAACTGCCAAGCGGGCAAGAGTTTGCGTTGCAAGATGACAAGCTCGGCCCGGCGCCCGGCCAGCAGGGTGGAGATTCGCTTCCAGCCCGATGGGATAGGCAGGGCCTGGAGCAACAGGCCCTCTTGGGCCAGCGCCCAGGCCAGCGCGTTGAGCCGGTAGCGGTAGCAGACGTGGTCTGCGCTTTCAATCAAGGCCAGAGCCTTCATCATGCCCTCCTTGGCGACGGTAAATCGTAGCAGAAGCGGGAATTCGCCGAAAGAGCAGCATTTTCTCCCGTGGGTACGCTAAAAATCACGGACTGGCCCCTCGACCCGCTGGCCCCTCGACCGCAGCCATGATTTTCGGATATGATTATTACAGAGGACGCTCGTGGAGCGTTGTCGGCTTTCCCGGGTCTCTTTACGGTGAGGGGTATTTCGCAACTTCAGGAACTCGTTGGCCAAATACGGCGGGCTCGATTTCCCTGACGAAGCGGGTTAAAGTAAGTCAAGGAGGTATCGGGATGAAGGCATCACTCAGCGAAGAGCAGCGACAGGCAATCCAACAGGTCGGCGGGCTTCCGCTGGAGATCGACGACCAGCAGACCAACCAGGTCTTTTTCTTGATCTCGGCGGATCAATACCAGAAGGCGCGGCGGATTCTCGAAGGCGTCGAGGAGATCGACCCGTCGTTCTACGAGGTCGAAGACGTAGAACTGACGGACGCCCCGTGAGCCTTACCCCTCTTGGGAATGCGCCCCTGGTCAAGAATCGCTCGCGAATCATGATCGATGGTGATCGGAAAGAAGCGTCGCTGAACCGCGACTGAGAGGACGCTCTTTACTGGCCGCTCTCCGCTCTCCGCTCCCTTCTTCCTTCCCCAAGCTCCCCTCTACCTTTGGGAGAGGGGCAGGGGGTGAGGGCGTTTCCGCTCCGTGCTCTGCACTCTGCACTACGATTTCCGCTTGGAAAAGGACGGCGTGTTCAAGAGTTGGGCCGTGCCCAATGGCCTGCCTGAGGAACCCGGCCGGCAACGCCTGGCGATCGCCACGGACGACCACGCGTTGGCCTTCGGCGACTAGAGTAGTTTTGACCCGTCCGCCGGGATGATAGTAAGCATTGTCACGTATCTGCTATTCATGCAGTACATTAGCAGTAGATCGGGTGGAGATGGAAGAACGAGCCTGGCCTGCCATACGTCAATTTCTTTAATATAGACGCCGATCCCTCTCGGATCGCGCTGAATTTCCCAGATGGCACCATCGATGATACGCTCCACAATTGGCTCGCGAAGGGAAAGAACGCGCACGCATTCCGAGAATTTTGGATGGCGGACCGTGCCTCTAGTGCTCATCAGCATCTGAACGCCTACTCTTCGTTCGCAATGATGCCAATTCAGCGCGTATCGCTAATGCCTTCTCAATGTCTTGTTTTCTCGGCTTCTTAAATTGCACCAATGCCACCTCATAGGGGATGTTCTCGCCGTCCTTCGCGAGTTTCCACCCGTCAAAATTATGAGATAGCGCGCTTATTCCCTTGGCATTGCTTTTCTTAAATGAATCCAGCACGTCTGTGACGATGGCAATCTCTTCAGATGAAAAGAGCTCGAGATTAGGTTCCCGAAGGGCGACGGGAACTTTCTGCGTCCTGCCGTAATGGTCCCGTTCTTGAATTGCCAGGCATTTGGCAGAAATCATACGCTTGGTGATCGGCAGCATTGCCCTTGGGGCTGGACCGTTAGGGAGCCTCATGTAGACGTGATTTGTGATCGCCTCGCCGCGTTTGACGTATGCCAGAAAATCGGCGAAAAAGAGGAGCTTGTTGAGCTTTGTCGATCCAAAGCGGGGGTCGTCCTCTGAGCGTGACGCGATAAGAATAATCAACTCTTCGAGCTTCGCATCGTCCGGAGTTTTGATTCGCTTGAGGGGCATAGCCACAATCTAGGTCTGGGGTCGATGGATGTCAACACCCTAAGTCTACCCAATACCTGAACGCATGTCAATCGAAGATCAGCGAACCCAACGGTTTCATAACGGCTGCAAAAACTTGTCACCCCCCCCCGAAGATTGTACAGTTTTTGCATCACGGTGGCAGGGGCGTGCTCCTATCCGCTCTTTTCGGGCGTCCAGATTCGCCAGGAGTAATTATAACGACGTAAATGCAAGAAATTATTATTTTTTTCTTCCCCAGCAACGAGGCCATTGTTCGGATGCCGTAAATTCGCTATCCTGACATGAATGTCAGACTTGCCATTCTCATAACGGCGACGAAAGTGGGCGGCCATGTCCGAGGCACAGACATCCGGGCGATTTGTGGTCCAGAGGCATCAGGCCCGCACGCTGCACTACGATTTCCGCTTGGAAAAGGACGGCGTTTTCAAGAGTTGGGCCGTGCCCAAGGGACTGCCCGAGGAACCTTTCCCTGCAACGCCTGACCATCACCACGGAAGACCACGCGTTGGCCTTCGGCGACTTCCAGGGCGAGATTCCCGCCGGGGAGCCCGGGGCCGGGCTGGTTGAACGATGGGACCAAGGGGACTTACACCTTGCATGAATGGACGGACTCGCGTATTTCCGTTACCTTGGCCGGCAATCGCTATGTTGGGGGGGTATTCTTTGGTGCGCTTCGAGCGCGGAGGCGCAAAGGCGTGGCTGATTAGGAAGAACCGCCGCGAGTGATACTGCCCACGTTTCGCGTACGGCTGCGAATCTCCGGGATTGCTCGCGGGCAGTTTTTCGCATCACGTCACAGCATTATTGATCCGGGCTTCCATTTCGGGAAGACTGGACAAAATTTCCTCAAAGGAAGGTGGCTCGCGGAAGAACATCGGCCGCATGTCGAGGTAGTCCTGCCGCAACTGCCCGACGATTCGATCGCTCGGCGTCAAACGCAGCGTGCCCGGCCGGGCGGTCTCGTAATGGGCCCCGGCCATCTTGAAGAAGATGCGCTTATGGACGGCCACGCGATCCAACAGTTCGATCGTGGCGATCGCGCGCTGCCAAACGGGACTCTGCGCGAGCTGGAATACGTCGTAATAGTGCCGCGACATGCGTGGTGCGAGTTTTTTGTTCTCGGGAGCGTGGTGCAGCATGTGGAGGATCGTGGCCTTCTCCCAGAAGGTTCGCTCCGCCGCCAGGACCCGAACGTGCGCAACTTTGTCCGATAGCGCATCGGGGAAGGCCTCGCACAGGTAGGGCGTCACCTCGGCGCTTTCCACCGGAAAATGATCCGAGCGTGCGCCCAGTTCGATCTTCACCGACATCGCGAAGTAAGGACTCAGTTCCCCGGTCGATGCCCGCGGGAATTGAAACAACAGGGTTTGTTGGTCCTTGTCGGCAGGGTCTGCCGTCAGGCTCCAGGAAGCGCTACCGGGAATCCCGGCCGAAATGGCTCGTTGGAGTTGAGGCGCCAGTCGCTCGGCAATTGTCGTTTGACAGGCCGCCTTGAGCCTGTCAACGCGGCGCTGTTGCTCTTTTCCGCTGGCGCCATGCTCCGGTTCCATGTCGCCGCCGAAGCCGAGAAAGCGCCGCTCGATGGCCACGTCCACGTCTTCCGAAAAGCGATCGATGACGCGATAGGCCTTCGACAACGACGTGCCCCCTTTGAACGTCAAGTGGTCTTGGAATTCCGCCAGCGAGAACAGCCGCTTCAGGCTCCAACAGACCCAGAAATCTTTTTCGACAATTTGAACGTTCAGATCAAGTCGCTCGGCGGCCTCCTCGAAGTATGCGCGGCGCTGGTCGTTAGGTAAACCGGCGAAATCGTCCACGGCTCAGTCCTCTCTTTCCGCCAGGCGGCGAAAGATCGCGCCGATCCAGGCCGGGGCATAACGGATGTCTTTCATCAGTGCTTGTCGGTCGTCCCTGCCGAGCCGCCGTGCCAGAGCATCGACGACCGCGTCGTCCACGTGACGCCGGCGCAGGTAGCGCAGGGCCTGGATCACCAGCCCGCTCGTGCGCCCGGCCGTAGCCATGTTCCTGGGTGTAGTCCGCTTGAGAAGGATGGTCCGATTGCCGACAGCGACATTGCGATTCATCCCATCGGTGAGGAATACCGCCTGGGCGGGCACTTGGTCGCTGAGTCCTAGCAGATTGGCGGCATAAGCGCCGGCCGGTTGAATCTGCAAGTGATCCTTGCCAGCCAGCGCCTGGGCAATCTGCTCGGGTGTAGGAGAGAGAATCCCCAGCTTGGGGTGAGTCCGGGGGTAGTCGTACAGACCGGGAGCGAGGCGCCGTATCAACCCTCGGTCACAGATGCTCTTAAGCGCCATTCCGACCGTGGCACGATCACCAAGATCCAAGAAATGGGCTGGAGAGAACACCCAACCCCTCTTGTGGCAATATACTCTGCTAAGTATTTGTTGGCTAACTGTTTGCGAATTACGCGACTGCATAATGTATTTATAAAAAGTATATAGTTTTTGTAAATAGGCATCTGGCTATTTCTGAAAATCTTACGCCCACGGCGCGCCGTTGTCAAAGGCGGATCTGCCCGAGGAACCTTTCCCTGCAACGCCTGGCCATCGCCACGGACGACCACGCGTTGGCCTTCGGCGACTTCCAGGGCGAGATTCCCGCCGGGGAGCCTGGGGCCGGCGCGATCGAACGATGGGACGAGGGGACTTACACCCTGCACGAATGGACCGACTCGCGTGTTTCCGTTACACTGGCAGGCGACCGCTACGTCGGAGGGTATTCTCTGGTGCGATTTGCGCAGGAGGCGCCGGGGATTGGCTGATCACGAAAAACCGACACGCGTGATTCTTGACCCAATTGACAAACATACGCCGGCAGGCTTATCTTTGCGCGTGTCGGGCGCTACTGGAATTCGGAAGAATTCCTGATTCCGGCGGTTCGATCGCCGCAATCCGTATCGATGCGCTATCAAAAGGGTTGGATGGAGGGATGAAATGGAAAAGGCCAGTCTTGTTCTCGCCGGTCAGGCCATCAACTCGTTGCGCGAAAGTGACTTCGACACGTGCAGTGCCGTAGGTGAAGTGATCGACAACTCGATCCAGGCCGGCGCAACGGAAATCCATTTCGTCGCGAGAAAGGAACAGACCCCTGGATGAAATCCGTTGACCATTGGCTCGGTAAACTCTCGAAACTACGTGTAGATCGGGCGAGCGGCGACCCGGCGCCGCACAAGCCATTGCTTCTTCTCGTAATATTCGAGCTCGCGCAGGAGAGACTGCTCCCGCCCAAAACGCTTCCTCTGACGCCAGACTTGGCTTCGCGATTCATGTCGTATTCCACTGTGGTCGCCAACCGACGCGCGCAGCGGCCGGATGTTCGCTATCCCTTTCACCACCTTGGTAGCGATGGCGTCTGGACGCCTCTCGACGAGAATTTCGAGAAGTCGGACGACCGAAAGCGGACCCGGTACATAGAACTTCCGTCGGATTTCGTCCTCTTCGCCAGCGACCCTTCCTACCGCGACAAAGCGCGGCATTTGCTGATCGCGAAGTACTTCCGGCCATCGGAACAAATTGCTCTCTACGAGCTTATCGGCCTGCCGATTCCAAGCGACGTTGAAATTGAGCAGAGCGCGGCGTACAAGAGCGCCGAGGACGCCATGCAGGTAGGGCGCGAAGCCAAGTTTCGAATTCATATCCTCGCCGCGTATGACTACACCTGCGCATTGACGGGCTATCGCCTGGCGACAATTAGCGGTACGAGCATTGTCGATGCTGCCCATATCCACCAATTTGCGGACAGTCGGAATAACGAATTGGGCAACGGCATCGCGCTCTGCAAGAATGCTCACTGGCTATTCGACAAGGGGCTTTGGACGATCTCCGACAATTATCGCGTGGTCGTCGCGGCAAGCAGATTCACCGAATCCGGAAAGCCTGATCTGCTCCTCGGGAACTATCAGGGTACTTGCCTCCGCCTTCCCGATAATCGCACGCTCTGGCCCAGCCCGGTCCATCTTGCCTGGCATCGAAGGCAGAAGTTCGACCACGACTAATCGGTTCCGCTTTACGACTGCCGCTTGACCGCGTGGAAGTGAAAAGGTAAGCTTCTTGGAGGTCTATTTTCACTTCCACGATCCGGAATCCGCTATGTCGGCATTCGAGATGACATTACCGGCGGTGAGGGGAGTCCAGGCGGGCCGCGATTACTACGTTGCGGCAGTCCCGCTTCGCCATATCTCGCAGGTTTTCGTGCGCTTGCCGAAACGACCCGACTGGCTTGCGCGCGCGGCCAACCATCAACAAGCAGCGAGTCCGTGAACTCGTTCGGTATCTGGTCGACAATCCTGCGCAATACACGCTTCCGCCGCTCATCGCATGCGCTGATGCCAAAGTCCAGTTCGAACGCACTACGCACGACGTGGGCGTGAACATCGGGTATCTGCGAGTCCCAATGGACGCGAAGTTCTCAGTCAGGGATGCGCAGTATTGGATTGCGGCCATCGAAACTGTACTGGCGCGTAACGACAAACTTGCCAACGAGACCGTCTCGGTCGTGTTCATCCCTGATTTCGGGCTGAAGCGCTGCCGGCAGGTGTTCGCCGACCTGACGCGGTACTCGATTCGAACTTCCGCCCCCCTCGCTTTATTGGACGACCCAAGGGATGAAGCCGGGCAGCTTGCGAAACGCGTGATGTCCGCGGTTCCGTTCTTCGCCGAACTCACGGAGACCGAGAAGAGCAGTATTTCCAACCGTTCCACGAAGCTCTTCACTCTGAGCGCCATCCACGGCGCCGTGCAGACTCTCCTCACGGGGCTGGAAATAAAATCCCTGAAGGAGAAAACCAAAGTGGCGGCCGAGTTCTGGATCGAGGTCGGCCAACGGATCCCCGCGTGGCAACTGGCGAAGGAACACAAGGTCGCCACCGCCGATCTGCGACGCGAGTACATCCATGCACACGCGCTAGCTTTAGCCGCCATTGCGCGTGCGGGGAATCAACTCCTGACCAGTCTTCCCCGTACCTGGAAGGCCAAGTTGAAGAACCTATCCACGCTCGACTGGTCGCGCAATAACGCCGCACAGTGGGAGGGCCGCGCAATGAATGCGGGGAGATTGTCGAAACGGCACGTGAACGTCACTCTTACAGGGAACCTTGTAAAACAGCATCTCGGACTCCCGCTGTCTCCCGATGAAGAGGCACTGGAGCGCGAATTCCACAAAGGCCGCAAGGGCGGGAACGCCAAGCGCTAGCTAGTAACGCCAAGCTCGCAACAGGATCGCTACACCCGGATCGCGCGAACCGCCGCGACGAACTCCTCGGCCGGTATTGCGCGTACGCCTGATCCCCACGAAATCCGAAGCGCCGACTCGATTGTCGCGGCCTCCATGCCCATTGCCTTGAGGACATGGCTCGACGCGTAATGGGCGCTTATGCATGCCGATCCGTTCGAGATCGCTACCGTTTCCCGCAGTGCAAGCATCAGCGCCTCGCTGTCCACGCCGCGAAAGCTGACGTTCACCACATGGGCCTGAGACCGCTCTGCGTTGCCATTGACTTGGTGCTCGACCTCTTGCAACGCCGCCAAGAACGACCGTTTGGCCCGTGCCGCGCGCTCCCGCCGATCCGCGTGTTCGGCACCGGCCAACTCCGCGGCTTTGCCCAGGCCGACGATCAGCGGGACGGAAAGCGTACCGGGGCGCAAGCCCCGTTCCTGACCGCCGCCATACAAGAGCGGCGTCAAGGGCCGGCGTTGTCCGGCCCTGCGCCGAACGCCGAACGCCCCCACGCCCTTCGGCCCGTAGATCTTGTGCCCGCTGATGGAAACGAAGTCCCACTTGACCCTGCGGAGCGACTCGACCTCCTTGCCGAAGGTCTGGGCCGCGTCGGTGTGGAAGAACGTCTGGCCGCCGGCGAGCATGTCGGCGATCTCTTCCACGGGCTGCAACACGCCCGTCTCGTTATTGGCGTGCATGACGGAGACCACGAGCGTATCGCCACGGAGCCGCCGGCGGATGATCTCGGGCTCGACGTAGCCGCCGGGGGTGACGGGGGCCAGTTCGACCTCGAAACCGAGCCGGCGCATCTGGTCCAGCGGCTCCAGGACGGCCTTGTGCTCGATGGCCGTGGAGAGGACGTGCCGGCGGCCCGTTTCCAGGCCGTAGGGCACGAGCCCGAGCAGGGCCAGGTTGTTGCTCTCCGTGGCCCCGCTCGTGAAGATCACTTCCTCGGGCGCGCCGCCAGCACGGCCGCGAGCTGGCCGCGGGCCGTTTCGACGGCCTCCTTGGCCCGCTGGCCGTAGAGATGGGTGCGGCTGCCGGCGTTGCCGAATTCCTCAAGGAAATAGGGCTTCATGGCCTCGAAGACCCGGGGGTCCAGCGGGGTCGTGGCGTTGTAATCGAGGTACAGGGGACGCATGATTTCCAATTCTCCCGCTTGACGCTTTGGAAGTCAACATGTATGATCTGGAAGTTAAAGAAATTGACTTCCAAATGCACGCCGCCGGGAGCTTCGCCGAGATGCCGACGTTCGAGTACAATTTCCCCGCTATCCGGGGAGTCCAGGCGGGACGCGAGTACTACGTCTCGATGTGCCCGCTGCGGCTGATCCCCCGCATCTTCCTCTTCGACGAGGACGAGCTCCGCCCGGAACTGCGGGCACAGCGGATCCTGAACAAGAACCGCATCCCCGAGATCGCCCGCTATATTTTGGCCAACAAGAAGGGCTATACGTTCTCGTCGCTGACGGCCTCGATCGACGGCAAGGTCCAGTTCGAGCCCCTGGGCGAGGACGAATCGGAAAGGAAACTGGGCCGGCTCCGCATCCCCATGGACGCCCGCTTCGTGATCAACGACGGCCAGCACCGCCGGGCGGGCATCGAGGCGGCCCTGCGGGAGAACCCGGACGTCGGCGACGAAACGATCTCGGTAGTGTTCTTCGTCGACGCCGGGCTGAAACGCTGCCAGCAGATGTTCGCCGACCTGAACCGCTACGCGATCCGGCCCACCCGGTCGCTGGCCTTGCTTTACGACGAACGCGACGGTTTTTCGCAGACGGCAAAGGCACTGCTGCGGCGGGTGCCCGTCTTCACCGACCTCACCGAGCTGGAGCGGAGCACGATCTCCAACCGCTCGCTCAAGCTTTTCACCCTCAGCGGGATCTACAACGCCACGCGCTCGCTGCTGGCCGACATCGAACTGGACACGGCGGAAAAGCAGGTCGACCTGGCGGCCGACTATTGGTGCGAGGTGGCCCGGCAGATCCCCGATTGGCAGCTTGCCAAGGACCGCAAGGTGAGCACGTCGGACCTGCGGCGGGATTATATCCACGCCCACACCTTGGGGCTGGCCGGGCTGGGGCGAGCGGGGAACACGCTGCTGCGGGCCTTTCCCGCCGCCTGGAAGGGGCAACTGGGCAAGCTGCGGTCGCTGGACTGGTCGCGGAGCAATTCAGCAGTCTGGGAGGGCCGCGCGATGAGCGCCGGCCGGCTCTCCAAGAAGACGGTGAACGTGGTGCTCACGGGCAACCTGATCAAAAAGCACCTGGGGCTGAAACTGTCGGCCGACGAGCAACAGCTTGAGAAGGAATTCAGGAGGAGCAGCAATGGGAGAAGGAAAGGATAAGTCGGCGTTCAAGGAGCGTGGCTTTGGTCCGACGGTTCAGGCCGTCAAGGAGGAAATCCGCGAGCTGTACCTGTGGGACCAGGTGCCGTGGGTCATCGGCTATAGCGGCGGCAAGGATTCCTCCGCCGTCCTGCAGTTGGTTTGGACGGCCGTGGCCGAACTGCCGGCGGAGAAGAGGCAAAAGCCGATCCACGTCATCTCCACCGATACCCTGGTCGAGCAGCCCATCGTGGCGATGTGGGTCGATGCCTCGCACGAGAAGATGCGGGCCGCGGCCCGCGAACAAGGGATGCCGGTCGTACCGCACAAACTGACGCCGGAGGTCAAGGACACCTATTGGGTGAACCTGATGGGCAAGGGCTATCCGGCCCCGCGAAAGCTCTTTCGCTGGTGTACCGAGCGGCTGAAGATCAAGCCCTCGAACCGCTTCATCCGCGAGGTGGTGCAGGCATCGGGCGAGGCGATCCTGGTGCTGGGCACGCGGAAGGCGGAAAGCTCAAAGCGCGCGGCCACCATGGACCGCCACGAGCAGAAGCGGGTCCGCGAGCGCCTAACGCCGAACGCCAAACTGCCCAACTCGCGGATCTACACGCCCATCGAGGATTGGGCCAACGACGACGTCTGGCTGTACCTGATGCAGGTCAAAAACCCCTGGGGGCACAACAACAAGTCGCTGCTGACGATGTACCAGGGGGCGACCTCGGGCGGGGAATGCCCGCTGGTGGTCGATACCAGCACGCCAAGCTGCGGGACGAGCCGCTTCGGCTGCTGGGTCTGCACGCTGGTGGACCAGGACCGTTCGATGGAGGCGATGATCGCCAACGACGAGGAAAAGGTGTGGATGACGCCGCTTTTGGAACTGCGGAACGAATTGGGCGAGCCCAACGACCGCCCACGGCGCGATTATCGCCGCATCGACGGGCGGGTGCAGTTGTTCCACGACAGCACGGTGGCCGGGCCTTACAAGCGGGAGTGGCGGGAGCACTGGCTGCGGCGGGTCTTGCAGGCACAGGCGCAGGTCCGCCGCCTCGGTCCGCCCGAGGTGAAATCGCTGGAATTGATCTCGATGGACGAGTTGCGGGAGATCCGCCGGATCTGGCTGCAAGAGAAGCACGAGTTCCAGGACTCGTTGCCGAGGATTTTCGAGGAGGTGACGCGCTGCGCGTTTCCCAAGCCGGATACCGACGACGCCGTGCTGGGCGGGGAGGACTGGGAGATTTTGAAAGGAATCTGCGGCGACGACGAGGACTTTTTCACGCTGCAGACCGAGTTGCTGGACATCGAGCGGCAGTTCCGCGGGATGTCGCGGCGGCCGGGGATTTACGAGGCCCTGGAGGACCGCCTGCGGGCCCGGCAGTACGCCAGCGAGGCGGAGGCCGTGCGAATTCGCACGGAGCAGACGGTCCAGCGGGAGGCGGTCAAGCGGCGCACGGACGCTGCGGAGGCGGAAGACGTGCCTGGACCGCAGCGCGCGTTATTCGACGACGAGCCGGCGGAGAGTGACGTGGCGGTGTGAGGACCGTCACCACCGACCCCGCGTCGGTGGAAGCGATGACTGAGCAGCTAAGAACGCGGGTCCTCAGCCTCCTCGCATTTTCTGCTGTCGCCGCCCGGCCGGGCCGGGCGGCGACAGCAGAAAATGCGAAATGTCCGGCGCGGCGGCCGTTTTAGCTGCCAATCATCGCTCCACCGGGACAAGCCCGGTGGTGGCGTTTACCATTGGTATCGACAGAACCCAACCAGAAACCCCTCATGATCCTGGAACGCCTAACGCTCTGGAATTTCTGCCTGTACCGGGGCGAACAGACGTTCCACCTTGCGCCGCAGCGGCGGAACGGCAAGGGGGCGCCCATCATCCTTTTCGGCGGCATCAACGGCGGCGGCAAAACGACCGTCCTGGACGCGATCCAACTCGCCCTGTACGGTTCGCGGGCACTCTGTTCCAAACGCGGCAGCCTGGGCTACGAGCAGTTCCTCCGCGAGTGCATCCACCACGGAGTTGAATCGCAGGAAGGCGCTTCGCTGGCCCTCAGCTTCCGCTTTGCCGCCGAAGGGCAAGAGCACCTGTACGAGGTCTGCCGCGCCTGGAGCCTCCGCGGGCAAAAAGTGGCCGAGGAACTGTACGTCGCCCGCGATGGCGTCCGCGACCGCTGGCTTTCGGACAACTGGAACCAGATGGTCGAGGAACTGGTGCCGCTGGGCATCTCGCAGTTGTTCTTCTTCGACGCCGAGAAAATCCGTTTCCTGGCCGAGGACGAGAGTTGCAGCGCGGTCCTCGGCTCCGCCATCAAATCGCTGCTGGGGCTCGACCTGGCCGAGCGGCTGATCGCCGACTCCACGGCCATGGAATCGCGCTTCCTCCGCCAGATCCGCTCGGACGAGGAGGCGGGCCAGATCGCCGAATTGGAATCGCAGATTCAAGTCCATGACGCGCAACTTGCCGCCATCCGCGAGCAGGCCGCCGCACTGGAAACCGAGGGCCACGGGGCCCTGGCAGCGGTCCGCCAAGCGGAGCGGCGTTTTGCGGCCCGCGGCGGAGAGTACTGGAAAGAGCGAGAGTCGCGGCAACAGCGACTTGGGGAGATCCGGAACCAGGAAAAGACTATCGAGGGGCAACTGGCTACACTGGCCGCCGGCGGACTGCCGCTGGCCCTTTTGCCCGGCCTGCTTGGCCGCGTTGCCGAGCAGGACCAGCGCGAGCTTGCCGCGAGGCGGGCGCGGTCGCTGTTGGATTTGCTCGGGCAGCGAGACAGGGAACTGCTCCAAGGAATCAAGGAGGCCGGGTTGCCGGCCAAAATGGCAGCAACCGTTCGCGTGATCCAGGACGCGGACCGTGCGCGGCGAGAGGCCGCCGCCAGCCACGTGGAAAGCCGGCTGGCGCGTATCGGACAACGCGCGCGATGGGTTGCTCCACCTGCGGCAGCGGGAATTGCCGGAGGGGATCGCGGAAGCCGGCCGGCTACTGGCCCAACTGGCCGACGTGCGGCAGGAACGGGAAAGCCTGGAACGGGCAATCGCGGCGGTGCCGGAGGACGCCTCGATCAAGGAATTTGCCGAGCAGCTTCGCCAGGCGGCCGAGGGGCGGGCCACGGTCATGGCGAAGATGCGGCAGATTGCAGAGCAAGAGAAGAGCGTCAAGATTGCCCGCGAAGTGCTGGAGACGCAGAGGAAGAAGCTCGTGGGCAAGCGGACCGAGGAGGCGATCGGCAGCGACGAGGCCGCGCGGATGGCGAAATTGGCGGCGCGGACCCGCGAGACCATGAAGGAGTTTCTCCGCCAGGCGACCGCGGCCAAAATCCATCGGCTTTCCACGCTGATCACCGAGTCGTTCCGCTTCCTGCTCCGTAAGAAGACGCTGGTCCAGCAAATCCACATCGACCCCGAGACGTTCGCCGTGCAAATTTTCGACGACAGCGGCCACGCCATCCCCAAGCGGCGGCTTTCGGAGGGCGAGAAGCAGATTTTCGCGATTTCGGTCCTCTGGGGCCTGGCCCGCGCGTCGGCCCGCGCGTTGCCGGCGATCATCGACACGCCGATGGCCCGGCTGGACGTCAAGCATCGTAACCACCTGGTCGAACGGTACTTTCCCAATGCCAGCCACCAGGTGGTGATTCTCTCGACCGACACCGAGGTGGACCGGCGTTACTACGATGAGCTGACGCCCTACATTTCCCGTGCGTATCACCTGAATTACGACGAGGAGAAGAAGTTGACCGTGGCCGAAGAAGGGTATTTCTGGACGGGAAAGGAGCAATCATGAGCATCAAGCAGGTTCGCGTTTCGTCGCAGGCGAAGGAGCAGCTCATCCGGTTGAAGGTGAAAACCGGCATCACGCAGTGGAACATCCTCTGCCGATGGGCGCTGTGCGTCTCGTTGGCCGAGCCCACGCCGCCGACCCCGATCGCCATCCAGGCCGACAGCAACGTGGAAATGGCCTGGCCCGTCTTCGGCGGCGACTACCACGAGCTTTACCTGGCATTGGTCAAGGAGCGCTGCGCAAGACGGGCTGGGCACGTCGGACGAAGTGCTGCGCCGGCAGTTCCAATTGCACCTGCACCGCGGCATCGGCTACCTTGCCGCACCGAACAAATTACGATCGATCGCGGATCTTATTGCACTATCCGTTACACCAGCATGAGCACCAATCGTGGCCAGATCAACCGCATCGAGTACGGCAGCGGGAACGAGGACCAGCCGCCGGCCGACCCGCCGGCCTGCCCGGCCTGCAAGACTACGAATTGCGAGCCCGGCGGCGGCAACTGGTGGTGCATCGACTGCGGGATGGAGTTCTAGGTCCATATCGGTGTGGACCAGGCCGTTGCTGGACCATGGACCGGCCGGACACGAGGCTTCCCCGGCCCCCAAAGCGGCAATGCCGAAAAATGGTGGAAAACGGGAAACGGGGAGAGGCGAGCGGGGAGCGGGTACACGGACCGGTCCGCGCCCGCGGTCCACGGGAGGAAGGATGAAGGGGGGAAGAGAGTACAAGGTACACAGTACGGAGTTGGGAGTACGGGGCACAGAGTGGGGAGGCGGGAGAACCGAGCGGAAAGAGCCCTCACCCCGACCACGACCATGAGTACACGGTGCCCGACATGGTGCCCGCCATCTCCCGAAACAGGCGAGGGGAGTGGGGGAGAAGGCGGGAGGCGGAAGGATGAAGGCGGAAGCGGCCGTTGGCAATTGGGACGCGAAAACGCTGAGCGCACTTCCGACTTGCGAAGAATTAGTCGGCGGCAGGAAGTCAGCGAATTCCTCGGGGAAAACGGGCCCGGCCCACTGCGCGCGAGCCGCTCTTCCGGAAGTCCGGAATGCGAAACTGTATCAAAACGCCGGAAAAAACGTACTAATTAGGTAGAGAATTGGGCCGCCGACCACGACCACGACCATGAGTACATGGTGCCCGCGCCGATAGCGCGGATGAAAGAAGGATGAGGCATGAGGGATGAAGGCGGAAGACGGAAGACGCGGAGAAGGGGAGATGGGCAGACACGCTGGCGCGGTGACGGGGAATGACTTCGATTTTGGACCACAACGTGCTGGACCACGCGAAGGAACTCCACCGTACTGAAGCTCGCGATGGAAAAGCACTTGCGACGATTTTGCCCAGACCAGGAGAAACACCGGGAATTATTTGAGAAGTGGATCGCGCTTGGTTGCCACTGAGAGGCTATCCGGAAAGAGGAACAGATTTGAGTCCAGAGCGCGGAGGAGAGCTTATTGATGCCGTTCTTTTTCCGTTTGCCAACAACGATGGCCATTCATGGCCATTTTCGCCATCGGCGGTATTAGCCCCGTTGCTTTAGCACGGGCCGACGGATCGCGACATACTATCATTCCCACCACGCCGCCGGCCGTCCGCCGCCTTCGGCGGCGGACGGCCGGCGGCGTGGTGAAGGTCGCGCGGGCAGCCCGTCGACCCGTGCTAAAGCAACGGGCCTACTACCGGCTGCGCCGGAAATGGGCGTAAACGCCCATGCACACGGCATGCGGAACAATCTGCCGGAAGAAAGGAGCTTGCCAGAACGGTGGGAAGTGAATTCGGCGGACGAGAGGAAATGGCCCCGCCCGGAAAAGACGCCGTCCGACAAAACGGGACAGACAACAACCACTCACATGGAATATGAAATATACTCCAAAGAGCGGAAACCCCAGGTTTCCGCGGGATTTTCGACTCGGCAGCTATGTACTGTGGTGGAACCGGGTTGTGCCGTCCGCGGTAGAACACGGCAGAAAACGTCGGCAGCCCCCTGAAATTGTCCCATTTTAATCGCACCTTAGTCCTTTCCGGCAGAAAGGGCCTACTTGAGAAAAATAGCGATCCAATGACACCCCCTTATTGGTAATGTTTGCACCATTACTGCACAATCCCAATTTTGCCTCGAAATCTCCGTTTGAAGCCGTAAATCACGATGGTTTTCTGCAGGACAGGGCGCCTCGCCCCGCACGAAATTGAACCAGCACGTTGTGGACCAGGAATTTCAATCGTCGCTTCGGCGATAAGGTATGAAGGATGGCCTCTGTATGTTAAAATCTGATGAAAATACCACTGCCTTCACGTCCCAATATCTTCAACCCCCATCTGCCATGGAATCACCCCGCATTCAACGTGTCCTCATCAGTGTCAGCGATAAACAAGGGCTGGCCGATTTCGCCGGCGGACTGGTCGCTGTCGACCATGGGTACATGGTGCCCGTGGAAATCTTCAGTACCGGCGGAACCCGCAAACATCTCGAGTCCGCAGGCATCGCCGTCCGCGACGTTTCTGACTACACGGGCTTTCCCGAGATGATGCACGGGCGGCTGAAGACGCTGCATCCCAAGGTCCACGGCGGCATCCTCTGCCGGCACGACAACCCCGAGGATATGCAGGCCCTGGCCGAGTACGGCATCCTCACCTTCGAGTTGGTGGTCGTCAACCTTTACCCGTTCGAAACCACGATCCGCAAGCCGGGCGTGACGCTCGATCAGGCCATCGAGCAGATCGATATCGGCGGGCCGACGATGGTCCGCGCGGCGGCCAAGAACCATGCCTTCACCACGATCGCCACCGACCAACGGCAGTACGGCGAGATCCTCCAGCAGGTCCAGGCCAACGGTTGCACCACCTTGGAACTGCGGCGGAAGCTGGCCGGCGAGGCCTTTGCCCACACAGCCCTTTACGATCGGGCCATCGCCGACTACTTCGCCGGCGTGACCGCTGAAGGACGTTTCCCCGGCACGTTGCACCTGGGCTTCCAGCGGCAGCAGGTGCTCCGCTACGGCGAGAATCCGCATCAGGAGGCGGCAGTCTATGCGGCTGCACAAAGCGATGGGGCCAGCGTGGTGGCCGCCCGGCAACTCAACGGCAAAGAGCTTTCCTACAACAACCTGTTGGACCTCGACAGTGCCTTGGCCATGGTCCGCGACTTCAGCGACCCGGCCGCCGTGGTCATCAAGCACAACAACCCTTGCGGCGCCGCCGAGGCGGCCACACTGGCCGAAGCCCTAATGTTGGCCATTGCGGGCGATCCGCTCAGCGCCTTTGGTTCGGTACTGGGACTGAACCGCAAGGTCGATGCAACCACGGCGCGAGTGCTCACGGCGCCGGGCCTGTTCATCGAAGCGATCCTTGCCCCGGAATTCGAGCCTGAGGCCCTCACGATTCTTACCACAGTGCCCAAGTGGAAGGCCAACGTGCGGCTGATGGCCGCCGGACCGATCGCCAGGCCGGCAGCCCGATGGGCCTATCGCGTGCTGGACGGCGGCCTGCTCGTGCAGGATGCTGACGTGCTCTGCGACCCGGAGAACGAATGGAAGGTCGTGACCGACTGCCAGCCCACGCCGGCGCAGTTGGCCGACCTGCGTTTTGCCTGGGCGATGGTCCGGCACGTGAAGTCCAACGCCATCGTGCTGGCCAAGGACCGCATGTTGATAGGGGCGGGCGCCGGGCAGATGAGCCGCGTCGATTCGGTGGAGATTTCCATCAAGAAGGCGGGCGATCGCGTTCGCGGCTCGGTGCTGGCCTCCGACGCCTTCTTCCCCTTCGCCGATTCGATCGAGGCCGCCGCCGCGGTGGGCGTGGCCGCCGTAATTCAGCCCGGCGGGTCACGCAACGACGCGGACGTGATCGCCGCCTGCAACCGCCACGGCCTGCCGATGATCTTCACCGGGCGGAGGCATTTCAAGCACTAATATGCCCACCATTCTCGCCAAAATCGTCGCCGACAAAGCCCGCGAAGTGGCCGCGGCCAAGACTCGCGTGCCGGAGGAGCAGCTTCGTGAGATGTTGTCCGCCGCCCCGCCGGTTCGCGATTTCTTCGCGGCCCTCGATGGCCAGGGCACCATCCGCCTGATCGCTGAAGTGAAGAAGGCCAGCCCGTCGCAAGGCGTGATCCGGGCCGATTTCCACGCCGTGGAGATCGCCCGCACGTATCAGCAGCATGGCGCGGCCTGCATCAGCGTGCTGACCGACGGGCCTTATTTCCAGGGCAGCCTCGATTATCTGCGCGAAATCCGCGCGGCCGTCGAGCTGCCGCTGCTGCGGAAGGACTTTGTTATCGATCCTTACCAGGTGATCGAGGCCCGGGCCGCCGGGGCCGACGCCGTGTTGCTGATCGCCGAATGTCTCGACGACCGGCAGCTTCGCACGCTATACGAAGCGATCGTGTCGCTCGGCATGACACCGCTGGTGGAACTTTACGAGCCGGCTAATCTGCCGCGGGTCCTGGCGGCGGGGGCCCGGCTGATCGGCATCAATAACCGCGATCTGCGGACATTCGAAGTCGATCTGAAACACACAATTCGGCTCCGCCGCAAGATTCCGCCGGCCAAGCGCGTGGTCGGCGAGAGCGGCATCCGCCATCGGGCCGACGTGGAATTGCTCCAGCAGGCCGGCGTCGATGCCATGCTGGTCGGCGAAACGCTCATGGCCCGCGATGACATCGGCGCCGCGGTCGACGAGTTATTGGGAAAATAGTGACCAAGAATGGAAGAAATAATGGTGGGCCGGCGTTCGTCGACCCGCTGCGAGGGTACCCCGGCGAGCTTGTTCCACCCTACTTTTTCGGCTTCGCCCTACTTTTTCGGTTTTGACTGTGCCTGGTGGCAACGCTTGCAGCGTTTCACCTGGTTATTGAGCTTCGCGCCGCACTTCGGGCAGCGGCGAGACTTGAGTTGCATCACAAACTTCGTGCGGGGCCGCGATTGCATGACCGTCGTTCCTGTACGTACCGGTTCCATTAGGGTGAAACCTTCCAAGCTACGCGATTTTCCCCCACGTGCCAAGGGCCTAGCCAAGTACTTTTGCCCCACTTACGGCACGCATGGGCGGAATGAAGCGAAATTGCGCCGGAATATCCGTTAAATCCGCTGGCAGGAAGCCATTATATCGGGCCAGGGATTTGCTCCATTGACCAACAGGGGCTATTAAATCAGTATATGGCCACTTTAGAACAAAATGCCGATGCCGCATTTTTCAACCTGATGCACCATTTCTTGGCCGCCTCGCCGAAGGGCGAAAGCACTGTGGCCCGCGACGAACCGGAAGCCGAGCGGCGGTGCAAATCGCGGCGGCCCTTTCGGCTTGCCCAATGGATCGCACCCGGCTTTTCCTGGGAGATGCCGCCCGAATCGGCTTGGATCGAGGTCCGCTGCTACGATTTGACACAGTGTGGTTTTTCCTTCTTTCTCGACGAGAAACCGACGTTCGAACGGCTGGTGGCAAGGTTCGGTTCGACCGAACCAATCCATGTGGCGGCCCAGGTGAACAACTGGCGGCCGGTGTTGGTCGACGGCTTGGGTGGCATTATCGAGTCCGGCACGCAAACGGCCGGGACGATTTCGATCGTTTGCCCCATCGAAAAGAGGGTTCTCGTCGGCTGCCAGTTGTTGCGGCGGTTCGCCGATGGAAGCCGGCCGGGTGTTCTTGCGGTTGGCGAGTCGGGCAATCGCTGAGATTCTGGCCATTGCTCATTTTCCCGTTTCGGTTAGGATTGGTTGGTGAAGCTGTTCCGAATTTATGGAAAAGCCGAGCTAGCAGTGACAGCAGTTGGCGAGGTTCCGATCAAGGCCCGCCTTGTTAAGAGACTTTTCTGTCTAGCTAAACTGGACAACCTGGGCTAAAGTTGCCGATAAACAAAAGTATCCCGGCTTAACGCACCCCCTCGATCCTGAACCGACCATGCCCAACCCCATCCGTCTCGATCCTCGCCCTGCACAATCACCAGCCCATCGGCAACTTCGAACACGTTTTCCAACAGGCCTACGAAGACAGCTATCTGCCGTTTCTCGACGTTTTTAGCCGCTACGAGTCGCTGCGAATCGCCTTGCACACCAGCGGTTCGCTGATGGAATGGCTTGACGCGGTTCATCCCGAATATGTCGACCGCTTGGCCGACTTGGCCGCCAAGGGCCGGATCGAGATCATCGGCGGGGCGTTCTTCGAGCCCATCCTGGCGATGATTCCCAGCCGCGATCGGGTGGGCCAGATCCGCAGCTACACCCGTTGGCTGCAGAACCGCCTCGGCACCACGGTTCGCGGTTTATGGGTCCCCGAGCGGGTCTGGGAACAGGCCTTCACTCACGACCTGGTCAACGCCGGCATCGAGTACACGATTCTCGACGATTTCCATTTCAAAATGGCCGGTCTCACCGATTCGCAGCTTCAGGGTTACCTGATCACCGAAGACGAAGGCTGCGTGCTGAACGTCTTCCCCGGCAGCGAGAAGCTGCGGTACACAATTCCCTTTGCCTCGCCCGAAGAAACGATCGGCCACCTGGCCTGGCTCTCGGAGCAGCGGCCCGCGGCGGTCTGCTTGTTTGGCGACGACGGCGAGAAGTTCGGCACCTGGCCCGAAACGAAGAAGCACGTTTACCAGGATGGCTGGCTCTCCCGGTTTTTCGACGCCCTGGCGGCCAACCAGGGTTGGCTCCAGGTTACCACGCCCTCGGAAGCGATCGACAACGTGCCGCCGGTCGGCAAGGTTTACCTGCCCGATTGCAGCTATCGCGAGATGACCGAGTGGGCCTTGCCGACCGAGCAATTGGTCGAGTACCAGCGGCTCACCCACGAGATGAATGGCGACGCGCGACTGAAGGCCTTGCAACGGTTTGTCGGCGGCGGCTTCTGGCGGAACTTCAAACTGAAGTATCCGGAGGCCGACGAGATGTACTGCCGCATGATGATGGTCAGCCGGCGGCTGCAAGAGGCCATCGACGACGGCGCCACAGGCAAGCTCGTCGAGGAGGCCCGTACGCAGCTCTATCGGGCGCAGTGCAACTGCGGCCACTGGCACGGGGCCTTCGGCGGCATCTATCTGCCGCACTTGCGGAACGCGGTCTATCACAACCTGATCGCAGCCGACGAGACGATCGATCGCCTGGCCAATCGTCCGGAGACCTGGGTGGAAGCCGCGGCCGACGACTACAATTTCGACGCCCGGCAGGAAGTCCGCCTGGCCAACGACCGCTTGATGGCCTTGATCCTTCCCAGTCGCGGCGGCATTCTCGCCGAGCTGGACGTCCGCCGCATCCGGCACAACCTGCTGGCCACGCTCGCGCGGCAGCCGGAGGCCTATCACCGCAAGGTGCTGGCCGGAGCGAATCAGCAGAACGGCAACTGCGCCAGCATCCACGATCGCGTGGTTTTCAAACAGGCCGATCTCGACCAGCGGATCCAGTACGACAAGTACCCGCGGAAGGGCCTCGTCGATCTCTTCTATGAGAACGAGACGACGCTCGCCGCCGTGGCTTCGGGCCAGGCCGCCGTGCGGAGCGATTTTGCCCTGGGCAACTACGAAACCAAGATTCGCCGCAACACCAACCGTATTCAGGTGCAGTTGGTGCGCGACGGTTCGGCCTGTGGCGTGCCCGTGCGGATCACCAAGGGCCTGACGCTCGACGCCGGCAGTGCCACGCTACAGATCGCCTACTTGCTGGAAAATCTGCCCCCGACCACGGATACATGGTGCCCGCAACCGCTGCACTTCGCCGTCGAGATGAACTTCGCCGGCCTGCCCGCAGGCGCCGACGACCGCTACTTCCACGACCTCGACGGCAACCGCTTGGGGCAGCTTGGCACGAAGCTCGATCTGGGCGAGTGCCTGGGGCTGGGCCTGTGCGACGAGTGGCTGGGCATCGACGTGGGATTGACGACCTCGCGGCCGACGCACTTCTGGGCCTTCCCCATCGAGACCGTCAGCCAGAGCGAGGGCGGATTCGAACTGGTCCATCAATCGACCGCCGTGCAGCCGCACTGGTTCGTGACCGGCGACCGCGAGGGCCGCTGGTCGGTGACCATGCAGTTGGCGCTGGACACCAGCCGGGCCGAGGGCCGTATTGCCGAGAGGGCTGATGCGGCCGTAGCGGCAGGGTGAGCCGTCAGAGTGAAACTGAACGACTAAGCGAGTCTCGATCGGTTCCAGGCTCACTGCAAATGGGAAAAGTCAGCTTATGAAACTCGCGATTCGGCGGCGTGGATGGGGCTTGGTTGTTATCTGGCTGGTTGCCGCGGCGGTATGCTCGGCGGCGGAGCCTGGGACACTGCTGGAGGACCATTTCCGAGACCGCGTCTCGGCCGAGTGGTCGGCGGTCGGCTACGGCCTGCCCGCGAAGTTCGACCCCGCCCAGGCGGCGCTGGGCAAGGATCCTGCGGGCCGCGATTATCTCGAGATTCGCTCCGGCGCGTCCATCAGCAAGAACTGCTCGCAGTGGAAAGACTATCGCCTCACGTTCAGCTTCCGGCTGCCGCAGCCGACGGCCGACGGGGCTCAACTCCTGCGGGTCATCGTCCGCGGACCGGCCGCCAACATCTGGGGCGGCTACAACGTCTACCTCTTCAATGCCGGCGGAAAGTTCAAGATCCAGGCGAACGTCTGGCCGACCAATCCCACGGTCACCACGCCGGTCACCGTGGATTCGCAATGGCATCGGCTCAGCGTCAGCGTCCTCGGCCAGGAACTGAAAGCGGAACTGGACGACCGCGGCGACGCAAGGGTGGCGACCACGGACGTTTACGACGCCTCCACCGTCGGTGGAATCTACCTCGGATTCTCGCCCGGCAAGTGGCAACTGGCCGACGTCCGCGTCGTGGCGCTGCGCCCGATCCTGGAGGCTGCGGACGTGTTGGCTCGCTACTGCCTGTTCGCTTACCACCCTTCACTGGACAAGTTGGCCATCAAGGCGGACTTGGGCGAGTGCTCCGACCAGCCGTGGGCCCGCAGCGTTACCGCGATTCGCTTCGCCGTTCAGCCGGCCGGGAAGAGCGCGGTGCTGGCCCAGGGGGAAATCGCGCTGGACGCCAAGAAGTTCGGCACAGCGGACGTGCAACTGCCGAAGCTGCCCGAGGGCCAGTACGAGCTGAAGCTGGCGGCTGTGGGAACGTCGTTGACCGCCGCCAAGCAATTCGTCCGCCGCTTCTTCCCGTGGGAAAAGAACTCGCTGGGCGTTACCCGCGAGGTCTATCCACCCTTCGAGCCGATCTCTGTCCAGGGCAGGGACGTAAAGGTCGTCGGACGGGTCTACCGCATGAACGACCTGGGACTTTGGGACCGCGTGCAGTCGCAGGGCCACGACCTGCTGGCCGGCCCAATCACGTTGCGCTGCGAGACGTTCCGGGGGCCCGGTGGCATGGAGATCGGGCAACGGCCGTTTCCGGCGGGTTGCCGCCGATGCCGCGGTGTTCGAGGGCGCGGCCGAGTCGCCGGCCGTCGCCGTGCGGACCACCTCGACCGTCGAGTTCGACGGCTGCATGAAGGTCGAGATGGACCTTGCGCCGCGGGCCGGCGGCCCGGCCGTCCAGCGGCTATGGCTGGAGATTCCGCTGGCGGACCGCGAAGTGCCGCTCTTCTTCCCGCAGCTCAGCGGCTGCCGCGAGAACTACGCGGGGCCGACGCCGCGGGGCGGAAAGATCGTCTGGCAGCCACGGACCACGGAGTGGATGAACTTTCCCGCAAGGACCTGGAAGGCCGAGCCCGGACCGGAAGACGGCGTAATCTGGACGCCGCGGACCTGTTACCAGCGCGATTTTGCCTATTACGTCTGGCTGGGCGGCGCCGAGCGGGGCCTGGCCTGGTTCGCCGAGAACGATCGGGGTTACGTCGTCGATCCGCAGGGTGACACGCAGACCGTCAGCCGGGAAGGCGACAAGGTGGTCTTGCGCGTCTATCTGGTCAACCACAAGGGATTCGACGCCCCGCGGCACGTCGTATTCGGCCTTCAGGCCAGTCCCACCAAACCGATGCCCAAGGACTGGCGGCGAACGTGGCTGTCCCCATCCATTCCGGCCCGTGCATGGGCGTGGGCGGCTATATGTGTGCCGACAAATATCCTGCGGACTACGATTTCACGATCGTGGATCGCGTGCTCGACGCTCGCCGCACGGGCAAGATCGATGAGGCCTTCTTCCGTGCCAAAGACAAGGTTCGCTCGCACCAGGCCGTGCTCACGCACGGCTGCGACCTTTGGATTAACTCGGTGCTGGGCGAGGCGGGCATCGCCCAGATGTACACGCGGCCCGACTGGATCGAGACGCAAGGCGGCATGTTGCCGGCCGACGTCCGCCGGAAGGCGCTGCGAGGACCGTTTCCGTCGTATTTTGAGGAGCACTGCACGAACGTCGATACTCCCGAATGGGAGGTTTTTCAGGACGAATGGGGCGCGAACGAGTTCACCCTGCGGCAGTGGCGGAAGATGGATACGTTCATGTGCCGCATGGAGGGAAATACGATGACGCGGTGCGCGCAATGCCAACATCGTCACTACGCCAAGCTACGTCGATTTCGCCCTGTGGTACGCCAACGAGTGGCTTCGGCGAGGCGTGAGTCTCTACCTGGACAACTCGATGCTGCAGCCTTGTTCTGACCCGAGCAAATCGGCCGCCTACCGCAGGCCGGACGGGCAGGTCGTGCCGGCGGTGGTCCTCTGGTCGCAGCGCGAATACTACAAGCGGATGTGGAATCTGCGTTGCCAATGGAATGAGCGCGGCGTACCCTACCCGCTAACCATCAGCCACCACGTGACCAACACCCAGATACTGCCGCTGCACACTTGGATCGACAAGCTCAGCGACCTGGAATGGGTGGCCCAGTCTCCTCCGGTGGACCCGGATTTCCTGCTCACGGAGACCGTCGCGCGCCAGATCGGCGCCTACTCCGACCTGATCGTTCCGTTGACGCGGGACCTGGAGAAGTCGGTCGTGTACAAGGAGGCCCGCATGGGGCCGGAATCGCTCGTGCGCATGGAATGGGGCATGCGCATGGTGCACGAGATCTCGCGCTGGGGCTATCCGTTCGGGAGCGTGGCGGTCGCCGAGCCGGCCCGCCGCCTGGAAAAGGCAGTCTGGGACTTCGGCTACGGCCTGCCCGAGTGCCGCGTGCAGAACTACTGGAGCGACGATGCGGTGGTGCAGGGTCCCGCCGGACTGCGCTGGCTGGCGCTGATCTCCGAGAAGGACCGGCGCATCATGCTCGTGCTGCAGAGCTATGATGCCAAACCGGGCGAAGCCCGGCTGAGCTTCGACGTCCGGCGGCTGGGTTTCGCGCCCTGCGGCAAAATCACCGACGTCGAGACCGGCCAGGGCCTGGGCCAAGCCGGGGCCACGGTCACGATTCCCATGAACCGGCCCTACGCCACGCGAGTGATCGTCTGCGCCGTGGGACCGTAGTTCGGAGGCGTGGCCATCGGCCAGGCCAGCGGTCCGAACCTCCCGCGATAGAGATACCGCTACAACGTCGGCCACGAGTACCGCACGAACATCTGGTTTGAATATGTGCAGGTCATCGGCCGCAGCGATTTTGCGCAGTTCGTCTTTCGACCACGTGGTCAAGTGTAGTTCTTCTGCCATTACTTGCGGTATTGTTCGTCACTGACCTTTTCCATCCAGTCAACGGCTTTGCCGTCAAGCTGTTCCTGAATGGCGATGTGCGTCATGGCCGTGGTCGGCGCGGCGCCGTGCCAATGTTTCTCGCCGGGCGGGAACCAAACGACGTCGCCCGGCCGGATTTCTTCGACCGGCCCACCCCAGCGCTGCACCCAGCCGCAACCGGCTGTCACGATGAGGGTCTGACCCAGCGGGTGGGTGTGCCAGGCGGTTCGAGCACCGGGCTCAAACGTGACGAGTGCGCCGGTAACACGCGCGGGATCGGATCCCTTAAACGGTGAGTCAATGCGAACCGTGCCGGTGAACCAGTCGGCTGGGCCTTTGGCGGAGGGTTGCGAACCAATTCTTTGGATGTTCATGTTGAAGCTCTTTCTTTGCGTGTCACCTTGGTTATCAGGAATTATAGGCGAAGGCGCCAAGCCGCCAATAGCACGATCGTCCTGGACTCTTGCCTAGGGTCCTCGTTGCAGAACAGCGGTGACTGAGACGGGCGGATGGCTGCGCCCGGCAGGCGAGTGCAGTTCCGGCCCCCATCGCCCGAAAGCCGTCTTGACACCCGGCTTTTCTTAGTGTATACTTCACACTAAGAAGCTGGAGACGAACATGAGCACTTTGAGCACTTTGTACAAATCCTCCCTGGGCCTGCTGACGGACCTCTACCAGCTCACCATGGCCTACGGCTATTGGAAGACAGGCCGCCATGACCGGCAATCCGTGTTTCACCTATTCTTCCGCAAGCCCCCCTTCGGCAGCGGTTTCACGGTTGCCGCCGGTCTGACGACGGTCGTGGAGTATTTGGAGGGTCTGCGGTTCGACCCCGAGGACCTCACCTACCTGGCCGGCTTGCGCGGGAATGATGAGCAACCGCTTTTCGAAACGGCGTTTCTGGATTACCTGGCCCAGATCCGCTTCGCGTGTGACGTACACGGCATCCCCGAGGGAACCATCGTCTTTCCGCACGAGCCTCTCTTGCGGGTCACGGGGCCGCTGCTCCAGGCCCAACTGCTGGAGACGGCACTGCTGAACATCGTCAATTTCCAGACGCTCGTAGCGACCAAGGCAGCCCGAGTCGTCCTGGCGGCGCGGGGCGAGCCGGTCCTGGAGTTCGGCCTCCGCCGCGCCCAGGGAATCGACGGCGCCCTGGCGGCCAGTCGGGCGGCGTACCTGGGCGGTTGTTACGCAACCTCGAATGTCCTGGCTGGCCGGTTGTTCGGCATCCCCGTGCTGGGCACGCACGCCCATAGCTGGGTCATGTGCTTCGACGACGAACTGGAAGCGTTCCGAACCTACGCCCGGGCGATGCCCAACAACTGTGTCTTCCTCGTGGACACCTACAGCACGCTCGATGGCGTGCGGCATGCGATCGAGGTCGGGCAGGAGATGCGCCGCCAAGGGCATAAGATGATCGGCATCAGGCTGGACTCAGGCGACCTGGCCTGGCTGAGCATCGAGGCCCGGCGGATGCTCGACGAGGCCGGCTTTCACAAAGCGACCATCGTCGCCTCCAATGAGCTCGACGAGCAGATCATCACCAGCCTGAAAGAGCAGGGCGCCACGATCGGCATCTGGGGCGTGGGCACGCGGTTGATAACCGCCTACGACCAGCCGGCCCTGGGCGGGGTCTACAAACTCGCGGCGGTGCGCGACGAGCATGACTTGTGGCAATACAAAGTGAAGCTTTCGGAGCAGGCGATCAAGGTCTCGAATCCCGGCATCTTGCAAGTACGACGGTACTTCCAGGGTGCTGAAGCAATCGGTGACGTGCTGTTTGACGAGCAGTTTCCCGTCCACGGCCACTGCACGATGGTTGATCCGATCGACATGACGCGGCGCAGAACCATGCCGGCGTGCACTACGAGCGAAGATCTGCTGGTGCCCGTCTTCTTCCAAGGTCGGCGCGTCTATCCGATGCCCTGCCTGGAAGAATCACGGGCTCGCGTACAAGAGCAACTGGGGCTCTTCCATGCCGGCATCAAGCGGTTCGCAAATCCTCACCAGTATCCCGTGGGCCTGGAATTGGGTCTCCACGAGCGCAAGACCAGACTCGTCCTCAAAGCGCGGGGTTTCCAGCCATGACACGCGTCCGGGTCGCAGCCGCAGTTCTGAATCAAACGCCCTTGGACTGGGCAGGCAACGAAGGCAACATCCATCGATATCCCCGTCCGGCCTTGACGGTAGACTGCGTGGTCTTCGGACTTGACGAAGAGGACTTGAAGGTGGTCCTGATCCAGCGCGACCTGGACCCATCCGCGGGGAAATGGGCCCTGCCAGGGGGATTCGTCCACGTGGACGAGTCCCTGGAAGATGCCGCACGGCGGGAACTGCAAGAGGAGGCGGGCCTATCCAAGGTCTTTCTTGAGCAGCTTTACACCTTCGGCGATGTGAAACGTGACCCCCGCGAGCGGATCGTCACCGTGGCCTACTACGCCCTGGTCAATATCCGCGACCACCGCGTGCAGGCGGCCACCGATGCCCGGAACGCGGCCTGGTTCGCCGTGTCCGACACCCCGTCGCTGGCCTTCGACCACCAGAAGATCCTCCACGCGGCCTTGGAAAGGCTTAAGGGAAAGGTCCGTTACCAGCCGATCGGCTTCGAGTTGTTGCCGACGAAGTTCACGCTCTCGCAACTTCAGCATCTCTACGAGACGATCCTGGAACGGCCCTTGGACAAGCGGAACTTCCGCCGCAAGGTCCTCACGATGGGATTCCTGGAGGAGACCGACGAGATCGAGCAGGACGTCGCCCACCGGGCCGCACGGCTCTACCGCTTCGACGAAACGAAGTACCGGAAACTGGTCAAGCAGGGGTTTTTGTTTGAGCTGTGACAGGAGGATAACGATGAAAGCGCTGATTATCGTTGATGTGCAGAACGACTTTTGTCCGGGCGGTGCGCTGCCGGTGCGGGAGGGCGATCGGGTCGTCGAGGTCATCAATCGTATGCAACCCAAGTTCGACCTGGTAGTGGCCACGCAGGATTGGCACCCAGCCGATCACGGCAGCTTTGCCGCCAATCACCCTGGTCACAGTCCCGGCCAGAAGATCGAACTGGCCGGCCTGCCGCAGATCCTCTGGCCGGTCCACTGCGTCCAGAATACGCTAGGGGCCGAACTGCATCCGCGGCTCGACCGCTCGCGAATCGCCCGTGTGTTCCGCAAGGGCGCCGACCCGAGCATTGACAGCTACAGCGGTTTCTTTGACAACGGCCGTCGCACATCGACCGGCCTGGGAGAATACCTGAAGGATCAAGGTGTGACCGATGTCTACGTGTGCGGCCTGGCGACCGACTATTGTGTCAAGGCGACCGCCCTGGACGCCGTGGCGTTAGGATTCAAGACGCACCTCTTGGAAGACGGCTGCCGCGGAGTGGAGCTTCGCGAAGGTGATGTTCAGCGAGCCGTCGAAGAGATGCGCCGACGGGGAGTGGTCATAGTCTAAGGAATGGACCTATTATGAACAGGCAACTCGTCGAAATCAGCAAGTTCCTCAGTTTCGTGCTTCGTCACAATCCCCAGGCGATTGGCATCACGCTGGATGCCGAGGGCTGGGTCCCGGTTGACGAACTCGTGGCCGCGGCGGCCCGCCACGGGCAGTCGATCAGCCGGGAGCAGTTGGACGAGGTGGTCGCCACGAACGACAAGAAGCGGTTTTCCTTCTCGCCGGATGGCCGGCTCATACGCGCGAACCAGGGGCACAGCGTCGAGGTCGATCTGGGCCTCGTGCCCATCGAACCGCCCGAACTGCTGTACCACGGCACGGTCGAGCGATTCCTCGACTCGATCCGCGAAAAAGGTCTGATACGCGGCAACCGGCATCACGTCCACTTGTCGGCAGACCGTGAAACAGCCGCTCGCGTCGGCCAGCGCCGTGGCCGGTCGGTGGTACTGGTGGTCGAGGCGGGACGCATGCAGCGCGACGGCCATCGGTTCTTCCGGTCTGAAAACGGCGTCTGGCTCACCGAGACGGTGCCGCCCACCTACCTGCAATTTCCCAGGGAGGAATGAGGCTATGGAGATGTCTGTAGTGCCTTGATCCTTCAAAACTCACTGTCAAAGAAGAGTTCCTTACATGAACCCGATTAGCGGCTTTGATCTCCCATTCTTCCAGAAACTGAGTGACAGTCGCCGTGTCCTGATCGCAGGTGCCGGCGGTGGCTTCGATTTGTTCAGTGGCCTGCCACTCTACTTTCTATTGCACGAATCTGGACGGGATGCCTTCTTGGCGAACCTTTCCTTCGCCAGCCTTGTTCCGTCGGTTGGGCGATGGGTGACGCCGGTTTGCGTGGAAGTTACTGCCGACTCACAGGCTTACCTTAACTATTTTCCTGAAAAGATGTTGTGCAAGTGGTTTCGGACCCAGGGCGAAGAGGTGTCCATCTATGCCTCTCATCGAACGGGCGTCCAACCATTGCGAGACGCTTACCAGAAACTCGCCGAAGAACTCAACCTTGATACGATAATCCTCGTGGATGGTGGGACAGACAGTCTGATGCGCGGCGACGAAGCTGGTCTTGGTACACCAGGCGAAGATATGACAAGCATCGCAGCCGTCCATCAAGTTAATGTTGCTCGGAAGTTCCTGGT
Source organism: uncultured Planctomycetia bacterium (assembly GCA_963719885.1). GTDB lineage: Bacteria > Planctomycetota > Planctomycetia > Pirellulales > Thermoguttaceae > JANXQG01. The sequence continues at coordinate 153,027 of CAVRDP010000021.1, read as the reverse complement.
TTGCCTGGGTTTCGGCGTAGACTGGTATCATGGTATATGTCATAGTCAGGTCCTGGAAGCAGTTGCCAATCTGACGCGCGAGGGGAATTTCCTCGGTGCAGTCTCGCTCTTGAAGTCAATGCCAGCCGTTGCTCGGTACATCGACGCTTGCACGGCGGTTCGCAACGACATGTCGGAGGATCATGCGAGCATTGTTTGCAGCTCTATCTTATCCGCTCTGGAAGGCCATTTCGGCGCTTATCATTCCACTCGGTTGACCGGAGGCAACAGCCTGTGGATCAACCCGCTAATGACATTCTACTGGTGCTTCGACTTGAGCGCAGTGGCAAAGCGTGTGTTCTATTTGGAAGAGATCCTCAACACCGAAACTTACGAGCATGTTACGCGGGTTATCGAATCATTTCGGACTACTCTGCAAGGCCATAAGACTTGGCAGGAAATCCCAATTTGACAAAAGCGAGCCCAAATTTGAACGACCGCCTGGCCGGAATCCTGCTGGGAACCGCTGTGCGCGATGCCTTGGGGTTGCCGGCCGAAGGGCTTTCGCCGGGGCGGCGGCGACGGCTTATGCCAGGTCCGTGGCGACACCGGCTGTTCTTCGGCCGCGGTATGCTGAGCGATGATACCGAACACACCTTGTTCGTAGCCCAATCGCTCTTGAGGTATCCGGCCGACGCCGACGCCTTCCAACGCCGGTTGGCCTGGCACCTGCGCTGGTGGTTCGCCGGTTTGCCGGCCGGAATCGGCATGGCCACGGCCCGCGCGTGCGTGAAACTGTGGCTGGGTTTCCCGCCCAATCGAAGCGGGGTATTCTCCGCGGGCAACGGCCCTGCCATGCGAAGCGCCATCATCGGTGGCTACTTCCACGACAAGCCGGAATTGCTGGGGCGTTTTGTCCTGGCCTCCACGCAGCTTACCCATACTGATCCCAAAGCGGCGGTCGGCGCCGGGGCGGTCGCCAGAGTGGCAGCTTGGGCCGTCGAGCATGATCCGGCCTCGCCGCCTTGCGCGGAAATGATCGCGCCACTGTTGATAAAATTGGCGTCCCAAGATCAACTATGGTGTCGGTGGATCGAAGAAATGGAAGCAGCCTTCGCGACCAAGGCTTCCGTGACGGACTTTGCCTGCTCGCTCGGGCTGACCAAAGGTGTGACCGGCTACATCTACCACACGGTCCCTGTCGCCGTTTACGCCTGGCTTCGGCATTACGGTGATTTCCGTGCCACGGTGGAGACGGCCTTGGACTGCGGAGGTGACACGGATACGGTCGGAGCGATCGCCGGAGCCCTGGCCGGCGCCACGGCGGGCGCAGCCAAGATCCCCGAACCGTGGCTCCAGGGCATCATCGACTGGCCCCGCTCCGTGCGATTGCTCCGCTCCGTCGCTGATCGACTTCGGAATCAACTTCATTCGGGACACCCGCTCGGCGAAGTGTCCTATCCCTGGTTGGCCGTCCTGCCGCGAAACCTCTTGTTCCTGCTGGTTGTGCTTTTCCACGGCTTTCGCCGTCTGGCTCCACCCTGAAGCAACCACGCTTTATCGCCGCCACTCATCGATCAGGCAGGCCACCAAGGCCGTCCAGCCCGTCTGGTGCGACGCGCCGAGTCCGGCCCCGGTATCGGCATGGAAATATTCGTAGAACAAGAGATGGTCGCGCCAATGAGGGTCTTCCTGAAATGTCCGGTTGCCGCCGAAACATGGCCGTCGGCCGAACGCGTCCCTGGTAAAGAGCCGGATCATGCGCTGGGCGACGACGCGCGCCATTTCCGGAAACGTATGGGCTCCCTCGCTGATCTCCGGCAGAAAGACGCGGAAGTCGTCGCCGTACGCCTTTGCCAATTTGCGCAGCGATTCGATCAGGAGAAAACAGGTTGGAAACCAGATCGGCCCCCGCCAATTCGAGTTGCCACCCTTGATTTTCGATTCGGCTTCAGCCGGTTCGTAGCAGACACGGTTTCCGCCGCATTCGAAAGGCTGGGCCTGATGGTGCTTCGACATGCTGCGCAGGCCATAGGGCGAGAGGAATTCCCGCGGATGGAAGACACGCTGCATGATCCGGGTCAGTTGGGCTTCATTCACGATGGTCAAGATGTGCGTCACATCGCCCTTCTTCTCGATCGTGTGCACGACCCCTCGGATCAGATCGCCGCGGTTCTTGAGAAACCACTCCAAGCAGGCTGAGAAATCCTTGAACGGCTTGATCCAACCGGCTTCCAGCCGTTCCACGGCAAAAAGGGGGATCAGCCCCACCAGCGACCGGATGCGAAGCTTCTCGAAGCGACCGTCCGGATAGCGTAAGACATCGTAGAAGAAGCCGTCCTCTTCGTCCCAGAGTTGGTAATCGCGTTCGCCCATGTGTTTCATGGCCGATGCGACGTAGGCATAATGTTGGAAGAACTTCGTGGCCAGGTCCTCATACGTCTGGTCCTCCTTGGCCAACTCCAATGCGATGCGCATCAGGTTCAAACAATACATCCCCATCCATCCTGTGGCATCGGCTTGCTCGAGCACGGCGCCGTTGCGCAGGGGTTGGCTGCGATCGAAGATCCCGATATTGTCGAGCCCCAAGAACCCGCCTTCAAAAATGTTGTTGCCCGCGCGATCGACCTTGTTTACCCACCAAGTGAAATTGATGAGCAGCTTATGGAAACAGCGCTCGAGAAAATCGCGGTCGGCCTTTCCGCTGCGAATTCGGTCCATGTTGTACACGCGCCAGACAGCCCAGGCATGGACCGGCGGATTCAGATCCGAGAAATCCCACTCGTAGGCGGGAAGTTGCCCGTTGGGGTGCTGGAATTGCTCGAAGAGCAGGACTTTGAGCTGGTCCTTGGCAAACTGGGCATCAATCAAGGCGAAGACGACGCAGTGAAACGCCAGGTCCCACGTGGCGAACCACGGGTATTCCCACTTGTCGGGAACGGTCATCACCCGCATCGAATTGAGGTGCCGCCAGTGCTGGTTGCGAATCGAGCGCCGGGCTGCCGGCGGGGGCGATCCTGGATCGTCGCCGTCGAGCCATTGGTGCACGTTGAAAATATAGCTCTGCTTCGTCCAGAGCAAGCCAGCGAGCGCCTGACGCTGGATCCGCCGTTCGTCTTCACTAGCCTGCGGCGGGTGAATGGTTTCGTAGTACGCGTCCGCCTCGGCTCGTCGAAGTGCGATCACGCTGTCGACATCGGCCAATGGAGCGACAATCGCCGGATCTTCCGACAGGCGGAATCGCAGCACCGCGGACCCGCCCGGCGGCACGCCCTGGAAACGATAGTGGATCGCCGCCTTGGTGCCGGTCTGTTCATGATTGATGCAGTCCTCCTTGTGAATCAGCCATCGATGGAACGCATCTTTGCAATAGGGTTTGCGGCTCAAATTACCGGAGCCATAGACCACCTCGCCGTTCGTCTCGTTATCGGTAAAGATCATCGCCCCGCCCGGAGGCCCGTAGAGAACGCGCGGTCCCAGACGATAACGAATCGGGACATTGGTCAATTCTTCCATCTTGGAGTCGTCGGTCAGAAGACTGATGAAATCTTTGCCGTGCGGCCCCGGCCGGATCGCCGGCTCGGCGTGCTCGCCCGGCCCCCAGCTTCCGGGTCCCCATGCCCACGTATTGCGAAACCAAAGGTGGGGAAGGATGTCCAGGGCGGCCGCCTCCGGGCCGCGATTCACGGCTTCGATGCGTGCGACGATCTCTTCGGGCGAAGACTTGGCGTACTGGACGAAAATATCGAAGTAGCGATTCTCCTGGAAGATGCCCGTATCGACAAGCTCGAACTCCGGGCCCGTTCCCAATCGCCGTCGGTTTTCTTGCACAAGTTTCTTGTATGGAAAGGCGGCCTGTGGATATTTGTACAGAAACTTCATGTAGGAATGGGTCGGAGTATTATCAAGGTGGTAATAGTATTCCTTCACATCTTCGCCATGATTTCCCTGCGACGGGACCAGTCCGAAAAGGCGTTCTTTGATGATCGAATCCCGATGGTTCCAAAAGGCTGGAGCGAACACCAATAATTGGTATCGGTCGCAAATGCCCGCTATTCCGTCCTCGCCCCAGCGATAGGCCTTCGCCGCGGCGCGATCGAAGGGGAGGTAGTCCCAGGCGTTCCCGTCAGCGCTATAATCCTCGCGAACGGTACCCCAAGACCGATCCGAGAGGTACGGCCCCCACCGTCGCCAGGACGTCGCATCGTCACGAATCTCCGCCAATCGGTCATGCTCTTTGGTTGCCATTCTGCTTCGCCGACAACTTTTCGAAGTGTGAGATATTCCATTTGCAATCTTAGGCAACGGTAAACTGATTTCAAGCCCGGCATCGCCGCCCATCCATTGGAGAGATGTGCCGGTGCTGGGTGGCATGCCTAAGCGGCGCGGGCACCGTGTCCTCATGGTGCCTGACATGGCACCGCGCTTAGCCCGCATTTCTCGCCGTTGGGTGGGGCAGCGCAGGGAAGTCCTGGCACTTGCCCCAACCTTGGGCGAATTGTATAAATACGCTGCCTATGACGCGCTTGGCCAACGAAGCCGCTCGACGGCAAAAAACGGAGCGTGACCGTGGAATTGCTTGTCGCGCATAGCGCGGTGAGATCTCTTGAAGCATTGAGGATCCCGTCATTCCTGCCAGCAGCCCATGGGCCATTCAAGGAGAAATACCAATGCTCGAAACGTCCCAGGTGAGCGGAGGGTCCGCAACGGATGCTCAGACCGAAGATCCGTCCAGCGACCCGTGCGTGATGTTGGTCTTCGGCGCTTCGGGCGATTTGACCAAGCGCCTGCTCGTTCCCGCGCTCTACAACCTGGAGTGCGATGGGCTTCTCGGCGACAACTTCACCCTGCTCGGCACCGCCCTCGACCAACTCACCACCGAACAGTTCCGCGCGAGGATCAACGAGGATATCAAGAAGTTCCACACGCGCAATGAGTTCGACCAGGCGAAGTGGGATAAGCTGGTCCGCCGGTTCCATTACCTCCCGTCGACGTTCGGCGACATGGATGCGGTGCGGAGGCTCAAGGACCAGGTTGCCAGCCTGGACGCTCAGTACCAGGCCCGCGGCAACGTCCTCTTCTACTTCGCCGTGGCGCCGCGTTTCTTCGGGCTGCTCTGCGACAGCCTGAACCAATCCGGCTTTAAGGAAGGCCCCGGCTGGAAGCGGATCATCGTCGAAAAACCTTTCGGCACAGACCTCAAGTCCGCGCTGCAGCTCAATCGGGACGTGCTGGCCCACTGGGGCGAAGACCAGATCTACCGCGTCGACCATTACCTGGGCAAGGAGACCGTTCAGAACCTGCTGGCGTTCCGTTTCAGCAACGGGATGTTCGAGCCGCTTTGGAACAAGAACAACGTCGACAACATCCAGTTCAACGTCGCCGAGGCCGTTGACGTGGAGGGGCGCGGCGCGTACTACGACCAGTCCGGCGTCCTCAAGGACATGATGCAGAACCACATGTTCCAGATGCTGGCGTACCTCTGCATGGAGACGCCGGGGTCGTTCCAGGCGGATGCGATCCGCAACGAGAAGGCCAAGCTCTTGCAGGCGGTACGAGTCTACACGCCCGAGGAAGTCGCGACGTACGTTGTCCGCGGCCAGTACGGCCCCCAAGTCGATGACGCCGGGAAGGTCCTCAAGCCCGGGTTTCGCGAGGAGAAGGACGTCAACCCGGAATCCAAGACCGAAACGTACGCGGCCGTAAGGTTGCACATCGACAACTGGAGGTGGGAAGGCGTGCCGATCTATCTGCGCTCCGGAAAAGCCCTTTGGAAGCGCGGAACCGAGATCGTGGTGGAATTCAGAAAGGCCCCGCTGGCGCAGTTCCGCGGCACCGCGATCCGGTCCCTCAGCGCCAACCGGTTGATCTTCCACATCCAGCCCTACGAAGGGATTGAAGTTCAGTTCCTCGCCAAGATTCCCGGGCCGACGCTGCAACTCCAGCCGGTGCACATGCGCTTCGGATACGGCGATGCGTTCAAGGGTCCGCGCTACACCGGGTACGAGGTGATGCTCTACTCCTGCAACCGCGGCGATGCCACGCTCTTCTCGCGCGGCGATCTGGTCGAGGCGGCATGGCGCGTGGCCCAGCCGCTGGTGGATTACTGGAACGCGACACCCGCCACTGGATTCCCGAACTACGCCCGCGGTAGTTGGGGCCCGAAGGCGGCAGCGGACCTCGTCCAGCGCGACGGCCGGTGCTGGCATGAAGTCGTCACCGAGGAGACGCTCAAGAAGGTGGCCATCTTCAAGGATGGTGACCCGCTCTTCCTCTCGCAGGTCGCGCTGTCGCTCCGTCCCCAGCAGGCAGTGGCGGGAGAGAAGATCATCGAGAAGGGCGCCATCGGGCGAGAGATGTATCTTATCACCCGCGGCGAAGTGGAGGTGCTCGACGAAGCCGGGAGCCGCGTGAAGACGCTCAAGGACGGCGATTTCTTCGGGGAAATCGCCCTCCTGCGTTCCACGCCGCGCGTGGCCACTGTCCGCGCCAAGACCGGTTGCGATTTGTTCGTACTCGACAAGGCAGACTTTCAGCGCATCCTGCACGAGCACCCGCAGTTCCTGGCCGGCGTCGCCAAGGTCGCCAAGGAACGGTACGACGTAAGCGTCAGGCCGTAGGGTGGGACGAGAAAACCGGGTGTTGGTGGGCCGTCGGTCGCGGATTTGGCCCGGTTTGCGACGGCCCACCAACCCTCCGCGACCTTGCCCCACCCTACATCTTCGCTTGCTCCAATTCCGCAACGAGCCTCTTGAAGTCTTCCCTCGCGCAGGGCGTCGAGGTCTTTGTCCACCTTCAGGCGGCCGAGATCCCTGAAGCCCTTGGCGACCGCCTGTCGCAAGAAGTCGATCGCTTGCTGCGCGTTCTTTGCTTGGGCAGCCTTGCCGGCACTGGCACTCAGGCGGGCGAAGCCGCAAGCCAGATGGTAACAGCCTGCCGCAAGGTCGCGTTGGGCATCGACATTCCTGGGGTCGGCCTCCGACAGATGCTCATAGATCGCCTGCGCCCTCCGGTAGAAATCGAGCGACTCTTGTGCCCGGCCCAACTGCAGCATTACATTGCCGAGCTTCTCGCAACTGAAGGCCAGGTCGCGTTGGGTCTGGGCGTTCTTGGGATCGGCATCCGCCAGTCGCTCGCGGATCGCCAGCGACTTCTGGTAGAAGTCCAGCGATTCCAACTTCTGGCCCGACTGCCGCGAGACGGCTCCGAGTTTGTTGTAACTGATGGTCAGGTTGCGTTGGGCCTCGGCATTCTTGGGGTCGGCATCTGCCAGGCGGGCACGGATCTCCCTCGCCTTTTGGTAGTATTCGCGCGACTCTTTCGTCCGGCCCAACTGCCCCGTCACGTCGCCGAGCCTCTCGCAACTGACGGTCAGGTCATTCCGGACCTGGGCATTCTTCGGGTCCAGGTCGGCCAGACGCGAGCAGATCGCCAATCCTTTCCGGTAGAAATCCAGGGCCTCCGCGGCCTGCCCCTGCCGCCGCGAGAGGTCGCCGAGACAATTGTAGCTGACGCCGAGGTCGCGTTGAGCTTGGGCATTCTTGGGGTCGGCCTCCGCCAATCGCACGCAGATCTCCTCTGCCTTCCGATAGAACTCCCGTGCCTCCGTCATCCGGTCCAGTTGCTGCGTCACTTCTCCGAGCCGTTCGTAGCTGACGCTCAGGTTGCGTTGGGCTTGAACGTTCTTGGGGTCGGCGACGGCCAGCCGCGCGCGGATTGCCTTCGACTTCTCGTAGAAATCGAGGGCCTCTTGCGTCCGGCCCAACTGCCTGGTCACGTCGCCCAGCCGCTCGCAACTGACACTCAGGTCGTATTGGGCCTGGACGTTCGCGGCGTTGGCGTCCGCCAGTTGCTGACGGATCGCCGACGCTTTGCGGTAGAAGTCCAGCGCCTCCTGCGTCTGGCCCGAACGCCTCGTCACGTCGCCGAGCAGTTCGTAGGTGATGCTTAGGCCGCGTTGGGCCTTGGCATCCTTGGGGTCGGCCTCCGCCCGGCGCTGACGGATCGTCAACACCTTATGATAAGAATCAACGGCCTCCTGCGTCTGGCCCAACTGCTGCGCGATGTTGCCGAGGTTGACGTAGCTGATGCCCAGGTCGCTTTGAGCTTGGGAGTTGTGCGGATCGGCCTCCGCGAGTTTCTTGGCGATTTCGGCGCCGCTGGCGTATTCTTTTTTGGCATCCTGCGTATTGCCCAGCACCTGATCCACGTCGCCCATGCGGAAGTAGGTCCAGACCAGCGTCTGGTCCGGGTTGCCTTGCCGCTGGGCCTCCTGGAGCAACTTTTGCAGGCCTTTGCGAGCGTTTTCCAATAAGTCCTTGCGCAGATCTTCCGTGTCGGGGCGGGCTTCGAGCTTGGTTTGGATGCCGAAGACCATGTCGTTGAAGGCATCCAGCGCCAGTTGGTACCGCCGTCGGGCCTGATCGCGGGCCGCTTCGGCCTCTTGGAAGTTTTCCACCGCCTTTTGCCGGGCCGCTTCCGTCAACGCCTGTTGTTGCTTGACGAGTACGGTAGTCACCGCCAGGGCGATGGCCGCTGCCACGGCCACGCCGAAGGAACTGACCACCAACGTCTTATGTTTGCGGCCCCACCGCGCCGCTTGGGCAGGCAACCCCTCGCGATAGGCCGAGACCGGCTCGTCCGCCAGCCAGTGCTCCACGTCGCCGGCAAGATCCTTGGGCGATTGGTAGCGATCTTCGGGCTTCAGTGCCATGGCCTTCAGGCAGATTGCTTCCAAAGGACGGGCAATCTGGCCGTTGACCGCGCGCGGAGGCGAGAACTCGCCCCGCTGCACGTTCTGCAGGATGCTTTCCACGTTCAGGCCTTCGATTGGCGCACGACCGGTCAGGAGGAAGTAGAGCGTCGCGCCCAGGCTGTATACATCGCTGGCCGGGCCAAGCAGATCGAGCCGGCCGGCGGCCTGCTCGGGACTCATATACTGTGGCGTTCCAACCGTCGAGCCCATGAGCGTCGCCGCCGAGCTGCCCAGGGAACTTGGCCGAATCGGTCCTTCCGCCGATTCCGTCTTCAAGGCCGACGGGTCTTGAGGCTTGGCCAGCCCCCAGTCGACGACCAGGGTTTCGCCATATTGCCCGAGCATGATGTTGCCCGGCTTCAAGTCGCGGTGCAATACGCCGCGGCTGTGGGCGTAGGCGATGGCATTGCAGACGTCGAGGAAGCGGCCCAGAAGTGCGCGGAGTTCCACGGCGCGCTCGCCGGAATCGAGCTGTTTGTTCGCGCTGCTGTGGAACCGAGCCACGGCCTCCTGCAGGCTGTCGCCGCGAATGAAGCGCATGGCATAGTAGGGCCGTCCATCGGCATACTGGCCCAGGCCGTAGACGGGCACGATGCCCGGGTGCTCCAGGCCGCCGGTAATCTCCGCTTCCAGCAGGAAGCGGGAGCGGCTATCGGGATCGTCGGCATGCCGTTCCTGGATTTCCTTGAGCGCGACCTCGCGCTGCAATTCTTCATCGCGGGCCACCGAGACCAGCCCCAGCCCCCCCCGGGCATGAGGGCGAAGGATGCGGAAGCGCGTGCCTTGCGAAGTGGAACTACCGACGGATAGCGCCCGCGTGGCGTGAGGATCAACCGGCGGACGCGTGGCGGCGAGATGGACCAGCGATGCCTGCACTTCCGGATCGGCGATCCGCCGGAGATCGTCTGGCACGGAGCCCAGCGAACTGACCGCCGCCAGGCTCTTTTCCGCGTCGTTGCCGTGCTGTTTGAGGTGTTCCTGGACCAGCGCCTCGAGCAGCGTGCGGCGGTCGGCGGCCAAGGCCTTTTGAGAAACCAGGATTTCTCCCAGCGGTTTATCCTTGGCCAAGACCCAGGCGTTCATGGCCGTAACCAAGGCGTCCCGGCTGATGAAATCCATTTGCACGGCCAGAATGCCGAAAAGCAGATTGCGATCGTGACTGGGTGCGCCCATAAGCCCCTCGAAAATGTGGAAATCCGGCCCGATGAATAATATCGGTCCGGATCGACGAGGGCAACTCCTGACCCAATTAGAACTTCCGGTTTACGAAGAAGCGGAGTTCGCCGTCAGAGAATCGATCGTCCGTGACGGGCGTCGCGTAGCCCGCCGTAACGGTCGTGTTGCCAATAACCGCATGGGCGCCGACGATGACATCCAGGACATTGAATTGCGCCGTGTTGTATCCGATCGAGAAGCCGCCAGTCCCTATAGTCGAAGGAGCATTGAGTCCACCCGTATAATGCGCTTCGACAACCGCTGCGAGTCCGGAAAACCTTCGGTCCGGATTGCGGAACAGCCAGCGGCCAACCGCGGCGTCCGCAAAGATCAGAGTCTGATCGTAGATGTCTCCCATGGAGGTCAAACCTGCTCCAGTCAGGTTGGCGGAGACAGGATTGTCGTTGGCGGCGACGTCGACCTGTACGAATGCCTGGCCGAACCAGTCGTCGTTGGGCTTGACGAGCAATGCGGCGTAGGGAAGCAGGTGCGTCGAGTTGTTGGCGATCTTCATCAGTTGCGTGCCAGTGGCAGGGCTGATATTGACATCCGGAGCCGTTGGAACCGAGACTCCCATTCCCATGCCCAGCGTCCAAGTATCCTCCTCCAGGAGAATCGCCTTGACAATGACTTGCAGGTCGCCGAACTGCCCTGCCGTGCCGAAGGTCGAGCTACCGGCAACCAAGTCATTGGATTCCAGGATGCCCATGGGAAAGCGCATTTCCACGGACATGCGTCCATCGAGGAAGGTCTTCTCAAAGCCCGGCACGAAGCGATTGGCGTCGGTCGGCGCTGCCAATTGGGCGTCGTGGAAGTAGCTGTAATCGCCGAACACGCGGTCGGTGGGCAAGGTGCAGTCGTTATCCGCAAGCCTTTGGGCCCCGAGGATGCTGGCGCTAGGGCTGGGAGCTTGGAGATTGGCGAAACCTGGATGCGTGATATCCTTCGGGATCGTGATTCGAAAAATCGGACCTCCTCCCATATCGCCGATCATGTTGGGAGCAAAGCTGGTAGCGACACTGGCCGCCGATTCCTCGCGGGCTGCTTCGGACCCATTATCGGGCGTTGGAGGAGTGGTGCGGGCGTATCGGGCGAGGGGGCAACGGGAGCGTTCTCGGCCTTATTTTCCTTGCTCGCAGGACTCTGGCCATCGCCAGCGGCCGATGGCGCCTGGGCTTGAAGTTCGTCAATTCCCTTCAACATCGACCGGGGCGAATCGTCGCTTCGGGCGAAAGCGGCTCATGGCCACGACGATCGCAAGCACCCCCAGGGAGATGAACCCGGGTTGTGAAATCTGTTTCATGGCGGTTTCCAGCAATTAAAGGTTACACCAGTTATCTTGATCGGCACAATCGATTCCATGATACAATCTTAAAAATCCGAATTATTCGCCCATGATTACGAACGCAGTCAGGGGTCGTATAATAACTTCGTATAGGACTCGGTGCCTGGCACAGGTCACCGGGCAATCAGCAACTTGCCGCGAGGAATTTGATGGGCGTTTCCTGGCAGATTCGTATTTACGAACACCAGCGGCTGGTCCATAGCGAAACCTGCGTAGGTCCGCTGGAATTGGGCCGCCAGGTCGTGGGGGAGCAGGGACCGTTCAGCAAATACTCCAACGGCCCGCTCACCCGATTGGTCATCGCCGAGCTTAAGGCGACCGACATTTCGCGCCGGCACGCCTTGCTCGAGCGCCAGTCCGACGGATCGATGCGGATCGAGAATCTCAGCGGCACCCTGCCCATCGGCATGGAAAATGGGCCGCCGTTGGAACCCAAGGGCGTTCGGCAGGCACAACTTCCGATTGTGTTGTCCCTCGGCAAGAAGGCCGTTCGCGTCCAGGAGATCGAGGCCGAGGCCGGCAACGTCCGCGGCCTGGCGGACGTCACCTCCCCGCCCAGCCTGCAATTTTCCGCGCTGCAGAGATTTCCGGGCCTGAGCGAGCAATCGACCGCAGCCGGTGAACTGAACAGGCAGGTCTTGCGTTGGCTGCAAACTTCCATGGGAGTCTTCCAGAGTGCGGCCTGCTCGGCCGATTTCTTCCAAAAAGCCGCACAAGCCGTGGTCGACATCATCGGCCTGGATACGGGCCGGGTCCTGCTCTTGGAAAATGACCGCTGGCAAACGCGCGCCTTTGCATCGGGATCGCTACAGATCGCAGAAGACGATTGGCGTCCCAGCCTCAGCGTCCTGAACAAAGTCCGCGGAGAAAAGCGGACGTTTTGGGAGTTGCCAAGCATCGTGGCCGAGCAGAAGGACAGTCTGGCCGGCGTTACCGCAGTTGTGGCGACGCCGCTTCTCGCCGCCAATGGCGAGGTCATCGGCGCCGTTTACGGCGATCGCCGGCGGACCGGAAGGCTCTCTGATCCAGAGCTCATCAGCGAATTGGAGGCGATGTTGGTCGAACTGATCGCCAACGGAGTGGCGGCCGGAATGGCACGCCTGCAGCAGGAGCAAGCCGCGCTTACGGCTCGTGTCCAATTCGAGCAGTTCTTCACGCGCGAGCTGTCCGAGCAACTCAGCCTGCAGCCCGATTTGCTGGAAGGGCGGGACGTCGAAGTCTCGCTTCTGTTTTGCGATATTCGCGGTTTCAGCCGCATCAGCGAACGCCTGGGCCCGCGCGGGACGGTACAATGGATCGGCGACGTCATGGGCGTGCTTTCGGACTGCGTTCTCGCGCATGCCGGGGTGTTGGTCGATTATATCGGCGACGAGCTCGTGGCCATGTGGGGCGCTCCCGCGGTACAACCGGACCATGCCCGGCTCGCGTGCCTGGCAGCGCTCGACATGCTCAGGGCGGTGCCGGGCATCAATCAGCGATGGAGCACGATTCTGCAAGAGCCCATGGCGCTGGGGATCGGCGTCAATTCCGGGATTGCAAGCGTGGGCAACACGGGGTCACACCATAAATTCAAATACGGTCCGTTGGGCAACACGGTCAACCTTGCCAGCCGCGTGCAAGGCGCCACCAGGTACTTGCGTTCACCGATCCTGGTCACCGGTGCGACGCATTCCCAGCTCGCAGCGGATTTCTTGAGCCGCCGTCTCTGCCAGGTTCGCGTGGTCAATATCGTCGAACCGGTGGAACTCCATGAATTGGCGGCCTCGGACCAATCCGGCTGGACCGAGTTGAAGCAAGGCTACGAGACGGCCCTGGCGGCGTTCGAGTGCCGCGATTTCCGCCGCGCGGCACACGTCTTGAGCGGTCTTTTGGAGAAATGGCCGGACGATGGCCCGTGCCTGCTCTTGCTTTCCCGCGCGGCCACGTGCCTGCTTTCACCCACCGCGGAATTCAATCCGATATGGGAATTGCCGGGAAAATAGCCGGATCACTTGTGGTCTGTCGCATAGGCTCCGCCGCCACCCTGAGCATGCGCGCCGTGCCACCAGTCCAGGGCGACCCGTTTCGGAAGCAGGCCGCCGTAGTCCCAGCCCCAAGTGCCCTCGTTCGCACATCGCGGCTGGCCATGTACGGCGGCGCCGCCACCGACATAGTATCCGCAGTAATTGGGCGTGTCGGAAGGCCGCGCGAGATGGGAGACGACGTGCGGACATCCGGCCCGACAATGACTTTCGCAGGGCGTTTCCGCACAGGGCGTCGACGCTTCCGCGGCACACCACCCCGAGGCGACGAGAAGGAATGCGATCGCCAGGATCGATAGTAGCCAGGTTCTGTTTCCAGTCATCATTACTTGTTCCGCGGATTGAGGTCGAACTCCTGGTAGGGCAGACGGACGCCACGATAGAAGAATTGGTCGACTCTTTTCGAGGTGAGCGGATCGAAACCAACGACCGACGCATAGGTTGTCACGTCATCCTCGTCAACGCCGTCGCCGCTGGCCCCGAACCCGCCAACCAGTGTCCCGCCCAGGTAGACCCCCGCGGAGCCCGGGAAGAACACCACGCCGTTCTGATTATTTGCGTTCGCCGGTGTAGTCAACTCGCGGAAATTGCTGTTCGCATCGAATGCCGCGTAAGCAAGTTCGCTCGTCGAATTCTGCATATAGACCGAGGCCGGCAGTGCAGGCCCTGAATCCTCGGCGGTTGCCGGGTTGATGCCCGGGTCGTTGAGGCTCGACCAGGGCCCTGGCGTGTTGCCAACGCCCTCGGGATATCGCGGTTCGGCCAGATAGCGGAAGGTTCGGTTGGTGAATGCCGTGCCTACGGGAATGCCGGCCAGTTGATCGCTTGGCTGCAGGTTCGGGCCGTCGTAATAGGCCATGTTGCGGGCCTTGGCCACGGCGACGCCGAGGGAAAACACGGTCTCGTTCGGCATGCTGTACAGACCGAGGATGTTTCCGTCCTGGTCCGTGACGCACAACACCATGCTCGGCGTGCTGCCCAGCGGCAAACGAATCTGCGAGCGGTCTAGATTGGCTTCCGTAATTCCCTGATCGATGATGGTTGTGACGTTCGCCACGGTGAGCGAGGACGATCCGTCGGGGCTCGCCCGAGGCGCGAGCAGCCATCCATAGGGCACCGCTTGAGCGGCGCCGACCAGCGAGTACGTTGCGTTGCTGGCCGTGCCGCCGGGGCGAACCAGCGACCCCTCGTGCTTCACAGCCAGCGGACCGAAATAGGTCCCGTGGGCGCCAAAGTCATCGACCGTGATGCCTCCCAGGCTGATACCGCCCGGGAGGAACGGAATATTGAACGAGTTGGGAAGCGCGGGCACCCCATTGATTGCGCCGACCGGAGCGCCGGCGCCGGTACTTCCGCCTACGGCGGCGAACGCCATCCATTCGGCCTCCTGGCACAGCGGCGAATTCTCTCTCTGAACTTGGGTCTGATGGCTGCCCGGCAAATTGTTTTGCTCAAAGGACGCATAGCCATCAGGGCCGGGGAAGAACACGCCGATGCCGCCGACACAATCGTTGCTCTCATAGATTGGAACGCCGCCGGGAAGGGTTCCGAGTCCGCGCGGTTGGGCGCTCGGCAGGAGACCCGAGGCCTGCCCATACGAAATCAGCGCGTTGAATCCTGTCACGTAGGTCGGCGTATTGAACCGCCCGGGGTTCATGAGGGTGTCACGATTCGTGCCCTCGATCCCGAAGAGGTCGGCATCCGCGGTGTCTGCGACTCCCGGCGGAAACAGGCCGCCGACGCCGATCGGGGCCACGTATCCCGGCCCTTCCGTCGTCGGGTTCGCGCTTTCCGGGCTGGAATCGACCTCGCGCTGCGTGATCGTCGACTGGCTGATGAACTGAATGGCTCGTGATGACAACGGCGAACCGTCAGGAAAGTCGCTGGAGAACAGGGCGGCGGTCTGCGCCTCGGCGACCGCGCCGTCGATCGCAAAGACCTCTTCGGCCGTACTGGAGAATACGACTCCCTTTCCCACGCCGACGCCGAGGATATCTCCATTCCGATCGACCACGGCGATGATCTCCGCTTGCGTATTGGCCGCGGCGGCGGCCCGCTGCAGGAGCGACTGCACCTGACCCGTCGTTAGCACCGGATCGGACAAGTACATTACCGTCATCGCTAGGCGAGGCTCGAGCGCCTCGATGACGAGCGACCTCTTCGCCGTCCTTCGAGTATTTCTATCGGCCATGACCGCGATCCTCAAGGCACACTGGTCAACACCTTTGCGTGGACTTGTCTGGCAATACCTAATTCGTCGGTTATGCCAATAATTCTTCGACGATTTGGTCGTGAAAGCAAGCTTGCCCCATATTGCCTGGTTTGTCGTCTGCAACGATTAGAGGCAGAAAGGCTGCCGCGGTTCGGCGACAGGTTGCTCTTTCGAATAACCTTGTTCCGGTGATAGATCCGATACCAAATTCAATGTCGATACAACCATCAAAGATTCCCAATGACGGTTTAGCTGAAGTAGTGCATATCAGGCAGTAAGCGGGCATTCGTCGAACTCTCCGTAAGAAAAGACGGTCTTGTATGCCTAGCCATTCTGAGGGTTTGAAAAACTTTGTGGCGCTTGCCTTTGCCGGCGGCCTTTGCCTGCCTCTTTGCCTCCGCCTGGATGGTCATCGGCGGATTGGAAAAGTCCAATGCCGAGGTGCCCGACGACTTTCAGGCGGTTCTCAAGGCTGCTTGGACCGAGGATGAGAATGGCACGTCGTCGGTGCAATTCGCAACATGGGTGTCCAATCTGGTTACTGATCCAGAGAGCGTGCGTCCACCGATCCTGCGCTCGCCGATCGGCGAGGTCGAAACGCCACCGCCGCTAGGCATGGAACAGCCCCAGCCTCTCTTTCAGCAAGCCATGGACCCGCCGCTGGGCTATACGGGTCATAGCAGCGTACTTCCCGGCGAATACCAACAAACCAACGACTTCGTGCCGATTGAAGACCGCTGGAGATTAGGTTTTCCCGCTTGGGACCGCTATGACAAGGGCCATCCATCCGTTGACGACTACCCCTACGTGGAAGGCCACTGGTGGGACCCTTATAACCAGAACGTCTTCAAAGGCGACTACCCGATCATCGGGCAGCACACCTTCCTGGAAATCACGGCCTCGTCGGAAACCCTGCTCGAAGCGCGTCAAGTTCCCACTCCGGCGACCAGTTTCGAGAGTACGTCGAATCCCCTTCAGACCAATTTCATTGGCAACGGGAACCAGTTCTTTGCTACCCAGTACTTCAGGCTTGGCGTGGATCTGTCGCACGGCGACGCGGCCTTTAAGCCGACCGACTGGCGAGTCCACATTCAGCCCGTTTTCAACGTCAATTATTTGACGGTCTCGGAACTCGGCATTGTCAGTCCGGACGTGAAGGACGGACTTTCCCGTGGCCGCGACTATTTTGCGCTGCAGGAATGGTTTGCGGAAAGCAAGCTCTCTGACACGAGCCCGTATTACGACTTCCTTTCCCTGCGGATCGGCTCGCAGCCCTTCGTCAGCGACTTTCGAGGATTTATCTTCAACGACACGAACCGCGCCGTTCGTTTGTTCGGGACGCGGCTTTCCAACCGTGACCAGTTCAATGTCCTCTTTTTCGACCAACTCGAAAAAGACACGGACAGCGAGCTGAACACGTTCAACGATCGCGGCCAGTACGTGCTGATCATGAATTATTACCGGCAAGACTTCGTCTTTCCGGGCTATACCGCGGAACTCAGCTTCCACTACGACCACGACAAGGCGACCGTGCATTTCGACGAGAACGGCTTTCTGGTCCGGCCCGATCCATCGGGCATTTTCCAGCCCCACCAGATCGACGCCTATTACTTCGGCTTTGCGGGCGACGGGCACATTGGCCCGATCAATGTCAGCGATGCCGTTTACTACGTGTGTGGTCACGATGATATGAATCCCCTGGCGGGACGCCCGGTGCAGATTTCCGCAGGGATGGCCGCCTTGGAGTTGTCGTACGACCGCGACTGGGTCAGATTCCGCACCTCATTTCTCTACGCCTCCGGCGATCACAACATCAGTAGTGGAGCGGCGACGGGGTTCGACTCGATTCTCGACGATCCCAATTTTGCCGGCGGCAAGTTCAGCTACTGGCAACGTCAGCAGATCGGGCTGCTGGGCGTGAATCTGGTCAACCGTTTCAGTCTTCTGCCCGACCTCCGCGCGGCGAAGGCCGAAGGGCAGGCGAACTTCGTGAATCCCGGTCTGGAACTGGTGAATTTCGGCATGGATTTCGAGGTCACGCCGAAGCTTCGCCTCATCAGCAACGTCAACTTGCTCTGGTTCGATAGCACGAACGTGCTGGAGCAATTCGTGTTTCAGGAGAAAATTCATCGACACATCGGCACCGACTTGAGTCTCGGCGCCGAATACCGCCCCAGTTTGAATAACAACTGCATCATCGACGGCGGCATTGCCGGCCTGATTCCCGGCCAGGGCTTCCACGACCTCTACGACAACATCGACGGGGGCGTGCCCACGCAACTTGCCGGGTTCGTCGATGTGACGTTGACTTATTAGGATTGCCCGGCAATAATCCCGCCCGGAGACTCGAATTACTGCGTGCAAGGATGGTGCCCAGTGCCTGACGGATTTTCGGCTCGTCTTCGTGGTTTGTTCCTCGCATGCCTCTCCGCATGCCTGGCAAACGTAGGCGTCGCTGCGCTGCCTGCGGAGTATGCCCCGGCGCCAAATTCCACATTGCCGGGCGCCTCCGGCTACGATTTATTGCGGCAAACGGAAGCCGATGCGGCAGTCAAGAGCCAGGGCTGTGTGTGCTGTCACCAGGGCGTGGGCGACATGCACAGCAAGCGCATCGACGGCAAGCCCGTCGTGCGGCTCGGCTGCACCGATTGCCACGGCGGCGACCCGCTGGCGACGACCATCGCCAAGGCCCACGTCCATCCGCGATTCCCCGAGGCCTGGCCTCCCTCGGGCAATCCGGTCCGTTCTTATGCCTTGCTGAACCATGAATCGCCGGAGTTTGTGCGGTTCTTCAATCCGGGCGATTTGCGCGTTGCCGCGACGACTTGCGGGGGTTGCCATCCCCAGGAAACCCTTGCCGTCCGCAAGAGCATGATGACTCACGGCTGCATGCTCTGGGGCGCGGCGCTTTACAACAATGGCGCCGTTCCCAACAAGCGGCCACGCTATGGCGAGAGTTACAGCATGAACGGTGTGCCGCAGAGAATTCAAAATGTTCCGCCGCCGTCGGCCGAGGAAATGGACTCGCGGGCGGTGCTGCCCTATCTTGACCCGCTGCCGCGGTTCGAGATTTCCCAGCCAGCCAACGTTCTGCGTATTTTCGAACGGGGCGGCAGGTTTCGGCCGGAAACCGGCATTCCCGAAACCGAAGACGATCCCGGACGGCCCCGTACCCGTCTCAGCAATCGCGGTTTGGGCACGGCCAATCGCACGGATCCGGTTTTTCTCGGTCTGCAAAAGACCCGTTTGCTCGATCCAACGCTGAATTTTCTCGGAACCAACGATCACGCCGGCGACTACCGATCGAGCGGCTGCAGCGGATGTCACGTGATCTATGCCAATGATCGCTCACCCGTTCATTCGGGTCCCTATGCCCGCTTTGGCAATGCCGGCACGAGTTTCTCCCCGGACCCGACGATTCCGAAGAACTGCTGCGGGCATCCGATCGCGCACCAGTTCACGCTTTCCATTCCCAGCAGCCAGTGCATTGTCTGCCACGTCCATCCCGGAACCAACGTCATGAACAGCTATCTGGGCTTCATGTGGTGGGACAACGAGACCGACGGCGATTTGATGTACCCTCGCCAACAGAAGCATCTTACTGCGGAAGAGCTGGTCCGCGCAACAAATGTCGAACCCCGACGAGGCTTCCGCGCGGGGCAACTGGTCGGATCCCGAATTCCTGGCACATGTTGCGGACCTGAATTCGCGCGCGCGGCACACGCAGTTCGCTGATTTTCATGGGCACGGCTGGGTCTTCCGGGCGGTCTTCAAAAAGGACCGCGCCGGCAACATGCTCGACTACAAGGGCGACATCGTACAAGGGGTCGGCACGGACACACTCATGGCCGCCATGGCCCCCGCCAGCGATCTCGAGCGACAGACCGGGAAGCATCGCGAAGGGGTCCCGGTGCATCTTCTCGATGTCCACCTGGAACGCGGCATGCATTGCGCCGACTGTCACTTCAGCCAGGACAGCCACGGAAACACCAAGCTTTACGGCGAGGTCCGTGCGGCCATCGAGATCCAATGCGAGAACTGCCATGGATCGACCACCCAGCGGGCGGAATTGCTGACCACAGGACCGGCTTCACCGCCGGGAGGACACGACCTGGCATCCCTGAGAACGCCTTTTGGCAAGCCGAGATTCGAACGCCGCTGGGAGAGAGGCCGGGAAAGAATTTACCAGAATTCGGTCGTGGAACCGGATCTTTCCTGGGAGGTCGTGCAAACGGCCGATACCATCGATCCCACCAGCGACCACTACAACGTCCGCTCGCACATGGCGAAGACGGTCGGATTCGGCCCCGATGGCAAGCTCACGTGGGGAGGCAAACCGGGCGAATGCCAATGGGCCCATCAACCAAGAGACATGAGCTGCATTGCCTGCCACAGCTCCTGGAACCCAAGTTGCTTTGGCTGCCATCTTCCCCAGCGCGCGAATATGAAGATGCCCAGCCTGCACTTTGAGGGCGATGTGTCGAAGAACTACATCTCCTACAACTTCCAAACCCTCCGCGACGACGTCTTCATGCTGGCTCGCGACGGCAATGCGACAGGCAACCGGATTGGGCCGGCGCGGTCCTCCTGTGCGATCCACGTCGGCTCGTACAACGGAAACCGCGAATCGATTTACGTGCAACAACAGACCATCTCCGGCGAGGGGCTCAGCGGCATCGCGTTCAGCACGAATGTGCCCCACACCGTGCGCGGCGGGCTGCCCAAAGGCGTCGCCCCGGGAGCGACGCAATTCGCGCGGCCCGGCACCTTCGAAACCAAGATGTGCAGCGATTGCCATGTCTCCAAGCAGGAAGACAATAACGCGATCATGGCCCAGCTTCTCATGCAAGGCACGAACTTCGTCAACTTCATCGGCCGCTACTGCTGGGTAGGCGCCGGCGAGCACGGTTTGTATGCCGTGGAAGTGACCGAACGGGACGAGCCGCAGGCCGTCATCGGCAGCAGCCTGCACGCGCTGGCCTACCCGGACGATTACGCCGCGCACGTCAAGGGCGGCAGCATCCTCCGCCACGCGCACGAGCATCCGGGCAAGGACATCAGCGACAATGTCCTGCACCCGTTCCGCAAGAACGAGATTCTCAGCCTGCAGGCCCGCGGCGAATATCTCTATGCCGCATGCGGCGAAGGCGGACTTCGCGTGTTTGACATCGCGTTTATCGACGACAAGGCCTTTTCGGAAAGAATCACGACCGCGCCCGTATCGCCGTTGGGACAACGGTTCTACGTCGAGACGCAGTTCGCCCTGGCCGTCGCTTCGCCGGCCACCATCGCCCCCGACCCGACGCGCTCGCATCGCCCGGAGAATCACGAGCAGAAGGTCGCCGGAGTGTATGGATACCTGTATGTGGCCGACAAATACGAGGGCCTGATCCTGGTCGGAGCGGGCACGCTCCTGGACGGAAATCCGCTCAACAACTTCCTCAAGCGCGACGTGACTTTCAATCCCAATAATCTGCTCTGCGGAGCGCGGAATGTCACGATTGTGGGGACGTATGCCTACGTTTGTTGCGACGCCGGACTGGTCGTGGTTTCCTTGCAAGATCCCAAGAATCCGCAGGTCACGTGCGTCATCGGCAACAACGTCCTGAAATGTCCGCGGGCGGTACAAGTACAATTCCGCTTTGCCTATGTCTGCGACAGCGAAGGGATCAAGGTTCTCGATGTGACGCGTCTCGACCAGCCGCAAGTGATTTCCGCCCTGCCCTTGGCCAACGCCCGCAACATCTACCTGGCCCGCACCTATGCATACGTGGCCGCCGGCCGGCAGGGGTTGGTGATCCTGGACATCATCAACCCGCCGCGGCCCGTTGTGGACCAGGTCTTCGACGCAAATGGGTGCATCAATGACCTCAACGACGTCAAGTTGGGGATCACCAACGCCAGCGAGTTCGCGTACCTTGCCGACGGTTGCAACGGCATGCGCGTGGTGCAGTTGACCTCGCCGGAGACACCCGGTTCGATCGGCTTCAGCCCGCGGCCGATGCCCCGCTTGATCGCCACCTTTCCGCTGCCCAAGGGGGGGCGCGCGCTGGCAATTTCCAAGGGACTGGACCGCGATCGCGCCGTCGACGAGTCGGGCAATCAACTGGCCGTTTTCGGCCGCATTGGGGCCCGGCCCATGAATCAGGAAGAGCAGCAACGGATGTACCTCCGCGACGGCCGGGTCTGGCGGGTGAGCGACGATCCACTGGACACCGAGATCTACCGGCCGATCGTTGGGCCGCAACCTAACGGCGCAGGGCCACGCCCGCCTGTGCCTGACGTGCCGGAAGTAGTTCCCGTTCCTCCGCAGGAACCCGTCCGATAGTTTGCGGCTTTTCCGGGGCTCGGCATACTGCCCTTGGTTGAGACCAACACTAAGCGCAAAGCGCCAGCGAGGTCGCTAAGCCGTTGCCATTCATTTTTCTGTCCCCCCCTTTTTCTGACGACCCTAGAAACTACCCAATCGAGTGGAATTCTGAGGTCGTCCGCATAGTCAACTGGCCGATATTGCCTTTTTCACGATTTCACGACTGTTTTTCAACTCCTCTGGTGGAAAGAGCCTTAGCCAACCGACAGGTACATCATCGGGAAAACTACGGGAAAAACGCACCTTGACACTCCTGAGAGTGACGTTCTATACAAGAACGATGGGTGGCATTCTGACTACTTTTGGCCACGATTGACCACGTTTGGCCACGTTTGGCCACGTTTGGCCACGTTTCGGCCACGTTTGACTACGATCGACCACGTTTGGCCCGCTTTTGGCAAGCTAGGCAAGTTGACTTCCCTTGTTTCCGGACCGGCTTCGGGTGCCATGCCAAAAAATTCCATTTTTAATTCGCTCCCCGGCGCGTAGGTGCGAGAGAAGCAGTGTCGGGCAGGAATGACAGAAACATGGTGGTAAGTAGACAGGAGGAGATCGAAGACTTGGGACCGCGGATGGCGCAAATTCCGCGGATGGCGTAAGCACACAGCCAGAAAGTCGAAACAATGACTATCCGCGACATCCGTGATATCCGCGGCTCTCAGATCTTGGCCGCCTCCCCTTGTCTTTCCCCATTTTTCTGCCTCGATCTTTCTGTCAAAAAAAGAATCTGGATACCTTGCCTCCGAACCAAAGAATGCGATTTTCGCGGTCCACCACGTGCCGGCCCATTTCCAGCCGTCGCACGCTTCGTCTTTCAGAAATCACTGTCTCTTGCGGGGCTTGACGCAAAGTGCGACCCCTCCTGTGATTGTGCGGTCCGGATAGGAACATTGCGCTTCGGCGAAAGCGCAATGTTCCAAAACCGGCGAGGCTGACGGGGCCTCGCCGGACTGCGCGACGTGCCCCTGCGGGCACGTCGCAGAACCGAATTGTCAATGAGCAAATGATCGTATCCAGGCGTTATTCGTCGTAACGATCCAAACTTATTCCAGATAACCGAATATTACCAAAGCCGAGTCTCGTTCCTTGTCGTGGTCCGGCAGAATTGTCGCAAGTGCTTTTCCAGCAAGCACTTTGCTAGGCTGGAAGCCTTCCGCGGTCCAGCACGGTGTGGTCCAAAATCGAAGGTATTCCCTTTCTCTCCGCATCCCGCTCCCCTCGCCCGTACTCGAGAGAGGGCGGGCACCATGTACCCATGGTCGTGGTCGGCGGTGCAATTCTCCACCCAATTAGTACATTTTAGCCGTCGATTTGTACAGTTCGGCATTCCGGATTTCCGGACAACACGCTCGCGCGCAGCCGGCCGGGCCCGCATTTCCCAAGGAATTCGCTGATTTCTTGCCGCCGAAAAGACTTTTGGAAAGTCGGAAGTGCGCTCAGCGTTTTCGCGTCCAAATGGCCGACAACCACCCCTCGCCCGTACTCGGGAGAGGGGCAGGGGGTGAGGGCGTTTTGCTCCCGCGCGGAATTCCCCGTTCTCCCGTCACCGGGTCTCCCCGTCTCCGGGTCTCCCCTCCCGCTGTTCATCCTTCATCCTTCCGCCTTTCCCGCTCCCTGCCAGCCTACGAATCTGTCGGCGACTGATCGAGGACATTTCGATGAAATGCCGGCAAGCCGCGGAAGGCGGCCATGTACGCCGTTTCCAGCGGAACATTGACGTACCGATCGCTCCAGAGAGGTGAACTCGCATTATCAGCCCTCCTACCCTGTTTGTGAAGGGGGAACTCCTGCCGTTGTTTCGCAAAGAAACCGACTACGAAACGCCGGGGCGGGACGCGGCCGAGGCGCGCGGACGGCGCCGTCACCGAGCTGACGGTCCAATCGTGACGCCTTTCATGTCAAGAGGTAATGAAAACCGATGAGTGTACGAGATCGGCCAGTTTCCCGGCATACGTCGGCCATGGCGGCCAAAGATTAGGTGACTCGTCGCGCCGGCTTTGGTACGATAACTATTGAGAGACCAACAACGTTCTTTCCGGCCCAAAACGGTCTGGACAGGGCAGTCTCGCTGGGGGAAATTGCGTAAATGGCTACGGCGCAGCAAGTTAAGGCACTTCTGAGGAGTTACTCTGAGGGCGATTCGGAACATTTCGTCTCCGTGGCCCTCCAGATCGCCGCTCATGCCGCGCGGACGGGCAAGGGACATCTGGCCCAAGAACTGCGCGATTTGGTCGATGGGATCAAGCGGAAGCAGGAAGCCGGGAAAATCGGCGGGGCAGTGCCGATTGCCCAACCGAAGGGGGAATTGGCCGGCTTGCTGGCGGTGACGTATCCCAAGACGCGTCTTTCCGAAATGGTTCTTGGAGCGGTACCGGCCAACGCCTTAAGTCGTGTCATTCGAGAGTACCGCAGCCAGGAGAAGCTTCGATCGCACAGTTTATCGGCGCGCCGCAAGCTGCTGCTGGTGGGCCCGCCCGGCTGCGGCAAGACGATGACCGCTTCGGCGCTGGCCGGCGAGTTGAAATTGCCGCTCTTCTCCGTCCAGCTTCATGGCTTGATTACGAAGTACATGGGCGAGACAGCCGCCAAGTTGCACTTGGTCTTCGGCGCAATGACCGAGGCCCGCGGCATCTACTTCTTCGATGAGTTCGATGCCATTGGCGCCGATCGCGGCACGAAGAACGACGTGGGCGAGATTCGTCGGGTTCTCAACTCGTTTCTCCAGTTCCTCGAACAGGACGATTCCGACAGCCTCATTCTCGCGGCAACGAATTACGTTGCCATGCTCGACGAAGCCCTCTTTCGGCGGTTTGACGATGTAGTACACTACAGTCGCCCGGATGCGAAACAGGCGGAGCAGTTGATTCGCAATCACCTCCAGGTCTTTCTCGGCAAACAATCCGACTGGAGCAGCATCCGTGACGCTGCCGATGGGCTCAGTCATGCAGAAATTGCCCGAGCGTGCGATGATGCCGCAAAAGACTGCATTCTGAGCGACGAAGACAAGATCGATACGCGGATGCTTGTTGCGACACTGACCGAGCGACGCCAACTCATTGCGTCGGCCAATCCTGGCGGCAAGTAAGGCAGGCGGAGAATGGCCGATTTCGAGCATCTCTTTCCGAAGAACACGGCTTCGACCGAAGAGTACAAATATCCACATAAGGTCGGGGCAGGTGAATTCCCGGTACCGCCCCGAGACAACCGGTTGGTGCACGGCCAGCAACTCGCAGAACAGGTCTTGGCGGCCGAAACCGCAGTCCAGGAACACGCGAAGAAGCTTTCCGAGGAAAAGCAGCCGAAGGGAGTCGTATTGGACTTTGAGAGTGATCCGGGCTTCAAGCTCAAGCTGGACAGTCTGGAGACGCTTCGTAGCGGCATTGAACTGCGGAATTCTCGGATGGTCGGTAACGTGATGCACGGCACGGTCTTCGTGCCCGAAGGCAAAGTCGGCGCCTTCGTGCGCAAGTTCGAGGCCTACGCACACGAGCCGGTTCGGGCTTCCGGGAAACCGAGTAACAAGGATCTCGCCGAGAGCATCACGAGAATCCGGTTGGCCGCGCTGGAATGCTTCTGGACGGATGCGGGCGAGTTTCCGGCGGAGGCCGACACACCGTTGTGGTGGGAGGTGTGGCTCCAGGAAGCCAGCGATTCAAGCGATGTTGGTGCAATGTTCCGTGCAGGGGCTCAAGCTGCTCAAATTCAGGTCAGTTCGCACGAAATCCGGTTTCCCGAGCGTCGGGTGTTGCTTGCGCAAGCAACAGTGCAACAGTGGACGGCCTTCGAGGGCCTATTCGACATTCTCGCGGAACTGCGGCTGGCCAAAACGCTGGCGGGTAAACTCGTCGGACTTCCTCCGAGAGACCAGGGAGAGTTCGTGCAGGAAGCACGAGCGCGTATTGAGCCACCCCCGGAAGACGCCCCAAGCGTTTGCCACCTTGATACCGGCGTCAACCGTGCTCATCCGTTGCTTGAGTTTGCCCTGGCTGAGGAGCACTGGCTGACCGTCATGCCTGGGTGGTCACCCGCCGATCAAGACGGACACGGTACGGAGATGGCCGGATTAGCTCTTTACGGCGACCTGACAGCACTTCCCGGAATGGGTGAGCCGATTGAGCTTTGTCACCACCTGGAATCGGTCAAGGTCTACCGCGCGGACCAACCCCATGATCCGGAGTTATACGGTGAGATTACAGCCCAGGCAGCATCTCGGATTGAGATCGCGGCCCCTGAACAAGACCGGCGGGCCTTCTGCCTGACTGTGACGGCCGATGGCCGTGACGAAGGGTATCCTTCATCCTGGTCGGGCCGCGTTGACGAGGTTTGCGCCGGCGTTGAAGATCACGAGAAGGCGGCGGCTTCCCGTCTGCTTTTCGTCTCGGCCGGCAATGTGCCGTGGGACGGGCGGCATAACTATCCTGCCTACAACCACGTTCAAGGTTTGCAAGACCCGGCGCAGTCGTGGAATGCAGTATCGGTTGGAGCCTACACCGAAAAGGCGAGCATCCAGTCGACGGGTTACGAAGATTGGCAGCCCATTGCGGAGCCGGGGCAATTGAGTCCTGCAAGCGCAACGTCGTTGATTTGGGCAAACAAGAGTTGGCCATTGAAGCCCGATTTCGTCATGGAAGGAGGCAACAACGCAATCGACCCGGCAACCGGGCAAGCTGACAGCGTGGACGATTTAATGCTTCTCACGACCCGTGTCAGTGCCGACGGGGCGTTATTGACAACCACGGGAGACACGAGCGCCGCCACGGCTCTGGCCGCGCGGTATGCGGCGATCCTATGGGCGCATTATCCGAAACTCTGGCCGGAAACCGTCCGAGCGCTGCTTATCCACTCTGCGCCTGGACCGATCGGATGTTGGACGAGTTCCCCAGAGTACAACGGCACAATCGCTTGCGATGCTATGGGCATGGCGTTCCCGATCTCCAGCGCGCTCTTCGCAGTTTGTCCAACTCCGCCACGCTCATTATCGAGGCGACGCTGCAACCGTACGAGAAACTCGGTTCGGAGATCAAGACGAAAGATATGCATCTTCACCGGCTGCCGTGGCCAAGGCAGGTACTGGCGGATCTCGACACGGTTGAAGTTCGCATGCGCGTAACCCTATCCTACTTCATCGAACCCAGCCCAGGGCGGTGCGGCTGGACGCACAAGCATCGATACCAGTCTCACGGCCTGCGCTTCGACGTTAAACGACCGAGTGACACGGAAGACCGTTTCCGCAAATTAATCAGCAAGGCAGCAAGGGAGGAAGACGAGGACGTTGCGGCGGAAAGGGACGATCGGCAGTGGGATATTGGACCACAACTGCGCCACAAAGGTTCCATACATTCTGACACCTGGACCGGCACGGCCATTGAACTGGCCCACTGCGGCGTGCTTGCCGTCTATCCCGTCAGCGGGTGGTGGCGGGAACGCAAACACCTGAACTGTTGGGACCGGCAGGCTCGTTATTCGCTGATTGTGACGATCGAAACGCCCGAGACGGACGTTTATACCTCGATCGCGAACCAGATCGCCGTGCCGACTTCCGTCGAAATCGCGACCGAGTGATTCATCGAGGATACCAAGACAACGGTGCGAGAAATTGACGCTTTCTCCTTCGTGCGGCCGCTGCGCACTTGGGTCAATTGCTGTGGACGGGTAACCATTTGCCCAGCCGTTGCTTTGCCGTCTCGTGGTCAATCCCTTGGCCGGCGTCGAGTTGCTTGAGTCCTTCCTCGACTTTTCGATGAAAGTACAACTCGGCCATGATATCGGCCACGGAAGTGTCGTCCGGCAGTGATTCGATCAGGTCAATCACAGCTTGCTTGACGGTGCTTGCCATGATATTTCGGTCTTCTCCTTTGGTTAACGCGGCATCGGGAACGGCTCCTCACGCTGGTCCGTTCGCTTCGTTTGGAATGTAAAGTATTCTATCAGATCGACGCCCGCTTGGGTACCCGGCCCAGTGGGGACGCCCAAGCGATCGCACAAACGGAAACGCCGTGAAACACTGTGTCCTACGCTATTTCTGCGCCGCCCCTAGGAGTTCCGCCAATTTTTTGCAATGCTTCTGGAATTCCAGCGGATCGTACCTGGCAGCCGTGGCCAGCGTTTGGGGCACCGACTTGTTGGCGACGCAGACGCACTCATCGGACCCGATCGCACTTTTCTGCGACAATTCTTCTTCGCGTGACGGTAGCGTCAGCGACAATTCTGCATTGATTGCCGCAAGGGCTTTGTCGATTTGCCTGTTGTGGCGATTCTGCGGCAGCTCATCGTAGACGATCAGCGCTGTCCAGCCGAATTGCCGCGCGGTTTCAAAGTCGGGCAACTCGGTTGAGCCCGCAGCGCAAATCTCCCTCAAGATTCCCAGTCCCCGCGCTTCGTTGAACCGTTCCGTCTCGACGAAGCGAATTGCTTCGTCCGTCCTTTCGATAAGCCGGTCGGCCGCCGCCACAAGGCCCCTGGGGGCGCCAAAAGGCTGTTTATCGACGGCCTGGTAGAATTTGTGAAGTGCTTCCAGCAGGGGCGCTCGGTGCTCGCCGCACGCCCCCGCCGCAAGCTTTCCCAGTGCGATGGGCCAGGCACGGACCGCCGGCCGCCCTGGCCGTCCGGGATATCCGCGTCTTTGCCGCCAGCTATCGACCGTCAACTCATGGTGGCATGCCTGGCAGTCGTAGAATGCCAACTCCGTGGAAGTCGTAGCCCATGCTGTCGGTTTCGCCGCCGGGACATCTCCCTGCGATCGCAATCGGACCTTGGCGTTCGGCGCCCATCAGGCCCGCGTAGTTGCGCAGGGCGACGAGCCCGCCGATGGTCAGCATCCGCGTGGAGTACATCGGCTCGGGTTTGTCCGGATCTTGTTGATCTGCGTACTGCTTGCGGATTTCGGGCGGTTGGTCCGAGGCGGGCTTCCAGTGCCGCGGCATGGCGCGTACAAAGGTCTCGATCTCAAAACCGGATATAGGCGGGTGACCGGCGGCAAACATTTCGTGGGTTACCACCTTCCCTTGTTGCGCGTTGCCCACGTGGCACGACAAGCAGACTTCCGCGCGGGTCACGGCGTCGCGGAGGTCCACCAGTCCTTTGGCGGTCTTTTGCTCGCGGGTCAACGCCTTGCGCCATTTGTTCGGATGCCAATGATCGTCGATCCACTGGGAAGCCGGCCCGTGACAGGCTTGGCAACTGACGCCCTTCTCTTGAACTTTGAGCGGGTCCCCTTCGGCGCACTGGCTGGCATCGACGTTGACGGCGTGGCAACTGAGGCAACTTGCGTCCGTTTCCGGCTCGATCGCCAGCAAGCGGCCCATCTGCTTGCTGCGCGCGTTTCTTGAGCACTCGATAGGCGAGCGCGTGTTTGTCCTTCTCGGCCCAGGTGGCATACTCCGTCAAGTCAAAGTAGCGGGTAATCCCGTCCGCGACATCGGCAGGAGTAGGCGCCTTGTGGCAGCGGATGCACTCTCGGGCGTCGTCCTGGTACTTCGACGGACTCCGCCCGGCGACGGCCGCTCCCGCCGGGCTAGCGGCCCGCACCGGCAGTTTTGCCAAGGAGGCGGAACAGAACCAGATCGCGACGACGAATGCACTGAGGCATACGGATAGGAGTATACAGCGCAAACGGGTTCGACAAGTCATGATAGCATCTCGCTAGGGGGGCAAAATCGCGTGCAGTCCATTCATCTTGTCGGTGAATTTGGCCGGATCGAAGTCCCAGGGACTGTTGTATTGAATCAGCGGACCATGGTCTCGCTTCTCATCACGAAACTGGAGCAGTGCGCGAATCGCAGCAAGAGGCTCCGTGAATCGCGGGTCCTTGGAACAGGAGTTGCGGAAGAGGAGATACTGGCCACAGGCCTCGTCCCAACTCTTGGGCGGCCGGTCCTTGGTTGCCAGGAGCATGCGGTCCACGGCCTGCCGGTCGTAGCGGGCCTTCTTCACGCCATCCAGAAGGGCCTGCATCTGTCGGGCGGCCGAAGCGGATGCCGCGCGAACGGCGGATGCGTCGGGAGTCGGATCATCCAATAAGTGAGCCACGCGATCGACGCTCGCCAGGTCGGCTGGCCCGGCAGGGCCTTTTTCCAGCAAGAGCCGCGTCATCGGCAGATACCATGTCCCCCACGCATAACGACCGAGTTTCCCCGGCTTCCCCGCTTTCTCGATCTTCTGCCGATAGCTATCCAGCGTCAATCGATGATGGCAGGTGTAGCAATCATATTCGGAAAGCTCCGGCCAACGGGCCTCTTGGGGCGATGTTTCGGCAGGGGCCGTTTCGGCCGCCTTTGCCCGGGCAGCCAGCAGCCGCAAAGCAGCCTCGCTGGAAACGACCTGACCGACGGCCCAGGTACGGATCGAGTAGTCGTCGCGGGCCTTCTCGCCGCGATCGTCCCAGTGGTGCGGCATATTTGCGAGGAATGCGCTCATCTCGAACGTCAGCCGCGGATGGCCGCTGGCGATCATGTCGTGGTCCATGTTGCGGGCCGGCGTGCCGTCCGCCCCCGGCGAGCCAATATGGCAGTCGACGCATACGCCCGCACGCACGGCCAGGTCGCTGGTGTTCACCATTCGGCCGTCGCTTTCCGTCGCCGGTCCGTGCGTGTCTCGATGCGTCCTGGCGTCGGTCTTGTTCCAGGTGCGCAGCGTGTGCTCGACGAGCCATCCGCGGGCGGCGCCATGGCATGCTTCACAGCCGACGCCGTCGGCCAGGAAAGGCCTGCCCTCTGGCGGTGCGTTGGTGGCCGTGGCGTGACAGGCCAAACAGCGATCATCGCGGTAGGGCTGCGGGTCGGCGGCGGGATCCAGGTGGTCGAGATTTCGCAGAATCATCTTCGATGCGGGGGAATAGAGCGCCGAGTAGGCTTTCGCGTGCTTATCCTTCTCCACCCAGACGGTGTACGCGCTGTTCCACTTTCCGCGTTGCTTGTCGTTCTCCGCCGAGTCGGGACCTCCATGGCAAGCCGGCGCGGCGCAAGACCCGACACCCAAATAAGCATTCGTTTGCGACGCGGCCGGGAACGGGCAAGGCTCGGGTGTGGGGACTTGCTCCTGCCCCGGGGAAAAAGACCTCCAGCCAACCACGAGCGCGGCGGCTACGGCCAGGAGAACGGTCGCCATGAGACTTTTGCGCTGCATTGCCATTACCCTCTTGCGTTGCGACGCCTTACCAGTTCCAACAGTTCTTTTCCGTCCATGCGGTGGGCGGCGTCGTGCGGGCAGGCATAGACGCAACTCGGCTGATCGATGCCGCCGCACTTGTCGCAGGTCGTGGCCTTGTGGCGCTGGACCGCGATCCGCCGCCCCGGATCGCTGGGGTCGGCGGTCGTTTCGCCGGTGTCCAGCCCGACCATGTTGATGTTGCCGTAAGGACAGTTCTCGGCGCACTTGCCGCAACCGATGCACGTGTCCTTGATGTGAATGTCGCCGGCTTCGGTCCGCTCGATCGCCGCCACCGGACATCCTACCAGGCAATAGGGATCGAGGCACGACCGGCACGAGGTGGCAACCAGGAATTTGTCGAAACGGAGGCCCTCGCGGATCAGCCGCGTGACCCCGCCGTGGGAGTCGGCACAGGCTTTCGTACACTCGTCACAACGCGTACACCGCTCCAAATCGAGGACCAGGACGTTTCCGGCATTCATCAGGCCCTGGTCGAGGAACTCGCCCAGCGGGACCTGTTCGAGTTGCGACCGTTGCAGCTCGTTGGCGCGGAGGTTTTCGCGGGCGACCTGGACGACGTGCTGCCGGACCTGCGGAAACATTTCCAGCAGCTCGAGGAAGGTCTCCTTTTCCAAGCGGACGAGATCGACGTGGTCCAGCGCGCTGCAGGTGGCCACGCGAACGCCGGGAGTCGCGATTCCCAGCGTCTCGGCGAGGTGTCCGAGCAGGCCGATTTCGCCGAAATAGCCGCCCGGTCCGATGTAATTCAAGACGTTCTCGATACCCTGCCGGGTCTGGCTGACTTTGACGAACCCGGAGCGGACCAAATAGAAATGCTCGGCCAGATCGCCCTGGCGGACGATGACCTGGCCCGGATGAACGCGCACCAAGCGCACCTTGGGCCGCAGGAATTCGACAAAGCGATTGAATTCCGCCGGGTCGGGGAAGAGCGCGGCGAAGATCTTCACGCTCCGCAGGTGCGTTTCCAAAGTGCGGCGGCGGTAGACTTCTTCCAGCACTTTGCGCGAGGCCTCGTTCCGCTGCAGCATGTACAGCACGTTGCGGAGGATCTCCAGCACGGTACAATCTTCCAGGGCGGTCACCGTGGCCGAGCGGGGGTAGTGACTCATGCAGGTCATTTCGCCGAAGAGCACGTCGCTGGGATCGAGCACGGCCACCGGGTCGCCGTGCCGCAAGGAAATCGGCGCATCGACGGGGATAAACGGTTCCCGCTCCAAGCTGGCCGGGTTGCGCGTGCCGAGGCCGACGGCAAAGCGGCTGAAGAAACTGAAAATGCCGCCCTTGTGCTTCTCGACCTCGCGCATGGGCGACTTGATGCGGACCTCGAAGCGGCCCTTTTCCATGATGAAGGCCGTGGAGCCGTACTCGCCCTCGCGGCAAATCGTTTCGCCCTTCTGGAAATGCCTTCTCACGACGGCATTGCGGTTCCAGCGCAGGAACGGCAGGGAAATGCCCGCAAACAGCGGGTGCTCGGCCAGTTCTTCCGGACTGACGGTGCCGCCTTCCAGCGACCATGAGTACATGGTGCCCGCCTTGCCGACAACGGCGCGGTTGGTCAGTGCCCCCGTCGGGCAGGAAACCATGCACTCGCCGCACGTCACACAACTGGAACTTCCCATCGGATTATCGAGATCGAAAGCGATCCGCGCCGTGTAACCCTTGCCCATGCGGCCCAGGACCTCGTTGTTGCGGATTTCGTTGCAGCCGCGAATGCAGCGGTCGCAGAGAATGCAGGCGTTGTGGTCGACGCTGATCAAGAGCGAAGAATCGTCGCGCGGCCGCTCACCGGTGCCGCGCGGAAAACGGCTGCTCGTGATTCCCAAGGTGCGGGCGATGGTCTCCAGCTCATTCTCGCCCGTTTCGCCATACTCGAGATTCTCGCCGCCGGGCGAATGGTAGTCGCTCAGGAGCAATTCCACGAGCGTGGCCACGGACGATCGCACCCGCGGACTGGTGAGGATCGTCGCTACTTCCATGCCCGGCTCGATCGGTCTCTGGCAGGAGGGGACCAGCCGCGGCGACCCTTTGAGATCGACGACGCAGACCCGGCAGACGGCCACCGGCGTCATGTGTTCGCGGTGGCAAAGGATTGGAATCGGGTTCTTCTGCCGCAGTTCCTTGACGTACAACTGGTTGGCCGCGTCGTAGATCGTCGTCAGGCGGGAAGTCGCCTTCTTGCCGACCGGGTCGTAGCCCCGGGTGATGCGGGAGAGGCGGACCTTGTGGCCGTCGATCGTCAGCTCGATGTCGCCCTGCGCCAGGAGTTCTTCATGGGAACGCCGCACGGTGACGATCTGGTCGCCGATCAGTTCTTCGAATTCAGCCTCTTCAAAGGAGGACATGGTCAGCCCTTCGCGTGCTTGTCAAGATCCTGGCGAAAGAACCGCAGGACCGAACGGAGCGGATTGGCGGCGACCTGCCCCAGGCCGCAGATCGCGGTCAAGAGCATGGTTTGCGCCAGGTCGTCCAGCGTGGCGAGATCCTCGTGACGCTTGCCGGCGAGCAGGTCGCCGGTCATCTCGACCATTTTCTGCGTTCCCAGCCGGCAAGGCACACACTTCCCGCACGACTCATTGCGGTAGAATTCGACGCAGTTCAGCGCCTCGACCAGCATGTCGGCATCGTCGCCATAAACCACGAAAGCGGCGCCGAGCATGAAATCGGGAAAAGGCTGCAGCAGGCCGGGATCGAGCGGAAGGTCGAGGATGTCCAATCGCGTGGCATCGGCGGCAACCACGCCGCGGCGGCGCAGCCCTTCCACGAACTTCGGCGAGACCTGGGTCAGATCGAGCACGGCCGGCAAGAACCCGCCCGACGGTCCACTGGTGGCGATCGCCTTGAGCTTTCGGCCCGCCGACATGCCGCCCGCCGTATCGTGAATCAACTCGCGGACGGTTTGACCGAAAGGGACCTCGTACACGCCCGGCCGGGCTACGTGACCGCTGATCGAAACGAAACGCATTCCCGCAGCCCCGTGGGCCCCGGCGTTTCGATACCAGGCGCTGCCGCGCAACACTAGGGCCGGGACCCAGGAAAGGGTTTCCACGTTGTTGACGATGGTCGGCTTGCCGTAGAGGCCTTCATAGACCGGAAGCGGCGGTTTGTTTCGCGGTTCGGCCCGGCGGTCTTCCATCGCCTCGAGCAGGCGCGCTCTCTTCGCCGCAAATATAACCGCCCGGACTGACGAAGACTTCGACCGGAAAATCAATGCCCGTGGCGAGAATATCGGCGCCGCAGAATCCTTCGCGGGCCGCCCTGGCGATCTCGGCCCGCACGGCTGCAATCTGCTCTTCGTACTCGTGGCGGATATAGATATAACCCCGCTGGGCGCCGCTGACGAGTCCGGCAACGACGAGTCCCTCGACCAGCAGGTGCGGGGCAAAGACGAGCAGATCGCGATCTTTGAAGGTGCCCGGTTCGCTTTCGTCGCCGTTGCAGACCACGTACTTCACGTCGCCGGCGGCGTCGCGAACGGTGGCCCACTTGCGGAACGTGGGAAAGGCGGCGCCGCCCATGCCGCGGAGGTTTCCCTCTTCCAGGATTTTCAAAATGGGGTCGCCCAGCCGGACCCGCTTGCGGCTGGAATTGGCGTCGTTGTCGGCCTTCCATGCCTCGGCCCAACGGCGAACCAGTTCATAGGGCCGGCCGCCGTAGGGCGGATTGCCAATCTGCCGCATTTCTGGCGGGTTGGCAACCCGCCCCACGTCGCCGTAGGGATCGATTTGCCACTGCGGCACGGGCTTGTCGGTTGCTTGCTTGGGGAGCGTCTGCCGAGCAAGGGCAGTCTGCAAGAGGTTTTCCAGTTCGCCTTGCGACTTATTCCAATAAACCTGGTCGTTGATCGAGACGGCCGGGGCGCCGTCGCATTGGCCCAGGCAGGAAACGCGCTTCACGGAAACCTGTTGACCATGGGCTTGCTTGCCCACTTCCTCAAGATGCCGGCAGAGACTCTCGCCGCCGGCCAGGTGGCATGCCATGTCGCAGCAGACCTTGACTTCGGCGGCCGCGGGCGGCTGCAAGTGGTAGTGCGGAAAGAAGCTGGCGACTTCATGCAGGCGATGCAGGGGCTGCTTGATGCGCCCCGCAAGAGCCCGAAGCTGGTCTTCCGGCAAGTAGCCATGCTCGTCCTGAATATGGTGGAGTTCCTGAACGATCATTTGCCCGCCTCGAATTCTTCCCGGTTCAGCTTTCGGACGGGGCTTTCCGCCTCGGCCCCGCTGCCTGCCAACGGCGCGGCGCCATTGTGGTAGCGGTGACACTCGACGCAATCAAACCGGGCGCCGCCTGCAGATGCAGACCCCGACTGCGACGCCGGGCTATGACATTGCAGGCAGACGTCGCGTTGCGGGATGAGCACGTCCTTGCTCTCTCGTGATGGATGCGGGGCATCGGCGTAGGCCCCCGGATGGCATTGCCGGCAATCGACCGCCCGATGCGCGCGGTGCGCGAACTTGGCATGTCGCAACCAGACCTGTGGCACCTGCGGTGGCAGCACTGGCTGCAGTCCGGGACCCAACGAGGCCGACCATGAGTACATGGTG
This sequence comes from uncultured Planctomycetia bacterium, assembly GCA_963719885.1. Taxonomy (GTDB): domain Bacteria; phylum Planctomycetota; class Planctomycetia; order Pirellulales; family Thermoguttaceae; genus JANXQG01. The sequence goes on along the minus strand of CAVRDP010000021.1, from coordinate 117,421 downwards.
CCCGCGTGGCACTTCCCGCAATACTCCTGGGAGAGCTCCTTCTCGGCAACGTCGATCTTGCTATGGATCGCTTGAGCGACCGTCTCGTCTGCGGCAAGCCGGGCATTCGGCAAGGGTTCCGGCGGGACAAATCGCTCCAGCAATTCCGGGTCGCCTTCGAGGTACTCCTCGGCGAATGCCCGCTGCAAATCCGCGCGGATTTCTTGCGGCGTTTCCCGGTGATGCACGACGCCGGGCGTCTTGTAAAGCGGATGGCATGCCTGGCACTGATTTTCGTACGTAATCGGCAGCATATAGTCGCCGGCCGATCGTGCGGGCAGCAAGGATCGGGGCATGCCGGCGAGGCGAGTCATCCGGAAATCGCCGCCGTCGAGTTGATGGCAAGATCCGCAATCGAGTTGCACGGGCGAATCGTCGCCTTGCCCGGGACGCCGGTAGCGCTCGCGCTGGGCCGGGTCAGAGATCCGGGCCAGGGTCAGGACCGTCTTCTCTTCGCGCACGTCGTTGACCAGACCCGGCGTCATGTGGCGATAGTGCGAAAACTTCAGGTGTCCTGGATCTTTTTGGGCCGACGCGAATTCGGGATGATGTTCGTCGTCGAAGCGGGTGACGTTGACCAAACTCGACATCGACGACGGCGGGCCGTCGAGATGCTCAGCGATGGCCTGGTGGCAGCGCGTGCAGGCCGCGTCGTCCATCCGCACGAGCGATGCCTGCGTACCCTGATGGTCCTGATGGCATGACGAACAACCTGGGGCTACGCTCCCCTGCTTCACGGCATGATGCTCGGCGCCCCGGTGACATGCCTGGCATTTCCGGTCGGACGTGGGCGTGCCGCCTTCCCAGCGCGTCCCCAGGGCATCGTCCCGAATCGAATGGAAATCCGCATGGCAGGCCGAGCACTGCGACTGCCACATAAGATGGACGCTCGCCAGGCTTCCCGGAGAGTGAAAGGAAGCATCCTGCCGGCCTAAGAGAACTCCGGCCGTCCACCAGGCAGCCGCCGCGCCGGCCGCCACGACCGTTGCCATCCACTTGCGCCGCTCCCAAAGGCTGACCGTCTTGAAGTAGTCCAGCGGTATCCGCGAGGCACGTTGTCTGCCTGTAACTGGTATCATTTCGGACTACTACCAATACTTCAGGGCAATGACGCTGTGAATGAACATCAGGCCGATCAAGGCCACCGACAAGGGTACATGAACGCACAACCAACTATGCAACCATCCATGGATCCGGCTTTGCAAATCGTATTGCCGTCGCTGCTCGCAAAGGCTTTCCAAGGCGTCGACGATTCCGCCGGCATCCGGGCCGAGATTGCCGCACAGAGCGCGGAAGAAAGTCGTGGCCGCGGATTGCGATCGCAAAGGCGAGCCGGACTCGCGGCCCGCAAGCAAATAGGGACCAATCGTCTTCAAAAAGCCATCCAGGAGAACATCGTCGCTGATCACGGCGGCCGCGGGAACTTGGGTCTGGAGAACCTTGCCTTGAACGCTGCCGACGGTCCGTACCGCGCCCACCGTGACAAACGCCTGCGCCGATTCGGTTTTCTGCGGCCGCGGCCGCAACGACTGTTCTTTGCCGACCGGCTTGCCGCAAGCGGCTTCAAGCAAATCCTCGGCATTCCAATACGACTGCTCGGAAACGTAGTCGATTTGCGAATAGATCGTCTCGGCCGGCACGCGCTCGAACATCATTCGCGGCAGGAATTGCTGCAAGCTAAGGCCGAAGATGCCGCTGACAATCACGATCCCGAACAGAATCATTAGTAACGAGCTTAATTGGCCGCCGAAGTTGAAACCGCTATGAAGCACAATCAAGGGAACCGTCAAGAGACCAAGCCAAATATGTGCCCGCATCCACGCGCGTGCGGAGCCTATCCGCCATGAGCGGACCTTCTTCCTGGGCCAAAGCAAGAACTCGAACAACATCAGCAGGCTCCCAAGGACTCCAAAAGAGAGTCCCATCGGGCTGCTACCGCCCGGCCAGCGCGATTTTCCGATACTGCAGACGCCGAAGACCACAATCGCCAAAACGGTCCCGACAAAGAAAACCACGATCCATGTCAGGTTTCGCGGCAGACTTTCTCGGTTAATCAACACGACCTGGTTTCCCGCACGGTAACGAATTGGGCGAGATCTGCGGTCGCCCGGCGAAGTGAGCCCTGCCGTTATTGTATCCAGACATACAAGAGCAAGGCTAAGCCGAGGCATCTTTGCCTCGTGAGCCCATTTCACGAACCTTATCCCGTTCTATTCGGAGTTGGGATTGATAATCTGCCGTAACTATTTGGCGCAGACTAGATTTGCCGCCATGCTCGTCAAAGCCTTTGAAATCAATGGTTTGCGGATCGAGTTTTTGATAGGTGATCGGGTGCAACCATCGCTTCATTGCTATCTGGAACATGTTTACCTCGCGTTTCCTTGTGAAAGGATTTGCCGAGCGGCCACGGTCGCCTTGCCGCCGGCGACGCAGATACTCTCGATTCGCAGTTCTTGTTCCGCACCGTCGGCAAAGAGCGGCTGAATTTCCAGGGTGTGTTCAACGTCGGCGTCGAGCCCTTCGGCCAGTACTTGCACGAGGTAAGCCTTGCCGTTGATGAGCCGGGCAAAGCCCGCAGCGTCGAATTCGCGAAGCGTTTGCGTCTTGTCCGCCGACTTATGTTCCACGACCTTGCCGTCCAAAACCGCACGGAACCTCGCGGAGGTCGGCGTCGATTCTCCGAAGAGCATGACCATGCCGCCGTGGAACTTCAGCCGTAGCGGCGCCGGCCCGCGCCGGCGGCGCTCCGTTGGTTCGTGGCGATGGCCTCTTCCCCGAGCCAACGCGACATCAGCATGTCGAAAAACGCCGAAACCACGCTCGGCCGGCCAACGCGCCACCCTTCGGGAAGCGGCCCGAGCGTCACCAGGCGGACGCGGGCGTTGGTCATGTAGGTCGGGGCGTAGAGCATCGCCGCAGGGGCCACGCACTCAATCTTGTCATCGACCGCCTTGCGGAAGGCGTCCCAGGCGGCGTCGGCAAACAGTTCGTAGCCCTGGTCGCACGGATGAACGCCGTCCACGGGCCAGAGACGTTGGAGCGTCGTCTTGCCCGACCGCACGCGCCGCTGGGCCAACTCGATCGCATCGCCCACGGCCGTGTGGTAAGCCTTGGCAATCGCCAAGTGCGCATCGCGCCGCAGCAGCCCTTGCGTCGTACCTCGGGCAACGTCCCACCGGAAGGGAAAGATCACTTGGACCACCGGCGCCCGGGTGTCCAGAACAATCCGCCGTACCAGCGACTCGTAGGAGGCCAGGGTTTCGGGCGTTGCGGAGTTGATGTCGTCGTTCGCCGAGAAATCCAAGAGCACCAGGTCGGGCTTGTGGGCGAGCACGTCGCGATCGAAGCGGAACACGCCCAACTGCGAGTTCGTTCCGCCAATGGCGGCGTCCCAGAACTTGAAATGCGCCTTGGGATAGGCCTCTTCCAATCGCCGGCCGAACACCGCTCGATAGGACGTCAGTTGCGGATCCGATGCATTCGCGCCCCAGGTGAGCGAGGCGCCGAAGAAGACCACGTTCAGCCGTTCGCCTGCCTGGCCCGGCGTTCGAACTCAGCAAAACTGGGCTGCTGTGCCGCCAGGCGAGAGGCTGCAACCACAGTCATCGCCAGCGTAATAACCGCCAATCGAAATGTTCGTATCGACTTCAGATTCATGGGTTCCTCCCAGCTCTTTCCGGGATGAATCGAGTTTAATCAGGGTGAGACGTTTTCCAAAAAGGATTCCACCAGTAGTATAGCCGGCCCGGACCGCATCGCAAACGGGAGGTCGGTTGTCGTGTGTGACGGAAAAGCGACGGCTCCAATTGTCCCTCAGCGGCACCACCTGACGCCGGTCGGCAACAGGTCATTTCGGCGTGGAGCGGGCTGCCAGAGGATGTCAGGAGAGCAGTGCTGACGCTGGTTGGCACGATTTGATGAAGGCGGTGCTCGACCCGGCCGGGGGTTCCCGGTCAACGTCATCCCCCTAGACGAGATGCTGCCCGACCGCCAGATACGGCACATCCCGAGGCAGTTCTCACCCATCGGCTCCCGGCCTGCAAACGTCGGTTTGGCGATCGACCGTTCGGCCCGAGGGAGTCCCCCCGGCGCAAGGCTGCGAACATAAGCCGCTTCGGAGACGATGGCCAGTTCGGGGTTTGGGTCCAGGCAAGGGCGTCGTGAGTCGTCAGTCGCTGGTCGTCTCGCCACATCAGCCCGCGAATCGCCCAGAACTGCGCCTCTGGCAGCGCCTGGATGATTCCCGCCAGGTCGTCGAAGCTGCTGGGGGCGTAATTCCCCTCGTAACGCTCGCTCATCGTTCGGCGAACGAAGGGATTCTCGCCATTGGGCACAACGCCAATGAGTCGGCCGCCCGGCGCCACTTGTCCCCAGAGGGTTGCCAGACACTGCTGGGGGGGCACGTATTGCAGCACCTCGAGCAGGAAAACGTGATCGAAGGTTCCTAACGAACGGCAGAATGAGGCGTCGAGCATGCTGCCAGCCTCCCAGCGGACGTGTGGAAACGCGGTACGGAGTGCGCGGATCCCAGCCTCGACCTGGTCGATGCCGACGACTTCGCTCGCCCCCAATGCAGCTAGGCAGAGCGAGAACCTTCCCTTCCCGCAACCGGCGTCGAGGCAACGTTGCCTGCCCACCACACCGGCTGCCTCCAAGCCAAGCGCAAAGGTCTGCGCCTGAGACAACGCGTCGGCATAGTCCAACCAGTCGTCGGTCTTGTCGTAAATGTCCGTGAAGTGCTTGCGCCAGTAGTCTTCTTGGTGGGTCGTCATAAGTACCAGGAACGATAAAGGGTCTTGATCTCAGTTCTGCAAGAGGGGAACGGAACGATTCCCTTCAGGGTGCGACAGAGATAACGTATTCTCGCGATTGCTGATGGGATTCAACGTCTGCGAGTGGCGCCCATCCACGCCGAAGAGAAAAGAATGCTTTGGGGCTGGGTTGGTGAGGAGTTCCGCGTAGAGAGTCGTGTTGCGAGCCAAGTTGAGCGGTAGGCAAGGCTGATACCGTCCGGCGCTGAGGGATGGCGCGAGGCGATAACGCAGGAAGAGCGAGGTCGATTCCTCGGCAGGGATTTCCCGGGTCGAACGTTCCAAGAGTTTCGCCAGAGCTTCAGGATTGTGCGTGACGAAACCCAGGGGAAACTGGGGCATACAGGCGGCGAACTTACGTTTGAAGGCCAGCAGGGAGTCGTCAAGCGAATCGCCGTTGCCGCCTCCGAGACAGAACCATCGGACGTTGCGTTTGGAGAGTGCGCGGACGATTTCGTGGATGAGGAAGTCATTCGCGCCGTTGTGCTTCGTCAGATCGCCGTTGGCGGCAAGGAAGTAGTAGGCAACCTTGCCCTTCTGAACGACCACAGCGGTCGATACTGGCGACTCACTAACGTCTTGCGAGGGAAAAGTGCCCCACAACGAAACACATTCCATACGGCGGAGCCGCTCGAAGCCCGCAGGCGTAAAATACCAATGCCGTGCCGCGTTCCGTCGATCGAGCGACGCATAGTGAAGTGCGATGAACTTCTGCCATGCATCATATCCGTTGCCCATTTCGACCGCCCGTAGCGAGTTGCTCGCCGTGCGGACCGTCCGGCGGCACGAGTCCTTGTACGTTCTCATTTGTTCCTCATCGTCTTGTGCCACACGCACGTAGGCGATCGGCTTGCCCAGGACAATCCGCATCAACGGCTCCCAACCGAGGAACGGCTCGTAGCGTGGGTGCAGGGCGTCAAAGCGGATCAACTCGGTTACCACGCCGTGCTCGCGGCAAACCTGCGAGTAAAGCAGGAAAGCCGCTCTGGCAAAGGCGGGATCGGGACGCCGCAGTTGCGGCCCGCCGTAACCGAACCAAGGCTCGATGTCGCAATAGCCGGTGTCGGCGATTGGGCTGGGCGCAATCACGTGCAACAGTGCGTTCGCGTCGTCCGTCACCAGGACCGAGTACCACTTGTCGACAAAGGCCGCGGAAAGCAGGTCTTCGCCAAGCAACGACGCGCCCCCACCTGGCGGGAACGCCGAGCGGGCGCAATGCGAAAACCGGCCTTGAGTGACCTCGATTTTCATGACGAAAGGGATGGCTCCATCGGCGATTCGGAGGATTGCCGCTCAAACAGGTCCTGCTTGTCACGGGAGAGGCCGTGGTAGACGCCCATCATGCGGTTGACGTGTGTATCGAGGCGGTAGGACTGTTCGATGATCCGCCGTCCCGCCTTGCCATATTCTCTGCGCAAACCATGATGGGTCAGTAATTTCTCCATCTGGGTCGCAAAACCCGCGGAAGCCCGGGACGGCGACAGCAGGCCCGTGACTCCCTCCACGATAAGTTCCTTATTGCCTGGCACGTCGGACGCTACCACCGGGACGCCGCAGGCGAGTGCCTCCAGAATCGCCAGGGAAAGGCCCTCCACCGTGATGCGAGCACGAACAGATCGAGCGCACCGAGCAGGCGGGCGACGTCCCGGCGCCATCCGAGAATCACGATCTCGCCCGCCCGGCCCCGGCGGCAGATCTCGTCTTCGACGGCCGCCCGCAATTCGCCGTCGCCGATCAAGAAGAACTTGGCACGCACGCCCTTGGCCAACAGGTTGTCCGCCGCCTCGACGAAGCACAGCGGGTCCTTTTGGCAACAAAGCCGGCCCATCATGCCGACCGCAAAGTCGCCCTCCGTGACGCCGAACACCTCGCGCCTCACGGCGGCGCGCGCGGTTCTGTCCAGCGGCCGGTACTCATCGACGGCAATGCCGTTGGGGATCAACTTCAGCCGCTCCGACCCAACCATCAGCCACTTGCGCCGAAAGACACGTCGGACGGCTTGAGGCAGATCATCACGTCGCAGTAGCGGGCGGCGATCGGCTCGATGCCGAGTTCCCGCACCGCATCGACGAACGGGCCATCGGCCGGAGTCGCGACCATCGCGTTGAAGCGGTCTCGCGGCCATCGCTTCAACATGGCGAGCATCTCTTGCTGCTGTCCGTACATGGCGTGCGGATAGCTTTCGACGAACAGCGCGCGACGGAGCCCGCCGCTCGCCGCCGGAGCGCTGCCCGGTCCGGAGTCGTTTCTCGGTCGCTCAAGCAGCGGTGGAGCAATCATGCAGGACACCTTTCCGCAGGCGCAGCGGTGCTGGACGCTCCACGCGGCAACAGGAGGCGGCTTCACGGCAACCAACGGCATGGTGTGCAGGATCCTTGGCAGGGCAGCAATGAGTCCGCAGAGGAACCAGAATGGGCGCTGGCGCAGCCCAAACACCGCGCAGCCATACACCAGCAGCACGGCGAATCCGACGAGCGCTGCCTGAATCATCAGGCGCTGTTTATCGGCCATGCGGCAACGCAGACCTGCCAAACCGCAGCGGAGCACGCCGGCAAGCCAGACGAACATCGCGATTAAGCCCAACAATCCCTCTTCGGCAAAGACGGCGGCGTAGGTGTTGTGAATCTCGTGGGTGTGGTGTGTCAGGGTGAAGTTGGCAGGGCCGACGCCGATTGCGGGTTGGTCGGAAAACGAGTTCATCAGCACCGACAACTGCTCGGTGCCGCGTATCATCCAACGTGCGCTTGCCTTCCAGCCATTCCACGCTCATTTTCATCGAGCGCTCATAGGCCGGGGTCTTTCCGAGCGCGTAGGAACCGGCGCCGGATCCCGTGCGGACCATGCCAACGACGATCGCGGCCGCCAGCGCCGCGCCCATCGCGGTCAGCGAGCCCTGACTGAGTACGGAACTACTCGTCTCGCGCAGACTCAGCCAGATCACCATCACGACGCACAAGCACAGCATGAGCAGGCCGGTGCGGCTGCCTGAGCCGATTACGGCGAGGCCCGAGCCGATTGCCAAGGCAAGCAGGGCCCATCGAGTGCGTTTGGGAGTGTCCCGCATCGCCATCAAGAGCACTGCCAGCGTAAAAACGGGTAGGCAGTATCCGGGTAGTTGATTGGAGAATTTCAGCGTGGATGAGATCCGCCCCGTGAACTCGTCGCGGGCCCACGCGGGTCCCCTGCCTGCGAGCGTGGCAACCGCCACCGCGGACACCAAGGCCGTGCCCCAGAACCAGGCAAAGAAACACGCGACCCATTTCTCCCAGGAGTCGACCAGCCGGATCGTGGTCACGAACAGCAGGAACCCGTAAACGTAGTTGGCCGTCTCCACGCCGCTGCGTTCCAGCGAAAGGTCGCCGGCCGCCGCATTCACGCCGAACGAGCAAAGGCATGCGCCGATAAGCAACGCCCCGCGCCAAATCGCCGTTTTCTGCTCCGCGAACAACGGCACACCGGGAGGGCGGCGGTACAGCATCGCCGCCCAAGTCAGCAGCATGACCACCTCGCAAAGGCCCACTTTGTCGCGAACCACTGGCAAGCGAGGGGCCAGCAACACGGCCGAGGCGAAGATCGCCAAGCACAGCCCGCGCAGCGGACGGCCGGCGATCGTGATCCAGAGTCCCGACCCGGCCGCCAGGATGCAGAGCGTCAAGATGAAATGCGCGGAGGTCATGGCGGTATCACCTTGGTCTCGACGAGACCCTGCGTCGCACGCACGTGCCGTTTCACGCAGTGCGGCAACGTTCGATAGCACAATCGCAGCGCAGGATAAACGTAGTACCATGCCGGCAAGCGGAAGTCTCGGACGGATCTCGCGCCGAGGTAGGCCAGCCTGAAATTCTGCCGCAAGCCGCTGAATGTCCGCTGGAAGTAGCTGTCGCTGCGTATTCTGCGCCGGACCAGCGCCGCAGGCAGGTTGGCCGCCTTCCAGTGCTTCGCGACGCGCAGAAAGAACTCGAAATCAATGAGAAACCGCTGTTTCGGGTCGTAATTGATTCCTTGCTCGACGACAGCGCGACGAAACATGACTGCGCTGTGGCAGTAGGGGATACACTTGGCTGCCTGCCGGCGGATCGCCTCATCCGTCTCGGGGTAGGCCCGAACTGTCCGCTCGCCGCGATTCTGATCCTCCCGCTGTTCGGCGCTTCCCAGCCAACCGCAGTCGGGCCGTGCGCTCCAAGAAGCGAGACTGCTCCATCAGCCGATCTGGAAAGGCTTCGTCGTCGGCGTCCAGATTGGCCAGATACTTGCCACGGCAAGTGCGCGTCGCGAACGCCAAGGCAGTCGCTCGACCTTCGCGCGGGCGATGGAGCACGCGCAGCCGGGGATCGTCGATGCCATCGAGGATGGTGCGCGTGCCGTCCGTCGAACCGTCATCGACGATGAGCACCTCGATGTCGCGGAGTGACTGGTCCAGCACGCTACGTACGGCCTTTTCGACCCACGTCTGCTCGTTGTAGACCGTGACGAAAACGCTTACGATGGGTTCCATGGCGACTCGCTACGTGTACATGTGACGATCAATGACGACGACAACATGGGGAAGAGCCGCGGCAGCAACCCTGTCTCGAGGCCGCAAAGGAAGCGCCCAGCCGTTCGCCGAAGGACCCGCTGCAAGGATTGATTGTTACGCGGTCGCAGTGCCACTTTAGCACCGTGAGACCCGCCGTTTGGAGCAGTGCGGCGAACTCCGGCGCGCCGAGGCGAACAGGTGGGCGGGATGATCCGCTGTCCCGAAGCCCAGCACCGCGCGGGCCCACCGCGAAACCCGCTGCACGTTCGGTATGGCGACGACATAGAAGGCCGCCTTCATGTCGCGGGCCGCGCCGAGCAGATGCAGTCCGATCCGACGGCCAGAGAACTGCTGGCGAAGCTTGGTCACTCGCAGTACGTGCTGTGTCAAACGCAATCGCGTGCGACCGAGTCCGCGGCAGATCGATCACGGGACCGCCTGAGTCGGGAAATGCAGCCCTTCCGGCTCCAGCTTGACGCACGCCGCCGCGAGTTACAGGAAGAACTGCGGCTGAGGAAGCGCGAGTCCGCAGCCACCGAAATCCACCAGCTACAAAGGCAAGCCGCCGCCGTTTCCGAGCAGATGAGCCGGCTCGAGCGCGACGTGGACGAATGCCGGCGACAACTGAACGGCCTCGGCAAGTCGCAGTTCGATGTGGAGGCGGCCGTCGAAATGGAAATGGTGCAAGCGGAGATCCAGGAAGAGGACCGCGTCCTGAGCCGTATCGGCGAAGATCGCGACAAGTTGCGAGTGGAGTCGGACGTTCGAGCCGCGCGTTGCCTGCGTCCAGGCTGCAGAAGTCCTTTCCGGCGGCAACCGTCCGCTCCGGCTGCTCTCCGCGGCATGCGCGGCTGCGGTCGGCCTTTGCCTGGCGTGCTCCGGTGTCGTCAAGTGGGACGCCGCAAAGCAGCAGATCCACGACGTTGCCGACGTGGTCGAGCACCTGGGCGTCGACGTGATCGGCTCCATTCCCGGCTCGCCGTCCGCAAGACTTCGCCTCGATCCACCCTGCGGCATCCAGGGGCGGCTACAGACGCAAATCCAGGATTCCATTGACGGCATCGTGGTGACGCTCTTGCACCGCGCCGAGCTTGAGAAGAACCGCGTGATCCTGGTCACCAGCGCGACAGAACGAGAAGTGCGAGCGGGACTGGCCGCACAAATCGCCCTCGGCTTGACGCGGGTTGGGCAACGCACCGTGCTGGTGGACTGCGACCTGCGGCAACCCCAACTCGACTTGGCGTTCGACCTGCCGCGTGCGCCCGGGATCGCCGACGTGTTCCGCGCCGAACAGTCGACGATGGAGGTGCTGCAACAATTGTCCGTCGACAACTTGTGGTTGCTGACGGCCGGAACGTTGCGACAACTCGTCGTACACCGCGCTGGCCAAGGGCGCAGCGGGCCAGGTGTTCGAACAACTCCGGGGCATCTTCGATTTCGTGGTCGTTCACGGCAGTCCCGTTCTGCCCGGTGCCGACACGCGACTGCTTGCGCGGCACGCAGACACGGTGCTTCTGTCGATCGTGCGGGGTATCAGTCGGGCGCACGACGTTCTGGCGGCTCGCGCCGTTCTTACGCGCCCTGGGAGTACGTTGTCTGGAGGCGGTGATTGCGGGTGGAGGCGACGTCTCGCGGGACGGCGCCCGTGACTTCGCCGCCACCCACAGTGCCGGACCGTAGCTGCACACGGCGTCCACCGGGACTTGCGATGATTGCTTTCTGTAACCAATAAAGGAAGAAACTCACCGTGTTGCTGACCGCATTGACCGTGTTGCTGACAAGCCTTCTGTCTGCGCTATTTCTCACCGCGGCGGCGCGCCTGTTGGCGCCGCGATTCGGTTTCCTGGACCGGCCGGACAAGGTCCGCAAGCTCCATTGCCGCCCGACACCCTTGGGCGGTGGATTGGCGGTTTTCTTGGGCGTCGTCGTCGGGCTTGCCGTCCTGGTCACAACGCCGAGTGGTTCTGCGAGCGTCCTCGGGGGGCACTGGCCCTTCCTGCTCACTATGATTATCTCCGGGGGGACGATCACCACCGTAGGACTTGTCGATGACTTACGTGACCTGCCGGTCCGCTGGAAACTGCTTGGGCAACTCGCCGCCTCTTTAATCCTCGTGGCCGGCGGGGTGCTGATCGATCGCGTGGAACTCTTCGGCGGGCAGTTCTATCTTGGTCTGCTCGCCGCCCCGCTAACCCTTTTTTGGGTGCTGGGAGCGATTAACAGCGTTAACCTGCTCGATGGCATCGACGGATTTGCCACCGTCCAAGGCATCCTGATGCTCTCGGCCGTCGCCGCGATCGCAGGCGGCGTACAGCCGCACGTAACACTGGTTGCTGTGGCCCTCTTGGGCGGTCTGCTGGGTTTCCTCGCGCATAATCTCCCTCCTGCCCGCATCTTCCTCGGGGACGCCGGCAGCATGCTCATCGGTCTGATGGTTGGCGTGCTGACCATCGAGGGATGTCGCGGGGAATCGGGAGGGGTACTGGCCGTAGTCTCGTTAGTCATCTGGACGCTCCCCATTCTCGACACCCTGTTCTCGATCCTCCGCCGCCAGCTTTCCGCGCAACCGTTCCACGCCGGCGACCGCTGCCACGTGCATCACCGATTCCTGGATAGCATGGGAACTACGGGCAAGGCGCTCGTTTCCCTGGCCGCCTGCACCGCTTTCATTTCCGGGACCGCCTGGATCGGCACGCTGGCGCACAGCGATCTGTTTCCGATCCTCGGCAGTGCGTTCATCATAGTGATCTTGCAGGTTACCGGCATTTTCGGCCGCGCTGAACTGGTGCTCTTGACGACACGACTGCGCGCGCTGGTCGCAAGCGGCGGTCTCCGGCATCTGCGAGCGGCCGGAGCCCACGGTTGTGCTAGGGATGCAAACCACGGCAAAACGGGAGAATACTATCTTCTTGATCGCGCTGAAATCGCGGAGCCGACTCACCTTGACACTCTCCTTTCCAACAGCAACGGTTGCCGGCCGGCCGCCGGAAACAGCAGGTAGCTTGTCGTCATTGCGGCGGCAGCGGGCATGGAATGAACCTCCAGTTACATTTGATTGGGGACGCCGTGAAACGCCATGATGGCGATGATTCCTTGAACGAATCGGCACGACCGGACGAGATCAATTCCGCCCAATGGGCCAGCTTCGGGCGGAACCCCGGCATATATGCGGGCAACTGAAATGCCATCAGGTACGGGCGGAGAACGTCGGGACGAAACAGCGGTTTGGCTTCAACAGGCACGGCAGCCCGTCTCCGGGTGGTGGGCAACGAAATCCATTTCCGCGAAACATCGCGGCTGAATCCACGATTCTACCGAAGAAGCGGGGTGCGCGTCCATGTATTCCGCGTCGGCAATCGCGACCAAGGCCAAGTCGTGAGTCGTGATCAAACCGAGAGCGCCCTGATCGAGCTGCTTCTCAATGACCGGCTTCGGCCCCGCTCTGCTGGTCGTGGGAGTTGGTGCCGTGGAGGACCTCGTCCAACGACAACCGGGATAAACGCCGAACGGCCGTGCGGCGAATTTTTTGAACTCACCCATTTGGTGGATTCCAGCAAATGCAACACTTTGTTGCAAAAAATGCATACGGCCTCGGCGCGCCCGCAAGGGGTCTGCCGACCGACCGGCAAGAATTCCCGCCAATGGGTGACCAAACGATTCGCGCGTCTGGCGACCGTGGTGCAAATTCCGCATGCACAAGAGCGGAAGTTCGACAACAAGCGTGACGGAAAATTCGGCGCACCGTCAATGGCCCTTTTCGCTTTATAGGGAATTTCGATCGGACCTTATATTTTCAATTCCCAGTGAAAAAAAGACCCGCTGACAAAGGTTGTCAACGGGTCCTCTAAGTCGGGGCGAAAAGACGGCTATTGAACTTTTTCTGGCCGGAGTCCAGAGGCTGCAATCGGCAATTTGGTGAGTCTTTCAGATCGCCGCGCTGGCACCGGCCTGCACTGCCGCTTTCACTTTCTCGATGAACACCGGCCAGCGTGGGTCCGATTCCAAGCTCAAGAGCTCGATGAGGCTGCACCGATCGGCCAACCACACCAGGAGGAACTCACGCTCGACCAACGCCTGTTCCAGGGCGGCGAAGGCCAGGTCATTTTCTCCGAGGGCGGCATGGAGAAGAGACAGGTAATACGGACGTGTGGGAGCTGGGAGAGTGCGCTCGGCCAGTTCGCTTTGAATCTGCCGCGCTTGGCCTACCTGCCCGGAGAGCGCCAGCGCCTGGCCCAGTGTGGCTAAGAACATGGGCAATCGTCCGGAAAGCTCAACAGCCCGTGCAATTTCCACGAGCGCCGTCTCGCGATCTCCCAGGAACCAGTATGCCCGGCCTAGCTGCTGGTGACTGTTGGCAAAATTCGGGTCGAGTTCCAGAGAGCGGCGCAGCGGCGGGACCGCCTCGGCGAACCATCTCAGGGAGTTAAACGACATGCCGAGGTGTAGGTGGGCTAATTTGGAGAGCGGGTCGCCTTCCACGGCACGTCGATTCTGGGCGATGGCTTCCTGCTCACGTCCGATAGGGATCAGAAAAAAATGCCCATACCAGTAGCGGGCCGGAGTGTAGTTCGAATTCAATTCCACGGCCTTCAGCAAGTGCTGTTCGGACCGATACCAGTCCCAGTCGCAATAGCCAAGTACGACGCCGAGTGAACAGTGGGCCTCGGCGGAATGGTCGTCCAAAGCTACCGCCTTCTCCGCCGCGGTCTTCGCTTTGGCAATAGCCTCGCGAATGGGCAGGAAATCATAAAAGCCGAGCATAAAGTAGGCATCGGCCAGGCCGCTCCAGGCCAGCGCGTAGTTGGGATCTTCCAGCAGCGCCAGCTCGAAATAATACAGCCCCTTCTTTAGCCCGAGGCCGCGTTGGTTCCAATGGCTGCGGCCTTTGACACATAGCTCGTAAGCCTCCATGCTGGCGGTCTGGGGCCGCACGAGTGTCGCGTCCGCCTGGCCGCCCAACTGCACCTCCAGCGCGGCGACGATGGCGCGGCTGATGTCGTCCTGGATGTCGAACACGTCCTTCATCTCGCGGTCGTAGCGCTCGCTCCAGAGATGGAAGCCGTCGCGCACCTTCACGAGCTGGGCGGTCACGCGCAGGCGGTTGCCCGACTTGCGGACGCTGCCTTCCAGCACCGTCTCCACGTTGAGCAACTGCCCAATGCGCCGGATGTCCTCGTTCTTCCCCTTGAAGGCGAACGACGACGTGCGTGCCGGCACGCGCAGGTCTTTCAGCCGCGAGAGGGCCATGATGAGATCCTCGGTGATGCCGTCGCTGAGAAACTCGTTCTCGTGGTCGGCGTTCATGTTCACGAACGGCAGGACGGCCAAGGACGGCTTGCCTTCCGGTGGTGATTCGCGCGGCGGCGATCCTCGCGATGATGTTTCCCGTGCAATCAGTGCATCGGCCACAGCCCGCGCGGAAGCGGGACGCTGGCGGGCGTCTGTTTGAAGGCAATGCAGGATCGCGCGTTCGACGGCCGGGTCGAGGTCGGCCACTAGTTCGGCCGGGGGACGCGGCGACGATGCCGCGTGCACTCGATTCAACTCCTCGATCGAGCCGCTCTTGCGCACCGCTTGGCCCGTGAACACTTCGTAGAGGATCAGCCCCAGCGAGTAGAGGTCGCTCTGGATCGTCGTCTCGCCGTGCGCGAATTGTTCGGGCGCCATGTAGGCCGGCGTGCCGGCAATCTCGCCGCCGCCACTTGCACTGCCCTCCAGGCGTGCCAGGCCGAAGTCGGTGATGCGGGCCTGGCCCCGGCCATCGATCATGACGTTGGCCGGCTTCAGATCCCGGTGCAACACCCCCTTCTCGTGAGCCGCCGCCAGACCCGCGCAAAGCTGCTGGGCAATCTCGATGCCCTTGTCCCTGGGCAAACGCCCGATGCGGCGCAGCAAACCTTGCAGATCCTCGCCGTCGATGTACTCCATCGACAGAAAGTACTGGCCATCCACCTCGTCGATGTCATATACCCGGCAGACGTTGGGATGCGCGAGCTGCCGGGACAGCGCACCTCGCTCACAAATAACTGAAAGCGTCTGGAACTCTCGGCGACGCCGCGGGGCAGGAATTTGAGCGCCACCGGATGACCGAGCTTCAAGTCATCGGCGCGATAGACCTCTCCCATGCCGCCCCGGCCGGCGAGGGACACGATGCGATAGCGGCCGGCGATTTTGGTTCCCGGCAAGAACCTGCCATGAGCGGACGAATCCGGGTAGGAAATCGACGGGGAAGCGCTTGCGTTCTTCGGAAGGTTGTGATCGAGCGTTGCCTCCGGCCCCGGCACGAGCACGCCGCCGCAGGCCGAGCAGAACTTGCTGTCAGCGTTGTTTTCGGCGGAGCAGGCGGGGCAGGTTTTCATGGGTCATTCGGCCCCCTTCGCGGCGCCGAATCTCCATAGCCGTTTGGCAATCATCGCAACGATTCTGAGAATGGAGTAATTCTAGCAGAGCGGTTTCGAAATACCACCAGCGAGTCGCGTTTGAACGGCGAAAAGACCTGCCAGGGAAGTGGTTTACGGCAAAGGCGACAAAACCCTCTGGCAGGCCTTTATTCTCGACCGCCTTCGGCGGTAGGTGGTAAAGCGGTAAACGAGCCAAGCGGTAAAGTCCTCGCCAGACGAAAACCGAGCATGAGGTCCCGGTCCGCCGGCACGGTGAGGTCGCGGTAGGCAGAGCGGACGTGCGACGCAGGATCGGAGAACGAGCCGCCACACACCACACGGCGATCTATACTTGTGACCACTAATTCATCTTCTTGGTCCTCTACCGCTTCATCGCCCTTGCCTGCAGGATACTCTTTGTGCCTCTCCTGACACCACGTGTACACGTTTCCCTGCGCGTCGAATAATCCAAGATCGTTCGGCTTAAGGCTCCCGACCGGCCAGGTCCGTGCTTGCGAGTTCTTGAAATACCACGCATACTTCGGCAACAGCTCGTCCGTTTCTCCGTAATACCGGCTCGTCACCGCACCTGCACGAGTTGCATATTCCACCTCCGCTTCCGTCGGTAAGCGATACCCCGATAGGCTCAGATACTTCGCCTTCAGCGTAACCGCGGTGCCCTTGATTTCGTAGCACCATTGGTCTTCAGGTATCCCCTCTTCCTTGCTCAGCCAGTTGCAATACGCCGCCGCTTCGTACCAATCTAAGGCCCCAATCGGGCAGGTCGGTTCCGGATAACGCAGCATCCACTCGGTAGACTCAGACTCACGCTCAATATATTTCGGCTGAAAACGCAAGAACCGTTCCTTCGTCACCGCCATCGTTGCGAGGGCGAACGTCCGACCAATCCGCTTCGGGTGCTGCGCCTCGCTGCCTGCCCTGTCCTTCTCGGTGAGCGGCGATCCCATCGTAAACTCCACGGGGCCGGGGATCACCACGAATGTCTGGCCCTGCGTGTTGACGTACCACTGCGACGGCGCCTTCTCTTTCTCTTTCGCCAAAATCTTTTCGATGCCCTCCAGCCGTTTCTCCCGCTGCTCCTTGTCCTTCGCCCATGCTTCGTTCACCTGTGTCAGCCACGCCTCTTGTTTCCATCGCCGCAGCAGCCATTCGCACGCGGCATGAAGTCCCGGATCGCTCGCCGTCCGATACATCTCCTGCAACTTCGGCAGCAGTGCGTTCTGGGCGTCGGGGGTGAATTCCGTCTCACCAAACTCCCCCAAGCTCAGAATCAACGCCCGCCGTATCGTCAGGTCCGATTCCATCTCCAGTTGCTTGACGATGTCCCCGGCGTCCGCACCCAGCGGACCCAAGCGATGGATCAGATAGCTCCGCACCCGTGGATCGGGGCTGTGCTTTAGGAGCGGCCAGACCTTGCCCGGCTGGTTCATTCTCAAGAGGGCCACGGCGGCATTAGCCTGCCGTTTCGCCAGCGTTTCCCGCTTGTCGTCCGAGGAGGGCAAGTCCGCTGGCAGTTTGGTGTCGATCACGGCGGTCAGCAGAGGTAAACCTTGCTCCGCACGATCCTTGAGTTTCGGATAGATGACCGCGAACTGCTTCTCATCGGCGTCCATCAGAAGGTCGGCAAAAACCTGCGGCTGCTCGGCGGCGTAGTCGGCCAGCAGGTTCGTCGCCAGTGTGCGTTCCGACGCGCGCTCCGGGCTGCGATCTCGGAAGATGCCGGCCAGTGGAACAAGTAGCGACTTCTTCACGGGCCGGAATGCCTCGCTCCACTGGCCCAAGTAGACCGGGTTTTCCAGCACGAGGTCGTTGACCACCAGAGGGCCGCACTTCGCCCACTTCCCGCTCTCCGGGTCGTAATTCGCCAGCGCCGCCGCCGCCCGCAGCCGTTGGGGTTCCTTGCCCTTTTTCGGATTCAGGGCGACCACCCACAGGTTCTCCAACAAATCATCCTTGTGCGCGGCCAGAGCATCACGGATCACCGGAACTTCGTGCGGTTCGGCGTTGAGCAGCCGGTCATAAAGGTATGGGACCTGCGTGCCGTCCACCGGCAAGAGGGCGAGGCTGGCGTGGAGTTGCTTGCGGGCGTCCTTGTCTGCTTCCGCCTTGCCATAGGCTTCGTGCAGCAGCGGGTTGATCCACCGGCGATAGGAACCCATGTCCTGCACAATGCTGGGAACTTCGTTGGTGTTGGCGTCCAGCAATCGGTCCCGTAAGGCATGGGCCTTCAGAGTGCCGTGGCCCTCGTAGCCACCCCAGCCGACCAGCGCCAAGACCATCGCAAGCACCAAGCCCCGCACCGCGTGATACTTGCCAGCCCTTGCCATCATCCTCTTCTGCGGCGGCGTCCGGTTTTTCTTCCGGGTCCACCGCCGGATCGTGAACCACTGCAGCAGCGACGGCAGTTGCCGGTTCTCCGGGCGGGCGTTCCACACGGCAGCCCGATCCGCCAGCAACAGCTCGGCCCGGCCCCGCCGCGTTTCCTTCTGCTTGCGAGTCAGCCACTCCCGAATCGAGTGAACCAGATAGTCGTGGGTGAGTTGATAGTATTTCTGACCCGGCTGGGTCTGGAGAACGGAATCGCTGTTCGCGTCCTTCCCTTCCGGGTCGGTCGGCGTGATGAGGCGGATTTCATTGTCGAGAATGCGGATCAGGTCATCGAAGTCTTTGGGGCGGCTGCCATAGCCCGAGGCTTCGAGCAACTCGGCATACGACCGCATGTGGCCCTTTATGTCGCTGCCCGTTTCGGGCAAAAGGATCTTGAGATCGGCGCGGGCGGCTTTCTGGTGGTAGCGATGTTGCGGGGGAGCCGTGTCCGCGCTGAACGTCTCTTCGAGGAACGTGACCCCGACCCCTTCTGTGCCGCCGACTGCCTTGAGGGAGGCGGGCGTCCATGCCTTCCCCTTCATCATCTCCGCAAACAGTGCCAGCCGCACAGAGATGACTTTGCCTTCTTGCGCCAGGCCGGAGACGGCCTGAGTCAAGAACTCCTTTTGGTCTTTGCTCGTGTCGCCGAGGTTCTCGGGAAGTTTGCCGAAGGCCCGCCCGAATGCTGCCAGCACCTTTCTGGCGTGGTCCAAGTCGAATAGATCAACCGCCGCCGAGTTCACGGCTTCAAGCAGCCGAACCTCCAATTCCCGCATGAAACGGGTCGCCGCCATCCAAAAATCATCGCGCACCATAACGATGCAGTGGACCCGGCCACCGTCGCACTGCCGCAGGGCTTGCACCAGTTCGGTGTCTTCATCTTCCATTTTCGCATGGAGCCACTGCTCGAACTGGTCGAGGACAATGAGCACCTTCTTGCCCACGGGGATGCCCTGGCCCCGGCGTAGGGCGGCCAGCGTAGTTTTCAAAGTCAAGTTGTCAGGCAGGGCAACACACCGCTTGCGCAGACCGTTCAGCAGGCGGGTCTCTGTCTCTTCGGCACTCGCTTCGACATAGACGGTAATCACGTCGTCAGACAGGCGAGGGAGCAAACCGGCCTTCACAAGCGACGACTTGCCGCAACCACTTGGACCGTAGATCATGCCCACACAGAAGGTGTTGTCGGCGTCCTTTTCTTCGATCCGGGTTTTCCAGAAGCGGAGGCTATCGGGCAATCCATCTCGATCACGAGGCCCCGGCAAAAGTTCGAAGAAGAACTCGGCGTCATGTTCGTCGAACGACCGCAAGCCTTTCGGCACAATCTTGATCGGCTGAGGGCCGGAAGTGGATGGCGATTGCGAAACGGGCGTGATCGAAGGCGTGGCGAGGCCTGTTGAACTTGCAGGAGGATGGCTCTGGGTCTGCTCGGCCAGAAAGTGCCGCAGGTCGTCGGCCATGTCTTTGCCCGTCGAGTAGCGTTCCGAGGCCCGCTTCGACAGGGCTTTCAGGCAAATGCGGTCCAGTTCCCTCGGGATGCTGTCGTCGTACTGGCGCGGCGGGCGGGCCTCGAAGCTCGTCACCTGCTCCATCAGTTCCGCCTGCGATTCCGCACGAAAAGGCGGGCGGCCCACCAGCAGCTCGTAGAAGACGACGCCCAGACTGAAGATGTCGCTGCGAGCATCGACGCGATGCCCTTCCCCACGTGCCTGTTCGGGACTCATGTAAGCGGGGGTCCCAGCGTACTTCGGTCCCTTGCCGATGTTCTCTTCTCGGAGCGCCAGCCCAAAATCAACGACGTAAGGCTTGCCGTCGTTGCCAATCAGAATGTTTCCGGGTTTCACATCCCGATGGACGAGTCCCTGCTTGTGGGCGTAGTGCAGGGCGTCCGCGACGGTCGCGACCAGTTCGGCAGCTTCCCGGTATTGGAGCCGCTGCTGCTTGATCTTCGTGGCGAGATCGGTCCCTTGGATGTATTTGGAAACGATGTAGCAGGGACAGTCGTCTGTGCTGCCGACATCATGCACCGGGACGATGGCGGGATGATCGAGATTGGCGACGGTGCGAGCTTCGGCGAGATACGCCTCTGCATCTTCCGACTTCGAGATCAGCTTGGCGTGCGGGACCTTGACGGCAACGGGCCGGTTCAGTTGCTCATCCTGGGCCAGATAGACAAGGCCGAAGCCGCCTTTGCCGAGCACCTTCTCGATGCGGTAGCGACCGATCCGCTGGGGATGTTTGGCAGGCGAACCTTCATACTTCTGGATGGGATTTCGCTGATGGTCCTGCGTCACATCGTAAGGATTTGAATCGTTCACGTTGGCAGTCGTTTCCTTCAAGAAATCCGGTCATCGGCGCAATGCCCTTGAATTACGGTAGATTCTATCGGAACCGACTTCCGAAATCATCAGGAAGCCCCCGTTTGAACCACGAGAATCCGAAGCGGCCAAACAACTTGCACCGAACTCGCTCCAGCAACCGTGTCAGAACAGGACGCCGATTGAACTCGGCTGGCGGGGTGAAGGGTCCGTGATTCCAGCCAAAAAGCCACCGTCGAAAACGACGATGGGCTTGTGCCGAAAAACAGTCGGGGCGACTGGATTTGAACCAGCGACCTCTTGGTCCCGAAAAACCCACACCAAACCCTGAAAAATGCTCGTTTTCCCGAGCCTTTTCATCATTTTACCCCTCAGAGCGACTATAGCAAGAGCGCGCAAACTATCGCATTAACTCTCGGGAAATAGCGGTATTCTGGAGTCGAGGTACGCCAAGAACGGTAGAGACCGTTTGGGCTCTTGGGCATCGCTTTTCCTCCCACTTCAGCGTGCCTGTCTCGAAGTCCAGGCATTTGATGCTGCCCTTGTTGCCTTCCTCGCCGTGTACGCCGTAGACGTAGCCGCCGACAAAGCGGTCGGGGACCAGAAGCACGCGGCCGCGACCGCAGCAACCAGGCCAACGTGGGACAAGGGGCGTGATCGTTTCATGAAATTCCTTTCTGGATGGCGACCGCCCTATTTCTTGCCGATGCAGTACAGCGACTGACCGTCGCGGACGTAAATACGGCCGGCCGAAACCGCCAGCGACGCGCCGGCGCCGAAGTCGTAGCCTCCCAGGTGGCCGCCGCCGATGATCTCGAACTTTGGCCCCGCCTTGACTACGTAGCCCTTCGCGGAGCCGACGAAGTAGATGCGGCCGTCCGCCGTGGCGACCGGGCTGGCCAACGAGGAGATGTCTTTGAGGGTATGGGCGTAGACCTTTTTCCCGGTGAAGAGACTGCGGCAGGTGAGCTCGCTCGCCTCGTCGAGCCTGTACACGTGCTCGCCGTCGGAAACCGCCGAACTCCATTGGCCCTCGATCTCGGGTACCTTCCATTTCACGTGCGTCTTGGTTACGTCGCCTTTGCCGGTCGGGTCGATCGCCATCGCCGACCGGTCCTCCCCCAGGTCGGCATAGATCAAGCCGGCGCTGTACAGCGGCGACGAGGCGAACCCTTGGGCCGAGGTACACCACCAGATGGGCTCGCCGTCCGCGGGATTCAAGGCCTGGAGGATTTTCGCGGCCAGGATCAGCAACTGCGGCTTGCCTTGGACCTCGATCAGCAGGGGAGTCGTATTGCAGGGACCGGTGTTGTCCTTGTCCCGCTGCTTTTCCCATTTCACCTTTCCGGTAATCTTGTCCCATGCGTGCAGCGTCCCGCCGCCGGTCTGCTCGACCACCTCGATCACCGTGTCCTTGTAGAGGACCATGCTGGAAGCAACGCAAGGATTGAGGCGTGGCTTCTTCAACCCCTCGCCCGACAGCAGTTCGTTCCGCCACAGCAGCTTGCCATCAAAATCGACGGCGGCAGCCACTGCCGAGCCGAACGAGCAGTAGACGGCTTTCCCGTCGGTGGCCGGGGTGGGCGCCGCGAAGGAGCCCATGTAGGCCTGGACCTTCCCTGGGGCGATGCGGGTCTTCCAGAGGAGTTTGCCGTCGCTTGCGCGGCAGCAGGCGAAGTAATGGTCGGGCATTTCTTTCTTCTTTTCCTGTTCAGGGCTCTGCCCGAGCGTCGTGGTGACGAAGACGCGGTCGCCCCAGACAATGGGCGAGGAATGGCCCCCGGCGCCAAGCGGGGTCTTCCAGAGGAGGCCTTCGCCGGTCTTGCCGTCCCATTTCAAGATCAGGTCCTTCTCGGCGGTCGTGCCGCAACCCGTCGGGCCGCGCCACCCCGGCCAGTCGCCCGCTCGCGCCGCGGCGGCCGGCGCGAGTTCCGCGCCGGTCCAGACCAGCAGTACCAGCATTGTCCAAAGGCTGCGCCGTTTCATCTCACTTCTTTCCCTGGTAAATGCGAACGAAATCGACATACATGTCGACGTTGCCGTAGCGCGAGAGGTCGACCGGCCAGCCGCCGCCCGTCGCCAGGTTGGCCAGCGCGAACAGCGGCCTCTGCTTGCACATGGGCAGCGTCACGTGGCGGCCCACTTCGATGTTGTCGCAGTAGTAGCCGTTCCCCTCCGGCGCCCGCCGAAGAGTCAAGTCGAACGGTACGGCTGCGATTCTGCCGCGCCCCCACGGAAAAGTAAAGCCTCCCGACCACAAGAACCCCAAAAGTCTTTGAGAAACTGCCCCTAAGACAAACCCGATGTAGCGTCCGAGAGGCATTGTGTACATCAGAAGGGGGATCGCAGTTAGGGAGGGGCGGCTGAGCCAGGGCCGATCTTATCCGTCCGACACGGGAATCACGCGGTTCAGCAACGAGAGACGGCCGTCAAACGTCGAACCGGTGTGACCATGCCCAAGCACGTCCTCCTGAAGATGGCCTTCGACTCCGGCTACGAAGCGGGCGCAGAGCGCCGGCAGTGGCGAACTCTTTGAGGAAACACCCCAATGGCCGCCAACGATGCCCAGTCGAAGAAGGCGAAGGGGAAAGAAAAGCTCCGCAAAAATTCGAGCCTGCAACCCTGACAACCGTACACACGAATTCAGTGCTTCTGCAGCCGCTTACTCCCACATCGACTTCACCGTGTGCAACGCAAGCCGGTTGAGTCTCGCCTTGCCGCCGACGACCGAGAGAACTATCGGCGGCTTGCTGTCGTCAGGCAGCATGCATTTGCTGATCGATACCAGGCCGTGGTTACCAAACACCTCGACCGACGTGCGATCGAGGAGCACTCGCACTTGCACTCGACCGTTCTCCGGTGCAATCGCCGCCCGCGAACCGCAGCTCTCCAGCACTTTATCCTTCACGAGATAGCGGACCTTGCTGCTGCCGGCCAGTTCCAATGCGATCTCGCTGGCGTCCGATCCGCTGACGTTGATTTCCATATCGACGTCATAGTACTTGCCCATCTGCTTGACGAGCGGGTTCTTGCCCGGATGCAGTGTCATGGGCGCAAGATCAAACTCTTCGTCCCAAAGTTTGTCGACTTCACGGATGGGGTAGCGATACACGGTCGGGCCGTCGGGCCGCGTATGCAGAGTCAATTCCACTGGAAAGCTCCACTGCTGGTTGAAAGGCATTCTGGGCCACTGCCCGCCGCGTAGCCAGGCAACTTGGATCCGCCGCGGATCGTTCGGCGGCATGTTGTTGAAAGTCTGCGTGGCGTAGACCGCTCCGCCCGAATCGCCCGTCTTCCTGGTGGTGCAGGACTTGAAGACTTTGCCGTCGAAGTCGCCGACGAGGTACTTGCCGTCGCCGTTGACGACGACCCACTTGATCTTCGCCGCCTCGCCGTCCAGCGCCAGCGGGAACATGTCCGGGCACTCGAACATGTCCGGGATGCTGCTTTGCTTCTGCCAGTGCAACAGGTCGGCCGAAGTGAAGATCAGATACGAGTAGTCCGGCGGCCCGCAGAGCACCATGATCCACTTCTTCGTCGTCTCGTGCCAGAACACCTTGGGGTCACGGTAGGGCGTCGCAAGCACCGGGTTCTTATCCCACTTCGTCCAGGTGCGGCCGCGGTCGTTGCTGAAGGAGATACACTGGTTCTGGTTGTCCTGCGCAGCCCAGAAAGCGATCATCACGGGCATCTTGCCGCTGGCCAGGCCGGAGACGTTCTGGTAGTCGATGACGCAGGTGCCCGACTGCGTGCCGCCGAACTTGCCGCCCTCGCCGAAGGCAGGCTTGAGTTCGGTCCAGTGGACGAGGTCCTTGCTCACGGCGTGAAGCCAGGCGTGCCACCACCGCTGACCGAAGAGATGATATTCTCCGTCGAACCAGATCGGGCCGTTGACGTTGTTGATCCAGCCTTCGCTGCCGTTGTTGCCCGGCTGGAATGCGTAACCGTCCCAATAGCGGGCGGTGAAGTGGAACTGCGGCCGCAGCGATTCATGGTAGAGCGATTCGGCTGGCCGGGGTGGCTCGGCAAAACGCCTTTGGGCTGCGGCCACCCGCTCGCGGCCGCCGCTAAGGCGAAGGATTTCCTCGCGTTTGAGGGCCCGGTTCCAGATGGCGGCGTGATCGATCTGCCCCTGCCAAGCCGAATTGATGCGGCTGCCGTACGACTCGGCGGCCAACAGGCAGGGCTCGGTGTTGCCTTGCCGCAGCGGGCCGCTCACGGCGGCCTCGCTCAGTCGCACGCCATCGACGAACATCCGCAGCATGCTGCCGTCGTAACAGCAGATGACCGTATGCCAGTCCTCGCGACCAATCTTGTCCAGCGGCACTTGCACGCCAGTCATACCCGGCTTGCCAGCCACGCCCAGCTCGAAGCCGATGGCATTGTCGAACGAAAACAGGTTGTAGACCAGGCGATCGTGGCCGCCGTGCTTGCTCAAAATCGGTTTGCCCCACACGCCCGTAGGACTGCGCAGGCGGACGCTGACTGTGAGGGCCGAACCGCTGAGGTTGAGCACGCCACCATCGCCCTGGCCGGCGCTGAGGTATCCGCCGTCGAACTCGGCTACGCGGCCGTCGTTGCCGCTGGCGAGCGATTCGTCCAGGTTGCGGCCCTTGAGACGGACGCCGAACACGACGTTGCCCACCGCCGTAAGCGGGTTGCGGCCAGTGGCATCGCGGTGCCGCCCATGTGCCACACGGCGACGGCCGAACGGAAGATGTCGTCACAATTGGCCGCGTATTCTGCACCCTCGGCCGCCGCGGCGGCAACCACACCGGCCGCAACGAGGTAGTTGGCAAGGCAATTCATTGACATCACTCGATTCCCAGTTCTCTCTGAATTTTCTCCGACGGCACGCCCTTGGTTTCGGGCATTATCCGGCGGAAATGCGGAGTTCGCGTTGTCGTCTCGCGGGTCTGTAGGGCCGACTGGGCTACGAGTCCCAGGCTGGCCGCAGCCGCATTGGCTGCGCCGAAGGCCGCCTCTTCCGCATAAAGGCTTGTCTCAACATGAGGCAGACCGATTATATTCAGATGCTGACGCCGTCACAATCGAAACGAAGGAATTGGGCAGCAAAGCTGTCCAGGCGGCTACTGCCTGGGTATGAGTCGTGGCAGGATGGTCCGGATGCGGGAATTCGACTTGAACATCGACGGACAACCGTTTCGCCTCCACGTGGAAATGGCCGAGCTAGAGACGGTACATCGTGTGTTGCTCCGTGCGTGGCAAGAGCGGTGGCAACGGCGCCACGGCCGGTTTGTCGTGCTCTTGGCCCCTCCGCCCGGCCCCAATCTCGGCCGTGCCGTCACAACCGCCCTTGTCACATGGCGAGAGGCCCCGCGATGCCGCAGATATTATTGTTGATAATTAGATCTGGGGCCCAGACGGCTCTTCTGACCTACCGCTTCGCTGGCAGCGCAAGGCCGTGGTTCAATCTCAGGTCCAGTTCCCCCAGTGCTCGCAAGTCGTCCAGCGCGGCCGACAGGGCGGCGAGTGTGCCGGGTGCCAGGCAGTCCTCTGCCTGGAACTGGCCGGGCGCGGGCCGTTCGCCAACGCGCGTGTTGCCGGTGAGGAACACGTGCAGGCCGTCCTCCTTGCGCACGTCTAGCGTCGCATTGTAGAAACAGCTTGCGGAGAGGAAGAAGTCTAGCGGCTGCCGGCCCTCATGCCGGACGAGGAACGGGGCAACCGGGTGCGTGTAGGGATAGAACTGTATCGGCCCAAAGAACGCCTGCCCATGGTAGCCATGAATGTCGAACGCCACGTTCTCGCGGCCCGTTTCCTTCTTGGTCGGCACTGTGAAATCGAGCTTCGGGCTCTGGATAGTGGCCCGGCCGGGTGGATCGTCCGCGGAGCCTTCAAGCCAATAACCGTTGTCGGCCTGCTCGACATAGAAGTCGCTGGCCACGATGCTGTGGCTGTCCTTCAGATACAACGGGTGGCTGGTGATCGTAGCCAGACGGGTGAGGATGCCCAGGAATCCGTCGCGCCGTGAGTTTCTTGCCCTCGACGACGATCGATCCCTCGTAGCTCACACCCGCCAAAACCGTCGCCCGCGCCGAATCGACCAGATGCAAATTGCCTTGCAGGTGCCGCAGGACGACGACCGATTCGTGACTTAGCTCGCGGAGCCAAAGGCCCTTGCGGAACGGCTGCTTCTGATACATGCCGTACACAAACACGCCATCGTAGACCATCGACGACGGCTTTCCGGAACTGGTCTGGAGGACGTTGATGCCGTTGTTCATCGGGCCCGAGTCGTGGTTGCCGATGCCGATGTGTTCCAGGGTGATGCCCTGCGGGTCATGCACCTCGACCATGGTTCCGCCTGCGGGCCCTTTCCAGCGCAGGCACGTGCGGAAGCCGCTGCCGCCCACGCGGAAATCGGCACCGGCGATCCGTAGCGTGTCGCTGACGATGTAGGTGCCAGTGGGCAGGTAGGCGATTGCCCCGTTGCCGCGTGTGCGAGCGGCGTCGATCGTTCGCTGGATGGCGGCCGTATCGTCGGCCATGCCGTTGCCCTTTGCGCCGAAGTCGCGCTTGGCGTCAAACACCGTGCCGGCAATCGCGGCCCTGTCACGAAGGAACCGCTGTCGGGCCGATGCGACCACCCCCGTGCGCTTCCCCGACGGCACTTCGTACACCCGCGCCCCACCGCAGAAGAACACCTCACCACCACCAGCGCACGCATTGCCCGAGGCGATCAACCGGCCGCCGGAGAGATTGACGGGCGGGGTCTTGCCGGGCGGATTGGTGAAGACGCAATCGAACAACATCGCCGGCTCGCCGCCGAGCTTGATCGCCCCGTCCGGATCGGTCCAAGCTTCGACGTGACAATCCTGGACCGTCACGGGGGCCACCGAGTTGGGGCACACCAGGAACGTCTTGGAACCGACCGAAGTGCAGCGGCGGACCGAGGAGCCATGCTCGGCGTTGATTTCCATGTCGGCCAGGCGGCTGGCCTCGAAATGGCAGTTGCGCACGTAGGCGTTGCCATGTACGCACACGATGCCCGTCTCGCAGCGGCGGAACTCACAACCGTCCAGCGTGTAGTCGTAGTCGTTGAACGCGGGAAATACCACGCCCCGGCGGCAGTTCTCGAACAGGCAGTTCGCGAAGACGGTTTCGGCCAGCGCGTAGGGAGCCTTGGGATCGACGAAGACCGCGGCGTCGGTGAAGTTCAGGAAGGCTAGGTGTTCGTGGTCCACTTCCGTGCCGAAATACTGGCGGTCGTGGTACAAGCCTACTGCCGCCTTGTCGCAGCCGTCGAAAACCATGCCCACCAGCCGTCCGTGTGAAAGGCAACTCTCCGAGAACATCGACCCGCCCGGTTTGCCGTCCCAGACCAGCCGGGTATCGCGGCCGTGGCCGATGATCAGTACGCCGGTCAAGACTCCGCCGCGGCCGGGCGATTTAAGAACCAGGGTGTTGGTGATGCGAAAGGTTCCCGCCGGCAGAAACACGGTGGAGCCGCTGCCCACGCCGTCGAGTGCTTTCTGGATGGCCGCAGTGTCGTCAGCCATGCCGTCGCCCGTGGCAGGCGGAGTAACGTCGCTTTTCACGCTCACCCAGTCTGAGCGTTTCTCCCAATTGAGCACTGGAATTGCCGGCTGGGCGGACACCATACCGGCGCCGGCGGTGAATATGAGAATCACGAAGACAGTTCTCATGGGATGGGGGCCTTTGCCCATGGTTCTTTTCCTCCGTGCGGGGTGATAGTTAAAAAATTGGTCTGTCCGTTAGGGATCGTGGTCATTAGAGCGATTTGGGCGAAAAGCTCAAGCCGGAGTGGGTACAGTCCGGACTCTCCGAAGCCCGTGCGGTTGTAATCGGGCAAGGGAGCAGTCGAAAAGCCGTTGTGGCTCCCAAGAAGCCACAGATATGGCGCATGAAAAAACCGTCGCAACATCAACGGCTGCAACGGTTTAGTAAGTCGGGGCGACTGGATTTGAACCAGCGACCTCTTGGTCCCGAACCAAAAATCTAGTTTATTTGTTTGGCGCAACTCGTTGTATGGTATCGTATTACATCATGTGTCTCGTAGACGATCGCACCGATTTTCGCTCCAATCGTCTACAAAACTGTCTACAAAACAGGTAGAATAGACTCGGGTCGGATCGGGATGACGCGGGCCGACAGAATCAGCACGCCCCCGATCTGACTGTAATTATAGTGGCGAACCACGCTGGAGTCGATGCCATGCCCCACCTGGAACTAATGAGCTGGATTGCCACCCAACGGCGGTGGATGAAGAACTACCGAGGCAAGCGGTATGCCGTCAGCCCCCGGCAGCTCGGCACTCCGGCCACAAAGGAAGCCAGCCGCCAGGGTGCCAATGACTGGTGGACGAAGAAGCAAGCCGAGATAGACGGGGCGGCCAAGCAGCACCCCCCGGTCATCGTGTTGATCTACAAGCGGGCCATCAGGCACCATCGGGTGTATGCCTGGTGGCACCGGCGGCACGGGAACGTCGAGGAAGCGGCCAAGAGCGAAGAGGCGATCGAGTGGCTCCAGCAGGCACTTCAGAGCGATTACCCCCCGTTTCCGTTGTCGGCCTGGCAGCAAGATCCGGCATGGGAGGAGAAGAAGGGCGGTGGCATCGTCCTGTTGTCGATATGGAACGCTCGGGAGTTCGAGTATGACCACGAGCAACAAGCCGAGATTTCGGCACCAACGGCGAACACCATCAAGGCTCACATCGACCAGTATCTCGACCTGTACAAGGCGCGACGCAAGCCAACGGGAAACTGGGAGCATGGGCGACGACCACCCATTGGCTGCGGGACTTCCGGGCATGGGTGGATCCGTTCGCGCCCGTAGAAACCTTGAATGAGGGGCTTTGGGAGCGGTATTTCGTGTATCTGTCCGACCGGGTGACGGACGGGACTTTTGCGAAGCGGACAGCGAAGAACTATCAGGCGGCGGTGCGGGCGTTTATCAAGAGCCGGTGGGAGAACCGGCTCATCGACTTGCCCCGAAACCTCGATACAGACCGGCTGTCCTTCCGCATAACGCCAACCGAACCCGTGCCATTCACGGTCGATGAAATCAAGCAGATCTTGAGCACGGCGACGGGGCGGGCACGGCTGTACATTCTGCTTGCCTTGAACTGCGCGGCATATCCCTCGGACATTTCGGCGTTGCGCCATGACGAAGTGGACTGGGTTGAAGGTTACGTAACCCGCAAGCGAACCAAGACGAAGGATGCCGGAGAGAACGTGCCGAAGGTGGGCTACTTGTTGTGGCGGCAGACTTTTGAATTGTTGAAGGAGTACCGTTCGGACCATCCTGAGCTGGTTCTGGTGAATGCCAACGGAACACCGCTATGGGTCGAGCGGGAAAAGAACGGCAAGTTCTGCCGCATAGATGCCGTCAAGAATACGTGGTTCCGCTTGATGACGAAGTTGAAGGGGCAAGGGGTGATCGTCAAGAAGCCGTTGAAGGCGCTCCGCAAGACCTGCCCCTCGTTGCTGCAACACCACCAGACCTACGGGCAATACGCCCAGTACTTCCTGGGGCATTCGCCTCGTTCCGTTGCCGACCGATCGTATGTTGCTCGACCGGGCCGGCAGCTCGACGATGCTATACGATGGCTTGGCGAACAACTGGGGATCGAATGATCGCCCCGCGTCCCGTCTCCTGCGCCATCTCGCGGCCCCACTTCCCTACGAAGAGAAGCCGCCGAGCAGGATGTCCCCGGAGCCGATCCCACTTCGCCGCCCCCGGACCCACCGTGCTGCGCCGCGCCCGGCCACCACGGACACCGACCGATGTCCCTTGGCAGCCCTTTCTGCGGGAACCCAGTCCCCGGCTTCTTCATTCGAGATTCGGGGATTGAAACATCCCCAGGCAACTCCGGATTTCGTAGCGTCAGCTCGTTGTCCCATGTCCGGCTAACTGGATTGGTGTGCGGGTTCGCCATTTCTGGCGTTGGGCGGCTATCCGAGCCCATCTCTCGTCTTGCCGGCTCGCTACGCGCAGTAGTCGTCGCAGGTCGCCGTTTGCAGCCCATGCGTCTTCATGTTTTCAACACAGCCTGCCAGATGCCCCTCCCAGCCCGGCAGCGGGCTCGTCCCGTCGATGAGCAGGATGCACTTCCGGATGAAGCTGTCGTCCGCGAAGGACATGCCGATATCGTAGAGGGTGTTCACGACCATGTGCGAGCCCGGCTCGCCCGCCACCAGGATCTCGTCGGTGTGCATCAGCATGGAGACTATGTCCGAGTTGAACTCAGTAGCGGGATCGTCGGGATCAGGGATTTCGGCACGGACGGCACTGAAATGTTCGACGGAGTAGTTGCTGCCCGTCGAGTGGAAGCAGGGAATGGCGACTTCCCTCTTGCACCAAGCGAGAATCGCCTGCATGACGGGAACGACGATCGCGTGCCCAGGCGTGCCCATGAGGCAGTGGGGAGGCCAGATGTAGTGCAGGTATCTCTTGCCCTCCTCCAGCGCCCGCAGGTAGCCCAGCGTCCGTTGAAACAAGTGCGGTATCGTCGTCGCGTATTCGGTCACGTCGGGGAGATTTCCGCTGGCATCCATTCGACCGCCCACGATGGTCCCTTCCTTCTCCTGCATGACGGTGAAGGGTTCAGGATGGCGGTCTTGGGCATCACGAAACCAGAGCGGATGCGAGACGTGGAGTAGGTGGCGGGAGTCCATCGTGACGTGGATGTCGTTGAGCTTATGGTCGAGCCGCTCGACGAACTTCGCCACCCTCTTCATGTCTTCCCAGGCACCGGGGACACACAGTTCCCCGTCGTGGACTTGCTGTTGCCTTTTCGGACTGACCACCTTGCAGAACGAATTCTGGGGGTGGATCAGCAGAAGGGTCGTCTTCTTCGTCTTGGTCTTGGCTTTGGTCTTCGGCATGGCATCTCCTTTGCAGGTTTCAGCCGTCTTCGCGAACCCGGATACCTTTAGACGGAGCTGACGGGCAAAGGTTCGCCGCCCCAC
The DNA here is from genome assembly GCA_963719885.1 of uncultured Planctomycetia bacterium. Lineage (GTDB taxonomy): Bacteria > Planctomycetota > Planctomycetia > Pirellulales > Thermoguttaceae > JANXQG01. The sequence continues at coordinate 86,017 of CAVRDP010000021.1, read as the reverse complement.
CGGCTGCCTACTCTCCCTAGATTGCGGGGGCAATTCCGTGTCCAGTTGCAGGTTTCCCTGATCGTTTCCGGATTTTTTCGGCTGATACCCCAAAAGTACCCAGCGATACCCGGTTTGTCCTCCTCTGTCTTTAGCGAGCCCCAGTGTTCCGTCAGTCCTGACGGCTGGCGGCTCGGGCTGCGTAGTGCAGCCAGTACCTGAAGACGGGAGAAATGAAATGTCTCAGCGTAAGGAATTGAAGTGTGAAATGTTGATGGACCGCTACATTGCGCACCCCTACTGGTCCGAGCGGGAGGAACTCATCCGCATCCAGCGGGACAGCGGGATGAACCGGCAGAAGTCGGACGAGAAGCGGGCGGCGGCTCTCAAGGCGCAACTGAACAAGGTCGGGCTTTCGGCGGAACAGTACCGGGAACTGGAGCGGAAGGCGGCGAGGCAATGGTACCGCGTGGGCGGGAACGGCGACGGTGCAATCGTCATCCCCCGTCACCAACTGGCGGGCTGTCTCGTCGAGGCGGTGGGGCGGGCTCCTCGGAATCTCCGGGGACGGTTCGACAAGGACTCCTTCCGGTTCATGGTGCAACTGTCCGACTTCGTGACCGACAAGACCGACAAGGACGGGGTCTTCGACCGCTACGTCAAGTTGGAAAAGTCCAACATGCGGAGTCGTCAGTGCAACGAGTACGTCGAGAATGGCAGCAACTCGCAGGCCGCTTTATGCAGCCGTAGCATGCTGTGCATCTTTGCCATATAGACGCGACTGTTCTGTCGTAACACGGTAGGTGATGAACTGATCCCAGAGGTCGTTGAGGTAGATGGCTCGCAGCGAGAGGATTGCTTGAGCCCCTTCCAACTCCCAACGCATCCCGGCGCGCTCCATGCGGTCCTTCACCAGGTGCTTGCAGGCGCCTTCCGCCACGCCACTGGCAATCGGGTAGCCTGCCGCCAAGTATTCGTCATAGCGCATGTGTTCCTGGTTGTTTTCATAGTACGTAATCGCGGACTCCACGGTGGTCTTGTTCGCCCCCTTCAGCTTGTAGGCCTTCACCAAGGGACGGAGGTTGCGCAGCACGTAACCGACCTTGCCTTGCAGCAGCATGCGCAGATGATGCGTCACGAATTCTCCCGCCTCCGCACTCTCCTCCGCATACAGGCAATGGGCCACCTCCCAGAGCCGTTTCAACGCGTGGAACAGGTCCAGAATCCATATGGCCTCGGGAAACCATTCTGCCGCCAACTTCCACAACTGGCGTTCCCCATCCATGACACAGATGCACGGCTTCTTGTTTGCCGGGTCCCGCCGACAACACTCCATAAGAATCTCGAAGAACAACATCGGTGCGGCGGCCAACACCTCCCCTTCCTTAAACCGGGTCATCTCTGCCCACACATGCTTGTGTTGCGGTTCGGGCCGCTCCCGGGCACGCTTTCGCCGACGCACCTCGTCGATCACGTCTTCGGCAGTACGAGGGAAGCGGGCTTGGGTGTAAACCGATCCCACATACGCCATCTGTTTTTTCCCGGGGCGCTCCCCGCTGCTTTTCTCTTGCCCCGCCAAACGCTCGACCGGAGGCGAAGAAGGCGCCTCTTCCTCGACAGCCGTGATTCCTGCCGTTTCCGCGCCTGCGGCATTTCCTCCCTTTTCTCCCACCCCAGCTTCAGACTCTGCTCGCAACCGCGCCGCCAACGTCCGCCGCATGGGCACACCCTTGCCATCGGCCGTTATCACCAGCAGTTCCTCCTCTTCTTCGGCAGGAGGAACCGCTTCGCCGCGAAAGTCGTCCACGTACTGCGACATCTCGCGACTCATGTGCTCCGCCGTGCGAACACTCACCGTGGTCCCCAACCAGGCACGGAGCGACTCCACCGATCCCCCAAAGGCGTCCTGGATGCACAACCGCTGCAACCAGTCCTCCAGAACATAGGAATTCTCTCCAGCGGGCAATCCCAAGGTTGCGTCCAGGGGCGACCATCCAATCGCTTGGCCTTCCCGAGTCCCGTAGACTCGGCGGCCGATCAGCAATTCCCCGAAAATCGACAAGTACCGCTTCTCATGCGGCTCGGGCAGGCGCGCGAACGTCTCCCCTTCCCGTTCTACGGTCTCTCCCCGATCCCCATCCCCATGGGCCTCCACGAAGGACCGTAAAAACTCCAGGCACATGGTCATAGCTCGCGGAAACATCCCGCGTTCCACTTCGTCGAGGCGTCGCCCTTCGCTCAGCGCTTGCTTCAAAAACTCGTGCATCCGCTCAAATTGCTCTTGGGCCTTGAAAATATCCAGTTCTTTTGTTGAAATCATAGTTGGACCTCTGCTAGCAGAATTTGTGGAAACATGAATTACTCACCTGTTAGCATGAGGTCTTTTTCTTCTGCTATCAAGCCCTCCTCCCCCGCCGTAAGTCCTTGTCCTACAATGCTCTTAGCGCTAGAGGAAGGCGAGTCACTGCCTCGAGAATTTCACGGCGACGGGCACCGTCAGCATCCCGAGCGACGTGAAGGTCGAAGACCTGCGGCGGCTGCTGGAATACGCTGTCGGCGAAATCGGGGTCGGGGCGAGTCGGAAGATGGGCTTCGGGCGTGGCGTGGTCATCTCGCTTGAGTGAAGACTGGCGGTTCCAGCAGTGCTATTGGCTTTGGCACTGGCATTGACTTTGGCAATGACGGTGGCGGTGACTGTGACTGTGGCAATGACGGCGCTCATGGCTATGGCGTTGACGGCGACTGTGGCATTGACCACGACGACGCTAGTGGCAATGGCTTTGGCAATGACGATAGCGGTGACGATGGCAATGACGACGCTGATGGCAATGGCTAAGGCATTGACTGTGACCTTGACGATGACTGTGGCATTGACGACGCTAATATCTATGGCATTGACCCTGGCTTTGGCGTTGACGACGCTGATGCGTTGGCAACTTTGGCAATGACCATGACAATGACGATGGCGTTGACGACGCTGATGGCAATGACCTTGACCTTGACATTGACGCAGGCAATGACGCTGGCACTGACGACGCTGTTGGCTTTGCCCATGACGCTGGTTACGACACCGGCGGTGACGTTGGCAATGACGACGCTGATGATTTTTGTCTGTGGCGGAGGCTTTGACCTTGGCAATGACACTGGCAATGACGACGCTGCTGATGTTGTGGTGGCAATGGCAATGACCGTGACGGTGACCGAGGTGACGGCGGCGGCAATGGCGACGCTCATGGCTTTGGCATAGGCAATGGCATTGGCGATGGCTGTGACCTAGGCAATGACGACGCTGCTGGCAATGGTAATGGCAATGACGTTGACTATGACCGAGGCGATGACACTGACAACGCTGATCGCCACAACTGTGGCTTTGACATTGACCAAGGCCATGGCGATGACGTTGACTGCGGCTTGGCTGGCGGCGATGTTCGTGAGCGGACAGGGTGTGGACTTCCCGCCCCGTCCGCTCCGAGTCCCTCCCCGCAGAAGCCACCGACCGCTTTCCCCTGGAGTCAGGTTGCCGTCACGAACGGATGACTTTTCACTGTGAAAAGCCTTTCGGGAATCCGGGGAAACCAGGCGGCGACCACTCGTGGTCAGCTCGCAGTTCTGGTGGGATGTTCGAGGAGCCGCCGTCCATCTCAAGGAACCTCCACCCCCCTTCTGTGCCAAAACAGTCTAAGAGTCTAACGGTTTTTTGGCTGCCTGCCAGGCGCAGTGACTCCGCCCGCCGCCGTCTCGCCCCTGAAGTCTCCTTGGACAACGCATCGCCAAGACCGCTGGCAGCCCACTCCGTCACCCGCTTCGGGAGCGATCGCCGAGACCACGAAGGCCCTTCGCCGTCCGCCCCAGGTCGCCGGGCAGCGTGCGGCTTGGGGCCCACCCGATCCGCACTCCACAGATACTTACTCATGCCATGCCAAACGTCCGACCTGCAACATGCAGGAGCTTTGCGGCTGCTCCATAGCCACAAGTTGCCGCCAACTGCCCTTTCTGCCAGGGATGTACGTTGCAATCATCATCTCGAATCGAAATGTTGCACGAAAGATGGATAGGGCACCGCCATTCAATTTCGGAACCCGCCCACACCTCGTAAACCAGGTCAGCCAATCCTTGAACAAAGAACCCTGCATGCTCATTCTCTGGAGAACCACCGAAAGTCCAAATATCTCCTTCAAGGGTCTCCACCATTGGCAACGGAAGCTCTGTGAATAGATCCCGCAATCCCGCAGTTCGTCGTTCTTCCGTCATCGCTCGGGAATCGGCGCAGCAGAACGTATCCAGTGGGAACCGGCGACCAGGGTTTCGATTCACATCTAGGTGAAAGCGCGTCCTTGAGGCGTACCACGTCAGCAGTTGTGCCAGAGCGCCGTCTGGCAGTTGTTATCCATGCCGGCGTGCAAGATGGTCTAAGCGGGAACACAACTCCTCTTGTCGCTCGCTGTATCCGCGTTCGAGAGCATAGTTTCGACACAAATCATAGAACGTCATTCGCGGCAGGAAGCACATTTTCCCATCGTTCGTGACACAGTTCGACCAGTTCAAAGAAACGCACGGCAGGAAATTCGTACTGGAGGGCCCAGTGGCACAGAGCCACGACCTGATGTGGCGCAATATCGCCAAAGTAGTATTGCAGAATTCGGCTCACAATCAGGTATTCGTAACCAGCCGCTGGCGACGGCTCAACCTCACCATGCGACATGTCAATTCCTGTTGAGTATGCCTCCTTTACCTCCCAAGCACCAGCGGGTGGTTGCCGTCCTCTCCTCTCGCGTTATCGACAAGCTGAATCTCCACTTCAGGGATGGTCAGCGTTTGTTCGCCATATCGAAATTCGTGCTCCCTGATTTCGTAGCGAACAAAACTCCAATGCCTATCCCGAGTCCAGTCCGCACCTCTGTAAGTCGCGTTTCGGATAACCTCAATCTGGTAAAGCCAGCAAGGTGTCGTTGTTCCCGGGTAGCAGCCATCGACTAGCCTGTCTCTCAGAGGCAGAATCACGGGAGTCGATGTGTCGCAACTCTCGACGTACTGACGAACGCTCCAGATGCAATCGTAAAAATGAAGGAAATCAAGAACCCCGAAAACCGTGGTACTGTCTTGCACCAGATGCCCATGTTCGTGCATAAGCGTGGCTAGGGTCGTGGGATTGAATACTAGCTCATCCGGGTTGTCATCCTCTTGCGTCGGAAACTCAAGTCGCACGAAGAAAAGCGTGAGGCGTGTAAGACGCAACCACTCGACCTTCGACGGTGGTAAGCTCAAAACCCATGTGAATACCAATCCTTTCTGGGCGGTTCCGCCACGGAATGAGTCTCAATCCACGATTCGTTCATTGACCATAGCATGCCTCAGATGACCAGATTCCGTTACCTCGGGCTCCGCGGTCTTCCATTGCCATCGGATGCCGCCCTCGGCAACGCGCCCATGGGCGGATAGCACATCTGCCCCCAATCCTCATCGGCGCCGTGGTCGATCCAAACCGACAGGAACGCCGGAAGCAGGCGTTGCAACATCATTACGCACCGCTTGAGCGAAGTGCGGTTCAACTTGCCGCCGTAGGTTGCTGCACCGTGAACAAGTTGGCAGCGCATGAGATAGACGCGATCCAGGATCTCGTCGAGCACCATGGTCCAGCGTTCCTCGATGTACCAGGTCTGGGCATTGTACGCTGCCTTCCTCGACTGCCCGGCACGCTTGGCGAACGGCTCCTGCCAGAAGAAGCTGCTGAGGTACTCGTCCTCCAGCAGGGACATGACAAGCCGCTTGTGTCCCCGGAGGGCGCCGGGGACATAGCCGTCGCGGTCGAGCTTGAGAATCCGGTCCACGAACGACCGCCAACTTTCGCGGTCCGGTCGCGGTTCCCGCTTCAGGGAGTCCCATTGTCCGTAGAGCGAATTGAAGGCGATCCAAAGGACGACCAGCCCCAAGTCGTGGTCCTGCCCCTCCGGCATCTGCTCGACGCGGGCCATCCAAGAGCACGCGCGGTGGAACCGGATGGAAGTGGCCTGCTCGGCTTTCGCCGCCTGAAGCCGCTCTTTGTACGGCTTCCAGCGGTGGCGGAGATCGTGGACGGTCGGAATGGTAGCGATTTCGGTCATTTCGTTTGGCCTCGTCAGGTTTGAATCGAGGGCCGTCCGTGAGATTGCCGTTTGCCGTCCGTGTTCTGCCATTCTCGCACAAACTCTTGCTGTCCACCAGCCTCCGGTGACCTCTTCGGCCTGGCGACGCCATGGTTTGGCCGCTACTCCTCGCTCGCATTCTCTTTTTGCGCCGTCCCATTGCTCTTCTCACTGGTCCCATTGCCATGTCCAGGTTGAGCAACTCGTCAAGCAGCTCAGCGAAACGCTCACGAGAGGCAGGATCTGTTTTGCCTTCCAACGCCGTTAGCTCCGCGTTGAGTGCGACCAGCCCTTTGGGTTCTTCGCTACTTGCCGGATCGTCGGGTCGATTCTCGCTCACCCTCGCACCTGCCTTTCTTCGCTCGGGCCTAACCTGGGATTCCACAATGCCAACTATTGTTCGTTCAGGAGCCCTTGCAGGGCCTTCTCGATCATCTCCGGTCTTGCCAACCCGTCCCGCCACTGTGCCGGAATCCCCGACTCGCCCCAATATGCCCCGGCAAGCTGCCCGCAGACCGCCCCGGTCGTGTCGGCGTCGTCGCCCAGGTTCACTGCCCGAAGTACCGCTTCCCGGAAGTCCTTGGCGTCATGGAACGCCCACAGGGCGGCTTCCAGGCTCTTGACCACGTAGCTGCTGCCGACGATCTCGGGTGGTTTCTTACGGCGGAAACTCCCCTCGGCCACATCGGCAATTTCACGATGGAAAGCGTGGACTTCCCGCAGATCCCGCAACCCCTTCCAATTCGCATCCAGAACTTGTTCGCGGTCGATTCCCTGCATCAGCGCTGCCAGAACCATCCCCAGGTACGCGCATGCCGACAAGCACTGTGGACTCGCATGGGTCGGTAGGCTCGACTGCGTCAGTAGCAGGGCCAGTTCGAGCAGTCGGTCGGGGTACAGGTGGGCATAGCGGATCGGCACCGGGGCCAGTCGCATGATCGAGCCGTTGCCGCTGGCGTGCTCCGAGGGGTCGCCGGAGGTCTTCGCGTCCCCTGTCCTGGAAAAGCGACTGAGGGCGCTGCGGCATGTCATGCCGATGTCGAAGCATCGACCGTTTACCGAGTACCAGCCCTTCTCGTACCATGCGAGATACCGCCGGGCCTGGTCGTCGAGATCCCAGCCGACGCTGGCGATGCTGTCGGCCAGGGCAAGAGCCATCGAGCTATCATCGGTCCATTCGCCGGGGGCCAAGCCGTGCGGGCCGCCGCCACGGTAGCCGGTCACTTCGGGGAAGCTGCCAGGCGGCTCGAACTCGACGGCGGCACCGAGGGCATCGCCCACGGCCAAGCCGATGAGCATTCCACGTTGGCGGTCAACAGATAGCATGATGCCCATTTTACCTTTTTCAGAAACGCCTGCCAGTTAAGCAGGATACCGACGTGGATCGGATTCCTGCTGGATTGACGCAAAAGGGGTCGCCGGAACCGCTCAAACCCAGCCGAAAAGCCCCCAACACCTGAAACTTTGTATGGGTTGGTCGGGATCTGACCAGGCACCTCGGTACTATCTTGGTAGGTTCGGTTGCCGGAAATCGGAAGCCGGGGCCGTGGTGCGAAATCGAATTCCATTTCAACGAAAGGATGCAGCAATGTCAGAAGAGAATGATCAAGCCGATTCAGATACGCCACGAGAAGGCGAAGACGTTCGGCCAGAGGCGGAAAGCAGGGCAGAAATCGCCGCCGCAGTGGAATATGGAGAGACATTCGAGGCATGTCAGGTCACGGCCCGCAAGGTGCGGGCGGCGAGGGAGTTGATCGAACTGGCGGGCGGCTACAAGGAGGCCCTTGTCCTGGCGGATGCGGTGTGGTTTGTCGCTTCAGAATCCGACGACGCCAACGCCGGGGTGAGCAAAGGAGTAGCCGACGAGGACGATTCTGAAGTGGAATACGGGACGGACTGCGAGGCTTGGGAGGCCAGAACTCGCAAGGTGATGGCGGCAGAGAAGCTGCTGCAACTGGCCAGCGGCTACGAAGAGGGGTTTTTGCTGTTGGACACGATGGAGGTCGTCAAGCACGGAAAGCAAGGACACAAGCAGGTGGCGAAGGTTCGTGGCGCCGCTGGCGGTTATCACAAGAGGGCTGCGGCGGCATTGGAAGAAACGGATAAAAGTGAGTAGCGGGCGAAGTTCCCAAGGGAATTACCAGGAGAGCGTTATGCCAACCTATCTCGATGAAAAACGTCGCCGAATCAGCCAGTTTGCCGAATACCTGCGGCTTATGGGCCTTCGCCGCCATAAGGTCGTCCATGACGACTGCTTCATCATCTTCGACGACTCGCCTCCCGAAGGCACCGAGTCACCGCAGCTCAAGGAATCGGTGGCGATCAAGGTCGATTGTCTGGCCAGTGGTGGCTCGGCATCGGGAGGAGGGGAGCCGGGGGAAAGCCCGTCGAACGATTGGCAGGGCGGGGAAGCTCAGCCACGCTATCTCCAGTTTGCCTTCATGCGGGACTGTTTTTACATGGAACTGCCCAACAATACCGTCTTTCCCCAAGAGGCCGAGCAGATTTTTCGACATCGCCAGGGGTTCTACTGGGCGAAGAACCGGCCCGACTTGCGCTGGGTCCGGTCCAACTGGGAGGACATCGTGAAATGGGAGCCGTTGCAGAAGGTCTATATCTACCGGGACGAGGAATCCGCCGCCGAGGACATGGCCTTCATCCTCTTCCAGATCTGGCACTTCCCCGTTGACACGCCGCTTTACGTCAAGGCGGCATCGTTCCATACCAAGCACCGCTTTGAACACGGCAAGCGGATTGATTGAGACCATTCTATTTCAGGAGCATGACAATGATCGAGCAAGAGTCGAAAGAAGAAGTCCGAAACCCGTTCCTTGGCGAGATCGAGACCGAGATCGTCGGGATGCAGTACCACGAAGCCAACATCGATCCCGGCGAGCAAGTCAACCTGGAGCGAGAGCCCAGAACACACGGGACCGGCGTGCCATCCGAGTGGATAACGGCAAATTCGAGCCGGTGGGTTATCTACCCAAGAATATGGCGGCTTGGCTGGCTCCGCTGCTCGACCGGGGGAAAATCCATTTGGACGGCTATGTGCCAAAGGATTCCATGGACATCGGCGAAGAGACTTCGCGCCGGGTGAATCTCATGGTCTTCCAGGGCAAGAAGGGGCGTCGCCTGCTGGAAAAGAGCGAACCCCGCGACGAGCTTGAAGCCCTCCATCAGACCGTCCTTCAGGCTTACCAGAATGCCCAGGGCTACCACAGTCCCGAGTTGATCCTGGGGCTTGCCAAAGGGCTGCATCCGCTGGAGAAGCAGGAATTGCTGCCCGAAACCAGGCTGCTGCTTGCCCTGTTGCCTCGGATGGCCCATGAGCTTCGCATGTCGCAAGGCATGCGGACGACGGTGAGATTCCGTGAGCTGCTCAGCACCCTGACCATCGGCGAGCCATCCCATCACCACAACCTGACGTTCTTCCCGCTGCTTTGGCCCGAAAACCACGAGCCGTCCTACACGCTGCTCAGCACGGCGATCGAGGCGGGCGAGGCGGTCGTGGAAGAGGTCAACGAGTCGGGCAGCGTTCCCAACTTGGCCGTCAAGAACAAATGCAAACGCCCCCTCCTGATTCCCGAGGGCGAAATTCTCATGGGGGCCAAGCAGAACCGGGTCATCAACGTCACGGTCCTGGTGGCGGCGGGCGTGAAGTTCGTCCTGCCGGTCAGTTGCGTGGAAGCGGGCCGCTGGCGATACAAGTCCCGGTATTTCGAGTCGAAGTGCTGCGCCCCGCCGTCGCTTCGCAATAAGAAGCTGAGGGCGGTCCACAGGAACCGTTCGGCGGGCGGCCCTGCGGCAAGCGATCAATCGGAGGTCTGGGACGAAGTGCGGAAGTGCCTGGATGGCGTGAATGCCCATTCGGAAACCGCCTCGTTGACCGATGCGTTCGATTCCGCCGAGGAGACGTTGAAGGAAGCCTGCAAACGCCTGGTGTTGCCCGAAGGTGCCGCCGGCGTCCTGGTCGGGCGTGACGACAGGATCATCGGCATGGACTTGTTTGATTCGCCGACGACGCTGAAGACGCTTTGGAATCGGTTGTCGGACGCCTATTTCTTCGACGCCCTACGGGATCCCGCCGCCGCCAAACCGACCCCGGCAGACCATGCCCAACGGTTCATCGAGCGGCTGGGTAGTGCGGCGAAGCCACGGATTCCGGCATTGGCGTTGGGCGAAGAACTGGAAATCGCCAGCGAGGGCCTTGTCGGAGCCGCCCTACTCTACGACGGCGGGGTCTGCCACTTGGCCGCATTCAGCGACGGAGAATAGGGAGCAGCGATGGATGTCTTGACGGAATCGAGCGATGTGCCGCTACCCCCATTGCTTCCACTTGGGGCAACGCCGGATTATGCTCATATTCTGTCCCGATGCTACCTCAATCGAGTGGATTTTGCCATGGCCGATCAATTGCCCCTGGTACGACAGTGGATTCTGCTGCGGAAGTTATGCTCCACCTACGATGTCTATCCCTACGGCCTGATCTACCATCGCGGCGCCTTGTACCTGGTGGGCCGTTCGCCGCAGCGTGAAGAAATCTGCCATTGGAAGGTCAGCCGGATTGAGGATGCTGAAGTGACGAAGGTTCCCTTCCAGCGGCCAGACGACTTCGATCTCCAGCAGCACTTGGCGAAGTCGTTCGGCGTGTACCACGGCGATGGTGACGTGAAGATCAAGGTGCGGTTCGCTCCTGCCGTGGCCCGCTACGTTTGTGAATCGAACTGGCACGACAGCCAGAAGCTCACGCAGCAGAAGGACGGCGGCGTGGTGGCCGAGTTCGATTTGTCGGACACCGAAGAGATCAAGCGCTGGATCATGAGTTTCGGCCAGCACGCCGTCGTGCTGGAACCGGAGTCGCTTCGGGACGAGATTGTCCAGGAATTGAAATCGCTCCTGGTGGCATATAAGGACGAACCGGGGAGAACCCCTCGGCGCCGCCAGGGTGCGGAGCCGTGATTTGACCCCATATATTACTGTCCCCGCACTGGTTATCATGAGAATCTAGGCAATTTGAGGGCTGGCAAGGCGGTACGCCTTGCCAGCCTTGCCTGACCGAACCTAACCCGATGGCACAAAAACACTTGGAGTCCCTGGATTGCTTGTAATTGGGTTTACGCAGATATAAAATCAGGTTTTCCCCGAAGTTACGAGATACTGGCCCCCCTAAAACGGTCATTTGACGGAACAGCCCCTCCGAAAACCGGAGCAAAACCGTCAGGACTGTGGGGCCAAGGCGTCCGGTGAAATTGGCAGAAATAATGATGAGTTTGTGGCTAAGGATTGCGGTTTCGCAGCCCACAACGGCCGGAGGCTGGACTGAGGGCGGCATATTCCGGCTGGCGGCGACCGTGAAGATCAAAAGGGTCGAATAGGGAAAGCTCAAAATGACCATTGCTGGACAAAGTCTCCGGGATCGGACATAGATGGCAATTCTTCCCTGTGAGTCGGATATTCATCCAGATACCTTGCTGGAGTCGCCGCCGACCGATGCCAAGTGGTGGGCTGCCTATACGCTTGCCCGCCGCGAGAAGGTCTTCATGGAGCGTCTTCGGAAGTTCAAAGTTCCGTTTTACGGCCCTTTGATTAAGAGAACCACTCGGTCGCCTTCCGGTCGCGTCGGCACAGCGTTTGTGCCTCTCTTTCCTGGCTATGTCTTCCTGTGTGGCAGCGACGACCAGCGACTAGAGGCATTCAAAACGAAATGTGCTGTCCGCATCATTGAAGCACCCGACAAGGCCGAGTTGATATTCGACTTGCGGCAGATCCAGCAACTCATTGCATCTGATGTACCGCTTTCTCCTGAAGCACGCCTTGTGCGGGGCATGAAAGTACGCATTCGATCTGGGCCCCTTGCAGGCATTGAGGGAAGCGTAATTAAGCGGCGTGGAAAAAACACGCTCCTTGTTGCGGTCAATTTTCTGCAACAAGGTGCTTCTGTCGTGGTAGGAGACTATGAAACGGAGAGGATTGAGTAGGCCGGCGAGTTGTTTCCGCACAGCCATAGGGCAGTCATGGAAGTAAGACAAATTGAGCAGATTGCACTCCTCCGGGCCGTGGTTGGTTCCCTTCGACCCTCTGCCCAGAGCACGGGAGCCTTCGCGCCGTTCATGCCCTCGGGCTTTCCCTTGATGCCCATGCCGCGGGCGGTTGCGTCAAGGCCGACCGCATACCCCAACTGACAGACGACCTGAAACATCATATCGACGTGGCTGGATGCGAGGCGGCGGCAGGTGTCAAACATTTGGGCTTCCTCCGCCAGGATGTCGAGGTCGAAACCCAACCCGTTCCAAGTGAGGAGGGTGTAGCCGCGTTCGGCCTGGGCTGCAAGGTACTCGACCAACCTCGCGGCCTCTTCCTGGCTCATTTTGTCTGCGGAGTGGTTGCGGTCGTTGCCGCCGTGCCATAGGACTGGTTCGTCATCGCTGGCAAGGAGAGTGGCGGCGCAACTGATTCCCAGCGGTCGGCATGATCTCCAGTCGGATGGGTCTTCGGTTATTCGGGCGGTCTCGATATCGAAGGCGAGGTAGCGGCGTTTGGTTCCCATACCCTCTTCATCGAGGACAGGGAGCAGGAATTCTTTCTTCCGGAAGCGGAATCGACGGTTAACGGACGTGCAGCCCCAGGATTATTAACGCGAAGGGCTGCGAAAGGATTCCAAGCGGGCTGACCGCCATGCGAGGTCTTTCCCGCGCGCGAGCAACGCGCCCACAGCGGCTAATCGACTACGGGAAGAGGTTTCAGGACGCCCGACAGACCCCGGCGAGGTGTCGCCATGCATTGAACGAGGGCGTCGCCCCCGACGAGAAAAGTAGGCATGCGCATCGCACGCCGAATCCCTAAGCCGATGCCGGGCAAGACGATGGCCGTGCGAACCGGAATGAGGGCATCGCAAAAAAATGTCGATCTTTTCGACATTGTCAACCAGCTACGCTCGTCAAACCGCGACTGCCTGGACAGACTTATTAACGAGATGGCGGCACGGCTCCGGCGCCACGCCATTCCCCACATCCCTGTCGCCCCTCTGACGCTTCCGGAGGCGATCGGAACGCCCTGGACGCTTGGCGATCTCGGTCGCCTTCGGATGCGGCCGGCAGGCGTCCGTTCGCAAGCCGGCCTCTTGCAGTCAACAGGCAAGGTCGGCATGACCATGTGCCGTCATGGAAGTGCTTCCGGACGTTCACGGTTAATAATCTCGCTGCAAGAAGCCACAGTGGTTCCTGATGCTGATGTCGCCTTGACGGCTTGATCTCCGTCCGAACCGCGATCGTTCGCCTGGCGATGCCTGGGGGGCTTTAACGGGTCATTCCGAGGACGAAGATCGCTCCCACGGCATGGCGGGAATCGGTGATACCGAACGGACCGTGTCAAGCCTGCTCGGGGCCTGCCTATGATTCCCGACTGTCGAGAGGCAAGGAAACGGCATCAGTCCGCCGGCCCGTGGAACAATCGATCGCAGAGGGTGTCGAGATCGACCCGATCCACGGGCATCAGCGGTTCAACAACCTGCGCCTGTGCCTTGCGGCATTTCTTGCGGAGGTAGGCGACGAGTATCTCGGGGAACTGGGGCAGGGCTCGTATTACGGCCTTGAGTTCGTCCTCGCCTTCTACTGTTTGCTCGAACCACGCCAGGTAGGACGGTTCCGCCTTGAGGATCTGGCGAGGGAGATGCCTGCAAACTTGCCGTAGGGCATCGTCGGTTCCTTGGGCTTTCTTCGTTTCTTCATGGTCGTGTGCCTCCTCAAATATCTACATCGGCTGGGCCCCAAGATTCAGAGCCACTTCGCCTCGATCTTGGGGCTAAGCCCGATACTAGCAAAAGCCTCCCTGACGATGCAAGCGACGGTCTCGATGTCGGCGGGTTTGGCGACGACGGAGTCGTGTATCGGCGTGCAAAACATCTTGGGATGCTCCTTGCGGAGCCGGTCGCACGCGGTCCTGATGATGAGGTTTGATTCCGCCCGTTGCAGTCGTGTTGCGAGTTCCGTGTAGTCCTGCTGCTTGATGGTGCGGATCGCCTTGGCGACCTTCGGGAACGCCTTGCGGAAGGCCGTTTTCGTCGCCGAGCGCGAACCGTTGCGACCGAAGAAGGTGCAGGCGATGAGTTCCCGTTTCGCCTGGTCACGGGAGATGCCGGCCTTGTCCGCAAGGAAATCGTAGAGGGTCCCTTCCTCGCACAGCCTGCGGTACTCGGGGCACTCCACTCCTTGCTCCTCCAGCACGGGAACGAGGGTAAGGGGCTGGCAGTTGCGGACGTTGACTTCCATGAGCCGTTCACCGTCAACGCGGAGGTGCTTGCGGAGCTCCTTTTTCATGTTGGTGACGTTGGAAAAAAACCTGCCGCCCGACTTGTCCTCGGGGTTCTGGACTCGTCCGCCGTCGTTCACGAGTTGGAGAACCTGGGCGTCTTCGACAGGTAGGTTGCCTGGAATCTCCGCCTTGATACGCCTAAGTTGCTTCTCCAGGTGGCGATGCAGACGGGTCGTGCAGAGTCTGGGCGAGTCCTTCGTGCGCTTGATGAAAGCCTTGTCGGTGATGGGGTGCAGGCGGAACGTGGTCTCCTGCAAGTCCGGAGCCAAGCGATAGCCCAGGCACTTCACTCCCTTCCTGTAAAGCCGGTCACATTCCGCCAGACCGTTGTCGACCGCCCACCATCTGGCCTTGTCCGCCTTGTCCTTGCTGCCGCACTTCTCCCGAAAGATCACGGCGGAGATGGGGTTCCACTCGTCCTTGAGTCGCCGGTTTTCGAGCCGTTCAAGGTAGAGGGTGGAGAGGAATTCCTGGACTGCGTCCCGTATCGGCTTGGGGACTTTTTCCCAGTCGAAACCCTCGGGCAGATAGCGGGAAAGCATGCGCCGTGTGTTTCGGCGATTATTAACCTCGTAACCTGTTGCCGCTTCTGGGGTTAGTATCTCTACCTCCCGCAAAAATGATGGCGAACCGCCATCATCAGGGAAGCTGCATGCCGGTGTAGTATTATAAGTAGTAGGAGTAGAAGAAGAGTCTACATGTTGATCGTTTGCGCCGTTTCCGCCGCGAGCCTGCCTCGGCGCGTTGGATTTCGGCTCGTCGTTTTGGACGGGGATTGAGTTCCCGTGGCCTGATTCGATCTTTTGAACCGTGACCGACTTTGGAGTTGCCTGGGATCGTTCGATCTTTTGAACCGTGACGGGCTTCTGAGTTGCGTGGGCTGGTTCGATCTTCCGGACCTGGCTTGGCCCGTAGACGAACACCTCCGTCGCGCAGTCCCAGACGTTGGGAACCTTGGAGACCTGTGCACGAGCAGATCGAATCTCGGATCTGGATCGACGCCCCGGACGAGTCGGCTAATGCGGAGAGGTCTTGCGCCTTTGACGGGCTCGAAACCTTCGGCGTGCCACTCGGCTTTGGTTTTTGCCTCCGACGAGACTAGATTATTCTGTTGATGCAACTGTTTCCTTTCGAGAGCCCTCGGGAAAGTTTCAGCCTCCCGAGGGCTTTTTTCTTTACGGTTATCTACCATCGAGCGGACGGCTATTTTCGCTTGAAATTGCCTTGACACTGCGAAAGCATCCCATCGTGGGACGGTTCGCTGACATTGGCTCCATTTAGCAGGTCGACGATCACCGCCGCCCAGACCGAGTCGATGGTCCAGCCGATTACGCCGTCCGGACCGACGATCTCGCAGCCCGAGGTGGCGACCTGGCGGAAGGAAAAGGTCTCAGTCGCCATGGCTGTCCTTCTTTCGGATCTTCTCCGCGAAGTAGGCCGCGACTCGTTCAACGTCGGCCGGCGTGTAGATCCTTTTGCCGGCGACGCGATACTCAGGTTCAGGGATCCGCTCTTGCACGTGGGCATAGGCGATCTGGTGCGGGGCGATGCCAAGCCGCTTCCCCACATTGCGTATCGAAAGCAATTCAATCATGTCTTTCACCTCCAAAGGTAAGTTAGTGTTCTCGTTCTATTCTTTGCGTGGCGATGGAAAACGGTCACGGCGTATGGTCGATGTGGCAACTTCCGTCGCTCAACAAGCGTCCCACGGTGGGATGCTTGCACAGCCGTGCAGGCGGCGATGGCCGAGTCGCAAACCCGGACCCGCCGCCTCCCCGGCCGCAAGCAGTGCCGCCAGCCCTTGACGAAGGCGCCGCCCCTTGATCAGAATCTCGGTGACGGCACGCACTTTCGTCGTCAGGGAAATTCCCCGCCAGAATCCCCTCACACCTCTACTTCGCTGAGCCGTTTCCGGGCAATGAGCGCGGTGGTTTCGTCGATCTCAGTGGCGATCCAGCGCCGCCCCATCTTCTTCGCCGCCGCCACAACCGAACCGCCGCCGCAGAACGGCTCGACGATCAGCTCGCCGGGCTCGGTCAGTTTTTCGATCAGGTATTCGATTTCGCTTTGGTCCTGGCCCCACTCGTGGTGCTCCTTGGCGCGACCGCCACCTTCGAGATGGTCGGAGAGCCATTGCGGCGCCGGCGTGAGGGGCGGCTTCGCAAATACGACGATGGACCGCCACTTGCTCTGGATGTGGCGAGGATGGATGGCGCAGTGGGAACCGGAAAACCGGATCGCCAGCGTCCACCAATACTCCAAGTGCCGGCCCATCATCGCCATGACTTGGGGCAGATAAAACTGTCCCGCGTAGGCCAGGCACAACCCGCCGGGGCGCAGCTTCGCGGCGGCTAAGGCGGCAAGCCTTTCGTAGAGTTCGACCTGGGCATAAGGCGGATCGGTGGCAAAAATGTCCGCCTCACCGTCCTTGAGCCGGTCCTGGAGGATCCCCAGGTCGCCGACGATGATGCCGCAGTCGTCGTTCGACTCCTGGGCGAAGTCACGTGCCGCCTTCTCTCGCTGCTCCTTGCGGACCTCGTTCAGCAAGTTGTGGACTTCGCTCGATGCGAGCGGATGCCAGGCGGCCAGAGCCTTGAATCACAAGACCGCGATTTGGTAGGACAGGGGTGAGTTGAACGTGCAGTTCGACATTAGCGAAAAGGAGAACGGAAATGGTATTCGAGGTGGAGTTGGTCCGAACGGTCACCCAGCGTACGACGGTAAACGTCGAGGCGATGTCGATTGAGGACGCTCGCAATGCCGGGGACTGCCTCGGCTGGTGTTTCGCCGGTGACGTGTCGCCGGAGGATTGGTGGTACGACGGGGTCACGGAGGGGGACACCGAGGCAGGTTCCGTGGAAGAGGCGCCTCCCGGCGAGGAGCCGTCGTACTACTGGCTGGACGGGCAGGAGGTTTCCGAGGAGCAGTACCGGGAATACGAGGCCGAGGAGGAGGGGGAGGTGACGGCGAAGGGGTGAGCCGGCCGGCAACCGAGTCCACGGAGGGGAAACGCCGCCGACATCTCGGCTTTCCCCTTACGGCCGCAATGCCCATTTCGTTCCGCCGAGGAAATATGGGGATAAGGTCAAGCCTTGCGCAAGACGTTTGTGGGCGCTCGGTTCCGGTGCGTCAAATCCACTTCAGCCCCGGCTCCCCGTGATAGCCCCGTTCCCAGATGAACCATCCGCCGGTGATCGTGCTGGCGCCCTTGCCCTCTGGATCGAAGTTGAGCCGCCGGTCGAAGACGTATACCGTGCGCAGCCGGAAAACGGCGTCCTCGAACAGTGGTCTTCGCGCCACTCCGGAGAGCGCACTGAGCGGCAGTAGCAGCGCCACCTTGCGGCTTGCGCATTCCTTGGCATGACGGATGAACTTGGTCTTCTGCCCCCAGGGAGGATTGGTGACCACGTTGTCGACCGCTTTCGTGGTCTTGAAGAAGTCGGTGCCGGTCGTCACGTCGCTGCCGAAGACCTCGCAGCCAGCCTGGCGCAGCGCGCGTACGATCCGTCCGTCGCCTTCGGCAGGCTCCCAGGTCAGCCCCGGAAACTGCTCGACGGCCAGCAGCGCGGCAATCAGTTCCGGCGGCGTAGGGTACCCGATTGCCAGTGGCGTGGCGGAAGGCGCCTGCAAGCACCTGGTGAAGGACCGCATGGAGCGCGCCGGGATGCGTTGGGAGTTGGAAGGGGCTCAAGCAATCCTCTCGCTGCGAGCCATCTACCTCAACGACCTCTGGGATCAGTTCATCACCTACCGTGTTACGACAGAACAGTCGCGTCTATATGGCAAAGATGCACAGCATGCTACGGCTGCATAAAGCGGCCTGCGAGTTGCTGCCGCCCTGATATTGTCCCGTGGATGTTCGGCGAGAGTGTCAAATCGCCTTCCGGTCAAGAAAAAACAAAGATTTTCTGACTTTTTGGCACCGGCCTTGCCGCTTACTCGCGGAGGTGGGGGTGACCGCCGCAGGCAAGTCGGCCGGCCGAGGTTCCGAGAAAAGGGTCCTTTTGCGAAGCGTCTCGCAATACGTATGAGTAGATGGCACGGTGGTTCGACGCTAGAGGGGGCATTCGGCCGCGCAGTGTGGCCAGCGGCGCCAGCAACAGGGCGGTGACAGTCGGAAGTGTGATTTGCTTGCCATTGGCCGTTCAAAATGCAACGTGTTCCGTCCGGGCGATGATTTCCTCCTGGAGTTCCGTCGCCAGGTCGCAGAAGTAGTCGCTGTAGCCTGCCACGCGAACAATGAGGTCACGGTAGCTCTCAGGCGTGGCCTGCGCCTTGCGGAGCGTTTCGGCGCGCACAACGTTGAACTGCACGTGATGGCCGTCCATCTTGAAGTAGCTGCGCACGAGGTAAGCCCATTTGTCGATGCCGTCGGCGGCGGCGAAAAGGTCGGGCGTGAATTTGATGTTCAGCAGCGTGCCGCCCGTCTTCAAATGGTCCATCTTGGCCGCCGACTTGATGACGGCCGTCGGGCCACGGCGGTCAGCGCCCTGCACGGGTGAGATGCCCTCCGACACGGGCAAGCCGGCTTTGCGCCCGTCGGGCATAGCGCCTGTAACCGAGCCGAAATAGACGTGACAGGTGGTGGGAAGCATTTCCACGCAGTAGCGTCCACCCTTGGTGTTCGGCCGCCCATCGATCTCCTGGAAGCAGGCATCGAACACGCGCTGCATAATCTCGTCGGCGTAATCGTCGTCGTTGCCATACTTGTGCGCGTGGTTGACCAGCCGTAAGCGAAGCGACTCCTCGCCTGCGAAATCCTGGTCGAGAATTTCCATGAGCCGCTCGGGAGTGATCGTGCGCTGCTCGAAAAGAGCTTCCTTGAGGGCCGCCAGCGAATCGGTAATGCTGCCCAACCCTACCATTTGAATGAATGTATTGTTGTAGCGTGCTCCACCGGCGTTGTAGTCGCGTCCCTTCTTGATGCAGTCGTCGATAAGCACCGAGAGGAACGGCGCCGGCATATGCTCGGCGTACATGCGTTCGATCAATTGATTGCCGCGGAGTTTGACGTCCAGGAAGTAATGCAATTGCCGGCGGTAGGCGGCAAACAGGTCTTCGAAGGAGCCAAATTCGCCCGGGGCGCCAGTCTTCAGTCCGATCTGTTTTCCCGTACGCGGATCGCGCCCGTTGTGGAGCGTGATTTCCAACACTTTGACGAGGTTGAAGTACCCGGTGAGAATATAGGCTTCTTTCCCAAAGGCCCCCACTTCCACGCAACCGCTGCATCCGCCTTCCCGAGCGTCTTCGAGAGTCTTGCCCTGACGCAACTGCTCCTGCACGACCGCGTCAGCGTTGAAGATCGAGGGGAAACCGTAGCCCTTGCTGACCACGCGCAGCGCGTGCTTCAGGAAGGCGTCGGGGGTCTTGCGGGAAAGCTGGATGTTGGTACTCGGCTGCAACAGATGCATCTCGTCGACGATGTCGAGGAGGATGTGGGAGATTTCGTTGGCGCCTTGGGATCCGTCAGACAACAGTCCGCCGATGTTGATGTTGGCGAAATCCGTGTAGGTGCCGCTTTCGGCCGCGGTAACCCCGACTTTCGGCGGCGCGGGATGGTTGTTGAACTTGACGAAGAACGCTTCCAGCAATTCCCGCGCGTGCTGCGGCGTCAGCGTGCCATCGGCGAGACCCTGCTGGTAGAACGGCAACAGGTGCTGGTCGAGATGGCCGGGATTGAACGAATCCCAGCCGTTGAGCTCCGTGATCACCGCCAGGTGGCAGAACCAATAGTACTGCAGGGCCCCGTGGAAGTCGCGCGGGGCCTGGGCCGGCACGTGGGAACAGGCGTCGGCAATCTTCTCCAATTCCGCTTTGCGCTCCGGACGGGCCTCGCGCGCAGCCTGTTGCCTTGCCAGGTCGGCGTGCCGCTGGGCGAAGAGGATCACCGCATCGCAGGCGATGTCCATGGCCTTGAGCGTTTCGCGCTTGGAGTAGGCCTCCGGATCGCCGAGGAAATCCAGGGCCGCCGTCGCCGCCGCGATGTCCTGCTTGAAGCCCAGCATGCCTTTGCTGTAGATCTTGCCATCGAGCACGGTGTGGCCCGGTGCGCGCTGCTCCATGAACTCGGTGAAGATCCCGGCGTCGTAGGAAGCGTGCCACGCTGCAGGCAGTTCCTGGAACATCTTGTCGCGCATCGAACGGCCGCGCCAGTAAGGGATGATCTTCTCCGCGTAGACCGCAAGGCACTCCTCATCCACGAGATAGTTCGTCTTGGGCCGCGAATTGAGAATCCGCAGATCCTCCAGGCTGTGGCAGGTAAGCTCAGGGAAAGTCGGGGCTGACTTCGGACGCGGCCCACGCTCACCGACGATCAGTTCGTCAGCGCCGAGATAGATCGCTTTGTGTTCACAAAGGTGCAAGAAAGCGCGGGCCCGCATTACCGGAGGGGAGTACTTGCCTTCGTGGGCCTGATAGAACTCGGTCACTAGGATCGCACGTTTGGGCGAAATGGAAGGTTGTGCGTCCAGGCTTTCTTGCCGGAGTGTGCTGGTTCGTGCATTCACGGGTTATCCTCCAATCCGAGTGGTTAGACCGCTGTCGCGGAAACGTGCGAGCGTATGTTCCATGAACTGCGATGAAGGTGGCCGGATATCGCTCAACTCATATGGCAATCCGAGGCTCTGGAACTTATGCCCGGCCGTCTGATGATAGGGGAGCAGGTTGATTTGACGGACGGCGTGCAATCCGGCGGCCAATCGCCGCAGGGCCTCAAGATCTTCTTCGGCGTCGTTCAGGCCAGGGATGATGGGAATGCGCAGCCAGATGTTGTTGTGTACTCGCTGGAGCATGTACAAGTTATCGACGATCAACGCGTTGGAAACGCCCGTCAACCGCGTGTGCTTTTCATCGTCGAGAACCTTGAGATCGTAGAGAATCAGATCCGCGCGGGCCGCCATCGCCAGGATCTGCTCCGTGGGGGCAAAACCACAGGTATCGACTGCCGTGTGTATGCCTTCCGCAGTGCAAGCGGCCAACAGGGCCTCCAGAAACGCAGGCTGAGCAAGCGGTTCGCCACCCGAAAAGGTCACCCCGCCTTGCGAATCGTCGTAGAAGATGGTGTCGCGGCGAATCTCGTCGAGTACCTCGCTCACGGTCATCTGTCGGCCGACCATCTGGCGCGCCAGCCGGGCAAGCCTTCGCGCAGGCCCCGCAGAGCAGACAAACAACCGCCGGCTGGTGATCGACTGCGCTGGGAGCATCCGCGGAGTGGCTCGGACAAACGGGGTCGCACCGGCCGCACCGAACGCAATGGCTCTCGACCACTATGACCTCTGGCTGCGATGACCGGTTCTCCGGATTGTGGCACCACAGGCAGCCCAACGGGCAGCCTTTCAGAAACACCGTGGTGCGAATCCCCGGGCCGTCGTGGAGGGAGAAACGCTGGATATGGGCGACCAAACCGCTATGCATGTCTGGCATTATACCGGATTTCCTATCGAGACGCCGCTGGGATACGCTCCGAGCGGCACCAACTCCCCATGTTAGCAAATCGGCTCGCGACATTCCAGTTTGGCAAGCCGATTCTCGCTATAGAAATGGCTCCCGCGGTCGTTCCTGGAATTCGATAACCCAACCGCAGAGGCCAAAGACTCTATTTCAAGAATCCTTCGTTTTCTGACGCTCGGCCGATCCGCCCACCCTTCGGCTAATTCTCGCGCGAAAACTTTCCGAGATCGCCATCTCGTCAATCAAAGTGCCGGACCGCCGTCAAAATCGAGGTTGCCAACAACGAACGCACAGATACTTACGGGGGGTGACAATAGCCATCTCACCCCGATGCACAACGGTGTCTTCAACATGCCATGCCAACCTCGGGCTGCGGAAGTCGGGCGATCGGGCATCGCCGACCACTCCCCAGTGTGACGGCTGAATGGCCAACGAAACGATCCTTTGCGCGCGGAGGTGGGGCCAACGCGTGCTGGAAATGACCTTCGATGCGGAGGTGGGGGTGACGAATGGCACTAGCTTAAGCGTGGAACCGGGTTCTAGGATACAACCGATTGCGATCGGGCATGGACTCAGCCACCGCCCCTCGTAGTCGGTCTCCTGAAGCTAGCGACATTCGTGGGGGTGACCGACGCAGGTTCAGTGGCCTGCCGTCGCTCTGAGAAATGGGTGGTATTCTGACACGTATCGGAATACCGATGCGGCTCGCTCCTGTCGCTATGCCAGCGATGCACAATCGTGTGGTTGATGAGGCCGTCGATCAGCCGCTCGGCCGCATCATTCCCCAGGCAGGTCAGCGTGATCATTACGGAGACAATTGCAGCGAGTCTTCATGATCTAGGCCAGATGCTATGTGTCAACGAGACCGTTGGGAAGCACGGTAGTCGACCGTGATGCCGTTCAACCGAACTTGGCGACCGAAAATCTCGGCTTTGAGATTCGCGGGAGCGATGACAATTACGGCTGCTTGGTCGGGAGCGAGTATGACCTTCTGCGGGCCACGGACATTCTTGCGGATGAATTGGCCGGCGACGGTGTCGTACATATCCGATGCTGCCTCACCAGCGTTCAGCGTGACAGTTCTGGCGGTATCGAATGGGTTGTAGAGCAGCCGCGTGGGGTAGCTGGGCGGGGCAAAGTGGTCGGTGATGTTCAGGTCCCAGGCAATGATGCCGTCCACATCGGTGGCGTTGTACGGCGCGGCCAGGAAGCCAATGCTGGCGCCCATGTACAGGGCGATGTTGTCGGAAGATTTGCAGAATTCCTTTTTATCCGTCCAGTATTGGTCCAGCGGTATCTTGTCGCGGTGCAAGCGGCCGATCACTTCATCACCGGTGGCATATGGCTGGGGGTTGTGGTGTGGATTGCCGGCGTGGGGCTGCGAACGGACGCCTTCGTAGGAGAAAAGATGGCCGGTTCCGCCCGCAAACGAATCGCGCCAGTCTTTGTGATCCTGGTGTTCCCAATCGAGATCGATGCCGAGGAAATAGCGGCAACTGTTGGCGGCATGAAGCGCGTATCGGCCGACTGCACGGGCGATGCGCTGGTCGTAGCGGACGGCGGGGAGCAGCCAACCCGGAGCCTGATAGCTGCCCATCGCGAAGGCGTAAAATCCGCCCTCGGGCTGTCCCCGCCAACAGGCCCCGTCCAGTCCGTCGCACGTCACACCGCCCAATTGGCTTCCCGCGACGATGCCCCAGGGCATGACCTGCCCTTCAGGCAGATTCGGTGTGAACGCCGTGTAATCACCGAACCAGATGTTCAGCATGCGCCGCATGTCGAAATCACATCCCTGTTCAGCGTTCAGTCGGGCAAGAAACCAGCGGCCCCATTTCGTGCGACATCTCGTAGCGGCCAGGATGCGACAGCCAGCAGGTGATGGCCTCCTTGGCAAGGGCCAGGTACTGCGGCTTGGGGTCCCGTGTATACGCGGCGTAAAGCGCCCAAGCAAAGCATGCAGCGTTTCCAACATTGGAATCGACGCGCCGCAGAAGCACGACCCACTTGCCATCCCAGTACTGATAATCCTGATCGAGGTTCAGATGGCCGGGGTATCCAAGATCCTTGCCCATTTGCACCAGGGTGTCGGCCTGCCCGAGGAGTGCCGTGTTGAACGCCTCATGTTTGGGGAACTGGTCGGCCAAAAGAGTACCGATGGCAAGCGGCCAATACTCGTAAATCACATGGGCGACTTGCTTGCCCGAATACGGCCGATTGGCCCATATTCTGGTGCGGGGATCGAACCAGTCGAAGGTCGGATCGATCCAGTTCACGTTGTGCAGGTGAGCCATCTCCAGGCCCAGCATGCCGGCGCCCACCACGGGCACGAGGCAGGCATGCGCCTCGCCGCGCAGGTCGCGGGAGCGTTGAGGTATGAGATAGCCGTCAAAACCAAAGTGCTTGCGGTCCCGTGCGAGGTTGACGGCAGGAAGGCCGACGCCTTTCAACTCGGGATCAAATAGCACGATGTAGTAATCACGGGCGGTCTTTTTCCAGTCGATCAAATGCAGCGGATGTGGGACTCGGGGCATTTTCTCGACTCGCGGGATGACAATCTGAGGTTCGGCAGCAATGGTGCCCGGGAGCGGCCCGAACCGCAACACAAGCATGTGTGGGCAGAGATGACCCGGTTTAAGGAAGGGGAGGTGTTGGCCGCCGCACCGATGTTGTTCTTCGAGATTCTTATGGAGTGTTGTCGGCGGGACCCGGCAAACAAGAAGCCGTGCATCTGTGTCATGGATGGGGAACGCCAGTTGTGGAAGTTGGCGGCAGAATGGTTTCCCGAGGCCATATGGATTCTGGACCTGTTCCACGCGTTGAAACGGCTCTGGGAGGTGGCCCATTGCCTGTATGCGGAGGAGAGTGCGGAGGCGGGAGAATTCGTGACGCATCATCTGCGCATGCTGCTGCAAGGCAAGGTCGGTTACGTGCTGCGCAACCTCCGTCCCTTGGTGAAGGCCTACAAGCTGAAGGGGGCGAACAAGACCACCGTGGAGTCCGCGATTACGTACTATGAAAACAACCAGGAACACATGCGCTATGACGAATACTTGGCGGCAGGCTACCCGATTGCCAGTGGCGTGGCGGAAGGCGCCTGCAAGCACCTGGTGAAGGACCGCATGAAGCGCGCCGGGATGCGTTGGGAGTTGGAAGGGGCTCAAGCAATCCTCTCGCTGCAAGCCATCTACCTCAACGACCTCTGGGATCAGTTCATCACCTACCGTGTTACGACAGAACAGTCGCGTCTATATGGCAAAGATGCACAGCATGCTACGGCTGCATAAAGCGGCCTGCGAGTTGCTGCCGTTCGGTTTGCAAGTCGAATACATCGCAACATTTCGGCGTGACAAAAAACTGCGGCGTAACGTCATTTTGAGAACTGAGGCCAAACGATCTCAAACGATCTCGGGTATCCGCTGGGCAACGTCTTCGACCAGGGCTTTCATGTCCGTATTGCGGTCTCCAACGAAGACTGCGTCCCTCGTCACAATAACCGTCAGGCCGTCAAATGCGACAACCACGTACTGGTCGGTATCTGCCAGGATGATGTTTTCCATTCCCAAGACAACAGCCTTACCGCGCACAATGTTATTGTTGCTTTGTGAGCCGACCTTTCCTGCCAGCGCGGCGTGGGTTCCCATATCCTCCCAACTGCAGGGAAGGAGAATGCTGCAAGCATTGCTTGTCTTCTGCATGACCTTGTAATCGATCGAGCCTTTCGGCATCGTGGGAAACAGCTCACCCAAGACTCGATCGCGCTCGGCTGTATTCCACGCTTCGCCGATCCGCGCAAGCAAGGGACCTGCCTCCGGCAAGTAGGCATTGATCTCCCTCAGTATCGTTTCCGCCTTCCACGCGAATTGTCCAGAATTCCAACGGTGCCCACCTTCGTCCATGTATCGCTGGGCGATCTCCAACCGTGGTTTTTCCGTAAAGGCCGTGATCCTCTTCACCTCGCAGTCCGCAAAGCCTACCGTCTCACCCAACTTCTGCCAGCCGACTAGCGTGCTGGGGGAGGCGGCTTCTACTCCGAAGGCCACCAACTGGTCCGGGTGCAATTCCAGGAAGGTCGCCGCATTGGCAATGGCCGTATTGAATCGATCCGCGGGTTCGATGATCTGGTCCGCCGTCAACACGATCATGGTTGCCGCCGGGCATCTTCTCTTCAACACAGTTGCCGCAAGCCCAATCGCACTGGCCGTGTCGCGGAGACAAGGCTCATAGGCAAAGTTCTCCGGAGGGATTTGCGGTAATGTCTCTTCTGCGATCGCCTTGTACTTGATGCTTGTCAGGATCAGGATACGATCATCGGGTATGTGTCCGCGCAGCTTTTCGACGGTCAGCTCAATCAACGACTTTCCCCCAAACAACTTCAAGAAATGCTTGGGTTTATCTCGGCTGCTCAGGGGCCAGAGACGGGTGCCGGCCCCGCCGGCCATGACCACGGCATAACAATTGTCGCTTAGCATGCTCTTCCCCTACCCGAGGTTGACCTTGACTTGAAATCCGCCATCGACGGGCTCCGAGGAGGCGACGTAGATATACCCGACGCCACAGCCCGAGGGCATGGCGCCCGCGTATTTGCGCTGGCAGTAGCGCAGCTTCTCCATCACAGGCACCTGGATGATTGGATGCTCGAAGATGGCCGGGAGCATCTTTCTCCAAGCGGACGAGCACAGGTTGAACGACGCCCCCAGTGCGTCTACGTCTTGGGCCTTGATCGCGGCAAAGCAGTCTTGGCCCGACTTTCCAAGCTGTTCGACGACCCGTTTCGTGGCAAACCGCCCCCCATCAAAAGGGTTGTAACCCTCAGGTCGCGGCCCCACGCAATCCACAATCCAGAAGTTGCGTTCGAACCATCTCGCAATGCGCGGGTCCAGGATAGAACTAACGGTCTTGGGTAACACGCCGTTGTGGTGGCGGAAATCGTAGTGCAGGAGATTGATCCCCGGATACACGGATCCCCAGGCATCCTGGGATCCACCGATCGGCACCTTCCGCTGGTTTTCCCAATAATACAACTCAGTTGCCAGCTCGTACTTGTCAATGTTGTCGGGAACGCCTTCGGGATACTTTTGCATGAGGATCTGCCGAGTGCTTGAGCAAATACCGCATCGCTCGTGGAAAGTGACCGTGGGTTGAATCTGGACGACGACCACGTATCCGTCTGCGAGAAAATTCACGAAGTTGTGGTCTCCCCACCCGCCAGCGAGCGCCACTCGGTATGGGTGTGCTAGAACCGCTCTCGTACTTGACTGTTTTGCCATCAATTATCTCCAACTCTGTTCATTGCGCATCCCCTGGTATCGTGTTCCGAGTGCAGGCGCCGCACGCCGGCCTGCGCTGTTGGAGCTTCTTCTCAATCGCGAGAGACGTCGCGGTGACCGATAGCCCGCCCAGGGCCGTGCATCGCAGTTCGCGCGGCATCTGACCGGCAACGCGCCTCGCCGTCTCGATCACCTCGTCGAGAGGAATGACTGGATCGTATCCAGCCAAGGCCATGTTCGCGCAGGCCAGCGCATTGCTCGCCGCCATGACGTTCTTGCCCAGGCAGGGCACTTCCACGCGGTTGGCAACCGGATCGCAGATCAGGCCAATCATGTTCTGCAGCGCCATCGACGCGGCAGCCACCGATTCGGCGAGCGTCCCGCCGGCCAGCGTCACCAGCGCCGCCGCGGCCATGCTGGAAGCTGCTCCGCCTTCCGCCTGGCAGCCGCCTGCCTCGGCGGCAAACGTCCAGCGTGTGGCAATAAACACTCCGATCAGCCCGCTCGCCAGGATCGCCCTGGCCATCGCCTCTTCGTCCTGTCCCAAGCTTTCTGCCATCGCGATCACTGCGCCGGGCAGTGTCGCACAAGCGCCCGCCGTAGGTGCGGCCACGATGACGCCCATCGAGGACTTCACCTCCATCAACGCCGACACGTAGAGGACGATGCGATTCAGTGCCCCGGCGTCTAGCAGCCGACCGCCTTTCATACACTCCTCGAATCGCCCGCACTGATATCCGAGAACGCGGTCGTCGTACTGGGTGCCGGCAAGCCCCTGCCTGATCGACCGTCGCAGGACACGAATGATGTCCACCATCCGGCCCAGCACCTCCGGCTCCGTCAGGTCCGCGCACGCCATCTCGTACTCGACTGCCAGCTTCCACAACGGCACGTTTCGCCCGCCGTCGTGTTGTAGCATGTGCTCGCACGTCGTGAACGGCACGCTCATGCCGCGGCGGGAAAGAACCGGTAGTACCGGCGACAGTCGGCGCACTGTGCGTACTCCGGACAGCCCTGCGAGTTCCGCCTCGCCGACGAAGCGGGATGCTTTCACCTCGACCAGTTGCCGGTCGCCGGCTTCATGCAGAAGGATCTCGTCCGCATCTATCCGTGCGGCAAGCTTCTGCGCAATTTCAGCCCCGCCGCCGTCCAACCAAAGCAATGTCTCGAACGAATCGCCGTGGATCGACACCTGGAATCCGTCCACCGCGATGACCTCCACCATACCTCCGCCGGTCGAGACGGCGATCAGCGAACGTCTCTCCCGCGCATTGGATAGTGTAATGCGGTACGTGTTCGGATGCGGATCTCCCGTATCCACGGTTTCGATCCGGACGCAAACACCGGACTCGCGCAATGCCCGCGGCGAGTCCGGCAGTCGGTCATCCGCGGCGTCCCAGCCCAGCAGTCCACCGAACAGCCCCATGTCCGAGCCCTGCGTTTCATGCGTTGTCGGCAGTGAACCGGCTCGGTCGAACTCGATCAGGACCTCGCTGAAGTCCGCCTCCATCAGGTCGCGCGCCAGCCTGCCTATCCGCAGAGCGGCTGCGCAATGGGAACTCGAAGGTCCCCGCATTACCGGACCGATAACATCGTTGAAGATACTAACTTTCATCGCAATCTCATGTTATTATCGTGTGGATTTGATTCCGCATTCTCGCCCCTCGGGGAGCCGAGCCAAGGCGTCGTGCAGCGATTTGACGGCCGAATCCGAGGCGGGGAGCAGGGGATGCCGTGGCGGGCCGACTGGACGGCCCATCAGGGCACAGGCCGCCTTGACCCATTGCGTGTAATGCCCGCCAGCTTCCATGAGTTCCAAGAGAGGCTGAATTTGGAAGAAAAGCACCCTGGCGGCGTGGATGTTGTTCTGCTCCACGGCAAGTCGGTAGAGTTCAACGTGCGAGCGGGGCACGGCGTTGGCCACGCCACCAACCCAACCGACGGCGCCGAGCAACAGGCTTTCCAGGGCCACCGCATCGCCGCCGCAGAATATACCCAGACGGTCGCCGCAACGGCGTAGAAGCGTGCTGATACGGGTTGTTTCACCCGTACTTTCCTTGACGTAGCGAACTTTTGGCAATTCGCACAGACGTTCAATGAAGTCAGGCTTCATATCCACCCCTGTCCGCCCAGGATAGTTGTAGAGCATGATGGGGACATCGATGGCGTCGTTAACGGCCCGAAAATGCTCCAGCAGTTCTTCGGGCTTCGGCAGCGAGTAATAGGGCGCCGCCAACATGACTCCAGCAGCCCCCAATTGCTCAGCCTGCCGGGAGTAGGCAACGACATCGCGGGTGGAGCCGGCATTGGCTCCAGCCACAACCGGTACTCTGCCGCCCGCGGCGTTCAGCGTAGTCTGCAGCACCTGCTGCCGCTCCTGCGAAGTCAATGCGTAAAACTCGCCTGTGCTGCCCAAAGGAATCAAGCCATGCACACCCCGGCTGATCAGGTAATCGACCGTCTTCTCCAGTGACGCATAGTCCACCTCCTCGTCGGCGGTCATCGGCGTGACTAGCGCGACGAAAATACCATGAATTTGAGCGGTCATCGTTGATCTCCGCAGCTAGAGTTGAATCCAGATTGTCTTGAGTTCCGTGTATTGTTCGTGGGCGTAAATGGACTTATCGCGTCCCGCGAAGCCCGACTCCTTGTAGCCGCCGAAGGGCGTCGTCATGTCACCTTCCGAGAAGCAGTTGACGGAGACTGTGCCCGCACGAATCGCTTTTGCCACACGATGCGCCGTATTGAGATCTTGCGTATAAAGCGAGGCGGCCAGTCCGTAGTTCGTATCGTTGGCGATCGCGATTGCCTGCTCCTCGGTATCGAAGGGAATTACGGAAAGCACAGGACCGAAGATCTCCTCGCGGGCGATCGACATCGCGTTGCTCACTTCGTCGAAAATCGTAATCTCGACGAAATGGCCGCCTGTTTCCACCAAGGTCCGGTTTCCGCCCATCGCGACCCGCGCCCCGGCCGACTTGCCTGCGGCAATGTAGCCGAGCACCTTGTCGAGGTGCGGCTTTTCGATCATCGGGCCACGCGCGTAGCCGGGTCTTGCGGGTTGCCGACCGTCCAGGTCCGAACCAGCTTCTCGATCCGTGCCAGGAGCGCGTCCTTCACCGAGCGATGGACGATGAGCCGCGAACCGCAACTGCAATTCTCGCCCATGTTCCAGAACGCCGCGTTGACCGCGTTTTGCGCGACGAGGTCAAGATCGGGCGGATCGGCGAGCACGACCTGCGGGCTTTTTCCGCCACACTCGAGAATCACGCGTTTCAAGTTCGATTCCGCCGAGTACTTGAGGAAGTAGCGTCCGACCTCGGTCGAGCCGGTGAAAGCGGCCATGTCGATGTCCGGATGTCGGCCGATCGCCTGGCCAGCGGTTTCTCCCAGTCCGGGCACGACGTTGAAGACACCTGGTGGTAGGCCAGCTTCGGCGGCCAGTTCAGCCATGCGGATCGCGCTGAGCGACGTTAGCTCGGCCGGCTTGAGAACAACACTGTTGCCCGCCGCCAGGGCCGGGCCGATCTTCCATGCAGCCATCTGCGCGGGAAAGTTCCAGGGGATCACTGCCCCTACGACACCTACGGGTTCCCGGAGAATCAAGGCCAGGTTCTTGGCCGGCGCGGGAGCGATGCGGTCGCATAGCTTGTCGATCAACTCGGCATGCCAACGGATGCAGTGAATCGTATCGGGGATATCGCCATTGACACAATCGCCAATCGGCTTTCCAGCCTCGAGGCTGTCGAGCAGTGCGATCTCGTCGGCGTGGGCCTCCAGCCGATCGGCAAAGGCCAGAAGCGTTTTCTTGCGATCGACGGGACGCATCTTGGACCACACTCCGCTCTCAAAGGCCTTGCGGGCCGCGGAACGGCCAGATCGACATCCTCGGCTTCGCAAGCCGCCACGTGAGTGATCGTCTTGCCGTTGGCCGGATTCTCCGTGGGAAATGTCTGGCCACTTCGGGCTGGCTGGAATTTGCCGTCGATGAACGCCTCAGTTCGAAAACTGAGCTTCGCAACAGATGCGGCGATTGACTCAGACGAAAGGGTTAAAGTCATTGTATTCTCCTTTACTCAGTGTTTGTTGCGGTTCACGTGGAATAGTAGCGGTTGACGCAATACAGAATGACCACCGTTGCCAGCAGAAGACAGGCCACCAGTCGCGGATCGTTCCATCCCTGGATAGAGCCTCGCATGAAAGCCAAGGGATGGTCCCAACAAACCTTTTCGACCTCGGCCGGGTCCATGGCGGGAGTGGCGAGACTGGTGACGACGTAGATTACGGCGCAAACGCCCGCCAGGATCGGGCCGACCAGCATGAATGGAATACCCAACCCCTGCGCGGGGTCGGTGACCAAGCCTGAAAAATCGGCGGAGGTATGGGTGGCGCCGAGGATCAACTTGCCGACACTCGGCAGGTCGAGCACGAAGTAAACGATGCCGATCAGCGAGCCCAGGTACAAGGTAGTCATCGCCGCTTCCTTGGTGCCCCGTTTCCACATCACTCCCAGCACAAAGACCGTCGTCACCGCCGGTGCGAAGGTCATGGGAATCTTGTTGATGGCCTCGAAAATCGTGCCGAATTGATCGCCTTGGGTCGACCAGAGCATGGCCAGCACCATGATCACGCCCGTTGTGATCCGGCCGATGGTCACCACCCGGCTATCGGCCATACTGGGCTTCCATTGCTTGACGATGTCCATCGAGATCAGTGTAGCACAACTGTTCAACGCGGCGGCCATGCAACTCATCAGCGCCGCGGCCATGCTGGCGGCGAGCAACCCCTTGAGGCCCACGGGGACCAGGTAGTTGATCAGCGACGGCAGCATCGTGTTATAGTCGACCCGGTTGGCGCCTTCCACATTGAGAAGTTGGAACGCCCCTTTTTGCCAGAGCACGTACCCGATCACTCCCGGAAAGACCATGAGGAACACGGGGGTGATTTTGAGGAAGCCGGCAAAGATGGCGCCGTTCTGGCCGTCCCGTAGGCTCCTGGCGCCCAGCACGCGCTGCACGTGGGTTTGATCGGCGCACCAATACCAGATGCCGAGAATCGGATAGCCCAGCAGCACCGCCAGCCAGGAATACTCGCTCAGATGCCCGTTGGCGTTGATCACGGGGTGCAGCATGTTCAGTTGCTCGGGCTTGAGCGCCTCCTTGAACGCGGCCACGTCATGCACGCCGACCGCCGGCAATGCCTGCAGGCCCAGCACCGTAATCAGAACGGCTCCGCCCAGCAGCAGGCAGATCTGGATGTTCTCGGTCATCACGACGGCTTTCAGACCGCCGAGTGCCGTATAGGTCACGGTAAAGGCCGAAAGCACAACAATGGTATACAGCATCGGCACGCCCAAGAAACTCTCGAATAGCTTCGCGGCGGCAAAGAGGCTGATGCCGATATGGATCAGCAGTTCGCCGATCAGCCCTATGAACGCCAAAATCGTGCGTGCCTGCGGGCAGTATCGCCGTTCCATGAATTCCGGCAGGGTGGAGACGCGGGAATTGATGTAGAAGGGCGCGAACAGCAACGCCAGAAGAATCAGCGTAAAGCAAGCCATCCATTCGAAATTGCCGATGACCATGCCGTCCTTGGCACCTCCCGCGGCAAGCCCTACAAGGTGAATGGTCGATATGTTCGACGTGAAAACCGCCGCCCCTACTGTAAACCAACCCAGCGACTTGTTGGCGAGGAAATACTGATTCGTGGAGGCATGCCGGCGGAATCCCACCCAGATCCCGAAGGTGGTGATGCCGACCAGGTATACAACGATGACAGCGAAGTCAATCGAATTCAGATGCATCAGTTCTTCCTCGTTCTTTCAACGCACTTGTCGATCTCGGAGGGCACATTACGGGTTGTAGTACACCCGTTGCATCTTGGTCCAACTCTTCTCGCCCGGCAGCGGCACTTGCATCGGGTCGCAGACCTTGAGCCACTCGATGTTCCGCGGCTCCTTTGCCAGGGTGGCCATGTCGGCCTCGAAATCGTCGCCGGTGTATTCGTAGTAGCCGAACTCATACCATTTGCCCTCGATCTGCTGCAGGAAGATCGAGAAGTTGCGCATGTGGTACTTGTTCAATAAATCGCGGACCCCGGCATTCGAGTCGGCGTGCAGCCGCCTGTACTCCTCGATCCGCTCGGGCTTGATGCCCACGACCATGCCCACTCGCTTGATTGGCTTGGGTTTCTGCGTGGCAGCCCCCAATAGGAAGGAAGCGACGGCCAGGATGGCTAGCGCGCCGGCCCATTTCATATTGCGTTTCATCTCTCACATCTCCTTTTGCATGGCGTTTGGTTACTATGATCGTTCATTCTTGCGGTCTGCGGCGGCGGATCGGCTCAAAAGGGTTTCCGCCGCTCGATTTTGAAGACAAAGGCGTGGTCGCAGGGCTTCTTGCTGGGCGTCTCGATGGAAAGCCCGCGGGCGGTCATCTCCCAATGAAGCGGCTTGCCGTCGCCGAGCATCGTGATCGCGACGATTTCCGACGGATAGAGCCCGCACCAGCCGGTCCACGATTCCCAGTGGGGAGCGAGGCTCGTGATGAGCAGACGCTCGCCGGGCCAGGCCAGGGCTATCGCGTAGAGGTTGTTGCCCTTCACCGTGAAGCGGATGTCGCGGCCTGTGTAGCGGAGATTGTTTTGTTCGTTGAAATCGCCGCGCGTCGTCAGCCGTGTCGGCCCCTCGCCGGCCATTACCCAGGGGGTCGTGCCGTAAATCGCCTCGCCGTTGACACGGAGCCACTTTCCCATGCCCAGCAACAACTTCTTGGCCTCGTCCGGGATGGTGCCGTCGGGCTTCGGACCGACGTTGAGCAGTAAGTAACCATTCTTGCTGACGCGGTCCACCAGGTTGACGACGAGATTATCGACGGTCTTGAACCCCAGGCCCTTGACGTATCCCCAGCCTCTTCCCACGTCCACGGTCGAGTCGGTGATCCACTCGTGGTAGGGGTCAATTCGGTTTCCTGTCCCCGCTCCAGGTCGAGCAGGCCGGTGCCCGGCGGCAAGGTATTGCGCTTGTAGGTTACCACCACCTCTTTCTTACGCGCTGCCGCGTGGTTGTAGTAATAGGCAAGCATGTCCTGTTTATAGGAGTCGGTGATCAGTTCCAAGCCGTTGTCGAACCACACCAGATCGGGATCGTACTTGTCGATGACTTCGATGATCTTGCCCTTCCAAACGTCGAGGAACGCCTTATTGGGCAGGGCGTCCTTCTTATGGACAAAGCCGTACAGGCCGGAGTAGCGCGGGTCACCGCAATCGTAGCGCTTGTCGAACGTTGGGAAGTACAGCCAGTTTTCCGCATGGTGAAAGGCGACGACGAATTTCATGTCCGCGTTTCTTGGTCGCCTTGGCAAGTTCACCCACCACATCCCGCTTGGGACCCATCTTCGCGGCATTCCACGGCGAGTACTTCGTGTCCCACATGGCGAAGCCGTCGTGGTGCTCGGCCACGGGGCCGGCAAATCGGGCCCCTGCCTTTTGGAACAAGTCGGCCCATTCTTCGGCATTGAACTTCTCACCGGTAAACATGGGAATGAGATCCTTGTAGCCGAATTTGTCCAGCGGGCCATAAGTCTGCTCCCAATGTTTCCGTTCGGGAGAACTGGGTTCCCAATAGACGATGTTGGCATACCAGGTGGCGTTCGGCCCCTGGGCTGACACCGAGTAGACGCCCCAATGCGTGTAAATGCCGAACTTGCCCTCGCGCAGCCATTGCGGCACTGCGTGCGTTCTCAGCGAGGCCCAGTCGGCGGTGTACGGCTTGCCCAACGTCCCAGAGCCCGCGGGCACCATGTACTCATGGTCGGCGGCCCGAACACAGGTGTTCCCGATCAGCAGCACAGACAACGGCAAAATGGAGCTAGCAATTCTTGCTAGAGCAAAGAAAGCGTTCATGGTCTGTATCCCTTGTTGTCGGCGTTAGTTCATTCTGCGCCACGCGGCGGGAAATGTATGCGTCAGGCCCCAGGTCCCCATCTCGAAGTTCTTGAAACCAAGCTTCAAAGCGGGTGAATCGGGGCGCAGGCGGAAGTCGTTCCGCCCGGGATCGACGAAAAGCGGATCGGCAAACACCGAATGCACGTCGAATCCGAGCCGCCGCCATCCCGCGAGATCGTACCTTTGCGATGGGCCAGAGCGTTTTTCGCCGCGCAATGCGTGGACGCTCGCCCTGAAGGCCCCCGAGCGTGTGAAGAAACAGTTGTTGTCGATTTCCTCCAGCCACGGCCCGCGGACGGGAGGCGCGATGATCGAGTACACGTCGTCGCGGCTCATTACGGTGATGTTGCCGAAGTACCGGTCGTGATTGTGTTCGTTGCCGACATGGAAACAGGGCGCCACCACGCTGTTGTACCAGATGTTGTTGTGAATCGTCCGCCTGGCGCCCTCTCGGAGCTTCATGCTAACATTCTTGGTGATATTGTTGTAGATGTCGTAATTCGAGGCGCCGTCATCCAGGTCGATGCCGAACACGGGGCCGTGGATGCCCTCGATACTCTCCGGCCTCTCCTCGAAGAAGTTGTTGCGGATAATCACGGGCTCCATCGCGTCCACCTCGACCTGGCCCGCTTCCAGGCTGTGATTTGCTGTGTAGGACGCGTGAGACTGCGTGAGGGACCAGTACCTGTCGCGGCCCCAAGCGTTGAACGGGCCATGATCGCCGGTTTCCCACACCGTATCATGAATTTGGTTGAACTCGACGACGTGCCCGCCCCAGGTGCCGTCGCCGATGCAGACGGCGGCCCGCGGCATGTTGTAGATCAGGTTGTGTGCGACGGTGATCCGCTTCGCACGCGAGATATAGACGCCCGCGACCTGCTTTCCGAACACGCCACAGTCGTGAACCAGGTTGTTTTCCGCCTTGCATTCGTAGGGAAACGCCCGTTGGCTGCCACTGGTGAGTTCCAGCGAGCCGACAAAAGCGACGGCGCTGTCGCCCGTTTCGGTGAACTTGCAACCGCTGACCGTGGCGTTGCGATTGTACCGGCTGACGAAGACAGCATTGCCGCCCACGGCGTCGAACCAGCAGTTCCTGACGGCACAATCGCGCGTGCCTTGCAAGAACACCGCCGCGCCGCGGTGAATGGACCAGTCCGAAAGCGAAGGGACCTCGTAGGTGGACAGGTAAGTTGATGTCGTATGGGCAATGCGAAAGCCGTCGAATGCGACGTGTGAGACCGGATTGTTCTGGTCGCCCACGATCCGAATGACCGATTCCAGCAACGGGACTTCCACGACGGCCCTCGAGAGATCCACGCCTGGCACCGGCATGTAGTAGAGTGTCCCCGCGGCCGTGTCCAAGTACCATTCGCCCGGCGCGTCGAGTTCCTCAAAAACGTTCTCGACGAAGAAGCGGCTGCCGCGGTCGATGGCCGCCGGGTCTTCGTCCCACTTGGCGCCCATCTGCTGCCCGCCCTCGCCAAACCAAATCGCACGGCGATCGTAGTCGATGGCTTTCACGCTCCACTGAAGGTTGCCCCAATAGCCGCTCTGGAAGATATGCAATACGGCCTCCTCAGGCCGCGCCCACCGCTTTTTCGTGAAACTTGCGGGATCGAAGAGAATGCCCCTTGCCCCTGTGCCCGTGTAGGTCATGTCATCGTTTGGTCCCGGCTTGGGATCAGTCATATCGGACGGGATTATGCCGGTCGGATAGATATAACCGCTCTTGCCCGGACGCGAGTTGTCGTAGTTCGGATAACGCGCACGCACTTGCCGCTTGCCGTTGACAAAGAGCTGTGTGAACGCAAGCGGGCCCGTCTTCGCCTCGGGCAAGTCGCACATCACGATGCCGCTCTTGTACGGTCGCCACTTGCAGTCGAGCCTGCGGCCCCCGCTCAGCGTGACCCGCTCGCCGGGAAAGGCGGCGTAGGTGACCGGTGATTCCGCCATGGAATCGTCGGGAGTCAATATCAGCGGCCGGTCGAGATAGTAGGCCCCCCCGCGCAACAGGACATGGACCGCCCCTCTCGACGCCTTTATCCTGTCTCGAACGGCATGTTGTGCTTTCTCCAGAGTGGCGAAAGTCTGCAGCAGCGTTCCTGGATTGTCGTCGCTACCGCCGGGGGCGACGTAAAACACGGTGGCCGCCGGGCTTGGCGCAGAAGTGAGGGCCGCTGCCAGCGGAGATGCGAGCAACCAGACAGCGGCGAAAGGAATGAATATGGCCTTCATGGGTTCCATCTTTCTATGCCACCGCCGGGCCAGTCTGTACCCGTCTTGGCATGGGCCGTCTCAGGCGTCGGTGTATGGCGAACGCCCGTAATAATCGCTGCCAGCAAGCACACCGTGCCGCAAAGCACTTTCTTGGTCATAGCCTTGTCTCCTCGTCCACATCACTTGACGGCGATCAGCCGCTTCATCGCCTCGCCCATCGCTTCGCCGATGAGGTAATGGGTCTCGGCATTGGAGTTCCAGTGGTAACCCTGTCCGTTGGGCGACTGCTCCTTCGGACGCCAGAAGGCCCTGGTGCCAACGAACGCCACGTTGCCTTTGAATTCCGGGCGCTCGGCAACGGCGGCCTGGGCTTTCATGAGTGCAAGGGTGCGCGGATGCTTCTCCTCGGGGCCGCCCATGCCGGTTTCGGCGATGACGAACGGCAGCTCGGGCGCGGCAAGGTCTTTACGCATGTCGCGGATGAAGTGGGCCATGTTGTTCTCGTATTCAGCGGTGAACTTGTCGTTGATGCGGTCGTTCCAGCCCTGATGCCAGCAAAAGCCGGAGAGCACATATCGCCCGTCGGAACCCGGCACAAGCTCCTTGACATGGGCGAGCGCGTCCTTCGCAAGCGCCACCGTTTCGCGATAGTATTTTCCGACGATGGCCGGGTCCTTCGCGATGGCGGTGTCGGCCTTCTCACCGAGCGAATAGGACAGCTTGCCCGCGCTGGGCGGTCGAAAATCCACAGCCAGGCTCTTGCCTCCCCAGGCGCACTTGACGAGCAATACGGGTTCCTTCAACGCGTCGCCCATCGCCCAACCGAAGCCGAGTTCGGGGCCGATCATCCCTGGGCGGGCGCCATAGCTGGCGGTGAGTGGCCCCTTGCAGTCGAGGTAAACGATCCAAACGTCATTGCGCTTGCGCCATTGCCCGGCGGCGTCCAGGAGCGGCGAGAAGCGTTTCGCAGTCGCCGGGTCCTTCGCCAGGAATTCCAGCGAGCCTTTGCCGCCATTGTGCTTCGGATCCGCGGCAACGATGCCATGTCCTTCCATGTTCGATTGGCCGGCGAGGATGAAGACTCGCACCGGTTTCGTGGCGGCCGTGGCGGATGGGGCCGCGGCGATGGCGAGCAGGAGGAATATTGAGATCGGATGAATAGTCTTTTTCATGGCGTGAAATTACTCCGCAAAACTGTGTTCGGCCGGCCGGTTGGATTCGCTCCCCGGAAAAGCGACACTTCCTCGCCTTTTCTCAGGTCGATCTCGTATAGTCCGGGGGCAACCGATTTGAACCCGAACTGCCGGTCACCCTTCATTTCGAAATACTCTCCGGTTCGTGTTCCGTCCTCTTTCAATGGCCGCGCAGATGAGTCGCCGAGCCGCCCCATTCCTGACGGGTCGCGATGGGCACGTAGCCGACTTCCTTGCCCTTGGGCGGGGTGACCAGGAGTGCGGGGTCAAGATCGCATAGCGTTCCTACCGTGGGCGGGGCGAGGTAATCGCGATCCTTCGGCCAGGTGCGATGAATCTTCTCCACTCGCTTCTGGAACTGCTCGCGCTCGTCTTCGGTGAGACCGGCATTGAGCAGCGCAGGTTGATCGGCAAAACGATACCAGTAATAGGTAACCACGCTGCCGTCGCCAAGCCGCGCCTGGAACGGGCCGGCAACAGGCCCCGGCTTCTTCCAGCAACTATTCGGTTCCTCAAGCGTCGTGTAAGGCTCGGCCACCGACTCCGAGGGACGATCAAAACTCTTGCTTGCGAGTTTCGTGTCTGCGGGCACGGCCTCCGGTGAGACCGGGGTCCACTCCGGTTTGTGGTTCGCGTTGGTGGTGAGATGAAAATACTCCGGCAGCTTGACGAGTGAACCGTTAGCGGTCTTGGTGCGCGTCAGGTGATTGTCCCAGCGGTATCCGAAGGTCAGCGGGTCGGGCGTGACGGGTGTGGCAAATATCCTCCATGCCAGCGGCACTGGCTCCTTCCCTGGATTCGGCGGCCAAATCTTCCATCCCGCACCGCCGTCGCTAACTTTCTGCACCACGGCACCCTGGGGATTGATCGAGCCGCTAGCCGCTGGGCCGCCGTCGAACCATCGTTTCACATCGTTCCAGAGTGCGTCCTTGTTGTAGACGGTGGCGCGGTGCATCACCACGGTGTTGCCATCCGCATCAACGGGGAACAGCGTGGAAGCGGCGCGGAAGTACGACTCCCTCTCTGCGTCCTCGAAAACACTGACGGGAATATACGCCGTCTCCATCGAGAACGGCTTGTTCGGCTGGCTCGGGCGCGAGTCCAGCAACTTGCCGGCCCACTCCGGTTTCTTTAAGGTCGTATGCGACCAGAAGTAAGGCGTGAAGAACGCGACGGGGCCTTTGAAGTTCTTCGTGTTCAGAAACAGCGTCCACGAATGATCGCCGGTGGGGACAGCCGCGCCGTCCGTGGTGGCCTTCGCCGGCGTGAGCGGCAGCGCGAGATAACCGTAGCCGAAGAGCTGGCCGCAAGCGCCTTGGCGAATGTTCAGTCCGTCGATGGGGAAAAGCAGCCACGGGCTGAGCTGGGCCACGCCATAGAGACCGTTATCCCCCGAACCGTTGCGCGGGACCGTTGGCGATCGCGCTGAAGTTCGGCCCCACGCCGCCCATGATGAACTTCGGCGTCTCGGTGGGAAAACGCGTGTCCGTCCACCAGCCGAGACCGCCTTCGATGTCGGAATAGAGTTTGTCGGGTCCACGACCGTCATACTGAGCGAACATCCACGTGCCGTAGAGCCCGCTTTGAAACTTATGCCCCTGATACTTCTCCACTAGCGGCCACGCCACCGTGTAGATGGAATAGCCGGCGTTGAACGACGCGGGCGCTTGACTGTGGCTTAAGCTCAAATAACCACCGATGTTCATCTCCCGAAGCTTGCCGGCAGCTTGCGCCTGCGTTGTGAGGACGCTCGCCGCGGACAACCAGGCGGCTATTCCGGTGAATAGGTATAGAACGCCAAGGATGTTCACGACGCTTGTCTTGGTATGTTTCATGGTTTCTCCTGTCACTCGGGCTTCTGCAACGTCACCATCGCCTCGGCAAATGCCTTGCCGATCGGCGCCATAATCTTGGCGGCGCCGAGATAATGGTAGCCCCCGTTGGAGGCGCCAGCCCGCAGGCGTTTCCATTCTTCCGGCTTGAAGTTCTCAGCCATGACCTTCATCTTGTTCTCCCATGAGGTGTTCTTCTCCGCAGCGACCCTCGCGTCCACCTTCGGCCAGCATGCATCCATCCGCGCTTGCAGCGCTTCCAAATCATCATCCCAATAGGGTGCCGTCTGCACCGCCACCACGTTGCCCTTGAACTCAGGAAGCAACGTCGGCGCGACCTGGGCCTGGCGGAAGTACATCTGGGGCGGCTTCTTATCTTCCTTCACGCCACCAATCCCCATGACTCCAATCACGAAAGGCATCTTCGGCGCCGACAGATCCTTGCGCACGTCGCGAATGAAATCCGCCAGCAGTTGGCCGTACATGTCATATCCGCCGGGCTTCATCCGGTTTTCATACGTCCAGTCGGAGACCAGATCGTTAAACCCTTGGAACCAGACGAAACCGGCCAGCTCGTAGCCCTGCCTCGGATCGTACCCCGGCACCACCCTTTTGATGTCCGCCAATACTTTCCGCACATGCTCGATCATCAGGCGGTAGTACACACCGGTGACTTTGATCACGTTGGCCCTCTCCTTTTCCATGTCGTCACCTCGATTCTTGCCCTTGCAATTCGGTGGCACAGAACTCGTATGGCTTGGCGCTGGGCGGACGGAAGTCAGTGTGCACACTCTTGCCACCCCAGGAGGTCTTGACAATCAGGATCGGTTCGTTGAGCATCTTCTCCATGTAAATGCCAAACGTGAATTCCGGACCTATCTCCTCGGTCGAGGCGCCGAAGCCTGCTGTCAGTTTGCCTTTCTGCTCGGTCGTGTCGTCCCCGGCGCAACCAATCGATGAGATCCAGACCTTGGCGAACACGTGTGGCTTGCCGTAGGCATCTCGCATCTCTTTGAGGAGCGGCGCCGTCTTCGGATCATCGGCCAAGGAATCGAACGTCGATACGTTCACATGCCCCTGCATGTTCGACTGGCCGGCGAGGATGAATACCTTCAGCGGCTTGGCCGCCGCTTGGCTGGCGGTCCCCGGCATAAGGCCGAGAACCGCTGCGATGAACATGAACTTCACACACTGTCCGATATTTTTCATGGCGTTCCTTTCTTTTTGTTATTTGAAGCATCCACACTTGCGGATGCACGTGCGATAAAATCCTTCAGATCCACCAACGTCGGCGAATCCGTGGTCGTTTCGATGTCGGCGATGCCCTTGTTAGAGAGTTCCTGGCGGTTCCTACTTGATGCGGATCTGCTCGGGAAACTCGTGCGAGGCTTCGATCGCACGGATCGTCTCGCGAACGACCTTTGCCTTTCGGAGCATCAGCTCCCTGGGAAAGTCCTTTTCGTCCTTTTCGAAGTAGTCGGCGATCCGTGTCAGTTCCGGAATGGCCGACTTCGCGTGGGCACCATAGGTGAGCAGGATCTTCATCAGTTCGGGCGTGCGGTGCTCACTTGCCCATGGGTTTTGCGTCCGCGTGTAATTGACGCACGCATCGATCCCTTCCTTGACCCGATGCCTGGCCAGGACGCGGAGCCCCTCCATGCGGATTTC
Organism: uncultured Planctomycetia bacterium; assembly: GCA_963719885.1. GTDB lineage: Bacteria > Planctomycetota > Planctomycetia > Pirellulales > Thermoguttaceae > JANXQG01. The sequence goes on along the minus strand of CAVRDP010000021.1, from coordinate 44,033 downwards.
GTCGGCGAACATAATGCCGCTGGGGGCCGATTCGACGACCGCCTGGAGGATGGCGGGCAGCAACGGTTTGATTTCTTCGGCGGATAGATTCCGGTAGACCGAGCCGATGGTGCCGCGGGCGCGGCCGTCCTCGTTCTTGAGCCCGGCGCACACCGCTTGAGAGAGCAACTCGCGGTCCACTCCGTCAAGGGAACGGCTGAGTATTCCGCTACCGTGCTCGCCACCACGTTCGAACAGGGCAAAGGAAAGATAGCGCTGCTGCATGCCGCGCGGATCGCTCTGCGGGTCGACCTGGGCCAGCAACTGAAGCAGTTCGGGCACTGCGCACATCGCGGGCTGGCCGATGCCGGCCAGGGCGTCGGCGGCCTTGATGCGCAGCCACAGGTCTTGATGGCGGAGGGTTTGGCGGAGAGCCGGCACGGCGGGGGCGGCGGCACCCTTGAGCATCGCCAGCGCCTGACAGGCGCCGTAGCGGGCGTCGAGTCTCGGGGACTCGAGCATCTTCAGCAGGGCGGGAACCGGTGCGTCCTTGCGGCGGGCCAGCGCCATCGCGGTGCGCTCGCGGACCACCGGCGACCAACTGGCGAGACATTCGAGCAGTTTATCGTCGCCAAACTTGTCATAGGCGCTGTCGCGGTCCTTGTTGCTCCAGCCGCGCCCGTCGAGGATCAGGGCCCGGGCGGCGGCGGCGTCGAGTTGCGGGGTAATCCCCGGGCGCTTTCCTGTCAGATAAATCTTCTTGAGCGGCATGGCGTACGCCAGGAGGTATCCGCCGGTGGCTTCCCAGTCCTGGTAGCTGTCGCCATGCATCTCCGGCGGGCCTTGGTGAGCGAAACTCCCGTCCCAGCGCCGCGCGAGGTCGAAGTACCAGGCGCCGAACTCGTTCATCCACGCGCCGGTGGCCTGGGGGCCGGACTGGGCCACGCCGGGCATCGACCATAGGATGTTAAAGAAATTGCCCGTGTGCCCGCAGTCGCGTTCCGGTCCGTGCGAGGCGACGCTCATCCTCGAAAGAACTCCGCGCCCTTGAATTCTCCCAACAGGTTGAACAGGACGGCGGCCATCCCGCACTTGCCGTTGTCCTCGTGGGTCTGGATCCACGGGTGGTGGTCGCCATAGGGGATCGCCCCCTTGCCGATGTAGAAGCGCAGCGGGCGGGCGCTGCGCTCGATGGCCCGCTCGACCGCCGGGTCCTTCAAGCCCGCGTCGCGCGCCATCACCAGCGCGATGGTCAGCGGCAGCCCGGGGGCGTTCATCATCCCGTAGCCGCCGAGGCGTCCGTCGGATCTCGCGAAGCCGTGGCCCCATGAACCGACGATGCTCTGGCCGTTGGCGGCCTCCAACGCGAGTCGCCGCAGGCCCGGCATGACCGATTCGTCGCCGGTCGCCTTCACGTACTCGGAAAGCAGCATCATCACGTAGCCGTAGTACCAGGTTTGCATACTGTCGACCGAGAAGTTCGCCGCCCAGCGGGCCTCCTTGCGTACGAGCGGGACATAGGCGGGATTGCCGCTGGCCAACAGAGCGAGTGCATTGAGCGAACGGACGATCGAATCCGCGCGATACGAGGGGTCCGCGACCCGCTCAGCGAGCACCTTACAACCCTGTTCGAGAATGCGCTTCGACTTCGGGCAGTCGTAGGGTGCGGTGGCGCTGTAGGTGCCGAGAACCGGCAATTTCACCGTGATCTCCTCCGTCTTGCCGGCCCGCCAACGGGTCAGTGACAGGTTACCGCGGCCGGCCTCCGATTCGGCAACGGTGAGAGCCTTGCCCAGTTCGGTGCGCGGGTCGTAGGAGAACGGCCTGCCACCGACGCCCAGGATCACGTCGCCGACGGCGAGGAGCCCGTCGGCAGGAGAGCCCTTGTCCACCTTGGTGACCGCGATCTGCCGGGCGTCGGTCGTGACCATCTTGTCACAGTACATCCAACCTCGGGCCCCGGTGGCGCCGAGATTCCAGTCGTGCTCCGCGCCGTTCGGGATCTTGTCACCCCGGGTGAAGTCGGGGTTGGCCATCTTCTCTTCGGCCGCTGCCGGCCGGGCGGCAAGGAGCGTGGACATGCGCCAAGGTGGCGACGAACGCGACAACCGGCTGTCTGTAAACAATCATTATTAACGTCGATATTATTGCCTTCTTCATTCTTGCCTCCTTTGGCTCTTGATGAACTCTTCAGATCTAACACCGTTGGCGAGGCCGTGCTGGCTGCCATCTCGGCTATCCCTCTGCGGATCGCTTCCTTCCGATTGCAGGGATTGCGCCTTCCCTTTCCGGTTCTTCTCCGCATCGGCACCAACTGTACGATGAGGACTCCGCAAAGAATCAGGCCGCAACCGACCACCGCCCGGCCGGTAAGGGTTTGATTGAGAATGAGGTATCCGGCCATCGCGGCAAAGACCGCCTCCAGACTCATAAGGATGGCGGCCGGTCCAGGGGGACATCTCTTCTGGCATACCACCTGTAACGTAAAGGCGATTCCGACCGACATGATCCCGGCATAAGCAATCGCACCCGACGCAGCCTTGATCTGGCTGAAGGTGCAGTTCTCGAAGAGAAGGCCCGCCGCCAGGCTCAGGACCGCGCAGATCGCAAATTGAAGGAATGCAATCCGGATGGGGTCACCTTTGCCGGCAACGTGGTCAATGACCAGGATCTGGCACGCCCACAGCACAGCACAAATCAAGGTCAGCAAGTCACCTTTGGATACCACGAAATCCCCGGAAACGCTGAGCAGGTAGAAACCAACGAGGCAGACCAGGATGGCGCCCCAGAGGCTGCTGGACGCCTTGTGCCCGAAGAACATGCCTATCACCGGGACAAAGAGGATATAGAATCCAGTAATGAATCCGGAATTGGCGCTGGAGGTATATTGTAGGCCAATCTGCTGAAAGCTGGCTGCCGCAAACAGGAACACGCCGGCGGCTGTACTGCCCATGCGGGGCAGCTTCTCCTCCGCGCGGGCATGACCTGTCGTCTTCCTCCGCCAGATGATGACCGGGATGAGAGCCAGACAGCCAAGCGCAAAACGCAGACCATTGAAGGTCATGGGCCCAAGCCCCTTCTGCATGCCAATCTGCTGGGCGGCAAAGGCCGAGCCCCAGATGATTGAAACCATCAAAAGCAACAGCTCATATTTTAGCACCCCGCTCTTGCGGAGCTTCGATTCGGAGGTTGCGGCCACAGGCATATCCTTAGCTGGACTTTCGCAGGTTTCAAGCGGGTTAAGTGGCGAGTTGTAGGTAGTTTTGCGGAGCATCGAGTAATTGATGCGGTTCGCACCACAATCGCTATCCTACCATGAAGCAGTAACGAGGTGCTTTCCACTTTTCGCAAATATGTTATCATTATCGGAAGACCATGCGATACCGCGAGAAACCGGTTGTTCGAGCCTCAAGCGACTGAAATATGAAACTCATTAAGAAAGTTGTCCTGCTCCTGGATGCGGGCCGCTCGTTCGACCGGGGCCTGCTTCGGGGAATTGCACAGTACGTGAATCTCCATCGTCCATGGGTGTTCGTTCGGCCCGCCGCCTTTTACGAGCGCTTTTTTGGGTTCGCCGAGCGATCGCTGGAGGAAATCCGCCGCAGCAAGCCCGACGGCCTGATCATGAACTACTCTCCCTTCGAAGAAGAGGTGGCCGCCCTTGGGTTTCCTGTGATCGATGTGCCGGTGGGTCGCATAGTCCGTGGGGTCTGTCACATCTTATGTGACAACCGAGAGGCAGCCGCGATGGCCGCCGATCACCTCATTGGATTGGGCCTGAGCAACTTCGCCTATGCGGGTTTCGAGGGTGCGGTTTGGTCGATCGAGCGGAAGGAGTCGTTCTGCAGCCGTCTGAAAGAGCGTGGATTCGCGGTCGAGTCGCAGCTTGTGCCGCTTGTGGCCCGTGATAGGGACAAGCCGCGCCTGGAGGCGGCAATCATCCGTTGGTTAAGAACCCTACCCAAACCCGTGGGCATCATGGCCTGCAACGATGAGTTCGCACGCTCGCTAGCCGAACTGTGCCGTCTTCAAAGCCTTCGAATTCCTGATGAAGTGGCCCTGATTGGCGTAGACAATGACAGTCTGGTATGCGAACTGTGCAGCCCACCGATATCCAGCGTGGCCTACGCTGCAGAGCGTGCAGGGTACGAGGCAGCCGAATTGCTCGACCGGTTGATGTCCAAAGGAAGGGTGAAGCGGCGGGAGATTCCCGTGCGTGCCAACCACGTGGTTGCGAGACAGTCGACCGACATGCTCGCGGTCGCCGACGAAGAGGTCGCGACGGCCTTGCGGTTCATCCGTGACAATGCCCGGCGCATCATCCAAGTTAGCGACGTGGTCAACGCCACCGGGCTATCGCACCGCACATTGCACAGCCGTTTTCGGCAAGTTGTTGGCCGTTCCTTGGTGCAAGAACTGAATCGGCAACGCGCCCTATACATTGCGCGTCTCTTGACGACCAACGAGCCTATAAAGAGGATCTCTCAGAAGTTTGGTTATTGGAGCTTGGCGGGCATGTCGCGTTTTTTTCACCGCGAGATGGGCATGTATCCACGCGCGTATCGCTTGGCGCATCAAGGCCCGATAGGAGCGACTACTTCCGAAGAAAACCATAGCAAGGTGGAGAATCGCGGCGACTGACGACAATCGCCATCCGATGTGGTGCCAACGTTGCCGCCAGGTGGGGCCAACGTCGGACTGCCGCGGGCTTCTCCGGGCAGGCCGGGGCTCATTGCGGCTCCAGCCTGCTAACCTGCATCCCGGCAGTCAGGTGGGAGAATCAAATTACCTGCCGGTCAAGAACAACCGACGGTTTCCTGACTTTTTGCCGTCGGCCGTGCCGTTTCGACGCGGAGGAGGGGGTGACGAACGGCACTAGCGTAAGGAAGGCGACCACAAGCAGTTGATGCTAGCTTCGGGTGACATCGCAAGCCGTTGTGGTCTGGCAGAAAACTCCATGCTTAAGCTAGAGCCGTTCGAGGGGGTGGCCGCCGCAGGATCGTTGGCCAACCGCAGCCCGTTGGCATTGGCACTGAGCCGAAAGATCGTCATCAGGCCCCTCATTGCAGGGGTGGTGGGTGGAGGTTGCCGTGCAAACCTCAGTGCTGCGTCACGACATACTCCCGCAACGCCGCCGGGTCCTTGCCGATGGCCCACACGATCTCGGCCGAGGGGGCATCGACGCCGGAGTAGACCGATTTCCAGACGAACCCCTGGGCATCCTTCGTGTGTTGCTTGAGGTCGGGATTCTTCTTCAACATCGCCTGGAATTCCTCGTAGGCCTCGCGATGCGTGCGGAGCTCGGAGGTAAGCTTGCTCTGCGGGTCGAGCGATCTTCCCACCAGCGTGTACCCGCCCGTCAGCTTGATGGTTCCCGCGTCCTGGACCTCCAGTTCCGGACTGAGCCAGTTGAAGCGCAGTTGATGCGGTTTCTTATCGCCCGTGGAAGCCACGTCCTTGATCCAGAGAATGTCTTTTTCCCGGTCGTAATGCACCTTGCGGGTCCAGTAAACGCCGCCCACGGGCAGATCGGCGTACTCCGAGAGGAAGTCGGGCCGGTCCTGCGGGCTCATGTCCATGAGGAACGTGTCGGGGCCGAGCCGCTTCGTGATGCCGTGGCGGAGCCGCTGGACGGGGATGGAGTCGAACCATCTCTGCCCGGCGCCGTCCACCAGCAATACGTTTTGCAGCGCCGGATGGAGGCCCTTGAGTGAATCCGGCGATGCGCCTCCGCTGCCGCCGAAGGGCGCGCAACTCAGGATTTCATGGTCGTTGGCGTCGTAGCGGAGGGTGCCGAAGCAGACGCGGTCCTTCGAGCCGCCCGGTCCAGCCCAACCCCAGATGACGCCCGTCTTCTCGCCTGGCTTGGCCAGGCGGGCTGTCCGCGTCCAGCTCTTGCGGATGAAGAACACCCCCGCATTGGGCCAAAACTCCGTGAGCGGCCATCCGGCCTCGATGGGGCTCTTCGGGGCGACCCTGCCCCAGCTCAGGAACGTCCAGATGTCCCAGGAAATCCGCCGGTCGTTGAACGAGGTCACCTTCCACAGGTCGTCTTCGACGAAATTGGGCAAGTCCCGCGAGTCGATGCTGCCGGGGTTCGCGTAGTGGTGCCAGGCGAGCACGGGGTCGTTGTAGCGCATGGCCAGGTACAAGAACTGGGCGTTGTTAAACCAGAACTTCGACAGGGGCAGGTAGTTGCCGTGCCCTACCGCCGCCATGTAGCTGGCGAGACAACTGTTCCCGTGCTGCTTGATCTCCTCCTTGTAACCCAGGTTGTAGGTCCAGTAGCGGCCCTCGGAGTGCATCAAGCGGCCAAACTTCTTGAAGGGGCGATAATCGCTGGCGTTGTCCAGGACGTGCATGATCAGCAGGATCTTGTCCAACCCGCCCAGCCCATAGACCGGCGGGCCTCCAATGCTCTCGTCGATCATGTCGGCCTTGGTCGGGTAGACGTTGAACTCCTGCCGCTTCTCGTTCCACACGCCGTTGTTGGGAGCACCCTCCAGGACCCAGGTAAGAAGCTCTTTTCCCCGGGCAACGTAGAGGGCCGAGCGGGGATGTTCCGGGAAAGCCAGGCCGATGAATAAGAGGCTCTGCACGGTCATCCCACCGAAGCCATAGGTCCAGTTGTTCACCGAACGCCGGGAGAACATCCAATGCTTTGTATCGAGCGAATTCCGGTAGACCGGCTCAACCCACTCCAGGAACCGCGTGCGAAAAGAACTCCGCTCTTCCAGACTTAGAAATGGATATTGCACGTCATACACGAGGATTGCCGTCACGATCTTGCCGTCATCTCTGGAGGCAAGGTCTTTCTCGATGAAGGCGACCGCTTCCTCGCAGCGACTTCCCCGCAGGTAGTCGATCGTCGCCGCCAGAATGATGTCGGTGGTTAGCCCAAAGGTCTTGGTATTCTCGGGCATGTCGACGACGCGCATTTTGTACAGATCGACCTGGTCGGGCCGCAAGAGGAGGATGGGGTGCGACTCTTTTCGGGGTGCCGCTTGGGGACGCGCGTCAAGCTGGCCGGCCTTGCCTTCGGACGCCTCTACCGCCGCGGCCACCGCCGCACAAACAAATGTAATTGCTGCAACCGTAAGCGATTTCATGTGGATCGTCCTCGGAGCGTCAAAACTGGGGACTGCGTGGGCAGGCGCAGGCAGGGGCGGACAGGCAGACTTGCGGCGCCCTTGCCGGCGGTTGTCAATTTGCCATGCTAGCACGGCAAATTGTGACTTTCCAGCAGGCGGCATCCGTTCTCCGGAAAACCTGATAAGCCAGGTCGCACCACGGACGGCGGTCCAGTCGAACCACGCCCACGCCCGTAACAACCTGGGTGTTGGCCGAGGCCTGCAATCAAAGCACTCAGTCAAACTCCAAGTGTCAATCAGCATCCGGCTTTCTGCCCTGCCCGTTGACTCTCTCTCGGCCCGCCAAGTATAGTGGAGCGTATCCCGTTTGACCCGCCTCCCAACCCCACCTAACAAAGAGCATCCGACCATGAGATACCCGTCCACGACCCGCTTTCTCCGACTGCTGATTTGCCTGTCCGCCTGTCTCCTGGCCCTGCCCGCCACGCTCCATGCCGGCACGGTGAAAGTGGCGACGAACCTTTCCCACACGCACTACTTCGCGCAACAGAACACGTTCGCCAACCTGCTCCTGAACTTTCTACCATCGGGCGGCACCCTGGGGGTTGACCTGACCGACGATGGCGTCAGCAAGCGGGGCGGGGGAAGCTTTTTCGATTATGAGCCCACGGCGCATTTCTGGCCGGACAGCACCGACGACCCCGCCACCTGGTACAAACTGAGCTACCATTGTGACGCGGACAGCGGCAAGAACTACGTTTCGGTCACGGGCGGATTCACTGTCGTCAAACTCCCGCTCAGTGACGGAAAAGGCAACTGGACCAGTTGGTTGTCGTTCAACGAAAGCGCTCTTCATAAGAGCGGCAACCGGGTCCGCCTGGGCATCAACTACGCCGAGGACGACCGTGACAAGGACGGTCTGGCCAAGCATCCGATTTCGCGCATCAAGCTCCTTTACCCCGGCTGCACGGACGATGATTTCCTGAGTCCGGTCTTCAAACAGAGGGCGGGCGGTTATTGCCGCTTTCGCTTCTGCGACCCGATGTACATGAACGGCCGGCGCGTCTCTTGCGGCCTGGACGTGCCCGGGACCAGCAATACCTACGAGCGCGAGGGAAAAGGGATTCTGCGCGGTGAACGCGCCAGGCAACGTGCAAACGCAAACCTACGTCACGCCCCAGCAGGGCTGGTTCCACAACATGTCCTGGGGGAAGTGCCCGGGGGCCGGCAATCATATGACCGTCTGGACCGGAAAGAAATATGAAGAGGTGAGCCCCGGCATCGGCTGCCTGGCCCCCTGTGAACTGGAATACGAGCTCGGCGGGCGTTTCTTTCTTTTCCGGGCCCAAGTCGGCATTGACCATGAAGTGGACAACGGTAGCACGACTCCGCACGGCAATGTCACCTTCCAAGTCTGGGCCGCCACGGTCGCCAAACCCGGACCGAACGATTACAAGCTGCTCAAGGAGGTCAAGAACCTGACCAGCACGTCGTGGGAGACAATCCTGATGGAACGTCACCGGCGTGGCGCGGCTGAAACTCAAGATGCTGGACAACGGCGACCCGAACGGGCACGTGGATATCCATAACCCCAGTCTCTACTTCTACCAGCGATGGTCCGATCGCACCTTGCCGCGGTGCATCGGCTCCGACGGGCAGGGCACGTTTCGGGAAGGGCTACCCTACGAATATGCCATGCGCATCTGCAATGACCTGAACGCCGACATCTGGATCAATATGCCATGCACGGCGGATAACGACTACGTGGAACAATTCGCCAACCTGATGCTGTACGGCTCGGACCCGGCCGGCAAGGTCTATACCGCGGCCGGGGCGCCAATCCCCGGCCGGCAAATCCGCCGGCTGGCTCGTACTCGCCGCTGAAAAAGGGGCTCAGCGTTCTGGATGGAGAACGACAACGAGTGCTGGTACTGGTTCTATGAGTCGTTCCAGTATTACTTTAACAAGGGTGCGTTCAACCACCGCGATACCTACCAGCAATTCGCAGTTGATCTGAAGCGCATGAGCGACATCCTCAAGCCCCGCTTCGCCGCGGCCGGCCGCGCCGCCGATCTCAAGGTGGTTTTCTGCGGCCAGATCAATGGCGGCTGGGGCGACCACGAGGCCGACAAGACTTTGGCGTACATGGAGAAGCAATTTGGGCCAGTCAGCGGCTATTTCGATTTCTATGCCGAGGCCCCCTATGCCGGGACCGGACCGGCGTTCGGCCACGACCCCAAGCCCAAGACGCTCGACGAAATCTTCATGTACCATCAGGAGTTTTTCGAAACGAAGACCAAGCAACTCATGCCCTCGATGGCCAGGCGCGCGGCCAAGTGGAAGTTGGGCGTCACTACCTATGAGGGCGGGCTCGGCTGGGAAGGCGGTACCGAGGCGGTGCATCGGAAAGGCAAGAATAGCCGCCGGATGGGCCTGCTGTACGATACTTATCTGCAGGCCTGGCAGACAGCCTGCGGGCCCAGCGCCATCTATCAGGAATACACCTTCTGCAGCGGGTATCCAGGCGATGGTTGGCCGTTCCACGTGCTGCAATACTGCGGCGAGGCCCTGAAGGGATCCGTGTGCTACGATGCATTGATGCGGAACAGCCACGTCGCGGGGGATTGCAACCTGGACGGGAAAGTGACGTACGCGGACTTCAAAATCCTGGCAGCTAATTTCGGCGGCGATGGCGAAAAAAACAAACGCTGGTGGTCGCAGGGTGACTTCAACAACGACCAGGTCGTGGGCCTGGACGACCTCAAGTTGCTGCTCATGAACACCGACCTGAATGCCTGGACTGCCGCCCAGCGACAGGAATTGAATGCCTTTCTGGCGGCCCACCCTGGTCCCTATGTGTTGGGGCCAGATCCCAAAACAAGGCAGGGCACGTGGATGCTCAAGACCTGGCGCAACCATACCAAGGGGCTGATGCTTCCGGTGCAGGAGGACTCCGGCGGCAAACCTTCCCGGTTCATGGTAAGGGCCGAGCCGCGGCATGGCCGGCTGGACGTGTCGGCCTTTCCCACCATCCGCTACGCGCCGAACCAGGACTATCTGGGCATTGATGATTTCATCGTCGTGGCCCTGGATGACCATAACGTGGCGAGCAATCCGGTCTGGATCGCGATGGAAGTCGCCGCCTCCGTTGATTCCGATGTAATCGCCAATTTTCACTGCGATGAGAACTCGGGCACGACCATGATTGACACCGGCGGCAACAAAGGGGAACTCAAGAACACAGTGAGCTGGACCGCCGGCAAATCCAAGAGCGGGCTCGCTTTTTCCTGGACCCTGAAAGGCGCGGTCCCGACGCCCGGATACGTCAAGCTGGAAAATAGCCCGGCGATGGACGAGACGGCCTATTCCTTTTCGCTCTGGGTCAAGCCGGAGGAAGTTCCGACCGTGCAAAGCACGGGCTCGCCGGAGGGATGCATTGGCATAACGGCAGCGGCCGGGTTGCTTGTCAAGCCGGAATGGAAACTTAATTGCAGCGGACTGTTGTTCAAGGCGGATGAGAAGGAGAGTGGCAACGGCCGGTTCGTGATGCGCCATTGCATGTGGTTCAGCGCGCACGCGTTGGAAGCGGTCTCCCCCGCGGCGTATGCTCCAGGCCAGTGGCATCACCTGGTCGGGGTCGTGGATCTGAAGGCCCAGGATCGCACCGCCGGCCAGCCCGCCAAGTCCTTCGGCGTGGTGTGGCTGTACGTGGACGGCAAGCTGGCTGGGAAGACGTATTGGACCGGCGAAGGAGAAATGCAAGACCACCTGAAGCTCGGCAAGGACGGCGGCGGTTTCTTGCTGGGCGCGATCCAACCCGAAAAGCTCGCCGGCCAGGACGAAAAAGAGAATTGCCGCGGCTGCTTCAAGGGGGTGCTGGACGAAGTCCGCATTTACAGGCGCACGCTTTCACAAAAGGAAGTGCAATCGCTGTACCAAGGAGTGGTCGGTTTTCCACCGGTGATCGCCATCACCACGCCAACGGCCTCAGACAAGTTCGTGGTGGGACAGGACGTTTTATTGCAGGCAGCCGCCTCGGACGAGGACGGAGAGGTCATGCAGGTGAACTATTACCTGGATGCGGTAGCGCCGGAAAACAAACTCAACCGGAACATCATCCGCGACTCGCCCTATGTTTTCACCTGGAAAGCCGCCAAGCCGGGAACCTACCGGCTGATCGCCGCGGCCACGGACGACACCGACCTGGTGTCAGCCTCGCCGCCGCTGATTATCACGGTGAGATGAACGGTCACGTATTCCGGCAAGGTCTTCGCGGGCACGGAATCGGACAACCTCTAACCTACCACGAAAGGACTTACACCATGACCACGAAGCCCCCTACCAAGCCGCGTGCCGAGTCGGCGTCCTTGAGCCGGCGAACACTTCTCATCGGCTCCGTAGGCGTCGGCTTGACGATCATCCGCCCGGAGCTGGTTAGGGGGACGGATGCGAACTCGAAGCTTCGCCTGGGGCTGATTGGTTGCGGCGACCGCGGCCCATGGATCGCCAAGCTCTTTCAGCAGCATGGCGGATACCAGTTCATCGCGACGGCGGATTATTTCGCCCAGCGCGCGGCCAAAGCGGCTGAAACGCTCGGCGTTCCCCCAACTTCCGCCTTCGCCGGACTGTCCGGCTACCGGCGCGTGCTCGACGCCAAGCCCGACGCTGTCGTGATCGAAAGCATGCCGTACTTCCATCCGGAACAAGCCATGGTGGCCGTGGATGCCGGCTGCCACGTCTACTGCGCCAAGCCGGTCGCCGTCGACGTGCCCGGCTGTCTCACGGTCGCCGCAGCCGGGCGCAAGGCCATCGCGAGCAAATTGTGCCTGCTGATCGATTTCCAGACCCGGGCCAACGAGTTCTACCAGGAGGCCGTTCGCCGCGTCCATGCGGGCGACATTGGGCCGGTGGTCACGGGCGAGACGGCGTACTACTGCGGCGGTCCGGAGTGGCTCCTGACAGGAAAGCCTGCGCCTTGACCTGGGGATCGTCGAGAACCGCATGCGCATGGCGTGCCTCGACCGCATCCTCTCCGGTGACATCATCACGGAGCAAAACATTCATGTCCTGGATGTCGCCACATGGCTCCTTGACGCGGCCCCCATCAAAGCCGTCGGCACTTGTAGCAAGCGAGGACGAACCGACAACGGCACGAACAACGATCACTTCAGTGTCCTCTTTACCTTCCCCAACGATGTGACAGTCAGTTTCATCTCAAAGCAGTTCGGCTACGGCAGCGAGGAAGTCGGCTGTTGCATGTTCGGACCCAGGGGCACCGTCGATACCCATTATTACGGGCTGGTCTGCATCCGCGGCCAAAAGTCTTACAAAGGCGGCAGGCTTACGAATCTGTACGCCGATGGCGTGGTGCAAAACATCGCCGATTTTCACCGCAGCATCACGCGAGGGGACTTCTCCAATCCTACCGTGGCCCCCAGTGTCCGCAGCAACCTGACCACGATCCTGGGCCGCATGGCCGCTTACCGCAAGGCAGAGACGACCTGGGAAGAAATGATGAAAATAGCTGAAAAGCTGGAGTTTCCCACAAGCGCACTGAAATCCTGATCGCCCTGCAGATCCGCTCGCACCAGCGGCAGCCTTTTTCGCTCCGTGCCCCTTGCGTGATGTGCTGGTCTTGCACCCGCGTGGCGGCGCGGTACGTGTGTCGTTCTGCTCGAAAGGCCGGGATAAGCGAAATGCCGAGTTGCTCAAGGGGAACTGCCACAACCCGGGCTCGATCGAGGACGCGACACAGGCCCCCGTGCTCTTGGGATGCTTGACATGGCCCCCGCCGGTAACGAGACTAGGTTCTGGTCGGCTTCCATCGTGGTCGCCGGCCGCGAAGAAAGGCAGCTACGACAACTTCATCGCGCTTCATCGGAGAGATCACCCCATGAGAAACCTGGCCACACGTGTAACGCTCCTTCTGACAAGCGTCCTTCTGTTCGCATCGGTGGCCGTCGCTAATCCCGTGCGGATCGTGGCGATTGGCGATTCGATCACGCAGGGTTGCGGCGACCACGCCCGATCGGGAGCCCGATGGTTGCCCACCTATGGCTGGCGCTATGCCTTCTGGAAGAAGCTGGTCGACGCGGGGATCGACGGCCAGATGGTTGGCTCGATAACAACCGGCTTTGAATCAACGCCGGAGTATCCCGAGTATCGAGGCAGAAGTTCCTCAATTGCCACGAGGCCCGCTGGGGCTGGACCACCGAAGGCCAGAGCAACAAGCTCCGCGAAACCGCCAAGCAATGGACGGCCGACGCGGCCCTTATCTACCTGGGGACCAACCGGGAGCCGCTCTCTGAGACCGAAAAGAGCAAAGATCCTGAAGGGGTCATGCGCACCGCCCGGGCGATGCGCGACCTGGTTGCGATTCTGCGGGCGAACAACCCGCGCATGATCGTCGTGATCCGCGGCTTTGCCGGCAGCGATCCCCGCTCCGAGGGCCTGACGCGGCAGTACCGGAAAATGGCGACCGAACTGACGACGCCCGACTCGTCGGTGGTCATCTCCATGCCTTCGCCCGGCTGGCAATGGGATCCGAAGCATCCCGACACGGATACGGTCGACGGCTGCCATCCCAATCCGCGCGGCGACGCCAAGATCGCCACCGATTTCTTCGCTGCACTTAAACCTCTGTTGATTGACGTTGACCGGAAACCGCGCAATGGCGACGGGCCCGCGTCGGCCGACTATGTCTGGCTAGAGGGCGAGAAACCGGCTGCCATGCCGGCCGGCATGCAGGTGGCCAGTGCGGCGCTGCCGCATTTCCTGTCGGGACGCCAATGGCTCAGCTTCATTGCCGAGGCCGGTGAAGTCGACAAGAAGGTCCCCGCCGAAGGTTTGACGATCTCTTACCCCTTCGCGCTCAGGCGTGGCGGCGGCCAGCAAGTGTGGGCACGCATCGGCTACGAGTTCGCCCGCGCTCCGCTGGAGTGGCGCATCGATGGCACCGCCTGGAAGAAGGTCTCTCCTGACGATTTGACCACGGACTTGATGGAGCTCAGTCGCTTCTGTGAAGTCGCCTGGTTGAAGTTGGCCGACGTCAGTCTCTTGGCCGGTCAGCACACATTAGAGATTCATCTGCCGCGATTCAAGAACTCCCGAGGGGAAAACCAACGGATGCTGTTTGCATTGGATGCTTTGTGCATCTCGGCCGGCGAATTCGTTCCGCACGGCCCCGACAGGCCTGGCGAAGTCTCCCGTACCGAAAAGGACGAGCAAGCGGCGAAACACGTCTTCCGGTTGCCCGAGATGGAAACCTCCGCAGCGCGGTCGAGCGTAAAACTGGCCGGCCTATGGGAGGTCTGCCGCCACGACGAACAGCTTCCGACCGAAGTGGCCGCCCCGATCCGCGATTTCCCCACGCACCCGTTCTGGACGGCGATCGAAGTGCCGGGCGACAAGAATACGCGCGAGGACCTGGTTTTCGCCCACCGCCTCTGGTATCGCACACGGGTCGCCGTCCCCGCCTCGCATGCCGGGCGTTCATTCCATATCGTGTTCCCGGCCAACAGCCTCCACGTCGAACTTCTCGTTCTCGCCCGGCGCGACCTTGTGCTCGGTCGTCTGTGTGGCGACGGTCTTACCGTCGAGAGTCAAGGTCCAGGTGTAGGCGAGCGGATCGGAGGAGTGGGTACTGTTGAAAATGCCGAAGTCCCCGCCGGCAAGGAGCAGATGCTCGACTTTGCCGCGAAGTGGGAGAATCCCAGGCTGTGGTGGCCCGACGAGCCGAACCTCTACCGCCTGCGCACGACAATGAAACTGGCCGGCAAGCCGGTCGACGTGAAGGAAACCCTTTTCGGTTTCCGCGAATGGACCATCGACGGCATCCACCTGCGGCTCAATGGGGTGAAGTGGCAAGGGTTCTCGGAACAGGGTCCGGGCGGAGACACTCTGCCGGATCTTATTGCGATCATGAAGGACCCGAAGCGGAATTACGGCTTCCTGCGGACGTTTTCCGCCCACGACGGCCAAATCGACGTTCTCGGCAAGGCCCCGGAGGAATTTCTGACGACCATGGACCGCGCGGGTGTTTTGATCCGGCGGACGGGCTACCTCGACGGCGAAGCCATCGGCTACATGCCGAGCGTGCTGAAACCCCTGGCCCCGAACTGGTACGACCACCTCACGGCCTGGATCAAGGGCGAACGCAACCACCCCAGCATCATGCTCTGGTCGGTCGAGAACGAGCTCAACTTCATCAACGCCCGCAATATGGACCAACTCAACGTGTGGGAGCCGATTTTGACGCACGCCCGGGAGGTCGTGCGGAAGGCCGACCCCACTCGGCCCATGATGATCGACGGCGGAGGCGCCACTCGCGCCAACACCCGGGCAATCCACGGCGATCACTACTCGACCAAGCCGTTCTGGAACTACCCGCAGTTGGCCTACGAGGCCAATGCCCGCTCACCCTGCGGAAACTGGACTTGGGACCAGAAGCGGCCGAAGTTCATCGGCGAAGAGCTTTTCGCTGCCGGCATCAACCCTGCCTATGCCTACTTCGGTGGAGAAGCGGTTTTTCAGGGCAAGGCCGCCAGTCGTGCGGCGGTGGGCAAGGCGATGCAAGTGATCTCGCAGGGTTACCGCTGGTTCGGCATCACGGGGTGCGACTTCTGCCAGTCGTCCAGCGACGCCGACGGCAGCCAGTACAACGGCTGGGCGCCCGCGCGGTGCTCGTTCGCCAGTGGGACTGGACGTTCGTGGCCGGACAAAAAGGTGCGCGTGGAGGTCTCCGTGCTCCCGCTGGACAAGCCCCGCGACCTGGCCGGACTCGGCGCAAGCGACATGTTTGTCTACGACCCGCAGGGTTTGACGTTGGCGGTGCTCAAGGACAACGGCATCCCCTGCACGACTCTGAGCACGCTCGCGCCGCCGCCCGTGGCCGGAAAGGTGTGGCTGGTAGGCAAAGACGCCTTGACGGCCGCCGAGAGCACCACCGCCGCGCCGGCAGCCTACGTGGCCACCGGCGGGCGGGTCCTTGTCCTGGAACAGGAGCATCCCCTGCGCTGCCAGGGCTTGAACCCGGCCGAGATCGAGACGGAAACTAACGTCGGCCGCGTCGCCTTCAGCGAAGACCTCAGCCACCCGATCCTCCGCGGGCTCAGGGACAAGGACTTCTTCACCTGGGAGCCCGGCGAGATCGTCTACCGCAATGCCTATGCCAAGCCCAAGCGGGGCGCCAAGTCGCTCTTGCAGTGCAACGAATCGCTGACTAACAGCGCACTGGTGGTCATCCCGGTCGGTCCCGGTGTGGTGACGCTCTGCCAGGCCGTGGTCGCCGAAAAGGCCGCTACGAACCCCACGGCGCGGACGCTGCTGCTGAACCTGATCGATTTCAGCCGCAACTACAAACTCGATCACCTGGCGGTGGCAGCCGCCGTCGATCAGGCCCTGGCGAAGGTGCTCGACAGCATCAATCTGCAATACGCCCGGGCGGCTGGCCCCTTGGAGGCCCTGGCCAAGAGCCCGATCGCCGTGGTCTCCGCGACTCCCGGCAATCTCAAGACGCTGGCCGATAACCGGCTGGTGGTGCGGGCCTTCACGCAGGCCGGCGGGAGCCTGGTCCTGCACGGCCTCACGCCCAACGGCCTGGCCGACTACAACAAGCTCGTCGGCTTCGACCACATGATCCGCCCCTTCCGGCGCGAGCGCGTGACGTTTGCCCCGGTCCGCCACCCGTTGACGGCCGGTCTAGGCCTGGCCGACGTGCAGCTCTACTCGTCCCAAGCGATGTTCAGTTTTCAGTCGGGCAACTACGTCGCCTCGGACACGTTCGGCTGCATTGTCGATTTGGAAGACGTGGCCCCGTTCGCCACGCCGGCCAACGGCTTCCACTACAACCTGGTCAGTGGCATGACCAGCGCCGACGGCTGGCCCTACATCTGCAATGAACCGGCCGAGAAGAGCGTTTACACCTTTACCCTGCCCAAGCCGCAGACGATCGCGTCCTGGAACTGGGTGGGTAACGTCAACTACGATCGCACCAGCCGGGTGTCGCTGACCATCGACGGCGACGAGGCCGGCAAGCTCATGTTCAACGTGCCCGAGAAGAGCGAACCGATCACGCTGGAGGTCGGGCCGCCCAAGCGCGGCACGGTCTTCACGATCCGCCACGAGAAGCACACCGACCTGCCAGACAAGAAGCAGAACGGCAAGATGATCCTCGGTTGCGACAGCATTGCGCTTTTGGCCCGGCGGCCGGCCGACTTCCCATTGCGCGTCAAGCCAATGCTGAACATCGGCGGAATGGTCGAATACCCGCAAGGGAAGGGCCGCATCGTGCTCTGCAATCTTCGCTTCAAGGATAGCGAGGAAGTGCCGGCCAACGCCGTCAAGAAGCGGACTGTGCTGACCACGCTCTTGCAGAACATGAAGGCCCCCTTCGTCGGCAAGACCGTCATCGCCGGGGCCAACCTGGCATATGCCCCCTTGGACCTGTCGAAGCAGGCCAACCAGTTCCGCACGGAACGAGGCTGGTCCGGCGACCCTAAGTTCAGCTTCAAGGACCTGCCGACCGGCAAGCAGACGTTCGCCGGGGTGGAGTTCAACGTCTACGAGTTTGCCACCAGCCCCGTGCCGACGGTGGTGATGCTCGGTGGCCCCGGCGTGCGGGGCAATCTGCCCGAGCGGGTCGCGGGCGTGCCCGTAGGTCACAAGGCCGACGCCTTGTTTTTTCTGCACGCCGCGCGAGTCGACCAGCCCCGTAGCGGCCAGGAGCGCAAGGAGAACAGACCAATCGAACTGGCCAAGTACGTCATCCACTATGCCGACGGCAAGACCGACGAGGTGCCCCTGGGCCTGGAGATCGACATCGACGACTACAAGCAGCCCGATGCCCCCCGCCCCCTGCCCGGCGCAGGTCGGTTGGGTCCGCAAGTACGAAGGCACGGAGTTCCACGCCGTGTCGTACGTCAAGCAGTGGAACAACCCGCGGCCCGACGTGCTGATCACGAGTCTCGACCTGGTTTACGGCAAAGACCGGCGCGGTGTGCCAGTCTTGCTGGCCGTTACGGCGGCTACGGTACACTAGCCCGCGGGCTGCGACCAAGGTGTTTCTCCAACCACAATCCCTGAGGCGTTTTCCAGTCGAGAACCAACCGTGACACGATCGACGACCCCTGGCAAAGATCAACTTTCGGAGCAATTATGACAAACGTAGAAAAGATCCGAAGTCCGTTTCGACTAATGGCCGTCGTCGCGATCACGCTGGCTGCGGCCCTCCTTGCCGTCGACGTTCCTGGCGCTGCGGCCCTCGCTGCCGAGCGGGAGCAAGCGCAAGCTGCCGCCGGCGTTGCGCCCTCCGCCGTGAGGCGACCGCCCAACATCCTCTTCATCATGACCGACCAGCAACGGTCCGACGTCATGAGTTGTCACGGCGGGCAGGCACAGACTCCCCATCTCGACCGCTTGGCTGCCGCCGGAGCGGATTTTCGCCAGTACTTCACCCAGGCCCCGTGCTGCGTGCCCTCGCGCTGTAATTTGTTCACGGGCCGCTATGGCCACTCTCACCAGAACCGCCAGAACAACGCCTGTCTGGAGAAATATGAAGTCCACCTCTTCAAGGCCCTCAAGCAGGCCGGGTATTACTTGGGCTACATTGAGAAGAATCACCTGCTGGCAAAAGGAGAATTCGTGAACTTCGATTTCACCGATCTGATTGAGGACCGCAACTGTGGCGGCCAACGGGCCGAATACATACGGTTCCAAAAGCAGCGGTCGGACCGCCTGGGAACGGTCGCGTCGTGGGCCTCGTCCGTGTTCCACGACTACGATCCCAAGCTGACCGACACCTGCCTCTCGCGGCAAAGCGCGGTGCGATTTCTGTGGGAGGCTCCTAAGGACCGGCCCTTTTGCCTTTGCGTGTCGTTCGACGATCCGCACGCGCCGCACCTGGCCCCGGCCAAGTTCAAGGAGCAGTATCCGCTGGAGAAGATCCGCCTCCCCGAGTCGCCCGCCGGCGTGCTGGACCAGAAGCACCCCCGCTTCAAGATCAAGCAACAGGCCCAGGGTGCGCTCAGGGCCAGCGACGACGACAAGCGACTCTACCTGGCCGTGTATTACGCGATGATCTCCTGGGTCGATGAGAACGTGGGAGAGATCCTCAAGGCGTTGGACGCCACTGGTCGCCGCCAGGACACAATCATCGTGTTCACCTCCGACCACGGCGATTTCAACTTCGATTACAACATGTGCAAGAAGGACTTGGTGCTTGTGGATTGCCTGTTGCGCGTGCCGTTCATTATCGCCTGGGACGGGCACATCCAGCCGCGCGCGGTCGATTCGACGATGGTCGAGGAGGTCGAACGTCATGCCCACGCTTTTGGAGTTGTGCGGCGTCGAGGTTCCTTTCGGCTGCCAGGGCAAGTCGCTCGTACCCGTCCTCCGCGGTCGGACGAACAAACACAAAGACGTTGTTCATGCCGAGATCTGCCCGCCGGATTACCGCAATCCCTACAAGACCTACGACGAGTTCATCGCTGATTGGAACAAGTATCACACGGCACAGGGACATCCCTTGTGCTGGACGGCCAATTTCAACGTGCCGGGCGACTACTGCAAGGCAATTCGCACGACCGATTGGAAATACATCTGGTATGCCGACGGATTCCAAGAGCTCCACGACCTGCGCCGCGACCCCCACGAGTGGACGAACCTAGCCCTGAGGACGGAATATCGCAGGCAGGCCGTTGCGATGAAGATGCAGCTCTTGGAGTGGAACGCGCTCACTGAGGACCCGCTCGATCAGGAGTGGCACCAGCGCCACATGCAGAAGTACGACCGCTGGAAATAGAACGCTGTGCCGGCACATACTACGGCTGCGCCCCGGACCACGACTACCGCGAATTGCTCGCTCGACCCGTCATCGACGCGGTAGTGATCGCCAAGCCCGACCACCGGCACATGCCGCAGGCCATCGATTCGGCAAGGGCTGGCAAAGACATCTACTGCGAGAAACCGGTCTCTGTACGATCCAGAAGGGACGCCAACTGGTCGAGACAGTACGGATGTACGGCCGCGTACCGTTTCGAAATCCACCACCTGAACCGGGCGGTCCACTTGACCTTGAACATGACGTACATCGTGAGGTGCAGGCCGGCGCAAATGATCGCGGCGTTGACGGCGATTCACTTCTTCTCGCCCTTGATCTGCCAGTAGTTGTATTGAATCAACACGTCGGGCAGTACGATAGGGAAGATGTAGAACTCATCCATCGCGACGACATGATGGTTCTTGCCGGCCCAGCCGGCAAGGGCAACACCAAAGAATGGATACCCGTTCTCCGGAGTTGTCATCGGCACTTTCAGGCTGGCCTTGCCCAAAGCCACGCCATCTTCAAAGTAGACGACCTTGTCCTTGTTCCAGGTCAACACGACCTGATGCCATTCTCCTTTACGCCACGGCGTCGCTCGCCATGCCTCGATGCTCCCATTGCTCGCTTCCCCGCCGAGAGCTTTGTTCGAGGCAAAGCAAACGAAAGCCATGCGCGGGTCCGCGTAATTCACGGTGATGTACCCAAAATTGGGTTGGTTGAAGGCCATGTTGCCGACTTTGGCGTCCTCGACGAGATCCAAATAGCTCATCCAGAATAGGATGGTGCCTTTGGCGTACCTGAAGTTCTTGTCAACCGGGTAGGTCAACGTGATGTCCGTGTTGCGATCCGTGGTCGAGAGCGCCCGGCCCCGCACGCCCGGAACGTAGTAGGCGTCGAGCGCCGCCGGCTTGACGTAATGCATCTGGCCGTTCTGGGTGAACTGAATACTATCCGGCTCCGCTTTGCCTCTCGAACATGCCGCCACCACGGTGCCATCGAAGCCCAAATGGAAGCTGCAGAGATCCTTCAAGCTAGGCGGCGCCTGCACATCCGCAGGAAGAGCGCAGGAACAGCCCCACCCCACGAGCCACATCGTGATCAGCAAGTTCTTTGTGCTTTTCATTTGACGTTCCTCTCGAACAGTTTCGGATCCACCGGTCCCCAGCCTTGCTTCGGCCCCCAAGTCCCTTCCGTATCCGTATGGATCAGGCGGTAATCGTAGGGCGGGATCTCCAGCGTCCAACTGCCGTCCGGCTGCCGGACGGGCGCAGCATCCAGCTTCTCCCTGGGATTGGCAAGGGCCCAATCGCTGGCCGCAAACTCCAAGTCCGGGATGGTCATGGAGTGACCCGTGTGTTTGAACCGCGAGGTCGGTTTCCAGCGGGCCTTCACCGTGTGGTCGCTGTCGCTGCACATTACTAACAGCGCCTTCTTAGCGTTGCGAAAGAGACTCACGCGCATGCAATCCGGCGCCACCGTTTGCAAGTCGGCGGCGCGCCAGTACGGCACGAACTCCACACCCGGCCGGTCGTAGCCGAACTTGGCCAGCGAGTATTCCAGGCGACAGGGTTCGGATCCTGCCACGAAACAGGCACGGCAATCAAAGAGCAGCATGCCGCCGAGAAACGTCCGCAGGATGCGGAAATCCCCCTTGCGAAACATGTCGTGTGGGAAAGGTGTGACGGCGTGGCCGCTCTCGAACCCATGATCGAAGGTCATGATGTTGCACAGCGCATAGGCTTCACCCAGCCCGAAAACCTGGCCGCGAAGCGGATCGTAAACCGAGGCAGGCCCCAAGGAGCCGCTATCCATTTCGGTGGCCTGGTGGATGGTCGTGAAGGCCAGCGGCCCGCTGTAGAGCGTGCTCGACGTGTGCGGCAGGACGAACGGCTCCTGGTCGCCTCTTTCCTGCAGCATGGTGTAGACCCGCTTGAAATATGTCCGCATGGCAAACAGACTTGTCTGGGGCTCCCAGTGTCCGTCCTCGGCCTGGAACCCCAAGCCGGCCACGGGATTGCTCTGGCCCCAGGTCTGGATCTCATCGAAATTGAATCCGTCGATCCGCAGTTCCGCATCGTACTTCATGCACCACAGATCGTAATCGATCCGGCTTGGGGCCAAGTTTGCCAAAATTTGGGCGTTCGAGGGCCATTTCCGCGTTTCTTCCTGGGTAAACGACTCGCCCTGGCGGGTCCACTCCGAGGCATAGTGTTTCATCTCGTCGCCGCGGTCGACCGCCCGGGAGAGAATATCGGTGTAAACGACGACGTTCTGCTGTTTGGCATGCGAGGCTGCCACGATTTTGTCTCTCAGGAATGCATCCGCCTCGTCGCTGATTGGCCGCAAACTGGCATATGTGTACGGGCGGTCCGGTAGGACATCCTTATTGAAGGAAACCCACTGGCAGGAACCGAGCCACCAGACCTTGGGACCGGGGAGGCTGCCCGGCTTCGGAGTGCTGTAGTTGCTGTAGTCACTCCAAGTGTGCGCCCACTGCGGCCGAGGACGAACGGGGTTGGCGTTAAAGGCGAAAACCATCGTCCGCGCTTCCTTAAGTTGGATCGGCCGCGCGATTAGGTGGAACACCATCTGCACCTCACCCGTGGTGCGGCGCACTTCGATCACCGGCTCCTTTCGGTTGGCCGGGCGCAGCCAGCCTTTCTCCGAATCGGCCCACCAGCACAGCCCCACGCGGTCGTCGCCCAACCACAGGTACGGAATGAAAGTGCCCGTCAGACGCCATTGGCTGACTTTCGTCGACTCCCATACGCGCCCCTGGCCGCGCAGGGGTGAACAGCGACGCATTGGTCCGGCAGCCGTCAGAACAGGCGTGCAACAGCCAGGCATGTTCCTCCTTGAGCGGCACCACGAGGTCGACCCGGTCAACATGGCCGTCGCCCTTGGGCCGAAGCGTCAGTGTGTATTGGAACATGCCGTCGAATTCGCTATGCACCGATACTTCCGCTTGCAGCTTCTCGCACTGCGACTGGGCCGTGAAATCCACGGAGCTCGGGCCCTGTTTGGTGAACTGCACACCGCCGCCTTGCCATTTCATCTCCTTGGCCTCGCTACGGGCCGCCAGGAAGACCGGCCGGTTCAGCAGTTCCCAGTCCCCCGATTTCACCTGCCGGAAGAAACCATCATCGTTCAACACGAAAGTCCGGTTCCAGCAACTGACCGACGCTGCCTCGACTTTCATCGGTGTCCAGGGGAAGAGCACCTTGTCGGTAACCCCAATCCGGTTGCCCTCGAAGGGAAAGTTCTTCTTCTCGAAGGATTGCTCTACGGGCGCACCAAAGGGCTTCCCTCCCGCACTGAGCGTCAGGGCAACTGTATAGCGGCCGGCGACCAGCCGGCCGGGGAGCTTGATTATGCACTCGCCGTCGCCATCCTCGAGTTGTTCCGGCTCGCCGCGGGCGATCTCGCGGCCATCCGGTTCCTTGACCACCAGCATTGCTTTATCCACTCGCTGGGCGCCCGTCATGGCGGAGAAGTTGATCGCGCACTTCACGGCGCCAACACCCGGATAGAAGTACACCTTCAACTCAACGAGATTCAAGGCCGGGAGCGCCGACGGTGATTTGGCCTCTTCAGCAGGGAGCCCTGAAGGTGAAACCATCAGGGTGACAAACACGAGGAATGCTTTCATGGTCTTCATAGAATCACTTCTTCAGGTTCCTCTCGAACAACTTCGGGTCGACTGGCCCCCACGTCTCCTTCGGCCC
Organism: uncultured Planctomycetia bacterium; assembly: GCA_963719885.1. Taxonomy (GTDB): domain Bacteria; phylum Planctomycetota; class Planctomycetia; order Pirellulales; family Thermoguttaceae; genus JANXQG01. The sequence goes on along the minus strand of CAVRDP010000021.1, from coordinate 20,418 downwards.
CCAGGTTCCTTCCGTGCCGGTGATCACCAGGCGGTAATCGTACGGTGGAATGAAGACGGGCCAGGCCCCGCGCTTGTCGCGGGTGTAGAGATAGAACGTATCCTCCTTGTCGCCGAAAAGCCCCGGCATCGCCATGGTGCTGGTATTGGCCGGCTGTTTGAAGTCCGCCGAAGGCAGCCACGTGGCGGTCACGGCATTGGGGCCGTCGTTGTACATGACCAGCAGGGCTCGATTGCCGTTGCGGAACAGGCTCGTGCGAACGCAACCCGGCTCCACCTGCTGGAGATTGCCCGCGCGCAGTAGGGCACGTACTGTACGCCCGGCTGGTCGTAGCCGAATTGCCCAAGGGCGTAGTCGGCTTGGCGTTCCAGAAACGTGCTGGAGCCGAAGATGTTGCCGCAATCAAAGAGCAGGAGCGAGCCGATATAGGTCCGCGCATCTCGGCAGTCACCCGTCGGGGTTGCCATTCCGCCGCCCAATGCGCTGCCGGCAAAGCCGTGTTGAAAGCCCATGACATTGCACAGCGCGTAGCCTTCCCCGATGCCGAAAACCTTGCCGCGCTGCGGATCGGGATCAGGGCTGGCCATCTCCAGGTCCATCGGAATCGAGGCGAATGCCATGGGCCCCGCGTACATGGTGCTCGAATCGTGCGGCATGATGAGCGGCTCCGCCTGGCCCATTTCCTGGAGCATCGCGTGGAGGCGCTTCAAGTAGTCTCGAAAGGCGAACAGGCTGCACTCTCCTTCCCAGTTGCCCTCGTCATCCTGGAACCCAAGGCTGGCCGTGGCGTTGGTCTGGCCGGTGGCCTGGATCTCGTCGAAGTAGAATCCGTCCACGCCCAACTCTGCGTCCCGCTTCATGCACCAGAACGTCGTAATCGATCCGGCTCTTCGTCATGTTGACGAGAATCTGGCCATTGGACGGCCACCCCCGGGTCTCTTCCTGTGGGTGCGGGATGCCGTAGCGGTCCCACTCCGACGCGTAGCTCTTGACTTCCTCGCCACGGTCTACGGCCCGCGACATGATGTCCGTGTAGACAACCAGTTTCCTGCCGTCGGCATGGAACTTTGCGGCGTAAACCTTCAGCCATTGATCCGCCTGATCACTGATCGGACGCAAACTCGCGTAGGTGTAGGGCCGATCCGGCAGGGTATCCTTGCCGAATGAAACCCAGGCGCAGGAGCCATCGACCGCGATGGGAAACTTGAGATACTTTTCCTTGGCCGACGTGCGGGTGGTCCACCCCCGCGCCAGGAAGCCCGCGGCCGCATCGGGCTGGCGTTGAAGGCAAAAACCATCGTCCGCGGTTGCTTGAGTCGGAAGGGCTTGCCGATGAGATGGAACACCATCTGAATCTCGCCCTTTTCCCGGCGGACCTCGATCGCCGGCTCCTTCTTGTCCGCAGGACGCACCCAGCCTTTCTCCGAATCGGCCCACCAGCACAGCCCCACGCGGTAATCGCCCAACCAGAGATAGGGAATGAACGTGCCGGTCAGCCGCCCCTGTTGCACGCGGGTCGAATCCCAAACGCGCCCTTCGCCGCGCGGCGTGAATAGCGAAGCGTTCGTGCGACAGCCGTCGGAACAGGCGTGCAGCAACCACGCATATTCCTCCTTCAGCGGCACCACCAGATCCACGCTGTCCACCTGACCGTCCCCGCTGGGCGCCAACGTCAGTGTGTACTTGAACATTCCGTCGTACTCGCTGTGACAGCACACCTCCGCCCTCACCTTATCGCACTCCGAGGCCGCCGTGAAATCCACCTCATGGCCTGCAGTCATCCCAAACTTCACGCCGGTGCCTTTCCATTTCAATTCGTTCCCGCCGCTCTTCGTCTCCAGGCGGATAGGCCGGCTCAGCAACTCCCACTTCCCCGACTTCACCTGTTGGAAGAACCCGTCCTCCCCCAGCGTGAACACCCGGTTCCGACCTCCACTTGCGGCGTTGAGCCTGACGCTTGTGTCTTCATCGGCGTCCAGGGGGTGAGCACCTTGTCGGTGATCCCGATCGTGTTGTTCTCGAACGGGAACTTCTTTTTTTCAAACGTCTTGCTGTCGGTCGGCCCAATCGCTTTGCCGCCGGCCTGTAAGGCCACCGTCACGGTGTACGTCCCTTCAGCCAAGTCCCTGGGCAACTGCACCGAAGTCTCCCTCTCGCCTTCCTTAAATGTCTTGATTTCGGCGCTGCCCAACTCCTTGCCCGCCGCATTCTTAACGCTCACCACCGCGCGATCTACCTGGGCCGCTTTCTCGAGCGGGCTGAAATTCACGAGGGCTCGCACTCGGGAGAAGCCGGGGTAAAAGCACGCCGTTAGAGTGACGGGCTTTTTTTCCTTCTTCGCGGGAGCCACCCAAGCCGTCGCGCACCCGTTGTCCTTGTCGAACTCCATGCGGGGGTTGAAATAGAGGGTCTTGCCGTCGGCAGAGCGGACGTTGGCGCTGAGCAGATTGTCCTTGGTACTGACGGTCCAGTCGGTCTGCCAGGCCACTCTTTGCGCGAGCCCGGAGGCAGGGTCGCCAGCTTCGTCGTTTCTACCATCTTGCCCTCCTCGGACCGATCCTGCACGCGCATTGCCACGGAAATCTCCAGGGTCTTGGCGGTTGGATTGTAGATCGAGAACTCGAACCCCGGCCTGCCGCGGTGTGGATCGCCGTAGCCGAGCAACTGCACCACCGGCGCACCGCGATCCATGGTGACCATCAGGTACTTGTCGCGCTCCAGGTAATTTCGCGATGGCCATGAGGAGTACACAAACGGACTCAGCCACATGCGGCAGAAATTCAGTCCCCACACCAATCCATCGCCAATGCTGGCCCCTTCCAGTTCGCTGGCAGCCGCCGAGAACTCGGCCGTCCACCAGCCATCCTTGCACGAGTTCTGAAATTCGACCTTGCCGGTAAACGGCATGGCCCCGGGGGTGGCAGCGTTGTAGGCGAACGGGCACATCGTTCCCGCGAAGTTACCGAGAAAATCGTAGTACGTTCGTTCATACTGCGCTTTGCCGGGTCGGGCCGGGTCCACGTGCAGTTCGATCTCGTCGTCGTTGGCCGCATCGAAAGGAACTCGGCGGCGTTTGCCTTCGAGTTTGCCCCACGGCGGCAATTCGCTCTGCACGGCGATGTAGATCCGCTGGGCATCATAAGTGAACCAGTAGCGGATCTTGCGAAGTTCCAACTTTCCCAGGGCGGGACCTTGATAAGTCATTACGCCAGATCCCTGGAACGCCCCGTCCCATTCGCCGGGCGAGATGGTCCCGTCGATCACCGGAGCCTTGGCGCAGGGAGGAAGTCGCAAGACCGATGGGGCAGTCTTGTCCTCGGCTTGAACGTTCAGCGCGCTGAGTACGCACGCCAGCGAGATCGTGGTGACTACAGAACTTCTGAGTGGCATTGCTATGGTCCTTTTCTCTGGAACGCTGCCCGCAAGGATGCGGTCCATTGTACTTGAGGAGCAAAGCGTTTTCACCGGCAAGCTGTCCATACTGCTGTAGTCCCCCGTTCATAAGCTCACAAAATACTATCTTTGCAGTTTCTTGACATACCACAAGAACGGGGCTATGACTAGGGACAGCGATTCGTCAGTTCATCCCTGTCCGTCGCGTCTCGCCATGTCGACCCGAGCTCAGTGTATCATCATTTGTGCGGCGATGGTTGCCGACAACGCCGCTGCACTGGGCCATTTGGCCGCCGGGTCTCGAGTGCCGCCCGACGTGTTGTTCTTGATCGGCACGCCCGACAACCGCGCGGCGGAGTTCGGCCTGGCCGCGGCGGGGGAGGGTTACGCGGCCTTTCCCCACCGCTTTGTCCAGCCGGTGGTATACACTGTCGGCAGCAGCCAGCCTCGCGACTGGCCAACAACAGAGTCCTTGGATCTGCGCATTTCCGCCGAATTCACCGACCCGTGCGGTCGATGACGATTTGGGGCTCCGCCCAGATGGCTTCATCACAACTGGTATTGAAGCCCGAGGGGCCGCAATCCAGCGCCAGGCTCAAGACCAGCGTCCGGCCAGCATGCGCGGCAAGCGGGATCGTCACCTCGGTCCACTCGGATTTGGGAGGACTGAAGCGGCGCCAGATTTCGCGGCCGTTGACGCGGACCACGAAATGCACACCGTCACCCGGTCCCCCCTCGCGGCCCAAAGTGACGCATAGAGCAGCGCTCGGGTCATCGGGGAGCCGGACCAGTCCGTCGATGGAGATCTCCGAGTCCTTGCCGCCCGTCGGCGGATACACCATGGAACCGACAAGCTCCCGCTCGCCGTGCTTGAACTTCCCGTGCCGCAAGAACTGGCCGGCCCGGATGATCTGGCCGCCGGCCACGATGTTGTACTGCCACTGTTCCAGGGGCAGCCGCTGGCGGGGCACGAGGCGCCTGCGGTCTTCCGGCGGCAAACAGGAGCGTGATCGGCAGGGAGCAACGGTGCCGGCCCTGCGAGGCATCCCAACCAGCAGGCTCGACAAGTGTCAGTCCTACGCGGCCGAGCTGCCAGGCGATCTCGCCCTGGCCCTTGCCCTCGACGTCCACCAGCACGTAGGCATCCGACAGGCGGATGCCCTGCACCCAGGCTCCCTCGGGCAGTTGCGTGATCGTTACCGGCAGCGCGGAAGGCTTGCCCGGAAAGGCACAGTACCAACGGGCGGGATTCAGTCCGATGGGACCGTGCGCATCGTACGCGATCCAGCCGTCAATGCTGACGGGGGTGGAAAGCGAAGGTTTCGCCAGTCCGGTCAGGCGTGCGTAGCGGAGTCGGTCGCCGTCCGGGGTTGCCTCGTAGCACAAAGTGCTCTGCTCCGGCCGCACGTACTTCACGATCTGTCCGCGGCCGTTGCGCAGATACGAAACCACGTGTGGCTCCCAACGTTCAGGGAAGTACGGCCGAAAGCCCTCGGCGAAGAGCTTCGCGCGCTCGATCACCGCATGGGCCTCGCCGCACCGGTCGTCGGGCGTGGTGGTCCAGATCGGGATTGCTCCTGTTACCTCGTTGATGTTCTGATCGCGGTGGAACTTCACCATGTCGTGGATCGGCACCTGGTGCGACCAGGAGACACAGTAATCGCTAAACAGGTACGACAAAAGCGGGTGAGGCTGATGCGGCCGGGTGATGAATTCCGCATGGGCCGGGTCGAACCATGCCTGGAATCCATGCACGCCGAAGTCTTCCCGGCAGGCATTGACGTCGGTCCAGTATTCACCGCCCAAGGCCGCCCGCGGCACTGCCGTGCGGATCGCCTGTTCGCACTGCACCACGCCCCGGCTGTAGGTACACCCTTCCACGAGACCGGAGCTGCCGGCCCCGCAGCCCGTGACGTCCTGGTACAGATAGTCGATCCCATATTTCTCTACGACCTCGGCCATCTTCCGGCTGTAGAATTCGCGCCACCGGGCGCTGCCCGGATGGACATATTGCAGCCAGCCGGGCTGCACCCCGGCAGGTTTCTCCTCGGCCGGGCCGCGAAAGAAGTATTCCAATCCATAATCCTTCATGATCGTCGGATAGGTCTCCTGGTCGACCAGCGCGAGGCTGGTATATACGCCAAACTTGGCGCCGTGCCGGTGTGCCAGCGCAACCGCGTCAGTGAGGTTCTTGCTCGCAGGACTGTATTCCGGGATGCGCCGGTTGAACTCCTTCAGCCAGCCCCAGTCCATGAACAACAGGTGTTTCGGAGCGACAACTTCGCTCAATTGCTTGAGGGCCGGCAGGTCCGGCGGTTGGGGCACGACCAGGGCGATGTCGTCGACCCAGCGCGAAGGCCGCTCTGCGCGGGGCGTTATGCGGAAGCTCGAAGCCATCCAGTCCTTGTAGCGGCGTGCCGCCTCGGTCCACGGGCCGGCAAACGTGTTGAATCGCCAGGTGAGCGCTGTCAGGTTCTTTTCTTGAAAGGGCGCCTCGCCGCAGGCCTCGAAGCCCAGCCCAATGGCCTCCGTCACATTGCGGCGGCGGAAGAACTTGGGACGCATGTCCGGATCGTCGGCCCACACGCAGAAGCAGCCGCCCGAGTGCAGTTGGCCGATGACTAGGCCGGCGTTCCACATGTGGGGCCACGCCCAACCTGCAACTTTTCCCGGCAAGTAATCAGCGTCCCATCGCTGCCCACCGAAATACGGAACGGCCATTGTTACGTCACGGCGAATATTGAGCAGACTGAAAGCAATGCCAGTGACGCCGGCCCGTGCGCTGCCCCTTTGGCGAATGATCAGGTCACCGGTGCGGGCCTCCACCGTCAGTTCCTGGACGAGGACCGCCTCCGCCGCTCCGGCCAGGTTCCTGTAGGTCAACCGCACCCCACCATCGATTCGCTCGCACGATACGCCGGTCGCTCCCGACACCGGGGGATGATAGGCAGGATAGGATTCCGAGAGGGGGAAACCAGAGATCAAGTCGTACGTCTTCAACATGTCGCGGCTGCGGTCGGCCACGACGGCCAGGCCGTTGGGCAAGTCTCCAAAGCGCATCGGATGCGCATTGATCGTGATGTTCTGCCCTCGCGGCAAAGCCGTCCTTAATCCCACCATGCTGCCGTTTTCCCAGGCGATCTCATAACGGTCGGTCTTGACGGTGGCCACGCCTTCGGCAAACCGGACCGAAACGGATGATGCCGTGGCCACGGGGCCCGCGTGCCAAGCCAGCCAGACCACAGCGCACACCATGAACTCTCGCCCAACTCTCATGTTTCTCTCCTCGAAATACTGCTCAGGCCCGCGTGGGATGGATACCTTTCCGTAACATGAAGCTGCAGGGAACAAGCCCGAGTTCGAGAACCGGGACCTTGGCCATTCCCGTACTACTTGAACGCAAGCTCCCGGTTCTCGGTCATCTCGACCGTCTGCCGCTCATTGCCGACATGAATAACGTAGGTCGAGCGGTCGGTCTTCGTTCCGGCATTGAACTGATACTGGGCCAGGCGAACGGCAACCAACCCTTGAGGGCCCACTTTGGCGAACTGGACCTCCTTGCCTTCTTTGTCAAGAATGACGACCTCTTCCCCTGCGGAGGCACGGATCGTCAACGTCCAGCCCACCGCGTAGCTGACCGAATTGCTGTGGGTCTCGAACAGTTCGCTCCAGCCTTGGAAGGTGTTCGAGAATAAACCGACGTCGCGCACGGAATTACCTCCCGCGCCGAGCACGATCGGCCGTGTCTTGGCCGAGGTATCCGAGGCGCGGACGAATGTGTTCCCGTAGAAAACCGTGTCGGCCGCGTTGCCGTAATCGTTACCCAGCCAGGCCACGGGACAATTCGAACTCACGCGGTTATTGAAGATCTGCCCGCCGTTGGACGACCCGCCCACAAAGAACGCATAAATGCCGCAGTTGCCGGCATCCTTCTTCTCCAGCACAATCTCGTTGTCGTAGACCAGGTTCGTGCCGCCGCCCACGCTGATGAAGAAAGCGTAAGTCCGGGGTAAGTAACGCTCGTACTGCGGATAGCTCTTGCCGACAACGAAGATCTTGTTCCGGTAGACCTTGTTGCCGAAACAGCGCTTGTTGGGCGGATCGGTGGGCTTGGCGTCGTAGTCGCTCAGGCGGACCGCGCTGGTGCTGTAAGTCGTATAGCGGTACTCGCAATTGGGGGGCGCGGATTGAATCCGGAAGACATTGTCGTAGACCTCAATGCCGGTGCCGCCGCCAATATAGATCCCCGAGCCGACTTTGGGCTCGAAGCGGTTGCGGTAGACCTTGGTGCCGCTGCCCGGTGCAATCGAGTAATGGTTGACGACCGTCTTGGCGTTGACGAACAGGTTGTCGTGGATGTCCGGGCAGGCCCCGGAAAAATTCCCCTGGCCACCGATGAACTCGCAATGGGAGATATCCGTGGCGGACGACACGTTGACGCTCATCTCCGAGGTGTCATGACGGTTGATGATGAACGGAGTGTCGATCTCGAAGCGGCAATGCTTGAACGTCCCCTTGACCAGCCTTGCCGCATTGGTGTTGATGCCGGTGTTGAGGATTCTGACGTTCTCCATCGCCACGGTTACGTCGGCCGCATTGGATTGCACGCCCCACGTCCGAATGCCGAGCGTTCCGTTTCGGATCACCCCGTTCTTGATGATCACCGTGCCGGCGCCCTGCACGACGGGGATTCCGGTAACGGGTACGCCCGGCGCGTCCTTCTTATTGTAGTCGAAGAAGGCGCACGGGTACCACTTCAGCATGTCCCGATAGGTTGCCCACGGGCTGATGGCCCCGACGACGGCGATCCCGGCATCCAGCGCGGGCCGGATGTCGCACTCATCGATCAAGCAGTCCGTCTCGGCTTTAATGCGGATACGGTACTTGCCCGCCGGCTGATGGTGCAGATGGGCGAAGAGCACGCCGCCGCCCAACTCGGGATGCAAAGCTTTCTCGGGCAGCGACACGCGCGGTTCCTTGCCGCCGCGGAACTCGCAGGTGACCGGCACGCCCTGCTCGTCGTCTACGTTGATTGTCACACGCATGTCCCTGGTGGCCACGGCGCATATGGCGTAATAGGAACGGTCGGCCACGGGCAGGCGGATGTACTGCGAGATGATTTCGTCGCCCGCCCTGAGCTGCAAAATCTGCCGGCCGACCATGGGACGCACTGCGGAGGAGACCACCTGGGCCCCGGGGCCCGCGAGATGTCCCAGTCCTTCAGGCCCTCCTCGAAGCCGTAGTTGGGAATGTGCTCGTAGTCGCCGGCGGCGAACGTAAGCGTATATCCGTTCAGGTCCAGCGTGACGTTCCTTTCCCAGGAAGATCGGCGTCATGGGGCCGGAGACATCGGCGGTGAGCACGTAGGTTTTGCCGGGCTGGTCGCAGGCGCCGGGCCCGCTGGCGGCAATCTCGCCTGGGGCCGGCTGGCGATGCGGGGTCTCCTTGTATTCCGCGCGGGCCAAAGCCGTGGCCGCCAAAAGAATGATGGCTGTGGCGAGAGAACGTCTGATAAGAAATGAGAAACGTATCATTTGCCAGTCCTCACATCGTGGGTTTCGGAGAAGCACATCAGCCTTTCGTCTTGGAGTGAGAGGTCGGCGGGCTGACCGACCGATGTGCCGGCCTCAAACCGCAGTCGCACGGCCCGGCCATCCTCGCGGACACGCGCCGAAGTCGATTGGACGGCCCTTCCGCTGGCAGGCGATGCAGATGTGGGCGTTGGCGTGGACGTTGGCGCCGTCCCGGCCAGCATGTCATAACCGATGAGTTGTTTGACCAGCGGGGCGATGGCCGCGCCCAGGGCCTTGAATATGCCGTGGCCGAAACAGGCCTGCCAAAGCGCGGCATGGCAGCTCCTCCAGTTTTCGGTGATCGAGTCGCCGACCATTGCGATGTCCACATCGCCCTTCTTGAGGTCGCCACTGGCCCAGCCGGCTGGGCAACGCGCCGGGATGCAACTCAAGGGTCTGAAGGCCGGCGACGAAGCGATGGTTGCAGGCGTGGTCGAGGATTGCCCCTGGGCGCCGGCGATGGCAAATACACCGATTGCCCCCAGTACAGCAGCCATCACGATAAATCGCGATTTGGTCATATTTGACCCTTTGATTTCGTGTAGCGCTCGATCCTCACCCGAGCGGTGATACCGTGGGCGAGCATGTTTTCCAGGTTGCACTGGCGCTCGGTCACCTCGGCAATTTCCTTGCTGGCCTGGGGCGTCATCCGCTGATAGGTGCAGGTCTTGAGGAACTTGCCCACCCAAACGCCGCCGGTGTAGCGGGCCGAACGGCTGGTTGGCAGGATGTGGTTGGTGCCGATCGTCTTGTCGCCGTAGGCCACCGTGGTCTCCTCACCGATGAACAGCGAACCATAGTTGGTCAGCCGCTCGAAGAAATAGTCATAGTCCTTGACATGAAGTTCCAGATGTTCCGGCGCATAGTCGTCGCTCAGAGCGATGGCTTCCTCGGCGTCGGCCGTAACGTAGACGATGCCGTTAACGCCCCAGGACTGCGCGGCGATCTCGCGTGTAGGCAAGACGGCCAGTTGCTTCTCGACTTCCGCGATGCACCGGCGGGCAAAACCCTCGCTCAGGCAGATCAGGCACACGCCGCTATGTGGGTCATGCTCGGCCTGCCCCAACAGATCGCAGGCGACCAAGGCCGGATCGGCGTGGTTGTCGGCGATCACGAGGATTTCGGTAGGGCCGGCCAGCAGATCGATCCCGCAACGCCCAAAAAGCTGTCGCTTGGCCTCGGCAACGAACTTGTTGCCGGCGCCGCAGAGGATGTCAGCCGGAGGCACCTCCCCCAAGCCGAAAGCCATCATGGCCAGGGCCTGCACGCCGCCCAGGACAAACAGGCGGTCGGCGCCGGCCTTGGCCATGGCGTTGATCGTGGCCGGATAGTAGCCTTGGCCCTTCACCGGCGGCGTGCAGGCCACGACCGTCTCCACGCCGGCGACCTTGGCGGGAATGATGCTCATCTGCGCCGAACCGAACATCGGGTAGCGGCCTCCGGGAATGTAGCTGCCCACGGCGCTCGCGGGAATGTGCTTGTGCCCCAACCAGACACCGGGGCGAAGTTCCACTTCCAACGGCAGCAGCGTCTTGAGCTGCGCCTCGGCAAAGCGCCGCACGTTGCCCTGGCAAAAGTCCGTGTCCGCAATCGCCTGCGGCGGCAATTGGGCAATCGCCTCGGCCACCTGGACGGGCGTCAGTTCGAAACTGGCGGGGTTCCAGTCGTCAAGCTTCCGGCTGTAGTTGCGGACGGCGTCCATTCCGTTTCTTTCCAGTTCCAGCAGCATCTCGGAGACCACCGCCGCCGTCTGCTGATCTTTCTCGAACAGGCAATGTCCTCCCTCTTTCAGTATCCGCATGTCTCACCTTTTCCTCGTCGACTTTTCGGGGCTTCCGCCCAACTGCTTTGCGTCAATACACCCGTTGCGCCGAGAGCAACAGTTGCCGTAACAGGCAGGAAATCACGTCGATTCAAGCAAGACATGGCGAAACTCCAGGTGGAGCAGGTGGGAAGGAAACATAATCCGGCTTTACCTGTTTTGACCGTCGCCGCGGGCCGATGGCGGGGCGACATCCAAATACGACGTGCCCATGCGGATCTCGTCATAACCCGTCACGTTGAGGTAACCGGCTGGCGGAATCTCAACGACATTGGAGATTCCCAGGTCTCCGATATAGGAACCATTTACCGCGGCCGACGCCTCCGCCGGCTCAGTTCCCGGCGTCGGGTCGATCCATAAAGTCAGGGAGTTTGTAGTTCCGTATTTGATTCTGGCTACGACAAGATTGGTGGCGCCGGGCTTTGGTGTGGCTTCCCCGCTGCTGATGGAGTTGCCCGGAACGACGACGCCCCATTTGCCGCCCCAACCCACGCCAATCTGGAGCTTGCCGAATCCGATCCCGCCGTTCGGATGCTCGCCATTGGCTATCACGAAGCTGACCCACAAGGTCGTGCCGGGCTTGCCAAATTGTGCCTTGGTATGGCGAACCATGCTTGTGTCATGGTTGGTGACACTGTTGCCGATTGCGGCCAGCGCGCTGGCGGCCGGTGCCACCAGGCTGCCGGACTTTATTGTGCCGTGAGGGTCCTGTGTAAGGGGGGCCCAAGCGTCGATCCAACCCTCGCCGCCGCTCTTGCCGTTGAGGTTGCCATCGGCGCTGGCGCCTGGGGTGTAGGGGTAGTCAAACGGCTCGTAGGCGATCATCGCTGTTCCCGGGAACGTTCTTGCGGACACCGGCGCCGTATAATCCGATTTTCCGTTCACGCCAATAGCGCGGACCCGGAAATAACACGCCTTGTCCTGGGCGAGTCCACCGACCATGTACCTGGTGATGCGGGCGCCAACCGTCCCGACTTCCGTCCAGTTGCCGGATCCATCGGCCGACTTCTCGATGGCAAAGCCGGTTTCGCTGACGGAGTTCTTCTTCCAACTCAACATCACGCCGTCGCTGGAAGCTCCCGCGGCCGACAGATTGGGTGGAGCCGTCGGGATGGCGGCCACCGCATAGTTGGAATACGACGGGCCGCTGGTGCTCAAGGCCCGCACACGGAAAATGTAGGCCGTGTCGCCTTTGGCGATGGTGGCGCTATAGCTTCGTGCGCCGGCCGGGATGTCCTTGGCCAGGACGGTCCACGGCACAAGACCCGAAGCGGTCTGCGAATACAGCGGGGCGAATTCAACCTGATAGCCCGTGGCGTTTGAGTCAGCGTCTTTCCAGATTACGTTATAGGTCGTGCCGGAAGCGGAAACCGCCAGGCCGGTCGGGGGTTTGGGCACCTTGTCAAGCGTCGCGTCCTTTGGCCTGTTCGAGTAGTTCAGGCTGTTCAGATCGGCCCTGTATATGCCATTACCAAATGTGCAGGCCCAAACCTGATTCAGATTGAACGGGTTGAACTGTATCTTCGTACAACGATCCCAGAAGGGGAATTCGGTGATGCGCGTAAAGACCGGGTTGGAAGTCGTGGGCGAGTACCAAAGCCCGTTGCTGGCCACGAACATCTCGGTGGTCACCGGGTTGATGGCCAGGCTATAGGCTCCCCAATCGGGTACATCCAGCTTGGTCAGCTTGACCCAGTTTTGACCTCGGTCGGTAGTCAAATACAGACCATACGCAGTATCACATGCACCGTTGCGGCCCACGCACAGATACCAGGTGTTCTCTTGCGGATCCAGCGGGCTTACATACACCGTGCATGATTGGATTCGCTGGTTGAAATTCCAGCCCATGCCATACGGGTTCATCTCCAGCGGAACCCCGGGCTTAGCAGGATCCATATGGGCATAATCTTTTGGCCCGTTGTAATAGCCGGTGCGGTTTTCCCATATTGTCTTTCCGGCCGGCAGAACCCATACTCCCGATCCGGTGGAGTTGGGTGCGAGATTCTCCGCTTGGCGGGCGACGGCCACCAGGATCACGGTGCCATCCTTGAGGACTGTCATGTTGTGCCATTTCCCGTTGGGCGCCTGCACGCCGGCAGAATCCACCCCGTTCAGTCCTGTGCCCAAGCGGGTCCAGGTGGCGGCGTGGGGCTGCCGCCGGTGAAGACCGAACGGAAATTGTCCGAGTACCATACCCCGGCTATGTCCTGGGTATTCACGTTGCAAATCAGAACGTACATACGGTTGGGATTGCCCGGCCAGATCGCCATTCCTTTAATGAGGCCAGCCGTCATCGGGGCACCATACTTAACCTGCGACAACGCCTGGGGTTTGCCGAAGTCCATGCCTACCCAGGTGCCATCGGCCCGATTGGCGCGATAGTAGGTTCTGGCGTCGAAGGTGCCGGCCCCGGAATTATCAAACGCGCAGTGGGGGCCGAAACAAGCGTAATTATGGTTCAGGACTCCGCCGTCGTCGCTGATGATCCCGTAGGTCGACCATGTATAGTGGGCCTGCGGCGCGGCGGCGGCGAAGACATCATCTTTCAGGGTAATGCTGTAATGGCCGGTTGCGTAATCGATCGTCGCGGAAGTCGTAGACAGGAGCTCATGGGTGTTCTTTCTTTTTACCGTGATCTTCCCGAGACCGTCATCGTTCATGTACAAGCCGCCGCCATTGATGCCCGCCTCCAGCCGGAAGGAGCCGGGGGTTACGAATCCGTGCTGCAAGGTGCCGCTGTACGTTGTGCTCGCGGCGGCAAGCGCAGACTGCGCCTCATCGACCGTCTGGGGGCTGTAGAGCAGCGGGCCGGCGGTCGTGAAGAATTCCATCCCGCCGATAATGCCATTGCCGCCTTTGGGCGACAGGTACCGGACATAGCGATAGGTTCCACTGATGGGTTTCGCGTTGTGCTTCTCAACGGAGAATTTCTCGTTGGCCCCGATCGTATGCAGTGTTGTCCAGTTTATCTTATCGTTGGACCCCTGGAATATGCCGCCGAACATGCGCCGTGCCAATATATCGCGTAGGTTGTTGGGATTGCCGCTTTCCCACCCGTCAAAATCGCTCAGTAGTGCCCACGCGGCGCCGTGATCGGTCGAGTAGCCGATGTTCGAGGTGTTTTCGCTCCAGCCATCACCGATCTGGTTGAATAGATCATGTTGGTAGGCGTCCGCCTCGTAAACGATCCCATCGGGGCCCGTGCAGGAGGCATAGCTTGTGTTATCGGCCACCAGACCCCATTTGGGCAGAGCCCAGGTTTTGCCGCTGTCGGTGCTGTGGAACCCCTCAGTGTCCGTGGCATAGACGAAGAAGTTGCTGGGGTCCACGAAATTTATGCCCCACACGCTGGTCTTGTTGAGCATCGAGTTGACCGGGTGCGGATCCGGCGTCAGGATGCGATAGGCGGGGTCGCAGTCGAGACAGTACCAGGTCTTGGCACCATCCCGCGAGCCCCAGACGTTATTGGTATTCATCACCACAAGCACGTCGGGATTTGCCGCGGAGACACCGTTATAGCAGACCCCAAAGAAGGGATCGATGCCGGCGTACCCGGAGTACATGTTGGCTTTGGTGAAGGGGTTGGAGTTCCAGGTCCAGGTCCCGCCAGTTGTCTTGTAAACGGTTGGATCCATGCCAAACAGATAGAACGTGCCCGGTCCGCCGGGCGTATTCCCCGCCTTCACTTGAGTCACCTGAGCCTTGGCCGGTATGGAACCGTTGCACTTGACCCATTGTTCGCCGCCGGCGGTGTCGAGATAATAAAGGCTCCACGGCTTGTTTCGCTGACCCCAGATGTTCTCGCTCTCGCTGTTGCTGACATCGGCCGCCGCGCGGGCAAGGGCTATGAAACGCAGGGCCTTGCCGGTATTGACCCCCGCCAGCGAGGAAATCCCCTCGCCTCCGCCCAGGCCGGCGCGTATGTTGGACACGAACTCTCCCTTGGTGAACTTCCATAGGCCAGTGCCAGAAACGTCGTTGGCGTTGTGTACGCCGATATATATGTCGTCGCCGATGAAGAAAACGCCTGAAATCCAGGTGACGGTCGAGCCGCCCTTGATGACGCTCCAACTCTTCCCGCTGTCGGAAGACAAATACAGCTTGTTGTCCTTCCTGCCGCGCACGATCATCCGGACATTCTTGCCCTTGGCGTCGGAATCGATGAACCACTGGCCCGGTTCGGAGCATCCTTGCGGCGGCAGCGTCAGGCCCTTAGAAGACCAGGTCTTTCCGCCATCGGTGCTCCGGAAGAAAGTGGCTCGGTTCGCATCGTATGCAAAACGCTGTTGGGGGTCGGCCGTGAAGCGGATGATGGGGTCGCCCAATCCCAGGCCGCCGTTTAACGTCTCCCAACGGTCCCCGAAGTTGGTCGTATGAAAGACCTCCCCCATGTCCGTGTTGATGTACATCTCCTGCTGCCCGCCATGCGGACTGATCTGCGGCCAATAGGTCGTGCCCGTGCTGCCCACGCCGGTGGGCGTCCAACCAGCCGACGCCGTCAGCGCCGATGCCACAACTGCCATAAACACTGTCATCAAACGAATCATTGTGCTATTCTCCAATCTGTCTTGTCCAAACCCTAGCTGCCTTTTGTTCTACCAGTTGTCCGTGCGGAAGGGAGATGCCGGCAATCCTTCACGATTGTAAAGATTGGCTCCTTTAGGGGGTGCTCGCATAAGATGATGTTACGCGGGGAGTGTGGGGCAGCCATATTGGTCGAGGTTTCGCCAGAACTCTTCCCAGCGGCCTGTGGTGAGTCGCAGCGCACGTATCGACAATACGGCGAGAGCGCCGTCGTCCTTCCAACGCGAACCCGATTTGCATAAGCGGTGCTTGATCAAGGTCTTGCATGCCGCTTCCGTCACGCCGCTGCCGATCGGCCAGTTCCGCTGCACCGAATAAGAGTATTTCATCCGTTCCTTCTGGTTTTGGAGGTAGGTGATCGTCGCCAGGACCGCCTTCGCATCTTCCGCGTTTTTCAGCGGCGTCGTGGAAAGAAATTCATCCAGGACCGAAAGCAAACGACTCACCGCTCCCTGCTTGTGCTTCAATTGATGAAGCTGGTTTTCCAGCCACGCTTCTCTTTCCGCTTTCTTTTTCGCTCCCTTGAACACCACCATTGCCGCCTTGCCCACGTACTCGCTGGCATGGTAAAAGTCCAATGTCTGGTGGTCCGTCAACGGTTTCAGGTAGCTCCAGTTGTCTGCCGCGCCGTCGCCCAGACCGATATACGGCACGTTCGGATAGGCATTCTTCACGCGCTCCACCTCGCGTTGGAATTTCGCGTGGAACTTTTCTTTCCCGTACTCTGGGGTCGCGCCTGCGTAAATCGTATGCAGGCGTTCCCCTTGGGCGTCGTAAAACGCGATCGTTCCCGTCATCGCCACCCGCCACCCGTCCTCTTGCAAAAGCATGCATGTTCCATCAACGCCGATCGCGATGGAGGCACACGGATGCTCGAACTGTGGCAATGCGTAGCTCCAGGTCTCTTCTTTCGCAACGGCATAGGCACCGACGATGTCGCCCAGCGACTTGACGTATCGCTTGGAAATCTTTCGATGCTGGCATTCCAATAAATCGGCGACAACCGCATTGGCTCCGGCTTCCGCGTATTTGTAGGAGACCAACTTGGCAAATCTTGGCGTGGCGTTGAGAACCAATCGGGCACTCTCTTCGAGCGGGCAGAACGTTTTGCCCCCTTCGGACGTTTGATAGACATGCCGAAGCACGGAGACGCTGCCGTAAGGCGTTTCGTAATCTTGAGCGAACTGCCCCTTGCTGGTCATGCGGACCGAACCGAGTTGGATGGGACTTCCATCGGTATCGAACCGCTCGAGATTCTTTTCGGTGGCCAGCAGGCCGACTTCGTTAAGCGCATCCTGGATCGCTTCTTCGGCCCGAAGCATGGAGCCGGTCAGCGGCAAGGTGACCTCGATGGTGATGGAATTATGAGCTTGGCGAGTGATTTGTGCGGTCATGTCATTTCCTCCGTGAAAAGTCCCGCGACGACAACTTTGTCTGGGCGACGGCACCGATACTTGGTAAACTATCCGAGTATCCTTCGGATTCCAGGACGGAAGCATAACCTATTCATCGACGTTTGTCTACATCATTTTATGCGAGCACCCCCTTTAGGATTGCTCGACATCGCATAGCGCACTGCGACGGGCTTCTTCACCTCTGGCGACGAGACCACGACGGTATTGCCGTCAATCACGGCGTCGGCCCAGTGCCACGTCTTGTCCGCGCCTGCAATCGCAAACCGTTTGAGCTTGCTTTTCTTGTCTTCGATCGTGGGAGCCAGTGTTCCTTCCAGCGTCGAACCGTCTTTGAAGCCGACCATGAGGCCCGAACCGACATAGTCAAAAGATATCCGGGCCTTGTCGCCCTCGATCTTCATTTCCTTGAAGAGCGGGCCGGAGGGAACCAAGTTCTTCTGCCCGTAGTCGCGGGCGAGCGCCCACCGCGCCAGCCGGAGTCCGACATCAAGTTTATCTCTGGGGTGGATATTCTCTGCCTCCCCAATGTCAATGGCGACGGCCATGCCCGTATTGGGAATCGCCATAGCCTTCAACTGCACGGGGCGGATCAAGCCATAACCCCAGTCGACCTCTGGATTATCGTTCACGCCGTACATGCTGGCGAGCTGCACATAGTAGAACGGAAAGTCGCCTTGCCCCCATTTCTTTCGCCAACCGTTCACCAGGGCGCGCATCTTATGATAGTAAAGATCCCCCGGGTCTTGAAAATTGGGTCTTCCGCAGAATTTATGGGTAAGAGTCAGTGCGTAGTGCGAGGTTTGTTGGTAGTGCCGGGATTGGATTTTTGAGGGATGGCAGGACAAATAAATGAGGGAGATGAAAAGTTGCCCTGGCGGCATGAAGTCGCCAGGGCCTACGGGTCATTTACCCGTCCTGACCTGGCTATTCCTTGTCGGGTTGCGTCCCCGCAGAGCCCGACTCCGCTTCACCAGGCAAGAAGGATTGTAGCTGCACAGGACCAAGAAAAGAAGATGCATCCTGCGAGGTTTCCAGGTATAGATGGGGTTACCACACCAACCATCTCCCTGGAGCCAGCACAGGATGCAACTGAAAAGTATCCTCAATCGCGTCGAACGTTACAAGCCTTTTGTTTACGGGAAAGTTCAATGGGTGGAAAAGGCGCCCGACCGACGATCGAAGTGCAGATTGTGCCGCGAGCCAAGAGTCGGCCGATCTGTTCCAGTTGTGGCCGCAAGGGACCGGGCTACGACCGACTGCCGCCACGGCGGTTCGAGTTCGTACCCCTCTGGCAGATTGCCGTGTTCTTCGTCTATGCAATGCGGCGGGTGGACTGCCCGCGGTGCGGAGTGACGGTCGAGCAGGTGCCGTGGGGGGAAGGAAAATGCACGCTGACGACTAGTTTTCGCTGGTTCCTGGCCCGCTGGGCGAAACGGCTTTCCTGGCAGGAGGTCGCTGATGCCTTCTGGGTCAGTTGGGAAGATGTGTTTCGCTCGGTAAAACACGCGGTTTCGTGGGGTCTGGCACACCGAGATTTGAGCGGCATCGAGGCCATCGGCGTGGACGAGATCCAGTGGCACCGAGGGCATCATTACCTGACGTTGGTTTACCAAATTGATGAAGGTATGAAGCGGTTGTTGTGGATCGCCCAGGACCGAACCGAACAAAGCCTGCGAGGCTTCTTCCAGATTCTCTCGGAGGAGATTCGCCTGGCGATCCGCTTCGTCTGTAGCGACATGTGCCGGGCCTACATGAACGTGATTGCGGAGCAACTCTCGACGGCTGTCCACGTCCTGGATCGCTTTCACATCATGAAGAAGATGAACGAGGCAATCGACGAAGTTCGTCGGGAGGAGGCCCGTCGTTTGAAGCAGGACGGTTACGAGCCAGTGCTGACGAACTCGCGGTGGTGCCTGTTGAAACGCCCGGAGAATCTGACCGATAAACAAACCGTCAAGCTGGCGGAGTTGCTCCGCTACAATCTCAAAAGCGTGCGAAGCTATTTGTTGCGGGAGGACTTCCAGCGGTTTTGGGAATACACCAGCGCGGGCTGGGCGGGAAAGTTCTTGGACCAATGGTGTACGCGAACCTTGCGGACCAGGATCGAACCGATGAAGAAGGTCGTTGGGACCCTCTGCGAGCACCGAGACCTGATCCTCAACTGGTTCCGTGCCCGCGGCTCCATTTCGGCCGGCGCCGTCGAGGGGTTGAACAACAAAGCGAAACTGACTACCAGAAAAGCCTATGGTTTCCGCACTTACGAAGGCATCGAAACCGCCCTATATCACACACTCGGAGAGCTTCCCGAGCCAAAATTCACCCACGAATTCTGCTGAAGAGGCTGAAAATTGGACTCGCCCTGATACCACAGCACCCCCTTGATCGGAATACGAATCAGCGGGTTGATCATCGCGTTATATATGGAGCACCAATTTTCCTTGTTGATGCCTTCAAGATCGGGAATTATTGTTGGCGGGATGGTGGGAGGTCTCCCTTTGGCCAGGCGATAATCGGCGATTGCTTTTTGCCTTTTGTCCCAGGCTTCTTTCAGCTCAGGCACCGCTTCCACGCCCTCCTGCGGGATCCATGGCTCGATTGCCGAGCTGCTCCAGGCATCATCGATGATGCCGATCGGAACGCCGGTTTTCCCAAAGACCTCACGGGCAAAATAGAACCCTGCCGCCGTGAATACGTGGCTCCCCGTTAACTGCGGCGAGCACACCTGCCAATTTGAGATGTTTGGGAGGGTGGAAGAATCTTCCACCGGATCACGGGAAAGCCTGCCATTTATCGAGAGGTGCCGGATTTTGGGAAAGTCCGCCTTCTTACTGTCTTCCGGTGCACCGAAATTAATATGTTCGGGGGGGTCCCACGGACAGGCCATCAGGGGCATGCTCATGTTGGATTGACCGGAGCAGAGCCAGATATCGCCCAGGATCACATTCTTCAGGGTGATCATGTTCTTGCCGGTCACCGTCAATTCCAGATTCTCGCCCTCTTTCAGTGCCGGAAGCTCAACGGACCACCGGCCCTTGCCATCCGCCTTGGCGGCGGCCTTCTCGGCTGCGACATTCTTTCCAGCCAGGGCCACCTGCACGCCTTCGCCCGGCGCGGCCCAGCCCCAAACCCGGATGGGCTTGTCGCGCTGCAGCATCATGTTGTCGGTAAAGAACTTCGGCAAACGAACGTCTGCCCTGGCCTCGGCAAGCAACGTACCCGCCGCCAGCAGCATCCCGCAGACTAACCGTAGCTTACGCATGTCTTCTTTCCTTCTTGCTCAAGTAATTGTTAGCGTCCTCACGCTTATGCAGCACACATGTTTTGACGACGTATCCAACGCGCCTGAAGGTCAAACGAATAAAGGGGACTTGCACGAACCATTCTTTCCGTCATCGCCTACTGCTCGCCTGGCAGGGCGATGGAGATGGGGTACGGTTTTATGGTCACCGAATTATGCACCAGAAGTTCCGTGGTCAAGAAGTCGTTCTTGAATTTGGCATGGTAGCGAATGTAGCGGGTATTCACCGGCTTGGGCAGCGGAACATAGAAGGCCCCGCCGCCCATATCCTCCTCGTCTCCCAGCATATAGTTGTACGGGATGTTCTTGTATCGGGATCTGAAGTCTACCAGG
>CAVRDP010000020.1:0-459202 GCA_963719885.1 uncultured Planctomycetia bacterium | reverse complement strand
AGGCCGCCCGCTTGATCCGTGCTGGCCGCCTGGTGGCGTTTCCTACCGAAACCGTCTACGGGTTGGGCGCCAATGCGCTCGATGCCGCCGCGGTGGAAAGAATCTTCGCCGCCAAAGGCCGCCCGCGCTCGAGCCCCTTGATCGTGCACGTAGATTCCGTCGAAATGGCTCGGCGCTACGTCACCGAGTGGCCCGCCGCGGCGGAAACTCTGGCGCGGCATTATTAGCCCGGCCCGCTCACCCTGGTGCTGCCCAAACAGCCGGAAATTCCCGATGTGGTGACGGCCGGTCTCCCTACCGTGGGAATCCGCATCCCGGCCCATCCCCTGGCCCTTTCGCTGATTCGCGAAGGGCCGTTCCTATCGCCGCACCCAGCGCCAACCGCTTCACCGAGCTTTCGCCCACCAGCGCCGGCCATGTGCCGGAAGCTCTGCCGAATCGGCCGATCTGCGGGGCATCAACCGGCTGATGACCAACTTCTTCGACGACCCGCCCTTCGTCCGCAACCTGTTCGAGTTCACCCTGGAACTGGGGCTGCGGTTTGGCCGGGCCCAGGTGGAAACAGGCGTCGACATCGTCGGCCTGGGCGACGCGGCCGCTTCGCTCGTCGGGCCGCAAATCTATGAGGAGTTCGTCTTGCCTTATGAAAAGCGTCTTGTCGACGGCCTGCACGCCATGGGCACGAAGGTCCGCCTGCACATCTGCGGCAACACCAATCGGATCCTGGCCGGCATGGGGAGCCTCGGTTGCGAGATCGTCGACATTGACTCCAAAGTCTCGTTGGCCAAGGCCCGCGCGGCAATGGGCCGAACCAGGTATTTTCCGGCAATATCGATCCGGTGAAAACCTTGCGCAACGGCACGCCGGCCTCGGTGGCGGCGGCGATCGCCCAGTGTTTTGCTGAGGCCGGGCCGCGATACATCATCGCCGCCGGCTGCGAAGTGCCCCGCGACACGCCGCCGGAAAACGTCAGGGCAATGTTGCGTTCGTAGGGTGGACTTTAGTCCGCTGAGAGAAAGATCCTCGGCCACCTCCGCTGAGACGAAGAGGCATACCGTCGTGAACCATCGTGCATTCCAGAGAGTCGCCCTGCTTGTTGCCGTTTTGCCGACCGTGTTCTTCGTGTTCGCCGCCGACTCCGGCAGCCTCTTCGCAGAGGAGACCAGCATGACGGTCGGTTCCCGAACGCTGCCCATGGCCCCGCTCGGGCCGCATGATCTCTGGCCCCAGTTCCGCTTTCAGATCGAAGAGACGCCGATCCGCGTGCCTGCCAACCTCAGCGCGGAAGATCGCGCAGGAACACTTGCGAACGCCGCTGTGCCGCGGCTGCCTTACCTTCTTCAGGACAACTACACGCGGCAGCGCCAGAGCCGAAGCCTGCCGACCATCCAAGTCGAGAACGCGGCTTTGCGCGCGACCTTCTATCCTTCGCTCGGCGGGCGAATGATCTCCCTGTACGACAAACGGGGCCGGCGCGAACTGCTCTTCGACAACCCGGTCTTGCAGTTCGCCAATCTCGCCATCCGCAACGCCTGGTTCTCCGGCGGCGTCGAGTGGAACGGTCCGCTCTATGGCCATAGCCTGCTGACGTGCAGCCCGGTCTTCGCCGGGATGGTTGCAACGCCGCGCGGGCCGCTGCTGCGGCTCTACGAGTTCGACCGCGCGCTGGAAACGACCTGGCAGGTGGACGTCTTCCTGCCGCCCCACGACGACCGGCTGTGGATCCACGTCAAGGCCATTAACCCCAACGCTCACGACGTCCGCTTCTACTGGTGGACCAACATCGCCGTGCCGCTGGCTCCGCGACACGCGCGTGCTGGCGCCGGCGGACTACGCGCTCGCGCACGAATTGTCCGGCAATGCACGTCTGGCGTTTCCGGTCTTCGACGGCTTCGACGGCAGCTACCCGTCCAACTACCCTTACGCCAAGTCGGTCTTCTTCCGCAAGCCCGGCAACCGCAAGCCGTGGTCGGTTTGCCTGGACGGGCAAGGCCGCGGCCTAAGCCACGTTTCCACGCCGACGCTCTTCGGCCGCAAGTTTTTCACGTGGGGCACCGGCCGTGGCGGGAAACACTGGATGGAGTTCCTCTCCGAGAACGGCAAAGGCGACTACCTGGAGATCCAGGGTGGCGTCACGCCGACCCAGCTTCAGACTTGCCCCTTGGCAGCCGGCGCGAGCATCGAGTGGACCGAGTGCATCAGTCCGCTGAGCGATGGATTCCAAGGCGGCGCACGACCCGGACTACCCTGCCGCATGCGCGGCGGCGGGCAAAGTCGTCGACGAGCGCGTACCGGACGCTGCGCTGCGGGAAATGGACGCGTTCCTGGTCGGGCAGGCCGCCGCGTCGGTGCAGACGCTGCTCCATCGTGGGGCCGGCTGGGGCTGGCTGCACGAAAAGCGGACCGGGCGCAGAATCAACTCCGGACTGACATTCGAGGCCAACGCGGGCGACGAGGAACAGCCGTGGACCGAGTTGCTCACCGCCGGCACGTTTTCGCAGGAGACGTTGAACAAAGCTGCCGTGCAGCTTCAACGTGTCGGCCGGTTGGAGGCGGACGCTTCGAAGAGTCGGCGCGGGCCCACGGCGCAACGTGGCTGCACCATTTCCATTTGGGCGTCGCGGAACTGGAAAAGGGCCATTTTGGGAACGCACGCGAGCACTTCGAGTCATCGCTGGCGTTGAAGGACAACGCACCGGCCCATCGCTGCCTGGCCTTGCTGCATCAGCGCGGCGGCGATCTCGACGCTGCCCATGCGGCCTATATGCGGGCCTGGTCGCTTTGCGGATACGATCAGAATCTGGCGATCGAAATCGGCGAGTTCCTCGTTCGCCACAAGCGCTACACCGCATTCGACGCACTGGTGAAGTCCTTGCCGGCGCCGATCGCCGCGGACGAGCGGATCGCACTATTCAAGGCGCAGATCGCCTTGGAGCGAGGCGAGTATGCCACCGTTCGCCAGTTATTGCAGCGGGAGTATTGCACGATCCGGGAAGGCGAGCTCAGCCTGAGCGAGCTATGGTTCGCCTCGCACATCAAGGAAGCCGAGGGCCGCGCCGGCCGCAAGTTGACGCCTGCCGAGAAGGGGAAACTCACGCAGGAGTTCCCGCCGCCGCTGCAAATTGACTTTCGAGTTAAATAAAGATTTTCTCCGTGCAGGAAGCTATTCACCGCTGGAATCGCTGCGCTTGCATGACGGCCCAGCGGTCACCTCGGCCGTGGCCGAAACGGCAGGCGTGGGAAAGGACCGTATTGGCCGCGCACGTCGAGCCGGTGCCTGCGAAACGATCCATTTGACCGCGCCCCCACAGGCAGCCTATAATTCAGCCGCGCCTGGGTGTCACAAAAGTCCTTGGGTGAGCGATCGCATTGTCCGCGATTACCGACGGCGCGGCAAGAAACCTAGCGGAGGTCTTTCGATGTTACGACAGCGGCTCTTCGTCCTGATCGCACTCCTGACGGTTGCGGCATTTTCCATCAACCGCCAATGGGCGGCGCCGCTTGGCGAGAAGACCAAATTCGCAGGCAAGATCAGCTATAGCAAACAGGTCCGGCCATTGCTTCAGGCCAATTGCTATGGATGCCATCAGCCCGCCAAGGCCAAGGGCAGCTACCAGATGACCTCCTGGGCAGGTCTTCTTCGCGGTGGCGAGAGCGAGTCGCCGGCGGTTGTTCCAGGCGACTCGGAGAAGAGCAATCTGCTGGAGATGATCGAGCCGCACGACGGCAAGGCGGAGATGCCGCAAGGCCGCCCGGCACTGGCTGCCAGCGATAGAGATCTCATCCGCCGCTGGATCGCCGAGGGGGCCGAGGACGACAGCCCCAAGAGCGGGGTACTCGGGCAGCGGGTCGGCCAGAGTTTCGACGAAAGTCATCCTCCCGTCTACTTTCGCGGGCCGGTGGTCACGTCGTTGGATTTCTCGCCGGACGGAACGCTGCTTGCCCTGGCCGGCTTTCACGAGGCAATTCTCTGGAAGGCTGACGGCTCGACCCGCGTTGCACGACTCGTGGGGATGTCCGACCGCATCGAAACCGTGCGATTTTCCAGCGACGGCCGGAAACTGCTCGTCGTAGGCGGCAATCCCTGTCGCAACGGCGAGGTCCAGGTGTGGGACGTTGCTTCCCACAAGCTGCTTGGATCCAGCGCGATTGGCTTCGATACCTTGTACGGCGGCAGTTGGTCGCGCGATGGCAAGCTGATCGCCGTGGGCGGGGCCGATAACACCCTGCGGGCGGCTGACGCCGAAACCTTCCAGCAAGTCGTTTCCATGGCGGCCCACGATGACTGGATTCGTGGCACCGTATTCTCCGCCGACGGAAAATCGTTGTTTTCGGCCAGCCGCGATATGACGGTCAAGATGACCGACGTGGCCACGCAGCGGTTCGTCGGCAATTTGACGACGCACACGCCCGGTATCCTCCGTGGCGGCATGCAGGCGATCGATCGCCGCCCGAATCGCAACGAGCTTATCGTGGGCGGGGCCGACGGCGTGCCGAAACTCTTCAAGATGGATGTCCAGGCGGCGCCGGCGGGCGGCGGCAACCCGAACCAGATCCGCGAATACGCGGCGCTGCCGGGTCGCATCTACGACGCGCGGTTCAATGCCGACGGGCGCGGTTCTTCGTCGCTAGCAGTCTCGATGGCCGCGGCCAGGTCCGCGGCTATGAAGCGGATAGCGGAAAGATGGCATGGCAACTCGACGTGCCGGAGACCGCGATGTACGCCCTGGCCTGCTCGGCCGACGGCACGACGGTGGCCGCGGCCGGTGGCGACGGCCAGGTGCGGCTGATCGACGCAGGCAAAGGCGCGGTCCGCAAGACGTTCATGCCGGTCGACATCACGCCGCCGTCGCGGGAAGCGGCGCACTGGTTCGCAGGGCCCGACCTATCGAGCACGACATCCATTGCTCCGCCGTCCCGCGAGGTCAACGTCGTTCAATTGCACGCCGAGCCTTCGTCGGTCCGCATCGAGAAAGCAACCGATTACGTGCAACTGCTCTGCACGGCGACCTTGCCCGGCGGTGCGCGGACCGACGCCACGCGGCTCACCCAGTGGAGGATCGAAGGCGCGGTCGGGCAGATCTCGCCGCAGGGACGCTTCACTCCACTGCAAAGCGGTCAGGGGCGTATCGTCGGAGAACTCGCGGGGCAGCGCGTGGAAATCCCGGCCGAAGTCGCCCTGGGCATCGACGAGTACGTGCCCGACTTCAGCCGCGACGTTGAACCGGTGCTCTCGCGGGCGGGCTGCAACGCCGGCACCTGCCACGGCGCGGCCAAGGGCAAGAACGGTTTCAAGCTCTCGCTGCGGGGCTACGACCCCATCGTCGATCATTGCGCCCTCACGGACGACCTTGCCGCACGGCGGATCAACATGGCCTCGCCCGGCGACAGCCTGATGTTGCTCAAGCCGACGGCCGCCGTGCCGCATCAGGGCGGGCGCGTGTTCGCGACGGAATCGCCCTACTATCGCACAGTGCAGCGCTGGATTGCCGCGGGCGCCAAGCTCGATCTTTCCGCCCCCCGCGTGGCGAAGATCGACATCTTCCCCCAAAACCCCGTGATCGACGCGATCGGCAACGCCCAGCAGATGCGCGTCGTGGCTACCTATGCCGACGCCAGCACGCGCGACGTGACCCGCGAGGCCTTCATTGAAAGCGGCAACACCGAGGTGGCGACCTCCGACCGGCAGGGCGTGCTCACCGCCGTGCGTCGAGGCGAGGCCCCGGTCCTCGCCCGTTGCGAAGGCGCCTACGCGGCGACCACGCTCACGGTCATGGGCGACCGCAGCGGTTTTGTCTGGCAGCCGCCGGAAACCTGGGGCAGGATCGACGAACTGGTCGCCGCCAAGTGGCAGCGGATGAAGATCTTGCCCTCGAACCTTTGCAGCGACGCCGAATTCCTCCGCCGCGTCCATCTCGATTTGATCGGTCTGCCGCCGACGGTCGCCGACCTGCGGGCCTTTCTCGACGACCGGCGCGAGACCCGCGCCAAGCGTGACGCCGTGATCGACCGGCTTATCGGCAGCGACGACTTCGTCGAGCGTTGGACGAACAAGTGGGCCGACCTCTTGCAGGTCAATCGCAAGCACCTTGGCGCCGAAGGGGCCGCCGCCTGGCGAAACTGGATTCGCGGCCAGATAGCGGCCAATACGCCGTATAACGAGTTCGTCGAGAAGATTGTCACCGCCAGCGGATCGAACCGCGAGAACCCGCCGGCCTCCTATTTCAAGATTCTCCGCGAGCCGACGGACACGATGGAGGCCACCACGCACCTCTTCCTTGCCGTGCGGTTCAACTGCAACAAGTGCCACGACCATCCCTTCGAGCGCTGGACGCAGGACCAATACTACCAGACCGCCGCTTACTTCGCCCGCGTGGAGCTGAAGCCCGACCCGGCCTCGGGCGACCGCAAAATCGGGGGTACCGACGTTGAGAGCGCGAAGTCGCTGTACGAGATCATCGCCGACAAGGCGCAGGGCGAGGTCGTTCACGAGCGGACGAAAGCCATCGCCGCGCCGAAGTTTCCCTTTGCCGTCGACTATCCGCATCACGACCATGCCACGCGCCGCCAGGAGTTGGCCGCCTGGCTCACCGCCCCGTCGAATCCCTACTTTGCCAAGAGCTACGTCAACCGCCTGTGGGGCTATCTACTGGGCGCGGGCATCATCGAACCGATCGACGACATCCGCGCCGGCAATCCGCCCACCAACCCGGACCTGCTCGATTATCTCACGCACGAGTTCATCGAGCATCATTTCGACATGCGCCACATACTGCGGCTGATCTGCCGCTCGCGGACCTATCAGCTTTCCATCGACGTGCAGCGCTGGAACGAAGACGACAAGATCAACTATTCGCACGCCGCCGCCCGGCGGCTGCCGGCCGAAGTGCTGTACGACGCCATCCACCGCGCCACCGGTTCGCTCTCGCGGATACCGGGCGTGCCGGAGGGAACGCGTGCCGCGGCGTTGCCCGATGCGGGCGTCCATCTGCCTGACGGCTTCCTTGCGAACCTTGGCCGGCCGGCGCGGGAGAGCGTCTGCGAGTGTGAACGGTCGAGCGGTTTGCAACTCGGTCCCGTCATGGCCTTGATCAGCGGACCTACGGTGGAAGCGGCTGTCTCCGACCCGCAGAGCGAGCTGGCGAAACTCGTCGCCAGCGAAAAGGACGACGCCAAACTGGTCGCCGAGATTTTCCTTCGCGTCCTCAATCGCCCCGCGACGACGCAGGAGATCGAAGTCGCCATGGCTGCGCTGCGACGATTGCCGGAAGAGCACAAGCAACTGGCAGCACGCCTGGAAGAGGGCCAAAAACAGTCCGCGGCAATGGCCGCCCGGCAAGAACAAGAACGGCAAAAGGCGATCGCCCGCGCGAAACAAGAGGCGGAGGCTTACGAGAAGCAGATCGCTCCCCAAGTGGCGGCCCAGGAGCGCCAACGGCAGCAGCAGATTGCCGGCGCCGAGGCCGCTCTGCGCGAGACGGAGAAGACGCTGCCGCAGCGCATGGCCGCTTGGCAGCAGCAGGCCAGGCAAGAAACCCCCTGGTTGCCGCTCGTGGCAAGCGAGCTGACGGCCTCGAATAACAGCAAACTGACGCAAGAGGCCGATCGAGCGGTCATCGCCAGCGGTCCCAACGGTAAAGCCACCTACGTCTTCGTCGCCCTCGGCGACCTGGCGAACGTCACCGGACTGAGGCTCGAAGCGCTGGCCGACGAGCGTTTGCCCGCGAAAGGCCCGGGCCGGGCGGCCAACGGCAATTTCGTCCTCTCCCAGTTCCTCGTCGACTGGCATCCGCTCAAGGGGCCGCAAAGGAACTCCCGCGTCGCCCTGCAGAACGTTCGGGCCGACTTCAGCCAGGAGAGTTACAACGTGCAGACCTCCATTGGCGAGTCGCCCGATAAAGGCTGGGCCGTCGCGCCGCAGACGGGCCGGTCGCACACGGCCGTCTTCGAGACGCACGACGAGATCGCCGGTCCCGGAATCTTCACGATCCGCATGGTGCAGAACTTCTCCGACGGCCAGCATACTCTCGGCCGTTTCCGCATCTCGGTGACCAACGCCCGGAGGCCGATCTCCGTCAACGGGCAGCCGCCGAGCATCGCGAATATTCTGGCCACGCCCGCGGACAAACGGACGGACAAACAGAAGGCCGAGTTGCTCGCACACTACCGCGAGCTCGACCAGGAACTGAAGCAGCGCAGCGCAGCCCTGGCCGCGGCGAAACAGCCGTTGCCCGTCGATCCCAAGCTCGTTCAACTCCGCGACGCGCTGGCGGAAGCCAGTCGCCCGCTGTCGCCGGACGCCAAGCTCCAGCGGCTGCAGGGCGACGTCCAACTAAGTCTCAAACAGTTGGCCAACGTGCGTCTCACGTTCGCCCAGGATCTGGCCTGGGCCTTAATCAACAGTCCCGCGTTCCTCTTCAACCACTGAGGGAGAAAACATCATGCTCATCGTACCTGGACAGCCCGGCAAGGATCTTTGTGATCGGGAATTGGGAATCACCCGGCGGGATGTGCTCCGCGTGGGCGGGGCCGGCATGCTGGGCCTGACGCTCGGCTCGCTGCTGCGATTGCAGGCCCATGCGGCCGAGGCCGGGTACCCGCGGCGGGTGGCGGCGGCCCAGGCTGGGGCAAGGCCAAGAATATCATTCTCGTTTATCTCCAGGGCGGCCCGAGTCATATCGACCTGTGGGACCCCAAGGAGAATGTTCCGGACAACGTCCGCAGCGCTTTTCAGCCGATCGCGACCAAAATCCCCGGAGTCAAGTTCACCGAAATCCTGCCCAGACTCGCGCAGGTCAACGACAAGTTCACGCTCATTCGTACGCTGAGCTACACGCCCAACGGGCTGTTCAACCATACCGCGGCCATCTACCAGATGATGACCGGCTACACGACCGACAAGGTCAGTCCCTCGGGCCAGCTCGAGCCGCCGACGCCCAAGGACTTCCCCAATTTCGGCGCGAACCTGGTCCGCCTCAAGCCGACCGATCAGCCGATGCTGCCATTCGTGATGTTGCCCCGGCCTTTGCAGGAAAGCAACGTGGTCGGCAAAGGCGGCACCGCCGGTTTCCTCGGCCGGGCCTTCGATCCCTACACGCTCTATCCGGCCGGCGACGATATGGATATGAACAAGATGGACCGCATCCGCATCGACGACCTGCAATTGCAGCCCGAAGTCTTCGCCGACCGGCTCAAGCGGCGGGCGAGCCTCCGCGTAGCGATCGACGCCGGGATGCCGGCCATCGACAAGGCGGTGGCCTCGTACAAGCTCGACGAATACTACCAGCAAGCCTTGAACCTCATCGTCTCGGGCCGCGCCCGCGAGGCGTTCGCCTTGGACCAGGAAGCGGCCAAGGTCCGCGACCGCTACGGCCGCACCACCTTTGGCCAATGCTGTCTCTTGGCACGACGCCTGGTTGAGGCGGGCACGCGCGTCGTCGAGGTCATCTGGCCCAAGGTGGCGAATTCCGACAATCACTCCTGGGACCACCACACGGACCTGACCAAGCGGATGAAGAACCAGTCCGGGCCGATGTTCGACACGGGGCTTTCGGCCCTCATCGAGGACCTCGACTTGCGCGGGCTGCTCAAGGAAACGCTCCTGGTGGCCGTCGGAGAATTTGGCCGCAGTCCGCAAAAAGGCGTCAGCACCTCCGGCAACGGCAACAGCGCCGACGGCCGCGATCACTGGCCCTATTGCTACACCGGCCTGATTGCCGGGGCAGGCATCAAGCGGGGTTATGTTCACGGCAAGAGCGATGCGACGGCCTCGGCCCCGCTCGACAATCCGGTGCATCCCAACGAACTGCTGGCGACGATCTATCACTCCTTCGGAATTTCGCCCGACACGATCGTCTACAACCATCTGAACCAGCCCCGCGAACTGGTGAAGGGTCAGGCGGTAAGTGCTTTATTTGGTTGAAGCAAGGCCAGCGACCTGAACCATGCCGCAATTCCTGGCATGGATCAATTTGCCAGCCTGTAATGTAACACTGTAGGGATCGCCCTCCGTGGCGTTCCGCTGGTCACGGATCGCCTTGATCGTAAGCTTGCCAACTGCTGTCACCGCTAGCGGATAGGGGTGACATGCGACCCAGCCCCATCGGTTTCTAGCGGTTGACAAAATTGTGATCGAGGCCCTGGCAAGGCCAGCGGCCTTCCGCCGGGTCTGTAACCTCCCTTGCCCTTGTGATTAACGGATTTTCTTTTAACTAGCGGGGCGCGCGTGCGTTCCGTTTCAAAAAATGGTGAAGTAGGGGTGACGGGTTTTCGATGTCCCGGTTCATTTTTTGCAACAACTGGGAAGCGGGCGGGGAACTTGATGCCTTCTTTACGCTGGTTTTTGGGGGATCCCGGAACCGCGGCCGGAATAACTCTGCCCGGCCTGTATGCAAACTTTGCAACAACCTGTTGCATCCGCACTTTACCACCCATAGGGATAGGTTCAAAAATAATTCCGAGCGATGAGCCGGACCTTGATGATAAGTTTGTGCACCGATGGCATTGCTAGCAGTTGGCAAGGTTATGATCAAGGCCGCCACGGAACGCCACGCAGCCCGTTCTACAGAACTTCGGCCGGCGAAAGTGTTACCCTTGTTTGATCGATGCCGCAATTTCGAACGACGGGCGGGAGGAATATTGCCGCTGTGCCTAGCGCCTGGGCTGATCGTCCGCGGGAAACGAACGCTTTCTGACGTAACTGCTTAACACCAGCTCTGCCGTTACGATGCTGGCCGATGTGACCGACGCGCTGTAATGAGCGTCCAATAACCCAGTTCACCGCCAAATTACGCTGAGGCGCGGCAATCATGCTTGCCCACAACGAGGACTTTTGGTTGAGCTGCTTATCGAGTTCGTGTGATCGGCATGAGAATTCGATCCAGCAAGTAACACGACGGTAGCAACACACCGACGCGTCCGCGAAGTACCAAGGCACCGGACAGTGAGCAGCCTGAATAGTGCCTCGGACGGCCGGTCCTCCGGCTGACCCGCGAAATACGAGCCGGACGCACTCCTATAGCGTCGATTTTGCAAAGGCGGTATACTTTACGCCGTACTTTACGCCGAGGCATGCGGCAACCGGCACGCCTCTTTGCTTACATACAGCGTATTAATAGCTAATGTCGCTTGCCCATCTCCAGGAGCGGATGAAATGGCCGGCGGGGGAGGCGATTTTTTCCCCGTCGGGGATCGGCCCGCGTCTGCTTGCCGAGTTGGCCCAGGAGAAGATTCAAGCGGTCATGCGCAGGTGCCCGGACGGCGGCGACGCGCAGGTCGGCATTCTCACCAAGAACCCGGATTCCGATAACACCGAGGCGCCGCTGGCGGTCGTCTGCGAGTTTCCCCGCCCGGTTTCCGACGCCACGCTGGCATTCTGCCACCGCTTGGCTTGGCTATTCGTTCGCGCCCCTTTGCTGGTTACGGTCGAGCCGCACCGGGTTAAGACCTGGACTTGCTGTGAACGGCCGGCCACCGAAGAGGAACTGCCGACCGGGCAGGGCGAGATCGCCGAGGCGGGGCTCGACCTGACGGCCAGTCTCAGTCCATCCGAGCAGGCCGCCCATGCGTTGCACTGGGTGCGGCTGGCGTCGGGCGATTTCTACCGGCAGTTTCCCGACCGTTTTCGCCGCGACGGACGGGCCGACCGCTTGTTGCTTGAGGGGCTGAAGTACGTTCGCAGGCGATTGCAGAAGAAAGAGGGCCTTGATCCCGACCGCATCCACGACCTCTTGGCGCGGGTCGTCTTTAGCCAATTCCTGTTCGACCGCAAGGACTCTGACGGCCGGCCGGCGATCAATGCCGCTCTCTTGTCGCGGCTGCACGAAGATGCGACTTTGTCCCAGAAACACGTCGACTTGGGTTCGATTCTCGCCGACTACGACGAAGCGTACCGGTTTTTCCACTGGCTGAATGAGAAGTTCAACGGCGACCTTTTCCCCGGCAAGGGAGCCACCGACGACGAGCGGGAGGCGGAGTGGCAAGCCGAAATGGCGGTCGTCCAGCCCCGCCACCTGAAAACGCTGGCCGAGTTCGTGAGCGGACGGCTTCGCGGTCGGCAACGGTTCCTCTGGCAATTGTACTCGTTCGACGTGGTCCCCTTGGAATTCATCAGCAGCATCTACGAGGAGTTCGTCACCGCGAAGGGGGCGCACTACACGCCGGGCTACCTGGTCGACTTCATGCTCGACGAAGTGTTGCCTTGGGGCGGCGATCAGTGGGACCTCAAAATCCTCGATCCGGCTTGCGGCTCGGGCATCTTTCTGGTGAAGACCTACCAGCGCTTGATCCAGCGCTGGAAAAACGCCCATCCGGACCGGAAGCCGGCTGCGGACGACCTGAGAAAGATTCTTCAGCGAAACTTGTTCGGCGTCGACGTCGACCCCCACGCGGTGCGCGTGGCATCGTTCAGTCTGTACTTGACGATGTGCGACGAGCTGGACCCCAAGAGCTACCTGAATTCCACAAAATTCCCGCCGCTCCGCGATCAAACGTTGATCTGCAAGGATTTCTTCCAAGAGGACGTGCCGGGCTTTAGCACGGCGAAAGACGCGGAGACCTACGACTTGGTCCTGGGCAATGCCCCGTGGGGTGAGGGCACCGAAACCGAGCACGCAACAACATGGGCCAGCAATGAGGCGCACAAATGGGAGATAGCCGACACGGCAGTCGGGACCCTCTTTCTGGCAAAGGCCGTGACGCTTACGAAGGGCGATGGTCGCACGTCCATGATTCAGCCCGCAAGTTCGCTGCTTTTCAACCGAAGTGGGCCAGCCAGAGGTTTTCGGGAGCAGTTGTTCTCGAAGTTCAAGGTCGAAGTAGTCGTTAACCTTTCGGCATTACGATTCGATCTGTTTGACACTGCATCGCCGCCCTGCATCGTTACACTTCGCCCCTCCGAACCGGACAGCCAACCACTCCTGTATATTTGTCCGAAGCAGATTAGGCCCACCGGCGGTCCCGAGGTAACCGACAGCCAATACGCGGTCATTATTGAGCCGCATGACATTTCACAAATCTGGCCGGAGGAAGCGGCGTCCCAGCCGCACGTTTGGACAGCGCTGGCGTGGGGTGGAAGGCGTGATCTAGCGCTCATCAAACGCCTGGGTGCCGAAGAAAACCTCCAGAAACTTTTCCGTGAAAAACGGGTAGATAGCCGGGAGGGCCTTATTCGTGGGGCCATTGAGCATCGTGAAATACTTGAGCGGCATATCATCGAAGAGGAGGACTTCCCAGACGGGACGCTGTTGGCGCTGTCCGTAGAGGGTTTGCCCGTTAATCAGAACCCTAAGGTGCATCGTCGTACGGATTTGAAAGCATTTAGCTTGCCGCAGTTGCTTATCAAGCAAGGCTGGACCAAACTAACGGGTCGATTCCGCGCCGTGGTCTCGAACGCGACAACCGGGAACGGCGCGATCTGTTCCCAAAGCTACATCTCGGTCCATACGGAGTCGAAATCGATACTTGAGTCTGCAGCGTTGTCTTACAATAGTGTTTTGGCGGTCTATTTCCTGTTGTTGACCAGCGGCCGGCTTGCGTCTTATCGCCCGGAGCCGTTGGTCGAGGAGATGCGCAGCGTTCCGTTTGCTCCCCCACAGGATGATATGCTTGCCGGGCTGAAGACGTTCGAAGACGTTGACGAGCGAGTTCGCAAGGTATTCGGATTCAAGGACGCCGAGTGGACCCTGGTTGACGATCTCTTTCGTTATACGCTGCCCGATTTCCAGGGCGACGAAACGTCTCCCGGCCGGCAACCGACCGAACGGGCACCGCGCTTCGTCCAACCGGCCAAGGCGGAGCCGCAGCTTGCCGCCTACTGCCGCTACTTCGCCCGGGTGCTGAAGGCTGGCTTCGGGCAGGACAAACCGGTCTGCGCAACCATCTTCCAGGACGACGCCCATGTCGCCGCTTCCCGTGCGGTTGGTGGCCATTCACTTGGATTGGCCTCGCGACGAACCGATTGTCGTTGAGCCGATCGAGTCCGCCGCGCTCTGCGAACGGCTATTGGAGTTGGACGAGAAATGGCTCACCGGCGGCCAGCCGAGTCGCGGCGGCATCTTCTACCAGCGGGTCGCGATGGTCTACTCCGAATTTCAGCACCAACGGCGGTCGATCCCGACGGTCTACATCGTCAAGCCGGACCGGATTCGTTACTGGACGCGGTCCGCCGCACTGCGCGATGCGGACGAAGTGGCCGCCGATGTCCAACTCTGGCGGCAGGCACGGCCCGCCAGCCGGCAGCGAAAATGACAACCTATTTCGAACGCCGTTGGCCCGACTCGCCCGCATTCCAGGCAATTTCCCAGCGCTGGTGCGAGGACCAATCGCGCCTGCTTCTGGAACTGGTCTGGCGCGGCTGTGACCGGTCTCCTCGCGCAGGACTTGAACGTCTTTCCCTTTTCCGACACCGACGAGGACAAGGAGAGGTCGCTGAATCTTCTCCTGCACGTTCGGATTACTGAGTGTTTGAGTGGCGACGAGCCGTTCCGCCTTGTGCATGAGCCGCCTGAGCAAACGAAACGGAAAGGCAGGGGAGCGCGACCCCCACAACCGGACATGGGATTCGTGCTCAACAATTACCCACGCGCGGTCTGGCCGCTGGAAGCAAAAGTTCTCTCCAACGACCAGGCCGTTGGGCCTTACGTCGCTGAAATCAACGACAATTTCGTCACCTGCCGCTATGCCACCTTTTCCAGTGAAGGCGCAATGCTCGGCTATCTCCTGCGGGGGGAGCCGGAGAGAACATTCGCCGCCGTCGCGACCTCGCTGGCACAGGCCCTCATACCGCACCCGCACTTCCTGGATCGCGCCCAAAGGGTGACCCATCATCAACGTGGCCAGATTCCGCATCCGAATTCGCCGCGCAAATTCACGTGCCATCACCTGCTGCTTCGCATTCCCGCAGCTACTAACCGATCTTAGACGCGTCGGTAGCGACACATCGAAGCGCGCAGGGCATCATTGTTTGCTTTCATTTCAGGCCATAGCCCCATGCGCGAGGCATAATTGGAGTCCCGGAAAGCCGTGACGCGTGTAACCTATCGGAGATCCACCGTTTTCTGCCACGCGTGCCGTGCACAGGAGCGGTATAAAGCCGCCCTAAAGCTGAAGCCAAGGGAACCTCGACACAACGCAGCAGCAGCCCTTGCAATCCGCTTGCCGCGATGCCATAATAACCATCGTCGGCGGCGTTTGCCGCCGGCCCACAATTCGATCGCTCGCCGGCATCCGTAGGGGCACTGCCGGCATTATACGGGCTCCGCGCGAGAGCTGGTCACCGAAATACCGGTCCAGTCCCGCTCGGAGTTTTTTTATTGCCCCACGAAAGGTTATCCCCATGCCGGCCTTTGAACTCGTTCCTCGAAAAGTCCCCCTCGTGCAGACGAAATACCGCAAAATCAACACGGAAATCCCCGTGCCCGAGTCGATCTCCATCCTGGAAAACCTGCGGCGCTACGAGCCGGTTTCCATGAGCGGCCAGCCGCCGGTGCTCTGGGACCGGGCCGAAGGCGTCCAGGTCCACGACCGCTGGGGCAACACCTGGCTGGACTGGTCCTCCGGCGTCGTCGTGACCAATGCCGGCCACGACCACCCCCGCATTCGCCAGGCCATCCTCGACCAGGTCGAGCACGGCCTGATCCACAACTACTGTTTCCCGTCGGAGATTCGCGGACGCTTGACCGAGTGCCTGGCGGGCGTGGCGCCGGAAGGGCTGAAAAAGGTCTTCCTGCTCACCACCGGCGGCGAGGCCTGCGAATGCGCGGTGAAGCTGGCGCGGACCTGGGGACGCAAACTCGCCGGGAACCGCAAGATCACCATCGTGACCTTCCAAAACGCCTTCCACGGCCGCACCCTCGGCGCCCAAATGGCCGGCGGCATCCCGGCCCTCAAGGAGTGGATCGTCAACCTCGACAAGGACTTCGTTCAGGTGCCCTTCCCCGACGGCTTCCGCGTGCCGGACACCACTTTCGAAGGCTTTTTGAAGGCCCTGGACGCCCAAGGGGTCAAGCCGGAATCGGTGGCCGGCGTCATGACCGAGACCTACCAGGGCGGCAACGCCAGCTTCGCCCCGCCGGAATACATCCAACAACTCCGCGCCTGGTGCGACCGGCAACAGGCCCTCTTGATCTTCGACGAGGTGCAGGCGGGCTTCGGCCGCACGGGCCGGTTCTGGGGATTCGAGCACTATGGGGTGACGCCGGACCTGATTTGCTGCGGCAAGGGGATCTCCAGCGGAATGCCGCTCTCGGCCGTCATCGGCCGTCAGTCGATCATGGACCTGTACCCGCCCGGCTCGATGACCTCGACCCATACGGGCAACCCGCTGTGCGCGGCGGCCGCGCTGGCCAATGTCCGCGTGATCGTGGAAGAAGCGCTGGTGGAAAATTCGCGGCGGATGGGCGAAATCCTCCAGCCCGAACTGCAACGCATCGGCCGGCGCTTCTGCCGGCGGATCGGCGCGGTCCACGGCAAGGGGCTGGTGGCTTCGCTGCATATCATCAAGCCGGGCGGGATCGAGCCGGATGCCGCGCTCGCCAACGACATCGTGCGGCGGTGCGTCGAGAAGGGCCTCTTGATGTTCTCTCCGGTGGGCTACGGCGGCGCTTCCGTGAAGATCGCCCCGCCGCTCATTACCCAAGAGGAAGCGTTGCGGGAAGGCATCGCCGTGCTCGAAGAGGCCGTCGCGGAGGCGCTGCCATGAACATGACATCCCCGGGCAAGCTGGAAGTTGCCATCGTCGGCGGCGGCATGATCACCCACGACCAGATCCTGCCCTCGATTTATCACTTGCAACGGACCGGTTGCGTGGGCGGCATTCGCGTCTGCGCCTTGAACTCGGCGCCGCTGCGGGCCTTGGCCGAATCGCCGCGTTTTGCCCAGGCCTTCCCCGGCCAGGCGTTTCAAGCCCATCCCGGCCTGGACCAGCCGCCGGAGCGGATGTTCCCCGAATTGTTTCAAGAGGTGCTGGCCTCGCTCCCCCCGCGGAATCTCGTGGTCGTGGCCGTGCCGGACCATCTCCATGACGGCATCATCCGCCAGGCCTTGGCACACGACCAGCACGTCTTGTCGGTCAAGCCGCTGGTGCTCAAATACGCCCAGTCGGTCGAGATCGAACGGATCGCCCGCGACAAGGGACTGTTCGTGGGCGTCGAGTACCACAAGCGGTTCGATCGCCGGGCGTTGGACGCGCGGCTGCAGTACCGCGAGGGCCGCTTCGGCCGTTTCCGCTGCGGCGAGGCCAAGCTGGTCGAGCCGTATTTCTATCGCCACTCGAACTTCCAGAACTGGTTCACCCGCGAGAACAGCGACCCCTTCACCTACATCGGCTGCCACTATGTCGACCTGGTCTATTTCATCACCGGGCTGCGGCCGGTCGAAGTCTCGGTCCGCGGCGTGGAAGGCAAATTCCCCAACGGCAACACGGGCTACCTCTGGTCGATCGGCCAGGTCGTCTGGGAAAACGGCGCGATCCTGAGCCTCTTGAACGGACTGGGATATCCCGACGAAGGGGCGGGCACGAACGACCAGTGCCTGTCGATGTTCTGCGAGGGGGATGATTGCGGGGCGATCCTCCGCCACGACGATCAGTTCCGCGGCGTGAGCCATGGCTACGTCGATCGCCGCAGCGGCGCGGTTTTCCGCTACGTCAGCCCCGACTACTTCCGCCTCGTTCCCTGGGAGTGCGACGGGCTGAAGCCGGTGGGCTACGGGTACGATTCCATCGAAGCCAACCTCCGCGCGGCGCTGGCGGTCAACGCGGCCTCGGAGCCCGACGACGCCGGCGCCCTGGGCAAGCGGCGGAAGGTGCTTGAGGAGATCGATCGCCGGGGAATCATCGCCACGCCCGGCAACAGTTCCATCAACGAGTTGGTAACCGAAGCCGCCCGGCTGTCGATTGCCGCGTCGGGGCGATGGGCCGCGATCGACTACGATCCGGCGCCCGTGGTGCGCCGCGGCAAGTAAGATCGGCAAAAAATCGAGTTTGCGTTTGACTCGGGGGTGCATGTCGCAATAATAACAAGCATAGTTGTCAGAATTACGAACGGATCCGAGTTCGGATCGATCCCGCGCTCGCGGGATAGGGGCAATCGCGGTCAAGATTGATTGCCCGCTCGATGATAGAAACCTAGGCTCTCGACCTTACCCACGTTTCCCCACGAACGGAGCGACTTTTATGTACCGACCAATTCGTTTGAGCATGTTGCTTTCAGTGCCCCTCGTCCTCACCACGGCCCTGCTTGTCAAGGCCGCCCCGTGTCAGGCCGACCCGGACTACAAGCAGGGCGCGGCACAGTGGAAAGCGGGCGACCTCGACGCGGCCATTGCCTCCTTCACCAAGGTAATCGAGAAATTTCCTCACAGTGTGATCCCCCTGGTGCGGCGGGGAATGGTCTACCACGACAATAACGACCTCGACAAGGCGATTGCCGACTTCACGGAAGTCGTGGAACATCACAAGAACAATAATCGCGTTTTGTATCTCCGTGCCCGCTGCTTCTACGAGCGGGGCGATCTCGACAAGGCCTTGGACGATGCGAAAAAGGCCCTTAGCCAAAGCACTGACACGGGCAGGTTCCAAAAGGAGAGGGCCGAGGCCTTCGTTATCGGCGGCATGATCTACTATGAGCGCGACGAATTCGACAAGGCCTTGACCATGCTTGAGCCGGCCCTGAAGGCCGATCCGAAAAACATTGCCGGCCTGCTCACGCGAGGGCACATCCACTACGAACGGGACAAGGGCGAGAAAGCCATCGCGGACTTTACGGCCGTGTTGAAGATCGATCCCAAAAATGCCGAAGCCTTGCGGGCCCGCGGCCGCGCCTATTATGACCAGGATCAGCTCGACAAAGCGCTGTCCGATCTCAACGCCGCGATCAAACTGAATCCGGAGGACGCGGAATCATTTGTCGCCAGGGGGCTCGTCTACTACGACCAGGACGATTCGGACAAGGCCGTCGCCGACTATACGCACGCCCTCGAGATCGACCCGGAAAACGCCGAGGCCCTCGAAAACCGGGGCACGGCCTATGCAGACAACGACGATCTGGACAAGGCCCTGGCGGACTGCAACAAAGCGATCAAGCTTGAAAGCGAAGCCGATGACGCTTACGCCTGCCGCGCTCGGGTTTGTTTGGCCAAAGGCGACCTGGGGAAGGCCTTGGCCGACTGCAATGAATTGATCCACCGCGATGCCCAGGATGCCGAGGCCTTTTACCTGCGGGGTTCCGTCTACGCCGCGCAGAAGAAATGGCCCAAAGCCATCGCGGATTATACCGAGGCCATTCGCCTCGACGACGAATATCCAGAAGCCTATTCCAATCGTGCCGTCGCCTACGAGAAAACGGGGGCGCGGGACAAGGCCAAAGCCAACCGCGACCGCGCGGCGAAATTCGCCGCAAACTAAAGTCGGCCCGGTCGTCTGTCAACCAATTCCATCCTTGCCAGGAGATCCAAGAATGTTTTCCACGATCATCAGCGGTTTGCGGGCTGGGCGCGTTGCTCTTTGGGGAGCGATCATCGCCGGATTGCTGCTGGGAGCACCCTTCACAGGCAGTCCCGACAGCCAATGTTACGCCAAGGGGAAAGGGGGCGGTCATCATTCAGGCCACAAGGGGCATAAAGCCCGCAGTAAGAGGCATGGGCCGAAGAGGCACCACGCCCGACACCATGCGGCCAAGAAGCACCGGCATGCCAGACGCCGCGGACACCATCCGCACGGGTCCCATGGCCGGGACTGGTCGCATCATTCCAGTACGACCGATATTACGCACGATATTACGCATCACCACAACGGCTGGGATTATTACTGGGGTCACCACGACTACCTCGATCCCGACGTCGTCGAGCCCGAGGTTGTGACGCCATCGGTCACTGTGAAGAAAGTATTTATCGTCAAGCTCTACGCGGCGGGGGACCAGAAGAACCACTTCGAAGAAGTCGTTGGTTCGACTCACGAGAGGATCAAAGAAAGGGTGCTTGAGAAATACGGGCATGCTGATTTCAAGAGCATCTTCGAGAAGCCCGTGGTCGGTGGTGAGGACGTGTATGTCGTCAAGTTCAACACGCCGGGGGACCCGAAGGACCACGTCGAAGATATTCTTGCCTCGACCGGCGACAAGGCGAAAGAAAAGGTGCTGGAGAAGTACGCTGGCGCTTCGTTCAAGAGCGTGGAAGTTAAGCCGGTCATCAATGCGCAACTAACCCCCGTGCGGAGTCTTGTCCATGATCGAGGATCTTTCCTTACGCCACGAGCTCGTGAGCGACCTGTTCGCATTGCCGAACACGCCGGCCGACTGGCAGAAACACCGCCTGCCGCAGGACCAGGTCGATTTTTATCGGCAGAACGGCTATCTGCCCGGCGTGCGACTGCTGAGCGATGCGCAGGTCGAGACGCTGTGCGAGGAGCTGACGACGCTCGCCGATCCGTCGTATCCGGGCAACCGGCTCTTTTATGAGTACCACAGCAACGAGGCGGCGGACAAGACGACGGTGCTCTTTCACGCCTTGGGCGCTTGGCGGATCACGCCGGCCATGCACGACGTGCTCTGGAATCCGGCCTTTACCGTGGCGGCCAGCCAGCTCCTGGACGGCGCGGTCCGCTTCTGGCACGATCAGCTTTTTTGCAAGCCTCCCGGGCACGGAGGAGTCGTGGCCTGGCACCAGGACTATTCCTACTGGACGCGGACGAAGCCCATCGCGCATCTAACCTGCTGGATCGCCCTGGACGATGTCTCGCGCGAAAACGGCTGCCTGCACTATATCCCCGGCAGCCATCGCTGGCCGCTGCTGCCCATTACGGGCCTGGCCGGCGACATGAACGCCATCCAGACCGTGTTGGACGAGGAGCAGAAGGCCCAGTTCCGGCCCACGCCGGTCGAGTTCCCCAAGGGCTGCGCCACATTCCACCACGCCTTGACGATCCATGGTTCGTACACAAATCGTTCGGCCCGCCCACGGCGGGGATTGGTGATCAATGTTTTCCGCGACGGCGTGGTCTCGGACTCCGACGAAGCGCTGCTCGATGGCGTTCCGCCGGTTCCCAAGGGCCGAAAGATGGACGGCCAGTTTTTTCCTTTGCTCTTCTTCCCCACGGCGTAGAGATGCCGGTTGGTGACCACGTACAGCATGCCGTTGGCGGCCGTGGGCGTGGTGTAAACGGCGTCGTGCATGCGGATGCGGCTGATTACTTTCAACTCCTTCCCGGCTGCCAGCACCCAGAGAACCTTCTTGCCGGAGCCGAGATAGACCTTGCCGTCGGCCACCAGCGGCGAGCCCCACACCGGCCCGCCCGCTTCGTGAATCCACAGGCAGTTTCCCGTATCGGCGTCGAGACAGTGCAGACGGCCGTCGAAGCCGGCGGCATAGACCAGCCCGTCGGCGACGGCTACGGTGGAAACGCTCGAGCCGATCTTGTCGTAGGACCAGAGCGTGCCGCTGCGGCTGATGTCGCCGGTCTGCGTGGCGTCGATGCATGCCGTATGGCCCTTCTTCATGCCGTGGAAGGCCTCTTGGGTAAAGGTCACGTAGACGCGATTCTTGTAGTACACCGGCATGGCCGTCACCTGGTAGGAGGTGGAATCGTGCTGATGGTCGGGCGGTGGCGCGGCTTGCGTGCGGGCCAGCGGATGCCCGTTCAGCCGCCAGACGTTTTGCAGCAGGCCCGGCTTGTCGCCGCAACCCGGAGTACCGGGTGCCCCGGCCGCAGCGAAGGGCTCGAAGGCATACAGCCAGCCGTTGCCGCCCGCAAAGAACCCGAGCGGTTTGCCATGAACTTCGCCCATCGCGGGCGAACTCCAACTACCGTGCGTGATGTCGGGGCCGATGCGAAAATCGTCGCGGGCAACCAGCTTGCCGGTGTTCTTGTCGAGCACCACCAGCGACGGGGCTTGCGGATGCGGCACGTGGTTGTGCGTCCACTCCACGCCCTGGGACGTACACACGTAGAGCAGATCGCCGTGGATAAGGACCGAGCCGTTCGAACCGTTGTGCGGCGTGACGCCCAGCTCGGCCGGCATATCGTAGAGCCAAAGGATATCCGCGTCCTTGGGTCCGGGAGTAAGTGGTTTTTCGCCGTCGTCGGCCATCAGCCGGCCCTCGTCGATGAACGGTCCCCGGTTGCCGCCGCCGACCACGACCATGGGTACATGGTGCCCGACATGGTGCCCGCCGTGGACGTCCAGGCACATCACCTCGCCGCGGTTGCTGACGAGGTAAGCGCGGTCGCCTTCGACCGTCGGCGGCGAGGTGATGCCGATATAGTACCAGTCGGCCCATTTGATCTTGGTGAGCTTGGGGAGGCAGAGCTGCCAAAGCAGCTCGCCGGTCTTTTCGTCGAACACCATGAGCACGCCGCGATCGCCTTGCATTCGCGGGTCGCGGGGGGTGTTGTTGTTGGTGCCCACGAAGACGCGGCCGCCGGCGACCACGGCCGAACCGTAGCTGGCGTTGCCCAGCCGCGCAACCCATTTCACGCCGCTTCCCGGCGGCAGGTCAATGTCCTCGCTCTTGTTGAGCGTGCCGGGGTCGAAGCGGTCGGGCAGTCCGGTTTCGGCGGAGACCATGTTGCGCGAGTCGCGCTGGCCCGCTTGCGGCTGGTCTGCGGCCCAAAGCCGGCCGGACAGGGTCGTAGCGGACAGCAGGGCAGTCAAGCACGTCAAAAAGGCGGGGATTCGAGGCACGGCAAGGGTCTCCTGGGGGGAAGGTGCGAGAAACGCAGTTTCTCCGGTGGGCATAACACCGATCATCCCACATTCGCCAGCCAAGTCAAGGTTCCCCGAGTGGCCCGGCAGGCCTACGACTATATCGTCCATCTCGTCCGCCAATACGGGACGCACCCGCTGCAATTCGGCGAGTTCGAGGAAACGTGCTAGAATAACTTCCGTGTTCTTGCGAGGGTGGCATGCCTTCACGCGGCCGTCAAAGACTTGGCGCCGTTGGGAAAATCTGGCCGGCCGCGGGTAGGCATGTTTGCAGCGGGGGTTGTGTGCCTTCACGTCACGCGTCTGTAACGCTGCGCCAATGACATGCCTACCCGCCACCCCGGAGTACCGGGGGCCCCGGCGTGAAGGCATGCCACCCGCCAGCGAGTTCGAGGAACCGGGCTAAGCCCGCAGCGAGAGGATTTGCTCCACCTCTTTGCGGCCGATATCCTGGTGCTCGCCCAAGAGCATCTTGCGTTCGGCCAAGCGCGCCGCCACCAGCGGCGCGGAATCGGCGGGAA
This sequence comes from uncultured Planctomycetia bacterium, assembly GCA_963719885.1. GTDB lineage: Bacteria > Planctomycetota > Planctomycetia > Pirellulales > Thermoguttaceae > JANXQG01. The sequence goes on along the minus strand of CAVRDP010000020.1, from coordinate 435,984 downwards.
TCCGGTAGTCGGCCAGGCGCGTGCCCACGCCGAGAGAACGGAAGAACTCCTCCGTCTTGGCGATCGCCTGGTCGATCCGCGACTCCTCGTCGCCGCCCGTCAAGCCCCACACACGCTCGGCGTATTGAAGCAGCTTCTTCCGCTTTGCGACCGCGTTGATGGTGCATGACGCCGGGCATGACGATGGCCAGCGACTGGCCGTGGTCCACGCCGTACAAGGCCGTCAATTCGTGGCCGATCATGTGCGAAGCCCAATCCTGCGGCTGGCCGCAGGCGATCCAGCCGTTCAGGCCGTTGGTGGCGCACCACATGATGTTCGCGCGGGCGTTGTAGTTCCGCGGGTCGGCCTTGACCTTGGGGGCCTCGGCAAGGAGCGTCAGCAGGATACCCTCGGAAAATCGGTCCTGGAGCGGCGCGTTGACGTCGTACGTCAAATACTGCTCCAGCACTTGCACGTAGGCATCCACCGTGCCGTTGGCGAACTGGCGGTCGGGCAGCGTGAAGGTCGTTTCCGGGTCGAGGATCGAGAATCGCGGGTAGGTGTGCTCGGAGACGAAGTACAGCTTTTCGGTCGTCGACTCGCGCGAGACGACCGCGCCGGCGTTCATTTCCGAGCCGGTGCCCGGCAGGGTGAGCACCGTGCCCAGCGGCAGGGCGTCGCGAATCAGCGGCCAGTTGCGGAGGAGGTCCCAGGGCTCGGGCCCCGCATACTTGGCGGCGGCCGCGATGAACTTGGTTCCGTCGATGACCGACCCGCCGCCGGCGGCCAGCAGGAAATCGACGCCTTCCGCCTTGACCTGGGCGACGGCCCTCAGGCAGGTTTCATAGCGTGGGTTCGGTTCGATGCCGCCGAACTCGAGCACGCGATGGCCCTCCAACGAGCGCATGACTTGTTCGTAAACGCCGTTGTGCCGGATCGACCCGCCCCCAAAGGTCAGCATGACCTTGGCCTTTTCAGGGATAAGGGCCTTGACCTGGGGAATGGTTCCCTTGCCGAAAATGATTCGCGTGGGGTTGTAATAGGTGAAGTTGAGCATATCGTGTTCCTTTCAAGTTATTTTGACGCCGGTCCCAAAAGCGGTCTCAGGGCGTCGGCCCAAATCATATAGCCGTTTTCGTTGGGATGACAGAAATCCGGCATGAGCGACCTCGGCAGCGTGCCGTCAGGCCTGAGCAACTTGGGGGCCAAGTCGAGCAGATCCAGATGGTTCACCCGGGCAAAGTCCCCGAGCAGTCGATTGATTGCGGTGATCTGGGCACGGCGGGGATTATCGGGCTTCTCCTCGCGCGGCATGACCTGCATGAGGATGATCCGCACGCCGGGCACTTTCGAACGCACGCGGCCGCGTATCGCCGCGATGCCTTCCACGATCTCGGCTGGCGTGTTCTGCCGCGCGTGCTCGGTCTGGCTGGTGTTGTTCGTGCCGATGTGGATGACGACGGTCCGCGGATGCAAGCCGTCGAGCTCGCCGCGGTCGAGCCGCCAGAGGACGTTTTGCGTGCGGTCCCAGCCGAAACCGAGATTCAGCACGCGATAGGGGGCGAAGACCGATGCGTACGCCTGCGGACCGTTGGCCTGCTTGGCCCTCGGTTCGCCACCCCAAAAGTGAGTGATGGAATCGCCGATCAGCACGATCTCGGGTTTGATTTCGTCCTTGACTCGCAAGACGGCCGCGTGTCGCGCATACCAGTCGTAGCTGTCGTTTTCCAGCTTAGGAACCGGCACGACGGCCGTGTTGGCGGGAATTGCCGTGTCGCGGGACGTGTCGCCCATCAATTCGCAGAGCATCGGCTCCGTGGCCTGCGCCGCAGCGCTGGCGCCCTCGACATTCGGATGGAGCCAGTCGGGCATCAGCTCCTTCTTGATCGAGCCGTCGAGATTGAGGAAGACGTGATTGACATCGCAGAAGAAGACCTGCTTGTTGTCGGCCAGCTTCATCGCCATTTCCGAAGCCCGGTCCAGGGCCGCGCGGTGCGAGGTCGGCCCCGGGCCGCCGTAGGCGCCGGGGAAGCAGCGCAAGAGGAGGATTTTCGAATTCGGGCATTTCGCCTTGAGCGCCTCGACGATCGCCTTGATGCCGCTGGCGATCTGCGGGCCGGTGTGATGTGTCCGGTAATTCTTGGCGTCGGCGTTGTTGGTGCCGATCATCAGCGTGATGACTTTGGGCGACTGGCCGTCGAGCTCCCCGTTCTCGATGTTCCACAGAATGTTCTCGGTGCGCGCCCCGGAATAGCCGAGGTTCAACGCCCGCCGCGGGGCAAAAAACTGGTTCCACACGGGCTGGTATTCCGCTCTTTCGAAATTGTGCGTGATCGAGTCGCCGATCATGATCAGGTCGAACTTCTCCTTGGCCACGGCCGCGCATTTCTGCCGGTGGCGGTCGTCGCAGCCCTGCGACACGGCGGCCTCCGCCGGATTGGCCTGCGGCTTGCCGGCCGGCGCGGCCCGCAGGAAATCGGCAAGCAGTTCCGGCCATCTCTGCGCATCGCCAGGCAAATCCGGCTTGATTCCGAAGCCATGCCCGCCATCCTTGAGGATCTCCAGCCGCGACTCGCCGTCGGTCTCCTTCCAGACGGCTGCATATTCGCGGCAGCTCGATACGCAGGCGGCGTTGTCGTTGGAGGCGATGAGCGCAAAGAGTCGTCCCGCGGGCGCGGCGGGTGGTCTGACTACGCGCCACGCGCGTGCTCGGCGCCGTCTCAGCGAGGTAGCCCGGGTAAATCAGCATCACGTCGTCAGGCTGCTCGCTTTCGGCCAGATACGACGTCAGCCTGGCCGCCAGATGGCCGCCGGCGGAATAGCCCATGACGCCGAAGCGGCCGCCGTGCAATCCGAACGTCAGCGCCTTGGCCTTGATCAGTCGCCAGGCGGCCAAGGCGTTCGGCCAGTGCGCGGTCGCGCGTGGCCGGGCCGGCGGCGATGGTGTACTCCAGAATGGCAACGTCAAAACCTTGCGCATTGAGAAAACCGGCCGTGGCCGTGCCTTCGTGCCCGACCGCCAGAATCGAGTAGCCGCCGCCGGGGAAGAGCAAAACAGTGCCTTTGGGCGACGGTGAATCCGCCGGCATCAAGTGCAGCAGCGGCGTTTCCACGCGATGGATGAAGGTGTCCGGCCCGATCGCGTTGCCGTGCGTCCGCGCTTGGCCGTCGAGCGTAATGAACGCGGGCCGAGCTGAAGCGTTGTTTCCTTCGGCCCGAACAGGAGGCGCGAGCAACGTGGAAACGGAACAAAGAACCGCGAGGATGGCTGGATAATGGCGCTTCATGGCAAGAGCTGGCTTTCAGGGTGACGAATCGGTTGATTGAACTGGCATTCCGGGTCGGACTCCACTCGGATACGCTCCGGGCGACGACTTCTCCCTATGTTAGCCAATTCCTGCGAGCAATGTCAATCAGCATACTGGAATTCCACGCAGCGCTGGGCTAATATGGGGAAAAGGAAGGTCTCTGCCATGACGACGATTACTCACGCATCTTGCGGTTTAGCGATAGCATTTCTTCTTTTCGCGGCAGGCCGCGCGGAGGAGAAGCGCTTACCCGAAAAGCCAACCTCGCGCAGCGTCCGGCAGATCGAAGGTTGGACTGTCCGCGTTGACGATCGGTTGCTTCGAGCGCCGAACGAGGTCCTGGGCCTGAGGGCCCTGAAGCTCCTGGAGGCGAAGCTGGGCGACATCACCTATGTCGTCGCCCCCGATCGTCTGGCGAAGCTCAAGACCGTTACGATCGTCCTCGATCTGACGCATGGCAATCTGCACGCGATGCAATACCATCCGTCGGCCGACTGGCTCGAATCGAACGGCTACTCGCGCGATCTGGCACATTGTGTTCACCTCCCCGATGCGGCCGATTTCGCCCGCGCACGCCAGGTCAACGAGCAGCCCTGGTGCGTGCTGCACGAACTTGCGCATGCCTATCATGACCAGGTGCTGGGCTTCGATGATCCGCGCATCCTGCGGGCCTATGAGCGCTACAAGAAGAGCGGGCATGGCGATTCGGTCCTCCTCATTACCGGGCAGCACGTGCGGCATTACGCCCTCACCGATCACAAGGAATTCTTCGCGGAAATGAGCGAGGCCTATTTTGGAATGAACGACTTTTTTCCCTTCAATCGGGCGGAACTCAAGATAAGCGAACCGGAAATCTACGACCTGCTGCGGACCGTGTGGGGTCCCATCGCACAAGGCCGATGAGCGGCCGAAACAGGAACATTCGGAAAGCTGATGATGATTCTCGTACAACTCATTTTCGCGGCTACGATCCTGCTCAGCGCGGCGCTGATGTTCATCGTCGAGCCGATGTTCGCCAAGATGGTGCTGCCATTCTTGGGCGGGTCGCCATCGGTTTGGAATACGTGCCTCGTCTTTTATCAGGCCGCCTTGATGGCGGGCTACATCTATGCCCACCTCTCGCTGAAGTGGCTTGGCCCGCGGCGGCAGGCCGTGTTGCACATTGCGCTCTTGTGCCTGCCGTGGATCAGCCTGCCGATCGCCGTGTCCCAGGGCTGGACGCCGCCCAGCGAGGGCAACCCTGCCGCCTGGCTCTTGCTGCTGCTGACGGTCTGCGTGGGGCTGCCGTTTTTTTGTGTTTCGGCCAGCGCGCCGGTGTTGCAGGTCTGGTTTGCCCATTGCGGCGGGCGCTTTGGCGAAAGATCCCTATTTTCTCTATGCGGCCAGCAATCTCGGCAGCCTCGCCGGATTGGCGGCCTATCCGCTGCTGATCGAGAAGCGCCTGCCCCTGGCCGTGCAAACGGAATGCTGGACCGCCGGCTACGGGCTGCTGGTGGCCTTCTTCACACTCTGCGCGCTGGCGATGTGGATCGCCGGAAGGCGTCCGGCGGCGGTTGCCGGGCCGGCCGCGGCCGAGGATGTCGCGCGAGCGGAAAAGGGTGGTTCGCTTCCCGACGGTTTCCATGCCCCGCTCACGCTGCTCCGCCGCCTGTGGTGGCTGGCCCTGGCGCTGGTGCCCTCGGCGTTGTTGATGGGCGTCACGGCGCACCTTTCCGTCGATATCGCCTCGGTGCCCTTGCTGTGGGCCATTCCGCTGGGGCTCTATCTACTCTCGTTCATCATGGTTTTCGCCCGCTGGCCGCTCTTGAAATGGCTCTGGCTGGTGCGGATTTTTCAGGCCGCGGCACTCGTCGGCGCGGCGGCCACGGTCTACGGCGGAGCATTGCAAACCCGCGGTATCTTGGGCCTAGGGGCGCTGCACCTGGCGGCCTTCTTTCTCACTGCGCTGGTCTGTCACGGGGCGATGGCCGCCGACCGCCCGGCGAGCAAGCACCTCACCGAGTATTACCTCTGGATGTCGGGCGGCGGCGTCGCTGGCGGCCTGCTCTGCGCCCTCGTGGCCCCGCTGATCTTCAACAGCGTGCTGGAATACCCCCTGATGCTCGTGGCGGCCTGCCTGCTGCGTCCGCTGCCGCGCGCGGGCCGATATGAATGGTTCTGGCGGTGGTGTGATCGGGCGCTGATGCTGCTGCAAGGCCTGGTCTTCGCCTTTGCCGCCTGCGCCCTCGCGCATGGACGCCTGGCCAAAATGGCAGCGAATTGGAGTTCGCAGTGGCTGAAGCCCTTCGCTCTGGCGATCACCAGTTCGATGGCCGTGACCTGTTGGATCGTCGCGGCGGGGGTCCTGGCCTTCCTGCTGCAGCGCCGCCGCGTCCGCTTTGCCGTCGCCGTGGCGACGCTCCTGCTGGTCTGCGTGATCGGCCGCGACCGGGACGACGTCATCTATTCGGCACGCAGCTTCTTCGGCGTCCTCCGCGTCGAGAAAGGTCATTACGACGGCGATCAAGGCCAGCTCGTTTGTCACACGCTGATGCACGGTTCGACCATGCACGGCCAGCAGAGCCTCGATCCCGACGACGCACTCGAACCCTGGACCTATTACCATCGCAGCGGGCCGGTGGGCGAGGTCTTCGACGCCCTGGAACATCGCCGTGCATTCTTTCGCCACGGCCGCATTGGCGTCGTGGGCCTGGGGACCGGTTCCGTCGCCGCCTACGCCCGGCGGGGGCAGACGCTTACCTATTTCGAGATCGACGCGGCTGTGCGGCGGATCGCGCAGGACCCCAAGTATTTCACCTATCTCACCAACTGCAAGGTATCGCCGCGGATTTGCATGGGCGATGCCCGGCTGACGCTTGCCCGCGAGCCCGACGGCCAATTCGACGTGCTGCTGATCGACGCCTTCAGTTCCGACGCGATTCCCATCCATCTGATCACGCGCGAGGCCGTGGAGATGTACTTGCAGAAGCTGGCCCCCCACGGATTGCTGATGGTGCACGTGTCGAACCGGCACCTGCGGCTGGAGCCGGTCGTCGCCGGCTCGGCCGCCGCGTTGGGCGTCGTGGCCCGGCTCCGCGACGATTGCGATGAAGCGGCCGCCGGCAAGTCGTCGTCGACGTGGACCGTGCTGGCGCGAACGCCGGCGGACCTGGGCCGGCTCAAGGAGAACGTGGAGTGGAAACCGCTCGAACCCGAGCCCGGCGTGCCGCTCTGGACCGACGACTATTCGAGCATCGTCAGCGTGATGAACTGGAATTGGAACTGGCTGCCGGAGTGGATGCGACGGGCGAAGGCTGCCGACTCTCCGTAAATAGTTTGCATTGGCCCGGTTCTCTAGGTAAAATCAGAACCTTGACCCCACGGCTCGAAATTGCTTCTTGAGCCGTAGACCCTTCCCCACAACCCCACCTTTAAGGAGTTACGACGATGATGAGCAACATCCTACGACAACTGTTGGCTACCTTTCTCATTCTGACGGGCCTCGCCGCGGTCGCGTCGGCCGAAGTGAAACTGGCCAGTGTTTTCGGCGACCACATGGTTTTGCAGCGCGGCGTTGCGCTGCCCGTCTGGGGCTGGGCCGATCCGAATGAGGCCGTGACCGTGACACTGGGCGACCAAACCAAGACCGCCACCGCCGCAGCCGACGGAAAATGGTCGGTCTGCTTCGACGCCCTCCAGCCCGGCGAGCCGCTCCAACTCCAGGTGAAGGGCAAAACTGTTACGGTGACCCGCAACAACGTGCTGGTGGGCGAAGTTTGGCTCTGTTCGGGCCAGTCGAACATGGAAATGTCGGTCTGGGGTGTCGCGAACAAGGAGGCCAAGATCGCCACCGCCAAACATCCGCAGATCCGCATGTACTTCATCGATCACATTCCGGCCAAGGAGCCGCAGTCCCAACGTAACGGCCATTGGCTCGTTTGCAGCCCGCAGACCGTGGGCGGATTCTCCGCCGCGGCCTACTTCTTCGGCCGAGAACTGCAGAAGCAACTGAACGTCCCGGTGGGCTTGATCAATTCGTCCTGGGGCGGCACGCCGGTACAGCCTGGACCAGCATCAAGTCGCACGAGGCCGTGCCCGAACTGAAATCGATGGTCGGCGATCTGCGGCGGCAGGAGGAGGACTACGCCAACGGAAACGCGAAGGTGCGGTACGAGAAGCAGTTGGCCGACTGGGAGAAGGCGGCCGACGCGGCCAAGGCGAGCGGAAAGCAGTTCAAGGAGCAGAAGCCCCAGCCGCCGCAGGACCCCGGGCTTTCGCCTTGGGCCCCCGCCGCGCTCTACAACGGCATGATCGCCCCCTTGGCGCCCTACGCCCTCCGCGGCGCAATCTGGTATCAGGGCGAATCGAATGCCGGCTCACCCATTTATGGCATTCAGCTCGCAACCCTGATTGCCAACTGGCGCGACGACTGGAAGCAGGGCGACTTCCCCTTCCTGTTCGTGCAGTTGCCCAATTTCATGGGCCGGCAGAAACAGCCCGCCGAGTCCGTCGGCGGCTGGCCTTTGGAGCGTGAGCAGTTTCTCAAGCTGTTGGACACGGTGAAGAACACCGGCATGGCCATCACGATCGACATCGGCGAGGCCAACGACATCCACCCGCACAATAAGCAGGATGTCGGCAGGCGGCTGGCCCAATGGGCCTTGGCCAAGACCTACGGCAAGGACGTCATTGCTTCTGGGCCGCTCTACAAGTCGAGTCGCCAGGAGGGCGGCAAGATCGTCGTCGAGTTCAATTACGGTTGCGGCCTGGCCGCACGCGACGGTGGCAAGCTGACCGGTTTTGCCATTGCCGGGACGGACAAGCAGTTCGTCCGGGCCGACGCCCAGATCGTCGGCGACACCGTGGTCGTGTCGAGCCCCGCCGTTTCAGCGCCGGTGGCGGTGCGTTACGCCTGGGCGAACAACCCGCCCTGCAACCTGGTCAACAAGGCCGGCCTGCCGGCCTCGCCTTTCCGCACCGACGACTGGAAGTAGGCGCTTAATCGACCTTGACCTTCAGATCTAGCACCTTCATGGCGCCGCCGTTGACCGAGAGGCTCAGGCGGCCGGTCACGTAGTCGTAACCGCGGCAGGAGAAGGCATAGCGATCGTTGATGAAGGTCTCGATCATCGAGCCCTGGACGAAGGCTTGGATGGCGATCGGCCGGGAGGCGTCCAACTCGATGCGGCGGGGCTCGTGAAACTTCTTGCCGGCGATCTCGGCTTCCTGTTTTCCGGGCCGTAGGATAAGCCGGTATCCGGAGCCCGGCTCGTCCGCCTGCCGCATGGTCAACGTGAAGACGGCTTTCGGATCCACTTGGACCTTGCATTGCAGCATGTAATTGTCGGGCACCTCCACGGCGGCCGGCACGGGCTTGCCGGCCAAATCAAGGACGGTACGGCTGAAGACGGCCGTCACTTCCGGCACAGGGCGACAATAGAGTTGTCCGCCCGGGCCGGGGTACAACTCGCGCGGCAGGCACTGCGTGCCGCCCCATTGCGAACCGCCGGCATCGCAAAAACCGGCCCGGTCCCAAAGCCAGCCGACCCATATATGCCGGTGGCCGTCGAACATCCGCTTGCCGGCATAGATGAAGGGGCGATCGATGACGTTGTTGAAGGCCGGGTCCCGGTACGGCCCATGCGGATCCTTGCTATAGCGGTAGTTGCCGCCGCCGATGAGATACCAGGTGTCGCCGATCTTGAACATGTCGGGACATTCCTGGTTCGGGGCTTCCAGGGCCCGGACCTGGCGCCAGGTCTTGAGGTCCTTGGAGACGGCCAGGCCGGCCCCGCCTCCGCGAAGGCTATTGGCGCAGAGCACCATCCAGTACTGCTTCTCGCCGCTGTTCCAGAAAACGTAGGAATCGCGAAAATCGCGCTCCCGTTTGTTGGCATAGTTGATGCCGTCGGGAGCGATCATGTCCTCGGGGTGTTTGGTCCAGTGGAGGAGGTCCGTGGTCGTGGCGTGGAGGATGAACTCGGTGCCGGCGGGGTTGGCCCCGTTGTCGCCCGTATAGAAAATGTGGAAAGCCCCTTCGCCCTGGACCACGCTGCCGGTGAACATCTGCCCGCCGTCCGGTCCCTTGGGATCGCCGTCGGAGACCAGCGCCGCGGGCAGTTCCTGCCAGTGGACCAGGTCTTTGGAGACGATGTGCTCCCAGGGCACCTTGCCGATGCCACCGCGAAGTAGAAGACATGGTATTCGCCCTTCCAGAAGAAGGGGATCGGATCGGCGAAGACCCCCCGCCGCGGCCGGTAGTGGATGGGAGAAACATACTTTCCCTGATCGGGCACCGTGAGTTTGACGGGTCTTGAAATCAATTTGTAATCGGCCCTATCGGACGATGGAAGAGCGACGAGCACAGTATAGTCCGCTAGCTTCGAGAGATCGAGAAACTGTGAAAGAGAAGCCAAGCCGCCGACACCATCGCCTGGCCACATATAATCGTACGTGGGCGACAGGACACTCGATACCGCGGGACCAAAGGACCAAGCGAATCGCCGTATCTTCCCTGTCAAATCGCGAAAAAGGATGTCGGCCGTGTCCGGATATACGCCGTCTTGGGAAGGCCGAACACCAACGTGATCAGCCGACATCAGCGGGCCGACATACATGAAAGACACGGCCAGCCTCACTTCTTTCGGGTTACTTGGAGAAAGCCTCGCATCGACGCCCCAGCCCTTGTATGGCTTCCCAGCCCGAGCCATCAGTCCAGACCACTCTTTATCGGCACGATATGGCGTGATGTTTCTCGATTCCAGAGATGCCTCCGCTTTCCGGGGCTGATCGTCGGCGCGACGTGCGGTTGCGGGATCTGGAACTTCCAGGATGACCGGTTTGGCGATTAGCCGCTGGCTGCCTTGCAGACCTAGGAAAGCGCTCGCGAGGACAGTGTACGTGCCTGGCTTCGTGAGATCAAAATGTTCGCCGATCGCAAGCAACTCCCCCCAAGCACAGCCCGGCCAGAGACTTGCTCCTGTCATCCCGCTACCACCAAAGAATCGCGATGAATAGAACTTCAGTCCCTTTTCGCTCAGTTTGACCAGTTTGCCTTTCTCGTTTCGGACCAGGACTTCCGGCCATGCCACACTCAGAAATGGGCGACCACTGACCCAACCAAATTCATGCGACTTCTCACTGATGTTCTTGAGTGAGAGTAGCAAAACCGTGCCGCGACCGGCGCCAGGCCAGTCTTTCGTTTGTCGAGCTTCCAAGACAAGACCATCTATAGGCTTATCCGATTCTTTGAGGAACGAATCCCACTGCTTGCTGCGCTGGGTATACCAATCGCGCATCTTGGCTTCATCTTCGGCCGTACTCTCCCCAAGTATTTGATCAATTGCGTTTCGGGTTGCTAGGAAACGGAATGCAGATTCAACGCTTTGTTTCTCTGGACCGGAAGGCACGTTTGGTGGGGGATACGGATCGGGGGGAGTATTTGCTGATATTATCCGTGAATCCGACCGGAACCCAGAGACTGAGAAATACGTTGGTGGCAAAGCGACGTTTGGCGTGGAAAACGCACTGGCGAAAATATCTGCTGGAATTGTCTGCGGATCCAACTGAAACCCAGGGACCGGGATGTAAGGTAGCGGTTTACAGGACACATCTTTCCCCACGGAATCTTCCCATCCGGGCAGGCCGGGGACGAACATCCCGACCTGGGCAAACTGAACCGCCTTATCGAACTCGAGTTCTGCCGCCGGAGCAAGTCGTCCCAGCAAGCTTATGGCGACGAGTAACGTGATAACCGATTGTTCTTTCATTGCATCCACCTCACGCTTACACCTCCCAGCCTGGGCGGTTCTTGCGGAACCTCAACTGGTTGGCCGCGGCCGAGTTGGTGAATTCCATCTTGGCCGCGTCCCACCGCAGCTTCTTGTCCACGCGGAGGGCGATCGTGCCCAGCAGGATCGTTTCGGCGAAAGGATAGGCCTTTTCGAAACATGCCGCCGAGGGCCCCTCGCCGCGACAGGCGCGGACGAACTGATCCAACTCGCTGACGGGCGCGGCAGGCTGGCCGGCGGCGGCCGGAATTCCCGCATGCGGGCCTTGGATATCAAGCGCGGGTTGGCCCCGGAGAAGCCGGCGAGGATCTTCCCCCGTTCGCCGACCAAGAGCAGGCCCTCTTCGGGCATCTCCTCGCCGTCGGCTTCGAGCTCGGCAGGCAAGGGCGGACGCAGGCCGCCGTCATACCAGCACAGTGCCACCGGCGGGAGCTCGCCCCGGGCTGGAAATTCCCAGCGGATCATCGAGGCCCGCGGGTACGACACACGGTTGATTTGCTTGTGCCAGGTGAAGTTCTCGATCTTCCAGAACTGGCTGCGGCGGGCCTCGACGCTCGAAGGCGAGCCCAGCTTCAGCATCTCGAAAATCTGGTGGAAGCTGTAGTGCCCCATGTCGCCCAGCGCGCCACTGCCGAAGTCGTACCAGCCGCGGAACACGACCGGGGCGTAGGCCGGGTGATAAGGCCGGTACGGAGCGGGGCCTAGCCAGAGATCCCAGTCGAGGCCCTCGGGCACGGCCGGCTTCTCGGCGGGGAACTCCGTCATGCCCTGCGGCCAGAAGGGACGCGTCGACCAGTTGTGGACTTCCCGCACCGCGCCGATCGCGCCGCGACCCGGGGTACCGGGTGCCCCGAGCCACTCGCAGAGCAGCGGCGTCGTCGGCGCGTTGGCCATACAGAAGAGCTGGCTGGCCACGCCGGTCTGCCGGGCCGTGTCGCGGGCGATTCGCACCTCATCGAAAACATTGGAAATCGGCTTGTGCGTGACGACGTGTTTCCCCTGCCGCATGGCCCGAATGGCGATCACTCCGTGCAGGTGGTCGGGCGTCATGATGTACACGGCGTCAAGATCCTTCTCCTTGTCGAGCATCTCACGGAAATCGACGTACGCCCGGCATTCCGCGGCCTGGCCCTGTTTGGCGGAATGCCGGTTGACCAGTTCCAGGCCCACCTCGCGACCGCAGAGTCCGCCGCGGGCGCCGGCCGCCCAGTTCGCATCGCCGAGGAACTTGCGGATCCTGTCGTTGAGCTCATGGGGGCCCCATTCCACATAGTCGTCGCTCTTGCGATTGGGGTCGCAAACGGCCACGATCTTGACCGCCGGATGCTCCAGGGTGGGCATGAGTTGGCGCAGCCCTTGCGAGCCGCAGCCGACGTAGCCGATATGGACCTTCTCGCTGGGCGGGACGTGTTTCGGCCCACCCAAGGCGCTTCGCGGGATGATGGCCGCCGCGCCGACGGCCGCCGCCGCGCCGAGAAACTCGCGGCGGTGGAGATTACCTTTGTTGCTCATGATTCAACCTCGCTTCGGTAGGGTGGGACAAGATCCGGGGTACCCGGTACTCCGGGTCGGCGAACGCCGGCCCACCGTAATTTAGTTTTTCCATCCAAAATGGTGGGTCGGCGCTTGCTGCAAGGCTTGTCCCACCCTACAAGATTACTTCCCCAAGCCGTGCAAATCCGCCAAGGCCTTGCACGGGATGTCCATGCCAACACCCCCGTCACCGCCCATCTCGACGATGTACCACTCCGTCTTGCAGCTCGTCTCGCAGAGGTGGAAGACCTCCTGGTAGAACTTGCTGTCGAACGTCTTCTCTTGGTGCTCCTTGATATGGATCGACAGCGTGCGACCGGGGAACTTCCGCAACATGGCCAGCGGGTCGCCGTTGCCGGCAAGGCAATTGCCCACGTCCAACTGCATGATGACGTCCGGATCGCTGTGGCTGAAGAGGATGTCCCAGGCGAAACGCCCCCCAATCTTGGCGAAGTCGAACGGATGGCAGTGGTAGCCGACCCGCATCTTCTCCGCCTGAAGCTTCCTCGCCGTCTCGTTCAGCAGTTTGGCGTATCCGAGGATGGCCTCTTCCGATTTCATCCGTTCCGGGGCGGCGGCTACGATCAGGAAGCGGTTGCCGAGGATCCGGTTGTTCTCAATGGTGACGCCGAGGCAGTCCGGCTCAAGGGCCTTGAGCTGGTGGTGCATGCCGCAGCACTTCAACCCGTTGTCGTCCAGCATCTTCCTGAGCTGCTTGGCGCTATACTCCTGGAACACATTGGGCGTGCCGGCGTAGCCCCAGGGCTCGACGCCCTCGTAACCGAGCTTGCTCACCGCCTTGAGCGTACCGGGCACGTCGCGGGCGAAATCGCCGCGGACCGCGTAGAGTTGCAGCGCGATTGGGATCTTCTTCGGCTGCGGAGCGCCTACGGCCCGAATCGCCGGGTGGAGGACCCAACTGGCCGCCAGCCCCATGCTTGCCTGCAAGAAACGTCGTCGCGAAGTGTTCATCGTTGCCTCCATTGGAAATTGAAGAATCGTCAGTTCAGTAGCGTTGCAACAAGTCCATGAACTTGCGGTCGAGTTTGTGCCCCTCGAAATCCTCGTAGCGGACGTCGCGGCGCTCGCTGTCCAGCACGCCCATGGAACCGCGGAAGTTCCACATCGCCCAGCCCCAGCCCGCCTTCTGCCAGTTGGCGAGGCAATCTTCGGCCCAGCGGAGGACGACGTCGTGCGGTGTCCTATTATACACGCCCCATTCGCCCACCATGACGCCGATCCCTTGGGCCTCCAACGTTTTCCAGGGCTCGATGCATTGCTTCCAGAGCCAGGCCCGGTCCTGCACGGGCAGGCCGAAGATCGGGCCACCGGTCATGCCGGGTGCGAAGCGAAACGGCTGGGGCCTCTTGCCAAACTCCTGCTTGAGGTCGACGACGGTCTCCTTGGCCGCGTCCGCCGGCTTCAGGCCGATCTGGCCGATCTGAAGCCAGTCGCCCTCCGTGACACGAATGCGGACCTGCCGGGTCAATGCGGGAATCGTGGCCGTATAGTCACGGTCGTAGAGGTTCTGGTAGACCTGCCACTGCGGCTTGTACTCCGCCTTCTTCCATTCCCCCTTGCCGGGGCCGCACTGGAACCGCTTCTGGAAGACCGGCTTGCCGTCGGCCTCGACCACCAACCGGGCGAGCGTCGATACCGTCAGCACGTGCAGCCGCAAGTCGGTGGCCGACGCGAACGGGCCATCAATCGTAAGCGGAAACGAGCCTTCCTCCTTCAACGGACTCAGCAAGGTGCCGTTGGGAGGCAGCACGCGCGGCCATTGTGGATAGGGGAAGCGATCGCCACCCACCCAAGTTGCCTTATAATGGCTGATCTCCATGGGTGTATAGCCGCGCGTCGCCTGAGCGATATGTATCTCACCCAACTGAGGCACGGCAGCGGTGCCCCATTGCAGACCGTCGGCAATGATCAGCCGCTTGGGGTCTTCGCCGCGGATGGCCTCCGCCAGTTGGCGGACGACCGCCACGTAGGCCTTCGCATCGACCTGGCCCGGCTCGTTCATCAGGTTGAAGCTCAGTCGCTCGTTGGGGATGCCGCGGTAACGGCGGGCGAACGTGGCCCAGTGTTTGGCACACACGCGCTGCGTTTCCGGATCGCTCCAGAGGTTGGTCCGCTCCGGCGGGCTGGCAACCGTGTAGCCGGGCGCGCGATGAAAGTTGATGCAGACGTGGATGCCATACTTCTGGCCCCAGGCGACGGCCTGGTCGATCTCGGCGAGCGTCGTCTCATCGAACTCCTCCCAGTTTCCGCCGCGAATCCAACAGCGGTAATCCATCGGCAAACGTACGAAGTTGAATCCGAGCTTCGAGATCAGCCGGAAATCTTCCTCCAGAAACGGCCGTCGGCCACCACCGGAGTAGAATTTTTCCAGCAAATTGAAACCCCGCCAACGCGGCAGCTTCTCGGCGGTGGCCGTGAGCCAGTGGCCTGACGGACGCGACGGCCCGGCGGCAAATGATTCGGCGGCGAAGCTGGCAAGGATAATGGCGGCGAGGATTTTGGGCAGCGGTCGCATCGGTGGGGCTCGTGGCGGGGAAGATGAATCGTCGGTACGTGCCGATTATGGCATATCGCGGAGCGAAATGCTATCATGGCAAGTGATTTCCACTTCGATCCAACGCAAGAAAGGAAGAACCGTGAAACAAATCATATTAGCATGGGGCGCAATCTTGGCGTCGCTCTCCGCCATCGCGGGGGTCGCATCGGCGGCAGCCCCCGAGGATCCGCAACTCTTGGCCGAGTTGAAAAACTGCCCCTACCGGATCGTCCATGAAAGCTACCGCGACAATCATTGGGTCCTGGTCGTGAGGAATGCCGACGGCTCGAACCCCGTCATTCTTACTCGGCCCGGCGGCAACGAAAACTATCCGCACGTCTCTCCGGACGGCAAGAAGATCACCTTCGAGTTCGAGGAGGGCAAGGGCAAGGCGAAACGCCGCAACGTCTACCTCATGAATCTGGACGGCAGCGGCCGCATCCGCGTGGCCGAGGCCGGCCGCGATCCCTGCTGGACGCCCGACGGCAAGGCCATCGTCTACCTGAAGGACGAGGTCGACGAAGTTCAGTACAAGGACTTTGCCACCAAGGGCCTCTTCCTCTACGATCTGTCAACCGGCAAGACCGAACAACACGTCAACCGCGACCTGTACCACCTTTACAATGTCTGCTGCACGCTGGACGGCAACTGGTTTGTTTCCACCGTTCACGCGGGCATGGGTTGCGGGCACGGCATTCTGGCGATCGAGACCCACGGCCAGGGCGTCTACAATCTCAACATCCCGGGGTGCCGTCCTGACCTCAGCCCCGACGGCAAGAAGATCGCCTGGGGCTCCGACGACACCGTGCTTCGCGTCGCCGACTTCGAAGTCGTGGATGGAAAGCCGAGAGTGACCCATGCCCGCGACGTGGTGACGAGCGAGAACCCGATCCACATTTATCACATCGATTGGTCGCCCGACAGCCGCTACGTGGCCTTTTCCCGCGGACCGAACAAGGCCACGATGGGGCTTGCTCCGGAAATGGTGGGCGTCAAGGCCGCGGGCTGGAACATCTGCGTGGCCGACGCCGCCAAGACCGACCGCTGGGTGGCCATCACCAGCGATGGCAAATCGAACAAGGAGCCGGACTGGTTCCCGGTGGCGAAATGAGAGACGCTCGCCTGTGGCTCCTGCTGGCGGCGCTCTGCGTGTCGGGCCTTTCCTGCCGCAACGCGGATGAATCGGCCAAAGATGCCGCCGCGCCGGAGATCGTCACGACCAAGAGCGGCATCGACATGGTGTTCATCCCGGCCGGACGCTTCAAGATGGGCAGCACCGACGGCAAGGAAGACGAATCGCCCGTCCGCGAGATCGAGATCGACGCGTTCTTGATGGACCGCTGCGAGATGACGCAGGCCAACTACGCCAAGTTGGTCCCGATCAACGGATCGAAGTTCAAGGGTCCCGACCGGCCGGTCGAGATGATCAGTTGGGGCGATGCCGCGCTCTACTGCAACAAGCGGTCGCAGGAGGAAGGGCTCGAACCGTGCTACGACGAAGACAGCGGCGCGTGCAACTTCGCCGCCAACGGCTACCGTCTCCCCACCGAGGCCGAGTGGGAATATGCCTGCCGTGCCGGCACAACCACCGACTACAGTTTTGGTTCCGACAACCGTCAGCTCTCGCAATACGCCTGGTTTGCCGACAATGCGAACCGTGAAACGCACCCCGTCGCCCAGAAAAAGCCGAATGCCTGGGTCTGTACGACATGTACGGCAACGTGGCCGAGTGGTGCAACGACGTGTACGAGAAGGGTTATGCGCAGGATGGCTCGACGAGCAACCCCCGCGGCCCGGAAGACGGCCCGCGGCGCGTGCTCCGCGGCGGGGCGTGGAACTCGCGGGCCGACGACTGCCGCTCGGCCTCCCGCGTGGGCCAAAGCCCCGGTTCCGCGGACGCCTGCTTTCACCGCGACATGATCGGCTTCCGCTGCGTTCGACGGGTCCTGCAGAAGCCGTAGGGTGCGGCCGAATGGAAAAGATTCCCGAAACTCCTGGCCGCCGCGGCGCGGTGGCGATTGTCGTCCGCGATGGCCGGATGTTGGTTATCCGCCGCTCCCGGCACGTGATCGCCCCGCTGACTTATTGTTTTCCGGGCGGCGGCATCGAAGAGGGTGAAACGGAAGAGAGCGCGGTCATCCGCGAGGTCTGCGAGGAAGTGAACATTCAGATCCGCCCCTTGCGGCGGCTCTGGGAATGCGTGACTGCCTGGAAGGTCCATCTCGCCTGGTGGCTTGCTGATATGGACCAGACGGCCATAGCGGCGCCCAATCCGCGCGAGGTCGAGTCGATCCACTGGTTCACGCCGCCGGAAATGGCCAGCCTCACGGAGTTGTTGGACAGCAATCGCGAGTTCCTGGAACTGATCGAGAAGGGGGAGATTCGTCTCGTGCCGTGAGGTCAAGCGGGTATTGCGGCGGCACGAAAAGTAGCAGGCACACGGAGTGTGCCTGCTACTTTTACCGCCGGCCCGCAGGTCGCGCGTATGCCCCGGCGGTGAGGCTTGCTTCCTTGGGGCGTTTCTCGCTTCCCGCCGGATGATGATACTGCCACGCCAGGGGCCGCAAGGCGGCCGCGTCGGGAAGCCCCGGCACCGATGGCAGTTCCAGCAACTCGGCCGGAGAAGCAACCGTCATCCTCTGGGCGGCCCGCGGCGCCAATCGATAGTTATCGTCGTACGGGCCGAGAAACAAATCGTCGGCCGCCGGCTCGAAATGGTTGCGGTTGGCGTCCAAGCCCGTTCCCTGGGCGGAAAAATCGCCGCAGAACCAGTTCGCTTCGCCGCCGATATTCTGCATCGCGGCGCCGCCGACCATGAGTACATGGTGCCCGACGCCGGCCACTTTCTGGCCCGCCTGGCGAATGCGACTGGCGACGACGTTGCCCAGCAGCCGCGCCTTCGCGTCGGACGTTGACAGTTCCACGACCGGCGAAATGAAGGGCGTGACGATCGTAGTCAGCGCCACGTACAGCGTGCCATCGTGCTGCTTGCCGCCGTCCTGGCCGAACTGGATTACCGCCCGATTCCCACTGCAGTTGGGGTCCTTGACGATGACGTTGCCCAGCAGCACGGCGTCGCTCTGCGGCCGGGCGGTCTCGGCCGCGTCGACCAGGTCGAACTCGCGGTTGGCCGAATGGTGCACGTAGCAATATTCGACCCGCGTGTGATGGGCCCGGCTCTTCACGTTATGGCCCGTGAGGCTGTGGTGGACCTCGCAGAACCGCAGGGTGACACTCGTGCCGCCGAGGTACAGGTTATGGCTGTAGCCCGGTTCGGCCGGATCGCCGTTGCGATAGATGCGGCAGTTTTCGATCCGTTGATCGACGGCCGTGGCCAGGCTGCCGTCGCCGTTGGACATGATGCCCATGTCGTTGCCGTGGATCGAACATTTGCGGATGGCCACGTGATTGGCCTGGTTGATCCGCACGCCGGCGCCGTTATGGCTGGAGTTGTGGGCTTTGGACAGTTCGAAGCCTTCCAGCGTGCAGTTGTCGGCGCCCAGGTTGAACTGGAAGATGGCCCGCGGCGTGCTGCCCTCGCCGCTGTAGTCGAGGTCGGCCCCGCTGATCGCGACGTACGGTTTGGCCGCTCCCGGAAGGCCGCGGAAGGTGAGGTCCTTTTGCCGCACGAAGACGGCCGTGTTGTTGTACGGTCGGCCGCCGGTGCGCGGATAGACCAGGATCACGTCGCCCGCCTGGGCCTTGGCATTGGCCTCTTCGATCCGCGTAAATGGCTTGCCAGGTCCGACTTCCAAGGTGGCTGCGGAAGCGGAGTTCAACACGGCAGGAACTATCAAGGCCAGAATCGTGAAACCGCAACGGGCGGACAGGGAGTGTAAGGTTGCGCATGGTGTTTCCTCCAAAGGATTTGATCACTACATTAGACCATTGCCAAGCTTTTGGCAAGCGACAGGTCGCTGGTGCCAGTCGCTATTAGTCGCACCTTTTGGTAGAATAGGACTTATGAAAACGACATCCGCCTTTTTCGTTGTTTCGTTCGGTCTGGTCGTCTCGGCACTTCCTCCCAGTACCGCGCGTGCCGCTTCCGATTCTCCCATCCTTGTCGTCCCCGCCTCCAGGGTGACGCTCCATATCGCCGTGGACCTGCCCGAGAAAGTTCACAAGAGCAACGGCTGGCAGTTGGTCGAGGTCGATAAGCCCGGCAATCGGCTGCCGGCTCAAGCCGTTGCGAAGATTGCCGCCGATGGGACCAAGCAGCGCGATGGCGGCCGGATCGTGGCTGTTATCCCCCCAGCGGACGACGCTCCCAGGCCGCGACGTTTCTGTCTTGAAGCGTCGCCGGCAGCTACGGACACTCCAGCCGCGTTCGCGTTTTCGGACGACAGTCCGGCTTCGCTGCGACTCACCGAGCAGAAGAAACCGGTGCTCGTCTACAACCATGGCATGATCACCGACGAGAAGGTCCCGGCAAAAGATACTCGCCGCAGCCGGGCGTGCTACATCCATCCCCTGTGGGGCCTCAACGGTGAAGTCCTGACCGACGATTTTCCCAAAGACCATTATCATCATCACGGCGTCTTCTGGGCCTGGCCGCACGTCGAGATTGGCGACGAGAAGCTCGATCTGTGGGAGTACAAGGACATCCAGCAGCAGTTCGTTCGCTGGCTCGGGCGGGATACAGGCCCGCTGGCCGCGGCGCTGGGCGTGGAGAACGGCTGGTTCGTCGGCGATCGCAAGGTGATGATCGAACGGGTCTGGATCCAGGCGGCCAAAGCAACGTCCACCGCGCGAATCCTCGATCTCGACTTCACCTCGATCCCGGTCGATCGGCCGATCACGCTCCGCGGGGCGGAGGACAAGAGCTACGGTGGCCTGACCGTTCGCTTCGCCGTGAAGAACGAGAAGGACTCGACGATCACCATGCCGGCCGGGGCCGCTGCGAAGGACCTGCCCGATACGCCCTTGCCCTGGGCCGACCTGACCTGCAAGTTCGCCGGGCGCAACACGGGCACCATGTACTCATGGTCGGCGGGGCGGCGATCTTCATTCCTCGCGATCATCCCGACTATCCGCCCACCTGGCTGACGCGGCATTACGGCGCTTTGTGCGTCGGCTGGCCGGGCGTGCACGGAAAGACGTTCCAGCCCGGCAAGCCGATCCACTTGCACTATCGCTTATGGATCCACGCGGCCGCCGTCGATGTCGCTGAGCTGAAAGCAGCGTATGAGGCTTATCTGGCTGAACCTGAAACACGCTGGGAGTAACCGACAGTAGGTCCTTTCTGCCGGAAAGGACCAAGGATTTCGCTGCGGTGCCCTGGTGCCCTGGTGGCCTGCCGGACAGGGATCGATTATACTGGCCTGCTAGACTGATCTCCGGCCATTGGAAAATCACGCGCTGATGGACATTTCCCACGATCCCCGTATTGTCATGACGTTGGACGCCGGCGGCACGAACCTCAGGTTCACCGCCATCCGCGGCAATCAACTCCTTTTTGACCCGATCAACATCCCCAGCGAGGCCGATCAACTCGACCGCTGCCTGGCGAACATTGTCCGCGGCTTTACGCAGGTCAAGGCCCAGTGCCCGCAATCGCCCGTGGCGATCAGTTTCGCCTTCCCCGGGCCGGCCGACTATCCGGCGGGCATCATCAACAATATGGCGAACCTGCCCGCCTTTCGCGGCGGCGTGGCCCTGGGGCCGATGCTCGAAGACCGCTTCGGCATCCCGGTGTTCATCAACAACGACGGCGACTTGTTCGTCTATGGCGAGGCGATCGCCGGCTTTCTGCCTTACGTCAACGATCTGCTGGAAAGGGCCGGCAGCCCGAAGCGCTATAAGAATCTGTTCGGCGTTACACTCGGCACGGGCTTTGGCGCCGGCATCGTCCGCGACGGCGAACTGTTTCTGGGCGACAACTCGGTCGGCGGCGAGGCCTGGTTGTTGCGCAACAAGCTCGATCCGTCGATCAACGCCGAGGAAGGCGCGTCCATCCGTGCCGTCCGCCGGGTTTACGCTCAGGTCGCCGGACTGAAGCTGGACGAAGCCCCCGAGCCGAAGACGATCTATGAAATCGGGACCGGCCAGGCCGCCGGCCATCGCGCGGCCGCGGTCGAGGCCTTTCGCCGCTTGGGCGAAGTGGTCGGCGACGCGATCGCCCAGGCCCTGACGCTGATCGACGGGCTGGCGGTGGTCGGCGGCGGCATTTCAGCGCCGCCGGGCTGTTTCTGCCGCCACTGGTCAATGCCATGAACGACGTCTACGTCAAGGGCGACAATCTCTTGCGGCGGCTCATTCCGGTTGCCTTCAACATCGAAGATCCGGACCAGCGCGAGCTGTTCCTCAAGGGCCAGACGCGAACGCTCGTCGTGCCCGGCAGCACGCGGACCGTCCAGTACGACCCCTTGCAGCGCACGGCCGTCGGCCTCTCGCGGTTGGGGACGAGCGAGGCCGTGGCGATGGGGGCGTATGCGTTTGCCATTCGGAAGTTGTGAAGACAACCTCGTGCCGCTATGATCTAGTTGCCGTGTGTTGATCCTTCCGTCCGTCACTCCCGCCTTGAGGAAGCAAAGCATGAAAACCTGGTCACTCGCATTGTTCGTCCTGGCTGCCGCTACAACTGCCACGGCCGCGGAACCGACCCGAAAGTGGGAAGTCTATATCCTCATGCACTCCCACAACGACATCGGCTATACCGACATCCAGCCGAATATCGCCAAGAAACAGGCCCATAACGTGCTGCGGGCCTTGGAACTCATCCGTCAGACGAAGGACTATCCGGCCGGGTCGCGGTTCAAGTGGAACCTGGAAGTGATGATTCCTTACGAGAATTTTCACGCCGTTGCCACACCCGAGCAGGAAAAGGAGTTCGAGCAGGCCGTCCGCGACGGCAATATCGGCATCGATGCCATGTACGCCAACCTGCTGACCGGCCTCAGCCGCGGCGAGGAACTGGTGCGGCAGTTCTCTTTGCCACCGCGCTGGGCCGCCGCTGCGGCGTGAAGGTTGATTCGATGATGATCAGCGACGTGCCGGGACTGACCTGGGGCGTCGTGCCCGCATTGGCCCAAAACGGCGTGAAGTATATTTCCAACGGTCCCAATGCAAACTGGGCCAACATGGACGGCGACCGCATCGGCTATGTGCGCGTGCAATGGGAACACAATCCGTTTTACTGGCAGTCGCCCTCGGGCCGTGAGAAGGTGCTGTATTGGGCGCGCAGGGCGGTTATTCGATCGGTCACGGTTTCGGGTCGATCATGGTCGCGCTACCGTTCCTTTTGCACCGCCTCGACAGTGTGAAGTATCCCTACGACATCGTGCAACTCCGCTGGACCAAGGGCGACAATGGACCGCCCGACGAAGCCGTCATGGATCTCGTGCGGGAGTGGAACGCCAAGCACGCCTATCCGCGGCTGATCATCGCCACCACGAGCGAGGCCTTCCACGCCTTCGAGCAGCGTTACGCCGATAAATTGCCCACCTATCGCGGCGATCTGACGCCGTACTGGGAGGACGGGGCGGCCTCCTCCGCCCGCGAAACCGGCATGAACCGGCACTCGGCCGACCGGCTCCTGCAAACCGAGACGATCTGGGCCGTGAAGGGCATGGCCGATTTTCCCGCCGCCGATTTTGCGGCCGCCTGGAAGAACCTCGCCCTTTATAGCGAGCACACCTGGGGCGCCTACAACAGCGTCAGCCAGCCCGATTTGCCTTTCGTCAAGACCCAGTGGAAGTACAAGCAGGCCTACGCCCTGGACGCCGATCGGCAATCGCGGAAGCTGCTGGAGCGGGTCCTCGCCCCGCATGACACTGGCAACGGCGCGGTGGACGTGTTCAACACGTCGTCTTGGCCGCGGACGGATCTGGTCACGCTGCCCAAGGAGACCAAGGGCGGTGGGGTGAAGGACGATCGGGGGCAGGTCGTGCCATCGCAGCGATTGAGCACGGGCGAACTGGTTTTCCTGGCCGATAATATTCCGCCGTTTGCCGCGAGGCGGTTCAGGGTCCACGCGGCAGCAGTTGGCAGCGGTTCCGCCCGGGCCGAGGGGCTCGAGTTGAAGAATTCTACATTGAGCCTAAAGTTGGACCCAGCCAGCGGCGCGATCGTCAGTCTGAAACACAGCGGCGTGGCTGCCGACTTGGCCAAGGGCCCGATCAACAACTACATCTATCTCCCCGGCGGCAACGTGAAGGACGCGCAGGCCAGCGGGCCGGCGAAGATCTCCGTCAAGGAAGCCGGCCCGTTGGTGGCGTCGTTGGTGGTCGAGTCCGCCGCGCCGGGCTGCAAGCGGCTGGTGCGCGAGGTCCGCATGATCGACGGCCTCGACCGCGTCGAAATCATCGACATGGTCGATAAGCTCCCGGTCCGTGCGATCGAGGGCGTCCACTTCGGTTTTGCCTTCAACGTGCCAAATCCGCAGGTCCGCATCAACAGTCCCGGCGCCGTGGTTCGGCCGGAAAAGGACCAACTCCCTGGGGCCTGCAAGAACTGGTTCTCGGTCGAGCGTTGGGTGGATGTCTCCAACGACAACTACGGCGTGACTTGGGTCACGTCCGACGCACCGCTCATGGAACTTGGCGGCCTGACGGCCAATCTGCCCCGCGGCCAGCCGAATCCCAATGCCTACCTGAAAACAATCGAGCCCTCGGCCACGCTGTACTCTTGGGTGATGAACAACCATTGGCACACGAACTATCGGGCCGACCAGCAGGGCGAGACGACTTTCCGATACTATCTACGTCCGCACGCAGCCTATGACGCCGTAGCGGCGGCGCGTTTCGGCCTTGAGACCACCCAACCGCTGATCGTGGCGCCGGCCCGCGGCGAGAAGCCGGCGGCGGCGCGGCTGAGCGTCGAACCGGCCGGCGTGTTGGTCAATGCCCTGAAACCCAGCGACGACGGCAAGGCGATCATCGTGCGGCTATACGGCGCTTCCGGCAAGGATGCCGTGGCGAAACTCGCCTGGTCCAAGCCCGAACCCAAAGCCGTCTGGCTGAGCGATGCCAGCGAGCAGCCGCTGACGAGTGCCCCGGAGGCCATCGAAGTGCCGGCCTGGGGCATCGTGACCCTTCGGGTGGAACTTCCGTAGGACAGGTTTGCAACCTGTCTGAAGCAGGTATTGATACGGTGAGACCAGATCCGGGGTGCCCGCGACCCGCAAGCGGTTGCCCCGGTTGCCCCGGATTCGGTCCCGCCGCGCTTCCAATTCTCGCACCCTTCTCCCGTGCATTTTGCCGCTATTCCGGCCCCTTTCCGGCTTTTCTTTCGCCGCGTTGTAACACCCGCCAATCTCGCCGTACAAGGAGATGAAGGATGAGTCGGCGGGTGCCGGCTCAGCAGCAATCAAAAAAACCATTTTTGAAAGGGTTCGATCATGAAGAGCATTTTTACGACTTTTTCCGTGGCGCTGCGCTCGCCGCTTCACTCCTGACCGCTGAGGCCCAGGCCCATGGTGGGGGCGGCCATTCCGGCGGCGGCCATTCTGGCGGCCACTCCAGCGGCAGTCACAGTATGCACGCCAACCATTCTCGTCCCGGCGGTTCATCGCACAACTCCCATTCCTCCACGGCTCACAACTTCCACCAGACCAATTTCAACAGCCTGAACAAGCTTGGGCAAAGTAACAAGCTCAACGCGGCGAACAGCAAGAACTTTGCTAGCAAGCTGAACTTCAACAAAAGTTCGGGCAAGGGCTTCAACAAGAACTTCGCCAAGTCCAATTACAAGGGCATGAACAAGAAGTGGTTCCCCGGCAAGTCCTGGTGGGGCCACGGCGGTTACGGCTGGGGCGGATGGTATGGCTGGGGCGGATACGGATACGACGGGTACTGCGGTGACTACTGCTCTGACGACTGCCCCTGGTATTACAGCGCTTGCTACAACGTCTGCTCTGACTATGTTCCCGGCGCTTGCTCCTGCGACTGCGCGTCGGTGGCGACTGACTTTGGCCCGATTCCGACACCTGCCGCAAGGATCGTCCGCATCGTGAATCCGGCCGAGACTCAAACCACGCTCGGTTTCGCCGTCAATGACCAGAACTACTCGTTGGAAGCCGGCCAGACGCAGGACGTGGAGTTGGCCGACAGCACGGTCATCGAATTCGATCGCGGTTCCGGAAACGATACGGCCCGCTATTCTCTGAGCGAAGGCGTGTACCACTTTGCGTCCACGCCGCAAGGTTGGGAGCTTTTCCGCTCCAACGACGCGCCTCTGGACGGCGCCGTCGCGGCTAACTGAACGTTGGTTGCCGGCGAACGTGGGCAAGGCAGCCCGCCGAACAAGCCAAAGCGCATAACCAGGAGCCGCACGACGCGGCTCCTGTTCATTTCTTGGCCAAAGATGATAGAATGCATCGAATACTCCCCTCGCCCGCTTGCGGGAGAGGGGCAGGGGGTGAGGGCTTTCCAGGCAACAGGGATCTTCTCATGCGTATGCGTCTCGAATACGGCCGGACCGGTTTGGAAGTCGAACTACCGGACCGCCATGTAGTAAAATGCCTCGGCTATCAGCCGGTGCCGCCGATCCACGATGCGGCCGTTGCGGTCCGCCGCGCCCTGGCCGAACCGAGCGGCACTCCGCCTTTGGCTGAACTCGCGCGGGGCGCCGCAGCGCGTGCATCGCCATTTGCGACATCACCCGCCCGGTGCCCAACCGGCTGCTCCTCGAACCGCTGCTGGCGACCTTGGAGGCCGCGGGCATTCCCCATGAAGGAATTTTGATTCTTGTCGCCACCGGCCTGCACCGGCCGAGCACTCCGGCCGAGAAGGTCGAGATCCTTGGCCCGACGATTGCCCAGCAATACGAGGTCGCCGACCATGACGGACACGATCCGGCGGCCCACACCTACTTGGGCACGACGCCGCGTGGCGTTCCGGCCTGGATCGATTCGCGCTACCTCGCGGCCGATCTCAAGATCACCCTCGGCCTGATCGAGCCGCATTTCATGGCCGGCTTTTCCGGCGGGCGAAAGCTCCTATGTCCGGGCCTGGCCGCCTTGGAAACGATCAAGGTCTGGCATGGCCCCGCCATTCTGGAGCATCCCAACGCCCGGGCCGGCTGCCTGGAGGGGAATCCGGTGCACGAAGAGAACACGCGGATTGCCCGCATGGCCGGATGCGACTTCATCGTCAACGTGGTGCTCGACGATTGCCGCCAGGTGGTTTCCGTCGTGGCCGGCGACATGGAGACGGCGTTCCAGGAAGGCGTGGCTTCTGCCCGCCGCCTGGTGACCGACACCGTGGCGGAGCCGGTCGATATTGTCGTGACCAGTTCGGCCGGTTACCCGCTGGATTCGACCTTCTACCAGTCGGTCAAGGGCATGGTGGCGGCGATGCCGATCGTCAAGCCGGGCGGCACGATCATCCTGGCTGCGGCCTTGACTGAAGGCGTTGGCAGCCGCCAGTTTCAGCAGATTTACGACGACCATCCGTCGTTGGATCGTTTCATGGAGCAGATCACCAGCGGCGCGTATTTCAAGCCCGACCAGTGGCAGTTGGAGGAGTTCATTCGCGTGTATCGGCATGCCCAGATCTGCATGGTCACCGATGGTCTTCCGGCCGAAGTTCTGCGGCCGCTGCACGTCGATACCGCTGCGAGTGTCGAAGCGGCTGTCGCCGCCGCCCTCGAGCGGCACGGGTCTGGGGCGACTATCGCCGCGATTCCCAAGGGGCCGTACGTGTTGGCCGAAGTGGGTTAAGGCGAGCCCCGTCCCGAACACGGCATCCGCTGTCACTTCTCCTTTGGCGGGGGCCACCTACAGCTATGCCGATTTTCGCGGCAACATGATTCCCTCCCCGGAGCTGCCCAACATGGATCATCGGCCGCCCGTTCAAATATTAATCCCACTTGCTTGGGCTGGAGCGGTCCGAAGACTCCCTGTCCTGGTCGCTGACCAACAGGAATGGCAGCCGTCGCTGTTCGGGGGATTGCGGATGCCGCACGATCGAGTTGACGTTGACGCCGATGACTAAGGCCCCGGGCGCGACGAAATCGGTGAAGGCACTGCGAAACCCCCATTAACAAATGAATAGCGCCGTTAAGAACATGTCATCGATCCAATCGATGAGCAACGATTGTATTTGCCCAGGAGGTCGCGAAAGTAATGCGGCTGATGGTGTGAACACCCTGGTAATTCCATATCGAGTTGTTGCATTCTGCATTGCTGCGTGAAACGTCCCACGACCTCTGTGGGCGAAGAAATTCCGATATATCGGAAGATCAAGAAACACACGGGTGCCACTGGAAAACGCGGCAACAATATCCGCTACGTTACTAAATGACAAGTCCCTGGCAAGTGTGATCAGGATGTTGGGATCGTGCCAAGAAGGCTCGTCGCGCCGATGCCACTCGCCGGTGGCCGTCAGTGCTGCACTCGGTCGCCACCGCCTTACAGCGAATCCAAGCTCTCGCACGGCCCCTGCCGGGACGACCATCGCGATTCTGTGCCCGCTTGTTGTTAACGGGCCGCGCCAACAGGAGCGATAGTAGGCGCGGATGAAATTCGACCAAGGTAGCCATTCACAGGCTCACAGTCACAGTTATAGTAGCCGTATGACGGGGTGATAAACGGACGACTGTAACGAGCCAGCCCCGGCATTTTGGAGATCCTGGGTTTGCAGGGATTCTCGGGGCACGGCCACCTCTTGATCTTGTTCGGATCGCGTGAGGTTGGTATCGTACCGCCCCATGATCCTGTCAAGAACTAGCCCGGGTTCTGAAAGCAAGTCGCTGGCGCGTCGCCTTGCCGCGATGGAGGAGAAACTGGCTGCGGCGGAAGCAAAGCTGGCTGCGGCATCCGCTCGGCTTGGGCTGCTGGAAGAAGAGAACGTACGTCTGCAGCAGGAAAACGAGCAACTCAAACGCCGGTTGGCGGCGGCCCGCAAGAACTCGTCCACTTCCTCTAAGCCGCCTTCCAGTGATATCGTCAAGCCGCCCAAGCCTCCGCGCAAGGACGGTAAAAAACGCAATCGTGGCGGACAGCCGGGCCATGAACAACACCTGCGGACGCCGTTTCCCGACGAGGCCATCGATAACCTCGTGACCTATACGCTCGATTGTTGCCCCGATTGCGGCGGCTCACTCCGCCCTTCCCCGTATGCGGCCGAGGTGCAACAGGAGGTGGAAATCGTCGCCACCCCGACCATCGTCAGCGAACACCAAGCGTTGGCTTATTGGTGCAATCGCTGTGGGAAACTCCATGCAGCGTCCCTGCCCGAAGCGGTGCGGAAGGCGGGCCTTTTAGGCCCACGAATGACGGCCCTGGTGGCCTTCATGAAGGGTGTCTGCCACGCCTCCTTCTCCACCATCCGGAAGTTCCTTCGCGACGTGGTGCGGGTGAACGTCTCCCGCGGCTACTTGGCCAAGTTGATCGACAAGGTGAGCGAGGCGTTGGCCCCCTCCTATGCGGAGTTGTTCGTGCGGCTGCCCGACGAGGCCGTGCTGAACATCGATGAGACGGGGCATAAGGAAAACGGCGAAAGATTCTGGACTTGGTGCTTCCGCGCCGCGCTCTACACGTTGTTCCGTATCGACAAGTCGCGTGGCTCGAAGGTGCTGGTGGAGGTGTTGGGCGAGGAGTTCAACGGCGTGTTGGGCTGCGATTATTTCAGCGCCTACCGCAAGTACATGCGAGAGTTCGGCGTGCTGGTTCAGTTCTGCATGGCCCATCTGATCCGCGATGTGAAATTCCTGCTGACTCTGCCCCGCCGTGAGGACCAGGCTTATGGCCAACGGTTGCGCGACGCGCTGCGCGGCCTGTTTGCCGTAATCCACGGCCGCGGAACAATGACTGCGGCGGGCTTTCAGCAGGCATTGGCTGCCGCTCGTCAACACGTGTTGAGGACAGCCCTGACCGGCGTGCCGGACACGAAACATGCCCGTAACATGGCCAAACGCTTCCGCGAACACGGGGAAGCCTATTTCCGCTTCATTACGACACCCGGCATCGCCCCAACCAACAATCTGGCGGAACAAGCGATGCGTTTTGTGGTGATCGACCGGCACATCACCCAAGGAACACGCAGCGAGAAAGGGCGCCGATGGTGCGAACGGATCTGGACAGCAATTGCCACCTGTGCCCAACAGGGTTGCGCGGTGTTTCAGTTCTTGCTTGACTCTGTCCAAGCCTATCTCTCCGGTACTTCGCCGCCTTCGCTCCTGCCGTCCGGCCCCTGACGGCGCTCTCACCGCTTAACTTCCTCTATCATGTCAGTGGCCATTTGACCACGCTCTGTCACTACGTGAATCGCTACCGACCAAGTCGATTGCAACTCTATGGTGACGAACGCGATAGTTCTATCGGGATGGTTGACGCCCCTGGCAGCGTCCTCCGCAAGCGCTTTAAGGCGAAGAAGACGCCGACAAGTTGTTCGACATAATCTTGAGAGGAAACGTGTTGGTTTCATCCGAGAAGCTTAGGTCCGACGCCTTGCAAAACCACTTAAACCGTATTTCGCGTTGAGCTTTGCGGTTCGTAGCCTTAGAACATGCCGCGACAAATTCCTCGGCGGATGCATCTTGCGATGGTTCCTCCAATTCACTTGCGAGGTATGTAAGGTTGGTAATGGCAATCTGTTCGTTCAGCGATCTTTTCGCCGGAAACCTATAGATACCCTTCAGGGACTCAATGGGAGAGTGGTGGTGGGATGCAGCAAGCAAAAGAGAGTAAGCATTGTACGACCGCATAAGCGGCCCACCGTGTAGGTCCACCCACCCTGACAAAAGTTCGAAAGCAACTTCAAAGCGGTGACGAAGCTCTTCTTCGAGTGGGAATTCCGCCTCGTTTTCCTTGTAAAGGGCGTTGAGTTTCGCCTCCGAAGCGTGGTCGATGCCATGAGCAATGGCATACACAACCTCCGTGATGAATGAGGCATCTTTCATTCGGCTCAACTGTGTTTCAGAAAAAACTCCAAGACGTTTAAGTAAATCGGCATACTTCTCGACGCATTCAACAACGAACCACTTGAACTCCCCTTGAAACGTCGCATGTCGCTTCTCTTGGTCATTGAGCGGGAGAGTGTAAGAGTTGATTCGACGAAATACCTCGCGAATTTCCTCATCGGTTGCACCAACAAAAAGGTCAATACTTAGCGGATAATTCAGGAAGTGCGCCTGTTGCGGTTCCTCAAGTTCGTTCAGAGTTTTTCCGCGAAATTCACTCTTGCCTGTCAGCCGAAGTTTGTTATTGTAGAAGTCCACAATCGCACCGGAACGCTGCTGACCGTCGACGATGTCTTTTATGGTCTTCCGACTTCTAAGGTCGGTCTTCTGATGCAGCGACAGTTTCGGCATTGGGTATTCTCGAATTATCGTATCGATGAGGTACGATCGAGCAGCGGGCGGCCAAACTTTGGAAGACCGTTGATAGTCTTTATTGACTCGGATCTTACCCTCCTGGAGTTGCTGGCAGAATTCTACAATAGTGAATGTTGTTTGCTGTACCTGCATTTCGCGTTCCTGTTGTTGTCTTGTCGGTTTTTGCAAACTCTTCAGGGGATTGTCACGCTTACCCAGATGCGCCCCCGAGACCTGGTCCCGTGAACCTCCTGCGTAATATGGACGACTACACCACGCAAGGTCATAATTTATCACGAATCGCAGGTCAGTCAATCACCCACGACAGGAGGTGTCCGCAAACCCGATTGAAAATCGTTCCCGGCCACCACCTAGTTCACCTAACGGCGGCGGTCTTAGCGGTCAGGCCGGAAACAGTCCCGGATACTCTTCCCAGAACAAGCACGACGGCCGGCTCTATACTTACGTGTCTGCTTCGGAGTGCCGGTCGCTTGCGCTGCGCTGGCAGGAGAGTCCGGGAGCTCCTTGTTGGATGTTCGGGTCGAAAAGCTTCAAGAAAGCCACCCGGCCACTTGTTGGTACCACCCGCTGGAGGTAAAATCGAATCCCGGTCGAGCCCAAGAGATTCTTTCCCGAATACCAGTCGTAAGGGCGAAAAATAAGCACGCTATGACCGACGCCGAGGAACCCAACGCAGGCGAACTCATCCTGCACCGGACCTCGGAGGGGACAGTCAGGATCGAGGTGCTCTACGAATCTGATTTTTTGGGGCTCAACCAAAAGAAAATCGCCGAGCTTTTCGGGGCTAAGCTTCCTACGATCAGCTACCACCTGGAGGAAATCTACTCCTCCGGCACGGTCAGCCGGAATGCAACTCTTAAGACAACTCCAAGAGTTCACACACGAAGGGCAACCGCCAAATTCGCCGACAAATCGAGTTCTACAACCTCGACGCCACCATTTCGGTGGGTTGCCGGATGAATTGTAGTTGCAACTTGCAATTATAGTTGCAATTTTCAATTGTAGTTGCAACTTTCAATTCGTCTGCTAGACTTCATCAATGGATGAAGTGACGCGCGATCCCTGGTGGCAAAATCAATTCTCCCCACCAAAGAGTGGTGAGACGGTTGATTACATTTCCCGAAACGGCCAGAGGGTCGTTAAAGTCCAGAAGGCGGCGCAAGGGACACGGGGGCTATACAGCGGCACGATGGAGCTTGCCCTGTTCTTGTCCGACCGGCCCGAAATCGAGCGGGCGTGCCTTGTGCTCATGATTCCTCGGCTCTCGATGGATCGTTTGCGGCGCGAGTGGAAGGAGATCAAGGGGCTGTTTCAGCCGACGGTCTCGAAACGGTTGGCGCTGGTGGCCATTGGCAAAGACGATGTCTGGGTCGAACCGGACGAGGAGTTTTGCCGTCGGATCGCCAAGGCGTTCCAGGCACCGAGCGGCAATGCTTCCGATGCCACAGCGCACATTATCAAACCACATGCCAAGCAGAAGCGATTGGAAGTCTTGAAGGTATTGCTTCACCGCTGGTTGCTACGAGAAGGCGCGGTTTCCATCGGCAAGCTGGCAAAGCAAGTCGGGTGTAGCTACCCTACGGTGAGGGAGGCATTGGAGAAACTCGAACAACGGCGGAGCATCGTACGATATTCAAACCGTTCCGTCGAACTTGCCAGGTTCCCGGTAGGTTCCTGGAGCGAGCTACTCGCCCTTTCCGGGAACCTGAGGGGATCTTTCCGCTATCGGGACGTCTCAGGGGAGAAGGCCGATCTCGAACGACTCCTGAAACGACTCGAACGGATGAGACCACCCCATGTCGCCCTGGGCGGTGTAGCAGCAGCACGCCATTGGCACGCCGACTTCGACCTGCACGGGACGCCTCGACTCGATATACTATTGCACGCACCTGGCGATACCGTGGAACTGGATTTCGTGAAGAAGCTCGATCCCGCATTGAGGCGGATTGACGACTACGACGAATTGCCGGTCCTCGTTGTTCGGCCATTGCAGCGGGCCGACCCGCTATTCGAGCGTGTACCCAGTGCGAGCTTACCCTTTGCCGATCCCGTAGAGACGGCATTGGACTTGTACGACCTTGGACTGACGGCACAGGCAAGCCAACTCTTCGCTCACTTCAGGCCCGAGGTCCGACTGCCGTGACGAAACTTGATCCAGCAGCTTTGTTCGAGCGCCTTTCTGCCGATATTCCCGGCGATCTGCGTACAAACCTCTTCGTCACGGGCAGCCTCGCCGCCGCCTACCATTTCCAAGCCCAATTGGAAGGACGGGCTATCAACACGAAGGATGCCGACCTGGTGGTTCATCCTGCCGGGAATGTCACCTCATGCCAGCAGATGGCAGGCAGACTGATCGAACTGGGATGGGTTCGTACACAAGATTGTTACCCCAGAGCCGCGCCCCAACCGGCCGACGAGCTTCGCGCCATTCGCCTTTATCCTCCCGGTCCTCACGACTACTTCATCGAGTTCCTCAATCTGCCTCAACCCGGGCAGAAGGAACTCAAGTGTTGGACTCCGATTCAGATCAATGATGGTTGGTATGGGCTGCCGAGCTTTCGTTTTCTCGGCTTGACCTTTTTGAACAGGCTCAAGTCGACTGTAGGTCTTGAGTATGCATTGCCGTCGATGATGGCTCTTGCAAATTTGCTTTCACATCCCGACATCGGCACAGCGCGCATTGAATCCGGTCCGATGGCGGGCCTCTTGCGTGCTGCGAAAGACCTCGCGCGGGTAATTGCCCTGGCAAGGCTGGCCGGTCGCGACGAGGCCGAACAATGGCTGCCCCAGTGGCGTGCGGCACTGGAATTGTGCTTTCCCGACGATTGGAAGAATTTAGCCCTTCGGCTCGGCGATGGTCTGAAGGAATTGCTCGGGGACGAGAACGCCCTGGAAGATGCCTGCAAGACCACCGACGTTGGGCTATTGAGTGGCATGGGCGTCACGACAACGATGTTGCGGGCTTCCGGCGAACGTCTTCGGATGGACGTGATCGATCCGCTTGCGGACATGCAAAGGACTGGATAGCTGCTCACTCTGATTTACCGCCCTGCCGAGCTCGTGCGGTCTATCCATGGCCCGCCCGGCCTCCTCCTCACCATCCCCACCCCATAACTCAACAGAATCGCGGCTACTTCGGCACGTCCGGCGGCTGCTTGCCGTGGCCTTGGCAATCGATCCAGCCCAGCAATTTGGTGGTGGTGCGAGTGTCGCCGCCGGTTTGCAGATAGAAGCGATCTCTCACCGTTCCGGCGTCGATCGTGTCTTTGGCTTCCCAGGACGCCCCCGAGGCCGTGAAACGGGCTTTTTCCAGCGGCATCCACGAACCGTTGACGTTGCCGACCCAACCGTTGCCGAACAACGCCCGGCGGACCTCGTTGGCGCTGCGGCCATCGCGGCGGAAATCCTCGATGAACGAATACGGCGACTCCAGCCGCGTGCCGCCCGTGGTCGTGCGAAAGGTGACGAGGTGCTTCCATGTCTTCTTTTCCGGCAGGTAGAAATAGCCGGCAAACGAGGTCTTCTTCCCGGCGGTTGCGGCCTTGACGAGGAAGCGATACGTTGTGCCGACCTTCCAGGGATACTCGAAAAAACTCTGCCCGCCGGTCCCCTCGCCGCCGAACCGCTTGGCGAGCACGTCGTCGGCATGAGAGAGCACCTCGACGCGTTCTTTCTCCGCGCCTGATCGGGATTATCGCCCCGGCCCGGGTCCCAAACGGAAAAGAGCACGATCTTCCGACCATTGCCCTGCTCCTGGATGCCGAAGTAGCCCTGACGGAACCCGCAGGCCATGAAGTAGCTGCCAGGGACCGACTTCTCGACGGTCAGTTCGTTATAAAACAGGTCGGCCTTGGGGCCGGCATAACTCAAATGGACCGAGCGGGCCGCGCGAGGCGACGACGTTCTGGTCGGCACGAGCGGCGGCCACGAGGCAGAGGATCAGGAAGAAAACAAGTGTCAAAAGAACCTGCAGTTGACACCGTGGGGCGGACGGCACACGGAGTGTGCCTGCTACTTTGGGGGCCATGAACGTCTATCCCTTCTTATGCCCGCTGAAATGCTCCTCGATCTCTTCCAGGGTCTTGCCCTTGGTTTCGGGCAGGAAGAACGTGGCGGTCACGAAGTAGATTACGGTGGCGGCCGCAAAGGCGAAGAACATCGTGGCATAACCGTACTTGCCAACGGTCGGCAGGAAAATCGCTGCGATCGTGGTCGATACGGCCTGGTTGAGCAACAGCGCAATGCTCATGCCGTTGGAGCGGATCCGCGTGGGCATCAGTTCGGACAGCGCCAGCCAGACGCAGACGCCCGGACCGACCGCGAAAAAGGCCATGAAGCAGAGGGTGAAGAAGGCCGTCAACAATCCGTTCTGGGTGCTTGGCACCGGGGTGATCAGGGCGTTCTCGATCTTCAGCGGCTTGCCATTGGACGCCGCGAGGCTGGCGAAGGGATTCTTGAAGAACGCATCGACGGAACTCGAGGGCAGGCAATTGCCCCGCTTGATTTCTACCGGTTTTGCCGCCGGATCGTCGGAGCGGACGGCATTCGTCGCCGAACTGAAATCACCGACCGAGTAGATGACGACCATCGTAGCTGGCCGGCCAACGATCGCCTTGCCGGCATCGCCGGCCGCCGTCAGCAAGGCATCCGCCTCGGCCTGATCGAACGCCACGACGATCCGCCGGTCCTTTTCGCCGACCTTGACCTCGGAGACGCCCTTGTCGAGGTGCAGCCACAGCGTCTTGCCTTCCCACCGGCACGACCTGACGATCTTGTCGTCGATATCGAAGGAGAGATCCTTGCCCGCGGCCTTGTCGCCGCGGAACGTCACTTGAATCTTGGCACTCTTTTTCTTTTCATCCTTGACGATCTGGGCCATGGCGATGTCCCGATCAAGTTCGAGCAAGACGGTCTTCTCGCCAGGCGACGCTTTGGTCACGACATTCCCGGCCAGCGTAAGCGTAATTCCCTTGACGCGGGAGGTTGCTGCGCTCTCGTCGAAGGTCACATTGACGTCCTGGTAATCTTCGGCCGCTGCCGCCAGGGCATCTTTGCAATCGACGCTCGATTTTTCCGCCTGCCGGAAGACGAACCCCACGCAGACCAGCGAGACGATGATTCCCGCACTGCCGATCGAGAGCAGAAACTTGCGGCCTCGGCGGTCGACGAGCATGACTCCAACCATCGTCACCAGAAAATTGACGCTGGTGAAGATGACATAACCCCAGTGCGACTGGACGTCGGAAAGACCGGCCTGAATGAGAATGTTCGTGTAATAGCCGATGATCGAGTTCACGCCGGTCAACTGGTTGCATGCCAGGATGATGCAGGCCAGCACGAACGGGATAACATACTTGCGATGCAATAGCGACTCCCGGACCTGTTGGCCGCCCGTCGTGGTCTTGGCCTTTTCGGCCGCAGCGGTTTCTTCCATTTCCCGCATCTCGCATTCAGCCTCCGGTAGGGTGCGAGTGCGGAGGAGCGCGGCGCGGGCAGAGTCGGCACGGCCGCGGCGGAAAAGCCAACGCGGCGACTCCGGCACGATCAGGCTGCCCAGCACGAAGAGCACGCCGGGCGGCAACGAGACCCAGAAAATGCTCCGCCAGGCGAGG
The DNA here is from genome assembly GCA_963719885.1 of uncultured Planctomycetia bacterium. Taxonomy (GTDB): domain Bacteria; phylum Planctomycetota; class Planctomycetia; order Pirellulales; family Thermoguttaceae; genus JANXQG01. The sequence goes on along the minus strand of CAVRDP010000020.1, from coordinate 399,949 downwards.
TCCTTGGCATCGAGCAATTTCTCGGCATCGCCTAGGGCCTTCACGCTATCCAGCCACATGCTGAAGAAGATGGCGATCAGTGCGGCGGCAACGATGCCCAGGGTCAGCAGCCATTGGAAAATGCCGGTGCCCTTGCCGCGGGTCGATGCGCTGAGGCATTCGGCCAGGTACAGCGGCACTACGACCCCAATCAGTCCGGCGCTAATGCCCTGCAACAGGCGTCCGAGGACGAGCGGAAGGTATCCATGCGCCAAGGCGATCATGGGAATGCTGGCGACAAACAAAAGGCCGCTGAATGCCATGACGCTCTTCCGTCCCAGGAGATCGGACAACATGCCGGCAAAGAGCGTGGAAATCACGCTGCCCAGCAGAACCGCGGCCACGATGAAGGAAAGCTCCTGGCGCTGAGCCCGAACGTCGCCTCCAGGTACGGCAGCGCGCCGGCGATAATGCCGACGTCGATCCCATACAGCAGGCCGCCGAGACCGGCGATGAACAAGAGAAAACGGACCGACCAGACCTTGCTGGGTTCGCCGGACGCGCCGTTGGCGCCCGCGGACGTTTGGCTCATGTCGAATTCCTTTCTTACCCGTATCCCGGCGGCGTCGCAAAACGCAGCGGTGCAAAACAACCCGGTTGATGAAAGTTCAAATCCTCGCCGACCGGCGCCCAACTGGCCCAATGGGGATGCGAGCTGTCGTCGGCACATTTGTAGAAGTTACCACGCCACGCCTGGCCGGCCAACGGGCCTAACCGGCCGGCGTAGGCCTCCAACACGGCCAACGGGATCTGGCAGCCGACGTGCCACACGAGCGGCCCGGGATGCTCCGGCATCACGGTCGCCGGCAGAGAATGCGTAATCCGGATCCGCGCGCCATGCTCGGCCGCCAGTCGCGTATATTTGGCAAAGCCGTCGGGCGTGCGCGTCGGATCCTCGATGTAATAGGAAAGCAAGGCCCCGCCGCAGTTGATCTCGAAATTGAAATAGCCGCGACCCCGACCACGAGTACTGGTGCCCGACCGGGTGCCCCGGGCCTCGGTTGCACGAAGAACTCCACGCAGCTATCTCGCCAAACCGGATCCTGAAACTGCGTATGCTTTGCCACGACGTAGCAGTCTTCCACGCGGAACCGCAGGTACAGGTTCGCGGCGTCGTACAAGAGCCTGGCCCGGGCGACAGGCCGGTGCGAACTGCTCTCCGCGTGGAACTGATCGATGCGGGCTTCTTCCGTCTGCTGCCAGAGAGGATCCTCCCACGGCGAGTCCAGCGGCGCGGTCCCAACGGCGGGATAGGCGGTGTAGCAAGAAGTCATGAATCCCAGTTTATTAGCTTTACTAAGGCAGGTCAATCGGCCGGCGTCTTCTTCGCAGCAGGGAATTTAGGCCGTAACGTTTGCTTGATCGCAATTGCGATTCGGGATAATATGCCGATTGAAGCGCCGTGAGCGCCGGGCGGTGAATAAGGACCGACGGAATAATAACTTCCGTGCCTATGCGAGGGTGGCATGCCTTCACGCGGCCGTCATAGACTTGGCGCAGCCGAGAGAAGCCCAACCGGCCGGTCGCGATTGCCCTGTTGCCGCGACTATGTGACAGCCGCGTGAAGGCATGCCACCCCAATCGGAAAGTTATTTTTCGGCCGGTCCTAATCCCGGGCCGGCAGTTGGCGACAAGGAAGGAACGGCAATGGCTCAAAACGCGGCGGGGGGTGGCTTCGGCCCGCAAAACCCGCATCCGCTTTCCACCCTGCGGACGGAACTGGTCTGGGAGGGCAAGTACGACCAGTACGGCAACCGCCGCGAACTCGATATCGCCGGGCTGGCCATGCCTATGCAGCGGACCGAGACCATCGACCAGCCGCGGAGCGAGGCGGCGGCGGCCGGCCAGTTGGCCCTTTTCGAGAAGAAGAACAAGCGGCTCGACGACTTCCGCAATCGGCTCGTCTGGGGTGACAACAAACTCGTCATGGCCAGCCTCCTCAAGGAGTTCCAGGGCAAGATCGACCTCATCTACATCGACCCGCCCTTCGACGTCGGCATTGATTTTAGCATGAAGTTGCCCTTAGGAGACGGCGGAGAAGGCGTTGAAAAAGACCAATCCACGTTGGAAATGGTTGCTTTCAAGGACATCTGGGGGAGCGGCGCCGACTCCTACCTGCAAATGATGTACGGTTGCCTCGTCTTGATGCGGGAACTGCTTGCGGAACACGGTACCCTCTACCTGCATTCAGACTGGCATGTCGGTCATTATCTGAAGGCGATCTGTCTTGAAGTCTTTGGCAAAGAGAACTTCGTCAACGAAATAACATGGCATTACTACAACAAGCTGGCCCCGGAGAGCCAATGTTTTCCCCGCGCTTCTGACCGTATCGTGTCGTTCGCAAAAGTTGTCGGCCGCCACGTGTTCCATCAGCAGTACGAAATGCGAGACAAGCCCGTCAAGCAGTTGGTTCGAAAGTTCATCGGCGGGAAAGCGATCAATGTGCGCGACGATTCGGGCGCAGTTCAGTACCAGATCAAGGATAATAAGCGCGTTGACGACGTCTGGCGGATTTCGATGCTGCAACCGGCTGACAAAACGGAATACCTTGCCTATAGCACGCAGAAACCCGAAGCGATACTTTCGCGAATCATCCAGGCGAGTTCGGAAGAGGGGGCCCTTGTCGCCGATTTCTTTTGCGGCAGCGGCACGACGGGGGCCGTCGCCGAGCGTCTCGGCCGGCGTTGGCTGATGGCCGATCTGGGCCGCTTTGCCATTCACACCAGCCGCAAGCGGCTCATCGAACTGCAGCGCTCGCTCCACGACGGCGGAAAACCGTATCGCGCCTTTGACGTTTACAACCTCGGCCGCTACGAGCGGCAATGGTGGCAGAAGGAATCGCTCAAGGGGGCGGACGAAGATCACCGCCGCATCGTCCTGGAATTCTTCCAGGCCGAACTCCTCGCGCCCGATCAGGCCTCGTCGCCCTTGCTCCATGGCCGCAAGGGGCCGGCTTTCTGCCACGTAGACGGCATCGACTCGGTATTCACCCGCGGCGAGGCCCAGGCCGTGGCCTGTGCCGTGAAGCAGGCGGGTGGGGAGCGAATGCTATTGCCTGGCCTGGGAATTCGAGATGGACCTGCGGCTGACCACCGCGGCCCTGGAAAGAGAACTGGGCGTAAAGCTCAAACTGATCCAGATCCCCCGCGAAATCATGGAGAAGAACCGCAAAGGGCCGCCGCCGTTCGGGGAAGTAGCCGTCTTGGAGGCCCAGCCGGTCTTCCACAAGCGCGACAAGAAGGGCGACCCGGCGGCCATCGACGTAAAACTGACGAAGTTCCTTCCTTCGTTGGCCGAGCTGCCCGCCAAAGGGCTTGAGGCCGTCCAGGCACGGGCGGTGGAGAGCGGTTTCGACTTCATCGACTTCTGGGCCGTCGATTTCGAGTGGCAGCCGGGCCAGCCCTTCAACCACCATTGGCAAGACTACCGCACGCGGAAGAACCGCTCGCTGCAGACGGTGAGTGCAGCGGGCTACGTTTATGCGCAAAAGGGCCTGCACACGATTTGCGTGAAGGTCGTCGATACCTTCGGCTGCGAGACAAGCATTACGGTGGAGGTGACGGCATGAGCGGACCGCAGCCCATTGGCCGGGCTGGTGAACCCGTTCGATGCTACGCGAGGCGGACCGCATCTCGGCATAAATGCCGATTCGCGAACACACAGCACCAAGATTTGAACTCGTCCGAAACATCCGCGTTCCCCGCGAAATCCGCGGTTTTCTCCATTCCGCTAAAGAGTAACGGATTTCGGCATGCGGATTTCGCAGGTAAGCAACGGTTCAGCGTCACGCTCCCCAACCGCCCGCAACCTGCCGCCAGCGTCCTGCGTTTGTAGGCCGGCTCCGGCGCAGGCGTCGCGGCACCGGCCGAGGGCTGAGGCCAGTTCCCCCAGGTCGCGGCATTCAAGTCGAAATCGCACCGTAATTCTTCGTAGCACTGGTACTTGAATTCTCGGGCGATTTTGGTATAATTGAAAGCGGGGTAGCGGCGTCCCTGGCGGTCGGTCTCCGCGCTTGCATCGAGTGGGCTAGAAAACAAACCTCCAGCAAGGACGGTGTACAGGTTTAGACTCAGTCTCCTCGGGAATCAGATTTCCTACCGGTTAATTTCCTATCAGTCGAGGAGGATACGATGCTCATGAGAGAACGGGACCATCGGAGAAGTACTGCGCGGTGCATCGGAGGACGTACAGAACGGCCCACGGGACATGGCGCCGACGGCTGTCTCTCGAGCTCTTGGAAGACCGGTGCCTCTTGGCCGCCGCTCCCTCCGTCGGGCTGATCGATGTGGACATCTTCGCCAACCCCCCCGACAGTGCCCATGCGGGGGCCCTCTTCCCCAGCATCAGCGCCGATGGGAGTTACGTGGCGTTCGAGAGCGGCTCGTTCGAGGGGACCACGCTGCCCGCGCCGTCCGACCTCGTCAAGGGCCTCACAGTCCAGAACGACGCGCCGAACGTCTACGTCCGCGACCGGCTGACGAACAAGACGCAGTGCGTCAGTGTCAACACGTCGGGCAAAACCACGGGCAACGACGATTCGCGTTATCCGGTCATCAGCGCCAACGGCGATTACGTGGTTTTCCTGAGCAACGCAACCGATCTCGTCCCCAAAGACAACGACACCAACAATCCCGACCACAAGCAAAACGTCTTTGTGCGCGATCTCCTGACCAACACCACGACGCTGGTCACCGTGAATGACCAGGGGACCGGGCCCGCCAACGACCCCAGCACGCAGCAATTCGGCACGGCGGAGAACATCGGCATCAGTGCTGATGGCCGCTACGTCATCTTCGACAGCCAAGCGACCGACCTTGTCCCCAACGTCGCCAATCTCAACGACTACCCCAATGTCTACGTCCGCGACCTCCAGACCAACACCACCATCCTCGTAACCCGCAACGCCGCGGGGACCGACAGCGGCAACGGGTCGTCGGACAACCCGGTGATCAGCGCCGATGGCAGCACCATCGCCTATACCAGTCTGGCCAACAATCTGGACCCGAACTACACCAACCCGATGCCGTTCTCGAATTACCAGGTCTATGTGAGCACTCTGAGCAACGACACGGTGACCTCCACCAAGCTCGTGAGCATCGACCCCACCGGCACGACCGTTGGCAACGACACCTCGGTCTTCCCCAGCCTCAGCGCCAACGGTCAGATGATCGCGTTCCAGAGCGACTCGACCAACCTCGTGAACATCCCCAACGGCGGCTCCTTCAACGATGTGTACGCACGCAACCTGACGACGAACACCACCCAGTTGGTCAGCATCAACGCCACGGGCGCCGCCAGCGGTGATTCCAGCTCGTTCGACCCCAACATCAGCGCCGATGGCAATCACGTCCTCTTCTCGAGTTTGGCCAACGACCTGACGACCAACGACCACGACGGCACCGACTTCGCGTCCAAGGACGTCTTCGAACGCAACCTGGCGACGAGCACGACTCAGTTGGTCAGCATCAATGCCACGGGCACGAACAGCGGCAACGACACGTCGGACATGCCCAATCAGACACTCGTCAACGCCTCCCAGCAGAGTACGGGCACGATCAGCAGCGACGGGCGGTACGTAATCTTCGAGAGCCTGGCCACCGATCTCGTGCCGAACTTTGTGCAGCAGAACGGTGGTGCACCCTACGGCTACGACATCTACCTCCGCGACACCGTGGCGGGGACGACCACGCTCCTCTCCCACGACATATCGGCCGCCGCGAGCGGCGGCAACGGCATTTCCGCCGCTGCAACCATGACGCCCGACGGGTCCTATGTCGCCTTCCAAAGCACGTCGAGCAACCTTGTTGCCCGCGATACCAACGGCGGCATCAACCAGACCAACGTCTTCGTCGCCACCATCATCCCGGCGGGACCCACGGTGACGGTGACGGGCGTCAGCCCCGCGTCGGGACTGGCGACCGGCGGGACGACGGTGAAGATCACGGGTTCGGGTTTCACCGGCGCGACGCTGGTGGATTTCGGCTCGACCAAGGCGACCAAGTTCAAGGTCAACTCGGCAACGCTGATCACGGCTACGAGCCCCAAGGGCGTAGTAGGCGTAGTGGACATAACGGTTACGACGCCCAGCGGCGCCTCGCTCACCACTCCGGCCGATCAGTTCACGTACGTCGCAGCCCCGATAATCACGGCAGCCATCAGTCCGAATTCGGGGCCGGCGACCGGTGGCACCCCGGTGACGATCAACGGCGCCAACCTGGGTACTGCGGCCACGGCCACGGTCAAGTTCGGAAAGGTGGCGGCGACGATCATCAGCGACAACGGCGCCACGATCGTGGTCGACAGCCCTGCGGGCAAGGCGGGCTCGGTGTACGTGACGGTCAAGACGGCGGTGGGCACGTCGAAAACCTCTGCGGAAGACAAGTTTACGTACGTCGCAACGAAAGGCCCCATTGCGGCCGCGGCCAACGATCTCACCCTCCTCGCTTGGGCGAACCCGTCGGACGGGAGCGCCACGCTGCAACGGAAAATGGCAGCAAATCTTCTAGCATCGCTATCAACGTAACGGGTATTTTGCTCCGCCTGTAAGATACCCATAGGTTCGGTTAGCGTCTCTAGGGCTGGATTTCTACCTTGACAAAGGTAAGTTTGCCGATCATTATGGCAATCGTATACCCACGGTAGAGGGGCCCGTTACTCATGACCAGCAGCCCGAATGCCCTGAACACGGACCTGGCGATCAGGCAACTTTACGGGAACAGCGACGCAAAGATGGCGTTGTGGTTCGGCGGGAAGTGAACTTTCAAGATCGGCTGTGAACTGTTACGCTCCGGCCGCCGAGTCCGGCTGGGGCTGTCCGGATGGTGCCTGTTGTTCATCAAGCCATACGTCTTTCGATGTTCCCATCAAATCACCCTTTTTTCGGAACCTCGACCGGCCGACTTACCTGCGGCGGTCACCCGGCTTTCCAGTGCTTTGAATTCTGTGATGGCAATCTCGGAGTTGACTTGCTTGGAAATTCGGCCGCGACACGGATCGATCGGCCGAGCCTCAGAAAAGGAACCATTGTTGCAACGGTGTTCGCGGTCATTACAATGAAAACGTGTGCGCGGACCTTGAAATACGGCCTGTATTGCGACTCGCCGTCGACGGACGCTACGTTACGTTACGCATGGACGATCCTATATGGAAAACCTCACCGAACAACTTAACCGTCGCAGGTTTCTGAAAGAGGCAACGCAGGCAGTCGCCTCGCTGGCGGCTGCCGCCGGCATAGGCTCGGCAGCCGTGCCGCGCTTGGCCCGTGCCGGCGAGGCGGGCCGCTTGCCTGGTCCCAGGATTTCCTATTTCCGCGACGGCGAAATCCATGTCAATGAGATCGGCAAGCCCGAGGGAAAGCCGCTGACTACGGGCCACATGGACTTCAAACCGTCCTGGTCCAAGACCGGCAACAAGCTCGTGTTCTTCCGGCGCTACAAGGACGACCCCGTGACCGTCAACTGGCTGAGCGCGATTTGTATCATCAACGTGGATGGCACGGGCTTCCACCAGTTGACCGACGCCACGGTCGCGAACTTCAACCCGACCTGGACGCGGGACGGGCTCAACACGCCGATCTGGAACCGCAAGAACCCCAAGACGGGCAGTTTCTTCGTGATGCAAGGCAAGATCGGCGGTCGTCCCGGCGAGGAGGTTGCCCTCACCGATGAGGCCTATCACACCTGGGCCTACTCAAGCCTCACCGATGGCCGGATTGTCGTGTCGTGCAAACATCCGGCGCTGGGCTGGGGCTACTACTTGATGACCCGCAGCGCTGGCGGCAGGCCCCGCTACGAACCGATCGCGTGCGAACTGACGCGCAAGGGCCTGCTGGATCGCGTCAGCGTGTCGCCCAGCGAGAAGAAGGTCTGCTTCGAGTTCCAGACGGGATTCGCCTACAAGGACCCGGGACGGACGCTGTACATCGCGGATTTCGATGCCGCGAAGCGCACGATCACGAACCTCAAGGCGATTGCCAACGAGGAAGGAAAGCCGTTCTGGTATGCCTATCCTCGCTGGATCGAGGGCGAGGCCGCGGTGGTGTATCATATGATGAACCAGACCAGGAAGGGGCAGCTCTACGTGTACCGATTGGAGGACGGTTCGACCAGGCGTGTGTCAACCAACGCGGGGGCCGACTACCGCTATCCGCATGGAGAAGCGGCTCCCTGCTGAAGACATCGAGGACCCATGGGGACGAAGAAGAACTCTCGGAAGGCGCGAGTTCCTGAAGACGGTGACCCAGGCGGCCGCCGCCGTGGCTGCCTGCGAGGGCATGACGCTTGCCAATGCGCGGGCGGGGACGCCGGGGCAATCCGCCGGCACAATCCCCACCCGCACGCTTGGCAAGAGCGGATTGAAACTGCCTATTCTCGGCTACGGAGGGGCCGCCTTGCCCAAGGCATGGCTCAATCCGCTCTCGTACGAAGATCGCGTGGCACTGGTCCGTTACGCCTACGAGCGGGGTCTGCGATACTTCGACACGGCAGGCAACTACTTTGAGAGCGAAGCGATCCTGGGCGAGGCGCTCGAAAGACCGCCGTCGCGAGGCATGTCTGGTGACGAAGGTGCGAGAGCACCAGAGCGGAAGACGTCCGGAAGTCGGTTGAGTCGTCACTGAAAGCGCTCCAGACCGATTATCTGGACATCGTCCTGATCCACGGCACGCCGGGACTTCAGCAAATGAGCATTCAGCAGGCGATGAAGATCCACGCCGAGCTGGTCAAGCTCCGCGACGAGCGAATCACCCGGTTTGTCGGGCTTCTCCGCGCATGGCTACTTCGACAAGGCGCTGGCCCTGATCACGCCGGGTGGGTTCGACCTGTGCATGTTGTCCTACGGCTACATCCCGCGGGGCTACGATCAGATCTGGACCGCCCGCATGACCACCCTGCGCAATGCCTGCGTGGCCAAAGCCCATGAACTGGGCATGGGCATCGTGGCGATGAAAGTCATCGGCGCGGGGATGCTCGGGGCCTGGTCCGGATACATTGTGCCCGGATTTGACAAGCAACGCCTGAAGCAACTTCCCGGCGCCGCCATTCGCTACGTGCTGCAGGACCAGCGCGTTCACCTCCTGAACATCGGCATGCGCCTTAAGGACGAAATCGATGCCAACCTCAAGATTCTTTCCGACGATGTCACGTACACGTTGGAAGACCGGGCCTTGTTGGCGGAGTTCTCGATCAAGCTGTATGACAGCGACGCGATCAAGAAGATGAAGGTCGAGTGACCGATGTACGTCGGACCCTGGAATCCGATGCCGCCTTTTTACGGCTTCAAAGAGCTTGGACACCCAGTCAAGCCGGCCGCTTTGTGTCAACAGTCCCGAAAAACACCGCTTTCTCGGAACGCCGTCAGCCCAGCTTGCCTGCGGCGGTCACCCCCACCTCCGCAGCGAAGGTCCTTTCTAGCGTGCAGCGGGGTGCCAACCCGCCCTTGAAATCATTCGCAAGATAGTTGTACAGTTCATTCAACTGACCCCGCCAATCTATCTGCAAGGAGGTGAATGATGGATCTTTTCGGTTTTTGCAAAGGCTCATCCGCCCAACCCACGGTTTTCAAAGACATTGTCGCCCATTACCAGCAACTTCGGCCGATACGCTTGCGTCTGAATAACGAGCTTGTTCGCCGGCTTTCGCGTGATGTGCTCGACGATGGGGCGAAAAAGATCGGCATCTTTCACGATGGAACATTCGTCTTTGAAAATGAAGACGAGACTTCCGTGCTTATGGACTACTGCATCTACAACGTCTATCGTAAGGGTCGTAATGCGGTCGAGCAGTACCTTTGCGACTGCCCACCCGATTCTGATTCTGACGAGATGGCATGTTTGCAAGCGATGCAGCAGGGCATATACGCATTGGTAGCCGTGCTTCGCGTCGAACCGGGTGTTGGTTGCCATGTACGGAATCTGTTTACCGAAGAAACGCGACTACTAGTCGACATCGGATTTTCCAAAACGGCACAGCCCGGCACGGTCATAGCGACGCGGCTGCTGGACTTTGGCGGATTTGTCACAACCGGAGGCGCGGCACTTCCGTTGGGTATTCTGGATAACGACGAATTGGACGAATGGCAACGGAAGCTTCGTGCGGGCGTGGACGACGAGCGCTCTGACCCGGCACCGCTGATTCGCACTTGTCTTCAGAAAGGTGCGTCATCAAACATCCGATATGAAGGAATGAACACCCAACGGCGATCCGATGTTGGAGGAGGTTCCCCGCCAGTCGAGAATTCAGCCCAACGAAGACTGGCACTCGCAAAGCGTCACGCAAGCAAGGCCGTGACGAACCGACGTTGCCGTTGTGGGAGCGGCAAGATGTTCAAGAACTGTTGCGGGAAACGCTAGAACCATTTCTGTGAGCAGGTAGGATATTGGCAATAGCGTGGTTCCCAACAAACCACCGATTTCTCGGAACCGCGACCGCCCAGCTTGCCTGCGGTGACCCCCTCCTCCGCGCCAAACACCGTCAGCAGGGGTTCAGCCAGAAACCCTTGGTTTTCCGGTAATCTGCCGGTCATTCGACGCCGCCCCAAACTTTTCCGCCAGACGAACTCCGAGATTGCCATCTCGTAATTCTCAAGTCCTTGCGGGCCTTGAAGTTGCGCCGCTTTTTCTGTTTCGGTTCTTACTGCGGTTTTGAAAGCCTGTCGATTCTTGCGGATAGTTGTCGCTCGTTCGGCTCTGTTTTCAGTCAGCGGAACCTCTTGCCGGAAAAGCATTTAGGCCAATCGCGGCGTGCCGCGCAGGCGAAGCGATGGAAAAATAAGCGTTACCGCCTCTTGACATGACGTTATAACTATGTATAATTAAGGTAATGTAGCGATAATATCGATCTCCTCCGTGAACGCCGCCAGCGAAGAGAGTGGAGAAGTTGTGAGAGGTCAACCACGAAATACACGAAACGCACGAAAAGGGAAAGACATGAAAACTGACAGGAAGATGGCCTGTGAGCACACAGGCGACAGGAAAATGGGGGAAGAAATGTGTTCTATCTTCCTGCCGTCTGTGTACCCACAGACCATCTTCTTGTCAACTTGCCTCCTCTTCATGATTTCGAATTCTTGCCGTCCTTCCGTCTTGTTAATACACCATACCCGAAGGAGCGGATACCCTTGTTTTCTCCGCAGTTTTTCAAGAGTAATAGAAAGCGATACCAGTCCGATGGTGAACGCACGGTTCGCGATGTGGGGTGGAAAATGACCGAAAAAGTCGAAAACAATTTCATTTTGGGCAAATACGGGCAAGAATCCCCCAGCGGGGGCATGCCGGCGGGAAGCGGGGAGAAAAACGTTGACCTCGATTTCGGACCACACCGTGATGGACCGCGCGGAAGGCTTCCACCGCACTGAAGCGCTGCAACGATAAGCACTTACGACGTATTCTACCAGACCATGAGAAATAACCGGCTTTATGACCGTTGCGAATATCGAAATGACGGCCTCGGTCGTTGCAACTCGCGGGCATTGTGCGCATACTGGCGGGAAACGCGAATAGTCCATCTAAGCAAAAGGAAACCCGACGATGAAGAAACTCACGTTGTATTTCGTGGTAGTGGTGCTCGGTGCGAGCGCCGCCGCCTGGGCCGCGGATCGGGCGGCGCTCTTCACGGTATCGGGAGAGATAACTCCCAAGCGGATCGTCATCTCGCTCGACGGCACGTGGCAGATCGCCGAGGGGAAGATGGATCCGGCCCCTACGAATTTCGACCGCAGCGTGCCCGTGCCGGGCCTGGTCTCGCTGGCCATGCCGGCTTTCGACGCGCCGGGGCCCAAGGTCGCCAAGCGCGAAAGCATTCCGCAGAAGGACCCGAAACGCGATGCGTTCTGGTATCGGCGGACGTTTACGCTCGACGGCCCGCTTCCCGCCGTGGCAACCTTGAAAGTTGCCAAGGCGATGTTCGGCACGCGCGTCTTCCTCAACGGGACCTTGCTCGGCGACCACGTGCCCAGTTTCACGCCCGGTTATTTCGACGCCAAGCCGGCGCTCAAGACCGGCCGCAACGAAATCGTGATCCGCGTCGGCGCGGACCGCGATGCCGTGGGCCGGGCCTATCCCGACGGCTTCGATTTCGAGAAGGAACGATACATCCCCGGTATTTTCGATTCGGTGGAACTGATCCTCTCCGGCACGCCGCACTTCGTCTCCGTGCAAGCGGCGCCGGATATTGCCGGAAAGATGGTTTGGGTGCGCCCATTCTGCACAACGACGGCAATGCGGTCAGGGAGGCCACAAGATTCGTTGTCCGAGAGGCGAAGTCCGGCAAGGTTGTCGGGCAGGTGCCACGCGGGCCGGTTGTCGGGGACGAGCCAACACTGCGAAAGGGCGCGGAGATGGAAGTGGACGTGCGGATCCCCTTGCAAAACTGCCGGCTGTGGTCGCCCGAAGATCCATTCCTGTACACGCTCGAAGCCGATAGCGGCACGGACACTTTCCGCACGCGGTTCGGCATGCGCGAGTTCAAGTTCGATCCGGCGACGGGCCGGGCAATGCTCAATGGCAAGCCGTATTTCATGCGCGGCAGCAACATCACACTGTACCGTTTCTTTGAGGACAGCGAATGTGGAAAATTGCCTTGGGACAAGAAGTGGGTGCGGCTCCTGCACCAGCGCGTGAAGGAGATGCACTGGAATTGCCTGCGGTATTGCATCGGCTTCCCGCCGAACGCCTGGTACGACATCGCCGACGAGCTTGGGATTCTCATCGACGACGAATTTCCGATCTGGTTCGGCGGCGACGTGCCCAAGGAATTGCAGACCGAGGAACTGGTGAAGGAATATGCGGAATGCCTGCGCGAGCGCTGGAACCACCCCTGCGTCGCCATCTGGGACGCCTGCAATGAAACCTTGAGCGCGAAGACCGGAGCGGCCTTCAAGCAGGTCCGGGCGCTGGATCTCTCGCACCGGCCCTGGGACAACGGCTACAGCCGTCCGCAGGAACCGGGCGACATGCTGGAAATGCACCCCTATCACTTCTTCGGCAGCTTCCGCCTGCGGAGCCTGGCGACCGCCAATCCGCAGCCGGGCGATGGCAAGCACGCCGTCGTCATCAACGAGTACGGCTGGCATTGGGTGAACCGCGACGGCACGCCGACCACGCTCACCCGCGACCTCTACAAAAATGTCCTCGGCGCCAACGCCACCCCGCAGCAGCGATTTCATATTCAGGCCACGTGGCTGGCCGCCGACACCGAATTCTGGCGGGCCCATCGCAAGGCCGCCGCCGTGATGCACTTCACCACCCTCGGCTACAGCCGGCCCGACGGGCAGACCTGCGACCACTGGACGAAAGGCGGCGTCGCCACGCTCCAGTGGGAGCCGGAGTTTCACCGCTATGTCCGCGACGCCTTCGCCCCGGTGGGCCTGATGGTGGACTACTGGAAAGATCGGCCGCTCCACGGCGCCAAGGCCCGCGTGCCGGTGGTCGTCATCAACGACCTCGACCAGCCGTGGCAGGGGCCGGTCACGCTGCGCCTGCAGCGCGGCGAGCGGGCGTTGTTCGAAGCCAAGCAAGACTGCCGGCTGGAAGCGTTGGGACAAGCCAAGGTCGTTTTCGACGTCGCCTGGCCGGAGGAAGTCGGGCCGTGCGTCTTGGAGGCCGAGTTGCGCGGCGCGGAGGGCGAGCCGGTGCACAGCGTCCGCGACATGGAAATCGTGGATGTGGAATCGATCAGCCTTGCCTTCCAGAAAACGGTGACGGCATCGTCGACGCACTCCGCCGCATACAAGCCGGAGAACGCCGTGGACGGCGACTCCGGCACCTACTGGTCCTCCGCATTCAAGGACGACGCGTGGCTGGCGGTGGACCTGGGCGCGGCGAAGAGCATCAGCCGCGTGTCCATCCAATGGGAAAATGCCTTCGCAAAATCGTTCTCGGTCCAGGTTTCCAGCGATGGCAAGAACTGGACCAACGTCTATAAGACCGACGACGGCAAAGGCGGCGTCAGCGAGATCAAGTTCGCCCCGGTCGAGGCGCGGCACGTGCGCCTCGTATGCACGAAGCGCGGCACGCAGTGGGGCAATGGAGTGTACGAGCTGGAAGTGTTCGAGAAGTAGAACCAAACATAGGAAATTACGACGATGAGCAAACTGACGTTTTATGTTTCGGCCATGCTGTGCGCGAGTGTTGCCTGGGCCACGGAACCACGCGCTCCTTCCGCGGTTGATTTCCGCTATTCGCCGCCGCAGTGGCAGGCGGCGATCTGCCTGCCGGACGACCCCTGCAAGTCGCTCGTCGATAAAGACGGCGCGTTGCTCTATCACTACGGACAAGGAGGCCGCGAGTTCGGCACGCGCATCGCCGTGGAGGTGACCGCCGGCGCGGTTTGGCAGAAACAGGAACTGCTCTCGCCGCGGGTGCCCATCGTCAGGACTTATCGGACTGCGCCGGGACTGGAAATCATGGAGGAAGCGTTTGCCGTGACCGGCCTGCCGCAGCCCCCTGCTCCAGCGGCTACGCCCAGTCGCAACGACCTGATCCTGGTGCACGTCAAGAACACCGGCGCCGAGCCGCGGACCTTCCAGCCGCGGCTGATCGTCGACACGGCGCTCGGTGCGAAGCGCGAAGCGGAGCGCGTCGTGGTCAATAACCATGAAACCGTCACCTGCTCGTTGAAAATGGCCGGCAGCGCCAGCAAGAAAGATCTCCCATCGGGCGGACGGCACACCGACCATGCAAGCACGGTGCCCGGTGCCTGCTACCTTGAAACGCTGACCGTGCCGGCGGGCAAGACCGCCGAGTTTTTCGTGCTGTATAGCGGCGGCGGTACGGTTGTTACCAGTCCGTCTACGCTCGACCAGGCCGTAGTGGCACGCGATCGGGCCATCGCGTATTGGCAACAGGCCCCGTTGCCCTGGGGCCGCGTGCAGGTGCCGGACGCAGGCATCCAGGCGCTCGTCGATTCATCGATCCGCAACATCTGGCAGGCCCGCGAGATCAAGAACGGCCTGACGGTGTTTCAAGTCGGCCCGACCTGCTACCGGGGACTGTGGATCGTGGACGGCGCGTTTCTGCTGGAAGCGGCAACCATCCTCGGCGCGGGCGACCAGGCCCGCAACGGCGTAGCTTACGAACTGACGCACCAGAAGCCCGACGGCCGCATCGAAGTGATGCAGAACTACTGGAAGGAAAACGGCATCGTGCTTTGGACCTGCGTCCGTCACGCCCAACTTACGCAGGACAAGGCCTGGCTGGAGTCGGTGTGGCCGAAGCTCCAGCGGATTGCCCAGTACATCAAGCTGCTCCGCAAGCGAACCTTGGAGAACAACTCACCGTTGGACGACGGCCTGCAGCCGCCCGGTTTTCCTGACGGCGGCATCGGCGGCGTGCAGTATGAATACACCAACATCTACTGGAATCTGCTAGGCCTGCGGGCCTTCGTGCAGGGGGCGCATTGGCTGGGCAAGGCGGGCGAGGCGGACGTCTGGCAGAAGGAATACGACGATTTCATGGGCGTGTTCCGCAAGGCCGCCGCACGCGACATGAAAACCGACCCGCATGGCAACCGCTACCTGCCGATTCTCATGAACGGCCAGGACCTGCCGCAGCGTGGGCAATGGGGTTTCTGCCACGGAGTCTATCCGGGCCAGATTTTCGCCAAGGACGATCCGCTCGTGGCCGGCAACATGGCGATGCTCGAAGCCACCGAGCACGAGGGCCTGGTCTATGGCACCGGCTGGGACGCGACCGGGATCTGGAATTACTTCGCCTCGTTCTACGGCCACGCCTGGCTATGGCAGGGCAACGGGCGAAAGGCGGCGGAAATTCTCTACGCTTATGCCAATCACGCCTCGCCCATGCTGGATTGGCGGGAAGAACAATCGCTGCAGGGCAAGCCCTACAACAAGGTCGGCGACATGCCGCACAACTGGGCCAGCGCCGAGTTCATCCGCCTGACCGTCCACCTGCTGGCGTTGGACCGTGGCGACGAGCTGCACCTGCTGGAAGGCATGCCCGGCGAGTGGCTCGGCGCCGGCATGGTCACCCGGCTGAACGGCATCGCCACGCCCTTCGGGCCGCTCCACTTGACGGTTCAGGTGTCGAAGGACGGTCAGACTGCGGCGCTTGATGTCCGACCGCTGGCCGCGAACTGCAAGGCGATCGTCGTCCATCTGCCCGACGGGAGTACTGCCCGGATTGCGCCGCAGCAGGGCGGAAAGCTCACTTTTACGGTGAAGCAAGCAGGGAACGCCCTCCGTGGCGTTCCGGATGAGAAGCATTCGTACCTTTCAAGGAACGCCACAGAGGGCGTTCCCTACAGTCGTGGTACGCGCCAAAAAGCTGCTGCGCACGGCCCTGCGAGCCGGCGGTGAAGCCGGCACTCCTGCCGTTGCCGATCGGCGCGGTGCAGCCGCAAGGATGGTTGCGGGACTGGGCCCGGTCCGCCCGCGAAGGCATCACGGGACATTTGGACGAGTGGCATGCGACGTTTGCCGACGGGTGGAAAGGGATTCCGATCAAGGCCCCCGGGGCCAGCGCCGAGGGCACCGGCTGGCCGCTGGAACAATCGGCCTATTGGCTGGACGGGGCGATTCGCCTGGGCCTCGTCCTGCACGACGACGCGCTGGTGAAGAAGATCCGCGCCCGCTTGGACCCCGTCGTGGAGGGCGTACGCAAGGCGGATTCCGGCACTTCGTTCATCTACTGGAAAAAAGGCTACCAACCGCAAGGCTTCGATAGTTGGGCACATTCGCAAATGGGTCGCGCGCTCGTGGCCTTGTATCAGGGCACCGGCGACAAGCGGGTGTTGGAGGCCTTGGTCAAAGTATACGCCGCGTACGCGGGGACCATGGGGCACGTCGATTTTCACGACGTCACCGGCCTCTGCAATCTCGACGCCATGCTGGAGACGTATTCCTTCAGCGGCGACGAGCGGATTCTGGAACGTGTCCGCCACGCCATCGCCCAGCCGGCCGTGGCGAAAACGTTTCAGGCCTGGGAAGCGGGCCAACTGGCGCCCGGCCATACGGACATCATCTACGAAGACATCCGCCTGCCGGCCATTGCCTACCCGTGGACCGGCGACGAGCACCTGCTGCGGGCGTCGCTGGCCGCTTGGCGGTGGCTGGATGAGAAACATATACAACCTTACGGCGTGGCCTCGGGAGAGGAGTATGCTTCGGGCATCGGCCCCTTCCGCAAGACCGAGACCTGCGACGTAACCTCGATGCTGATGTCGGCCGCGTGGATGTACCGCGTCCAAGGCGAGGGCGATTGGGGCGACCGCATGGAGCGGGCCTTCTTCAACGCCGGCGCCGCGCCGGTGGCCCGCGATTTCCAGAGCATGTGCTACTACCAGTCGCCCAACCGCCTCCGCTCCGATTCCCTGCCCGCGGCCCAGCCGCACTCTCCGGCGCCCAACGGCATCCTTTTCAACCGGCTGGGCTGCCCCCAGGTGCTGTGCTGTGTCGGCGCGCTGAACCGCATCATTCCCAATTACATCATCCATCTATGGATGGCGACGCGCGACAACGGGCTGGCAGCGACCCTGTATGGTCCTTGCACGGTTTCCGCGCTGGCGGGCGACCGCGTGCCGGTGACGATCAGCACGACAACCGACTATCCCTTCGGCGAAACGATCCGCATGCAGGTGGAACCGGCCAAGGATGCGGCGTTCCCGCTCTACGTCCGCATTCCCGGCTGGTGCCGGGATGCCCGGATCACCGTGAACGGTTCCCAAGTGCCGGCGACGCCCGACGACAAGGGTTTTGTGAAGATCGCGCGGACCTGGGCCAAGGACGATCTAGTCGAACTGCGACTGCCGATGGAGCCGCGGGTCATCCGCGGCTACGAGACCGAGGTGCCGTCCGCCAACCGGCAGTATTTTGGCTACCGCAGCCAGGAGTACTTCCGGCCGCGGCACGTGCCGTATGCCAGCGTTCTCTACGGCCCCTTGTTGTTCTCGCTGCCGGTGGCCGACGTGGACCCCAACACGCCCGTCGCGGACGCGAAATGGCAATACGCGCTGGACACCGATGTCGACCATGAGTACATGGTGCCCGGAGGCGATGCCGGCATCAGGGTGGAACACAAGCCCATGCCCGCCCATTGGGACTGGCCGTTGGACGCGCCGGTCGTGTTGAAGGTGCCCGTCCAGTCCTTCGACTGGCAGCCCACGGATGTCCAGGGCTTGCCCGCCAGGCCGGTCAGCGGCGTGAGCTCGGCAACGGTCGGCCTCGTACCTTACGGCTGCACGAAGTTCCGCATTTCGATGTTCCCTGTGACGGAACGAGCGTGGAAGGGCCGTTAACCCTCGTAAATCCGCAAGGAACGAAAATGCGGCTCTTCGTCTGGCCTTTGTCTCTCTCTCGTCCTCTCGATCGGGCTTGGCTGCTCCGTGTTCGCCGGGCGTCTGCATGCGGCCCCGCCTTCTGCGCCGCGAACGGTCGTGTATCCGCCAGTAAAATTGCGGGGCTACGGCCTCGTGGCCGGAATCTTCGCTGCCACGGAGATCGACGGTCAATCGGCTGGTGCGCTGCGAATCGTCTGCCAGAACCAGGCGAAGGCGAAACTCGTCCAGGCGAAGTATCTTTCCGATCTGCAATTACTGCCCGGCGTCGAAAAAACGGAACGGAACATGGGGCCGTGGGGATCGGAGACGTCCCCATCCAAGGGAAATCGCTTGTCGGTCTATGCGGTCAAGGAGCAGGGGTTCGTTGTCGCGGCAAGGTCCGGCCCGACGGTCTTGATCTTGGCTTCGCCCACCCTCGCAGGATTGGAAAAATTGGTCGCCCAGAGCCAGGCTGGAAGTGCCGATCCGCTGGTGTCGACGCCGGAGGTCAGCGTTCCGATGTTCCTCGACCGCTGGGACAAGTATGGTTTCCGCTTCTATTACGGTCCTTTCGTCAAACCGCAAGACGCCGATCATCGCGAGGTCGCAACCTACGACCCCCGCCAGGATTTCGACTTCGCAAAGAAGTCGGGCGATGTCGGCTTGGTGGTCTGGAATTCGCCCTATGGCGGGCCTTCGGCCGATGGGATCCTCAATTTCAATTCCCGCGACTGGGTATTCAAGGCGGCCCGCCAACTGAAATTGCCCATAGGCGTGAACCTCGGCCTGGAGGACAACAATGTCAGCCTGGCCAATCGCTATCCCAATGACATGGTGCCCAACGCGGAGCAGTACTTGGGGGGCTGGTACGGCGCGATCAATTTCGGCATCGGAGGCACCGTGGCGTGGAGTTCGGATGCCGTGCAGGACGTGGCCCTGGGACAAGTCCAGCCGCTGGTGCGTCAGCTCGACCGCGAAGAGACCGTGGTCAACTGGTTGGAGCCGCATGAAGAGATGTGTCACGGCGTTTGCGACGTGCTCGACGACCACGGTCCCAACGCGCGGCTGAATTTCTACCGCTTTCTCAAAAGTAAGTACAAGACGCCGGCAGCGGTGGCGGCGCGTTGGCGCAGCCGGGGGCCTTCAAGAAATGGGAGGACGTTCCGTTTCCCGAATTCGCCACCTTTCTGGGCTGGAACGCGACGGCGATCGATCTCACCGGCGCCTGGAAGATCAGCTACGACGCTCCCTACAACGCCCAGTCCGCGAAGACCGATCTGGACGATTCGGCGTGGCCGAGCATCCAGGCGCCGGGCCATGCCATTGTGCGTGCCCTTCCGCGCAAACCGGCCGTCTTTCGCCGCCGCCTGAAAATCGATCCACATTGGCGGGCGGCGCATCCGCACGTCTGGCTTTATCTGCTGGATCTGAACGACACGCGCGGGGATTCGCCGACAAGCGCCGTACTGGTGTTCGTCAATGGCCGGGCGCTTGCAGAAAATCCCCCGTTTCGCAGCGAATCACACTGGGCCATGCTGGAGGCGACCTCGGCCCTGACCGACGGGGAGAACGTCATCACCGTCTGCCTGCCGCAGGCGCTTTTCGATTATCGCGTCTATCTTTCCGGCGAGGCTCCCCGGGCCTATCCGGCCATGGGCCCGCGACTGAATGCGATGTGGGCCGACTTCTCGGACTGGACTTCCTGGTCACGCGGCCAGGCGGTGTGCCGCGGGGCGCAAATGATCCGCCAGGTCGATCCCGACCGTCCTATCACGCTCATGTCGCCCGACGCCTACATGGGACCCATCAAGGAAGTCGCCGAAGATTACGGTGGAATCTTCCATGACACCGGCGGCATGGCCGGCTCCTGGGGGGACATGCATCCCGTCATGGTGCAGAGCATGGGGTTGCCCAGCGATTGCGAACCGGGCAGCGGCGCCGTCGATCTCGACGATTTCAAACGCTTCATGGGCCGTTGGAGCACCGAGGGCACGCAAGGTATCGACTACTTCCAGCACATCGGCGATATCCTCTGGAAGCCGGCGGTGAAGGACTATTTCTCCAAGACGCTCAAACTCTGGCACCTGATCGGCAAATATCACGTTCCGCAGGCGGAATTGGCGGTGATGAACAGCGACCGCAACCTTCGGCTCTGCGGCTTTCCCTGGAACAGCAACGAGGCCCGGCCCGACCTGGTGCAACGCAACCGCTTCTGGGAATTGATCAGCAACCTGCTGCCGGACTATCCGCGGGGCGGGGTCCTCGAACAGGATTTCGCACGCGGCAGGGCGGACCAGTTCCGGGTCATTCTCGACGGCAACACCACCATCCTGGACCCCGAGGTCGTGGATGAGATCGAGAAATGGGCCCGCCGGGGCGGAGTCTTCATCACGTATCACCAGACCGGCCGGCACACCTCCGTGGATCAGGATGCGTGGCCCATTTCCAAGCTCACCGGGTATGCCGTCACCGGCATCGACAAGCTCTCTCCCAACGGCGATGGCCTTCCGGGCCGCAGGCTGCATCTGGCGTCCGGCCAGAAAGTCTTTCACGACGACGTGCCCCAATGGCGCTACGCCGAAAACAGCGCAGGCCTTTCCTTGAGAAAAGTCGATCCGGCCTGCGAAGATCTCCTGCTGTGGGACGATGGATCCATCGCCGCCGGGGTTCGCAGGCTTGGCAAGGGCCTGGTCTTCAACCTGGGCTCGAATTCCGCGGTGCTCCCGGGCCAGATTCTACGGTGGCTCAAAGTGAAAAAGGTACCGATCGAAAGCAGCGACAAAACGATTACGGCCAGACATTTCGTCAGCAACAATGGGCTCTACGACATCTGGGTCATGTGGAACACCAAGGGGGAACCGGCGTCCGCCACGTTCACCTTCCGCGAGGGCTACAAGCCAGCCCACTGCCGCGAGGTGAACACGGGCGAGGTCGTTGCGGTCGACTCCGACGCCAGGGGTGCGAAACTCTCGCATTTGGTCTTCGAAGCGTGGCAAACCCGCGCCTTCCTCAGTCCCCGCGGCCGGATCGGGCAGGCCGCTGCCGATTGGTTTGCGCTGCAGCGCAATTGGTGGAGCGGTGCCGGCGATCTCGGCAGGCCGCTGCCGCCCTATCGCTCAAAGCTCAGTCTCGACCTGACCGATGACTGGGCCTACAAGATCCTGGACGGGGGCGGCACGGCCGCGCCGCCCGAGGATCTCTCGCTGGCCGACCCGAAATTGGACGACTCGTCGTGGAAGCGGATGCGGATCGGCATCTTCAATCTGCCCGACAACACCGGCGCTCATCACATCATCTTGCGGAAGAACTTTTGCGTGCCGCCGAATTGGGACCACGGTCGCGTGCTCTTGTTCACTCACAGCGACATCATGGGGGGATGGCGTCGTTTTCTCGACGGGAAACCTCTTCACCCCACAGCCACTGATGATGATTTGGGTGGAGTTTTGAAGCCCGGCAGCAGGCATTGCCTGGCGATCGAAATGTGGGGGCCGACAGTCCCGGCGGGAACGCCGGCGCCAATCTTTCTATCGTACCGGCCCGATCCCGCGGCCCGCCAGCCCATGAAAGACCACTGGTCCTGCGCGGCGGATCGACTCCGTTATGGCAGGGAGTCCGCATTGCCGGTGACCACATCGAACGGGGGAACGGCCCGAACGACAGTGAAGATCGACGCCAAGCCGGACCACAACATCGTGCTCCATGTTCAGGCCGGTGTGGACGGAGTGATTTTCAACGGGCACTGGCTGTCGGGCTTCACGAACATCTACAACTACGTCGACCTCAATGTAACGCCTTGGGTCCAATTCGGCCGGGACAACGAGGTGATCGTAGTGTTTCACGACAAGATCACGATCCGGGAGGCGTCGCTGGAGTTCTACGAGAGGGGCGTCTATCCCTAGCCGGTTGCGCTGAGTCGTTTTATCGCCAATGCCAAAAACAATCCAGGCAACGCTGGACGAGCCGATAATTGGGGTCCTCCGGCGGCAACTCCAGGGCGGTCAATGCCAGATTTCTTTCTTGTTTGCCGATACGGACCTTGCAGAAAATGCCATCGAACTTGTTGCCTGGACCGGTCGCGGGGTCGATCAACTCCATGACCGTGCAAGGGCACCCTCCATTCTCGTCGGTGGGCTCGGGATACCAGGCTACGCAGGGCAACGAAAGGTTATGCGAAAGATAACGGTAACAGTGCCGCAGCCGCGCCGCATCGACCGTTTGCAAACGATGCCTGCCACAACCGAGTTCCGTACCGAACTGCTCCGTGCGATAGCGCTCGGAAAGCCGCCTGGCTGCGGACTTCGGCACAGACCGATCGACTTCGGGGTATGTACAACGATCCATATTTCTCACCTGCAGCAACTCAGACAAAGGCCGCCTCGGCGTAGATGCTGGCGGGCAGGCAGTGCTCGATCTTCTCATAGACCTCTGCCCGGTGGATCGGGGTCTCCCCCGGGGCGGCAAAACCGAGTTTCACCCGGTTGCCCTGCACCTCCAGAACGGTTAGGGTGACGTTTTCTCCAATAACGATCGCCTCACCACATTTTCGACTGAGCACCAACATGACGTATTCCTCCTTGATTCGGGGACAAGCAGTTCTTTTCAGACTTCCTTGCGGCAGCCGTTTACGGGTGTGGCTGCCGGCGGCCAGCCGCAATTGCAGTCCAACCGCATCAACACTACTTTAGCATGCCCAGCGATACACTCTATCCCAGAAATCCCAGCACCAACCTCGGGATTGCCATTACTACTTCCGGGTGGCTTACCAGATTGCAGCCGCTCCGCTTGCTCCAAATAACGGATGGCATTGCTACAAGCGATTGCGAAGCTTCAGGAGCAGGTAGCGATTCAGAAGTTGCGGCGTCAACTGGCGGGGATCGGCGTCCAAGACGTCGACGCCCGACTGCCGCATGCGGCCCAGGGCATTGGCCCGGCGGGCGAGCATCCGCAAGGCGACCGTCTTGCTGAAACATTCCGCCGCGTCCTGCGGGGCCGCGGCCGCCATGTGCTCGACTTGCAGGTTCCGCAAGGTCACGCACAACGGCAAGTGATAGCGGGCAAAACGCGCCGTGTAGGCCAGCAGCATCGAGGACGCGTCCTTGTCGATCACGTCGGTCAGGATCACGATCAACGAACGCTTGCGATGGTGCAGGGCCAGGAACTTGCAGACCCGATCGTAGTCCGATTCGCGGGGCACGGCCTCCAACCGATAGAGCGCCTCGTTCATCCGCGCCATGGCCGCCTTGCCTTTGGTCGGCGGAACGTAGGACTCGACCCGGTCGCTGAAGGCCACCAGGCCGATGTAGTCGCCCTGTTTCATCGCCACGTAGCTCAGCAACAGCGCGGCGTTGATGGCGTGATCCAGCCGGGAAAGCTGATCGACCTGCGGCACCATGAGCCGGCCGCAATCCAGGACGACGAGAATGTTCTGGCTGCGTTCGGTCTCGAAGTTCCGCGTCATGAGCCGGCCGTGTCGCGCGGTCGCTTTCCAGGCGGCGTCGGCCGGATCATCGCCAGGGACATAGTCTCGCAGGCTCTCGAACATGCTCCCGCGGCCGCGGAGTTTGGCCGGCGCCAGCCCCACCTCCGTCGTGCGATGTCGCATGGCGGCCAGCTCGTAGCGCGCCAGGCTGGCCACGTTGGGATAGACCTTCACCGCGGAACGGGCCTTGACGCGCATCTGGCGGACCACAAGCCCCAACTGCAAGCGCCAGCGAAAGAAGATGTCGCCGAATTCATACAAACCGCGCCGCGTGGGCCTCACGCCGTAGTGCAATTCGGCCCTGGCACGGGGAAGGATCGTGGCCGAGACCTGCGGCACGTCCCGCTCGAGCGTTTCCGGCACGTCCTCGGTGGCCTCGAAACGGACCGCCAGGCCGGACCCGTTGAGGATCTCCCACCCCACTTGGTTCATCACGCCCAGCGAAAAGTGTTCCGGCAGTCGCCGCTCGATGGCGAGTTGCCGCGGGCCAGCCGAAACGAGCACGGTCAGGCCCGCCACCAAGAACAACACCACGTCATAGCCAACCGCCAAGGCCAGCACGCCGTGTGATGGGAACAAGACCAGCACGGGGAGCGGCAGGGCCAAAAGGATCAAGAGCTTCGGCGTTGGTAACAGCATCGATTGTTAAGTCTTCAAATCGTCGTTTGGAGAAACGGCAGAAGGGCAACCACGAAATACGCGAAATACACGAAAAGGAAGAGAGGGGAAGATCGTTTATGAAGTCGTGAGCTAGCGGATTATGAGTGGAGAGATTCGAGGCTCATAGGTTCGTTGTTCCATTCTTGCTGCCTTTTTTCGTGTGTTTCGTGGTTTCTCTTTTACTAGATCCGCGGCACCTCTACGCGTTCCAACACGCGGGCCACGCACTGGTCGGCGGTCATACCCTCGATTTCCGCTTCCGGATTGAGAACGATGCGGTGTCGCAGAACCGGGGCGGCCAGGTCGCGGACGTCGTCCGGCGTCACATACGCGCGCCCGCGCAGCACCGCCAGGGCCTTGCTGGCCAAGAGCAACATGACCGCCGCCCGCGGGCTGGCCCCCAGGGTCAGCGACGACAGCTCCCGCGTGCCGCGAATGATCGAAACGATGTAATCCAACACTTGCGGCGCGACGCCGACCGTCCGCACGGCGGCGCGGATCTCGGAAAGCTCCTCGACGGTCGTGCACGGATCGATTCCAAAGGTTGCCAATCGACTCGCGTCGAAACCGGCCTGGTAGCGGTTCAGGATCTCGATCTCTTGCGGCTTCTGCGGATAACCGGCCACGATTTTGAAGAGGAAGCGATCGAGCTGGGCCTCGGGCAAGGGATACGTGCCTTCGTATTCGATCGGATTCTGGGTCGCGAAGGTGAGGAAGACCGGACTGAGCCGGTGGACCTCGCGGTCGACGCTGACCTGCCCTTCCTGCATCGCCTCCAAGAGCGCCGACTGCGTCTTGGCAGGGGCACGGTTGATTTCATCGGCCAAGAGCAAGTCGCAAAAGACTGGGCCGGCCGAAAACTGAAAGGCCAACGTCTTGGGATTGAAGATGTTCACTCCGATGATGTCGGCGGGCATGAGGTCGGGCGTGAACTGGATGCGGTGGAACTCGCCGCGGATGGCAATCGAGAGTGCCCGCACGAGCAGGGTTTTCGCCGTGCCCGGCGGGCCTTCCAAGAGGATATGGCCGCCGGCCAACAAGGCCACCACGGTCTGATCGAGCACGGTATCCATGCCGACGATGACTTTGCAAAGTTCCCGCCGTATGGCCTCCGCTTTCCGGGCTACCGCTTCAAGTTCCATGATCGAGTGCCTCCGCAACACGGTGAAGTTTCTGAGAAAGGGCCAGCAGTTTCTGCCGGGTGAGGAGCCCATGCAGGGCCGCTTGGGCCTGCTGCAATTCGGCGGCAACGTCCGGACCCGCACGGCGCTGGACCGCCTCGCAAAGCTGCCGATCTTCAACTTTAGGTTCGACGAGGAGCAACTTGCAGATCCGCTGGCGATAATAGCCATAAAGGGTGTCGGCGGCAAGGAAGGTGGCCCCCGCCTCGTCGAACAGGCGTCCGGCGGCCTCGGCGAACTCGCGGTGCTGGCGGCGCGGTTTGCGAACCACGCCTTGCGGACTGCCGAACCGTACGGCCCGGGCCACGAGCGCCAGCACCCCCACCAACGCCGCCTGAACGGCCGCCCAACGCCAGGGACCGGAGAGCATGAGCTTGACGATCGCCAGCGGCGAAACATCGTGCTCGGCAAAACCGAGGTGGAATTCGTCGAAGGCCACGTTGCCCGGATAACGGCCCGACAGGTCCCGGACCACGTTGGCCAACAAGAGTCCGTTGTCGCCCTCGCCGATGCCGACATTCGTCAACGGGTACTCGTCGGCCAGGGCCACGACCGTGCCGTCGCCGGATTGGGCCTCCAATCCGATCGTTCCTTGCTTGTCCTTCCAGAAAACGCGGGCCGAGGCGTCTTGCAAAGGACCGCGGCACGGCGACTTGGGAGCGAATCGCCGGCCCTCCGGAACGGCAAGCTCCGTAATCCCTGCGGTAAGCGCATTGCGCGTTTCGACCTTCCGCAGAGGAGCGAGACGTTCGACGGGCGGAAAGTCGTCGGCCACCTTCGGCGCCTTGGTCGGCGTCTCCGACCATTCGAACCAGTCGTCCAGAAAGGCCTCGTGCGCAGTCCTCGCCGGAAATCGTAAAGCGTTCCGAGGCCGAGCCGGGCACCAAGACCAGGGCGTGCCCCTCGTCGACCCAGTCTTCCAGCGCGGCAACCTCTTCGCGGGCCAGCCCCACGCTGGGCCGGAGGATGAAGAGGACGCCGATTCCTTCGAGCGTCTCTGGTGATATGCGGCGGCGCAGCCGGGTGACGGGGTATTTCAGTTGATCGAGCACGTCGTAAGCGGCCTTCGCGCCGGAGCCGACGTTGAAGAACGTCGAGGGCTGCCGCAGCAGGCTGCCGGTTTTTTCCGGCGGCGCCAGCAACCAGTGGAGCAGCGCCGCCAGCAGCGCTCCCAGCAAGAGGATGCTCAAAAGGATGCGATCAACTCGCGCTAGCGCCATTTGGTGAGACCCCTGTAGGGAACGCCCTCCGCGGCGTTCCGAGTGGACGGGCATTCATGCGCAGTTGAAACGCCACGGAGGGCGTTCCCTACAGTCGTGACACACGCCCCCGAGTCGGGCAAGATTAGTTAGCGGCGGCAGGCTCATGCAGGAGACCTTCGACCGTGGTGGCAATGTCGTGAATCGTGGAACCGCTCGGCGTACGGCCGCCGTAGACGATCGGCTCGAAAGCGGCCGTGAGTTGGCGGAAGGACCCTTGAATCCGTGCCCGGGAGGCCAATTCGTCGATATAATCGCGGTTCGTCTTCGACCGCTTGAAGACGATCCAGCCCTGCCGATCGAGCCACAGGATCGCCGCGACGTAGAAATAGCGGGTGGCCGCCGGCCAATCGCCCGCCGCCAGTAGCCGCCGGGCTTCGCCATGAACGGCGTCGAAATCCAGGTCTTTGATCCCCAGCAGTTCGCCGGCAAGGCGGCCGGCCTTGGGGTCGGCCTTGCGGTCGCCGCGGAGCGACGAAGACGTTCCCCGCAGGAGCATGACCAGGGTGTAAATCAGGTGGGCGAGTATGGCCAACAGCGTCAGAATCATCCCCACGAAAATGACCCAGAAAAGCCATTCCGGCAGGCCTTTGAAAACGTCGTGGACCCGATCGAAAAAGCTGGCTATCCAGTTGCGGACCATTCGCCAAAACGCATAGGGGTCGGCGTGCAGATCGCCAAACTCACGGCGGGCCAGGACCTCCTCGATCGCGCTGCGGGCTTGTTGGCGATAGGCATTGCCCGACTGGTCCGACGGCGAGACCGCAGCCGTCGGCAATTCCTGAACGCGGGGCGCGTCTGCGGCGGCGGTGGCCGCCAAAATCAACAGCATGCCGCAATATCCGATCATGTCGCCGCCGGTTGTTCGATAGCGGAGGAGAGCATCTGAAGGTCAAAGCCCTCCTTGCGGATGCGCAGGTCATAATAGAGGAGAATGGCAGGCGCGGTCCCGATGGGTAACAAAATCGCGCCTGCAAGAGTCTGAACGATATCTCGCACGAGCGGGAAAGCGAAAAGAGCCAAGCCAATCACGCCGCCAGAGTCAAACCGAGCGTGAAGACTAAAATGATTACCAATACTTCCAGTAGCGCAGTCTTGCCAAGGTTGCCCTGCACCAGTTCCCGCGAACGGGCCAGCGCGGCGATGCTGGCGGTGCGTTCAAGCATGATGACCGGTGTCAGCACGTAAAACCAGATCAGGCAAAAAATGGTTGGTATACCAAGGAAACAGAGTCCCAGCGTGGCGGCAACTATGCTCAGGAATATGGTCCAAAGGAGCCCCAGGAGTCTTGGCGCCGTTCGCTTGTAGCTTTCCCATGCCGATTGTTCCCTGCCAAGATATGCTGCCGAAATGTTGTGCGTCAGCGCAGCCCTGCCTATCGATTGGAAGATGATCTGAATCGCCAGTCTTCCGTAGATTAGCGGCAGGATCGTCAGTATCTTAACCTGTGCAGCGGCTTCGGGTTTCGAGGCGGCCTCGAGGGCCTGCAAAGGAAGCAAGAAAGCCATCAGCAACGAGCAGGGCACATAGACGACCAACGCAATCAGCAAGAATTTCAGGAACCGATCGCGGTACAGCCAAAAAGTCGTATCCAGAATGTCCGGAATACGCATGGGGCGAAATTCTTGCACGTTCGTCTCCCGAAACCGCCGGTGCTGGCAACTTATTCGATCACAATAACACGATTTTAAGCTTATCCGAAGGATCGCGGCTGTCAATCCTCGCGGCACCTGTAAAGTTGTTTGCAGGCCGTAGCGTGGGCTTTTGCCCGACTGTTCCCCGTATTATGGAGACGGTCGAGGCGGGCTCAAGCCCACCCTACGGCTTGCCGGGGACGCACGGATATGGTAAGTTGCCGGGAAGATAAGCACGCTGAAAACGAACGCCGCCGCCATGTCCGATGCCGATCGCTATACGCTCGAAACGCCCGAAAATATCCAGGTCCATTTCGAAGTGGCCGGCCTGGGCACGCGCTTCTGCGCGATGTTCGTCGATGCCCTGCTGCTCGGCACCGTCACGGTCATGCTGCTCATCTTCCTGGCCGTCATTTTCAGCGCTTCGGCGCTGTTCGAATTCAAAGGCAGTCGCCAATGGATTGCCGCCGTAATCATCGCCCTGGGGATCGCACTGCTCTCCGAAGGCTACTTCATCCTCTTCGAGTGGCTCATGCGCGGGCAGACGCCGGGCAAGAAGGCCCTCAAGATCCGCGTCATTCGTGACGATGGCACACCGGCGACGATCCATGAGATCTTGGTGCGAAACGTGCTCCGGCTGGTCGATTTTCTGCCTTTCGCTTACGGCGTAGGCGCGATCGTGATGTTTCCCAGCCGGTTGTCCAAGCGGTTGGGCGACATCGCGGCGGGCACCATCGTCATCAAGGAAAGCCGACTCGACTACCGCGCCTATACCGATCAGAAGTATGACCTGCCCACTGTAGCGCTGGGCGCGATCAACGCCGAATTGACCGCTGCCGAACGCCGCCTGATCACCGGCTTCCTGCAGCGCCGCTCCGAACTGTTGCCCATGGCCCGCGCGGAATTGGCCCAGCGGCTGGCCCGCCCGATGTACGAGAAATATGGCGGTGAGCATAACGACGCGGAAACTTACCTCGTGCGTTTGGTGAAGGGACGGCACCATGAATCTTGACGCCTGGCTGCGCCAGCGCCGGCCGGTGTGGAAACGGCTGGAGACGATCGTCGATCAACTCGTCAGTCGCGGGCCGCGCCGCACCCCGGCCAAGGATGTCGCCGACTTGATCGAGTTGTATCCATCGGCCTGCGCCGATCTGGCCCGCTTGCGGGTGATCGGCGCCGAACCGGATCTGATCGAGCCGCTGAATCGCCTGATCGTCCGCGCCCACGGCCAGGTCTATCGCGGCGCCTCCGGCCAGCCCCTGAAGCTTGGGGGCCTTCTTCCTCCGCGACTATCCCCGGCTCTTCCGGCAGACGTGGAAATTCACGCTCGCCAGCTTCCTCATCTCGCTGGTCACGGCCTGTGCCGCTTTTTGGACTGTGCAAGACTCGCCGCAAACCGTGGCCGATATCATGGGCGGGAACGATCGGGAGTTCTACGGAGCGAAGTCGGTGGCCGACATCCGCGAACGCTTCGGCCACAAAGGCAACCCCATGTTGTCGGGCCTCGTGATTACCAACAACATTCGCGTGGCCCTGACCGCATTCGCGCTGGGGATCAGTTTCGGTCTGGGCACGCTCTGGGTCTTGGCCGTCAACGGTGCCATGTTGGGCGGCATTGCCGGTGCGTTTGCCAAGAGCGGGATCCAGTGGCAAATGTGGATGGTGATCCTGCCCCACGGCGCGTGGAGCTCAGCGCGATTGTGGTTGCCGGCGGCGCAGGACTGATGGTGGGCTACGGCCTCTGGGCCCCCGGGCAGCGTACGCGGCTCAGGGCCCTGCGCGAGGACGTGGTGCGCGCCATGCAGTTGGCCGTCGGCCTGGTTCCAGCCTTCGCGCTCGCCGGGTTGTTCGAAGGCCTGGTCACTCCCAGCGACGCCATTCCCGAGGGATTCAAGGTCCTTTTAGGCATTGCCGTAGCCGTGATCTTCTGGCTTTATCTGCTCTTGGCCGGTTTGCGGAGAACGCAGTCGTGTACCTGAACCATCCGCTCGTGCCTGGTTTCCCGCTCACCCTGCGCTACGGGGAAGAGCGGGACCGGGCTTTCTTGGCCGAGATCTTTACGGAAGTGTGGGCGGATATCCCCGAGATCGACCGGTCCGCAATTTTGGCCCGAGGGTACGGCCGCGTCGACGTCGACGTTCTGGAAAAAGGAGCGATCCGCGGGCCCGCAGATAGGGGCGGGGACATCCCCTTGGACCGTGCCGCAGTAGACACCTACCCGCGCAACGTCGTCCTGCACCTCGTGGCCCGCGACTTGGCACGCAAGGTCGACGATTTTATTTCCAAACCCAAGTCTGTTACCCGGCGGAAGAAACCAGACCGAGACACCAGGCGGCGGATTATCACGATTCTTGAGCGCTGGGGCTACCTGGCCAGGGTGGAGCCGGAGTACACGCCCGCCGACGAAGAGCGCATTTGCGCGCAATCGCGCCTATACGGCGCCCGCCGAGCCGCAAGAAGATTTATAGTCAGTCCTCGCCTTTTTCCGGCGCCGCATCGAGCAGCAGTTTCTCGAATAAGTCGCGTTCGTCCTCGCAATAATAAATGCGGACCTCCGTTCCCCGCTGGCCGAGGCCTTGCCGGCGGGCTGTGGCGTTGGCCTCGAAGACTTCGGACACGTGGGCCAGCATCGTCAGATTCTCGACCTTGCGGACGGCGATCGGATAGCAGATCCAATTGCGCCCGCAGCATCTTGGACCGCCACGGCGTCGCGCTCCATCAGCGCCAAATGCTCGCTATCGCCGCACAGACATTTGTAGTACACACCCATTTGCAGATTCCCGAGTCCAGTGACCGACTCTCAATAGATTCTAACATATAAGCAAGCAGCTTGCAGGCAGTAGCCAGCAGGGTGGCAAACCGGGAGTTCTGCGCAAGATATATCGCACAGGAGTTCCATTGCCGCCGAAAGATTGCCGCTGATTTGACTCGGCGTGTAGAATATCCTTAGCAGCACCGTGGAAAACTGTTGCATCTTTTTTCATAAAGTGATAGGCTCAACGGTGAAGGGCATCCGATCTTTGGAACAGAGGGCACTAGGAGGAGCGTGTTATGTCGATCATTTTAGCAACCATTCTGGCGTTATCAGGCAGCCCAAGCGGAACCGCGCAAGACACCGCAACGCCGGCCGTACAATCGGCGGGAGCCCAATCTGCAGCGGGGCAAGCTGCCGCACCGGCCACTGCCCGGAGCGGCCGCGAGTTGTCGGACGCGGCGCACGCCGCGATGCGGCATTGGGCAAAGGCCACCGATCAGCAGGCCGACGCAGCAGCCCGAGAGCTTTTGGGCATCTATCGTGAAATTCAGCAAGACACGCGCATGGCGCGCTCGCAACGTGAGACGTTGCGGCTCACCGTTCGCGCCCGGCTCGATCAGCTTTGCACGCAGATCGGCAAGCGGATCGCCAAGGCGGGGTACTCGCGCAGCGGGTCGGTAGCAGCCCCCTCGAAATTGGCGGTGAAATCGGTTGCGGCGGACAAAAGCAAGCAGAACAACGTGGCCCTCGCGCAGATGGGTGCGCCCGCCGCTGGCGGAGCGGGACTGGGCGGCGGTGGCGCAGCCGGCCAAAACGCCAACTCGGACAACGGTCAGGCCCTGGTCGACCTGATTCAGAACGTCATCTGTCCTAAGAGTTGGGACGTCAACGGCGGTTCCTGTACGATTTACTACTGGCAGCAGCAGCACGCAATCGTCGTCCATGCCACCGATGACGTGCATGGCGAAATTTCCGACACCCTCGAACAACTCAACCGTGCCACCCATTGACGCACGGCTCGTCGCAGAGAATCTGTAGCGTGGGGCAGGTTGCCTGCCCGAAGTGCGGCAGATTGGCAATCTGCCCTACACGAATAATGAACGCCGAAATCCTGGCCATTGGCGACGAGATTACCGGCGGACAACTCCTCGACACCAACTCACAGTGGCTCAGCCAGCGACTGGGTGAGTTGGGTGTTCGCGTCGTGTATCACTCGACCGTCGGCGACGAGTTGCCGCCGTGCGTCGACGTCTTCCGCCGCGCGATCCAACGGGCCGACCTTGTCATTTCCACCGGCGGGTTGGGCCCCACGGCCGACGACCTTACGCGCGAGGCCCTGGCCGCAGCGACCGATCGCCCCCTGGTCATGGTTCCGGAGGCCCTCGAGCACGTCCGGCAACTCTTTGCCCGGCGAAAGCGGGAAATGCCCAAGAGCAATGAGCTGCAGGCCTACTTCCCCGCGGGCAGCCGCATCGTGCCGAATGTGAACGGCACCGCGCCGGGTATCGATCTCGACATTCTGCGGGCGGCGCACCCGTTTGCGGGTCAGGGGCGTTGCCGATTCATTGCCCTGCCGGGCGTTCCGGCGGAAATGCGGGAGATGTGGCAGGGTCATCTGCTTGCCGCCCTGCGCGGCATGGGGGCCGGCGGCCGCGTCATTCTGCGGCGGAACATCAAGTGTTTCGGCGCCGGCGAAAGCCAGGTGGAGTCGCTCATGCCCGATCTCATCCGCCGCGGCCGCATTCCTCGCGTTGGCATCAACGCCAGCCGGGCGACGATCATTCTCCGCATCGTGGCCGAGGGCAATAGCGAAGGGCATTGCCGTGCGCAGATCGAACCCACCGTAGCCGAAATCCACAAGTGTCTCGGCACGCTCGTCTATGGCGAGGGCGACGAAGAATTGCAAGACGTTGTGGTCAGCCTATTGGGCCGGCGCGGTCAGACCTTGGCCTCGGCCGAAATTGCCACGGCCGGCCTGGTCGTCCAGTGGTTGGCAAAGGCCGACGCTGGCGACGGTCATTTTTGCGGCGGAGTGGTGGCCGCGGACGAGGCCGCGATGACACGCTCCTTGGCTTTGGGTCCGGCAGTTTCCGCGGAGGACGGCGAATCGTTCGTCCGCGCGATGGCGATCGCTTGTCGCAAGCAGTTTCGGACCGACTTCGGCCTGGCCGTTGGTCCCTTGCCCTCTGCCGGGCACCGGCCAGCGGGCGCCCGGGTGAAGCCGGGCGTGTCCATTTCGCCCTGGCCGCAGCAGCCGGCGTGCAGACCGTTCACGTTTCGTCCGGAATTCATCCCGACATTGTCGGCGACTACTGTGCCAAGCACGCGATTAACCTGGCACGGTTGGCGTTGTTATAATGGGAAGACTGCAACTTATTCCTTGCGGGCTTCAAGGCACAGCCATGAACGAGAGAGCAGACACGGAATTTGGACCGCCGACTGCAAGCGATCTGCGCTGCGAGGCGGAGCGCCGCTTGCGCGACAAAATGGTCGCGCCTCCGAAAGGCATGGCCGACGTGGACGTCCGCGAACTGCTGCACGAGTTGCAGGTCGACCAGATCGAGCTGGAGATGCAGGGCGAGGAACTGCAGCGTGCCCACGCCGAGGCCCGCGAGGCCGCAGAGAAGTATTACGATCTGTTCGATTTCGCCCCGGTGGGGTATTTCCTCTGGGACCACGGGCGCGGATCCTGGAAGTCAACATGGCCGGGGCCGCCCTGCTGGGCCTGACGCGCAAGGCGGCGGTCCACAAGCGGTTTGGGCAATTCCTGGCCGTGGAGAACCGCCCCGCCTTTGCCGAGTTCTGCAAAGGGGTGCTGGCGACCGGCTACCGACGGACCTGCGAGGTCAAGCTCCTTCGCGACGGGCAGTCCGTGGATGTGTTGCTCGAGGGCATCGCCGCCCCAGGCCGTCAGGGGCAGGGAAAATGCTGCTGTGTGGCCGTCATCGACATCACCCAGCAGAAGTGCGCCGACGAGTTGGGAGCAGCCAACCGGGCTCTGCAATCCGAGATCGTCGCGCGGAAACAGGCCGAGGACGAGCTCCGTACGATCGCCGAGTTCCCCCAAGAGAACCCCCATCCGATCCTGCGGGTCTCCGCCGACGGAACCGTCTTGTATACCAACCAGCCGGCGGCCCGGCTCCTGGAAACGATGGGTTGGCAAGCGGGCCAAGCTTTGCCCGAGGACTTGCTCGCGCCGACGCGAAACGTCTTGCAGGTGGGCGCCCTGCGCGAGTTCGACCTCTTGTGTCCCGCGGGACGCACATTCTCTTTCGCGGTGGCGCCGAGCAGCCGGCCGGGCCAGGCCAATCTCTACGGGCGCGACGTCACCGTGTCGCCTACAGGCGGAGGAAGCCATGCGGGAGAACGAGGAGCAACTCCGCTTGGCGCTGGCCGCCGGACGACTGGCAACTTGGGACCGCTGCCTGCCGACCGGCCAAGTGACCTGGAACGAAGAACACTTCCGCATGCTGGGGTATGAGCCGCACGAGGTACAACCCAGCTACGAGGCCTGGATCAACCGCGTGCATCCCGAGGACCGGGTGGCCGCCGAGGCCGAGTTCCGCCGCTGCCTGGAGCAAGGCGGCGACTACCGCGACGAGTTCCGCTTGCTCTGGCCCAATGGGTGGGTCTGCTGGTGCGAGGCCCGCGGGCAGTTCGAGCGCGATGCGGACGGCCGGGTCGTCCGCTCCTATGGCGTGATGCTCGACACGACCCAGCACAAGCGGGCCGAGCAGGAATTGCGCCGTGCCAAGGCTGCCGCCGAGTCTGCCAACGCGGCCAAGAGCCAATTCCTGGCCAATATGAGCCACGAGCTCCGCACGCCGATGAATGCCATCCTGGGCATGATCGACGTGGCCTTGCCCAAGGCGGCCTTCGACCCCACGGTCCTGGACTGCCTGCAAACCGCGAAGGGATCGGCCGACCTGCTCTTGGCGCTGCTCAACGACCTGCTGGATTCGGCGAAGATCGAGTCGGGCAAACTGGAGTTGGAATCGACCCCTTTCAGCCTGCGGCGGATGTTGGACCAGATGACGCACGTCCTTTCCGCGCGGGCCAGCGAGAACGGGCTGTGCTTCCGCTGCCGTATGTCCGAGGAAACACCCGACGTGGTCGTCGGCGACCGCAGACGGTTGCAGCAAATCCTGCTCAATCTGGCCGGTAACGCCATCAAGTTCACGGAACGTGGCGAGGTTGAAGTCAGCGTTCGCGTGAAGGGCGGGGCACCCGCGCAGCAGGTCGACGGAAGGCGGAAGGCCGGGGCACCCGCGCAGCGGGTCGGCGGAGGGGAACCCCTCATCTCTCATCCCTCATCCTTCATCCCTGATCCCGCATCCTTCGTCGACCTGGAATTTGCCGTGCGGGATACCGGGATCGGCATCCCGCCTTCGGTCCAGGAGCGTCTTTTCCAGCCTTTCGTCCAGGCCGACACTTCCATGGCGCGGCGTTTCGGCGGCACGGGCCTGGGGCTTTCGATTTGCAAGAGCCTGGTAGAGATGATGGGCGGGCGGATCTGGGCCGAGAGCGGAGTGGACCAGGGCAGCAAGTTCTGCTTTACCGTCCGCCTGGCTTTGACAAAGGAACTCCCTGCCGACTTCGGGGCCCAGCACGCTTTGCCCGCGGCGGCCCGTGCCCCGTTGCGCATCCTGCTGGTGGAAGACAACCCCGCCAATCAGAAGTTGGCTACCTACATTTTGCGCGATCGGGGCCACACGGTCGAGATCGCCGGCAACGGCCAAGAGGCGATCTGCTTGACCGAGCAGAACCGCTACGACGTAATCCTGATGGACGTGCAAATGCCGGAAATGGACGGGCTGGAAGCCACGGCGGCGATTCGCAAACGCGAGGCCGCCGGCGGCCGGAGCGAAGCCGCCGGCGGAAAGGGGGCGACGCCGATCATCGCCATGACGGCCTTCGCCCTGAAGGGCGACCGGGAGCGATGCCTGGCCGCGGGCATGGATGCCTACATCAGCAAGCCGATCCAACGCGAAGAGATGATCGAGTCGATCGAACGCTTCGCGGGAAAGGGAGCAGGGACGAGGGATGAAAGCGTAGGGATGAGGGATGAGAGATTAGGGATGAAGGATGAGGGAGTAGGCAAGAACAGAACAAGGAACTCCGGCAAAGGCGCGCGGCAACAGACACAGACTCCGGCGACACCTGCGGTCTCTGATCCCGCATCTCTCATCCCTCATCCTTCATCTCTCATCCCTCATCCTTCATCTCTCATCCCTCATCCTTCATCTCTCATCCCTCATCCTTCATCTCTCATCGCTCAGCCTTCATCCTTCATCCCTGCGCCCCGCCCTTCAACCTGGACGAGGCGCTGGCACGGCTCGGCGGCGAGCTGGGGCTATTCCGGGAGATGGCTGGATTCTTCTTCAGCGACGGATCGAAGCTCTTGCCGGAAATTCGGGCCGCCGCCGGGGCGGGCGATGCGAGCACAGTGGAGAAAAAGGCCCACCGCCTCAAGGGGACGGTGCTCTACTTGGGGGCCGAGGCGGCCGTGGCGGCCGTCGCCCGTGTCGAGGCCCTCGGCCGCTCGGGCGACTTGAGCGATGCTGCCGCTGCGCTCTGCGCGATGGAAACGGAACTGGCCCGTCTGGCCGAGGCCTTGCAGCCCTATCGCCAATGCCAGAACCAGTCCCAGTAGGTTTCGACCAATTGGAAATTGGGCCCGTCGGGCGGCAACTCCAGCTCGATCAGCAAACATCCATTGGGCTTCACCTTCGAGGCTCGTTCTTTCAGGAGCGGAAACAGGACCCATTCTAGCCTGCCGAGAAAATCGTCCTATCCCCACGATGCCCAGACCAACCTAAGGGAGCAACTGGTGCCGTACCGGGATTACCATTACTACTTCTGGCGGATTTATCGGGTTGCAGTTGTTTCCTTTTCTGGATACCATGAGCAAGATCATGTTCGACGATTTGAGCCACATCATGTTCGCCGGTAAGACACCGGCTCGGCCGCAACGCTCTGCCGCCCTGGAAGCGTGCAGCACGACCTTGGCAGTGACGGCCCCGGACGGGCAACTGAACGCCTTCATCGCCTGGGTGTTGAGATCCGCCGGACTGGATGCCGCGGCCTATCGTACCCGGCCGCTGCACCGTCGCTTGCCGGCTTGCTTGCGGGCCATGAAGGTCGATTCCACCCGCACTGCCCGCGAACTGCTGGAGCGAAAGCCGCACCTTGTCACGAAAGTCATCAGCTCGTTGCTAATCGGCGTAACGGAGTTCTTCCGCGAGTCGGACGCGCTGGATTATCTCTCGGCGCAGGTCCTGCCCGCACTGGCCGGCAAGCAGCGGCTGCGAATCTGGAGTGCCGCATGCTCCAGCGGCGCCGAGCTCTATAGCATGGCCATCCTCTTGAGCGAAGCGGGCCTCTTGGAGCGAAGCCGCCTGCTGGGCACCGACTGCCGTGGCGACGCGATCGAGTGCGCCCAGCGGGGCCTCTATGATACGTCGATGCTGAAGTGCGTCCCCTGGGCGACGCGGGACAAACACTTCGAGCCGGCTGGGCACCAATGGAGACCGATCGAGGCCCTCCGCCGGCGGGTCCAGTGGAAGGTTGCGGACCTGTTGGCCGGCGTGGAGGACGGGCCGTGGGACATCATCTTATGGCGCAACGCCGCCATCTACCTCAAGCCTTATCCCGCGGAAACGGTCTGGCGGCGGTTGGTATCGGTCTTGGCCCCGCAGGGCGTGCTGGTTGCCGGCAAGGCCGACCGGCCGCCCAGTGATGCGGGGTTGACGCAAATTGCGCGGTGTATCTATCAGAGGTCCGCATGAATATTGGAGCCAAGATCGGCGCCGGGTTTGCCGTGGGGCTAGTGATCATCTTGGCGATCGGCGTTAGCGCCTACGTGAGCACACAACGGCTGCTGGAAGCGAACCGCTGGGTGACGCACACGCACCAGGTCATCGAGGGCCTGGAGCACATTCTGTTGCTGCTCACAGATGCCGACACCCGCCAGCGCGGATTTCTCCTCACCGGCGAGGAGCCGTATCTGGAGCCGTTCCATGCTGCCGCCGGTCAGGTCCAACACGACATCGACACGCTGGTCGAGCTCACCCGCGATAACGCGGACCAGCAGGAGAGCCTGAAGCAGGTCCAAGAACTCGCCGACGCCAAGCTGGCCGTACTGCGGGAGGCGATCCAACTCCGCCAGAAGTCGGGCCTTGCGGCTGCCTCGCCGGTTGTCCTCACCGACCGGGACAAGCAGATCATGGATGAACTGCGGGGCGTGATCGCCGCAATGGAAACGCACGAGCAGCAATTGCTCGCTGAGCGGAATGCCGCGGCCAACGCCAGCGCCAACCGCACCATCTGGACAGTTACCCTCTGGATGCCGATCGCCTTGTTGGTGTTGGGTATTGCCGCCGTGGTCCTCATGCGGACCGTGCGCTTCGGCGGCCCCGTTGCGCCGACCACAACTCCCGGGAAAAAGTGGGGCGGTCTCGCCCTTCAATACGCTTTCGCAGTGGCCGCGGTGGCTGCGGCAGTGATGCTGCAGACGCGGTTGGAAGAACACTTCGGCCCTCTGCCCACCTTTATCATGTTTTATCCGGCAGTCCTCCTGGTTGCGGCCATTGGCGGTGGCGGGCCGGGAATCGTGGCCACGGTGCTCTCGGCGTTGGCGGCAGATTACTGGTTCATCCCGCCGTATGGGTCGTTTCGCGTCGAGGCCCCGAACGACGTCCTGGCCCTGGGGATCTTCACCGCCGCCGGTTTGTTTCTGAGCGTTCTGGCAGAACGCCTCCACCGGGCCCGCTGGGCCAAGGCGACCAGTGTCGCGCAGGAACAGCAGTTGGAGGAATTGTCGCGGCTCAACGAGGAGCTCTCGCAGCAATCGGAAGAACTCTCGCAACAGTCCGAGGAGCTCGCCCAGCAGAACGAGGAACTGCAAACGCAGTCCGAGGAGATTCAGACGCTCAATACGGAGTTGACACACCGCGAGGAAATGCTGCAGAAGCTACTGGAGGCGGCGCGCCTGGCCACCGCCGAGCAGGTGGTGATGCATGACATCTGTGCGGCAGCCAAGGAGATGTTCGGCCTGGCCACCGCTGCCGTGTTGGTGTTCGAGCAGCAAGGCGACCGGCTGGCGGTCCGCGCAGGCCGGGCTGGGGCCGGAGGGCGCAAAGATCGAATCCTTGCCCGTGGGCCATTGCCTGGCGGATCTGGCCATTACCGAGAACCAGACGGCCGCCTTGGCCGACGCCGCGCTCCGCCCGGACTTGGCGCTGATCCAGCCTCCGGGCGAAGACTCGTTCCGGGCCGCCCTGGCGGCCCCCATGCGCAGCGCGGGACGGCCCTTCGGCGCTGTGGGCATCTTCAGTCGCCACTCGCAGGAGTGGACCGCCGAACAGTTTCACCTGGCCGAGTGGCTCGCCGCCCAGTGCGCCCACATCCTGGAGACCCTGCGGCTGCAACACTTGCTGGCCCGGGAACGGGCCAATCTCCGCGCGGTCTTCGACGTGGTGAACGTCGGCATGTTGGTGATCGCCGAGGACGGCGCCGTCAAGCAGGTCAACGACACGCTTACGCGCTGGGTCAAACGAGACCTGCTGGCGTGGGAGGGCGGGCAGCCGGGCGACTTCGTGGGTTGTGTCCATGCCCTGGCCGAACCCGCCGGCTGCGGCCGTGGCCCCCGTTGCCCTGCCTGCCCCATCCGCAATGCGTTCACGTCCGTCTTGCAGACCGGACAGCCCGTCCATGACGTGGAGACGGAGGCACTCCTCTCGGTCGGCGGCAGCGAGGTTCGCCTGTGGCTTGAAGTCAGTGCCGACCCTCTCGTCTTGGACGGCAAGCGGCACGTGATCCTGGCCATGAACAACATCACCGAACGCAAGCGGGCCGAGCAGGTTCTGCGGCAGACGGCCGAGGACCTGACCCGCTCCAACAAGGACCTGGAGCAGTTCGCCTACGTGGCTTCGCACGACCTGCGGGAACCGCTGCGGATGGTGACCGGCTTCATGGGCCTCTTGAAAGACCGCTGCCAGGGAAAGCTGGACGCCAAGGCCGACGAGTACATCTTCTTCGCCTCCGACGCGGCCATGCGGATGCAAGGGTTGATCAACGATTTGCTGGTTTACTCCCGTGCCGGCCGAGGCGAGGTGACGGAGCGCACGGACGTCGGCGCAGTTCTTGACGGGGTGTTGAGGACCCTCTCCGTCAGCATCGCGGAGTCCGCCGCCGTGATTACGCACGATCCTCTGCCGACGATCGCGTCCAGCCCACTGGAACTGGCCCAGGTCTTCCAGAACCTGATCGGCAACGCCATCACTTTCAAGGCGGAGCGGAAAACCGAGATCCACGTCGGCGCCCGGCGGCAACCGGGCGGCTGGCAATTCACGGTCCGCGACAACGGGATCGGCATCGATCCGCAGTTTGCGGACCGCATCTTCATGATCTTCCAGCGCCTGCATACCCGCGAGCAGTACCCCGGCACCGGGATCGGTTTGGCAATTTGCAAGAAGATCGTGGAACGTCATGGAGGCCGTATCTGGGTCGAGTCGCAACTAGGCAGCGGCTCGACGTTCTGCTTTACGATTCCCGATCAAGGAAAGGAACAAGGATGAAACCGGTTGAAGTGTTGATGATCGAGGACAACCGCGGCGACGTGGTGCTGGTCGAGGCGGCCATCGAGAAGGCCGGGCTGCCTTACCACGTCACCGTCGCGAGCGATGGTGTCGAGGCCGTGGAGTTCCTGCACCGCCGCGGCGAGTATGCCGAGTCGCTCCGGCCGGACCTGATCATGCTGGACCTGAAACTCCCGCGGAAAAACGGCTGCGAGGTGCTGGACGAAATCCTGCACGATCCGGTCGTGACGAAGATTCCCCTCGTCCTTCTGAGCAGTTCCAAGTCGGAGTTGAAGCGCGCCCGGTCCTACGGACTGCCGCCGGAATGTTACCTGGAAAAGGCCAGCACCTTTGAGGACTTCGTGGAACTGGTCCGGGCCATCGAGGCCTTCCGCTGCAAGACCCTGCAGGAGAATCGGCCATGACGCCCAAGCGAATCCTCATGGTGGAAGACAACCGAGCGGATGCCGTGCTGCTCCAGGACATGCTCATGGGCGACGCCCCGGGGCAGTTCGACCTCACCTGGACGAGTTCCCTGCGGGAAACCCTGGACCGCGTCGCCCGCGAACATTTCGACGCGGTCCTGCTGGACCTGTCACTGCCCGACTCGCACGGGCTGGACACGATTACGCGGCTGAGCACGGCCGTGCCCGCCATGCCGATCCTGGTGATGACCGGCTTGACGGACGAGCAGATTGCCGGCGAGGCCGTCCGTTGCGGCGCGGAGGACTACCTGATCAAGGGGCAGACCGACGCCCGCTCGATCGGGCGGGCGATTCGCTATGCGATCGAGCGGAAGCAGGGCGAGGAGACCTTGAAAGCGGCGAAGGACTCTGCCGAGTGCGCCAAGGCGGTCGCCGAGCAGGCCAACCGCGCCAAGGACCATTTCCTGGCCGTCTTGAGCCACGAACTGCGCACGCCCCTGACGCCCGTCATGATGGGTTTGTCGATGCTCCAGGACCGGCCGGACCTCGACCCGCCGTTGCGGGAGACCCTGGAAATGGTCCGCCGCAACATCGAATTGGAGGCGCGGCTGATCGACGATTTGCTCGACGTGTCGCGGATCGCACGGGGGAAGATCGAACTGAACCGCAGCCTGGTCGAGATCTGTACGATCATCCACCGCGCGGTTGAGGTCTGCAAGCCCGATATCGAGGCCCGCGGGCTGCACTTCGGCGTGGACTTGGGGCCGGCCGCGCCCTATTGGGTCGAGGCCGACGCGCCCCGGCTGCAACAAGTTTTCTGGAACCTCTTGAAGAACGCAATCAAGTTCACCCCCCAGGGCGGATGCGTGGGCATGCGCTGCCGGCCGAACGAGAACCACGTGGTCGTCGAGGTGAACGACAGCGGGATCGGCATCGAGCCGGGGGCCCTGTC
This sequence comes from uncultured Planctomycetia bacterium, assembly GCA_963719885.1. Taxonomy (GTDB): domain Bacteria; phylum Planctomycetota; class Planctomycetia; order Pirellulales; family Thermoguttaceae; genus JANXQG01. The sequence goes on along the minus strand of CAVRDP010000020.1, from coordinate 357,718 downwards.
GCGGATTTTCAACGCCTTCGAGCAGGCGGAACGCTCGATCACGCAGCAATTCGGCGGATTGGGCTTGGGATTGGCGATCAGCAAGGCGCTGGTGGAGATGCACGGGGGCCGGATCGAAGCCCACAGCGAGGGCCTGGGCCGGGCGCGACGTTCCGCGTCCGGCTGCCGCTGACCGCGCCCGCCGGTCGGCCCCAGGTACCCGCGCCGGCCGCGCCCCGGCGGCCTGCCGTCCGCCCCTTGCGGATCCTGCTGGTCGAAGACCACGGCGTCACGGCGAAGTTGATGCGGATGTTGCTGACCTTGGACGGCCACACCGTGGAAACGGCCGGCGACATTGCCGCAGCCTTGAAATTGGCCGGCCAGCAACCCTTTGATCTGCTGCTCAGCGATCTCGGACTGCCGGACGGCAGCGGCCACGACTTGATGCGCCAACTGCGGCAGCGGGGCTACAAGTTTCCCGGCGTCGCCCTGAGCGGCTATGGGGCGCGTGAGGACATTCAGCGGAGCCGTGAAGCGGGCTTTGCCGCCCATCTCACCAAGCCTGCCTCCCGCGAGGCCGTCATGGAGGCCATTGCCGCGGTCACGCTGACAGAGGATGGCGTGCCTGCGGAAGGTGGCATGCCACGCGGCCGTTAGAGACTCGGCGCAATCGGGAAAGGCCCAAGCGGCCGCCGCGGGTAGGCATGTTGCCTGCGAGGGTGGCATGCCTTCACGCGGCCGTTGGAGGCTTGGCGCCGTCGGGAAAGGCCCAACCGGCCGCGGGTAGGCATGTTTCTCGCCAAGTTGGCATGCCTCAACCTGCGCAATTGGCCGAACATGCCTACCCGCGGCCGGCCGAGTCTTTCTGTTGTTCCACGTTTCTGACGGCCGCGTGAAGGCATGCCACCCATAAATCACCAACTGCGTGAGACACTACATTAACTGCTGCGGGCCAGTCCCGCAAGATCGCTGAAGAATTCGGGGTAGGTCTTCGACGTGCACCCCGGATCGCGAATCACGACGCCGGGCACGACGAGCCCCACCAAGGCCATGCTCATCGCCATGCGATGATCGTCGTAGGTATCGATCGTTGCCCCGTGCAGCGGTTGGGGCACGATCCGCAGTCCGTCGGCCCGCTCTTCAATCTCGGCCCCGAACTTGCGCAGCTCCGTGGCCAGGGCCGCGATGCGATCGGTTTCTTTGTGGCGGATGTGTCCGACGTTGCGAATCGTCGTCGGCCCCTCGGCAAACAAGGCCACCGCGCTCAGGGTTTGCACCGTATCGCTGATGGCGTTCATATCGACGTCGATGCCCCGCAACGGTCCTCCTTGCACGGTAATTCGGGTCTCGCCGTCAATGACCTGGCAACCCATCCGCCGCAGGCAATCGCAAAAAGCGACGTCGCCCTGAAGGCTATTCGTGGAAAGGCCTTCCACGCTGACGCTGCCGCCGGCAATCGCCGCGGTGGCGAAGAAATAGCTGGCCGCCGAGGCATCCGGTTCGATCGCATAGCTGCGACCACGATACGACTGCGGCGCCGGCACGATGTAGCCTGTATTTCCCGGGTGCCTATCCGAATCTTGAATCCACACTGGGAAGCCCCTGTCGTCGGTTTTCCAGCGGCCATAACGATCATCCGAATCTTGAATAAACATCCGGATGCCGAACTCCCGCATCACCGCCAGCGTCATCGCGATGTATGGCTTCGAGACCAGTTCGCCGCGAACGGCGAGCACGACTTTACTTGCCGCACACGGAGCTGCCAGCAGCACGGCGCTGAGGAACTGGCTCGATATATTGCCGGCCACTTCCGCCCGGCCGCCCGGCAGGCCGGCGGCATGAACCACGACCGGCGGGCAGCCGTTGCCGGCCTCGCTCGCCGCGTCGCCGCCGAGTTGTTTCAAAGCATCGAGCAAGTCCTGGATGGGGCGCTCGCGCATCCGCGGCGTGCCGTCGAGCCGATAGACGCCGTGGCCGAGCGTGGCCATTGCCGTGAGGAAGCGGACGGTCGTCCCGCTGTTGCCCAGCAGCAGATCCGCCGATGCGGCGGGCAGGCGACCGTTGCAGCCGGTCACCCGCATGGTCCGCGCGCTACGATCGTGAGCGACCGCCAGGCCGAGTTGCCGGAGGCCTTCGATCATTACTCGCGTGTCGTCGCTTTCCAGGGCCCCGGTGAGCAGCGATTCGCCTTCGGCCAGCGCGGCGCAGACCAAGGCACGGTTGGTAATGCTTTTCGAACCGGGCGGGCGGATCGCGGCCCGAAATGGCCCGCTGGGGTGGATCTCGATAGAATTGGCCATGGTCCTATTATAGCGGAACTTAGGCGTTATAATGAGGGTTATGGACGAGTTCCTGAGCTATGATTTCGTGGCGCCGCCGAAAATCGTCTTCGGCTGGGGCCGCCGCCGCGAGGTGGGCACGCTCGGCCGCACGCTCGGCCGCCGGGCGATGGTCCTTTCCGGCCTGCCGCCTGACGTGGCTGCCGACATGTTGGGCGAAATCCGCGAGTTGCTTTTCGCCCAAGACATCGATGCCACGCTCGTCGAGACGATCCTGCACGAGCCCGAAGTGCAGGATGTCGACCGCGTCGCCCGGGAACTTCGCGGCAACGCCGCCAACCGGGGCTGTTTCCTGCTCGCCATCGGCGGCGGAGCGGCCATCGATTTGGCCAAGGCCGCGGCCGTCGTGGCCACGAATCGGCAAAGCCCTACCGTGGCCGACTATCTGGAAAATGTCGGTCGCGGGCTGAAGATCGTCGAGCCGCCGCTGCCGGTACTGGCCATGCCCACCACGGCCGGGACCGGTGCCGAAGCGACCCGCAACGCGGTCATTTCCTCGTACGATCCGCCTTTCAAGAAAGTCTTCGCGACGACCGCATCCTGCCGCGGATCGCCTTGGTCGATCCGGAGCTTACGGTCCGCGTGCCGCCGCAGGTGACCGCGGCCAGCGGCATGGACGCGATCACGCAGCTCATCGAAAGCTATATCTCGCGAAAGGCCCAGCCGATCCCCCAGGCCCTGGCGGTGCAAGGCTTGCGGCTGGCCGTGCCGGCAATTGCCGAAGCGGTGGAGAACGGCCGTTCCCGCCCGGCACGCGAAAAAATGTCGCACGCGGCCCTGCTTTCCGGCCTGGCGCTGGCCAATTCGGGCCTGGGGCTGGCGCACGGCATTGCCCCGGCCTTGGGGATCCATTGCCGCGTGCCGCACGGCATGGCCTGTGCCGTCATGCTGCCCTCCGCATTGCGGATCAACCGCGACGTGCGGCAGGCCGAGTTGGCCACGCTGGCCCGGCATACATTCGGCGTCGCGCCGCGGTGCCCGACGGTGAGGCGGTCGAGGTCCTGATCGAGAAGATCGAGGCCCTTTGCCGCCGCGTGGGCGTGCCGCCGCGGCTGGCCGATCTGGGCGTCCGCCACGATCAGATTCCGGCCCTCGTGAAAAGCTCGCGGGGACAGAGCATGAGCGGCAATCCCCGCGACGTGTCGGACGCGGAATTGACGCGACTCCTGGAGAAAATGCTTTGATTCTCTCCGCCGGACTGACTCCCGCCTGGCAGCAGATCCTGGTCTTCGATCAGGTCCGCTGGGGCGAGGTGAACCGGGCCCGCGAGGTCGCCTGGTGCGGATCGGGCAAGGTGCTCAACGCGGGCATGGCGGTCCATCGCCTCGGCGGCCCGAGTCTCACGCTAGCCCCCCTGGGCGGTTCGCCGCTCGTGGAAATCGACCGCGAGTTCGCCGACCTCGGCGTGCCGCGGCGATGGATCGAAACCCGTGCGGCGACGCGGGTCTGTACGACGATCCTCGACCGCGCCACGGGCCGGATCACGGAGCTCGTGGAAAACGGCCGGCCGTTGGACGAGAGCGAGTTGCAGGCCTTCCGCGCCGCGTATGCCGAGGAAGCCGCCCGGGCCGAGGTCGCGGTGCTCATCGGCTCGCTGCCCGGCGGCACGCCGCTTTCGTTCTATCGCGATTTGGTTGCCTGTACTCGTTGTCCGCTGGTCCTCGATTTCCGTGGCGAGGGTCTGCTTTCGGTCCTCGACTTGAAGCCCTACCTCGTGAAGCCCAACCGCGAGGAGTTGGGGCAGACCTTCGGTCGATCGCTGGATGCCGATGTCGATCTGTTGGCCGCGATGCGCGAGTTGAATTGGCTCGGGGCGCAATGGGTGGTCGTGACGCAAGGGGCCAAGACCGTTTGGCTCAGTTCCGCGGAGCAGGTCTATCGTTTCACGCCGCCGCGGATTGCCGAGGTCGTCAACACAATCGGCTGCGGCGACTGCCTGGCCGCCGGCATTGCCTGGGCGACGCGCCGCGGCGACGCGATCGTCGATGCGGTACGTTTGGGCATCGGCGCCGCCGGGGATAATCTCGGAAAGCTCTTGCCGAGCCGGCTGGAATTGGAGGAAGTTGCAGAATTGGCGAGCAAAGTGGAGATTGAAGAAGTTGCCTAACGGCACGCGGGCGAATTGTCTGTTTCGTTTCTCCGTCCCGGAGGGACGATTGAGAATAGCCCAGCGATTTATCGCTGGGTACGAATATTAAGAGAAAGCATTAGTCCCGTAGGGACGACTGAAACTTAATTCGCGACGAAATCATCTTACGTCATTCGTTCACAAAGGAGGTAGCGTTCCATGACACGCCCGCTGCTTTTGTTCATTATTGCTCTGGCAACCGCAACGATCATTTTGCTCGGCGCGGGGGCGATGCCGGCCACTGCCCAGCCGGGAAGTGATTCCGCTCCGTCGGCCGACGCCAAGCCGAAACGGTATCCCGAGGCGCAGGAGGCCCTCGACCTGCTCGCTAAGCGGGACATGCCCGGTGCTATTAAGAAGCTGGAGGAGGCCGCGCGAAAATATCCCGAGCTTCCCTCGGTCCACGTATTGATGTACGAAATCCTCGCTCAACTGAATCAGTCCGCCGACGCCCGCGCTGAGTTGGATAAAGCCGTCAAGGCCAATCCCAGCGACCCGGAACCCTACCTGATTCTCGGCGAAATTGCCTTGCAGGAACGGCGGGTGACCGAAGCGACGCTGGACTTCGATAAGGCCAAACAGTTGTTGGCGACCTACGCGAACGCTAAACGCAAGGCGGTCATCGAACAGCAAGTGTTGAGCGGCATTGCCCAGTTGGCGGAAACCGGCGAGGACTGGAAGGTGGCCGAGGCGGTCCTCCGGGATCTACTCAAGCTCGCTCCCGAGGACCTGGCCGCGCACCGGCGTCTGGCGCGGTCGCTGTTCCGGCAAGGCAAGGCTAGGGAAGCCTACGAGATCTTGAAGAAGGCGAAGCAGATTGACCGCGAGAATGCCAAGAAGCACGGCACGCGGGAAGTCTTTCCCGACCCGGAAGACATCATCACCCACAATTTTGCTATCAGTCGAGGGCCCGAAGGCCGCGACTGGGAATTGCGAGGAGTCGTTTAGGACCGCTCTTAAGAATGCCCCGAACGATCTGCCCACGCGTCTAGCCGCTGCCGTCTGGGGCTTGGAAAACGGCAAACTCGATTTTGCCAAAGAACAGGCGGAAGCCGCCGTGAAAATCGAGGCAGCCGATGCCAGTCTTCCGCTCGAAAAGAGAAGGTACGACGGCAGCACCGTGGGCGCGTGCTTCGCGGCAACGTTGCCTCGTGGCAGAAGGACTGGGCGGAAGCGGAACACTATTTCGAGAAGGTCATCCTCGACAGCCCCAACGACTTTGTCGCCAGGAACAACATGGCCTTGGCCCTTTGCGAGCAGGACGACGCGGTCAAGAAGCAGCGGGCGTTGGACTATGCGTTAGGCAATTATAACGCCAACAAGAACAACCCCGACGCCTTGTCGACCTTGGGTTGGGTCTACTTCCGGCTCGGCAAGTTCGATCAGGCCAGGTTGGCCATCGAGGGGGCCGTCAAGGCCACCAACGGCAACATCAGCAATGCCGATACCGCGACCTATCTGGCGTATATTCTTTACCATATCGGTCAGAAGTATCAAGCCAAGGAAATCTTGGAAAGCGTTCTGAAGAGCAAGAAGTCGTTCTCCATGAGACCGGAGGCGCAGCAGCTTTACGAGAAGGTAAGGGACGCCAAGCTGCCGGAAGCCGCTCCGGCTGAGAAAGGGCCCTGAACCTCCTGCAGATGCTGCGGCGTACTTAGCCCTCGGCTTGTGCGGGAAATCCGCGGCACGGTGAAGTTCAAGCGGGCCGGCCCCGCGCGGCTGAAAGTGACGGCCCTGCACCACGGCGGCTACCCGCCGAAGGGCGCCGGCACGGCCGCGGAGATCCGGCTGGCGCCGGCGACGCTGTATTACTTGATAACACGGGATGCCACGACTCGGCTATAATTGACTTTCCGACTTCCATGGGCAACAACGAATTCTGACTGACCGACAATGACGACCAAAGAAAAAGTGCTTTCGGTAATCAACTCGCTCGACGAGAGTGCCACCTTGGATGAGGTCATCGATCGGCTTTATCTCCTGCGCAAGATCGAGTTGGGAATCGCGCAAGCCGACGCCGGTGACGTAATCGAACACGACGAGTTCATGGCAGAGCTTGAGCGAGAAGATGACCGTTAAAGTTTACTGGACGCGGCAAGCTCGGGAGGATCTGCGCGAAATCCGGACTTTCATTGCCCGGAATGCACCGCTGACCGCCGCTGCCTTTGTGCGCCGCATCCGCGAATCCGTGAAGCGCGCAGCGAATATTTCCGGAACTCGGCCAGGTTGTACCCGAGTTGGGACGCGACGACATTCGAGAATTCCTTCATGGGAACTACCGCGTCATTTATCGCGTTGCTACAGGGCGCATCGATATTCTCACGGTGTTTCACAGCGCTCGATTGCTTGATGAAACCAAGTTTTAGCGGAGAGCATTGGGAGTCCGGTATCGACGAATTTTCTTTCCCCGGCTTGCGTTCTTAACAAAAAAGCCTCTTCAGCAGAATTCGTGGGTGAATTTTGGCTCGGGAAGCTCTCCGAGTGTGTGATATAGGGCGGTTTCGATGCCTTCGTAAGTGCGGAAACCATAGGCTTTTCTGGTAGTCAGTTTCGCTTTGTTGTTCAACCCCTCGACGGCGCCGGCCGAAATGGAGCCGCGGGCACGGAACCAGTTGAGGATCAGGTCTCGGTGCTCGCAGAGGGTCCCAACGACCTTCTTCATCGGTTCGATCCTGGTCCGCAAGGTTCGCGTACACCATTGGTCCAAGAACTTTCCCGCCCAGCCCGCGCTGGTGTATTCCCAAAACCGCTGGAAGTCCTCCCGCAACAAATAGCTTCGCACGCTTTTGAGATTGTAGCGGAGCAACTCCGCCAGCTTGACGGTTTGTTTATCGGTCAGATTCTCCGGGCGTTTCAACAGGCACCACCGCGAGTTCGTCAGCACTGGCTCGTAACCGTCCTGCTTCAAACGACGGGCCTCCTCCCGACGAACTTCGTCGATTGCCTCGTTCATCTTCTTCATGATGTGAAAGCGATCCAGGACGTGGACAGCCGTCGAGAGTTGCTCCGCAATCACGTTCATGTAGGCCCGGCACATGTCGCTACAGACGAAGCGGATCGCCAGGCGAATCTCCTCCGAGAGAATCTGGAAGAAGCCTCGCAGGCTTTGTTCGGTTCGGTCCTGGGCGATCCACAACAACCGCTTCATACCTTCATCAATTTGGTAAACCAACGTCAGGTAATGATGCCCTCGGTGCCACTGGATCTCGTCCACGCCGATGGCCTCGATGCCGCTCAAATCTCGGTGTGCCAGACCCCACGAAACCGCGTGTTTTACCGAGCGAAACACATCTTCCCAACTGACCCAGAAGGCATCAGCGACCTCCTGCCAGGAAAGCCGTTTCGCCCAGCGGGCCAGGAACCAGCGAAAACTAGTCGTCAGCGTGCATTTTCCTTCCCCCCACGGCACCTGCTCGACCGTCACTCCGCACCGCGGGCAGTCCACCCGCCGCATCGCATAGACGAAGAACACGGCAATCTGCCAGAGGGGTACGAACTCGAACCGCCGTGGCGGCAGTCGGTCGTAGCCCGGTCCCTTGCGGCCACAACTGGAACAGATCGGCCGACTCTTGGCTCGCGGCACAATCTGCACTTCGATCGTCGGTCGGGGCGCCTTTTCCACCCATTGAACTTTCCCGTAAACAAAAGGCTTGTAACGTTCGACGCGATTGAGGATACTTTTCAGTTGCATCCTGTGCTGGCTCCAGGGAGATGGTTGGTGTGGTAACCCCATCTATACCTGGAAACCTCGCAGGATGCATCTTCTTTTCTTGGTCCTGTGCAGCTACAATCCTTCTTGCCTGGTGAAGCGGAGTCGGGCTCTGCGGGGACGCAACCCGACAAGGAATAGCCAGGTCAGGACGGGTAAATGACCCGTAGGCCCTGGCGACTTCATGCCGCCAGGGCAACTTTTCATCTCCCTCATTTATTTGTCCTGCCATCCCTCAAAAATCCAATCCCGGCACTACCAACAAACCTCGCACTACGCACTGACTCTTACCCATAAATTCTGCGGAAGACCCACAAAAAAGGCATACACTCGAATCGGAACAAGTTGATGAGGCCTTCTCATCGGTAGCGTTTTTCTTATCACTACTCTCCCAGGCACGGTTTGACGCTGGTTGCTCCCGCGTCGTCGTCGACTGCCGGCAGCGGCCTTGCGCCACGTCGCGCCGTTTCCATCGCGCTTGCGCGAGGAGGTGTGCCATGGACGATCCGTTTGCTTCCGGGTCCGCCCCGATCCCCTTCCACGTTTCATACTGCTGCTTGCCGCGGTCTACGGCTATTGGGTTCCCACTCGCTGGTATCGCGCCGTCCCGCTCCTGATTCTGACCGGCTGGATTACGACCCTGAGCGGACGCGGCTACCGTTCGCTGCGCACGACGTTGGCCGGGCTGGACCAGATCGCCTTGGGCATGGCCTGCTTGCTCGTGGGACTGATGGTGAGTCTCTGGAAGCTGGGCATCCCGCAGGCCTGGTGGGCGCGGTGGTTCGAGCCGCCTCCGCTTCCCGCTGCCCCGATGGCGGATAGGCGTACCGACAGGCAAGGCAAGTAGGTCCCTCCTGCCGGGAGGGACTATGGTGCCATGCGCGATTTCAGCGATGGCTAGGCGTAACGATGCCGGGCGTAGGCCGGAACAAGCCTGCGCAGTTCCGGAAGAAATCTGAGCAAGCGAACGCGAATGCCGGAACCGCGCAAGCTTGTTCCGGCCTACATCTACATCTACTTTAGCTCGCCGTTGAGCCCGACCGCCCAAGCAGGAAAGGCAGTTCCGATAGGGGTCCTTGCCAACTTTGCCCAATACAAAATTGATTTCCTCCCGAACACAATACGAATCAAACACGAAAACATACGGTTAGGCGCGCGATTGGGTTGCAAATCCAATCGTTGGCCGCGCTTCCGGCTTTTCACCGCGTTCAGCATTTTGGCCTTATGCCTATGCGCCCAGCGCGCTGGCAATCTCGCCATTAGTCACTCCTGGGGCAAGTAACGCCGAGTAGCGGCGTCCTCGCCCATTTGGACTTCCAGCTTGCCTGCCGATCCCGCGCACAACCACACTCCGGTCATCGGACTCCGCAGCCAACGATCCGCTTCCGCAAGCAATTCCTCGTAGTCGCTGCCCGCAAGCCGGAACACCTGCGGCACTCGCGTATCGCGGTCGACCACCCAGACCTCGGGTACGCCGATACCGGCATAAAACTCCAGTTTGTCCCACGTCTCATCGCCCGGGCTGCGGATCTCGACGACCACTGTCGGCGCGCCATTGTAGAACTCGTCGCGGTCGATGGCGAAGCGTTCGGGGGTCAGGAGCACGATGTCCGGGATTCGGTAGTCATGGGGCCAACCGTCCACGGAGGCGACATTGACGAGCAAATCGACCTGATTGCCTGCCGGCCGCGCCCAGTACGTGTCCAGCCAGTTGTGCAACTGGACCTGCAGCCGCGTATGCCTCTTGTTCGGCGCCGCCGCCATGTGCAGCACTCCTTCCCACATCTCGTCCCATCGGTCGGCGCCCGTGCGTTTCCGCTGCTGAAGAAGGTGCTCGGGAACCTCCGGTATGACCGCTTTCATGTTTGTTCCTTCCGATATCGGCGTACGCCGCCACTCTCCCGACATTCTAGGGAGAACGGTCCAACCGTGTCAAGCAGGTACGGTCGAGTGGTCGAGTCGGGGTCACGTCGAGTCGCTGTCCGTTATGCCCTCTCCGCCGGACGGCAAATCCCGCTGCCAACGCGCCCACGGCCAGGAGCGCCAAGGTTCCCGGTTCCGGCACGGCCGCAACCCGTACGTCGCGCGCTGCCCCGCCGCTTGCGGCTTCGCGCGGCGCCGGCCAGCGAGGGGTCGAAAATCATCATGCCGCCGGCGCCGATGGTCACGCTTGTCCCCTCCGGTATAGCGCTGGAGTTCGTCACATACAGCGTCCCGGCGAGGACATTTGTCCCGCCGCTATAGCTGTTCGTGCCGCTAAGAATCAGCGTGCCAGGCGTCGGTCAGCAAGAGGGCCTCGCTGCCGCCGATATCGCCCGAAACGGTCAACTGCGTGCCGCCGGCCGGGGCGATCGAGACCGAACTGGCCAGCGTCACGGCGCTGGCAATCGTCTGCGTGCCGCCGCTGACGACCACCGTGGCCGACGCGCCAGCCAAGGTCAGGCTGCCGCCCGAAAGCGTGTAGTTCGAGCCGCTGAAACTGAGCGATTCAAGACTCGGATTCGCGGCCGTCAAGTCGATCGACGTAACCTGGCCCGAACCGCTGAAGATCGCGCTATCGGTGTTGCTGAAGCCGGCGAACGTGCCCGGCGCCGCTTGCACTCCGTTGGCGTCGGTCCAGTTCGCGCTAGCGCTCCATGCCGTGCCGCCGCTGGAGTTCCACGTGCCCGTGCCGGAGAAAACGCTGCCGGAGATCGTCGTGGCAATCGATCCCAAGGCGGTTGCGCCCGGCAGCAACTGGTTGTCGCTCAGCGAAGCGAAGGTGAGGGAGTTGCTGTAGTTCCCTGCGGTTGGCGTGCTGAACGTGGCCGTAAAGGTCTGGCACGAACCGGCGGAAACGCTGCAAGGCGTCGCGAGGTCGATTGTCAGCCCCGTGCTGCCGGCCGTCGGTGCGGCGTTGACTTCCAGATCGCTCCGCGCGCCCGGCGCGTTGCTCAAGGCAATGGTGGCGGTCGGCCCGGTGGCGCCGACGTGCGAGAGGAATCCGTTGCCGGCTAGGACTGAAACGCTGCCCGAGGCATGATCGACCACGTTCACCGTATCGGTGTTGGTGGCGGTCAAGTTCGGCGTGGTGCCGTTGACGCCGCTGACCGTCGTCGCTGCCGGGGTGATCGTATAGGAACCGGCCGTCGAACTCGTGAACGTCAGGTTGCCGTTGCTTGCCGCTGCGTTGGCGGCAACTGTGCCGCTCGTCGGCAAACCGCTGACCGTGCTCCCCGTGGCCGTCAGGCCCGTATAGGCGATGCTATCCGGCGCGCCTGCCGTCCCGCCCGTGTTGGCCAGCATGGCGGTCACAGCGGTCGAACCGCCGGCGATGATCGTGTGACTGGCAGCCGTTGCCGTGAGCGTGTAGTTCGCATTCGTGTAGCCCGGTTGCACGACCAGATCGAGGAAACCCGCATCGGCCGTGGTGCTTAAGGAATACGCCAGCCCGGCAGCCGGGCTGGGGAGAAGCAAATTGGTTAGCATCGGGCTGCCCAAGTTCCCGCCCAGGAGCCGGTAATCGCCGGGGCCGCTCGGGTTGTTATTGAACGCAACGTTGGTGCTCGGGCTGAGCGAGAGACCGCCGGAACCGATCATGATGAGATCGCCGGTATAGGTTCCATTGGAGACGGGCGAGCCGAGATCGAAGTTGAGGGTCGTCAAGTTCGAGCCGGTCGTGAGCGAACCGACCGCGAGGGTGCCGAACGAGCCAACGCCGCCCGGAGCGATCACGTGGGCGGACGTGCCGGCAGTCACGCTGCCGGCAATCGTGCCGACCGGGCCGCTGGCGAGGGTGCCGCCGTTCAAGGTGACGTTGCCCGATCCGCTGGCCGAGCCGAGCGAGTTCGCCACGATCAGCGTTCCGGCATTGACCGTGGTGCCGCCACTGTAGGTGCTGGGGCCGCTGACGAGCATCGTGCCCGGGCCGTTCTTGGTGATGCCGCAGTCGAGGGAGCCGCCGGAAATGACGCTGGAGACGCTCAAATCCGGTGAAACGGCGCCGGCGGCCACGGTGAAAAGCACCGTGGTTTGCAGGTTCAACGTGCCCGCGCTGATCACGGCCGTGGCGCTCGCTGCGTTGGTTGTGATACTGTCGTCCGGGTCGAATTCCGTGCCGCTCACCGTGCCGCCGGTCATCGCAAGCGGGCCGAGGTGCGAGTCCGGCCCGGCGACGGAACCAAGTTGGTTGAGAACGCCGCCGTTGATCACGACAGGGATCAAACCGCCTACGTTGTAACCGAAAGAATTGACGTAGGTGTTGACCGTAGCGCCGGCGTTGATGGTCAGCGTGCCCGAACCGAGCAGGCCGGTCCCGTTGTTGAGCAAATTCGCGTTGACGACGAGCGTGCCGCCGTTGACGACCGTGCCGCCGCTGTAGGTGTTGTTGGTGTTGGTGTTGGTCAGCGTCAGTGTGCCGGCGCCAAGCTTGGTCAGCGTTCCGTTCCCGGAGATGACGTTGCTGCAGCTCTGGCTGCCGACCACGTTGTATACCAGGGCGGCATTATCGGCGATGCCGCTGGAACTGGAGATGGAACCGTCCGTCGTCCCGTTGCCAATCTGCAGCGTGCCGCCGCTGATGGTTGTCGCACCGGTATAGTTACAGGTCCCGCTCAAGACCATCGCACCCGGGCCGTTCTTGACAATGCCACCCGTCCCCGTGATCATTCCCGAAACGCCGAGATCGATTCCGCTGGCGGTCGTCCCCGAGGCGACGCTGAAAAGCATGTTGCTTGAATCGCGAACGGTAATGCCCGAGCTGATCAGCAATGTTGCCGTGCTGGCATAGGTCGTAACGCCGTATCCGCTGGTAAAGTTGTAAGTCCCGCCTCCCGTCGAACTCATGGTGCCGCCGGCAAGGTTGAAGTTGGTTCGATAACCATTATTGCCACTCGCGGCATTATCGATCGTGGCGGCGTTGATATTCACCGTAGTCACGTTCGCGCCGACGGTGTAACCGAGGGCATCGGTCGTGTTGAGCGTTGCGTTGCCGCCCGGGTTGACGGTCAAGACGCCGCAGATTGTGCCTGTGCCGCCGCCCACGTTGAGATTGAGCGTGCCGCCGTTGACGGTCGTGCCGCCGGTATAAGTATTGGTCCCACTCAGCTTCAGCACGCCGGCGCCGAGCTTGGTCAGCGTTCCGTTGCCGGAGATGACGCCGGAGTAGGTCTGGCTGCCGAAAAGATCATAGGCCAGCGCCGCATTGTTCGTCACGTTGCCCTGGATCGAGCCGTCTTGGCCGCTGCTGCCGTCGCCGAGTTGCAAGGTGCCGCTGCTGAGGTTCACCGCGGCATATCCGGTCGCGAAGGTCAGGCCGCCGGCCCCAAGCTGCAACAGGCCGCCGCTGAGGTTCAACGTGCCGAACCCGGTCCCGCTTTCAAGATGGCCATTGCCCAGTCCCAATCCGTACAGGGCTGCGGTGCCGCCGGAGACGTTCAATTGGCCGGTGCCGTCCCAACCGACATAGACGGTGGCATTGGGCACGTTCAGCAGGCCGCCGGAAAGGTTGTAGCCGCTTGTCTCGCTGGGCCAGTGGCCGATGCGGAAACCGTTATTGGCACCGGTGACAAAGGTTGCGTTGACCGTACCGCCGGATTGGTTGACCGTACCCGAGTAGCCGCCTTGGTTCCCAAGATAAAAGCCAGCGCTGCTGCCCGTAATATTCAGCACGGCGCTGTCCTTGATATTGAGGGTCCCGTTGCCGCCGCCCGCGACTTCGCTATTGGCGACATAGACGGCCCCCGCGGTGGTCGTAGAATTGCCGATCAACTCCAGCGTGCCGCCCGCGGCATTGAGCTTTCCGCCGATTGAATTGCCCACGCCGGAGAGGTCTAGCGTGCCGCTTCCTACCATGTCCAGGTCGGTGGTGGTCAGCGGAGCGGAGACGGTCGTATTGCCCGCGCCGCCGACCGCCAGCACGTTTCCCGCCCCGGCGATGCTGCCCGCGACCGTCAACGTCTGGCCGGAGGCGGCGGTCCAGGTCTGGGAGGCACTAAGCGCGAGCGGCGTGTTGACCGTGGCCGAGGCGTTGGCCGTGATGCCGCCGGCGCCGAGTGTCACGCTGTAGAGGTTGCTCGCGTCGGGGGCGATGGCGTAGTCCTGATTGTTGAAGATGAGCCCGCCCGCCGTGATGTTCGAGCCGAGGGTCACGGTATAGGAAGTGGTTCCACCGCTGCCCGAGCCGAAGGCCGCCACGTTGCTGCCGTTGGTCCAGTAGGTGTCGGCCGAACTGTTGTACCAGTTGGTCGTGCCGGCGCTGGTGGTCCAGGTCCCGCCCGAGTCCGACAGGTTGCCGTTGGGATCCCACGTATAGGTGGCGGCGCGGGCCGGCTGGGTCAGCCAGGACATGCCCGTAATTGCGGCCAGTACGCCGAACCATCGAACCGACACCTTGGTGCGAATCATGGGGACACTACTCGTGAACGGTAAATACTTATTAGCCAAAACCGCGTTGGATGATGATAGCATCGCTGAGCATTGAGTGGTACCAGGGGGATGTACCGAAATATTTTTCTTTGCAGATCGCCTGTTTTCAGACGTTTTAGCCGGTATTCGCGGTGTAACCAAGGGACGGGAATTTGGTTATGGTTTGATTTCGTCGATCGTGGAGGACTTAACAAGGCTCGCGGCACGTGTTATAATCTGTTATATGTGTCATAATTGGAAATAATCGGCGGCACAGCGGTAGGAAGCGGCAATCGCCATGAACAGCCAGCGGTGCATCGTTGTCCTGATTTTTTTCGGGCTGGCACCGCTGCTAGCCGGCTGCGGCAAGGGAACGAGCGCGGAACGACTTCCCCTGCACGGCACGGTGACGCTTGCCAACGGCGAGAAGCCCAGCGGCACGATCAATTTCAAGCCGGACAAAGGGCTGCCGGGCCCCGTCGCCAACACGAAGTTGACGGAAGGCAGCTACAAGTTCGATCGCAGCAACGGCCCCACGGCGGGTCCCCAAATCGTGACGGTGAATCGCGTATTTCCCAGGTCGGACATGCTTAAGTCGCTTGCCGACAAAAAGCCCGGGCCGAAGAAGTCGATTGGCAGCAAGCAGCCCGTCCCGACAACGAAAACCCAGTGGATGCTCGCCGTCGACCTCGCGGATGACGGCGAGTATTCACACGACTTCAAATTGGAGAAGTAGGAACCTGTTTCGAAACCGGGTCTGTAGCGCAGGCATGCTGGCCGGCGTGCCCGTTTTCGAAAGAGCTTCCAAGATGGCACTTTTCACTCCGAGGACCTCACGCCCATGTCCCGACGATTCGTCCACGAACCGGGTTTTACCCTAGTTGAGCTCTTGGTTGTCATTGCCATCATCGGGATTCTCGTCGGCATGCTGGTGCCTGCGGTGAGTTCTGCCCGCGAGTCCGCCCGGCGGGTACAGTGCGCGAACAACCTCAAGCAATATGGATTGGCGCTGCTCGAATTCAACGGCACCTTCCAACAGTTTCCGGTGGGAAACTTCAACAACACGTTCTGGGCCTTCCAGGCCAATCTTCTGCCCTTCCTGGATGCCAAGGATACTTTCGCCCTGTGCAATTTCAACTACCAAGGCACCTGCTTTACGTACGTTGCCAATCAACCTCCAGGAATGAACCCCGCGGTGGAGATCCTCAGTATCGGCAAGTGTCCCTCGGACCCGTTCAAGGATCTAGTGTGGTCACAGCCCGGCGTGGGCACTTACGGTTGCTCGGCGTATTTCGGCGTGATGGGAACCACAGAGTTCGCCAACGACGGCATCCTCCTTAAGGGCGACAACAACAGCGCCGTTCGGCTAGGGGACATCACGGACGGGGCCTCGCACACGCTCATCATGGGTGAACGCGGCCTGAGCGACTACTTATACGGCTGGCCTTACTGCGGCGCCGGCGACGGGAACGGCACCGGCTGGGGCGACAATCTCATGGCCACGACACTCGGTCTTTCTCAGGGTTATCCCGACGGAAATGACGACTATCACTTCTGGAGCTACCATGTCCACCTGGCGCAGTTCATTTTTGCAGACGGCTCCGGGCAACCCTTGACCTACGACATTGACAACACCGTGTTCCAGGCCCTGGCGACTCGGGCCGGCGGGGAAATCGTGCAGACGCCGGAGTAGTAGTAGACCGTAGGGTGGGCCTGGCCTTCTAAAAAGTCAAACTGCGGTGTCTTGGTTTTGTACCCCGTTTTCGTTCGCGGAGAGATATGACTGATGGGCGTTTACGCCCATTTCCGGCTTTAGCCGCTAATAGGCCCGGCATTCATGCCGGGTGATCGTGCGGACGCGGCGTCTCTCACCTCTGAAAAAGCGCCTGTCAGCCGCGTTTACGCGACTCCTGCCGGGACGACTAGAGGAGCCCGGTAAACCGGGCTGACAGCCGTTGGAACAAAAAAGCTGTTTCGGCAGCGCAACCAACCCGGCATAAATGCCGGGCCTAGCACCGGCTAAAGCCGGGAACGGGCGTAAACGCCCGTCCGTTGCCACCCTACACGGCACAAAACCGCGCAATAAATTCCATCCAAAACATGGCCGTCCACGGAATGGTCCGTCACCGGGTAGTCGTCGCCCTGGACGGCGGCGATGATTTCCTTGCGTGCGAACACGCCCCCATCGCTCTGCATCAAGAAGAGCAGGATCCGGAATTCGGTTTCCGTTTCCTGTCACGGATTTCTATCTCTCGCCACGGCGCTGCCAGCATATTTCCCAGAATTGGCGAAATATGGAATTCTGACGGGCCAGAAATAACCGCAACAATGGCCAAGAAACGCCCTTCTTGTCACCATGGCACAGAAAATGCTTGACAGGCTCCTATCTTCAAATGGCCACCAAAGTTTACGGAAGAAACCACCCTTAAAGCATGAGTATGTTTACAATGATAAAGAAGATTTCCATCTTAAGTGGGCACGGACGCAAAGGCCAGCCCGAGAGTTTCGGCCGCATTGACATGACGATGGGGCAAGTGGTGAGCATTGTCGGGCCGACCGGTTCCGGCAAGACGACCTTCATCAACGATCTGGAATTGTTTGCTGACGCCGACACCCCGACCGGCCGGCGGATTCTGATCAACGACCGCCCGGTCCCGGCCGAGTTCCGCTACAACCCGGCACGAAATCCGATCGCACTGATTACGCAGCACACCACGTTTCTCTCCGATCTGCCGGTCCGCGAGTTCCTCCTCACGCATTCGCGGATACGGACTGGCACCGAGGAGTCGCCGCTGTTGGTGCAACAGGCGCTCGAGTTCGCCAACAAGTTGACGGGCGAGCCGATCGATCCCGACAACCGCATGACGGAACTCTCCGGCGGACAAACCCGGGCGCTGTTGATTGCCGACGCAACGGTTATTTGCAGCACGCCGATAGTGCTCCTGGACGAGGTGGAGAATGCCGGCATCCACCGCACCCGGGCCGTGCAGTTGCTCCGCGAGTACCGCAAAATTTTCATCTTCGTGACGCACGATCCGCGGATCGCGCTGCTATCCGACTTCCGCATCGTCATGCAGGGCGGCTGCGTCACCCAGGTCCTGCACACCAACGACGACGAACGCGGGGTCTCGATCCACGTGAACCGCTTGGACGACGCCCTTTCCGCCTTGCGTGACAAATTGCGTCAGGGCCTGCGGTTGAACGCCGAAGAGCTGCAGGAGGTCGCATGAGAGTCGCGATCTTCGCCGGGCCGGCCACGACCGGCAAGACCTCCGTGCTCCGTCATGCCACGCGCAAACTCCTGCATGCCGGCAGCCGCGTGGCGTTCCTCAAACTCGACGTGCAGTATGCCGACGAGGACGAGCTGCTGGCCAAGGAATTCGGCATCCCCACGCGCAAGGTCTACACGGGCGAGCTGTGCCCGGACCACTGCCACGTGATGGTCTTGGGCGACGCGCTGCGCTGGGCCGAGCACTCCGGCTGCGACGTGCTGCTGGTGGAAACCGCCGGCTTGTGCCTGCGCTGCGCCGTACGTGGACGGCGGACTGGGGATGATCGTGTTGGAGGCTACCAGCGGGATGAACCTGCCGCTGAAAGTCGGCCCCATGCTCTCGCTGGCCGACATCGCGGTGGTGACCAAGATCGACCGCGTCTCGCAGGCCGAGCGCGAGGTGTTCCGGGCGCGCATTCAAGACGTGGCCCCGAATGTCATGGTCCGCGAGGTGAACGCCCTGCACGGCATCGGCATCGATCCACTGGTCACGGAGATCCTCCAGACCAGCGAGGTTTCCGGTCCGCTCTTCCTCCGCGGCAACCCGCCGGTCGGCACTTGCACGATCTGCGTGGGCAAGAAGGAGATCGGCTGGCAGGCGCACTTCGGCGTGGTGCGGGCGCTGGAGAACCAGACCTTTTATCGGGGAGAATAACATCAACCGTTCCCCACATGACGGGGACAAGGAGGATTATCGTGGTGCAAGCAGTGAATATCGAACTTCCCGGGCTCGATTGCGGCATGTGCGGCTATCGGACCTGCGACGAGTTGCGCGAGCAATTGCCCGCCAAGCCCGACCTGATCAAGCGGTGTATACCGCTCTCCGAGAACCGCGTGCCCGTGGAGCCCAAGTCGCTCCCGGTAGTGACTCCCGGCTGTCGGGAGGCAGGCGCGGCATCCTGCGGCACGTGCACCAGTCCGGTCCGCGGGACTTTGCCTCCGGAGCAGTTGCCCTGGCACGACAGCCTGGGCCGCGAGATCGATTTCTACCTGGAGCACTTTCCCGAGGATCCCGGTCCGCGCGAGATCATTTTGCCGCATAACCCGCTGATCACCCGTGAGATGGAGGTCCAGGTGGGCGACATTCTCATTGGCCGGCCACTGGGCATGTCGTGCGGTTGCCCGATTACACACTGCGGGGTGGCGATGGAGGTCGATCGGCGGACCGGCGTCATTGTGTGGTGCGTGACCGGTCCGCTCGCTCCGCGGCAGAAGGGGTTCAAGGACCTTGGCTACTACATTGCCGAGGGCTACGAGGGATTGGTCAACGAAACCCGCTGCGAACTGAAGGTGGGCATGCGCTACTTCTTCCAGCCCCGCCTATGCATGCTGCAGTGGCGGCATAGCGGCCTGGTGAATTATCTCAGCCGCAATGGGAAGACCTACCAGGTGCGGGTGGAAGGGCTGTGGATCGGGTAACGTCAGGCCGACCGTGGGCGCGTGGCGCCCAATTCGGCCGATGATCGAGCACTGCGCGAGCATGGATTTTGTGGGCAGCGCCACGGTTGGCTATAATGGCATAGACCGCCGTCTTCCGAATGGATTATGACCTCGACCTGTTTCTCAAGGAATTGGAGCAGTCGCAACTCATCGACGACGACACCCTGGTGGTCCTCACCGCCGACCATTGCTGTCCTACGACCCCTGCTATCCGGACCCTGCCGGGGGCAACGAACTCTCCGTTCGATCGAATCCCCTTGGTTCTTCTCAGCCCGCGTCTTCTGCCGCTGGCGGACCGCAATCGCGCCACCTCCCAACTCGACGTGGCGCCGTCGATCCTTCATCTTCTCGGCCTGCCCGTGCCCCAAGGCTACTGGGGCAGGAGCGTCTGCGATGCGTCTTCGGGACCTTCACCCTTCGTCGGGATATCCCAAGGCAGCGTGACCATCGAGGACGGCAAGTTTCTTGAGACGATCGACCTGGCCCGTCCGGAGACGGAAATGCAAGCGGGCCTTTGCAATCTTCTGAAATCGTGCCTGCGGTCTCCTTGAGACCATTCGCTTGTTCTTGACAAACGATTCTCACTTTGCCTGCCCTTCGGTGATTCCGGTCGAGGTGCGTGCCGAAGCGGGTTAACAGTAGCGTGGGGCGGCGACGATGGATGTCTACGAGGCCGTGCGGCTGACGATCCAAGACCACTCCTGCCCGATAGATGTCTTGAGAGTGCCCGATACCGTCCATCCTTTGCGCGGCCAACGGCCGAACGCGGCACGAATTCGCTGCGGAGAAAGAAGATTTCCCCGCGCGCGATCGCCGGCGCAAGTGCTTTTGTAGTAACTGGTTATCGCTATGAAACCCACCGCGAGTGTACTACACTCCAGGAAAGGTTCACGCAGAATGCTTTACAGCCCCCGCGTAATAGTGTAAAACCGCCCACATTGCTGGGAGTCGTTATTCGTCCTGGAAAGGAGCGTGTGCCATGGGTTCGTTCGCACCGTCGGGAAAATCGCTGCGGCGGAAGTCGCGGCTGGACTCGCACAAGAAGAATCGCTCCGCCCATTGCGGTCTGTTCCGCCGGCTCCGCCTCGAGCCGCTGGAAGATCGCTGCCTTCTGACGAACCTCGTGGTGAGCAGTTCCCTGGATTCTCTGACCACGAGCGGCACCCTGCGCTATGAAGTCAACCAAGCCAACCTCGACGCGGCCAACGGCGTCTCCGACACGATCACGTTCAACACGGCCGCGATGGGCGGCAGCGTCATCACGCTGCAAGAGGGGGCTTTGGAGCTCAAGGCCGGCGCCGGGATCACGACCATCAGCGGCCAGGTCCGCCTCAACGGCGACAACGCCAACCTTTTTCAGGTCGACAACGGCGCCACGCTTGTTCTCAACGGGCTGACCCTGGCAGGCGGCGCGGCCCCGGCCGGCAGCAACGGCGGCGCCATCAACAACGCCGGCACGCTGACCGTCGAAGACTGCACCTTCAGCCAGAACTCGGCGGCCAACGGCGGCGCCATCGCCAATACGTCGAGCGGCAGCGCGATCCTGGAAAACGACATCTTCTCCAGCAATTCGGCCAGCGGCAACGACGGCGGCGCCCTCTCCAACAACGGCGCCATGACCGTCGAAGACTGTACCCTCAGCGGCAACACCGCCGGCTATGACGGCGGCGCCCTCTACAACGACGGCCCCATGACCGTGACCGGCTGCACGCTCAACGGCAACAGCATCCTTTCCAGCGGCCAGGGAAACGGGGGCGCCGTCTACAACGATGCCAGTGGCCTGCTGACGGTGAATACCTCGACCTTTACCGACAACAGCGCCTTTGCATCCGGCGCTATCTCCGCCGGAGGCGCCATGACGCTCAGCGCCTGCACCGTAGCCGGCAACTCCGCCGTTTACGGAGGCGGCATCGTCGGCTATGCTAGTGATCCGCCGAACCTCGTGGATACGATCGTCGCCGGCAACGCCGCCAGCGGCGCTCGACCCGGACATCGACGGCACCGTCACCGCCAGCAGTTCCTACAACCTCATCGGCAACGGCGCCGGGCTGACCGGCATCAGCAACGGCGTCAACAGCAATCAAATCGGTTCCAGCGACACCCCCATCAATCCGCTGCTGGCTCGCGCTGGGCAATTACGGCGGGAGCACGCAGACCATGCCCCCCCAAGCCGACAGTCCGGCCCTCGACGCCGGCGGCAGCGTCACCACCCTGACGGCCGCCATTGGGACCCAGACCACCGCCATCCCGGTGGCCGCCGCTGCCGCCATCGCCAGCACCGCCGCCTCCTACGTCGGGACGATCCAGATCGACGGCGAGGTGATGTCGGTCTCCAGCGTCGCTCTCGCGAGCAACACGCTCACGGTTGTCCGCTCCGCGCAACCCCCCGCGGCCAGCCATGCCGCCGGCGCCGCGGTCTACTTCGAATATGACCAGTCGGGCCATATCGTGCAGCCGGGGTCGTTGGCCATCGGTGCGGAACAGGCGGGGCCCAGCGTGACCCAGATCAGTCCCACGACCGGGCCGGCCAGCGGCGGCACGAGCGTGGTCATCAGCGGCTCGGGACTGACCGGCGCCACGGCCGTGGACTTCGGTACGACGCCCGCGGGCAGTTTCTCCTATAACGCCGATAGCGGCCAGATCACGGCCATCAGCCCGGTGGGCACGGGCACGGTGAACGTGACGGTCACCACGCCGCAGGGCACGTCGGCCACCTCCTCGGCCGACCAGTTCACTTACACGTCGACCGTCAACCCCTTGATCGTTACCAGTGCCGATGACCCGGCGACCCCAACCCTGGGGACCCTGCGCTATGCCGTGAATCAGGCCAATGCGGACGCCGCCAACGGCATCTCCGACACCATCACCTTCGACACGGTCCAGATGGGCACCAGCAGCATCACGCTGCTCCAGGGGGATTTAGAGCTGCTCCCTGGCAGCGGGACCACCACGATCGACGGCGGCGGCCTGGTCGAGATCAGCGGCGGCGGCAGCAGCAGTGGCGTCTTTGTGGTCGACAGCGGGGCCCAGGCCGTCCTGACCGGGCTGACGATCGACAATGGCCAAGCCGCCACGGGCGGCGGGGTCGACAATGCCGGCACACTGACCATCAGCAACACCGCCATTGCCAACAACAACGCCCTCAACACCGACGCTCCACTGCCCGAGACGGCATCTCCATCTTCACAGCCGCTTCCCGCCGCCGCCGCCAACAACGCCACCGACACTGGCGGCATTGCCCTTGGCGGCGGCATCTACAACACGGGCTTAGCCCTGCTGACGGACGTCACCATCAGCGGCAACAGCGCCGTCAACACCGACGCCGGGGATACCGCGTACGGCGGCGGCATCGACAACACGGGCTCAGCCACGCTGACGGATTGCACCATCAGCAACAACACCGCCGGCGACCCCAGCACCGCGGGCAACGGCGGCGGCATTGACAGCATGGGCACGTTGATCGTCACCGACTGCACCTTTTCCGGCAACAACGCCTGCCTCCTCGTCCAAAGCCCGACAAGCTCGTCCGGCGGCTGGGGCGGGGCCATCCTGAACACCGGCAGCGCCGCGCTTACGGCCACGACCGTCTGCGGCAACGTCGCCGATTCAGGCGGCGGCATCTCCAACTACGCCCCCGGCACGCTGACACTGGCGGACGCGATCGTGGCTGCCAATACCCTCAACCCTACGACCGGCACGGGCCCGGACGTGCTCGGCGGCGTGGCCGCCACCAGCGCCTACAACCTGATCGGTATCGGCGTCGCCGGGCTGGGCATCGCCACGGGATCGCAAGGCAATCAAGTGGGCACGCCAGCCGTCCCCCTCAGCCCGCTCTTGGCCCCGTTGGGCAGTTACGGCGGCGACACCCAGACCATGGCCCTCTTGCCCGGCAGCCCGGCCGCCGGCAGCGGCGAGGCCATCGCGGGCATCACCACCGACGAGCGCGGCGAGCCCCTGAGCAGCCCACCGTCGATAGGAGCTTACCAGCCCGCCCAGGCCGCCTCGATCGCCGTCAGCGCCCCGGCCACGGCGACGGCCGACACGCCCTTCACCGTTACCGTCACCGCCACGGATGCCGACGGGAACCCGCTGGCAGACGGCGAGGTCTTGACGCTTGCCGGCAGCGACGGTCACGCGATTTCGCCGGCCACCATCAGCTTGGCCGACGGCACTTGGACCGGCGCCGTGACCCTGCACTACCCCGGCAGCGTCACGCTGATTGCCTCCGACGGCGCGATCAAGGGCACCAGCAGCGCGATCAGCGTCAGCCCGGCGGCGCCGACCTCTTTCACGGTTGATGCACCCACTCCCGAGAAGGCCGGCGCGCCGTTCACCGTGACCGTCACCGCCGTGGATGCGGGCGGCCAGACGCCGATGGGATATACTGGGCCTTTCGCGCTCGCGGTCGCCGGCAAGAACGCGCAAGCGGTGTTGGGGTTGAGCAACAGCAACTCCCTTGCCATGACCAACGGCACGTGGACCGGCAGCATCTACCTCAAAACGGTGGCATCCGGCGTCGTTCTCACGGCCAGCGCGGCGCGGGTGCGACCGCGGTCACGGGGCAAAGCGCCCCCATCGACGTCCAATCGCCGAGAAAGGCTGACATAGTAACCCTCGCCAAACCATGGTACCTCTTGAACATTCGGGATGTGTTTATCCAACAACTGGCGTATGCGGATTTCGAGAGCAACTCCCCCAAATCCATCACCTTTGACAACATGGTCGGCCTATTTGCCGAGGCGGAAACCTTGGTGTCGAACGGGGACACCGGGGCCCTGCTTTCCTTGCAGGACTTGGTGAGCAATTTTAGTAACAGTTACGTGAACATGCCCGCCGACGTTGCGTATTTGGCGAATCAGGTCCTCAACCCCAGCGCCAGCGACCTCGCTTTGTTGGAGCAGTACTATATCGGTCCCAATCTCGTGTGGAACGTGAGCGTGGCAGCCACTTCCCCCAAAGATTTCGGGGGGTTTGTTTTAACGATCTACAAATCCTACGAGCAGGGAAAAATTCAGAGACAAGTACGTACCGCGACGCTAGACGACTCGGACTCCGTGGCCGACGTCCAGTCCGCCCTGAATGCGTTGAGTGTGCAAGCGACCTCACATTCATCGGCCGCGCTGTCGGCCCTCGGCGTCGACGGGAACCTTTACACCTCGGTGCATGTCTACACCGGCGGAGGCCCGGGCGATTTCAGCATTACGTTTGACTCTCCCTACATCCTTGATCTTTCCGCCAGGGCGGTAGACCACAGCGAAGTGTTTCTCAGCGTTAGCACGCAAACGGATCCGAGCGAGATGCCGGTCCCGGTCTACTTGGACGATGGGACGCCAACCTTCGGCTATAGCGGTGCCCCTGCAGGCGTAGCCTTGGCCGCGGAAACGAAGGCCCTGGTGAACCAGTGGTTCCTGGCGACGGTTCACCCGGATGCCCAACCCGTATGCCCCTATGGCACCCCGCCCGGCCCGCTGAGCTTGTACGGGCCGACGGGCGGGCCTGTGGCTACGGACGTGCAGCAGACGAGCGGGCCCGACTGCGGGTTTTTGTCCGCACTGGCGGACGTGGCGTACAACGATCCCGCCGCGATCGAGAGCATGATCACCGACAACGAGAATGGCACGTATACGATTCGCTTCTATGACAGCCCTGCAAATTACGACGGCGCCTCCATGATTCGCGGCGATGTCCAGTACGTGACGGTCGACGCTGAACTTCCCGAAACCGTCGGTTACGCTTCCGAATACGGCTCCTGCGCCAACCCCTACCCCGTCTTCGGGAACCCCGTGCAGTACGACGACCCGTACGTTGGCAGTAACACCGTGCTCTGGGCGGCGCTGGTGGAGAAAGCCTACGCCGAAGTCTACCTACAGGGCTATTCCCTCCAAGACTTAAAGGGCATGTCGCAAGCCTATACGCTGACGGCGCTCACGGGTTTGCCCACCGGCGGGAACGCCGTCAGTTCCACGGAAATGGCGACGGCCTTCCAGCAGGGCCAGCTCGTGTTCGCCGGAACTGCGGGCGTCACGCCCTCCAAGCCTCTAGTGGGCGGACACGCCTACGCGGTGCTGGCTTACGATTCTTCTTCGGACCAGTTCCTGTTCGACAACCCCTGGGGGTCCAATGCCGCCACCACGTTGGCCGTGGGTATTAACAAATCGACGTCCAGCGTTCAGGTCGTCAACGCGGGCAGCATCGTCAAGGGCGATATCATCCAGATCGATGACGAGCTGATGCTGGTCACTAAGCCTCCGCAGGCGGACACCAAGGACAACTACTATACGCTGACGGTGACGCGGGGCTACGACAAGTCGACGCCAAGCCCGCACTTGGCTACCGCAACGTCCCCGAAGGGCGGATTGGTGGGAGCGACGGAAGTCTATCTGGAATTGATCAAAGGCGCCCCATGGACTCAACTTAGCGCAGCCAACGGATCGCCTGTTTGGGCCAGAGGCCAGGGCCCTTCTGTGAACGGCAGCATTCCTGCCGGCGGCCTCTTTGGGTTGAGTGCGGCGTTTATTGACCTCAAGGATGCTAAGGGCAACCTCGTGAACGTCACCAATGAGACGCAGACCACCACCGCCCCGAGCGCCGCCGCGCCAATGGCCAGCCTCTCCACTGGCGGCGCCGCGACAATCAGCGCGGCAAACGGGTCGAGCAGTTTCCCCGGGGCCGGCCTCAGCGCCAGCAACTTGTTCGGGACTCCGCTTACGCAAGCAACGACGCTCGATCAGCCGCAAGCGGCGCCGCTGCAGGTCGCTGCCGCGATTCCCCTGAACCGCCCAGAGGCTGTCGACGCGATCTTCGCTGCCAGCGGCGCCGCGGGCCAGCAGCAAGCGGCGTCGCCGCAGGGCAGCAACCTCTTCAGCGACGATGCCGATGCCCTGTTCGCCGCGGACGGACTGGCCTTGTGGGGCGTTAAACTGACCGAACTCGGGACCGCAGAGGTGAAGGCTGCTATCGTCACAACCGCTAAACTTGGATAACTCGGGCAAACCACGAAACACACGAAAGGAAACAATGTGAATGAAACCATGAACCGGTCTTGATAGTCGATCTCCGTGTCTTTCTCTTTTCGTATCTTTCCCTTTTCGTGTGTTTCGTGTGTTTCGTGGTTTCTCTCTTGCAGCCGCTCCACCGTCTACCGGCTCATCGAGGCCGGCGCTGCCAACGACGTTCGCCGGCGGCGCGGCGGGACTGCCTCCGGCAAGGCGGATTTCCCAGCCGCCGCCCAGGGCCCGATAGACCTGGATCAATCCCGTGGCGATTTCACCTTGGGCTTGCGCCAGCGTGTCTTCCAGGGGCACCAGGTTTTGCTGCAACAAGGTGACGCGCGTCAGGTCGGTCGTGCCTGCCTCGTATTGGGCCAAGACGATGTCCACCGCTTTCTTGAGATCGGCCACGCTGGCCGCCTGCGACTTCGTGCGCTGCTGGGCCCGCAGGAACGTCACCAACCCGTTCTCCACGTCCTGATCGGCGCTGAGCACCGTATTGCGGTAGGTGGTCACCAACTCCTGGAAACGGGCCTCCTGCAGGCGCTTGTTGTTCAAGAGGCGGCCATAGTTGAGGATGTTCCACGTGAACCCGGGGCCGACGTTGCCCGCGAGGGCCTGCTCCTGAAAGAGGTTCGAGAAGTTCGCGGCGGAGTAGCCGATCGTGCCGTTGACGGCGATCAAGGGATAGAACTGGGCCTCGGCCATGCCGATTTGGGCGCTCTGGGCGGCCGCCTGCCGTTCGGCGCGGCGGACATCGGGCCGGCGGCGGAGCAAGTCGGCCGGGATGCCGATGGCCACTTCCGCAGGCGCCGTGGGAATCTTCCCCGCACCGAGCCGGGCCTGAAGGTCTTGGGGAGGAATGCCCAGCAGGATACACAATTGGTTCGCGGCCTGGCGCTGGGCAATCTGCAACTCCGGAATGCCGGCCTCAGTTTGTTCCAGAGTGCTCCGGGCCTGGTCCACGTCGAGTTCGCCCACGATGCCCACCTTCCGCTGTCCTTCCACGATCTTCAAGGTCTTATGCTGGAGAGCCAAGTTCTCCTTGGCGTACTCGATCCTTTGCTCGGTCGTGCGGTACGTCACGTAATTCGTCGCCACGTCGCCCAAGAGCGTGACCAGCACGTCGTCGTAGTTCTCGACCGAGGCATCCAGGTTCGCGGCGTCGGATTCGATGGCCCTCCGCAGGCGGCCCCAGAAGTCAAGCTCCCAACTGAGGTTGAACCCGTAGTTCCATTGTGGATAGTACCGGTGCAACCCAGAAGACAGCGGGTTGGCACCTTCTCGGCTGAGCACGTTGTTCGTGTAGCTGCCGGTGGCCGTCTGCGTTTGCGGGAAGAGGTTTCCCGTGTCGATCGCCATCTGGGCCCGCGATTCCAGCACGCGGGCCGCCGCCACGCGAAGAGACAGGTTCTGCTGGTAGGCAAAACGAATGAGGCCGTCCAAGGCAGGATCGTTGAAGACCGTCCACCATTTGCTCAAGTCGTCGTGCTGGTTGCGCACGCGCAGGTCGTCGGCATCGATCCAGTTCCGGGCCACGTCGGCGCAGGCCGGACTGTAGTTCGGTCCCACCTTGAAACCGTTATGAACGTAGTCGCCCAGGCTCGTGCAGCCGCCGAGCCCCAGGGTTGCCGTTGCCGCGAAAATAGCCAGGCCCGGTCGAGCTGCGCGAAACATCTTCAATCCTCTGGTCACGAGAATTCCTCGGCAACGGCCGACCCTACAAAGCGGATTCCAGGCACAGATAATACAACCGATTCCTTCGTTTCCATCGGTATAACCCGCACGATCCGCATATCGGAAAGGTCCGCCACCGCAGAACCCTTAGATCCGTCAAACGCGGAAAAGAAGGTATTCCCGTTACAAACGGAATACTCGGCAGGGAAACGGCCGGAATATCTTACGTATCTTGTCTCAACCGCCTGTCTCAAGTACCTGCCGCTTTTCTTTCAGAACGGCGTCAAAGAGCTGCTCGAGTTGCGGATTGCAACCACGACAGCCGGCCACCACCTTTTCTGCCCAATCCAGGTATTCGCGCCTCCGCTGCAACGGCCAATCAACGGGCTCGGCAGGCGTGACGTTGGCCAGGTTGCAAATCTTGTCCGCCAGCTTTATCTGCTTGGCACCGGCCGATAAGTTCGGCGCGTACTCGATCTGCAACCGCTTGCGCTCGTGTTTGGGCAGACTCTTGTCGTCCGTCACCTCCTGCACCAGCAAGCGGACCTCCTGCCCGAAGTGCTCGTCCAACTCCTGGGGTGTCGTTGGCGTGTCCTCGATCGTGTCGTGGAGGATGGCTGCCTGGAGTATCGCCAGGTCGGAAACTCCGCCGACGCGGGCCAAGACCTCGGCCACGGCAATCGGATGGTTGATGTAGGGAGTGGCGTCGGAATCCTTGCGTCGCTGCCGGCTGTGCTTCTGGGCGGCAAATCGCAGGGTGGTGAGGAGCGCTGCTGTTGCGTTGTTTATTTGCATGGAACAGAGAAATCTTCGGGCCAAAGGCCAAGTCGTTCACTCAGCGAAGGCGGGCACCCGGTGTTGCCGGGTCGGCCCTGGTACACGGCCGTCCCCCGCATTTGCCTTTCGGCCCAACGGGCCAACCGTTCCAGGTGAATTGTTGGCCTGTTGGGCCGAAGGCGTTTACGGGGGGCCTCGTATTCCAGGGCTGTGCCCTTCGCTGGGTGAACGTCTGGGCCTTCGGCCCGCGGTGTGGCCCCTTCGGCCCGAAATGTGTTCGGTTTCCACTTGCGTGCCCCGAAGGGGCGTCAGTTCACCCAGCGAAGGGCGCAGCCCTGGTAGACGGATGCCCCCGCCGCCCGGTTTTCGGCCCAAGGGGCCAACCATTCCAGAGGAATTGTAGGCCCGTTGGGCCGAAAGAAACGTATTGTGGTATCCTTGTTTTCCAGGGCCGACCCGGCAACACCGGGTGCCCGCCTTCGCTGGATGAACCGACACCCCTTCGGGGCACACAAACTGATTCCGCTATTCAACCTTATTGACCGCCCGTGGCCTCCTGCACGGGGACAGTCGTCCCAGCGGCAACGGAAGATAGCCGGAGTTTCTCCGGGTCGTTCTTCCATTCGTATTTGGCCGCAAACTCCGCGGGGCGAAGGGTGACTTGCCGGCCGTCGTCGGTCAGGGCCACATAGACCACGTCCTCGCTCATTGCTGGGGAACACCGTACATGGCCTTCCGGCGATAGGAACAGATGCTTCCCCGGACCATACCATATAACCTGCGACGCCAGAAGTTCACCCGTCGGTACGTCGTAAATGGCCAGTCGGTCGTCTTGGGCGGCGAACAGGCGGTGGAGCGGGAGCGACCAGGCCACGGAGTAGATTGGACCCGTTCCGATTTTCTTCTGAATGGCCTGCTTGTCGGCGTCCCACAACACGATTCCATCCGAGGTTGCAAACGCGATCGTCGCCCCTCCGGCTGGCAGCACGCCATTGTTGACGTTGATTTCTTCTCGTAAGATTTCGTTGCCCCGATGGACGGTCCTCCTCAGTCGGACCAACTCCCGGACGGCCTCCCACTTCGAATTCCAGACCGACACGGCGCCGTTCCCGCTGGCCGCGACCAGTCGCCCATCGGGGAGCACGGCAAGGCAGTGAATGCCGCCCTCAAGCCCTTCGCGATTCAAGGTTCGTAACACCTTTCCGGACGGAATTTCGAGGATCAAAACCTTGTTGTTGTCCAGTCCGGTCGCCAGGGTGAAATTATTGGGGCCCCAGGCCAATTTCGCCACTTCCGCGTCAGGATGAAAGACCAGGTGCGGATCTTCGGCGTCCGAGGTCCAGAGGAGAACGTCCCTTCCACCTCTGGCCAGGGTCTTCCCATCCAGCGACCAGACGGCACACCGGAAACCCCCGTCGCGGTAGAGATGCGCTTCGCCAGGTTTGCCAGGATCCCAAATGCGTGCACCCAGATCGTCCCGCCCGTCCGCAAAATTCCCCGCTACGGCTAGCTGGCCATCCTTGGACCATGCAACGCCGTCGCAGTTAGGGAAGATCGGACCATAGTCGTGGGCGAGGGTGCCCTGCATCGCATCCCACGTATACAGGCGATCGTGGGAAATTGCTGTGGCGTACTGCCGGCCATCGGGAGAAATGCAGATGTCTGCGCCGCCGTAGTGAAGATTCCCGGCGAGTTGCCAGAGAGGCTCTCCGGTATGCGCGTCCACCGCCGTGATAGTGCCGCTCACTCGATGAGTGCAGAGCAATCGCGAACCGTCATGCAACCACGACATTCCCGTACTCCCATCACCCCATGCAAGAACGTCCGTGTGGAACTCCTCTGAACCGCTGGCGGTGTTCAGGACCCGGCAACCACTGAACCACGGGATCGCCAAGTGACGGCCGTCGGGCGACCAGGCCATGCATGCCCGCCGCGAGTCCCACGGGCTTGTTTCTCTGGACATGACCAGCTTGTACGTTGAGTCGAAGAATTTAACTTTCCCATCGTCGCACAAGGTGGCGATCCGCTTGCCATCTGGCGACCAGGCGGCAGCGCGTCTCCCAACCTGGTCCTCCGGACTCTGCGAATCGAGCGTTTGAACCAGTCTCGCCCCGGCAACATCCCAGACCCGTACAGCCACGTCGGTGGTCGCCATGAGCTGCTTGCCATCTGTCGACCACGCCAGGAAGTGCACCGAGCGGTTCACGTCGGCCTGCTCTTGGAGGACCGCGCTCTGCCTGGCCTCGCGCACGTCCCAAAGAATCACCGCGGATTCCCCATTGCGCGCCACGGCCAAAAGGGTGCCGTCGGGGGACCACGCCAGGCTGGATACTTGGTTGGTCGAAGAGGACGTTGGGCCGATGACCAGGGCACCCTTCGCGACGTTCCAGATACGAACTGCGCCATTTGCGCACCCCGCCACGAGATACACGTTGTCGGGCGACCAGGCAATCGCCGTGAGATTACGCTCAGGATTCACCAAGGCAATTCGGAGTTTTCCGGTGGCCGGGTCGAGGAAGCGGATGACGCCGTCCTGGCCGCCCGTGGCATATAACTTGTCATCCGGGCTGAGCTGACCCGTCGCGCCATACGGGTTGCCGCCGCGAGAGGCGCATGTTTCCAGCGTCCACGACCGCAGGCCCTTGATAGCCGCGGGCTTGAGAACCAAGGACGCCGGATTCAAAGGAGAACCAGGATTCAAGTCCCAGGCTTTCGCGTCGGGTTTGAGGTCGAGAGGCACGGGTTTTGCGGGAACGATCGGTTCGGCGGGAGCCGCAGGGTGCTCAGCCGCCGTGCCCGCCAGAACTTGGGAGACACGGAAGCCATGACAGCCGTCGCGGAGCCAGGGCCCGTCGCTGAGGTGGTGCGCCGACCGGCAGTACCCCGCCGGGCTGAACCAGTAGCCGCCGCGGGTTACGCGGTCCGAGCCCCCTGGAGGTCCAGCAGGGTCATCCGCAGGCGATTTCGCGTAATAATCCTTGGCGTACCAGTCCTGACACCAAACCGCCACATTCCCGTACATGTCATACAGTCCCCACGGGCTGGCTCGCCTTCCGCCCACTGCGTGCGGCCGTCCGCCCGCGTTGTCGCCGAACCATGCGTACTCGGGAAGCAAATTTTCGGCGGCCTTCTTATCGTCGGATACAGGACTGAAAAAGCACCTCCCCGTGTTCCCCGCACGGCAGGCATATTCCCACTGCGCCTCCGACGGTAGCCGATAGCGCCGCCCCGCAGACTTCTCCTCGCGCATCTGCGACAGCCGCAAGCAAAACTCATCCGTGTCCTGCCATGAAACATTTTCCACAGGGAATCGCTTCGTGTCCTGTCCGGCTGCCCTGTCTTTGCCCTTGCCTGTTGCCGAGAACACGCTCGGGCTGGCGCCCATCACGCGCTGATATTCCTCCTGCGTCACCAAGTAGGTCCCCAAGTAAAACGGCCGGGTGATCCGCACGTGGTGCCTCGGCCCCTCGCTTGGCAGATGCTCCAAACCCCACGTGTCACCTTTAGCTGCCTTCAACTGCTCGTCAATCAATTCCGGGGGCGAACCCATCTCGAACTCCCCTGGCGGGATGAGCACCAGCTTCATGCCGATGGAGTTGGTAATCTCGACTGGCACGCCAAGATGTTTTGCCCAGGCTTCCTGGTGCTCCTTGGCTTTCTTCTCGTCGAACGGCGCGACGGCGGGAGGGGGAGTTTTGGATTCGGGATTTGAGACTTGAGATTTGCGTTCCGCCGGGGCTTCCAGCCTGGCATTGGCGGATGGTGACGACGGAACCAGCCCAACGGACTTTGCCGATTCGACCGTTTCCGTGCCGCCGCGCTGTCGCGCAGACAGGCGCAGGACGTAAATTGTCCCGTTCCGGTTGAAGGTGACGAGGTGACGGCCGTCCGGCGTGAACGCCACTTGGAAAATCCCTGCGTTCGGCCCGACGCGGATCACGTCGCGCGGCCTGCCGTTTCTGGCGTCGCGCAACCCAACCGTGCCATCTCCGCCGACGATGGCCAGGGTCTTGTCGTCCGGGCTCAGGGTGATCGAACCCGCCCCGCCTGGCACTTCCAGGCTAAGCCGCACTTCGTTGCTGGCCAGGTCCCAGAACTTGACGGTCCCACCCGCGGAATAAAGCGTCTTGCCATCGGCGGAAAAGGCCAGCGAGCCGAGTGCGGCCCCGTGTCCGCTCAGCGTGGCGCGGAGTTGGCCCGTTGTCAAATCCCACAGCTTGATAGTCTTGTCGTCGCCGCCGGATGCCAATCTCCTGCCATCCTTGCTGATTGCCAAAGCGCGAACGCTACCCTGGTGCCCCTCCAGATTAAGCCAGAGTTCCCCGCCGGCAAGATCCCAAAGCTCGATAGCTTTTCCCTGGGACCCGGATGCCAATATCTTTCCGTCCGGGCTAAACACGAGGGCATGGATGAGCGCCCGCGCCCTGCCAGGATTTTCATGGCCTTGCCGGTGGCGAGATCCCATATCCGGATGGTTCCTGGATTGTCGCCCGTGGCCAGCAGGCGGCTATCCGCGCTGAAGGCGGTAGCGCTCCAGTGACTTGTGTCCCCTACTCCCCAATCTCCCAATCTCTCCCCGTCCAAAGCTGCTTTCGGCTTGCCGCTGGCTAGATCCCAGAGGCGTAACTGCGGACGATGCGTCGCGCAGGCCAAAGTCGCCCCGTTCGGACTTATGGCGAGCAGACATGAGCCACAGTACCACCACCAGGGGGGCTTGGCAAGAAGGGCGCTCTCGGGACGCTCTTGGCCAGTGGCCGGGTCCCAGAGACGCACCATTCCATTGTAGTTAGCCGTGGCGAGGGTTTTCCCGTCCGGGGAAAAAGCGGCACCGTATACGGGGCTGCTGTCCGGGAGCGTAAACCGCGCCTCGCCCGTGCCAACGTCCCAAATCCTGGCTGGACCACCATCGTGGGGGGGTATTAAAGCGACTGTTTTTCCGTCGCGGCTGAAAGCAACACGGACAACCTTGCCAGGATGCGTGTCCAAAGTACGAATTTCCGTCGCCGTGACAGTGTTCCATAGCTTTACCGTTGCGTCCCCGCTTGCCGAGGCCAGCGTCTTGCCGTCAGGGCTGAAAGCGACCCCGCTGACCATCCCGCCGTGCCCCTTGAAATTAAGAAGTTCGTTCCCACTGTCCATTTCCCAGAGTTGGAGCCAGGCGCCCACCCCTTCCTTGGGACCCGACGACAGTCCGCTTCCCGCCGCCAGGGTCTTGCCGTCGGGGCTGAAGGCCACACACCGAACGTTGGACGCATTGACCTTGAAAGTCCGATGTGGCCGCCGCGCGGCCACGTCCCATACGACCAATTTCCCGGACGTTGCGTCGGTCGCCACGGCCAGGAATTGACCATCGGGGCTGAAGGCCAGCGATGTGATAATGCCCACTTGCTTGTCCAGCGCCCAGAGAAGCCGGCCCGTTTCGGCGTCCCAGAGCTTGACCGACTTGTCGTCGCAGCCCGTGGCCAGTAACTTGCCGTCGCGACTCAAGGAAACAGGATACACCCCAGACACCACCCACCTCGTGGTCCCTTCAAAGGACCACCGCAATTTGCCCGTTGCCGCGTCCCATAGGCAGACCGAGCCATCTAAACTGCCGGTGACCAGCGTTTTGCCGTCGCCGCTGTAGCCCACGGAGAAAATATTCCCCCGATGTTTCAGCCGGCTATCACCGAAAATGGCGACCAGCTCCGCAGGGGCCTTGCTTGGGTCGCCGCCTCCCGCCGCGGCAAGTTCGTCGGCAGGAATGTCCTCCCGCCGCAGATTATCGGCCGGGCAAGGTCGTGCGTCCGCGGGCGGCGGCGGATGCCGGCCGGGAGTTTCCATTTGCCATCGGCGCCGATAAGACTGCCGACGGCAGGAAGACGAATGGGGGATTGAGAACCGGGATTGGCAACAGGCGGCTCCCAACTCGCCTTGATGATCTCTGTGCCGCCGGAGGCCATCGTAAAATCCTTGGCGAAGAGTTCCACGCCGTTCTTCTCGACCCTCAGGCGATGCTTGCCTGGATCGACGGCAATCGATAGCTTGTCCTTCTCGCCCGGCCGCTCAATTTGAACTTTGCCTTCACCATCCAGAACTTGCACCGTCACGTTCGGATCGTCGATCTCGACCACCAGCGTTCCTTCCTTCGTCCGCAGTTTGAAGATGACCCCCAGCAGCACGAGGACGAACAACATACCCGTTGCGACCGCGGCCCCGATCTTCTGCCGCTTGGTAAACCGCCGCAGAAATGAGACATCCAACGACTTGGTACGGCGGGGGTGAGGCTGTATCTTTGCAACAGGACCCTTGCCCGCTGGAGCGGCGAGAAAGGCCAAAGCATCCTCATTCCCCTCACCCCGGCCCTCTCCCGGAGGGAGAAGGGGACCGACATCGACTTTCTCGGAGGACGTCTCGACCTTGCCTTGCCGCAGGCTCAGCGTCTCGGCCACGTTTGCCGAGCTCGGCCGCAGCGTCACGGCCGGTTCGGTCTGCGGCAATGCCTGCTGCTGTAGTTGGGCCATCACGTCGCCCATCGTCTGCTGTCGGTCCTCCGGGCGCTTGGCCAGCATCTTCTGAAACACCCCGTCGAGCCACTCGGGCACGTCCGGCCGCACGGGCGCAGCGAGGGCACCGGCTGCTCGCGGTGAGCCAAAATCTTCTGCGTCATCGAGTCGCCGGCAAACGGCGCCCGGCCCGTCAGCAGGTAATGGAGCGTGCAGCCCAGGCTGTAAATGTCCGATCGGGCGTCGGCATGGTGGGTGTCGAAGGCTTGCTCGGGGGCCATGTAGTCCAACGTGCCCATCACCTGGCCGCTATGCGTGAGACCGTCATCGGCCCCGCCCACCGCGTCTTCGATCCGCGCCAGCCCCATGTCGAGAATTTTCACCGTACCACCCTTATCCAAAAGAAGGTTCGAGGGCTTGATGTCGCGATGGACCACGCCCTGGCGATGGGCGTATTCCAGTCCATTAGCTGCCTGGACCGCACAATCGACCGCCTGGGCCAGCGACAGCGGACCCCGGCCTTTCACCAGCGCCGACAGATCCTGGCCATCCACGTGTTCCATCACGAGGAAGTTCACGCCATTGGCCTCGTCGGCATCGTGGGCCGTAACGATGTTTGGGTGCGAGAGCTTGGCCGCAGCCTCGACCTCCCGCTGAAAGCGCTTGACCGCGTCGGGCGACTTTGTGGCCGACGAAGGCAACATCTTTATGGCCACGATCCGCTTCATCTTCCGATGCTGCGCCTTGTAGACCTGGCCCATGCCGCCTTGCCCGAGCTTGTCGAGCACCACGTAGTTGCCCACGACCAGCCCACGGGTCTTGCCCTGGAAGACGGCCTGGGCCTGGAACTTGGTGAGCTTGCCCTGGCGGAACATCTCCCGGGCGAGCGTTTCGGCATCAGCGGGGCGTCTGTCGGCCGGCAGGGTCGTGAGGAAGGTTTGCACGTCCGCACGGGTCATCAAGCCGCTGCCGGCCAGGGTTTCGATGAAGATGTCCAGGGTGGGCTTCTTGGCCTTCTGGCGGTACTCGGCCTCAATCGATTCCAGTTCCCGCTTCAGTTCGGAACGTTTCGGCTCGGGCGTATCGCCCAGGAACTCGGCCGCCTTGGGCTGGCGGCCGGCTTTCCACTCGGCCTCGAACTGCTGACAGACCTTGTGGACCTCGATGAGCTCTGAAACCGGCAACGATGGGTCGGGGAGACTGGCCTTTTGGTTCATCGTACACCCTTTTCGCTGGGGCGTGGTTCTCTTCCGCGGAGGGCAGAATTTGGTTATTATATCTACCATAGTGAGGGATTGCACGGTGGGTGTGGAAAACGGATTTGTTGTCCGTCTACCGATCTACCGACAAGCGAGTGGCGAACCCTTCAAAACGATTCCGATGCGGGACCCCAGACCATGACCGCGGAAAGCCAGCCCTCCATCAGCCAGTGGATCATTGGCGCCAAAGCGGGGCAGTCGCAGGCCGTCGATGCCCTGTGGGGGAGATATTTCACGCAGTTGGTCCGCCTGGCACGCCAGCGGCTCGCCGCGATCCCCCGCCGGGCGGCCGACGAAGAGGACTTGGCCCTGAGTGCCTTTGCCACATTCTGCCGAGCGGCTGAAGAGGGCCGATTTCCGGACTTGGCCGACCGCGACGACCTTTGGCGACTGCTGATCAAGATCACGGCCCAAAAAGCCATCGATCAGGCCCGGCACGACGGGCGGGCAAAACGGGGTGGTGGACGGGTTCGCGGGGAATCGGCGCTCGAACACCTTGACCCGCAAAACCGTGGCCGGGGACTGGAACAGGTGGTGGGCGACAGCCCAACGCCCGAGTTCGCTGCGATCGTTTCGGAGGAGTGTTCCCGCCTGCTCGGCAGCTTGGAGGAAGACTTGCGGCAGATTGCCGTGGCAAAGATGGAGGACTATACGAGCCAAGAGATCGCCGATCGGCTTGACTGCTCCGTCAGCACGGTGGAGTGGAGCCTGCGTTTGATCCGTAAAATTTGGCAACGCGAATTGGCGGATTGAGCCAATTTGAAAAACTCTTGCCGCACATCAATCTGCCGTTTATCCCGACTTTACCGCCGCACGTCTGCTTACGATCGGCCGGGCCGTTGGATTCGTTACCGTCGCGTTCACGGCTATTTCCGCTCTAGTTCGTCAAGTTTCCGCTTCCTTACAGAAACCGCTTTCGCATCGTCGATGACCTTTCTGTCTACAGCTTGCCCCCTTGCGAAGAAACTGCCGCCATGCCGAAGACCCGCCGTCGCCCCCTTGCCTCCGTGCAGTCTCCCTTGGAAACCTACTTGCGGGAGATCAACGAAACCTCGTTGCTCTCGGCCGACGACGAGCACGACTTAGCCGTGGCCATCGGCAACGGCGACGTGCACGCCCGCGACCGCATGGTCCGCGCCAACCTCCGCCTCGTGGTCAACATTGCCCGCGGGTATACGGGCAAGGGGCTCGGCCTGCAAGACCTCATCGAGGAAGGAAACCTGGGCCTGCTCCGCGCCGTGGAAGGCTTCGACCCCGCCGTCGGCACCCGCTTCTCGACCTATGCCAGCTATTGGATCAAGCAATCGATCAAGCGGGCCTTGATCAACACGGCAAAGACGATCCGCATTCCGGCCTACATGGTCGAGCTGCTCTCGAAATGGCGGCGGGCGACGACCCGCCTGGCCGAGGAACTGGGCCGCACCCCCACGCCCGAAGAGATCGCCCGCGTGCTCGGCCTGCCCCGCAAGAAGCTGCCGATCATCAAGAAGGCGATCCGCATTTACAATCTCACGCCCCAGACCGATCAGGCCGACGCCGGCTGGTCGCTGGGCGAGATGATCCCGGACGAGCGGGTCCGCACTCCCGACACGGAGATGGTCGAGAGCGACAACCTGGTCCACGTCATGCAGCAGTTGGAGACGATGGACACGCGGGAAGCGACCGTCCTGCGGATGCGGTTCGGGATCGATGGACAGGAACCGAGGACCTTGAAGGAAATCGGCGAGAGCCTGGGCCTGACCCGCGAGCGGGTGCGGCAGATCGAGACCGAGGCCCTCGGCAAGCTGGCCGAGAGCCTGGAAGGCCCGGCGGCGTGAGCTGCCACGTCAACGTCGTGTGGTCACGTGACTCTCTTGCCACTGTGACATTGCTGGCATTGCCGTTCCGCTTTCAGTCAGTTTTCCGCACATTTTTTGTGCGCCCTCGCCGCGCCGCCGTCTTCTTCACGGGTTTTAGTCCAAGCGTCTTGCGGATTTCGTCCAGGCTGATTCCCCCCTGCTCTCGATAGGCTCGCCGTGAGTCCTCGATTAACGCAACGAACTTCGCGTTGTTTGCCAGCGATACGGACTCCCAATCCGAATCAGATAGATTCTTGACCGCAACGAGCGGGTTGCCCTTGCGGGTGAGGATGACGACTTCGTGCTGGGCCATCGTTACAAGGTCTTCGGCCGTCAACATCGTGTCTTCTACCGCAACCGTCTTCACATGGGTTACTCCAAGGACCGGTACTAATTATACACAACGAAAGACCCCGTGCTGAAAGATTCAGCACGGGGCCCGTTATGTCTTCGCCCAGGTTTCGATCTCGGATCGACTGCTGATCGGTGTCCTCCGACCTCTGACCTACCGCCACCAGCAGCAGCGCGGCTTGTCTTTGAAGTCCAACCACCACCAGCCGTCATCCCATTCCAGGCTGACCTTGCGCCAGCCCAACGGAACCTGCGGATAGGGATAGAAAGGACCGATGTACGGCCAGGCGGTCGGCGAGTACTGCTTGGGATAGGTTACGGCGGCGTAGTTCGGATAAGCGGAATAGCTCGGCCAGGCGTAGCCCGGCATCGCCGGACGATCGTAACGCACGGGCGCCGGACCGCCCACGGCTGTGCCGGAAGAGTACATCGGCAACGGTTCGCCGGGCACGCCGCTCGCCGCTCCCGCTGCCGGCAGCGCCGCCGGGGCAGTAGCCGGAGGACCGGGCACGGGCGGGAGTGGCGCCGCCACCGGTTGCGGTTGATAAAACACAGGCGTCGCAGTATGTGCCGCATTGAACGACGATGGCACGGCCTGGGCCTGATTAGCGCCGGCCGCAGCGTTCCTGCCCCGTAACGGGTTTGCCGCATTGTTCGCGGGAAAACTCTTGTTCGCCGACGAATCCGGATGAACGCCGTCAACGGTCAGTTCGTCGCGAATCACCTGATTGATGGTGACTTCCTTGGTGGCAAAGACCAAGGCCACGGCCTTGTTCAACTGGTCCTGGTCGTGGACGTGCCCCTGCAGCCAGACCGTTCCGTTCAGATAGCGGACAGCGATCTTGTAATCGACCAACTGACCGCTGTCATGCAATTGATCGCGAATCCTTTTCGCAGCTTCCTGGTTAGGGCCGTCGGCCCGAACCATCGCCGGCATCAGACCGGCCGCCACAGCGACCAGCGTAACCATTAAGAATTGTCGCATTTTTCCCTCCTTCGTATCGTGTTCCTGCGGTGAAGACAGCCCAGCGGCGCCGTACGGGCACCATGTCGGGCACCATGTACTCATGGTCGTGGTCGTGGTCGGCGGTGGTACCGATCGCAACGGGCAAAAGGCACGGCCGGAAAAGCGGCATGTCGCCTCCCTCGGCAATGTCCGAATTCCATCAATGCCTGATTATAGGTTTCGGTTTGCCGGTTGTGCCGGAAGGAAGAATTCTTTCGATTTTAGCGAAACTGGCGGTCGTAGCAAAATGACCGGAAACGGGATAATTTCCCTAACCTATTTCTTCGTAACAGGTTATGTTCAAGATTACAGGGGGTGGCTGAAATCGCACGTCGCCATCACGACCATCACGGCCAAAGTCGTCGCCGACGTCAGCCAATGTTGGGGGCCGTGCCCCAGGTTCAAAATGGTTGTGAACGCGACAATCACCAGAAGTGCAATGAACATCCGTTGGAACAGATCTTGCCACGCATGGCCCTCGGTGATCCGAGCCAGGGCGGCACTCAGGAGTCCACAGACTTGGACTGTGGAAATTACGCAAAACTGACCGAAATCGACGCCGCCGAACATCCGCCGTACCTTCCATGGTTGTTGTAGTCGCCATCCTTGGACACCTGCAACGGACAGCAAGCGGGCGGACTATATCCGAAACCGCATCCTGGGAGAAGAACGAATTCGGCGGCTTCTTGGAGATTCTTGCCGGTGGTTGTTACTTGTCGTTGGCCGCCGTTTGCGAAGAAACCACTGCGTAGGCCGAGAGTTCTGGCGATGCCTGCCCCAGGTCGGTCACGATCCGAATCGTTTTTGTCACCTTTCCCTCGGTGTTGCCGGCCACGAAGGTCACCGGAATCACATGAACGGGCATCGCTTCGTGGCTGGTCACGGCAAACTTGAATGCCTTGTCTTCACAGGTAATCTCTAGGACTTTGAATGGACGGGTCCCTTTGAGCACAAGCGATTTGGTCACCTTTTGGCCCGGCTGGACGATGCCCATGAACAGCGACGACGGGCTGACCGTTAGGTTGGAAACTACCCGGCCTTCCACGGCCAGCGGCATTTGCGTGCTTTGGCCCTCGCTGGTGATCAGGAGCAAGTGATCCCGGAGATAGCCGACGGGTGCGTCCTTGTCGAGCGTCACCGTCAAATCTGCCGTGGTCCAGCCATTCTGCCGACTCGTGTTGACTACTTTGGCCGAAATATGGGGGTTGGACGACTTGACATCGGTAATTTGCCAATCTCCCCAGCCCGAGCGTTTAACCTGGACCTTGCGCTGGATCGGGGTTCCCAATTCGACGTTGCCGAGTTGCACGCTGCCCGGCTCGAAGACCAAATCGCCGCGAATGACTCCGCGAACGTGGAGGAGAACTTCCGCGGGCATTGGCTTATCGATGACCACGGTAATCGTAGCGGCCCGCGATCCGAGGAAGGTTGGCGTATTGAAAACGGCCCGAACGATCCCTTCTTGATAGGTCTTCAGCGTAGGATTGATGACGTCGACGCTCGTGCAGCCACAGCTTGAATAGGCGGTGACGATATGCACGTCATCGATATAGAGGTTGGACAACGTGAAGTGGAATTCGGCCTTCGATCCACGGGCAACAGTGCCGAAATCATGTTCCGTGGTCTTGAACATCTTCGCGGCCCACTCCTGTCCGAAAGAAGGGGATGCCGCCAAGGCCAAACATGCGAAAAGAAGTGATGTTTTGTGAATCATTGGAGTTTTCCTACGACGCTTTTTTCAAGATGCGCAGCCGAGAAAATCTAAGTCGCAAAATGGCATGGGTCAAATAATTATTGGAGTTTCTTGATTTTTCGATTTTGTTCACCTCCGATGTAGTTCTCTATGGGGCCGATCGCGAGTATCGCCGCAACGCTGAGCGACCGACTGTGTCCCTGATAGGGCATCAGGCGGTTGACGGTACGGCAGATGCCCGCTAGCATTAAAGACAAGCGTTGAAGTAAAGAAAGTCAGACCAATTTGAAAACGAGTTCTGGCGGATTTTCGCGTTTGCGTAGTAATCTTCGTACGGGGGAGTCTGATTATGGGCACTGAAACTATTGAAGTGATAGGCCGTTGGGAAGAGCTTGTGTCCCGGCCGGAGTTCCGCGGGCGCCTGGTGAAGATCACCATCGTCGACAAGCCGTCCGCCGCAGTGGAAACGGACGACTGGCTCGAATCCCTCCGCCGCATGGCGAGCAACGGCGTGCGAACCACGTGCGCCGCGCATGACAGCCGCGAGAGCATCTACGAGGAAACCGAATGATCCTGGTGGATGCCAACGTCCTGCTTCGGCTGATTCAGATCGGGCATCCACTTGGCCTCACCGCCGTCTTCAAGTCGCTCACCCAACTTCCCCGGCCGGCCCACAAACGATGGAGCGACGCGTTCCTCGCCGCCGTCGCCATGGGGTTTTGCGTGGGAGTCGCAACCTTCGATGCCGACCTGGCCAGCTTCCCAAGGCTTTCCGTCAGCTTGCTAGCGAGGTGACAGGTGAACGGGTGGGTAACGGAAAAGTTTCATGCCTCTTCGAGTATCCCCGTTCCAATAAGCCTATCAAATTGTTCCTCGACTTGGCCGGGCAACGTCCCGCCGGTCAGCAGCAGGCCAAGTTCCATATTGATCGTGAAAGCCTGCTCGGTCAGGTTAGCGCTCGAAAGAAATAGCCAGCGGCCGTCGGCAACGGCACACTTGACGTGCAGGATGCCGTGCTTGTCGTTCTCCCCCTTTGGACGATGGGACTCGGGCCAATAGTAAACGGTCGCGCACGAGGCAACCTCACTGCCCAAGGCTCGTAGCGTTTCATACTCCTTTTGCCCTTCGCACTTGTTGGGCGTTTCGAGAATCACGTTGATATGCACACCACGCGCAGCAGCGCGCACCAAGGATTCCCTGACATGCGGAATCCGGTAGACGGCATAGCTGACCAGCGTGATGCGCTGGTCTGCGCAGTCGAGCACCTGGAGAATGGCCTGCTCGGTGCGCCGGAGGGGACCGCCCCCGGCATCAGGGCCGGTCCAGACAAGTTCCAACGATTGGCTTCGCCGCTGCGATTCCTCGGAATGAGCGGCGGTCAGTAATGCCATCCCGACGGCTTGGGCGGGTAGTTGCGATTCGTTTGCCCGCCAGGTATCCAGGAAGTCGGCGACCAGACTCCGGTACTGCGGGTGCGAGAGGCACTGCACGACCTGATTGCGGGCAGTCGGCCAGTCGTCAGGTTGACAGGTGGCGACCGCCTCAGCAAGAAGTTGCATGACCGGAAACGGCAGGATGGTCGCCAGATTGCCCGCAGAATTTGCGATCTCGTGTTGTCCGGCCGTCAGTTTCATCGTCAGGCACCTTCCTTCACCCCGTTGTCCGCGTCCTCACTGCCCGTTTCGCTGTCGCTTGATGCCGGGAAAAACGCGAGGCTGTCCTTCTCCACCGTCTTCACAAGCACAGAGCGGTCCAGGTACTTGTTGCCCCGCTCGCACGAAGTCTCGGGTAGGAATAGGCAGGCGTGGCAGGCCGCGCCGTGCAAAGTCAAGCTGTCACGGTACGGGTGATGTTCCGCGCACAATGGGTCTGACGCGCAGAGCCGGATGCCCTCCAAGGCTTGGTCCAGATGTCGGCCCAAAATCTTCGCTTCGCCGAGACTGACCAAGCCGCCAAGCGTCCCCTCGCTGTCCGGGGCGGCAGTGTAAAGCAGGATGCCGGCCATCGGCTCCTGGTTGCTGCCTTCCGGCGGGGAATAGATGCGTTCCCGGATACTGGCCGTGGTGTAACCGCACTCCAGGGAGAATTGCCGGATCAAGGCGTGCGCCAACGAGTGGAGCAGCACGTAGCGCAGTGTCGGATACCCTTCGTTGGGCATCAAGCCTCGCGCAGTTCTCCATCGCCGATGGGCCTCGAAGAAGTCCGCATCAAGGCTTCCCGTCGTTCCCAGCCAGGCTTGAATCGCGCTTTCGGAGAATTGCAGGAATACGCCTTCGCCCCGCACTGCTGAGGTCGGCACCCAACGG
Source organism: uncultured Planctomycetia bacterium (assembly GCA_963719885.1). Taxonomy (GTDB): domain Bacteria; phylum Planctomycetota; class Planctomycetia; order Pirellulales; family Thermoguttaceae; genus JANXQG01. Next base: position 314,087 of record CAVRDP010000020.1, on the reverse strand, counting down.
GGGGTCTTGCGGCTGAGTTGAACACGTTGTTCTTTGGGAAAGTCGTCCAGGTCACTGTAGTCGCCCGGAGACTCGATCCGGGTGAAACCAATCAGCGCCCGCACCTCGCGCAGACGCTCGGCCAGCACCACCTTTTCAAGAACATGCTGGTAGTTTTGCGGTGGATCGACGACCCGCAACTTGAAGTCACGGCTATTGAGGCTTGGATCGGGGTTCGAGAACACCTTCCATTCGGGTTCGCGCAGATCGGAGGCTTCATCTTCGCCGTCGTCATTCCCGCTCTTCTTATTCTCGACAGCCTGCCAAATCTCTTCTTCGGAGAACGACGCCATGCCCCGCAACAGCTTTCGCTTCATTTTCACGTCGCGCGGACTTTCGCACTCTTGAAGCTCGCCCCAATTCTGCTCGATCAGTTGCCCCAGCTTGTCGGGCGTGCTAGGGATCGAGAGGGCCGAGAGCATCATCGGGAACCAACTGTTCGACGAACCCAGCAAGATGCCTTTCTGCTGGCACGCACAAGGCTCTTCGTCGAACTTCCTCAGATGCGGCCAACGTCCTCGGCAATGCGACAGTTCTACCTTGCCATCCTCGCTAAAGGCGTCACTCATGCGGCGCTTCTTCTCGCACTTGACACACTCAACTTCAATGTCGGCGACCTCGCCGGACGCCCCAAGTTCATAAAGCCGCAGTTCATAGCGGCAGTCGGTCTTCCCACGATGCACAAATTCTACCCAGGGGAAATCGTCCAAGTGGCCTCCCGCGCAGGCGACCAGGAACCGAGCGGGAACAGCAGTGGGCGGTTTGCCCTGCTTCCGGCAAATCCGATGGACGTAGCGGCTGCGGTCCTTCCGATAGAGGTCCAGCTTCAACTCGAACAGGCCGGACTGAATCGGGGCCAGCAGCCGGCAGTGCGGACAGAGGAGCCAGCGCGGGAACGGCGCGAACCGGGACGCCGATATTGGCAGTCTCGTCGAACGGGGCGGCTTGGAATCCAGTTGACTCGGGTGTCGTCGGCGGGGTCAACAACTTGGCTACCTGCCGCCCAAGCTCCCGCTGCACCGCGCGGAGCAGTCGCGGCTCGGGAATTTCGCTGGAGCCCTGCTCCACCGGCCAATCGTCCAGGCCCATGACCATGACCGACAGGTTGGGCAGTTCCACGATGGCCCCCACGCCGAACGTATACAGCAGTTCGCTCGGGCGCAGATCGCCGATCTTCCGTTTTTCCGCAACCTGGCTGCTCATGGTTCTTCCTCCGGTTGCTCGTCGTCCGCCCCATCGCTGTCCTCGCTCACGGCCGCCACGAACGCTGGGTCTTCGTCCAAGCCGCCGTCGTGAAAGATCAAGCCTACGGTCGGTTCCACGTCCCGGAGCGAATTGAGGCAGGTAAAATCGTCCCACGGCTCAAGGCTCGGTCGGTTGAGCAAGCCCACCGTCACCCCGTCTCGCTCTTCGTCGTAGCCAAGGATGCGCCCGCCGACGTTCCGCTGGGCTTCAGCCAGCCATTGGTCGATCCGCTCGTTCAATTCGTCCAGTACCAGGGGTTGCACTTCGTCTTTATTGCCAACCAGTTCAGCCCGACGCACGATGGTCTCGATGGCCGCCTTCACATAGGGATGGTTCCGGTCGATCCGGCTGGCTTGCTTATTGGAGTTGAATTCGGTCCCCTGGAGCCGCACGCAGGAGATCAGCAGGGCCGTAAGTCCTCGACTGATCGCTCCCAAGGCGAACGGAGTCACGGAGAGGGCCTCGACGTGCTTATAGAACGTGGCGTGGTAGTGTTCAAACCGCTCGTAGTGCGATAAGTCACGGGGCCTGGTCCAGTTGAAGACCGTGAAGACGAGTCCGGGGGACCTACGACCGATACGGCTGGTCGCCTGGATGTACTCCGCGGTCGTTTTCGGCTGACCTGCCACTACCATCAAGCCGAGCCGCTGCACATCGACGCCCACCGACACCATGTTGGTCGCCAACAGCACGTCGAGCGGCCGTTTGGGCAACTCCTTGAAGCGGCCTTTCTTCTGCATTTCCTTGCGGTAGGCTTCCGCCGTCAGGTCGAATGTGGCCTCCAAGTGGTCGAGGACTTCGGGTATGTCAGTCGAGTCCTTCCGCGAAGTCAGTTCATCGATGCTATACAGGGTCCGTCTCGCCAAGCCCCGCTGTTCCATTTTTCCCAGGCGGGTTCGCACGTCGTCGTCCACGAGCCGTCGCATCCCGCCGAGTTCCCGCATCGAGTTGAAGTAGCCGATCAGCGTCATCCACGGATCGGCATCCTTGCTATAACCCTTCTTGTCGTAGAGCGTTTGGGCCGCCGACAGCAAGGCCACGTAGACCCGGATCAAAGCCACCTTCAACCGCCGGCCGGGGCGCAGATGCCGATGTATCGCCGGCCGGGGAGCGTCTCACTTGGCGGGCGCTGCACGGAGAAAAAGTTATCCCGAACATCCAGCGCGTGGGCAGGGAACACGTTGACTTTCCGTAGGAATGTTGCGTGAACCTGGTCGCCTGCTTTGCGGATCGTGGCCGTGGAGGCAATTACCTTGGGCCGCACGATCTTCCCGTTGACCTCCCATGAACACAGCTTGTCCACCGCCGTTTCGTAAAGGCCGACCAGCGTTCCCAGCGGCCCGCTAATCAAGTGCAATTCGTCCTGGATAATCAGGTCGGGCGGGCGCAGTCGTGGGTGAGGAGTCGTCTTTGCCGCCGGCAGCCGGTCGTGTTTCGGGTGCGAATCGGCGTCCTCGATCTCCGGCGAACGGAACCCGTGCCGGTCGCAGCGCGATTCCACCTGCCCGAAGAGCATCTGCACCTTCCCGTTCCACGGCATTTGGGCGAACTTGTCCACCGTGGCAATCAGCAGCGTGGGCAGCCGGCGGTAGATTTCCTCGTCCACCACCAACACGGGAATTCCTTCCAGCGGCGATTGTTTAGCGGTGAACGGGCACCGGCCCAACACGTCGCCGCAGTAGGTCAGCGTTCGGCATCGTCCCTTGGCGTAGCTTTCCACCTTGATGTCCCGGCCCGGCATGATCTTCGCCCCGCACCAGGGGCAGTTGGTCAATTGAGCGGGCGATCCGCTGCCCCTTCCGCCCCGGCTGAACCTCTGCCCGTGTTCTTGCTGAATCGCCTCGGCCGCCTGCTCGGTGGTGTTCGGCGTCGTCTTCTGGCCCACCCAAAGGCCGATGCGGAACGGTTCCTTGCCCCATTTCTTCTCGTCTTCGCGCCGGATCAACTCGCAGGCGCAGATCAGGGCAGTGGCCCGCTGGAATTGCTGGATGGTCAGCAGCCGCAACGTGTATCGCATCAGCACCGCCACGCCCGATTGCCCGCAGCGCCCGGCCACCGTCCCCTGCAATCGCCGCAGGCCCATCGTGTAGGCCGATAGGCCCAGGTAGGCTTCCGTCTTGCCGCCGCCCGTGGGAAACCAGAGCAGGTCCGCTATTGCCTCGACCTCTCCTGTCCGGTCGTTGTGGTCCAGTTTGGTGATGCCGGGCAGGTTGAGCAGGATGAAGGCCAACTGGAATGGACGCCACGAGCGGTTGCCGGGCACGTCGATTTCCTTGATGTCGGCCTTCTCTTCCCGCCGCTTCTCTTGGGATAGGATCGAATGGACTCGCTGTTGCCACATCGCCAGATTGGCAAAGCGGAACGCCTCGGCCGCATCCTTGTCGTCCGTCAGCAGCTTCAATCCGGCCTCGATCCGCGACAGGGTGGTGCGGCAGCGCTGAAGAGCGGCCTGCCCCGACTTCTTGTGCGCGGCCAAGGCCGGCTCTTGAAGGTCCGCTTCCCGGTCCTTGATCCAGGCTTGATATGCCACCAGCAATGGGCGAATCTTCTTGTCGAAGTCGGCGGCCGGCGTCTCGCCCAGTTCCTTCATGTCTAGGACCAACCCCGCCAGCCTGGGAAAATCGGCTTCCGTAGGTGGCGTGGTTTGCGGTATCTCATAGCTCGGCACCACCTTCGTTGCCAGGCGGACAGCCCGGTCGCAGACACCTTCGGGGCAGTCGGCGTGAATGCTTACGCCATGCCCCACGCCAAACTCGACCTGATGGCGATAGAGCATCGCCATTTCCTGCTCTTCGGCAAACGTCACCGGGTCACCCAGAAGCAGGAGTTCCCGTTCCTCGGCACAGAACAGGAACACCAGCCGCATCATCACCGTCAAGGCCGCCTCATATAATACTGTCTCCGGCACGCCGGCCAGCAGTTCCCGGCCGTGGTCCTGGTCCGCCCGGTCGAGCGACTGAATGAGAACCTGGACGGCATGGCGGACCTGGAGGCCAAGCCGGTCGGTCACTTCCTGCTGATTCAAGGCGCTCTCGGCCAGCATGGCTTCCAGGGTCTCGTCGTCGGCCACGCCGAAGAACCGTCGCACGCCCAGCAGGCTGCGAAAAGCCCGCTGGGTAAGCGGCTCTTCCAGCCAGAGGTGGGTATACCACGAAGCGAAGCCGGTCGTTTCGCCGCGCGGGGCATCGACGAGCATCCAGTGTTCGCCATTGGTCACGAGGCCCAAGCGAACATCGGTGCTATGCAGCAGTTCCATCATCCGCGTGGCCGGCGATGCCTTCCAGTGCCGCCCAGCGACCGGCCGCTCCAAGTTCTGCTCTGCGGAGTAGGTCTGGATCATCAGGCGGGGCTTGCCGGGGTTGGGAACGTCGTTGGGATTACGGACCAAAAAGTCTGGCCGCAGGGTTTCGCCATGCTCCGAGACGGTGGCCTTGATCGTGGCCGGGATTGCCTGGCCCTCGGCCAGCACTTCGCCGGGCAACCCGAGGGTCTGGGTCAGGATGAACTTGATCCAGGAATTGTGGACCGCCTGGCTCGGCCGGCGGCCTTCCTGGTTCTCCTGCCACTCGTCGTAGGCGGTGCGCAGCATCCGGGCCTGTTCCGGGTCGTGCGCATCGAGGCCGGTGGTAAAGACCCTCTCCAGCACGGGCATCGTCAAGAACGGCCCGGAAACCTCGACCAGCGAAAGCCATTCGGCATGATGACGTTTATTGGACATGGTTCGTAAAGTGCGCCAAAGTTCAGATTCCCTGATCCCACACTAGGCAACGCCCGCCCATTCGCTCAAGACGTGCCTAATGAATGTAACGAATTCGGCCTGCTGGACCGGTCGAAGTGGAGACAGTTGAAAAAATCGGTTTGGGCGGCTCTTCGGACTGAAGTATCTGGCCAAACCCTGAGAACGGCCATTCGTCGAGAATAGCTTGAGTTGCAGCGTGCCGCAATCATCCACCAAGCCGACGAAGGTTCGGCCAAGCGCAGTTCCTAGCGTCGAGTCATAAAACTTGCATTCGATGGCACCATGTAACTTGTTGGTCGGGGCAAAAAGGTTCGGAGTCCGGCGAACGCGGTCGGCTGCATCGTGATCGTAAAGGGACACGTCTAGCTCGTGAATAGCACCCGAGCTTCCCTCGTATTGAATGTCAACGTGAATCTCGAAGTTCCGATTTCCAACCTGACAGCGCGCGTAAGCATAATCCTGTGCGCTGGAGCCGAGAAGGCCCGGCCCCCCTCGGAAGACCACGGTGGCTGGGTTAATGCCGCTGACGATGCCGAAAATGTCGGCCGTGCCGCCAGCCTCGCGGACGGCGTTCACTAGGAGCGCAAACACGTATGCCTCAAATGCTCTCTCGCGCGTATTGCTGTTCAACTGCAACACGGCCGGTATCGCAGGCAAGCCAAGTACCTGGTTGACAGCGTTCTGAAGGTCGGCAAGCGTCGCCATTATGCGATCTCCGGTAGGGTTATGCCGAGTTCCTCGGCAATTACAATGACTTTGGCCAAAAGCTCGCACAGTGGCCCGTGGTCCACTTGACGCATCGTATCGACCGCCACATCCTCACGCTCCGTCCCTGGGCGTTCCGGTTTCCATTCGATATGCCCGGTTCCCAAGGCGCGGGTTGCGGCATCCAGCATGACGGGAACTTCTAGGACCGTGACAAAGAACTCCATAGCGACGGCGAGAGCTTCTTCGTCCGTCATTGGACGAAACACGGCAGAATCCTTGTACGACGCGGTTTGCTGGCCCGTAAGAACGACGCCCCGTGCTACTGTTCGCTCGATCTCGTCGGCAAGTTGGTCGGCTCCGAGCTTGCGCAGGGCCGCTACGGTCTGTTCGTAGACTTTGCGATGAGTAAGTTCGTCCAGCGGCATGAGCTTTCACTCCTCCGGTATGTATCCGTTCCTATGGGATCACCTTGCCATCCTCGCCGGCACCAAGTATGTCACCGCCACCGGGAACATCCGCGGCTGCGGGTCGGCGAACCGGGCCTGGATCGCCTCGGTTTCTTTCTCGATCTCGCCGGGAATCGCGCGGAGACGCGCCCGCAGCGCGTCGGAGTTGCGGTCGAATTGCTCTTTCTCGGGCGTGGAGAACAACTGTAATTGCACTTCGTCGGAAGCCTGGTCAAGTTCATCCTGAATCGTCTTCTGCAACTCCGTGAGGATCGCCCTGATGTCGCCGGCTTCCTTTTCCGCCCGCTCGGCCAGTTCTTTCTTGCAGCCATCGGTGCGGTCCCGCATCCGGGCTTCGAGGGCCTGCCGCAACGACTCCGACGATTTCGGCCAGAGGGCCAGCAATTTCTTCTGCACCGCCGCTGACGGCTCTTCGTCGGTGGCCGCGGCGAGGGCCTCCTGCATTTCCCGCAGGCTGCTGAAGCGGACGAACCGCCCTTCCCGCAGCAGACCGCCCGCCGCGATGATCTCCTCGTGTAAACGGTGGCAGTCGCCGCCGATTACGACGAGCCGGGCATGGGCAATCACGGCCGGGTGCTGGAGCACGTTGTCCGGCACGATCCGGGCGGTGATGCGGTGCAAACGCTTTCGGCCTTCCCGCGACCAGACTTCCGCCCGAAGCAGCCGCAGGCTCATTTGCACCAGGCGGTGGTTCAGGTGGACGAGCACCACGTTTTCCCGGCCCTTGGCGAGGTTGTGGTCGAAGACAAACGGCCGCGTAGCCCCGGTAAAGGGGTGCGTCAGGCCCTCGGCGCACAGTTCCCAACTGCCGGTGAGCGCCGGCAGGTGGAACACGGGGCACGTTCGGCGCTTGGGATCGGGCCAGAGGCCGGGCACCTTGGCCTCGATCAGCGCCGGTTGGCCGGCGAGTTGCAGTGCGACCTCGACCACCTTCTGGATGTTCTCCGGCGAGAGCCGCAACTCACGTTTCGTTTCTTGAAGCTGGTCCATCATCTGCTTGATCTGTTTCGCCAGATCACGCTCGAACTTGAACATGCGGCGCACCGGCTCGGCGTCGTCCTCGGCCTTCTTCGTGTCAAGCCGGCTGCGGCGGCCCAGCATGGCCGCCTCGACCTGCTCGGCAATCACCGGGCCGACCTTGCCCAGGTCTTCGCGGATCGCCTCGACCTTCCGCACTGCCCGCATGAGGAACTCCAGGTCGGCTTCCAGATCGCCGACCCGAGTTTCTGCCAGCCGGCCCTCGCGTTCGTTGTACCCCTTGCCGACGAAATGGTGGATCAGCACCTTCTTCGCCTTCTGGCCGTGACGGTCGATGCGCCCGTTCCGTTGCTCCAGCCGGTTGGGGTTCCAGGGAATCTCGAAGTGGATCAACCGCGAGCAGTGGTTCTGAAGGTCAATGCCTTCGCTGGCAGCGTCGGTGGCAAGCAGGATGCGGACGGGGCTTTGCTCGGGATCGGTCTGGAAGGCGGCCTTGATCCGTTCGCGTTCCTTGGAATCCATCCCGCCATACATCGTCAACAAGCGATCATTTCCCGTCAGCCCCTCGGACGCGAGCTTCGTATAAAGCCAGTTCTGGGTGGCGCGATACTCGGTGAAGATGATGACGCGGATGTTGGACCACTTGCCACCGGGCCGGATTATTTCGTGGAGCCACTGAATCAGTTTCTTGGCCTTGGCATCGAGCCGAGCCGTGGCATGGTCGGCCCAGGTCTTCATCTTTTTGAGCAGGGCCGCTTCCTCAGTCGTCAGTTCGTTGAACAGCAAGCTGGCCGTATCGACGGCATCGGTGGCCGCTTCTTCCGCTTCGTCGTCTACCGAGTATTCTTCCTCCATGCGGTCGATCTGCCGCTGTAGGACGCCGTGAGAGGGCTTGGGGGCAGCGGCGCGGCGTTTGGCGTTCTTCAGCGTGATCTCGTGCCTGGCCAACGTGGCGGCAAAGGCCGCCGGGCTGGAAAAGAGCCGTTTCTTGAGAGTCATCAGAACGAAGTCGGTGGCGAACTTTTCGGCGTGGTCGGTTGCGCGGGCTTGCCGCAGTTTGGCGTACTGCCGCAGCGCGGCATGGATTTCCTTTTCCTCGCTGGGATAATCCACTTCCAGGGCTTCGAGAACGCGCTTCGGAAATCGGTCCTGTCCGAAGTCGTCCTTGGGAAGTTCCGATTTGAGCCGTCGGACCATGACCGCATCGCGCTGCCGGATGAATTCCTTCGTGTCGGTTCGCATTCCACGGGCGAACCGCTGGTTGTCGAGCAATTCCAGCAGGGCCGTAAAACTCTCCTGATAGCCGTTGTGCGGCGTGGCCGTGAGGAACATCTTGTGCTCGAAGTGCGGGGCCAGCCGCCGAATCGCCTCAGTGCGGAGCGAGTCGATGGCATAATTGCCGCGACCGGAGGGGGCGCAGTTGTGGGCCTCGTCGAGGATCAGTACGTCGTAACGGCGGGGGTAGATGGATTCGCTCTCGGACGGCAGGGTTTCCATGAACAGCCGTAGGGGCCGATCGCGCTTGAGGAAGTCGATCGACGTAATCAACCGGGGAAAGTGCGTCCAGGGATTGACATGAATGCCCCGTTTCCGTCGCAAGTCGCGCATCAGTTCACTATCGACGATGCGGAAATCGAGGCCGAACTTGTCCCGCATCTGGTCCCTCCACTGGGCCTGGAGAGAGGCTGGGCAGACGATAAGAGTCCTGCGGGCTCGGTGGCGAATCACCAGTTCCAGATCGACCATGCCGGCCTCGATGGTCTTGCCAAGGCCCACGTCGTCGGCAATGAGCAGACTGACCCTCGGCATCTGGATCGCGCGGACCACCGGATCGAGTTGATAGTCCTCAATCGTGATGCCAGAGCGGAATGGGGACTGCACGTTGCGAACGTCGGCCGTCGAGGACGCGCCCCAGCGCACGGCGTCGAGGAAGGCATCCAGCCGGTCGGGGGCATCAAAGCCGGTCGGCTCCGGCAGGGGGACATCTTCGATGACGGCCGCGCCCGGCTCCAGTTCCCAAATCACCTGGAGTTCTTCGCCCAGGGCGTCGTCCTCGACCGAGGCGAGCGTAACCAGGTGTTGGCCGTGGCTGTCGAGCGGTTGCAGCGGCGCGGTGGGGAGCGTGCTCTTGGCAACCTCGCTCACGACGTATTGCCGCTGCCGAACCGTGACCAGTTGCCCCTGTTCCGGCGGATTACGTGTTGCGATGGTCATGCTGAACTTCCTCTCACGGCGAGATTAGCCCAGCCTCCGGTCCCGTCGGTTGCGCACCCCTAATGGGTGGCCGATTATGCTTGATCCTTGGGTAGCCCGCTTCGCTCGAAGCAGACAGAATCGGTGAACCTCCATGGTTTCCGGGTCAAGCCGCCATTATACCAAATCCTCCAAAGAGGGAGGCAAGTCCCCTGCGGACGGGGCCAGAGGGGATTCGGAGTCACGCGGAACGGCGGCGGGCCTGGCGGGAGCAGGGCGAAAGGAACAGGCGGGCAACTTCTCTAGCCACCTCCGGCACGGGCCATGTCGAGTCCACGGCGACCACGACCGCGGTGGACACTACGACCCGGCGCGACGCAGACGAGTGGCCGGCGCGGTGGGTCGATCTGGACAATCGGCCGGTGCCGGATCCGCCGTAGGGCAGGCTCGCGCGCCCCGGTTCTGGCGTCGATGGCGCGAAGGCGCGGCGTCGATGCTGGCCTGGGTGCCCGCCCGATCCTTCGCGCACGTTGCAAGCAGGCAACGTCTAGGCGAAGGGAGCAGTTGTCAAGGCTGGAAACTGCCCTCACCCCCGGCCTGGCCTGCTAAAAACTTCCAGGATTTGGATGGAATTTAATGGAATTCGTTGTGCGGTTTTTGTGCCGTGTGCAATTTCCACGGCGCGGCGCGCAAACAAGAAAAGCGACTTCAAAAAATCCTCTGCGCCTAACCGTGCTCACTTTCGTAGATATAGATAGTGGGAGAGATGTTGCCGCCACCAAGAACTTCTCCATGAGGGAAAAAAACGAGAAGTAGGGTGTACCAGAAACGGTTGCGGATGCCGCGGGTACGACAGCCGGGCCGTGTCCGGAAACGCAAGTGCTTACGAGAAAAGCACTTGCGCGACTTGTTGCCGGACACTGTCCGGGAACGTTCCCGGACAAAGGACCGCAAAAACGCCGGGACCGTTGTCGTAAGTTGTTTACACAACATGACTTGCGATCGCAGCGGAGACGCGTTTCCAGGCTGTCCGTCCGCCAGCGTTGCCGGACAAACCCATGCACAGGAGGGGTTTTCGCGGACTTTCAGCGGCAAGGGGCGCTGCGTCCGCACGATCACCCGGCATCAATGCCGGGCCTATTAGCGGCTAAAGCCGGAAATGGGCGTAAACGCCCATCAGTCACATCTCTCCCGAACGAAAACGGGATACGAAACCAAGACACCACAGTTTGACTTTTTAGCAGTCCACCCCCGGCCCCTCTCCCGAGTACGGGCGAGGGGAGTTCGTGGCCATTTGGACGCGAAAACGCTGACTCGCACTTCCGACTTTCGAAAAACCTCATTGGCGGCAAGAAATCGGCGAATTCCTCGGGAAAGGCCGGCTTGGCCCGCTACCGGCGCGGATGTTCCCGAAATCCGCAATGCTGAACTAAATAACATCGCCGGCTAAAACGTACTTATAGGGCGAAGGATGAGGGATGAGGGATGAGGGATGAGGGATGAGGGATGAGGGATGAGGGATGAGGGATGAGGGATGAAGCCGGAAAGAGCGGGGAACTGCCCTCACCCCGACCATGGGTACATGGTGCCCGCCCTCTCCCGAGTACGGGCGAGGCGAGCAGGGAGAAAGGGAATGACCTCGATCTTGGACCACACCGTGTTGGACCACGGGAAAGAGCTCCACGGTGCTGAAGCGCATGATGGGAAAGCACTTGCGACGATTTTGCCGGACCAGGAGAAACAGCGGGAATTATTTTAGTCCAGTGTCGGTAATATATTTGGATAATTACGGCATCTGTTTTCATCGTAGGGGTGTTTTTACAGCAATGTTTATCGTTGGACCACACAATCACAAGAGGGGTGGAGAGCATCGCGTTTCTCGGCAGAAAACTGCGATTTCTGAAAAACGACGTGCGCGGCATGGCGAAATCGGACCGGCACGTTGTGGACCAGGAAAATCGCATACTTTTGTTCGGTGATCGTCTTTTCCCTGTCCAAAGGAGGTATTGCGATCCTCGTTGCTCAGAAAAATGTCCGCGAAGTACGGAAACCACGAACGACCCGGAGTACCGGGTGCCCCGGAAACACACGAAAAGGAAAGCAGAGGGGGAGGGGGAAGGCGGAAGGAGGAAGAGCAGGGAAACCACCCTCACCCCGACCACGACCATGAGTACATGATGCCCGACATGGTGCCCGCCCTCTCCCGAGTACGGGCGGGGGGAGAGGGGAGACGGGGAAAAAACGCGGTCCGACGAAACGGGACAGGCGGTAACCACTCGCATGAAATATGGAATATACCCCGAAGAGCGGCAACCCACGGTTTCTGCGGGATTTTCAACTCGGCAGCCACGCGGCTGTGGTGGAATGGGGTTGTGCCGTCCGCGGTAGAACACGGCAGAAAACGTCGGCAGCCCCCTGCATTCGTCCCATTTCGAATTCCGTTCTACGAAGGATTGCCAAACCGGGCAGGAATTCGCTAAGATATAAGATTCTACCCTGAAGCGGCGGTCCCGTTCCTGCGGCCCGCCGTGACGAAGCTTCGTAGCCATGTTCGAATCCCTCCAAGAAAACCTCAGTTCGGCGATTAGGTCCCTCCGCGGCCGCGGCAGGTTGACCGAGGCGAACATGCGCGAAGGGCTCAGCCTGGTCCAAACGGCCCTCCTGGAAGCCGACGTCAGCATCGAGGTTGCCAAGGATTTCGTCGCCAAGGTCTCCGAACAGGCCGTCGGCGAAACGGTCCTCAAGTCGCTCGACCCGACGCACCAGTTGGTCAGCATCGTCCATAAGGAATTGGTCGACCTGATGGGCCCGATCGACCATTCACTGCACCTCAAGCCGGAATTGACGGTGCTGATGCTGTGCGGCTTGCAAGGCTCGGGCAAGACGACCACCTGCGGCAAACTAGGCAAGATGCTTCAGCAGCGGGGCCGCAAGCCGATGCTCGTGGCGGCCGACTTGCAGCGCCCCGCGGCCATCCAGCAGTTGCAGGTGTTGGGCCAGCAACTCGATATTCCCGTTTACGCCGACCTGGCCGCGAAGGATCCCGTGGCCCTCTGCCAGATCGCCGTCAAGCAAGCCAAGGCCACCGGCGTGCAGGTGGTGATCCTCGATACGGCCGGCCGCTTGCACGTCGACGAAGAACTGATGGGCCAGTTGACCCAGATCGACCGCCGCATCGGCCCCGACCAGGTCTTCCTGGTGGTCGACTCCATGACCGGCCAGGATGCCGTCCGCAGTGCGAAGGCCTTCAACGAGGCCCTGGAACTCGACGGCGTGATCATGACCAAGCTCGACGGCGACGCCCGCGGCGGCGCCGCCTTGTCGGTCAAGGCCGTGACGGGCGTGCCGATCAAGTTTATCGGCACGGGCGAGCACCTCGACGCCCTGGAAGAATTCCATCCCGATCGCCTGGCGGGCCGGATCCTCGGCATGGGCGACGTCCTCTCGCTTGTCGAGCAGGCCCAGCAGAAGTTCGACCAGGAGGAGATGAAAAAGGCCGAGGACAGGCTTCGCAAAGGCGAATTCACCCTCGATGATTTCAAGAAGCAACTCGGCCAGATCGGCAAGCTCGGGCCGATCCAGAAGATCATGTCGATGATCCCCGGCATGGGCGGCATGAGCAAAATGCTGGACGGCCAGAACCCCGAGGGCGACCTCCGCCGACTGGTGGGCATCATCGATTCGATGACGCCCGACGAGCGCCGCAATCCCTCGAAGACGGTCGATCAGAGCCGCCGCCGCCGCATTGCCGCAGGGTCCGGCGTCGAGCCGCACGAGGTCAACGAACTGGTCAAGCAGTTCGACGGCATTGCCGACGTGATGAAGAAGATGTCCAGCATGAGCCTCATGGACCGCATGAAGACCATGCACCAAATGGGTTCCAGCGGCATGCTCAGTCCGAACGCCAAGCTCGCCAAGCAGAAAGGGGACACCGGCAAGCGTCTGACTTCGGAAGAGCGGGCCAAGCTGAAGAAACAGCGCGAGAAGGAATTGCGCCGCCGCAAGCGCGAGGCAAAGAAAAAGTAATAACCCTTTAGGAGACGAGTGTGTCAGTTCGAATTCGTATGAAGAAGATGGGCCGCAAGCATCGCCCGTTCTATCGCATCTGCGCGATGGAGCTCCGGGTGCCGCGTGACGGACGTATTTTGGAGGAGCTCGGCACTTATGATCCCATGGTGCCGGAGACCGACGCTCGGGCGATCCTCAACTCCGAGCGGATCAAGTACTGGTTGAGCGTCGGTGCCCAGCCGTCGGACAAGGTCGGCGTATTGATCAAGAAGTACGGTGCCGAGGGAACGCATGTCGAGGCCCAGCGATTGGCCCTGGCCCGGCTGGCGCAGGGCAAGCGACAAACGGCGCCGCGCCCGGCGGTGCAGGCGGCCCAACCGGTAGAGAGTGCGGAAGCCCCGGCTGCCGAAGCCCCCGCCGAAGCGGCGACCGAGTAGGATGTGGGTGAAACCCCAGTATGCGTTTTGACGTTTTGACCCTTTTCCCCGAAATGTTCCCGGGATACCTGGGTCAGAGCCTGTTGAAACGGGCGATCGACGCGGGCCTGGTCGAGGTTTGCCTGCACGACATCCGTAATTGGACGCAGGACAAACACAACAAGGTCGACGATCGGCCCTATGGCGGCGGGCCGGGCATGGTGATGATGGTCGAGCCGGTCGTCGCCTGTGTCGAGGCCGTGCGGCATAAGGCCGACGACCCGGGCCACCTGGTCATGCTCACGCCGCAAGGGCGGCCGCTCGATCAGGCCGGCGTCGAGCGATTGGCCCGGCAGCGGCGGATCGTCCTGCTGTGCGGGCGGTACGAAGGTTTTGACGAACGCCTGCGGCTAGTATTGAAACCGGAGGAAATTTCGATTGGCGACTACGTGCTCAACGGCGGCGAGGTTGCCGCAATGGTAATTATCGACGCGGTCATCCGGCTTGTGCCGGGCGTCCTAGGCGATGCCGATTCGAGCCAGTGCGACTCGTTCTCCACGCCCTCGCGGTTGCTGGAGTTTGCCCAATACACGCGGCCCCGCGAGTTTCGCGGGCTGCAAGTGCCGGAGATTTTGTTAAGCGGAGACCATGGCGAAATCGCCCGCTGGCGGGAAGAAAACAGCCGCCAGCGGACGCGAGAGCGCCGGGCCGATTTGCTGGAAGATTTATAAGGTAGCAGGCACACTCCGTCTGCCGTCCGCGCATGACGACGGAGAAAGCGGACGGCACTCGGAGAGTGCCTGCTACTATGAAACACCATACTGAGAAGGAAAACCATAATGAGCCACCCATTGTTGAACGTGGTCGAGAAATCGAGCCTGAAGGAGAAGATTCCGCATTTCGAGATCGGCGACACGGTCGACGTGCATTGCCGTATTCTTGAAGGTGAGAAAGAGCGCATCCAGATTTATACCGGCGTCGTGATCGCCCGGGCGGGCAGCGGCAGCCGCGAGACGTTTACCGTCCGCCGCATCGTGCAGGGGGAAGGGGTCGAGCGGAAATTCCCCATCCATTCGCCCAAGATCGGCAAGATCGACGTGCAGCGCAGCGGCGTTGCCCGCCGCGCCAAGCTTTATTATCTCCGCGACCGCGTCGGCAAGGCGGTTCGTTTGCGCGAACGGCGGACCGACAGTGCGGGGAAGGGGAAGGCGAAGAAGTAAGGGCCTGTACGGTGTTTACCAAGGGTGGCACGTCCCTGAGCTTGCGAAGGGCGTGTCGCGCGAGTGCAACCACGCCCTTCGCAAGCTCAGGGACGTGCCACCCCATGGGTTTCATCGGTCTTTATTCGCGTTGGCTGGGGCGTCTGATTCCCAAGAAGACCCTCGGCCAGCGTGGCGAAGTGCAGGCGGCCAAGTATCTCCAGCGGCTGGGCTATAGGATCCTCGCCCGCGGCAGACGGCTGGCGTCGGGCGAACTCGATCTTGTGGTCCTCGATGGTCGGACGATTGTTTTTGTGGAGGTCAAGACCCGCACTTCGGCGGATGTCGGCCATCCGGCCGAGGCCGTCGATGCGGTCAAGCAACGGAGGCTGACTCGCTTGGCGGTGACCTTTATGAAGCGGCACGGTTTGCTGGAATATCCCGCGCGGTTCGACGTCGTGGCGATCACCTGGCCCGACGGCCGCGGCCGGCCTGTGATCGAGCATTTCAAGAATGCCTTCGAGGCCGTGGGGAAGGGGGAGTTTTATTCGTGATTCAAGGTATTCCATCATGACACGCATTGCCATCCTCGGCGCCACGGGCTATACGGCCCTCGAATTGATCAAGATCCTGCTCCGCCATCCGGGGGCCGAGATCGTCGCCGTCACCAGCCGGCAGGAAGGCCAGCCGCCGATCGCCATGATCCACCCCTCGCTCACCGATCGGCTGGATCTGCGTTTGGAAGACCTCGCGCCTGCGGAAATCGCCGCCCGGGCCGAGTGCGTCTTCAGTTGCCTGCCGCATGGGGCGAGCAGCGCCGTGATTCCGCATTTGCTGGCTGCGGGCACGCGGGTGGTCGACTTCAGCGCCGACTATCGTCTCAACGATGCGGAAGTCTTCGCCCAGTGGTACGGGCAGAAGCACACCGACCCCGAACGATTGGGCAAGGTCGTGTACGGCCTGCCGGAACTATTTCGCTCCCAGATCCCCGCGGCCCAACTCGTGGCCAACCCGGGCTGCTACCCCACTACGGCGATTCTCGCGCTGGCGCCCTTGTTGAAGGCCGGCCTGATCGAGACCGGCGACATCATCGTCGATGCCAAGAGCGGCGTCAGCGGCGCAGGCCGGACGCTCAAACTCACGACGCTCTACCCCGAGTGCAACGAAAGCATCTCGGCCTACAACATCGGCCGCCACCGGCACACGCCGGAAATCGACCAGTACCTCTCGTGGGCGGCGGGCAAACCCGTGGAAGTGATCTTCACGCCGCAATTGGTGCCGATGGACCGGGGCATCTTGACGACGGCCTACGCCCGGCCGGCGGGACCGATCAGTGAAGAGAAGCTGATGCAGACGCTGGATGCGTTTTATGCCGATGAGCCGTTCGTGCGTGTGGTCGAGCATTTGCCCGGCACCAAGGACTGTGCCGATACGAACTATTGCGACATTACGGCGCGGCTGGTTCGTGGCCGCGTGATGACGATCAGTTGCATCGATAATTTGATCAAGGGCGCCGCGGGGGCGGCCGTGCAGAACTTCAACCTCATGTTCGGCTATCCGGAAACGACGGCGTTGTAACCAGGAGCGTCATCATGTCCAACCAAGTACCCCAGGGTTTCTCGTTAGCGGGCGTCTGTTGTGGACTGAAACGCGACCCACTCAAACTTGACCTTGCGCTGGTGGTCTGCGACCGGCCGGCAACCGGCGTGGGCGTTTACACGCAGAACCTCGTCTACGCGGCGCCCGTGGCCCTGGATCGCAGCCGCACCCCCAGCGAGCGGATTCGGGCCGTCGTGATTTGTTCGGGGGTGGCCAACGCTTGTACAGGTGAACGTGGCCTGGAAGACGCCCGGCAGATGGCCCGCCTTGCCGCGGCCCAGTGCGGCGCGGCCGACGATCAAGCCTTGGTGCTTTCCACGGGCGTGATCGGCGCCTTTCTGCCGATGGACCGCATTGCCGAGGGCATTGCGGCGGCGGCCAGGCAATTAGGGTCGTCGCCAGCCCATCTGGAGGCGGCAGCGCAGGGAATACTTACGACCGACACGGTGATCAAGACCGCCGGCCGATCGGTTGGCACCGGCGGCCGAACGATTCAAATCACTGGCATAGCCAAGGGGGCTGCGATGATGGGTCCCAACATGGCAACCATGCTGGCCTTGATCATGACCGACGCCCCGCTCGATCCGGCCACGGCCCAGACCGCATTGCGGGCAGCGGCCGACGTGAGCTTCAACTGCATGAGCGTCGACGGTCACATGAGCACGAACGACACCGTGCTGTTGATCGCCAGTGGCGCCGCGGGCGGCGTCCGGTTGGCCGGGGCCGACCTGGCACGGTTCTGCGACGCGCTCGATGACGTGGCAATCGAGCTGGCCAAGGACATTGCCGGCGACGGGGAAGGAGCGACGCACCTCGTGACCATCGAGATTTCCGGTTGTGCGGACCGTGCCGCGGCCTTGGCCATTGCCAAGAACGTGGCCAACAGCCCCCTGGTCAAGACGGCCATCCACGGGGCCGATCCCAACTGGGGCCGCATCGTTTCGGCGGCGGGTTACGCCAACGTGCCGTTCGATCCCCGGGGTGTCACTTTGCATCTCAACGGATGTCTGCTCTATCGCGACGGAGCGCCGGTGCAATTCGACGCCGCGGCCGTCTCGAAATCCATTCGCGACAACCGCGATACGCTCGTGCAACTGGCCTTCAGCGAAGGCATTTCCGACGTGCGGTTCTGGACCGCCGACCTGACCGCCGAATATGTGCGGCTGAACGCCGACTATCACACCTGATCGGCTTACTCCTCGGCTGCTGTCTTCTTCGCCTCCGACGAAGCTGGCTTCTTGTTGCCGGTCAACGGCTTGGCCAAGGTAACCTCAATACTCTTGGCCGCGCATTGGTTGCCCTGCTTGCTTTCCGACCCCGTACCGTGGACCACAATCTTGGCCCCGTCCAGGTCGCCGGTGATTATCGGGACCAGATGTCCGCTCACCCCGTTACCCTCGATCCGGCTCTTCGACTTGTCTTTCGTGTCCGGGACCAGTTTCACATCGGATAGGAAAATCTCGACGTTGATCGTCGGTATGTCGGCCAAGTCGACGTGGATCGTGCGCTGCCCGCAAGTCACCGTAAGGCTCTTTTTCTCTTTATCCCACGAGGCGATCATGCCGGCGATATTCTCCTTCGGGCCGCCAGCCACAGCCTCGGGCTTGGCCGCCGCCTTGCCGCCGTTTCCGGCCTTGGGGTCGGACTGATCGGGCGTCGCCAGGATTGGGTCCGAATCTGCCTTCTTGCGGAATTCGATGCGACCGGCGCCTGGATCGACAGCATGGTCCTTGGCATCGCCATTTTTGAGGCTGCGCCAACCCGCCCTTACGGGAAACGATCGTCAACATGTCGAGTTTATCGGCAACCTTTTCCTCGTCGGCCTTCTTGGCAACCTTTTCATCGGCGGCGATTTGGGCGCCGAATTCGATGGTTTGACCCTTCCGCAAGTAATCGAGTGTGGCCGTACCGCGGATCGTGAACTCGGTCGAATCGGATTGTGCGAAAACGAGCCATTGCTTCTGATCCTTGGACGCGCTCGTCTTGCCCGCCTTGATCGTCAGTCCCTTCGGCGCCACGTCGTTGACGACGCCCGTCAGAGTAACTTCGCTGATCTTGGGCGGGGTCGGCGGCTTAGGCTGCCGAGGAGTACTCCGATATGCCAGCACCGAAGCGTCCGGCAAGGGTTCACTGGCGGCCACTCGCTCGGCCGCCACATTGAGGGTCACGACGGAAACCGCTATGAGAAAATACATTCCGATTGCACTGTGGTGTTTCATTGAATACCTCTGCTTGAAAATTGCCCAACTCCATTCTAACCCAAAAACCAGGCCCGAGTTTCGCCAACTCGAACGGAATTTATTCCGTTGCCTCGTCATTTTTCAGGAACGGAATAAATTCCGTTGTGCGCAGGTTTGCCCCGCAACCTACTCGTCCGGCGGCTCCTGCAAGTCCGCTTCGGTGATCATGTTGAATCCTTTGCCGGCCAGCGTTTCCTGTCCCATCTCGATATTATCGACCATCAGGGCCACCGAGGCCCGCCCACGGGGACGGACCAGCAGCGGGTAGGCCTGGATGATGTTGACCTCCGCCTGCAGCAGGGCGGTGCAAATCCTGAGCAAGGCGTCGGAACCCTCGGGCAAATCAACGCCGATCAAATCGCTCTCGATGATCGCCAGGCCGGCCCGTTCGAGAACCTCCCGCCCTTCTTCGGGATGACTCAACAAGAATCGCACGAACGCGCACTCGCCCGCATCGGAAATCGAGAGGGCTACGACGCGGACCTTCGTGCCCTCGAAACGGCGAATGACCTCCAGGAGCTGGCCGATTCGATTCTCAAGAAAAACGGTAAATTGGCGGATTGCCGGGTAGTTCCTACCCCGCCCCGTGGCAAACTCTGTGCCCGTACCTTCGCCGGAACTCATTGCCGCACCCCTGCTTTTGAGGATCTTCATGCCGCCGACAACCGTTTCAATATAGAGACCCGAACAGGTTCCGTCAACTGTTGCCAGGGCTTATAATCGATTCATGCTTCGAGAACACGAAATTGAACTCCGCGTCCGCTACCAGGAAACCGACCCGATGGGCTTCCTGCATCATGCCTGTTACTTTGCCTATTTCGAGATCGGGCGGACCGAACTCTTACGGGCGTCGGGAGGAAATTACCGGCAAATGGAAGAAGAGGGCATGCTGGTCGTGGTCGTACGGGCCGAATGCCGTTTCCACCGCCCTGCCCGTTATGACGACATCTTGCGGCTGCGAACGACGATTGCCCGCGTCACGCCGGCCAAGATCGAGCACGAGTACCGGCTCTTCCGGCAGGAAGAACTACTGGCCATCGGCAATGTAACGCTTGCCGTCATTGACCGCGAAGGGAAGGTGCAGCGCGTGCCGGAGTACTTTCAAACTTAGTCCTTATCGTCCTCCGGTGGCGGCCCAGACGCATTGCTCCAATCGCGGCGCTGCCGCGAGCTGGGGATATTCATCGCCTTGCGATACTTCGTTACCGTGCGGCGAGCCACGGTCACTCCGGCCAGGGCGAGATCCTTGACCAATTGGTCATCGCTCTTGGGATGCTGCTTGTCCTCGTTGTCGATCAGCTCCTGAAGCTTCAAACGGATCGTATCCCAGGCCACCTCCTCGCCGTCGGCGCTGACCGTTCCTCCGCAGAAGAATCGCTTCAGCGGGAAGATGCCCCGCGGCGTCTGGATCCACTTGTCGTCCACCGCCCGGCTGACGGTGGTCACGTGTACCCCGACCTTGTCGGCAATCTGCTGCATCTTCAACGGCTCGATCGCCTCGGGACCCTTGCTCAGGAACTCGGTCTGGTGGTCGACGATCGCCTGGGCGACCCGCGTGAGCGTGTTTCGCCGCTGCTGGATCGAGTCGATGAGCCATTGCGCCGAATTGATCTTCCGCTTGATGTACTCGCGGGTCTCGTCGTTCACTTGCCCGGCGGCGAAGAGCTTGCGGTAATACGGGCTGATGAAGAGGCTTGGCGTACGGCCATCTTCCAGGCGAATCTGGTATTTGCCGTCCTCGCCCAGTTCGACGAACACGTCGGGCGTGACGGACGGAACTGGCACGTTGTTGTAGTCGGCGCCAGGCTTGGGATTCAGCTTTCGGATCTCGATCCAAGCCTGCTGGATCAAATCGATCGAATAACCGGTGCGGCGGCTGATTGCCGGAAGGCGGTTGTACTCCAGGTCTTCCAGGTACGATGTGATGAGCGTCTGCATTTGCTCGAAAAGAGGCATGCCCGGGACGAGTTGCAACAACAGGCACTCACGGAGATCGTGGGCGGCCACCCCGGGCGGGTCGAGCTTCTGCACTACGGCCAGGGCCCGCTCGGCCAGGGCGTGGTCCTCTTTCGTCGCTTCGAGCCCCAACAGGTCTTCCAGGCGGCCTTGGAGCCAGCCGTTGCTGTCGAGGTTGTAGATGATCCGTTCGCACATCGCCCGCAAGGCCGGTTCGATCTCGAACCAGCCCAACTGGTCGCGGAGATAATCCTGCAGCGACTGCGGCCGGGCGATCATGTTGGCCATGGCGTCGAGCTTCCGTTCGCCGGCCTCTTCCGTCTCGGCCCGCGATGGGCGGGAGTGTTCCTCGAAGTGGTCGGGCCACTCCTCGTCCATGTTCATCAGCCGCTCGAAGTCTTCCTCGTTCTTGGTCGTTTCGTTGATGACCAGTTCGCGTTCCTCGTCGGAGGGCGCATCGGGCGAATCCTGCCCATCGCTTTCCGCGGTTTCCGTTTCCGAAGGCAGATCGGGGTCGTCCTCCTGCAATTCCAATACGGGATTCTCCCCCATCTCCTGCTCGATCCGCTCCTGCAAGGCCAAGATGGGCAACTGCAGAATCTCCATCGATTGGATCATCCGCGGCGCCAGAATCATCTTCTGTTGCTGCGTCATCCGCATACTTTGATCGAAAGAAAGTCGCATAAGAGGTATCCTAAAAGGCCTGCCGTCCGGAAAGGGCGTCTGCCAACACTTCCTTGTTAGCAAATTCTAGCATGCTCCCGGTCGTAATTCCACGGGCCAGGCGGGTCACGCGCACCGGACAATCGCTTAGCAGGTTCGAAATGTACAGGGCTGTTCCATCGCCTTCAACCGTCGGATTGGTCGCCATGACGATTTCCCGGACCGTACCGCCGCGGACCCGCTTCACCAGCGCGTCGATGGTCAATTGCTCCGGCCCTATCCCTTCCAAGGGGGCGATTCGTCCCAGGAGGACATGATACAAGCCGCGATAGACGCCCGCCTGCTCTAAGGCCAGCAAGTCCCGCGGCTGCTCCACCACGCAGATCACGTCGCGATTACGACTCGGGTCCAGGCAAAGCTCGCACTCCTCCTGCTCCGCCAAATTGTAGCAGTTGCGGCAATATCGCACGTTTTCCTTGACATTGCGGATTGCATCGGCCAGGGCCAGCGCCTCGGTCCGGTTCAGCCGCAACACATAATATGCCAGCCGCTCGGCCGACTTCTTGCCGATGCCGGGCATTTTGGCGAACTCGTCGATCAATTCTGTTACCGAGCGGGTCAGTTCAGGCATTGTTGGCTCCGCTCTCCTTTTGGGAGAGGGGCAGGGGGTGAGGGCAGTTTGGTTATGCTAGGCATCTTTCGGTTCCAGCCCGCTGATCTTCTCCAGGACTTCCCGCATACCGGGCAGTTGCAGGCCGCCCGTGATTTGCTTCAGCGCGTCGGCATGGAGTTGTTTGCCCTTGGCCACGGCCTGGTTCATGGCCGCCACGAGCAGGTCTTCCAATAATTCGCGGTCGCCCTGAGCGACGAGCTGGGGATCGATCTTGCAATGCAGAACTTCCAAGGCTCCGTTGATCTCGATCTCCACCATGCCGCCGCCGGAGGCCCCGGTTGTCCGCCGGTTCTTCAGTTCTTCGCTGAGCTTTTCCAACTGCCCGCGGAACTCGCCGGCCTGTTTCCAGAGCGAACCCAAATTGCCAAGTCCTTGAAACATGAATCTATTCTCTATTCGCTTTCAATCGTGGTGGGATAGGCGCCAAACAACTCGTTCGCACGCCGGACAAGCGGATGGCTGGCAGCCTCCATGAGCCGCTGATGCGGAGACACCACCGGCCGGGCGGGCGTCTCCGCACTCGCGTCCTGCGCCGCCTCCAACAGTTTGAACTCGACCCGGATCGTCTGGCCGGTGACATCCTTCAGGGCCTTCTCGAACCGCAACACTTGCTCAGGCCGCTGGCAGGCCGTCTTGCAAAAGGCGTGTTCCGGGGAAAAGAAGACCGTCACTCGGTTGATGCCCGATATTTCCAGCCGATGAAACTTCTTAGCATAATCGCCGGTCATGCCGGAAATCGTTTCGATTGCCCGCCGCCATGTCTCGGCCGCATTGGCGGCATCGAGCACAAAACCGGCCTCAGCCGGAGAGGCGTCATCATCGTCCGACTCTGCCGGAAGCGGGGAGCGGGGAGCGGGGAGCGGGGAGCGGGGAGCAAGAGGCGTTATGGGCGACTCCGCAGCGGGTTCATACTTTTTTTTTGCAGACGGCGGTGCGGACGGCAAAGCAGCGGGCCTCAATGCTGCCCCCTGCTCCCTGCTCCCTGCTCGTTGCTCCCCGCTCCCCGCTCCCTGCCTCTGCAACTGCACGATCAAGCCGGACAATTCCTCCAGGTCTTCCAGATTGCAAATCCGGACCAAGGCCAGTTCAGCGAGGATCCGTGCCTGCGTACTGTATTTCATGCGCGAGAGCGTCTGATCAAGGATCTGCATCACGGCCAGGATCGTCTGCAAGCCCAGCCGTTGCCCGGCTTCGATCACGTCGCCGCTATTGGCCGTCGAGGCATAAAGAAACGTATCGGCCGGGCAGCCGACCGCAGCGACCATGCAATCGCGGACGTATCCAAGAAGCTGCTCGATCAACTGGGCCACGTCCACACCTTCCTGGGCCGCCGCACTTAGTTCGCCCAGTGCAGCGGCCGCATTCC
This sequence comes from uncultured Planctomycetia bacterium, assembly GCA_963719885.1. GTDB lineage: Bacteria > Planctomycetota > Planctomycetia > Pirellulales > Thermoguttaceae > JANXQG01. The sequence continues at coordinate 290,598 of CAVRDP010000020.1, read as the reverse complement.
GATCGACCAGATTCTTCACGATGGCGGTCAGCCGCTGATCGCCCGCGGTGCCGAGCATGCCGTGTACGTCGGCCACGGTGATTCGCTCCGAAGCGAAGGACAGCAGTTGCTCCAGGAGCGACTGGCTGTCGCGCATCGAACCGGCAGCACGGCGGGCCAGAACCTCAAGGGCCTCGTCCTCGGCCTGGACTCCTTCGGCCTCGACGATCTGCCGGAGCCGGTTGAAGATCGCGCGGGTCGAGATGCCGGCGAAATCGAACCGTTGGCAGCGCGAGAGGATCGTGATCGGGATCTTTGTCGCCTCGGTCGTGCAGAAGATGAACTTGACGTGCTCCGGCGGCTCCTCGAGCGTCTTCAGCAAGGCGTTGAATGCCTCGCGCGTGAGCATGTGCACTTCGTCGATGATGTAAATCTTGAAGCGAGCCCGGCTGGGACGCACGTTGACGTTCTGCCTCAACTGGCGAATTTCATCGATGCCGCGATTACTGGCGCCGTCTACCTCAAGCACGTCTACGTCGTCGCCCGAACTGATGCTCTGGCATATATCGCACTGGTTGCAGGGCTCGGCCGTGGGGCCGTCGACGCAATTGAGGGCCTTCGCGAAGATTCGGGCCGTGGATGTCTTGCCGGTTCCCCGTGCTCCGGTGAAGAGATACGCATGGCCGACGCGATTGGTGGCGATGGCATTGGAGAGGGCCTGCGAGACGTGTTCCTGCCCGATCAACTCGCCGAACCCTTGTGGCCGATACCGCCGCGCAACGACGACATACGATGGCGAGGGTTCAGAATGAGGATCGGGGTTTGGCATGGGCAATCCGTCGCAACCAAAAGTAGGGTGGGCCGAGCTTAGGCGAGTCCCACCATGTGGCGATTCATGGTGGGACTCGCCTAGGCTCGGCCCACCCTACTTCCTCCCAGCCGGTCCCCGATGAGAAGCCCACCGCACCTGGAACAAACTGCTTATGGCTGCTTCGTTTCCGACCTGACCAGGTTTACAGGGCCCCATTGCGGGGGCTCCTCATCGGAGACCGGCATGAAATGTACAATTATTTTGACGTTTGGCACGCAATTGTCAAGCGGGGCGCAGAGCGGATGTACTTTCCTATTGTACCTCGTGGGGTTCATGGATAGCATATCGCGTCCTGATTTGCCCGCCCGGGAACGGAGAGATCCTGCAATTGCCGGCACGCCAAGATACACAACACGAAGGGAATCGGCTTCCGAGAACTGTCCGAGCCCCGCTTGATGAATCGCGAATGAAGCCGGTACCGCGCGCCGCCGTCATCGGTCCCGTGGTCCTATTTTCGGACGGCGAAACGTGGCGGGCTGCTTCCGCCCAGCGATCCCACCGGTCGTCCTCGCGCGTGCGACGGGTTCTCTTTCCCTTGGCAGCCTTGACTCTGGCGCTGATCACGGCCTGCGGGACCGTCGAACTCGGCCTGAGAGTCTTCGGCTATGGCCGCAGCTACACCAACCCCATGGGCTCGTTCTTCGAGCGCGACGGCGAGTTGGGCTGCCGCGGCAAGGCGAACTTTGTCGGCCGCTTCCGCCGCACGGATTTCGACGTCTTGGTCGAGCACGATGAAAACGGCTTCCGTCGCAGCGAGTCGCCGGCCGCGGGCACCATGTACTCATGGTCGGCGGCCCAGCACGATGTCTACGTGCTGGGCGATTCATTCGTCTGGGGCTACGGCGTCGGACAGCACGACCTGCTCACCAACCGGATGGAGCCGCTGCTCAGGGGCCGCCGGGTCCATAACCTCGGCCTGATCGGTGCTGGCACGGTCGACGAGTACCTGCTCTTCCAAAAACACGTCTCGGATCGGCTCCGGCCCGGCGACACAGTAGTCCTGGTTTTCTTCAACAACGATTTCGGCGACAATGTCGGCCGGCATTCCAGCGGCGGGGTGTACGCCACAATCGACAACGGACAAGTCCGCGTCGTGCCGCCCGCGCCCATCTCCACCGTACGCCAGTGGAGGAACCGGTTGAAAGACGCTTCGTATCTCTTCAACCTGCTGGCTTACTGCACGGGCCTTTACCAGGAGAACCGTCCGATGAAGTTCGTCGCCACGCGGGCAACACGGTACGTGCCTACGCCCAAGGAAATCGAGGCCGACAACCGTGAGAGCGGCCCGCTGGTGCAGATCACGCGGCATTTTCTCTCGGAGTTCCGCAATGCCTGCCGTGCGAAGCAGGTCCGCTTCCTGGTTGCCTACGTGCCCGGCCAAGCCGAGTTGGGCGAGGACGACGTGACCTCCACGAGCGAACTTTCCTTGCCCGAAGAGATTGCCTGCCGGCGGGCCTTCGACCGTATCGTCCGCGATCTGGCCATCGACACGATCGATCTCATGCCCGCTATGGTTGCCGCGAAGCACAGCGGCCGTTTCGAGCGCATGACCTTCGTCCACGATTTTCACTGGAACCCCGCCGGCCACACCATCGCTGCAGAGGCGATCGCGGCGGCGGTACGGTAAATCACTTTAGTAACTTCTTCAATTCGGCCTCGATCTCGGCCGTCTGGATGTTGCGATTCACGACCTTCCCCTGCGGATCGACAAGGATCATTGTCGGCACCGTGATGATCCCCAGGGCGTTAGCCGGCCGGCTGTCCTGGCCGCCTTCCTCGAAGATCTGCTGCCAGGGCAAGGGATTTTCTGCCAGGTAGGCCTTCAGCGTCTTGACATTGCTATCGACGCTTACGCCAATCACGTCGAACGAACCGCGGTATTTCGCGGCAAGCTGTTTAAGGGTCGCCATGTCGTTCTTTGCCGACTCGGACCAGGTTGCCCAATACTGGACGAGCACCGCCTTGCCGCGATAGGATGCCAGATCGACCGTTTCGCCGCCGGAGCCCTTGCCGCTCAGGTTCAAGACTGTCCCCACGGAATCGATGCGTCGGGCGGCGCCGGCCGCCTTCTTCGCCTGCGGCGAATCGGCGAACTCGCGGCCGATCCGCTCGTACCACTTCTTCGCACCGTCGTCCTGGCCGGCATACTCCCGCGCGATGCCCAATTGGAGCATGGCCTCGGCCGCGTCGGGGCTCAGCGGGTAGTCGGCAATGTATTGTTCGAGGTTCTTCAACCAGTCGGCCTGAATCTTGGCCACGTCGACATCCTTGGGAGCCGAAATCGCCCGGGCGTAGTCGGCCGTCAGCAGCCGGATTTTAATGTAGGCCGCCAGGTTTTTGTCTGTATCCTTTTGGGCATTCTCCCAGAGGGCCTGCAAACGTTTTTCCCCGTCGGGCAACTTGCCGGATTGCACGCCCGCACTCAGCGTATCGGCCAATTGCCGCGACCATTGGATGCGTTCTTCGGCCGTTTTGGCCTGGTCGGCAAGTTTTTGAATGATCTCCACCCGCCGCGGATCGCCCGCTTCCATGCCCTCCATTGCGGCAATCATTTTTTGCGATTCCTCGCTGGGACCTACCGTGACGGCGCTGGATCGGGGCTGCGCTGCCTGGAAGAAGAAGCCCATCGCCACAACCTCCGGCGGGCCTTCGCCGCTGATCATCGGCGGGTCGATCGTTTTCCATCTGTTGCCGACGCGGATCAAAGTCCCGATCTGGACTTGCGTATTCTTGTCGCCCGTCTGCACGATGGCCACGGCGTTCTCGTAAACCTCGATATCCCGAGTCGATTCGTCGCTGCCCGCCGGCACGACTCCCGGACGGCTGCCGCTGAACTGCAGCCATTTGGAGTCGGGCGTGACGGTCTTCTGCCGGTCGGCCAGATTGCGGAAGTCGGCGGCCGCCTTGGCGACCTTGGCAGCCACGGCTTCGCTCTTGGCCTTGCCCAACCCCAGCGACTGGAGTTCCTCCGGCGAGAGCAGCACGCGCGTGAAACGATCGTTGTCGCGATGGGCCACCGCGGCGACGATTTCAGCGCTGACCTCTTCCGCTGAGATGACTTTCCAGGTCGTGAGCTTGCCGTTGCCGAGCGTATCGACGCCCCACCGCGTGCCTGCCGTATTCGAGCCAGCGGAACTCATCCTTCTTGCCCGCTGGCTTGCTGGCAATATCGCGATAAACTTCCACGCCGTCCTTGTAGAAGCTCCATTGATCGACGACATTATCGCCGTTCGTATCGAGGAATTTCCGCAGGAGGATGCCTTCCGGGCTCTCGACGATCCAGCCCACCTGGCCATCGATCTTCTTGACCGAGATCTTGCAACGCGGCACGTCCTCGGGCTTTGGCCGGTCGTAATCGACCCCCTCCTGGCTAGGGGTGACCTGTAGGACTTGCGCGGACCGTGGCGCTAGCCGCCAAGATCGGCATGGAACAGTACAGTGCCACCGCAACACCAACCAAGCAGCCAGCGGCCGCAGGAAACTTACGATTCATGATCTCGATCCTCCCTAATTGGACGTAGCAGGCACACTCCGTGTGGGCCGCTAAAAACTTGGTGTAGTGAATGTTTGGGTTTTCGGACTGTTTTTGTTCCATTGGAAGGCGAGCGCCTGTTGGGCGGGGATCGTTAAGCCGAGGTTTTCGCGGATCCACTTTCCCACGGCGGCAACAGGAACCGATGCCAGTGCATTTTGTATTGTGGCCGAAGTTTTCCGCAGAACCGCAGCTCCGATGTTCAGCAGCGATCCCGTCATGCCTCCCTTGCTGTGTGTTCCTTGAATACGCTTGTACTTGCCCAAGAGCGACTCCAAAACCTCGCTGCTACCCAACAAATGCTGTCCTTTTTTGAGGCCCTTGGCTTGTTCCTCGAGAAACTCCACAATCGCTGCTCGCAGGCGGCGACCGCCCGGCGTTCGCGTCAGAGGGAGCAATCGCGTTTTCAATTCCTTCGCGGCGTGACGATGATACCCTTTCCTGCGGACATAGCCTATCGCTTGCTCGGCGATGGCCAGCAGTTCCGCCCAAGCGGCCAAAGCCGAGCGGTACTCGCAGAGCCACCCCAGTTTCTGTTGCAGTTTTTTGCGGTCTATCGTCCGCGCGAGAATGTCGTGCGGGTCGTCCAGATAGGCCAACGCGCGACATCCCCAATCGACCAGCGTGTCCAAGTTCATATAACGTGCCTTGGTCCGCAAGCTGGGCGGAACCAGAAACGCCAGATCCGTCAGCGTGGTCTGCAACTTCGTGCGGTTGGTGCGGGTGACGAAGGATTGCCACGTAGCGTCGTCGTGGAGTTCCCTCTTGAGAAATATCGCCACTTTGTGCTTGATGTCGAAGGCGTGCGGCACACGGTGCGCCGCGGCCGATTGTTCGCGGAACAACGCCATGCCGCTTTTCAACTCCGCACCTTCATCGCTGAGAACCGCCACGGGCACGACGCCCATCTCCTGACGCGTCGCTTGCAGTTGCTCCGCCACCGCGGCCGCGGTGGACTGCTCCATGGGAACCAGTCTCAGCAGCGACAAATCTTCGTGTTCCAACGGCGCTCTTTCTGACGCCACGTCGAAAGCCGAACGCCGACGATCACCAGGCACTTGTGCGGTCCCAACTGTACCGTGTGATCCATGATCCACACCCAGTCCTTGGCCGCCTCTTTTTTCCGCAGCAGTTCGTAAAGTCCCAGCCGCATCAGCCACATGCGGCCCGAATTGGCGCAAGGCACCCGCGGCAAGCAAGGAATGTACGGCGCCACCAGTTGCAGCACGCCCGCTGCGGCACGCTGACTTGTGGCGGCCTTCAACACCAAGTCCGCGAACAGCGATATCAGGGAAGCACCGAACTGATGCCCGGCCACCGGCGTCACGTTCATGGCCGCCGGCGCGGTGCTCGCGGGTGCAGGGGAAGGCTCAGGTTTCTTTTTGTTTGCGGTCATCATTCACGACTGCGCTGCCACGCTGGGCCTGGGCTTGCGCTTTCTCTTTCCAATTCCGGCGACTGGCCTCCAATTCAGCAACACGCTTCTCCAGTCGCCGGATGTGCTGCTTGCGCTTCAGGGCCTTGGTCTTCCACCGATCACGGCTCTTCTCGAAGAACTCACGCAACTTGTAGGCTGGACTCGAATATGCATTGTCTTCCCTGACGGCTTCCATGAACAACTCCTTTGTGCTCACAAAAACCGTAGAAGAACAAAAATCGCCCTAACAACCAAGACCAGTTTTTTGTAATTTTTGCCCTGTTTTTAGTGGCCCACACTCCGTGTGCCGTTCGCTTCGTGGAATGGAATTCATTCCGTTGCATTCTTGATAGCTCTTGCATAGTCGGGTTTCTTGGCAAATAGGTCAAGAGCACGGTACGCCGGTTTCCAGAGTTCGCGGGCCTTGCCGGCCTGAAAATGGCGCATTTTGACTCTTCTTGGCAAGCTAGGTAAAGGTGAATTCCTGTTTATCCGCGGAATTCGTGTTATCCGTGGTTAATCCCGTAAGACGGCCAAAGAAGCACCAATTTTTCTGAACTTGCGCACCCGGGGGTTTGACAGGCCACGGCCGTGATATACAATGCCAGTTATGGGACGGCTGAAGCGGTTCGTTCGGCCGGGTCCAGCGAACGTTATCTCGGGGGGAGTGTCTCCACTAAAGGGATACTTCAAGCCGGTGCATAGCTCAGTTGGTTAGAGCGCGTCCCTGATAAGGACGAGGTCCGAAGTTCGACTCTTCGTGCGCCCACTCATTCCCAAACTGGTGAAGATCGTCTCCGCCGAAAGAAGAACAAATACCTTTTCAAGACGTTGTTCATCGACCCCGGCCGTTTCCTATCCGCTGTCCCCAGCCGCAGCGCCGACGCCCTTCCGCAGTTGCATGCCGTGGCGCCGACTCCGGCTCGCGTGAGCCGCCGCACGGACACGGGCCGCTGCGATCAAAATGGGACGTTTGAAGGGGGCTGCCGACGTTTTTCGCCGCGCTCTACCGCGGACGGTACACCGCGATTCCACCACAGGACGTGGCTGCCGAGTTGAAAATCTCGCGGAAACCGGGGGTTGCCGCTCTTTGGAGTGTATATCCTCTTCCATGCGCGTGGTTGCGGCCTGTCCCGCTTCCTCGATCCGCGTCTTTTCCCGGTCAGGCCATTTCATCTCGTCCGCCGAATGCATCTCCCGCCCTTCCGGCAAGCGCCCTTCTTCCGGTAGATTTTGTCGCCCTTGGTCGCCCGGCTGTACGGCGGACTCGCGCGGCGGGTCTGCCGCGGGCTCTTGGCGGCGTTGGATTTCAGCCAGGCACGCAGCGCCGACGGCGCGGAGATCAACCTTGCCAATCTTGGGCGAATCCTCCTTCATCGCCGCCTCTTCTCGTATTCTCCCCTTCTCCGTTTCTCCCCCTCTCCCTTTCGCCCCTTCCTTCCCCCCTCGCGGCGCAACGCGCCTCGCAATCTTGGCGATCCTGTCCAAGGCGCGGCGGCCCGCGTCCAGAAAGGCCGGGTTGCCGGCCTGGTTCACCGTGACAACGGTCCTTTTCTTTTTCGGACCGCGGGCCGTCTTGGTCTCCACGACGCGCTCGGTCACCTTGTCCGCCTGCGAGAGGCTGAAGCCTTTCAGCGCCTCGTGGTACAGCGCCTCGTAGCCGGCCACCGCCTCGGCGATTATCTCGGCGCTGTTGGCAATTCTCGTCGGGCAGTCCTCGCGGAGCGCTTGCAGCCAGCGATGGACGGTCGACTTGGGCAGCCTGCACGTCGCGGCGACCTGCCGGCAGCTTTGGCCGCCCAGCGCCAGCGTGCAGACTTGCGTCAATAGGGCCTCTTTCCGCACTCGCGTGGCGGAGGCCGGTCTTTCTTCCCGGCTAGGCATGGTCGATCTCCTTTTCGTCGTTATATGTCCACTGATAGTACTAAGATGTAGGCTGGAACAAGCTTGCGCAGTTCCGGCATCCGCGTTCGTCCGTGCAGGTTTCTGCCGGAACTGCGCAAGCTTGTTCCGGCCTATTGCTCCGTACTGTGTAACTCTGCACTCCGCACGGTGCTCCTTGCTCCCCGCGCGTGACTTCTCCCTGCTAATAAGTACGCAGGAGCAGGCGATTTGCTACAGGCGTACACGCGGTCGCGGCTTACGATTGCGCCGCAAGGCGTTGGTTCGCAACGATTTGCATTGTTCTGGAATTCAGTGGAAAGCGAACGGCAGAAAGGCAAGAAAAGCCCCCTCTACGTGGCGAAAATGCGCGCATCGATACCTCCGCCTTCATCCTTCCGCCTTCCGCCCTCATCCGTCATCCTTTATTCTTCATCCCTCATTCTTCTGCGTTTTGTGGTCCAAGGGGTGCGTCGGTCGGTCGGTCGAAGAAAAGCGAATCCCTGGCAGAAAGCGTCCTCGTGACTGCCTTTTTGGACCACCGGACGTGTGGTCCTGCTGGACGGTCTCGGCCGGCGGTAGGATAGGTTTTCAACCTGTCGTTTGGACCTGAAGGGGGGAAAAGGCGGCAGCCATAAATAGGGGAAGGCCAAACACTCCGCGCGATACAGCAGACGCGGAGCCCGGCGGACGCGGGGTCAGGCCAGGCCGGAATATACCACTTTGCTTGGCAAAGTGGTATATTCCGGCCTGACCTTGACGTCCCGGGCAGCGAGCGTTCAAGTAGCCCTACATGCCGTCTGGCGACTGTCCACGTTGGATAATCGAGCTTTGAAGCTCACCGAAGCCGCGCGGGCCCGTCACCCCAATGTGACACTTCTATCTTGCCATACCCTGTGACATTTCTATTTTGCTCCGACATTCGATTCGCGGGGATGGACAAGCACGAGACCTTCCTATATAAAGCAAGTCTGTCGGGCGTCCAGGGTTCAGAGGGTCCAGCAATGAACTCATTTCTCTCTTGGCGGTTGTTATCGATTCGTCGCAAGCCTTGCGGGTTCACGCTTGTGGAGCTTCTTGTCGTGATCACGATTATCGGCGCCTTGATAGCGCTGCTGCTGCCGGCGGTCCAGGCTGGCCGGGAGGCTGGCCGCCGCGCGCAATGCGGAAATAATCTGAAGCAAATCGGCCTGGCGCTGAATTCCCATGTCGAAACCTATGGCGTCTTCCCGCCAGGGGCATCGCTTTGCTCCGATCCAGGCCATTCCTGGTGTTCCATCGGTACGGCGCAATGGATCACCTGCCAGGGTCTCAACTGGAACCATTTCATCCTCGAACAGCTCGACCTAGGCGCCAATTACGCCGAGGTCCTGTATATGGCCCAAACGAATGCCAATTTGGTCGATGAGCTCGAGCATGGCCGCAACGACGACCACACGGGAACGAGCACGCAGAACATCGCCGTTTATATCTGCCCTAGTTCCGAGCGGCGCGACCCCAGCCAGGACTTCACCGACACCGCCAATGACGTTGAAGGCCCCTACAAAATGGCCCGCGGCAATTATGCGGCCTGCTGGGCGCCGGAGTCTATATCAACCAGTACGATCCCAACAATCCCGGCATCCCCATTGCTTCGCCCCTGGACGGGCTGTTCGGCGTCACCTACATCCCCGGTTGGAACACGACCTACAGTGGGCAAAACACCGGCCCCTGGAAAGTCTGCCATACCTGCGGCATCCGGCCGGCGTCCGTGCATGACGGGCTTTCCAACACCATGGCTGTCAGCGAGGTTTGCTTCATCAACAGCCAGGCGGAAGGCCGGGGAAGTTGGGATATCACCATGCCGGGAGCCAGCTCGTTCATGGCCAGGACGCGTCCCAATGCCCAGGGCTCCGATTCGACCGACGACGCCTTCGACAACACGTTCGAATGCGATCAGACGATTCCGGCGAGCAACCCCATGCACTGCACGCAGGACCGGTCGGATGCCAACGTCTGGGCCGCCGCGCGCAGCCGGCATCCCACCGGCGTGAACGTCGTCATGGCCGACGGCGCGGTCGGTTTCGTCTCCAATTCCGTCGACTTCGGCGTCTGGCAGGCGTTGGCAACCATCTCGGGTGGTGACGTTGCGACCCGGCCGTTCTAGAGTCTATTTTGGCCCCGAAGACTTGCAGAGATCATTAGCCATGCGGTGCATTTGCCACGAAACCGGGAGACTCGCAGTCTGGGTGATTCTGATTCTGGCAGGCGTCGTCGCGCCGGGTTGCGATCGTTCTCCGCCCGTGAATCCCGACGTTCCTACAGAGAAGCGAATTCTGATGCTCGTCGAGGACGTCGATGATTTTTCCCAAAGCAAGAACGAACTGCAGCGCATCAAACCTTTGTTCGTCCCCGGTTCCGAACCGTCGAAAGAGACTTTATTGCGCTACGCCGCGTACCGCTACGAAGGAAAGCGACCCGTCCAGTCCGGCGACTCGGTCACGGTTGTCGTAATCGTCAAGGACGCCAAGACGGGCAATCCCGCCGGCGAGGTGCAATGGTCGATCGTGAAGATCAAGGGCGTGTGGAAACTCAAAGAAGCGCCGTTGCCGGCTCCGTAGACTCGTAGAATTGGGAGGTGTCAGGAACCGTTTCGATCTCGTTTCGGTCTTCCCATAGCTTTACGCTATCCAAACGACCCTCTCCTGTCAAGGTATCGGCCTCCAACACCTCCTCTTTTCAAGCAAAACGGTTCCTGACACGTTTTCTTTCCCTGACACGTTTTCTTTCCCGGCACCATAATGGCGTCCCGACCCCGGCCTATGGCCCTAGACATTTCCCGGCGAACGACCCTTGACTAACGGGAAGTAGAAGGCGAGAAAGGCGGCAGCAACAAGCCCGATCGCCAAGGCAGGCCACAGCACGCCCGCTGTAATCGCCTCTGACGCGGGCCGGTAACGGATGATAAAATAGGCGTTCATCCAAAAGAGAAGACTCGTCAGCAGTCCAGGAGAGTATTCACGGAATCTGAACGCCCACCAGAGATGCCAGAAGCCATTGCACGTCGCGCTCGATGGCCCAGGCAAGCGGCAAGATCAGGAACGCTCCTCCTAGCAAGTCGTATAGCAGAACACTGGCGATCATCACGACAAAGTAGCCGGTGTTGAACCAGAAGAACGTCCGCCAAGAATACTGCGGCCACCAGTGTTGCTGCACTTTCTCCACGAAGCTTCCGCCAAGGAGCGACTCGTCGAGGACGTGGACGACGTACGCCGCCACCATGAACCAGAACGAGAAAATAAGTGGCAGAGACATTTTCCTACCCTTCACCAATAGAAGTCTAGCAACGATGCCAAGAGCGGCAAGCCAGCGCGCCGCGCCGCAGGACGCGCCAGACCTCGCAGACCATGGCCTCCTGGCCCGCCAACGGAAAAGGAAAGAGAGGGAGAGGAAAAGGTGGCAGCGAAAGCGCCGGTCAAAACCGGCATGGAGTAGCGGATGAAAGAGCCGCATGGAAAAGGAATAGCGAACCATTCCAACCCTGAGTCATGCGCCGGCGGTGGCAACACCGCGGGTGAAGCGTTGACAAGGGCACACGCAGGCCAGCCATTGAGCTCCGAAATCATTCTTCCGGCGTGCCGACCTTGTGCTGTCAATGGGGAAGGCCACACCCTACGCGACGACCATCGCAAGTCGCGCGGGGACGCCGCGGAGTCGAAGAACCTGAGCATGCGTGGAAACTCTTTGCACGGGAACCGGGAGACCCTGGAGACTCCCCCGCCGGATTCCGGCGAGGGACGGTCCGCGAAGGCTTATAGCCGCACGGCGGACACGCACGTTTCCGGGGAGTCGGATGGCCCCATAGTACCCAAGAAGCGGGCGAACAATGCCGGCCTGAAGGCGGTGGCGGAGTCCGTGGAGGGAAGGGGGCCAACCAAGAGGAACGCCGAACGAACCTTACTCTTGCCGGACACAGAGCCGGGAACGGGTGGAATCGGATCGCGGGGCGTACGAGCAGGGCGAAGCGGAGATCCCGCCGGAGCCCTGGTCGTAATTACTCGAGGTAGGAGCCGTATGAAGTAGTGCTTCACGTACGGATCTGTGCGGGGGGCCGCCCGCAAGGGCGGTCCCTACCGCGACCGCAGAATTTGGGTATTGTAGACAATATGCGCATTTGGCAACGGATAGCAAATCCCTTAGAGGAAAGAATGTTAGCGTTTCCCAAGGTCGCTTGTTTTGCTAAATTATACAGACACCCTAAATTCGGTGGCTGCCACCTTTTCCTCCTTCATCGCGCCGGTTCCGTGGGCCATTTCGCCCACGGCTCCGGCCGGCCGCCCCAACTCGGTCTCCATCGCCGTCCTCGCCGCAACTTTCATCGCCGATGAAGATGCTTGTGAAGACGACCGTAGGCATCGGGCCCTGGCCGCAAAACCTCGCCTGTCAACGGCTTCGACCGGGCTTGCCGTGTGGACGAACCCTCTTGCGTGGTTGACAGCGGTGCTGTCGCTTGCCAGGGCACTTGCAAGCTGTTTGGGGCCCCGACAAGCGCGAGTGTCAAATCGCCTGCCAGTCAATAAAAACCGACGGTTTCCTGAATTTTTGGTGCCGGCCCTGCGGCTTCCGGCGCGGGCCGAAGCCTGAAGTGGTGGTTGGTCGCTTGCCGTTCGCAGCACATACCTCGAAAGTTGTGGAAACGCCATTTTCGTGCGCAATTGCGAAGAATCTGATGTCGATACGCAGTAATGCCAGCGTCTTATGAACTGAATCTTCTGCTTTTTGCCACCAATTGCTTGCTTAAATCGCAAGTTCTAGTAGAATCAAATCATGTCGCAATTGCGGCAATTGGTTTCTTAACCCAGCCTGAGGCAGCGCGCAGCCAGACGACTAGCGTCCCACCCGTAAGGATCGTTGTCCTTTCGGCTGCTCTCGGAGGCACCCGCCACCAAACGAAAGCACACCGCCCGCAAGGGAGATGCTTCGTTTGTTTGTTGGGTGCCAAGTTCCCCTGCTTTGACAGGCGGTAATCCGTCCTGGCTGTTCGTCAGCCGTGACGGTGTTCTCGCTTGGAGAGAATTGGAGAAGTTTACCACGTTTTGCAGCATAGAAAATACAATGAACCCAGCATCAATCCGCCGTCTAGCCATTGCCGCCGCCCTGGTCATGGTTCCCACGCAATTAAGGGCAGACACACTCTCAATCATCGAGTCAGAGTGCCAAACCCTTGGAGCCTCTGAATACGAGATCGCCTTCACGACCTCGGGTTCCATAACCGCGACAAGCACCGCCATCAGCACTTACAACAGTTTCGTTTCGGCTCAGGCGTTATCCGGGTCCGCCTACTTAGGCAACTTTGTCCCGCCGGGCACGCAATGGAGCGCAATCGCGTCGACCGACACGTCGAATGCTAACATCAACGCCCCAGACCCCATCGGCACACCAGTCTTTGACACCCAGGGCAACCTGATCTCCGCTAATCTGTATAACTCATCCGGGACCCTTTCCGCGCCCATTCAATATACGCAATATGGTCAGCCCGTTCCACCCGATTCTTTTGTGTGGACCGGTACGAGCGTTGGGGGGGTAGCCTACATCGATCCATCCTCCGGCGATCTCTCCCTGGGTTCGCTCACGGGTTATTCGTTTTACGGTCGCGAGCCAACCAAGAACCCCGAGTGGTTGGACTGGGACACCGATTCCCAGAACTCACCCAATCCTATCTACGGCCTTTCTTCTCCCATCGCAGTCGTACCCGAGCCGGCAACGCTTGCGCTGCTAGGCACGGCACTCTTGGGACTAGGACTTGTTTATTTGCGGCGGCGTAGGGCGACGGCTTGACGAGTGCGCTAGTGGTCATAGCTATCCAGCGCGCTCCGCACCCACTGTCGCCAGCGTCGAACGTAGCCGCGGCCAAGGGCTAACAAAAACGCTCGACTGGCTACCGCCGAAGCGGCAGGCGTCAAGCGTGCTTGTCCCGGTTGCTCATGCTGCCGTTGCGCCGAGCACGGCATTGATGTCGATCTCGCCTGCTTTTACGCTCTTCAGCGTATCGATAAGCCCGCTTGCGTCCAAGGTCGTGAGCGCGACAAGCTGCTTGCCGAACATCTTCTCCGCGGAGAGGAAAAGGCTGCCACCTTTTCCTCTTTTCCTCTCCTGCCGCCTCGGCGTTTCAAGCTGATGCGGGAATCTGCCGGTAGTCGTGGTACGACACCCCCCTGATGACGAGACCTCGAAATGCAAATTTGACCCCGAGATTGCCACAAGTATTGCCGTGGCAGTATACTTCGGCAAGCGGCGAAAAACTTGATGTCAACCAGAACACTGTTGCCACTTGGAATGTTCTTATGAAAACGCGCACCATCACTATTCTGGCTGCCTTCGTCATTCTGGCTGCCTTCGTCGTGGCTATGATGATTGTCGAATGGAAGTTCGCGACTTTCATGGCAAAAAGTAGCGCGATTCACAACTACCACGGCATTTGCAACGTAGGAGTTGGCCAGCCATATGAGAAGTTTATTCACCGGCTTCGCACAATAGCCGAGAGCGGCGATACAAATAGACTGACAACTGTTTTGCGTCGTGCCGATGAGCATAGCCGCGACATATACGATGTCTGGCTTGGTGCTTATGGAGATGGAGCTATTCAGGCAGATGCTTATGAGAAAAGTATTGATGAGATACTTAAGTAAGTGGCCTAACAAGGCGTAGTGGCAGAGCGGCTGCGCCGTCGCCGCTTGGCGGTCCCGGCTCCAGGAAGATGGCGACGATCCTGAAAAGTGCCTCTTCAGCAGAATTCGTGGGTGAATTTTGGCTCGGGAAGCTCTCCGAGTGTGTGATATAGGGCGGTTTCGATGCCTTCGTAAGTGCGGAAACCATAGGCTTTTCTGGTAGTCAGTTTCGCTTTGTTGTTCAACCCCTTGACGGCGCCGGCCGAAATGGAGCCGCGGGCACGGAACCAGTTGAGGATCAGGTCTCGGTGCTCGCAGAGGGTCCCAACGACCTTCTTCATCGGTTCGATCCTGGTCCGCAAGGTTCGCGTACACCATTGGTCCAAGAACTTTCCCGCCCAGCCCGCGCTGGTGTATTCCCAAAACCGCTGGAAGTCCTCCCGCAACAAATAGCTTCGCACGCTTTTGAGATTGTAGCGGAGCAACTCCGCCAGCTTGACGGTTTGTTTATCGGTCAGATTCTCCGGGCGTTTCAACAGGCACCACCGCGAGTTTGTCAGCACTGGCTCGTAACCGTCCTGCTTCAAACGACGGGCCTCCTCCCGACGAACTTCGTCGATTGCCTCGTTCATCTTCTTCATGATGTGAAAGCGATCCAGGACGTGGACAGCCGTCGAGAGTTGCTCCGCAATCACGTTCATGTAGGCCCGGCACATGTCGCTACAGACGAAGCGGATCGCCAGGCGAATCTCCTCCGAGAGAATCTGGAAGAAGCCTCGCAGGCTTTGTTCGGTTCGGTCCTGGGCGATCCACAACAACCGCTTCATACCTTCATCAATTTGGTAAACCAACGTCAGGTAATGATGCCCTCGGTGCCACTGGATCTCGTCCACGCCGATGGCCTCGATGCCGCTCAAATCTCGGTGTGCCAGACCCCACGAAACCGCGTGTTTTACCGAGCGAAACACATCTTCCCAACTGACCCAGAAGGCATCAGCGACCTCCTGCCAGGAAAGCCGTTTCGCCCAGCGGGCCAGGAACCAGCGAAAACTAGTCGTCAGCGTGCATTTTCCTTCCCCCCACGGCACCTGCTCGACCGTCACTCCGCACCGCGGGCAGTCCACCCGCCGCATTGCATAGACGAAGAACACGGCAATCTGCCAGAGGGGTACGAACTCGAACCGCCGTGGCGGCAGTCGGTCGTAGCCCGGTCCCTTGCGGCCACAACTGGAACAGATCGGCCGACTCTTGGCTCGCGGCACAATCTGCACTTCGATCGTCGGTCGGGGCGCCTTTTCCACCCATTGAACTTTCCCGTAAACAAAAGGCTTGTAACGTTCGACGCGATTGAGGATACTTTTCAGTTGCATCCTGTGCTGGCTCCAGGGAGATGGTTGGTGTGGTAACCCCATCTATACCTGGAAACCTCGCAGGATGCATCTTCTTTTCTTGGTCCTGTGCAGCTACAATCCTTCTTGCCTGGTGAAGCGGAGTCGGGCTCTGCGGGGACGCAACCCGACAAGGAATAGCCAGGTCAGGACGGGTAAATGACCCGTAGGCCCTGGCGACTTCATGCCGCCAGGGCAACTTTTCATCTCCCTCATTTATTTGTCCTGCCATCCCTCAAAAATCCAATCCCGGCACTACCAACAAACCTCGCACTACGCACTGACTCTTACCCATAAATTCTGCGGAAGACCCCTTTTTCTTCTGCTATCAAGCCCTCCTCCCCCGCCGTAAGTCCTTGTCCTACAATGCTCTTAGCGCTAGAGGAAGGCGAGTCACTGCCGCCGTTTCTTGTCCTTTGCCCACTCCTTGGTCAGATACAGCCGCACGTCCACCAAGGCATGCTCCTTGCGCGAAACGTAACCCAGGTAAATGCCCACCTGGCAGTTCTCAATCTTCCCCAGTCGGCCACACCATTGTCGTGCCACGCCAACCGAGGACTTGCCTTGTTTTTCTCGAAGCCCGAGGGATCGAAAACAAGCACGCCATCCGACTCGCCCAACTCCGTGCCCACCTGCCGCGCCAACTCCTCGATCAGCAGACCGTCGTCCCAAAGCAACTGCCCAATAAACTTCTGCAGCGCTTGCCGATCCTGATTATGAAAATAGGCGATGGTCTCAGCGTTCTTCCGCTTCACGTCCGAGAACAACCCGGACACGTATTCCCAGACGTGCCGTTCCTGCTCCGTGCTCTCCATGATCGCCGCAAAGGGTTCGATAAACCGTTCAAGGCGATCCGTCATCCCTTCAGGTATTCGGGGATCCAGGACCGCACCCTCCAAAAGTTCCTCCACCCGCTGCTCAAATCGCCGTTCCATCGGCTCCTCCTTTCCTTGATATACAAACGAAGGAAAGGCTTAATACCAAATGGCTTACAAACGATCAATACCAGGATACAGTCGAATTACCGAGATCAAGGAAATGCAGGGGGATGGGAAGAAGATAAGCCAGATCAGCAGGATCGTCGGCCTGTCCAGGCCGACGATGTATCAGGCAGACACCACTCTTGGGTGGGGAGTATTTTGCTTTACCTAGAATCTTCGGTCATAGGGCTTGACAGGGTTTCTTCCGTGGATATAATGACCGAAAGACTTAGGTTACATGGAAACCGCCGAGCGGAGGAAACGATGGAAGAATTCACGCCTACTGACCGCGAATTGGATATCCTCAAGGTACTTTGGGAATTTGGATCAGCCAGTGTTCGACAGGTCCGTGAGCGGCTGTGCCCGAACGACGAACGTACCTTCAACACCGTGCAGACGCTCTTGCGGATCATGGACGACAAGGGACTCGTATCGCACAAGACCCAGGGCCGGTCGTTCATCTATACACCCCGCTACAGCCGGGAATGTGCCACGTCGCGTTTTGTCCAGCAAGTATTCGACGGTGCGATGGACCAAGTAATTGTAAGCGTCCTCAGCACCACCGATGCCAGCCCGGAAGAACTTAAACAACTAGAAAAGATCATCGCCCAGAGCCGCCGCCGCAAAGAGCGGCAGAACCGTCAGAAGAAGGAGCCATGATATGCCATACGATGATATCCTGTGTTCGTGGCTTGTGCATTCAGCCCTGGTGAGCCTGACGATCCTGCTTATCGGCAGCGGGGCAGTCTTGGTTTGGCGTCAACCCGTGCGGCGGGTGCGGATTATCGAATTGGTGCTGGCAGGCTGCTTGATTGCACCTTTGCTGGGGATGATTCCCGGCTATCCTCAACTGGCGGTCGTCTGGCGGCACGCTGCGGAGACAAAGCAGCAGGAAGCTTCTTTGCCAGCCCCGGTTGAGCCGCTGATGGAACGGGTGATTCCCGAGCCGATGCCTTTTCCCGCCTTGGATCGTGGCACCCCGCCAGTTGCCGACACGAAAACCGCTGAAGCACCAGTAACCACCGAAGCTCCCAAAACCATCGAAGCACCTGTCCATGCTTTCGATATTCGACCCTGGATTGTCGGCATCTACCTTGTTGGCGTGGTCATAGGGGCTGGCTGGTGGCTTGTGGGGATCGTGGGACTAGCCCGCATCTTGTGGACTTCGCAGCCAGCTCCGGCACGTTGCCGCGACTTGCTTACCGAGATTTCAGGCGGGCGCGGTGGTCGGGTTCGACTCTTGGTGAGCCGCCGCCTGAGCCAGCCGTTTGCCTCCGCCTGGGGACGAGCGGTGATCGTCCTGCCCGAAAACCTCTGCGGCGATGAGCAGTCGTTGCGATGGTGCCTCGCCCACGAATGGGCACACGTCGATCAGCACGATTTCCGAACATGGCTTCTGGCGGGGCTGGTCCGGGTGCTGTTCTTTTATCAGCCGCTTTTGTGGTGGCTGCGGCGGCAACTTCGACTCTGCCAGGACTTTGTTGCCGATTCCCAAGCTGCCCGTCATACACCCGAGGTCGAAGATTACGCCGAATTCCTCACTGCCCGTGCCACCGCTGGTAGGTTGCATCCGGCACTTGGATTGAGCATGGGTTGTCGCAAATCCGAACTTCACCGGAGGGTCATCATGTTGCTGAAGAATCAACCGTTGGAAAGCCGTACCCCACGGCTTTGGACGGCTTCGGTCACAGTAGCCGCCTTGGTGCTTGTTGGCGTGGTGGCTGCGGTGTCGCTTGTGCCGAAAGCGGTAGCGGAGGAGAAGCCAGCCGGAGGTCAGGCTACCGCAACAAATCCCGCAAGTGTCCAATCCTCGACGAAGGAAGGGTCGGAAACCGAATCGAAGGCTGCTCCCATTCACCGCCTGGGGGCGGAGCCAAATGCCGACGAAGCAAATACAGTTGCCGAAATTGAGAAACTGGGTGGTAAGGTCATTCGGGATGAAAAAAGCCCAGGTGGGCCAGTGATTTCGGTAGACCTACAGAGGACGAAGGTGACCGATGCTGATTTGGTTCACCTCGACGGCTTGACCCAACTCAAATCGTTGGACCTGTCGCAAACCAAGGTCACCGACGCCGGGCTACTTCACCTGAAAGGGTTGCCCCATCTCCTAGATCTGAAACTGGATCTCACACCCAAGATAACCGACGCCGGGTTGGTTCACCTGAAAGAGTTGACCGAACTCCAAAAACTGGACCTATGGTTTACCAACGTGACCGACGCCGGGCTGGTTCACCTGAAAGGGTTGACCCATCTCCGAGATCTGAAACTGGATTTCACCAAGATAACCGACGCCGGGTTGGTTCACCTGAAAGGTAGCCATTCACAGGCTCACAGTCACAGTTATAGTAGCCGTATGACGGGGTGATAAACGGACGACTGTAACGAGCCAGCCCCGGCATTTTGGAGATCCTGGGTTTGCAGGGATTCTCGGGGCACGGCCACCTCTTGATCTTGTTCGGATCGCGTGAGGTTGGTATCGTACCGCCCCATGATCCTGTCAAGAACTAGCCCGGGTTCTGAAAGCAAGTCGCTGGCGCGTCGCCTTGCCGCGATGGAGGAGAAACTGGCTGCGGCGGAAGCAAAGCTGGCTGCGGCATCCGCTCGGCTTGGGCTGCTGGAAGAAGAGAACGTACGTCTGCAGCAGGAAAACGAGCAACTCAAACGCCGGTTGGCGGCGGCCCGCAAGAACTCGTCCACTTCCTCTAAGCCGCCTTCCAGTGATATCGTCAAGCCGCCCAAGCCTCCGCGCAAGGACGGTAAAAAACGCAATCGTGGCGGACAGCCGGGCCATGAACAACACCTGCGGACGCCGTTTCCCGACGAGGCCATCGATAACCTCGTGACCTATACGCTCGATTGTTGCCCCGATTGCGGCGGCTCACTCCGCCCTTCCCCGTATGCGGCCGAGGTGCAACAGGAGGTGGAAATCGTCGCCACCCCGACCATCGTCAGCGAACACCAAGCGTTGGCTTATTGGTGCAATCGCTGTGGGAAACTCCATGCAGCGTCCCTGCCCGAAGCGGTGCGGAAGGCGGGCCTTTTAGGCCCACGAATGACGGCCCTGGTGGCCTTCATGAAGGGTGTCTGCCACGCCTCCTTCTCCACCATCCGGAAGTTCCTTCGCGACGTGGTGCGGGTGAACGTCTCCCGCGGCTACTTGGCCAAGTTGATCGACAAGGTGAGCGAGGCGTTGGCCCCCTCCTATGCGGAGTTGTTCGTGCGGCTGCCCGACGAGGCCGTGCTGAACATCGATGAGACGGGGCATAAGGAAAACGGCGAAAGATTCTGGACTTGGTGCTTCCGCGCCGCGCTCTACACGTTGTTCCGTATCGACAAGTCGCGTGGCTCGAAGGTGCTGGTGGAGGTGTTGGGCGAGGAGTTCAACGGCGTGTTGGGCTGCGATTATTTCAGCGCCTACCGCAAGTACATGCGAGAGTTCGGCGTGCTGGTTCAGTTCTGCATGGCCCATCTGATCCGCGATGTGAAATTCCTGCTGACTCTGCCCCGCCGTGAGGACCAGGCTTATGGCCAACGGTTGCGCGACGCGCTGCGCGGCCTGTTTGCCGTAATCCACGGCCGCGGAACAATGACTGCGGCGGGCTTTCAGCAGGCATTGGCTGCCGCTCGTCAACACGTGTTGAGGACAGCCCTGACCGGCGTGCCGGACACGAAACATGCCCGTAACATGGCCAAACGCTTCCGCGAACACGGGGAAGCCTATTTCCGCTTCATTACGACACCCGGCATCGCCCCAACCAACAATCTGGCGGAACAAGCGATGCGTTTTGTGGTGATCGACCGGCACATCACCCAAGGAACACGCAGCGAGAAAGGGCGCCGATGGTGCGAACGGATCTGGACAGCAATTGCCACCTGTGCCCAACAGGGTTGCGCGGTGTTTCAGTTCTTGCTTGACTCTGTCCAAGCCTATCTCTCCGGTACTTCGCCGCCTTCGCTCCTGCCGTCCGGCCCCTGACGGCGCTCTCACCGCTTAACTTCCTCTATCATGTCAGTGGCCATTTGACCACGCTCTGTCACTACGTGAATCGCTACCCTGAAAGAATTGACCCAACTCAAAAAACTAGCTCTGGGAAACACAAAGGTGACCGACGCCGGGCTGGTTCACCTGAAAGGGTTGACCCATCTCCGAGATCTGAAACTGGATTTCACCAAGATAACCGACGCTGGGTTGGTTCACCTGGAAGGGTTGACCCAACTCCAAATACTGGACCTGGCAAACAGCAAGGTCACCGACGCCGGGCTGGTTCATTTGAAAGGGTTGACCAAACTTCAAGAACTGAACCTTATTGGAACCAAGGTCACTGACGCCGGGTTGGTTCACTTGAACGGGTTGACGAACCTTCAAGATCTGAAACTTGTTGGAACAAAGGTCACTGACGCTTGGCTGATGAACCTAAGGATTGACCCGACTCCAACATCTGGAACTGGATTTCACCAAGATAGGCAGTGACTCGCCTTCCTCTAGCGCTAAGAGCATTGTAGGACAAGGACTTACGGCGGGGGAGGAGGGCTTGATAGCAGAAGAAAAAGACCTCATGCTAACAGGTGAGTAATTCATGTTTCCACAAATTCTGCTAGCAGAGGTCCAACTATGATTTCAACAAAAGAACTGGATATTTTCAAGGCCCAAGAGCAATTTGAGCGGATGCACGAGTTTTTGAAGCAAGCGCTGAGCGAAGGGCGACGCCTCGACGAAGTGGAACGCGGGATGTTTCCGCGAGCTATGACCATGTGCCTGGAGTTTTTACGGTCCTTCGTGGAGGCCCATGGGGATGGGGATCGGGGAGAGACCGTAGAACGGGAAGGGGAGACGTTGCGCGCCTGCCCGAGCCGCATGAGAAGCGGTACTTGTCGATTTTCGGGGAATTGCTGATCGGCCGCCGAGTCTACGGGACTCGGGAAGGCCAAGCGATTGGATGGTCGCCCCTGGACGCGACCTTGGGATTGCCCGCTGGAGAGAATTCCTATGTTCTGGAGGACTGGTTGCAGCGGTTGTGCATCCAGGACGCCTTTGGGGGATCGGTGGAGTCGCTCCGTGCCTGGTTGGGGACCACGGTGAGTGTTCGCACGGCGGAGCACATGAGTCGCGAGATGTCGCAGTACGTGGACGACTTTCGCGGCGAAGCGGTTCCTCCTGCCGAAGAAGAGGAGGAACTGCTGGTGATAACGGCCGATGGCAAGGGTGTGCCCATGCGGCGGACGTTGGCGGCGCGGTTGCGAGCAGAGTCTGAAGCTGGGGTGGGAGAAAAGGGAGGAAATGCCGCAGGCGCGGAAACGGCAGGAATCACGGCTGTCGAGGAAGAGGCGCCTTCTTCGCCTCCGGTCGAGCGTTTGGCGGGGCAAGAGAAAAGCAGCGGGGAGCGCCCCGGGAAAAAACAGATGGCGTATGTGGGATCGGTTTACACCCAAGCCTGCCGCCAAGTATTCGTCATAGCGCATGTGTTCCTGGTTGTTTTCATAGTACGTAATCGCGGACTCCACGGTGGTCTTGTTCGCCCCCTTCAGCTTGTAGGCCTTCACCAAGGGACGGAGGTTGCGCAGCACGTAACCGACCTTGCCTTGCAGCAGCATGCGCAGATGATGCGTCACGAATTCTCCCGCCTCCGCACTCTCCTCCGCATACAGGCAATGGGCCACCTCCCAGAGCCGTTTCAACGCGTGGAACAGGTCCAGAATCCATATGGCCTCGGGAAACCATTCTGCCGCCAACTTCCACAACTGGCGTTCCCCATCCATGACACAGATGCACGGCTTCTTGTTTGCCGGGTCCCGCCGACAACACTCCATAAGAATCTCGAAGAACAACATCGGTGCGGCGGCCAACACCTCCCCTTCCTTAAACCGGGTCATCTCTGCCCACACATGCTTGTGTTGCGG
The DNA here is from genome assembly GCA_963719885.1 of uncultured Planctomycetia bacterium. Lineage (GTDB taxonomy): Bacteria > Planctomycetota > Planctomycetia > Pirellulales > Thermoguttaceae > JANXQG01. The sequence continues at coordinate 268,005 of CAVRDP010000020.1, read as the reverse complement.
TTCGGGCCGCTCCCGGGCACGCTTTCGCCGACGCACCTCGTCGATCACGTCTTCGGCAGTACGAGGGAAGCGGGCTTGGGTGTAAACCGATCCCACATACGCCATCTGTTTTTTCCCGGGCGCTCCCCGCTGCTTTTCTCTTGCCCCGCCAAACGCTCGACCGGAGGCGAAGAAGGCGCCTCTTCCTCGACAGCCGTGATTCCTGCCGTTTCCGCGCCTGCGGCATTTCCTCCCTTTTCTCCCACCCCAGCTTCAGACTCTGCTCGCAACCGCGCCGCCAACGTCCGCCGCATGGGCACACCCTTGCCATCGGCCGTTATCACCAGCAGTTCCTCCTCTTCTTCGGCAGGAGGAACCGCTTCGCCGCGAAAGTCGTCCACGTACTGCGACATCTCGCGACTCATGTGCTCCGCCGTGCGAACACTCACCGTGGTCCCCAACCAGGCACGGAGCGACTCCACCGATCCCCCAAAGGCGTCCTGGATGCACAACCGCTGCAACCAGTCCTCCAGAACATAGGAATTCTCTCCAGCGGGCAATCCCAAGGTTGCGTCCAGGGGCGACCATCCAATCGCTTGGCCTTCCCGAGTCCCGTAGACTCGGCGGCCGATCAGCAATTCCCCGAAAATCGACAAGTACCGCTTCTCATGCGGCTCGGGCAGGCGCGCCAACGTCTCCCCTTCCCGTTCTACGGTCTCTCCCCGATCCCCATCCCCATGGGCCTCCACGAAGGACCGTAAAAACTCCAGGCACATGGTCATAGCTCGCGGAAACATCCCGCGTTCCACTTCGTCGAGGCGTCGCCCTTCGCTCAGCGCTTGCTTCAAAAACTCGTGCATCCGCTCAAATTGCTCTTGGGCCTTGAAAATATCCAGTTCTTTTGTTGAAATCATAGTTGGACCTCTGCTAGCAGAATTTGTGGAAACATGAATTACTCACCTGTTAGCATGAGGTCTTTTTCTTCTGCTATCAAGCCCTCCTCCCCCGCCGTAAGTCCTTGTCCTACAATGCTCTTAGCGCTAGAGGAAGGCGAGTCACTGCCGTCCAGGCAAGCCAGTAATTGGTGTAGACCTAGACGTGATTAGCAGCATTAACAGCAAGGTCACTGACGCAGAGTTGAAAGTCCTTGAAGGGTTTCCCCAACTTCAATCGCTGATCCTGAGACACACCAATGTGACCGACGCAGGGCTCGCACACCTGGAAGGTATGCCGCAACTCCGCAACTTGTCGCTCGTGTCCGCCAAGGTAACTGATGCAGGGCTAGAACATCTCAAAGGGATGGCCCAACTCCAATCGCTTCAACTGGAAGTAAGGAAGATGACCGACGCAGGGCTGGAGCATATCAAAGGATTGACCCGACTCCGAAAGTTGAGCCTGCATGACACCCAGGTCACCGATGCTGGGCTCGCAAAACTGACAGGGTTGATCAACCTGCGAAGGCTGTACCTAACGCAAACCAAGGTCACCGACGAAGGTGTCAAGAAACTCCAGCAGGCATTGCCGAATTGCAAGATTGAACGCTGATTTGACTGCGTGCGACCAGAACGGCGGCGTTCACGGGCCGAGTCGAGTGGGCAATGATGCATGGTGCCCGAGACATTACCGCGAGGAAGTCGATTGAGTGGGGCGAGGTAGAAAAGGACAAAGACGGAAACCGACAGATGCGCTATAAGTTCGACGCCACGATTTGGGGCAAGGACGTGTATACAATGAACAAGTTGTTCACCTTCAACGTCAAAGGCAATATACTCAATATGGAGGATGTCGCTGGTTTTCCGAAAAAGAAGGCGGAGAAGCCGGTGAACGTCAGCACGCAGGAAGGGATGAAAGAACTGGTCGAAGTCTTCTTTAGCCAGAACTTCCGCGATATCGAGCGTGACGCCCCAGTCCACGAGGGAATACAACCCGTAGGGGCTGAACTTGATGAAGTCGAGATCGAGCTTCTGCTGAAGTTCCAACGACAACTGGGCAAGATGCCTGGGGGCTCGGTCCTGATTGGGGAAGTGCCGCCAGAAACCGAACGGCAGCCGATCCGTTTCCTCAAGCGCCAGGGCCTTCTCGATCCGCTCGCGGTGGGACATCGCCCGCTTGGCGGGACTCGCGCCGAAAACGAGAGTCCTTGCGGTCGTGAGGACCGCGGCCCCGACGCCCACCGTGCCAAGGAAATGCCGACGACTGAGTAGTCTATCATTCGCGCTCATGCTGCCGTTCGCCTCCTGGCTCGCCTTTCGCTACTCCCCCATAGAGGATCCAACAGCCACTGAGATGTGCCTTGGGGTCGAACGGGTGGAATCGGATCGCGGGGCGTACGAGCAGGGCAAAGCGGAGATCCCGCCGGAGCCCTGGTCGTAATTACTCGAGGTAGGAGCCGTATGAAGTAGTGCTTCACGTACGGATCTGTGCGGGGGGCCGCCCGCAAGGGCGGTCCCTACCGCGACCACCGAATTTGGGTATTGCTGGTAATATGCACAGATGACAACGGATAGCGATTCTCTTAGAGAGAGGAAAGAATGTTAGCGTTTTCCAGGGTCGCTTGCTTTGCTATATCATACAGATACTCTAAATTCGGTGGCTGCCGCCTTTTCCTCTCCTTTTCCTCTCCGAGCGGGTTTTCGAGTTCGCCGGGTTGCCGCGTTGGCTCTCCCGACTGGTGCCGAAGGTTCGCAGGGGGTATGATGGGGACGACCGGTTTGGAGAGAACGCATGAACCGTTGCAAGCTCTTATTGGCCGCATTGATTGGGACCCTGTTGATGCCGAGCATGACGGCCGGCGCGGACAGGGCGGTTTGCCCGCCGAGCAATGCTCAGGACCGGGAAGCGCCGGCGGAGGCAAAGACCGCGATTTCAGCGGTCCACCCCGCCGGACCGCTGACGCCGCGGATCCAAGCCTCGCGCGCGGGCGCCTGCTCATCTTGAATTACCAGTTGCTCGACGCCGACGGGAACAATTGTCTCCGTCAGGGACTCGACCCGAGACCCGCGCCGCCGTGGTTCAGCATCCGCCAAGATGGCCGCGAGATCGACTCCGGAAACTTCGAGTATGGCTGAGGCGGCGTCTGCTCGTACTCGTGGCGAGGACCCTTGACCATCGGAAACGGCCGGTTGACCATCGTCGCATTGCAAAACCTGGGCGCGCGGGGCTTGCAATCCAGCCCGCCCCTGGTCGTGGATTGGCGCTGGTACTACCACCTGCCCGTTGCCTTCTGGACGTTGGCGTTGCCGCCCTTGGTGCTCTTGAAGGAGAATCGCCGCCGCCAGGCGTGGGTGATCCTGATCGCCCTGGTAGCGGTAATGCTCGGCGGCCGGCTTTTGGCGGGGCTGTTTTCGATGCCCCCGGGTCCGGCAGAGAGTTTCTGCATGTTCTTGACCACCTTCGCCACGGCCTGGACGATCGTTTGGCTGCTGGGGCCGTGGCTGTCCAGCGTGCGTGGCCTGGCGGCTTTCTTGATCGCGCTGCTGGCAATGCACCTCGTCGGCCTGCTGGCGTACTTAGGCTGCTTTGGTCCGAAGTGTGATGAAAGTCTGCCGTGGCTAGCCACCTTCTACACGTTTGCCGTCGTCGACCTGCTTCTACCGGGAGCGGCTCTTGCGAGTCTTGCGGCTGAGCGCCGCGGCATCGAACTAAAAGGTCTTTAGCGGGGCGCGGGTCCACGCGCTGCCTAGCGCCGGTCTTGGCCGCGGCCCGAGCCTGTGCGCGTGCCACTCGCCTACCTGGTCTCGCCTATTGCTTCTTGCCGCTGGCGGCCTTGTCTTTGGCGGCGCGATGCCGGATCGCGTCGAGGATCACTTGCTTGAGCTGTTCGTCGTTTGTCAGATAACCCCGCTGCGCAAGCGTTTTCAGGGCTTCTTCGGCGCTTGGCGCGGCGTCGATGGAATTCACCGTGCTGGTGACCAGGCCGACAATGCCCATCAGGCGTTCGACGGGCGATGTTTTCTTGCTCATCTCGTTCGTCATGGTCAACAGCCGGTCTTCGGCGATGTAGACGCGATCGCCGGGATAGATCTGGTAATTGGTCGCGGTCTTGCCGCGCTGGGCAATGCCGTCCCAGTCGATCGGCAGCCTGGTCGTCTTGCCTGCGGGCGTCGGCCGGACAATCGTGATGTTCTTGCTGGAAACCTGCGACAGCCCGTTGATCTGGCTTATCGCGTTCAGGACCGTTTCCTTGCCGGTGACCGGCAGCCGGCGGACGTTGTCGCCCAAACCGGCCCCTTGCGTGATGATGTAGTAGACCTTGCTGTTGTAGGCCACGACCTCAACGGCGACTTCGGGCGAATCGAGATGCTGCTTCAGTTGTTTCGCGACGGCCGTCCCGGCTTCGGCGACGGTCATGCCCGACACGCGCACGCACCCAAACTGCCGCAAGTTGATCGTGCCGTCGGGGCCGATCAAGTATTGTCCGCTCACCGCGGGATTACCGCCCTCCGCCTTCTTTTCAGCATTCCCGTCAGCGGCAGCCTCCCCACAACCCTGCACGAAAGGCAGCGTAGCGGATTTGGACAACGTCGAAGCGCCACTGGCCGTTAGCGCAGCGGAGCCCAGAACCCGACGCGGAAGATGATTGACGGCACGGCCGAGAGCGGGGCCGATTGAAGGCTTCCTCAATCTGGATGCCCGGCACGCGCTCAAGCTGGCAGTAGGTGAGGCAACATGCGAATACAACCTGTCAGCGCCGATTCGACGACGAATCAACCGGCATCGTCCGACGCACCGGCCAAGTGACGCGCTTGTCGGGCGCGAGGGCCCTGAGCTTGCGAGTGGGTTGCGGATGCCGAGATATCCGAAAACTCTTTTTTCTCGCGGAGATATTTTTCCAGCAAACGGGCCAGACGCGGCAAGGCGATGCCGTGCGTGCTGCGCGTCTCGGTGTAAAGCCAGTCGCTCAGCGCGAGGAATTCGCGAAACGGCGAACTGTTTTTCCAAATCAGCGGTGCGGTTTCGACGAAGCGGCCGCTGTTGGCAATCAAATCCCAGTAGCGCGCGAACCGGCGGAGGCGTTGCATCGTGGCAAAGTCGAGATCGCGGTTCTGGAGGATCTCGTAAGGCGGCTGCGGATCGTAAATCATCTGCCACTGGGCGGTATGGCGGGCAATGGGCGCGCCGCGGAGACGTTTCAGAATGCCGACTTGGATTTCGTGAGGCTCGAGCGCGACGAGCCGGTCGAACCCGGCGGCAAAGCTGTCGAGCGATTCGCCCGGCAGGCCGACGATGAGGTCGGCGTGGATGTGGACGCCGGTGTGCGCGCGGAGCCAACGGAGATTCTCCTCGGCTTGCGCGTTGTCTTGGCGGCGGCTGATCCGTCGGGCGACTTCCTCGTTGAAGGTTTGGATGCCGACTTCGCATTGGAGCGAGGCGGGCGGGAATTTTTGGATGAGGACACGGAGCGATTCGGGAAGGCGGTCGGGAATCATCTCGAAATGGAGGAACAGCCCCGGTTGGTAACGGTCGAGGAAAAACTGGAGAATGGCGGCGCTGGTTTCCAGATCGAGGTTGAATGTGCGGTCAACGAATTTGAACTGGCGGCAGCCGCGGTCGAGAAGGCGCTGCATGGCGGCGAGGAATCGGTCGAGCGGAAATTGGCGAACCGTTTCGTCGAGGGCGGAGAGACAGAACTCGCATTCGTAGGGACAACCGCGCGAGGCTTCGACGTAAATGACGCGATGCGCGAGGTCGTCGTCGGTGTAGAAATCGTAAGGCAACGCGAGCGTAGCGAGGTCGGCAAGCGGAGGGCGGGGAGGCGGAGTGGGGGAAAGAGCAAGGGAATGAGCGGGAGTAAGAGAAGGAGAGGCAGATGAGGCAAGGAACTGGCGGCAAAGCTGGGCGAAAGCAAGGTCGGCTTCGCCGGGGATGATGTGGTCGGCGAGGCGCGAGATTTCTTGTTGGTCGGTTTCGTGACTGATTTCGGGGCCGCCGAGAACGATGATGAGGGCGGGACGGAGTTGCTTGAGAAGACGGACGAGAATGAGGGTCTGTGAAGCGTTCCAAACGTGGAGACCAAGGCCGAGAATGCGAGGATCGTTCCGCAGGATATCTTCAGCGATGTCGAGCGGGCGTTGGTTGATGTCGAATTCGAGGAGACGGGCGCGCGGTTGAAGGTCGCCGAGGTTGGCGAAGAGGTAACGAAGACCGAAAGCGCAGTGCGCGTAGCGGGCATTGAGGGTGGCAAGGATAATGTCGGCCATGGCGGAAGAATAACGCGTTTCGCGGAGCGGATCGAGAGGACAATCGTAAACGCTCGGCCATCAGGTCGGCTGGCCGGGCGTGGGGTTGCGAGGAAAGAATTACTTAACGTATTCCACGATGTCTTTCACGCCTGCGTTGGCAGTTCCGAGCATTTTGCGCAATCGATCGCGCAGTTCTGTAAGGTTTCTGAGCTTGGCCTCCACGTCAATTACCGCAGCGGTTTCATCCACGCTCTCGGTCTTATGCTCGACGATTTTTCCGACCGCCTCGATCCGCTCCATCAAGTGGTTGACCTGGTCCGGGACAATCCGCAATGACAACGTGGCGCTGGGCGGCGAGTCGGTGGTCTTCTGGCGAATGCTCGATGCGACGATGTCGCAGTGGGTCGCACGGCAGAAGTCGTCGACCGACTCCCAGGCTTTCGGCAATTCGCGTTCGGCAGCCTCGACCAGTAGTTCGTGGCGCACGGCAATGAAACGTCGAACCTCGGATCCGGCGTTGCCGTGTGACTCTGGTACGCTGGGCCGGGGATGCAGACCCGGACGGGGAGGCATGGGAACCTGGTTTGCACAGCCCGACAGCGAAAGCACGCATATCAAGATCGAGAGCGACCGTTGCCGATGCCTTTCGACAATGTGCGGCGAGGCAAGGAAATGCGGGAGAAGAGGCAAGGTTTCGAGTTCCATCGTTTCCCTTTCTCAATAGGCGGTCTGCAACAAGGGATTTGTGGCAGCTTCCGCTCTGACCTTAGCGGCTATGCGGAATCGTGTCAATTAGGGTGACAATAAAGCCTTGCGTAGCAATTAGTTACGCAAGGCTTTTGCTATGGCCAGGAAGAGGGGATTGACTCGGGGCTGCCACGGGGCTGTCCGAGCGAGAAAAACAGGGCAAAACGCCTTTGGGAGTACTCGGAAAAGGTATCAGGAACCGTTGGTGGCATGGCTTCCTGCACGCAAATGGTTCCTGACGCCTTTTCCTGTCTGCTGGACAAAAAAGGCACGGTGAAAATTCTCGACATGGGCTTGGCCCGCATTGCCGGAGTTACGGTTCGGCGGAGTACTTTGACCTTACGCGGCTTAGAGCGACCAGCCTTTGCGATATTCGCGCCGGACGTGCTGATTCAGCTCCGGCAGGTTCGTGCAGCGCATGTTCGCGCCGTCCCACTCGACCTTCTTGCCTTCCCCAGCGAGCTGGGCCAGGTTGCCGACCAAGAGGGCCTCGAGATACGGCCCGGCGACGTCGGGAAAATTGGAGCTGGGCGGATCGCCGCCCTCTTTGACAGCCCGCAGAAAGTCGGCGTGGATGCCGCGGGTCCGGGCATACTTCTTCGGCGGCGGCGGGTACTGCCGGTGCTGCTCCTCGGGCACGATCCGCGCGCCGCCGCAATACTCGTCGCAGTACATGTAGCCCTTGTTGCCGACGAAGATGGTTCCGCACGAGGTCAGATTGCGGCCGTACTTGGCCGCCAGCTCGTCGGCCACGCGCGGATGGTTGAGATTCTTGGCGCCGAAGAGCTGGTCGTCATGGTCCTTGGCGATCTGCTCGCGGCGCTTCCCGCCGTACCAATAGGCCTTCAACGGCGGAAGGCCCGGCCGGGGGAATTCATAGCATAGCGTGGTGAACGCCGGCCAGACTCCGGGATTGCTTTCCTCCTGTTCGACGACCGTGACGCTCGTCGGGTACTTCAATTGCAGGCCCCAGTGAACGGCGTCAAAAGCATGGACGCCCACGCACGGCAGCAGGCCCGTGCCGTAGTCTTTCCAGAAGTACCAGGCAGGTGTGCCGCCACCAGGGTGCAGGCCGGCGCGATAATGGCACCAGGGGCCCGGGCCGATCCACTCGTCCCAATGTACGCCGCTCGGCGCCGGCTCGTCGGGCCTCCGCACCTGGTTGCCATAATATTGGGATGTCCAGGTGTGCGTCTCCTGCACGGTCCCGATCGCGCCGGCTTCGAGGTACTCGCGGAGCACGCGGATGCTTTCGCTGGCGTGCCCTTGGTTGCCCATCTGCGTCATGACCTTGTACTGGCGCGCCGCCTCGCCCAGGGCACGGGCCTCGTAGATATCGTGCGTCAACGGCTTCTCGCAATAGACGTGCTTGCCCAGCTTGATGGCCGTCATCGTGGCACAGGCGTGGCTGTGGTCCGGAATGGCGATGAACAGCGCGTCGACTGCCTTGTGCATCTCGTCGAACATCTTGCGGTAGTCGTAGTAGGTCTTAACCTTCGACCGCGTGCCGGGGACATTCTTGTCCAGCCAGTCCAAGGTCGCACCCATCCGCCGGTCGTCGATGTCGACCAACCCGACCAGGTGCTCGCCGGCCGCGACGGGCACGTGGGCCATCCCCCGCCCGTTGGCGCCGATACAGACCACGTTCAGCTTCGAATTGGGCGATCGCTCGGCCAGGACGGCTGGCGCGCCCACGACCGAAGCGCCGGCCGCCAGGGCGGCCACGCCTGCAGAATGCTTGAGGAACTCCCGACGTCCAAAGCGGCTAGACATAACAGACCCCCTTTAGGTGGTTGGCAGGATGAATCGTGGAGGCGGGAGCCAATGGCCACGGCACATTGGCAGGCAAAGGCCGCCGCCGTTGGTTCGGCGCTCAAAACGCTTGCCGCCATTTTAGTTGCCGCACACGAGCGTTGCAAGCGACCCTGGCGAGTGCGGATCAGGATTCTCGGGCTGCCGGGCGGCGTGGTGATCTCTTCGGCCTCCCGGCCCATCAATATCGGTCCTGTCCCGTTCTTCGCCCTGTGGGCGAACGAGAAACAACGCTCACTGCAACCCAGAAGTCGTTATTTGCAACGCGCCGATTGTTTGTCGGCCGGAGGCTCCGCTGCCAGAGGAAGGCTTTTGCAGGAACGTCGGCAAGACGACTTCGTCGAAGAACTTGATGTTCGGCTTCGCACTCGCCCTACGTAGGACACCCTCGACGTTCTCTCCCAGCCGGAGAGTGACGACGCCAGGAATATTGGAACCGCTTGCGAACCAGGCAACATCTCCATGGTAGACGAAACGCAACTCCGTGAAATACTCCGTCACCCTGTATTGGCCCGAGTGCATGAAGGACACAGCCCGTTCCGTGGGAGCGGTGACGTTTGCAACGAGAGAAATGGTCCCCTTGTCGTCCACCGGACATTTCATGCCGGCAAGCTTCTGCGTTAAGACCTGGCGGACATGGTCCCGGTCGCCCGCGGGAACTCCTTCGAACGTCGAGCTTGACCTTCGTCCCCTCCCGAAAGACGAAGATGTCGGGCTGCGTCAGCGCCTTTGCCAGGAAGTCACGGGCTTCCTTGTGAGGCAGGTCGATCGCCAGCAATGCTCCCGGGGCATTGTGCGGCGCCAGCGCCACGACGGTTAGATTGCCGACGGTTTGCATCCGCTCGGCGCCACTGTACTCCCAAAGCTTCAATTGCTTTTCCAACTCGACGAGGAACTTGTTGCCACAGAGCAGGAATCTGTCGTCGGGAAAGCCAATGCCCCCCAACAGGTTGATGCCCGGCGTTTCGAAGTCGGCAAGCAGTTTGCCGTTGTTGGTGTCCCAAACGAGGATGCGGTTCTGGGCAATGCAGGCCAAGCGTTTTCCCGTGGGACTAAAGGCCGTAACCGGCCAAGTCAGCGTCCTTGGAGTCGAGGCCATCGCAATGACCTTGCGATTGGCAATATCGAACAGCCCCACCCGATCGCTCGTGCAGAAGCCCAGCGTCTTGCGATCGCCACTCAGGCAAGGCGTTGCGCCGCCCGTGGTTTGGAAGTGCCAGAGCGGCTGGGCGGTCTTGAGATCCCACATGGCGATCTTGCCGTTGGCGCTCGATGTCAGCAGGTGATCGGCATCCACGAACTCGGCCCAGTTTACGTCGCGGTTGGGCTTCCAGCCGTCGTCGTAGGCCGTCCACGAGAGCATCCGCCGGATCGTCTTTCCCCTGATCGTCCAGAGTTCGAGCGTCTCATGGTTGCCGAAGCCAAATGCGTCGCGCCGCATCAGAACCCGATTGCCGTCGTCGCCCAGCGCGATTGGCGCCATCTCGGCTTCCGCCGTGGCGATTGCACCGGCTTTCCCTCCGCCAGATCGCACAACACCAGGCGAAGTTTGGAGCCGCCGTCGTGATGCCCCAAGTGGAAGCAAACCAGGGCCTTCTTGGCGACAACATTGACCGCCATTCCGTTGATCCCCTCGAAAAAGTCGACCTTGGGGGGCAACGTGACCGTCTTCGGCTTTACCCCCCAGCCGGGATGCGGAGCCACCCGTGCAGTCCAGTCAGTGCCGGGGCTCTCCAATCGAATCGCTTGCGACGCGGACCAGTCGACGGAAACCGCCCGCGGCTGGACGTCGCCGGCCTCTTCGGAATCATCATCCTTGGCCGGCTTGAACGGGTTATTCGAATTGAGCGACTCGATATACTTCTGGTCGTCCGCGCTTAACTGCTTGAGCTCGATTTCAAGCTTCTTTCCGTTCTCCCGGGTGAGCTTGACTTTGGTGCCTGTCATACCCGAATAGCGGGCTTCCACCTTGTATTTGCCGCTCACGTCCCCCCATGTCCGCATCGCCTCGTCGGCCCGTGCGAACAGACCGCGGGCAAGAACGCACGCGACACAGGTCACCCAAATCAAACGTGAACAGCGAAGAGGAATTCGTCTCATCGAAGATTCTCCCGGAAGCCACAAAGAAGGATCGTAGTGTTAAATAATGTACTCACTAAAGGTCCGATGTCAATGAAGTCGCCATTTCCCTTTCGGTGGCCGATGCGACGACCTCGGCCCACCAAACGTCAAACGGCGACTGCGGGTGTTTTCACCACGGCGATGCGGACTTCAGGAAAGCGGGTCTGATACTGCGCCAGAAGCTCGGCCAGGATCGCGGCAATGGGTTGCGGCTCCCCATGACGGCGATCTTCGCGTTCTCTGACCTCGTTCTCGTATTGGCTGATGCGGTTTTCCATATTGTTCTCCCCTTGATTGTACGAAATACTATACGATTGCACGAAATACTATACGTTTGTCAACTTTCGTTGGTTCATAATAATTTAGGAAAGATGGGAAATATGGCACCCTGTTGCGATGCCCAGGCATCCCTCTATAATGAAGAGTTGACTTGTGTGAGACCTCTTGCCGGTGAAGAAGGCTATGTTGATCTCTATCGAGCAGTTCGTCGAGCGCTTGACGCAGAGTGGCGTGATGTCGGCCGCCGATCTCGCCAAGTTTCAGGACAGCCTGCCGCCGGCGCAGCGGCCCCGCGATGTCCAGGCGTTGGTGACCCTCTTGTATCGGGCCGGAAAGCTCACCAAGTACCAGGCCAAGGCGGTCTATGAGGGCAAGTCGCTGGTCTTGGGCGAATACGTCGTGCTCGATATGCTTGGTGAGGGCGGCATGGGCGTGGTGCTGAAGGCCCAGCATCGACGGATGGAGCGCGTGGTGGCGGTCAAGGTCCTTTCGGCGGCGGCCATCAAGCAGGCCGGCGCCATCGAGCGGTTCCAGCGAGAGGTGAAAGCCGCGGCGCGACTCTCTCATCCCAACATCGTTACGGCCTACGACGCCGGCGAGCATGCCGGTACTCATTACCTGGTCATGGAATATGTCGTTGGCTGTGACTTGTCCGCCATCGTCAAGGAGCAAGGGCCGCTGCCGCTCCGGCAGGCGATCGACTGCATGCAGCAGGCGGCGCGCGGCCTGGAATACGCCCACAAACATGGCGTCGTCCACCGCAACGTCAAGCCCAGCAACCTGTTATTGGACCATGAGGGCGTGGTCAAGATCCTCGACATGGGACTGGCGCGGCTGATCGAGAAAATAGTTGACGCTGCTGCCGCCATGGAAATCACCGGGACCGGCCAGATCTTGGGAACGATCGATTACATGTCGCCCGAGCAAGCCGAGGACGTCCGTTCCGCCGATCATCGTTCGGACATCTACAGCCTGGGTTGCACGCTGTTTTTCTTGTTGACGCGCCGTCCGGCGTACGTGGGCGAGACCATCATGAAGCGGATCCTGGCCCACCGTAGCGAGCCAATTCCGTCGGTGACGGAGTTTCGCCCCGATTGCCCTGAAACGCTCGACGCGGCGATCCGGTGGATGCTGGCAAAGCGGCCGGAAGACCGTCCTCAGACCATGGCCGAGGTCATCGTCGCCTTGGAAAGCTGTTTGGAAAAGCCCGGCGCCGTTCCGCCGCTGGCCCCCAGTTGCCCGAAACGATCCGAGCCGGCACAAAACTGGCTGGACGATTTGGTGCACGAGGGCGCGACTCCCAGTGCGAAAGGCGCTGCTCCGGAAAGCGATGCTTGCTTCCCCGGCGAAGGATGACTCGCGTTCTCGGGCGCCGAAAACCGGCACAAGCGGGTCTACCATTCGCGGCCGCCAACAGGAAACGCATGGCCCGGGGGCCAAAACAGCGGCGGCCGCCACGCGCGGCAATACCTGGAAGACCGTCGCCGCGTCGGCCTCGGCCGCAGTGGTCCTCGTGGCGATCGTGATGGCACTGATTTTCAGTCGAGCGGGCACGGACAGGAAGGCGCCGAAAAAGCCTCCCCCATCGACAGAAGAAAAAGGGGCGGCCGCGAAAGGGAAGACCTCCGCGGCCTCGGCGCCGGACGACGCCAAGAACGACGGGGCGGGCACGCCGGATCCCCAGCCCAATTGGCCGATCCAGGGTTCCTCATGGGGAGAAGCCTGGGCCGACACCCAGGGGCGAGCCGATCGATTGGTCGCCCAGCGGAAGTTCGCCGACGCGATCCGCGAGTACTCGACCCTGTCTGGCCGCTTCCACGATCCGCTGTCGCAGCAGCAAATCAAGGAGGCGATGCACCGCATCGAAACCGAGGCGGACGCTGCTTTCGAGGGAGTGGAAACCGATGCCCGTGAATACCTGCGTCAGCAGCGGTTCGTCCAAGCGCGGGCGGTCCTGCAGGCGGCCCTCACAACCTACGGTCCGGTTCCCGCAGCAGGCCGGGCCAAGAAGCTGATGGCCGAGATCGATCGGGCCGAGAGGCAAGCCCCATCGCCAGCGGAGAAACAAGCAGAGGCCCCCGCGGGGCAGGAAACGCCGGCCTTGCCGGCGGAGTTGCGCAAACAGCGCCAACTCGACGCGACCTTCGCCAAGGGGCTTGCGGTGGTCGAGAGCCGCGTGGCGGGCTGGGATTTTCAGGGAGCGGAAAAGGAGTTGGCGAAGGTCCACTTCGAGGCGTCGGAATTGACCGCCCGTTTAGCGCAGCGGCGCGAACAAGTCCGGCGGATGGCCGGCTTGAAGGACCGCATGCTGGCCACGATCAACCAGGCCGATCCACCCTTGAAGAAGAGCGACCTGGCGCTGCGCGGAATCAATGGCGAGTTGAACAAGGCGGACGCGGAAGGGATCACGGCCACGCTTCCCAACGACAAACGGGAATTGCTCGCCTGGCCTGATCTGGGGCCGAAGGCCATGAATAAACTACTCGCACTCGTAGTGCGTCGTGAAGATTCCGGCGATTGGCTGGCAGCCGGCCTGCTGGGCCTTGCGGGCCAGGATGTCCAAAGCGCCGAGCGATATTTCGACAAGGCGCAGTCGCTGGGCGCCGACATCGCGCCCTACCGGGCCCTGCTGGCAACGAAGGACTTTGCCAAGGTCCGCGAACTGTTGGATAAGCGCAAGTACGCGGATAGCGACGCGCTGCTGACCGCGCTGGGAGAGAAGTACGGCAGTCTCCCCTGGTTCACCGCGAACAGAGCCGAATTGGACGCCGCCGCGAAGGAGGCGAAGCGGGGTTTGCGCGAGAGGGAGGCCGAAGCGGTGTATGCCCAAGCGGCTGGACGGTTCCACGACGGCGACTTGTATGAACTGAAGCCGCTCGTTGAGCGGCTCAAGACTCAATATGCCGACAGCGCCGTGCTCGCCGATCCGCAGCGAAAGCCGTCACTGGCGGAGCTGGAGAAGGCGGTGGTCGATCTCGGCCCGCTGGTTCGCGTGCGGAACGACGGCAAGGGAGACGCCAAAACCATCCAGGAGGCCGTCAACAATGCTGCCGGCAATGCCACGATCCAAATCGAGGAGGCCGGGCCGTGGACGGAACAGATCGTGGTTCCCTCCGGCAAGGAGGGACTCACGATCTGCGGCAAGCGGGGCCTCGTGCCCGTCATTACCACGGCGGGGGCGCAGAACAGCTACTCCGAAAACTTCCTGGTCCATTCCCCCCAGTTGTCGTTGGAAAGGCTGGTGATCGTGCACGCCGGTTCGGGAGGACCGCTGGGAACTGCCATCACCGCCGACAAGACCGCGCTTTTCCTCCGCGGCGTGCTCGTGCATGGACACATCCATGCGAGCAAACTCGATTCGCAGCAGAGCGCGTTCGCGGCCGGAGTTCGTGTCGACGGAGATGTCGTCGCCAAAGATAGCGTCTTCTTCGTGCATGTCGATTTCAAGGCATCGTGCTCGTTTCAGAATGTCTTGGTCTGTGGCGGCGCCAATTGTGGCGCGGACTCGCGCTTGCGGCATTGCACGATCGACGGGCCCCTGCAGTTGTCCGGCATGTCGAGCATCGTGTCCGACTGCATCGTTTCCACAATCAATGCTGCCAACGACAGCCCTGCGATCGAGCATTGCGACGTTTTTGGCGACAATCCGTACGCGAACCGGGCAGTGCCGGGCAAGGGATGCCTCAACACGCCGCCGCGGTTTGCCGATCCGAAGAGTTTGGACTTCAGGCTGCTGCCGGGCAGCCCTTGCCGCAAGGCTGCGTCGGACGGCGGCGACATGGGAGTTGCCGGCACACCCGAAATTCAAGCATTGCTCAAACTGGCCGCGGAGCTGCGCAGCCGGCCCCGCGGCAAGTAGTGATTCGTACTTCGCGTAACGCCGATTTCCAATCGGCCCAGAAGACATCGAAGCGACTGGAAATCAATCCCACGAAAACACGAGGCTCCCCCGAGCATGTCCTGGCCCCTGCCCTCCGACCTCCGCGCCGCGCTGAAAAATCCTCGAGTCGCCTTCCGCGACCCGCGCTTGCAGGCATGCGGCATCGAAACGACCGCGGGGGGCGAGCCGCGGGCCCGCAGCGGTTCTTCTGCCGTCGTCTACAAGGCGATCTCGCCCGACGGAGCGCCGCTGGCCCTCCGCACGTTCAACACCGAGTTGTTCGAGCGACGCGAGCGCTACGACGAGATCGCCAAGTATTTGCAGGGTCATAAGCCATCCTGTCTGGTCGGCTTTCGATACCACGACGACGGCATTTACTGGCCGCGGAACGACGCCTGGTATCCTCTGCTGGTCATGGATTGGGCCGAAGGGCGCGACCCTCTTCCAGTACGCTCGCGCGCGGTGCCTGGCCGGTAAGGGGACCTCGATGGCCAAGGCCGCGCGGCACTGGGCGGCCCTCGTCCAGGAGTTGGCTGAGGCCCAGGTCGTTCACGGCGATCTGGAACCCGCCAACGTCCTCGTCACGAAAGCGGGCAGGCTCAATTTGGTCGATTACGACAATATGTGCGTGCCGGCGCTGGTCGGACTGCCCAGTCTTGAAGTCGGAACGGCGCCCTACCAGCATCCCGGGCGGAACACCGCCGTGCCGCTGTCGTCCGAACTGGATCACTTTGCGGCGCTGGTGATTTACACGGGCCTGCGGGCGTTGGCCGCGGTTCCCGGATTGTGGCTGGAGCACGTCGAGCAATCGGGCCGCGACACGTTGCTCTTCCGCAGCGAAGACTTCCGCGATCCAAGCGCGTCGTCGCTCTTCGGCGATCTGAGGAGTTCGCCCGATCGCGAGGTTCGCCGCCTGGCCAAGATTCTCATCAAGGCAGTCGCTGCAAAACTCGACCAGACGCCGCCGTTGGCCGCAGTACTCAAGGAGATTTCGGGCGAGACAACCGTCCGCATTCCAGCCGGTTCCACGCACGTTTCGCCTGGCGCCGGCATGGCGCCCGGCGGCAAGCACGATTCCAGGGTCATTTTACAAGTCGTTTCCGGACCGATCGAAGGCCAGGGGTTCGTATTCGACCGGCACGAGACGTTCCTTTTTGGACGCGGCGCGGACTGCCACGCGCGGATCACCGGCGATCCCCAGGTATCGCGTCATCACTTTCTCTTAGAGGTCGTGCCGCCGCGCGTCCGCATCCGCGATCTGGGTAGCCGCAACGGGATTTACGTCAAT
Organism: uncultured Planctomycetia bacterium; assembly: GCA_963719885.1. GTDB lineage: Bacteria > Planctomycetota > Planctomycetia > Pirellulales > Thermoguttaceae > JANXQG01. The sequence continues at coordinate 251,717 of CAVRDP010000020.1, read as the reverse complement.
GGCCAGCGATGTGGAAAACCTGCGGATTCAACGCCCGGCGATCCGGCCGCCGCGCCATGCCAGGCGGAGGTGGATCTCACGTCTGGCGACCAGATCACCGTCGGCCGAACGACGATCAACGTGCGGATCGAGTTGGGTGTCGGCGCCACCGCCCCCGACACAGAGACCGTGGACTTCCGACCCAGCGCACCGTCCGGCACAGTCAAACAGGGTTCCGGACTGGACGCCTACGAGATGGGGGATGCCGTGGGAAGCGGGACTTTGGGAACTGTTTATCGCGCGGTCCGAAAGTCGGACGGACGGCTCGTGGCCGTGAAAATCGTGCGGCCGGCGGTTGCCGTGAGCTGATGCCGAGGGTTCCTTGTTTCTCCAAGGGATCGACGCCTTGCGGACCTTGCAACATCCGGGCATCGCCAGCGTCTTGGAGATGGGTTGGGCAGGGCAGGATTTCTACTTTGTAACCCACTATTGCAGCGGAAAGAGCCTCACGGAGGCGATGACCGGTCGCGGAGGCCGCTTGACCTTGGCGGAAGTCCGGCCATTGCTCCTGCAGTGTCTTGCGGCATTGGAACACGCCCATCAACAGGGATTCGTCCACCGTGATCTGAAGCCGCAGAACATTCTTCTGGAGAACCGTGCCGGAGCCTGGTTCGCGCTGATCAGCGATTTCGGCCTGGCCAAGCACTTCGAGTTGGCGGGATTCTCGGGCCTGACGGCCACCGGTGATTTTCGGCTCGGTCATGGTTTCATGCCGCGGGAACAACTAACCGGTTTCCAGAACTGCCTGCAGGCGAGCGATCTCTGGAGCCTGGCCGCCACGTTCTATTATGTCTTGACCGGCCAGTACCCTTACGACTTCCAAAATCGCGATCCCCTGGCAGTGATCCTGCACGACCATCCGGTGCCGTTGGCGCTGCGGAATCCGTCCATTCCGCCGCCGGTGGCCGCGGCCATCGACCTGGCACTGCGAAGCGACCCGACGGCCCGGTTTCCCTCGGCGGGAACCATGATCGTTGCCATGGAACAAGCGTTCGCCCAGGCCGCCGGCCGGCTGCGATGAAACGGCGATGGGGCGGTGTGGAACTTGATCGCTCCTGCACATAGCTGTAGAATGGTTCTCAGGCCAGCAAAAAGGAGGTTGTCATGCGTCCGGGTAGTGAGCATCAGTTCAAGATGGCCCACGAGGCGCGGTAGGAGGTTCAGAAATGTCCAGACACGCAAGAGACGACAAACGAAAGAAACGGGTACGGCGAAAACGTAACGCTGACAAGGCCGAGGCCCACAAGTTGAAGGCTGCTGCTGTCGCGCAAACGCAGCCCGGTGACGGGGTCGGCGCCAAGGTCGTCGGCACCGAGCTCAGGCCTTAACCGCTAACTGAGTTAGCGGTTAGAGTTTGACTCCGATGCCGTGCCGGAACCGATCCGATGCGATTTGCGCGAGCCGATGCAACTTTCGATGCCATTTTCGGAGAAGACAGAAACATGAAAAGCAAGGGCTGGAAAAACAAGCAGTTGCGTTTTGAGAAGCTGGAAGAGCGCCGCGTGTTGTCGGCAATCGCGGGGCTGCCTGCCGCGGGCATGCAGGCCGCGGCCCAAGGCGCAGTAACAAGCCCCAACTGGTCAGGTTACGCCGTCCCGAGGAAGGCGGGCGCGGTAACTGCCGTCAGTGGATCGTGGACCGTCCCGGCCATCACGACCACAGGCAACCATTACGCTTCGGCCTCGATTTGGGTGGGAATCGACGGCTATACCAACTCCACGGTGGAACAGACCGGGACCTTCTCGCAAATTTCCGATGGCACGGCCACCTATTATGCCTGGTACGAGATGTTTCCGCGGGCCGGGGTAACGATTACCAAAGCTACTGACGCCAACGGCAACTCGATGGCGGCGGTGGTTCAACCTGGGGATGCAATTACGGCCAGCGTCACCTATATCGGATCGGGCCAGTTCACGTCGACGATCACCGACTCGACGATCAACGCCGCCACCAAGGCCACCACGGAAAATTGGCACTTCTCCATCACAGAAAGCAACTCCAAGGCGAAGCGGGCCTCGGCGGAGTGGATCGTGGAAGGGACTTCCATCATACTGCCAAACTTCGGCACGGTGACCTTCACCGGGGCGTTGGCCACGATCTCCGGAATAACAGGCCCGATTGATTCTTTCCCATCCTGCACGGCCATCGACATGGTCTACAAGTCGCGGGTCCTGGATTACAGCGGGGGAGTGACGGATACAACAACTTCGCCCATAACTTCATCCTTCCCGGTCACCGCTTACGGCCCGCTGCCTGCCGCTGCAATTGCCGATGCCACGACCGCTGCCGAGTGGCAATTTCAATCTTCGTCGCAGCCGGTTTCCGATTGCACTCTGGATGCGATCGATCTGTTCTTCTCATTGCTCGGGTCTAAATGACGCGAAGACGCAAGAAGCAACGAGTGCCGGAGCCCCGCGATCCTGAACGCTCGGAGCATAGGGCCGCGACGGGCACCGTCGATCGCGTCGCCTCGGGTTCGGCAACTCTCGTCCGCAGACTCTACGGCCTTCCGGCCGTCTGCGGCCTTCTGCTGCTGGCGGTGATTGCCATCTTTGGCCAAACGGGCCGCCACGACTTCGTCAACTTCGACGACAATGAGTACGTTTACGAGAACCCGCACGTGCGTGGGGGCCTGACCGGCGAGGACATTGCCTGGGCCTTTACCCATCACGTCTCGGCGCAGTGGCATCCGCTCACGCTGCTCTCGCTGATGGCCGACGCCCAGTTGCTGAGGTCCGGGGAGCACCCACCGGACCGTGCCCGACTGGCCGCAGGAATGCACCTGATCAACGTCGTACTGCACGCGGCCAATACCCTGCTGCTGTTCCTGGTGCTGCGGGCGATGACGGGCAGCCAGTGGCGGAGCGCCTTGGTGGCCGCCCTCTTCGCCGTGCATCCGCTGCACGTCGAGTCGGTGGCCTGGATCACCGAGCGGAAAGACATGCTCAGCGGGCTGTTCGGCCTCTTGGCGCTTTGCGCCTACGCCTGGTACGCCCGCGGCCCGAGCGTGGCTCGTTACCTGTCGGTCACCGCCGCCTTGACCTTGGGGCTGATGGCCAAGCCGATGTTAGTGACCTGGCCATTCCTTTTCCTGTTGTTGGATTACTGGCCGTTGAGGAGGTGGCGGGGAGCAGGGAGCAGGGAGCAGGGAGCAGGGAGTAGTAGCGGACCAGGGAGCCGGCGTACCCGGGGTGCCCTGGATCTGGTCCCAGCCTACGATTACTGGCTGGTTGTAGAGAAAATCCCCTTGTTGGTCCTGGTTGCGGCCTTCGCCGCAATCGCCTTCCTGGCCCAGCAATCCGCTGGTACGGTCACACCTCTGGAATCCGTGCCGATGTCCGCACGGATTGAACGTGGGGCGGTGTTGTACGTCAGCTACCTCGGCAAGACCTTCTGGCCGGCGAATCTGGTAGCGGCCTATCCGGTCGCGCCGATGGAAAGTAAGAATATCTGGCCGGCGTTGGGAGCGGGGCTCTTGCTGGCGTTGCTCACCGCCGGGGCCTTGTGGGGGGCGCGGCGCGGACAGCGGTGGCTGGCCGTGGGCTGGTTCTGGTACCTGGGCACATTGGTACCGACAATCGGTTTTGTCCAAGTGGGTGTGGGGGTGATGGCCGACCGTTTCCTATACCTGCCGCAAATTGGCGTATGCCTCGTCTTGGTCTGGGGCGCCGCGCAGCGTCGCCGACACTTGGCGCTATCGTCGTTGGCCGTTGGCAGCCGTCTCGCTGCTGGTCGTGGCAGGGCTGATGGTCTGCGCCTGGCAACAGACTTCGTATTGGCAGAACAGCGAACGGTTATGGACCCGCGCCTTGGCTTGCACTTCGGACAATGGCGTTGCCCACAACGACCTGGGCCTCGCCTTGGCCGAATGCGGGCAGATTGACGAGGCCATCTACCATTACCGCAAGGCCCTGGAGATTAAGCCCGACAACATTCAGGCCCACAACGATCTGGGCCTTGCCTTGGCTGGCCAGGGACAGGTCGGCGAGGCCATCGCGCATTACCGCAAGGCCCTGGAGATTGAACCCGACTACATGCAGGCCCATAGCAACCTGGGCATAGCCTTAGCCGGTTGCGGACAGGTCGACGAGGCGATCTACCATTTCCGCTGGGCCCTGGAGATCGATCCCGATTGCGTGGACGCCCACTTCAATCTCGGCCAGGCCTTGGCCGGCCGCGGAGAGGCCGACGAGGCGATCGACCATTTCCGCAAGGCCGTGCAGATTGAGCCCGATTTCGCCGAGGCCCACAACAACCTCGGCGTGGCTTTGGTGGGCCGCGGAGAGGTCAATGAGGCCATCGACCACTTCCGCAAGGCCCTGGAGATCAAGCCCGACTACGTGCCGGCGCACAGCAATCTCGGAGGCGCGTTGGCCAGCCGCGGAGAGGTCGACGAGGCCATCGACCACTTCCACAAGGCCCTGGAGATCAAGCCCGACTACGTGAAGGCCCACGTCATGGTCGGCGATGTCCTCGCAGACCGCGGAAGGCTCGCCGAGGCCGTCGAGCATTACCGGAAGGCCCTCGCTTTGGCAACCGCCGGGAACGATAGGGCCCTGGCCGACGCCATTCGAGCCCGAATCAGGCTCCTCCACTCAGTCGCCCCTGGCGGCAAGGCGCCATAATTGTCCGCAAATTGCATGCCAAATTAGATTGGTTTAGAAGCTAATTTTTCACGCCCCTCGAAACGCGGCACTTGTCGCGGAATTCGGATCTGAACGTGTGGAATTTCTTGTGTTGCGGGGGTAAAATGTAGGTTAGTCCAATGGCTAGCTGGCCATTGGGAATTCCAATCATTTTCCCTCGAACCCCGTGGTGCCCGTTGCCGGTACGGATCACGGTACACGGACCCACCCAGACAATTGCCGGGAGAATAGGCATGTCGAAGTATCCGTGTTTCTTGCATTGGATGTCGTTGCCATTGGCAACCCTCTTGGGCGTGGCGTTGACCACGACCGTACAAACCCGAGCATTGGGCGGGGAGGCAGCCCGACTCGATGGATTTACCCAGGCCGACGGGAGCAACGTCTTTGCGTTGACACTCAAGCCGTCGCCAGCGAAGGCCAATGGACCTCGCGACGTCGTGATTCTTGTCAGCACGGCGGCCAGCCAGACGGGCGATTATCGTGCCAAGTCGCTGGCCACGTTGCAATCGACGCTCTCGAAGCTGGACGCGAACGATCGCGTCAAGCTCGTGGCCTTCGACTTGAACGCGACACCCTTGACCCAAGGCTTCGTGGCCCCCAGCAGTGCGGAGATGGCCGCGGCCTTGAGCGCGCTCAATCAGCGGACCCCGCTGGGCGCCTGCGACCTGGAGAAGGCCCTGGAAGCGGCCGCCAAGAGTTTTGCCAGCGATAGCAAGTCGGCGCGGGCCATCGTCTATATCGGCGACGGCAGCAGCCGGGCCAATGTGCTCACGACCGATCAACTCGACCGCCTCGTCAACGATCTCGTTGCCCAGCGCGCGCCGTTCATCGCCTTTGGAGTCGGTCCCCAAATCCAAGAACAGTTGCTCGGCACCCTGGCCGCGCGCACGGGCGGGATTGTGGCGCCTGAACTGGCCAGTGTGGATGCCGGCGACTACGGGACCGGTCTGGCGCGGGCCGTTCACGGCTCGGTGCTCTGGCCCAAGGCTGGAGACAGCGTGAAGTGGCCCGAGGGCATGGACGTTTATCCGAAGACTTTTCCGCCCCTCCGCAGTGACCGCGACACAGTGGTGGTCGGCACTACGAAGTCGACTGCGGCCAAGCAGCCTTCGGGAGTGGAGATCGCCGTGGATGGTCCCGCCGGCGCGGAAAAGCTGGCATGGGACATTCCCGAATTGAAGTCGGATGCCAAGAACGCCTATCTGGCCAGCCTGGTGAACCAGGCAAAGGTCGACGGTGGCCGAACCTTGCCCTTGATCGATAGCGCAAGCTTGTTCAACGCGAAAAAGGAGATTGAAGCGGGCGGACGCGGCCTGGCCGATCTGGCCCGTGAGGCCCTCAATGGCGACAACCTGGACAGCGCCGGCAAGTTGGCGGACGAAGCCCTGAGCCGCAATCCCAACGACCTTAAGGCCCTGGCGGTCAAGGACGCCATTGCCAGGAAGGCCGGCCATGTTCTGGTTCCCGCCGGCGGTGCTGCCGGTGTGGTGGGCAAGGCGGGCGACAATGCGCCGGTCGTCGGCGGTCAAGGCGATCTGGACCTGCAGGGCGACAACAACGGACTTCCCCCGCCCGAAGGCGCCGCCGCCAGGCAGGAAATCAATCAGGTCAACGCTTTGGAAGAGCAGTGGCAGAAGGACGTGCAGAACACGATCAATCAGGCCCGCGGCGCGGTCATGGTCGATCCGGCCAAGGCGGCAACCATGATTCAGAACAAGACCAACGATCTGACCGCCGAGACCCAACTCCGGCCGGAAATGCGCGACCGCTTGATGGGAATGCTCCGCACCACGGGCCGAGAAATCAAGCGTCGCGGGGAGGAATTCACGCACCGCGAGCAGGAGCGCATTCAACAAGAGATGGCCAAACGCGAACAGGAAATGGCCAACGAGGCGCTTCAGCAGGACCAGAGGAAGGTCAAGCAGTTGATGGAACGTTTCGATGCGTTGATGGCCGAAGGCCGGCACCGCTTGGCGGAAGAGTCGGCCGCGTTCGAGGCCGAAAAGGTTATCCACCGTTCCCCCCTGCCGCACGCCGGACCGATGGCGGTCACAGCCGTGCTCACCGCTCGCAGCACGGACGCCTACTCCAACGCCATGGCGGTCCGCATCGCCGCGCAGAAAGGCTACCTCGATTCCATGTTTCAGAGCGAGAAGTCGCATGTCGCCGTTCCCGACGACCCGCCGATCGTCTATCCGGATGCCGAAGTCTGGAAAGAACTCACGGCGCGTCGCAAGGAAAAGTACAGCGCCACGGAACTCTCGCGGACGAGCCCGAACGAAAAGAAGATCGTCGAAGCCCTGAAGTCGCCGACCCAGATCGAATTCGTGGAGACGCCGCTGAAGGACGTCGTCGATTATCTGAAGGACCTGCACCATATCGAGATCCAGCTTGATTCCGCGGCCTTGAAGGAGGCGGGCGTCGATGAAAGCACGCCGGTCACGAAGAATCTCAAGGGCATTTCGCTCCGCTCGGCCTTGAAACTGTTGCTGGATGAATTGCAACTGAAGTACGTGATCCACAACGAAGTGCTGCTGATCACCTCGCCGACCAAGGCGGAGAGCGATGAGTATATGACCACCAAGGTCTACCCGGTGGCCGATCTCGTGTTGCCCATCCGAGAAACCGGGATGACCGGCGGATTCGGCGGCTTGGGCGGCATGATCGGCGGCATGGGCAGCATGGGCATGGGCGGTGGCATGGGCGGCATGGGCGGCGGCATGGGCGGCATGGGCATGGGCATGGGGGGCGGCATGATGGGCGGCGGAATGGGCGGCGGAATGATGGGTGGCATGGGAGGCGGCATGGGTGGCGGTATGGGCATGGGCGGCATGGGAGGCGGATTCTTCAACGTCCCTCGCGAGTTCCTCCCCGCCAGCAACCAAGACCCGGACGATGCCTGCCCGCCATAGTCGTGGCGTTTTTTTGGCACGAAGGATTGGCGACCGAGAACAAAATAAGGGCGGCGCCGAAACGTCCGAGCCGCTGCTTGGACGTAGGCGCCGCCTATGCATCCTCCGAGATTTAGACCATCCTTGAATCGGGAAACACGGCCCCGCGGTTCACCGCCGCACCGTGTTACTTGGAGCCGGGCTTGGCGATATTGACCAACGCGGCAATGTTGTTCTTGGACTTGGTGTAATACACCCGCACCGTCTGCCCGACCTTGATGTCCGCAAACTTCACGCACGCGTTGGCGGCGTCACAACGGAATTTCGTCGCGTCGTCGCAGGTGATGACAACATTCTTGCTCCCGTCGTCCGCAGTGCTGGCGACGGTGAGCGTCTTGCCGGCAATCTTCGTCAATTTTCCGACGAGACGGACCTGGCTGTCCGCAGCGATTGCCGACGTTGTGTAGGCAAAACCGAGCAATCCGGCCAGTAAAGCAACCATTGTCAAACGCTTGAACATGTTCATTCTCCTTCTGGGGTTAACTTGAAAACAAAGTAGTCTAGTCACTCAGTGCGGGCTATGTGCCGTCCTTGCCCAGGCATGGCATGACTGGTTTCCTGCCCCGGCCACTGCCCACTACCATTATAATTGCCGATTGGAGGAAAAAGGGTGCAGCGGCCCGAGGTCGCTCTTGCGGAAAGACACTAACGTGTTTCGGGCCAAGTGAAGAGCCCCACGTGCTCCGGCGGGTCGTCACACAATAGTCCCTTCCGGCAGAAAGGACCTACGCCAGCAACTCCTTGACGACCCGCGCCTTCTCGACGCCCGTCAAACGCTGATCGAGCCCCTGGTAGCGATAGCTCAAGCGCTCGTGGTCGAAGCCCAAGAGGTGCAGGATCGTGGCGTGGAAGTCGCGGATCTTCACGGGATCCTTGACGATATTGTAGGAGAAATCGTCGGTTTCGCCGTAGACCGTGCCCGGCTTGGCGCCGCCGCCGGCCATCCACATCGTGAAGCACCGCGGGTGGTGGTCGCGGCCGTAGTTCTGGTGCGACAGCCCGCCTTGCGAGTAGATCGTGCGGCCGAACTCGCCGCCCCAGACGATGAGCGTTTCCTTCAGCAGGCCGCGCTGCTTGAGGTCGGTGATCAGGCCGTAGCAGGCCTGATCGACGTCCTTGCACTGGCTGGGCAAGCGGCCGGCCACGTTGCCGTGCGAGTCCCAATTGTTGTGGTAGATCTGCACGAAACGGACGCCCCGCTCGACCATCCGCCGCGCCTGCAAGGCGGCATTGGCAAAGGTTCCAGGCTTGTGGGCCTCCTCGCCGTAGAGATCGAAGGTCGATTTGGGCTCCTTGCCCAGATCGGCTAATTCCGGCACGCTGTCTTGCATCCGCAAGGCCAACTCGTATTGCTTGGTCCGCGTCTGGATTTCGGGATCGCCGCAGGCGCTGAAGTTCATCTCGTTGAGTGTGCGGATGCCGTCGATCGTCGCGCGGCGGACGTCGGCCGGCACGCCCGGCGGATTATTGATGTACAAGATCGGATCGCCCGTGGTGCGGAACGAAACGCCGGCATGCTCGCCCGGCAAGTAGCCGCTCGACCACAGCCGGGCCGAAATGGCCTGTAGCTGTTCCATGTTGGTCGGCTTGGCCACCATGACCACGAACGCCGGCAGGTTCTGGTTGAGCGTGCCCAGCCCGTAGGAAACCCAGGCGCCCAGGCAGGGCCGGCCGGCGATCTGATTGCCCGTCTGGGCGAAGGTGATGGCCGGCTCGTGGTTGATGGCGTCGGTATTCATGCTGCGGATGAAGCACATTTCGTCGACCACCTTGGCCGTATTGGGCAGCAGTTCGCTGATCCACATCCCGCTCTGGCCGTACTGTGCAAACTTGTATTTCGACGGCGCGATGGGGAACCGCGTCTGGCCGCTGGTCATGGTCGTCAGCCGCTGGCCCTGGCGGACCGACTCGGGCAGATCCTTGTCGTACCAGGCGTCCATCTTCGGCTTGTAGTCGTAGAGGTCCATCTGCGACGGCCCGCCGACCATGTGCAGATAGATAACGTGCTTGGCCTTGCCGGGGAAGTGGGGACCGGGCAGGTGCGGACCCGCTGCCTCGGCTGCCGACAGCTCGTTGCCGCCCGTGGGACCCAAGAGCGAAACCGCCGCCGCCCCACCCAGCGTGCGCACGGCCAGATCGAGAAAATCGCGACGCGAAGGATCCGTAATGTTCATTTATTCTGCACCGTTTCGTGGTTGGAAAAATCCCAAATCTCAAATCCGAAATCTCAAGCAAATACAAAGCAACAAATTCAAAGGCCAAAAACCACGAAATACACGAACGACACGAAAAGGAGAGAAAGATCAGCCGTTCGCCAATGCTGCGAGCCTCTTCATCTTTCTGTTCCACATTTTTCTGTCAAACAGTTTCTTCCCTTTCGTGTGTTTCGTGTATTTCGTGGTTCCTGACATTGTCCGTTCGGTTTACTTGTTCAACACTTCGTCGAGGTTCATCAATTCATTCGTGAGCATCGTCCACGCCGCCAGCGTGGGCGGATCGAGCTTCGGGTCGACCGGCGACTGGCCGACCGTCAAGAGGTTTTTCGCCGCCGCGGGATCGCCCTGATAACGCTTGAGCAGGGCATCGAGGCTGTTTTGCACGATTTGCAACTCCTGCGGCCGCAACGGCCGGGCCAGCAGCCGCCGGGCGGTAAAGTCGATGCGGCCCTCGGTCTTCTCGCCGCCTTGCTTGAGCGTCGTTTCCGCCAGCCGCCGGGCCGCCTCGACGAACTGTGGATCGTTGAGCGTCACCAGGGCCTGCAGCGGCGTGTTCGTCCGCTCGCGCCGCACGGTACACGCTTCCCGCGAGGGCGCGTTGAAGATGTCCATCGATGCCGGCGGGGCGGCCCGCTTCCAAAGCGTATACATGCTCCGCCGATACAGGTTCTCGCCGCTGTCGGCGCGATAGTACCGCGTGTTGCTCTCCGGCATGGCCACCGCCTCCCACACGCCGTCGGGCTGATAGGGCCTTGCGCTCGGTCCGCCGATCTTCGCCGCCAGCAGGCCGCTGGCCGCCAGGGCATAGTCGCGGACCATCTCGGCGTCCATGCGGAACCGCGGGCCGCGCGAGAGCAAGCGGTTCTGCGGATCGCGTTCGAGCTTCTCGGGCGTCGCCGCGGCCGACTGCCGGTAGGCGGCCGACGTGACCACCAGCCGGAACAACCGCTTCACGTCCCAGCCCGACTCGCGGAAATCGACGGCCAGCCAATCCAGCAAATCCTGGTTGGCCGCCGTTTCCCCGTTGACGCCGAAGTCCTCAGTCGTCTTCACCAGTCCGATGCCGAAGATCTCCTGCCAGAAGCGGTTCACCGTCACGCGGGCGGTCAGCGGATGCTCCGGCCGCAGCAGCCAGCGGGCGAAACCGAGACGGTTCCGCGGCAACTCGGCCGGCATGGGCGGAAGGAACGCCGGCGTCGCCGCTTTGACTTCCTCCCGCCGCTTGTCGTAATCGCCGCGGAAGAGCACGTAGGCCTTGGGCGGCTCGGCACGCTCCTGCATCACGTGAGCTACGGTGCCGCGGGCGCGGATGGCCAATTGCTCCTTCTCGGTCTCGGCCAGCCGCGTCGTCAGGTCTTGATACGGCTTGTCTTCCCGGCGAAGCCAGAAGTCCAGCAGTTCCTCGCTTTCGGCCTTGCTCCGCTTGGCCGCCGGTTTCCCTAGGATCGACGCCAGGCGGGCTGACGAGGCCAGTCGATCGACCTCGACATCGGAAAGACTACGGCCGTAGATCCGCAGGTCCTGCAAAGCGACGCCGTTGATGCGGGCAGTCGTATGCCGTCGGGCGATCGTCAAGGGCACTTTCGTTCGCATCGTGTCTTTGAGGCTGTCGCTGAGCACGTCGACCGGTTGCGGTTTGCCGTCGATATAAATCCTGGCCCCGGCCGCACGCCGCGAACCATCATAGGTGACCATCACGTGATGCCACTTGCCGGGCTCGATCGGCGTCTTCGCTACGACCTTGATGGCGTTGTCGGGCCAGTGGTTGATCAAATGGGCCCCGGGGCGGTCGTTCTCCAGCCACATATCCCAGCCGCGGAATGCGTTGCCGTCGTCCATGCGGGCCATCACGGCCCCACCGGCGATCTTGCCGGGGAGCTTGATCCAGGCCCCGTAGGAAAATGCCTGCTGGCTGTCGAGGTCGCCCGCCTCGGCGATTTCCAGCGGCGTCTTTTCCTGGGCCATGAAGGCCTTGTCGGCCACCTCGCCGGGGCTCCAGGCCGCGTCGGCCGCGAGGGCCAGCGTGCGGGGCTTCGCGTCGACCGTAATCGCTACGCTGCGGCCTTGACCCTCGCTCAACGCAGCGTGAAACCGCAGGCCGTCGCCGGGCACGCAGGCCGAAAGCGACTGCTTGGCCGGCCCCGCAACCCATTTCTCGAAATCGGCGCCGGCAGTCTGCTTGCGGCCGTTGATCTGCTTCTTGATCTCCGCGATCTGGCCGTCAATAATCTTCCAGCGCTGGCGATCCTCGGGCGTGCCGGCGACGAACATCACCGGCGGCGTGTCCTTGATGTTGCCGTCCATCGCCGCTTGTGTCGTGTTGTTGAAGAACGCCGAGAGGCTATAGAACTCTTTTTGCGGCAAAGGATCGAACTTGTGATCGTGGCAGACCGCGCAATTGGCCGTCAGCCCCATCCACACCCGCGAAGTGGTCTCGGTTCGATCGCGGGTATAGAGCACCAAGTACTCTTCATCGATCGCGCCGCCCTCGTTGGTGGTGATGTTGCAGCGGTTGAAGCCCGTGGCGATCCGCTGTTCGTCGGTGGCGTTGGGCAGCAGGTCGCCGGCCAATTGCTCGATCGTAAAGCGGTCGAAGGGCATGTTCTGATTGAAGGCCTCGATGACCCAATCGCGAAAGGCCCACATCTCGCGGTAGTTGTCGAAGTGGATGCCGTTGGTGTCGGCATAGCGGGCGGCGTCGAGCCAGTAGCGGGCCCGATGTTCGCCCCAATGCGGCGACGCGATCCACTGCTCGACCAGCTTTTCGTAGGCATTCGCCGATTTGTCGTTGACGAAGGCCTCGACCATCTCCGGCGGCGGCGGCAGGCCGGTCAGATCGAGGCTCAGCCGGCGGGCCAAGGTGCGGCGGTCGGCCTCGGGGGCCGGTTGCAATCCGCGTTGCTCCAGGGAGGCCAGGACGAAACGATCGATCGGGTTGCGGACCCAGGCGGGGTTCTTCACGGCAGGCAAGGCGGGCCGAGTGGGCGGAATGAACGACCAGAGCGGCTGGTACTCGGCCCCGGCGGCGATCCAGGCCTTGAGCGTTTCCTTTTGGGCCGCGGTGAGTTGTTTGTGGATCGAGGCCGGCGGCATCCGCTCGTCGACATCGGTGGCGAAGATGCGGTGGACCATCTCGCTTTCGTCCGGCTTGCCCGGCACGATGGCGCCCACCTTGACGGCCACCTCCCGGCGGTCGAGCCGCAGGTCGGCCTTTCGCGAGGCGCTGTCCGGGCCATGGCAGGCGAAACAGTTTTCGGCCAGGATCGGCCGCACGTCACGATTGAAGCTCAGCTTGTCGGCCGCCGTGGCGACGCAGGCCGGAAGCATGGCCAGCAAGGCGATGGCGCAAAGCCATACCTGGCGATGAAAGGCGATAGGGGGGTAAGGTCTATGCACCGCTTGACGACCTCGTTGTTGCACGTGGACCGGCCAGGGGGGAGGGAAAAAAACGCCGTTGCCTGCGATCGAACTGATTCTATTCTAACGAGATTTCTTGTCATGGCAATATAATGTCAGGAGGTTTTGGCAAAAATGAAGACTTAGTCGAAGACCCTATCCTTTCCCGAGGCGGAGCACAATAGTCCTTCCCGGCAGGAAGGACCTGCCCGAAGCACCTTCCGCAACTCGCGCTGCGGTCGTAGGATAGAAGCATGACCGCAACCAATTCCATTCATGTGCCCGCGATGCTTGCCGAAGTGCTCGACGGGCTTTTTCCCCAGCCCGGTGGCGTTTTCGTCGATGGTACACTCGGAGGTGGGGGACATTCGCGCGCGCTGGCCGAGCGTGTTGGGCGAAACGGGAGGATTATCTCCCTGGATCGGGATCCGGCGGCCATCGAAGCGGCCACCAGGCATCTGGCCGATCTGCCTGTAACGTCGTTGCATGCCAACTTTTGCGACCTGCCCGAAGTGCTTGTCGAGATTGGAATTGGGACCGTGGATGGAGTCCTGCTGGATCTCGGTCTTTCCAGCGATCAATTGGCCGACCAGGAGCGCGGTTTCAGTTTTTCCTCGACCGGTCCCCTGGATTTGCGGTTCGACCCCATGCAGGGCAAACCGGCCTGGCACTGCTGGAACGGCTGAGCGCCGAACATCTGGCCGATCTGATTTACGAATACGGCGAAGAGCGTTATAGCCGGCGAATCGCTCGGGCGATCGTCGAGCGGCGTAAAGACCATCCGGTGACAACGGCAGACGATTTGGCCGACTTGGTGCGTCGCTCTGTTCCCAGGTCCCGGCACGACCGCATCGATCCGGCGACGCGGACCTTCCAGGCCTTGAGAATTGCCGTGAACGACGAGCTCAAGTCGTTGGAAATCGCGCTCCGCCGCTTGCCCGACTGCCTGCGGCCCGGGGGGCGGCTGGCGATAATCAGCTTCCATTCGCTTGAGGACCGCCGGGTCAAAGAGGCCTTTCGCGACGATCCGCGGCTGACGGCGTTTACGCGAAAGCCGGTTGTCGCCTCGGACGTGGAGACCGCCGGCAATCCGCGGTCTCGCAGCGCAAAACTTCGGGTGGCGGTTCGGGTATGAGGGCCGGGTTTGCCGGCGGGCTCGTTGGAACTCGCTGTAGGGTGTGCCGACGGGCACCGAGCGCAGCTTGGTCGGCGAGTCCCACCATGAAAAACGCGAAACGGCGGTGGGACTCGTTTCACTCGGCCCACCCTACGGCGTTTCGGATAGCCTCTCAGTTAGAAGTCGCCAGCACCGCTACGGGAAAATCCGCGAGCGCAGTCGCGACCGGAAGGCACGGGTCCTCAAGTGAGACCGCCTGACCCGTAAAAACATTCTTCAGGGGGAGCAGCGGCACGTCTCCAACGGTGACATGCGTGTCTTCCCAGGTTGCCGGACCCACGGGCGGCGAAACCGTCGGAGAGTCGCTCCGCAAAGGCGTCAACTCTGCGATGAAACGCGGCGCGACCACCAGGGCAACCTCCCGTCCTGACCCTGAAGGCGACGGGCACGTCCGCGCGAAGGCACATACATGCTTTGCCCGCGGGCCGCTGACGTCTAATGGGATGTAGTCTCCGTACCGGAAGAGGCTGGCATGTTGGCGGCGGAACTGGAGGACTCGGGAGGTGACGAACATTTTGAGTCGCGGGTCGCGCGGGTCCCGAGCGAGTTGGCAGGCGAGAGAGAGCAACGACCGGTCCTTACGGCCCGCATCCTTGGAAAGGCGCGCCAGCATTTTCCGGCGAAGCGTAAAATCAACCGGGCGGCGGTTGTCCGGGTCGACGAGACTGAAATCCCATAGCTCCTGGCCCTGATAAATGTCGGGCACGCCCGGCGACGTCAATTTCAGCAGGACTTGCGACAGAGCCGTGTACAGGCCCCAGTTCACGCTCTGCTCGTGAAATTGCCGCAAATCCGCGAGAAAGCGGTTCTTGGGCTGCTCGTCCAGGGCGGCGGCGACGAACTCCCGTACCGCGGCATCGTAGTCCGCATGGGGAGTGATCCAGCTCGTATGCACCTTCGCTTCGCGCGTGGCCTTTTCCATATAAGCGGCGATCCGCGCCGAGAGGCCGGCCAGGTCACGACCGTGCGGAGGCGTCAACGGCCACACGCCGACCAGGGTCTGGTACAAGAGATATTCATCGTTGCGGCTGGGCGCCGGTTGTCCGTCCACCTCACGGCGATGGCGACGGTTCAGGCGCGCCCAGCGGTTTACTGCCTTTCGCCACTGGTGCGGGATCTCCGCCAGCACGCTGATCCGCGCGCGGGCGTCTTCGCTGCGTTTCGTGTCGTGCGTGGTGCTGGCGAGGAGCGACCGCGGAAAGGAAGCCTGCCGGGCCCGGTTCTGACGATGAAACTCCTCGACCGGAACGGCGCCGTAGGCGGGGTCGCCGCCCACCTCGTTCAACGACGCCAGCGGGCAGCAACGGTAAAAGGCCGTGTCCTCGACGCCTTTGGCCATGAGGGGACTCGTAACCTGCTGCACCCGTCCTACGAACAGCTCCCGCTCGTGGCGACCGCTTTCGTCCAGATCGGGTGGACCTTCCAGGAGCAGCAGATCGCGAATGAAATCGAACACGGCCGCATTGCTCGCCGGGTTGCGGCGCTTGGCCTGAGCCGCCGCGCGGCAGATAACCTGCCGGTCGCGCGCGGGCACGTAACCCTCGCGAACGTAAGTGCGATAGACGGGAAAGCAGACGAGAATTTCGCGGAGCGCGGTCCGCAGCGTATTGAGCGTAAAGTCGCGCGAGCGGCGGTGCCGTTCGGAAATGCGATTCAGCCGATGGGCCAGCAACTGCAGTTCGCTCGACATGGCCGCGTGGAAAATCAGCAGCTTCGCCTCCTCGGCCACCTCACGGAAATCGGGCCGCTGGTCGATGAAGTGGTGGTAGATCTTGGTCACTTCCGCGAAACCGGCGGGATCTAAGAACAGCCCGCCTACGGAATTCAGGAAATCGTAGCCCGTGGTCCCGGCCAAGAGCCACTGCTCAGGCAGCGTCTCTCCGGCGGCGAGGATTTTTTCCACGATCACGTAGAGCGGAAGCTTCGCGCAGTCGGTGCAGGTCATTCCGGTCGCGGCGACGACGAAGAGCGGTTCGATGTCGTTCCACGGCGGAGGCGGACCGCCAGGTGCGTCAGGCAGTGGCGGGGGGACCTCCTCCGGCGCCCGTGCAGGGCCCTGCCGAGCGCCACCAGGTATTCCTTCTGCAAGCGCCGCAGATACTCCATCGGATCGTACAAGCCGTCGATGTGGTCGATCCGCAGCCCATCCACGTCGCCGCGGACCAGCAGTTCGAACACCAGGCGATGGCTCTCGGCAAAGACCTCCGGGATTTCCGTGCAGACGGCGGCCAATTCGTTGATGTCGAAGAAACGCCGGTAATTGATCTCGTCCGCGGCCGCCTTCCAGTGCGAAAGCCGATAGACCTGGGCATCGAGCAGCCTGTCGAGGTCGTCGAAGCTATGGACGTCGGCGCGCGTCCCATTGAACTCCTCGACGGTACGGCCGATGTAAGCGGCAATTTCCGCTGCGCGATCGCAAAGCGTGCGGAGGCGGCCCTTGATCACCTCCTTCTCCCGTAGGCGTTCGGTGACGCGAGCCGGATCGGTCTCCGTACGTTCCGGCAGATGCTCCAGCGCAGTGAGAATGCTCTCCAATTCGCGGAGGTCCTCGGAATCGGGCGGCAACGTCGCCTTCAGCTCCTCCAGCCGGTGGCAGAGAACCGTCCGGTAGCTCCGCGGGTCGATCGGCAGCAGCGATTGGAAATAGCGCAAGAAGAACGCTCCGCCCCGGTATTCCAGTTTCAACTCGCCCGATTCGAGGACCTGGCCGTACTGATCGCCGAGGATCGGCAAGAGGAGGCGGTTGCGCAAGGCCTCCTTGACGGGCCGCCAGTCGATGTCGAAGTAAGCGGCGTGCGGCGAGGCGGGGCCGTTCTCCAGCACGTCGGTCCACCAGGCGTTCTCGCCCGGGGTTGCGCTCATGTGATTGGGAACGATGTCGAGGATCTGGCCCAACGCGCGGCCGTGCAAGGCGGCGACCAGCGCCCGGTAGTCGTTTTCCTCGCCCAACTCCGGGTTCAATTGCGAGTAATCGACGATGGCATAACCGTGCTTGCTCCCCGCGCGGGTCTTCAGATACGGAGCAGCATAGAGGTGGCTGATGCCCAGCTCATCGAGATAGGGCACGATCCCGGCGGCAGCGCGGAACGTCATCTTTTCCGCTTCGAATTGCAGGCGGTAGGTCGCCGTGGGATGACAATACCGGGCGCAGGCGATCTGCGCCACGGACTGGGCCAACCATTCTGCCCAGGAAGTCGCGTCACTCATGGCTGCGTTCCCTTGTCGCTGAAGATCAGAAGTTCGTGGGGAAAGATCCGTTCCGGCGAATGATCTTGCCAACGGCATCCTCCGTAACGCGGGTCTTCGGTACTCGAGCAGCAGTTCTCTGTCGTGGAGGTCGATCGCGGCGATCGACCGTATCGCCTTGGCGAGGTTTGCCACGGCCAGGATTCCCGCTTCGCCGCCGCGCTGGAGCACGAACAAAGAGGGCCCTTCTGGCGCGGCTTGCGAATCCCCGCTGCGCAGCAGCCGGGCCGTCGTCTGCCGCCGGTCGCGGAGTGCCGGCCAACGGCGCCGGGCGAGGAGAAGGTCCTGGTAAAGCTGCCGGAGTTGCGCCGGCGGCGAGCCCTCCGGCCAGGCCCAGGCGAGCTTGGCAGCGGCGAACGTGCCGGGATCCTGCGGATCGGGAATCTCCGCCTGCCACTGGAATTTCAGGTCGGCGAATTCATGGCGGCGGCCACGCTCCACCGCCTCGATGATCACGGGATCTGCGAAGGAGCAGAAGAACGGAAACGGCCGCTCTTCGCCGTATTCCTCGCCCATGAACAACAGCGGCACGCAGGGCGATAGCAGCAGCAGGCCGCAGGCCAGGCGCTGCCCGCTGGGCGCGATGACCGAACCCAATCGCTCGCCGCGGGCACGGTTCCCCACCTGGTCGTGGTTTTGGATGCAGACGACGAACCGCGTGCGGTCGATCGCGCCTGCCTGGCTGCCATGACGGCGGCGGCGGAACTTGCTGTAACACCCGTCGTACACGAACACCTCGTTGAAGGTTTTGGCGACTTGCTCCGCCCGGCCGAAATCGGCGTAGTACCCGTCGCGCTCGCCGGTCAAAAACGCATGCACGGCGTGATGAAAATCATCCACCCATACCGCGTCCAGGCCACAGCCTCCGCGTTCGGGCGGCAGGACCCAACGCACGTCGTTCTGGTTGCTCTCCGCGATGACGTGTACCAGGCGACGCGCGCGGGCGGCTTCCTGCTGCACCGCGTCCTGGATTTCGGCGAGGATGTGCCGCGGGCCGAGATCGTAGATCGCGTGTACGGCGTCGAGCCGTAAGCCGTCAAGGTGATAGTCCCGCACCCACATCCGCGCGTTGTCGATGGCAAACTGCCGTACCGCGTCGCTATCCGGCCCGTCGTAATTGATCGCCGCCGCCCAAGGGGTATGGTAACGATCGGTGAAATAGGGGCCGAAATTGCCGGCGTAGTTTCCCTCCGAACCGAAGTGATTGTAAACCACGTCGAGGATTATGGCCAGGCCGGCGCCGTGGGCGGCGTCGACAAGCCGTTGCAGCCCGCGCGGCCCGCCGTAGCTGTTCTGCACCGAGTATGGATACACGCCGTCATAGCCCCAATTGCGGCTCGCCGGCAAATTGCGACACCGGCATGAGCTCGATCGCGGTCACGCCCAGTGCGCAAATCGGGCAGGCGCGGCACGACCGCGTCGAAGGTCCCTTCCGGCGTGAATGCTCCTACGTGAAGCTCGTAAAGGACCAGGTCTTCGCGGGCGATGCCGCGCCAAGCGTCGTCCGACCAGCGGTAGGCTTCGGGAAAGAAGACCGCCGATGGTTTGTGAACGCCCTGCGGCTGCCACCGCGAAGCGGGGTCCGGATACTCGCGTCCGTCCGCGAGTCGAAACGTATAGGACAATCCATCCTCGACCTGCATTTGTCGATGGACGAAATACCCCTCGCCCTCGGGCGTCATGGCGAATTCCTGCCGTCCGGCCGACGTGAACAGTACGAGGGTCACGGAATTGGTCAGCGGCGCCCACGTGCACCAGGCGACGCGGCCGTCGTCGTGGCGTATTGCGCCCTGTGGAAGCTGCTCGTGATCGTCCTGCATACCGCCTCTCCACCAGTAGGTCCCTCTTGCCGAGAAGGATCATTGTGCGTCAAGCCGCTGGAAAACTATTGACCTTTCACTGCATTGGCGCCGATTAGTCCTTTCCGGCAGAAAGGACCTACTTGCCATGATCTTGACATCTTGGAGGGTGGTTCATAATTATCGCACGGGCCGAAGATTGGTCAAGCTGCGCCCGGGCCCCAAGGTAGACAGGCACAGTCCCTGTGCCGTCCGCCCTACCGCTTCAGCCGCAGCTTGTTCGAAGCTTTCAACTTCTGGCGGACGGCACACGGAGTGTGCCTGCTACCTTTCTTGCCGCGGGGGATATAATTCGCTATCGACACGGCTCGGAACACGAAAGGAGACGCTTCATGGAAGCCACGGACGTTTTTTGCGTCATGGATTGCAGCCTCTTGCGCAGTGCGACTGCGCGGAGCTGTTCCAACCTGCGCGAATTGCTGGAAGCGGTGCGCAGCGTTCCCGATGCGGTCGTGGAGCACCACATGATGCGCTGCGTCTTGGAGGACCATTTCGAACTGCACGAGTTTCCCAACGATCTGGCCCGCTGGTGCTGGACGGCGCTAGGCGACAACGTGCTGGGAGAACAACTGGGCGTGGTCGATCCTTACCGGCATCCATCGACGGCCGCGCTTCGCGCTACGCTGGTCAACCTGCTCGAAGATCGGCTGTGGGGCCTGGAACGTGTTCCTTGGTGCCGTCCGGGCCTGGAACTGCATCTGATCGAATCGCGTTTGATCGGCTACGATACGGGCGAGCGGATCCAAACGCCCGCGGCCCTCTTCGAGGCGATTGAGCGAATGTCGCCGCGGTCCTTGTTCTTCCACGTTCACGATGCGCGGCGGCGCACGGCCGGCCGGTCGGACGATTTTTCGTCTTGGCTGGAAAAAGTCGGGGCCGATGCGTCGTTGGTCGCGAAGCTGTTGGGCATCGATTTTTACTTCCTCAACCTGAGCCAGCTCCGGCAGGCCCTGGTCGAGGCCTTTCGGGACCAGGCGGCCGCCGCACCGCTGCCGGCAAGGAGCACGCCATGAAGTTGCTCGACCGTTATGAAGATATCGTGGGCCATCAGGAGGTCGAGCACTTGCGGCGATTGGCCGAACGCCTGGCCGGCAAACGGATCGTGCACGTCAATTCCACGCGCAGCGGCGGCGGCGTGGCCGAAATCCTGGGCTGGATGATCCCGCTCATGGGAGAACTGGGAATCGACGCCCGCTGGGAAGTGATCGCCGGAACGCCCGACTTCTATCGCGTTACCAAGGCCTTTCACAACGGCATGCAGGGGCTGCCGGTAGCGCTCAAGAAAAGCGACTTCGATCTGCATTACGAGATCAATCGCGAAAACGCTGCACGGCTGAATCTGCAGGCGGATATCGTTTTCGTACATGATCCGCAACCGGTCTATCTTCCGCACTTCACGCCGCCCGGCCAGGTGGGACGATGGATTTGGCGCTGCCATATCGACGCCTCGCGTCCCGATCGGCGGGTGTGGAAGCACTTGGAACCGGCCGTCGCCCGCTATGACGCGGCCGTATTTTCCATGCCCGCCTTCGCGCGGCCGATCGCCTGCCCGAAGTTCCTGATCTTGCCGTCCATCGATCCGTTGTCGGACAAGAACTGCGCGATTCCCGAGTCGGAACGGCTGGAGACCCTTGCGCGGCTGGGCATCGATCCGCAACGGCCGCTCTTGCTGCAAGTCTCGCGGTTCGATCGCTTCAAGGACCCGTTGGGCGTCATCGAGGCCTTTCGCATGCTGCAGTCCTATCACCCGGAAATGCAATTGGTCTTGGCCGGCGGACCGGCGGACGATGATCCGGAAGGCGCCGAGGTGCTCCGCGAGGTGCTCGAACGTGCGGACGACGACCCCAACCTGAAGGTCCTGATGCTCCCGCCCGACGCCCATCGCACAATCAACGCCTTGCAGCGCTCGGCAATCGTGGTCCTGCAAAAGTCGCTCAAGGAAGGTTTTGGGCTGACCGTGACCGAGGCCTTGTGGAAAGGCCGGCCGGTGATCGGGGGCGCTTGCGGCGGCATTGCCTTGCAGGTCCACGACTATCATACGGGCTTCCTGGTCCACTCCCCGGCGGGGGCCGCGTACCGGATCCAGTACCTGCTGCGTTACGCCGACAAGCGGCAACGCATGGGCCGGACCGGCCACGAGTTTGTTGCGCGAACATTTTCTGCTCACCCGCAATCTCCGCGACTATCTTGCGATGCTGCTTTGCCTCGATCGTCCTGAGTCGACGAGCCTTGTGGTCTGAAAGGCTATTCGAGAGCGGCAAAGTCAAGGCCGCCGGATCGAATCCGAGTTTATCTATATTTCCCTCTCGGCCCAATTCGCCAAGTTCGGCAGCATTCCTACTGCGCAGGGGAGACGACGACGTGTTGCGAATATCCCAGTCTTCTGGCCCGATTTATCCAGAGCGCAATTGCCGGCCGGTTGCCGTTTACATTGCCGGCCGGAGTGACTAAGATTCCCGGCCGTTGGAGATCCCTGCAAGGAGGCATGGACATGAAGCTTAGCGTCAATCGAGAAACCACGATCGGACTTTCGGTCCTGCTGGTGCTGCTGGTGATTCTGGGGGTTGTCGCCGTGCGGCGATTCATGCGGCCGACCGTTCCTCTCGAGGCCAGGATTGCCCGAGAGGAGGAGAAGCGAGTCGAAGAACTTCCCGACCACCGTTCGAAGCGAGAGGCGGACTCATTTTCGAAACCCGCCTTGCTGACGCCCGTGGACACGCCCCATCGTGATAGCTTGCAGGCGTTGGATTACCCGGGCCATTGGAACACCGCTTCGAAGGAGAGGAAAAGAGACACACCGGCAAGCTCCACGGAATCGAGTTTGATCGCCTCCGATCCGACGGCAACTTCTGCTCCGCCCGTGAGCGCCGAGTCGGGCAGGAGGGAACACGAGCGGACGAGGACCTTTGCCCCATCCGCAACGACTCCAACGTCCACCGACGACCGCTATTCGACCGCGGCGACCGGGCCAGCCCTCGAGCTTCAGGCAGGGGCCACTTCCAAATCAATGGTGGTCCAGGTGAGCGACGGAGAGCAAGCGGACGGATCACCGCGGCGGCTGGATCGATACGCTGCCGGCGACCATGATCAACCCGGTCCCCGCACGACGGCAGTGGATACCATCCCGCCTGCACCAGCGGTTGGCCAGCAGTTTGCTCCACTCGATGGCCCGGCGACCGGTATGCCGGCGGATCGCGAGGCCGCTCACCGCCACGCCGAAAAGTCTCGGGAGCACGAATTCCATAGCGATAGCCCGCCGGTTAATCCTGATGCCGCGCGCCGCACTTACGCGGCCGCAGTGCCTGCGAGTGCGCCGGCTTTGCGCTACGGGAACGACCCAACGTCGCCAGCCCCGGCCGGCTACCCGCCGCCCACCCACTCCATCGCCTCGGCAGACAATGCTGCATCGAATAGTCCTGCGGTCCCGGGCGGTTATGCGCCGGAGAATTCACTGCGCCGTCGCGACGAGGCCCCTGGTCGTATGCGGGCCGAAGAGCGGTTCCGTAACGACGGCACGTATGAGGTTCAGCCGAACGACAGCTATTGGACGATTTCTGAAAGGGTCTACGGCAGCGGCGGCTACTTCCGCGCCCTGGCCGAGCAGAATCGCGGCAAGGCGGCGCGGCCGGACCGGCTTCCGCCGGGACTTGTGATTTCCACGCCTCCGCTCGCACAACTGGAGAAGGACTACCCGGATCTTTGCCCGCGGCCGAACCGCCGCGAAACGGTACGAGACCGCGCGGCCGGTGCCGCGAGCATGGCCGCCACGGCCGGCGGCGGACGGACTTACATCGTGCAGGAAGGCGACACCCTCTCGAGCATCGCACGCTACGAACTGGGCAAGGTCTCGCGCTGGGCGGAAATTTATCAGCTCAATCGCGAGGCGTTGGGGAAGGACTACGATTATCTGACGCCCGGCATGCGACTTGTCCTGCCGATACGGGATGCACCGTCGGGCGACCGCACGACGCGGCGCTCCGACGACGGCGCTGCGCTGATGCGCTAGCAGTTCTACCTCAGCACGACGCTGTTCTTGAGGCTGCCGAAGATCGCGTCGCGGGCGCCGGTGTAGGTCGTCAACTTGACAACATCGGATTGCAGCGCCGCGTTTCCCGGATGCCTGGCGGCATTGGCCAAGGCCTGGCGATAGCTGTAGCTGTACATGAACATCGGCCCTTCATTGAGCAGATTCAGCAAGGCCTGATCGTTGGCGTTGGAGTCCCAGTTCGTCGTGCCACAGAAGATCATGTTCTCCGAACCGTTGGTGGTGATGCTGCAATTGCCGCTGCCGGCGATGATCAGATTCTTGCCCGTGCCGCCGTAGATCGTGTCGCCGCCGCCGCCGCCAATGATGACGTTCTCCCCACTGCCGCCGGTGAGAGTGTCGGCATACGGTGTGCCGATCAGGGTGTTGATCGCGCCGTTGATCGAAAGCGTGCTGTTGTCCAAAGGGGCAATCGTCTGCTGCGTCCCCTTATTGAGGCCCAGATTGACCGTCACGCCCGTTTGCGTGGAGTCCGTCAACTGGTTGAAGTCCAACGTGTTGTCGCTGCCGACCGGGTCGACCGAAATGGCCATGGCGTTGCTGCTGCCATAGAGTTCGAAATCGTTGAAGTCGTTCTTGCCGGCGCCGCCCTGGAGCGTGAGATTCTGCACCGGGTCGAGCATCAGTTCCAGGCCATTGCCCATGAGGACGTCGTCACTGCCGCTGCCGGCGGTGAGGGTGAACGTGTTGTTGGCCCCGCCCGACCCGACCACGGTCACCTGGTTGCCCGTCGCCCCCTGGATCAGCACCTGTTTTGTCGTCAAACCGCTGGTGCTGCTGGGCAGCGTGATCGACAGGGCCTGCCCGCCGCTGCAACTGATGGTGACGGCGCTGGTGGTCGCTTGCTGCGCGCTACTGCCGCTGTTGTCGGAAATCAGGACCTGGCTGCCGGAGAAGGAGACGCTCACGTTGCCCGTAGTCGAATCCACGGGAA
This sequence comes from uncultured Planctomycetia bacterium, assembly GCA_963719885.1. GTDB lineage: Bacteria > Planctomycetota > Planctomycetia > Pirellulales > Thermoguttaceae > JANXQG01. The sequence goes on along the minus strand of CAVRDP010000020.1, from coordinate 227,208 downwards.
TTACCACCCCTTGGCTGACCACGACGCCCTGACTGATCGTCACGCTGTTGCCCAGGGAGTCGGTAACCGTGGCCTGGAACTGATAAGGCGTACTGGATACCTGGGCACTGGTTGGCGTCCAAGTGAAAGTGTCCGTTTTGGCATCGAATTGCATGCCGGGGGGCAGGGTGCCGGCGGCCAGGGTACCCGGAGTCACGGTCACCGTGTCGCTGCTGGGAGCATTGGTGGTCACGGTGTACGAATAAAGCACGCCCGGCTGGGCGCTGGCGAGAGGCTGCGAGAGGGCCTCGAAGCCGATCGAGAGCGTGGTGGCCGCCGAAGCGGCGCTATTGATCGCACTGGTGGGGACCGAGTACTCGCTTCCCGGGCCAAATTCGCTTTGGCCCGATTGAGTGGAGCTGACCGCCCAATTGGCATAGAGTGTCGCTTCAGGTGTCGCTTGCTCGACGGTAAACTGGTGGCTGCCGTCGGGGATCTTGGTCGTGCCGTCGGTGGTGAGGCCGGCCTCAAAAGTCAATTGCTGGACTGTGGCCGACGCAGAGACGGAATTCGTGAACGTGACCGGCAGGGGCGAGTTGGGACTCGCCACGTACGTGATAGGCGATTCGCTGCTGGTAAACGTCACCTTGAAAACATTGAAGTAGGACGGTTCCGTAGTCGATACGACCGAAACGGTTGCTCCCGTAAAACCGGCGGTCACCAACGCGCTTTGCATGTTGCTGGCCGTGGTGGTCAGGTCGCTGCCGTCGTAATCGATAGCGCCCGTCGTGGTCGACCCGACCGTCAGCTTGAACGAGCCGCTGGGCGTGGCCGGTCCCGTGGCGATGGGAATGACGCCGCCGTCCATGTAGACCGAGACCGTATTGCCGGCGGTCGCTCCCGTGATGTGGAACGTCAGTGCGCTGTCGGAGGTCGAATTGTTGTCGACCGTGGTCCCGCTGACGGTCTGCCCGTTCGCGGTAATGGCGTCGATCTTCGGTGCCGCCGGCGGCGCCGCCTGCGCCGATAAAGACCGGTATGAAGGCTTCGTAGAGAGGACCGGCGCCGTGGCCGGTGAGGGTGCCGGAGTCCCAGGGGGTCCCGCTGGCGTCGAACGTCAAGGTCTGGGTTTCGGAGCTCGCGGTAGCGGAATTCGTAAACGTGACCGGCAAAGTGGTAGAGGCTGCCGGTAAGGTGAGGGGCGATTGACTGCTGCTGAAGGTCACGTCGAAGCTGAAGTCCGGCAGCTCGGTGCCCGACACGACCGTAACCGTCGTGCCGCTAAAACCGGAGAGCGCGTCGAGCGCGCTTTGCATCTTGGCGGCCGTGGTCGCCAGGTTGGTGCTGTCGAAATTGATTGCCGCCGTTTCCGGTCCCGATCCCGATCCCACTTGCAACTGGAACGTGCCGACGGCGGGTGCCATGGCCGAGACTTCCAGAAACTGGACGCCCGTGTAGCCGGCGGCCGGCGTCACCGTGTAGGAGCCGTTATTGTTGTTCGTGAGCGTGATGTCCGGATTGGTCGTGGCCGCAACCGGGCCGTTGTAGGTGAAGGTCAGGGTCTGGGTTGTGGCCGACGCGGTGACCGAATTCGTAACGGTGGCCGACAAATCGCTGACCGTGTTGCCGCCGGATGTCGTCAGGTAGGTGACGGGCGATTCGCTGCTGGCAAATGTGATCGTGAAGCTGAAAGTCGTGGGGTCCGTGCTGGGCGTGGGCGTGAGCGCCGTAACGGTGGCGCCGCTCAGACCGGAGTCCGTCGCCGCGAGCGCCTGCAGCGCGGTTTGCATGTTGGATGCCGTAGTCGCCGGATCGGTACTGTCGAAATCGATCTCGCTTGTCGTGGCCGTCCCCACTTGCAACTCGTACAGGCCGGCGATCGTGGGAACGTACGAGGGGTCGACGTAGGCGTTGGCAACGCTGGGCACGCCGAGGAACACCTGGCGCTGACCTGCACGGCCGAGCCGTTGGCGGACACCCCGGGGGTGAAGGTCACCGGCGTATTGGCCGCGGTGGTGAGCTGGTTCGTGCCGACCCAGGGGTTCGGCGGATCGTAGGAGTTGGTGCCGACGGTGATCGTGAAGCTCTCTGTGGCCGAGCCGTCCGTGACCTTCACGGTGTAGGTGCCCGACGCCGCCGAGTCGGCCTGCAGCATGAAGACGCCGGCGGTCGTCTCGTTGGTGATGCTCATCGACAAGATCTGCGGCGGCGTCAGCGGCTGGCTGTCTTCGCCGGACGAGGTGTTGGTTGTCACCGGCGTGTTGGCGATGGCCTGGCGGACGTTGTCGCCCGCGATCAGTTTGCCGAAGATCGTGTAGCGGAAGTCGAGGAAACCGTTGCTCATGTCGTTGGGGTTCGTGATGAAGAATTCCGAGCTGTTCTTGTCCACGCCGCTGTTGGCCATGGCCAGCAGGCCGCTGGAAGTGAACCGCAGAAGGGGATTCAACTCGTCGGGGATCGTCGTCCCCGCGCCGTCGGCGGCGACGCCGCCCTGGTCCACGAAGTCCTCGATGATGCGGTAGAAACTGGTGTTCGTGTAGGTGCCCGAGTCGACCAAGGCGGTGAAGTGCGCAACCGTTTCGGGCGCGTAGTTCTGGAACAACTCGATGTCCATCTCGCCCAGGCTGGTGACGATCTTCAAGACCGGATTGCTCTGCTGGTTGCTCTGCTGCACGAGCGTCGCCGTCAGATCGCTGGTCACCGCGCCGCTGGAATTGGTGACGGTGAAGGTCGGCGTCGCCGCAGCGGCATTATTGAAACCGACGAGGATCGGCGAACCGCTGGCGATGGTCGACGGCGGGGCAAGCACGGTAATGCCGTTGGCCGCCGCAACCGCCACGAACACCGCGGGAGTCGTGGCGGTGTTGCCAATCGAATCGGTGGCCGTCAACGTGAACGACTGCGTCGTGCCTTCCTGGTCGGCCGTGGGCGTCCAGGTGATGGTCTGCCCCGTCAATTTCATGCCGGCGGGCGCCGTGCTCGAGAGGGCATACGTCACGGCATTGCCGTCGGGGGCATTGCTCGTCAACCCGGTGAACGTATACGAATAGGCCTGGCCCACCGTTGCCGACGTGGCGAGGGCCGAAGTCATCGTCGGAGCAAGATCGGTGAAGATCTGGACCGAGATGCTTGATGAACTGGCGCTGGCCACCGAATTAACGGTCTGCGTGGCCGCGAAGGTATAGGAACCGTCCGACGCCGTTTCGGTGCCGGCGGTGGTCAGCACGATGCTCGTGTCTCCCGAGGAAACCGTTCCCGTGACGATCGGCGTGGTGCCGCCGTCGACGTAGACGTCCACCGTGGCCCCGGCCGTCACGCCGGAAACGGTAAAGGTCAGTTCCGTCGACGTTGACGAGTTGTTGTCCGAAGTGAGCGTAGCCGTCCCCGCACCGGACGTTGGTTGGAACGTGATCGAAGTCGGCGCCGCCGGTGCATTGGCCGCGACAACCGTAATCGACGTTGCGGGAACCGTAACGCTGTTGCCCGCGGTGTCAGCGACCGTGAACGACGGCAGGGTCCCTGACGTAGTGGACGAAGGCGTCCATGTAAAGGTGTCCGTCGACGAGTTGTATTGGAAGCCGCTGGGCAAGGTGGGCGGCGTCACGATCAGCGAATCGCCTTCATCGGTGGGCGCATTGCTTGTCACCGTGTACGAATATTGCACTCCGACCTGGGCCGACGCGTTGGGCGGGGTCACGGTAAGACCGTTAAACACGGCAAGGGAGAGACCTGAACTCGCGGGGCTGACGTCCCCCGAAACATCGGTCTGCGTCGCCGTGATGAGATGCGTGCCGTTGGAGAGCACGGTGCTGCCGTCGGTGGTGACCAACGTCCCGTCTGACGAGCCGTCGGCAACAAAGCCGATCTCCGTCCCATCGGAGTAGATCGTCACCGCGTCGCCTTGCGTCACGCCGTCAACGATGAATTGCAATTTCTTCGCGCCCGATGAATTGTTCGCCGATGTGATCGAGGTCGTCCCTTGACCGGATTGCGGCTGGAACGTAACCGAGGTTGGAGCCGCCGGCGGGTCGGCCTGGGCTTGGGCCTCGGCCGCGCCGTGCATCGGGCCCATGACCGCGGCCGCCGTACTAATTGCGAAGCCTTCCTTGACCGTCATGTCGCTGCGGACGAGAGGCTCATGGAACATGCTGGCGATCGAGGTCGGTGTAACCGCAGAGAGCAGTTGGCGGTATTCCAGGCTTTCGAAGCCAAGCCGCCGTGCAAGGAAACGGACTGGCTTCTTCGCTGGATTTTTCCGCGATGCCGAACCAATTCTTCTTTTGCCCGAGTGTTTGCTCATGATGTTGCGTTCCCAGGGAGTTTCAAAAAAACCCCTCGCTTGGTTAACGTGTTTATGCCCAGAGATGAGAGTACCCCCACATCAGGCATTGCCCAAGTCTCTGATGTGTGCTTTGCGATGGTATACACCTATGATAAGCGATCGGAGTTTTGTTTTCCAATATTAGACTGAAATTCGCAGCCCGTGGCCTTGCCGGGCCGAAATTGCTGCCCCTGGCGCTACCTTCCGTCCCCCTACCGGTCGAAGGGCAAATGCTCTATGCTTCCGGTTATGAGCGATTTGCCCCAGATTTCCCGTAGTCCGGAGTTGATGTCCCGCTCCGATTCGGCCCTCTTGGTGGTCGACGTGCAGGAAAAATTGGTTGCGGCGATGGGCACGGCCGCGCGGATTCTATGGAATGTGCGACGCCTGATTGACGGGGCCAAGCTGCTTGGCCTGCCCGTCGTGGCGTCCGAGCAATACCCCCAAGGTCTCGGCCCGACGGTTTCCGAACTGGCGTCGCGGCTGGAACAGCGTCCGGCCAAACTCAGTTTTAGTTGTCGCGAATTGGCAGATCTGTTTGCGGATCTGCGCCAGCGGAGCATCGAGAAGCTGCTGGTCTGCGGCATCGAGACCCACGTTTGTGTCCAACAAACGGTACTCGACCTGCTGGCCGACGGTTGGCGGGTGTATGTGGCCGTCGATGCGGCGGGGTTGCGGCACGACCTCGATCACCAGACCGCTCTGCGGCGGATGGAATCGTCGGGGACCGTGCTCACGACGACCGAGGCCGCGCTGTTCGAATGGTGCCAGGCTGCCGGCACGGCCGAATTCAAGCAGATCAGCCGCATCGTAAAAGAGAATGCGCCGTTATGAACCCTGTCGACCGTTGCGCGATTCCATGGCGGTGATCTTCGCCAACCGCCGGGCGTGACGGCCGCCATCGAAAGGCGTGCTAAGCCAAATCTCCACGAGGCGGTCGACCAACCGATCGCCCAGCATGTCGCCGGAGAGGCAGAGGACGTTGAGATCGTTGTGACGGCGACTCAATTCGGCCGTAACGTCGTCATAGCAAGGGGCGGCTCGAACGCCCGAAATCTTGTTGGCGGCAATGCACATGCCCAGACCGGAGCCGCAAATCAGGATCCCCCGATCGACGTCCCCTGTGGCGACCTTTCGGCCCACTTGCGCGGCGATGTCGGGATAGTCGACCGGTTCGGAGCCATGACTGCCGATGTCGATCACCTCCTGGCCAAGGCGCGTCAGCAATTCGATCAGTTTCCCTCGCATTTCCACGCCTCGATGGTCACTCCCGACGGCAATCCGCATCGCTTCGCCTTCTCTTGAACTCCCATGCCTGCAAACCTGCTATTATAGCGGAAATATCCGCAAACTTCAATCGGCTGGCGAATTTGCCCAGTCAAGATTATCGATACAATAGGAAATATGCGGCCTATGGGAGTTTTGTCTGGAAGGGAATCGCGACCAGGACGAACTCTATCCGGCCCCCCTACTTCGCCTTGACACACGTCCCAGCAGTCATTATTCTCCGCCCCGTAGAGCTTTCCCAGTTCGACCGGACTGTTGATCTTCGCCAGGGAAATCAGCCGCAGAGGGTTCCCCCGAGTGCGACGATCCGTCGGAAGCCCGGTTCCTGCCAAATCACGGAGGGTGTCAGCGTTGGACGGCCGTCGCAGTGTGCTGATTGTGGATGCCTCGGACGAGACCCGCGTCGTCTTGCAGACGGCCCTGGAACGTCGCGGCATGCGAACGATGGTCGCCTGTCGGGCCAAGCAGGGGCTGGCCCTGGCCCAGCAGCATCACCCCGATCTGATCGTGCTGGACCTGGAGATCGATTCCGGCGGTCCGGACGAGGTCGCGGCGCCCTTTGCCGAGCAGTCGCGGACGGACCACGCCTGCCTGGTTCTCTTAGGCAGCGTCCGGCGGCCACAGCCTATTCTCCCGGGCGAGTATGTTGCCAAGCCCTATCACTATGCGCCATTAATTCGTAGAATCGAAGAAATCCTGTCCGCAAACGCGGAAAAGGTTGGCGCGTTGAATAAAGTTGCATGATTCGAGGCAGTCGGGCACAAGTGCCAGGGCTAAACGTGGTATTTCGCCGGAGAATGGTGCGAGGTTATTTACGCCAACAAAGCCGCCGGTGGCTGGACAGGTTCCAAGAACTGCGCCGTGTAGGGAACCGTAATCGTGCCGTCGCTGTTTGTGATTCGCGGAAATGACCAAGGCACGCGCTTTGAGTTGGAGGAGCCTATCCTGCGGCTCGGACGCGACAAGTCCAGTGTCATCCACATCCACGACACCGAAGTCTCGCGCCACCATGCCGAGTTCCGCCGCACCCACCGCGAGTACACGATCTCCGACCTGAACAGTTCCAACGGGACCTTCGTCAACGGGAAACGGGTGCATCAGCATCTCCTGGCCAGCGGCGATCAAGTGCAGGTCGGAGCGACGTTGATGCTCTACACCGGGCCCTCCGAGGGGGCCGACGGCACGATCGGCAGTTCGGTCGATATCGCCTCCGCGGCCGCGCCCGACGACCAGTCGCGGATCATCCACTCCGTCACGCAAAAAGAAGGCAGCCGGATCTTCGATGCCCATGCCGACCTGCCGCAGAACTCCTGGCTGGCCCGGGCTCGCAGCAATCTCCAGGTGATGTACCACACGGCCCTGGCGGTCAGCCATACCCTGGACATCGACCAGTTGCTCAACCGCATCATGGAGTTGATTTTCGAATGGGTCGAGGCGGACCGGGGTTGCATCATGCTCTTCGACCCGGACACCCGGCAGCTCGATCCCTGCGTGCGGCGGACCCGCCATGACGCCCAGCGCGGCGACAAAATCACGATCAGCAAGACGATCCTCGATTTCGTCGTCGAGCGGAACGAGGGCGTGCTCACCAGCGACGCCCGGCAGGACGACCGTTTCAGCCCTGCAGCGAGCATCGTGAAACTGGGCGTTCGCGAGGCGATTTGCGTGCCGATGCAAGGCCGCTACCACGTGGTCGGCGTGATTTACATCGACACTTCGACTTCGCCCCAGCAGATCCTGGAGCAGGGCGGCGCTGCGCGGCGGTTCACCGAAGACCATCTCAAGCTCATGATCGCCATTGGCCACCAGGCGGCCCTGGCGGTGGAAGACACCCGTTATTACTCCGCCATGGTCCAGGCCGAGCGGCTGGCTGCCATCGGCCAGACGATCGCCATGCTCTCGCACCACATCAAGAATATTCTCCAAGGCATCCGCGGCGGGAGCTACCTGATCGAGATGGGACTGACCGAGCACGACGAATCGATCGTCGGCAAGGGCTGGAAGATCGTCGAGAAGAACCAGAACAAGATTTCCGCGCTGGTCATGGACATGCTCACCTTCAGCAAGGAGCGGGAGCCCGACCTGACCACAGCCAACGTCAACACGGTTGTTCGCGACGTGGTAGACCTGATGCAAACCCGAGCCCAGGAAGAGCAGATCGAGATCGCTTGCCAACTGGCCGAAGACATGCCCGACCTGGTCTTCGACCCCGACGGCATCCATCGGGCCGTGCTCAATATCGTGACGAACGCCATCGACGCCGTGGTTGACGCCGGTCCGCCCGGCCGGGTCACCGTGACCAGCCATTATCTGGCGGAACAAAGCCTGGTCCAGATCGAGATTCGCGACACGGGTCCGGGCATTGCCGCGGAGCAACTGGACAAGCTCTTCAGCCCCTTTGTGTCGACGAAAAAGAGTCGGGGGACGGGCCTCGGTCTGCCCGTCAGCCAGAAGATCTTGACGGAACACGGCGGCAAGATCGCCGTGGAAAGCCTCCCCGGTCAGGGGGCATGTTTCACACTGGAACTGCCTGCCGTGAGCCCGACTTCGATGACGCAGATCATCGACCATCCGGCCGGATGAGGAAGGATGAAGTCGGCAAGAAAATGGAGAATGTGCTGCCCTGGCCCGGCGTGCTCTCGACGGTGGTTCGGCCGCCGTGGATCTGGACGATGTGCTTGACGATGGCCAGGCCCAGGCCGGTGCCGCCGGACGCGCGGCTCCGCGACTTGTCGACGCGGTAGAAGCGCTCGAAGATCCGCGGCAAATGTTCGCGGCTGATACCGCAACCGTGGTCGCGGACGCGGATCTCGATCTCGCGCTCGCCTGCCAGGCATGATACTTCCACGGTCTGGCCCGGCGGGCTGTAGGCGATGGCGTTTTCGATCAGGTTGACCACCGCCTGCTCCAGCAGCGAGGCGCTCATCGCGGCCATAAGATCAGCGGGGCAGGCCAACTTGATTTGCATGTTCTTTTCTTCGGCCTTCGCGCCGCAGTCGACAACGGCCGCTTCCAGCACGCTCTGTAGCGCTCCGTTGGCGAGCACGTTCTGGTGTTTTTCCCCTTCCTGCTCCACGCGGGCCAACATGAGCAAGTCTTCCAGAATCGCATGCAGCCGCTCGGTGTGCTTGGCAACGATCTTGAGGAACTTTTCCCGCTGTTCGGGATCGTTCATCGCTCCGTCCAAGAGCGTTTCCACATAGCCCTGGATGGAAGTCACCGGCGTTTTCAGCTCGTGGGAGACATTGGCGACGAAATCGCGGCGGACACTCTCCAGCCGCTTCAGGTCGGAGACGTTGTGGATCACCAGAAGGGCGCCGTTGCGGCCTTCGGGAGCGTCGCGGAGCACCGTGCCGTGGGCGTACAGGAATCGCGGTCCACGGTTGCGAAGCACGATCTCGCCTTCCACCGGTTGTTGCGTGGAAATCACGGCCGCCACCAGCTTGTGGAGATCGATGCTGCGAACGATCTCCGGCAACGAGCGGCCTTCCGCGCGGGCCGCCTCCACACCCAAAAGGCGCGCCGCGGCCTCATTCATGCGGAGAAGACGCTCGTCGGCATCGATGGCCAGGACGCCTTCCACCATGCTCGAGAGAATGGCGTCGCGCTCGTTCCGCTGCCGCACGACCGTGTTCAGCTTGTCTTCCAGGTCGGCGGCCATCTTATTGAGCGTCTCGGCCAGGCCGCCGACTTCTTTCGAATTGGCGCTGGAAAGCCGGTGCGCAAGGTCGCCGCGGGCGAACCGTTCGGCGTCGTGGCTGAGTTGTTCCAGGGGTTTGACGAAGCGGCGGGTAATGATCAGGCTGGCGATGGCCAAGAGCACGGCCGTCAACAGGCTGGCGACCAGGATGTGGTTGCGGATCCTGCTCAGTGCATCGTCGATCGCCGCAAGGGAAACCGCAGCCCGCACCACGCCCAACGTTTCACCGTGGTTGCGGACTCGGACAGCCACGTAGCGCAGATTCTGTTGCAGCGTCTGGCTGAGACGCAGGGAGACACCCACACCCTTGTCCTCGTGCATGGCGGCGATGACCTCGGGCCGCGTGGCGTGATTGTCCATCTGTTGCGGCGATTCATCCGAGTCCCCCACGACCTTGCCGTCGGGCAGGATGACTGTCAATCGCGTGGAACTGCGCTGGCCGAGCTCTTTGCAAAGAGTGTCGATTTCGGCATATTTCTTGGCCGCCAAAAGCGGAACGATCTGGTCCTCGGCCAAGCGGGCCCTGGATTCGAGGTCCTCGGCGCTGCGGGCGCGGTAGAACCGGTACAGCGAGATCGAGGTGTCCAGCGCCACCACGGCCAGAGCGGCCAGCGCGATCAAAAGCGTGGCCGGATAAAATTGCCAGAACAAGCGCTGTTTGCGCATTTTTCCCTCCGTTAAAGTAGCAGGCACAGTCCCTGTGCCGGCCGCCCTGCGGCCTTTGCCGCGGGTTTTTGCAGTTTTCAGCTTCCGGCGGACGGCACACGAAGTGTGCCTGCTACCTTTCGCTCCTCCGTCAGTCGGCCTGATGCCTGACAATCCGGCCATCGACCATGTAGATTACGTCTTCCGCGATGTTCGCGGCGCAGTCGGCGATCCGTTCCAGGTTGCGGGAAATGGAGAGCAGCCGCAACATGCTGCCGATCCGTTCCGGGTCCCGGCGGATCCGTTGCTCGATCTCGTTGCGGAGCTTCTTTTTCAACTGGTCCACTTTGTCGTCGCAAAGGCACACCTCGCGGGCCAGCGCGGCGTCCATTTGTACCAGGGAGTCGAGGCTATGACGGAGCATGGCCTGGGTCTGCTCGCCCATGTCGGCAAAGTCGGCCGGAATTTCGATACCTGTTTCCGTGGCCAAGACGACCGCCTTGCGGGCGATGTTCACCGCCATGTCGCCGATCCGCTCCAGGTCGTTGTTGATCTTCAAGGCCGCAATCAACTGCCGCAGATCGATCGCCACCGGCTGGTGCAGGGCCAGCGTCTTGAGGCATTCCTCTTCGAGATTGATCTCCCGGCGGTCAACGTCTTCGTCCATCGCCTGGACCTCTCGGGCAAGCTCGGCGTCGCGGTCGAACAACGCACGGATCGCCTTCTGCACCTGCTCCTCGACGATCGAGCAGATCAACAGCAGGTCTCGCTTGAGTTTGTCGATTTCTCGCTGCAGGTGGATCGACATGCGATGTCCCCTCGCTCTATCCACGGCCAGGCTGACCATCATGCGGAGGCATTCGAGGCAAATCCCTTTCGTGGCAGGGCGACAAACCACGATGGACCCCAACAGTAAACTGCCGACCAATCACCCAACCCAGTTCTTTGAAAACATCTTCATAATTAGAAAGATGTTAGCATTTGGTGAGCCAAGTGTCAAACGGGGGGCAATAGTTGACTCATCCTTGCTTCTCTTGTTGCAGCAGAACCGTAAACCCTGCCTGCTGGTAGTGGTGATCTGCCGTCAAGGCGTCGGTCAGTCCGTACTCGCGCATGACGATGAAGGAGATGCAGTCGGTTAGCGACCACTCCTTGTCGGGGCGTTATGCGTACAACTCGATCCCTTGCTCGAACAAATCCTGGTTGGGCGGTACGATCGTGACGCGATGATCGTCGGCCAAATCGTGGTACGGGTCAAGAAACAGGCGCGGTCGGGACCGCGAGTCAGCGAGTTTGCCACCTCGGTCATCACCCACGCCGTGGTCACGAACGCCCCGGAGAACCCCGCCGTAAACGCCGCCGCGAGCGCGGCATACTGGTTGCGTGGATTCGTCACGGCAAGGTAGTACACGGTGTCGGCGAAGACCGGCTTCATCGTTTCGGCCCCCCGTAAAGGTAGTGGTCGTGATTCAGCGCCGCATCCTCAGGCAAACCGACTGCCTTGCCCGCATATTTCATGAGCTTTTGCCCAAGGGTTTGGCCCTTTTCGTCCAGCAGCGGTCGATCGCCTTCAGCAACAACCACTGCCTCAACGCGAACCTCCGTTCCTTCCGGCAACGCATGGGGCGATTCCAACACCACGACTCCATCCTTGACGCGTCCACGATAGACCATAGTACTTTCCTCCTCGATCAAAAAATCTCTTGCTGATTATTGTTCTACTTTGGAACTTCCAGTTGCTCTTCCTGTGCGTCCCCCGACTTGTGCGCGACCTTCGGCAGCGTGCGGCCCTGCGGTCGGAGAATCTCGCGGGCCTCGTCATTGCCAGGGTCGATCGCAACCACTTCCTCGGACAATCGCGCGACCTTTTCGTCATCGCCCACATCACGGGCTTGCCTTGCCATGTACAACTTCGCGTTCACGAGAGCTTGCTTGACGTTCTTTTCGTTGCCAGCAATTGCAAACGACTGCTGGTACGCCTCGGCCGCCTTTTCGAACTGATCGCTATTTTGATAAGCGATGCCCAAGTTGTACCATGTGTGCCATCCGCCTCGCCGCCGGAGGGCGAGTTGAAAATCGGTCACGGCGTCCGCGTACCGGCCGTCCTTCAAGGCATCGTAGCCCTGGCCACCGAATTCGTAGCCGGCATACTCCGTGAAGTTCAGGTACGGCCGCGCCACGGTCCCGGCCACTACGAGGAGGACGAGAATGCCGGCCAGCACTGCCCCACAGAGAAGGCGAGCCCGTACATGATAATGCCGCGCAACGGCCCAACCGGCGAGCAGTCCCAGAATCAACCCGGCGCCGTGGGCGACGTTGCCGATGTGCCAGACGTTGCGGACAGTCAGGACGACGCAGAGAACGAACCATCCGAGAAACAACGCCACGGTCCGATTGTCGACCAGTCCCCAGAAGCGTCGATCTCGATGCGAGAGGACCCATAAGAAGCCGAACAGACCGTAACCTACGCCCGAAAGCCCCACCCCTTGACCGCCGAAGTCGTATTCGGCCAGCGACGAGCCGGCGGCAAGGAAGGCAAAGAGCCCCGCCGTGCGGGCGGAACCGTAGACCTGCTCGATGCGAGTTCCAAAGAGCCACGTCCAGTACAGATTGAAAATCAGGTGCAGCGGGTCCACGTGGGGAAACGTCGCCGTCAACGGACGCCAGATCTGCCCGGACCAGACGCGGTAATCGACCGTCAACCACTCAATTGTGCCGCCGCTCCAATAGGCAAGGCTCACGGCGATGGCGGTGAGGCAGGTTCCGGCCGTAACGGGAAAGCGCTTGAGAAGTTGCAGGTTCATATTGGAGATTATAGTCGATCCGGGCGACTGCGGCTTCTGATTCCGCGATTGGGTTTTCTCTACAGGTGCACGATCTCCACATCGCCCCATTTCTCGCGAAAATACTCGGCAACCAGCCGGCGATGACAGTGTTCGGGCGTGGCCTCGCTGCACAGCAGGCACCCGCCCGCAATGAGGTTTTTATCGACCGTATCCTCGATGCGGCGTGCGGCCATGAGGGCCAAGAACTGCTTTTCATAAACCGACCAGTCGCCGCCGTTCTTCTTATAGGCATCGAGGATCTCTTGCGTGGGCGCCAACTCCGTCCGGTGGACGTAATCGATATGGCAGATCTCGCGCAGAAAGAACTGCAAATCGTGCTTCTTGGTGAAGCCCGCAAGCTGGGAAACATTGTTGAGCCGCGCATCGACAAGCCGCACAAGGCCGGGCTGCTTGAGGCGCGTGAAGAACTGCTCGGCGCTCTTCTTGGTAAATCCGATCGTGAAAAGTTTCATGGGCCATCCTCCTCGACTTGCTGCTCCTCGACTGACGACTCGGTTTGTTCCGCGGCTTTTTCCTGGTAGGCGACCCGCTCGCCTCGAATGCGATAGGCGTTGGCGACGTACTCCGCGCGGCTCGTGAACAGGTCGCCTTCCGGCAGCTTGCAGGCGGCAAGAAGACGCGATTCCATGGCCTGGTGGCTCTCCAGACTGCCATCCGCGTGAATATGGCTGATCGTAACGCCGGTCTCAAAAAGCTTGCGTGCCACCAGCAATGCCCGATGACAGTCGAGCGGGTCTTTTTCCGCGCATGTAGCGCGATTCTGTAGCGTTCCATGCCTTCCATGACGCGGCTGATTCCCTCGGCAAAGATCGGCTCTCGGGCCAGGCGGTCGTACTGAACCTTGCCTTCCCAGTAGCAGTCCGGGTTATCGCTCCGCGCGCAAGTTCCTTGCCTAAGAACACGTAAGCGATTCCGGCGTTGGCCAGCGCGGCGACCAGGGCGTCGCGCGAGAACTGCGGAACGTAGCGGCTGTAGGGCTGCGAGCGAACATCGCCCACCGCCGTGACGCCGTGCTGCCGCAGCAGTCCGAGGAACACATCGATCTCATGGTTGGAATGGCCGATCGTGTAGAGCATGGGATTCACGCGCAGCGCTCCTCGTAAAGCACACTCGCGATCAGCTTGTAGAAATAGCCTTGAAACGGATCGCCGAGGCTGACGCACAGCACCGCCTGCGGTATTTCGTATCGACCATCTTGTCCGGAAAGATATTTGATCTCGATCACCGGATCGGTGACGCCGAGGCGATAGACTGTGCCATGGTAGTTGAATTCACCCCGCACGATGCGCTTGGAATCGAACTGCCCGGGGGCCTTGGCGCCGACCCGCAGCCGCAAGCAGGGGACCCTGATGAGGTACAGGGACGCGCCGTTTTCCCGGCCAACGGCCACGCGGTTGTTCATGCAGGCATAGCTTGCCTCTCCCAGCGTCCAGAGAGTTCCTGGATTGTCCAACCAGGCGCATAGGTCGGGCCACGCCAGCCGCCCTTGCTTGATCCAATAAAAGTTCGAATCGATGACGTGGTTTTCGCCCTGGTGCGAGGCCGGCTCAGGGCGCAAGCACGGCACGCGGACGACGTCCAACAGTTGCGGGTCGTCGCCGTTCTCGTAGCGGCGATCTTCGGCGGAAAGTTCGTGCGTCAACCAATCGCTCACGACTCGCACCCACTCGCCGGGCCTGCCGTCCAGCCATTCTTTGCCCGCGACGCAGCGTCCGGAGTGCTTGCGGGAGTTGGCGAAACAGACGAAAGTTCGGGCGTATTTCATTTGGGTTTTTCATTCCCCGGCTTCGACGTTCTTGCTATCTGAAGCAGTGCCGATCGCGCCCAAGCGGAGCTATCCAGCCCCATCTCTTGGGCTCGCGCGTCCAGTTCGGCCCTCTCGTCCTCCGTCAATCGTATCCGCAGGACGTTTTCTCGGCGTTCGGACTGTTTTTTCTCTGGGTCGTCCTCTCATGGCTACATTATGGCCACAAGAAGTCTTTTGTCGATACCCGCAACTGCCCTTGGTTTGTAGCTATAAAAAGGCTACAATAATTTTCGACGTTGGAGGTAATGCACCCAGCAACGGCCTCTTTGTCACGAGTCAACGAAAGGATATACTGACAACATGATCCCCGTTTTCAAATATGAACATGTGACGATCGGCAAATCCATGCTGGTTCACGCGGATTGCTTTGATTGGCTCTCCGAACTGCCTGATAACACCCTTCACGCCATTGTCACAGACCCCCCCTACGTTGTAAAAGAGTACGACGTCGACCAGTTGGAGAAGCGGGCCAACGGCAAGGGCGGCATTTGGCGCATCCCGCCTTCATTCGACGGCCACGTTCGCGCCCCGCTTCCCCGGTTCACGGCATTGAACCACAAGGAGCGAACCCGCCTCCGCGAGTTCTTTGTGGACTGGGGACGGCTTGTCTGTCGGGCGATTCGCCCCGGCGGTCATGTCTTTATTGCAACCAACGCCTTTATTTGTCAACTCTTGTACGACGCCCTCGTTGACGGTGGGCTGGAGTTTCGCGGCGAGATAATCCGTCTTGTTCGTACCCTGCGCGGCGGGGACCGGCCCAAGAACGCCGAAGAGGAATTCGCTGGCGTGTCTTCGATGCCCAAGGGTTGTTATGAGCCTTGGGGACTATTTCGTAAGCCGATCGGGGACTTGAAAGTTTCCGATTGCTTACGTCAGTACCAAACTGGCGGTCTACGCCGCTACCCCGACGTGCCTTTCGAGGATGTAATCCGCAGTGAGCGCACGCCGCAACGAGAGCGCGAGATTGCGAACCACCCCAGCATCAAACCGCAATCTTTCCTACGGCGGATCGTCTATGCCGCGCTGCCTTTAGGCGAGGGCGTGGTTGCCGATCCTTTCATGGGGTCAGGTTCAACCGTTGCCGCCTGTGAAGCAATTGGCGTGCAGGGCGTCGGCATCGAACGGCACCGCGAATACTTCGATATGGCGCGGGTAGCAATTCCCCGGCTGAAAAACCTGGAAACCAATGCCGATGAATTGGTAGGGGCAGGCCAGCGAGTATTCAACTGCTGATTTAAGAACCCCAGGAAGTCCAAAAAATCGGCCAATGACTGTTTGACGTGTGTTGTCGTCAGTCCACAAGGTAAGACTACCTGTTTGTTGAAGCCTCGCGGATTCAGCGGGCTCGGAGTGCAAGCAGCACCTTTTCTTTCTCCCTGCGTTCGTTCACCGGGGAGGAACCATACCCGTATCAAAGGGTCGATACAAGGCCGATTTTACTCTTGACTTACTCTCGGAGATTTCCGGGCAAACTGCACACTTCACTCCCTGCCCCCTTCCGCCCTTGCCCCAAATCGTGTTAGAATAAGAAGATTTTATACGGCACCCCGCCCCCCAAGTGGATGCCGACCGCTGGAAACGCACTGATCGTTGAATAGGAAGCATCGTGCCTCGACGTACCGACATCAAGAAAATCCTCCTCATCGGCTCCGGCCCGATCATCATCGGCCAGGCCTGCGAGTTCGACTATTCCGGCACCCAGGCCTGCAAGGCCCTGCGGGAAGAGGGCTACGAAGTGGTCCTCGTCAACTCGAACCCGGCCACGATCATGACCGACCCCGAAATGGCCGACCGGACCTACATCGAGCCGCTCACCTGGGAAGTCGTGGCCAAGGTCATCGAGGTCGAACGGCCCGACGCCCTGCTGCCGACCCTCGGCGGGCAGACCGGATTGAACCTGGCCATGGACCTGGCGCGGCACGGCGTGCTGGAGAAGTTCGGCGTGGAAATGATCGGGGCCAACGCGGCGGTGATCGCCAAGGCCGAGCAGCGCGACCAGTTCAAGGCGGCCATGGAAAAGATCGGCCTGGAGTGCTGCCGCGGCCAAACGGTCACCAACCTCGAGGAAGGCCGCCGCGCCCTGGCCCAGATCGGCCTGCCCTGCGTGCTGCGGCCCAGTTTCACGCTCGGCGGCACCGGCTCGAGCATCGCCTACAACCGCGACGAGTTCGACCGCCTGCTGGCCCACGGCCTGGAGGCCTCGCCCGTCACCCAGGTGCTGCTGGAAGAGTCGGTCATCGGCTGGAAAGAATACGAGATGGAGGTCATGCGCGACAAGGACGACAACGTCGTGATCATCTGCTCGATCGAGAACTTCGACCCCATGGGCGTGCACACCGGCGACTCCATTACCGTGGCCCCCGCCCAGACGCTCAGCGACAAGGAATACCAGCGGATGCGCGACGCCTCGATCGCCGTGATGCGGGAGATCGGCGTCGAGACGGGCGGATCGAACATCCAGTTCGCCGTCGATCCCAAGAACGGGCGGATGGTCGTGATCGAGATGAACCCGCGGGTCAGCCGCTCCAGCGCCCTGGCCTCCAAGGCCACCGGTTTTCCCATCGCCAAGATCGCCGCCAAGCTGGCCATCGGCTATCGCTTGCACGAGCTGCCCAACGACATCACGCGTGAGACCAAGGCCTGCTTCGAGCCCACGATCGACTACGTGGTGACCAAGGTCCCCCGCTTCGCCTTCGAGAAATTCCCCGAGGCCGACTCCGTGCTCACCACGCAGATGAAGAGCGTGGGCGAGACGATGGCCATCGGGCGGACGTTCAAGGAGTCGTTCCAAAAGGCCCTCCGCGGCCTGGAAGTCGGCAGCTTCGGCTTCGGCTGCGACGGCAAAGACCTGTGGGGCACGGCCGAGCAGCCGTCGCTGGAAGAGGTCAAGACCAAGCTCACTCAGCCCAACGAGCAGCGGGTCTGGTACCTCCGCTATGCCATCAAGTACGGCGTTTCCGTCGAGGAAATCTACGAGCTCACCGGCATCGATCCCTGGTTCCTGGAGAACCTCCTGGAGATCGTCGAAATGGAGGATCGGCTCCGCGGGCTGGGCCGACTTACGGCCGTCGACGACGCCACGCTGCGGTTGGCCAAGCAGTTCGGCTTTTCCGATCGGCAGTTGGCCACGATCCTGCATACGACCGAGATGGACGTCCGCGCCGATCGCAAGCGGCGGGGCATCGTGGCCACGTTCAAGTCGGTCGACACCTGCGCCGCCGAGTTCGAGGCCTACACGCCCTATTACTACTCGACCTACGAAGACGAAGACGAAACCCCGGCCGGCAAGCCCGGACAGCGGCGGGTGATGATCCTCGGCGGCGGGCCGAACCGCATCGGCCAGGGCATCGAGTTCGACTACTGCTGCTGCCACGCCAGTTTCGCCCTCCGCGAGTTGGGCATCCAGTCGATCATGGTCAACTCGAACCCGGAGACCGTCTCGACCGACTACGACACCAGCGATCTCCTCTTCTTCGAGCCGCTGACCACGGAAGACGTGCTCAATATCTGCGACCGCATCCAGCCCGACGGCGTGATCGTGCAGTTCGGCGGGCAGACGCCGTTGAACCTGGCCCGGGCCCTTTCCAACGCGGGCGTGCCGATCATCGGCACGAGCGTCGATACGATCGAAGACGCCGAGGACCGCGAGAAGTTCGCCAAGGTGCTGGAGCGGCTGAAGCTGAAGCAGCCGGCCAACGGCATCGCGCGGAACATGGCCCAGGCCCGCATCGAGGTGGCCAAGATCGGCTATCCCGTGCTCGTGCGGCCGAGCTTCGTGCTGGGCGGACGGGCGATGGAAATCTGCTACGATTCCAGCCAGTTCGATCGCTTCGTGGCCGCGGCCTTCGTGGTCGCCCAGGGCCAGCCGGTGTTGATCGACCGCTTCCTGGAAGACGCCACCGAAGTGGACGTCGACGCCATTGCCGACGGCCAGCAGGTGATCGTCTGCGGCATCATGGAGCACATCGAAGAGGCCGGCGTGCACAGCGGCGACTCGGCCTGCGCGATTCCACCCTACAGCCTTTCCAGCCCCGTCGTCAGCGAGATCCGCCAGGCCACCTGCGAGTTGGCCCGGCACATGGATGTTCGCGGGCTGATGAACATCCAGTTCGCCGTGAAGAAGGAAGACGGCCGGCCGACGGTCTACATCCTCGAGGTCAACCCGCGGGGCAGCCGCACGGTGCCGTTCGTCTCGAAGGCCACCGGCGTGCCATGGGCCAAGGCGGCGGCCAAGGTGATGGTCGGCGTGACGCTGGCCGAGCAGGGAATCACCCGCGAGCCGATCCCCTCCCACGTCTCGGTCAAAGAGGCCGTCTTTCCCTTCGCGAAGTTCACGGGCGTCGATATCGTGCTCGGCCCGGAGATGAAATCGACGGGCGAGGTGATGGGCGTGAGCGACCGCTTTTCGATCGCTTTTGCCAAGAGCCAATTGGCGGCCGGGACCTTGCTGCCCACCAGCGGCAAGATCTTCGTGAGCGTGGCCCGGCGGAACAAAGACCATGCCGTCGACCTGGCCGGGCGGTTGGAAAAGCTCGGCTTCGAGCTTTTGGCCACGCGGGGCACGGCCGAGAGGATCGAAGCGGCCGGCATTCGCGTGCAGCGGCTGATGAAGCTTTCGCAAGGGCATCCTAACGTGTTGGACTACATCCTCAACGGCGACCTGTGCTTGATCGTGAACACCCCCAGCGGCAAGGGGGCGCGGACCGACGAGGGCCGGATTCGCGCCGCGGCCGTTTCGCACGGCATCCCCTGCATCACTACGCTCCAGGCTGCCGACGCGGCCGTCTTGGCCATGGAGGCCCTGCGGCAGGAAGAGATCACCGTGCAGGCCGTGCAGGACCGGTTCCCGGTGAAACGGTAGCCTTTTTCCTGCGTCATGCGATACAATCCAATCATGGAGACATCCGATATCAATCTGCCGGAGCGAAAGCTGGCCCCGCAAGTCCACCTCTTGACCGACGTGGCCGAGTTGCGGCGTCGCATTCGTGGGGAATCGCTGGAACACTACGTCCACGCCGTGATGCGGACGATCGAGGACTTTCTCGCCCATCTTCCTGAAACTCCGGGAATGGATTTTCGTGCCGCCCTGGCGATCCGGCCGGAAGGGCAGCTTCTGGTGAACGTCGAGTTTCGGCCGGATCTGCTGTCCCCGGCCATCGTGGACGACATCCGCCGCCGCATCGAGTCGTTGCCCCGGCCGCCGGTCCGGGAAGGGCCCGTGGCACTGCTGGCTTTCTGGCTGGTCAAGGGCGGCTCGAGCGACCTGCGAGATTCCTTCCACCATCGGTTCGGGCCCGGCTTTCGCATCGAATGTCCGCACCGTTTTGCCGCAGCGGTGAGTGACGCCGAAGCCGCTTTGCGCCCCCGCCCGCTGCCACGGTGGCGGATCCTTTGGCAAAAAACGCGAAACATGGCGTCGCAGCCGCGGACGGCCCTCCGCCAAGTTTGGTCCGTCCTTTTCTCCAGCGCGACAGCCTCCACCGCGACAGCCTCCGCCGCGGGGGCAACCACGGGCCCGTGCGACCTTCGTAAAGGCCCGTGCAAGTTCCGCGAAGGCCGCTACACGCTCGACGAGGTTACCGAGCAGATGCGGCTTTGTCCCCAGTGCGGAAAACTCTATGCCCGGCGGGCGGCGATCTACGGCAGCCAAGGACAGTTCGACCTGGCCATCGCCGACTATACCCGGCAGATCGAGCTGGGAACCGAGGTCGCTCAGGCCCACCTGGCCCGCGGCATCTGCTACCGCATGACCGGCAAGCAGGAGAAGGCCCTGGAGGATTTCAACGAAGCCCTCTGGCGGAGACCGCGGTGGGCGGAAGCGCTCGTCATGCGGGCCTGGACGCATCATGCTTTGGGGAAAATGGAGCGGGCCCTCGACGATGCCAACCTGGCCGTGGAACTCGAGCCCGACGAACCGAATTGGCTCCTCGCACGGGCCAGGAGGTTTGCCGCACTCGGCCGCTTCGATGAAGCCATGGCGGACCTCGATCGCGCGCTCGTGCTCGATCCGCACCACTGCGACGCGCTCTTCCTCCGCGCCAACGTTTATCGCGATCGCCCCTGTCCTTCCGAACAAGTCAAGGCCGATTTCGAGGCCTCGCTGGCCGACTTCACGACCGTGCTGCACCTGCATCCCGGTCATGCCGAGTCGTACGCCTCGCGGGCCTCGGTCCGCATGCGTTTGGAAGACTTCGCCGGCGCCCAGGCCGATTGTGCGAAGGCCATCGAACGGGACCCCAAGTGCGTTGCCGCCTACCTTTGCCGCGCCAACATCCACTTCATCGAGAACCGGCTGGCCCAGGCCATGCTCGACTGCAACCAGGCGCTGCAGGTGGCGCCGGGGCACATCGACGCGCTCAGGCGCGAGGCATGGTCCGCACGCAGCTCGGACTGTACCGCGAGGCCCTCAGCGACTTCAATCAGGCGGTCCGGCAGGCCCCCGAAGCGCCGCTGCTGTACCTGCACCGGGGCAACGCCTACGGAACGCTCGGCGATCACCAGGCGGCCCTCGACGACTTCAGCGAGGCCATTCGCCTCAACGCCGGCTTTACGATCGCCTACTACAGCCGGGCCGTGGCATGGCTGCACCTGGGCGAGCACCCGCGGGCGATCGACGATTGCGATGCGGCCATCCGCAGCGACGCCAACTGCGCCCGGCCCACTTTCTGCGGGCCAGGCTGCTCGACCAACTCGGCGTACCCGACGGCGCCATTGCCAGTTACAACGATGCCATCCGCTTGGCGCCGGACTTTGCCGCCGCTTATGCCGGCCGGGCCAACGCCTGGGTCAGCACGGGCGACTACGACCAGGCGATTTCCGACTACCGTCAGGCCATCCACCGCGAACCGGCGGCGGGCCAAATGCTCGGCCAGCTTGACGAAGAGTATGCCGTCGAGGCCGTAGTTCGCGGGTTGGCCGAGGCCGAGCCGGGGCGTGGCAACCTTTTTCTGGCCGGCTTCCTGGCCCATTGCCACTCTCTGGACGAGGCCCTCGATCAATGCGAGGCGGCCATGGAGCATCTTCGTCCGGAAGAAGCGATCGGCGTCGCCTTGGAGGCCTTGCGCGAGCACGTCGATGAGGCCGGTCCGGAATTGTTTCAACGGATCGAGGCCTGGTTCCAGCGCGCCACAGGCCCGCAGGGAAGGTCCGTCGGGCTCGACTTCCTCCTGGCCCACTTCCGCGATCTGGAAGGCCGCTACGACGAGCGCTGCGAAATCTATCGCCGGCTGATCGAGCGGCCCGACGTGCCGGCCGGGCAGCGGGCCTTGGCGTGCAACAATCTGGCCTATTTCCTGGCCGTCGGCGGAGAGGACATCGGCCATGCGCTGGAACTCGTCGATCGGGCGATCGAGCTTTCCGGGCCGTATCCCGAGTACCTGGACACGCGGGGCGTGGCCCTTCTGGCCGCCGGCCGGCTCGACGAGGCCGAAGCCGAATTGCGCCGCGCGGTCGGCAACAAGCCCACGGGCCTGCGGCTGTACCATCTCGCCCGCGTCTGTCACGCCGCCGGCGATGCGGAATCGGCCGAGGAAGCCTGGGATCAAGCCCACGGCGAGCAGGAATTGACCCTCCAGCAGATCCCGTCCTACGAGCAGGACCAGTATCGTGCCTTCCGAGAGATCCTGGGGAAAGGCGAGTGAACGGGTCCCGCCAAAGTGTCCAGTTGGTACCGCGACGAGCGCGAGGCGCAAGAGAGTGGCCGGCCTTCATCCGCCGCGGTCGTGAAGCTGGCGACGCAGGTCACTATCTGCTAACGACTTGCGTCAATCCGGCCGGCATGGATGCTGACTCGCGATGCATGCCCCGCGGGCGACTCAGGGAAAGTCGGATTGTTTATTGTCACTTGACGTTGACATTATTTATCAATATTCGCGTGACATTAGCATCATCGGGTGCGGTGCGTTCTTCGCCGATCCCAGAGTTGTTCTTGCTTCATGGACCCGGGAGCTTGGACGGCGTTTTCTCGTCCCGCACGGCTTTCTAGGGGGAGGTTCGACCCATGTATTTCCCAAGTCTCCGCGTATGGCTGGGAGTATCCCTTGACTCGAAGCGGGATACCGGCCGCTCGCACTCGCGCCGCCGCGTGCGGCTTTCTTTCGAGCGGCTGGAAGCACGCATCGCGCTTACCGGCAACCTCGGGTTGTTTAGCAGCATGGCACGTGGCACGCTATCCATCACGGCAGCGCCGGCTCAGATCCAGGCCGGCGGCCAAGGCCAGTTCACCATTTCCCGGAGCAACAGCGCCAGTGCCGCGACCGTGACTCTGAAAATCGACAAGAGCAGTTCCGTGCCTGCGGGCTATACGCTCACCGGCACAGGCGTCTCGCTCCATGGCTCGATGCTGAGCGTGGCATTCGCGGCCGGCGAGGCGACGCAAGGCGTTACCTTCACGGCCCCCGCCAACGTCAGCGGCGAAGCGGAGGCCGCCCACAGCCTAAAGCTCGATCTGGAAACAAGCAACCTTTTTAAGGTGCTCAAGACGCTGGGCACGGGTACCATCAAGATCGGGGCCAACGGTCTCCTGGTCACGAACACCGCCGCCAGCGGCGATGGCAGCCTGGCGCAGGCGGTGGCCAACGCCAACAGCATCGCGGGAGCGAACGTGATCGCTTTCGCCGCCGACCCCGGCCAAACCTTTGCCACGGCCCGAACCATCGATCTGTCCGGCGGCCTGACGCTCGACAACAGCACATCCTACCCGATCTCGAATTTTCTGCTCGAAAGGTCCACGATCACGATCGACGGCCCGGCGGCCGGCGTGACCATCAAAGGCGTCGGCCCGGTCTTTGTCAACGGGGACTATTCGGACTTTGGGGTGGACTCGGGGACCTTGGCGACCCTGGAAAACCTGACCATCACGAACGGCGGCTACAGCGGCGGTATCGACAACAGTGTCAATGGCACGTTGACCGTGCAAAGCTGCACCATTTCCGGCAATCCCTTCGGCGGTATTACTAACTATGGCACGATGACCGTGCTAGCCTGCACCATTTCCGGCAACCGTGCTGGCTCGGGCATTCAGAACGTCGCCGGCACGTTGACCGTAATTAATAGCGTCATTTCCAACAATTCCGGAAACGCCGGCGGCGGCGTCTCTGGCCGTGGTGGCGGCATGACTGTGCTGCAAAACGACGAAATCTACGGCAACTCCGCCAACCTGGGCGGCGGCGTCTATGATAGCGCTGTCATAGGCGGCGTTGCCGGCACGTTACTAGTGGACGGCGGCACCGACATCAGCGGCAATACCGCCGGCGGCGGGGCCGGCATCTTTCTTATCAACGTCACGGCAACGGTGAGCTACACCACGATCTCGAACAACAAGGCCACGTCCGCCCAAGACAGCGACCCCTCCTACCTCGGCGACGGGGGCGGCGTGCTGGCCGCAGACGGCGCGTTGACCCTGTACAACACCACGCTCGCCGGCAACACCGCCACCCACGATGGCGGCGGCCTTTACGATCAGACCATTGACTCGGGGGACACCGAGTTCATCACGGCCAGCAACGTCACGTTCTATAACAACACCGCCGGCCGCGACGGCGGCGGCATCGACAACGCCTACGGCGTCCACAGCGGCCCCTCGCTGACCTTGACCCAATGCACGATCACCGCCAACTTGGCCGGCACGGCCAGACGTCGGCGGCGGCGGCATCGTCAACACCAGCACCCTCGCGATGAACAACACCATTCTGGCCGGAAACACCGCCTCCAAGAATCCGAACCTGTACAACTCCCACAGCACCTACGGGGGCAACAACGACAATCTCCTCGGCGGCGAGGGCGGTATAGTCGATTTCCTGGGGCCGCTTGCCGCCAACGGCGGGCTGATCGCCACCGTGGCCCTGCTCCCCGACACGGCTACGGAGCCCGATCCGGCCATCGCCACCGCTGACGACCTCATCACCTTGACGGCGCCGGTCATGGCCACCGCCACGACCATCACGGTCGGCAATGCGGCCGACTTCGCCAGCACCAATCCGACCAGCCGCGCCGGCTACGTCATCGAGATCGATGCCGAGCTGATGCTCGTCACCACCGTCAATCTGGCGACCAACACGCTGACCGTCCAGCGCGGCTACGACAACACCACTGCCGCGGCCTATGACCTGGGGACCCCCGTCTACCTCGGCACCGACGAACGCGGCGACCCGCGGCCGGACGCTTACTTGACGACGCCGCTGCCGGACATCGGCGCCTACCAGACGCAGGCCGAACAGCCGATTTGACCAATCTCGCTAACCTCGCCTGGCCCCAAGAGTTCAAGCGTCGTGGGGCCAGGCCATCTCGAGCGATGGACGGATTAACAATCCGTCTTACGGCATTTCCGCAAGTTATTCTTCGGCCGGTCCCTACTTTACCGCCGCTGCCCCGGCCGACGCCACGGCGTGGTCGTTCTCGACCGTATTGCCCGACACGCCGATGGCCCCAAGCACCTCGCCGGCCGCGTTGACGATCGGCACGCCGCCGGGGAAGGTGATCAGGCCGCCGTTGGAATGCTCGATGGCATACAGCGACCCGCCGGGCTGCGACAGCTTGCCGATCTCGCCGGTGGGCATGTCGAAAAGCCGGGCCGTGCGGGCCTTGCGAATGGAGATGTCGGCGGAACCGAGCCAGGCGCCGTCCATCCGCACGAACGCCTTCAAATGGGTTCCCGTGTCGACTACCGCGATGTTCATTTTCACGCCCAATTCCTGGGCCTTGGCCAGCGCGGCCTCCACGACGGTCTTGGCTTGGGTCAAAGTGATGTCAGGCATAGCGGTCTCCTTTTCAATTCATGGTGATGGAAGAATCGTGCCGCAATTATAGGCAATTACACGGTGCCCGGGCAAAGGGGCAGGGGGTGAGGGCAACGAATTCCGTTCTACGGAGCGGAAGAGCACCAACCCCGGGCGCATCCTTGCGTCCGAAGTTGGGCACTCGCGGGGGCCCGAGGGCGAAGGCCAGGGGCTGGTTCCGCACTCGCAAAACGGAGGCGTCCGTTCCCCCGCACTTGTGGAAACACACCTTGCATTCGGAGGTGGATGCAACATCGCCGTGAGTGGCCAATGGCTACCGGCGACCGTGTTTCCACAGGTGGCGAACCCGCTTGATCTGTGCCTTGAAGGACTATATCTCCTGCGACAAACCTCCTCCCAGTGCCGTTTCCGCCATTTCATCGAAATGGGCCTGTTGGTCGGCCACGTACTTTTGCCAACTCTCAAGCCCAGACCTCAACGTGATCTTGCACTCCCACGAGCACGACTTCGCTTTGCAGCTTTGCCAGCATCGCTAGCTCTGGCGGAATGCGGATCCGCCCTTGACGGTCGAGCTCGACGTGTTGGGCCTGACCGTAGAAGAGGCGACTGAATGCCCTAACGTCCACTCTTGTGGGTGGGCTCTGTGCGAGACGCTGCCGTAGCGACTCAAAGGCATCGTCCGTGTACAGGGTGAGCGAACCATCGGTGCCGCGGGTCACGTACAGGCCGCCACCCGGCGGACAGCAGAGGGCGTCGCGAAGGTTCTTGGGAATGGCGACCCGCAACTTCTCGTCCAACGCGCGATTGAAAGTGCCGGTAAGCAGCATGATTCACCACAATTCCCCACGATGTCCCACAAGAACCCAAGGATAACCAGTTCTTGTTTCCCGTCAAGCACCTTTCTTTCGCTCGCCCACGGTCTTCGGCACGGACCATCGCCCTACCTGCCCGCTACATCAGAACTTCCGGCGATGCACCGCGTTGTAAGTGGCAAGAAAGATTTACTGGAGCTGCGTCAAGACCGGGCCTGAAGGGCTTCAATACACTTCCCAAAGTTCCTGGTAAGACGCGACCATGGACTCGATAGTGAAGTGATGTTCAGCACGGCGTCGGTTCTCGCGGCCGAGCCGATCGGCCAGATTATGGTCGCTCAGGATCCGTACGACCAAGTCCGAAAAGTCTCCCCACTCCCCGTAGGGCACGGACTGTTCCTGGAACTCCGAACCAAGCAATTCGCAAACGCCCTCGACCTGGGTAGCAACGACTGGTAGGCCGGAGGCCATGGCCTCCAAGACGACGTTCGGCATCCCTTCCCACTCTGAAGTCAACACCAACAGGCTGCTGGAAGCCAGAATTGCCGGGATATCCGGTCGCCAGCCGGCAAAGTGGACGCGTTGGGCAATTCCCGCGTCCCGGCATTGCTTCCGCAACGCGGCTTCCAGCGAGCCCTTGCCCACGACCAGCAGGTCGCAGTCGGGCAGCCGACGCATCCAATCGCTTGCGGTGGTTAGAAGCTGTGCAATGCCCTTTTGGACATCGAGCCGCCCGATGAACGTGACGAGCCTTTTGCCGGAAGCCCCCAGCTTCGCCAGATCGACCGCTTTCACGTTGGTGAACCGGGACACGTCGATGCCGTTGGGAATGATGACGAGTTTGTCGGCCGGCAGGCGCGCGGCGGCCGAAAAACTTGCCGCCGACTCGCTGACACAAACGTACTTATCGACCATGCGGTGGGTCATCCGATCGAGCCGCAAACGCCAGAGCGAGTGCCGCTGGGCGACGCGAATTCCACAGATCACTCGTGGCACACCGGCCCGCCATGCCGCGAACCGGCCGACGATGTTGGCGTGAAACAAAAACGTCTGGACGACCTGCGTTTTTCGCTCTCTGAGCCTTCGGGCCAGACGGGCCACGACCCCCAGAAATTCCGCGGGCACCATGTACCCATGGTCGTTCCGCGCCCCGAGGCACTCGACTTCCACGCCGGCTGACTGGAGTGCTGGAACAAGTGTCGTCTCACCCTGCGGCGGTGCAGGCGAGAGGCAGTACACGACGGGCGTGAAACGGGTCCGGTCGAGCCGCATGGCCAATTCGACCAGGCACCGCTCGGCCCCGCCGACGTTCAGGTCCGTAATGCACAGTGCAACGCTCGTCATGGCCTGATCCCCTACCCTGCTTGGGGGCAAGTGCTTATACTCTATTGAAATGAGCGAACTCGATCAATACGACTACGAACTACCGCGGCAATTGATCGCCCAGTATCCGGCGCCCACGCGGGTCGATGCGCGGCTGCTGGTCGTCGATCGCCGCCAGCAGACGATCGCGCATCACCACGTCCGCGATCTGCCCGAGATCCTTCGGCCCGGCGATTGCCTCGTGCTCAACGATACGCGGGTCGTGCCCGCCCGGCTCCTGGGGCGCCGCGATAGCACCGGCGGACACTGGGAAGGCCTCTTCCTGGAGGTGGGGGCTGGCGGCCTATGGCGAATCCTCTGCAAGGCGCGGGGAAAGCTCGTGCCCAACGAGACGATTCGACTCACCAACGCCCAGGGACAGGACGACATTCAACTCCGCTTGTGCGTCAAGCAGGCCGATGGCAGTTGGATCGCGAGTCCCGAGAGCGAGGAGGAACCCTTCGCCTTGCTGGAACGTGTCGGGCGGGTTCCCCTGCCCCCCTATATTCGCAAGGGCGAGATGGAGGAGGCCGATCGCCAGCACTATCAGACGGTCTACGCCCGCTGGCCCGGCGCCGTCGCCGCGCCGACCGCCGGCCTCCACTTCAGCGAATCGCTGCTCCGCCGCCTGGAGGACGATCGGGTCGTTATCTGCCCGCTGACGCTGCACACGGGGGCGGGCACGTTCCGGCCGATCGCCGCGCCGCTGCTGGTCGAGCACAAGATGCATGCCGAGTGGGGCATGATCGGGCAGGAAATCGCCGATCGAATTCTTCAGTGCCGCGCGGCCGGCGGACGCGTCGTAGCCGTGGGCACCACGTCCGTCCGGCTCTTGGAAACGGCCGCCGCGGATGGTACGCTCAAGCAATTCACCGGTTATACCCACCTGTTCATCCACGCGCCCTTTCAGTTCCGCATCGTCGATGCCCTGTTGACGAATTTCCACCTGCCGCGGACCACGCTCCTCGTGCTGGTTCGCACCTTTGGCGGCGATGCCCTGATTACGCAGGCCTATCAAGAAGCCGTCCGCGAAGGTTATCGTTTTTATAGCTATGGCGATGCGATGTTGATACTGTAAATTGACTTTCGTAATCTTAGGAGATTCCAGAGAGTACGTCTGCCCAAGACCCCATCCGGCTTGCCCGGATGGTGAATAAGGTTGACAGGCTAACGAAAACACGAATGAAAACTGCGACCCCCACGGGCTTGCCCCGTGGGTGAAGAAGGTTGCGCGGCTACCGCGAGCGTCCGTAGTAGCTGTTCAACCTGATTCGCCACCCAGACAAGCTGGGTGGGGTCTTAATGTTTTGCGTTATCGTTCTTAGCCATTCAACCTCCTTCACCATCCACGCAAGGTGGATGGGGTCGCGGCGAATTTCCTGGAATCACGCAATCTTAGCCAGGAGACTATTTTGCCTGAAATCCCTGCCGAACCCGTCGAACGCATTCTGGTCGTGCCCACCGAGTTATTTCATCGCTTGGGATACTTTCAAGGTTTCTCGTGCGAGATCGATCGCTACCTGGACGAGCTGTTCAGCCCGCGGAACATCTCCTTCCGCCCGCGGCCGGAGATGGAGCACGACCCGAGTTTCAAGCAACTGATTCCGTACGTCGTCTTCCGGCATTGCGACGCCGCGGGTCGGCAGTCGGTCTTCCAATACACGCGCGGCAGCGGCCAAGGCGAGGGACGGTTGCATCGCAAGCGGAGCGTGGGCATTGGCGGGCATATTTCCGCCATCGATGTTGGCGCCGACGGCAGCGGAAATCCCTACGAGGAAGGGATGCGCCGCGAGCTGGACGAAGAGGTCTCGATCGATTCGCCCTATTCGCCCCGCTGCGTGGGCCTGATCAACGACGACGTGTCGGAGGTTGGCCGCGTTCACCTGGGCGTCGTACACGTCTTCGACGTCGAGCGTCCGGCCGTGCATCCGCGGGAAATCGAGATCATCGAATGCGGTTTCCGCCCCGTCGAGGAGATCCTCGCCGACATGGAAGGTTTTGAAACCTGGTCGCAGATTTGCATGAAGGCGTTGTTTTCCAGTTAATGCTCCACCTTCCCATCTATCTCGACAATCACGCCACGACCCGCGTCGACCCGCGGGTGATGGAGGCGATGTGCCCGTATTTCACGGAAATCTACGGCAACCCGGGCAGCACGACGCACGGGTTCGGCGCCGCCGCGAAGGATGCCGTGGACGATGCCCGTGCGAAGGTCGCCGCGGCCGTCGGGGCCAAGGCCAAGGAGATCATCTGGACCAGTGGCGCAACGGAGAGCAACAACCTGGCCATTCGCGGCGTGGCCGAGAAGCGGGCCGGGGCACCCGGTACTCCGGGTCGCGGAAAGCATATTGTCAGCGTGGCAACCGAACATCCGGCTGTGCTCGATCCGTTGGCCAAGCTGGCCCAGCGGGGATTCGAGCTCACGCTGCTGCCGGTCACGGCCTCGCCCGACCCGCAGGCCGGCCTGATTCGCATCGAGCAACTGGCCGCGGCGATCCGCGACGACACGATCCTGGTCTCGGTCATGCTGGCTAACAACGAGATCGGGGCCATTCAGCCCTTGGTCGAGATCGGGCAGTTGTGCAGGCAACGGGGCGTGCTGCTGCACACCGATGCCACGCAGGCCGTGGGCAAGATCCCGGTCGACGTGGAAGCCCTGGGCGTCGATCTCATGAGTTTCACGGCCCACAAGATTTATGGACCCAAGGGCATTGGGGCGTTGTACGTTCGCAGTCGCGGCCCGCGGGTCCGCATCGAGCCGCAGATCGACGGCGGCGGGCAGGAAGGCGGACTGCGGAGCGGCACAGCCAACGTGCCGGGCATCGTTGGTCTTGCCCGGGCGCTGGAGCTATGTCTCGCAGAGCTTCCGGCCGAGGCGTCCCGACTGGGCGGCCTTCGCGACCGGCTCTTCGCCGGGCTGAGCACGGGCCTGAGCGATGTCACGCTCAATGGTCCGGCCCTTGACCTGCCGGGCCTTCGGCTGCCGGGCAACTTGAACGTCAGTTTCGGCTACGTCGAGGGCGAGGCCCTGCTGATGGAGATGCGCGACATTGCCTTGAGCACCGGCAGCGCCTGCACCTCGGCCCAGCCCGAGCCCAGTCATGTGTTGCGCAACCTGGGCCTCTCCGAGGATGCCGTCCGCGGCAGTCTGCGTTTCGGCCTGGGGCGATTCACCACGGCGGAAGAGATTGAATTCGTCATCACCCGGGCGGTGGAAGGCGTCGCGCGTCTGCGCACGATGAGCAGCATGGCGCCATAACCTACCGGCCTTTCATTTTTCTGTCCTCATTTTTCTGTCGTACATCTTCCTGTCATTAGTCCCTTTGCTTTTCATTTTCCTGCCGTACATTTAGCGATAGCCGGGGCAGGTGACGAGTCTGCCCCGGACTGCGCGACGCGCATTGGCTTTCGCGTCGCCGAGTCAAATTGTCAAATTGCCAAAGAGCAAGTCGATCGTGGCCGGACGATTTTTCGCGGTCCGGCAAGACATTCGTAAGTGCTTTTCTAGGCAGCGCTTACATGGGGTGGAGGCATTCCGTGCGGTCCACCACGGTGTGGTCCAAAATCGAGGCCATCGCTTTTCTCCCCGCTCCCCGCCTGCATGCCCCCGCTGGGGGATTTTTGCCCGTATTTGCCCAAAACGAAATTGATCGCGACTTTTTCGGTCATTTTATACCACACATCGCTCACCGTGCTTTCACCATCGGACTGGTATCGCTTTCGATCGCTCTTGAAATACTGCGGAAAAATCATGGTTGTCCACTCCTTCGGGCATGGCGTATTTGCGAGACAGAAGAAGGGCCAGAATTTGCACGAAATGGTTGCGCTGGGCCACTGCGGTCTTCCACCACCGCCGTTTGATCGTTTCATCCTTCATCCCTCGTCCGTGACCTGTTTGCCGGCAGTGCAAGGCATGGTCGATCCTCCGTTGGCTCATTGATTGCCAGTGATATATGTACAAGGCTGTAATTATCCATAGTTACGAACGTCTGTCAAGAGGCGGAAAGGCAAATTCCGCAAAGATTCCGGGCCCGCGGTCGTGGCCAGCACCTTAAGTGGTTGCGCGGCAAGGGCTTCCGGCGATGGAGAAAAACGCGGAATTCGCGGGAAATATTTGCGGGAATCGCCGGCCTTAGGAAACCGGCGCCGGAAGAGGCACGGGAAAAACGCCGCAAGTTCAAGGCCCGCAAGGACTTGGGAATTCCATTGCGCGGCAGAGTAAAGAAAGGAAGATGGTGGAAAGGAATATTCCTTTCCTGAACTTCACGATTCGGCTTTCGCGCGTCGCTGCTCGGCAAGAAAACGTCGCATTCGCTGTAAGACGATATCCGCGTCTTCAGCTTGAATTTCCCCGCGATCGTAGGCCGCAACCCGCTGTCCGATTTCCTGGGCCCACGCGGCGGCAATTTCCGGCGAAGCAAATCCGCCCTTGTCCAGGCTCTGTTCCAACTGATCCACGACAAAGGCCCGATCATCCGGCGCCAAGGCAAGGGCATCCCGCAATATCTGTTCACGCAACGTCATGCTTTACTCTCCTCGCAAAATCCCTGCGTTTATTGTCGCACAATCGAGTGCCGCTGTCGAGTACGCAAAAGGAGAAAAGTTCCGGCCGACGGCGGACGCCTGAATCAAATGGGGCCGTGAAAACGGCTACGAATGGTGAGTATCGCAGGCAGCGAAGATATTCCGAATCTCAAGGTATCGGACTTTAAGGAGAACCAAGCCAGTTCTCTACGCGCAAACCGGGCACTTGACGTGGTCGGTGTCAAGCAGGATCACGATTCGGATTCCTGCCTTGCTGCCCGCCGCTCGGCCTCGCGAATTTTGCGCCCTTCCTCTTGAATCTCCGCAATGACGGCATCCCCCTCGAACATCCCTATCGTACCTTTCCAGTCCTTCTTCTGCCTGCCGACGCCGGAAACAAGGGCTGCGACAGTATCTTCGAGGGCGCTGACGCGCTCCTCCAACGTAAGTTGCGTCATTTCGATCTCTCCTATGATGACCTGAACGATATGCAATAATACCGCGCAGGCGCAAGAATGCCATTCATGGTTGCCACGGGTGCGCGTCGTAATCGTTGTACTCGTCCATCCGGGGACCATCCCAACCGGCTTGCATCGCCGATTCGACCTGGGTTGGGTATGTATCGCTCAACTCGTCTTCACCGGCAGTCTTCAACCGCTGGGACTCGTTGTCGCGCACAAGCACGCAGGCCACGCGAGTCTGTTCGTCAATCAACTGCAATACCTCCCTGGGGTGGACACTCACCGCCGTTCGCAGTTCGTCGGGTAATTTGGCAGTCATGGAAAAATCCTTGCTTGTACATTTCATTCTACACGGTTATGACGGTTCAGGGGATTGCCGCGTGATTGACCTGGCAACCTGTTCCCGAGACGACGGAGATAATTTCCTACCCTGCTCTCCATGTTGGAGCGGCGGGCGCCCACACCCAACTGTCGGACACAGCCGGATGTGGTAAAATGCCAGCTTTCCACGTCGAATCCAGAGCCTGCGATGGTCGTCACAAGAATTGCGGCACCCGCGTGCCTGAATTCCACTGCCTTGCATTTGGCTCTTTCCCCGGCATGCCCATGAGGATATTCCACACGTCCGACCTGCACATCGGCCGCAAATTCACCCGCCCCGGCTACCCGCAGGAATTGCAGGAACGGCTCGTGAACGCGCGCCTGGAGACACTCGTACGGATGGTTGACACCGCCAATAACGAGAAGTGCGATCTGTTCGTGGTGGCGGGCGACCTGTTCGAAAACCCGCGGGTTAGGAAGGCGGATATTCGCGAGGCGGGGAGGGCCCTTAAGCGTTCCGAGCCACTGGTCGTCATTTTGCCCGGCAATCACGACTACGTCCAGGAAGAAGACGACCCTTTGTGGCCAGTGTTTTGCGACGCGATTGGCGACAACCATCTGTTCTTGCGAGACGGTCGTCCCTACCCACTGGTCGACTACGGCCATAACGCTACGTTGTTTCCCGGCGTCTGCACCTCCCGCCACTCGGCGGAGAACGCGATTCGGTGGGTAAAGCAGGCCGCCGAGCCAGCGGGGCTTGTGCTCAAGATCGGCATTGCGCACGGCAGCCTCGATGGCGTGTCGCCGGACTTCAACGGCAGCTATTACCCGATGACGCGGCAGGAATTGCAGGATGCCGGCGTAAACGTTCGGCTCCTTGGACACACCCACATACGCTGGCAGCAACTCGCAGGCCGCTTTATGCAGCCGTAGCATGCTGTGCATCTTTGCCATATAGACGCGACTGTTCTGTCGTAACACGGTAGGTGATGAACTGATCCCAGAGGTCGTTGAGGTAGATGGCTCGCAGCGAGAGGATTGCTTGAGCCCCTTCCAACTCCCAACGCATCCCGGCGCGCTCCATGCGGTCCTTCACCAGGTGCTTGCAGGCGCCTTCCGCCACGCCACTGGCAATCGGGTAGCCTGCCGCCAAGTATTCGTCATAGCGCATGTGTTCCTGGTTGTTTTCATAGTACGTAATCGCGGACTCCACGGTGGTCTTGTTCGCCCCCTTCAGCTTGTAGGCCTTCACCAAGGGACGGAGGTTGCGCAGCACGTAACCGACCTTGCCTTGCAGCAGCATGCGCAGATGATGCGTCACGAATTCTCCCGCCTCCGCACTCTCCTCCGCATACAGGCAATGGGCCACCTCCCAGAGCCGTTTCAACGCGTGGAACAGGTCCAGAATCCATATGGCCTCGGGAAACCATTCTGCCGCCAACTTCCACAACTGGCGTTCCCCATCCATGACACAGATGCACGGCTTCTTGTTTGCCGGGTCCCGCCGACAACACTCCATAAGAATCTCGAAGAACAACATCGGTGCGGCGGCCAACACCTCCCCTTCCTTAAACCGGGTCATCTCTGCCCACACATGCTTGTGTTGCGGTTCGGGCCGCTCCCGGGCACGCTTTCGCCGACGCACCTCGTCGATCACGTCTTCGGCAGTACGAGGGAAGCGGGCTTGGGTGTAAACCGATCCCACATACGCCATCTGTTTTTTCCCGGGGCGCTCCCCGCTGCTTTTCTCTTGCCCCGCCAAACGCTCGACCGGAGGCGAAGAAGGCGCCTCTTCCTCGACAGCCGTGATTCCTGCCGTTTCCGCGCCTGCGGCATTTCCTCCCTTTTCTCCCACCCCAGCTTCAGACTCTGCTCGCAACCGCGCCGCCAACGTCCGCCGCATGGGCACACCCTTGCCATCGGCCGTTATCACCAGCAGTTCCTCCTCTTCTTCGGCAGGAGGAACCGCTTCGCCGCGAAAGTCGTCCACGTACTGCGACATCTCGCGACTCATGTGCTCCGCCGTGCGAACACTCACCGTGGTCCCCAACCAGGCACGGAGCGACTCCACCGATCCCCCAAAGGCGTCCTGGATGCACAACCGCTGCAACCAGTCCTCCAGCACATAGGAATTCTCTCCACGGGCAATCCCAAGGTCGCGTCCAGGGGCGACCATCCAATCGCTTGGCCTTCCCGAGTCCCGTAGACTCGGCGGCCGATCAGCAATTCCCCGAAAATCGACAAGTACCGCTTCTCATGCGGCTCGGGCAGGCGCGCAACGTCTCCCCTTCCCGTTCTACGGTCTCTCCCCGATCCCCATCCCCATGGGCCTCCACGAAGGACCGTAAAAACTCCAGGCACATGGTCATAGCTCGCGGAAACATCCCGCGTTCCACTTCGTCGAGGCGTCGCCCTTCGCTCAGCGCTTGCTTCAAAAACTCGTGCATCCGCTCAAATTGTTCTTGGGCCTTGAAAATATCCAGTTCTTTTGTTGAAATCATAGTTGGACCTCTGCTAGCAGAATTTGTGGAAACATGAATTACTCACCTGTTAGCATGAGGTCTTTTTCTTCTGCTATCAAGCCCTCCTCCCCCGCCGTAAGTCCTTGTCCTACAATGCTCTTAGCGCTAGAGGAAGGCGAGTCACTGCCCATACGCTATCCAGATACGGAACAGGGCACGGACGAGCTAATCTTTTTTCCCTCGTGCCCGGAACCAGATGGATTCGACTGCCGACACCCCGGAGCTGCATGGATCATCGACTTGGGCGAGGACCACGCGGCGTCTTTCCGCTCGGTGGTGACTGGCGCATTCCGGTTTCACGATCTCGAAGTCCCGGTCGCGAACGAAGCCGACATCCAGAAACTTCAAGAGCAATTCGCGGGAATGAACCAGCACAAGGACCTGGTCAAACTGAAGCTCATCGGACGAGTTCCGGCGGAGGTCTACGAAACTCGGGCCGAATTCCTCGAAAGACTGCGTAACCGCGTGCTGTATCTTGAAGCCGATCTTTCAGAACTGCTAAGAGAAATCCGGCAGGAAGACATCGACCGGGAATTCACGGAGGGTTCTTTCCCACACCGGTTGTTGACCGAGTTGACCGCACAACAGGAGGACGCCCTCGCGCTGCAAATGGCTTACGAACTGGTGAGGGCTGCGAAATCATGATCATTCAGCACCTGCGTCTGCATCCGTTTGCGGGAATTACAGAACGCGCAGTTCCTCTCCAACCTGGGCTTAACGTCATCGTCGGCCCCAACGAAGCTGGCAAGACCACCTTCGTCAAGGCGCTCAAGTCCGTCCTGTTCATCCCCACGAAGCTCGGCAAGCGGCAGTTCGATAGCGATATCAATCCCTACCTTCCTCTCCAGGGCGGTGACACAATTCGAGTTACGCTCAAGTTCAACTGTGGCGATTGTGACTACGAGCTTTCCAAGTCATGGGGCAAGCAGCCGCAGGCCGAGCTGCGATTCCCGGGGGGAAAGCTCTTCACCGACCCGACTGAGGTGCAGGAACAAATGGGGGACCTGCTCGCACTAAAGCAGGGGACTTACGAACGGGTGTTGATCGCATACCAGGCGAATCTGCCCGACACGCTGAAGGCACTTAGCGGCGAGAGCGAAGAAGCGAACGATCTGGCAGAGTTGTTGCGAAAGACGGTCTTCGCCACCGACGGCGTTTCGATTGAGCAACTGGGCATCACGATCGAGGGTAAACGCACAAAGTACTACTTGCGGTGGGACCGCGATCTGAGTCGGCCCGAGGATCGGAGAGGCATAGATAATCCCTGGGCCAAGTCGAAGGGCTTGGTTCTCCAGGCGTACTACGACAAAGAAACCCTGAGACAAGAACGGAAAAAGGCTGAAGATTATGAGCAACACTTGGACGCCTTGAACGAACGGATCAACGCGATCTCGCGTGAGAAGGAAACGCTGGGCAAGCTGGTTGCTGGAAGCGCGACCGTCGTCGCGGACGCCGAGAAGCGCGCCGGTTTGGAGGTCGAAGCCGCGGTACTTGGCCAGAAAGAAGCGGATTACCGCAGGATTTCGCAGGACTGGCCGAAGCTCGAAGAACGGCTGAAAGCCCAACGGGAAACGCGGGAGCAAGGGCAGGAGCGGTTGGCGCAACTCGCCAATGATCTGGGGGACGCCAAGAAGTTCGAGGCGGCTGGGGCGAAACGCGACAAGCTGGAGCGGGCGCGGAGCAAGGCCGGAGAAATCGCAACGGCAAGACAGGAATTGGCCACGCTGAAGCCCCTATCTGCGGAAACACTTGGACGGCTGGAGTCGCTTGACGGCAAATTGAAGCGGCTTGTTGCGAGCCTTCAGGCTGGGCGGCTACGACTCAAGTTCACACCCCATAGGTCCCTCGCGGTGGAAGTGCGGAAAGACCTGGCGGCGGACGTGGAGCAGCAAGTCGCGGCCGAGGTGCCACTGGAACTCGAAGCTGGTGGGCGGATTGTGCTACGGCATGAGGACTGGGAATTGGATGTGCAATCGGGCGAATCGGCGTTCGAGGACGTCCAGGCCGACTACGACACGACCACCCACCAGTTCCAGATGCTCTTGAAGGAAACGGATGTCGATGGCTTAGAAGGGGCACGCAAACGCCACTCGGATTTCCGCGACGGAACACAGAGCCTCGACGGCCTCGAACGTCACATTAGAGAGATCCTCGGCGGCGACCATCTAGAAACCCTGTCGCGAGAGGTAGCGGAAGCAACACCGGCCACGTCTCTTCGCACTTCCGCTGACATTGCCGGGGAGAAGGGACGCCTCGAATCAGAACAAGCGAGCCGCGATCTCGAAATCGAGAATGGCGTCGAGCAACTTGGCGGTTGGCAGCGGCAATTTGAAACCCAAGACAAGCTCCTCGATAAGCTCCTGGAAGCGAGGGCCAACCTGAATGCAAAGAAGAAGGCAATCGAGACCTTGAAGCCGCTGCCGGAGGGTGTTACCGATGCTGGCGCTTTTGTCGCGGGTTTTCGGGAGAAAGGGGCACGGTTGAAAACGATCCGCGAGGACGAACTGCCGGACCTGCTTATTCAACGCGCGAAACTCGAAGGCGAGACCCCCGACCAGACGCTTCAGGAGTTGGACGCCGACTTGCTCTCGGCAGAAGCGAATTTCGAGCGGCTAGCCAAGGAAGCGGCGGCACTCGACAAAATCGCCTGCGTGTTCGCGCGGCTGCGGGAGCAGATGGACGCCGGCACGCTCGATCCCTGGATTCGGGAGATGAAGAAGGTTGTCCAGCCACTGACCGCTGGCCGTTACACTGAGATTCGACTGGAAGCCGCTCAGGCGGGCCGTGCCGACGACTTGCATGTTCCCTACGTGGCGCTTTCGATGGGCACACGGGCCTGCATTGGTCTGGCCGTGCGATTGTCGATGGCGCGTCATTTTCTTGATGGGCGAGATGGCTTCCTGCTACTGGACGATCCCCTGGTCGATCTTGATCCTGATCGTCAGGCAACGGCTTGCGCGATCCTGCAGCACTTCGGAAGCGAGAAGCAGGTCATCATCTTGACCTGCCACCCCAGTCACGCCGACATCCTGGGCGGCCACCGCGTCGAACTGGTGAAACTCGGGTAGTCTTGGATTTTGGATCGAGGGTGCGCAAAGCAGCCAGGCCTGGTGGCTTCGGGGATTGCTCCCCGGGGTTTCCGCCCCGACGGAATAGGATACCCCTTTTCGCAGCTACTGATCTACCCACAGACGCCCGCTAACCACCTCAACGTAACGACTGCCATTGCGGCTAGTGATAACCACCTCGGTCGGATTCGTAAGGGCGATGCAGCAAAACTTGCCGTTGTCTTGCTGGACGCTCATTGAGAGGAATCGCTTTTGATTCGTGTTCTGCCAGCTCTCCAGGCTGTCATACAAGTCCCGCATGGAGGAGCTTTCGAAATAGTGAAGATTGCGTTTGTTCTGATCTGGCATAGAAACGTCTCACTCGTTCAACAGTTCTTGTAGTCAAAAGGGGTCGGACATCGTTTCATGATAAGTAGTTCTGACCATTTTCGGTCTCCCGACCCTTCTTGGCCCCTCCGGTTCAATTCCACCCCTGCTCTTGTCTTGGGCAATGTTCCGTTGAAAGACCTGTGAGCATTAGACGGTTCGCCATCATCACGACGCACACTGTGAACTTCGTTTTGGGGTGTGTGAATTTAGCCCAAGGATCTTGAATATCGTGTGACGTGCCAGTTTCGCAATCGACGCGTTTGCCGCTGGCGATCGGAAACGTGAGTGACTCGCACCATTTCGCAACTTCGCAATCGGCGAACGAAAGAGAGAGATAGCTGTGTGCGAACTTA
Organism: uncultured Planctomycetia bacterium; assembly: GCA_963719885.1. Classification (GTDB taxonomy): domain Bacteria; phylum Planctomycetota; class Planctomycetia; order Pirellulales; family Thermoguttaceae; genus JANXQG01. The sequence goes on along the minus strand of CAVRDP010000020.1, from coordinate 188,095 downwards.
TTACGTATTTTGCCGAGGGTTTGAAGGTTGTGGAACAATCCCTTTGGAATCAAACCCAAGCAGTAGCAAAGATCGGCGCGAGCCGAAAACGTGCCAACGCTACCACATCCTGGGTTGAGGAGCGATTGTGCCATGCTGCTATTGATAAAGAATCGCTCGAGCAGCGACGCAAGACATTGGTCGATAAAGCTCGCCGAGATAAGTACGCATGGAAGATCGCGCTCATCGTTCACCGCGTCGTAAAGAGCCTGCGATTCAGCAGAGAGGGTTTCAATTGCGGGAATCTTGGCAGCCATGCGTAAAGTCCACGATGATGGAATCGATTCGGCGTCCGTTCTTGCCGTATAACAGGTATTCGACCGCCGAAGTGCGGCAAAACATTACGGCATTTTTGCAGCCGAGTATGGCGTTGTCAAGCCGTGGTGGCTATTATTTTACGGGTATCGTAAAGCAAAGTCTTGATGCGGCAGTTCGTTTCCTTCGGCAATCTGGGCTTCCAGGGCGTCAAGTTCCGCGTAGCGACTGCCGACGACCTCCAGGTATCGCCGCTCAAAGGCGATGAGTTCGGAACGAAGCGTTGCCAACTCCAACTCGGACTCGGCAAGCTCCGACCGCAGGTTTTCCAGTTCCCCTCGCTTGCGATGGAGTTCCTCCTCCTCCGGCGAACGAAACCCGGAAATCCCCGCATCGGTCTTGGAACCTGATAGTCGCGGCGTGGTTGGCATACTGCGTGCCTTTGCTGACAGAGGAATCCCCAAAGTCTACCACGCCTGCCCACCGGACACAATAATGGGGGGCGGCAAACGTCTGCTCGTTCCCAAAGGCGTAGGCCGGCAGCCCTTCCTTTGCGGTGCGCGGATATCTGGTGAGACGAAAGGCACGGTATAATGCTTATGTGGCCAATAAGGTGGCTTCGTGAGAAGCTTGCTGGCGGCACGAATTGAGATCGGAAACAAGGATTTCAGAAAATGGCAACAATTCCCCTGGAACTACCAAGCGATCTACAGGACTTCGTCGATGCCAAGATCCAAACTGGGCAATTTGCCAGCGCGAACGAGTATATTGTGGCTCTGGTCGGTGCAGCACGGCGGAGCCGCTCGTCGATTGAAGCCGCACTCATCGAGGGTCTGGAGAGTGGCCCCGCCGAAGAATGGACGAGCCAAGAATGGGCGGAGATTCGACGGCGTGTGATTCAACGCCATCAAGAAGGCTAAGCCGTGGCTGAAAAAATGACCGACAGTCGAAGGTTCCCCACGTCGCCCGACAAAACGCTTCTTTTGCGACTGTGCCAATCCAGTCGCTTCTGCAGAAGGTCCGCAGGTCCGCCCCGGAATTCAACCGTGAGCACGAGGAAGTTGCAATCGGGATACTCGGGATCGTGCATAATTTCGAGGTCAGGGGCGCAATCGAAGATCTCTTGGGTGATGGCCACGACGTCGGCAATCTTCCGATCGAGTTCGCGGGAATCTTCGATGATCGCCATAATTCTGCCCTCTCCCCTCTACGTCTCAGCCCGAGGAAGCAACCACGACACGACAACCATTATAGGCATCCCAAGTCGCGGTATCAATACAGGCCAATTTTTTCGCAAGCCATCTCCTGTCGCCTTGTCGCGAAGATGATCTCCGGAATTCCGGGACGAATCCGCAAAGACGGTCATCGCTTGGGCGTCCCTAGGCGATAATCGTCGTGTTGTTCGGCCAGGTCCGACGGCAGACCGGGAACTGCGCCTTTGAATTGCGCGAACCGTTCGCCGAACGACCTTGGCTCTTTTACCGGAGCCGGGCTGATTCGAACGCGCGTTCCCTCAAGCAGTGCCGTTGCGTCGTCCGGCACGATGACGCCGTTATGAACCACACCTTCGATTTCCATGCCAAAGCTCTTTCGCCGTCAAACTCTTTGATCCAACTTTGCCGTGGAAGGAATCATGCACCTTGGTCGTGATTCGTGGAAAGGCTCCTGACTTTTCCAATGTTTGACTTCAGCAGCCATAGGATGCGGCCCGCTGGAATGAATGATTACGATCATTCAGATGCACTCTTGGATCTGAGCTGGAAAGACCGTCTTAAACTTGAGGAGGTTTTCAATGGCCCAGTTCTTTATGTCCGCGAGTGTTTCGGAGTCGGCGTCGATATCGCCATCTCGATAAACGGCGATACGACAGGCGCAGCGGTTGTCGAGCCGCTCCCATTCGAGGTCAAGGCCAAGTGCTGTCTCTATTTCTTTCTTGCGCTGGAACAGGCAGTCGAATAGCTGTTCGTTCTTTGCCTTGTCACCACAGTCAATGTAAACCTCGACGCGTACTCGCCCGCCTTTTGCAAAGCTAGTCGAGTACTTGTAGACCTTTGAGTTCTCGGAGGCAAAGGTGTACCAATTCTGTGGCTGCCCGGTTTGGGCGTTTGTAAACTTGTGGACCTCACGTAATTCATCGATAAGACCTTGGAAGTACGTGCGGTACCGCTCCTTGGTTTCTGAAGGTGCTGGGGAGATAATTGGGACGGTCGAAGGTTCGCTGGGCATCGACACGACCGTGAGAACGAACGCGGGTTTGGACCCGTCGATGCGAATGGCTGAGGCCTGAACCGCGTACAAGCCAAGGCTCTCTTTCAGATGCTGGTTTAAGAAGTCCATTGCGGACTTGTGCTCGGGACGAATGGTTTCGGCAATCCAGACCACGGCGCTGGCACCAAGCACCGACGCATAGGTGATAATCTGTCCAAGATGCTTGTGGTCAGTGCCGCCGTATTGGTTCTCGATGACGACGAGTCTGTTGGTCGAAAGATCGCGGGCAACAATATCGGCGGAGAAGTCGCCCGCCGCGGCTTCGGTGGACTCCAATTCGAGATCCATTCCCAACTTGCTGCCCAGCACTTCCAAGTTCGTCGAAAGCCACGGGGTGAAGTGCGTGGCCTCACCCGGCCAGAGATCTTTCAGCGCCACGGGGTAAATTGTTCCAAGGTCCAAAGGCATCTCCAACTCAGTGTAATGAAGCTAGCAGCGATTCGACCGCCGAACTGCGGAAGGACATTACCAGATTTTCGCAGCCGACAATCGCGTTGTCAATCCAATGCAGCCGTCATGCGTATTTCCGCCCAGTAGGAAAGCCGGCCGGAAGGGGAGGCATTGGACCCCCAAGGGGTCTTAGCTGGCAATCGCGGCCCCACTCACGCGGGGTGGTGGTGACCTACTCTGATCAGTTGCTACCTCACAACATCGACGGGCTCGGGTCGTCGAACTCCGCGTTCAAGAGGAACTCTCTGGAAGTCTTCGGGGTTTGCTGGAGTTCTGATGGAGCAAAGGTGAAGAGATTCATGATGTCCGCCTGCGTGCGCTCCGGTAACTGCTCAAGGTGGGGCTCGACCATTGCGTCTCGCTTATCGGACGAGAGCCCCTCGAATTTTCGATCGATTACCCGAACGCGGATCGACGCTGAGTTATAGCGGTAGCAATCGACCTGCTCGAACCCCGCCTTGCGAAGAACTTCCTCGACATTGCGAGTCTCATCGGTGCGTTTAGCTTCCCAAGGTGGTGCAAATGTACTACTCATGGCAGTTGGCCCTCCGCCCAATCAAAAATGGCTTTCGCGGTTTTCAGGAAGGCGATTGTTTCACCGGTATCTCGCCGTCCCGTCTCGTACCGCAGGTCGGTTGTCCAATCAAAGCGCCTCATCCGCTTGGCAATCGGAAGTGGGAGCAATATCCCCAGGTCTCGCAACTCGCCAAGAAGCACATCCGGCCGGTGCATCTTTGCCCCGGACGTGATCTGCTTCAACTTATCCGGCTTGTCGGGATCAGGCGTCCGATGCAGGATTAGCGATTTAAGCGAGCACTCGACCGTATAGCCTCCGATATATTGGGCGTCGAGGGTTAGTTTCTCCCGAAGCAGCGTCTCTGCGGCCGTAAGTCGCTGGGCCGACGCCTTTTGAAAATCTCGGCTCGTTGTCGGCGGCATTAACTAACTCCCGTCCCGGAAACACATCCTTTCACTATTGTAGCATTTCGACCAAGCCCATCAACTAGCCTTCGCCAGCTTCCTCAACACCGTCTGCAAAATCCCGCCATTACGATAGTATTCCAACTCGACCGGCGTGTCGATGCGGACCTTGGCCTGGAACTCTTTCACCGCACCATTCGCCGCCGTGGCGCGGACGGTGATCTGCGAAAGCGGTAGAAGCCGATCGTTGAGATCGGGAATCTCGAAAACCTCTTCGCCCGTCAGCCCGAGCGACTCCCAGGTCTTACCCTTGGGAAACTCCAGCGGCAGGATGCCCATGCCGACCAGATTGCTGCGGTGGATCCGCTCGAAACTGACGGCCAGCACGGCGCGGACGCCCAAGAGGTACGTGCCCTTGGCGGCCCAATCGCGGCTGCTGCCCGTGCCATACTCGGCCCCGGCCAGCACCACCAGCGGCACGCCCTCGGCCTTGTACTTCATCGCCGCGTCGTAGATCGGCAGCACCTGGCCGTCGGGCAGGTGACGGGTTACGCCGCCTTCCGTGCCGGGGGCCAAGAGGTTGCGGATGCGGATGTTGGCGAACGTGCCGCGGGTCATCACGCGGTCGTTGCCGCGCCGTGCGCCATAGCTATTGAAATCGACCGGCTGCACACCGTGCTCCTGGAGATATTTCCCGGCCGGGCTCGTTGCCGCAATCGAGCCGGCGGGCGAGATGTGGTCGGTGGTCACCGAATCGCCCAAGGCCGCCAAGACCCGTGCGCCGCGAAGCGGCTGGATGGGACTCGGCTCCGCGGCCAAGTCGATCAAGAACGGCGGTTCCTGGACGTAGGTGCTGCCGGCGTCCCAGGGGAACAACTCACTGGGCTGGGCACCCGGTATTCCCGGGTACGGCAGGGCGTTCCACGTGGGGTTGGACTCGAAGACGTTCTTGTACCGCGTGCGGAACATCTCGGCCCCGATGGCGTCGGCGACTACCCGGCCTACTTCCTCCCGCGACGGCCATAGGTCCTTCAGGTAAACCGGCTTGCCGTCGCTGCCGGTGCCCAACGGCTCGGTGGCCAGATCGATATCGACCGTGCCGGCCAAGGCGTAGGCCACGACCAGGGGCGGACTGGCCAGATAGTTTGCCTTCACGTCCTTATTGATCCGGCCCTCGAAGTTGCGATTTCCGCTCAAGACGGCCGCGGCCACGAGATTCCCCTTGGCGACCGCTTCGGCCACGGGCTCCGGCAGTGGGCCGCTGTTCCCGATACAAGTAGTGCAGCCGTAGCCGACCAGCGTGAAGCCGAGCTTGTCAAGGGCCGTGTCGAGGCCGGTCTTCTTATAGTAGTCGGTCACCACGCGGCTACCAGGGGCCAGGCTCGTTTTCACATAAGGCTTGACGGTTAGCCCGCGTTCGACGGCCTTTTTGGCGACCAGGCCGGCGGCGAGCATGACGTCCGGGTTGCTCGTGTTCGTGCAGCTTGTGATGGCGGCGATGACCACGGCACCATGCCCGATGGTGACACTGGGGCCGATCATGGCGCTGCAGCCGTCGTCGGCAACGATTGCCGTGCGACCCAGGTCCTGCTCGGCCAGCCCGAAACCGCGCTCCTTGACCGGGGCCTGCAGCGATTGATGGAACGCCCGCTTGACGTTGGCCAACGGCACGCGGTCCTGCGGCCGCTTCGGTCCGGCCATGGACGGCTCGATCGTGCTCAGATCAAGCTTGAGCACCTTGGTGTAGACCGGATCGTTGCCCGCTTGGCTGCCGTAGAACAGTTGTTGTTCCTTCGTATAGCGCTCGACCAGGGCGACCTCGGCGTCGCTGCGGCCGGTGAGACGGAGGTAGCGGAGCGTCTGCTCGTCGATGGGGAAGAAGCCCATCGTGGCCCCGTACTCCGGCGCCATGTTGGCCACCAGGGCCCGATCGGCGACTTTCATGCCCTGGATGGCGGGCCCAAAGTATTCGACGAACTTATTGACCACGCCTTCCTTGCGGAGGATCTGCGTGATCGTGAGCACCAGGTCGGTGGCCGTGGCGCCCGGTGGGACTTCGCCGCTGAGTTCGAAGCCGATGACCTCGGGGGCGAGCATGTACAGTGGCTGGCCGAGCATGACGGCCTCGGCCTCGATGCCGCCGACGCCCCAGCCCAGCACGCCCAGGCCGTTGATCATCGTCGTATGGCTATCGGTGCCGACGAGCGAATCGGGAAAGGCGACCGGTCCGGCGTCGTCCTTGCCCAGGAAGACGCCCTTGGCCAGGTACTCGAGATTGACCTGGTGCACGATGCCGACGGCCGGCGGCACGACGCGGAAGTTCTGGAAGGCTTCTTGGCCCCAGCGGAGGAACTCGTAACGCTCGCGGTTCCGGTCGAATTCGATGGCCACGTTGCGGTCCATTGAGTCGTGCCCGCCAAAAAAGTCGACCTGCACGGAGTGGTCGATTACCAGGTCGACCGGCACCAACGGGTTGATCTTTTTGGGGTCGCCGCCGAGCCGCCGCATGGCGCTGCGCATGGCCGCCAGGTCCACCACGCACGGCACGCCGGTGAAGTCCTGCAGGATGACCCGGGCCGGCTTGAAGGGGACTTCGATGCCGGTCGCGGCCGTCGGCTTCCAGCCGGCCAGATTGGCCACGTCGCGTTCGGTCACGGCGTAGCCATCGCAGTTTCGCAGTACCGATTCCAGCAGGATGCGGATCGAGTAAGGCAGCCGCGCGACGCTGGTCAGCTTGGCGTCTTCCAGGCGGGAAAGGCGGTAGATTCCCGCGGTCCCGTTACCGGTATTGAAAGTGTCACGTGCATGAAACGGATCGTAAAGCGACATGTTTTATTTCTCCATTGTAGTGGGTCAGCGTCACAGAAAATGGACGCGAGAGCAGGCGGAGCCATAATTCTCCAGGGATGCCTCACGGAGGATACGCCGTACCATCTCGCCAATTGGACGCCCTTGCTGCGGCCAGAAGTAGATCGGTGCGAATGTTTCGCCGTCGGCTGAATAACGCGCGGCCAAAACAAGAAAATCGGTGTCGTTGGTGCGCATCACCCGTTGATCGGCCAGGGCCTCCGCCAGCAGTTCTGCATTATCCGCCTCCTCGCGCCTGCGATCCTGTGCGGTAACGACATCCATTCCGCGACGACGGATGGCCTGAACGATGGCGAACACCACATGTACGTCAGCGTAACCTTTGAGCACCGCTCAACCCTTCTGCGATGCGCAGTCGCGGACCAACTCGGGGTGCTCGCGGCGGAACTGCTCCAGGAAGCGCGCCTCGTCCTCGAAAGCGCGGTCGATCTCCCCGCGATGGTCTTCATAGTATGCAAGGGCGGCATAGACTTGTGCCAACGTGAGACTCGGATAGGCGGTGGATGCGATTTCCTCGGGTGTCATTCCCCCCCGATCACGGGCAGCCATCACATCGCGCACTCGGATCCGGTGTCCATCGATACGGGCTTCGCCGCCAAGCAGCCCCGGCGTATGGACGATGTGGGCATATTCAGTTTGTGTTGTGGATGCATCGGAGGCCACGCGAAAGCTCCTTCTTGTCAAAAGTCTCGGAAAATTGTATCATCCAAAGCCTGGCGCGGCAAGATACTTACGATGGCGGCCAATAATCTGCGACCGGCGCGACAACCGTCACCGTCTGCCGCGAATCCGGGTCGCGAAACGACAAACTCCTGGCATGCAGCGCGATGGCCTGGAGCCGTTCATCCGCGAACTGCGGTCCAAAAGCCACGGTCGAGCCGTACTGTTTATCCCCCAGCACGGGGTGTCCACGCGAGGCGGCTTGAACGCGAATCTGATGCGTGCGGCCGGTTTCCAACTCGATCTCCAGCCAACTGCCCCAATCAAACGTTTTCAGCACGCGATAGTGCAGGGCGGCATGGCGGCCCTCGGGATGGCCGGCGCCGACGACCTCGGCCCGTGGCTCGCCGGCAACTTTGTAGATGAAATCTTCCCAATGGCCGGTTTCCGTCACAACGCGGCCTTCGATACAGGCCCAATAGACCTTGTGGACCCGGCGATTTTCGAATTGTGCGCCGAGCTTGCGCGTGGTGCGAGGGTCCTTGCTGAAAATGATCGCGCCGGTTGCCGGACGGTCGAGCCGATGCGGCACGCCCAGGTAAACAGCACCGGGACCCTCACTGCCGCCCAAGTAGGTTTTAATCCGCACCTCCAGGCTGTCGATCCCCGGCGGGGCCTGCGTCAAGACACCGGGCGGCTTGTTGACCACCAGGCAGGCAGCATGTTCGTAAAGAACCTGAAAACCAGGGGGAGCGGACATGAGCAGGGACCAGGGAGCGGGGAGCGGGGAGCAAGAAGAATCAAAATCCGAATATCGAAATCCGTAATCCGAAACAAACCTTAAATTCCAAATTCGGGATTCTCAAAGCTCTCTGAAGCCGACACGCAGCAGGAAAATCTGGTAATCACGAAAACGCGAAAGAACGAAAACGTGAAAAACAGAGTGGATTATCAGGTTTCTCAACTCGCATGTCGGCCTTTTTTCGGGTTTTCGTTCCTTCGGGCTTTCGTGATTGATTTCTTTGCTTCCCTGTGCTTGGAACTGATCTTGCTACTAGACGTTTCTCGAGCCTTCGAATTTCATGTTTGGGATCGGGGCACCCGCTCGCGGGTCGCGGATTTCGGTATTCGTGTTTCGGATTTTCTTTTAAGCGTATCTTGCCATGAGTTTGTCCACGAGCCAGGGTGAGACGCGATTCAACAGCACGAGCACCTTGCCCCAGAGATAGGGCGTGATTTCGTGGCTGCCGCGGCGAATCGCGCGGACTACGGCCCGGGCGACCGTTTCGGCGGTGACGGCCGTGTGTTCCGGCCATTTCGGGCCGCCTTTGCTCTCGATAACTTGGTCGAAGAACTCGGTGTCGGTCGTACCGGGGCTGACCACGAGCACGTCGATGCCGGCCGTGGCGAACTCGGCCCGGATCGACTCGCTGAATCCGTGAACGGCGAACTTGCTGGCCGCGTATTCGCTATTATAGGGCACGCCGCGGCGGCCGAGGATCGAACTGACGTTGACGATGATCGGTCGCCGGCCCTGTTTGAGCAAGGGCAGGGCGGCGCGGGTCATTTCCACCAGGGCGAAGAAGTTGACCTCCATGAGCCGCCGCACCCGCTGCGGATCGGCCGTCTCGAAGGGGCCGATGGCGCCGACGCCCGCGTTGTTCACCAGAATGTCGAGTCCGCCGAAATGCGATTGGGCCGTGTCGAGGCACCGCTGTCGGGCAGCCGCGTCGGTAACATCGCCGGCGACGCACGCAACACAGCCGCCGGCTGACTCGATCTCTTTGGCCAGCGCCTGCAAGCGATCTTCCCGCCGGGCCATGCAGACGACTTTGCCGCCTTGCCGGGCCAGTTCCAGCGCGATCGCCCGGCCGATGCCGCTGGAGGCGCCGGTCACGATCGCTCGGCTTCCTTGGATGTCGCGTCTCATGGGTAGGTCCCTTTTGCCGAAAGGGACTAATGTGCGATGAAGCGGGGAAGAAACGCCACGTTTTTCGATAGCGCTGGGCCGCAACGGTCCCTTCCGGCAGAAGGGACCTACTGCTGCCCATTATCGCTTTCTCGCCGCCGAATGACAACCCCGTCGTTCTCCATGCGGCTGATGAAGTGTTGCGAGATGCGGCAATGGACCACCACGCGCGAGTCGTGGAACGTCTTTGAGAGCACTTCGCCATACGCCGCCAGATAGGCCAGCATACGGCCGTTGTCGACGCCCATTTCCACGTCGATGTCCAGAAAACTGCGGCTCAGGGCCGCACTCACTGCTGCCGCAAGGTTGGCCATGCCCTGGCCCGATCGGGCACTGATGGGAATGGCGTTGGGATAGCGATTCAACAGGCCGTCGACGCGGATCCGGTCGGGCAGGGCGTCGATCTTGTTCAGCACCAGGAGCATGTCCTTCTGCTGGATGCCGAGTTCTTCGATCACCTTGTAGGCCGCGGCAATCTGCTCTGACACGGCCGGATGGGCGGCATCGGCCACGTGCAGGAGAAGGTCCGCCTGCCGGGCCTCTTCCAACGTCGCCCGGAAGCTGGCGATCAAATGGTGCGGCAGATCGCGGATGAACCCGACCGTGTCGCTCAACAACACCGGCCCCCAGCCCGGCAGTTGCCAGCGGCGGGTCCGCGTATCGAGCGTGGCGAAGAGCAGGTCCTTGGTGAAGACGTCGGAGCCGGTGAGGGCATTCAAGAGCGTGCTCTTGCCGGCGTTGGTGTAACCCACCAGGGAAACGGTCATCTGCGCCGCCGCGCGGCCACCTCGCGCTGGCGGCGATGTTCGATCGCGCGGAGTTGCTTCCGCAGATCGCTGATCCGCTTCTCGGCCAGGCGGCGGTCGACTTCCAACTGCTTCTCGCCGGGACCGCGGAGACCGACGCCGCCTTGTGCCTGGCGCGAGAGGTGCGTCCACATCCGCTTCAAGCGCGGCATCTGGTATTCCAACTGGGCCAACTCGACCGCCAGGCGGGCCTCGTGAGTCTGGGCGCGGCTGGCGAAGATGTCGAGGATCAGCTCCGTGCGGTCGAGGACCTTCAGTCCGGTGGCTTTCTCGAGATTGCGGGTCTGGCCGGGGCTGAGATCGTTATCGAAGAAGATCACGTCGGCCATTTCGGAGTGGGCCAGGGCGGCCAGTTCCTGCACCTTTCCCTTGCCCAGATAGGTTGCCGCATCGGGCGCTTCGCGACGCTGCGTGAGCTTGCCGACGACGTGGGTGCCGGCGGCTTCGGCAAGACCTTCCAGTTCCTCCAACGGGACCAATTCGTGGTCGCGCTCCGCGAGACCGTGTTCCCGCTCCGCGAGAAAGACGCCCACCAGAACCGCCGACTCGCTGACCACGCTCTCGGTGCGACGAGTTTCATCCAAGGCGGCTTGTTTTCTCCACACATCGGAAGTTTTCAAAAGGTCCTCGCTTGCGGGCGTCTTTGCCGGGCGGCCGCGATAATGGCCCAACCGCGATCGCGGTATCATATAGTTTAGTCCTCCATCTGTCCGCTGCGCATGTGGCAATAACTCTCGTAACGGCGATCGTCCACCCGGCCGTCGGTCACGGCATCCTTCACCGCGCAGTCGTCTTCGTGGGTATGAGTACAGTCCGGAAATCGGCACAGGCTGACGTAAGGACGCAGGTCGCGGTAATAGCCGGCAACCTCCTCCGGAATAACGTCCCAAAGCTCGAAAGTCCGCAGGCCCGGCGTGTCGACGACGAAGCCGCCGCAGGCGATCGGCAACAACCTGGCGGTGGTGGTCGTGTGCCGTCCTTTTTCGCTCTCTTCGCTGACCGCGCCGACGCGGAGGTGCAGGTTCGTGTCGATGGCGTTCAGCAAGGATGACTTGCCCACGCCGCTTTGCCCGGCCACGACGCTTTCCCGTCCCGTGGCAAGACGGCGGAGGCGATCGATGCCGAAGCCGGTCTTGGCACTGACCAACAGCACCGGGTAGCCCATGCGAGTGTAGACACCCACTAGGGGTTCCAAGTTCGCCGGCTCGATCAGATCGATCTTGTTGATGCAGATGATCGGCCGCACGCGGCCTTTTTCGGCGGCCACGAGGAGGCGATCGATGAGGTTCGGTTTCAACCGCGGCTCGGCGACGCTGGCCACGATGAGCAACTGATCGACGTTGGAAACGAGACATGCCGGCGACCGCGGACTGCCCGGGAAATGGTGCCGTGCCGCGGTTCGACGCGCTGGATCAGCCCCTCCTTGGACTGCGCGCTTTCGACGGGACGAAAGAGCACGCGATCGCCGGCAACCACGGGATTGCGCTCGTCCGTGCTGAGCGTTTTGAGGATCCGCCGCGTGGCGCATTGATAGGGAGTGCCGTCGTCGCCCAGCACCGTGCTCGTCAGTCCGAAAACCGAGAGCACGCGGCCGCGGCGGCAGGCCGCCAGATCGACGTCCAGAAGCACGTCAAAAGGAATTTCGGCGTTGCCTAGCTCCGGGACGGCATCGGAAGTGCGAATCGTGCGATGGCGATTCATTTCGCCGCGGCCGCTGATTCGCTCTTCCGTTTCCGGGGCCTGCTCTTGAAAACCATGCTCGTCAAACTGCCGCGTCCAGTCGGTCTTGCGAGCGCGCGGTGCGCGATTCTTGCGAAATTCAGCCCTGCACTTCTTCTTTTTCGCCATCGATATCGGCCTAAATCGGCTCGTCGCTGATGGTCCTGTTCTGGCGAATCTTGCCCGGCTCGTCCTTGGTGATATCGTAGCGCGCCGGTGCTTCGCGCATCGCGACTGGGGACTTGGGGCCCTCTCGACTTGGCCGACCGCCGACCTTCCAGGCCTGCCCGTTCCAAGAGACTCTGACTGAAAATCACGGCCTCGGGAACGTCCGGCGGCGGCGGACCAACCGCGCCCAGATCGACGGGCGAGTACTTGAGCTCATAACCGTGCTTGGCAATCCACAGAACATCGCCAGGATCGATCCGCTTCTCGGTGACACGGTTGCCGTTGACTTTCACGCCGTTGCGGCTATTCAAATCACGGACGTACCAGAACCCATCATTGACGTTCAATTCGCAATGCTGAGCGGAAACATTGGAAAACCGCAAGACGATATCGCAGCTTTCCCGCCGTCCGACCAAAAGATTCCTTTTCAACAGAGGAATTGGGTCACCCCCTCCGATCGGGTGCAATTCACCATACATGACTGTTCCTTACGCAAGTTGCTCTGGTAAGTAAGCTTCCGTCGCGGTTGCCCGCCCTTGACGGCCAGAGTCTCATTCTAGTTTAGCTGTCCGGGACTTTGGCGTCAACCTGCGAAAAAAGGTGCGACAAGTAGCAGGCACCGGGCACCATGTACTCATGGTCGGTGTGCCGTCCGCAAACAGCCACTGGCTTCGAAAAGAGCCTGTGGCGACGGCCATAGGGCGGACGGCACACGGAGTGTGCCTGCTACTTTGGGCGCCCCTTCCCTGCCGGCCCCCCATGGTCTATGTTTGATTACGTCGGGAGTCGGTCGGATGATCGCCGGCCGGGTCCGAAGGGAGCTGCCTTATCGGCTCCAAGTAGGATTCAGCGGGAGGAAAGTCCGGGCTCCGCAGGACGCAGTGATGGGTAACACCCACCGGCCGCGAGGCCAGGGAAAGTGCAACAGAAAGCAAACCGCCGGGCGGGCTTCGGCCCGCGCGGTAAGGGTGAAACGGTGAGGTAAGAGCTCACCAGCAGGCCGGGTGACCGGCTTGGCTCGGTAAACCCCACTGGGAGCAAGGTCAAACAGGGAGCATGGGCCGGTGGCTGGCGGCGTTGCCGCTTTTCACCGCCCAGCGAGTCGGTCCGGCCCGCCATCGACTCCCGGGTAGGCTGCTGGAGGAATCGAGCAATCGATTTCCTAGAGAAATGATCATCTTGCCGTCCACCCGGGCGGCAAACAAAACCCGGCTTATAGACCGTCTTCCGCTTTTTCGTCCTCCACGGTCGCAAGCTTTTTGTTTTCGAACGCGGCGGGCACGTGGTCCGTGTCGATGAACTGTACCAGTTTGGAGATGCACAGTTTGTTCATGCTGGTGCGATACTCGTAGGCTTCGATCCGCAGGGCCTCGTGCATACTTTGGGGGATGCGGATAGTGATGACCTTCGTCTCCTCCTCCTCCCGACCTTCAGGGAGGGGCTGCTTGCGCAGCTCCGTTAACATGCGATGGATCTCGCGGTAGGCCTCGGTCTGCTCGAATTCGGCCATCGCCTCCGTAGTGCGGAACGCCCGGCGAACCAGCCCGTGGAGGCCCATGACTTCACGGTAGAACCTCATCCAGTCGGGCTTGAGTGCGAACAGTTTTGTGGCGGCATCCTTGATTTCTTCGTGCTTCTCGCTAACGAGCGTCATCGTGACGAATCTCCATATTCGGGGGGCGTGAACGGCAAGCAAATGCGGAACGTGGCCGGGGCCTGATTTTCCGCTACCTAGCAATTGTTTCCCGGTGAGCAAGCCGGCTGTGCCGGAAACGAAAGTAATTCGTTCAACTTCATGCAGTGCAAGCACTTATGGCAATGCTTGCAAAGCCTGCCGAGGACCAGGCCAGGGCGGCGACTTGCCCTGGAAAAATACGACAACCAGAGGGCCGGCAAAGATTCTTGTTGACATAATCCGCCAGCGTGTTCACTGCAATGGTTTTAGCGCAGAAAAGAGCAAATTGTCGGAATCGAGGGAATTTGTCTTATTTTCCAAAGTGTCCAGCCGCAGATGACCCTCTTGGGCGCAAAAGAAAAGCCCCGCGATGCGGGGCTTTGGATGATTTATCAATCCTTCGCCGCTTACCCAGCCAACTCGTTGGCGATCTTGTCGAAGTAAGCCACGCACTTAGCGATTTCCGGCAGGGAGTGGCCCCAGTTGTATTCGTATTCGATCGAGAACACGGCCTTCACCTCCTGGCGACGAACTTCGGTCAACATGCCTTTGACATCGCTGATTCCCGTACCCCAGGGCACATCGTGGGCGCCGCCACCCATTTCGTTCACGTCCTTGAAATGGAAACTAATGATCCGCCCCTGAAGCTTCTTGAGGCACTCGACCGGATTCAGCCCGGAACGGCACCAATGGCCCGTATCGCAACAGGCGCCAATCCGCTTGGTCAGCCCCTTGGTCACCTTGAGAACGGTGTCCGGATTCCAGTAATGCGACGGCTTGGGGTGGTCGTGAATGGCCACATTGATCTCGTACTCGTCGCAAAGCGGGTCGAGTTTTTGGAATTGGTCTTCGCCCGGTTCGGAAACGATGGTTTCGATGCCCATATCCTTGGCGAAGTCGAAGGTCTTCCGGCCGCCGATGCCGGCAACTCCGAAATTGACCAGCTTGACCCCGGAATCGGCAAGTTTTTGCTTGATGGTCTTGCGTTGCGCGGCCGACAGCCCCTCACCGAAGCCGGCGGTGATTTCCATCGAAATCTTTTGCCCGGGAAAGGCCTCGATGTAGTGCAAGCCCAGGCCGGCCGTCTTGTCAATGGCCTCAAAAAACGTGTTGCTATTGAACGACCAGGCCTGGCATCCCAGCCGCCAGCCGAGCTTTTCTGCGCCGGCGTGGGGGTTCGCGGCTGCGGCTTCCTCCGCGGCCGCGGCTCCGCCGAGGCCGGAAAGGCCAAGTCCTGCCCCCAAAACGGCTCCTGCCTTCAAAAAATTACGACGATCCAGAGAATGATACATGTGAAGAACTCCTCAGGTGGTACTGAGCCAGACAAGTGAAACTCAGATCTGCCACGAATGGTGTGCATGCTGGCTCAAAGGTGGGGATAGATGCGGGTTTTTTCATGGCCGATCCATATCCTGCAATAATATAGCGAGTTGAGGCGGAATACTACTAGGGACCGTGACCGCGAATTGACGCGGCCCCCCGGTAATATTAGAGTAGACTACGAACTGCTGAAAATCAGGCCCCTTGGCTCGGCAGAGTTCTACGATTTCGGGCGTTCGCCCGCTGGTTTCTCAGTCTCATTTTCGAGATTCCCGTAGCTCAGCCTGAAACTCTGGGTGGACGGCGCAAACTTTTTGTCCGAACCGCGAGGAACCTATGAACGAATCGGCCTCCAGCGTACGCGGTTCGGCACATTCCGCAATCCCACCCGAGATGCCTCAGCCGGCCGAGATACGCCAGTTCTCTGAGATACCCCAGTCGGCCGATGGTTCGTCCGGCCGCACTGTTTCTGCGAGCCACGTCGCACCTTTGCTCGGCGACGAACAGCCGACCGTCATTACCCAGCGTGAGATCCTGCCGGCCGATTCGCGATCCGATTCGGTGATGCGGATCCTCCAGGGACGAATTCTGCCGGGCGAACGACTGGGGCACTTCGAGCTGCTGCAATACGTCGGTGGCGGCGGGATGGGCAAAGTGTTCCGCGCCCTCGACACCCGGTTGAACCGGAACGTAGCCTTGAAGATCCTGTCGCCGGAGCATGCGGCGGACCGCGAAACCGTGCTGCGCTTCCAGAACGAGGCCCAGTCGGCCGCGCGGCTCGACCACGACAACATCGCCCGCGTGTACTATGTAGGCGAAGACCGCGGGCTGCACTATATCGTCTTCGAGTTCATTGAGGGGGTCAATGTCCGCGACCTCGTGGAAAGCAAGGGTCCGCTGCCCCTGGCGGAGGCCGTAAGCTATACGTTGCAAGTGGCGGATGCCCTGGCCCACGCGGCGGCGCGAAACATCGTTCATCGCGACATCAAGCCATCGAACTTGCTGATCACGCCCGGCGGCCAGGCCAAATTGATCGACATGGGGCTGGCCCGGCTGCGGGAAGTCGATACCGCAGCCGCGGACCTGACGGCCAGCGGCGTGACGTTGGGAACATTCGACTACATATCGCCCGAGCAGGCCCGCGACCCGCGGAATACCGACGTCCGCAGCGACATATATTCGTTGGGCTGCACGTTCTTCTTCATGCTCACGGGCCGGCCGCCGTTCCTTGGCGGAACCATGTTGCAGAAATTGTTGCAGCACCAGGCCGACCAGCCGCCCGACCTGCGACAGTTCCGCCCCGAGTTGTCGGAGGATGTGAACCGCATTTTGCGAAAGATGTTGGCCAAGGAGCCCCGCCGCCGCTATTTATCGCCGCTGGAACTGGTGAACGACCTGGTATGGGTTGCGCGGGCGGCCGGTTTGCGGCCGGCGTCGCCTGGCGGGCAGACTTGGACGGTTCCGACGGCTCCGATGTTTCCTTCCTACTATCGGCATTTGCCGTGGATCGTTTCCCTGTTGGCCCTGGTGGCGATTGTGGTGGCGCTAGACTATCTTTGGGCCTACATGCCGGGACCCGCCGACCCGTTGCACGCGCCCGCAGCCCTGGAAACAGACGATGGGGGCCCCAGTATGCCCGCTGCGCCGCCTGCGGCCAACCCCGCTCATCCCGCTCCCACTGGCGAGAGCGGCGCAGGGGGAAAGGGCAACTTGCTCCTCGCTCCAATTGGCAAAGGGACAGTGGGTGACGGCGCCTTACTGCCTTCGCCGTCCGGGAGTGCAGCCGGGGGTGAGGGCGTTTTACTCCCCTCGCCCTCTGGGAGAGGGGCAGGAGGTGAGGGCACCGCGAAGCCGGCTGCTTGGCCGCCGTCAGAGCCTGGCCTTCCAATTCTACCCAGCCCCGAAGCCCCCTTGCGTCCGCTGTCTACGGCGAGCGCGGCTACACCGGCAGCGGATGCTGCTACCGAGAAGTCGGCGCGGAAAAATCGGCGATTCCTGCGGTGAAGCCGGCAGGCGACGATTCGCGGCCGGTGGTTCCCAAGGATAACGGTGAGAAAAAGTCTGTATCTGAAGGCGCCGCAGGCCGATAGTTCCGTCAAGCCGGCCGGGCAGTGGATCAGCGGTTCGGCACGATCGGCGCGGGCTGCCGGTTCGCTGTAATCGAACCTTCGCTCCAGATCCCCTGGAGGTTGACAGCGGTGCGGTCTTCCGGTTAGGATGCGAAGGGTTGCGGGCGATTAGCTCAGTTGGTTAGAGCGCTGCCCTTACAAGGCAGAAGTCGCGGGTTCGAGTCCCCCATCGCCCACTGCGGACCCTTGGAAGATAGATTTAATATGCCTACTATAGCACTTCAAGCCCACTACGATGGTGAGAGGATTGTCCTCGACGAGCCGTTTGACCTCCCCGTGAACGCGTCACTGATAGTGACTGTGCTTCCCGCAGCATCAGAAGCGGAGTTTGACAGCGAGGAAATCTGGCTTCGCACTGCGGCTTCCAGCGACGCTTTTGCATTCCTCGCCGACCCTGCCGAGGATGTTTACACCGAAGCCGACGGGGAGCCTTTCGTCGATGCGCTTTAGAGTGGTTCTCATTCCCCTTTCGCTTTGTAAACGCCGCAGCCGCAAGCCGGGGTAGGTCGCTGTCCCTCAGCGCCCACTAATCCGCCAGAATTTTGCACTTGGGCAACGCCGCACGAAGCTGCTTCAGGCCCTTGTTGTCGATCTGCGTGTTGTTCAGGTCGAGACTCTTCAAATTCTTCAGGTCCTTGAGCACGTCGATCGAGGCGTTCGTGATCGGGTTGAGCTTGAGCTTGAGCGTTTCCAGCTTGCTCAGGCCGGCAAGTTGCTTCACGCCCTCGTCCGTGATGTTGTCGTCTTCTAGGCTGAGGGTCGTGAGCTTCATAAGCCCGGCGAGATTCTTCAGTCCGGCGTCGCTGATCCGTGTGTGCCAAAGATCGAGAAACTCCAATTCAGCGAAATCCTTCAGATTGGCCAGACCTTCGTCGTCGATGTTGGTTTCGGCGAGTTCCAACCGGTTCAATCCTTTGGCTGCCTTCAGATGGACGAGGCCGGATCCGCTGATCGAGGTGCCACGGAGAATAAGTCGCTTCAAGCTGCGCCATTCCGGCAAAGTTGACCAGGCCGTCATCGGTCACGGCGCTGCAACGCAAGAGGTCCACCTGCTCCATGTCCTTACCCTTCAGGGCCGCGAGGCCGGCGTCACCGACAACGCTGTCTTCGACAGCCAGGATCTTCAGCTTCTCCATGCCCGCCAGGGCCTTCATGCCTTTGTCGGTTACCGAGGAGCTGCGAATCTTCAGGTCCTTCACGTTCGGCAGTCCCGACAGGACCGCGAGTGCAGCGTCGGTGATCTTCGAGCCGCGGAGGTCGATGGCCCGCAGTCGCTTCATCGTGGCAAGCTTGGCGACGCCCACATTGCCGATCCTGTTGTAGAGAAGTTTGAGGTTCTCCAATTTCGGCATTTGGGCCAGATAGGCCGTGGCCGCGTCGGACATGTGGTCCGTGTGGCGGAGATTCAGGACGCGGATCTCGCTGAGCTTGGACAGTTCCTTGACGCCGGCATCGGTAATGTCGGTATTCTCCAGACCAAGTTCACGGAGCTTGGGAAATTGGGCCAGGGCCGGAATGCCGGCATCGTTGATTTCCGCACCCCAAAGGTCGAGCTTGACCACGTCTTTCAGGGCCGTCAGCAAGAGGAGGTCGGCGTTGGTAGTCGCCCGCGGATTGAGATCGACGGAGACGACCGTCTTGTCCGGGCCATATTCGACCTTGCCGCCGAGTTTTTTGATGCGGGCCAGCGCCGCGGCCACCGTCGGCCCCTCGGCCCGGACGAGGGCAGGAGCAATCAACGATCCGAGCAGCAAGGCAAATAAGGGAACATTCCGGGCAGTCATGATGCAAATCTCCAAAAAGTGGCACAAGGAAGGTTGGAAGGCGGGTTCGACCCCAGGCGGAGCATCTAGTTTAATTCGCTGAGGCGGAGTATGCCAACCCCATCGCCCCCCTGAAATAGTGTGGCGGTCCGGAAAAGGCTTGAAAAGTTTCTTCCGGGATATTACTGTAAAGCCATAAGCCGTATATTGGACGGCGTGCAATCCAAGCTGCCTTGCCTGGGTTCGATTTCCCGCCTTTTTCCCTCCCACCACTTCCACGGAGTCTAAGTCATGCCTAATCGTCGTGAATTCTTGTTAACAACGAGTGCTGCCGCAGTCGGCTACTGGGTAGCCGGCGGCGCCGAAGCCAAAGAAAGCCGCTCGCCGAATGAACGCATTGCCTTCGCCAGCGTCGGCGTCGAGGGCAAGGGCCAGAGCGATTCGGACGATGCCGGCCGCGCCGGCGACATGGTAGCCATTTGCGATGTTGACGACCAGAAGCTGGGCCTTGCCGGTCAGCATCGTTTCAAGAAGGCCAAGAAGTTCAACGACTTTCGCAAGATGCTCGACGAGATGGGCAAGAGCATCGACGCCGTGACGGTGAGCACGCCCGACCACGTCCACGCCTTGGCCGCCGCGATGGCGCTGAGGATGAAGAAGCACTGTTTCGTGCAGAAGCCGCTGACCCATTCGATCCACGAGGCCCGCGTGCTCGGCCAGTTGGCCCGCGAGAACGGCCTTGCCACGCAGATGGGCAACCAGGGGACGGCCAACAACGGCCTGCGGAAGGCGGCCGCCGCGGCCCAGGCCGGCGTGCTGGGGACCGTGAAAGAGGTCCACGTCTGGACCAATCGGCCGATCTGGCCGCAAGGCGGAAATCGCCCCGCGCCGGCCAAACCCCCCGCCAACCTGCATTGGGACCTCTGGCTTGGTCCGGCGCCGAAGCGGCCGTATGGCAATGGCTACCATCCATTCAGTTGGCGCGGCTGGTGGGATTTTGGCTGCGGCGCGCTGGGCGACATGGCATGCCACACCTTCAACATGCCCTTCGCCGCGCTCAATCTCCGCGACCCGGTCTCGGTGCAGGCCGAGACCTCCGGCCATAACCGGGACAGCTATCCGAAGTGGTCGGTGATCGCCTATGATTTCCCCGCTACGAGCAAGCGGCCGGCCGTGAAGGCCTTCTGGTACGACGGCGGCAAGCGGCCGCCTGCCGATCTCTTCGAAGGCCGCGACCCGGGCGGCGCCGGCGCGTTGCTCGTCGGCGAGAAGTGCAAGTTCTTCGCCCCGGGCGATTATTGCGACAATTTCGATATCATCGGCAACGTGAAGCTGCCCGAGCTTGAGTTCGTCCATTCGCCCGGCCACTTTGCCGAATGGGTCCGCGCGATCAAGGGCGGCGAACCGGCCATGTCGAACTTCCCCGACTACGCCGGCCCGCTCACCGAGACCATCCTGCTGGGCAACCTCGCCGTCTGGGTTGCTGCCTCGGGCAAGGGCGATAAGGTCGAGTGGGATCCCAAGAATCTGAAGGTCACGAACCTCAGCGGGCTGGAACAAATCGTCCAGCCGGTCTACCGCCAGGGATACTCGTTGTAAGAGGCAAGACTCCCCTCTCCCTTTGGGAGAGGGCGGGCACCATGTACCCATGGTCGGGGTGAGGGCTCGTTTCCCAAAGTTCTGACGCAAGAGGCCCTCGCCCCAACCTGCTCCGAATGGGAGAGGGCACTTGCTTTTTTGGTTCCCACGCCGACATTCGAGGATCGTGCCCGGTGGGAATAAGACCCCTTCCGCGCAACTTACGGTATCGCGCGAAGCACGTTTCGCACCGGCTGGCCAGGCACGTAGAACCTGGGACGAACGACCACGGGCCAGCCGTAAACAGGGCCAACCACGACCGGAGACCCGACGTAATAGGGCGCCGGCGCATAGTAGGCCGTGTAGGGTAGCGGCGCGTAATACGACGTGCTCACGACCGGACCGTAGCTTAACACCGGAGCCGGCGAATAGTAGGTTGTCACGGGCACCGGTCCCACCGGCGCATAGGTCGCATAGACTTGGGCCAGCACGTTGGAACTCAACATGAGCAGCAAGGCCAACGACAAAATCATCACGAAGCTCTTCATGGCATGATTCCTTTCCTATGATTGAAGTTTAGGACGGCGAAGACAATGCCTTCTATCAAGAATGCTATGTCCGTTCCCCCTATCTGGCAAGTGTCGTAAAGGCCCATGCGGCAAATCCCGGTTTTTCGGGGGCCAGTAGGTCCTTCCTGCCGGGAAGGACTTTTTCTAGAGAGTACCAATATTCTGGACATTCCTCCCCCGCGTTGCTATGATCGGGGTTTCATCAGCGCGTCGCAAGCGACGCGGCGAAATGGCTTTCCTTGCAACGACTTGCCCCCGGTGAAAGAATCGTGACTACGGCCTTCCGCTACAAGCCTGCACCACGCCAAGACGACCCTCCCTACCGGCCGGGCGAACCCGTGGCGATGTTCATTCCCTGCTATGTCGATCAGTTTTATCCGGGAATCGGCGAAGCCATGGTCCATATCCTTGAACGCCTCGGCGTGCCGCTGGTTTTCCCGGCCGAACAGACGTGCTGCGGGCAGCCGGCGTTCAATTCGGGCTATTGGGAAGAGTCGCGGCCGGCAATCCGGCACTTCTGCAAAGTGTTTGCTCCCTATCGTTGGATCATCAGCCCTTCCGGTTCCTGCACGGCCATGTGCCGGGTTTTTTTCCCGCACGTCGATTCCAGCGAAGAAGTGGTCGCGGTCAGCCGCCGCGTGTTCGAGTTCAGCGAGTTCCTGGTCGACATCCTGGGCGTGACGGACACGGGGGCCACCTTTCCGCATAAAGTGACGATGCACATCGGCTGCCATGGCCGGCGGGAGTTGGGCATTTTCGATCATCCGCTGAAGTTGCTGCAATCGGTGCGCGGCCTGACCTATTGCGAACTTCCCAACCTGGAAGAGTGCTGCGGCTTCGGCGGCACCTTCAGCGTGAAGATGCCCGGCACGTCGCTGGCCATGGGGCAAAGCAAGAAAGAGAACATTGTCCGCAGCGGGGCTGACGTCGTGGTCTCCGGCGACATCAGTTGCCTGATGCACATCGGCGGTATGCTCCAGCGCGACCCTGAGACGCGGCACATCCGCATCATGCACCTGGCCGAGATCCTCGACTCCGACGTCGATGCAAACAACGATCAAGTGAAAACTGAAAACTGAAAACTGAAAACCATGACCCAACCTCCCAGCCACCTGGACGGCGCCCCGTTCCTGAAAGACGAGAACCGGGGCCTTTACGAGCCTTCGCAGCGGTTCAAGAACCTGACCAAGGTCTGTGATTTTTCCAGCAAGGGCAACACGGCCGTGGCCGCGGCGATTCCCTATTTCCAGGACTGGCGCGAGGCCGCTCACCAGATCAAGAAGTATTCGATCGCCAACCTGGACAAGCTGCTCGTGCAGTTCGAGTGCAATATGAAGGCCCGCGGCGTCGAGGTCCTGTTCGCTCAGGACGCGGCCGAAGCCAACCGCCTGGTACTGGAGATCGCCCGGCAGCACGACGTCAAGAGCGTAGTGAAGTCGAAGTCGATGGTCACCGAAGAGCTGGAGTTGAACCATGTCCTGGAAGAAGCCGGCATCCAGCCCATCGAGACCGACCTGGGCGAATATATCGTCCAGCTTGCCAAGCAGCGGCCAATCCACCTTGTCACTCCCGCCATGCACTTCTCGGCAGGAGAAGTCGGCCAGTTGTTCCACGAAAAGCTGGGCGAGCCCTATAGCGCCGAGCACGCGGCCTTGACCGCGATTGCACGAAAGCACCTGCGGGCCGCGTACTTGGCCGCCGGGATGGGAATCTCCGGCTGCAATTTCGCCGTGGCCGATTCGGGCACGGTAGTCGTCGTGGAAAACGAAGGCAATGCCGGCCTCTCGACGGCCACGCCGGCGGTGCACGTCGTGCTGGTAGGCATCGAGAAGGTCATTCCCAAGATCGATCACCTGCCGCTCTTCCTCAACTTGCTCGGTCGTAGTGGCACCGGCCAGAAACTGACGACGTATACGCACTTGATCCACGGTCCGGCGCCGGGCAAGAAGCTGTACGTGATCATCCTGGATAACGGCCGGACGAAAGTCCTGCAAGATCCGCATGCCTGGCAGTCGTTGTTCTGCATTCGCTGCGGCGCGTGCCTGAACGCCTGCCCCGTCTATCGCCGCGTGGGCGGTTGGTCGTACGGCTGGGTCTATGCGGGGCCGATCGGCTCGGTGCTCACGCCGCAGTTGCTCGGCTTGGAAAAGGCGGGCAAGTTGCCGTTTGCCTCCTCGCTGTGCGGGGCCTGCGGCGAAGTGTGCCCCGTGAAGATCGACATTCCGCATCAACTGATCCATCTTCGCCATCGCGCGGTGAACGAACCTTCGCCCATGAACTCGGCCTATGAGCGGTTGACGTGGAAGCTTTTCGGTTGGGCGATGGGCGGGCCGCGGCGCTATGGCCTGGCGATGTGGGCGGTCCGCCTCGGCGTGCGAATGGCAAAGTACTTGCCCTGGCACCCCGATAAGCTGGGCGCCTGGACCCGCGGTCGCGAGTTGCCCAAGGTCCCCTCGCATTCCTTTCGCAGTTGGTGGCAGCAGAGGCAGAAAGGCAAGTCATGAGCAGCCGCGACGTTATTCTCCAGCGCATCCGCAGCGGACTAACCAACGCTACGGCGGCCGGTTTCGGCGATCTTCGCGAGCCGCCCGTGCCCGAAGTCTGGCCGCGCACGAATGCGGAACCGGCGACGCTCGTTTCTCAGTTCCGCACCGAGTTGGAAGCCCTCAAAGGCGAGGCCATTTCTTGCCCGACGATGGCCGACGCCCGCCGGCAGCTCGCCCAACTCATGGAAGCGGCCCCCTGGGCCCGCCTCGGTAGCGTGGACCGCCCGCTGACGCGGGAACTTACGGCCGAGATTCCCGCCGATCGCCTCGACTGGGTAACGCCCGACTGGACACCGGCAAAGATCGAGCAGCTTCCCGCCGGGCTAATCGTGGCCGACGCCTTGCTGGCCGACACCGGATCATGCGTTGTGCATTGTTCGACGGCCCAGGAGCGGCTGATTTGCTACTTGCCGCCGGCCTGCATTGTCGTCGCCCGCGTGGATCAGCTTGCCGAGCATCTGCCCGCCGCCTGGGGGCCGATTTCAAAGGCCTGTGTATCGAAGGATGCTCGCGGCGAGATCGTGCTCATCACCGGCCCCAGCCGCACGGCCGACATCGAGAAGGTTTTGATCCTTGGCGTGCATGGGCCGAAGCGGCTGGTGGTGCTGCTGGTGGGGTGACCCTACCGCACCTCGTCGAACAACACGCACAGCACCTCCAGCGCATGAACGGCCCGGACGGGATCGTGGTTTCCCTCGATGTTCGCGGGCTCCTGCCATAAGGAAAGCGCGTAGCGGATGTATTGCTCGCGCGATTCGGCCAAGAGGGCATCGCCCAGTGCGGTTTTCAGCGCGGGCCAAAGCTCCTGCAGACCGGCCAATGCAGCGGCCTTGCCCTGGATGGCGTCGAAGACCACGTCGTCCAAGGCTTCCAACTTGGCAACGACCTCCGGTGAATCGGCATCGAGCACTTCGGACGGAGCGCAGATCACCGAAGCCTCGGACGTTGACACGGCGTCGGACTTCACCGCGGCAACACTCTTCTGGAACCTGCGGTGGGCCGCGTGAGACTGGCGAGTCTTAACCGGTTGAGGGTGCTGCATCGTGCGGGCATCGAACTCGTCGAGTAATTGCAACCCCAGGGCAGGCAGGTCGGCCAACGTCAAATCGGCCCGCGGCCAGGCCAGTTCTTCCATCAGGAAAGCCAAGTCTTCCGACGAGAGCACGCGATGGATCAGCCGCGCCCAATCGTTGACCAAAAGGTGGGCTGAAGCCGGGACGCGGCCGAGATCCAGTGCGGTCACACCCGATCGTCGGGCAAGCCACCGCTGCCGGACCGCATCGTCGGGCAGGGCAAACAGATCGAAAGGCCGCCGCGTGGAAAACTTCAGCCCCGTGGAAAAGCTGAACGACGTGCGGCATTCGACGGGAAGGCAATCCAGCAGGCCGTGGATCAAGCGCGCCGTGGCGACCGGCCCCCGCACGGCCAGGCAGACGTTGGTCAGAGCAGCCTGAATGAGCATGGCCAGCGACGTGGGCCCGACCTCGGCCGCCAGTGGTGCAAGCAGGCCCCCATCGCCGGGAGTCGCTGTTTCGCACAATTCCAACGTCTCCAGCCGCGAGGGTATTGTGTCGCGCGCTTGCAGGCCGCCCCCGGCCATGGCAGCGCCCAGCAGCAAGAAGGGATGATTGGCAAATTGCCGCAGCGCCTCGGGTGCGGCGACCAGGCAGTGCGTGTACATGCGACGACCGCCACGGTCGCCGGAATCCCAGCCCGCCGTTGTCGTCCGAGAAACGCAAAACGAACCGCTGGGGAGCGGAAAGAAATTCACGCTCACGGCCTCGGGGCCGAGTCCAGGAGCGCATCGTTCGACGGCCCCCAGACGGCCAGTTCGCGGCGGTCGAATTCGGCAATGCCGGAACTGGCGGCCACGATTCGGTGGTCAGCCGAGCGGCCGGTCTCCGCCGTAGTGAAGATCGCTTGTTGGACGACTGTCAACCTCTTCGCCATTCCCATCGTCTCCCGCTGTAAGGTCCGGTCGACGGGCACCATGTACGCCATGGTCGGCGAAGACCCACCACAAAATACCGAAAATTGGTAGGGCTTCGCCGACCCTGCTGCGCACGGTGCCCGTCGACCGCAGCCTACACCTCGCTTCTCAACTTTCCGGGAAGTCTCCAAGCGCACCGGCGCATTGTGGTCGCTACGGCCGCATAGGCCATGCCCGCCGCGCCGCAGATCAGCAAGGGCGTTTGCCGGGCATAGAGGCCGAAGCCCATCTGTACCAGGCACAAGAGCACAATCGTGGCCAGTCGCAGCTTGTCTTGATATTTTTCCATGAGATGCATTGGGGGTGAAGAGGTAGTCATCTATTTCGTTTCCAACAGCTCGCGCATTCGCTTCATTTCCTCCTGGATGCCCGAGAACTCACCGGCCATCTGGCGCATGCCGTCGCGAATCTCGCGCAGGTCCGCGCGGTCGTCAGGAAGACATTGGTAGTCGTGCGCGTCTCATCCGGATATAACTGGAATGCGGCCGCCCAACGTGTGAAATTTTGCTTGGCGGCCGCCCAAACCGCGTAAGGAAAAGGACCGGCAAGCGCCGTTGCTTGACGAGGATCGTGTGGGCGGAAATCGCCGCGGGCCGAATAACCC
Source organism: uncultured Planctomycetia bacterium (assembly GCA_963719885.1). Taxonomy (GTDB): domain Bacteria; phylum Planctomycetota; class Planctomycetia; order Pirellulales; family Thermoguttaceae; genus JANXQG01. Next base: position 161,798 of record CAVRDP010000020.1, on the reverse strand, counting down.
GCTAGATAAACCTAGGTCAAGAAATGGCCCTTGGCAAGTCGGGAGTATCGGATTTCGCGTTTTACCGGGCGAAAAGTGCCTCCGTAGGGTGGGACCAGATCCGGGGTACCCGGTACTCCGGGTCGGCGAGTGCCGGCCCACCAGTAATTTCATTGCTTTCGATCGTGGTGGGCCTGCGCTCGCCGACCTGCGCGGGTACCCCGGATCTGGTCCCACGCTACGTCTACTTCTGAAGAATTCGCAACCCGACTCGTGGTTTCGGCGCCGGGGAGTTGGCCGTGTCGGCCCGTCGCTCGCAATGCGACGGCGCGGCGAGCCCCAAGCGTCGCAGGACCGGCCAGAGGAGCGCCGCGTTCTCGCGCAGATACTGCCAGCGAAAGTAATATCGCCGAAAACACTTCGCCAAGAGCCATTCAATCCGCTCGGGCGTGAGGTGGTCGTACTTCAGCAGCGGCGTATAGACGTTGAAACGGCCGTAATCGATCTCACCCAAGCGACCGCGCATCTGCTCGAAAAACGGCGTGCCGGGATACGGCGTAACGACGTTGAAGTTGGCGAACGTCGGGCCGAAGGCGATCGCGTAGTCGCGGACGCGGCGGATCGATTGTTCGGTATCCTCGGGAAAACCGATCATGAACCCAGCCACCGTACGAATGCCAAGCTCGCGACAACTGGCAACGAAGGCCTGCTGCCGGTCCTTGTCGATCGGTTGCCGGCAATAATTCTGCAGCGTTGGATCGCTGGGAGTTTCGATGCCCACCGTCACGCTCGTCAGCCCCGCGCGCTTCATCATCCGCAGCGTCTCCGGCGGCAGAAGCTCGATGCGGCTTTCCACCGAGAATTGAATCTTCCTGGGCAGCCGCCCGATCTGCTCGACGATGCGGTAGGTCCGCTCGCGACTCAGCCCGAAGAGCGGATCGCGGAACTTGAACGACTGAAAACCCCAGCGGCGGATTCCGTGCCGGATTTCCTCCACGACCGCCTCCGGATCGCGGAAGCGCATGGAGTTGTCCAGCACCAGGTACGGGCAATAGTTGCACTTGAAGCGGCAACCGCGGCTGGCCTGGATCAGACCGGTGGGAAATCGCCAGAAATCGTAGCCGATGCGGAACCGCGACGGACCCAGCGGCGACCAATCCGGGAGCGGCAGGCGATCGAGGTCTTCGATCACGCCCAACTGCACCTTGGCCCCAGGGTGGTCGAGTACTTCGTCCAGCGCCAGAGCAACTGTTCGGCTTCGCCCTGCACCACCGTCACGCCAAGGTCCTCGAATTCCTGCGGCAGCATGGTGGCCGCAGTGCCGACCACAAGCACCCGGGCCTGCGGTTCTTCGGCCAGCAACCGGGCGATGACCTGGCGTTCCAGGTTGAGCGTGATCAGCGACGGGTTGAAGAGGTACAGATCGGCCCCGCGCGGCGGTTGATCGACGACGTACGTCAGGCGATGCCCCAGTCGGGCGAAAACTGCCGCCAGGTGGGCAAACAGCAATGCCGCCGGCCGGCGATCGCGACGGTAGAACCAGCGGACGATGGCATCCCGCGGCCCGTCCAGCCCACGGTACATGCCCACGCCGAAGCCGCCGGCAAAATCCTTGGAAACGTCGAGTTGGCGAGTATCCCAGAGAAGGATGTTCATGAGGAGTGATGAAGGATGAAGGATGAAGGATTTCAGATCTGAACTTTGCGATCCAAGCTCTAATCTCTTAGACACGAGCGCACATCACGTGCGACAAGCCCCCGACGCGGAGTCCGTCTTTACGGTCCTTGAAGTACCTTGCATTGATCTGTTCCGGGCCATTGTCCTCCACGTACCGGAAGCCCACGGCCCGCAGTTCCTCCGCTAGCAGTCCAGGGTCGAAGCAGGCTTGCCACGGCTCCCCTGCTGACGCCACGCGTTGCGCAAGTGCATCGAAGGCAAACCGCTGGAAAGGAGTCAACGACGATGGCGGGACCACGTAATCGAAGACGACTCCACTTCCCGCCGGCGCCAATGCGATGAGGTGCAAGGTTGCCATCACGGCCGCGATCGTCAAGTAATACGTCACGCCAAGCCAGGAAAAAAACGTGCATTCCGCCGGATTGTAACCTGCATTGCGCAACCCTTCTTCGAGTTTCTGCGTTTCAAGATCAACCGGTGCGAAGGTGAGATCGCGCGGGATTGCGATACCGGCTTCCTCCAGGCATGCTCGTTTCCAGGTCTGCGTTGCCGGGTGATCGACTTCAAACACGTGCAGCACGCCCTCGGGATGCGGGCTGCGGTAGGCGAACGTGTCGAGTCCCGCACCCAAAACGACGAGTTGGCCGACGCCACGTCGAACGCCAAGCGCGAGTTCGTCCTCGCTATATCGACTGCGTGCGACCACAAAGGCCCGCAAATAGGACGATAAGGGCGTGGCCTCGGATTGACGTGGATTGGCTCGCAATGCCGACGCGCCTTCTTCGCCGATGATCCGAAGTGCGATGGGGTCATCGAGGACCTTCGGATCATCCAGGAGTTGATGCGCCGCACGTTGCATCGCCACTCGCTGTGCCGTGGTGCTCGGTCGCTTGTCTCTCATAAAGCTCTAGGTCCTTTGTATCGCGGTGGAATGCCCTGCGACCGCGGCCCTCGACGCCAGTTGCCTCCGCCTCGTTTTCCGGTGCAGCAAGTATCCGTGTTGACAACACCCGCCCGCCGGCGCCAAGCCGATAGTCGATTGCCCGCCACTTCACACGATTGCCGAAGGCCGAGGCGATCAGCCCGAGCCATTGCACGAAAACGACGGCGGGACTCGCCCAGACGTGCCAGCGCCGCACGCCGCGCAGCTCGGCCAGATGCTCCGGCGAGTAAACGCCGGCCAGACTCTGCATGGCCCAACCGCGGTAGAGCCCCAGGCCGTAAAGCACTGCGAGCACGGTCATTGGCAGCGCGGCCGCCGACCACGACCACGACCATGGGCTGGGCTCCTGTGTACTCACGGGAAGGGTGCCCGACATGGTGCCCGGCCAGGCACTCGATCGCTGGCCATACGCCGCGCACGCCAGCAGCCCGAGCGAGGCGATCCAGGCCAAATTGCCGACCGTTGCCGCAGCCAAGGCCAGCAACCACCAGTGGAAGGCATAATGCCGTGTTATGTGATACTGCCGCCGCACGAAATCGAACATGCCGGACCAGTCGAAATCGACCGGCGATGTTAGAACGCAGGCCGGATCGAAGCGGACCTCCAATCCGGCGCGACGCAACAGGTTCGAGGCCACCAGGTCGTCGCTGAGCATTCCGTCCCAGGCCTCGTGGATCGCGAGTTGTTCGAACGTCTCGCGGCGAATGGCCCAGGATCCGCCCCAAACAAATTGGTGCGAGTCGCGGCCCAGCACGGTCATCACGTTGCAGTTGATCGCCGAAACCAGGTGGTTGGCCGCGGTCGGCCTTTGGGGAACGAGCCAGCGATAGCCGGTGGTCGCCCCGATGTGCGGCAGGTAATGCTTGTAAATCGCCGCGCGGACCCAAAACGGTTTTGGACAACTGTCGGAATCGAAGAAGGCCAAGTGTCGAATCTCCGGCGACAAACCGGCCGTCGCCATGCGGAGATTATGGACTTTTTGACCACAGCCCTTGGCCCGGCCGGCAATCAGCAGCCGTGCCGGCGCCTGTGGGCAGGCGGCCATTGCCCGGCGGATCACCGGGCAGGCGGGGTCGCCGGCATCTTCGACGATGAACGTGACTTCATAGTCCGGATAGTCCTGGGTCAGAAGGGCCCGCAGGTTCTCTTCCAGATCGGCATCGTGTCCTTTGCAGGGCGAGAGCACGTGTACTCGGCCGGTCGGCGCGTAGTAGGAAAGCTTCTTCAGTCGGACCAAGCGCGCGGCGGCGGTGTTCATAGACGTTGACTGCCACCAGCAGCGCCTGCACGATGGCAGCGCCGGCGAGAATGACATAACCGACCAGCCAGAGCGAATCCATTCTTGCCACGGTCCCGAGCGTGTTCGCGAAAAATCCAGCATCCATTGCCAAGTTTCCGACGGTCACAAGATAGTAAATCGGGGGATTTTGGTCAAGATCAACTGCGTGCGGCAAGGCCTTGATCGTGACTTTGGGCCTTGATCATAGCCGAATACACATCTCCAAGGCGTCCGGCCCGTCGTCGTGATCGCCCAGCGGAAAATCCATGAGTTGATCGACCAGCAGCCGGCAGCCGGGCGAGTCGGCCTTGAACCGCAACTCGCGATTGAGCACGTACTGGCTCAGCCGGCGGATGCGGGCGATCTTGCTGAAGCCCCGGCTCATCATCTTCCAAATCGACCACCGCAGGGCGTATTCCTCGCCGCACTGCCGCACAAACTCGTGGACCAGCAATTCCTGGAACTGTTCGGCCTCGATGCCCACGAAATCAGGCTTTTTCTGCTCGCAGAAGAGCAGCGTTTTGCGGACGAGTTGGTCCAGCACGATGTGGTCCAAAATCGCGTCCACGTAAAGCAGTCTGTCCTTGAACAGGTTGAGCGTGCGGCGGGCCTCCACCCGGGACCCCGTGCGGACCGACCGGTCGCTTAGCCGGCAATCGGGGAACAGGTTCCGGTAGGCGTTGTCGCATATTATCCGCTGCACGTCGCGGTTCATGCTGGTCGCCAAGTCGTTGGTGTGCGAGCTGCCGATCAGCCGCAGCTCCGGGTTCCGCCCCAAAACGAACGCCGGGAAGCGGCGACTCACCAGCTCGCTCTTGCCGTGTTGCGGGGGCAGGAAGATCAATCGTGTCGTAGCGCTCGTTTAGTTTGTCGATCATTTCCATGGTCTCCTTGACGGATCGCGAGGCACAATCCCGCCGCAGCGAATTCCGCCAGCGGAGGACGGTGGTCTTGGGTATGCCGACCTTTTCGGCGACCTCCCGGCTGGTATGGCCCTGCAGCGACAGTCGGGCGATCTCCGGCAGAAAGGCTTCCTTCCGCTGGCGGGCCTGGGCCAAACGTGAATTGGGTTCTCTCATGATTGGGTGTTGGTTGAGGGTTGAGGTAGGCCGGCATACTCGCGGAGCACGTCTTCCTGGGGCACGCCGGCGGGCGCCGGCGCGTCGCGTTGGTCGCCGGAATCGGTTTGCTACGGATGCGTGGCTGCCTGCATTGGCCTGTCCTTTTTCCATTGGGTAGTTACGGAATAATACGAATTATCCGGCGATTTGCTACAGTGGGGATCGCTCCGGCAGGGCCTGACGCAGCGCCAGCGGCGTCGTAAGGCGTTGCCTGCGGGGAGGTTAGAGCAATCCGGGGAAAAGAGCGGATTTTCAGAGATTTGAACGGCAAAACGACGCGAAAAGTCTCCCTCTGATGACGGGTTGCGTGTGCGCCGATGGTCGTTTCAACTGCCGATCGGAAGCGAGCGTATGCGCGTCGTGCGGCGTTTTCGTTCCGCTGGAAGGACGGGCGTTTACGCCCGTTTTCGGCTTCAGCCGGTAACAGGCCCGGCATTCATGCCGGGTTTATTGCAGGCTGCAATCGGTTTTTTTGAGTTTTGATTCCCCATGTCAGGCCCGTTCACGGGTCTCCTTCCTGCGTCAACCTCCTAAGAGTCGGGGCGGCTACCGCAGGGCAGGAACCCCGTACGGCACGGCATCGGGGCATCGGGCATCGGGGCGGGCATCGCGGGGTCACCCATAACCGCCCGCTTGTCAAGGCCCTTGCTGGTGGCACGCGAAACGCGCACGCAAAACGCACGCACGCACACGCAAAACGGGTCAGATTTGTAAAATCGTTCTGACCGCTTTCTCTTTCCACGTGTAACCAGGGCGACCCCAGGGACCCGCGGCATGAAACGTAGGTCGCTTGACACCGGGCGCAGAGCCGCTACATTTAGGGGAGCGACGAGATCATGACCTTCTAGGAACCGAACCTTTGCCCCGCGTACGGCAGCAGCTATGAGCGCCGAGTACCCATCACAGCCTGAACAGCGGATGCAGTCAGATTCACCTACAGCCGCGGGCAAGCCTCGTAGCCCGAGTTGGCCCGCTGACGAGGCCCCCGAGTCGGCTGGCGGTTCTTCGGGCATCCCGGTGGTCGGGCTAGGCGGGTCGGCCGGTTCGCTGGGGGCTTTCGAGAGTTTTTTCGTGGCCCTGCCCGCCGACAGCGGAGCGGCGTTTGTTGTCATTCAGCACTTGGCCCCTGCCTACGCGAGTCTGTTGCCGGAACTCGTGGCCCAGCATACCCGCATGAAGGTCGTGCAGGCACAAGATACCGTGCCCGTGGAACCGAACTGTGTTTACGTCATTCCTCCCAATCAGTACCTGGGCATCCGCGATGGAGTCCTCTATCTGGCCGAGCCGATCAAGCACGACGGCATTCGGATGCCCATCGACTTTTTCTTCCGCTCCCTTGCCGTAGATCGGCAGCAGCGGGCGATCGGCGTCCTCTTTTCCGGGGCTGGCTCGGACGGGACCTTGGGGGTGCGGGCGATTCGCGGCGGCGGCGGGCTGACCGTCGCGCAGGACCCTCACACGGCCCAGTTCGATACGATGCCGCGCAGCGCGATTGCCACGGGACTGGTCGATTACGTCCTTCCGCCCGATCGGATGCCCGAGGCGCTGCTGGAATACCTCCGGCATCCGTACGTCGGCGGCGGAGAACCGGCGGCCGTCCTTGAGGCCGAAGCGAAGCCGGAAGGCGTTCAGAACATCTTGGCCTTCGTACTGGCCCAAGCGGGCTACGACTTTCGGTGCTACAAGAAGAGCACTATCCTCAGACGCATCGAACGTCGGATGGGACTGCACCACGTCTTGGATGTGGCCCAGTACAGCAGTCTGCTTTCTCAGGACACGCATGAAGTCCACGAGTTGCTGAAGGACCTGTTGATTAACGTCACGTCGTTCTTCCGGGACGCGGAGGCGTTCGAGGAACTGCGTCAGAAGGTCATTCGGCCGCTGGTCGAGGCGAAGCCGACTGACGAACCATTTCGTGTCTGGGTGCCCGGCTGCGCATCCGGCGAGGAAGCGTACTCCCTGGCAATTCTGTTGATGGAGGAGGTTGCAGCGGCGAACAAGCACTGCGCCATCCAGGTGTTCGCAACGGACATCGACGAGGAAGCACTGAAATTCGGCCGGCTGGGCATTTATCCGGAGAGCATCGTTGCCGACGTGGAAGCGGACCGCCTGTCGAAGTTCTTCGTCAGAAAGGACGTGGGCTATCAAATAAGCGACGCGCTGCGCAAGGCGGTTGTCTTCGCCGTGCAAAACCTGATTACCGATCCTCCATTTTCCAAGATGGACATTATCAGTTGCCGCAACCTGCTGATCTACCTGGACGCCGACACACAGACCAGGCTGATGCCGCTCATGAATTTTGCGTTGAATCCTGGCGGGTATCTCTTTCTTGGCAAGTCGGAGGGGATCGGCGGCCGAAGCGACCTGTTTGATATGGTCTCGAAGAAGGCCCGGCTCTACCGTCGCCTTGCGCCGGCCCGCCCGATCGCCCTGGATACGCCGATTTTACCAGGCCGGACAAGAGTCTTCCCGATCGGGCCGCCGGCTGTGCTCAAGCCGCCGACGGCCGCGCTGGCGGACGTGATCCGGCAGGCCCTTTTGAGCCATTTTTCCGCCAGCGTCGTGCTGGTTGATCGGAGGGGACAAGTCCTCCAGTTCCACGGCCAAACGGGCAAGTACCTGAACATGCCGACGGCGGAACCCAGCTTGAACTTGTTGGAAATAGCCAAGCAGGGGTTGTCTCTGAAACTTCGGTCGGCGATGCACAAGGCGATTGAAGACGGCAAGACGGTCGTGCTGAAGAACGTTTCGGTGACACGTGACAAGGGCGGCCCTTTCGTTCGCGTGACCATCGCCCCTGTTACGCAGCGGGGCGAAACGGAGCCGCTGCTGGCCGTGATCTTCGAGGATGTTCCCCGGCCTGCAACTGTTGGCGTGGAACTGGCGCAACCCGGCGAGAGTGAAACCATCGTCAAGCAACTCGAAGATGAACTGAAGGCCGCACAGCACGACCTCCAGTCCTCGATTGACGACCTCCAGGCGTCCAACGAGGAACTGCGAGTCGCCAACGAGGAAGTGATTTCCTCCAACGAAGAACTCCAGTCCACCAACGAAGAACTGGAAACCTCCAAGGAGGAATTGCAGTCGATCAACGAAGAGTTGACGACCGTCAACAGCCAACTTCAGGAGAAGGTCCATCAACTGGACACCGCCAACAGCGACATGACCAACCTCCTGAAGTCGTCGGACATCGCCACGCTCTTCCTGGACAACGAGCTGCGGATCAAGTTCTTTACCGCTGCGCTGACGCGGGTCTTGAACGTGATCCCCGCGGACATGGGCCGTCCGCTCACCCACCTATCGATGGACCTAATCGGCTGCGACTTGGCGGCCGACACACGCGCCGTCGCGCAAGGCGCAGCCGTTGCGGACAGAGAGGTACAGCACACCGATGGCTCCGCCTACCTTCTGCGGCTCGCGCCTTATCGCACGCAAATGGAACGGGTGGACGGCGTGGTTGTTAGCTTTATCGACATTACCGAGCGCAAGCAGGCCGAGAAGGCGCTGGAAGCGGCGAAGGACTCGGCCGAACTCGCAAGAGACTCTGCCGAGCATGCCAACCGCGCCAAGGACCATTTCCTGGCAGTCTTGAGCCGACGAGCTGCGCACACCCCTGACGCCGGTGGTGATGGGCTTGTCGATGCTTCAGGACAGAGCGGACCTCGACCCAACGATCCGCGAGAACCTGGAAACGGTGCGCCGCCACGTGCAAATGGAGGTGCGGCTGATCGATGACTTGCTGGACGTGTCGCGGATCGCGCGGGGAAAGATCGTACTGACCCGCAGCGCCGTCGAGTTGAGTACCGTCATCCATCGCGCGGTCGAGGTCTGCAAGCCCGACATCGAGGAACGGAGGCTGCACTTTGGCGTGGACCCAGGGCCGGCCGCGCCGTATTGGGTCGAGGCCGACGTGCCCCGGCTCCAGCAGGTCTTCTGGAATCTGTTGAAGAACGCGATCAAGTTCACGCCGCAGGGCGGATGCGTGGGCATCCGCTGTTGGCCGAGTGAGAAGGAAGTGGTCGTCGAGGTGAACGACAGCGGGATCGGGATTGAGGCGGAGGCGCTGTCGCGGATTTTCAACGCCTTCGAGCAGGCGGATAGCTCGATCACGCAGCAGTTCGGCGGCCTGGGCTTGGGATTGACGATCAGCCGGGTGCTGGTCGAGATGCACGGGGGCCAGATCGACGGACGCAGCGAGGGCCTGGGCAAGGGCTCGACGTTCCGCGTTCGGCTGCCGCTGACCGCGCCTCCTGGGCCGCCCGAAGCGTGCGAGCCAGCCGCCCCGCGACAGCGTGCCGTCCGCCCCTTGCGAGTCTTGCTGGTGGAAGACCACCCCGTTACGGCGCAGTTGATGCGGACGGTGTTGACCACGGAAGGCCACACAGTCGAAACGGCCGGCGACGTAGCCACGGCTTTGGAATTGGCCGGCCAACACGTTTTTGACCTGCTCCTCAGCGATCTCGGACTGCCGGACGGCAGCGGCTATGACCTGATGCGGCAACTGCGTCAGCGGGGGCACAAGTTTCCCGGCATCGCGCAGAGCGGCTATGGACGGGAGGAGGACCTTCAGCGGAGCCGTGAGGCGGGCTTTGCCGCCCATCTGACGAAGCCTGCTCCCCGCGAGAGCCTGTTGGATGCCGTCGCGTCGGTTACGGCTACGGAAATTCCGACGAGCACAGGGTAGCCGGCTCATCAAACCACGGGTTTCTGGGACCGACGGCACCGAGCTAACCTGCGTCGGTCACCCCCACCTCCGCAGGCAAGCGGCACGGCGGGCGTGGAAAGTTCGGAAAACCTCGGGTTTTTCTTGACGCTCGGCCGGCAACGCGAAGCACCCGCGTGACTTTACAGCCGAGACAGCCGTCCAGTCGGGGCTTACGCTTTGTACTTTGCAATGGCATCGGGAGTCGAAACGGGAACGCAGCTAGTATTGGCACGCATTGTCCTCAATCGGTCGGTGGCGGGGCTGCCGCTGTTTCGCAAAGAGGCCGATTTTGAGGCCTTCGAGCGGATCATGATCCTTCCTGCCGGGAAGGGCTATTGCGCCCGCGCCGCCGAAAAACGTTGGGGCTTTCACGAAGTCACGGCACTTTGGTCCTTTCGGGCAGAAAGGACCTACTTGAGATTATGGCCGGTGGTTGATAGAAAACGGCCGGAGTCGATGAAAAGGAAGGCCGGCGCCTACCCTATCGGGTACGCTCCCAGACCGTCAGTTCCGCAAGCGTGTGCTGGAATTTCCGCCGCGTTTCGCGGAGGACGAATTCCACGTTCTGCGGTGCATCTAACATGACGAAATGCGGCCCCAACATTTCGCCCAGGGCCTCCAGAGTGGTGTAGGGCTCACCGCCTTTGCGGAAGCCGCCCAGCCAGTTCTCCTTTTTCGTGAATTGCTCCAGCCAAGTGTAAGGCGATGCAATCACTAAGATACCCCCCAGGTTCAGCCGCTCGTGAATCGTCTCCAGGAACCGTTTGGGGTCGGAGAGCCGATCAATCAGATTGGCGGCCAGGACCAGATCGTAACCGCTGAATTGCGGCTTGAGGTTCGTCGCGTCGCCCTGGAAGAACTCCACCCGGTCTGCCACGTGGTCCAACCCCACATCGGACAAGCGGGCTTCATGACAAGATACGATGTCGCCTTCCTCGACGAGTTCGAAGTACGCATTGCCCTTTTCCTTGAGCTGCAGCGCCACGCGGATGAAGCGGGCCGAGAAATCGATGCCCGTTACGCGATCGAACTGCCGGGCCAGTTCGAACGAGGCCCGGCCCACGGCGCAACCCACGTCCAGGGCTTTCCGGCGCGAGTGTTCCGGCGTGTAGCGGAAACAAGCCGCAACGCATTGGGCCGCGAAATTGGGAACGTCGAAGTAGGTCCTGCCATAATGGGCTTCACAGTACTGCGAAATGGCAGAATCGGTCTCGTACATTGCTTGCGGCACCGCCAGCGGTTGCTCCGACTCCACGTAACGCAGCCCGGCGTGCTGGAAGAAATGTCGCCGGAAGGCGTAGCGACTGTCGCGGGTGGCCTCGTTGCCGGTGGAAATCCACGACCCGCCTTTGATCAGGTTGTGCTGCGTATCGAAAGTCGGCGTCGAAAAATCATCGTAGTACGGATGAACCTGAAACCCGTCAAAACCCGTAATCGGCGTTTCCGTCCACTGCCAGACATTGCCCAGAATGTCGAAGAACTCTCCGAAGGCGAAGCGATTCACCGGGCACGGCGAGGCCCAGTGTTCCAGATTGACGTTGCCCGGGGCCTTCTGCCAATAGGGCTGGTCCGGGATGTCGTGCAGGTCCCGCAGCCGATACCACTCGGCCTCGGTCGGCAACCGCAAGGGCTTTCCGGTCTTCTCCGCCAGCCAGTTGCAAAACGCCTTCGCCTCCAGATAATTCACCTCGACCGGCCAGTCCCAGGGCATGTCGATGATCCGGGCCATGGTCCGCAGGCGGTAGCCGCCCTCACCCCGACCATGGGTACATGGTGCCTGCCCTCTCCCGGAAGGAGAGGGGAGATTGCCGCCCTCACCCCCTGCCCCTCTCCCGAGTACAGGAGAGGGGAGATTGCCGGCGGGCGACTCGATCCAGAACAAGGGGTGCCGGGCCTGGCTATAGGAGACCCATTTCCAGCCCTCGTGCGTCCAATAGCCCTCTCGTTCGTAGCCCCGGTCTTCGACGAAACCGAGGTACTGTTGATTCGAAACCAGATAACGGCTGGCCGCGAAGTCCCACACGTCGTTTTCCTGGCGGCCGAATTCGTTGTCCCATCCATAGAGCGGGTGGTCCTTCGACTTTCCGAGAACGACGCGCCCGCCGGCGACGGGCAGCAGTTCGTTCTGCGGCGCTTCGCCCGTCTCCGGACAGATGCCCCACAGCGGCAGTTGCCTGACCATCTCGATCGGCAGCCGGCGAATGATGACCGAGGAGGTTTCCACGTGGATCCTTTGGTGTTCGATCCCCATCAGGATCACCCAGAACGGATTGTCCCAGTGGATGGGCATCGTGAGGGACATGGTCCCGATGGTTTCATCCACCAAGCCGCGCACGGCGTCGCGATAGGCTCTGACCTCGGCCACCGTCGGCCAGTCGTAGTGTGCGGCGTTCAGGTCATCCCAGGACATCTCATCGACACCGATCGCGAACATGGATTCGAAGCGGGGATTGATCCGCTGGGTCGTGATTTTGGCAACGATGAGCTTGTTGACGTAGAATGCCGCGGTATGCCCGAGATAGAAGATCAGCGGGTGTCGCAACGGTTCCGGCCGCAAATAGAAGGCACTCTCCGCGGCCAGTGTTTCGTAGAGCTGCTCGTCCAGGCTGAAAGTGGCGTGAAAATACTGCCGGATTTCCTCGCGCTTTTCTTCGGCGTCACATCGATTGAGGATCGGGGTTCTTGTGTTTCTCAGGTCCATGGGGTCCCTCGACACTATGCCTTGTCCGGATGATTCACGGCCCGGCGATCACAACGCCGAGCGCCGCAATTCTAGCCCGAATCGCAAGCAAGGGCAACTCAGGGACGTGCCACCCCTTGGTCTGAACTGTGCAATTTGTTGCTTCCCCGTTCTCTACGCGCAGGCGACCGCATTCTGCTGCTCGTCCTCCTTGATTTCGAAGAACCGGTCGAGCCTGGTCCACTTCAGGACTTCACGGATTTCAGCGCGGAGGCCGGACAGCACCAGCCTGGCATTTTTCAGATTCAGTCGCCGCTGGAGCAGGATCAGCTTGCTCAGCATCTCGCTGCTCAGGAGTTGGACGTTCGAACAATCGACCACCAGCGTCCGGCAATCGACACGGTCCGCTACGGCGTTCCACTCGCTGCTCAACTGGGCGACCTTTTCCGCACAATAGGGCCTGTGATTCAAGAGACGCACTTTCGACGTGGTTCCACGGCTGAGCAATTCAAGACGTTGGTACTTAATCATCTCAATCTTTCCTTACTTGGTTTGATGTTAAAAAACGCCTTCCACGGCATTCGCACATAAGGTTAGATCGGGTTGCGCGGAAACGGAATCCCCGAAAGCCGGGTATGCTACAAAGGAAAAACTGAAACATAGTCCAAGGGTATGCACTAGCCCAAGTGGTGGGGCAAATGGTCACCGCACAGGGCGGCTACAGGCGCCGCGGGGCGGAGGTTTGCCGGTGCACCCTTGGAAATGGGAACGAACGGTCTGCTGCCGGCTGCCTGCGTTCCCGTGAAATGTAGGTGCGTACGTTTGCCTGCGCGGTTTTCTGCTACGTTGCCCTATCGATAGCACACCCTCTGGGTGGGATATTTCAACATGTTTGCATGTGACAAGAGCGTTTATATTCTTGATCTTTACACACGTTCGGCTACTTCCCTTGATTGCAAATCCATGCTATCGTAAGAGTTAGGAAATCGACCGTTGCCTTGAAATCACCGGTGCGTTGTGAGCAGCTCTTCCGTCTTCTTGACCCGCCGCCGAGTCCTGATCGTGGACGACCACCCGGTCGTGCGCCAGGGGTTGAGCCTGACGATCGGCCGGGAGCCCGACTTGGAGGTTTGTGGTGAAGCGGAGCATATCGAAGAAGCCTTGCGACTGGTTGAGGGCCGGCACCCGGATGTCGTCATCATCGACCTTTCGTTGGACGGCGAGGACGGCATCGAGTTGATCGACTACATCAAGTCGCGCTGGTCTGCGGTCAAGATCCTCGTCTACTCGTCGCACGATGAAGACACGTTCGCCGGCCGCGTCTTGCGGGCCGGGGCCACGGGTTTTGTGTCCAAGCGAGAAGCCATGCCCAAGATCGTCGCGGCGGTCCGCCAGGTGCTCTGTGGCGAAGTCTACCTCAGCCCCCAGATGACGACCACGCTCTTGCAGCGCGCCGCCATCGGAAAACCGCTCGATCACAACCCCATGGAAGCGCTCTCCAATCGCGAGTTGCAGGTCTTCGAAATGATCGGCCAGGGGATGAGTACGATGCAGATTGCCGAGAAGTTGAAGGTGAGCCCCAAGACTGTCGAATCGCACCGCAAGGTCATCAAGACCAAATTGAACGTGCAGACCAGTGCCCAACTGAGCCGCCGCGCATTTCAGTGGGTTCAAGAGAACTCGTGAGTTGGCTGCAAGTATTCGGACAGGCAGCGGACAACCTCTAGGGTTTGGGCCTCGAGCAAGCGTAGAACCTCGGCCGCGCCGCGCAAATCGCCATCGCTGCCCATTTGTTCCAAGCGCTGCGTCTGCTGAACCGCCGGCGCCGCGCCAAAGCAGCGCAACGATCCCCGCAGCGTATGCGCCGCAAGACGCAGAGCACCCGAATTCCGATCGGCCACGGCCCGCCGGATCGACGTCATCAGACGGGGGATTTCTTCCAGGGCTGTTTTCACGACCGTGGCCAGCAAGGTCCGATTGTCTTGCACGGCACTTAATGCTTCGGACCAGTCGACGCCGCCCCCCTGGGGCCAGGACCGAGCAGGTGGTGCAGAGGGCGCCGCCGATGTTGGGATTACGGCTTCGATCGCTGCGAAAAGTTGTTCGGCGCGGATCGGCTTTGCCACATATTCGTCCATGCCGGCTTCCAGGCACGTTTCGCGGTCTCCTTTGAGGGCGTGGGCCGTCATGCCGACGATCGGAACGTGACCGCCGCGGACTTGTTCGCGGGCGCGAATCTCCGCGGTGGCCGCAAGCCCATCCATCTCGGGCATCTGCACGTCCATCAGCACCACGTCAAACGGCCGCGATTCCACGGCGCTGACGGCAGCCCGGCCATTGCCCACCACCGTCACCGCATGACCATGCGTCTCCAGCAGGGCCACGGCCAACTTCTGATTGACCAGGCTATCCTCGGCCAAAAGGACTTGCAACGCGGGCAACGCGCCGCGCGGTCGTTCGACCTGGAATGCCAGGTCCGCCTCCGTCGGGGCCGCGGCGCCCATGGCCAGCATCGTTGCTTCCAAGAGTTCCGACTGTTTGATCGGCTTCATGAGATAGGCCGCAATTCCCAGTGCCTCACAGTGGGTTACGTCGTCGGGGCGATCGCCGGAGGCCAGCATCATGATGACCGTACTGCCGAATTCCGGGTCGCCGCGGATCGTTTCGGCCAGGGTGAAGCCGCTCATGCCGGGCATTTGCGCGTCGGTCAAGACGAGGCGATAGGGCGTCCCCGAACGTTGTGCGTCGCGCAACGCCTCAAGCGCTTCTTCGCCGCCCGCCACGCTGACGGGAACCATCGCCCAACTTTTCAAGATTTCTTCGAGAATCTGCCGGTTGACAAGATTGTCATCGACCACCAGGACCCGCGTTCCCTGGATGACGGCCGGTCGCACGGACTCATGCCCGCCGGCTTCTTCGCTTGCCAAGGCGAGCCTGACCATGAAATGGAACGTGCTGCCGCGATTGACCTCGCTCTCCACCCACAGCCGCCCGTGCATGAGGTCCACCAGGCGGGAGGCGATGGCCAGTCCCAGGCCGCTGCCGCCGAAGCGGCGGGTCATCGAGGCGTCGGCCTGCTCGAAGACCCCGAAAATGGCCTTCTGCTTCTCCAGCGGGATGCCGATCCCCGTATCGCGGACGGCAAAGTGCAAGTCCACTTCGCCGTCGGAAAATCCTTCCCGCCGCACGTCGAGATCCACTTCCCCGCAGTCGGTGAACTTGATGGCGTTTCCCACGAGGTTAACCACGATCTGGCGGAGCCGATCGCGATCTCCACAGACCAGCAGCGGCACGTCGGGACGAATCCGGCAGGTCAGTTCCAACCCCTTTTCTTGCGCCGGACCGCCAACGACTTCATCGTATCACCCAGGCTTTCCACCAGGTCGAAGGTGGTGCGATCGAGATCCAACTTACCCGCCTCGATCTTGGAGAAGTCCAGAATGTCGTTGATCAGGCGCAGCAAAGCCTCTCCCGATTCGGCGACGACCTTGAGGAAGTCTCGCTGCCGGGGCACGAGCCTGCTTTGCAGCACCAGTTCGGTCATGCCGATGATGGCGTTCATGGGCGTGCGGATCTCATGACTCATGTTGGCCAGGAAGGCGCTCTTGGCCCGACTGGCGGCCTCCGCCGCGTCTCTCGCCTGGGCCAACTCCGCATTCGCGCGTTCCAATTCCGCCGTCCGTTGCCGGACCCGGTCCTCGAGTTCATCGTGTGCCGCACGCAAGTCCTCTTCCGCTTGCTTGCGCCGGGTCACGTCGTGTACCAGGCCCGTGAACATTCGCTGCCCGCCGACATGGATCTCGCTGATCGACAGGTCCATGGGAAAGACCGTGCCGTCCTTGCGCCGGCCGACGACCTCGCGGCCGATGCCGATGATCTTGCGCTCGCCCGTGCGGCGGTAATTGTCCAGGTAGGTGTCGTGCATCTCGTGGTAAGGAGCGGGCATCAACATGTTCACGTTGGCGCCGACCAGTTCCGGGAGGGTGTAGCCGAACAGTCGCACGGCGGCCGGATTGGCCGATTCGATCGTGCCGCGTTCGTCGATGGTGATGATGCCGTCGATCGCCGCGTCGAGAATGGCCCGATGCCGCGCTTCGCTGTCGCGGAGGGCCGCCAGGGCCCGCCTCCGCTCCGTAATGTCGCGGGCGATCGCGGATGCGCCGTACACCCGACCGGCGGCGTCTTTCAGGGGCGAAACTGCCAGGGAGACGGTGACTCGCGTGCCGTCTTTCTTCAGTCTTACCGTGTCATAATAGGCGATCTGTTCCCCGCGCCGAATCCGCTCGAGAATCTGCGGTAACTCCTCGGGATGGTCGGGCGGGTGCAAGATCGAGATGCTCCCGCCCAAGACCTCTTCGGCCGTATAGCCATAGATATGCTCGGCGCCGGCATTCCAACTGAGAATCGTGCCGTCCAACGACTTGCTGATAATGGCGTCGTCCGACGACTCCACAATCGCCGCCAGAACGGGCTTGAGTGACTTCGGGACCCTCGTGATTGTTCATAGGCAACCTTCCGTTGCGCGTGCAGGCCAATCGTGAGACGCAAGTGCGACCCATGAATTCTAACCACGACGTCGCCAAAAGCGTATTTTTTTAATTTTGGGAACAGTCGGGCCATTTATGACATACGTGAAATCCGGATTTCACAAATAGGGCTGGCGGCAAGAAAGTGGCATCGACGCCACGCTGCCTTGAGAAGGAGGGCTTTGCAAAGAACCTCGGCGAAAATAGATCCTCACCGGGTCGCCGGTGGGTGGCCGGTCAACTGCCGCCGTGCAACCGAATCGAGCAATTCATTCGCTCGCCGCAGAAGGGCGCTGCCTTGATCGACCGGCTCGCCCCGCATGTTCGAAGGCTCAACCGCCACGAAAGTCCCTTGACAATGTTGGCATGCTACCGGCTTGCCCAGATGCTCGACTCGAATTTGCAGCCGTCGTCCACAAGTGGGACATTCCTGGACAAAATACGTTCTGATCGACATCTATGGCTACTCCTTTCTACCGCGAGCCCTTCCATCAGCAATGAGCATTATCGCAGCAGACGGGGCCACTTGTCAATCGGTCAAGTAATTTTTTTGAAAAAATTGCGTGCGATCGCTATTTGACCTGCCGAATCGACTTGATCACGATCGTCTCCACCGGCAGGCCCGTGAGTTTATCGGCGTCGTGAACCGGCGCCTTGGCGATTTGATCGACGACATCCATGCCGTCGGTCACTTCCCCAAAGACGCAGTAGCCATAGCCTTCCGGGGTCCGCGCTTTGAAATTCAGCAGGTCGTTGTCGGCGATGTTGATGAAGAACTGGCAGGTTGCGCTGTCTTCGTCGTTGGCGCGACGGGCCATGGCGATCGTGCCGCGGCGGTTCTTCAAGCCATTGTGGGCCTCGTTTCGAATAGGCGTAAGCGCGGCCTTCTCTTTCAGGTCGGCCGTATAACCGCCGCCCAACACGATCTGCAGCGGACCCTTGAGTACCTGGTGGAAAATCGTCAGGTCATAATGACCGCGGGCCACGTAGTTGCGGAAGTTATCCACGGTCAACGGGGCTTTTTCGGCGTCCATGCGCACTATGAACTTGCCGAGGCTCGTTTCAAACTCGTAAATTGGGTGTTGTGGGTCCTGTTCGGCCCTCAGCGGGGCTGCCGTCGCGGCGGCCGTATGAGGTTCAGCCTTGTCACCGCCAGATCCGGCAACCGCTGCCGTGGGCTGGGTCGAGTCGCCGCCTTTTTGGCAGCCGGCCAAAGCCAAAACGGGGATCAGTATAAACGACGATAAGAGCGACTTCCGTAAGGTTTGCACTGCTTTGCCTCCATGCTGGCCAAAATTCCTTGGACCCGCATATCATCCTCACAATGGGCGTTTGCCGCAATGGCGATTGCAGCGATTTTCGGCAAGAAAAGTAGCAGGCACCGGGCACCATGTACTCATGGTCGGTGTGCCGTCCGCCAGACGTTTTCGCTTTCTGGATAAACCCCGCAGGGCGGACGGCACACGGAGTGTGCCTGCTACGATTCGATTTTCTTTAACCGCCAACGTATGTTACAATAACCACAATGCCAAATCTTTGGTATCGACTTGCTGTTCTTGCTTTGTGGCTGGCGACCATGAGTTGGTTGGCGGTCTGTAAGATCTTGCCGCCATTTTTCATGGGAGAACCTCCGGTCTACGAATTGGCGAGTAGTGACGCCTCGCGTCCCCCCGTGGCCTGGCACCTGTACTTCGATGAACGCCGCTTGGGCTGGGCGTTGAGCGAAAGTAATCAACAATCGACCGACACTACCGAAATTCACAGCCTTGTCCATTTTGACAGGCTTCCCTTCGAGGAGATCCTGCCGATCTACTTGCGCGACGTTGCCCGTAGGACCATCCAGGCCGCTGGAAGCACGGAAATGGAAGTGGAGAGCAACCTGATCACGAATCCGCTCAATCAACTGGTTGCCTTCACTTCCAGACTCCGTCCCAAGAGCGGGCAAAGCCTGGTGAGAATCGAGGGGAGCTTGGAAGGGGACAAACTGAAACTTGCCGTTCACATCGGCACGAACTACAATCCGGACATCGAATTGCCGATGCCGGAAAACAAGATTCGCGACAGCTTTGCACCAGAAATGCAACTGCGAGGCTTGTACCTCGGCCAGCACTGGAGGTTCACGTCCTACAGCCCGTTCTCCCTGCCGAGCCATCCGGTGGAGATCCTGCAACAGCGACCGCCGACGGAAGATCTTTTCGCCAAGGTGGAAAAACAGGCCCGCTTGACGTGGAATGGGCGGTTGGAACCGATGTGGGTGGTAGTCTACCGCAGCGACCCAAGCGAAGAGAGCGAAAAGAACGTCCGCAATCGATTGTGGGTCCACCGCGACGGCACAGTCGTGCGCCAGGAGGTTTTTTTCGGCGATCACAGCCTGCTGTTCCTGCGGTTGTCCGAGGAGGATGCGGCCAGGTTGCGAGACAAACATAAGGAATTCCAGAGGCAGCCTCCCCAGCGCAATCATGATCGAGTTTGACCTGGTAGTTCGACGATTCGGCCGGACGGTGGCGGTCAGCGGTCTTAGCCTGACTATTCCCCGGGGCGAACTTTTCGCCCTGCTGGGCCCGAACGGCGCCGGCAAGACTACGGCGATCCGCATGCTGGTCGGCCTGCTGCAGCCCGAATCGGGTCACGTGCGGGTGTGCGGCGTCGACTGTTCGCGCAAGCCTCGCGAGGCCAGCAGCTTTTTGGGCTATGTACCCGACGAGCAATACCTCTACGAAAAGCTTTCCGGCCGCGAACTCTTGGAATTCACCGCGGAGATGCATGGCCTGGACAGGGCCACGACTGGCGATCGCATTGCCCGCGAGATTCAACGCTTCGAGTTGGCCGGCTTCCTCGACAACCTCACGGAGACCTACTCGCACGGCATGCGGCAGCGGCTGGTGTTTGCCCTCGCTTTGCTGCACGACCCCCAGGTGTTGGTGGTTGACGAGCCGATGGTGGGCCTCGATCCCCGCAGTGCACGGGTGGTCAAGGATCTGCTGCGGGCCGAGGCCGAGGCCGGCAAGACAGTGCTTATGTCGACGCACACGCTGGCCGTGGCGGAGGAGATCGCCGACCGCATTGGCATCCTGAACCAGGGACAGTTGAGCTTCCTCGGCACGCTGGCCGAACTGCGGCAGGAACTTTCCGCGCCGCCGGGGCACCCATGTACCCTTGGGTCGGCGTTGGAGCACTTGTTCCTGGAAATGACCGATGGGCATGCGTCGCCGGGGCACTCATGTACCCATGGGTCGGCGCAGGAACTTCCCTCATGACGACTGCGGCCACCCCCCCCTCCCGTGGCTTGCCTTCAGCGGAAGCCCAGTCGCAAGGATTCCTGCGTCTGGAGTGGCGGATCCTGCGCACGCTACTCGCCCAGGGGTTGGCTACCTCCCGCCTCCGCTACGGGTTGGTGATCGTCTTGAGCCTGCTGTTGTGGTTCGGCCTGTTCCACCTCGTGCGCGAGGGTTTCCACTTCATGAAGGCGACGCTTCCGCTACGGATTCACGAGGACCTCGTGGGGGAAATTTTCAACTTCTTCTTCTTCGCCCTCTTTATGATGCTGATCTTCTCCACGGGCGTGATCCTTTACGGTTCGCTATTCCGCAGCGGCGAGGTCGCCTACCTGTTCACGCTGCCGATCCACGAAGAGCGGATTTTTCAACATGAATTCCGCCACGCCGTGCTGCTCAGCAGTTGGGGCTTCCTACTCCTGGGAAGCCCGATGTTGGTGGCCTACGGCCACGTGGCCCATGCCCCATGGTACTACTATGCCATGCTGCTGCCGATGTTGCTCGCCTTCGTTTTCATTCCGGCGGCGATCGGCGCGATCCTCCTCATGGCGATCATGCACCTTTTTCCCCGCAAGCGGGTACACCTGTTGGCGATTGCCGTCATCTTCTTGATCGTGCTGGCGGTCTGGTTCTTCGGCTCGCTATTCTCGCGGCCGGAAACCGATCTATTCACTCCCCGCTGGTTTCAGGAAATGCGCAACCGCCTGCAACTCGCCCAGAAAAAGCCGCTGCCCAACTGGTGGCTCAGCTCGGGTTTGCTGGCAGCGGCCGGCGATGCCTGGTCGGAAGGCGTGCTGTTTCTCGCACTGTTGATCGCCAACGCCCTGTTCTTCCGCGAGCTGGCCGGCATGTTCGCCGCGCGGATCTACCGCAAGGCCTATTGGCAGGCCGCCAGCCTGGGCTCGCCGCCAACCCGCGTGCACAAGGGCTGGTTCGACCGTGGGCTGAACCGCTGCCTGGGATTCCTCTCGCCTCCCGTACGGCTGATCCTTTTGAAAGACGTACGGCTATTCCGCCGCGACTCGTTGCAATGGTCCCAATTCCTGATCTTGATCTGCCTGCTGTTCTTGTACTTCACGAACGTGCATCCCGTGAGCTACGCGCTCCACGTGTCCCAGTGGGTGAACATCGTCAGCTTCATGAACCTTTCGGTCGTGGGCCTGCTGATGTCGACCTTCACGACGCGGTTCGTCTTCCCCCTGGTCAGCCTCGAAGGCCGCCGCTTCTGGCTCCTGGGCCTGCTGCCATTAAAGCGCGATTCCATCCTCTGGGCCAAGTTTCTCTTCTCCGCCGGCAGCCTGTTGGTCCCCTGCGGCCTGCTGATCCTGCTGAGCGACTGGCGGCTCGGCATCCCCGTAATGTTGATCGTGCAGCACCAAGCGACTTCATTGCTCTTGTGCCTGGGCCTCTCGGGCATCGGCGTGGGATTGGGGGCCAGGCTGCCCGTGATGACCGAGCAATCGCCATCGCGGATCGCTGCCAGCTTCGGCGGGACGTTGAACCTGGTAATCAGCACGCTTTTCATCGTGCTGGTCTTGGTGCTGGCGACGTTGCCCTGTCACGTCTACCTGGCCCGGCAGATCGAACCTGCGTTCGCCTTCAGCGAGCTCGCGTTTTTGCAAATCGCCGTCCGTTCCTGGCTCATCGTCGGCTCGCTCGCCAGTCTCATCGTCAGCGCGCTGGCCGCGCTGCTGCCCATGTGGATCGGCATCCGCACGTTTCGCCGGCAGGAGTTCCACTAAGGGCCGGCCGCGTCGTCCTTTCAGGCGGCCCGCGGCCTATCGGCCGGCGAATTCCGCGGCGGCGATTCCACTTCGATATCTTCCAAAGCGCGTTGGACCTGGAGTACGGGCACCGCCGCGGCCATGCGTGCATAGTGTTCGGCCAGTTCGGGATCGCTCAGGGCCATCTGCTCCAGTTGCTCGGACAACTGTTCGTTCGTAATTCGCCGTTCCGCGGAGGCGCCCAACAGGTTCGCCGCCGCCATGTACGCCATCCGGTGAAATAGTTCCATCGCTCGAATCCTTTCGAAAAATGTGCAAAGACCCGTGGAACATCCGCTTTCCGCCCAAAGAATACCCGCCTTCGCCAGTCGTGAAAAGAGCATTTGAAGGCGAATTCGCCGACAACGTGCTTAATCCACTACCAACGTTATCACGCTCACCGAATTGCCGGGGAAGCTGTGCACGAATTCGGCGCCGGCATCCGCCAGCGGCGACTCCTTGGGCACGACCTTGTTGGGATTGTCCAACGAGTTCTCATCCAAGGGGTCGGCTGACGCGAGCACGGTAATCGTGCCCGACTTCACCTTGCCCTTGAGCCCGGCGAGCAAAATCCGCACGTCCTGCGGCTTGTCGGCGGCATTGACGACCTTGAGGATCACGTCGCCGCTCTTCGCAGCACGGCTAGCCACGGCATACATGGAGTCAAGCGAACCGCGGCGGGCGTCGTGGATCAGCTTGCCGTCCAGGTAACAGCGAACCTGGTTGTCAAGGTTCTCGACCTTGATGTCATACCAACGGCCCGTCTCGATGTGGCCATCCACGGACGGCGCGGCCGCGCCGTCCAACTCCAGGCCGTGCCGCACGTTGCCCCAACCACCAATGTTCCACCATCCTTTGGCGGTGCCGTCCTGCTGGTTGAAAAGGATTAAGAAGCCTTCGGCCCCGCCCAGCTTGCGGGCTTTGAGCGTGAGCGTATAGTCTTTCCACGACTTGTCGCCGGCGATAGCCCGCACGTCCTCCTTGAGCTCCGTTTGCTGCAAGGCCCCGTCCTTGAGCTGCCAATGCCCCCGACGAAACTGCCAACCACCGAGCCCCGTGGCGAAATCCGACTGGAAGAGCACCTTATCACCTTGCGTGACCTTGATGTCCTTGAATTCGGCCTGCGTGGCCCACGTGCCGACGCCGATCGCCCCGCCTTTCAAGGGACTCTTGACCGCCGGGGCACGGAAATCGAGCCCCAGCACCCGGTTGCCGCGGTGGGTGCTGAACATCTTCTGCACGTAGTACGAGGGTGTGCCGTAGGCCCGCGAATTATCGAAATTGATGGCATTGGGGCTCCATTGCCGCCAACCGCAATTAACGAACAAGGGGGCGTACGAGGCCATGACCACGATGTCCGCGTTCCGCTCCATGCCGGTCATGAAGGCCGCTTCGCCCACGGCCGCCCGCAGGTTGCCCTTGCCGCAACCTTGGGTCACCGCATATTCACCGACATAAATCTTGGGGCTCTTCTTGCGGTCGTAGGCGTCGTAGCGGGTCGCATTTTGCATGAAGAACTCGGGGCTGTCGTAGTAATGCTCGTCAAGGATATCCATCGGCCGCGAATGCACGGGCGAATTGGCCACGAGGATCATCTCCGGGTACTTGGCCTTGACGGCGTCATGGAACAGGCGGTAGCGATCTTCGTAGAGCGGCCCGCCGTTCTCGTTGCCGACCTCCATGAACTTCAGGTGGAACGGCGCCGGATGGCCGGCCTTGGCGCGGAGCGATCCCCAATGGCTGTCGGCGGGGCCGTTGGCATATTCGACCGCGTCCAGGGCGTCTTGCATGTATTCGCACGGCGGCGCGTGCGCACTGCGCTGGGCTTGTTGCTCCTCGTGGCTCATGCCGCAGTTGATCACGAACAGCGGTTCCGCGCCGATGTCTTCGCAGAGTTGCAAATACTCGTGATAGCCGAGACCGTCCGTGGAGCGGTAACCCCAAAGATTCCAGTGACCGGGCCGCTCGGCAAGATCGCCGATGCTGTTTTTCCAGCGGAAGGCGTTGGCCAGGCGATCGCCTTCGACGTAACAGCCGCCGGGGAAGCGATTGAACGACGGCTTCAAGTCGGCAAGCATCCCGGCCAGGTCGGGCCGCAGGCCGTTCGGCCGGTTCTTCCAGGTTTTCTTGGGGAAGAGCGAAACCTGGTCGAGCCAGAACGTGCGCGCCGCGTCAAACTGGAAGACCAGACAGCCCGTGGCCGTGGTCTCCTGGGCCACCAGCGTGCGGTGGTACTGTTTCCATTGGGGGCCGACCTCCCCACTCGAGAATTGCGGTGCGGGGAAATCGCTGCCGTCCCACAACTCGGGGTGCACCACGCCGTGCGCACCGCGCTGCATCGCGCATAATACGAAAGTACATACTCTTCGCCCTTGACCAAGGCAAGACCATGAAACCCGTCATTGGCCACACACACCGGCATCCTGCTCGCGGCGGAAATCTCCAGCCGCAGGGAATTAGGATTGTGCGCGTTCAGCGGTTGAGAATGGTCAAGGCTGATCGTCGCCTTGGCGCCTGGGGTCTGGACGAGTCGCCAGCCGGGGATTTTGGTCGGTGTCTGGTCGCGATCGCCGCGGTCGTCCTCGAAAGAGCGGTTTTGCAGCATTTCAGCGTACAGCCCGCCGTCGCCGGCGCGGTTGATTTCCTCGAAGAAGATGCCATACAGCGTCGCCGAGATTTTCACCCCCGGCCGGTCGACGTGGACGGTCATTGTCGTTTCCGCAGCCGGAGCCGTGGATCCAAGAAACAGCAGGCCGATGGACAGAATCGTGGCGACAATCAAGCGACGGGTGCACATGCGAGTACTTTCTTCGAGGAAGGAAAGGGAGGCAAGCCCGGGCCGCACGGTCACGGCCGGTTCAAATCGAATTTAATCCCAGCCGGCGCGAAGTGCAACCGGCCGGGGTGAAGAGTTGGCTGGGGTGGCATGCACCGACTTACGACCCGCGCGGCGGGTGCCCGCGCCTGATTACAAGCGCGTCAATCTCGCTATCTGCCGCACTCAGATTTCGCGTATCGATTTGAAGATCGGCCAGAGAAACTGTAACCGAGAGACGTTGGTGCCAGTCCTCTATTCCACAGACATCCATTCTGATCATATCAAGGGCTTCTTGGCACTTTTTTACTTCGTCGTGCCGGTTATATTCCTCTGCGCAAGCGAAAAGCAGCAGTGCTCGCTGGTACGGATCATTTATCCTTCCCAACCGTCCCTCCATGTCGTTGAGGCTACCTGCATACGCTGACGACAACTCCCCACCCATTTCACATCGCGGATCAGATGGGCCATGCAGAACTGAACCAGCACGCCGAACTCTCGCATGTACTTGCGGTAGGCGCTGAAATAATCGCAGCCCAACACGCCGTTGAACTCCTCGCCCAACACCTCCACCAGCACCTTCGAGCCACGCGACTTGTCGATACGGAACAACGTGTAGAGCGCGGCGCGGAAGCACCAAGTCCAGAATCTTTCGCCGTTTTCCTTATGCCCCGTCTCATCGATGTTCAGCACGGCCTCGTCGGGCAGCCGCACGAACAACTCCGCATAGGAGGGGGCCAACGCCTCGCTCACCTTGTCGATCAACTTGGCCAAGTAGCCGCGGGAGACGTTCACCCGCACCACGTCGCGAAGGAACTTCCGGATGGTGGAGAAGGAGGCGTGGCAGACACCCTTCATGAAGGCCACCAGGGCCGTCATTCGTGGGCCTAAAAGGCCCGCCTTCCGCACCGCTTCGGGCAGGGACGCTGCATGGAGTTTCCCACAGCGATTGCACCAATAAGCCAACGCTTGGTGTTCGCTGACGATGGTCGGGGTGGCGACGATTTCCACCTCCTGTTGCACCTCGGCCGCATACGGGGAAGGGCGGAGTGAGCCGCCGCAATCGGGGCAACAATCGAGCGTATAGGTCACGAGGTTATCGATGGCCTCGTCGGGAAACGGCGTCCGCAGGTGTTGTTCATGGCCCGGCTGTCCGCCACGATTGCGTTTTTTACCGTCCTTGCGCGGAGGCTTGGGCGGCTTGACGATATCACTGGAAGGCGGCTTAGAGGAAGTGGACGAGTTCTTGCGGGCCGCCGCCAACCGGCGTTTGAGTTGCTCGTTTTCCTGCTGCAGACGTACGTTCTCTTCTTCCAGCAGCCCAAGCCGAGCGGATGCCGCAGCCAGCTTTGCTTCCGCCGCAGCCAGTTTCTCCTCCATCGCGGCAAGGCGACGCGCCAGCGACTTGCTTTCAGAACCCGGGCTAGTTCTTGACAGGATCATGGGGCGGTACGATACCAACCTCACGCGATCCGAACAAGATCAAGAGGTGGCCGTGCCCCGAGAATCCCTGCAAACCCAGGATCTCCAAAATGCCGGGGCTGGCTCGTTACAGTCGTCCGTTTATCACCCCGTCATACGGCTACTATAACTGTGACTGTGAGCCTGTGAATGGCTACCGCTTCGGATGATGTTTGTTGGTTTGGCACGCCCTGTGAGGCGGCGTCACCCGCCTCCGCCGGCATCGGTACTCCGCAACCGGCCGCGCCAGGAACTCCGTTATGCACAAGCACCGCTCCATTCGGCGCGCCGACGAAGTAGCTATGGATCCGCTCCACCTCAATGTTGTACAGTTTCACTAAGCCATAGCGCGGGGGGCTGATCGAATCGACCGTGGCGGTTCCTCCAAAGTCGGTAGCGAGCAGCTCACCTGGTCGCAATAGTGCCGCCGGCACATACGTTTTGCGCGTAGCCGACCAGAAAGGGTGATCGGGCGTCGTTGTGACGGTCTGCGCGAGAAACGATAGGTCGATCACCACGTTGCCAATGCGCTCCACCCACCCAACAACACGCCCCACCTGCCGACCCTTGACGGGCTGATCCGCGGGTGGCTCCCACCACTCCGGCGGTTCAACGGCCGTGACCGTTGCAATCTCGCCACCCTGCATCAAGAATCGCGCGCCGACATCTAGCCGTTCAACCGGCAAGACGAAACCGCCATTCAGAGCAACGAGGCGTCCCACCGGGAAGTAATACCACACGTTCGCTGGCCCAAATTGTTCACGGAACGTGAACTCCACGCGCACTCGCTGAATTGCCTCCGTCTTGGCGCGTTGCTTCGGTAGCGGGCGCAACACCGCGGCGCCATCGGAGAAAACCGGCTGCGGCGCGAATTTCTCCGGCCCTTCGTAGGCGCTGCCTTCCAATTTCTTCAGAAGGCAGCACTTCTTGAATTTGAGACCGCTCCCGCAAGAGCAGGGAGCGTTTCTAGGCAAACGTAGTTCAGCCATCTTGGACATCCTCCTGAGTTGGAGACTCCAGAATCGCACATTTCCGTACCTTGCCTGTCAGTTTACACGGGCTGTTGATTGTCTGCAAGTGTCCCCCCTCAATTTCCAGCTCCTTGCGGGTTGCGAGGCCGAAAATTCCGCCTGACGGCAGGACTACGAGCGCTCGGTGCGCGACTTTGAAGTTCTCCTGCCCTCAATTTCATCAGATCCTCAATTCAGTCCATCGGACAATAGAACCCCTGCAATAGGTCAAATGCCATGTAACAATAGGGGGGTGGGGCGGCGCAAAGCCCTTTGGAGACGACGACACGCCAACAGAATCGAACGCCGTTAGGCGTTCAATGGCTGAAGCCCCAAGAAAAAGTAACCGTCGCGGGGGTCTGGTCCGCGACGGGTAAATTTGAATCGGCGAAATGTACGTTCAGTAACGCGGGCCGTCGGGTCCCTGGCAAGACATGCGCCGGATCGAAGTCCATGACTGCGAACCACTCGCTGTCTTGTCAGGCAACCACAAAAGCTTGCGTAGCGTGACGAAAGACTAAACCAGCTCTTTCTTCGCACCAATCAGCGTCCGCAGACGCTCGGCCAAGAGAGCCGCGTCAAACGGCTTCTTGAACGTCTCGTTGATGCTCGAACGGTCGAAGCTCGTCGAGCTGCCGTCATCGGGCAGCAAGGCGATCAAAATCACGTCGGCAAACTCCGAGTTGCGGCGCAGGTTTTGGCAAATCTGCAACGCTTCGGTGCGGCCGATCGAGAAATCGACGATGATGCAGTCCGGATGGAAGCTCTCGGCCTGGATGCCAGCGTCGAAACCGCTGGCAGCCACGGCCACCTTGAACGAGCGTTCCAGCGGAAGCTCCCGCTTGACGTTCTCGACAAGCACCTGGTCTTGTGCCACGATGAGCACCTTGGCCATGGCCTCGTCTTCGAGATCCCCCAAGGGCATGCCATGCTCTTTGAGGAACTTGATCAAGTATTCCCGGGGAATTCGCCGGTCTTGCGACCCTGGAATACGATAGCCCCGTAGCCGTCCCGAGTCGAACCACTTGCTGACGGTACGCGGGGCCACCTTACAAATCTTGGCGACCTGTCCTGTTGTGAAAACCTTCATCGCAGGCTCTCCGAAATCTCTCACGTTGGTTTGAGTTGTGTCTTGCCTTCGACCCCTCTGTCTCGGCAAGACGCTATCGCCCCTGGTTTGCGGTATTTCCCTGAGGATGTCCAACAAAACCCGAGTTCGACGCGCCGAAATTCGGCCGATCTCCCGGTTTTGCTTCGCATCCCATGTACATCGTTCCGTCGAACCGACCGGCTAAACCGGTCAGTGGAACCGCAATCCTCTGGGTCGGGGCCATCCGTAATTCGCATTTCGTGGCTGTGGTTCAGCTCCCTCTGACCCGCGCCGCAATACTTTCATCGGCAACCTAGGCATCCGGAAGCCAGAGAAAATCCGTAAAATAGGGAATGCATGGTTCGCTCACCCCATTACGAATTACTCCGCTGCCATCTTTTCTTCCTACGGTTGAAACAACGCTAACACGTTGCCGCGAGGGAAACGCGCGAATCACTGCAACCGTTGGCAACCAAAACTGTCCGGCGAACTACAACTGGCAGGAGAGAAACAAGCGAGCGAATCGCCATGGAGAGTCTATCACGGCGAATCGTCAAGGCGTGGCCTTCAAGGCAGGTTCCCCCCCTGCAAGCCCATTCCACATTTCGTGAGCATCTCGCAAGATGCAGCGTCAGTAGAACAAGCCATCCAAAGATAAGATTCGCCCTGAACCGGGGTTGGACTTTAGATTCTTTCTCCGTTTGTAGCGAAGAAAGCTGTCCTGCCGCGAAAAACGGCCGTAGCGATCATGCGGAAGATATGGGCGAGACGGTTAAATCCGTCACGAGTTCTCCGTCTCGGCAAACAATCGCTGCAGCGACAATTCAAAGCCCGGGAGGACCTCGCCGCCGCTGAGCACGCCGTCCGGGCCAATCTCGGTAGGCTGTTCGGGAGCGGTATAGACGATCGCCGACTGGGTCTGCGGATAGATGTACCAGACGAGTTCCGCCCCCGCTGCGAAGTATTCATGGAGTTTGCGCTCCATTTCGCGCTCGGTGTTGCTGGGCGAAATGACTTCGATCGGCAAGGTGGGAGCCAGCGTCGGAATCGCTTCGCGCGGAACGCGGCCCTCCGGCAGACGCTGACGGCGAATAAACGTCACATCGGGCGCACGGATCTTGCCCGGAAAAAGTCTCAGGAAGCCCGCCTCGCCGAGCACAATGCCGAGTTTGTGCCGGTCGACGAACGAGCCGAGAATCATGATGATCCTGCCCGCCAGCCACGATTCATAAACGCCCATCGGTTTCTCCACCAGGGTTCCATCGATCAATTCGCAAAGCCGCTCGCCGTGCGCCTCCATATTGATCACGTCGTTTTCCGTGGCTGTGCCGGGATATGGCGTCATGTGTACTCGCGCGGCCGGGATGCCTCCGAGCTGGTCCAACAAGTCGGCAACCGTCCATTCAGCGCGTGGAACCGGCGGTTCGAATGCTGGATGGACCGTCGTGTCAGTTGGCGCTGTAGCCATTACAAGCCTTTCGACCATGAAGGAATGGGTCTAGAATAATCGTGTAACGCGTTTATTGATTTTACTCGCAAATCCATCCGGGTTCAATTGCAGCCTGACGATTGACATCTCGCCACGAAAAGTCTAGATTGTTCACGCGTTCTCGGATCACCGTTCCTACCTGTTCTGTGGAGAGGAGAAATGCTTTTTCTTGTAGAAGTCGGGATGTTTGTCTTCGGGATCATGACTCTCGTGAAAGGGCGAATCTCGCTGTCACGCAACAAAGCGGTGACAGGTGCCCCAGCGTACGTCATAGGTGCTCTACTGACAGCAACGCTTCCCGTAGCAGTGCTCGTCGCATTTGGCTTGGGTTTTTATCTGGGCATCGAAGCCGCAGCGCACCACCGGGCCCCACCCACGGCGATGGATTTCATCTGGATCGATTTGGCCGCTGTTTTCGTTACGCCTTTGGTGGCCCTGGTCATTGCCCTCGCGACCGCCAAGCCGCCCGTGGAAGAGAACACGGAAGAAGTTCCATTATTGGAAATCTCCCCGCTGCCGCCCGAGACTCCCGCCCCCGACCCTAAGAATCCGTATTCATCGCCCTACAATCCTTGATGATCAGCCCATTCGCCCACGCCTAATCATCCGCCGACCCTACGCCGCCTGGCTGTCTTCCTCGGCCTGCTTCTCGGCCTCGGCCAGGCGCTCGGGGCGGATGTGACCGTCGTCGCTGACGTCCTCGAAACGCACCGAAACCTGCTTCGACACGCCCGACTCCTGCATCGTCACGCCATAAATCGTGTTGGCGCAGGTCATCGTCTTCTTGGAGTGCGTGACGACGATGAATTGCGTCCATGCCAGGAAGTCTTTCAGCACTGTCGTAAAACGATCGATGTTCGCCTCGTCCAAGGCAGCGTCGACTTCGTCCAGCACGCAAAACGGACTGGGACGGCTGCGGAACATGGCCAAGAGCAAGGCCACGCAGGTCAGAGTCTTCTCACCACCGCTCAGGAGCGAAATGCTGCGCGGCTCCTTGCCGGGCGGCCGGGCAACAATCTCGATGCCGCTCTCCAGGATGTCAACCCCTTCCTCCAAGACGATATCGCCCTGCCCGCCGGCAAACAGATCGCGAAACAGCTTCTGAAAATGCCCGCGGACCGTTTCCAGCGTCTCGGCGAAGAGCCGGCGGCTGTCGGTGTTGATGCGGTCGATGATCTTCTCCAAAGACGTCTTGGCGCCGGTCAGGTCCCGATACTGGTCGGAAAGCGTCTTGAACCGCGACTCCAGAGATTCCAATTCCTCCAGGGCGTCCAGATTCACGTGCCCCAGGGCGTTGATCTTATGCCGCAACTCCTCGATCTCCTCTTGCACCTCTTCCCGCTGCCGCTCTTCTTCGCTGCTGGGCTGGTGTTCGAGCTCGGCCAGTTCGATCCCGTAGTCTTCGCGGAGGCGAGCGGCGAGGGTCTCGCGCTCCAGGCGGACCTCGTTGGCAGCCAGGTCCCGAGCGTGGAGTTGCTCTTCGATCTTGCGGGCCCGCGATCGGCCGCGCTGGACCTCGGCGTTCAACTGATTGCGCTGCCGCTTCAGGTCTTCGCGCTGATTGATGAAGCGGACAGTCTCGGCGGCAAAGGCCTCCTTGCGAAGATAGAGGTCGGCGACTTCCGATTCGGCCCTCAGAATGTTCCACCGCGAGGCCTCGGCCCGCTGGATGCAAAGTTCCAATTGCTGGCGGCCTTCGTCGATTGCGCGGCCGCGTTCCTGGCGGGTTTCATCGAACTGCCGCAAACGCATTCGCAGGTTCCGCAAACGCTCCTCGCTCTTGGCCAATTCCACCTTGGTTTCCGTCGTATCGCGATTGCGAGCCTGCCGCTCGCCTTCCAAGCGGGCGAGGTGCTGCTGGAACGCGGCCAGCCGGGCTTCCATCTCGGACAAGCCGGTTTCGTGGCGGCGGCGTTTTTCGCGGGCTTCGGCCAACCGCCCCACGGCGGCATCATGCTGTACCGACGCGGCCCGACATTCGCCGTCCAGCGCCGCCCGTTGCTGGTTGAATTCGGCCCGGCGCTCCTCGGCGGCCGTCAACTTCATGCGCTGGTCGGCCAGCGATTCGCTCGTTTGGGCGTGGGCCGCCGCGTGATGCCCGACCGCTTCTTGCCGCTGGCCAATCTGGATTTGCGTCTCGTTGACCGCAGTTTCAGCAGCGGTGATGCGGGCGTCGAGGCCGGCCAATTGCTCGTTCAATTCCCGCAACTGGCTGCGGCGCGAAATCAGGCCGCTGGCGCCCGGGCACGATGTACTCATGGTCGGCGGACCGACCACCAGCGTGCCGTCGGTCTGGCGGAGATCGCCGGCCAAAGTGACAAATTGTACGGCCTGGCCGTTGACGCCGGCAAGCTGCAAGGCATGTTCGAGCTTCTCGACGATCCAGGTCCGGCCGAGCAGTCGGGCGACCAGCGGGGCAAATTGCGGCAACGTCTCGACGAAGCGATCGGCGCGGCCCACGATGCCCGGCTGGCCGGTCAGATCCGGTCCGTCGACCGGCGCGGCCTGGCCGTCTTCATGCCACACAAAGCCCACGCGGCCGGCGAAACGCGGGGCGTTCTCGCGGAGAAAGTCCAACAACTCTCTGCCCGGCTGGGCAACGACGTGCTGTGCCGCGGCCCCCAGGGCGACTTCGATCAGGGGGGCCATTTCCACGCTCACGCTGAGCAGATCGGCCACCAGGCCATGCACCGCCCGGAGCGGTCCGGCCTCCGCGCTCGCTGCCCGGGCGAGCACTTCCTTCACGCCCGCCGTCAGGCCTTCCTGCCGGCGATGAAGTTCTTCCAGCACGGCGGCGCGCTCGGCCACGCCGCTCCGCCGCTGCCGCAAGGCCGCCAGTTCGTCGTTGCGAATGGCCAGCTCGCGCTGGTTCTGGGCAAGTTGCTGCTCGGCCGCCTGCCGCGACTCGTCGTGCGACTGGAGGTCGTGGGCCAGTTCGTCGCGCCGGCGGCGAAAACCGTCGAGTTCCGCGGCAACCGCCGCGATCTGCCGGTCGAGGTCCGTAATGCGGCCGCGGCTGCGGTCGCGGGCGGCCGAGGTGGTCGCGGCCTGGCTTTCCAGGCCGCTGATCTCGTTGCCCAACACGCCGACCGCCCGCATCTGTTCGAGTTGGGCCGCACGATGTTGCTCGTGCTCGCCGCGCATCTGGTCCAGCCGCGCCATGAGTTCCGTCAGGGCCCGCTCGCCCTCGACCAGCCGCTGCGCGATGGTGCGATGCAGTTCTTCGGCCGTTTCGACCGTCGCGGAGGTTTCCCGCCACTGTT
This sequence comes from uncultured Planctomycetia bacterium, assembly GCA_963719885.1. GTDB lineage: Bacteria > Planctomycetota > Planctomycetia > Pirellulales > Thermoguttaceae > JANXQG01. Next base: position 128,722 of record CAVRDP010000020.1, on the reverse strand, counting down.
GCTGCAAGTCGTCGGCCCGGGCACTGAGCGACACGACCTGGCGACGATGACGTTCGATCTCTTCGTCCAGATCCTTGCCGCGCTGCCGCTCGTGTTCGATCGATGATTCCTGGGCGGCGATCCGCTCGCGATTGGCGGCAATCTGGGCCTCGCCACGGCGGACCTCTTCGTTGATCTCGGCGGTCTGCACGTCCAGGGCAAGCATCTGGGCCTCGGTCGCTTCGGCGGCAGCCGAGGCGGCATCGCGGTCGGCGGTCAGATCGCGGATCTCGCCCTCGACTCCGGCCAGACGTTCGCTCAACCGCCGCCAGTCGACCAGGCCCACCTGCGTCCGCAGCTCTTGCAGGCGGTCCGTGTGTTCCTTGTACCGCCGGGCCTTGCCGGCCTGGGCCCGCACTCCACGGAGGCGGCTTTCCACTTCGTCGACGATGTCCGACAATCGCAACAGGTTCTGCTCGACCCGTTCCAGCCGCCGCAGGGCTTCCAGCTTCTTGAGCTTGAAGCGGCTGATGCCGGCGGCCTCTTCGAAGATCATGCGGCGGTCTTTGGCCGACGACTGCAAGAGCACGTCGACCTTGCCTTGTTCGATCACACTGTAAGCCTGCGTGCCCAGGCCGGTGCCGGCCAGCAGATCGCGGATATCGCGGAGCCGGCTGGGATTGCGATTGATCAGATACTCGCCCTCGCCGCTGCGATAGACGCGGCGCGTGATGTGTACCTCCGGCGTATCGATGGGCAGAAGCTTGTTCGCGTTATTGAAGGTGAGCGTGATCTCGGCCGCGTTCATTCCCCGGCGGGTGGGCGAGCCGTTGAAGATAACGTCGGCCATCTCCTTGCCGCGGAGATTCTTGACGCTCTGCTCGCCGAGGACCCATTTGATGGCATCGACGACGTTTGACTTTCCCGACCCGTTGGGGCCGACGACCACGGTGATCCCGGGGGGAAATTCAAACCGCGTCTTATCGGCGAAGCTTTTGAAACCGGCGAGTTCAAGCGCCTTGAGCATATCTAAAGGGGGGGCGGAACGGGGGCGAATACTCTATATTATAGCAACAAGGCGGGAGAAATGGCCGAAAGAAATCCCGAATCCCTCGGTTATTTGTCCTTCTTCTCCCCTTCCTTCTCCTCGTCCTCCACCGTTGCCTCATAGCTTCTTCCCGTTTCGGGCAAGGCGTCGATTTCGAACCGCCCTTCCAGGCACCCGGCGGCTTTGGCTTCCTGAATGACCTGGACGACGTCGGGATAGGTCCCGCCAAGTTCCACGATGGCGCGGATCACGTCGTCCACCCGGCTGGAAATGACGCGTTTCTGGTCGGCTTCATGGGGCACGAACTTGCTGACGGAAATCTCGCCGTCCTGGGTGCTTGTGACCATGATCTGGTTTCCGGCCTCCAGTGCCAACGGCGTGAGGAATCGCTGGTTCAGCCCGAAGAGGACCACTTCGGCACAGCGGTTTCGCGTGACGTGGATCATCGGCGGGCCCTTGGTGTCCAGGACGTGATAGCTGAACTGGTCGCCAAAACTCTCCCCCTTGACCAGGCTGTCGTCGGGACACATGACGGTCAAGGCGCGGAAGGCGCCGTAGCGGGTTTCGGCGCTGGGCACTCCCAGCAATTCGCGGAGTTGATCGTAAGCCGCCGAATCGCGCATCACGCTCAAGGCCGTCAAGGCCTGGCTGCGGAAGGCCGCGTTATGGGCCGCCTTGCCCAATGGCTCGGCTGCCTCGCGGCGATCGAGATAGGCCAGCGCCTCAGCGGAATAGAATTGCACTTTCGCATTCGGCGACTGGGCGCCCGCGACCAGGACGTCGGCCGCCGGCTTGCCGATCGCTTCCAGTTTGATTGCCGCTTCCGTAGCGGTAGCCGGATCGAGGAGCTTGGCTTTCAACTTGGGCAGCCGCAGGCCCACGTCGGCCGACGATTCGCGGAGCTCGATCGCCCGCAATACCTGGAAATAGCGTACCAGGTTATCCTTGTACGTGGGGTCGACGATCAGGTCGACGTAGTTGCCGCGGACCGCTCGCGCAACCCCCACTTTGATGCCATTCTTGTGCGTGCTGAAACGGCGATTGATGGCGTTGGCCACCTGGGCGCTTTTTACGGCCGCATTGCGGAGCTGCTCCGGCGTCATGTTCGTCTCGTCGGCGCCGTTGAGGAACAAGCCGACGGAACGCGACTCGTGGGCCACGCCTCCGCCCAACACGACACCGCGGCCCAACTGCACGGCGTTGTGTTTCTCGGTGGCCGAAGGATCGACCAGGACCGGCCCCTGGGCGATGCCGCGTTCCTTGCCGTCCAGTAGTCTGCCGTAGATGATCGCCATGTCCGACAAGTGGGTTTCCAGCAGGTAACCGCCGCGAAGGCTCGTTGTCTCGCTCCGGTCCTTGACCCGCAGTTCGACGTCGAAGCGGTCGCCTTTTTGAATGCCGGGACGGAGGAATCCGCGGACGATGACGAGTGAATAATTGCGCGTAGCCAGGAGGTTATTGGGATTTTCCACGCCGCGCCGATGCATTTCGGCCATGAGCATCGCCCGCTGCGGCGAAGGCTCGGGGTCGCTGCCCGTGCCGTGCAGGCCGGAGACCAGGCCGACGGCCTCGACCTTTACCGGAAACATGCCAAAGGGCACGGCCAGATCGCCGACTGCATGGGGCTGATCGTCCGCGGTATCGCCGGACGATTTCGGCTTGCTCGGAGAGAATAGACTCCACGAAGAGCAACCGGCCAGCAACCCGCTAGCGCACAGCAGGAGGAAGGGGCGTCGTTTCATGCTTCCATGCACCGTAAACTGGGCCGTCGCAATTCAAAACACAATTAGGGTTGGAACGATAACAATTCGGCGGCACGGGGTCAAGAGAAGGGGCGGAAGGGAAATAAAGGATGGAGGATGAGGCATGAGGGATGAATAAGATAGGAAAAATGAGTGGATGACGAGAATTGAGGTGACTGCGATATACTCCGAGGAAAACAGCCATTAAGAGCCTCCGTTGACTTGGCGGATGCGGCCGCTCTGCTGCGAACCAATCGAGAGTCGTTGGATTACGCGTACCTGCTGCATTGGATTGAGAATCTGGGCTTATGGCCCCCCTTCCGCCAAGCGTGGAATGCCGCCTGGCCCGATGAGCCGCTGCCCGGTCCGAGCCAGCGTCAGGCCTAGGATTTCTTCCTGCTTCCAGAGCAATCGCCGGCCACTCGCGTTGCGCGGTACGGATCGGATCCCGATCGCACATTTACATCCCAAGGGCAACCCTTGTTATAATCCGTTTCTTGCTGTATGCGAGAATTCCTGCCAACCTGTGATGAACGGTTATCGTGAAAGGAATGGTGCAATGACAAGGACTATTGATTCGCGAGGTCGATTTCGTATGTTTTCGTTGGCCGCTCTCCTCTTGGGGCTGGCCGGCGTCTGCGCTTGGCACTTGCCTGCCGTTGCCCGTGGCGGAGATGATCCGCCGGGGGCCTACAAGGCCGAATCCCCCGAGCCCACTCTGGCCGAGACGTTGATCCTGGAATACATCAACCGCTGCCGCCTTGATCCGGGCGAAGACGGGCTGCGCTGCCTCCAGACCTCGGGGGTACCCAGCAACGTCGACCGCAACATGTTCCAGCAGGAGATGCTGGAAGCCAAGCCCGCCCCGCCGCTGGTCTTCGACCTTGCCCTGACAAAGGCCGCCCGCTGGCACAGCTACTACCAAATCCTTAACACCATGACACACGTGGAGGAAGAGGGGAAGCCGGGGTTTACGGCCAAGGAGCTTCCGTCGAGGACAAAGCTGGCGGGCTTCCAGGCGCGGCACGTCGGCGAGAACTGCATGCGCACCGCCAAGAATCCTTGGTACAGCCATGCCGCCTTCGTTTTCGATTGGGGGGAAGGTCCCGGCGGAATGCAGCCCGGGCGCGGCCATCGCAGGAACATCCTCAATCCCGGCTACCGCGTGATAGGTATTGGCGCCGTCCCTTGGCCGAATGCTGAGGACATCGCCGTCACTCACGACTTCGGCGGCGGCGACCACCGCATGCTCGGCGGCGTGGTGTTCAACGATCGGAACCGCAACCGCTTGTACGCCGCGGGCGAAGGGGTCGGCGGCGTGGCCATCTCCACCGGTACGGCTCGGGTCAAGAGTTGGACGAGCGGGGCCTATGCCGTCGAGGCGCCCGAAAGCAACGCCAGGCTCACCGTGGAACTGGAGGGCGAAAGTACGTCTGTTCCCTCCCCGACGGACAGGACAACGTCAAGTTCGACGTGATCGTGTCCGACCTGCCGCTGTTCAAGCAGGGCGGCAAGCTCCTGGCGGCCGTCAAGAAACTTCCCGCGGAGGCCAAGGTTGCCCGCTTCGCGGCCCTCTTGAACCTGTACTTGGCGACCCGGGACACGATGGTCGAGGAGGGCGCCTGGAGGAGATCACGTCGTTGGTCGCGGAGGTCCGTGAGGACTTGGAAAAGGACATGGCTGCTGTCCGCCGCGCGGTCAGCGGCGACACCCCGGAACAGGCCTCCAAGGAGGTCCAATCGGTGGCCAAGAAATACCTCCGCACCAAGGCCCAGCCGTGGTTTGCCGAGGCCACGACCTGCGTCGCGATCAACGCCACTTACCTGCGCATGAAGGCCCTGCACGAGGGCGAAAAACGCATACCGGCAAGCGCGCTCGATCGGTTGGTCAAGGACCAGCAAAAGAAACTCGCCAAGCTCGCGGTGCCCGAATGGCGCAAGGTCGGCGCGGACCTGGCAGAGAAGACGGCGGCCCTGAACGGAAGCGACGCCGCGGCGACGAAGTCGGGATCGCAATAAGCGGCAATATGCGCCAGAGAAGCGTAGGGACCGGCCGAAAAATAACCTTCGCGTTTCTGCGAGGGAAATCATTCGTCGGCCGGTCCGTAGCGGCGCCCCGCCCGGACTTTGCACTTCTCCGGCCCTGATTGACCCAGGGGTTTTTTTGCTATGGTGCGGATTCCGCCACCAGCCGTTATAGGCCCTTGGGGTTCGGACCGTACTTGTTACTTTCCGGCTGGCTGTCCTGGACGAGGAAGTAAATAAGGATAATGGCGCCGATACATGGGATGAAGGCGATCAACAGCCACCACCCCGATTTGCCGATGTCGTGAAGCCTGCGAACGCCAACGGCAAGGCCGGGGACAAGCACGGCAAGGCCGTAAAGATTGCTCAAGTACTGGAGCCCGTGGCCAATCAGCGATCCCACGAGTGCCAAGCCGATTGAGATCAGCACGTTGAACAAAACGAACATCCAATACTCCGTGCGGTGCGCCCGACCATCGAACTCCGCATACTTCTTCAGCACTTTGAGATACCACTCCATCGTCTTTTTCCTTTCACAAAAGGTTTGGACAGCCGGACTCGGGCGCCTCTTCGCAAGCGGCCGCCAATCCGAGCCTGGATTACGGATACTCAGTATGCCACATATTTTGAAAGGAAACAAGATCCTGTCGAATATAGCCATCCGGGTCGGCCAAGCCTAATTATTGGTTCCTTCGGTCTCATCGCCACGGCAGTCGTACTCCTGCTGCTGTTGATCTGGCTGGTGATCCACCTCAAGGGGTGAGTACAGCTCCATCACGGCGGAGCGTGATGAATACAGGTGGCCCCCTTACCGCCACACCGAACCGCAAATCAGCCGCGCGACGACGACGTAGGCATTCTCCCATTCGCCGCCGCTGCGGAAGAATTCCACTGGGGCGCTGGAGCGCCGACGAACGGCCGCATGATCCAGCCCATCTGGATGCCGATGAAAATGTACAGCCCCAGCCACGTCCAAAGCAAAGGCCCGTGACGCGGGTTACGCAAAATCAACGGGCGATAGTAGCCGCGCAACAGGTGCTGGCCGGCAAAACTCGCCAAGGCGAAAATCAGCCCGTTGAATAACAGCGCGGCCGAATAGTCGGCAAACGAGGCATACCAGAAGAGCGTCAGCGGGGCGCACGAGGCCAGCACGATGGCCACCCCGGCCTGCGCCGCGACGCAGCGCGCGTAGCCCTTCGCGGAAGTCGCGGCGCAGCCCGAAGAGGGTGTTGAGAACGAAGAAGTTCGGCAGGCCGATGAGAAACGTCGCCAGCAGCAGGACCGGCACCTTGAGGCCGGAATAGAGCAACTGCCAGACGCGGTCGCCCCCGACACCGCCGTAACTGCCCATCGCCGCTCCATACAAGAAGCCGAACGCGAACACGCAGGCGCCCAGCGCCCGCGTCCGGCCCGGGGTGGCGGTCCGCGTCGTCCAGGGCCGGCGCCGCAGCACGCCATCGACCAGCGCTAAGGTTTGAAACATGATAGCTTTCAGCGAAAAAGTTGGTGGAGGGCCGTCCAAACGCCTTCGAAGAAGTTCGACGTTCGCGGGCCGAACCAGACAAAGGGCAGGTTGGGGTCGGCGTTGCCGAAATAGGGTCGCAGCACCCAGGCCATTTGTGCGCCGACGACACTGAAGATCACCGTCCAGCAGCAAAAGACCTTCTTCACGTGCCGGCCCAAGACGTGGCCCTCGAGAGCGTCGAGCGCACAAGGTTCATCTGCCTCGCGCTCGACGATGATTGCCTCGGCTGGCGAGGTGGCGGGCGGCGGGCCCTTCGGGTCGCTCAGCCAGGGATCATGCTCCCACGACTGCGACATGGCCGGCAACGGGCCCGCTTCGCCCGTTCCACTTGGCCCGATCGGGCCGCCGGACATCGCTTCCGGCCTCCTCCCCTCCCGCTCTGGGAGAGGGCCGCGCCGCGCCGCGCGCTGGGAATCGTGCTCAGGCGGTGTAGCGTTTGCAGCAGAAACTTCATCCCCAGAAGCCCCGAAATCGCAAACACCAGAACATTGAGCAAACACATGAAATCGCTGTTGGTCGTGCTGAACGAGAAGAATGCCACGATCGGGCCGGCCGATGCCAGGACCGCCAGGTTCACGCCCAAGGCGGCCACAAGAAGTTGCAAGACCGCGAGCAACTGCAACCGCGAACCGACCAAGGCATTGACGACGTACAGCGAAGGAAAGGTAACGCACAGAGTCAGCAGGAACAGGGCCGGTATCTTCAGCGTGCATGCCAGCCATTGCAGCCCTGATGGGCCTTCAATGCGGCAGCCGGGATACATGCCCATGCAAAAACCGTAGCACAACGCCAAGGCCAGAATCAAGAGCGAGAGCCCCGCGATCGGGATCCGCAACGATTGCTCGCGCAAGGTCGACGGGCGAGTCGTCTCGCCGCGCAAGATTTGATCGAGCGCCTGGAGCCAGCCTTGCGACGCCCGCACCACGGCGACGGACCAGGATACAAGACGCGTGTTGAGTGGCGAACCGCCCGGATTTCCTTCATGTAAAGTACTTTGTGACATAAAGCAAAACTCCAAAAAAAAGAGGAATGGGACGAACCGTTACGAAAAATCCTGCCCGCCGCCGACCATGCGTACATGCTGCCCGCCTTTTTCGACAATCTGCCGCAGGGTTTCCAGGTAGCGTGCGAAGGCCTTGCGCCCCTTCGGCGTGAGGCGCATGGCCGTATGGGGACGACGGCCTTGGAACGACTTTTCCACGATGATATAACCGGCTTCTTCGAGCGTGCGGGCGTGCACGCTGAGGTTGCCGTCGGTCAGGCCGAGCATCGACTTCAATTCATGGAAACTGAGTTGGGCCGCCACGGCGAGCGCCGAAACGATCGACAATCGCGCGCGCTCGTGAATCACGCCGTCGATATCGCCCGGTCTGATGGGCTCGTTGATCGGTTCGTTCGCCGGTTCGCTCATTGGCCTCCGTCCTGCCGCTGTTTCACGAGTACGTACGCGCCAAACACGATGTGCAGCAACCCGAAGGACGCGCCGACGGAAATCACGCCGTGGTCGGGAAAGCAAAACAAAGCCACGATGCCCGCCAGTAGAAATGCCAGGCCCAGCAGGCGCGGTGCGCGGATCGAGAACAGGCCGGCCGTATAGACTCCCGTCCCGTAAAGCATCATCCAAACCGGGGCGATGTAGCGGATCTCGTTCGGCGGCCCGAGGACGAGGAACTGGTAGGTCAGCACCAAGGCCACGACGACGCACGGCGTCAACGAGAACATGGCCACCTGGGCCGGTCGCGGGTTCACCGCGATCTGCTGCCGAGCGGCCAATCGGGCCGTGAAGAGCACATTCACGGCGACGCTGGCGACCGCGATAACGAACCACATCAGGCACAGAGCAATACGGCCGGACATCGACAGGCGCAGGATCTCGGCAAAGTTCAGCGAATTCAAGATCCAGTAGCTGGCGCCACAACCGACGAAAACCAGCAGCCCCCCCACGATTGCCGCCGTGCTTGGCAGCAGCGTAAAGAGCGTAGCCGTCTCCATGATGCGCTGGATTTCCCGCATTCGCGCCTGGGCTTCATCGACTTCCATCGGCCGTCTCCCCGAATCAATTACTTTGTATCATAAAGTAGTTTATCGGAAAGAATTCATCGCGTCAAGGGGCCAATCGGGAAAAATTTGGGAATAATTGGGGAGGAAATGGCCACAGTTGCAAAGCAGTCGCGAATTTACAATACTTAGGGGCGGTGAAATATATAGGTGTGCATGAGGATTCGATCGTGACAGAACAACTCTTTGGCCCGGCCGATTTTTTTCGCCTCGGTCCCGTTGACCGCCACGCCCGAGCAGTGCATCCGCCTATGGTTGGACTTGATGAGCACGTGCGACCAGTTCCTTTTGGCCGGACTTCGCCGGGAAATCGGCCCGGACGGTGATCTCCGTGCGGCCTATCGCCGCTGGTATTCCGGAGAAATGGAGCAGCACGACCGCATGATGCTGCATCTTATGGAGGAGTTTCAGCGTCGTGACCACTCCGCAACATCCTGAATCCATGCTGCGCACGTTGCGGCACATCTGGCTTGCGCTCGCGCCCCTGAATATTCCCATGGCGCTCATGGGAGGAATTGCCCTCAGCACGTGGAAATATGTGCGAGCCACAAGGGATATCGACTTGTTATTGGGCACCGTGGACGACAATCCGGATCGCCTCATCGAGGTACTGAAAGCATCCGGTTTTCGTCCCAAGCGTTCCCCGCCGATTGCACGGCTAGCTCGACTCGATCTCTTGCAACTCCTTTACGAGCCTCCGGAAACATATCTGGATCTCCAAATCGACTTATTGTTGGCAAAGTCGGACTACCACCGCAAAGCGCTCGACCGTCGCGTGCCAATCCGCCTCCCCAGCATCGACATTGAAATCGACGTACTCGCATGCGAAGACCTGATCCTGCACAAATTGCTGGCGGAACGAATCGTGGATTTGGCGGATACAGCCGCTCTGTTGCGGGCGAATCGAGAGTCGTTGGACTACGCCTACCTGTTGCCATGGATTGAGGATCTGGGTTTGTGGCCCCCGTTTCGCCAAGCCTGGCAGTCCGTATGGCCCGATGAGCCGCTGCCCGATTCGGGCCGGCGTCCGGACTAACGCGGGATTCACCCTAGACCGTCCGGTCCGCCATCTCCTGCCCGACCACCTCCAGGTTGTTCTGGTAGAAGCGGATGGCTTCGTTGGGGCTGAGATTGAGAATCACCCGGCCATCGGTCACCCAGCGGTCCTTGTCGAAGCGAAAAACCGCCGTTCCAGCCTGGAGATTGCTCATCAAGTCGGTCGTCGAAGTGGTCGTTTGACTGATGCCTTCCAGGGCTACGGTTACGGCCACGAATGCAGAAAGTTCGCCCGTGCTGCGATGCCGCACATAAGAGACGGCGTCGTCAAATTCGCAGTTCGACCAGCGGGGAGCATTCGGCTTCCCCTCGGACGGCGCCAAAGAGATAAACTTCACCTCGAGCCATTCTCGCTGCTTGTGGAAGACCTTGCGGGCTTGCATAAAGCGAGCCTCCCGTGCGGCGGCCCGACAAGGGCGCCACAAGAGCGAGACAACCACAGCGACCATCGCGCATGCAACCGGAATCCACCACCAAGGCTCGGGCATGATCTCCCTCCCCTGCGATCGAACGATCAGTCGGACCTAGCATTCTCTATTCTATGCTGAAATATTAGGGGAATGCAAGCGGGTGCCACGACTTCCTAGCACGGAATTTATTCCGTAGAAAATGGACCCGCGATCCCTTATACTACCACCATTGTTCTGTACGCTCCCCCGAGGGCGGAGTTCACGGGAAAAATGACGTTCGAATTCCTTCATGCCGCCGACATCCACCTGGACAGCCCGTTGCGGGGCCTCCAACGCTACGAAGGCGCTCCGGTCGACGAGATCCGCCAGGCCAGCCGCCGGGCCTTGGAAAACCTCGTCCAACTGGCCATCGACCGGTCGGTAGCCTTCGTCCTGATTGCTGGCGACCTCTACGACGGAGACTGGAAAGACCACCGGACGGGCCTCTACTTCGTGTCGCAAATGGTCCGCCTTCGCGAGGCCGGCATCCCCGTGATCGCCATCGCCGGAAATCACGACGCAGCCAACAAAATGACGCGGACACTACCTCTTCCGGAGAACGTCCGCATGCTCGACCACAAACGGCCGGAGACGTTTTGCCTGGAGCAATGCGGGGTGGCGATCCACGGCCAAAGCTTCGCCACGGGCGCAATACTGGATGACCTTTCGACCGCCTACCCACCGGCAGTGGGGGGAATGCTGAACATCGGCCTCCTGCACACCTGCGCGACGGGCCGCGAGGGACATCAGCCCTACGCCCCCTGCACCGTCCCGGGCCTGATCTCGAAACACTATGATTATTGGGCCCTTGGCCACGCTCACGGATACGAAGTACTCAATCGCGAACCGGAAATCATCTTCTCCGGAAATGTTCAGGGACGTCATATCCACGAGCAAGGTCCCAAGGGCTGCATGTTGGTGCAAGTCGATGCCCAGCAGCGGTTGCGGCCAGAACTTCGGCCGCTGGACGTTTTCCGTTGGCAGTCGTGCTGGGTCGACGCGGCGGGCGCAGCAACCAAGGAGGACCTGCTGGATCGCTTTCGCCAGCGAATGGCAAAGCTCATGGCCGAGAGCGATGGTCTGTCGCTGGCCGTGCGCGTCGAGACCAGCGGTCCCTGTGGGGCCCATCAGGAAATCGCCGCTCGGCCGGAACAGTGGGTCGCCGACATCCGTTCCACGGCCCTGGACCTCAGCGGCGGCCGCGTGTGGATCGAGAAGGTCCGTACGGCCACGACGCTGCCGGTGAGTCTCGACGAGGCCATGTTCTCCGAAGGTCCCGTGGGCGAGCTTGCCCGCTTGATCGAAGAATTGCGAGGTGATCCCGAGGCCGTGATGCGACTATTGGCCGATGACCTGGGCGAACTGCGCAAGAAACTTCCGCCGGAGTTGACCGAAGGCCCAGATGCCATTGATCTGGGCAAGCCCGATAGGACAGGGGAACTGCTGGACCAGGTTCGTCAGATGCTCGTCGGGCAGATGATTTCGCGGGAGGGGGCAAAATGAAAATCCTGCGACTCGATCTGCGTGCCTTTGGACCTTTCACCGACGTATCGCTCAACCTGGCGGCCGGCAGCGAGGGGTTTCATCTCATCTATGGTCCCAACGAGGCCGGCAAGAGTTCGGCCTTGCGGGCATTGCGAAACCTGCTCTACGGCATCCCCGGCAACACGACTGATCACTTCCTTCACGACTATCGCAGTCTGCGGATCGGCGCCACGCTGGCCCGCCGCGATGGCCAGCAGTTGGTAATCGTTCGCCGCAAGGGAAACAAAGGCACGTTGCTTCCGCCGGATGAGAAGGAGCCGTTGGAAGAGTCGGTCCTTCACAATTTCCTGGGCGGCTGCGACCAGGCCCAATTCGAGACGATGTTCGGCATCGACCACGCGGGACTGATCGCCGGCGGCAAGGACATCATTCGCGGGCAGGGCGACATCGGCCACGTGTTGTTCGCCGCGGGGGCGGGAATCTCCGACCTGCGGACGATCCGCAACAATCTGGAAAAGCAGGCTGAAGACCTGTTCAAGCCCAGCGGCCTGAAACCCGCGGTGAACCAGGCCCTTACCGAACTCCACAAGGCCAAGAAGCTGATTCGCGACAGCCAGCTTCCCAGCAGCGAATGGCAGAAGCACAAGGCGGCCCTCGACGATACAAGCAAGCAACTGACCGCGATCGAAGAGAAACTGGGTGAACTTTCCCGCCAGAAGTCGCGGCTCCAGCGGCTCGCCGGGGCCCTGCCGGCGATCGGACGGCTGAGGGAGTGCGATGAAAAGCTGGTCCGACTGGGCAACGTGCCGACGTTGCCGGCCGATTTTGCCGAGAACCGCCGCGACACGCTCTCGCGTCTGGAAACGGCCCGGCAGGCCGAGCAGGACGCGCTGGCTGAAATTGCCCGGCTCGACGGACTGATCGCGAACCTTGACGTGCCGGAGGGACTGGTCTCGCGCAGCGGAAATCGAAGCCGTCTACGAAGGAATTGAGCGTTTATCGCAAGGCCCAGGCCGATCTGCCGAGTCTGACCGCCAAGCGCGAGCACCTGGAGAAAGAAGCGGCTGCGCTGCTCCACGAGTTGCGCCGGAACTGACGCTTGCCGATGCCGGCCAACTCAAGCTTTCCAGGCGGCAGCAGGTCGAGATTCAGAACCTGGGCAATCGCAAGGAAGCCCTCGAAAAGCAACTGGCGCAAGCCCGCAACGAAATCGCCGACAGCCGGCAACACCTGGCCGAGACCGCCGATCAACTGGCGCAGTTGCCGCCGCCCTGCGATCCGGCCCCATTGACCGAGGCCATCCGCGCGGCCCGCAGCCAGGGCAACCTTACGCAACAAGCGGCCGCGCTGCGGACCGAGATCGCCGCACTCACGAAACAGGCGTCTATCGATCTGAACAAGCTCGGGCTATGGAGCGGATCGCTGGAAGCGTTGGAGAAACTGGCCTTGCCGGCGGCGGAAACGATCGCTCGTTTCGATCGCAGTCTCTCCGATGCCCAAGCGGCGATCGCCCGCGTCCAGGGTCAACTCGAAAAGTCCCGCGGCGAGGCCGCCGACATCGAGCGCGACCTGGAGCGTTTGCGGCTGGAAGGCCAAGTACCGTCCGAAGCCGAGCTGACCGAAGCCCGCATATTCCGCGACGCCGGCTGGAAGCTCGTGCTGCAAGACTGGCGGAAGGAACCGCTCGATACGGCAGCCTTGCAGAACTTCCTCACTGCGGCGGGTGAATCCCACGATCTGGCGGCGGCCTACGAGCAGACCGTCCGTCGGGCCGACGATCTGTCCGATCGGCTGCGCCGCGAAGCGAACCGCGTGGCCCATCGGGCGACGCTGCAGGCCCAGCAACTTTCCTTGCAGCAACAGACCGCAGAACTCGGCCGCCAACAGGCTGCCGCCCTGGAGCAACTCCGGCAAGTCGAAGCCCAGTGGCGGCAATCATGGCAGCCGGCCGAGATCGATCCGTTGCCGCCGCGGGAGATGCAAGCCTGGATTCAGCGGCAGCAGGTGATTGTACAGCAGGCCCAAACGATCCGGCAACGCACGGCGTCGCTGGAGCAGTTGGAAGCACAAATCGCCACGCATTGCCGGCAGGTACAAGCATGCCTGGACAACCTTTTGCCTCCTGTAGGGAACGCCCTCCGTGGCGTTCCGGATCGTGGCGTTCCGGATTGTGGCGTTCCGGATGAATCGCATTCCTCCGCTTCATGGAACGCCGCGGAGGGCGTTCCCTACAGTCACGCCACGCAGCGCTCGCTTGACGCCCTGCTCGCGCGTGCCGATTCCGTGCTGGAGCAGATCAAGGACGCGGCCGACTCGCGGCGACAGTTGGAGCGCGAGAAGAACCGCTTGGCGAAAGCCGTGGCCCAGGCCGAAACCAAGATGGTGCAGGCGGAGGCCGATCTGACCCAATGGCTGGCCCAATGGACCACAGCCATCCAACCGCTCGGCCTCTCCGGCGATTCGGCGCCGGTGGCCGTCAATGAAGTCGTGGCCCAAACGGCGGAGCTCTATGCGCAACTCAAGGACGCAGCCAGCTACTCCGAGCGGATCGACGGCATCGGCCGCGACGCCCTCCGCTTCCGCCAGGACGTGGAACGCTTGCTGCAAAGCGTCGATCCGGACCACCCTTCGCCCGCCGATCGTTTTCAGGAGGCCCTGGAGGAACTCTTGGGCCGGCTGCGCCGGGCGATGGCCGATCAAAAGAATCTCGACCTCTTGCAATCGCAACGGAAGCAACAGGAGGAGAAGCGGCAACAGGCCCATACCGCGGTCGAGACCCTGCGGGCCAGGCTCGTTGTGCTTTGCCAGGAGGCCCGCTGCCAAAACCCCGAGGAACTTCCTGCAGCCGAAGCGGCCTCGGCCGAGGTCCTGCGGTTGCGACAGGAGCGGGAGACATGCCACGCCCAACTCGTGGAACTTGCCGCGGGGGCCACGATCGACGCTTTGATGGCCGAGGCAACTACGATCTCGGCGGACTCATTGCCGGGCGAGCTGCAGCAGATCGCCGACGCCCTATCCGACCTGGAGCGCACGCGGGGCGAGCTTCGCGAGATGATTGGCGGCGAGAAGGCCGTCTTGGCCGGCATGGACACCGGCGCCGCGGCGGCCGAAGCGGCCGAGGACGCCCAGGAGATCCTCGCCCGGCTGGAGCCCGACGTGCAACAGTATCTGCGCTTGCGGCTGGCCTCGGCCGTATTGCGCGAAGGGATCGAACGTTATCGCAAGAAAAACGAAGGGCCGGTGCTCGGCCGGGCGAGCGAGTTGTTCCGGCGGCTGACGCTCGATTCCTTCCAGGCCTTGCGGATCGATTTCGACGATCGCGGCGAACAGGTCCTGGCCGGCGTGCGGCCCGACGGCAAGACGGTCTTGCCCACCGCCATGAGCGAGGGGACCAGCGATCAGCTTTACCTGGCCCTCCGCCTGGCCAGCCTGGAGACATGGCTCGAGCGGAGCGAGCCGATGCCCTTCATCGTGGACGACATCCTGGTGAGTTTCGACAACCGCCGGGCCGTGGCGACACTCAAAATCCTTGCCGAGCTGTCGGCCGAGACGCAGGTGATCTTCTTCGCCCACCACGAGCATCTCCTGGATCTGGCCTTGCAGTGCATGTCGGGCGAAGTGCTGTTCGTGCATCGTTTGTGAGGCAACCTGCAAGAACAAAGTTTCGCAAAGTGACCCGCGTTTCTTCCTCCAAGCGACCAACAACTCCCCTTTTCTGCCCGCCCGGTACGCGGGCACCGCCGAGCGGTCGGCGGTCGTTAAAGTCCGAAAATTGGCCAGTTTCTTGCTTGACAAGCGGGTCTGCTTGGCTGAGAATGACGCCGACAAGCACGATTCTGCCATATCCGTTGCACGCTACTGGCGGATAGGCGACCGTAGGTAGGTGGTGGGGTGATGCTCGTTAACGCTCGCAGGGCTCACCCTGCGTTGTGGCACCTAACCTTGCCGCCCAAGAAAATTTTTGAACCTCCGCGTGACAAACGGCCCCGAATCCGGCCTTCCCGTAGTAGAGGGGTCTATGAACACCGTAGCGCGGTCCAGTGTCGAACAACTACTCGCTGAGGCCCGTCGAGGCGAGGTAAACTGCTTGGGAAAGCTGTTACAGTACTATGGTAACTACCTGAAGCTCTTGGTAACGACGCACTTGGATGCGAAGTTGCGGGCTCGCTGTAGTCCGTCGGACATTGTTCAGGAGAGTTACTTCGAGGCACATCGCGACTTTGAGAAGTTCCAGGGCCAGACGGCGGCGGAATTTCTGGCTTGGCTGCGGCAGATCCTGGTCAATAACATGGCGCGCGAGGTCGAGAAACACATTCTTTCGGCCAAGCGCGACGTCCGCCGCGAGGTGCGGCTAAATGGTATGCAAGAGGCGTTGGAGCGGTCGGCGGCAAGATTGGAGTCGGTTTTCGTCGATCAAGCCTCTTCGCCCAGCTCGCGGCTGGACCGTCACGAGCATGTCGTCGAGCTGGCCAACCACTTGGCCGAACTTCCCACCGACTATCGAGAAGTGCTCGTGCTCCGCCATTGCGAAGGGCTGGCCTTCAAAGACATTGCGCGGCAGATGGGACGCTCGGCTGGGGCAGTACGGATGTTGTGGCTTCGGGCGATTGGCCAGATTCGTCAACAGATGAACGCGCGAGGCACGCCATTAAACCGCCAGTCGCCGACAACCGAGCCACTGAAAGCAAAGTCGCTACAAAGGACGTTGACCTGGACTCTTTGCCGCGCGAAGTCCAAGAGCGGCTGGCCGAGGTCCTGGAGGGCTACTTGGCCGACCTGGAACTTGGTCGTGTACCCGATGCCGAGGAGCTCATTGCCCGGCATCCTGATCTGGCTGGGCCGATTCGCGCCCATTTGGCAAGCCTGGATTTCGTCTACCGGGCGACCGCACCCATGCGGCCGGCGGTGAGCGCCCGGCCGGAAACCGGCGAGGCGGCCCAGCGGCAACTGGGCGATTACTCGATCGTGCGGGAGGTCGGCCGCGGCGGCATGGGCGTGGTCTACGAGGCGCGGCAGATGTCGCTGGACCGCCGCGTGGCCTTGAAAGTGCTGCCGTTCGCTGCGGTCTTGGACCGCAAGCAGGTGGCCCGCTTCCACAACGAGGCCCAAGCGGCCGCCCACCTGCACCATCCGAACATTGTGCCCGTCTTTTCCAGCGGCTGCGATCGCGGCGTGCATTACTACGCAATGCAATTCATCGAGGGCCAATCGCTCGATCTGGCCATTCGTCAATTGCGAGGTCTCCAAAGCAGCAGGCACAGTCCCGTTGCCGTTTGCCCGTCGGAATCAAGACCTGCGGCAGAAGCCGCCAAGCGGACGGCACACGGACCGTGCGAGCATGGTGCCCCGCGCCTGCCACCTTCGCTGCCTTTCTCGCCCACCGAGCCGCAAGCCGGGGCCGTGACGGCCGGTGGAAACTCGATCGGCTGGAATCCTGTCTCCAGCGCCGCGGAACTCAAGAGCGCCCGGTTCTTCGGCACCGTGGCGCGGCTCGGCATCGAGGCCGCGGAAGCTCTCGATTACGCCCACCAGTGCGGCGTCGTCCATTGCGACATCAAGCCTTCGAACCTGATGCTGGACGAGCATGGCAAGCTTTGGATCTCCGATTTCGGACTGGCGCGCTTCGATGCCAATGCCAGCCTTACCGCCACCGGCGACGTGCTGGGGACCGTCCGCTACATGAGTCCGGAGCAGGTGGCGGGCAAGCCCGGCGCGGTCGATCCGCGCTCGGACGTCTACTCGTTGGGGATCACGCTCTACGAGTTGGCGACGCTGCAAGACGCCTTCGCAGGGTCGGACCGCCAGGCATTCTTGCGTTGGATCACCGAGGAAGAGCCCCAGCCGCCACGGCAACTCAACCCGGCGATCCCCGTTGATTTGGAGACGATCCTGCTGAAGGCCATCGCCAAGTCGGCCCAGGATCGCTACCTCACGGCGAAGGAGTTGGCCGACGACCTGCGGCGGTTCCTGGAAGGCGAATCGATCTTGGCGCGAAGGGCCAATCTGTGGGATCGCGCCGGCAAATGGGCCCGGCGGCATCGTACGCTCGTCGCCACGGCGGCCGTCTCGCTGGCCGTGGTCCTCGTCGGTTCGCTGGCGGGAATGCTGCTGATCGCCGCGGAACATGCCAAAACCAAGGCGGCCCTGGCCCAGGCCGAAACGAACTTCCACCAGGCCGCCGAGAATCTCGACCGCGCGGAAACCCATTTCCGGCAACTCCGCGAGGTCGTCGATCGCTTCGGCGCGTATCATGCCGAGCGGCTGAAGGACCTGCCCGGCGTGGAACCGCTCCGCCGCGAACTGTTGCTCGACACGCTGAACTATTATCGCGAGTTCATCCGCTATGCCAGCGACGACCCCAGTTTACAGGCTGATCTGGCCGTGACGTACTCCAAGGCAGCGGCCGTTTCGGAGCAAATCGGCGACAAGCCGGCGGCCCTGGCGGCATATCGTCAGGCGGCCGAAGCCTTTACGCAACTCGTGGCGGCGCACCCCTCCGAGCCGCACTATCAGGCCGATCTGGCTTTGTGCCAGAACAATCTCGGCTTGTTGTTGGCTGCCACCGGCAACACCCAGGAAGCCGCAGAAGCCTATCGCAGCGCCCTGGAAATTCAGAAACGGCTGATCGTCGAGCAGCCTGATTCGGCCGATTTTCAGCGCGATCTCGCCTTGACGTACGGCAACGTCGGACTCCTGGCCCGCACCGTCAACCAGTCCGCCCGCGCCGAAGAGAATTTCCGTGTTGCGATTGCCATCCAGGAGCCGCTTGTGGCGAAGCATCCCGATCGCCCCGAATATCTGCACCACCTGGCCATCAGTTTCAACAACCTCAGTTTCCTGCAAGCGAAGAGCGATCCGCGGAAGGCCGAAGACTCTTCGCGGAAAGCCCGCACGATCCAGGAGCAACTCGCCGCGGCGCATCCGGCCAACACAGAGTATCAAAGCGACCTGGCCTTGAGTTACAACAACCTCGGCGCCCTGGAGTCGTATAACGGCCGAACGGAGCAGGCCGAGGCGTCCTACGGCCGGGCAATTGCCACCCAACAGCAACTAGTGCGCAAGTCGCCGACCGTCACCCGCTTCCGCCGGGATCTAGCCATCAGCCACAACAACCTGGGCCGGGTTTTCAGCAAGTCCGGCAAGAACGACCTCGCCGGAAAGTCGTTCGAATCGGCCCGGGCGATCATGAAAGAGCTTGTCGACGACGATCCCCGGGAGTTGAGTTATCGCAGCAGTCTCGGCGGGATTTACAACAACCTCGGCATGACCTTGGAGGAACTTCATCGCCCGGACGAGGCCGTGGCGATGTACGAACAGGCGATCGAACATCAGCGTTATTGTTGCGACCGCGCTCCGCAGGTGGCCGAGTTCCGGGAGTTTCTCGATCGGCACTTTGCCAACGATCGCCGCGTCCTGGCATCGACTGGCCAGTGGAAGCACTACCGAGAAATTGCCACGGCCCAAGGCGACCGGCTTAAAGGCGATCCCGAAGGCCTTTATCGCCTAACCGTGGAAGTGGCGACGGTGGCCAAACGCTGCGAAGCAAACCAAGAAAGCCGGGCCTGCATCGCGCTGGCGGTAGCCACGCTGGGCAAGGCGATCGAGGCCGGACTCCCCCATCCGGAGCGGATTGAAAACGATCCGGCCTTGAGATCCCTCCGCCAACAGGCGATATTTGAAGATGTGCGAAAACAGGTTGTCAAGTCGCAAAATTAAAGGCAGAAACATGTCCACACCATGGAATTCCGGCCTCCGAAATGCCCCTCGTTACGCGTCGCGCGGCCGCAAATTTCGCCGGCTGGGGGTCGAGCGCGTCGAGGATCGTCGCCTACTGGCGGCCATTGCCTTTCAGACGGGGATGGAGGCCCAGTTGGGTGCAGTCCAGGGCAACGCGGCGGCCAGTCTCGTAGCTCCCCTTGTCATTTCGCCGTTGGGGAGCATTGCGCCAAACCAGACGTGGGCACAACCCGCTATTATTGGTCCTGACATCGTCGCGTTTCCCCAGGGAGTGGCGAGCTTCGCGTTCGAAGTAATGCCGGACATTATTCCATCCGGTGGCGGCAGCGTCGTTATGCGTCCGATCCTTGGTGTCGACCTGCCCTCCGCACCTACGCTTCCTGCACGGTTCCTCAATCCTATCCCGTCGCCGATTGATATCGGTCAGGTTCCACCGACGATGATCCAGGGACCCATGGCGTCCCCCGAGTCGACCGCGGCCCCGATCGTCGCCGGCAGCGAACCGTCAACCGTCGCGCCGATCGGCACAGCTTCAAAGCCCGACGTGGAAGGCAACCGCGGCAAGTCGCAACTCATCGACGTGGCTAGTTCCCAGGGCCAACAAACCGTTGCGAGCGTGCCCTCGTCGCCGGTTCTGTCGCCAAGCGCCGTGGCGGAAGTGTCGTTCACCAATGGCAACGACCGTGGAATGCCGACGGCCAGCGGCGTCGACGCGCTGCTTCTCCAAACGGCCCGCGGCAATGAATCCGGCGGCCAAGCCGAGTCAGACGGCCAGGCCGCGTCGATGACTGCCTTTGGCGGAGAGGATGAAGGAACGGTTGCCGCTGGAGTGATCGCTGATGATTCGGCCAAGGCATCGGATCCGCGATCTCCGGATCAACTTGCCGCCGTTGCAATGGCCGTCCCGGATTCGGTTTCCGCCCGGTTGGCCACGGCTTCGGACGGCGCCGTGGCGGGTTCCTCGATCGTTACGGAGGTAAAGCCGGAAGAGAAGGCCGGCAAGCCCCATGCGGCGGAGAGATATTGCGCACCGATATCGTCGGCCTGGCCGTGCTTGCGTTTGCCGGCCAATATCTGGGGCAGCGGTTGCCGTGCCCCCCTTCTGCTCAGCCCCGGGCGATCACTATCCGTCGGCAGAAGCCGGTGGAGTAGGGTGGGGCCAGCGCGGAGATCCACTAGTCGAGCGTACAACGGTGGGCCTGCGCTCGCCGAGTCGTACGCAAGTAACCTGGATCTGGTCCCACCAAACGGCTTGCCGAATTCAAATCCCACGTGCGTGACAACTCCCTGCAAAGCCGGCCTTCCTGAATAGAGGCCAAAAACGTCCAGGAGAGTAACCATGCACACGTATCGGGAAATCGTATCGGCCGGCAAACGCCGTTTTCAGCGTACGCGCAGGAAGGCCGAGCACGGCTGGGCTATCGCCACTTGGGCATCGAACAATTGGAAGATCGCCGCGTCCTCTCGGGGCTTTCCCCGTTTACGACGCCAATGCCCATCACCTGCGGCCCGGTCCAGCCACCTGCGATTTCGGCCCCCACCAACGGCACTCAAGTTCGCACAATGCTCTCATCTGCACAACTCACGGCCGAGACGACCGTCGGCCAGTCGATCGATGCCTTCGCCGAGGCCCTCTACCGCCAACTCCAGAGTCAGCCGGGCGGGAGCGGCAACCTCTTCCTTTCCCCAGCGAGCATCTCCACCGCGTTGGCGATGACCTACGCGGGCGCGCGGGGTGAGACCGCAACCCAAATGGCGGCCGCCCTCCACTATACGCTCGATGCCGACACACTGGCCGGCGATTTCGGCAGCCTGATCGCCGACCTGAACCGTGCCGGCCAAGGCAATTACTCGCTCTCCGTGGCCAACGCCCTCTGGGGCCAGCAGGGCTTCCCGTTCCTGGCCCCCTTCCTGAACCTCATCCAAGCCGACTACGGTGGCGGCCTGCACCAGGTCGATTTCGCCGGCGCTACCGAAGCCGCCCGGCAGACCATCAACAACTGGGTCGCACAACAGACCAACAACAAGATCCAGAACTTGATCCCTGAAGGCGCGATCGACCAATTGACGCGGCTCGTGTTGACCAACGCGATCTACTTCAAGGGCCAATGGGCGGCCGCGTTCGATCCCAGTCTCACGCAGAATGCGGCCTTCACGCTCGGCTCGGGCGACCAGGTGCAGGTCCCCACCATGCACGCCTTCGACTCGTACCGTTATATGCAGAGCGACGGCTATCAAGTCCTGGAATTACCCTACCAAGGCAATCGGCTGGTCATGGACGTGCTCCTGCCCAGCGCCGCCAGCGGGCTCTCGGGCCTGGATGTCAGCCAACTCCCGGCCGACCTGAACGGCTGGCTACAGGGCCTCACGCCGCAACAGGTCGAACGTCTCGCTGCCCAAATTCCAGATTAGCACGCCGTCGGTCGATCTGACTCAATCGCTCGAAGTCCTGGGCATGACCGATGCCTTCAACCCCAAAACCGCCGACTTCTCGGGCATCAGCAGCAACCCGCTGTATATCAGTTGGGTCTACCACAAGGCGTTCATCAACGTCGACGAAGTGGGAACCGAGGCCGCAGCCGCCACGGCAGTGGGCATGACGCCTACCTGCGTGGGGGCTTACTTACCGCCGCCGGTTGTCTTCAACGCCGATCATCCCTTCCTGTTCCTGATTCGTGACACTCAGTCGGGCAGCGTTCTGTTCATGGGGCAGGTGGCCGATCCGACCACGACCGGCGGCGATGCCTCCGCCCCGGCCGTTCCCAAGGCACAGCCCGGGACGCAGGATCCGACCCCGACCGATCCGGTCGTGGTGGCTCCTGTCCTTCCCATGCCGGTTGTGTTCAATTCGACGCCGGTCAAGCAGGCGTCCGTCGGACACGTCTATACCTACCAGGTCACGACCGACGCCACCATCGGCCAAGAGATCCTCTTCTCGCTCGGGGCCGCGCCGGCCGGCATGACCATCAGTGCCTCGACCGGCCTTGTGATCTGGTCGCCGACCGCATTCAAAACGGGATCGAATCCCGTGACTGTGCTGGCAACGGATCAGTTTGGCGACACGGGACAACAGACATTCGACATTGATGTTTTCGGCGTTTTCACTCCCTATGATCCCTTCGGCCCAATGAAGTGGGCTCGCGTAATCGTTGGCCCGGTCTTCCATGGCTTGACCTAAACTAAACCACGAAAGACGCGAATCAAACGAAAGAAGGACCTTTTTATTCCAAAACGCCCATTTATGGATTCCTGCCTACAAACGGTTCCTGACACCTCTTCCCAGCCCAAAATCCGGCCATCTCAATCACATCGGGCTCCGTTGTGCGCGAAGTGATTTCGCCCTGCGGGGCTTTAGCGATGGCGTCTCGGACGATCTGGCGGTCCCCTCGACCAACTCCAGCGGCACTTTCAACAGCAAGGCTGTCGTCGGCCGGCAATTCGTGCCGGAATTCCCATTGATTCTTCCCTCGCCGCACCGTGACGTGACGTATATTTGATAGGGGATTGTCGAGCTTGTCCGCCGCGTTTCGATGGCCGGTTTGGGTTGCAGCCCAGGAAGGAATAATGGTCGAGACAGAGTTCTCCAAACTCGATTTGAGGGAGATCGTGACGGTCGAGCCGTTGCCGGGAATGCCGGTGACTGCCAGCCGGTTGATCAGGCTCTCGCGGGAGCCATCGAACGGTCCAGCCGAATTCGCCGTGCTCATCGAAGCCGATCCAGGTTTGACGGCCCAGGTTCTCCGCTTCGTCAACTCTTCTTTTTTCGGATTCCGCAGCCAGATCTCCAGCATCAAGCAAGCGATCGTGCTGCTAGGCATCAATACGATCAAGAACTTCGTGCTGTGGCACGCGATCTTCAAGATGATCCCGAACCCACGATGCGGCCTTTTCGACCTCAAGGCGCTGTGGCGGGACTCTCTGCGGCGTGCCTTGTTTGCCCGGACGCTGAGCAAGCTGCTGGGAGTGCCCGACGCCGAAGAGGCATTCGCAGCGGGCTTGCTGCAGGATATGGCGATCCCGCTGCTGGCCAGGATAGCACCGGAGGCGTATAGCCGGTTCTTCTACGCACGCAGTACCAGCAAGCACCGCGTCCGGCTTTCCCAACTCGAAGAGCACGTTTTTGGCTGGAATCATGCGATGGCAGCGGGGGTTGTGGCGAGGAAATGGCAAATACCCGAGACACTCACGACGTTGATCGAGAACCATCTGGTAGTCGATCAAAATCTCTTCCACTCGGAGAGTAATCTCGGCAAGCTGGCCGTGGCCATGTCAGCGCTGTTGCCCGCGGACGACGACTTGATCTGGATTGAACTCATCAAGTTGGAAACTGCTTACGCACAGATTCGTCCGTTGGAGGGACCGTCGACCGAGGATTTGCTACGCAAGGCCGACGAGGAGTTCACAGACATTGCTGCGCTGTTGCAGGTCTCTCTTCCGCGGATCTCACTGGTCGAGAAGTATCACAAAGCCGTGGCCGCGGGAAACAGCACTTGCGGGTAACGATTCGTCCGATCAGGACAACGCCGCAAGGGCGTCCGCCGTGGTTTCACGGATCTGGAAAAGCTGCACGTCACGGCCCAGTTGCAGTCTGCTCCCTCCTCAAATACACTGGTGTTAACGAGGAACCCCATCATGGCATTGCCCGAGGAGACGACAACACAGAGCACCATGTCTGACGAGTGGCATTGCCACGACGGAAGCCAGGTACGTGGACCGCAATCGACGCAACAGCTTGCGAAGATGATGAGAACTTTGCGGGCTGTCGCCATCGTTCTCGCCTCGTGCGGCACGGCGGCGGCAGCGGACGAGAACGAGCCGCTGCCCACGTTCGCGGAGACGTGCTTTCAGTCACGCCCGGCCGGCAGCTTTCTTCTCGTGGCCGAGGCGCAACGGATGCTGGAAGGCGTAGGCGGGGGAAGCCGCCTTTCTGCGGGCGATCGTGGCAGCGTGCGGCTGACTGGATTGTTCCGCGTCCGCGATTGGACGCCCGAAAGCACCCTGCTGGTCGCCCTGGCCAATGCCGGCAGCCACCTGCGGATCCACGCCTGGGGCGAGGGACATGGCGTTTCGCTGTACTTGTTTCCCGCCGGCGCCGCCTACCGCATCACGCAGCAGCCCAGCGAAGCCGTGACGAAGCAGGATCCCCGTTTGGCCCTTGACTGGCTGCTGACCACCGACGATCGTCGCGGCCTACGGCTGCCCCCCGGCGCGTATCAGATCCATTGCCAGGATGGGGCCGTCGTGGTGACCAAGGGCAACGTGCGCCTTCTGACCGCTCCCCTGCAAGGCGCGGTGAAGAACCTTTACATCGAGGTGCCCGACTACGCGATGCTGCAGGACCTGGCCCTCTTCCGCAGCGGACCGGTGCCGGAAGAAATTCCGCCCGCCCATCGCGTGCTGCTCGGCAAAATGCGGCCCGCGGGACTGCTTTGGAAGGCGACCCTTCCCAAGGGCGCCCGCTTCCAGAAACTTAGCGACGGTTGTGTCGAGCTCGCGGCGGAAAACACGGCGGAGGTGGCGATGGCGCAGCGTGGCCACCGCCGGGCCGGGCCTGTTTGAGGTCATCGCTGAAGTCGACGACGCGACTCCCGGAACAGGCATTGCCTTGCTCAATGCCAAAGGCGAGCCGCTGGACGGCATCGAGTTCGGCCGCGAAGGCGGTAAGAAACTCGCCTTCGGCTTTGGCAGTCCGCGGGAGCCGCTTTCGCTGGGGAGTTTCGATTTCGCGAATCACCCGGTGCCGCTGGCCGGGCCGCGGCAATGGCTGCGGTTGGTCCTGGCCGGCGGATCGATCAAATGCTGGGTCAGCGGCGACGGCACCCATTGGGGCCGGGCGCTTGAGGCGCGCGATCGCTACGGTCCCTGGCAGTCGATCGCGCTTTACGCCCGGGCAGCCAACGATCGCACCAATCCGGACAATGCGGCCCGTCATATCCGCTTGCGAAGCCTGCAGGTCCGCGAACTCAGCGGGCTCACCGGGGCCGTCGCCGCAAATTTGTTAGCCAAGGCGGCCGCGGCCGGAGTGGCCGTGAAGACCGAGCAGGGCGAATCGTCCCAGGCCTGGACGCAGCGCATTGCCCGCCTGGCCCCCCAGGGCTCTTCGCCCGCGGCTTGGCGCTATGCTTGCACGCTTCAGGCGTTGGCCGCTTGGGTACAACACGACGTGGCCTTGTCGCTGCTGGACCGCGCCGTGCCCGAGCGGCTGAGCGAGCTTCGCTCGATACGGGCCAAGATCGATCTCTTGCAGGATGCGGCCCTCGTCTGGCGATTCCGCGTGGACGGCGTCCAACGGCAGTTGGAGCTTTGGGAACGGCTTGGCCCCGAAGCGCTCAATGTCGGCGATTGGGCAGATTTCGAGCTGTACCGGCAGGCGGCCATGCAAGTTTCCCTCGGCGATCCGCCCGAACGCAGCGGTCCCATCTCCTGGAACGTTGTCCGCGATGCCATGCTTTTGTTCTTTGCCGAACGCCGCGAGACGGACTTGACCCGCATGACGAATTTCGTCACGTTTTGGCGTGCAAACGACCCGCAAGCGGGCGGCGCCGCAGGCCAGCAACTCGACCGGTTGCTGCAATGGTTGAATGTTCACCCCATGAAAAAGAAGCCCCAGGGACGGGCTACGGTGATCAATATTACCCACGCGGTGACTCCGCATCTGAACCGGGCGGCCAACAACATCCTCTCGGATCTGCAATCCGCGTTGGAGGGAAAGCAATATGCCAACGCAGCCAGAATTCTGGCCACCTGTTCCCTACGACCCGATGAAGGCCTCGTTTCCGCTCCGAACGACGATCAGCTTTTTGCATCGTTCCAAACCATGCTGCGAACACTGATGCTCGAACATCGGGAACTGTGCGAGGCCATGGTCGGCCAGGTCGGATCGGCCGACCACCTCAAGATTGAACAGACCCTGGCCCGGGGCGATCCGGCCGCCGTCGAGACCTTGCTGTCACAATACTGCGGCACGCCTGCCGCCGCGCTGCCCTGTCAATGGCTGGGCGATCGGGCCCTGGCTGCCGCGGACCAGGCCCACGCCCTCGCGTGGTATGAAGAAGGTCTGCGTTGGGCTTCACCCGCAGAGCGGCCGCAGCTTGCCGCGCACAAACGTCTTGTTTCCGCCATGCTGGGTTCGGCCC
This sequence comes from uncultured Planctomycetia bacterium, assembly GCA_963719885.1. Taxonomy (GTDB): domain Bacteria; phylum Planctomycetota; class Planctomycetia; order Pirellulales; family Thermoguttaceae; genus JANXQG01. The sequence continues at coordinate 102,483 of CAVRDP010000020.1, read as the reverse complement.
AGGGTCAGCCGCCCGTTCAGCCCGTCGCGTTCGGTGACGTGAACGTGTCGCCGCAGCAGTTCGAAGGCTGGATTCGCGATCAGCTTGCCCGGCGGCGGATCGCAACGGAAGTGGCTTCTTCCGCCGATTCGCTGCCTGTGGTTGCCGCGACGCAACCGCCGCAACTTCAGGCGGCGGTCTTCGGCCAGCTCAACGATCCCGCGGCGCGAGGCTTCAAAGGAGATGAGCTGCCCGACGAACTTCACGACATCGACTGGACCTGGCGGCGTCTCACGGTGCTCGGCGGCGAAGACTCGGTGTTGGCCGTCGAGCGGCTCGCGGATCATGGCCTTTGACCTGGCGGGAGGCAAGGTTCGCTGGGATTCTGCCCTTCGTAACGGCTCGTCGCCCACCCCAGTGTGGCCGCTGGTCGGCGGGCACAGAATCTACGCCCGCGCTGCCGTGGCTAATGACCGGGCCGGAGTGGTTTGCCTGGAGAGCAAAACGGGCCGCAATCTGTGGCTCCGCGATTGCAGTGGCACGGCGGCCTGCGATCCGCTCTGGTACCGCGGGCGGCTTTTTGTCCTCACGATCGGACCGGCCGACGAAGAGGCCGTCGCGCCGCTGTGCCTCGTGGAACTGCATCCCGAGACCGGCGAAGTGCTTTCCAGGCGGCAAATTCTGGAAATAGCCGGGCAGGAGAGGTTGCCCAGCGAATGCCAGGCCTCCTGGGCCGGCAGCCGGCTCGTCATGCTCGTGGCGGGCTGCGTGCTCTCGACCGACCTGCAAGGCCGGATCCTCTGGCTTCGTCAAGAAACGACTTTGCCTTCCGCAATCGACCCTGCCTCGGTTCAACCGCAGATTTGGCCGCCAATCATCGAATCCGATGGATGGCTATTCATCAAGCAGCCCAATAGCTGCACCATCGATTGTCTCGCCGCGGAGACAGGCCAGCGCCGTTGGCGGCATGGCATCATCGACCTGCGAAGCATTGCCGACTTGCCGGACAATCGCCTCTTGGCGAGAACCGCGCGGGGACTCGTAGTATTGGACAAGACGACGGGCGAACTCCTCTGGCAGTGCGAGTCGCCCAGCATGCTGTCGGCCTTTGCCCGCACGACATCCGGCCTGATCCTAGGCGCCCGGCAAGCGACCATCGGCAACAAGCCGCAACTCGTATTTCTGGGGATCGATCCAGCCATGGGACGAACGCGCGCCCACGTTGCCGTGCCGCTGGAGAAAAACCAGCCGATGCTTTTCGGACCGCTCGCGGTGCGCGGGGCAGGGCTCGGCAATAAAGAGCGTGAGGCGGTGCTCGTCAGTCCCGCGGGCACTACGCTCGGGGTCGAGGAGATTCGTGCCCTGACTCAGCGTCTGCGGCAAACTCCCAACCCGGGCCAAGTTCCCGCGGGCTTCGACGATGGCCGCCGGACCGAGGGCAACCCTGCGTCGGGTTGGCGGGGCAGCGGCGTCACGATCGCTCGCGACGGCCCGGCCCAGTCTGGCGCAAGGTCGTTGCGGCCCGACGGTCTGGCTGCGGACCCGCCCCCGCAGTCCGACACCTTGTTGGAATTGCACAACGGCGACCGCCTGCGCGGGACGATCTGCGGTTTCGCAGTCGCATCGACCCGCGCCGGGCAGAGCAGCGGTGCCCAGGTGCTGGTGCGGCCTGCCCAGGATTCCGGCAATCCCGCCGAGAAGCCGATCGCGGTCGCAACCGATTGGCTGCGGCAGATCGTGTTCGAGGCGGCCGCGCAGCCGCGGCACTGTCCGCCGCGATCGCTCGTCTGCCGCGACGGGCGCGTGATGGCTTTCCGGGCACTGCGTTTCAGCGGTGAAGGCGTGAACCTGCTCACCGATCGCGGCCTCGTGCGGCTCGCGTACCGCGATTTGGCGGAAATCGCCATGCCTCCGATCGACGCCTGGGAGGCCTATCAGCGTCAGCTTGCCGTGATCGATCCCAACTGCGACGCGGGCATCGTCCGCCTGGAGACGGTACAAGGCATGGTTCTGACCGTGTCTGCCAGCCGCGCCGCGGCAATCGAGGCGGCCGGATCGACGTGCTTGGTGCAACCGGCCTGGAGCCGCACGCCGATCCCCGTCGCCGGGTCTGCCGTCCGCACGCTATGGCGGGCGCCCGCTACGGTCGTTCCGCTGTCGCTGTTCGCGCCCAGCAGGTCACGCAGCGCGGGGCCCTGGGCAGCAGTTGGAAGTGGCAAGCGGACAGCAACGTGGCCGGCGGCGAGCTCCGCAGCGGTGGTGTCCGCTGTCTCTGGGGGTTTGGCGTCCATGCGCCCAACCAAATGGTTTTCCGCTTGCCCGACTCCGCGCGGACCTTCCATAGCGGCCTGGGCATCGATGCCGCCGTAGGCGATTCCGGGTGTGCCGTGGCGAAGGTCTACCTCAACGAGGCGTCGGGCACACCGGTGTTCCAAAGCAAGCCGCTGCTGGGCTTGCAGTCCGCTGTTTCCACCGGCGAGATCGCTCTTGCCAGCGCCAACTTGGCGGCCAGGCAACTCGTGCTGGTCGTGGAGGATGGCGGCGACGCCCGCGGGCCAAATGTTGATCCGCTGGACATCGGCGATCATGTTGACTGGCTCGAACCGACCCTCTTGCTCGACCCTGCCAAGCTCCGTGCGGCCGTGGCCAAGTATCGGCCGTCCGCAAAGTAGTGTGGTGTCTAACGCAGTTTGTGATTTACGGGTGGCATGCCTTAACGCGGCGTTGCCGCGTAGGCATGGTTGCGGCAAGCGTGTCCTTGTCTCTGCAACATGCCTACTCGGCAACGCCGCGTTAAGGCATGCCACCCCGTCTTGCACATAATACCCATAATATACCGCCATTTTCCAGACACTACAGTAGCAGGGAATGCGGGCTACGACTTCAACCCTGTGGTCGGGAACTCGTAGCGCTCGGCCGTCTTCATCATCTCGTCCCAACTGACTTCGGCCTTTTTATAAGCGGCCGTACGACCAAGGATCGTCGTCAGATTGCTCCGCACACTCGGCGCCACCGTCGCGTTGGCGCAGTCGCCCTTGACGATCCGGGCGTGAAAATCGGCGATGTTCTTCACGACTCCGTCGGTGAACAAATTGCCCAGCCGGCCGCCCTTGTACGACTTTTCGCCGACGATGCGAACGATGCCGAAGTAGTGCGTGTCGGCCGTCCCCTTCGGGCCGAACATCCAGCAACCGATGTCTTCAATGCCCGTGCCGTACTGCTTTGAGCTGAAGCTGACAATCAGGTTCTTCGGGAAGGTGAAGACGGCGGCAAAGTGATCGTGGCAAGTGCGGTTGTCGCTGCGTCCGCCGGTTCCACAGTTGCCGTAGGCCTTCACGGGGTCCTGACCCACGAACCAACTCGCCACGTCCAGCGCATGGATATTCTGCTCCGTAATGATGTCGCCGGAGAGGATGCGATCGGCGCCCCAGAAGCGGATGCGGTCTTCGGGCGTGGAAAGATTTCCGCCTCCCCACGTGGGGCCCGTGTAGTAGACGGCCTCGCCGGAGACGATCGGTCCAATGTCGCCGGTTTGCACTCGGCGGACGGCCTCTTGGTAGAACTCGTTGGCCCGGGTCTGGAAGTCGATGAGCACGCAGCGTTTGCTGGCGGTCCCTTTCCGGCCGGCCTCGGCGATGGTCAAGCAGCCGGGCACGTCCACGGCGATCGGCTTGGCACAGTAGACGTGGCAGCCGGCATCCACGCCCGCCAGCGCCTGCTCGGGATGGAAGAACGGCGGGCTTTCGATCACGACGGCGTCGGGCTTCGCGTCCAGCAGGCATCGGTAGGCCGATAGGCCGCTGAAGGCATTCTCGACCGGAATCTTCAATCGCCGGGCAGTGCCTTCCGCGCGGTCGGCGAAGTAGTCGGCCGTGGCCACGAACTGGTATCCGCCGTGTTGGTTGAACAAGTTGGCAATCCAGTTGCCCCGCCCGCCGCAGCCGATGAGGCCGAGTGTGATTTTCGAGTTTGCCTCGGCGCCGGTGAGGAATTCCGGCCGCACAATCGCCAAGCCGACGGCGGTGGTTCCGGCCAGAAATCCGCGGCGGCTGAAGTCTTGATCCCGATCGCTTGGTTTTGTCTTCGACATGATTTCACTTTTCTGTTGGGTTGTCGTGAACTGGTATTTCCCATTTCTACTCCGTTGGAAGCCGTTCCGAGAAGCGATAGCCCTCCCATATTACCTTGTTGGTTGGCCGCTGCCAATGCGAGGCGCCTTTTGATCATGCATGGGATGTGAAATCATCATTTCTGCCTCAGCCCCAAGGCCCCAATCGCCATCAGCACCCAGCCGACGATGAAGGCGACCCCGCCCACCGGCACAGGGTACACGAAGTATCGCCGTCCGGTGGCCAACCACGCATACAGCAAGCCAGAGAACAGGATGATGCCGACCAGCATCGCCCATCCGGCATTATCGAACCATCGACTCTGCCGATACAAGCCTAGTAGCCCGACCAAGACCAAGCCGATGGCGTGGTACATCTGGTACTGGACCGCCGTGTGATACGTGGCAAGTTGTTCCGCCGTAAGCTGCGATTTCAGGGCGTGGGCGCCAATGGCGCCGAGACCCACGGCCAGGGCCGCGAGAAGGCTACCGAGGAAAATGAATACTGTCGACTGCATTGGTTACTCCCGATGCACCTGTTGGGCATGACCTTTTCAATTGTCGTTCGGAATTTGGCGGGGAATGGTCCAGCACGATTCATGCTTGGCCATGCCGATGTGGGGATAAAATGTCTGTGCCTTCGGGGCTGCCAGCAGAATCAGCATCGTAGCAAGGCCCGCTGCTTCGTAGGTACGGCGAATTAGTTCCCGGCCGATGCCTCGACCTTGAAACGCTTGATCGACGGCCAGATCGGACAGGTACGTGCAATAGCTGAAATCGCTGATCGCCCGAGAAACGCCGACAAGCAGTCCGTCCTGGCGAGCCGTCACAAGGATGTCGGCGTGGGCGAGCATCTTCGTAATGGTCGGGCGGTCGTCCACCGGACGGCGTTCGGCCAGCGTGGACCGCAACAACACGTCGATGAACTCTTCCACACTCAAATCAGGCTCAAGTTGGTAGTCGATCATACGATCATTCCTGCTCATAAAGTGTTCGTGCCATCAACGCCGCAATCGCCTGCGAGTTCTCGCCACGTTGCAGGGCCAAGGCGTCGATGACTTTCTCCCGTCGCTCCCGAGGATGGTTCTGGCTCAACTTCCACTTCCCTTCGATGCGGGTAATTTCGATCCGAAACGCCGCGATTGACTGGGCTAGCCTGTTGACGAACTCATCCTCATCTCGAAACCGCCAAGGCTCGGGCATCGACGTTTCGTGCAGCAAAACGAGATCTCGCAGGATCTTCAGGGTCGTTTCCTTCTCCTCGACAAGGTGCAGTGTGCCGTAGACGTGGACGGCAACGTAGTTCCACGTCGGTACAACGTTCTCGGCCTCATACCAAGAGGGCGAGATGTAGGCATGAGGCCCAGAGAAGACAACCAGCACGTTGCGATCTGTAGCTTGCCATTGCGGGTTGGCTCGGGCCATGTGGCCGATGAGCGTCCCAAGTGGTCGCGTCTGCCGGTCAAGCAGTAGCGGCAGGTGGGTAGCGAACGGCTCATGATCCAGTTGGGACACGACGAGGCCGAAGTTGTGCTGCTCGATGAAGTCGAACAGCTTGGTCAGGTCTGTTTCGGAAAAGCTGGGTGGGATGTACATCGGCAAGCTCTTCTTGTGTCGCCACGTGTGATGAAATACTTCAGCCTGGCACGTTGGCTATTGAACTGAAGAACATGGAACTACTTATCCTAAGTCAAGGACTCGGCGGGATTTAAGTAAAAGCTTCCGAGGCGGTACACGGTACGCACGGGGCACGAAAAAACCCTGCCGCAGTTGGTGCGTCAGGGTATGAAAAAGCTCCCCGGGTAGGACTCGAACCTACGACCCAGCGGTTAACAGGAGCTTAAACCAGGACCGCCGAAAAACTCCTAAGTCCTGTGGACTACAAGTAGTTTAGACGATTGCGGGCGATTGGCAACCCGTCTCAAACTGTCTCAAAAAGTCCCATACTGTAGTAGTACCAAGGCTCGAAAATAGTACCCGGTAGTACCCGCAGCCGGTCGCTTCGTTTTGCTGCCACCGTCATCGACGGACCATGTCGAACTGCTACAATGCCCTCGGCCGCAAAGTGCGGGACTCAGCCGGTCCTGAAAGCGTTCGTGCTTACCTTTGCGGCCATTTCATTTGGCCGATTTGCCGCCCCTGCAAATCCTTCTCGACCGCCACTTCCAGAGCCAAAAGGTGGCAATCCTGCGAAACCTTGCCGGCCGACATCGCCGGCCACAACCGGCCCGCCGATCTTGTCGATTACCCGACTGTCAGCCTGAACTACAACGAGGAACCCCACCGATGACTGCGACGACAACGCCGGCCGCACAACCCGCCAACCTAACGGCCCTGCAACGTCAACTGCTCGACCTGGCCGCCCGCTGCAAACCCACGCCACAAGGTCGGCCCCAAGAGGCTCGTGGTCCGGTAATCGTGATCCGTGGCAAGTAGGCCCGCCGTTTCTCTTGGCCATGGTGCCGGCCCCGCTGATTCCTTTTGACCACACCGTTCACTATGACAATGCATGAAACTGTAAACCGCCGGTATTCTGAACTTCAGTCCCTGCTCTTTGCTGCTTTTGCCGCCGAAGGCCGCGGGATCATCGAAATGCTCAGGAACGTCGAGGATCGGCTTTCCCCCAAGTTGGCTTGGGAGTTGCGTAGTATCGGGCACATTCGCAACCAGGTAGTTCACGAAGGGCTTGAGGAGGTTCCAAGATATTTTGAGCCGCTGTGCAAGGAGGCGGTAGCTACCCTGAAACAACTGAAGGCAAAGAAGGTCTCGAAGGCCAAAAAGCCCAAACTACCGAAAGAATCTAAACCAACTGCAAGCACACCCAAAAAGCCTAAAGCTATAAAGATGCCTGCGAAGCCACGAAATGCACAATCTGCCAAGAGTGCTCCCACGAAGCGTAAGCTGCGGCAAACACCGAAGTAAACGCCTTGCTTCTAACAGGAATCGGCTGGTCTTAGACCGACAAGGTGGTTCGTCGAAAGCGATATGCGTCGGGGGCCAAGCCGACCGTAGTACAAGTCTGGTCGAAATGGCTCGATGGCGGGACAAAACTCTTCACGAATGACGTGTTTCGTTTAGGACCGATCCAGAAAATCGAATTCTGGGGAACGGCGAGAGAGGTCTCCGTCAAGGACGGCAAGAACATTGCAACACGGGTGACGTTTGCCGGGAAGAAGACTTTTTGAGAATAGGGCAGTAGCCTTGTTAATGAGAGTAGTTGGCCACAGCAACGCCGGTTGTGCCGTCAACATCACAGGTCCTCCAAAACTAAAAAGGCAAGACCACGCCTTAACGGCGTGGTCTTAACCCGGCGGCACACGGGAAAGTCGATCAATCCGCGTCCGCCACCAGAGTCTCGCGTACCGCGTCCAGGGCATGCCGAAGCGTCCAAGCTTGCTCTCTCGCGGAGGTCTGGTCCTTGATCGCGGCCAATGCCCCGGTCAGTTTCTCGCGGACACTCGTGATCAACGTCGAGGTCGGCATGCTTACCAGTGCCTCTGCCGTGACTTCGTAAACCGCCTTGCATGCCTCAGTCTGGCCGGCGTTGAACAACGGCACGCCGCGTTCGATCGCCAGTTCGACCAGCTTGTGGGCCTTGGCGGGACCGGATGCTTCCACGGGAGGTGCCGGCGGCAGCAACACGCTGTCGATGACGTGGATCGTACCGTTGGACGCGGCTATGTCAGCGGTTACCAGGTTGGCTGTGCCAATCTTCACCCGTCCATCGGTGAACTTAATGTCCAGGCTCGGTCCCAGCACGGTCTTGCCCTGGCCGATTTCAAGGGCCTTGGAGAGTTTCACGTTGCCGGCCACGACGTGATATTTCAGGATCGCGTCCAGCTTATCCTTATTCTCGGGCTTCAGCAGGCTCTCCACCGTGCCCTTGGGCAGCTTGGCGAAGGCTTCATCCGTGGGGGCGAACACGGTGAAGGGGCCTTCACCTTGCAACGTACCGGCAAGGTCGGCGGCTTGTGCCGCAGCAAGCAAGGTCTTGAACGTGCCGGCGGCCGAAGCCGTTTCGACGATGTTCTTCGACTTGGCGTCGGTCGTGGTCGCACGGCAGCAAAAGAGTGCTTCCAGGGGGCAACCAGCTTTGGCCAGGACAGGGGAAAAGGCGACGGTGAATAGCGTGGCGGCAGCCAACGCGGTGAATCGAGTGGTCTTCATGGGAATCTCCATAATCGGGGTGATCGGCACGTCGCGGGGGACGTCCTGTGGTTTGTCTTATGGAAGATTGTTCGCTCGATAGGCCAAACTGGATTCACCGAATGAGGACTGAGGTTTCTGCTGGAAAATCAACGGAAATCCAGTCGGAGTCTAAAAGTCTAAGGGTGTTTTGGTCGCACATGGAGGCCGAGCACTCGCTCTGCCATCTTCCGACAGCTATAATCACCGGAATGGCATACGAAAGAACTCAGCACGGTCGCTGGCATTACCTGCTCTTCGCCATCGCCCTGGCAACCCTCGTAGGTGCCTGGCTTGCCCGCAGCGTGCCGCCGGTCGTGATCATTAACTTGGCGATCGCCGTCATCTTTGCCCTTTGCGGCATGGTGTTCGGCTCGCTGACGATCTGCGATGAAGGCGACTGGCTGGCCCTGCGATTTGGGCCGGTCCCGCTCCTCTACAAGATCATCCGCTACGCCGACATCACCGGCGTCGAGATCGGCCGCACGTCCATCCTCGACGGATGGGGCATTCATTTCATGCCCGGCCGAGGCTGGACCTACAACGTCTGGGGCTTCGCCTGCGTGAAGCTGACGCTGGGCCGGAAGATCATCCGCGTGGGAACCGATGACGCGGAGGGGTTGGCGAAGGTCATTCGTGAGAAGATTGGTAGCAGCGGGCTGCCCGAGTGATCGAGATGCAGTAGGTGGCCCTGCCGCTACTCACCGCCGTCGTGTTTCCCTTGTTCCGCGGCCGGCGTTGAGATCGCCGGATAAATCGCAATCGCCAGCCTTCGAAAAGCGTAGTTGATTACCAGCCCGATGAAACAACCGACGACCACGCTCCCCATGCGGTAGACCGCACCTTCCCAACTGCTGTGGGCTTCCTCGTAGAGCACTACGATGACGAAGGCCACCAGAGCCGTTCTGAAAACGTCGACCAACTTCAGAAACGAACAGATCGTGATCGTGGCCGCCACGCCGAACGCAAATCGTCAGGAGATTGGGCGGATTGTGCAGGAAGTACGCAAAGAGCCCCACCAGCGAGCCGACAATGTTCCCTTTCATGCGGTCGTACGCAACCTTGCTGCTGTTGTCGTGTGTAATGGACAGCAAGATCGAGAGCAACAGCCAGAGAAGCTGACCGCTTTGCTCGGGGAACGCCTTGTAAAGAAGGTAGCCAACCGCCACGCCAACGAAGCATTTCAGATTGTATTCGCAGAACGCGAATCTGGTGATACCGGAGATTTCCTTGAAGCTCTTCATCGGGCTCGGCCGACTTTTTGTTCTTGTGATGAATTTTCAGCACGCCCACGCCGGCCAAGGCCGCGGCATCCGCTATTTCATTCTGGAGGGCAGCATCGGGCAGGATACCGCCTCACCGAGAACAGTCATCCGGACTCAACTTCAAAACTCTTCGCCAACTCCGATTGCTCGCTCTCGGTCAGGCTGCCGGTTGCGGCGTGAAAGCAGGCAATCCCGCCCCGTCTCTGGAAGTGCGTGTCCGTGCCTGCGAGTATCCCCGCAGCCTTCTCGACGCACGAATAAAGCAGCGTCCGCACGTAGTCGAGGTCGTCGTCCTCCAACCAGAGGGCCGTGAACATCACGTTCGGCTTGATGTCCGGTATCTCCGTGACGAACTTCCGGTAGGCTGCTCCGAAAACGTCGTTGCACGTCGAGGCAAACGTGGAAATGTCGTCCGTGTCCGAGAGAACCGGGGCGTAGTGGTAGGCTTCACCGTCCGAATGGTAGGCGACGGCGGCAATCTTGAACCTGCCAGGCTGAGGCACGAGTTCGTTGTACCACTTCCCGATGTCGTCAAGGAACGGGTCATTCGCCAGTTCCTCCAGCGAAACGAGGTCCTTGTCAGGGGTGATGAAGCTGATGCCGGCAACGTCCCTATGGTCCGGCCGTGGCAGCGGGGCCTTGAATTCGCCGTCCGTTGCCTGCCACATTGCCTGGGCGTGCTTCTTCCATTCCTCGTCGCTCAGCCGGTAGCCGGAGCCGTGAGTCCCGTTGTCGCCCGCCTTTGCCTGGACGCCCGTCGGCATTTCGTCGTCGTAGGCGACTATTGCGGCATGCGGTTCCCTGGCGTACACGACGGTCACTTCGCCGTACACGGTCCGGTAATGCGACACCCATTCCGCAACCTGGCCGGGACACTCGCTCATCTTGAACAGGGAGCGTTCAACCAGATGCCGGATCTGCTCTTCACTGAATCGCTGCCTGATGCGATCGGTGGACATGATCTTCGGTGCGGGCATGCTCATGGCTACGTCGTAAGAATCAAAACCAACTGAATCAGGTCCGTTAGCCGCCGCGTTTCTTTCGTTTGGTCGATGACGCCGATTTCTTCTTGATAGGTGGTTTGTCTTTTGCCTTTGCTTCTTCGGCTTCGATCTCGCGAAATGCCTGCACGTGGGCTTTCACCCAAGCCTTGGCTTCCTTGTCCACGGCCTTATTGAACTCCTCAACCGCCGCGTCATAGAGCGGCTGCTTCGATTTCTTAGACATGGCCTTTACCCTCTTCCTTCCTCCACCACCCACCCGGCTTGAACGTCATAGTAACCTGTAGCCGAGAACCGCGTCCGAGATTACTTTCCAGCACTCTGCCTCCAGCTTCCAAAAAGGTGCTTGGACTCCCAGAACGCCGAGCTTCTTGATTTGGTCGAGTCTGTTCAGATACTGATCCGCAAAACCGGAAGGCGGATCAAAACCGCGAGCTAAGTTCCAGAACTCATCTTCCGTGGGGGCCAATGCTGCGGCCAGCCCCGCCGCCCTGTCTGGCCCAGCCAGCGTGTCGGCCAGGTTCTTCAGTAATCGCGGCGTGGCCTCCACAGGGTCAAGCCAGGATCGGACAATCCAGCCGAGCTTCATCATCCAGATGCGGATCGAGGAATCTGCGTGGTCAAGATTCGCCGTCAGATTCTCGACATGGTTCACTCTCTCGTTGATTGTCGCAGGATGTGCGGATTCAGCGAGTGCCCAGGGAAGTTGCTCGGCCCACGCAACACGCCGGTCGGCCACTACTTCCTTGTTGGCCTCCGCCTGTTGACGGGCCGCGTCTGAGAACTCATGTCCGCCTGCCACGGCAAGGAACAAAGAGGAAAAGGCGAGTTGGTCAGCCGACGACGGCAAGGGCCTGTCCGGATCAGCGGCTGAAACCTCCTCCCGCCACTGCCGAGCCAGCACAAGGAAAGCCCATTCCGCAAGGGTCGTGTTTGGTGCGAATCCCGGCAGATACAATTGACCCGGTTTGCCGTCAGGGTCGGGAATTGCCGTTGAATCGCCCATTAGTTGCTCCTAAGCCCTCGACCCGCAGCCGTTAGCCTCCGGCCCGCTTCACTCGGTAGCCCATTCCTTCAAGTTCGCTAACGATCTGGTCCCGGTGGTCGCCCTGGATCTCGATCCGCCCATCTTTTACCGTTCCTCCCGTACCGAGGCTCTGCTTCAGCTTGGTGGCAAGCTCCGCGAGGCCATTTGCATCCAGGGGTACATCGGAAACGATTGTCACTCCCTTGCCTCGCCGGCCCTTAGTCTCTCGACCAACCCGGATAGCAGTGGCCTTGTTCGAGGTCGTAGGCTCGCTCTGGCAAGTACAGGTGCTCTTGAGCTGGTGGCACTTGGGACAGAGCAGATCTCGCCAATTGTGTTTTGCCATTGCAAGTCAGCTTGCCGCCATAGGTCGCCGTGGCGAAATGCTACGATGGTACCTCTTGATTTCGCCAAGCGTGAAGAACCTTCGAAATGTCTATCCTGTAGGCGGAGTGTTCCACGCCCGATAAAAGGAAACATCGTCGCTCATCGGTGCCGGCTTCGGTTGGTCGATTCGAATTCGCGTTGGCATCATTACTGAATCGCCTAGCAAAATACACTCGCCGCGACGAAGCGTTGAAAACATGCTTGTAATGCCTCGAACGGAGTCTGGGAGTAGACTCTTGACATACGCCTGATCGTCTGGGTTCGAAATGCGTAGACACAGAAAGCTGTTGCATTGCGACAAGATCGTTGCCGACACTTCCCGCGGTCGTTGACTGATTACCGTAAGGCTGATCCCATATTTCCTGCCCTCTTTGGCGATCCGTTCCGCTGAATGTTTTGCCGCGTCGGTCGTTGGATCGCCATCATTCAAATAAATATGTGCCTCGTCGGCAAATACTGCAATCGGGTATCTCGTGGTGTGGACGCGACGATGCCAATAAGCGAAATCGAAAAGGCAGCGAAGTATCAGTGAGATTACCGAAGACCTTACATCGAACGGAACCGGGCTTAAATCGACGACGACAACCTTCTTGCGTCCGGTTCGCTTCTCGCCAAGAAGCCGACGAAACAGATCCTCCATTGAGGCACTGGTCGTGTAGGTCTTCGGTTTGAAGATCAGGTCATATCGTCGGTCGTTAAGTCGTGAGTCTATTCGCATCAAGAGGCGAGTGAAGTCGCCGAACAACGGGCCCTGCTTCGGTCCACGGGCACCCGCAGTCATCTCGGTATCCAGGCGGCGAAATTCGTCAAGTATGTGTACGAAATCGAAGAAGACAGGCGTATCTATCGTAATCTTCTTGATTCCGAGAGTACGGTTTTCTGGGTGCGATTCCTTCGCGGCTTGAAGTAGCTCCTTGAATTTGGCAATTTGGTTCGGAGCGGCGGATTCGCTTCGGTCGACCATAAGCCCGAGAATTTCTTCAGAATTCATCAACCAATACGGCAATTCCAAATCGTTAGCGGATATAACGTCGGCGTCTGCACCAAATGTGGCAGTATACTCGCCATGAAGGTCAAACAGAACGACTGCCGCCTGTTCAAAGCCGCACATCTTCTGCGTCAACGATGCCACCGTCCAGGACTTGCCACCGCCCGTCTGCCCGAGGATAGCTGCGTGGCGGGTAAAGAACGCATCAAGATTAATTTTGGCTTGTTGACCGGGAAGAAGTGATAGTGTTCCGATCGCAAAGTCACCTTCGGCGTAACTGGCATAAACCTGATCGATCAGCTTGGGAGTAGTTGCAAAGACGGGTGCATTCACAGTCGGGAGAACGTCCGTTCCCCGCTCAAAGTGCCCAGTCGAGTCGATCGTTCCAACGGGAATGGTTGTTAATGACCTAGTCGCCCGGTCTAGCAGCATCGATCCATCTACGGCCGCATCTCGAATGTCGGAGGCTGCCACTTTCCCCTCACGCATCTCGATTCCGGTTACCATGCAAAGCAGCTTGGCTGCTGGCAAAGCGATAGTGACAAACGTACCCGGCTGGCCGATTAAGACAGGAACAGGTCCGTCGTGACCTGCCAAATGGATCGTCATAGAGTCGGGGACACCGCATTCCGCGTCCGCCGAAGGCTCGTGGTCGGCAAGTGTTACAAAGATTTCATTGCCGGTCACGCCGACTACTTTTCCAATTCGGTATTCGTTCATGCTACGGTCCTTCAAACAGACTTACGAACTTTGAGAACTGCCAGAGATCCGTTGTGTACGATTCCTTCTTACCGCGTCTATAAGAATGGGTGTCAAAGCTTGCACTGAACGTGGGCAGGCAGTTGAACGAGGCTATGCCCATTGGTTCTTCTTTTGCCAGTACGAATAGCCGGCACTTGTTGGATTGAAGCACTGGTTGCAGTAATTGTTGGTTAATGTGATCATCTCCAAAACTAAAACCGCAACTGACGAGATACTTGCACTCTCCACCAAGGACTTTGCTGGCCAACGCGAAAAGCGAATCATACGGCGGCCCAAGGGTGTCGATAACTTTTTGCCGTCGTGGAAGAATCATCACGCGGCGGGACGCAGGAGAAAGGGCCATGGGGTGTCTCTCATAGAATTCAGAAGATTCTTCGGTCCATGAAATTGACCCATGAAGCTTGATGAGCTTGATGACTAGCTGGTTGTGTGGCGTAAAGCGATTACTGGATACCTCGCCTCCCACGCTTCGGAATTGCTGCGGGTGAAAGAACCGTTCGGTCGCACCGTGGAACCCATTTTCAAGCAACACTCCGCTTCGAGCAGCAGCAACCTCAAAGAGCAGATCGTAGTTTGTCGTGAAGATCCACACGGTACAAGGAAGTCCAAACGCTCGCTTCTTTAATGCATCGAGGAACCGGCAATGATATTCCAGCGTGGGAGTTCGGACGGCGAGGATACACTCAAGAACGAGTTCACGGAGGCGAGCTTCAAGAGTGCTGTATTTCGGCGATCCAGAATTTGTAGAATGGGCAATGACTAAGTCGGCTATGATCTCTATGTTGGGCGTCCCGGTAGTTTCGTCATAGCTTTCTCCGGAGGCCAAGAGGACCTCTTCAAGACTGGACCGTTCGGTAGGAGTAAGCAATCTAATGACATCGATGGTTAGCGATGGCATCAATGGATACCCTGCTTCAAACGACGCTCCTGCTCCGAAGATGAATCCCGTGCCATTTAGGGTCTGTGCGATGTTCGGGAGGATGGATTCGATCGAGATACTTGTGTACGGCATGCTTTGCTACGCTTCTCTTGCCAGAATCAGTAACCTCACACAATCTCCACCCACGCCAACAATTTCGCCGAAAACGAAGCGTCATCCGTCAAGATACCGGCATGGGCCAGGTCGCGGCGAATCATCTCGGGAACGACATTCCGAACCAACTCGACCCGACGAGCCGGATCGTGCAGCGGATCGCTCGCTGGTTCCAGATGGAGTAGGGTATCCTCCAAACGCTCCAGGGCACGCACGCGTTCGCCGGTGGTGTTCAGTCCGATCGTGACGATTCGCTGCTGTACCTGCCCCTTGCCGCCCTGGATTTCGACCCGCCAAACGGTTAAGGCACCGTGGATGCCATTGGATGACGGCAGACGACCGACAAAACCGCGATCCGCTGGTGCCAATTCACGATGGCCACTCATCAGCCGCCGAACCAGCGGATGCTCCAGACCGAGTAGCGAAAGATTCTCGTCCTCCTTGGCTAGATCACGGTTGGTCGAGACCTGATAAACGGTATCCCCAAGCGTGATTTCGTAGACTTGTTCCGTGTGTGGCTGTATCGCCCCGCCGGCCTGCTGTACGCCGGCTTTGACGTACCGCAGCAATCGTTCCATGCCCTTGCCGCCGTCATCGAACTTCTTATAGTCGTCTAACCGGAAGCCGTCGAGGTCCTGGAACAACTCGAAAACGACCTTGCGGGCCGTCTTGGCGTTTTCCAGGGCGACTTCTAACTCCTGCTTTGTCCGCCGAAGCGTGGGGTCTCTCAGACCTTCTTGATAGAGCTTGTCGTAGGAAAGCCGTTCCGAGAGTTGTCCAAGGATCTGTCCGCGTAGGTCCTCGGTCACCTGGCCGTATTCATCGACTTTGCCCAAGGCCCTTCCGATCTCCAACAGCTTCTCCTCCAACATGAGGAAGATGCGACCCTCGATCGTATCAGCGGATACCAGGTTGTAGACCTGAGCCGTGTGCTGCTGACCGTAGCGATGGATACGCCCAATCCGCTGTTCCAAATCCATCGGATTCCACGGCAAGTCGTGGTTGAATAGCACTCGGGCGAATTGCAGGTTGATGCCTTCGCGGCCCGCAGCGGTGCAGATCAGCACGCGGGGGCCGTCAGGCCGCTTGAACCGTCGCTCGGCGGCCACTTTGGCACCGTGATCGCCACCCTTGAGCACCTCGACGCCAGCACTGGCGAACTGGCGGTCGATGGCTGCCTTTAGCGAATCGACACTGCCAAGGTATGTGGTGAATACCACGATCTTCTCATCCGGGTGGACGGCCCACAGGTCGCTTAGAGCCCGAAGCAGTTCTAACGTCTTGCTCTCTTCGGCCCCAGGGATTAGTTGCAGCAAATCCATGATACGACGGCGTTCGGCCGGCAGGGCGACTGATACGAGCGTCGCAGCCGATTCTTCATCCCCTGCTGCTGCGGCTTCCGAATCGCCCCGTTCGGCAGCCGCCACCTTCTCGCCGAGCTTGCGAAGTAGCTTGACCTTGGCGTCTGCCAAGATCCGATCGGCCTCGGCACGCCCAATCGGGTCGTTCGACAAGCCGAACATCTCCTGGATCAACTGCCGGGCCTCAGCCAAAGCTCGATCGCGGCCATCCGGGTCTAGTCGCCGGTCACAGTCGATCGCCTCGTGAATCGTGAGGCTGAGCAGCCGTCGCCGAAGCGTAGCCTCGACAGCCGCGAAGCTCGACGCAGCGATCTTCTGGAAGATCGTCATCACGAATCCCAGGGCTCGTCCCTTCTGGCCGGCGATCTCGGCCAGGTTATACCCATCCTGAAGATACTCCATCAGAGCGTCGTAGAACCGCTTCTCGGCATCGGCCAGATGAAACGCCTGGGTGTGGACTTGCCGCCGCGAGAAAAGCGGTTCGCCATTGGCATCGCAAGCATCGGCCTGGGTCCGGCGGAAAACCACGGCGTTGAGCCGATGCCGATTGTCGATCATGTCCTGCACTTCGCCAAAAAGCTCAGGATGCAACAAACGGATCAGCATCCAGAATCGGAAGTGATCGCCCTGGTGCGGCGTCGCCGACAGCAGTAATAGGTCACGGCTGTGCTGGCGGAGGGCCTCGCCTAATTTGAAGTTCTGCGTCTTCTCGACCTTATTTCCGGTCTGCGTGGCAGTCAGGTGATGGGCCTCATCGAAGACAATCAGGTCCCAACGATCGGCCTCCAGTAATCTCTTCACCCGTGTCGGCCGCTTCAGCGTGTCGATGCTGGCAATCATGCGGTTGTGCTTGGCGAAGGCGTTGCTCTTGCGGTCGGTCACATCGCCTTCGCTGCCGAAGACCTCGAAATCGAGGTGGAACGTCTCATTCAATTCTCGCTGCCAGTTGTTGACTAGGCCAGCCGGCACAACTATCAGGACACGGGCCAGTTCGCCGCGGGAATCCAGTTCGCGGAGAATCAACGCCGTCTCGATCGTCTTGCCCAAACCCACGCTATCAGCAACTAGGAACCGCCGTGGCGAGGCATTGGCAATGCGGTACGTCAGCACGATCTGGTGCGGCAGAAGATCGACCTTGGCTGCGGTGAGGGTGGCGGCACTCGCCATGAGCGGCAGTTGCTCGGCTTCCAAGGCCAGCCAGAGCCAGAGGGCTGCTTCGCGAGTTGCCGGACGCACGCGGCCGACGATCTGTTCATCCCAGGATAGGGCGTGGCTGAGGGCGGTCAGCGGAACCCGGCGTTCCCCATGCTGCTGGAAGAACACGCGTGCGTAGCCGGCGGAATCCGAGGCAAGGAACACACCTTCGCCCATCTCGGGATGTGCGACCCGCTGCCCCGAAGCCCATTCAGGAGACTTCATTGACAATCTAGCTCCTGCTCTCGTTCACGAAACTTTAATGACATGGTAGCCCCCAACCTCTTTCGTTCCCGGCACGACGATCTGGTACGTGCCTTCGCCGGTTGCCGCCCCGGCCCACATTGCGAGCGTAATGGCGACCTTCTCAGTTCGATCTGACCCACGGCCAAAGTAGACCAAGTCATCCGCCTCGTTGTGCGTAAACAGCTTCCCTGGCCCATCCATTGCAAACACCAAACCCACGGCGGCCCAATGGTTGCCTATATCTTTGGCCAGGGGCTGAATGTTCTGCCGAAGCCATTGGAAACGAGCCTCGGGGTTCGGCAGGACAGTAAGTACCGTTTGCAGACCGCCCACAAGGATCGGGTTACGATCGCCAGGCGGCTTCTCAGGCAACTCAGTCGTCTGCCAGCCCAGCAAAACTCGCAAAGGCACAGCCTCGCCCCCAGTGATCAGCGGTCCCAGCAGGTCCGACGACCAGACGATGCTACAACCCTTACGCTTCCACCTGTTACCGTCCATCTCTTGCATGGTTCAGTCCTCTTCGTACAAATCGTCGAACAGCACGCCTTGCTCTTCCTTGATCTTCTCGCGGTTCTGCTCTCGGGTCCGGCGGAGAATGTCACCGGCCAGCTTCGCGGCTTTCTGGATCTCGGGTTCGACGGCCGTCTTGGCATACCAGTCGAGCACGGCCTCCACGCTGCGACGGACCATCCAGGTGTCGCGGGTAAGTTCTTCTTCCACGTTGACGCCGCTGCCTGGCATGGCGGCCCCGATGAGGAAGTGGGCCTGATCTAACTCGTTCTTCATTTCCTTGCGAGGTCGCTTTCGGGCCATCTCGAAACGGTCGCGGATCGGAACGCGACGCACGAACTTGTCTTGCTCCTCGACCCAACCCCGTTGTTCCAACTCCCGCTGGACGATCGTAGTACCGCGGAGACTCTTGCTTACCTCGTTTCGCGTAAGCGAATTGTGGCTGCCGAAGAGCCGCAGAAATTGATAGGCCAGTGGTTGAACCAGGCTGGGCGGACGATCACCCGGTTGGCCCGCATCCTCGTCGAGAAGCTGATTGATTCCAAGTAGGGCGTCACGGATCGACATGGCCTCGTTTTCGGCGGTGAAGACCTGTCCGTAGTGGCGGCTGTAGAACTCCAGGGCTTTGCCGCGAAGGATCACACGGATGTCGGCGTCCGACAACTCGCGGGCACGGTACGAGTCCAAAAGCAGACGGAGACGTTTCAATTCGGCCTTCACCCATTGCCGCATCTTTGGCCAGCTTACCGGCTTCGGGTCCTCAACACGTTTTCGGCAGACATGGATGATGTCGTACTCGGTTCCCTTGGCCCCATACTGACCGCCTACTCCCTTCATCTCATCACTAGCGATCGGGAACGTCTGTTCGAGGATAAAGCCGCTCTCGAAAAGACTGGACAACACTACGGCCCATTGGGCATCCTCGCTGTGGTGAAATGTGAAGGCCAGAAGGCCGCCATCCTTCATCACCCGATGGGCTTCGGACCAGCAGGCGGCAAGCCGGACCCTGTAATACTCGGTTGCCTCCGATTCTGGCAAGAGCCGGGGAGCCAAAGCCTCTTGGGAACTTGGCGTCCTCGCGGAGCTAAAGTAGTCTGGCAGCGTGTCACGGAATGGAATGCGGAGCCACACATAGAAGAAATTTGCCAGATCCGAGTAGAAGACATTGTCACCAAACGGCGGATCGGTGATTACGAGATCGAACGTCGCATCTTTATGATATGGAAGGTCTGAAGACGAACCGCACCGAAGATCGGCTCCCGGAAGAACGGGATCACCCAAAGGGAGCTTTATGCTGCGACCGTCCTGATCGAGATACGTGTCCTCCGGTGATCTTGCCCAGGCCAGTCCTTCAATGATTCCAGTAGAAGAAGAAGTCCAGTTACCGCGGCCAACCGGTGCGGCGAAGTTATTTTCCAGGTGCGACAAGCGAATGCGATAATTGGCGTTGGCAAAAGTGACGGCCAACTTATCCCACCCCACCTCGTAATGACAAAAGGTCGATTGATTTTGGAGGTACTGCTGAGCCGCTGCGATAGCTGCATCAAAAATGCCGGGGGTTACATCCTGTCGCCGTTGGCAGATTGTTCTTAGGATTTGGGAATGCACTAATAGTTGACGCACACTGAACATTTTCCACCAATGCGTATAGCCCATGCTGGGCAATGGAAAGTTTGCATGGTGAGTCATATAAGTGTCCGGGATTTCGTCACTCGGCCAGAAATCTTTAAGGTCGCGGTTCCGCCGTGCCTGCCACTCGCGTTCCGTGCGAACGAGCCTAATGCACTCGTCTTGATTCACCACCGAGAAGAACCGACCACCGTAGATTCGTGCGTCTAAGTCGCAGTAAGGGCAGTAACCTTGGACAGCATGGGAAGCCACCGATAGACCATTCCCAGTCGCACTTACAGACTCGCGTAAATCCTGTGACATACCGCAAGCCCCGCATGCGAAGTGGGACTGTTTGGGAATTGTCCCGCGGCGGGTGTCCATGCACCGACCATCGGCCAATTTAATAAACCTTGGGAGACCGTGCTCTTTCCGGTCCTGCCCTTCATCCACGGCTTCTTCAGCACCTTCGGCATCGCTGGCCAGCTTGAAATCCGCCTCCGTAGGCGGACTAGGGTCGCTTACGTCAAGAGCTGACGTGTCTTCCGAAAGTTTGATACGGCCCCGAACCTCGACCAATCGAAGTCCCTTCAGCCGCTCTTGATACCAAGTGGCGGTAACGTCTACGGGAGCATCGGGGTATCCGCCCAACGGATGACCGTCAATTATCCCTGGCGATCCCTTGAGCCAATCAGGGTGGATGAGCAGGTAGCTATAGACTGATTTCGTGCTGTTGCGGGGTGGTTCGATCTTGAGATGCTTTTTGTCAATGTCCGAGACTCGAACCGCCTGACGGTGGGATGCGAGAACGTCTCGCACAAATTGCCCGGCGAAAGCCCCGCACTTGGGACAGTGAAGACCGGACTCCTTTTCGACCATCTCCGACAACTCGGCCACCCGGAGTTGCTTGTCGCCTTTGTTACCCTGACTGTATTCCAAGAGCCGTTGGGCAAATGGCTGCGAAAGAGCCGTGAACGGCGACTCGTTGGGCAGAACGACGTGCTCGGCCGCCGGTGCCATACAGGCATCGCCTAGCTCGGCATGGAACACCATCTTGCACTGCTTGCAGGTCAACTCAATGTACTTGACTCCGAGTTCCTTCTCGGCGATCACGGGGGAGCGGAAGATGGGGGTCCGATGACCACAGCCGGGCTTCGTGCATGGACCGTGCTTGGCCCAGAAGGTGTAAATGATCTCCGGGCCTTCGTACCGATACTTTTTCCGCTCTTCCGGCGGCAGGGCCAGCGGATCGAAGTCAGGGGGCATTAGCCGGTCGTCAACCGGATTCTTCGTACCCGCCACCTCGAACCACTTTCCCTTGTGCCCTCGTGGGCAGTCGGTCACATAGAATGGCTGGATGACGGGCTTGACTTCCGCTTCGATCTCGTCGAAGAACTTCCGCACTTCGGCCGGATCGGTGCAGGCCAGTTCATTCTTAACCACGAACCAAGCCACCGGATTGAGATCGATGCCAGACACTTGGAAGCCGAGCCGTGAGCCCTCCACGAGCGTCGTGCCCCCGCCCATGAAGCAGTCGAGCACTTTGAGGTGCTTGAAGTTCCCAGCCGCCTGGTGGTTCGCGTAGTAGAGATCCCAAACGGTCTTGGCGGTCTCGGTGTCATCAGGGATTGGCTGCCCATCGGCATCGAGCACGGGCGATCCATCGGGATTCGTGCGAAGTGGGGCCTCGGTGGCGGCGGCGATGAGCATTGCCCGGAACACGCAGCTACGCCGCCGAGCCCACCACTTGCTCATCTGGTAGATCGGCTTACCGGCGTTCCCCTCTAAGGCCGACAGAGCGTTGATGGGGATCAACGGAAAATCGACCTCCAAGCATGTCTTGGGTCGCTTCGGGTTGGAGAAGTCTGGCACGCGGACCTTGATCGGTTTGGCCAAGTTCGGCGGCAAGTGCTCGTTGCCAATGGTCTTGCCATTCGTCTTCGTAGACCTTGATGCCTTCCCGCCCGGCGTCGCAAAATCGAGCTTGCCCTGTGGGTCGGTCTCGACGCCGGGGAGAGCCATCTGATCGGGATCGGCTTGTTTCTTTGCCATGTCCGCAGTTGCCTATCGCCTGGGGTGCTGCCTTACTTTGCTTGGTACTCGATTACCGGGACCACCGCTTCCAGGAGCGATAGACCACGATGGCACAAGTGCGGAGAACCGCCTTGGACAACCCATTTTCGTTGCCCCGTCACGACCAGCCAGCCATTGTGCCGGATGACCAGCGGCGGCAGGTGCTGCGAGGGCCAGGGCGACTGGGGATTCTCTTGGGCACAACGCTTCGCCCCGAACACGGTTCGCAGTAGTTTGACCGAATCTTCGTCCTTGACCTCGCTGGAAAAATCGTTGCTCGTGGCGTAGCCGTGATCGCCGGTGATGATCAACCGCCGATTCTGACGCATGCGATCGACCAAAGCCCAAAATCCGTCCGATGACAGGTCCGCCTTGGTATGGGCTGCTACAATTTGTGGGCCATCCTTCTTGTCTTCATGGAGATGGATCAACGGCTCATCAGGCCACTTGTGCCAGACGAACAGTCGCGGCGTGGTAGGGATGGAACCCTGACAATCAGCGAAGGGACCGTCCAGCACATCCGAATACACGTCTGGGCCGGTGAAGATAAAAGTGCCTGGGGCCTTGTTGTTATAGAGCTTGGAGCGGCCGGGCAAACCCAAGGCTTCAGCGAAGCGGTCGGTTTCTGAAGGAACCTCGGAACCGCGGGCTTCGACCCGTACCGGTACAAGGCCACGAGCCTGTCCGGCCTGGACGATCAGCGGAAGTTCGCGAAGCGAAAGGCCATCCAGGATCAGGACAGCCGTACCGACACCTACCTGAGCCACCCAGAATTGTTTTAGCTCATCCACGACCTTGGGGGCACAACAAGGAAAATCCTGCCAGAGATTCCAGGCACTCTCGGCCAAGAGCCGATCTGGAACGATCGTCTCTCGATGCAGGGCCGCAGGGCTAATGTTTGACAGGGCGAGATCCCGCAGCCTGGCGAAGATCGCCGTCCATGTGTCGGTGGCATCGGTCGGGCTGAGAATGAGATCGACCCACTCGTCGGCTGGGATCGTCTTCGTCGAATTGCTAGACGCGGTACTCATCACTTCTGACCCTCCTCGGGTGGAAGCGTGATTTGTAATTCTGCCTTGATCTTGGGCGGAAGCTTGGTGCAGAGGTCCCGAAGTTCCTTAATCGACAGGCCGCTGATGGTCAGGGAAGCCTGCGTGACCTGTTGGCCATCGGTATAACCCCACTTCTCCAGGTCGCTCAGCAAGTTGACGCCCGTCTTGGCACCCAGCGACTTGCGAATGACGGGAATGGGCGGAGGCGGAACGATTGGTGCGACTACCGGCGGACCAACTGGCGGAAGAACTGGCGGAATAACCGGCGGAACCACGGGAGGCAGCACAACTTGGGGAGGCACGACGGCGATTCCACCTCCTCCTACGTCGCTCCGCGGCACGAGCTTAATCATGTGCAAATCGTGTCCGGTCCTCCATGTCTTCTGGCGAAGCCGCTGAAGGGCAACCTGCTCCGTTTCGCCTGCTTCGCGGCAATACAACGTACCGCCCACATTCAAGGCAATCTTGTCCTTCGCTGCTACGTCCAGAATGTCCTCATAGGTTTCTGGTTCGCCGTGGTATGGGATAGCCTCTTTGCCGGAAAGCGGCTCACCGCGGAGCAACGCCAAAACCTCTTGGACCGTATTGCCTCGCTTGGCAGCCTCTTCAATGAAAGGTGTAAAGTCCTCCGGAGCGAAGAAGTTCTTACGAATGTGCTTCTCCACCGCCGCGGGAATTGCACCACCCGATGCTCCATGACTTTCGACGTGGAACGTGCAGGCCGTTGGATTCTGGAAGTCCCAAACGTGGAGGATCGCGTATCGGTTGAACCGCTCTTCCAGTTTCTTCTTCAACTCTGGACAGAACTTCTTTTTGTAGAGGGCCTCGTACTGCGGCTCCTTTTCACCGAACTCCTGGGCAACCATGGCACAGCGGGCCGAGATAATAAGGTCTCGATCGTCGTAGAGTTTCAGAAGATCCTCTTTGGGCAGCAGGAACCGCACCATGTTGCGATTGACCGGCACATGGTTGACCAACCACGGTCCCAAGACGGCCGGAGGATCAACCGGAGACTCAGGAATAACGATGAGTACCGGATCTCCCTTTTCTTCCCACTTATTGGGATAGTCTGTCTGGGAGTGGACGTTCGCCCAAGGGGCCTTATTCCAATTCGGGTCGAGCACGATGGGATGCGAGGGTTGCTCGCTGACACCGTCCGGCGACTTGAGGATGTAGTTAAGAACCGTTCGCAAATACTCCTGGTCGCGACCAACGGGCAAAAGACCGGGTGGAGCCGCGGTTTGAGAATCGAACGCCCGGTCGTTGCGTGCCCACGCTTTGACCTTGGAAACGGGGTTCTCCGGGAGCTTGAAGCAGTATCGCTTTTCGGTCGTGCCGACTTCGTGGATATTGAAGCTGTTGTCGATGATCTCCGACAGTTCGGCGATGAAGCTGTTGTCATCCACCGCGGTCGCACCGGTCACGTCGAGTTGCACTTCCTGTCGGGTTCCGCCGGCATCGTGTGCCGCGGACAAGGACCGCATCCACAGAGAACTGATGACGGCCTGGGCATGTGGGGCTGAGACGTTGGCATCCTTTAGTTTCTTCAGATTGTGGATGGCCTTCTCTCGCAGTTTTTCCTGATCGGCACTGGCCGTGAAGGCATCCAAGAGCGAGGTTACGCCACAGTCGTCGTTGTCGATAGTGAAATCGGCTGGTGTAATCACCGGTGCCGGGTTCTTACGCTCGCGGTAGACCTCGGCCAGGATGCGGATCAAGTCGCGGTTGTCCTGGGCGGCCTCGGCCATGAGGATGTTGTCTTCCAGCAGATTCAGTAACTCCGGGGCGAAAGGCCATGACTGTACGACTTCCTGGCGGAGCCTTGCCTTGTCGGCGGCCGTGTGGTCTGGGTACAACAGCCGGCATCGCTCGGTTGCAAATGTGGCGATGATTCCGTCGATCTCGGCATCGGTGAAATTGTCCCGATTCTGGAAGAGGCGATGGAGCAGCAGCCGCTTGCGATCTTCTCGGGCCGTCTCGCCCTTAAAGTCAATGAGGATCGGCGTGACGCGGTTCACTTGGCGGAAGGCTTCGGTCGTGCTGTCGCGGACGGAAACTATGAGGCTGAATAGATCCGGCCGGTCTTTGGCCAGTTCCGAAAGGATCTGGATGAAATTGAACGCCCACTGACGCCGTTTTGGGCCATGATCACTGGGATCGTCCTGAAGCCCATCGAACCAAGTCTGAAGTTCGTCCAAGATGAGGGTCGTCCGCTGCTCATTGAACATATCCTGAAGCAACGATTTCGCCGGCACCATCGTACCGGAGGTCTTGAAGCAACCCTTGTAGTAACCGCCCTTGGGATGCCGGTCGAAAAGCACGTCCCAAAGCGAGGCGTACTCCTGATTCGACATCGTCTCCGTGATTGAAAAAAAACCGCGTGGGAGGCCGAGCCCTTGAAGCTTTGCTGCGGGGAGCTTATTGCCCCAGGTCTTTGCCCAAGCTTCGACCGCGACCGGGTTGGCAAAAGCATGGTGCAGCACGGCCATGATGTGCGACTTACCGCGGCCACGTTGCCCGATAAAGACGACGGGGCGGCCACCGGAAGCAGTCGATACGGCGTCGAGAGCCCGCTGCACGTCGGCAGTCGGATACGTGATCTCCAGCAACTCCGTGGGATCGGGCCTTTGTGCCCAACCGGAATTATGCCTATTGGACAACTCGATCGCAGTTGCCCGCATGTGCTTGGACAGGAACTCTGGCCGCAGGTCCAGCGAATTCACCATCACCATGTCGTTCGCATCCTTCTCTACTCGATTTGCATCTAAAGGCTAGCTAGATGCTGTTCATCCGCATGTTCGGGCCGTTTGTCTGGACTCCGTTCCCGTGGGTTGCACAACTGCAATCCTTAGTCGCCAGATCGTCATTGTTAATGTCCGTTCCACCGGACGCAATTTGGCCCACTCCCCTGACGGTATTTGCTCCGATTCACGGAGGGCGGCTTCCGTCAGAGGGCTATTTCGGGGGCCAGCAGCATGCAAGTGCGGGGTAAAAGCCTGATTCTAAACCCGCGAATATGCACCTGGCAAGCAACCCGGTCTCAATAAGTCGTTTGCAGCCATGATTTTAGTTCCGGTCAGGCGGTTCCCGTAAAGGCTGCGGGCTGGCCATGCGACAATCGATCTAACCGCTATCATAAACAGGCGGTTGGTCAGATCCCGGCACCCCGCTAACGGAATTATCAGCCATGTTGGTTGGCAGCGGCGATTTCCTGGGGTTTCGACCAAGTTTTCGGGGTCAATAAGGCACCCGACGTGCATCACGTCTTCGCCCTCGAAAGGATCAGCACCCGCCAAATTTGCAATCCGCGATGGTGCCCTATGCCCGATTCGCCCTCAGCCTTGGGCTTTTTCAGCTTGGCCATGCCGGCGGAGTGAGTACGCTCTTCCATTATCCCACCGCTAGTTTTCCATCCCAGTAGGCTACAAGCGACGTGAATGCCCTTCAAGGCTTCACCGGGGTCGTCATTCGACTGGCATCTGCCAAATTGACAGGGAGCCCGCGACAATTATTGCCGTTTTTCGCGATATTACGCATACCGCTGCCATTTTATGCGAGAAATCCATTGGCACGACAGATGCTGTAAGGGTGTTCAGAAGAAAATATCTGACTGGGCCACGGCACAACCTGAGACGCGAATAGCCATTATGCCTCTTCCAACCGCAACCCCACGCTGAGCATCACATGTAAGCCAGCCTCCGACCGGAAAGGAAACCCAATAATGCCCAAGGAAGTTACGCGGCATATCCCGCATCCCGTCCAGTTAATGCTCTGGGGTAAGGCGGCAGGACGGTGCGAGTTTGCAGGTTGCAACAAGGCTCTCTGGAAATCACCCGTCACTCAGGAACAGGTCAACATCGCTCAAAAGGCCCATATCTACTCCTTCGGCGACGGCGGCCCGCGCGGAAACGCGGCACTTGCGGACGAAGAGATCAACGCGATCGCGAATCTGATGCTCGTGTGCTATGACTGCCATCAAAAAATTGATGACAAGCCGGACGGCGGTCCATACACGGTCGCACTCTTGAAGGAAATGAAGCTGTCACACGAGCGACGAATCGAGCTTGTAACGGCCATCTCACCGCAGAAGCAAAGCCATGTCCTGCTCTACGGGGCCAACATCGGCAACCATAGTTCACCGTTGTCGTTCCCGAGCACGGCATCAGCCATTTTTCCAGACAGGTATCCGGCAGATGACAAGGCGATCGAACTGGGGATGATCAATAGCTCGTTTCGAGACCGGGACAAGGAATTTTGGGCGGTCGAGGGCCAGAACTTGAGAACGACATTCAGCCAGCGTGTCCATGAACGAATGGCATGCGGCGGTATTACGCATTTGTCGGTTTTCGGCT
Organism: uncultured Planctomycetia bacterium; assembly: GCA_963719885.1. Taxonomy (GTDB): domain Bacteria; phylum Planctomycetota; class Planctomycetia; order Pirellulales; family Thermoguttaceae; genus JANXQG01. The sequence goes on along the minus strand of CAVRDP010000020.1, from coordinate 75,352 downwards.
TGGCCCCACAACCGCTTCTGATAATGCTGGGCACGCTCTTGACCGATATTGCTCCGACGGATGTTTTCCAACTCCAGCGAGAGCCCCAGGGCTGGCGTTGGCCTGAACAGTCGCCCGGCCTGCAACTTCGCGTCGAGGAGCCTCGCGTACACGGCGGGAAGCCTGCATTGGTATTGTCGTTGAGTGCAACGATTACCGAAGACAGGATTCAATCCGTGCTAGGACAGGACGCGTCGATTTGGAAGGTCACGATCCCTGTTCCGCACAACGACTGCCTGAAGTCGCGGGAACAATTGGCCTGCTTTCGGAGCACGATGCGTCCGTTGCTTGACAAGATCAAGGCTTGTCACGGCCAAACGACCAGGCTCCACATTTTTCCCGCAGCCCCAGTCGCCATCGCCATCGAAACCGGGCGTGTTCGCATGCCCAAGGCCGATATGCCCTGGGTGATTTATGACCAAGTCAATCAATTGGGCGGCTTCGTTGAAGCAATCAGTATTCCAGAAGGAGGAACGTAATGAGTTTGACCGATGCGTACATGAACCGCTTGCTGGATCAGGTGGTTGACTTGCTCGAAATACCGCCGTCCTATTACCAAAGGGCCGCCGACCGATATCACTCTCTCGGCAAATGGCTTTCGCGTGAGCAGTCCCAAGTTGCTGGGTTCGATTCACATGTGTATCCGCAAGGATCGTTTCGCTACGGCACGGTCGTCCGTCCGCTTTTCGAATCCGAAACGTATGACCTGGATCTCGTGTGCGAAGTGGCTATGTCGAAGAGCGTCTTTTCGCAGAAAGAAATGAAGCATCTGATCGGGGACGAAATCAAGGCTTATGCCGCGGCCCACTCTTTCCAGGAACCAGCAAAAGAGAAGAAGCGATGCTGGACGTTGAACTACGCCGATGCGGTCAGCTTCCACATGGATATTCTGCCGTCGATACCCGAAGATGACGCTTGCAGGGCGGTGCTACTGAAGCAGGGAGTTCCAATGCACCTTGCGATGAAATCGGTTGCCATCACGGACAAGGAGCACCCAAAATACGAGGTCATCGACCCTGACTGGCCCTGTAGCAACCCAGGTGGCTTCGCTGAGTGGTTCGAGGATCGGATGAAAGTCGTCGCAGAAGGGCGGGCAAGACAACTGGTCTTGGCGGAGGCGTATGCCTCCATCGACAAAGTCCCGGCCTGGGAGTGGAAGACTCCGCTGCAACGGGCGATCCAGATCCTCAAACGGCACCGGGACGTGGTGTTTCAGAAGAACTGTTCGATCAAGCCAATCTCCATGATCATCACGACTCTCGCCGCCCACGCTTACGATGGCGAGGCTGACATCTATGATGCCCTTGCGAACATCGTCGAGCGAATGCCGGCCTTTGTCGGTGCCACGAAGCCGAAGATTCCTAATCCCGTACATCCCGACGAGGATTTTGCGGATCGATGGAATTCTGACGAGTGCCTCGAAAGGAACTTTTGGAACTGGCACACTCAGGTGAAGGCCGATATCAGCAATCTGCGGGACTACCTTGGCAAGACGGAACTGCCGGCGATGGTCGAGAGGCGTTTTGCTGTTGGCCTGCCGGAAGACCAGACGAAGGAACTGGCCGCGTTTGGAATCGCGGTAACGGGCCAAGTCTCCAGGCCCACTTCTGCGGCCCCTGTCGTGAAGATTGGCCCTGCACCACGGCCCTGGAGAAAGAATGTGTTCTGATTTAGCCAGGCCGGATAACAGGCAACTCGAAGAAGTGCTGCGACGGTTTCCTGAACTGGCCGTCGTGCCAACCGCGGACGGCAATTTGCAAGTTGCGGGAAATCTGTCGTTCTCAGCGGAGCACGCGGCCAACGAACGAATTGATGATTGCTACGAAGTAGAAATCTCGGTCGCACCAGGGTTTCCTCGACCGTTACCGCACGTACTAGAGCTAGGTGGCCGCATACCTACCGGCTTCCACAAGCACCCGGATGGCACGTTATGCTTAGGGTCATCTTTGCGTCAACGCTTTCTCATGGGGCGTCAGCCCTCGTTGCTGCGATTCGTTGAGCGATGCTTGATTCCATATCTTTACGGCTTCTCGTATTTTCAGCGGCATGGCAAACTTCCGTTCGGTGAGCTTGCCCACGGTGCCGAAGGGATTCGGCAAGATTACAAGGATCTCTTTGGCGTGGAGAGCGGGGAGGCTCTGCGGTCGATGTTTCTGCTGGCCTCGATGAAGAAGCGAGATGCCAATAAGCGACAATGCCCATGTGAGAGTCGCCGTCGCCTGGGAAAGTGCCATAATCGACGAGTGAATTGGCTTCGGAAGTGTTTTGGTCGGTCTTGGTTTCGTGAGGAGTATTATCAGCTCACTGGCAGACGAAGTTGAGGTCATAGCCTGCTCTCATTCCAGGTCCGGCAGTTCTTCCCGCTTTAGCAGCAGCCGGATCGACCGTGGCACGCCCGGCTCCTTGCTAATAAATCCGTGCTTTTCTAGCTTCACGATCATGTCATGCACGGCCGGCGGCGTGACCCGGAAGTAGACCTGCATGTCGCGTTCGGCGGGTGCCTGCTGGTTCAGCTTCGTGTAGTAATAGATGTAGGCGAGGTACTGGCCTTCCCGTGGCGTGTACGTGACGATCGGCGGTGCCGATGGGCCTGTCGTGTGGTCCCACTTCGTGCCATGCCAGCCGCTAATCACGCCATTTTGCTCGCAAAGCGGGCACCACCAAGTAATTCTGCCATCTGCCGACTGAAGCGAGGCATGGATGGAGCCCTTGCAGCCACGCTTGCGGCACCGCACGCCCGTGTCGTGCCCTACGGTCGGGCATTTTGGCGTCACGGCCTCAATGATCGCAAGCAGGAACTCGGCCATGCGATTGACCGGGGCCGGCATGTCTCTTTTGAGCAGCCCAATGTTGTTGAGGTAATCCGAGATGTCGGTGATGTAGGTTTTGGCCACGATCAATCCTCCTTCTATTCGTCCTCTTCCCGCTCGCCCAGCAAGTACGAGTTAAGCCCATCGTCAAGTAGCTCCAGGTCCTCGACTTGATACTTGGCTTCGAGATAGGCCGTCAATTCGGCGTGAAGTTCCGCAAGGGCTTCTTCGGTCGGCTCATCGTCGTCCATCTGCGACTCGGTAAACGCCGTCTGCACTTGCAGCGTAGCCGTAAGCTCGTCCGCAGCCTGGTCCTCGTCGTTCAATTCATCGGGGTCGAAGCCCAACATGTCTTTTACCATGCTTGACTCGCTAATCACGTACTGCTCGCCGAGATACTCCTTCAAAGCATCCAAGGACTTTGGGGTGGCATCCTTTGTCTTCAGCCGCATCGCGACTTCGATCACGTAGTCATACCATTTGGCCATTGCTCGGTTGTCCTTGTTCGTCGCTGTGAGGTTCACTAGCACGGCCACGCCAACTCTTTCGACGGTGGCAGTGTAGGTCTTGGGAAGTTCGGTCTACCGCGATTGCCAACAACAGTACCAGCACCCCTCGTCGCTGGCAAGTGCCGCCCAAATGCTAAAAAAAGAGTACGCCGCAAGGCAGTATAACTTGAGCCCTGCTTTACCCGTCAGCAGGTCGCTCCGGAGCCCAAAATCGCGGTTTCGCCGCTGTTGGGCACTGTTTTCATCGACGGCTTCCACCCCCACCTCAAGATAGCCGCTCCTGGCTATGGGGCGGCCGTAGGAGTTCACATCATGGTTTGTTCCGTTGCTGCTGCTTGTCCGGCACCCCGCCCTCGTTGGCACCGCGTTTTTCTCTCGATGGTTCCGCAAATCGTTGCCCACGCGAAGTTCGCATTCCGTCGCCTGCATGGTGAAGCCCGCCAGGACGCCATCCAGGAAACCATCGCCAACGCCCTGGTCGCATTCGTAGCACTCGTCCGTCGCGGGCGGATGAGCCTTGCTTACCCGTCCGTGTTGGCGAAATACGCCACGGCTCAGATCGCGGATGGGCGTCGCGTAGGGTCATCGTTGAACGTGAAGGAAGTCCTCTCCGGCTATGCCCAGCGGCTGAAGAACTTCAAGTGCGAGTCGCTCGACCACCGCGAGAAAGACGACGAGAACCAATGGCAAGAGGCGGTCGTACAGGACACCCGCTCGGCACCGGTCTCGGATACGGTCGCTTTCAGGGTCGATTTCGCGGACTGGCTCGACAGCTTGAAGAGCCGTGATCGAAAGGTCGCCCAGTTCCTCAGTCTCGGCAATCGTACCCGCGATGCCGCCGTCAAGTTTGGCGTGAGCGAAGGCCGCGTATCCCAACTCCGCCGCGAACTCGCCGAATCGTGGAAGGAGTTCACCGGCGGCAACGAAGGCAACGCCGCGTAGCTCGGCAATGATTCGGTCGATAGGCCCGGTAGGTTTCCTGCCGGGCCTGCGTCGTGACTGGACGCTACGTTCGGTATTGCCGGCCGAACATTTTGATCACATGAACAAACTTCGGGTTTGTGCATGGAGAACAAAACTTCGCGTGTTTGGACCTGTATATCTCTTCTTCTTCTTCTATCGAAGAAGAAGAAGTGGCAAATTTTTTGATCTCATCGTAACTGTCGAGTAAGCCTGAAAAGGGTTCTCGAAGTCGGCCATTTCCAGGTAACTCAGGCCATCGACAGCCGACCAGCCACTACCACCCCTCTAATGGAGCAGAATGGCCCTTCTAGGCTCTTTCTGGGCCGACCTTGGCCTGAACTGCCACCTCGACGGCCAGGGCCTCAAATCGCTTCGTAGGAGGCCGAACGTCAACGCCGGCTTTTTGATCTTGTGATCAAAGTCTGCCGGCCCTTCATTGCCCGGCCCGCTCAATCTCTGTCAACCGCACGGCATAGTAATCCTGTGCTCTGCAAAACCGTTCTCTTTAACTCATCCGCCTACGAATCTTCGATTCCTGGCACCACACTCCGAAAGGAAAGAACCATGATTACCGTTGTCCTGTTCGCCGCTTCCATCGTCGCCATCTCGATTCTCGCCTGGCTCTTTCGCCAGCGATTCATCAAGCACCTTCCCAGCAAAGAGACCATCGGCACCGTCTGTCTCGTGGCTCCGATCGCCTTGCTGCTGTTGATGGCGATTCTGCCTGACATCCTTCTTCTGATCGTAACCCTCAGTTATATGCCACCTACCATCCGAGCCGTCATCGGCATCGCCGCCGCAGCCGTCGTCGTATACGCCGGTTGTTCGAAGCAAGCCGATGCACCGAAGCCTCATCCGATTCAGTGGTCGGCCCCTGAGACCGGCTATCACGCCGAAACCGTCCCGGCATTGCCACCCGACAATAAGGAGGGACCTTGAAAACCATAATCTTAGCCTTTGGCCTGCTGGCCGTCTTTGCCGGTCTGCTGGTCTGCCTTCGTCAACTTCGCGTCGACCAATCGCCGCCGATCGTCGTGACCAGTCAAGGTCCGGCGACGATCGAGCGGCTTGAACGACTTTCCCAGCTTGTTACCAGCCGCGTGTATGTTGCCGATGTTCTGATCGGTGAAGGTGAAGGTTGCCGCGGGGCCTGGTTGATTCGCGGCGATTCGCTAATTGCCGTGAACATGAGCAAAGCAACCATCACCGAGCAAGATCAAGCGGCCAAGCGTGCTACTATCCGCCTGCCGCAACCGGAAGTCCTACAAGCAAGGCTGGACCATGAGCGGTGTAAAACCTGGGAGGTCAAGACGACCACCTGGATTCCGTGGCACTCCGATCAAGACCGCCTCCGCGACGAGGTATTTCTACAGGCCCAGCGGTTGGTTGCTCAGGCCGCCGGCTCGAAGGAAAATATCGAACACGCCAAGCGAGCCGCCGAGATCATCCTTGCAGCACTTTTCGAGCATTTTGGCTGGGACGTGAAAGTCGTCTGGGAGGAAACACCGACCGCTCAGGGCACCGCCGACGCGAAAGCCGTCACTGCCGAAACCTGCCAACGCTGACATACTCGCAATCCACATGATGTAATCTGCATCGCAACCACCAAGGAGAACCATGAGTCACACCGTTACCATCAAGACGGAAATCAGAGACGCCGCCGCCGTCCGTGCCGCGTGCGATCGTTTGCGGCTACCTGCTCCGGTGCAGGGCAAGGCCCAGCTTTATGACCGCGAAGTCGAAGGGCTTGCCGTGAGGCTACCCGGTTGGGATTTTCCGGCCGTCGCAAACCTTGCCAGCGGTGAACTGGCCTACGACAACATGAATGGCTACTGGGGCGATCCGAAGGAACTCGACCGCCTGCTCCAAGCCTACGCGGCAGAGAAAGTGAAGATCGAAGCTCGCCGCAAAGGCCACGTCGTCACCGAGAGCCAACTGGCCGACGGCTCGCTCAAACTGACCATTCAGGTAGGAGGTGCCGCATGAGCAAGACAATCGAAATCACTGTCAGTCCCAAGGGCGAAACGTCCGTCACCACCAGAGGCTTCGCCGGCTCGTCATGCCGCGATGCCAGCAAGTTCATCGAACAGGCCCTCGGCCAGCGGATCGACGAGCAGCTTACCGCTGAGTTCCATCAGACGGCCGTGGTCGATCAGCGACAACAGCAGAAGGCGTAGGACGCCGGCTCAATCTTGGGCACATCGTATCGCTCGGCACTTCAACTGGGATCGAACGGCCTCCGCAGTTCGCAGATTCGCAAAGTATTGTAGATGGGACCGGCATCGGCAATCCGACGCACCGAATCCCTCAAGTGGAATCTGTGCCCCGGCCGCTCGTTCGATAATCTTGGACCAGTGGCATTCCCGTGGCTTCGTTCCTCTTGCGTACCACACGGCCACCAGTTGCGTTTCGGCACGCAGGTAATCGATATGCCAATGCTGCGTCTTCTCACAAAGGGCATGCCGGCCCACGCGTGCCGCCAATCCGCCCGGTCCTAACGCACTGCCGACGTAAACGTAGATTCCCGGCATCATGTGCAGCACGCCCAGCTTGCCGATGGGCACTTCCTGCTTAGCCGTTGCCTCCAAAAGTAAGGCGTAGGTGCCTGGCTGCGACGGCAAATCGAGCGTTTCACGGTCGTCCCTTTTCTCGTTCATCACTCTATCGTAACCGAAAGCAACCTCCATGACACTTACTCAACGTCTGACCGAGTACATTTCCGCCTGTTTTACCGGGCTCTGGGTGCAATCCCACGAACATGACGATGCCCTGGCCGAGATTGCCAAACTCTGCCGCGACCAGAAGTGGCGGCTTGCCGTCTGGGATATTGCCAGCGGTTTGCAAATCCCCGGCCAGAACACGGCCGCCGACGCCGGCAGCGATCCACTCGCCGCTATCAGGTCAATCAACGCCTTGGCGTCGCCGGATAGCTCGGCCATTCTCTGCTTGACGAACTTCCACAGGTTCCTGAATTCGCCGGAGATCGTGCAGGCCCTGGCCAAGCAAATCAGCACCGGCAAGCAGAATCGTACTTTCATCGTGGTCCTGTCGGCCGTCGTGCAAATCCCTACCGAGCTTGAAAAGCACTTCGTGGTGCTGGACCACGACCTGCCCTGGCCGCGACCAGCTTGAGCAGATTGCCAGAAGCATCGCCACTGAAGATGGCGACCTTCCGCAAGGCGAGGAAATGAACACTGTGCTCGATGCTGCCGCCGGACTGACCCGCTTTGAGGCCGAGGGAGCGTATTCCTTGAGCATCGTGCGGCATGGCAACATCCGGCCCGACGCCATCTGGGAATTGAAGTCGCAAACGCTAAAGAAAAGCGGCCTCCTGCAACTCCATCGCGGCGGCGAGCGGTTCGACGGCCTCGGCGGACTGCAATCGCTCAAGAGCTTCTGCTTGAGAGCAATGCGTCGTCAGGGTCATCGAGATCCGCTGCGGCGTCCTCGCGGGGTTCTGTTGCTTGGGGTGCCCGGCACGGGCAAGAGTGCTTTCGCCAAGGCCCTTGGTGCCGAAACGGGCAGGCCCACGCTGATCTTGGACATCGGCTCGCTCATGGGCTCCCTGGTTGGCAGCACCGAAGCGAACATCCGTCAGGCCCTGAAAATTATTGATGCAATGGAACCATGTATCTGTTTCATTGACGAAGTGGAGAAGGCGTTGTCGGGCGTAGCAAGTTCTGGCGACAGTGGCGTCTCGGCCCGTCTGTTCGGCACGTTCCTCACTTGGCTGAATGACCACCAGAGCGATGTCTTTACCATTTGCACATGCAATGACATCTCCAAGCTGCCGCCGGAGTTCTCGCGTGCCGAACGGTTCGACGGCTGCTTCTTTCTCGATCTGCCGAGCAGTGAGCAGCGGCGGAAGATTTGGGACATCTACCTGCGGCTGTTCGATCTGGACGCCGATCAGGCCAAGCCGAACGACCAGCAGTGGACAGGTGCCGAGATTAGAGCTTGCTGCCGCTTGGCGGCATTGCTGGACCTGCCGCTGACTGCGGCGGCCCAGAATGTCGTGCCGGTAGCTGTCACAGCCGCCGAATCGGTCGAGCGGTTGCGTTCGTGGGCTTCCGGCCGGTGCCTCGATGCCGAGTGCAGCGGCATTTACCAGAATTCCACGCCGGCAAAGCCTGGCCGCAAGCTGCGGCGGACGGACCCATCGAATAACTAACAAGGCACAAGGAAGTAGCCATGCCAGACGGAACCCGTAAACGTCGATTCTCTCTCAATCCGGCCCGCCGTCGCTGGTATGCGACTCACCGGGCCGCCCGTTTCTTTCGCCGCTTCGGGCTGACCGCTGCGGCAGTCCCTTCCCTCGATAAGGACTTTCCATGCCCATCGCCATGTATCGCCGTTTGATCCGCAAGGTCATTGCCCAAACCTACGCTGCCTACTGCCAGGGCTTGCCCCTGGCGGGATGGTGGGCGGCTCGGAAGCGGCTGGACCGGGCGTGCAAGTGACGATGCTCTTTTCCACGGCAAGCAGAGGGGCGAGACGATCTCTCGCCCTTCTGTTTGCCCTTTCCGTCTTCGATTGGAACGAACCATGCACCTTATCCTCAATGCCCATAGCTCGAACCAGCACTGTAACGGTGATTGCGATTATGCCATCGTCGAACTGACGCCGGCACTCGCCGAGCAAATCCGCAGCCGGGTTGTCCTGGCCCGCGAGGCCCGACAGCATGACAGCAATCTGTACGAACTCTACTTCTGGGGCAGCACGGCAGAGTTCTTCGACCACAACATCCTCGATGCCTGCCAAGAGGCCATAGCGACCGCTGGCCGCCGCAGGCGTAACAAGGCCGCTCGCGACTGGTTGGCTGACTTTGAAGGGCGAGAATATGCCGTCGTGCCCGATGGCGTCGATCTCAACGCCCACGAAGCCCAGCGAACCGAATGCGACCAGATGATTGTCCAGGTCAGTCCCTCGCCGCTTCGGGCGGAGTTCTCGATCATCTGGACAGCCAGCCCGAAATACGCGGACCTGGATGTAACTACCGGCGAACTGCCACTGACGGCGATGGAAGAACTGCTGGCAACGACCGTACAACCCGCCACCTAACCCCAACTTGCTTACGAGGAGCAGCCATGCCTACCTTTGAAATTGAGCAGTACGAGTTGCACGCCATGAAGTACCGGGTCGAGGCCGAAAGCGAGGCCGAAGCCGTCGTCAGGCTGCTCGATGGCGAAGCTGAACCGGTCGAGCAGAGCCAAGAGTATATCGAAGTCGCTGAAGACTACGGCATGCCCGCCGATGATTTTCCGACACTTGCCAAGGTCCTCAAACGCCGCGGCATGAGCGTGGGCAAGGACATCATCCCGTCGATTCGCAGCATCCAAGCGGTGTGACGCCGGCCAGTGCAACCGTCGTGTCCCGTCGAAACCAACCAGAAAGGCCCAAGCATGACAACCTATCGAGTAAAGTGCCATAAAATGCCGTTCTTCGACAACGACCCCTGTGTAGTTGTCGTGGACGCCCTGGATGCCGAAGATGCGGTTATGAAGGCCGCGGACCAATTGAGCCGACGCGGTACGATTGTAAGCGTTGGCGGCTATGTCGAAGGCATCGACGATGCGACACGCAAGAGGCTTACCGCCATTTTCGGTGAGACCGGAGCTACGGCGATCACTGAGGTCAAGCCGTGGCCGCCAGTGCAAGCTGATGTGCCAGCAACGCCCAGCGAACCGACACCGGACCTATACATCGCACTGTTCCGCCACGAGGACGACCTGGATGTTTTCACGTTCTACTTCGTGCCCGACGACAAGTTGAAGTATCCATGCCCTATCAAGGTAGCCGAGCATTTCAAGATTGAGTGCGGTCCCGGCACCGGGCCGACCTTCGAGTTGGCAAGGGCCTACGGGCCGCGTATGGAGACGCTTACCGCCAGTCAGGTCGGGAGCGAGACTCTTGGGCCTGCCGATTGGTCGCATGACGAGGAGGACTGCCTCGATGAGGACGACCCGGAATCCAACGTCCCCTGTGTGGCCTGCGGCCGAAAAGACCTGCCCTTGCACACCAACGGACGATGCGGAGCCTGTGGGCCAAGCCCTACGACCAACGATCAGACGCCTGCCGGTATCGAAATACGGTTGCCGTGCTACGGCATCACGATCCACTTGGATCACGACCCTGCTGCCGGGGACCCCGGTTGCGGCAAGCTCACGAGCGATCTCAAAGACGAAACCGGCACTGCCGCCGCAAGGACATTCAACGCCACCGTTGATGGGATGGAAGCTCTCATTCTGGCTCATGCTTGTGCCGGCATCGACGTGACGACGCCTGCCTACATCGAGGGCATCGAAACTGCCGTCGCCGCGATCGGCGACCACCACTACGGGTCATAGCCCGTAGCCCCAGGAAAGGACCATCCGCCATGACAACCCAGCAAGCACGCGACACGCTCCCACCCGTCAGCGTGCGGTTTGGAAACCAAGTTTATCCCGGTTGTGCCGTTCGTGGCCGAAGGAACCAGTTTGCCACGGTCTACGTGCCCGACTTGCAACACCTGGAAGCCCAATTCACCTGGGAAGCCATCGCCCGAGCAGCGGCTACCGGCTCCATTCTGCAAGCGTGACTTGTGAACGGACCCATTCCCAAAAACGCCCCTTCTTTCTGCAAAGGAGCAACACCATGAGCTATGGCATTGTCTACGACATGCAGGCACTTCGCCTCCCCGCCGATCTTGTCGGCCACTATGACAGACATTCTCGTGGCCTGCGAACTGCACGGCAGCAACAACTGCTGGACCTGGGACAACAAAAAACGCACCCGCGACTGGTATCCCATCGCCATCGGATCGGAATGTGCAGTCATGCGTGAAATCGTGGAACGGGCTTCGGACTGCTGCGGCGGCGGCATGGTGCTTTACGGCCAGCGTCATACCGAGCCGGAAGCCTATATCCGCCGCTGGCGAAAGGCCCTCGCCAAGGCCGCGAAGTCGCTTGACGAGTTCGCCCAACGCCGCATGACGTTTCAGGCACGGATCAGGTTCTCGCCCGAACAGATCGCTAATGGCCGGGCCGAGGCATGGGAGACCCTGTGCAAGGTCAAGGAGCACAAGACCGAAAGCCCCTACGCCGGGGTGAACCTTGAGACGTTCAGTTTCGATCTTCGTCTGCCGGAGGACTGCTTGCTCTGGTTCCAGCACCTGGACCCGTGCCCGTCATCCAATGTCGAGGTCAGCGGTCCTGGCGAGGCATAACTCCATGACTCACTTCAAACACTACCACTGTGAAGCAAGCGGCAAGACCCCGCTGCAACTCATGCGGCAATACCGGGTCAAGCAGGTCCGCAACAAACGCCCTTACAATCGCCTTGCTACCTGCCCGGAGTGCGGCAAGCTCATTCCTATCGAGCAAGGCAAGTTGGAAAACCACAACCGCAACTGATGCCCTGGCAGGCTTGTCCGCCGGAACTTTTGGCCGGCTCAGCCCTGCCTCACAACCGTGTTTTCAAGGAGACCGAAGACAATGTCCGAACGACTGGCAGCAGAAATCCAGATTGGCAGCAAGGTCCGCCGCCGCGTTGCCGAGGAACTGTGCGGCGTCATTGCCACGGAGCGTGTATCGTTGGAATGGGGCGACGTTCCGTTCGGCCCCACGACCGTCGATGAATTGCTGGCCGCACGTGTCGATAACGGCGATGGCCTGCTCACGCTCAGGCTCTACGATGACCAAGCCAGTTGGGGCGAGTTCGACGGCCTGGAACATTTTCTGCATGAGCACAAGATTCCATTCGTCCGCTACACCGAGGGCAAGTACGATTACGATCCAGAGGTCGTGGCCTTCCATCCGGCCTGCGGCCTTGTCCAGGAACTAACCGACCACAACCGCAATCCGATTGTGCAAACCTCAGCAATAAAGCCGATCGCCGATAAGCTCATTGCAATCCTGGCCGACATGCAGAGCGGCGACGTTGACGCTGCAAGGCTTCAACGCAAACTCCAGCGGCTTCACGGCAAGTTACGTAAGTGCCTGCCCGCGGACGTACCCGCACTGGAAACCTTCGAGGTTATCAAAGGCTGACCACGGCAGGCAAGGCAATCATCTCAACACCCTACGGAGGCCCGCAATGGCCGACAACTATTTGCAGTTTTCCGAAATGCTGCCCAAGCTGACTGCCGAAGAGGCGGCTTGGCTCGAAGAGCAGTTGCAAAAGATCGTGGCCTTCGGCGACCGCGAATTCGTCGAAGACGATCCGGCGATAGCCGCTATGCCTGGCGATCCAGACTACACCGGCCCGCGTTTTCTGCGTGACGACCCGGACTTCGATTGCCGCTATGACGTGCTGGATTTTGAGTTCGCCTTTCAAGACGAACGCGGGGTTCGCTCTCTGTGGCTCTCTGCCGACACCCACGGCAATCCCGAACATGTCGCCTGGCTCGTCCACAAGTTCCTCAAGCGGTTCCGGCCCGATCAGTGCTGGTCGCTCACCTACGCCAACACCTGCTCGAAGCCAATCGTGGGCGAATTCGCCGGTGGTGCGGTTTTCGTCACGGCCACCGAGATCAAGCAGCAGACCACCGATGATTTCATCCAGCAAGAGCGTGCCGCGTTCAAGCAAAGCAAAACGCCGCGGCCCATCCGTCCCCTGCGAACCGCATCCGCGGTAGGCGTCGTCAACTGGTGATTTGCCCGGTACGCGGGTCTATAATGAACGCAACCGCAGCACTCTCCGCTATCTGCAAACCTCTTTCCATCAAGGACAACAACATGCCCGATCTCAAAGACGGCGAAACCGCCGAAGTCAAAGGCTCGGCCCGTACTCCCTACATTTTGAAGAACGTCGGCGGAGTTTATTCCTGCACTTGCCCGGCCTGGAGAAATCAGTCCGTGTCGATCGAACGCCGGACCTGCAAACACATCCGAGGTCTCCGGGGCGAGCAGGCAGAGCGTGACCGGCTGGGCTCTCTGGCCCCGGCAGTGCCAAAGGCCGCCAAGGAAGACGGCGATACCGCACCACAGTTGCTCCTCGCCCATCCGTGGGAAAACGACACGGACTTGACCGGCTGGTGGATGAGCGAGAAGCTCGACGGCGTGAGGGCATGGTGGGACGGCAAGCAATTCCTCTCGCGGCTCGGCAACGTCTACCATGCTCCCGACTGGTTCGTCGCCGGCCTGCCCAGCGTGCCGCTCGACGGTGAATTGTGGCTCGCCCGTAAGGCATTCCAGCGAACCGTGAGCATCGTCCGTCGTCAGGACAAGAGCGATCACTGGCAGCAGATCAAGTACGTGCTGTTTGACGCTCCCGGCGTCAGCGGCCCATTCGAGGAGCGGCAGAAGGCCCTTGCCGAGATGATCCGCCAGCAGCGACCGCAGTATGCGAGCGTGCTCGACCAGATCCGCTGTGCCAGCACCGACGCTCTCAAGGCAGAGCTTGCCCGCGTCGAATCTTTGGGTGGCGAAGGGCTGATGCTCAGGCAGCCGGGCTCGCAATACGAGGCCGGACGCTCGACCACGCTATTCAAGGTCAAAACCTTCCACGATGCCGAAGGCAAGGTCATGGAGCACCTGCCTGGCAAAGGCCGTCACGCCGGGCGGCTCGGTGCCGTGGTCGTGGAGTTGCCGGATGGCCAGACATTTTCGGTGGGCACGGGCTTCTCGGATGCCCAACGCGAGAATCCACCGGCTGTCGGCAGTACAATTACCTACCGCTACCAGGAGATGACGGATCGCGGCGTACCGCGATTTCCGTCGTTCGTGCGTGTGCGGGCAGACTTGGCACAACCGAAAGCGGCCGTGCCGAGTCCTACTCGTTCCAAACCAGTCAAACCACAACCCAGTGAGACAGCCATGAAACGCTATTTCGAGTTCGTCGAGGGAAGCTCCGCCAAGTTCTGGGAGATTGCCCAGAGCGGCAAGGACGTCACTGTTCGCTTCGGCAAGATCGGCACCAACGGCCAAACGCAGACCAAGACGCTGGCCGACGTCGACGCGGCGACCAAGCATGTCGAGAAGCTCGTCGGAGAAAAGATCAAGAAGGGCTACAAAGAGACCGCCGCTCGCTAGTACGTATCCCACACTCACAGGAACGCAGACATGACACAGGAAGAATGGGAACGGAAATACCCTTGCCGCAAGGCACTGCACTTGCCTGAGCCGCACAGCCGGGCAGAGCCGCACCCTCTGCCAACCTACGCCGAGGCGGAACACGTCAAGGACGGCATCGAGATGACCGACGAGCACGGTGGGATGCTCGTCGTCGAGTGGGAAGGGCAGTTCTACGTCGTGTACAATGAGGACTACATGCACGGCTTCAAGGCGGGAGTGGACTACGAGGAGATCACCGAGACGTAAGGCGTGCTATCGCTTTCAAGCAATACAGGAGGACCGGCGTGCCGTCGCAAGATCGGCACGACCGGTCCTTTTTCTTTCAACACGCACAAACCGCCGAATAGGAGACCGCTATGGCCGGCAAGCAGGCAGAGCCAATCATACGCCGGGTGCTAGGGAGCGAGACCAATATCGCCTATCGCGAGAGTGAAAGGGGTGGATTGGAAGTCACCTATGAAGACCTGGGATGGTTCTTCACGCACCGGACCTGGGATGAAGTGGAGAGAATGCACCCCACCCTTGAACCGGCCCCAGCAAGACCCGCAAGTCAAGAGGACGAAGAGCGGGAGTGCTTCGGGGAGACCATTGACGAGCCTATTCCCGACGACCTTTGGGAAATGCTGCGGGCCGGCGAAACTCGACAAAAACGGAGGCCGTACACCTTGGAGAGAATCCTTAAACGATTGGCGGACGAGATCGCTTATCTCGCTGAACACAGTTTGGACGACGCGGAACGCCGCTACCACGCCGGCACGATGAGCGAGCGGCACTTCATGATTTTCAGCTTGTTCTGGACGTGGGGTTCTTACAAGGTTGCTGATCCGCATCGCTGGCCCCAGGATAAATTGCTGGCACGACGCGGACGGGCGGCACTCGTCAGGCGGATCAACCAGTTCAGGACGGCCATGGGTGCAGAGCTTTACCCAGTACCGGAGGCCGCATGCCAGAGTTGAAATACGCAGACCTGTTCAACAGGTTCCACGATACGCTGACCGCCTACACTTCTGCGGTGATCGCATTGCATACGGCATCGCACCCAACGGAAGAGCTGCGGTTACGCATGCACGATTGCAAAGTCGGCGTGCTGCGTGTCTTCAACGACGCCCTGACGGACTTGCAACATGCGGAGTCCAGTCGCCATTGAGTAGTCGAATCTTCGCAAGGCGTGCTCCTCTAGCGTGTCCCGTCAACACAATCCTTCTTCACGAGGAGATCGCATGAGCGATTCAACCGAATCCATCCGCAGAACATTGCTGGCCGAGATCAATGTCAAGCCCGGCAGCCGCGAGGCCCTGGAAGCCGAACACGGCCAAGTCTGGGACCCGAATCAGTTGGGCGACGATTTCGACGTGATCGGCTTTGCCGCCCCAATCGTTGCCGTTCGCCGCAAGAGCGACGGCCAGAAGGGCAGCCTCTTGTTTCAGGCCAGCCCACGCTTCTACTTCGCATTCAAAGCCCACCAATCCACAGGAGAAAACTAAACGTGGCTCGTCTCATGTCCCAAGTCAAAGGCGGATTCTATGCCGCTGCTCCCGCCGCCGTCGCCGCTGTGCTGGAGCGACTCCGACCGCCTGACGCCGGCACTTGCACGATTTTGGACCCGTGTGCCGGCGAGGGTCATGCTCTTCACCAGCTTGCTCAAGGGCTCCATGCGGTGCCCTACGGTATCGAACTCTCGGAGGATCGTGCGGCCCTGGTGCGGGAATCGCTGCCCGAGGGCCAATCCTTGGCTCCGGCTGACTTCCTCCGTTGTGCGATCAGCTACGGCTCGTTTTCCCTGGCTTGGATAAATCCACCGTATGATTTTGCTACGGGCCAGGAGGGTCGCGTAGAAAACCTCTTCATCGAGAGAGCTGCCCACTTGCTGGCTGAGAACGGCGTACTTGCCTTGGTCTGCCCGCATGATGTGGCTGACAGCTACGCAACGGCTGAGTTCTTCCAATCACGTTTTGACCGGGTTTCCGCCCTGCCATTTCCCGAGGAGGTCCGCCGGTACAACGAGACTATTATCTTGGGCTGCAAGCGGAAAGAAGTCCGATCGCTCGCTCAATGCGGTTACTTCAGGGATTGGTTGGAAGACCGGATGGCGGACCACTTCGTTTACAAGTTGCCGGCAGGCCAGCAACCACGAGTCTTTCGTAAGACGGAGCCGACCGATACCGAACTGACCAGGATGGTAGCACAGAGCCCGTTGCGATTTCACATCGAGCGACCGGCAGACAAGTTGACCTATCGGCCGAGACCGCCCATGAGCCCTGGCATCGGTCACAGGGCCATGCTCTTGGCGAGCGGGCACATCGACGGTTTGATCTGCCCGCCCGACGAACCGCCTCACGTCATTCGTGGCACCGCTGCCAAGGACGAGTACGTCGCGTCATGCGACGAGAATCAGGGCGAAGACGGCAGCGTCACCACCCGTACTGTGATCTCGGAACGAACGCGGTTGGTGATCCGGATCTTGGATTCGCAAGGGAACATCGTGAACCTGGAGTAACGAAGAATGAAACCGCACCTGCAATGGCCCAAGCATCCAAGCCGAAGCCAACACCGCATACTTGGGAAGCGGTTGCGATTGACCGACCGCAGCAAGCGTTATCGCATTGAACGATTCCCCGACGACGGCGATCCCGTCTTCATCGTTTTGTTCAACGACGGTGCCTGGCGTGTGATGTCGCATCACCGCAAGCTCCGGCCCGCCAAGCTCTACTGTCAGAACCATTACCGACAAACCGAAAGGAAACTCCATGAGCGACGAGGTCGAACTTCCCCCGCTCGTCATTAAGACCGATAAGAGCCAGTTCCGGCTTCGCTGCCATGCGGCGGCTTGGGCTGACGAATACGGTGGCAAGGTCACGATTCATCGCCGGCATTCGCGGGACTTTCCGGGCCTTCTGCTCCTCAGTGCTACGGGGCCGGACACTGCCGTCAAGTCGGCAAGGGCCACGTTGTATCAGCCCGATGTCGCGGCCGAGTTCATTCTCGATGGCGACAACAGCCAGCAAATGGTCAAGGCAAGGGCCACGTTCGATGGTAAGCCGGTAAGCTACCATGCTGCCGTGATGAAGCTCGCCCCCGGCGTGATCCACTTGGTTGCCTTGGCGAACATCCCCGGACTCATGCCCGACATGAGTGACGACCACCTTTGGGCCGAATTGTCGAGCCCACGGTACACGACGCCGCTCTTGCGAGGCTGGATTCCCTGGCTCAAGGACGCGATGGTCGAAGGCGACGGTATCGTCGTTGCCCAGGGCTTGTCGTCTGCCGTGGGCGTGCTGAAAACCGAGCCTGATGAACTGGACGATCTGGTTGCGTCGGGCGTTAAGAAGGGCCACCTGCGAATGGTGGCGTGAGAATTCAACCATCAACGCAGGAACCCTTTTCGATGAACTGTGTAACCATTCAGGAATACTTGGATCGCTATGGTCCGCTGGTCGCCGATCGTGCCCGCCAGGCTTTCGAGCCTCTGCACGTCCCCTCGACCGATTCGGTCATTACGCTGGACCTCAAACGGGCGATGCTTCCGGCCCAGGCCCATGTTATGACTGCCGCGGTCAAAACCCTGAACCGGCAGAAGGCCGTGTTCCTTTGCTGCGAGTGCGGGTGCCTCGGTGGCGAGAACGAAATCTACGATCCCGTTGCCAAGGCCACACGCCGGGTGGACGAGATCACCGAGCCGTTTCACGTCTGGAGCTATGACGAGAGGACCGGCCGTCGCGTCATTGGCAGAGCGTTAGTGCCGTTCGTGAAGGGCATCAGGAACTTGTACTCAGTGCAGTTGTCGAATAGCCGGTCATTTGTTTGCACGGATCACCACCGGATTTTGACCGGCGAAGGATGGCTCTGCGTTCGTGATATTTGCGGAGCCCGTTCAAGGTTCGACGACGACCTTCCTCTGTCCAGTTCGGCGTTCGACCGCCCGCCGTTGTGCGAAGGTGTTCAGCATTCGATGCGAACACCACGATGTTCTCTGGTCGATTGTCGGCCTTCTTGCCATTCACATGATGCACAACCTCAGTCGGCAGGAGGGGACGGTCGAGCTTTTGTTCGGCAACGAGACGATGCTCTGGGACATAGCCATCCTTGTTCGCAAGATGGTGTTCTGGCATCCACAAAAGAACGTACCCGCGACTGTGATACTTCTTCCCAGATTTCCATGCGGGATTGTCTGGTCCATGCGAGCGACAGCCACGATCTCGCATTTTTACTCCGGCACGGAGCAGTGCAGCACGGACAGACAAGTATTTTTGCCCGAGTCGCTCGCCGATTTCGTGGAGTGACATTTCATTCTCAAGATACCAACGTGTCATGTCCTCAATCGGCCACTGAATTCTCTTCGCCATTGCCTCTCCTTTCCAGTGGGAGTGATAGTACACCTGTGTATATTACTGGAATTACGTTCCTACGGCAAGATTTGTACTACGATTTCACAGTTGAACAATTCCACAACTACGAACTGGCCGGCATCATTCACCACAACACCGGCAAGACCCAGATGGGTGCGTGTACTGTCCACGCTCACGCTATGGGAAAACCCTATCGAGCCATCGTAATGGCACCGCCGCATCTCGTCGCAACCTGGCAGGCCGAGTTGCAACAGGTGTTCCACGAGGGCACCGCCGACGTTCATGCCCTGGAATCTTGGCGTGAAATGCTCACCTATCCTCGCGACAAACCGACGAAACCGACCTGGCTCGTCATGGGTGAGACGATCGCGAAGAACGGTCCTTACTGGCGGGCCGCTGCCGTGAAGGAGCGTAGCGGCGTACTTCGCTGCCCCGATTGTGGTGCCCAGTTGCGGAGCAAGGCCAAAGGCGAGGGCAACTACCTCACCATGCGAGACCTGGAACGCTCCCGGAAGACCTGCACAGCCGAGATCGAAGTCGGTAACGATCAGAACGGAAATCCGATCGTCCGGCCTTGTGGAGCCGCGTTGTGGCAATACTTCGGCAAACCCATTTGGGCACCGGCCGATTATATCCACCGTCACATGAAGGGCGTGTTCGACTACCTGATTTGCGACGAGGTTCACGAGGAAAAGAGCGATACGTCTGCCCGTGCGAACGCTTTGGGCTCGCTGGTGGCGTCGTGCCGGAAGGTAGTCGGCATGACGGGCACTCTGATCGGTGGCAAAGCATCCCACGTCCGCTCGCTCTTGTTCCGTTTGTCGCCGAAGAGTCTCAGGGCCAAGAACCTGACTTGGGAAGACAGCATGGAGTTTGCTTCTCGGTACGGCCGTGTGGACACAATTACCACCGAGAAGGTCAGCCTAGCGTCCGACAATCGCCGCAGCAACGGCAAGAGCACGACTACACGCCAAGCAGAGCAACCCGGCATTATGCCCACGTTGTATGGCCGGCATTTGATCGGCAATACGATCTTCCTTGGCTTGACCGACGTGGCAGCGGACCTCCCGAGTTACGACGAACATCCGATTTCCGTTCGCATGACTGCCGATTTGGAGCAAGCCTACCGTGATATGGAGGGCAAGCTCAAGGATGCCGTTGCCGATCTCTTGCGGCGGGGCAGCCATCAGCTACTCTCGGCAATGCTGCATGCGTTGCTGGCGTATCCAGACTACCCCTACGATTGGAAGGCTATCGGCTACAACGAAAGCGGGCGATTCGTCACGGTCGCTTGTCCACCGACGCTCGACAAGACGGTCCTCTGGCCGAAGGAAATTAAACTCCTTGAAATCCTACGGCAAGAGAAAGCAGAGGGCCGGCAGTGCTGGGTTTTCGCCTGCTACACCAATACGCATCCGGTCTTGCAACGGCTGGAGAAGGTCATTCAGGAAGCCGGGTTCAGCGTGAAGGTTCTCGAAGCCGACAAGGTGCCGACCCGCAGCCGCAGTGCGTGGATCGCGAAGAACGCTCCGGGCGTTGACGTGATTATCTCGCACCCTCAGCCGATACGAACCGGGTTGACGTTGTTTGACCCGGCGGGGAATCATAACTTTCCTACCCTGATTTTCGCGGAAACCGGTTATGATCTGTTTACCTTGCGGCAGGCATCGCGTCGCTCGTGGCGTATCGGGCAGAAATGCCCGTGCCGGGTCTACTTTCTCTACTACAAGGAAAGCATGCAGGCCCGTGCGATGGCGTTGATGGCCCAGAAGCTCGACGCTTCGCTGGCCCTTGAAGGTCAGTTCTCCGCCGAAGGTTTGGCAGCAATGTCGGCCGAAAGCGGAAGTTTGACTATGGAACTCGCCCGGTCGCTGGTCGACACGATCGACTTTGGCGATGCCGAGCGTGTATGGGAGAAGTTTCGCATGGAGCAGGCCGTCGCGGTTCCACAAACCGTGCTGGCTGTCGAAGGCCCGCGTCCGGTGGTAAGCACTGCCAATACCGGGCGTCGTCGCCGGCCCGGATCGCTGAGTGCCGCAGTGGCACGTCAGCTTTCGTTGTTTCTCGACAGTTGAGCAGCGGCCACTACGCTGACGGATGTGCAAGGATCGGCTGCACCTGGTCAAAGCGATGATCGTACCCGTCCTGCCATGCGAATAGTCCGGCTTTGTCGGGCCAGACGCATTGCAGGACGGGGAAGTCGAGGGACCGGTAGAACCACAGAGCGTAGCCGATGTACTGGCGGTAGAAATCCTTGGGGACCATCTTGAATGTCACCGGGAATC
The DNA here is from genome assembly GCA_963719885.1 of uncultured Planctomycetia bacterium. Lineage (GTDB taxonomy): Bacteria > Planctomycetota > Planctomycetia > Pirellulales > Thermoguttaceae > JANXQG01. The sequence continues at coordinate 54,348 of CAVRDP010000020.1, read as the reverse complement.
CTTCGGCAACGTCGTTTGATTGGTCGTTCGCTTTGAATCGCGAGCCGCCTTGCACCTGCCTCCCGATGATGTTGATTATCCGGCCCGCCGTGTCGTGTGGCAGCCCGAATAGGATGATCTCCGGATGCTCAAACGTGTGAAACAGTCCGACCGAGAAGGCGTAGGCCGGGCCGTTTTCGTCCTCGTGGATTCCGACGACGTGCCAGCCCACTCGCTCAACGTCGGCGAGCAGTTTTCGGTCGTGATCGTCTTTAGCTATCGGAAGTTGTCGCTTCATGGCATGCTCTGCGTCAGCATACGGGAGCATGCACGCTTGGGCAAGTAGGCCCGAGTTCTACCGCCAATTTTGATCACAAAAACAAAATCTTGAGGACTTATGCAATGTCTACAAAACCGCGTCGTGGTCGTCGCTTGTGGCGTCGGCCGCGATTCCACCGGCATGCTTGTCGGTCTCCATGAGCGTCAGGTCAGGCCCGAAGCGATCCTGTTTGCAGATATCGGTGGCGAAAAACAGGCAACGTATGCTTCATCCCGCACCTGCAAGCCTGGCTCGCCCGCGTCGATTTTCCGCCGCTGACGATCGTGCGTTACCGGCCTGTGCGGGCTCCCTATTCGACGCTCGAAGGCAATATGCTCGCCAATGCCACGCTGCCGGGTGCCACCTTCAATCGCGGCTCGTGTACTTTGAAGTTCAAGGCCGAACCACAGAACCGGTACTGTCGTGGCATGGAAGCCTGTCAGCAGGCTTGGGCACGCAGCGAGAAGGTCATCAAGCTGATCGGCTTTGAAGCGTGCGAAGGCTATCGCCAAGAACGTGCCGCCGATCGTGTCCATGCCGGCCGTGGCAGTCCTGATGCCCAGCGTTACGAATGGCAATACCCGCTCATGGAGTGGGGCTGGAACCTGGAACGCTGCAAACAGGCCATCGCCGACGCCGGCATGCCCATCCCACCGAAATCAGCTTGTTTCTTTTGTCCCAATCAGCGGCCGGAAGAGGTCGAAGAGCTATCGGACGAAGAACGGGCAAGGATCGTTCGTATGGAGCTACGGGCCGAGCCCTATAACAGGAAAGTTCATGGGCTTTGGCGACGGCCACGCCGCACGTTGGGCCTGCCTGGCTCAATTACGGAGTTTATCCTGGCAGAGAATCTAAGGTTCACGCCGCTCGACGAACTGCCCGAAGTGCCGCTCAATCCCCAGTGCCAGATGGCCGAGCGTCAGTGTACCTTCCGGCCGCCGCATCGCCGGTACTCGCTGCGTGAGCAGCTTGAAGATGCCGGCCATGTCGTGCCCGCTTGCGAAACCGAGGGCCATCTTGCCCTCGTCGAGTCATTGCAGGGAACGCTGTTCTAGCGGTCCCCAGGCTGCCCGCTGATTGCGAATATCACGCGTTGGCGACGGCGGCATTCTCGTATTCACCACCCACCCCCACCTTTGCGAAGACAATAATATATGACTACCGTTCTCGATCGTGCCACGTCACCCGCGGACCTACTGCGGACGACCATGGCTGCCGTGCGGGTTTCACTCACCTGGTTCGGCACCCGCAAGTCCTTGACTGCGGAGCAAAAAGCCGAGGCCGCCGAGCCGTTTGGAGCCGAGGCCAAGTTCATCTCGGCCGGGAAGAAGCTGCTCGACACCAAGCACCCCGGCTACAAGGCCGTGACCGCCATCCGCGGCAAGGTGATCGCCTACTGGAAGTCGCTGTCCTTGCCGTACCCGGAACCGGGCATCCGCTTGATCCACCAGCGGAAGATCGACGCGTTTGCGGCACAGATGCAAGAGTTCCAGGAACAGTTGGCTGAGGCCGTCACGAATCTCGACGGGCACTACCACGAGTTGAAGGCCACGGCCCGGAAGCGACTGGGCAGCCTGTACAATAGCGACGACTACCCGGCATTGCTCGAAGGCTTGTTCGAGATCGGATTCGATTTCCCGCCGATGGAGCCGCCGGAGTACCTTCAGCACATCAACCCGGCGTTGTACGAGCAGGAATGCGAGCGTGTGCAGGGCCGGTTCGATGAAGCTGTGCGGCTTGCCGAAGAAGCGTTCACCGCCGAACTGGCCAAGCTGATCTCGCATCTCACGGAGCGGCTGAGTGGTCAAGACGATGGGTCGCCGAAAATCTTTCGTGACTCGGCGGTGGAGAACCTGACCGAGTTTTTCCAGCGGTTCCGCGAGTTGAACGTCCGCAGCAGCGACCAACTCGACCAACTCGTCAACCAGGCCCAGCAGGTCATCCGCGGCGTCGATCCGCAGGATCTCAGGGACAACGAGGGCCTGCGTCAGCACGTCGCGACGGAGATGTCGCGGGTGTCAAGCGTGCTGGACGGCATGCTCGTCGATCGCCCGCGTCGGAACATTCTGCGTCGGTCCAAATAGAGGCACCGGCCATGCAAATCATCATCGAACCTGGTGGGGCTGTCCGCTGCATCTACACGGAGGAAATCGACCTGGCAGCGATCGGCAGCCCGACAATTACCAGGGCATCTCACGTCGAACCTGACCAGCAAGGACGCTGGCTGGCGGATATGTCGCCCGTAGGCGGTCCCCTGCTCGGTCCATTTGCTAAACGTAGCGAAGCCCTGGCTGTCGAAGTCGAATGGCTGGAGGCCAACGCACTATAAAGCATGGATGACTCTTCTGGTCCGCCAAGAGTCTGACCGCGTGAGGACACGCTGGAACCCTGAGAGCGAATCGTTCCGGCCGTCGTTGGCTGGCAGGGTGCTTTACTATTCCCCCATCAAGGAGCCACAAGCATGTTGCGACTTACCCTGGAGTCAAGTTCGTTTGCCAGCACGCCAGGGCTGCTGCGTTGGGCCATGAACGGCTACAAGTTCAAGAAGGACCGCAAGGTGCTGCGACGCGTCTTCGTGGAAGGCTTTCCACATCCCCATTTCACCCACAAGGTCGTGCATCGCCTCTTGTCGGGCAAGTTGCCGCACAAAATCGAGGGCGAGAGCGTCATCATCGAACTGCCCGACGAGAACACTATGACCCTGCCTGATCTAACCATCGGCGATTTGGTCCGCTACAGCGACGAGAATGAGGAGTTCCGGGACACAAAAGTCTGGCGGATCGAACGTGCCTGTGGTCCTGGCCTGTTCCGCATCGTCAACCCGGCCAACGTGGACGAGTTCTGCGATCTAGTGCCGGACAAGTTGCTGACCATGATTCCCGAGGAATAACCGTGGAGGTTCCCATGATAAATGCCGAAGCATCCCACACGCAAGTAAACCTGGACACGTTCTACGAAACCCTGGCTGACCAGTACCGCACGCTGTTCGCGTCCGACCCTGATTATGCCCATGTCGCTTCCCAGCTTACGCCCGAAGCCCTGGCCCGCAAAATGACCATTGGGCTCGACAACGGGACCGCAAACAAAAACGGCAAGGCGATTCGTAGCGTCTGCCGCGTTCTGAATATCGCCCACACGTACACGGCAATCCGTGCCTACCTGTCGGCTGCATAGCGATCCGAATTCAGCCCACGGCGTCTTGCCACTTACCCACAAATAGGAACGAGGATCAACATGCAGTGGAACTGGACACTCCATACGCTAGGCCCCGACGAGCCTGTCTACATTATCGAAGCTGACGGAACGGCCGGATTCATCGCCCGGCTGGATGACGAATACAAGACGCGGGCGGAACTGATGGAGCATGGCTTCATGCTTGCCGCCGCACCGGACCTGTTCGTGCAGACCGTCCGTTTCTCGGAATGCCTGGCGTCGTTGTTGCGAGGCAAGTTCACCCCGACACGCGAAAGCGTGGAGGCTTTGGCTAACGAGGCCCGTGCCGCTATTGCCAAGGCCAAGGGCATCCCATGCGACCACAACGAAATGATCGCGAACAACGAACCCGGCTTCGCGTGGAAGTGTGCCAAGTGCGGCCATGTCTACGGAAAGGAAAGCTGAACCGATGCCTACTGATACCAAGACCCCTGACGTTGAATTGATCGAAGCAGGAGTCGTGCGGGTCAAGTGTCGCGAGTGTGGCACGCTGATCCGCCTCGTGTTTGGCGAACTGACGCGAGCAGAGGCCGCGGCAGCCTTGAAGGAGCAGAACTACCCGCGTGAGTGCCCTGGCTTCCATACGGAACTTTCCGGCTGGGATTGGCTCTGGCACTTCGATGAAGCACTTGCCGCCTGCTATGGACCGTCTACCGCCCCGATTACCTAACCAGGAGAAAACCTTGAAGAAAGCCATTGAGCTTATTGAAACCCGCGAGGGCTGTGCAATCGCCGAGGAAACCCCTCGATTCATCGTCATGTTCCGGGGCCGCAAGTTCAGCGAGTTGTACTTCAACATGACCGGCTACACCGGCGGCAATCTTCCGAGCCCTGGGTTAAGGTCAGACGCACCAGTTCCTTTCGACATTGGCGAGAGAAGTATCTCGGCTTATCGCAAGGAAATTGCCCGCTTCAATCGTGCATGGGCCGAGATCGACAAAAAGACCGAAGGGAGAACGACATGAGCAAACATACCCCTGGACCGTGGATGAAAACGACCGAGAACAAGGGAGCGATTCCCGAGCATTTCCGGCCGTTCGTCGTGACAAACCGCAGCGGAGACCGCGTTGTCGCTCGCCTACCCGACGGATGGAGCGAGGAGGACCGGGCCAATGCTGTCTTGATCGCCGCCGCACCCGACATGCTGGCAGCGTGCGAGGAAGTCCTTAACGAGGTCGCCGCTGGATGCGACCTGAGCGACGAAACTTGCAAGGTCATTGAAGCCGCCCTCGCCAAGGCCGAAGGGAGGCGAGAATGATGAGCAAGCATACGCATGGGGACTGGTCCGTCGCGTTCTACGCTATCCAAGACGGTGCCGGTGGTACGTCGTGCTGTGCCGTCAAGGCCGGAAGCCGCACGCTTGCCCGCACGGCCTGTCAGGTCGTCACCGACGAGGACGAGGCCAATATCCGTTTGATGTCAGCCGCACCGAATCTGCTGGATGCCCTCGACGATGCCGAGAGCTTCATCGTCGGGTTCGAGGACGACGAGACGCAGGAGCCGCTCGTAGGCAAACTGCTTGCCAGAATTCGTGCCGCGATTGCCAAAGCAACCACCCAACCATAGGAGCAAGCATGAGCCACACCCCTGGACCTTGGGGCATCGTGCAAGATGCCCCGTTGAATCCGAAATCTCGCTACAGCATCGGAAGCCGCCAGCCCAACGGATTCGCGATCTACGTTTGCACGATCCGTACCGAACGTAGTTTGATTCTGGATGGCAAGGAAACAGCCAACGCTCGACTGATTGCCGCAGCCCCGGAACTGATCGAAGCCTGCCGGGCGGTTGTCGAGCGATGGGAGAGCGGCAACCTGGCCGAGGCCACGCGAATGTGTGCCGCAGCTATTGCCAAGGCCGAAGGGAGGGAAGCATGAAGATTCTCGTCATCGGCTCGTATTGCTGGGGCAAGGGCGACACGGAAGAAGAAGCCAAGCTAAAAGCCCGACGATTCGGCGGCAAGGATGCTCTGAAACGGCACGTTGTCTATGAGGTTTCGGACGAGACCTGGGTTGACGACATGGGCGACCTGTGCCGCAACCACGATTCACCCTGGCCGCGATTACTCAAGCGTGTCATCGGCCGCAAGGTCGAGATCGTTTCGACTTTCAACAACCGAGACCTGCAAGCAATCGACGCCTGACGCAAAACCATGTCCCGAGGGACAAGCCGAGTGCGGAGTGCCTGAAATGATCGTGAGCGGACTTCGGCTTTGACACCTAAGCACGCAGTAGGGACTGGATGCTGGTGGCCAACAGCCGCCGGTGCCCATTGCGTTTCTCGCGAAGGCTTGAAGCCACCAGTGGTCCTTGACGGCACTCCCCTCGGCTGTTTTTCAGTGCTCAAACGGGTCCACGTCCCGCTGTGCAGCGGGACTTGGCTACCGTTTACCCAAACCCAAGGAAAGTCGCTATGAGAACATGGAACGTGAAGTACCAATGCGTGGAGACTCGACAAACTCACCGACCGTTCTATAAGCAACACGCTTACGTAGCGGCGGAATCCCGCAAGGAAGCAATCGCCAAAGTCAAGGTGGTATTCTCCCCGCCGCGTTATGACAAGTTCACGGCTTCCCCAGCCGATGGACAAGAGCCAAGCCACTTCTTCAGCTAGGGGCCAGCGAGAATCAGACACGTAACCAAGGAGATTCGCTATGACGAAGCGTGCAAAGAAAGCACCGCAGATTCCCGAGACAATTGCCGCAAAGCGGGACGGCAGGCCCGACAACTTCTCGCCCTGCATGGTGATGCAGCACAGTGCGGACGCCGCAATGCAGCACGGATTCGCAGAATTCAACGGTGGCAAGCACCTTTGCGTTGACGTACCCGACGACAGTTTCACCGTTTCCTGCCGTACCAGCGAAGGGCGACGGATCACGTTCTCATTCCTGCCCTACAAACAGGGCGGCCCACCGCAAGCCGTGGACATTCAGTACCACGACAGCCCTGTGCTAATCGAGCATAGCGACACCGTACTGCCCGCCCAATCATTTATCGGCTTCGGTCCCAAGCGTGGTGACGTGCGGTACTCTCGCCATTCCACGAAGCCCTGCACGCTGCTGTGCGTGATTATGTCCGACGAGTGCCCGAACTTGACCGATGCCAAGGCCAAAGTACGGGTTGCTTGCGTGTGACGCTGGCAGAAGTCTTAATCGTCCTCCTATCCATCGTACCGGATTCACCTAGCCGGGTCGTCGTGACGTTTCACGGCAACTCGGCCTTTTTCGTTTCGTACCCCAAGGATATTCCATGACCCAACGCCTACTCGAACGTGCCGTGGCCCTTGCTACCGGCGAAGCTCTTGCAACGATCCGCAACCGAGGCTTCAGCCTCCTCGATCCCACCGCATCTCTCGACGACTTCGATGCACTCCCCAAGCCGCGAACCGTCAACTGGGACCAGGTGGACGCAAATCGCCCCGGCTATCTGCCGCAGCGTGCCCGCTTGCATCGGAAACTCGCATGATCCTTTTCCTGCTCAACTATCTCACAAGGAGACAAACCATTGATTACGATCACTCGCCGCCTTGCCCAACAACTTCGCAGCGTTCTGCGTCGTGCCTTCGGCAACTTCCGCGGCAACGGCCCCGCTGTCGGTTTCATCGGAGACAAGGCGGGTCTAACCGTGAAGTCCATCTACGGCGACGTCGCCATCGAGTGTCGGGTGCCCGGCAATCGTCCCACGGAAACTCTGTGGTTGCCGTTTGAGGTCCTCGCCGATGTCGGCGGAAAGAACGACGAGCCCGTCGATCTCGAATCAAGCGGCGACGGCCAGATCAGCGTCCAGTGGCGTACCGGCAACGTGCCGCAAGTCGTCAAGTATGACGCGAAAGAACCGTTGGCCGACAAGTTCCCGGTCCTGCCGACTGCGTTTACCGCCAATCGCGTGGGGCTATTGCAGGCTTTGGACGCGGCAGCGGAAGTTGCTGACTCCGATGCAGGGCGTTTTGCCATCAACTGCATGCAGCTTTGTCCTGACGGCACAATCAACGCCACGGACGGCCGGCACCTGTTGATGCAGTCCGGCTTCACGTTCCCCTGGCAGAAGCCGGTGCTGGTGCCGCGAAGCAAGGTCTTCGCTTCGCCGGAACTTCCGCAGGACCAGCCTGTGGCGGTCGCACAAAGCGGCGATTGGGCAGTCGTCAGTGCCGGTCGCTGGACGATCTATCTGCGAGGCAACACGGGCAGTTACCCCGATGTGTCGCGGCATGTGTTCGATCCGAACACCGCCACAGCCCGTTGTCAGTTTTCCAAGGATGACGTTCGTTTCCTGGCCGAGACCCTTCCACAGCTTCCCTGCGACGAAGAGTCCAACTTCCCGGTGACAATCGACCTTAATGGTCACGTTGCCGTTAGGGCGAAGGCAGCCGATCAAGCCAAGCCCACGGAAGTCATTCTCACGAACTCACGTTGCACGGGCGAGCCGATCCGCATCAGCATCAACCGGACGTACTTGCAGCGGTTGATGAAACTCGGCATCCGAGACTTATGTCTCTATGGTGCGGACTCGCCGCTGTCTGGTTTGGACAGCGAAAGGCGGTACGTGTGGATGCCGTTGGAGCCTAGCTCCGCCATCCAGCCCGTTGATGACGCCATTCGCATCGAATCGCCCGAGGGCGAAATCGCAGCTACACCGACAGCCACCATTCCCCAACCCGCAACCCCCAGGAGTGTTCCGCCCATGAGCGAACCGACAACCAACACGACCGGCAAGGCCGCAAACAACGGCCAGGCCAAGACCGACACCACGGCACCGAAGGCTTCCCGCCGCAAGGCCAGCCAGCAGGACCTCGCCGCTTTGATCGACCAGGCGGTGAAGTTCCGCACAGCCCTGCACGACCTGATGCACGAATCGAGCGGCCTCGTCAAAGCCCTCAAGCAACATCGCCGCCAGAACAAGGCCATCCAGACGACGCTGGCCTCGCTCAAGCAACTCAAGACGCTGGGCGTGTAGTCCCGGCCGCGGATAGCAAAAGGCCGGGCTCATCTGAGCCCGGCTTTTTGATCACATGAACAAAATCTTTCAACCAATAGGAGGGCACAATGCCCCTAAAGACGAACGTCGGCGTAAGCCGCAAGGTTTCCGACAACCAGTATGGCTCTCGCGGGGCCAGCGTGAATCTGGAAGTCGAACTCGACTCAAGCTTGATCCAGGAGCCCGAACGGTTCCACGACCGCATCCGCCAGGTCTTCCGCCTGGCCCAGCAGGCCATCGACGAAGAGTTGAACCGGCAGCACAACGGCACGGTCAACCACACGACGAACGGTGCCACCAACGGCCACGCCAGCCAGCCATCGCACAATGGCAACGGCCATGCCACCAATGGTAACAGCAACGGTGCGGGCAATAACCACGCCAATGGGACCAACGGCAACGGTTCCAACGGCAATGGGCAGCACAACGGGGCCGGCCGCAGTGCATCCGAGAAGCAACTGTCATTTGCCAAGCAGCTCTCGAAGTCGATCCAGGGCTTGGGCATCCGGCGGCTCGAAACTCTGGTCCAGAAGATGTTCGGCAAGCCCCTGGCGGCTTTGACGAGCATGGACGCTTCCGGGCTGATCGACACCTTGAAGAACATCAAAGACGGCCAGATCGATCTCGATAGCGTGTTGGAGGGAAACGCAGCATGAGCATCGGACTGCTTGGATTCGAGACGGTGCAGGAGCGACAGGGCGGGGTGTGGGAGTACATCTCTCCATCCCGCCTGAACTGTTGGCTCTCCTGTCCGCTGAAATGGAAACTTCGGTACATCGAAGGCATCCGCACGCCGACGACGCCCAGCTTGTTCATCGGCAAGGCCGTACATGCGGGGCTTGAGTGTTACTATCGCCATCGGCAACTCGGCGTCACGCTTGAGGCTGACGACGTGGCACGACGGATGCTGGAATCCTGGGCCGCACTCGTGGACCAGGAGGAAATGGACTTCGACTCGCCCGAGGCCGAGAACGCAATGCGGCAGCAAGTGGCCGACCTGGTGCGGGCCTATTTGAACTACACGCCCAAGGACGAGAAGCCGCTGGCCGTCGAGGTGGCGGCCGAAGTGCCGCTGGTCGATCCGACCACCGGTGAGGATCTTGGCATCCCGCTGGTCGGCATCATCGACCTGGTGCTTGCCGGCCAGGATGGTCCGCTGATCGCCGATTTCAAGACAGCCGCACGGAGCAGCGAGCCGCCGGAGATCACCAATGAGATCCAGTTGTCGAGCTATGCCTGGCTCCATCGGCAGATTACCGGTCAGCGGGAGGGCGGATTGGAGATTCGCAGCCTGATAAAGACCAAACAGCCGAAAGTGGAATTCCATCCCTACCCGGCTCGCACGGACGCACACTTCCGCCGCCTGTTCGCAGTAGTACGCGAATACTTGGACGCCCTCGACTCCGGCAAGTTCAACTATCGGCCGGGCTTCGGCTGTGCGATGTGCGATTATCGTCGCGAATGTCAAGCCTGGGACGGAACGTGAAGGAATGAAAATCAGCCCAGCTATCGGCCGCTCCGAAAGGGGCGGCCGATAGGGTGGGCTTTCGCTTAGCTATTCGACTGCTTAGTCGGTAGTTTCGATCACAAGATCAAACTTTACCGAGAGCTGGCTTTTAGTTTGTTCGCTTCGGCGAAGTCGGCTTCTGCTTCCGTCTGCTTGCCGCTCTTTTGATAGACGAGGCCGCGGGCATAATACGCCTGGGCACACTGAGGAGCGAGCCGAATGGCCTCGCTAAAGTCAGCGATGGCCTGGTCGTGGTCGCCCTTCATTTCATAGACGCCAGCACGAATACAATACGACATCACAGAGTTCGGATCGAGTTGAAACAGGCGGTTACAATCGGCAATCGCGAGGTCGTAGTTGCCCTTCTTTGCATACGCCCCAGCACGGCCAACGTAGGCTAGGGCGGAGTTTGGGTTCAGCCGAATCGCTTCGTTGCAGTCCGAAATGGCCTTGTCCAATTCGTTCTTTGATGCGTAAACCAGACCCTCGCGACACGTACGCCTCGGCAAAATCGAGTTTTAGTCGGATGGCCTCGGTGAAGTTAGCGATGGCCTCATCGTCGTGCCCACCCATTTTCCCCCAGACGGTTCCGCGATTTAGGTATGGGATGGCGTTCGTGGGATCAAGCCGTATCGCCTCGTTGAAACTAGCAATGGCCTTGTCACCGTCACCCTTTGCAGCCCAGGCTTGGCCACGGTCGCTGTAGGCGAGAGCAGCAGTGCTGGGATCGAGCGTTATTGCTTCATCGAAGTCGCTGATGGCCTTATCGTAGTTGGCGGTGTAAATCCAGCACTTACCGCGATTGCAGTATGCCTGGGCAATGAGCTTGCTATCACGTGGATCGTACAAACGCAGGGCTTCGCTGAAGTCAGCGATGGCCTTCGCGAACTCGCCTTTTTCCGCCCGGCCTTTACCGCTGCTATTAAGTTCTAATGCCCTGATGCTGTTACGAGTCACGCTCCGCTGATGAAAGGGGACACCGTATCTGCGGGACAAGGTCTTGCTTAATTCGGCCTGACGGGCGTTTATCTGGGATTCCGCCGCAAGCGACGCTAGGTACTTCGGCTGATAAACGTCGCTCAGTTCCTTCAACTTCGCATCTGCGACGGCGTTACCGATCAGACCGAAAAGTACAGCTCCGCCGAGTTCGCCCTTCCGCGGATCGTTGGCGACTCTGGATCCCACGGCCGCCCCGAGATTCGCCGCGTCTGACGCGTCTTGGATAATCTTCTGGCGGGCCTCGCCATAGGACTTGAGCAATGCACACATGTCTCTTGCATTGGCAGCTCGATCGTGGATCAGGCCACGTAATTCGCTGTCAACATAGTCGACGTTGACCTTCGCGTGCCTTGTGCTCACTTGCTCCCAGAACGCAACGAGGATAGGGTTGCGCAGCGGAGCCAACTCAATGTTGATGTCTTCAATCTGCTCCCACGCTTTTCTTCGTGTGTTCGCCATCGGCGTTTTCTTCTGGGCGGCTCTCACTGGGACTGCCGAAGGGATTCTCGGTTGGTGACGTTTCGTGGTCGCTGGCGACTTGACCCGAAGGTACTGCAGGGAAGCCTCCTTCCTGCAATCGCTTCTCTTCAGCATAGTCGGCTTCGGCCTCTTGTTTTCGGCCTAAAAGGGAGTAGCAATATCCACGGCCATGATAGGCGGCGGCACAACTGGGGTCCAAACGAATGGCGGTACTGTATGCGGCGACGGCCTTGTCATACTTATCTTTCCTGGAAATACGCATTGCCGCGAGCGTAGTACGCTGCCGCGGAATGATCGTTTGGATCAATTCCTGCCAATGCCACTTCGTCGCTGACTTCCTGGGTTTGCGGTTTCTCGCCGGCGACTTGAGCTGGGGACGTTGGAGGACTCTTGTCGCCTTCCACTCGCAATGCCTCGGCAAAGTCCGCCGCTGCCGCTTGGTTGTTGCCTTTGTTCGAGTAGCACGCCCCACGTTGGCGATACGCTTGAGAGCAACGGGGGTCGAGTTGGATGGCAACTGAATACTGCGCGATGGCGTCGTCCCATTTGTTACTGCAAAAACACTCGTTGCCTCGGCTAAGGTACGTTTGCGCCGATTGAGTATTGGGTTCACCCTGGGGCTTGCCGCCTGCTGTGCCTGATTCCGTGTGGGGGATTGACCTCGCAGCCTGGGGCCTCAAACCTTGATTGACCGGACCAGATGAGCTGCTAACCGCCAGCACCATGCCCACGATAGCAATTAGGGCCAGAGCGGAGGCAACACCGATAGAATACGGACGCATTGACGGCCGCAAAAACCGTTGAAGGAACGGGACCACCTGACTGGCGCCTGGGAGACGAGTAAAAGCGTAGGCACCAAACAAGATTGCCACCGAAAGGCCGACGAATGTCGCGCTGATACCGCCCAAAGGCCAAACGACGATAGCAGCGGCGACCAAGCCAATGACCAAGCTGATGGCTGCGATCTCGATGATCGGGACAGACGCCTTGGCCGGTGGCGTGGAAATTCCGCGATGCGACGCACCGACTGCGGTGTCGCCATCCGACAGAATGATTGCGGGAGTTGACTTGTCGATGGGATGAGTCGCAGGCTCTTGACGCGCAGGCAACGGTGGCGGAGATGCTTTTGCTGCCGCGATACCAGGCTTGGGCTGCACGATCGCTGCAAAAGCAAGTCCTTTGACCTCGCTCGCGAGATGCCACTTGCCATCGGCCCCCTTCCGAACCCGATGACCAGGACGAAGCACACCGCGTGCGGCCAGCTCCGCGAGCTGTCGCGGCAATAGCGGTCCATGCTCCTTGGTTCCGTCGTGATAGTACCATTCGGCTGACATGATTCTGATCTCCTAGTACGCTGCCACCTGGCTCGTTCTCAAGCAACAGGCGGGCAGGAATTGGAATTTTCTTCACAAGATCAAAGTTTGGAAGGCATCCCTTGCCGAACACTTACAGTTTGGCCTTCAGCAGTCGGTGGATGTAGAACTTGTCATAGGAACTAACAAAGACCGACCAGCCATCCTTCGTATACCACCCGTAGACATTGATATCGTCAGCAACGGCATCCGCCTTCACTTCGATCGTGTCGCCCTTCGGAGGGAAGAGCTCTTGGGCAAGATCGCAGTTGCATTGCATGACATCATGCCTTATTGGCTGACCTCGATTGGCGAGATCGTCACTGAGCAGGAAGCTGCGTTCATATCCAGGTATACATCTGCCGTTTACAACAATCCAAATCTCCTTGGCAGTCTTTGCCACGAAGTACAGAGCATCGTCGAGGCCCGCTGAGTGCCTGCCGTTCCCTTGATTATGTTGGCCTCGCTTCGATGTTGCCGCCGGTACTGCTCCACTAGACCTAGACTCCTCGGCCACGAAGGAGCCCCAAATTATAATTGGAACGGCCGATGGTCGGTGCTGGTCATGCTCCACCTTGCCACGGACCACCATAGCCCTGCCTGCGACCGGATATCCGGGCACCATAGCCGTGCCTGCGACCGGATATCCACTATTAACGACCCCGTCCAGTTGGCCCACTTCTCCCGCCGCGTCTCCAAATAATGGGAGTTTCTTCCAATCGAATTCATCCTCCGCACAGACCTTCAGGGCCGGCTGCACCGCTTCAAGGACCCGCCGCTTTGCCTTAACATCCCGATCGAGCAAGGTCGTCAGGTATTTGCGATCAAAGAGCTGAAGTTGTACATACTCGCCACTAAATGTTCGACTATTTACGTTTGCAGTGATGTAGACCAAGCATGATGGAAAGCGATGGCAAGCCACCTTTTGGCTCCAATCATCCTTTGCAAAGGAGAAGACGTTTGTTTTTTCGGCTTTCCCAAAGACATTTGTGAGCTCGACGACATACGCCGCGTTATTGTTCGCGTAACCCCGCCTTATACCTTTGAGTTGTCCTTTAACGAAGAACAAACCCGTATCTTTTGCTCCAAACCACTTGTCATCCTCAAGAGGCTTAAAGGGGGTGATTGCTTGCACCTCTTTGGTCGTCGCGTCGAACTTGTATTCCTTGAAGCCTGCTTTGTCATACACGGTGGAGGTTGGTTTCAGCAGATCGGCCACGATAGGATCGATTTCGGCCGGCGTTTTGGCCTCCGACAAATCTGCTCCCGCTCGCAACTTGGGCTTTGCAGGCGATGCCGAGTCGGCATCATCAGCCGATTCGATTTCCTCTTGCAGCTTGGCAATCTGGCCCTGCAATTCTTCGAGCCGCTTGGCCCTCACCTTTTGTGCCTGAGAAGACGGCCTGCGTGGGGCCGGTGCATTCTGGAGCCGCTCCAGGTCCTTCTGAAGCTGCTCCAGCTTTTGCCGCTTCGCCGCCACGGGGTTGTCCTTCGGTTGCTGCTTGTCAGGTGCCGGCTTACTCGTAGTTGTGGGAGTGTCGTCGGTCGATGCAGACTGGGTTTTGCCAGCGTTGGCGTCAGGATCCGGTTTTGCAACGGTAGGGGCGGGCTCTGCCTTGTGGGCAGCCATCTCGTGGCGGACGAACTTGCGGTCATCCTCACAGAGCTTATTCAACGGGACCTTGACGATCGTGCCATCGGCCTTCTTCAGGTGGACGACCTCGCCGTCCAGTTTCACCAGTTCGGCTTCGATCTTGTGGGTGCCAGAACTGTCGGTCCACTCGCGAGCGAGTGCGGGCCGAAGAGCAAGAAGGCAGAAGACGACAAGGACAGAAAGGAAGAATCTGGGGTTCATCACATACCTCCGGTCAAAGAAATGGTCGTTCTTGCGTAATAGCGAATAGGCAGCAAAAAAGGAGCGTTGGAAACCAAGCCACCGCTCCCTCAAACCCCCGCCAAGGGGCCTAACGAACAGCACTTGGCCCCAACGCTCCCGTACCGGGAGCGTGAAGCCAAGTAGCTGCCTCATTAGATCAAGAGCCGTAGGGCTCAGGTTGGCGGGTTATGAGGGAAGCAGATACCCGACGCACACAGAACGTCGACTAAATATCGTGGTCGGCCGCAAGCGGCCGGGTTCATCCTTACATTGCTGTTCTCGTATTTCACGGGTAGCCAATGACCCCGCCCAAGGGCGGCATCGTCCCTTAATTTACTACGGGGATTTCTGCCGTCAAGCTACTGCCATCGAAAAATCGACGGAAACGATGCGTGCCAGATAAATCCGTGACGGAAGCCCCGTCGAACGGCACGGCTTTTGCTCCGCAACGCTGTGGTGGAGGTTCGATGCCGGCCAACAGAAGAGGGCCAATGCGGCAATCTGCGGGAGTTATCAGGGCGGCCGGCAAATCATAATTGGGGATGGCAGCAAACCCAAAAGGATTGGTTCTGGCCGTCGAGAACCGTCAGAATGCCCGGCGGCCAGCGACTTACGGCTGGCACTCCGCACAAGGCTTCTTCCCGGCCTGGATCGCCTCGTCCCGCGTGGCGTAATGCACGAGGTTCTTCGCCGAAATCTTGGCTGCGGACTTACAATCGGGCCGGTGGAAGACCTGCGATCGTGACGAGGCCACGAACCCGCCGGCAACAGCGGCGCCGGTCTTCGGCGGTTCGGCCGCACGGTGCTTTTCCGAGTAGCCTTCGGTCTTGGCTTCGTAAGGGTCCGAATGTGCGGCATGGGCCTGCCAGTTGGCCGTGTACTTGGCAGCCAGGTCCGGGCTGCGGATTATCAGCAGATTCTCGGCGTTCTTCTCTTCGGCGGCCGTGGTGAAATTGAAGCTGCCCGTGATGACGGTCTCGCCGTCGATGACCATGACCTTGTTGTGGGCGATCGGATGCTTCGCGTCGATTCGCACGGTCATGCCCGTGTTGACGAGGAAGTCGGCCTCGCTGTATTTCTCGGTTCTCTGGCTCTTATCGAGGATGACTTCGACCTTCACGCCGCGTTTGTGAGCTTGGAACAGGGCCTTGGCGATTGGGGCGTTCGTAAACGAGTAGGCTTGCACCAGGACCGTGCTCTTGGCGTTGCCGAGTTCCCTGACGACGGCCTCAGTGCAACCGCCCTTTGGCGAAAAATAGACCTGAATGGGCGGCAGGCCGGCTTGATCGGCGGTTCCCTGGGCCGGAGCTTGCCCGCAGCCAAGGAGGCAGAGGAGAACAAGCAGAAGAAGACTGGACAGGCGGCGAATCATGGGATTCCTTTCCGAGCGGGCAAACGCTTGGCGTGCTGGGTCATTACGTGCGAAAGGCCGCAAATGTCCTGTTGATGGTTTCCTGCGAAGACAAGCAGCTATCGCAAAACTGGAACTCAATGCAGCCACCTTCGATGTTATACGGGCAATCGAACCTCTTGCAAGCCGGTGCCTCTGCGATTGGAACATCGCAAAGCGACGGTTTCCATTCCTTCGCGGTTACCAAGGTGAGCTTCGTCGTAAAGACTCGTTCACAGCCGTCACACGGGCTAAGCATCTGCAACCTCAGCCTGAAGCAAAGCGGAGACCACCATCACGATAAGTCTAGCCGCCGAATTGACCCGGTTCAAGCCTCTCCGCTGCTGGCCGGCGTTACTCACCGTCCCGCTGCACAACCACGGCCAGCCGCAGGCACTCCCACCACGCCTTTCCCTGCGAATCGGCCGTAGCGACGACGACCTGACCATCCTTCGCGGCATCGACCTGCCAGTAGCGGGAACCGTTCGGCAGCTTGAACCCGGCTTCGCCGATAGACCATCCAAGCAGATGCAAGAGTCGGTGGGCAAGATCGATGGCGGGTGCGGGTTTCATGGAAGTAGGGCGAAGCTAAAGTGCCGTACTGAGCGTTTGGGCCAGGCGATGCCCTGCCTTGGCAACTGCGATCCTAGCCACCTTGCCAGCATTCTTCATGTAATCAGCGGGAAGGTCTGGAGTATCGGCCACAGCCAACTTTCCATCCAAATAGGCATCCTTCTTCGCCGAAGCGAGACTTTCGTTTGCCCAATCGTCCGGAGACGTAGCGGATTTGAGATCGGCATCAATTTGTGCTTGGTTCTCCTTCTCGATCCGGGCGACATCTAGCGTGGTCTTTTTGATCGATGACCATGACGTTGTCCTGCCAAACAGGTTGTCCCACAGCGAATGCAGCTTCGTGGGCTCGCCACCGTTAATGCGGACAAGCAGAAGATTACCGCCATGGTCCCCTTTGAGGAACCTTTCGCTGAACAGGGCAGTGCAATGAAGAGGTTGATGGACGTCACCGACAAGGTGGAGCAGCCAGCAAAGGCAAATCGGCTTCTCTTCTGCCGTGCCCGATTTCACCTTGATTGTCGCTTCCTTGATCTGCGTAACGACATTCGGGCTCTTGGGCGGAAAATCTCCCTCTTTCAATTTCGATCCTCCCGGTACGTAAGGCTTCTTGATGTAGTGCCAGGTGGGATTGTCGAATTGCGACCGATGATGCTTTCGGACCCAATCGGACCAGGTTGCCGCCCGCATAAACACCCACTGGTCCTCGGGGATGTTGTCCGGCCGATCCGCTGCCAGGAACTCGGCGTAGTGCGGGTGCGTTTTCAGGATGCGAGTAGCCTCGTCTTTGGCCGGCTGGCTAAGCTGGTCCCACGCCAGTTTTGCGATGACCATGTGGCCCTTGTTATTCCAGGCAAGGGCCGGCAATGCACAAAACAGGCAGATTACGAGGGCTGCAATCGAATGCTTCATGGCGGATCAGTGCAAAAAATGTCCCGGTTCGGCGGTCGGATCAACTGAAAGGTAGTCTATATTACCGGGGCAGGGCGAGGAACGGCCGCGTTCCCGGTGGGGATCAATGGACTTGTAGGGTCAAGTCTCCAATACTGCATCGCCAACTCTCCGTAGCCGTGCGAGTCTTCCTGCGACGAGAAGCACCACCATTCGCTGGGGATGGTGGCAAGGTGATTCCACAGCGTCATACCGAAAATGCCGCGATCGGCACCATTCGGAAATGCCCTGAACCGTCGCGGAAACTCGCCGTGCCACCATGAAGTCAGATTAGCGAGCACGCTCGCACCCAGTTGCCTTGCATCGATATACGGGCGGGCTGGCGTGGCTGCGACAGCGTCGGCCACGCCCTGGACGACTAAGTCGTGCATCGGATCGAACAAATCCGGGTGGCGACGAATCTCGTTGAACATTCTCCAGTGAGCACCCGTGCCCACGGCAGGTTGAACCACAGCGTCAATGCTTACGAGCATAGTAACCTCCGATAGGGATATTCGACGCCAAACCTTGCCTTTACCGGGTGGCTTTACTGCCTGGCAGCACGACCGGCGTTGCTGAAGAGCAGTCTATCGCACGGAGGCATCGCGGTCAATCAAGCAGACCAAGCGGGGTGCCGTCGCACAGGCAATTTTGTTCACAAGATCAAACTTCGAGGCAGCGAGGGCTTACCAGAGCACCGTATCCAGGACGATGCACGGACCGCGTGCAAGCGTGCGTTGACTGGCCGGCGGTCCATCGGGGAACGTCACGACGAGTTCGTAAAACTGCTCCTTGCCTGTCGAATCGGGCCGCAGATTGCCCGTCTGCCTGCCGCTCAGGTTGATCGCGATCGTCTGCACCATGATGTTGTTTTCCGTGCTGATGCTGACGGAAGCCGGTTGCGTAAGCACCGCGTTTGGTCTGCGGGCCTGGCGGATATTGAACTTGAGCGTGCAGTATTCGAGCGATGGCCAGTCGTCCGTGGCGAATGCCAACTGCTGACCGGTCACCAGGTTGTAGGCATCGCCGCGGATCAGCGTCAGCGATCCGCCTTCGCAAGTGCTCGATCCCACAAACCTGGCCGGGGAGTAGCCATAGTAGATGCCGGCACCTTCCCACAATAGCGTTGACCAGAGAACAGCCATCAGTTGATCGTGCTTGAGGTGATTTGGCCGGGGACCGTTGGCGAGTACGTGAGCGAGGCCACTGGTGTCGCTCCGTCGCGAGCATAGAACGTGACCGTCTGCGTATTGGCATTCACCGATGTTTTGTTCACCGAGCAGGCAAGTAGCACCTTGAACACCGTCGCCAGAGGCAAGCCATCGACGATTCCTGGCATGCCTATTTGCTGACTTCCGACCGCGGCAACCAGCGTCGGTTCCTCCGAATCGAAGTACAGGACAGTGTACGACTGCGTCAGGTCGATACCGGCGGGTGCGTCGTTGACGTAGAGCGTGGTGCTGCCGGGCAGCAGGCCCATGGCAATACAACAGGCACTTGGCGATGGCGAAGAGCCCAACTCGACGAAGGCCGTGCCGTTCCAGACTTGAAGCTGCACATTGAACCACACGCCGTAGAGGTTGTACTGCACCGTGCGCCGGCTAGAATCGTACTGCATTTCTCGTGACACGACTTGTTTCCCCTAACGAGATCCCAGGACCACGGCGTCGGCTACGGTATCCAAGAGAGTCTGCAATCTCGTGAACAGCGGACCGCAACACTCCTGTCGGACGTGGACGTGACAGTCCGCCTGGAACTTGTCCAGCGTACCGTCCGGCATCCTCACCGAAGGATACAGGTCCAAGACGTACAGACCGTGCTTCGGGCATTCCTCGCGTAATCTCGCGTTGAGTTGCCTCGTGATCTCCACCCTGTCGGAAAGGTGTCCGTAATACGGTGCAAGCTCGTTGCTGTTCTCGTCGGTCGGAGGCGGGACTTCGCAGACGACGACATCGAGCCTCTGATACTGTGCCTTGTTTTGCAGGATCGTGCGGATGTAGTTCGTAACCAGTTCGTCCAGCATCTCGCCCAAGGGACGCTGGGTGCTATCACGGAAGCGGCCGATGAAGGTGCGGCAGTCGATTTCTCCGTAGTGGATGACCGCGATTGAGCTTTCAGGGACTCCGGAAATGACAAAGTCGATCAAGCCCAGCCCGTCTCGGCCGACACCGTACATGGTCTTGGAATTCCAATGGACATGCCAATCGTGGTGTGAACCTTGGCCCTCGAAGTGCCGCGTGTGGCTGTCGCCGAAAATGTGGACTTCTCCAGTCATGTCAGATTGCCTCCTGCAAGTGCATTTGCATGTCGGGGTTGATGATTGCCACAGTCATGGGCACGTTGCTCAAACTGTGCAGAAAATGCTGGCACTTGCTCAAGGCCAGGATGTCGGTAATGGCCTCGACACCAAGGTGCGTGCCCAACAAGTGTCGTTCGCGGACTCGATGTACTTCAAGGTGCGGGTCTGTCGATCGCCGGCAGTCCTGGACGATCAGTTTGTCACGCCATCGAGCCCGAAAGAACTGGAGTGCCCGATCATCGTCAGTTGCCAGGAAATACGCATCGGGGCACAGGGCCTCGGCGACCGCCGCGTATTGACTGAACGGGGCAATCGGACGGAAGATACGTGCGTCGTCAGGCCCTTCATACTGTGCAATCGGCAGTCGGTAGTGGATGCCCACGCAACGCTTGCCGCCGATGAGCTTTGTTGCCGCCGCGTCGATCTCCGGCCGGGGTTTGATCCATCGTTGCCAAACTTCATGGAACTCCCTACGCCATGCCTGGTCGCCAAGATACATGTCGCGGCTACGCAGCCCCCACGCCTCGCCAGGCACGAGCCGCTCGCCCAACGGCTGATGGCAGATGTCTTGCACCGCTGCTGATTCCGCTGCCGCTGGCAACGGCAGGAAAAGCGAAGTCCACACGTTCTCGCCCCAAGTGTCGGCGTAGGGAAAATCAAAGAACCGGTCATCGTGCGGCGTCTTCTCGGCCGTCCAATCAACTTCCACGGTTGAACCGGATGGAATACGATAGCGAAGCGTGTGCAGTAGGCCGTTGATGTTGCAGGCAAGCCCTGAATTACCGTGGTGGATACGGTAATGCTGCCGTGGCTGGTAGTACGATCGCGTCTCGTGTTTATGCCGATCGTTCTGATACCAGAATGGCTGTTTGCGCAAAATGCAGTTCCAGCGATGCTGGATGAAGCTATGGGCAACGTCCACAGCCTCGTCGGGGGAATCGAGAATGACCTCGCAAAAAGCACGCTTGGCTGCTTCGGTCAGAAACAGAACGGCATGGGTAAAGTACATGCTCATAACGCGGAGCCAATCGGAATCCAACTCCTGGTAGGCAGCCGGATGGTGGTCGCCATCGTAGGGCATGTACTGGATGTTTCCATGGACACGTCGGGCGAACAAGTGGCCCAGCGCACTGCCGACGATGCCGCCGCCCAGGTAGCAGACATCGGTGTCGTCCGGGAGGGTGATCCGTGCCTGGTAGTTCTCGGGGAGCACTTCGACGTCATCTTCGAGGATCAAGATGGGACCCGGGCGAAGCAGCACTTTGACGAAATCTTCGCGGATGAAACGCCAGTAGTCGCCCTTGCCGGTGCGGCCCATCACGAACTGCCAGTCGCGAAATCCCAGCGTGCCGAGTTGCTGTCGCACGTTGGCTTGCCGCTGGGCGTTTTGCGGAATCGTAAAGACGTAGGTCTTGGTATCTGGCAAAGACAGTTCCATCAGCTTGTCGAACCTCCGCCCGTGACGGTAAAGCCCAGTTCCGTGAAGTAAAACGTCACATTCCACTTCACGTTCTGCTGATTGCCTCCGGCCATGTTCAGGACGCTGACTATGCTGTTGAGAATCGGGTTGATGTACACGGATCTCGCGTTGTCCGTTTCGTCCATGAGATTGGGCAAAATACTGGTCGATGGCGTGAACGTGCTACCGGAATAGGGGTTGCGGATGATGATGATCGACAGCACCGGGCCGATGACCTGGCAGACGACATCGAGTCGCCAGGCCGCTACGAGTGGCGTTGCCGATGCTTCCGTCACTGAGAGGATCGACAATTCGGCGAGAAACGTGCGTGGGCGTGGAGCCAAGGCGATCAGCGTACCGCCTTCTACGGCATGAACCACGTTGTCCGTGGTGTAGATGCCGCGAGTGGTGTTCGTTCGCTGGCAGTCGCCGTTAAAGAGCAGGGCGCCGTTGGCACCAGCCCGCTGGGATGGAGCATAGGCCACGGAAACCAAACCGTCGGCATGCCCGTATGGGGCACTAGGCTGTGCCCACGCGGCTGCACCCTCCGCGTGCGAGGCAAAACCGGCAGCGGTCGTATTGATGCCCTCGGCGTGCGTATAATCTCCATTGGCTGCGGTGCCGTTTCCTTCCGCGTGTGACTGTGCCCCGCTAGCTACGCCCATGCCCTCAGAGACCGACATCATCGAGACGTTGTAGGTGAGCCCCGCGGCTCCGGCCAATACACCATTGTTGTTGTACTGAACTTGCTGATTACTTCCGGTCGGGACATTAGGAAGTTCCGATGGCGTCGCGTAGTCCGTGCCCGCGATGGCAACCGCAACATTCGTCCCGTTGCCTTTCAGGATGCCCGTCAAGGAAGTGGTTGTCGTGCCGGATACACTGCTCGGTCCCGCCGGGCCGGTAGCTCCAGCCGGACCAACCGTGCCCGTGGCACCCGCAGGACCTTGCGAGCCTACGGGACCTGTCGGGCCTGCTGGGCCTTGCGGCCCAGTTGTACCTACTGGAAACGGTTGTCCAATCATATCCCCTGCACCTGTACAGAAATGCCAAACGCCTTACCGAACCGTTCGGTTCGGCGACCCTTCCAGTGCTGTCGCATTTTACTCTACCCCGCTGTTTTTCACCTACGACATTCACCTCGATCGGCAGCATCTTCGCAACCAATGCCTCGCACGAGACGGGCTGAAAGTGCATACCGCTTTCGGCCAAAATGCAGACCGGTGCCGGCAGGCTTGTGGCAAGAGAACCCCAGAAAACTAGGCACAAATCCACCAAACCTGCCCGTTGCGGCCGATGATGCCGCAATCCGGGAACTCCTTTGCAAGTTCACGGCATTGGTCGGTCATGGATGCCGTTCTGCAAAATGGCTTACCGACGGCTCCAGCGGCGGATAGATCCGGCTTTTGACAGCATGCTTGCAGGCGGATGGGCGGCACACACGTGATCGGCGGGTGAGCAGAAAACGGCCGCGAACCAGAAGACGACATCATACTTCTCCGCAATGGCAGGGCCTAGAAGACTTTGCGGCCCACGCCTGCAAGAGAATCCTCATCGTTGGGCAGAAGTGTGGCGAGACAGGCCAGTCAATAAGCGGCGGACACGACGGGCTACGACTCGATCGGAATGTCTTTTGCGGTCACTTGGCCTTCTCCACGCGGTAGATCAGATTCCAGGTCTTGCCATCGTCGGTGCTCCAGGAGCACTCACCGCCGCCAACGTGCAAACGTACTTTCATGCCTCGGCCGGCGTCGAAGATCGTGATCCACTCCCTGTCACGGCCGGTCTCTACGAACCGAAACTCCGCACTGCCATCCGACTTCGACTCGACCCATTCGGACTTTCCGTCCCTGGAATACTTCGTGAAGGCACCGCCGTCGTAGGCGTACTTCTCCACGATCTTGGCAGGCTTGACGACCGGTTCGCCATTCGGCTTGAAGAAGAACGGGCTTCGCATCAAGATCGCCTTGTCCTCGTCGGTGACGTAGGTGTGGTCCGGGTACTTGCCGTAGATGCCCATCCACATGATCGCGTCCGCATGCTTCACCGCGTCCCGCGGATGCTCCAGCCCGAAGGCGTGGCCCAGTTCGTGCCCAAGGCCGGCGATCCAGCGTTTCACGTCCTTCTGCTCCGGATGCTGCCCGACAAGCCCCAGAAGGTCATCTTCAGGCAGAACAGTAACCCCGCCGCCGCCGCGACCCTTGTTGCCGGGGCCGTCAGAGTAGATTACCCAGATATACTGCGGATCGCCATGCCGGGCACCAACCAAACGCCGGGCTTCAGCAAGCCCGTTGTTGAAGCCCCAGTCGTCCTGGTTGTCGCCGTTCGGGTGGCTGTAGAACCACTTGGCATCCTTGTCGGACTTCGCGACTTCCACCACGGGATCATTCAAACGGAAGGTCGGGCCGCCGAGTTGCTTGTCGTACCAACCCTGAAGGTCCTTGGCGGCCGTTTCGATGCCTTTCCTGAAGTCCTCGCGGACGCTCCGATCTGCGGATACCAGGTAGATGATTCTCACGGACTTTGGACGCGGTTCGGCGATCGCGGCCTGGCCGATGACCAGCCATGCACAGAGCGAGACCAGATAGATCGGTCCCCAGGATCGAACTGTCAGGCGATTCATAGCTCTCCTCTTTTGGGGGCAAGTGTCGAAGTCGGTAGCAGCGGTATTTCTCGTGGTTCCGCGGCCGACGAGTCGATTATAGCAGAGATTTCCACGCTGGGCTCCAAATGAGGCGACGACAAACGAAAGCGGCCCGTTGGTGCCGGGCCGCGTCACCTGAATCCCCGTGGGCTTACTTTGCGGCCACTTCGACATCCTGCGAGGGGTGCTTCTCCACTTTTGCCGACGAGATCATCTTCCCAACGCAGCCTGCCAGAAGCGGCGAGCTAAGGTCGTTCGGAAAGTCTTTCGCAATTGCGAAAGCCTTGCCGAGTGGTGCTGCTAGATGCGTCTCAAAGCCGATGAATTGCTGCTGCCAACGCGGATCTTCCTCTTTGATGGCGAACTCAATCGACTCCTCGGCAGTCATGCTGTCGAACAAGAGAATATCCATGACGACCTGCGGGATTCCGGCTTGGTCATAGCCCACCGGCACCGTATGCAGCCGGCCCGAAACGAACTTCCACTGAAGTTCGGGGTAACTGATTACGCCAATCATCATTGCAAAGAACGAGATTCCATGACATTTGCCGAAGGGCCGATACCAGGCCAACGTCCCCTCCCTGGGTCGTTTAGGCCAATCACGACCGGCCTGATAGGGCGGATCACCTGGCTTCCATGTCGGCTCCGCCGTCTTCAGGCCGACGTTCAGGGCGAACTTCACGAACGGGTTGTTTAGGTGCGGCCTGACCTTCTTATTCCAGTGCTTTCGCCAGTCGAATTGGATTGGTGTGCTCTCTTTCGTCCGGGTAGATCCTGAGCGATTACGAGTTCGGGCACCTGTGGAGCCCACGAGGGTTGTCTTCTTTGACATTCTGCTTTGTCTTTGCGTGCGGCTGGCAACCGGGAGGGCCGATCGCCGAAAAATCGGATCAGAAGGTAGGCCGCAGAGAACGGCGGCTACGGCTACATGGGAGGGTGCCCCCAGCTAATGGCCCGGCGGCGAACCACCGGGCCATGCTGCCTGAATCCCCATTGGCTTACTTTGCGGCCGCTTCCGTATCGAAAGCCGTCGATCGATACTCTCCATCGAGATCCTCGTCATCCAGGATTTCGCACAGGAGTTGTGCCACATGTTCTGGGTTCTCTGTGGGCACTCGCACTAGTTTCTTTCCGAAGTAACCAGATTTGTTGACCAGAACGTGGGAGCCGGTAGACCACACCTCAGTCGTCACAGCGTGATCGAAGGTGCAAGATGATTCGTAGAATGCATCGTGCAGCGTCTTGGGCTCGGCGGCCATGAGCACCGACTCTGCCTCAACGTCTATGTAAACATCCTGGTCAGGGATCGTGTCAAGTCCGCCTGTCCACAGGCTGCGGATCTCCTCCGCGGTTGGAAGTTCGACGGGCTGTTTGGAGCCGATCATTACGGGAAGGTACTCGTGACCTCGGTACTTGGTGTCGAAGT
Organism: uncultured Planctomycetia bacterium; assembly: GCA_963719885.1. Classification (GTDB taxonomy): domain Bacteria; phylum Planctomycetota; class Planctomycetia; order Pirellulales; family Thermoguttaceae; genus JANXQG01. The sequence goes on along the minus strand of CAVRDP010000020.1, from coordinate 28,935 downwards.
AATCGAGTAACTCAATATGCTCGTAGGAAACGTAGATTCCCGCATTGCGAAGAGCCCATAGCCAACTGGCCAAGTAGTGCGGCGTACAAGGGTCATCGAACGACGCCAAGGTACTCTTGTCGTCCGCCAAAAGGTTGGCAAGTGCTTGGGCATAATCCTCTCCGTCGTTGTCGGCACCGTCCAGAAGGTCTTCGACGCTGTCAGCACAACCTGGAAACACGTAGTGGGCAGCGACGCAAGTCGAGCAGATGAGATCGAACCGTTGGCCCTCCAGGCTTTCTGGCAGTTGGAGCACGTCGGCCTCGATGAATTCGACGTTCGTCAGGTGCAGCCTCGCTGCCAGCTCTTGGGCACATTCAATGGCCTTCCGGCTGCAATCCATGCCGACGATCGTTGCCTGCGGATAAAGCACTGCGTAAAAGCAAGTCGTAAGGCCAATGTCGCAACCGACATCCAGGATTCTTCTCGGCTGAGGCAGGTTCGCCGCCGTAAACCAGGAGAAGTATTTTTCGTGGCGGCAGCCATCGTATTGCGAACGGACGGCAAGGGCCAAGTCGAGGTTGCCCTGCCGTACGGACCTAGTATGCCTGCTCCAGTAGGTGTCGCCGTTGCTGGTATCTCCCGTGTATTCCCTAATCTTTGCCTCCATCATTCCTGTCCAGCCCTCCCCTAAATAATCACTTGCGTCCGAACCGAAACGCTGCGAAAGACTTCGCTTAAAGTCTTCTTCGGGGAGCCAGCGGACGATGCCGACGGCGTTGAAGTACGTTCTTACAATGTCCGGCGTTTCGTCGTGGAATTGCCAAGGGGTCTCGGCGAGCGGAAGGGGGTTGATGATACAGGAAGATACGCGGGTGGATTCGTTTGTCATTTTGTGTTGTCCTTGCTTGCGAGTGGCGACCGGCAGGGCCGATCGCCGAAAACAATCAGATCAGAAGGTAGGCCGCCGCGGAAACGGCGGCTACGGTGGTGCGAGGTCACCGCCGGCGTAGGAAGGGGAGGTCAGCCGCCTATTTCTTTGCAGAGCCGGGCCCACGTGATTTTGCCTCCAGGCGTTTTGCCCCGTCTGCGAAGACGCGGCACCAATAGAGCAGGTCGTCCTTGCCGACGAGTTCGATAGTGCAGTAGAGCTTGTCGTCGCTGAGCGAGACCTGCAACTTTTTGCCTGATGGCAGTTCGACCACGTCGTCTGGCAGTACGGGTTTGGCGGCTTGGGGTTTTGGCGTAGGGACCTTTGCGGTGGTTACGTTTGACATGAAGGTTTCCTGTGAAAGGGCGTCGGCAGAGCCGATCGCCAGAATTGGACAGGTAGATCGCTCAGTCGCCTACAAGGCAACGGCGGAGACGGCGATGCAGGCCATCGCCAGAATAAGAACGGGCAGTGACGCCCAGCAGGTAGAAGACGGGACCGAAGGTCCCAGGTGGTATAACGATAAGACTATGATAATTTGACCGCCACGTCAAGTAATGCAAAGGAGTCTCTTGTCTCCGGTGCTGCCGTCACGTCGCCGCCACAAACTTGATCACAAGATGAAAATCTCACTGGGTGCTGTGCGTCACCGCGGTTTGCAGTACCGAAGGTCGACCTCGGCCTTATTGAGCCACAGGCTGACTACGGTTTCGACGCGGACATTCATACCGGGCACGGCTAGAGGCGGTCGCTGCGGGCTGCTGGGGCCTGCACAGCTTCCAATTCATCGACGGCACGACGATACTCGTCTTCGGAGATGCTTTGCGTCAGGAATCGGTACGAGAGGGCATAACGGCCAAGACGAACGATATCGTTCAAGAGGCGATCAGGCCGGATGAGCGTCCTCGGAAGATTGAAGTTATGTTGCAAGTCGGCCAACTTGACTTCACGACCAAGCGGGTTCTTAGCGGAGCGGACGATGAAGTCAGCATAAGATTCGCTCTGCAAGCGGGTAACGGCCAGCACGCCTTCGATCACGTCGTTGCCAAAACCGGCTTCTCGCAGGTCATCCACCGTGACGCTGGTATCTTCCAATACGTCGTGGAGAACGGCGACCATCTTCGCGGAGACGGATGCGACGGACTGCATCATTGCCAGTGGGTGGGTCACGTAGGGAATCGCCGGAGTGAGTTTCTCCTTTTCACCGGCATGGGCGGCGACTGCGATTTCGATAGCTCGTTGGAGAGTGCTCATGGGTCTGCCTTGGAGGAGTCAGTCGGAGCCGCTCGGGTTCCGGTCAAGGAAATCCTGGTTGCGTGGGTGTGAACGGCCATCATCCTACGTCTCACAAATCGCCGGAGCAACTGGTCGGCCTTGGCGACTTGCACCGGCGGGCGGGGCGGTGCCGGGCAAACGGCCCGCCGCCGCCGAAGGTGATAGCAATGCTAGCAGTTTCTGTCTTGCTGTCTTGTCTTGTCTTGCGAGATAGAGAGACCTATAGATGCACACAAATAAACGGTGGGCGTGTGGTGGGCAAAAGCATCTCTATACATATCTATCTTTCTAACAAGACAACAAGACAAGAGGCTAAAATTCCTCCTAACCCCCGTGATTCCAGGCAGTTACGTTGTCTTGGTCGCTGTCTTGCCCGCCCATTTCTTCAAGACAGGAGGGCCACGGACAAGACACACCCCAGTTCCGCACCTGCCCGGTGAGCCGCTGTTGCTCCCGTTCCGCACCTGTCAACCGAGACAGGATCTGGTCAAGACGGCTGTTTTGCCACCTCGTGTCTTGGAGAAGCTGCTGGCGAACCACCTCGTCCGAGACAAACAATCGCTGTGTCTTGTCCTTCCGCTGGAAGATACGGACGCCACGGCCAGCGACGATCTCGCTGGCAGTCGTGTTTTGCTGGCCGAGAGGACCCCGCAGGCCACGCCCCAGCCCTTCGCTAAGAATGTCACCAACGGTACGCTCCACGTAGATCGTGCCGCTGCCGTCCCCAGCAGCCGTCTCCGGCACTCGCACGATGCGGTTGAGAATGTCCCGCAACAGTTGCACCTCGTCACGCTCGCCCTGGCCGATCAACGCTGCCCGTCCGCCGATCATCCTACGCAGGGTCTCGACCGCGACTTCCCTGGTGACTTCCCTGCCGTGCCTCAGCACTGCGTGCATCGCCGCTGGCACTGCGTAGGACTCAACGAGGCGGCCGTGGATATCGGGAACGATCGTGTTTCTGATGCTCTCGGCCAACTCAACAGCCCTTGGTGCCGCCCAGATCGCAGCCACCATCAACAGCCGCCCAAGCTCCGCCAGTTCGCGGCTGCCTGGCAAAACCAGTTCTCCGCGATGCTCTGGCGGCAATAGTTCAAGCCTGATGAACCTGTTTCGGTCCTGGCCCCACACGTCGCCCGACTCGATCGCCGCGAACCACGCTATATGCCGCACGCCGTAACTGACGCCCGTCTGATCGGCAGTACCGCGAAGGATCTCGCCGCCACGACTGGATGTCCTGAATAGCTCCAGGACCTTCTGACGCTGCGAGTAGAGGTCAAACTCGTCGATGACGACGGGGGCCGCATTGCAGCCTATTTTCTGCCGCAGGCCCGCTTCTGTCGAACGATCAGCAGCAATCGTCCAGTCGCCCAGCACGGGCACAATGACCTGCCCCAGCAGCGTACTCTTGCCCGAGTCGCTGGCACCGATAATCGACACCAACGGCCGCCATGCCCAGCACGCCTGGATAAAGGTCGCTGGGATCAACGCTGCCACGACTTCAACATCGGCGGCGTGCGTCCAGTTCCAATGGCCAAGGACGCCCCGCAAGCGTCGTAACGCCTCAGCAGCCCGCTCTGGCGTCATGGCCTGCACTTGCTGCTGGAGATCCGTGCCCCAGCGAGCGTCGGCGTGAAAGTCGATGATCTTATTGCCAAGCCGCGGATGTCCGACCGCTTCAAACTCGTTGCCGTCGTAGAGGCAGGCTTCGCCGCCGTTGACGATGAGAATCTGCGGTTCATGCCGCCATACACCCTGGCCGACGAATCTACTGGCCGTCAACCGCGGTGCCGTAGCCGCTACGATAGCAACCGCTTCTCGCAGGGCCTCTGGCTTGTATCTACCGCTTGGCGGCTGCCCTGGCTCTCGCCAGAGCCCGTGGACCGCTCTCTGGCCCATCGCCTGGAACATTTCTTCGATCTTCCAGTTCGCGGGGCTTTTGACCTTCCAGCGTTTGCCAGTTTCGGGCACCCAGCAGATGATGGCCTGGTCATCCGTTTCGCCCAGAACGTCGATGCCAAACGCTTCCAGCACGGCACCACTTTCAACGGGTTCACTGACGATCGCGGCCCCCGTAGGATGCTCTTGTAATGCGTCTTCCAGCAGGCGGTTCTCAATGTTGTCGCGATTCAGCGTGATGCCGAGCCGTTCTGCCCGTTCCTCTGCCTTATCTATGAACGCAGCCCGTTTGCCAGCGTTCTCGATCTCGAAGGTGTCCAGGTGGACGGCAGCGTCACCGTGCATGACTGCCACGCAAACGCGGCGACGGCCACGGCCGGGCACAGGATCAATGCGGATCGTCGTTTCGGGAGTCTGTTCTGTTGTTGTGCTCATCGTCGTCCTCCCTATATGCGATAGACCCGAGTCTGAGTGACGGGCACGGCAGATGAAGCGGCCATATCCCGCTGAACAAGATCCTGAACGGTCTGCCGAACATGCTCTTCCTCACGCGACGGCCGGTTTCTCGCTTCGTTCCAAATGACGCACAGCTCTTCCACCACGTCGGGCGGCACCCGTTTGCCCAGGAGGAAGCCTGCAAGGCGGAGTAGACTGTCGTGCCGATTGCCTGGGCCTGTTCCCTGGAGGATCTCCAGCCAATCATCCGTGCCGTAGGCCGACACGTACTGTGGACGCGGCATGCCAACACCGACACGACGTGTTTGGTTGCAGGTTACGGCTGGAATCAGGGCTGGCGAATCGCCTTCTACGCTGAGAATCGCGTCCACGGCCGCCTGGTCCTCAAGCCATTGTTCGCCGTCCCAGACTTTCGTCCAGTGGTCCCGTGTATGATGACGGCCTGGCAGCCGTGCCCAGTTGCCGTAGCGACGTTGCTCGTTGACGTCCGGCTGCTTCGGAAATACCTCTGGGGCCTGAGCGAGCCCGCGGTCAGCGTAGTCCTCCACGAACTGCGTTGCGAAGGCATGCACCCGTTGCGAGGCAACAGGATCAGAGAAAACAACGAGAAGGTGGTAGCCACCCCGCCCGTTCGAGTCGAGCAAGAGCGGATGGAATCCGCGTTGATGCAAGTCGGCGTACCAACTCAGGGCAGCTTTGGCGTTCGCCGCTGCAACGGTTGTTTGATCATCACCATGCTGGTCGATGTCTATGAGGAGCCAGCGACAGGTCGATTCGGCGGAGATCGCGTGCAAGCCGATCAAGTCGCCCTGGTCATTGCCGCGATAATGCTCTTCGATGATTTCGGCCGTCAGTGCCCCCGGCATTCGCTGCCCGTTCGCCGGTGCAGTGTAGTTGTTGTTTTTGCCGGCCCTGCGGCGGCCTAGCGGCAGGTAGGAACCGTAGACGTCGGTTCTGTTGACGAGATGATCCTGCGTCCATTGTGCCAGCCGGCTTGCTTCTCGTTGCCAGGCATTGCCTAGCAGATCGAGCATCGACCGACTGTGGCGTCTGGGGATTATGTCCCCGGTCGCTGCTGCTATTTCGGCAAAACATTTGCCTCGCTGCTTTGGATTTAGTATATTATCCATTGTCACGTTCCTTGTGTGACTTGGGTGTGTTGCTTGCTGGCGACCACCGCCAGCTAAAAAATCGGATCAGGTAAGGGCGGCGTCATCCGCGACGCCGCCCTTGCCGTTCCCATAGGCTTCTCAGCTACGCCGCGAAACTTGTTCTTGTGATCAAATTCTCGCAGCTCTCTAGCCGCAGCAACGGCTACGGCGTCAGTTCGCTCACGATGTCTCGAACTATCTGACGAATGTGCTCTTCCTTCCGCGGAGACTCGAATTGATCCGCGTCCCAACGAACGGCAAGATCCTCGACTCGCTGTGGGTCGAAGCCCTCCCTTAGCAGGAAGTTGGCAAGCTGCACAAAGCCTCCCGCGTGCTTCCTTTGGGAGCCGCCGCCGGAGAGGTCCAGCCCACCCGGAATCAACTCTGGCGAATCGCCCGTAACGCTCAGGATCGCCTCGATAGCGTCCGCATGTTCCAGCCACCTATCGCCGTTCCATACGCGTGTCCGATGTTCCCGCGTGTGATGCAGCCCCGGTAACCGCCACCAACTGCCAAGAGGGCGATACGTGTTGACATCAGGCTCGTTCGGGCATACGTTTGGAAGACGCGTTAGCCCGTAGCTGGCGTAATCCTGCACGAACCCGGTCACAAAGGCGTAGACGAGCCCGGCAGAAACCGGCTCGGAGAGGCACACCAGCAGTTGGCAGCCGCCAGCACCGTTGGGGTCGAGCATGATAGGGCGAAAACCTATTTGCTCTAGCCGTTGTTTCCACGCGACGGCGGCCCGCTTGTTGGCAGCCTCATTGACGGAGTGCCAGGCGTGCCCATGCTCGTCGATGTCGATCAGAAACCACTTGCATGTGTTGTTTGCGGAGACTGCGTGGACTCCGATTAGGTCGCTGTGCTCTTTGTCTCGATAATGCTTGGCGATGATCTCGCGGTTCAACGCCCCAGGCTCCCGCTCTCCCTCACAGTAGGGATGAGTAAAAATAAAGCAACGACCGGCACTGCGGTGACACATTGCCAAGTACGTCCGATACACGTCGGTCCTGTTTATCAAGCGTGCTTCTGTCCATCGGGCCAAGCGATCGGCCGCATCGTGCCAGTGCTTGCCCGAAGACTCTTCAAGCAGGTCGAGCATGGTACGTGGCCGTTGTGGTTCCGCGGCAACTGGTATTCTGGCAGCAGCCGGGTGGCCGATTACGAGGGCGTTGTTGGAGAGGATTGTCGTTGTCATGTTCTTTTCTGAATCGTTGTGTTTGGCCAGCCCGTGCCGGCCTATCTTGTTCTCGGGTTTATTCCGCACCTTCTGCGGTTACAGGCCGCTCTGCCTTCGCGGTTACGCGGAAGTGTTTGGCGAGCCGTTGTACGTCGATAGGCTCGAATACACGCCTGCCACTTATCCGCAGCTTGGGCTCTTTTACGGCCCCCGTGATATAGGCATGCTGGATCCGATACGGTTGCACGCCAAGTAATTTCGAAACATCTTTGAGAGCGAGAATAGCAGTCATGTGAATCTCCTGTGCCGCAGAGCGGCGAAAACGAAGACGCCCGATTCACGCCGGACGCCGACGCGGTGCCCGGAAAGCGTGAAGGTTGGGAGGAAAGAAGGAAGACCAGAATCGCGGATTGTGCCGCGGGAAGGTCGAACGAGAAGTCAACGGTCAGAAGTCAGAAGTTGATGTCGCCATAAGACGACCCTTTGAATGTAGCAAATCGGTATTCTGATTGCAATAGTCGCTGTGGCAAATTCGGGAAGCAGTCCTCGTAGTGATGAAAGTCCCGTTTCAGCCGATGGCTGCTGCCTGCTATCTTTCCGACCGGCATGATTGCATTGCCGATCTCGAATTGCTACGATGGGAGCTGATGAGTGAGGGTCTTCCTGCTCGCCGCCTTCTACGCCGACCTGTGGCTTCGCCGACCGACACGCTTGCATCAAAGCGTTTACCGATCTTCTTCCAGATATCTCGACGGGCGTCGCTCTATCCCGGCATCCGTCGAACCCGCCCTTCATCCTCAAGTTCCTGTTGCAATGCCCGACTCAATGCTTGTTGCCGCCCCTCATTCGACCGAACCCGCTGAGCGTAACCGCTTGCCGGGCACCTACCCTACTGGCCCGATTTTCGGCGGCCGCACTATTTCTGCGATGGGCAACCGGCCGCAGGACCACATGGATCGCGATCTCTTGCTGGCATCGTTGCTCCGCAATCGTAGATTCAGAATGTTCCGCAAGCAATGCCGCGAAACGCCCGTTTGGGCCCCAGCCGTTCCTGCTTGTATACAAGGGAACTTCCAGCATCGAGCCCGACAGCTTATTGTGCTCGGCTCGCACCACCAGCACCTTATCGAGAGAATGCGTGATACGATCCATCTGGCAGCCGCTCCCTGCCAAGGCGAGAAGATGTTGGCTGCCATGGAAGCCTGCGTGCCGAGAGGGGCTCTATTTGCTCGCACGCTGCCCGATCCCGGCCATGTCTGCGGTTACGCCAGGCTCTGTCCCTGGTGTCATGCCCGCAGCGTTCAGCGGCTCTATCGCCAATTGCTCGCTGGCCCGTGTGCATGCGAAAACGTGGCTGGAAAGCATTTGATCGCCTTCCAGGTGCGTGTTGAGGCTGGCGAGGAACTGCAAGCCGATGAAGTCCGAAGGGTTCGCACTGATTACCGCTATAAACTTCGTAAAGTGGCGGGCCGTATCGGCACCGCAGGTGGGGTCATCATTCACCAGGCAACGCCGTGGACACTATGGCCCGACCAACCGAGCGAAAAGCAAAAGATATTCGCACATATCTTTACCCTGATCGGCCTCGTCGCCAGCAGTGCCGTCGATTCGCTCAAGGAAGTCATTGCTGAGGCTTGCTCGGAAGAGGCCATGGGCACGGATTATGAAACGGCAATGCTCCCGGCAGCCGCACCACAAGCTCTACGCTACTTGCTTTTCGGATCGTCCTACCGGTTCCGCAGTGGCAAACACGGCCTGATCGTCAATGACCGCCGGAAGCTACGCTCCGGAATCCAGGGTGCGGCGGCACTGGAACCGTGGTTTCTTTTTACCGAACGTCAAGCCTGGTCCTACGCCGCAGTCATGTATCGCACGCGGCTCTATGATACCTTTGGCAATTGGCACAAGTCGCAGGCTGGGCGGCAGCAATGCTCACGGCTCCGCCGCCCAAAATCAGAATATGGCAACGAGAACCGGCAGGCAGCCTTTCGAAGCGAAAACAACCGCAGACACGACGTCGCAAACGACAGACACCGCCAGCTTGTCGCCGTGGCTCTGCCGCTCTATCAGAACTTCAAGGACGCCACGGGCAAGAACCTTGGCAGTCCCGCCCTACGTAAGGCACTGAACGACGCTGGGCACGCCGTCAGCGATCGGGATGCCCGATGGCTGGCAAAAGAGTTGCCCACGAAGGATGGCCGCTCGGGATTGGAGAAGTTCACCGCCAAGAGGAAGCTGGCCCCCCGCCGTGACCGCGAATCCCATGACCAGGCTAGCTGCCAAGTGGCTGAAGCTGGTCATGAAATGCAGGTAGAAGTGATTGCCGCCGTGTGATCCACGCTGAAGCGTTCGCGGCGGCCAGGGCTCCCGGTCACTCGACAAATACGCTATGCCCTTCACTTCCCGGCCTTCGGTCCCGCCAGCGAATCCTCAAACGCCCGGATCTGCTTCAGTGCGGCAGCAAAGCCTGGGAACTGCCCTCGCCCAACGATTCTATGCTGGCGGAAAGCGGCGTTCAAGCTGGGGCAGCGTTCGCGAGGCTGCCGAGGCCCCACGTCACTCGACATTTTCATCTTGTGATCAATTTCGCCACGGCAAGGCTGTCACGCGAGCACGTCGAAACCCGTCTCGTTCAGCGTATCGTTCGACGCAATCACGTCGCCGTCCACGATCGTGAATCTCCATCCACATCCACACTCGTAGTGCGAGTCGTTGTGCTGGATAAGACTATCTGACTCGCCGCACTCAGGGCAAATGCCCCACGTCAAGAAATCGAGATCGTCACCCACGAGTTTCGTCTGCATGGCATCGGCTCCTCAAGTAAAAGGATCATACCTGCGGTCAACGGGCACCCGGTCGACACATTCATAATACAGGCGACGACCACGGATGCCATGAACCGCTCGGCGTAGCAGCCATAACCCAGTATGGTTGAGCCGTTGACACGCATGCCGATCGTGCAATACTTCCTACTCCCGGATGAACTGCAAACCGAATCGAGAAGGTCAGTCCATGTATTCTGCCGACCCAAACCCAGCGACTACGCCCATCCCACGCCGTCTTCTCGGTCGCACCGGCCAATCCGTTACGATCTTCGGTCTTGGCGGCGAAGGTGTCCTACGAACGCATGGGCGTGAAGCCGAAGCCGTTGCCGTCATCAAGCGTGCCCTTCAGCAAGGTGTGAACTACTTCGAGACGGCCCCAGCCTACGCCAGCAGCATGGATTATTACGGCCTAGCTTTGGGCGACCACCGCTCAGAAATCTTCCTGGCATCCAAGACGCACGACCGCACCTACGACGGGTCCCTGCGGCTTCTCGACAACAGCCTACGGCGGCTAAAGACAGATTACCTTGATTCCTGGCAATTACACGACCTTCGCACTGAAGACGATCTTTCCAGGATCTTCGGCCAGGGCGGAGCCATGAAAGCTCTCCTGCAGGCACGAACCGAGGGTCGCGTCCGGTATCTGGGCATAACCGGCCATCACGATCCAGCGATCCTGCTGAAAGCCATTGACCATGATACAAAATTGACCCTGTTTATATTCATGCTTTAATGATAGATAGGTCATGTATGTTGACCCTGTTTGACCCGTGTTTTTCGGCACTTTCGAGCAAATCTGGCAACGCGAAATGGGTCGAGCATGTATCGACCATACATGGCATCAAAGTGGTGTAAAAGTGGTGTAACTTTAGCGCCCCGGCAGAGGTCGGGAAGAAGCTGAAAAGACCCGTCAGTGCCGTTACCATCCGGTCACTGCCACAGAGGCCGGATCAGGCGGAAACAATGGGTCCACTGATGCAAGACCCCTACAAGATACACCGGGACGAAGGGGTATCGGCCCATTGGTAAAGCGTCGATAGCCAATCTGTAGCGATGAACAACTCGGAAAAATCTCCCTCGTCGTAACTCGCAACCATCTTATAGGGACTGTGAGCCAAGTAAAGGTCAAATAGTTCTTGATTGGATTTTGTACCAGGCGTTTCGCGCCTATATTGGTTCTTAATGCGGGACGCCCCGGTGTTGCGAATGTCGGTGAACGTCTTCGTTGTTAGACCCTTCCGAACGCGGTTGAACCTTTGTCGGATAGAATCCACTGTCCAGACTTTCCCGTCGTCCCGTAGCTTGTGCCGCACGAGTGGATTGCCGTCCCTGGACTTCAGCAGTAAGTCCCCGGTCGGCTCAGCGTACATGCGGAGCAAGTCGAGTGTTATGGGCCATAGCTTGCTATGCTGCGGCACCCCGGTCTTGTGACGGGTTCGCGTAATGATGCCCGTGGTAAAATCGACCATTCCTCTTTCAAGGCTGGCAATATCAATTTGCTGATACCCGCAGTTGATTGCCAGGAGTATATAAAGTTTGACGGCTCCACGGGCCTTCTGGTAGAGCGCTTCCAATTCGTCGGCAGCGTATGTGGTCGCCTTGGGTTGCGGCAAACTCACTCGGCCGAACTCTTTCAGGTTTCGGGGCATGTCGTATAGGAGTCGTTTGCTCCAACCCCACTCGACCATGAACTTGACCCGTTTGACTGCGTGCCGGATGGACACAGGCTTCCGACAGAATCCTTCCGGCCTGTCCCTTTTTGAGTAGGTCGCAACCCAGACCTTGAAGGCATCCAAATTCGCCTCGGAGACTGCCTCTTGGATGGTCCTCACGGCGGGGTCCGCCTGCTCGCAATACGCCTCGAAAAGATCCAGTTGTGTCCGGTCGCTGGCGTAGGATTGGTGGGAGAGGTTCCCATCCTCGACTCGCTTGCGCCTGTCTTCCAAGTAGCGGTTAATCAAGATTGCGTAGCCTGCTTGGCCTGGATCGACTGTCTGCCTGATGCCGCGCACGCCCCCAGAGATCAGCCATAGCGGTAGGTTTTCGACCGTGGATGGGACGGGCAATTCTCCCCGCTTCATCATGCCGGAACGACGTTTCGCACGTCGCTGCGCCTCCTCCGCATCTTCTTCGACTGTCGTAGGTGAAACAGGTCTTCATAAATCGGACCTCGAAACGATCCTCGTTTCTGGGGCACCTACGGATACCGCGCGGTAAGACCGCCATCGCCGCTACTCCATGTCAAAAGAGGTAAGATAGATTGGCTATCGACCAATGGGCCGATACCCCTCAGCAAACAACCGCTTAACTTCGTCCCGGTGAATCTTGTAGGGGTCTTGCTTCAGTGCGCCCATTTTGACGGCCTTGATCCGGCCGCTACGACAGTGGCCGGCAATGGTGACGGCGCTGACAGGTCGTTTCAGCTTTTTTCCGACCTCTGCCGTGGTGTACCACTCGGGCTCAACCGTCTCACGGCCATTTAGCCGCTGTTTGATCTCTGCTAATTCTGCCAGGAGCCTGGCGACAACTTCATCAGACATAGTATCTGCCTTCAAGAAAAAGGGCACACCGATTGCCTGGACGATCACCGCCATCGGGGCGCGGAGCCGCAGGGATCGAGCATCCGTGTGATTCGGGACAATCGGAAGCCAGATCGGAAGCTGCCGCCGGGGTAGAAGGCATGAATGCCACGGCGGTAGATGCCACGGCGATTGTCGCCGGGACCAGGGCCAGCAAGGCAAGCAGTAGTAGTACGAAAAACATAGGGCCGGTCAGGTTTTGTCCTTCCGGCCTGCTTGCAATCGTGATGTTGACAATTAGACCGGAAAGACGGTAAAGTCTTCGGGAATGGCGGCCGGTTGCGAACCTAACCGCCTTCTAATTGTTGAGTGACATCCCCGTTGGGGAGTAGCGTGCCGGGGCCTCCCGCGCTCTACGCTACCAAGCCAGAGACCGACGCCATGCAGGCCGCCGATCAATCTGGTATCTCGATACTATCATGTGTTTTTCCAGAAGTCAAACCAAAAATTTTGGAATGTTCCAGGGCGGTCGCGTGCGACCGGTCGTAACGCTACGGCCGTCGTTGCGGCCATTGAGAGCGGCTTGCAGCCGCTCTTCCGTGACGCCCTGGTGGACGAGGTTCTCAGCGAGTTCGGCGAGCCGAAGTCTCTGAAACCCGTGGTGGTGTGCAATTCGCTCCATCTCTCGACCACATTGAAGTAACGGGACCGCCGGCTCGATTACGAATGGGCGTGCGAGTAGCAAGGGAATGTTTGAAGGCACGAGCCGGGCAGCGTTGCGCGGACGAACCGCTCGACAACATTCGTGCAGCAACAGGCATGGCCGGGTCTTGTCATGTGGCGAACAACGACGTGCTCTTGGTCCCGTAATGCCATGAGGTTCCGCGTCACGGCTTCCATATAGCCGTCGATTCCGGCAGCCTGCCGGCCGCAGGCGTCGTTGCCGAACTTGAAATCGGGGAGCCAGACATCGACCACACCCCTCAACAATTCGAGAGCCGCCGGGGCCAGCATCAACGCCGAATCCCATACCACGGGCACCGAGCGCAAAGTCAGCGCAAGCGATTGGAGAATTGCCGGCAACGATTCGTCGGGGTCGCCACCCAGGAAGTGCCATGACCGAGCGCCGCGCTCGGCAGCGATGTCCAATACGCGAGCCAGCCCCTCTGGCGGCAGTTCGTCGCGTTCGTCTGGACGGAGATCATCCCGACGGTAGCAAAACGCACACCGAAGCGAGCAACCCCTTACGAATACGGAAAAGGTGGCGGCGCCGACCATCGGCCCTTCGTTGTACAGCATTGCATAGGCCGATACTTGAACGCGCGCCGCCAATCCGCAGAATCCACGCACGTTAGCAGTCCGGTCAGTTCCGCAGGCGCGCACACAAAGATTGCAGCCGGAGAGCAAGCGCGCAGCCAGTTCGATCTTCAAGTCCAAGAGGGATGCCGCGCCGCGGGAAATTTCCTTGCCTTGCTTGATCGCCTGTAGGCGATTCAACGCCATCGCATGTGTCCGCCAAAGATTTGCGGTCGATGTTGCCTGCAATTCGCTTAGCGATAGCCCACTTTCGAGGCGTCGAGAGGCCGCAAGGACGGGTTTAGTCGCAATACACGGTTCGGTTCGCCATAACGCTTCGTTAGCGCCGTTCGTGCGCAGCAGCGGAATGAGCGGCTCAGCGAGGTCCGGGACAACTACCGTACCATCCGGTTCGACGTAAACCCTGAAACTTCCCCGCTGGATTCGTACTGCGTCGTTGGCAGCGGCAGGCGAATCCAGTGGCATTTGCTATCTCCTGTCTTCCTGCCCCAACTCCTGCTCCTCCTCGGCCAAGTAGTAATCCACCTTCATCTCGCGCTGAACGTCATCGCTCTGCGGGCGCTCGCCCGCCAGGAGGCGCTTCAGGTATTCGGACAACTCGGCACATGATGAGCCCACAAAGCCGAATGTTTCGACTTCAACCTTGCCATCCGGGCGAACACGGATTTTCACTTCACGGGGGAGTTTCATCGTCTACTCCGGTCAGATGTCCATTGCGCGTCCGCCTCGCAACGGCCGGGGCGGCTCAGAAGGCGTTTCTTTCGATTCCGGCGGCTCCACCACTTGCGCCGGCTGTTCTCCATCCGGGCTTTGGGAGGCCGAGATCGTACATTCTCTTGCGCGGGCGGAGTGATTCGATTTTGTCGGCCATCGTGTCGATCAATGGCACGGTTTGGCCAATCGCGATAGCGATGTCGTTTGCGGTGAACTCCCGTTCGTTGTCCGCGAAAGCGCTAATCATGCCGGTCTTAACCGCTTCCTCGATTTCCGATCCGGTGAAATTGTTGCTTAATTGCACAACCGTTCCCTTGAGGGTTTCCGTATGCCCGTCCTTGTCCGTGCGGCTAATGGTGTGCTCAGCATTGATGTCGAACTTTCCCAAGAACGCCCCGATGTCGGCGGACGATGGGCGGGGTTGCCGCCGCTTGAGGGCCTTTTCAACATGAATCTCAAAGATTTTCGTGCGTTCTCCGGCGTGCGGAAAGTCAACGAAGAACAGTTCGTCGAATCGACCCTTGCGAAGCATTTCCGGGGGAAGCCGCTCAAACTCATTGGCCGTGGCGACGATGAAGACTGGTTCAGTCTTGTCGCTCATCCAGGTCAGCAGCGTGCCGAAGACGCGGGTTGACGTACCACCGTCGCCCCCGCCGCCGCTCATCCCGGCCAATCCCTTCTCAATTTCGTCAATCATCAACACGCACGGGGCCATCGCCTTGGCGCACGAAATAGCGCGACGCATGTTTGCCTCGGAGGCACCCACCAGCCCACCGAAGATCGCTCCCATGTCCAATCGCAGAATGGGGATTCCCCAGAAACTTGCCATTGCTTTTGCGCACAGGCTTTTCCCACAGCCTGGAACGCCCGTCAATAGCACGCCTTTGGGCGACAGGATGCCATACTTCCGAGCATCCTCAGAAAAGATGTTCTTGCGCTTATCAAGCCATTTTTTCAAGACTTCCAGGCCGCCGACCTCACCCATGTCCCCGGCTTCTTCCACCGTAAGGATGCCAGTCTTGCGGACAATCTGCTTCTTCTCCTCTTGGATTACAGCAACCTTGCTCGCATCAAGGCGTGCCTCGCGTCCGGCTACCACGTCATCGCTCAGAGCCTTCCCAAACGCCAGTTCCGCTTCTGCCAAAGTGAGCCCTTGGGCAGCTTTGGCCAAGCTTTCGATGTCTCGCTCGGTCACGTCTATCGTGACCTTCGGCCGTCCCTTGTTTTCGGCCACCAATTCGGTGTACTTCGCCCGAAGCTCCGCCAGGTCGGGCAGCTCGAAGTCCACAATTACAATGTCCTTCTCAAGCTCAGGCGGTATTTCCAACTGTGGTCCTGAGAGGAGGATGATTGCGCTCATCGTGGGTTCGAGTTCACGGATGGTATCCTTGAGTTTGCGGACGACCAGGGCATTGGCCGAACGCCCACCGATGAACGGGTGCAAATCTTTCATCACGTACATCGTCGGCATACATTTCTTCCGCTCCCGGTCCACGATCCATTGAAACGCCTTGTCGGGCTTGTCGGTGTCTTTCGCGCCGTTGGCTTCTTTCCCGTCGGTAGCACGAAAACCGGCTGTGGCCGTCCAGACGTAGTAATCTCGCCACCGTTTTCCCGCATCGCCGGTCTGGGCGATACCAAGCAGTTGATCCTCGGCCCGAGCCTCCTCCACCGTGGAGAAATGAATCAGTTTGTAGCCCGACCGGAGCCGCGACTTCAATTTGTCAAGACTTTCTTTCGCTGGCACTGCAATCTCCTAAGTAAAGCTCGCCGCCTACACCAAGCTATCCGCCGCCACAACAAACGTCGTCTTGCCGACGATAAGTTCACAGTTTTCCGGCAACGCCTTGGCTTGACCGGCATCAATCGCCTCGCCGCCTACGCGCACCTCGTCGGCTCCGGTGCGTTCAATCCAGATCGCGCCGTCCCGAACCAGAAGACGTGCTGGATCGGCGAACGGGGCATCGCCAATGTCGAATGCACGCCTATGCCTGGGGGTCGTCTCGGAAACCGGAACCCGCAATAAGCTCGTCTCGTCGCTTCCGATCCACCCCGAGTGGAACAGCAGGACGTATCCCTGGCCAGGCAGGTTGTTCTTCCGGGTAATCCGCAGGAAGCTGATTTCGCCTGGCTTTTCCATGCCGATCAGGTTCTCGTGGAGCCATGCCGGGTCGGCTGCGTGCGCCGCCGCTGCACGGCAAATGCCGTTGCCGTCGTCCATCGTGTCGGTTCGCCGAACGGGATCAAATTCCAGTTCCAGCACTTCGGCAAGCGAAATCAGCGTCTTTTCCACCAGCAGTAGCGACACGTTCGCCCCCATCCGCTTGCCCTGATTGAAGCTTCCGTTGGTGCTGTCCACGTCGATGAACTGGACCCCGCTGCCAACGTACCTCAGCGAAAAATGGTGAGAACTCACGAGTTTCGACTTTTCGTAATTCTCCGGGTCGGAGGTCGGCTCAACTGCGCAGGCAAAGGTCTCGTGTCGATTGCCTGCCCGCTTCCACGGATGCTCGGACCAGCAGGTGCAGGGAATACTTTTCGCCATCTACCGACCAGGTGATAACCCGTCGGGACGTGGCTGCCGAAACAGGCACAGCGTCATTGGCCGCGAGCGCCGCGTTGGCGTTACCGAGATCAAATCGTGGCATCTCTACGCTCCTATTACTGGACTCGCAATCGTAGTGGCGACCAGTTTACGTCCCCTTCTTCGGCGGCCAATAGTCAGAGAGGGGTTTGGGAATGTAGTAGTTGGCAGGGACCAAGCTCGCAGACTCCTGCTTGGCTTCTGCCTCGCTGCCATACGTCTTGGCGTTGCTAATCTCGCCCGTCGCAGCGCCATCTTTGCCAACAAACAGCGGCCCGCCGGTGTTGAGATCCACGCCCACGGGGTCAACCAGTACCCATGATCCTGCCATAACGATCCCTCCTATTTTGGCTTATCCTGCCACTCCTTTACGAGCCGCGCCATTTGCTTTCCGACACGAATACTGGGCGCGATAACCAGGAGGACGTAAAGCACCGTAATCACTACCAACATGCCCTTGCCATCGCTTGGCCCCAGCACCAGCACAATGAGAAGGAAGGGCATGAGAATTACAGAGGATGCTCCAAGACCTGTGCTGAGCCACTGCCGCTTCAGGCCAGAGGATACTGCGAGCGCAATGCCGCAGAGAATGACGAGGGGGTATCCAAGAAAGAGCGGAAAGCCGATCCCCAGCGGACTAAGAACCATCAGAGATGTCGTGAGCAGAAAAAAAACGAACAGGGCGAAGGACACCGGTTGCGCAATTGACAGAGTACGATCATTGATCCAGGAGGTGAGACCGGCCGGCGGCACGGACGCAGACGGGGCCTTGAAGTCGTCCCATTCGACGTTTGCTTCGACGAGAGCGGGATCGGCCGCCGGCGGGGACGGAGAAGGGGTTGGCGTTACACGGGTGGGAGTGCCTCGACTTGGTACATTTCTAGGATCAGCCTCGCCAAACTCCTTGACGACGCGGTTTAAGTACTTCTTCCAAAGCGCAATGAAAGCGCTCTCGGCGAAGCGGCTCAGGGGGTTGTTGGTCGTGGCACCACGTTGAAGATTGGTTCTCGCTTCGTTGGCGAGTTGGGTCAGCTTACGTCGAAGCCCAGGGTCAACCCGGCGGCCTTCGTATTGAAGTCGCCGGAGAAGCGAAGCCAGTTCATCGAGGACATCGATTTGCTGATCGCCGCTGACCGATTTAGTCAGTGCGGAGAACAACTGCCTGCCGATTCCGCCGCTTGGCATCATGTATGTTCCATCCTGATGCTTGATAACCTTGCCGGGCGTGCGGTGATCCCCCTCGTGAAAAACGCAGAAATCCAACGCCATACAAAGCAACTGGTCGATGCCTGCCAAGACCTGATCGGCAACCGGAGCAGCGGAGGGGAGGCTTGCGGACGTAGAATTCGACGGCTGCGTGGAAACTTGCAGCGCTTCAAGCATTTCCTTACATGTATGCCACCGTTCAGAAGCGTCAACCCACAGTGCGCGCTCCACCGCACGGGTGAGTTCGGGCGACGCCAACGGCTCAATGACATGCTTGCAGTCAATGTGCCACCTGATGATAGCCTGCCTGTCGTTCGTGTCAAACGGAAACCGCCCCGCGAGGAGTCGATAGAACATGATGCCTGTAGAGTAGATGTCCGCACGTCGGTCACAGAGTTCGCCACGAATTTGCTCCGGGGCCATGTACGCGAGCGTACCGGCCAACGCCTGCGAGGCCGCCACTTGCGTGAGTTGCTCCTTGATCGTCCGGGCGATCCCGTAGTCGGTAATCTTGACTTCTCCGCCCGGCGTTACCATGATGTTCTGTGGTTTGACATCGCAGTGGACCACGCCCTTTTCGTGGAGATAGTCGAGCGCAGCGAGCACCTGGGCGCAGATCCTGAGAAAGTCCGTGACGGGAATGTTGCCCCCCTTCCGCAGGCGATACTCTTCCAAGTTTTCGCCGTCGATACACTCCATTACGATGTAGGTGGTCGCGTCCGAGTCGGCAAGATAATTGATTTTGAGAAGGTTCTGGTGCGTGAGGCGTTGCGCGTTTGCGACTTCCTTCCTCAAGTCATTCCGTGCATCGTTGTCATTGACCAGTTCCGGCGCGACGATCTTGATAGCAAACTCCACACCGGTTTGGCGCTCGGTGGCCTTGTACACGATCCCAAGACCACCTTTCCCAAGCACCTTTGTGATGACGTATTTGTCGTCCAGAACGTAGCCAATGGGCAACACGGCCAGAGCGTCGGCTGGCATCTGCGGCACAGGCGGCGGGACTGAAACGGGTGCTCGCCGTGGAGCGGGGGCCTTCGGGCGAGCTATCGTCGTCTCGATGTCGAGATTTGCCGGCGCGTGGCTCGTGTCATGCACGCTCGGCGCGGCCGGCGCGGCGGGCGGGGTGGCGACACGAGGGGGCGTGCGCGGCTTTACCGTCGTTTCGATGTCGAGATTGTCTTGTTTTTCAGGCATTGGCGTGTCCTTTTCGTTGCTGGAACGGCACGGGCTAATTCTTCAGTTGCCGTTCGAGGTTTGCAATCTGTCTCTCGACGAAGGCGGCACCGCCGAAGACCTTATCTATCAGGAACCAGGCTGGAATCCACAAGAAGCCGTAGACCATCCACATCAAAATCGTTATCCCAATGAACGGTGCCGAGGGGAGGGCAAACAATGACCGGAACCTGAGTTTATACCATGCGGCCGGATCAATGCTCGCCCCCGAGGTTCTCAAGGACAAAAGGGACTGGTAAACGCTGTAGAGGTGGGACTGATTCGTCTGGTTTTGCGACGGAAATGAGGGCGCTGCGCAAATAGCCGCTCGATCTGGACGAGCATCTCACCGCAGGTCAAAAAGCGATTCAACGGGTCCACAGCAAGGGATTTTTGAATTACAGCAGCGAGTCCTCCGAGAGCCGCGCCAGCGGGGAGCGCGTGCCGTTCGTCGATGTGCCACTTGATAATCGCCTGGCGATCTCGGGTGTCGAACGGGAATGCACCCGTCAACAGCCGGTAGAACACGATGCCGACCGAGTAGATGTCGGCCCGCCGGTCACACACGCCGTCGCCACGAATTTGCTCCGGGGCCATGTACGCGAGCGTACCGGCCGATGCCTGCGACGCGGCTTCTCTCGCCATTTGTTCTTTGATCGTTCGCGCGATGCCGTAGTCCGTAATTTTCACCTCCCCACCAGGCGTCACCATAATGTTCTGCGGCTTGACATCGCAGTGAACTACGCCCTTGTCATGGAGGTAATCGAGTCCGGTCAGCGTTTGAACGGCGATCTTGCGAAAATCGTCGCTTGCGATCCTGCCGCCTTTGCGGACTCGGTATTCCTCCAGGTTCTCCCCGTCAATGCACTCCATCACGAGGTAGGTAATCGGCCCGGCGTCGGCAAGGTAATTGACTTTGAGCAAATTCTGATGCGTGATACGCTCGGCGTTTACAACCTCTTTCCGCAAGTCATTCCGAGCCTCGGCGTCGCTGACGAGTTCCGGCGCAACGACTTTGATCGCAAACTCGACCCCCGTTTGCCGCTCGCTCGCCTTGTACACGATTCCGCGACCGCCCTTTCCGAGAACCTTCGTAATGACGAACTTGTCGTCCAAAATGTAGCCGATGGGCAGAACGGACGGAGCATCGGTTGACGGCCGCATCGGCGGCGGCGCGACAGTTTCGATGTCGAGATTGGCCGGCGCATGACTCGTGTCATGCACGCTTGGCGTGGCTGGCGCGGCGGGCGGGGCCACACGAGCGGTGCGTGGCCTCATCGTCGTTTCGATGTCGAGCTTGTCTTGTTTGTCCGGCATGGCCCTGTCCTTTGTTGTGAAGTCACCTCGGCATCGGGCGCTGCGGCAACCGCTGATGCGCGTCGCTACAAGGTGAGCCTCAGTTCCACCGTTTCATCTTCAAGCGTCTCTTCCCGTTCCAAACTTGCCCCAAACTTATCTTCAAAGTCCGGCAGGTGCTCCTTGATTTTCCGAAGGGCATCGGCCTGGTGGAGTTTCCCTACGATACGTTCCATTTCCTGTTGCGAGTCCGCACTTGGCGGACTTGAGGACGACGCGGGAGGATCGCTTGCTTTCCTTGGCGGTGCCTTGGCCGCGCTTTCCCGTTCGGCGTCGAGCCGGCTCAGCAGGCCGGCTGCTTCGTCGGCAAGCTGTGCCTGCCGCTGCTGTTCCGCAATCCGCTGCTGTTCCTCCTCGATTCGTCGCTGTTCGGCCGCAACACGCTGGCGCTCGGCCTCCTGCTGTCGGCGGCGTTCCAACTCCTCCGAGCGGCGCTGTTCAGCGATCATGGCCTGGCGTTCGGCCTCCCGGCGTTGTTGTTCTGTAGCTGCCCGTTGTTCCCGCAGTTGATCGGCTGACGCAGCGACAGCAAGTGCTTCGATGGCCCCCTTGTTTCGGAACCGCCAGCCCTGCGACTGGAAGGTGAAGCTGTCCCCCTCGTCAACCTGGAAAATCCACACTTTCTCGTTGCCAATTACCGCTTCAATGGCGTGTGCTGGTGGGAGGCCGGTGGCCTTCATGTAGAAGTTCGTCTCGTGCCGCCACGAGACGCCAAGCTCATCGAGAATGGCGGTCAATGCGCCAAAATCCGTGATGTTCGACGAGATCAGGGTGTGGATTGACATAATGTTGCCAGCCAAGCGACCGCCGTTGAACCGTCGCCAAAGGCGGATTATCACACCCTAGCGCCAGTTGAGTTATAGCATAATCGAGCGGCCCGAGCGTTGCAACTACCCCCCCACAGTGATTCGTGAATTCAGCCGTTTCGACCTGCAATCGGGTGGTGCGATTTCAACCGGATGCGACTGCTCCGGTGGCCGAAACCGTCAGGCCGGTCGAAGATTCTTTGGCACTCTAGGCAAGGCGGATAAGATGCGGGCCGCCGACAGGATAAGAACCGTCCTGGCCGCCCGACGCGCAGATTCTTGATGCCGGGTCCGCTGTCAGTCAGGGTCGGCGTCGATGCCGGCCCCGGTGCCGGCCGGATTTCCTTCGCCTACGCCGCCGCAGGCCGCTCCGATTCCTGGTGCCGGAGGACAATGGTGCTGGCCGGTCGGCCGCTCTCAAGCGGCCCGACGCCGGTGTCGATGGGTCGGTCGTCGGGTCCGCCAGTCGGCTGGTTCGCAGTCGATCACGGCCGGCGCCGATTCCTGGCGTCAGCGCCTTGTTAGGCCAGTGTATAGATGTCCGTGGCTTGGTCGTAGCTCGCAATTCCGCGAGCGACCAACCGGTTCCACATTGCTGTCGCATCAACCGTCCGAAAGACGCCACCGCCAGGGGCTACGGAAGGACTCGATACTACCATCTTGCCGAGCTTGGCGGCGGCAATCGGAAGCAGGGAGTCAGGTATTCCCTTTTCTCGGTAGCTCAGGTGCCCGTGATGGACAATCATGGTTTGTCGAACCGTGTCGGCGTCGATGTCCGTAAAAGTCGCCTCGAATGCCGTCCCATCGACTGGTGGTGGGACGCTATACGCCATGAAGGAGTGCGTGCCGTTCAGTTCCTCTTCATAGACATACCGAAACGCACGAATCACACCGTCACGTCCAGTGCAAAGAAAATGACCCATTTTTCCGCCGCCATTGATGCGGCCCTTTTGAGCAGTCTCGTTAGCCGTCAAGGCACGAGCGGGCACTACACTTCGTTGTTTTCAATAAACTCCTTGGCCACCTCGCGCATGCGCTCCGCGCTCGAATTAAGGAAAGGTCTCTTGCCGCCCACATCCTGAAGCTGCCGCCACGCCTGGTCGCCCTTGCGACGAACCGAGGCATAGTACATGAAAACTTCATTGCCATGTCTGTCCTTCAACTCCCCCACGGGAGCACCGGTCACCTCGATTTCATAATCGATACCATTGTGGGAAAAGTTCGTTGCCATGTCAGTCACCTCCGCAATTGCTCACCTAACACATTGGGTAGGCCCCGTAACGTGCGGACCTTTTGGTTTCCGTCCGAATAAACCATCCTTTGGAGAATGCACAGAAACCGCCGTTCCCTTTAGCGTAGCGAGTTTACTCCGCGCGTCAAGATACCTTCCTTTTGACCTGTGGCCCGGACGGCTGCGGGTCCGCAGCCCTGCCTCGGCAGTGTTTGAATCCGCACTTCGGTCTTGCGTTGGAACGAACTCAAGAGCTAACTGAGCCCGCCCAGTTCCCGGCCGGATTCGTCGATTGTCGAGTCGGCAGCAAACCACGGCACCGTGGCCGGCAGGCGTCCAGATGGCGTGGATCGAAGGGTCGAAGGTGCGGGCGTCGGGCTGGTCAGCCGGCGTGCGTGGGCGCTGGCTCGACGTTCTTCACGTTCACCACGTCCCAGGTCGAGCCGGCCTGAATTTTGACGGTTTCCATCTTCTCGTCCGTGGCCGCCACGACCGGAACGGCGATCACACCGCCGAGACTCAGGATCAATTTTTGTCACCACGTTTGATTGCCATTCGCCTATTATGCTTGCCTTGGTGCGCCGCCCAGCAAGACGCCCGATTCTATGGGTCGAACGGTTGCGGATGCAGGCTAGGCCGGGCAGCGACCGACCGGCGTGAAGTGTGGTGCAGGGTGTGGTGCAGTGATTCTGAGGCTCTGTCGCACGGCGGTGTTGCCCACGAAGCAACCATGAGAGATTCCGGCCTGCACCAACTCTGTTTGGTTATATCCCACCTATCGAACATATATGACACATGGAATTGCTGGCGAAAAGTGGTGTAAATGTGGTGCAGAAGCAGTGCGATCCCCATAACCCACCAATGGGGCACCGCCAAGAAACGACACAACCCCTTGTATTGCAAGGGGTTGTGAAGTGGAGGATATCGGGATCGAACCGACGACCTTTTGAATGCCATCCAGGAGTTCGATTTCGACACCGTGCTGATCCCGCTCAATGCCGGCGATGTCCATCGGTTGCCTTTCAGTACGACTGTCTTGCCCGAGGCAGTCCGTGCGCAACATGGGCGTCATCGGCATGAAGAGCACCGCCCAGGGCCGACTGCTGAATGGCACTCTGACGATCGCCGAGGCGATGGGCTACGTACTTTCCATGCCCGCCGTGAGCACATTGATCATCGGCTGCACGACGCCCGCCGAGGTCGACGAGAATGCTCGGATTGCCCGGCAACTCACGACGTTCACCACCGAGCGGATGCAGGAACTGGAGAACCGTACCAGACCAAATGCCGAGGACTTCAACTACTTCAAGCGGCCGGCAGCAGTCTCTTTCCGGCGATGAGCATCGGGCTGCCCACCGCATCGTGATCACGCGATGGACAAAATCGTGGCGTGGAATGGCCCATGCCTGCTGGAGAGTCCCAGACATTCATGCTAGCATAGCGGGAAGCAGGTCGCTTCGAACGCGATGCGTGGTCCCAAAAGAAGGAAAGGCACAATGAAACCGATCTCCCGTTCTCTCTTTGTCATCCTGCCGGTTCTAGTCGTGTTGACCGGTGTCCGTTCCGGTTTCTGCCAAGAGACCAAGCCCGCTGCGACAAAGACCTTCATCGACTATTTTCTGCCGATGCCAATCAACGGTTCTCTTTCCAAGGATGCATGGGGAGCGGCCGAGGTTGGTCCGCGTGATCCGAAAAACGGCCTGGAGGACGAGACCATGAAGCAGTGGAACTATTGGGACGGGCAGATTATCAAGGCACCCGATGGCAAATACCACATGTTCGCCAGCCGCTGGGATCAGGCCAAGGGGCACAAGGAATGGTGGAACTCGCGGGCCGTGCATGCGGTTAGCGACAAAGTCACCGGGCCTTACGTTGACAAGGGGCTGTGTTGGCCAAACGACCAAGGCGGCAAAGGCCACAACGTGACGGCACTGGTACTGCCCGATGGCCGTTATGCCGTGGTCATCAGCGAGACTCGGCCGGGCACCGTCTTTGTCTCCAAATCCTTGGATGGACCGTGGGAACAGTTGGGAACCATCAAAGGTGAAGGGCTTCGGGCATCCAACATCAGCATCATGGTGCGGCCAGATGGCGACTATATGATCGTGCCGCGTTCAGGACAGGTCTTCATCAGCAAGGCCGCCGACGGCATTCTGGGGCCGTACAAGATGGTGGGATCGGCGTTCCCCAAGGGCATCCCCAATCTCGAAGACCCGGCCATCTTCTATTCCGGCGGCTTCTATCACATCGTGGTCAATTCATGGAGTACGCGAAAGGCCTACCACCTCACCTCCAAGGATGGCAATAGTCACTGGGTCAACCGCGGCCTTGCATACGACCCGACGAAGGACTTCATCCGCTACACCGATGGCACGGTCAATCACTGGCACAAGCTGGAACGTCCCGGCGTGCTTATTGAAAACGGCCATGTGACCGCTATGACGTTCGCTGTGCTCGACACGCCGAAGGAGACGCAGCACGGTAACAATGGACATGGCAGCAAAATCATCGTCGTTCCATTTGATGGTGCCGCTCTGGATCGCGATCTGCAAAGCGCGGCCGGCGGTTCCATCCAACGGTCGCAGGCCGCTGATATCCACCGCATCTCGCTCGAAGGCAAGAAGGGTGTGCCCGCACCCGTGGCTGAGCCGGGTGGGGATGGCATTGACCGCATCCACAAGGTGGAGACACCGGCGTTGGAACTATTCCCGACGGCCCAGAAGCCAGCACGGGGCACGATCATGGTTTGCCCCGGCGGCGGCTATAGCATCCTTGCGATCAACCACGAGGGCTACTTTGTCGCAAAGAAGCTGAACGAATTCGGCTACGACGTGGCGATCTTGCTCTATCACGTCAACGCCGGCAAAGAAACCCAGAAGCTGGCGATTGCCGATGCGAAGGCCGCACTCACGCTGCTGCAAAAGCGAGGCGGCGAATTCGGGCTCAGTACGAGGAAGATCGGCGTGATGGGCTTCTCCGCCGGCGGGCATCTTGCGGCGAGGCTGACGCACGCGACAGCCGCGGGCACGCCGCCGGATTTCGTGGTGTTGATGTACCCGGCCTACCTGGAGAAGGGCGGCAAGGTGCTCGATGACGTTGCGCCGGTCAAGACCCCCGCCTTCGTCTATGTTGCGGGCGACGACAAGCTTGCACCGAGTGCCATCGCGTATGCCGGAGCATGCAAGGAGGCCAAAATCCCGTGCGATTTTACCAAGACGGAGCATGGCGGCCACGGGTTCGGCCTCAAGCCTGGATTGCCGCCGGACGTGAAGGACTGGCCCGACAAGCTGCACGTCTTCCTCGACGGTTTGCAGTGAGCCGTGCCCCGATTACCGGCCGCGGAATTCGACCGTGATAGGCGATGGCGATTCCGTGACGGTTACGAGCGTTACGCCGTAAGATCCAGCATCTGCCCCGCCTGCTGCTCGACCTGGGCGTATGCACTGCCGGCCTGCTGGACACCGCCGGATTGCACCTCGGTGCTCGCCTGGGTCATGCTGGTGCTGCCCGTCGCCATATTGCCTAACGCCGCCTGGGCATATTGGAAGGCCGCGTGGACCTGCTCGGGTGTGCTGGACGCATTGGCTGGCTGCGGGCGAGATGTGCTTTGGGCGTCTGCCGACGATGACGACGATGTGCGACCGCTGCCGACCTTCGCCACACGGCTTGGCTTCGTTACCGGGTAGAGCATGGCGGCGACGCCAGCGGCGGATACTCGGTTAATGGCCATCGACATAGGGTTGCTGCTCCGGGGCACCGAAGGGTGCTGATGAAGCATAGCATATTGCCCCAGCGGCCTTTGACGCTCAGAGAAAGTGACCAGACTGTGCTTGGATAGACTGACCAGTTGGAAAGAAGTCTCCTTCCTTTCCAAGTAGCCTGTGGGCTGATCACTTGCTTGAATATGGTAAACTGCGCTGGCAGCCGTGCAGGCAGGACGGTTGACCAAAAACAGACGATAAGCACTGGCCCTGCAATGGATTGCGGCACGAATTGCAAAAGTTCATGCGCATGAACAGCACGAGCGGTACTACTGAAGGGCTATTGATCATCTTATCCGAGCAATACGGGGTCAATTCTCGTGAGCGACAAAGCCAGCGGCCCGTCTTTTGCGTATTATCGGCGAATCCGGGCGTGGAACTCGTGCCGGAAGCCGCCAACGCGATTTTCGCCACGTACTCCGTCAAATCTGTCGTGTTCTGACCGATCGACTGTTTGGAAGCTGTATATCTCTTCTCTCTATTTCCTAACGGAAATAGAGAGAGAGGCAAATTTTTTGATTCTGATTGGGTAGTACCATGAACTGAACAGCTATCCAGATAGGTGACGACAAACCAGCTTCCAGGCGTCGAATTTGGCCCTGCCTGGCCACCTTTCACCCGAAGATGACTCAGGGAGCCACCCAGCCGAGCAGGCCCTCAAATCGCCTCCTAGACGCTCGGCACCGAAGTCCGAGATTTTCATCATAAGATCAAGATTCTTAGGCCATCGAAGGCTGACGCACCTCCGAGTTGCTCGTGCCTCACCCGACAGGTCCGGTAGTGCGGAACTCGTGGCCATCGCGTGCTGACGCCAAAAGAAAAAGCCCGCGGCTGCGACGTTCATCCCCAAGGCCGCGTTGATAATTCCCACGGCGGCGACGTACATTCCCAGGGCCACGCCGATCATGCTCACGCCGCCGCCGGAACTGAGCATGCCGCCGGCCACGGTGATCGTCAGCACGGCCATGCCGAGGTCCACCACCACCAGGCCGACGACGCCGACGTCGATCATTACCGTCGCCGACGCCGAACACGATTTCCGTCCCGCCTGATCAATCTAGGCACAGGGGCGTTGCCAGACCCAACGTACCAAGAAACAGAAAAGCCCGCGGCGGCGACGAATCGCTGCCACGGGCGGCTCAATACGATCGACCTGCTCAGCAGTGCCTAGTCGTTCTCAGCGAGAGACTTGCCGGTCTCGTCGTCAATGAACCGCACCCGGATCTCGGCGATTTCCTTGAATGGGTAACCCGCCAAGGGAGCCCGGGGCGAACACTTAAAACGTGCTTCGACGATGTATTCGCCCGGCGTCACTCTCGCTATCAGAACCGCCGTCTGGCCAGCCTCGTTTAGAACGACCTCGCCGTCTTTCTCCACGCTCGACATATCGAAGGCGGCGGCATGGGTTGGATCAGCCACCATGACTCCGTCGTCGAGCCTCACGCGGCCGAGACGCTGCCATCCAGTGAATTTCCAACGGGGGCTCTTTGTCACATGCTTCTTTGCCATAATGTTCTTCTCCTAAACAGCGGGGCCGTCTATTGGAACGCCGACGCTGCCCCACGAGCGATCGGCGTCGATTTGTTTCGCTAGGTTTGCCGGACCGCGTCCTACAGCCACACGATCCCGGCGTTGTCCGACTCGATCTGCCGCTTGACCGCGGCGCTCAGGTTCGAGCCGTAGAGCAGGAACTTCAGCTTGTCGATCATCCCGTGCTCACGCACGGCCTTCTGCACGTTGCCGATGAGCCGCTGCACGTATTCCTCATGGGATGCCTTCTTCCGCACGCGATCGACGGCATCAGCCTCTGCACCATGCCCGACAGCCCGCAGGGCATTGGCGGTTTCAATCAGCCCACGGCCACGGGGATTCACCGCCTCGGCATAGACCTCTTCGGCACCGCATTCCTTCACATACCCGACCAACTTCAAAATGTCGTCGTAGCTGTCGGACACGCCCGGTAGCAGGGGGCAGAGCATCCCGTAGGTTCGCAGCCCCATCTCGCGGGCCTGCTTCAAGGCCGCCATCCGCTCGCCGATTGTAGAGGCGTTAGGCTCGACGACCTTGATGATGCCCTCCTTGGCCTTGGTGCCGGTCAAGGACAGCCCCACCAGCACCCGGTCGCGGTGCTGGTGAATCAGGTCGAAGTCCTTCACCACGGCGGCGTTCTTCGTCAGCACCCGGACGGTGAATTCCGTGTCGCTCAGCAGGGCTTCCAGGCACTTTCGACCGAGATTGTGCTCCTGGGCCTCCGGCGCCCAGGCGTCGACCGTCGTGCAAAGCTGGACGACGGCGGACTTCGGCACGCTCGGGGCGTCCTTGGCAATCTTGCCCGGCATGTTGACGTCGATCATGGCGTAGCCGAAGCCGAACGGGCTCTCGCCGGCCGCCTTGAAGGCTTTATGGGTCCGGACACTTGCCCCAGTCGAGCAATACCGGCAATCGTGCGAACACTTCAAGCCGATGTTGACGGCGTGGGTGGCCAGGCATTTCTTCTCGAACTCAGGTGTGCGGCGAATGCCGCTGGCGAGAT
>CAVRDP010000019.1:0-866672 GCA_963719885.1 uncultured Planctomycetia bacterium | reverse complement strand
GATGGTCGCAACCACGGAACGTCCGCTATGGATGCTCGTAGTCCATGCCCGAGGCGGCGGCTTCCACGTCGCCCTGGTCCCCTCCACCCCTGCCTCCAGACCAGCTCGAAGCCGCTCTAAGTGAGCTTGGAATTGACGCGGCAAGGCGGTCCTTGAGCTGGGTGACTGGAGGACTTCTTGTGGCTTGGCGGTCGCCAGGGTGCTGCCACTGGAGGCGAACTGAAGCGTGGTTTGGACTTCCTCGGCTGCGGATGTCATCCGCATCGGGGATTACGTCCGACGATTTCGGCGATGGAGGCAGAGCGGGCTGGACGGCTACGACCTGAAGTTGGCAGTCGTCATGCCTTCGCCCCACGCCGCCTTCGCAGATAGGTCGCCCCAAGCCCCAGCAACGCCGAACCCATGAGCGTAAGGGTGGCAGGTTCGGGGACGGGCTGAGTGGTGGCGATGACCCAAGTGGACGGATATGTTATTGAACTCGGACCATCGTTAGACTGGGTAGGACCGAATCCAAATTGGTCGGGGTTATTTGAAAACGAGACGTACCCTTTGTATCTGGTTCCCTCCAAATCATTGTTATCGTAGATCAAATTCAACTGCGTGCCGGGGTCGGCGGTTTGCCCTGGTTGTAAAGAAAGGTTGCCACCTTCTGGCAGCAGCAACTGTGTCTCCGTTGCCTGAAGATCACCCATAGCGTTGGCGAAGGTGGGAGAATAAGGTAAAGTCCAAGCCCCTAGCGTTGGATTTTGGAGCTCCAAAAAGCCTCCAACGATGTCGGAGAATGTCAATGTACCCTGTTTGCCGTCCGTGACGATCGTACCGGACACGGTGTCGGTTCCGCCCGTATAGGTATCAGTCTCATTGACCGGGTAATCCACGATGTTGTAAGTGATTTCACTCGCCAAGGCATTGGACACGGCTGCCAGTAAGGCACCCGCAAACAACCCAACGGCGACTGCTACGGCGGAACGGCGGGGGGACGTTGAGGTGAACATGATGTGGTCCTTTTTGGAGCGGTGTTCTGGATTCGGACTTCAATCGAAAATCAACCAACCGCAACTCGGGCTGCACGCGCAGCCGTCGCCACGGAAATACTCACGGGGAATCCACCCAGCCAAGAACGACGCGCAGCATGAGGCTCTTCTGGGAGCCGTCGCTACGAGCCTGGGGCTTGGGGTGGGAAACGCTGCCTGCTGCTTAGGGGGTGCGTCGAGGGCTGCCAACCAAGGTGCAGCCCCATTTTCGGCGGAAGAACCAGCCCACACGCAAAGTTCTTCGCCGCAGTTGCCTATCCTACCATGCTTGAAAACACCTCGCAACACATTTGCGACATACCCGTCCCAGGCATTTTCTGGTGCCTTTTGACCCAGCAGGCTGGCGTAGGCTGCCTGCCGTCCGCGTCAGCCCACCCGCGCATCGGGCTGGAAGAACGGCACCTCACGCCCCCACTGCCTGCCTTGCCGTCGTCGCCCGCCGTCTCTTCTCGATGGTCTCCTCCTCCCTGCCCATCGCCCGCTCGATGTCCCGCAGGAACGCAGGGTCCCCGAGCGACGCGGCGTACTCCCTCGCCAACGCCTTGATGTCCTGCACGACCCGCTTGATTACATACTTGCCTGGGCTGCCAAGAGCAGGGCTGCCGACCAGCGACTTCACCTCCCCGCCATCCAGACGCACCTGCAAGACCGCGACCCCCAGCCCGCCGAGCCGCCTGCGGACGAGGCTCCGGAAGCCCTGGATGAGCCGCTCGTCATGGTCTTGGACGGGTGAGCGGTCGGGAAGGTCGTCAGCGGTTACGCCGCCGGGCTCGAACTCCTGCTGGATCGAGATGGTGGGGAGGAGCCTTCGCCGGTTCCGCTCCAGTTCTGCCATATTCCTGATGGCGTTCCCGACGCTCCGCTTGAAGCGGAGGTCAAACTCCCCGTGCCTTGTCTCGTCGTAGTTCGTGAACAGCCCGCCAGTGATGAGCTTCACCGCGATGTCGTGCGCCCGTTCCTGGATCTCGCGTTGGTCCCGCCAGCCTGCGTTCCTGACCGACGCGACGATGTAGGACATCCAACGAATGCCCCTCATGCTTTCAAGGGCTTGGCGGTGGGCGGGGTCGCTGGTTCGCTGGACGACCTTCTCCAACTCCTGGTCGAAGAGTTGGTTGTACTGGGTGGGGTCGAGCCCGTAGTAGGTTTCGAGGAGCCCGAGCTGCGTCACCCATTCGTAGAAGGTCTTCACATCCTATCTATGGTCGTCGCCGCTGGTTCTGCCCGCCATGCAGCCCCGAAACGACCGCCAGCTCTGGCAGGCAGCGGCTGGAACATTCGTCATTCGTGACGAAGGTTGCCGAGAAGGTGCTTCGCCCCGCACTCCAAGTACGACCACGACCTCTCGCACGGCGGCAATGTCGGGGGAGCCTGGAGCAGATTTGGTGGCGACAACAGGGCTGGAAGCACGCCAAGTACGACCGCCAGCCCTGGTAGGCGGCGGTGACGGAGGAGCTGGAACCTTCGTCAAGTTGCCGAGAAGGTGCTTCGCCCCGCACTCCAATCACGTCCAGCGTCTCCAGCACGGCGGCGACTTTGGGGGAAGCCTGGGTTGCGAGTTGGTCTCATGCGCGCAACCAAAAGAAAAGCCCCGGCGGTGAACCGAAAGCTCCTGATGGTGTCAGGTGCTGAGTTTCAGCCGATAGCCCGACAATCCACGACCTCGACACCGTAACGAAGCCTTTGTTCCTTGTCCCAGTTCGGGTTGCTTGCTACTGCTGCCAGTTCGAGGATGCCGCTCTTGAGCATCGCACGGATGAAGCCTTCGGGGACGTAGCGAGGTAGTCGTTTTCTGTCGCCAAAGAGCCAGCTTGTCAATCGTCGGTAAGGGTCATGGTCTTTACTGACGAAGGGGGCGTTGTCGTAGCACATCGCATAGAGAATCGGTCGCTTCACGACATCGAGCAGACAATAGCGGGTGAACGCCGCCGGGGGAACGGTGCCGCGATAACAGCACGTCGCCATATTCGTGAGACTCTCCTGCCATTGCCCCTGGAACTCCTCCAGCCGTTCCTTGACTTGGGGATGGAGTTGGTCAAACGACATTCCCTGCGTGTCCATCAACTGCCGAACGATGTAGTCCTCGTCCGGGTAGAACAGTTTGTGGTCAAGCCTGTCCGTGTCGAGTTCCACGACGAGGACTCGGGGGTCGTCCGTGTCGATTGCAGCGTGCCGCCGCAAAATCGAAAGCATAGGAGTCGGTCAGGTAGACCGTATCCTGTCGGGACGGGAACCGCTCCCAGTTTCCGCTGCCGTTGCCTTTCGGGCGAACGCCGTTGGTGAGGATCGCCTCCAGATATTTTGCGGATGTTCCGTGGTAGAGAAGCATGGTTGTCTTGTCCTTTCGTATCAATAACAGGTCTCGTAAATCACTTCGTCCCGCAGGTCGGGCAGCGCGGGACGCTCCAGGTCGTCGCCGTCGCTGTCGTAAGTGTTCGAGTAGACCGCGACGTTCCACAGCTCCCCCGCCGCCTGCAACTGCTCGACGTAGCCTTCGCCGTCGCCCATGCCGGGCGGCAGCTCGACGCTGTAGCGGTTGTCGATGCCATAGGGATTGCCCTCGTTGTCCAGCGTGGGGTAGTCGTTGGGCAGGGTCAGGTTCACGGGGACGGTGAAGTACGCGCACATCAGGGCGACTCCTGCTGTTCGTTTCGGTCCTTTTTCAGTCCGCATGCCTCCAGCCACGCCTCCATGACCATCTCGCTCAGTTCCACGATGCTCGCCGTGCAGTCGTGTAGCACGAACACCCAACTGCTGCCACAGTCCGACAAGCCGAAGGAACTGCCGGTCACCTTGTCTTGCATGAGCAAGTCCAGGAGCCGCTTACGCAACAGTTCCACTTCACGCTGAACCCTCTCGTCCTGCCGATAACCGTCGTTGCCGTACAGTGCCTTGAGCTGTCCGAACGTCACAACGCCTCGGTCCCCGTCTTTCAGGCACTCATGGACATGGTTGGCGGTCTCGTTCGCCTCGGGCGAAAAATACTCGTTACCTTTCATCTTTCGTTCTCCTCTCAGATCACAGACCTGCCCGACCGCCATCGTCCTGATGCCAGCCAGGCTCTCGATAAAGGCGGGCTTCCTCTCCCGCCGGTTAGTCCAAAAATCCCTCGCCCCTATGCCGCCCTCGGGGACCTGTGCCTTCCGAGGGCGGCTAGGTGTTATCGTTGGGCAGGGTCAGGTTCAGGGGGACGCTGAAATACTCGCGCATCATTGCGGCTCCTGCTGCCTGATGACCTTCTCCACTTCGGCTATCGCCGCGCAGCTTCTCGCTTGCCGTGACTGCGTGGGTGAGCAGGCTTACCAGCCGCTCCCGCTCCTGGTCTAGCGGCTCCCGAAGTTCCTTCAGGGCGATACTATTCAGTGCCGTGTCAGGACAGGTCGCCTCGTGCCGCTCGTGCTCCTGAAGCAGCCGCCGGAGCTTAGGGGCGATACGTCTTGCGACCTTCACCGCCTCCACCTCCAGCCGCCTGACCTGCGCTGCGATACGCTCCAGTTCCTTGAGCTGCGCCTCGATGCCCAGTCGCTCGACCAGTTCCTTCCGCTTGCGAGCGAGTTCACGAGTGGAAGGAACTCGGCTGCTGATGTGCCACCGGTTCACCTGCTGTATCCACCAGGTAAGCGGGTGCGCCAGTTTTCGCTTCTTCTGCGGCTTCGGAGGCTGCTGTTTCGCCTCCTTCACCTCCACCTCCTCCGCCTCCGCCTCGTCATATACCGCCAACCTGGCAGCAGTCGGTCGTTCAACAGTGTCGTCGCTCATCACTTCTCCTCAGATCATGTAATTGCCCGACTGCCATCGTCCTGATGCCAGCCGAACTCGATAAAGGCGGGCTTCCTCTCCCGCCGGTTACTCTCAAAATCCCTATGCCGCCCTCGGGAACCTGTACCTTCCGAGGGCGGCAATCAGTGACCCTTCATCACGCGGTTGTTCACTTGACGGTCGTCAGTCGTCGCTATGCTTGCACGAAGGGTCGTCGCCGGAACGTTCCTGCTCATCACTCTTTCGCTGCCACTCCGCCTCAATCTTGCGCTGCCACTCCGCGCCATGGTCATTGACGAGCAGGGTTAGTTTGTCCCATAGCGACCTGCAACACTCGACGAACGCTTCGTCGTCTTCCGGAAGCCACAGAAGTGCCACTATCACGCCGCCGTAGGAAAGCAGTGCTTCGGTCACCGCCGCCAGCAGGACGGTCTCGCTGGATGCGTGCCGTCGCCGAGCGACTTCACAGAACCGCGATTCCAGGTTAGCTCGTAGATACTCTTGTTTCTTGGTCATGGGGTTTTCTCCTTGGTTATGGGTTTTCGCAAAAAGGTCAGGATGACCTTTTCTTCACGGTTTGTAGTTCAGCCACAGCACTTCGGTGCGGGGTTGGTGCGAACCGACACGACACCGCACCTTCTTTTCCAGCCGAGTCCAGCCCGTCAACAGTGTGTCGTACAGGACCGACCCGTACCCGCACAGCATGACCTTCGCCTTGCATTTTTTCACCCGCAGCAGCAGGTCGATATGGTCTTCCCTGGTCATCGTGTGTCGGTACATGATGTTGTGCCTTCCGTCGCCCCCCACCGACTCGGGCAGGTACGGCGGATCGAGATAGAGCAACGCCGACTTCGTATCGTATTTCTCCACCAGCACCTGCCACGCCCTGCACTCCAGCCGCACATACCGCATCCTGTCCCGCCACCAGGGCAGGGTGGGCAACAGCCCGTACAGCCTGTTGCGGTTGGCTATCTGCCAGTTGCGGTCACGTACCCCACGACGAATTACGCCCGTACAGCCGCACACGATGAAGGACCAAGCCCGCACCACGGGGTCGGGGTCGTCCATTGCCGCCATGCACTCCCTGAACTGCCGCCGACCGTTCGGGGTCGCCCTTATTAGCTGGACGAGCCTGCGAAAGTGCTGCCGGTCTCGGATGACTGCCCATGCGTTGTGCAAGTCGCTGTCGATGTCGTTGTAGATCTCGACCCCGGTCTGCGGGCGGAACAGGAACTCGCTCGCCGTGCCGCCGAAGACCGAGACATACCACTCGGTCTTCGGCATCAGGGAGACGTGCCACTCAGCCTGGGTAGCCTTGGACCCTGGGTAAGCGACAATCAGGTTAGCGGGTTTCTTACGCACGGGTCATGGTCTCCATGACCCAACGAGCCCGCTCCACCGTGCCGCAAGCGGTCAGGAACAACGACCACGTCATTTTTTCTTCTTCCCTGAGTGCGGGTTGCTCGGTCGGGGTGCCGGTGGGTTCCACCTTCTCGCCCTTCTTTGCAGCCTTCGCCGCCGCCTGTGCCCGCTTCGCCGCCTTCACTTTGGGGGACGGGTGGTAGTTCAACGCTTGGTCGATGGTCTTTTGCTTCACGTCCTCGGGTTTCTTGTGCTTGTCTGCAATGCGACAAGCGCGTTTTGCGCGGTTGTAGTCAATGTGCAAGGTCTTCAGGTACTTCTGCCATTCGCCGTTGCCGATTCCCTGAACCTTCCTCAATTTCATCAGGACGATGCCCAGCGCGCGGTAATGCTCAGCGGTCTTGCGTTCCTGCCCGCACAACTCGTCGTACTTATCCTTCGCCTTCTTCTCCAGGTCGGGGATGGTCTCGTCCTGGACGGTCTCCGGAACGGTCGTGTCCTGGACGGTCTCCGGAACGGTCGTGTCCTGGACGGTCTCGGGGGTCTTGTCGTTGACGGTCTCCGGAATCGGGGTCGTCGCCAAGCGTTGGAAAGCCTGCCGTGCCAGGGTCTTCGGGTTGTTGCTGAGTTGCTCGGGGGTGGTGGGGTTCTTCTCGGTAGCCATAACGTTTCTCCTTGGTTTTGTGAAATGGATCGAACTCTCACCCATCTAGGAACTGGGGCGCAGATTCCTCGGAGCCGAGGTGGCGGGGCGTGATCGGAAAGTGCGATCCGAGAAGGAGTTACGCCAAGAAAAAGATTCGGAAAGAAATCGAAAAAGACGGTAATACGGGAACGTTCAAGAACGTTCTTGTCGGACTGCTACGCCGAGAACGGGCGCAGCAGAAGGAAGAAGTCGGCGGGAGATCGCCGATGCCGAGAAGAATCAGTCGTCGTCAGAACGCTTGAAGCCGCGACGCTTGGCAGGCAGTCTGTTGTGCTTGCGGTCGTTCTCGTCGGTGCCAGGCGGTTTATACTTCTTGTCCACCTCGGTCTCCGCCATCACCTGCGGATCGGTCGAACGGCGGTCGGACTGGGCATACTCCTCCCGAATCGCTTCGTCAATTTTCCACTTGCAGTGCGTGTTCAAGTAGTACCCCTTGCGCCTGTCGTTCAGAATGAAATGCTTCTCGTCCCTCGGGCAACCCAACGCACTCAACGCACGGTTGAGCTGCTTTATGGCGTTTTTCAGGTCATTGGTGGCTCGATCAGGCTCGTCTTCCTTGCCAACGGCTTCGTTGAGTTCCCGCAGCGGCACGGTCTCCCCGGAAGCGTCATTGGCTATCCTGCATGCGAACCTAATTAACACGAAAAGTGGTTTGCCGTCGATGTGCAGAGGGTCGTTGCCCTTGGTAATCAACTGGAGGCTCTGGTATGCGGGCTTGATTAGGATGTTCTCCACTACTCGCAGTTTCGACTTGAACCGTTTCTTGGCATCGCCCGCCTCTGGAACATCGGAGTCGATGCCCTTGTCCTCGGTCCCGCTGTCCGATGCCTCCGCTTGACCGCCGCGTTGCTCTTTCTCCGTCCGCCAAGCGTCGGCAATGTGCTTCGCCGCTTCTTTGAGTGCCAACGCGGGTTCCCGCCAGTGCTTGAGGACGAAGCAGAGAGCGAGATACCGACGAGGATTGGCTGTCGGGAGAACCGCGTCGTGGGACGCGAGCAGCAGGAAACAGCCCCACAGATGAAAGGTATCAATGATCTTGAGGCAGTTCTGGAGTTCGCCAGCTAGCCCGGCAAACTCACCATCGCCGGTGATGTCGGCTAGATGACGGCAGAATTTATAGCATCGGTGAGGGTCCCAAACCAAAGCCCCCGTGCCGGCGAGATAATCTTCCACATCCGAGCGGGCAATGTACTTGTCTGAGCAGGAGCCCGAGCCAGTTCCCATGTTCAACTGCGACACCTTCAGGCGTTTGGCTTCCACATCAGGCGATGCCTGCCTGAACGCCTTCATGATCCGCTGGTACGCCTTCTTGCGAGGATTGTTCACGCTGGAGTTTGCTTCCGTGAGGCTGATGAATCGCTGTGCGCACTGTCGTAGCGTCCCGCTGCCGCCTTCTGCGTCGAGGGCATCCACGAACTCCCTAGCCAAGCCGACAAGCTTCTCGGCATTTTCCTCCATCCTCAGCCATAAACGCAGCGGATCGTCGTCCTGGATCTGAATGGCGGTGTCGGGAAGTCCCAGCCACTTCTCAAAGCTCGGCTGCTTCTCAAGTGGATCCTCGTCCAGCCTCTGGAGGGAGGTGTCGGGGCTGCTCAGCAACTTCGCAACAAACGCTTTTTGCCACGGATTCTCGTCCAACTTCTGAATGGAAACGTCGGGAAGGGTGAGCAGCTTCTGAAGAACGAGATCAACACGACTCATGCAATCATCTTTCGCCAGGGGGTGTCCTGCAACGCCCTCCATACGCGAGGGAAGGCGGCATCGCCGGACGCATCGGCTTCAAACCGTCATTATAGCTGCCGACACAGGCAGTGTAACTGGCGGACGAAAGTGCCACGCCAGAGACCAGCTCGCCTGCTGGTGGGGGTGGGGGCGGGACGGGGCACGGCACGGGCTTGACCAGACCGTGGATCATGGACGAGCTGGCGGCAGACCGTTGGTTGTATGGCTTGGCGACAGGCGTGATACCTGGCAGGACGACCCCAGAGCCGCCCACCAGCGACCCCCGCCGCCCCGCACGGTCATATCGCTGGTGGCGGCACGGGCGCGGGCATGACTAGACCGTGGCTGACCGTGGATCATGGACGAGTCGACGGCTGGTGGTTTCCCGTGGATCGGGAGCCTTGGTATGAGTTGACGGCTGGTGGTACAGCGTGGACGAGCGGACACTCCCCCTCTGAACTTCCACCAGTTCCGACCGACCACGAGTTACGCCAGCAGCCGCAGGCTGCTACTGTGCGCAGGGCGTAAGGGGGCGTAGCCCCCGCACGACCGAGCAACAAGAGTAGCCGTGTCTGCACGGTCTGCCGCCAGCATGGTGCGAGCTGGCGGCAGACCGTGAACGAGTGGACGCCTGGCGGCATGGACGGCTGGCGGTTCGGGCGTTGGGTTTCTCCCGCGACTCGTACCCGTCGCCAACCGTCCGGGCAAGCCCCAGAAGCACGCTACACATAATTACTTCTTGATCCTGCCCAGAAGCTTCATTGATCTTATTCTGTTGCAATTTGCGTCAGGCAATGTTCGCGCCTTGCGTCGGTAGGTGTTGCAATTTGCGTCGACGGTGTTGCAATTTGCGTCGACGCCCATGTCGCCAGAACATCCCATTCGGTGCCGGGCTTGCACGATTTCAGCAGTCGGTCCAATTCCAGATACACGTCGTAGTACCCGTCCCCTTCCTTCTGCCAGGCGTCAGTGGCAACGATACGGCGGAAGATGTCCTTGCGGTCATCCAGCGTGAGGTGCGGCGTGCTGATTTCGTTGATCGGAAGTATCAAGTTTTCCAGGCATTTGCTTGGCGGCGGGTACTCGACGGCAGCCGCTATCTCGCGGTAGGACGGCGCGGGGATGACCTGTTCCTGCCCCTCCGGCAGCTCCTGCCAGGACGGTCGGCTCGCCTTGCCCGTCGTGCCGTCCCAGCGGTCAGCCAGCCACCAGTAGTCCTTGGACGCCACGGGGCACCAGCAGCCGTCCCGCCGTAGGAGCAGTCCTGATCGTTCCAGTTCCCCAAGGATCCTTTGCACCGCCGCCCGGTTGGCTCGCAGAATCTTGGCGAGGTAGGACGCGCCCAGCCCGCCGCGCGGCTGCCAGCGCGTCTCGGCGCAGTGGGCGACGTACGACCAGACCGCCATGCTCAGCGGCGACAGACCGCACTTCGACGAGCGGACGAACAGGGTCCAGGACACCAGGCTGTGCCGCCAGTGCCGCGTCTCGTCCGACTCTTGCTTGCGACGGAACAGGTCTGCTCCGGGTTGCCGGGCTCGCAAGTCACCGTCCAGAAGACCCAGCCGCTTCAGCTCCCCATCGGCTCGGGATACGGTATCGGCGGAAAGTCCGACTGCCCTCGCCACTTGTTTGCGATGGGGCGCATGGTCATACTCGTCCTGAAAGGCGGGGTACGAGTAGACAACCAGTTCCGACAGGCTGAGGTGGACGGCATCGCAATAGAACACCCTGACCTGCCGTTTCTTTTGCAGGGCTTGATTTTGTCGTCCTCGGGGGACTACTATAGACATAGGGATACACTCGGTAAAAGTCTCTTGTCCCATGATGCCCACGGGCGCACAACCCGTGGGCATCGTCGTTTTTGTCAGGCGGTCGCTTGGGATTGCGCCGCCGTCTTTCCTGTCCATGCCGCCACGAGTGCGGCTGTCAGGTCTGCACCCCCTTGTCCAGCTCCTGGTACGCCTGGAACCACTTCTCGATGCCCTGAGCTTCCGCTTCCGTGTAGACGCGAAACTTGTCACCCTTCTCGCCAGGTGGGATGCGCCCGCTCTTCACCAGATAGTGGATTTGATGGGCTTGGATCCCCAACCGTCTCGCCAAGTCTGTCCTGCTAATCCTGTTCATCTTTCACCCTCCGTTCTAAGGTAGTCCTCCAGCCTACGATTTTTCGGACAAAAAAATCAAGTGGCGGATAGATACTCTTGGACTTCAGGGCTAGGTCGTCCTACACCAGCTCCAGGACATGCCGCAGGGGCATCGAGGACGACATGGAGGGCGACCACGGCACCACTTCCACAAGATCATCGAAGACGACGATGACGACCACCACGATGAGGACGACCGCAGGACATGGAGGACGACCACGACGACGATGAGGACGACCCCAAGACAGGAGGACGACCTCTACGACGACCGCCACTTCCATGACACGCCGCGAGGTCATCAGGCACGACCGCTATCACGACGACGACCGCCATTACGACGCAACCACCACGACGATGAGGACGACCTACACCACCGCCAGGACATCAGCTAGGTCGTCCTACACCCGCTGCCATGACACCAGGTAGATCGTCGGAACCACTTCCATGACATCGGAGGAGGTCGTCCTGACCTCCTCCTGGGATACCAGGGATGTCGCCCGCCCTGAACTGGATCTGGCAGATGCCCCGGCACCACTCACATCAGTCACAGCGAAAAATATCGGAACAACAGGCTTGAATCATTCGTGGGCGAAGGAGTATGACAATGGCTGGGGATCGAGAGCTTACACCCAAAAACAAAGATCTGCCTCGGGCGCGCTCTCGGTCCCCAACCAGAACCGCCCGAGGCAGTTTCGTTAAGGAGAACCATGAAAGAGCACGAGAAGGAACAAGAGAAGAAACAGATTTACCAGGAGTGGCTGGGTGGCGCGTCGATCAAGGGCTTGGCTCGCAAGTACCATCACTGGCGATACGGAATCGAGGACATCGTGTTGGAGCAGGCGAGAGCATCTGTCCCCGCCAGCGTACACAACCAGCAAGTTGCGGAGTGGCAACAGGCAACAAAGTGTCTGAGGCAGGAGCTTTACCACTTGATGCAGGCTTGCGTGAGGCGGGGCTTGCCGTTGCCCGAACTGGAAGAAGCACCTACGGCGTAGATAGCCCAGCGAAGATCCCCACGACCTTTGCCGTGGATTCCGGGTTGGACCAGGACCACGGCGCGGGTCGGGGGGTGGGTCACGGAGGACATGGGGGAGGAGACCCGCGAGCCACCTTCCGCCAACCTCGACCTGGGCTAGAGCTGGCATGCGAGTAGCCGACGCGGGTCATCCAGGCTTGGGAATGGGGTCGCGGAGGACGGGGGAGGAGATGGGGAGGTCGTCTCGCCGTGTCGAAATGTTGTCTGAGTTCTGTCCAACTTCTGCCTAGTTTCCGCCAAAAAACGAACCTGGCGCAACACCCCCGTCGAAGGTCAGGGCTGGGGCGAGGGCGGGTCAGCGAAGACCTTAGAGGAGACCCGCGAGCCACCTCGCGGGAACCTCGACATGGACTCGACCTGGCGCAGGAAGCCCCCGTCGCGGGTCAGGGCTTGGGGGTGGGGGCGGGAGGACGTGGAGGAGACCACCAGCTAGGACATCAAGGTTGTGGTCTGTTCCGTTCCTGATGGATGCGGATGCGGGAAGGTCGTCCACCAGTCCGCAGGTTTTGCAGGTCGTCCAAGATTGAATACCTGACGCCCTTGGAGTCATAGGAAATCAGAAAACCCCGTTCAACACCTGAAGTCAGGAGCACCTTGCCTGTCAACTTTCGGGCGCGTGCATTCACCCGCACAACACTGATCACGATCGCCTTGACCAGTTGGGCGATGCGGGCTTTCAGCCGTCGTCTCGCCGCCGTCAGTTCGTCGCCCTTGAGCTCCTTCAGTTCGTCGCGGAGTTTCTTGGTGTCCTGCCACGCCTCCAGGATGCCACCATCGTGAGTCTCCGCCCGAAGTCGCTCCACTTCCTTGACCACCTGCTTCCGCTCCGCCGTCAGCTCGGAGACCGTATCCAGCAGGGTATCCAGGTCTTTGTCGGTCTTCATCCGTTTCTTGATCTTCGTCAGCCTGAAGTCGATGTCCGCTAGACGACCTTCGGCGGTCTCCAGGGCTGTGTCGTCCTTCTGCGGTGTCGGCAGGATGTCTTCCTTTTTCAACTCCGACAGGACATCCAGCATGCAGGCTTCAAAAATTCCGTAGGTGAACACGACGAAGTTGCCGGCAGTGCGGTACGCCGACGCCGGTATCAGGTTCCGTTGCGTGGGATCCTGTAATCTGTTGGCTGACCGTAGGACCGCATGTTCGCCGTCCCCGTAGGTGACGAGACCCGAAAACAAGTTGGCGACGCGGTGACCAGTCCGCCCAGCGTGGTTGACACGGGAGTCCATCGCCTGCTGGATCTTGCACCATTCCGACTCGCTGATGATCTTGGGGAAGTAGTCGACGATGGGCTGCCCCATCGGCACCCGTTTGCCGCCACCTTCCAGCCTGGTCATGGGCTGGTACTCGCCCAGCACCTGCCGGGACCTAAGCAGTCGTCGGATGGTCTCGTCATCCCAGTGCGACCTGTCCGTTATCGGCGGGTGTTCCGCCGTCTGGTCGTTCAGTAGCTTGGCGGTCGCCGTTATGCCGCACCCTTCGGCAGCCAGCCTGAAGACGTACTTGACCGTCTTGACCTTCGATGGGACGGTCTTGAACTTCCCGTCCACGATCTCCAGCCAGCCAGGAATATGGCTGGTGATGATCTCGTTCTTCGCGTTCCTGATCCGCCGCTGCCAATGGTCTCTGGCAAGACCC
Organism: uncultured Planctomycetia bacterium; assembly: GCA_963719885.1. Taxonomy (GTDB): domain Bacteria; phylum Planctomycetota; class Planctomycetia; order Pirellulales; family Thermoguttaceae; genus JANXQG01. The sequence goes on along the minus strand of CAVRDP010000019.1, from coordinate 853,277 downwards.
TCCTTTCGTGACGACTCTTCGTTACCCCGCACCATGATTAGGATGGGCTCGAACAAGGTCATGGGCTCCTTGTTGATGTCCTGAAGGCTGTAGATCCGCTCGGGGTCGAACGTGGCGATGCTGACACCAGCCCGGATTATGCCCAGAAAGATCTCCATAGCCGGCACGATGTCGGCACGGGTCAGGCGGTCCAAGTTCTCGACAATCAAGACCGACCCTGCCTTGACCTTCCCCATCTGGATGGCTTCCAGGAACAACGACAGGTCGCCCACTCGGGCGTTCGCCCCGTGGTAGCCGCTCAAGCCCAGGTCCTTGTAGGACACCGGGTCCAGAGTCCAGCCGTTCTTATCGCATAAGGCTGTCGCCCGCTCGGTCTGTCTCCGAAGACTGTTGCCCTTTATCTGTCTTCGCGTCGAAAACCTAATATAACTGTACGCATGTTTAGTCATTGCTCGGTCTCCTTGAACCGAAGAAACTGAAACAACGACCATTATAGCAGATTGGTGTAATTAACTCAATATGGCAGCAAGACGAGCATGCCCGCCGAGCTTTCCGCCTGGAGCACGCCTAACTGGTCGGTCTTCAGCGCCGATCATCGTTATGACACCAGCAGTGTCGAGGCGATTTATGCCAAGCATGGCCGCGTGTTGCACACGGCTGACACCGGGGCCGTGATGGCACACGTGGATGAAAAAGGGATGCGAGTGGAGACCTTCGTGGGGGGAAATAAGTAGGGTGGGATTCGTCGGGTCGAAGGCCCAGTCATTCACCCGGCGAAGGTCAACGCCCTGGAGAACCTCTCCCTTGCCTTCTACATCTTCCCGGCCAGCCAGCTACACGGACATAAGCTATGCTTGGATGTGGGACTGTTGCGTCACTCATCGGCGTGCTGTCCTGTCGTAGGGAAATAGGCGCCTTCACGGCGTTTGAAAATCGGGTTCCAAGCCATGGCGAGTCTCCTAGCCAACGCAGCAGCACCTTCGCACAAGCCATTTCGCCGACTTCAACAATTAAACCGTTGGCAGTACTTGGCGTATCGTCTAGCGCGGCGCGGGGCAGGGCTGCAACTTGCCCAGGTTTGGGCGTGCGACTTGAATACCATCGCCGAACGGCGCCGGGACAACAAGTACGAGTTTCGCCAACTCGATGCCGACGACTTGTGCCGGCTTGCCGCTGATCCGGAGAATGATCTTGCGCCGGACGAAGTCTCCCGGCTGGCCGGCGGCGGTCACCGCTGCTTTGGCGCATTCGATGGCCCGAATCTCGCCTGCTACGTTTGGTTTGCCACAGGCAACATCGGCCCCGAAGACAGCATGGGCATTCCCTTAGCGATTCCTGCCGACACGTGCTATCTTTTCAAGGCCTTCGCAGTGCCAGCTTATCGCGGACGAGGGATCTACCTGCTTACGGCTCAACGAGCGTTTGTGGAGCATTGCAAGCTGGGGAAGGCGCAAGGGATCGCCCTGATCGAATATGGCAACATGGCCTCAATACGCAGCCATGATCGCATTGGCATGAAACCGCACGGCTGGATCATCAAGCTCGGCTGGGGTGGGCTTGCTTACCGATGGTACACTTCAGCAGGCGCAACAGCGGCTTTGGAATGACGAATCAATAACGGCGGCGAACGAACTTGGCACGATTCTTAGCCCCAGGACCCCTATGGACGAAACCACCGCAACTTCCCACCCGGGCGACACGCTGGCCGCGGGCGTCGTGCTGCTCCTGGCATCCAACCTGCTGCAACGCGTGGTCGGCTTCGCGCGGGAGATCTGCTTCTGCCGCTGGCTCAGCCCGGAGCAGCTTGGCCAGTGGGACATGGCCTTCGGCTTCCTCATGCTGGCCGGGCCGCTGCTGGTGATGTCGTTGCCGGGCACGTTCGGGCGGTACGTCGATCGCTACCGGCAAGCGGGCCAGTTGCGGAGCTTCCTCCGCCGCACGGCCGGGTTCTGCGCCACGCTGACCGTGCCGTCGCTGCTGGCAATCCTGACCTTCCGCGGCTGGTTTTCCTACCTGGTCTTCGGCAGCCGCGACCACGAAGGCCTGATCGTGCTCCTGGCCTTCGGGCTGCCGGTGATCATCGCCTTCAATTTCCTCATTTGCCTGATCACGGCCTTGCGGAACTTGAAGGTCTTGTCGTTGTTCGAATTTGGCCAACAGCGTGTCCTTCGGCGTGCTGGGCATTGCGCTGTTGTGTTGCGGCGGGAACACGGCCGGCGCGATGGTGGTGGCCTACACCGGCTCGTGCCTGCTCTGCGTGCTGGGATCGCTGGCCTGGCTGGCGCGAACCTGGCGGAGCTTTCCCGCAGCAATCGGTTTGCATGCCGCACCGCGAACTCTGGTTCGCGCATGCTGCCGCTGGCCGTCTGGATCATGGTCATCAACCTGCTCTGGAACCTGTTCGACGTCGTCGATCGTTATATGATCGTGCACCTCCTGCCGGGCTCGGCCGCCGAGGCCCTGGCCGAGGTCGGCAACTACCGCAGTTCGCGGGTGCTGCCGCTCTTGCTGTCCTCGATCACCGTCATGATCGCCGGGGCGTTGCTGCCCCATCTGAGCCACGATTGGGAAGCGGGCCGGCGGCAGCAGGTCTCCGATCGGCTCAATTTGTTCCTGAAGATCTGGGCGATCCTGCTCACGGCCGGGGCCGCCGCCGTGTTGTTCGTCGCGCCGGAACTGTTTCGCATCGGCTTTCAAAGCAAGTTCGCCGGCGGGCTGCTGGTCCTGCCTTGGACGTTGACCTATTGCACGTGGTTCGGACTGAGCATGCTCTTGCAGACTTACCTGTGGTGCGCCGAGCGGGCAAGCGTGGCCAGCCTCGTCGCCCTGCTGGGCGTGGCGGTCAACGTGGCCCTGAACCTGCTCTGGCTGCCGCGGATGGGCCTGAAAGGGGCCGTGCTGGCCACGGCCACGGCCAACGGCGTGGCCTTGCTGCTCATGGTTGCCTTGAGCAGCCGCTATGGTTTTCGCGTCCACCGCGGAACGCTCGTCGGCCTGCTCTTGCCGATCAGCATTCCCTTGGGACCCTGGATCGTCCTCCTGATGTTGGCAATGGTCGTTGCCGAAATCATCGTTTCCGACCGCTACTTGACGTGCGAAGAGAAGCTGGAGGTCCGGTCCGGGCTGGAGCTTTACCTGGGCAAGCTCCGACTGCGGTCGCGAGGTGCGGAATCCGCGTGACGTTCGGTCAATACGCGCCCTTGCATCCCAGCACACTCAGCGGCGTCCGCCAGAGAAGCTCGAGGTCCGTTTTCAGGCTCTGGTTCCGCACGTACCAGAGGTCCATCCGCGACCATTCCTCGAAGCCGACGTCGCTGCGCCCGCTGACTTGCCAGAGGCAGGTCAACCCCGGCTTCACCGCCAGGCGGCGGACCTGCCAGGGAACGAAACGGGCCACTTCGCGAACGTCCAGCGGACGCGGACCGACGAGCGACATCTGTCCGAAGAGCACGTGGAACAACTGCGGCGTCTCGTCGAGGCTCGTCTTCCGCAGGATACGGCCCAGCCGGGTGATCCGCGGGTTGCGGCGATTCTTGAAGACGGGGCCCGTGCTCTCGTTGGCGACCGTATGCTTGATCTTGTCGGCGTCCAAACGCATGGTGCGGAACTTGGCCATCAGGAACGGCTTGCCCAGGTGGCCGGCACGACGCTGCCAGAACAACGGCTTGCCTCGCGTGGCGATCGAAAGCATGATGAGAGTCGTCAACAGCAGCGGCGATAGAACGAGAATCAAGACCAGTGACCCGACGATGTCGAGCAACCGCTTGGCGACCTGATACGTGACAGAGGGGTTGCCTTCCGGGGCGATGACCGGAAGACCGGCGGAGAGATTGCGGCTGATCAGCGAGACGGGCGTGGGCAAGGTGTTCTTCAGGATCATCGGGAATTTCCTCGGGGCGGCCTGGATGGAGTCGAGTGACCAATGGAAAAGCAACCCGCGCGCCAAAGGCCGGCGATGGCTTGCAGACGGCCGATTCCACGGCATAATTGTTGCCAGCGGGTCGAAAATGGCGTCTTGCGACCCGCCCCACGTTGCGAATTCGCAACACCGGTTGCAAGAAAAGCAACCACCCGCCAGAACATCAAGTCGGCAGTCAGTAGGTCCTTCCTGCCGGGAAGGACTATTGTGCTCGGTGCCGCTGGAAAAGCATGGGTCTTCCATTAGCTCATCGCACATCAGTCCTTTCCGGCAGAAACGACCTACCCGAATCTTTCAGGGCCGGGGTCAAGTTCGAACGGTTGCGAGCCTGCGCGGCGGCCGGACTTTTCGCCAATGTCGCCCGCTCGATCCCGACAGTCAGGCCCGCCAGGAAGAAAATCATCCAGTGGTCTTCCGGCGAGAATGTCGTATCGAAGAACATGGCCACGGCGGTAAACGATGCCAGTGCCCCCAGGAGCAATAATCCCTGCCGGCGGGCCGATTCGGGGGCGTTGGCGCAGCGCCAGAGTTGCCAGGCGCCGTGCGCCCAACCGAGGAGCATTGCCGTAAACAGGCCGACCCCGATCAGCCCCGTCTCGGTCAGTAAGGAAAAGAAGGTGTTGTGGTTCGGTTGTCCGCGGACGGCTTCCAATTCCAGGTTTACGCTGCGGTCGGCCAGGTAGTCGTTGGCCCGCACGGTGTATTGCCCGTAACCCACGCCCAGCAGCGGATAGTCGAGGAACATCTTCCAGGTGAGATAGGCGAAACTGCCGCGGCACTCGACGGACGAACGGGAAGCCGCGGCGCCGGAATCGCGCTCGATATTGACTAATTGATCGAGGAGGACGACGGCCGCGAACGCGGAGCCGGCGGCGGCGACCAGCACCAGGCGGCGCCATGTTTTCGGCAGCGAGAGCCCGAGGACGATGGTCGCTTCGGCGGCAAGGCCGATCCACGCGCAGCGCGTGTAGGTAGCGGCAATCGCGGCAAGGAAGATCGGCGCCAGCAGCAGCGAGAACGCTTGCCCCACGCGACCCAAGCTGGGCCTCCATGCCCACAGGCACAAGAGCAGCGCGTTCAGGTAGAATCCCAGGCTCTGCGCCTGCAGGGTTGGGCCGCGGGCGCGGCCGAAGTGGATGCCCACGCTCGGATCGGCGATATAGCTGGGATAGACGAGCCACCACTGTTGGGTTACTTCAGCCAGGGCTGTTATGGCCGCATACACACCCAGGATTGTGAGCAGGCCGTAGACGACGCGCAGGCTGCGCGGGTCAGGGGCGCTTTGCCGGGCGATCCAGTAAATGCCGATGGGAATCAGGTAGCCGGCGACCAGGCGCCATAGCGGCGAGACCTTGCCCGGCTCATCGAGTTGCCAGGCGTGCGTGAACGTGCTGACGGTCAACAGTTCGCCGAAGAGCAACATCAGCACGTCGGCGCGGCAAAGCGGTTTGGGGACGGCCCGCCCCAGCCGGCGTTGGACGACATAGGCCAGCAGCAGCCCGGCGAAGACAAGACGGTCGAGCGTCATGGGGAAAGGGCCGATGCTGAAGTGCAGGAAGGCATGGCCCAGGCAGTACCCGGTGACGAGGTAGGCGACGCATCCGGCCCAGAGCGATCCTCGCACCAGGAAGAGCGTCGCCCAGACCGTGCCGGCGATTGCCAGAATCAGGTAGATCGGTTCCATGGCCGTAGGGCTCAGACGTTAATCCAGGGCGAGACCCGACGCAGGGCCTCTTTCACGGAGACGCAGCGCCTCTTTCATGGGCAGGTTGTCTTCCCAGGGTGGAACGATCAGCGGGTCGATGGCCAGGGCCGGCTTGCGGTTCGCGCCGCGCCGGCCCGAATTGTCCGTTGCGGCCACTTCTGCGGTCGCGTCCCGCGGTGCCTGGAGCGGTTGTGCGGTGAGGAACACGATGCCCAAGCCGGTCAAGAGTCCACCCAGCGCACCGGCAAGGATCACCACGAGGTCGCTGGGACTGACGGGCCGGGCGCCCGTGTCGGGACTGTCGATGCAGTTGATGAGACTGGCCGCCTTGGCACTGGCGCGGGTGGCGCGGGCCTCGGCCAGGTTTTGTTCGGCGCGTTCCACCAACTTCGAGCGCTGGCTGGTCTCGGCGACTTGATTGGAATACTCGGCACGGATCGCGGCCAATCGACTGAGCCGGCTATTGGCCTCGCTGGTCTGTTTCTCCAGCATCGACACGCGTTCGGCGTTGAAGTGCAGTTCCGCTTCCAGGCCGCGGATGGCGACGGCCACCTCGTCGTGCAGCCGCAAGGCCGTTTCCCGTTCCGCCTCTTTGGCGGCCAGAACCAAGGGATGCTCGGCGGACATGAGTCCCTGGAGCCGGGCGGTCCGCAATTGGGCGTCGACCAGGCCGTCCTTGAGGCGTTTCAGGGCCGGCTGCGATTCCAACAGCCGGTTGGGGGCCGCCAGAAATGCCCCCGCGTCGTTCTCTGCCGGACGCAGCACGTCGAGGAGTTGCTGGTTCGATTTTTCCGTCGCACGCACCTGCCGCAGTTCGCCCTCGATTTCCGTCAACTTGCGGCGGATCCTGCCGTCGTTGGCCGATCCGTCTTGCAACATTCGCAGTTCGGCCAGGTCGCTGCCGACGGATTTTTCGACGGCCGATAAGCGACTCGTCGATTCCTTGAGATCGGCATTGGCCATGCGGACCGCCTTATTCAACTCATCGATCATGCTCCGCGCCTTGGCGTCGCGGAGGTCCTGGAACTTGGTTTTCAGGCGGTCGCAGATCGCCCGATTGATGGCCACGGCCCTCAGGCGGTCGTGATCGCGGACCTCGACGTAGAAGACTTCGGTGGCCCCGAATGCGGCGCCCTTGGGAGGCGAAATCGTTACGTTCTGCCGCAACGTCTCCACGGCCCGCGCCGTAGGCCAACTGCTGCCGGCCGATTCCTTGGCCGACGGTCCCACCTCGCGCAAGGCGTCCTCCAGCACGGTTCGACTGCGGGCCAATTCCTGGATCGTCTCCTGGGTCCCTTTCATCTCTTCGATGCCGCGGAACTTGCCGGGATTGGTATCGCCGGCTGCGGCTTCGTTGCGGACGATCAAGGCCTGAGAGGCCTGCCAGGTCTTGGGTGCAACGACCGCATAGGTTGCCGCCGCCGCCGTGATAACAACCGCTGGAATGGCCCAGCGACGCCAGTAGACGACTAGCAGTCCGGCGAGTTCGCGAGGCTCCGAAATCGCGCGCGGTTGGGTGTTCATGGATGGTCCCTCGTATTTGTGGATTCAATAGATTCCGTTGAAATGCTCGTGTTGCGAAAAGACAACGTGCCGCTGCAGATCACCAAAATGCGGTCTCGCGCAGCGCGGCCCGTCCGCAATTCTCGAAATTTGATTTGCTTTCGGAACCAGCGTAACCGACATTTGTTTATGAAAACCATAGCTTTTTCTACGTGGGACGAGATTGTCCCCCATACGGAATCTTGGGACCGCCTCGCTGGTGGCGTTCCCTTCCGCTCCTGGGCATGGCTCTCGAGCTGGTGGCGGCACTATGGGCCGCAATCGCCCGGCGACCCGAGCACGCGACTCATGGCGCTGGGCGTGCTGGATGCGTCCGGCCGGCTGGCCGGCATTGCTCCCTGGTATCTACGGCGATCGGCAGTCAAGGGCTGGGTGCTGCGTTGGTTGGGCAGCGGTGAAGTCTGTTCCGACTACGCGAGCATCCTCTGCATGCCCGAGGACGCCGACCGCGTGACCGAGGCCGTGGCTGCATACCTGACCGGACCGAACTGTGCTTCCGGCGCCCGTTACTGCTGGGACCTCTTGGAAGTCGACGGCGTGGACGCGGAAGACTCCAGCGTCACGCGGCTCTTGCGGCAGCTTGCGGAACGCGGCTGCTCGCAGCGTGAAAACTCGCCGGTCCGCACCTGGCGGCTCGCCTTGCCCAAGACCTGGGAAGAGTTCCTGGGCCTGCTTTCCAAGGGCCATCGCAAGAAGCTTCGCCGGACCGACCACGAATTGTTCGAAACCGGCCGGGCCGTGTTGCACACGGTCGAGAATTGCGAGCAGCTCGGCCCGGCAATGGGCGTGCTCATCGACCTGCACCAGAGGCGGCGGCAGATGCTAGGCGAGCCCGGCTGCTTTGCCTCGCCGCGGTTCACGGCCTTTCACCGCGAGGTTGCCCGGCGGCTGCTCTTGGAGGGCCAATTGCAACTTCAACGGCTGGAACTCGACGGCCGGACCGTGGCCGCGGAATACCAATTGACCAGCCCGGGCGTGACCTACGTCTATCAGGCCGGCATCGATCCGCAGCGACTGGCCGACGAGCCGGGAAACTTGATCACTGCCGCCACGGTGAAGCAGGCCATCGAGCAAGGCGGATCGGCCGTCGATTTCCTCCGCGGCGACGAGCCGTACAAGTCCCACTTCCGCGCCGTAGCCCGGCCGCAGTTGGCTTTGCACGTCGTGCCCAACCGCACGATGCCGCGAGTGCGGAATCAGCTTTGGCTGGCCGGTCGTGGTGTGAAACGGTGGCTGAATCAATCGTCGCGAAGCGCCGAACCACGCGTCGAGAACTTAGACCTTAGACCTTAGAACTTAGACCTTAGAACTTAGACCTTAGAACTTAGAACTTAGAACTTAGAACTTAGAACTTAGAACTTAGAACTTAGAACTAAGAACTAAGAACTAAGCACTAAGCACTTTCCCGCCATGCCACTTTGGAAATGGTTGCTGTTGTACGTCTATTACCACGGGTCGAAACCGGCGCGGTGGTGGATTCATCGCAAGCTGGCGGCCCAGCGGCGGTTGCCGATCATGGTCTTGTATTACCATCGCATTGCCGACGATGGTGCTACGGAGTACACGATTCCCAACCGCACGTTCGTCGAGCAGATGTGCTGGCTGCGGCGAAACTTCGAGCTGATTTCCATGGCAGAAGTACAGCGGCGGGTACGGAGTGGAGTCAACGTTCGCCCGGCCGTACACGTCACCTTTGACGATGGTTACGCCGACAACTGCCAGACCGCGATTCCCTGGCTGATCAAAGAGCAAATCCCCTGTACCTACTTCGTTACCTTGCAGAACATCCTGGAGTGCCGGCCGTTCGACCACGATCTGAGGTGCGGTGTGAACCTGACGCCGAACTCGGCGGCAGAAATCCGCGCGATGGCCGGCGCCGGCATCGAAATCGGGGCCCATACCTATAGCCACCGCGACCTCGGCCCGGTGACTGATCCGGCCGTGCTGCACCAAGAGCTGGTCGTCGCCCGGCAGGAACTTTGCGCGGCGATCGGCCGGCCGGTCCGCTATTTCTCCTTCCCCTTCGGCCTGTACGCCAACTTGAGTTGGCAGGCCTTCGCCTTGGCCGCCCAATGCGGTTATGAAGGCGTATGTTCGGCCTACGGCGGCTTCAACTTCCCCGGCGACGATCCTTTTCACGTGCAGCGCATCCCGACCGTCTGCGAAATGCTACGCTTGAAGAACTGGCTCACCGCCGACCCGCGAAAGATCCACACGCGACGGTTCGAGTACCGTTGGAATGAAGACCGCATCGGGCCTCCGCCGTCCGATGCGAAAACGGAAGAGGCTTTTCATGTCGTTTCGCCGTAAACCACACGGGGTTGACCGTCAGCATTTCTTCGTTGAGTGAAGACTATAGAGGCTTTTCATGTCGTTTCGCCGTAAACCTTTGACCGATTTGCACGATCGCGGCCCTTTGCGGGTGATGTTCGTCATCACGAGCATGCCCGTCGGCGGGGCCGAAACGCTCCTGGTCGAACTGCTCCGCCGCTTGGATCGTTCGCGGTTCTTGCCGGAACTCTGTTGCCTCAAAAACCTGGGTCCGTTAGGGGAGACGTTGGCATTGGAGATCCCCGCGCACCATGGCCTCTTGACCCGCAAGACCGACGTCAGCATACTCTGGCGTTTGGCGAGGCTGCTGCGGCGGCGGCGGATCGACGCGGTCGTCACCGTCGGCGCCGGCGACAAGATGTTCTGGGGGCGCCTGGCGGCCCGTTTGGCGGGCGTAACGGTGATCGCTTCCGCCTTGCATTCCACCGGCTGGCCCGACCGCGTGCAATTCGCCAATCGCCTGCTGGCCCCGATCACCGACGCCTTTATCGCCGTGGCCGAACCCCATGGCCGCTACCTGGCGGCTTATGAAGGCTGCACCGCGGCGAAGATCCACGTCATCCCCAACGGCGTCGACGTGCGAGCGATTTCATCCGCGGCCGCCCAACGAGACGCTGCGGAAGGAGTTCGACCTGGCTGCCAATGCCCCCGTCGTCGGCATCGTGGCCGCGCTGCGACCGGAAAAGAACCATTCCTTGTTTCTGCGGGCAGCGGCGCGGGTGCGGCAGGCGGTGCCTGAGGCCCGCTTCTTGATCGTGGGCGATGGCCCGCAACGCGGCGAGTTGGAAGCCCTGGCCGAGTCGCTTTCGATCTCCGACGCGGTCCGCTTCCTGGGCACGCGGAGTGACGTGCCCGAACTGCTTTCCCTGATCGACGTGCTGGCCCTGAGCTCGCACGTCGAGGCCAATCCGGTATCGATCCTGGAAGCGATGGCCGCCGAGAAGCCGGTCGTGGCCACCCGGGTCGGCTCGGTCGACAAGGCCGTCCACGACGGCCACACCGGTTACCTGGTTGCGCCGGGCAAGGAAGACGAACTGGCCGGCCGGCTGATCGAACTGCTGCGGAACCGCCCGCGGGCGGCGGCCTTCGGCCGTGCCGGGCGGCAGCACGTGCTGGAGCGCGCTTCGATCGAGCGGATGGTCGCCAGCTACGAGGACATGCTGGAGGGCATTTATCGGCAAAAAGCGGCACTCGATGTGCGGGAAAAAGCCTTCTTCCCCCGTCGGCACGGCAGCCCCCGACCGGACGGGGCTTGGCTTGGAGCAAACGGCACGCTAGGATGATACTTTGTTTTTCCCCTGCCACAGGTCGAGCAGCGCGGAGCATGGACAAAGTTTCCTTGATGAGGAACGTACTGGCCCTGACGGCCCAATTCCTCAGCGGCGCCAGTGCGCGGTGGATCGATTCGCAGCCCGACACCTGTCAGCGGGTCTACTTCGCCAATCATACCAGCCACCTGGACGCTATCGTCCTCTGGTCGGCCCTGCCGGCCAACGTGCGGGAATTGACCCGGCCGGTGGCTGCCAAAGACTATTGGATCAAAGGACGCATCCGTCACTATCTGGCCACCCAGGTCTTCAACGCCATGTTGATCGACCGCACGGAAATCAAGGTCCACCAGAGCCCGATCGACGTCATGATCCGTGAAATGGGACAGCGCTATTCGCTCATCGTCTTTCCGGAAGGCGGTCGCGGCGACGGGCAGGAAATCGGCCGGTTCAAGAGCGGTTTATACTACCTCAGCAAGAAGCGGCCCGACCTGGAGTTGATCCCCGTGTACATCGACAACATGAATCGCATCCTGCCGCGCGGCAAGCTCCTGCCCGTGCCGCTGCTGAGCTGCATCAGCTTCGGGCCGCCGCTGTGGCTGGAATCGGGCGAGTCGAAGGACGCGTTCTTGAATCGGGCACGGGACGCGGTGCGGCGGTTGAAGGAACTCTAGAAAAGAAATCCATGTCGTTTTTCGAACCGAGAACCTTGGGACTGGTGGGCGGCGTGCTGGTTTTGCTGGCCACGGCGACGGTCATCATCCGTGCCCTCCGCGCCCGCAACGACAGTGGACTGAACACGGCGATCCTGGAAACCTTCCGCATGCGCGTACATGCCTGGTGGATCCTCTGCTCGATCCTGGCCGCCACGTTCTTCATCGGCCAGACGGCCACGGTCGTGCTCGCGGGCCTGGGCGCTTTTTGGGCCCTTCGCGAGTTCATCACGCTCACGCCCACGCGGCCCGGCGACCACCGCACGCTGTTCCTGGTCTTCTTCGTGATCACGCCCTTGCAGTTCGTGCTCGTGGGCCTGGAGAACTATCCGCTCTACAGCATCGTGATCCCGGTCTATGCGTTTCTGGTCATTCCCGGTTTGATCGCCATGGCGGGCGACTACAAGCGGTTCCTGGAGCGGACGGCGAAGATCGAGGCCGGACTGTTGATTTGCGTCTATTGCCTGAGCTACGCCCCGGCCCTGCTGACGCTGCAACTCGAAAAGACGCCCGGGGCCACGCTCACGGCGGGGGCCCATGAGCGGCTGCTGTTCTTCTTCGTGCTTATGGTCCAGCTCAGCGACGCCTTGCAATACGCCTGGGCCCAGATCCCCAGCCGGCACATGATCGTGCCCACGATCAATCCCACGAAGACCTGGGAGGGCCTGCTGGGCGGTTCGGCCAGCGTGACCTTGATCGGCGGGGTATTGTGGTGGGCCACGCCCTTTCAAAGCTCGAACTGGTGGATGGCCGCCGCCATGTCGCTGGTGATTTCCCTGATGGGCTTCGCCGGCGGGCTGACCCTTTCCGCCATCAAGCGCGACCGCGGCGTCCGCGACTACGGCACCCTGGTGGCGGGCCACGGCGGCCTCTTGGACCGTATCGATTCCCTCTGCTTCTCCGCCCCGGTCTTTTTCCACTTCACGCTGTACTGGCTGAAGATGCAGGGCGTCAAGCAGCCCTGGGAATGACGATCATTTGGAACCGGTTGGAGTCCCGGCTTTGGCCGGATTCCTCCCGGAACGTATTCTGCGTAGCACGGAATTCATTCCGTTTTCTGAAGAAAGCGCCGGAATAGATTCCGTGCTACGAGCCTCGCCGGGGCAGCCTCGCGTCTGCTGCCCCGGACCGCGCGACGCGCATTGGCTTGCGCGTCGCAGACCAAATTGTCAAAGAGCAAGTCGATCGTGGCCGGACGACCTGTCGCGGTCCGGCAAGACATTCGTAAGTGCTTTTCTTTGCAGCGCTTAAGTAGGGTGGAGGCATTCCGTGCGGTCCACCACGGTGTGGTCCAAAATCGAGGTCATTTCCCTTTCACGTCCGCTACTCGGTCCCGTTTCCGTCCCGTGGGGTGCCGGTTTCGTCCCCTCCGGTCCCGCTTCGTCCTGCGGCGTTCCATCGCTTGATTCGGGCTGCAACGGTTCACGGCCTTCCAGTTCATCCTTCATCCCTCATCCTTCATTTCTCATCCTTCTATCCGCCGTCCCCAGCCGCAGCACCGACGCCCTTCCGCAGTTGCCTGCCGTGGCGCCGACTCCCGCCTGCGTGGGCCGCCGCACGGACACGGGCCGCCGCTACAAAAATGGGACGATCGAAGGGGGCTGATAACGTTTTCCGCCATGTTCTACCGCGGACGGCACAACGCGATTCCACCACAGGACGTGGCTGTCGAGTGGAAAACTCCGCAGAAACCGGGGGTTTCCGCTCTTGGGAGGATACCTCATCTTCCATGCGAGTGGCTACGGCCTGTCCCGTTTCCTCGGACCCCGCTTTTTCCCGGCCGGGCCATTCCTTGTCATCCGCCGAGTTCAGCACCCGCCGTTCCGGCAAGCTCCTTTCCAGCGCCTCGTGGTACAGCGCCTCGTAGCCGGCGACGGCGTCGGCGATCATCTCGGCGCTGCCGGCGACTCTTGTCGGGCAGTCCTCGCGGAGCGCTTGCAGCCAGCGACTGCCGCTCTCCCCGCGGGCGGCAGGAGACAAGTGGGCCACAGCGATGATTTTGAGCGAATTCCGGGCCGCCTCTGGTGTGATAGAACTTCTTCGCCAAAGGAGTAGAAAGCATCATTTTTCCCGAGGATTTCCAGGAATGGATTAACATGATTGGCTATATACGATTCGTATTCTGGTGGTGTAAAAGTGCAAAATTCAGCGCACAAAAGTCTTTTTTGGCCCATTTGGCCCAAAATCGGCACGTGCTTCCGGCAGCCCGGATGGGCTGTTCGACAACGCATACGCTATATCGAGGGGGTTCCGAGCGATCGCAGCCTTGGGTATCATAACGTGTTTGTACCCTAGAAATTGCCATACGGTCAGGAAAAAAATCAGATGACACAGCATCGGGAACTCCAGGAGTGGGTCGAGGATATGGCTCGTTTGTGCGAGCCGGATTCGATTGTTTGGATCGATGGGTCCGAGGAAGAGAAAGATCGCCTCACGCAAGAGGCCGTGCAAACGGGTGAAATAGCCTTCTTGAATCAGGAAAGACTTCCCGGCTGCGTCTATCACCGCACGGCCGTCAACGACGTGGCGCGGACCGAGCACCTGACGTACATCTGCAGTGCCCTTCGCGAGGATGCCGGTCCGACCAACAACTGGATGTCGCCCGAGGAAGGCTATCGCCGCGCCGGCGAGATCTTCAAGGGTTCGATGCGCGGGCGGAAGATGTACGTGATCCCGTATTCGATGGGGCCCGTCGGCTCGCCCTTCAGCAAGATCGGCGTGGAACTGACCGACAGCATCTACGTCGTCTTGAACATGCGGATCATGACCCACGTCGGCTCGCCCGTCTTGAAGCAACTCGGCAGCGGCGGCGAGTTCACCAAGTGCCTGCACGGCAAGGCCGACCTGGACATCAAGCGCCGCTTGATCCTCCACTTCCCCGAAGACAACACGATCTGGAGTTGCGGTTCCGGCTACGGCGGCAACGTGCTCTTGGGCAAGAAGTGCCTGGCGCTGCGGATCGCCAGCTACCTGGGCAAGCGCGAAGGCTGGCTGGCCGAGCACATGCTGATCATGGGCATCGAAGATCCCAAGGGCCGCATCGAGTACGTCGCCGCCGCCTTCCCCAGCGCGTGCGGCAAGACCAATCTGGCCATGCTCGTTCCGCCCGACGGGCTGAAGATCAAGGGCTATCGCATTTGGACCGTGGGCGACGACATCGCCTGGATGCGGATCGATACCGACGGGCGGCTGTGGGCCATCAATCCCGAGAGCGGGTTCTTCGGCGTGGCGCCGGGGACCAACCACAAGAGCAACCCGAACATGATGAAGACCATCGTCCGCAATACGATCTACACCAACGTCTTGCTGACGAAGGACGGCAACGTGTGGTGGGAAGGGGGCGAAGGCGAGCCGCCGGCCGAGGGCATCGACTGGCAAGGCCGTCCCTGGAAGCCTGGCCTCAAGGACGCCGACGGCCAGCCGGTCCTCGGCGCCCATCCCAATAGCCGCTTCACCGCCCCCTTGACCCAATGCCCTTCCATTTCGCGCCGCCTGGAGCACCACCACGGCGTGCCCATTTCGGCGATCATTTTCGGCGGCCGCCGGGCCTCGCTGGCGCCGCTGGTTTACGAGGCGTTCGACTGGGAGCACGGCACGTTCGTCGGGGCCACCATGGCCTCCGAGCGGACCGCCGCTCAGGTCGGCAAGGTGGGCGAAGTCCGCCGCGACCCGATGGCCATGCTCCCCTTCTGCGGCTATCACATGGGCGAATACTTCGAACACTGGCTGTCGATGGGCCGGCGGATGGTCAATCCCCCGCGGATCTTCCACGTCAATTGGTTCCGCACCGACGAAAACGGCAAATTCCTCTGGCCGGGCTACGGCGAGAACCTCCGCGTGATCGAGTGGATCCTCGACCGTTGCCGCGGCGACGCCGACGCCATGCGGACGCCGATCGGCTACGTGCCCACGCCCGAGAGCCTCGACCTCAACGGTCTCGATCTTCCGGCGGAGAATCTGGAAAAACTCTTTGCCGTGAACCGTGGCGAGTGGTATGCCGAGACCGAGGACGTGGCCAGTTTCTTCCAGAAGTTCGGCGCCGCGTTTCCCGCAGAGCCTGTGGGGCCAGTTGGAAAGCCTGCGGCAACGGCTGCGGACCCCGATCACGCTCCTTAAGCCGGGCGTGGAGATCCGCCCGCTGGCCAAGGAACTCAACGAAACGATCGAGCGCGAGAACCCGCACGTCTTCAGCATGCTCTCCGACCTGGGCAAGCGGCTCTTCTTCCCCAAGGGCATCCTGGCCCAAAGTGCCGAGGCCAAGGACAAGGCCAAGCGTTACAACGCCACGATCGGCATCGCGCGGGAGAAGGGCAAGCCGATGTTCCTGCCCTCGGTGATGAAGTATTTCAACGATCTCTCGCCCGCCGACGCCTTGACCTACGCCCCCGCCACGGGCCGCCCCGACCTGCGGAAGAAGTGGCGCGAGGAATTGCTCCGCAAGAATCCCAGCCTGGCCGGCAAGAGCTTCTCGCTGCCGATCGTCACCGGCGGGGTGACCCATGCCCTGAGCCTGGTCGGCGACCTGTTCCTCGATCGCGGCGACATGGTCCTCTTGCCCGACAAGTTCTGGGAAAACTACGAGTTGCTGTACGGTGTGCGGATGCGGGCCCAATTGGGATTGTTTCCCTTCTTCAACGCCGTGGGCCGCTTCAACGTCGAGGCCTTGCGGCAGGCCCTGGCCACCCGCGCCGGGAGTTGGAAGACGGTGCTGATCCTCAACTTCCCCAACAATCCGACGGGCTATTCGATTACCAAGTCGGAATCCGATCAGATCGTGGCTGCCTTGCAGGAAGCGGCCGACGACGGCCGCAACCTGATCGTGGTCACCGACGACGCCTATTTTGGCCTCTTCTATGCCGCCGAGCTGGCCGAAGAATCGCTCTTCGCCCGGCTGGCCAACCTCCACGACCGCATCCTCGCGGTCAAGGTCGACGGGCCGACGAAGGAGGAATTCGTTTGGGGTTTGCGGACCGGCATGCTGACCTTCAGCACACGGGCTTTCTTCAGCAATGAGGCCCTGTACCAGGCCTTGGAAAAGAAGGTCGCCGGGGCGATCCGCAGCGCCGTGTCGAACTGCTCGCACCCCAGCCAGAGCGTGCTCGTCAAGGCCCTTTCCAGCGAGACAATCCTGGCCGAGCGGAAGCAGAAGAAGGGCATCCTCGAAGAGCGGGCCAACTGCGTACACCAAGTTCTCACCAAGCCCGAATATGCCAAGTACTGGGAGCCGTATCCGTTCAATGCCGGATATTTCATGTGCGTGAAGCTCAAGGGCATCGACGCGGAGACCTTCCGCAAGCACTTGCTGGAGAAATACGGCGTAGGCGTGATTGCCGACGGCGAGCGCGACATTCGCGTCGCCTTCTCGGCCGTGGAGGCCAGCGAGCTGGAAGACCTCTTCGCCCTGATGGGCGCGGCGGCGAAGGATTTGATGGAGGGCAACGGGGCGAAGGGGTGAGAACTTGATGAACGAAGCCGTGCAATGGCTGTTCTCTTGCGGAACGTCAAACCTGGGGGCTTCCTTAGGCTTCTCTTCAGGGACCGACCCTGATCCAGAGCGCGTTGAAGCCGCCGCGAAAGCCCTTGGACGCTCGGTTCGATTCGTGGACGATGAGGGCTATCAGCGGGAGGTGTTCGCCGCGGCAATTAACGGCCAAACAGGGACGGTGGCCTACTTTGAATCGCGAGTGAAGCAGGTAACGAAAATGACCGATGTTCATCTCCATGTCCACGTTCGCGGGACGGATGGAAGCGAGGTCGTTTGGGAGGTAAAGAGTTACAACCCATATTTCGGATGCAATGTCAGGTTCATGGAGTGGTTTGGTGAGACGGTTCTTACGATCTATCGCGAAAAGCACAGAACCTATGTTTGCCGATTCGGCCTCGATTCTGCGCCGGTGTGCAAGGAGATCGGCGATTACTGGACTTTGAATGGTTCCGTGCTGGCTTCTCGCCGCGGCAAGAACGAAACGGCTGTGCAGCGTCTCTCGATTCCGGACCTTTCAGAGCTTCCCGAGCTTTCTCAAGACGAGGCAGAAAAGGCAGGTATCTTTCCGGCTACCGCAAGTCTGCTTCCGACTAGGTTTTGGCAGCAACGGCCAGTCTAGCCAAGTGCCGAAGAAAGGTCAGAATGGACACCGTCTACATTGAAACATCAATCGTCAGTCGCGCCGCGGCTCGTCCCAGTGCGGATCCTAGAATCGCGTTCTTGCAAGAGCAGGCACGTGAGTGGTGGTTGATTGAACGGCCGAAATTCATTGTTGTAACTTCGCAACTTGTGCTCGACGAAGGAAGTCTGGGCGATCCCGTCGCGGCTGCCGAACGGATGAGTCTGTTGGATGGAATTCCGTTGATCCCGGTTGATGCTCGCGTGGAACGCGTTGCCAACGAATTGATCGCTCGGTCCCTGATGCCCGCAAAAGCGCGTTTGGACGCTCTGCATGTTGCCGTAGCCGCGGTCGGTGGTGTACAATTCCTTTTGACGCAGAACTGTCGGCATATCGCGAATGCACATACCCTTCCCCGTGTTTACAAGACATTGGAGGAACTTGGATTTCCGAACCTGTTGATCTACACACCAGCCGAATTCTTGGGGAGTTTCAAGAATGAATCCTGATCCGATCTTGGAAGAACTGTACGCAGCCCGTGAGAAGCTGCTGGCGGATGCCGGCGGCGATATACGTAAGTATCTTGAAGGGGTCCGCCAGCGGGAAGCCGCGTCTGGACGATTGCTGCAACCATCGCCGCAAAGAATAACGGGATGCACCATGGCCGATCACTCGGTCGCGGATGGCCAGCCGTCTCCATCGCTCGGGTAGATCCGCCAACGTGGTACTGCGTCCACAAATTGAAGCCGTGTGCCGGGCGGCTGGATTTATAATGCACTGATCTGCACGCCCGAGGAGTTATCGACGGAGGGTTCGAGCCATGGTTGAAGACGACGTGCTGCGTGAGGTTAAGGCGGCGCGCGAGGCGTACGCGCGGTTGCACAATTACGACGTGCGGGCGATGGTGGCGGACCTCCGGGCCCGCGACTTAACGGGCGATTGGCCAGTGGTGCGTCATCCCCCTCGGCGTCCCCGTCCGGTCGCGGTGCCGGCCGTTGCGCGAACCAATCGCTGCACCAGCCCGAGCCGGCATGACGGCGTTCCAAGGTACGCTGTCTTATTATACCCGGAGTTCCCGATGGCCACCGTAAGAATCGCCGTAACTCTCGATTGAGACATCGTCGCTCGGCTGGACCAACTCGTCGAGGAAAAGAAATTTCCCAATCGCAGCCATGCCGTCCAAGAGGCTGTCAGCGATAAGTTGGATCGCCTGCAACGGGGCCGCCTCGCACGCGAGTGCGCAAAGCTTGACCCGGCATCCGAGAGAGCCTTGGCCGAGGAAGGTTTGGCCCAGGATTGGAAAGAATGGCCCGAATATTGAGGGGCGACGCCGTCACCGCGCCTCCGAACCTGTTGATCCACACGGTGGCTGAATTCCTGGGAAGTTTCAAGCATGAATCATACAGATACGAAAGGGACGCACGCTCATGACAACCGACATTGAACCTACTAACCAGCATCGTCCTTTCGCTCTGGTCGGGCTGGCGCTCACCGGCGTCCTGACGGGCGCGGCGCTGGGGGCCTTGACCAACTGCATCAACGGCCGGGTTAGCCCCCTCTACTTCCGCAACATCCTCGGCTGGCACGACGTCGATGACGTTCTTTTTCTACGCGCAATGGCAGCGGCAAAACGACATAACCCATTGAAAGCAAAGGACTTGCAAAGCGAAGAATATCGGAATCGAATTCCCTGCTACGAAGCTACTTGCCAGATCGGCGACGGGCGACTATGGTAAAAGCTAGTGGTAAGGTTATTTCAGGCGATTCCCCGTGTGTTTCGCCGGGCCAGAACTCAAGAAGGAGGTTCTTCCGTGTACCATCGTTTCATCCCCCTGGCGGTCGCCGTTCTCATGCTGAGCGGTTCCGTTGCTTATGCCCATTGCGGCTGCGGTGGGCCACCCGTCTACGCACCGGCGGCGCCTAGCTACGCGAGCTACTATGCTGCCCCAGTGGCCTACGCGACCCCGGCACCCTACACCAGCTACTATGCTCCGCCGGTGGCTTACGCCCCGGTGCCCTACGTCAGCTATTATGCGCCGCCCGTGTCCTACGCGGCGTACTATGCGCCGCCCGTCTCCTACGCGGCTTACTACGCGCCGAGCATGGCCTACTACGCTCCCATTGCGGTGCCCTACCGGGCTTACTACGGAGTGCCGGGCCGGAGCATGTACGGAGCGCCCCGAATCTACGTGCCGGGCGAACCGGTGCGGAATACCCTGAAGGCAGTCACGCCCTAAACAATCTAACGAAAGAGTAACGCATCATGACAAGCAGAAATTCGTTTCGCACCGTAGTGTTGGCGCTGTGCGGCATCTTGACCGCAGTGATGGTCTCGCCGGTGAGCGCCCAGAGCAAAGACAAGATCCCGGTCAATCCCAAGCTATTGGTGGAGCCGCCCGAGGGGGCCATCGTGCTCTTCGGCGGCAAAGCCGAGCAGATGCGCGACAACTGGTACGCGCGGCGCAGCAAGGACCCGGCCGGCTGGAAAGTGGACGACAAGGGCGTGGCAACGCCCAACAAACGCGACGTCAGCAGCAAGCAGGAGTTCGGCGATTGTTACCTGCACGTGGAATTCTGCGAGCCGCTGACGGGCAGCGGCAACAGCGGCGTCGGCATGGAAGGCCGCTACGAGATCCAGATCCTGAACTCCTACGGCAAGCAGCCCGAATCGCACGAGTGCGGCGCCTACTACAGCCAGACGCCGCCCAAGGTCATCGCCTCCAAGCCCGCCGGGGAGTGGCAGACGTTCGACATCTTCTTCCGCGCGCCGCGTTTCGACGCCGAAGGCAAGCGCGTTGAGAAGGCCCGTGCCACCGTGTATCAGAACGGCATCCTGATCCATGAGGATGAGGAGATCCAAGGGCCGACCGGCATCCAGTACGAGCAATACAAAGGCGAGGTTCCCAAGGGGCCGATCGTCCTGCAGGGCGACCACGACACGGTACTGTTCCGAAACGTGTGGATTGTACCGGCGAAGTACTGAGGTAGCCCGGGCCTTGATCGTAAAGTTGCCACTGGTCGCTCGCTAGCAGATCGGGTGGCACGTCCCTGAGCCTGCGAAGGGCGTGGTTTCGCTTTTTCCACGCCCTGCGCAGGCTCAGGGACGTGCCACCCGATTCTTGGAAGGTTGATGGAGAAACCGCGATTATGGAAGAGCCGGTCGCCCCGCAGTCCAGCCTGCCGGAGGGATCTCTGCCCGCTGGCCACAAGCCCTTCGTGCCCGACGAGGTCGTGCAGCCCGAATTCACGCTCCCGGCCGTGGTGGTGGGGGCCGTGCTGGGAATCATCTTCGGGGCCTCATCGCTGTACCTGGTGCTGAAGGTCGGCATGACCGTCTCGGCGTCGATTCCGGTGGCCGTGCTCTCGATCACGCTTTTCCGCCTCTTCTCGCGAATGTTCGGCTTCCGCCGGGCGACGATCCTGGAGAACAATATCGTACAGACGACGGGCTCGGCGGGAGAGTCGATCGCCTTCGGCGTGGGCATCGCCATGCCGGCGGTGATGTACATCGGCTTCGACATGAACCTCTGGACGGTGATGACCGTCTCGGTGCTGGGCGGAGCGCTGGGCATCTTGATGATGATTCCGCTCCGCCGGGCGTTCATCGTCAAGCAGCACGGCACGCTCCGCTATCCCGAGGGGACCGCCTTCGCCGACGTGCTGATCGTCGGCGAGCAGGGCGGCGCAAGTGCCAAGACGGTGTTCACGGGCTTCGGCATCGCCTTCGTCTACGAAGTGCTGAGAATGGGGACTAAGCTCTGGAAGGAGACAGTCGAATACCCCTTGACGTGGTTCCAGAAGGCCACGGCGGCCATCGAGGTCAATCCCGTCCTGCTGGGCGTGGGCTACATCATCGGCACGCGGATCGCCTGCATCATGGTCGCCGGCGGCATCCTAGCCTCCTTCCTGCTGGTTCCGGCGATCCGCTTTTTCGGCGGCGGGCTAAGCGCGCCGCTGTATCCCGCCACGGAACTCATCAGCAAGATGAGCGGAGACGAGATCCTCACGAGATACGTGAAGTACATCGGCGCGGGGGCCGTGGCCACGGGCGGAATCATCAGCCTCTTCCGGGCCTTGCCGCTGATCTTCAGCTCGTTCGCCTCGGCCATGCGCGATCTCCGCCAGACCGATCGCACGGGCCAGGCGTCCACGAAGCGGACCGACCGCGACCTCTCGCTCCGCGTCGTCGGCGTAGGATCGCTGCTCTTGGTGCTCCTGATCTGGGCCACGCTGAGCTTCGGCGCATTCGGGCCGCTAGGCATGGGGACGTTGCTCGTCATCAACCTGATCGCCTCGCTGTTGATCGTGCTCTTCGGGTTCCTCTTCGTGACGGTCTCCTCGCGGTTGACGGGCGAGATCGGCTCATCGTCGAACCCGATCTCCGGGATGACGGTGGCCACGCTGCTGCTGACCTGCTTGATCTTCCTTCTGCTGCACTGGGTCAGTCCGGCGCACCAATTGATCGCACTTTCGATCGCGGCCATCGTCTGTGTCGCGTCGTCCAACGGCGGCACGACCTCTCAGGACCTCAAGACGGGATACCTCGTCGGCGCCACGCCCAAGTACCAGCAGTATGCGATCCTCGTGGGCTCGATCTCCTCGGCCTTGGTGATCGGCGTGGTCCTGATGGCACTGAATCGCGCGAATACGGTCTACACCGCCAAGGACCTGCCGAAACTCGAGCATCCGCTGGACGTCAGCAAGTTGACCGCGACGGAAATGGCCCCCGGCGACGCCACGCCCTACCACGTCTGGCACGCCCTGGACGAAAACAAGGAAAAGGCACTTCCGGGCAAGTACCTGGTGGACGACGAGGGCCGGGTCAAGTACCAGGTCGATCCGGGAATCACCGGCATTCTCAATCATTGCGACGACGGCACGCCCGTGCGGAAGCTCTGCGCCCCGCAGACGCTGCTGTTTGCTTTCATCACCAAGGGCATCCTCACGCAAAAGCTTCCCTGGACGCTCGTGTTGCTGGGCGTGGCCATCGCGGTTGTGCTGGAGCTCAGCGGCGTGCCCTCGTTGCCCTTTGCGGTGGGCGTCTACATTCCGCTTTCCTCCTCGGCGCCGATCTTCGTGGGCGGACTGATGCGCTATATCGCCGAGCGCGTCGTGCGCCGGCCCGGCGGCCGCCCGCCGACCGAGGCGGAAAACGAAATGGGACCCGGCGTGCTCTTGTCCACCGGTTACGTGGCGGGCGGAGCCATCGGCGCCGTGTTGGTCACCTTCCTGTCGTTCAGCGACGAGATTCCCCGGCAGTTGAGCGTCTGGCAGTATCGCCAGACGGCGATCGTCGCGGCCAAACCGCTCCAGCAGCAGTACGAGGACGCGGCCGCTGTCGAACTGGGCATCACGACTCCTGAGGCACGCGCCGCGCGCAAACAGGAGATCGAAGACATGGCGGACGAGATCCGCGATATCAACGAGGCCCGCTTGCCACAGTACGCTGCGCGTTCCCCGCGGCACGGAACTCGCCCTGCCCAAGCAGAAAACGTACCGCGCGGAGAGCGACACGTACCGCGCAGAGCGCGACACCACGCTCGGCGAGGTCGCCCGCGAGGTCGAGGGCTCCGCCGAGCGCCGCGCTATTGCAAACGTTGAACGACAAGAAGCTCAAACTGCCCGAGCAACTGCCCGTCGGCGCCGAGATCGCGCTTCCGCAAGGGAATTCCCCGGCCCTGATCTTGTTCTCGATCCTCGCCGGGTTGCTCCTAGCCGTCGGGGCCGGCTGGTGCTTGCGCGGCGAAGCGTGATGCCTCTTACTTCGTCACGAGCTTGTCGATCTTTTCGCACAAACGGTTCAGATCGATCGGCTTTTCCATGAACTCGGCCACCGGCAGCCAGGCGGAGTCGCGGTCCTTGTTGCTGAAGCCCAAAGGAAAGGTGTTGTTTACCGCCGTCAAGAGCACGACGGGCACGCCGCCGAAGTTGCGGCGGATCGCACGCGCGACGTCGAAACCGGCCGTGTCGTTCTCCGGGAACATGACGTTGAGGATCACCGCGTCGGGACGGCGCTGGCGAATGCGATCGACGGCCTTGTCGGCGTCGGTCTCGGCGTCGGTCTCGTGACCGCGGCTCTTGAGCATGGTGCTCACCGCCCCGGCAAAATCGGTGTCATCGTCTACGATCAATATGTATGCCACGATCAAGTCTCCTGGTGTCAAAGGGGCCCCGGGGCTTCACCCCAAGAGGCCGGAAAATCAAGGGTAAACAGCGTGCCCTGTTGTGGGGCACTTTCCACGCGTATGCCCACCTTGCCCGCCATGGCCACCTGGCGGACGATTGCCAGGCCCAGGCCGGTCGAGGCCTTGTTGTGTTTCACCGCCTCGGCGGTACGGTAGTAATCGTCGAAGATCTGCGGCAGCTTGGTGGTGGGGATGCCGATGCCCGAATCCTCCACGCTGACGACCGCTCCGCCCGCCGCTTTCGCTTGACACGACACCGACACGTGCTGGCCATCGCAGGAATAGGCCACGGCATTGGCAAGGACGTTGTCGAGCATCATGACGACGTGGTCGGGGACGCCGTGGATCGTGGCGGGGGCGATATTTTCGACAAAGCGGATTCCCCGCTTCGCCGCTAGCGGTTCGAGCGCAGCCATGCAGGTGCGGACGACGTCGTGCAACTCGATCGTTGTCGCTTGCGGCGGATGCTGGGCGCTGGAGCGCAGGTTGGCAAGCTGCAGCATGGCCTTGATCTGGCGGGAAAGCATATCGCAACGGGCGGAAATCTGGCCGATGACCTGCAAGGCCTCGTCGGGAATCCGGCCACAGAACCCGCCCAACAGGACTTGCGTGTTGGCATGGATGGCGGCGAAGGGGGCCTTGAGTTGATGCGTGGTTTGCAGCATGTGCCGGGCGCGCTCGTCGGTGGCGGCCATGAGCCGCCGATTGGTTGCCGCCAACTCGGCGTCGCGCTGCCGCAGGGCCCCGGTCAGGCGCGAGGCGAGGAACCAGATCGTTACGGAGATCAGCGCTACCGAGCCCACGTGGATGATCAAGACCCAGGGCGCCGTGGACGCCAGGCCCTCTGCCGCGGGCGGGGCGGGGTGCCACATCGATCGGGCCGGAAAGGCGCCGAAACTTTCCACGGCGACGCACGACACGTACATGGCCATGGCGATCCCCGTAACGGCCAGACTCTCGGCCGAGGAAAAAAAGATGCAGACCAAGACAATGTGAAACAAATACATCAAAGGCGCCACGCTGTGGACGCTGCCCAGGAAATGGACGACCACGGTGAGCACCGCCAGGTCGACGAGGATCTGCAGCCACAACCCCCCATGGGCCGCCAAGACAGGATTCGAGACGTTTCTCGCCGTACGGAGCAGCGCCAGGTAACCAGCGTTGGCCACGGCCAATACGCCGGCAACCCCCAGCGGCCAGGCGGCCTCAAGCTGAATACCGTGGTGCGAAAGCCAAGGGCCGGCCACCGTAGCGACCACCGCCAAGGCGAGCATTGCCGCCACCGCCAACCACCGCAACTTGCAGAACCACTTGGCGTGATGCAGCAAGAGTGCGCCGTCGGCCGCTTCTTCGGGCGGCTCGGGCACCATGTACCCATGGTCGGCGGCCCGCTCGACCAGGGGCAGGTCGTAGGCGGCCCGTTTCACGGTGGCGGTTGCGGTGGTCAAGAAAGTTTCCTTTCAATCCACCAGCCATGTCGTGCCGCTGCGCAACAGCCGCGGCAAATCGCCGGGACCGCGCTCGGCGACCACTTCGTTGATTTGCTGCATCAACAATTCATCGTAAGTCGGCTTTTGCACCTGGCGGAAAATGCCGAAGGCCATCGGCATTTCCGGCGGAGTGAAGGCGGCCAACAAGTAGGCCGGCACCCGCGACGGATTGCCGGCGTCGTGGACCATCAGGTCTTCTTCCCGCACGCCATTCTTGCCGACGGTGACCGCCTCCGCTTGCGTGCCACGGAACACGATCCCCTTTTCGCCGTTCTTGCCGAACCGCACCGGCTGGCCCTGTTCGAGAAAGACCCAATTGTTGTCGCGCTCCGAGCGCTCGCCGAGGCTGCTGAGCACGCCTTCGTTGAAGACCACGCAGTCTTGCAAAATCTCGATGAACGACACGCCCTTGTGCCGCGCCGCCGCTTCCAGCGTGCGCGCCAAATGCTGCGGGTTGGCGACGACCGAGCGGGCCACGAACGTGGCTTCGGCCGCCAAGGCGATCTCGATCGGATGGATCGGCTGCTCGATCGTCCCCCAGGGGCTCGACTTGGTTTTCTTGCCGAACTCCGACGTGGGCGAATACTGGCCCTTCGTCAAACCATAGATCCGGTTGTTGAACATGAGGATGTTCAGATCGAGGTTCCGCCGCAGGCAATGGATAAGGTGGTTCGTGCCGATCGACAGGCTGTCGCCGTCGCCGGTGGCCACCCACACGGAAAGGTCGGGCCGGGCGCACTTCACGCCCATGGCGACCGCCGGCGCGCGGCCGTGGATGCCGTGAAAGCCGTAAGTGTTCAAGTAGTAGGGGAACCGCGACGAACAACCAATGCCCGAAACGAAGCAGATCTTCTCCCGCGGAATGCCCAGCTTGGGCAGCACGTTCTGCACCTGCATGAGAATGCCGTGATCGCCGCAGCCCGGACACCATTTAACTTCCTGGGCCGATTGAAAATCTTTCCGCGTCAAGGGATGTGGATGGGCCATTTGCGGGTCGCAACTCTCGGCCGTGGGGTCCAGTGGTACTTGTGTGCTCATTTCGTCTCTCCCAAAAAATCGACAATCTGTTGGCTCAACTCGCTCACGCGGAACGACCGGCCCTCAACCTTTGACAGCGGCCGGGCATCGACCAGATACTTCGCCCGCAGCAACGCGCAGAGCTGGCCCATGTTGATCTCGGGCACGAGGATCCGTTGGTACGGCGTGAGCACGGCACCGAGATTGGCCGGAAAGGGGTTCAAGTAACGCAGGTGCAAGTGGTCGACCGAGCGGCCGGCCTCTTGCAAACCGCTGACCGCCGCCGCCACGGAACCATAGGTGCTGCCCCAACTCACCACCAGCAGATCGGCTTTGCCCGAACCCGTGACGGTCGCGGGCGGGATATCGTGGGCAATTCGTTCGATCTTCTCCGCACGCAGGTTGACCATCCGCTGATGGTTCATGGCGTCGTAGCTCACGGCGCCGCTGACGTCGGTCTTCTCGAGGCCGCCGATACGATGCTCATAACCGGGCGTGCCGGGGGAAACCCACGGCCGGGCCAGGGTCTTGGGATCGCGACGGTACGGGGCGAACTGCTCGGGCGAAGGGATCTCCGGCGTGTGCAGGTCGGGCAGTTCGTCGGGATCGACGATCCGCCACGGCTCGGCCCCGTTGGAAAGGAAGCTATCGGAAAGGACTATCACCGGCGTCATGTATTTCGTGGCCAGGCGGACGGCTTCGAAGGCCATGGCAAAGCAATCGGCCGGAGTGGCCGCGGCCAGTACGGCCAGCGGCGCCTCGCCGTGCCGCCCATGGACGGCCATGAGCAGGTCGGACTGTTCGGTCTTGGTCGGCATGCCCGTGCTGGGGCCGGCCCGCTGCACGTCGAAGATGACCATCGGCAATTCGGTCATGACGGCCAGGCCCATACCTTCGACCTTCAGCGCCAGGCCCGGGCCGCTGGTGCCGGTAACCCCGATGGCGCCGGCGAAGGAGGCCCCGATGGCGGCCACGCAGGCGGCGATTTCATCTTCGACCTGGAGCGTACGGACGTCGTAGTCCTTGTACTTCGAGAGCTCGTGGAGGATCTCGCTGGCCGGCGTGATCGGATAACTGGCATAGACCATCGTGCGGCCGGCCCTGTGGGCCGCGGCGACCAGGCCCAGGGCGGCCGCCTCGTTGCCCGTCACGCGACGATAGCGCCCCTTGGGCAGCTTCGCGGCGGCAACCGTATGCTGCACGCGGAACAATTCGGCTGTGTCGGCATAGTTGTATCCGGCCCGCAGGCTCGCTCCATTGGCCGCCATGATCGACAGGCTCTTGCGGAACTTCTTGATGAGGAACTCCAACACCGGCTGAATCGGCCGATCGTAGAGCCAGAGGCTCAATCCCAGGGCGAAGAAGTTCTTGCACCGCACGGCATCCTTGCGCGGAAGGTTCAAGTGCCGCACGGCCTCTTCGTTCATGTGCGTCATCGCCACAGGGATGACGCGGTAGGCCGAAAGCTCGCCGCTGGTCAGCGGGTTGGCGGCATAGCCGGCCTTGGCCAGGTTGGCCTCGGTGAATTCATCTTCATTGACCACGAGGATCCCGCCCGGCTGGACCTCGCGGAGGTTGACCTTCAAGGCCGCCGGATTCATGGCGATGAGCACGTACGGCGAATCGCCGGGCGTGTGGACCTCATGGTCGGCGAAGCTCAGTTGAAAGCCGCTCACGCCGCCCAGCGAACCGGCCGGGGCGCGGATTTCCGACGGATAGTCGGGCTGAGTGCAGACGGCCAATCCGGTCATGGAAGCGATGTCGGCGAACTGGCTGCCGACGACTTGCATGCCGTCGCCCGAGTCGCCGGCAAAGCGGACCGTGGCCAAATGCACCTGGACGAATTCTTTTTCTCTTGCGGCCGTAAGCCCATCGGCGGCCGCGCCGTTCGTCGCTGCGCAGGGGAACGGGCGCCGTCCCGGCAGATTCCGTAGCGGACATAATTTAATCTCACAGGTAGGTTTGGAAAAACTGCCAACGTCTAGCGGCGCGGCAAGTCCCAGGTACTGGTATTCTCAATTTAACAGTTTTTCCAGTCGAATCAAGCGGGCTGGCGGCAGACTGTGCTTATTTCTCGCTGGTAAGCATCGGCATGCATTTTACGGCATGGCGGGGGGATTCAAGGGAAAGGTTGCCGAACACGGGCAATTCTGATATTCTAGCCTGAAAGGAGGGTTTGTCGATGTCTTTTTTGCAGTCGATTTGCTTGGGCGGTTTTCTCTCGTTTCCGCCCGATTCCCCGACCATTGAACTAAGCCCGCTGAACGTCCTGATCGGTCCGAACGGTTCCGGCAAGTCGAATTTGCTGGAGGCGTTCGAATTGCTGCGTGCCACACCGACGGGGTTGGCGGCGTTCCTCCGCGCCGGAGGCACGGCCCAGGAATGGGTTTGGAAGGGGGAGCCGGCCGCGGAGAGCGCAGCGATCGATATTGTCGTAAATGAGAAAGTCTTCCCGGGGGGCAGAGAGAAACTGAATTACCTTCTTAGGCTCGCCCCCTCTGGTCACAGTATGTACGTTCTCGAAGAGGTAGTTGAGGACTTTCTTAATAACCCGAACCGCCGCACCGAGGACGTACGAGTCTATTATCGGAACAAAGAAGGGCAGCCGCCGGTAATTTATTTTTCCGACGGGGGCTACACGCCGCGGCAACTGGATCCGGGAAGTCTGAAATTTAACGAATCAGTGCTTTCGCAGTTCAAGGATCTTCAATCTTATCCTGCAACAACCTGCCTTGGCTGGAAGTTTGAGCGCATCCAGACGTTTCGAAACTGGACTTTTGGCCGCGCAGCGCCCTTGCGAAGGCCCCAGCCCGGCGACCTGCCCATCGATGCACTGCTGGACAACTCCGACAACCTCGGTTTGGTTCTCAACGAATTGCAGATTTCCAGCGTCAACTCCGAGTTCAACCGATTGTTGTCGCGATTCCTGCCGCGCTACGATCGCTTCAGCACGCGAATCCAAGGCAATACCGTTCAGTTCTTCTTGCATGAGAAAGGCCTCGGCACGCCCGTTCCGGCCACCCGCCTGTCGGACGGCACGATCCGCTTCATGGCCATTCTGGCCGTACTGCTTTCTCCATCGCCGCCGCCAATCGTGACGATCGAAGAGCCTGAATTGGGACTGCATCCCGATGCAGTCAGCCTCCTTGCCGACGTCATGGTCGAGGCGTCGAGCCGAATGCAGATCATCGTGACAACGCATTCCGACGCTTTTGTTTCGGCGCTGTCAGAGCACGCCAGCTCCGTTCTCGTCTGCGAGAATCTTCGCGGAACAACGATTGAACGCGTCGATCCCGACAAGCTCAAATTCTGGCTCGAAAAGTATCGCCTTGGCGAGATTTGGCGGATCGGTGAGATCGGGGGCAACCCGTGAAAAGCATCAAGATCTACGTCGAAGGTGGCGGCGATACCGTAGCGCAACAGGCGCAAATCCGCGACGGCATGGAAGAGCTGCTGAAGATCCAAAAGGAGTTAGCCCAAGAAAAACGCATCAAATGGAAGTTGATCCCTCGGGGCGGACGCGACCAAACCTTCGAGGCGTTCAACAATGCGTTTCGGCAGGCCGACGATGAAACGCTCGTGGTCTTATTGGTTGATTCCGAGGAAGCGATCTCGCCGGAGGTCAATGACGATCCGGATCGCAACGCGAAAATGCGCAAGGACTTTCTTTTGCACCGCGACGCTTCCTGGGACTTGAAGGGTATTCCGCCCGCGCAAATCCATCTGATGGTTCAGTGCATGGAGGCCTGGATCGTTGCCGACCCCGAAGCGGTGGCTGGTTTCTATGGCCAGGACTTTCATGTCAAGGATCTACCGGTACGGCGCGATTTGGAAGAAGAACCCAAACCCGCCGTCTACGACAAACTCGCGAGGGCCACGCGCAACTGCCAGAAAGGGCAGTATGGCAAGGTCAAACATGCTAGCAAGCTACTGGCGCTAATCAGCCCGGCCAAAGTCGCGGAACGTTGTCCACGCTTCAAGACCTTCACCGAGTGGTTGAGCGGCGAAATCGAAGCGGCCTGAAAACCGGCCGTTGCTACTGCCCTTCAAGTTCCGTTCGGATCATTTTCAACTCGGCTGCCGGTTCGCGATCGGCCAACTCGGTCTTGCCGGCACGGCGGTACCAGTAGAGACTATTGCTGCGGTCGCCTTCGATCTTGTGCAACACGGCGTGGATCCAACTGGCGGTGCGGTCGGAATCGTATTGCTGCACGATGCCGTGAGCGGCGTCCCACTGGCCGTCCAGAGCGAGATCGATGGCGTGCAAAAGTTCGGCGTTCATGGCATTTCTCGCATGTTTTTGTTTCCAGAATTATTCCCGTCAACCTGTGCGTAGGCAAGCAATCCCACGAAATCGAGCATGCATAGCCGTACAATTATGCCACTTGCATCCGCCTCGGCCACCTACAACAATGAAAACTGTTCATTCTCAGGAGCTTATCGCCATTCATGCCTCGTTGCTTCTACATTCAGAAACTCCACGTCGCGGCAGCATTCGCCGCCGCGAGTCTTCTGCTTGCGGTGCTCGCCGGTTGCGATCGACAACCCGCGAAACCGCAAGCGGCAGTACCGGCGGTCGCAACCGAGACAAGAGCCGAGCCGACTCCGCCAAACGAGACCCCGCCATCCGACAAGAAACAGTTCGTCGGTTCCAAGACGTGCTACGATTGCCACACCAAGTTCTACGAAATCTGGTCCACCTCGCGTCACGGCCTGGCCATGCAGCCCTATAGCGCGGCCTTCGCCAAGAAGGAACTCAAACCGCAGGTTAACGACGTGGTGATCGGCAAGCAGGCGTTCCGCGCTGAGACCGGCGAAAAGCAAGGCTGGGTCCGCGAGAAGCATGGCGATAAGGAAACGCGCTATAGGATCGCCCATGTCATGGGCGGCAAGAACACCTACTATTTCCTTACGCAGATGCCCAAGGGCCGTTTGCAGGTCCTGCCCGTCGCCTACGACGTCCATCAGCAGGCCTGGTACGACACGGCGGCCAGCGGTGTGCGTCACTTTCCCGATCGCCGCCTGCGCGACGAGGCCCTGCCCTGGACCGACCGGCTCTTCACCTTCAACACCACCTGCTTCGATTGCCACGTGAGTCAACTGGCAACCAACTACGACCTGGAAACCGACACCTATCATACCACGTGGCGCGAGGCGGGCATCAGTTGCGAGTCGTGCCACGGTCCGGGCGGCGAGCACACCCAGGCGATGGAGGCCGGCGTCCAAGGTCATACTTCGAAAGACATCAAGATCATCCGCACGCTCGAATTCGGCCACGCGCAGATGAACGATATGTGCGCCACTTGCCACGCCAAGCTGGTGCCGCTGTCGACCGACTTCATCGCCGGAGAGAGATTCTACGACCACTACGACCTGATCACGCTGGAGCACCATGACTATTATCCCGACGGCCGCGATCTGGGCGAGAACTACACCTTCACCTCCTGGTCGATGAGCCCCTGCTTGAAGTCGGACAAGCTGGACTGCAACCAGTGCCACACGCCCAGCGGCCGGCCGCGGTTCGAAGGCTGCGAGGCCAACCGCTCGTGCCTGCCCTGCCACGCCCCGATCGTCGAGAATCCCACGGCCCACAGCCATCATAAGGCCGATGGGCCGGGCAACTCGTGCATCGCCTGCCACATGCCCATGAGCCGCTTCGCCGCGATGGCCCGGACCGATCACTCGATGCGTTCGCCCATGCCGGCGGCCACGATCGCCTACAAGTCACCCAACGCCTGCAACCAGTGCCATGCCGACCACGACGCGGCTTGGGCCGAGCAGTGGGTCCGCAAGTGGTATCCCCGCGATTACCAGGCCGAACCGCTCCGCCGGGCGGCATTG
Organism: uncultured Planctomycetia bacterium; assembly: GCA_963719885.1. Lineage (GTDB taxonomy): Bacteria > Planctomycetota > Planctomycetia > Pirellulales > Thermoguttaceae > JANXQG01. The sequence continues at coordinate 821,141 of CAVRDP010000019.1, read as the reverse complement.
ATCGACGCGGCGCGGAAGGCCGATTGGAAGCGGCTCGCAGAAATGCTGGCCGATGCCCGGAACAGGCAGGGCGACGAGATTTACCGCAATTCGCTCGTGCGGCTGCTCCGTGGCTGCTCCGATCCGCAGAAGTGGCCGGCACTGATCGCCGCCTTGAAAGACGAATCGCCGCTGGTTCGGGCCAGTGCCGCCGCGGTCCTGGAAGGCTACCTCACCGACGAGAGCGTCCGGGCGCTGCTCCGCGCCACGGCCGACCCCGTGCGACTGGTGCGGATTCGCGCCGCGGCGGCATTGGCCGCCGTGCATAGCGAGCAGATCGACAATGCCGACGCCCGCAAATCGCTGCGCCGGGCGGCGGCGGAGTTCAAGAAGGCGATGCAGGCGCGGCCCGACGATTGGGCCTCTTATGCGAACCTCGGCGGCTATTATATGGACGGCCGCGACTACGATGCGGCGGTCGAGGCCTTCGAAACGGCCCTCAAGTTGGAACCCCGCGTGGTTGCTCCCATGGTCAACCTCTCGATGGCATACGCGAACTTGAATCAGAACGACAAGGCCGAGGCCTGGCTCCGCCGCGCGCTGAAGGCCGAACCGGGTAACGCCGCGGCCAACTTCAACCTGGGGCTGCTCCTGGCCGAGACCGGTCGCCCTGACGAGGCCGAGAAGGCGTTGCGGGCTGCGCTGAAGTCCGACCCGCAACTTGCCCCCGCAGCCTACAACCTGGCCGTGCTTCTCGGCGACAAGAAGGACCTGGCGGAAGCCGTCCACTGGTGTCGCAAGGCCCACGACCTGCGGCCCGAAGAGTTGAAGTACACGCAGGGCCTGGCTTTTTACCTGAACGAAAAAGGCGACACGGAGGAGGCTGATGCCCTGCTGAAGAAGGCAAACAGCCATACTCCTCACGTTCCGCCGTGAGGAACGGGCATCACGCGCAGATGTAGGGTGGGCCGAGTGAAACGAGTCCCACCATTCCGGTGATTCCTGGTGGGACTCGTTTCACTCGGCCCACCCTACTTCTTCCCGAAATTCGTCCGGAACCACTCCCGCAAGGGGCCGAAGGTCTTTTCCTTCTCGGCCCGCTCGGCGGCGTTCATCCGCGCAGAGGAGTAGCTGTCGAACACCACCAGCTTGGCGAACAAGTCGGCGGCCGCTTCGTGCGGATGATAGATGTTCGTCGACTGCGGAAAAACCTCGCGATAGGCCCGCACGCTCATGAGATCGGAATAGTTGGGCCGGCCGTCGGGCAATTGCTGCACGCGGAATCCGTCGCCCGCAGGCGTTACGTAAATGGCCAGCAGCGAAAACTCCGACTGCATCCGCTTCGGGCTGGGGCCGTCAGGAAACGAGCAAAGCGGCCAGATGTACTTCGTGCCGTCGGGGCGGAGGATGGGAAAGACCCACGGGCAATCCACGGCATCCGGGTTGAGCAGTTGGTGCTCGACGATCCAAGGGCACACGACAATCGACTTGGCCCGGACGAAACCCCATTGGCCCACGTAGAGCGATTCGAAGATTACTGCGTGCGCCCGCTGAAAGACGTGCATCTGCTCGTGCAGGAGCAACTCCATCTTGTCCAGCGACACGCGCCGTCCGCTCCGGCGGGCCTGATTGCCGAGCATCCACCGACAGGCGCTCTCGGCGAGAATGATGTGTTTGCCGCGGGTATGTGGAAACCCGGCTTCGATATTGTTTGAGACCTTGAGGAAGTTCCACGGCATCGCGGCAAACTGCGGATAGTGCTTGCGGACGGCCGGATCCACCAGCGCAACCACGCTGCGGATAGCGGCTTTTTCCTTTTCCGTAAACTCGCCCGCGGCTGCCTGGTAGCGGCGGCGGCATTCGGCCCGTTGGTCGGCCAGCGTGGCGACCGGCAGGGGTTGGCCGGTCTTGGCCTCCATTTCCATCGGCTGCAGGGAATCGAAGTAGGCCGGATCGTCGATGATCGCCGCGCGGCTGGTGGCCAAGTCGGCGAAAGAAACTTCGGGGGCGGCGCGGAGGATCGCCGGCGTTGGAAAAAGCAGAACAAAGAATAGGAAGGCCACTCGACGCATGATTTGTCCCGACTGTCTCATTATACTACAAAGTGTTCCGCTTCAAAGTGAACTTCGCGGCAACACGCGTCCCCACCGGCGCGGGCGGCCTGTCGATTGAATCAAGTTGCTCGTCATCAAATATTCGAGGTGAGAAGTGCCCGACCAGCGCAGACATTGCGGCCCGCATCCAGACGATCTTCGGCTCTTTGGACCCGATGCCTTGCCGGCATTGCAGACGGCGGCAGCGGAACTCGGCTGGCTCTTGACTCGCGGTTACCCACAGGCCTCGAGCATCAAATTGGTGGGCGATCGGCACGCGCTGGAGTCGCGGCAGCGATTGGCCGTTTCGCGATCCACGTGCAGTGATGCCGATGTCATGCGCCGACAGAATCGAATGGTCTCGCCGCAAGCATTGGCCGGCAGTCGGATCGAGATCGACGGCTACAACGTGTTGACGACGATTGAGGCTGCTCTCGCGGGCGGAGTCCTCCTCTCGGCCCGTGACGGCGTCTTCCGCGACATGGCCAGCATGCACGGCAGCTACCGCAAGGTCGAAGAAACTCAGCCGGCCCTGGAATTCATCGGCCAAACGCTGGCCGGACTCGGTGTCAGCGAGGCACAGTGGCTGCTGGACCGACCGGTTTCCAACAGTGGGCGGTTGAAGAAGATCATCGAAGACCTTGCACACGAGCGGGGGTGGACGTGGCAAGTTGAATTGGCACACGATCCGGATGCCGACCTGGCCCAATCCGATGAAATTGTCGCCACGGCCGACAGCGGAATTCTTGATCTCTGCGGGACGTGGTTCAATCTTGCCCGGGAAACGGTGGAAAGACACGTGCCAGATGCCTGGGTCTTACGACTTGGAGAAATGCGACAGTAGAACAAAGCGCGCGCGGAATTTCCTTGGTCGGCCTTGCCAAGCGAGATAAGGTCGTGACCGAACTAAGCAGCACGCCGTTTTTCGGGCAGGGGGGCCGGGCGAGACTTCTCGGGCCGGGCCAACGGGATGCGGTCGCCGACGATGCTGAAGCGGAAGCCGATTGCCCGCAGCCGCTCGATCTGCTCGCCGTCAAGCCGGGCCGCCTTGTAGGCCGCCCGCTGCATCATGACCCAGTTGCCCAGCTTGCGATTCTCCGCCCAGTTCTGCGGAACGTCGCAGTTCCCGGTCGCGCGGCGGTAATCCTCGAGCGCCGCGAACATCGCTTCCCATTGCTCGCGTCGAAGATCCCACGTGAAGCCGATCGCCTCGAGCCGGGCGATCCGCTCCTGATCCAACCGCCCTTGCTTGCGCAACGTCCGCTGCGTATGCACCCAGTTGCCCAGCGGCCGGCAATCTTCCGACAGGGTGGAGATTCGACAGTGGCCATGGACGTGCTGGTAGTCGGCCAGCTCGGCGTACATCTCTTCCCAGCGCCACTCGCCGCCGCGATCCCAGCCGAAACCGAGCGCGTCGAGCTGCCGGATCCGCTCGGAGTCCAGGTCGCCCCGCTTCTGCGCAGCCCGCACCCCCTTCACCCACTTGGCCAGCGCGGGGTTCTCCGGCCAGCCATAGGGCACGTTGCAGTCGCCATGGCGCTGGCGGTACTCGCCCAGGGCCGCGAACATTTTTTCCCACCGCGTTTGCTTGGGCTCCCAGACGACGCCCAGGGCATCCAACTGCCGCACGCGATCCGCGTCCAGCCGGCCCGACCGCTTGTTGCAGCGGACCCCATGCAACCACGCGGCCAACTCGCGATTCCGCGGCCAGGCGTTGGGGACGTTGCAGTGCCCGTGGTCCCGGTGGAACGCTTCCAACTGGGCCAGCATGGCATCCCAATCGCGAGCGACAAAGCGGCGCGTCCGCACGGCCCAGGTGAAACCGATGGCGTCGAGCCGTTCGAACCGATACGTATCGAGAATTCCCTGCTTCTGCTGGCGGCGGCAGTTGAAGACCCAGACGGCCAACGACGGATCTTCCCGGTAGCTCGACGGCACGTTGCAATGACCGTGCACGGCCTTGAAGGCCAGCAGGTCCGCAAATCGCTGCTCCCACCGATCCGACCCCAGCGGTGCAGACCGCCACCCCGCACGAGGGCTTCGGACTCGTCGCCGAGCAACCGGTTCTGGTTCAAGCAGGGTGTGCATAACGTCTTTGCCGCAACTTTAGGGGGATCCACTCCAATAATATGGGTTATTCCCCCAATTACTATCGCTAGGCCGCGTACATTATGACCATCATAATCGATTCCTTGCGCACGTCAAGCTTTTTTCGAGGTAGCTCGGCGCCACGGCCAAGAGAATGGCCGCCGAGGTAGGCCGTAGACTGGGATCGCGGGGAGTCCGGGGAGTCCAGGGGCTTTCGGGACTTCGTACACTGACGGGATAGTTAGAGTCGCGGATTTACACCTTATGGGGCATCCAGCGCAAAATATTCTCTCAAAAAGTCAGCCAAACGCTTGCAAGTATTTTAGAAACGTATTAAAATACGAGAATCTGGGCCACGGGTCGTGTCCTGCGGCCCATATATTGGACGGTGCTTCCTAGTGCCATCCTTGAACGCGGGCTGCGGTCTGTTTTGCAGCCCGTTACGCAGAACCCATTTTTCAGCAGGCAGCGAAGGACGCGAGCTTCTGTCCGCAGCAGCGCAACTCCGGCGAGGGTTGTTTTCGTCTGCGTGCGTCCGGTGGCTCAATACGAAGACTCTCAGGGAGTCTGGCACTGCGCGCATTCTTTGGCTGGGTCTGGTTTCCCTTGAGTGTTTTCCGTGGAGGGTGCTGCGCACTGTTGGAATTGCGGTTGGCGTGCGCGACATGGATGTAGGATACGAAACGTTCGAAGTTGCGTGTTTGAGGAGAAGAAAGATGTTCGACAAGGTCTCCATGAGAAGTTATTGCCGCGTGACCCGGTTGTCGGCCGTCGTCTTCGCGAGCTTCGTTGTCGCCTCGGTCAGCTCGTGGCCGCACCGCTTCGCGCGGCCAATTACTCCTGGACCGTTTCCGCTGGCGACTGGTCCGTTGCGTCCAACTGGGGTGGAACTCTTCTTCCAACTACCAACGACACGGCGTATGTCGTAAACAGCGGGACGGTCAATGTCACTCAACTTGGAGAAGTTTGCGGCACGCTTTCGCTGGGCAGCAGTGTCGGCAGCGGAAACGTGCAAATGACAGGCGGAAGCCTTTCGGCGTCGTCATACGAGTATTTGGGAAATACGGGCACGGGCACGTTCATTCAGTCTGGCGGGACGAACAACGTTGGCAACCGCCAGTTATACCTTGGCTATAGCTCGAGTTCCAGCGGCAGCTACAACCTCAGCGGCTTGGGGGTGTTATCCGCTGGGGAGGAGAACGTGGGCTACTCGGGCACCGGCACGTTCAACCAGTCGGGCGGGACGAACAACTTTAGCACCTACCTTTGCGTCGGCAGCAACGCGGGTTCCAGCGGCAGCTACAACCTAAGCGGCTCCGGAGTGCTCTCCGCCTCCGGAGCCTGGGAGTACGTGGGCAATTCCGGCAGCGGCACGTTCACCCAGTCCGGCGGGACGAACAACGTTGGCAACCGCGAGCTGTACCTCGGCAATAACTCGGGTTCCAACGGCAGTTACAACTTAAGTGGCTCGGGGGTGCTATCCGCAGCCCAGGAGTATGTGGGCAATTCCGGCAGCGGCACGTTTACCCAGTCCGGCGGGACAAACAATGTTGGCTCCGACGCCCTATTCCTCGGCTATAGCTCGAGCTCCAGCGGCAGTTACAGCCTCAGCGGCTCGGGTGTACTATCCGCCTCTGGAGCCACGGAGTACGTGGGCTGCGCCGGCACGGGCACATTTACCCAGTCCGGCGGGACGAACAATCTTGGCTCCCAGGGTTACCTTTATGTCGGCTCCGGTCCCAGCGGCAACTATAACCTCAGCGGCTCAGGAGTGCTAGCTGCATATTCCGAAAACGTGGGCTATTACGGCACGGGCACGTTTACCCAATCCGGCGGGACGAACAACCCTGGCTACCTCTACCTTGGCTATAGCTCGAGTTCCAGCGGCAGCTACAACCTCAGCGGCTCGGGTGTGCTATCTGCAAACGATGAGTACGTGGGCTTAAGCGGCAGCGGCACGTTTACCCAATCCGGCGGGACGAACAACTCCGGCAGCTACCTCTACCTCGGCTGCAACTCGGGTTCCGGCGGCAGCTACAACCTCAGCGGCTCGGCAGCGCTGTCCGCAGCCCAGGAGTATATCGGCTATTCCGGCAGCGGCACGTTTACCCAGTCCGGCGGAACGAACAACGTTGGTAGTAATGGCGCGCTGAACCTTGGCTACAACTCGGGTCTTAGTGGCAGTTACAGCCTCAACGGATCGGGGATGCTCTCCGCAGGCGTGGAGTGCGTGGGCTGGTCCGGGAGCGGCACGTTTACCCAGTCCGGCGGGACAAACGACTTTGGCTCCGGTTGCCTCTACCTCGGCTATAACTCGGGTTCCAGCGGCAGCTACAACCTCAGCGGCTCGGGGGTTCTATCCGGAGCCCAGGAGTATGTCGGCTACTCTGGCAGCGGCACGTTTACGCAGTCCGGCGGGACGAACACGGTGACAAACCTGTTCGTGCTCGGTGGAGGAGGAACGTATGATCTTACCGGGGGGGCCTTGATCGTGCCCGGCATCCAAAGCTTGTCAGGCACCGGCACTTTCGACCTCGGCGGTGGGACCCTCGTGGCCAGCGCCGGATTCTCCGCCAGTCAGGCCGTGACGTTGAGCGGCAGCGGCGGCAACGGCAACGTCAATACCGGCGGTAACGCGGTCACCCTCTCCGGTGTATTATCCGGTCCGGGCGGACTGAACCTGTCGGGCGTGGGCACCCTGACGCTGACTGCCAGCGACACTTACAGCGGCGGCACGACGATCTCGGCCGGCACGTTGCAGGTCGGCAGCGGCGGCACGACAGGCAGCCTCGCCGGCAATATCACGAACAACGCCACTCTGGTCTTCAACCGCTCGAACAACACCACTTTCCCAGGGGTCATCAGCGGCAGCGGCGGCTTGACGCAGACCGGCGCGGGTATTCTGACGCTTACGGGCAGCAACATCTACAGCGGCAGCACGACGATCTCGGCCGGGACGCTCCAACTCGATTTCAGCCAGCCTGGCGCGCCGACAATCAACATTCTCAACAACGCGACGAATACCTCACCCTTGGTCCTGGGCGGCGGTGCCCTGGTAATTCAAGGGAACGCTGGCACGACCAACAGCCAACAGTTCAACGGCGTAGCAGTCAATTCGGGCTGTTCGACTATCGTGCTCAGCGCGGGCTCGTCGAACCCGCTGCTCTTGAGCCTGGGAAGCATCACCCGCTATGCGGGCGGCACGGTCGATTTCACGCTGCCCGGCGGCACGCAATCCGCCGCGAACGGCATCACCACCACTACTCCGAATACCAACGGCATCCTCGGCGGCTATGCGACGGTTGGCGGGACCGATTGGGCATGCTCCAGCGGTGCAGCGGGCAATATCACGGCTTACACCGGCTACACTTACTCCAATCTTGGCACGCAAGCTACCGGCAGCACGCTGAACGTCTCGCCTACCGGCACGCAGACCGCCATCACCTCCGCCGTAACATTCAACACGCTGAACCTGACCACCAGTGCCTCGGGCGTGACGATGACCGGTTCGGGATCGCTCACGCTGGTGGGCGGCGGCCTGATCGGCAACAATGGCTCCGGCGTGATCAGCGGCGGGACATTGGAAGGTTCGGCCGGCGGGGAACTGGTCGTCATTACGCCCGCCAATCTCATGATCGGCAGCGTCATCGCCGACAACGGCTGGCCCACGGCCCTGACCAAGGCCGGGTCCGCCACGCTGACCCTTACCGGCAACAACACCTACAGCGGTCTGACCACGATTGGCGCCGGCATCCTGCAGGTGGGCAACGGCGGTGCCAGCGGCAGCCTGGGCATCGGTACAGTGATCGACAGCAGCACCCTGGTTTTCAACCTCGCCGGCGCCCCAACATTCGGCGGCACTATCAGCGGAATCGGCAGCCTGACGCAGGCCGGCACGGGCATTCTGACGCTTACGGGCAGCAACACCTACAGCGGCAGCACAACGATCTCCGGCGGCACGCTCCAGGTGGGCAACGGTGGCAGCGGCGAGTTTCTGGCCAGCGCGAGCATCGGCCTGAGCAACGGCGCGTCGCTGGTTTTCAATCACGCCGACGCGCTGACGTACAGTGGCCTCATCAGTGGCAGCGGGAATCTGATTAAGGTCGGTCCGGGCACGTTGACGGTGTCCAGTTCGCAGAGTTACACCGGTGCCGCCGTCATTAACGGCGGAGTGCTGCGCTTGCAAGGCGGCTTCTTCCCGGCGGTCAGCGGCTTCGGAACGAACGGCACGAATTGGGCGATGAACGGTGGCGCTGCCGTCGCCGGCAACCTGCTCACCCTTACCGACAACGCCGGCGGGGAAGCTCGCAGCGCGTTCTGACGATACGCAAGTGCCCGTATCCGGGGCGTTCACGGCCTCATTCACTTATACGGCCGGCGGCAACATGCTGGCCGATGGCTCGACCTTCGTTTTGCAAAACTCGATCGCAGGCACGGCCGCACTTGGCGCCAACGGCGGCGGTCTCGGATATAGCGGTATTCAGCCGAGTGCGGCCATCGAGATGAACCTTTTCCCAGGTTCCCGTGGAGGTATGGGAACTGCCTACGCCACCAATGGCTATACTCAGTAGTCCCAAATTTGGGCTATGGCGAGTAGTTCGCCATAAGTCGTTGGTATGTTTGATAATCGAGTCCGAGGGTTTTGTCGGCGCCCAGTGCATGTTCGATGACCTGGGTGATCCAATACAACATTTCCTGGAAACGAAGCAATTCGAGGAACAACTGCGGTTCCTCGCTGTACTTGCCTTTGGCGAAACGAAAATGAATCCATACCCAGACGTTGCGCAGAACGAGGGCAATGCCCACGAACAAGAGCCGCAGCCGCGGATCGCGAGTGCAGGTCTTGATTCGGGCCTCGTTCATCTGGCGGTAACTGGTCTCGATGCCAAAGCGCTTGCGATAGGTTTCGCGGATCTCCTTGGGAGTGCGATGCACCTTCCAGATCGCGTACAGAAGCTTCTTTCGACGCCGCTTGCCGCTCTTTTCGTGCGTGTAGTTCTTGCTGGCGACACAAATCTTGACCCACGCGCTGGTCTTCTTTTTCTCCTTGGTTTGCGGCGACGTGAGCGTTTCCCGATAGTAACCGTTCTTTCTCTTCAGCAGTGCGCAACCCATGCGGAGGCGATTTGGGATCCTTGGGCTTCCGGCCCCGTACGACCGCGGGAATGATGAAACCGTAGCGGGCACGGTGAAGATACTGAATCACTGCCACGCTGAAAAACCCCTTGTCCAGCAGGAGAAAACGGATCTTGACCCCCTGCCGACGGACAATCGCCAGCAAGCGTTGGACAACCTCCTTCATCGATTCGCCGTACTCGACGTGTGTCAGCGCCAAGGTATACCGGTAGCCCTTGTGCAGAACCACCGCCGTGGCGTAAGCGTGAAAATGCGTGGTGCCCGATTTGGGCTCGCCGCGAAAAATCTCCTTGGCATCGTAAGCCGGTTGCCCATGGTAGGGAATCAGCGTCAAGTCGATCGCCAGCATGCGAGATTTGCGCCGCAATGCCTTGGGCATGTGAGTAACCAAGGCCAAGTTCAGCCGACGTTCCAATTCGATCATTTCCGGCAATGTCGCCGCCAGGGCATTGCGAATCGTCTGGTCGGTCGGGGCATCGGCCAGACTGCGACAAGCAGCAAATAGGGAAACTACCCGCGCCGCGGCAATGAGGAGGACTTGGAGCAAGACTGAACTCGAACATTTGTAACCCTGATACTCAAACCGAAGTGCCGTCCCCAGCCAGTCCTCGGCATAGGCATGGACTTCAGACTTAGTGATGATATACTCCGTTTGTGAACGCATAGGTCTTTTCCTTGATTGAACCTGGTTTGTTATCCACCAAGTTCTTTACTGGAAAGACCTTGCGTTCATCTATAGCAATTCATCAAATTTGTGACTACTGATACTGGACAAGGCCCAGGGATCGTAACCTATGTGCCCACCGGCAATGTCGACCTTGCCAGTGGCGACCCGATCCAAGTCAGCTTGGTGTACGATGGCTCGAACTACTTGGTCGAATCCTTGAAAGACTTGACGACGAGCAGCACTTATTCCACGACCTACACGGTCGGCAGCCTCGCCACAGTCACCGGCGGCAGCATGGCCTACGTGGGCTTCACCGGTGCGACTGGAGGGGCAACGTCAATCCAAACGATCAGCAATTTCTCCTTCGTGCTGGGTAATCCGCAGTGCAGCAATCTCCTGCCGATCACCACGCCGCTGACCGTCGCGGCCAGCGCCACGCTGGACCTCGGGGGTGTCAGCCAGCAGGTGGCCTCGCTGGACGGTGGCGGAATCCTCATCAACAGCGATACGGGCACTGCATCCATCCTGACCTTGAGCCCCACTAGCGGTTCCAACAGCTTCAGCGGCATGATCCAAGGCGGCGGCACCCTGGGCACGATCAGCCTGATGATGAGCGGCAGTGGCACGCAAGTCCTCTGCGGCAGCAACAGCTACACCGGATCGACAACGATCATCCAGGGCAAACTGGTCGTCGATGGCTGGCTGGCCAATTCGGCTGTGAGCGTCAACGGCGGCACCTTGGGCGGCACGGGCAATCTAAACAGCGTCACGGTCTATTCCGGCGGGAATCTCGCTCCTGGCGATTCGTTGGGCACGTTGAGCGTCAACGGCAGCTTGATTTTGGAAGAGGGAGCTGTGCTGGATTATGTACTCGATAAGCCTGCGACGAGCGGCGAGATTTATGCGGGCACATTGGCCCTGAACAATCAGCAGTTCTCCGATTTTAACTTCACGTGGTCGGCCAACTTCGGGCCGGGCAGCTACGACTTGATCGACTTCGTATCGAGCAGCGGCAGCCTCGGGACGAGCACCAGCGGCACAATCGACGGCTATCCGGCGAGCCTTGCCGTCCAAGGCAACGACCTAATCCTAAACGTCGCCGTCCCGGAGCCGTCGACCGCGACACTACTTGCAACCGGCGTCCTCGGTCTGGTTGGCTGGGCGTGGCGGCGGCGGTTAAGACAAGGTCAAGATTCTCGTACTTAGGGAGAGTACGGACGTTTGACACGACGACAATTCGACTCTTGTTCGCAGCGGCCCTTCCCGAAACTCGGTCGAAATCGGCATCGTTGCCGGGGACGTTGAATAAAGAGCGCTAGCCCGAGGTCAGCCAACCACACTTCACCGGCTTGAGGGGCCATCAATGAGGTCCAGGGTTTCCGGCTCGACGCGGCGCGAGCGCAGGACATCCAGCGCGTCCTGGTCGGTCACTTCGATGATTTCCGTGACGCGCCGCCGCACGAGGTCAGCCGTCTCCGGCTTCCATTCGCGCAACTTGCTATCCAGCCGCTCCGCCAAGGCATCCATAAATCGACAACCTACCTTATCCCTGCCTCCATCGTGACCTACGCTACACTCGAATCATAACCTGACGAAAAACCTCAGGTCAACCCGATTGCTTCGTTTCGTTGTAGAACATCATCGTGGGCGAGCCGCCGAAGGCGATCGCCATCCAGGCGGCTTCATCGATTTCCGCGGGCGAGAAACCCTCCTCCTGCGCCTTGCGGACGTGATGCTTCACGCAGGGACCGCAACGGGCCATTACGGAGAGGGCAATGGCCATCGCCCGCTTCGTCCGCGCACCCAGGGCGCCGGGCCCGTTGGCCGCTTCGAGAAAGGCGTGAAACTTCTCCCGCGTTCCCACCGCTGTAGGTTCCTCTTGCCGAGAGGGACTTGTGTGCGCAGTTTCCGTGGGAGTCTCGGCATTGCTCAGTGAGGTGGCGTCCGTTAGTCCATCCCGGCAGGACGGACCTACTGGGTCCTGATCGTGGTCGCAACATTTCATGGCATCGGTCTCCTCTGAAAAAGATTTTGCATTGCCCAATGAGGCAGCGTCCGTTAGTCCATCCCGGCAGGACGGACCTACTGCCTGCGGTTTCGGTCGAGCGGACGGCATACGGAGTATGCCTGCTACTTTTATCCGCCCTGTTCCTGCGGCCACCACGCGGCCGACGACGGAAGCTGCTTCCATCCCTTCCGCACGGAGCCGCGCCACCAAGGCCTCGGCGGAACCGCTGGGAAGCGAGATCAACAAGCCGCCCGAGGTCTGGGCGTCGAAGAGGATGTCGATCCGTTTATCTCCCATTAACGCGGCCGGATCCACGCCCTCGATCGCCGCCAGTGCGTCGCCCGACGACTCCCGGTTTCGTTCCACGGCGCCGGGAACGATTCCCGCGGCCACGCAATCGAGAACGCCGGGCAACAACGGAATGTCGTCCCAGGCAAGCTCGACATCCACCTTACTGGCCGCGGCCATCGACTTCAAAGTGGCCCAGCAGTCCGAAGCCGGTGACATCGGTGCAGGCATGCACCTCGAACTGCCCCATCAATTCGGCCGCCCGGCGGTTCAGCGCCGCCATCGAGCCAACCGCCGCGGCGGTCCACTCGGGTTTGGCGCGGCCGATCCTCGCGGCAAAGGCGATGATGCCAGTGCCCAGCGGCTTGGTCAACACCAGCCGATCGCCGGGCCGCGCGGCGGCATTGGTGGCAACCCGCCGGGGATCGATCAAACCGGTAACGGCGAAGCCCGCCTTGATCTCGTTCTCCTTGATGCTATGGCCGCCGATGACCGGCACGCCGGCCTCGCTCATCTTGTCCAGCCCGCCGCGGAGGATTTGTCGCAGGATCTCATCCGGCAGCTTGCCGGCGGGAAATCCGACGATGGAAAGCGCGGTGATGGGCCGCCCGCCCATGGCGTAGACGTCGCTCAGCGAGTTGGCGGCGGCGATCTGTCCGAAGGCGTAGGGGTCGTCGACCGGCGGCGTGAAGACGTCGACGGTTTGCACCAAGGCCGTTCGCTCATCCAAGAGGTATACCCCGGCGTCGTCTCCGGCCGGCATTCCGACCAGGACCCGCGGGTCGGCAGGCGAGGGCAGCCCGCCGAGGATCCGCTGCAAGGTGGCCTGATCGATTTTCGACGCGCAGCCGGAACTCTCCACCAACTCGGTAAGGCGAATCGGCGCGTCGCCCCGCGGCAGCTCTTCCCCGGCGCAGGGACATAGGTCCTTTTCGAGCAGGAGATCGCAGGGGCAGGGCTTTCGCGGATCGCAGATGCAATGTCCCAATTGCATCGATCGTTGCATGACGCGGCGGCGTTTCAAAAGATCCTTCACCATCAAAGCTATTCTAGATGATGTTGCACGGTTTTGGTAGAGTGGGACAAGCGAGCGCCGTACGTCAGGCTTTCCAGCCTGACCCGTATGTCAGGCTGGAAAGCCTGACGTACAGCGATCAGCGGCCAGGAGGGCCGCGCCAGCGCGCACGTCAATTGTGGCTGGGGGGCGATCCGTACGGGCCTTTCCAACACGGCCCCCAGCGCGTCGCCCATGCCCGGCACCAGGGCGACTCCGCCGGTAAAGAGGACCGGCTCCGCCAGTTTCCGCCCGGTCATGGCGGCAATCCGCGTGGCGATGGCCGTTTGTACGCCGGTGACGATGTCCTCCGGCAGCACTCCCGCCGCCAAGAGCCCGACAATCTCGCTTTCCGCGAATACGACGCACATGCTGCTGATGACGGCCGGCGAGCGGCTGCGAGCAACGAGCGATTCCAACTCGCAAACCGGGGTGCCGAGTTGGGCCGCCAACATCTCCAGAAAACGCCCCGTGCCGGCCGCACAGCGATCGTTCATGACGAAGTCGGCCACCGCGCCGTTCTCCTTCAGGCGAACGAGTTTGCTGTCCTGGCCGCCGATGTCGACGATGGTCCGGGCGTCCGGCACGCTATGGCGGACGCCGCGGGCCTGGCAGGTGATCTCCGTGATGGTGGTGTCGGCCGTGCGCACGAGTTTTCGACCGTATCCGGTGGCAACCACCGCGCCAATGTCGTCCCGCCGCAGCCCTTGCTCGTGCAAGAGCTTCTCCAAGAGATCGAGCGCGAGGCGATCCTGATCGATACCCTGATCGACCACGCCCGAGGCCACTGGCCCGAGGCGATCGGCGTCCAACAGCACGATCTTCAGCGTCCGCGATCCCGCGTCAATACCTGCACAAATCATGACGACCCTCGTCTCACCGTTTCCACCAGGGCCTCCAGCCGCGTACGCAGGGCTGGCTCCAAGGCATCGCTGATGGGCGGAACTTCCACTTCCAACACGGGAACGCCGCACTTCTGTGCGACGATTTCGCCAATCAGGCGGCCTTCCAAGGCACAGTGGCTGGCGCCGGGGATCCGCGAGATGACTACCGCTTCGGCCCCGAACCGCTCGCACGTCGTCGGCGATCCGCCCGGCCCGATCGACCGGCGAGCCGACCATCGGATCGGCCAGCGCCATGCGTGCCAGGGCCTCCATGGGCGGCAAGTCCTCGGGAATCGGATCCAAGGCGTGGCAGAAGAGATACTCCGTGCCGCACACCCGGCCTCCCGCGTCCTCCAAGAGATTCATGACCCGCAGATCGGCCACCGGATTGACCCAAAAAACCCGCACGGCCGACTCGTCCAGCACACCCTCGCCGGCCCGCACCCGCCTCCGCACTTCCGCCCGCAGTTCCTCCAGCACGAGCACGGCTTCCGCCTGGTCGGAGCAGAAATGGATGGCCAACATCTCGGCAATCAGCATTTCCAGGGCCGGCATCGGGCAATGGCGGGCCGTGTACGCCAAATCGCGAAGATTGGCCAGGACCGACCGTACGCGATTCGCCCGACCGATGCCTTCGGCCAGTCGCCGGTCGCTGAGGGCTTGCCCGGAGAGCGATTCCAAGGCCTGCCGCACGCGATCCAGTTCCGTGCGGACGAGATCGACTTGACTTCGCGGCGCGGAGAAACCACCGGGCAGGGTCACGGCCGGCTCGCCGGCGTCCGGGGGTCGGCGATGAGGCATCTCCCACCAGAAGATGTCGAAGCCCAAGGCGGCCAGCCGCTGGGCAATCACCGCCATGTCGTCACAGGTCGCCCCCACGCTGCAAGTCACGAGGTCGGGCAACGGGAAATGGGCCTTGCTCACGAAGGCCCCCAACATCGCCCGCACGGGGCAAAACGAGTCGTCGATGCCCAGTTGATCGGCCAGTTCCAGCATCCCCGTGCGGTTCTCCATGAGGCATGGCAACCACCACGCGCCGTCGGCGTAGAAGGCCACGGTGTCGTCCAGAGAATAGGCCATTATGGGCACGGTCCCCAGGTCCTTCATCGTGCCCACGAGCCGTTTGCCTTGTTTTCGGGCTTCATGCAGCCGCTGTTCTTCGGAGAGCAGGAAGTTCCAGAGGCGGAGCGCCGCGGGGGAGTTATCCATGCGGAGCTTTAGCAGGCGCGAGTTGCCATCCGCAACGTGGCGGCGAAGCGGC
Organism: uncultured Planctomycetia bacterium; assembly: GCA_963719885.1. GTDB lineage: Bacteria > Planctomycetota > Planctomycetia > Pirellulales > Thermoguttaceae > JANXQG01. Next base: position 805,683 of record CAVRDP010000019.1, on the reverse strand, counting down.
CCGCCGTAAGCCGGTTCGCACAGCCCGCCGGCCCGCAGTGCCGCATGACGCCGGTCCCACTCGTCGAGCGTAATCCGCTGTGCGGTGTCACTCATCGCAACATCTCCAAAAAGGCTTCCATTCGGCCGACGGCGCCGGCCCGGCGCGCGGATCGTTGCCGGCGCCGTCCCACTCCAGCAGCGGCACGGCGAGTTCCTCCCGCAGCCGCTGCATCTCTCCGTGCCAGTGATCGCACCAGACATGACGCCGGACCAGGATTCCCCGCACGCAGCGCTGGGCGATTTGCTCGCGGAGCCAGGCGAACATGCGGTCGTTGGGGCGTCGGAAGACGTCAGGGATGCAGTCGAAGTAGATCCGCACGAGCTCTTCGCGCGGATCCGCTTGCAACCGATCGACGTCCACGGGCCCCGGCAACGTCCGCTCGCCCGATTCGGTGGCGTCGAGTACGAAGCGGCCGCCGACATCTTCGACAGCCTTCAACAATTCGTAGTCGCCTTGGGACATCGGCCCGCCGACGAGCGCCAAGGGAGTAGGCAGGGTACCTGCGCAGCGGGTCGGGGGAGGGACGCGGAGACGCGGAGAGGGGGAGACGCGGAGAGGGAAAGATCCCCGCGTCCCCCCGTCCCCACGTCTCCATGTCCCCGCGTCTCCATGTCCCCGCGTCTCCCCCTCTCTATGTCCCCGTTTCCCCCCATCTCCCCACCTCCAGCCAAGTCGCCGCGGACGACGGCGATCGCCCGTGCATAGGCGCCGGCCGGCATTTCTCCGCGCTGCAAGCGGAGGGCTGCTCGCGCCCGATCGTAGCGGAGCATCGTCTGGGAAAGGGCGTTGCCCGTGGGCGCGGTTCCGCCACAGGCGACAAGGAACCTGCCAAGGCGGTCGAGCTCTTCGCCATAGAAGGCCCGCACGGCCGCGGTTTGCCAGGTCCTTGGCACGTGCAAGAGGAAGACCGGAAGCCTGCGCCTATGCTGCAGGAGGGAGGCAGCGTAGCGGATTTGGTCGCAGGTGGTGGTCAACACTACGGCATCAGCGGGCAATTCACCGTTAAAATCGTCCAACCACGCGGCGGCCACCGGACACGCGCCGCGACGAACCAAGACTGCCGGCTCGTCGCCCGCCCGACTCGGCAGCCAACAGGGCCGCAGCCCGTGCGCAGCGATCCACTCGGGCGGCACGAAGGGATGGCAGTAGGCAACGGCGTTCATGAGCGGCATGCGATTCATTTATTTGGACTGGAAGAATTTTACCCGAAAAATCGTGCGGTTCCCATATCCGGCTTCCCGGCCCCACTTGCCTTCGCGGCAATTTTCGCTATCAATGGGAGAATTGAATTTCCCGCTCCCCAGCAATCCGAGGAACCTTCCCATGGAAATCCAGCAATTGGTTCGCGAACTGAAGATCCAGAACGACTCCAAGATCGTGCTCCTGGTGGCCGATGGCCTGGGGGGGCTGCCCTTGGAACCGGGTGGGCCGACCGAACTTGAGGCCGCCAAGACGCCCAATCTGGACGCCCTGGCGAAAATCGGTACGCTGGGCAGTTCGATTCCCATTTTGCCCGGCATTACCCCCGGCAGCGGCCCGGGACATTTGGGCCTCTTCGGCTACGACCCACTGAAGTATCCGATCGGCCGCGGGGCCTTGGAGGCGACCGGCGTGGGCTTCAAGCTGGGGCCCAAGGACGTTGCCGTGCGCTGCAATTTTGTCACGCTGGATGCGGCCGGCAACATCACCGACCGCCGCGCCGGCCGAATTCCCAGCGAGGAGAGCGCCCCGCTGGCCGTCAAACTGCGGGAAGTGAAAATTCCCGGCATCGAGATCTTCGTCGAACCGGTCAAGGAGCATCGTTTTTGCGTCATCTTCCGCGGCGAGGGACTGGGTGGCAACGTGGCTGACACCGATCCGCAAAAGACCGGCGTGCCGCCGCTGGATCCCAAGGCCCACGACACCGGCAGCCAGAAAACGGCCGAGATCGCCAAGCAGTTCGTCGTGCAGGCCGATAAGCTGCTCAAAGGCCAACCGAAGGCCAACGGCCTGACGATCCGCGGTTTCGCCAATGCCCCCGCCCTGCCGAGCTACGAAGACATCTACGGGCTGAAGGCCGCCGCCATCGCCGTCTATCCGATGTACAAGGGCCTGGCCCAGTTGGTCGGCATGGAACTGGTGGGCAAGCCAGCGACGTTGGCCGAGGAGATCGACGTCCTGGCACAAGCCTGGAACGACTACGATTTCTTCTTCGTGCACTTCAAGTACACCGATAGCCGCGGGGAAGACGGCAACTTCCCCGAGAAGGTCAAGATGATCGAACAGTTCGACGCCATCGTGCCCCGCGTGACGGCCCTCAAACCGACCGTGTTGGCCGTGACGGGCGATCACAGCACCCCGGCCAAGATGAAGAGCCACAGTTGGCACGCCGTGCCCGTGCTGATCGCCGGCCAGAACGTGCGGACTGATGCCTGCCAGTCGTTTGGCGAGACCGAGTGTCTCAAGGGCGGCCTAGGGCAGTTCCAGGCGATGTATCTCATGCCCCTGCTGCTGGCGCATGCGGACCGGCTAGGAAAATTCGGCGCGTAGGGGAAAGCAGCATAGTAGCGTAGGCCGGAACAAGCTTGCGCAGTTCCGGCATGGATCTTTTCGCGAACCCGGAGAAGTCGATGCCGAAACTGCGCAGGCTTGTTCCGGCCGACGTTTACTTTACCAGCCGTGCTCCCAGCCAATCGGCGTGATCCATCACGTCGCCGGCCTCGCCGTAGTCGACGACGAGATCGAGTTGCGTTGCGCCGGTGAGATCGATGGAAATCGCCTGCGGCGGCATGCCGCCACGGATCGGCGGACTCGTGTACTTCAGCTTTCTTCCATCCTTTCCATCGACAAAGACACGGAAGCCGACGCTGCCGCGGCCGCCGGTCGAGTCGTCGATTCCCACCTCCGCCTGGAAACGACTCCAGGGCCGATCAAGTTTATATCTCAATACGGCAGCGCTATGCACTCCGAGACCTTTCAGATACAGCCGCCCGCCGCAACGCAACTGCCCACCGGTCACGTTGCGGTCGGTCTTGTAGGGCCACTTCGTTTCCAGGTAAGGCAGGAAGCGATATTCGCTAGGGCAGATGTCGGAAAGATAAACGGCCCGACCGCGGCACCCGCTTGCGGGTCGCGGCATGAAAAAAACCAGATCTTCCGCCGCCGCTTTCCATTTCGCGCCGGAGAGCGTCGTCAATTCCAGCGAGTCGCCTTCCAATTGTAACCGGGCGGCCAGCAGGCGAGCACCGTCGCTAAGCCCGATCCATGCCGCGCCGGCGGGCACCATGTACCCATGGTCGGCGGCGGGCTGTTGCCGCAATGCCGGGTTGAAGACCACCGCCACGACGCGGCGGACGGCAACCGGCACCGGCCCGAGATTGCCTTTGATCTTGAGCGTGTTGCTACCCAGGCTTTCGGTTTCAACCAGGCCCGCCAACTCGTCGCCGTTGTCGAGGATCAAGCGATCGGTCTGGCCCTGTTGCTGGGCGATGCGACCAAGCAAGGCATCCAGTTCCGCGGGGTGTGGCGGTGGGCGAAAGACGACTCCTGCCAGCGAGCCCAAGGGCAGTTTCAGGGTGCCCAATCGGGCCGAGTCGACCGAAAGATCGGCCTTATCAGCGGTGAATACGGCGGCCGGCAGGAATCCGCCGTCGGCCAGTACGAGGATTGGTCCTTTCCGCAGTTCGGCCAACTGTCCCCAGGTAACCAGATCGGCCGCGGCGAGCGTTCGCGGCTTGCCGGCCGCGTTGAAGAAGAGGTTCCCTCGGGCATCGACGCTCGTCAGCCGGGCCTCGAATGGCTCGCCGTCCACCGGCACCGCCAGGGCCGATTGGGCCTGGGCCGACGGGATAGCGGCCATGAAGATCAGGAGAACGAGCATGGAACCTCACCCTGCCAAGCGGGCCATCGTCGCCACAAGTCCCTTGACGGCATCGACGCTCTTCTGAAAGGCGGCCCGCTCGCTCTCCGAGAGTGGCAATTCGATGATCCGCTCCACGCCCGCGGCGCCCAAGACGACCGGCACGCCGACGTAGAACCCGCCGACGCCGTACTCTTTTTCGCAGTAAGCTGCGCAGGGGATCAATCGCTTCTTGTCGCGGACGATCGCCTCGACCATCTGTGTGGTGGCGGCGGCCGGGGCGTAATAGGCGCTGCCGGTCTTCAGCAAGGAAACGATCTCCGCGCCGCCATCGCGGGTGCGCTGAATGATCTCACTGAGCCGCTGGGGAGCAATGAGATTGGCGATGGGGATGCCTCCCACCGACGCGCAACTGGCCAGCGGCACCATCGTGTCGCCATGGCCGCCCAGCAACATGGCCGAAACGTCCTCCACGCTGACGTTGAGTTCCATGGCCAAGAACGCTCGGAAGCGGGCCGTATCGAGCACGCCCGCCTGCCCCAAGACCCGCTGCGGCGGAAAACCGGTCACCTGCCAGGCCCGTTGCACCATGGCATCCAGAGGATTGCTGACCACGATCACGATCGCGTCCGGACTGCTCTCGCGGACCTCCTCGGCGACGGCGGCCACGATGCGGGCGTTGGTATTCAAGAGATCATCGCGGCTCATGCCCGGCTTGCGGGGTATGCCGGCCGTGATCACCACCACGTCGCTGCCGGCCGTGTCGTCGTAGTTGGTTGTGCCGGTGATGCGGGCGTCAAAATCCATGATGGGACTGGCTTGGAACAGGTCCAGCGCCTTGCCCTTGGGCATGTTCTCGGTCTGGGGTATGTCCAAGAGCACGACGTTGCCCAATTCGGCGGCCGCACACCAATGCGCAGTGGTCGCCCCGACATTGCCTGCCCCGATGATTGTGATTTTCGCGCGTTTCATTGCTGACTCCCATAAAAAAGAGGTGTTTGCATTGCCCCTTCAGACCTTCTTGCAATAAATCGCCTTTCCGTCGCCGGGGGCATAGAAGTCGTCGAGCGTAGCCACCAACGGGCAGCCGCAGCGCTCGTAAAAGCCGCGGGTAGCCTGGTAGTGCGGCTTGGTTGAAGTCTCGATATAGATGTTTCGGCCGCCTTCATTGTGGATGATCTCGGCCACTTTGTCCATGATCTTCTTGCCCAACCCCTGGCCTTGGACCGACTTGTCCACGGCAATCCAGTACAGGTCGTAGCTGCCGACGGTCAGGGCGATGGGGCCATAGCAGGCGTAGCCGACCACGCGGCCGTCGAGTTCGGCGAAGACGAAGTGATAACCGCTCGCCGGGCCTTCCTCCAGGCGTTCGTCGGCCAATTCCACGGCACAGGCGAGTTCCACCGGGTTGAAAACGCCCGTGGATTCGACGAGGGAATGGATTGCGGCACGGTCGGCCGGGGTTAGTTCGGTACGAAAGGTGATAGGCATGGGAGTAAGAAATTTGGGGTTTTGCTTCAGGCAATGGCTTCAGTCAGCCGGCCAACGGCGATATCGCCCCGCCCGGCGATGGCTTTCTGCACGATCCGCTGGATGGCTTCGTCGTAGTCCAGCCCGGCCTCGGTCAAGGCGGCGGTGTAACCGGCCTCGGGCGAAATACACGGATTGGTGTTGATCTCCAGAATCCAAGGTTGACCGGCCTGATCGACGCGGAAGTCAACCCGCACGTAGCCCCGCAGGCCGAACAAGCGCCAACATTCCAGGGCCAAGCGATGCATAAGCTCGACCAGCGGGCGATCGTGCTCGCGGAAATGGAAACTTCGCGGCGTGTTGTGGTATTCGAAGGAACTTTCGTGCCACTTGGCCCGATGGCCGATAATCCGCGGCTTGTCGGCCGGAAAGCTGGAAAAGTCCATCTCTCCGACCGGCAAAATCTGCGGCCCATTGGGGCCGTCAAGCATCGGCAAGTTGAATTCGCGGCCGTCGATGAACATTTCGGCGAAATGCGGCCGGCCCGTCCGAGCGGTGAATTCCTGCAAGAGTTGACGGACCAATACGGCGTCGCCGACGAGAATGACGTTGTCGTCGTCCAACCCGCGAGAACCATGCTCCCAGACCGACTTGATGATGCAGGGCGGTTTCAGCGGGGCGGTGTCGGAGTCGGGACCGCAGCCGTCTTCCGAAAACCAGTGCGGCGTCGGCAGTCCGGCAAGCTGCATCATCCGTTTGGCCATCAGTTTATGGTTGGTCGTGAAAAGGGCCTCGGTCGAGTTGCCCGTGTAAGGCAGCGCCGAGGGAGTCCAGCACCGCCGAGGCCAAATAGGACAAGGAGTCGGTTCCCCCCAACGATTCGACGAGGTTGAAGACTAGTTGCGGGCGGCACTCCCCCAACGTATCCCGCAGCGCGGCCAGATCCAAGGTGCAAGGTACGGCACGGGGACGGTATCCCAGCCGGCAAAGCGAATCGGCGATTGACCGTACCTGGGTCAACGTGTCCAGATCTTCCGGAGAATCGTCGCTGGAAACCGCGTTGTGTAGGATAACAATATTCATAAACACGTGGGGTCCATGTTTGGCAAGTATTGTAGGGGCTTTGCATTGTATTCCAGGGAGTGCGGGCTAAAACCCACCCTACTACTGGCCGCGGCAACAATCTGCTCGATCAGTTCACGGTAGGTCATGCCAAAGAAACCGCAAATCATGGGCAAATCGGAGTCTTTGGGATGCAGGCCGGCAACCGGGTTGACCTCCATGAAATGCGGACGGCCCTGACCATCGGAACGTATGTCAACCCGCGAGGCGTCGCGACAGCCCAACGTCCGATGGGCAGCCAAGGCGACCTGCTCGGCCTGGGCTACTTCCGGGTCTTCCACCCCGTGGCGGGGCAGGTAGCGGCAGAATTCCTCATAGCGGCTCTTGTTCACGTAGGAATAGACCTCGGCCTCGGCCGCCGGCAAGAGCATGATTTCCATGCTACCGATCACCCGAGCCTCGTCGCCAGTGCCGAGGATGCCGACGGTAAATTCGCGGCCCGGCAGAAAGGTCTCCACGAGGACCGGCTGCCGACACCGGACCAGCAGGTCCTGGCATACCCGGCGGAGCGAATCGCAGTCCTTGATCTTCGAGTCGGCGGTAATTCCCTTGCCCGTCCCTTCCGCCACCGGCTTGGCAAACAGCGGATAGGGAAGGTCAATGGTCTGGATGTCTTCAATCTTCTTGACGAGGGCGAAGGACGTCGTGGGAACGCCAGCCTGGCCGACGACCGTTTTCGTCAGCCCCTTGTGCAGGCAGACGGCCAGCACGAGGGGATCGGAGAAGGTGTAGGGGATCTCGTAGAGATCTAAAACGGCCGGTACCTGGGCCTCGCGGGCCGCTCCATGCAGCCCTTCGGCGATGTTGAACACGAGATCCCAGCGGTCGCCAGCCGCCAGGCGTTCGATCAATTGCCGCCCGTTGCCGATGCGGTCGGTCTGATGGCCGATTTCGCGCAAGGCCGAGTCGATGGCGTCAATCGTGGCCACGCCATCGAACTCGGCGGTTTCCTCTGCCGAATAGCCCGCAGCCAGATAGTCAGCACGCAGGTCGTAGGTCAGGCCGATGCGCATGGCGGTGGATTCAGGGGTCAGGATATTAGTTAGGTGTAGGGTGGGACCAGATCCGGGGCACCCGGCGCACCCGCTTGCGGGTCGCGGGTCGCCGAGGCGCAGGCCCACCCTACGGTTTTCCGGGTAGCTTCTAAACGCCATCGGGGTCAGGATATCGATAGGTCTTGCCCTCAAAATTCCGCAAAACCAGGTCTTCGCCGTCGCGGCCGACGACGTAGTTGGGCAGCAAGGGGATCTTGCCGCCGCCGCCCGGAGCGTCGATCACGAACGTCGGCACGGCATAACCGGTCGTATGTCCGCGCAGACCCTCGATGATCTCCAGCCCCTTCGACACCGGGGTACGGAAATGGGCCGAGCCGGTGATCGGGTCGCACTGGTAGAGGTAATACGGCCGGACCCGCATTTTGAGCATGTGGTGCATTAACGACTTCATGGTCGGTACGTTGTCGTTGATGCCCCGCAGCAAGACGGTCTGCGAGCCCAGGGGGATGCCCGCGTCGGCCAGACGCGCACAGGCCTGGTACGCTTCCGGCGTACACTCGTCCGGATGCGTGAAATGCAGGCTCATCCACAGCGGATGGTGTTTCCGCAGCGTGCGGCACAATTCCCGGGTGATCCGCTGGGGGAGCACGGCGGGCATCTTGGTGCCGATGCGGACGAATTCCACGTGCGGGATTGCACGCAGGTTGGCGAGGATCCAGTCCAGCTTGTCGTCGCTCATAAAGAGCGGGTCGCCGCCGGAGACTAGCACGTCGCGGACTTCCTTGTGGTTGCGAATGTACTCGAAAGCCTGCTTCAGGCGGGCCTCGTTGGGAACGATGTCGCCCTGGCCTACGACCCGCGAACGGGTGCAATAGCGGCAATAGCTGGAGCAGAAATCCAGCGCCAACAGCAGAACCCGGTCCGGATAACGGTGGACCATTCCGGGGGTTTTGCTGTCGTGGTCCTCACCCAGCGGGTCGGCCGATTCGCCCCGCGTTTGCGTAAATTCGCTGGCCGTGGGGATGATCGTCCGTCGCAAGGGTTGTTGGGGATCGGCCCCGGAAATCAGGCTCATGTAGTAGGGGGTGGTGGCGACGGGCAGGATCTCACCGGCCCGGTCGAGCCCTTCTCGCTCCTCTTCGGACAGTTCCAGCATTTTCTCGAGTTGCTGGCGGGTCCGGATGCGACTTCGGGCATGCCATCGCCAGTCGTTCCACTGCTGGTCGGTAACGTCGCGGTAAAAGGCCTTGCGAAAGGCCCTGGCGCGCGGTGACCCGCGGGAAGGACGGACGACAATTTCGACAGCGGGGATTTCCGGGCACCTCCGCAGCGCGGGTCGGCAACGGTTCAGGAAGAATCAGCGGCCAGAGACGCTGTTGAACCGGCATGGGACTGTGACAAGAGTGACTCTGGCGGAGACTACCGGGAGGCTCCGCGTCATCTCCAGCATTCGGCACTTCCGCCCGGGAGATGGTCGAGGGGCCAATATCGAACTCATTCATTCTCTCAAACTCCTTGAAGGTCGCCGATCCAGACCTCCTGGATCTTGGCGTTGGCCTTTGCAGGCCAGGGACGGCATCTCCAATGCCGGTCCCCCGGGGTCGCGCACTTTCTATACCTTTCGGCACTGCGCAGCTACTCACAAGAACATTTTCATACCCGAGATAGAAAAAAAGTCAAGTCGAAATTGCCTCGTAACCCAAGATTCACGATGAATTTTTTGGCGACGTGCGACGGTCTCACGCGAGCGACACCCATGCGGCTGCGTCCATCGCTTCTCGGCGTCGTGCAATTGCCGGCAATGCCGCAATGCCGTTGCAGAATTATCGGCATCAGTTTCGCTCTGGCCCAGACCTGCGACGAAACGCGTCGCAGACTTTATTAGAACTCGGTTGAAATCTCATCGAGACGCCTCTCCATCGAACAGCAGCCATGCGTGCGCCGGGCGTATACCAAAATTTCCCACAGTCGTGCAACCCCAATAAGGCCGAAATCGGCCTGAATCCAGCCATTTTCCTCAAGGACACACCCCAAAATTTGAGCGGTCTGCTCAAATGTACACGCGACGAAGATAGATCAGCCATTCCAGAAGCGCGATCGCCAAGCCGGCGACGACCAGTTCCCGCCATATTTCCCGGTGGCCGGCGACCCACCCCGTCTTGCCCGCCACTTCCACGTAGCCGATCTGGATGGCTGGGTCGGCGGGTGGGCGGATATTGCTCTCAGCCGGGTCGAGCAGATTGACGGCAAATTGCTGTATGAGCTTGCCGCCGGACAAAATCCGATAGACCCCCAATTCATCCGTGGCTGTGAACGTCAGCTTACCCGAGGAACTGGGCGGCAGGTGCACCGTCGTCCCGGACGGGACCTGGACGTCCAATGCGGTGCGGGAATCGGGGGCCTCCAAGGTTACCGGCATTCCGGGCCGATAGGCGCCGGAGGCCGTCAGGTCCTGGCCGCCTGCCCGATCCGTGAGGAGATTGAACACGAACGAGGCGAAACTCACCCGCCACGGCCAGTCGGTATTGCGATAAACGGCCCGGGAACCGTCTGCCGCCGCCCGCTCCTCGACCAGGGCCATCCCCAACACCAGGTCCTCGAAACCTTCGCGGGGAGCGATCGCCAGCAGCGGTCCGGCGTCAGAATCGATGAGCACGGTTCCCCCACTGGGCACGGCTAGCGGCGTGGCCGTAATCACCTTCTGGATCTCGTTGATGTCGACCCATTGCATCAGCCGGTGCGACACGGCGGCATCGATGATTTGTGGCAGCGTGGTCTCGGGCTTGGCCTTCCAACCGGGGTACCCGGTACTCCGGGTCGCGGGAGGGAGGCAACCGATGAAAAATGTGTTCGTCCGGCGGCATTTTGGGCGGCGGAGCCCGATCGTAGACCACGAGGTCCCACACGCCCAACTCGACCTGGTCCTGGTAGGTCTTGTTCTTGAGGAAAGCGGGGTTTTCCACGCGGACCTCGGCCACTTCGGTCGCTGCCTTCGTGGTCAGGACCTGTTCCAGGCGCTCGTTCTTGGGCGAAATCAGCAGGACGCGGGCCCGGCGGGGCGGGTTGACGATGATCCAGGCCTCGTCGTCCACGGCCAGTTGGTCGCCCGTTTCCGCCTGGACGTGCAAAACGCCCGAATCGAAGTCCGGCAGGTCGAAGGCCAGTCCCCGGGTCTCGCCCGGCGGGATGCTCAGCCGGTCGGCGTCGGTCGCCCGGATCTGGTCGTTGACGAAGAGTTTCAGGAGGACCTCGGTTGCCGCCGGACCGAAATTCGCCAAACGGGCGAAGGCCTGGAGCTTGCCATTCTTGTCCTCGGCGCGGCTCACGCCGAAGGCCACAATGCCCACGTTAGCCGCGTCGGAACGGCCGATCGGCACGAAAGTCGGCTCGAGGTTGCCCAACTCGAAGTTCTGGACCGGGGGGAAACGGCCATCGCTGAAGATGAAGAGTTTGGTTCCGGCCACGCGGAGGTCGGTCGAATTTTCGTTCGCCTGGCCCGGATTGACCAGTCCGGCGGCCAGCTTGAGGGCTTCGGAGAGGTTCGTCGAGTGCTGGCTGGGGTGGATCGCGGCCAGGGCCTCGCGGAGTTGCTGGCGGTTGTCGGTAAAGTTCTGCTCCACCCGGGCGGTGTCGGAAAAGCTGATCAGCATGGCCGAGTCGGCGGAGTGCATCTGGTCGATCAGTTCATCCACGCGGCGTTTGGCCTCTTCCAGCCGGCTAGGCTTGACGTCGGTGGCCTGCATGCTGGCCGAGTTGTCGATCAGGACGACCAGCCGATTGCCGGTCAGGCGGAGGGCATGCCAACTTGGCCGAAGCAGGGCAAGCACGATGAAAAGGACGACGGCCAGTTGCAAGTAGAGGAGCAGGTTGTTCCGCAGTCGCTGCCAGATCGAGTTCACGTGCAGGTCTTCGACCGACTTGTGCCAGAGGTAGGTGCTGGGGACTTCCAGCGGCCGCCGCTTGAGCTTGAGGAAATAGAGCAGCACGATCGCCGGCGGCACGGCGGCCAAAATGGCCCATTGCCACCAGGAGAGCATGTTGGAGAGTTCGGGTAGCACAGATCACCTCACCAGCCCGCGATTCCTCAAGTATCCGCCCACCAGATCTTCCACGGGCACCTCGTTCCGCGCCAGCAGGTAAACCATGCCGCGCTTCGGTACAAAACTGCCGAGCGCCGTCGATGAAGGTCGCCAGCGTCCGCTTGTAGCGGGTCATCAAGGCCGGCGTGACGCTGACCTCGGCCATATCGGAATCCTCGCAATCGATCAGCCGCAGGTCGCCGGCAATGTCAGGATCGATCTCGGCGGCGGAGAGGATCTGGATCACGTAGACATCCAGATCGCGAGAAAGCAGATAGCGGAGGGCCGCCTCGTAGCCGGTCTTGTCCATCAAGTCGCTGAGCACTACGACGATCCCCCGGCCGGTGTTGCGGATGCAGAAGTTCTTCACGCCCTCAGCCAAGGAAACGCCCTCGCCCCCCTGGATCTCTTCGAAATGTTTGATCATCCGCCACAGGCTCTTACGGCCACGAAAGACCGGCGCCGGCCGGCCGGCCGGATGGCCGAGCGTCTCGATCTTCACCCGATCGCCCCGCACCAGCCCCACGAATCCCAAGGCGGCCGCAAGCTGGACGGCATAGCGAAGCTTCGTCGGCTCGCCGAAATCCATCGACCCGCTGGCGTCGATCAAGGCGTAGAAATGAAGATCCTCCTCTTCCAGGAACATCTTCAAGAAGAGCTTTTCCAACCGCGCGTAGGTGTTCCAATCGACGAACGCAGGTCGTCGCCCGGCACGTAGTTGCGAAAGTCGGCGAACTCGACGCTCTGGCCCTTCCGCGGGCTGCGGCGTTCGCCCTTCATCCGCCCGCGAAAAATCTTCCGGCTCACCAACTCGAACTTTTCAAGTTTGGCCAGGAGTTCGGGAGATAGCAGGGTAGAAGTGTCGATGATGCACCGCCAACCGAAAGAAGGACAAAGGAAACCACGAAATATACGAAACACACGAAAATGAAAACGACTGCCTTAGTCCTTTCGTGTGTTTCGTGTATTTCGTGGTTTCCCCTCCTGTTCTTATTGCCGACTACCCCGCGATTTGCGAGACGGCCTCTTGCAGGCGGAACTTGTCAAAACCGACAAAACGCTCGACCACCTGGCCGTCTTTGAAGAGGATCAAGGTGGGGATCGAATCAATGCGATAATTGGTGGCCAGGTTCATGTTCTCGTCGGTGTTGATCTTGACGACCTTGACCGCTTCCACGTTTTCCAACGCGAACTGCTCCAGGAGGGGGGCAATTCTGCGGCACGGCCCGCACCACGGAGCCCAGAAATCGACTAACACCGGCTTTGCCGAACTGAGAACTTCGGTATCGAAAGTGGACTCGGAGAGTTCCTGGATGTGTCCCATGGAAAGGGGGCTCCTCTGCTGTCGGGGGAATAAAAATTCGCTTCCGGCCGAAAGACCTGCCGGTAAGCTGCTGGATTCTCACATTATAGGGCACGCTCCCGTTGCGACAACAGGGGAGACAAAGTCCGCGTTGTACCCCCTGATGGGGCTAGCCGCGCGAATTAGGACAGCGGCAGGGCCGCAGCAAGTAGGTCCTGTCTGCCGGAAAGGACTATTGTGCATCGACCCATTGAGAAGCGCGGAGTTTTTCACGCGGCTTGAAGCACGGTAGTCCCTCTCGGCAAGAGGGACCTACTCGACCAAAGCTTTACATCTGCTCCAGATGCTTCTGCCACGTACGGATTTCGTCCCGATCACGTTCCAGGCGCGGCGGGCAGAAATCCACGCGGACGCACTCACGGCCGAGAATGAGGTGGGCAAAGTCGCACTTCACCTGGGTCTGATTTACCGCCGCACGCGCTTGCGATAATGCAGCATCGAGACGAATGATGTCCGAAGAGCCGATCGCCCCCTGCCGTTGCTTTTCGGCCTCGCTGAGCTCCTGCTGCGATCGCTTGAACTCGACCGCGGCGGCAACCGCAAAAAGCCTGCTCGGCTCGACGCTTTCTGGAACCTTAAGTTGAACCACTGCCTGCCCCACGCACATGCACAAGCTATCGAGTCGCTTGACAACGCTCGATCGGTCCGCCGGATCGACCGTCGGCGCCTCCGCAGCGAAATTGGCTGACGCGGACTGCCCAATGCCGCACAAGCGGGCCTTCCAAGTCGGAAGGTCCTCCAGGTTCCGCGTCAACTCACGCTCAATTTCCACGTGGGCCGACTGGCGAACGCTGGGCACACGGGCGGAAACCGAAACACAGCCGTTGCCGCCATAGCGGTATTCCACCTCGATGGGCGTGCCGGCCGGCAGGTCCGGCGGCAAGTTCTGCACGACGCACTTGCCGAGCTTGATGCAGTTCTCCGGCTGGTGGCTTTCCCCCTCCACGACGGGCACCAAAACGTCCCTTTGTCCTTCTCGGGCCGTGACGAAGGCCCGCGACGCCCGGGCAGGCAGTTGCGTGTTCTTGGGAATCAGCACGGCGTTCACCTTCTGCCGCAGTTTCTTGTCGAAACCGACCACGCCCAGGCTATGCGAATTGACGTTGACCAGTTTGCACTGCGGATTGCCGGAGCCACCGCCCATGAGCATCTCGGCATATAAGGCGGCGCCGTGGGCCACCACCTCGTCGGGCGAGACCGATCGATCGGGATCCTTGCCCGTCACGCGGCGGAGCATGTCGACGACCATGGGCATGCGTGTGGCGCCGCCCACCAGCAGCACGCGGTCGAGCTGGTCCCAGGTCAGCCCTGCCTGGTTCACCACCTGCGAGGAAGTCGTCTCGGTCCGCTCCAAGAGGTCGCGGGTCAGGTCCTCGAACTGCTGCCGTGTTACCTCCTGCCGGAAGCGGATGCCGGCATGGAAACAGACGACGTTGGTCTTTGTCCGCTCGGTCAGGGAGTGTTTGGCCTCGGTGGCGTCGAGCCAGAGTTGGGCCGCATCTTGCGGGTCGCTGCGGGGATCGACGCCGTGGGCGGCCTGGAACTGCTCGGCCAGATGGGCCACCAATCGCTCGTCGAAATCGCGGCCGCCAAGCTGCACGTCGCCGTCGGTGGCCAGGGCACGGAACTGGGTGCCGGTGATTTCCAGTACTGTCACGTCGAACGTGCCGCCACCCAGGTCGTAGACCAGCAGGCGGAGCGGCTTTTCCGCGCCGCCGGCCCGGAGGTTGAGAAAGCCGTGCTGATGGCCGAAGGCCACTGCCGCGGCCGTGGGCTCGTTAATGATGTCCAACACGTCCAGACCGGCCAATCGGCCCGCTTCCTGCGTGGCCCGTCGCCGCGTTTCGTCGAAGAAGGCGGGCACGGTGACGACCACTTTTTGGATCGGCCCCAGTCGCGGCTCGGCATCTTGCTTCATCCGCACGAGTACGAAGGCGCTGAGCACCTCGGGCGGCACGTCGAAGCCGCGAATCTTTCGCCGGTAAACCGCAATGCCCATGTCGCGATTGAAACATTCAGCAAAAACGTCGGGATTGATCACGGAGCTCTTCCGGGCCTCGCGGCCGACGATAACGTCGTTGTCGTCGAAGAAAACGGCACTGGGTGTCAGCAGATCGCCCAGCGCATTGGGCACCGTAAGTGGACGGCCAGTCGCATCCACGTAGGCCAACACGGAGAAGGTGGTGCCCAGATCGATGCCAATGGGCGGCTGTTTTCCGCCAGGCGTGAACGGCTGGTCGGTGTTCATGGACTGCTTTTCAGTGGTTCGCGTTTCTTCGAGGCTTCTTGTTCCAATCGTCGGTGTGCCTGCTTCTCTTGGGCATTTCGGAGCTTCTCTTGCTCGCGTTTTTTTCCCTGAAACTTGTCCTCCGCGTCCGCCATGCCCCTCATTCGATCACTCTGCTTCTCGGGGGTCGCAAGAGCCAGCGAGACCGTCGACGGTGTCATAATGTATGCCACAACCCACGTCAGAAGCACGATGAACGCCAAGGCACCGGCAATCGAGCTTGCCCAAACGATCGGCCGCATCTTGCGAGTTGACGGGCTGCTCGGCTTCTTTCTTACGGATTAGGTTGCTGGGATCCCGAAATCAATTTGCCGCTAACATGCGCCCCCGACAGGTTTTTTCCTTCGTACGATTGTCCATCGGGCGAAATTGTGGAATCGTGCCCCCAGGGGGGGTCGCGGACTTTGAGATGGGAGCCGTTTATAGACCAAGTGGCCTTTCCATCGGGTGTACCAGCGTGCCCATTGGACCAGTACGTCACGTTTCCCAACTTACCGTCGGCCGTTCGATGTTGCCAGAACGGCAACGATGAAGAGTTGTTGCAACTCACAGGTCCACGTTTCACGGTTCTGATACCTGTACGTGCCGGCAAACAAGCCCTTCGCCTTGCGTCGAATGACCATCCGATGCCAGGATTTGTCGGAGAACTCGATGTAAACCTGTGGTGCTTCAGCCGTCCACGTTGCGATTTGCTTGTCTTTTTCCCAGACGGAGTTGTCGGGATGAAAATCCCAGAAAAGCGTCTTTCCCGTGTTCGTTTTCTGCTCTCGCAAGCTTACCTGAAAACTGCCTGCGATTACCGCTGCGGCTTGGTGGCCCCCTTGCGACGATCCGCTTCGCTCGCCGGAAGCAATAACCGGCGGCGGGGCAGCGGTTCCGGGACCGGAGAGAACAGCATTGGTTTCCGCACGTCTTTCTGGCATTGAGGAAAGGAACGCGCGGGGTTTTGCTGCATGGCCATCGGCACTCCACCATCCTTCAGCGGCGGAAAAATCCTCGGCAAAAGTCAGCTCAGATTTCCCATGTCCTTTGCCTTGCGTCCAATCCCCTGTCAAAGTCCGGCCTTTCATGACCCCCTTCAAAACGCCGTTCTTCCAAGCGTACCACATCTTCACATTGTCGCCGTCAACCTCAACCTTGGTAACGTCAAAAGACCGCGGCTCACCATGGTTTCCGTCGTTCGCCGCACCGCCAACCCAACCGTATCGATAGCCGTGCGTTTTGAAGTGATTGGCTATTCGCTGGGCTGCTGCCTCGGGTTGGCCGCTGTCAGTCGCCGCGCTGCGCGTGGCATCGCCTCCCGCTTGGATTACCGTCTCGCACACGACGCGGAAGCCCCCGAATGGGTGGCAATACCCCGGCGCAGCGGGATTGCGCACCGCCGAACGGCCGAGCCAGGCGGCGTGGATCCAGGCACCGCCGCGGAGCACGCGGCGCGGGCCCCCCGGAGATCCCACCGGATCGTCCGCAGGCGACTTAGCGTAATATCCGCCATCATACCAATCTTGGCACCACTCCCACACGTTTCCGTGCATATCATACAGCCCCCAGGCGTTGGCCCGTTTCTGCCCCACAGGGTGCGTCTGACCACCTGCGTTGTTGTTGAACCACGCCACATCACCCAATCCCGCCTCGATGTCGCCCGCATACCAGCGGGTCGTCGTTCCCGCGCGGCAGGCGTGCTCCCACTGCGCCTCCGTCGGCAACGCGTAGTGTCGCTCGGCCGCCTTTTCCCGCGAAAACTCCGACAGTCTGCGGCAGAATTCCACGGCGTCGTTCCAAGTCACTTGCTCCACGGGCCGCTTGGGGTCCCCCTGAAACTTGCTGGGATTGCTGCCCATTACGCGCTGGTACTCCTCCTGCGTGACGTGCGTCGCGCCCAGCCAATAGGGCTTGGTAATCCGCACGCGGTGCTGCGGCCCCTCGGCCAGCAGACTGACGCCGTACGGACTGCCGCCGTGCAGCCGCATCTCCTCTACGATCAAATCGTTGGGCGAGCCCATCATGAACTCGCCCGGCGGGATGAGCACGAGCTTCATGCCGATCGAGTTGGCGATCTCGACCGGCACGATGAGGTGCTTGGCCCAGGCCGCTTGGTGCTCTTTGGCTTTCGTTTCGTCGAACGGAGCAATGGCGAAAGCCGGAGCGGAGATTTCAGATTTCGGATTTTGGATTTCAGATTGGGAAGCGGTTCGGGGAGCTTTCTCGCCAACCAACGCCTTTCCGCTGCGTTCCTCCGCCGTAACGTATGGTCTGAGGATCGCCCCATTCTTCGCGACCAAGTAGCGTACGGTCTTGTTCACCTGCTCCCACCAAATGTCCGGCTTGGATTTCCCGCCGTCACGACCACTCTCCACCCCATAGTCGAGGTCGAACGTGCAGGTACCACGCAATCTCGTGCGGTCGCCTCGCGCAAAAACCGTGGCATCGCGATTGTAAGTTGCCCACCGGATGAGGAGATTATATCCATATTCGATGATAACCATCTTTCCGAACCGCCCCTCATCGGTCCTGTAGAACACGATAGAGCCGGCTTGCAGCCGGTTGTCGCTATTGTCGCTACCATTGATCTTCGTGTCGCCGGTGTTTCCTGACATGACCTCGACGATCTGCGCATAGGTGATATTATCAAACGAATCCGGCACGCCGAGGTGCTCGCCCGGAGCCTGCTGGTGCTCCTTGGCTTTCTTGGCGTCGAACGGGGCGACGGCGGGCGGAGGAATTGGGGATTTGAGATTTGAGACTTGTGGTTTGAGTTCCACCGGCGGTATCAACCTGGCGTTGATGGTCTCTCGCCCCCCGGAGAGCAAGGTAAATTCCTTGGTGAGCAACTCAACGCCGTTTTTCACGACGCGAAGCTGGCCTTTGCCCGGCACAACGCTGATTTCGACCTTCTCCCCGCCGGCCTTCTGCTCGATGAGCAGCTTGCCTTTGTCGTCGAGCACCTGCACGGTTGCCTCGGGATCGGAGATTTCGACGACCAGGGTTCCCTCGGACGTCCGCATGGAGAACAACACGCCGAATAACACCACGCCCGCCAAGGCCGCGCCCCCGGCGGCGGCAAGCCAACCGGGAGTGCGGAAACTGGGAGGAATGGCCGATTGGCAAAGCTGCCAGAAACCGGCTTGCGATTTGCCTCGCCCCTTTCCCGGCCGCGCGCAGCAGCGGCCGGCGACCGCCCTTTGACCGGCGGGCGGGAAGCGGTTCGACCAATCGCCGACGAGCCGGCAGGATGCGCGGCGTGGTCGATCTCGCTGAACAAATCGTCCAATCCGGTTTTGACCACAGGCTCCGCGAGAATCGGCTCGGGATGCCCACGGGGAATTGCCTCGGGCGGTGAAACCAATGCCGGAGTGGCAGATCCGGTGGCTGTTGGGGTAGCAGGGGAAGCCGTAGCGGCCGGCAGGGGTTTGGCCGCGGGAAGGACATCGATGCGGGCGGCCTTCTCTCGCGCCTCCAACTCCTTGCGCAAGCGCGCGTCGTAGGCCGCCTTCCGCTGCGGGTCCAGCAGACAGACCTTCGCCGCGGAAACCTCGTTCAAGAGCTTTTGCGTCAAGGCGGCGTGCTGTCCCAATTGATAGGTCTTCAGATGCGCCGACTGGCGCATCACCGCCCCCACGATCACCTCCGGATCGCTCTCAAAGGCCTGCAGCCCCAGCAGACGATAGTGGGTCGGCGGCTGTTCCTCCGGCGGAATGCCCAGCCACTTGTGGTATGGATCGAAATCCACTTTTTTGGCGTCCTTGTTCATGGGTACGGCGGCAACTACGGGTTTGGCTCCTGAAGGTCCCTGGGGTGATTGTAACTTGTTGGAGGCGGGGGGAGAATTGGCCCTCACCCCGACCATGGGTACATGGTGCCCGCCCTCTCCCGCAACCATGAGTACATGGTGCCCGGGGCGAGGGGAGAGATTTGCCTTCTCCTCTCCCCATAGTATTTCCTCCCCGCTCCCTGCTCCCCGCTCCCTGCTCCCTGCCAGTTCAAGAAGTCCGGCCAAATCGGCCCCGGCGCAGAATGTCGCCAGTTCATCGACCAGTCGGCCGGGAGTGGGAATCCGCAGGTTGCGGTCCTTGGCCACCATGCGATCCAACAGCGCGGCCAGCTTCTCCGGCACCTCGGGCAGCAACGCGCGGATCGGAGGAATGGGGTCGCGGAGATGGGCCGCCATCTTCTCGGCATGGCTCGTGTAGCGCGGCGCGTTGTAAGGGGCCTCGCCTGTGAGCAGCTTGTAGAGCGTGCAACCCAGGCTGTAGATATCGGCGCGGGCGTCGACCGCATGGGCATCGTTGATCTGCTCGGGGGCAATATAGTCGGGCGTGCCCACGATCTGCCCGTAGGCGGTCGTTTCCCCCTGCGGAGCCCGCTCCGTTTCAAAGACCGCCAAGCCCAGGTCGAGGATCTTCACTTGACCCTTGGAGGTGAGCATCAGGTTCGAGGGCTTGATGTCGCGGTGGATCAGTCCTTTCTCGTCGGCCGCACGCAGGCCGACGGCGACCTGGCGGACGATCTCGCAGGCATCGGCCACGCTCAGCCGGCCGACGCGATCACTGATCCTGGAGAGGTCGAGCCCTTCGATGTATTCCAAGGCCAGGTAGTGGCGACGCTCGGCTTCCCCCGCATCCAGGGCACGCACGATATGCGTATGATCGAGCTGCCCGATGGCCTTCATTTCCCGCTTGAAGCGGGCGATGCGTTGCGGATCCTGGGCCAGGCCGGGGGGGAGAATCTTGATCGCAGCCAGCTTTTTGAGTTGCCGGTGCCGGGCCTTATAGACCGTGCCCATCCCTCCCTCGCCCAGGATCTCCAGCAGATCGTATTCCCGAAAGAGGCCCGGACAGGCCAAGGGCGGCAGAGGGGCCGGTGCGGACGTGGCAACCTGGGCCCCGGCCCCCTTGCCGCCGAACGAAATCGTTTCCTCGAGCAGGCGCTCGACAACCTGCCGGCACTCCGGCTCCTGCTGGTAGGGATCGGGCTTGACCGGCACGCGCAGCCGAGCCAGCAGCGGATCGCCTTGTCGTTCGAGCATTTGCACCGTGGCTTTGCACTGCGGGCAGGCCTCCAGGTGATCGGCCAGCGAATCTTCGGATTCAGGCGGCAGACCACCCCAGGCATACGCCTTGAGGTCATCCTCGCTGGGGCAGGTTGTGGTTGGCATGATTTGGTCTTTCGTAAGCTGCGCGGCGCGTGTCTACTAGATAAGGCCACGGGATGCCACGCGAAAATTCTTTTTTCCAGACCCGGGGGTCGGTCTTCATCGCATCCGCCGTGGCCCAGATGCCACCCCGACGGCTGCGAGTTGCTTAATTCTTCCCGTGACGTCCACCCAACCTTTGTCTGTACTCCACCGCGCCGAGGCGGTCGGCGCGGCGAGATTCGGCGGCGAACCAAGCTACAGCTTCTCGGCGCCACAAATATCATTCGTTGGACGATCCAACGGCATTCCCGCTTTGAAGTAGAGCTTCCGAAAACCTGAACCTTCACGGCGAATGATGTGCCAACCGCCGGCACTCTTGCCGGTATTCCAGAGGATTCGTGCTTCGCCGTGAATAAACTCCCATTTTCCGGTCCCCCCCAAGAAGCTTGAACTGGCCGTAGAGTCCGCGTGTAGACTGATAAGAAAGTCAGCGCCATTGGGCTGGCCAAGCCGCCAATCGCCGACAAAGAATCTCCGATCAATTGGTCGCACCTTGGGGGTTTCGCGGGCTTTGGGTGTCACCGCATCGACGTTCGGCGTCACGTCGGCATTCACGTTCCGCAGGACCCAGGCCAAGCCGGCGACGATCAAGTTCTGAAATTTGGGATTGGACCATATATCTTCGCGATGACCGAGGGAGGTGTAAAACACCCGTCCTTGACCATGACCATAGAGCCGTGCCCAGGTCTCGGGATAGGGCGGCCGTTGGTAGCAGGGGTCGGTCATGCCCTCCGTGTCTTGAAGCAACACGACGTGCAGATCCTTGGCGAGATTCTTCAGGACGTACCACTCTTCCACGCCGTAAACGAGCCACCGATCTTATCCGCGCCGGGGAAACTCGGCGACGTTGCGGTCACCGTCGCTTCCTGCTGGGGGCCATGGCACATGAACTCACCTCCGATCATGGCGATGTAGGGATCGGTCTTGGATTGGTTCTTGTCGGGCGCTCCCTGGCTGTGGAACGTATCGGTGGCGGAATGGAAACCGATGAATCCCTTGCCTGCCGCGATTGCCTGCAACAAGCGCTGCTTGCCCTTAGGCGACACGGGCGGATCATTACGCACGTCGGGCTTGGTCAGGTCGCCGCACGTGTAGAAGGCAAAGGCATCCCATTGGTTTAGGTCTTGGTCGAAGACGCTGCCGTCTTTGGTGCAGACCACCTCGAACCCATTCTCCTTTCCTAATTCCGTGAGGATCTTTTCGGAGTACGCCAACTCGTTCCCATTCCGCTTCACGACCGAGTGTTCGTAACCCTGGCTACGCGTGAAGTAAAGAACCCGCTGCTTTTTCTTGAGCACAAGAGCGTGCGTGGGGACCGGGGAGGACATGGCCGCGGCTGAGGAAAGGAACGCGCGGGGTTTTGCTGCATGGCCATCGGCACTCCACCATCCTTCAGCGGCGGAAAAATCCTCGGCAAAAGTCAGCTCAGATTTCCCATGTCCTTTGCCTTGCGTCCAATCCCCTGTCAAAGTCCGGCCTTTCATGACCCCCTTCAAAACGCCGTTCTTCCAAGCGTACCACATCTTCACATTGTCGCCGTCAACCTCAACCTTGGTAACGTCAAAAGACCGCGGCTCACCATGGTTTCCGTCGTTCGCCGCACCGCCAACCCAACCGTATCGATAGCCGCGCGTTTTGAAGTGATCAGCTATTCGCTGGGCTGCTGCTTCGGGTTGGCCGCTGTCAGTCGCCGCACTACGCGTGGCATCGCCTCCCGCTTGGATTACCTTCTCGCACACGACGCGAAAGCCCGTGCCAAGGCTGCGGCCCTCCGGCGCCGCAACCGCGGTACGCCGAACGGCAACTCCACGCCGGTTGGCCCAAGCCACCGCCGCGGGCCACGGGTGCGAGCCCCCCGGAGGCCCCACCGGATCGTCCGCAGGCGACTTAGCGTAATATCCGCCATCAAGCCAATCCTGGCACCACTGCCAGACGTTGCCGTGCATATCATACAGCCCCCAGGCGTTGGCGCGTTTCTGCCCCACAGGGTGCGTCTGACCGCCTGAGTTCTTAGCGAACCACGCCACATCACCCAATCCCGCCTCGTTGTCGCCCGCATACCAGCGGGTCGTCGTTCCCGCACGGCAGGCGTGCTCCCACTGCGCCTCCGTCGGCAAACCGTAGCGCCGCTTGGCCGCCTTTTCCACAGGCAACACCGACAGTCTCCGGCAGAATTCAACGGCGTCGTTCCAAGTCACTTGCTCCACGGGCCGCTTGGGATCCCGGAACCTGCTCGGATTGCTGCCCATCACGCGCTGGTACTCCTCCTGCGTCACGTCCGTCGCGCCCAGCCAATAGGGCTTGGTAATCCGCACCGGGTGCTGCGGCCCCTCGGCCAGCAGACTGACGCCGTAGGGACTGCCGCCGTGCAGCCGCAACTCCTCCACGATCAAATCGTTGGGCGAGCCCATCATGAACTCGCCGGGCGGAATCAGCACCAGCTTCATGCCGATGGAGTTGGCTTGGACCAACGGCACGTTGAGGTACTTGGCCCATGCCGCTTGGTACTCCTTGGCTTTTGTTTCGTCGAACGGAGCGACCGCGGGATCGGGAATGCCGGGCGCCCACTTGCCATCGGCGCCAATAGTGGGGCTCGAGGAGGACTTGGCACTGCGGGAAGAACCGGCAGTGTCATCCGTCGCCCGAACGGTCGATATGCGAGCGCCGCTCGACGGCACCCCGTCCAACGCTTTGATACGGATGTTTCTTGTAGGAAACCCGCGTTGGCGGACCAAATTTCTGCAAACCAATGGAACCGCGCGTGAAGGTATTCTTGGCATCAACATACTCCAGTACATCCCTGCCATAGATCTTGACGAGAATGTGATTACCTTTGGCAATAAGGTGTAAATGGAACCACTCATCGTCTTGAATAGGGTTCTCAGGAACTTTGGCAAATCCAAAAAGGTCTCCCGTGTGCGGATACCCGCCGGAACCCCGCATTTGGCTGCCGATGACCTGCACTTCATACCACTTCACAGTCGTGGCATCCCACTTCACAGGAGATGTCGTGGCTTCAGGAGTGATGCGAAAGAACACTCCGGAGTTTCCAGCGCTGTTGATCTTGACGTCGGCCTGAAACTCGAAATCACCGAACTCTTGCCGAGACACCAACGTGCCGCTACCTTCCCCGCCGCCGTCGATCGCGCCGTCCGAGACAGTCCACGTTGCGTTACCATCAACTGCGCCAGCCGTCGAGCGTTTTGCCGTCGAAGAGGTCGATCCATTTGCCGGCCTCGATTGTTGCCGGGGCTGGCGGATTGATCTCGGCTTTCGTTTCGGCCTTCCTTTCGGCCAACGGGGCGACGGTGGGGGGAGGAATTGGGGATTTGAGATTTGAGATTTGAGGTTTGAGTTCCACCGGCGGTATCAGCCTGGCGTTGATGGTCTCTCGCCCCCCGGAGAGCAAGGTAAATTCCTTGGTAAGCAACTCAACGCTGTTTTTCACGATGCGAAGCTTGCCTTTGCCCGGCACGACGCTGATTTCGACCTTCTCCCCGCCCGCCTTCTGCTCGATGAGCAACTTGCCCTGGTCGTCGAGTACCTGCACGGTTGCCTCGGGATCGGAGATCTCGACGACGAGTGTTCCCTCGGAACGTCCGCATGGAGAACAACACGCCCAACAACACCACGCCCGCCAAGGCCGCGCCTCCGGCGGCGGCAAGCCAACCGGGAGTGCGGAAACGGGGAGGAATGGCCGATTGGCAAAGCTGCCAGAAACTGGCTTGCGATTTGCCTCGCGCCTTTCCCGGCCCGCGCCAGCAGCGGCCAGCGACCGCCCTTTGACCGGCGGGCGGGAAGCGGTTCGACCAATCGCCGACGAGCCGGCAGGATGCGCGGCGTGGTCGATCTCGCTGAACAAATCGTCCAATCCGGTTTTGACCACAGGCTCCGCGAGAATCGGCTCGGGATGCCCACGGGGAATTGCCTCGGGCGGTGAAACCAATGCCGGAGTGGCAGATCCGGTGGCTGTTGGGGTAGCAGGGGAAGCAGCAGCGGCCGGCAGGGGTTTGGCCGCGGGAAGGGCATGGATGCGGGCGGCCTTCTCTCGCGCCTCCAACTCCTTGCGCAAGCGCGCGTCGTAGGCCGCCTTCCGCTGCGGGTCCAGCAGACAGACCTTCGCCGCGGAAACCTCGTTCAAGAGCTTCTGCGTCAAGGCGGCATGCTGGCCCAATTGGTACGTCTTCAGATGGGCCGACTGACGCATCACCGCTCCCACGATCACCTCCGGATCGCTCTCGAAGGCTTGCAGCCCCAGTAGACGATAGTGGTTCGCCGGCTGTTCCTCCGGCGGAATGCCCAGCCACTTGTGGTATGGATCGAAATCCACTTTCTTGGCGTCCTTGTTCATGGGTACGGCGGCAACTACGGGTTTGGCTCCTGAAGGTCCCTGGGGTGATTGTAACTTGTTGGAGGCGGGGGGAGAATTGGCCCTCACCCCGACCATGGGTACATGGTGCCCGCCCTCTCCCGCGACCATGAGTACATGGTGCCCGGGGCGAGGGGAGAGATTTGCCTTCTCCTCTCCCCGTAGTATTTCCTCCCCGCTCCCTGCTCCCCGCTCCCTGCTCCCTGCCAGTTCAAGAAGTCCCGCCAGATTGGCCCCCACACAAAAGGCCGCCAGTTCGTCGACAAGTCGTCCGGGCGTGGGAATCCGCAGGTCGCGGTCCTTGGCCAACATGCGGTCCAGGACCGCGGCCAGCTTCTCCGATACCTCGGGCACCAGCAGACGAATCGGCGGCACGGCGTCGCGCAAATGGGCCGTCATCTTCTCGGCAGTACTCTGATAACGCGGGCCACTGAAGGGCGGCTGGCCTGTGAGAAGCTTGTAAAGGGTGCAGCCGAGACTGTAGATGTCGGCTCGGGCGTCGACCGAATGGGCGTCGTTGATCTGCTCGGGGGCAATGTAGTCGAGCGTACCCACGATCTGGCCGAAGGCCGTCGTCGCGCCGTCCGGCGTGCGATCGGTTTCAAAGACGGCCAGCCCCAAGTCGAGGATCTTGACCTGGCCGTCCGAAGTGACCATCAGGTTCGAGGGCTTGATGTCGCGGTGAATCAGCCCCCGCTCGTCGGCCGTGCGCAGGCCGATGGCAACCTGGCGGATGATCTCACAGGCATCGGCCACAGCCAGCCGGCCGACGCGATCGCTGATCTTCGAGAGGTCGAGCCCTTCGATGTACTCCATAACCAGGTAGTGGCGCGAGTCGGCCTCGCCGGCATCCATGGCACGCACGATGTGGGGATGGTCGAGTTGCCCAACAGCCTTCATTTCTCGCTTGAAACGGGCGATACGCTGCGGATCTTGGGCCAGACCGGGGAGGAGAATCTTGATCGCAGCCAGCTTCTTGAGCTGTTGGTGCCGGGCCTTGTAGACGGTGCCCATGGCGCCCTCGCCCAGCTTTTCGAGCAGGTCATATTCCTTGAAGCAGCCGGGACAGGCCAAGGGGAGCGGCAGGGGCGGTGAGGATTCGGCAACCTGGGACTGCGCGACCTGGTCGTCGCTGGGAATTGCTCGCGCGAGCAGGCGGTGGACGACCTGGCGGCACTCGGGTTCTTCCTCGTAGGGATTGGGCCTCACGGGAAGTCGGAGCGTGGCCAGCAGCGGATCTCCCTCTCGCTCCAAGGTTTGCACGGCGGCTTCGCAGCGCGGGCAAGCCTCCAGATGATCGGCCAGGGAATCTTCGGATTGGGGCGGCAGTCCACCCCGGACATAAGCCTTGAGGTCTTCGTCGCTCGGACAAATGGCTGCCGGCATGATTCGTTCTCCGTTACGCAGGTGGATCGCCTCTATTAAGTACAACTAAGCAAAACCACGGAGCGCCACGCGAAAATCTCCGGGCGGTCCCTCTCCCTCCGGGAGAAGGGGAACTCAGTCGATCATATCGTGGTACTCCTCGCGGAGTCGCTCGAGGACCCGGTGTTTGGCCTGACGTACGGCCCGCGGGGTCATTTGCAACTGGACGGCGACCTTAGTCGCATTCAGCCCGTCGATGGCAGTGCGTAGAAAAGCGCTCCACGTCTGTTCTTGAAAATCCCCCCGGATCACGCCCATCGCCCGGGCGATCAGGCTGCTCGTCTCGGCCTTCGATTCCTCACTGGTCGATTCGTGCGGATATCGATCGGGGATCTCGGCAAGCCGAGCTTGCAGATCGGTGCCCCCGATCACCTCGGGACGCCGGGCACGCTGGGAGAAAAAGGTATTTGCCTTGTTCTTGGCGATGGTCCAAAGCCAGCCGCGAAAAGTCCCCACCTCCCCATCCTTGCGGAAAGTGCCGATTCCGCCGGCGACGGCCCGAAACACTTCCTGAACGATGTCTTGGGCGTCACATTGCTGCATCCCCCACTTGCGGCACCATCCGTAGACCAAGGGACCGTAGATTCCCACGAACCTCGACCAGGCCTGCTGATCGCGGGAACGAAGCCGCTCCAGCAGGCTCAGGGAGGTCAGGCTGGGCGACTGGGGGTCCGGCGGTTGGGTGGAATCGGACGGTGCAGCCATGCCCCCATTATACAGTAGACGGCAAGCAGCTCAGTGGTACCCGCAGGCGCAGGCGTGATATTCACAATCACCCCCCTGACGGTGAGAAACGCGACCTTTCCCGTTGATCCCACTGCTCAGCCGCCGATCGACTTCTCGTAAATCCGGTAGACCTTGTATTTCTTGGCCCCCACGGCCTCGATGGTCTGGTTCACGAGGTAGTTGTCTTCGAGGGTCCAGCCCAACTCGGCGCCCGTATAGTGGGCCACATTTTTGCCGTAATCCAAGGTCTTGAGGATCAGCATCTCGGCGATGCCGCGGCGACGATACTTTTCCAGCACGTCCAGCACGATCATGCGGGCCGTCTTGATGCGGCGTCTCCGCCAGTGGAATCGCACGAAATTGATCGGCAGCCAGTAGGGGAACAATCGGCCATTGAGCGGCCGGATGGCTTCGTTGACGTCGGGCAACGTAATCGAGAAGCCGACGGGGTAACCGTCAACTTCGGCCAGGAGCACCATTTTGGGCTCGGCCCATTTCTTCAGTTGGCCCGCCATATAGCGGAATTCGGCCTCGGTGAGGCTGACAAACCCCCAATTGCGTTCCATGGCGCCGTTGTAGACCGTGTTGCAGCGCTGTATTTCGGCGTCGAATTCGCGCATGTTGAACGAGCGGATGGTGATCTTGCCACGGCGCATTATCCGTTCGGCCCGCTCGCGCCATATTGTGCCCATGTCCTTGGAATCCGTGAACCACCAGCTAAAGAGATCCTTGGCCTTTGCCAGGCCGCACGATCCCAGAAGTCCGCCGTAATAGGGCGGATTGTGGTTGTCCATGATCCGCGGCGGCGTGTCGAAGCCTTCCACCAGCAGGCCGCAGTTGTAGTTGGTGGAATAGTCGATGGGACCGAGGATCGTCGTCCGGCCGCGGTCGCGCAGCCATTTCGAGGCGGCTTCGATCAGCCCTTGGGCCATTTCCGGGTCGTCGGCCGATTCGAACATGCCGAAGCAGCCCGTGCTGCTGTTGTGCTCGGCGTTATAGCGAGGATCGTCGCTCACGAGGATGCGCCCCTGGGGCACGCCATCGCGGTAGGCGATGAACTTCTCGGCCGCCCCGTGCAAGTAGAAAGGATGTACGCGGGGATTGAGGAACTCTTTCTGGTCCAGCAGCAACGGCGGCACCCATTGCGGATCTTCGGCATAGACCCGCCAGGGCACTTTGAGGAAGGTATTGAGGTCGCGGCCGGAGACGACGGGCCGGATTTCCAGCCGCCCTTTTACGGTGGCCCGCCGCACGGTTTGCCGCTGGGCCGCGACTTCAGTCGGATCGAAATCGAGGTCGTAGACGCGATAGGTCTTGGTAATCTTGGCCCCGCCCTTGGTCAGGGCTCCGCGGGAAAGCCTGTTCGATTCCAGCACCCAGGAAAACTCGGCCTCCTCCATCCCCCACTCGATCGCCTTGGGCACGATGCCGTGCATGAGCACCATCCCCAGACCGTGCAGTTGGTACTCGGGCAACACGTTGGTCGAAATCAAGCGGATCTTCTTGATCGCACGCTTGTTGCGCAAGAGGTGAATGAAGCCGAAGGGAAAGAGCCGCCCGTCGATTTCCTTGATTCGCGGGTTGTAGTCCAGCAGTCCGAAGCTTGCCCCCACCAACCGCCCGTCGATCTCCACGAAGATGGCCAGTTCGGGCACGATGAGGAGCTGCAGGTTGTTGGCGACGTGCTCCACTTCGGCGTCGGACATGGGAACGAAACCCCAAGTGTTGGTCAGCGAGCGGTTATAAATCGAGAGGAACGATTTGACGTCGTCGCGGAATCGAGACTTGTCCAACGGCCGGACCTTGACGTTGTAGCGTTCGACGATTTGTTCCGCGATGGGAGCCAGTTTTTCGGCGATCTTGGGCAGCATCGAGATGTGCCCCCAGAATGCATACATATCCTGGGTCTTGCGGAAGCCGTAGTTCTCGATCAGCCTTTCGTAGTAGCGTGGATTGTAGGTCATCATGAACGTCGGCGGCGAATCGAAGCCGTCGATCAAAAGGGCCACCGCCCCATTAAGGCAGGGATTCGCCGGCCCCCGCAGCTTGAATATCCCCTGGTCGGCAAACCAATCGCGGGCCGCATTGAACAGCCCGTTGGCCACTTCCTGGTCGTCGATCGACTCGAAAAAGCCGAAAAAACCTCGGGGGTCGTTGTAGCGAATGATGTGTCCCTGGTTCAAAATGGCGCCGATACGGCCGACCACTTCACCCCTACGATAGGCCAAGAACGTTTGGATTTGGTTCCGATCATAAAACGGATTGTGGATATAGCCGACATTTTCCTTCTCATCGAGGCGGAGCGGGGGAATCCAGTTCGGGTCGTCCCGATAGATAGTCCAGGGAAACTGGAGAAATTGTTTCCGTTGTCGGGAATTCGAGACGCGCTCGACGACAATATCATGCATAATGGGCTCCCAAGTCGTGAATGGTTGCGTTATCTTACCCCTTTTGACTTTTTGCCGTCAACTCGGATTGCGGGCGGAAACATGGCGAAATTACTAATCACCGGCGCAACTGGCTTCATCGGGTTTCACCTTACCCGGGCGTTATTGGAGCAAGGTCACGAAATAAGCTGTTTGGTCCGCAAGTCGTCGAAACTCGACCGTCTGGCAGGGCTGCCAATTCGCCGGGCGGATGGTGATGTAACCGACGCCGAGTCGCTACTACGGGTCGTGCCGGGCCACGACGCCGTCTATCACCTTGCCGGCCTGGTCAAAGCGATCCACGTCCAGCAGCTCTATCAAGTCAATCGTGAAGGTGTCGCGAATGTTGCCCGAGCGTGTGCCGCGCAAATCACGCCCCCTGTCCTGCTGGTGGTTTCGTCGTTGGCGGCGATGGGGCCATCGAGTCCGCGACGGCCGAGGTTGGAAAGCGATCCCCCGGCGCCGGTTTCGCACTACGGACGGAGCAAGCTGGCCGGCGAACAAGCGGCCCGGCAATGGGCCAAGGAGGTGCCGATCACGATACTTCGTCCGCCGATCGTGTTTGGTGAATGTGATCCGGCCACCTACGAGATTTTCTGGCCGATTGCCCGTTACGGGATTCATGTCGTTCCTTGTTGGCGGAGGCAATGGATTTCCCTGATCCACGCCGACGACCTCCTGCAGGCGATGATTCTTGCCGCACACCGCGGGAAACGCATCCTCTTAGATCCGGCAGACGGGGTTGCCGCTGCGCAAGGTTGCTATTTTGCCCGGGCGGAACGCGACGTGACACTTGCCGAGATGGGACGTATGATGGGTATAGCCCTCGGCCGTCGCCGGACTTGCGTGGTCCGGTTGGGCCCGTTCTGGGTATGGACGATCGGCCTGGTCGCCACGGCCTTTTCGCAACTTCGCGGCCAGGCGTGGTATTTTAATCTCGACAAGGCCCGCGAGGCGCGGGCGGGCTCCTGGACCTGTTCCGGCGCGGCAGCGGCACGCGAATTGGGGTTCACCGTGGCAGATCCCTTGGACGAGCGCATGCGGCAGACGGCCCATTGGTATCGGGAACACGGGTGGCTATGAATAAAAGTGCTTGGAGCTTAGAACTTAGATCTTAGTGCTGGGTTTCTACGGTCTAAGTTCTAAGAACTAAGGTCTTCTGCATGCCTTTCCTTCTCGGTACGGATGAAGCGGGCTACGGGCCGAACTTGGGGCCGCTGGTGATTTCAGCAAGTCTTTGGGAAGTGCCGGAGGGGGTCCGCGGCGATGAACTCTACGAGCGGCTGCAAACCGTGATCGCAGCGGCGGCCGCACGCTCCGCGGGGCACCCGGGGCACGCGCGTGCGGGTCGCGGGTCGGCCGCCGGCCAACGAATCGTTATCGCCGACTCGAAGGTGCTCTATCAATCGCAGAAGGGGCTGAAGCTGCTCGAACGCGGACTTTGGGCCGCTTGGGGCCTGATCGATCAGCGGCCGGCCATCTGTGGCGATGTTTGGAAACTACTGGCAGGCACCGACGCCGGACCGCGCCGCGAGGCGCTCTCGGCTGGCTGGGATCCGCTGCCGGCGCCGCGAGACTTCGATGCGGCGGAAATCGATCGGCTTCGTCCCGGCTTGCGCGAGGCCTTGACCCGAGCCGGTGTGCGGCTCGTCGATCTGCAAAGCGTTGCCATCTTTCCCCGCGAATTCAACGACACGGTGGACCGCAGCGATTCGAAGGGCGCCGCCCTTTCGCATTGGACCTTGCAACTCATCGCCCGCATGATCGAGCCGTTGGGCAACGAGCGGATTTCGATCCTTTGCGACAAGCACGGCGGACGGGACCGCTATGCGCCGCTCCTGATGGACGGCTTTCCCGACCGGTTCATCGAGGTCGTGGGCGAAGGGCGATTGCTGAGCGTCTACCGCTTTGGGGCAGCCGAGCGGCGGGTGGAGATCGCCTTCCAGGCCAAGGGTGAATCCCATCTCCCGACGGCCCTGGCCTCGATGGCCTCGAAATATCTTCGCGAGTTGGCCATGCACGCCTTCAACGACTTCTGGCGGTATCATGTCGCGGATCTCCGGCCAACGGCGGGCTACCCGGTCGATGCGCTGCGGTTCAAGGCGGATATCGCCGCCGCGCAGCAATCGCTGGGCATCGAGGATAGAATACTGTGGAGAACCAAGTAGGAGAATCATTATGGACCTGTTCATTATCCGTCACGCCTGGGCGGCCGAGCGCGACGAATCGGCCTATCCGGACGATTCGCTCCGGCCGTTGACCGATGCGGGCCGCAAGCGTTTTGCGCATGGTCGAGACCCTGGTTCCCCGCGGGCTGGCACCCCAGTTGATCATCACCAGCCCCATGTTGCGGTGCGTGCAAACAGCCGAGATCCTGGCCGCGGCCCTCGGCGAGAAAACCAAGGTTGTCCAACGGAAGGAGTTGCTCCCCGGCGGCGATCCGAAGCATCTGCTGGCCGCGACGGAAAAACACGCATCGGGCCTGGACAAGGCGGCCTGGGTCGGCCACGCCCCGGACGTCGGCTACCTGGCCGCCGCGCTGATCGGTCTGGACAACGGCTGGATGGATTTCAAAAAAGGAGCGCTCGCCGCGATTCGGTTTTCCGGCTCGCCCGAACTTGGCCGCGGGGAACTTCAGTGGCTGGTGACGGCGAAGATTCTCGGCCTGTAGCGTAGGCATCCTGCCTGCGACCCGTAGCCAGGAGTCTTGCAAAATCCGCGGCAGAGCGCTCGTAGACGGAATGCCGGCGCCTGCAACGGACTGACCAGAACCTCAGCGAGCCGCGCGCGCGCTCGCTTCAACACACTCCGCCAACGCGTCGATCGTTTGCACGACCTGCTGTTCCGTGTGTTCCGCGGTAATGAAGAACCGCAGGCGAGCCTTATTCTCGGGGACCGCAGGGTAGAGGATCGGCTGGGCGTCGATTCCGCGACGTAGCAGGGCTGCGGAAATCGCCAGCGATCGCAGCGAATCGCCCACTACGACTGGGACGATCGGCGTGCCGCCGCTGGTGCCGGTATCAAGGCCGCGTTGTTGCGCAAGCGAAGAAACAGGTCCGACCGATTTCGTAATCGCTCGACCCGTTCCGGTTCCTTCTCCAATATCTTCAGCGCGGCCAGCGCCGCTGCCGCGTTGGCCGGCGAAATCGCAGTGGCGAAGACGTTGGCGGGCGTGGTGTACTTCATGTAGTGGATAAAGTTCTTGCGTCCCGCGAGAAAACCCCCGCCGCTGGCAAGGGCTTTGCTGATGGTCCCCATGTGAATGTCGCCCTCGCCCGGGTCAACCCCAAAGTGCTCGAAGATGCCGCGTCCGCTCGGTCCCATGACGCCCAGCGAGTGCGCCTCGTCGATATAGAGCAAGGCCCGATGACACCGTTTCACTTCCAACAATCGTGGCAGTTCGGGATAATCGCCGTCCATGCTGTATACGCCTTCCACGGCAATGACCACCCGTCGAAAGTTGCTGCGGATCTCGCCGAGCAGCCTATCGACAAAATCGAAGTCATTGTGTGGAAACGCGCGCCGCGTGGCCTGCGACAACATCGCTCCCTGGACGATGCTGTTGTGCGCCAACTCGTCGTAAAGAATGAAATCGTCGGAGCCGAACAGATGCCCTAAGACCGAGGCATTGACCCCGTAGCCGCTGGGTAGCGACACCGCGGCTTCCACTCCAAGGAAGGTTGCCAGGGTTTCGTCCAACTGTTCGAGGATCGGGTTGTTGCCGCCCACGAGGCGGCTGGCCGAGGCGCTGGTGCCGAAGCTATCGATCGCCGCCTGGGCCGCCGCGGCTACCCGCGGATCGCGTGCCAGGCCCAAATAATCGAAGCTCGTGTAGCTGATCAAATCGCACCCGGCGACCTGGACGGTTGCCGGCCCGACGCACTGCTTGACCCGGAAGAAAGGGTTTTCCAGCCCGACCGCTGCCGTGCCGGCCAAGCGCTGGGCGAAGGCGACACATTCCGGAAACCGCTCGATTTCATAAAACTCCGGCAATATGCTCCTCTCCGCGGCGTCGTCCGTTTTCCCTGGAGGTTCTGCCGCAACAGCAGGCGCGGCCGGCGCCGACCGCGTTGCCGGCGGCGCGGTCTTGGCGGCAACGTACTCCACCAGATCGCGGCACGTGACGATGTCGTATAGCAAGTCTTCCGTAAAGCGAATATGAAACGCCTCTTCGAGGCAATTGACCACATGCATGCGGGCGAGCGATTCGAGCCCCGCCTCATCGAGAGAGCTGTCTAAGGACAGGTCGAAGTTGAGCCCTGCGGGCGCCGCACGGCGAACCTCGTCGAACACGGCTTGTGCAATCGAGGCCATCCGGTGGTCATTGGAAATCGGTGGCAAGGTCATGAATCGATTCTTTCCAAAAGCAACCTCCAACTCCCTTTCTATCGGACCGGGGACACGCAATGGTATCCGCTTAAGGCCGCCATCGCCACCGCCGATTAGACAATCATACCATTGAGGCAGCAGGCAAGCAAGTCATAGAACGGCCGTCAAGCACGGCCTGCCGCAGACCGCCGGAAGATCATCCGCAAGCGGACCCCGCCAGGACTGATACTGCAAAGCGACTGCTAGCCCGCATTTCCCGCAGCCCTTGCCCTGGAATCCCCCCCTCCCTACACTAACACAGTGGATTTCCCTTCGCTTCCCTCCATGGACCATTATGCCTGCCGACGAAGAAGAACTTTACCAGGACCATATCCTCGATCATTACGAGGATCCGTACCATCGCGGTCACTGCACGCACTGCACGCACGCCCATCAGGACGACAATCCGCTTTGCGGCGATGTCGTCCGCATGGAATTGCAGATCGATGATGGCGGTACCCTGCGGGAAGTATTCTTCGACGGCGACGGCTGCTGCATCAGCCAGGCGGCGGCCTCGATGATCGTGGAGAAGTTCGACGGCCGCACGATCGAGGACGTCAAGACGTTCACCGCCAATGACATGCTGGATCTGTTCGGCGTCCGCCTCACGCCCAACCGGCAGAAATGCTGCCTGCTGCCCTGGCGGGTCTTGCAATCGGCCATCTACTCGCCCGTCAAGGACGGGAGCTCCAATCCGTCCGGACCCGGGAAGGTCTGCCACTGATGAGTACGCTCGTGCAATCCGCGCCGCTGGACCCCTTGGCCTACCGCGGAGATTTTCCGATTCTCAGCCGTGAGGTCCGCCCGGGCGTGCCGTTGGTCTATTTCGACAATGCGGCCAGCACGCAGCATCCGCACGAGGTCATCCAGTCGATCGTGAGTTGCTACGAAGAACATTATGCCAACGTGCATCGCGGCATCCACCAGCTTGCCCAGGAGTCGGACGAGCTGTTCGACCAGGCCCGGGAAACGGTCCGCGCGTTCATCAACGCCCCCGAGCGCGAGTTGTGCATCTTCACCTACGGGGCGACCTCTGGCATCAATACGGTCGCGCGGAGTTGGGGCGATGCGAACATCAAGCCGGGCGACGAGATCCTGCTCACTGAGATGGAGCATCACGCGAATCTCGTTCCCTGGCAGCAACTTGCCGAGCGCCGCGGGGCCGTGCTGCGGCATATCCCCCTGACCGATGACGGTTTGCTTTGCTTGGACGCGCTCGATACGCTGCTCCGGGCACCTGGTACCCCAGGTCGGCGGACCCGACTTGTCGCCTTCACGGCGATCTCCAACGTGCTGGGCACGATCAATCCCGTGGCTGAAATCATTCGCCGCGCGCACCAGGCCGGCGCGCTGACGCTGTTGGACGGGGCCCAGAGCGTGCCGCACCAGAAGACCGACGTGCAGGCCCTGGACTGCGATTTCCTCGTCTTCAGTGGGCACAAGATGCTCGGGCCGTCGGGCGTCGGCGTGCTCTACGGCAAGCGCGAACTGCTGGAGGCGATGCCGCCCTTCCTGGGCGGCGGGAGCATGATCCGCCGCGTGCTCTTGGACCACTTCGAGCCGGGCGATCTGCCGGCCAAGTTCGAGGCCGGCACGCCGCCGATCGTCTCGGCCATCGGCCTGGGGGCGGCCATCGATTATCTCAACCGCATCGGCATGGAGGCCATCTCGCGTCACGAGCGACTGCTGGTCACGCGGGCCCACGAGATTCTGGAAAACATCGAGGGCCTGCGGATCTTCGGACCGGCCCCGGAGCACAAGGCGGGAATCGTCAGTTTCACGCTCGAGGGGATCCACGCCCACGACGTGGCCGAGGTGCTCGACCGCTCCGGCATCGCTATCCGCGCCGGGCATCATTGCGCCATGCCGTTGCACAAGCGTTACAACGTGGGGGCGACCGCCCGGGCCAGCTTCTATCTTTACAACACCCTCGCCGAGGTCGAGCAGCTTGGGCCCGCCCTGGAAGCAGCGAAACGGGTGTTTCATCGGAAGCGGAAGTAGGTCCTGCTTGCCGAATGGGACTATATAACCGTTTGTCAATGAATTTTTCTGCCCCGGCTTGCCGCAGGACCGCAGGGGGAGTAAAGTTGTGAAAAGACAGTCGATGAAGGAGGCGATATAAAGCAGCGTATCTCTGTCAGGCCGCAGGTCCACTTCGGCAAACCGTGCGTATCGGGCACACGGATTCCCGTCCAAAGCGTACTGGAGATCGTTCGCGACGGGATCCCGTTCACCGAAATCATCCGAGACTACTATCCGGACCTTGAACCCGAAGACATTCGCGCCTGTATCCAATACGCCATCGACGTGGTAGCTGTTGAGGACATTTGCCTCGCACCGACACCATGAGATTCCTTTGCGACCAGGACGTGTATGCTGCCACGATCCAGTTCCTTCGAGGCATGGGCCATGATGTGGTCACGGCGGCGGAGGAGCCTCTGGGATACGGCTGGAAAACGGCAATTCGTTTGGAACGAGGGAGCCAATGTTACCAGGAGAACAGACTGCTCGTCGGTATTTGAGGCGGTTATTTGCCGAAGATTTTCGGCTTGCGCGGCAAGTCCTTGAATTGGGATACAAGGTCCACGACAGCCTTTGTGCCGAACAATCGAGCAAGTTCAGCAACGTAACGAAGGGAATATGCGTCGGTGCCTACACGAAATTGTGCAAGCAATATCGCGCCATCCATGCCTTGTGCGAACTTGGTCTTACCAAGGACGCTGAGATTCTGGCACGAGCGACATTCGAGGCGTTCCTCGTGCTGCTATTCCTGCTACGACGCAGGGTCAGGCTGAATGAGGGAAAACGTAATGGGGACAGGGTAGCGGGGATGCCGTTCGTAAGCTGCTGACGTCAGAAAGACGTGAAGGGTAGGTGTCGCTGTAGATTTGGACCGGAGCCCGAGTCGATATAAGTGCTGTTGCGGGTGTAATCACCGCCGCCGCTGGCGGTGTTCCAGGTGTCGACCGCCGTCCCGCCGGATGTGCGGGTGGGATGAATCGTCGATCTAGAACAGCATGGCATGCATAGGAGGCCATCCTCGACAAGAAAGGAGACAACGCATGAAGAACACTCTACTGGCCACCGGATTGTATTTGCGCGTCCGCGAGATCCTCGAGTCGGCACGCGCGAATGTCGCGCGATCCGTCAATACAACCCAGGTCGTCAGCAATTGGCTAATCGGCCGCGAAATTGTCGAGGAGCAGCAGCGCGGCCGAGAACGTGCGGCTTACGGAAAACGTTTGTTGGCTGATCTCTCCACGCGGTTGCAGACCGACTACGGAAAGGGATTCTCGATCCAGAACTTGGAGTATTTCCGGGATTTCTACCTGACCTACACAGGCTTGTTGGATTCCCAGATTCCCCACGCAGCGCGTGGGGAATCTTCGATTTGCTCCGGAAAGTTGATCTCAATTCCCCACGCGCTGCGTGGGGAATTATCCCCCACGACAGATATCAACGCATTTCTTATCGAGGGGCTGCATGGCCGATCCTGGCAGCCTAGTCGGCTTCATCCTAACCTGTCGTGGACCCACTACCGCACGCTCCTGCGCGTGGACAAAGCCGAGGCCCGCGCGTTCTACGAGATCGAAGCTATCGATAACAACTGGGCGGCGCGAGTTGGAGCGACAAATCAACAGCCTGCTCTACGAGCGGTTGGCCCTGAGCAAGGACAAGAAGGGGGTAATGCGATTGGCCAGGAAGGGCCAAGAAATCTGGCGACCGACCGATGTCTTCAAGGATCCGGTCGTTATCGAATTTGTTGGCTTGCCCGAATCCCCGCGGCTTGTGGAATCGGACCTTGAAGCAGCTTTGCTCGACAACCTGCAAGCCTTCCTGCTGGAACTGGGCAAAGGCTTCGCCTTCGTTGCCCGCCAGCAGCGGCTCACACTGGAGGGCGACCACTTCTACATCGATCTGGTCTTCTATCACACGATCCTCAAGTGTTTCGTACTGATCGACCTCAAAGTGGGCAAGTTGACGCACCAGGACTTGGGGCAACTTCAACTGTACGTGAACTTCTACGATCGCGAGCGCCGTAGCGAGGGGGACAACCCAACGCTGGGCCTGATCCTCTGCACCGACAAGAACAACGCCGTAGTGAAATACACCCTGGGGCCGGAGCAATCGCGAAAAATCTTCGCCAGCCGGTATAAGCTGTATCTGCCCAGCGAGGAAGAACTGTGCGAGGAAATCCGCCGCGAGGTGCGACGGTTACCGTCGCGCAAACCGGCCCGTCCAACGGGACGAAAAGCGAAGAAACCATGAACCGGGCATGGGCGGCGTTATGAAACGAAGGTCAAAATCTGTGAAACGGCAGCAAGGCGGCACTCAGTACCCAGTACTCAGTACTCTGCGCTCAGTACTCAGTACTCTGCGCTCAGTGCTTAGTACTTTGTACTCAGTACTCAGTACTCAGTACTTTGCCGCGGCCCGCTGGCTCCTGCCGCTGGCCCTGCTCCTCCTGCCCGGCTGCGACCACGATGAATCGAGCATCGGCCGCGTCGAGGCGGTCTGGGGACGGCCGGGCATCTCCGACGGCCGCTTCCAAACGCCCCGGGCAATCGCCATCGACCGCGACGACCAACTCTACATCGTCGACAAGACCGCCCGCATCCAGGTCTTCAAGACCGACGGCACCTTCCTCCGCAGTTGGTCCACGCCCGACCACGCCAACGGCAAACCGACCGGCCTGAGCTTCGATCGCGATGGCAACCTCATGGTGGCCGACACGCATTACTTCCAGGTGCTCGTCTACTCGCCGGTAGGCAATCTGCTCCGCAAGCTGGGCGGCAAGAAGGGCGAGAAGAAGGGCGAGTTCGGCTTCGTCACCGGCACGGCCCAGGACTCGCAGGGCGATTTGTACGTTTCCGAGTATGGCGAGTACGACCGCATCCAAAAATTCGCGCCCGACGGCCGCTGCCTGCTTCAGTGGGGCGGGCACGGTTCCGAGCCCGGGCAGTTCGTCCGCCCGCAGAAGATCGTCTTCGACGCCGACGACCGTCTGTGGGTCACCGATGCCGGCAATCATCGCATCCAAGTCTTCGATACTGAAGGCAAATTGCTGAAGTCGTGGGGAACACAAGGCAGCAAGCCGGGCGAGCTTTACTATCCCTACGACATCGTGCTGGCCCCGCACGACACCTTATATATTTGCGAGTACGGCAACCATCGCATCCAGAAGTTCACCCGCGACGGCCGCTCCTTGGGCTGCTGGGGACACGAAGGACGGGGAGAAGGGGAACTTTTCAATCCCTGGGGCCTGGCAAGGGACAAGCAGGGAAAGCTGTACGTGTTGGATACCAATAACCAGAGAGTACAATGTGTGCGGATCGAGTGAAAATGTTCTCCTACCATCCCACCTTCGCCGCTCCCGCCTACCTGGCAATACTCTTGGTATTGCCGGTGCTGTGGTGGTATAGCTATCGCCGCCTGGCTGGGCTGGGCCGCGTGCGGCGTTGGATGGCCTTGCTGCTCCGCACGCTGGTCGTCGTGCTCTTCGTGATGGCGGCGGCCGACTTGCAGATCGTGCGGAGCAACGACCATCTGACGGTCATCTACCTGCTGGACCAGTCGCTGAGCATCCCCGAGGCCAAACGCGCGGCGATGATCAAGTACGTCCGCGACGAGGTCCACGCCCATCGCCGCGACAAGGACCGCGCGGGGGTGATCGTCTTCGGCCGCGAGGCCGCGATCGAGCTCCCGCCCTTCGACGACGACCTGCAGATGGGCAATTCGATCGAAAGCCTTTTCGACCCGCAAGCCACGAACATCGCCGCCGCCATGAAGCTGGCCCAGGCCACGTTTCCCGAAGATGCCGCCCGGCGGATCGTGCTGGCGACCGACGGCAACCAGAACCAGGGCAACGCCCTGGAGCAGGCCCAGGCCGTGGCGGCGGCGGGCATCGGCATCGACGTCGTTCCCATCCGCTACCACGTCCGCTCCGACGTGGCCGTGGAAGCGCGTGATCCTGCCCAGCGAAGTCCGCCTCAACCAGCCGTTCGACCTCCGCGTCGTGCTTTCCAACAACTGCGATCCCAAGCCGGGCGATAAGGGCACGTCGGGCGACAGTAAAATCGGATCATGGGGGCGAAGTCCCCGGCCGGCTGAGGATCACGAAGATCGTCGACGACCAGCCGGTTGGAACGCCTTGGGAAGAACACGTGACGCTTCCGCCCGGCAAGAAGGTCTTCAACCTGCGGCAGTCGATCGACAGCGCGAACTTCTACACCTACGAGGCCAAGTTCGTCCCCGACCGGCCGGAAGACAACGCCATGCCGCAGAACAAGCGGGCCACGGCCTTCACCCACGTGGCCGGCAAGGGGCAGGTGCTGCTGATCGTCAGCCAGGATCGGCCCAACGATTACAACCTGCTGGCCGAACGGTTGCGGCAGCACGGCCTGGAAGTTGTCGTTCGCGGCACGGACCGGCTCTTCTCCAGCCTGGCCGAATTGCAGGTCTACGACACCGTCGTGCTGGCCAACGTGCCCCGCGCCAGCAACGAAGACGTGAGTTTCAGCGACGAGCAGATCGACATGCTCGTGCGGAACACGCAGCAGATGGGCGCGGGGCTGGTCATGCTGGGCGGATCGGAGAGCTTCGGGGCCGGCGGATGGACCGGCACGGAACTGGAAAAGGCCATGCCGGTCGATTTCCAGATCCGCAATGCCGAAGTGGCCCCCCGCGGCGCGCTGGTCCTGCTGATGCACGCCAGCGAGATTGCCCAAGGCAACGGCATCCAGAAACAGATCGCCAAGGAAGCCATCAAGACCCTCAGCGGCCAGGACTATTGCGGCGTGATGCAGTGGAACGGCAACGAAGTGTGGATCTACGGCCAGGGTCCCGTGGAGATCGCCCAGCACCGCAACAAGCTGCTGGGGGCCGTCGATCG
This sequence comes from uncultured Planctomycetia bacterium, assembly GCA_963719885.1. Lineage (GTDB taxonomy): Bacteria > Planctomycetota > Planctomycetia > Pirellulales > Thermoguttaceae > JANXQG01. Next base: position 765,087 of record CAVRDP010000019.1, on the reverse strand, counting down.
TATGACCCCCGGCGACATGCCCGACTTCGAACCGGCCATGCTCCTGGCCGAACAAGGTTTCATCAGCCTGCAAAACAAGCAGGTGGCCGTGAAGCACATGATCGTGCTCAGCGACGGCGATCCCGGTGCGCCGCGGCCAGCGACGATCCAACGGCTGAGGGCCATGGGCGTGACGATTTCCACGGTGGCCGTCAATGCCCACGGCACGGCGGAAAGCCAGAATCTTCAGGATATTGCCGCGGCCGGCAACGGCAAGTACTACTCGGTGAACAACCCCAACAAGGCCTTGCCGCGGATCTTTCAAAAGGAGGCCCGCCGCGTTTCCCGGCCGTTGATTTATCCAGGCGGAGAAATTGAATCGCAGCCCTCCTTCCCCGTGAAGCAGGTGTCGGAACATGCGATGATGTCCGGAATCAGCAAGTTGCCGCCGATCAAAGGCTACGTGCTCACGAGCAAGAAGCAGAACCCGCTGGTGGAGACCGTGCTTCAGGCCACGAAGCCGGGCGGCGAGGACAACACCACGATCCTGGCCGGCTGGAACTACGGACTGGGGCGCGCGGTGGCCTTCACCACCGACGCGGGATTGAAGTGGACGCCCGATTGGGCCGGCAGCGCGGCGGCCGACAAGCTCCTCGCCCAGATCGTTCGCTGGTCGATGCGGCCCTCGGGCGGATCGGGAAGGCTGACCGCCACCTTCGAGCCGCTGGAAGGCAAGATGCGGGTCGTCGTCATGGCCCTGGACGACAAGAATGAATTTCTCAACTTCCTCACCATGACCGGCACGGCCGTCGGACCCGACCTGAAGAAGCCGCTGGACATCCAGATCGAGCAAACCGCGCCGGGCCGTTACGTGGGCACGTTCCCCGTACACGAGGCGGGAAGTTACTTCGTGACGATCAATCCGGGCCGCGGCATGGCGCCGTTGCGGACGGGCGTGAACGTGCCCTATTCCGACGAGTTCCGCGACCGTGCGGCCAACGACGCCCTTTTGACCCAGCTTGCCGCCGTGCAGCCCAAGGACGGTCCGCCGGGCCAATTGATCGAGGACCCGGCCGAGCCTGACAGGTTCGCCAAGTTGCTGGAGTTCAACACCTTCCGCCACGACTTACCCAAGGCCACCAGCAGCCAAGAGGCGTGGCACTGGCTGATCCTCATGGCCAGTTGCCTTTTCCTGGGCGACGTGTTCATCCGCCGCGTGAGCGTGAATTTCGACTGGCTGCCGTCGCTGCTGGTCCGGCTCCGCGATTTCGTCCTCCGCCGGCAGCCGTTGCCGGCCCAGCCGCAGTACATCGAGCGTTTGAAGAGCCGCAAGGCGGAAGTGGCCGGGCACCTGGAGCAGCTCCGCGCGGCGACGCGTTTCGAACTGCCCACGCAAGGGCCGGTCGACCTGAAACCGCTGGACGAACTGGCGCTGCCGGCGCCGCCGGTGTCAAGGGGAGGGGAACCTCCACTGGCACCGGAGAAGAAAGAAGAAGAGTCGTATACTGAACGATTGTTGAAAGCGAAGAGGAAAGTTTGGGAGGAGAGGGAATAATGAGCATTGCTGAAACCATGGAACGCCGGGCCCAGGAGTTCGTGGCCCGCTACCAGGCCGTCCGCGAACAAATCGGACGCGTCATCGTCGGCCACGACGAGATCGTCCACGGCGTTTTGACCTGCCTCTTTGTCGGCGGGCATTGCCTCCTGGAGGGCGTGCCGGGACTGGGCAAGACGCTCCTGGTCCGCACGCTGGCCAAGACGCTCCACCTGGATTTCTCGCGGATCCAGTTCACGCCGGACCTGATGCCGGCCGACATCCTGGGCACCAACATGGTCACGGAAACGCCCGAGGGACGGCGGCAGTTCGAATTCCAACGGGGACCGATCTTCACCCAGATCTGCCTGGCCGACGAAATCAACCGCGCCACGCCCAAGACCCAGTCGGCCATGCTGGAGACGATGCAGGAAGGCTCGGTCACCGCGGGCGGCCATCACTTCAGGCTCAAGCAGCCGTTCTTCGTCATGGCCACGCAGAACCCCATCGAGCAGGAAGGCACCTACCCGCTGCCCGAGGCCCAATTGGACCGCTTCTTCTTCAAGCTGCTGGTGGGCTATTCCGACCGCAAGCAACTGGCGGCGATCGTCGACCGCACCACGCGGGGCGAAACGATCGAGCCGGCCCAGGTGATGGACGGCGAGGAGATCATCCGCTGGCAGGGCCTGGTCCGCGAGGTGATCCTGGCCGACCACGTGCCGCGACTATATCGTGCGGCTGGTGCTGGCCACGCATCCGCAAGGCCCCTATGCCCCAGCCTGCACCAACCAGTACCTGCGGTGGGGCGCCAGTCCCCGCGCGGCGCAGACGCTGGCCCTGGCGGCCAAGGTGCGGGCCCTCTTGGATGGCCGCTACAACGTCAGCTTCGAGGACGTGCGGCGCGTCTGCCTGCCCGCCATGCGGCACCGCGTGATCGTCAACTTCGAGGCCCAGGCCGAAGGCATCGAGGTCGACAAGGTGCTGCTGGAACTGTTGGAGAAGGTGCCGGAGAAAGAGGAGTAAGTTCAGTAGGTCCTTCCTGCCCGGGAGGACTATTGTGCGTCGGGCGGCTGGAGAACTTTGTGGCTTCCACTGAAGCATCACGCGTTAGTCCTTCCCGGCAGAAAGGGCCTACTCTTTCGAGAGTTTCACGGCCAGCAGATCCAACTGGCTCTTCAGGTCGCCCAGCAAGACCTCCGCTCCGGCCCCCCCGGCCCAATGGGCATAGAACGCGCTGGAGGGACCGTGGGTCCTGCCCAGCAGCGAGGTGGTCGTCTTCAGGTCGTGGAGTTGCTCGTCGACCGTTTCCAGCCTGGCGGCGGCCCGGCGACTATCGCGCCAGATGCGGTCCAGTTCCAGCACCAGGCCCAGGATCAGGACGATTTGCCCCGCCAGGATGATCGGCATGCCCGCGGCCCAATATTCCGGACGGCCGGTCTGCATCGACCAGCCCAGCAGGGCAAGGCCGCAGACGGAACCCGTAGTGCCCAGCCATAAAGTGAGCCAGGCCAGCACTGCCAGCAGGCGGTCGCCCGCGGTATGCTTCACCGCTGGGGACACAACCCGCTCGCGCCTTCTGGATGACCGCCGAGCCCGTTTCAATTGCGGGGCCGGCACGCCGTGGCCCGCATCAAGGCGAAACTTCGATTGGACCGCAGGACCGCCGAGCTGTTCCTTTGGGACCGGTGCCGAGCCCAAGACCCGGCGGATATGCCGCAACTCTTCCTCGATTTCCCAGCCGTCGTAGAGCGGCGGTTGCTGGGCGGCCGTGCTAGCAGTGCCAGCCTTGGTGGCGTCTTGCTGGGATGCGGAAGCGGATTGTGGCGCGGTTGCGGATTGGGGCGAAACAGGAGTTGCCGAGTCGCCGCAACGGTCGCACGAATACGCTCCCCCATCAAGCGAGGGGATGCCGGGAACGTCTTGTCCGCAGATTCGACACCACATGGTGCTCCATACATCGGCACCCGGCAGTGTTAAACTGTAACGATTCCGTAGATTTTGCGGGCACCAACCTGGATTATCACCCTTTTGACTTTCCGCGATATAATAATGGAAGAGACGGAAACGATCGACCAGGGTTCTCCAAGAAAGAAGACGCATGATCAACATTATTTTGCCTCCCGACTTGGAGCAGGCGGTTACGCATCAGGCGCAGCGACAGGGCACGTCCCCGGAGCTTTATCTGCTCAATGATCTGCGTCAGCGTTATCTGGCGCAAGAATCGCCTGCACCTCCGTCCCAGGAAGCCCAGAGTATGGCGGAATATCTTGGTGACTTTGTCGGCTGCATCGACAGCCGCGAAGTTTTTCCCGAAGGTTCCCATTTGTCGGAAGACTCGGGACGCAAATTCGCGGAGTTGTTGGCCGAAAAACGTCGCCAACGCAAGTTGTAAATGCTGATCGACACCGGACCGCTCGTCGCATTGCTCGACCGAAACGATGCACAGCATAAAGCCTGCGCTGCGCATTCTTCAGGGGCTTGCAGCGAGTCCGCTCTTAACCACGTGGCCTTGTTTCACGGAGGCATTCTATCTGCTCTCGAGGGTGGGCGGATACTCATCGCAAGAGAAACTCTGGACGATGCGCAACAGCGAACGGCTGGTGGTCTTGGATGCCACGGTTGCCGAAGTCGACCGGATGGAAGTGTTGATGGCGCAATACCAGAGTGTCCCGATGGACTTGGGGGATGCTTCCTTGGTTGCCGTCGCCGAAGGCCGCGGATACCGAAATCTGTTTACGATGGATTCCGATTTCTACATCTATCGCTTGGCAAACGGTTCTGTCCTGGAAATCGTCCAATAATAATCAGGTCAGTCCGCCCCACGACGATCATTCGTTCAGAAGCTTTTCGGCCTCCAGCAGCGGCGTCACAACTCTATTATGCAAAGCCTCGACGTCCGTTAGGCTGCAAAGGGGGACAGTAAACGCAACCCCGATTTCAGCCCCCGGAAACAGGTCCTTTTGCAGTAGTTTATTGGGAATCGATTGCGTCCCTACCTTGCCCACGAGGAACTCTGTCAATCGATCGGAGCCATACGGTTCACCGTCACCCGAATCCAATTCGTGCCAAATCTCACTATATGCTTTCGGCCTTGGGAAGCGGACCGCCATTATCAGACAGACGACCTCATCGTGCGTTTTGGGCGGCAGAAGGTGCACGACCAATGCGAGCACCCTCTTGGTCGCCTTGGCTTTCTTCCCTGATGGCGCATAAAGACGCAGCATCCAAAGCTGCACCCAAAGCTCTGGATCTAGCGAATTATCAAGCCATTCGGAAATGCGATTCTTGTGCGTAGGCATCCATCCTCTCTTTTCCATCGCCTCATCGAGCTCATTGATCATTGTCGCAATGTCTGCATGCACTTGTCGCAGGAACTTGACTGCATGGACAATCGATTGTCCTAAAGACGGTTTTCCGCTCATCGTGCCCTCCAAAATCGTTTTTGCTGGTTTGGATTCAACCTCGGCCGGTCGGTAAACTAATTGCCTTTTCTCCAGAAATGACCATCGGCAGGCCAGGAAGATGGTTCACATCGAATGCCCTGGAATCCCTGAAACCCGTGATGCTTGAGGAGGCGTGCCAGATCCTCTGCTGGATACTTGAGGCGGCGCGAGATCCTCCGTTGGAAACAAATTAAGAGATGACCGGCAGAGACGTTCCATTACCCGCAATAGCTGCCGCCAAGAAAGCAATCCTAGGCGCATGTCGGATTCGCAACCAAGCGAGCCAGCCAACTCATCGACGGGAGGAATCACGTGCGAGGTCAAGTAGACAACCGTCTTGCGATCGCGTTCTACCGCTGGAAATATCGCGTTGAGGCCCTGCCAGTATTTGGCGAGTTGATCAGCGTCGCGTTCATCACCCACGGGTTCGCTGTCGTTTTCCCCTGCCGACCCGCCCTTATGCGCATCAAGCTTCACCTCGACCGCTGCCAAGTGAACAAGCCTGTCGGACTCGTCGAAAAGACTTAAGAGCAGGTCTGGCTGGCCGTGCGGGCCCCACCAAGGCCAGAATTCGAACTCGCAGCGGACGGCAGTTTGAATTCCAAGCCATTGCTCGTTCCGAGCGTCGTCCGATTCCACGACCAGCTTCTCACCTTCGAGATATGCGTGTCGCGTCTGACGCAACAAAGCGATGACGCCGTAATCGTGCGGCAAATATCGCAGCAGCCCAAATGCAGTCGATGTCAGCAAATCTTCGGAACGCTCACATGAGCCGAGTTTCCTTCTTACAACAGCTTCAATCATGTCTCAGTTCCCTTGCAGATGGAGACCTATCGTTGCGGATCACAGATGACACCTCAAGAACCGCATACATTTCAGATTGTGCCTTACCTCTCCTCCCGTTCGTACCACTCGCCCCTTAACCAATCCACCAGCAGTTCCAAATCTCGCCGGCTAAGGACGTTCTTCTTAGCATCGGTCGTCGATTCCGCGTAGGCCGGCATGCGGTCGTTCTCCTTGCCATAGAATCGCGGATGGGCCGGATTGGCGATGATGCCGATGAGCCAGTCGCGGCTGCCGTAGCCCGTCAGGTCCGGACCCTTCGCGCCTGTGCCTTTGGACTGGCTATGGAAGGCATGGCAGTCGGTGCAATTGTCCGTGACGAGGGCCTTTCCGGCAGCGATATTCGCCAGATCGCGGCTGTCGGCATCGTGTTGAGATTTCAATCCCGCCTCGTGCGAAAGCGCCTGGATGATCTGCTGCTGGTCTTTGGCCTCGAAATCGGCGAAGGTTTCCTTGATGAAGCCATACATTTTCTTCTGCTTGAATTTCGTGTTGCCGAAGTACTTTGGATCGGTGATGCCCTTGACCTTGAGGAAGCCGGTCAGCCACTCCCGACTGGCGAAGCCGTAGAGATCGGCGGCCGTCGGCTTCTCGGGGCGGGTGATACCGACAACGGTCTCACCACTGTTGTAATCGTGGCAACTGGCGCAATGCTGATTGAACAATCGCGGGCCCTGGGTCTTGGCGTCCGTGCCGCAGCAACGCCAGTGCGCCGCCGACGGGAATCTTCTGCGGCGATTGGGCAAGCTCCTTCGCCCGCTGGGCTTGCTCGCGGCCTTCTTGCAAAGCGGCCTGATACTTCTCATTCTTGGCATCGCTGCTATATGACTGCCACGTGAGCGCTCCCAGGCCGCCAAGCACGATGAGGGTCAAGGCAGTATTCAGCAGCCGGCCGGCAGGGTTCTTGCCAGTAAAAGGCATGGCAAAGAACACCAACACGGTTAGCCCCGGGATGACGAAGATCGAGACCAACTCCGGCCATCCGCTGAGCGTTTCGTGTAGCTGGTAGAGGCCGCGGAACGACCACTCGGGCCGCGCCGTACCCGGATCTTCGACGGGATTGGCGGGGGCGCCCAGCTCGATGCCGGCCTGCGGACCGGAAACGCCGTGGCGCGCCGACAGCCCCACGACGACGGCCAGCACGATAAAGCAGGCCGCCGCGTCGCGCCAGGCCTGCCGCGGCCAATAGGGGACAGACTCGCTGCTGCCGCTTACTTCCAAACCGTGGCGCCAAGCCAGGTGGGCGTGGAACAAGATCAGCGCCAGCAACGCGACAGTACAGGCCCCAATGTGCAAGGCCAGGAAGCGCGTGATCGTCAGAGTGCCGAACTGCGGGCCGCCGATCGCCAGCTTGCCCAGCCAGGTACCGATCCCCGGCAGGTGCGAAACATAAGCCACGCGGATACTCGTGGCCCAAAAACTGTTCTGGTCCCAGGCGAGCAGGTCGCCGGTGAGGTTCAGCCCCAGGGTTGCCAAGCCCATCAGCAAGACGGTCCAAAATAGGAACTCCCGCGGCGGGCGGTAGGCGCCGCGGAGGATCATCTCGACAAGGTAAATGCCCACCAGAACCAGCATCGCCTGCGCCGTGTAGAAGTGCATCGCCCGCAGCAACCAGCCGCAAATCACTTGATATTGCAGATAGTAAACGCTCTCCCACGAGCTTTGCGCCCCGGCACTGTAATACATCCAGAGGACCAGCCCGGTGATCACCTGGACCACGAGGGCAAAGGCGATTGCCGTGGGCCAGACGAACCTCCACGCGGGGCCGCCGGTGATGGGCCGCTGAAACCAGTTGCCCAGCGACGTAAGAAGGCCGGTGCGTTCATCGAACCAATGGAGCAGGGACTTCATGATACGAGGCTTTCAAGTCTTTATGGTCTTGTCCGCAATCCCGTCCTGGAACCTCTCGAACTTTACCCACACCTCCGTGCCATCGCGGACTTCGACCTCCAAGGAATCGAGGTCTCGCGGGCTGATGCTCTTCGCATCGAGCCGCCGGCCTTGCGGGTCGAACAATGCGCCGTGCGCAGGGCAATAGAAATTCTTCTTCTCCGCATCGTAGGATACGCAGCCGCCGTTGTGCGGGCAGATCGCTTGCAACGCGAGGAACTTGTCATCGCTGACTTGACAGACGAAAACCGTTCCGACGGCCTCGGCCGGATAGCCGTTCCAGGCGTCCGAGCGGTCGGCGATCACGGGACAGCGTTGCGGCGGTCCACCGACGGGCACTGCGGCTTTCGAGGCTACGCGGACCCAATTGCCCGTCGCGCCCTTTTGCCGCCAGGGATTGAGGAAGGCGGCCAGTGCCGAGAGCGTCGGCACCGCCAGGCTAACGGCCGCCAGGCCCAGGGCCAGGAGTTTTGCCAGGAATCCCCGGCGATCGTTGGGGACGGGTGAGGATAGTGTGGTCATGGCAGGGTTCTTAGAACTTAGTTCTAAGATCTTGGATTTCGGTTGCAAGTTATCGCTACTAAGTACTAAGTACTAAGTACTCACTTCTGCATCGCGGCCCGGACGATTTCCAGCACGCGCGATTGGGCGGCCTCCAACGGCCCGTCCAACGTGGCCCCGGCTGCCGCCTTGTGGCCGCCGCCTTGGAAGGCCTCGGCCAGCTTGCTGCAATCGACGTTCGAGCGGCTCCGCAGGCTAAGCTTGAACTGTCCGCTGGATTGCTCAACCAGGATCACGGCCACTTCCGTGCCGCTCACGGTGAGCGTCATATTTATAATATCTTCCGTGTCGGAAGCCAACGCCCCCGTGGCCGCGAAATCGGCACGCTCGATCCAGGTGTGGACCAACCGGCCGCCAAGCTCCCCGCGGGTCCGGGCCAGCGTGCGTCCAATAAGCTGCAAGCGGGCCAAGCTGTCGTGTTCGTAAAGATGCTTGTAAAGCAGATCGGGCTGCGCGCCGGCATCGATCAACCGCCCGGCCAACCGCAACGTATCGGCCGTGGTCGAGGCGAAGCGGAACCAACCGGTGTCGGTGGCCAGGGCGGCAAAGGCCGGCCGGGCGATCTCCGGCGTTAACGGCACGCCCAAGGCGTCGGCTGCTTCGACGACCAGCCGGCCGGTGGCCTCGGCACGGGTGTTCTTGAATAATTCCGCCCCCAGGTCGTCGCCGCTGACGTGATGGTCCAACACGGCCTTGATCGCCTTGCTTTGCCGGATCACGTCGCCCATCTTGCCAAGCTGGATCCACGCCGTCGTGTCCAAGACAACGATCACTTCGCGATCGGCAAGCTGCGCCGGAGTCACGTCCTTGCCAAGCTGCTTGACTCTATGCTGCGAGTCGAGAAAGGCCAGCGTCGGCGGGATGGCGAAATCGTTGACCGGCAGCACGTCTTTGCCGAGCTTTTCCAGGATGCCCGTCATCGCCATTTCGCTTCCCAAGGCGTCGCAGTCGGGCCGGACGTGGCAGACCAGCAGGAAGCGCTGATGCGAACGGACGATTTCAACAAATCGGGACCAGGCAATCAGTGAGGTCATAAATCGTGGAGTTGATGGTGAATGGTAGGGTCGCTCGCAGATCGTAGGGTGGGCCGAGTGAAACGAGTCCCACCATCTTCCCGTACTTCTCGTGGTCGGACTCGTTTCACTCGGCCCACCCTACGGCACTAGGGCAGCGAGCCCCACGACCCGCCGTGTTTCCTGCACGTCCAGGGCTATCTGCTCAACGAGTTGGTCGACGGAATCGAATCGTTCAATGTCTCTCAATCGGGCCAAGAAGTCAATCTCAATCGGCCGCCCATAGAGGTTGCCGCGGTAGTCCAAGAGGAAGGCCTCGACCTTTTGTTCCGATTCGTCAAAGGTCGGGTTGCCGCCCACGCTCAGCGCGGTCGCGTACGGGCGGCTGTCGATCCAGGCCTGGCCGGCATAAATCCCTTCGGCGGGCAAAAGGGTATCGATCTGGCCGACGTTGGCGGTCGGGTAGCCGAGCTTGTTTCCGCGGCCCTGGCCATGGACCACCGTCCCGCGAATGCGGTAGGGCCGGGTGAGCAAACGAGCAGCCTCCGCAACCTGGCCGGCGGAAATCAACGTCCGCACGCGGGAACTGGAAACCACTTGGCCGTCGATTCGCACCGGCTCGACCACTTCCAAGGGGATGTCGGCCTGCCCGGCAGAACTGGCCGAGGACCTCGATGTTGCCGCCGCGATCGTGGCCGAAGAAGAAGTTTTGCCCTTCGACCATCCCTCGCGCGCGGAGTTGGCCCAGGACGATGCGCTCGAAGAATTCGCGTGCGGTGAGCGCTAACAGCGCCACATCGGTCGGATAGGCCACGACGGCATCGACTCCCAGTTCGTCGAGCACCAACGCCTTGTGCTCGGTCCAGCTCAGCGGCGTCGGGGCCTGCTGGGGACGCAAAAGCCTGGCTGGATGCGGATCGAAGGTGAGAATCACCGCGCGGACTTGCTGACGCCGGGCCATCTCCAGGAGCCGCTCGACAATACGGGCGTGACCCCAGTGGACCCCGTCGAAATTTCCGATCGAGACGACGCCGCCGCGAGAATCCTCCGGCAACTCGTCCAAGTGACGGTAGAGGACCGGCATCGGTTCACTCGCCGGGATCGCGCAGCACCGGCTCCATCACCTTGGTGTTGCGGTCGATGGCCAGCACGATCGTTCGCTGTTCCGCCCCGTCGCCGCTGTTGGCCACGACGGGCAGCACGTGACGACGATCGGGCAGGCTGAAGCGGACTGCGAAACTGCCATCGGGCCGCAGGCGGACCGGCTCGCCGCGGAGCGTCACGCGGGCGTCCGGCTGGGTGACGCCGTGGACGATCAGCTCGGTATCGATCTGGAAGCGGAAGTCCTGCCGCGCTGCGCCCGCCCCCGGACCGAACTGCGCCAGCAGCGAGTCGCCCATGGGACGGTGCATGTGTTCCTCGAAGACATCCTTCAGGTCGCCGTTGGCCTCCTGTTCAGTCGAGCCGGCAGTCATGGCGTACACCCGATCGCACTCCTTGGCCACCTCGGCCCAGTTGCGGTCGAAGGTGTCGGCCGAGCCGGGCAAGGGGGTACACACCACATTGCTGCGGGCGAGGCAATAGAACCGGTTGCCGGGGGCCAGGTAGCCGACCTCCACCTGGTAGCTCTTGGGCGGGTCTTGCACGTCGATGTACCAATTGTTCACGCCGCCGTGGATTTCAATGTCGCGCACGGTCTTCCGCGCGGCGCTGGTCGTGCCGTTGCGGCTGACCTCGTTCAGGCGGAGCACAGGCCGGGCGGCATGCCAATGCGGACCCATCGCCACCTCGGCACGCCGAATGCTCCGCCGGCCCAATTCCCAGTAGGCGTGCAGCCAATACGGATCGCGAACCATCACCACCAACCGGTCCCGGATGCGATGCTCGTCTTCTACGGCATGGATCGCCAAGTCCTTCGCCTCGGCCAGGCGGGCCTTGATTTGCTGCAAGCGGCGCTCGGCATTCGGGCTGCGGGGCTTCGGCCCCCGTTCGATCAATTTTTTCTGCTCCAGCAATACCTGCTTTTCGTCCGCCTCAAGGGGAGTTGGCGGTGGGAGAGGAGCAGCGGTTCCGTTGGGGGTTACCGGCGATTTCTGCGGCTTTGTCAGGACGCCAACCGAGCCGTTCTTGACGTGCGAGCCATTCTTGGCGTGGCCGTTGCCCAACGCCACCTTGACGGCAACTGTTGCAGAACCATTCTTAGACTGGCCGTTCGTGGCGTGGCCGTTCTTGGAGTGGCCGTTCTTGGAGTGGCCGTTCTTGGAGTGGCCGTTCTTGGAGTGGCCGTTCTGGCTGGCAACCCCCTTGGAACCATTGGCGGCATTGCGTTTCGCGGCTGCCTTCTTGGCCTGCCTCACGAGGGCCTGCACCAACTCATCCTTACGCATGTCATGCCAGCCAAGAACCTTGCGCTTCCTAGCCAGTTCAGCCAGTTCTTTGACCGTTCGAGTCTTGAGATTTATTGCGTTGATCACGAGCTATACCTCCGTTGTTCGGCTCCCTCGCGATCCACTATCGCGCGTAGTTGAGGAGCCGTTGGGCGCTCCGGGATGTCAATTTCCCGGGTCGTTTTTCGCTCTCGCTTCTCTCGATCCTTGCCGGCAATCCCAGCCGCACTTCTGAAGCACACGTCCAGGCAGGAACCCGGCCTCCGTCCAGCGCCGCAGCACTCTCTTCCAACTGCTGACGTGGTGTACACGAGTCCGAGCCGGTGACGGTAGGGTCCAAACCCAGGGCCGTTTGCTTGCGGTCCCGAATCTGTTCGTAGAACCGATTTCAATCCGTTTGCAACGGAATACATTCAGTTCCACTAATCTTGTTTCCGCCCCGGGGCAGGCCCCCAACTCCTTACTGCGAAGGTATTGGGTTAAGACGGAAACTTCGAATATCAGAATTATACTCAGAACACCAGGTTTACGCAATCAGTGGGCCTCGCGTTATATGATGGATTAGACGACAATTAAATGCGCAAACCGTTCCTGTGAAATAACTTGCATCTCAAATATTATTCTTGGCCGATTCTGAAAATGATTGCTGCCCCCTTATAGCGGGTAGTTTTGCGACCATTTTCCACTGCTTGTTGACCTATCCTCGATGGTCGAATAGATTTCCTTCGTAACTATCTCCGTCACCAACTACCAGGGAGACTGACGATGAGGTTGCTGTGTGTAAAATCTCTTTGGGCAGCACTGCTCGTGCCCGTCATGACCCTGCCGGCCACGCTCACGGTCCACGCGAAAGACATGGAGCATCCCTTCGCCCGAAGACAGAAGGTCCCGCCGCTTCCGGCCAATCTCACCTGGCTGAACACGGCCGGGCCGCTGGAACTGCACGATCTGCGGGGAAAGTTCGTGCTCCTGGACTTCTGGACCTACTGCTGCATCAACTGCATGCACATCCTGCCCGAGCTGCACAAGCTGGAGCAGGCCTGGCCCAAGAACCTCGTGGTCATCGGCGTCCATTCGGCAAAGTTCACGACCGAACAGGAGACGCAGAACATCCGTTCGGCCATCCAGCGCTACAAGATCGAGCATCCGGTGATCAACGATTCGCGCCACGAATTGTGGGAGTCGTTTGGCGTGAATGCCTGGCCCACGGTGATCCTGATCGATCCGCAAGGCGACGCCGTCTGGGGCGCCAGCGGCGAGATCACGTTCGAGCAGGTCGATAAGGTGATCCGCGCCGGGCTGCCCTACTATCGGCAGAAGAAGCTCTTGGACGAGACGCCGCTGCGCTTCGATATGGAACGCCACTCGGCCGCCGACACACCGCTGCGCTTCCCCGGCAAGATCCTGGCCGATGAAGCCTCGGACCGATTGTTCATTTCCGACAGCAATCACAACCGCATTGTCGTCGCCAAGCTGGACGGCACGCTGCTGGACGTGATCGGTTCCGGGGTCGCCGGGCGCATCGACGGCGATTTCACGACGGCCCAGTTCAACCAGCCGCAAGGCATGGCCCTCGGCGGCAATGTGCTTTACGTGGCCGATACCGAGAATCACGCCATCCGCCGCGTGGACCTCACCAGCCGCAAGGTTGCGACCGTCGCCGGCACGGGCCACCAAAGCCGCGAGCCTGCCGTCCCGGGCCGGCGGGCCGATCCACGGCACGCGGCCCTGAGCAGCCCCTGGGACCTCTTCCTGCATGGCGACGATCTTTTCATCGCCATGGCCGGCAGCCATCAGATTTGGAAGATGCGGCTCGACGGTTCGTCGATCGGCCCGTACGCCGGCAACGGTCGAGAGGACATTGTCGACGGACCGCTGCTGCCCAGGCAGGCCTATCAACTCGGCTCTGCTTCCTTCGCGCAGCCCAGCGGCCTGGCCAGCGACGGCACTTGGCTGTACGTGGCCGACAGCGAAGGCAGTTCCATCCGGGCCGTGCCTTTGGACCCGCGGGCGGAAGTCCGCACAGTCGTCGGCACGTGCGCGTCTGCCGGTCGCCCGGCTCTTTACCTTCGGCGACGTGGATGGCCCGGCAGCGAAGGCCCGATTCCAGCATCCGCTGGGCGTGGCCTTTCACGCTGGGCGGATCTACGTGGCCGACACGTATAACCACAAGATCCGCGTCGTCGATCCGTCCGACGGAACGACGCATACGCTGGCCGGCACGGGCCAAGCCGGCCATGGCGATCAGCCCGCTACGTTTTTCGAACCGGCCGGGCTGGCCGTGGCGGCAGGCAAGCTCTTCGTGGCCGATACGAACAATCACCGGATCCAGGTAATCGACTTGAAGACTTCGAACGTATCGACGCTGGCGATCGCCGGCCTGAAGCCGCCCCAGCCGCCGGCAGCCGTAGTGAAACGGCCGGCCGGAAACATCGAGAAGCTGCCGCTCGCGGTCGTCCGCGCCGAACATGGCGAATTGCGGCTCCGCGTGGAACTGGAGTTTCCGGAAGGCTATAAGATCAACGCCCTGGCGCCGCTGGAATATCGTGTCGACAATGCTGAACCACAGGCGACCAACGACACGAGGGTCATTCTTCGCACCGGTTTCGGCAAGCCTGTCCGGGTGGAGACACCCGCAGCCGAGTTCGAGATCCGCCTGCCGGTCAACGGCCAGTCGGGGCGGGACGTCATTCAGGTGGTAGTCGACTATTACTATTGCCGCGAAGGGTCCGAGGGGCTTTGCAAGATCGGCAGTGCCGCCTGGATCGTGCCCGTCGAGTTGTCGGCCACGGCAGAGACCTCGGTCGTTCGCCTGCGGCATCGGGCGAAGTGAGCGGGATGCAAGAACTAAATTTTGCAAAGTGTATCGCACCCGTTTTCCGCGGCGAGAAAGCCGACAAGCAAACCACCCAGATGTAGTGCAGTTTGGGAATTTTGGCCAAAGTGGCCCAAAAAACGCCTTTCTGCGGGTTTTGTCGCCGTTTTATACCACGACTGGTGTAAATAGATTTCACCGTCGGACGTTGTCTGCACCAAGAAAACTGCGGGAAAACCATGGCTTGATACCCTTCGGGGTACTGACAGAATGCACACTAGGGCGTAGCCAGTTTCGCTCATTTTGGCCACGATTGACCACGTCTTGGCCACGTTTGACTACTATTGACTACTTTTGGCCACGTTTGGCCACGTTTGGCCCCGTTCTGGTAAGTTAGGCAGTTTCTGTCACATGCTTCAAACGAGGCTCGGTGCGCCCAGTCAAGAAATTCCATTTTTTCTACTCGATTCGCAAGCAGTATGGAATTGAACGCGCGAGCTCTTGGGGAAGAAATCGTGGAACACTAATTTTTCGCTGATTGACACTAATCCTCGTCCTATTAGTGATAATTAGCATTCATTAGTGTTCCCTCCTCCCGCCTTTCATCTTTCTGTCTGCGCCTGAATATTGGCTGTCATAAGTCCAGGCCGACGCCTTGGCCGGGGCAGGTGGAGGGCCTGCCCCGGACCGCGCGACGCGGTTGACTTGCCGCGTCGCAGAACCGAATTTTCAAAGAGCAAGAATACCGTATCCAGGCGTTATTTGGCAAACTTATCCAAATAATTCCCGCTGCTTCGCCTGGTCCGGCAAAATTGTCGCAAGTGCTTTTCCATCATGCGCTTCCGCAGCGTGATCTCTTTCACGTGGTCCAGCACGGTGTGGTCCAAAATCGAGGTCTTTCCGAGTCTCTCCCTCTCCGCGTCTCCCCTTCTCCCCTCTTTCCGATTCTTTCCTTCTCTCCCTGCTCGAACAGTCCCGATGGGGGGATCTTGCCAACTTTGCCCAAAACGAATTGATTTCTGGTTTTTTGCCTATGTTTTACTACTGACAGTATATTATTCGATGTCCACAGGAGTGGCACCGCCATTTTCTTCTGCTCACGAAAACGCGGGAAAAGCATGGTTTCCAAACTCCTTCGGGTGTGACGCATATAGCAGTCGGAGGATAGCAAGGATTCGCATCATTTCGGGTCCTTTGGGCAATGGCGGGCGTGGCGGTCATCCAATCCTGTCTTTCTCCCTCATACTTCCGCTCCCCTTCTCCCTTGCTCTCCCCGCTCCCTGCTCCCTGCTTCTCGCTCGATCTGCGTGTCCGCGCTGCAATTCTCCACCTAATAAGTACGTTTGAGCCGGCGGTTTTGTATGGTTGAGCATTGCAGATTTCTGCAAACTCCAATCATCGGCATTCCGGCGGTACGCGCCTTTCGCGAGGAATTCGCCGCTTTCTCGCCGCCAGGAAGTTCTTTCGAAAGTCGGAAGTGCGCTTAGCAAAGTGGGCGTCAAAAAGACGGTGCATCTGCCCGGAAAGACGACAACGGACGGGAACGGCATACATACGCCTTTGGCCGGCGGAGTATCGTTCCCCTGCTCACTCACTCCTGCTGGCACCGCGAACGGCAAGTCAAGAGCATGAATGCCACGAATGGAAGATTCGGATGTTGCACGCTCTTCCGCGGCCGTCTCGCCAATCGAAAGCGCGCGTGTGAACGCTGACGTGCATGCAGTCGGCTTGCTGCACTGCGGCACTCTTCCTACTGGCTTCGGCTCTTCCACCGTGCCGAGATCATCCTGCCGTTGAGCCATTGCCGGCAGGAGGTTCGCAGCAATTGATCGCCCATCCCGCACGTATCCGACCATCATGGCTTCTTGCATCGGCCAGGCATAGTCGCCGATGACAAAACGCTTCAACCCCTTGTCACAATAGTCGCCGCCGGCCGGATGGTCCTTGTCCACCGGCTTGCATTCCGCGACAAGGGCATCGTGAGTAACAAGCACCGGAAGAGAATCCCTATTCAAGAAGAAGACCAGGTCCGGCATCTTGTGCGGATGATTGCCGTCGAAATTCGTCATCTTTGGCTCTCGGTCGGGTTTTCCGAACGTCCGCTTATCGAAACCGGGAACCTGCTTGAGTTTGTAAAGGCGATTCGCTATGACCCAATGCAGATGCAATGTAATGTCATCCTCTACGGCGGTAGAGAGCACGAAACCGTCTGGCGGAAACTCGCGCAAGAGTTGCAAACCGCGTGCGACCACGGCATGGACAATAAGAATCAGCCGAAGGGGAATTGGCGGATGCGGCAGCTCAAACACTAGTCCTTCCGTAAAGAATCCAGGCGAGTTCATTTCTGATCCTCAAGCGGAAAGGCGTCGAGGTGGTGACGCATGAGGTAGACCCCGCACAACCGCGCACGGCTCATGGTCCAGAATCGCCGTTGGTTCAGGATGCCAAGGAGTAACCCGCCTTCGGGCACGCGCATCACAACACGGCTCGCGGCCGCCCTATTCGCCAGGTCCATCAGGGAGCCAATGAGGGCCTCGGCGGCCGGCAATTTGTCACCCTGCAAGGTGATACCCAAGAATCGCCATAAAGGGTCCCATTCGCCCTTTGCCGCCGGAAGCAGCTCGACATGCACTCGTTGACCAGCAATTTCAAAAGCGGGCTGGAGCATGTCTTCGAGATAGGATCGGAACGTCGCCGCTTCAGGCTGTTTAGCGGGTTGTTCGGCAGGGCCACGCACGGATTTATACGGTGCGCCAACGGCCAGAGTATCTCTCACCACGGTCGCATCGTCCTCGTCCAAGCCGTAGAGATTGAAAATGAAGTTGTCAATTTCCTCCCACGGCTTTGGAGTCTGCGTCTCCAGCCTGTCGGCAAGATCCAAGATACGGTGTTTTTGCGCGGGGTCGAGTTCTTCGGGGTCGGGAAACGGAAACGATTCGAGGTCCACCTTGATGAAAGTCCGTCGCTCGGCGCCGAACCGGGAACTGACCATCAAACAGAAGTAGTGGAACAAGAGGCTGTGGGTAATCAGGTAAAGCAACGAGGCCAACACTTCTCCCTCGGAACGGCCGGCAGCGGAAAATCCATAGTAGCTCTTGCTGAAGCAAATCGCCGTTTGGCGAGACATGTACGATCTTGGGTGATCCCTACCTTCGCCAGGAGTTTGCGGAACTATGAGCAATGGCGGCGCGTAAAGTCGCTTGTCCCGCGGAAAATGCGCAGTATCCCTCCGATGGTTTTCGTGCCACGTCTTCAGTTCCCCGAAGGCGATGCAAAACCCGTGCTCCGGTTCTTTGAAATCGGGAAGTTTGAACAAATGACTGGCAGACCGCTGTTTACGTTTTGGAGAAAGGTTATATCCTTCGCCTGAATATAGGTGGGGTGGTCGCCAGAGCGCCCCGATGGTTTCCCACCCCAACGATTCCAACGCGTCCATCACGTCTACGTCCAACGAGGTGCCGATCGCCAGCGCCTTGAGAAGCCACGGCTTTTCTACGACAAAACTCGCTGCCACCGGCTGTGCTGCCTGGTAGTCGATCCGAAAGAGTCCGCGGTCGTTAAGTCGGCGTTCACGGACGAGGGTCGCGAAGTAAAAACTGTGCTTCGGCGGCGAAGCGGCGTTTTTTGCGAAGAATAGCATAAACGGCTGCTTCATCTTCGGCCAAACAGCCGTCTCGGCTACGTTTGAAGCGTTGATAATACCCGTGACAGTCATACCGCGCATCAATGCCACGGCGCGGTTTTGCCTTGCTCACTCTGTTTAAAAAGAATGCGTGAAGGCAAAACCATTGCGATCAAACCGTCCGGCTTCGCCCATTTTGTTGCGCACCAAATAAAGGGAAGGTCTGGATTATTGTCCGGGTTTGTGTATCCTTCCGCGACCTCCGCGAGGTTCCGGGCGTCGAGAACGCGCCGCGTAATCTCGGTGAACTCCTGGTTCAGTTCCTCCAATTGCTTCTGCTCAACCTCGTTGTCCCCACCTGCTCGCAATCGCGTCCAAGGCGGATTGCCCACAACGATGTCAAACGTGCTATTGAAGCGATCGGGCACGTCGGGACCGAGGCTTCCCAGAACAAATCCCGCTCGGCACTGACCGCCGTGCGTTCCAAAATTGAACAGGACTTGTCCCTGCAGACTGCGCGGAAACTTCAGACTCTTGGGAGGGTGCGGGGAACCGTTGAGTTCAATGGCCGTAATGTACAGCGCGAGCACCGCAAGCCGCAGGGCCGACTCGCTCACGTCGAAGCCCCGAAGCTGGTTGTAAAGAATGCGTTGAATTGTCCGCGTATCAGGCCGCTGAGCTTCTTTTTCCCAGCGAGCACGCACAAGTCTTCGGAAGGCCAGCACGAGGAAAATACCGGCGCCGCAGGCGGGGTCAAGTACGTGGGCGTCCACCGCTTCTTTCAGTCCGCCGAACGCCTCTTCTACAAGGCATCTCGCGATGTTCCTCGGCGTGTAGTAAATGCTCGTCTTCTCGGCGTGCTCTTCATCCCACTGGCGACTGAAGGTCTCGTAGACCTGGCTCAATACGCCGATCGGAATGTGCTCGAAATCGAGGTCATTCCAGTCAATACGCCGCTGGAACATCGAGCCTCCCAGCGATTCCCAACCGCGGAGAATTGCCTGGAGATGGAAGAACAGGGCCCCGTTCGTATCGACGCCCATTCTGCGGTAAACTCCGGCATAGGCCCTGTGGCGCTCATCCGCATTGGCGTCGGGCGACAGATCGACAACCAGCGGGAGGAGATCGCCGTTAAAGGTTTCGTCGAGCCAGGTGGATGTTGCCGCAGCCTTCTCAGCATTCGAAAAACAGTCCTTCAGTTCCTCGGCAGGCGGACAGATGTGACTCAACTCCGATCCAAGGATGATACGCCGGTCCAGCAGAAAGCGGAAGAAGAGGGCGCGACCGGTTACCGACAGTACATCGAGAGGCTTCATCATGCCGGCCAACGCATCGGAAGCCGCGCTCAGCAGACGGTGAATCTCGCGAAATACGAAGTCCGCTTCCTTGGGTTGCCCCTTCAAAGGGACGGCCCCAGCGGCCAGACTTTGGAAGAAGGTCGGATGCGCAGGCGCTGACTTCAGGATAACGCGGTGCGCTGCTTTTGCCAGTTGTCGCCGATCGAGATTGATGGGATATAAATCGAGCGAACCAGGCCGGACAATACCAAGACAGGCCTGCTCGCTGCGGTTTGCCAAAAGTTGCTGGAGGTTCCGAACCGCGCCGCCGTCCCGGCTCTCGGCTTCATCGGCTGCCTCGGCATTCAGAAGGTAGATGACCGGGCGGCCCTGAAATTCCGCCACGGCTTCGGGCAGCAACGACGCGGAAGAGCGATTCGGCAGCAGATCGAGATATTCGACGTGGGCCGGGGTCGGTTCACCTGCTAAATGGACCGGTTCAGGGCAACCGTAGGCGGCAAGCTGCTCCATCAGGTGGAAATCGCCGTTTGCTCCCGAACCTCGTGCGCTGGCAGTGCTCACCGGACACCCGACCTCTCCCCCTGGACATGATCCAGCCTCTGTCTGAACGCAATTTCCCTGAGAAAGCCCATTTGGCCGAGGACAGGGGCCCCCCGCCTCTCAGAGGGAATACGGTTTACAACTATCCTTTTTTCGGTTTTCCTCGAAAAAATGCTTAGCAAAACCCTCTTGGCGGTCACTTCTCGCATTTTTCCCCTAAAAAACGGTCAGATTTTACGAACAAGGAACGCATGTATATTATACCCGCCTCGCGAGCAAAGGCAATAGCGAACCTCGCCAGATTTAGCGGTTTCCTACAATCCCGATTCCAGAGAAGTCGGCCAACACACCCTGATTTACCTGGATTGCCTGGTTGCGATTACGGCGAGGAGGTTACGGTGGTTGACAGGCGGTAATCGGTCTTGTAGGTTGGGGCTGATCGCTTTTTGCCAACGCGCCGGCGTGGGACGAAGGCGGTTTGTACCGCGATGGACTGGGAATAGGGATGCCGACGCTGAATTGGATCGGGAAAGAGGCCGTGGTCGACCACCATCGGCACGTGCCCACGCGATTGCTGGAATGCGACACCGAGTTGTCCGTTGGCGACCCGGACGCCGAAAACCTGCTGGTGGAAGGCGACAATTTGGAAGCACTCAAGGCGCTCTTGCCGCGATACCGAGGGCAGGTGAAGTGCATCTACATCGACCCGCCGTACAATACCGGCAACGAAGGGTGGGTCTATAACGACAACGTCAACGATCCGCGGATCCGCAAATGGCTGGGCGACGTCGTCGGCAAAGAGGCGGAAGACCTCTGTCGCCACGACAAGTGGCTTTGCATGATGTATCCACGGCTGGCGCTCTTGCGAGAATTCTTGCGCGACGACGGCGTGATTTTCGTCAGCATCGACGATACGGAATCCCACAGTCTCCGGATCGTTATGGACGAAATATTCGGTCCTATGAACTGGATCTGTACCCTGATCTGGAAACGTAGGCAGACACCGGACAGCCGGAACCTTAACGGCGTTTCCGCTGACCACGAGTACGTGCTTTGCTATGCGCATTCGGGGAACGTCCGTTTTCGCGGACAAGCGAAAGACCTTACCAAGTACAGTAACCCGGACAATGACCCGAATGGCCCTTGGATGAGCGACAATCTGACCGGGCTTGCAAACGCCACTGAGCGCCCGAACTTGCATTACCCTGTCACTCACCCGGTAACCGGACGCCAATACCCGCCGCATTCGTCGCGCGGCTGGATCTACGGGCCGGATAAAATGGCAGAACTAATCGCGCAAGGTCGCATACTATGGCCGAAATCGTCGACCGGCCGTCCGCGGCTTAAGCGGTTTCTTTCGGATATGAAATCCGAGACGACTGGGTTTTCCACGCTGCTGGATGCGCCAGCGAACGTAGTCGGTACAAAGGAACTCGGCAAAGTGCTCGGAACAAAGGTCTTTGCGTTCCCCAAGCCGCCGGGCCTTATTAAACAATTAATCGCCCAGGTAACGGAGAAGGACTCCCTTATCCTTGATTCGTTCATAGGCAGCGGCACGACAGGCCATGCGGTCTTGTTGCTCAATAAAGACGACGGCGGTAGCCGGCGTTTCGTCGGTGTGGAGATCGACGGTGGCATCTGCCAGAGCGTGACGGCGCTACGTCTTCGGCGTGCGGTTGAAGGGTACGAGGGCTTGCAAGCACTTGGCTGCGGATTCCGTTACTGTCGCTTGGGACGGACGCTCCTGGACGAAAACGGCAACGTCAACGGCGACGTAGCCTTCGCCGACCTGGCGCGCTACGTGTTTCTGCTCGAAACGGGCGTCCCGTCGCCGAAGCGGCCACGCAAGGACTGCCCGCTGCTGGGCGTTCATCGCGGGCGGGCGGTTTACCTGTTGTACAACGGCGTGCTCGGCGACAAGCGCCCGGCGGGCGGCAATGTGCTGACCAGCGCCGTGCTGGCTGCGCTTCCGCCGCATCCGGAGGGCAATGGGCCGCGCGTCATCTATGGCGAGGCGTGCCGCTTGAGCGAGGCCACGCTCGACCGGGAAGGCATCACGTTTCGTCACGTCCCCTACGCCCTGCGGGAGGCCTGACCCAACGAGGGAGAACGCCGTAGGGTGGGACGAGTTCTACGAGCCCCACCATGAACGACAGAACGACAGAATGAGAGAGAAGAATGAGAGGACGAGAGGAGATGGTGGGGCTCGTAGAACTCGTCCCACCCTACGGCCGATCCCACTTTACGGCTACGAATCTAGCGAACCTGCGGAGGACTATCATGCCTGACTATCGACGTTGGTACGAACCGGGCGGAACGTATTTCTTTACGGCCGTCGCGCACGTGCGGCGGCCCATCTTCTGCGGAGACATGGCGCGTGGGTGTCTTCACGACGGCATTGAGATCGTCCGCAAGAAATGGCCGTTCAAGCTGGTTGCGATCGTGCTCCTTCCCGACCATATTCACACGGTCTGGACGCTGCCCCCGGGCGATGCCCGCTATCCCACGCGATGGCAGCGGCTCAAGGAGGAATTTACGCGGGCATATCTGGGACGCGGCGGCGCGGAAGTTCCGCCGAGCCTGTCGCGTTTGCTGCAAGGGGAGCGCGGCGTTTGGCAACGACGGTACTGGGAGCACACCGTAAGCGACGAGGAAGACCTGAAGCGCTGCGTCGATTACGTGCATTGGAACCCGAAGAAGCATGGCTATGTGGACAACGTCCGCGACTGGCCCTGGTCCTCCTTCCATCGGTACGTCGGTTGGGGCGAATACACGCTCGACTGGGGCGCGAAGGATCCGACGCCCGATTACAATGACCCGGAGTGGGGCGAGTAGATTTTATGGCGGCGCAAGACGTAGACGTAGGGTGGGACGAGTTCTACGAGCCCCACCATGAACGAGAAGGCGATCTCGCGGCTGAAAGAAGATGGTGGGGCTCGTAGAACTCGTCCCACCCTACGCCTGCGTCCCACCCCACGGCTCGTGGATTGATCCGACGATACTTTACGATATGAAAGGATGGTGGGGCTCGGAAGCCCGTCCCACCGTACGCTATGTGGCTGGCACTGAAAGAATACCAAAAGGAAACCCTCGGGCGACTGGCCGAGTATTGCACGGCGGTGCGCGAGCGCTACGACCGGGGCGTCAACCGCTTCGAGCGCGAGGCCTACGAGTGCGTCACCGGCCGCGGCTACTTCGCGCCCCGGGCTTCGAGAATGTTCCCTACGTCTGCCTCCGCCTGCCAACCGGCGGTGGCAAGACCCTGCTGGCGGCCCACGCCGTGGGAACGATCGGCGACAAGCTGTTGGGGACTGACCGCCCGGCGTGCCTGTGGATCACCCCCAATACGACGATCCGCGACCAGACCTTGCGGGCCCTGCAGAAGCCGACGCATCCGTACGCCGAGGCGCTTCAGCACTGCCTCAACCGATCGGTCGAGGTGGTCACGCTTGAGGAGGCGCTAACGAAGCCGCGGAGCGTGCAATCCGAAGCGGCGCTGGTCATTGTCACGACGATCCAGTCGTACCGCATCCGCGACGAGCGGAGCGGCGAGGAACTGGCCGCGACGCGCCGCATCTACCGCGACAACGGCTACCTGCAAGCCGCTTTCGAGAACCTCCCAGCGTGGCGCAAGGGGAATTGTCCCGCGACGAGAACGGGCTGGTCAGCCTGTCGCTGGCGAACGCCATCCGCCTGCGGCGGCCGATCGTCATTCTGGACGAGGCGCACAATGCGCGGACCCCCGTTTCCTTCGAGTCACTGGCGCGATTCGGGGCGTCGTTCGTCCTGGAATTGACCGCCACGCCCGAACAACGGCACGACCCGCTGCATCCGACCGATCCGCGGTTTGCCAGCAACGTGCTGCATGCCGTGAGCGCCTTGGAACTCAAGAAGGAGGGAATGATCAAGCTGCCGGTCGACCTCGAAAGCCGCGGCGACTGGCTGGAAGTGCTGGCCGCGACGGTGCAGCGGAGGACCGAACTGGAGAGCCTCGCCGATCGGGCGCACGAGGATATCGGACTGCCGTTCCTGCGGCCGATCGCGCTCATCCAGCGCAGCCGAGTTCCAAGAAGAGCGAAACGCAAACCGTCGAAAAGGTGAAGGCGACCTTGATTGAGCGGCTGGGCGTTCCCGCGGAGGAAATCGTGATATGCACGGGCACGATCGACGAACTGGGCGACACGGACCTCTCGGCCGACGGTCCGATCCGCTATGTCATTACCGTCGATAAACTGCGCGAGGGCTGGGACTGCCCGCTGGCCTACGTGCTGGGCTCGATCGGCAACGCGGCCACCCCCACGGCGGTGGAGCAGTTGATCGGCCGCGTGTTGCGGATGCCGAACGCCAATCCCACGCGCGTGCCGGCGCTCGACCGGGCCTATGCCTTCGTGCTCAGCGACGACGTTGTGCGGACCGCCGTGCAACTCCGCGACCGCATGGTGGAAACGTGCGGTTTCGACGAACGGTCGGTGGAAGACGCCGTACGTGTGACCGCAACGCAGACGCAGTGCGCGCTGGGCCTGGGGCGAATTCCGCTGAGCGAGCCGCCGAAACAGGACTTGTTGCCCGCCCCCCTGGCCGCGAAGGCCCATTATGACGAGCCTTCGCATACGCTCGTGGTCGACGAGTCGCTGACGCGCGACGAAGTCAAGACCCTGCGCGACGCGGCCGCCACTGAGGACGACCGCCGCGCCATCGAGGACTTTTGGGAGCGGGACCGCCCGATCGGCACGGCGGTCAAGTCGCTCGATGAGTACGCGCGTCCGTTCCGGCTTCCGCGGCTGGTGGTCGAGCAGGGCGGCCGATGGTCGCTGCTGGAGCCGGTCGAGTTGGATAATTTTGCTTGGAACCTCGACCAGTGCGACTTCGCGCTGAACGAGACGGAGTTCGAACCGGACATCCGCGTGGGGAGCGCGGCGATCATCGACCTCCGCGAGGCGGCCGACGGCCGGAGCGGCGCACTGGTGACCGAGTCGGTGGGGGACGTGCGTCTCCAGCAGTTAGAGTTAATCGGCGAAGGAGACGTTTGGACGGAAAATGAGCTTACGCTATGGCTGGATCGCGCGATTCATCGCGACGACTCCTTGATGGGGCTGGCCAAGAGCGAAAGCCAGCCGTGGTTGCGGCGTGCCGTAACCCACCTGACCGGTACGCGGCGCATCAGCCTGCCGATCATTGTCCGGCGTCGCCACCGTCTCTCCGATATTCTCCGTGCCAAGATCGCCGACCACGGCCGGCTTCAGACGCGGTGCGCAACGAACTGGCTGATTGAAAACCGCCCCGAGACGATCAAGACCTCCGACGAACATTCCGTACTGGTGGAAGAGCAGGACTACACGCCCTCGCAGCTATTTGGTGCGGGCCATCGTTTTCAGCATCACGCCTTTGACCTGATTTTTGACATGAACGGCGAGGAGTTCGACTGTGCCAGTCGCATCGACGGTCACGCGAACGTTGCGCGGTGGATTCGTAACACCGAGCATGCATTGCAGGGCGGATTCTGGTTGCCAAAATCGCCCGGAAAGTTTTTTCCCGATTTCATCGTGGAACTCAAGGACGCGCGGGTTGTGCTGATCGAGTACAAGATGGGGAAGATGGCCAGCGATCCGGAAGAGCAACACAAGAAGGCCGTTGGCGAGTTATGGGCCAGCCGTAGCGAAGGTCACTGCCGGTTCGGCTGGATCGTGGACAAGAACTGGGCGAGGCTAACCGAGGTGCTCAACGGCTGAGGAGCACACCCTCGCGCCGGCATGTTCCTTGTGCTTGGAAAGCTTTGCGAAGAGGGAACCCTCAGACGAACGGGCGCGAAGCGTTGGACCCGAAACCTATGGTCCGAACCGCGTTGAATCGGACATAGATTGTCCATAGAAATGGCTATAGACGACAGTGGATTTGCCGTAAGTGCATTGTTCGCCACGACTTGCGTATTGACAAATCGTGCTCGAATAACGGCCGTGAATCAGTTGAAGCGGTCCATAGAATACCGGCTAATCCAGGGGAGCGCAAACGGCCTGCATGGCGGGGTTCGCGCTCCAATCGTGAAACCGCGGGTCGGCCTGCCACAAGCCGTAATGGTCGGTGACTTGCAAGGGCAGCGGGCCATCCGCCAGCACGCGGCCCTCTTTCAGCATGCGGATGTGGCCCGCCACGTCGCCGGTTGTGGCGAATGAGGCCTCGACCGTGGTGCCGTCGGCAACGAACCGAACGCCCGTCCGGTTGGCACTCTCGATCGTCTCCACCGGAAACATCTGCCGGGCACGGTCGTCGGTAGCCCAGAGGACGTGCAGGAACAGGTCGCTGGCACTTTTCGCCGCGGGCTCGACTTCCACGCGCCACCAACCGATGCCGATCTGCTCCTGGTATTCCTTCGTGCCGACCTGCTTCCACCACTGCGGATACATGTCGTAATTCTCGCCGTTGACCTCGAACTGGTGGCCGGGACCGCCCAGCACGCGGATGACCGCCTTCCGCGGCAGCACCGTTTTCGAGAACAGAACGCTGCCGCCGTGGGCCGCGCGGAGCGTGTCGCCGGTGGCAAGAAAATGGCCCTCGGGATGCACCGACCGATCGGGCTGGAGTTCGCCGTTGACGCACAGCGGCTGCTCCATCGTGTGCAGATACCACCGCTTGGGATCGTCCGCCTGCACGGCCGTGACCCGATCGAAGATCACGATCGCGCCGGGTCGGACGTACAGTAGCTGCCGGGTGAAATGGCGGACGCGGTGGGGCGAGTAGCTGCGAGCGGCATCCCCGGCCGCGTAGCAGTACGCGGGAGCCGTTGCGTAGGCGACGATCGTGCCCGCCTGGCGCGTGTAGCGGTTCTCCTCGTTGACGGGCAAGCCATACGTCCGGAGCCAATCGTCCGGCACGCGCGAGACTTGCCCGCCGCACACCGCGCGGGAGCGGCCCTGGATTTCCTCGGTCCCCACCGTCAGGCTGTTGTGGGCGATGGTTTGGGCGAAGTAGCGCTCGTGGTGCCGGCCGTCGGAGTACTGCGTCTGTTCGGGGTTGTTGAGCCCGCGCGTGCCGCTGTCGCACGCCAGGAATGCCTTGCGGTAGACCAGGAATGCGTTATTATCCGCATGGTTGCGGGCGTCGCTCTCGAAGCGGCCGCAGTGGAAATGCACGAACGTGGCGTCTTTCCCCCAGTCGCTCCGCATCGAGACGTAGCCGCGGGTCTTGAAGAGCATGTCTTCGGGGAACCGCTCCGGCGGGAGCACCGGCACCTCCGGGTCGAACCAGAGGACCGGTCCCCAGTGGCCCTCCAGGATTTCATAGTCGTACTTCCGGCGAACGACGACGTTCTGGATCCACCAACTCGTCAGCCCGCACTTCCACAGGCTTTGGGCGATGGAAGTGAAATCGCAGGCCCCGGTTTCCTCGGGATAGCCGTTGACGCCCCAGGAGTTGATGCCCACGTTGGCGGTCGTGGTCCGGCCGGGCGGATAATGGTAGATGTAGTAAGGGGCCATGGTCTTGGCCCAGAGGAGGCCGTCAAACCAGTTCTCGCCGGTAGCCGCGCCAGGCTTGATAGGCGCCCATCGTGCCCACGTACTCATGCTGTCCGATGTAGCCGTGGGAGTTGTCGTCGCCGCCCCGATCTTCGGCCCAACGATTGAGATGGACTTTCCGTGCCAGGCACCAGCCGTGAAGCTCGCCAAACGTGTGGGCAACAGTCTCCTCCTCCAGACCGCTGCCGTAGAGGGCCACACACTGGATGAACCGCGCCGCTTCGCGGTACGGCTGCTTGACGAAGGCGAGCATTTTCTGCTCGCACTGCCGGCGCTCGCCAGGCGTGAGCAGGTCATAGCACAGGTCATATCCATAAGCCCCCTCCGTGGCGTAGACGCCGAACGGGCCCTTGAGCACCGCGGCACGGCAGGCCTCGCCGTATTCCTTGCGGCCGGTAATCTGGTACAGGATGCCCAACGGCACCTGGGCGGAACGGGCTCGCGTGCTGCCATGGGCCAGTCCGTCATCGACCGTCTTCTTGAGCTGTTCGTAGATTTCCCGCAGGCCCGGTTTCGCGACCCGCCGGCGGATCTCCGCAAGCTGGGCCTTGTTCAACAGCAGGCGCGGATGCTCGTTCCGGGCCAGCGGGCAGTCGGCGGGAACCTCAACACTGCCGATGCGAACCGTGCCGGCGGGCACCATGTACCCATGGTCGGCGGAAAGCGGTTGGGCCACGAAACCGAGCAGCAGGCAGATCAGCAAGGCCAGTCGAAACAGGCAATAATCGGCTTCCAAGTCGTCACTCCTTGTCATGGGGACACTTCCTCGTCCTGGGTACATTCGCTCTGCAATTGATCATACCACGGACGCCCGGGGCAAGGACCTCGACCCGGAGAGCGTCCAGGTCGTCGTAAAATTGGTCAAAGACGACAACCTCGTAAAATTCTTCTCGCAAGACCTTGCTTTCATCACTTGGTCCATCAAGTACGATTTCAAGCCCGGCCAGGTCATCAGGATCCCGATGGAATGGGACAACCGCCACGCCGACAACCGGCGCTTCAAGGTGGTCGAGTGAAGTGCCCGCGCGCGCCGGCGCGCCCACGGTAAAGTGTAACCGTCAACGAATCGCCATCGCCTATCGCAGCTCCAACTCCGCTGCCGCGCCAAGCTACTCGCCCCTGTAAGCAAGGGATGCAAAGCCGGTGGGCGACGCCCGCACCCCGCTATGGTCTAAGGTACAAGCCGTGTCGGATAAAACCAAGCGGGCAGGGTCTATTCCTTTACGTCTTCGTCTCCTTGTCGCTTGTTAATGCCCGAGTCAAGAGTACCGTCAGGATCAGGTGCAGGATGACCACTGGCCACAATAGTATGCCGGTCAAACCGCGCACGAAACCGACGTAGGCGAGATACAGCGTGACAGCCGCGCTGTAGGTCAACATGCCGATCAGTGGCGGACCCGGCCAGCAGGCGACCCCTAACGCGATCAGGGCGATGCCGGTCACGCGTGCCACGGGTATGGCGACGCCGGTAAGCTCCTCACCGAGCAACAACCGCCCAACGAGCGACGGAACCATCAGCAACGCCACGCCAGTCGCGACTTCGGCCACAGCGGTAAGAATAAGCACCCGCTTCATTGCAGTTAAAGCTCATCGCGTGCTCGGGCGCGGGCCTTTTGCAGCTCCGCTTGTTCCTCTGCCGTCAACTGCTCCGGTCCAAGGCTGAAGGTGACCTTGTTGATCTTGCCGGTGAACTTAAACGGGACATCGTAGCGATACTCCAACATCGCAACGCCGGTGCGCGTATCCTGGCCGATGTCGAAGGTTTCGTCCTCCGGGAACGTGATCGGGGTGGTGTGTTCCATGGATTTCCTGGCCACTTCCTTACCGTCCACGGAGAGCACGCCCTTCCCTCCCTTGCCCAAGCCTGGACCATCAGACTTGAAGTCGAAGACGATGGTATGCTTACCCGAGCCCAACTCAGGCCCTGCCCAGATCGTGCGTTTGAGGTCCAGCAGGTTGTAGAGGAACACCGGCTTGCCCTGGCCCAAATTCAACAACCCTGTCGCAGACACCGCAACCGCCCAGACTAGGCCAAGCGTCAGCATCCCATAGCCAATCCACCGCTTCCCGCTCGACCATTTTCGGCTCCTGCCGATCCAGGTCAGGAGGACGCCGGCGAGAAGCATCGCTATGCCTGCGGTCTTGAACAGCCGATCTTCGAGCCAATAGTTATAACTCTTGCTCAGGTAGAGCCCGTAGCCGCCGAATCGCCCGCCGTCGGTGACGATCATGCCTTCCGCGCCACCTGCGGGGATCTCGACCTCGGCGGTAATGGTGTATGATTTGTTCAGGATGCTCGGAGCGCCGCTGTTGGGGACACCGACCAGTCCTCCCGTATAGGTGAAGACCGTTCGTCCCGCCGTGAGGTTCGGCTTCGGCGCATTCCAGCGCGTCAGCGATGTGTTGTCGAGCGGCAGTACGTCAAACTTCTTCGCCTCGGCGTAGAAGATGTCCTGCATCTGCTTGAGTTTCTCCGGCATCCGGGCAGCCAGGTCGTTGGACTCGGTGGGATCTTCCTTTTGCTGATCACCGACGTTGTATAGCTCCCAGTTGTACCCGGTAATCACGTCGGGCGGCGGCTTGGTGCTCAGCTCCCACGGGAGCGTCGCGGGGGTCGTGCATGCCACCCAGCCGTCGTGGTAGACGGCGCGGTTGCCGAGCATCTCGAAGTACTGTGTGGTGTGCCGGGACGAGGCGTTGGCGTTCGCCTTGTCCCACGTGTAGACCATGCTCACGCCGTCCATGGGGCGCTGCTTGATGCCGTTGAGCGTGTCCGGCAACGGGATGCGGGTCGCTTCGAGAATGGTTGGAGCGATGTCAATGAGGTGGTGAAACTGGCGGCGGATGCCCCCGGCGTCGTTGATGTGGCCGGGCCACGACATGACCACGCCCTGGGCGGTCCCGCCGTAATGCGACGCCACCTGCTTCATCCACTTGAACGGCGCGTCCAGTGCCCACGACCAGGGTGCCGCAAAGTGCGGGAAGGTCCGGTCGGACCCCCAGAACTCGTACCAGAGAAGCTGGTCCTTGACCGGCACGGGAACGCCATTGAAAGTGGTGAACTCGTTCGGTGTGCCATTGATCATGCCTTCCGGGCTCGCGCCGTTGTCGCCGCTGATATAGATGATCAAGGTGTTGTCGAGCTGGCCCATGTCCTCGACCGACTGGATCACCCGACCGATTTCGTAGTCGGTGTACGCGAGGTAAGCCCCATAGACGTCGGCCTGCTTGATGAACAATTTCTTCTCATCCCAACTAAGCGAGTCCCACTCCGGCAGGTCCTTCGGCCAAGGGGTCAGCTTCGCGTTCTCGGGCATGATCCCCAGCCGCTTCTGATTGGCGAAGATGGTCTCGCGCAGCTTGTTCCAGCCGCCGTCGAAGAGGTGCTGGCGGCTGATCTTCTCGATCCACTCCGGCGTCGGATGATGCGGAGCGTGCGTGCCGCCTGGTGCGTAATAGACGAGGAACGGCTTGTCGGGCGCGATCTCCTTGATCTCCTTCATGTATTGGATCGCCTCGTCGGCCATGGCTGTGGTCAGGTTCCAGCCCGGCTTGCCCTCGAAGGGGTAGATGGCCGTCGTATTGCGGTACAGGTTTGGCTGCCACTGGCTGGTGTCACCGCCGACGAAGCCATAGAAGTACTCGAAGCCCATACCGTTCGGCCACTGCTCGAAAGGCCCGGCTTGGGTCGATTGATAGAAGGGCGTGTTGTGATCCTTGCCGAACCACGAGGTCGCGTATCCGTTGTCCTTCAGAATAGCGCCGACTGTGCCGTTCTCCTTGCGGATGACCGAGTCGTAGCCCGGGAAGCCCGTCGCGATTTCGCCCACCACCCCGAAGCCAGCCACGTGGTGGTTGCGCCCGGTGATGATCGCCGCGCGCGAGGGCGAGCAGAGCGAGGTGGAGTGGAAATTCGTGTAACGTAGCCCGTTCTTTGCAATGCGATCCATAGCCGGTGTCGGAACGACGCCACCGAACGTGCCCGGCGCACCGAAGCCGACGTCGTCCGTCATGATGAGCAGCACGTTGGGAGCGCCCTTAGGCGGCACCACGCGCGGTGCCCACCAGGCTTTCGACTCCGATGCCTTTTCCTTGATCACTCCGCCGAACTTGGGATCGGGCGGCGGAAGCTGTTTGCCGCTGATGGTAGTTGTCGTACTGGCCGAGCCCGGTACGCCGGTGGTTTGGATTTGAGCCGTGGCGGAAGGTTCCGCTACGGGCGGCACTCCATCGCCTTTGGTAACCTCTTTGGCAGAGGGTGTCGGCACGGTGCCCGCCGGATGGGCACTCTTGCCGGCCGCGATTGGGCTGGAACTGCTCTTGGCGTCGTCATCCGATTTGGTCGGCTGCGACGAACCGGCAATGATACCACCGACCGCCGATAGGGCGAGAAAGGCGGCCACAGTCGTTTTGAGTTTCGACATGAGATCATCCGGGGGTTAGAGTTAGAACATTCGTGAATTTGGACCATGTACGTTTGGGTCCACCCGCCGCAGGACGCGGCAAGGATTGTCAGGACCACCGATAAATCGATGGTTTGCCCGAAAGCCATGGTACACCGCCAAAAGCAGTAGCGTGAACAGCCACGATTATCCCGTCGGGACCGCGCGAGGGCAAGTACCTCGCGATTCGGACAACCTCAACTGCGAGCGGTATTGCAATGCTCTCATTGCGCAACCTTGCGATCAACGCCAATGCAGAACAAGTGATCGCTGCCACGGATGAAGATCCGTCCATCCTGGAAGGCCGGGCTGGCGGGAAGAGGAATCCCGCGAGGCCCAGGCCCGTCGTCGTCGGAAACGGGCTGCCCGCCGCCTTGCCGCCACCCAATAGGCGGCTTTTCGACGGACTCTTCCCAGCGCCCGGCGTCCCCGATACGATTAGGGGCATTGCCTCTGATCGAAATTCCTGTCAGTTGGCAGAGTCCATCGGCCGTTGTGGATCGGCGTGAGCATGGCCGGGCCACTACAATCTCTTATGGGAGGACGCGTTATGAGAAACCTCGTGATTGGGTGCATCGTGCTTTACACAATAGCGGGAACCGCTTTCGGCCAGACGAAAGAGCCGCCGAAGAAGGTTGCGGCGGACTTGGGTGGTGGAGTGAAGATGGAACTGGTTCTCATCCCTTCGGGCGAGTTCAAGATGGGCAGTGGTGAGTCAGCGGAGGCCACGGCTGCCTTCTTCAACAAGACCTACAGTGAGGATCTTCTGAACGCAGACTTTTTCAAGGACGAGCACCCGCAGCACCGCGTGCGAATCACGAAACCATTCTACCTGGGTACTTACCATGTCACGCGGGGCCAGTTCCGGTAGTTCGTCGCCGACACAGCGTACAAGACGGACGCAGAGAAGGACGTCGGGTTCAAGGGGGCCTTCGGTTGGGACCCCGACAAGAAGGCGTCCGGCTTCAACGAGAATTATTCCTGGCGGAACGCGGGTTTCGAGCAGACCGACGAGCACCTGGTTGTCAACGTAAGCTGGAACGATGCGGTGGCCTTCTGCAAGTGGCTCAGCAAGAAGGAAGGCAAGACCTACCGGTTGCCCACGGAGGCCGAGTGGGAATACGCCTGCCGCGCCGGGACGACAAGCCGCTATTACAGCGGCGACGATCCCGAGACGCTGGCTAAAGTCGGCAACGTGGCCGACGCGACGTACAAGGCGAAGTTCCCGGATTGGAAATACACGATCAAAGCCAGTGACGGCTACGTGTTCACGGCTCCGGTGGGAAAGTTCAAGCGCAATGCCTTCGGGCTCTACGACATGCACGGAAATGCCTGGCAGTGGTGCGCGGATTGGTACGGGGCGAAATACTACGCCACGTCCCCCGCAGACGATCCAACCGGCCCAGATTCCGGCAATGACCGTGTCCTTCGTGGCGGTTCCTGGTACTACAGGCCGGACTTCGCCCGTTCCGCCATTCGCGGCGGGGTCAGGCCGTTCAACCGGAACTACTACTCGGGGGTCCGCGTTGCCAGGACTCAGTAATCCTATGACATCTGGCCTTGTTACCGTTTGCCGCGTAACTCTTTTCCCTACCCGCCCAAAGAAATGCCCAAGGACAGCGTCATCGCCAAAGTTCTGGAAGTCAAAGACAAGGACGCCCATGGCAAGGACCTCGACGCGGAGAGCGTCCAGGTCGTCGTGAGATTGGTCAAAGATGACAACCTCATAAAATTCTTCTCGCAAGACCTGGCTTTCATCACTTGGTCCATCAAGTACGATTTCAAGCCCGGCCAGGTCATCAGGATCCCGATGGAATGGGACAACCGCAACGCCGACAACCGGCGCTTCAAGGTAGTCGACTGAAACCAGCTCTCGTTCGGGTATTGATTCGCCGGTCCTTGGTTCGCCATCTCTTGATGCAAAACCAGGCGGACCGGGGCACCCCGGCATTCACCAAAATCGCCAGTAGATGGCGAACCAGACGACGGCGATCAGGCCCCACCAGAACTTGAGCTGTTGATACCAGGGCCGGCGGGCGCCCTCGTCGTATTGGTCTAACAGCGCCAGCCGCCACACGTAGGGCGCCACCTTCTCCGCATCGGGAGCGGGAGTGGCCAGGGTCACGACGACGATGCCGATTGCGATGACCACTTGCGATATCGCGCCCAGGTAGAAGAAATGTAGCTTGGGCAGCGGCGGTACGTGCCCGCTGAAGAGAATGGCCGTGGCGACCTGGATCAGCAGCCCGCCGACCAGGCCGAAGAGGCCGGCGGCATAGTTCATGCGCTTCCAGAGCATGCCGATGAGCACGGTGGTCATGAAGGGGCAAGCGATGTAAGTAATGGCGGTCTGGAAGAACTGGAAGATGCCGCCCAAATGGCCGACGACCGGCGCGATGCAGGCGGCAATGAGCAGGGCGGCGAAGGCCGAAATCCGGCCGACCGCCACCACGCGGCGCTCGTTGGCGGCGGGGTCGATGAGCTTCTGGTAGATGTCGGTGGCAAACAGCGTGGAGGTGGAGTTGACCAGCGCGCTGGTGGCCGACATCACGGCGGCAATCAGACCCGCCAGCACCACGCCGCGCACTCCCCAGCCGGGCGCCAGGTGGGCCAAGGCGAAGGTGAACGCCGTATCCTGGTTTTCCAGCGGCGGGGCCTGGTGCATCACCTGGATCCAGTGGTACACCACCAGTCCCAGGAAACAGGTGACCAGCGGGCGGAAGCAATTGATGAACGAGGCCAGCACTAGGCCCATCAAAGCGTCCCACGTGGAGCGGGCCCCCAGCATCCGCTGGATCATCGCCTGGTTGCCCACCTGATACCAGGCGAACCCGCAGAATGTGGCCAGGATCATGCCCAGGAACGGCGCCATTTCGTGGCCCGGCGGTTGATAGAGGTGCATCCGCTCGGGGCTGGCGGCGACCATCGCCCCCCAGCCGCCAGGGATCTTGCCCAGCGCCAACAGGAAGATCGTCGCGCCGCCCGTCATCAAGAGGATGCACTGCACCAGATCGGCCCACATCACCGAGGCCATTCCGCCGCGGATGCTGTAGGCCCCCACAAAAAAGGCCGTCAGAAACAGAACCGCGTACAGCGGCCAGCCCGTCAGCTCGGCAAAGGCCAGGCTGCCGCTGTACAGCACGGTCACCATGTAGACGAAGACGTAGACGAACAGCAGGACGCACGAATAGATCGTGCCGCAGAGCGGTCCGAAGCGATCGGCCAGGTATCCCGGTATGGTAGTGACCCGGTTCTTCAGGTACACGGGAATGAAAACGATCAGGACCAGGGAGTAGACCGGCAGGAAAAACCACTCCCAGTTGGCGATGCCCATGCCGTCCTTGTAGGCGCGGCCCACGGTGCCGATCATCTGTTCGCTGGAGATGCCGGTGGCGACGAAGGCGGTGCCGATCAGCCACCACGGCATCTTGTTCTCCGCGAGAAAGTAGCCGCGCACCGTCTCCGCCCTGCGGCGTCCCCCCAACACGCCCACCAGGAAGACCAGCGCCAACGAGGCCACGATGATGGCCAGGTCGATCATGCTCAGCGGACTACTCATCAGACAGGCCCCCCTTCATCAGCCGGCCATCCACTGCTGGATGCGCGCGGCCATTTCTTGCACGCAGTCCTCGAACCACTTTCGGCCCTGCCCAGCCGTGGCGTCGCGCGGGTCGTGCCGCACGACGTGCTGCGGATCGTAAGTGGGGGAAAACCCGGCCCCGTCGACCACCGAGTAATCCTCGTATCGGATGGGCACCGCGCGCGGCGGCAGGGTCGCCAAATCGACCGCGCCGGGCTGGTAGTGCATCAACAGCGACGTCTCGACAACGTCGGCATGTCCCGCCAGTCCCGTCTCCACCGCTTCCCGGCAGATCGTCAGTTGGTGATCCAGGCGGGCAGGCGTCGTGTTCTGCAGCTCGATGCACAGCCGGTCGATCGTCGCTTGCTGGTTGACGGCCCCATGCCCGCTGGCGACGAACACGTAGCGGTAGCCTTGCCCGATCAGGATCGCCAGTTCCGCGCAGGAGCACGAGGGCGAAGACCTCTTCGGGCAGATAGTGGCTGTTCCAGAGCCGGGTGGGGAAGTCCATACCCACCACGTAGGTTCCGGGAGAAAAGCCCAGCCAGGGGAGCATTTCGGGCGGGCGCTCGCGTTCGGTGCCGACGCTCAGCACCGGCCGCACCACGCCTCGGCCGAGCTTGCGGCAGACGGCATGGGCCACCTCCGAGACATTGATCATGTCGCAGCCGACCGGCAGGTGCGGGCCATGATATTCCAACGGCGCCACGGGGACGATGACCAATGGACAGGCGTTGCGTCGCTGGACAAGCTGCGCGGGCCGCAGCCACTCGTAACGGGTTTCGAATTCGGCCGCTGTGCCTGGATGCTGCATGGAAAGGTCCTCCTAGTTCATGGGGTAGTAAACATCGCGGCAGACCTTCGACGGGAGCAACTCCCGTAATTGCAACCGCGGTACGAAGAAGGTCAGTGCGACGATCAAGTTCGGCTCGGGCGGCGTCGGAAAACACGTAAACCCGTTTGATGAATTCATGTGGCACGCAGTCAGGCACCAGCACCTCCGCGCACTTCTTTCGTTTGTATTCCTTCCAATAGCAATCCCGTGTGTTGATAATCTTCCAGTCCAATAGGGGTTCCGCTCCGCGCCCGGAAAAACAGACGTTTCGTTAGACGCCGTATTGCCATCCGACGTCCAGATCCCGGGCAATTCAAGGATTTCCTCCGCATCACAGACGAAAAAAACAAGTTCGTCCTGCGGAATTACCTTGTCTCGCATGGTTACGTACTGCATGGGCGTGTGCGTTGCCCAGCAGAATGGCACGAAATCGTGGAGGGTGCGTTCGCCAATTTGGCGCCAGTGCCGCTGTTGATTCACCGATGGATTGGCGATTGAAGAGACAAATTGACCCAGTTGCGGATTCTTGTGTCGCTGATTATACGATAGGATTCCAATCACTCGAATCATCGCCGCGTTGCCTGCCGGCGGGGGTCCCATCGGCGCCATGCAGTAGAGCGGTCGCTTACACATCGAGCATTGCCTCCATCGACACGGGGAGGCTGGGGCTTGGCGGTAGATCAAGCCAACCGAGGAGGTTCAAACTCCGGATTTCCTCGGCCACCTGATTTGCTTCGAGCGGCGGTTGACGGCGCTGTTTCCATCGCATCGTTTCAGAGAGAACTTCCGCTTCGTCTGGCTTACGACCCTTTTGCGCAGTCAATTCGCGTGAAGCAAAATCGACGGTTGCGGCAATTTCCTGCGCGGCCGGTATCCATGCGAAGGAACAGATCCGCAATGCGATCGATGATCGGTTCCCAGCCGGAGATCGCCTCGCGATAAGCTGCCGCCGCGTCAGCGTAAGTGCGTCCGGGCACAACGCGAAACATTCGTCCAACTCGCTCCTCTTGCAGCACGCCGTTGTTGACGAGCCGAGTTACCATCGGCTTGACATCCTCCGAAAAGGGCCCGTAGCTTCCGCGGTGAAACTGAAGACCGGTCGGCAGTCCGGCTTGGGTTGCAAAGTAGGCCAGCTTCTGAAACGCGGTACGGCCAATCGCCCAATGGTACGATTCTTCGGTAATGCGTCGGAGAATCTCCACCACGGCGATCCAAGCAGGCTGAATCTTCGGGGCCGATCCGTTGGAATGAACGGTCGCGGACGGCGCGGGCGAATGGGTGAGAAAGTCCGCTCGCAATTGCCCCTCTGGCGTACCCGCAGGGGCATATAGTTCAATCGGGATATCGAGACTGGACAAGTAGCGATACATTGTCGGGCCGACAACCCTCCACTCCAACCCGCCGTAACCACATCCCAAGGGCGGGACCGCAAGCGACGTAATTCCCCAAGGGCGATAGTTCTCCGCCAGGTGTTCGAGGCCGCGAACGATATCCGTCAATTGCGAAACCGAGCGCCAGTGGTCCTTGGTTGGAAAATTCAGCACCCACGGCGTGAGGAGGCGTTTGAACAAGTAGGGCTTTCCAAGCTGAACCTCGCCTCGTGCGCAGCGTGCCTGATAGTCGGCAAACATCTCGGGAAAACGCTCTTTGAATTGCAGCGCGATACCCTTGCCCATGACACCGACGCAATTTACGGTGTTCACCAGCGTCTGAGCCTGGGAACTGAACAGGTCGCCGATTAAAACGGTTGCCATAACACCACCTATTTGAGGAAATACAAACCCGGATCAATCGTTACCCTCAAATTTGCTGCAAGGTTGACGATCAACTCATTTCCCCGCTGTCCGGAGACATACGCTCCCAAGATGAACTTCGGCTCGACCTGGCGGGGAACCAGCACCTCTGCACATTTTATCGATTTGTTGCGCCATTCGGCAATCGGGTCGTCCGGGGCGGTCCAGTATTCCGCAAAAACTCGCTGGAAGTCCACGAATCGAAGGGCTGCGGGCGATGCACCAAAACGTGCATACCTGCTGGCGGCATTTTGATCGGAAACGACGACACCGGGGAGATCCAGGACGGCTGTATCGATACGAAGGACGGCAATCGAGTCATGTTGGTCCTGCCGGGCGAACAGCATCGGATTCCTGGCGCAGAAATAGAGATTGACGTAGCGATGCAGCGGCAACCCATTAGGAATCACGACCTTTCTTCTGCGGTCCTGGACCGCCTCTTTCGCGATGGAAGCGTGGCGAACCTTCATCGCCAAGGTGTGCGACAATAATCCGCGCTCCAAAATGCTTGGCACGTTGCTGATCGGAGTTATGTAATGGAGTTCGCGAAGCTGGTCTCGCTCCATGTTCAGTCTTTATCGCCAGAGTCCATCGCTGATTTGATGATCTCCACGGCCGCCTCCTCCTGCCGCACAGTGAGCCGCGAGGGGACCGGTAAGAGGATGGAGCGGGCAAACAGGCTGTCGCTGCGCGGGCAAGCGCCCTTGCGGTAATCACGGACGCTTGGCAGGTTCTGCGGCAAACTCCAGGGGTTGCCGGCGGGCGATAGCGGGACTTTTCCCGCCAGTTGCTGGACGTTGTAGTAAATGTGCAGGCCGTAGTCGGCCAAACGAACGGCGCTGGCCAGTCCCGCGGCCTGCATCTGCTCGACCACGCGTTTCGCCTTGGCCTCGTCGGCGAACACCATCACCAGGAACGGGCCGGCGTCGCCGCCCTCGTCATTGAGCCGCCGGAAGGCGAGACCGGGCGTGCCGGCCAGGGCAGCCTTGATGCGTTGCTTGGAGCCCTGCATGTGCCGCACGATCGCCGGCAGCTTCTTGAGTTGCTGCAAGGCGACGGCCGCCGTCAATTCGCTCATCCGCCGCCCGCCGCCCCAGGTGACCGCCCCCGCCGGGTTCGGCGCGCTGCCCGCCCAGGGGATGCCGAGATCGTGTGCGGCATTGCAGCGCTCGTAGAGTTTCGCATCGTTGGTGACGATCAGCCCGCCTTCGCCGGCCGTGGCGTTCTTGTTCCATTGCAGGCTGAATATGCCCAGGGCGCCGAAGGTGCCGAGCTTCCGGCCCTGAAAGCTTGCGCCGTTGGCCTGGGCACAATCCTCCAGCACGGGAATTCCATGCTTGTCGGCGACGGCCATGATGGCCTTCATGTCGCAGGGCACGCCGGCCATGTGGACCGGGACGATCAACTTCGTGCGGGGGGTGATCTTGTGGGCAAGATCGTGGGGATCCATGCAGAAACTGTCGTCTACTTCGCAGAGCACGGGGATGGCATTGGCCTGGACCGCCGCGCCGGCCGTCGCCACCCAGAAAAACGCCGGCATGATGACCTCGCA
Source organism: uncultured Planctomycetia bacterium (assembly GCA_963719885.1). Lineage (GTDB taxonomy): Bacteria > Planctomycetota > Planctomycetia > Pirellulales > Thermoguttaceae > JANXQG01. Next base: position 725,449 of record CAVRDP010000019.1, on the reverse strand, counting down.
GCCCGGCCCCATGCCCAGGGCCGTCATGGCGGTGGCCAGCGCCCCCGTGCCGCTGTTGACGGCCAAGGCGTGCTTGACGCCGTACAGCTTGCACGCGGTCCGCTCCAGCATCTCGGCGTACTTGGGCTTTTTCAGCCCGTAGAAGCGGAACAGCGACTTGCGGCGAAGCACGTCCAAGACGGCTTTCTCTTCGCTTTCGTCGAGCCAGTAAGCGCCGGAAAGGGCTCGGGCCATTTGATCTTCATGGGGATTTTTCCTTTGGGTCTGGGAGCGTCGGGAATTCAGTTATCGTTTCTTCATCGGGTACGGTGAACTCGATTTTACGGCGGAACCAGTTGGTCTTCCAGGCCCCGTAGATGAATCCGGTGGCAAGCCATGCCATACCCGCGATCTGCGCCAGCGGGTTAAGGTTGTACCAGAGATAGAGGCAAATCAGGAAGCCGGCCAGCGGCAGCAGCAGGTTCAGCGGGTTCTTCCAATTGCCGCGGAGGCAGTAGCGGACGAAGGCGGAGAGATTCACGCCCATGAAACCGATCAAGGCGCCGAAGTTAAGCATTTCGCAAGCGATGTCGAAGGGCTCCATCGTCACCTTGTTCCAGGCGAAGCCAAGGTTCCACGGCTTGCTGCCCAAGGTCAACCGGGGGAGGGAAAGGGTGAAATGCTCGAAGCATCCAACAAGGCCGCCGAGCAGCGCGATAACGCCCATCAGGATGATGTTATTCTGCGGGATGCGAGTGCGTGGATTGAGCGCGCCGAAGAATCGCCGTGGGATGGCGTTGTCACGGCCCATGCCGTAAAGGAGCCGCCCGCCGGCCATGTGCGCCCCGCGCCGGAACCAATTTGCGCGACCAAGAGTGCCATGCTGACGGTAAGGAACAGGGCGTTCCCGCCGGCTCGGCGCGATGTCGCCGGTAGCGGTTGGCGGGTCGGGGAACTGGTTGCTGGGCCAGACCATGCCAGAGGCATAAACCTGCGACCCGGCCAGGACGCCGGTAACCACGCAGGTCAGAACGGTGGCCAGCAGGATGTTGCGACGCGGATTGTGCGCCTCCTCGGAGAGCGTGGAGATGGCATCGAATCCGATATAAGTGAGCATCGCCAGCGCGGCACCCGAGGAAACGTCGGTCAAGTCGAACGACTCGGGGTCGTAAAACGGTCGCAAGAAGCGTCCGGCCATCGGTTGAGGGTCCGCCCAGATGTACCCGCCGGCGGCGAGCAAGAACAAGACGACAACCACCATCAGGCCGGCGGCGATCCACTTGTTCGTCCGTGCGCTGGACTGGATTCCCCGCAGGTTCATGCCGGTAAACAGCACGGCAAAGAATACGGCCCAGGCCCAATACGGCACATGCTGTGCAAACTCCCACGTCGTCCAACGCTCGGCCACCCAACCCAGAACCCGCCTCGCGGTGTAACTGCAGAACATTACGCTAAGAACGGGGTTGAGCACGTAATCGAAGACCATCGCCCAGCCAGTCAGATAGCCCAGCGACGAGTGCAACTCCTGGCCGACATAGCTGTAGGCCGAGCCCGCCGTGGGATAAGCGTTGGCCATGCGTCCGTAGCTGATGGCCGTGAAGAGCATGGCGACCATGGCTATCAGGATGGTCGTAACGACGTGGCCGTGGGCTTTATCGCAAATAATCCCGTACAGCGGCATAGCGCCGGTGGGCTGGACGAGGATGATGCCGTAGATCACCAGCGCCCACAACCCCAAAACGCGTTTTAGTCCCGGCTTGGCGCCGGTAGTTCCGCCGGACATCATACAACCCTACTTGACCAGGAACTCGCCTGTGAGCCGGATGTCTTCCGAGGAAGAGCCGACCATCACGCGGAAGCGGCCCGGTTCGACCACACGTTTCATATCCGCGTTGTAAAGCGCCAGATCGTCGGGACCCAACGTGAACCGGCAGGTCTTGACCTCGCCCGCTGCGAGGGCCAGTTTGGCGAATCCCCGCAATTGCTTGACGGGCGTGGAAACGCTGCTCACCAGGTCCTCGACGTAGAGCTGGACCGTCTCCTTGCCCGGGCGGTCGCCGCTGTTCTTCACTTGCAGTCGCACCTCGACGCCGTCTGCCGGGCCGATTTCCTTGGCGCTGAACTGTAATCCGCTGTATTCGAAGCGCGTGTAGCTCAGCCCGTGGCCGAAATTGTACAGCGGCGTGGGCTCCAGGTCCACGTAGGCGTGCCCCCAGCCGTAGCGCTGCCAGTAACGCTTCGACTTCTTCATGTTGTAGTAGACGGGCAATTGGCCGACGTGCCGGGGAACGGTCAGGGAAAGCTTGCCGCCGGGATTGACGTTGCCGAAGAGGACTTCGGCCACGGCCTGCCCGCCCTTTTCGCCCGGCAGCCAGGCCTCGATGATGGCAGGAACATGCGCCGCGATCCAGCGGACGGCCAGCGGACGGCCGTTGATCAGTACGACCACCGTGGGCTTGCCGGTCGCCAGCACGGCCTTCACCAGTTCCTCCTGGCGGCCCGTCAATTCGAGGGTCGCCGAATCACGGCCTTCACCGTCGGTCGATGGTTTTTCCTGGCCCCAGCCGCTGCTCTCGCCCACGACCACGATGGCTGCGTTGGCGCGCGCCGCCGCTTCTTTGGCCTTCTGGATCTCGTCCGGCCCCGGGCCGATCACTTCGCAGCCTTTGACGTACGTCACCTCGGTCCCGGCGGGGACGATCTGCCGGACGCCTTCCAGCACCGTGACAATGTGCTGGGGGATCTTGTGAGGGACGTAGTCGCCGAGTTGGCTATGCGCGTCGTCCGCATCCGGCCCGATCACGGCGATCGACCGCATGGTCTTCTTCAGCGGCAGCAGGCCGTGGTCGTTCTTCAAGAGGACGATCGCTTCCCGCGCGGCTTCCAGCGCCAGGTCCTGGTGCGCCGGACAGTGGACGGTCCGCACTGCGTGCTCCGGGTCGACCAGGGACTTTTCGAACAATCCCAGGCGGAACTTCTGCTTCAACACGCGGCGCACGGCGCGATCGACAAGGCTGATTGGCACCTTCCCTTCGCGGACGCTGGCCAGCAGGTCCTGCATGTAGCCCGACTCGAAGGAGATGCCCACATCCACGCCGGCCGCCAAGGCCAGCGCCCCCGCCTCCTTTTGGGTCGCTGCCACGCCTTCGTACACGAGGGTCCCGATCCCGCCGCCCTCGGAGAGCACGAGGCCGTCGAAGCCGTACTCCTGGCGGAGGATGCGAGTCAGCCATTTCTGCGAGGCGTGGGTGGGCACGCCGTCCACCGCGGGGTAACCGGCCATGACGCCCAACGCTCCGCACTTCTGGATGGCCACCTGCCAGGGCGGCAAGAAGTCTTCCCGCATCGTCCGGTCGGAGAACTCCATGGCCCCGCGCTCCAGACCGCTGACGGGCTGGCTCTGGCCGGGAAAGTCAGTCAGCCCGCTGACGACCTTGTCCGGCGCGGAAACGTCGCGGCCCTGGACCGAGCGAACGATCGCCTCCGCGATTCGCGAGTACAGCCAAGGATCTTCGCTGAAGGCCTCTTCATTGCGGCCCAGCCGCGGGTTGCGGATGGGCTCGATCACGAGGGTGAAGTTCTGATGGACGCCGATGGAGCGGGCCTCCCGGGCCACGGTGGCGTAGACGCGGCCGAGCAGATCCATGTTCCAGGTGCTGCCCAGCGCGGGGCCTTCCGGGAAGATCGTGCCGCCGGGGCACATCAGGCCGTGCGTCCCCTCCTCGCTCTGCAAGAGCGGAATGCCCAGTCGGGTCCCGGCGGCGATCCCCTGCAAGCGATTGAGGAACTCGGCCTGCTGCCGCGGGCCTTCGTGCAGGATCTCGTTCGAGAGGGTGAAGAACCCGCCGCCCGGGCCGAAGCCCTTGATCAGTGTGCCCGCGGCGAACTTCTGCACGCCTTCGGTTTTTTCCGGGATGGTCCTGCCCAACTCCTGAACGTAAACGCAGGGCATGTTGATTTGCCCTACCTTCTCCTCGAGCGTCATGCGCGCGAGCAAGTCCTCCACGCGCCGCTCGATCGGCAGCGAAGCGTCGCGGTAGGGCGGCTTGGCAAGTTCGCCGGCGCGTGTCGAGGCGGCCGCACAGCAGAGTGTTGCATACAAGACCACAAAGCGTATTGATGATGTCATGAGTTCTTTCCTGTAGGGTGCGGTCGAGCGCAGCGAAGACCCACCGTTTTTCGGCCTTTTGTGGTGGGTCTTCGCTGCGCTCGACCACACCCTACATCTCGTTCCTCACCTTTCCAGGCGAGCCTCTCACAATTCCCGCAACATGCGCACTGCCTCCTGGACGACCTCTCCCGCTGCATCCGCCGCGAAGGGGCTGTTGTCCACGCCGTAGCCGCCGTCAGGACAGGCCTCCTTGGTCGGCAGGTAGCCCGCCGCCCCGTTGCAGTGCGTAATGATCAAGGTGTGCGGAAAGGGCGAGGCCGTCTTGATGGCCTTGCCGATGTCGTTGAAGACCTCGCCGCCGAGGCCGACGATGGCCACATTGCCCACCCGGCCCACCGTGAGGTTGAACTCGGGCGACTCGGCGCCAGTGGAGGCGTCGAACTTCACGCGCCGCTCGACGGGCAGCGTAAGCGTCTTGAAGGCCGTTTTGATCGGGCCGCCGGGCTCGCACTTCTTGATGCCCTCCAGCACGCTTGCCACTTCCTCGCCGAGCATCGTGCCCATCAGCACCGCCTCCGGAACCCAGCCCTTTTCCGTCTTGAACTTAGGCAGCACGCGGACCCACGGGTCGATGTCGCCGGATGCGCCGGCAAAGGCCGGGGCCACGACTCCGTCTCCCAGGTACTTTTCCAGGAACTGCGCGGCCAGGCCGTGGACGTTGCCGCTGACGAGGTAGTTGTGCGGGCCCATCGCGGTGCTGTGGGTGGCATAGGCGAAGACCACGGCTGCCACGTCGCCGCCGACCAGTCCGCCGACCGCGTGTTCCACGCAGTACCCGCCAAGCGGGGTACATGGTGCCCGGCGCGGGAAACGCGGAGGACCTGCACTTCCCGGTCCGTCAGCACCGCGGGATTGCGGCCCAGTTTCACCGAGGTCTTCCCGGCGGCGTCCTTGACGAACTCGCGGCGGTTTACGCCCACCGGAGAAGAACCGCTCCCCACGGCGATCTGCACCGGGGTCGTGTGGGCCAGCGCCTTGCGCACGGCAGCGACCAGTTGGGTTTCCAGCCACTTCGTGTACTCGGCGTTGTTGGGGTGGACCTTCTCGCCGAGGGCGACGATCGGGGCGCTGTGCGTATGGATCGCCGCCAGGAAAAGTTCCGAGGGCTGCAAGCCGCAGGCCCCCAGAATCGCCTTTCGATAGCTGGCCGCGGTCCCGCCATAGAAGCCGACGATGTCGGTCGAAACGAGCACCAGTTTCTTCCCGTTCTCTTCGAAGGCGACCACGCGGGCCGAGAGCGGGTCGTGGATGCCGTGGGACAGTTCCTTCCGGCTCGCATAGCCGGCAAGCATGACGGGTTTTTCCGGCGTGATGTCCTTCATGGCCGCCCCAGCCCGCAGGACGTTGGCGGGTTCCGCGGCGATCGCGCTGCCAGACAACAGCAGCCAGGCGGCCGATGCCGCCGCGAAGAGAACGGTTCCCGCGCTCAGCCTGACAAAATCGTGTCGCGTGCAATCCATGTTGTTGTACATCGGAAGGTCTCCTGGTTGGATAGGATCAACGTCCGTTATTATCAGCCTCAGCAAAAGCAGCCGCAATAGCCGGCCATCCGCCAAGTACGACCCCGCTCGGGAATTCTTGCCGGAAATCGATCGTGTTGCGGGCTTGACGGTCATTTTCTGCCACGAATGGAAGAATCATCTTCTCCGACGGGCGAAACAAGTCGTATATCCGACTTGCCTCGCCTAGCGGTCTCGTCCGCCAACGCTGCCGGAGGGACAGGCCGAAAACGGGACCCGTCGACCGGCGCAAGACGTTTTGTGACAATGCCTTGCGACGATCGCGCGAGCGTTTTTCCGGTTCCTTGTCCCGCAACGTTCCGGGACAGCGTCCCGCAACCTGCGCCGAGCGCAGGTTGGTCGGCGAGTCCCACCGCCAGGAGCGCGGACTGCAAACGTCCCCGCCGACCCCGCGTCGGTGGAGCGATGACTGATCAGCTACGGGCGAATTCCCGACATATTTCTCGTTTACCGCCGACCGACGCGGGGTCGGTGGGGGCGGGAAGGTGTTTACAGTTACCTGGACACCCAGGAAAACTATTTCCAGGCGTGCGGCGTTCGTTGGACACTGGCCAACGAGAACGCGAAAAGCCAAGCCACCGTTGTTTTTCAGCTCCCGAAACCGATTTGGGAGCCCAAAAGGAACCCCAGTGGCTACACCCCTGCGCCGAAGTAAGGCGGCCGTCAGGACGCGGGCGGCTGACGAAGATAGAGATACATCCGCAGATACTTCTTGCCGCCGGTGGACAATCTCATAAATCCTACATGCTCGTAGAACTTGATGGCGCGCTGATTGTCTTCGTCCACGAACAGCCCCAGAACCCTTGTGCCATGGTGCACCGCTTTTGCCACCAGGTCCCGTATGATCAGGTAGGCAAATCGGTCGTCGCGCGGGCCGTCCGCTGGCTCCCCTTGGAAACGTGCCTGAACGCCGAAGTACGGTATTATGCTCACAAGCTCCTTCGGTCCCTTCGGCGGCGGCCAAGACCAATCCGTCGTGCCAAGCGAGCCGTAGCCGACGATTTCGCGGTCGACGTTTCGATACAGCCAAACCTCCGTCCCTTGCGCAATGCGGCGAATGGCGTTGTCCTCCGATTCACCCTTGATCCATTGTGCGACCTCGATCTGCCAACAGCCGTCGCCGCAGAAAAAGTCTTGGACATCGGGCAGTTGCGCCGCGGAGAAAGATTGTACGCGCAAGTCTTGGCCCATTGGACAACCGCCAGGAGGTTAGCCCTCGTATTCCGGCAACGGAACGATGGCGATCTTGGGACGAGCAAGACCTTTGCTCCACGTTTCCTCCATGATCGCGGCATCTTCGGCGGAGAGGGTCATCGGCTGCAAGGAGAGAGCCCCGCGAGATTGAGCCGCCTCGCCCTCGCATCCAGGCTCGTCGGCACCCCTAATCGACTCTGCGGTTCCCCGGTCGCTTGGCACGACTTCGGCCGCGGCGACGGTCCGTTGCAGAATGAACCGCACTTCATCCTCGATCGTGCGACCGTGATCGGCGGCCCACAGCCGCAGGAAAGACATTGTTTTCTGATCGAGATCTGGGATTTGCAACTCGGGCATCTTGAAATCTCCAACTTCATTCACCGCCTTAATGATATACTCGGATTCGTCCTCAAGCAAGGCGTGATTCGGCCCGCGGTTCTCGTGAAACTGTTGCCGCAGCGAGCGATACGGCAGGCGACGGAAACGCTGACTAGGATCGCAGAAATCAGTTAGGACAAACTTATGTACGACGCACGAGAAAGAGCGATTCAAGACCGGGAATCGGAGATCAACGCCGCCATCCGCCAAGGCAAGATCGAAACAATCCAGATGCTTCAAGGCCTCCTCCGCGTGCCCGTCAGTAATGGAGGACGATCTGCGCCCGTTGACCTTGGAGCAGCTTCAAGCTCTGACGAGCGATTTACGGGAGAAGTTGCGCGGTCGGACGCCTGCATAGTCAACGCCAGTCGGGTCCCAAATCGCGGGTCCCAATCGGATTCCGACTGACTCGAGAGGTACCCTTGGACTTCAATCTTGATCAAGCATTGAACGAAGTGTTCGACACGGTTCGCTCCGGTGGTGTTGCGCGAGGCGTGAAGCGATTGCTGGCGTATTGCCGGAAGGAAGATCCGGACGGCAAGGAATGGGACAAATTGGAAGAACTGCCGTTCGAAGCAGACGCACAATTGATCGTCCAATTCCAAAGGTGCCAGAGATTCCGCAACGACGGCTTGGCTCAGCGTCACTGACGGTTATGCTGAAGCCGGACTTCTCGACGGCGCAATTCGATCCGCGCAGAATTCCTAGCCGCGAAACGAAACGAAAAAAGCTCGGTAGTCTGCTCGCGCAGACTGGCCACGATAGCGAGGCCGCGGCTTTGCTTTCGGAATGCAAGACTCCCGAAGCTAAGGTTGATCTCGCGCTATGGATCGCAAGGCATTTGATCCGAGTAGAAGAGAACAGCGAGAGTCATGGATGACCCAAGGCTGACCCCGCTCCTGACCCCGCGCTCCCGAATCTTGGCAGGAACTACCTTGCGAGCTTGGCAACAAGCCGCAGGATCTCATCAGATTCGCAACGGTGTATCAGTACCTGTACCCAAGCCGGCAAGAGGATGAAGTTAATGAGACCCCCAAGCGACATATTCCGCCTCCTTACCCGTTCTGCATCTTCTGACTGATAGGAATCTTGGTCCCGCACGCCGCCGCCCGATCCTATTCCGCAGGTTTCTCCAGCAACCGCGCGCTTCTCGGATCAAGCTTGAGGGCATACGTTTCACCGTTCGTGGCGTACGAGTAAACCAGCTTCCGTTTCGCGTCGTACATCCAGCCGGCCTCGTGACCGTCGGGAACCGGACCGGCATCGAGCAGGTAGAACCTATTCGTCATCTCCTCAATCCGAGCCGTTTGTCTCTTGCTTCACCGGTCCCGGCTTGGTCCGATCGCCCTGGCGCAGCCGGGCCTGGAGCATCAGGTAGTAGGGCGCCGCGCTCAGTCCCCCCCAGCTCTCCGGCCTCGTGCCCTGCTCGAACTTTTTTTGGATCTCCGCGCTGTAGGGCACGAGGGCGTCCCAGTACCGTTTCTCGGCCAGCGCGGTGGCAATCAGGCGATCGATATCCGCCCGGCTGAAGACCAGCCCGTGCTCGTAGGCGTCGACGATGGCCGCCACGTCGATCTGGTAGTAACCGGGGTTGGGATGCACGCCCACCCAGTGCTTGGTGGCGCCGTTGGGCTTATAATCCCAAGGCCCGGCCGGCTGCCAGTAGTTCCAGATCTCATAGGTGCCGTTGGCCTTGAGCTTCATCCGCGACTTCATCAGTTTGAACCATCGTTCGGCCCGCTCCTTGTAAAGCGGCTTGCCGGTGGCGTCGGACATGGCCAGCAGCCAGCGGGCGACGAGGTTGGCCTTGTTGTCGGGGTGCGAGAAGCCGTTGCCGGGGGCGTTGCGTGTGGCGTAGCCCGCGGTCCACTTGCCGCTTTTGCCGTCGATGCCGAAGGGGAGCACCAGGCTGATGCCTCCGCCGTCCTTGCCAGTCTTTCCTGCCAGGACAACAGGCCGCCAGCCGCCGCGCCGCTCCCACTTCTCGTAAATTGCCTCCGCGAGTTTGAGGTAGCCGTCGGCCTTGGCGGCGTACTTTGTCCGCAGCTCGGGGGTCTTGCGGATCTCGGCGGCCAGGAGCACGGCCGCGCGGATGGCCATGGCCTCGCCCAACATGCTGTCGGCATTGAAGTCGTCGAGGTTGTCGACCTTCGTCCCGGCCGCTCCGAAGCTCGGCCAGCCGAGGCAGCCGTCCGGCTCCTTCACGGCACGCTTGACCCAGGAGTCGGTCCAGTCCATCAGCATCTCGGCCCACTTGGGGTCCCGCGTGGCCATGTAGCCGTAGTAGAGACCGTCCGTGAAGGGCGTGATCAGCCAGGCAATGTCCTCGCCCATGGCCTTGTCGCAATAGCGGTTGCGGGCGTCGCCGATGATGTTCTTCTGCCAGCGCGTCAACCAGTCGTTGAACTTCGCGTCGTCCATCTTGACCATGGGCGCATGTTTTCCCGCCGCCGCCCCCCGGGCGGCCGGCATGGCCACGAGCGACGCGCCAAGGCAGAAAAGAGTTGCCAGAGAAATTCGCAGTGTGTTCATAGAATCTCCAAGAAAGTCTAGTAGGAACTCGCTTTGGTCTGTGCCTCCCTGCCATTACTCTCCGATGCAGTACAAAAACTTTCCACCACGGACGAACATGCGCTTGCCGCTGAAGGCGGGCGTTCCGCCCGAGCCGGCTCCGAGGGAATTGGTTCCCGCAACCGCGGCCTGATCGCCCGGCTCGATGAGGACCGCATCGCCGGCGTCGTTGCCGACGAATAGGTGCTTGCCTGCCAGGCACGGGCTGGGATAGACATTCGGTCCATCGCTCCGTCCGGCGGGCGGCAAGTCGAGGGTCTTCTTCAAGACGGTTTTGCCGGTCCGGGCATCGATGACGTAATAGTTGGCGGCGCGGTCAACCGCATAGACGCGGCCATCGTGGATCAGCGGCGAGGCGAAGAACTCCCCTTCCAAATCCTCGCACCACAGTTCCTTGCCTTCAATCTTGTCGCCGGCCGTCTCGGGAAGCTGCACGGCCGACATCGTGCGGTCAATGAAGTAGGCCACGCCGTCGTGCACCACGGGGCTGACGTAGCCGCAACTGCCCAATTGGTCGGCGAGGATCTTTCCATCGGCGAGGCGAACGACATGGCCTTTGGGAGTGATCACTACGTCCACGCCGCCAATCCGGGCGAGAACGGGCGTGCCGTAGCTGGCCTTGGCTTTGTCGTTCTGCCACAGCAGCGTCCCCGTGGACGCATCCAGGCACAGCAAGGGGCCAAAGTGCACCAGCAAGCGGTTGCCGGCCAGCAGCGGCGATGCCGTTCGCCCGTAACCGGTGGTCGGCCGCGCGGGATACCAGGTCATCCAACGCGTTTTTCCCTCCAGGTCGTGGCAGGCCACGATGCCCGCGCCGAAAACCGCCCAAACCCATTTCCCATCGCTGACGGCGGTCGGCGTGGCGTCGCCGTATTGCCCGGAGAACTGAGGGGCTTTCGCGTTCAACTCGGCCGGCAGGTCGGAGAGCTTGTGGGCCTTCCGCCAAAGCTCCTTGCCGGTCGCCGCGTCCACGCACACCAGCAAATCGGGCTCGGTCGTGATGACTACCCGGTTGCCGGCCACGACGGGCGAGGAGTGGCCCGCACCAACCTCGGTTTTCCAAAGGACGTTCTCCTTCGCCGACCACTTGGCGAGCGGTTCGGCCGCGGGATAGTGCCCGCTGCCGTCCCCACGCCAACCCATGGGGTGCTGCGGCGATGACCGAAAGTCGGCGGAACCCAGGGGCGGCGCCGCTTGCGGAACGTCATCCGCGGCAGCGAGGCCCCGCCCGGTCGCCCCCGCCAACTCGCCCGCCACGAGTATCGCCACGAGCCATTTCCCAATTGGTTTCAGGGGAGGATTTCTCTTCATTCGCGTCCAATACAGTAGAGGTACTCTTCGCCGCGCAGGTACATGCGCTTGCCCTCGAAGAAGGGCGACGTGTAGAACGATTCCTGCTTGCACGGGTTGCCGCCCAGGCCGGAAGGGTGGATGTTCTCGAGGACATTGCGGCCCAATTCCTCGAGCCGCGGTCCCGGCCGAATAATGTGCGTGTAGCCTGCGTCGTCGGTGATGTAGATGTTCGCGCCCGCCAGCGTGGGGCTGGCGGCGACGCCATACGTGTAACGGGTGTAGCGGTTGTATCCATCCAAATACTGGCGGTAGAACGCCTTTCCGCTGACGGTGTCCACGGCGGCCAGTCCGCCGCCCATTTCGATCGAATAAACGACGCCGTTGACGTACAGGGGCGAGGCCACCATGAAGATGGCGCCCTCCGCGCGGATGGGCATCGTGACGACCTTTCCGTCCAGGTCCAGGACGGTCTTGGTCTTCGCGCCGCGCCGGCGCCGCTGGGGAGCTTCACGCCGATAAACGAAACCGGGGCCTTCCAGCCGCACCAATGGCAGGGGTTGAAGATCACGCCCTTCTCGACGATGGGCGTCAGGACGCCCCAAAGATCCAGGTTGCTCGGGCAGATCACCGTGCCGTCCGAGGCACGGTGTATGTATCGGATCTGGACGATGGCGCTCTGGCCGCCGATCTTGACGACCAGCGGCGAATTGCTGCCATGGCCAATGTTTTGCCAATCGTCGGGGCAGTTTCGCCACTGCTCCCTGCCGGTCGCGGCGTCCAGGGCCATGAGCGTCCCATTGGCCGCGTAGATCAAGCGGCCGTCCACAAGGTTCAGCGAGATATGATTGCCGTGTTCCGTGGACCCCAGGGAGCCGCCGTCGTGCCAGCTCCATAGGCGTTTGCCGCCGAGGTCGAAACAAGCGATGACGTGGGAACCCGGGCCCTTCATCCCGCCGCCGCAGACCCAGTAGACGTGCCTGCCGTCGCATAACGGCACGGCGTTGCTGGAGGAGACCTCGTTGCGATACATTTGCGGGTACTTCTTACGATCGATTTTCGCAAAGGCGTCGTGGACGGCCCGCTCGGCCTCAGCCTTGGCCATGAGCGTCTTGTCCAGTTTCACCTGCTCGTCCGAGGAGAGGCCCGTCGGCGAGACGGCGGAGTTGATGGCCTCGACCGCCTCCTCGTTCCGGGCCTTGAGCTCGGCGACCAGGGGCTCGATCTTCTCCTTGATTTTCGGACTGGCGGCGCGCTGCGCGTCCGTCATGGCGTCGTAGGGCGTGTTGGAACGGAGCCAGAGGACCTTGCCGGTCCGCTTGTCGAGGCACAACAGGTCCGTCATGCCCGAGCCGACGTAAACGCGCTCGCCCACCACGATCGGCGCCGACATGCTCCGCCCCGTCATCTTGGTCATCCAGGCGACGTTGTTGGTCTCGTACGAGACGGGCAACACCGGCTCCAGGTAGGCCGCGAAGCGCCAACGGCTGACCCAGGGGTTTTGGCCCTCCGGCACGGCAGCCTGGCCGCTGGCGGCCTTCACCAACAGGCGATTCCACCCCCTACGTGTCGCAACCTTGACCGCCTGGCCGCGCTCGATCGCGACGGTCCGCCCATTGAGGAAGACCTTGACGGCGGCGGCCGCGTAATTGACCCGCAGCATGACCTGGCCACCGGAAGGCGAATGAAAATAGGCATGCGCGTAGGCCAGCTTGCGGTCCAGTGGCACTTTGAGGCTGGGGACGCTCCCGCTGGCGGGCAGATTGCCGAAGACGTACACAAAATCGACGTTGAGGTCGCCGCAGGTGCCTTCGTTGTGATAGTGACAGCTTTGGGTGTCGACGCCGACGCGAAGGGGTTTCCAGGTCGAGTTGCCGGCCGGGGCGCCCGTGGCCGGCACGACCGAGGCTTCGCCGCCCAGGAAGTCCTTGTCGATGTCCTTGGCGGGGTCTTCCACGGCGAAGGGCCCGGCCACCAACCACTCCTTGATGGTAAAGTACTCCAAGGGATGGCTGTCGCGGCCCGGCTCGCCCGAGGGCTTGCCCGCCTGGTACTTGATCTCGGCGGTCACGCCCTTGACGCGGCGGCTCCATTGTGCCGGCGGGGTGGCGCCGGGGAAACGGCCCGTCCAGTCGCCGCGCCAGCCGATGGGCCGTTGGGGTGTGGGCAGGAAGTCCTGCGAGCCCAAGGACGGACCCGTCGGAACAGCGGCGGCGACCTTGGACAGCGGCGTGACTTCGCGTCCCACGGCCGTCGCGAGGTCACCGCCAAGCGCGGCGGTCAGCATGCACAAACGTACCAGCATAGCAGCTCGATCGATCTGGAGGTTCAGCGGACGAAACAGAGGGAAACGGAGAGGTTGGCAAGCAGTCCGAGGATGGAATATCGGTTCCATAATATCTTCGCGCAGGCGGCGCCGCAACCGTTAATTGCGGGGAATGCAGAAACTTCCTGGCTGCGCTGGCAAGGGCCTTGCCGGCATGTTAAAGTCAAAGTCTCGCCTTGCTGCGACCAAGGCCAGGATACCGCGAATCAAAACCCTGTTTCCGACCAAACGAGGACCCCGATGAACTTCTCCCGACCGGTGCTGAGTGCAATTCTGCTCTTGCTGGGCAGCCAGCTTGCTTCCACCGTAAAGGCTGAAGGCCCCACGCAGCAACTCTTGGATCTTGGCAGCGATATCCAAAAACGCCTGACGCCGCATTCCGGGTCGAGCGATCAGGTGAGCGCGGCCATCAGCAAGGACGCGGCGGCCCCGGGCCTGGTGGTCACCATCCAACCCGGCAAGGCAGACTATCCGGGCATCGGGCTGAAGCCCGAGGGAAAGGCATGGGACCTCTCGGCCTTCGGTCACGTCGAGGCCCAGGTGGTCAATACAGGTTCCAAGGACCTTCTCTTCATTCTGCGAGTGGATAACAAAGGCGATTGGCACGATTCTCCCTGGAGCACCGAGTACACCTCCCTCAAGCCGGGGCAGCGCGGAACGGTCACGGTGATCTTCGGTCATTCCTATGGCCACCAGCCCACCTATCCGTTGAATCCGAAGGAAGTAGTGAATAACCGCGCCATCTTTGAAGCAGATTCTCTTCTCCGTAAGCCGCGCCCACGTAACCTTTCCCGTCGCTCACGTCCAGTATGAAGTAGATGCCTCTCCACTGCGAGATTTTGTCGCACCATCTTTTCGGCAGGACCGCAAGTTCATTCCAATTCAGTATGAGTTGATCCCACTTCGGCAGTTCGCGGTCAAGAACGGAGTCTTCGGTAATCGCATGAATCTGGAATTCGTTCTGGTTAGCCCATCGCCAATAGGACAACTCCCTCCCCGGCCAGCACACGATCAGCTTGCCTTTCCATTCTTGGCGGAAATCCATGAGGTCGAGATTGAACCAAAGCGTTGTAGTGGACTTATCTGTCGCTCCCATCAAGTCATACTTGTCCCTTAGCTCTGCATTCAACGGCTCTTCCCAATACTGGCGATAGGAAAGCGGCTTGTGGCCGTTGACCTTATAAAGTCCGACGAAGACCGCCTTGCCTGCTTCGTGACCGACGAACGATGCCACGAACTTTGCGCCCGCTCCATAGCCTTCTCGACGCGCGTCGTCTGCGTCTGCTGATAGGCGTTGAACAACTCCGGCTTTTCGTCAACAAGCCACCCCAAGACCTTGCGCAGTTTCGGTTCCTTCGGAACGTGCCGAAAGACCATGACATCCTGGGGATAAATACCCTCTTCGCTAAGTAAGTCGTTGAACTGCATTTCTGACGCCCCCGTTTCCACTCGATTGCGCCCCCTATTATGGCAGACAAACGACCATCAAGCAACGACCGCAAGCACCGGCGTTTGTAAATTCCCCGCCGGCGGGCTATGATTCAGTACGCCACTTGACGCCACCTGCAAGCTACGTCAATCGGCCTTCTCAAGAAACAACGCAACCCCTTGAAAATCAAGGGGTTGCGAAGTGAGGCTGTCGGGACTCGAACCCGAGACCAACGGATTAAAAGTCCGTTGCTCTACCTACTGAGCTACAGCCCCAAGTACTATACGGGTATAGACTTGCGTCGTCTTTCGTAATTGGCCTCTGCTGGGAGGAAGTGCCGGTTTCTGGACCGAAGAAGAAATATTCCGTTGATCCCATACCGCGTTCCCGCCATGTTTGCCTGGAGAATACGGCCTGACGCCGTTACAATGCAAAGCATAGTTGAGCGCGGTCTGGTCCGCCGTTTCTGCCGCTCCCCTTTTCGCGACTGAAGGTAGGTTGGCATTATGACACTGGAACAATTGGAAAAGCGAGTACACGACCTGGAACGGCAGGTCGCAGAGTTGCGCGGCGAGCAGAGGCCGCTGCGGTCCTTAAGCAGCGTAGGAGAGACTTTCGGCATGTTTGCCGCAGATCCCGAGTTCGACGAAATTGTCCGATTGGGCCGCGAATATCGGGACCAAGTCAACTCTGAGGATGAGTGATGCTGGTCCTCGACACCGACCACCTGACCGAGTACCAGCGGGGCACTTCGGCGGAGGCCTGCCGTTTGAAGGAGCGGCTCGACCGCGCCACGGAACCCTACGCGACGACGATCGTCACGGTCGAGGAAATCATGCGAGGCTGGATGGCGGCCATCCACCGAATTCAGGATCCGCACCGTCAGATCAACGCCTACGCCAAGTTGCAGCAGCTCTTCCGTTTTTTCGCCACGTGGAACGTCCTGGAATGGAATGAGACGGCCGCCGACGAATATGACTCGTTGAAACGTGCGAAGGTGAGAGTGGGGACGATGGATCTGAAGATCGCCAGCATCACTTTGGCCAGCGACGCGACATTGTTGACTCGGAACAGGAACGATTTCAGCAGGGTTCCCGGTCTTCGAGTTGAGGATTGGCTATCCTGATTGTGAGGGAGCAGTTGACTCGTGACCCGCCGTTGTAGGTATTGCTACCGCTGAGGATCAGCGTGCCAGGACCGGTCAGCGAGAGGTGGCTTGCTTTCTAACGGAGATCCAGACACACCAACTCGCCGTCGTGGTTGCGGCAGTAGACGCGGCCGTTGGCGACCACCGGCATCGTCCAACACTGGCCATCGAGGACCTTGGCGCGGGCCAGTTCTTGGAATGCCTTAGGCGAGGCCTCGGCCACCAGCAGTGTGCCGCCATCGACCATAACGAAGAGTTTGCCGTCGGCCAGCGTCAGGCCGCCGCCGACCTTCAGGCCCTTCTCCTCCCACTTCAGCGTGCCGCTCTCGAAGTCCAGGCATTTGATACTGCCCTTGTTGCCTTCCTCGCCGTGTACGCCGTAGACGCAGCCGCCGGAGAGCACGGCGGTCTGGCAGACGGTGTTCATCTCCTTGTTCTCCCAGACCTTCTCGAGAGCGTTCTCTTCGAGCTTCAGCAGCGAGCAGCCGCGTCCGGCGCCGGAGATGAAGATCTTGTCCGCGGAGACGATCGGCGTGGCGATATTATAATCAGTCGCCCACTTGTACCTGGCCACCGGCTCGCCTTTGGCCAGCGTGTAGATCGCCAAGCCGCCACCGTTGAAGGAAGTGACCCGCTGCTGGCCCGTTGGGCCGAAGACGACGGCCGAGGCGAACCCGGCGGTATCCGAGCCGGCCTTCCAGACGAGCTTGCCGGTCTTCGTGTCCAGGACGAAGACCACGCCCAGGTCCATGATGACCTGATTGCCCACAACCAACGGGGAGCAGGAAATCGCCCAGCGGCCGTCTTTCACCCCTAAGTCGGTTACGTTCTGGGACCACTGGAGTTGGCCTTTGGCGGCATCGAGGCAGAGGATTTTGTGATAGTTCCCCAGCGTGAAGACCAGGCCGCCCGCCACTGCCGGCGTGGCCGTGTTTTCGCCGCCGTGCCCCGTGGGCGGGTAACGCCAGACGAGGTTGCCCGTTTCCGTATCCAGGCACCAGACTGCGCCTTCGCCCTGGGTGTAAAGCTGCTTGCCGGCCACGGTCATGCACGAATGGCCAGCTCCCACGTTTTTCTTCCACAGCACCTTCGGGCTGTCGCCGGACCAGAGCTTGAGGTTCTTGTCGGCCGAGGTGTTGTCGCGGTTGGCGCCGAGGTAGAACGGCCAATCGGCCGCCCCTGCCGCCGCCGCCCAGAGGGAAATGCACAGACTCGGGATCAAGACGTGTCGCGCGCTCACAGAATCGTCTCCTTTGCGCTAGAATGTATTGACAACTGCCGGCCATTCTACGGCGAACAAGCCGTCTGTGCAAACCGCACGGATTATGAACGTACCGCTACGCTTCATCGTTGTTCCTTCGGCTCGACGTAGCGCCAAATACCCGCCGCGCACCAGTTGCCGCTCACGATCACGTAGTGCTTCCCATCGCAGGAAACGGCCGCCCGTTTCGTGCCGTTGATCATGGCCGGCGGCGGCGCATAGCCGGTGGACCACGGCGTGCCCGTGGCCCGCGGCGCCCGCTGCAGGTTCGGATTGAATTTGTGCGACAGCAAGGGGAACCCGTAGCTCGCGTAGAGGTAGCTCGGCGTAGCCACTACCGATGAGGCCTGCAGCCGCGAGACCTGGGTCCAAGTCAGGCCCTGGTCAATTGACTTGTGGATGCCGTCCGTGTGGGGCAGATAGATCACGCCGCCATTATCGATGAAAATCTGGTTCGCGCCGTGAGCGTGCTCGGCCTGGAGCACGTTGGTCCAAGTCGCGCCCCGGTCCGCGGTTCGGAAGGTCCCGTGCCTGCCATTGCCGGATTCGCTCACGGCGAGCCAGGCATCCGCGGTAATGAACCAGACGTAAGAACTGTGAGTCCCCGTGACGGCGCCGGCGGCAATTCTGCCTTTATCGACCCATGTGACGCCGCCGTCGGTCGACTCATAGCAATGGTCGTCGTCATGGTTGGCGGAGATGACGTGCATGCAATCGTTGGGATCGGTGTCGAAGTTGTAAACATGGTCGTTTTTTCCGCCTTGGGAATAGCGGGTCCAATCAATGCCCCCGTTCGTAGAGACCCAGAACGCCGCGCTGGGGGCCGTACCCCTGGCAGGCGTACATCCGCGGGGGCGTCGTCGGATCGCGTTTCGGATTCTTGTCGATCGCTTCGCCCCACGCGCGGCCAAGATCCAAGGGGCCGCGCTTGGCGCTGATCTTGGCCCAGGTGACGCCGAAGTCGGTGCTCTTCCAGACTCCCTGGTAGTTGACGAAGGCGTAGAAGTCGCCGGGCCGCGCCGGATCGGCGAGGACGTCATTGACGCCGTAGTTGCCGCTGGGATCGTAGGTGGGCGTCAGGTTCAAGGCCGCCGGCGTGACATCGGTCCAGACGCCAGTCCGCGCCGGGTCGTGCGGGCGCGGCAACTCGGCGGCGCTGGCCGCTGTGCCGCTGATGTGGTTCTTGAACGCGGGGTGCGACATGGCGGTCGCATAGATGACGTCATTGATCGGGTCCCAGCTATAACACCCGAACCATTTCGTGGCATAGGTATAGAGCGGGTCCAGGTTCGAGCGCAAAGCCGAGACTCTCGTCCACGTCGTGCCGGCATTGGTAGTCTTAAAAACGCCCTGCGGGCCTGCGGCGACCATAGTCTTCTCGTCCGCCCCGAAAAATGGTCCTTGCCACAAGTCAAGCAATGCGCCCCGGGTTTGCCAGGTGGCGCCGTGATTCTTGCTGACGATCAAGCCGTTTGACGTACACAGGTAATGCAATCCTTTGAAGAGCACGGGAATCTTTGATCGCGGCTGAAACGCCGACACCTTGCTCCAGGTGCCGCCCTGGTCCGTGCTGCGCTGGATGCCGTTGGCAAAACTGTAGACGAAGGTCTTTGCGTCCATCACGCCGATCATGCAGTTATCCTTGTTGGTCACAGGATTCATGATAATCGGGAGCTTGGCCCAGGTCGTCCCTCCGTCCAAAGACTTATACACCTCGCCGCCCGATTCGTGCTTGCCGGCCAGGATGACCTGCGCAACCCGGAGAGGCCCAATCCACCGAGCCAAAATCCCAGTTCCGCCCCATGCCCGTGAACTTCTTCCAGTGCGTCCCGTCGATCGTATAGCCGGCATCGCCGTCCAGCGAGAACACGGCCACTCGCTTGGGATCGTTCTGATCGACTTGCACCGACCAGCCGCTTTCGCCCCGTCCGCCGATAACCCCCTTGTCCAGGCGGGTCCAAGTCTGCCCTTGGTTCGAACTCTTCCAGAGTCCAAACCCGACGAAGTTGACCATGACATCGCCGTTCGAGCGGTTGACGGCAACACCCGCACAACCCCCCGGCCAGGGCTGTTTATCCAGCCGGCCGATCTGGGCGCTTGAAATGTCTTTCCACTTGTCGGCAGTCTGGCCGTAGGCCGGCAGAGGCGCAAGACATAGGAAAGACAAAGTTACTGCGAATCGTACGTTTTTCATGAAGGGTGCTCCTTGGGAAAGGGAACGGAATACTCTCCGCGGATTCTTCGCGGAGAGTCGCTTATTTTTCGCTGATGCAGTACATAAAACCCCGGCTGCGGAAATAAATCCGCTCGGCTTCGAAAAAGAAGTTGCTCTGGGCCTCGGGTTGCGTCCCCTGGTTGTCGTATTCGACCAACAGATTCTTGGCGAGCTCCTTGTATTGCGGGCCCGGCTCGAGGACGAGCGTCTGGCCCTGGTCGTCGCGGACGAAGATATACTTGCCGCCCAGGCACGTGCTGGAGCAGATGCCAACCACGAAGACCCACGTGAGGCGCGGGTGCAGCGAATCCATGGCGTGAGCGTAGACGCGCCGGCCGGTCTTGGCGTCAAGGACATTCATCGCGCCGCCCTGGCTGACAACATAAACAAGGCCTTTGTCGTACAGCGGCGAAGCGACAATGCTGTCGGTGAAAACTCCCGGCATGTGGTACTCGACATCCTTCCAGGAAGTCTTCAGCAGCGTTTCCAGGGTCATGGAATCGGCGGCCTGCCGCGGCAGTTTGAGGGCGAAGAAGCTTTTTTCGCCGACTCCATAAATCACTCCATCGCTGATGGTTGGGGTGAGGATGTCGGTCGTGATGGCGGCCTTCCAAAGCTGGGCGCCGTCGGAGGGACGGAAGAGGCCGGCCTGCGGCACATAGGCGAGTATTTCCTTTCCGATCCGCAGCGGCAAGACGCTGGCGCCGATTCCGCCCTCGATCTCGTTCCGCCACGCCACCTTGCCGGTGGCCTTCTCGAAGCCGAACAGCGCTGCGCCGCTCTTGAAAATCAGGTAATCGCCGCAGAGCGCGGGGAGCTATGGGTCCCATGCTCGCTGATGTCGGTCTGGCCGCAGAACCGGCTCCATAAGCGTTTTCCGTCGAGGTCGAAGCAGGCCACGACGTTGGCCCCGATGCCCTTGTTGCCGCCCCAGAAGGCCGCCCAGACGTGCTTGCCGTCGCTGGTCGGGGTGTACTTGGACCAGTCGACGTCGTTGTTCCAAGCGTTGTACTTTCTTCGGTTGGCCTTGGCCATCGCCTGTTGGATCGCCCATTCGAGGTCGCACTTGTCCTTGATTTTCCGGTTGAGGACCTCGTTGCGGTCGGCCGCCATGCCGTCGCGGCTGATGGTCTCGTTGATCAGCGCCGGCAGTGCCATGCAGGCCTCGTCGAGTTGCTCGACCTGGGGCTTCAGGTCCGCGAATCTTTTCCGTTCCGCGGCATCGACGGCATGGTAGTAGGTGGTGCTGCGCATCCAGAGCACGTTGCCGTCGAACTTGTTCAGGCAGACGAGCGTGCCGCCGTCGGCACTGACGAAGATCTTGTCGCCGACGATGATCGGCGAACACCAGCTCGGCCCGGGCATGCGCGGTCATCCAGCGGATGTTCCTGGTCTCGTACTCGTACGGCGGCAGCGGGGCGACGTGGGCCACGAAATTCCATCCGCCTTGGGAAGAAACGGCCTTGACCACCAGGTTGTTCCATCCCTGCTTGAGGTCGACGGTGGGCGACGGATCCCACTGGCCGGGCATCTTGACCGACTCACCGTTGAACCACGCTTTGCGGGCGCTCTGGCCCTCGATGCGGAGCCTCACTTTGGCTGCCACGGGCGACCACAGGCTGGTCTGGGCATAGGCCGCCCAGGGTTGCATGGCGCCGGGGTGGTTCTGCCATTCCTGCTGGTCGGTCTTGCCATAGGCCTGCGCGAAATCCAAGAGCAGTTTGCCGTCGCTCCGGCTCTGGTTTTCCACGGAGATGTGCCAAGGGGCCCATGCCTTGTCGCGGGCCTTGTCGCCAACCTGGGGCTGGAGCATGGTTTCGTCCTGGAGGATGTCTTCATCAATTCCGGTCTTGAAGTCCTTGGTGTCGAAGGGTCCGACGATGACCCAGTCGCGGAGGAAGCCCATGTTGAGCAGCTCGCCGGCCTTGGCCGGACCTTGCGGCTTGCCGGCCCGGCACTGGAGTTCGGCATAGAACCCCTTGATCGTCCGCCCCCACTGAGTCGGCGGACTGGCAGCCGGAAACCTCCCCGTTCCGTCGGCCCGCCAGCCGATGGGGCGCTCGGGCGAGGGATAGAAATCCGGCGAGCCCAGCAGCGGTCCGCCCCAGGCCATCGCCGCGGCCGCGCGGCTGACGGCCAACGCGTCGAGCGGCATCATGGCAGCGCCCACAGTGGAAGCCGCGACGCTGAGGAACTGACGCCGGCCGATTTGGTTCATTCGCGGTCTCCTCGAATTCTTGAGCGATCGGTGGTCACCACCTGGTATAAGCTGCTATTTTAGCGTGCCACACGACGGTTTGCCAGGAAAAGCGGGTGGTGTGCAGAAGAACGGCATTGCCGCCCTCACCTTCTGCGATGCGCCGATCATTGCCCATATTGGGCGAACACGGCATCCAAGGCCTGTATCGCCGCATCCTTCTTGAGACGCAGGTCGGAACTATCCGAACTGCTTGCAGCCGCTTGCAGCCAGGCCAGATCGGCGGCAATCGTCGGCGAATTCGGTCCAAGAACAAGTCCAATCCGCTTGTCCTGCAGGGTCGCGCGGGGCCCTTGAACTGAGTTGGTCTGCGAACCGCGGAGCGAAGCTTGCCGCGGCGCTGCAACCGGCGGCGTTGCCACGCTTGCGGAAGATCGAAGCGACGAGTCGTCAGCCGATGCGGAAAGGGACGCCGATGCGGTCGGGACGACAATCGTCGCCGGTGCCGCCGAGGTAGTACCTGAAACCGGCAGAGCCGCCACGTTTGCCGCGGCCGCCACGGCGGCCACTGCGGCGGCAGTCGTTGCGGCGGCCGTGTCGTCGGGCCCGGCGGTGTTCGAGGGATCGAAGATGAAGGCCCCGCCCGCGCCGATCATGAGGCTGGTGTCTGCCGCGATCGCGGAGGCGCCGGACACGACGAGCGTGCCCGCCGAGACCTGGGTGCCGCCGCTGTAGGTATTCATATTCGTGAGAACCACCGTGCCCCCCGGGCCATTGATCGTCAACATGCCCGTGCCGCTGATCCCGCCGCAGATGGTCGATTGGCTGTCGGCCGCCGGACATATCGTTACATTGCTCGCCAGCGCCAGCGGACTGGTAATCGTATCCGAGCCCGCGTCGAATACCGGCTGATTGGCCAGGGCCAGGGCATTGCCAAACTGGTCGAATGCGGTCGCTGCCAGCGGCTGGCCGGCAAGGCTGATGGTCGTCAGCGTCTGGTTCACGGTCACGCTTACGCTGCTGGTTGCCGTCAGCCCGGCCGTGTCCATAATCGTTACCGTGAAGCCGTAGGTTCCCGCCGTGCTGAAGATGGCCGTGATGTTCTTGGCGGCGTTGCTGCCGTTGACAAGGAATGTCGGCGGCGTGGCCCCATTGAGAAGCGTTGTCGCCGACCAACTGTAGGTCAGGCTTGGCTCACCCGAGGGATCCGCCCCCAGCACCGAAAGAGCGGTCGTCGTGCCGGTGACGGTGGTGGGCGTGGCACTGGCCGCCGTCGCCACCGTGGTGTTGTCTACCGTGAACGTCCCGCTGGGCCCGGAGGCCGGGGCCGTGTTCCCCGCCAAGTCGGTGGCCGTGCCCGCCGCGATCGAAATCCCCAGGGTACCATCGCCCGTCATGTTGCTGATGGTCACCGTGTAGGTCTGGCCCGAGCCGGAGACGTTGACCGTGCCGCTGGCGTTTTCGGTAGGATCCAGGGTAATGTCTCCGGCGACCAGCGAGCTGGATCCGAAATTCGCATCGGCGTATGTCACCATGTAAGTGATGGTATCGCTCGAGTTGGCATAGGCTGCCGAGGGGCTGCCGATCGAAATCGTCGGCGCGATGGTGTCCACGGTGAAGGTTCGCGCTCGACCCGGAGGCCAGGGCCGTGTTCCCCGCCAAGTCGGTGGCCGTGCCCGCCGCGATCGAAATCCCCAGGGTACCATCGCCCGTCATGTTGCTGATGGTCACCGTGTAGGTCTGGCCCGAGCCGGAGACGTTGACCGTGCCGCTGGCGTTTTCGGTAGGATCCAGGGTAATGTCTCCGGCGACCAGCGAGCTGGATCCGAAATTCGCATTGGCGTATGTCACCGTGTAAGTGATGGTATCGCTCGAGTTGGCATAGGCTGCCGAGGGGCTGCCGATCGAAATCGTCGGCGCGATGGTGTCCACGGTGAAGGTCGCGCTCGACCCGGAGGCCGGGGCCGTGTTCCCCGCCAAGTCGGTGGCCGTGCCCGCCGCGATCGAAATCCCCAGGGTACCATCGCCCGTCATGTTGCTGATGGTCACCGTGTAGGTCTGGCCCGAGCCGGAGACGTTGACCGTGCCGCTGGCGTTTTCGGTAGGATCCAGGGTAATGTCTCCGGCGACCAGCGAGCTGGACCCGAAATGGGCGTCGGCGTATGTCACCGTGTAAGTGATGGTAGCGCTCGAGTTGGCATAGGCTGCCGAGGGGCTGCCGATCGAAATCGTCGGCGCGATGGTGTCCACGGTGAAGGTCGCGCTCGACCCGGAGGCCGGGGCCGTGTTCCCCGCCAAGTCGGTGGCCGTGCCCGCCGCGATCGAAATCCCCAGGGTACCATCGCCCGTCATGTTGCTGATGGTCACCGTGTAGGTCTGGCCCGAGCCGGAGACGTTGACCGTGCCGCTGGCGTTTTCGGTAGGATCCAGGGTAATGTCTCCGGCGACCAGCGAGCTGGACCCGAAATGGGCGTCGGCGTATGTCACCGTGTAAGTGATGGTAGCGCTCGAGTTGGCATAGGCTGCCGAGGGACTGCCGATCGTAATCGTGGGCGCAATGTTGTCTACCGTGAACGTCCCGCTGGGCCCGGCGGCCAGGGCCGTGTTGCCGGCCAAGTCGATGGCGGTGCCGGCCGCGATCGAAATCCCCAGGGTACCATCGCCCGTCATGTTGCTGATGGTCACCGTGTAGGTCTGGCCCGAGCCGGAGACGTTGACCGTGCCGCTGGCGTTTTCGGTAGGATCCAGGGTAATGTCTCCGGCGACCAGCGAGCTGGACCCGAAATGGGCGTCGGCGTATGTCACCGTGTAAGTGATGGTATCGCTCGAGTTGGCATAGGCTGCCGAGGGACTGCCGATCGTAATCGTGGGCGCAATGTTGTCTACCGTGAACGTCCCGCTGGGCCCGGCGGCCAGGGCCGTGTTGCCGGCCAAGTCGATGGCGGTGCCGGCCGCGATCGAAATCCCCAGGGAACCATCGCCCGTCATGTTGCTGATGCTGACCGTGTAGCTTTGGCCCGAGCCGGCAACGTTGACTGTGCCGCTGGCGTCTCCGGTAGGATCCAGGGTAATGTCTCCGGCGACCAGCGAACTGGACCCGAAATTCGCATCGGCATAGGTCACCGTGTAAGTGACGGTATCGCTCGAGTTGGCATAGGCTGCCGAGGGGCTGCCGATCGTGACCGTGGGCGCAATGTTGTCTACCGTGAACGTCCCGCTCGACCCGGCGGCCAGGGCCGTGTTGCCGGCCAAGTCGATGGCGGTGCCCGCCGCGATCGAAATCCCCAGGGAACCATCGCCCGTAATGTTGCTGATCGTGACCGTGTAGCTTTGGCCCGAGCCGGCAACGTTGACCGTGCCGCTGGCGTCTCCGGTAGGATCCAGGGTAATGTCTGCGGCGACCAGCGAACTGGACCCGAAATGGGCGTCGGCATAGGTCACCGTGTAGGTGATCGGACCGCTGTTGGTGATCGTGGCTGAGGGGGTTCCAATGGAAATCGTGGGCGCGGTGTTATCCACCGTGAACGTCGCGCTGGCACCGGCGGCCGGAGCCAGGTTACCCGCCAGGTCCGAGGCCGTACCCGCGCCGATCGAGATCCCCAGGCTGCCGTCGCCGGTTATACTGCTGATAGTGACCGTGCGGGTCAGGCCCGTGCCGCTCACAGCGATCGTCCCGCTGGCCGTGCCCGTCTCGTTCAGCGTTACGTTGCTCGCCGCCAAGGTGCTGGTGTTGAAGTTCGCGTCGGCATAGGTCACCGTGTAGCTGATCGGACCGCTGTTGGTGATCGTGGCTGAGGGGATTCCAATGGAAATCGTGGGCGCGGTGTTGTCGATCGTGTACAGCGGCCCCGTGAAATTGCCGTCGCCCAACAACGGGCCGCCCAGGGGATTGTTGTACTGGTCGACGATGGAATTGTTGTCGACAAGGTTCAGGCCCAGCGTGCCGTTGCCGGAGACGTTGTTGACGGTCACGGTATACGTGGTGCCGCTGCCGGTTACGGACGCGATCGAGCCGGA
The DNA here is from genome assembly GCA_963719885.1 of uncultured Planctomycetia bacterium. GTDB lineage: Bacteria > Planctomycetota > Planctomycetia > Pirellulales > Thermoguttaceae > JANXQG01. The sequence goes on along the minus strand of CAVRDP010000019.1, from coordinate 699,754 downwards.
AGTGCCGCTGGTGGTCAGGGTGAAGTCGGATGCCGCGACGCCGGTCACGCCCTCGTTGAAGGCCACCGTGTACTGAACGCCCGTTGATCCGTTGGTGATCGTCGATCCGACGGTACTGATCGATTGAACCACGGGGTTGCTCTCGGTCCAGGTGGTGCTGGCCCCGGTCGTAAGCAGATTGCCGTACGTGTCGGTGACGTTCCAGCCGGCGGTGGTGACCGTGAGCGTGTATGTGCCGGACGTGCTCGTAAAAGCGGCGAGATTGCCCAGCGTCCAGTGCTGGTTGTCGGTGGTGGTAAGGGTTGCGCCGTCAAGCGGTTCGCTAGCGGTTGGCGCCGTTGACCGTGAGGTTCAACTGCAGGTCCTGGAGCGTGAAGTTTTCCACCGGCTCGCTGAAGGCGATGGCGACCGAGTTGACCGGCGTGAGCGTCGGCGAGGCAGGAGCGGTAATGCTCACGGTCGGCGCGGTCGTGGCCACGGTCAATTCGTTGACTGTGGGGTCGAAAGCCACGGTCCCGGCCATGTTGACCCCGGTGGTGACGACGTTGTAGGTGCCGCTGTTCAGCGCGGCAATTTCGCCTTGCGGCAGCGACCAGGTGCCGGCGGCGTTGTTCGTTGCGGCATAGTAGACGCCGTTGACCCGCACGGTCACCGATGCGGCCGGATCGGTGACGCCGCCCGACAGGGCGGGCGAGGCATTGTTGGTGGACTCGGCAGTGACGCCCATGCTGAAGGGGGCGCCGTGTACGTGGTGCTCATGCTCAGGCCGCCGTCCGCGGTATCGCCGACCAACTCCATCGATGAGTTGAAACTGGTGTAGCTGCCCAGGCCGGCGTACAGCTCGCACGCCGACCCGCCGCCGCCCTGGAACCAAAGGAGGCTGACGGGGTAGTCGCCGGCCGCGAGCGTGACCACGCCGAAGGTGTCGCTCACTCCGCGGCCGCCGTTGTATTGCAGCGTGTTGGTGCCGGCCGTGGCGCTCCCGCCATCCTCGCCGGTCACCGAACTGAAAGTGGCGCCGGTGATTGTTAGTTGGAAGCCGTCGTCGCTGTCGCAGCCGAAGGTGTAGGTGCCCGCGGACGGAATGATGAGCATCCCGGTGGCGGTCACGGCGAAGTTGTCGGTTTCCGTCCCCATGGTCATGCCGGGCGGGGCTGTTTCCTTGTTGGGGAAATGGAGCACGCCACCGGTAACGTTGTAATCGATATAGGTCGCCACGGCGGTCTTGACCCAACTCTGCTGGGAGAGCGTATTGACTACACCTTGGGCCTCGGCGATCGTGTCGTTCAGACCGTAGTTGGCCTTATAGACCGTCACGGCCCAGCCCGGCGCCGCATAGGTAAAACTGGCCGTCAAGAAGTTCGCCGGCAGGGCCGCCAGGGCCTTCGTCTTGACGTTACTCACGGTCAACGTGTGGCTGGAGGTCCCCAGGGGGGTTGAGGGGCTCAGCGTCAACGCGACAGTGTAGCCGTCCGGTTCCAGGCTGGCCCCGGTGATCGTGACCGAGGGGTTGCCGGTGATCGAGTAGTGCGAAAGGGTCGTCGCCGTCGTGAGATCGACGGGCTCGGTGAATTGGACCAGGACCGACGTCGGGGTCGGCGTGAGGATCGCGGCGATGCCGGCAGGCGCGGGCCGTTACGGCGGTCGACTTGTAGCCTTCGACGCCGTCGTAATTGACCGCCGTGACCTGGTACGTATCCCGCGACTGCGACGTGATGCCGCTGGCATCGGTGAAACTGGTGGTGCTCGACGTGCCGTACAGCGAACCGTTGCGGTAGATGTTGTAGTGATCGACGCCGCTGGGCAGGCCCGTAACGGGGCTCCAGGCCAGCGTGATCTGGGTATTGCTGGCGGTCACCGTGGCATGCAGATTGGCGGGGGCCGGCGGCATGGTCGTGTCGACCACCGCGCCACCCAGGGCGAGGCCGCTGCCGACCAGCGTGAAGTTGCTGTTCCAGGACGTGTAGCTGCCCGCGGCCACCGACAATTCGAGCGACCCGGGCCCGCCGCCGTTGAAGTACAGGACGTTGAGCGGATAATAACCGGCGGCGGTGAAGTCGACCACGCCCAGCGTGTCGGTGGTCCCCCGGCCCCCGTTGAATTCCATCACGTCGCTGCCGGTGGAATTGCTCGCATTGATCAGCGTGGTGAAGGTGACGCCGGGAATCGTCAGGCTGAAGCCGTCGTCGGTCGGGCAGTCGAACGTGTAATAGCCGGCCGACGGAATGTAGACATCGGCGTTTGCCGTGATGACGATATCCTGCATGTCGTCGGAAATCGACGTCTCGTTGGGCATGAGGATGTCGCCGCTGAAGTCACCCAGGTCGGTGCTGTTGCCTGTCGTAAAGTTGAGCACCGCGGGGCTGAATGCCTGCGACCAGCTCTGGTCGGCGACATCCTGGACGACCGATGTCGCGTCGGTCAGGCTGCCCAAGGTACCCCAATTGGCCTGGTACATGGTGGCGGTCCAAGCCGGCAGCTCATAGGTGAATGTGTACGTGCCGGTGGCCGGCAACTGGTCGCCGGAGGCGGTCGTCAGGTTCTTCATGGTGACCGTGTACTGCGATCCCAGCGTCATGGCCGAGGAGAGGGTCAACGTCACCTCGGTATTGTGGCGGCCAATCGCCACGCTGGAAACGGCAATGCCCGTGACGGTGTAGTTGCTCAGCGTCGTGGCCGGACCGGTCGTCAGCGGCTCGCTGAAGTAGAGCGAGATCTGCGTCGACGTGGGTTCGGTGCTGGAGATTACCGAAGGCAGGCCGATGCTGATGCTCGCCGACGGGGAGCTTGAGTATCCGTCGCGGTTGACGGCCGCCACGGTATAGGTGTAGTTCGTTCCGGCCGCGATCGTCGTGTCGATATATGAGGTCGTGGTCGACGTGCCGATGGCGCTGCCGTTGCGATAGATCTCATAGTAAGCCACGTTGCTCCGCGGGTCGGAAGAGGCGCTCCAGGTAAGGCTGACCTCCGCAGTCGGGCTCAAGAGGGCCTGGCCCGCCAGGTTGGTCGGGACGGTGGGCGGCAACGTGTCAATGACGAGGTTGGCCTGGCCGGGCGTGCCGCCCACGTTGCTCGCCTCCCAGTTGATCGGGTCGTTGCCGTAGTTGGCCGTATTGATGCGGATCAAGGCCGGGCCGCCGCCGTCCGGCGCGGTTGGCCAGGGCGTCGCGTTACTGTAATTGATGTGGTCGACCCGGTAGAAGGGCACGTAACCGTTCAGGGCCGTTACGTCGCCCGCGGCACGACTGCCGATCTGGTAGATGTCGACCGTGTCGCCGCTGTTGCTGAGGTGGCCCGAATAAACGCCCAGTACCAGGATGTTGGCGGTGCCGGTGGGGTTGTAGCGCTCCTCGAAGGCCGCGTAGTTGCTCACGATGACCGCGTACTGGCCGGGGGCCAGGGTCGCCGGCGGCGTGGGCACCGAGTTGGTGTTGCCGAAGGTCGGCGTGCCCAGTACGACGGTCTGCTGGCTGCTCACCAGTTCCATCCCACCGGCGATGGTCCACTCGCTGGGCGCGGCGTTGGTGGTGCGGGTAAGCTCCACGCTCACCGCCCCGCTGGCACGTGTAGGTCCCCAGGCTGATCCAGACGTCGTTCAGCCCGGCCGTGATCGTGCCCGTGGCGGCGGCCAGGCCCAGCCCGCTGGCCAGCGAGTAGGTGAACGAGGTCGAGGTCGCGCTTTGCACGACGAACGTGCCGTCGTATTGCGACGGCGTGGCCCCGGAGATGTGGACGATGCTCCCGGCAGCGAGCGAGTTGTTGTTGAGGATCGAGTTGTTGGCGGCCGCCGTCACCAGGCCCGACGAGTTGTTGTAGGTCAGGCTGCTGACGCTGAGCGTCGTGGGGACCTGGGCCTGGTCGACCGTCATGGTGGTGGGCACGCCGCCGCAGGTGACCGTGTACTGGGCCTGCGAATCCGGGCTGACCGGGTTGTTGTCGCCATCGTAGAGGTTCAGATGGGCGTAGACGGTGTAGGAGCCCGAGGGCACGTTGGAGGCCGACCAGGTGGCGGTCGCCCCCGAGGCCAGCGTCTCGAACTCGCTGTTCGTGCCGTTACTGGCCAGGCTGCCGTCGGGGATCCAGCCCGGCGTGTAGCCGATGCCGCCCGCCACGTAATAGTTGCTGAGCGGGACGGGGGAACTGGAGCGGTTGTACAGCTCGAGGTACTCGAAGTCGTGGTCGACGTAGCCGTCGGCGGCCTCCGTGGCCGTCGGCTGCGCGGGGTCGTACATGATCTCGTCGGTCACCAGCGGCGAGACGTAGGGGATGCTGTTGGCCGCTCCGGAATAGGTCGTGCCCGAAAGCGTGCCGAAGCTGGGCGTTTGCAGCAGGGTGAAATTGGTGCTGCCCATCGCGGCGAAGATCGACTCCCCGCTGATGGCCGTGGCGGGCGAGGCGGGCGAGCCGGTCACCGTGTAGGTAAAGGTGGTCGTGCCGGCGCTGGAATTGGCGGCGACGTTGGCGATGATGAAATCGCCGTCATACTGGCTTTGGGCGGCCCCGCCGATGTAAATCTGCTCGCCATTCTGGAGGATGGTGCTTGCGCTGTCCAGCGTAGCCGTGGCCGTCGTGCCACTGAGCGTGATGCTGGAGACTGAATAATTGGTGCCGCCGTCCAACTTGGTGTACAGGCCGTAGGAGAGGCCGGGGGGCATAGCGTCGACGCTCTGGCTCTCCTGGTAGCCGCCGGCCTGGCCGTTGTAGTTGTTCGAGAGGTAGACGGTGCTGCCATCGGGGTCGAGCGTGAAGCCGAAGTTGTTGTCTTGGGTCAGGACATAGTAGCCGTTGGCGGCGATCGTTGCGACGGCGGGAATTTCGTACTCCGTCAAATTGGAACTGCTGTCGCTGAGGAACCAGTCGCCGATGCTGATCTGCTGGGAAGTCGTGTTGGCCAGTTCGATCATGTCGCCGGGGGCGCGGTGGGGTTGGCCAGCACCTGGTTGATGACGACCGCGCCGGGCAGGGGGATCGTGACGGGGTCGGCGAACCCGGGCGTGCCACTAAGTGTGCCGCAAGCCTCCCAGCCAGCACTGGAATTCAAGAGGGAAGCAGCCTCGTTGACGCTTTGGGGCACCAGCGCGAAGCCTCCCCCGTCGGTCTGCGGGTACCAGGAGTTGCTGTAGGTGAAGTCCTCGACCACGCCCCCGTTGGGATCGCTGAGCGTGACCTCTTCCCCGGCGTTGTTAAAGTGGCCGGTGTAGCCGCACTTGGCCGCGACGGTTGTCCAATTGCTGCTGCCATACTCCGCCTCCAAGAGTGCTTTGCCGTAGCGGATGGCAAAGGCGGCCGGGTCGGAGCAGGCGACGATGTAGGCCCCGGCGGCCAGCGTCACGTTGGGGAACGTGAAGGAGACCCCGTTGGTAAAGGCCAGGCCCTGAAGCGGGAGTGCCGTGCTGCCGGTGTTCTGTAGTTCGACGAACTCGAAGTCCTCGGCCCCATCCACGGAAGTGTAGCCCGCAGCATTCTCGGCCGCCGTGGCCGGCAGAGGGTGGTACATCAACTCGGCGATCCGCAATGCCGACAGGTTGGGGCTGAACTCGGCCTCAAGGATCGCGCGTCCAGGTACCGCCGGAATAGACGCGAGCGTTGATCTGCTCGCTCTGCGTGAGCGTGATCGGCCCGCTATAGACCTGGGCCGTGGAACTGACGGCGCCGCCCACGGCCGTGGCGGCAATGATCGGTTCCCCGGTAATGGCGGGCGTGGCGGGCGACGTGGGCGAACCGCTGACCGTGCAGGTGAAGGTGGTGGTCCCGGCGGTGGAACTAGCGGTCACGTTGCCGATGACGAAACTGCTGTCGTAGGCGGTTTGGCTGGCCCCGCTGATGTAGATCAATTCGCCATTGGTCAGGCCGGTGTCCGCGTCGTCCAGCGTGACCGTGGCCGTCGTGCCGCTGAGCACGATGCTGGCGACCGTGAAACCGCTGCTGCTGGTGCGCGGATCGCTGCCATCGGTGGTATAGTAGATCGTGCCCGTCGTGGCCGACATGGTGAGCGCGGCGCCCAACGCAAAGGTCCCGCCGTTTTCCTCCGTGCCGTTGACGTACAGCGTCGGCGGAGCAATACTCGGATACATTGTGTAGGTCTCGGTTCCGCCGGTGGCGGGCGTGAACGCGACGGCTGTCTCAAACTGCGTGAACATCGTGGCCGTCCGGCCGGGGAAGTACGTGCCGAGTTCCCAGTCGAGATAGGCGGTCCACGTGTCGGGCGTGCCCAGTTCATTCCAGGTGCCGGACAACTCGCCCAGGTTGCCCCAGCGGGCCGATTCGTCCAGCACCCCCGTGGCGATGGTATTGGCCTCGTTGCTGTACATGGCCGCCGCGTTCGTCGGCGTGAGGACGGTGTTCAAGTCCTTGTAGATGTGGTCGGCGAACATCTGCCGGAAATCGGGGTTGGCCAGCAGTTGCACAAACAGTTGCGTGGGGTCGCCGGTCGTGTCGCGGCTGGTGATGTTGGCGTTGGGGTCTCGCAACATGCCTTCGCCGTCCCAGTCCTGGAAAACGAAGCCCAAGGTCGGGCTGTAGACGGCGGAGTAGTTGTGCCAGTCCCAGTCCCAGTTGCCGCCGTAATAGTTCACGATGATGTAGTCGCAGAACGAGGGCAGGTTGAGGTACTGCGACATGAGCGCGTAGGCCGTCGGGTTGGCCAGTACGGTCGGGCTGGCCGTCCCGGTGCCGGCGATGTTTCCATAGGTCGCCACGTTGAACAGGTCGTCCCAGGGCGTGATGCTCCCGGAAATGACGTCGAAGCCGTCGGAGCTGTAGTGATAGACGTCGTAGTCCGATTTCTGGCCGCCGAAGAAGTAGGCGGCGTAGGCCGTGTCGATGTGGGCCACGGCGTTGTAGACCCCCCAGTACAGCCCGTTGACGTAAAGCTGGACCCAGATTCCCGGCGTATTCTGCGTGCCCAAGGCGGTGAGGGCGTCGCGGGTCCACTGGTCGATGATGAACTGGGTGCTGGATCCGCCCCACGACCAGCCGTCGTTGAAGCCCTGCCGCAGGACGAGGCCGTCGGGCAGGTAGCCGTCGCCGAAGATATTCTCGTTCATGTACGAGGGGCCGTCGCTCTGGTCGAAGGAGACCTCGAAGCCGTGTTTCAGGTATTGGGTGTCGCGGCCCACGCCGCCGTACATGGAGATGCCCGCCAGACCTTCCCAGGCCGTGGTCCCGCTGAGCGGATTGAAGTATTCCAGCGAGCCCGGCACCTCCAAATTGTGGTTCTCGGAATTGGAATAGATACCGAGGGCGCCCACATGTTGGTGTTGCTGGTGACGAGCGACATCGACGGCAGCGACGAGAGGGCGGCGGCGATCTGCGCCGTCGTATAACCGGGGACCGACGACATGGCGTAATCGGCCGAGATGTCCTGGGAGTTGATAGTCCCGTCCCAGACGGTGGGATATCCGGATGGAGTGGCCGATTGCACGGCCACGGCGGCGGGAAAGACGTAGGTCTCGGTCTGGTAGGGCGTGGCGACGCTGCCCAGGACTATGGACGCCTGGACGACCGTCGTCGTGCTGATGGTGATCGGCCCGGTGTACAGCGTGCCGTGCGTGGCGGTGATGTCCGCTCCGCTCGCGTTCAAGGAGGGCATCGTGGGCAAGGTGTAGGTGAACGAGTAGATCCCGTCGTCAGACGTGAAGGCCGTGCTCACGGTAACCGGGAAAGTACCGTCATAAACCGAGGGGCTCGCACCGGCGATGACGACCTCGTCGCCTGTATCGAAATCGACGGGATCGGGAGTGGTTGCCGTGGCCGTTGTGCCACTGTAGGTGATGCTGGTTACCGCCTGCATGGGCGCCGTGTTGTCGGTCGTATAATAGATCGGCTCGCCGGCCGGGTTGGACGTGATCGTCAAGGGGAAGGAGGCGGAGTACAGGCCGTCCGTCTGGCTGAAGGAAATGCTGGCCTGCATGTCGGCCAGGGTGTTGGGGGCACCCGGGCTGGGCGTGGAGTAAATGAAGTCGCCTTGGCTGACGACACTCGTCATCTGGGCCAGTTCCGGCAGCACGAGCATCTGCTGTTCGCTGTACGAGGCCATAAGGACCTGGATGGCCAGGACGTTGCCGGTGGCCGTGAGATGGCCGGTGGTGGACGAATTGAGGAAACTGGTGAGGTCGACGTCCTCGTAGGTGGTGGCCTGGACGCCGCTGGTCTGCTCCGCGTGGGCCAGGGCATTGTAGGCCAACGACGTGGCCGTCATCGTACCCGACGCGTTGGCGGTCGGCGTGCCGGTCATCGTGTACCTGAACGTGTCGCCGCTGACCGCGGTGATCGCGAAAGTTCCGTTGTACAAATTGGCGTTCGTGCCGGTGGCGCCGGCGATCAGCACGCCCTGTCCCACGACGAAACCCGGGGCCGAGGAGAGCGTGGCCGTGGCCGTCGTTCCGCTATAAGTGATGCTCGTGATCGGCAGCGGCGTGGGCACATTTTCGCTGGCGACTTCCACGCCGTTGAGCCAGGCCACGTAGCCGTCGGCGTATTTCATCTTCAGCGTCAGGGACGTCAGCGACGACAAGTTCGGGGCGTTGAAGGGGATGATGGTGTACAGCGAGGTGCCGGCGTTGCTGTCCGTGGCCAAGGCCGACGTGACCGCCGACTTGACGTTGGTGGCTATGGCAGCCGAATAGGCCCCGCTGCTGGCGACACCGTTCAGCGGCGCGCTGGTGACCTGCAGGGGAGTCGTGGTAGTGCTGGTGCCGCCGCTGGCAGTCGTGGCGGTCGTCGCGCCCACGAGAATCGACTGCGAGTCGAAGGAACTCACGCCCGAGGAACTGCTCTCCTTGGCGGCGTAGAACTCCAGGCTCCAACCACCCATGCCCTGGAAATAAAGCAAGCTGATCGGGTAGTTGCCCGCCGCCAGGTAGGTCGTGCCCAGGGTGTCGCCCGCGGGCCGCCCGCCATCGTACTCCAGCGTGCTGCCGCTGCACGTGGTGGCATTCACGCCGTTGTTGAAGCTGGCGCCGGTGATGTTCAGCAGGAAACCGTCGTCGCTGTTGACGCCGAAAGTGTAATAGCCGGCCTGGCTGGCGGTGATCGTGAGCGTTCCCGTGGCCTGCATGACGTAATTGACGTCCGTCGAGGCGGTGCTGGTCGTTCCGGGAAACGCATTGTAGAGACTGGTGAACCAGCCTCCGCCCCCGCTAGCGCCCATGAAGTTCAAATCGGGCTGGGTCGTCTGGTACACCGTGCCCTGTTCGGAGGGCGTGTCCATGACCTGTTCAGCCGTCTCCACGCTGCCGATCGTGCCCGAATAGTTCGATACGTAGGAGGTGCAGGCGTAGCCGTTCACGTTGCAGAATCCCAGGCCCGTGGGGCCCGACGCCCACGAAGTGGCATTGTAACTGGGCTGGGTCCAGGTCGTGCCCAGCGAGTTGCTGGTGGGGCAATAGTAGGAAGCCGTGGCCCCCGCCGCCACAACGTCCGTTTCACTGACCGTGGTCAACGGGCCGTAGGAGGTGTCGGAAGCCAGGGCGGGATACGTGAGCGTCGAAATTGCGGTACCGCTCTGGGTGACGTTATTCCAGAGGCTTAGCGTGGCGCCGTCCTTGCTGAGATTGAAGCCCGTGTCCAGCTCGCCAAACGCGGTCTCCGCGCTTAACTCGGACGATGTCATATTCGAATCGCCGAAGATCACGCGGAACTCGCCGGGACCAAGGATCGTGTTGGTGGGAAAGTTCCAGGTCTTGGTGGTCGAGCCGCCGGTCTTCAAGTACGAGATCGACCAGCCGGTGAGGTTGACGGATGTTGTCGGGTCGGGATTGTAGATCTCCAGCCAATCGGCCGTGTCGCCCAACGTATCGACGATGCCGCTCCCTCCGGCGGGAGCGACCTCGCTGATGATCGGGCTGAGCGACAATAACCGCCGCATTTCCAGCGCTTCGAAGCGGAGCTGCCGCTCCCTGGAAAATCCTTGGCCCGGCTTGCGGCGTTGCCGCAGCCCAGATTTGACCCGCCTCCCAGCCAACCTCTTACGATTCGTCCAAGACATCTTCGCCACCTGCAATTTTCTCACGAGTAGTCGGCCCAAGCAGTCGTTGCGATACCACTCGCAGTTAAGATCGGCCAAGTCCACGGCTGAGCGCGAAGCGTCAGTATCAACGGCCAGCGGCACAATCGCGCAATTGTCATCCTAACACAAATCTCACAAATTGTCTTCACTCGGACCTAAATATTAAAAAATCACGGTAACAAACATGACTAATGGCTCTCAAGAAGATAACTCGGAAGAGTTGGTCTTGAGGCAGTCGGCGGAAGCCCGACAGAAATTGCACGATAGGGACGGCTTGCCTGCCGCGCCAATCCCGGCGGCCTGGCAGGCATAACCTCAAGAAAGCTCCGAAAAGGCCCGCATCCGCACGACCCCGGCGACCAGCAGCTCGATGGCCCGATCGATGTCCGCGGGCGTCGTGGTGCGGCCGATCTGGCAGCGGATCGATTGATGGGCGGCCGCGGGCCGCCCAATCGCCTTCAACACGTAGTCGGGATCGCGGTCCGTTTCGCAGGCGGAACCATCGCTCAAGGCGACCTGCGGGACCGAGGCGATCAGGCCCTTGGCATCAACGCCTTCCAGCGTGAGGTGCAAAGAACCGGGCAGTCGCTCGGTGGGGTGACCGTTGAGCGTGACGCCGGGCAAGCGGCGGGTTAGCGCGTCGAGAAGCGTGCGGGCGAGTTGGCCGGTTCGGATCGCGTCGGCCTCCTGGCGATCCATCGCCAGTTGGCTGGCCGCGCCCAGTCCGACGATGGCCGGGACATTGAGGGTTCCTGAGCGGAGGCCGTCTTCCTGGCCGCCGCCGAGGATCTGGGGCGTGACACCAGCCCGCAGGGCCTTGGGCCCCAGGTAAAGGGCGCCGGCGCCCTTGGGCCGTAGAACTTATGCGCGGAGAGGCTCAGGGCGTCGATGCCCAGCCGGTCGACGTCGATCGGCAGCTTGCCGATCCATTGCGTGGCGTCGCAGTGGAACAAGGCGCCGCGGTCCGCGCAAATCCGGGCCAGGTCGGCAATGGGATTGAGCGTGTGGATCACGCTGTTGGCGGCCTGGATCGAAACCAACCGGGTATCGGCGGTCCAGGCGGCATCGAGCACAGCGGGATGCACCTGGCCCAGCGGATCGGGCGGAAGCCAGGTGACGCGGATACGGCCGGTTTGTTCGAGATAACGGACCGGCTCGGTCACGGACTTGTGCTCGATGATCGTCGTGATGACGTGGCACGGCGGTGGGTGCCCGGCGGTCAGCCCGGCGATTGCCAGGTTGTTGGCCTCGGTTGCCGAGGCGGTGAAGACGATCCGGCCCGCACGGGCGCCGAGCAGCCTTGCCACCGAACTGCGACTTCGCTGGACGGCATCGCGGGCGGCGAGCCCCAGGACGTGGCCGCTGGCCGGGTTGCCGAACTGCTCGCGGAGGAAGGGCAGCATCGCCGCCAAGACGGCCTCGTCCAGAGGCGTCGTGGCGTTGTTATCGAGGTAGATGACGTTGCTTCTGTTCATCGCTCCGCCAGCAGCAGCAGGACGCGCCGGTCCGGTTCGCCAAGGATGGTCGAGCGGCGGAAGCCGGCCTCGTTGGAATAGGACTGGATCTGTTCTGCCGTATAATAGGTTTTGTTGTCCGGATTCGCGGGGTAGTCGTACCGCGCAAGGGCATTCAGGAAGTCGAGGATCGCAAACCCGCCGTCCGGCACGAGGACCTCACGAACCTGGCGGAGCAGAGGCACGCCCCAGCGCTGGCCGTAGTGCGAGAGGAGGATGCCGCGCGAGAGCACGGCGCCGGCGGGCACCATGTACCCATGGTCGCCGACGTGCCCGACAAGCGCGAAGCAACTGGCTTGGAGCAGCTCGACGCCAGGCAACCGCCGGGCGGCCGCGACGGCCAGCATTCGCGGGCTGATGTCTACCCCTATGGCCCGCTGAAACCGATTCACGAAATGGGCCAGCACCAGGCCCGTGCCGCAGGCCAAGTCGACGAGGAGCTGGTTGCGACAGAACGATTCTCGCGCGGCCACCACCGCGTCGGCCGCGTTGAGGAAGCGGCGGTAGGCGTCGTCCTGGTTCAGGTGGCACTGCTCGTCGGCCAGGTCGCCGTCCCAGCGGTCGGCCTTCTGGTCCCAACGCTCGCGAATCACCTGAAGGCGGAGTTCGTCGTAATCCTCCGTCCGGCTCGGTTCCATGCCGTACAAATCATTAGGACGCGGGTGCATGGGGTCACTTCCAAGGGGACAAGGCGGCAAAGGTGCGTTTGAGTTCATCCAAGCCGAGGTATTCCCGCCAGTGCCAACGCTCGGGCATACCGAGCTCGGCGGTGACGATCCGACGGATATATTGCGACGGCACGATTCCGGCATCATAGACGAATCGCCGGCCCTCGTTCGTTTGGAGGAACAGGTAAGGCCGGTTCCGGAACCATGACGCCGACAGGTTCGACATGGGCCCGATCTCGGCGTGGGGAAACTTTCGCACGTGGGCATGGACGTTGACGCGCGCGGGAAAAACATTCAGATGGGCGTGATCCACGCAGCAGGTGCCTTTGTCGCCGGGGGCCGCCGGGGCATGTTCGAACAGCAGCGGCCGGCAGCCGTAACGCTCCGCCAGCCGATCACAGGTCTCCGCCATCAGGCGGTCCAGGTCCGCGTAGAAGGCGTCAGGCAGCGCGGCCATGGAGAAATAATGGTCATGGGTGGCCAAGAGGAGCCCGCCCTCGATGAACTGCCCCAGGGGCGGGAAGACCACGAAATGTTCCGAGCGATGGACGACACGGGAGGGGAGGTCCGGGCCGAGCATCTCGTGATAAATCGACCTCCCTGAACCGTCGAATTCCTGGCAGAAGACACATTCCCGGTTGCACGTTTCGGGCGAGTCGGCGCCATCGCCGGACGCCGGCTCGAGGCGGCGTCGCACGGAGTCGATGTCCCGGGCCAGCGCCGCGAGGGCCCGCCGACGGTGCAGGTATCCGTCGCCGACCACGACCATGGGTACATGGTGCCCGACATGGTGCCCGCCGACCATGGGTACATGGTGCCCGCCGTCGGGCACGAACCACTGCGTCAATGGGCCGGGGCCTTCCTTAACCGGGCGCCGCAGGTCTAGGCGGCCCGCGACCTCGCCTTGCCAGTGCCACAGCCGCCCGTCGATCCAGCAGCCGATGTGACAGACCATGCGAGCCCGGTTCGTCGTGCCCGAAAGGAGCCGCTCGATGCCGGCCGCGCCGAGCGAGCGGACCACGCTGCCGGTGAGCGGGCCGGGAAAACCGGGGTAGGCCTCCAACAACAGGCCGGCGTCGTCAACCAAGCAAGGCGTGCCCAGCCGCTCGGCCGCGCTCCTCGCCTTGTGTGCCAGCACTGCTGCGAAATCGAGGTCTTGCAACTCCGGCAGATCGAAGTCCGGCTTGCGGAGCACGATCTGCATGCCGGCCAAAACGTCGGCCAGGGGGCCGTACTTCCGCGGATTGCTCGTCAACAGCAACATGGCAACAACCCGCGGATCAGTTGGACTGCCTGCCGACATACATCTTCCGCCGTGCCGACGTTGGAGTCGAGAAAGACGACGCTGAGTCCCCGCTCGGGCAAGTGATGGTAGAACTCTCGCTCGCGGCGGTGAAAGACCGCATCGGACGGGCTGGCCGCGTCCAACTCCTGTTCGGCGCCCGGCTTGCGGGCGATCCGTTGCCGGCATGTCTCGGCGTCCGCCTCCAGGACGATCGTCAAGTCGGGAACCGCCAGGTGGTTTGCCGCCAGCTCGAACAGTGGGAGCAAAGTCTCCATGCGGGCCGGGTCGTGGGCATAGTGGACCGCCAGCGTCGACCACAGCGACCGATCCATCACTTGAAGCTTTGCATCACTAAGACCTGCTTGGCGCGACGACTCGATCACGCCCGAGAGGAAGTACATGGCCGACGCCAGCCAATCGGCGTCGCGGATCATCCGGAGTTTCAGCGGGGACTCTTCCCAGGCGGCGGGCACGCCGCGGAGCGTGGCCGCGCCGAGGGCCTGCCCGAGCAACGAGCACAAGAGCGTCTTGCCGGCCCCGTTGGGACCCTCGATGGCGACGAGAAAAGATCTTCCCGCTGACGCCGCCCGTGGCCGCGGAAACCTCGGGCCCTCGGCCTCCAACCGCCGCGTCTCATAGGTGAGAACTTCGTTGGCAAAACGGATGCAGTCGATGGGCCGCGGGCTGAACACGGTCTCCTTGCCCAGCATGATGGCGTCCGGGTTCTCATGGGCGATGAGGCTCAGTCCGGAAATCTCGGCGCAAGGGGACTCCGGTTTCGGCGTAATATTCGAGGATATGCGTGGCCACCACGACGGGTTTCCCGATGCGGCGGGCCGCGGCCACGATGCGGGCCTCGGCCTCGGGGAGCCCGACGAACCGCACGGCCGGCCCAAGATCGCCGCGGGCCACCATGGCGCCGTCTGCGGCCTCCAGGATCGATTCCACCTGATCCACGGCGGATTGCGTCTCGATTTTCGCCATCACGCGGACCCGCTCGCCCAGACGGCGATCCACCTTTTCGCGTCCCGCTACGACGTCCTCGGGCGTCATGATCAACGACAGCGCCACCCAATCGGGCATGATGCCCGCCTGGGCAAAACGATCCAACAGCGTCAAGTCGTCGTCGGTGACCATCGTGAACGGGCTGGCGCTGTCGGGCAGGTAGATCGCGTTCGAGGACTTCAGCAGAATGGCGCCGCTGTTCAAGCGGGCGAGTACTCCCTCGCCGCGGACCTCTTCCACAATGAATTCGAGGCGTCCGTCACAAAACCATAGGCGGTGGCCCGGCGCGATCTTGTCGAGCAGGCCGTGCAGTCGGGGCAAGGGGACGGATGCCGCGCCGGCCTCAACGAGCGGTTCCGCCTGGCGATCGGAATCCCACAACAAGATCCGGGCCCCGACCTCCAATCGCAGGTCTTGCATGGTCCCGGTCCGTGGCCGCGAGGAAGGCAGGTCCAGCAGGAGCCGCACCGGCACGTCGACCTCCGCGGCCACCGCGCGAACGTCGCGAGCGTTCTTCAGGTGCGGACGCTGCCGGTAGCCGCAAGGCAGGCGAAACCACCGCGCGCCCGCCGCCACGGCGCGGCGGAGATCCTCGGGCTTCTCCAAGGTCGGGCCGATCGTGGCCATGATCTCGGGCACTTGCTTCATTTCATCAATCCTCTTGATTCTGCCGCGTGGAATACGCTCATCGACAGCGAATTGAGCGGCGTGGAGAACACGTAGGGAGTTTCCGCGGTGGCAACGTCGCTATTCGTATATCCGTCAGACTGCAAAACGTCAACCGTGTGCTCCAGCAACTCGATCAATTGGCCTTGCGTCAGGTAATCGAAGGAAACGTTATCGCCCATCCCGCCGTAACAGAAGCTGGCGAAATCTTTCCGGTCGCGAATGCGGATGCCGTGCCGTTCCGGATGGGCATAATACTCCGTCCCCGGGAACGGGATCAACTGGTGGATCGAGATCTCGTTCGGGCGAAGCTCGCGCATGAAGGCGACCGATTCATACTGTTCGTCGATCGTACCGGGCAGTCCGAAGACCCAGCCCGTCTTGACGCGAATGCCGGCCCGCTTGCCGCTCTCGATACCCAGCCGGATAGACTCGCGGTCCGTGCCTTTATTGACCCGGCGGAGGATGGCCTCGGAGCCCGATTCCACGCCAAAGTAGATGCGGCGGCAGCCGGCGGCGGCCATTGCGGCGGCCACCTCATCGTCCAGGGCGTCGGCCCGCATCTGGGCGATCCACTGCAGTCCCGGTTGTCGCCGGGCCAGGCTGCGGCAAAAGTGCAGCACGTTGGCCCGCTGGACCAGAAAGATGTCGTCGACGAAGAAGACTTGCTTTGCCCCGTAACGGGTCACGAGGTAATCGATCTCCTCGCAGAGGTGGTCGCAGGAACGGACCGTCACGCCTTGCTGCAGAAGCCTGCCCGTGAAGTTGCAGCAGAACGTGCAGCGGAACGGACAGCCCAGCGAGGCCAACATCGAGTGGTGCGCGTAGAGAGGCAGATTGTAGACGTCGCGGTCGATGATGCCCGGATCGGCGTCGAGCAATCGCGGCGCCGGGGCGTTGCGGAAGAGCCGGTCCCCTCGACCAGGAGTACCTGGTGCCCGCCGGCCGACCAGGCCCGGCACGTCGTCCCAGGGGAGGCCGCGGCGGATGCGGCCGATCAGCAGCGTCAACGGTCCGCAACCGTCGCCCACGACAACCGCGTCGGCCCCATCGGCCAGAAAATCCTCGGGAAAGAGGCTGGCGTGGATGCCCCCGACGACGATCGGGAGGTCCGGCCGCTGGCGGCGCAGCCGCTGGATCTGTTGGCGCGCCACCGGGTAGCCGGGAGTAACTACCGAGAAACCCACCACGTCGGGCTGGAACTCGGCCAGGCGGGCCCAAAGCGGCTCGTCATCCGGGCCCTCCGCGCTCTGGTCGTAGACGGTTGCGTTGCAGCCCGCACGGCGCAGCGACGTGGCGATCAGGCCGGCCCCCAGGGGATACTCGCGATAGGTCTGCTTGGGGCTCAAGCTTCGCGGCACGATCAGGAAGACGTTCATTTCGCCGCCCCGCTGCCAACGAGCACCCGCGGCTTCGCGCCGGCCCTGGCCAATACGTCGCCCACAGCGGCCAGGTCGGCCAGATAAATGTGCGCCGAATTGATGACGCCCGTGACCCGGTCAAGCGGAACGCCGATCGCATCGGCGACACGGCGGGCCATTTCAAAGATGCACACCGCATCCGCGTAGAATTTGCGGAAGACATCCTGGCCCCGCGCAAAGTACGTGACCACGAGCCCTGGCGCGCGACGGAGGAAATGGACCGTGTTGATGCAGGGCACGCGGCCATCGCCCTCGCCCGCCAACACGATCGCCGCGCGCTTCGACAGCGGCTCGCGGTCCAACAGCTCGATCACGTCGCTCAGGTCGCATTGCCCTCGCGGACCGCAGATCCGATCCCGGTAACTATGCCCGAATTCGTTCGGCTCCGTGGTGAAAAAGACCTTCCGCATCTCTTCCACGTTCTCGCGCGACGCGAAGCGGACGAGCAGGGGATCCGAGTCGTAGTCGCCTTGCGCAAAGAAGCGCAGACGTGCAACAATTCGCGAGTGTCGTCGCCCACGGTCTGGCCTGAGTGATAGACCTCGCGGAGAATGGCCAGCCAGGTCTCCCCGAGGCTCCGGTAGCAGATATCTTTCATGTTCCTTCAATAGAAGCGATGTCCAACGATGACGCTGCCTGCCGCGCAAGTCCACGCTAACCTCATTCTAACACAAAGAGATTAAATCAGCTATACTATCGGGCCGATCGACGCATTGCTGATGAAAGGAGAGTTTGGATATGCCGCCACTGGACAATTCACCTGGTCACAAATACAGTTTCGAAAA
Source organism: uncultured Planctomycetia bacterium (assembly GCA_963719885.1). Lineage (GTDB taxonomy): Bacteria > Planctomycetota > Planctomycetia > Pirellulales > Thermoguttaceae > JANXQG01. The sequence continues at coordinate 682,401 of CAVRDP010000019.1, read as the reverse complement.
CGACGTTTCCGGCCGGCTCTTCTGTTGGTTGATCGAGTCGGGCCGGGTTGACTTCCAGGCCATGATCGAACAGACGGCCCAAGGCCAGTCAGACCCCCAGTCGTGGGTAGAGCGGCTTGCCGACGCGCTGAAGGCCAAGGTCGGCCAGAGTTGGGTCCCTGTACCGCAAACTCCCGCGCCCAAGCCGGCGGAAGACGCCGCCGCGCAGCCCTAAAGCCCCCAAATACAACATCTGGTTCCGGCCGAGCCCCTCGAAGAAGATCAAGTTCACGGAGGTGGCGCAGGCGTTGTTGGTCTTTGCGGGCCGGATACAGCCGCCGGCTGACTGAGAGGCTGTACCGCCGGAAACATTGCTTGGCCTTTTTTGGGGCGGGAATTATCATGGAAAATGGCCGAGGCATTTAGAACTGGGGAAATTCTCGGAGAAGAGGAGATTCTGCATCGTGGGACAGGCTGGCCGTTACGAACTGAAGTACGTGATCGACGAAGAGCGGGCCGTCGCCGTGGCGGACTACTGCCGGGCGTTTCTGCGGCCTTCGGTCCACAACGGCGAAGAGCGCCCACGCCGCGGCCATCCGGTGATCAGCATCTACATGGATTCGCCGGACTTCTTCTTCTTTCGCCAGGCGTATTTCGGGCACCTGAACCGCATCAAATTGCGGATTCGCTGCTACGACGACCACTGGGAGCGACCGGCCTTTTTCGAGATCAAGCGGCGCGTGGCGGACATCATTTGCAAGGATCGGGCCATGCTCAGCCGCAAGGCGGTGGAATTCTTCCTCAATACGAGTTGGCCTAACCCGGCCGGATGGCCCGATCCGGTGCAAATGGTACATGGCAAGAAGCGGCTTGACGTGTACTACAAATTCTGGAGCTTGTGCAACGCGGTGAAGGCCCAACCGATGATCTACGTCTCCTATCTGCGGGAAATATACGAGGGTGAGAACGACGACGAGCTCCGGGTCACCTTCGACCGGCACGTCAGCGCCACGCCGGTTCAAGGACTCGGACTGCCGAACTTCCTTCAGGGCATGGGGTATGAAGGCCACGGCATGGGGAAGCTTACGGCACCCGAGCGGGCCATTCCGCCCAGGCCGGACAGGTGGCCTTACTACCTACCGTTCGACGGAGTGGTCCTTGAACTGAAGTACGAAGAGCGCGCCCCCTGCTGGATGTACGACATGGTCCGCTACTTCAACCTCCAGCGACGGTTCATGTGCAAGTATGCCGCTTGTGTTGATTCGCTGGAATTTCAATGGGGCAAGCTGCCCTTGGCTGAGGAAGAACAGCGGCTCGTCATGATCGGTTACGATTGATCGGCCTTGGTCGGTTCATGGGATCTCCCGCAGGCGGCAAAGTTTCTCTAATCCGAACGACCGAAAAAGCCGATTTCTCTTGCGCAACCGTTATTTCCGCAACGGACGCCTTCGACGCTATCGAAGGCAAGAGGGGGCTGCCATGATCCGAGGCTGGTATTTTGCGGCTGTGGTGGCCGTTGCCGCAAGTTGGTTCGGCTTCATGGCTTACGGTCAGAATCGAGCCGACAACAGCGGTTCTCCGTCGTCATCTGCTTTGAATATTGCGGGTTTGCCCGCTTCTGAACCTATCACGACTCCGGCCCCAACCCCTGCTCCGGCCCCCGCCCCTACCGGGACGCCCGCTATCAGTTCAAGCGCGAGTTCCCCCACGGACGCGACCTTAGGGCTGCCGGCCGAGACGCCCTGGTTTCAGCGGTTCCTGTTGCCAGTGCCCGAGGCCGCCGCGTGCGTCGACGATTGGCTCTTGTGTTCCAAACCTGGAGTAATGGCCAATGCGGACTACCTGAATTGGTTGGCCAGGCGGTCGGGCATGGATTTCGCCTCCTTTGTGGGCTCCGACCGACTGCGCCGGCATCGCCCACGGCAACCGAGTCGCTGGGTTTTGATCGGGCCAACGGTTTTCGCGGCGGGTTCGGCTATCGCTTCGGCAACGGCTGGAACGTGGCGTGGACTTACACTTATTTTTTCAGCGCGAGTACGGAAACCGTCACCGCCAATCCGGTGGCCACGGGGAATCCGACCCTGCTCGCCACCCAGAGCTATCTGGATACGGGTTTGGCCGTCAAAACGCCGATGAGTTCGGTCGAAGCCGACGGCGCCCTGCTAATCAATATCCAGGACTTCGAGGCCGAGTGGAGTTCATGCCTCAACGATGCCGTGGGATTCAAGGTGTTCGGCGGTTTCCGCTGGGCCAAGATCGACCAGAACTTTCAACATGGCCTATATCTACGCCGCCGGAAGCGGCACCATCAACCTTCCCAACAACATGGACGCTGAAGGCGTTCGCCTGGGCGCCGAATTCCAGTGGCGGTCGTCTTGCGGACTCCGGGTGTTCGCCCGAGGCGCCGAGTCGGTCCTGGTGGCCGACTTCCAGACCCGCCAACACGAAGTCGCTCCAGTCGCCGCCGTGGACATCGACGTGTCGAATACCACGACTACCGTGATACCCGTATTCGAGGCGGCGGTGGGAGTCGCCTACGCCCGCGGCCCGTGGGAATTCCGCGCCGGTTACGAGATGAGCGACTGGTTCAACCTGGTCCAGGTCAACCGGCCCGCCCAGGACCTCTTAATCGACGGCTATTTCCTCAGTTTGTCCTTTTCGCGGTGATCGGTTCTTGCATTTCCTGCAGCGGGTAATTACCATAGGAGAATGAGGGTCGGGTAAATTGTTCCGCGCCGTCAGTGCGCGACCACGGACTCTCTCGCGTTTCCCTGGGCAGGAACAGACCGCTCGCCATGAATGACTGGGTTTCGATCCTCTTCAACAGCGACTATGGCCCGACCTTCGTCGGCGGCACGACGACTATCGTTTTCATCATGTGCCTGGCGTTCGCCATCGGGAATTTCATCGGCTACGTCTATATGTGGTCGCACGAGGCGATTTCCTATTCGAGGACTTTCGTGGCTTCGATTGCGGCCTTGCCCGTGATCATTGCCGTGATGATGATTGTGATGGCGGGGAATCTGTTGATCGCCTTCGGCATGTTGGCCGTCTTCGGCGTGATCCGCTTCCGCAACGTCCTGAAAGACACTCGCGACACGACGTTCATCTTGTGGACCGTCATGGAGGGGGTGTGCGTCGGCACGATGCGGTTTTCGACCGCGCTGTTCGGGCGCCCTGGGCGTAGGCGCCGCCTTCCTTTACTTGCGGCTGGTTTCCTTCGGCACCCGGCATCGTTATGACGCCGTCGTGACGCTCCGCGTCAGCGGCGACCAATTGACCAACGGCCGTAATCTCCGGCGGGTCATGGGCTTCCATGCCAAGCGTGCCGAATTGATCAACGAGCGTCGCGCCAACGACGGCGGCGTTGACATGGCGTATCGCGTGCTGATGCGCGACCCGGCCCGGGTCGACGAACTTCAAGCCGCGCTGGTCAAGGTCGAAGGCCTGGCCAATATCTCGGTCTTTATGCACGCCGACGAAGCCGAAATCTAGCCCAGCATGCACTGCTGGCAATGCTATCGGCCGAACTGCCGTCAATCTCGCTTTAATTGATTTTTCTTGCGCAGATTGCCGAACATTGGAAGGTGAGAATACAATATATCTTCTCTGTTCTCGCACTGTTTCAGCCTTCGGTCAACCTGCCGTAAATTTCCAGGCTTCAATAGGGCGAACGAGCGAAAGCTTCACCATGGGTCCACAAGGATCGAACGGCGATTTCCGCAGAGGAAGTCTCGGCCAACGCACTGTCGCTGCGAGTTGGATCCTGGCGGCAGGGACGGCCATTCTGCTTTCCTCGTGCACGGCAACGGGCCCGCTGGCGACGGGCTCGCTAGCGACAGACGAGGTGGCGACGGACGAGGTCGCGAGGAATCTCGCGGCGCCGCCGATCACGACTGCCTTGACTGCGGGCGGCGACAAGCTGGCGGCCGTGCCAGCCAACGAGACGCCTCCGACCACGATGCTTGCATCGTACATGTGTCCCGTTCCGGCGGAGACCCCAATCGCGAAACCGGCGGCCGAAAACTCACCGCAGCCTGAGCAATCGAGCTCGCCGAGCAACTTAAGAGAACCGACACTCTTGCAAGCCGCCGTGCAGGCGTCCGTGGAGGCGGCATCCTTCGACGTGCCGGCCTTGACCGTGCCGGCCAGCGGCGCGACGGCCGAGCAGTCGATTGCCGGCGTGTTGCAGTACGCCATGCAGCATCATCCGCTGCTGCGCGTCCGCCGCGGTGAAATCGAGGCCGCCAGGGCCAAGATCGTCACCGCGCGACTCTTGCCCAATCCCGAGTTGACGGTCGACACGCTCGATTCCAGCGCCGAGCCGGGCGCACCCGAGCTCAATACGCGGCTGATGTTCACCTTGCCGATTGGTCCCAAACGCGAGTTGCGGACCGCGGCGGCGGCGAGCGGCGTTTGCCAGGCCCAATTGGCCATGAGCCGCGATACGAAACTCATCCTGGCCGAGGCCGCCGACGCCGCCGTCGAAGTGCTCTACCTGCAAGAACTCTGCGTACTCTACGGCCAGTTGAGCGGGTTGGCGAATCAGGTCGTGGGGATCCAAACGGAACGCTTCAACGTCGCGGCCGTACCCTACCGCAACGTCGTTCTTACGGAGTTGTCGGCCAGCAAACTGGAGTTGATGCGTCAGAACGCGGCGGCCCAATTGGACCAGGCGAAGGTGCGGTTGGCACGCGCCGTGGGGGCCACCGACGGCACGCCGCCCCCGGTGAACGGCCATTTGGCCGTCGAGCCGATCGCCTTCGCCCCCGTGGCCGCGATGCAGGCCAGGGTCCGCCAGGTGGCCCCCGAACTGGCCGAATCCAGGACCGTGATCGAAAAGAGCCGAGAAGAACTTTCCCTGGAACAATGGAAGGCCGTCCCCGACCTCAAAATCGGTCCGCGCTACCAGGAGTGACATGACTGGCGCCACTGACGACAAATGGGGCGCCCGGGTGCAACTCGATCTGCCTTTCTTCGACAGGAACCAGGGACACATCGCGGAAGGCGCCGCGATCCTGCGGACCAATTGCGCCAAGCGGGACTTGATCGAAGTAACCACCGTCAGCGACGCCACCTCGCTCTACTTGGACTTGCAAGACGTGCAAGCTCGGGCCGGATACTATTCCGCGCAAGTCCGGCCGCTGATAACAAAGACCGAGAAGGCCCTGCGCGAGGCCTTTGTCGACCGACAGGTATCGGCCTATGAACTGACCGACCTCTTGGAGGCGCTGGCCCGCATGCAATTGAGCGACCTCGACTTGCGGCACGACCACCAGCGGCTGCGCATGCGGCTGGAACTCCTGCTGGAATGCCGCTTGTCGGCCGCGGCAGCGCCGTTGCCGCCCGCCGCTGCGATGCCGATTCCGCCCCCGTCGCCCTAACCGTCAGTAACCGGTCCTGTTGTCTTTCGAGCCGGTCTTGAACGTGACCTCGAAGAGCTCGCCCGGATGACCGGGAAAATCTTTCGGCAGAGCAATGCGGACGGGCAGGCCCCACTCGGGGAACTTGGGGTCGCGGGCCAGATGTACGGGAATCTGCTCGACCTGCGGTCCGACTTGTTCGACAACGGAACGCACAGTCGGGGCGATGGCCAACCGTTTTCGCACGTCCACGTCCATGCCCACCTTGGGATCGACGTGTTGCTCCTGCCGGACATAGCTCACGAGGTAGCGACGCTCGTCCGAACCGAGCATTAGGATCGAGTCGCCTGCCTTGATGGCCGTTTGCGGCCAGTGATTGATCGCACAGATCATTCCATGGAAGTGGAGCGGAGCACGGATCACCAGCCGGCTGATCTGGACTTCCACCTCGCGGATCTTCGCCTGCTCCACCTGGGCTGCCGCGGCGATGGGGGCCAACTCCGCCGCGATATCGGCCGGCAGGAACTTGGGCAATTGGTGCAAACGGGTTTCAGCGGCCGTCTTCTCCGTCTCGGCCTCGGCCAGCACCTTGGCGTGCTCGGTCGCGCGTGCCACGGCTTCGTCGCGGAGCATGCGGGCGTTGTTCAACTCGAGCTCGGAAATGATTTTCTTGTCGAAGAGCGGCTTGAGGCAGTCGTAGTAAACGGTCCGCCGCTGCGCCTCGAGCCGGTTGACCACAACCTCCGCCTGCCGCTTCAGCACGACGAGGCTTCGCTGCTCCAATTCGACGCGCAGTCGCACCGCCTCGGTCATGTAGGTCAGCCCGCGGTCCGCTTCGCTGACTGCCAACTTCGCCGCCACCGCGTCGAGTTCTTTTCGCAGCCGGTCCAGTTCCTGCACGAGGGTGGCCATTTCGGCCTGCAAGGGCTTATCGTCCAACTGGGCCAAAACCTGGTTCGGCTCGACCGTTTCGTAGAGGGCCCACGGTTCCTGGTGGGGCAGGGGGACGAGGATCCCGCTGAGCGGCGACGTCACCTCGACGCGGATCGCCTCGATCTCGCCGATCGCGTGGGGCATCTCGCCTTGCCGGGTCCACAAGAGAAACGTCAGCACCGTGAATGTAACGAGACCCAGCAGGGGAAGCGTTGTGTATCGAAACCGATGCCACCTCAGCCGCCAGGGCGTCGAGATTCGTTCCATGCCGTTCGTTGCCACCATTAAATTCGCCACGCCTCATCCCCGCGAATCGATCAAGAAAGCGAGAACGGTCACGCGCTCGTCCGCGCATAGCGCTTCAGCACGGCGCTCTACGGGGTGGCCACCCTCTCTTTCCTCCTAATATAATACTAATAATCGATACGGGGAAGTTGCTCAAGCACTATCCCCCAAAATGCCCACTTTATCCGCGGCTAGGCGCCTCGGCACCCGACTTTCCAGCAAATTCGAACTAATACTCAATTGGAGGATCCCACTTGGCAATGCATACTGGTCTAGCTATAAGGGCGGTTGTGGAAAGAAACTCGTTTCCGATTCCAGGTGCAAGCGCGAGGAACAGTCCTATGCTGCGCTGTAAGGTTGCCATCGGTTTGGCTATTGTTTGGCTGGCATGTTTTGCGCTAGCACGTGCTGCCGATGCGCCGCCGTTCAATCCGAGCCTGCCAGCCAATAGTCGTTGCGTCGTAGCGATCGAAGCAGTCCGGCCGACCCAGTTTGCCGTCGGCTACCGCGAGGTCGAGGAGCGGGGCCGGAACATCGTCGGCAAGAGTCCCAAGAAGCTCAAGAAGTACATGGAAGAGCATTTGCCGCTGTTGGTCGTGGGGCCCGGTGGAGTGCCCTACCTGATCGATGGCCACCACCTGGCGTTGGCGCTGCTCAAACAGCAGATTACCGACCGCTTCGAAGCCCGCATCGAGGCCAATTGGCGCGACTTGGGCCCGGCCGAATTCTGGAAGAACATGCAGCAGCACGGCTGGGTCTACCTTTACGACAACAAGGGGCACGGCCCGTTGGCCCCTGATCGGCTGCCGCGGAAAGTTACCGAGTTGACCGACGATCCCTACCGGGCCCTGGCATGGGAGGTGCGTAAGCGCGGGGGCTACCGAAAGACCGATGCGTCGTTCGCCGAATTCAAATGGGCCGAGTATTTCCGCAGCCGGATCCCGATCGGGTCGGCAGGCGGCGATTTCGATCGCGCCATCGAGGCGGCGCTCAAGATCAGCCATTCGCCCGAGGCCAGGAACCTGCCCGGCTACGATCCCTAGGGATCGGCTGGTCCCGGCGTTGCCTCGCGCACCATCCGCCAGCAACGGTGGATCCGCCGATTGCGGAAATCGGGCGGCACGGTCTGGCGGCTGATTTCGTGAATCGTCACGCCGTGAAGCTCCGCTTCGGCCAACTTGAAGCGGCGGAAGTTCGTCGAGAAGAAGATGGTCCCTCCGGGCGCCATCAGTTCCACCAGTCGGTTGAGCAACGCGACGTGGTTCCGCTGGATGTCCCAATAATCTTCCAGGCCCTTGCTGTTCGAGAAGGTCGGCGCGTCGACCACGGCCAGATCGAAGGCCGCTTGCCGTCCGCGACGTTGCAAGAAGTGTACGGCGTCGTCGCGGACGAACTCATGGTCCAGCCCTTGAAAGCCGTTGCGGGCCATGTTCCGCCGGGCCCAATCGAGATAGGTGTTCGAGAGATCGACGGAGATCGTCGAGGCCGCCCCGCCCGCTGCCGCGTAGACGGAAAACGCGCCCGTGTAGGCGAACAGGTTCAAGAACCGTTTGCCGGCGGCCAGGTCGCGGACCATGCCGCGGGTGATGCGGTGGTCGAGGAAGAGGCCCGTATCGAGGTAATCGGAAAGGTTCACTTCGAACTGCAATCCGCCTTCGTGGGCCACGAGCAGGTGTTGTTCCGAGCCCAGCCGCTCGTATTGCGCCGTACCGCGCTGACGCTCGCGCTTCTTCAAGAAAACATGATCCGGCGGCGTCTCCAGCACCTCGGCGGCGGTCCGCTGCATCAGGTCGAGCCAATCGGCATGCTCGGCGGGCGTATGATCGCTGGGCCGCGAGAACTCGGCGATATGCAAATAGTCTTCGTAGCGATCGACCACCAACGGCACCTCGGGCACGTCTTTTTCGTAGAGCCGGTAGCAGGTGATGCCCATCTTCGCCGGCCACCGCCGCAGATGCCGCGCCCGCTTGGTCAATCGCGCCGGAAGATTTCGGCCTGCTCCAGGGCCTTGGCCGAAAGCCCGCCGAAGACGGGGGAAGGCGGGGAGCAGGCGGGGCACTCGCGCAGCGGGTCGGGGAGCGGGGAGGAAGAGGAATCGGAGACGCGGAGACGCGGAGACGCGGAGAGCGCGAAATCTCCCCGCGTTTCCGTTTCCCCGCTTCCCCGTGTCTCTGCGTCTCTGCTCCCTCCACCCTGCTCTTCCGGCTCCCCGCTCCCCGACCCGCTGTACGGGTGCCCCGCCTGCTCCCTACTCCCTGCTCCCTGCTCCCTGCTCCCTCCCGGCTTCGGTCCCAGAAACTGGTAGTACGTGCATTCGATCCGCCCGTTGTACAGTTTCCGCCGCCGCGTGGCCGATTGGCCGACGACCGCCTCGAAGTCCGGCAGCGCGGTGAGAATATAGAACGACCACGTTTTCAAACGGCGAAAGACGTTGGGCATGGCACGGTGCAAGGCCAGTGCCTCCGTCGATCGGCCCAGCCGCTCGCCATAAGGCGGATTGCAAATCACGCAGCCGTACGACCGTTTGCTGGAAAGCTCGGCGAACGACGCGCTGCTGGAAGTGGATGTCGGCGGCCACGCCGGCCTTCTCGGCATGGAAGCGGGCCAAACCCAGAACGCCTTCGTCAACGTCGGTGCCAATGATCCGGGGCACCCGGTACCCCGGGTCGGGCAGATCGGGCCTGGCCGCCTCGCGGGCCTGTTGCCGGGCCGCTTCCCACAACGAGGCCGGCAGGCGGGGCCAGGCCTCGGCGGCAAACGGCCGGCCGAGCCCCGGCGCCATGTTGCGGCCGATCAGCGCGGCCTCGATCGGGATCGTGCCGGAGCCGCAGAAGGGATCGACTAGCGGCCGCTCGGGCCGCCAGACGCTCAAGAGGATCAGCGCCGCTGCCAAGGTTTCTTTCAGCGGCGCCTTGCCCGTCAGCGGCCGGTAGCCCCGCTTGTGCAGTCCTGCGCCGCTGGTATCAATCGTCAGCATGGCCCAGTTGTCGAGCAGGGCCACTTCGACGGAGAACTTGGGGCCTGTCTCCACGAACCACTCCACCCCGTATGCCGCCTTGAGCCGTTCGACGATCGCCTTTTTCACGATTTTCTGGCAGGCCGGCACGCTGGAAAGCTGCGACTTGACCGACCGGCCCGAGACGGGGAACTCGGCCTCGACGGGGAGCCAGGCTTCCCACGCTAGTGCCCGGGTGCGATCGAAGAGCTGGCCAAAATCGAGGGCCTGGAAAGTGTCCAGTCGCAGGAGGATCCGGTCGGCTGAGCGCAGCCAGAGGTTCGTGCGGCAGATATCGGACTCATCGCCGGCAAATAGCACCCGTCCGGGCTGGATGATTTTCGCTTCGTAGCCCAGCCACTGGAGTTCCCGCGCGACGACGGCCTCCAGTCCGAACGTGCTGGTAGCGATCAGATCGAGCTTGGCGGTCGGCGAGGCGGGCATTCATGTATCCTACCTTGTCGCCATCGCCACCAAGGCAATGATCCATGCCGCCTGCATGAGAACGGCCGCGGCCAGAAGCCACCTCCATACTTGCGCGGGCGGCCCAAGTTGCGGGACCGCTTCCGCCAATCGCCAAGCCGGCCTTGTCGTGGAACTTTGCAACTCTTTCTTGTGCATCACCTGAAAACTCATTCCGTTTCCGGTATCTCGATGCGGAACTGCTCGCGGAAGGCGCTTTCGAAATCGTAGACGTTGTCGAAATCCTCGCGGCGGTCGTGCGGCGTCTTCCGCATCTTGCCGATGCGGATCAGGTTGAAGACGATCTCGCCGAAATCGCCCGTGGCGTGCAACCCCCAGTTGCCCAGCACGAGCTTGGCCATATAGCCGTACTGCTCCAGGGCGAACTGGCGGATGGCCTGGCACAGTTCCTGGCCGGTGACGTGCCGTTGCGGGCCGGAGTCTTCCTCCTCCGACTCGCCGCCGGTCGGCTCGCTCGCGACTTCATTCCCCATGCCCAGCACGCTCTGGGCGTAGTGCAGGGCCTCGAAGACGAAGATATAGGCCTCCAGCGGGTAGCGGCGGTCCTCTTCCAGCAGTTTGGCGATGGCCGGATCGAGCATTGGGGATCTTCTCACGGCTCCGAGTCGTCGGCTTCGATGGGAACCGACGAGCGGACCAACTGGCCGTCATCCAGTTGCACCAGCGGCAGTTTCTGTTGTTCGTACATTTCGAATTCGTAGCGCAGGCAGCACTTCAGACGGCCGCAGCGTCCCGAGATCTTCGTCGGGTCCAAGGTCGCCTTTTGCATCTTGGCCATCCGCATCGAGACCGGCGGCATTTGCGCGAGATGGCTGTTGCAACAGGTGGGCTTGCCGCAATCACCGTAGTCGGCCAACAGCTTGGCTTCGTCGCGGACGCCGATCTGCCGCATCTCGATCCGCGTCTGGAACTCGGCCGCCAGCAGGCGGACCAGTTCGCGAAAATCGACGCGGCTCTCCGAGAGATAGTAAACCACCACCCGCTCGCCGCCGAAGATCCGCTCCAGCTCGACGAGACGCATCTCCAGCCCCAGGCGGTCGACGTACGTCTGGCAGACGTCCAATTCGCGACGGGCTTGCTCCGCGATCCGCAGCAATTCGTGTTCGTCCTCGGCGGTCATGGCGCGGAGGATCTGGCCTTCGCTGGAATCCTTCAGCGCTGCCCGGGCGGCTTCGGTGGCTTCCCAAAGCACGACCGCTGCCTCCAGGCCGCGGTCGGTCCGGGCAATGACCCGCATGTCGCGGTAATAGAAGGCCGAAGCGTGGGCGGAACAGATCCCCAGGAAACGCATCGCACCGTAACGTACCACATATTTGGCCATCGTCGAAGATTTTGCTTGAATGCTTGTGCCGGAAAGGAAAACCTACGTTCTCAGTATAACGTCGCAACCGACCCAGGCAAATGGTGAATTCAGCCGTGCCCTGTGCTTGCGAGACCGGCCCTTTGGGACTAAACTCCTCCGTGGAAGCAGGTCGCTGCTTCAAGATTTTTCCCCCCAACAACCTGGAATCGCCAAGCAGACGTGAATAGATCCGGCGAAAAAATACTACCCATCATCACCTTGATTTTGGGCGGCATTGCGGTGGTCGTTTGCTACTTCTTCGTCGACCGGCCGGTAGCTCAGTTCCTGTACAACCATCGGTTCTACCCGGACGATTTCCTGCTTTGGCCGCCGTCTGTTGCCAAAGTGCTGAGCTACTTGCTGTTCCTGGCCATTATCACCGTGGTGGCCTGGCGGTTATGGCGGCCGGGCGGACGGCTGCAGACGCTGCTCTTGGCTATCGCCGTCAATCTGGTCGCGACCGAAGGAATCAAGATCGCGTTGAAGCGGGCCTTTGGCCGCGCCTGGCCGGTGACCATGATCGGCCTCCACCCATCACTGACCGCCGATAGCGTCTACGGCTTTCACCCGTTTGATTCTTCAGGCAACTACCTGTCCTTTCCATCGGGCCATGCGGCGGCCACATTTGCTGCGATCTCGATCCTTTGGCTCAGCCGGCCGCGATGGCGATGGCTTTACGCGGCAGTGGCCGGTTTGGTTTGCGTGTCCTTGGTTGCGCTGAATTTTCACTTTGTCGGCGACGTGCTTGCCGGCGCCATGCTGGGCTCGGTTACCGGCGTTTATGCGACGCGGCTCTTCCGTCTTGATCTGCCCTACCAGTCGAAAATCTTCTTCAAGGAGTGAAGCGTGGCGGCACGGCCGCCGCGGGCGATGGCCGTGGTCAAGGGAAGACTCTTGGGACAGACCTTCACGCAGTTCTGCGCATTGCCGCAGACCTGGATGCCGCCCTCGGCCGTCAAGGCATCGAGCCGCTCGCCGGCGTTCATCGCGCCAATGGGGTTCATGTTGAACAGATCGACCTGGGCAATCGCGTGCGCGCCGATGAACGAGCGATCGACCGCCTCGCGCAGCCGCGCGGAACTGCTCCTGGGTCTCCTCGGGCTGCTTGAGCAGCTCCATCTTCAAGAACTGGGGCAGGCCTCCAGGCAGCAGCCGCAACTCATGCACTTGCTGTACTCGTAGGCAAACTGCTGCTGCTCTTGCGACTGCCGCGGGCCGGGACCCATGTCGTAGTAACTGTCGACCGGCACCCAGGCCTGGATCTTCTCCAGCGAGGCGAAGAGCCGCGAACGATCGACCATCAGGTTGCGGACTACGGGAAACTTGGTCATCGGCCGCAGTTCGACGCCGTCGGGCCGGTCTTTGAGCAGGTTGTCGATCAAGGCCGTGCAGGCCTGCCGCACGCGGCCATTGATCACCATCGTGCACGATCCGCAGACCTCTTCCAGGCAGTTGCACTCCCAGACGACCGGCGCGACGTTCCGTCCCTCGGCGGTGACCGGCGATTCGGCGATCTTTTGCAGGGCCGAGATCACGTTCATGTCCGGCTCGTAGTCGACCCGGAACTCGTTCCAGTAGCCCGGTTTGCCGGGCAGATCCTGGCGCAGGACACGGACGGTGAAAGTGCTGGTTTTGGTCATTGATATTTCGTATTTGGAATTTGTTTGGGATTCAGGATTTGAGATTTGAAATTTCATTTTCCCTTGGCCGCTTGCCGTTCCTTGAAGACCTGCTCGATCACGTCGCCGCCGGCGAGGCCGTAAAGACGCGGCCGGGGTGGAATCAGGCTGGTGTTGACCTCTTCATAGCTCAGCGCCGGCTCGCCGCCGGCTCGGCAGACGGCAATCGTCGACTTCAACCACTGGCGATTGTTGGCTTCGAAGCGATCGACCCAGGTCTCCGCCTCGCGGTGACGCTGGGCCGGGTCGGAGGCCGTGATCTCGCCCATGGAGAACTCGGGCTTGTAGTGGGCGCCGCGCGATTCGTCGCGGGCAATGGCGCCCCGCAAGATCGCCTTGGCCACGGGGAACATGTCTTCCAGCGCCCGGGCGAACGACGCGGTCTGGTTGGACCAAGTGCTGCTGTCGGAGATCGACGAGCGGGCGGCCTGCTGCTGCAACTCGCTGACCTTGGCGTAGGTTTCCAGCATGTCGGCGTTGTGGCGAACGACGGTGGCCGACTTGGTCATGAGTTGACCCAACTCGGCGTGAACTTTATATGGATTCGGCCCGCCCTGCGGACGCTTCAGCAGCGAGTCGTAATACTCCTGGTGCTTCCGCTTGGCCTGATCGAAGAGGCCGGAGGGCAACTCGCCCGACTTCCGGCCGGTGAAACTGCTCGCGTAGTTGACGACGCCCGGGGCCGCCATCAGGCCGCCGAAGATGCAGGACACCAATGAATTTGCGCCCAGGCGGTTGGCCCCGTGGTACTGGTACTCGCATTCGCCGATGGCATACAGCCCCGGGATGTTCGTCTGCTGGTTCCGCGGCGAACCGATGTTCAGCCCGCCCTGGCCGTCGGCCTCGTAGTCGACCCACAGGCCGCCCATCGTGTAGTGCACGGCGGGGAAGATTTTCATCGGCACTTTGCGAGGGTCGGCCCCTTGGAACTTCTCGTAGATCTCCAGGATGCCGGCCAGCTTGCGATCCAACAACTCGCGGGGAAGGTGGCTCACGTCGAGGTAGACGCACATCCGCCCGGCCTGCACGCTCAGGCCTTCCTGCGTGCAGACCTTGAAGATTTCGCGGGTGCCGATGTCGCGGGGCACGAGGTTGCCGTAGGTAGGATAGCGCTCCTCGAGGAAGTAGTAGCGTTCCTTCTCGGGGATGTCGTGGGGCGGGCGCGGATCCTGCGGCTTCCGCGGCACCCATACGCGGCCGCCCTCGCCGCGGGCGCTTTCGCTGATCAGGCGCAGCTTGTCGGCCCCGGGGATGGCCGTGGGGTGGACCTGGATGAACTCGGCGTTGCCCAAACGGCCGCCGGCCTGGTAGACGCGGCTCACGGCGGCGCCGTTGCAGGCCACGGAGTTGGTGGAACGCCCGTAGATCGCCCCGCAACCACCGCTGCCGATCAGCAGGGCGTCGGCCGGGAAGGCGCGGATCTCCATCGTCGCCAGATCCTGGCCCACGCAGCCCCGGCAGCGGCCGCTCTCATCGATCACCGGGCCGAGGAAATCCCAATATTCGAACTTGCGAATATATCCGGCCACTTCCCAGCGGCGGACCTGCTCGTCGAGGGCATACAGCAACTGCTGGCCCGTCGTGGCCCCGGCGAAGGCCGTGCGCTGATAGAGCGTGCCGCCGAAGCGGCGGTGGTCGCGAAAGCCCTCGGGCGTGCGGTTGAAGGTCACCCCCAGGCGGTCCATGAGGTCGATGATTTTGGGGGCCCAGTAGGCCAGTTCCTTGACCGGCGGCTGGTGTGCCAGGAAGTCGCCGCCGTAGACGGTGTCGTCGAGGTGCATCCATTCGCTGTCGCCCAACTGCCGCGTCAGGTCGTTGGCGCTGTTGATGCCGCCTTGGGCACAGACGCTATGCGACCGTTTCAGCGGCAGGACGCTCATCATGCTGATATCGCATTCCAACTCAGCCAGCTTGATGGCGGCGGCCATTCCTGCCAATCCGCCGCCAATGATCATCACCGATGGTTTCGCCATGACGTTTGTTTGCGTTAAGTAATGTGGAAGAACCAGAACCCGTACAACGCCGCCAAACCCGCCCCGGCGAGGGCCACGCCGAAGGCAGCGCAGAAGACCGTGGCCCACTTTTGCGCGCGAGGGCCGGTCCACACGCCCCACGTGATCCCCATCGTCCACAGGCCGTTGGCCAGGTGGTAGACCGAGACCAGGATGCCCATCGCATACAGGGGCCCGACCCACGCTGCTTGCTGCACGGTTTCGATGCCTGTCGTGACGGCATGCTTGGGATCAAAAAGCCCGCCTCCCAGCTTTCGCGTCACGTGTTCCAGCCACCACTGCGAGTTGTTGATCCAGCCGCGGGTTTGAAAGACGTGCCAGAGGATGAAGACAAAGGCGATGACCCCGGTCCAGCGCTGGAGCGTGTAGCGGAAATTGTGGCCATAAGGATAGTAGGCCAAGTTCCGCTTTCCCCGCGCCACGATGATCAATCCGATAATGCCGTGAAACAAGATCGGCAGAAAGATGAGGCTCCACTCGGTCACTTCCAGGGTTCGCTCGCCCATGCTGTGGATCAAATCGACGCGCTGCTGGTAGCTGTTGTCGAGGATCCCCATGTTGGTCAAGAGATGGACGACCAGGAACGCGCCGACGGGGACCAGGCCGGTCAAGGAGTGAAGACGGCGGATGAGGAATTCATGCCGTCCGAAAACCGAAGCAATGTCTGCCATTTCCGTTTCGAAGCTCCTGCCGCGGAAGGGTAGTGCGTGTAGGCCCAGGCGACTGTCATCGCGACCGCGACCTGAGGTGCGATCGACGATTTTTTGACAAGTGCGTCCCGCTATTTTCCACGAAGAGGGCGATTAGGACAAGCCCCGGTCTTTGGAGTGCGATCATTTGTTACCGCTTTTCTTCCGCCCAGGGCACCCAGTACTCCGGGTCGGCGGTTTGTTTTTCGCTATTTAACTGGTGAAAAATATTGAGACGAGCGGAACAACTGTGCTACGATGCGGCCCGGACGGAATCGTTGTCGCCCGCCGGCGTTTTCCGTCTGTAACCCTACAACTCCTTCGACCGCACGACAATCATCTTCTTCACCTGCATTTCGGCCATGGTGTGCGGAATCCCGCCCACGCCCAGGCCCGACTGCCGCAGGCCTGCGAACGGCATCCAGTCGACGCGAAACGCGGTGTGGTCGTTGACCATCACGGCCGAGGCGTCCAATCGCCGTGCGGCTCGCAGGGCCGTGTCCAGATCGCGCGTGAATACGGCCGCCTGGAAGGCGTACGGCAGGGCGTTGGCCCGCCCAATGGCTTCGTCCAAGGCGTCGAAAGGCGATACGCAAACGACCGGCCCAAAGACCTCGTGCTGCATTACGCGAGTGTCGGCCGGCGGATCGAAAAGCACGGTGGGGGCGTAGCAGTTGTTCGGCATGCCACGACCGCCACAGAGCAAGCCGGCCCCGGCCCGTACGGCCTCTTGCACCCATTGGTCGACCCGCGTCGCTTCGCCGGGCCGGATCAGCGGCCCGACCTCGGTCTCCATAAGCGTGGGATCGCCGACCTTCAATCCATTCGCGGCCGAGGCGATCCGCGTGGCCAACACTCGGGCGATCCGCCGGTCGGCGAAGATTCGCTGCACGGAAACACAGACCTGCCCGGCATGATAGAAGCCGCCCTTCACCAACAGCGGCAGTGCGAAGTCGAGATCGGCGTCGGCGGCCACGATCACCGGCGCCACGCCGCCATGTTCCAGCGAGCAACGGGTGCCCGGCGCCAACTGCCGTCGCAGCCGCCAGCCGACCTCGCCGCTGCCGATGAACGTGAAAAAGGCAACCCGCGGATCGGCGACGATCTGGTTGGCCGAATCGTGATCGACGGTCACCAGCGGTTGGCACCATTCCTCCGGCAGGCCCGCTTCGCGGAGGATCTGCACGAGGCGGAAGCAGGAAAGCGGCGTGGCCTTGGCCGGTTTGACCACCACGGGGCAACCGGCCGCAAGCGCCGGGCCGACCTGGTGGGCGATCAGGTTCAGGGGATGGTTGAAGGCCGAGAATGCCAGCACCGGCCCGATCGGCTCGAACTGGGTGAAGGCTAGGCGTCCGCCGGAACTTGCCGTGCGGCCCATGGGAATCTCTTCGCCGGCCTGCGAGCGCAGGTGCTCGACGCACAAGTGGATGCTATCGACGGCCCGATCGGCCTCGACCAACGAATCGACCAACGGCTTGCCGCCTTCGCGGGCGGCCTCCAGGGCCAACCGGTCGCGGCGCTCGGCGATCAAATCCGCCGCGCAACGCAGGATTTCGATCCGCCGCACCGGGCTGAGCCAGGCATCGCGATTGCGAAACAGCCGTTCGGCCGTCGCCAGGGCCTGCTGGGCCCCGTCGAGATCGACCTGGTCGAACGTGGCGATCAATGATTGGTCCAACGGGGAGCGGACCTCGCCCGGCACAGCGGACGCGCGGGCATTAGGGATCATGAGTGGGAAGTGGTCGGGCATAGCGGAGAGGGGTTAGGGGACTGGGGAAGCGGAAATTTCAAAACATTCGCTATCATCCAAACATTTTTCGCAATTATTCGATCTTTCTCATTGTCAAGGCATACTCCGCGCCGTGATTTATGACCGATCTTTTCATGTACAGGCGCCTCGGGTGCGAATTTCCTCGAGGTAGCCACCCCTGGTGAGCCCCCCAAAGTCCCGCCTTTTCTTCCAATGATCGACATCAGCCCGTTAGAAGACCGCGTACATTGCGCGATCGAACAGAATCCCTACATCGCTCGTAAGACGTTACGGTTCGAGACCAGCGAAGGCCGCGTAACGCTTCGCGGCACGGTGGGGACCTTTTTTCAAAAGCAAATGGCCCAAGAGGCGATCCGCCGCGTGGCGGGCGTCCAAGAGATCGCCAACGAACTGGAAGTTTGTTGGTGACCGAAAGCGGTAATCGCGGATCTTCTGCGGCGCTATCTCGGCAATCGCGGCGAGCAACTGCCGACAATGGCCTCCTCGCGCGTCTTGTAGGCGAGGCAGAGGTCATCCAGACCGCACATCTCCAGCATCGCACGGCCCTCCGGCGAGAGGCCGCACACCCGCAGCACGCCCTCGTGCGTTTGGATGTACCGGTCCAGTTCGACCAGTTCCCCGATGAGCTGGCTGCTCAGTTCGGGAAGCCGGTGCAGTTCGAGCACGATGCGGTAGACGAAGTGTTTCTCGACCAGTTCCTTGAGCTGCTCCGCCAAGGACGCAGCCAGCGAAGAACCGGCCTCCAGGCTCCGGACCCTGATCCAGAGCCAATCGGGACCACGGTCCACGTCGAATTCATATCCGGCGACTGTGGCCAACATAAAATTCTCCTTCAGTGAGTGCCAAATCCATGACCAGGCGAAGAGAGACGCCAGCTATCCATTTTAGCGGATGTGGCAATCATTGCAATAATGCTAACGGGTTAGGACAGCTTGCATCGGCTTGACTCCGGCGGCTGTTGAACGGGCGGAATACTGGGATATAATTAAAACATCTTGCGCTGCCCGGAAGGGTCCGAATCGGCAGGCGGCAAGATATGCAAATGATCGAAGGCCGCAGTGGTCAGCCGCCGGCCGCGGGGCGTGCGGATGACAAGCTCGCTGCGAAGCAAGAACGGCTCGACCTCGTCGACCAGCGTGTCGGGGGCCAGATTCAACGTGTGGGCCACCGCTTCCACCCCCACCGGACCACCGCCGAACACCCGAGCGATCGTCTCCAGATACTTGCGGTCCTGTGGATCGAGGCCCAGACGATCGATGCCCAGCATGTCCAGCGCGTCGCGGGCGACCGCCAGCGATACCCGCCCGTCGGCACGGCTCAGGGCATAGTCGCGGACCCAGCGCAGGCGATTATTGGCCAGCCGGGGGGTGCCGCGACTGCGGAGGGCAATTTCCCCGGCGGCCTTGTCGTCGGACTCGACCTTGAGTTTTCGCATATTGCGGGACACGATCTCGGACAGTTCCTCGATGCTGTAAAAATCGAGGTGCTCGCGCATCTGAAACCGATCACGCAAAGGGGCCGAGAGCAGGCCCGTGCGGGTCGTGGCCCCGATCAGCGTGAACGGCTTGAGTTGCAGATTGATCGTGCGGGCGTTGACGCCCTCGCCCAGGACGATGTCGATGCGGAAGTCCTCCATCGCCGGATAAAGGAACTCCTCGACCGCCTTGGGCATGCGATGGATCTCGTCGATGAAGAGGACCGATCGCTCTTCGATGTTCGTCAGGTAGGGGAGCAAATCCTTGGGCGCGGCCAGGGCGGCCCCGCTGGCGATCTGCACGCTGACGCCCATGTCGCGGGGGATACAGGTGGCGAAGGTCGTTTTGCCCAGGCCCGGCGGGCCGTCCAGGAGGATATGGCCCAGCGGTTCGCCGCGCTTCGAGGCGGCGTCGACGGCGATGCCCAGCCGCTCGTGGACCTCGCGCTGGCCGACCATGTCGCGCATCCGCTGCGGGCGGAGATCGCGATCTTCGTCGTCAGGAATGACTCCGGGCTGAATGATCGGTTCGCGAGGCATGGGGGTAGTGCTTAGAACTTAGAGCTTAGAACTTAGAACTTAGTGGAATTCCTAAGTTCTAAGCACTAAGATCTAAGCCCTATTTTTGCTTCTGCTCGTAAATGGCCTGCAGCAAGTCTTGCACGTCATTGTACTTTTTCTTCGCGGCCAGGGCCGCGTCGAGCAACCGCCGGGCGTCGCTCTCGGCGTGACCGAGCTTGCGGAGGACTTCGTAGGTCTCAGCCACGACGTCCGCCTCCACCTCGGCCTCGCGCGACTCTTTTTGGGCGACCATCAAGGCGAACTTGGGCACCTTGCGGCGGAGCTTGGCGATGATCCGTTCCGACATGGCCGGGCCGATGCCGGGCAGCGACGAGAGCGTCTTGGTGTCCTGCTCCTCGATGGCCGTGGCCACTTCCTTGACCGGCCGCACCATCGCCCGCAGGGCCTTGCGAACGCCGACGCCGTCGACCGAGCAGAACAACTCGAAGAACTCGCGTTCCACCTCGCTGATGAATCCGATCAGCCGTGGCGTGAGGCGGCCCTGCATGGGATTGCCTTCCAGGTACTGGATCGTGTGCAGGCAGATCGTTTGGCCGATCTGCTGCTGCATCAGCCGCCGCGTAAACTCGGGGATGAGGATCTCGTACTCGAATGCATCGATCCGCAAACTGAGCGTGTTGTCTTGCAGGGCCACCAGTTGGCCTGTTATCTTGGTAATCATGGTGAGGTAGGTCTTAGAACTTAGTGCTTAGAACATGGGTTTCGGGTGCGTGTGATCTCGGATCCTAAGCTCTAAGTTCTAAGATCTAAGCTCCTTCCCAGGTTTGTCTTTCAAGTAACAATGGCACAGCGCCACAGCCAGGGCGTCGGCGACGTCCGGCGGTTCGGGCAATTGCGGCAGGTGCAATTCGCGCTGGATGGCCCTTTGCATCTGCAGCTTGTCGGCCCGGCCGGCGCCGGTGAGGATCCGCTTGACCTGCGTCGAGGCGTAATGCACGACGGGGATGCCCGCCTCGGCCGCCGCCAGGCAAATCACGCCTCGGGCGTGGCCCATGAGGATGGCCGTCCGCGGCCGCGCGTAGTGCGAATACAGTTGTTCCAGGGCCATCACGCCGGGCCGCAGGGCGGCGATCACGTCGGCCACGCCCTGATGGATCTCCAGCAAGCGGCCGGTGAGCGAGCCCCGCGACTTGCCGCGGACCACGCCCGCCTCGCACAACCGCGGCGGCCCGCCGCCGAGCTCCAGCACGCCGTAGCCGGTGATGTTCAAGCCGGGGTCGATGCCGAGAATGCGATTGGTGGGCTGCGAATTGGTCACTTCGCTTCCTCGATCCAAATCATCAGACCATCACAGGGTTGCGGGTTGGGATTGGTTGTAAAATGGGCATCGTTCGCAGTCGTCATGTTTCGCAACCGCAATAATATCAGGGGCGTTCCCGGATCGGCTGCTTTCTGCGTTGATATACGTTTAGCCTCAGTTGCGCCACCCGGACGCATCTTTATCGTCGCCACGGTTCCACCATCGATCTGGATCTGGCAGTAAATCTCTCTTCTTTCCGATTCGTCCGCGTATGGCGCGTATAGAGACGTTCTCGAGGAGATGCTCCCCCGGCTCCAATGGAATACTTTCTTGTGAAACAGGAAAACCTTCTACCGGGATGTGCTCAGTCGACGCATAAAGCCCGAACTTTGGTTTACTCGGCAGATAGATTCTCCAAAACCGCTTGTCGTCCTCGATTGTCGTGACACCCCGCGCATAGATCTTCCTTAGATCGGAAATGGCCGGATACTCCAATTCGTTGCGGTACTTTCGGACCTCGTCACGGGAGGCCCGCAGATCGCGATACATTATCCAAAGCGAGGCAAGACAAGCAGCGAAAGTCGTTATGCACAGAAGCGTCGCGAGCGAGAACTGGAACCATCGGCGTCGCGGCGGGCTCGTAGGGCCAACAGCCGGATCAAACTCACTCTGGCTGGCTCCCCCATCATTTGTCATTCTGCAACTCGCCGTTCAGGATCTTTCGACAGAAAAATGGGGGACAAAAAAATGGGAGAAGGAAGATGAATTCATTTTCTTTTCCACCATTTTCCTTTCTCCTATTTTTCTGTCCCACATTTTTCTGTCGTCCATCTTTCTGTAAGAGTCTTGCCCGCTCTCTTAGCTCACCGTCCATTCCGTCCCACCCGGCCGGTCTTCCAATATAACGCCGATCTCGGCCAGTCGCTTGCGGATCTGGTCGGCCGTGGCAAAATCCTTCTTCTTGCGGGATTCGGCCCGCAGATCGATCAAGAGGCCCATCAGCCGGCCGACTAGCTCATTCTGGCCACCGGACTGCTTCTCGACGGGCGGTTCACGGAAGAGCCCCATCACGGCGCCCATTTCGCGGAATACGGTCGCCCCGCGGCGGAGTGCAGCGAGCTTGGCGGGCGTTTGCGCCTCTTTCTTCTCCAACTTCTCGTCGTCGATGTACTTGTTCAAGCGGCGGAGCAGTTCGAAGACGTCGCCCATCGCCCCGCCGGTGTTGAAGTCGTCGTCCATGGCGTCGAGGAAACGGTTGCGATGATGGACCACGTCCTTGAGCAGGGGATCGTCGCCCGCATCGAAATCGCCTTGCCCGCGACGCAACGG
Source organism: uncultured Planctomycetia bacterium (assembly GCA_963719885.1). GTDB lineage: Bacteria > Planctomycetota > Planctomycetia > Pirellulales > Thermoguttaceae > JANXQG01. Next base: position 660,245 of record CAVRDP010000019.1, on the reverse strand, counting down.
CGGAACGATCCGATAGAAACTCTCGCCCGTCACCCGTTCGTAACGCTTGAAGAAGCGGTAGAAGTTCTCCAGGGCGGCTTCGGTCTCGCGCAGCGCGCTTCGCTGTACTCGACCGGCCGCCGGTAGTGCGTGGCCAGGAGAAAGAAACGGATCGTCTCGGCGCTGAACTGCTGGAGCAACTCCCGAAACGGGGCCGAACCCTTCGACTTGCTGACCTTGTTGGCGATCTGGGCGTCAATATCCGCAGCCGCCGAACGCGTCGCCCGGCCGCCCACCTTGCCGACTTCATCGGTGGCCTGGAGCAGGCCGTTGTGCAGCCAATACTTGGCCATCGGCTTGCCGTGGGCGCACTCGCTTTGGGCCACTTCGTTCTCGTGGTGCGGAAAGATGAGGTCCAGCCCGCCGCCGTGGATGTCGAAAGTCTGTCCCAGCAGCCCGCGGCTCATGGCCGAGCACTCGATGTGCCAGCCCGGCCGGCCCGGTCCCCAGGGGCTGGGCCAGGAGGGCTCGCCCGGCTTGGCCGTCTTCCACAAGGCGAAATCGGCCGCGTTCCGCTTCCGCTCGGCCGTGCTGCCGCCTTCGCCCTGCATCTCTTCCGTGGTGCGGTTGCTAAGCTTGCCGTAATCGTGGTCCTTGGTCACGTCGAAGTAAACGTCGCCCTCGGACTGGTAGGCAAAACCCTTGGCGATCAGCGTCTTCGTAAGGTCGATGATTTCGCCGATGTTGTCGGTGCAGCGGGGGAAGTGATCGATCGTGTCGATGCCCAGGGCCTGGATGTTCCGCATGTAGTCGGCCGTCATCTCCTCGGCCAGCGCGGCCATGGAAATCCCCCGGGCGTTGGACTCGTTGATCAGCTTGTCGTCCACGTCGGTAATGTTCACGACAAAGGTGACTTCATAGCCCGAGTAGGTCAGGTAGCGTTTGATGGCGTCGAAGATCACCGGGCCGACCATGTGCCCGATATGGCTCGGTTTGTAAACGGTCGGGCCGCACAGATAGATTCCAACCTTGCCGGGCTGGACCGTCTCGAGCGGTTCTTTCGATCGGGAAAGAGTGCTATAGAGGCGAATCATGGGGGGATCGGAGGGTTCGGGGATTAGGGTATAGCGACTCAGACTTAGTGCTTAGAACTTAGTGCTTAGAACTTAGAACTTAGAACTAAGCACTAAGTTCTACGAACTAAGACCTATTTCTTCTCCAACAGCGCCACGCATTCCGCCGCAATGGCTTCTTCCAACCCGATGGGACCCACGCCTTCGCCGGTCTTGCCTTTGAGCCCGATCCGTTCGGGCTCGATGAGCAGGATGTCGGCGATCCGCTCGCGAATGGTTTGGCGGTAGGGCAGGAGCTTGGGCCGCTGGGCGAAGACAATGCAATCGATGTTGATGATCCGGAATCCGATCGCCGTCACGGCGTCGCGGGCGGCCGTGAGCATCTCGGCGGAGTCGCGACCGCGGTTGGCCGGATCGGTATCGGGAAACATCTGGCCAATGTCGCCCAAGGCGGCTGCCCCCAAAAGGGCGTCCGTTACGGCGTGCAGCAGAACATCGGCATCGCTATGGCCGACCATTTGCCGGTCGTGGGGGATATTGATTCCCCCTAATCGCAGCATTCCGCCGTGCCCGAGCCGGTGGGTGTCATGGCCAATCCCGATCCGCAGTCCGTCCGTGGTTGTTCTCCTTTCCCAAGTCCGTAGGCAGCCGTCGCATGGCGGGAACGACAGGCAAAGTCCTTCGATCGCCGTCGGATGTCGCGTATTATAGGCGAAAACGGCGAAAGGGGGAAGTTCAGTAACAAAGTTGCCCGCACACGCCGTGTGCCGGCTACTTTCGCCGTTCAACTCGCGCAAAATGTATTCCGCCGCCCGGGCCGAGGCCCCGCCGTGCGCCACTTCGGCCTTCAATTGTTCCAGGGCCGCAATCTGTCGGGCGAGGGCCGCCGAATCCTTCAGCCATTGGATCACGTGCCCGGCCATGGCCGCCGACTTGTCTTCGCAGGTGAGATACTCGGGGAACAGGACCTTCTCCGCTCCCGGTTGCGACGGATCGTAGGGACTTAAATCCGCCGGATAAAGCTCGCCAGTCGAAAGCAGATTGACCAGCGTGATGTACTTGACCTTGCGAAATCGCTTTTGCACCGTATATGCCAGCGGGCTGATCCAATAATGGATGACCGTCGGTTTCGTGTAATAGAGCAGTTCCATCGACACCGAGCCTGAGCAGGCCATGCAACAGGTGGCCAGGTGCATCAGTTCCGGCGTCCAGCCGGAAAAAATATCGATACCAACATGCCTACCCGCCGTCGGAGGCGAGAAGGCATGCCACCCTGCTCCCTGCTCCCCGCGCCACCCTGCGGCAACCATTTCCTGGGCCATCTCGGCGTGTTTCGGTTTGAAGGCCGCGATGGCGAAACGGGCCTCCGGCACTGCTTGCCGCACGCGGGCGGCGGCCTTGAGGAACCAGGGAAGATTGTGCAACACCTCCTGCGTTCGCGAGCCGGGAAGAATGGTCACCAGGGGGCCGCTGCGGCGATTGTTTTCGAGGAACGATCCGTCGAGCTTGTGTTGCCGCACTTCGTCGAAGAAGGGATGGCCGACAAACGTGGCATTGCAGCCGCGTTGGCGGAACCACGCCTCTTCGAACGGCAGGCTGCACAGCACGTGGTCGCTCAGACGGCGCATTTTCTTGGCCCGCCAGGTTGCCCAGGCCCAGATTTGCGGTGGAGTATAGTAGAATACCGGGATCCCGTGGATCTTGGCCCGCCAGGCGATCCACCAATTGAAGCCCGGATAATCGATCAGCACGACGGCGTCGGGCCGGTGGTGGCGGAAATAGCGATCGGCGCGTCCGGCCAGGTCCCAGAACTTGTGGAGATTGGCCACGGCCCGGCCGAACCACATGACGGCCAGTTCGGTCAGGTCGGCGTGGAGTTGGCAGCCGACGGCCGCCATTCGCGGACCTCCGTATCCAACGGCCTCCAGCGGCTGGCAGCGCTCTTTGAGTTGGCGAATGAGGTTGGCGGCATGCAAGTCGCCGCTGGGTTCACCGGCACAAAAGAAAAGACGCATGAAGGGGTAGGATAAAGGATGAGAGATGAAGGATAAAGGATGAAGGATGAAAACAAAGCATAAAGGATAAAGGCGGGAGGAAGAAAGGGAGAAAGGGAGAAAGAACGATCTCCCCTCTCCCCCTCTCCCCTTCCCCCTTTCTCCCCTTCTCCCTCGCTCCTTCCCCCCGAAGCGTCCCACTGTTACCATTACAAGTCTTCGGAAATACATCATGGAATCGCTCGAAGGCCAATTGCTGCTCGCATCTCCCCAACTGCTGGACCCCAACTTCGTCCGCACGGTGATCTTGCTCATTGAACACAACGATATGGGGGCCTTAGGGTTAGTGATTAACCGGCCGACCGGAAAAACGGTCCAGGAACTGTGGAAACAGGTTGGCCAAGCAACTTGCGAGAGCCAACAGCCCGTCCATTTGGGTGGCCCGGTACAAGGGCCTTTGATGGCCCTTCACACGGTCGACGGGCTAGCGGAGATGGAGGTTGTCGAGGGCGTGTTCTTTGCCGCCAAGAAGCAGAATCTCGACGAATTGGTCCGCCGACCATGGATAGATGGTGCCCGCGAGCGTTTCAAGGTCTTTGTCGGCCACTCCGGCTGGGGCCCAGGGCAACTGGAGGGCGAGATTGAGCAAGGGGCCTGGCGGGCGATCCCGGCCAAGTTGGAAGATGTTTTCGACGCTGCCGACGACCTCTGGCAGCGGCTGATGCAAAGGACCGTGGCCGGAGTCCTCCCGGAAATGCTCGGCATCAAGCACGTTCCCATCGATCCGTCGTTGAACTGAAGCGGTGACCACCACTGAAACCCGTTGCCGCCGGCATGTCGCGTCGCCATAATTTGCGCCATGGCAACCATTTCCGAAGCATTGGCGATTGCGATCCAGCATCATCAAGCCGGCCGGCTGCAAGCGGCCGAACAAGTTTACCGGCAGATTCTCGCAGTCGAGCCCAACCAGCCCGACGCGCTCCATCTGCTCGGCGTGCTGGCCCACCAGGCGGGCAGGCACGAGGTCGCCGTGGAATACATGGAACGGGCGATCCGTTTGCAAGGGAATGCGGCTTTCTACCATAACAACTTGGGGGAAGCCTATCGTGCCTTACACAGAATCTCCGCAGCCGGCGCCAGCTTCCGCCGGGCACTGGAGTTGAAGCCGGACTATTTTGAGGCACACAACAACCTGGGCGTGGCCTTGACCGAGCAGGGGAGTCTCGACGAAGCGGTCGCTTGCTGCCGCCGGGCACTGGCACTGAAACCGGACTATGCCGAGGCCTATAACAACCTGGGCAATGCGCTGAAGGACCAGGGCAATCTGGACGAAGCGGTCGCCTGTTACCGCCGGGCACTGGAACTGAAGCCGGACTTTGCCGTGGCCCACTACAACTTGGGCACCGCGCTGAGAGACCAAGGCAAACTCGAGGAGGCGGCCGCCGGCTTCCGCCGGGCACTGGAACTGAAGCCGGACTATGCCGAGGCCTGCAACAACCTGGGCAACACTTTGAAGGACCAGGGCAATCTGGACGAGGCGGTCGCCTGCTACCGCCGAGCACTGGCATTGCGGCCGGACAATGCCGAGGCCCACTTCAACCTGGGCATTGTCTGCACGGCGCAAGGGAACCTGGACGAAGCGGCCGCCTGTTACCGCCGGACCTTGGCGCTGCGGCCGGACTTTGCCGAGGCCCGCTACAACTTGGGCAATCTTCTGAAAGACCAAGGGAAGCTGGACGAGGCGGTGGCTTGCTACCGCCGAACCTTGGAACTGAAGCCCGACTACGCCGAGGCCCACAGCAACTTGGGCGTTGCCTTCAAGGAACAAGGGAAGCTGGAGGAGGCGGTCGCCAGTTACCGCCGGGCGCTGGAACTGAAACCGGACTTTGCCGAGGTCTATAGCAACCTGGGCCACGCCTTGAAGGACCAGAGGAAGCTGGACGAAGCGGTCGCCTGCTGCCGCCGGGCGCTGGAACTGAAACCGGACTTTGCCGAGGCCCACGGCAACCTGGGCATTGCTTTGGAGGAGATCGGCGATCTTCAAGGCGCGGAAGCATGCTTCCGCGCCGCGTTGCGCTGCAATCCCCGCTCGGCCTTCGTGCATCTCAAATTGGCGGAACTCCTCCGCGGCAAACTTCCGCAGGAGGATTTTCTTGCCCAGCAGCGGTTGTTGCAGCAGGGTCCTGACTGTGGCGAGCAAAGGGACCTGCCGGACAGAGAACGCTTGTCGTTGCACTTCGGCCTGGCCCAAGTCCTGGACGGGCGGGGCGAGTATGCCCAGGCCGCCGAGCATCTCGCCCGCGGCAACGCGCTGCAGTTGTCCGAGTGGCGGAATCGCGGCCAGGAATACGACCCGCAGGAGTACGAGCTTCGCATCAACCAGATGATCTCGGTCTGCACGCCGGAATTCTTCGCGCGGGTCAGCGATTTTGGCCTGGAGAGCGAGGTCCCCGTGTTCGTCGTGGGGCTGCCGCGGTCCGGCACGACGCTCATCGAGCAGATCTTGGCCAGCCACTCCCAGGTCTTCGGCGCGGGGGAGATCAAACTGGCCACCGACACGATGGTCGCGCTCGGCGGACAAGGCGCAGATCCCATCGAGGGCCTGCGCCGCTTGGACCGCGAGACGGCCCGCCGTCTCGCTTCGCAGCACTTGGAGAGGCTTCGCGCATACAGTCCCGCGGCCCTGCGCATCGTCGACAAGATGCCGGACAACTACTTGTTCCTGGGTCTCATGGCCGTCCTCTTTCCGCGGGCCAGGTTGATTCATTGCCGCCGCGATCTCCGCGACGTGGCCGTCTCCTGTTGGATTACGAATTTCCGCGAAATTCGCTGGACCAACGACCAGCAGCACATTGCTTCACGATTTTACCACTACCGACGGATCATGGAGCACTGGCGGGCCGTCCTGCCGCTGCCCCTCTTGGAAGTGGACTACGAGGAGACCGTGGCCGATCTGGAAGGCACGGCCCGAAGGCTCGTGGCCTGGTGTGGCCTGGAATGGGAACCAAGGTGCCTGGAGTTTCACCAGGCGAAGCGGGCGGTGAGCACGGCCAGCGTCGTCCAGGTACGACAGCCGGTCTTTCGGACATCGGTGGGAAGATGGAAGCATTACCAGCCCGCCCTGGGTCCGCTCTTCGCCCGGCTGGAAAGCTTGGTTGCCGCCGGCCCATCGGTAGAAAAGGCGCCGTAGCGCTCTATGGTCCTTCCACACTCATGTATACGCCAGGTTTTAGCCGGTTATGGATTTGCAAGACAAATGGTGGGACTCGCTTCCCGCGGCCCACCCTACACTTGCCGTCCACCGTTTCCGCAACAGAAACTATTTGGGCTTTCGTGGATCGTCGCGATTGGCGTCAAGGCACGATCTGACTTCGTCCCGCAACTTGGGCCGCAGTTTTTCCAATAAGATTCGCCCGCTACGGACGGCCTCGGCGACGAACTGGACGGCCCTTCTCTCATCGATGCGTTTGGGCCCCAGGTTCTTGTGCCATACAGCGGTCGTAAGTGCAAGTACCCGTGTCACCGCTATGCTGCTCTTTCTTGTGCCCATCCGCATCTCTTTCGTCGCCGAAACCAGAGCCGAGATCCTTAAGCAACTCCCGGCATGCGAGCGGTACCGCTTGGAGAATGACCTCCGGGCCAATTGGCTCGGAGTGTCCTGTCTCTTGGGACAATTGTAACGCGACGTTGCGAAGTATGCGACGGAATCGGCGGGCAAGCTGGTCGAGTTGTTGCACTCCCGTCACCAAGATTTGCGGTTCGATCTGTGGGGTTTGGTTTGACATCGTTCCCCTCCTTGGTATGGCTCTGAGCTGGTGTTTGCCCATAAAGGTCGCTGCTTTTACTATCTGATATCATGTGATATTATTTTATAGAGTGCGTGTCAATGTCGATTCTGTTACCCAAGCCCAACTAACCCCCTACAAGCGTGGACAACGGCACAGCAAGAAACAACCCGGTGGCCGACCCGAACGTGCGCGGCGTGCCAGGATCCAGTAAACGTGGAAGCAAGAAGATAGACTGTGCGGCGCTTAGGCGGGAGGTCACGAAGAAAATCGGGGACTCCAGCTATACGCAGGACGCGCTTGCAGAACAGGCTGGGGTCTCGCAAGCCACGGTGTCGAACCTTGTGAAAGGTTACGATATTGACGATCTAGGGAACTTACCCCCACAGGATCTCGTTGAAGTCTGTTTGCGGAGGAACCGCATGAACAAGCAACTCTGCCGCCACCTCGGCGACGACCCGTGAGCCGCCTGCTCATTTCTTTGCACACCCCAAGAAAAACCACGACTCGCTGGTTAGGCGAGTCGTGGAGGCCGTAGCTTTTAGGGCAATGGGGCGAAGCACAACGCATGCCTCGCCTTCAAGGCCACGGCGATTTCGGATTGTTCGTCTCTGTTGTAAGGGAGAATCGCAGCAGGAAAAGTCACACCAAGCGAAAAATTTCCTGCCCGAATTGAAATCCAGGGCCGAAGTGTGACGTTTTTCCAGGGAAATCGTCCTAATAACGGCAGAGGTTCTTGCGTGCTTATCCGTCGAAAAGGTTAATCAGCACCTAATGAGTGAAGTTTCCGCCGCGGAGGTCGTGTCAAAACCCTGCATACAGGTAACGCGTATACTATTTATATGCCCGGTTGTGAAACAGCTTCTTAAGGCAGGACTGCGATCGCAAGGATATCCCTAGTGAGATTTTCCATCTTCGATTATCCTTGATTTCCGGGACAGGTTGAGTGCAATGACCACCAACGAGATGATCTGCGACAATGCCGAAGAGGTTCCCGTGCCAAAGCTGCTCCAGCGGGCCCGGCTGGGAAACACGGAAGCCCTGGGGCAGGTCCTGCAGCTTTATCGCAACTACTTGACGATTCTGGCCACGACGCAGTTGGATCGTCGCTTGCGGCGGCGAGTCAACCCGTCGGACCTCGTGCAGGACGCAATGCTGGCGGCACATAGCGATTTCGCCAAGTTCCAGGGTTGCAGCGAACGCGAACTGCTGGCCTGGCTGCGGCAAATCCTGATCAACTGCCTGCACCACGTGATCGAGACGCACTTGCGAGCGAAGATGCGCGACATGCGGCGGGAAATCTCCGTCGAGGAAGTCGGCGCCACGCTCGACCATTCGGCGGGCAATTTCGCCCAGATGCTGGCCGATCGCGGACCTTCGCCCAGCGCCCCTTGCAGCAGCGGGAGCGAGCCGTGGCCATGGCCGATCAGCTTTCCCGCCTCCCTCCCCAGTATCGCGACGTGATCGTCTTGCGCAATTTGCAGGGACTATCGTTCGACGAAGTCGCCGAGCGGATGGGACGCAAGCCGGGCACCGTCCGCATGCTCTGGTTGCGGGCAATCGAGAAGTTCAAGCAGATCTATCAACCGATTGATTCATAAGACATGCATTCACCCGACTCCCTCGACCTGAGCATCGAGCCCGACGTCATCCGGCAGTTGACGCCGGAGCAGAAGGACCGCTTGACCGATCTGCTGGACGGCTATTTGGCCCGGTTGGAACAGGGGCTGCCTCCTTCCCGCGAGGACCTGCTGGAGGTCGAATCCCGATCTGGCAGGACCGCTGCGCGCCTACTTCGACAGTCTCGACGACTTGCACGACATGGCAGCCGGATTCCAGCGGCCGGCGGTCGATACCGGGCACCATGTACCCATGGTCGGCGACGTTTCGCCGCCGGATGATTCCTTGTCGGCCGGCGAGGAACGGCGGTTGGGCGATTTTCGCCTTCTGCGGGAAATCGGCCGGGGCGGCATGGGCGTCGTCTACGAGGCCCAGCAGATCTCGCTGGACAGGCGCGTCGCCCTGAAGGTGCTGCCTTTCGCGGCAGTCCTCGATAGCCGGCAGATCGCCCGCTTCAAACATGAGGCCCAGGCCGCTGCGCAACTCAATCACCCCAATATCGTGTCGGTCTTTGCCGTCGGCGTCGAGCGCGGAGTTCACTACTATGCGATGCAGTTGATCGACGGGCAGCCGCTGGATCGGGCCCTGACGGAGTTGCGGGAAGCAGCAGGGCGGGGCACCCGCGCAGCGGGTCGGGGGAGAAAGGCGGGGCACTCGCGCAGCAGGTCGGGGGAGAGGGGGAGCGGAGGAGACGATCAGCAAGATTCCCTTTCTCCCCCTCTCCCCCTCTCCCCCTCGCCCTTCTCCCCCTCTCCCCCCTCCCCCCTTCTCTCTTCGCGGGCGGCGGGCGGCAGCGAGTATTTCCGCGCGGTCATGCGACTGGGAATTCAGGCGGCGGGGGCCTTGCACGCGGCCCACGAAAACGGCATCGTCCATCGCGACATCAAGCCCTCCAATCTGCTGCTGGACGGCAACGGCAAGCTGTGGGTGACGGACTTCGGGCTCGCACGCCGTGAGACCGACGCCACATTGACGCGGACCGGCGACCTGGTGGGCACGGTGCGTTACATGAGTCCCGAGCAGGCCTTGGGCCAGATTGCCTTGGTCGACCATCGTACGGACATTTACTCGCTGGGGGCGACGCTCTACGAGTTATTGACACTGGAAGCGGCCTTTCCGGGCGATGCGGGGCCGGCGCTGATCCGGCATATCGAGCGCGACGAGCCTCGGCCCCTGCGACAACTGCAGCCGAACATTCCCGCCGATCTCGAGACCGTAATTCTCAAGGCAATGGCCAAGCGGCGGGAAGATCGTTATGCCACGGCCCAGGAGTTTGCCGACGATCTGAGGCGCGTGCTGGAGGGCAAGGCCACCGTCGCACGTCCGCCTACGCTCTTGGATCGCACGGCCCGCTGGGCCCAACGCCATCGCGAAGTCGTCGCCGTGGCCGGCCTCATCGGTGTGCTGGTCTTGACGACCGGCACGCTGCTGATTGCCCGCGAAATGCAAAATACCGCGGCGAACTTTGCCTTGGCGGAAACACGGCTCCGCGAGGCCCAGGACACGGTGGAGAAACTGGGTACGTGCCTCTCGGAGCGTCTGGCCAAGGTGCCCGGCGCCGCCCGAATCCGGCAAGACCTGCTCCGTCAGACCTTGGGTTATTATCGCGACTTTGTCGACCAGGCCAAAGACAATCCCGCGTTGCGGGCAGACCTTGCCTTGACCTATAGCAAGATCGGCACCCTTTCCGCCGAGATCGGTTCCAGCGACGAGGCCCTCGAGGCCGACAGGCGGGCGATCGAGCTGTTCAGCAAACTGGCCGCTGCCAATCCCCGCGACACGGACTACCGCCGCCGGCTTGGCGTTTGCCAGAACAATCTGGCCTTGGTCTTGGAGCGCGTTGGGCAGACCGACGAGGCGCGACGGACATACTTGGAAGCGATCCGCCTTCAGGAAGAAATCCTGGACAAGGCCAAGGATCCTAAGCCATGTCTCGCCGATCTGGCCTTGGCCTACGACAATTTGGGTCTGCTGCAGAATAAGATGGGCGATACGGAAAGCGCCGCCGCCTCGCTGGCCCGCGCGGTCGGGCTGCAGGAGCAGCTTCTCGACACGGATCCCAACAACCCGGAGCAGTTGTGCAATCTGGCCGTGACCTTGAACAACCTGGGCGCGTTGTACGCCGAGCGCCAGCCGGGCAAGGCTATCCAACAGTACGAGAAGGCCGCCGCCCTACAGAAGAAAGCGGTGGAACTGCGACCGGAGGAGTCCGTGTACCGAAGCGAGTTGGCGGTGACCTACAACAATCTGGGCGTCGTGCAGTCCAACAGCGGGTCAGTGGCCCAGGCGGCCGAGTCCTACACGCGGGTGGTGGATATTGCCGGCGATCTGGTGCATCAATGGCCGGCCGAAAAATCGTACCGGCACACGTTGGCGGCTGGATACAATAATCTCAGCCGGGTCCAGAGCAAACTGGGGCACGCCGCCGAGGCCGAACCATCCATCCGCCATGCCCTGGCCTTGCAGGAGACCCTCGTCAAGCAGGACCCGCGGGACGTCGATCAGCAAAGCGCGCTGGGCGGGATGTACAACAACCTGGGCATCGTTCTGGAAGAATTGCGTCGCTCGGCGGAGGCCGTCGAGGCTTACCAACAGGCTGTGGAGCACCAACGGCAAGCCGTGGCAAGCGCCCCGGAGATGGCCCGCTATCGACAGTTCCTCAGCAAGCACTACCTCAACTATGGCCAGGTGCTGCGGAAAACCGGACACCCCGGCGACGCTGCCCGGGCTGCCTTGGCACGCCGCGAACTATGGCCCCACGATCCGCAACACTTGTTCTCCGTGGCCGAAGAACTGGCCTTGATCGCCAAGGACATTTCCGCCGGCGGGGCACCCGGTACACCGGGTCGGGGTCCGGGTCGGGCCGACACCACCGCCAACCAGTGCGGCGCGGATGCCGTGGAAACCCTCAGGCGAGCAACGGCCGCGGGCTGGAAACCGGCCCCCGACAGCAACTGGACAAAGTCTTTCCTGGCAATCAAGAATCGTGCCGACTTCCTGGCATTGACGAGAAATTGAGGGAGAAACATGAAGGCAAAGTCATCAGTTCGACTGCGATTGGAATGTCTGGAGATGCGCCGCCTGCTCTCGGCGATCGGCCTTCCGCTCGTGCCCCTGGTGGCCCCGCCATCGGCGGGCACCATGTCGGGCACCATGTACCCATGGTCGGGGTCGGCGACGGCGGGCGAGTTCTCTCGAATCGGCGGACAGCACGTTGTCCAGGCAGCCATGCAGGATGTCGTTTGGAATTTGCCGGATTCCAGCCCGGTCGTAAACTTGGATCCGACGAAGTGGCAAGGCGACGAAATAACAAGTATCGCCAGCATTGACGCGGGCTCCGTCTCGCCAAGGCCGGAAATTCCGACGAGCAATTTGCAGTTGTTGTCCTACGGCATGGCCGACGAACCGAGTGCATCGGTGACATTGACGATGCATGACCCACCGCCGCTGAGGTTCGCCGGCGAAGTTGCGGCCGACGCTCCACCGGATGTCGATCCCGTCATGCTGTCGTCCGGGATGAGTGATTTCCAGCCTGATATCGACACCTTGTTGCCCGGTCGCGACCCGGCAGATTTCCGCGGGTATCTGGGCCGTGGCGCGGTCCCAGCGGTTCCGTCGTTCGTCATTGTTGTCGAAAACGATATTTCGGCGGGCATGGAATCGTCTGCGGCGCCGGCGACTTTTGCCCCGCAGGGGAGTTATATGCCGCCAGCCTTTATACCCGCGGTGAGTTTTACGACGCCAGCGACTTTTTCGACGCCAGCCAAGAGTCACGTTCCAGATATGCTTTCAGGCTCCGATGCAAGCGCGGTTGGCGTGCAGGGCATGGCGTCTGCGGAAACGATGCTGCCGGCGTCCAGCAACGTCGCGCATTCGCCCGCAACCAACCTCGCTTTCTCGGACGCCGCCTCTTCGAATTCCATGGAGGACGGGTTTATTACCCTCGCCGCGGCGACCACGCCCGGGCCTGGAAACTCGCCCTCGTATAACACGGGCTTTCAAGGGGTGGGAGGGGCTGAATTGGACCAGGGGAATTGGCTGACCGACCTGCTGCCGAACGTGCGCAGGCCGGCAAACGCGGCCAGCGGCAACAGCAAAGCGGCGCCCTCCGACGAGAATTTTGCGGCCGCGGTGTCTTTGCGCCCGGCCGCCGTGATTTTGCAGCCGGCCACCGAAGCGGAGGAAGGCGGAGGCATCGAATTGGCGATTTGTGCGCCGTCGACCGCTGCGGCCGGCGACAATCCGCTGCCGTCCGAGGAATCGACCGTGGGCGCGGCCCAACAACTAGCGGAAATCCGGCCCGAAAGCGGAGTTGGGCTGTTCTGCGACATCGAGGTGGCCATCGCTCCCACCTTGCCGATGGGCGATTCCGCATCGACTGCCACAACCTATCAGGACGCCGGTTCTTTTGTTATCGACGTGGGTAGCCACCGATGGAAAGCCAATGCAGCGACCGAGTTCGTGCCGCCCCGGACCGAATCATCGCAACGAGCCTTGGCAGGGCTGGCCGACACGCTTCCTGTACTTTTGGGTGTCACGGTTTTGGCTTCGCGGGGTGGACTCCGGCTGGAAGAAGAAGTTTCCGAACGGGAACGCCGCCTTTTCTCAATCACCCGCCGGAATCTCAAGTAATTCCGCTCTACGCAAAAAGTTGTTACAATGGGTCGAGCGTTGTAAGTTATTTACCCTTCCATGCATGGGATTGGCCCCTTGCGCGGACGGGAACAAACTATCGAAAGAAAGGGTACAGCATGTTGCGACGAAATGTATTCATCGGCGGAGCGATCTTGGTCTTGGGATCGATTGCCCTGACGGCAGCGGCCCAGGGGCCTCGGGGCGGGGGGTTCGGGGGCGGCATGTTTCGTGGCGGCGGCTCCGCCTCCATGCTGCTGGGTATCGAGGAGGTTCAAAAGGAATTGAATCTCAACGACGACCAGAAGAAACAGATCGGCGACTTGCTTACGGAAGCTCGCGAGAAGGTGCGGGCCTCGATGGGGCAGATTAATTTCCAGGATCTGCAGAACCTGAGCGCGGAAGAACGCGAGAAGCGCTTCGGCGAGATGCGCAAGAAGTTCGAGGAGGGCGGCAAGGAAATCGACGAGAAGGTCGGCAAGCTCCTCGACGCCAAGCAAAGCGAGCGGCTGCACCAGTTGGTCTTGCAGCGCGAGGGCGCCATGGCCCTGACTCACCCTGACGTGATCAAGAAGCTCGATCTCAGCGAAGAGCAGCAGGCGAAAATCAAGAAGATCCAAGAGGATGCCCGCGCCAACGCGCCGAGGATGGCTTTCGAACCGAACCAGTCCAATGAAGAGCGCCAGGCGGCGTTCAAGAAGATGCGGGAGCAATTCGAAAAGACCCAAAAAGAGTGCTTCGCCGTCTTGAACGACGATCAAATGCTCGACTGGACGAATATGTGCGGCAAGACCTTCAAGTTCCCCGAGCGAGCGCCGGGTGGCCGCCGCGGCAACCGCGGCACGCCGCCCAATCCGCAGTAACGAGCGGCTGGAATTGCCCTGCGCTTACCCTGGCAACTCCACGAGGAACACTAATAACCGCTAATTATCGGTTATTAGTCAGAGTGAAAATGTCCCCACCGACGCGGGGTCGGTGGGGACATTTTCGGATTGAGTTATCACTTTCCCCGCGCGAACTTCACCACGCTGAGGTTGACCGCCTTCCAGGCATTGGGGTTGCGAGGACGAATCTGGACTTCCTGCACACCGCTCTTCTCAAGCTCGACCGTGCCGAAGTCAACCTTGGCAAACTTGCCCCAATCACCGGTCGCCGTTACCTTGCCGGCGAGTTGCTTCCCAGCGACTTCCAGGGCCAGTTCGCTTTCGCCGTCGGGCAAGCGCACTGGGCCGTCACCTGGTAGACGCCCGGCTTGGTGAAATCCGCCTTCCACGAGGCCCACTCGCTGGACTTGTCCCAGAAGCCGATGTTGGAAATACTGCCGTGCTGCTCGACCTTGATGCCATTGCCGTGCAATTCGGCCGCATTGGCATCGAGCGACAGGTTGCCGCGACGATCGGGCTTGACCGCGGAGGTCGGTATGGCAAACGATACCGGCTTCAACTCCGTGCCGATGATCTTCAGGCCCGTCGTGTACTCGGAGACCTTCTTTTCGGGCAGGGTCACGATCAGGCCTTCGGCGGTCTGCTTCCAGGAGATTTCTCCGTCATGGCCCAGGAGGCTGACGGCGGTGATGTTGTTGATCTTCTCGCCGCCCGGCTTGGCCAACGAGCGGACGACGATCTGACCGTCTGCCGGCCAGCCCAGGGCGATGGCATAGAGCACCGGGCCCTGGGTGGTGAAACGGATTTCCTTGGCGTTGTACTTGAAGTCTTCGCCGAAGCTGCCGCCTTTCACCCGCACGGCGCTTTCGCCGTAAACCTGCCAGGGACGGCTGCCGTAGATCGCCTCGCCGTGAATGGCGGTCCAATCGGCCAACTGCCCGAGCATCTGCTCGACATCCGCATCGAGCGAACCATCGGGCCGCTGCACGACGTTCAACAACAGGTTGCCGTTCTTGCTCACGTTGTCCACGAGCATGTGAATCACCCACACTCACGGGGCGGAACTTGTAGTTGCGGTCGTAGAACCAGTCGCCGATCGAGGTGTCGGTCTGCCAGGGATAGGGATCGATCTTGGGCATGATGCCGCGTTCGAGGTCTTCCACCCAGCGGCCTTCCGATTTCTGCTTGCAGTTGTAGATGACTTGCGTCTGGCCGCCGTGCAAGGCGGCGTTGGAGTTGTACAGGTGGGCGATCATGCTCAAGCCCACTTCGTTGCCGAAGGCCACGCCGCCGTCGCTGTAGAGCAGGTCGGGATGGTAGTTGTCGACCAATTCCTTGATCTCGGCGTACCATTGCCGCTGCCAGCGGGGATCGTTGCTGTACCAGCCGCCGTCACCGGGCTTGGCCGGGAAATGGTAGAGATCTTGATATTCGGGGTTGGCGCCGTCGTAGGGCACGCCGGCCTTCGGTCCGGTCTTGTCGGACCCGTGGCTCACTTGGAACCAGCAGAAGCTGGCGCCCAGGTGCTCGGAGACTCCGAACCGCAGTCCGCACTTCTTGGCCGCCTTCTGCCAATCGCCGACCACGTCGCGCTTGGGACCCATGTTCACGGCGTTCCACTTGTGCAACTTGGAGTTCCAGAGGAAGAAGTCGTCGTGGTGCGAGCCCATGCTGACGAAATACTTGGCCCCGGCCTTCTTGTAAAGCTGCATCAGGCGATCGGGATTCCACTTCTCGGCCTTCCACAGCGGGATGATGTCCTTGTAGCCGAACTGCGAGGGGTGACCGTAATGCTCCAGGTGATACTTGTAATGCTTGCTGCCCTGTTCGTAGATGCCGCGGGCATACCAGTCGCCGTCCATCGGCACGGCCTGCGGGCCCCAATGGGCCCAGATGCCGAACTTGGCATCGCGGAACCAATCCGGACACTTGTATTGTTTGAGCGAGTCCATCGTCGGCTGAAACGGTCCCGGGGCGATGGGCAGCTTCACGGTTGACGGCTTGTCGCCGGCAAAAGCGGGCTGCTCCGCGGCCGGGCCGGCCTGGATCAGCAAAAGAAGGAACGCGGCAGGTACGAAAATGGATCTCATCGACGGTCTCCTCGGAGGGGGAATGAAGGTGGGGTTCAAGGAAAGTGGTGAGGGCTTTTGCCGTTACCAGGCAGCGTGGCCATGACCTGCACGGCAGGGCCAAGCTGCTACGTCGTGGGCGGCAAATATCCTACGGAAGCGGCTATTATATTTGGGACTTGCCCGAAAGGCAATTTGCCCGAAAGTCTTCTCGAATGTCTTCTTATATTTGCGGGGCGTCGAAGCGGCGCCTTATGAAGCCGCCGAACAACGGGACCGCAAAGAAGTACTTGCCCAGCCGATTCTTGTAGATCAATCCTTTTTCGTCGAAATCCGATAGTCAGCAGGCCGTTTTTGCGTTAAAATTCCTTGTTTGGAATTTCCCGGAACTGCGCGGAGGTTAATCGATGTCGTTGGCCGATCGTTGTATTTCCTACTTCGATAGCGGGGTCCGCAGCCGCGGACAACAGTACTTTCGCGAAGACCGCGTAACCTTGCGCACGCCGGGAAGAAGCGATGTCCGGGCCTTCGTGCACGGCGAAGCCGAGTACGAGGTGGTTCTCGACTGGGGATTCAGCCGCGAGCAATTGGCCGTCTGCTGCACCTGTCCCTACTATGACGAGCATGGGGTTTGCAAGCATATCTGGGCCACCGTTCTGGCCGCCGACGCCCGCGGGGCCGGCCCGCGCGGTAAGAACAGGCTCGACCTCTTGGCCATGGATCCAGAGGACTACGACGACGATGACTTCGACGACGATTTGTGGATCGATGATGACGAACCAGACGACGATGACGACGATGATCCGCGTTTCCTGCCGCGCGGCAAGGCCGGCCGTCGTGTTCCGGCCAGTACGAAATCGGGCCGCCGACCCCCACCCAGAGTACTGGCCCCGTCATCTGGATTACGGCGACCGGGTGCCCCGCCGCCACCCAAACCCAAGTGGCAACAGCAACTCTCTTGGGCCCAGCCGGATGTCCCGCCGGAAAGTCCCGTCCGGGCGATCGTCACGCCGCGGCCCAAGGCCCGCGAAATCTGGTATGTCGTTGACGAGAGAATGAGCGGCGACGCCGGCAAGCTAGTCTTGTTCTTTCTGCAACGTGAAACCAAGGCCAACGGTCAGTTCGGCAAGCTGAAGCAACTGAGCATAAGGCCCTATGAAGCGGGCCGGCTCGCCGATGCGGAGGACGCCGAGATTCTCAATCTCCTGCTCGGCTATCACGACGTGGAAAGCCAGCCGTCCTACTACGGTTACTCGCCGCCCCGCGTCTCGGAGGCCGAGTTGCCCAAGAACTTGCAGCAGTTCCTCCTGCCCAAGCTGGCGGCCACGCGGCGGCTGGCGCGGACGGCCAGCGGTACTTATCCGCAGCCGCAGTTCGACGACCTTCGGCCGCTGGCCTGGGATGACGGACCGCCGTGGCGATTCCGCCTCGACATCCGGGCCGACGACGCGCGGCAGCGCTGGATTCTGAGCGGGCAGTTGTATCGGCCCGGGGCACCCGGCGGGAACCCACTGGTGGGTGCGGGTCGCGACGAAACCCTGCCCGTGCAGGCGCCGCGGACGATCTTCAAACAGGGCCTCGTGCTCTTGGACGATCGCCTTGCGCCGCTGGAGGCCAGTGGATCGGCGTGGATGATGGAAGCCTTGCGGAAGACCCCCGCGGTTGAAGTGCCGTACAACGACCGCTGGGAGTTGCTGCGGCGGCTCTGGCAATTGCCCTACGAACCGGAAATGAACGTGCCCGACAATCTCCGTGCCGAGGAGGTGGCCTTGGCGCCGCAAGGGCGGCTGATGATCGACAAGCCGGAACGCTACGACCCCTATCGCCTGCCCGGCCGCCTCGATTTCCTGTACGACGGCAAGCCGGTCTCCGCCCAGGAGACCGCGCGGGGGATCATCGACGAAGAAAAGGGACGGATCCTGGTCCGCAATCGGCAACGGGAACGCGACTTGGCCGCTTCGCTGGCGCCCCGCGGCATTCGGCCCATGGAGGGCTGGCAGGCCCAGAAGTACAGCATCTGGGTCCCCGCCCAAAAGCTCCCCGAGGCGGTCGAATCGCTGGTGGGCGAAGGATGGATCGTCGAGGCCCAGGGCTATTTTGTCCGCCGGGCGGGCGTATGGCGGATGAGCGTCACCTCGGGCGTCGATTGGTTCGATCTGGCCGGCACGCTCGACTTCGACGGCATGGAGGTCCATCTGCCCGAGATCCTCGAAGCCCTCCGACACGGCCAGAACTACGTGCGGCTGACGGACGGTTCGCGGGGGCTCTTGCCGCAAGAATGGCTCAAACGCTTCGCCTCGATGGTCGAACTGGGCGAGGCGGAAGGCGAAGGGATCCGTTTTCGCTCGTCGCAGGCGCTGCTGCTGGACGCCTTGTTGGCGGCCCAGGAGCAAGTCACCGTCGATGCCCCCTTCGCAAAACTCCGCGAGAATTTGCGATCCTTCAACGGCGTTGCTTCGGTCAACGAGCCGGTGGGGTTCAGCGGCGAGTTGCGGCCGTATCAAAAGACCGGTCTGGGCTGGCTGCGCTTCCTGCAAGACTTCCGCCTCGGCGGCTGCCTGGCCGACGACATGGGCCTGGGCAAGACCGTCCAGGTGCTGGCCATGCTGGAAGAGCGGCGGACGCGGCCCGCCGACGGCCAAGACCGCCGGCCGCCGTCGCTGGTCGTGGTGCCCAGGAGCCTCGTCTTCAACTGGATCGAGGAGGCCAAGCGGTTCACGCCCGAGTTGCGGGTCTTGGACTACACCGGCCTGCAGCGCGCTCCTTGACGGAGAACTTCGATCAGAACGACCTGGTGATCACCACCTACGGCACGATGCAACGCGACATCGTCAAGCTCAAGGACATCCGCTTCGATTATGCCATTCTGGACGAGTCGCAGGCGATCAAGAACTCCCACTCGCAGCGGGCCAAGGCCAGCCGCCTGCTGAAGGCCGATCATCGCCTGGCCATGACCGGCACCCCGGTGGAAAACCATCTGGGCGAGCTCTGGTCGCTGCTGGAGTTTCTCAATCCGGGCATGCTCGGCACGGCGTCGGTGTTTCAGGACATCTCGAAGAAGGTTTCCGAGGACAACGAGGGGCTGACGCTGCTCCGCCGCGCGCTGGGGCCGTTCATTCTCCGCCGCACCAAGCAGCAGGTCTTGACCGAGCTGCCGCAAAAGACCGAGCAGACGCTGCATTGCGATCTGGAAGGCAAGCAACGCAAGCGTTACGACGAGCTGCGGACCTACTACCGCGCCGTCCTCGCTGAGCGGATCGCCAAGACCGGCATGGCGAAGGCCAAGATCCACGTCCTGGAGGCCCTCCTCCGCCTGCGGCAAGCGGCCATCCATCCGGGCCTGATCGACAAGGACGCCGTGGACGAATCGAGCGCCAAGCTCGACGTGCTCATGGAGCAGCTTCGCGAGATCATCGACGAGGGGCACAAGGCCCTGGTCTTCTCGCAGTTCACTTCCTTCCTGGCGATCGTCCGCAGCCGGCTCGACCAGGAGAAGCTGGTCTACGAGTATCTCGACGGCCGCACGCGGCAGCGGCAGCAGCGCGTCGAGCGTTTTCAGAAGGATGCGGACTGCCCCTTGTTCCTCATCAGCCTCAAGGCGGGCGGTCATGGATTGAATCTCACGGCCGCCGACTACGTGTTCATTCTCGACCCCTGGTGGAACCCGGCCGTCGAGGCCCAGGCCATCGACCGGGCCCATCGCATCGGGCAGGAGCGGCACGTCTTTGCCTATCGCCTGATCGCACGGGACACGGTCGAGGAGAAGATCGTCGAATTGCAACGAACGAAGCGCGATCTGGCCGACGCGATGATTTCGGCCGACGGCAACGTTTTGAGCCGGCTGACGAGCGAAGATTTGGAGTTGCTGCTGAGTTAAGAGACAGCGGAGGAGAATCATGAGTACGAAACGCGGCTACTATAGCCTGATTCAATTCTGCCCCAATCCATCGCGGGCAGAGGCGGTGAATCTTGGCGTCCTGCTATTCTGCCCCGAGGCCGGTTTTATTGGGGCGCGCACATCCGCCACCAACCAACGGGCTGCCAAACTGGCTAACGCAATGCCACCCTGTAGTTACTTTGCATAGCGGATCGAACTGATCCAATCGCTTGATTTGCCACGAGTTCTTGACGGTGGTCGGCGTCTACGTTAAGATCGGGGCATCGCGCATGGTCACGCTTGTTTGATTCGGGATGCGGTCGAAAAATCCTGTGGAAGAAATCCCACCCTTCCGGTGAAATAACTCATGAAAACTGCGCCCAATTAGCCTTCTGGGAGGTGGAAGAAGACCGCATTACTCGGCTGTCCGCGCGGACTCAAAGTGGCCGGTTCACGCTGCTCAGCGCCGAAAAGCTGCGAGGCGGTTACTACACTTCGGAGGAGGTTGCGCGCTGGATTTGCGCCTGGGCGGTCCGAAGTCAGGAGGAATACATCCTTGAACCTAGCTGCGGAGATGGCGTTTTCGTTGAGGCGGCCGCAAATCGGCTGCGGGAGCTAGGGGCGACGTGTGCTGCGGTTCGCCACCGAGTGACAGGTATCGAGATTATCGAGGCAGAAGCGGAGAAAGCTCGGGAGCGACTTCGCAAAGCGTTCGGTGAGAAGGAGGCCGACTGTGTCGAGTCGGCGGATTTCTTTGCCTGGCGTGAACAGCGGGCGCGGAAGCCGTTCGATGCCGTCGTGGGAAACCCTCCGTTCATCCGATACCAGACCTTCCCAGAGCCCTCGCGCACCTTGGCGATGGCCATGATGCGCAAGGCAGGACTGGCGCCGAATAAATTGACGAATATCTGGGTGCCGTTCGTGGTAGCCGCGTGTACGTGTTTGAAACCGGGAGGCAGGCTCGGACTCGTACTGCCGGCCGAGTTGCTACAGGTTAGCTATGCGTCGCAATTGCGGGCTTTCTTGGTCGACCGTTTCGAGCGCATCGACATTGTCGCATGCAACGCACTGTTTTTTGCCAATGCCGAACAAGAAGTGGTGTTGCTCTTGGCGGAAGGAGCGTTGCCGAAGAGTTCGGAACAGAATGTCTGTAGGGTGGCGCTTACCGAAGCGAAGACGGTCGCCGAAATTACGCGGCGAGAGCCCATGGAGCTGCTCGAAAACGCGGTCCCCAAAACCGTCCAGCACGACAACGAAAAATG
Organism: uncultured Planctomycetia bacterium; assembly: GCA_963719885.1. Taxonomy (GTDB): domain Bacteria; phylum Planctomycetota; class Planctomycetia; order Pirellulales; family Thermoguttaceae; genus JANXQG01. Next base: position 639,070 of record CAVRDP010000019.1, on the reverse strand, counting down.
GCTCAAGTACTTCCTTTCGCCGCTCGAAATCGGCTTCATGCGGCGGTTGAAAGACGATGCTCTGGTTGTTCCTCTTGCGAAGCACGCGTCCGTTGATGTCGGAATCGTCACTGGGAAGAATGAGTTCTTCGTTCTCTCGCAAGAGCAGGTCGACCGGTATCAACTTGGGGATTATACCGTGCCGTTGGTAGGGCGCGCTTCCCAGTTGCGGGGTGCTCGATTGACGCGAACGGAGTGGGAATCACTGGCGGCTGCCGGTGAAAGAGTTCACTTGTTTGGTGTCGTTGCCAACGTAAATGGTTCCCTTTCGGCTGAGGCGCGGCGATACGTACAAACGGGCGAGGAACGAGAATTCCACCTGGGTTATAAGTGCTCAGTCCGGACGCCCTGGTATTCCGTGCCATCGTTCTGGCGGCCGCACTGCTTTTTTTTCCGGCAGATTTACGACTTTCCGCGGTTGGTGCTGAATGAATGCGACGCAACTTCCACCGACACGATTCATCGCATGAAATCGAAAGGGCCTCCAGAGTTAATCGTGGCGAGTATTTACACCCACCTGACGGCGGCGTCTGCGGAGATCGAGGGCCGCAGCTACGGCGGCGGTGTCCTGGAGCTCGAACCGACCGAAGCCGAGAAGTTGCTCATGCCGGCCGTACTGGGTGGAGGGTTGGCGGTTGAGGAATGCGACCGCTTGATTCGAGCGGGCCAACTTGCAGAAGTTCTCGAAGAGAATGACCGCTTGATTCTCGGTCACAAGCTTGGCCTAAGCGCTCGTGAATACGCCATGCTGCGCCAAATCTGGGAGAAAATGAAAAACCGCCGGATTTCGCGAACGAAAAAGGAACGGAAGGCGCTGGCATCCAACGGCGAACCGGAATGAGCGTTCCCGCGAACAAAGAAGAAGCCCGCGAGCAAGTTCGCACGTTAGTGCGGGACTTCCGTAGAAACGTGGCAGAGTACACGAAGGCCGGGACGGCTTACAACGAGACCCAAGCCCGCACGGATTTCATTACGCCGCTGCTTGAGGCGTTCGGCTGGGATGTTCACAACCGACAGAGACATCCACTCGATTTGCGTGAAGTCTTCGAGGAGGCGACCATCGAGGTAGGTGAAGAGCGTCTTTCCAAGAAGCCGGATTACGAGCTTCGACTCGCGAGACAGCGGAAATTGTTTATCGAGGCCAAGAAGCCAAGTGTCCGGATAGGGCGGGACAAGAGTGCATCGTTTCAAACTCGGCGGTACGGCTTCTCGGCAAGCTTGCCAATTTCCGTGCTGACGAATTTCCATGAGCTCGCGATTTACGACTGCGTGCCGGCGCCTCTTGAAGACGACGAACCTCACGTTGCCCGTCTTTCCCGTTACTCCTACGAGGATTTCGAAAAGCGCTTCGACGAGCTTTATGACCAGCTCTCGCGGGAGGCGGTGTACTCCGGGAAGTTTGATGAGCACTTCAAAGTGGACGTCTCTCGGCACGGGACGCAGCAATTCGACGCCCACTTCCTCAAGCAAGTGCGGTCGTGGCGATTGAGACTCGCCACGGATATTCACGCCAACAAGCCGGAGCTTACGGCGACCGAGTTGACGTTTGCGGTGCAATTGTTTCTGTCACGGATTGTATTTCTTCGTATTTGCGAAGACCGGGACATCGAAAAGTACGAAACGCTGAAGGCCATGGGGGAAGGCAAGACGTTCGAAAAGCTCATGCAGTTGATTCAGCGAGCGGATCAGTTTTATGACTCAGGTTTGTTCCGCCTGCTCGATGACGAGCGGCTCGGCGTACGCATCAGCGACAAGGTTTTGGCCGAGATAATCAAGGAACTCTACTATCCGCAAAGCCCTTATACTTTTTCCGTGGTCGAGGCGGGTGTCTTGGGTGAGATCTACGAGCAGTTTCTCGGCGAGGTAATTGTGATCGGCGGCGACGGGAACACCAGCGTCGCGCTAAAGCCGGAGGTTCGAGAAAGCGGCGGCGTGGTTCCCACGCCAAAATACGTCGTGGACGCAATCCTTGAACGCACCCTCGCGCCGGCATTGAAGGGACGAGATCCAACCTCCCTGAAAGGATTCACCATTGCGGATATATGCTGCGGTTCGGGGGTATTTCCGCTCGGCGCCTACGAGTACATTTTGAACCACCACCTGAACTGGTATATGTCGAATAACCGCGCAGAACACGTCGGCTCCAAGATCTACGAAGTGGTGGGCGGGCGGTGGCGACTGAAGGAACATGGGCCGACGAGTTCTTTGTCCCTTTACGCAAGACGCTGGACGATATGCTGGTGCAATCGCAACCGGTCGATTACCGAAATGCCGCGCAGAGGCTATCGCGAAAATTCTACCGATTATTTGCTTGGCGCATTGCCCCCTGTGCGGGGGATTTTGTCTCGATTTTCGGCCAAAACATATCCTGGCAACCTGGGAGCGGCGATCCATGACCTGACCCGGCCTAAGAGGGTCGTTTCATGTGGTTTTACCGCGTTTTGCGATGGTTTTGCCAGACAATTTTCAGTAGCGGAGGCGAATTTGGACCACACCGTGATAGACCAAGATTTTTTCCTAGAATGCGCGATTGACAACCCGCTAAAGCGGAAGGACGAAGGACGAAGGACGAAGGATGAAGGATGAGGACGAAGGATGAGGGATGAAGGATGAGGGATGAGGGATGATGGATGATGGATGAGGGATCAATCCGCCGCGGGGAGCAGGGAGCTGGGAGCGGGGAGAAAAAAGAGAGACCTTCGATTTTGGACCACATCGTATTGGACCAAAAGGTTGCGCAAGATCGAGATTTATTGGATGGAAGCCATTGATGGATAATCAATTAGGTCGTTCGATAGCCGGTCCACGAAAACGTGACCTTGACGCGTTGGACAATCGTGGCTATGTTCTCTCACTTGTCATCATTTGTCCAAAGGCGAGGACGGCGGCGACGCTGCAACTGGGATGGATTTGAGTGTCCGCGATTCCGCTCAACTGCTCAAAGTATCCGAAAAAACCGTTTACCGTTGGGTCAAACAGGGTAAACTGCCCGCCTATCGGATCAATGACCAGTATCGCTTCAATCGGGCGGAATTGCTCGAATGGGCCACTTCGCAACGCTTGAACGTCTCGGCGGATATCTTTGCCGAGCCCGACAGCGGCGGCCCGGCCGTGAGTCTGACGGAAGCCCTCAGGGCAGGCGGCATCCACTATCGGCTCAGCGGAACGGACAGGCTTTCCGTGCTCCAGTCGCTGGTCGAGGTCATGCCCCTGCCCGAGCAGGTCGACCGCCAGTTCCTGCTCCAGGTGCTGTTGGCGCGGGAGTCGCTCGGTTCCACGGCGTTAGGCAACGGCATAGCCGTGCCGCACGTCCGCAATCCGATCGTCATGCACATCCTGCGGCCGATGGTTACGCTCTGCTTTCTCGAAGAGGCGATCGAATTCGGGGCGCTCGACGGCCAGCCGGTGCAGACGTTATTCACGATCGTCAGCCCCACGATCCGCGCCCACCTTCATCTCCTCGCTCGGCTGGGCTTTGCTTTGCGGCAATCGGCTTTTGCCGAGGTCATCGCCGGACAGGGCTCGCGCGAACGGATACTTGCCGCCAGCCAATCGGTCGATCAGAGCATCCCGCCGCTGGCATCGCATTCCTAAAAGGCTCCTCGGTCATGGTTTGGTTCTTGACAGCGATCGCGATTTTGTTGGCCGGGGGCCTTCTCTCGTTGGTTTTCGGCAAAAGCCCGAAAGGCGCGTGCCTGATCGGTGCGGCCGCCACCTTGTTGGGCGGCGCAGCGGTCTTGCTCCCGGCGCTGGGCGTGCTCATTTCCGGCCAGTCGCAATCCCTGCGGCAGGCGTGGCCGTTGCTGCCGTTTGGTTCGGCCAACATGGAAATCGACGCGCTTTCGGCGGTCTTCGTGGTGGTGATTGCGCTGGTGACGATGCTGGCGGCCGTCTATGGCGGCGAGTATCTGCAGATGTACGCGGGCCGGACGAATCTCGGCGTTTCCTGGTTCTTCTTCAATCTCTTGGCCGCCAGCATGTTGCTGGTTGTCGTGGCGCGTAACGGCGTGCTGTTCCTCGCGAGTTGGGAACTGATGTCGCTGGCATCGTTCTTCCTCGTGACCCTGGAAGACGAAAAAGAGAGCGTCCGCCGGGCCAGTTGGATTTACCTGGTAGCCATGCACCTGGGCACGGCCTTTCTCTTGGCGCTGTTCTTGCTGCTGGGCAAGAATGCCGGGTCGTTGGACTTCGAGCGGCTTTCGGCGGGCACCACGTACCCGGGGTCGACGGCGCCGAGCGGAGTCCTCTTCCTCTTGGCCCTAATCGGTTTCGGCACGAAGGCCGGTTTCATTCCGATGCACGTCTGGCTGCCTGAAGCCCATCCCGCCGCGCCCTCGCACGTGTCGGCTGTGATGAGCGGCGTGATGATCAAAACGGGCATCTATGGGCTCCTGCGCATGCTCACGTTGCTCGGGCCACCGCCGCCGTGGTGGGGCTGGACGCTGGTGGCCGTGGGCGTGGTTTCGGGCATCCTCGGCGTGCTCTATGCCTTGTCGCAGCACGACCTGAAACGGTTGTTGGCTTACCACAGCGTGGAAAACATCGGCATCATCGCCTTGGGGCTCGGGGTGGGCATCTTGGGGATCAGCTACGGGAACCCCACGATGGCGGCCCTGGGCTTCACCGGCGGCCTGTTGCACGTCGTCAACCATGCCGTCTTCAAGAGCCTGCTGTTCCTCGGCGCGGGGTCGGTGTTGCACGCCACGGGCACGGGGGAACTCGATCGCTTGGGCGGACTTCTCCGGCGGATGCCGGTCACGGGCGCAACCTTCTTGATCGGCGCGGCGGCCATTTCGGGGCTGCCGCCGCTGAACGGCTTTGTCAGCGAGTTCCTCATCTACCTTGGCGCCGTGGCAGAGATCGGAAGCCAGGCCAGTGCCGCGCCGGCCTGGCCGTTGATGAACGTGTTGGTCGTCGGTGGGCTGGCGCTGATTGGCGGGCTGGCGGCCGCCTGCTTCAGCAAGGCTTTTGGCATCGTGTTTCTTGGCGAGCCGCGGAGCGATGAGGCAATCCGCGCCCACGAAGCCCGTGCGGCAATGCGGTGGCCGATGGTGGTTCTTGCCGGTCTGTGCGTGTTGATCGGGCTGGCAGCGCCGCTGTGGCCCCGGGTGCTCCAGCCGGCAGTGGATGTTATTGTTGGCGAGTCGCGTAGCGACGTGGATATCGCCCTCGGACCGCTGACCGGCATCGTGTTCGGGTCGTACATCTTGTTTGGGCTGATCGTGTTTCTCGTGTACGCGCGGCGAAAGCTGCTGGCGGGCGGGCACCATGTACCCATGGTCGGCGTGGAACGGGCCGCCACGTGGGGTTGCGGCTACGCTGCGCCCACGCCGCGAATGCAGTACACGGCTTCATCCTTCGCTCGGCCGCTGACGCAATTATTCCGCCTGTTCCTCCAGCCGCGCGACGAGATCCACCCTCCACACGGGCTGTTTCCCGAACGTGCTTCTCTGCACACCCACACGCCTGACCTGTTCCGGCGGTACATCTACGAACCCTTATTCCTGGGCGTTGCCTGGCTGGCCTCGAAGTTGCATTGGCTGCAGGAGGGGCGGATCCAGATCTACGTGCTCTACATCGCCATCACCATTCTTGTCCTCCTGATCTGGAAACTCGGCTAGCCCATGTTCGCAATTGCCTCGATCGCTCACGTCGTTCTCGCGTTGTTGCTCGCTCCCCTGCTGCCGGGAGTCATCAACCGCGTAAAGGCCTGGTTTGCCGGGCGGCGCGGCCCGCCGCTGCTCCAGGCGTACCACGATCTGCGGAAACTTCTGTACAAAGGCGCGGTCTACAGCACGACCACGACTTGGGTCTTCGTGGCCGGACCGATAGTTGGACTGGCGTGCGCGGCCACGGTCCTGCTGGTCGTTCCGCTGGGTGGCGTGCCGGGTTTGCTGGCGTTTCCCGGCGATTTCCTGCTGGCGGCCTATTTATTGGGGCTGATGCGGTTCTTCACGATCCTGGCCGCCTTGGACACGGGCTCCAGCTTCGAGGGAATGGGGGCCAGCCGCGAGGCCTTTTACTCCGCGCTGGCCGAGCCGGCGCTCTTGCTCGGCCTGATGGCGATGGCCACCCAGTCGCACAGTCTTTCCTTGAGCGGCATGGTCGCGGCAGTAACGCCGACCGCCATGACTTCCTTCGCCGACCACGATCATGGGTACATGGTGCCCGACATGGTGCCCGCGGCATTGCTGTTGGTAGCCGCGGCGGTGCTGATCGTCTTCCTTACCGAGAACGCCCGCATCCCCGTCGACGATCCCAACACGCACCTCGAACTGACGATGATTCACGAAGTCATGGTCTTGGACCACAGTGGTCCCGACTTGGCCATGATTCAGTACGGGGCCATGCTCAAGCTGTGGGTGCTCGGTGCGCTGCTGGTCGGCATTCTCGTGCCCGTGCGCAGCGGATGGTGGGGCGTCGATCTGGCCGCCGGCATTGCCGGCATGCTGGTCCTGGCCGCGTTGGTCGGCGCGATTGAATCGACGATGGCCCGGCTGCGGCTGGTGCGCGTGCCGCAGTTCCTGGTGGCGGCATCGGTCCTGTCGATCCTGGCCCTGGTGCTCGTGGTGAGGAGGTGATGCGTGAACCCTTGGCTTGATACGGTTCTGGTCCTGCTGATCCTGACGAACCTGCACATGTTGGGTTCCAGCCGCATCAGCGCCTGCATTTCCACCGTCGCCGGTCAGGCAGTGCTGTTGGGAATCATCTCCTTGCTGGCGCAACGGGGCGACGTGGGCCTTCGGCTACTGTTCCTGGCCGGCGCGGGCACGGTCATCAAGGCCGGCATCCTGCCGTGGCTGCTGCGCCGCGCCGCGCGCGAGGCCGGCGTGCAGACCGAGGACGAGCCGTTCGTAGGCTTCACCATGTCGCTGCTGCTGGGGTTGGGATTGTTGGGAGCGGCCTTGCACGTTGCCGGGCGGTTGCCCTTGCCCGACGCCGACCGCACGACGTTTCTCGTGCCCGTCGCACTGTTCACGATGATGGTCGGACTGTTGCTGATCGTCGGCCGCAGAAAGGCCGTCATGCAAACGCTCGGCTACCTGACGATGGAGAACGGCATCTACGCTTTTGGTTTGGCCTTTGCCGTCGAGCAGCCGCTGCTGGTCGAGATGGGCGTACTACTGGATGTCTTCGTTGCCGTCTTCGTGATGGGAATCGCCATTCACCACATCAGCCGCGAGTTCGATCACATCGACACCGATCGCCTTTCGGCCTTGAAGGATTAACGAGATGATTTGGGCCTTGTTGTTGACCCCGGCGCTGGCCGGGCTGCTGGCGATGGTGCTCCGGCCGAATTGGCCGCGGCGGGCCTTGCTCCTGCTGGCTGCCGCGGCGCACACCGGCCTGGTGGCCGCCTGTTGGGTCCAACGCCCGGCGGCGGTCGTCAACGGCTGGATGGCCATCGACGCCGCGGCGCTGCTCTTCCTGAGCATCACGAGCGTGCTTTTCCTGGCGGCTGCCGTTTATGCCGTCGGCTTTCTTGCCAAGGAAGCTCGGTCCGGAAAGCCCCCCGGCGACGAGGAGGAGTTGCCCTTCGTAAACTTCCCCGAGGCCGTCTTTGTGGGATGCCTGTTGTTGTTCCTGGCGACCATGACGCTGGTCTCCGTCAGCCGCCACTTGGGCCTGATGTGGGTGGGTGTCGAAGCGACGACCCTGGCGAGTGCCCCGCTGATCTATTTTCATCGCCATCACCGCTCGCTGGAAGCGACGTGGAAATACCTGTTGATCTGTTCGGTGGGCATCGCCCTGGCGCTGTCTGGGCAATTTCTTCGTCGTGGTCGCAACGCGGTCCGGGCACCATGTACCCATGGTCGGCGGGCCGATGATCCATCTGACGATCGACGATCTGATGGCTCACGCCGGCAGTCTGAATCCGCTCTGGCTCAAGGCGGCTTTCCTCTTCTTCCTTGTCGGTTACGGGACCAAGATGGGACTGGCGCCCCTGCACACGTGGCTGCCCGATGCCCACAGCGAGGCCCCCTCGGTAGTTTCCGCGCTGCTCTCTGGGGCCCTGCTGAACTGTGCCTTCTTGACGATCCTCCGTGGACACTCGTTGTTGTCGGCCGCCGGCCTGGCAGTCTTCAGTTCCGATCTGCTGGTGCTCTTCGGCCTGCTCTCGATGGTCGTGGCGGCCGTGTTCATCCTCGGCCAGGCCGACTTCAAGCGGATGCTCGCCTATTCCAGCGTGGAACACATGGGGATCCTTTCCCTGGGCATCGGCATCGGCGGCGCGGCCACCTTCGGCGCCCTGCTGCACGCCGTCAATCACTCCTTGACCAAGGCCATGTTGTTCCTGGCGGCGGGCAACATCCTGGCCCTGTATCGCACCAAATCGACGACCCGCGTGCGTGGCGTGCTGCGGACCTTGCCGGCCACGGGCGTGCTCTGGCTGGCCGGCTTCCTGGCCATTGTCGGGTCGCCGCCTTTCGGACCGTTCCTCAGCGAGTTGACGATCCTCAAAGGCATGCTCGACGCGGGCCGCCCGCTGGTGGCCGTGGCCTATTTGTCGGCGCTGGCGATCGTGTTCGTGGGCATGGCCACCATCTTCCTGCGGATGGCCTACGGTCCGCCGCCGGTCGCGCTGCGTGGTGAAGGGGAAAGTAGCAGGCACAGTCCCTGTGCCATCCGCCAGAAGCCCAAGGCTTTTGACGAGGACCTGCGGCTCGGGTCGCAGGGCGGATGGCACTCGGAGGGTACCTGCTACCTTGGGGACGAATCGCCGGAGAGTCGCACGGCGCGGCGCGAGCCGCTATGGTCGATCGCGCCGCTAACGGCCCTGGGGTTTACGGTCTTGACGCTGGGAGTCTATGTGCCGCCGCAACTCACGGATCTGCTGTACCAGGCGGTCGCCGCGTTGGGAGCCAACTGATGTCTTTTGCCCACTCTCTGATCGTTCATAACGGCCACGCCTTTTCCCTGGCCGATTGCCCGCTGCTGCCGATCGAGCAATTTCGTGAGGAAGTCGTGGAAGGCATTTTGGCCGGGGGGCGGCTCTCGGCTTTTTTTGCCTTTCCTGGAAAATCGGGAGCGTTGCGGCTCTTGGCCGCATTGGCTCGAGCTGATGAAGGCAACGTGGCCGTCGTCGCCGCCGATGTTGGTTCGGAGTATAGGGCGATCACGCCCGAATGTCCGCAAGTGCACCTCTTCGAACGTGAAATCTTCGAGCGCTGGAATGTTCGGCCGCTCGGTCATCCCTGGCTGAAGCCGGTCCGCTTTCCAACTCTCCCCTCGCCCGTACTCGGGAGAGGCACCCAGAGGGTACCTGGGGGTGAGGGCGATTTACAGTGCGGCGTGACCGACTTCTTCCAGATGGCGGGCGAGGAGGTCCATGAAGTCGCGGTCGGCCCGGTCCACGCCGGTGTCATCGAGCCCGGCCATTTTCGCTTCCAATGTCACGGCGAGACGGTCTACCATCTGGAAATCTCCTTGGGCTACCAACACCGCGGAGTGGAAAGGGCGATGCTGGGCGGCCCAACGCGGCGCACGATCCACTACGCGGAAACGCTTGCCGGCGATAGCACGGCCGGGCATGCCGCCGCGTATTGCCGCGCCGTCGAAGCCATCAGCGCGACGCGTGTCCCGGCACGCGGCCAATTCCTCCGCGGCCTGGCCCTGGAGTTGGAGCGAGTTGCCAACCATATCGGCGATCTCGGCGAACTGGCGGGCGACGTTGGTTTCCTGCCGACCATGTCCTATTGCGGACGCATTCGCGGCGACGTGCTCAACATGACGGCCATGCTCTGTGGCAACCGCTTTGGCCGCGGCATGATCCGGCCGGGCGGTGTTGTTTTCGACGTGGACGCCCGCCTCGTCGAGCAACTTCGGCGGCGATTGGAGTCGGTCACCCGAGACGCCCGCCGTGCAGTGGAGTTGATGTGGGACACGCCTTCGGTGATGGCCCGTTTCGATGGCGTCGGCGTGGTGCCGTCGGATCTCTGCGAGCAACTTGGGTTGGTAGGCGTGGCGGCCCGGGCGTGCGGCGCGGCGCGTGATGTCCGCCGCGATTTTCCCTATGGCATCTACCGCTTCACGCACATTCCCGTTTCCACCTGGCACAGCGGCGATGTTTTCGCTCGGGCGCACGTCCGCTGGCTGGAAGTCCAACGCTCGCTGGCGTTTATCGGGGAGCAACTCAACGCGTTGCCCGAGGGCCGCATCATCGAAACCGCTGGCCCGCTGGCGGCAGACCAGGCGGCAGTAACCTTGATCGAGGGTTGGCGCGGCGAGATTTGCCATGTCGCCATTACCGGCCATGACGGCCGGTTTGCCGCCTACAAAGTGGTCGATCCTTCCTTCCACAACTGGTTTGGCCTGGCAATGGCCCTGCGGAGCCAGCAGATTTCCGATTTCCCTTTGTGCAACAAGAGTTTCAACCTCTCGTACTGTGGCCATGATTTGTGAAAGAAGAGTAGGCCGGAACAAGCTTGCACAGTTCCGGTACAATACGAACAAACCTATGCCGGAACTGCGCAAGCTTGTTCCGGCCTACACGGATCTTCTAACTCCTAACTCCTGATGCTTCGAATCGCCCTTGCACGTCTCAACCAGGGACACCGCACGATCGCCTACCCGGCCCAGCCGCCGCTGCTGCCGGAGCGATTTCGCGGCCTGCCGGTCATTGACGGCGCCCGCTGCCGCGACGATTGCCGCGAGTGTGCCGACGCCTGCCCCACCGGTGCGATTGCCTTGGAGAGCGGCGGCCCGCGCTTGGATCTGGGGCGATGCCTGTTCTGCACCGATTGCATGCAGGCCTGCCCGCCGGGAGCCATTCGTTTCACGCACGACCACCGTTTGGCAACCCGGCGGCGCGAGGACCTTCTTCCGACGGCCAGGCGTTGAAACTGGCCGAGGCCCTCGAGGAAAAATCGCGGCGGCTGTTCGGCCGCTCGCTCAAGCTGCGTCAGGTCAGCGCGGCGGGCTGCAATGCGTGCGAGGCGGATCTCAACGTGTTGGGTACGGTCGTCTTCGACATGGGCCGCTTCGGCATTCAGTTCGTGGCATCGCCCCGGCATGCCGACGGCATCGTGGTCACCGGTCCGGTGAGCGAGAACATGCGGACCGCCTTGCTGGACACCTACGCCGCGGTGCCGGCCCCCAAGCTCGTGATTGCCGTCGGCGCCTGTGCGATCAGCGGCGGCCCGTATATCGACCATCCCGAAGTGCACAACGGTTCCACGGAGTTGCTGCCCGTCGATCTCTTCATCCCCGGCTGTCCGCCGCACCCGATCACGATCCTGGACGGGCTCTTGCGGCTTCTTCGGCGCCTGTAGGTCCTTTCTGCCGGAAAGGACGAATGTGCGACGAACCAGGGGAAGACCCAAAGTTATTCAGCGGCGCGAAGCACGAAAGTCCCTCCCGGCAGGAAGGACCTACTGGCGGCCGGAGTGAAGTTACCGCTGGTAGCCCAACGACTTGATCACCGACAGCATTTCTTCGTAGGTGATGAAGCGGCGGCGGTGACGCAGCTTGTAACCGTCGATGGCCTGGGCCAGATCGAGGGCTTCCGGCGAGAGCCCTTCATGCGAATTGGTGAACTGCCGACGCTCGAAGCTGGGGCTGCGGCCCGAGATATCGTACGAGCGGCGATCGACAAAGGTTTCTGGGGACGTTTCGAGTTCCAGGGACATGGCATTTCTCCTCAAGGGGATGGGGCGTTCTAATTTCCCGGTTGTTGAATTCTAGCTTGTATTTTCGCACTGCTCACGCTCCGCCGCGAGCGATTCCTTATTCCCACGCCGACCATGACAACATGGTCGGCGTGGGGACGAGACGTGTGCTATAATCCCTATATCCGCTTCATCATGCCAGGTTCCCGGAGAAACTTTCATGCGGCTGCATATTTCTATCACTTCGTCACTGGCCCCCCTGGTTCTTGCGGCAACCGCCTGCGCCGCACCGGCCGGCCAGGTGCAACTAGAAATCGCCGGCAACAACCAGCTCGGAGCGGGCATGTCGTTCCAGCAATGGAGCCAGGCCTTGGCGGCCGCGGGAGTACAGAACTTCCGTCTCCGTTCGGCCCAGGAGGGCGAAAAGCCGGCGATCACGGTCGGCGGCACCGCGCAGTTGCCGTTCTATAAAGTCACCGCGGTGCTCGGCGCCGGCGATGATGTTAATCGTGCCCGGCGGCCGCTTCCGCCGTAGCGAGTGCAAGAAGCTGGCCGCCTGGCTGGACGACCTGGCCAAGCGCGGCCCCCCGGAAAAACGCGAGCGGATCTCGGCCTTCGGGCTGACGGCCAGCCAGTTGCAGAAGATCAACGCCGATCTCGCCAAGGCGGTCGGTTTCTCCACCAAGGGCGTGACCCGCAGCGAGGCGGTGAACAAGATCGCCGGGCAGCTTGGCCTGTCGCTGAAGATCGAAGGCACGCTGGCCGACGGCGATGACAAGATCGAGGAAGAGCTTTCCGCGTTTTCCAGCGGCACGGCCCTGGCCTGCATCCTGCGGCCGATCGGCTCTTGCATGGTGCCGCGGGTCGATGGCGAGACGCTGTCTTACGCGGTGAAGAAGGCCCAACTCGACCAGGAGATTTGGCCGGTCGGCTGGCCTGCGGAAGGGCGCAGAAGGCCCTGCCGGCGCTCTATGATTTCCACAACGTGAACGTCTCCGGCGTTACGGCAACCAAGCTCCTGGAGGTGGTCGGCAAGCAGATCAACGCGCCGGTGCTCTTCGATCACAACGCCCTGGCCCGGCACGGCATCGAGCCCGACAAGGCGACTGTTTCGCATCCCCAACAGCGAACGACCTACAGCGTCGCGCTGCGAAAGATGCTGGGGAAGGTCGGGTTGAAGTTCGAGGTGCGGGTCGATGAGGCCGGCAAGGCGTTCTTGTGGGTCAGCACGATCAAGCCGGTGTGAAGCACCGGGCAGGAACGGGTGACGAGTTGTGAGTTGGGGTTAGAAATGCCTGAAATAAGCCGGTTTTACGGGATTGTGATTCGCATGTATTTTAATGACCATGTGCCGCCGCACTTTCATGCCGTTTCCGGTGGTAGAGAGGCGGAGATAGCGATTGTTCCTGTTACGGTCCGAACGGGCCACTTGCCTCCGCGTGCTGCCGCAATGGTAGCCGAGTGGGCATCGTTGCACGAGGCGGAACTGCTGGAGAATTGGCGACGGCTGCATTCCGACGAGCCGCCCACGGACATTCCGCCGCTTCCGTAATTCATCAATTACGATATAATTGTCTTGGAGGAATGAGTATGAATCCTAGAATAGTATCGGTTCGCCCCCTTGAGAACTTTGCGGTCGAGTTGACGTTCACCGACGGGATTACGGCACCCGTTGATCTGAGCCATTGGATTAAAGGGCACGGCGGCGTCTTCTTGCCGCTACAGGACGAAGCCTTTTTCCGGCGAGTAGCGGTGGATCGGGAAGCTGGGACGATCGTCTGGCCGAACGGCGTAGACTTCTGTCCCGATGTGCTCTACGCGATGGCAACAAAGGCGCCGGAATGCGTTGAATCGTAACTCGCGTCAAGCGACCACGCAACCGCGAAGCGGTCAAACTTCAGAGCCCAGTGTCGTGCCGCGCACCCTGGGTTGGCAAACGAGCATCTTTCTTACTGTCTATTCTTCCGCCACTCGACCAAGTGATACCAAGCAATGCGCAGACGCCCGTAACTGGAGCGTCTTCTGGTTCTTGGGTTCAATATTTCATAGCTATTGCTATTCCCAACACATAGAACCCAATGCCACTTCTCCTTAGCTCTGCGATACCCAGTGGCGACAAGCGCGGTCACCTCTGCCTTTCGATCGAGCAATCTGTTCCATGTTCTGGCCTTCACCTTGCGGCCTAGACAGATGCCGTAGTCGTTCAGCGCAGTACGAATCTCGTCGATGTCGGTATAGGAGGAACATCCGACAGCCTTCCGTGCCGCGGAAAGACTGACACTAGCCAGCATTGCTACGCAGGCCACACCGCATTCGGTCGATTTTCGCTGTGGGACGAAGCGAAGTGTGCGCATGGTTGTGCTTTCCAAGTAAATGGCCTACAGAAGTTCATCCAACTCCTCCACCAGTTTCCCGAACTGCTCCACGCCCCGTCCACAGCCTCCGGCTTCTCCATATCGACGCCGGCGTCGCGGAGCAGGTCAAGCGGGTCTTTCGAACAGCCGCCTTTAAGGAAGTTCAAGTAGTCGTTCAGTTCCCGCTCTCCGCCACTGGTCACGCGCTCGGCCAGGGAGATCGCGGCCGACATGCCGGTGGCGTATTTGTAAACGTAAAATGCCCGATAGAAATGCGGGATCCGCAGACACTCCAGACTCAACTCGTCGTCGATCACGAAGTCGGGTCCGAAGTATTGCGGGAGCAGGCCGCGATAGATTTCCTTGAAACGCTCCAGGGTCAGCGGCTCGCCCGACTCCGTCGAGTGATGGGCCAGCTTCTCGAACTCGGCGAACATCGTCTGGCGGAAGATCGTGGCCCGCATGGCGTCGAGTTGGCGGTTGACGAGGAATGCCCGCTCTTGGTCGTTCCGCGCGTTATTGAGCAGGTAGCGGCTCAGAAGCTGCTCGTTGAAGGTGCTGGCGACCTCGGCCACGAAAATCACGTAGTTGAAATAGGCGAACGGCTGATGCCGGGCCGAATGCCAACTGTGCATGGAATGGCCCGCCTCGTGCGCGAGCGTGAACACATGGTCCAGCACGTCGGGCTGGTAGTTCATGAGGATGTACGGATCGCTGTCGAAGGTCCCTGAGCTGAAGGCCCCGCTCTGCTTGCCGCGGTTCTCGTAGCGATCGCACCAGCGGCCGCGGAGGCCTTTTTCCAACGCCCCGCAATACTCGCTGCCCAGCGGTTCGAGCGATTTCAAGACCACGTTGACGGCCTGGTCCCAGGTGTGCTTGCGCTGCAAGCCGGCGAGGATCGGCACGTAGGTGTCGTAGTGATGGATGTCCTTCAGCCGCATCTTCCGCCGCCGCACGTCATAGTAGCGGTACAAGGCGGGCAGGTGGCGATGTACCGAGGCAATGAGGTTGTCGTAGACCGTCACCGGGACCTGATCGGGAAACAAGGCGGCCTCCAGGGCGCTTGTGTAATTCCGGGCTTTGGCGTAGTAGATGTCGGCCTGCATCGAACCGGCCAGTGAGGCGGCCAGCGTATGGGCGTGATCGGCATACTCGCGGTAATACTGGTGAAAGGCCTTCCGCCGCACGGCCCGATCGGGCGCGTGCAACAGGGCGCTGAAGGTTGCGTGGCTCAACTCGACCACGTCGCCGCGGTCGTTCTTGATCGCGCCGAACTTCAAGTCGGCGTCGTTGAGCTGGCGGAAGATCTGGTTGGCCGACTGGGCCATTTCGGTCTGCATGGCCAGCAGGTTCTCTTCCTTCCTGCCGAGCGTGTGCGGCTTGTAGCGGAGCACCCGCTCGAGGAGGAGCCGGTATGGGGCGAGCGCCGGCGAATCGAGAAACGATTTCATCTTCGCCGCGGCGATGGCCAGGATCTCCGGGCGAATGAAACTGGCCGCCTGGGCCGCGCGGCTGGCGACGGCCATGAAGCGACCGTGCATCCGCTGGTACTTGCTCTCGCCGACGTCCTCGGCCGTCTTCAAGAAGGCATAGTTGCCCAATCGCTCCGCCGCCCGATCGAGATCGAGATCGAACTGCAGGCACCCGGCCAGCGACTGGGGGCCTTGGGCCAGCGTGCCTTGGTATTTGGCATATTCACCGATACAGCCTTCCCACTCGTTGAAGGCCGCTTCCCAGGCATCGTCGGAGGCGAAAAGGCTGGCAAGGTCCCAGGTGTCGGAAGGCTTGACTTTGTTGCGGGGGGGAAGTTGTTTGGCGCGTGGCATGGGATAGCGGATTAGTTCTTAGGACTTGGTTTGTAGTCCTTAGGGATTAGTTCGTAGGGCCAGCAAAACTCATTCGTCCTGGGGCTTGTGTCTAAGAACTAAGATCTACGATCTAAGTTCTTTCCCCCGCTACCACCGCATCAATACCGTGCCCCAGGTCAGTCCGGCGCCGAAGCCGCTGAAAAGCACGTGATTGCCGCGGCGAATGCGGCCGCTACGATAGGCCTCGTCGAGGGCCAAGGGGATGCTGGCGGAAGACGTGTTGCCGTAGCGGTCGAGATTGTTGAAGACCTTGCTAGGCGCCATGCCCAGTTCGTCGACGGCCACGTTGATGATCCGCATGTTGGCCTGATGAAAGACCACCAGGTCGATGTCGTCCAGGCATAGACCGGCCGCGTCGAGCACTTCGCCCACGGTTTCCTTGAGCGTGCGAATGGCCCATTTGAAAACGGGCCTGCCATCCATGCGGAGAAAATGCCCGCTGGGATTGCCTGCGGAGAACGGTTCGCGCGTGCCGCCGGTGGGACGGCAGATCAGTTCTGTGCCGGAGCCGTCGGAGCCGACCGCGTAGGCCAGGATGCCCTGGTCGGCCCTGCCCGGGGCGAGGACCACGGCGCCGGCCGCATCGCCGAAGAGGGGATAGGTCTGCTTGTCGGCCGGGTTGACCATCCGCGAATTGCAGTCCGCGCCGATGACCAATGCCCGCTGGCTGCATCCGCTGGCCACGTACTGCATGCCGGTGATCAGGGCGAAGGCGAAACTGGCGCACGCGGCCTGCACGTCGAAGGCCGGGGCACAGAGTCCCAAGCGGTCCTGGACGATGTTGGCCGTGGCCGGCAAAAGCATATCGGGCGTGAACGTGCCCAGCAGTACGAGGTCGATCTGCTCGGGGCGGATTTCGCCGGCGGTGAGACATGCCCGGGCGGCCTCCGTGGCCAGGTCGCCGGTCGAGACACCTGGCGCCGCGTGGCGGCGTTCGGTGATGCCGGTACGCTGCAGGATCCAATCGGCATCGTAGCCCAGCGCGGCAAGGTCCTCGTTGCGGACGCGTCGCTCGGGCACGTAGCTGCCCAAGGCGATGATTTGGACGCCCATCAGGCGGCCGATGCGGGAGCGACAGAGCTTGGCAGCGACCTGGGCATCCGACCTGGTTTGCCGGCGCGGTACGTCCTCCCCACTGGTTTCGTTGAGAACATCGGCAATTGCCATGGGTGGTAGCCCTCGTATGCGGTGAAGTTCGGCTCGAGAACGGGCAGAGCCCGATCTTCGCAGCCCAGGAGCCAATGTCGGTGGCCGAAAGGTTCTATTGTATCGAACATTTATCGGAAGAAAAGTGGCGAGACCCCACCTATGGATGAAACAGGCGGCAAACCAAGCCTTTCTTATCTATTCTTCCAGCGCAGAATTGATATCCGCCTACTCGATCGAATCAATGATTTCTTTCACCTTCTCCGCAGAAAGCGTATCTTCTTCGGCCTCGATTACGAGGATCGCGGGGCCATTCTTGCCCAGGAAGGCCCCTTGTACGCGAATCTTCCGCTTGTTCGTTTTGACGCCGACTCCTTCGCTAATTTCAAAGCTGGCTTTCTGGTCTCGAATCGTCCGTTCCACGTGAGATTTCTTGACGTTCCTTGAGTTCCTCGCGATTGTCGTTCTGGCCCTTCCCTGCCGGCTTTTGCTGGAACTGCCCAGACCTCAAACCTTCCATGAGCTGGTCCCTGGAGTTCTGGTCCAACGCCTCGCCAAACGATCCCAGGAGGAGTACGCTCCCTTTCTTATCGGAATAAAGCGTGCCTTCGGCGACGAGCTTGCCCACGAACGGGATCTTGAGGCGTCCGCCGCCCACGGGCTCCAACGGCGCCGGCACGCGCAACGAGGCAATCTCGTCGCTGATCTTTTGTGCCTCGGCGGGCTGATCGGTAACGGATGACTTCAAGTAATAGAATCCGCCGCAGCACAAGGCGATCAGCAGCCCGAAAATGACGGCCAGGACGATCAAGAACTTGCCCAGGCAGCCGCCACAACCACAACCGGAGCGTGGCTGTTGCGGCGGATAGCCGTCTTGGGGGTAGCCCGGCGGTGGATTGCCTTGCGGATAACTTGGCTGCGGATAGTTTGACATGGTTCACGCTCCGTATTGTTGCGATGTTGCCCTGTATTGTGCGGAATTTTTTCGCATCTGTCAATCCGTTACAATAGTTGTATGCGTCCAATCCTCGACCAATCGGACCAGCAGCTTCGAACCTGGATGCTGGAGCACGGCCAGCGACCGTATCGGGCTGCGCAGATCCGTAAATGGCTTTTTGAAAAAAGGGCCAGTTCCTGGGAGCAGATGACCAATTTGCCCCGTGAGCTGCGGGAGCAACTGGCGTCGGAGTTCGACATCTGGTCGGCCGAAATCGCCATCCACCGCAAGGATGACGATGGTACGGAGAAACTGCTCCTGACCCTGGCCGACGGCCGCCAAGGTCCTTTGCAAATCGAATGCGTCCTCTTGCGCGACGACAAAGGCCATTGCAGTATATGTATCAGCACGCAGGTCGGTTGTGCCATGAAGTGCGCCTTCTGTGCCACGGGTTTGGGCGGTATGACCCGCAACCTCACCACCGGCGAGATCCTCGAACAGATGCTGCAACTCCAGCGGCTGCTCAAGCCGCAAGAGCGATTGAGTCACCTCGTTTGCATGGGCATGGGCGAACCGCTGGCCAATCTCGATCGGCTCATGCCCGCCCTGGCGGCGGCCTCGGCGAAGGACGGCCTGGGCATTGGCGTCCGCAAGATCACGATTTCGACGGTCGGTCTGCCGCTGGGCATACGCCGTTTGGCCGAGCAGAACTGCCAGTATCATTTGGCCGTTTCGTTGCACGCCCCCAACAACGAACTGCGGACCCAACTCATGCCGACCAATCGCCACATCGGCATCGACGCGATCATGGCTGCGGCCGACGAGTATTTCGAGAAGACGGGTCGCCGCGTGACCTACGAGTACATTCTGCTGGCCGGTGTGAACGACGGCCCGACCGAGGCGAAGCAACTGGTTGCGCTGCTCCGCGGCCGGCCTTCGCTCGTCAACCTGATTCCCTACAATCCGGTCCGCGGGCTGAAGTTCCGCACTCCGCATCCCAGCGCGGTGGCGCGGTTCGTCGAGATCCTGGAACAAGGCCGGCTGAACGCGGCCATCCGCCATCGCAAAGGCGCACGCATCGACGCGGCCTGCGGACAGTTGCGGCGGAGTTCTGCGACTGTGGCCAAATAGAGTTCCGCTGTGCCATACTTCGCGCGGTTGAGCGTGACACTTGCCTAATCGGGAAATCGTCAGAGTGACCTTCGGACAATCGCCTCCCCAAGTTGCCGCCATGATTTACGTGTGTGTCTTACGCTGCTGTAATTTGTACGCGGCATAGCTCGATCGCGCCGCGCCGTCCAGCGGGCAATTCTCGCTCCGGCACCAGGACAGGAGTTCGTCGATACCCACATCGACCTTCTCGATATTGAGGCCGCGGGTCGTTGCATCGAGCAGGGTCTGCCTCGCCGCACGCAGCCATTCGTCGTAGGTGTCTTCCAAATTTTCTCGGTCCGCCGCGCTGGCCAGGAGTTGCGGCCATTCTTCACGGCGGAACCAAGCGAGACCAATGGCTATTCCACCTTTGCCGGGCTTGGACGCGGATTTGTTACGCTTTGACTTTGACATGGGTTACCTCTTAACCAGGGAACTGCTGAGGATGTCTTCAATTTGCCTTGCGACCAAGCCAGGATCGGCCTCGCTCGGTAATCCGCATCTTCTGGTTCTTGCTCTGCGGCTTATCGGGAATGGTAAGCTCGATGAAATCTAGACTCCGCAGGTGATTAATCGCCTTGTAGAAATGTCCGCTTCGGCTGGTTAAGCCCAAGTGCTCGCCAATCTTCAGGCGGCCTTTCGGCTGCTCCGCCACGAAGCTCACTACCTTGATCTCGGTTTCCGTCAGTCCCTCATGCGCCTCGTCATGCGCCCCATCATGCGCCTGCCCAGTTTCACGCATCTCCACGTGAACCGGCAATTCGGTCACGAAGTACGTCCGCCCCTCGTCGGTGGAGAACCTTGGTGGCGGAGATCCATTATTCGCCATCGCCTCGCGGATGATGGGAATGCCCGTGCAGCGCCCCTCGGTGAGGTCGAGTTCCTTCAGAAACTCGCCGATCCGGCGGTTGCGATACCAGCGGGCCACGATCTTGTCGCTGGCCAGGGCCTCAATCCGAATCGAGGCGTCGGGGCCGGGATAGCTGACAATGTCGATCCCTTCGGGATTCACGCGGACTTCCACTGGCTCGCGCTGGTCGTAGCCGCGATGATAGACGGCGTTGACCAAGGCTTCTAAAACTCCAGCCCTCTCAGCCGCGCGATCTCGGCGGCGTCCTTGTCTCCGCGGCCGGAAAGACACACTACCACCACGTCATCAGCCTTCCGCCGAGCGGCAATCTCCAGGGCACGGCACAGCGCGTGCGAACTCTCCAGCGCGGGCAAAATGCCTTCCAGCCGGGCCAAGGTATCGAAGGTATCCAGGATTTCCTCGTCCCGCGCAAACGTGTAACGCACGCGGCCGCTGTCTTTCCAATAACTGTGCTCCGGACCGGTGCCCGGATAGTCCAGCCCGGCCGATACGCTATGCACGTCGGAGGTCTGGCCGTCGTCGTCCTGCAACACGTAACTGAACGCCCCGTGAAGCACGCCGGGCCGGCCGAAGGAAAGCGTGGCGGCATGATCGCCCGGCCGCTCGGATCGTCCGCCGGCCTCGACCCCCACCAGTTCCACCGCGGCGTCCTCGATCAGCGGATAGAACATGCCCGCCGCGTTGCTGCCTCCGCCCACACAGGCCACGACGACGTTGGGCAGGCGGCCGAATTGCTCGAGGCACTGTGCCCGGGTTTCGCGGCCGATGATCGACTGGAAATCGCGAACGATCCGCGGGAAGGGGTGCGGCCCGACGACGGAGCCAAGGCAGTAGTGCGTCGATTCGACGCTGCTCATCCAATCACGAAAGGCCTCGTTCACCGCATCGCGCAAGGTCCGCGAACCACTGCTCACCGGCCGGACTTCCGCGCCGAGGAGCTTCATGCTGAAGACATTGGGCCGCTGGCGGCGGATGTCTTCTTCGCCCATGTAGACGACGCACTGCAGGCCGAAGTGGGCGCAGGCCGTGGCGGTGGCCACGCCGTGCTGCCCGGCGCCCGTCTCGGCAATCACCCGCCGCTTGCCCATGCGAAGCGTGAGCAGGACCTGGCCGAGAGTGTTGTTGATTTTGTGCGACCCGGTGTGGTTGAGGTCCTCGCGTTTCAGGTAGATCCGTGCCCCGCCGCAATGTTCCGTCAGCCGGCGGGCGAAATACAGTGGCGACGGCCGGCCGACATAGTTCTTGTACAGGTCATTGAGTTCGGCCTGGAAAGCCGGATCGGCCGCCGCCCGGGTGTACTGGACGGTCAGTTCGTCCAAGGCGCGAGTCAGGGTTTCAGGAACATAGCGTCCGCCGAACTGGCCGAATCGGCCGGCCAAATCGGGAACACGCGTGGTGGCAGGCATAAGAGCAGTCTCGTTGAAGTACTTGGAAGAGTCCTATTGTCAAACCCGGCACGGCCGCGGTCAAGGGGCGCGTGGCACGCCCATCCGTCACGCATTGGCGGAATGAACCGGTATATTGCGCCCGCTAAACCCGCTTAATCCGCTGCCACGTTGCAATCAGGCCGGGCCGAATTTGCCCCTTCGGCAATCATGTAATATGAAATCAGTATATGGCCACCACCGGACAAGATGCCGACGCTGCATTTTTCAACTTGATGTACCATTTCTTGGGTACCTCGCCCAAGGGCGAAAACGGCATGGGCCAGAAGGCAACGGGGGCCGAGCGGCGATGTGCATCGCGGCACCCCTTTCGGCTTACCCAGCGGATCGCGCCGGGCTATTGTTGGGAGGTGCCGCCGGAGTGGGCCTGGATCGATGTCCGCTGCTACGACTTGGCACAAGACGGTTTCTCTTTCTTTTTCGAAGAGAAGCCGACCTTTCAGCGGCTGGTGGCCAGATTCCATACGGCCGAATCGATCTATTTGGCGGCGCGGGTGGTCCACTGGCGGCCGATATTGGTCGACGGCTGGGGTGGCATTATCGAGCCCGGCACACAATCCGTCGGCGCGACCTCGACCCCTTGCCGAAACGCATCGAAGTTCCTCGTCGGCTGCCAGTTCATGCAGCGATTCCAGCCGTAAAGTAGCAGGTACACTCCGTGTGCCGTCCGCCTAAAGTAGCAGGCACCAGGCACCATGTCGGGCACCATGTCGGGCACCATGTCGGGCACCATGTACTCATGGTCGTGGTCGTGGTCGTGGTCGGTGTGCCATCCGCCTAAAGTAGCAGGCACACTCCGTGTGCCGTCCGCTTTTTGGTCCCAGCCGCGGGTACTTTTCCAGAAGTCTGGAGCCTCTAGCGGCTGGCACTCGGAGGGTACCTGCTGCTTTACGCGAGTCTTCTACCACGGCCACGGCAGTGATATAATAGAGTCCGCCGGTAAGGGGTTCGGAAGTGTTTCTGGGTGTTTGCCTTGTGGACCATACCATGTCGCGCGTCGTTTCCTTGATGATCATTTGGGCAAGTGTTTGCCGTCTGGCGGCCAGCCCGGTTTGCGCTGCCGACCATGGGTACATGGTGCTCGCCGGCGAGGCGACGGAAGATGCCGATCCGTGCTACGAGCACATCGAGCTCCGCGACCATTCCCGCTATCCTGGCCTGATCGAATCCGAAGATCACGACTGGCTCACGTTGATCTGCATTCAGTCGCCGCGCGGCAAGCCAATGCACCTGGTGATCCAGCCCTTCGACAAGAACCAGATCAGTTCCGTCACGCGTTTGGATGCCGGCAAGCGTGCGGCGCTGGCCCAGCGGATCGAGGAATTCCGCAACCGCGCGACGATCGAGGCCGCGGCCATGGAGGCCATCCGGCTCGAACCGCGGAAGGCGGAAGGGTTTTCCTATCGGCACTACGACAGCAAATGGTTCACCCTGGATAGCACGGCCGACGACCAGAACACCCGACGCGTGGTCGTCCGTGCCCAGCAGATCTTCGCCGCCTATCGCCAGATCGTGGCGCCGCGGTGCGAGCCTTCTCAGCCTCCCCGGCTGGTCGTGCTCGGGTCGATGGCCGAGTACCAAGCGCTGCTGGCCAAGCTCGGGCTGGAAATGAAGATCGAGAATCCGGCCTGCTTTCTCGAAGACCAGAATGTGGTCGTCGTCGGCAGCGACCTTACTCGGCTGGCCGTCGTCAGCAGTCAGATCACCGCCGAGAACGCCAAATTGCGCAAGGATCTCCGCGATCTGGAGGGCCGGCTTCCTGAACGTCTCCGCACGGTCGCCAACAACCTGCGCAAGGCCGGACTTACCAACGGCGACATCGTAAGCGCGTTGACCCGGGAACGCGCGAAATTCAAGAAGCAGATCGATGAGAAGCGCGGCGAACTGCGGAAATCGGACAAGGAGATCGACCTGCTCTTCAAGAAAAGCGCCGCGCAGACGCTGGTTAGGCTTTATCATGAAGCGTTTCATGCCTACCTGCGGAACAACGTCTATCCCCGGCGGCAATACGACGTTCCCCCTTGGTTCAACGAAGGCCTGGCGGTGATCTTCGAAGGCGGCCAATTGGAGGGCAACACCTTGCGGGTCGACGCTCCCAACCCGGTCGCGTTGAAGAAGCTCAAGGCCGACCTGGCCGGTCCGGCGCCGCTGCGGTTGGCGGATCTGCTCTCTGCCGGCGAGGCCCAATTCCTCTTGATCGCCCGCGTGCCGCCGGCCGCCGTCGATCGATATTATGTCCACGCCTGGGGATTGGCCTATTACTTGACCTTCGAGAAGCGCCTCTTGGGTAGCCCTGCGCTGGAGAAGTACCTTCAAATCGGCAATGCACGGCTTAATCCCGTGCAGAGGTTTCAAGCCTTGACAGGCATGCCGCTGGCACAGTTCGAACGCCAGTGGCGGGCGTATATTCGCTCGTTGTGACTTGCCCCTTCAACGTCCCAGCAGGCCCTGTATGCCCAACGAGAAGATGATCCGCAAGGCGCTGACTGCCTCTTTCATGTCGATCTTCGATTTGCCGCGCTGGCGATCGACGAACACGATCGGCGTCTCAGCGAACCGCGCGCCCACACGTTTCAGACACCAGAGAATCTCTTCCTGCAGCGAGTATCCCCGGCTGCGAACGCGATCGAAGTCCAGCTTGGCCAGGATCTCCGTCCGGTAGCAACGGTAGTTGCCGCTGCAATCCTTGGGCTTCAGGCCGAGGAACCAGCGGGCGTAGAAGTTCACGCCGCGGCTCATGAAGTGCCGCTTCAGCGGCCAGCCCTCCACGCCGCCGCCCGGGATGTAACGCGAGCCGATCATGACGTCGACGCGCGGTCCCTTATCGGGATTCATGCCGGCAATCATCGCCGGCAGGCACTTGGGTGGATGGCTGAAATCGGCATCCATGGTCAGCACGTAGCTGTAGCCGTTGGCCATGGCGTATTTCATCGCCGCCATGATCGCCGTTCCCAGACCCAGCTTGCCCGTGCGATGCAGGCAGTGGATGCGCCGATCTTCGGCCGCACGGTTGTCGCACCAGCGGCCGGTGCCGTCCGGCGAATTATCATCGACCACCAGCAGATCGACCGCGGGCAGAAAGCGAAAAATCTCGTCCAGCAGAGGGGGCAGATTCTCGATCTCGTTGTACGTGGCGACGGCAACGAGCGTCTTGCCGGCATTGGATCCAGGATCGGACATGGTGGACGAACCTTACTCGTAGAGCGCGCGGGGCCCGCGCGATTCCAGCGCCGGTCCCCGGCCCGGCCGCGGCGCCCGCTTGCCCCGGCGATCCGTCGCCATGGTCTTGCGCGGCCCCAACCGCTGAAGGTATAGTACCAAATCCGCATTGAAAAAATCCAGACCGTTTGCGTGCTTTTGGACCCCTTGCTCGCGTACGACATGACCACCCTTTACGGTGGAACTGTCTCGTTTTCGGGACATTTCGCGGACGTACGATCTGTGGTAATATGGGATCACGGATCAGGAGAAAAGAATGAAAGCGTATTTTTTGGCCGTATTGATCGTCCTGGGACTGCAAATCTCTCCGTTGCCCGCCGCCGACAAGAAAGCGGCACCCAAGCCGCTGCCGCCGGAGATCGTCCAGGCCTGGCGCGACGCCGGCGCTAACGTCGGCTGGATGAATATGAACCTGTATCTTAACAGGCATATTTTTGCGGCTGAAGGTGAGGCCAATATCCCCCGCGAATGGTGGGACCCCACAAGCGCTATGCCGGTGTTTCAGTTCTCCGAGTGGGAAGAAAGCGTGCTGCTGAAGCTGCCCGACCCTGGTGCCCCGTTCGGCCTATGTCTTAACCTCACGAAAGTGACGGACGCAGGGCTGAAGGAGCTGGCCGGCCTGAAAAGCTTGCGAGCGCTGTATCTTGCCGGGACGCAGGTGACAAACGCGGGGCTGAAGGAGCTGGCCGGCCGGAAAAGCTTGCAAACCCTCGACCTTCGCGGGACGAAGGTGACCGACGCGGGGCTGAAGGAGCTGGCCGGGCTTCAGAGCCTGCAAAGTCTGTACCTTACTGACTGCCAGGTGACGGACGTAGGGCTGAAGGAGCTGGCCGGCCTGAAGAGTTTGCAAGTATTGAACCTTGGCGACACGAAGGTGACCGGCGCGGGGCTGAAGGAGTTGGCCGGCCTGAAGAGTTTGCAAGCGCTGTACCTGTATGACACGGCGGTGACGGACGTGGGGCTGAAGGATCTGGCCGAGTTGAAGAGCTTGCAATTTCTGAACCTTGTCCACTGCACGGGGGTGACGGACGCGGGGCTGAAGGATCTGGGTGCGCTGAAGGGCTTGAAAGACCTGAGCATTTACCTCACGAAGGTGACGGCAGCAGGCACTGCCGCGCTGCGAAAGGATTTGCCGGCCTGCGGCATTCGATAGCGGGCGGCTTCTGTGACGGGATACCGCGAGATAAAATAAGACCTCAGCGCACCGTTATATCTTTTCAATGGAAATGATTTTTGCTCCTTTCTCATGAAGTGAACTATGCAAAGACAAGGGATAATGTGGCACTACCTGGCTGTGCTGGCCGTGCTGGCAAGCTGCGGTCCGGACCTGTTCGCCGCTACGGATGCCGACAAGAAAGAGGCCCCCAAGCCGCTGCCGCGGGCGATCGTCAAGGCTTGGCGCGGCATCGGCGCTAACGTCGGCTGGATGAAAATGGACCTATTTGACAACCGGCCTACGTTTCAGGTTGAAGGCCAGATCAGGGCTATGACGGTGTTTCAGTTCACCGAATGGAAAGAAGGAGTGCTGGCGAAGATGCCCGATACTGGAGCCCCGTTCGGCCTGTGTCTTAACTCCACGAAAATGACGGACGCAGGGCTGAAGGAGCTGGCCGGCCTGAAAAGCTTGCGAGCGCTGTATCTTGGTGGGACGCAGGTGACGGACGCGGGGCTGAAAGAGGTGGCCGGCCTGAAGAGCTTGCAAACGCTGGACGTTCGCGGGACGAAGGTGACAGACGCAGGGCTGAAGGAGCTAGCGGGCCTGAAGAGCTTGCAAAGGCTGTACCTTAATCACTGCGACGTGACGGGCGCAGGGCTGAAGGATCTGACCGGCCTCAAGAGCTTACAATTACTGAACATTGGCGGCACGTCGGTGACGGACGCGGGGCTGAAGGAGGCGGCCGGCCTGAAGAGCTTGCAATCGCTGATCATGTGGGGCACGAAAGCGACGGCAGCAGGCGTTGCCGAGCTGCGAAAGGAGTTGCCAAAATGCAATATCGATGCTCAGTAGCGGGCGCGCACAACGGCGTCATTCACTTGGTGTCTGCTCCAACCGGCACGTGGACGCGGCCGATCGCGGGCCAACCGAGGTCGTTCTTGCGCTCGACACGAACCAGATAGTCTCCCGGCCGCTCGTAGCGGTGCGAGATCACGGCGTAGCCGTCCTTGGCGTGTGGCTCGGCGCTGCGACTGGACTGCGTAACCGCCTGCGGAGTGCCGTCGCCGAAGTCCCACGTCTCCTCGCCTTGCGTGCCGCCGAACATCCGCGCCTTGAAGGTCACCGCATCGCCGGCGTGTACGGCGAACGAGGGGTAATAGGCGACGTGCAGCGCCGGCGCCACCCGCTCCGGGTGGTCGCGCTCGGCCACCACCACGACGGCAAAGTCGTAATCGCTCCGACCGGCGGCGTCGGTGACCTTGAGAATCTCGCTGTAGTAACCGGGCCGAGCGTACTTCCGTTCCACTCGGGCGCCCTCGGCCGTTGCGCCGTCGGTGAAAGTCCATTGGTAACGAACAATCTTTCCGTCGGCCGACCACGACTTGCCGCCGTCGAGCATGGCCGTTTCGCCCGCGGCCAGGAAGTGATGCGGACGCGCAACCGCGACCAACTTGGGGTCGTACTGTTTTCGATAGGCCTCCCACACGAAAGCATAGGCCTCCTGACAGCCCCACTTGCCCGATGGCTGGCGGCAGAAGATGTCGAGGTGCAGATGGCTCCAGCCGCCGCTGGCGCCCTCTTTACCCAGCAGCCCCAGTCGCTGCCCGGCCTTGACCTTCGCGCCCGCCTGCACGCCTTCGGCGAACGAGTGCAGATGGCTGTAGCGGTAGTACCAGCCCTGGGCATCGAGCAGATAGATCACGTCGTAACGGATCGCGACGGGCGTGTCGGCGTAGCCGGGCAGGACCGCCGTGCCCGCCGAAACGACCAGCCCGTCGGTCGCGGCGACAACCTTGGTGAGGATCTCCGCGCCGCCGAAATCGAGGCCGTAGTGATAGTAGATACTGCGGACCTTCTGACTCTCTTCCGCGTTGTTGAACACGGGCTCGTTGGCCATCTGCGTGGCGCTCACGAACCATCGCTGCTCGACCGGATAGACGAACTTGCCGGGGAGGAAAAACGGCGAACCGGCCGGCCACAGCCGCAAGCGAGCATCCTTCTCCAGGCCCCAATGGTCCCCATTGCTGTTCGTCGTGGGGCCCTTGGTGATGGGGCAGTCGATCTGCGCCTTGCCCGCAGTGACGGGCAGGTTGTAGTTGCCCGACGTGAGCCAGACCTTCTGGCCGTCGATTTCCACCTGGACCCGGGCGATGCGTACCGCGTCGCGGATGGAATCCCGCGTTTCCTGCAAATCGAGCAGTTTGACCTGGACCTTCCTGCCGTTGCACAGCCCGACTTCGGTCGACTCGCCCAGGCCCAAATCGACGACGCGTACCAGGGGCGACAGCGTTGGCTGCGGCGGCCCGCACCAGAGCAGTGAGGTGCAGCCGAGAAACAACATCCCCGGAAGCAAGGTGAAGCGTATCATGGCAGACTCCTCTGGATTATCGAAGGTGAGGCAGGGAAGGCATTCTACATCTTGACTGCTATTGTGGCGGCTCGCGGGGCGGAATGCAACTCGTACGCCTTCCACGAGCGACATGATTTCCTGCGGCAACTTGGCCCTCAATGGCCAGCAGTTCTCCGATTTCGACTTCACCTGGACGAGCAACTTCGCTCCCGGCACGTACAACTTGATCGAGGCCAGATCGGTCCCCGGCGGCAGCTTGGGGATGAGTAATAGCGGCACGATCGACGGCTACCCGGCGGACGTCGCCGTGCAAGGCAATAACGTGGTGCTCACCGTTGTGCCGGAGCCGGGGACGCTGGCGATAATTGCTGCGCAACGGCCGGCAACACCATAACCCGAAGCACGAAGCGCTAAAGACCGCGTGGAGCCCGGCCGATCCCGGTCCTCCTGCCCTATAACTTTACGACCGCGCGGTCCCGTATTTCAGGGCGGGGCCGGCATTGTCTCGGACTTGATTGAAATAGCGCGGAAACATGCCGACAATCACGCCGTCGATCGGCTTGATGTTCGCAAAGGCATATTGGAACTGCTCGGCAACTTCCTTCTGACTCCAACAATAACGGCCGGCCGCAAGGATCTTGAACCCGAGACAAGGCTTTGCCACTTGCCGGATCACGGCTGTCATTTCCGCGAGATCGGACTCGAACATGGGCTCCCCGACGGGGACCATGCCGAATTTAACGATTCTACCAGATGCCTGTGGTCTCGACCACTACCCGACCCTGGCCGCCGTTCACATCGTCGGCGTATAATAAGCAGAGCCTGCCAATTCGCAATGCTGCCCTGAAATTATCCACTATCCCTGTCTTTCCTAAGGTAAGGAGACTAGACGATGCAACTCCGTGTATGGTCGGTTGTTGCTGTAGGGGTTGGTGCAGGGGTGTGGGCCGTGGTTTTCGCCGCCGAACCCGCCAAACCGCCGGCCGCCGGGCGTCAGTCTTTCGACACTGCCGTACTGCCGTTCGTCAAGCAGTATTGCCTGGAGTGCCATAGCGGGGCCGATGCCGAACGAGGTGTCCAGTTGGACAAGTACCGCACTGCCGCGGCCATGGCGGAAGATCGGGCGACGTGGCGCAAGGTGCTCGGCATGCTTCGTGCCCGCAAAATGCCGCCCAAGGACAGCCGCCGACCGAAAGACAGGGAGTACGATGCGGTGATCACTTGGCTCGAAAGCACGCTCGGTCCAGCCCAACGGGCCGGCGCCTCCGATCCGGGCAGGGTGACGATCAGGCGTCTTAACCGTGCCGAGTACACGAACACCATCCGCGACCTGCTGGGCATCGAGTTCAACGCAGCCGCCGATTTCCCCTCCGACGACGTGGGTTACGGGTTCGACAACATCGGCGACGTGCTCACGCTTCCGCCGATGCTGATGGAGAAATATCTGAATGCAGCCGAACAAATCGCTGCGAAGGCCATCGTCACGAACAAGCCGGGAAACAAACCTGAAGCTTACCCGGAGTCGCATCGCCGCATCTTTTTCCTGGCACGTGGTGAGAAATTGTCGTCCGACGCCGACGCCGAGCAGATTCTGCGGCGACTCGCCACGCGGGCGTACCGCCGCCCGATCAGCAACGAGGAACTTGCTCGTCTGCTGAAACTGGCCGCAAGCGCTCGTGCGCAAGGCGGCAGATTCGAGGCGGGCATGCAACTCGCGTTGCAAGCGATCCTTGTCTCGCCGCACTTTCTCTTCCGCGTGGAACTCGACCAGGAAGGGAAAGACGAGTGGGCAGTTCCGCTCGCTGAATGAGTACGAATTGGCCTCGCGGCTCTCCTATTTCCTCTGGAGCAGCATGCCCGACGACGAGCTGTTCGACCTGGCGGCCCGTGGCAAGCTCCGCGCGAACCTCGACCGCCAGGTGCGGCGAATGCTCGGCGATGCGAAGTCCAAGGCGCTGGTCGAGAACTTCGCCGGGCAGTGGCTGCAACTGCGGAACCTCGACCTCGCCGCGCCCGACAAAGGGCAATTCCCGGCCTTCGACCACGACTTGCGGCGGGCGATGCGGACCGAGTCGGAAATGTTCTTCGCGGCAATCGTGCGCGAGGACCGCTGCGTGCTGGAATTGCTCGACGCCGACTATCACGTTCGTCAATGCCCGGCTGGCGCGGCACTACGGACTGGAAGGCGTCGAGGGCGACCAGTTCCGCCGCGTATCGCTCCCGGCCGGCGGTGGCCAGGAGGCCGCGAGCGTCCGCGGCGGCGTGCTCACGCAGGCCGCGATCCTCACGGTGACGTCGAATCCCACGCGGACCTCGCCCGTGAAACGCGGCAAGTGGGTGTTGGAGAACATCCTCGGCACGCCGCCCCCCGATCCGCCGCCGAATGTTCCCATGCTGCGGGACGACGCCAAGGCCGTGGCCACCGGCACGTTGCGGCAGCGCATGGAGCAGCACCGCAAGGATCCCAACTGTGCCGTGTGCCACAAGGAGATGGACGCCTTGGGCTTCGCCCTGGAGAACTTCGACGCCGTGGGCGCCTGGCGGACCAAGGACGGCAACTTCCCTATCGACGCCGCCGCGGAGTTGCCCGACGGCCGCTCGTGCAACGGCCCGCGGGAACTGAAGGCCATCCTCCGCAGCGGCAAGGAACCAATTCGCCCGCTGCCTGACGGAGAAGTTGCTGACCTACGCCCTCGGCCGCGGCATGGAATCCTACGATAAGCCGGTGGTCGACGGAATCGTCAATTCCGCGAAGGCCGGCGACTACAAGTTTTCGACATTCGTCCTGGGTATCGTCCACAGCGATCCCTTTCAGAAACGTCAGCGGAAAGAATAAGGAGTGAGCCATGAGCAAGAACCGGCAGATTTCTCGGCGGACCGTTCTGCGGGGCATCGGCACGGCGATCGCGTTGCCGTGGTTGGAGTCGATCATGCCGCGGCTGGCGCCGGCGGCGGAGGGCGGACTGCCGCGGCGGATGGCCTTCTTCTCGGTTCCCGACGGCATGCACATGCCCGACTGGACGCCCAAGGAAGAAGGCCCGCTCGCTGTCCTGCCGCCGATCCTCGCGCCGCTGGAGCCGCTCAAGTCGAGCGTCACCGTGCTCAGCGGGTTGACGCTCGACGGCGGGCGGGCGAAACGCGACGGACCCGGCGATCACGCCCGCGCGGCCGCCTCCTTCCTCACCGGGGCCCATCCGCTACAAGACCAACGGCAAGGACATCCACAACGGCATTTCCGTGGACCAGGCGGCCGCGGAGAAAGTCGGCCGCCTGACCCGTTTTGCCTCGCTCGAATTGGGCGGCGAGCCGAGCGCGCAGGCCGGCAACTGCGATTCGGGCTATAGCTGCGCCTATACGTCGAACATCTCCTGGCGCACGCCGACCTCGCCGCTGAGCAAAGAGGTCAACCCGCGGGCGGTGTTCGACCGGCTTTTCGGCCCGGCCGAGCTGCCTGCTGAGGACCGCGCACGCCGCAGGCGAAGAAGCACGTCGGCGGAAGAGCATTCTGGACTTTGCGGCCGAGGATGCCGCCGAGCTGCGGCGCAAGCTCGGCCGCAGCGATGGCCGCAAGCTCGACGAGTATCTGTACGCCGTGCGCGAAATCGAAAGCCGCCTGCAGAAGAGCGAAGCGGCGGCTTCGCTGCCCGCCGCTGTGCGACCTGGCGGCATACCCAAGGCGTTCGCCGATCACGTGCGGCTGATGATGGACATGATCGTGCTGGCCTTTCAGACCGATTCCACGCGGATTGTCACCTTCATGTACCAGAATGAAGGAAGCAACCGCAGCTATCCGGAGATCGGCGTGCGGGCCGGCCATCACGAGTTGTCGCACCATGGCGGCAATGCGGAGAAGCAGGCCCAGATCAGCAAGATCAACCGCTATCACCTCGGACTGCTGGCCGAGTTCCTGCAGAAGCTCAACGCCGCCAAGGAAGGCGATGGCACTTTGTTGCAGAGCGCGATGATCATGTACGGCAGCGGACTGAGCGACGGCAACCGCCACAATCACGACGACCTGCCGATCCTGCTGGCCGGCCGCGGCGGCGGAACGATCTCCGCCGGCTGCCACCGCCGTTATCCCAAAGAGACTCCGCTGACGAACCTCTACCTGGCGATGCTCGACCGCATGGGCGTCGCGATGCCGAAGTTCAGCGACAGTACCGGCAAACTCGAACTGTAGGTATGTAGCTGACATCGTGTTGCCCTCTCTCATGGCTCGCCAGCTTCGCCACATCCTGGAGATGATCCGCTTCAGCCACACTCTTTTCGCGCTGCCGTTTGCACTGCTGGCAGCCGCGATGGCCTGGGCGCTGAACGCGCGACACACGCCTCCTCTGCCATTCCGCTGGCTCGACCTCGTGGGCATCCTCGTCTGCATGGTTGCCGCCCGCAGCGCGGCCATGGCCTTCAATCGCCTGGCCGATCGGCAGATCGACGCCCTGAACCCGCGGACCCGAATGCGACACCTGCCCAGCGGCGTGCTGAGCGTGGGAGGGGTTTGGGCCTTCACGATCCTCTGTTCGCTGGGCTTCGTGCTGGCAACGCTGCTCTTCCTGCCCAACTGGATCCCGCTGGCCGCGTCGTTGCCGGTGTTGCTTTTCCTTTTCGGCTATAGCTACGCGAAACGGTTTACGCTGCTGTCGCACGTCTGGCTGGGAACTGCCCTGGCCCTGGCGCCGTCGGCGGCCTGGGTCGTGTTGCGGGCCGAAATTGCCTGGCCGCCGCTGGTGCTCAGCGCGGCCGTGGCGCTATGGGTGGCAGGCTTCGACATGATCTACGCCTGCCAGGACTACAGCTTCGATGTCTCGATGCGGCTTTATAGCATTCCCGCCCGAATGGGTGTTGCCGGTGCCTTGCGTCTGGCGGCTGGGTGCCACCTCCTCATGCTCGTGCTCTTGGTCATGCTTCCCTGGACTTACCCACTGTTCGGGACCATCTATTGGGCGGGCGTGGCCGCGATCGGGCTGTTGCTGGTTTATGAGCATTGGATCGTGCGGCCCGATGATTTGAGCCGGGTGAACCAGGCTTTTTTCTATATCAATGCGATCGTCAGCCTGGGATTGCTGGCCGTTGGAGTGGTGGATCTGTGGTGGATCCCCCTGTAGGGTGGGGCAAGCGACGGGGTACCCGGTACTCCGGGTCGGCGAGCGCCGGCCCACCATGTTCGAGAAGGGAAGAAGTGACGGTGGGCCAGCGCTCGCTGCGCTCGCTTGTCCCACCCTACGCATTATTTCTTGCTTGGAAAACTTCGAAAAGTTGACATTTCTCTATCTTCTATCTATCTTGTAACGTATCCGAACGCCGCTACGACGCTGCTATCCTCGGCGTTGCCCTCCGTTGGACGTTCGGCCCACCTTCGGTAAACCTGGTTGTTTGGGCTCGTCACGCGCATCGCGTGGGCGGGCTTATTCTGCCGTGCTTCAAGAAAGGAAGTGCACTGCCATGAAACAACGTGCCAATCGGCGAGACTTTCTCAAGGCAGCAGCCGCAACAGCAGCGGCCTGCCCCTACCTGATCCCCGCCTCGGCCCTCGGCGCCGACGGCCGTTCCGCGCCCAGCGGGCGGATCGTGATGGGCGGTATCGGTATCGGGAATATGGGTTCCGGCGACCTGGGGGCGTACCTCGGTCGCGGCGACGTGCAGTACGTCGCCCTTTGCGACGTCCGCGAAAACGTCCGTAACAGCTATCGCGATCGCGTCAATAATCAATACCACAACAAAGACTGCAAGGGCTACAACGACTTCCGCGACCTGCTGGCCCGCAGCGATATCGACGCCATCCATTGTGCCACGCCCGACCATTGGCACGCCCTCGTCGTGATCGAGGCCTGCCGCCACGGCAAGGACGTGTATTGCCAGAAGCCCGAGACCCGCACCCTCCGCGAAGGGCCGTTGATGGTTGCCGCGGCCCGGCGCTACGGCCGCGTCGTTTCCGGCGGCAGCCAGCGCGGTGCTGGAAGACTACCGGGGAGTGGTCAACCAGTGCTGGAGCGGGGAGATTGGGCCGATCAAGTCGATCAACGTCAACGTCGGGCCGATCTCGAAGCCGTGCTACCTGGCCGGCGAGCCGGTTCCCAAAAGCATGGACTGGGAGATGTGGCTTGGTCCGGCGCCTTGGGCCCCCTACAACCACGCCCGCTGCGACGGCAACTTCGGCACCGGCGGCGGAAGCTGGCGTTCCTACAACGATTATTCCGGTGGCGGCATGACCGACTGGGGCGCGCACCACTTCGGCGGCGCGATCTTCGCCATCGACTGCCGCGAGCTGGAGCCCGAGGAGGTCACCTATCACAACGAAAAGGGCCAGGAGTACCTGACCTATCGTTACCCCAACGGCATCCTCCTGTACCACAACCATCCCGGCCAGGGCAACCTGCAGGTCGTGGGCACGCCCGGCGCGAAGAAGCCCCCCAAGACCGTGCCGACCTACAAGGGCACGGGCGGCATCTACGGCGACTTCATCGAGTGCGTCAAGACCCGCCAGAAGCCCTTCCGCGATATCGAACTGGCTACGCAAACGATCGCCGTCGCGCATTTGGGCATCATCGCCTATCAACTGAAGCGGTCGCTGAAGTGGGACGCCGCCAAGCAGGAGTTCCCCGGCGACGAGGAAGCCAACCGCCTGGTCGATCGCGCCCGCCGCGAGCCGTGGACCCTCTAATTCAAAGACACTCAAACAACAGAAAGACTACAACGATGC
The DNA here is from genome assembly GCA_963719885.1 of uncultured Planctomycetia bacterium. Taxonomy (GTDB): domain Bacteria; phylum Planctomycetota; class Planctomycetia; order Pirellulales; family Thermoguttaceae; genus JANXQG01. Next base: position 604,224 of record CAVRDP010000019.1, on the reverse strand, counting down.
AATATCAGACCATCACGCGATCTGCCGCGGCGACCGCCGCCACCGTCCTCGGTGCGGCTGCGGCCGTGGCGAAAGACAAGCCGGCCTTGGACAAGGCCGCGCTCGACAAGGCATTTGAGGCCTTGAAAACCTTCGACTGGGGCGGGAGCGACAACAAGGTTCGCGAAGTGCTCGGCCCGATCGAAGACGCGATACCGGTCACGTGTGGCGATGCGGCCGCCCGTAAGGAATTGGAAACCCGCTTGGCCGCGATGCTCCCCACCGGGGTATCCGCGCGGCCAAAGATTACATTTGCCGCAAGTTGGTGATCGTCGGCACGGCCGAATCCGTGCCGACGCTGGCCGCCCTGCTGCCCGACAAGGACCTTTCGCACATGGCCCGCTATGCCTTGGAGCGGATGCCCTTGGCGGAGGTCACCAAGGCCCTTTGCGATGCCTTGGCCAAGACCAGCGGCGCCGAGAAGGCGGGCGTGATCGGCTCGATCGGCGTTCGCCGCGACGAGGAAAGTATCACCGCGATCGCCCCCTTGGTGGGCGACAGCAATGAGTCGATCGCCCTCGCCGCGGCCACGGCCCTGGGCGACATCGGCACCGTCGTGGCGGCCCAGGCCCTGCAAAATGCCAAGCCGGCTTCAGAGCCCGTCAAGCTGCGGGTGGACGACGCCCTGCTGGCTGCCGGCGAACGTCTGCTGGCCGACGGCAACAAGGCCGGGGCCTTGGCCGTCTACAAGTCGCTGATTACCAGCAAGGCGAAGAACGTTCGCCTCGCTGCAACCCGCGGGCTGCTGCTGGCCGGCGGGAAGAAGTAAGAAGCAGTCTTAGCATGTAGGTTTGAAATCGTGACTGGGTACTGAGTACTGAGCACTCAGTACCCAGTCTTTTGTCCGCCACGTCGATTGGATATTTACCCTGCCATGAACATGAGCCGCATTTCCCTTCTCGCATCGGCTTCCCTCGCCTTGCTCCTGACCTTCGCCTTGCCTGGCCCTTGCCCGGCCCGAGCGGATGACGATCTCGTGCAGACGGTGAGCAATCTCGTTTCCGACAAAGACAAGGACGTCCGCGCCGTCGGCCTGGAGCAGGTTCGCGACGCGGTGAAAGGCGCCGAGGCGACGGGTCGCTTCGCAGCGCTCTTGCCCAAGCTGGCGCCGGAAGCCCAGGTGGGCCTGCTGGGCGCGTTGGCCGAACGGGGCGATGCGGCGGCCCGGCCGGCGGTGCTCGATCTGCTGAAGAATTCGCAAGGCGAGGTTCGCGGGGCGGCGATCCGGGCCTTGGGCGCGTTGGGCGACAAGGACGACGTGCCGCAGTTGACCAAACTGTTGGGCGCGGCCGGCGATGAGAAGGATGCCGTTGCCGCTGTCACACGGCTGCCGGGCGAGGGCGTCAATGCCGCCTTGTGCGCGGAGATGAAAGCCGCCACGCCGGCCCAGCGCGTCAAGCTGCTGCAACTGCTCGTCGCCCGGCACGCCATCGACAGCGTGCCCACGCTGCTGGACGCGGCCAAGGATGCCGATGCCAGCGTGCGCATCGCGGCCCTGGAAGGTTTGGGTCAATTGGCCGGCCCCGAGGGGGTTGCCAAGTTGGCCCGTTTGATCCTCGATGCCAAGGACGCCACTGCCCGCGAGGAGGCCGAAAAGGCCTTGATGCTCATCGCCCAGCGGGACTCCAAGGTCAAGATCGACCAACGGGCGTTGCCGCTCCTGAAAGTGATGTCCGGTCTGAACGAAAAGGAAAACACGACCTTGCTCTCGGCGCTCGGTCGGATCGGCGGCAAGCCTGCCTTGAAGGTCATCGAAGCGGGCTTGGCCGACCAGGATCCGACCCGCAGCGCGGCAGCCTTGCGTGCGCTTTGCAATTGGCCCGATGGCAGCGTGGCGCCGCGGTTGGTCGAATTGGCGCTGTCGGCCAAGGATCCGGCCGATCGCAAGCTGCTCGTCGACGCTCTGATTCGCGTGGCTCCGCTGCCCGACAAGCGGCCGGTTGCGGTGCGGCTGGCGATGCTCAAGCGGGCAATGGAGTTGGCCTCCAGTCACGAGCAGAAGGCCCTGGTCCTGAAGCGGGCCTCGGCGATCGTTTCGCTGGAAACCCTGCATTTCGTAGCCCCGTACATGGATCAGCCGGAGTTTGCGCAGTTGGCTTGCAAGACGGTCGTCGGCCTGGCCCATCACAAGGAGGTGCGGCAGCCGAACAAGGCCGAATTCAACAAGGCCCTCGACAAGGTGATTGCCCTGAGCAAGGACCAGAAGTTGATCGACGAGGCGAAGGCCTATCAGAACGACCAGACCTGGCTGGGGAAGCAGATGCAGGGAGGGAAATGACGGAGCACTCCGCACCCCACCGACCCGGGCACCATGTACCCATGGTCGACGGTGGAAGCGGTGACTGAGCAGGCTAAACGTTGCCGCCCCGAGAAACTCCGCTCCCCACCGACCCCGCGTCGGTGGAAGCGATGACTTTGCAGGCCAAACGTTGCCGCCCGGAGAAACTCCGCTCCCCACCGACCCCGTGTCGGTGGAAGCCATGACTGAGCAGCTAACGCGCACCGCCCCGAGAAACTCCGCACCCCACCGACCCCGCGTCGGTGGAAGCCATGACTGAGCAGCTAACGCGCACCGCCCCGAGAAACTCCGCACCCCACCGACCCCGCGTCGGTGGAAGCGATGACTGAGCAGGCTAAACGTTGCCGCCCCGAGAAACTCCGCACCCCACCGACCCCGCGTCGGTGGAAGCCATGACTGAGCAGCTAACGCGCACCGCCCCGAGAAACTCCGCACCCCACCGACCCCGCGTCGGTGGAAGCGATGACTGAGCAGGCTAAACGTTGCCGCCCGGAGAAACTCCGCTCCCCACCGACCCCGCGTCGGTGGAAGCGATGACTGAGCAGCTATGCCCGAACCACTTTACACGTCCGCCAACTGCAAGCCGGCTTTCGAACTACGTTGGTCGTTAGCATTGTTCTCGACGTGCGATCTCCTGTCGAGTGAAGCATGGTTGCCGGATTTAAGGAAAGTCGTCGAGGTTGACGGCGTTCGGATTTTGGAATTTCAGGATTCGCATCGGCCGGTGCTGCACTTCCTTTTGAGTACGCAACCGACGATTGCGCCGCCACAGATCGTGAAGTCGGTCAAAGGGCGTTTGCAGCATCTTATCCGCAGTTCATCTCCGGGCGCGTTCCGGCGGAACTTCCCTCTCAGCAGCGTTGGCGAGGTGCGGCAGGAAGTAATCGAGAACTATGTCGCAAGTCAACTGGGCCATCACCGCATGGTTGATGATCGCGTTCAGAAGCGATTGGCCGCCTTCCAGCTTGGCTTTCCCGAAGTGGATCTTTCCGGGCCGATCTTCAGTTCGCACGGGCGGTATCTCTTCAATCTTCATCTGGTGCTGGTCCACGACGGCCGCTGGTGCGAAGTTCGCGAAGATCGCTTGATGAAAACTCGCGACATGATTCTGGGTGTCGCCAAGAAGAAACAGCATCGGCTGTCACGGGCCGCGATCCTTGCCGACCACGTGCATCTAACGATTGGCTGCACGATCGAGGAGACTCCCGAAGCGGTCGTACTGACGTATATGAATAATCTTGCGTACGCCCATGGCATGGAGCCGCTATTCTGCCACAGCTACTACGTCGGCACGTTCGGAACGTACGATCTCAACGCCATCCGACGTTCGCTGTAGCTGCCCAATCACGGCTTCCACCGACGCGGGGTCGGTGGGGAGTTTACGCCCCGACCAGCACCTTCATTGCCTTCGGCAGGTAGCTGACGATATCGCTGGCCATCAGCGACATTTCTCCGAATTCTTTGGCCGCCAGATCACCGGCCAGGCCGTGCAGATAGACGCCTAGCCGGGCGGCGTCGTAGGGCTCCAGCTTCTGGCAGGCCAGGGCGGTGATCAGCCCCGTGAGCGAGTCGCCGGAGCCGCCGGTGGCCATGCCGGGGTTGCCCGTCGAGTTGTGCCAGTGCCGGCGGCCGTCGGTCACGAAGGTGCGGTGGCCCTTGAGCACGACGACCACCTGGCAGCGGCTGGCCAGTTCCAAAGCGGCCACGGCCTGTTCCTCGCCCGGATACTTGTGGCCGACCAGGCGGGCGAACTCGCCGGGATGCGGCGTGAGCACGCGCGGGCCGGCATGATGGCAGAGCCACTCGGGATTCGTGGACAAGGCGTTCAAGGCATCGGCATCGCAGACCATCGGCAACGGCAACTCCTTGTACAGCAGCCCGACGAGGCGATCCAGGTCGGGCGAACGCCCCAGGCCCGGCCCGATGGCGACGACGGTTGCCGACTGGGCCAGTTCGACGATCCGCGTATGGGCCGCGCCGCTGATGCGGCCGTGGACGTCATCCGGCAGCGCCGCGGTCATATAGGAAGGCTCGTAGCCGGCGACAGTCTCCAGGCAGCGATCGGCCACGGCCAGCCTTACCAGTCCGGCCCCGCCGCGCAGCGCCGCCATGCCGGCCAGGGCCACCGCGCCCGTCATGCCGCGCGACCCGCCGATGATCAAGGCCGTGCCGAACGTGCCTTTATGGGCGTCGCAAGGCCGCGGCGGAAGGGAAGGGAGAGTGGGGTCGAGAGGAACGCTCATGGAAAGAAGATTGCAAATTGAAAATTGAAAAATGCAAATTGAAAATTGAGGTGCGAGATGGAGTTCGATCGGCTGCCAGTATTCTATCGTCTTGGCGGGACAAACGAAAATCGCTTCTCGCCGGTTTTCGTTCCGGCAATTTGCAATTCTCAATTTGCAATTTGCGATTGCTTCCTCCCTTGTGCCACATTCTTGGCGATCATCCCCGCCACGTACCCGCCTTTGAACCCGGCGTCGATGTTCACGACGCTGACGTTCGAGGCACAGCTATTCAGCATTCCCAAGAGTGCGGCCAATCCGCCGAAGGCGGCGCCGTAGCCCACGCTGGTCGGCACGCCGATCACGGGACAGGAGACATACCCGCCCACGACACTGGGCAGCGCCCCTTCCATGCCGGCGACGACGACGATCGCGTCGGCATCGGCCAGCAAATGGAGGTTCGCGGCCAGCCGATGCGGCCCGGCCACGCCGACATCCTGCACGTAGTTCACCGTCGCGCCGGTCCAGAGGGCCGTCTCCCGGGCCTCTTCGGCCACCGGCAGATCGCTCGTGCCCGCCGTGACGACCGTCACCCGGCCGACCGCGCTTCCGGCATGCTCTTCTTTCGGCGGATGGGCAATCCGCAACGTCCGGCCGATCGGGTTGTATCGGGCGGCGGGAAACTGCGAGAGCAACTCGGCTGCCTGCTCGGCCGACATCCGCGTCGCCAGTACGTCTACCCCGTGTTCGAGTTCGGCGCGAAAGATCCTGGCAATCGCCTCGACCGTCTTGCCTTGCGAGAATACGACCTCGGGAAAACCGCAGCGGCGATGGCGGTCCAGATCGACCTGGGCCGGTCCCACGTCGGCAATGCCCGAATCTTGCACGCGACCGACGAATTCGGACATCGAAAGCTGCCCGGCAACCAAGCGGGCGGCAAGCTGTTCGAGCAGTTGAACATTCATACTGTCATCATAAGCGGGCGGAACAGGGGCGGGTAGTGGGCGGCCACCCTGGAAATTGGGGACCGTCGGCGTGGCCGCATCGCCAGTTTCGCGCTCTCAGCCATTGCCCACTCGCGTAGAATTCAGCGATTCTAAACCAAGGAGAAACGAGAAATGGAAGCGAGATTAAAGAAGCTGGAACGGTTCAACAGGGTTCTTCTTGCGGGCCTTGCTTTGGCCCTCTTGCCGTGGGTTGTCGCGGCGGCAAAGGACATCCCCGACTTGATCGAGGGGAAAAGCGGGAAGTTTCAAGCCGTGGGGGCAACGTTTTTCGATTTAACGGACGATGCGGGCAACAAGGCCGGGGGCCTCACGGGGAAGAAGGATGCTTCCAACCTCACCATCAAGGACAGCAACGGCCAGATCAGAATCATATTGGGCTTCTGGAAAGGACACCCCAGCCTGGTGTTTGCCGACAAGAACGGCAATGTCGTGGCGACCTATGCTGAAAAGGATGGCTTGTTTGAATCCGTTGAATAAGATTGGTCGAGTGGTGGCCGATCCGCCGGTCGAGTCGCTCCCCAATCAGGAATTGCTCGCCCTGTGTGACGCCACTTTGGACGCCGCTGGACAGGAGGAACTGAGCGCATTGCTGGCCGATCTTCGTGAAGGCACGCTGGCAACTTCGCAGCGGGCACGGCTAGAAGAACTCATGGCGGGGTATCGACGCGGCCTCGTTCTGAAGGCCCGCGCCTTGACCGCGGCTGGCCGACCAGACGTAGGCCTCTCCGGTCTGCAGTCGAGCAAGTTGCTCCGGCGAAAGATTCGCCAACGACGCGTTCGCCCTCTGGATGTGCTTGAGCCACAAAGGAGAATTGAATCGGTGCAGGATGATCTGGGACGACAGTTCGATCAAAGACCGATCGACAGAGGGGGGGTCTTGGCTGGCAACCAGCACGGTTGTCCCTTTGTGGCGCATCTCTCGAACGACCCCGACAAGTCCCTGCACCAAATCGCGATTCTGGATGTACTTATGGGCTTCGTCTCCTCGGTTGTTAAGTTCTCATCATAGCGTCGCGCCCCAGGCCCAGGGGCCGCCGCGGTAATGTGACACGCCACACCTACGCTGGCCACGGCTTCGGGCGACTCCTCGCTGGGACCGCTGGTTCGTTGCGGACATCCAGGAAATGAGCAGCAATGCCCAGCACGCTCGGCCAACGCTCGCTTGACGCCACTGGAGAAATCGTCCCGGCTTTCCTTGGCCATGTATTTCGCCTAGCCTTTCGTGCAACGCGGCGCAACCGTTCAGAAACTTGCAGCAGTTGCAATTATCCGCCGTTGAAAAGGGCTGGTGCAATCGCCGGCTTCGTGAACTCGTCCACCTCCACGCGCTGCCACGCAACAAGGTGCGGGACGAAACGGTCACGGAAGCTTGGCACGTGCCTCATCGCGCATACGGTATTTGCTACTAGTGCCTTGTCACAGCTTACTTTTGGGATAGACCGACTTGAGTTTGCATCGGGCATCGTCAATTTTCATCTGCCAATCGACACCGCGTTGGGTACCGTTGACGTCGTCTGACCACGCACGAATCTGTTCGCGAAGCGATTTCAGATCACCTATTCGGCGATCCCCAATGGACTGACTTGTCATTGAGCTAAGTTCGTTCTCAGCAATGTTCAGCCAACTCCCGTGCTTGGGCGTGTGGCAGAATTCGATGCGGCGAACGTACTGGCGTGCTTTAGCTGGCGCGAATGCTTCGTAGAACGCACCTTTGGTATGCGTGTTCAGGTTGTCACTTACCAAAATCACTTTGTCGCACCTCTTGTAGCGACCGTCCAGCAGTCTCGCCATTTCGAGTGCCCAATCAACTTTCGTTCTCGACTGACGCGCGGTCGCCATTCGCCAACCTGCGAGGGGTTCCGTAAACATGAAAATACTCGCTGTCCCTGCACGCTCGTACTCATAATCGACGCGCCGAGGATGTTTCGCGGTAGCCTCGATTGGCTTTCGGGTCTCCTTGACCAACTGCACTGGCTGTTCATCCATACACAGTACCGGATGCGTCGGATCATACGGTTTTGCGTATATTTCTAACACTTCTTCCATGTTGGCCACAAATTCGGCATCAGCTTCCGGCGGAATGACCCAGTATTCAATCTTTCGATTCGTCATCCCGTTTTTTTTAGCGTACGCCGCACGGTTTCGTAACTGACCGCATCGACGATTTCCAGCTCAACAACCCTGCGAGCAAGCAGTCGGAGTGTCCAGTTGGCATAGCCTTTCGGTGGTGGGCCAAGGCGAGTGGCGATGATTTTCGCCTCTTGCTCTCCATCAAGTAATTTCTCGGTGGGCGGCTTGGCACGTTTCTTCCCTTCCAGAGTCTCTTGAAAACCGGATTCCACAAATCGTTGCCGAATTATCTCGACTGTCTGGCGACGACAACCGAAAGCCTCGGCGATGCGACTGTCGTTCCAAGCAGGACCGTCCGCATCCGCCTTCAACAATACCTGGGCGCGTCGCACCTTCTCGCCGCTGCCCTTAAGCTTCTTGACAACCTCCCGTAACGTGTGGCGTTCTTGTTTCGACAATCGTACGATATACATCTTCTGCACGGGGCACCTCCTTGTTCCCCGCACCTTCGCAGAAAAACCCCCAACGACCAATCCCAATTTTTAGCTGTGACAAGGCACTAGGTTCCGCATGCGCCCCTCAGACGCGGGCCGCATGAATTCGAGCAACGTTTCGAGCGTTGGGTCGTTTGAACGAACTAAGTCGACCAATCGTTGTCTCGCCGCACGCGGGTCACTGGCGGCAACGCGACGAAGCTCGCGATACACGTTCTGGGCTTCCTGGATGATTGCGTCATTACTTTGTTGCATATCGCTTCCTGCGGCGTTCAAAAGCCTCGCGACCGCCTTCCAAAAGGTCGATGATTTCGTCACGGCATTCATCCAAGCTTCCCAACTTCGAGATGTTGCCTGTTTTCCCGTCTGAGTCCAAGACGATAACTAGGTCAGCCTCTGCCAAAACCGGGATGTTCGCATTATGCGTCACAAAGATCATCTGTCGCTTGGCCTTTAGTCGGCTGATCGTCTCAACTACGGTTTCAAAGATGAAATGGTTGTCGAGGTTGTCTTCGGGCTGGTCAATCATTAGTGGGTTGTCTCGCCTGGCCAAAAGTAGCGGCAGGAGCGCTGTGCATTTTTGCCCTTTCGACAGATCGGCAGCATCTTTGAAATTCGGCGCCTGAGCACTGCCGACATTGAGTTCTATCGATATTCTGTCCTCAATCCCCACAATCTCCAGACTCAGCGGATCAAGGTTTTGCCGAAAGGCATCAAGGATCTTGCGGCACCGTTCGGCGCCAAGGGACGTAAGAACGTCGAACTCCTCGGCGTCATTTTCCTGAATGAGCTGCGCTATCTGCTCAGGCCGAAGCCGCATAAAAGCGCAGAATGTCATCGTGATTCTTGACGCCTGCGCCCTTGAGCCCACTTCGCAAAGTCTGCTGATATTCTAGCGAATCCGCGTTACGTGCAATTCGCACATGCACCTTACCCTGGGTCTCGCTCTGCAAATGCTCAGCAACCACTTCACGAACCGTCGAAATCCGTTCGCGTTCCAAAAGGTATGTGGCCTTGATCTCCTTCCGCTGCTCGTACAGAGCCTTCGACCGCTCACGCGCCTCGGATCGCTGTCTTTCCAACGATTCTAGCGTGGCGACCGCTTGTTGCGCCGCCGTTCGCTCCCGAACCGCCGCTCCGGCGACGTGGTGCTTTTCTTGCAGTGACGCGAATTGCGCGGCCTGGGACGCGTGAAGGACTCGGATTTCCTCCGTGGTCTGCCGAATTCTGGTCTCTGCGGCGTCGGTGAGACTCGTAAGTTCGCGTAACGCTGAAGCGATCTTTTCGACAAGCCCCTGCAAGGCACCGTGCAATTGCGCCATGAGGGGAGAGTTTGCGGATCCCTCGATGGTGGGCCGCTGGCTGACCCGTGTGGTGTAGTCAGATATCAAACGGCGAGCGGCTTCACGGAATTCCTGCACGTCGGTCAATGAGGTCGCGAGGTTCTGTGCTTCACGTTCATTGAATTGTTGCTGCTTGGCAGCGACCAGTAGATTTGCGGACTGCTCATCGTCGGCCGGGGGTGGCAAAGCTGCTAGGCGCGATGCGTGCATCGCCAAGCTCCTCGATTCGTTCAGTCAGATCCTTGATTGTGCGTGCTGTCGAACGGATTGCGTTGGCGTTCGCCTCTAGCTGCCGGCGATGCTCTGCAACCTTGGCTTGTATCGTGTGAAGCTCTCCCGCGCAACTCGTCAAGCAGGGTACGCCTGAGGTTTCCGTACGGTTCCTCCGCAATCTTATCAATTCGCCGGAAATTGTAACCGTCGAAAGGAAGGAATGTACCTCGATCCAAGTCGACATCGGAAATAGATCTTCCGTCCGGTCCGGTGATGGTTGCCGCTTGCCCGAAGAGCCGTCGCACCGTAAACAGCGCACCATCGCTGGCTCTCTGGGCGGAAATTGTCACGACTGATGAGCTGAGGTTTTCGCGGAGGAGCGCGTACCCCTCGTCACTCGGTCCTTTCGTGCCGCAAAGTGCATATCGAACGGCCTCGGCAAGTGTCGTCTTGCCGCTGCCACGCGGACCGATTATGCAGATCAAGCCCTGGGGCAGTGTAACGGAGAGACCGCTAAGGAAGCCACCGACCACGTCAATTCTATTCAGAAACCACTGCGCCATATTCGGCCTCCCTTCAAACAAAAGGCATCCGATGTATGAGCCAGGCCATCACGCCTGCTCCTGGATCGCGTTCTCAAGGATCGCCCGTGCCTTATCTTCGCAGTCCAAAGCGTGATCAAAGCAATCGGCTGCCTCGTTGATTTGCCGTGCGATGGCCGCCTCTCTTCGCTTCTCCAACCGAGGGATTGGCATCCGCAAGATCAGTTCGGCGTGTTGTTCCTGTCGTTTATCGCCCACACTCATGGAACGAAGCATTCTGAACGCCACGTTGGATCGAAGGAACGCGAAAAGGAAACCGCCTGGTATCTCTGCTTGCCTTGGAACACAGCGAAGAAATCCGCCACTGAACAAGTACTCGGACGTCCGCCGGGTCGCATATACGGCTCGACAGTACAATTCTTGCTCGCCAAGAGTTCCCTGAGCAGGAATGAGCGTTGCCCCAGGGGGGACCATTAATCCCAAGTCCTCAACTGAAGCCCTAGAAATAAGGCGCCCGTCCGGCCGAATGTGGAACGCCTCTCGTTGTCCGACAAGCCTCACGCTGTATTCTCCCTCGGCGTCAAGCCGCTTGAAAACCGTGCGCCCGCGGAAGGCTTCGGGCTCGCAAAGTGAGCCCAACTCGCTATAAGAACGAGACCGTAACGTCTGAAAGTAGGGTATGACCCTAGCATCGTAGTTCAATGCACGAAGGGTAATCGGCTCAATGGTCTCTTGGCTCCATCCCAGTCGGCGTGTATCGGCCGACCATTGTGACGGCGAAATATCGACCATCCCGATTTCTTGGAGCAATGCCTCGGTCGCTGACGCGAGCAGCCGGCCATAACGGTCGAGGGAGCCCGCTGCGTCTTCGATAAGGGCATGAATTCGTCGTTCTACACGTGTGCCAAGGCGTGGCACGGGTAGGTCGGCAATGTGGTGAGGTTCAAGGTGCTGGATGATCGCGCCGTAGGTGCCGGAAGCAACAAGCGGCACTCCAAAATTGCTGCTCAGGAAGGCATAGAGGTAACCGGATGGGATCCGTTCCTCATTCGGTACGACCTTCAGGATGTCTTGTGAGGACCACATCCCCTCCATTCCCGAGCGGACGTAGGCCATTCGACCAATGGTGCCGGAGCAGGAAATCAATGACGTCCCGCGCCCGAGTCGCAGGAATGCAAGCGATCGGTCAGCGGTCTGCCGCCGGCTGAGAAGGGGAAGCCTTGACAAATCGGAGTGCAACATTCCGCTGCTGCTTACAAAGGGGACTCCATATTCCTCAGAGTCAACATAGGTACGTGCGAAATGCGGCCCGTTGTAGATCCCGCCGTTGTGTCCCACGGTGAGCGAACTGAGCGGTTCCTTTTTCAAAGACAGGCGTTCGAGTATGATCTTGGCTTCCAGCGCACCGCCGAGGTATGGCTGGCAATCGAGCCGGTAGCCGTAGGCTTCCATCCAGGAACTGCGAATCATGGCCGTCTTCATGCTTCGCCTCATGCCTTAAACCATTGCCGGAGTGTCTCTCGCAGCAATGCAAAGCCTGGTTCCGTGCAGCAGTTCACGGCCCTGGATGACATCGCCTTGAACACGCCACGGAAGACGGCGCCGCCTGTCTTACGCCCACCGCACCGCGCAGCCAAGTCTCTTGCGACTTTCAATTGCGACGCGTTCGGTTTCGCTTGCCCTGCGTCCCATAGCCCTTCGGCGCACAGCATCGCGTGAAGCTCCTTGAAGTGCTTGAAACCGAAGGCATTCGCCACACGATCGTTTTCGACCCAAAGCCAGGCCTCCAACATCGGTTGGATGACGATTGCTTCGCAGCGGTCGGGCTGCCACCCGGCCCCCTGAAGGTTGGCGAGCACTTCGGTCCTTAACTGATCGGCCGGCGGAGCCCCCTCGAAACTGTGATCCAGGATCACAACAGCACGTTCGTGCGTGCGCCGATGCGTTTCCAGGTTCTCATGCGCAAATTTCCAAAGCTGTGGATCATGATGACCAGGAACGCGAAAGATGTCCTCCGTGCTGTCGGGATCGATGCCAAAGCGGCGGCACTGGAAAGCCTGGTGCCAGTTCGCACGCCGGAAGAAGGCGCGAAACCCCTGTTCCATGTGACTGTCGGCAAGATGAAAGACGATCGGCTGCATCACAACACCCCCGCGCTGAAGAGCGTGGCCAGGCTGGGGGTTCCTTTCCATTCCAGCAACCGCGGATGTTCGTCGCCGCGCGTCACCTGGACCCCTCGCTGCGGCACTTGCCGCAGGCACAGTAGTTGATTGGGCGGCGTGGCAGCCACAGCGACCGGCGAGTGCGTGGTAATCAGCACCTGAGATTGCTTCAGTTGCGACAGAGATTCCAGGATTGTCTCAATCGCCTTGGGGTGTATGCCGTTCTCGGGCTCTTCCACCAGCACGATTGCGGGAACATTGCTGAGAAAAGGCAAGATCGAGAGTGCCAGAATGCTGAGCGTACCGTCGGAGAGACCCGCCGATTTCACTTCCAGATCCTGGCCGTAATCCACAACGAGGTAGGCGAGGCCATCGTCTTCTCGCGTGCGAGCCCCGATGTTCCGAATCATCGGTAAGGCCCCCTGGACGTGCATCACCCATTCTTCAAGCAGTTCCGGCTGCTTGGCAATCGCCATGACGGACCAAGGCAGGGTAGTTCCGTCGCCCGCGATTCCGGAATCTCGCCCGGGCGGCAACTGCGCGGAGCGCATTGCGGGGAGGTTCAACGCGATCCGCAGGGCGCCGGTCGCCAAGAGTTGCCGAAACCAGTTGCAGGCAGCGAAAATGTTCACGTCCAAGGGGACGCCGGCCAGCGCTGGAGCAACCGCCGGGACGGTTGTCGGGAGATCCTCGATTCGCGACGGTACTTCGGGGCTGAGCACGACTCCGCCGTCGATGCTGCGGCGCAGCACCGTTCTCACGGCGCCGCCTTCACGAACGGCAAATTCGCCCCATAGTCCGTCTGGCTTCTCTCCGATCAAAGCCCTGTTCTCGGGAAGCAGAAAGAGAAACTCATGTGAGATCTCAAGCGTCCCCGCGACGATGCGACACCCAAGTTCGTAGCGTACGGATCCGACTCGAGTCCCCGGGTTCTTCTCCAGCCTGCGGCGTTCCGTAGCGCGCATTTTCTCGACCGCCTGCCGTTGCCACTGGTCCACAAGCAACTCGGGAAGCCTGGCTTCCACCGCAAACGCAAACCACTCGCCGGCGCGATTGAAGACAAGGTCCTGGGGCGCGTTGGCCCGCGGGTGGTCATGGCTAGGCGTGGATTTGAATAACGTGTCATGGACGCTTCGGGTACCCAGGCATTCGCCCAGCAAGACCGGTATATCCAGCAGAGTGGACTTACCGGCGCCGTTAGCGCCAACCAGCACTTGATAGGCTCCCAGGTTAAGGCCCAGCTTCTCAAAGCAGCGGTAGCGGTAGGCTTCAATGCGGGTGATCATGGCAACCCCGGTTCACGGTTCTTACGGCGGAATTCCCAGTAGGCCTCGATAATGGTTGGGAAATCGTCGTCGATTTCCAGCGACCGGACCTTGCGGGGGCGCGTTATCGTCTTACCGTTAAGCACGTAGCTTTCCTGTTCGATGCGTTCGACCACAAGCTCCGTGCCGTCCGGGTTGTGTTTGTAGAGCACGTTCCCACGCCGATCCACGCCGGCCTTCTTGGCGACAGCCATGAAAATGGGATACTCGGCCACGTGCCCCTGGGCCTCCGCGTCCATTTCCTCATCGGTCTTCTTTTTCAGAAACAGCAGGCTGGTGAGAATTCCTACATTGGCCTCGACGATGAACGCCTCAACGGGCACTTCGACACAGGCCAACACCCAGCAGTTGCGCAAGATCCACCGCCGGATCGGTTCATCCCCCGGATTTCCCAGGATGCCGTTGGGCAGCACAATGCCCATCCGGCCGCCAGGCCGAAGCCACTTGACAGAACGTTCGATGAACAAGATTTCGGGCGCCATCGCGTGGTGCGTTGTGCCCACCTCAAACCAGCGGCCGTCGTTTTCCTTGTCCCGCCGCCAGGCCCGCGCCAGGGCGTGGTCCTCCAGGATCGCTGGGTCCGTGATAGGAATCTCGGCGCCGAACGGTGGATTGGTCATCAGCACGTCGATGGAGCCGAAGGGTATTGCGTCCTTGGCTGGCGCGTTGCCGGGCAGGTGGCTCTTGGGGAAAGCCAGCGAATCCATGTGGAAGATATGTCCATCCGTGTTGGCGGCCATCATCAGGTTCATCGTGCTGGCGCGAACCAAGAACGGATCGAAGTCAGCCCCGAAGACCTTCTCGTGGGCATAGTCGCGAAGCCGGTCATGCACGGCATCCGATGTCGAGTCGCCCGGATCTCGCTTGTCCTCGGCCTTGAACCGCTCCAATTGGTGGCTGATGGTGGCGACCAGGAACCCTCCCGTGCCGCAGGCTGGATCCAGGACCTTCTCATTGGGCTTCGGATCGAGGATTTTCACCATACAATTCACAGCCCGCCGGGGCGTGAAATACTGGCCGCGGTCGCCCCGCAGGTTGGAGCCGACAATTTCCTGATAGGCAGCGCCCTTGGCGTCCACCGCGGTGTCGCGAGAAGTCGTAGCGAGACAACTCGGAGACCATGTAGGATAGCGCACGATCCGACAGCGTGATTACGTCGGTCGGCCGGAAGAGCGTGCGGTATTCCTTCTTCACGGCCTCAAACAAAGGCACGATCCGCTGCCTGACCTTCATCCGGCCTTCTTCGGTGAACGGTTCGGTAGCGTCGGCCCAGAACTGCCGCCGGCCGCCATTGCGGCGTTCGTCATACATCTTGGCGAAGATCAAGTACAGAAACTGCCAGAAGGCAGCGTCCTTGGGCATGCCTTCGTTGCCGTGGATG
This sequence comes from uncultured Planctomycetia bacterium, assembly GCA_963719885.1. GTDB lineage: Bacteria > Planctomycetota > Planctomycetia > Pirellulales > Thermoguttaceae > JANXQG01. The sequence goes on along the minus strand of CAVRDP010000019.1, from coordinate 589,127 downwards.
AAATTGTGGCAACGCTGGAAGGCCCGCCGCAACGTTTCCTCGGTACCCCGGCGCAAGTAGCTCTCCGACTTCGCGTCCGGCGTGCTCATCGACCCGTCGGCCAAAGGCCAGTCACCGCGAGGGTCGAAAAGGGTCTCGAAACGTCGCTTGTTCTTTTTCAGAAAGAACCGCTCTAGTCCGTTGGTCCACATGCCCCAGCAGCACACATCCAACCCATTCATGATTTCCTTCAACTCGGCCAAGTCCTCTGCGGCCTGTTCGTGGTCTCGCAGCTTGATAACCGAACGCTTGCCAACCTTCGGCTGGGGACGGCAGATGACTGCGCGTTCCACGTGCTCCGCGGCGTGCGGCTGACCGTGAGTGAAAACGGCGATGTCGATCTTGCGGCGTTTGCCGTCGATCTTGACCGCAAAATCCGGCGACATGTCATCCGCGGACAGCTTATATTCTTGCAGCAGGGCACGAGCCACCTCCTGCCGCACCAGTTCCTTGGGCGTCTCCTTGACCGGCTGCCCGGTGATAAAATCCGGCAGCATTCCCTCCTCTAGGGCTGGTTGCGCTGCTGCCGCGGAATTCGCGTCCGGTCTAGACTTCACCATCTTCGTTTTGCTTCCCGCACTCAATTTCGGGAAAAACATGATTGTAATCCTGCCACGGTATAACTACAACAAGACAGGGGAAGTACTCGTGGTCGCGGTCGTTGTCAGCGCGGGGAGCTTCATCGCACCACGGAATCCCCAAGTCATTGCGGGCCATGACGTTACGACGCTTTTCCCGTTTCTGTTCTGGCGCTGGTTCCGTTATGCCGACGATTCTTGCCGGAATTTTTCACGAGTTCCACCTTTTTCCCAATCGTCCGAACCTCTTGCCCCACAGCCACTTAGGGCGCTTGCGACCACCTCCCACCCGAAATCTTTCCAGAATACTCGTTTCTGCCTCTTGACAGAAGTTTATAACTATGGATAATTTCATACTATTATATATATCAATGGCAAGCAACGAGCCAGCGAAGGATCGAGCATGCCATGCACTGCCGACAAACAAGTCACGGATGAAGGATGCAGGTGGAGGGATGAGAGATGAAAGGATCAAACGGCGGTGGAAGGCACCAGTGGCCCAGCGCAACCATTTCGTGCAAATTCTGGCCATCCTTCCTTTTGACTGGATGTTTCCATCAAAGGAGCGGAAAGCCTCGTTTTTCCGGAGGATTCTTGATGGCCTATTACTCCGTACGGGTTGTAATGCTGCATTTAATGGTGGCAAACTATGGGCAAAACTTCAAGTAAAAGGGCGTTTTTGGGCCACTTTGGCCAATACCCCCAACAGGATTGGACCTGAATGGATATGGAGACGATTAACAGGATGGTGGCTCGTGAGTCCACGGACGACCGGAAGATGAAACCCATTGTTCCCCATTTTGCTGTACCCCTTCCGCTCCCCTGCGGAAAGTGCTCCAATTACCGGTTCTAACCCTTGAGAGCCAACCCATGGATTTCGCCCGCCGCCGAGAAAAACTACGAAAACTGCTAAAGAAATCTGGCGCAGAGGCCCTCCTCGTTACCAGCGTTCCCAATGTTACTTACCTGACAGGCTTCACGGGCGATTCAAGCTATCTCCTGATAACTCACGAGAATCAGATTCTGATCAGCGACGGCCGCTTTTCCACCCAGATCGCAGAGGAATGTCCCGGCCTGGAGATGAACATTCGCCGGGCCGGCATTCTTATTCATCAGCAAGTTCCCAAGGTTCTTCGCGCTGCGCAACGTTTCGCGATTGGCGATTGAAGCCGAATCGATGACCGTTGCCACTCGCGAGCGAATTGCCGAGAAGCTCCAAAAACTCCAGTTCGGGGCTACCAGCGGAATGGTGGAACACCTGCGGCAAATCAAGGACAGAGAAGAAGTTGCGCTGATTCGCCAGGCGATCAAGATCGCCGAGAAATCGTTTGCCGTGACCCGTGCCGGGCTTCACTCCGAACAAACGGAAAAGCAGATTGGCGATGCCCTCGAACACCAGATCCGCCTCTTCGGGGGCGAAGGTCCGGCATTTGCCACAATCGTTGCCGTGGGGCCCCGCGCGGCCCTGCCGCACGCCAAGCTGACCGATTGCTGCATTGGGAATGGGGGCACAGTCCTGGTCGATTGGGGGGCTCAGTGGCAGCTCTACAAGAGCGACTTGACGCGGGTCCTCGTGACAGGTAAAATCTCGACCAAACTTCGTCGCGTGTATGAAGTTGTGTTAAGCGCACAGGCGCGGGCCATCGCGGCCGTTCGACCCGGTGTGCCGACTACGGAAATTGATGCGGCCGCCCGCAGCGCAATTGCGGAAGCCGGTTGGAATCGCCGCTTCAATCATGGCATCGGGCACGGGTTCGGTCTGGAAATTCACGAGTCGCCGCGGATGACGGGCAAGAACACCGCGACGCTCAAGCCGGGGATGGTCGTTACCGTTGAGCCGGGGGTGTACATCCCCGGTTGGGGCGGCGTCCGCATCGAAGACGATATCCTCGTCACCCGCAATGGGCACGAAGTCTTGACCAGCCTCCCCAAGCAATTCGAAGAGATGGTAGTTTTCTAGCATGGAAAGTCCTGGCATGTCCGGTTCGACGCCTAACCAAGATATTTTCGACGTGCGACGGGTTCGCCGTTTGGTCGAGCTCATGAAGGAGCACGACTTGAGCGAAATCGACATCCGCGAATGGAGCTACGCGAATCAAGCTCCGCCGCGGTTCCGATCCGGTAGTCACGGTCGCTGGGCCGCCACCCGCAAGCGGGTACCCGGCCGCGGCGCCTGCTGTCGGTCCCGCTGCGTCGCCGCCCCCCACGGCCGAACGGCGCAGGGCCGACGACGCCCACGTCGCCGTGATCAAGAGTCCGATTGTCGGCACTTTTTATGCGGCCCCCAATCCCGAGTCGCCCCCCTTCGTGAAAGTGGGCGATCACGTCGGCCCGGAAACCACCGTCTGCATTGTCGAGGCGATGAAGGTCTTCAACCAGATTCCGGCGGAAGTGTCGGGCAAGATCCAGGCCGTGCTGGTCGAAAACGGCCAGCCGGTCGAGTTCGGTCAACCTCTGTTCAAAGTGGATACACGAGGCTGATGTTCAAACGCATTCTCGTTGCCAATCGGGGCGAGATCGCCCTGCGGATCTTTCGCGCCTGCCGTGAGCTGGGCATCGAAACCGTGGCCGTCTACAGCGAGGCGGACCGCGGCGCGGCCTACTTGGAGTTGGCCGACGAGGCCTATTGCATCGGTCCTCCCAAGGCGGGCGACAGTTATCTGAAAATCGACCGCATCATCAGCGCGGCCGAAGTCGGCAACGTGCAGGCGATCCATCCGGGTTACGGGTTTCTTGCCGAGAACTCCCATTTCGCCGAAGTCTGCCGCGATTGCGACATCGTCTTCATCGGCCCGGACCCGGAAGCCATGGCCCTTTTGGGCGACAAGAACTCGGCCCGCAAGATGGCCCGGCTGGCCGACGTGCCCACGGTGCCCGGGAGCGAAGGACTGATCGAGAGCGAGGCCCAGGCCATGCAGTTGGCGCAGCAGCTTGGCTTTCCCGTGCTGATCAAGGCCTCGGCGGGCGGTGGCGGGCGGGGCATGCGCGTGGCCCTCAACGAACTGGCCCTGAAGTCGGCCTTGCAGCAGGCCCAGGCCGAGGCCGAAGCCGCTTTCGGCAGCGCCGAGATCTACCTGGAGAAATACGTCGAGCAGCCCCGGCACGTCGAGGTCCAGGTGATCGCCGACCTGCACGGCAACGCGGTCCACCTCTGGGAACGCGACTGCACGATGCAGCGCCGCCACCAAAAGTTGATCGAAGAAAGCCCCGCCCCGAATCTGCCCGTCGAAACGCGGAAGGCCATCTGCGAATCGGCCGTGCGGCTGGTGAAACTGGCCAATTATCACAATGCCGGCACCGTCGAGTTCATCGTCGACAAGCAGGGCAATTATTACTTCATCGAGATGAACGCCCGCATCCAGGTCGAGCACCCGGTGACGGAGATGGTCACGGGCATCGACCTGATCAAGTCGCAAATTCTCGTGGCCGCCGGCGGGCCGTTGCCGTACCGGCAAGAAGACGTCGTCCATCGCGGATGCGCGATCGAATGCCGCATCAATGCCGAAGACCCGGAGAAGAACTTTCGTCCCACGCCGGGCCTGATCACGCGGATCCTTCCGCCCGGCGGGTTCGGCGTGCGCTTCGATTCGCACGTCCACCCGGGCTACAGCGTCTCGCCGTTTTACGACTCGATGATCGGCAAGCTGATCGTCCATCAGCCCACGCGCGGCGAGGCGATTGCCTGCATGCGGCGGGCCTTGCGGGAATTGCGGGTCGAGGGCATCAAGACGACCATCGCGTTGCAGGAGAAGATCCTCAACCACTCGGCCTTTATCGAACATTGCGTCGACACCACGTTCATCGAGCGAACGTGGACCAAGTGAATTGACCTTTAACCGGAGTTATTATGAGCAGCACATTGTCCCGGCCGCCTATGTTGGAGTCGAGCATTCGCCGCGCGGCGATTCTCTTTGCCGGCGGTCCCGCCCCGGCGGCCAATGCCGTCATCTCGACGGCCGCGGTCTCTTTCCTGCGCAACAATATCGACGTCATCGGCGTTCTCCATGGCTATTCCCACTTGATCGAGTATTCGCCCGAGCGGCCGCTGGTCGAAGGCAAAAGCTACATCCGCATCACGCACCAGACGTTGAAGCGGACCCGCAACAGCCAGGGCATCATCATCGGCACGGCGCGGGCCAACCCGGGCAAGCTGGTCTCCGATCCGGCCCACTTGCGCGATCCGGAACGGACGGCGCCGCTGAAGACCACCTACGAGGCCTTGTGCTCGCTGGGAGTCGATGCCTTGATCTCCATCGGCGGCGACGACACGCTGAAGACGGCCAACAAGTTCAAGATGTTCCAGGAAACCTTGCCGCCCGGCAGCCGCCACATCCCGGTCGTGCACTTGCCCAAGACGATCGACAACGACTACATGGGCATCGACTTCACCTTCGGCTACTTCACGGCGGTCGAGTTCCTGGCCTCGGAAGTCCGCAACCTGCTGGCCGACGCCGAGGCCAATCGCGCCTATTTCCTCTGCGAGTGCATGGGCCGCAGCGCGGGCTGGCTGGCTTATGGTGTGGCGATCGCCGGCGAGGCGAGCCTGGTGGTCAGCGTCGAGGACATCACCGGCAAGTACGAGACCAGCGAGGAATCGGTCAATCCCAAGACGGGCCGCAAGGAGATCCGCCGCGTGATGGACCTGGGCGAGGTCGTCAAGCGGATCGTGGCTACGATGCGGGCCCGCGAAGAGGCTGAAGGCAAGGAGTTCGGCGTCATCGTGTTGGCCGAAGGCCTGGCCGAGCTGCTCCCCCATAAGCACATCGAGGGCGTGCCCCGCGACGAGCACGGCCACATCGTCATTGCCCAGATCAGCCTCGGCAAGCTCTTCGCCGAACTCGTGGCCAAGGAATACTCCAAGCAGACCGGCAAGAAGCGCAAGGTGACCAGCGTTCCGCTGGGCTACGAGAGCCGCTGTGCCCGGCCGCAGGCCTTCGACGTCATGCTCGGCAGCCAGCTCGGCGTGGGCGCCTATCGGGCGCTGGTCGAGAAGCGGCTGGACGGCGTGATGGTTTCCATCCGCGGCCAGCTCGAGTTGAACTACGTACGCTTCGACCAGTTGGTCGATCCGGCCACGCTGGTGACCGTCGTGCGCTACATCGAGCCCGGCAGCGATTTCCATCGCCTGGCGCGGTTCTTGGAAACGTACGTGAACGATTGAAGGCGATCAATACTCCAAATCGAACGTCGGCCCGCCGGCCGAAAGATCGGGGGCGTCGCCGGCGATTTCCACGCCCAAGATCGTGGTCGTGTTGTACTTCGCCGGAATTTCATTGCCTTTCGTGATTTCGACACGGTAGAATCCGGGGCACATGCCGGTGGTGGGGTCACCTCCCCCCCGGCTTGGTTGCGCGACCAGGGCGGTACCGCTCGCGGCAGTCGTGCCCGTGCCCGTCAATAGGCCGGGGCCCAGAAAGGTCTCCGGCACGAACTTGACCTCGGCGCCGGCAAGGGGAATCTTCCCTTTGCCCCCCTTCTTGTTGATGCGGTATACGCGGCAGGAGACGGTAGTGCGTCCTGATCCGTGCTCCTTCCACTCCTGAATCCGGGCGTCGATTTCCTCCGCGCTGATCTTCGCGCTCTGCAACTGGCTCTCGGACGGTTTGGGCCCGCGAAAGGTGGCCATTTTCTTGATGCTCGCCACGCCGGCTCGCAATCCCGGGGCCTTGGCCAATTCGTTGTAATCGAGAAAACCATCCTTATTAGCGTCCAATTGGGCCATCGCCTGTGCCCCGGCGTTGGAGGCGATTTCCATGGGCTGGATCGCGCTAGGCGATCTGCCTCCGCAACCACCCGAAACGACCAAAGCTGCCATGCCGGCGAGACCGAAACCAAAGTGAAGTGCTATATGCTTCTGCATGAGAACACCTTTTCCCAGGGGATGATGACTACCGTACAGGATAGCAAGCCTGCCGGCAGGCGTCAAAAGGGGCTGTGAGGGCGAAAACGCCAAACCATTGACAGAGAGCGCAAAAGTCGATTATAATTCGGGCGTGGAAACAGAGGTCCGAATCCCCGCCGCTCACACGGCGGCCGGGCTGTTGCGGTGGAGGGGCCAAGCGATGGCGGTTTCTCGGCAGAAAAATGCGGCTTTTACGTTGGTGGAGATGCTCGTTGTCATCACCATTCTCGGCGTCTTGATGAGCCTCATCTTGCCAGCGGTCAATTCGGTCCGCGAGGCGATGCGGCGGACCCAGTGCAAAAATAATCTTAAGCAGATGGGCGTGGCTGCCAATGCACACGTGGCGCAGTATGGCTTCTTCCCCTCCGCGGGATGGGGCATGAAGTGGCTGGGCGATCCCGACTGCGGCGCCGGCGCGCACCAGCCGGGAAGCTGGATCTACCAACTCCTGCCCTTCATGGGCCTCGACATGATCCATGACCTCGGCAAGGGCCTGGGCAATGAGAATTCCTCTTCCTTCACCAGTAGCGCCAAGTACACGGGCCAACCAAATCCACCTGGCGGAGGCCCACAAATGAGGTACGCAGCGGTTCCCGTCTTCAACTGCCCCACGCGCCGCCGGTCCATCGTTTTTCCCGACGTGGTTTTGCAGGGGTCCTGGAACGCACAACTGCCCAGTCCGCCCGTTGGGCTCAACCATAGCGACTACTGTGCGAATACCGGCACGTGGGAGGCCGGAGATGCCTTCGGGGGCGATCCGAACTGCATGAGCGTCTTTCCGAACTGCGCGTGGGATGACGATGCCAAGAACGGCGATGGCGTGGTGTTCCAAGCGAGCCAAGTGACGCCAGGCTTGATTAGCGACGGCCTGGCCAACACCTTTTTTGCCGGCGAGAAGTGGCTCGGTGCCGTGTTCCATGACACGAGCAGCGGACTAACCCATTACGGCTATTACGCGAGCACGCAAGCGGGTGACGACAACAGCATGATGGAGGGCTTCGACCACGACATCATCCGGTGGACCGGCCAAAATTATCCTCCGGCCCCGGACACGAACGTCTCGAGTTGTTACGATCAGGGTGGGAATAGCTGGTGGTGTCCCAACCAAGACAACGCCTTCGGCAGCGCGCATTCCGCCGGGGTCAACTTCGTCTATTGCGACGGCAGCGTGCGGCTGATCTCTTACTCAATCAACCTGACCATCTACACGAGCCTGGGTTGCCGCAACTATGCCGCGGCTAACAACGCCACACTCAGCGAGAACTACTGACAATGCGGCGCACTGGGCACACTCCTCGGGACATTGGTTCTGTGCGCGGGATGTTCCAATAGTGCGCCATCGCCGAAGATGCCGACCTTGGATCCGGCGGCCATTGCCCAAGAGGCCATGAGCCGATATGACGCCAATCGCGACGGCAAACTCGATACCAAGGAATTGGCGGCGGCTCCCGCTCTCGGCGCAATGCTCCGCACGATCAAGGAGCACGACGCCGGCCACGCCGATTCGCTCACGGCCGAGGACATTGCGGCCCGCGTCGCGGCCTGGAAGCGATGTGGCGGCGTGCTGATTAGCGGGCGAAGCAGGGTCACCCTGGACGGCAAGCGGTTGGCCGGCGCGGTGGTGACTTGGGAACCCGAACCGTGCCTCGGCCCTGCCTACCATCCGTCCAGCGGTACGACCAACAACAACGGCTACGCCGCACCCTGCTCCCGACGTGGAAGGCTCTTCGGGCATTTTGCCGGGACTCTATACCGTGAGAATCTCCAAGAAGGTGCAGGGCAACGAGGCGCTGCCCGCCTGCTACAACGAGAAGAGCATCCTGGGCCGGGAAGTCGCTACCGACGTGCCCGACTTCGAGCACTACGGCAATTTCGACCTGAAGAGCAAGTAGCCTCCAGTCGCCATGGAGATCATTGACAGGGAGAGAAAAAGTCGATTATAATCAAGAGGTGGGAAGAGCGGTCTGAATCCTGGCCGTGGCTCACGCGATGGCGGGTCTTTTGCGGTGGAGGCGCCGAGCGATTGTGGTTTCTCGCGGGAAAAATGCGGCTTTTACGCTGGTGGAGATGCTCGTCGTCATCACCATTCTCGGCGTCTTGATGAGCCTCATCTTGCCGGCCGTCAACTCGGTCCGCGAGTCGATGCGGCGAGCGCAGTGCAAGAATAACCTCGCGCAGATCGGGAAGGCCGCGCAACAGCACTTGGCCGTGCAAAACCACTTTCCGTCCAGCGGTTGGGGTTACATGTGGACGGGAGATCCCGATCATGGCTTCGGGGCCCACCAACCCGGCGGTTGGATCTACAATTGCCTGCCCTACATGGGTCTGGACATGATCCACGATGTCGGCAAAGGCATCAAGGATTCTGGCCCGGGCGGCAGTACAAACCCTACGCAAAATAAATACTATGCCCTCGTGGAAGCCAAACAGGCGGCCATTACCTTCCTGATCTGTCCCACGCGCCGCAAACCGATCGCCTATCCGGCGATCGAGAACGCGGCGAATGCCGCTCCGGCCACCGTGCTCAACAAGACCGACTACGCAGCCAACGGTGGCGCGAATGTTTGCCTGGGCACCGGCCCGAACTACACTGACAATCCCACTTGCTTCGTGGCTTATCCGAATTGCAACTGGACTGCAAATGGCTGGTCTGACTACGCGGACGGTTGGTTGACGGCAAACTTCAACGGTGTGTCAGGTCCGCGAAGCGAGATTCAGGCAGGGCACGTTACCGACGGCCTGAGCAACGTGTTTTTTGCCGGCGAGAAATACCTCGATCCCAACGTATACTATACGGGAGCGGACGGCGCCGACAACGATACGGCGCTGGAAGGCAACGACTGGGACGTTAATCGTTGGGTCGCAACCGGATTCCCGCCCATGCGCGACACGAAGGGCGTAAACGACATGTCCTCCGGCTTCGGCAGGCGCACGCCGCGGGCTGTCATTTCGTCTTCTGCGATGGACACGTGCAGATGATAAGTTATCAGATCGGTTTCACTACGTATCAGACCCTCGGCGTCCGCAACTATCTGGCGGCCAACCCCGGCGCCACGCTGTCGGAAAATTACTGAGTAGTAGGGTGCGATCGAGCGCAGCGAAGACCCACCAACAATGCCGAAAATGGTGGGTCTTCGCCGACCATGGTGTACATGGTGCCCGTCGACCGCACCCTACAAGGATCCCTGCATCGTCATGAGTCGCACTTCGTCCGGAATCGGCATGCTGTTCGCGTCCCTGGGGATCGTCGCGATCTCCGGTTGTTCGGGCGAACCGACCCCGCCGCCGCGTTTTCAAATCGATCCCCAGCAGGCGGCCCAAGAGGCGCTGAAACTGTACGACAAGAATGGCGACGGTACGCTGGATGCGAAGGAACTGAAAGCCAGTCCGCCGCTTATGGAACTCTTGCAGAACCTCAAGGCGAAGTCTCCCGGCCATCCCGACTCCTTGACTGCGGCGGACATTGCCGGCCGCTTGGGGGAATGGATCAAGACGCCCGCCATACTCCTCCCCGCGACGCCTACGATCTACCTTGACGGCAAGCCGCTCGAAGGAGCGACCGTCACCTACGAACCGGAACCGTTTCTCGGTTCCTCGTATCATTCCCATCAAGGACAAACGAATGTCGCCGGCGCTGCCGTTCTCGATGCGGAACTCAAGGACTTTCCGAACGGCATTTACGTGGGACTGTATCGGATCCGCATCTCCAAGAAGGTCAACGGCAAGGAGACGATCCCCGCGCTACAACACGGAAACCGAACTAGGCCGCGAAGTCGCCACCAACATCCGCGATAGCCGCGCCAACATCATGTTCCATTTGAAGAGCAAGTAGCGACTTTACAGGGGAGTGCGCCAAGCCATGGCGGTTTCTCGTGGGAAAAATGCGGCTTTTACGCTGGTGGAGATGCTCGTCGTCATCACCATTCTCGGCGTCTTGATGGGCCTTATCTTGCCGGCGGTCAACTCGGTCCGCGAGTCGATGCGGCGAACCCAATGCAAGAATAACCTTACGCAGATCGGAAAAGCCGCTCAGCAGCACCTGGCGGCCCAAGGCCACTTTCCCTCCAGCGGCTGGGGTTGGACGTGGAACGGGGACCCCGATCGCGGCTTCGGAGCGCGGCAACCCGGCGGGTGGGTCTACAATTGCCTGCCCTACATGGGATTGGACATGATCCACGATCTTGGCAAAGGCCGATCAGCCAGCGACAAATTCAACATTTGCCTTCCGGAAGCCGAAAAGGCGGTCATCCCCTCACTGAATTGTCCCACGCGCCGCAAAGTGATCGCCTATCCCTGCCCCTATCCGGCCTATAACGCGGCATCGGTCAGCGTGTGCAGCAAGACCGACTATGCAGCCAACGGCGGCTCGAATTTTTTCGTGGGCGGCGGCCCGCCGTTCAATGATGTCAGCGGCACCCCCTACAGTTGCTCATGCTTCACGCTTTATCCCAAGTGCGACTGGACCAACCCCGACCAATCCTTGTTCAACGGCGTGTCGGGGGAGCGGAGCGAAGTTCAGGCGGGGCACGTTACCGACGGCCTGAGCAACGTGTTCTTTGCCGGCGAGAAATATCTCGATCCCGCGGTGTACTACACGGGATTGGACGGGGCCGACAACAGCAGCGCCTTGGAAGGCAACGACTGGGATGTGAACCGCTGGGTCGCGGCGGGATTCCCACCCATGCGCGACACGAAGGGCGTGAGCGATTGCAGTGAAGGCTTCGGCAGCGCGCAGCGCTGCGGGCTGTCACTTCGTCTTCTGCGATGGTCACGTGCAGATGATAAATTATCAGATTGGTTTCACTACGTATCAGGTTCTTGGCGTCCGCAACTATCTCGCGGCCAACCCCGGCGCCACGTTGTCGGACAATTACTGAGAACGCAAGCCAAGTCGCCAGCAACATCCGTGATCGCCGTGCTCACATTATGTTCCGGCAAGAAATTAGCGGCATCCGCCGCCGCGCAGAACGGAATTCATTCTGTTGCCCCGCCCTTTTTCAGGCGAACGGAATGTGAATTCCGTTCTGCATAGGTCTGCTCCTTCCAGACTGTGTATTCCCCATGGAGATCGTTGACAGCGAGGGAAAGCGTCGATTATACTTTGGAGACGATAATCAAGTTCTCAATCGTGCCCCCCGGTTGTGGCGGCGGGGCTCTTGCAATGGAGGCACCAAGCCATGGCGGTTTCCCGCGCGAAGAACGCGGCCTTTACGCTGGTGGAGATGCTCGTCGTCATCACCATTCTCGGCGTCTTGATGGGCCTTATCTTGCCGGCGGTCAACTCGGTCCGCGAGTCGATGCGGCGAACCCAGTGCAAGAACAACCTCACGCAACTCGGAAAGGGCGCTCAGCAGCACTTGGCTGCGCAGCAGTTCTTTCCGGCCGGCGGCTGGGGTTACATGTGGGTCGGGGATCCCAACCACGGCTTCACCGCCCGGCAACCCGGCGGTTGGATCTACAATATTCTGCCCTACGTGGGATTGGACATGATCCATGAAATTGGCAAAGGGCTCCCGGGTGATGGTTCGGGGGCTAAATACAACGCTTTGGGAGAAGCCAAGGGGGCGGCCATCCCCTTCCTGAATTGTCCCACCCGCCGCAAACCGATCGCGTTCCCGATGTACCAAACCTCCTACAACTCGGCGCAACCAGCCTCGGGCGCCGTCAGTAAGACCGACTACGCGGCCAACGCGGGTTCTGTTCACGCCGAGGGTACCGGGCCGCCGCTAAGTAGTTTCTGTTGCGGAAGCGGCGCGAGCTAATTTCGCAAGGTGGCCTTGACGAAAAAAGACGCACCCTTATCCTCATGGTTTATTGTTTCACGAAAGACCAGAGGAGGATAAAGATGCGTCGGAAAAAGGAAGCCGTGCTCAGTTTTGAATCGAAGGATGACGGGTTGCCCAAGGTCGTACGTGATTATCGTGCCCGATATCGGGCCATTAGTCAAGTGCTGGACGCCAAATCCGACATCCTTTCGGCGGTGCATGCGGATCTGCAGAAGCTGTCCCAGGGTGGCAAGGAGGGCCGCGAAGGCGATTACACATCGGAGAACATCCTGCGGGCCCTCGTTGTGCAGCACCTCGAAGGACTGCCCTTCCGCGATGTGATCATCCGCATTGGCAGCGATCCGTTTCTACAGGACTTCCTGCGGATGCGGAAGAAGGCCGTGATGGACTTCACCTTCCTCGACAAGTGCTTTCTGGCCATCCGTCCCCAGACTTGGAAACGGGTCAACGAATTGCTGGGCCAGTACGGCGTTGCCCAGGGAGCGGTGAGCACGCAGGTCATTCGTACCGACACCACTGCCGTGGAATCGAATATCCATTATCCCACGGACTCGTCGCTTCTCTGGGACACCTGGCGGGTGGCATCGCGGCTGTTGAAACGGGCAAGAGAGATTGCCCCGGAGAGTTGCCCGCACCGCTTCCATGACCGTAAGATCAAGCGGCTGCACCTTTACATTACCCGCTACATGCCCAGCAAGTCGAAGTCTCGCCAGCGGAAGGTGAAGAGTTCCTTTGCCACGCTCATCGAGCGGACCGCTTGGATCGTGGCGATTGCCAGGGAATTCTGCACTTTTGTGACCACCCAGGGCACGACGGCTCTGGCCGGCGTAGCCTTGGAACTGAAGGCTTATCTGTCGTCGATGCAGACTATCGTGCATAACGCCCGGCGGGCGCAGGTGGCGGGAGAAACTGTGCCGGCCAGCGAGCGGGTGTTCAGTCTCTTCGAGCAACACACGGAGCTGATCAAGCGTGGCAAGCGACAGAAGCCGGTGGAATTTGGCCACAAGGTCTTGTTGTGCGAATCGAAAGAGAAGTTCATCACCGATTATGAGGTCTATGAGAAGCAACTGCCCGACTGCGAGTTGACCGAAGAGGTGATCCAGCGGCACAAGAAACTCTTTGCGCGCGGCCGGAGGTTGTGGCGGCGGACAAGGGCTTCTGTCCGGAAAAGGCGAAGTTCGAGGAATTGGCCAAGCAAGTGGCGACGCTGGCGATCCCCACGCGGATGCAGGACTTCGTCGACAAGATGCTTGCCCACTGGTATGCCTTTCGGGCGGGGATCGAGGGGACGATCTCCGGCTTAAAACGGGCGTTTCGTTTGGTTCGATGTTACTTTCGAGGATTTAGGAGTTTTGCTGCAGCCGTGGGCCTGGGCGTGTTCTGCCACAACTTGATCGTGCTGGCGGATCACGCCGCCGGCTGAGCACGCCGCTGTGAACAATTCGACAGTGGAGAATGGCACGGCAAGGGAACCCATGCGCTAATCGGCCCGACGAGTCGAAACCCAATTCACGCAGAACCCATGGTGTCCCTATTTTGACAACAATAGCTCCGGCCGGCAGCAAATACTCGGCTGCCGTAACTAACCAAAAGAAAAAAACGCCCCTTCAGCAACAGAAACTAAGTAACAATTGCTTCGCCATTTATCCCAACTGCGATTGGACGAGTGGCGGCAACGATCCTGACTACAGCGAGGCGGCGATTGCGGCTTTCAACGGCGTGGAGGGTGAGCGGAGCCAGGTTACGCCGGGCCTCATTACCGACGGCCTGAGCAACGTTTTTTTTGCGGGAGAGAAATATCTCGAACCTGACCTGTACTACACGGGAACGGATCCCGCCGACGACAACTGTGTGTTGCAGGGCAACGATCGTGACACCAACCGCTGGGTTGTCACGGGATACCCGCTCTTGCGTGACACGCGGGGCAACCAACAGGAATATAATTTCGGCAGCGCGGCACGCTGCGGGCGTGAATTTTGTCTTCTGCGATGGTCACGTCCAGTTGATAAGTTATCAGATTGGCTTTACTACGTATCAGACCCTCGGAGTCCGGAACTTTCTCGCGGTTAATCCCGGCGCCACGTTGTCGGACACTTACTGAGAGGCTGTAGTACGGCAGGCCGACCACGACCATGGATACATGGTGCCCGACATGGTGCCCGAGCCTGACTTTGTCTGGTTCACTGTCAGGCTGGAAAGCCTGACGTACAAGGATTCCCCATTATCATGAATCGCACTTTGTCCGCGATCGGCATGCTGCTTGCATGCCTTGTGTTTGTCACGATCGTCGGCTGTTCGGACCTGCCGAAAGCGCCGCCGCGCTTTCAAGTTGATCCCCAGCAGGCGGCCCAAGCGGCCATGAAACTCTATGATAAGAACGGCGATGGCGCGCTGGATGCAACAGAACTGAAGGCAAGTCCGCCGCTTTGGGATCTATTGCAAAACCTTAGAGCGCGGTCGCCCGGCCATCCCGATTCCTTGACCGCGGCGGATATTTCCGGCCGGTTGGAGGAATGGCTCAAAGACCCGACGATAATCGTTTCCGGCACGGCCACGGTCTACCTTGACGGCAAGCCGCTTCCGGGAGCGACCGTCACCTATGAACCGGAACCCTTCCTCGGTCCTTCGTATCATCCCCATCAAGGGCAAACGGATCCTGCCGGCGCCACTCAATTGGATGCGGAACTCAAGGACTTTCCGGGCAGCATTTATGTGGGACTCTATCGGGTCCGCATCTCGAAGAAGGAAAACGGTAGGGAAACCCTGCCCCCGCGATACAACACGGAAAGCGAACTCGGCTGCGAAGTCGCCGCCAATGTGCGAGACGCTGCGCAGCAACGGCACGTTCCGGCTGAAGAGCAAGTGACCATCCAAGCGAGGTATTAAACCCTACTCGTTGGGAGCTACTGTGCTACGTCCTGCTGAAATATCGAGCGTAGGGCAGATCACAGAGGCGTATAATTGGAAAAATGGGTCGCAAAAGTCTTTTGCTGATGGGGACAATAGAGTATATTGTCAAGATTCTACCGGATCACTTGGGTAAACGGACACCATGAAAGCTGCATACATTGAAAAAACCGGGGCGGTCGATCAGATCATCTACGGCGATTTACCAAAGCCAAAAATGACGGGTGCTCAGGCGCTTGTCCAGGTCAAGGCAGTGTCGGTCAATCCGATCGACACGTATGTTCGCGCGGGCACGGTGGCGATGGAATTGCCCAAGCCATTCATTCTCGGATGTGATTTGGCGGGCGTTGTAGACGCGGTTGGCCCGGACGTAAAACGGTTGAAGGTGGGGGACCGCGTGTGGGGGAGCAACCAGGGCCTTTTGGGCCGCCAGGGTACTTTTGCCCAGTTCGCGGCCGTTGACGAGCAATGGCTGTATCCCATTCCCGAGGAAGTGTCCTTCGAAGACGCCGCAGCAATCGCGTTGGTGGGAATCACGGCCCACCTCGGTCTTTTCCGCGATGCCCAACTGAAGATGGGCGAGAAGGTTTTCGTGCATGGCGGTTCGGGCGGGGTGGGGTCGTGCGTCGTGCAAATGGCGCGGGCCATCGGCGCCCGCGTCATGACGACTGCCGGCAATGACGACAAAGTCCAGATTTGCCGCAAGTTGGGCGCCAACGTGGTGGTGAACTATAGGAGCGGCAACGTCGACGACGCGCTGAACCGGTTCGGCGACGTCGACGTGTGGTGGGAGAACCTCCGCGAACCGAATTTCGAGCGGGCCGTCAACCATCTGGCCCTCCATGGAAGGGTCATCGTCATGGCTGGCCGGGAGGCCAAGCCCACCTTTCCGATCGGACCGTTCTACACCCGCGATGCCTGCCTGTACGGATTTGCCATGTTCAATTCTCCGGCGGAGGAGCAGCGCAAGGCGGCCGCCGAGATCAATCGTTGGCTGGCCCGCGGCAGGTTGCGGCCGCAGATCGACCGCGTCATGAAACTTTCCGAAGCGGCCGAGGCCCACAAGCTGCAGGAGGCCAGCACGTTGGGGAAGAAGAGCACGCTGGCGGGCAAGATCGTGTTAGTTCCTTGAGCTTTCAGTTGGCAAGACCGAGTTGCTTGCGGATCAGGCTGCAAAGGCTATTGGAGAGTTCCGTGTGTCGGGGCACGGGGGCCTTTTGCCCGGTCCTCGCGTTTCGATAGATATCGTGCCTCGAGCCGTGCCTGTGAAGATGGCATCCTGCCGATTCGAGTTCGCGGATGAAGTCCTTGCGTTTCACACTTGGACCTCGACCTCGACGGCGTCTGGCGGGGCCGGTTCCTCGTCCGCAATCATCATTTGGTAAGCGTCGCGGATGTTTTCTTCCAACTCCTTGAGCGATTCTCCTTGGCTGAAAACGCCCGGCACTCCCTTGAGCCGGCCGACGTACCAGCCTTCATCGCGCCAGTATTCCAGGATAAAAGACATCGTTGTGTTCCCCAGAACCATTCAGATCGATGACCGCCGCGACCGATCGCGCGTAAAGTGGTCACCTGCATTGCAATTATACACGATCCATTGCCCCGGTTCGACAAGTTCCTGCGATCCGCCTCAGTCCAGCCAGTCGCCGTCCGCGAGCCGTTGCGGCGTATACTCTTCCGTCACGTAGCTGATGTCCTTGCTGATCAGGGCTTCGACTTCCAGCTTGAAGCCGTTGTCCAGCATCTTCTCGATTTCTTTCTGCCAAGGCTTCTTGTTGGCAAACCAAGGGTAACCGGCGATCTGCTTGGCCCGCTTGCGGTCGGTGTCGTTCAACAGAATTTGGACGCTGTCGGAAAGCGCACATCGCTCGTAGTCGATTGATCGCAGTCCGAGAAAGCGGGCATCCGGAATGGCCATTCGCTGCGACTCAAAGGCCAGGTTGATCGAGCCCTGCTTGATGACACTGTAGATATAGTACCCCCACGGATCATTATCCAAGAGGCAATAAACCGGCAGCTTCAACTCGTTGTGCAGGCGGTAGAGCATGCGTCGCACGCCGCGGGGAGGCTGTCCCGCCCCATGCGTCAGAATGCAGTTGTTCGTCCGCCAGAACTTGTCTTCATTGAAGCGTTGCCAAACCGTGCCCTTTTCCACATGGAGAACAAATTTCGCCGTGCATTCCTTGAAGCGGATGATCTCCGGTTCCACGATCGACGGAACGGCGTATCCGCCGGATCCCATGCGGGCGCAGTTAATTTCATCACCACTATCTTCAAGGACGATGTTGCCCACCATGCCGCCGCGGTTGTCTGCAAACAGGTGCAACTCTTCACGGAGGCTGCCGAGAATAACCTCAAGATCCTCGATAATCGGATCGCATTCGGCCTGATCTTCGAAGGTATTCTCGGACGTTCCCTTGATCTTTTTCTTGAGTGTGTAATAGAGACCTCGGATGCTATTCGACTTACCCTCGCCAATAAGTTGGGAAGTTCCTTTGGCTACGAGGATAGTTTGCATGTAGCTCTTTGCCTGGTGCAGATTGAACAACTGGCGGCTATTGGTGCCCTTGCCCATCTCGATGATTTTGCGAGACTTGTTGTAGCGGACGTTGCCGAGACTCCGGGAAGGAATGTCGATCGAGAGGTCCCGTCCGCCCTGGGCCGCCGTTACAATCCCGTCAGCAAGCGAGTTGATCAGGCCGATCGTGTGCTTGTCGCGGGGTTTGATAGTCGGTTTCGTGTTGCTTTTCTTGGCCATATCGCTTTGATTGCCTGGAAATTCTTGGAATGTAATATCACCGCATCATTTGGCTGGTTCTGCACTTGGCGGCGGGACAAGACATGGCGTTTCGCTCTGATCGACTATAAGTACGCTGCCGCCAAAATCCTTCTCATTTAGTTCCAACCTTCGCCCGCGGTTGTCGAATTGTGAATCTGCGTTGGCGGTCCGTTTTTCGGCAACCTTCATAAGTCGTTCCAAGAGCTTCTCGCGGTCGGTGCCATTGATGGCATTAACGGCCGTTGCGACCTCGCCCAGATAGCGAAGGAAGATCTGTCGCCGCTCGCCTTCATGCTTCACGCGGAGCCGCTTTCTCAGGAACATCGCCAGCTTGCGGCCCACGGACTGCAAGGCCAGTCGCAACTCCTTCTGGATCTCGGGGTAGCTAGCCACGGCCTCCTTCGATTCGCTGGTGAACGGCACCCACACGCTGGCCATGTGGACCATCAGCGTGACCGGACCGCTGGGCAGCGAGCCGCGCGACTGGCTCAGCCCGTACGACCGCCAGTTCGTGCTCATCACCGTTTGCGTGATCGCGCAGGCCGCGGCCTGGAATTGCAGCGGCACGCGGTTGGCATAGCGGAGGATGTTCATCGACTGGCCGTCGTTGAGATTCACGTTCCGCATCGCCTCGTGCAGCTTGTTGATCTCCGCGGGTTCGAGCTTGCCGGGCGAGACCCGCGGCCGCAGGCCGGCTTCGGCGATGATCTTGTCGGCCGCGTCGGCGCCGATGCCGTCGAAAGACGACGAGAGAAACTGCCGCAAGGTGCGGGCGTCGCTGGCGTCGAGCATCTCCTGCAATCCTTCGCGCGTGATCCGCTGGACGGCCGACGTGCCGCCGTACGCCAAGCCGACCTCGATCAGGAATGGATTGCCGCGATACACGGCCGGCGGACGAGTCGCCGCCGCGTAGAACTCGCCGGGGATCAACTGGTGCAGCCCCTTGAGGATCAAGTCTTCGCCAATCGGCACAAGGCAATCGGTCGCCGGGGCGGGAATCTTCGTTTGCTGGATCGCCTGGTAAATGGCGTCGGCCTCCTGCCGGCCGCATTTCAAAGGGCCGCTCCGCACGCCGATTTTGGCCGCCTCGCAAATCTTGCGGGCAACCGACGGGCTGACACGCGAAAACGACTGGATAAGGAACTGGCCGACGGTCGGGGCCTTGGTTTCCTTGAGCATGCCGACCAGGCGGCCCAACTCGACGCCGTAGGGATGCGGCTTGATCTCACGCGGCTCCGGCGGCAAGGTATCGGTCACTCGCGGGCGGTCCCAAAGATTGCCGTCGGGATCGACGTAGTGCAGCGTCACGTGCGGATTGGCCATGGCCGTCTGCTCCAGATAGCCGTCGACGCTGCCGCGGCCACGCTGGTAGCGGGCTTCCAACTCGATCGTCACGCGCGTGCCGTGATCGCCTTCGATCCATTCGATGCCGTGCTTTTCAATATCGCGACGGCCCTTGTCGTTGGGCTCGATGACCACGCCTTCGCCCTTGCCGTTGAGAATCTCCGGGCGGTTGCGCTTGGTGTCGATCTGCAACTCGTAGTAATGTGCGTCCGAGCGCTTGGAGACCTTCGACATGATCTTCACCGGCTTGCCGGTCGTGAGCAGGCCATACATGCCGGCGGCGCTGATGCCGATGCCCTGCTGCCCGCGGCTCATCCGCATGCGGTGGAACTTGGAACCGTACAGGAGCTTGCCGAAAATCAAGGGAATTTGCTGGCGGAGGATACCCGGTCCGTTGTCCTGCACACCGACCTTGAAGCGGTCCTCGCCAAGGCGTTCGATATGCACCCAAATCTCCGGCAGGATGCCGGCCTCTTCACAGGCGTCCAGCGCGTTGTCGACGGCTTCCTTGACGGTGGTCAGGAGGGCCTTGCGAGGATTGTCGAACCCCAGCAAATGGCGGTTCTTGGCAAAAAACTCACTTACCGAGATTTCCTTCTGACTGGCGGCCATCGACTGCGCGGTTGCCCGGCGGCGATTCGTGCGGGCCTCGCCGTTGCTCTCGGCAGTCGCCTCGCCATTGGAGTGGATTAGTTCATCGCTCTCGATGGGCGAAGTCGTGTCGGACATTTCAGACCTGTTGCTGATCACGGGTAGCTAGGAAAACGAGTTCAATTATAACGAATTTTAGGGCGGTCTCCAGGGCGATTTTAGCCCGTTTTTCCCTGGAATCTGCCAACCTGTTACATCCGGCAAATAAAGATTCACCCGCACGATAGTCCTTGACCGAGATTTTAGTTATACGACCCAAAAACCTCTCTTACGATTGAGGAGTCGATCATGGCGCGTGGAATTTCGCAAACGACGATTGCCGCGGTCCTGGCGGCCGCATGGTTTGCCATGGCTGCCGGGGCACATGCCCAAGGCTACGGCGCCCCCGGTTGGGCCAGCCCGGAACCGAATCACTATGCAATGCCGACGGGCCCCGAGGGCCTGACCGCGGCACTGTATCCAAGTCCGCGGCCCACGCCCCCGCTGATCGGCCAGACCTATATCACCTACGAAGCGCTGGCGCCGCACGAATTTCTGTACGTTCACCACCAAGGCTACAGGACCTGCAGCGGCGACTGCCAGGTTACGCGGACTTCGGTCACCTGGACGCATTGTCCGAGGCTGTGGCCGTTCCATCCGTCGCTGACCAACAGCGCCCCCGGCCTGCACACGCCGGCCAGCGTATGCAACCATTAAGGAGTCAACATGAAGACCAGATCGATAATCGTCCTCGTTGTACTGATTGCGGCCTCTCTGGCAGCGGTGCTTCCGGCTCGCGGGGAGAACTCCTCCGTCGCGGACGACGTTCCGCCAGCGCCGAGTGGAATACGGCCTATTATGATCCCGCCTGGGGGATGCCCGAGGCCGTGGTCGTGCCACCGCGGGTAAAATGGCAGTCGAATTATGCATGGGGTGTGGGCGGATCGCGTCTGAATTACGTGGGCGCCCAATACCAGGCCGAATTTCCTGGGCCGGCGTCGGCCTATGATCAGCGCAACTACCTGCCTACTCCGCCGCAACCGAGCGACACGCAGCAATTCGGCGTGAACTACGTTCGCGGCCCGGGGCGGTAGGTGTTTCACTCACTTCCCCGCCGCGTCAAATGCCGCGTCGAAACGCTCGCGGATCTGCCGCGTCGTCTGTTCGTAATCGCACATCAGGGCGTCACTGCTGGAATAACGCAGCAGATGGGCCAGCTTGTTCAACTCCATCGGATCGTGCGGAAGCTGGTCCCGGGCAGTCGAGTTCATCAGCCGCAACCGGCTCTCGATCGTCCGTAGCAGCCGATAACTGGAATCGAAGAATTGCCGCTCGTCGGCGTTCAGCAGGCCGGCTTCGTAGAGCGCGCGCAAGGTGGCCTGGGTATTGGCCGTCCGCAGGCTGGGATTCTTGCGGGCATGCTGAAGCTGGAGCATCTGTACGAAGAATTCGATATCGACGATACCCCCGGGACCGCGTTTCAAATCGCCGGCGCCGACGGTGGCTTCCAGGCGGTGCCGCATTTCCCGGATCTCGTCGGCGTCTTTGCGCCTCCAACGATGGCCATAGGCAGCCCGCTGCACGGCGGCCGCAGCCCCGCGGCGGGTCCGCGGCGAACCGTAAACCGGCCGGGCCTTGCACAAGGCTTGCCGTTCCCAGAGCCAGCCTGAGCCTTCAGCATAGTAGCGGCTGAACTCACCCAGCGTCATGGCCAGCGAACCGCTCTTGCCGGTCGGCCGCAAGCGAGCGTCCACCTCGTAAAGCCGGCCCAGGGCGCCCAAGCGGCTGGCCGTTGTGATGATCCGCTGCCCCAATTCGCTGAAGAAGTGCTGGTTCGAGGTGCTGCGCCGACCACTGGCCGAAATCAAACGCCGTCTGCCCATCGGCCTCATACAGGAAGACGATGTCCAGATCGCTATGGTAGTTCATCTCGCGGCCGCCGAACTTGCCCAGGGCGAGGATTGCCATGTCGCACGGTTCACCCGCCCGCGGACCGCCGCCGATCTGCGGACGGCCGAACTTGGCCGTAAGCTTCTGATACTCGCTGGCGGCGATCTGGGCGAGGCAGACCTCGGCAATGTCGGATAGCGCGCCGGTCGTGGCCTGGATGTCTTCCTTGCCCAGCAGGTCGCGAACGCCCACGCGAAGCTGCTGGTCGTTCTTGAAGCTGTGCAGGATCGGTTCGATGTCTTCGGCCGCCCAACAAAGCTCCTTGAGCGTCTCCTGCAATCCCTCGCGCGACGGCAGCCGGTCGAGCACGAGGCTGTCCATCAGGCCGTCGAGCATGCCGGGATTGCTGGTAAGAATGCCCGACAAGTGCGGGCTGTACGCGCAGCAACTCGACATACAGCCGCAGGCTGGGCGGGTTGAAGCTGAACAGCTCCCAGAGGACTCCCTTGCCGCCCAGCGATTCGCTGACCTGGTCGAGATTCACCAAGGCGGCGTCGGGATCGGCGGTGGCCCCCACTTCCTTGAGCAATTGGGAGGCGATCGCCGCCAGGAAATGCCGGCAGCGGCGGGTGGAAAGGAAACGGATCTTCTCTTCCGACAAGGCCATCAGGTTCTTGTAGGCCTGCTTCACGTCGCGGAAGTGATACTTGCTGAGCACCGCTTCGATCAACTCGGGTTGCGGGTCGGGGTCGAGGACCAGATCGGCCTCGGCCTCGGCCTGCTCGTCGTCGCTGAAGGCGTCGTGCAGCAGGTGGTCGAGAATCTTGCGGTTCAGCGAGGTCTTGTCGCGGTAGTCGGCAAGAAAACTCTCCAAGGCCGGCCGCGGGGCACCCGGTACTCTCGGGTCGCGATCTTCATAGCCCATCCGCAGGGCGAGCTTTCGCAGTTCGGCATCGTCGCCCGGCATCAGGTGCGTTTGCAGATCGAAGAGGATCTGCAAGCGGTGCTCGATCTTGCGGAGGAAGTTGTAGTTCTCGCCCAACAGCGCGCGCTCCTGGTTGGTCAGGCAGCCGCACTGTTCCAGCCGGGTCATTGCCTCCAGCGTGTTACCCGTCCGCAGTTGGGGCAGGTCGCCGCCGTTCAAAAGTTGCAGGAATTGGATCACGAACTCGATGTCGCGAATGCCGCCATGCCCGACCTTCACGTCGCGGACCTGGTCGTCGCCGTGGACCGTCTGTTCGATCCGCCGCTTGAGGGCCTTGATGCCGCCGATGTCGGCCCGGCTCAGGTAACGGCCGTAAATCCAAGGCGAAAGCTGGGCGAGAAACTGGTGGCCCAGGTCCAGGTCGCCGGCCACGGGTCGGGCCTTGATATAGGCCTGCCGCTCCCAGGTGCGGCCGCGGCTATCGTAATAGGCGAGCATCGCCGGCAGGGCCATCACCATCGGTCCCCGCTGCCCATCGGGCCGCAACCGCAAATCGACGCGGTAGGCCATGCCCAACTCGGTGTTCTCGGTCAGCAAGCGGACGAGTTCGCGGGCCAGGTGTTCGAAGAATTCATGGTTGCCTACCGGCCGCGGGCCATTGGTCTTGCCCTCGCCGTCGTACAGAAAGATCAGATCGATATCGCTGGAATAGTTCAACTCGCAACCGCCGAGCTTGCCCATCCCCAGGATGACGAAGCGGGCCTGCCGGCCGTCCGCGCCGATGGGGTCGCCCCGCTGCCCGCGGAGCTTTCGCCAGGCGGCGCGGAGGGCCCCTTCCAGAATTGCGTCGGCCAGATAAGAAATCTGGGCCGTGACCGTTTGCAGGCTCTGGTTGCGGATGATGTCTCCGTAGGTGATTCGCAACGTCTCGCGGCGTTTGAAACGCCGCAACGAGCGGAGCACCGTCTGCTCGTGTTCCAAGGCCGAGATTTCCGCCACCAGGTCCTCGACGAGCATCTGCCGGGCCACCGGCGCCCCTTCGGTCAGCCGCAACAGGTCAAAGCCTTCGGGGTCGGCGATCAGCAGGTCCGAGAGGTGCTGGCTCGTGGAAAGGATCTGGATCAACGTCGGCAGCGCCGTGGCATCGCGTTCGAAGAGCGTGCCAATGCTCAGCGGATTGCGGGCCTGGGCCACGAAACGGTCCAGATTGTTCAGGGCCATATCGGGGTCGGGGCAGCGGGCCAGGTGTTGGCCGAGCTGCTCGCAGATTCCGGCCAGGAGATCGAGCGTCATGCCCGTCGAGGCCATGTTGACCAGGGCCGCGTGGGTGCGACGGAGATCGACCACGCCCAGGCGATTCAGGAACTCCTGCGCGGCGTTGGCGTCGTCCAGGTAATGGCGAAGGGTGGCGATGTCCATGAGCGCTAGCGACGGGGATACAGGCATCGGCAATTGGGAATGTGGGATCTGAATTCTGATATATTGTCCCGGAGGGACATTTGGTAATAGCCCAGCGATTTATCGCTGGGACCAGGAAGCCAGAACTCTTGGCAGTCCCGGAGGGACGATTGAATGACGTTTCGTGCCAACCATTTCAATTGACCCTCCAGGGCTTACGACATCAACCCGTCCATATAGTGTAAACGCATCGGCCGTCTCGATCCATACCCTGAATTCCGCGAGCGTCAATTCCGCCTCCTCCTTTTCGGCGTTCCCGGCGGCTTCGCCGCCGGAAACGCGGAAAAGAGAGGTAATCGTGGGATCGCGTGTGTAGCTCGAAACATAAGTATCCATCGGGCAAGCCGATGGCATTAGCGAGGAAGGAGCGCGCTTTGGCTTGCGCGTCGCAACGCCGAAGAACAGGTCGACTGTAAACCGGACGATCTTCGTGGTCCGGAAAAATATTCGTAAGTGCTTTTCCATGCAGCACTTACATCGGCTGGACGCCTTCTTCATGGTCCAGCACGGTGTGGTCCAAAATCGAGGTCATTCTCCGCGTCTGGCCTTCTCCCCTCGCCCGTACTCGGGAGAGGGCGGGCACCATGTCGGGCACCATGTACTCATGGTCGTGGTCGGGGTGAGGGCCGTTTCCTTCATCCTTGATCCTTCATCTCCTGGAACTGTTCGGCCTCGATGCCCACGAAATCAGGCTTTTTCTGCTCGCAGAAGAGCAGCGTCTTGCGGACGAGTTGGTCCAGCACGATGTGGTCCAAAATCGCGTCCACGTACAGCAGTTTGTCCTTGAACAGGTTGAGCGTGCGGCGGGCCTCCACCCGGGACGCCGTGCGGACCCACCGGTCGCTTAGCCGGCAATCGGGGAACAGCTTCCGGTAGGCGTTGTCGCATATTATCCGCTGCACGTCGCGGTTCATGCTGGTCGCCAAGTCGTTGGTGTGCGAGCTGCCGATCAGCCGCAGCTCCGGGTTCCGCCCCAGGACGAACGCCGGGAAGCGGCGGCTCACCAGCTCGCTTTTGCCGTGTTGCGGGGGGAGGAAGATCATCAGCCGCGGGCAAAGGCCCGCCGCCACCCGGTCCAGCCTCTCCGCCAGCAGCTTGTGGTGCCAGTTCACCCGGTAGTCCGGCTTCGTGTAGAGCGTGAACGCCAGCAGTTTCTTTTTCGCCCGCTCGCTCAGCTCGTAGTTGATCGTCAATTTCCTTTCCCAGAGCAGCGAGTTGCACATCGGACATACCCTTTAGGTCATCGTGTTGGATTGGCGTCAAGTCGACTGGTTCGTCTTCTTGCTCATTTTCCGCCGCGGCCGGCATTCCCATCTCCTTGAGCAGCTTGGCGGTCGCATCCAGGGCGGCCTGGGCGCGGGTCAGCCAGGCGGGGTTGCCGGCCCGGGTCTTGGTGCGGACGGAGCGCTTGTTTTTCGAATCGTCGCCGGGGCAGTCGGTGACCGTGCGAATTTCCTCGTCGGCCTGCGAGCGGTCCAGGCCCTCCAGCGCCTTGCGGTAGATCGTGTCGTAGCGCTCGTTCAGTTTGTCGATCATTTCCATGGTCTCCTTTACGGATCGCGAGGCACAATCCCGCCGCAGCGAATTCCGCCAGCGGAGGACGGTCGTCTTGGGTATGCCGACCTTTTCGGCGACCTCCCGGCTAGTATGGCCCTCCAGGGAGAGCCGGGCGATCTCCGGCAGAAAGGCTTCCTTCCGCTCCCGGGCCTGGGCTAAATGTGAATTGGGTTCTCTCATGATTGCCTGTTGGTTGAGGGTTGAGGGTTGAGGGTTGGCTGCGGATGGCTGGTTGTCTGCATTCGCCTGTCCCTTTCCGATCTGTAGTTACGGAATAATACGAATTAGACGCCGATTTGCTACAGTGGCAGCCGCTCCGGACGGCCTCCACGGGGCGCCAGCGGCGTCGCAAGGCGTTGCTTGCCAGGAGGTTAAAGCGATCCGAGAAAAAGAGCGGATTGCCGGAGATTTGAACGGTAAAAAGGCGCAAAGTCTCCCTCTGATGACGGGTTTCGTGCGCCCGATGGCCGTTTCAAGTACCGGCTGGAAGCAAGAGGGCCGCAGCCATTGCCTCACGGAAACGGCGGCGCCGAAACCCCGGCGAGAGCGGACACGAGGGCGCCTTCCTGCCCCGACCGGCAGCGGGGCCTGCAAGAAAGCCTAACGGACTCCTGGCTGTGGTCGGCCCCCCCTTCTCGAATCCGTGGGGGGCGCAAAGCCGAGCAGGTGCCTTCTGACGCGAGAAATGGTAGATGGCAGTCATCCGGATGACCGCCAGCGATTGGTACGCTGCGGCCATGCGGCTGGCGCCGGCTTCGGTGGGGGGGTGTCGGCTTCCGCGCCGGGTCGCCGGCATGCGGGGTCATGCAGAAGAAAGTCAAGTCCCTATATTGCCGGGCCCGCGTGCGGTTCTCGCTCCACGGCATCAGTAATCGTGGAGCGACGCGGCTGAAGACGTGCCCCTTCCTAGACGGCCGCAAAATCTTGTCACACCTTGGTGTGTCGCTATGCGGGGGATGTGGATCATCGCTATGTCTTCTACGACTTCCGGCCCAGCCGCAGCCGCGACGGCCCTAGGGAAATGTTGGCTGATTATCACGGTTATCTTCAAACGGACGGCTACATCGTTTACACATTGCTCGTGCGCGAAGCGGCAGGCCGTCTTGTGGACGTAGCCTGCTGGGCTCACGGTCGGCGGGGCTTCGAGGAAGCGATTCCGGCGACCAGCCATCCTCTGGTCCACGAGGCTATGGTCTGGACGCAGCAGCTCTACGACATCGAAGACCGCGCGAAGGAGATGCCGCCGGAAGATCGCCGGGCATTGCGCCAGGCCGTAGCATTACCGATCCTGGCGAGGATGAAGGCTTGTTTCGAGGAAGTGCGGCCCACCTTGCGACCCACGGCGAAGCTGGCCGAGGCGATCGACTACGTGCTGAATCGCTGGGAGGCGTTCGTGCGATACACCAGCGACGGAAGAATTCCAATAGATAATAATGTCATCGAGCGGCTTCTGCGACCAGTCGCTATCGGTCGCAAGAACTACTTGTTCTTCGGAAGCGAGCATGGTGGCCAGACGGCGGCAACGCTGTACACCCTGGTCCAGAGCGCCAGGCGGAACTGCGTGGACGTGTGGCCGTACCTGACCGACGTGCTGCGTAGAATTGCTGCCATCGCCATCGGCGACACGGCTACCCTGGAAGCTCTGTTGCCGGATCGCTGGCTGGCTGCCCATCCCGAGCACCGGCTGGAGCAGCGGGAAGAAGAATCCCGTGAAGCCCAGGTCCGTCGCCGCCGAAAACGGGCCGCGCGTCGGCTTGCTGCCGCCCAATAGGCGGCTTTTCCACGGACTCTTCCCGGCGTCCGGTGTCCGCGATAAAATCAGGGCACGTTGCGTTTGCTCAAAATTCCTGCCAGTCGGCGGGGTCCATTGGCTGTCGTGGTCCGGCGCGAGCATTGCCGGGCCAGTAAAATCTCTTATGGGAGGACACGTTGTGAGAAACTTCGTGATTGCGTCCATTGTGCTTTTCGCAATGGCTGGCACTGCTTGCAATAAGGAGCCGAAACCGTCGGAGGCGGGCAAGGCACCAAACGAAGCTGGTGCTGACGGCGAGGCAAAGCGCCCGCTGAAGGAGCTTACGGTAGACTTGGGCGGTGGCGCGAAGCTGGAGATGGTCCTCATTCCGGCGGGCGAGTTCCTGATGGGCTCGTCTGTTTCGGACGCTAGTGCCTTGTCACAGCTAAAAATTGGGATTGGTCGTTGGGGGTTTTTCTGCGAAGGTGCGGGGAACAAGGAGGTGCCCCGTGCAGAAGATGTATATCGTACGATTGTCGAAACAAGAACGCCACACGTTACGGGAGGTTGTCAAGAAGCTTAAGGGCAGCGGCGAGAAGGTGCGACGCGCCCAGGTATTGTTGAAGGCGGATGCGGACGGTCCTGCTTGGAACGACAGTCGCATTGCCGAGGCTTTCGGTTGTCGTCGCCAGACAGTCGAGATAATTCGGCAACGATTTGTGGAATCCGGTTTTCAAGAGACTCTGGAAGGGAAGAAACGTGCCAAGCCGCCCACCGAGAAATTACTTGATGGAGAGCAAGAGGCGAAAATCATTGCCACTCGCCTTGGCCCACCACCGAAAGGCTATGCCAACTGGACACTCCGACTGCTTGCTCGCAGGGTTGTTGAGCTGGAAATCGTCGATGCGGTCAGTTACGAAACCGTGCGGCGTACGCTAAAAAAAACGGGATGACGAATCGAAAGATTGAATACTGGGTCATTCCGCCGGAAGCTGATGCCGAATTTGTGGCCAACATGGAAGAAGTGTTAGAAATATACGCAAAACCGTATGATCCGACGCATCCGGTACTGTGTATGGATGAACAGCCAGTGCAGTTGGTCAAGGAGACCCGAAAGCCAATCGAGGCTACCGCGAAACATCCTCGGCGCGTCGATTATGAGTACGAGCGTGCAGGGACAGCGAGTATTTTCATGTTTACGGAACCCCTCGCAGGTTGGCGAATGGCGACCGCGCGTCAGTCGAGAACGAAAGTTGATTGGGCACTCGAAATGGCGAGACTGCTGGACGGTCGCTACAAGAGGTGCGACAAAGTGATTTTGGTAAGTGACAACCTGAACACGCATACCAAAGGTGCGTTCTACGAAGCATTCGCGCCAGCTAAAGCACGCCAGTACGTTCGCCGCATCGAATTCTGCCACACGCCCAAGCACGGGAGTTGGCTGAACATTGCTGAGAACGAACTTAGCTCAATGACAAGTCAGTCCATTGGGGATCGCCGAATAGGTGATCTGAAATCGCTTCGCGAACAGATTCGTGCGTGGTCAGACGACGTCAACGGTACCCAACGCGGTGTCGATTGGCAGATGAAAATTGACGATGCCCGATGCAAACTCAAGTCGGTCTATCCCAAAAGTAAGCTGTGACAAGGCACTAGGCCCTACGAGAAGCAGCACCGGGTGCAGATCATCAGCCCCTCCGAGAAGCCGCAGCACCGGGTGCGGATCACCAAGCCCTTTTACCTGGGCAAGTACCTAGTGACGCAAGAGCAGTGGCAGGCGGTGATGGGCAATAACCCGAGCGAGTTCAAGGGGCCGAAGAACCCCGTGGAACGGGTCAGTTGGGACGATTGCCAGAAGTTCCTTGAGAAACTCAATGCAAAGATCGGCACGCAACGCGGGAAGTTCGTATTGCCAACGGAAGCCCAGTGGGAATATGCCTGCCGTGCGGGGAGCACGACGCGCTATTGTTTTGGAGACGATGAGTCGGGGCTGGGCGAGTATGCGTGGTATTATGCCAACTCGGAGAAGAAGACGCACCCGGTGGGCGAGAAGAAACCGAACGCTTGGGGGCTGTATGACATGCACGGAAACGTGCAGGAGTCGTGCCAGGATTGGTATGATGACGGGTACTATGCGAAGTCGCCGACGGACGATCCGACGGGGCCTGCCATGGACACGGACCACGTGCTTCGCGGCGGTAGCTGGCGCCGCCCGGCGAGTGACTGCCGGTCGGCGAGCCGCGACCTCGACGTGCGCGGGTACCATGTCAGCGACCTCAACCTGGGCTTCCGTGTCTCCCAAGTTCCGGTGGACAAGTAGAGAGAGCGAGCGGAGCCGGTGCGCAGCGTGTGAACAGTTGCAAAATCTTTTATGGGAGGACAGGTTATGAGAAACTCCGTGATTGGGTGCATCGTGCTTTTCGCAATGGCTGGCACTGCTTGCAATAAGGAGCCGAAACCGTCGGAACCTTCGGAGGTCTCATGGCCTGAAGGCGTGCCTCGGGAAATCGCGGTGGACTTGGGCGGTGGCATGAAGATGGAACTGGTCCTCATCCCTTCGGGCGAGTTCATGATGGGCAGCGGGGAGTTGGCGGAGGAAACGGCTGCTTTCTTTAAGAAGAACTACGGCATGCATTTTGAGACGGCGGAGCTCGCCGAGGAATTCAATCGTTTGCAGGACGAGCATCCGCAGCACCGGGTGCGGATCACGAAACCGTTCTACCTGGGCACTTACAATGTCACGCGGGGCCAGTTTCGCCAGTTCGTCAAGGATACGGGTTACAAGACGGACGCGGAGAAGCACGGGCAGGCCTGGGGATGGGACCGCGGGCAGAAGGACTTTTACCCCAACGAAAAGTACTCTTGGCGGAACACGGGATTCGAGCAGACCGACGAGCACCCGGTGGCCAACGTAAGCTGGAACGACGCGGTGGCGTTCTGCCAGTGGCTCAGCAAGAAGGAGGGCAAGACCTATCGGCTGCCGACCGAGGCCGAGTGGGAATACGCCTGTCGGGCCGGAACGACAACGCGGTACTACAGCGGCGACGATCCCGAGATGTTGGCCAAGGTGGCGAACGTGGCCAACGCGACGGCCAAGGCGCAGTTCCCGGACTGGAAATACACGATCAAGGCCAATGACGGCTACGTGTTCACAGCGCCGGTGGGCCAATTCAAGCCCAACGCCTTCGGGCTCTACGACATGCACGGCAATGCCTCGCAATGGTGCGCGGATTGGTATGGCGGCGGGGATTACTACGGCAAATCGCCCGCAAACGACCCGACCGGCGCAGTTGCCGGAATTGGCCGTGTCGTCCGCGGCGGTTCCTGGAACGATAGGTCGGTCTACACCCGTTCCGCCTTTCGCGGCAATGGCGATCCCGACCGCCCGCGCATCAACGCGGGTTTCCGCGTTGCCAGGACTCAGTAGCAATATGTGGTCTGTCGTTGTTACCGTTTGCGGTTTGCCTCTCTTCCCGTTTACCCAAAGCGAGCGTAGCGAGCGTGCGACATATAATTTCAGACTACGTATGCGGGAGCAGTTGCGTTGCGTAGCCGGGTGGGGCTGCGATAGCCACTGGCGATTCTTTGACGCTTACGCTGGAGCAACGGGAAGAAGAATCCCGTGAGGCCCAGGCCCGTCGCCAAAAGAAACGGGCCGCACGTCGGATCGCCGCCGCTCAGTAGGCGTTAGCCGCTCCGGTTGACAACGCTATGCTTGGCGGCGAAAATGCGATAATGTTCTGCCGTAATTCGGCGAGCCGGGTCGCTGAGCTTGAGTCGTTAGGGATAATCCATGAGCCATTCCGAGTATCCAGATGCAGTCGATCCCGCAAAGGTGGGTACTTATCCAGGTACGGCGAGAGCAGGCGGCGGATTGGTGTGGGACGAGGTTCTTGAGTATCGGGTTTGGTGTCATCCTGAACGGGGATCGCCGGACGAAAACGAAGGCAGTGATTATTACTATTCCTTTGCCACTTACGCCGAGGCGTTGGAGAGTTCTCAGGACATTCAAGGAGCCGAGGAGCCGCTCGCGTTGATTGTGCAGCGCGAACACATCAACGAGCCTGAGCCCGAACATTATATCCATGTCATCGAGGAGCGGATCGTCGAGTGGCCGGTCGAGTTCCTGCGGCGACCCAAACGGACGCCATCCACCATTCCTGATTTCCTGGCCCCAGATGCACCGCCCAACCGGCTCGACATAATTCGTGGGCTTGCTACCAAATCACCATAATGCCAACGCCTGACTTGTTCGCGGACAAACTCGCGGCCCTCGGCTTTAGGGGATGGCGATTCTTTGACGGTTACCCATGTTACTTTACCGCACCGCCTTCGATTCTGAAAGGTGTGGCAAAGTCAGCCTTTATCAACAGCCGCATCGGGCGGCGGCAGACGGTCTCGATCAGGCCTGCGGCCGGCAAGATCGGCGGCGCTCGAAAGCGCCCGCCGAGGATGGGAATGGGCCGGGGCGATGTCAATCCTGCGGCCGATCCGGTCGCCCGTGCGTTTGCTGGAGCGTCATTGACCTGTAGCGGAGGTGAAAATCATGGTCTATCAAGGCTACGTCGAAAACGGGCTCATCCGGCTAGCGGGACCGGTTGTCCTGCCTGACGGGGCCGCAGTGCGCGTGGAACTCGCTGCGCCGGCGACGGAAGATTTCGACCCGAACACACCGGCGATCGAAGACCAGTTGCGCGCCATTTGGGCGGACGTTCCCATGGAGGAATGGGACCGCCTACCGGCGGACCTGACTGAGCATCTCGACCACTACATCTACGGGACGCCCAAATAATGCGCAAGGTGTTTGCCGACACGCTTTATTGGATAAATGATCGTTTTGTCTCCAAGGCGGATGACAACTGATGTCTTGATTGCCTCAATCCAGCCGTTCCAACCAGTAAAAAGGACTTCGCCGGACATCGCTGACGGCGATAACCACTGCTTCGTCGGGTTAGACAAGAAAAATGACGATATAGGGAAACCGGTGCAACAAGCAACGTCTCAGTTCGTGTGGCCCGGCGTAGTTCTCCATCGGACCAAGGAGTCTTGGATCGCGGCGAATCCGGTCCAGCGCATGATGGAACTCGGTCAGGAACTGGTCGCCAAGCCCCGCTTGCCGTTCCTCATAATGCAGCGCAGCCTGGGCGGCTTCAACTTCCGCAACCGAGAGAATCCTGACGTTCACGATCCGGCTTTCCGCCGTCGGTGGTCGGCAAGAAAACGTCGCATGCGCTGCAAGACTACGTCAGCGTCTTCAGCTTGAATTTCCCCGCGATCGTAGGCCGCAACCCGCTGTCCGATTTCCTGAGCCCAGGCGGCGGCAATTTCCGGCGAAGCAAACCCACCCTTGTCCAGACTCTGCTCCAACTGATCCACCACGAAGGCCCGATCGACCGGCGCCAAAGAAAGGGCGTCCTGCAATATCTGTTCACGCGACGTCATTGTTTATTCTCCTCGCGAAATCCCTGGTTTATTGTTGCAAAACCTGCGAACACGATTTCGTCTCGCCGGGAAGTCAGGTTATCGTTATTATATCATCCGTCCATACAGCGTAAATGCATCGGCCTTCTCGATCCGCACCGGCAAGATCTGCCCGGTCAGTGCTCGCGGGCCGTCGAAGACCACGATATGGTCCCTCACCGTGCGGCCGACAAGCTGCACCACTTCATCCGTAGCTGCGGCCCGCTTCTGCGCGCTCTTGCTCGGTCCTTCCACCAACACCTCGACATCTTTCCCCACCAGGGGAAGGTTATCCTCCAGGCTGATGGCGTTCTGCACGGCCAGCAATTCGTTGTTCCGCCGCCGCTTGACCTCGTCCGGCACGTCGTCGGGCATGGCGCCGGCGGCCTTCGTCCCGGGGCGCTCGCTGTACTTGAAAATGAAGCTGTTCTTGAAACGGGCCCAGCGAACGAGCTCGACCGACTGCTGGAAATCCTCCTCCGTCTCGCCGCAGAAGCCGACGATGAAGTCGCTGGTGATCGCCGCAGCGGGAACGATCGAGCGAATCCGCTCGACCATCTCGCGATAATACTCGACCGTGTAGCCCCGCTTCATCCGCTTCAGTTGCTCGTTCGAACCGCTCTGCACGGGCACATGCAGATAGGGCGAGACCTTGGGCAGGTCGCGGACGGCCTGCAACAGATCGTTGGTCGTGTGCCGCGGATAGTTCGTGACGAACTTGATCCGCCGCAGGCCGTCGATCTCGTTCAGTCGGGCCAACAGGTCGGAAAGCCGCAACGTCCGGCCCTCGCGCGTGTCCTTATAGCTGTTCACGGTCTGGCCCAGCAGCGTAATTTCCAGGCAGCCATCGGCAGCCAGGCGGCGAACCTCGGCCACGATTTCGGCGGCAGGGCGGCTCTGCTCCGGCCCGCGGACCTTGGGCACGATGCAGTAGCTGCAGAACTTGTCGCAGCCGAACATGATCCGCACCATCGCCTGGAACGGCGAGGCCCGCAATTCGGGCGGCCGCGGCGGATCGAACTTGGCAAAACTCTCCTCGACGAGCGAGCGCCGCTCCGTCATGCGGTCGAGGCTCACTTCCAATCGCGGTTGGCGATAGCGCTCGGCGGCCATTTCCGCCAGGATCTCCGGCAGGCGGTTGATCTGGCCCGGCCCGACGACCAAGTCGACGTGTCCGGCGCGGCGGAAGATCAAGTTCTGGTCCTTCTGGGCCATGCATCCCAGGACGCCGATGATCGTCTCCGGCCGTCGTTCTTTGAGCGGACGCAAACGGCCCAGGGCGCGATAGATCTTGTCTTCGGCATGTTGCCGCACGCTGCACGTGTTGTAGAGGATGGTGTCGGCCTCGCGCGGACTATCGACCAGTTCGTAGCCCGCCTGGACGAGGCCCGAAACAATCAATTCGCTGTCCAGCACGTTCATCTGGCAGCCGACAGTCTCGATGTAGAGGCGTTTGGACATAGCTGCTCAGTCATTATTCCACCGTCGACCATGGGTACATGGTGCCCGGGTCGGCGGGGACGAATACCTTCTCAATTCCATTTTACGCTGCTTTGTCGTTTGAGGCCTTAGCCTGTTTAGCAGCTTCGGCGGCCTTGCGGCGGCCCTTTTCCTTTCCCACCTCGGCGCGGAACTCGGCCATCACCTCGTTGCGCTTATGGGCCATGAGACGCAAGAGGGCAACCACGGCGATGTACCCGGCCACAACCCACAGGGCGATGCTCCAACTATCCATGCCTTTCCGACTCCTGTCATCCTGACCACGGGGCGAAAAACCGCAAGGGGCAAACAACCTATTTTAACATAAGTCACCCTCTGGTGGCGAGAGCACTTGGCGACATCGAAATGCGATTCGCCCACATCACGGCCATTTTCTTGCCGACCGGCCAAGGTTCCCTCCCCTCTTTCTGCGAGGCTACCCCACCACCTTTCGCAAATGCTCGATGCTCCGGGCGGCCTGATCCAAGGTGCCGCACTCGACGCTGAGCACGATGTCCTGGGGGATCGAACGCAGAATCGATACGACTCCGGCCCAGTCGATCACGCCATCGCCGCAGGCGCAGCCGACGGGCGTGCCCATCACCTTGCCCCGCTCGGATTCCGATTGCCGGATGCTGATGTCCTTGGCGTGCGTATGGACCAACCGGTGCTTGATCCGCTCGAGCCAGGTGATGGGATCGATGCCGCCGAGATAGGCGTTGCCCGTGTCGAAGTTCGCGCCCACGTTCGGCGAGGAGACCAGGTTCAAGATGCGGTCGTACTTGTCCGGGATGAGCGAATAGGTCTGGTGCATCTCCAGCCCGAGCTTGATGCCGCGGGGCCCGCAGACCTTGACGGCCTCCATGATCGAGTAGCGGATCAGCACGAAATCCTCTTCTTCGGTGGTCCAGTCCTGCTTGTGACCTTCGTGGGTATTGATGACCGGGGCCCCGCACTCGGCCGCATAGCGCGCGGCCTGTTTGAGATATTCGACGGCAATCTCAGGCTTGGAAAGCTGGCTGTGCGATGACAGGGCCGAGAGCTTCAGCCCATGCTTTTCCACCGCGCGGCGAATCCGCAGGGGGTCGTCGAGCATGGAAACGCTGTGGAAATAGCGGGCTTCGCTGAGCAGTTCCCGGCCCCAATGGACCATCGGTTCAATGTACTCGTAGCCCAGTTCCGCAGCGAATTGAACGCCCCACTCAAACGACTTATGCGAAGTTCTGACTGCTTCCAGATTCAAACCGATGCCGACTCTGCCCATAGAGCTATTCCTTCGACCAATGGAATGACAGAAAAATGACGGACATAAAAATAGGGGAAAGGAAGATGTGGGAAAGGAAAATGCGGATTCCCATATTCCTTTCCATCATTTTCCTTTCTGCCCTCTTCTCTTCTTTTTCGTGTGATTCGTGTCTTTCGTGGTTCTTTTCCGATTATAGCGCTCGGCTGGCCACCTTGCCAAGCGCAGCGTAATATGGCACACTCGATATCCATGTCTCGCCGTCAAGCCATCTTCGAATCGCTGCTGATTTTCCTCGTCTTCTGCTTGCAGGGCGCCTGGCCCGTGCCGGAAGTGAACGAGCCGTATTACCTGGGAAAGGCGATCCATTATTGGGACCCGCACTGGGCCTCCAGCGATTGGTTCCTGCATACCGCCGATACGCACGCCGTATTTTATTTCAGCGTCGGCTGGCTGGCCCTGCTGCTGAAACCGACGGCCTTCGCCTGGACCGTCCGCCTGCTGACCTGGGCGCTGCTGGCCTGGTCGTGGCAACGGCTCAGCAGGGCGGTCGTGCCGAAGGCGTGGATCTCGGTCCTGACGGCGACCCTTTTCGTCTTTCTTCTCCAACACTACAACATGGCGGGCGAGTGGGTCGTGGGCGGAGCGGAAAGCAAAGGGTTCTCGTTCGCGCTGATCTTCCTCGCCCTGGAGGCCCTGGTCGAGGGTTGTTGGAATCGGATGTGGCTCTTGCTGGGGCTGGCGTCGGCGTTTCATATCCTCGTCGGCGGCTGGGCGGCGGTGGCGGCGGGAGCGGTGTGGATGTTGCGTAATTGGACGTTTAGCAAAGTAGCAGGCACCGGGCACCGTGTACTCATGGTCGATGTGCCGTCCGCCGAGCGAGGAAAGCCGCAATCCGCTACCGATCGATTTGCGGGACCGTTAGACGCGGGCGGACGGCACAGGGACTGTGCCTGCTACTTTAGTGGCCTTGGTTCCTCTTTGATCGCGCCGCTGGTTGCGTTCCTGCTAGCCCTGCCCGGACTCGTACCGGCGCTGCTGATGAATCGCGGTGTGAAACCGGACATCGCAAAACAGGCCTGCCAGATCTATGTCTTCGAGCGGTTTTCCCATCACCTCGATCCCACGAAGTTCTGGTCCGATGGGTTCGTGCTGCCGTTTCTCTTCCTTGTCGGCTTATGGCTGCTGCTGCGGCCGAGCGCAAGCGACAATCCCGGCGCGAGACGCCTGTGGGGGTTCACCGCCGCGGCAGTGGTGATTGCCCTGATTGGGGCGGCGATCAGCCTGCTGGCCCATTACGACCAAACCCGGGCGTTGGCCGCCGGCTGGATGCGTTTCTATTGGTATCGGCTGGCCGACGTGGCGGTTCCGTTGGGCCTTGCGCTGCTGAGCGTGCGGTGGTTCGTCCAGCGGAAGATGCGCGTGGCGCTGGCAGCCGTGATCGCGGTGGCCGCCTTCCACGCAGTCGATTGCGTCGTGCTCAAACTGTTCGCCGACCCGCCCTTCGTCGAACGGCAGGTCGATGGCACTGCCTGGCGGTCGGCCTGTCTTTGGGTGACCGGCAGACCGCAGCGGCCGCTGTTTCCCCGGCAACCGCGGGCGGATAAGCTGCGAAACTACAGCGACTGGGTCGATGTCTGCCGCTGGGCATCAGCTCCGGAGCACACTCCGCCGGACGCTCGGTTCCTCATTCCCCGCATGGCGTCGACCTTCAAGTGGTATGCCGGTCGCGGCGAAGTGGTCAACTGGAAAGAGACGCCGCAGGACGCTAAGAGCCTCGTCGCCTGGGGGAAGCGGATCCAGGACATTTATGCGACCGGCAACCAGCCGCCGCTGGACAAGTACTATATATCGCTGGCCGACGCCGGGGCCCCGAGGCTGCGAGAGTTGGCGAAGAAGTACAAGGCCGATTATCTCGTTACGCAGGTCAGCCTGCCGATGCTGCCGCTGCCGGTAGAGTATCAAAATGAGTCCTTCGTTGTGTATAAGATGAAGTAGGAGTTCTTAGAGCTTAGTTCTTAGCCCTAAGTTCTAAGTTCTAAGCCCTAAGTTCTAAGCCCTAAGTTCTTCCCCATGCTCGCAGTCACCTTCGATATGGACGGCCTCATGTTCAACACGGAGGACGTATACACCCTGGCTGGAACCGAGTTGCTGGCGCGACGCGGACGCTCGTTTACGCCGGAACTCAAAGACGCCATGATGGGCCTGCCGCCCCGGGCGGCGTTCGAGGTCGTGATCGATTGGCACGGACTGCATGAACCGTGGGACGTGCTCGCCGCGGAAAGCGACGAAATCTTCCTCGGCCTGCTCAACGGGCGCCTGACGGCCATGCCGGGCCTGCTGGAACTGTTGGCCGCCCTGGAGACGGCGGGCATCCCCAAGGCCATCGCGACCAGTAGTGGCCGCCGGCTGACCGAGGCCTGCCTGGCCCCATTCCGACTGGCCCCACGGTTCCGCTTCGTTCTCACGTCCGAAGACATCACGCAGGGAAAACCGGATCCGGAGATTTACCTGCTGGCCGCCCGGCGTTTCGGCGTGCCGCCCGCGGAAATGCTCGTGTTGGAAGACAGTCAGAATGGCTGCCGGGCCGCAGCCGCTTCGGGTGCGTTCACCGTCGCCGTACCCGGCGAGCACAGTTGCCGCCAGGATTTCAGCGCAGCGAATCTCGTGATCGAAAGTCTTGCGGACCGGAGGCTATATGAGGTGCTGGCGATTGGAAAATGAAATCCGGATGGCAAAATCCGAAATCATTTCGGATTTTGTCTTTTTCCCCGCCAGCATCGCTGTCACCGTCGCGTGAATTCCGCTTGACTGCACTGCCCCACCGTGCTACATTGCCGCCCGTACGTACGGCGTGTGGTGTTTCAAAGGCCACAGTTCAAGGACGGATCGGCTCGCCTGCGAAAGGATTCGTATCCGATGGCCACGCGACAGACGGGGCTCGACGGGCTCTTCTTGGATGGGTTCCCCTTTCCCTTCAGGATCAAGGCCACTGCTTTCCAGCCGGCCAACCAGCCGCGCAGACCGCGCCTGCGCCGCGGCCCATTCGTGGACTGCTCTTCGACGCCGGCAATATCCTTTATGACGATACGGACTGGCGGCGGTGGTTGCTGCGATTGCTCGTGCGGCTGGGGCTACGGACCGAGTATGGGCCATTCTTCCGTATTTTCGACCGCGATTTCCTCGATGGCGTTTACCGAGGAGAGCTGCCTTTCAGCGACGCGCTGGATGCTTTCCTGATCTCGGCCGGCCTCTCGGCCGGCCAGGCCGAAGAGGTCCATCGCGCTCTGGAGTCCCATCGCCGTCATAGCGACGCAGACCATCGCCCGTTGATCGGCGTCCGCGAGACCCTTGCGCAACTCCACTCTTCCGGCATGAAACTCGGCGTGTTGTGCAATTGCGAGTATTCGGGCGAGGCGATCCGGCAGCAGTTGACGGAACTCTTGGGCGAATCGCCCTGGACAGCGGTACTCTCCTCCCGCGACCTGCGGTGTACGATGCCCGACGCCGCCTGCTACCGTGCGGCCCTGGCAGCCCTGCAATTGCCGGCTGCGGAAGTGGCCTTTGTCGGGCACGACGCGCGGGAGCTGCGCGGGGCCGCGGTCCAGGGACTCGCGACGATCGCCTTTAACAGCGACCCGGACGCCCGGGCCGACGTCTATCTTCAGCGCTTCGAAGATTTGATCGAGTTGACCCGCTTTTCGCGCGACTGTTTGGCCGCGGCGTGAAACTAAGCGGCCGTAGCGAGGACTGGGCAAGGCAGGCAATTAGGGAGGTTTCGTCCAGACAGGCTCGCCTAGCACCACACAGCGATAGGCAATTTCGAGCAGCCATATCGCATTGACACCCCTGGCCGACATCGGCATAATCCGCGTTGCTTTTCTGTAGAATGGATTTCAATCCGTTCGAACGGCATAAGTTCCGTCTTACGGACTTTTTCCAGCGCTCGTCGAAAACTTGGGGTTTGCCCTTGTCTGGCACTTGCAAACTCGTGCTTCTGCTGGTCATCGCAGCGATCGTTCCGATGCGAACGTCGCTCGGTCAGACTGCGCCCGCGGGGGGCAAGCTGGCAGAATCTTCAACGGCCGCGGCAGAGACGGGACCGTGTTCTCCTTGCCCCGCCGAACCATGCGACGACGAACCGCAGTCCGGCTGGGCCAGCAGTCGCCCGTTTTCATCGCTGTTGGGCCGGTTGAAAGCGGATTGCGGGCAGGCATCTTGGGCCAATTGGAGCGCGTATCCCTTGAGCGTCGGCTGTTTCGCCGGCATCGTCAACGGCGGGCCATTGATCGAAGACTGGGTGGGGACCAAGTGCGGCTTCGACGGCGGTTGGCGGTTGGGCTGGGACGTCAATCCGAACTGGGGTGCCGAAACGCGATTCGCCTTCGGCTCGCCGGAACTCTACGACAGCTATGACGCCAAGCTGGCCTTGCTGAAAAGAGATATAGCAAACGGCCTTACCTTCGCCGATCCCGGCCGCGTGGCCGAGTTGTTCCAGTGGGACGTTGAAATCCTCTATTACCCCTGTGGCGAGACTAGCTTGCGGCCCTACTTTCTCACCGGCATGGGCATGACGAACATCTATTTCACCGACAGCCTGGGCACGAACGAACAAACCACGTGTCTCTCCCTGCCGCTGGGAGCAGGCGTGAAATATCTCTGCCGCGAGGACCTGGCCGTTCGCGTGGACTTTCTCGACGACATTGCCCTGAGCAGCAACCACCTGCAAACGCAGCACAACCTCTCGTTGACCGCCGGCGTGGAACTGCGATTCGGCGGCAGCCGCAAGATCTATTGGCCATTCGATCCGGGGCGTTCGTTCTGGTGAGACGCGCGATAAGACGCCGGACATCGAAGTCAGTCCGATTTTCAGCCCCTGTTCTGACCTGCTATAATAAGAGCGACGACCGATTCGCTTCAGTCCGCCAATTTTCCTTTCGAGGAGACTTCCGATGAACGAGCAGACATCCCAGAAAGAGCAATTCACGGTCAGCGTCTATGAACCGGAGAAGGCGAGCGGCGCCCTCGTTTTTGCCTTCGTGCCGAAAGGTCTTCCGCAGGGGAAGGGCAATGGCGGCTTTCCGCAGCGGATACTACAATTCGTGGTCGCGGTGCGCCCGGAATCGCGTGCGCCAACTTTCGACTGGAGCCGGACTCCGGACGATCCCGGCGCTGCTCGCGAGGAAATCGAGAGGGAAGTTGCCGCCCGGATGGAGGACCGGTCGATGTGGATCGAACGCGTCGCATCGCTGGTCGGCCAGGTCGAGCGGTGGGCAAAGGAATTGAACTAGTCCACCCGCCGCGTGGAGAAGACACTCGATGACGATTGGATCGGCAAGCACCGGGTTCCGGCGCTGCTCATGCAGGAAGACACCTGCCGGATTCTGCTCGAACCGGTAGGGCGATCTGCGCCAGGCGTTGAAGGTGTGGTCGACCTCTATCTTATGCCCGCGTATGACGACATCGCCAGGCTTTACTACTACGGCGACCGATGGAATATTCGTCACATCTTCCCCGAAAATAACACGGCGGCCACGGTGCGCGAGGCCGAGGCGCTGCCGCTGTCGAAGGAGACGCTCGCCAAGGTTCTTGCGGAGTTGAGGCAGAATGCCCGATAACCACCAGTGGCAGTCTCGCATCTGAGATAATCTATGGGCCTTTTTTACACGACCTTTACGACGTGTGGACCCGATCGTGCAAGGGTCATGGCCGCGCTGCGAGAAATGCGGACGAGCGCATTCGTCAGCCCAACGCTTGATCGATGTACAGTAGTCTACGAGCGCGAGACCGAAGGACAAGATTTCATGGAGATCGAGAAGCTTGGTAGGAAGCTGTCAGATGAATTTGCCTCGCCCGTGCTGGCAGCGGCACTTCACGACGACGACGTCCTTTACCTTTGGCTGTTCCAAGCGGGTGAGTGTTGTGATTTCTATGACTCGTTGCCCCAGTATTTTGACCCCGATGCGGATCCCGGCCCGCCTGAAGGGGGAAATAGCGAAGCGCTGTGCGAGGCTTTTGGGCGTCCTCGCGAGAAAGAACGTGTCGAGACGCTTCTTCGCGCCAATTTGCTCGTTGGCGAACTTCCGGAGATAGTGGGAGAGCTCGAGAGGCATCAAGCCTTGATAAAGGAACTTGGAATGCCCGCGTTTGCTGCCGCCGTCACCTATTCGTCTGTTGAAGGCGAGTATCTTCCAGCCGAGTTTCAGGACATCGAATTCATGCCGGTCGGTAGTGCCTAGCCCAGGACGTAGTGACACGCGAAACCACGTCCTTCGCAGGCTCAGCGACGTGCCACCCAACGGCTAGCTTGCCAAACTTATTTCCTTCCAGCGATCGTGCCTTCTGAGGGGCTGCTGGCCGTGGCATAGAGCTTCTTGGGTATCCGGCCGGAGAGATAGGCCAGGCGTCCGGCCTCGACGCCCAACCGCATGGCCTTGGCCATTCGGCAGGGGTCCTTGGCGTGGGCGATGCCGGTGTTCAGCAACACGCCGTCGACGCCCAGTTCCATGGCTACGGTCACGTCGCTGGCCGTACCCACTCCGGCATCGACGATCACGGGATAATCCGCATCGCCGTCCTTGAGATATTCCAGGCAGATACGGATGGCATTGGGATTGAGCA
This sequence comes from uncultured Planctomycetia bacterium, assembly GCA_963719885.1. Classification (GTDB taxonomy): domain Bacteria; phylum Planctomycetota; class Planctomycetia; order Pirellulales; family Thermoguttaceae; genus JANXQG01. Next base: position 546,797 of record CAVRDP010000019.1, on the reverse strand, counting down.
CGCCCTGGCCCGAACCGATCGGGCTGCCGGCCGGCATGACGCTCGTCGCCCCCGCCGCCTTCAGCCGCCGGGCAACCACGGCATCGTCGCTCGTATAGACCAGCACCTGAAACCCGTCGGCCACGAGTTTCTCGGTGGCTTCGAGCGTGGCCACGGGGTCGGGCAGCAAGGTCTTGGTGTCGCCCAGCACTTCGAGTTTTACCCAATTGGCCCCCGGATTGTTCATCTGCGTGAGGATTTCGCGCCCCAGTCGGGCCACGCGAACGGCATCCTCGGCCGTGAAGCAGCCGGCCGTGTTGGGCAGAATCGTGTAGCGGCTGGTATCGACGAAGTCCAGCAAGTTCTTGCCGGCCGCGTCGATGAGCCGCTCGCGCCGCACGGCCACGGTGATGCATTCCGTGCCCGAGATGTCCAGCGATTGGCCCATCAACTCGTAGCTCGAGTACTTGCCCGTGCCGACGATCAAGCGGCTCTGGAAGGTATGGGAACCGATCCGCAATGAATCAGAAGATGGTGTAGACATAGTTTTCTATCCGCCGCCCACCAGGGTGACGATCTCTAACCGATCATTGCCTGCAAGGAGGTGTTCGGCATGCCGCTGCCGAGGCACAAGCTGGAGATTCACCTCGACCGCGACCGGCTTGCCGGTCAGGCCCAGTTGCTCCAGCAGCGCGGCGACCGTGCAGGCATCGGCCGTATCACAAGGTTGGTCGTTGACAAAAATTTGCATTGCTACTCACTAGCCTTGCCCGATCCGGCGTTGCGGAAACGGCCGACATCCAACAAGGTAAATTGCCCGCGCAGGGTTTGGCCTGCGTTCCAGGCGGAACTCGACCAGGGGATCGCGTATGCGGCTACCTTGCCGGACTGCAACTCGGCGACATAAACCAGCGATTTGCTCAAGGTAGTAGTTTTGCCTCCCGTCCGCCGCAGGTCAACCGTCCCGGTCGTCAACAGGAACCGCGGGGGTTTGGCCGGATTGAGGCCCAAATCGGCAACGACGTTATGCGTGTAGAAGGCGTTGAAGTGGCCGTTCTGCTTGGAAACCACCGCCGCGCTCAGGTCGCCCGTGAGGAAATCGAGGAAGTAGACCGCCTCGACCGATTCATCGCAGTAGCCCGTCGCAATGGCGAATCCGTCGGTGCGGTCGGTGGCCACGGCATTTAGGGGGGCACTCGGCCAGCCACCGGCAAACAGCATGCCAATCACCAGCCCAATTCCCAGGCCGGTCAGCAACCCGGCACCAAGACGCGATGGCTTTATCGACAAGAACATGGCACAAAACTCCTTTTGCCGGCAAGATTCTCGGGAAAATCGACCTTCCCTGCATCGTACCCGTTTTTACCGCGGTTTGCCAGACGGGCCTAGGATGTACTGAAGAACAACTTCCCGACTTGGGTGGCATGCCACCCAACGCACTCCATAGTCGCACAAAAAAATTTCCGCCGGCCTCTTGCAAAGAATTGCAATTCGGAATATAACCCCACGTAGCATTGAACGCAGCATTGGAAACACGCCGGGACACAGCAATATGTCGAAGCTCAATGTGGCACTTATCGGACAAGGTTTCATGGGCCGCACGCACTCCAACGCGTGGGGCCAGGTCAATCGTTTCTTCAAGCCGCCCTTGCAGGCGGTAATGCATACTGTCTTCGGCCAGGCGGAAGAGAATCCCCAGGCCTTTGCGGACAACTGGGGCTGGCAAAGATCGACGACCAATTGGGAGCAACTCGTCTGCTCGCCGGAAATCGGCCTGGTCGACGTGGTCACGCCCAACTATATGCACGCCCCGCCCGCCAAAGCGGCCATCGCCGCCGGCAAGGCCTGCTCCTGCGAGAAGCCGATCGCCGGTTCGCTGTCTGACGCCCGGGAAATGGTTGAGGCCGCGCGAAAGGCCAACGTCAAGACCTTCGTCTGGTTCAACTATCGCCGTGTCCCGGCCGTGGGCTTGGCTTATCGACTGGTAAAAGAAGGCCGGCTGGGTGAGATCCGCCACGTGCGGGCGTGCTATCTACAGGACTGGGCCGGCGAATCCGTCCCCCTGTTGTGGCGTTTCGACAAGAACTTGGCTGGTTCCGGCGCCCACGGCGATTTGAACGCCCACATCATCGACATGGCCCGCTTCGTTACGGGCCAGGAAATCACCTGCGTTTGTGGCGCGATCGCCGAGACGTTCATCAAGGAGCGGACGTTGCCCAGCGGCGTCTCGACCGGCGGCATCGCGGCCGGGCGTGGGGGGGCAAGCGGCAAGGGGCCCGTGACGGTCGACGACACCGTGCTCTTTCTTGCCCGTTTCTCCGGCGGCGCGGTCGGCAGTTTCGAGGCTGCACGGCAGGCCACGGGCAACCAGAATCGCAACACGCTGGAGCTCAATGGCACGAAGGGCTCGATCAAGTTCGATTTCGAGCGGATGAACGAACTGCAATACTACGATGCCACGCTGCCCCGCGAAGTGCAGGGTTGGACCACGATCATGTGTACCCACGGCGGCGACCATCCCTACGTGGGCAATTGGTGGCCCGATGCCCACCTGATCGGTTACGAGCATGGCTTTGTCAACGAGGCGTATGATATTCTCCGCGTCCTGGGCGGCCAGCAGCCGACGCTGCCGATCCCCGATTTCAACGATGCCTACCAGACGCAGCGCGTCTTGGAGGCGGCCATGATCGCCGCTAACGAAGGCCATCCGGTCAAGCTCGATCAAGTCAAGTAACGGTTGATAGTCAAGTAACGGTAGGTTGTAATGTTGTAGGCACCTGTGTTTCATCGTGCGGGCCGCGAGCGTCCCCCTTGCGGCTCGCAGCACGTTCGTTGCGCAACGAGGACCCCACGCACAGAAGGATTCTGTTCGTGGGGTCCGTCTTTTCTTGGCCGTAGGGTGGGCCTTGGCCGTCACTCGTCTAAAATAGAAGGCAGAGGTGGGCAAAAATCCACCCTACTGCTATCCCCCCACAATTCCTATCTTTGGCAACTTGCGTGCGAACCCGGAACTGCGCATTTTTCGTAAATTCATAACAGATGTAATCCAGCAAGAATCCGATGATAAGATTATGGTTGTAGATGCGAAGTTGTAGACTCAGAGATTATCGGGATCAAAAAACATGAAAAAAGTAATCTTTATTTCGGCGACGACGCTCCTGGTGCTGGTCCTACTCGGTGCCATAGGTGTGGCATACATGATTCTGGGCTTCCAGGATCGAGGGATGAGCGCCGACGGTCGCATGGCGCCACCGGCTTCGGTTCGCAACACCCCCGAAGCCCCCAAGTTTGACGCATCGAAGGCCATTCCCCCCGCCACGGCGGAAAAGGCCCCCGAGAGTCAACTTCCCACCGAATTCAAGCTTCCCACGGAACTGGACATTGCCACCCCCCAGGTACCCGAGGGCATAAGCGCTCCTGCCAGTGGGCAAAAGACGTGATTGGGTGGTCTGACGTAGGGTGCGGTCAAGCGAAGTGCAGACCCACCATGAGACCCAGATGGTGGGTCTGCGATTCGCTTGACCGCACCCTACCCCCGAACAAGCTCCCTGGCTTGCCTGGCTCTCCACTTTTTTGGTTTTGTTGGAGAATTTAGTTTGCGTGGCAAGGGCTAATGATCTAGACCACCTGCGGAAACGCGGTATCATAGATAGAGACCAGGGAAGTCTCATATTCAGGCATAGGCGGCGGCTTCCTTGACTTCGACGACAGGTAGCATCCATGCGATTTTCGACCTTTATCTTTCGAAACGTCCTGCGGCGGCCGGTTCGCAGCACACTTACCATGACCGGCATGGCCCTGGCGGTCACTTTCGTGGTCGTCTTGGTAGGACTAGCCAATGGCCTGAGCAAGTCGATGCTGAAACTCTACGTCGATCGCGGGGTCTCGCTCATTGTCACCAATAAGGGCTCGCTCAACCCTCTTAGCGGCACGTTGCCCGCGAAGTTGGCAACGGCGATCGAGAAAGTGGATGGCGTGTCCGCGACATGCGCCGGACTGGTCGATTTTCAGAACATCGAAGATTTCGGCCAGGAACCGGTGGGCATCCAGGGCTGGCCGCCCGGGAACTACATGTTTCGCGAGTTGAAGATCCTCGATGGTGAATATCTATCGGACCGGGATTCTGGCAGCAAAGGCATTCTCGTGGGGAACACATTGGCCACGGTCAAGTCGTTGAAGGTTGGGCAGTCGCTCACCATCAACGACACGAAGTTTCACATCGTCGGCCTCTTTGAGAGTGGTGAAGATCTAGAAAACGGTATGGTCGTCATGCTCTTGGACGATGCCCAAAAGGTTCTCGGCAAGACGGGATTGATGACCGGATGCACGGTCAAAGTCAAGGACCCGAGCGAGGCTGCCGTCGCCGCCATTCGCGACCAAATCGAAGGCCCGGTTGCCGACAGTTGCAGATTGTCGGGCACGGTCCGCGCCAAGTCGCCTAGCGATTTCGTGAAACAGAACGGGCAAGTCCGAATCATCACGGGGTTTGCCTGGCTGGTCTCGATTGTCACGCTCTTCATTAGCGGCATTTTGGTGTTGAACACGATGTTCATGGCGGTCTTCGAACGGACCCGAGAAATCGGGATTCTCCGCGCGATCGGTTGGCGGCCGTCGCGCGTCATGCGGATGATCCTCATGGAATCGGTGCTCTTGAGCATCGGCGGAGGGATCGCCGGCACGTTGGGTGGATTGGGCCTGATCAAGCTTGCCAGTTACGTGCCTACGGTCACCGGCGTCGTCCAGCAGGCCATCAGTGTCGATATCGTAGTCAAGGGCTTTGCGATTGCGATTATCGTCGGGCTGATCGGCGCCGCCTATCCGGCCTATCGAGGTTCACGTTTGCTGCCCACGGAGGCTTTACGCCATGAGTAACAACGGCCACCACTTCAACCGCTCCTCGACCGAAGCGCCGATCCTGCGGACCGTGCAGGTCTCCAAATTCTATACTGACGGGCAGGTCCGCGCCCTGGTTGACGTCAGCCTGGAAATTTACAATGGCGAGTACGTCTCGATCATGGGCCACAGCGGCAGCGGCAAGTCGACGCTGCTGAACATGCTCGGCATGCTCGACCGGCCGAGCTCCGGCGAGGTTTTTCTCGACGGCCAGCCCGTCTCGCAGGTCCGCAACCTCGACAGTTTGCGGGCGCGGAAGATCGGCTTCGTCTTCCAATCGTTCTATCTCCTGCCGGTGCTCTCGGCGATGGAAAACGTGCAGGTGCCGATGTTCGAGGGCAATCTGCCCCTGGCGCAGCGGCCCCAGAAAGCGATCGACTTGCTGGAATTGGTGAACCTCGGCCACCGCGTCAACCACCAGCCGTTGCAACTTTCCGTCGGCGAACGGCAGCGTGTGGCCATTGCTCGGGCCTTGGCCAATGATCCGCTGCTGCTGCTGGCCGACGAACCGACCGGCAATCTCGACTCGAAGTCCGCCGATACGGTGTTCGACCTGTTCGCCAAACTGCACCGCGAGCGCGGCATGACCATCGTGCTGATCACGCACTCGGAAGACTTGGGCGTGCGGGCCGACCGCATCATCCGCATGGAAGACGGCCACTTGCTCAGCGACACGCGCAGCCCGGGCAGGCATGCCGCCGATGGCAACGGCGAGAGCGACTTGGCCCCCAGCAATTTGGGGCAGGGCAATTCAGGGTTGGGGCTCGTGCGTCCGCCGCGTCCCAAGAGCATCCTGCCGCCGTTCGCCATTCCCGATCACGGGTAAGTCCTTTCTGCCGGAAAGGACTATTGTGCGCAAAGTTGTTCATAGGTTGCGGCTTTTCTTGAAATTCCAAATACGATAATACCTGCCGGCAGAAGGGAGCTACTTGCCTCGGCCGCGAACCACCTTCCAGGCCAGCCCAACTCTTTCCATGGCAAGGATAGCCAGATAGGTCATGTCGATCTCCCACCAGCGGTGGCCGTGCGCGGCGCGGCCCGGAAAGGCGTGATGGTTGTTGTGCCATCCTTCGCCGAAGGCTAAGAGACCGACCCACCACAGATTGCGACTGTTGTCGGTGGTTTCATAATTGCGGTAGCCCCATATATGCGAGGCCGAATTGACCAGCCAGGTGATGTGCAGCACGTAAACCAGTCGCAGGAACATGCCCCACACGAGCAGCGAAATACCGGTCCGCAGGTCCCAGCAGAGCCAGCCGCTACCAAACAGAATCAGCCCCAGCCCGAAATGCCAGAGCAGGAACGTCTTGTCGAGCAAGCGGAAGAACGGATCCTTGAGCAGGTCTTTTCCATAGGTCTGCTGCATCTTTTGCCACTGCGGATCCTTTGGCCGCGGGAACATCCAAAGCATGTGGCTCCACCATCCGCCGTCGTGCGGCGAGTGCGGGTCGCCTTGCTGATCGCTGAAGCGATGGTGTTTGCGGTGTACCGAGACCCAAGTGATCGGGGGGCCTTCTCCGGCTAGCGTTCCCAGCAAACCGAACAAGCGGCGGACCCAAGGAAACGTCTGAAAACTGCCATGGGTCAGGAGGCGATGGTAGCCCAAGCAAACCCCCAAGCTGCCGCTGACCCAGGAAAGTATGCAAAACGTCAGCAAGCCGACCCAAGTGAAACAGAACGGCGCGGCCAGGGCCCCAACGTGCAGCAACACGAACCAGCCGATCACCGGCCAATCGAGTCCGTTGGACCACGTGCGAATCATCTCGCGCTCAGCGGCGACGTTCCTGCCGGCCAGAGGCGCGACCACGGCCGTTGCGATTTCCGCTTCGTGTTCATCGATCATTGTTTTCAAGTTGCCAAGAGTTTTCGTCATAATCTTCGTTTCCGTTCGTCTCGTCCTGTAGACTGCACTTAATAACAGTTTTCATTGTCATTAATTGGCTTTGGCAGTCAAGAGACGATACTGTCCCCGAAACGGCAGATTGGTTGGAAACGGATCGCAGGCCGGCGCAAACCCCGTTGTTTGCGGCAGAAACGCCCGATGTTCGACCGTATTTTACGCCGTGTAAAAGTTGCGTAATACTTTCGAACTGCTCACTTGGCGGCTTTGCCGCCCATCCGCGCCGGAATGGTAAAGGAGTACAGGCAAACCACGGCCCCCGTGGTCATGAGACTCCAAGGGACCCAGGCGGCGGGGGGGAAATCCTTCGGCTTCTGGGCAGCCGGCTTGGGGAAGGTCAGCGCCATCGGCGCGGGCTCCGCCGAAGCTCGCCAGATCACACGGTCCACAGCCAGGCACTGCAGGCCGGCAAGCATCAGATAGAAACCAATCCCCAGGAACAATGCCCGTATCATGTTTCGACTCCCAATGTGGCTTTCCATTCTTGCATCGTCGCACCACACGCGAGACCTGGAGGCGCGAAGTAGCTTGGCCAGCGGTTTCCGGGAGAAATCGCCCAAGTTTGATCCGCGTTTCCGGCCTGGGGAAATACTTCTGGTCGTTCGTGGGGGTCGTTCTTTGTGGTTCGTAGCAGCCGTGCTCGAATGCGACGCCGAGGAACAGGTGAAATCGGGCGATTTGCGTAGTTGGTAGTCAATTTATCGTAAGCAGGGAACCGATGCCACTTCATGGAACGGAATTCATTCCGTGTTACGAAGGACGTTCAGCCCGGTTGTTTGATTCGGCCGTGCTCGGTATAATCAAGCTCAAGGGGGCAACGTTTTTTGGATTCTGCCGGAGCATGTTGATATTGTCGGAAAAGCCCAAGATTCTCCTGGTCGGTGACTCTCGCGAGAACGTCGAGCAGGCGCTGTCGGCCACCTGCGAATCGCACGACGTTGTTGTCGTGCAGAATCCGATGCGGGCCCTGGCCCTGCTGACCCGCGAGCGGTTCGACGGTGTTTTCGTTACCGCCCAGTACTTCCGCGAGGCCTTCGAGATCGGCAAGCTCCTGCAGAACGAGCAGATTCTCGAGGGCATGCCGGACGGCGTCGCCCTGCTGGAGAGCGACAACACAATCATCTGGGGCAACGGCCGGATGTGTGAATGGAGCGGCCGCGATTCGGTCGTGGGGGTCAACTTTTATGCCGCACTCGGCAGTCCGGAAATTCTCGGGCCTGACTTCTGTCCCTTCCACACGGCGCTGGCAACCGGCCAGGGAACAAGTTCCACGTTGCGGAACCAGGACAATCGCTATTTTCAAGTGCAAGCTGCCCCGGTCCACGAGTTGGGGGGGCCGGCCCGTCACCTGATTATTACGGTCCGCGACGTAACCCCCGAGGTCCAGCAGCAGCAGAAGTTGGCCGCGATCCATCAGGCCGGATTGGAGTTGGCCGATCTGACTCCGGAAGAAGTTTTCCACATGCCGATCCGCGACAGGATCGAGCTTCTCAAATCGAACATCATCCACTTCACCAAAGATTTACTGCACTTCGAAGTAGCCGAGATTCGTCTCTTGGATCGCAAGACGAATCGCCTGGAGCCGCTCTTGGCCGTGGGGTTGGACCCCGACGCGGCGATGCGCGAACTTTTCGCTTTGCCCCAAGGCAACGGCGTGACCGGTTTCGTGGCGGCGACCGGCAAGAGCTACCTTTGCGAGGACACGACCGAAGACCCGCTGTTCATGGAAGGCGTTCGCGGGGCGAAGAGTTCGCTGACCGTGCCGCTGTTGCTGCACGACGAAGTGATCGGCACTTTCAACGTGGAAAGCATGGAGTCGCGGGCCTTCAGCGAGAGCGACCTGCAGTTCCTGGAAATCTTCAGTCGCGACGTGGCCGCCGCGCTGAACACCTTGGAACTGCTCGTGGCCGAAAAGGCGAACACGGCCGCCGAGAGCGTCGAGGCCATTCACAGCGCCGTGGCCCTGCCGGTCGACGAGATCCTCAACGAGGCGGTCAACGTGATGGAGCGCTATATCGGCCACGAACCCGAGGTGGTCGAGCGTTTGCAGCGGATCCTCCGCAACGCCCGCGACATCAAGCAGGTGATCCAGAAGGTCGGCCAGACGATGTCGCCCGGACAGGCCCACCCGGTGGCCGCCCAGGTCGAGGACCGGCCGCTGCTGCGCAGCCGGCGGGTGCTGGTCGCCGACGCCGACGGCAACGTGCGGAGCGCGGCCCATGCCCTGCTGGACCGCTACGGGGTCACGGTGGAAACCGCCCATGACGGGGCCGAGGCCCTCTGCATGTTCCGCGCCACGTCCGATGCGCCTTACGACGTCATCATTGCCGATATCCGCCTGCCGGACATGAATGGCTACGAGTTGATGCTCAAACTGCAGGAACTGGTCAAACGGGTGCCGTTGGTCTTGATGACCGGCTTCGGCTATGATCCCGGCCATTCGATCGTCAACGCCCGCAAGGCCGGGTTGGCGGCCTGGGCCATTCTCTACAAGCCGTTCCGCTTGGATCAGCTTCTCAATGCGGTAGAACACGTCCTTCAAGAGCCATAACGGGTGCCGCAGACGTGATCGCCGCGGTTCTTCTCCTCGTTGTCGCCGCCTTGGGCCATGCCGCAATCTGGGTTTCGGTCATCGATCGCTCGCATGCCACGGGCTGGCCGCACTCGATCGTCAAGGAACTCACCAAGCTGTTCCTGCTTCTGCTCGTCGTACCGCCGCCGCTGGTTGCCTGTTGGCTTTTCTGGGTTGACCCCAGGTCGCTGATGCCCTGGCGCGTGTTTTCCTCGACTGCTTCCTGCACGGCGGGCATTCTGGCCTTGGAGAGCTACCTGGCCTTGTGCTGGTTGGCTGCGGGAGTAACTCTCGTCAAACGCCTGCAATGGGTGCTCTGGCACGATGTCTCGAGAATCCACCGCTTCCACCGCAGCCGCAGCCTGGCCACGGGCCATGTCCTGCACTCGCCCGATCATCCGCGGGGCACCCGGTACTCCGGGTCGGCGATCGTCCGTCTGCCGGGCAACGAGAGCCTGAAATTGGACCTGACCGAGCGCGGTCTTGACGTTCCCCGCTTGCCGCCCGCTTTGGAGGGATTGTCGATCGTGCAGCTCTCCGACCTGCACTTCACGGGCAGGGTCGGCAAGCCGTTTTTCCAAGAGATCGTGCGGATGAGCAATGCCTTGGAACCGGAGATCGTGGCCCTCACGGGCGACCTCGTCGACAGGCCGCCGTGCATCGACTGGATCCCCGAAACGCTCGGCCGCTTGAAGGCCCGTTTCGGCGTCTACTACATCTTCGGCAATCACGACCTCCGCGTCGATTGCCGGCGGCTGCGGCAGGTGATGGACGATTGCGGGCTGATTTACCTGGGCGGACGCTGGAAGGTGATCGAGGTTCTCGGCCGACCCGGCGTACCGGGTGCCCGCGTGCTCATGGCCGGCAACGAGTTGCCTTGGTTCAAGCCGTCGGCCGACTTGGCGACTTGCCCGCCGCGGAGCGAGGTCCCCTTCCGGCTCCTGCTGGCCCATTCGCCCGATCAGCTTCCCTGGGCGCGGCAGGGCGACGGCGACCTGCTGCTGGCCGGCCACACGCATGGCGGGCAGATTCGTCTGCCGCTGATCGGCCCGGTCTTCTCCGCCAGTCGCCACGGCGTGCAATATGCTTCCGGGTTGTATCACGTGCCGCCGACGATTCTCCACGTCAGCCGCGGTCTTTCCGCCGAGTTGCCGCTACGGATGAACTGCACGCCGGAGATCGTCCATCTGACGCTGCATACGGGACGTCATTCGGCGGCGTAGCGCTCGGCGAATTCCAGGACCCAGAGATCGATCAAGTCGGTGAAGGCCGGCAGGTCCAGCTCGGCTAGATACTGGTAGTGCGTGCGGCTGAAAATCTCCCGGTTGCAAACGGTCGCCTTGGCCGTCAGGTCCAGGATCCACGAGGCTGAGACGGGCGAGATGAGCATTTCCAAACGGCTGAAGCAGGTCTGCCGCGGCTGCGCCCGACGTAAGCGAAGGTCCTCGCGACTGACCGCGGCGCCCCAGCCCCGCTGATCGACAATCGTCTCGAAACGAAACCCGGGAAAGCGGTCGGCCAACTGGTGCAGGCAACGCTCGATATGCTCGGAAACCTGCAGGCGGGCCTGCGAGTGCAATCGTTGCAGCTCTTTTTCGGTCAAGGCCCTTTGGGCCTCCTCCTCCGCCCGGGCATTGCCCTGGCGTCGGCCCCGTTCGATCGCGCGTTCGAGTCGTTCCTGAAAATCCATGGTGCAGGGCAGTTGACCCGTTTGCTCATGTAGGGTGGGCCGAGTGCAACGAGTCCCACCATGATAGACGCGAAAGGATGGTGGGACTCGTTGCACTCGGCCCACCCTACGGTGCTCCAGTTCTTACTGGCCTTCGTTGGCTGGCGGGGTTTGCGGTTCAGGCGAAGGCTCGCCCTGGACAGGTAATGCGGGCTCGGGAGAAGGCGGCGTTGCGGGACCGGGCGCCATCGCCGCTGGCTCAGGGCTAAACACCGGCGCGGAAGGCCCACTCGGCGGCGCGGCAGACTCCGTCGACCCGGGCGCCGCAGAGGCGTCCGTTACGGCTGGAGTTCGCTTTTCGCCCTGCTCCTCCTTCTTGTCCTGCTGCTGGTTGCCATTGGCGGGCGGTTTCTGCTCGTCCGTCTTGGCCCCGAAGAATTGCATCAGGTCGCCGAAGGTCCGCATGGGCTCTTTGCCCTTCTTCATGGCATCGGTGATGGGGATGAGCGGTTTGGGCTTGGGCTTGAACTCACGGGGCTGGCCCTGCGCGGGACCTTGCGGCCGCGGTCGGCGGGACGGTCCAGCATACCCGCCGCGACGGTCCTCGCGGGGCTTGCCGCCGGGGCCGCCTTCGCCCTGCGGCGCACCACCCTGCTGCGGACCACCGGCGTGCTGCGGCCGGCGGCCTTGATCGGGCCCTGCACCCTGAGAACGCGCGCCTTGTGGCCTTCCACCCTGAGGCCGGCCACCTTGCGGCCGTCCGCCCTGTGGCTGCGGTTGACCACCCTGTTGATTCTGCTGGCCGGGGCGTCCACCGCGCCGGCCTTGGCCGCTGCGCGGCGGACGATCGCCCTGTTGACCCCTGCGCTGATCGTGGCCCGCCTGGCCCTGACCTGCCTGATCCTGGGCTGCTTGTTCCCCTTGTTCGGAAATGGCCCCTTCGCCTCCACCCGCACGCCGACCCGCTTCGCAAGTACCCCGCCCGGGACGGCGCGACCGCTCGGAGCCGGGACGGACCATCGTCAGCGATACCCGCCGCCGTTCCTTGTCGACCTCCATGACCCAGACCGTGACGATATCGCCCACGGCCACGACTTCATGCGGGTCGCGAATGAAACGATCGGCCAACCGGCTGACGTGCACCAGGCCGCTGTCGTGCATGCCGATATCGACGAAGCAACCGAAATCGACTACGTTGAGCACCGTGCCGGCAAGTTCCATGCCAGGGGTCAAGTCTTCCAGTTTCAATATGCCCTGCTTGAAGACCGGCGCCGGCAGGTCTTCGCGCGGGTCGCGGCCGGGCCGAGCCAATTGCGCGAGGATGTCGCGCAGCGTTAGCGTTCCGACCGCCGTTTCCTTGGAAGCACCCCGCGACCCGCAAGCGGGCGCCGCGACCGATTCAAGCGCTGTCGCCGGGGACGTTATCGCAACTGCGTCGCTCGTCGCCGCTGCATCCGGAACCTCGCTTGTGGTTTCGCCTGGCGCCACCACGACTGTGCCTGCTTCGGTCGACATCTGGCTTGCGATTTCGCGCACGGAAACCGCGGCCAAGGCCTCGACCGGCGGAGTTTCGCCCACCGGAACGCTCGCCGCGGAATCGTCCGGTACACTCGTCGCGAGGTCTTTCGACAGTCCCTCCAGATCAACCGCCGCCATCCGCTGGGCCAGGTTTGCGGCCGCTTCTTTCTCGGCCAGATCGGCAGGCTTGCCGTCGAAACGCTCCAGCACGCGCGTGGCAATCGAATAGCTTTCCGGATGGATCCAGGTGGCGTCCAGCGGATTTTCGCCGCCCACGATCTTCAGGAACCCCGCCGCCTGCACGAAGGTGGCATTGCCGAAGCCGGGCACCTCGCGAAGCTGCTCGCGGCTGCGGAAGGGACCATGCTCGCGGCGATATTCATAAACCCGCCGGGCCGTGAGTTGATTGAGCCCGGACACGTAACGCAAGAGGGCGGGACTGGCCGTGTTCACGTCGACGCCGACGTAGTTCACGCAGGACTCGACGACTTCATCCAGTGAGGCTTCGAGATGCTTGGCCTTGACGTCGTGCTGATACAGCCCCACGCCGATGTTGGCCGGCTCGATCTTGACCAACTCGCTGAGCGGATCCAGGAGCCGCCGGCCGATGGAAACGGCGCCGCGGAGCGTGGCATCGTATTCGGGAAACTCCTCGCGGCCCAATTGGCTCGTCGAGTAGACGCTGGCGCCCGCCTCGTTGACGATCACGTAAGCCACGCCCTGGTCCTTGAGTTCCGTGCTGACCATCTCGGCGAAGAAGTCTTCGGTCTCGCGGCAGGCCGTGCCGTTGCCGATGGCCACGACGGTCAACTCGTGCTTGCGGATCAACTCGACCGCCTTTTGCTTGGCCTCTTCTTTGCGGCCGGGCTTGCTGCCGATCAGGTAAATCACGTCGTGCCCGAGCACGTTGCCGAACTGGTCCAGCGCGGCCAGCTTGCAACCGCTCTTGAAACCGGGATCGACGGCCAGCACGCGGCGGTTGTGGATCGGCGGTTGCAGGAGCAAGTTGCGGAGATTGCGGGCGAAGACGCCCACGGCGTGCGTCTCGGCCCGATCGGTCAGCTCGCGGCGGGCCTCGCGCTCCAGTGCGGGCAGGATCAGGCGCGCCAGCGCGTCGCGGGCGCAGCCGCGAAGATAGTCGGCATGCGGATGGCCGGGCGGCACGAGGATTTCATCCAGTGCCGCATGCATGGCATCGAGATGGCTATCGATCTTCACGCGGAGGACCTTGGCCCGTTCGGCCCGATTGATCGCCAGCACCCGGTGCGGCGGGATCTTCTTGATGTCTTCTGCGTAGTTGAAGTAATCGCGGAAGGCCTTGATGCGGCGTTCCTCGATTTTCTTTCGCTTGGCGTCTTTCTTATGCTGTTTTTCGGCCTTGGCCCGCTCTCGGTCCCGCGCCCTGCGAGCGGCCGCCGGAAGCGCCGCTGGTTTCGGTCTCTGCAACCGGAACTGCCTCGCCGGCCGAGGTTACTTCTGTTCCGCTCGCTGAATCGCTTGCCGTTTCAGCCGCGGATGACTCGGTAGTTGCCGGTGTGTCGGGAGACTTCTCGGCTACGGAATGCGGGGATTGCGAAACCGCAAGCGGTGGCTCGGTAAGTTCCGGCGCAGCAGCGTCTAGTTCCGAAGTAACGAGTTCCGAAGCGCTGGGTTCTGCTTCGACTTTCTCTGGAACCTCGGCTCTTCAGCAAGCACGTGGTTTTCCGCAACAACCACAGCCGTCGGCGGTGCTGCGCCGGTATCCGCAGGAGCGGAAGCAACCTCTTGAGCGAGGGGAACTGCAGTATCCGTGATCGCAACCGCTTCTTGGGCCGGCGTCTCCGCAGGTTGTGGTTCCGCCGCGATTGGGACAGCTTGAAAACCTGTCCCACCCGCCGTTTCCGCTTGCGGCTTGATCTCTTCGGTTGGAACAAAAGCGGGAGCGACCACCGGATCCGGGGCAATCTGCGTCGTCACGATCTTCCCGGTCTTCTGCAAAATCTCCCGCAACCGCTGCCGCAGATCGGCCCGTTCACTGAATTGCTCGGCCAGGATATGCCCCGCCCCCAGCAGCGCATCGGCCCCGGATGGCACTTGGCGGTCCGGATTGGCGAAGTCGCGGGCGCGGGCGTCGAGGTCGTTGGCCGCCGGAGCGGCATCGAGGATTTCGTTGGCCAGTTCTTCCAAGCCGCGGGAGCGCGCCAGCGTTGCCAGCGTCTGCTTCTTCGGCTTGTAGGGCAAATAGAGGTCTTCCAGCCGCTTGGTGGTCGTGGCGGAGAGGATCTGCTTCGCCAACTTTTCCGTAAGCTTGCCTTGGGCCTCGATCGAACGCAGGATGGTCTGCTTGCGATCGGCCAAGAGCCGCATCTTCGCCAGCCGGTCCTGGATCTCCCGAATCTGCTCTTCGTCCAGTCCGCCCGTTTGATCCTTGCGATAGCGCGTGATGAAAGGAACCGTGTTCCCGTCATCCAAGAGCTCAACGACCGCCTGGACTTGACGGAGAGGAAAGTCCAGCCCGCGTGCCACGTGACGCAAGTCGATTGTTACCGTACTGGCCATAAAGACCCGCGAATAGTAATAGGACCGCTTCGTCGAAGCAGTCGATTGGCGAGGGTTATATTGCCTAAACTAACAGGAAACCCCGCATTTTCCAGCAGATCGGCTTATCAACTACCACTGTCTCAGGGGTGACGATGGGCAAAAACGATATTTTCCCTCAAATAGATCAAACCCGCAAGGGACCACTTGCCGATAAAAGGGGCAACCGAGTGGTGGCCAAGCGCACCGCGCGTCGGCTCTGTTGTGGTCCCTAACTGGGGGGCCTCGCAACAGCCGGCGGCTGACAAGGAAGTCCCCACGGCAGGAAGGAATCTGCGCCATGCGTTCGAATCATCTTCGCGTCTACTACGGTCCCCAGGAAGAGTCCGCCACTGTTAATATCGCCGACAGCAATATCCGCGATACGATCAACGTTCCCTTGACGGAAGTTCTACCGCTGTTGGCCGATGCGGTTCGCTCCGATCGTACCTGGCTCCGCGACTTTGCAGACGACGAAGTCACTATTTCCATGGACCTTTACGAAGTCCTCCTGGCTTACCAGCATTACCGCCGTCCCTCGGCCTGATCGGCAGGCGGAAATCAGACAATTTCCAATTCTGCACAATAGCTATGCACGATTCCAGGCACTTGTGCCGGCCTTCTCCTTATGGAATCAAGAATATCTATTTGGCTGATTGCACATAATTCAATCCCCGGCCAGATTCGCTTCTAATTGGCCATTCTCTTCTGAGTGTAGCGGAAGCCATTGCGGATGGCAAGTCCCCTCCTGGCAGGCCAACGGTATAATAGCTCGTCTCCTTACCATCCCCAGGAACTTTATCGTCGTGGATCCCAACTTACCTACCGACCCTTTGCCGGCCCTATTGGGCGCTGGCCTCCTTCCTGGCTCCGATCTTCCGCGTCTCGATCCGGCCTTGGCCGAAGTTTCTCCGGATCGGATTGCGGAACTGATCGACGAAATCAAACTATCGGCCGACAAGTTGGCGAAGGACCGCACCAGCCGGGGCGACATCAAGATATTGAGCCGGACACTCCGCGAGCTGCGCTACGCCTTCAAAGTCTTTGCCCCTTACCGCACCAACCGCAAGGTGACCATTTTTGGCTCGGCTCGTACCCTGCCCCATCAGCCCGCCTATCAACAGGCGTTCGAGTTCGGCCGGCGGATGGCCGAGCATCAATGGATGGTCGTTACCGGCGCCGCGGCCGGGATCATGGAGGCCGGGCACGCCGGGGCAGGCCGGGAAAATTCGATGGGGCTAAACATCCTCCTGCCCTTCGAGCAGACGTCCAATCCGATCATTGCCGGCGACCCGAAACTGGTCCACATGAAATACTTCTTCACCCGCAAACTGATGTTCGTCAAAGAAAGCGACGCCATCTGTTTGCTGCCCGGTGGTTTCGGCACGCTGGACGAAGGCTTGGAAGTGCTCACGCTACTGCAAACCGGCAAGCGCGATCTGGTGCCGGTGGTGATGCTCGACGAGCCGGGCGGCGACTACTGGGCCACGCTGGAAGCGTTCATCCGCAAGCAACTTCTGGCAAAGGGCATGATCAGCCCCGAGGACCTGCATCTGTACAGGCGGACCGATCGCGTCGACGAGGCCGTCGACGAGGTGCTGACTTTCTTCCGCGTCTATCACAGCATGCGTTACGTCCACGGCAAACTCGTGCTGCGGCTCAACCGGCGGCCCGGCAAAGCGGCGCTGGAGACGATTCAGACGCAATTCGCCGATATCCTGGCCGAGGGGCGCTTCGAGATTTGCGAACCATTGCCGGAAGAAAAGGAAGAAACCGCCTTGGCCGCGCTGCCGCGGATGGTCTTTCAGTACAACCGCTACAACCAAGGCCGGCTGCGGCAGTTGCTCGACTTCCTCAACCGCATTCCCGAGGGGAGTTGCTGGATTGACGAACTCTGACCTGGCCGGTTGACGAGACCGTCCCGGACTGCGCAACGCGCTTTCGCGAGCGACGCGTCGCAAGAACCAAATTGCCAAAGATCAAATCGTATCAAGACGTTATTCATCGACTCCGGCCGTTTTCTATCCGCTGTCCCCAGCCGCAGCGCCCACGCCCTTTCGCAGTTGAATGCCGTGGCGCCGACTCCGGCCTGCGTGGGCCGCTGCACGGACACGGGCCGCTGCGATGAAAATGGGACGATTAAAGGCGGCTGCCGACGTTTTCCACCGTGTTCTACCGCGGACGACATAGCGCGATTTCACCACAGGACGTAGCTGCTGAGTTAAAAACTCCGCAGAAACCGAGGGTTGCCGCTCCTTGGAGGGTAAATCAACTTCCACACGCGTGGCTACGGGCTGTCCCGTTTCGTCGTACCGTGCCTTTTCCCGGCCGGGCCATTTCCTGTCGTCCGCCGAATCGACCTCTCGCCGTTCCAGCCAGGATCTTCCTTCCGGCATACTCCGTGGCGTTTGATCGCAAGGCTGTGCGGCGGACTCGCACTGCGGGGCTGTCGCGGCCTTTCCGCGGCGTTGGATTTCGGCCAGGCACGCGGCGCCGACGGCCAGGAGAGCATCCTTGCTGATCTTGGGCGAATCCTCTTTCGTCGCCGCCTCTCCGCTCCCTCTCCCCTTCTCCCCCTCTCCCCTTCTACCCATCTCCCCTTATCACCCTCTCACCTTCGCCCCCTCTCCCCTTCTACCCATCTCCACTTCTCTCACTCTCCCCTTCTCCCCTTATCCCCCTATCCAATTCTCCCCATCTCCACTTCTCCACCTCTCCCCTTTTATCGGGCCAAGCCGTTGCGAACCGGGGGCCTCATGTCGCCTTGCGCGGCGTCGGTCCCACCGACGCGCGTAAGTACCAGAGGATGGGATCGGTGAGAAAACCTTCGTTTTTTCTTGACGTAGCTAGATCGGCACGCGCCTCTTGTGGCTTTTGGACGCGGGGGTGGGGGTGACCGCCGCGGGGAAGCTGGGCTGACGGCGTTCCGAAAAATGGTGCAAAAGCGGCAAGGCGGCTACGGCTACCCCGCCGCTCCTATGCCTCCCTTTGATTCACCTGATTATCCCGGTTAAACTCGCTACTGTAGGATATCAGGCTTAATTTCAGCGATCAGTCACTGAGGGAGGTTAGGGCAGTGAGTAAACGCACTTTTATTACGCTCTTTGGACTATGTCTGGTGACGGCCGTGGCAGCCGCCGAACCGGCCCCCCTGTTCCCTTTCGTGCTGCCCTGGGACGACGCTTCGCCCGGTATCACCGATCTCAGCGGCTGGTTGCCGAAGCCAGCCGGCCGGTTCGGGCCGGTGCGCGTCGGCCCGGATGGACATCTTTACACTGGCGGGCGGCGCCTTCGCCTGAACGGAGTTGATCTGGCCTTCAGCGCGGCCTTTCCTACCCATGACCAGGCCGACAAGGTCGCTGCACGGCTGGCCAAGTTCGGCAACAACATCGTGCGTTTTCACATCATGGACATGCAGCGATTTCCGAATGGGCTATTGGTGCGCGATGCGAAGGACACGCGCACCTTCGAGCCCAAGGCGCTGGACCGACTCGACTACTTCACCGCCCAGCTCATCCAGCGTGGCGTCTACATTTACCTTGTACGCTCAACTACCGCCCGTTCAACGCCGCCGACGGCCTGCCGCCAGAGATCGAGCAGATGAGCGCGCCCTATCAGGGCCGGCACGTGGTGGGGTTCTTCAATCCCAAGGAGATCGAACTGCAGAAGGAATACGATCGCACCCTGCTGCTGCACCGCAATTCCTACACCGGGAAGACGTACGCCGCGGACCCGGCGGTGGCGATGGTCGAGATCAACAACGAGAACGGCCTGCTCCACGCTTGGCTGGCCGGGACGCTCAACCAGCTCCCGGGGGTATTCCAGATGGAACTGCGTGGGCGATGGGACGAGTGGCTGAAGGGGCGTTACGCCACCACTGAGCGGCTGAGAGATGTGTGGTCCGAGGGTGCTCAGCCGTTGGGCGGCGAGCTGCTCAAGAACGCCGACTTCTCGCACGGCCAGGATGGCTGGACGCTGGAACTGCACCAGCCGGCCGACGCGACTGCGAAGGTGACCAGCAACGCACCGGCCGACCTACATGGCGCGCGCTCGGTCTGCGTCGACGTCCAGACGATCGGCACCGAGTCGTGGCATGTGCGGTTGGAACAGTTCGGCTTGAAGCTGTTGGCGAAGCAGGGCTACACGGCCGCTTGGTGGGCCAAGGCCGAGGCGCCGATGGCGTTGCGAGTCAGCCTGGCGATGGGCCATGCGCCGTGGCAGACCCTCGGCGGCGAGGGCGCTGTGCAACTCTCCACCGAGTGGCAGGCATACCGCCTGACGGTGCAGCCGGGCAGCGAGGCGGAGAACGCCCGGTTGGTGTTCGACCCGCCGATGCAGACCGGGCGGATCTGGCTGGCCGGTATCAGCCTGCGCCCCGGCGGTGTGACCGGCCTGCCCGCTGGCGAGACGTTGCAGGCGGGCACGGTGGCCAGCCTGCCCCATGATAAGCTCGCCACCCGCTCGTCGTCGGCCACGCGCGACTGGGTGCGTTTCCTGTGGGAGACCGAAGATGCTTACTGGCAAACGCGTTACCACTACCTGAAAGACAAGCTGAAGGTGCAGGGAGTTGTGATCGGCACCATCGTCGGCTGCAGCACGCCGAATCTAATGGCCAAGTTGGACTGCATTGACAGCCATGCCTACTGGCAGCACCCCGTGTTCCCCGGCCGGCCGTGGGATTCCGCGAATTGGTACGTGCGGAACGTCTCGATGGTCAACGCCCGCGGCGGCCTGCTGCCCGGCCTGGCCTTGCACCGGGTGCTGAACAAGCCGTTCTGTGTCACCGAGTACGGCCACCCGGCGCCGAACACGTTCTGCAGCGAAGGGAGTCTGCTGCGCGGAGCCTACGCCGGCCTGCAGGATTGGGACTACCTCTCCACTTCACGGTTCGCCCAGAGCAACGACTTCCCTCTGCGGCGAATCCGGCAATGGTTCGATATCGACCAGCACCCAACAAAGATGGTGACGCTGATCCCGGCAGCAGCAATGTTCCTACGCGGCGACGTGGCGCCGGCGAAGCAACAGGTAGTGGCCATCCTTGACCGCCAACAGGAACTGGACCTGTTGCCTCGCCAGTATCCGTGGAGTTTGGTTGACCTCGGCCCACGTGGCGTCCCGCCCGAGGCGACGCTGGTCCATCGCGTGGCACTGGCAGTCGAAGGCCAGACAGTGCCGCCCGACGCCCTGGGGCCAGACCGGGTCAAGCTGCCGATTGACGACTTTGTGTCCGATACCGGCCAACTGAGGTGGGACCTGCGTCGCCCCGGTCACGGCGTGGTGACCATCAACACCCCGCGTAGCAAGGCCGTGGTGGGCTACGGCGGTGGCCGACGCTACGAGCTAGGCGGCCTCGTGATCGAGCCCGGCCAGACCCGCCAGGACGGCTGGAGTGCCCTGACGCTCACCTCCATCGAGGGCGACCTAGCGACCTCGCCGTCGCGCTGGCTGATCACCGCCACGGGCCACGTCGAGAACACCGACATGGGCTGGAAGAACACCGAGCACACTTCGGTGGGAAACGATTGGGGCAAGGCGCCGACACTGGTGGAGGGCATTCCGGCTAGTTTCACCGTGCCGTTTGCGGCCGAACACGTGGAGGTCTGGGCGCTGGACGAACGCGGCCAACGACGGATCAGCGTGCCGTGCCGGGCGGCTCCGGGCGGCCATGCGGTGATCACCATAGGCCCGGAGTGGAAGACGCTGTGGTACGAGGTTGCGGTTCGCGGTTCATCGTCTGACTCGGATTGAGGTAGTCGGGACAGAGGGCGCAGATACCTGCGGGGGAGGCAACAATAGCCTCGTCGCCCTGATGTACAGCGGCGTCTTCAACGCGCCATGCCGACCTCGCGGCCGCGGAAGTTGCGCAGGCTGGAGTCGACGACCACTCCCCAGTGTGGCGGCTGGCCGTATCGAATTCGAAACATTTCGCGACTGCTTGCCTGCGGAGGTGGGGGTGACCGCCGCAGGTTAGCTAGGCTACCGTCGTTCCGAAAAACCCGTGGATTCTCGGCCTTCTCAAGAAAGGACAAAGTAGATGGCAATCGCAATCGTCGGTGCCGGCCCCCCAACGCCCTCCCTGAGGTCTCGTTAGGATGTGGTTTATTGCTTACTCTTCCACCAGTGAGATCAGGATCCCCACCCTCTTCGACCGTTACGCCGGTGCTCTTCCGCGCGACGCTTTTCAACGGGGGTTTCCACGCAATGGCGGCGTCAGATACACTTGACTTCTACTTCTTCGCCTCATCCTAGCCCTTCTTTTCCTGCGGTCTGTTTAGCTTGATCTCGTAAATTGCGTCGAGCTTGCCGAAGAGGTCCTTCGTGTCGAAGGTGACGATTGCCGTAAATGTCTCTTCGTCGCCGGAGAGTTTCAGGTCCGTTGGTACTCGCCACGAGTACCCGCAGGTGCCCCCTCAGCCAAAGGGCATTGTCCCTTCGGCCACTTCTCTTTCCGGAAGAATCGGTGATGACCACGGTCGGAACGAGCGAGGAATATTGAGGCGAGGTCATCTGCGTGCCGTCCTCCGCCGTCCACTTCGTCTCCCCGGTCTTCTTGCTCATGTCCTCCAGGCCGCCGATCAGAAGCCCGTTGTGGGGAAACCTGAGCACGGCAGCCAACCGGATCTGGTCGCCCGGCTTGAAGGTCTCTCCCTCACACGGGGCTTGGAAATGTACTTCGGGCCTTGTGGCAAGATCGAGAACGTATGGCTTGTTCTTGCGGACCTCGATACTACCGGCGCGCTTGGAAGCGGTGCCCGTAGTGAGCGTGTAATCGTCGCGGAGGCTGATCCGCAGGTTGCCGCAGTCCGCCATGAGGAGCGAAGGCCGGTAATCGCCCACCGGCAGGCGGTACTTGGCAGTCGCGGCCCGCTCACCTATTTCGCCGAGCGGCAGCATGGAATCCTTCCAGGCGAGGATGCCAGCTACGCCCAACGGCTTGATCTCCTTGTCGCCGACCGACAACTCGAAGACGCCTCGCTCGCCGCCCAGCGCGCGGACAGTCAGTCGATCGCCGGAAGGCGTGGCCGAGAGTCTATAGAACTCGCCGTCGGCCGCGCGGATGGCGCCCAGCACGTTCATCCCAGGGTCGGAGGGCGCCGGCTTCCGCCCATCGACGGGCGAGAGGAGGAGCTGTGTATTGGCGTGGTCCATCCGGCCACTCATCCCGTTTCGCGGAACGAGAAGCGCACTATAGGCCCGTTTGCCTAACCGGAGTTCGCCCTTGCGGGCCGAAGCCGCCATGAGCACCATCCGTCCCGCATTTCCCTCGTAAGTCTTTCCGTACAGGACTATCATCGGCAGCACGCTGACCACAGCTCCCTTCGCCTTGGGATCTTCGTCCAACGGTATCCTGACCGTGTTGAAGACGATGGTGGTCTGCGGCCCGGCGAGAAGGCGCGCGAGGCCGTCGGGCAAATCCTTTATGGGGGAAACCGCCGCGTCGCTCGTCAGGTCCAGGTTGCGGTCGACGTTGAAGTACAGCCGGTCGTAACGGCTCTTCGGCGGATTGTCGGCCGCGGGTTTGGCTGCATCCGGTTTTGCCGCTTTTTCGCCGGCATTCTCTGTGCCCGATTCGTCGAGCACAAAGTAGACCATCGTTGCCGGGCCCGGCTCCCCAGGGCCGCGGTCGAAGGTGATCGAGCCGTAAAGCGGTTGCTTGGAGCTCAGCTTGGGATAGCCTTTGACCTCCTTGGCGGGCTGGGTGCGGAGAGAAGCGGTCGGCCCCGCGAATATAATAGGGTACTCCGAGATCGCTGGCACGCTCCTTCTGGTCGTAAAGCGAGACTTCCTTCATCTCGAACACGGCCCCCCCGCCGGCGCCGGCCTTGTTAGCGTCGCCGGTCTTCTCATCCGTTCGGCGCCTTTTCCTCCGCGGCCGGACTGCCCGCTGCCGGGCAGAAGAGCATAAGAGCCATGATTCCTCCGATGGCCCAATGGAGTCTTTTCATGTCTCGCCTCCTTTTCTGGTGAAATGCCACCGCTTAGGGAACTGACTCTGATCCCTACCTTTGTGGACCGGGGAAGGGAATCTTCACCACGCCGGCGTGTTCCTTGTCCCGAGACAGTTTCGACACGGGAAACTCGAACCGTGCGCCACTGACGTTCTTTTCTTCGTAGCTGGGAATGACAATGTTCTTTCTGCCCTTCTCCGCCTTGAGCTTGTCGTATTGTTCTTTGGTGAAATAGACCTTGAAGTAACCCTCGGAATCAACATTTGCAGGGCCGGTGTAGGGGAAGTCGACCCAAATTCTCGCGCCAGGCCAGGGAACCGGAACGAGAATGGGCGGAGAACCGTCCTCAAAAAGAACCCGGCCATAGTAGAATTCCGGCCCGGCGATCGTGACCGGTTGCACGGCCTGTTTGTCGAGGGAGAGTTTCTCGACGCTCAACTTGGGATGGTCTTTTCTCGCTTCGGTCAGCCAATTGCCCATTGTCAGCGTGAGCCAGGATTCGCCCGCCTTCAGGTCCGCGATTTCCTTTTCGGAAAAAGCCGCATGGAAGTGCCCTTCGTGGTCGACCTCGCCGAGATGGATGCCTGCCTTGACGCTCCCTTCCCAGAGTGTAACCTGCGTGGATACACCATGCTCAAAATCCGCTGCAGGCGTGGAGTCGTCGAAGCGCACCCGCGCAAACCAAAGTTTACGCTTGGGCTTGGTTGCTTTGCCTTTCAGCGGACAGTTGGCTGCCTCATTATTCAAGACGATACTGTCGGGCAGTGCAATCTTCTTCCAAAACACTTGATCGGCAGCGGGATCGACAAAGACAGTCAGTGTCGGCTCGTAAGTTTCCGCCTCTTCATTTTCTCGTGTCATGTCAAGAGCGATCCCGCCGAGAAAGTGAAACTCCACATTGTAGCCGACTTTGTCTCCGTTGAAGGTTCTGACCTCCCCCTTCTCATTCTTGATGATAATCACATGATCCCGCAGGCGGGTCTCGTAGTAGAGCTTGATCAGTTCGCCAACTTGGTCGGGAGCGGCCTTGAAATAGAAATCCTCGTTGCCGTTGCACCAGATCGAATAGACCCGTGAGTCGTTCCGCAGGATCTTGACCATCCCGGCAGGCCATCCAGCTTGCTCCGCCGTCGGAAACGTTCGCTCCTTGTCCGGTCCAATTTCTTCCATGGCCATCCCATAGCCAATTCGGGCACAACTCAGTAGTGCCAAAACCGCCGCAAGTAGTCGACAGGTTCTCATATCATCCTCACTTACTGTTAGGTCTCCTATCAACAGCGCCGTCCGTGTGCGGGACGCCCGAGACTCGCTGCATCCACCAATATAGCGAACCGCCGTTAGGTATCAAGAACCCTTCGTTTTGCAAGACCCAACAGACTGCTCACGAGTTCCGCCTGGTTTCCCCGCAGCAAGACTCCGAGATTGCCATCTTGGTTATCAAGTCGTTGGAAAGTCGTAAAACGTGAGGTTCCCAACAACGAACGCACAGATACTTGTGGGGGAGGCAGCAATAGCCAAATCGCTCTGATGCACCGCGCCGTCTTCAACCTGTGATGCCAACCTCACGGCCGCAGAAGTCGGGCAGGACGACGTTGACGACAAGTCCACCACCTGACGGTGGGCCGTAACACGTCCGAAGCTTTTCGGTGCCGCTTGCCTGCGGAGGAGGGGCATTCCTGAAAGAGGTTGTGTTGTCAAGGGGGGTTATCCTGATTTTTCTGTTTGGTTTGAGTTGGCACGGAACAAACGCTCTACGCCGAAGCCGGTAGCTTCGTTTGGAATGCCTTCATCGTTGCCTGCTGCTGGCAGGCTCTCTGCGGTAAAATCAACGAACTCGTGGGCTGATTGCTCAAGGTCTTTTTACGGGTCCGGTCGCAGTCGTTCTTGTCATCGCGACTGCACCCCAACGCATTCCTTCGTGCGTCCGCTCGCCGTACGGCAGGCGCTCAGGCGGTCTGAACTCAAACTGCCTGGCACGGTACTGTTCTTTACGACCATCCTGCGAAACCAAGCTCGTCCCAATCACTCCAACGTCCCTCTGAGATCGCTCCCGAAGGATCTATGCCCCAACCTCGGACTGAGCAAGGTCCGCAGGGATCGTGGCACAGGCCACGATCGATGCAATCACCATTTTTGAGTTGTTCATCGTCTGCCCTCGGCTACCAACGTGTCATCCATGGTATCTCCAATCCCAACAGCGGGCACAACGTCACTGCTGCGGCATGCAGGTTCACTCCATGGACCGCCGACCACAGTTCCAAGGCGTGGCCATGCGTTCCACAATCGAAACATTGGTATCGTCCTAACCGCACGTTCACCGAAAACGAACGACTCCGGGGATTCCGGGAACCATGCACCGGGCACGGGCCACGCCACTGTTCCCCGCGGCGAACCGTCGCCTCGAACTGTAATAGGCGCAGAACGTCCCGCATCGCAATCCGCTCACGAAGCAACTGGAAGTCTATGCCGGGCATCGCGTCACCTCCTCTCCAGGCAACAGAGAAGAGGAACCGGTACTGGAACCAGCGGCTTCGGCCTCGCACGCCGCCAGGGCCGACAGCATAGTTCGCCTGGGCCGCCACAGACGGGTCGGCCGAGGATCGCTGGCCGCCGGCGTCTCCGAGTTGGCAGATCCCGGCCGCCAACGCTCGCCTTTGCTGAGCATTCGCCATAGGATCGTGGCCATCCGCCGCATCACCGCCACCCGCGCGATGTTCGCGCCGCGACGCCGTTTGATCCGCTGATACCAGGCCCGTGCGGTTTGATCCCGGCGCAGCAGGTGCAGGACCACCTGGGCCAGCAGGCAACGCACCAGGCGGCTGCCCTCCTTGGTGATCGAGCCCAAACGCTCCATTTTGTCCGAGTTGCGGCAGCCTGGCGTGAGACCCAGGAAGTTTGCCAGGCTCCGACCACGCGGAAACCGCTCGATGGGCATGATCCGGCAGGTGATCGCCAGGGCGATGTACATGCTCACCCCGGGTATCGTAGCCAGCAGTTGGGCGGCCTGGTTCGCCTGGAAACGCTCGGCAATCTGGGTGTCCGTCACCGCGAGTTGCTCTTCCCACAGCTTCCACTGCACGAGCAACTGGTTGAGGGCCAAGCGGTCCATGGGCCCGAGTTGCAGGGTCTGCAACCACTCCGCCACCTTCCGGGTCTGGAAGCTCTTCGTGGGCCGCTCCCATTCGAGGTTATGGCGCCGCAGGATCTTGTGAATCTGGTTCAGTGTTCGCGTTCGCTTCCACACGAGCTGTTCCCGCAGTTGGGTCAGATGCCGGTCCGCTTGTTCCTCAGCGCCCGGCACAAGCACGGTTCGTATCCCTTGGACTCGATCTCCGCGGAGCAGACGCTCGCGATTGACCCACAGCAGTTCGCTCAAGGCGTTCGCGTCACGGCGGTCGGTCTTGGCGGCCGATCGCCCCAGTGGCTGGACCACCAGCACAAGGTGGCAACCATCGTCCTGCTGCAGCCATTTCACCAGCCAGTCGTGAAATCCGCAGACCTCCACGATGGCGATGAACTTCTCGCCGGCGGCTCCCGCCTGCCGCAACTGGCCGCGAAACTCTTCGAGTTTCGCCCAGCGGGTGCTGATTTGACGACGAAGGATCACGTCGCCGTTCTCGTTGCGTAGGGACACGGTCATTTGCACGCGATGTAGATCGATTCCGAGGTACAACATGCTCGATTCTCCTGGTTATGCGGCGTCGCCGCCGCGATCGTCGTAACTTCCGACGAGCCCCATTGGCTCGTCCTTCTAGGCCAGGAAAACCCTACCTTGCGCCTCTTTCATAGAATCACTTCTCCGCGCAAGGGAATGCTCCGTTATCCCCACGAGTGGCCAGAAAAACAGCCCGAAGTCAAGAAAAAACGAAATTTCTGCGGCTTTAACCCCATCTTTTGGTGTTTCGTTGCGGAGGAGAGGGTGACCGACGTGCGCTGGCCGGCCTGTCGTCGCTCCCGGAAACAGCGCGGTTTGCCGCGATAGCACGCCTGAAGCTCTTTGGATGGTACAATAAACGCTGCCACTCTTGAATCCCAAGGATACAGTCCTCACGCCCCCAAGGATTCCGCCATGACGAGACTCATCATTTCCTTGGTTGCCTGCTGCTGGCCCAGTGACGAGTGAGACGCATTGTACCGACGATGAACGGGGCCTATCATGCGCCACCTGCCGAAAGTATTCCCCATGCACGTTTGCACGCTGCTTCTCCTCGCAACGGCGTCCGCCTTCGCCGTAGGGGCCACCCCGGCCACTGGCCCGCTGCGGGTACTCAAAACCAATCCCCGCTACTTCACCGACGGTAGTGGCAAGGTCGTCTACCTGGCTGGCTCGCACAACTGGTGCAATTTCGCTACCGACCAGGGAAAGAACGACCCGCCGGCAGCCTTCGATTTCGACGCCTATCTCAATTTTCTCGCCGCCCACCACCACAACTTCTTTCGCGGCTGGGTCTGGGAACTCGCGTACTCGGGCGAAGGCAGCAACCCCAACGGCCTTTTCCGTTGGTCGCCTCATCCCTGGCGGCGGACCGGGCCGGGCAACGCCACCGACGGAAAGCCGAAGTTTGACCTTGACCAGTTCAACCCGGAGTTCTTCGACCGCATCCGCCGCCGCGCTATCGCAGCCCGCGACCGCGGCATGTACGTTTCGCTCATGCTCTTCCAGGGCTACAGCTTGCAATTCGATCGCAATCCTGCCGACGGATTTCCCTTGGATGGCCGTAACAACATCAACGGCGTGGATGCGGGCACCGGGCACGACGCCCACACGCTGCAAGACGCAGCCGTCACGGCCCGCCAGGACGCCTATGTCAAGCGCGTGATCGACGCGGTGAACGACCTTGATAACGTACTTTACGAGATCTCCAACGAGAGTGGGGCCTACGCCACGGCCTGGCAGTATCACGTGATCAACCTGGTCCACCAATACGAGTCGGGCAAGCCCAAACGGCACTCCGTCGGCATGACGTTCCAATATGCCGGCGGCAGTATGGCCGATCTGTGGCATAGTCCCGCCGACTGGATTTCGCCCGGCTCGGGCGACGGCTACCAGACCGATCCGCCCGCCGCTGACGGCCGCAAGGTGATCATCAACGACACGGACCACTCTTTCTACTGGACCGGCCTGCGGCAGGCCGGGACGGCCCAACAGGCGTGGGTTTGGAAGAACTTTCTGCGCGGCAACCAGGTGCTGTTCATGGACCCGTACCTGACGAAATGGGCCGTTCGGAATAATCCGGTGGGCGCGAGTTCCCGCGAGCCGGCCTTCGGCGCGAGTCCCGACCCCTATTGGGAGCCGATGCGGAATGCCCTGGGCCGCGTCCGGACGTATGCAGAGACGGTCGATTTGGCCGCCATGACACCGCAGGGCGGCGCTGGCCACTACCACCTACTGTCTTGCTAATCCCGGTCACGAGTACCTGGTGTACCAGCCGAAGAGCAAGTCGCCCTTCACCGTCAGTCTCCGCGCCGGCGCCTATCGTTACGAATGGTTCAACCCGTCCACCGGTGTCGTGGCCTCGTCGGGCGAGATGCCGGCGGCCGCCGGCAAGAGGACCTTCGCCGCGCCCTTCGCGGGTGACGCCCTGCTTTACATCACCGACAACCATCGGTCGCTGTGACGGACGCGTGCGAGCCGCAACGCGTCTAGACTATTTCAGGGATTACATAGGGTTTACGGTATTCGGGGCGCTTGAGGAACCTGTCGGCTTCCGGATCGTTGACGAACCGCTCCGCCTGGGGACTAAAATGCACGCTGCGGCCCAGCTCGCAGGAGATCTTGGCCAAGTGGCAGACGGTCATCGAGAGGTGGCCCTGCTCGACGTCCGCGTTGAGGTCTTCGTGTCTGCGGCTGCGGATCGCCTGGAGCCAGTTACGGAAATGGGGAACGCTTTCCACTTTCCAGAACGTGCCGGCATATCCTTTCGCTGCATCGTTGGGGCCCTCTGTCTTGAACGGCCCGGGCTCGTTATTCGGGCCAAGGAACGTGTAATAGCTGCTGTAGTCAGGGAAGATCATGTAGCCTTTGCTGCCGAAAAAGATCTCGCCGACGCACGAGTTCTTCTCCATAAAGGGGTACTTGTCGCGCATGCCGGCTTCGCTGTTGGTATACCAGTGGCGAAACTCGAATGTGACCAGCGCCTTGTGGCCGGCCCACTTGCAGAGGAAGGCCTGGGTGTTGGGCGTATCGGCATCGTCGTCCTCTCCCGGGGTGAAGCGGTCGCCCAGCGACATGACCGTGATGGGATGGGTGTTCAGCGCGAGGCCCCAGCGAATCTTGTCAATGTCGTGGACCGTCTGGTTGGCGACGTCCCCACTGGCGAAGTTTGAGATCCACAACCAGCGGTGATGATGGAAACTACTGTACTCGACCATCTGCGCCGGTCCCACCCAGGCGTCCCAGTCCAGGCCGGGCGGTACGGGCCCGGGACGGTGTTTGCCCAGGTTGCCGCGAATCTTGTAGGCCATGCCCCGGGCCATGTAAATCTCGCCGATCAGCCCCCCGTGGAGCTTCTGCATTCCCTCGCGGACGTTCGGGCTGGAGCGGTTCTGCGTGCCGATCTGGACCATTCGCTGGTACTTGCGGGCGGCCTCGACCATCTTGCGCCCCTCCCAAATACACCACGTGGGTGGCTTCTCCACGTATACATCCTTGCCTGCCTGGCAGGCCCAAATCGTTTGCAGGGCGTGCCAGTGGTCCTGGGTGGCGAAGCTCACCGCGTCGATCGACTTGTCGTCAAACAGCTTCCGCTGCTCGGTGTAGGTCTTCAGCTTCAGGCCGGCTAGCCCGGGGTAGCTTTGGACGGCCCCGTCGAGTTTGCTCTGATCGCAATCGCAGATGGCGGCGATTTCCACGTTGTCCGACTGGGCCATGGCCGCCAGGCTGCCGATGTGCGAGTGCATCCGCCCGCCTAGGCCCACCATGCCCACGCGAATGCGCTGGTTGGCGCCCCGTTGCCCGAGCATGACCGTGGGCAGAGCGAAGGTCGCCGTGCCCGCCGCGACCATTGCTGAGGATTTCATGAAATCGCGCCGATTTGTTTGTCCCATCAGGTTTCTCCTTGTTCGCAGGTGTCCCGCGGGTTGAGCTTGACAAACCGCACCGCTCAGTTCTTGCCGACGGAGAATGTCCTTTCGACGCGGCTTGTGTTGCCCTGGCGGTCCTTGACGGACACGGAGAGCGTGCCTCGTTCCAGCCGCGTGATAGGGTGAGCCAAATACCACTCCCACCGGCTGCCGGGCAAGGCCTTGAAGCGGCCGGCGAGGTTTTCGCCCGCGCCGCGCCGTCGATCGCAAAGCCGGCGGTCACCGTGAAGCTGTCCATCTCCAAACCCGTGTAGGCATCGTGCATGCCGATCAGGACCCGGTCGACCCGCTCGTTGCGGCCGGCGGCCGGGTACGTCACGGTCAGCGTCGGGCGGTTCTCGTCCACCAGCCAGCCGCCGCCTCGCCCGGTGGCATCGTGCGGATCGAATTCCAGGTCGATCGGGCAGCCTAGGTCGATCCAGCGGGCGATGGTGCGGCGATCTTCGTCGGAAAGCGGCCGCACCTTGCCGGCGTTCACGGCTGAGGGCGGCGGCATCCGGCTGCCCACGTAATCGATGTCGAACCGCGCTCGATTCTTGTCGATGGGGATCGGCGTCCCGCGATAGACCAGATCACCCGCTCCGGGCTTCGATTCCGACGGGTGGTCATCGTTGGTGAACCCGTCGGTCCGCCGGCCGAAGACCTTCCACGCCAGCAGGCTTCGCCGCGACTGCATCTTCCGAATGTAGCGGGACGCCTGATAGTATCCCCAGCTATCCCACCCCGGCGGCTTGTGTCCGAAGCGGCCCCCGTTGTCCAGTGCCAGGCGATAATACGGCGCCGGCCACGTGCGGCCCTGCTCTTCCACAGGCGCCGCTGCGGGATCGAGCACGAGGTTGCCAGGGGGCTTCGCGCCGCCTTTCTCCGCATGGCAGGCCGCGCAGCTACGCGCGAGAATCGGTGCGATGTCGCGGTGGTACTCCACGTTCAGGGGACCGTCGTGGTATCGCAGGCCCGACTCGTCACCGACGTCCCATTGCCGGTGCGACTCGTCGCCGGCCTTCTCGGTGACCAACGGCGTTTTTTCGGTCAGGTCGAAGATTCTGTAGTCCGCCGCGGCCGCGGCGGTCAACTCGAATTGCGTCGGCGCCTGGCTGTGTGCGTGGCAGCCGCCACAGTCGTGGCGGACCTCGCCCGGGCGCACCTGGTGCCACGTCTGCGCCATGTTCAACACCATGCCGTGTTTGTCAATGGTCTGAAACGTGAAGGGGACGTTGGCGGGGATCTTGGCCAGGAAGCTTGTGTCCGGATTGTCATCGGGGTCGAGGGGCTGCCCCCCCTTTCCTTTGAGAGAGGGTCGGGATGAGGGCTTTTTGGCATTACTTGCCGCTGTTCGTCCGCGCTCTGCGCGGCTCGCTACGATCGCCGCCCTCTCCCGGAGGGAGAGGGAATTTCCGCACCGGGATCTCGCCCAACACGCGCATCCGCTCCTGGGCATGGTTGTAAAACCGCCGCCGATGGATGTCGCTGGTCGGTTCCTGCAAAAGGATGCGGATCGCGTGGATCTCATCGTTCGAATACAAGCCGGCGTCGCCGCCCTGGTTGGCCCAATTCGTGGTGATGCCGTTGCCGTGGCTGGTCACAGCGTCCAGCCCTTTCCACGCGGCGCGGCCGCCGTCCCCCTCGCCGCCGGCAAACGTGGCAGTCACCGCCCCGTCGGGCACCACCCCGTCCGGATAACTCTCGCGCTTGTACAGACTCGACGTGCCGACCAGCCCGAATGGCGTCCCTTCTTCCAGGTGCGGCGATCGCGAGCCGTCGTTGGCCAGCCGCGGGAGCTGGCGTGGCTGCGGGATGCCGTAGACCCGTGCGTACGGCACCAGCGGCCGGGGCCACTGCTCGTTGTACTTGGGGTCGTTCTTGATCAGCCGCATCTCGCGTGGCTCGTGGATGGGCCGGCCGCTCTTGATCAGGTAGATGCCGCCGTCCGCCTGCGGGTTGCGCTGCGTCCAGGCGGGGCCGGGTGTCCACACGACCAGGAGGTGATCGTCCGGCGCACCGCAAGGGTGCGTAAACTTTCCCACCCGCGGGGAACTCTCGTCGTCGCGGATCGAGGGATTCGCCGCCGAATCGTTGCCGTGGGCAAACGGCGTGAGCGACTCGATCCCGAAGGGGCTGAACGGGTACCGCACGTACTGCCCGATGCCATTGGAATGCCGGCCGCTGCGCAGCGGCGGGTTGCGATCGTGCCGCCGGTAGGCCGGCCCGAACATCGCGTAGCCCTCGGGCGGGCTCGAGCGCGACTTGCGCAGCGTGCCCATGCCGAAGTTCGACCCCACGTAGTATTCCTCAAACACGATGCTGCCGTCGCTGAGCTGCGTCTGGAAGTGGAACGAGTTGACCGCGCCTCCTTCGGTGGAAAACGCACTGACGATCGGGTTCCAGTGCGTGCCATCGGGGTGGATGCTCCACAGGCCCCATTCCAAGTGGGTCCGCAGACCCTGCGATTCCATGGAGGAAAACATCACCCGGCCGTCCATCAGTGCCACCGGGTGCAGGGCATTCGCCACGTTCAGGAAGCCTATGCACTCGACGTTGCGCCCGGCCCCTCGTCCGAGTCGTCCATGACGAACAACTGCATCGTGGGCGAGTCTCCGCCCGGGCTGCTCGGTGGGCGGAACCCGTGGCGGTTGCTGGTGAAGATCACCTTGCCGCCGGGCAACGGGCAGGGCCCGAGGTTATAAAGGGCGTGCTCCAAGCGGTCCTTGCCCGGCTCAGGCGAGACGAAATCGGCCGGCCAGTCGGCCGCGCCCGTGTTCGGCAGGAAGCTGAAGTCCGTTAGCTTGACGGTCTTCCTTGACTTGACATGGATCTTGTAGATGTCCGATCCGCCACCGGGCCCGTGCTTGCCGGTCAGGTCGTGGAACCTGGCGAAGTAGACCCACTGCCCGTCCAGCGACACCATGGGGTCGGCGACCGAGCCCCGGCCCCCCTTGACCAGCACCTCTTCGCTCCCGTCGGGGTGCAGCAGCACCAGATCGGCGCCGGGGTCCATGCGATGCGGGTGCGAGACCTCGGTCCACGTGGTCTTTCCCTCGTCGCCGTAGCGCGGCGCCCGGACATAGACGATGTCGTAGTCGTACTCGACCGACTTGTCAGTCGTAATGCGCGGCACGTCCAGGTGAATCGGATCGGGAAAACGGGCGTCCTGCGTATCGCCGCGGACCGCGGAGAACGACACCGTCAAGAAAAAGAGTGCCGGAAACAAGCGGCGTTGGGGCATGGGCTGCCTCCCTTCCAAGATTGGCCAAACACTAGCCTGCAATCGGGTCGCTGGAATTCTATTCCGCTTCCCAGTCCGGTCAAGCATGCCGCAAGCTAGCCGATGTCTGCCTCCGGAAAAGACTGTGCTCCCGAGGGCGAGCACGTCTGGCCCTGCGGACGAGCACGTTGCGCGAGTCGTCGATCGAGATCCTCCGTCATGCGGTCGGAGGCATTACAGCGCCCAAGGACCGGCGAATCAATAACTGTCGCAAGTCCGACACGGGGTGGCATGGAATAGCGGCTTCGATGCCGCGCAACCATGCTGGGAGCGGCCGGGCTTTCACCACATGCCTGCGCCGCGTCGGGGCGGCTTAGGCATGCCACCCCAACCGCGTCATCCCCACAATCGCGACAGTTATTAATTCGCCGGTCCCAAGAACGTGAGTATCTCCCGGGTCGGTCCGTCGTCCGGCAAGCCCAAGTCGGCATTTATCGTGGTGTGGTTCTTCCCGGCGGCCGGATACGCGGTTGCCGGAACGCCCGCTTCCACCAGCGCCTTGACGAGCCGTTGCGATTGCGCTTTGGTTTCCGGGTGGTCTGCAACGTGAAGCACCAGGAAGGGCGGGATGTTCTTGCCCTTGGCGACATGGGTCACCGCCGATAGATCCTTCTGCAGTGCCTCGTCGCCGAACTTGATCCTGATGCTGGCCGCCCGCTTCCCTTTAGCGAGGATCGTGATCGTCGGCAGTTTCTTCAGTTTCGTCGGGTCGCCGAAATCGAGCGTATAGCTGGCCGCCGGCCCCTCCTCGACCGCCTTGAGCTGCATTGGCAGGTCGTAGCTGTCGCCGTCGACCGGAACGCATGCCTTGATCGCGGACAGGGGGATTCCTTCAGCCTTCAAGTACCTGTCGTCGATGCAAACCAGCGCGGCCAGTTGCGCCCCGGCGGAATGGCCCATGACGACGATGGCCGACGGGTCGCCGCCGTACTCCCGAATATGCTCCCTGGTCCAGCGGATTGCCTTCGCGACGTCCGCGGCAATTTGTTTGATCGTCACGGCCGGGAACAAGCGGTAGTTGATGGAGACGAACACGAATCCCTTGTCCACCATCGCTTGCGGTTTCTTGTCCATTTCGGATTTGTCTCCTCGGTGCCAGCCGCCGCCATGGATCCACACAACGACCGGGAGATTCTTACCTTCGGCCGGAGCATAAACGTCCAACGTCTGCAGCTCACTGCCCGGCTCGACATAAGGCAACCCACGGTGGACCTTCGGCTTGGCACCGGCGAAACCGGCGGCGGACTTCATCAGCGCCTCCCAGCCGTGTTGAAGCGGATGCGGATAGGTGAACGGCTTGTAGTAGTCGGGCTTGGGCGCCTCGTTGAAGAAATCCCGCCCCTCCTTGACGTGCTCTGCCTGTTTCGCTGCCTCTTCCGGATCCCGCCAAGGGCGCAGTGCCATGTTCAGCTTGCTCCCATTGAGCGTGTTGTTCCAGGCATAGCAGGGCGATGGCTCGAACACGCCGTCTCCGTCAGCGTCCGTTCCCCGGCCCGGCTGGCCCATGCACGGATAGCCTGCCCCTTTCTGGCCCGCCGGTATCTGATTGCCGTCGACAGGGTTCGTGCCGTCGCAGACCCCGAACCCGCCCCTGTCGCGAAACGATCTTTCGTGTGTGAGTTGGATCGTGCGGGTGTTGTAGGTCGTTCCGGTCACCGTGTTGTTGAAAACGATGCCCACTCCGGCGTTGATGAAGATGAACCCTTGCGGCTCGCCTTGCTTCAGGCCGATCGCCGAAAACGTGTTGTCGTAGATCTCGGCCTGCTGGCAGCCGTAGTATCCCTTCCGAACGCCCGCCCCGTAGATCTCGATCTGCGAATTGACGATCGTGTTGTGGCGGATGACCACGCGGGCGCCGTTGTTGGGCGCGATCCAGGGACAATCGCCCCCCCTCGCTGCGCCTGGCCCGAGGTAGACCTCGTTGTCCTCCAAGTACATCGCCGCGGCGGTCCCCAAGCTCAGCGGCTTGCGGTAGTTCGGGGCGCCGGGGCCGGAAAACCAGATGGGCTGCGCGAGGCGGTCCGCGTACCCTTTGTCGTCAAAATTACAGTGGTCGATCAGCCCATAGGTGTCGCCGTTGATGGTCATCATCACGCTGGCATTCTTGAACTTGCAGTGGTCGATGCGGAAATTCTTGCAGGTGCCGGCGATCGACATGAATCCGCCCCACAGGCCGGCGTCGGGCCAAGCGGTTCCGTCGAAGGTAATGCCGGTGACCCGGAACGGCTTTCCTTCGATTCCCTGCAACTCAAATGGCACGCCGCTGCCCCTGCGGCTGCGATGATCGCGAATGACCGTTTTGTCCATTCCGGCCCCTTGGATGGTGATGGCCTTCATTTTGGCCCCACGGCCGGTGTTCCAGCCCTTGGACCAGTCGCCCGTGCCGGCGGGGAGTTGCACGGTGTCGCCGTCCTGGGCAGCGTTGATTGCCTCCCAGACCGCCTCCGGCGTAAGCACCGCGGCCGTGCGCGTCTCGGCATGAACAACCTTGGGCAGTAAACCGTTCGCGGTGACAAGGAGACAACACGCCAACGACAATTGGAGTTCCGGGGTTCCGATTCTCATAGTCTGACCTGCTTTGCATTTCTAGAATTTACAAGACAACCGTACCAACATTTGAACGACTTCCGACGTCGTTGTAAAGCTACTCTTCCTCGATCATCGTTTTGGGGATCTGAAACAACCACTGGCCCCGTTCACCGACTCTCATGCCGGGCAACGGGAGACGAAGGAACGCAGCGCCGTCGATCGGTCGTTCGAAGACCAAGGCGTCGCGGATCGACTTGTGCGAATCATGCTGACACTACCTCGACCCAAAATAAAACAGCACCAATCCCAAGGTCACGGCTTGCAGCGGCTGCGGCACGGAAGAGCCGTAATCGAGAAGATACGCGGCGGAAGTCACGATCAGCACCACGAGGACGACGATGGCCTTGGCGTCTTCCCAGCCGCGGACCGTCTGCACGCGCACGAAGACGCCCAAGAGAAAGGCGAACACCACGCCCAGGATCGACAGGGACTGCGGCTCCAGCAGCCGGCCGTGCAGGTAGAGATAAACGCCTACGGCGGTGAACGCCGCGATCAACAGCAGCCGGATGCTGTGGCTGGGCAGATAGAGCGGCCGGGCCTCCAGTTCAATAAGACCTTCGTCGACCAGCCGTTTGATTTCTTTGGGCGGAAGGCGGATGAATCGCCGCGAGGCGAAGTAATGGGCCATGGCGATCATCAAGGTTTCGGTCCAGAGCAGTTCGATCTTCTCCCCGCGGACCATCTGCGCAATGACCACCGCCACGATCATGAGCGTGAGCAGGGCGCGGATGCTTCCTCGCGGAAGCCCCAACGGCGGACGATTGGGGGGTGATGATGGCATGGCACTGGATTGCGGAGGCAAGGTCGAACCTTTGTTGATGATAATGGTCCGCGGGGAGAAAAGGAACTGGGGCCAAAGTAGCAGGCACACTCCGTGTGCCGTCCGCCCGAGGCCATGGGCCGCTGGCCGCGGTAATTGATTGGCAGCACGATTGCGAGCGCACGGCGAGTATGTGTAGAATGTCTCGCACCGGGCTGCGGTGGCCTCCTCTTTCGAACGCGGAATAAGCTAGAACAGCTAGGCGAGCAAAGAAGAGTATGCAAACCATGAACTTCAAATATTTTCAAGGGCCACGAGAGGAAATGTCCTGGTTGTGCGCAGGTCAGGAGGTATGTATTTTTTGCAAGTCACTTGGTACATGTTTTCAACTTGAACATGCCATTTGTCCGACACTGAAAGGCCCACAAAAAGCAGATTCGCATGGCTGCCTTTCATGTCTGAAGGCTGGCCGTTTTGGGTTCTGGCATGATACCGAAATTGGCGTTCTGGACAGCAACGGCCTAAAGCGACTCTACAATCACAACAAGCCGCGACCGCCGACTTTTCTGCGAGCAGCGCTCACGGAGCTTCTCAGAACGCCGCAAATCGTTACTTGGCAACAGGAACTGTGGCTCACTCACTGTGACGATTTTATGGCATATCTCGGAACTTGGGAGCCAAAGGACTTTTATGCCAATGCTCCAGACGGGGACGGCAAGTCCTTGTTTCTCAGAATGACCGATGAGTACGAGCACCTTTGGGATTCGAGTTTGCGTGAGGGTGAAGAACAGTTGCGGGCGTGGCATGCAACCTATTATTCGTTTCGCTGCCTTCATTGCGGGGAGTTACGCGGAAACTGGGATTGTGACTAAGTTGCACCCTGGGTCTGGGTTCTCGATCCCCATTTGTGGCAGGGACGATGATTTCTGCCTAAAGATAAGCCGATGAGCGCTATTGCACTCCCCTCCTAGTTGACCGGCGCGCCCCGGGCAGGTTAAAGTAGAGGGCAGCCATGCTCGGTAGCGGCTATTGCCGCCTAGACACCATTTCCGACCCCCAACACGCAGGCGTTATGTTCGCCAAACGGGTGATACCTTGCCTCGATGTCGACCGGGGCCGAGTCGTCAAGGGGACGAATTTCCTCAATCTCCGCGACGCCGGCGATCCCGTGGCCGTCGCTGCGCGCTACGAAGAAGAAGGGGCCGATGAGCTCGTCTTCCTCGACATCACCGCCAGCCATGAAGGCCGCGAGATCATGTTGGACGTCGTCCGCCGCACGGCGGAAGTCGTCTTCATGCCGCTGACGGTGGGCGGCGGAATCCGCACCATCGACGATATCCGCGCCCTGCTGAACGCCGGGTCCGACAAGGTCTCGATCAACTCCGCCGCCTGCCGCGATCCGGAGTTCGTCCACCAGGCCGCCCGCCGCTTCGGCAGCCAGTGCATCGTGGTCAACATCGACCCCAAGCGCGTGATGAAAGAGGGCCGCGAGGTGTGGGAAGTCCACATCAACGGCGGGCGGATCGGCACCGGACTGGAAGCCGTCGCCTGGGCCCAGGAAGTCGAACGCCTGGGGGCCGGCGAGATCGTGCTCACTTCGATGGATGCCGACGGCACGAAAAACGGCTACGACCTGGAAATCACGCGGGCCGTCACGCGGGCCGTCCGCGTGCCGGTCGTGGCCAGCGGGGGGGCCGGTTGCCCGGAGCACCTGGCCGATGTGATCCTGTTGGGCGGGGCCGAGGCCGCCTTGGCCGCCAGCATCTTCCATTTCGGCGAGTACTCCATTCGCCAGACCAAACAGGTGATGCGCGACCGCGGCATCCCAGTACGACTCTGAAGAGCAAGGGAAATCCGACTACGGAAATCCGAAATCCGAATATCGAAATCCTAAACAAATTCCAATTTCAAATGAGAAATGCTCAAAACATCCTGAAGCAGCGAGTTTTGGTTTTTTGCCTTTCGGATTTCCAGAAACCATGACCACACCCCACCAGAACGAAACTGAAAAACCGGTCGAACTCGGGCGCTTCGTCCGCCGCGGCGAATTGGAGATCGACAAGCTCTTCCGCGCCTTGGTGAAGTTCGAGGGGAGCGACCTGCACCTGAAAGTGGGCAGCCCGCCCGTCGTGCGCGTCACCGGCGCGCTGCGTCCGCTGAACCGCGGCCCGATCGACGACGAAGAGATGGCCCGGCTGGTCCTGCCGTTGTTTCACCACGACGCCCACCGCATGAAGATCTTCGAGGAGAACGGCGGCTGCGACTTCGCCTACTCGTTGGCGATCGACGACAAGCGCTGGCGGTTCCGCGTCAACGTGCTGCAACAGATGGGCAGCCTGGGCCTGGTGGCCCGGCGGGTGAACAACTGGATCCCCGACTTCAAGGCGCTGTACCTGCCCGACGGCCTGGAAAAGCTCTGCCAGTTCAGCCAGGGGATGATCCTGCTGGCGGGCATCACCGGTTCCGGCAAGAGCACGACGATCGCCTCGATGCTGGACTGGATCAACCACAACTACCGCAAGCACGTCCTCACGCTGGAGGACCCCATCGAGTTCACCTTCACGGAAGACAAGTGCCTGATCAACCAGCGGGAGATTGGCAACGACGTGAAGGACTTCCTGGTGGGCATGAAGCATGCGGTCCGCGAAGACCCGGACGTGATCCTGGTGGGGGAAATGCGCGACCGGGAGACGTTCGAAACGGCCATCCAGGCGGCCGAGACGGGCCACCTAGTGTTCGGCACGATTCACTCCTCGACCGCGCCCAGCACGGTCGGCCGCATCCTCGACCTGTTTCCCGAAAGCCAGCGGAGCGCCGTCCGCAGCGCCATGGCCTTCAACATGAAGGCCATCCTGGCCCAAAAGCTCCTGCCTTCCATCAAGCCCGGCGTGAGGCGCGTGCCAACCGTCGAGATCATGACCTTCAACCCCATCGTCCGCAAGCTGATCCTGGAAGGCCAGGACGATAAGCTGGTCGACGCCATCCGCCTGGGCAAGGAAGAAGGCATGCAGGACTTTACGATGAGCCTGAAGTACCTGATCGACGTGGAACTGATCGACCGGCCGACGGCCTTCGAAGTGGCACCCAACCCCGAGGCACTGAAGATGGCGCTGAAGGGGATCGAAGTTCGCGATCCGGGCATGATATAATTGAAATCCGAATATCGAAATCCGAAATCCCAAACAAATATAAAGGCACAAATGACAGAAACCACGAAATACACGAACCACACGAAAAAGATATGACAGAAAAACGATCGACGGAAAGATCGACGGCGCGCCAGGCATCCAGTCCCTTCATTTTTCTGTCAAACAGATTTTCTTTTTTCGTGTAATTCGTGTGTTTCGTGGTTTGCAAGACTTTGCATTTCGAATTTGTTTTGGATTTCGAGTTTCGGATTTCGGATTTGAATGAGAGCTGTGATGACACTATCCCGTACGATCCTGGTCCTCTTGTTGGCCGCCTTCATCCTCACCGTGGGGGCCGGAAGCCTGCTGGCCGCCGACATTTCCCAAGACGCGAAATACTTGTGGGACCCCGCCCATTGGCAGTACGGCGGCTTCTACCTGAGTTGGATGAAGATCGCCGCGGTCTGGCTGCTCTTCCTGGCCTGGGTCGGCGTGGCCGACTGGGTCAATCGCGACACGGACGAGACCGGGCTGAAATGGCAGTTGTGGAACCCCGTCATCGTCGGCAGTTTCATGGCCACGATGTTCTTGAGCTGGCTGATTCCCTGGTTCTGGCTGAACATCTTTCTCTTGCTGGGCGGGGCCGTCGCTCCCGTGGCGGCCTACATCGTCGATCGCAACCGCCAAATGCCGTTGCATCGCCAAGTGCTCACCCGGGCGCATTTGCGGTTCTGGTACTCGGAAAAGATGAAGAACGTGGGCGTGAAGGTTGCGGCCGAGGGGCCCGACCCCAACGCCGGCGGCGTGCCCGTGAAGGTCTACGCCCGCGGCGGCGGCGCCCCGGCCATCGACGGCGCCCGACTCTCGGCGCCCGGCAATCCGGCGGACTTCCCGCAGCCCGCAAAATCCTGTACGCGGGACTGAAGTCGCGGGCCTCGGCGATCGTGCTGGACTTCTCGGCCACGACCGTCGCGGTCCGCTACCTGGTCGACGGCGTGTGGATGCCCCAGGACGCGCTGGAGCGAGAGGCGGCCGATCCGCCCCTCGACGCCCTCAAGGCCCTCTGCGGCCTGGAGCCCAAGGAGCGGCGTGCCAAGCAGGTGGGCAAGTTCGGCGTGGAATACGCGGTGCTGCGGAAAGAGAACTTCGCCAAAATGGATGACGCCGAAAAGGCCTATCGCGAGCAGGCCACGATGGAACTCACGCGGCGGATGGCCTCCGCGGATTTGCAGCCGCCGCAGCTTCAAGTCGAGGTCGCCAAGGCCGTGGAACAACAGGCCCGGCGAAAATTCGCCAGCCCCATCGGCGTTTGGACGCCGATCGACAAGGACAACCTGCCTAAGCTGCCGGGCATCGAGGCCTTGCACCCCGTGACTTCCCTGGAACCGGTCAAGACCCCGGCCACCCTGACCTGCCAAGGCACGCAGAGCGGCGAACGGGTCATCGTCGAGTTCGAGGTCAAAGGCATCCACCTCTCCACGCTGGAAGAACTGGGCATGCGGGCCAAGATGCAGGAGCAATTCAAGGAGATCCTCAACCGCCCCAAGGGTTTCGTGCTCTTGTCGGCCATCCCCGCCGGCGGCCTGCGGACGACCACCAAGGTCGTGCTCTCCAGTCTGGACCGTTTCATGCGGGAGTTTGCCGCGGTGGAGGACGAGGCCAATCGCTACGACGAGATCGAGAACATTGCCGTCATCACGTATCCGGCCGGCCAGAGCCCCGCCGACATCCTGCCGCGGGTCTTCCGCACGCAGCCCAACGTGATTGTCGTCCGCGACCTGGTCAATGCCAAGACGGTCAAGCTGATCTGCGAAGAGATTGCCACGGAAGGGCGGTTCGCCATTAGTACCGTGCGGGCGAAGGACAGCGCCGAGGCCCTGCTGCGGATCTATGCGATCGAGAAGGCGCCGATTGCCGAGTTCCGCGATCAGGTCACGGCGGTGCTCTCGCAGCGGCTGGTCCGCAAGCTGTGCGACAAGTGCAAAGAGCCCTACGCCCCGCCGGCGGAAGTGCTCAAGCAGTTGGGGCTGCCGGCCGACAAGGTCAAGGCGTTCTATCGTCCGCCCGTGTCCAAGGACGACGACAAGAAGGAGATTTGTCGCGAGTGCGGCGGCGTGGGCTACCTGGGCCAGACGGCTATTTTCGAGCTGATGGTCGTCGACGACCTGCTGCGGAAGACGCTGGCCGCCACGCCCAAGCTCGACGCCCTCCGCCTGGCGGTGCGCAAGGGCGGCACGAAGACCTTGCAGGAGGAAGGGATTTTGATGGTCGTTCGCGGCGCCACGTCGCTGCCGGAGTTGATGAGGGTGTTGAAAGGATGAAGGATGAAGGATGAGGGATGAGGCGTAGGGTGGGACAAGCGCAGTGCCGGCCCACCAATAGAAGCACGAAATCCGAATATCGAAATCCGAAACAAATCGGAAATGCAAATGTTCAAAACCATAAGCCGCATTCGGGCCGAAGGCCCAACCGTCCACCCAGCGAAGGCGGGCACCCGGTACGCCGGGTCGGCCCTGGAAAACATGAACACCCGCCAGATCTCTTCGGCCCAACGGGCCAACCATTCTCGAACGGCTGGCCCGTTGGGCCGAAAAGGCGATGTGGGGGGCGCCGTATCCCAGGGCTGCGCCCTTCGCTTGGAGAACCGACACCCCTTCGGGGCACACAAACCGAAACAGCGCCTTGGGGTTGCCTTATGCCTTGCGGTCTTTCTGCTCGGCCTGGCCGGATGCAGCAAGTATGAACCGAACATCCGCACGGGGGGCAAAGCGCCCGAGATGCGCACTCGCGAACAGATTTTCGTCGATATTGGTGCGGCTTCCGGCGAACTTGAAAAGGCGATTCGCGGCGCCCACGATGCCGAGTC
The DNA here is from genome assembly GCA_963719885.1 of uncultured Planctomycetia bacterium. Lineage (GTDB taxonomy): Bacteria > Planctomycetota > Planctomycetia > Pirellulales > Thermoguttaceae > JANXQG01. The sequence goes on along the minus strand of CAVRDP010000019.1, from coordinate 504,073 downwards.
TGCCAGGAATGCAACTCCGAAGGCCACCGAGGCCATCGAACGCTACAAGTCTCTAGTCGTCGAATTCTACGCGGCCTTGAGGAACGAAACACGCGAGAAGAAGCAGGCGCTCTCGGAGGAATTTCAGGCAAAGGGTGTTCAATCGGATGCCTCACTGAACGCGGCAATTGCTACGATGTACAAGACTCGCGGGATTCCTCCCAACTTCATCAAATTGATCGAGGACGGTGAAAAACAGATAAAGCAAGTGGCGGCCGATGCCAAGAAACGCGCCCCCCCCTCCGCCCCCCGAAATCCTTCCCAGCAACCCGCCCGAAAGTGCCCAGGTCTGGATCGTATGGCTGTTCTGCCTGCTGATTCTCGCCGTTTGCGTCGGGTTCCTCTCCCGCGACGGCCTGTGGAGCAACGCGATTCAACTGGTCAACGTGGTCTTTGCCGGACTGTTGGCGATGAACTTCTACGAATGGCTGGCCAAATTCTTGACGAACTACGGTGAAGAGATCCATACCTATGTTCCCTTTTTCGATTTCCTCGCGCTGTGGATCTGTTTTATTTTTTTCGCGGTGATGTTCCGCGCCCTCACCGATATGGTGTCCCGGGTCCGCGTGCGGTTCCTGAAGATCGTCGATCTGTACGGCGGCATTGCGTTGTCGCTGTGCATCGGTTGGGTCATGGTCGGTTTCACGCTGGTCTCGCTGCACGCCTCGCCGCTGGGGCAATATCCCCTCCTGGGATCGTTCCAGCCTCAGAAAAACATGTTCTTCGGCATGCTGGCCCCGGACCGCGAGTGGCTGGGCTTCACCAAGTACCAGTCGTCGGGACCCTATTGCCGATCCGTCCGGCCAGAGCAGTCCAAGCAGTGCGAATTCCCCCCCGACTTTATCGAGACGCAACTCGTACGGCGAATGCACATCGAAAACTACATCCAGGGCAACAACGAACATGCAATCCGCGTCAATAAGGACTTCATGACGCAGAAGCCCGCCGGGAAAGCGGGCGGCGGGTGAGGAGCCGCACAAAATGTTAGATGCCACCGGCCGGGTACCCCCTGGGTGCGGTGGAGTTTCACGCTTCTTGCTACATCTGATTTGCCCATTGGTTTTCTTTTCCCCATTCCCCGGCGACGGCGACGCCGTCGCCGGGGAATGGGGAAAAGAAGGGTTTTTGGGCGGGCTTTGTATAGTAGCAGCGAACGTAAGTATCCACCGGGCAAGCCGGTGGCATTGAATTAGGAATAGATCGCTAATCGATGTTCACGCCCGATCGTCCTTCGCATTACGTCTTCGACGCGGCTGACGAAGAAGTCGCAGGCTACCACGCGCTCAGTTCCCTGGCCGTGGCGGGGTTGCTCGCCGGATTGCTCTCGCCGTTGGCGATGTTCGCCGCGGTGCTTTGGCTGCTGCCGCTTACGGCCGTGGTTCTGTCGTGGCTGGCGCTGCGGCGGATCGCGGCCCGTCGGCCCGACCTGGTGGGCCGTCCCGCGGCCCTGACCGGGCTGTTGCTGGGCGCGACGTTCCTCGTCGCCGCGCCGGTCGACGATCTGGTCTATCGCTACTTCCTCCGCCAGCAGGCCCGGCAGTTCGCCGAAATCTGGATCGATGCCGTTCGCCATGGCGAGGTCTACAAGGCCCACCACTTGATGATCCCTCCCAAGCAGCGTCCGCCGTTGGAAAACGAACCGGCCGACTTTTACCGCCGGAACCCGACTCAGCGGCGGACACTGAACCTGTTCGTCAGCGAGCCGACGATGCGGACCCTCTTCGCCCTGGGGCAGGCCGCGGAAATCCGCTTGTATGAGACGGCCGCCCAGGGCAGCGAGGGGTCTCTTGACTTCGTGCAGCAAACCTATGCCGTGACCTACCCGGATGAACGGAACCAGCCAAAATCATTCTTCATCACGCTGCTCATGCAACGCTCGGTCGACACCAACAGCAGCCGGGCGGCTTGGACCTTGGTACACGTCGATGGCGGCGTTCGCCCGCCGGGATGGTAACATGGCGTTCTCCTCCTTCGCCGCACGCATCGCACAACTGGCGCACGCCGTCGAAACGCTGGCCGCCGGTGCGCAAGGCGTGGGCGTGGGACCGCCGCAGGGCCGAGAGTGGTTCGATCTCCTGCAGCGCAAATTGCTGCCGCAGTTGCAAGGGCCGCCGCTGTTGATCGTGGCCATCGTCGGCGGCACGAATATCGGCAAGTCGGTGATCTTCAACCACCTCGCGGGCGAAACGGCCAGCGCCTCTACGCCGCTGGCCGCCGGCACGAAGCATCCCGTCTGCCTGGTCCCCCCCGGCTGCGACGACCCGCAACTGCTGGGCCGGCTCTTCGAGCATTTTGAACTGCACGCCTGGCAATCGGCCGACGATCCGCTTGCCGACTCGCCCACCGATCGGATCTATTGGCGGGTGGGGTCCCAGGTGCCCCAGCGGCTGGTGCTGGTCGATGCGCCCGACGTCGATTCCGACGTGACCGTGAACTGGCAACGGGCCCGGGCGATCCGCCAGACGGCCGACGTGCTGATTGCCCTGCTGACGCAGCAGAAATACAACGACGCGGCCGTGAAGCAGTTCTTCCGCGCGGCGGTCGAGGCCGACAAGCCGATCATCGTGATTTTCAATTTCTGCGATCTGGAGGCCGATCGCGACTATTGGCCGCAGTGGCTCGCCCGCTTCTCCGCCGAAACGGGCGCCAAGCCGGAATTGGTCTACGTCGTGCCCTACGATCGCGCCGCGGCGGATGCATTGCGGCTGCCGTTCTATCGCATTAGCAATCCTTCATCCTTCATCCCTCCCCCTTCCTCTCCCACCGATCTCCGCAACGAGCTGGCCGCATTGCACTTCGACGCAATCAAGGTCCGCACCTTTCGCGGGGCGCTGGCGCGCGTGCTCGATCCGGCGCAAGGCTTGCCGGCCTACCTTGGCGAGATCCGTGCCGCGGCGGGGCAGTTCGCCGCCGCGGCAGCCGCATTGTCGGCGACCGAAATGGCGCGGGTTGCCTGGCCGGGCTTACCCACGAGCGTGCTGGTCGACGAAATGCAGCAGTGGTGGGACGCCGATCGCAGCGACTGGTCGCGGCGGGTCCACGGCTTCTATCGCGTGATCGGTCGGGGCATCATGCGGCCGGTCCGTGCGGCCTGGGCCGCAGTGGCCGGTCCTCGCGAAGATCCGTTGGCCGCCTTTCAGCAGCAGGAGCAGGCGGCCGTGGTCATGGCGATCGAAAAACTCCTCGACGAGCTCGATCGACTCGCTCAGGTCGGCAACCAGATCCTGCAGCCGCGGTTGCAGCGGATCCTGGGCGGCCAGGCCCGTTCTCAGCTTCTCGCGCGGATCGAGGCGGCCCATCGATCGCTGCCCCCGGTCGATGAAGACTATCGCGCCATGCTCCGCGCGGAGTTGGACGCCTGGAAAGCCGCTTATCCGCGGATCATGCGCTGGCTGCAGACGGTCGATCAGACGCTGGCGGTCGCGCGGCCCGCGATCACCGTCACGCTGTGCGTCAGCGGCGGGGTGCTGGCCGGCGGTCTCGTGGGCCAGGCGGCCATGCACGCCGCGGGCCACGTGGCCGGGCACGTCGCCGCCGACGCGGCCATCGCCACGGGCATCACCGAGGTCGTGGTCAGCACCACCGGCGAGGGCGCCCGTCAGGCCGCCGCACGCCTCTTCCGCCGCTTGCAAACCCGTTTTGCGGAGAAGCGGGCGCAGTGGTTGGCCACGTTCGTGGAAGAGCAATTGCTCGGCGACCTGCTGGCCGAATTGCAGCAGGGGGCCGCGGTGCCGGAATCGATCGAGTTCCGGAATGTGGAAGCGGAAATGGCAGGACTGGAAATGTAATTGCGTGAGACTTTTCGTTACCCGCGCCCGCGCATCATCTCGTAAACGAAGATGCCGGCGGCGACGCCGAGATTCAGCGAGTCGGTCTCCCGGGCCATGGGGATCGTCGCCCGTTGCACGCAATAACCCAGCCAGCGGTCGTCCAGGCCGTCGAACTCGTTGCCCAACATCACGGCGGCGCGGCGGGGCCAGCGCACACCGGCCAGCGGCGCCGCCCGCTCATCGAGAACGGCAGCCAGCATCTCCACGCCCCACCGATCGTGAAGCGCGTCCAGATCGGCGGCCAGCTTCGAAGACTTGCGATAGGGGGCTCGCAGAACTGCGCCCATCGACACCCGCAGGCAGCGCCGCGAGAACGGATCGCAACACTGCGGGCCCAGCACCAGACCATCGGCGCCCAATGCGGCGGCAACGCGGAAGATCAGACCCATGTTCTCCGGCTTGGTGATGCGGGGACAAACGATGATCCCCAGCGGCCGATCGCCCTGTGGGCCAAGCATCTCTTCGAGCGACATCTCCGGCTGGCGGCAACCGGCAGCCAGCACGCCCTGGTGCAGGGGAAAGCCGATAATCGCCCGCAGCAGCGGCCCCGGGGCGACGTAGATCGGCACGCTTGCGGGCACGTGCGGCAGGAATTCGGCAACCAGCGATTCGGCCACCAAGAGCGATTCCGTGGCGAAGCGGCTCTTCAGCAGCCGCATCGCCAGCAGGCTGCCTTCCGCCACGAACATCCCCTCGCCGCGGAGTGTGCGGTCGCGAAGGTTGCGATACGCGGCCACGCGGGGGTCGTCCAGCGTATCGATGCGAAGGAGGTTCGGGGTCATGGAGGCTATCCAGAAAGGCTTGTAGGGTGGGACCAGATCGCGTAGCGAGCGCAGGCCCACCATTACTTCTATCGTTCTGAATCACGGTGGGCCTGCGCTCGCCGACCCGGAGTACCGGGTACCCCGGATCTGGTCCCACCCTACTCTTCCCCTCCGATCCCCAGTTCATCGAGCTTCTTGCGTAGCGTGGTGCGGTGCAGGCCCAGGCGGCGCGAGGCGGCCAGGCATTGACCGCCGGCATGTTCCAAGGCGGCCTTCAAGAGCGGCGGTTCGACCAGGCGGAGCAGTCGCTCGTAGAGATCCTGGACCTCGGCATGACCTTCCAACTGCGCTGGGCCCAAGTGCGGATGAGCATGGCGATGGCCTCTTCCTGCCCGAGGTGTCCGAGACTGATAGGCAGCACGGGCGGCGGCAAATGCTCGCGCCCGATGATGCCGCCGCGAGCGAGGATCATGGCGTGCTCGATGGCGTTGCGGAGCTCGCGGACGTTGCCGAACCAGTCCCGCTGCTTTAGTTCGGATAGGGCCTCGGGCGAGATCGACGGCCGCGGACCAGGATTGCGATCGGCAAGCACGTCGAGAAAATGCTCGGCCAGCGGGCCGATGTCTTCGCGGCGCTGGCGGAGCGGCGGCAATTCGATTTCGAAGGTGATCAGGCGAAAATAGAGATCGTGACGAAATTTGCCTTCGGCCACTCGTTGCTGCAGGTTCTGGTGCGTCGCCGAGATCATGCGGAAATCGCTGCGCAGGGCCCGATCACCGCCCACCGGCACGATTTCGCCGAACTCCAGCACGCGGAGCAGCTTGACCTGGAGGGCCATGGGGATGTCGGCCACTTCATCGAGGAAGATCGTGCCGCCGCCGGCCTGCTCGAGGAGGCCTTTCCGCGATTGCTCAGCGCCCGTGAAGGCCCCGCGGACGTGGCCGAAGAGCTCGCTTTCGGCCAACGTCGGGCTGAGCGAAGCCATGTTCACCGCCACGAACGGCCCATCGGCGCGGCGGCTGTAGCGATGAATGGCCCGGGCGACCATTTCCTTGCCGGTGCCGCTTTCGCCACGGACGTGTACACAGGCGTCGGACGGGGCAACCAGGGCGATCCGCTTGAAAACTTCCTGCATCGGCAGGCTGGCGCCGACGATCAGCCCGGCCGGGTCTTTCGGCCGGGTACCCGCTTGCGGGTGGCGGATGGGGGTATCCGTGGCCCGGGCATGATGTTTCAGCGCGCTTTCGATTGCCCGTTGGGCCACGGCCAGGTCGAACGGTTTGGCCAGGTAGTCGAAGGCCCCGTTTCGCACGGCGGTGACGGCGGTGGAGAGTTCGCCGTAGGCGGTCATCACCACGATTGGCACGCCCGGCGCTGCCTTTTGGAAATGCTGCATGGCCGCCAGGCCGTCCATGCCGGGCAGGCGAACGTCGAGCATGATCACATCCGGCCGCGTGCTGCCGGCCGCGGCAAGGCCCTGTTCCGCCGAGACGGCGGTGGCTGCCGTGTGGCCCAGTTGTTCGGCCAGTTTGGCCAGACCCCAGCAAATGCTTTGTTCGTCATCGACGATGAGGAGATGGGGCATGGTAGGGGCTTCAACCTACCGCCTGAAGCTCGTCGACGTTGATGGGGACCGACTTGACGAACTCGCCTACGCGGATGTACTCGCTCTTGCCGGCCAGTTCGCGGCTGACCGCCATGCCGGCCAAGAAGAGCATCCCAAGCGTCAAACCCGCGTCCTTGATGGTCACCCCAAAGTTCCCCAGGGTGGAAAGGATTTGTCGCACGCCCTTGATCTTCGCCCCCACCAGTTCTTCCGTTTTCGCGGAGACGTAGACCGTGAGAAGCTCGTCCACACGCCTTGCAACAACGTCTTCATCCTTGAAGAAGAAGGTCAAGGAATCGCTGTCCCGATAGTAATGGGGGTGGGGGCGGAACTTCTCCGCCTTCTTGTCGGCAAGGTAATCCATCAGTAATTCTTCGGCCATATTTTCCTCTCAAAGTCTTCGTGCCAGTTCTTGGGGCAGCCAGGGTCGTCAAGGTCGGCTTCCCGCGATTCCCAATCGAGGACGACGTATCCCCAATCCCTTGCCGCCGCAAAAACCAGGAAGACCCGTCCAGGCGGAAATGGACCTTCTATCCCTTCACGAATCCAAGTGCCCTGCGGCACCGTCACGTAACACACGGCATCTCCCATGCCGTATCGTTTAAGTCCCTCCAGGATCGCGGTTGGGTCTCGCAGCGCCTCGGGTATAAGCCTAGCGGCGTGAAACTTCCACTCCGGGCCGTAAGCCTGCAAATGCTTGATGTCGCGCACCGAAACCCCGAAGTCCGCCGTACGTGTGCCGCATGCGGCCATTCCCTCCGTGGCAAGATAGCCCTTTGGCACAGGCATAACTGACTCGTCTTTCTTTCGGAGCGTAATCTCTTGCTATTCCATTATTGACCGCTGCGTTTGCAAGATCAAGCGATTGACGCAGAAACGGTGGTTGTCTTCTGAAGCAATGTAGCGATAGGGACGGTTCTTGGGAAGATGGGATTCAGCCACCCGACGCCATACCCGTCGTATGACCGGGCAAAACTGAAAAAGGGCTGCGCGAAAGCATTTTGTGTGCCGCCGACGAAACCCGACGTCCAAAATTTGCCGCAGGCCAGTCGGTTGTCCCGGCTCGGCCGTGTCTTGCCCTTAGCAGTTCTTCGAAGGCAACGCGCCTTGCCAGGATCCTTGCGTTTTCGGATAATCGAGACGTTCCGCAAAGCTCATAATGACAACGAAAGCCTCGAACCGAAGGGCCTTCCTTTGAGAGCCTAGCATGCGATTACAGTTCACGATCCGACGTATGCTGCTCGCTACAATGATGTTTGCCTTGGTCTTGGGGCTCACCGGTAATCGTGGCGGCGAGAGTTTGCCCGGGGCACTGTTGGCTTCAACTGCGTTTTCTGGCTTGGTGCTTCTCGCCAGAATGCAGGATATCACTCGTGTCATCTACTCGGTCGTCTTCACCGGCATTGGCTTGTTCATCGCTGGGATTTTTTCCCCTCCTGTCATGCGACCGGGAAGGTTTACGCCAACGGACGAACTGTATTTATTGATCGTCGGTGCGACCGGTGGATGGATTCTGGGATGTGTGGCCTTGCGCTTCGACAATTATATCAAGTCGCGGCGTATCGTCGGAGACAAATCTAAATAGAGTTGCGTGATTCCGAGAGGCGCCCGACGTAGACGTAGGGTTCGCCGATTGAAACGTGCCAAGATATTGTGGGTTGCCAAGATCCTTGGACTTAAAGATAATGGAAGTTATCCGGCAAATGTACGACGCCAAGGAAAGCCTCGAACCGAAGGGCCCTTTTATGAGTATTTCCTCAAGATCACTTGATACATCCGATCCACTGCCGGCAGTGTCCGTTCCGTCGCCCATATCGGCAGAGGTCTTTGCAGAAGTGGCCCATCTGGGACTGGCCGACCAGTTTCCCGAGGTGATCGCACTCACTCGCGAGCTTTTCGGGGACTTCACGATCGATATCTCGGAAGATCCCGAGATTTACAACTGCATTTATGTATCGTTTGAGGTCTTTGTCCACGGCACCATCGAAGATTGTGTCCAGCGAAGCGGTGAATGGCACGACAGGCTGCCGCACTGGTCATCCCAATCGCCTGGTTCCTTCTGCCTCGTAACCCGATTTGCAAAATGATTCCGAAAGACTTCGCCGTAAATACTAATCCGCCACCACCGGCAACTCCACTCTAAACTCCGTCATCCCCTCGCGCTGCTGCCAGCGGATCGAGCCGCCGTGGTCCTCGGCGATCTGCTGGGCGACGAACAGGCCTAAACCCGTGCCTTCAGGCTTGCCGGTCACGAAGGGCTCGAAGAGCCGCGACGAAACCTCAGCCGACGGGCCGGGACCGCTGTCGCGGACGCAGAGCGCACAACGTCCTGCGTCGATCGACTCCAAGGCCACGACGATCCTTGCCGGCGATTGCTCGTGGCCGCTCGCGGCGTCCACCGCGTTCAGCGCCAAGTTCACGGCCAACTGCCGCAGTTCCTCGCCGTCTCCCTGTACCGAGAGCGGTTTGTCCGGTTTGATGACCGTCAATTCAATGCCGGCATGAAGACAGGTTGGACGCACCAGGGCGCAGACGTCATCCACGAGCGCGTTCAGCGGCACGATCTCGTGGACCTGCCGCTTGGGGCGGCTGAGCGTGAGGAACCGCTGCAAATACGACTCCATCAGCCGAAGCTGCCGCAGGGCCACCCCCAGGTCCTCGGCGCCGGCCGCCGCGCATTGCCGCTGGTGCAGCTCGATGGCCATCCGCCCGCCGGTGGCCGCGTTGCGAAGCTGGTGGGCCATGCCCGCCCCGAGTTGCCCCAGCGTGCGAAGCTGCTCGCTGCGGCGGACTTCGCGTTCGTATTGGCCCAACCGCTCGGTCATGCGATTGATGGAAACGGCCAGGTCGCGGAGCTCATCGTCCACCTTGCCCACGCCGACGGGCGTGAAGTCGCCTTGGGCAATGCGGGCCGTTTGATCGCCGAGGCGGCGGATGGGCCGCACGAAGCGCTGGGCCAGGAGCGTGGTGACCAAGACTACGGCCAGCACGGCCACCGCACCGGCCGCCAGCGCCGGATAGGCGGCCTGCCACGTGGCGGCGGACCAGCGTTCTTGCGAGTAGAGCACCACCAGCGAACCGGATTCCCCGCCTGGCCCGCGTCCCACGATCGCGGTCCGCTGGCTCAAGTAGACGCCTCCCGCTAGCTCCAGGCTGGGCTGCGCGCCCATCTCCCGGTGTTCGGTTTCCCTCAATTCTTTGCCGTTGGGCAAGCTTGTCAGGCGACGCTGGTCTTCCGGAGTCAGCGATAAGGTGTGGGCGAGCACCTGCTGATCCGTATCAAGAAAGACGAACTCGGCCCCGGAGAGCTCGCTCACCTTCCGCAACAGGTTGTCGGTTAGCAGGGGGGGACTCTTGGTGAGGTACGACACGACGCGGCGCAGGCTTTCTTCCTGTGACTGCCGCTGGCGCATGGCGCCGAAATAGCCGCTCGCCCCACTGGCCAGCGCGATCGCCAGGACCACCACGGAGAGCGTGGGCACGAGCAATTGGATTTGGATCGGCCGGCGCATGGGATGTTTCCTTCCATCCACCTTACCCAGCGCGTGGGGGTGGTGTCAATTCCCAGACAAACCACGAAATACACGAAACACACGAAAAAAGACAATGCGAATGAAACCAAGGATCAAGCCGCGATACGTTCGAACACCAGGTTCTTCCTTTTCGTGTCTTTCGTGGTTATATCGATTCGCCAGTCCCTAACCGCAATCCCTTCGGCAGCGACTCGCCGAAGACCAGCCCTTGCTCCTCGCGGTCGAGGCTGCCGCCGCTCTGGACGAGGGCCATGAAGTGGCTCGGGGCGATCTCCTTCAGGAGATAGGCGGCCGCCGCGTCGCGCTGCTTCTGCGAAAGATCGCGATAACGATCGTCGGTCTTGCGGGCGATCTGCATCACCGCCAGCGCCCCCACCGGATCGCCTCCGAAGGAATCGATCAGCCGCTTCAACCATTGCGCAGCCGTCTCCGCGGGCACGACCGTATTCAAGGGGCCGTAGAGCGGCGCCCGCGCGCCAAACGGCCGACGGCCCACACGACCGCCGGCCGAACGGTCTCCATCTTCCGCTTGGGCAAGAGGTCGAGCAGGATCTCGCCCAGTTCGATCTTCAGCGACACCGGCAATAGTTCCAGCGAACCCAGCAGACGCCAGATCTCGGCCGTTTCGTTGGGCTGGAAGCCGAAATCGCCGCCGCGTCCCTTGCCCTCGACAACCAGCCGATGGAGGCCGCGGATGGGACCTAAGAGCGGCTCGGCCAGAGCCTGTTGCTGACCGGCCAGCAATCCGCCGCCGATCCGCCGCCAGAGGATCCAACCTTCCAAGCGCGACGCGGCCGACGGATGAGCGAGCTTGCCTTGCACCAACCGCCACGTCTCGGCAACCCGCCAGTCATCGACCGCCAGGCCATAGCCCGGCCGCAGCCCGAAACCAAGCAGATTGAGCCAGCGGGCTTCATGCACCGGGCCCTTTCGCCGTCCGGCCTCGTTCTCAATCAACGCCTCCCATAAGCGACGGCAGAGCGAAGTCGGCCAGGCGTTGCGGTTCATGCCCGTCACGCTCGTGAGCCGCTTCATCAGGCCTTCCGGTTTTTCGGCCGACCCGGCACCCGGCGTAATGCTGCCTCCTTCCGAGTGCCGGGTGCCCGCGGGGCCAAAGACCTGTTGGATCGCGGCCAGACATTCCTGCCACGTGGCCTCATCGACAACCCCCTCGCCTTCCGCCGCCGACTCGTGGGCGGCAACATCGGTCTGGGTGGCGGAACGAATATCGAACTGCAATCGCCAACTCCGCTTCCCCTCGATCTCGCTACACCATAGATCGAGCGTGCCGATCTCCGTGAGCCGGGCATGAAGATTGACGGCCACGGTCTCCGTCGCGCCTTTCTTCCGCGTCCGCAGGACGGTGCGGATCGGCGGCAGCGGCGTCATTTGTTCGCGATCGAAGGGCACTAGTTCGCCCGGCCGATCGGTGAGCCGCGTGCTGGAAACATACAGCGGGAACTCGACCGGCTCGGAGACCAGCAGGTCGAAGCGACGCTCGCTGAGGTTGACGTCCTGGCCCGGCTCGACTCCGGCCGGGAGCAGGCAGAGGGCCGGAGGAAAGGGAGAAGGGGAGAAGGGCGGGGCACCCGCGCAGCGGGTCGGGGGAGATGGGGAGACAGTGTCGCTCCCGGTTTCCTCCTCTCCCACTCTCCCTCTCTCCCCTTCTCCCCTTCTTTCATCCTTCGTTTCCCCGCCAACCCCGATGTAATACGTCCGCGCCAATCCGGCCGCGATCCGCACGCCCAGGCCGCGACGGACCATGCCGTAGTAAGCGGCGCCGCGGGCAACGGCCAAATCGAGCCGGTCGTTGTCCAGCACGATCGGTTCCCAACCGCCGCCGAACATGTGCCGCAGCGCGTCGATCATCCGCTGGCGCAGCACGGGCGATTCGAACAGGCCGCCGTTGAAGAGCACAATGTCGGGCCGGGCCGGGTCCTGCCCAGCAGACAACTCGACGTCCTCCATGGCCACGTGCCGATGTGCCGTGAGAAAGGCCGCCAGGTATCGTGTTACGGCCGGATCGGGCGCGAAGGGCAGTCCGAATTCCTGGAATCCGGAACCGCGGCGATTCGGCCGGGCATCCAGCGGCACCAGGGGAAAGAAACCTTCGACCAGCAATTCGTAGACTTCGCTCCGCTGGATCTCGATCTGCCGCGCTCCGCCGATCAACCGCGAACCCGACCAGGGCAGGCTGAGCGTCAGTCGCTCCGGTGCAGCGGGACCCAGCAGCGTCTCCTTGAGCTGCCGGCTGCGCTGCACGAGCATGGCCCATTGGCGGGGCTCCAACTTGCCTGGAGCAGGGGGTTCGGAGCGGGGAGCAGCGGAGTCCGATTCTGAGGACGCGGGGACGCGGGGACGCGGAGACGCGGAAATTGCTCCGTCTCCGCATCTCCGCGTCTCCGCGTCCTCATTGTGATCTACTTCCTGCTCCCCGCCGCCAACATGCCTACCCGCCCGACCCGGAGAACCGGGTGCCCCGGGCGTGAAGGCATGCCACCCCGCTCCCCGCTCCCCGCCGGTAAGCCGTTGTTCCAGGTAGTGCGCCAAGGCAAGATCGAGATTATCGCCGCCGAGAATCAGGTGATCGCCAACGGCCACGCGGTGGAATTGCACCTTGCCGCCTTCACTGACCCGCAACCCGCGAGCGGGTGCCCCGGGTGCCCCACGGACGCGGATCAGCGTGAAGTCCGACGTGCCGCCACCGATGTCGCAGACGAGTATCTTCTGGCCCGGCTGGACAAGCTGGTCCCAACCGTCTCGATGGGCATCGATCCAGGCATAGAAGGCCGCTTGCGGTTCTTCAATGAGTACCACGCGCGGCAAGCCGGCCAAAGCGGCCGCCTTGATCGTCAGTTCTCTTGCCACTTCATCAAAAGAGGCTGGCAGCGTGAGCACGAAGTCCTGCTCGGCCAGCGGATGCTGCGGGAAGCGGGCGTCCCAAGCGGCGCGGACGTGGGCCAGATACCGCGAGCTGACCTCGACCGGCGACAATCGCTGGACGTCGGCCGCCCCATGCCAAGGGAGAAGCTCCGCCGTACGGTCGACGCCCGAATGACAGAGCCATGACTTGGCCGAGCTGATCAAACGCCCCGGCACTACGGCGCCATGATCGCGGGCGAAAAAGCCGACGACGTGCCGCGGTTCGTCGCGACCCGGAGTACCGGGTGCCCCGCTCGCCGTCCAAGGCAAGCGCAGCGCGGCCGGCGGCAGTTTGCCCGGCCCAGGCTGGTAATGGAAGGAGGGGAGCGTCTCGCGGGCTTCCACCTGCCCGGCGGCGACCAGTTGCGGCACGGCAAAAACACGAACGTGCCACGGCTCTTCCGTGGTGTCGACGTAGGTGACGGCCGAATTCGTCGTTCCCAGGTCGAAACCGACGACATAACGGCTCGCTGCGTTTTCGCTGGACGGGGAGTGGGCCACGGATAGTGCTCTTGCCGGTATCTTCAACTACATGCATCTTAGCAACGCGGGCCGGAAAAATGCAGGGGGTAGGGGCATACGAACTTTGCAGCCCACGGCGGCCTGATTGACATCGCCGGGCATTTCTCGGTAAACTGACGCAGGAGATGATCGAACCCGCCGTCAAGAGGGGCACGCACTATAGGCATGACATTCGAGCAAGGCAAAGACGAGATCGCCAAAGCGGAGTTCCTTAAGGAAATCGAGGGTTGGCGGGAATCCCTGGCTTGCAATCTGGCCCGACGTAACCCGGCATTGTCTCATGAAGACCTGAACCAAGCGGTACAGCTCACGATTCAAAGGATCATCTTTCTTCGCATGGCCGAAGAGCGAGGCATCGAGCCGTACGAGCGGCTCCTCAAGCTGACGGAACGGCCGAATATCTACCAACGCTTCATCAACGGCGTTTGCCGAACGGCAGACAACAAGTACCATTCAGGCCTTTTCCACTTCGATCAAGAGGCTGGCGTCGAAAGCGAGCCCGACAATCTGACGCCGCGCCTCGTGGTGGACGACAAGGTCCTCAAGTCGATCCTTGCGAACCTCTACATTCCTTCGCCTGATGCTTTTCGAAGGGTGCCGGTCGAGATCCTTGGCGACATCTACGAACAGTTTCTCGGCAAAGTCATTCGACTCACGAAGGACCGTCAGGCCAAAGTCGAGGAGAAAAACGAGGTTCGCAAGGCTGGCGGCGTCTACTACACTCCGCCCTATATCGTCGATTACATCCTGAAGAACACGGTTGGGATGCTGATCGACGGCAAGAGCCCGGCACAACTCGCCGGAAAAGGCGATCGACGCCCTTTCCGCCTTTTGGACATGGCTTGCGGGTCAGGTTCGTTCCTGCTTGGCGGATACCAATACCTTTTGAATTACTGCCTGAAGTGGTACGTGGAGAACGGCCCCGAAAAGCACAAGAAGGCCGTTTGGCAGCCTAACGGGCAGCGTGCATGGCGGCTGACAAGCGGCGAGCGAAAACGAATTCTGGCGACGCATGTTTTTGGTGTCGATATTGACGCCCAAGCGGTCGAGGTCTCCAAACTGACACTGCTTTTGAAGGTGCTGGAGGCCGAAAGTGACGAATCTCCAGGCAAACAAACGCAGTTGCAGCCGTTCCATGATCGTGCCTTGCCGAACCTCGCGCGGAATATCCAATGCGGCAACGCACTGGTCGGCGCCGACTACTCGACAGGGCAAGGGATGGCTGCTGACAAAGCGGAATTGGGCCTCGTCAAGCCATTCGATTGGAAAACGGCGTTTCCAGAAATAATGAACTCCGGTGGCTTTGATTGTGTCATCGGAAATCCACCCTACATCGACGCGGAGTGGATGACGAGGCATCTCAAGGGAACTCGCGACTATTGTGTCCCTCGATATACGGCCGCCTGCGGGAACTGGGACATATTCTGTGTATTTGCGGAAAAGGCCCTCCGTTTATGCCGCGATGGCGGCCGGACTGGTTTAATCGTTCCGAACAAAATCGGCTCTGCTAATTATGCCGCCGGCGCGTCGCGTGTTAGCTTCCGAGAATCGGCTGATCAATATACGCGACTATTCGCATGTACCTGTTTTTCCGATAGCGGTGTATCCAATCGTGTTCGTGAGCGCGAAGGAAAAGCCCGAGCCTACGGAGCTGACCGTGGCCTATGAACGAATGAGAACAACGGAAATGGGGAAGATTGTTTGCCTCAGTCGACGCGATCTGCCGTACTCGCGATTTTTCGCCCACCCGGAGGATCCATGGGAGGTATTCAGCGATGCGCACGACTCCGGCATCATTGAGAAGATGCGGGCCCTTCCCACATTGGACTCCGTTGCCACCGTCCTAGGCGCCGCAACCGTGAGCGAGGCTTACGAGATTCAGCACTTGATTAGCAGCGGTGGCGCGCAGCACCGGGGAACGCTTCGCGTCGTGAACAGTGGCACTATCGACCGATACCATGACCTTTGGGCAAATAAGGAACTCCGCTACCTTGGCAAGTCCTACGCTAAGCCCATCGTCGCCGGAAGGAACGTCAAACAACTTCCCCCGAAAAGGCGATTGCAAGCTTTTACGCCCAAAATCGTCATTGCGGGCATGACAAAGCACTTGGAATGCATGGCAGACCTGCATGGCGAGGTTCTCGCCGCGAAATCGACTTCGATCGTACTCTCGCAGGTTGATCTTCGCTTTCTATTGGGCGTTCTCAATAGCAAGGCAGCGTCGTTTTTCTACTCGTCAGTTTTTGGCGGCAACAAACTTCAAGGCGGGTATTTGCGAATCGGACCTCCGCAGCTAAGGAAGGTCCCGGTGCCGGTTATTGATGTTTCGGGTGCCAGCAGCAAGAAATCGCAGCACGACCGAATCCTGGTCCTCGTCGAAGAGATGCTCGATTTTCATGAATCGCTCGGCGCGGCGGTATCCGAGCAACGCCGGAGGGTGCTGCAGCGCCAGATACAAGCGCAGGATGCCGAAATCGACAGACTGGTCCATGACCTGTACGGCCTGACCGAAGAGGAAATCGCCATCGTGGAACAAAACGCCCTGAAATGGTTCAGCGCGAAAGGTGCTGAAAAGTCAAGCAAGAGGAGGTGAGTTTTCCATGCGGCGCGAAATGCTCGTCAGTTTCCTGCTGGTTGCGGCCGTGGCGGCAGTCTACTGGCCGGTCCACTCCTATCCCTTCCTGTTGCTGGACGACCAAGGCTATGTCGCCCACAACCCCTACGTTCGCAAGGGGCTGACCCGCGAGGGTTTTGTCTACGCCTTCACCGGCATTACCGTAGGCAACTGGCATCCGCTCACGATGCTTTCCCACATGCTCGACTGCCAACTCTTCGGCGCCGAGGACAAAGATGCGGGCTGGCACCACGCGGTCAACCTCGCACTGCACGCGGCCAACACGGTCTTGCTCTTCATCGCGCTGCGGTGGATGACGGGGGCCCTCTGGCGAAGCGCCTTGGTGGCGGCGCTGTTCGGACTGCATCCCCTGCACGTCGAATCCGTGGCCTGGATCTCGGAACGAAAGGATGTTCTCAGCACGCTATTCTTCATGTTCACCCTCATGGCCTACTACCACTATGTCCGGCGGCCGACGATCCTCCGCTACGCGGCGGTGTTCCTGCTGCTGGCCTTGGGGCTGATGTCCAAACCGATGTTGGTCACTGTGCCATTCGTGCTCCTGCTCTTGGACTACTGGCCTTTGAACCGCATGGGCCTACAGCCGCTTTCGAGTCTGATCGTGGAAAAGATACCGTTGTTCGTGCTCACCGCCGTCAGCGCTGCGATAACCTATCTCGTTCAGCAGCGGAGCGGAGCGATGGGCATGCTGGGGCAGCAAGTGCCCCTGGGAAGGCGGCTGGGCAATGCCCTTTTTTCCTACGGTCAGTACCTGGAAAAGAGTTTCTGGCCCAGCCCTTTGGCGGCCATTTACACGTATGTCAATCGCAAGCCGATCGACGTGCTGATCGTCGGCCTGGCCCTGGGAGCGATCAGCGTGGCGGCCGTCCGCTTGGCCAAAATCCGCCCTTTCCTCCTCGTTGGCTGGTGCTGGTATCTGGGCACCCTGGTGCCGGTGATCGGCCTGGTGCAGGTCGGCATGCAATCGATGGCCGATCGCTACACTTATATTCCGCTCATCGGTATTTTCATCATTGCCGCCTGGGGCGCGGCGGAGTTCACCGTGGATTGGCCCGCTCGGAACAAAGCCATTGTGGCGGCGGTGGTCTTGACCGTCTGCGGATGGTTGACATGGCGTCAAGTGGCAACCTGGTCCAGCAGCGAGGCCCTCTACAGGAATGCCGTGGAGGCCGAGCGCTACAATTTCTTCGCCGAGCGCGAGCTCGGCATGGTCTACTGGAAAGACGGAAAGCTGGACGAGGCGCAACAACAATTCGAGGCCATCCTCAAGATTCAATTTGATCCGACTCTCCACTTCGAAGGCGGTCGGGAGCCTGTCTATCGCGCCTTGGGGCTGTTGCTGGCCGTGCGGCATCAACCGAAGAAGGCATTGGAGCAACTCGATGAAGCGATCAAAGCCCGCCCCCAACAGCCCGAGCCGCGTCGCCATAAAGCCTGGATCCTGGCCACGTCGCTGGACAACAGCGTCCGTGACGGGAGGAAGGCCGTGGAATGCGCGGAGCAGGCGCTCGAATTGACGCCCGGGAAACTGCCCGAATATTGGGATACGCTGGCCGCCGCCGAGGCCGAGACCGGGAATTTCAAGGAGGCGGTCGAAGCGGAGGAAAGGGCCCTCCAGGAGGCCCAACCCGCACGGGACGACGACATCATTCCCGGCATGCAGCGGCGTCTGGAGTTATTCAGGTCGGGCCTGCCTTACCACGCCGCGGCGGAGCACCCGCTGAGACTGTAAAACGTGCTCAGCCCGCTCCGCCGTGATGCAAAGACATCACACGGGCACCGACGGGCAGCGTGCGCAGCATGGCCGGCTTGGTCAGCTTGACGAGTACGTTAACGAAAGCGTTCCCCGCACGTCACGCCCGGCAGTCTCGGCAGCAACCCGCCCGTCCGGCTTTGGTAGACGAGGTAGCGTTTGCCGAACGCCCGCTGCAGGATCCGGTCCTCCCAGCGCACGCGGATCATCACCAGCGGGAGAATCACGGCCGCCCAGACGATGCCGGCGACCCAGGCGCCGAGGAGCATCGACGCACCGAGCGCGGCGGCCAGGATTCCTGTTTCCGAAGGATGGCGGACGATGCGATAGACGCCATCGCACACCAGCGGTTGCCCGGGAGCGACCTGAATCGGCGTGACGAAGAACCGCCCCAGGCGGCTTATGGCAAGCCATCGCAGCACGACGCCGGTCAACATCAGGCTCGCGCCGGCCGCCTGTTGCCAGCCCGTCACGGGACTTGCCTGCCCCACGCGCGTGGCCAAGGCAACCCAGAAGTCCGCCAGGAGGGCCAGTCCGGTGGCAAGAGCCAGCGCCTGGAGCATTCCTTGGCCCGTCGCCACAGCGATATCCCACGCGGGTTGCTCCACGCCGTTTCGCAAATCCTTGATCGTGTCGGCCCCGTAGAAGAGTGTGGCCAAAACCAGGAACGCGACGACGGCCGGATCGATAAGACAATGCAGCCCGTGGCCGCAGACCGTTGCCGGCAACAGCAGCAAGGCCGCGTGCAACAATGCCCCGGCCAAGACTAGGCATGCACCTCTCAGTCTCATGGCGACTTATCCGAGGATTTGCTTGACTTGCTCCGTGGTGATCTGCATTGCCTGGGCAAGGGCGCTGATGACCGGGGCCGCGTCGCTGCGCGGGGGCCCCTTGGCGCAAAGAACGCTAAACGCGGCGCGGAGGAATAATGCCTTGCCTTGGTAGTTCAATTGCTGCGCCACTTGTCGGGCGTAAGTTTCGAGTTGAACCTTGTCCGCCAACGCGCGGCGCGAGTCGCTTTCGATGTCGGCGGCCGATAACGGCGTGCCGGTCGCTTCCTGGTACGCCGCGGCGATGGCACGGATCTCCTCGCAATCTGCGGGCGTGCCGTCGGCCAGCGCGACGAGAACCAGCAGGCCCCGAAGCTTCAGGTAGAGTTGCCGCTTCTCGCCCTCCGGATCATAGGAGAGAACCGCTTCGCCGTAGGTTGCGCCGCACTGGCCGCACCGGATGTACGTGCCCACGCTGCCCATCGGTATTACCGGAATAAAATACAGCGTGAACCACCGATTGACGCTTTTGTGTTGGTATGGTTTCGATTGTCCACAACGAGGGCAGTTGAAAATGCCCGTTGAACGGACCGATTCCATCGACCTGGTCCCAAAGATGATCATGGCGGGAGCTCCTGAGGGCTCGATTTCGCACTCCACTGTAGCCAGTTTCCAGTGGATAAGCAAGATGCCGCCCGGGATTCATCCCGCTTTACGCGGGGGTGGGCCGAAATCGAGCGATAGCCGCTTGACGGGCACCTTGGAACGCACGAGGCTGGGCAGCAGCTTTTGCAGCCCCTCGATGCGGGTGACGACGTCGACGACATCTTTGTCGCCACCCAGAAATTGCGGATGGAACTGCTCCAACACTTCGGCCTTGAGACGTGCCAACTGGACCAGGCAGGCACTCAACTCGGTCTCGCCGAATTCGCCCCGGTAGGCGGCCCGTTGGGCGTCGAGGTCCAGATGACTGCATTCCTGCTGGTAGGTCCCCACGTCGACTTTCTTGCGGCGGACCCAGTGCCAGGCGAGAAGAATGGCGGAGAGGACCGAGACCACCGAGCCGATAAACCCTTGCAGCTTGGTCAGCAGTTTCTGAATAGGCAAGGGGTCGGCGCGATGGATATAGGCGACCGTGCCGCAATGGGCCGGATAGTCGCTTGACCGCTGGAGCAATGCCGGGTCCAGTTTCTTGATGTTTGCCCGGAGCGCGAAATCGCTTTCATAAAACACTTCCAACAAGTGCTCGACGGCGATACTCGGTACGCCGCAATGCGCAATGAGCATGCCCCGGACCCCGATCGAATGGATCGGTTTCTGCGGCACCGCGGGACTGACGCTGTATGTGTCGGCCGGGATCAGGATGTCTTCATAACAAGGTTTTCGCAGCGAGACGGCATCACCCATCGGCAACTCCAGTAGTTGATAGCCGAACTGCCGCGCGAGCTTCTCGCCCAGCGGCGAGGGCAAGGGTGAGAGGCTGAAAATCGCGTCGGGCATCGTATCGGGCGACTTCATGATCTCTACATAGCCGCGCGAATCGACGATGAAGTCCTTCCCGCCGGTCAGGCCGACGTAGTTGAGGATCTCCTCGGCCACGCACCGCACCTCCGTGCCCGCCGTGCCCATGAAGATCGAGTGGCCGCGCAGTCCCGCCAGTCCCTGCTCGCCCATCTCCGGCTTGACGAAAAGGTGCAGAGTCTGACAATCCAGCATGGTCACCTGCCGGACATTTTCCGCTGACCGTTGCGCAGTACCCGCCGAGAGGGCGGCGGGGATGATCGCCGCATCCAACTCGCGCTGGTTGACCTGCTGAACGACGTCCGCCGCCTGGTGATTCCATTGGATCTCGATCTTCAGGTCTTTGGATTGGGCCTCGTCGCAGAGGATGTCGGTCAAGCCTTGGCGATATTTCAGTTCCATGCCGGCCCCGAGTTTCAGGTTCTCGATGGTCGTCTGGTTGAAGAAATACCAAAGGCCCACGGCCGCCGCCAGGGCCGCCAAGGCCAGCATGGCAAAGACGTGCCTGCTGATCTGCTTGGGAAGGGGCAACGGAAGTGTCGGTAAAGGAAGTTCGGCCATGGTTTGCCTCGTCGCTGGGGAAAGGTCGACGAACTCCGGGGGGAATCGCCGGGGTGCGATTTATCCGAAAAACCGCCGCGAATGTCAAGACGAATCCGTTTCCTGTCAATCTGTAACGGATATAGCGGTTGTTCCGGGCTCCGCGGGCAGATTATGCGGTTTATGCCGCATGTTCCTCGCGTTTGACCTATGACGGATATGGCGGTCTTGTCGATTGTAAGTACGGAACCGGTTGTGGTTCGTTTGACGGCTTGCGCTGATTTGCGACCTGTGTCAAAAGTCCCGCAATTGCCACGAAATCCGTCCAATGGGTCAAGCAAGACCCTACCTTGTGCCGCGCGTACCATGACGTTGACGGCCCGACAAGCCGGCCGTCCGGCAGCAGTGCCGCGAAACAGCGACTGCCCGGCACGCGAAAGGAGTTCAACCATGCATCATGCCTGTCGACACGTCTACCTGGTCTGCATTGCCGCCGCGGCGCTATGCCTGAGCGGATGCACGAGTTTTTCCGACTACGTTCACAATGGCTTCAAGGTGGGCCCCGACTACACCGCCGCCAAGGCCGCCGTCGCGCCGGGCTGGATCGACGCCAGCGACATCCGCGTCCGCAGCGATGCCGTCGACCTGAGCCGCTGGTGGTGCGTTTTCAACGACCCCGTGCTCAATGATCTGGTCCACACGGCCTACAACCAGAACATCAACTTGAAAGAGTACGGCACCCGCATCCTTCAAGCCCGGTATCAACTGGCAATCGCCAAGGGCGAGATCTTCCCCCAGACGCAGCAGGCCACGGGCGCCGTTACCCACAATCAAGCATCGACCGCCTCGGCGACCTCTTTCCCCGGCGTTAATGTCTTCAACAACATCAACCTCGGATTCAACCTGGCCTGGGAACTGGACTTCTGGGGGCTGTACCGCCGCCAAATACTGGGAGCCCAGGCCAATTTGGAGGCGTCTGTGGAGAACTACGACGCTGTGCTGGTCACCTTGTTGAGCGACACGTCGCAGTACTACGTCACGATGCGAGAGACCCAGGAACTGATCGAACTGACGCGGCAGAACGTGAAACTGCAGCGCGACGTCCTGAAGATCGTCCAGGCCCGCTACGACGCCGGAACCGTCACGGAACTGGACGTCGACCAGCAACAAACCACGCTCTCGCAGACGGAATCGACGATCCCGCAATTGGAAATCACCTTGCGGCAGAGCCAGGACCAACTTTGCACCTTGTTGGGCATTCCGCCCACCGATCTGCAAGCCCGCTTGGGACAGCGGCCGATTCCCACGGTGCCCAGCGAAGTGGTGTTGGGCATTCCGGCGCAGTTGCTGGAACGGCGGCCGGATATCCGCGCCGCCGAACGCAACGCCGCGGCCCAGGCCCAGCAAATCGGCATCGCCCAGGCCAATTTGTATCCCCACATCTTCATCGACGGCTCGATGGGCGTCTCGGCCGCACAGGGCTCGAAACTGTTCACGCCTGCTGCCTTCAATGGCAGCGTCGGGCCGTCGTTCCAGTGGAACATTCTCAACTATGGCCGGATTGTCAACAATGTCCACTTGCAGGACGCCAAGTTCCAGCAGAGCTTGCTGGACTACCGCACCGCCGTGCTGACGGCCAACCAAGAGGCCGAGGACGGATTGATCTCCTTCCTGAAATCGCAGGAGCAAGACAAGATCCTTGTCGACAGCGTCGTCGCCGCCAACAAGGCCTACCAGATCGGCATCAGCCAATATCGCGTGGGCACGGTCGACTTCACCCGCCTCGCCCAACTTGAATTAACCCTGGTGCAACAGCAGAATGCAGAGGCCTCGGCCCGCGGTTCAATCGCCTTGGGCCTGGTCCAGGTCTATCGGGCGTTGGGCGGCGGCTGGGAGATCCGTCTTGGCCCCCAGGAAGTTGCATCCACTTCGCCGAAGCCGCTGCCGGCGGCGGTGGAGAACACGTCGCTGCCGGAGCCCAACGTGAATCCGGTCGTTGCGCCGCAAGTCCCGAAGCCGATGCCGCAGATTCCAGAGGCGCCACAGTTGCCGCAGCCGCAGCCGCCAGTAGAGAAAAAGCCGCCGTTGGAGCCCGACGCGAATCCGGCCGCGCCGCAAATCCCGAAACCGGGGCCCCCGGTGCCCCCGGCGGCAGAGAACAAGCCAAAGCCGGACCCCAACGTGAGTCCAGACATCACGCCGCCAATCTCGCCGCCTCCGCAGAAGTAAGTTGCCGGAGGGTGGGCTTCAGCCCGCCTTCCCTGAAAAAATCGAGGCCCAGGCGGGCAAAAGCCCACCCCACGCCATGCCCAAATCCGCAAGGGCCAAGAAAATTCCGGACCCCGGCTGGAAATCCAGGCAAAAACCGGTTACGATCCAAACAAGGCCAGTCTTCAAAAATCAAAACCTGATGAGGTGTGCCATGTCTTGGAATTTCCGAAAAACGAGTGCGTTCGTGTGGCTGGGGCTCGGGCTTCTGGCCGGATTGATGGTGGCCGGCTTCTGGCCGAGCGTCCCTTTGCATGCGGTAGCCACGGATAAAATCGATACCTTCAGCATGGCCACCGGGCCGGTCGAACACGACTACGAGGCGGTTTATTTCCTCGACCACCTCACGGGCGATTTGCACGCTTATGTGGTCGGCCGAACGGCCAACGGCGGTTTCGGCGTGCTCCAACATGCTTATCGCAAAGTGCTTAAAGACTTCAAGACCGAGGAGGACAAGACTCCCAAGTTTCTTATGGCAACCGGCCTTTGCGACCTCAACCGCAACGGCCGTGCAGGGCAGATAATGCCGAGCAATGCCGTGCTCTACATTGCCGACGTGACCAGCGGCGTGGCCAACGTCTATGACCTGCCCTACAATTCGACCCTGCACAACGCCGGCCGGGTTATCCCCAACACCGAGTTTGTCCCGGTCTGCAGCTTTCCCATCCGCAAGGTTGCGGCGGCTGGCAGGAAGGGCAAATCCGCCGACGAAGACAATTGACCGCTCGCGCCAGTTGACATCCGGTCTCGCCAACCTACTCTTTTCCGGGGAGTGCGCCGCGCACTCGCTTGCCGGACTTCGCGAGTTTGACGATTGTGACGCCTGCTTTGGGTTTGCTGCTGACGACTTGCATCCTGGCGGCCGCGCCGGCCAAGGACGAGGATCCCTTGCAGCGGGCCCAGGCAACCTTGCAGCGCGTTTCCAAGTTGCCGCCGGAACGTCAGCGCATCTGGCTGCGGCTGATCGAACAGCGCTACGGTTGGGCCGTTCTCCTCACGTTGAAGCCCGAGGATGCCAAGCGCGAGCAAGCCCGGGCGGCAAAGATCGTGCGCCAAAAGACCGTCGCCTGGAACGTGCTGCTCGACTTGCTGCGGCAGTTGGATCAGCGCGAGAAGGCGGCTATCGCCCGCCTGGTGCGACAATACCGTGCGGAAGTCTACAAGACATTCCACGAGCGACCGCGCAACCTGGTCGATCGGCAGGAAGCCTGGTATCGCATCTGGTCGCTGTGGCAAAAGGCCGGCAGTCCGCCCGAACAGCAAGATCGGCTGATGGATTGGCTGGCCGAGGCAATCAAGGTTTCCGGCAAGGATTCGATCGGCCCGCTGCCGGCCGATCCGATATTTGGCGACGATGTCCCCCTCGTTCCCGAACAACTCGTCAAGCAGTTGACCCACCCGCCTGCCGCCAAGTCGCCGGCTAGCAAGCCGGCGGCCGGTACAGCGGAGGAAACCAAGCCGGCCGCGCCTCGGCAGCCGCCAGACGATTTCCTGCCGGGACCGGAGCTGCAGGCCCGATGGCCGCTGCTATTGCGGGTTCCCGATCCGCGTCGAGCGATCGGTCCGGCGAAGCAGCCCTCGGAGGCCGTCGTGCTCCGCCGAGCCGAGAACTTCGAGTCGTTGTCCTTGCTCGCGGAGGCGCCGCCGGCCAAAGTGCCGCCTTTGCACGTCTTGCCGCCAATAGTCGCAGGCGATCCCAAAGACCTGACGACTCGACCCGCGCCGCGTCATGCGGTGGTGGTGGCCGTCAAACGCAAGGCATTGACCGCCGCGGAAAGTTCCGCCGAAGTAGTTGTGAGGGCAGGGCCCGGCGACGCGAAACCGCAAACGGTCAGCCCGCAACGGCAAGCGTCGGAACTGCCGCCGCGGACGGTCGAGCCGCCGCTTCCCGAGCAGCCAGCGGTCGGCCCGTCGCCGGTCGCCGCTTGGCCGCGAGCGATCTCGCTATCGGAACGTGGGGCAATCGCAGCGGAGCCTCTCCCCGGGCCCACGTTGCACCGCGACTTGGTCGCCGAGTTGCCGCGCGAATTGGCGGAGTTCGCCGTGCCGAAGCCGCAACCGTTGGCGGAATACCGCGTGCAACGCAAGCCGCTTGGGTTGGATGGACCGGACGCACGGCTCGATCAGCACGCGCAGGTAAATGTCGAGGAATTGGGCACGCGGATCGAGGGCATCAACCTCAGCCTGCGGAACCTGGAAGCGGAACTCAACGAGAAACGCGACTTCACCGCCGATCAATTAGATTCCCTGCTCAGCCGTCTGGACATCCTCGTGCTGCGGCAGAAGGACCTGACCTTGTTTCGCAATCTGATCGCGTCCCGGGAGCAAGCCCGAGTCGGTCAGATCGATTCTTCGGCGCCCTCGTCGCCACCATGGGCACCCGCATTGCCGAACTGCGGGCCCGCATCCGCGAAGACGAGGCCATGTCTGCGGACGAGCGTACCGCCGCGCTGAAGCATCTGGACGAGCTTTCCGATCGGCTGGCCACGATGACCGCGGAGAAGTAATAAGAGACGCGGAGACGCGGAGACGGGGAGACATGGCGGCTGCTCGTGCTGTACGACCGGGGCTATAATAATAAAGGTGACGAAGGTAAATCTCCGCGTCCCCGCGTCTCCCCATCTCCGCGTCTCTTCCCCATGTGCCGACGCTCGCCCCGTTATGTCCGAAATGTCCTTTCCCGCCGAACCACAAGACAATTCCCGTGCCGCGGAAAAAGTCCGCGATTTCCCCCCATCGCCGGGCGTCTACCTCATGAAAGATAATGCCGGCCGGGTGATTTATATCGGCAAGGCCAAAAACCTCCGTGCCCGCGCCGGGAGCTACTTTCTCAAAGCGGCGGCCGCGGATTCCCGCACGGCCCAATTGGTGCAGGAAATCCGCGACATTGATTACCTCTCGGCCGAAAGCGAAGTCGACGCCCTCCTCATGGAAGCCCGGCTGATCAAGGACATCCTGCCGAAATACAATCGCGACCTCCGCGACGACAAGACCTTTCCCTACCTGGAAATCCACACGCACGAGGAGTTTCCCCGCGTGGAAATCACCCGTACTCCCCGCGACCGCGGTACGAAACTCTT
Organism: uncultured Planctomycetia bacterium; assembly: GCA_963719885.1. GTDB lineage: Bacteria > Planctomycetota > Planctomycetia > Pirellulales > Thermoguttaceae > JANXQG01. The sequence goes on along the minus strand of CAVRDP010000019.1, from coordinate 478,290 downwards.
TGGGCCGTTCATCAACACTCGCGGCCTGCGGGCGCCCTCCAGGTCTTGCAGAAGATCTTTAAGTTCCGCACTTGTTCGCTGGAGATTGCCGAGGAAGATCCGCGCTGGCGTTGGTTCCGTCCTTGCCTGCTGGCCTCGATCCGGCAATGCTCGGCCCCCTGCAACCTGCGCATCTCCAAGGACGACTATCGCAAGAGCATCCACCGTTTGCAGCAGTTCCTGGAAGGCAAGAAGAAAGCTTTGCTGGACGAGATGCGGACCGAGATGGAGGCGGCCTCGAAGCAATTGCGCTTCGAAGAGGCAGCCAGCCTCCGCGACGAGATCCATCTGCTGGAGACGCTCGACCAGCGCGGCAAGCTCGACAAGCACGTGCAGCCGGAGGTCTTTCCGGTCGATCCCAAAAAAGGGCTGGCGGGCTTGCAGAAGGTCTTGCACTTGAACCAAACGCCGCGGACCCTGGAAGGCATCGACATCGCCCACACCGCCGGCACGGAAACCGTGGCCAGCGTGGTGCGGTTCATCGACGGCCTGCCGTTCAAGCCGGGCTATCGGCGGCTGCGGATCCGCTCGGTCCAGGGCATCGACGATTTTGCCAGTATCCACGAGGCCGTTTCGCGGCGCTTTCAGCGATTGGCCGAAGGGCCGGCCGAAAGCGACACCCTGCCCGACATCCTCTTGATCGACGGCGGCAAAGGGCAGCTTCACGCGGCCCTTAGTGCGCTCGATGCGGTGGGCCTGCGGCCGGCGACGGTCCTCTCGCTGGCCAAGCGCGAGGAAGAGGTGTTCGTAGCCGGCGTCGAAGGGCCGTTACGTCTCAGCCGTCACAGCTACGCCCTCCGCCTGCTGCAGTACGTCCGCGACGAGGCTCACCGCTTTGCCCAGCATTACCACCATCTCTTGCGGAAGCGCTCCACGCTGGGAGAAGAGTGAAGCCTACTTCTTAACGTCCGTGGACTTCGCGTCGCCGTTGTCCTTATCCTTGTCCTCGGCTTCTTTCTTCAATTTGTCGGCGTACTCCTGGGCGACCTTCTGGGTCTCGTAGTCGCTCTGGAGCTTTTGAATCTTGATCCTCTTCGGCATGGGGGCACTGGAGTCGGTCTTCCTCAGGTCGTGCCATTCCTTCATCTTCTGTTTGTAGTCGTCGCTGACTCGCTTCTGCTCATCCTTGAAATGCGATGCGGCGATGGCCTTGTACTCGACCTTCTTCTCGCCTTTGCTTTCATCCTTGTTTTCGTCGGTCACCTTGATGACCATGTAGGTCTCGACTTTCGGAGTGGTGGAATGGGCTCCGTGCGACGGGGTGTGTGACGACTGGGCATACGCTCCAGACGGCGCAAGCAAGGAAAGGGCCAAAATGGAAACAAACAGCGCAACGGCGGGCAGGAGAAACTTCTTCATGGCAACGGTTCCCATTAGAGAGGACAACGAAATTGGGAAGGACCAATGCCGGCGACGACCATGTCCGGCATCTCTAGTCCCTATTCTACGGCAGTTATTCGCAACACGCAAGCAAGAACTTTCGCCTTATTTGGGGGCCAGGGTGCAAACCATCCGCTTGCCGGAATGCGCGGGCGCCGCCTCCACCTTGCCCACGTCTTCAAGCTTCTGCACGATCTGGTCGAGCACCCGGCGGCCTTCGTCGATGTGTGCCAACTCGCGGCCGCGAAATGTCACCGTGACGATGACTTTGTCCTTGTGTTCGAGGAATTCGCGGGCACGGCTGACCTTGACTTCGATATCGTGATCGCCCGTCTTCGGCCGCACCCGGATCTCCTTGATTTTGATTTGATGGGCGTGACCCTTGTGCTGCCGCTTCTTCTGCTGGTACTTGAACTTGCCGAAATCCATGATTCGGCAAACCGGCGGTCGCTCGGTGGGGGCGACCTCCACCAGGTCGAGGTTTGCCTTGCGGGCTGTCTTGATCGCCTCGTCCGTGGCCATGATCCCCAGTTGTTCCCCGGTGTCGCTAATCACCCGTACGGGGGTAACGCGAATCTGCTCGTTGATCTTTTGCGTCTGCTTCTTCGGTTCGGTAGCCAAGTTTCTCCTGCGATTTGTGAGGAATAGATACTTGCGGCGGGCACCATGTACCCATGGTCGGCGGCATCCGCGGTCAATAATTCATTGTAAAGTATGCCGCAGCACACTCGTTGCGTCAACGGCGGAGGGCCGCACTATTCTACTTTTCGACAAAGTTTACCAAATTTCAATACTCATTTCCCTCCTGCCGCCCGCCGGGGCACCCGGTACTCCCAATCGTCGCAGATGTCTTGACGACCTGCCGGATCGTGCGGGCCTCGACCTCGGCCTGAAGCCGGGCAATCGCCGCATCGAGCGTCATGGTACCCAGGTCGCCCTCCAGCCGGTCGCGGAGGGCCACTTGGCCGCCTTCGGCCTCACGCCCGCCGAGAACGAACATGTACGGAATCAGCTCCAACTGGGCGTCGCGGATCTTGGAACCGACCTTCTCCGCTCGATAATCGCCGGAAACGCGGAAACCGGCCTGCCGCAGCCGGGCCTCGACCTGCCGGCCGTAATCCTCGACTTTTTGGCTCACGACCATCACTCGGGCCTGCTCGGGGGCCAGCCATAAGGGGAATGCCCCGGCAAAGTGCTCGATCAACATGCCCACAAATCGCTCGAATGACCCGAACGGGGCGCGGTGAATCATAACCGGCTGGTGGGGATGGTTGTCGGCGCCGACATATTCCAAGGCGAACCGCTGCGGGCTCGGCAGATTGTAGTCCAACTGTACGGTCCCGAGCTGCCATTCGCGGCCGATGCAATCGGCCACAACGAAGTCCGCCTTCGGGCCATAAAATGCGGCTTCCCCCCGTTCGATGGATAGATTCGGCAAGTCCATCTCGCGGCAGACTGCCTCCAGGGCCGCTTCGGCCCGTTGCCAGTTCTCGGCCGACCCCACGTACTTGTCGCTCTCCCGGTCGCGGAAACCCAAGCCGCACGCGGTAGTCGGTCAGGCCCAGCGTTTTCAGGACATTCTGGGTCATCTCGATACAGCCACGGAACTCGCCGGCCACTTGCTCTTCCGTGCAGAAGATATGGGCGTCGTCCTGAGTGAAACCACGCACGCGGGTCATGCCGTTCAACTCGCCGGACTGCTCGAAACGATAGACGGTGCCGAACTCGGCCAACCGCAGCGGCAATTCGCGATAGCTCCGCGGCTTGCTCTGGTAAATCTTGATGTGGTGCGGACAATTCATCGGCTTCAGGAGGTAGCGTTCCTGCTTTTCCAGCCAGGACTCGATGGCCGTGATCTTTGCCTTCGACGACGGCAGTTTCTCGTAATCCGGCACGTGCGGCCGAATGCGCGCCGGCACCTCGGAGTGCATGTAGTGCTCCAGCCGGGCGGCCAGGCCGTCGTCGTCGATTTCGCCTTTGGCCCAAAGTTGCAACAGTTCCTGCACTACGCCGCCTAGCGGATGCGAATAGAGCGGCGGGAACTGGCTATCGGCGTAGTACGGGAAGTGGCCCGAGGTCTCGTAAAGTTCGATCCGTCCGATATGCGGCGTATAGACCGGCTGATAGCCGATTTCCAGCAGCCGGGCGTAGAGGAAGTTCTCCAACTGGCGGCGAATGATCGCCCCCTTGGGCAGCCAGAGGATCAGCCCGGAACCGACCATGGGGTCGATGGTGAACAGTTCCAATTGCTTGCCTAGCAGGCGGTGGTCGCGGCGTTTGGCCTCTTCCACCTTGGTGAGATAGGCTTCCATATCTTGCTTGCTGAACCAGGCGGTGCCATACAGCCGCTGCAACTGCTGGCGCTCGGAATCGCCTTTCCAATAGGCCCCGGCCACGTTCAGGAGTTTGAAGGCCCCGATCGACCCGGCGCTGGGCACATGCGGGCCGCGGCAGAGATCGATGAACTCGCCCTGCCGGTAGAACGAGACCTGGCCATGGTCGGCCAGGCCGGTTTCGATGTGCTCGACCTTCAGGCCCTGGCCCAGGTCCTTGCAAAACTGCAGGGCCTCGGCACGGTCCATTTCCACCCGCTCGAAGGGCTCGTCTTCCTTGACGATTTTGGCCATTTCGGCCTCGATCTTGGGGAAATCTTCCTCGGAAAGCCGCCGCTCGGTCTGGAAATCATAGTAGAAGCCGTTCTCGACCGTGGGGCCAAAGGCCAGTTGGATGTCTTTGTAAAGCCGCATCACCGCCCGGGCCATGACGTGGGCGCAAGAGTGCCGCATTACGTTCAGGGCCTCGGGGTCGCGACTGGTAATCAACCGCAAGGAGACCTGACCTTCTTCGGGCAGGAAGGCATTGGCGCCGACGATCTGGCCATCGACCTCTGCGGCCAGGGTGGCCTTGGCCAGGCGGGGGCCGATTTCCGCGGCAATATCGATGGGGCGGACGCGGCGGGCATATTCCAGGGCTTTGCCGTCGGGCAAGTTGACTTTAAGCATGTTCCTCTCACTACCAGCGAAGTTCATTCCGTGAACAAGGATCTCCGTGCGCGCCTGCGCGTCGGTACAAAGGACGCTGGAACCAGCCGCCGGACGCAAGTGCGTAAGTATAGGGCTTTTGCGGACTTGCTGGCAAGACTGGAGCGGAGGCTGGCCGCGCTGGCCAAGAACGACGCCACCGATTCTTTGCGGTCTTCCCGGTATGTAATAAAGTAGATGGTGGAAATTAGCGTTCATTAGCGTTCCCGCCTCTCCATGTCGAGTTTCCAACGTACTCATCACGCTCCGCCGTGATGCTCTTGACGTAAACACGGCATCCATGCATTCAACAAAAAAATCTTGGTCTATCACGGTGTGGTCCAAATTGGCCTCCTCGATCGGGAATTTTTCCTGAATTTTCCTGGAAAACCCGGTCAAGACCGTATTCAACGGCTTTTTTCGCCGGGCAACGTCGCGGACAGTCTTCGCCAAATTGGGGGTACATGTTTTGGCCGGAAATCGCGATTTAATCCCCCACACGATGGGCGTTGCGCCAAGCAAATAATCGAGCAAAATTTCCGCATAGCGTTCTGGGCAGGGACTCCCCTTGATATCCACAGTTATTGCAGAACTCGGATTATTGCCTGAGAGCCCCGGGTGGGCGCTCCGGGCAGCCGAGCCCGATCCGCTTCTCGAGTAATTTCCGCTGTTTCTCCCGGTCCGGCAAAATCGTCGCAAGTGCTTTCCCATCATGCGCTTCAGCACCGTGGAGCTCTTTCCCGTGGTCCAACACGGTGTGGTCCAAGATCGAGGTCATTCCCTTTCTCCCTGCTCGCCTCGCCCGTACTCGGGAGAGGGCGGGCACCATGTACCCATGGTCGGGGTGAGGGCAGTTCCCCGCTCTTTCCGGCTTCATCCCTCATCCCTCATCCCTCATCCTTCATCCCTCATCCTTCATCCCTCATCCTTCATCCCTCATCCTTCATCCCTCATCCTTCATCCCTCATCCTTCATCCCTCATCCTTCATCCCTCATCCTTCATCCCTCATCCTTCATCCCTCATCCTTCATCCCTCATCCTTCATCCCTCATCCTTCATCCCTCATCCTTCATCCCTCATCCTTCATCCCTCATCCTTCATCCCTCATCCTTCATCCCTCATCCTTCATCCCTCATCCTTCATCCCTCATCCTTCATCCCTCATCCTTCATCCCTCATCCTTCATCCCTCATCCTTCATCCCTCATCCTTATTTACTTATGGTCGTGGTCGGCCGCGCAATTCTCCACGTAATAAGTACGTTTGAGCCGACACTTTTGTAAAGTCCCGCATATCGGATTTCCGGACAATTCAATCGCCGGCATCCCGGCGTGGCCCGCTTTTCCCGAGGAATGTGCCACGTTCTTGCCGCCGAAAAGATTTGCGAAAGCCGGAAGTGCGCTCAGCTTAAAGGCGGGGAAATGGGGCAGGGATCAGTCCGATTTTGTAACTTCCTTCTGGAGCTTCAATCCCTTACGTTGTATCAAGTAAAGCGGTTGCGTTTTGCAGAGTCGTCGTACCCCTCAAATGATGGACTCCGCACGAATTCGCAAGAAATGTCTCCGCAGAGTGAACCTTTCGGCGGCAAGAGGGGAATTATAGGTACGGTGAACGCAAAAGAAGACGACGAACACGAGTTGATCGACCGTGCCCAGGCTGGCGAGGCGAGTGCCTTCGAGCGGCTCGCCGGGCGGCACGCCGCGCCCTCTGGCGCTGTGCGCTGGCCCTTGGCAAGGACCGTCACTGGGCCGAGGATCTTGTGCAAGAGACGCTGGTCGAAGCGTGGCGATCCTTGGCGCGTTTCGATGGTCGTTCCGGGTTCTCCCCTTGGCTCTACGGCATCCTGCGGCACCGGTTCCTGAAAGGACGGCGATGCCGGAACGCCGCGAGGCTTTCCGGCGCATCCGACGCCCTTGCCCGGGAGCGATGCGCCGCGCGGTCGCCCGACCACTCCGCGGAGGTATCCGAAGACGCGCAGCGGGTCCGCCGGGCGGTGGCGAGCTTGCCGGAAGAACATCGCCTGGTCGTGGAACTCCGTTTCTTCGCGGGGGCGACGTTGGAAGAGATTGCGGCGGCCCTCGGCTGTCCGTTGGGCACCGTAAAGTCGCGACTGCACCACGCACTGGAAAAACTGCGGCAAATGAATTTGGCGGTGAACCTTTTCCCTTCGCCCGGGGAATCAAAGGAGAGCAAGCCATGAAAGATCCACGTCATCCCTGCGAACAGTGGGCCGAACCGGTCAGCCTGGCAGCGGCCGGTTGTCTGTCGCCCGACGAAGAACGAGAGGTTCGTCGGCATATCGAGTCGTGTTCCGATTGCCGCGAGCGTTTTCGACAACTGACGGAATTGTGCGGCGCGCTGTCCGAATTGCGATCGCCAGCCGACAACGTGGGGATGGCCATCGTCCGACGAGTCATGTCAGCGGTCACGTCCGGCGAATCAGGGCCGCCCGTCGCTGCCGCGGAGGCGGAAACGACCCGTCCCAAATTTCTTACCCGTTCCTTAAGCATAGGGAGGTGGTTGATGCGTTCCCCAGTTTCCCGCGTTGCTGCTGCGGCCATTTTCATTCTTGCCATCGGAGGCGTTGCCTTGTGGTTCCACGGCGGCGGCACGACGCCGGCCTTCGCCAACTTCCTCCAGCCACTCCTCGACGCCAAGACAGTCAAGTACAAGGAAACCTGCGAGGTGACGAGCCCACTCGCCGGAACGACGGCGCTATCCGCGGAAACGTATAAGGATCTACTGACCGGAACGGCCGTGGTCATGATGCCCGATGCCGACCGGAGCCGCACGGAGACGTCGTCGTCGTCGGGCAAGCCCCAGCGGGTGGAGATCTGGGACGGGAGCCAGAGAAAGAGTCTCATGCTGGAACCCGCGGCAAAGCGGGCCACGGTCTACCATGCCGCTGCCATGCCCAAAGACAACACGCCCCAGGGAAAGGATCGACTTTCAGCCGCGCCGCGGCGTGGTGCGGGGGAACCGTGGCCCGTGGCCTTCTTTCGTTCGCTGCTGCGCGATGCCCGAGACAAACCGGACGTCAAAATTGAGTCGCTCGGCCAGCAGGAGATCGACGGACGCCGAGTCGTCGGATTCCGTATCAGTTGCTCTGGCGAGGTAATGAGTTTGTGGGGCGATCCCAAAACCGGCACGCCGGTCCGCATGGAAGCGACCAATGCGACCATTCCCTATCTGAAGGTCACGATGAGCGACTTCGAGCTCAACGTGCCCATGGACGAGTCGCTGTTCAGCGTCGAGCCGCCGGCGGGTTATGAAGTGACCCAAGTGCAAGAATCCGAATCCAAGGTTGACGACTCCCCCAAGGAGGAGAAGGACCTGATCGAAATGTTCCGTTACTACAGCGAAGTGAGCGGCGGGCGTTTTCCGGAATTGCTTGACCTGCTGTGGCTTAGCGATACGGTCCGGCAGGAGGAGTGGTGGGCCCGTAGTCTACGGCTGTCGCATAAGCCGGCGGCGAAGCCGGAGCAGGGGGAACACAAGATCGAGCGCGGCATGCAGTTTACCGCGCTGCTGCCGAAGGAAGCCGACTGGCACTACGCGGGCAAAGGCGTTTCGCTGGGCGCGCTCCACAGGCCCATCTTCTGGTACCGCCCCAAGGATGCCAAGAAGTACCGGGTGATTTACGCCGATCTCTCGGTTCACGAAGCCGGCACGCCTCCCCGCGTGCCCGTCGTGACTGTCGCGCAGATGGAGCAGGACCTGATCGAAATGTTCCGCCAGTACAGCCAATTGAGCGGCGGGCCTTTCCCGGACTTGCTGGAATTGAACTCGCTGTTCATGAAAGTATCTCCCATGAGGGATCAGCCGGAAAAACCGGATCAGCCGAGTGTGAAGCAGGAGCGGGAGCGGGCGGCAGCCTGGGCAAAGCTCTGGCAAGGCCTGATATTTACTAGTCTCCTGCCGAAGGAAGCCAACGCGCACTACGCGGGCAACGGCATTTTGCTGGGCGCCGCCGAGCAGGCCCATCTTCTGGTACCGCCCCAAGGATGCCAAGGCGTACCGGGTCGTTTACGCCGATCTCTCGGTGCGTGACGCGGAAAGGCCTCCTAAGGTGCCCGTCGCGCTGCCGGAGACGCCCCTGCTCAACTTCCTGCGCTGCTACAGCGAATTGTTCGGCGGGCCATTCCCGAATTCGCTGGGGCTCGGGCCATTCCCGAATTCGCTGGAGCTGAGGTCGAATTTCTTCGTTCTTTCTACGAAGCTCTCTTTGAAGTTTATCTCCCAAGGGGCGCAGCAGCCCACTGCGAAGTACAAGCAGGAGATGACCAATGCCATGATGCAGTTTCAGCCCGGCTTGATTTTTGCCTTCTCACAGCCACCGGAGGCCGACGCGCACTACGCGGGCAGAGGCGTTTCGCTGGGCGCGGCCGACAAAGCCATCTTCTGGTACCGCCCCCTAGGTAGACAGAAGTATCGAGTGATTTACGGGGATCTCTCGGTCTGCGACGCCGACACGCCCCCCAGCGTGCCCAATGCCCAGCCGGAGGCGGATCTGATCGACGCGCTGCGCGACTACAGCCGGTTGAGCGGCGGGCCCTTCCCCGACTCGCTGGACAAGGAGCTGCTTTCCCCGCTGCTGGAAAAGAAGCTTGGTCCACAGAAGCAGCACGAGCCCAACCCGAAGCAGATGCTGGAGATTATGGAAATCCAACTGAAGCTTGCGCCCGGCGTGATGTTTATCGATGCACTGTCGCCCGAAGCCAACGCGCATTACGCGGGCAAAGGCGTGTCGCTGAGCGCAGCTTCACAAGCCCATTTTCTGGTACCGCCCGAAGGACAGCAAGAAGTACCGGGTGATTTACGGCGATCTCTCGCTCCGCGACGCCGACGCGCCCCCCAACGTGCCCCATGCGCAGCCGCTGCCGACCACGTCCATCCTGCAATACACGCGGCCGCCAGGCCCGGCCAGCCCGAAGAAATAGTCCGGCGGCCGCGACCTCTCGAAGTTGCGCAAGAACGACGTGCGAAAGCAAGTAGTCGCTTGGCTTTTGCGGAAGTATACTACCGTAAGAAACCGCCGGCTGAATGAGCAGTTATGCTGCGAGCGGTGGCAACTGATACGAACCCGAAGCGCCAGCGAGGGCGATAAGTTGTTCCCTCGCTTGCGCTTCGGGTTAGTATGGAACGGCGCATTTGCAACCGATCGCAGTATAGCCATGGGACACGAGACCCGCATCTCGCAGTCCGTGCGTGCCGTGACCCAGGCGCAAGATGGCGAACGGCTTTGTCTTCGGCGGACGTTGGAGAAAACGCTAAAAATCACGGACTGACCCCTTGACCGAAACTTTCGGCGGCCCACGTCACCCATCCCAGAATAGAGGAGTCCCACAATGATATTACCCTGTCATCGGATCACCGTGCTCCTACGCCTGGCGGTGCCGCTTGCCGTTGGCGTGTGCCTTCCGACCGGTCCCGCCTGGAGTCAGGAGCCGATTCGCCTCCATGCCAAGGCGCCGGAGGGACAATCTTCGTTCAAGTATGCCTTCGGCGGCGTGTTCTTCGTCGACAAGAATCTTAACGATGAATACAATCGGCTCCTGTTTCGCATCCGAGCCCTGAAATCCGACTTCGAAGCTGATCGTATCGGCGCCGCGGAATCGCTGACGGAACTGAAAGACCTGCAAACGAGGCTCGACCGATTGCAGAAAGAGATCGAAAAGAAGAAAACGTTCGTTCCTCTGGGGCAAGTCCGTAAACAGAGCGAAACGCTTGCCTTCGACCTCGGTCCCGAGCGACTCCTCGTCGTCACGGCCGACCATGTCTGCATCGAGGGGTGGGACGGGCCGCAGGTCAAGTGCGTCCTGGAAAGACAGTTGATCGTGCCGGACAAGACCGAGAACACCAAGGCCGACGAACAGTTGCGAAGCATGAGGCTGCTTCACCGTCATGGCCCGGCCCCGCAAAGCGTGGGAAAAACGGCTGCCGAGCGAGAGGCGGACGAGAAGAAATTCCTCGCCGGCCCGAAGGGGAGAGGAGTGACCGGGAAGGAGCGGGAATTCCGTCACCTTGTGGAAACCAAGAGGGGCCCTTTGTATCAGGCCTTTCAGGGTAAGGACCTCGACGCGATTACGATCGAGGGGCTTGATGAAGTCGAGGGCAACCGCAGGATCGAAATGGAAATCTCCGGCGATCACGAACAGGTCACGGCAGGTGAACTGCAACGCCATGCATCGTTGACCGTTTACGTGCCGCAATGCAAAGCAGTCGCTGTTCAAGCTTGCACGACGGGTCTCAACGTCAAGGGCGTTCACGGCGACGTTCTTGTCGACGGCGGGAAATGGGATGTCGCCGATTGGGGCGGCGCAGTCGTGCATATTTGCGATCTCTACGGTTCGCTGACGGTCGTTGATTTGCCGGTCGAGACCCTTTCTCTCGACTCGATTCACGGCAGCGTTCATTTTCTGCCTGCCATGATCTCCATGTTCGACGGATACTCTGCGACATCTCCAGGTGCATCCTACGTGGGTGGACAAGAGGGAGAGCGGTTGATTCCACCACGTCCGATGAGCGTTCTCAGGTGCAAGCACATCGACGGCGATTTCACGGCTTCGTTCATGCGGCGAATCTGCACCTGGAAGCCGTCGCCGGCAAGATTGACGTAAGAAACGACTTCGGCGACACAACTCTCACGGCCGAGAAGGCCCTGGCCGGGAAAAGACATCGCCTGGTCTCGGAATCGGGACGAATCGAAGCCCGCCTTACACCCGCAGGACTCGGTTCCTTGCCGCTTCAAGCGTTGACCAGTTGTGGAACCGTGCGGAGCAACGCACCCTATTCGGTCATCGAAGATACGGAATACGCCGCCTGGCCGTCTCCGGACGGCACTCCATGCTGCTGGGGTGGAATGATGCCCCATTTCGCGGATAGGTTCTTTGCAGCAGGTAGGGGTGGAGCGTTCTCCGCTTGCAAGGCGATGCGCGCTATTGTCAACGGCGAAGACGACTACCCGGGCGTGGACATCCTCAGTCGCAGCGGTGTCATTCGGATTCTTTACGAAGCCAAAGGCAAGGTGGAAGGAAAAGAAAATTAGGTTCATTACCCCCCGTTTCCGCAACGTTGCCGGCGGTTCCACCAAACGGTGTCCACGAGAGCGTTCAGAGCGGGAGTGAGGAGAATTACTCGACAGTCCAGGTGAAACTGATAGCTGTCCTCAAGACATGGCATTTTCGCTTGCTCCGAGAAAGCCTTGGCCGAGAAAAGACATCGCCTGGTCTCGGAATCGGGACGAATCGAAGCCCGCCTTACACCCGCCCGGTCACTTTGCACTTAACCCGCAAGATTTATTCGCCGGCAAGACCTTTCGGTGCCCGCGCGGCGTCTTCCGGTCCCCCCGAGAAAATCCTTGCGATTTTTCCCTGAAACAGGGAGACCTGGTGGGGCTCTTGGAGTGCGACCGCAACCTTCCTTTCATGCACGTTCTTGGGACCACTGCCGCAATCCTGCGGAATTCTCCGCACTTGCTATTGACCGCCGGACTGAAGTGCGGTAGAATCCGCATATCATCCACCAGGCGACTCCGGGAGGCAGGTCATGCCGCGATTCACGCAAGGCGAACTGGAAATCATGCGGATCCTCTGGGAACACGGCGAACTCAAGCCGGCTGAGATCCATGCGAAGTTCCCCAGGAAAATCACGAACCCTTCCTTGCGGTCCTACCTGACGATCCTGCTGGAAAAGGGTCACGTCGTGCGTCGCCGGGTGGGAAAGGCGTACTTCTACCGGGCCAAGACACGCCGCGAGTCGACCTTCCGCGCCATGCTCCGCGACTTGACTCGCGTCTGCTGCAACGGCTCGGTGGAGACGCTGCTCTGCCAACTCATTCGCACCGAGAAGCTCTCGGACGCGGACCTGCTCGCGCTCAAACGGCTCTCCGAGGAGGGCCAAAGCCCCGTATCCCTGCCGGGAGAGGAGAAACGACCATGAATACGCCGGTATTCCTGCCTGACGTGCTTGCCCAAGTCTCCACCGCCTCGCCCTGGACTCTGCTGCTCACGAAAGCCACGCTGCTCCTGGCGGTCGCGTGGATCGCCCACCTCAGCCTGGCTGGGGCTAATCCTCGCTGGCGGATCCTCCTGTGGCGCGGGGTCGTGGTCGGTCTCGCGCTGACGGGAGTTTGGACGCTTGGATTGCCGAGCGTGAAGATCCATGTCCCGGCGCCCGAGTCCGCCGCGACCGAGCCGATCGCGACGACAACCCCCTCCTTGGAGGAGCCGATCGCCGCCGAGCCCGAGCGCGAAGGCCATCTACGGGTCTTCAAGAAGCCGAGCGAAGTCCCTGCTTCCGTCGCGACGAAGGCGACTCCTCAACAAGACCTGATCGAAGTTCGCCCCGAAGCGGCTCGACCGATCAAGTCGTCAGTGCCGTTGCTGTCCTCGCCGTCACTGTCCTGGCCGTTGCTCCTGCTGGGCGTCTGGGGCGTCGGCGTGGCGTTGCTGGCGCTCCGGCTGACGATCGCCTTCGTCAGCCTCACGAGGCTGCTGCGGAGTTCGCGGGTCGTTCCGGAAGAGCTTGTCGCGGAAGTCGGACGGATCGCCGCCGCCCTGGGGTGCCGTCGCGCCGTGCAGGTGCGAGGTTCAGGGCAAAATGCCGTGCCCTTCCTGTACGGGCTGCGCCGTCCGGTCCTGGTCCTGCCCGAGCGGATGTGCCAGAGAGCCTATCGCGGGCAGTTGCCCGGAGTGCTCGCGCACGAGTTGGCCCACGTAGTGTCAGCGGATTTCGCATGGAACGTGGCCTTGCAGGCGGCATCGATCCTGCTGTGGTTCCACCCGCTGGCGTGGCGGATCGGTTCCGCGCACCGGGCAGCGTGCGACGCGGTGTGCGACGCCGTTTCGGCGTCCTATCTGGGCGACGTGCAGGCGTATTGTCGGACGCTCGCCCAGGTCGCGCTGGAGGGAGCGGCTGCGCTGCCGGCGTTGGGCCTCGCCATGGCTCGGACCTGCAACGTCCGCCGCCGGATCGCCCTGCTCCAGAAGCGGGTGTATACGGCGGCCCTTAGCCGTCGCGCGGTTGTCGGCGCGGCGCTGGCCGGGCTGCTGGCTTCCGCCTTGCTGGCGGGAGTGCGGTTCGCGCTGGCGGAACCGCCGGCCCGGACAACCGAGGGCGAAACCACTCCACCGCCGGCAAAGGAAGTCGGCAACGACCAGCCGGCCAAGCCCGAGACGCCGCGGACCGTATCGATGTCCGCCGAGGCTTTCAGCCGACTCTCGGCCGCGGAGCAACGCGCGTTGTTGGTGCGCGTCTTCCAGCGGCGTCTGGAGCAGTCGCACAATCTCTACTACGAACTGGAGGAGTTCACCTCCTTCTATGAAAACCGCAACGGAGAGCCCGGCAAACTACGGGAGAAAAATCCGGAAAGGCGCGTTCGGTGTCGGCATTGGCGGTTGGGAGAGTCGTACCGCGTGGATCAAGACCGGTACGAGAATCCCGGCGATGCTGAACCCGCATTTTGTTCTTCGCGTAGCCTGAATTCCACAGAGGGCGTGACCCGCCTCGCGGGGGTCGACAGGAAGGGCAAGACCCCACCGCACGGGGAAGTTCAGTATGGGCATCCTGATGACTACAGCGACCATTACGTCTATTGGCTCGATCGCAAGGATCCGCGCCCCGACCCATATCTAGGGGAGAATCTCTTCCCCTACCTCATCCGCCACCAAGACCAGTTCGAGATCAAGGCGCCAATCGCGGGCGGCAAGGTTCAACTGACTGTGCCCTGGCAGCCGCAGTGGACCACAAAGCCCGGAGGCAAACGAGAGTACATTCTCGATCCCGAGAAGGGTTTCCTTCCGATCCGCTGCGACTCGCGTTGGGACGAGACGGACACGACCGGCGGGAGGCCGCAATGGCGGGTCGAAAAGCTGGCCGCGCAAGAAAGCCGGCTCATGGGCGACGTATGGATGCCGACAAAGCTGACAAACGAGACGGCTGGCTCGACGGTCCCCGATTCGATTGACATAGTCGAGACGAAGGTCTCGCGGATCGAGGCTGGCGCGGTCAAGCCCGGCGATCTGTTTGTGCCGTTCACCAAGGGCATGCAGATCGAGGACACGATCGAGGGCGTGACGTACGTTGCCGACGCGCAAGGGAATGCCGTCGCGCCGAAGTTCGAGCCGAACTGGTGGACGCACAATCCGCCCAAAGGATGGTCAAGTCGCGCAGCCGCTGCCGGCGGCGGAAATGCCCTCTCCATGGCCAGCAGATTTTCCCCCGCGGACCGGAAGCGGCTGGACGCGGAGAAAAAGGCGTTCGAGGACAAGAACGACCGGCAGAAGGCGGTTTTCGAGACGGCCCTGAAGGTCATGCGCTCGTCTGCGCCGCTGGACGAACGTGTCGAGGCCGGCCTGAAGGTGCTGCGAACCGATCCCTCTGACATTGACAACGATATTAACCTGTGGGCCGCGGTGCTCCGCGAGTTGATCGAGATCGGCAAGCCGGCAGTCCCGATCCTGACCGCGGAACTGGATCGCACGGAGGAGGACGAGATGCTGCGGGACCTCGGCTTCGTGCTTCGGGGCATCGGCGACCCGCGGGCGGCGCCGGCGCTCATCCGCGCCATTCCTCGCATGGCGCATCCGTCCGGATCGGACTGCGGGTTTTACATTGATGGCGACCCGAAGCTTGGTCAATTCATGTGCGAGCACGATAGCAAGTACCGGGGAAAGCCGGGGCAAGCCCCCCAGGGCCAAATCGCGCAGTTCTTCTATGGACGCCCCATCTACGAGATCATGCCCGCCCTGGAGAAGCTTGTTGGCGGCGGCGGCGGGTGGCGGGAACTCCGCTTCGTGTTTAACGAGGGCGGCCGCGAGCGCCGTCGCCTTCAGAGCAGGCTGTTCTTGCAACTCGCCGAGCGTTGGGCCGATTGGTGGTCGCAGAACTGGAGGAAGTACGTGAAGACGGAAGCCGAGGCACAAATCGACCAGACCAGGCAGGCCCTGGAAAAGGTTTCGCGATCGCTTTCCGCAACGTCGCATCAGCCGGGTCGATCGGGATTCCCGTGCGGGCCCAGCGTGGTCGTGGAAGGAGGCTCGGGAGACGGCTGGACACCTTCGTTCGACGAATGCCCGGCGGACGCTTTCCGGGACTTGGACACGGGGCGGCTTCCGAATCCGCCGCCGAATCTTGTCAAGACGTCCTCGGGGCATGAGCCTTCCAAGCAGTTGCTGGCTTGGGCCGAGGCGGAGGGCGTCAATCTGGTCACGATCAAGATCAAGGCGTCCGACGGCAAGTGGTCCTACGCCTTCAAGCCCCTGGGCATGAAGGTGTGGCGCATCAAGAACAGCCGCCTCGCGAACCTCGAAAAGGAACTCCACGAAAGCAGACAACTCGCGCTCCCCGCGCCCTGGGAAGGTCCCCTCGCCCCGATCGACGAAAAGAATGGGCGGTACGACGACAAGCTGACTATATCGTTCTTGTTCATCACGAAAGAGGGTACCTGCGGAGCGCTGCAGATTGAGCCTCCGTTGAGCGGAGAGTTCGGGGTGAACGCCTACTCATCCGCCGGTCTGCATTCCAGCTTCATCTACGAGAAGGACACGGAACGATAGGCGCGCAAGTCGTTGCGCCCGACATAAGGCTCTGGGGCCAGTTGGCGGCGGTTGCTTCATTCCGCTCGACCGTCGCAAGAAATCCTGCTGCCCCGCTCTTGACACGACTCCGCAGGTGTGTATTCTTACACATAGTGCTAAACCTTTAGCATTCTAAAATGGCGTCAAGACCCCCCTAACGTGGCATCCAGCTCTCTTGCGAGGTGTTCTCATGGTACAGTCTTCCCTGTCGGCCCTGACCCGCCGCGAGCGGCAGATCATGGAAATCATCTACGGCCATGGTCGGGCCACGGCCAGCGAAGTTCATCGCGAGTTGCCCGACCGCCCCAGCTACTCCACCGTGCGCACGCTGCTGCGGGTCCTGGAGGAGAAGGGATACCTCACCCACGAATACGACGGACCGCGCTTCGTCTATTCGCCGTGCATCTCCACGGAACAAGCGAAACGCTCTGCGATCGAGCAGTTGCTCCGCACCTTCTTCGACAACTCGGCAGCCAACGCCATGGCCGCCTTGCTCGACATGTCGTCCGCCAACCTCTCCGAAACCGAGCTCAAGCGGCTTGCCCGGCTGATCCAGCAGGCCAAGAACAAGGAGAGGAGCCATGACTGATATCCTCGATTTCCTGCGGCGCGTGAACGAGAGCGCCGGCGGGACGATGCCGGCTTGGGGAATCGTCCCGCGCGTCACCGTGCTGCTGTCGGCAGCCCTGCTGGTCGCCTTGGTCCTGCGACGCTCCTCGGCGGCCCTGCGGCACCTGGTTTGGACCCTGTCACTGGTCGGCACGCTGCTGGTTCCGCTCTGCTCCTGGGTCCTTCCCGCCTGGCAGTGGGCGGTCTTGCCCCAGCGACAGCCGTCGCCACCATCGGTCGCTCCCGTCGCCAAAAACGCCCCGCCGTCTCCGGTGGTCGCCCCGCGCACGGAAGACATTCCTCTTCGCTCCGCGCATTCTCCGCGTCCTTTCGCCGGACGCTCTCCGCTTCCTGCCGCCGCATCGGCAGATCAGCCCGTAGAGGTCCCGACAACACCGCCTGCGACCGTCGCGGACCATCCGACGCCACCACCCGTGCCTCAACCGAAATGGTCTTGGCCCATGTTCCTTGCCGTTGCCTGGGCCGCGGGCTCTTTCCTGGGGCTCGTCTGGCTGGGGATCGGCATCACGGCAGCGTGGTACGTTGCCCGGCGGGCCGATCCCGCCGCGGACCCGTGCTGGGGCGAGATCCTGCGGCAACTCCTCGACCCGTGCGGTATCCGTCGTCCGGTCGAGGTCCGGGAGTGCCCTCAGGTGTCGGTCCCGATGACCTGGGGCCTGTTTCGGCCGGTGATTTTGGTTCCCGCCGGCAGTGCGGCATGGCCCGAGGAGATCAAGCGGAGCGTGCTGCTGCACGAGCTGGGACATATCCGCCGCGGCGACTGCCCGATGCTGCTCTTGGGCCGGCTGGCCTGTGCGGCGTACTGGTTCCATCCGCTGGCGTGGCTGGCGGCCCGGCAGTTGCGCAAGACCGCCGAGCAGGCCGCCGACGACCTGGTGCTGGCCTCGAACATCGCGCCGCCGGACTATGCCGAGCATCTCGTGGGAATCGCCGCCCGGATGCGCGGTCTGCACTTGTTCGGACACGTGGCCCTTCCCATGGCCAGCCCTTCCGATTTGGAGGGCCGCGTGCGGGCCATCCTTGACCCGCGGCGAAACCACCGCAGCCTGAAACGCAAGACCTGCTACGGCTTGATGTTCCTGGCAGTACTTCTGGTGATCCCCTGCGCGATCTTGCGGTTGGGATACGCCGAGGACAAGAAGCCCCCGGAGCCGGCCGCTACAAGCAAGGACGGCCCCGCAGCCCAGCCGGCGGCCGAGAAACGGCCCTTTCCAAACCCTGACGATCGGGCGGCCCGGCCGGAACTGGTCTTGGCCGAGGCCAAATACAACGTGGCAAAATCCCGGGCGGAAGACGATATCGACATCCGCTACGCCGTTGCCGGCGCGGCCGTGGCCAAGGCGGAATACGAGATCAACAAGAAGACGAACGAAAAGATTCCCGGCTCGGTCCCGCCGGAGCGGCTCAATGAGCTAGCGCTCAAGTGGAAGGAGATGGACCTGGCAATCGAGAAGGCCAGGCTCGATCAGCGAATTGCCCGCGAGGAGGCCGAGTTCGCCCGGGCCGAATTTGAGGCGGTCAAGCACCCTGACGATGCCAAGGTCCAGCGGGAAATGGAAGTGGTCAAGGCCGAGGCCAAGTACCACGTGGCAAAGATTAGGGCGGACGACGATATCAACGTCCGCTACGCCGCGGCGGCCGCGGTAATGGCGAAGGCCGAATACGACATCAACAAGAAAACCGACGCCGTCGTTCCTGGTTCGGTCCCCAAGGAGCGGCTTAACGAACTATCGCTCAAATCCAAGGAGGCCGAACTGGCCATCGAGAAGGCCAAGCGCGACCAGCGAGTTGCCGGCGAGGAGGCCAAGGTCGCCAAGGCCGAACTCGAAGCGGCCAAGCGCAAGGCCGCGGATGAGCACTCGGCCCCGGCGCCCACCAAAGGAACAAGCGAATCGGGACCGGCTAAAGCCGGAACTACGAACGACCCGCAGCCGGCCCTGTTGACGGCGTTTGGAAAAGTGCTCGACCCCGCCGGCAAGCCGCTCGCCGGGGCCACGGTCTATCTCCGCGAGTGGTCAAAGCCCAACAACCGGAACTTCAACGACATCCTCGCCACGGCCCAGACCGATGCCCAAGGGGCGTTCCGCTTCGAGAAGGTCGCCGCAAGACCATTCGACGTTGAGTTGCGCGGGATTGTCCCCTGGGACGTCGTCGTCGTGGCAAGGCCCTACGCCCTCGCCTGGCGACACCTGACTGCCGCGCACGAGTCAAAGCCCTTGACGATCACCATGGCCCCCGCGGCGAAGATCACTGGCCAAGTCACCGACCAGCAAGGGCGTCCGGTGCGGAATACCAAAGTGAAGGTCGACTTGATTACCCCTCTAGCCGATGAGTTCGACCTGCGGCCCGACGACCTGGAAACGCTCGACCTGGCCTCATCCCGGCTGGAGCCCGTGGCCAAGACTGACGCGGACGGCAAAGTGACGATCGCCGGTCTCCCCCGCGATCGATTGCTCTTCTTGGCCGTAACCCAGGATGATTTCCGCAGTCCGTTTTTCTCTGATTCTCTTCTTGTGGCAACCACGGACGAACCGCAGGCGGACATCAAGGTTCCCTGGGATGATGCAGATGTGCCGGACGGGCGACCGCACAAGGTTTTTTCCTCCGCCTTCTCGGCGGTGCTGGAACCGCCCTTGCCGCGCATCGCGGGACGGGTGCTGGCTGCCGATTCGAAGAAGCCTCTGGCCCGGACACGAGTCGAGTGCGCCGGCGCGCCCTGGGCCACGTTGACCGATCAGGACGGGCGGTTCACCGCGAGAGTTCCGAAGATGCCTTGCCTTCCGCTCGTCTTCACGCCCGAGGACGGCGCCTATCTCGCCCGCCTGGTTCACGTCGACGTGCCGCAGGGGAAGAGGGAGACGCAGGTCGACGTGGAACTGGACCGCGGCCAGGTCCTCTCGGGCAGGGTCGTCGACGCGGAGACGCGGAAAGGGGTGAGTGACGTCAATGTGGCGTTCGACAATGGACTGTACGACGGACGGTTCAACTACAAACCCGCCGTCGATGGGCCAATCCCCAGTTCCGCGAAGACCGACGGCGCCGGCCGCTTCCGATTGGCCGTTCCGCCGGGCAAGGGCAAGGTCAAAATCCTCGGCCCCGACTCTCCTTCCGACCTCGATCAAGAAGCCGCCAGGAGGCGGGATTTCAACGAGTACGATTTCGCCGGGTCTTCCCGCGAAGTCGAGGTCGTGGCGGGCAAGCCCGTGGCGGACGTGACGCTCGCGATACACCGCGCGGAGCGTCCCGCGTACGTCGTCGAAACCGTGGAGGGTATAGTTATCGATGCGGAGGGCAAGCCCGTGTCAGGGGCCGAGGTCGGTTCGATTAGCCACTTTGGTAATTTGCCCGGCGGTCCCCATCCTGTCCGCACGGACCGAGAGGGGCATTTCTCTTTCCAACAACGGCTCGATTTTGGACCCCTGATTGCAATTCACAAGGGGCGAAGGCTGCGCGGCCACGTGGCGCTGCCGGGGATTATTCCTCCGCCGAACGCTCTGCCGGGCTTTCCTCAAGGGGCCGCGCCGAAGACGTTCTTGGAAATCCGCCTCCTTCCCACCGGCGTCGTGAGGGGACGCGTGATGGAAGGAGAGACTCCGATCGCCGCTTCTCAGGTCGAGCTTAGTGTCAGCGAGTCCGTGTTGCCCAAGGCGGGACAGCTTTGGCCTCCGTATCCAACCTACGCGGATCCAGTTCCCCCGCCAAATGCGGCGGTTGGGCCGAACGCGCTGCCACCGGTCGAGGGCAGACCCCAGCCCGTCTTGACACTCACCGACAGGGACTGGGCCGAGACCGACGAGAACGGCTGTTTCGAGTTCCCCTTCGTCGAGCCCGGCAAGAAGTTCGAAATCCACGTTTGCACGGACCGGTTTGTGGCCGAAGGACGCCAGGGACAAGTGGTGGCGGGCCGGACCCTCCACGTTCGACCGTTCTCGTTGCTGCGGTTGGACGAGTCGGTCGCAGGGACCGTGGTCGATACGCATGGCAATCCGCTGGCGGGGGTGTCGGTCGGTGCTTTCCTGAGATCGGGCGAGTCGATCCCGCGCGCGGTCACCCGCCGGCTAACCGGCAAGAACGGGCGGTTCTCGATCGCCGGGGTGCCCGCTGCGCCGCTGACGATCACGGCATACATCCAACCGCCGGAAGATCCCAGATACGGCCCGCTCGATTTTTCCGCGGAGGCGCAGGCCAGACCGGGACAGATGGACGTGCGGATCGTGCTCGACCTGAAGCGGATGCAGGGCAAGAAGGAGAAACGCCATGACTGAGATTCTCGACCAAGTCCGCCGTTTGAGGCAGGATGCCGGCGGGGCCGCATCAGTTCTGGAACTTCTGTTGCGAGCGACGACCTTGCCCATGGCCAGCCGTTCCGATCTGGAAGGCCGCGTGCTGGCCATTCTCGATCCGCGGCGAAACCACCGCAGTCTGGAGCGAAAGACCTGCTACGCTTTGATGTTCCTGGCAGTACTTTTCTTAATCCCGTGCGCGATCTTGCGGCTGGGGTACGCCCAGGACAAGAAGCCCCCGGACCAGCCTTCCAACGCCAAGGGTGCTGCCGAGAGTGTTCCATTGACGCCGGACGGGAGCAGCACCGCCACGAAGAAGGAACAACCGAGAGCGCGAGACGAATCCACCGATGCGGCAGTCGACGTCTTGGTGGTTGCGCCCGGTGGCCGCCCGGTCGCGGACGCGGAGGTACAGGCTTATGATACTTCTCGCAGCATGAAATCCTATCGCACGGATCAGCGCGGCGCCTTTCGCATCCCTGGCAAATGGTTGAATGCCGACAGCGACATGTATTTCCTGGTCTCGCGCAAGGGAGAGTCCCTGGGATGGCGCTGGTTAGGGTGTTTCCATAATCCCGACGTGGACAAGCCTGCGGCAGGCCAACCGCTGAGGATTACGCTCGCGCCGTGTGACCGAACGATCGAGGGCAACTGCGTCGATCGCGCAGGACGGCCGATGGCGAAAGTCCCCCTCCGCGTGATCTTGCTGGGAAATCGATCCAATGAGGCTGGCCCTTGTTCGCCATGTCCTGAATGCCTTGGTCATGGAATCTCCGATGCGGAAGGTCACTACTCGATCAAGGTGCCGGAATACAAGTTTTGCAACCTTGTTGCCGAGCACCCGGACTATGTCCCGGTGGAGGCGTCCTATCGCGCCGATAGCCCCGGAGCGAGGCAAATCGTCCTGAAGGAGCCGGCAGGGATGGTCCGCGGGCGGGTCGTCGATGCCGCAACCGGCCTGCCGATCAGCGGGGCCCGGATTTGCGCAAGCGATCGAATCGCGAATTGGATATGCCGGGTTCCGCGAATCGGTATCCGATGAAAATGGTCAGTATACACTTGCCAGCATGGCCCCGGGATCATGGAACGTGCTCTTCGGCCGCTTCCCGGAGAAGCCCGACTGGACCGCCGTGGCCGCGGACAGCCTCGAAGTGAAAGCCGGCGAGGCGGCGCGGGCCGATTTCCGCGCCGGTCCCGGACGGCTTCTCAGCGGTCAGGTGATTGACGCCGAAAAGAATGTCCCGCTGATCGGTGTATCCGTCGGCTACTATGGCTCTGCGCGGCCCCGTAGCGGCGCGGCTTGCACGATGGTCAAGACGAATGCCCAAGGGCGGTTCGAGTTCCACGTGCCGCCGGGGGAGAGCTACGTATACGTGGCCCAGGAGTTTCGCGGCAAGTCCTCGTCCCGTACGCTGATTGTGGAGCCCGCAATCGACCCCGACCCGATTGTCTTCCGAGGCGTCTTGGCCAAATCGGGCACGTGGGTCGCTATGGCGGCGCCCATGGAAGAAAACGAGGCATCAAAAAATGCCGTGCAGGAAGACACGGCTTACACCGTCCGGGGCACGCTCCGCACCGCCGGCGGAAAGCCGGTGCCAGGCGCGACCATCATTGTATGGCAACCGGAGCGGTCCGGCTACCAGGAAAAGATGATGTCGCTGGTTCAGGGCGGCGACTTCAGTATCTTCTTGGCGTTCGGTTTCACTGACGGCCAAGGACGGCGACAAGTCAAGATGTGGGATCAGTACTATGGGGACAAGATCGGCAAGACTTGGTATCTCGTGGTCGACGCCGCCGGATTCGCCAGGCCCAAACCCATCGAGTTCACCTTCGCCAAGGAGATCAAGCCTCTAACGATCGTGCTGGAACGTGCGGTGTACGTCGCGGTCCGCGGACGCGCGGTGGACGCCAAGGGACAACCGGTTGCCAAGGCGAATGTCTCTGTTTCCCTGAACACTGTCGGCGAGGCCGTCGAAGAGCCTTGGGGGCCGGAATACCTCACAGACAAAGACGGACGATTCGAGTTGAAACAGGTCTATGTGGGCAACCGGTTCGCCGTCCATATTGACAAGGAACATTACGCCGTCGCCGTCTCACCGCGGATGCTCGTGGAAAACGCCAAACCGATCGATCTTGGCGACCTTCGGCTCAGTGCGCCGGCCGCACTCCCGACGCCAGCCCAAATCCTGGAGAAGCTGCAAGCCCGTCGCGACTCGGTAAAGAACCTACTGATTGAAGCGAGTTGGGAGGAATATCAAAACGATAAGCCCTCGTCATGGGAGGACGGTACAATCTATAAGGACAAACAGGGCCGCATACGCGTTCGGTACTACTACGGACCTGGAGCGCTTGCCTCGGCAGACAAGAAGCATGCGACGCTCGACGACGAAACCTATAACGGGAAATTCACCGTTAATACGCGCGAGGATCCCGCGCTCGATCGTGCAGGGAATCCTCTGCCGCCTGGCGGACAGGCAGCACCCGCAAACCGCTACCGAAGCACTATGATCTACAACGGCAAATGGCCTGGCGACCAGGTCAACGCCGAGTCGCACCGGAACCCGCTGAAGTGCATGGACCTGAGTGTAATTTCCGATCTGTCGACGTTGTTGGCCGCCGGCAAGACGGCAACCGTCGAGCCGGTCAAAGGCCAGCCCGGGGTCTACGAACTCGGCTACGAATTGGACCCCAAGCACGATCCCGATCGTTTGAAGCATTGCGTGCTCGTCGATGCCGGCAAAGGCTGGGTCGTTACGCGCCACGAGCAGTTCTTCCCGGACGGGAAATCGGCTCGGCTTTCGACCTGCGACTACCGGCGCGGCGAAGACGGATGGTGGCTGCCCACCACCGGGCAATTCCGGTATCTGTGGGGCAAGGAAGTTCCCGGTCTCGACTGGAGGTTCAACACCAAGCGCGTGGTGATCAACGATCCGCGCTTTGACGAGAAGGTTTTCCAGCCCGAACTGAAAGGTTTCCCCTTGCCTGAATTGACCGAGTCTGTCGCAGGAGTCGTCGTTGACCCGGACGGCAAGCCGGTCGAGGGCGTCTCGGTGCGTGCCGACCTGCATTCCGGCTCGGAGCTCCTGATGGCGTTTCCCGGGAAACCCACCGGCAAGGACGGGCGCTTTGCCATCGACGGTCTGCCGAACAAGCCGATACCGATTATGGCGTTCATCGAGCCGTCGCCCGATTCGAAGGACCATGTCCCTACGGTTCCCGGCAGAGGTGACGGCCAAACCGGGACAGAAAGACTTGCGGATCGTGCTCGATCCGAAACTGGTGCGAGGAAGGAAATAGTGGTCTTCGTCGCTACGCGACTATACTGCTCGCGGGGCGAAAATGATAAAAGCCCGACTGCGCAAGCGAGGCCGGAACCCTTTACCTCGCTTGCGCTTCGGGCTTCTATGGCCGTGGCGAAAACGGCTCATTTTCACCCGCGAGCAGTATAAACTGCATTCCGGAGGATCAATTATGACTCACGCTACAGTACTGTTGGCCCTGTTGACGGCTGCCGCAGGGCCGGCACGGGCAAAGCTCGCCGGCAAGGTGGTCGACGCGGCGCAAAAGCCGATCCCGCAGGCCACCGTGTTCATCTACACCGCCTGGCCGCGCGTGGGACCCGGCGTTCTCTGTCCGGGGTGCTACGTCGATTGCGGAAAGAAAGCCGCGACCGACACCGAGGGCAGGTTCCTCGTCGCCGGCCTCGCCCCCGACCTGCTCTTCAGGGTCCTGGTCGTGGCGGAAGGTTTCAGGCCGCAGTTTGCCAAGGACGTTGATCCGCTGAAAGGGCCGCTGGACGTGAAGCTGCGGGCCATGCCCAGCGACTTGTCCGGCCGCGCGGTGCTCCGCGGTCGGGTCCTCGACGGCGCCGGCAAGCCAGTCGTCGGGGCGGTCGTCAGCCCGACCGGAAACGAAACAGCCGGCGGTCGCGGGTGGGGCCTGATGCCCGGCGTCGATCCGGTCAGCGTGACCAACTTCCGCGGCGAGTTCCTCATCACGGGAAACAAGTCTGCCGACATTGCTTGGGAACTCGAAATCGAAGCACGAGGGTTCTCCAAACAATTGACGGTCTTGCCGCTGACGGCGAAGTTGCATGAAATCCGCATGACGGAAGGGGCCGTCGTTCAAGGCCGGATCCTCAAGGAGGGCAAGCCGGCGCCGGGCATCGCGGTCGGCCTGGTGCAGTGCAACCGCGCGGCCGGGCAGTTCGTCGGCGTGGCCCGCATCGCCTGCAATGCCGACGGTCGATTCGTTTTCCTCAATGTCCACCCGAACGACGAGTACTTCGTCTACACCACGATGGGCGATGCCGCGCGTCTTGACGGCATCCTGCTGCCCGAACGCGTATCGGTGGGCGCTGACGGCACGACCACCGAGGTTGGCGACCGCACGCTGTCGCCGGCGGTCCATCGAATTACCGGTTGCGTCAATCTCACGGATGGCAAGCCGGTGCCCAAGAATACGCGGCTTCTGTTGGGACGGGAAGAGGCATGGGACTCGCAGCAAGCCGTGCTCGGCGCCGATGGCTCGTTCTCCTTTGCCGGCGTTCCCGAGGAGGCCGTAACGCTCTACACCGGAATCCCCGGCTATCGGCTGGCCAGCAAGCGCAACCGTTTCCAGCAGATCCGGGAATCGACCGTTGCGATGTTCGTCGACGCCGACAAGTCCAGGCTGGAACTGTACTTCCAGCCGGAGGCGGCCAAGCAAGCGGCCAAGACCGGCAAGTGAGGATTTCGGACCAAGGAGGAAGAACGATGACTGAGATTCTCGAACGCGTTCAACGCTTGCGCAGGCAATCCGGCGGGGCAGCATCAGCCCTGGAGCTTCTGCTGCGAGCGACGACACTGCCGATGGCCAGCCGTTCCGACCTGGAAAGCCGCGTGCGGGCCATTCTCGATCCACGGCGAAACCACCGCAGCCTGAAACGCAAGACGTGCTTCGCGCTGATTACCCTGGCGCTGCTGCTGGTGGTCCCCTGCGCGATCCTGCGGCTGGGATACGCGCAGAAGACGTTGGCCCCCGTCGCAAGTCGCGAGTCCCAGGTACAACCCGCCGCGGGAAAAGAGCAGGACGCCTCAGGAAAATCAGCCGCCCGCGAGGCAACCAAGAGCGCCCTGGCAAATTCACCCTCGGCGAGTCTCGATAGACTCATTCGGCAGGTCCGCGAGAACGAGGCCCTGTACCGGAATCTGGATTGCACCGTCCACACGGTTTGGCACTATGAGGTTTCGGCTGCTGGGGCGACTGGGTCGACAGGGCCAACTCGTGGGGGCGACGTTTCATCCGGCGACTTCCAGCCAATAACGATGGAAGAAACGAATCGGACGGTTACCGCGGGCGACCGGCTTTATTTCGCGGGCGAGAACATCACCTCGGCGGCCTCGCGCCGAAAAGCTGCGCGGAAAACGGACTTGGGTCTTCGACGGCTCGCAAACCGTGGCGATCGAAGACGGCAACAGCGCTACCGTCTATCAAGGCCGGGAAGAGCCGGCACAGCTCGTCCCGCCGCACTGCTGGGGGATTTTTCATCTGGCGGTCAACTTCCCGCTCTCAGTCTACCTGCAAGGCACGGAGGCCATGAAAGCGTGCCCCAAGGTGGGCGCCTTCCCACCGAGGGAGGCTTCAACAAGGTCGAGTCGCAAATCTTGGGCGAGGAGGCGATCGACGGCCTGGAGTGCGTCAAGGTCCGCGTGAAGCGGTGGTACTATACGAAGAGCCCTCCGGCACTCCAAGACCTGTGGTTGGCAAAACAGCGCAACTTCCACGTGGCCCAGTGTCGGACGTCGTCTTCCGAGAACGGCAGGGACGTTCCCTATGACGCGACGCGCGCGTGACCAAGTGGCGCGAGATCGCCAAGGGGGTCTGGGTGCCGGAAGTCGTCGAGTGGCAGAACCTGTCGCCCGACGGGCCGAGGGCGAAAACTTTTCGGAAGGAAATGCGAAGCCTGGTCGTCCAGAAGGCCGTTTTGCATCCGGAGTTGCCGAAGGCGTTCTTCGCGCTGCCGCAGATTCCGGCCGCGTTGCCGCGGTACACGATTGGGAAAGACGGCACACTGGTCGACAGTCCTCACCAGCCCGTCCCCGCCAAGGCGGCCGACGGCACGACCCTCGCTTTCATTCTCAAACGCCTGGCCGAGGAAGAAAGCCGCTACACGCCGCTGGAGGTCCTGGCCATGACACAGTACGTGCAGCTCGGCGACCGGGAAAACCTCTCGGCAGGCGTCTACGCCGTGCATGAACGCAGTGTCGTCGCGGGCGAGCGCCTCTTCCACGAGGAAGAGCAGAAATCAAAGTCCGCTGACGGCACGACCGCGTCGAATTTATTGCGGCAAGCCTTTGACGGCCGCTGGTCGAGGCACTATACCCAGTACCTCGCGCCTCCCCATAAGCCGCAGACCTACGCCAGCCTCGATTTCGAAAGCAAGGAGTGGCTGCGGCCGATTCGTCCCCACACGCTCCTCTTCCACGATTCGCGGATCAACAGCCAGTTGCTCTCGGCGTATCTTGCCTCCGGATGGTTCGACAAGCTCGACGGGCATTCCATGACGGTCGAGTACGTGGGCGATGAGCGGATCGACGGCCTTCACTGCTACAAGCTCAAGTGCTCGGAGGGGGAAAACGGGGAATCGTTCGCATACTGGTTTGTCTGGCTGGCCCGCGACCGCAATCTGCTGCCGCTTCGCCAAGAATCGGGCGGGCCCGCCTGGAGCCAAGAACTTCCCACCGGTATTTCCTTCGTCGAAGACCTCCGCGAAATCCGGCCCGGGCAGTGGATCCCGTTCAGGGCGATTCACCTCGCCCACGACAAAATCGATGCCAAGGGTCTGAGTGCGGGCCATATTCTCTTGCAGTGGCGGAAGGATGTGGCGATCGATCGGGCCACGTTCGATCCCCAGGTGGGCGACGCGCTGTTCAGCTCCGTGGAAGTGCCCAAAGGCACTCTCGTGCGCGTGCAAGACGAGCACGACGAGTCTGTCGGGCAGTTCCAGCAGCCGCGGACGGGAAATCTTGAGTTGAGTCTGGACAAGCTGCGGGCCATGCAACATGCGGCGGAAACGAACGAGGACGACGAGTACGATCCCAAGGACGCCACGGCGCCCCAGCGCAAGACGCGCATCGACGCCGCATTCAAGGTATTGCGCTCCGTTCCCCCCGCCAGGCAAGACGAACGCATCGAGGCGGCGCTCACAATCCTGCGAAATTACCTCATTTTTCCGACCAACACCAAGAAATGGGCCCTTGCCATCCGCGAACTGATCGAGATCGGCAAACCGGCTATTCCGCGGCTGATTCGGGAACTCGATGAAACCGACCATCGGGCCGATCGAGGACGCGAATTGCGGGCCCTGGGATTTGTTTTGCGCGGAATCGGCGACCCGCGGGCAGTGCCGGCACTGATCCGCGCGCTCCCCTACACCTTGCAGCCGCCCTCCAGCGATTGCGGTTGTTCGGTTAGAGATCGCGATCTCTTGAAGTTCATGCAAGAACACGATAACGACCACACGAACTTCGGGAAGCACTTCAGTTTCGGCCGTCCGATCAATGAAGTCCTGCTTGCTCTGCAAAAGCTGACGGGCATCAAGCAAGTCGTGCCCGGGGAGCAAGGGGACCAAGAGTACAAGGATGTCTATCACATCTTTCGCGATGGCAGCGCCGAGGAAATTCGCAAGCAGGAACGACTATTCCTGCAATTTGCGGAGAGATGGGCCGCTTGGTGGTCAAAGAACTGGAAAACCTATGTGAAGGACGAGGCGGAAGCACAACTTCGGCGACCGTTCGGGGACCGAGTTCGTTCCAAGCCAGGCACGGCTCGGCGTTCCGGTGACCTGTAGGGAAACACGCGTTGGCTGGTCCTAGGCCAGCGATCTCGGTTTGATCTCGGATTCCAATCAATAAGTTCCAGTACTTTCGCCTCTCTGGCCACTCTGCGCTCCTCCAGGAGAGGGGACTTTTCGGCTTGTAATGCCTCCTTGCGAAACTATTACCAATCTATTACCAAACCGATACGCAGTCGCGATTCTCCTCCTGG
Organism: uncultured Planctomycetia bacterium; assembly: GCA_963719885.1. Taxonomy (GTDB): domain Bacteria; phylum Planctomycetota; class Planctomycetia; order Pirellulales; family Thermoguttaceae; genus JANXQG01. The sequence goes on along the minus strand of CAVRDP010000019.1, from coordinate 449,333 downwards.
CGACTAATTTTATAATTAGGCGGACGTTCAGATCAAATCGCAATCAACCAGAAGCAATGGCGGATTTTCGCAGGAGATTGTGTGATAATGAAGATTGAAACCACGAAGTTCGAAGCATCCCCGACTTATCCTGATGTCGTTCATCCGGCCGGTTCGAAGGCCCGCGTGCTCTTGACGAGCGTCTTCGGCCCCTACGCGCAGGACGACGAATACGGCAGCCGGGTGATGAATCCGATGGAGCTTTATCATAACCAGGTGACGCGGACGCAAGGCCCCTTCTCGTTGCGGATGTTCCACCGCAGTTGGGGCATCATGCTCATTCAGGCCAACATTGCAGCCCCCTGCACGCTGCTGGACTTCCCCACGCTGGACCGTTTCGTGGACGAGATCCGCGACAACCAATACGACGTGATCGGCATCACCTCGATCATCCCCAACGAAGACAAAGTGAAGAAGATGTGCGCCTGGTGCGCCACTATCAGCCCAAGGCCCGGATCGTCATCGGCGGCCACATTGCCAACGTCCCCGGTTTGCGCGAGAAGATCAGGGCCGATTACGTCGTCCGCGGCGAGGGCGTGGCCTGGTTCCGCCACTACCTGGGCGAAAGCACCGACCGGCCCGTTCGCCACCCGGTGGTCAGCTCGGGCATCGGCACGCGGAACCTGGGCGTCAAGGTGGGCGATGATCCAAAGAGCGTGGCTGCCGCGCTGATTCCTTCCGTCGGCTGCCCGCTGGGCTGCAACTTCTGCTCGACCTCGGCCATGTTCGGCGGCAAGGGCAAGTCGTTCAACTTCTACACGACGGGCGACGAGTTGTTCGACGTCATGTGCCAACTGGAACGCGAGTTGGGCTGCCAGTCGTTCTTCTGCATGGACGAGAATTTCCTGCTGTTTCGCAAGCGGGCCTTGCGCCTGCTGGAGCTGATGGAAAAGAACGACAAGTCCTGGGCCTTGTACGTTTTCAGTTCGGCCAACGTCTTGCGTTCGTATACCATCGACCAGCTCGTCCGCCTGGGGGTTTCCTGGGTGTGGATGGGCATCGAGGGCTGCAACAGCCAGTACGTCAAGCTGCAAGGGATCGACACCTTCGAGCTGGTCCGCGAGTTCCAGTCGCACGGCATCCGCGTGCTGGGTTCGACGATCATCGGCCTGGAAGAGCACACGCCGGAGAACATCGACGCGGCCATCGAGCATGCGGCCAAACACGATACCGACTTCCACCAGTTCATGCTCTATACGCCGATCCCCGGCACGCCGCTGCACGCCGAGTTGACGGCCAAGGGCCAAATGAAGGACCCGGCCACGTTCGAGCAGGGGGACATTCACGGCCAGTTGATCTTCAACTATCGCCATCCGCACATTCCCGCCGGGATGGAAGCCGAGTTCATGGTGCGGGCCTTCGAGCGCGACTTCGAGCGCAACGGGCCGAGCACCTTGCGGATCGTGCCGCACGACCCTGGCCGGCTGGAAGCGTTACAAGAACCACCCGGACGCCCGCGTCCGCCGCCGCTTCGCTTGGGAAGCTCGCGAGTTGCCGACGATTTTTGCCGCCGCGACGGCCGGGGCCAAGTTGTATTACCGCGGCAATCCGGCGATGCGGGCGAAGATGGCCGCCTTGCTTCAGGAGTTGCACGAGGAGTTCGGCTGGAAGTCGCGGCTGATGTCGCTTGTGGGCGGGCCGTACGTCTACTGGAAGCTCTTGGGCGAAGAGAAGCGTCTGGCGGCCGGCTGGACCTACGAGCCGCCGACCTTCTACGAGAAGAACGGGGCCTGCCACGACACAGCCGCCGATCCCTGCCGTTACGTCACGCCGGAGATCGCCCCGCCAGCGGCGAAGGCGAGCGGCAGGTTGCACGCGTTGGCCGAGGTGTGAGCCCTGCGCCGATCATGTCCATGCGTTTGAAGCTCGTCGCCTGCGAAATCATGTACCGCGAGTTGTGCGCGGCCGTCGCCCGGAGCGTGAATCTGGTCGACGTCGAGTTCCTGCCCAAGGGCTTGCACGACATTGGCCAGGCTAAGATGTCGGGCCGGCTGGCGGAGGTGCTGGCAAGCATCGACGAGACCCGGTACGAAGCCGTCCTGCTGGGCTATGGGTTGTGCAGCAACGGCCTGGTCGGCCTGGCGGCACGATCGATCCCGCTGGTCGTGCCCCGGGCCCACGATTGCATCACGCTTTTCCTGGGCAGCAAAGAACAATACCTGGAGTATTTCCAAGCCCACCCGGGAGTCTACTTCAAGACCAGCGGATGGATCGAACGCGGGGTCGGCCTGCACCAGGGAGACCAGGAAACGACGCAGTCGCAATCGGCCCTGGCCCAGTCGTACGAAGACCTGGTGGCCCGCTACGGCGAAGACAACGCCAAGTTCCTGTACGAGGAATTGTGCAACATGCGGCACTACGCCGGGCTGACGTACATCGAAATGGGGATCGAGGTCGACGACGGTTATCTACGGCAGAGTGAGGCCGAGGCCAAAGAACGGGGCTGGCAATTCGAAAAGCTCTCCGGCGACATGCGGTTGCTGCAAGGACTTCTGGACGGCCCGTGGGACGACGATCGTTATCTTGTCGTGCCGCCGGGAAAGCGGATTGCGGCCAGTTTTGATCGAGGCGTGATAAAAGCAATCGACGTATGAGCAGCAGTAGCCAGATCATCATCCCCGCGCGGCTGGCCTCGACGCGGTTGCCGCGGAAGCTGCTTTTGGCCGAGACGGGCAAGCCGCTGATTGAGCATACCTACGAGTCGGCTCGGCGGGCCCGGCGGCCGGCCGGAATCTGCGTGGCAACCGATCACGAAGACATTTACAGGGCCGTCCAGGCCTTTGGCGGTCGGGCGGAAATGACCGATCCCAATGCCGCCAGCGGCACCGATCGCGTGGCCGAAGTTGCCCGCCGCATGCCGGAAGCCGACATCATCGTCAACGTCCAGGGCGACGAGCCCGAGATCGCCGGCAGTTCGATCGATCTGGCGATCGAACTTCTCGATACGCACCCCGAGGCCCCGATGTCGACGCTGGCGACGCCCATCCGCAGTCGGCGTCAATTGGAAGACCCGGCCTGCGTGAAGGTGGTCTTCGACCGGCAGTCACGGGCCCTGTATTTCAGCCGCAGTCCCATCCCGCGGGCCCGCGAGTGGGACGACACCCTGCTGGCGGCCGACCCGCCGCACTTCTATCAGCACGTCGGGCTGTACGCCTATCGCCGCGAATTTCTTTTGAAACTGGCCGGCATGCCTCCTTCCAGCCTGGAGAAGGTGGAGAAACTCGAGCAGCTCCGCGTCCTGCAAGCGGGCTACTCGATTCTCGTGGGCGTGGTCGATGCGGCGACGTTCGGGATCGACACGCCGGAGGATTACGCGGCTTTCGTCGAAGAAAATTCGTTCCGCTCACCACCCTCGACAAGGTTGGGAGGAGAAGATTCGCGCGGCACTTGAGCAGGGGGAAGACTCGCCCTTTGAGGAATTCCCTCCCACTGCATGGGATTTGAACGAGTGGGAGTGGGAATGAAAACGTGGCGAAGTGGGACTTTCCCCCTGATCGGTGGCGGAATTTTCTGTTCCAACCGGGGAATTCGCGCCCTGCCGGCAATCTGGTAGGTCTCGCTTAGGCCATTCTGGGACACTCGGCCCCAAAGCAGGCCTCCCTTGTAAAGCAATCCGGCAATTTCAGCCTAGGCTGTCTGAAGCGGCATGTCGCCAGCCGCTTCCGCCAACTCCCTAAACGTATTGCGGGCTTCGTCATCGAGACCGCCACGAAACGACCAAAATACCATCGACAGATTTGTGCCTTGGTGGTCAACGTGCAAGAAGTTCGGCAGGTCGTCCAATATAGCCTTTATACCCTTGATTCGACAGCCAACCAACTCGTTGGATACAAGCGAACGATAAAGGGTAATGTGGTCGTTAAGCCGTTGCGAGTAGTCTGCGTCAGGTTTGAAATAAACGGTCAACGCGTCAGCTTCCGAACTGATAACGGAATAAGGCTGAAACGGGTTATGTCCAATTTCGGCGAGCAAGGCGGTTCTTAGATCTTTGGCCATATTCTAGTTCCTTTGACACCCTCGGGTGTCGTTGGGTCATTGGCATCCACTGGTCGCCACGTCCACTCATCTATTGTCCCATCGGGCAGAACAAAAACAAGAAACAACATTCCGGGCGGTGCCGGATCGTCAATCAACGAGCCCCGGTAGTCTCGTTCTGGTTTTCCGACATAAACGTAACAGTCTTCCTTGTTTGGCCTTGACCACCCCTCAAAGATACTATGCGTATCGTCAAGAACTGACTTGACAAGAATTATTCTCGATATTTTTGTGTCATGTCCCTTGTTGCGCAGGATTTCGAAGAAGCGCGGTGCTATCCCTACGGTCCACTTCTCCTCGTCAGGATTTTGTGGGTTCCTGGCTTCAAAGTCATATTTCCACCGGGTTCCCATGCAGGGTAAATCTAATGATCAAGGCTCTTGTTGTCAAGGGAGTTGTGGCCGTGAGGAAAACACGGCAAAGCAACGGATCTACGGCCAATTGACTTGCTCTCTGTGCATTCGGTGCGGCCCACCACGCTGTACTCGTGCCGTGTCACGCGCCCCATGCTTTTCCTGCACCACGAATCCGATTAGAATATCCGCTTTGTTACCGCACGACGCGCCCCTCACCAGGATGGAACTTCCATGAGCAAACATATTTTCGTTACCGGCGGGGTCGTCAGCTCGCTGGGCAAGGGATTGACCAGCGCCTCGATCGGCATGCTGCTGGAACAACGCGGGCTCCGCGTCCGCATGCAGAAGCTCGACCCTTATATCAACGTCGATCCCGGCACCATGAGCCCCTACCAGCACGGTGAAGTCTACGTGCTGGACGATGGCAGCGAAACCGACCTCGACCTGGGCCACTACGAGCGTTTCACCAACTCGCCGCTGAATCGACACTCGAACTACACCACGGGCCAGATCTATCTTTCCGTGATCAACAAGGAGCGGCGGGGCGAATTCCTTGGCCAGACCGTGCAGGTCATTCCGCACATCACCAACGAAATCAAGGCCGCCCTGGCCAAGCCCGAAGGCCCCGACGTTGACGTCGTCATCACCGAAATCGGCGGCACGGTGGGCGACATCGAAAGCCAGCCGTTCCTGGAAGCCATCCGCCAGTTGGCCCTCGACATCGGCAAGGAGAACTGCCTTTACATCCACCTCACGCTCGTGCCCTACCTGAAGGCCGCCGACGAGCAGAAGACCAAGCCGACGCAACATTCCGTCGGCCTCTTGCGGCAGATCGGCATCCAGCCCGACATCCTCGTTTGCCGGACCTCGCGGACCCTGGCCCACGACGATCGCAAGAAGATCGCGTTGTTCTGCAATGTGCCGGTCGAGGCCGTGATCGAGGAGAAGGACAAGGATTTTTCGATCTATGAAGTGCCGATCAGCCTTGTCGAGCATGGCCTGGATGCCCTGATCGTGCGCAAGCTGGGCCTTGCGGCCGGCGACTTGAACCTCGACAAGTGGCACGATCTGCTCGATCGCTTGCGCAATCCCAAGCACGAGGTGACGATTGCCGTGGTGGGCAAATACACCGAGCATCGCGACGCCTACAAATCGATCTACGAGGCCCTCGACCATGCCGGCGTGGCCCATCGGGCCCAGATCAGCATCCAGCGGCTGCATAGCGAGCTGATCGAGCGCGACGGCGCCGAGCGGCTGCTGGCCGGCGTCGACGGCGTGCTCGTGCCGGGCGGGTTCGGCGAACGCGGCATCGAGGGCAAGGTCGATGCCATCGCCTTTGCCCGCCAGCGCGGCATCCCCTTCTTCGGCATCTGCCTGGGGATGCAATGTGCGGTGGTGGAATTCGCCCGCAACGTGCTCGGGCTGGAGAAGGCCCACTCGACCGAATTCGACAAGAACAACCCGCATCCGGTGATTTGCCTGTTGGAAGAGCAAAAGGGCGTCACCGAGAAAGGCGGCACAATGCGGTTGGGGGCCCATCCGGCCTGCTTGCGGGCCGGGAGCAAGGCCGCCGCGTGCTACGGTTGCGAAGCGATTTCCGAGCGGCACCGCCATCGCTACGAGTTCAACAATGCCTATCGCGAGCAATTCGAATCGCGGGGGATGTGCCCCGTCGGCCTAAGTCCCGACGGCACGCTGGTCGAGGTCGTGGAAGTTCCCGCGCATCCCTGGTTCGTCGCCGTACAATATCATCCGGAGTTCAAGTCACAGCCCACGCGGCCGCATCCGCTGTTTGCCGGTTTTGTCGGCGCCGCGGTGCGGCATCGGTTAGCCGTACAGCAGGTCCCATCATGACAGAGAATGCCGAAAAAAAGATCATTATCGACGAAGATTGGAAGGGCCAGGTCGAGCGCGAGCGCGAAGCGGCCCGCAAGGCTTCCGGCGGCGAACCCGCGCAACCGGCCCAGGCCTCGCCCGATGTCGAGTTGCCGTCGGCGAGCCTGACCTACCTGGCCAGTTCACTCTACTTCCAGGCCTCGATGTTCCTTGGGCTCATGCCTCATCCGGGCAGCGGAAAGCTGGAAAAGAACCTTCCCGTGGCCAAGCATTCGATCGACATGCTGGAGATTCTCCAGCAGAAGACCGAAGGCAATCGCACGCCCGAGGAAAGCGAGGAACTCGAGGCCATGCTGCACCAGCTCAGGATGGCGTATGTGCAAGTGGCGGGAAAGTAAAAAACGTCCATGTCCGGCCCGGGGAGAGACTCATGGGTGGCGTTTCGTTCGCCGAAAAACCCATCCCTCGTGACTTGCAATCCCTACTGAGTGACGCGATGGGATTAAAGGGAACCTCCACCGGACCGGACATGGTTGCGTTTGCGCAGCAGAATTCCCTTTCGCCGCTGTTGTTGGTTGGTCTCCGTCCCAACATGGCGGTTGCGCGGGGTTTGGCGATGAGTACGTTGGAAAACTCTCGGACTACCGCGAGAGCCGATGAAATAGGCGGCGGAACTTGGGCATCCGTTGCTCCAAATAGGCCAGCCAAGCGGCCGGCTTCCAGATTTCGATGCACACGGCCGCTCCTACCACGAGCACTTCGTTGGCCGGCGGGTCGCGATCGACGCCCAGAAACGCGCGAAACCCCTCGGGGATCAGCAGCCGGCCGCGGTTCCGCAACTCCACCGGCCGATGCCGCGTGGAAAGCAAACGACCGAGCAACTGAACCTGCGCAATGCGGTCGTCGCCAAAACTGTCGGCCTGTAATTTCTGTTCGACGAGCCTGATGCGGGCCTCGAGTTTCGTCTCCCAGGCCTCCGCGCTCCACAGGCTCAGGCAGCCGGACCGCTCTTTGGCCAGGATGCAACGGGGATTTTCGCCGGCCATCAGTTCGACCAGGTTCTGTGGAATCGAGAGCCGGAATCGCTCGTCCAGGGTACAGGGAAACTCGCCGAGGATGAGTTGCCTGGGAATTGGCATCGTGGGCCTTGCCGAGCGCGGCGGAAAGCGGTGGCAGTAAGGTTGCGCGACTCACGCGGATTCCTCTAATATACGTTGTGGGCTAGCTTCCCACAAGCAGGCGACCCAGGAGAAATAGATTGGGCCCAAATCCCACAGTATTGAGTTTAGCGGATTTAGCGGTTCTCGCAACCCCCACGAATGGAAAAAATCCGAAATTCGAAGCACGAAACCCGAAACAAGCTCCAAATGGGGAAATTTAAATGCTCCAAACGCAGACGCGGCCTGTGCCCTGCCGTGCAGTGTTTTGGTCATTTGCAGCTCTTGATGATTGGAATCGGGGCACCCGCTTGCGGGTCGCGGATTTCGAATTGCGGATTTGGGATTTCAAGCCGGTGGGCCGCCTTGCGCCTATCGACTTCGTCGCCTGGGTCCTTGGCGAGCCTTCGGGCTGGCGGTATACTCGGCCATGGATCGCTGCTTTCGAAGCGATTCGACCTTCCTGCCGGCCCGGGTCCCGGCGTTATATTTGGCGAGGATCGTACGATGAGTGTGCCGTGGGACGTCTATGTCCGTCTCAGTCTAGTGATGTTCCTCGAGTATGCGGTTTGGGGAGCCTGGATGCCGGTTCTCGCCGCGCGCTTGCTGGGGCCGCTGAAGATGAGCGGCAAGCAGACCGGTTGGATCTATGGCACCGTACCCATTGCTTGCATCGTCTCGCCCTTGGTTGCTGGGCAGTTCGCAGACCGCTACCTGAATCTCGAATGGATCCTGGCGGGAGCCCATTTGATCGCGGCAGTGCTGATGTTCGTGGCGATGCGGCAAAAGTCTTTCGGCACTTTATTTCTGGCAATGCTTGGCTGGTCGCTGTGTTACGCGGCAACGATCCCGTTGGTGAATGCCGCTTTGTTTACGCACGCCCCGGCAGTCAGCGGCAAAGTCTTCATCTGGGCTCCCATCGCGTGGGCCCTCGTCGGCTATTGCCTCAGCGGCTGGCGCATGCTCCGGACGGGCGAAAGCGACGGTTCGGATGCCATGCTCCTGGCCGCCGTCCTGGGACTGGTGACGGCCGGCTGCTGCCTCTTCTTGCCGTCAACGCCACCGGCCAACGCCGGTGGCGACGCGATCCAACAGGCCTTCGGCATGCTCAAACAGCCGAACTTCCTGCTGTTCATCGTAACGTCGCTGTGCGTGGCCGGGACGATGCAGTTCTATTTCCTCGGTTCGGGCCAGTACATGATGGACCGGGGGATATCCGGCAAGGCCGTTCCTGGCGCCATGGCCATGGCACAGGCTGCGCAGGCAGTCGCGACGTGGTATGCCTTGGACTGGGCAGTGGAACATCTAGGCTACCAGTGGACGCTGGCGATCGGGTCGGGTTGCTGGATGCTGCTGTATGTGGTCTACGTGGCGACTGCACCACGGCCGATCCTGGTTGCTTCCCAGGTCTTGCACGGCTTGGCCTATGTCATGTTCATGATCGTGACGCAGAAATACTGCAACGCCGTTGCCTCGAAAGAGATCGCGGGATCGATGCAAGGATTGATCATTGCCGCCACGAACGGTGTAGGTGTTTTCCTCGGCACACAACTGGCCGGATTTGTCATGGACAAGTACGCGGTCAACGGCAAGTTCCAGTGGCCGAAGATTTGGGCCGTTCCGCTGGCGATCACGTTGGCCGGCACTTTAGTCTTTGCCACGGTGTTCAAGGACGACGCGCCCAAAAAGCCGGCGGAAAAGGAAACCAGAACGATCTCGGTTGCTTCAGAGCACCGTAATTAACGCTGACGATCATCCGCGGGGCTTTGGCGGCGGTCGGCGCGGATATGACGGATGAGACTCATGGGACTTATCGGGCCTATCGCAATCACTGGGCTTGCGGGATTTGTCCGAATTATGGGTCCTATATGTCCTATGGGACTTATAAGACCCATAGGACTTATTTCACAAGGTATCGCGGCAAAGTAAACGTCCTCAGCTCTTCAGCCCGGCGAAGGAGTACTCCAGCTTTTCGCCGGCCTTGATCATCTCGTCCCAGGTGACTTCGGCCTTCTTGTAGGCCGCCGTGCGGCCGAGGATCGTGGTCAGATTGCTCCGCACGCTGGTCAGCACGGTCGCGTTCGCGCAGTCGCCCTTGCCGACCGCCGCGTGGAACGTGGCGATGTTGCTGATCGCCCCGGCGCCATAAAGATCCCGGTCTCTGCCGCCCTTGTACGACTTGCGGCCGACAATTTGCACGAGGCCGGAATAGTGCGAATCGACCATTCCTTGCGAGCCGAACATGCGGCAGCCGATGTCGCCGTAGCCCGTGCCGAACTGCGTCCCGGTGAAGCTCACGAGCACGTCCTTGGGGAAGGAAAAGATCACGTTGAAATGGTCGTTGCACGTGCCGGCGTCGATGCGGCCGTTCTTGCCGCAGGCGCCGTAGGCCTTGAGAGGCGCCGCGTCGGTCATCCAGGCGGCGACGTCCAGGGCATGAATGAACTGCTCGGTAATGGTGTCGCCGGAAAGAATGCGGTCCAGCACCCAGGCCCGGATCTTGCTCTCCGGATCGTTGGGATCATAGTCGGTCCTGAGTTGACCGCCGTAGTAGACGGCCTCGCCGGAGACCACGTTGCCGATGTCGCCCGCATGCACGCGGCGCACCGCCTCCTGGTAGAACTCGCTGGTTCGGGTCTGGAAATCGATCAGCACGACGCGCTTCTTTTCGGTCCCTTTGCGGCCCGCCTCGGCCATCGTCTGGCAGCCGGGCACGTCGACGGCGATGGGCTTGGCGCAGTAGACGTGGCAACCGGCGTCAACGCCGGCGAGTGCCTGCTCCGCATGGAAGTAGGGCGGGCTAATGATGACGATGGCATCCGGCCGGGCGTCCAGCACCCGCTTGTAGCCCGACAGGCCGCTGAAGGCATGTTTTTCGGCCGTGCCCAACTGCCGGGCTGCGGCTTTGGCGCGATCGGGAAAATAGTCGGCCGTGGCCACGAACTGGTATCCGCCATGCTGCTGGAAGAGGTTGGCGATCCAGTTGCCTCGTCCGCCGCAGCCGATCAGGCCGAGGGTGATTTTGGAGTTCGCCTCCGCGGCCGCGACCTGGCCGGGTTCGACGACCAGCAAACCTGCGGCAGCGGCCGTAGCGCCGGCCAGGAAATTGCGGCGGCTGAAGTTTTCGTGACCAGCGGAATGATTTTGGACAGATCGCGTCGACATGGCTTGGGGTCCTTCGTTGCTTGGAGGGAAGTTGCGGGGTGGGACTGCGGCGGGCGACTGCCCGACCCGTATCAGGATAGTCTGAAACAAAGTGGAGTGCAAGAAACAAGGGATACTAACGACGAAATACACGAAACACACGAAAGGGGACAGGAAATGCGTCTTGCCTTTTTGTGTCCTTGTTCTCTTTCGTGTGTTTCGTGTGATTCGTGGTTATTCCTTACGGCTTCCACCCCGGTTAGGAAATGAGCCACGAGGTTATGGGCATGAGGAGGCCATCAGATTTCCGCACTTCCACCAAGCCGGCTCGCCTTTTCTCGATCGGCCTGCGCCTCCTTGAATTCGCCCAACCGGTCATAGGCATCGGCGCGGGCCGCGTAGCCATAGGCCCATTGCGGCCAAGTCCGAATGACACGCGAAAAATCGGCAATCGCGCGGTCGTATTGTCGTGATTCCAGCAGAGCTCGACCGCGAAGGAAATACGATTCACCATCGTTCGGCAGATACTCCACAGCCTTTTCGGCGTCGGCCAGTCCGTCCCGCACCTCGCCCAGCGCGAGACGCGCAACACATCTTTGCTGATAGGTTTCTCCATCCAAGGGATTCTCGCGGAGAACTTCCGAAAATAATTGGACCGCTTCATCAAATTCTCCCTGTTGCATGAGAAACACGGCATGAGTGAAGAGTTCATCCGTGGGTGGGTGCTCGGCCTCATCCGTTGCCGGAACTTCGTCGCATCGTGTTTCGTCCTTTGGTGCTCTTTTCCAAAACAGCTTCGCAACAAGTTCCGGTGATAAGGGACCGACTGTGATCGGTACACCCGCTTTGGGGGCAATAATCACGGCCTCGCCCATGGCTTCAAGATACGATAACGATTGGCGGAACAGCGATCGAATATCGGCCCGCAAATAGCGAGCCCAGGCCGGCGGTCGTTCCCCGGCGCCCAGGCATAAAGGGCCAAGGCGTATGCCAAGACCGGATCGGTCAGATATCCTTGCCGCGAGATCTTCCACCAACTCCAGTTTCCGCGGTGCGTAGTATGGTCGCGTAGGCTCGCGTTGGCGATAAGAACTCCCATCCCAAGACAGATGGCCGCCAAATCCGTTACCGCTTCATGGTCGGTCTCGTCTCTGGAAAGGCGGTTGCCGCCGAGCAGGTGCATGTGACACAATTCATGGGCGAATGTCGCCGCGACGGATATCGGGTCATCGAGGTTGGACATTTCCAGCCCGATGGTGGTCTGTCCTTCCTGGTGATCATAGAGTCCTGCGGTTCCGCTTCCTCCTCCCCCAAAAAGGAACGGGGCTCGCCCTTCCGAGTAGAACTTCAACTCGACCGTGCCGGGATTGATTTTCATGTACTCGCACACCTGTGCGAACAATTCGCGGACTGCCTCTTCGGAACCGTCATAGGCAACGGGAAAATGCTCTTCGATCGGCAAAAGGACTTCGAATTCCGCGAATTGTTCCCAACCGAACTGCCCAACGAGCCAGTTCATCCGCTGCTCGATCCAGGTCTTGACGTCCGGATCGACGGGGCATTTGGGTCGGGACCAGTTGAACATGGAATGCCTCAGACGAGCGTCCACGTGAGATCGGGACCGAGCAGAGAAAGCCGCATGTGGTTCGACAGGTTCCGCCCCAAGATCCCACATAGTGACCGATCATACGCGGGCATCGCAATCCTCCTGAACGGATAGAACGAAGTCCTTGGCCTGTTCGGGATGAATGAGGCGTGGGCTCGCGATATACGCGGCGGGAATTGCTTCCATGCTCGGCACCACGACATAGACCCTGGTATTCTCGGGCAACCTTAAATCCAGCGGAAGACGGATTTGTCCGTTTTCCACAACAGCCTCGTAAGTGGCGACACGCATGTTGGCAACTCCGCTGCAAGAGCCTGGATCTGGAAGATGCGCAACCGATCGTTGCTTGCTCAGCATTATTCTACCGACGAAAACAGATTGTCGGCAAGCACCCGCGCTTCCGGTCGGCAAATGATCGAGAATAGCAATGGTGGGCCGGCGCTCGCCGACCCACGACGCGGGCGAGCCGGATCTTGTCCGGCCCTACGGCTCACACGCTCTCCAGCGAAGCGCCGGCGCCGTTGATCATGCCGGTCAGCGGCGCGGGACGCCGCACCTCGTCGAGAAAACCGGAAAGCTGCCGGGCGCGGATCGGATGCTGCAAGGCCTCCACGGCCTTGGTCTCGATCTGGCGGACCCGCTCCCGCGTGACCGAGAAGATCTTGCCCACCTCTTCCAGCGTGTAGGCGTAGCCGTCGACCAGGCCGTAGCGGAGGCGGAGGATCTCCCGCTCGCGATAGTCGAGGCTTTGCAGCACGGCGGCAATCTTCACCTTGAGCATGTCCTGGTTCATTTCCAGCAAGGGATCGTCCTCGCGGTAGTCTTCCAGGAATTCGCCGAAGAAGGTGTCGTCGTGCTCGCCCACCGGCTGATCGAGCGACAACGGCTGGCGGGTCATGCGCATGATGCAGGTCGTCTCGTCGACCGAGATCCCGGCGGCGAAGGCCGTCTCCTCCAGGCTCGGCTCGGCGCCGTTGTCCTGGAGCAACTGACGATGCACGCCCCGCACGCGGCTCATGGTCTCGATCATGTGCACCGGCACGCGGATCGTGCGGCTCTGGTCGGCGATCGCCCGCGTGATGGCCTGGCGGATCCACCACGTGGCATACGTCGAGAACTTGTATCCGCGGGCCGACTCGAACTTGTCGACCGCCCGCATCAGCCCGGTGTTGCCCTCCTGGATCAGATCGAGGAAGCTCAGGCCGCGATTGCGGTAGCGCTTGGCGATGGAGACGACCAGCCGCAGGTTGCCGGCCGAGAGCCGCCGCTTGGCCGATTCATATTCGCAGCACAGGCCGTTGATGCGGGCGATGCGGCGGTGGAGCGTGGCGGGGCTCTCCAGGGCGATCTTCATCAGGTGGCAGAGTTCCTTTTTCAAGGCCGCCCGCTGCGTCGCGACGTTCGGCCGGCCCTTGATCTGGCGGAGTTGCGCGTGCAGTTCTTCCATCTGCCGCGAGACCTGCTTGAGCTTCTCCAGGATCGGCTGCAGGCGCTGGGTCCGCAGGCCGAGTTCCTCGATCAGGCGCACGGCCCGGCTGCGGCGGGCGATTAACCGCTTCCAGGCGGCGTGGCGCAGTTTCGCGGAGTGGCGCTTGTGGATCGCCGTGGCAAAATCCTTGCGGTTCTCCTTCATGATGTGGGCCAGTGTGGCGAGGTTGGGCGTGAGGACCTTCGTCAAACGCTTCTTCTCGCGAATGTTGATCACCGAGACTTCCATCGTGCGATCCAGCCGCGAGCGGCCGTCGCGGATGCTCTTCAGCATGTCGATCGCCGCGTGCAGCACGTAGTCGGTGGCCAGCATGATGTGGCGGAAGCGGCGGCGGGCGCTCTTGATCTGCTTGGCGGCCACGATCTCCTCCGCCCGGCTGAGCAGGGGAATTTCGCCCATTTGCATGAGGTAGATGCGGATCGGGTCTTCGATCTGGTCGTCGTCGCCGGTCGGCTTCTCGCCGGCCTCCGGGTCGGCGCCGACTTCCAGTTCCAGGTCGGCCTCGAGATCTTCGTCGGCCGAGTGGTCCAGGTCGTCGTCCAGGCGGGAATCTTCGGTTTCAAACTCGTCGTCGCTGAGAATTTCGTCCTCAAGGGGACGCTTCGGGAAGTGGGTTGCAGGTGACATCTTCGCTTCGGACTTGGGTTGCGGGTTCTTGGTGCGGGCGAACTTGGAGGCGGTTTTCGTCACGAGACACTCCTTCGAGAGGCAGGATGATGCAGAGAACCGATTCGAGAACCCCGGTGCGGTCCTTGGTTGCATGGGGGACAATCCGGTCCTCAGATAGGTTCCAGGTGCTGATTCGGTGGCATCCTCTCAAAGCAGGTCTGGTGCCGAAACATTGGCGCAGCCCCGGCGGCTTATCGTAAACACTGGCTAGCTCACAGCTTACGACCACCCAGGTCTGGCAGGGACGTACGGAAATCCAATCGAGACGTTGAATTGCGGAAACATTGCGCCGCAACACACGTTGACTTATGGAGTCATGGCAGGAAGGCGGGGGGAAACAACGCGGGGAGTCAAATCTGCCAGCGGGAGGTCGGGCACCATGTACTCATGGTCGGCACATCCCGTTGGCTCGCGACCAACCTCCAGTATATCACGTTTGCAAGAAAAGAAGAAAAGGGGCAAGCAACAATTTTTCAAGAAATGACGGTCCAATAGAAAAACACCCCCCGCGGGTTATCAACGATGGACCAGTCCTGTCCAGTGGACCGCGTTGGAAATCAGGCGGAGGAAACTCGGCTCGCGGAAGTCGTCGTCCAGGCCGAGCGTCGTGCAAAAGACGCGGCCACCTTCGTAGCGCTTGGTCCAGGCCACCGGCTGCACGCGATGATTACTCTCGGCGGTGAGCAACACGCGGGTCTCCGGCGAGAAGCGCGGCCCGCTGTAGACCTCGCCCTCGGCGATCATGGCTTCCACACCCTGGACCACAGGATGGTGCCAGGCACTTTCTGATCGCTGGACTTCCAGCAAACGGCATCGCTGTCCAGACGGTTGCCGCCCGCCAAGCACTTCTTCGGCGAAGCTCGACCAGCCGGCGATCTCCGCATGCATTGCCCGCACCGCAACCAGCGAACCGCCGCCGCGGCAGAAGAACTCGATTCGCTTGATCCGTTGGCGACCGGGCGCCATGTACTCATGGTCGGCAGCCGGCCAACCCAAGACCACGAGGCAATCGTAATCGGTCGGGTCCTCGATGCCCAAATCGACGCAGTCCCAGGCGTGATAGACCTCCAGGCCCTGGTCCTTGCGAAGGTGCTCGGCTACTCGGGCTGCGGCCAGGTCCCACATTGCTTCCGGCCCGGCGATGAGGCCGACGCGGAGCGTGCGGATTTCTTGCGGCGACGCCGGCGACTGCGGAGGGGTCGTCGGCAACGACAGCCGATCGGTACAGGCTTTCACCGGAGCCGCCAGGCCGACGACGGCATGCGGCGTGTGCATGAACCAATGACGGGCAAGCAATGCATCGATCATGCCCTTCATTTTCCGAAATCGAGCGCGGGCTGTCGATGGTTTTTCGGGGTGCCCGTGGGGCAAAATCGCGGAATTCGGGTCCGGATTTGCCGGAGGAAACGAGCGGGCAAGAGAGTGGGGCGGAATATTCGGACAGAAAAATGCCTGTGACTCAGGGGACAAAAAAATGCTCGAAGGAATAGGCCCCGGTTCAGGCAACTCAGAAGCGGCCTTACGAGCAAAGCCAGGTCAACACTCATCGGTTCTCACGCAAAGGCGCCAAGGTGCAAAGCCGCAAGAAAGAATTTCAGATTTCAGATTCCAAATCTCAAATTGATATCATGCAGCCACTGCCGATCGCGAACCTTCTTTCCGTCGTCGTTCCCCGCTCCTTTGCGCTTCTGCGCTTGCGCGAGTCCCCAATTGGAAAGGCTGCCTTCTCGAATAGACCCAATTGGTTTCGATTTGGGAACGGAATTGGGATCTTATTCTCCATTCCGCCTTTGCGCCGCGGCAACGATCCGCCCTATCGCCAGCCTGATGCCAACCAGCAGACCAAGCGTCACCAGAGCGACAGGAGCCAGCCAGAGCAGGCCCCAGTCCCATTTTGCGGTCATAGCGACGAGTACGAATGCCACGGGTGTCCCGCTTACGACCACTGAGCCAACAACTCCCACCGGAATTCCAATGATCAGCACGAAGACACGGTGCCAGACATTGCGCACTCCTGCTCGCGCAAGGACGGCGGCACTACCCAACCAGACAGCAAACGTCACGACAAAAATCAAAACCAAGGTCGCGATCGCTTCGGAGTCGTGCGGGATCACGTTCCAGGCCCACTTAAAGATCGCCAGCAGCAGTTGGATTTGCAGGAAAAGGCAAAGAATATCTGCAATCGTGATCTGCAGACGGGCCTTCGTGCGTTCCGAAGCACGTTCCAATGGCCGGAGGACCCATCGAGCGAAAAACAACGCCGGAAGGATCGACAAGATTGCAACGATCGGCACGACGATCGTGGACCTCTCCATCATTCTTCGCTCCGCGGCATCAAACTCCTTCGCCATCGCGTGCTTGCCCGGCCGCAGTACCACGTGGCCGCGCCCATGAGAATGAGCATCAGCCCGCACCAGGCCGGCGCGGCGCGGCGGACTTCGTCAAGGCCGAGAATCAGCGAATGGTTGGCCGGAGTGATCGTCGTCAAGGTCATCAGCATGCCGTAGATGGTTGCCAGAATGGCGCAAACGTAGCGTCTGCACCCGCGCCGTGGCCCAGTCCGGCACGTTGATCATCCAGGCAGCATAGGCCAACTGGAGTACGGCCAGGAATACGGCTGCCAACGCCCAGGGAGGCGCCCTGAGAAGATTGGCATGGCCCAGGCCCACGGGCAGCAGACTCACGAGCGCGACAACGGCCGGCACGGCGGCCAGTTGGAGAGCGATTCGCCGCTCGGCCGTGCCCGGTATCGTCACGTCAGCCGGAAGATGCCTTTCTGCCGCGGGCCAGCGCTTGCGAAGCCAGGATAAAGGATGAAGGACGAAGGATGAAGGATGAGGGATGAGAGATGAAGGATGAGCCGTCGCCGCACGCTCGGGCTGCTCTACCGGCGGCAGCGGCAAGGCTACCATTCCCTCTTCCCGCGGCAAGCTCGGCGGGGTTGCCGGCGGCAAAGAGCATGGGGCGGGGAGCGGGAAGCTCGGAGCGGGGGGCGGGAAGAAAGGAGGAGGGAGCTGGAAACCGGAAACGGGGAGCGGAGGGCGAGGTTCCTGTGTTGGCGGTTTCGCCGCAGGCGCCGCTTGCGGCTTCGCTATTGGTTCCGCCGGAGGCCTCGGAATCGATTTCGCCGGTGCCTTCCCCGGTGTTCTCTGTGCCGGTGGTCTCTTCACCGGTCCCCGACCCACGAGTACATGGGTACCCCGCGGCATCGGCACGACCATGATCTTGCCGCACCCTCCGCAACGAATCTTCCGGCCTGCAAGCCGTGCGTCAACGTCGAGCACGTGGCCGGAAGGACAGAGGAAGCGAAGGATCATTATTCGTCGGCGTAGACCCGCGTACTTTCTTCTTTGACCACCGGCTGCTGCATTTCATCGGTCATCAACTGGCAGCGGACCCGCAAGTCGCCCGCCCGGACTCCTTGGGCACGCACGCGGAAGGCGGCCACCGTCTTGGGCGCAAGCTGCGGAAGGCCCTCGAAAACAACCTTATTATTCTCTATGGTATACCGCGTCGGCCCTTCCGCCGCCAGGGGTTTCAACTCCGCCGGCAAGAGAACCGACATTTGCAGGTTGTTGGAGGCCTTTGATCCCTGGTTCACGACCGTGATCTCGTAGGTCGTTTCGCCGCCGATCTCCAGCGGGTCCTTGGTATGCGATAATTGGAAAAGCACTGCCGCCAGGCCTTCGACCAGCACAGGCTGTTCCTTCTCGGTGACCAGCCCCCGCTGGGCCGCCCCGTGAACCTTGATACTGAACTGCCCGGCCTCGACCGGCAGGGTGACCAGCTCGACGGTGCCGTGCTGATGGATCGGCAGTTCTTCCAGCCGCCAGTAGACGGCCCGCGTGTTTTCGTCGTAACGTCCGGCGTTGTTCGCCTTGACGAATTTCAGGCCCTGCGGCAGATAGGCCACCAGTTGGACCTGTTGGGCCGGTGCCGTGCCCGGATTGGAAACCGACAACTGGTAAGTAGCCTCGCGCTCCAGGTAACGGCGTTTCGGACCGGTCAAGGCAATGTCCAACTGCGGCGAGATGACTTCGAGGTTGAAGCGGTGTTCGGCGCGGAGGTTGGCGTCGGCCCGGGCGGTGATGACGTTGGCGATCGTGCCCGCTTGGACGGCCTTCAGGCGAAGCTGCAACTGGCGGCTATCGCCCGGCTTCAGGTCGCCGACCGTATATTCCAACTCGGCGCCGCCGGGATGTTTCAGTCCGGCGGGGATGTGCTCGGCCAGCACCACGCCGGTGGCTACGCCGCTGCCGGGATTCGAGACGGTGAACGTGAGCAGCGTTTCGTCGCCCACGAGCACGCGATTGGCCCCATTGGTCGCCACGACCAGCTTCGGCCGGGTGACGATCGATCGGGCCGTGGCATCGGCCTGGAAACGGACGGTGGCCACGCTGCCGACCTCGCCCTCTTCGGTGGGCATGATCTGCATTTCGACCGACGTTCCACTGCCCGGTTTGAGCGTGCCCAACGACCACACCAGTTCTCCCCGCGGGCCTTGCGATGCCGGCGGGGCCGTGGCCAGCAGGCGCGTGCCGCGGGGAACCTGGTCGTGAATTTCCACCTCGCTCGCGGCCACCGGGCCGGTGTTTCGCACGATGACGCGCAACACGGCCGGCCGCCCCACCTGGATCTCCGGCGGGGCGATCTTCTGGACGACCACCTGCGGGCTTTGCGGGCCTTCAAGCTGCTTGGCGCCCGGTTGGCCGGTGCCGCCAACGTACTCGCCAGGCTCCGCTGCGGTGGATGCCGGCGGCTCCTCCGGTACGGCGTCGCGGATCGAACCGGGAAGATACGTGTTCCCCCTCACTCCCAGCGACTCTCCCATTCTGTCGGTGGGCACCATGTACCCATGGTCGGCAGGCGGCGGGCACCGTGTACCCATGGTCGGGGAGGGCGCAAGCTGCGGACCTGACGTGGCGGCCCCCGCTGAGACCGCTGGCAACCGCTGCGGCGTTGGATTCTGGTTTCCCGCGGGCTGTGCGGGAACGGCATAGCGATCGGCCGTTGCCGGCATGAGTTGCGGTTCGACGGCGGAAACGCGCACCATGCTGCTTGGGCTTCCGGCATTTCCGCCGTTGGGCGCGCCATCGGCCACAAGGCGAATCCGTGTTGGCGTCTGGTCTTGCGGCTCTTCGCCGGACGCCAGTCGTACGCTGCCATCGCTTCTGGGACGGCGGCGGAGCGGATTCTCGTGCGGCGAAACGTCCGTGTCGACGGGCACCGCCGCATCAGCTCGATCGTTCGCAGATCCGGCGCTTGCCGCGGGCGGCGGCCCTGCGTTGCGAAGCGGATTCGACAAGCCATCGTCCGCTGGCGCGTCGGGCACAGTCCGTTGGGCGTGTGCAATTGCCAACAGCCCCAGGGCGACAATGATTCCAAGTATGGAAAGGCGAAAAACAATGCGTTTCATTGCAAGGCCCGCCGAAAGAGGGAGCGTGGGTACATGATGAGACGCGCTTAACTACCAAAAAACTGCGTTGGCGGAAAGATCAGTTTGGCGACTGGCTTTTCCGATCGCTATCCCCCAAAAGGCAGGGCATCCTCTGTAACTCCACTTTTTTTCCCATATTTCTGCTCCCTATCGTTCTGTCCGATATTTCCCATCTACCCTATTGCACAGCTTTACAAGGCATGCGAAATTGAACATTCCTCCCGCCACACCTTCCTTACGGCCCACCATGAAAACCAAACTCATTCTCGGACTGACAACACTTCTGCTTCTGCCCGCGGCGGCCACCGTCGCTGCACAACCACGGGTCGACACGCCGCCCGATTCCTTGGTATGGCCTTCGCAGCCGCCCAAGGACTGTCCCTTCGGGCCTTCCGCGACCCTGACCGGAATCCGCTTCACCGGCCGGCATGCCGATTACGTCAACGCCGATACCTGGTACCCCTCATGGGCCTCCGACGGCAACCTGTACTCTCCCTGGACCGATGGCAACGTGAACGGGCTGAATTCCGGCTCGGGCGGCAAGGACGCCACGACGGGCTACGCGACGATCCTCGGCGACGATCCACTCAAGCTGCAAGTCGTCCATCAGGGCGTTTACAAGTCCGACCCGTCGCCCTACGCCAGCCGCTACCCGTGCGGGTCGCTGGTCTATAACGGCGTCTGGTACTACGGCACGTATTGCCTTCATCCGGCCGGCAGCGTGCCGCACGAGGGCGCGAACTACAACTGGCCCTGGCTGGGTCCCTTCGTCGGCTTCCGCTATTCGACCGACCTGGGCAAGACCTGGACGCAAACGCCTTGCACGCCCGCCAAACCGCTGTTCGGCGAAAGCGCGCTCAAGGGCGAGCCGGTCAAGATCGGCTCGCCGCACGTCGTCGACTTCGGCAAGAACATGGAACACTCGCCCGACGGCAAGGCCTACCTGGTGGCCCACGGCGCCAGCGATGGCAAGCAGCGGCGCTTCGGCTACAACAGTTGGATCACCGGCGACGAGATCTACCTGGTGCGGGTCGAGCCGAGCATCGAGAACATGAACGACGCCGCGAAGTACGAGTTCTTCGACGGCGCCGGCTGGACCCGTGACTTCGCCAAGATCAAGCCCATCGCCGCCTGGCGCGACAACATGGGCTGCGTGACCATGACCTACGACGCGCCGCTGAAGAAATACCTGATGTGCGTCACCGACGGCGGCACGACGGCCGGCTATTTCAATACCTATGTCCTCGAATCCGACCGCATCAGCGGTCCCTTCAAGTTGGTGCATTACCTGCATCACTTCGGCGAGCAGGCCTACTTCGTGAACTTTCCCTCGAAGTTCATCGGCGGCGACGGGCGGACGCTCTGGCTGTGCTATGCGGCCAACTTCGCCCCGAACTGGAACGGCATGGCGATCCGTTCCCACCCGACCGGCAGCCGCTACGGAATGTGTTTACAAGAAGTACGGTTGCTCGGCCCCGGCGCGAAGCCGCAACCAGCACCGGCCCGCTGAAAATCGGCGTAGGGTGGGCCGAAGAATAACTTCCCGATTGGGGTGGCATGCCACGCGGCTGTCACAAAGTCGCGGAAGCAGGGCAATCGCAACCGGCCGCCGACCATGAGTACATGGTGCCCGGGCATGGCCCAGACGCGTGACGTGAGGCATGCGAGCCTCGCAACAAACATGCCTACCCGCGGCCGGTCTGGTTTTCCAGACTGCGCTAAGTCTCTGACGGCCGCGTGAAGGCATGCCACCCTCGCGAATCCACGGAGAGCGCTTCTTCGGCCGGTTCTAAGGAGTTCGGGGCACAGCCGGACTCCCCACGCGGAAACGACGGCCTGCCGGGATGCTGCCCGCGGCCGCGGTCGATGGGTTTGCCGGATCGATCGGCGGCCAGCGCAGGTTTCCGAACCAGGCTGGCTTGCCGGGAAGATACAGGCTCTTGGGAAGGACATGATCGGCGATGCCGGCATCCCACTGAATGCTCCGCGTCGCATAATCATAGTTCCCGTGACGAAGCAGCGTGCTCTGCACGCGCGTATCGAGAGCGTCCTTTCCCGTATCCGGCGGATTTACCCCCGAATAAGAATTATTGCCCATGTGCGGGTAACCAAGCTGGTAGATCACGCGTGTCAGGTAGCTGTAGGAATTGGCCTCGGTAGTGAAGAGCCCGGCCGGCGGGGCCGGGAAGGAGGGATCGCCCAGCACGTTGCCGACGACATTGAAGAAGTAGCTCCAACGACTCAGAGCCACCGCCCGCAGCCCCTGCGTCAGCTTGGGATGCGCGGCGGAAAACCAGTTGCGGAACACCGTATTGTGGCTCGCCGATCCAAAATACCCGTCCGACTGGAACATGACGCCCACGTTGCCTTCGACCAGATTCATCATGTTGTGCGGTCCGTGGTTGACGGAGATGTCGCCTCCCGCGATCTCGCTGCCGGTATCGATACCGGCACAATAGTTGTACCCAAGGACATTGCCGGAACAGCCCCCCTTCCAATCGCCCAGGATGATCATGGGAAAGCCGCCGCGGAGACAGGTGTTGTTCTCGATCAGGTTCCAGCAGCAGTCCTCGTAAAGGTCGATGCCTTCATGATTCGGCCCGCTGGACCGGGTTTCGTGCGTGTAGCACTCGCGGATTTCGAACTGGGAACACCACACGAGCCAGAGCTGTTTGGAGTTGGACTTCGTCACTTCCACGCCCTTGAACCAGCATCCGTAGGCCTGTTGCAAGAAGACGGCGCAGCCCGCGGAGCTGTTTTCCAGGTCGAAAGTCAGATCCTCGAATCCGGTCTTCTCCAGCAGCCCGCTGCCATATACGGCCAAGGCTGGAGAATTCGTGAGCGTGAAGGGGAGTGCCGGCGAAAAGGTGACGCCGTTTGCGGTCTTCGAGACGACCTTGAACATGAACGACATGTTGTTGGCAGTTCCGTTCACCGCGTGAACGAAAGCGGGATTCGCCTGTTCGATGCGAATCAACCTCCCCACGACCACGCTGGACGCGTCGGGCACCGTAACGGTCGTGCTCCCTTTCGTGGCGCCTGCGGTAATGGCCAAACTCGCTTTCGGGCGAGGCCACTGGGCAGCCCCCGCCTCGAAGGCGCCATTGCCGCGGTCCACATAGAACTTCAAGACGGTCTTCCCCATCCCGCTGCCGCGGATTGTCCTGTCGCTCTTGTTGAAGGTCAGCCTGTTATTGATCCGGTACGTGCCTGCCGGGATGTAGACGACCTGATCGGCCGGACAGGCATTGATCGCCGCTTGAATGGCCGAAGTGTCATCCGCCACGCCATCGCCCACGGCGCTATACGGGGCGTTCTTCACGCTGGCAAAAATGGTCGTGCGGTGAGGAATCCCACCCGGTACACCGGCAAGGCCCTGCCAGCTAATCCGCCGGTCGGCGGGAATAATGTCGGAATTGTCCGGCGGATAAGTGGCCGCCGAGAGGAGCGATGCGTATCCAACGCCGAGGATAACGAATCCCCCCAAGAGGCACTTCGATCTCATCTTATCCTCCGAGGCATGAAGAACTTCCCCGAGAAGCTGGCAGATGCGAAAGGAACTGTCAACCCGAACTGCCTTACAGCGGCGGCTGGATGGGAGTGCTCGTGCCGGGGACGTTCGCCAGGCCATCGGACTTATTGCCCAGGTATTGATGTATCGTGGGGTTGATCGAATAGTTGATCAACAGCACCGAGCCGTCGCACATGCACATATTGAAGGCGTTGGCGTGGGGGCTGCCGAAGCCCAAGGAATAGTCGGTCACGTTTCGGCGATCCTGCATGGGGGGCAAGACTGCCGCCGGGCTGACGGTCGTATTGTAGGTATAACGTGTGATGTCCTGGTTGTCGCCGATATACGCGCACTCGTTATCGGCCGGGTCGCTGCCTGTCCTATACAACACGGGTTCGAGATACTTCTCTCCGACCAGGTAGGTATTGGCCAGCCCATCGGTAATGTCGGCCGCCGAAGTCATCATCATCGCGCAGACAATTCCCGTGGGACCCGCTGTAGTTCCCGTGTTCGAGGGGTTCGACCGGGAGGCATACTGCATGACTTGGCTGTTCAACTGGTTAAGCGAGGGGTTCGTGTAGTTTGTGGGCATGGAACCAGTCGACGGCCCGCAATCGCTATTACCGCAGTTGTTAGGCCAAAGGTTCATCGTTCCGGGAGAGCAATATATGTCGCCACCGTTGGCCGCATAGTCGGTCTTGGCGAGCAGGGGGGGCTGGGTGTAGTTTGCCGGGGTCGGACTGTTGACCGGATAGAGACCAACGGTCCGCCGGCTCGGGCAGAGAAAGCCGTTCAGCGGCGTGGCAGCGCGCTGGCAATTCGCCGCCATTTTCCCTGGAGACGCGGGGTTCGTTTGTGAGGGGTCGAGTCCCAGTCCCAGGTCGTGCAGCGGTTGCAACTCCATGTAGGTCAAGATATTGTAGATCCACCCGCCCGGCTGCCCCAAACCGTATCCCCGATCGGGGTCGCCGACCCAGCCCCAGCCCCACCCCCCCGCCGGGAATGTGCCATGGTCGCTTTCGTGGTGAATCATTGCCAAGCCGATCTGATGGAGATTGTTGCGACACTGTGCCATCCGGCCCGATTCGCGGGCCGATTGCACGGCCGGCAGAAGCAGGCCGATCAGGATGCCGATGATCGTGATCACCACCAGTAGTTCCACCAGGGTGAAACCATGCCGCAAATTGGTTGTTGAGGAACCCATGAAAGAACTCCACTCGGTAGAAAGTCCGCTCGGTTGCCACCCCCAGGATCTACAAGCCGAACCTGGGACGAACCTATCTTGAGTTTCGCTGGTTCCGGGCCAATTGTCAAGTCAACCCTTGGGGACGAACTCGTACACTTCGACGCGGTCGGGCGGTTCCGGCGCCCGGTCGCCGTCGTTGTCCTGAAGCATCGGATAGCGCTGCGTGGCAATCAGGTCGTAATGTTGCTTCTGCAGGTCGAGCCAACGATCGAAGGCCGCCTGATCGTAGGGTGCGATGTGCGTCCAGTACTGCACCACCGCCAGCGGACGCTGGCGGGAAACGCGGCTGAAGTCGCAGTTCCGGCCGCGGGCCAGCCGCGGAGAATAGATCCGCTCGTTGCAGAGAAACAGTGGCGAAACGCAATTTTGCCAAGTGCAGTGCGGCGGCGGAAAGGTCTGCTTCAGGTCGCTGTAGACGCAGACCACTTCATGCTCCCGTTCCATGCTGCCCCAGAACCAGGCGGCGAAATCCCGTTTCCGGATCTCCTGTTGCTCCTTGCCCGGCGAGTAGAAATCGCGGGCGGTTGAAACTACCGCCAGGGCGAGCAGCAGGACGATCGCCGCTCCCAGCAGGTTCCTCCTGCCAGGAGGGACTATTGTGCGAAGACGGGCGTGGGAAGTTGGGATATGCGGAGAACTTACCGCATTTCGCCCCGCGCGAAGCGTACCGGCGCCACTCGGCAAGTGGGACCTGCCAAGCCACTTGAGAATTGCCGTCGCCCCAATGGCAGCCAGAATGGTGACCAACGGCGACAAATGCATGGCCAGCCGCATGTGGCCGCCGTAAGGAAATTGCCGCAGGGCAGCGGCGATCAGGTTCAAGAGGAACGGGGCCGAGCACAGCACGAGCAGCCGGTAGCGGCGGGCACCCGGGCACCCGGGCACCGCGCAGCGGTCGGCGGTCGGCGGTCGGCGATCGGCGGTCGGCGGTCGATGGATCAGCACCCCCACGGCCACGAGGCAAAGCAGCGTTGTCCCGATGCTGCCGAACCTGTCGCCGCCGACCGGCACTGCCAGGAGCGGCCCGGCATGGACCCGCACCAGCCATTCCAACAAGTGGATGAGCGAATCGCGCGGCGGGAACGTATCGGCCCAGATGGCGAACATCGCCTTCAATTCGGCTCCTGCTTGGGTCCTGATGGCAAGCTGGTACCAGGCGAAAAAACTTCCGAGCAAGGCCAGGTTATAGACAACCCAGGCCGACCACGACGATGCGTAGATGGTGCCTGCGCCGCGCCGCAACCGCGTGCCCAGCAGCACGGCCGCCACGGTCAGGCTCACGCCGCCAGCGACGAAAACCGCCGGATATGACAAGCCCAGGGCCAACGGCACGATGGCCGCCAGCGCCCAGAGCCAGCGGGCGTCGCCGGGTTGCCGCCACCAGCGCACGGCCAGCAAGAGCAAAAGCGTCGAGACCATCAGATCGACGCAGTACGGCTTCACTTCCGCGGCATAGCGGAGGCTGGAGTAGGTTACGGCGAAGATCCCGACCGCCAAGACCAACGCCGTGCCGCGAAGAAGCAGCCTGGCCAGGCGGTGAAACAGGAACAAACCGGCAATGCTGCAAAGCAAGGGAAAGAGCCGCAGCGACCACTCGTGGAATCCCAGCAGCTTGACGGCCGTCAGTTCAATCCATAAGAACAGCAGCGGGGCAACCTGGTGGAAGTCCAACGGTTGCATGAGACCGGCGTAATCGCGATCGAGAAAGTTCATGGCCAGCGAGGCCTCGTCGCCCCACAGCGGAAACCGCAGGAGGTAACGGATCAGTCGCACCGCAACGCCGAGCACCAGGAACACCAGGATCCAACGGGCGTGCCAGTCCGTCCCATCGCGGCGCGGCGCGGCCACGCCGCTGGTTGCTACGGTTGTGAACCTGATGATCCCGCGATCTTTCGTGAGAATAGCCGACATCCCCGATCATCCTTCCTGAGGAGGAAAATAGTCGAAAATGCCGCCGGCGACAAGATCAGTTGGGACGCCACGGGAAGCTTTGCCGCCTTTGCTCACCATACCGGTCCTTTGGATTGAAGCGACGCGCCCTGCAAAATATGATTTCCGTAAACTACTCTTCCCCGGCAGAGCAGACCGCCATAAATCCGATGACTATGGGTAAGCAGCGACCCGCCGCCTTGGAGAACCTTGCCATGAACGATTATGAAGTGACCTACGCGAACGGTGAAGTGGCGATCATTACCGCCTGGACGCCGGAAGCGGCCCTCGCCATTGCCGAAGAAGATGGCGATCTCTACGGTTGTGCCGGCATCTCGGCGGTGACGGTCAACCTCTTGGCGTCGCATCCGGCGGAAGCGTAAGTAGGTCCCTCTTGCCGAGAGGGACGGCATTTGTTTAACCTGGAGCCAACGGCGACGGCAATTCTCCGCCGTCGCCGTTGGCTCCGGGTTAAACGATGAATCACCGCGTATCCGTCCTTTCCGGCAGAAAGGACCTACCCCGTCCGCTGCCGCAAGGCTTCATAAAACAATACGGCGGCGGCGGCCGAGACGTTCAAGCTATCGGCCATGCCGAGCATCGGCAAACGAATGGCGCAGATGTCATCGCCGCTCCAAAGCGAAGTCAGCCCCTGGGCCTCACTACCCAAGACGATGGCCGTGGGCGGCCGGTAATCGACCTCGGTGTAGGAAACGGACCCTTCCACCCGGGCGGCCAGGATCTGAAGACCGCGGCCGCGCAGCCAGGCAAGCACGTCGGCGGGAGCGGCCGCGGCAACGGGCATTGAAAAGACCGTGCCCAGACTGGCGCGAATCACGTTGGGATTGAAGAGGTCGGTCCGCGGATCGGCCGCCACGAGGGCCGAAACCCCCGCCCCGTCGGCACTGCGCAGCACCGCGCCGACGTTGCCCGGCTTCTCCATGCCTTCCAACACGGCCACCAGCGCACTGGTCGGTAGGACAATATCTTCCAGCCGTCGCGACCCGGAGTACCCGGTGCCCCGCGGAGTACCGGGCGCCCCGACCGCGGCCACGCCTACGACGCCCTCGCCGCGCTGGCCAAAGGCCAACTTGGCGAAGACCGCCTCGCTCACGTCGAACCGCCGGCCGCCGCAGCCGGGCAGAATCTCCAGAAGCCGCCGGGCCTCTTCGCTACGGCACAATTCCGCACAGACGAAGACTTCGCGCAAGGCCACGCCGGCGGAGATGGCACGCGTCAGTTCCCTCACCCCGTCGATCAAGATGAGCTGCTCTTTCCGCCGCTGCCGATGGTCCCGCAAAGCGACCGCCTGCTTGACCCGCGGATTGTGTACGCTGGTGATCATGTGGATGAAAGATGAGGGATGAAGGATGAGGGATGAGGGATATGAAGGTGTATCCCTTATCTCTCATCTCTTATCGCTTATGTGGGCAGGATCACGTCGGTCAGCATGAACTTGCGGAGCGACTTCACCACGCCCTGGAAATGCTCGCGATCGACCGGCTTGGTGAGGAAGTCCTCGGCCCGCAGGTTCTCCGCTTTGAGGATCTGACCGTGGGTCCGAGAGGCCGTGAGGACGACAACGGGAATACGGCAGAGCTGCGGATCGCCACGGATCTCGGCCAGCACGGTGCGGCCGTCTTTCTTGGGCATCTGCATGTCCAGGAGAATCATGTCGGGCCGAGGCGCGCGGGCGAAATGGGCGTTCCGCCGCAGGAAGTCCAAGGCCTCTTCACCATCGCGCACAAGGCTCACCCGGCAAGGCACCTGGCCCTCGCGCAAGGTTTCGATCGTCAGACCGGCGTCTTCCAAATCGTCTTCGACCAAGAGGATTTCCATCGGCCGACCGACCAGCTCGTCACGCATCACGACCTCTCCCTTTCTCGGTCACTTTCTTGGCGTCCGGCGGTTTGGGGGCATCGTTGGGCCCGATCGCCTTCCTGCCGCCTTCAATCCGTACCGATCCCAAATAGACCCGGCCACCCTGATCGACCCATCCTCTGGCCGTGTCGTTGGCCAACTCGCTGGCCAACAGAAGGGTCTCGGAATTGGGAAGCGTCAGCAGTTGCGACTGACCATTGCCCGCGAGTGTGCAAGAGTTGATTTCCACCTGGGCCCCGCCGCTGCACAGAAACGCCGCTCTGGCCGTTGGCCGAGCAGGTGACGTGGTCCAACACCACGTTTCGCGCGCCGACGGCGGCAGCCACTCCATCCGCCTGAAAACCGCGGATCTTCAGGTTGCGAATGACGACCTGATCAACCTGGTAAAGCGTGATGCCGGTGGGCAGTTCGGCGTAGCTCAGCTTATAGTCGGGCGGAAGCCGGGTGGCCTCGACGGCGAAGTAAATGGCCCCTTCGATCGCGCACCATTGCCGCGGTTTCAACTTCGGCGGGCAAGCGGTCGCCTGCGGCAGCGGCAGCGGAGAGATGGAACGGCCATTGAGAAACAAGACGGGCTGGATCAAGGCCTTGGGTCGGAAGCGGAAGATATCGTCGCGGAAATGGGTCCAGCCGTCCGCGGGGATCGGCGCGGAGCCGTCCAGAGTGGCCCCGTTGCCATCAAGGATGAACGGCACCAGCCGGGCGGCGCCGCTGTGCCGCGTTCCGACCAGGGACACGCACTCGCGATACGGCCGGTGGGAGTTGGCCAGCACTATACGATCGCCCGCTCGGGCCAGCCGCAGGGCCTTGGCGATGGTCCGCACAGGGCTGGCCGTGTCGCCTTGGTTCTGCGCGTGCCGGCCGTTGTTCTTGTCGTCGCCGCCAACATTGTCCACGAAAATATCGCGGGCAGCGGCCTTGCCGACAAGCAGACAACTTACGATGACCACCCAGCACGCTTTGCGCATGGGTATTTTCCTCCGAATAGTGCAGCTTTGAGACTCTATCATACCATGAACGCGAGGTTTTCCGCAATATTTGTGGTCCAGTGGCACTCGGCCCGGCGGTAGACTATAGTAAATATGTTTTCCCGCCTATTTGAACCTCTCGCCTTGAAGGAGTACCCACCATGAATCGTTTGCTCGCCGTATGGTTGGCGGTCGTTGCCCCGCCGCTGGTGTGCCAAGCCCAAAACCCCGAAAAGCCCCTGCCCACGTTCAAGAAGATCACGCTCAGCAACAAGTTTTACTGCGAAGGGGCCTACTACGGCGATTTCAACAACGACGGCAAGCTCGACGTAGTGGCCGGGCCCTATTGGTACGAAGGCCCCGACTTCAAGAAGAAGCACGAAATCTATCCGCCCCAGGCCTTCGATCCGCACGGCTATTCGAACAACTTCCTGACCTTCACCGGCGACTTCAACGGCGACGGCTGGCTGGATGTTCTCTACGTGGCGTACCCGGGCACCGACGCCTATTGGTACGAAAACCCCGGCAAGTCGGGCGGACCGTGGAAAAAACACCTGGCCCTGCACGACTGCGGCAACGAATCGCCGGGCTGGTTCGATATCAACGGCGACGGCCGGCCGGAACTGGTCTACAACGTCACGGGCCAGATGGGCTATGCCACCTGGGACCCGGCCAAGCCGAACGACCTGTGGGTCTTCCATCCGATCACGCCCAAGGACGGCCGCTACGGGTGCTACACGCACGGCATCGGCGTGGGCGACATCAACGGCGACGGCCGCCTGGACATCGTCGAAGCCAGCGGCTGGTGGGAACAACCGGCCAAGCTCGATTCGGGCAAGCCGTGGATCAAGCATCCCTTCCAGTTCGCCGAGGCCGGCGCACAGATGCTCGTCTATGACGTCGACGGCGACGGACTGGCCGACGTGATCACCTCATGGCATTGCCATCACTACGGCCTGGTCTGGTATCAGCAGCAGCGGAGCGCCAGTGGCGAGATCACCTGGAAGCAGCACGTGATCCTGCCGCCCAATCCGGACCTGAAATCCGACGCCTTGCGGATCAGCCAGATGCACGGCCTGGACCTGGCCGACATCAACGGCGACGGCCTGAAGGACATCGTCACCGGCAAGCGGTATTGGGCCCACGGCCCCACCGGCGACGTCGAGCCCGACGCCGCAGCGGTGCTCTATTGGTTCGAGTTGCGCCGCGACAAGAAGGCCGGCGTGCAGTTCATTCCGCACAAGATCGACGACAACTCCGGCGTCGGCACGCAGGTCATCGCCAAGGACCTCAACGGCGACGGCGTGCCCGACATCATCGTGGGGAACAAGAAGGGCGTGTTCTTGTTCTTGAGCCAGCCGGGGAAGTGAGGGCCGTACGGGTATAATTCACGGTAGGAGGTTCCCATGATGTCGGAAATCACGCTGTCGATTAGCGAAGAGTCGCTTTCGGCGTTGCATGTGCCGGTGGAGCAAGCTGCCGACGAGTTGCGAATGCTGGCGGCCGCCAAATTGTTCGAGATGAAGCGGCTTTCCTCCGGCGCCGCAGCGCGGCTGGCCGGAGTTCCCCGTGTCGTTTTCCTTCAACGGCTCGGCGACTACGGCATTCCCGTTCTGGACCTGACCGAGGAGGAACTGCGGCAGGAGACGCGGCTTGTCTGAGTTGATTTGTGATACGACCGTCATCCAGTATCTGCATCAGATCGGGCTGTTGAAGCTGTTGCCCGCGTTGGCGTCCCAGGTAATCGTCCCGGTGTCGGTTGCCGAGGAACTTGCGGTGGGGCGAACTCGGGGAATCGAATTGCCCGACGTCCGGCGCTTGGGTGGGCGCAATATTGTCCCCCAACACCAAGCCGCCGCTGCCCGACGCCAGGGATCTCGGTGCCGGCGAGTTGGACGTGCTTTGGCTTGCGTGCGAACGGCCCGGCTCCGTCGCGGTACTCGACGATGGCAAGGCGCGGCAGGTCGCCAAAGCAGCAAATGTGGCGTTTACCGGCACTCTCGGGCTGTTGTTGGATGCCAAGCGAACAGGCTTAGTATCCGCCGTCGCGCCCTATGTTGATGAGCTTCGCCGACGCAATTTTCATCTGTCGCTGCGAGCCCGCGCTGCGATCCTCATTGAAGCTGGCGAAACGCCATGACCCGTACCGAGGCTTCGATCGCGGCCGCGACCTCGCGCGCCGGATGGTAGAGTCGCGCGAGCGAAACAGTAACTCATGGACTTTTCTTCGCAGAAGCGGCCTGAAGCTTCTCGACGAATGCAGCGTGCCCGGGCGAGGCAATCCCTTGTTGAAGCACGGCCAAAACCTGGGCAACATCGCCCCGCAGCAAAGCGGCCAGGTCGAGCCACAGGCCGGGAAACACCTCGCTCTGATAATGGCCCGCTGCGGTCGGCGGCAAGCGCTCAAACTGATCCTCCCGGAGTACAAACCAATCGATGGCCGAGTCCCAGACGCGCCAGGCCAGGTACTTGCGCACGCCATTGCGCTGGTACGCGCGGAGCTTGTCGTGTAGATCGTAGCTGACGCTGCTGACCGAGATCTCAGCGATTAGTTCGGGCGGACCGGCGACGTAATACTCGTCGGTTCATGATCGGGTCGGCGTGCCGCCTTTGGAGTGCGGCGGCTTGCCGCCGCTTTCCAATACGGCCAGGCACAAACCAACAGGCGTTCCGCGTTTTGAAAAGTGGCGGCAAGCCGCCGCACTCCAAAGGTGTCGTCAATGCACCCGTTGTCCCGGCTTGGCGCCCTCGTCCGGGATGAGCAGATGCACGTCGCCCTCGCCGCCGGCAGCGAGCATCATGCCTTCGTTCAAGCCGGACTTCATCTTCCGCGGCGCTAAATTGGCAATGCAGAT
This sequence comes from uncultured Planctomycetia bacterium, assembly GCA_963719885.1. Classification (GTDB taxonomy): domain Bacteria; phylum Planctomycetota; class Planctomycetia; order Pirellulales; family Thermoguttaceae; genus JANXQG01. Next base: position 417,175 of record CAVRDP010000019.1, on the reverse strand, counting down.
GAAGAGCTTCGCGACAAGCTGCTCGGGCTGGTAGTAGCCCTTGATGCCGGCAAAGACCGTTCGCCGGTTGTCGCCGCCGAGGCTGATCGTGAGCTTCAAGGGCTTCTTCGCCTCCGCCACGCTGCTGCCGCGGCAGCGATTCCGGCTACGCTCAATAGTGCGAGGGTCCCCGGCTCGGGCACGGGCGCGATCGTAAGGCCGGCGGGCGAAGCAGCAGGCGAATCGTCGCTCAGGCCCGTCACGGGCGACGCGGCCGCTGAAGGATCGAAAACGAACGTGCCGCCGGCGCCAACGACAAGCGACGTTCCATTGGGAAATGCGCCGGGGTTAGTGATTTCCAGCGTTCCGCCCTCCACGTCAGTCCCGCCGCTATAGCTATCGCTGCCGCTTAAGATCAGTTCGCCGCCGCCGGTCTTCGACAAGCAACCAGTCCCTGACAGCGTTCCACTGTTGTCATACGTCAGCGCGGGATCGACCTGGATCGTCGCGCCGAGATCGGTCAGGCCGATATTCCGCGAGTCCGAGAAGCTGCCGGCAACTTCCAGCGTGGCTGGGCCGATCGCAAGCGAGCCGGAGCCGAGGCTGGCAGCGTTGGTCACCGCGAGCGTGCCGGCGCTGATCGTAGTGCCACCGGTATACTCGTTGCTGGCAGAGAGGATGAGCGTGTTGGCGCCCAGCTTGAGCAGCGAAAGCACGTTGGCGCCGCCGTTGCTGTTCGATATCGCGTAGGGGTAGGCGAAGCTCCCACCCGTGGTGTCCAGTCCCGGCGCTGCGCCGCTCTCGAATCCATTGCTGCTCGACGTGCTGAGAGCGAGCAGGGTCTGCACGTCCGAAGTCGTGAATTGGTTCGCACCGCCGACGGCCAGGGCCAGCGTAGCGCCGCTTTGCACGGCGATGCTGCTCGGCGTCCAATTGGCCGTGACCGCGTTGTACAGCGCGCCCCTCTGGCCGAATTCGAGCATGCCGCCGCTGATCGTCGTCGCTCCGTTGTAATTGTTCTCGCCGGCAAGAGTCAGGCCTCCCGTGCCAATCTTCGTCAGCGAACCAGCCCCGCTGAGCCCGCCGGAGAACGTCGTGTTAGCGTTGTTGTTTCCCACGCTAAGGGCCACGTGCAGCGAAGAAGAATTGGCCAGACTGAGCCCGCCCGAACCCGTCAGCCCGCCGAATGTGGCGGAGGCCAGCGTTCCGAAACTCAAAGCGCCGCTGCCGCTGGTATCTAACGTGCTACTCTGCAAGGCCGCCGGATTAGCGAGGGCGAGCGTACCGCCGCCGATCAAGGTATTGCCGCCGTACGTGTTGGCAACTGCCAAGGTCAGCGTGCCGCTATCCACTTTGGTCAGGCTGCCGGGACCGGAGAGCGAACCGGCGAGGATCACGGCATGGCCGGCGGTGTCGAAGGTGGCCCCGCCACCACTGTTGCTGAGCGTCATGGGCACACTGGTGGAAGTGCCACTGCTGGCCTGAAGGGTCCCGCCGCTGAAGTTGAAAGCAGCCGATCCCGAGCCCTGGATTAGCCCGGGGAGAATCAATAGTCCGCCGCTAAGATTGTAAGTGCCGCTGGAGTCCGGGTTGTCGCCGAGATAAAGCGCCGACGAAACGGAGTTCGTACCGCCGGACTGGTTAAAGATTCCCGTGCCGGAGTTGCCTACGTACTCGGAGGGCGCCGACAGGAGGCTGCTCCCGCTGGAGCTACTGAGGTTGTACGTGCCGCTGTCACCGGCGTCGGTGCCGATAAAGAAATTTGTTCTCACGGAGTTGGTTCCGCCCGACTGCGTGAACTCCCCGCTGCCGACCCAGCCGACATAGCCGCGATATTGTGAAAGCGATCCACCGCTCATACTGGATGTCATATTGTTAGTCCTGACGTACCCGGAGCCCAAAGCGACGATGGCTGTGCCCGAAAGCGTCACCGTGCCGGTAAGGTTGAGAGCGAAATCGCTAGCGCCGGACCCTCGATCAGCCTGAATCGTCCCTTGGCAAACGACCGGATCAGCGATACCCGCAGTACCGCTGCTGAAGCCCTGTCCGGTGCCCACCACGAGCGTGGTCCCGGCCGTGTGTATCAGGTCCGTGCTGGCGATTGAGGAAAGCGAACCGAAGCCCGTAACAGTACCAGTGCCCGTAGATGCCTGAAATCCCGGGGGAACGATCAGCAGCGAGTTCGGACCCATGACCAGCGACATGGGCGTGGTCTCAGGATTCGGTAAGGTCATCCCTGCTAAGTCAATCACACTGCTTCCTGGTGTACTCAGCACGCCTCCGCCGGCGTAGAAGCCGCCGCCCGCCAATGCGCAGGTGATCTGGAGCGTGCCGCCATTGAGTTTATAGTTACTATAGCTGGCGTTGTACATCGACAGATCCCAGGTGGCATTCAAGCCATTGGTCTGCGTGAACAATCCCGTGGAGTCGTCTCCAACATATTCGATATAGGCCGACAACTGCCCGCTGCCACCGAGGCAGTATGTCCCACTGCCTTGTAAACGGCCGACAAAGAGGGAACTATTCCCGAGACTGTTGGTTCCGCCGGACTGCGTGAAGGTTCCCGTGCTTGAACTGCCATAGCCCACGTTCTCTACGGAGTTTTTGGAGCTTACGTTGAGGCTGCCGCCTGTCATTAGCACGGTTCCGCTTCCACCGTTGTTGCCGAGTGAAAGCGTGCCGCAAGTGTCGCCAAGTTGGGTGGAATCGATCGTCGCCGTCCCACCGTTGACGATGTACGCGGCATCGCTGCCGGTTGGCAAGACACCACCCCAATTGGTGGATAACGACCAGGCGCCCGACTCGCTTGGCGGAAGGGTCCAATAAACGTCCGCGCAAACTTGGCGCGACATCATTAGCACGACTGCCACAAAGCTCGCAAAGCCAACGGCCGAAAATCGAGCCGCTCGGCAATTGCTTCTCATGGATAAGTTGTCAGACATTGGTTATCTCCTAAAGTACGCCAGTCTCACTCTTATGGGCTTCAGCGGTCGTAGCCGCCAGGTTGCAGTTTTGCCTCAACGAGTAGGGACGGTGGTAAGTGGATTGCCGACGGTTGCGCCGCGGGATGGTTCCGCGCCATCTGTGGTGCCGCTAATCTTCGCCCGCTCAAGCGCCGTGTCGTCCAGAACCAGTGCCACCCGCAAACCGGTGTCGCCGCCGTGGGATCCTGGCCTGCCGTCGAAGCGCTTGCCCGATCGACACTTCCTCGCCGCATAGTTCCAAGCGCCGCCGCGCCTCACGCGGCTTAACCCACGAGGATTTCCCTCTGGATCCTCTGTCGCCGACTTCACGTAATAGCCACTACCGTACCAGTCATGGCACCATTGCCAGACATTCCCGTTCATATCGTAGAGACCCCAAGCGTTGGGTTTCTTCTCGCCCACCGGGTGCGTCATACCGCCCGAGTTTTCGAAGAGCCATGCGTATTTGAACAGCGAATCCTCCTCATCGCCGCAGTATCGGCGGGTCGTCGTACCTGCCCGGCAGGCATACTCCCACTCGGCTTCGGTCGGCAGGCGATAGATCCGCGCTGCGGCATGTTCGGAGGGCAACGCTGACAGGCGACGGCAGAAATCCGTTGCATCATCCCAACTAACCCTTTCCACGGGGTGACGGCTGGTGTCCTTGTCCCCCATTACACGCTTTTGGGCTCCCAGGCGCGCCGAGACTTGGTTCTGCGATACCAAAAACGGCTCTTTGAACGTGGATACGTCCTGTTGCTTCTCAGTGAAATCGCTTGGGTTCACGGCCATTACCTTCTCGTATTGACCCTGGGTGACTAGTGTAGTGTCTCAGGCTGATGGGAGTTTATCGAGTGTTTTTCGGGCGCGGCGAACTTTTTCCAAGATGTCCTCTGCTTTCGCTACCCAGACGAAGCCCTTGGGCTTGGCGTTGTGATGGGCGATATAGTCACAAATGGCTTGCTCCAACTGAGCGATGTTCTTGAAAACACCGCGTCGAATGCGCTTTTCCGTGATGTCACGAAACCATCGCTCCACCAGATTCAGCCACGAACTGCTCGTGGGCGTGAAGTGCATGTGGAAGCGCTTGTGTCGTTTCAGCCATTTCTGAACGTTGGGATGTTTATGAGTCGCGTAGTTGTCAACAATCAAGTGCAAGTCCAAGTCGGCCGGCGTCTCGGCGTCGATCTTCTTCAGGAATTTCAACCATTCCTGATGGCGATGTTGTTGCATGCACTGGGCGATCACTTTCCCCTCGACAACTTCGAGGGCCGCGAACAAGGTCGTGGTTCCATTCCGTTTGTAGTCGGACGTCATCGTACCCAAACGGCCTGGGTACATTGGCAAGCTCTTTTGCGTTCGGTCGAGAGCTTGGATCGAGGTTTTTTCGTCGCAGGAAAGCACGAGGGCATGTTCGGGCGGATCCAGGTACAAGCCCACGATGTCGACAAGTTTTTCCACGAAGTGGGGATCGTTCGAGACCTTAAACGTCTTTGTCAAATGCGGCTTCAAACCGTTGTCACGCCACACGCGCTGTACGGTGGCCTTGCTGACGCCCACCGCTTTGGCCATCATGCGTGTCGACCAGTTCGTGGCGTTTGGCGGAGTTTCCTGCGTGGTCTTGCGGAGAATCTCCACTTCCTTGATCGACCGCACGGTCGGCGTCCGTCCGCCACGCGGCGCATCCTTGAGGATGCCAGCCACACGGTCGGTAACGAATCGAGCTCGCCATGTTGCAACCGTCCGCCGTGTGCAGCCAAGTGCGGAAGCGATGCTGTCGTTCTGCCGGCCTTCCGCAGCCGCCAGCACGATCTGAGCCCGCAAGACGACTCGAGCTTGGGTACTTCGACCACGCGACAACTTGCTCAACGCCGTTCGTTCTTCTTCCGTCAACACAACTGCTCTGGCGACTCGCATATCGGTATCCTCCCTGGTATGAAGATACTACGAAAGCCGCACCCAATAAGTTCACTTACTTAAGAGACACTACACTAGGTAGGTTCCAAGGCAAAACGGCTTCGTTATTTTGACCCGATGGCGTGGCCCTTCCCCCGAAAGAGGCGTCTCTCTGTTCTGTTTGCCCTCTTCCAAAGCCCGCGCGATTTCCTCGGGCGTGGAACCCATCATGAACTCGCCCGGCGGGATGAGAACGAACTTCATGCCGATGGAGTTGGTCATCTCCATCGGCATGCCAAGGTACTTGGCCCACGCTTCTTGATCCTGCTTGGCCTTGGCGGCGTCGAAGGGAGCGACGGCGGCCGGTGGGGCGGCAGGCGGTAGTTTCCGTTCGCCGTTGGGACCGATAAGGCTGCCGACGGCAGGAAGTGGGGATTTGAGATTTGAGATTTCAGATTTCAGATTTGAGATTTGCGATGGGCGTTTCAACGTTACCTTGACCTTGACCGTATCACCGCGCTTTACGACGACGGAGTCCTTATCGAACTGAAACTGGTCCGTGCTGCCTTGGGCGGCCAACTCGTATCGGCCCGATTTGAGACTGAGCTTCCAGCCCGAGCGGGCGTCGACCACATCGACCACCTCGCCGTTCTGTTTCACGGCCACTTGCACATTCGGGTCGTCGGTCTCGATTTCCAGCGTGCCACGACGCGTTGCCAGCGTCATGAGCACGCCCAACAGGACGACGGCGGAAAGGCCGAGGGCGATGGTCCCCCTCACCCCGACCCTCTCCCAAAGGGAGAGGGGGACTCTTGGCGCAGCCTCTCGTGTCGCTCCCCGCTCCCTGCCCTTCGCGCTCGCATCCGTACCCACAACGCCGGAGGAGGCGTGCGGCGCCGTGCCGACCGACAACTGCTCCCGCGCCGGGGCGCCGCGGTCGGCGTCGGCGGCCTCGGCCGCAACCCGCGCCAAGCCGCAACCGGCGGCAAAGGGCGCGATCGCGGCGGCCACCTCGGCGGGCGTGCCGAAACGGTCGTCCGGCCGCTTGGCCATCATCCGCCGGATCACCGCCGCCAACTCCAGCGGCACCTCGAGGCGAACAAGTTCCACCGCCGGCGGCGTCTCCTGCAAGTGGCCCACCAGCTTCTGAACAAAGGTCTCGTACTGCGGCCCGCTGAAGGGGGTCTGGCCGGTCAGCAGCTTGTAGAGCGTGCAGCCCAGCGCATAGATGTCGGCCCGAATGTCGACCGCGTGGGCGTCGGAAGCCTGTTCCGGGGCCATGTAGTCGGGCGTGCCCATGGCCGCGCCGGTCCCGGTCAACTCGCCGCGTTCGGGCTGATCTGTCCCCAGCAGGGCGAGTCCCAAGTCGAGGATCTTAACAATGCCTTCGCGCCGACTGCCCTCACCCCCTGCCCCTCTCCCAGAGGGAGAGGGGGGCGTTGTCAGCATCAGGTTCGAGGGCTTGATGTCGCGATGCACCAGGCCGTGCTCGTGGGCGTATTGCAGCCCCACGGCCGCCTGGCGAACCAGCTCGCAGGCATCGGGAATCCGCAGCGATTTCACGGACTCGAGCAGCTCGCTGAGGTCCTTTCCATCGACAAACTCCATGACCAACACGGTGGTGCCCTCGATGTCGCGGGCATCGTGGGCCTGGACGATGTTCGGATGGGTGAGTTGCCCCACCGCCACCATCTCCTGCTCGAAGCGCGCCACCGCCCGCGGGTCAGCGGTGCGCTGCTTGGGCAGCACCTTGAGGGCCACGATTTTCTGGAGCCGGGTCTGCCGGGCCTTGTAGACCGCGCCCATGCCGCCTTCGCCCAGCTTGGCCAGGAGTTCATATTCGCCCAGGCGGCCCAAGGAGTCTGGCTGGGCGGCCGGCTGGCTGGGCGCCGGATCCTTCGGCTGCCCGCCCACGAGCTTTCCGGCCAGCAGTTTTGCCCTGGCAACCGCCGCCTGGCACTGCGGTTCGGCAAGGTAGGGATCGTCGGAGGGAGGCTGCCGGATCTCCTCGATCAGGCTGTCGACTTGCGTTTCCAGCCCCACGGCGGTGGCTTCACACGCCTGACAGGCCTGGAGGTGCCGCTCCGTCTCTTGCGCGACGTCTTCGGGCAGCTTGCCCAGGATATAGTCCCGCAGTTGTTCCGCATCAGGACAGGCGAGTTGGTTCATGGTATTATCTCCCTACCCTTAACAACGCTGGGGCGTAACGCGCGAAAGGAATATTCTTCGATCAGCCCTCCAGCTCTTGCCGTAAACGCCGCAGCAGTCGGTACTTGGCTTGCCGGACCGCATTGGGCGACAGACCCAGGTCGCGGGCAACTTCGGCCGAGGAGTGACCTTCCACGGTCATCCGCCAAAAGGCCTGCCAACTGGCGGGCTCGACCTCCGCGCGGACGACCTCCAAGGCGCGATGCACGAGGGCACGGTCAGCAGGCGGCTCAGAGGAATCGGCGACTTGCGAGCTCTGGGCAGGCAGGCCGGCCAGAAAATCACGGTGTTCACTGCCTCCGCGAGCGGTGGGGCCCCCGGCTTGGCGGCGGAAATGGTCCTCGGCCTTGTTGCGGGTAATAGTCCACAACCAGCCGCGGAAGCTATCGCCGGGATTTTCGCGGCGAAACTGTGCGACATGGGATGCCACTCTGCTGAAGACTTCCTGGCAAACGTCGGCCGCATTGTCGGCCGCTACCCGGCACTGCCGACACCAACGGTAGACCGTGGGTCCGTAAAGTTCCACAAACCGCCGCCAGGCGTCCGACTCGCCAGCTTTCAGCCGTTCCAACAGGCTGGAAGAGGTTGAGCCGGGCGATGCAGCGCCGCGCCAGTCGATCGTGTGGCTATCGCGTGCCATGCGGAGGGTAGCTTCGGAGAGCGGATCTGGATCGTCTCAGCCATCTTTATACCCAATTTGGAAATATTGTCAAGTATGGCGATAACATTAGTACAGTTTGTGCATGTTCTTGTGCGAATAAGAAGAGTTGTGCGGGCCGGAAATAGTCTGGGCGCGAAGAAATGGGCCTGTTGGAGTCCCGGCTTTAGCCGGAAATTCCGGCTAAAGCCGGGACTCCAACGGGCATTTCCGCGCGCGGTATAGAACGCCAAGTGAGCTGGACCCTCACTTGGCAGCCGCGCGGCCGGTCGCGGCCTGGAGCTTTGCAACGAACGCCGCGTGTTCGGGCGAGGCGATTCCCTGTTGCAGCACTGCCAAGACCTGGGCCAAGTCGCCCCGCAGCAAAGCAACTGGATCGAGCCAAAGGCCCGGAAAAACCACGCTCTGGCAATGGCCTGCTGCGGTCAGCGACAAGCGATCAAATTGGCCTTCCCGGAGTACGAACCAGTCGACGGCCGAGTCCCAGACGCGCCACACCACGTACTCGCGCACGCCGTTCCGCTGGTACGCGCGAAGCTTGTCGTGCAGATCGTAGCTGACGCTGCTGACCGAGACCTCGGCGATCAGTTCGGCGCACCGGCAATGTACCGCTCATCAATCCGTGATTGTCCCCCGCACTCCGCGGAAATGCGAAGAAAGGCGTCCGGTTGAGGCTCGTTTTCCAGGTCGAGGCGGACCGTTCCGTTGTCGCTACCCAGCACCCCCGGCGTAGCAGCGCGATAAACGCCCAGAAACGTGGTGATGTCGAAATGCGGGCTTGCGTGATCATCCGAAACCAGCGACGGCATATACACGACCCCTTCAATAAGTTCTGCTTTCTTGATGTTCGGCATTGCCGAATATCGCCGCTCAAACTCCGGCCGGGTCAATCGGTCACCGGCACAAAGCTCCGGAATCCGCCCGACCAGCGGCAAACTTGCCGCTCGGACGACGCCTGACTCTACCGTTGCCATGGGAAGACCTCCTCGGAACAAAACCTCCGAACGCCCATAATAAGTATACCACCTGCTGTTGCAAGCGAAAATAGCGACGGTTCACGAGCAGGTCGGCGTGCCGCCTTTGGAGTGCGGCGGCTTGCGGCCGCTTTCCAATACGGCCAGGCACAAACCAACAGGCTTTCCGCGTTTTGAAAAGCGGCGGCAAGCCGCCGCACTCCAAAGGTGTCGTCAATGCACCCTCTGCCCCGGCTTGGCCCCCTCGTCCGGGATGAGCAGATGCACGTCCCCCTCGCCGCCAGCAGCGAGCATCATGCCTTCGCTCAAACCGAACTTCATCTTCCGCGGCGCTAAATTGGCAATGCAGATGAAGAGCTTGCCGACAAGCTGCTCGGGCTGGTAGTAACCTTTGATGCCGGCAAAGACCGTTCGCCGGTTGCCGCCGCCGAGGCTGATCGTGAGCTTCAAGAGCTTCTTCGCCTCGGGCACCTCTTCGGCCGTAAGAACTCGGCAGACCCGCAGGTCGATCTTGGCCAGATCGTCCATCGTACACTCGGCGGCCAACGGTTCGGCCTTGAGCGGAGCGTCGCTATCTTGTGGCGCGGAGGCGGACGCAGGCGAGACGCCTACGCTACTCGACGCATCTTCGACCACTTCCGGCTCGGCGCTGGCGGCAAGCATGGCTTCCACTTTCTTGGGATCGACGCGCTGCATGAGGTGCTGGAACTTGCCGACCTTCGTGCCCGCCAGCGGCTGCTGCGATTGCTGCCAAGCGGTGATCGGGTCGTTGAGAAACTCGCCCACGTCCTTGGCCATCTTGGGCAGCACGGGGGCCAGGTAAACGGCCAACTGGCGGAAGAGGTTCAGCCCGATCGTACAGACGTTGAGTTGCCGCCCGGCCTGCTCCGGGCCGCGAAGGTTCCAGGGGGCGTTCTCGTCGATGAACTTGTTGGCCCGATCGGCGGCGGCCATGACGGTTCGCATCGCCCGGGCGAAATCGCAGGCTTCATAAGCCTCGGCAATCGCTGCGCCATCCTGGGCCGCCTGAGCAAACAGCCCCCCATCGTCGGGATAGACGGCGGCCAGCCCACTGCGCTTCACGAAATTGGCCGTGCGGCTGGCCAGGTTGACAAACTTGCCCACGATATCGGCATTCACCTTGCTTTGGAACTCGTCGAGGTTCAGGTCGAGATCCTCGACGTTGCTGCCGAGCTTCGCGGCATAGTAGTAGCGCAAGTAGGCCGGGTCGAGATTCTCTAAGTACGTGGCCGCCTGGACGAACGTGCCGTCGCGTTTCGACATCTTCTTGCCGTTGACGGTCAAGAAGCCGTGAATGTGGACTTTCTTGGGCAGGTTGAACCCGGCCGTCTTCAACATGGCCGGCCAGAAGAGCGTATGGAAGTAGGTAATGTCCTTGCCGATAAAGTGGTGGACCTCGGTCTCGGGGCTGTGCCACCAATCGTTGAACTGCTCGCCGTGCCGATCGCACCATTGTTTCGTCGAGGCGATGTAGCCGATGGGGGCGTCGAACCAGACATACCAGTAATTGCCGGGACTGTCGGGAATCTCGAAACCGAAATACGGCGCCGGCCGCGAGACGTCCCAGGCGCGGAGCGGTTCGTGGAGGAAGTGGCCCTTGAGGTAATTGGCGATCTCCGGCTGCAAGGCCCCGCTCGCGCCGGCCCAATGATCGAGGAACTCGTGCAGCCGCTCGATGTTCACGAACAGGTGTTTGGCCCGGCGGATCTCGGGCGTGGCCCCGGAGAGCGTGCTCTTGGGATCGAGCAAATCGGTAGCGTCGTAGTGCGTGTCGCAATTCACGCAACTATCGCCGAATTGATCGGGCGTCTTGCACTTGGGGCACGTGCCCTTCACGAAGCGGTCGGCCAGGAAGGTGCCGGCCACCGGGTCGTAAAGTTGCTCGACCTCCTTCTCGCTCACCAGACCATCGCGCCGCAGGGCCTTCCAGATCTCCTCGCAGAAGGTCCGATTCTCCGGGCTGTGCGTGCTGCCGTAGTTATCGAACTCGATTTGGAATCCGCTGAAATCGGCCAGGTGGGCCTGCTGCATGCGGGCGATCAAGTCTTCCTCGCGGACGCCTTCCTTGCGGGCGCGGATCATGATCGCCGTACCGTGCGTGTCGTCGGCACAGACATAGATACATCGACCCCCACCCAGAGTACTGGGTACCCGACCGGGTGCCCCGCCGCGAAGCTTCTGGAAGCGGACCCAAATATCGGTCTGGATGTATTCGACCAGGTGGCCCAGGTGTATCGGGCCATTGGCGTAAGGCAGGGCGCTGGTGACCAGGATGCGTGACATGGCAATTCAATTCTCTCCAAGGGCCGGGCGAAAAGGCCAATTTTAGGGCCTGGACCGTTTGGAAACAAGATGGAGGGTGGAATTACCTCACTGCGCTGCCGTTTCGACACCTCCCCAACGGTGAATCAGCGAATTGCGAATGCCGAACTGATCGAGGATCCGTGCGACGACGAAATCGATCAGGTCGCTGATGGTCTTCACGCCATGATAGAAGCCTGGCATGGCGGGCAAGATCACCGCGCCGTATTCTGCGGCGCGCTTCATGTTGTCCAAGACGGTCATCGAAAGCGGCGTCTCCCGCGGCACGAGGATCAGCTTGCGGCGTTCCTTGAAGTGGACCTCTGCCGCGCGGTGGATCAGGTTGGCGCTGGTGCCGTGAACGATCGCGCTCAGCGTGCCGCTGGAGCAAGGGCAGATCACCATGCCGTCGGTCAAAAAGGAGCCGCTGGCGATGGCGCCCATGTAGTCGCGATAGTGATAGTAGATCAGCTTGCCTTCCTCGCCCGAGCCGACGGCCAGGACGTTGCTCTCGTCGCTGGAAACACCCGACAGGGCGCGGAGAGCCTGCAGCTTGCGATCGTTGGGCCGGGAGCCGATGTCCAACATCAGCATCGACGGCGAGAAGTTGTCCAAGTCGATCGAGAGATCGAGTTCCTGCTTGAAAACCGTCTGGGCGGCCGGGCTGATGATCAAGTGGATGTCGTAGCCGGCGGCGTGGAGAGCTTCCAGGAGCCGCGTGGCATAGACGACACCGCTGGCCCCGGTGATGGCGACGACGATGTTTCGCTTCATAATCTTCAACCCTTGTAACCAATGTACAGCGTGGCGATGCCGAAGGTAAAGCGATGATATTCGACCCGCGCCAGCCCAGCGGCCCGCATCTGGTCGGCTAGCTCTTCACCCTGCGGGAACTGACTGACGCTGGCCGGAAGATAATTATAAGCCGACTGATGATTCCGGGCCAAGGCCTGCCCGATCCGCGGCAGTACGCGATGGAAATACCAACCATAAAGCGGGCCTAGCGGCCAGAGCGTCGGCATGGAAAATTCCAGCACGGCCACGCGTCCGTCGGGGAGGCAAACGCGGGCCATCTCCCGCAGACCGCGGTCCGTATCGCTGACGTTTCGCAGCCCAAAGGCGACGCAAACAATCTGAAACTGGTCGTCGGGAAAGGGCAACTGCTGGGTATCGGCTTCGAGCCAGGTGATCTGCTGTTCGGCCCCGGCACGGCGGCCCTTCTGATCGGCCAGCACGAGCATGGGCTGGCAGAAATCGGTGCCCACGATGTGGGCCTTGCGGCCGCTGGCCTTCCAGTAGGCCAAGGCCAGGTCGCCGGTGCCGGTGCAGACATCCAGGATCGGCCCGCCATCGGGCTTGGGCGGCACCAGGCGAACGGTCTTCCGCCGCCAGGAAAGATCGATGCCCAGCGAGAGCACGTGGTTCAGCAGATCGTATCGTCCGGCGATCTCACCGAACATCTGACGCACACGAGCGGAGGATTTATCGAGATCGGCCGGTTGATTCTCGCAGTCACGGTTCATGAGGAATTGTAGGGTGGGACAAGATCGCGTAGCGAGCGCCGGCCCACCATTCTTTTCATGTTAATCTCGATTACGGTGGGCCGTCGCTCGCTACGCGATCTTGTCCCACCCTACTGTTATTCAGCTATCCGGTCCCAGGCCGTACTGAGCCCAACGGTCGGTAACGAGTTTTTCCATATCGCGATCTGCAGAGGCATTGCGAGGTCGTGACTGGCGGCCCTCGGCAGCAAACTTTCGCGTGGCGTCGATGGCCATTCTGCGGCCAAGTTCATCCCAAGATGAAGTCGGGTCCAAGGGATCGGCCGGCGCGGCATGCAGCCAGACATCGCGTTCAAGATGCGCCTCGTGCGTAATCGCCGCCCACACTTCTTCCGCATCGCGGACATCCACCTCCGCATCGACCACGACCAACAGCTTGGCAAAACCCAACGGCCGGAGCCCCCAGCATGCCGTTGCGACCTGCCGAGCCTGGCCCGGATATGTCTTGCGAATGGCGACGATCGCCAGGTGCCGGGCGCCGCCGGACAAGGGCAGATCGAAATCGACCAGCTCGGGAATTCGCATCTTCAAGAAAGGCAGAAAGACCCGCGCCATCGTGCGGTCGCGCACGCAGGCCTCGTTGCAATCCATCCCGGGAACGGTCGCCGGGAAAATACGATTGGCCCGATGCGTTATCGCCGTAACGTGGATCGTGTACCCCGGATGGTCCTCAATAAGGCGATCCGTGGGCGACAAGCGTACGGTTGTCCGGGTCTCGGCATCCGCTGGATCAATAAAACCCTCGATCACGATGTCCGATTCGGCCGGCACGAGCAGATCGATGCTGCGGCAGGCCACCGCATCCAAAGGCTTCTCACGCAACAATCCGGCGAGCCCCAATGGATCGACCGCCGACGGCACGGGGGCCGTAGCGGCCAGGTGTACGGTCGGATCGCCACCGATCAGAACAGCCACGGGCATCCGAGCCTGTTGAGCGGCGTATTCGCGGAGAATAGGAATCGCAATGGCCATGTCCGACCAGACGGCGACCAGGCGATCAGGGCCGGAGAGTTGCATATCACCATGCAAGAAGACCTGGGCGTGCGAGTCCGGCTCAGCGGAAAGGAGCGTTGCCGAAGGAATCGCCGGCGTTGTGACTTCCGTGCCGGCTTGCAGGCAGGGAAGTTCTTCCAGATGAACATCGCTGCCCAAGCGGACAATCTGCTGGCAAGCGCCGGACTTCACGCGATTGGCGGCAAAACTTGCGGCGGTGCCGCTACGGGAGCCAAAGCGGAACCGTTCCAGCCAGCCTTCACCGCCGGAATTCAGCAGGCGATCCGTCCGGCCGATCGCTTCCTCGATAGTCTCGACGCCCAAGGCCCGGCAGATTCGCGACTCGCTGCCCAGGAGGTTTGTGAGCAGGGGAATGTCGTGCCCTTTAACGCTGCGGAAGAGCAATGCCGGGCCAGCCTGCCGGGCCACGCGGCGGGTGATTTCGGCGACTTCCAGGCACGGATCGACCTCGGCATCGACCGGGGACAATTCCCCGGCCCGCCCCAGATCTTCCAGGAAATCGGCCAATGTGCGATGCATGGAGGCCATTGTAACCTTGATCAGGTTTCAAGCCAATCGGGCAAGACCGCTTCCTCACGCCCTCAAGTCGGATGGGGTCCAGGATATCGCAGGTCGAAGCCGCACTGCCCGATTACGCCGCCCGTTGCGCGTTCTCTTGCATGTAGACCGTATAGCGGGAAATGACCTCGTCGGCCGGGCCGGACATGCGGATCCGCCCGTGGTCGAGCCAAAGAATGCGGCTGCAGATCTTCTTCAACGAGCCCAGGTCGTGACTCACGATGACGGCGGCCTGCGCGTTGGAAATCAAGGTCTGCATCCGCTGTTGGGCCTTGGCCTGGAACGAGCAGTCGCCGGCCGAGAGGACCTCGTCGACGATGAGAATCTCCGGATCGATGGCCGTAGCCACCGAAAAGGCCAACCGTACGAGCATGCCTGAGGAATAGTAGCGCACCGGCATGTCGAGGAACTCGCCCAACTCGCTGAAGTCGGCGATGGCTTGCAAGCGGGCCTGGACCGAACGGGGCGTCTCGCCTTGCAGGTAGCTGCGGAAGCGGATGTTGTCCCAGCCATTGGCCTCGGGTTCGAAGCCCAGCGATATTTCGAACAACGAGCAGACGCGGCCCGACACGCGGCGCGTGCCGGCGGTGGGCGGGTAGACGCCGGCCAGCAGTTTCAGCAGCGTGCTCTTGCCGGCGCCGTTGTGGCCGATGACGCCGACACGTTCGCCTTGTTCCACGCTCAGGTCGATGCGCTCGAGGGCTTTGACCTCGAGCATAGTCTGCTTGCGGCCGCGAAAGAGGCCGTGAAGCAAATACTCCTTCAGGCTCGTGCGGCCTTGACAGCGCACGTGGAAGTGCAGGCTCACGTCGTCGAGTTCGATCAGCTTCATCGGTCGTCTCTCGTGTTACATGAAAAAGATCAGCCGCCGTTCACACCAGCGAAGCAACAGTCCCGCGACGGCAACCGTACCCGTTACGATCAGCAGGCTCGCCTGGATCGTCGCCATCGATGGCAAGCTCCCGTCCAGAAGCGGCTGGCGAATCAATCCCAGCAACACGGCAAACGGATTGAGTTGCACGGCCCAGCCCAAGTGTCGTGTGATGAGGATCTCGGGCTTGTAAATGATCGGTGTAATGTAAAACAAGATCTGCAGGATGATCTCCAGCAAGTGTTGCGTGTCGTGGAAGAGCACGTTGAGCGTGGCCGTACATACGGCCAGCGACCAGGCGAAGACGAACAGCAGAACCAGCGACGGTGCGAGGCTCAGCAGGACCAGTGGGTTGTCGAAGCCCGCAAAGATGCCGGCGGCCACGAGGACCACGCCCATGCCGACCAGGAAGTGATAGCCTGCGCCGAGCGTCGTTCGCAACGGGTACATGGCCAGTGGGGTACGGTGCTGGCGGATGTAGGATTCACCTTGGAAAAAGCTTTGGCAGCCGCTGATCGCGGTCGCGGAAATGAAGTTCCAGAAGGTAAGGCCGGAAAGCAAGAAGGGGGCATATTCCCTCAAAGCCATGCCGAACACGCCGGCAAAGACGGTGCAGAGCACAATCGTCATGGCGATCGGTTGTAGCAGCGACCAGCCCAACCCCAGCACAGAGCGGCGGTAGCGGCTGCGCAAGTCGTTGCGCACCAAGGCCATCCAGAAGTGGCGCAGCCGCCACAACTCGCCGACATAAGCCGTCATATTCGGAACTGCCTTCGAAGGATCAAAGGTTCGCGGACGCCGCCAAAAAATAGCGATTTCGGCCGGGATTGTAGTCAGCTCGGCCAGTGGAAGCAAGGCCAGTGAAAGGCTGGCACAGTCCTTTCGGCCGTGAAGGACTAATATGCGAAAACTCCAAGGTTTTCTGGCGACGGGACGCGCAATAGTCCTTCCCGGCGGGAAGGACCTACTGGCCGCCGCCGGTAATTCACCCCATAATCCTTTAATGGATCCCATTTATCTTGACCACAACTCGACCACTCCTACGCGGCCCGAGGTTATCGAGGCCATGGCCCGCTGCTACGCGGCCGGATATGCCAACCCGGCGAGTCAGCATCAGCCCGGCCAGCGGGCGCGCCGTATCCTGGAAGACGCCCGGCAACGGGTGGCCGAAATCCTCGGGGCCAACCTGAACTGCCTCAAGCCCGATCGGCTGATCTTCACCAGCGGAGGGACCGAGGCCAATAATCTCGCTATTTTTGGGATTGCCAACGCGCAGGGAAACGGTGCCGGGCATATCATTGTCTCTTCGATCGAACATGCCAGCGTGCTGGAAGCGGCCGAACATCTCATGGAACTCGGCTGGCGGCTCGATACGCTGCCCGTGGATCGCCACGGCGTGGTTCAGAGCGAGGTTCTGAATCGCTGCTGGCCCTCACCCCGACCACGACCATGAGTACACGGTGCCCGACAGGGTGCCCGCCCTCTCCCGAAGAGAGAGGGGAGTTGGTTCGCCTGGCTAGCGTGATGCTGGCCAATCACGAGACGGGCGTGCTGCAACCGATCGAGCAACTGGCGGCCTTATGTGGTTCGGCAGGAGTGCCTTTGCATACCGATGCGGTCGCGGCGGCAGGCAAAGTGCCAATCGACTTCCGCGCGCTGGGAGTGACCGCCTTGAGTATCGCCGCCCACAAGTTCCAAGGCCCGTTGGGCATTGGCGCCTTGATTCTCCGTCACGACGCAAGCCTGGCACCCATGCTTTTTGGCGGGCATCAGCAAGAAGGCCTGCGGCCGGGCACGGAGTCGGTCGCCCTGGCCGTGGGCATGCAAACCGCCCTGGAGTTATGGCAAAAGGAACAAGACGAGCACTTCCGCAAGCTAACCGCGCTCCGCGACCGCTTCGAATCGGGACTGAAGGCCGGACGGCCGGGCGTGGTCGTCCATAGCGAAGCGGTTGCTCGTGTGCCGCAAACCAGCAACGTCGCCTTCCCCGGGCTGGAAGGCCAGATTCTGCTGCTGGCCCTCGATATGGCTGGGGTCGCTTGTTCGGTCGGTTCGGCGTGTGCCAGCGGTTCGACGGAGCTTTCCCCCACCCTTCGGGCAATGGGGCTTCCCAACGACATCGTTGCCAGCAGTCTCCGTTTCAGCTTCGGGGCGACGACGACGGAGGCTCAGATTGACGAGGCCGTGGGAAAAATCTTGCGAGTTTGCCAGGATTTGGGAGGGTAAGGAGAAAGGGAGAAAGGGAGAAAGGACGCGGAGACTCGGGGAGCGATTTGTCTCCCTGTCTCCGTGTCTCCGCGTCTCCCCTTCCCCCGTTCTCCCCTTCTCCCTTTCTCGTCGTGCTCCCTGCTCCCCGCTCCCCGCCAACTCCCTGATCTGCTATAATCGCTGGCTTCTCCAAGTCTCAATGAATTCCCTAGGATTAACCCGAAATGACCAACGGCGTGGTGACAATTCCCCTGCCAGGTCAGCCGCTGCCCGGCGATTCATCGTCCCGGAACGACCACAGGGGACCGAGGACCATGGAATTCTTCGCCGGCCCGGAAAATTGCCTCATTGAGCCGGCCATCGCCAGCGTCCTCGGCCGCCAGCCCACGCCGTACAACCCGCTGGTCCTTTATGGTCCCAGTGGCACGGGCAAGTCGCATCTGGCCCGAGGTTTGGCGGCAACTTGGAAGTTGAACTTCCCGCAAAGTCGTGTCGCGTATACGACGGCAGTCGATTTTGCCCGAGAAATGGCCGACGCCTTCATAACCCATGCGGTCGAAGACTTTCGATCCCAATACCGGGGGGCAAGTCTGGCCATCTTTGAGGACGTGGGCGAATTGGCTGCCAAGCCGGCCGTTCAGGAGGAACTGATGCGCACGCTCGACGCGGTCATTCAGCAGGGGGGGCAAGTGGTGGTGACTGCCTCGTCCGCACCGCGGGAGATCGCGGATTTTCCGCCTGCGTTGCAGAGTCGTCTTTCGGCCGGACTGTGCGTGCCGCTGGCCCTGCCCGGTCCCGACGCGCGACTAGCGATCCTGGAGCAATGGTTGAATCTCCATGAAGTCGAATTGGCCGACTCGCTCCTCAAACTCCTGGCCAAGGGACTAGCCGGCACGGTGCCGGAACTGCTGGGTGCCATGCTGCAATTGGAAATTCCTGCCCGCGAGGAAGGTCACCCGATCAATGCACATCAGATCCGCAACTTTTTGTCGCGGCGAGACTTAACCGTGTTGCCCAAACTTCGTGACATTGCCAGCTTGACGGCCCGCCATTTCGGCCTCCGCTTGCGCGATCTTGTTGGAAAGTCGCGGCGGCGGGCGGTGGTGGTCGCTCGCGACGTGGCGATCTACGTCTGCCGGCAGCTTACCCGGGAAAGTTTGACCAGCATCGGCGAGTATTTTGGAGGCCGTGACCACACCACGGTCCTGCACGCCTGCCGCAAGGCGGAGGAATTGACCCAGGCCGACCCTGCCACCCGGCAGGCGATCGAACAGTTGCAGCGGAAGTTCCCCGGGCCGGGGAAATGAGGTAAAGCAGCAGGCATTCTCCGAATGCCGTCCGCGCCGCAGTCTTAGCCGGAGGCCTCGGGCGGACGGCACTCGGAGAGTGCCTGCTACCTTGGGAAAGATGCTACATAACCTCTTGGCAAAAAAGACTTTATAATGGCCGATCCGCTAGTGACAAACGGCCGGAAATTGCGTACAATAACCATTCGATAATACGAGAAGTTCAAAGAGAGACCGATCCATGAAAATCACATGCGAGCGTGAGAAGTTGCTTCACGCTTTCCAGACCGCCGCCAGTGTGGCCCCCTCGCGCAGCCCTAAGCCCATTCTGCAAAACCTGAAATTGGAGGTGCATGATGAAAAAGGCATCCTCATGGGCACCGACTTGGAGGTCGGGATCCGCATCGACGTGGAGGGCATTTACGTCGAGGCCCCCGGCAGCGTGATCCTGCCGATCTCGCGGTTCCTCTCGATCTTGCGCGAAAGCAGCGACGAAAAGCTTGTGGTCGAAAGCGATGGCCACAAGATCCGGGTCTGCGGCCAACGGAGCGAGTTTCAATTGCCTTCGGAAAATCCTGACGAGTTCCCTGCCGTCGGCCTTTTCGATGAAAACCATTACCACGAGCTACCCGCACGCTTCTTCCGCGAGATCGTCCGCCGCACGGTCTTCGCCACCGATAACGAGAGCAGTCGCTATGCGCTGGGCGGCGTGCTGCTGGAACTGACGCCCGATCACATCACGGCCGTGGCCACCGACGGCCGCCGCCTGGCCCGGCAGGAAGGGCCGGCCAAGTCGGTCGGCGAGCATCCGCCAGCCGATCGCATGACGATCGTGCCCACGCGGGCGATGCAGCTTCTGGATCGCGCCCTGGGGGATAACGAAGATGTCTTGCAGCTTTCGGCCCGCGAGAACGACGTGCTCGTCAAGAGCGGCCGCATCGTGATGTACTCGCGGTTGGTCGAAGGGCGTTTTCCCAAGTGGCGCGACGTATTCCCGCGCCGCGAGAACACGCAGCGCATCGAACTCTCGGTCGGTCCCTTCTACGCGGCGGTCCGCCAGGCGGCGATCGTCACCAGCGACGAGCGACGGGGCGTCGATTTCACCTTTGCCCAGGGCAAGGCGGTCCTGACCGCCCACGGCGCCGAGTATGGCGAATCGCACGTCGAATTGCCGATTGCTTATGAAGGCGCCGAGATCGTCATCACGCTCGATCCCCGCTACCTGAACGACTTCCTCCGCGTGCTTAATCCGGAAGCCACGCTGCTCATGGAGCTGCGCGATTCGGAAAGCGCGGCGGTCTGTTCCACCGACGACGGCTACGCCTATGTGATCATGCCGCTGGCGCGGGATCAAAGGTAAGAAAGAAGATCTTAGTGCTTAGAACTTAGTGCTTAGTTCTAAGATCTAAGATCTAAGCACTGAGTACTTTCCCCCCATGCCTGGTCCCGAACGAATCGCCGACATTCTCACGCAACTCATGGCCCGGCGTGGTTTTGCCCGTGTACAAGGCGCCGAGGCCTACCAGTCGGCCTGGAACGAGGCCGCCGGCCCGCTGGGGGCGCAGTACAGCCGCGTCGGCCAATTGAAACGCGGAAAGCTGGAAGTAGTCGTCGCCAATTCGGCCCTGATCCAGGAATTCAATTTCCAGAGATCCGCCATCCTCGCCACCCTCAACCGTCTCCTGCCCGATCACGACATCCAAGACCTTCGTTTCCGCCTGGGAGCAATCAAGTAATTTGGACCTTATGTCTACCGATCCCAACGACATTCCGCAAGACGACGTTCTTCAGAACACCAACCCCCAGAACGACAATCCCTACGATATCGACCAGATGCGCTACATGAGCGATCTGGAGCACGTCCGTGAACGGTCAGGCATGTACATCGGCAATCGCGACGCCGCCGGGCTGCATCACCTGGTCAGCGAAGTCGTCGACAACTCGATCGACGAGGTCATGGCCGGCCACGCCACCGTGGTCCAGGTGACCGTCAATCCCGACGGCTCGATCACTGTGGCCGACGATGGCCGCGGCATTCCCGTCGATATCGACCCGAACATCGGCAAGTCCGCCCTGGAAGGCGTGATGACGATGCTCAAGTACGGCGGCAAGTTCGACAACAAGGCCTACAAGACCTCCGCCGGTCTGCACGGCATGGGCGTGAAGGCGGTGAACTTCCTCTCCGAGTGGTGCGAAGTCGAGGTCCGCCGCAACGGTCACGCCTACCAGCAGGAATACGAACGCGGGAAACCCACCAGCCCGGTGGTTCGCGTCGGCACGGCCCAGGGCACCGGCACGAAGACCACCTTCAAGCCCGATTACCAGATGTTCGGCGACCTGAAGTTCGACTACAACATCCTGTACAAGCGGCTGCAGGAACTGGCGTTTCTCAATCGCGGCGTGAAGATCGTCTTCAAGGACCTCCGCAATGGGCAAGGCGAGACGTTCCAATACAACGACGGCCTCGTGGAGTTCATCCGCTACCTCAATCGGGCAAGCGAGGCCATTCATCACGATGTCGTGTACACTCGTTCTCGCTATGAAGATTCGTCGGTCGAAGTCGAGGTCGCCTTCCAATACTGCACGGAATACACGGAGAACGTTCACTCCTACGCAAATAACGTCAATACCGTTTACGGTGGCACGCACGTCGTCGGTTTCCGCACGGCCCTCACGCGCACGCTTAATGCCTACGGCAAGAAGGAGAACATCTTCAAGGACATTGTGCCTACGGGCGAGGATCTCCGCGAGGGTCTCACGGCGATCGTCTCGGTCCGCCTGCCGAACCCGCAGTTCGAAGCCCAGACCAAAGGCAAGCTCAACAACACCGAGGTGGAAGGCATCGTCAATTCCGTAGTCGGCGACTTCCTGGCAAAATATATCGAGGAGCACCCCAAGACGGCCAAGTTGATGATCGCCAAGGCCGTGCTGGCGGCCGAAGCCCGCGAGGCGGCCCGCAAGGCCAAGGCCCTCTTGCGCGAGCGCAAGGGCATCTTGGCCGGCGGCGGACTGCCGGGCAAGCTCCGCGACTGCACGAGCAAGATCGTCGAGCGCTGCGAACTGTACCTCGTCGAGGGCGATTCGGCCGGCGGCAGCGCCGAGGGCGGCCGCGACCGCGACTTCCAGGCCATCCTCCCCTTGCGCGGCAAGATCATCAACGCCTACAAATCGCGCGAAGACAAGGTGCTGGCCAACGAGGAGGTCCGCAGCATGATCTCGGCCATCGGCTGCGGCATCGGCGAAGAGGTTGATCTCAGCAAACGCCGCTACGGCAAAGTCATCATCATGACCGATGCCGACGTCGACGGCTCGCACATCCGCACGTTGTTGTTGACCTTTTTCTATCGGCAGATGTACGACCTCGTCCGCGGCGGGCACGTCTACGTGGCCCAGCCGCCGTTGTTCAAGATCACGCACAAGAAGCACACCTACTACGTGCAGACCGAAGAGGAGATGAACAGCCAACTGCTCGATTCGGGGCTGAAAGACGCCGTCTTCGAGCCCGGCGGCGGCCGCACGATCGCCGGCGCCGAGATGGAGCGGCTCTGCCGCACGCTTTCCGCCCTGGAGGATTCGCTCGTGGCCCTGGAGCGGCGCGGCATCAGCCTTCGCGCCCATGCCGTGCGGCAGGACCCGGACACCGGACAGTTGCCGATCTATCACGTTTTCATCGGGCACGACGAGCACTGGTTCGCCTCGCGCCAGAAGCTCGACAAGTTCATCGAGGAGCAGGAGCAGGAGTCGGGCAACGAGTTGAAGCTTAGCGACGAGGCCGCGTCCGCCGCGGCGACGCCCGGGAGCGACGGCCAGGTTGAAGGCAACGGCCATTCCGGCAGCCGCCTGCACATCGTCGAGTTTCACGAGGTCGCGCTCGATCAACAGCCAGTTGGCCGAGTTGCGGAAGATGGGTTTTGAGATCGACGGCCTGATTCCACAGGAGCGGACCGGCATGGAGGAGCCGCGCTATCGGCTCCGTCGCGGCGAGAACGTCGTCGGACTGGATGATCTGCGCGGCCTGCTGACCGCGGTCCGCAGCGGCGGCGAGAAGGGGATGAAAGTCACGCGCTTCAAGGGCCTGGGGGAAATGGACCCCGAGGAGTTGCGCGACACGACCATGATCCCGGCCAACCGCACGCTGTTGCAAGTCACCATGGAAGACGCCGGCGCCGCCGACGACTTGTTCCGCATCCTCATGGGCGACAAGGTCGAGCCCCGCCGCGAGTTCATCGAGAAGCACGCCTTGGAAGCGCGGAACCTCGACGTGTGAGGCGATGCCCATGCACCGCCTTGCTCGACTTGGAAAAGCGTTGGCAGAAGGACACGTTCGACCTGTAGCCTGTTATTGCCTGATAGCACGGCTGGAAGCGGCTTCAACCGGTCGCACTATTTCCACCCGATGCCAACGCGCACGACAACGCGGTTGCCATGCACCTCCAGCACCACGACCTGGCTGTCGCGGGAGATGAACTCGCCGGTGGAGATCACGTCGACCAGGTGGTTCCCGAAGCGGGCCTTGCCGCTGGGACCGAGGGGAGTCGTCGCTACACCGACGGCGCCCACGAGATTGTCCAGATCGACCAGCATCTCGCGACGGCTGATGATCTCGGCCTCTTCGCCTTCCGGCGGCGCAAGGAAGACGTGCTGCAACACCGGCGCGCGGGGCAACCAACGGTTCAGCACCCAGATTGCGCCGATCAGACCGCCTACGGAGAAGAGCAACGCAAACAACGAGTTCTGCAAGCGGGCCAACTGGTACTCGTTCTGCGGAATGAAGAATGTCTGGCTGGCCAGGATGATCGACGCCAAGATCAAGACCCCGCCGCCAAGGCCGAAGACCACGAAGCCGGGAAGCACGAAAATCTCGGTCAAGAGGCAGATGCAGCCGGTGACGAACAGCGTCACTTCCAGCCAGCCCGCCGTGCCTTCGAGAAAGCGGCTCCAGAAGAAGAGGGCGAAGGCCACCACCGCCATGAAGGCCCCAATGCCCAGTCCCGGCGCGTGCAGCTCGATGTAGATGCCCAGCCCGCCGAGGAAGATCAAGAGCGCGACCATTTCCGGGCGGCCGAGGAAGTGGGCCAAGTGATCGACCCAGCCGGGCTCGACCAGGGTCGGGTCGTTTTCCAGGCCGTAGTTCTGCTTGAACTGCGTAAAGTTTTCCACGACGCGCGTGGCCAGGCCGTATTCCTGGGCCTTGTCGCCGCTGAGCGCGAGCACATGGCCGGGCGTCGTCACGCGATCGCCTTTCTCCCAGGGCGGGCCTTTCTCGCCCTGCTTCGGCTGGCGGCTCGCCAGTTCCTCGTCGCTGAAGTATTCTACGTCGCCGAATCGCTGGCAGCGGTAGACGTCCAGATTCGGATCGAACATGGCTGCCCACAATGACCAGGAGCGCGACTTGCGAAGCGCCAGCGAATCGCGGATCGTATGCCGGGTGGGCAAGATCTCGTCGGGCCGCAGTTGATATTGCCCCGGTCCGCCCAGGATCGCCCGAGGGTGCATGACGATCTGATCGCAGGCCATGGCCACCATGGCGGCATCGGCGCGGGCTTCGCTGGGGATGTAGGCCACGGTGCGGACCTCTTCGCCGGGCAGTGCGATGAGGAAATCGGCCAGCCGCTTGCTATTCCAGCGGGGAACCGCCGGGGCTGTCGATCCACAGGCAGACGAAATTCACGCCCTGGTTGCGGCGCTGCTCGTCGATCATCCGCTCGATGGAAGCGACCTGGCCGGGCCTCACCGGGCCTTTGAGCTCGACGCGGATCGGCCGCCAGGCGCCGCCGCCCGAGGGGTCGCCTTCCTCCATGCCGGGCGAGAGCTGCATCTGGCGGATCACGTCGCGGCGGTCATCGGCCAGGAACCTGACGATTCCCCATTCGCGGGCCTCGGCGCCGGTGAATTGCCACGGCTCGCCCGGCCGCTTGATCGTTTCCTGGGCGAGGATGCGATGCTGCCGGGTGAGCTTCGGCAACTGACCGGGGCCGACGAATTGCACGTCCAACTCGGTCTTCACCTTGAGCACCTCGCGGGCCTTGTCGAGCATGCCCAGGGCAATCTCGGCCGGCACGGTGCGGCGGCTGCGGGCGATCTCTTCGTAGGCCGCGAGCATGGTGTTGGTGATCACTTTTTCGTCGGCCCCTGCGTCGCCCATCGTGGCGGTGGATTTCATGATGATCTGTTCGCAGGCCATGGCCACCATCACGGCATGGCCCGCTAGCGACTTGGGCACGTAGGCCACCGTGCTGGCACCGTTGAGTTCATCGCTCGTAAGGAAGCGGGCCAGCTTATGGGCATCTTCGAACTGGGTGCCGACCCCCTCAGTGCCCGCCGGCGTCGGCGGCGCCCTCCGGCACGACGAATTCGAGCACGAAGACGGGCCGCTCATCGCGGGCGGCGGCCAGGGTCCGCCCGATCGATTGCTTCACGCGGAGGACGACGCTGTTGTCGATCGGCAGAGGAATGCGGATCCACTGGCCCTGCCGGCGGGGGCGTTCATTTTCGTCTTGCACGGGTCCGCCGGCCAGGGCGGCCGGCTGCTCGGCTTGTGGTTGCGGCTTTTGTTCCGGGGCGGCGGCGGCAAAACGACAGTATCCGGCCAGGAGCGCCAGCACGACGAATCCAAGCGATCGGACAATAGGCGCATTGAAATAGGTCATGAAATCCCTCCTCCCTATTATAGAATGGCCACCCCGAGAATCAATTCAGGGGCACGGAGGTCAGGATTTGGTAAGGAGTTACGGCGAATTCTTACCGCCGCTGGGGCGACATCGACGGACTCAGCGTGGCTTCCACCGCCGACTGGGGCAAATCCGTCTTCTTCGTCCAGCCCCAGGGGATCGAAACCTCCCACCAATTGTTTCCCGGGAGCGGGATCCAAGACCCGCGCGGATTGATCTTGGGGTCTTGCAGTTGATAGACCTTGCGGTCCTTGCCGTTGGGCGAAAAGATCTGGATCGCGTAGGGCACCAGGGCCTTCGTGGGGCCGGCAATTTGCAGAATCACCTGGACCTTGCTGAATTCGGCCGCCTGTTGCTGGTAGCGCGGATAGGCCTCCAGCCAGACCTCGTTTTGCACGTTGGGCGGCGTAATGATCCGCATGAAATAACGCTGCTTGAGCTTCTCGGCCTCGACGCCGAAAACGAAGGGCAGTGGGCCGTCGCCGATCCCCTTGCCCTGCAATTCCGGCGGCAACAGATATTCGGTGACCACATGCTGTTTGTAGTCGAACTGATAGATCGACTTGCCGTCGCACAGCCATTGCTCCGACTTGCTTGGGGTCCTTGGCGTCGATCTTCATCAGCCCCTTGTCGGGCGCGGCGAATTTCAAAATGCCTTCGTCGGGCGGCGGCGGCTGAGTGCCTTTGCCGAACACGGCGTCGTATTCCCATCGATAGAACTTCGACTCCAGGACATGGATCTCTTTGTTCCGCTTTTCCCAGTCGGTGAGCAACCTGTCCAGCGCCTCTGCTTCCTGGGGCGAGAGCACGAACGGTACTTGCGGCCTGACGTTCCGCACAGGAGGACCTTGAATCGGCTGCCCTGTGGCCGGTCCGCCCTGTGCCCGCGGATCCTGCGGAGGATAGGCGTTGCGGTTGTCGGGCGGCTGAGTCCCGTAAGCCGGCCGGTCGCCTGGGGCCAGCAGGCGGCGCTCGATCGTCGGATACTGCGGAGGGCCGATGGGTTGATCGGGCTGCTGCGGATTTTGGTATTGCGCCGTCGCCGGAACGTACTGGCCACGGTCTGTCGTCGCGCTTGAACTGTCGCCGACGGGCCGGCGGCCGGATTGCCGGCGCGGGAGCAGGGTTTTGGGCGGTCGCCGGCTGGTAATTCGGCGGATTATTTTGCGGGTAGTTGGGCGTGGCCTGCCAATGTTGCTCGGGCGCTTGTGCCCTGGCCCCGCGACCATGAGTACATGGTGCCCGCCCAGCAGCAGCCAGGCGCATGTCCAAGCTGCCCGTGTCCAGTTCCGGCCCAAAGATCGCGTCATGGGTTCCCTCCCGCCGAATCGTTGCTAGCATTGCTATCGAGTCTTTGGCCTTCCGTGGCAGACTCGCGGGGGATTCTAACAAGAAGTCCGGCATGGCCCTATGTCAGTTTTCAGCGAATAATTCGTTTTTTGACGTACGCAGGAGCAATCGATGAAAGTTGCCGTATTCAGCACGAAACCGTACGATCGGACCTTCTTTCCGGCGGCCAACGCCTCGGCGGGCCACGAGTTGGTCTTCTTCGAACCCCGACTGACCGGCCAAACCTGTCCCCTTGCCGCCGATTTTCCGGCCGTGTGTGCCTTCGTCAACGATACGCTCGACGCTCACGTGCTCTTATCGCTCGTGAAACAAGGCACGCGGCTGATCGCCCTCCGCTGTGCGGGGTTCAATCACGTCGATCTGGAGGTTGCCGAGCACGTGGGGCTGACGGTTACACGGGTGCCGGCCTATTCGCCCCATGCCGTGGCCGAGCACACGCTGGCCCTGATCCTGGCCCTGGAACGCAAGATCCACAAGGCCTACAACCGTGTCCGCGAGGGCAATTTCGCCCTGGATGGCCTGATGGGTCTGGAACTCTACGGCCGCACGGCCGGCGTGATCGGCACGGGCAAGATCGGCGCCATCGTCGCCCGGATCCTGTTGGGTTTCGGCTGCAAGGTGCTGGGCCATGATGTCTTTCAGAATCCCGAATTGCTCGCGGCCGGCGTGAGCTACGTACCGCTGGACGATCTCTTCCGCCAGTCGGACATCATCACGCTGCACTGCCCCTTGCAGCCGGAAACCTATCATCTTGTCAACGAAGACTCGCTGGCCCTCATGAAACGCGGCGTGCTCCTGGTCAACACCAGCCGCGGGTCGCTCTTGGACACCAAGGCAGCCGTACGGGCGTTGAAATCCGGCAAGCTCGGCGCGTTGGGGTTGGATGTTTACGAAGAGGAAGGCGACCTGTTCTTCGAGGACCTCTCGAATCGAGTGATTCAGGACGACGTGTTTTCGCGGATGCTGACCTTTCCCAACGTGATCATCACCGGTCACCAGGCCTTTTTCACGCAACGGGCGCTGGAGGCCATCGCCCAGGATACGCTGGCCAACATCACGGCCTTCGAGAAAGGCGAACCGCCACCGGGACGGATCACGGCAACGATGGTGAAGAAGTGAGATCGTTTCTTCTTCCTCTTTCTGCCCTGTGCCATTACAATAGCCCCGGTTAAAGCAGATTTTTTCCCAAGGAGTATCGACATGCTACGGAAACTTTCAGAGTTTTTAATCCTGCCAGCCGTTTTGACGGCGGCCCTCAGCGGATGCGGCGGGGGCGCGAACCCGGCGAAAGAAACCGCCAAGGATCCTGCCGCGAAAGACGCGGTAGCCGCGAAAAATGCGGACAAACCGGCCGATGACCTGCCGGGCCTGAAGGAACTCGACGAGACCGATCGCAAGCTGGCCGAAAAGCAAAAGGTCTGTCCCATCAGCGGCGCTCTGCTGGGCTCGATGGACAAGCCCTACAAGATGACCGTCAAAGGGCGGGTGATCTTCCTTTGCTGCAAGGACTGTGAAGACGACGTCAACAAGGATCCCGATGGCACCTTGAAGAAGCTCGACGCCTTGCTGGCAAAGAAATAAGATGAAGATTCTCGAAATTCGCTCCCTGGCCATCCCCGACGTCAAGGTCGTCCGCTACGCCCGCTTTCGCGACGACCGCGGTTACTTTACCGAGACCTTCCGCAAGAGCGACTTCTTGAGACATGCCGATGCGGCCTGCTTTCAAGGCGTGGAGTTCAAGCAGACCAACGAGAGCCAGTCGCTCTCCGGGGTGATCCGCGGGCTGCACTTCCAATGGAACCCGAATCAGGGCAAGATGGTGCGGACCATTGCGGGCCACATCATCGACCTGGCCCTGGACATTCGCAAGGGCTCGCCGACGATTGGAAAGATCATTGCTTACGAGTTGCCGGCATCGCTCGATGCCGCGATTGGCGAGTGGATCTGGCTGCCGCCCGGCTTCGCCCACGGTGCCTGCATGCTGGAGAACTCGACGATCGAGTATTTCTGTTCCGCGGAGTATGCCCCGGGCAACGAGGCGGGCATCTCGCCGCTGGCCACCGATCTCGACTGGTCGTTGTGCGATCCTGCGCTCAAGGCCCAGTACGATCGCACTCTGGCGTCGGCCATTCTCTCGCCCAAGGACCGCGAAGGTTTCTCGCTGGCCGCCTGGCGCGATGACCCGCGGTTCGTGCATTTTGTTCATGGGCGGTGTTGAAGCAAGGACTGGCCGAGAATTACGGGAAATCATGGGGGGTTAAATTTTTTAGGTCAGGTTCTTGACATTGGGATCGTTCTGGGTATAGTATAGATTCTCCGCGGTTTATCGGGCTTATCACGACGATGACGATTTTTCCGCCCTTTTGGCGCGGCTGGCTTTCCAGGCATCTGGGGCTTGGCCTTAAATGGGAACGATCGTAAGCCGGCATCCGGACCGCAAGCCGAGGATGGGTTCGACGCCGGGATATGGCGTGGAGGAACGGCTGCTGCGGGAGACGCTTGACGGGCCTCGGGGGCAACGAGGTCTAAAACAAGAATTCGATGGTGTCGACGTTTCGGCCACCGGCGAAATCTTGCTGCTTCGAAATGCACGCGGACCGCGACGGAGCGGGGTCTGACTCAATATCTACGGATGGCATGAGATTCCCAGCTAACACAAGGAGATATCGTCATGTTTTGGTTCAGTAGAAAACGAAAGACTCATCCGACTCGCCGTAGCGTTTTGCGGTTCGAGTCTCTGGAACGTCGAGAGTTGTTGACGGTCAACATTTTGACTAACGATCCCGTCGCGGGGGCTTTGACAATCACCGGCGACAACGCCGACAATGCAATCACGATTGCGCCGTCGAACAGCGCCGCCACGGCGAACACGTTCACGGTTACGGCCAACACGGCCGCGAACGGCAAGACGACACAGCTCCAGTTGAACGGCATCCCGGTTACCTCGCCCTACGTTGTCGGCATGTCGGGAAATCTGGTGACGGGCGACATTGCCATAAACCTCGGCCTCGGACAAAACAGCCTGCTCTTCGGCTTCACTACCGCGCCGACCCCGGCCGCCGATCCCGTGGCGGGCAACGTGACGATCACCGACAACGCGAACGACACGAACACGATCGAAAACGTCGATCTGATGCAAGGCTTGACGTTCTTGAACATGGGCCCGAACAACACCGTAGTGAACACCATCAGCAACGTGCAGGTCGGACTGAGCACCACGATTTTCAACGGCGGCAATACCACGACGAACATCAGCAATTCCCAACTCCTCGGCCCCGGTGGGCTGACCGTGGTGGCGACTCAGCCGTCGGTTGTCAACAGCAGCCTGACCGTGAACACTTGCACCGTCATCGGACCGGTCGTCGTGCTTAACAGTAGTGGAAACTCATCGACGACCATTGAGGGCGGCTGGCTGGAAAACACGTTGGGTGTTTTCAACGGCGACGGGGTCAACAACGTCCAGATCGGCACTTCTACGGCGGCAACCAAGATCGGCGCGATTCCAGCCGTAGCGACCCCTGTCGTCACCATCTTCAACGGCGACGGAGGAAGCTTTACGCAATTTCTTGGTGAGAGCGCGGCGTCCCCCCTGACGGTGCTGGGCGGCATATCGGTCACCAATGGCGCGGCGCCGGCCGGGACATCGAATATCGTCTCCTTCAATAGCACCAATGCGGCGGGAGCCGTGACTGTCAGCAATGGCGGCACCCCTGCCGCCCCCAGCATGATGAATGGCGTTTCCATCCAGGACAGCAACCTGGGCCTTCTTGCCGTGTCCGCTGCCGCTCCGAACCCGGTCACCGTCGACAACGGCACCGGCTACGACACGTTCAAGATGCAATCGATCAACAGTACGTGTACCGCACCTTGGGGAGTGACCGTCGACGACGTAATCGCGGGGCTCACCCCGGCGACCGTGTGGGGCAGCAATGACACCATCACCGGATGTCAACTTGGCACCGGTGTCTTCGGGCCCAACGACGGCACGCCCGGCGACGGATTCGATCTCACCGGCGACAACGGCAGCGACGTCGTCAACGTTGCCTCGAGTACGATCAACGGGAACACGAACCTGGTCCTCAACGGCGGCAGCAATTCCGCCACCTTCCAGCAAAAGACCCAGTTGGCCGCGCTGAGTGTCACGACCGGGGCCGCGCCAGGCCTCACGGGCAACGACTCCGTGACGATCAATACCTGCAACATTACCAACGGCCTGGCCCTGACGATGGGCGGCTTGACGAACGCCGTCACGATTACCGCCGGCACGACCGCAGGTTGGGGATCCTTGCCCAATACCAATTTCTATCCGATCTTGATCACCAGCACGAACCTTCCGGTCTCGCAAAATACGCTGACGATCACGACAGGTCTCTACACGCTCATTCCGCTTGGGGACATTACCGGCTTCGCTCCCCCCACTCTGGACTGATTTCCGCCCCCTTGCATGACCCCGAAGGCGGCGCCGCGGCCGTTTGCTTCCCCGCGGCGCCCGCCGCGGGGATTACACCTTGGACTCGTCCTTCCGACGAGGAAACTCCCTATGGGAAGATCAATTCGCCCTACAACAAGACTTTTCTCGGCGTGGAGCGGATTTCGTGGCCTCTTCAGCCGCCATGACAATGGGGCCAGACCGCGCCTTCGCCGCGGAATCGGTCACCCGCCCCGCCGCTTGATGATCGAACAGCTCGAGAGGCGGACTTTGCTGACCGCCAGCGTCGGCGTAAGTTATGAGTTCTTGAGTCTTGGCGGGACTCAACTCACATCGCTGGTCGCCGGGCAGGATTTTATTCTCCAGGCCTCGATCCAGGACGTGCAAAGCACGCCGACCGGCATCTACCAGGCGTATTTGACCGTAAGTTTCAACTCCAGCCTGGTCTCGATCCCGGCCGGGACGACGATCACCGAAGGCGCCGCGTACGACGGCCCCACGGTCTTGGCCAGCCTGTCCCCAGGAAGCATCAGCGCCGGCGGCGAGAAGACCTCGACGAAGCAGCCGAACCCGCTGAACAGCGAATTCACCTTGTTCCAGGTCGAGTTGCAGGCCCAGAGCACGACTGGACAGTTCACCTTGAATACGGCGGTGGCAGCCGCGCCCAACTACACCGTCCTGTTCAATAATCCGATCGACGTGACGACCGCCGACCTGGACGTTACGGGAAACAGCATAACCATCGTAGCCAGCAGCCAAACCACGCCCACGGTCGTTGCGACAGATGCCGGCGGGCCCTACACAGGCTCTCCCTACGCCGCCACGGCCACGGTCAACGGCGCCAGTAGCCTGGAAGGTGTCAGCCCGACGTTCACCTATTACGTCGGCAGCACGGTCAGCGGCAGCGGCACGGCGACCGCGCCCAGCGCGGTAGGCACGTATACGGTGGTGGCCTCTTTTGCCGGGAGCACGGACTACATCTCTGCCAACAGCAGTCCCGTGACCTTCAGCATCACCAAGGCCACGCCCACCGTCACGGCGACTGATGCCGGCGGGCCATACACGGGTACTCCCTACGCGGCCACGGCCACGGTCAACGGCACGAGCAGCCTGGAGGGCGTCAGTCCGACCTTCACCTATTACGTCGGCAGCACGGTCAGTGGCAGCGGCACGGCCACCGCGCCCAGCGCGGCAGGCACGTATACGGTGGTGGCCTCCTTCGCCGGGAGCACGGACTACAACTCCGCCGCCAGCAGTCCCCTGACCTATTCAATCACCAAGGCCACGCCCACCGTCACGGCGACGGATGCCGGCGGGCCATACACGAGCTCTCCCTACGCAGCCACGGCCACGGTCAACGGCGGCAGCAGCCTGGAGGGCGTCAGTCCGACGTTCACCTATTACGTCGGCAGCACGGCCAGCGGCAACGGCACGGCAACTGCGCCCAGCGCGGCAGGCACATATACGGTGGTGGCCTCCTTCGCCGGGAGCACCGACTACAATTCCGCCAACAGCAGTCCCGTGACCTTTTCCATCACCAAGCTCACGCCCATCGTTACGACGACGGATGCCGGCGGGCCTTACACGGGCTCTCCCTACGCGGCCACGGCCACGGTCAATGGCACGAGCAGCCTGGAGGGCGTCAGCCCAACCTTCACTTATTACGTCGGCAGCACAGCCAGCGGCAGTAGCACGGCAACCGCGCCCAGCACGGCAGGCACGTATACGGTAGTGGCCTCCTTTGCCGGGAGCACGGACTACAACTCCGCCGCCAGCAGTCCCGTGACCTATTCCATCACCAAGGCCACGCCCATCGTTACGGCGACGGATGCCGGCGGGCCATACACGGGTTCTCCCTACGCAGCCACGGCCACGGTCAACGGCGCCAGCAGCCTGGAGGGCGTTAGCCCGACGTTCGCCTATTACGTCGGCAGCACAGCCAGCGGCAGTAGCACGGCGACCGCGCCCAGCGCGACGGGCACGTATACGGTGGTGGCCTCTTTCGCCGGGAGCACGGACTACAATTCCGCCAACAGCAGTCCCGTGACCTTCAGCATCGCCAAGGCCACGCCCACCGTCACGGCGACGGATGCAGGCGGGCCATTCACGGGCTCTCCCTACGCAGCCACGGCCACGGTCAACGGCGCCGGCAGCCTGGAGGGCGTCAGCCCGACGTTCACCTATTACGTCGGCAGCACGCCCAGCGGCAGTGGCACGGCGACCGCGCCCGAGCGCGGTGGGCACGTATACGGTGGTGGCCTCCTTCGCCGGGAGCACGGACTACAACTCCGTCAACAGCAGTCCCGTGACCTTTTCCATCACCACCACCAAGACCACGCCCACCGTCACGGCGACCGACGCCGGCGGGCCTTACACGGGTTCGCCCTACACAGCCACGGCCACAGTCAACGGCGCCAGCAGCCTGGAGGGCGTCAGCCCGACCTTTACCTATTACGTCGGCAGCACGGCCAGCGGCAGCGGCACGGCGACCGCGCCGAGCGCGGCAGGCACGTATACGGTGGTGGCCTCCTTCGCCGGGAGCACGGACTACAATTCCGCCAACAGCAGTCCCGTGACCTTCAGCATCGCCAAGGCCACGCCCACCGTCACGGCGACGGATGCCGGCGGGCCATTCACGGGCTCTCCCTACACAGCCACGGCCACGGTCAACGGCGCCGGCAGCCTGGAGGGCGTCAGCCCGACGTTCACCTATTACGTCGGCAGCACCGCCAGCGGCAGCGGCACGGCGACCGCGCCGCAGCGCGGTGGGCACGTATACGGTGGTGGCCTCTTTCGCCGGGAGCACGGACTACAATGCCGCCAACAGCAGTCCCGTGACCTTTGCTATTACCACGACCAAGACCACGCCCACCGTTACGGCGACCGACGCCGGCGGGCCATTCACGGGCTCTCCCTACGCAGCCACGGCCACGGTCAACGGCGCGAGCAGCCTGGAGGGTATCAGTCCGACATTCACCTATTACGTCGGCAGCACGGCCAGCGGCAGCGGCACGGCGACCGCGCCCAGCGCGGCAGGCACGTATACGGTGGTGGCCTCCTTCGCCGGGAACACGGACTACAATTCCGCCAACAGCAGTCCCGTGACCTTCAGCATCGCCAAGGCCATGCCCACCGTCACGGCGACGGATGCAGGCGGGCCTTACACGGGCTCTCCCTACGCAGCCACGGCTACGGTCAATGGCGCCAGCAGCCTGGAGGACGTCAGCCCGACGTTCACCTATTACGCCGGCAGCACGGCCAGCGGCAGCGGCACGGCGACCGCGCCCAGCGCGGCAGGCACGTATACGGTGGTGGCTTCCTTCGCCGGAAGCACGGACTACAGCCCTGCCAGCAGCAGTCCCGTGACCTTCACCATTGCCGCGGCCTCGACGACGACCAGTGTGACCGCCTCGCCGAATCCTTCCCAAGTTGGTCAAACGGTGACCATTACGGCCGCAGTGACTGCCGGGTCCGGGACGTTCGACAACGGCGGCACGGTGCAGTTTGCCGTCGACGGGACGAACTTCGGTTCGCCGATCAGCTTGAGCAATGGCCAGGCCTCGATCCAGGACTCGGCCCTGGCGGTGGGCACGCACACGATCACAGCCACCTACAGCGGCGATGCAGATTTCGCGACCAGTAACGGCGCGGCCACGCAGTCGGTCAGCGGCACCACGGTCACGGTGACCGCTTCCCCTCAGCCGGCCGTGGTCGGTCAAGCCGTAACCTTCACGGCCATGGTAACGGTCAGTTCAGGGGTGTTTGACAATGGCGGCACGGTGCAGTTTGCCGTGGATGGAACGAACGTCGGTTCGCCCGTGCCCGTGAGCAATGGCCAGGCTTCGATCCAGGATTCGTCGCTGGCAGCCGGCTCGCACACGATCACGGCGACCTACAGCGGCGATGCGAACTTTGCCGCCGGCAGCGGCGCCTTCTCCGAGAGCGTGGTAGCGCCGACGACCACGGATTTGAGCTCTCCTTCACCCGATCCGGCGGTCTACGGGCAGCCGGTGAGCTTCACGGCCACCGTCAGCGCCGCCACGCCCGATTCCGTCGTGCCTACCGGCGCGGTGGACTTCTACGACGGCAGCACGTTGCTGGGCAGCGGCACCTTGGCGGCGGCGGGCGCGGCGAGCGCCACCGCCAGTTTCACGACGCCCACGCCGACCTCGCAGCTCGCGATCGGCATCAACGACATCACCGCCAAGTACGTGGGCGACAATAATTTCGCCCCCAGTCAAGGCGACAACAGCGTCGACGTCAACCAGGACAACACCACCACGTCCGTTACCGTCTCGCCCAATCCGTATGCATTCGGATACTCAGTGACAATCACGGTCGTAGTGAGTGCGGACCCGCCGGGCAGCGGCGTCCCGACCGGAGTGGTATTCGCTTCCGTAGACGGCACCACTTCCCTGGGATCAGAGCAACTCATCAACGGCACGGCCACGTTCAGCACCTCCTTCTTGACCGATGAGACGCATACGATCACAGCCTCCTACAACGGCGATTCCAACTTCAATTCCAGCACCGGCAGCAGCCTTCCGGACCCGCCGTTTGTCTTCACCAGCGCGCCGATAGTCTCCGCTATCAGTCCGACCAGCGGACCGCTAACCGGCGGCACCGTGGTAACCATAAGCGGCAGCGAGTTGACGGCGGCAACGGGCGTGTTCTTTGGAACAATTCCGGCAATAAGTTACACGGATGTTTCCGACTCGACGATAACGGCAATCAGCCCCGCGGCAACGACCACCGGCATGGTCGATGTAACTGTCGTCAACCCGCTAGAGACTTCCGGCACGCTGACTGCCGATCAGTTCACGTACGTGCCGGCGCCCACGGTGACCGCAGTGGGTTCGTCGCTGAACCCGTCGAATTTCGGCCAGACGGTGACCTTCACGGCCGCGGTAACGGCCGTTTCGGGGACGTTTGACAACGGCGGCACGGTGCAGTTCGCGGTCGATGGGACGAACTTCGGTTCGCCCGCGATCTTGAACAATGGCTTGGCTTCGATCCAGGACACGTCCCTGGCGGCGGGCACGCATACGATCACGGCGACCTATAGTGGGGACACCGACTTTGCAATCAGTAGCGGCACGCTCACCAACGAGCAGGTGGTCGCCAAAGTCACGCCCACCGTGACTGCGACGGATGCGGGTGGGCCTTACACGGGCTCTCCCTACCCGGCGACGTCCACGGTCAACGGCGCCGCCAGCCTGGAGGGCGTTAGCCCAACATTCGCCTATTATGTCGGCAGCACGGCCAGCGGCAACTCCTCGGCGACCGCGCCGAGTACAGCGGGCACGTATACGGTGGTGGCCACTTTCGCCGGGAGTACCGACTACAACGCCGCCAGCAGCAGTCCGGTGACCTTCACCATCACCAAGGCCACGGCCACGCCCATCGTCACGGTGACGGATGCAGGTGGGCCTTACACGGGCTCTCCCTACCCGGCCACGGCCACGGTCAACGGCGCCGCCAGCCTGGAGGGTGTTAGCCCAACATTCGCCTATTACGTCGGCAGCACGGCCACCGGCAACTCCTCGGCGACCGCGCCGAGCACAGCGGGCACGTATACGGTGGTGGCCACTTTCGCCGGGAGCACGGACTACAATGCCGCCAGCAGCAGTCCGGTGACCTTCACCATCACCAAGGCCACGGCCACGCCCATCGTCACGGTGACGGATGCAGGTGGGCCTTACACGGGCTCTCCCTACCCGGCCACGGCCACGGTCAACGGCGCCGCCAGCCTGGAGGGCGTTAGCCCAACATTCACCTATTACGTCGGCAGCACGGCCACCGGCAACTCCTCGGCGACCGCGCCGAGCACGGCGGGCACGTATACGGTGGTGGCCGCTTTCGCCGGGAGCACGGATTACAGCGCCGCCAGCAGCAGTCCGGTAACCTTCACCATCACCACGGCCGCGGCCGCGCCCACCGTCGTTGCGACGGATGCAGGTGGGCCTTACACGGGTTCTCCCTACCCGGCCACGGCCACGGTCAACGGCGCCGCCAGCCTGGAGGGCGTTAGCCCGACATTCACCTATTACGTCGGCAGCACGGCCACCGGCAACTCCTCGGCGACCGCGCCGAGCACGGCGGGCACCTATACGGTAGTGGCCACTTTCGCCGGGAGTACCGACTACAACGCCGCCAGCAGCAGTCCGGTGACCTTCACCATCACCAAGGCCACGGCCACGCCCACCGTCGTTGCGACGGATGCAGGTGGGCCCTACACGGGCTCTCCCTATCCGGCCACAGCCACGGTCAACGGCGCCGCCAGCCTGGAGGGCGTTAGCCCGACATTCACTTATTACGTCGGCAGCACGGCCACCGGCAACGGCTCGGCGACCGCGCCGAGCACGGCGGGCACCTATACGGTAGTGGCCACTTTCGCCGGGAGTACCGACTACAACGCCGCCAGCAGCAGTCCGGTGACCTTCACCATCACCAAGGCCACGGCCACGCCCACCGTCGTTGCGACGGATGCAGGTGGGCCCTACACGGGCTCTCCCTATCCGGCCACAGCCACGGTCAACGGCGCTGCCAGCCTGGAGGGCGTCAGCCCGACATTCGCCTATTACGTCGGCAGCACGGCCACCGGCAACGGCTCGGCGACTGCGCCGAGCACGGCGGGCACCTATACGGTAGTGGCCACTTTCGCCGGGAGTACCGACTACAACGCCGCCAGCAGCAGTCCGGTGACCTTCACCATCACCAAGGCCACGGCCACGCCCACCGTCGTTGCGACGGATGCAGGTGGGCCCTACACGGGCTCTCCCTATCCGGCCACAGCCACGGTCAACGGCGCTGCCAGTCTGGAGGGCGTCAGCCCGACATTCGCCTATTACGTCGGCAGCACGGCCACCGGCAACGGCTCGGCGACTGCGCCCAGCACGGCGGGCACCTATACGGTAGTGGCCTCCTTCGCCGGGAGCACGGACTTCAGCGCCGCCAGTAGCAGTCCGGTGAACTTCACCATCACCAAGGCCACGGCCACGCCCGCCGTCGTTGCGACGGATGCAGGTGGGCCCTACACGGGCTCTCCCTATCCGGCCACAGCCACGGTCAACGGCGCTGCCAGTCTGGAGGGCGTCAGCCCGACATTCGCCTATTACGTCGGCAGCACGGCCACCGGCAACAGCTCGGCGACCGCGCCGAGCACGGCGGGCACCTATACGGTAGTGGCCTCCTTCGCCGGGAGCACGGACTACAACGCCGCCAGCAGCAGTCCGGTGAACTTCAGCATCACCAAGGCCACGGCCGCGCCCACCGTCACGGCGACGGATGCAGGCGGGCCATTCACGGGCTCTCCCTACGCAGCCACAGCCACGGTCAACGGCGCTGGCAGCCTGGAGGGCGTCAGCCCGACGTTCACCTATTACGTCGGCAGCACGGCCACCGGCAACGGCTCGGCGACCGCGCCCAGCACGGCGGGCACGTATACGGTGGTGGCCACTTTCGCCGGGAGTACGGATTACAGCGCCGCCAACAGCAGTCCGGTGACCTTCACCATCACCAAGGCCACGGCCGCGCCCACCGTCGTTGCGACGGATGCGGGTGGGCCTTACACGGGCTCTCCCTATCTGGCGACGGCCACGGTCAACGGCGCCGCCAGCCTGGAGGGCGTCAGCCCAACATTCACCTATTACGTCGGCAGCACGGCCACCGGCATCGGTTCGGCGACCGCGCCCAGCACGGCCGGCACGTATACGGTGGTGGCCACTTTCCCCGGGAGCACGGACTACAACGCGGCCAGCAGCACTCCCGTGACCTTCACCATCGCCCAGACCACGCCGATCGTCACGGCGACGGATGCAGGTGGGCCTTACACGGGCTCTCCCTACCCGGCCACGGCCACGGTAAACGGGGCCAGCAGCCTAGAGGGCGTTAGCCCGACATTCACCTATTACGTCGGCAGCACGGCCACCGGCACCGGCTCGGCGACTGCGCCGCAGCGCTGGGCACGTATACGGTGGTGGCTACTTTCCCCGGGAGCACGGACTACAATGCGGCCAGCAGCACTCCCGTGACCTTTTCCATTGTCGTGGCCAACTCCTCGCTCTCCGGCTATGTCTACATCGATTACAACAACAGCGGGAATCGGATGATCACCTCGGGCCCTTATGCGGGCGATTACAAATACGGCATCCCCGACGTCACGGTGATGCTGTACCAGGGGACCACGCTCGTCCAGACCGCGCTCACGCAGAGCAACGGCTCTTATCAATTCGATTCGCTGCCGACCGGCACCTACACGCTGAAAGAAACGCAGCCGCCGCAGTATCAAAGCGGCGGCATCGACACGGCCGGGAGCGGCGGCGCACAGTCAACCGACGATACGATCGGCGGCATTGGGCTGAGCGGGGGACAAGCCGACACGGAGTACGACTTCGGCGAATACCTTCTGACGCCGGGCTATCTCCCCAAGATGCTCGCCTTGGCTTCCACGACGACTGACCCCGGACCGGCCGCCCAGCAAGCCGTGGATCAGACCCTCGACCCGCCGCCCGTGGTCAAACTCGGCACTTCGACCACGAATTACGCGGCCTCGTACACGGGCGGATCGTCGCCGGTCTCCGTGTACATCGCCCCGGCGGCCACGATCACCTACGCTACCGGCGAACTGGCTTCGCTGACCGTGACTATCACCAACATCCAGGACGGAAGTTCCGAAGGTTTCGTCATCGGCAATCAGACCTTCAATGCCGGCACGGCCTCCCCCCAGACGGTCACCACGCCCAATGGTTCCCTCAGCGCGGCATATTCGGCCGGCGTGCTCACCCTGACGGGCGTCGACTCGGTCAGCGACTATCAGAGCGTGCTGCAAACCATCGAGTGGCAGGATACGGCCGCGTCGCCCAATGCCAGCCCGCGGTACGTGACGGTCGTGGCCGACGATGCGTTCGGCCCAAGCAATACGGCCACGACCACCATCACCGATCCTCCCGCGCCGGCCAAGGCCAACCAGGTTCACGCCGCCGTGGTTTCCAAGACGCCGGCCGCGCCTGTCGCAACCAAGGTCGCTACCAAGGTCGCCAGCAAGCCTATCGGCGCAAATCTGGCCGACCAGGTAATGGCCAGCGTCAACAAGTGGTGGCTCACACGGTAGAGGAAATCTAGAACCGCAGATCCAGCCCCAGGTTCACACCCTGCGCCCAATAATCGGTCATGGCCCAGCGGAACTCCGGAAAGCGGCGTGCCCGCGACCTCAGGGTACGTCAGATTCAAATCGACCTGGTCCCCGGTCCGCGCCACGGAACTCCAGTAGATCAACGAGTATCCGCCCACCAGGCGCAACCAGGGCGTGAGGTCGAAGCCGACGTTGATTCCAAACTCGGGAACCATGGTGAAGTGATGGTACTCGAAAGTGTTGCCCATGTTGCTGTTCGAGGCCTGGGCCAAGAACCCGCCCGGCGACGCCACCGGCGTCGTCATCGGTTCCGTTGCCACGTTGTTGCCGATGATCGAGACATGTGAGCCCGTGTTGCCCATTCCGACTTTCAGCAGGAATCCCAAGTTCCAGCGATGGCAGCGCCATTCGGAGGCGATTCCCAGGTCGACCCCGTTGAACTCGTTTAAAGTGCTGAAGCGGTCCGACACCGCGAGGGTGGAATTCACGGGAACCGCTGGGTTATTGGTGAACGTGACCGACTCGCCGATGTCCAGGTCGTCGCTCAGCCGCAGGTAGCGATAGCCGAAAAGAAAATCCAGACGCCCGTCACAGCCCTGATACCAGCTCTTCCGCAAGAGGACGTCGGCCCCGTGGAGGCCAGTCGTGGCGGCAACGCTCATGGTGCCGGTCTGCGTTCCGGGGAATCCGATGAGTTCGGCCGCGGCGGCCCCGGTTTGCGCATTGAAGTAAGGCCGCGCGAGCACGGGAAAATTGTTGCTGTTGGCCTGAAAATTCTCCGTTTCGTCGCCGAACCCGAAGTACTGGGCTTCCACCGCGAGGGAATGATCGCAGGTCAGCCAGTAATCCAGCGTGAAGCGGCGCCGCTTTGGGCCGCGTCGTTCACGTAGGAGTCGCCGAAGAGGACCGCCGTGCCGGTCGAGCCGAAAGCCCCCGGCTGGCCACCGTTGGCTGGCGCACTGGGACCGGTGGTCACCAGCGCCGGGACGTAATTTCCCTTGCCCCACCATAACAGATACTCGCCGCGGGCCTCAAGTCGATTGGCAAACGGTTGCCAGCAAGATCCCGACCTCCAGATCCGATTCGGGCAGGGCCCGCGGTCTTCGCAGGCGTCGACATCTTCTTCAGCGTACGGACCGGGCACCATGTACTCATGGTCGGTGGGCGGTCCCGCGTCAATCTCTTGCCGTCTTGCGATCGGCCTCGCCATGGCCGGTCGCTGGGGATTTCTCGGCGGTTCGGGGTCTGCGGGCAAACTCTCGTCGTCCGCCTGCCGCACCGTAACGACGGCTCGCTTAGGCTTTCTCGGCGGATCGGGATTGGCGGGCAAATTCCCGTCGTCCTCCTGCTGCACCGTAACGACGGCTCGCTTAGGCTTTTTCGGCAGTTCGGGGGTGAGCCAAGCAGGGGATCCCCGCGTCCATTCGCCTCCCGGGACAGCCGCCGGCCCCTCCGGCACAAGGGACGGGTTCTCTGCCTGTTCGGCCATCGCTGAAGACAACCAGACAAGTGCCAGAAGGCCCGTCATCAAAACAGCGAGTGGCCTCCGGCTGAGAACCGCCAAATCGCCTCCGACTGAGAGAACCTGCCATCGCTTCATCGATCGACTCCACACGATGAGTTGAGATTCACCCGAAGGAAGAAACGCCATTCGGGTTCCTTTCACAGGCAATCGGCAAATTCGTTGTAATTGCTAAACTTTAACTATCAAGAATTAATGGTAAAACCGCGCAATCCATCCTAAACTGCCCGTTTTCACGCAAAGCAAAGAAGGGGCTGGTCGGGCAGAGCGAAAAGCGGAATCGGCAAATGACAACAACGGGTTATGTAATATAACCCGTAAGATGCATATTACCGCGCCAGCAGACGGTGGAACCAACCGCCGAAGAATGCGGTGGCCGCCGCCAGCGAGAGGGCCAAACCGCCGGCCCAGGCCAGATAGTTCCTCTGCGGCGGGCGGATTTGCATTGCCGGCTGCACGTGCGCATCATGCCGCTTGTGCCGTACCTCGCCCGGGCGACGCTGGGACTCAATCACCGCGGAGTAGCGCAAACGCAACCCGGGCACCGGCAATGGTTCCTGCTGGGAATCGAAAACGAACTTCAGCCCGCAATGGGGACAGATGGCCGCGGTGGGACGGAAGTTGGTCTCCAACACGATCGTTTCCCGGCACAAGCGGCAGCGGATCGCCGTCTTGGCCTTTCCTGCGATGGCGGCGGGCGGGGAAACCATTCTAGCGGGTTCGCGATCGTTGGGTTCGTCGCACGTCGACGTTTTCATGCCTGGCCTCCGCGCGAGAACAATCTCGCCTCTGATTCAGACATCGGCCCCCAGCCACGTCTTGCGCCCAAAAAT
This sequence comes from uncultured Planctomycetia bacterium, assembly GCA_963719885.1. GTDB lineage: Bacteria > Planctomycetota > Planctomycetia > Pirellulales > Thermoguttaceae > JANXQG01. The sequence continues at coordinate 374,738 of CAVRDP010000019.1, read as the reverse complement.
CAGGCGCGGCCGCTATAATCGTCTTAACCGCTAGGGGTTACTCCAGCGGCCAGTCGTCGGTACGAAAGGGCGACGCCGGAAGACCTTCTCGATTGTACAGACTGCACAGCGGCCTGACGAACTGCTCGAAACCATAGCGGGCCGCCACGGGCGCCGCCACGGCCGGGGCACTGAGCACGACGGTATCGCCCTCGATGGCCGCCTCGGCCGCGACAAACTTCCGGTCGGCCCCGGCAATCCTGAACCCGACCAGTTTGCCGCCTTTGGCCATCAATCCACCGCCGACCGAGTCGAACGCGAACCGCAGTTTGCCGTTTTCCCGTTTGCAGGATTTGCAGATCGGTCCGGACGAGACGATTTTCTCCTTGTAGACCAGGGCCCGCGCGGCCAGAGCGTTGCGCTGGCCAACTTGAAGCTTCCGGATAGGATGGATTTCCCCCGGGCCGTAGCCGTCGCTGCCGTGCCCGCCCTCGCCCGGCTTGTCGGCCAGATCGATGGTCACGGCCAGCGCCGTGTTCGGCACCGTCTGCGAGACCCGAAGCTGGGCCTCGCGCACCCATTGGAACCTTATTAGTCCCTTGTCCCAACTGGACGTCTGCCAGTTACACAACTGCGTGATGATGAACGGCAGGTCGGGCTGGCGCGACTTCGCCCGCCAGTCGGCGATGAGACCCTTGAGCTTGTCCGCATAGAAGCGGTCGCTGCCGTTGTGTTCCCCTTGGTTCCAGAGCACGCCGCGGAGCGCCAGCGGGAATACCGGCGATACCAGGCCGTTGAAGCAGGCGCCGGCGTAGTTCAGGGCTGCGGGCGGCTCGCCGTTGGCGGCGGCGATCGCTTCGGCGTATGCCGCAGCGGGAGCGGTCACACCCTCCGCCACGGCCGGGGCACCCGCGGGCACCCTGTACCCAGGGTCGGCGGGTCGCGGCGCGAGCTTGATCTTATCACGCGCCATCTGCGTCATGGGGGGGATGACCCATTGGTCTCGGGGAATCTTTTGCAGCGCGGCGGCGCTCATCCAGGCCTCGATGGCGGTGCCGCCGTGAGCGACCTGCATCAGGCCTACGGCGACCTTCTGGTCCGCCTGGATCCCCCGGCCGAAGAAGTAGCCCAGCGCGGAAAAACCGCCCCAGCCGCCGCGGCCGAGGGTCTCCGGCGTGCAGACGTTCCAAACGGCCTGGTGTTCAGCCATATAGACATTCTGCCGAACCACGTAAGCGTGCATGGGCTGGGGGCTGAATTGCTTGGCGGCGTGCCAGAGTCGGATCTGGGGACAGTTGGCCTCGGCCAGCACTTCGGGCGCGTGAGCATAGATGCCGTGCAACTTGTCGACGCCCATCTCCATGTTCGACTGTCCGCTGCACAGCCACACGTCGCCCACCATCACGTCGTAGGCCGCCGGCCGGCCATCCAGCTCGAGCACCAGCGGTCCGCCCGCCGGCATGGGATCGAGGGTGACTTCCCAACGTCCGTCCTTGTCGGCCATTGCCGTTTTGGTCTGTCCGTTGAAAGCCACGGCGACTTTCTGCCCGGGATCTTTGCTCCAGCCCCAGACGGCGCCGGCTTGCCGCGCTGCAGAACCATGTGGTCGCCGAAGACGTCGGCCAATCCGCTGCTCAGGCGTACGATGCACAGGTCGTCGACGTACAGCACGGGGATCCTTGATTTGCCCGCGCTCCCCTTCCTTCCACACGCCCAGCACCAGCGGCGCACTGTTGTTGCCGCCTTTGCAATATTCGATGAATTTGATCTTCCGCCACTGCTCCGTGACGCCCCAGAAGTTGTTGGCGCGAAGGGCATACGTGCCGAAAAAGCCGCAGGTACCCGGCCGGCCGCGGACCCACGCCGAGACTTCGTACAGCCCGGGAGTGTAGGAACGAACCCGAGCGACCGGGGAAACGAGTTCGACGTTGCGTTTCTGCGGCTGGATCCGCAGGCAGCGCCTGCCGGAGTGGGCCTGGGCCGGATCGTCGATCACGGCGACTTCGTCCGCGGTCAAGGCGGGGTCCGTCGCTTTGGCCCGGAAGCGCAGGTTCCAGCCCGCGGCCAGTTGCTCATCCGCGCCGCCGGCCTTATCTTCAAAGGAGGGATTCGCCAGCAGGTTGACGTTCGCCGGACACTCCTCGCCCAGCGCGCCGCGACAGGCAAAGATCAAGGCGAATGCCAAAAGCACGATCAACCGGCGATATGCGTTCATGTCTCAATATCGGAGCCTTACAGCACCCATCCCTCGCGGTAATGCCGGCGGACGTACGTATTCGCCTCGCTGTCATTGGTGACTTCCATCTTCGCGCCGTCCCACAGCAGCTTGCGTTGCGGATAGCGGACGGCCAGGTTCCCCATCAGCACCATTTCCGAGAGAGGACCGGAGTAGTCGAAGTTCGAGCTGGCCGCTTTGCCTCCCTTGCACGCCCGGACCCAGTCCTTCTCGTGTCCATCCTGTCCGCCGGGAATCGGTTCGATTGCCAGTTTGGGACGCTTGTATTCCCGCATCTTGGCAGCCGGGAGCAACTCAGGGCTGCGGCCGTAGCAGCCGCAAATCAGCGAACCCTTGTCGCCGATGAAGAGCACGCCGCCGTCGCTGTCGCCCATCCGCCGGCCCGCTTCGAGCTCTTCCGGCCGCGGCGGCAGCATGCCCCCGTCCCACCAGGTCAGCTTCACCTCGGGCATGCCTTCCCGGGCAGGAAAATTGAAGCGCACGATCGTCGATCGCGGGTAGTTCTCGTTCTTGGGCGGGCAAGGGTCCCAGAGGTTCTTCCAGTAGGTGGAAATACAGCCTTCCACGCTCGTGGGATACTTGAGTTTCAGGGCCCAGAACGGCGCGTCGAGGATGTGGCACCCCAAGTCGCCCAGCGACCCGGTGCCAAAATCCCACCAAGCCCGCCAGTTGCCGGGATGGTAGGTCGGATGATAGGGGCGCATGGCGGCCGGCCCGATCCAGAGGTCCCAATCGAGCGAGTCGGGCACGGGCGGCGTTTCCTGAGGACGGCCGACCTCGATCCCTTGCGGCCAGACGGGCCGGTTCGTCCAGGCATGCACCTCGCGGATCGGTCCGATCGCCCCGTCCCAGATCCAGGTGCAGAGCATCCGCACGCCGTCGCCCGAGTGGCCCTGGTTGCCCAACTGGGTGGCGACCTTGTGCTTGCGCGGCCTCGGTGAGCAGCCGGGCCTCGTAAACGCTATGCGCCAACGGCTTCTGGATGTAGACGTGCTTGCCGCGCTCGATGGCCGCCAGGCCGACGACGGCATGCGAGTGATCGGGCGTGGCGACGATCAGGGCGTCGATATTCTTCTGCTTGTCGAGCATCTGGCGAAAATCCTTGTAGACGACCGCCTTGGGATACTTGACGATCGTGTGGGCGGCGTAGCCCTTGGCATCGACGTCGCACAGGGCCACGATGTTCTCGCTCTCGCAGTGTGCAACGTTATTGCCGCCCATGCCTCCGACGCCGACGCCGGCGATGTTCAGTTTCTCGCTCGGGGGCGGCGTATCGCTGCCGGCCAAAACATGCCGCGGCAGCACGGTCACAGTGGCCGCAGCCAAGGCGGTGTTGCCCAAAAAGGCGCGGCGCGTCGTACGGGTCGGTTTTTTTCCAGGACGGCAGTCGGACTTCATCATTCGGATCCTCGATCGGCAAGGGAAAAGGTGGGGAACCACTCCAGTTATGATAACATGGGCAGGCGGCCTGTGTTAGCTTTTTTTGGACAGTCGAGGGTGATCGAATCGTAATTGCTGCTTTGCGGTGAACTGACCGAGATCGTAAATCCCCAACAGCGGCACGGGTACAAGCTCAGTCCGGGGACTCTCTTCCAAAATGCTCACATTTGTCAAACGCACCCATCACACAACACCTATTAGGGCAGGTTCTGCGCCGTTATTGCCGACGTTTATTGCCAATATATGCCATTCTACCGCAATTTGGAGGATGTCACCTTTTCTTCCCCTTTTTTCTTCCCTCTGGCCTGCTACAAAGTCAAACTGCGGTGTCTTAGTTTTGTATCCCGTTTTCGTTCGCGGAGAGATATGACTGATGGGCGTTTACGCCCAGTTCCGGCTTTAGCCGCTAATAGGCCCGGCATTCATGCCGGGTGATCGTGCGGACGCAGCGTCTCTCACCTCTGAAAAACCGCCTGTCAGCCGCGTTTACGCGGCTCCTGCCGGGACGACAAGAGGAGCCCGGTAAACCGGGCTGACAGCCGCTGGAGCAAAATAAACTGTTTCGGCAGCGCAACCAACCCGGCATAAATGCCGGGCCTAGCACCGGCTAAAGCCGGGAACGGGCGTAAACGCCCGTCCGTTGCCACCCTGGACGGCACAAAACCGCGCAATAAATTTCATCCAAATCCTCGAAATTTGTAGCAGACAATCGTGTTCCATCCTGCGTGCGGCGCGGATGAGGATAACCCAGCGATTCATCGCCGGGTTGGCCGCCGCTTGACTTTCCCCGCGACTTAGATTAAAGAAGTACCGGCGAAGAAATCTCACGCAAGAAGGGAGCTATCCATGGCAGACACGACAGATCGACGGTGTTTTCTGGCCCGCGGCGTTGCCGGAGCGGTGGGGATCGGCGCGGCGTACGGCAGTATCGAGGAGAACATCCTCCGGGCCGCAACGCAGGGCGGGGCCGCGAGCCCGCCGCCGAGCAGGCGCAAAAGCCCAAGACCGAAATCCCCCCCGGCAGTTTGCCCTGCGGCAAGATCGGCAAGGCATCGATCAGCCGGCTGTTGCTGGGCGGAAACCTGATCGGCGGTTGGGCCCATAGCCGCGACCTGATGTACGCCTCGAAGCTCTTCACCAGCTACAACACCGAGGCCAAGATCTTCGAGACCTTGGAGCTGGCGCAGGCCTGCGGCATCAACACCATCCAGTTGGACCCTGCCTGCTGGGACCCGCTGACCAAGTACAACCGGCAGCGGAGCGCGAAGATCCAGACCATGGTCTGCGTCTCGCCCCACGAAAACAAGACGGAAATGGGCGACACGATCAAACGGCAGGTGGACTTGGGCGCCACGCTGCTCTATTCGCACGGCGGGGCGACCGACAGCCACATGATGAACGGCGGCAAGCTGGACGTGCTCGCGCAGATGGTCGATCTAATCCAGGCCCAGAGCCTGCCGGCCGGCGTGGGCGGCCACTCGCTGAACATGCCCATCGAGTGCGAGAAGCACGGGGTCAATCCCGATTTCTACGTGAAGACGCTGCACATGGACCGTTACTGGTCGGCCACGCCCAAAGCCCGGCGGAAGGAATACGACTGGATGACGTCGGACTCGGCGGACCACGACGCAAACGACGACAACATGTGGTGCAACAATCCCGAAGAGACGATTGCCTTCATGGAAACGGTGCAGAAGCCCTGGGTAGCGTTCAAGGTGATGGCAGCCGGGGCGATTCCGCCGCGGATGGCGTTCTCCTATGCCTACCGTCATGGCGCCGATTTCGTGATCGCGGGGATGTTCGATTTCCAGGTCGAGAGCGACGTCAAGATCGCCATCGAGAACATACACAAGTCCCAGAGCCGCAAGCGGACCTGGCGCGGCTGACGCGGGGCAAGTCGTGAAACGGTTGCGCTGTCCTTCTATTTCCGCTACGTCAACGCCGGTTCCGGTTGGCGGATCGGCTGGTAGTGTCCCGGGGCGGCGCGGAAAGCGATGCCAAAGCGGTTCCACCCGTTGATGGCCACGACGGCGAGCGTCAGTTTAGCCAGCTCGTCATCATGGAACTGCTGTCGAGCCTGTTCGTAAACTTCATCGGGCACATGCGAATGGGAAACCAATGTCACCGCCTCGGCCCATGCCAACGCGGCCCGCTCCCGCTCGGAGTAGAACGGCGTCTCGCGCCAGGCGTCGAGCAGGTAAAGCCTCTCCTCGCTCTCGCCCTCGGCCCGCAAGTCCTTGCTGTGCACGTCGATGCAAAATGCGCACCCATTGATCTGCGAGACGCGGAGCTTGACCAAATCCAGCAGATTGCTCTCCAGGCCCGTCGCCTTCACCGCAGATTCCAACGCCAACATCGCCCGATAAGCTTCGGGCGCAGCCTTTCTCGGATCAATTCGCGTTTCCATATTAAGTTCCTTTCTGCAAGAAGCCGGCCGGCGCTAACCGCCCTCCCGGTTCAACCATGGTTCGGCCGTCGGCCACTTGCCAATTAACGCACGAATTCACGGGGAGGGCTCTAAAGGAATGCTATACGGCAGGACCGCCGAGGCAAGGATTACGTTGCTTTCGATATCGCGGCATGCTAGGATAACGCCCGCCATTCGATCAACTTGGAACGAAATAACGGCGAAAACCATCCAACTGTTTACGATTCGCGCTGGAGGGCAATCTCATGGAGAAACGAATACAAGACCGCCGGAAATTCTTGGCTGACGCCGGGCTCGCGGCCGCGGCAATGCTTTGCGGCGGGGCAGCGGTCGGGCACACAACGGAGCCGGGGGACCGTCTCCACGTATCGATCAACCAGTGGTCGGTTGGCACCGTTCGCGGGCGCGACAAGCAGAAGGCAAAAATCTCGTTCGACGAGGAGCTTGCCGAGTTGGCGGCCTGCGGGCTCAACGGCCTGGAGCCCGCCCTCGGTTCGGCCGATCAGGTAGGCCCCCTGGCCGCTCAGCTCAAGAGGCACGATCTGGAACTGCGGTCGATCTATACCGGCAGCGTGCTGGACGACCGCGCGAAAGTCGACAAGGAAGTGGAGCGGGTCGTCGCCCTGGCCAGGCGCGCCAAGGAGGCGGGAACGAGGATCATCGTGACCAATCCCAGTCCGCTTCCGAATCGCCAGGGAAAGAGCGACGAGCAACTCAAGACCCAAGCGGCCGGCCTCGACAAGCTGGGGCACGAGTTGGCAGCCGTCGGGGTCACCCTGGCGTACCACAATCACGACGTGGAAATGCAGCATGCTGCTCGGGAATTCCATCACATGATGCTGGGAACCGCTCCCCGCGCGCTAAGTCTCTGTCTCGACGTCCACTGGGTCTACCGCGGCGCCGGCAATTCTCAGGTGGCATTGTTCGACGTCGTCAAGCTCTACGGCGCACGTCATTGCGGAACTGCACCTGCGGCAGTCTACAGGCAACGTGTGGAGCGAGACCTTCGGCGACGGCGACATCGATTATCGCGAACTGGTCAAGCGGCTCGTGGAAGCCGGCGTCCGGCCGCACGTGGTCCTCGAGCAAGGTCCCGAGGCAACAACGCCGCAGACGATGGACGCCGCAGACGTGCATCGGCGCAGCGTGCGCTACGTGCGGGAGGTGTTCGGCCCGTTGGCGCAGCAGCCCGGATAGACCTGTGGGCGACGCTTGCCGTGAAGCCGGGTTTCCTCCGTCGCGGCTCAGCGATCCACGTTGGAAAGATTGACTTCGAAGGTGGCCCCGTCGTCGCCCGCTTGCCGGAAAACAGTCTTGCCGGATCGCGATACGGTGAGCGTGATTTCCCGGCCGGTCCGCTCTACGGCCAAATCGACGCTTCTGCCCATCAGACAGATGTTCTGCAGGCGCATCGCCGGCCAATCCGCCGGCAGCCGCGGCGTACAGGCAAAGCGGTCGAAACTTCGCGGCTCGATGCCGAAGAGACCCTCGGTAATGACCAGCACATAGAGCACATTGGGTGAAAGCAGGTCGCCGCCGTCTTCATCCATGTACGGGCCCCAGGGACCGAGCATGGCGCATTGCACGGCAGAGCGCAGTCTTCTGCAATGCCAGCTCCGTATGGCCCGCCTTGAAGGCTGCCCGCAAGGCGTAGTAGGTCTCTCGCGGCCAGAAACCGCCGCCGTCGCTGGAGGCAACCTTGGCCCCAACCTCGGACCCAGCGGGGTTCTCGAACCACAATTTCGACGAGAATAACGCTGCCAGCGTGCCTTCCTTGCGCTGGAAGATGCCCATCGCCAGCGGCAGTGAAATCCATCCCCGCAGCACCTTGCAGCCGTCGAAGTAACGATACGTGTGGTAGCCCTCGACCTCCGCCCCGAAATAGGACTCGATCGCTTTCGACAAGGCCGCAGCCCGCGTCTTGAAGTCGTCCGCCTCGGCCGTCTTGCCCAGGGACCGGGCAAGACGCTCCGCGGCCCGGTAACCTCCATAAGCCAGGCTCGACGTGCTCAGGTTGGCAGTGCCCGTGGGATAGCGGCCCTCCAACTCGTCGGTCCGCGTTGCGACGATCCCGCGGGAATTGGTGGCGGCTTTCGTCAGCCGCGCCGCCTTCTCGACCAGCGGCCAATACTTCGCGGCCGTGCGGGCATCGCCCAGGGCGAGCAGATAGTTCGACAAGCCGTACATCATCATCGCCTGGTCTCCGCGGTCATTGCCGACCTTGCAGAGCCGATAGCTTTCGTACGAGGGAGAGAAACTCGCCGACGGTTGTTCGCTCATCCACAGCCCGAACATATTGTTGCAGGCGAGATCGAGCGTTGCATCGGCCAGGAAAGGGCAGGCCGGCGCGGCGTACTCGACGTTGTCGTTTGCCCAGACACCGCCCAGATAGTTCCTGGTTCCCGTGCCCTGGATGAGTCCCTTGCTCGACTCGACGGGGGCTTCGAGGAGCCGCATCTTCGCCCAGGCGAACGTGCCGTCGAGGACTGGATCCGGCGTGCGCAGGGTCATGGTCTCCTGCGCTTTGCGGAACATGGCTTGGCGGAGTGCCTTCTCCTGGGCCACATCCACTGCGACCTCGGCCGCCAAGCTTTGTCGCAACGTGTAGGCAACCGTCCATGTGGCCTTCTCGCCCGGCGCGAGATTCCTCCCTTGCACGCCGGCAACCCGCCTTTCCAACAATGACGGGCGGTTCAAGGCATCCTTCGGCTCGGCCAGGATCTTCTGACTGGAATCGACAGCCACCGTGATCGGCGCGCTGTTTGTATTCTGCAGAGTCCATTGCTCCATGGCCGCCCGGCACGTCACCGAAGGGAATACGGCGCATGACAAGCGAGCGCCGTTCTCGGCGCCGTAAAGGACTGTCAAAACGCCGTCATAGCGATAGGCAGTTCGCTTCGGAAGCTTCAGGGCTGCGCCGTTGACCACGACTTGCGGCAGGTCCTTTCTGGAAATGCCCAGGATTCCTCCCCTCAAGTCGGACGGCGGCCGGAGAATGGGCCAGCCAAGATCCATTTTCCAATCCGTGTCCAAGGGAGTGGGCAATTCGACGTGCACCATTACGCGCTGGCCATGCATCTCCAGCATGCACTGCTGAGCCGCGTCTCCGGTCAGGTCGCACACGGCCGCGCCCGACGGGTCGACCTGCCAAACGTCGCGCCGCAGCCCGCCGGCCCAGGAGGCGCCTGCAAATCCGACGAGCAAGCCGCAAAGGATCCAGGTTCGTTTCACGTCCACCTCCAAGTTGTCGCCAAATCTTCCAACAAAGCCTACTTAGGCATTTTTCCGCCTGCCGGGTTTTAGGTCGATACGAACTCCACTTCGGGGCAGTTTCCCATAAAGCTGTTGCCTCACAAACTGCTCAACGTCCCGAGGGTACAACCATCGTTCAGGCACGTCGAGGTGGATCACCCGTTCCGGCACGGGCTCATTGAAAACAAGCTCATCGTTCTGCATGGACGCAGCATCGTACTGCCCAATAATGTCTTCCGGCAGCAGTGCTTGGTAATCCAACTCCTCACGAGCCTTGGCCCGGTCCCACGCTCCACCAATGATGTCGTCCTGTAGCAGTGCTCGGTAATCAGCCAGTCCCTCAGTCGACGGACACTTGCTCTTAAACTGGACGCCGATCTCAAGTGTCGGCTCCTTGCCTCGATGGTAGATGGGCACTTCTGCTGGACCGACTCGGCTCAGGCTTGCCACAACTTGAAAGTTCTCATCTTGGACTGGCGGAATGTTTCCGCTTGGAACGTAATGCAATTCGGGAAGCGAGAGGTTCCGAATCTCGCACGTCACGTCAGTCTCTCGACTTGGACTAACCTTGACATTGTTGTTTGTCCCCACTGGGCCTTGATAGAGGATTGGACGACTCGAAGGCGGACTGTGACCAAAGAGGGTTCCATTCGGATACAGAAAAAGAAACACCGTAGTCGGCGTCGTTGAACTGAACCATTTTGCCGTGCTGCGGCTGGTAATCGGCAGGAATAGCTTCTCTTCCTGCTGGCGAAAACGTTTCTCATCAGCTTCGGCATGAATGACCACCGCGGGCGATCCAGGAAGCCTCTTGAAGGCGGCCACGTGCTCTGCGTCCGGTGCGGGCGGTCGGTTGCTCGAAAGTTTATGCTGAAGAACCTTGTAGTAGTCGATGTCGTTCACGTCAAAAGGAACGCATTCGTCGGCACACCTATCGAGATGTTCCCGAATATCCGCCGCAAACGGATCGTTGATATCGCACTCGACCCGGACACTGGCCTCGAAATTTGCTCCGTTCAACCCATTGCTGGTCCAATTATGACTTCCGACAAACACTGCACATTTCCCATCTCCGAGGTCTGTATAGATGACCTTGGAGTGCAACATCGGCGTCACATCCGTTCCTAATTCAACTGGTGTATCTCCTGGAAGGAAGATTCTCAGGTTCGGGCCGAATAGTGGCGAAAGCCGAGCTACTGCATCAAGATCGGTCGGCCACTGAACGGTAATGCAGAGGCAACACTGTTTGTGGTCTTGATAGTCCAGGCATCTGTGTTCGAAGAATTCGACACCGCCCTCCGTAAGAAAAGCAACTGCTGCCCTGGTGAAACTTCCCCTGTTCCAAGCGGTGACCAGTTCACGGGAGAAATGGGCCTTTGGATCGGCACTGCACAGTGAAAAGGATGGGATAGCGTTTGCGTGGGCCATCTCAATTTGCTCCGTTGAAAGTCGTAGATCCCTCTCTGGCATCATCGTCTCACTTCTTCCGTCGTTTGCCAAGACCCTCTCAATCCCTCTCAATCAGGGCTGCCCGACGTATCTTGGCCCGAAATCCTGGGTAGCCCGTTCCGACTTCACTCGTTTCCGTTGTTCAGCTACAATACTCCGCATGCAAATCCTCCTCCTCCACGGCTGGCAATCGACACAGGGCGGCGTGAAACTGACCTTCCTCAAGGACCACGGCCATGACGTCCTAAATCCGGCTCTGCCCGACGACGATTACATTGCCCTCGCCAAGGAGGACTCGTCGAGTCGACGACGGCAGCATGGGCACTGACCATCAATCCCCGCAGAAGGTCCGGTATTGCTTCGGCACGAATCAGACCAAGCGTTTCCTACACTCTTCTTGTCCATTATGACGCTCTATCTCTGACCGAAGGTCTTCGTGACCGCGGTAGATGAATCCAAGGGCGTGCTCGACTCGGGTCCCACGCAACGCCTGTTCTGGTTCGTAGACGGCGCTTTGAATCCCGATAAGCTTCAAGCTCTTCACGCTCCAGTCACCCATGTTGGTTCCGTACTCCGCCACGCGCCACATGCCGCCACCGCTCATTCCGAACGGGTGGGGCGGGATGACGGTCTGCCCGCTGTCGTTCCGCGTCGTGTTCGGGCCGTAATCCATCAGGATCCCAACACCACGGTCGGCGTCGTTCCAGGGGATCTCTCCCCGCCCTCCTAGGTAAAGGAACGTGGCGTAGGAGCAGGCATTCGACCCCAATACCATCGGCGCGAGTTCCGTCCGGTTCAATTCCCCTGGAAAGCCGAAGACTGTGTACCAACTCCGCGGGTCTTGCTTGTCCCACGGGTCTACTTCGGTCAGTTCAAGGAACCGGAAGCGGTTCCCAACGACGATTCGTTCCGCCGTTGCCTGAGAGATGTCGCATACGCAGATATCGTACGGGTCGTCCGCCGGCCTGTCTCGAGGATCAGCGGTCGGGGAACGGCGGAGGGTCACTTCGCCGATCGGGAACAATAAGTTGCCGTTTACGCCGTCGGTGATGTTGATCGGAATCGGCCTTGTGCTCCAGTTATCGAAGACATGCGCGGCTGTCAGGATGAAGTGCCTCGTGCGAACACGGAGCAGCACTCCGGTGGCGCAGAGCCATGCCTGCCCGTTGGCCTCGGCGAACAGCGGCATCGTTACCTTTGAAATCGGTTCACACACCTCCACGCTCGTGCGCGTCATGAACGCCCGTGTAACGGCATCCCCGTCCTCGCACGAAAAGGCCATCGAATTACCTCCCGAATCGTGTTCCCGCTTATTTTACCAGTTCAGGTAGCCGGCTCACTTCCGCTCCTTTCGGACCGCTTCCAGCGGGTGGCTCACTGCTCGGCCAGGCCTCCCTCGTCGGTCTCCGATCCGCGGCAAGCCGATAGGGGACGCTGAATGAGACCCGGGGACGGGAGAAATCCGGGGACGCGTAATTCTCATGTCGCGGTCGACCACCCAGATCTCCGGCACGCCGATTTCGGCATAAAACTCGATTCCACTTCAAGCGCTCCATTCCCGCCGGCCATTTGCTTCCGTAATGCGGATCTGCGGGCGCGGCTCCGCTGGCAGAAGCTGGAAGTTGAGCGGCAGAACAGTGCTGGCGACAAGTTCGCTTTTCTCCAAGCTCGATTGCGCTGCTAAAGCAAGTTCCTTGCCGTTGTGGCGATAAAGCTCCAACGACCAGGGGTAACGGTCGATGATGAGCAACTCGCGAACGCCCAGAAGGCTATAGAAGGGGATCTTCTCGCGAGCGTTATCGTCAGGGCTGATGATTTCAACGAGGAAGTCGGCCGATCCGCGGTAGTGGGCTTTGAATTTCTCGGCTGGATTTCCCGCTAAGAAGACGGCCACGTCCGGGCAGCGGAAATTGTCCTTCCAGTCGTCCGCCCGGTCACTGAGGTTGATCCCCGGATACACTTTTCCACCCTGCGGCGGGTGGATTACGTCGCGCAAAGCCCCGACCAAGTCCGATACCAGTTCCTGATGCTCGACATTTGGCTGCGGCGACATAATATAGACTCCTTCCCAGACCTCGTCGAACCGGTCCACTCCCCAGGCATGCCGCTGGGCCTTCAGAGATTCTTCGAGTTCGGGATCGGTAATCAAGGCGGTCATGGAATTTTCCCTTTGCACTATTATGCGCCAGCCAACAGTCTGCGGCAAGCCGCCTTTTCACTCGCCGCATCTCCCGCTATGATAAGGGATTCCAACAATCTTTTTTCCTCCGTGCCGGGTAATGTCATTCATGAAAAGCGACGAATTGCGGGAAAAATACCTGTCGTTCTTCGAGTCCAAAGGTTGTGTTCGCCGGCCCAGCGACGTGCTGGTGCCTCGCTGGGACCCTTCGGTGCTCTTCACGCCGGCCGGTATGAACCAGTTCAAGGACCACTTCCTCGGCCGCTGCAAACTCGATTTCACGCGGGCCACGACCTGTCAGAAATGCCTCCGCACGGGCGATATCGATAACGTCGGCCGCACGGCCTACCACCATACGTTCTTCGAGATGCTGGGCAACTTCAGCTTCGGCGACTACTTCAAGCGCGAAGCCATCCTCTGGGGCTGGGAGTTCCTGACCAGCAAGAAGTGGCTCGGCGTCGATCCTGGCCGGCTCTCGGCCACGATCTACCTGGACGACGAGGAAGCGGCCAAAATCTGGCTCGATGAGGTCAAGCTGCCGCCCGATCGCCTCAAGCGGATGGACGAGGACGAGAACTTCTGGCCCGCCAGCGCCCCCAGCCAGGGGCCCGACGGCGTCTGCGGGCCGTGCAGCGAAATCTACGTCGCCACGCCCCGCGGTTCGGTCGAGGTCTGGAACCTAGTCTTCACGCAGTTCAACCGCGTCGGCGCCCCGCCCAATAACCTCCGCCCGCTGCCCAGCAAGAACATCGATACGGGCATGGGTTTCGAACGCATGGCCTCCGTGCTGCAAGGCGTGGAAACCAACTACCACATCGACATCCTCCGCCCGCTGGTCGAGGCGGCCGGCGAGGTCTGCCATGTGAAATACGAGCCGGAAAGCGATAGCGACATTGACCGAGACAACGGCCGCCGTCTGCGGCGGATCGCCGACCACGTGCGGGCCTGCTCGTTCGCCATCCACGAGAACGTCTATCCGGACAACGAGAAGCAGGGCTACGTGGTCCGCAAGCTGATCCGCCGCGCCGTGCTGGACGGCTACCAGATGGGCATCCACGAGGCGTTCCTGCATCAATTGCCGAAGGTCGTGGCCGACCTGATGAAGGGCCCGTATCCCGAATTGCAGGAGACGGTCGAGCGTGTGGCCCAAGGGCTGCGGAACGAGGAAAGCCAGTTCTTCGAGGTCATCAACGCCGGCATGCCGCGGGTGGAACGGCTCTTCGACGAGACGACGACGGCCAAGTCCAAAACCGTCTCCGGCCGCGAGACGTTCAACCTCCTGCAGACCCACGGCTTCCCGCCGGAATTGACCGAGACGCTGGCCCTGGAACGCGGTCTCGAGCTCGATTGGGAGGGCTTCAAGAAGGCCCAGCAGAAGCATGAAGAGGCCTCCGGCGCCGGGCAGCGGAAAGAGCTGTTCAAGAAGGGGCCGCTCGACAAGATCCGCGAGACGCTGCAATCGAGCGAGTTCGTCGGCTATGAGTCGGAATCGGCCCATGCCCACGTGATGGGCCTGTTGGTGAATAACGAGCTTTCCTACAAGCTCGATGAACTCGACAGCAAGCTGCCCGCGGTGATCGTGCTCGATCGCTCGCCGTTCTACGCCGAGATGGGCGGACAGGTGGGCGACACGGGTTGGATCGTCAGCATCAACAAGGGTCGTTTCGAAGTCACCGATACGCGGACCGAGGACGATTTCATCCTACACGTTGGCTATCTTCGTGCCGGACGAATTGAATACAAAGACCTTGTCGAGGCCACGGTCGATTCGCAGCGGCGGCAGGCGATTCGCCGCGCCCACTCGGCCACGCACCTGCTGCAATACGCCTTGCGGAAGACGTTGGGCACGCAGACGCACCAGAAGGGCTCGAAGGTCGAGGCCGACCTGCTCCGCTTCGACTTCAATTTCGACCACGCCCTCACGGCCGAACAACTCGCACAAATCGAGACCGAGGTCAACGCCCGGGCGATCGAGGCCCTGCCGGTCGAGTGGAAGCTGATGCCCAAGGAAGAGGCCCAGAAGCTTGGGGCGATGATGCTCTTCGGCGAGAAGTATCCGGACGTCGTCCGCGTCGTCTCGATGGGCGACTACAGCAAAGAGCTCTGCGGCGGCACGCACCTGGCGAATACGGCACAGATGGGCCTGCTGAAGATCATCGGCGAAGAGAGCATTGCCAAGGGCATCCGCCGCATCACGGCCTTGACCGGCCTGGCGGCGGTCGAGCGGGTGCAGCGCGATGAAGCCCTGCTGCGGCGGATTGCCCTGACGATCCGTGCCGCGGCCGAGGATCTGCCCGATCGGGTGGAGGCCCTGGCGAAGCAGGTCCGCGAGTTGCAGAAGAAGGCCTCGGCCGCGCCGAAGGCCGATGGTGTTGGGGTCGATCAACTCGTGGCCGACGCCGTGGAGGTGCAAGGCGTGAAGATCGTGGCGGCGGAAGTGCCCGGCGGCACCCCGCAATCGCTCCGCGACCTGATCGACCAGTTGCGCCGCAAGGCCGCCCCGGTGGCGGTGCTCTTAGGCACCAAGCAGGAAGAGGGCAAGGTGATGCTGATCGCCGGCCTGAGCCGCGACCTGGTCGATCGCGGGCTGGACTGCGTGCAATGGATCCGCGCGGCGGCCGCGCTGGTGGGCGGCAAGGGCGGCGGTCGGGCCGACATGGCCCAGGCCGGCGGCAAGCTGGCGGAAAAACTGGGCGAGGCCCTCGAATTGGGCAGGAAGGAGATGGAGAAGCGGCTGCTATAATTACGTGGTTGACTTCGCGATCTTTCTGAACCCTAGGGGCGAAGAGCATCGACATGCAAATCTCGCGTATCACCCTGAATCCGGCCGTCATGGGCGGAAAGCCGTGTATCCGCGGCTTGCGCGTCACGGTCGGCACGATCTTGGGATTGCTCGCGTCCGGCCATTCCCGCGAGCGAATCCTCCAAGCCTATCCCTATCTTGAGCCCGAGGATATCGACGCTTCCTTGGCCTATGCGGCCCAGTGTGGAATTAGTGCAAAGGAGAAACAATCGTGACCACCCTTCTGCAGGAGGCATTTGCAAAGGCGGCAGCATTGCCGCCGGCGGAACAGGATCTCCTGGCTGCTCGCCTGCTCGCTGAGTTGGCGGAAGAACACGAGTTCGACCGCGCCATTGCGGCCTCCGGAGAAAAACTTGCTGGCCTCGCTCGTCAGGCCCTCGCCGAGCATCGTGCCGGCCAAACGCAAGCATTAGATCCGGATACCCTATGAAATCCTTCATAACGAGAAGAGAAAGGCGATGGACGAGGAGAAGCTCTTGGAACGGATCACTTTCGATCCGCAGATTTTCGGTGGCAAGCCGATTATTCGCGGCCGCCGACTCGCAGTCGAGCACGTGCTCGGCATGCTTGCGGCCGGGGACTCCGTAGAAACAATCGTTGCAGGATACCCTTGGTTGGAAGTTGAGGACGTTCGCGCTTGCCTGGTGTACGCCCGGCACGCATCGAGCGCCCACTGATCGAGTCCCGCCCGTGAAAGCTCGATTTACTGTCTTGGCAACGGCCCCGCTCCCGTCGCCGGCAAGCCCGCACTGGCGGCGCCGGGCGTTTCGGCCACGGGCCCTTTGCTCTCGATGATCACCAACAGATCGGCCCGCGGCGGCGAGCTGGTAAATGGTATCGGCACACCGGCTATGGTGGTCGTCGAGTCGACGGGCACCGGCAAGGCCACGATCCCCAGGCCCAGCAGCAAGACCTGATCCGTGGGCCAGCGAAAACGCTCGCCAAAACGGAAATTGGACATCTGCGGCACCTCGACCCGCGCGCGTTGCCGCGGCGAGGCCTGCGTGGGTACTTCCAACATCACGGGCACGAGTTTCTCTACCTGGTCGATCTGGCACTTGATCATCGCATCCACCGAGCGGCGGTCGGTGGAGAGCAAAGGATTGAACTCCAGCGAAAACCCTTCGTCAATCTGGCCTGGCAGATTGTCGTAACCCTGCCAGGCCTCGGGCCGGGGATTGACGTCGCGGATGAAGGACCGTCCGCGAAGGGCCGAAACGGCGGTGACTTGGCCGTTGTTGACAAACAGGCTGGGCGAGCTGTGTTCGCGGTAGTCGCTCCGGCGCTGCAGCGCGCTTAAGAGCACGGCCGCGTCTTCCTTGGACATCAGCCAGGCGCTGACGCCCGGCGTCTGCGCGGGAATCGGGCGCAGCGTGCGGTGGGCCGTGACGCGCCAGTTGGGGTTGTCGATGGTCACGATCCGCAGGCTGAAGGTGCGGGTTTCCGCCTCGCTGGTCACGAAGCGGTCGACGATGTCGGCCACCACGGCCTGCATCTGCGGCGTGTGATAGACCCGCAAGGTCCGCGGCGAGGCGCTGAGGATGCCCAGCGGCTCGATGTGCCAGACTTCATAGCCCGTTTCGCGGAGGATCCAGTCGACGATGGCCTGTTCCGGCCGCTTGGTGGTGGTCACGCGGGCCGTGTAGGGACTGATGTCGTATTCCCGCCAGACCTGGCCTTGTTCGTTGGGCAAGGTGCCGTTGCCGGCGGTCACGTGCAAGGCACGGCGGGCCACGGCGGGCGGCGGGGCAAGGAACGGGTTGACGCCCGGCGTGGCGCCGGGAACCGTGGGCGACGTAAAGGCAGGGGTGGCGGGCGAAAGCGGCGCCGGGCTAGTGGCGGTTGCCGGATCGGCGCCGTTGCCCGCGCCGTACGCGGCCGGACGCCAGGTGGCACCGGGCATCGGGCCAGGTGCGTTCTGGGTAGTTTGGGCCCAGGCCTGGATCGTGCTGACGGAAAGGATAAACGCCGTGAAAATGGATCGCGCCCACATGCTCGAGGCCTCCTTGCCTTGCATAGAAGAAACATCGCCTGCGCGCGGGCAGTATACGAAGCCAAGAAGAGCGAGGCAAGAGGAAATGCGATGCTAGCGCCGCTATGCCTACCCCACTCCATTCCGCAGGGCGCCGACGATCAGCGAGCCGTTGTGCCCGCCAAAGCCGAAGCTGTTGGACATGGCGACGCGGATCTGCCGCTGCCGGGCCTGATTGGGCGTGTAGTCCAGATCGCAGGCCGGATCGGGCGTGGTGTAGTTGATCGTGGGCGGGATCAGGCCGTCGCGAATGGCCAGGATCGAGAAAATCAGCTCGACACCGCCGCTGGCGCCGAAGAGGTGCCCCAACTGGCTCTTCGTGCTGGAAACGCTCAGCTTGTAGGCGTGCTCTCCGAAGACCGACTTGATGGCCGAGGTTTCGGCCGCGTCGCCCAGCGGCGTGCTGGTGCCGTGGGCGTTGATGTATTCTACCTCCGTGGGGTCGATGCCGGCATCGCGGACCGCCAGTTTCATGGCATACGCAGCGCCGACGCCGTCTTTGTCGGGCGCGGTAATGTGACCGCCGTCGGCGCTCATGCCGTAGCCCAGCATTTCAGCGTAGATATTTGCCCCGCGGGCCTTGGCGTGCTCCAATTCCTCGAGAATGAGCACGCCGGCCCCTTCGGCCAGGACGAAACCATCGCGGTCGCGATCGAAGGGACGGCTGGCGTGCGCCGGGTCGTCGTTGCGCTCCGAGAGGGCGCGCATGGCGGCAAAACCGGCCAGGCCCATGCGGGTCACGGCTGCCTCGGTACCGCCGCTGATCATCACGTCGGCATCGCCGTACTGGATGATGCGAAAAGCATGTCCGATCGAATTGGCCGCGCTGGCGCAGGCCGTGACGATGCACTCGTTGGGGCCGCGCAGCCCCCACTGGATCGAAACCTGGCCGCTGGCTGAGTTGGCGATCAACTTGGGAATGGTGAAGGCCGAGACCTTGTCCGGCCCCTTGACCATCAGCCGCTCGTGCTGGGTTTCGATCTCCGACAGCCCACCGATCCCCGAGCCGATCATCACGCCGCAACGGAACGGGTCGTGCTTGGAGAAGTCGATGCCCGAGTCCTTGACCGCGTCGACCGCGGCCACGATGGCGAACTGCGTGAAACGATCGAGTTTCTTTTCGTCGCGAGGTTCGACATAGCCGACAGGCGAGAAATCGACGACTTCCCCGCCGAAGCGAACGCGATACTTGGCGGCGTCGAAACTGCGGAGCGGGGCAATCCCGCTCTCGCCGTTGCACACGCGAGTCCAAACTTCCGCGACCTGGCGGCCGAGCGAAGTGACCGCACCCAAACCAGTTACGACGACGCGCCGCTTCATAAATCCTTAATTCAGCTCGACGAGGGTTCGCTGCCGTTGACGGCGTTCTTGATGTGGTCGACGGCCTGCCCGACCGTCTGGATCTTCTCCGCCGCATCGTCCGGAATATTGATGTCGAACTCCTCTTCGAGTTCCATCACCAGTTCGACCGTATCGAGGCTGTCCGCCCCCAGATCATTCACAAACGACGTATCCCGGGTTATCTGGTCCTTGCTCACGCCAAGCTGCTCGGCAACGATATCAATCACACGTTCTTCAACTGAGGCCACCTGAGGCTCCTCCTGGTAACGCAGGTTTTTCGGGCGAGGGGATTTTCAGAACCGATCGGAAAATCTCACCCGGCTCTTGTAGGGGGGCGAGGTGTACAGTCCCGCTGAACTACCTCTTTTTCATCTAACCCGGTCAGATATAGCGACTTTTTCGTTTTGTGTCCATATCTCTCGCCGGTGTTTCTTAGTAGAACGGAATTTATTCCGTTGCCTTAATTTCTTGGACAAACGGAATAAATTCCGTTCTGCGTAGGGCATTATACGGTCAGACCGCCGTCCACGGTAAGCACCTGACCGGTGATGAATTCCGCTGCATCGCTGGCCAGGAAAAGCACGGCATCGGAAACGTCCTGGGGCAGGCCCAGTCGTTTCAAGGGAATTTCTTCTTTGATTTTTCCTAACAGCTCCTCCCCCAGTTTGGAGGTCATTTCCGTGGCGATGAAACCGGGAGCGATGGCGTTGACGGTCACGCTCCGCCCGGCCAGTTCGCGAGAAATGGTCCGCGTCAGGCCGATCACGCCCGCCTTCGAAGCCGAATAGTTGGCCTGGCCCGGATTGCCCATCAGGCCCGAGACGCTGGCAATGTTGATGATCCGCCCGTATTTCGACTTGCACAGCGGTCGCGAGGCCGCCCGGGTGAAGAGGAAGGTGCCCTTGAGGTTGATGTTCAAGACAGCGTCCCACTGATCGTCTTTCATCCGCATAATCAGATTGTCGCGGGTGATGCCGGCGTTGTTGACCAGGATGTCCAGTCCACCCCAAAGTTTGACGACTTCCGCGACGACTTCATCGACGCGCTGCGAATTGGTCACGTCGGCGGCAATCGGGTGTGCGGCGCCGCCGGCCGCCTGGATCGCGGAAATCGTCTCGGCGAGGGTTTCTGCGTTAATATCGACGCAGGCGACCTTGGCCCCCGCCGCGGCCAGATCAACGGCAAAGCAGCGGCCCAGTCCGCGGGCGGCGCCGGTGACCAGGGCAATACGGCCGGTCAGGTCGACTTGGATTCGTTTCTTGGTTTCGGACATTCATTGACTCCGGACTGATAGTACTTAGATCTTAGATCTTAGTGCTTAGTTCTAAGCACTAAGTTCTAAGCACTAAGTTCTCACCTCTACACATCCACACTCTGACATTCCACCTTGCGGGCAATTCTCCGGAGCAGGCTCCGCAGCACGCGTCCCGGGCCAACCTCGTAGAACCGGTCGAAGCCTTGGGCCAACAGGTAACGCATCGACTCCTCCCAGCGAACCGGATTGATGATCTGCCGGACCATCAGCCGGCGAATTTCATCCGGATCGTCGTGCGGCTGGGCGTCGACATTGAAAATCACGGGGATTCTTGGAGCCCGCATGTGGACTTCGGCCAGGGCCTCGGCACAGCGCTGGTCGGCCGGACGCATGATTTCCGTATGAAATGCGCCCGCCACGGCCAAGGGCATGGCTTTCATGGCGCCCATCTTCGGGGCCAAGTCGGCCGCCCGCAAGCAGGCACTGTTGGCACCGGAAACGACGAGCATGTCGGGGCAGAGGAAATTGGCGATTTCCAAGATTTCACCCTGTCGGGCCTGGTCGCAGAGGGCTTCGACCGCTGCGCGGTCCAGGCCGAGGATCGTGACCATGCCGCTGGGCGTGGCGTCGGCGGCCTCTTGCATGGCGGCGCCCCGTTTTTGCACCGTCATCAGGCCTTCATCGAAATCCATGATGCCGGCGAAGACCATGGCGGTATACTCGCCCAGGCTCAATCCGGCCGCAGCTTCACAGGAAAGCACGACGTCGGGCGATTGCGTTCGCAACGATTCCAGGGCAGCCAGGCTGGTAACAAACAAGGCGGGTTGACTATAGATCGTGGAATCGAGAACTTCGGCCGGCCCTTCGAAGCAGAGTTTGGCCAGGTCGTAGCCGAGAAGTTCCTGGGCGCGGTCATACAACCGCCGCGCAGCACCCAGCGATTCAGCCAATCGCTGACCCATGCCCACGGTTTGGGCGCCTTGTCCTGGAAACAAAAAGGCAATCTTGCCCAACGCAAGTCACTCCGTGAAATGCCCGCTTCGGGTCTACGATTCGATCTCGACGACCTTGCGACCCATGTAATGACCGCACTTCGGGCAGACGGTGTGCGGAGGCACCGCAGAGCTGCACTGCGCGCAATAGGTCAGGTGCCGCGGCTCTTTCTTATCGTGGTTGGCCCGGCGGCTATTGGTACGGGCGTTGGAATGTCGGCGTTTTGGAACGGCCATGATTGAGGCTCCATCTTCCCTAAGGGCGTTGCTGGTGAAGGGGAGCGTCCCCACGCTCTACCCTTTCCCGGGCGACTGTTAGCCACGCAGGGGGAAATAGGGCATGTTAAGCTCCCTGGCCGGTTTTGTCAACCGGTGCGGAATCCCGATTTTCAGGCGAAAGTCAAATTCGGGGTAATAACTGGGACCAAGAACCAGTCAGTTCGGATGGTATAACTAACATAACAAGAAGGGATTGTCGCAATCGATTATGCAATGTTGCCTCGGGAGCCAGTTGCCTCTTGCCCGGATGCCGGTGGCAAGGCGTAAGACGTTGTTGCATAATCATGCATCACCCGAGCAAGACTTGGCGTAGCGGGAAAAGCTCAGCCGGCCGTGGGTAGGCATGTTTGCTGTGGGGCTGCCATGCCTCGAGTTACGCGCCGGGGCCAACATGCCTACCCGCGGCCGGTTGCGATTGCCCTGTAACTGCGACTTTGTGACGGCGGCGTGAAGGCATGCCACCCGACGTAGAAGACGGAAGTTATTCTTCCGCCGATCCTTAAGTTACCCCTCAAGCCAAGGAGCTTTCCATGTTTTTTTCTCGGTCTCGGCGCTGCCTGGCATGCCTCGCCGTCCTCGTCCTGCCGCTGAGCGTGGCGGCTGCCGAGGAAAAATTCGTCCTGTTGGAACCGATGCAAGCGCGGTATGGCATCTCCGTGAACGCCGATGGCAACCGCATCACCCTCACTGGGAATGATTACTTGCTCTTCAACGAGAAGGGGAAACAACTGAAGACGGTCGGCATTTTTCACTGGGGGACCTCCGTCATCCGACTGGCACCACTGCCGGATGGGCGAGCCATCAGTTGCACCCGTGGATTGAACCCGCATGTCGATATGATGCGCCCGACGGTTCCACGATGGCTACGATCATTCCGACAGGATGGGACGACAAGTCGCTGCACGGAGACAAGGATTGGTCGAGCCCGCACGACATGGCCGTGGATCTCAAGGCAGAACGCATTTTCATCGTCGAAGAGACCCATCCCGACAACACGGGCGGTGGCACGACGCCTGATCCCCAATGGGTGCGGGTGGGGATGTGGGATTTTGCCGGCAAGTACCTGGGCGATATCTTTCGCTATGACGCCAAGGCGGCGGATGCCGCCCGGCAGGACGGCAAACGCATCGACCTGGTAAACATCGCCGTCGATCCGGACCGCCGGCGCGTCTACCTGGCGTACTCGGACCGAATCCACGACAAGGGGGCGGCGATCATGGCCTTGGACTATTCCGGCAAACCCCTGGCGCAAGCGCCGATCGCCGGATTTGCTTGGGAGAATGGGAGCATCGCGGTACTGAAAAACGGCAATGTGATCTGTTCCTACGGTGGCGATAAGCAGATTCACGTCTATTCCCCGGAGCTCAAGCCCTTGCCGCCGGTCCCGTTTCCCCCCAAGTCTGTCAGGAAGGATGGAAGCGGCCCGGGCATCCGCCAATTCGCCGTTGACGGCCAAGGCCGTCTCTACGCGAGCGTGGCTTCGCCCGAGGTCATCTTCATGCGCTGGTCGGCAGATTTGCGCACAACCGACGTTTTTTCCATCAAGCACCTGTGGGTGTACGCCGCCGCGCCCGACTCGGCCGAGGCGCGGAAGCCCTTCGTCATCCCCGCCGCAGCCAGCGGAGATCCGAAACCCGATGGCAAGGACTGGACGGTGATGGCCCGCCCCAGCGACGGGCGATCGCTCGGCTGGCAGCACTTGCTGGCCGCCTACGACGGCAAGCAGTTGACCGTGACCGCGCCCGATGATTTCTCCGGCTTCTACGATACGGTCGTCCGCTACGGCACGGGCGAGATCGTGCGGAGCAATCGTGAAAACGATCCTTTCGTGCAAAAGAGGGTGCTCTTCATCCCCAAAAACACGACTTGCTGTGTTGCTGCCATTACCGCCAACGGGCGGCGGGCCTTCCAGCAGGGCGAGGCCATCCCACTACATATTGTCTGCCGCAGCGCCGCGCCCAAACGGCGACGGTTATCCTGCGCCTGCTCGATAGCCATGGCGCGGAAGTCCAATCGGCCGCCATGCCGGTCAGCGGCGCTGTGGCCGTGGAAATACCGGCGGCCTTCACGCGCCGCCTGCTTCCCGGCGCCTACACCCTGGCAGCGGAGGCCGCCGGGCATGCGAGCTATCCCCTCGCGCTGGACGTTGCCGCCGCGTATGCGGATTCTCCCCTGCAACGGATCCAGTACCATGAGTACGGGTTCTCCGGCATCAGCGGGGCGGTCGGCTACCAGGACGCCCCGGAGCGCATGAACTACCTCCGCGACTACGTAAAGGCCGTGCGCGATTGGGGCTTTTCGCGCGAGACGGACCGTCTGGCGGAGGCCAAGAAAGGACAACTCAACGCCTGGCGTCGCGACAACCTAGGGGACCTGACCAATCCGTCGCTCGCTCCCGTGGAGTACTACGACGTGCTCGCGCCGGGCATGTCGCAGGAAAACGACTACTACCTCGACCGCGCGGTGGCCGGCGGCATCGTACACGATAGCCACCTGACCCATCATTGCGAGTCGCTCCGCTTCCGCGACATCTGGTTGAAGCGCTACAACACGGACCTGCAGCGTTTCGTGCAATGGGCCGGCAGGTATCCGTCGCACTATGGCCTGAATTATCACGACGAGGGTTTTTGGGGCGAGTGGGACAGCTCGTGGACGAAAGCGGACAGCGATTGGCTGGCGGACGCCAAGGCCAGGCTCGGCTCGGACAACGCCGCCTGGAGCGCCGCCTTGCGGACCATGTACGACAGTTACAACGCCGCCGTGCATGCGGCCAACCCGGCCTCGAAGGTGACCTGTTCGCCCATGTGGCAAGGGGCGCTCGATGACGGCACCTACGCCCCGCAAAGCTTCAAGAATATGTCGGAAGCCTACACGCATTATCTCACCGAGGGCACGCAGCAGCCGTGGTACGTGCTGCACTCCCTGGAATCGTTCCGCCGGCCGGGCCTGCCACTGATGGGCGTGGTCGATGACGCGCACAACGGCTTGGGCGGCGAGATCGTCATGAAGAACGAGATGCTCTCCCTCTGCCGCGGCGTGCAAGGGGTCGGCATCTCCTTCACCGCCCCCTTGGATGCCCCCGGCTCGAACAACGACGCGCTGGGCGCCGATGTGTACCGCACCGTCAACCGGCTGGCAAAGTGGTACGGGCCGATCTTCGCCGAGACCACGCCGCTGAACGAGGCCGCGGTGCTGTACTCGAACGCGCAGGCCGGCGCGGAGAAGGGCCATGGCTGCGAGTCCCGGCACTGGGGCGCGGTGTACGGGATGCTGGGCGGCCTGATGATGGCCAGCGTGCAGGCCAATCTCGTTTACGAGGAGGATGTGACGGCCGGGTGGCTGCTCGCCGCCGGCAAACCGCGCTACCCGATGCTGATGTTGGTCGATCAGAAGGCCGCGCTGCCCCCCTCCGTGCAAGCGGCGACCGCTGCCTTCGCGGCCGCCGGCGGCCGCGTCTTCACGGATGCCGACTCCGCCGATTATCCGCGAGCAACAAAGTTGCCTTTTTCGTCCTTTATCCGGGCCGCGGAAGGGTTCGCCAACGATCCCTGCTTCATCACCCTATCGCCGCAGTTCGAAGCCCTAGCGGCCAAGCTGAAAGATTCCGTGGCGCGGTATCGCTGCTGCCCGTTGGATACCGACGACCCCTGGATCGAGCGCGGGCTTTTCGACGGGGGCGCCATCCGCTACGTGATGCTGGCGGCCGAAACCCGGCCCTTCCCCTGGTATGGCGGCATGTCCTACAGTTTTGGTCTAAACTATACCCGCACCGTGCAACCGCGCAGCGTGGCGCTGACCTACCCGGTCACCCCTGGCGTGGTCTACGACGTCTTCGATCATCAACTGGTGCAACCGGAACAGATGGGCGACAAGGCCCGCCTTGCGGTCAATCTTCGCCAATTCTCCGGCCGGCTGTATGCCTTGGCCCCCGAACCCCTCGCCGCGCCGGCGGCGACCGCCACGCTGCGGGGCGACCAACTGGCGATTACCGTGCAGGCGATTGGCCAATCGGGCCGCCCGCTGGCCGCTCAGGTGCCGCTGCGCATCCGCCTTCAAAACGCGCAGACGCAGGCCATCGAGAAGTATCGCGGCACGTCGCGGCAAGGTACCTATCAGGGTACCCTCTTCCTTCCGCCGGGGACGTGGATGCTGGAAGTGACGGAAATGCTCGGCGGACACACCACCACGGCGACGTGTACCGTCACCGCCTCGCTGCCCGCGCTGACCGTCGCCCGCCCGGACGTCGAAACTTTCCGGCAGGGCCAACTGGCGCAACTGCTCGCCGCTGCAAAGGCCGGTGGGCTGACGCTTGCCTTGCCGGCCAAGAACCTGTTGACGGACCAGCAGGTGGCCGCGCTCTCGGCCGCGCTCAAGGCCCGCGGCATCACCCTCGGCACCGATAAACCGCTGCCGAGCACACCGCAACCGGGCATTTATCTCACTGCCGGTTACCCGTCGGGAGGCAACAGCATGGGCGTGTTGCTGGACAACGCCCGCAACGGTGGATTGGCCCCGCTACTCATCTCGCCGAACGTGCCCGGACCGGGCCGTGGGTTCATCACGCCGCTCTACGCCCCGCGTGGGTATGGTGAAAATGCCATCGCGCTGGTGGGGGGCGACGCCGCAGGGCTGAGCAAGACCGTGCAAGCCTTCTGCGCGAAGTTGGCGAAGACCCAGGTCGCGTCGGCCCCGATCCAAGCGCCGGCCCCAACCACGGCAGACGTAGCTGTGAGTTGCCGACCGGCCGCTACGGCAGCAGCCCTGCCCAAGCTCGCCGACATGGTCGGGCCGCGCTTGAACCGCATCGCTACCTGCCGGAACAGCCCCTATCTGGCGGTTGCGGCAAGCGGCTTCGGAAAGAATCTGGCCCTGATCAAAGACCTGGGGACCACCGGGCAGATTGTCAGCTCGCAGCGCGTCGGGGCAAGTCCGCTCAACGACAGTCTCTTCCTCAGTCCCGACGGGCGGTATGCCGGGCTCTCCGCCCGCGAACTGGCCCGCTGCGGCGAGGCCTTTCATCTCTTGGACGCCCAAAAGCAGACCCAAACCATCTTTGCAGCCTTCGGCGATCTGGCCGCCCGCTATCACCATTTTGCCGCCTCCAGCGACGGCCAGTATGTCCTGGCGGTGGGCACCTACGGCGTGATCTGCTGGCGGCGCGAAGGTAACAAATGGAAGGAAGCGTGGGCCAACGAATACTGGAAATCGTTCGACAAGCTGAGCTGGCCGATCTCGGACACCGATGAACGCATCCCCACGTTTCATGCCTACATCCCCGAAGGCGCCGATTACGCCTTGGTGGTGTTCAGCGAAACGGCCGATAACGGTTGGGTGACGCCCGATCACCACTACAAGGCATCGCTGGCCGCCTATAGCCTGGCCGATGGCCGCCAGCGGTGGCGGTTCGACATCCCGATTCCCGACGCGCAGCTTTTCCCCAGCCTGTTCTCCAGTCCCGATGGCCGCCACCTGCTGGTCCAGGTGCAAAACGGCAGTTGGCTGGCGAAGTCCTATGTTTTCTACGGCCTGGATGCCGTCAGCGGTGCGCCGCGGGGCAGCACGTGGGCAAGTCCGGCAAGTCCGCAAACCGTCGCGGTCGGCAACGCGGACGGCCTGGTCGCCGAGGTGTTTGCCGGACGGCAGGTGGAAGTCCGCTCGCTGGACGGCACCATACTCTTCAACCAGCTCTGGAGCGGCGCCGACCCGGTTAGCCTGGCGTTTTCCGGCGATGGGAAACTGTTGTATGTGGCCGACGATGCCGACCGCCTCTCCTGCGTCGGGCTGGACGGCACGCTCCGCTGGCAAGTACACCTGGGCGCGGTTGCGCAACTGGCGGTGAGCGGCACACGGATTTACACCGCCGGATGGGATGGGCGCGTGCGGGCCTTTGCCGCAGACGGCCGCTTGTGCTGGACGTTGGATTGCACCCAGGCCCTCGACACGCTAGATCCGCTGGGGGCGATCGTGGCGGCCGGCCAGTACGGCCCTAAGACAGTGATTGCCGCCGAGCGGCCCTCCAGCGCAAGCCCGCAGACGCCACCGGGCGAGGACCTCGTCGCCGCCGGTCTGGCAAGTATCAGCGGGGCAAAATTCGAGGGCGAGTTCATCGCCTCCCTGCAAAGCGGAAAACCCCTCGTCACCGGCAAACCCCTGATCTCGCCACAGCAGCTTATGCAGGACATGCTCGCCGGTCAGCAAGTGCAGGTCATCTTGGAGTTCCCCAAGCCCGCCGATGTTGGCAGTCTGACGGTGTACGAGAACACCAAACACCCCGAGTCCTACCCGACCGACTCGTTCATCGGCGTTTGGGACGAGACGGGCAAGCAATGGCTGACCGCCAAACGGGGCGTTTTCCTGCACGGGCCGGTGAACACGTATGCGCTGAATCTAAGAGCCGTGAAGAAATTGCTCTACTGCCCCTGGAACAACTACGGGCACAACTTCTACATGAACAAGATCGAAGTGCGGGCATTGGGCGCCAAGGACGGTTACGAGCAGGATTTCGCTCGTCGCCTGGTATGCCTGGGCGACTCCATCACCGATGGTTACACCTACGGACAGATCCTGATCCAGGCTTTGCGCGAGGCGGGCAAGCCGGTACCGGAGATCATCTGTGCCGGTCGCTCCAGCGACACCGCGCCGCAGATGGCGGCGCGGCTCGACCAGACCGTTCTGGCGTTCCAACCGCAATGCGTCACGTTCAGCGCCGGGACCAACGATGCACTGCGCGGCGTGACCGACGCGGAGTATGAGAAAGCCCTCCACGAGATCGTGGCGAAGGTTCAGGCACGGGGCGGCAAGCTGGTCCTGCTCACGCCCTGCGAGATTCTCAGTCGCGGCGGCAAGACGCCGGCAAAGCAGGAGGCCCAGCAGAAGAAGATCGACGGGCGGCTCGATGCCTTCGAGGCCATCATCCGCAAGGTGGCAGCCGAAAGAGGTTGTCGCGTGGCCGAGAACCGCGGGCTCATGCGCCAGGCCATCCGATCTGGCAAGACGATCATGACGGAAGACGGCGTTCATCCGAACTACGCTGGCCAGGCGATCATGGCCCGCACCATTCTTGACGCCCTGGGCTGCGCGGACATTGCCCTGCCGCGGACCTTCGAGCCGCGTTTGTTCCCCTGCATAATTCGCCAATGGAAGATGCGCCTGGCGCCGCTGGACGGGAAAGGGCATCCCCTTCGCCTGACCGCCGCAACTGCCGCACAGCTTCAGCCCGACGCCTCGTGGAAGACCTACACGCTACCCGATTCGTCGCCGGCCAACACGCCGTCGGCGGAGGAATGGACGGAGCAGTTGCGTCGCAACGGCTTCGCCCTCAGACTGCAGGAGCAGATCGGCAAGGGGTGCATTCAGGCCGTCGCGGAGATCGACTCGCCGGCCGAAAGGCAGGCATATCTGCAGATCGGCATCGGGGCCTCCACGGTCTGGCTCAACGGCGTGAAGGTCCACGACCAGGGCGAGGCCTGGACCGGCTTCCATGCCGGCAAGGAGCGGATTGCGGTCCAGCTCCCGCGGGCGCCAATCGCCTTGTCGTCGAGACGGGCGGCCAGCACTTCTTCATGGGAATCAGCGACGAAGCGGTGTGGGAGGGAGGACTCAGGTAGGAATAAGAGCAGTTAGTGTTCCAAGACCTTCTTGCTCCGGCCCCCCACGATCGAGAGGGCCTCGACGAACTCGGCCGAGAAAGAGGATGACGCTGGCATAATAGACCCAGATCATTACCGCGATGAACGAGCCGACGACGCCATAGGCCGTGTAGCCTGGCCCGATCAGGAACGTCACCAGCAGGTGCTGCCCGAGGATCCATACCAGCGAGACGAGCAGCCCGCCGGCCAAAGCGTCGCGCCAGCGAATGGCCACTTTCGGCAAGACCTTGTAGATCAAACCGAAAAGCAGGGCATTGGTCGCGGCGGTGAAGAGGAATTGGGTCCAGCCGGAAAGCATGGCGCCGCCGGGGAGCTTATTTTCGATATTCATGCGGACTCCCGTCAAAATATAGACGTTGGCGGCAAACAGGCCGAGCAATAGCGCGCCGACGGCCAGGAGCATGAGAAAGGCCGAGAGCCGATCGTAGAGCACGGTGCGGACGTAGCCCCACAAACTGGCCCGCGGTTGGGTTTTCGTCCCGCCGAAAATGCGGCCGAAGATGTAATCGAGCTGAAGAAAAACCACGATCGCGGCCGCCAGCAGGGTCACGGCCCCCAGCGGTCCGCCCAGCCCGGCATTCTCCTTCACACCCGCCAGCAGGGCCTGAAGCTGGTCGGCCAGCCAGGGATTGACCTGCTGTTTGACCTGGTCGAGCAGCACCGCTTGGGCGTTGTCGGCCCGCGGCGAGAAATGCAGCACGAAACCGAGGATGGAGATCAGCACCAGGCAGAGCGGGAAGAGCGAAAAGGCCGCATAGTAGGCCATCGCCGCACTGAGCAGGAAGCCGTCGTCTTCCTGCCAGCCTTCCCAGGTCTTCTGCAAGACGCTCAGAATGTAGTTCCAGAGGCGATGGAACATAAGGATACAAGGATGATTTCGGGAGGATCTTGCCGCCACCGTATCAAAAGGCGAGAAAAAGGTCAATTGATAACGACCGGCGATAGATGCGACCCTGGGGATAGGGTCTCCGCCCGTCACCTGCGTATGGTAGAATGCCACTTGTGCGGCTGCCAAGCGCAGCCTGCGGGGGCTTTCAACCTATCCGTCCAGACGCGTGACACGCATGATTTCCGCAACCGGCTTCTCCAAGAACTACGGTGAGACCCTGGCCGTGCAGGACCTGTCTTTTGACGTTGCCGCCGGGTCGATCCTGGGAATGCTCGGCCCGAACGGGGCCGGAAAGACCACGACCCTCCGCGCCATGGCCGGAATCCTGCAGCCGACCGCCGGCCGGCTCCTGATCGGCGGACACGACATGGTCGCGGACCCCATCGCGGCCAAGCAGCAGTTGGCCTTCGTGCCCGACGATCCCCGGCTGTTCGATTCCCTGACCGTTTGGGAGCACCTCGATTTCATTGCGGCGGCCTACCGCGTGCCCGCCTTCTCTGCTGCCGCCGAGTTGCTCTTGGCGCAGTTCGAACTGGCTGACAAGCGCGATACGCCCGCTCGCGAACTGTCGCGGGGGATGCGGCAGAAAGCGGCCATCTGCTGCGCGTACCTACATCGGCCGTCGGCGATCCTCTTCGACGAGCCGATGACGGGGCTGGACCCCCGCGGCATCCGCACGCTCAAGGACTCCATCCGCCGGCAGGCGGCCGCCGGCGCAGCCGTGGTCATCAGTTCTCACCTGTTGTCGCTCATCGAGGACCTCTGCACGGACCTCTTGATCCTGCACCAGGGCCGGCGGCTGTTCCGCGGCACCCTGGAGGAGGCCCGGGCTTGCTATCCGGATCTTCAAGGAGAAGGCTCCCTGGAGGCCGTCTTTTTCAAGGCCACGGAATCGTAGAGGAGACGATGCACTCCGCCCTCTGGAAACTTTACCGGCTGCGGATCCGCGGCAGCATCCGCGCGATCGTCCGCAGGTTCAAGTCGCGGCGCGGCGCGGCGCTGGGCGTGTTCACGCTGCTCTTTCTGGGCATGATGTTCGGGCCGAGCCTGGTGGTGGCCTTTTCGGTCGGTTTCGCCGGGATGCTGGGCCAGCGTGCCGACTGGTTCCGCGAGGCGGCCCCCGTCGGGATGCTCTTGTTCGTGGTCCTTTCCATCGTTACTTCGCTGGGCACGCGGGCGCTCTACTTCACGCCTGCCGAGGTCGACTTCCTCTTCCCTGCCCCGTTTCCCCGCCGGCAGATCCTGGTCTATAAGATCCTCGGCAGCGTCACGGCTGCGGTCTGCATCGCGTTGCTTTTCCCCATCTCGATGCCGCTCTACATTCACTCCTGGCCCGCGGCCGCGGTCGGTTCTTTTCTGGCATGGCTCTTGCTCGGCAGTCTTACCATGTGCGCCCAGCTCGTTGCCCAGAGCGTAAGCGAGCGGGCCTATACCCGGGCCCGCAAATTGCTCCTGGGCGGAGTGATCGTCGCCGCCGCCGTAGCGCGGGGCAAGCCGCCGGCCAAGGGCTCGACGGCAGTTGGCAGGAGACGTTGCTGCAGGCACGGCATTCGCCGGCGGCCGAAATCGTTCTGGCGCCCTTCACTGTGTTCGCCAAGATCATCACCGCCGAGCGCTTACTCCCGGACGCGCTGGGCTGGGCGGCGTTGGGCGCGACGCTGGTTGTCGCCGCCTACGCGCTGGCAATCCGCTTGGACGCCAATTACCTGGAGACGGCCGCCCGCGTCAGCCGGCAGATCGAGGAGCGCCGGCGGCGCGTCGCCGGCGGCGCCATTTTTGTCCCGCGGTCCGGCCAGGTTGCGCAGTTCGCGACTGCCCCAGCCGCCCTGGCTGGGCGGAGCCGGGCCCTTGCTCTGGCGGCAGGCCATCCAGGCCCTCCGCGGCAGCCGCGGGGCGATATTGCTGACCGTAATTGTCGTGCTGGCCATGGGCGTTCCCATGGCCCTCGGCGCTCACGGCGAGCATCATGGATTGCCGGCAGTCCTGCCGCACATCGTCATCGGCGTGGCGGCCTACGCGACGTTCCTAGTTTCGGCCCAGGCCCCGCTTGGGTTCCAGGGCGACTATGAGCGCATGGAGCTTCTGAAGTCGCTGCCCGTCCGGCCGCTGGCGATGGCCGGCGGACAGATGCTCGTGATCACGGTGGTTCTGACCCTGCTGCAATGGTCGGCTTTCGCCGTCACGGCTGTCTGCGTGCCCACCGCCGCGGCCGAGATGCTCGCCGCCGGCCTGTTTGCCCTGCCATACAACTGGATCCTCTTCGGCACGGAGAACTTCCTGTTCTTGCTCTATCCGTCTCCGCGCGTGGCAACCGGTTCGGAAGGCTTTTTGAAGATGGGCCGCGTCGTGCTCTTCATGCTGGCCAAGTTCTTCGTGCTCGGCGTCTGCGGTGGCCTGGCGGCGGGCGGTGCGGCGGTCGTCTATCTGCTCTCCCAGAGCCTGCCGGCAGCTTGCCTTTTTGCCTGGGTGACGTTGCTTCTCCCCGTACTGGGCATTCCCCTCTTGGTCGGCTGGGCATTTGAGCGCTACGATGTCAGCGCCGGCGCCTCGGAATAGACTGGTCGAAGAGGGAGATTCACGCCCCACGGCTCACATCGACCACGGCTTTGATCACCCCGTCGCGATAGCCGGCGACGAGTTCGAAGGCGGCGGAAATCTGGCTGAGAAGAAACCGATGCGTCAAGAGCGGCGACGGATCGAGCCGCCGCTCGGCAATCAGACGGATCGCGCGTGCCACGCACTCATTCTGCCGGCGCACCGCCTGAAAACGCAACTCGCAGCGACGCATGCGGTGCGGATCAAACGCCACGGCATCGACGGGCGGTATGCCGACCAGTATCAAGGCGCCGCCTGGCCGCAGAAGCAATTGTCCCTGCTCCACGCAGGCCGGATCGCCGGAACATTCGAAGACCAAGTCCAGCCCCTGAGGCTCAGTTTGGGAGATCGCCGCGACGATGTCGGTCTGCCGGGCGTTCCCTACAGCGTTGGCCCCGCACCGCCGGGCAACCGCGAGACGCTCATCCAAGAGATCGGTCACCATTGCAGAGCAAGTCGCAGTCGCCTTTGCACAGAGCAGCACCGACAGACCGATCGGACCGGCGCCGAAGATGGCAATCTTCATACCGGCCGCGAGCTGCGAGAGCCGCACCGCGTGCAAGCCGATCGAGAGTGGCTCGACGAGCATGGCTTCGTCCAACGACATGGAGGCAGGAATCAACGCACAGCAAGCGGCCGGGGCGACGTAACGCTCGGCCAGGGCGCCGGGGGCCTCGCCGGGATTGCCCATGAAACGCAGGAGGCGGCAGGTATGGGCGCGGCCGCTCAGGCATTGATCGCACTCGCCGCAGGAAAAGGCCGGATCGACGGCCACGCGGTCGCCGACTTTCAATCCTTTTACGGTGGTACCGGTTTCCAGCACCGTGCCCGAACACTCGTGCCCGACTGTTGCCGGATATTGAAGGATTTGGTTGCTGATGCGTCCTTCCAGATAGTAATGGACATCGGAGCCGCAAATGCCGACACGGTCGATTTGCAGGAGCACGTCGCTCGGCCGTTGGAACACGGGCTCGGGGGCGTCGACCAGTTCGATGCGGCGGAGGGCGGTAAAACAGGCGGTTTTCATGGCGGTTTCGGAATGGGTGATAAATGGTAGGGTGGGACCAGATCGCGTAGCGAGCGCCGGCCCACCATTGCTTCTATCATTCTCGATCATGGTGAGCCGGCGCTCGCTTGTCCCACCCTACTCCTCTTGCCAGGTGTCGGCCAGGGCGATTCCGGCCAGAGTAAGATGCGGTACGTAGCGGGCGGCCGTGCCCATAAGCTGCGCGACGACGGGCCCGCGCCGCCGGTGAGAAAGACCTCGGCAGCGCCGTTGCCGGTGAATTGTTCGACCAGTTGCCGCACGCCCCCGATGGCGCCCCAAAAAAGCCCGGAACGCATCGCGGCGGCGGTTGCCGTGCCCAGGGCGGAGGGCGGCTCGGCCAATTCGGCCATGTCGATCTGCGGCAGGAGATCGGTGAATTCGTGCAGCGCCCGGGCCGACATGGCAATGCCCGGCAGGATCGCACCGCCGCAGAAGGCGCCGCCCGCATCGACCAGATCGACGGTAATGGCGGAACCGGCATCGACCACGACGGCCGGGTGGCCGGGCGTCCGCAAGCGATTGGCGGCCAGGGCGTCCAACAATCGATCGACGCCGACCATGTCCGGCCGCGGCAAGCTAACGACCAACGGCAGATCGCCCGAGGTCAACAACATGATTTCATCGTCCGCGCGATGATCGCGGAGCCAGTCGATCAGCCGTGACGCCGCCGGGCGATTGACGCTGCCGAGATGCCAGCGGAGATGGCTTTTGTCACCGATTGCCGCGAGCCAGGTACCGAGTTGATCGAACTCCGGCAGCCGTCCGGTGAGGTGCAGTGTGGCCTCCGGCTCGGGCAGGCCTGTGGCAACCTTTTGCCGAAACAAGCCGAGCTTGATCCGCGAGTTGCCAACGTCGACGGCGATGAGGGGGACGGGTGGCGCACTCAATCGGCTTTCTGCTCCCGACTCTGGGCTTCCCTTCTGTACGCACCAAGGTCTCGTTCAAAATCTTCTATTTCTTTTTGCTGGCTGGCAAGCGTTTTCTCGCGGTTCTTCTTCTCGCTAGCGCTTTTGCTCTCGCCACTGGCCAGAATTTCAGCCAGCTTGGTCTTTTCAGAGGCCAAGCCAGCCTTCTTCTGATGCAATTCCGCATCTCCAGCCTCTAAGAGCCATTGCAGGTTGCGATCGGACAACCATCCATAGTCATCGAACCCCAAGTTCGCTATGCACGCAAGGACGCGCAGGTACAAGTCTCGCCGGAAAGAATCTGTCAGGGTTGCAACGCGATTGGATGCGAGAAACGCCTTCAATTCCGCATCCCCCGGCCTCGCGACCGTGTGAAATGAGTCCAAGTGTGCATAGTAACGTCCCAGATCGGCATTGGGAATCTGGCCCAAATAGAATCGGTCCGGCCTGCCATAGCCGTCTCGCAGATGATTCAGAAAGGCCCGCACTTCTGCAAATGACTTGACGATGCTGGGCACGTCTCCCTTGACGACGCTGATTGCCGCAACCGTGATCGCAGGCTTGTGGTAAACAACACAGGGACGTGATACGACCATTGAGTATACACAGTGCTTGGCCCACTCCGGCGAGCCTCCTGACGCATCAGTGCTTCCCCAATCGTGTCCCGTGCTGTAGAGCCGGAGACCTTTCAGGACATCGCCCTGATTCAAGGGAGCATCGGCATCAAGTTGCTTCAAGATCGGCATTGGCTGACTCGTAGAACTCCTCAACTGCCAACTGCACTTCAAGCTCTGCCGGATTCCACTCGAATTCATCGGGCTCAGGATGCTCGGAAATCCGCACCTGGTCTAGTGGTATCCGAACATATCCAGGAAGGGACCCTCGGACGGGTCCTTCGGCAAGCGGACGAACATCAGTGTTTTCTTGGAACATCCCATGACCGGACGAAAGAGGGAAACTTGAAAGTTGACTCATTGCTGCTCCTAACGGCCATCCTACGAGGAAATGGCGATATTTGTCACTGTCGTAAACGGTCGGCACTTCGGCGACGATGGAACGGAACTCCTTTGAACTCCCTAACCGGCAATTTTAACCACCGAACGGCCAACCTGCAACACGACCGTTTGCTTGCCTGGTCGCCCTTAATTCTAGCACGGCGTTTCCGTTAGTCCTGAATGGCACGATCATAGTGGTGTGTCATAGAGGTCGCGTCCGACCGGCTCGGTGCTCCGCCAGCGCACGATCGGCCAAAGCGTCCAATCGGCCCGCACGCTCGTCGCGTTCGATTTGAGCGTCCCATTCGGCTGCCGCGCGCTCGTCCAGCCAAGCGCGGATCTGATCCACCTGTTCGCGCGGCAATTCGGCGATGGCGGCAGTAATGGCTTCAACGGTTTGCATAGTCACTCCTGAACAAAAATAACCTTCTGTTCTTAGTATAACCAACGCTGCTCCATTTACCACTTCTCTTCCGCCGGCCGCAAGGTTTGCGCAACTGCGCCCACCAACTGGTTCAGGCCCTGGCCGGTAACGGCGGAGATCAGCAGCACGTCGCGCTCCAGCAGACCGGCCAACTGGCGGCGGACCTCTTGCGCTCGAGGAAGATCGGCCTTGGTGACGACGGTGATCTCCTGCCGGGCGGCCAGGTCAACACTGTATTGTTCCAACTCGCCGCGGATCGTGCGATAGTTCAAGATCGGGTCGGTGGCGTCGATCGGCTCGGGCTCGACGAGATGGACCAGGATGCCGGTCCGTTCGATGTGGCGAAGAAACTCGTGGCCCAGGCCGGCGCCGGCGTGGGCCCCTTCGATCAGCCCGGGAATGTCGGCCATCACGAACGAGCGGTCGCCGTCGATCTGCACGAGGCCGAGGTTGGGATGTTTGGTGGTGAACGGATAGGAGGCGATCTCGGGCCGGTGCGGGAAAGACGGCTGAGCAATGTGCTCTTGCCGGCGTTGGGCATGCCCACCAGGCCGACGTTGGCGATCAACTTCAGTTCCAGCCGCACGGTGCGGATTTCGCCCGGCTCGCCGGGCGTCGATTGCCGCGGAGCCCGATTGGTGGCCGTCTTGAAACGGTTGTTGCCTTTGCCCCCTTTGCCGCCGCGGGCCACCACGACCTGGTCGCCTTCCTTGGCCAGGTCCTTCAATATGTGGCCGTGCTCGGCGTCGATAATCACGGTGCCCGGCGGAACGGCGATCGTAAAATCCTTGCCGGAGGCCCCGTGGCAGTTGGCGCCAGTGCCATGTTCGCCCGGCTTGGCCTTCCACGACTTGCGATGGGCGAGCATGGCCAGGCTATCGACGCCTTCGCGGGCGACGAGGATCACGCTGCCGCCGTCGCCGCCGTCGCCGCCGTCCGGCCCGCCCAAAGGCACATACTTCTCCCGCCGGAAGCTGACGCAACCGTCACCCCCCTTGCCCGCCTCGAAACACACGACCACTTCATCGACAAACATAAATCTCTCGCCCTTAAGTTTACCTCAAATCGGGGGAGAGGGGAAGGCGGCGGGCAGACCTGCAGTTGTCTCCGCCAGTTGCAGGCGACATAATGAACGATATGGACGCAGTAAACGAAATTGCTATGCGCGGCGGACGTTCTGCGATTTACGCGAGGAGAATCGTCTTCGCGCTCTCGCTGGGCTGCCTGATCGTCGCGGCGGGCATGATGGTCGTCTGGCTTGCGACGCAGTTCCGGGAGACGTTGCGGCGGAACGCCGAAAAGGAAGCGAAAAGGCAAGAAGCGGCCGCGCAAAATGCCGTGATCATACCGGGATTGTCTGTGTTACGAGATGACGAGTTGCGGGAGTGCCATGGGTCGATGACCTTCGTCAGCCAGCACCAATCGACCGGGCATGGCATGCGATTCTACGACGGCAACGTGCGGATCTTCCTGCTATCGATGTCGATTGAGTGCCAGCACGTGCAGCGCGAGGCCGACGGGCTGGGCAGTCTGGTCCGTCTTGCCGGTTATGGCGGGGTGGTGGTTCGCGGTGTCGCCCCGTTTTCAATGTTGAAGGCCGACAACTTCGTTTTCGATAACCGCGACCGCGGCCTGCTGACCCTCGCGGGTGAAGTTCAGGTGGAAGGGCCTGAGGGACTGAAGAAATATCGCCTTTGCGTGATCGCGCTCAACGCGCAGGCGAGAGACTCGCAAATTGTGCGGACGAAGAGCCTCCTGGATGATTTTGTCGAAAGCCAAACTATGGTCCGCAAGCTTGCTCTGCTGGACGACATCACGCGGGTTTACAGCGACGATGAGTTGCCGCCCGAGGCCGCCTGGTTGCTGGCGATGAAGTTGCTGGAACGTCACTTGACTTGGCACGGGGAGCGGGGAGCGGGCGGGGCACCTGCGCAGCGGGTCGGGGAGCAGGGAGCGAGGAGCGGGAAGAAGGAGAAGACTAGCCGGAAATCCCCGGAATCCGGAGTTAAACTCGATCCGGCCGTTTGGCCCGAGGCCCACTGCGGCGAAGCGTGGATGCGGGAAGGGGCGGAAGGAAAGGCCTATTGGCGACTGGGCGAACGGCGGCACGTGGACGTCGTGCGGGCGGTGAGGTTGCTTGGGCGGCCTGGGGCGGATGCGATGGATAACGAGCGTCGCCGAGAGTGGCTGACGGAGATCCAACGTAACAATACGATTCTGCGAATGGTCGTGGAACCGGTCTATCGGCCCCATGCAACGGCAACAGTGACGCTCGACGTGCGGAACGCCGGCCGCCTGATGCTGAAGTTCTTCCGTGTCGGGAACGGGGCGGCCTGGGCGGCCGTGCGGCAGAGGCAGGGCCGCGATTTCATCTACGCGGATGGCACAGCCCGCTTTGCGGCCCTTTCCGCAACAACCGTGGCGGGGCCGAAGAAGCTCGGAGAGCTGATGGAGAATCTGATCGTGGAATGGTCCGTCGCGGTCAGTAAGCTTCCAGCGAATGAGGACTTGGCACGCGCGCCGAGTCCCGGAGGGTGAAACTTCCTGGTATGGCAATCGCAAGCTGGCGATCGCGGCCGAGTCCCTGGTGAAGCCGGGCTACTACGTCCTGGCCGTCGAGGCCAATGGCGAGACGGCTTTTGCCCCGATCCGGGTGGAAGAGGGGAAGTGAAGTTATCGCGGCTTCTGCTCTGCGTCGATCAGCTTCTTCAACTCGGCGGCTTGCTCTGCGTCGATCAGTTGCATCACCTGCGCAGCCGTGTCGCGCTGAAGCTGTTGCATCTTCTCGCCCGCCTGCTCGTAGATTGTGGTCAGCCGCTGACGTTGCACCGGGCTAAGGCCAAGCTTCTCTTGCAGGCCGGGGTCAGCCAGTGCGCCGGTGGCCGATAACTGGAAGGCAATCTTCTCCACCGCCTGCAACTGCTTCGGGGTCAGGATCGCTTCGGCCTTGCGTTGGGCGTTGCGGGCAAGTTGGGCGACCTGGTCGTTAATGTCCTTCGATCGACTCTGCTGCTCTTCCGGCGAAAATTCGCGGAACGACTTGCCCAACTGCTGCATCGACGCCATGTAACCCGCGGAAACGGCCTTCAACTGCTGCTTCTGCCCGGACGTCAGGCCGATTTCGCGTTGCACCCCTTCCATGCTCAAGGGCATCAGGCCGGGGATCGTGAGGAACTTGCTGGAAGCCGCGGCAGACGGCCCGGCCCCCTCCCCCGAGTACGTGGGGCCCGCGGCCGAACCTTCCTGTCTGGGCCCCGGCCGATTGGGGGGCGGATTACGGGGAACCTGGGCCAAGGCACTCACACTCGTGCCCAAAACGAAAATGACGGCCAGCGTACGGAGCCAATATCGAGACATCGATGCGTTTCCTCTTGTGCTAGGGGGGAAAGAATGGCGGAATCTAGACCTCTTACGATCCAGAGGGGGAATGTTTCAACATTCTCAGGGAATTGTAACCATTGTCCGAAATGGTACAATAGGCTGGATGCAACCGAACTGAATTGCAGTTCCCCTGGATCGTAGAATGGGAGGTGCCGCGGATGGGTTCATCGGTTTCTTCTCGGGCAGCCTTGCCGCCGCAATGGTCGGGCAGGCCCTTTCGAAGGTCGCTTGAGACTGTTTCCCGACGGAAATGCGGCCGGGTGTGGGCCGTGGAGCGATGGTTGGTACGTCGCCTGCTCGGCGCGCTGGGCAGCCCGCCGATCGCGTTGGTGCTTTGGGACGGCGAAGCGATCGGCCACGCCGCTCCCAAGGCCCGGGTCAAAATCCACGATCGCCGCACGTTCTGGCAGCTTCTGGCCAACGTTTACCTGACGTTCGGCGATGCGCTGGGCGATGGCCGCATCGAGGTCGAGGGCGATCTCTTGGAGTTCCTGGAGATCGTTTATCGCTTCGAAGACGTGCAGTCACGCGACGGCCTGGCAGCGCTCCTGGCCGAGTG
Source organism: uncultured Planctomycetia bacterium (assembly GCA_963719885.1). Taxonomy (GTDB): domain Bacteria; phylum Planctomycetota; class Planctomycetia; order Pirellulales; family Thermoguttaceae; genus JANXQG01. The sequence goes on along the minus strand of CAVRDP010000019.1, from coordinate 334,628 downwards.
GCGGCGGAAACCGCGGGCCAATACGCTCGGCGGCTCGCGATCGAACATTCATCACCACTACGATCTCGGTGACGACTTCTATCGCCTGTGGCTCGATCGGGAAATGCTGTACACGCTGCGCCTACTTTCCTTCGCCCGACGTTTCGCTGGAAGAAGCGCAAACGGCCAAGATGGAGTTGATCTGCCGCAAACTGTGGCTCAAACCGGGCGAGACGGTGGTCGAGGCGGGATGCGGTTGGGGGGCGTTGGCGCTTTACATGGCGCGGAATTACGGCGTCACGGTGAAGGCCTATAACGTCTCCCGCGAACAGATCCGCACGGCCCGCGAGAGGGCCAAGGCTGAAGGGCTGGAAGCCCGCGTCGAGTTCATCGAGGACGATTATCGTACGATTCGCGGCCAGTTCGACGTTTTCACTTCGATCGGCATGCTGGAGCACGTGGGCACGAATTGTTATCACCAGTTGGGCGAGGTGATCCATCAATGCCTGCGGCCCGCCGGACGGGGCATCGTACACACGATCGGCCGCGACTATCCCGGCCGCTTGAATGAATGGATCCAGCGTCGGATCTTCCCCGGCGCGTATGCGCCGAGTCTGCGCGAGATCATGGACGTGTTGGAACCGCGATCGTTCTCGGTGCTGGACGTGGAGAATCTGCGGCTGCACTACGCCCTCACGCTACAGCACTGGTGCAACCGCTTCGAGGCCGCCGCACCGCGCGTGGAGGAGATGTTCGACGCGGCCTTCGTCCGTGCCTGGCGGCTTTACCTTGTTGGCTCGGTGGCCGCCTTCCGCACCGGTTCCTTGCAACTTTTCCAGGTTGTCTTCGCGCGGCACGGATCGAACGAGATTCCCTGGACGAGGAAACGATAACGTGACACAACATGACGTCATCATCATCGGCGGCGGCCCCGCCGGATCGACCTGCGCGGGCCAACTGCGCAGCGGAGGACTCGACGTGCTGATCGTCGACAAGGCCGAGTTCCCGCGCAGCAAACTCTGCTCCGGATGGATCACCCCGGGCGTCGTCGACGATCTGAAACTCGACGTGGAGGAATACTCCCGGGACCGCGTCTTCCAGCCGATGTCGGGCTTCTGCATCGGACAGATCGGCGGACCGAGTGTGCAGGTCGACTACGGCCGAACGGTCAGCTACGGCATCCTCCGCCGCCAGTTCGACGATTATCTCCTGCGGCGCTGCGGGGCCCGACTGGCCCTAGGCGAAGCGGTGAAGTCGATCGAGCGAAGTGCCGGCGGCTGGATCGTCAATGGACAGTACCAGGCATCGATGTTGGTGGCGGCCGGTGGCCATTTCTGTCCCGTCGCGCGGCTCCTGGGCGATCCCGGCGAGCGCGGCCCGGCAATCTCGGCCCAGGAGATGGAAATCGAGCTCCGTGCGGACCAGGAGGCCGCTTGCCGGGTGGCACCGCAGTCGCCGGAACTCTACTTCTGCGACGACCTGCTGGGCTATGGCTGGTGTTTCCGCAAAGGTAATCACCTCAACATCGGGCTGGGCCGCGTCGATCCGAAACAGCTTCCGCAGCACGTAAACGACTTCTACGCATGGCTGAAAAAGCAGGGCCGGCTGCCGGACGACCTGCCCGCGAAGTTTCCCGGTCACGCCTATTTGACCTACCAGCAGGCGGCCCGGCCGCTGGCGGCTGCGGGTGTTCTGTGGATCGGCGACGCGGCGGGGCTGGCATACCCCGAGAGTGGCGAGGGGATCCGCCCGGCCGTGCAATCGGGGCTGATGGCCGCGGAGACGATCCTGGCCGCGCGGGGCGACTATGGCCTGGAAGCGCTCGATGCCTATCGTCGCCGCATGGAGGCCCATTTCGGCCCGCGGCCGCCGCGCGTTCCACCGCCGCGCGTTACTTCCGGCCTGCGCCGCCGCCTGGCCCGCTGGCTGCTGCGGCAACGCTGGTTCGTACGCCGGGTCGTGCTGGATCGCTGGTTCTTGCGAAAGTAAACAACTTTCTGCAATTCCACGACGCGGGGAAAACGGATAAAATAGAAAAGTATGAACAGAGTCCGTCGCCACGCAACGCCCGTTCCGCCCACGAATTCCCCCGAGCCTCGCAAGAGACTTTCGGGCCAGACGCTGTTTCTCTGGGGAGCGATCGCCGTCAGCGGGCTCGGCCTCGCGGCGTTGGCGATCACCTATTATTGTCCAATCCCCAACTTCTTCGGCGGCCGGCTGCTGGCTGCCGACTCGGGGTTGAAGCTGGAGAAAATCCCCTTCAACGGGGCTCGGGCCTACGACTACTTGAAACAGCTTTGCGACCTCGGACCGCGTCGCAGCGGCTCGGATGCGATGGCAGCGCAGCAGAAGTTTCTGGCCGAACATTTTGAGAAGCTGGGGGCGAAGGTTGAGTTCCAGCGGTTCAAGGTCCCCTATCCGCTGGATGGCCCCGACGAGCAGATGATCGGCCACAAGGTGCCGATGGCCAACATGATCGTGCGTTTCAGTCCTGCGGCACAAGCAAATCAACAGGACGAACGTGCCGCGAATCGAGAACGGATCATGCTCTGCGGCCACTACGACACGCTGCCCTTTCCGCTTCACGACCCGGTCGATCGCCACGGCCGCTTCGTGGGGGCCAACGACAACGGCAGCGGCATTGCCCTCCTCATGGAATTGGGCAACGAATTGGCCAAGAATCCGCCCAAGGTGGGCGTCGATTTCGTCTTCTTCGACGGCGAGGAGTTCATCTTCAAGGACGACGGCAAGTACTTTTGCGGCTCCGAGTATTTTGCCGACGATTACGCCAAGCACCCGCCGGCCTTCCGTTATCGTTATGCCGTGCTGCTGGACATGGTCGGCGGCGCCGAACTGCAATTGCTCGAGGAGCCCAACAGTGTGACCTGGGACGACAGCCGGCCGCTGGTCAACGACCTTTGGGCCACCGCCGTACGGCTGGGCGTGCCAGAGTTCGTTCCTCGCCCGTCACTCTACGCGGTTCGCGACGACCACCTCGCGCTGCATGACGTGGCCAAGATTCCGGCCTGCGATCTGATCGGCATGGATACCTACTTGAAATACTGGCACACCCAAGGCGACACGCCCGAACATTGCTCGGCCCTCAGTCTGGCGAAGGTCGGCTGGGTGTTGCAGGAGTGGCTGCGGGAACCGTGAACTGGAAATTTGAGATTTGAAATAAACTACCTATCGAGCGTCCTGGTTGCCCTGGTCCTCTGCGTTTCGTCGGCCGGGTTGATGGCCTGGCACGTCCGCGCGTGGAAGCGGCTGCAAGGCGCCGGCATCGACCCGCGGGAGCAGGACTTCCGCCGTCGGCAGTATCGCCGCCGCATGCAGACCAGCGCCATGCTCGGGGTGCTGGGCGTGGCGATCTTCATCGGTCAGTTGCTCATCGCCTGGCCCGCTTCACGGCTTTTTCTCGTGATTTATTGGAGTGGGGTGCTGGCGCTCGTGCTCTGGATGGCGCTCTTGGCCCTGGCCGACATGGCGGCCACGGGCTTCTACTATAGCCGGGAGAAAAACAACGCCGTCGTCGAGCATGCCAAGCTGCAAGGCGAACTCCGGCGGGCGCGGGAGAAACAGGCCAAGGGGCAAAACGGCAAGCCAAAGTAGCAGCCTCTCAGTTGGCCTTCACCACCTGGGCCTGGTTCATGTAGTCGGTCGCGATGTTGAACACCTCGTCGAGGTAGAAATCGCGTTCGATGGCCGACGGATTCTCGTTGAGCTTCTCGATCGCCTTTTCCTCTTCCTTGTCGGCGTTCAATTCGGCCCGCTCCTTGAGGAACTTGGCCTCGTTGAGCGTGACCGCCTTCTTGGCAATCTGCTGCTGGTAATGGACGATGTTCCGCTGGACCTTCTGGAACTTCTCCGAAGCGGCGCAGCGGGCGGCCGAAAGCCGTTGGAGCTGATCGACCAGCACGGGATTCACCCGATCGAACTTCTTGAAGGGCTGCGGCGGCACGTGGTCGAAGGGCAAGGAATAATCCAGGTCGGCCTCGCTCACGTCCTTCAGATGCGTGCTCAAGGAGGGCAATTCGATGTCCGAGACTACGCCGCGGCGCTGGGTGCTGTCGCCGCCGGGCCGGTAGAACTGCTGCATCGTGATCTTCAATTCGCCCATCTTCGGGGCGTTGGCCACGCGGAACAACTGCTCGCCCAGGTTCAAAAGGCTTTGCACCGTGCCCTTGCCGTGGGTCGACTTGTCGCCCACGATCAGGCCGCGGTTGTAGTCCTGGATGGCCCCCGCGAAAATCTCGCTGGCGCTGGCGCTGAACTTGCTGATGACCACGACCAGCGGGCCGTTCCAATCGATGTCCGGATCGGGATCGACGTAGGGCGTCACCCGCCCGTCGGCATCCTTGACCTGCACCACGGGCCCGTCGTTGATGAACAGGCCGGTGAGGCTGATGGCCTCGGTCAACGAGCCGCCGCCGTTGGTACGGAGATCCAGAACCACGGCCTCGACGCCCTTTTCCTTGAAACCTTGCAGAATGCGGCGAACGTCGCGGGTCGTGCTCCGGTAATCGGGATTGCCCTGGCGGGCGCCGTCCATGTCCATGTAAAAGCTGGGCAGATTGATCACGCCGATCTTGTAGGGCTTGCCATCGGCACGACGGCCCGCGTCGAAGACCTGGCCCTGGGCCTCGCTGTTCTTCAATTCGATCGTCGCCCGCGTGATCTTGATCTCGTGCGGCTTGGGATCCTTGAGCGAGGTAAGCTGCAGGCGGACCACCGTGCCGGGCTTGCCGCGGATCAGTTTCACCACGTCGTCGCAGCGGCATGTCGACGACGTCGACCAGCTCGCCGCTCTCGCCCTCGCCCACGGCGATGATCTTGTCGTCGATTTTGAGGTGGCCTTCCTTTTCGGCGGCCCCGCCGGCGATGATCTGCTTGACGACGGTGTAACCGTCGATGCCTTGCAGCGAGGCCCCGATGCCTTCCAGCTTCAAGCCCATCATGATCTTGAAGTTCTCCACCGTCGAAGGCGACATGTACGTGGTGTGCGGATCGAAGGCCGTGGTCAGGCTGGTGAGGTACATCTCCAGCAACTCCTCGGCGTGGGTCTGGTGCATGCGCTTGGCGAAGCTGTGATAGCGTTTCTCGAGACGCTGCTCGGGCGTCTTGCCTTCGCTCTTGTCGGTCTTGCCGTCGGCCTTTTCGGCCTTCAGCAGGAGCAGGTCGTACTTGATCCGCTTCCGCCAGCGATCGTAAGTCTCCGCCGGCGTCTTGGCGTAGGTGAGCGCGTCCTTGTCGGTCACGAGCTGCTCGTCGATGGTGAAATCCTGATGGCTGGCCAGGATCTGGTCGACCATCTTCACCCGTTCGTCGATCCGATCGAGGAACGTGTTGAAGACCATGTAGGCGAAGCTGATATCGCCCTGTTGCGCCATGTCCGCAAGACGGTCCTTGTACGTTGCAAAGACGTCGTAGTCGCTCTGGTAGAAATACATCTTCATCGGATCGAGGGTCTGCAAGAAGGTCTTCAAGCAGCGCTGGGAAATCTCGGCGTCCAAGGGGTGCCGGAGAAGATGCTCGTGCTTTAGCAACGAGGTGACAGCCAAGGCGACGTGGCGGTCATTTGCACTTGGCTTGGTAAGCTGCGCAGCTTGGAGCGTCAAGCATGCCGAGACGAGCAGAAGAAAAGCCGTAACGCCGGCAATGCGCCGGCGGCCAATCGATCGGGACAACAAAGTCATTCCTGGAACCTCGAAAATGGGTGAAGAACGTAATATGTTCATGGTATCGCGGATGCAGCGGATAAACAAGGTGAAACGGACAACAACGTAAATCCAGCCGATTGTCGCGAATTTTCACTTTACGTAGATTTGTGCGAGTTTGCCGGTTAAGTAGACGATAAAGAGTGTTGTGAGTTTTCCTGTTGGGGAATTGCAATCGAGTTTAACGCGCTCCAACAACCTAAATTGCCTCTTTTTAAGGGAATCGCTGTGAACCGGCAACAGCTATCTCTCGTCGTGGCCCTGGGACTAATCAGCTCCATTCCTGCACTTGCTGCGGAACCCTCCGAACAGGGAGGTGGATGGCGGGCTTCTTCTGAGGATGCCGCCACTGGTTCCACCATGAGTGGAAAGCTCTACCGCAATTCCGCCGATCAGAACGGGGCCGCCCCCTACGTTGTCCTTGATCGCTGGGGTGTGGTGCGCGGCTACGTGGCAGCGGCGCAGGGCATCGAGTTGGAATCTTGCGTTGGCCAGCAGGTCAACTTGCAAGGCACGATCAAAACACTGCCCGGCGGCGATATGCCTTACATGACCTGCCAGCGGATCGTTGGCGGCAATGTGGAGAGTCCGCGGGCACGCACCCAGCATGTCTCGGCCCCGATACGGCGAGAGTCGTTCACACCGGTTGACAAAGACGAGCGGTCGCTGGGAATTACGTCGCAGCCGAGTCTTCCCACGCGGAACGACATGGCCGCCGAGCCGGCCCCGCGAACCACGGCGTCGCCGTTTCGTGAAGTCACGTTCGAACCGGCAACCGACGATTTCCAGGACCGCCCCAATTCGCCACCGCAACGCCGCCGTTCGCACGGCTCGAGCGTGCAAGCGAGCAATTATCAAGAACCCGTTCCCACGCCTATCCCCTCGCGTGAAGTGCAGCGATCTCCCCTGGCAACCAGCCCGACCCTAGCCCCCGTTCCCATGGAAGAAGGCCCCATGGTCTCCTCAGGCCCGATGGTCTCCTCAGGCCCCATCGTCGGCCATGGCCCCTACGGCTGTGAGACATGCAATCACGTCGGTTGTGATGCGTGCGACGAAGGTCCATGCAGGGCCTGCTGCGACGATTTTTGTGATGAACCCTGCTGGGGGCCGCGGCGGCCGCTGTTCTGCATCGGTCCGACGGGTATCTGGGTGAAAGCCGATTACTTACTGTGGTGGCAGAACGGCACCCATGTGCCGGCCTTGGTCACCACGGCGCCGTCGCCAACCGCCACAAGCCCGGTAAACGCGTCGGGGCAATATACAGGGAATCAGGGATATTTGAACGAAACTGGCACAACTGTGCTCTTCGGCAACGATTACATCAACAATAAATCGGTAGGCGGCGGCCGCATCCAGGCGGGAATGTGGCTCAATCCCTGTGCGACTATCGGTATCGAGGGCGAATTTTTCGCCCTGGACGACCAGAATGCCGGCTATTACCGGTGGTCCGACGGCAACCCGCTCATCTCCCGGCCGTTCTTCGACAGCAGCATCGGCCAAGAGAATGTGCAAAATGTCGCCTTTCCACGCACTTTCCCCAATAGCTGCGACGGCGCAATCGACATCAACGCGATCACGCGCTTCCACGGCGCCGGGGGGCACTTCCTCTTCACCACTTGCCGCCAGGAAGGCTGCTGGACCGACGATTGCGACTGCTGCTCGACGACCTACCACGACCGCTTCCGCGCGGACGTTGTCGTCGGCTATCGCTATCTGGACCTGGAGGACCAGCTCGGCATCACGGAAACCATTACCAACACCTCGGTGGCGCAGGCAAATTCCAACTACGCCCTTCTGGTCCAGGACCAGTTCAACACGCAGAACTCGTTCAACGGCGGCGACCTCGGCATGAAGTTCGAATTCCAACGGAACCGCTGGTCGTTGGACGTGTTCCCCCGCATCGCCTTGGGCTCCACGCATTCCACGGTCGAGATCAGCGGTTCCACCCGGGTCACCACCGCGAATGGGACACAATATTGGCCCACGCCGACCAACCCTCTGGCGACCCAGCCTTCACAGAACGGCGGTCTGCTGGCCCAATCTACGAACATCGGCAACTACTCGCAGGACACTTTCGCCGTCGTGCCCGAACTCGATTTGAACCTCGGCTTCCAGTTCACCCGGCACACCCGCCTGGTCGTGGGCTACAGTGGCCTGTACTGGAGCCGCGTGGCTCGGGCGGGCGAACAGATCGATCGCACGGTAAACTCGAACCTTTTGCCCGGCGCCCCGCCCACCGGGATCACTCCGGCGGCGAGCACGGGAGGGGCCCAGCCGCAATTCAGCTTCCAGGACACGGGATTCTGGGCCCAGGGCGTTAATGTCGGCGTAGATTGCCGATGGTAATGAATTTGCAGCCCCTCTCTAGCCGATGAATATAGGAAAAGAACCCATCGCAACCGTTGGACAAGGAGCGTCCGCATGTCTATCCGATCAAAAAAGTCTGCTTCGTGGTTTGCCCGTCTTGGTACCGTTCTGGGCCGCAAACGCCGCAGCGCATCGTCGGGCCTGAACCGTCGCGGGCTGCGTTTCGAATCGCTGGAGACCCGCTCCCTGCTCTCGGCCACAATGCTTCCCACGATCAGCGGCATCGTCTACCAAAACCTAACCGGCAGCAGCCAGAACGCCGCTGGCCAATGTCACGATCAACCTCTGGAGCGATGGCGGCGGCAGCAACGTTTTCGAGGGCAACAGTCCCGGCAGCAACGAGACGCTCGTGGGCACGACCACTAGCGGCGCCAACGGGGCCTATGCGTTCAATAACATCTCTACCGCCGGCACCTACTTCGTTCAAGAGGATCCCGTGCCGGGGCTGACGATCCCGTCCGCCGAGAGCGTGCAGACGGTGGTCATCCCCAGTTCCGCCCTGCAAGGCACGACGGGCACGACGATCGACTCGTTCGCATCGACTTCGCAATACGTCAGCGCTTCGCTGCATGGCGGCACGACGGGAATGTCGTCGTCCGGGCCAACCACGGATGCCATCGGCGGCAATCGCAACCTGTACGTGAAACTCACCACGGCCGGGGGCGCCATCGACCTGGGCGCGGACTCCGATTGGCCCGGCCTGCTGGATTTTGGCGCCGACGCGGCGTCCAACGGCATCTTCCAGGTCAACTGGGACGGCAACAATAGCAACGCCGCCGTACTGAACCCGAACGGCCTGGGCGGGGTTGATCTCACGTCGCAGGGCGCCAGCACGGGAATTGAGCTCAACGCGGCCGCCGACCACGGCAGCGGTTTCATCGTCCTCAAGGTCTACTCCGATGCCAGCGACTGGTCCTGGGCCACCGTTCCCATCACCAACACCGGCGATGGCACGCTAAACAATAGCGACAGCCAGTTCGTCGCCTTTTCCAGCTCGAACGCCGGTACGAATGGCAACTATTTTACGGTCGGCGGTGGCGCCGGGGCCGACTTCTCCCAGGTCGGCGCCATCCAATTGTCCATCAACGGCGTGAATGCCATCGACGGCGAGGTGGGACCGATCGCGGCAGTCGGACCGACGGTCTTCAGCGAGAACTTCGTCAACACGGCCGAGGCCGACTTGTCCGTAGTTAAATCGGCCGCACCCAATCCGGTCACGGCCGGCAGCCAACTGACCTATACCTTCACAACGACCAATCTCGGCCCGTCCGCCGATACGGGCGTGGCCCTTTCAGACACCCTGCCCGCGGGAGAAACCTACGTCTCGTCCAGCGGCCAGGGCACGGTCACGAACAACAGCGGCCAGATCTCCGTCCAACTCGGCAACATGGCCTCGGGGGCCAGCGCCACGACGAATATCGTCACCACGGTCAGTTCCAGCGCTGCCGGCAGCATCACGAATACCGTGACGGTCACGGGCAACGTTCCCGATCCGAATCTGAGCAACAACACGTCCACGGTGACGACGCAGATCAACGTGCTTGTGGTTCAGACTTCGCACGCGGGCCTGACGATCAAGAAGACGGCGAGCCCTAGTCCGTCGGTGGCCTCCGGCGGGGCCCTGACCTATACGATGGTCGTAACCAACACTTCGCTCACGACGGCAGCCACGAACGTCTTGGTCTCCGATCCGATGCCGGCGGGATTCCGCTTTTTCTTCGAAATCAGCCAATATTCGCTGACGACCTCGGCCAGCACGTTCACCTTCAAACTGAACACCTTGGCGCCGAACACCTCGGACACGATCACATTCGAGGGCGTCGTGACAGCGGCTGCCGGAAGTACGCTCACCAACGTGGCAACGGCCACGGACGACCAGGGGGACACCGCCACGGACAGCGTCGTGACGACCGTGTTCAGCCCGGCGGGGAGCAAGTATTATCTCCTCGGACGGTAGGGACCAGCGAATCATTAACTGTCGCATAGTCGCCTTTCGCTCCGCGAAAGGACGCCACTTTCGTGGAGCGAAAGGCGACGCTTATTGATTTGCCGATCCTAAGCGGGGCGGGATTCTTCCCATCCCATCCGCGTTTTTGCTCGGAATCCGGCCGAAATTGCCGTAAGCAAGTAAGCGCTCCTTCGCACTTGCCTTCTTCCGGCAATGTGCGACAATGCATTTCATGATTGTCGTCATGAAAAAAGGCGCCAGCCGCGAAGAAATCCAGCACATGATCGAGCGCGTGGAAGCCCTCGGTCTGAAGGCCCACCCCATCTTCGGCACGGAACGGACCGTGATCGCGGCCATCGGCGAGAAGCGCGACGAGTATCGCCAGTCGCTGGAAAGCGGTCCGGGCGTGGCCGAAGTCGTGCCCATTCTCGCCCCGTACAAGGTTGCCAGCCGCGAGGTCAAGCCCGAGCCGACCGTGATCCGCGTCGGCACGCTGACGGTCGGCAACGCCCACGTCGGCATGATCGCCGGCCCCTGCTCCATCGAGAACGAGGAGCAGACCCTCAGCACGGCCCGGGCCGTGAAGGCGGCCGGGGCGACGGCCCTCCGCGGCGGCGCGTTCAAGCCGCGGACCAGTCCTTACAGCTTCCAGGGCCTCAAGGAAGAGGGCCTGAAAATCCTCGCCACCGCCCGCGCGGAAACCGGCCTGCCCGTGGTGACCGAGGTCATGTCGGAGAACGACGTCCAGCTCGTGGCCCGCTATGCCGACGTCTTGCAGATCGGCGCCCGCAACATGCAGAATTATCGTCTGCTGGAGGCCGTGGGGGCCGAGGGCAAGCCGGTCTTATTGAAGCGCGGCCCCAGCGCCACGCTCGACGAGCTCTTGCTGGCGGCCGAATATGTCCTCAACGTCGGCAATCCCAACGTGATGCTCTGCGAACGGGGCATCCGCACCTTCGAGTCGCACACGCGGTTCTCGCTGACCTTGGCCTCGGTGCCCTACCTGCACGACCGCACGCACCTGCCCGTGGTGGTCGATCCCAGTCACGGCACCGGGCACACGGCGCTGGTGGCGCGGATGGCCGCCGCCGCGGTCGCCGCCGGGGCCGACGGCTTGATCGTCGAGGTCCATCCCGACCCGGAGACCGCCTTGAGCGACGGTTATCAATCACTGACCTTCAAGCAGTTCGAGGACCTCATGGTCTTGTGCCGCAAGGTGGCCGTGGCGATCGATAGGCTGATGTAGACTTGCTTTTGACAGAAAATGAGGGACAGAAAGATCGGAGGAGAAAAACCACGAAATACACAAAATACACGAAAGAAGAACAAGGAATGACGGGAAAATGGAACTAAGGAATTCTGCCTGTCTTCTTTTCTTTCATCTTCCTGTCGTGCATTTTTCTGTCATTTGCCCTTTTCGTGTGTTTCGTGTATTTCGTGGTTCTCAATCTTCCTCCTTTGTTTGCATATTTCTGTCCTTCATTTTTCTGTAGGAGTCGCGGATGGTGGGCCGGCGCTCGCTACGCGATCTGGTCCCACCCTACTTCTGCATCGGCCCCGGCTTCATCGCTTCGGCCGTGCTGCCCCCCTTAGGCACGAACTTGAAAACCTCGACGTAATCGTCGCTGATCTGCCGGCGGTCCGATTTGTCGTAGGCCGCAAAGGGATAGGTGTCGTGGGCCACCAGGTCGTAATCGGCCTGCATCTTCTCCAGCCAGCGCTGCCGAGTCTGTGGGTCTGGCGACGGTGACTCCTGCTCTTCCTTCGGCGATCGATACAGCACGCAACGCAACGGCCGCTCGACGGAAACATGGTCCAGGTCCGGCTTCGCGCCCCGCGTGCCGCGGCGAATAGATCCGCTGATTGCAGAAATAAAGCGACGACCAACCGCAGTTCAACTTGCCGGGCGAGAGATCCGTCTTCAGATCGGTCTCGCAAGAAACCAACTCGCTCTGGTGGGCCATTTCGAACCAGAACCATTGGGCGAACTCGCGGGCACGCAACGTCGTGGCCGATTTATAAGGCTGCGTCACGTCGCGGAGCCAGGAGCCAGCTCCCAACAGGGCCAGCAAACCGAGGACAATCGTACAGCCGTTCAAATAGCCTGGCGGGCTACAGCGCACCCTACGCAGGGTCGGCTTTAACCCGCTGCTTACCTCAATCCAGTTCAAGGCAGCCGTCAGGCCGACGGCGATCAGGGTACAAAAGGCCGGGGCGAGAAAGAGCGTCATCCGTGCATGTCCGCCATAAGGAAAGCGATGCAAGGCCGCGGCAATGAAGTTCAACCCCAGCGGCGCCAATAACAGGCCCAGGAGCAATCCCTGTCGGCGTCGCACGAGCGCGGCCACGCCGGCGATCACACAGAGCAATGAGAAGGTGCTACCCCAATTCGGGCCGCCGACGGGATAGCCCAACATGGCGCCGGCGTGGGTTTCCAGCAGCCACAGCGGCAGTTTCCGCGGTTGCGCCAGCGGCGGGAAGGTGTTGGCCCAGTGCGTATCTTCCATCGCCTGCTGGTTCGTCGCGCCGACCGAGTCCTTGCTGACGACCAGCACCGCGGCAAAGCTCGCAACGAGGAGAACGTTATAGACGATCCACGGAAGCCACGAGGTAGCCGGCACAGTCCCTGTGCCGTCCGCCAAAGTAGCAGGCACAGTCCCCGTGCCGTCCGCTAAAGCGGAAGAAAGGGCGGACGGCACACGGAGTGTGCCTGCTACCATCACCCAAGCGATCAGCAAACTTACTCCGCCGGCCATGAAGATCGCGGGAAACGAGTAACCCACGGCCGGGGCAACCAGCACTGCCAGACACCAGAGCCATCGCGTCTCGTCCGGCCGCCGCAGCCACTCGATCGTCAGGGCCAGCAGGGCCAGCGCCACGAGCAGATCGCAGCCATAGGGCTTGGCCTCCGCCGCATAACGGGTCATCGGATAAGCGACAGCGAACAGTCCCACGGCCAGTACGAGTGCAGTGCCTTGGAGCAATCGCCCGGCCACGTGGCGGAACACCAGCAGGCTGGCCAATCCACACAGGAACGGAATCAGCCGCAGGGCATATTCGTTGAAGCCAAGCAGTTTGACGAGCGTCAATTGCCCCCACAGAAACAGCGTCGGAGCGACCTGGCAGTAGTGCAGCGGTTGGAGCAACCCGGCGTAGCCACGGTCGAGCAAATTCGCCGACAGCATGGCCTCGTCCTCCCACAGGGGGAATCGCAACAGGTAGCGGGTCAAGCGGAGCAGCACTCCAACGATCACGAGTGCCAGCAACCAGCGCCGCTGCGCCTGGGCTGAGAGCAGGTTCTCCTCGCCGCGAAACGGATCGAGGGGGGCAAACGTCGGGCGGCTCTTTCTTGCGGCATCACGTCTTCCTTGACCGGTGACAGATGGCCGAATGATAGACCGGCCGGGGCGTTCCCGGCAAGAGCAACCCGGTACGTCAACAGGGCTTGACAGTATCGGGGGGGCCAGATTACAAATGATGACTCGCGTTTTTGCGATCGATCTTCAAGGAGGCGAGCGATGGGCCCCCTTCGTCTAGTGGCCCAGGACATCGGATTCTCAGTCCGAGAACAGGGGTTCGACTCCCCTAGGGGGTAGTTTCAAAAGCTCAGCGAATGCTGGGCTTCTTTCGTTTCTCTGCTTCTAGCAATGGACTTACAACGTCCTCTTCACTCCTCGAAAATCTTCCATTGCCCCCTTGCACAATTGGTTTCATCGTGCTAAACTGACTGTATGCATTAGCGCACTAATGCAGTCGTGAGGCAAAATGAAGATCAACCCCAGCAGTCACGTGCCCATTTACCTGCAAATCGCCGCGGAAATCCGCTCGGCGGTGGCGGCCGAGGTCTATCGACCAGGGGAGGCGCTGCCATCCTTGCGAAATATGGCGATCGGGCTGCAGGTCAACCCAAACACCGTGCAACGAGCCTACGACGAACTGGTGCGGGACGGCTTGGTCTACTCCCAACGGGGCAAAGGGCTTTATGTCTCCGACCAAGGGACCACGTCTGCCCAGAACGGCGCCTTGGAGGTGGTACGAAAGGCCTTTGAGGAAGGCCTGCGGGCGGGATCCGCGGCAGGTGTGAGCGCGGATCAATTGCGGGAGATATTCGCCGCCTCGATGGACGGATTTGACAAGCAAAGGAGCCAGGAGTCATGACCAACAGCAGCAACGACGGCCCGGCGATTGAATTGTTGGGCGTGACCAAGAAATTTGGCAAGACGGCGGCTGTCAACAATCTCTCCCTGAAAATCGACCGCGGGAGCACGTTCGGGCTTCTGGGTCCCAACGGCGCGGGCAAGAGCACGATGATCAGGATGCTCATGGGGATGCTTTCGATCACGGCCGGCGTAGCCCGCGTGCTCGGCGTCGACGTTGCGCAGAACCCCACCGGCGTCAAGCATTTGGTCGGCTACGTGCCCGAGACGCACCACATCTATCGTTGGATGCGAGTCCGCGACGTGATCGGTTTCTGCCGTGCCCTCTACGCGACGTGGAACGACCCGACCTGCCGTGAAATGGTGGACCTCTTCCGGCTCGATCTCGACAAGAAGGTCAAGCACCTGTCGAAGGGGATGCTGGTGAAGCTGGCGCTCTTGCTCGCGGTCTCGCACGATCCGCAGGTCCTGATCCTCGACGAGCCCATTTCCGGTCTCGACCCGGTCGCGCGCGAAGAGTTCCTCGACGGCGTGCTGCGGACGATCTGCCAACGCGGCCAAACGGTCTTGATCTCGTCGCACACGCTGGACGACGTGCAGCGGCTGGCCGACACGGTGGGCATTCTTTACGAGGGGCGCCTGCTGATGCACGGGCGGCTCGACGAAATCCTTTCGACGACCAAGCGGATCCGTGCAACGCTTCTCGATGGCCGCCGACCCACGAGCCTGCCCGCCGGCACGATCCACGACCGCGTGCAAGGACGGGAGTGGCTCCTGACCGTCAGCGACTTCCGACCCGAGAAGCTGGACCACGTCCGCGCGTTGGAGGGCGTTGCGCACGTCGAAGCGACGGATATCGGGCTTGAGGATCTTTTCAAGGACATCGTCAAGGCACAAAGGGTGACAACATGAAATGGCTCATCTGGAAAGACTACCGTGTGAACCGCCTGGTGTTCATCACGACCTTGGTGCTGCTGATCGCGCCGCACGTGCTGGTCGCGATTCTGATCTGGCGCGGGGCGGGACTGCCGAATCCGGCAGACGGCTTTGTGGTATCGAGTGTCTATGGCCTGGTGCTCCTGCAACTGGCGTTTGCCCTCTTGGGCGGCAATTCGATTGCCGGCGAGCGGATCGACCGTTCTGCGGAGTTCCTGGCCTATCTGCCCGTCTCGCGAGGCCGCATCCTCACCAGCAAGCTCCTCGTGGCGCTGGCAGCGGTTCCGCTGGTCTGGCTTCCGAATCTTGCAGTTCTAGTGATTGCCTGGCCATTCTCACCGCATATTTCTCCCCCCGCTTTCGAAATCGCGGTCGGGCTAGGTACAATCGCCATCACGGGGCTGACGTTCTTCTACGTTGCCTGGCTCTTCTCGTGCATGTTGCAGAGCCCGACGTTCTCCGTCTGCGCGGGTCTGATCGTACCGCTACTCGTAGTGACGGGCATTGTGTGGGTGATTTATCTTCTAGGCTTGCCACATAGGGATGATGTAGTGCTCGGTTGCTACTGGGGCCTGTGCTTGGTTATTTCCGCCGCGAGCTTCTCGACTGGGACGCTCTATTACCTGCGCCGCGTGGAGCCTTGATCCTGGTGCGGTCCATCCTCGCCTGAAGAACGGGCGATTGCGCTGTGAGAACGCCTCCCTGGATGATACAATTGCGGATAGCTTCTGCGCCCCTTTTGCACCCTATACCCTGCGCAATACGCGGGGACGGCAACATGCGCACGCGGATCGTTGTCTCAATCGCCGTCATCGCCGCCATTCTGTCCACGGGCTTGGCGGCTTGGTTGGTTCTGTCTCGCGAGCCGGTCTTGCGTGTGGCGGAGATCCTTGCCATGTACGACGAGGGGAAGCAGTACGGGGCCACGACCATTCATTACCCTTTTCCGGAAGCCGTCTTTCCCCCGGACATCGCTGCCCCCACGTTTCGCTGGGAAGACATCGACAACCAGGCCGACGCCTGGGTGGTCAGGATCGAGTTCCAGGATGGCAATCAGCCTTTGGCCTTCGAAAGCCGTTCGCCGGAGTGGACCCCTTCTGAAACCGACTGGAGCAACATCAAGAAGCGGTCCCTCGGCGCCGCGGCGAAGGTGACCGTGATCGCGGTCCGCAGGGCACGACAGGACATTATCCTTGCGGCTGCCCGAACCGTGTTCCACACCTCGCCGGACGAAGTCGGTGCGCCGAGGCGATCGAGTACTTGACCCGCGCGGTCGCAGGCGACCCCAAGTCGATTGACGCGCGGATGGACCTGGCCTACGACTTGACCCAACAGAACCGCTTGCCGGAATCGCTGGAGCATTTTCGGGAGGCGGTGCGGCTCGACCCGGGACTTTTCAGCGCGCAGTTCGCCTTGGGCCAGAACCTGCTCCGCGTGGGCCAATTCGACGAGGCCATTGAGCAGCTTTCCGCGGCCGTGCGTCTGCGCCCTGCGGACGCCTCGGCGGAGTCGCACCTGGCGGCGGCCTGCCAGCAGCGGGGAAGGCTCGCCGAGGCGGCGGCACATTACCGCAACGTCCTGAAGCGGCAACCCGACTTCGTCCCGGCGCTGATGGGACTGGCCGTCGTTTGTTCCAGCGCCACGCAGTCCGACGTGCGCGACCGGCAGGAGGCGCTGCGCTTGGCTGTCAGGGCATGCGAGTTGACGAAACACGCAGACCCCGAGTCGCTAACTATTTTGGCAACGGTCTATGCCCAGGCCGGTTGCTATGCGGAAGCCGGCGCACGGGACGGCAAAGCCTGGACGTGGCGGCCAAGACCGGTAACATGCAGTTCATTCGGGAGATGGAGCCGATGATCCAGTCCTACGAGCAGAAGGCGAAAGGATCGGTAGCTCAATGACTGTTGCATAGATGATCTGAGAGGCGGCTGATGATAATCTACGCGGACATCACCCGCTCCCAAACCCTGCCGGAGCCCACGGACATCACTCAGGAGTTATGGCAGACGGCCGACGAGCTTCTTTGCCATCGGCTTCCGGAGTCATCCGATTGTTGTGGAGTGGACGATGCCTCGATAAATCATGACCGGCACCCGACCGTTTAGGGAACCCCAGCGTGCCCCTGGCCGGCCTTTTTGGCCCGCCTAAGACCTGTCGGGGATCCAAGTCCTGCACGCGATACCGATCAGTTCCCGGACGATGGAAACGGTCTCCGGCACCCGGTTAGCGCTGTAAAGAAGCTGCGCGAGTTGGATGCGGCAGCCTATATTTTCCGGGTCTACCGCGGCAGCTCTACGCAGGAGTGGTTCGGCTTTTCCCGGCATCCCGTTGTCAAGGTAAATGGTCCCGGCATCGGCGCAAGTCATGGCGAAGCCCCGTCGGCAACTCAATGCGTCATCCGTCCCATCGCTCGGGCCCCATTGGACGGGCAAGCTCTCCCCCTGCAGCTTCCGGAACTGTTTCATCGCCTGATTGGACTGGTCCGTCATTCCCAATCTCGTGCAGACGACGAAAAGTCCATAGTACGCCGACATGCTGCGGGGTTGCAGCTTGACGGCCGTCTCGTAACTGATCTTGGCCTTGTCATACTCCTTCAACATCATGTAAGTCTTTCCCAACTGGCAGTGGAAGTCGCCATTCTCGGGAAACAGCCTTACTGCAATCTGCAATTCGTTCACGGACTCCTCAAGGCGGCCTAGGAAGTTCAATGCTTCCGTCAGTTGGTAAAGGAGGTGCGGCGTCTGAGTGGACATCCCTAAGCCTTTTCGGCAGAGTTCCGCCGCCCTCGCGTATTCCCCGTTGTGCAGCGCAACCCCCGCCATGGCGTCATACAGATCAAGGCGATTGGGGTTGCACTTCAACGCCTGCTTCCAGTACTCCAAGGCTTTGATCGTTTGGCCGTGGCGATTGTATACCTTGCCTGCCAGAACAAGTGGGTCCGATTTGCCCGGGAAGTCCCGGATGAGAGTCTGCGCGAGCGCGAGGGACTCTTTTTCGAGGGCATCGATTTCCGTTATTACGGCCTCTTGTCGATCGGGCTGTGGCAGGGCAGGTTTACTTGAAAGCTGTTCTTCCTGCTTGGCACTTGGAAGGAGTTGCAGCTCTGACGGCCGCGCCACAGGCGGCGTAGTGCGACCGCTCTGCGGCGAGGGTCTCGAAATTCCGTACGCCGCATGCCCGGAAGCCGACAGGAAAACAATCACCAGCCACAGCAAAGCGCATGGGATGGCTAGAAGCACAATCGTCCGCCGAGAGAAGATCAAGCGGACCGCCACCCGCTGGACCTTGGCCAGAATGGTGGGCATTTTTTCTTGTAAGAACACCGTGAATCTCTGTTTCAATAACGCCGCAAGACGAGAAGATTGCCTCACGCCCGCAGATTCCTGCGCGGAGAGCATCCCTCGTGAACCAAAAGACGCACGGCAATTACGAAACGCCGCTTCTTCAAGCTTCCGGCTGCTGACCTTGCCCAAAGACTATTATAGTCTTCGGCCGCTGGTCTTTGACATCGGAATCCAGGGTTGCGCTGAAATAATCAATGTCAGTAAGAAACCGGAGAAACACTTCCTCGTACTCGGCCCAGATCGGACGAAATGGGAAAGTACTCGCACCATAAGCAAAATGCGCCCCGCTGGATCCCACGACGGAGGGCTTGGAAGGGATTGCCCGAGGACGGATAATGGAAGAAGGAATGGACTTGGACATTTCTCTTCACGTCGCCTGACTCGCTCCTGCTGCCGATCTCCGCTCCATGACGCTGCTTCGCCGCCTCTTTCGCATCAAACGGATCGGCTCGGAACTGCCGCCCGCGGAGCATCCGCTGAAGCGCGTGCTTGGCCCCGTGGATCTGGTCCTGCTGGGAATCGGCGGGATCGTGGGCGCCGGGATCTTCGCCCTGGTGGGAACTGCTGCGGCCGGGGATGCTGCCCGGCCCGGCGCCGGCCCAGCCCTGATCGTCTCCTTTGTATTGACCGGTATCGCCTGCGGCTTTACGGCCCTCTGCTACGCCGAGTTCGCCTGCCTGGTCCCCATTTCGGGCAGCGCCTACACCTATGCCTACGTCACCCTGGGCGAGATCATCGCCTGGATCATCGGCTGGGACCTGGTGCTGGAGTACGCCGTGGGCAATGTGGCGGTGGCCGTCTCCTGGTCCGGGTATTTCTGCGAGCTCCTCCGCGGCTTTGGCCTGGAGTTTCCTCGCTGGCTGGCCACGGACCTGCGGACCGCCTTGGCGACTCCTGAGATCCTCAATGCTGCCCCGCGGGTGCTGGGCGTGCCGATCGTCTTCAACTTCCCCGCGGTCTTCATCGTCACCGCCCTGACCGTGCTCTTGGTCGTGGGCATCAAGGAGAGCGCCTGGTTCAACGCCGTGATGGTCGGCATCAAGCTCGTGGTGCTGGGTTTCTTCGTGGTGATCGGCATGTATTACGTCAAGCCGGAGAACTGGCGGCCCTTCGCGCCCAACGGCTGGGCAGGCATCCAGGCGGGGGCGGCCGTCGTATTCTTTGCCTTCATCGGGTTCGATGCCGTCTCCACGGCCGCCGAGGAGTGCCGCAATCCCCGCCGCGACCTGCCCATCGGCATCCTCGGCTCCCTGGCCATCTGCACCGTCATCTACGTGGTCGTGGCGGTCGTGTTGACCGGGATGATCCCTTGGCAGGAACTCAACACGGCCGAGCCGCTTTCCGTGGCCATGCGGGTAGTCAACCAGAACTGGGCAGCGGGTATCGTGGCCTTCGGTTCCTTGGTAGCGCACACCGCGGTGCTGTTGGTCTTCCAGTTGGGCCAGCCGCGGATTCTCTTCTCCATGGCCCGCGACGGCCTGTTGCCACCGGCACTGGCCAAGACCCATCCGCGATTCAAGACGCCCTACCTGGCCACGATTCTCACGGGTCTGTTCGTCGGCGTCGGATCGGCGCTGGCGAGCTTGGAGGAGATGGCCGATCTTTGCAACATCGGCACGCTGTCGGCATTCTTGATCGTCTCCGCCGGGGTGCTCGTCTTGCGGCGGCGGGAACCCAATCAGAGACGGGGGTTCAAGACGCCCTGGGTGCCCTGGGTGCCGCTTTTGGGCATCCTGGCCTGCCTCTGGCTGATGTTCGGGCTACCCTGGACGGCCTGGATCAGGTTCGGGGTCTGGCTGGCCGTAGGCCTTGTCTTCTTTGCCCTCTACGGATACCGTCACAGCCGGGCAAACCAAGACGTGGCTTGCCTTCCGCCGGACCATCCATAGTATTCTACGGATCCTCATCGGGCTACCAACACGCACAAAGGAGGCTGATTCATGGCCGAAGATGAAAATGAAGGTCGCCACCGTTCGACTCCACGCCGGGAATTCTTGCTGCAAATTTCGGCGGCGGCAGCAGCCGGCGGCTTGGGGGCGAGCGGGGCCTCAGCGGCCCCGAGCACGCCTGCCCCAATCGCTACAGTCCAACTCGGACCGCATCGCATCAGCCGCCTGATCGTGGGTTGGAACCCGATCGATGGCCACTCGCATGCGACCCGCGACCTGTCGCTGACCATGCGCGAGTGGTTCACCGTCGAACGGACCGTGGCGCTGTTGGAAGATTGCCTCCGCAACGGTGTGACTACCTGGCAGTACGATCACACGCCCAAGTCCGTGCAAACCCTGCGCAAACTGTGGGAAAAGGGAGCGAATCTGAAGACCATCTGTCTGCACGCCGAGCGGCCGGGCTACGACGCCCCGATCAAAACGGTCATCGACGAGACCAAACCGATCGGCATGGTGCACCACGGCGGGGTAACCGAGCGGGCGTTTCACGCCGGCAAATCCCAGGACGTGCGCGACTACGTCAAGAAGGTCAAGGACCAGGGGATCCTGGCGGGCGTTTCCACCCACTGTCCAGACACGATCAAGCGCATCGAGGATCAAGGTTGGGAGAACGACTTCTTCATGTGCTCGTTCTATTACCTCACCCGGCCGCGCGAGGAAATGGAGAAACGGCTGGGCAAGGTGCCCGTCGGCGAGCCCTTCTTCGAGTCCGATCCCCTGGAAATGACGGCCGCCATCCGCCAGGCGTCCAAACCGTGCTTGGCATTCAAGCTCCTGGCCGCCGGCCGGCTGTGCTGGAACCAGCAGTCGGTGGAGGAGGCGTTCAAGTTCGCCTTCGCAAACATCAAGCCGACCGACGCGGCGATTGTGGGCATGTTTCCCCGCTTTTCCGACCAGGTTCGCCAGAACGCCGCCTTCGGCGCGAAGTATGGCGTCGTGCGCGCATGAGGCGCATTGGTTTGCTGTTGTTGTTCTGTTGGCTTCCTGCCCCGCTTGGGTGCGGCGGTCAGGCAGCTTGGGGCTCCGAAGACTCGGGCCGGGGAACCGCGTCGGGGAGCATCATTGTCTACCGGCGTCTGGCCGCGGTCGATTTGGCCAAGCCGATTCCTCTGCCGCTGGAGAGTCTGGCGGGGCTGAAACTCGCCTTTCAAACCAGGGGAACGCTGGATGCGGAGTTCACGCTGCATAACGAGATCGCCAAACCGGGCGATTGGTGGCATACGGATCTGAGTACAGTTCCTATGAGCCGTCCTTCGAGTTTGGCATTACGAAGCGCTTTATCGTCGTGAAGGAGACGATCGACCGCGTGCTCTTCACGCTTTTGGACCGGCCCGACCGGTAGATGAATGGGGGATCACGCAGATGAAAAGCAAAGTGCGAATTCTGGCAGCGGTGCTGGCGGTTCAGGGCTTGCTGGTCGCGAAAGGCGCAGGCCGAGCAGGCGGCGTTGCGGCAACTCACGCCGCACCTGTGGGTCTATTCCGGGCCGATCAACGTGGGCATTCTCCGCGATGGCCGGAAGGCCCTTTTGATCGATTGCGGCGACGGCGCGGTGGCCGAAAAACTGGGCGCGTTGGGCGTGAAGTCCGTCGATCAAATCATCTTCACGCACCATCACCGCGACCAGGCCTGCGCGCGCCGGCCTTTGTCGCCGCGGGCGCCAAGATCGGCGTGCCCGAGGCCGAGCGTGGCTTTTTCGAATGGAACAAATTGCAGTGGCAATGGGAGTGCCGGTATAACAACATGACTTTGAATTACCCGAGCGGTCCCATGTTCGCATTGACCGAGGGGCTCAAGGTCGATGCGGGATATGCCGATGGGCAGACGTTCAAGTGGGGCGCAGCGGAGATCAAGGCCATCGCCACCCCCGGCCACACCGCCGGTTCGATGAGTTACGAGGTCAACGTTGACGGCAAACGGGTCATTTTCTGCGGCGATTGCATCTACGACGAAGGCCAGGTGTGGGACCTGTACAGTCTCAATCGGGAATACGGGCCGTGCGGTCCTACGGTCACCAACAAGAATGGCCAGACGATCAAGTACCGCGTTCTGGGTTGGGCAGACTACGAAGCGTTTCTGGGGGCCAGGCAGGTCCTGCAGAAGAGCCTGGGGCGCGTCAAGCGCGCAAGCCGGATCTGCTGGTGCCTTCCCATGGCCGCATCATGAGCAACCCGGCCAAAGCGATTGATGCGCTGCTGGCCCGCTTGGATAGGTGCTTCGAGAATTACATCGCCATTTCGCATTTGCGCTGGGATTTCGCCGATTACTACGAGGCCTGCACGGACAGTGCCCGCAAGGACTTCCTGCCGCTTTGGAAGGACGGAAAGGTTGGGGCAACGTTACGGAACAAGGCCACTCCTCCCTGCCTCAGTCATCGCGGGGAGACCTCCTGGGTCCTGAAGTCCAAGGACGGCCCGGCCCTGGTCACGGATTACGAAAACGGCACTGAAAAAGAATTGCAGAAAATGGTGGAAAAAGGCGAAATCAGCGGGGTCGAATGCCTGTGGATCACCCACTACCACGACGATCACTGCCGTGCCGGGGTGGTTCCCTTCCGCAAGGCGTTCCCCACGGCCACTGTCATCGCCGACAGCCACGTGGCTGAAGTCATCACCGCGCCCTCCACGTGGCCGCCGTTGCCTTGCCTGAATCCCGATAAGGTGCAAGTGGACCGCGTCACGAAGGATGGCCAGTCATGGCAGTGGCATGAGTTCAAGCTCACCGCGTACCATTTTCCGGGCCAGACGCTGTATCACGGCGGGCTGTTGGCGGAAAGGGGCGATCTGCGGATCCTGTTTGTCGGCGACTCGCTTACCGCGGGTGGGATTGAGGACTATTGCGCGTTCAACCGCAACTGGCTGGGCCGGGGGCGGGGCTACGACCGCTGTCTGGAACTTGTCGAGAAGTTGCAGCCGACGGTTCTCCTCTACGCCCACCGCAACCAGCCGTTCGCGTACAGCGTGGGGGACTGCCGCTTCATGCGGGCCAACCTTGCCCAGCGGGAAAAGCTGTTTGCCGAGTTGTTGCCCTGGGACGACCCCAACTATGGGGTGGACGGCTGGTGGGTCATGTGCCGGCCCTACGAAATGCGCGTGAAGGCTGGCGGCCGGGCGTCTTTCGCAGTGGTCCTGATGAACCATTCTGCGGTTTCGCAAACCGCCGCCTGCCGGGTGGTTCCCCCGCGCTGCTGGGGCGGGCCGCTGCTCCCCCCGGCCTCGCTGGCCAATCCCTCCGACTGGCCGAAGGCCGAAATACCGGCCAAAACCGAAGGCCGCGTGCCCCTCACGCTGGCGGTTGCCGCCGGCGTCCCGCCCGGCCGCTACGTGGTCCCGGTCAACGTCCGCTACGGTTCTCGGGTGTTGCCGCAGTTTACAGTCGCGCTGATCAACGTGGAGCGTCCTACTTCTTCAACTCCTTGATGAACCCGGCGACCGCTCTGCGCCAGGCGTCAACCTTGAGCCGGGCATCGTCGTTGAGGCCCATGCCGACCTTCGGGCCGTCGGACGGCGAGGCCAGGCCGCGGATCTGCGGGAATTCGGGCATGGCCCGCCGGAGCGCCGCCAGATAGTCCCGGGCCTCGTCGGCCTTCGGGCCCTGGGCTGTCTTCAGCGCCTGCTCCAACGTATAGAGATAGGTCTGGTCGGTGATGCCTTCGGAGAGCTGGAAGAAGTGGGCCTGGTAGAGCAGTCCGCCCGGGCAATTGGCCCGTGGGGCGCAGTTGGTGCAACTGTGCAGATCGGTAAAGGGGTTGTACCATTCGCGGCCGGGATAGCCGCCCACGGCCCCGTCGCCGGGCTCCATGAACTGCCATTCCCACCGGCCGTGCGACTTCCACCGCCAGTTGTAAAAGCCGTAGCTGTAGCGGTCCCGACCGCAGTTGTAGAGCCAGAGCGTCTTCTGCCGGCGGAGCGTCTCCCTCATGAACCGCTCCGAATTCTTCCAGGCGTGCGTGGAGAGCACGTCGACGTGCTCGATCATCGGCGTGTAGTCCTTGCCGTGGGTGATGTCGCCCATCGGGTTGCAGCAGACCCGCATGCCGCCTAACTCGTGGAGCCAGTCGCAGTAGCGGATCGTGTCGGCATAGTTGCGGTTCCACGAATTCAACCGCGCTCGCGGGGCTCGTCGACCGTGGTGATCACGACCGGCAAGCCGACCCTCTTGAAGAAGTCGCGATACTGCCGCGCGGCGTCCTTGAAGTAGTTCTCGAAGTCCTTCAGGCGGAACTCGATGCCGGGGCTGTTCCAGAACGCCGCCGCCGCCGGGGAGGCGGGCGGCGATTTGCCGGCCCATCGAGGCCATGATGTTGCTGACCAGTTGGGCCTGCTCCGGATCTCGCCCCATGCCGCACTCCTTGACCATGCGGGCGAATTCCTCGTTGATGTCAAGCTCGACCCTGCCGCCGGGTTTCAGGGCCTTCACGGTGAAGACGTCGACGCACGTGGCCGTCAGCCCCAGGTCGACCATCGAGTCGAGCCGCTCCCGCGTGATCTGCTTCTTGGTGGCCTCGGGCAAGAACTGCGGGATGGTGCCTACGGTTCCCCAAAATCCATAGGAAACCGGCAGGACCGGCTCCAGCTTGAAGGGATACACCTCCAGCACCAAGGGCGCCACGAAACTCTTGCCGCCGGCACAGCGGAGGGTGAACGTGCCTCTGTACGTGCCCGGCAGGGCGTCGGCCGGTACCGCCAACCGCAGCCAGTAGGAGAACGTCACGCCCTTTTCCAGATCGAGCGAGAGCGAGGGGACCAGGCACATCTCGGGCATGTACCTGATCTTGTCGTTTTCGGTTTCGCCGTAGTCTTTCCCATTGAAACGATAGTTGCGGTAATACCCCCGGAAATTAGCCGCCGGAATAACGCCCGGGCCGGTCAGGTCGGAGACCACCAGCGTGCTGGGACCCAGGTCGGCCAAGGGCGTGACCGACAGGACGACGACCACCTTCTGCCCCAGGGCCCCCGCCGTATCGACTCCGCGGGCCTTGCGCTCTTCGTCGTTCGGAACGGTCCAGGGGTTGACCGCCATGGGATCCTGCGGGACGTAGAGCAGCACCTCGGGGTCGCCCGGGCCTTGCTGCGGTTTGGGCGGGATCCAGGGCTTCTCGCCTTTCCGGGGCCGCTGCGGAGCGCGAAGGCCCGCCTCGAAGGTAGCGATCCGCCGATCGCGGATCTCGGCCGCCATTCTCTGGAAATCGGCCTTCTTCGCCGCGGGAACGGCCACCAGGGCGCTGAGGAAATAGTTGGCCGTCTCGATCTCGATCGCGCCCTCGCTGACCGTGACTTTGTAGACCTCCGAGGGATACATCTTGTCGATGTAGTTCCGCCACAGGGCGTGCGGCTTCTCCGAATACTGCGTCCCGAGAAACCGGTAAAGGTACTTGTCGCCGGCGAACTGCTCGTCGGAAGGCGTCTCGTCGACGACGACCTGGTCGTTGATTTTCAGCAGGTAGCGGCGACTCTTCAGATCGGCGCGGATGATCTTGCCGGCCGCCAGCCAGACGAGCCAGTCGCCGTTGGGCACCTTGACTTTGAAGCGGTACGGCTTGCCCGTGAGGCTCCCCACGAAAGACCCCGTGAGCGGATCGGGCCATGGGCCGCCGGCCTGGGAAAGGCCCTCCCTGGCGACGAACCCGGCGCCGGACTGGTCGCTGTAGACCGACGTGGCCTGGATGTTCCGCAGCGGCCGGACGATATAGTTGCCGAACTTCAGTCCCACGCCCCCTTCGGGCACGTCGATCTTCCATTGGCCGCGTGCCGAAGAGGCACAAGCGACTGCCAACAGCATGGTCCACAAGGCAAGATGAAATGTTCGCGGCATGGTGAAAGCTTTTCCTCTCTTTCCTCTCTCATTCAACAAAAAAATCTTGGTCGATCACGATGTGGTCCAAATTCGCCTCCTCCACCGCTCATTTTTCCTGCATTCTCCCTGGAAAACCGCTGTGAAAACCGTATTCGGCGGCTTTCTTGGCCAGGCAACGTCATGGACCGTCTTTGCCAAATTGGGGGTGCATGTTTTGGCCGAAAATCGCGATTCGACCCACTAAACGTGGGGCCATGCGCCAAGCAAATAATTTGGCAAACTTTTCGCATAGCCTCCGCGCAGGGAATCCCTTGAAATTGTGCGTTTGGCGTACGACACGGCATGGTTCAAACCAAGGTGACACTTTGGCGGCCAGGCTCTGTAGGCAGCGGACTCCGTGCCGTTCCGGAACACGGGCAGCGGCACGGACTCGCCAGCGTTGCGTCCCTGTTCCGTCCCTGTTTCGTCCCGTACGGTCCCGCTTGCTCCCGTTTCGTCCCCTCAATTCTCGTTCTATTAGTGGTGATTAGTGTTTATTAGTGTTCCCTCCTCCCCTGGCCTTTCATTACTATACTTCGCGCGGCTGAAGATGATACTAACCCGAAGCGCAAGCGAGTGCCGTAAGTCGCTGCCTCGCTTGCGCTTCGGGTTAGTATAAAACGTATCATTTCAGACCGTGCAAAGTATATCCACAGTTTTTCCCGAAACAGGATTATTGCCCGAGAACCCTGGGAGCGCGCTGTGGCAACCAAGCTCGATCCACTTCTCAAATAATTCCCGCTGTTTCTCCTGGTCCGGCAAAATCGTCGCAAGTGCTTTTCCATCATGCGCTTCAGCAGGGTCGATCTCTGTCGTGTGGTCCAGCACGGTGTGGTCCGAAATCGAGGTCGTTCCCTTTCTCCCTCTCCCCTCCTCCCCTCGCCTATACTCGGGAGAGGGGCCGGGGGTGGACTGCTAAAAAGTCAAACTGCGGTGTCTTGGTTTTGTATCCCGTTTTCGTTCGGGAGAGATGTGACTGATGGGCGTTTACGCCCATTTCCGGCTTTAGCCGCTAATAGGCCCGGCATTCATGCCGGGTGATCGTGCGGACGCAGCGCCTCTTGCCGCTGAAAGTCCGCGAAAACCCCTCCTGTGCATGGGTTTGTCCGGCAACGCTGGCGGACGGACAGCCTGGAAACGCGTCTGCGCTGCGATCGCAAGTCATGTTGTGTAAACAACTTACGACAACGGTCCCGGCGTTTTTGCGGTCCTTTGTCCGGGAACGTTCCCGGACAGTGTCCGGCAACAAGTTGCGCAAGTGCTTTGCTCGTAAATACTTGCGTTTCCGGACACGGCCCGGCTCTCGTACCCGCGGCATCCGCAACCGTTTCTGGTACGGGACACGTAATCGTGCCCTCTCCATGCACCCTACTTCTCGTTTTTTTTTCCTCATGGAGAAGTTCTTGGTGGCGGCAATATCTCTCCCACTATCTATATCTACGAAAGTGAGCACGGTTAGGCGCAGAGGATTTTTCGAAGTCGCTTTTCTTGTTCGCGCGCCGCGCCGTGGAAATTGCACACGGCACAAAAACCGCACAATGAATTCCATTAAATTCCATCCAAATCTTGGAAGTTTTTAGCAGGCCAGGCCGGGGGTGAGGGCGGATTGCTCCCCGCGTCTCCCCATCTCCCCATCCCCTTCATCCCTCATCCTTCCTCCTTCATCCTTCGCCCTATAAGTACGTTTGAGCCGGCGATTTTGTACGATTCGCATTGCAGATTTCCGGCAAATCCCATCTTCCGCAACCCGGCGGGGCCGCTTTTCCCAAGCAATTCGCCGAGTTCTTGCCGCCGAAAAGATTCTGCGAAAGTCGGAAATGCGCTCAGGGAATTCCGCTTGCTGCGCCCCATCTCCGCGTCCCCCCATCTCCCCATCTCCCAATCTGCGCGTCTCCCCTTCTCCCCTTCTCCCCTTCTCCCCGGGTGGAATTCCGGGGTGGAATTCCGGGGACACAGTATTAAATTATTGACGTAACGCGTGGAACGTGTTAAATTCGCTGCATGGCGAGAATAGCACGAAGTCGTGATTCCGTGCCTGCCGCACCACATCACGCAGCGCGGAAACCGTCGGCAGCAGACGTTCTTCAACGACGAGGACTATGCCGCATACGTTGAGCTGATGGCCGAATGGTGCCGCGAACAGGGAGTGGAAATATGGAGCTATTGTCTAATGCCAAATCATATCATTTGATCGCCGTACCGTCGTCGGAGGACAGCTTGCGATTGGCGATCGGCGAGGCTCACCGCCGTTATACGCGGCGGATCAATTTTCGCGAGAAGTGGCGCGGCTATCTTTGGCAAGGGCGCTTCGCGTCGTTCGTCATGGACGAACCCTACCTGCCGGCAGCCGCGCGGTACGTGGAATTGAACCCGCTGCGGGCGCGATTGGTGACGGATCCCTGCGATTGGCCCTGGAGCAGCGCGCGGGCACACCTGGCAGGACGGGACGACCAGTTGGTCAAAGTTGCTCCCCTGCTGGCAATGATCGGGGATTGGGACGCCTTTCTCAGGAGCGCCATGCCAGAAGACGAACTGAGGGACATCCGCCGTCACGCGCGGCACCGGTCGGCCGCTCGGGGACGAGGCATTCCTCGCGCACTTGGAGGACACGATGGGCCGTGCACTCAAGCCGCAGAAACGCGGTCCAAAACCAAAAGAAACAACGAATTAAGTCATGTGTCCCCGGAATTAAAGCCAGGACGGGACGACCAGTTGGTCAAAGTTGCTCCCCTGCTGGCAATGATCGGGGATTGGGACGCCTTTCTCAGGAGCGCCATGCCAGAAGACGAACTGAGGGACATCCGCCGTCACGCGCGCACCGGTCGGCCGCTCGGGGACGAGGCATTCCTCGCGCGCTTGGAGGACACGATGGGCCGTGCGCTCAAGCCGCAGAAACGCGGTCCAAAACCAAAAGAAACAACGAATTAAGTCATGTGTCCCCGGAATTATAAAAGCCGAGGTTATCGCAAAAGCTGATACGGCGGACGGATGCAGTGGTTTTGTCGAAGTCACAAGGATTCGTGTCGAACGAAATTGGGATTCGCCGCCCGCGTCAAAGTGAATTGAGGATTTTTCGGATGTTGGCCCCATTAGTGGATGAGTGAATGCGACGCCAGATGGCAACGGCGGTGCGTAGTCACGGGGCTACGGTTACGTGCGTGCGGTGTACCGTGCGACCGGAACGGCGCCGAACATTACTGCAAGCGAATGCGCGACACAGGGTCTAACTCGACCCGGGAGGGAAAAGGTAAACGTGATAGAGCGTGCTAAATTAGTTGGACGTTGAATCACGCGCGTTCTCCAGACACAATCGGTGCCTCGACCAGAGATAGAGGATTCCACGCGTTCATGCGAATTCTATCTTGAACTCGATGGGCATGATCTATTGGAGGTAATAGAGACCCTCGCAACCTTTCGGGATCTAACATTGATCGCGGCCAATGAGTGTAAATTAAATGAACTTGTCGACGTGGATTGGAAGACGACCCTATCGTGCGTCGGCGAAACGATTTCTGATGTTGTTCTTAATAAGTGGAGTGATTTGTTCTTCGTGCTCTCAAGTGGTCGCTACCTCTTTTACCGATTCTTGCTTTTTCCGCCGATGGGCTCAATCCTTTATCTCGACAACGAGGCCGCCACAACAAGAAAGAGCGATGGTGCGAGGATGGAACTATGCTCGTATTGGAAGCGAGCATCCGGGTATCCTGCGTCTACCCCGGACAACCGATGAAGCGGACGCGAATGCCCTCGAAGGCGATCGACTCGACGGCGGCTCGCGGCGACGGTGGAGCCCTGTCCCGCTCCCTCGCCCCTCGATGCCCTCGCCAGCGGGTTTCCGATGACGACACCGAGGACACCCCGAAGCCTGGGTCATATCCAGCAGACGAGATCCTCCTCCAGCTTCACCGCCGTCCGCAGAAGCCACGCGAGATGCCTCCGCTTCTTGCGGAACGTCGACGCCCAAGCGGCTGCGTCGGCGTGCATGTGGAGCGAGACGATCTCTTCGGCTGTACGGAATTCCGGGGATACGGAATTCCGGGGACACAGTATTAAATTATTGACGTAACGCGCGGAACGTGTTAAATTCGCTGCATGGCGGGAGCGGGCCTTGATTGGTTCTGGGTTGTCGGTTGTTTTTCCTGGTGCGCAGGGACGGGACGCTACTTCTTGCCGATGCACCAAAGGTTCTCGAAATCGCGGACGAAGATCCGGCCACCGGAGACGGCCGGCGAAGAGCCGTTGCCCCAGCCATCCAGATTGCCGCCGCCGAGGACCTCGATCGTCGGGCCCGGCTTGACGACGTAGCTTTTTCCCGTGCTCACGAAATAAACCCAGCCGTCGGCCGTGGCGATGGGGCTGGCCAGCTTCGATACGCCCTCCAGCCGCGCGCTGGAGACCGCCGCGCCGGTCGAAAGCTTCATGCACGCGATGATGCCTTCCTTCTGGACGTAGCAGATGTAGTCGCCGCAGACGACGGGTGATGCGTAATCGCCCGGCACCTTGGCCTCTCTCCATTTCACGCGGGTCTTGGCCACGTCGCCTTCGCCGCTGGCATCGACGAGCATGGCCGGTTCGTTTCCGCCCTTGGCGGAATAAACCAGGCCGCCGGCCGCGATTGGCGATTCGCCGAAGCCGGGTGTCTTGCACCACCAGACGGGCTCGCCGGTGGCGGGATCCAGTCCCTCGAGTTCGTCGGCGCCGGCGATGATCATCTGCGGCTTGCCCTTGACCTGGATGAGAAGCGGCGTCGTGTTGCTGCAGTTTGCCTTGGTCCGCTTCCGCTCCCACTTCACCACGCCGCTCTTCTTGTCCAAACCCTGCAAGAACGCAAGTCCCCTGGATTGGTCACAGAGCAGGATGACCGTGTCCTGGTAGAGTGCCAGACTGCTGCAGAGGCCGGGATTCAGGTTGAACGGGCCGGGTCGCTCGTGTCTCCACAGCAGCTTGCCGCCGAAGTCCACGGCCACGACCACCGCCGAGCCGAACCAGGCATAAACTGCCTTGCCGTCCGTCACCGGCGTGGGCACGGCGTAAATGGCGTAGCCCTCCTGGTGCGGGCCGTGGGTCACGTGCGTCTTCCAGAGCAACTTGCCGTCGCTGGCCTGATAGCAGGCAATGTCGTGGTCGGGGATCTCCTTGCGTGCCTCTTCGGCCTGGGTTTGCTTGGCCGCCGTGGTGAGGAAAACCCGATCTTCCCAGACGATCGGGCCGGAGTGGCCTGTGGTGTCCTTGAGCGAGACCTTCCACAAAACACCTTCCCCGGTTTTGCCGTCCCATTTCAGCGGCAGGTCCCTTTCGTCGCTGTAGCCCGAGCCCGTCGGACCGCGCCAGCCGGGCCAATTGCCGGCCCTGCCCAAGGCTGGAATTGCGGCCAGCGACCCAGCCAAGATCGTGAATACGAACCTATTCCACAAACTGCTTCGGCTCATTGCTTGTGCTCCTGGTTCTTGAGTAGGGTTTATTCTACTTGCTGGCCAACCGCCTGGGGAGTAGCGTATTGACCGCCTCTGTCAAGCAACTTAAACTATACCCAATCGGCAGAAATCGAGCCAAGCCAAGGGAGTCCCATCATGCTGAAAGCGTTTAGACTGGTTGCAGCCACAGTGTTTTTTGGGGTTGTTTGCTTCATCCGCCTGTCACAGGGCGCATTCGAGCCATGGGCGTCCAACACCGACCCCACGGAACATCCCAAAGAGCCACGTCCAGGACGTTACCACCGCGCCTTTCACCTACGCCGTCACGCAGGGCGGCACGATCGACGGGAAGATGTGCACCACGCTTCCCGGCGTCTGGGAGCCGTACGAGCAGACTTGGGAGTCGAACCGCTGGCTGCGCATGGAGAACGTCGGCGCGGCAAACGTGATTAACCCCTGGCTGAAAATAGGCCCCATCGACTTCTTCTCCCAGCAGACGATCGCGAACTCGATTACGAAGGGGCTTTCCACCGACAGGAAAAAGGCCCTCGCCATTTTCTACTTTTACATAACCCACCGCTTCCACAAAGGCAATGGCGACAACGGGGCGCAGGGCGACGTTTCGCAGGCGATCAACGGGGAAGAGCAGGGAAGAGCAGGGTCAGACCTTAAAATTTAACTCTGGTAAGGACCGGCGAATCAATTACTGTCGGAGATTCCACGGTATTGTGGTAGTATACGAAATGTGGATGTTTTCTGAAACGGAGGATTCCTTTAACGGCACGGAGGCCAAGGATGGCTTTTGTATTTCAGCAGCGGTACGAACCGAACATCGAGGAGCGGATGCGGGCGTTTTCGCAGACGTTGTCAGAACGGGATCGACGGCGATTCGCGGCCCTCGAAGCGGCGCGATTGGGACACGGTGGAATCGAGTATGTCGCCGATGTTTTGGGATGTTCAACACGGACCATCGAGCGCGGAGTCGACGAACTCGGCCAGTTGCCGACCGACCCGGCTGCGGGACGGGTACGGCGTCCGGGTGCTGGTCGAAAAAAAAGACCGAGTCCGAGCCCGAACTCGTGGACAATCTGAAAGCGATTCTGGATGTCCGCATCGCCGGGGACCCGGACGAGAAAGACGTGCTGTGGACGGACCTCTCGCCGCGACAAATCGCGGATGCCGTGACGGACATGGGAACGCCCGTCAGTTCGCCAGTGGTACAAGACTGGATGGAAGAGCAAAAGTTGGGGCGACACAAGATCGAGAAAGTCTTGGCGGGTGGACAGAGCCCCGATCGGGACGCCCAGTTCCTCCGGATCGCCAAACTGAAGGCCAAGTACTTTGCGGCGGGCAACCCCGTGTTTTCCCTCGATACCAAGGCAAAAGAACATCTCGGACAACTCTTTCGCGAGGGCCGCGTGTGGACGCAGCAGCCATTCCGGGCGTTCGACCATGACTTTCCTAGCTGGGCTACCGGCGTGATCATTCCGCACGGTATCTACGACCTCGCCCGTAATCGCGGCCACATCAACATCGGCCTGAGCCACGACACAAGCCAATTCGCGTGCGACAGCTTCCGCTGGTACTGGAACCGGATCGGCCAGCGATGCTACCCGTATGCGAAGTCCATCCTCTTGTTGTGCGATTGTGGCGGAAGCAATTCGGCGGCACAGTATCTTTTCAAACAGGACTTGCAACACCTCGTCAACGATTTGGGAATCGAAATCCGAGTGGCTCACTACCCGAGCTACTGCTCGAAGTTCAACCCGATCGAACGCCGCTTCTTTCCTCATGTCGGTTGCGCCTGCCAAGGAATGCTGTTCGACACTCTCGACACCGTGGTGCGCCCGATGCGCAAGGCCTCGACCACCACCGGCCTGCAAACCACGGTCAATGTCATCCACCGCACTTATGAAATCGGCCGCAAGGTCGCCGACAGTTTCAAAACTACGATGACTATCCTCTTCGACAACTTGCTACCGAAATGGAACTATGTCGCCAAACCCCGATAAACCCGACAGTAATTGATTCGCCGGTCCTAAGTTAAATTTTAAGGTCTGACCCTGCTCTTCCCTGCTCTTCCTGCTCTTCCTGCTCTTCCTGTGCTCTTCCTGCTCTTCCTGCTCTTCCTGTGCTCTTCCTGCTCTTCCTGCTCTTCCTGACCACCAGTTGGAATCGGCCGCAGGCGCCGCCAACACCGATACGAACTCGCAGGGACCGCCAATGTGTAATATCGACGATGAGCGCCGCTTTGGGCAATTCAGCCTCGGATCGATGCTTGTGTTCACGGCTCTCGCCGCGATTTACCTATCGGTCGCCAAATGCTGCGGCCATTTGTCGGCGGTGATCACTGCCGTTGCGCTTACCCTCCTCATCCTCGCGCGGACAGGCAAGTGGTTCAAGGCGCGCGCTCGGGCACGCATCATGACGCGGCTTCTGGCCGGGTGCATGTTGTGGTTCGCGCTTTGTGACAGAGTCGAGAAAACGTATTACTGCCCAGAATGTGAGCGCGCGGTCGTGACGCAGGCGTACCGCGTAGTCGGTATCGCGCTGGCATCGAGAGAACTTGTTAGCAGGACAATCGACGGCAAGATGGTCGTCAAGACTTCATGCCCGCACTCGGATCGCGAACTAGAGCATGAGATTCGGTACTGGGGCTTGGCGATCCCGGAGTGGCACATCCATAGTCAGCCCGGCATGGAGCTTACCAAGACGTGGGACAGCGGTTCCGGGGCAAAAAACGAGTTCGCGTCGCTGGAGCGGCTTCATGAGATCGGCTACGCGCTGGCGCAGTACGAAGCCGCGAACGGCTCTTATCCGCCCCAGTATGTTGCCGACAAGGACGGGCGGCCGATGCACAGTTGGCGCGTGCTGCTCTTGCCATATCTGGGGTACGACGATCTCTTCAAGCAGTACGACATGAAGCAGCCTTGGAACTCGCCCAAGAACCGCGCCCTCGCCAGCCAAATTCCCAGCACTTACGACTCGCCTTACGACCGCACGCGTCGGTGTCCGATCACGCCTTACCTGGCCGTATCGGGCGAAGAAACACTTTGGCCCGGAGCGGGGACCGTCAAGAGATCCGATATACGGGGCGATCCGTCGAAGAGGATCGCACTGGTCGAGGCGGCGAATTCGGACATCGAGTGGACGGAGCCAAGGGACATTCCGTTCTCCAAAGCCTCGCTGGGAATCCTGCGCCAACGACGGTCCGGGCATTCGGAGTTACCGGGCGCGACAAATCCCAGTTCTCTTGGCAAGCGGCGACCGCGCTTGGCTGCCGGTGGGCGTGTCTACAGACCTCCTGAAGGCCCTCTTGACGATCACTCGAAGCCAGCGAATCGAGCGTGCATGTGACGAAACGTTCGTGGACGACGACATCTTCGTGCTCAAGAAATGAGCCGCCGATTCATTAACGGGTCATCCTAGGATCTATGAATTCGAGATTTCGTGAAAGACGCGTGCGGCTCAGGGGAAGGAAAGTGGAGAAGTCCAATTAGGCGAGAAAACTCCGAAAACTCGGAACCCGTCCCCGCCACAAGAATTGAACATCTTCCCAGTCATGCAGTCCAATAATCGCACGGTCCGCAAAATCGCCTTCGTCTCGCCGCACTGCGTCTTGGACTACGCCAGCGGCGCCGCAACGGCGACGCGCGACGGTTTGCACATCCTGACAGAACAGGGATTCCAGTGCGAGGCGTTTTGCGGCACGCGATTTGACGCGCTTCAGGACGGCCCGATCCAGGACTCCCTGACGGAACGTGGCGAGAGGTACGAAATCCGCAAAGCCAAGATCGGTCCCTATCAAGGCCGCTTGCTCTTTACCACCGACGGCAAACTGCCCGTAACCCTTTTTGAAAGCACATCCACGCGCGGCGGGTCGATGAGCGCTTCCGATGCGCGGGCGTTCCTGACGGGCTGTGACATCTTTCTGCGCAGGAACCGGCCGGACGTGGTCTGGACCTACGGCCGTGATCCGGTGGCCGTCGCCGTCCAGCGCGTGGCCAGCGCGCTGGGGATTCCCGTGCTCTTCACGTTGTATAACTTCGCCTATAGCGAGCGCGGCGCCTTTGAAGCGGTCGACTGCGTGGCCGTGCCCTGCGAGTTCTCGCGACGCTATTACATGGAAACGCTCGGGCTTGCCTGCCGGGTGCTGCCGGTCGTCGTCAACTGGAAGGCGGCCGCGGTCGAGAATTGGATCCCTCGTTACGTGACGTTCATCAATCCCCAGGACATCAAGGGGGTTTACTTCTTCGCGCGGATCGCTCGCGAGCTGGCGCGGAGACGGCCTGATATTCCGATCCTGGTCACGCAAGGCCGCAGCCGCGCCGATGCGCTCAGCGCGCCGGACCTGGGGCTCGGCCCGCACCTTGCCGGACAGTTTCCCATTGAAACGGAGTGCAACGGCCGGAACATCACCACAATGCCCTTTGCGCCGGACCCACAGAGCTTTTACCCGACG
Source organism: uncultured Planctomycetia bacterium (assembly GCA_963719885.1). GTDB lineage: Bacteria > Planctomycetota > Planctomycetia > Pirellulales > Thermoguttaceae > JANXQG01. The sequence goes on along the minus strand of CAVRDP010000019.1, from coordinate 298,520 downwards.
GTCTATTCCGTGACCAAGCTGCTCTTGATGCCCTCGCTGTGGAACGAGTCGTTCGGCCTAGTGGCGGCCCAGGCCATGCTCAACGGCATCCCGGTCCTGGCGAGCAACCGCGGCGGCCTGCCGGAGACGATCGGCGACGCTGGCTTTTCCTTCGACATCCCGGCCAAATACACGCCGGAGACCCGCGAGGTTCCCACGGCCGCGGAACTCGAGCCGTGGGTGGACACGGTCATCCGCCTTTGGGACGACACGGCCGAGTACGAGCGTTGGAGCCGTGCCGCCCGCGAACGTGCCCAGCAATGGCATCCGGACCGGTTAGCGCCGATTTACCGCGAGTTCTTCGGCAGCATCACGCATCAGCCCGGCCCGCCACTGGTGCCGAACGTGGTCACATAGCGGGTAGCCAGCGCTGGGCATACCATTCCCCGAAAAGTTACTTCTTGCCGATGCACCAGAGGTTCTCGAAATCGCGGACGAAGATCCGGCCGCCCGAGACCGCCGGCGAAGAGCCGTTGCCCCAGCCATTCAGATTGCCGCCGCCGAGGACCTCGATCGTCGGGCCCGGCTTGACGACGTAGCTTTTTCCCGTGCTCGCGAAATAAACCCGGCCATCGGCCGTGGCGATGGGGCTGGCCAGCTTCGATACGCCGTCCAGCCGCGCGGTGGAGACCGCCGCGCCGGTCGAAAGCTTCATGCAGCCGATGATGCCTTCCTTCTGGACGTAGCAGATATTCTACTTGCTGGCCAACCGCCTGGGGAGCCGCGTGTTGACCGTCGCTGTCAAGCAATATAAACTATACCCAATCGGCAGAAATCGAGCCAAGCCAAGGGAGTCCCATCATGCTGAAAGTGTTCAGACTGGTTGCAGCCACAGTGTTTTTTTCGGTTGCTTGCTTTATCCGCCTGTCGCCGGGCGCATTCGAGCCATGGGCGTCCAACACCGACCCCACGGACGTCGCTAAGAGCCACGTCCAGGACGTTACCACCGCGCCTTTCACCTACGCCGTCACGCAGGGCGGCACGATCGACGGGAAGATGTGCACCACGCTTCCCGGCGTCTGGGAACCGTACGAACAGACTTGGGAGTCGAACCGCTGGCTGCGCATGGAGAACGTCGGCGCGGCAAACGTGATTAACCCCTGGCTGAAAATAGGCCCCATCGACTTCTTCTCCCAGCAGACGATCGCGAACTCGATTACGAAGGGGCTTTCCACCGACAGGAAAAAGGCCCTCGCCATTTTCTACTTTTACATAACCCACCGCTTCCACAAAGGCAATGGCGACAACGGGGCGCAGGGCGACGTTTCGCAGGCGATCAACGTGTTCGGTTTCAACACCTGTGGAAACAGCACGTTGTGCATGTCGGATCTGCTCGACAAAGCCGGAGTGCGTGATTGCATATTCAGCCATTGCCCCGGCCATTGCGTCCCGCAGGCTTTTTTCGACGGCAAGTACCACACGCTTGACGGGGACATGGCCACCATCATGCTCATGCGGGACAACCAGACCCTCGCCGGCGAGTTGGATTTGATACGGGACCACGACCTGATCAAACGCGTGCACCAGTATGGAATCATGAGTCCCATGGATCCCGTCAAGAATAATGAGGACTACGCGCAATATTACACCTGGGAGGGCGACACGACCGTGCGGCTCAAAGGCTGGAACTGGTGGACCATGGGCATGGTCCTCCGTCCGCACGAAGCCATCGAGTGGAGGTGGGGGCATGAGACGCCCGTAAAATATCACGGCGATATGCGGGGAAATCCCCCCATGGTTCCGGATACGATCTATAACGGCGTCTGGGAGTACGTTCCGGATTTCAAGAACGATTCGCAGTGGCGCGGCGGGGCGACCGCGACGAACATCACCGACAAAGACGGTGTCCTTACGGCCACGGTAGGAGGCACGGGCAGCATCGTTTGGGCCATGAAAGTGCCTTATCAATTCATCGGAGGCACGCTTGCCGCCGCCGGCGACGGATATGCTTTCGAGATTGGTTTCGTAAGTCCTAAAGATTGGAAGCCCGCTTACACGCCGCTGGCAACGTTGGCGGACTTCGACGGCAAGTTCAAAGGTCGCACCGACGGGGGGACCGAATACTGGATCAAGTGCATCTTGACGGGCAAGGCTTCGTTGCGCGGCGTCAAAATCAAGAACGACATCGAGATGGCGCCGTTGGCCATGCCCTCCATGACCGTGGGAACCAACCGTTTCACCTATCTGGAGCACACGGACGACAAGACCGGCGCAAACGCCGCCAGGCATCTGAAGATCACCCACAACTGGGTCGAAAGGTCGACGACGCGGCCTCCGCAGGCGTCTCCAGCGCCCGTCTATCCGGCCGACGGCGGCGAGAGCGACGGCACGGATGTGGTGTTCCAGTGGAACGCCGCCGCGGCCTCCGACGGCAACGCTATTACAGATTATCATTTCCAGCTCTCGGACCATCCCGAAATGAGATGGCCCCTGTCTCCCAATTTCGACAAATACATTTCCAAGACGCCCGACAAAGGCAAGACCTGCTACACGCTTCCGCGTCCCGGCCTCTTGACGCACGGCAAGACCTATTACTGGCACGTGAAAGCCAAGAACGGGGCACCCGGTACCCCGGGTTGCGGCGTCTGGGGGCCGTGGAGCGGCACTTGGACTTTCACGGCACAGGGGCCGGCATATCCCGTCAACCTGGCGATCAAACACAACGCGGGCACTGGAATAGGCACGTTGACCTGGAGCGCCAACCCGGCGGGAAGGGCGCCCGCCAAATACCGGGTATACGGCAGCGACGAGAAGGGCTTTACGGTCCATGACGCCCCCTATCAGGTCAAACTTGCCGATACGAAAGGGCTCGCCAATCCGTTTCCCGCAAACTTCGTGGCCGAGGTTGCGGGCACTTCCCTGGATGTTGTGGGCGTGGGCAACGCTCTCCCCAACGCCAACAAGGCCTATTACCGCGTCGTGGCGGTGGACGGCAAGGGCAAGCGAAGCGGGGATTCAGATTATGTCGAAGCCCCCCGACCGTTCATCTATAGCGCACCGATCACGAGCGCGCCCGCGGGCCGGCCTTATCGTTATCAAGTCAAGGCCATCCGTTCTCTGGGCGACCTCACGCGAAGGGACGCCGCCAGGCCCAAGCCCGGCGCCAAATTCTGGAAGATCGAGCCCTTGAAGTTTTCGCTCACGCAAAAACCGAGCTGGATGAGCATCAACGCCGACAGCGGGCTGATCACAGGCACGCCGGACGGGACGGGCGGGACGGTGACCGTTTGCGTGACTCTCACAAAGGAGCATCGGCTGGTGCATGACAAAGATAATATCGTGTGGGGGAACGAATATGAACAAAGCAAAACGTATGAGACCGCGGGGCCCGCAACGCAGCAGTTTGTCGTGAGCGGCACGAAGGACGAATGAGCGGGTCTGCGCCGTTGCCGTCAGCGACATGGCTTCCCGATTTCGCGGGATTCTGCAGACGGTTAGGGAGACTCCTGCTAACGTCCATCTGCCTGCTTCCGCAACTGCCTCGCCCACAGTCTCAACCAGATCGTCGCCAATGCCATCAGCCACAAGACGAACTTGAGGAAAGCTATTGTACAATCCCCTATGCGGGGGTGTGAAGAACAGAAGCGTCGAAGCAGGTGCATTATGCAGGATCAGGACAAGACGAAGCAGCAACTGATTTGCGAACTGGAAGATCTGCGGCGGCGGGTTATCACGCTGGAGGCCGCCGAGCGGCGATACCGGACGATCATCGATACGGTGCCGTTGGCAATCGGCGAGATCAATCGGGATGGAATCATCGTCTTTGCCAATGCTGCAACCGAGAAGCTTTTCGGGTATAAGCCGGAGGAACTGGTCGGCAAGCGGGCGGGGGATGGGATAGAACCAGAAATTGCCCGTGAAGCGTTCCGCGCCTGGTTCTGCCACACCATGTTGGAACAGCCGACCCCGAGTCCGGTCTTTGCCTGCCAAGCCAATAAGAATGGTGAACGGATCGACGTCCGGGGCGACTGGAACTACTTGCGGAACGAAAAGGGAGAGGTAATCGGCCAAGTCACCGTGATTGCGGACATCACGGAGAGCAAGCGGGCCAAAGAGGCGTTGCAGAAGGCCCACGACGAACTGGAACAGCGGGTGCAGGAACGGACTGCCGAATTGACCAAGGCCAACGAAGAGCTTTCCATTTTCCGAGAGTTCGCCGACGCCTCGGGGCAAGGATTCAGTATGGCCGATCTCGACGGCCACCTTATCTACCTGAATCCAACATTGTGTCGAATGCTGGGCGAGGAGAGGCAGGAAGTCTGGATCGGCCAGCACTTGTCAATCTGCTATTCCGTGGAATCCAATCGCCGGGGGAAGCAGGAGATCGAGCCCGCCTTGATGCGAGACGGTTATTGGCAGGGTGAATTGCCGGTGCTTTCCCGCCAAGGGAAATCGATCCCAACTTGGCACAATAGTTTCGTGATTCGGGACGAGAGAGGAAGCCCCCTTCGACTTGCTGTGGTGATTACCGACATCACGGCCCGTAAGCTGGCAGAGGCGGCGCTAGAACGAGAACGTCGGACCCTCAAGCACATGCTGGAAGCCAGCGACCACGAACGGCGATTGATTTCCTACGACATCCACGACGGACTGGCGCAGCAGTTGGCCGGGGCGATCATGCATTTCCAGATCTACGCCCATGCCCGGGACTCGAAATCCAAGGATGCCGCCAAGGCGTTCGATGCCGGAATGGCGATGCTCCAGCAAAGTCACGTTGAGGCCCGGCGACTCATCAGCGGCGTGAGGCCTCCGATCCTCGACGAATTCGGCGTCTTGGCGGCAATCGCCCATTTGGTTTACGACCCAGCCTTCGAGCAGCGACCGAAGATCGAGTTTCGCAGCAAGGTGACGTTCAATCGATTGGTCCCCATCCTGGAGAATGCGGTCTACCGCATTGTCCAAGAGGGCCTGACCAACGCCCGCAACCACAGCGAGAGCAAGAAGATCGTTGTCAAGCTGATCCAGCGAAGCGACCGCCTGCGGATCAAGATTCGAGACTGGGGTGTCGGGTTCGACCCCCAGGCCGTCGAGGAGAATCGTTTTGGGCTGCAAGGCATCCGCGAGCGTGCCCGCCTGCTGAAAGGCAAATGCAGCATCAAGAGCAAGCCCGGCAAGGGAACGTTCATCGTGGTGGAATTGCCGGTGACTGAGCGGCAATCGGAGCAGTAGCAGGATATCTGTCGGAGCCGTTTATCCTCGACGGCGTGGAGTTTGTGGCGCTCAACGGTGGTCCGCAATTCAAGTTTACGCCGGCCATATCGTTCGTTGCGAACTGCCAGACGCAAGAGGAGGTGGACAGGCTGTGGCAGGCGTTGTCCGAAGGCGGGCAGGAGGTGCAATGCGGATGGCTGACGGACAAGTACGGGATCGCCTGGCAGATCGTGCCCACGGCTCTGCTGGACATGCTGAGCAGTGCGGATCCGGCCGCGGCACAACGGACCTTCACGGCCATGCTGGGAATGGTGAAGCTTGATATCGCCGCCTTGCAACGGGCTTACGAAGGCGGCTGACCCGCGATCGTAAGGCTTACGCCAACCCAAGAAACAACGCAACCCCTTGAAAATCAAGGGGTTGCGAAGTGAGGCTGTCGGGACTCGAACCCGAGACCAACGGATTAAAAGTCCGTTGCTCTACCAACTGAGCTACAGCCCCTAATTGCTTATGTATAACTTACGTTTATCACTTACTCGCTAATGATACAGAATTCTACGCCATTGGTATGGTTTACGTCCGGATCACGGATTGATCGCTAAATCATACTGGATAAGGATTTAGAATTCAATCGGCGTAAAGCTTCGTCCAACCCGTCGGCGCAGGGATTCGCCCAGGGACGAATCCGCTCCGATAAGGGGGAGGCAAAGGAGAAGGAGTCTGGAATCTGCGACAAGTCCGCAGGACCGACAAGGCGCATCAGGAGGTGTCGTCGGGCGAAGGAGTGGTTGCTGGAACGCCCAAAGCCGACCGACGCTCGTCGGAGAGATTCCAGGGCAGGAACGATTGAATGTCTTCGGGTGCCTTTCCACCGGCGGCTGCACAATTTTCAAAGTACCACGTCAGCCACCGTCGCGGATTGATTTTCCAGCGGACCAGCGTTGCGAAAAGCGAAAACATCATCGCTGCCAGACGGCCGCTCCACAAGGAGCCGGAACCGTAGAAGTTCTTCCGTGCCACGGCCGGGCCGCGTACTTCTCGTTCCGACGCGTTGTTGTCCATCGGAATTCTTGGATCTTCGACGAACCGAGTCAGCCCCATCCAGTGATCTTCGAGGCTATCCAGAACTTTACGGCACGGTTGGCGGAGTTTGGGATCGGCGAGTTCTTTCACCGCCTCGGAGTGCATCGCCTCCATCGCCCCACCTAACAACGCCTGTTGCTCTTGAAACTTAGCTGAGTCATGAGGGTGCTGGAGACGTTCTCGATTGACTTGGTAGAGATGCCGAATACGGCGCAGCCAGGCAATCGCCCAAGGCGTCAACTCCGGCCAGCCTTTGCCTACTCCCACGAAGTCCCGCCGTACATGCGCCCAACAGAACGCCAACACGATCAACCCCGACTTCACCAGCGCCATGGCTTTGTAGCCCGAGTACCGATCGACTTCCAATGTCCCCGAAGCTGCCGGACCAAAATGTGCTTCCGGCACCTCGTGCCCCCGGCTGCGATCGAGCAGATAGATCACGGTGTCCTCGCCGAGAACCATCCACAACCACCAACCGTAGCCTTTTTTCCCGTCAAAAATCACGAAAACCCGCCAACGGGTCTCGTCGGCCTGATGGAAGCTGCCCTGCCGATTCCGTTCGCAGAGGGCATTGTAGATTGGCGTCAATATGGGCTCGATCCGCTTGAGCCCGTCGTTCACCGTGCCCGCCGGCAAGTCCAGATCGTACTGTTCGAGTTGCCCCAATAACCGCTCCAGTGGGCCGATACGATGAGTACTTGTCTAACAAGACATGCACCCAAATCGAGATGCCGTAGTTGCCTTTGGGGATCAGCTTGGGTGGCGGCGGAGCCGTCAGCGTCCGCCGTGTGAAATCGCAATTGCATGTCGTCCGATACCGTCGCCGTCGAATCCGCCGCCGATGTGGCCGCACATCGATCTCCGTCACTTCCGAATCCTCGGTGTCAGATATCATCGCGGCTAGCTTTCCGCAATGCGGGCAGGCCAGCGCTTCTTCCGGCAATGAGACGAATTCTTCCTGGACCGGCAGATGGGAATAATCGTGCCGCCCGTGTCCAGCATGGCCAGGCTGCGCACCGCGCATTCTTCCCGGCAGCCGAGACTTCTTCGGGATCGAATAAATCGTTGGAACGGTCGCTGCGGGCAGACTTCTCCGACTTGCGACCAAAAAGCTTGTCTTGAAGGGCTCGCGTCTCGCCCCGGGATTGGTCAAGTTCCTCCTTCAACTGCTCGATGCGCTTCACGGCATCAGCATGCCGGCTTTTCCAATAGCCCACTTCGCAACGGAACTCTAACGTCAGCTTCTCCAACGCCCGCTCGAGACGCTGAACAGCGGGACAATTCTCACAGGAGACCACCGTCCCTAGCGTCTCGGTCGGCTGTTCTAACAACGCGGCACTCATGAGGCCACGCTTTACCCAAACCGATCAAACCACACCAGATCAATTTCTTTAACACACCCCCATGGACGGGTTGGACGAAGCTTTACCAATCGGCCTTTGGCGGAAATGAGCGAGTTTCGTGGAGCAAAGAAGAATTACCTCGTTGATCTCGGTTATCTGCGGCAAGCACAATTGGAGGGAGAGGCATGAGAGAATACACGGTCATTTACGAACGAGGACCGCGGAACTGGTCGGCTTATGTCCCGGACCTCCCGGGTTGCATCGCCACCGCGAAGACGCCTCGGACCTTGGAACGGAGGATCCGGGAAGCGATCGAGTTCCACATTGAAGGCATGCGACTGCACGGCGAAACCGTGCCGGAGCCTTCAATCCGGGCGGGCACAGTGAGCGTCGCGGTCGGATAGAACGTCCGTGGACAGGCAGCGCGAGAAACACCCGCCAAAGTTGATATTTGATATTTCGAGTCTGACCGTGCGCCGTGAATGCGTGTGTGTTTCAGCGGGTGGAAGTCCCGCCTGGGAAGGGTCGCTTGCCCAGTAGCAATCGAAGCGGCAGTTGCCGAAGCCTTCGATGGAAAGGATCACTTGGTGATCCCGCGAAGATGTAGGCCGTAACGCAAGTAAACGCTCGACGAGGCCCCGAAACGAATAACTTGGAAGCCGACCTGACGGTCAGATGGGGAAGGCCAGTGTTGCAGAGGAAGGCAGTGATAAAGGCACTCTGTAGTTCCAACGGGGTAGAGAGCGACGGCATGCATCGAAGGAATGCACATGAAGCACGGGAAGCCGACGATGACAGCGGCGGCAACCGCAACGGGCAACCCGCGAGGGCCAGGCCCGGTCGCGTTGGTGGCGGAGAGGCTCGTAGTAGCGTTGAAGCCGGGTAATTCCGGTGGAGCCAAGGGGCCTCAGTTCAAGGATCAGTGTACGCAGGAGGAAAGCAGAGCATGATTGGCGAAGAGCCTACCAACATCAATCCCTTGCAGAAACTCCGCGCGGCACTGCATGACAAAGCGAAGAGTGCGCCCAACTTTCGTTTCTATGCCCTGTACGACAAGGTGTATCGCCGTGATGTGTTGCAAGCGGCCTGGAGGCAATGCCGTACCAACGGCGGAGCATCCGGCGTCGATGGCCAGACGTTCGCGGACATCGAGCAGTACGGGGTGGAGCGGTGGTTGGACGAACTGACGGAGGAATTGCGAACGAAAAGCTATCAACCGCAACCGGTGCGGCGGGTCTACCTGCCGAAGCCGGACGGGAAGCAAAGACCCTTGGGGATTCCCACGATCCGCAACCGGGTGGTGCAAACCGCCGCATTGCTGATCTTGGAACCGATCTTCGAGGCCGACTTGCAACCCGAACAGTACGCCTACCGCGAAAACCGTAGTGCCCTGGAGGCGGTGCAAGAAGTGCATCGACTTCTGGGCCAAGGATATCGCGCAGTCGTCGATGCCGATTTGAGCGGCTACTTCGATTCGATCCCGCATCCGGAGTTGATGCTGAGCGTCGCGCGTCGCGTGAGCGACAAGGCCATGCTGCACCTGATCAAGCAATGGCTGGTGGCGCCGGTGGAAGAAACGGACGAGCGCGGTCGAGTACGGCGTACCACGCGGAACAAGGATACGAAACGCGGCACGCCGCAAGGCGCACCGATCTCACCCTTGTTGGCGAATCTGTACATGCGCCGTTTCGTGTTGGGTTGGAAGACCCTCGGGCATGAGACCCGTTATCAGGCCCGGATTGTCAACTATGCCGATGATTTCGTGATCTTGTGTCGTCGCCGGGCGGATGACGCCCTGACGGCGATGCGCGACATGATGACGCGGCTGAAATTGACGGTCAACGAAACGAAAACGCACGTCTGCCGCCTGCCTGCCGAATCGTTCGATTTCCTTGGGTATACGTTCGGCCAGATGTATTCCCGGCGAACGGGAGGGGCCTATCTCGGCGCACGACCGGCGCGCAAGAAGGTCCTCGGGGTCTGCCGTCAACTCAACGAGTTGGTAGGCAAACTCCCGCCGTTCATCCGGCCGGAAGCGTTGGTCTACCAAGTCAATCAGGTGTTGCGTGGGTGGGCCAATTACTTCTGTTACGGAACCTACACCTCGGCGTTTTCCATCGTGAACCTTCACGTCAATCGCCGGGTCCGTCAGTGGCTATGCCGCAAGTTCGAGATCAAGGGGCTGGGATACGGCAAATATCCCGACAGCTATCTGGAGCGCAAGCTTGGATTGCTGAACCTCACTCGCTTCAGCGTCGTCACTCGTGGGCGAAACCATGAACCTTGTCCGAGAGCCGGATGCGGGAAATCCGCCCGTCCGGTTCGATGAGCGGGAGGTGGAAACGGAGCACGGCATGCGGTTATTGAGACACAAACGGGGAAACCCCGAAACAGAATATGCCGACGCCTAAACCACCGCGCCACCTCTCGACTCTACCCCGGCGCGGCCGGTCCATAGCTCGGCTTATAAGAAGTGAGCGCCGGCCTGGCGCTCGTCGCGGTTATCCGCTCGATCGACGTTACCGGCTGTGCGTCCGGCCGGGGCCGGCGCTCTGCCTAAACAGCCCGCCTCGCGCATCTATGATCTGTAGAGGCGAGGCGGGCTGGGTAGGTCCAGGTTGAATCTCCTGGGTGTTATCGTCGAAGAGTCGCCATCGCCTATCGTTGTGGGAAACCTCGATTTTCACGGCTTTCCGGCGCTTTGAATTCCGTGACGTCTGTTCTTCTAAGACGCAAGGGCGAGAAGCGGCACGCTGCGACCGGTTCGCAAGGAGAGCTTCGTTTCCAAGCGGTCTTTGCTCGCTTCCCGTCAAACGTCCACCGTCACATCCTCCAGCGCGCTGCGCCTGGCACAGCAGGATGAGGTTGTTTCGGCGATCGTCACTGGTCAGCGCGTCCTGCGTCTCCATCTCCACCGAGCCGGATATCATCCGGCACTTGCAGGTTCCGCAAATGCCCGCGCGGCACTCGGAGTCCACGCCGACGCCCAACTCCTCGGCCAACGTCAGAATGGGCCGGCCGCCGGCGATCTTTGCCGTCTTGTTCGATCGCGAGAATGTCACCGTGAACTCTCCACGGCCGTCAACGGCCGCGCCTTCCTCCAACGGCGATGCCGGTTTCAAGCCGAACGATTCCTTGCGGATGTTCTGCTCGGCGACTCCCAACTGCCGCAGAAGATCGCCGGTTGCCGTAAGCATTTCCGCCGGCCCGCACATGTAGACCGGAACATTCGCCAGGTCGGGAACCACGCGCGTCAGAAGTTTTGCGTCAATCCTTCCGGTGGCCCCGGTCCAATTTGTGCCCTCGGCGCGTGAGAGGGTCTGCGTGAGATGCAGATTAGGAAAGCGGCGCTCGAGCGCCTCAAGTTCCTCGCGGAAAATGATATCTCTGGCCGTTTTGCAGGAGTAGACCATATCGATTTGCCCGTTCCATTTCTGATCGGTCAGATAGCGCACGATCGACATCAGCGGCGTAATTCCGACGCCGGCGGCCAGCAGTACGACGCGGTTCGCTTCTGCGCCGGTAAACGTGAACTTTCCTCCCGGCGCGGCGATCGTCAAGAGGTCGCCTTCCATCACCGTATCGTGCATGTGCCGCGATACCAGCCCCTGTTCCTCCCGCTTGATGGTGACCTCGCAATAACCTGGCCGGGAAGGAGTGGAGGCGATCGTATACGACCGCGAAACCGGCTTGCCGCCAATTTGCAGAGAGAAAGTCAAGTACTGCCCAGGCAGATAGGCGAACGGGAAGCCGCTTCTATCGGGCGAAACCAGGCGAAATGTCTTCACGTTCGGGGTTTCCCGCACAATCCGCTCGACAAGGAGCTGCCCCTTCCAGCGACCGGCGCCGGGCGCCGCCGCCGATGATCCTCCCGATTGGAGAGGCGACTTTCTCAACCGCCGGACGGAGAATCCCACCGCTCGATATCCCAATAGGATCCCCACGACGCTGCCATAAGCGACCGGCAGGCGGATGTCCGATTTGACCAGCATGTAGAAATGCACGACTCCGGCAATTGCTGCAACATAGGCGAGCCGATGCAGCGCCTGCCAACGTTTCGGGCCCATCCGCTTGATCATGTAGTTGAATGACGTGGCGGCCAGCGGCGCCATGGCCAAGAGTCCCACGGAACCCACGATCAAATAGGGACGCTTGACCATTTCGGAAAGAGTGTCCGGCAGATTCAATACGCGGTCGAGAACGAAGAAGATCAAGAAGTGGGCTAGTGCGTAAGAGAACGCATACACGCCCAACAGCCGCCGAAAATGGAAGAGCCAGTTCAGCCCCGTGATCTTGCGCAAGGGCGTCACCAGCAACGATAAGCAAAGGAATATCAGCGCGAGGATCCCGGTCGTCCGGATGGCGTAGTTGACGGGGTTTGCGCCGGCCTGACCGTGATAAGCATCCCACAGCAGCAGCGCTCCGGGCACCAACCCGTTCACCAGCAGAACGAATTTCGCAAAGCCCACGTTTTTCATCTCTGCATACTTTCTTATCGAGCCATTGGCTGCTTCAGAAAAACGTGTCCAAATCCATGCCCGCGTAGAGGCTGGCAACCTGCTCTTCGTATCCGTTGAACATCAGCGTCGGGCGACGCCCACTCTCGCCGATCCGCCGCTCGCTCGCCTGGCTCCAGCGGGGATGGTCATGCTTGGGATTGACGTTGGCGTAGAACCCGTACTCGTTCGGGCGCGGGCGTTCCAGGTAGTCGGGGGCTGTTTGTCCACGAGCGTGATTTTCACAATCGACTTGACTCCCTTGAACCCGTACTTCCAAGGCACGACCAGTCGCAAGGGTGCGCCGTCCTGGGGCGGCAAGGCCCGACCGTACAAGCCTGACGCCAAAATCGTCAGCGGGTGCATCGCTTCATCCAATCGCAATCCCTCCACGTACGGCCAATCCAGCACTTGCGTCTTCTGTCCGGGCATTCGCGCGGGATCCAGCAGCGTCTGCATGGCTACGTACTTGGCACTGCTCAGGGGTTCGACGCGCGCCAATAGTCGCGAAAGTGAATAGCCGGCCCAGGGGATCACCATCGACCACCCCTCCACGCATCGCATCCGGTAGACGCGCTCTTCCGCTGGCGCTATCTTCAGCAGGTCGTCGAGATCGAACACTCGCGGTTTGCTCACCAGCCCGCCAACCTCGACCTTCCAAGCGGAGGTCCTGAAGTCGGCCGCGGTCTCGGCGACGTTGTCCTTATCCGTGGAAAACTCGTAGAAGTTGTTGTAGTGCGTGATATCCTGGAGGGATGTCTGGGCTTCGTTCGCGCGGAAGCCCGAGTTTGCCGGCACCGTGGTCTTAACGACGTCGATCTCCGGGGTGTCGACGGCCGTTGCCGATGGCGAGTTGAGCCGGCGGTAAACCCAGCCCGTCGCCACCGCACTGGCCGCGAGCACGCCGGCCTTCATAAAGTTGCGTCGGTTGAAGTAGACATTTTCGGGCGTGATCTCGTTACTGGGCGGATCTGACGTTGTCTTCATGGCGTCCTCGTTTTTCGCTACCGTGGATTGCGATTTCCTTGTTGGGATTGAAAGTCAGTCTTGCTCGGCGATCAGTTGTTTGATGCGGGCGAGCATCAGTTTGTCGCCTTCGGCGCCCTTCCACTTCAGTTCGCCGGTCCACCAGTAGCGGACGCCGCCGTGACGGTCGATAAGGTACACGGCCGGCCAGACCGAGTTGCCCCAGGCCTTCCACGTTTCGGCATGGAGATCCATGGCAATGGGGAACTTCAATTCTCGCTGCTTGACGGCCCGCTGGAGGCCATCCAATTGATGTTCGGCGTCCGTTTCCGGTGTATGAACGCCAACGATCACGACCTTGTCGCGCGGCAGCTCGTCGTACCAGGTCTTGTAGACCGGCAGGTTGTGAATGCAGTTGATGCATCCGAAGGTCCAAAAGTGCAAGACCACGACTTTTCCACGGAGGTCGGCCAGCTTGATCGGCCGTGAATTCAGCCAGCCTTCGATGCCGCGGATCTCGGGGGCCTTCACGCCGATTTGACGAACCCGGCTGAAATCGAAGGCGGGCCCAAGCACCTCCGGCAATAGAAGGCGTTGTTTGTCGGTCAGGCCTGCCATGACCTGTTTTTCCAGTTCAGCCACTTTGGCCGGGGCGCTGGGTCGATCAAGGGAACCAAGCGACTCGGCAATCTGCTCTTTTTGAAGCGCGGTCAAGGCAAGCAGATCGGCTAGTCGGGCGTCCTTCACGGCCCATACGCCTTGCGCCCTCCAGAGCAACTGTTCCACACGCTGCTGCTGCTCGGATCGCAATGCCGCACGAAGCTCCGCCTCGAACTTATTCCGCAGCGCGCGACGTCCACGGCGCTCCGCTGGGCAGGCGCATTGCGCAATCGCCACAGCGGTTCGTCGATCTCCGCCACGGCCGCATCGACTGCTGCCGCCTGCCGAGCGTCGAGCTTCAACTCCTTCTGAATCGTTGGCGAGCGAACCAGCGTTACGAGCAACCTCGTCGCCTCGGCGGAGGCGGTTAAGTCAGCCCCAATCGCGAAGACGCCGCGTGGCACTACGAATGCTAGAGAGAACAGAATCGTTAACTCCACCCAAACCATTCGGCGAATCGCCAACAGTTGTATGTTATTGCGACGTTTCATTGCGTTGTCTCCATCGTCCATGTTGATTTCCAGAATGCCGGAACCGGCCTGCTTATGGTCCATCTTATCATCCGACACCTTGCCGTCGGCAGGGAAGGAAGTCGCGGATGGCCGCCGCAATCTCCGCGGCGTGGGTCTCCAGCGCGAAATGCCCGGTATCGAAAAAGCGCACAATGGCGTCCGGGATGTCGCGCTTGAATGCCTCGGCCCCTTGCGGCAGGAAGAACGGGTCGTTCTTGCCCCACACGGCGAGGAAGGGTGGCTTGTAGGCGCGGAAATACTTCTGGAAGATCGGATAGAGCGCGACGTTGCTCTTGTAGTCCGCGAACAGATCGAGCTGTAGTTCCGCCGCGCCAGGACGACTCAGGCAGAAGTTATCGAGTGAGTATCCGTCGGGGGAGACCACCGTCGAGTCGAGGACGCCGTGCGTGTATTGCCAGACGGTCGTCTCAGGGGCCAGGAAGGCGCGGAGTGCATCGCGGTTCGCCTGTGACGCGTCCTGCCAATAAGCACGGATCGGATTCCAGCCGTCACTTAGACCTTCCTCGTAGGCGTTGCCGTTCTGGGAGATGATCGCCGTGATCCGATCTGGGTGCTTTACAGCAAGCCGGAATCCGGTCGGCGCGCCGTAATCGAAAACGTAGACGGCATAGCGATCGAAGCCAATCGTCTCCGTGAAACGATCGATTGTCTCCGCGATTCGGTCGAAGGTATAGCCCCGGCCCGGCATGTCGGAATTCCCAAAGCCCGGCAAATCAGGAGCAACGATGTGAAAGCGATCGGCCAGGAGCGGGATGAGGTCGCGGAACATGTGGCCCGCGCTGGGAAAACCGTGGAGCAGCAGGAGCTTCGGCGCGCGGTGGCGCTGGCCTCGCGATAGAAGATTTTGAAGCCGTCCACAGCGGCGGTTCGATAGTTGATGGCGGTCATGGCGTTTTTTCCTTCCTCAAAGTCCACATTGATTGCCAGAATGACGGAACCGGCCTACTTATGGTCCATCTTATCATCCATCATCTTGCCGTCGGTCATCTTGCCGTCCGACATCTTGCCGTCCGTCATCTTGCCGTCCGTCATCTTGCCGTCCGACATCTTGCCGTCCGACATCTTGCCGTCCGTCATCTTGCCGTCCGTCATCTTGCCGTCCGACATCTTGCCGTCCGTCATCTTGCCGTCCGACATCTTGCCGTCCGTCATCTTGCCGTCCGACATCTTGCCGTCCGACATCTTGCCGTCCGACATCTTGCTGTCCGTCATCTTGCCGTCCGACATCTTGCCGTCCGTCATCTTGCCATCGTTCATCTTGTTGTCTGACATTTTGCTGTCCGACATTTTGCTACCGGCCATTTTGCTATCGGCCATCTTGCCGTCCGACATCTTGCTATCCGACGAGCCGCAACCAACGAACGACGCGCTGACGGCAAAACCCACAACTGCTGCAACAAAATACTGCGAAACCTTGCTCATGATTCTGACCTTTCCTAAACTATGCCGAGGATGGAGTTTTTGAATTGATCGTGTCCTCGACCTCGGCGACGCGAGAATACAATCAAAATTGGCCGTCGAAAACTGCGGAAAACCGCCAGTGTTTGACGCGTGCTCATCACGAGCACGCAAGTAGGACGCCGCGAGTTCGCAATGCTTAAGCGAATTCCGCGGAGAATACACCTCATTACGGTTAAGGCTGCGGCGCCCGCAGCAACTCGGTCACGAACGCCGAACACTCACCAATGGGCACTCCCAGTTGGACAAATTTGGAAAGCAGTCTTGTGCCCGCCTCGTCCGCGTAGGTCAGGTCGGCCAGATTGAGAACGACTCGCTCCGACCGACTATTTGCCAGAGTGTACGCGCCACAAAATTCTTCAATCCATGGCTCCAACAGCTTGCCCTCTAACTTGAGGATGGTCTGCGAATCGTTACGAATCGCGGTGATCCTGAGCATAGCGGGCAAGTCTCTATCGTTGGGGACTGATCGAAGTGGTTGCTGGTGAAAGCAACTGGGGTGCCAAAGCATGCCGGATTTCGACACACAGGACATAAGCCGTTGTCAACAAAGGCCTTGCGTCAGAAAGCAACTCTTCGAGCGAAGACGCAGCTCACGATCGAGAACCGAAGGTTTTACGACATTTCGTGAGCAATGCGGAATATCGTGAGCAGCACGAGATTCCGTTGCACATTCTTGCTTCCGAAGTTGGTAAAGCTTCGTCCAACCCGTCCATGGGGGTGTGTTAAAGAAATTGATCTGGTGTGGTTTGATCGGTTTGGGTAAAGCGTGGCCTCATGAGTGCCGCGTTGTTAGAACAGCCGACCGAGACGCTAGGGACGGTGGTCTCCTGTGAGAATTGTCCCGCTGTTCAGCGTCTCGAGCGGGCGTTGGAGAAGCTGACGTTAGAGTTCCGTTGCGAAGTGGGCTATTGGAAAAGCCGGCATGCTGATGCCGTGAAGCGCATCGAGCAGTTGAAGGAGGAACTTGACCAATCCCGGGGCGAGACGCGAGCCCTTCAAGACAAGCTTTTTGGTCGCAAGTCGGAGAAGTCTGCCCGCAGCGACCGTTCCAACGATTTATTCGATCCCGAAGAAGTCTCGGCTGCCGGGAAGAAGCGCGGTGCGCAGCCTGGCCATGCTGGACACGGGCGGCACGATTATTCCCATCTGCCGGTCCAGGAAGAATTCGTCTCATTGCCGGAAGAAGCGCTGGCCTGCCCGCATTGCGGAAAGCTAGCCGCGATGATATCTGACACCGAGGATTCGGAAGTGACGGAGATCGATGTGCGGCCACATCGGCGGCGGATTCGACGGCGACGGTATCGGACGACATGCAATTGCGATTTCACACGGCGGACGCTGACGGCTCCGCCGCCACCCAAGCTGATCCCCAAAGGCAACTACGGCATCTCGATTTGGGTGCATGTCTTGTTAGACAAGTACTCATCGTATCGGCCCACGGAGCGGTTATTGGGGCAACTCGAACAGTACGATCTGGACTTGCCGGCGGGCACGGTGAACGACGGGCTCAAGCGGATCGAGCCCATATTGACGCCAATCTACAATGCCCTCTGCGAACGGAATCGGCAGGGCAGCTTCCATCAGGCCGACGAGACCCGTTGGCGGGTTTTCGTGATTTTTGACGGGAAAAAAGGCTACGGTTGGTGGTTGTGGATGGTTCTCGGCGAGGACACCGTGATCTATCTGCTCGATCGCAGCCGGGGGCACGAGGTGCCGGAAGCACATTTTGGTCCGGCAGCTTCGGGGACATTGGAAGTCGATCGGTACTCGGGCTACAAAGCCATGGCGCTGGTGAAGTCGGGGTTGATCGTGTTGGCGTTCTGTTGGGCGCATGTACGGCGGGACTTCGTGGGAGTAGGCAAAGGCTGGCCGGAGTTGACGCCTTGGGCGATTGCCTGGCTTCGCCGTATTCGGCATCTCTACCAAGTCAATCGAGAACGTCTCCAGCACCCTCATGACTCAGCTAAGTTTCAAGAGCAACAGGCGTTGTTAGGTGGGGCGATGGAGGCGATGCACTCCGAGGCGGTGAAAGAACTCGCCGATCCCGAACTCCGCCAACCGTGCCGTAAAGTTCTGGATAGCCTCGAAGATCACTGGATGGGGCTGACTCGGTTCGTCGAAGATCCAAGAATTCCGATGGACAACAACGCGTCGGAACGAGAAGTACGCGGCCCGGCCGTGGCACGGAAGAACTTCTACGGTTCCGGCTCCTTGTGGAGCGGCCGTCTGGCAGCGATGATGTTTTCGCTTTTCGCAACGCTGGTCCGCTGGAAAATCAATCCGCGACGGTGGCTGACGTGGTACTTTGAAAATTGTGCAGCCGCCGGTGGAAAGGCACCCGAAGACATTCAATCGTTCCTGCCCTGGAATCTCTCCGACGAGCGTCGGTCGGCTTTGGGCGTTCCAGCAACCACTCCTTCGCCCGACGACACCTCCTGATGCGCCTTGTCGGTCCTGCGGACTTGTCGCAGATTCCAGACTCCTTCTCCTTTGCCTCCCCCTTATCGGAGCGGATTCGTCCCTGGGCGAATCCCTGCGCCGACGGGTTGGACGAAGCTTTACCGAAGTTGTGCCGTAAGTTGTTAATAGCAAACATCTTAAGATATTTACTGCGCAGTGGCACGCAAAGTGTATTGCTCTCTGCAGTCGACAGCGAGTAGTGGGCTGTCAATTAACTACCCTTTCAAAGAATAGCAGGTGCATCATGTCTCGTTTCGTACAGATTACCTCCGAGTCCGCCACTGGCAAAGCAAAAGAATTGCTGGAAGCCGTTAAGAGTAAGCTAGGTCTTGTTCCCAACATGACCCGGGCGATGGCCAACTCGCCGTCTGTCCTGGAAGGCTACTTGACGCTCAGCGGTGCGCTTGCCCAAGGAGTTTTGTCCGCAAAGCATCGCGAGCAGATCGCGTTGGTTGTCGGTCAGACTAATCACTGCGATTATTGCGTCGCGGCTCACTCCGCAATCGGAAAAATGGTGGGACTCACCGCCGAGCAGATCCTCGACACCCGCCGCGGGACTGCGGTTGACCCCAAGACGGACGCGCTCATTCGGTTTGCCCGCGAGCTGGTCGATCAGAAGGGCAACGTCAGTGATGCCGATATTGCCGACATCCGCGCGTGCAGGCTTCGGGGATGATGCCATTGCCGAGATAGTTGCTGGCGTGGCCCTCAACATCTTCACCAACTACTTCAATCACGTTGCCGATACCGACATCGACTTTCCGCAGGTGGCGCCGCTCGCCGGCTGATTTATCATAGAGCGTTCCAGGACAAACATGGCCCCTGGCCGTCGGGGGCCTTCTTTCTCACACCATGCAACAGGATCAATAATGGCTATCGAACTAGAAACTCCAGGTCCGCAAGCGATCATCACATTGCCGTTCACCTTCGAGACGGCTAACAGGAAGGTCCGGCTCGCGGAAGACGCCTGGAACTCTCGTGACCCGACCCGTGTCGCCCTTGCCTACACCGAGGACTCCGTGTGGCGGAATCGCAGTGAGTTTGTCACCGGTTGCGATGCGATCCGTCAGTTTCTGGCCCGCAAATGGGTCCGAGAACTGGACTACCGGCTGGTTAAGGACCTTTGGGGGTTCCGAGAAAACCGGATTGCAGTTCGCTTTCAGTACGAATGGCACGATGACGCGGGCCAGTGGTTCCGCAGCTACGGCAACGAGCTCTGGGAGTTCGACGAACGGGGACTCATGCGCCGCCGCGAGGCAAGCATCAATGACCGGCCGATTCCTCACTCCGAACGCAAGTTCTTCTGGGCCGCCCCCGGTCCTCGGCCGGCGGACCACCCGGGCATTCCGGGGGTCGAGTGATGTGTCCTACCCTTCAATACAAAAGTGAGGAGGAATGTGGTTCGGGGAGGTTTGGAGATGTCCGGTGAAGACGATGGCCGCCGCGAGGCTTTCATCGGTTCACGTCGGACCGCTCGGAATCGAAGGCGATCGTTACGTAGACGTTGAAAATGCGCGAGGGCGCGTAATCACTTCTCGCTCTTATTCGGTCGCCAGGGTCGGTGGCGGCAAACGGACGCAGCGCGTCGCACACTGCGGGTCGCGGGCCTACGATACGCCGCCGGTATCGCGTGAAATTCCGAGTTTCTTCATGCGACTGCGGAGCGTGTTGGGATGCAGGGCCAGAATGCAGGCCGCGCCGTCGGGGCCGCTGATCCGCCAGTTCGTTTGCTTCAGAACGGCCAGAATGTGGTTGCGATCGACGGTCTCCAGGTTGGAAGGTGCAGCGCGTCCGGTAATGGCGTCTGGCTTCGGCGGAGTGCTCGAACCGAGCAGCAATTCCGGCCCGATTTCAAGAACTCGGCCCGTGGCGAGAATCATTGCCCGTTCAACGACGTTCTGCAATTCGCGAATGTTTCCCGGCCAGGGGTAGGCCTGCATGCGCTCGATGGTCTCAGGGCTGATGCCGTCGATCGGCTTTCCAATCTGCATGGCGTACTTGTTCAACATGTAATGAGCCAAGAGCGGGATATCCTCTTTCCGATCTCGCAATAGCGGAAGCTCGATGGGAAAGACGTTCAGCCGGTAGAACAGGTCTTCACGGAATGCCTTCTCGCGAACGGCGCTGGCCAGGTCCCGGTTGGTGGCCGCGATCACGCGAACGTCGACCTGCTGCGGTGTTCGTCCGCCGACACGATCGAATTCACGCTCCTGGAGGACGCGCAGCAGTTTCGCTTGAACGTCGAGCGACAGCTCGCCGACTTCATCCAGGAAGATCGTTCCTCCGTCGGCCAATTCGAAACGGCCGACGCGACGGGCGATGGCGCCGGTGAAGGCCCCTTTTTCATGGCCGAACAACTCGCTTTCCACCAGGCCAGCCGGCAGTGCCGCACAATTGACCTTAATCAGCGGCTGATCACGACGCTTGCTGATGGAATGAATTGCTCGGGCGATCAGTTCTTTCCCCGTGCCGGTCTGGCCGGTGATCAGCACGGATGCGTCGGTGGGAGCAACCCGCCGCACGTTTTCCAGCACCGCCGCGAGCGCCGGCGTGCGTCCTACGATCTCCTTGAAGTTGCGCGAAGAATTGATCTCTTCCTGCAAGTACTGGTTCTGCTGCTCCAAGCGCGCTCTTTCCCGTTCCGCCAGGACGCGGTCGGTGATATCGATAATCATCGTCCGCGTATGCTTGCCGTCCGGCTCCGGACGCGACCAGAACTGTACCCATACCGGCCGACCGTCATCCTTGCGGCGAAGTTCCAATTCGACAAGTTCGCTTTCCTTGCCGTGGCGGATGTCCTCAAAGGCCGCGCGAAGTCGCTCTTGGTTATCAGGAGTGGGGGCTACCAGCGACAGGCCGACAGTACCAGGAACGTCCTCGGCACGCAGGCCGAGGAGCGTCATCGCTGCGCGGTTGGCACGGACAAACCGCGTCTCAGTGTCTTCAAAGACGTAGGGAATCGGCGCCTCGTCGAACAAATCGCGGTACCGCTTCTCGCTTTCCTTGAGCATTTGCTCCATGCGGAGGCGATTGAGCTCGGCGGCTGCGCGGCTGGCAAAGACGCGGAAAATGAGCAGCTTCTTCGGCTGCAGGGGCATTGGCCGCTCATCGAACACCGCCAAGTGTCCCAGTACTTGCCCCTTCGAATCCACCAGTGGCACGCCCAGGTAACTCTGAATCCCCAGGTCGATGAGGCCTTCGTCCTGCGGGAATCGCTCTTGCACACCCGCAGGATGGTGGCACACCGCGCCGGCAATCACCTCCTCGCAAGGCGTGCCTGCCAGGTTGAATGCGATGTTCCCTGCGATGCGGTCCTTGGTCCAATAGGCCAGCGTCCGCACCCGTGTGGGCACCTGCGCGAATTCCGCCACGAAGGCATATTGCACCTGGATGGCCGTCGCCAGGTGCTCGACGAGCGACTGGAAAAACGCCTCGCCCGTGCTTTCCGCGGTTGCCTCAACAATCTCGCGCAGCGCATTGATTTCGCCCGAGGTCAACTCGGACAACCCATCATTTTCCTGAACCAGGCTCGACGACATGGCATTGACTGCTGAGTTGGCGCGACTGCCGCCCTGGGGAGCGGTCTTCCGTCCCGATTAGGTGATTATAGAATCCAACCCCGATGGGAGCAATTTCGGCTCCGGCCGGCAGGCCATAAGTGCTTCGATGGCAAAGCGTTATCTTCACCAACTACTTCAACTACTTCGCCGGGACCGAGGTTGAATTCCCCAATGTCGAGCGGCTGCAACCATGCTCGGCGAGTACGTGAGGCTGCTCGTGACAAGAATGATCTAGAACCTGTTCTAGAATGTAGCAGAACCGAACCGACGCCAAAGAACTTGTGGAAAACCTGGAAAGTCCAGGCTACGTGATTTTCGCGTCATATCTTGATGATGTAAAACAAGTTATAGCGAAAAAGCGAGAAGGGGGCCGCCTGAATTAGAAGTCAGGCCGGTGCCGCGAATCCCTTGCGATGTCCTTTATTCTTCCGCTACAATCGCCATTTTATATTGTTCTCCTTTTCCGGATCCCGTATCACGAAGAGGTTTTATTGCGATGAGTTCGCCGGATGACACGCTCAGATCACTGCGCGAGGCAGTGCGGGTCTCTCCGCGGAACGTGCCGTTGCGGCAGCACTTGGCCCGCACGCTGGTGACCCTCGGACGCTTCGCCGAGGCGGAGGCCGAGTTCCGCGAGGTCCTGGCAATGGCGCCGGACAACGTGGAGCTGAAGGTCGACCTGGCGAACGCCTATTTCCAGCAGGAGAAGAGCAGTCAGGCGTTGGTCGTGCTGGAGGACGTGATCGAACACTCGGTGGCGCCGGCACGGGCGGCACGTGCTTTACGCCCGACTGCTGTTCCGTTCCGGCGACGTTGCCCGCGCGGTGGCCCAGTACAAACTGGGGATCGAGCTCGACGCCTCGGCCGCCGACCGCGAGTTGGCCGAATGCCTCGGCGTTGTCCCCGAGGACCAGGCGGGCGAGGTCATCGACGGCCGGCTGCGATGCGGAGGCTCGGACGAGGGCGACGCTTCGAGCGTGGAGGTCGAGCGGCCAAGAATCTCCTTTCACGACGTCGGCGGAATGGACTCGCTGAAAGAGGAGATCGCGCTGAAAATCATCTATCCGCTGCAGCACCCCGAGATGTACCGGGCGTACGGCAAGGAGATCGGCGGCGGTATTCTGATGTACGGTCCGCCTGGCTGCGGCAAGACCCATCTAGCCCGGGCTACCGCCGGCGAAATCAAGGCGGGCTTCATTGCGGTGGGCATCAGCGACGTGCTCGACATGTGGATCGGTCGCAGCGAGCGAAACCTGCGGGCCCTGTTCGACCAGGCGCGGAGTTCCCGGCCGTGCGTCGTCTTCTTCGACGAGGTCGACGCCCTGGGGCCCGCCGGTCCGACATGCACTCGGCCGCCAACCGCCACGTGGTCAACCAGTTCCTCTCCGAGTTGGATGGCGTGGAGCGGTCGAACGAGGGCCTCTTGATCCTGGCCGCCACCAATGCCCCGTGGCACGTCGATGCAGCCTTTCGTCGTCCCGGACGTTTCGATCGGATCCTTTTCGTCCCGCCGCCCGATCAGAGCGGCCGCGCCGCGATCCTGCGGCTGCACCTGGCGGGTAAGCCGGTGGAGAATCTCGACTGCGATCAAGTCGCCGCAAAGACCGGAGGTTTTTCGGGGGCCGACCTGAAGGCGGTGGTCGACCACGCCGTCGAGGGCAAACTCCACGAAGCGATGAAGTCCGGCGGAATCCGCCCGATCATCACCAAAGACCTCCTCGCCGCGGCGAAGTCGCTGCGTCCCACGACGCGGGAATGGTTCTCCACAGCCCGCAACTACGCCCTCTATTCCAACCAGGGCGGTCTGTACGACGACGTCCTCAAGTACCTCAAGTTGACCTAATCTTCCATGTCGGCCCACCTGCAACGCGGACAACTTCTGATCTCGCAACAACGTTACGAGCTGGCCGAAACGGAACTCGGGCTGGTGCTGGCCGAGGACCCCGACAATGCCCAGGCGCACGCCCTTATGGGCATCTGCCTGTTGAAGCAAAAGGAGTACGTCCCGGCTACGGAGCACGCCGCAAAGGCGATCGGCCTGGCCCCCGACCGGGCCTTCAACCACTACGCGATAGCCACGGTCTGGGCCGAACGCAATTATCTCGACAAGGCAGACGAGTCGATCCGCCAGGCGATCGCGATGGATCCCGAGGATCCCGACTACCACTGGTTTTTGGGCCACATTCTCACTCTGCAGGCGAGATGGCAGGATGCACTCGAACAGGCCAGGCAAGCACTGGCGATCGACTCGCAACACGTCGATGCACTCAACCTGCGGGCGTACTGTCTGCGCCAGCTCGGACAGGCGGTGGCCGCGCACGAGGGGTTGCTCTCCACGCTGCGAGTCGCTCCCGAATCGGCGTCGAGCCACGCCAACCTGGGCTGGAACTATCTGAAGGAGGGGAACCGTGCCAAGGCCACCGAACACTTTCGGGAAGCGCTGCGGCTCAACCCCGAGTTGGAATGGGCCCGTCGCGGCGTCGTGGAAACGCTGGCCTCCTATAATCCGATCTACCGTCCGATCCTGAAGTATGCTCTGGCCATGAGCCGACTCAGTTCCCGGGCCCAGTGGATGGTAATCCTGGGCGGCTGGCTCGGATATCAGTTCCTGTACCAAGCAACGACCGCCATCCCGGCGCTGGGGCCGTTCCTCATGCCCCTCCTGTTCGTCTATTTGCTGTTCGTCCTAGGCACATGGATCGGCCGGCCCCTGGCCAACCTTACGCTCCGTCTGCATCCTTTTGGGCGGCTGGCGCTTTCGCGGGACGAACGGATGGCGTCAAATTGGATCGGCGGCTTCGCTCTACTGAGTCTGACCTCCGGAGTGGTCTATTTCTTCATTTGGGACGGCGACGTCGCTGGCTTCGCCGCCTTCTTCTTTTTCCTCATGCTCTTTCCGTTAGCGGCGACCTTCAGTCGTTCGCACGCGCGCCGGTCGATGGTCGTCTACTCGCTCGTCGTCGGACTGCTTGGTCTGGCGAGCTTCGGCGCGTGGCTCTTGTCTAAAGGGCGGCCCGTCAACGCGGACGACCCTATCCAGTCGCTTAGTGACCTGTGCTTTGGCGGTTTCATCTGGGGCTGTTTTCTCTCGCTGATTGTGTCGAACGTCATTGGCAGCGTGAGGTGGAAGAAGGGGTAGGGACTGAAATCCGCTGAGACCAAAGAAGTAATACTCCGTTGACCCAAGTATCGTCGGAGCCACGGCCCCTTATGTCCCACAGATAATTCTCTTTCGATTCGTTGCGAAGCACCGGGTCAGCTCTTGCGGACGGGCGTTGCCGGCCGAACTGGTTGCACGGGCGGCGCGGGAACCGGCACGATATCGGCCTCGGCGATGCCCTCGTCGTCGGCTGCCGGTTCGCGCCGCTGGTTTCCGGCCCCGCCGCCGCCGTTTCCGCCCATAATCACCTGTGCCGCCATGAGTGTCTGCACGACGCGCATCACGTCGTCTGATGCGGAGGCGGCCGCGCTGTGCCCGCCGTTGCCCGATGTTCCAAAGTTGACGAACTGGCCGTTGGCCAGCGCCGCGGCAACCTGTTTCGTGAGTGCCGGGGCCATCTCCAGCCTGCCGCAAATCGAGATACGCCTGACCCGAGGCCATGAGCGCCTCGGCCTTCATGCGGATCGCTTCGGCTTCGGCCTCGGCAACCGCCCGGATGCGAGCGGCCTGGGCCTTGCCTTCGGCTTCCTGTTGAATAATGTTCTGTTCGGCATCGGCGCGGGCCTGGGTGATCTGGCTCGCGGCCAGCTCTGCTTCGCGCTGCTGCCGCACGGCGGCCTGCTTTTCCGCTTCCGCCTTGGCAATCGACGCGCCGTTCGAGGCGATCTGCATATTCAGGTTCTTCTCCTGATCGTTGATCTTCTGCTGCGCTTCCAGTTGGGCAATTCGCGCCCGCTGCGCTTCTTGTGCCTGCACCACGTCGGCGCTGGCTTTGGCGCGGGCCGCCGATTCGCGACGCCGGGCTTCGGCCACTTCGCTCAGAACGGCTTTGATGTTCAAGCTGTTGAACGACAGGCCCAGGTCCAGAAGCTCACGCGAGCAGGCATCTTTGATGATCACCGCCAGCTCGTCGTCTTCGCTGCGGGCCACCAGGGCCGTTTTATCGGCCAGGGCGGTCGCCGGACTGGCCGCCGCGACCCCGCTGCGAGCGTTGAAGAGTTGATCGTGCTTGAGCAGATTGATGGCCCGCCGCCCGGCCGAAGAGAGAACGTCGGTGAGTGTGGAAAGCTGCTGATCTTTCGGCTTGGAGAAGAACTTATTGGCGGCCGTATTGACCATCCCGTCGGTCTCGCCGACGCTGACGATCGCCGAGGCCTTGACGGTCACTTTGACGGGAGCGGGCCGGCTGCCGGAGTCCATGTCGGCGGTTTGATCCGTGATCTCGATGTCGATGTTGATGGCCTGCGCCGGAATGACCTTGCTCACGGTCAGCATGGGAATCAAGGTCGACTTGCAGGGACCGCGATAGATCTTCAGTTTGCCGCCCATCCAGCTTACCAGGCGGATTTCACCCGCTTCCACGTTGCGCAAGAAGGCATTGACGATGAGCGGAATCGTGGCGAAGACAGCCAACAGCGCGAGACCAATGTAAACGAGATACATGACCGGCTCCTCAATGAAATGGTTGTTAAAGCAGACTAATTCTAGTACACACTTACCACGACGCGCTGGGCGTCGACGTTCACTTCCTCGACAAGCAGCAGATCTCCCACGCGAACCGGCGTGTTCGCCTGCGATTCGGCCAGGCGGGCACTTAACTGCACGACTCGCCCGTCATGTTCCACCGCTACCAGACCGCGGCCGTTGCGAAAAGGCGTGACCGCCTTGGCCTCGCAAAAGAGCAGCGTTCCCAGGGAACTGCACGGCTGCCCCTGGAAGCGGAACATCAGGTTCCAGAGCGGACGCACGGCGAAGTACTCGATTCCACAGGCGGGCACCAGCGCGAGAAGACCGGCCGGCAGGGGCCCAAATTGCAGCCCGGCGATGAGCGCATAACCGAAAGCGCCGAACATGGTCATCACGCTGAAAATGGCCCGCGGGGAAGGAACCAGGCGGAGAGCCTGGAAGCTGTCCGCGCTCTGTCTGGCCTGTGTGCCGGCTTTCGCGCCCGCGACGGCAGATGTTGCCTGCGCCGCTGGATTTGGCCCGCGTGGACCGGGACTCGCCGCGCCGTGCCCAAGACGAGCGTTGGCCGGACCGCCGGCGTGTCCATGCGTCGCGTGTCCCAAACGCAGTCCACTGTGCGCAGGAGGGGCGCTGCGCGGCGTTGCCCCCGCATGCGTCTGTCTGTGCAATCCCGGCAAAGCCATGAGAAGCAGGCCGGCCAGACCGATGGTCATCACGATCAGAAAGCTCATGGTTTGCACTTCCTCACGGGAGACGTTCTTCCTTCTCGCGCCCTGCGCGCTTCTTAATCTTATTATACCATAGCGCTTGCCTACTAGGGCACGCCCTCCGCAGCAGCTCCATGGGCACGCCGCAATCCGCTGAAGAGTAAAGGCACAACGCCCATCGCAATGCCGCCGATCCCCATAACGCTCGAAAGCACGTCGAAGGTCGTCAGGCTGTACACGGCGATGAATACCATGAAGAGCGCGGACACCAAGGGCCAAAGCACGTAGGAGATGATGTTGTACGCGCCTTCTTGCAGTTTCCCGCGGTAGTGCCACGCACAGGCAAAACCGGCCAAGCTCATATAGAAGCAAATTTGAAAGCAAATCACTTGAATCGAGTCTTCCATTTTCCGTTGTAAGTCCGCGCCACGCGCAATCCAAAATCGGCGTCTCGGTTCGTCGGCACGTCGTTGAGCCGGTACGCAGAACGCAGGAAAGATGCTTGAAAGAAGAACGAGCCGCCACGCAACACGCGACCAACCTTGCCCCGCACGTCCATTCTTGTCCCCGAATCTTCCAAAACGTAGGATTCATAAACGTTGTCGCACCACTCCCAAACGTTGCCCAGCATGTCGAACAGTCCGTAGTCGTTGGGTTTCTTCATTCCTACCGGCCATGCGTGCTGCTGCGAATTGTCGAGGAACCAGGAATATTCCGGCAAGAGCTTGACGCTCAACCCGTAGTAGCGGCTGGTCTGGCTGCCGGATCGACAGGCAAACTCCCACTCGGCTTCGGTGGGGAGTCGATACCCGCTCCGCTGCAAATAATCAGCGGCAGGTTTCATGCCCTCGGCGTACTTGCCTTGATCGTTTGCTTCGTAGCACCATTGCTCCTTGGGAATCCCCTCGTTTTTGCTGAGCCAATTGCAGTATCGTGCGGCATCGTACCAGTCCACCTGAACCTGGGGGGAGTCGTCGGTACGGCTGAATTCCTCGTCCTCGATATTCTTTTTCCAAACGTCGGGATTGGCCTCTTGAAAATGCCGGAACTGGGCTTTCGTGACGATCTTGGAGGCGATGGCATAGGTTCGACCGATTCCCTGTTGATGAGGAGTTTCGTCCTTTCTTCGGTTCGGTTCCCCAGCCGGTGATCCCATGCGGAACGATTTGTCGGCGTTCAGGATTACGAATGTCTGCCGCTGCGTATTCACGTACCACCGCCGCGCATCGGTCGCCTGGCGAGCTTGAAGTTGCTGCTCGTCCACGCGCAGTTGGGTATCGATTTCCGAGAGTTTGTCTGCCTGGTCCCAGCCCTTTTGCCGCAACAGCCACTCCGCTGCAGCGTGCAAGCCGGGATCGGGATCGGTGCGGTAAAGATCGAGCAGCTTGGCGATCAGGGGCTGTCGCTCGGCGCCTGGAAACTTTGTCACGTCGAACTCGCCCAGGCACACGATCAAGGCCCGCCGGCTCGATACGTCCGCTTCTTCGTACAACCGCCGCACAAGTGCCGTGACATCGACACCCAAGGGGGCGAAACTATGAATCAGATAACTTCGGACCCTCGGATCGGGACTGGACTTCAAGAGCGGCCAGACCTTCTCAGGCTGGTTCATCTTCATCAGGGTGACCGCCGCATTCGCTTGTCGCTGCGCCAATGCTTCTCTGGCTTCTTCGCCGGCGTCGGGCATTGGCTTCTCTTCCAAAGTGCGCCACATTCCGGCCGCCAATTCGTCGCGGTGCGGCACCAGCGCCGCACGGATCACGAGGAATTCCGCCGGTTCGGCGGTCAACAGCCGGTCGCAGAGATACTCCACCTGGCCTTCGTCCTCCGCAACCATTGCCAGGCTCAGACGCAGCCGTTCGTTCTCCGAGAGGTCCGGCTGCTGCAGAAATTGGCGGAGTTGCGGCAGGATCTCATCTCGGAAGGGCTTCAGGCCCTCGATGAGATAGGGCACTTGCGAGATTTCCGCTCGGCGCAAAGCATCGACCTGCGCCCGGGCCGCTCCCGCTGCGCATCGATGACCTGGCGCAAGGCCCGCGAGGTGCTCACGTAGCCAACCGTGCTCGTCACGGCGACCAGCACCATCAGCAGCACGGTGGCTGCCGACAACCCCGCCACCACCGGCTGCCGCCGGCACCAGCGCCAGGCATGTTCCCACCGCCCCACAGGCCGGGCCAGGATCGGCCGGCCTTGCAGATAACGCCGCAGATCCTCGGCCAATGCCTGGGCGGACGCATACCGCCGCGGTATTGGTTTCTCTAGGCATTTCAGAACGATCGTTTCCAAGTTGCGCGGCACGGCCGCGTTGAGCTGCCGCAAGGCCACTGGCTCGCGCTCGATCACCTGCTTCAGGGTTTCTACTTGCGTGGCGGATTGAAAGGGTGGTCGGCCCGTGAGCGTCGCATAAAGCGTTGCGCCGAAGGCATAGACGTTGGCCGGTGGACCTATGGCCCTGATCTGCCCGGCCGCCTGCTCGGGTGGCATGTAGCTGGGCGTGCCCAAGACCTGGCCCGTGGCCGTCAAGTCGCTGCCGCTGCCGATGCGCTTGGCCACGCCAAAATCGGTCACTCGCGGGCGGCCCCTACTATCGATAAGGATGTTCGAGGGTTTGATATCGCGATGGATCACGCCCTGTCGATGGCCATATTCGACCGCCTCGGCCACCGTGGCGACCAGTTCCGCCGCTTCCCTCGGCGGCAACGGCCCTTTGGCCAGCCGAGCGGCCAGGCTCCGACCGTCGACGTAACCCATCGAGAAGTAGTGTTGTCCCTCGTACTCGCCGACCTCGAAGACGGGCACGATGTTGGGATGATCGAGCTGGGCGGCGGCCTGGGCTTCGCTATAAAAACGATCGAGGTCGGCCTGCGTGGCAAATTGCTCGGCAAGAATCATCTTCACCGCCACAATGCGGTCGAGCGATACCTGCCGCGCCTTGTAGACCACGCCCATGCCGCCGCGGGCGATCTCTGCGAGCAATTCGTAGTCGCCGACATAGCGGACATTAGTTCCCAGAGCCGGAGCGGCCGACGCGGGCGAAGCGAGGGGCAGGGTTTCGGCCTGGGCAGCGGAATCCCGCCGTTGGGGCGACAAATCCGGCAGGTCCAAGGTCTCCTCCATCGCAGCCACGCCCGCATAGGGCGGGCGGTCCAGGAAACTGCCAGAGGCGTGGTGGGCTTGCAATAGCACTTCCACCCGCTCGCGCATCGCGGCGTTGCCCGTGCAGGCATCGTCCAGAAAATCGCCGCGCTCGTCAGGCGACTTTTCCAGGGCGAGATGAAACAGGGCTTCTTCGTTCATGGCGACGTTCCGCTACGTTGGCTCTTGACCTCTATTTATAAAGCGAATAACTGGAGGAGAAAGCACCACCGATTGCCCCGAATTCTTTTCGGGCGATGCCGTCAGTCGCCCTGGACTTCTGCCCGCAGCCAGGCCCGGGCGTAGGCCCAGTGGCGATCGGCCGTGCTGGGAGCGATCCCCAGGACTTCCGCGGCCTGGTCGCCGGTCAGGCCGGCGAAGTACCGCAGTTCCACCAGCCTTGCCTTGACAGGATCTTGCAGGCCCAACTTTTCCAAAGCCTTGTCGAGGGCCAGCAGGTTCTCGTCAGGTTCCGCAGCGGCAACTGCGTCCAGGGGCTGCCGCTGCAGACCGCCACCGTGTTTCTGGGCCCGCTTGCGGCGGGCGTTGTCGATGAGAATGCGGCGCATGGCTGCGGCGGCAGCGGCGAAGAAATGACCGCGGTCATGGAACGCGCGGCGGGCTTCCGCATCACCAACCAGTCGCAGGTAGGCTTCGTGGACCAGGCCGGTGGCGTCGAGCGTTTGTCCCGGCTTTTCCCGGGCCATCTTCTGAGCGGCGAGCTCGCGCAACTCGTCGTAGACCAGAGGCAAAAGCTGTTCGGCCGCCTGGGGATCGCCGGAGGCGATTTGCGACAAGATGCGGGTGACTTCAGGGACCTCCGGACTGAATTTGGCGGCAAAATCGCGGCGGATTTCTTCGGGCTCACGGATGCGTAGTTCGGACATAAGGCCCCTTGCAGGGGGATTTTCAACGGGAAGATACCCAAGCGATCTCCGATTGTACCGTCGTCAAGAGTCGCGTGCAAACCAGTCCCATCGCCACTCACGACGACTGCTCTCTCAGGCGACGGTTCTCTAACCTCTTGCCAGCTCACTTCTCAAGCGGCAAATCAGACCCGATTCCGTGGCGGTTGATTTTTAGGTACGTGTCCCCGGAATAGCGGAATAGCGGAATAGCAACTTTAGGTGCGGGTTGGATAAGGAAGAGGCTTTCCGGAAGGGAACCGCTGGTCATTCATACGTGGTTCCCAATCTTGCGCGACGTGAACGAAACACCCCCACTTTTCTGGTCGATGCTGCTTGGCCAACCAAGCCTCGATGAATCCCCTGAGGCGTCGCCAATGCAAAATCATGATAGGACCCAAGTAAAAGAACATGGCATCTTCGTCACACGCACTCATTCTGACAGCGGAACAGGCTTCGTCATAAAAGTCCAAAAGGTGCTCAATGCTCGTCTTGGTCTCGAATTGGTCAGGCGAGCCTGCTGTCGCTAACTGGATAAACGCTTGTTCGAGTTTGCTCTCGTCTTTACCGCATTCGCTGTCTTTTTCTACCCAGAACTTAAGGAACTTCTTATAGTGAGACATAAAATCGCTGCCGTTCGAGCGTTGCCAGAAGGCCATGCTACGTTCGATCCGCTTTTCCCGCGAGTTCCGAAGGTACTGGTGAAGAGCAATTGCCGCAGCAGCGAACGGAACCACTACGCTGAGCGATGCAGCGAGCACCCGCGCAAGTTGGTATACGTAGAGTTTTTGGTCGGCGCTTCCAGCGGGAGGCCAAGAGTACAAATAGTACAACAGTGGGGAAAAGGAGCCGATTCCCAAGGCTAGGATGCCACCAGGAACTAGGACAAACCGGACCAGCGCACAACGAACTACCCTTGCAACACACGGTTAGCCCTCCTCAGAATTGCGTACGACCACAGTATATTTGCTTGAACGACTTGCTGCAAGAAGCAGGGCTTCCGGTGCGACGTTGTTCGCGGCGCGGTTGAGTGATTCCGGCGACTAACCCAAATGGTGGAAAATACGTGGCGGAGGGCAAGGGGGCGTGCACACGGTCGTCGCGCGACGGCCGAAATTTGTCTTGCACGGCATGGGGCGCATGGGGGCCTGGGCATGGGGTCGCTAAAGTCGGTCAGCGGGACCGAGGGGACCAGACCAACGTCTCCGGCCTGCAGCAGCTCCTCGGCCGGCACGGCCCACAACTCCACGACGCGCCAGTTCAGGCGGCACGACGACAGCCCGCGGCGGCTGCGCAGGCCTCGGCTCCCGGGAACTCGGTACCGACTGTCAATCTCCAAATCTCTTCCTGTTGCCTTGCAGTTAAACGAGCCTCTTGACGCCCTTTTTCGCCCTTCGGGGGGGAAATTCTTAGATTGCGTAACTCATGGTAGAATCACGGGTTACGATCCAATCTTGAAAACCGGCAAACTATTTTGCCGAGAGGGACTAATGTGTTCGGCGCAACGTGAAAGACTCCGACCTCCCCGGCAAGTAGTATATAATTGGTCGTCGGTTAAATTCTGGCCAACGAGGAATTTCAACTATGGATGTTCAATCCGTCACGGTGACCCTGCCTGAGCCTTTGTACGATCGTCTGGCGCACCGCGCGAAAAAGTCGCGGCGGAGCGTTGAGGCCGAACTTGCCAACGCGGTCGCGATACTTCCCGACGAACCCGACGAGTTGCCCGCCGATATGGCGGAGGCCATTGCCGCGTTGCACCTGTTGGGCGACGAGGATCTCTGCGCGCCGCCCGGCAGAGCCTCGCCCCCGAAAAGGCGGCGGAGATGGAAGCCCTGCATATCAAACGCCAGAGAGAAGGGCTCTCGGTCCCGGAAAGCGAGACGCTGGCGACGCTCATGCGGGAGTATACCAGGATCATGCTGGTTCGCTCTCGATCCGCGGCACTGCTGAAACAGCGGGGCCACGATGTATCGGGCTTGGTCGACAGACATGAGCCCGTAACGTGATTATCGGTAAAACGCCAACCGGCAGAGCCACGGTCGCCGCGCTCCGCATGAATCGCGCCGAACTTGTGGAGGCCCGGCGCGGATGGGTCGTTGCTGGCTGGCATCCGCCCAGAGATTGAGGTGGAAGTCGGTGATCTGCGTTTGTTGATCTATCGCGCGGCCGACCGGTGGGACGACAATAATGCAACGTGCAACGGGTCGGTCCATGATTCTTAGCATCTCCTTGGCCGCTTTTCTCCGCAACACCAAGAATCACGGACCGACCTCGCCCAATTGGCCCACAGTCTCCACCAATGTGGAGTTGTGCTGTCTGCTTTCGTCCTCATGGACATACGCGGGCGCAAAGAATAGCGGTTGTCGCCGATTTCAGCGGCCAATTCCCCAATCGGTCTCCGCGCAAGAGTTATCGCGCGGCGAAGGTCGCCCGAAAAGCCCTCCTGCCGGGCTGCAGCCTTCATCTTCCGCAGATGCTCGAGATTTTCATCCTTGCCGGCCAACTCCTGCTGAACGGCCGTTTCCCATTCCGCCTCTTGCCCTGACGTAAAATCCAGGACGACGCGTCTCTCGCCGGCGGATTTCGCTTCGCTAATTCGTTTCTGCTGTTCTGGTGTCAGTTGCATAAATAGAACGGCGTTGGCTGCTCCTCGCCACGGGAATTATACCATAGTCGGCCTGACATGGGGAATCGAAACTCAAAAAACCGATTGCAGCCTGCAATAAACCCGGCATGAATGCCGGGCCTATTACCGGCTGAAGCCGAAAACGGGCGTAAACGCCCGTCCTTCCAGCGGAAGGAAAACGCCGCACGAGGCACATACTGTTGCTTCCAGTCGGTGCTTGAAACAAGCATCGGCGCGCACGAGACCGGTCATCAGAGGGAGACTTTTCGCGCCTTTTTGCCGTTCAAATCTCTGGAAATCCGCTCTTTTCGCCGGATTGCTCTAAGGTCGTGGCAGGCAACGCTTTGCGACGCCGCTGGCGCTGCGTCGCGCCCTCACGGAGCGATCCCCACTGTAGCAAATCGCCGGCTAATTCGTATTATTCCGTAACTACAGACGGGAAAAGGAGACCCTGGAAATGATCGACAAACTGAACGAGCGCTACGACACGATCTACCGCAAGGCGCTGGAGGGCCTGGACCGCTCGCAGGCCGACGAGGAAATTCGCACGGTCACCGACTGCCCCGGCGACGATTCGAAAAACAAGCGGTCCCTCCGCACCAAGACCCGGGCCGGCAACCCCGCCTGGCTGACCCGCGCCCAGGCCGCCCTGGATGCGACCGCCAAGCTGTTCACGGACAAACTGCTTTACGTCGACGCGATTTTGGACCACATCGTGCTGGACCAACTCGTCCGCAAGACGCTGCTGTTCTGCGAGCAGAAAAAGCCTGATTTCGTGGGCATCGAGGCCGAACAGTTCCAGGAGATGAAGGAGGAAGGGTGAGGGATGAAGGATGAGGGATGAAGGATGAGGGATGAAGGAAACGGCCCTCACCCCGACCACGACCATGAGTACATGGTGCCCGACATGGTGCCCGCCCTCTCCCGAGTACGGGCGAGGGGAGAAGGCCAGACGCGGAGAATGACCTCGATTTTGGACCACACCGTGCTGGACCACGAAGAAGGCGTCCACCCGATGTAAGTGCTGCATGGAAAAGCACTTATGAATATTTTTCCGGACCGCGAAAATCGTCCGGTTTACGGTCGACTTTGATCTTAGAGAAAATCGTCACCGGCCCCGTTTAACTATTTTTCCCTACTTAGGGGCTTCCCGGCGCGGTGCTTGATATAATGCCGGCGAGGAAGTTCGGTTTTTCGGGTCGCAGGGCGGGAACTTCTTGCCGGCGGCGGGTGTCGAATTAGCGTTCCCGTGCAATCCGAATCCCATCTTGGAGCTTGACCCGTGAAGGCTTTACTCATCCTGACCGCGATTCTGACGAGCATTTGCCTGGGAGGACTGGCCATGTCAACCGCCATGGGTTTCGACGATCTGGGGCAGCGCCGCGAAAAGGCCCACAAGGCCTTCAAGGACGGCAACTTCCGCGACGCCTATGACGCCCTGCGTGCGTTGCTCCTCGATAAAACGGTCGTCCCGGCCGACAAAGACATGGCCGAAAAGGACCTGAACGATGCGGTGGCGTCGTTGCAGCGGCTCAATCGCATGAGCGAGATCGACGAACTGCTGGACTCAGCCGTCAAGACCCACGAAGGCGACCCGGCCCGCTGGTGGTTCCTCTGGGACGTGGCCAATCAATATCATCAGATTCAGCACCAGGGCTTCATTGTGGCGGGCAAGTTCTTCCGCGGGCCGCATCGCGGCGGTGGCCGGCCGGTCAATACGCTCGATCGTGATCGCGTCCGGGCGCTGCAACTCATGGTCCAGGCCCTGCCCGGCGCCCGCCAGGACAACGACCACGCCAAGGTCGCCAACTACCTGCGGGCCATGGCCCCGATGTGGATGACAGGCCGCTATGGGCAGGCTGAATCGTGGCGGTTGCAGGCCAAGACCGATCTCTCGGTCCTGCCCGACTATGAAGAAGGCTGGGGCTACTACTGGGGCGGCCGCGGCGGACAGACGCAAGGCGCGCCGGTCGATGAACAGGGCAACCCGGTCTTCTACACGGTGCCCAAGACGTTCGAAGCGGCCCAAAACGATGGGCAGCGCTGGCGGTGGTGCCTGGAGCAGGCCATTGAGTTCAACCCCGCAGTGAAAAACGAGGTTCGTCTGTCGTTTGCCGATTTCCTTCGCGATCAGTTCGACGTGCAGACCATGGCGGCCGCCGGCTGGCGATTTGGCCGGGAGGAGACCGACGATTCGCAGGAAGAAGAACAGGGCATCTTCGCCCTGCCCTCGCTGGGCGAGAACGAAACGATCGCCCGGCTGGCAACCGGCATCAAACGCTTCAAGCTGCCGGACGAATTCAATTACATTTCCATCTACAAGCAGGTGGCCGACGATCGGGTGAAGACCAACGTTGGCATCTCGGCCCTGGAGAACCTGGCCCGGATCTTCGAAAACCGCCGGCAATATCCCAAGGCGGCCGACTACTGGCGGCGACTGATCCAAGAGAATCCAAGTTCAAAACAGGTGAAGGACTGGAAACGGCAACTCGAGCAGATCGAGGCCAATTGGGGCCGCTTCGAGCCGGTGATGTCGCAGCCGGCGGGCCAGGGGGCGACGGTCGAGTACCGCTTCCGCAACGGCACGGCCGTCGAACTGGAGGCCCACGAGATCAATGTTGCCAAGGTCCTTGAGGATGTGAAGGCCTATATCAAGACCCGGCCCCAGCAGATGGACTGGCAGAAGATGAACGTGGGCGACCTGGGCTATCGCCTGGTGACCCAGAACCAGAAGCAGTACGTGGGCGAGAAGGTCGCTTCGTGGCGGATGGAAATCAAGCCCCGCCCGCAGCATTTCGACAAGCGCGTTACCGTGGCTACGCCGCTGCAAAAGGCCGGGGCCTATCTGCTGAAGGCGCAAATGGCCGGCGGCAACACGAGCTACATCATTGTTTGGCTCAACGACACCTCGATCGCCAAGAAGCCGCTGGACCAGAAGGCCTGGTATTTCGTGGCCGACGCCGTGACGGGCGCCCCGGTGCCCAAGGCCAACGTCGAGTTCTTCGGCTGGCAGCAGCGATGGAACAATACCCATACCGAGATCCTGGTCAAGGATTTCGCCGAGTTTACCGACGCCGAGGGCCAACTCGTCATGGACCAGGGGGCGCAGCCGAACGACTACCAGTGGCTGATCGTCGCCACGACGCCGCCGGAGGCAAATGGGCGAGGCCGCCTGGCCTACCTGGGCTTCACCGGCGTCTGGTATGCGCAGCGCTACGACGCCACCTACAACCAGACCAAGGTCTACACGATCACCGACCGGCCCGTCTATCGCCCCGACCAGCCGGTGAAGTACAAGTTCTGGGTCGGCTATGCCAAATACGACCTGCCGGAAGAGGCCTCCGCGTTCGCCGGCCGATCGTTCCTGGTCGAAATCCATAATCCCAAGGGCGAGAAGGTCCTGGCCGAGACGAAGAAGGCCGACCAGTACGGCGGCTTCGACGGCGAGTGGAAGGTCCCGACCGACGCCACACTGGGCGTTTATAGCGCAACCATCAAACCCCAGGGTATTGTCGCTGCGTTGACCAACCCCAACCAGCCGTTGGGCGGCGGCACGTTCCGCGTCGAGGAATATAAGAAACCCGAGTTCGAGGTGACCGTCGACGCCCCCGTCGATCCTGTCATGCTGGGCGAGAAGATCGAAGGCAAAATCACGGCCAAGTATTACTTCGGCTCGCCGGTCACCAAGGCCAAGGTGAAATACAAGGTTGAGCGCACCACGGCCGACGAGCGCTGGTATCCGCCCGCCCCCTGGGATTGGCTGTACGGCGGTGGCTACTGGTGGTTCGCCTGCGACTACGATTGGTATCCGGGCTGGCACCGTTGGGGATGCTGGCGGCCGATCCCGTTCTGGTGGCCCAGGGCGCAGTTGCCGCCGGAACTGGTCTGCCAGCGGGAAGTCGAGATCGGCGCCGACGGCACGGTGAAGGTCGAAATCGATACGGCCGTCGCCAAGGCCATCCACGGCGACCAGGACCACAGCTACACGATCACGGCCGAAGTGGTCGACGCCTCGCGGCGGACGATCGTCGGCTCGGGCAGCGTGCTGGTCGCCCGCAAGCCGTTCTCGGTCCACGCCTGGGTCGATCGCGGCTACTACCGCATCGGCGATACGATCCATGCCGGCCTGGCCGCCCGCCGGCTGGACGGCAAGCCGGTCGAGGGCCGCGGCGAACTGACGCTCTTGAAGATTTCCTACAAGATGGGCAAAGCGGTTGAAACGCCCGTACAATCATGGAAACTTGACACCGACGCTGAGGGCCAGGCCCAACAGCAATTGACTGCGAGCCAGGCGGGCCAATATCGGCTTTCCTACAAAGTCACCGACGCGAAGAAACACACCATCGAAGGCGGCTACATCTTTACGATCATCGGCGAGGGTTTCGACAGCGCCCAGTTCCGTTTCAATCACCTGGAATTGGTGCCCGACAAGGCCAACTATGCCCCCGGCGACAAGCTGAAGCTGCAAATCAATACCGATCGGGCCGGCAGCACGGTGTTGTTGTTCGCCCGGCCGTCCAACGGCGTCTATCTGAAGCCGACGTTGCTCCATCTCGACGGTAAGAGCATGGTCTGCGAGATCGAAGTCGTGAAGCGCGACATGCCCAACTTTTTCGTCGAGGCGGTCACCGTGGCCGATGGCCGCGTCTACACGGAGACCCGCGAGATCGTCGTCCCGCCGGAGAACCGTGTGCTGAATATCGACGTTAAGCCGCTGGCCGAAAACAAAACCGGCTTCCGGCCTGCCACCGAATTCAAGCCGGGCCAGAAGGCCAAGGTGCAACTCAAGCTGACCGATTACACGGGCAAGCCGTTCGTCGGCTCGACGGTGATTGCCATCTACGACAAGTCGGTCGAGTACATCTCTGGCGGCTCGAACGTGCCGGAGATCAAGGAGTTCTTCTGGAAATGGCGTCGCAGCCACAATCCGGTCACCGAGTCGAACCTGGGCGGTTACTTCGGCAACGTCGTTCCGCCCAATACACAGCCGATGAACGACCTGGGCGTGTTTGGCGGCAGCGTGGCCGAAGATCCCAATGCGGCCAAGAACGCGGAGGATGAAGGCATGATTGACGGTGCGCCGGGTGGCGCCCCGAGGGGATTTGGCGGCGGAATGGGAGGCATGATGCGCAACCGCGGGCTCGGTATGGAAGAACGAGCCGCGGCAGCGCCAATGGCGCCCATGGCCATGGCCGGCGAGCCGCTGGCCGATGCCGCGGCGCTGAAGCTCCTTCCTTCCCTTGCGGCCGGGCGAACTCACGGGAGCGCGGGACCTGGCGCAGCGGCCCCGTTGGTCCAGCCCACCATCCGCACCAAGTTCGCCGACACGGCCCTCTGGGTCGGTCAGCTCACGACCGAAAGCAACGGCACGGCCGAGGTCGAACTGAACATGCCCGAAAACCTCACCACCTGGCGGATCAAAGCCTGGGGTATGGGTTTTGGCAGCCGCGTGGGCCAGGGCCAGACCGACGTTGTCACCCGCAAGGACCTGATCATTCGCTTGGAGGCCCCGCGGTTCTTCGTGCAGACCGATGAAGTGGTGCTCTCGGCCATCGTGCATAACTATCTGAAGACGGCGAAGAAGGTCGAAGTCTCGCTGGAACTGGAGGGCAAGACGCTGGAGTTGATCCCCGAGGGCAACAAGACGTCGCCCAAGCCGGGCCATCCGGTAAGGCTGAACGAAGGCAGTATGTACAATCCGCCTGTCGAAGTTCCGGCCGGCGGCGAGGCCCGCGTCGATTGGCGAGTGAAAGTGCTCGACGAAGGTCAGGCCACCGTCCGCATGAAGGCCCTCACCGATGAAGAGTCCGACGCCATGGAGCAGAAGTTCCCCTGCTATATCCACGGGGCGCTGAAAATGGAGGCCCGCAGCGGCGTCATCCGCGGCCAGCAGACGGAAGGGACCATGAGTTTCGACGTCCCCGAGAAACGGCGACCCAAACAATCGCGGCTGGAGGTTCGTTACTCGCCCACACTGGCCGGGGCGATGGTCGATGCCCTGCCCTACCTGGTCGATTATCCCTACGGATGCACCGAGCAGACCCTCAATCGCTTCCTGCCCACGGTCATTACCCAGAAAGTCCTCCTGGACATGAAGCTCAACCTGGCCGAGATCCGCAAGAAACAGACGAACCTCAACGCCCAGGAGATCGGCGACGACACGGAGCGGGCCAAGCAGTGGAAACGCTACGACCGCAACCCGGTGTTCGACGAGGACGAGGTCCGCCGCATGGTCAAGCGCGGCATCAACCGCCTTACCGAAATGCAACTCACCGATGGCGGTTGGGGCTGGTTCTCCGGCTGGGGCGAACATTCCTCGCCCCACACCACGGCCCTCGTGGTCCACGGCCTGCAAACGGCCAAATCCAACGACGTGGCCCTGGTGCCCGGCATGCTCGAAAAGGGCATCGACTGGCTCCGCCGCTACCAGGACGAGCAGGTGACGCTGATCAAGAACGCCGCCATCGAGAAGAAGCCGGAGGGTCTGCGCTGGAAGGAGCATGCCGACGAGCAGGACGCCTTCGACTATATGATCCTCGTCTCGGCCGGCGTGAAGAACGCCGAGATGCGCGACTTCCTCTATCGCGACCGCACCAAGATCGCCGTCTACGGCTTGGCAATGTATGGAATCGCATTGCAGCAAGAAGGAGAGAAGGAGAAGCTCGGCATGGTCATGCAGAACATCAACCAATATGTCGAGCAGGACAACGAGAACCAGACCGCCTGGCTCAATCTGCCGGAAGGCTGCTGGTGGTATTGGTACGGCAGCGAGTACGAGGCCGAGGCCTATTACTTGAAGCTCCTTGCGCAGCGATCCCAAGGGCGAGCTGGCTTCACGGCTGGTGAAATACCTGCTCAACAACCGCAAGAACGCCACCTATTGGAACTCGACCCGCGACACGGCCATCGTAGTCGAGGCCATGGCCGAGTATCTGCGGGCTAGCGGCGAGTCGCGGCCGGAGATGACCGTCCTGGTGTACTACGACGGCAAGCAGCAAAAGGCCGTAGAGATCACGCCGCAGACGATTTTTTCTTTCGACAACCGGTTCGTGCTGGACGGCAACGCAGTGACGGCCGGCAAGCACCAGGTGACGCTCAAGAAGAAGGGCGCCGGGCCGCTCTATTACAACGGCTACCAGACGAACTTCACGTTGGAAGACTTCATCACGAAGGCCGGGCTGGAGATCAAGGTCCAGCGCAAGTACTACAAGCTCGTTAAGGCCGACAAGTCGATCGAAGCCGCCGGCAGCCGCGGGCAGGTCGTCGGGCAGAAGGTCGAGAAATACGATCGCCAGGCGTTGGAGAACCTGGCCACTGTGAAGAGCGGCGACCTCGTCGAGATCGAGTTGGAGATCGACAGCAAGAACGACTACGAGTACCTGGTCTTCGAGGACATGAAGCCCGCCGGGTTCGAGCCAGTCGATCAACAGAGCGGCTACACGGGCAACGATCTGGGGGCCTACGTCGAGTATCGCGACAATCGCGTGGCGTTTTTCGCCCGGACGTTGGCCCGCGGCAAGCACAGCGTGGCCTATCGCATGCGGGCGGAGACACCCGGGCAGTTCAGCGCCTTGCCCGCGCGGGCCTGGGCGATGTACGCGCCGGAATTGAAGGCGAACTCGGATGAGATCAAACTGAAGGTGAAAGATTGAGTTACTTCGCCAACTCTCGCGTCCCCGGCTTGAAATGCGGCCACGCGGAGGTGTACTTCACTTGCGTATGCTTGCGCTCGAGATCGGATAGTTTTTCCAGCAACTCCTTGGCCAGGGCCTCGTCGATCGGCGCGGTGAGATCGGAGACCTTCTTCGTTCCGGGCACAACCTCGTTGCAACGGATCAAATGCACGCCGAACGGCGAACGCAACGGGCGACTGATCTGCCCGGCGTTCAGTTCGAAAGCCGCGCGGGAGAACGACTCCCACATCGGTCCCTGGCGGCCGATCTTGCCGATCCGGCCATCCTGCTTGGCGCTGGGGCCGGCGGAGTATTTTCTTGCCGCCGCCGCAAAGTCGATCCTGCCGGACGTGATCTCCGCGCGGATCGATTCGGCCTGCTTCTCCAAATCCTCGATCTCCTTCGGGCCGGCCCCGTCGGCCGGGCGAAGAAGGATCTGGCTGACGACCAGTTGCGTGCCGTCCAGATCGCGGTGGTGTTTCTGGAACCAGCTCTCGCGTCGTTCGGGCGTGCGGTACTTGGCCAGGTAGCGGTCCCACACCAGCCGCCAGAGAACCCGCTCGTCGAGCTCGGCCGGGGTGATCGATTCGGTCTTGAGCACGTCGGACACTTTGCGGCCCTGCGCGGCCAGGCGGATCTGCAAGGCCTTCTTGGCCTTGGCCAATTCCTCGGCCCCGGGGGCATCGCCAACGCGGCGGGCGTAGGCCAGCACGAGCCGGCGATTGACGATCTCCTCCAGCACCTGGGCCTGGGCCATCGGCAACAGATCGCCGGCCGGCTTCTTCTTGTCGGGAAAAATCAAGTCCATCATCCGCTGAGCCTCGGCCACTTCAACCGGATCGTCGCCCACCATGGCCGCGACGGCCGATTTCGCCGCCGGCTCTGGCTTCGCCAAGGCCGGCGCAGCGATTGGGAGGAAAACAAGCAGGCAGAAGAAAAGAGAAAGTCGTGCGGTCATGGGCCCAGTCCTTTGTGATGCAGGAGCGGGCCGCCTCGGCAAGAAGTTGCAAGCGCGGCCCCAAGATAGTTTAGCACGATTTGGGTGGCATGCCTTCACGCGGCCAGCAAAGACTCACGGCAACTGCGCAAGGGCAACTGGCCGCGGGTAGGCATGTTGGCCCAGGGGCTGGCATGCCTCAATCACGCGCCCGGGGCCAACATGCCCGGGCACCACGTACTCATGGTCGGCGGCCGGCTGCGATTACCCTGCTGTTATGACTTTGTGACGGCCGCGTGAGGCATGCCACCCACCGCAAAGCTAATCCCACCACCAGCGGTCGATCGCCTGCGGTTTCGCGGCGTTGCTGGGCCGCTTCTCCTGGAGTTGCGGGGAACTCTCGACCTGGATCGCTTGGCGGCTGACCAATTCGTTGGGCTTCACGATCACGCCGCCGCTGACGCCGGCGATGAACCGCCGCCCGCCTTCGGTCACGCGGCAATTGACGATCGCCTCGACTTCCTTGGGGGCCGCGCCCTTCTCGACCGCAAAGGCCTGCGGGTCGCCGAAATAGGTCATGTGCCAGGCCACCTTGTCGGCCAGGCCCTCCTCGCGGACCAACGACGCGGCCAGGGCCAGGTCGCACAGGTTCCGCAGCTCGGCATAGATCGGATACTTCACGCAAAGCTCCTCGAAGTGCTTAGTAAAGCTCTCGGCGAACTGGCGGTTCAGCGGTTCCGATTCGCCCGTGTGTTTCCGTTCACCCTGGGCCGTGACATGTTCGTTTTCGCTCTCGACTTTCACGCCCTGGCCGCGAATATTGAAGGCCAGGTGGTCTTGCGAGGTCTGAATCGAATCATAATTGAGCGTGAACCACCAGCGGAGCACGCCCATGTCGCGGGGCGGGGCGCCCTTGATGAGGTTCAGGTAGCTCGTCACGC
Source organism: uncultured Planctomycetia bacterium (assembly GCA_963719885.1). GTDB lineage: Bacteria > Planctomycetota > Planctomycetia > Pirellulales > Thermoguttaceae > JANXQG01. The sequence continues at coordinate 255,214 of CAVRDP010000019.1, read as the reverse complement.
CGGGCACGCCTTCTTCCAGGCCCATGCCCACGAGTTTCATGCGATAGTCGGCCTCGACCAGCGTGCGTGCGGCCCGGGTCTGCGGATCCAGTCCGCCGATCATCTCGATGTCTTCTTTGCCGACGGCTGCGCGGAACTGCTCACACCAGGCCTTTCGGGCGGCGGCGCCGGGTGCAACGGGCCGGCCGGCGGATTTCTTGAGGAATTCCACCGCGTTCTTGAGCCCCTCTTGCCGCGGATTGATCATGCAGCCGAAACGGGCATCACGGCCGGTAAGCATGTGGCGAAAAACGACTACGAGGTCATCCAGCCGCACGACCGGGTCGCCCGTCTCGCAGGAAACGACGCGGTTCTCCCCTGCCACGGTCCAGTCGCCGGCCGGTCCGGCCACCACCAGATCGCCCGTCTCGGGATAGACGAACACGTACTCGATCCGCCGCAGACCGGCAAGATACTTCATCGCTTCATCAATGCCCTCGCCTAGGGCCTCGTTGAGTTGGATCTGCTTCTCCAGCCGAGTGAGCGAGATCATCCGCAGGGGCGAGCTCCGCCGCACGTCGTCGACCGTGGGCTGGGTTCCCGTGTACTCATGGGACGGGTGCCCGCCGCTGCCTTGTTGATTGTTGGTTCGCAGGGCAGCCAGGTCTCCCGTGCGGGCTTCTTTCATCAAAGGACGCAACACGCCGGTGGGATCGACCCAAACTCCGGTGGGAAAATCGGAAAGGGTACCGGTGCCGCCGTTGTCGACCCAGGTCTTGGTGGCAACGGTGTTGGTGATCAGGTCCTTGAGCGGCTGGAAGTCCGCGCCGTTGAGATTGGCGCCATTAGCACCAGGTGCGCCGGGGGCGGCGGCGACCTGTGCCAGGATATTCGCCCGCAGACGATCATCACCGACGCGGGCCACGGTTTTCACGGCAGCCGCCGGAGCCCCGGCCTGGATCTGGGCCTCAGCCACCTGCGCGAGCAGGGCGTCCTGCTGCTTGGGATTGGCTGCCTGTTGAGCGGCGGCAAGGGCCGGGGCAAACTCTCCCGCAGCCAACTGGGCCTGAATGCCCGCATCCGGCGGATCGCCCCTGGACGCCGAGAGCATCGACCCCACGAGGCCGATTCCCGCCAAGAGCAGCAACAACTGTCTCAATCCACTTCTGACTGTTCCGGTTCGCGACAACATATTTTGGCTCCATCAATAGGACTGGCCCATCATAAACCCTATTACCACTATGAGCAGAAGAAGCAAGAAATGCAAGAAGGAAACAAAGAAAAAGTGGCTGGGGCCGCTGGGGGCTGGGGCCTTGGGGGAGGGGAGAGATTGAAAATTGCAATTTGCAATCTATTTCCCTAGCCCCCAGTCCCCAGTCTCAATACCCTCCGTCAGGGCATCTTTACCCCCCGCACGGTGTACGGAAAATCCTTCGTTACGACCATCCCCGGCGTCTTGTAAACGAAGGTCAGACTCTTGGGCAAATCGGGCAGGGCGAAGACATAGCCGACGCCAATCTCGTTCTTGGTCCGGAGGGTGGATTCCATCGTGTCGGGCTGGATTGCCTTGCCCTTGGCGTCTTCGAGGTAGGCCTCGTTCTGCATGGGCCAACTTTGGTACGATTCCAGGGCGTCGCCGGCATCGTCGAAGCGGAGCCGCACGAAGACCTCCCAGAAGTCGCCGTTCTTGCGGACTTCGTCGAGCGTGACCGTGGCCGCGGCGATCCGTCGCTCCTGCTTGCCCTTGAGCAAATCGACGAAGCGAAAGGTCTCGGCCTTGCCCAGCAGGATCACCCGCAGGGAGCCTGCCAGTGAGGCAATTTCTTTCAGCGGCTGGGCGGGCATGGCCAGGGCCACGTCCATTTCAACGGCCGAGTTGCCCCGCCGGGGAAAGGCATCCTTTTCCGCCTGGGGATCCTCGGCGGCCACGCTGCCCCCGCTGGAATCCAAAACCTTGAGATCGGCCATCCGCTGCTTGACGGCAATCGGTTGCAGCCGCGGTTCCCAGGCCACTTCCAACGAGATCTGCAAGGCCGGCGGCGATGAACTTCGCAATTCGCGCTTGGCCGTCACCGACGCCGGCTCGATCCGCATCGGCCCTTGGATTGCGGCTCGGCCGGTTCGTGGCAGATCGTTCGGCCCGCGCGGAACGATTTGCAACCCGCCGGGCTGGCGATAGGGATAGATCGACAACTGGGCCTGATCCAGCACCGAGTCCAGCGCGGTCCAGAACGGCGTCTTGTCAAAGTTGACGGCGATTGCCGCATCGGGGATCGCGGCGTTGGCCGTCCGCGGCAAGTCAACGATCTTGTTGCCGGTCTGCTTCTGGATTTCGGCGAGTACTTTGGAGACTCTTAATTGCCCATGCAACGTGACGGTCGAGGCCTCGACGCTCTTGGCGGCCTGAAGTTCTTGCAGTTGCCTGCGGATCTGACGAATACTCACGGAGAGGCTGTCGGTCGCTTGAGGATCGGGTGAGGAAAGATAGTCGAGCACGGCCGGTCCAAGTTTGAGCAACTCATCTTTGGCCGCCTCGCGCTGGATTCTCGTATCGGCGTCGAGTTTATGGACGAGGACCAAGACCTTGGTTTTCAGGGCCGCGTCGCCCGCGGGTTCACCGGCCAATAAGCAACTGATGACGAGAAAAGGCGCTAACATGGTGTACCTCGTTGTAGGGTGTGGTCGAGTGCAGCCTTGAAAATTCTGCAAAAATCTACAATGCCTTGCGGGCTACGCAAACGGCCATGAAAAAACCGGGGGAGGGATTCGCCTTCCCCCGGTCATAAGTTGGCGTTAGCCCTTGCCTAGAACCGCTCGCAATTCCTCTAGCTTCGCGTGCAACGCTTCCGCACGGTCAACCCCGCCTAGCTGCTTCAAGGATTCTTCCGCCTTCCGGTAGGCGTCTATGGCCGTTTGCAAGGCTTTTGACCCGCCCATTGCGTTGACGAGTGGCAAGGCGGATTCAAGGTCTAGCTGCTTCGCAACCGCAGCCCGTGGTTTGGTGGTCTTGCCAACGGGGAACGGTTCCCCGCATTTGGCGCATTGTTCGGAACGGGGGCCTTTTGTGGAATGCTCGCAACTGGTGCAATACCTCCACCCCACTCCCTTTTTACCCTTGGCGGTTTCCGCCTTTTTCTCTGTCGTCTTTGCCATGCTGGCAACCTTTCTTAAAAACTGGTGGGGAAGTCATTCAATCCCCTATCATAGCTCGCATAAGCAGGGGAAGGCAAGGCATAGGCTTAAACGGCCCTAGAACGTCCTAGAGCGAACGAAACGACCAAACCCGGTAAAGTAGCCGTTGACCCTGAATTGTCGCCTAGAGGCTTATTCTATGGCGTTACCCGCCTTGCCCCTGGCGTTGCTCTTGTCGCTAGCTGTCGCTACTGGCAACCGATGCTTGACTTCTTCCTGCTTATACGACGTTTTGCCAAGTTTGGCCGTTGACGATATTGCCGATGGATTCTCTGGTGACTGAAAAAAGGGTGGCAATCTGCTTGCGGTCAATCCCCATTGTGTCCAGTGTCCGAATTGCCCTAACCTTATCGGCGTTCAACTAGCAGGGCAGTAATCCCCATAGCCCATTTTCTGAAAGCAATAAACGAGTGTTCCCACTCTGGACACACTTTGACCCCCTTGCCCCCGTAGTTGCGGTAGTAATCGTGCTTGCTGTTGTGGCAACGTGTTTTCATCGTTTTCCATACGCCATATAGCAATGTACGTCTACCACCATGCCGTTTATCTGGTGCTGTTACTCCAAGCAGTCTTGCTTGACAAGCAACGCTGTCTTTTGACCTTCCAAGGAATTCAGATGTTACCTTTTGTGGTTGTGTGGCATAGTGTTCTTTCAGATAGCGTATTTCACTTTCCATCCATTTTTTTGTTGTCTCATATATCTTGCCTTTCAAAACGAAAAAGCCCGCTATTCTGCTAAAGTGATTGACGAGATACACGATAAGCAGAATGCGGGATTATTGTCGTTTGAATTGTGTTGCGTACCTCGTCTATTATCCTACTGGCCTATTGGTCGAAAAATCCACTACTTTTTCTTCCTGCTTATCCGACAAGAGAAACATTAGTGAACACCCTATATCCAGCCGACAAGTGATTCGGCAGTTTCGCCACTTTCGTAAGGAATTTCCCGACTACTGTCGGTTGTACCTTGCTCTTGCCCTGCTCCACCATCCAAGCGTTAAAGGCTTGTGCGATAGCCTTACTCGTCAGTTTCGCCCCTTCGGTGGGAACAATGCGGTCATTCACGAAAGTAGTCAGCAACTTCGTAAGGCTCGTTTGCTCGTCCTTGCTGATTCCCACAATGGTCTTAACTGACCCGTTCAACAGGATGAATTTCCGAATGACCGAACGAGAGATAGGCTTGCCCTTCGTATCCGTATGACCTTCGTTGGCGATAGTTTGGGCAATCGCCCGTTGCGTATGCCCCTCATTAGAGAGTTTGGCGATAGCCTCGATGGTTTCCGCTTTCAAATGAACGGTCGTCACAAGTGACGACTTTCGACCCGCGGAGGTAGCGGACAAGTGTTGAATGTAGTCCACCAGTTCAAGCATATCCGATTTAGCCGTGTTATCGTCGTTTTCGTCGGTGTCCAGAAAGACCAATTCGCAACCGTTGCGTTCTGCAATATGCTCCAACAAGCGAAGTTGACAAGGAACACGACTAAAGCGGTTCTTAAATTCGGACACCACCACAGAAATCTTTCCATCCGTAATGTCGTCACACAATTCAAAGAAGCCTTTGCGGTTGCCGGAGAATGACGAGCAAATCTCTTGGCGGATTTCAACCGATTCCGAAGGAATCTTGTAGGTAGTGGCGATATGGGCCGTAAGGCGGTCAACCTGACGAGTCAGGCTATCTTTCTGACCGGCTGACGAACAACGGGCGTAACCCACAACTTTCTTTCCCTGCTCACCTTCGGAAACCTCCCCACCGTTCGCAAACGCCCGAACGCTCTTGGCAGAGATACGGCGGTGTCCGCTCGCAAGGGCAAACGCTTCCAATTCGCCCCTATCGACCATCAAGCGAATCTGTGAGGGGCTGACAGAGAGAAAAGACGCCGCTTGACCGACAGAGAAAAACGCGGTAGCTTGGCTAGAAGTCTTCATTGTGTTAACTCCACTTTGAGGATTAGTGAGGGGGAGGAAGTTGACGCTTCCTTTCCCTCATGTTTTTTGAATCGGGGTTCATTACTCCCCGCACTGTTTTCAAGTCTACATGGTATCGACAGAAAGCGCTACCCCCACAACAGCGTATTTTGGAAAGAATTTTGCGGTTTCGTATCGTGAGATTGTAGACTTATGTAGAATCTTGAAAGCAGCGCTGACCCACCAGCTAAACATGTCGCGGTTTGGTGGGGCTTTGCCTGCGCTCGACCACACCCTACATTATAATCACTGCTGTGCCGCGCGATGAGCGGCCGTGGCGGGTTCGTCGCAGAGAAACGTGTACCAGGCCAGACGCCGGTATACCGCCGAACACTCTAGATAGTGGTCGTAATTATGCTTCCGGCCGACCTCGCAGCCGACGTTGACCACTTCCGCCTTGCCACCGGCCGTCCCCGCCGGTCCGAAATGACCCAGGGCCTGCGGGCCGTGGGGGCCGTAAAGATGAGAATACAACTTCATCACCTCGTCGCGGCGGTTCGTGGTGATTAGCACGCGCTCGACGGCCAGGGGGGCCAAGCCGTGCGGACAGCATGGTTCCAGCCAGTCGGCGTCCATAGCGGCTGCAACCATCATCACGCGAATCGGCCGTGGTCCACCGTTGCTCCAAGCGGCCAAGGCCTCGCGCGGGAGGCTGCGGCCCGCCACCGGTCCTGCCGCCAACAACTGCAAGGCCGCGCTTGCGGTCCGGCACCCCAGGCTGAAGCCGACAAGGCTCAACGGCGTGCCCTTGGGAAGACTTGAGAGCACGCGGGCCAAGTAGTAGGCCTCGACGTCACTGCGACAGACCTTGATCTGCACGTTGGGGCGAGGCCGTCGCCCGACACGTTCCGCGGGCCACGACCAGACGATCAGACGGAACGGGCGGCCGCAGGCCTGCTGCTGCATCAAGCCATACAACTTGTTGCCATGCCGCACGGCCCAGTCCGCGTCGGTGCCGTAGCCGTGGATGAGAACGGTGGTCGGCACGCCCGGCGCAGCGGAAGCCTGAAAGGCCGCCGCATCGGACGCCCGCCACCGGCCGCAGTCGCATGATTCATCGAGCCGCCGGTACGCGACTTGCGACAGACCTGCCTCCAAATCGCCACAGCCGGGAGCCGAGCGGGTGTCGATCAGCCAGACCTGGGTGAGGGCAGCGGGCAATGTATCCGCTGCCATCGTGAAAACCGAAGGGCCAACAATGAGCGAGCAGCAGGCAAGGATTTTGACGACTACGGGTGAGAGGCGGGTCATGATGGTATTTTCGATGGGCGTGGCATTTGTTCCTGAATAGAGTTTCGTGATTCGAGCCGGGTGGGCCAAATCCCTCCCGGCAAATCTCCTGAAATCAGGCAACTCTGTTTGGAAAGAAATCTTTACCCAATTCTACTTTGCATTTAAGCCCCGCGTTGAAAAAAAGCAATCCCCCGTGTTTCCCAAAAAACGACGGCGTGGCAGTTGCACATCGTCAATATTGGGGTAGAGTTTCCATGTTGAGGATGCACGGCATAGGCTGTGCGTTTGGTTCAAGAGGGAACGAATCATGCGTAGGTTGTTGACGATAACTGCAATTTTGCTTCTGTTGGTGCCGGCCATCGGCTGCGAGTCGTGTTTTTTCCATGGCGCGCGGGCACAACCGGCCTGTCCTCCGCCTTGCGAGTGCACGCCGAGTTGTTCGCCCGGCTGTGGACCGGCAGGCGGTTGCTCGTCGTGCGGTGCTCCGACGATTGGCGCGATGCCCGGCCCGGCAGGCTGATCACCGGCGAAAAAACCTCGAAATACCCGGTTCGGCGAGGTTCGTCCGGGTTGGTTCTGCCATCCTGAACGGAACCGACTCGGACGAACCAATTTGCATTTCTTGCAAATGTTGAGCGCGTAGCCGGCCACCGCACTCCAACTGCCAAAAAGAAACGCCGCGCCTTCGCGAAAGCAAAGGCACGGCGAGGTTCAATTCATGCGCACGTTCCAGCGGCTTATTTGCCCTTGCCCTTGATGGCCGCGTGGGCGGCTGCCAGGCGTGCGATAGGCACGCGGTAGGGCGAGCAACTCACGTAGTTCAACCCTGTCTTGAAGCAGAACTCGACCGAAGCCGGATCGCCGCCCTGCTCGCCGCAGATGCCGATCTTCAGATCGTGCCTGGTGTGCCGGCCCTTCTCCACCGCCATCTTGATCAACTGGCCCACGCCCTGCTGGTCGATCGTCTGGAAGGGGTCGGCCTCGAGGACGCCGTCCTTGAGGTAGTCGGGCAGGAAACCGCCCACATCGTCACGGCTGAAGCCGAAAGTCATCTGCGTGAGATCGTTGGTGCCGAAGGAGAAGAACTGTGACGACTTTGCCATGAGATCGGCCAACAAGCAGGCCCGCGGAATCTCGATCATCGTGCCGTAGAGATACTTTACGTCAACGCCGGTGGCGGCCTTCACTTCGGCATGCACGCGATCGACGAGCACCTTGGTGACGTCGAGCTCCTTGACGTCGCAAGTCACGGGGACCATGATCTCGGGCTTGGCGTCCTTGCCGTCCTTGATCAACTCGGCGGCCGCCTCGAAGATGGCCTTGACTTGCATCTCGGTCACTTCCGGATAGGTGATCCCCAGGCGAATGCCGCGGTGGCCCATCATGGGGTTGACTTCGTGCAGGGCTTCGCCGCGCTTCTTGATGTCGGCCGGCTTGATGTTCAGGGCCGCGGCCAGTTGGGCCACGGCGTCCTTGTCCTGCGGGACGAACTCGTGCAGCGGCGGATCCAGCAAGCGGACCGTCACCGGCAAGCCGTTCATCGCCTCCAGCGTGCCCTTGATGCTCTTCTTCACAAAGGGAAACAGCTCATTCACGGCGGCCTGCCGCTCTTCCTTGGTGTTGCTGAGGATCATCTTCCGCAACACGAACAACGGCTCGTCGGAGCCCTTGCCGTAGAACATGTGCTCGGTGCGGAACAGCCCGATGCCTTCGGCGCCGTACAGGCGGGCGACCTTGGCGTCCTCGGGCGTGTCGGCATTCGTCCGCACGCCCATGGTGCGGTGCTTGTCGACGATCTTCATGAACTCCTGGAAGCGGGGGTTCTCGGTGGCGTCGATCATCGCCAGGGCGGTCCTGATAGACGCGGCCCTTGGTGCCGTTGAGGGTGATCAAGTCGCCCTTCTTGAGCTTGACCTTGCCGGCCGTGGCCGTCTTCGTCGCAAGGTTGATCTTCAACTCGCCGGCGCCGACGATGCAGCACTTGCCCCAACCGCGGGCCACCAAGGCCGCGTGGCTGGTCATCCCGCCGCGGGCGGTGAGAATGCCCTCGGCGGCGCGCATGCCTTCGACGTCCTCGGGATTCGTCTCTTCGCGCACGAGGATCACCTTCTCGCCCTTGGCGGCCGCTTCCACCGCCTCGGCCGAAGTGAAGACGATCTTGCCGCAGGCCCCGCCCGGTCCGGCAGGCAGGCCGGAGAGGATCGTCTCGGCGGTCTTCTCGGCGGCCGGATCGATGATCGGGTGCAGCAGCTCGTCCAACTGGGCCGGCTCGACGCGGGTCACCGCCGTGGCTTCGTCGATCAGCTTCTCGTGCAACATGTCCATCGCCATGTTCAAGGCCGCCGTGCCCGTCCGCTTGCCGTTGCGGCACTGGAGCATGTACAGCTTCTGGGACTCGATCGTGAACTCGATGTCCTGCATGTCGTGGTAGTGATGCTCGAGCGTCGTGCGGATGTCGTACAGTTCCTTGTACAGCTCGGGCATGGCGGTTTCCAGCGAGGAGAGATGCTTGTTCTGTTCGTTCTTGGTCGCTTCGTTCAACGGGTTGGGGGTGCGGATGCCGGCCACCACGTCTTCACCCTGGGCATTGACGAGCCATTCGCCGTAGAACTTGTTCTCGCCGGTGGCCGGGTTGCGGCTGAAGGCCACGCCGGTGGCCGAGTCGTCGCCCATGTTGCCGAAGACCATGCTCTGCACGTTGCAGGCGGTGCCCCATTCCTCGGGAATGCCTTCGATCCGGCGATAGGAAACGGCGCGGCGACCCTGCCAGCTCTTGAACACGGCGCCGATGGCCCCCCAGAGCTGCTCCTGCGGATCATCCGGGAAGGGCTTGCCCAGCACTTCCTGCACCTTGGCCTTGAAGTCTTCGCAAAGCTTCTTGAGGTCTTCGGCCTTCATGTCGGTGTCGGACTTGTATTTCTTCTGCTTCTTCAGCGCGGCCATGACGTGTTCGAGTTGGACGCGAATGCCCTGGCCTTCGGCCGGTTCGATGTCCTCGGCCTTTTCCATCACCACGTCGGAATACATCATGATCAAGCGGCGATAGGCGTCCCATACGAAACGCTCACTGCCGGACTTCTTCACCAGGCCCGGGATCGTCGCCGGGCAGAGGCCCACGTTCAAGACGGTTTCCATCATGCCGGGCATCGACTTGCGGGCGCCGCTGCGGCAGGACATCAGCAGCGGATTGTCCGCGTCGCCGTATTTCTTCTGCATCGCCTCTTCGACCTTGCACAGCGCCTTGGCCACATCTTGCTTGAGCGCATCGGGAAACTTCTTGCCGCTCTGCAGATAGACGGTGCAGAATTCGGTGCTGATGGTGAAACCCGCGGGAACGGGCAGTTTCAGGCGACACATTTCCGCCAGGTTGGCGCCTTTGCCGCCCAAGTCGTTCTTCATGCTGGCGTCGCCGTCGGCCCCCCAGGGACCGAAGCTATAAACATACTTCGTAGTCATTTTTCTTTCCTTGCTGAATTGCCGGACCGGAGAAATGTGTTAGTCTAGCGGTGTCCGCTGCATCCGTCAAGAATGGGCCGGACTTCCCTGCCTAGCGCGGAACTTGCTCCGTTTCCCCGAAAAAGAAAATAAAACGGAATAAATTCCGTTCTACGAATTCCTTCGCCTTGATTTGTTGCGTTATTATGAGTGAGAAGTTTTCTCCGTCAGCTTTTTTTCCACTCCACGCCGCTTTGTTCGAGGCCAGTTTGGCGTTTCTGGCCCTCTTGCTTGGTTGGATGTTCAGCCAGTCGCCCATGGAGACGCTTGTCTTGAATCCCTATTCTATCCTCTTGGGGATTTTCGCCGTGCTGCCACTGTTGGCCTTGCTGCTGGCTTGCGAGCGCAGTGCCGTGGCGACCGGTCCAGGCAGTGCGTCGCGTGCTCGACGATTTGATCGTGCCGATGTTCAAAAACTGCACGTGGGTCGAGTTGGCGGCGATATCGCTCTTAGCGGGCCTGGGCGAAGAACTGCTCTTTCGCGGAGTATTCCAGGCCGCGATGGTCCAGTGGACCGGCGATTTCTTGCCGCACTCGCCTGCTTTCGCAAGGGTCGGCGATTGGATGGCGATCGTCGGCGTGGCGATCCTCTTTGGACTGTTACATGCCGTGAACGTCGCCTATACCGTATTAGCCACATTGATGGGGCTGTATCTCGGCTGGCTCTGGCTGGCGACGGGAAACTTGGCCGTGCCGATCGTGGCGCACGCGGTCTATGATTTTCTGGCGCTGCTGTATATTTTGCGCAGGTGCAAGAGGGAGGGCCAGGAAAGGTACGACAGGCACACTCCGTGCGCCGTCCGCCAGACTCATTTCCCTTCTTAAAGAACCTGCGGCCCGGACCATGGCGCGGACGGCACACGGAGTGTGCCTGCTACTTTGTCACCCGCGGTCCTCCAAGGAAATCAACTCCACTTCAATCCGCTTCGCGCCACGGCCAAAAGCAATCGACTGCGTGACCCAAGACATCGTGCGATGATCTGCTTTGCCTTCCGCATCGCCGACAACCATCCGGGCCATCGAGATCGGCAGTCGCAAACGGCGCGGCCCCGCGCTGCCGGGATTGAGATAGACCACGCCCTGCTTCTCGGCGACCTGCGGATCATGCGAGTGGCCGTAGATCACGACGCGGAAACCCGCGGCCGCCGGATCGAGGTCCAACTGCCCGAGGTCGTGCAGGACGTAGAGGAGTTGATCGTCGACTTCCACGATTTCGGTTGCCGAGAACTCACCGGCCCAGATACCGCGATCGACGTTTCCGCGAATGGCGAAGACCGGAGCGAATTCCTTCAGGGCATCGATGATCTGGGGCGAGCCGATGTCACCGGCATGTACGATCAGATCGACGCCTTCGAGGACCTCCAAGGCCTCCAGCCGCAGCAGGCCATGCGTATCGGAAATAACGCCTACGGTTTTCATGGTCTAACTTTGCAGGGAGTGTTAAGCAAGGGAGCGCAGTGGGATGGTGCGTTGCGCCAACCGGTTCAAACCAAATGGGAAGTTTTCCGGCAGCAATGGCCCCGTGCGCAACGCACTATTGTACCTACAAGGGCAAGGGCGTAGTTTGGGTAGCATGGGCTGTTTCTCGACATGAAAATGTGTTCCGGGGTTGACCGAGGCCCCTGCCAACCTATAAAGTGACGCGCTCGCCTCCGCGTTGAAAACTTTTTGTTTTCGTGGCGCCGAGGGGCTGAGAAGTCGTACGAAATCTTCCTCCGGAGGTTTGCCATGCGTTTTGATCGTTTTCTCGCGGCGTTGACCGCGACTATGATGCTCGTCGTCTATGCGGGCTGTGGCGGCGAAGAAAAGAAGGATTTCAGTTCAACTGTCTCGGGTGGGAAAACTCAGGCCAAGGCGGGCGAGCAGGGCGCCGCCAGTTCCTCGGGTACTCCGGCCAGTTCTGCCGATAACGGAGCGATCGATGTATCATTCGTCACTCCCGATCACTTTGTCGCGATCGTGGTTCATCCGCGGCGGATCGCCCAGTCGCCACTGGTGGCCGAACTACTGAAAGAAGAAACGATTGCCGCAGGCATCAAGAAGTTCGGCATCGATCCTCGTGAAGTGGAGCAAATGGTCGTACTGTTCAGTCGAGCCGGGCCCGCCCGAGCCGATTCCCATCACCATTACGCGCTTCACGCATGATGTGGATGCCAAAGAGGTTCTAGCCAGATTGCAGCCGCCCACGCCGAAGGACCCGGAACCTATCCGAGAAATCAATGTCGGCGGCAAGACCTGTTTTGGCCTCGGTGGGCCGTACGGGCCGATGGTCTATGCTCCCAACAAGAATACCCTGGTCTTGACCACGGCGGAAAACATGGGAAAGGTCGTCTCCGGCGCCGAGCCGAAGGGGCCGCTCCTGGAACGATTGAAGAAGGCCGACGCCGACAACGACATCATCGTTGCCCTGGAGCCGGGCGCCGTTTCCAATTTCGACAAGATAATCGATGCGGCCAGGAAGAACATTCCTCTGGATCTCGCCGCCGCCAGGAAGCTCCAGGGCGGAACCGTGACTTTCAATCTGACCGCCCCATCGATGCTTCGCGCAGTGTTGGATGCCAAAGATGCCGAGGCGGCCGGCAATGTCGAAGAATCGCTGCAACAAGCCGTAAGCATGGCCCGCGGCGGCCTGATGCTTGCCCAGCAGGGCATTCCGAAAGAGATGCAAACCACGCTCGCCCCGTTGCTGAAACTGGCCGAGGAATTGGTCGATGGCGCCAAGACCGTGAAGTCCGGCAGCCAGGTGACCCTCGACGTCAAGCGGCCGGAGATCCTGGACACGGCCGGCGCGTCGATCACCGGCGCGGTTAAGCAATCCATCATGGAAGCCCACGTCGCCGCGCTTCGGACCCAGCAGATGTACAACATGCACCAGATTGGCGTCGCGATGTTTATCTATGAACAGGCCCATCGGAGTTTTCTGCCCGCCGTGGTCGAAAAAGATGGCAAGCCGCTTCTCAGTTGGCGGGTGGCCATTCTGCCTTACGTGGAAGGCGATGCCCTTTACAAGCAGTTCCACCTCGATGAACCGTGGAACAGTCCACACAACCTGGAAGTGGCCAAGACGGTTCCCGCGGTCTTCCAAACGCCCGGCATTCCCAGCGACGGCAAGACGCGGATCATGGTTTTCACGGGCAAGGGCGCGGCCTTCGACGGCGGCAAGAAGATCCAAATGATGGACATTCGCGATGGCCCGTCCCAAACGATCCTCTGCGTGGAAGCCGGACCCGACAAGGCCGTACCGTGGACCAAGCCGGAGGACTTGCCGTTTGACCCGGAGAACCCCTTGGCGGCCCTCGGGGCGGTGTCGCCCAAAGGATTCCTCGTCGTCTTTTTCGACGGAAGCGTGCATCAACTGAAGGTTGACAACCAGACCCTCAAGGCACTGATCACGCCTGACGGCGGCGAGATTGTCGACAGGTCGAAAGTGCTTGGCGGGCGCTGAGAGGGGGCGAATTGGTGGCGGCGCGAAAGGCATCGCAAGCTTAGGGCACTCAGTACTCGGTACTCGGTACTCAGTACTCGGTACTCAGTACTCACTTCCCGCGTATCTTCCGTGAGAAATCCGGATCGTCGCGATACAGATAGGCGTTGAAGTTCACCTTGGCCGCGGCCTTGGTCTCCTCGAACGAACCTTTCGCTTCGATCAGGCCCAGATCATAGGCCAACTCGTCGGCATAGCCGGGCAGCAGTACGCGATAGTCATAGGGCACGTCGTTGGGGATGAGATGGTTGACGTGCGTGCGGATGTTCGTGGTGCAGTTGTTCGTGAGCGTGTTGTAGAACTCCGGCTCACGGGCCAGCTTGTTCACCCGCCGCATCACGTCGACGAACATCTCCTGGGCCTGCTTGGGCGTGGCCTTCGTGCGATAAAGAAACGCCTCCTGTTGGTAGCCGATCGTGCTCTTCCAAAGCACGTCGCGCTCGTCGGCCAGCACGTACATCAGGGTGTACTGGTTGAAAAAACCGTTCAGGGCGCTATACTTCTGCCCGACTCGCTTGCGAATCTCGGCCGAGGCGACCACGAAGTCCTTGTCCTGGAAGCCGAAGCTGAGCATCGTGTGGGCGATCGCCGGATCGTCGTCGAAGGGCACAACGATGAAATCGATCGAGGTCAACTTGCGAAGGTCGAACGTCTTGGTGTAAAGCCGCACCGTGTAGTCGTCGACCGTGCGGTAGCAACAATCGCGGATGTTGTGCACCGTAAGCTGATTGTCGTGAAACTCGGCCCAAGGCAGTACGGCCTGATCGGGCGACCACAGCCCGTCGTTGGTCGGCGCGAGGAGCCGCGGCAGCGGGCCATCGGTCGCCAGCTTGAGTGAGGGGAGGCGAAACGAACCGTCATCGGCTACCGGTCTGGCGGCCAGGGTTGTGGCCGGGGTACAAGGGGTACCCGCGCGGGTCGGGGAGTTGGTCGTATAGCTCGCCAATCGCACGGAATGGGGCACCCGGTACTCCGGGTCACGGGGCAATCCATCGTCGGTGATTGGCAACGGCGGCTCTTCGGCATCGGCCCCCAGTTGCGGGGGCGGCAAGGAATTCCCCGCGCACCCTCCGGCAAGAAACACCGCCAGCCCGAGGTAAACCGCGGTCCCGCGCAGCCTGCCCGTCCCGCTGCCCCCCTTGCGGCGGTAGCTTCCCAAGATTGGCATGGCGGGAGAGTAACCGAGGGCACGATTTTTCGCAAGGGCAAACGCTATAGAATCCCAAATCTCAAATCCGAAATTCCAAACAAATTCCAATCGGAAAAACTCCAAATCGCAAACCTCGCATTTGAAATTTTGTTCTTTTGAATTTCCTATTTGTTTGAGATTTCGGATTTGACGTTTGAGATTTCCCTTCCCGCTCCCCGTATCGTCTCCAGCAACTCCTCCAAATGTTCCGCCGTGGTCAGGGGGTTGATGATCGTCACCCGCAGGGCCCCCACGCCATCGATCTGCGTCGACACGATGTAAAACCGGCCGGACTCGATCACTTGCCGCCGCAAGTCCAACTGGAAACGGCCCAGCACTTCGGCGGGGGCATCGCGAAGTTCCTTGGGTACGTAGCGGAAGACGACGATGTTGCATTGCGGCTCGTTGAGCGGCACAAAGTCGGGCGCGGCCTGGAGCTTTTCATAAAGGGTCCGCCCCAGGTCGAACGTGACATCGACCAGGTCGGCGAACAACTGCGGCCCGAACAGCGACCAGGTGCCCCATAGCCCAAAAACGGCGGCCCGCTTCGTGCATTCGATAGTTCGCAGGCCGCTGTCATAGTCGGCCAACCCCGGCGCGGCCGTGTCGAAGAGATAGGGTGCTTCCTGCTGGAAAGCAGCGAAACGATTGTGCGCATCGCGGTAGAAGACAAAGGCGCACAACGCCGGCACGAAGAGCATCTTGTGGGCGTCCCACGTGACACTGTCGGCCCGTTGGAGCCCCTCGACGAGATGCCGATGCCGCGGGCTGAGGCAGGCCGCCCCGCCGTGGGCCGCATCGACGTGCAGCCAGACGCCATGCCGCCGGCAGACATCGGCCACGTCGGCCAGCGGGTCGAAGGCCCCGACCGGGGTCGAACACGCGCAGGCGCTCACAGCCGCGATGGGGTGGCCCCGCCGTTTGAGATCGCCGAGCGTGTCGTCGAGTTTTTGCGGGTCCATCCGCCGCCGCTCGTCCAGGCCCACGCGCACGACTTGCCGCGTGCCAAGTCCCAGGATACCGGCGGACCGGGCCACGGAGTAATGAGCGTCGGCGTGGACTACCAGCATCGGCGGCGGCCCCGATCGGGCCGTACCTTGCTGCCAGCAATCGCCCAAGGCGACGTTCCGCGCCGTCAATAATGCGGTCAAGTTGGCCAGCGAGCCGCCGTGCGTGGCCAGCCCGGCGAACGTTCCCTCGGCCCAGCCGATGCGACGGCCCAGCTCGTTGACCATGGCCCATTCGGCAGCCGTGGCCCAGGGGCCCATGTCGTAAATCGCCATCGCCTGGTTGGTGATTGAGCCGACGGCGTCCAGCAGCCCGGCTATCGGCACGGAAGCGGCGACCTGGTGGCCGATATACCGCGGATGGTGCAGATTCATGCCGCGATCGAGCATCGTCTGCACGAGCCGACCAAAATGCTCGACCAACGCCTCTCGGCCCTCCTGGGAAGAGGTCGCCTGCTGCAACATCTCGGAGGCCAGATCGATATTTTCCGCCGGATGCCGCCACGGGAGCACATGGCCTGCCGCCGCCTCGACCGCGCAGAGATGATCGGCCAGGAGTTCGACGAGTCGATGTCCGGCAGAGCGCAGCAGTTCCGGGTCGTAGGCCCCTTGGATCCGCCGGCGGGCGGCTTCGATCTGGGAAAAAGCGGGTGTCATGTTCGGCAAAGGGGAGTATATTCCAAAAATGCCCGAATGTCGATATAATGCAAGTGGAAGGGCAACATCTCCACCGGCCCGCTGTGTATCGCCTTGTGGAGAATTTTGAAAAGAGGAATTCCATGCCAAGCCGTCAAGTTTACCTGTCGCGGTCCCGATCCCGCCTGTACGGTTTCACCCTGGTCGAGCTTCTGGTCGTGATTGCCATTATTGGCATTCTGATCGGGCTGTTGATGCCGGCGGTACAGTCTGCGCGGGAAGCCGGCCGCCGCAGCCAGTGCAGCAATAATCTCAAACAGATCGTTCTGGCGATGGTGAGCTACGAATCGGCCAATCGATCGTTCCCGCCCGGCCGCATGGGTTGCGACGCCTACGCGAAAACTCCTTGCCTCAATCTTCAAGGGTATCAGACGTCCGGCACCAGCGCCTTTCTGGCAATCCTTCCGCAGATGGACGACGCGATTACTTACGCCTTGTTCGCGCCGCTGCCCAACGGGGCCGTGTATCCGGGCGTGAACGACTCTTCGACCGGCGGCTGGAACACTGCTACGCCCAACGGTACCGTGTCGATCGCCCAGGCCCTGTTGATACGGCCACCCTACTACGTCTGCCCCAGCGATATTGCGAAGCCCTCCAATATCTTCTTGAATCCGCCCACCACCACCAGCAGTTATGCCCTCGTGCAGGGCGAACTGGGCGCAAGCGCCGTTACCATTCCAGGTGTCGGCGGGAGTACAACTACACTTCCGATAGCGGACGAGGTGCACCAGAAGTATTACAACAACGGGCCATTCGTTTATTCGGCGCAGTTGGCGCGTCGTGCTTCCGATGTTCGCGACGGCCTGAGCAGCACGATGTTCGTCGGCGAGGCAAGCGGCGGCGACCAGCAAGGGTCGATGAATTCCTGGCCGCTGAGCATCGCCTATCTTTCCAGCATGCGCTCGACGAACAACCCCTTGAACCCCCCGCCGGGCACCGGGGCCATGGTCTCGATTACCGACAGTGGTCTCTCGGGTCTCCCCAGTCAAGTCCTCGGGGCCTTCAGCAGCATGCATCCGCAGGGCGCCTATTTTGCTTTTGGCGACGGTCACGTCAAGTACCTTGCCAATCTGATCGACATGCCGACGTACCAGGCCCTGTCGACGATAGCCGGTGCGGAACCGATCAACGGCGATTATTGAGCCATTCCGCCGTCGTAGCGTAGGCATCTTGCCTGCGTCCGATATTTCCACAGTTGACACCCGCTTTCCTTCCAAGGAAAATAGGAAACTTGCGTGTTCTTTTGCTTCAGAGAAATCCCGGAGGTCCATGATGAGGACGGTTCGAGCGGTTGTGTTGGTTTTGGGCGTTTCTTTCTTCCTGCAAACGTGTTTTGTGCGATGCGGCCGATTGGCCCATGTACCGCGGGCCGAACCAGGACGGAGTCTCTGCGGAAAAAGGCCGACATCCAGTGGAGCGGCGATGGTCCCAAGGTCGTTTGGCGAAAGCCGACCAACACGGGCTTCAGTTCCTTCGCCGTCAGCGGCGGCAAGGTCTTCACGCAAGTGGTGCGTGAGATCGAAGGCAAATCGCGGGAAATCTGCCTGGCCCTGGACGCGGCAACCGGCCGGGAACTCTGGTTTGCCGATATCGCCAAGGGCGAAGGCTACAGCGGCGGCGATACGGCCGGCGGCGGCGACGGTCCGCGGTCCACGCCGACCGTGAGCGACGGCAAGGTCTACCTGCTCACGCCCGATCTGGTCGCCCGTTGCCTCGATGCCGAGACGGGCCGGCTGATCTGGAAACGCGATTTGATCAAACAGAATCATGGGCGGAACATCGGCTGGAACAGCGCGGCCTCGGTGGCCATCGATGGCAACCTGGTCTTCGTCGCCGGCGGCGGGGCGGGCGAATCGATGCTGGGCCTGAACAAGAACACCGGCGAGGTCGTCTGGAAGACGCGGCGACGAGACGATCACCCACTCCACGCCCGTCGTGGCCACGATCCACGAGTCAGCGGCAGGTGATCTTCTTCATGCAAAGCGGCCTGGTCTCGGTCGACCGGCCAAGACGGCAAGTTCCTCTGGAAGTTTCCCTTCCGCTTCAACGTCTCCACGGCGATCTCGCCCGTCGTCTGCGGCGACATCGTCTACTTGTCGGCCGGTTACGGCGTCGGCAGCGCGGCCTGCCGCATCGAGAAGCAGGGCGGACGGTTTCACGGCAACCAAGCTCTGGTTCAGCCCCGGCAACGAGCCCGTCGTCAACCACTGGAGCACGCCCGTCTGCAAGGACGGATATCTCTACGGCATGTTCGGCTTCAAGAAGTTCAAGAAGGGGCCGATGAAGTGCGTGGAGGTGGCCACGGGCAAGGTCAAGTGGTCGCAGCCGGGCTTCGGCCAGGGAAACGTGATCCTCGTCGGCAACCGGCTTGTGGCCCTGGCCGAGGACGGCAACCTGGTGATCGTGGAAGCCACGCCGGACGCCTACCAAGAGATCGCCCGGACCAAGGCCTTCCACGACAAGTGCTGGACCACGCCTGCCTTTGCCGACGGCAAGATCTACGTCCGCAGCATTAGCCAAGGTATTTGTTTCGACGTGAGCGAGAAGTAGACGCGGCGGGGACGCGAAGATGCGGAGACGCGGAGACCGTCGGGAGGAGTGGTGACTCTGTTCGAAAGACGCTTCGCCGTTTTCGTTCCGACGCACGGGCGTTTACGCCCGTTTTCGGCTTTAGCCGGTAATCGGCCCGGCATTTATGCCGGGTGTCCGGCCGGCTACAATCGTTTTTGTCGTGTTATGTTGCCCGCTGTCAGGCCCGTTTACGGGCCTCCTTTCCGTGAGTATATGCTCAGACTATTTTCAATCGCGGTTCTATCCTGGCTCCTCCTCTGCCCGGCCTTTGCGGAAACGCCAGACGCCGCACCGCCGGACGCCTGGCCGCTGGCTCGCGGCACGGCCTCCGCCTGTGGCGTGGCCGGCAGCACCTTGCCCGATCAGCCCGAACTGCTCTGGACCTTCACGGCCGAGAACCAGCGATTTCAGGCCGGAGGCGGTGATCCAGAGCGGCAGCGTTTACCTCGGCTTCCAGCGAGGGCACGCTGTACGCCGTCGATCTGGCCACGGGCAAGAAGCGTTGGGAATACGCCGGCAAATCGAGCTACATGACCGCGCCTGCGGTGCGTAACGGCCGGGTCTTGATCGGCGACCAGGACGGCGATTTCGCTTGCTTTGACGCCAAGTCGGGCCAAGTGCTTTGGAAATACGGGACCGACGGCCCGATCGATTCGCCGGCGAACTTCTATCGTGACCGCGTGCTCTTCGGTTCCGAGGATGGCGACGAGTACTGCGTCGATGCGGCCAGCGGCAAGCTCGTCTGGAAGTTCGACATGGGGGACCAGGTCCGCTGCCAGGCGACGATTGCCGGCGGGGCACCCGGTACGCCGGGTCGCGGTTACTTCGCCACCTGCGGCGCGATGCTGTACACGATCGATCTCGACAAAGGCGCCGCGCTCGGCAAAGTGCCCATCGATGCGCCCACCGGATGTGCCGCGGCCTTGGGGAAGGACCGGGCTTTCGTGGGCAACGAGGAGGGCCAGTTCCTGGCGGTCGATCTCGCCAAGGGGGCAATCGCCTGGCGTTATCAAGATCGCGCCCAGTCAATGCCCTATCGTTCCTCGGCGGCCGTCACTGCCGACGGCGTCTACGTCGGTTCGCGCAACAAGAAGCTGTATGCCTTCGATCCGCAGACCGGCCGCCAGCTTTGGGTATTTACGACCCGGGGCATGATCGACAGCTCGCCGGTCGTCGTCGGCAACCGCCTCTTTTTCGGCTCGCAGGACGGGCGGATCTACGGCGCTGGATCGCAAGTCGGGCAAGGAAGTCTGGCGTTACGACGCCGGCGGCAAGATCATCGCCTCGCCCGCCGTGGCCGGCGGCCGACTGGTGATCGGCAGCGACTCCGGAAAACTGTATTGCTTCGGCAAGTAGGGTGGGTCAAGAAAAGTAGGGTGGGCCGAGTGAAACGAGTCCCACCATGGAATCGCGTCAAATCTAATGTCTTGGACGCGAATCAATCGGAAAGGTCTTTGACCATTTGCATGCGTGACAACGAAGAGTGACCACCTTCGACATCTTTGTTCCAATCCAAGCACATAGCAACGCAGGTGCGAACATGATTATTAGCGCGAGTATCGTAACGGTTCGCTTGCCGGAATTAACGGGGATGTGAGAACAAAGTTCGGGCACCCACCAAACCAAGAATACTCCCCACGGGATGGTTATGGCTGCCCCCAATAGCAATATCAGATAGGCGGAAAGTCGCAATTTGCGCTCTGGTCGTAATAATTTACTGAATGGCTTGCTGCAGTTCGGGCAGGTCTCCGGAAGTTCGGTATATTTCATTGTTGATTCCTTCCCCCGATTTTCGCGTGTTTCACGGTTCTGCCTTTTACGCTCTCAACTCGGCCCCGTGCTCCTGGCGGCAGGCGGCGACGATGCGGTCGCGGACGCCGTCGGCCTGCTGGCTGGTAAGCGTGCCTTCCTGGGACCGCAGACCGACGGTGAAGAGCAAACTCTTCTTGCCCGCGCCCAGCCGGTCGGCGTCGCGATAGGTGTCGCGATATTCGAGGCTCTCCAGGTCGGGGCCGCCGTTGCTGCGGACGGTGGCGGCAATCTGCGCCCAACGCACGGCCTCGTCGACCACCAAATTCAAGTCTCGCGACACGGCAGGAAAAGCAGGCAGCGGCACATACTGCGGAATCAGATCGGCATGTTCCAACAGCGGCGCGAGCCTCAATTCAGCCACCGTCGTCGGGCCACGAAGTTCGAATTGCTTCATTGCCCGTGCCGACAACCGGCCGGCATAACCCAATCTCAGGTTAGGAAACCAAAAACAGCAGGATTCATTCGGATCCAAGAGATCCAATTCTGCCTGCTCCGCTTGAAGTTCCCCGCCAAGCCGGGAAACTCCCAACTCCTCTACGATCCCTTCGACCAACCCTTTCACTTCCGAGAACGGCCGGCCGCTGGTGATGCCCAGCATCCACCATTCCTCCGGCAGCCCCTGGCTGGGCAGATAAATCTTGGCGATTTCGAACAACTCGATGACCGGGTTGGACAGCGACTCGTTGGTCCGCCGCACGCCCAGCAGGCTGGGCACGAGGCTCGTGCGGAGATGATCGGCCCCGCGGATGACCGGCGTCCGGCTGCGGAGCGGAGGGCCCTGCGTCCAGGCCTGCACGGCCCGCGCCGACGCTTCATCGACCGCACTGAGGGTCATTGCTTCATCAAAGCCGGCCGCGGTCAGCACGGTGCGGATCTTGGCCACTGCACGATCTTCGCGGCGCCGCGAGGAGGCGGCCATCGGCACGCTGACGTCCTCGGGAATCTTGTCGTAGCCGTGGATCCGCGCCACCTCTTCAATCAAATCGATCTCCCGCGACAGATCCCGCCGCCAAGAGGGAGGGAGGAAGAGCAGGGAGCTTTGAGCAGGGAGCGGGGAATGGCAGACACGGGGACGCGGGGACGCGGAGACTCTCTCCCGCTCTCCGCGTCTCCGCGTCTCCGCGTCTCCTTCTCCTTCCTGCTCCACGTTCCCCAGCGCCGTAAGTATCCTCCGCACGACGGCCGGTTCGACTTCGATGCCGAGGATCCGCTTCAGTTGCGCCAACCGCAGCACAATGGCCGCGCGCGGCTGCGGCGGCGCGCCGACATCGACCACGCCCGCCGCCAACTCGCCGCCGGCAATCTCCAGGATCAACTCGGCACAACGGCGGCTGGCCCAATCGATGCCTTCCGCATCGACGCGACGCTCGAAACGATAGGAAGAATCGCTGTGCAGGCCGAGTTGCCGGGCTGTGGTGCGAATGGAAACCGGATCGAAGTCGGCCGCCTCGATCAGCACGTCGCGGGTTCGCTCCTGCACCTCCGTTGCCGCCCCGCCCATCACGCCGCCGATGGCCACCGGCACGCGGGCGTCGGCAATCACGCATACGTCCGCATCGAGGCGGTACGTCTTGTGATCAATGGCCTCGATCGTCTCATCCTCCTGGGGCCGACGGACGATGATTTCCGGGCCATTAAGTTTCGCATAGTCGAACGTGTGCAACGGCTGGCCGCATTCCATCATCACGTAGTTCGAGATATCGACGACGTTGTTGATCGTTGCGATGCCGATCGTCGCCAACCGCTTCACCAGCCAATCGGGACTTGGTCCCACGCGGACGCCACGAACCACGCGGGCCGTGTACCGCGGGCAGAGATCCGGGCAATCGATGCGACACGCGCACCAGATCTTCCACGCGGGTCTTGCCTTCCGCCGGCCGCGCCGCCGGGACCATGAGGGCGCAATCCCACAGCACCGAGACTTCCCGCGCAATGCCGATATGGCCCAGGCAATCGGGCCGGTTGCTGGTCACCTCCAGATCGATGGCCAGATCGTCGCCGACCTCGTGGGTCTCCTCGTGATTCAGTCCGGCCATCATCAGCCGCTCTTCGAACTCCCGCGGCGACATGGTCAGGGGAACGTACTGCTTAAGCCAGTGCCAGGAGACGAGCATGATAGTTTAGAACTGTTCCAGAAATCTCACGTCGTTCTTATAGAACTCTCGTATATCGGTCACGTTGTGCCGCCGCATGCAGACGCGCTCGATGCCCAGTCCGAAGGCGAAGCCGGTGAACTCTTCGGGATCATAACCGACGGCGCGGAAGACGTTGGGATCGACCATGCCGGCCCCGCCCATCTCGATCCAGCGGCCCTGCCAACTCATGTCGACCTCCACGCTCGGCTCGGTGAAGGGGAAGAACGAGGGCCGGAAGCGGATGTGTACGTCGTCCTGGAAGAAACTGCTGGCAAACAACCGCAGCACGCTCTTCAGGTCGGCCATGGTAATGCCGCGATCGACCAGCAGGCCCTCGATCTGATGGAACATCGGGTAGTGCGTGGCGTCGGCGTCGTCCGGACGATAGACGCGGCCCAGCGAGATGATCCGCACCGGCGGCGGGGTCTTTTCCATGACGCGGATCTGCACCGTGCTGGTTTGGCTCCGCAGGAGGAGGCCGTGCTCCTCGGCCAAAAGCGGGGAGCGGGGAGCGGGGAGCGGGGAGCCAAGCCGCTTCGCCGCAGCAAGGTAGAAATTGCCCAGTGGATCACCCGCCGTTACTCCCTGTTCCTCGCTCTCCGCTTCCTGCCTTGCTCCCTGCTCCCTGCTCCCTGCTCTCTGCCTTGTAGCAAGGTAGAAATTATCCAGCGGATTCCGCGCCGGATGCTCCACGGGGATATTCAGGGCCTCGAAGTTGTGCCACTCGTCTTCCACCTCGGGACCATCGGCCGCGCTGAACCCCAGGCGCCCCATCAGGTCTTTCAGCTCCTCGATGGTCTGCGTGAGTGGGTGCAGATGTCCCAATCGCGGGCGGATTCCCGGCACCGTAGGGTCGAAACGCGGGCCATTCGCGCTAGCGCCGCCATCGCCGGCCAGTCGGGCCTGGACCGCTTCGAAGCGCCGCCTCGATCTGCTGTTTGAGCTGGTTGAACCGTTGTCCGGCCTTCGGCTTGTCGGCCTTGTCGACTGCGCCCAGTCCTTTCTGGGCCGCTTTGAGCTGGCCGCTCTTCATGCCCAGGAACTCGATCCGCGCAGCCTCCAGGGCCGCCGCGTCGCCGGCCGCTTGGAAAGCGGCCAGGGCATCGCGGTTCAATTGGTCAAGCTCGGCAAGAAATTCGGCCAGCAGCATGGGGATCAAATCCGAAATCCGAATTATTTAGGCCACGGATGAAACACGGATTGAACACAGATTGAAGGTTTTGAAAATCCGTGTTCCATCCGTGTTCCATCCGTGGCCTCTATTCCGATGTGACAGTTGGATTTGTTTCGAATTTCGTGCTAGGCCGTCGCGGTGCCGAGTGCTTCCTTTACCGCGGCCACAACCTGGTCAAAGGCCGTGGGATCGGTCACGGCCAGATCGGCGAGGATTTTGCGATCCAACTCGATCTGGGCCTTGGCCAGCCCGTTGATGAACGTGCTATAGCTCAGGCCGCGCTCGCGAACGGCCGCGTTGATGCGAATGATCCAGAGCTTGCGGAACTCCCGCTTCCGGTTGCGGCGATCGCGAAAGGCGTAGACGCCGGCGCGGATCAGTGTTTCTTTGGCGCTCCGCAAGAGGCGACGACGCCCGCCGACAAATCCCTTCACCTTGTGGAAGAGACGCTTCTTGGCCTGATTTCTGGCGGCACCTTTAACGGTTCGCATGGCGATTACCCCTCCAGTTAGTAGCTGTACCCGTTGAGGGC
The DNA here is from genome assembly GCA_963719885.1 of uncultured Planctomycetia bacterium. Taxonomy (GTDB): domain Bacteria; phylum Planctomycetota; class Planctomycetia; order Pirellulales; family Thermoguttaceae; genus JANXQG01. The sequence continues at coordinate 230,750 of CAVRDP010000019.1, read as the reverse complement.
AATGTGGATGCGATTGACCTCAACGTCGTTGACCACGCCGGTCCCGCGGAGGTTTCGTTTCTGCTTGTGGGTCTTCCGCGTCGCCAGGTGACTGGTGCCGGCGCGGCGATGCTTCACCTTTCCGCTGGCCGTCAGGCGGAAACGCTTCTTCGTCCCCTTATGCGTTTTCATCTTGGGCATGATGGATTACCCTTTCGTAGCACGGAATTACTCCGTGACCCTCTCTTCCTTGGCTCGATTGAAACAAGACCCGTTATTATAAGTTCGCCGGCCCCGGCTTGAAAAGGGGGACTTCCTGGCGAAAACAGGGGAAAAAATCCCCTTCGTACCTTAGCGAGGGTGGCATGCCTTCACGCGGCCGTCACAAAGTCGTGGCAGCAGGGTAATCGTAACCGGCGGCCGGTTGGACTTTTCCCGACTGCGTCGAGTTTCCAACGGCCGCGTGAAGGCATGCCACCCAAGTGTGGGGGGGCTATTCACGGCAGCCGCATCGCGTTAAGCTACTATCGTCATAAGGTCTCGCGCGAATAAACCACGCTAACCCTTCCTTTGGCGATACTTTCATCAGGAGTTTGCCGTGAATCCTCAAGTTTTCCTGCTCGCCATCGCAGAACGCCCAGATCCGCCGCTAGGCCAAGGTGCTATCCCCTGGGTGGCACTGGTCTTGATCGTCCTGGTCCTGCTTGGCGCCATTCTGGTCTTGATCGCCTGGAGCTACGGAAAAATCTGGATCCAGGCCTATTTTTCCCGGGCAAATGTGACCCTTCTGAGCCTTATCGGCATGAGTTTCCGCCGCGTGAACAAGCAAATCGTCGTCACCGGCAAGATCATGGCCATGCAGTCGGGCATCGGCTCGGAACTGGAGAGCGGCGTAACCACCCGAAGGTTGGAGGCCCACTACCTGGCCGGGGGCGACGTCTTGAAGGTCATCAAGGCGATTATCGCCGCCCATCGGGCCGGCATCGATCTGGACTTCGACCGCGCCGCGGCCATCGACCTGGCCGGCCGCGACGTGCTGGACGCCGTGCAGACCAGCGTCTACCCCAAGGTGATCGATTGCCCCGATCCCAAGCGGTCGGGCCGGGCCACGCTCAGCGCCATCGCCAAGAACGGCGTGGAATTGAAGGTCCGCGCCCGCGTGACCGTGCGCACGAACCTCGAGCAGCTCATCGGCGGCGCCACCGAGGAAACGATCATCGCCCGAGTGGGGGAGGGAATCATCACCGCCATCGGCGCCGCGGACAACCATTTCGACGTGATGGAAAAGCCCGACAAGATCTCCAAGGCGGTCTTGGATCGCGGTCTGGACGCGCAGACGGCTTTTGCCATCGTTTCCATCGACATTGCCGATATCGACGTCGGTCAGAACATCGGCGCCCGCTTGCAGGCCGACCAGGCCGAGGCCGACATGCGCGTGGCCCGCGCCAAGGCCGAGGAGCGTCGGGCGATGGCCCTGGCCCGTGAGCAGGAAATGAAGGCCCAGGTTGCGCGGAATCGGGCCAATGTGGTGCTGGCCGAGGCAAGCGTCCCCATGGCCATGGCCGCCGCGTTCCGCAAAGGGGCCTTGATCACCAGCAATAATCCGCGGTAACTTATCGCGGACGATCGAGGTACTCCAGAAAGGCCTTCGGTTGTTTGAGCGTCGCGTCCAGCGCAAGGGCCTCGTGAAATTGCTTGCGGGCGTCGTCGGTGCGGCCTTGTTTGGCCATCAGCACGCCGACATTCGAATGGGCCGCGGCGGGTCCCACGACTTGGGAAAACGCCGCGAAACTCTCGTCGAAGCGCTTCTCGGCAGCGAGAACCATGCCCAGATTGGTGAGCGCCTTGGCGTGCTTCGGGTCGATCTCGAGGGCCTTGCGAAGCATTCGCTCGGCATCGCCCAGGTTTTCCCGCTTGAAGTAGTAATACCCCAAGTCGCTGTACACGTCGGCGCTGTTCGGCTCGGCCTCGATCGCGCGCTTATACTCGCTCAGCGACCGCGTGCTATCGCCCTGGACGTCATACAGAACTGCGAGGTGATGCGCGATCGTTTTCAGGCCCGGATCGTTCTTGCGGGCCTTCTCATAGAGCACAATGGCCTGCTCCGCCTGTCCGTTTTTTTCCAGCTCCTCCGCGGTGACCATACATGCGTGTGCCGCTTCCTTGGGAGGAAGTTCCCCTTCAGCCTGTTTGGAGTCCGTGGATTCGCCAGCGGAAGACGTGGCCAGCGACGCGGTCTTCCAAGGCCAAGACGCCGAGTTGGTGCAACCCATCCCGGTGGCGAAGCCAAGCGTAACGAGCAAGAGGAATCGAAATTGGGCAGTAGTCGTCATGTTCATGATTAGTAGATGCCGGTACCGCCGCCGCCCGTCGTTGTCATTCCGCCACCGCCCAGCGTGCCGGTCGCCCCGCCACCCGTTGCGCCTGCACCGCCGCCGCCCTGGCCGCCGAGCATGCCACCGGCAACGCCGGGGGCCTCTTGTCCATACAAGTCCTTCGGCCTCCGGTCGTCCGAGAACGACGCGGTCGGGCATGATCGGGACGTGGCAATTCGCCAGCGCGTTGAAGACGGCCGCCCGATGGATCTCGTTCATGCTCGGGTCGGAAACAGGTTCGATCACGACCGGAAAACAGACTTGCGGCAGCCTTTGGGCAATCTGCGCCAGGTGCTCCTGTCCGGACTGGGTCAATTTCGTGCCATCGGCCGACCATTCATACTGGTAGATCACGAAGTGGTCCTGATCGGCGCGGGCCGTCTCCGCATGGTTCCACTGGCAGAGATAGGTCCCGTCGGGCTGCGGTATGGCGCCCGGCGTAATGTTGTTGCATCCCCTGGGCTCGTTTTGGCAACTGGGGGCCGCCAGCGCGAACAGGACCAGCCAGAACGCGGAGGTCCGCGGATTCCTTCTCAAACAGTGCATTGGTTCCGTCCTAGCTTAATGAGCGTGATGTACGATAGACATAAGAGGGAAACCACGAAATACACGAAACACACCAAAAAAAGAAGAAACAATAACTAAATGACACTGTGTTGGTACTCGACACTGACCTTGAAGCCCGCCGCCCATGCTCCGATAGCTAACCTCTTTATAAACGAATTCCATGTTTTTCTCTTTTCGTGTATTTCGTGTATTTCGTGGTTGCCCTCTTGCATTTTCTCCGCTGTGAATCACGAAGGCCCATCTACGGTGCGGAAGGTCCATCAGTATGGGGCACGGGCGTCAGAACCGGCTCGGGAAGCGGATTGCTCGCCGCAGGCGGGTTGCTCACGGCGGGCCGCGGACAGGGACAGTTTCCCAATTTGCAACAGCCGTAGGTCGTGCCGTGCGGGCCGATAATGAACAGGTCGTTGCACTCGCAAAATCGTGTTTGGCGGTCGAAGTCGGTGCGGACCGAAGCGCGGTAGTCCTCGGTCCGCCGGCCCTCCAAGTGCCCCAGCAGATAAAATTCGATGTCGCCTGGTTCGAAAATGTCGTTGCCGGGCAGCGGCGGCGTTTGGCACTGCTCCAAGGGATGGACGAGCACGGGCGTGACCAGGACGACGAGCTCCTGCTCGCCGGAACTGAGGCTGTCCACGCCGCCCGTCCGCCCGATGATCGGCAGGTCGCCCCACAGCGGCACGCGGTTCGACGTGCCGCTGAAATTGTTCTGGATCAAACCGGCCACGGCGAGCGTCTGCCCTTCGCGGAGCTCGACGGTGGTTTGGAACTGGCGCTGGGCGATCTGACTTGGCACCTGGGCCCCGTTGACCGAGGTGGTCGACGTGCTGGGGGTCGAGACGCTGGCGTTCAATTGCAGGCGGATGCGATTGCGGTCGGTGATGAAGGGCGTGAATTGCAGCGCGACGCCGAAGTTCTGGTAGGTCACGCTCTGCGCGGCGCCGCCGGGGAGAACGATGCTGTTGGGGATGGGGAAGGACCCGCCAGCCAGGAAGTTGGCCGGCTTGCCGTCGAGCGTGGTCAGGTTGGGTTCCGCCAGGCTCCGCGCGAAGTTCATCGTCCGCAGGGCCTGAATGCCCAGGAGGATGTTGCCGTTCACGTTGTCGAAGGCGATGGCCGCGGGCAGGTTGCCGCTCGTGACCGCTCCCCCGGTCGTCTGCGCGAAACTGAATACCTGCTGGCCCAGACTGTTCACTTTGGTGATGCTCCAATCCATGCCGATCGTGCGGGCCGCGGTGCGATCGACTTCGGCCACCGTCACCATCAGCATGACCTGCTGCTCGCCGGGAATCCGCAGGAGATTGACCAAATTCGGGGTTCCGGCGAGGAGTTGGCGGATGGCGTCGACCGCCGCGGCCTGGTCGCCCAGCCCGGGGATGAAGGTCACGCCGACGTTATTCGACGGAGTGATCGCCGTTCGTCTTCTCGTCGGCGAATGTTCGGCGACGATGCGGAGGATCTGTGCCGCCTCGACGACGTCCTTGCACTCGCCGTGGACCACGACTTGCTCGCCCACCAGCGAGAGTTGGACCGCACTGTCGGGAAAGGCTTCCTTGATTTCCTTTTCCAGCACCTTGAGCGCCTGCTCGTAGGCCTTGACCTGGGCCTCCAAACGCTTCCTCTCTGCCAGCACGTCCAGTGCCGCGCACTCGGGATCGTTGAGGACCACGACCATGTAGCTCAAGGTCCGGTCCCGCTGCGGGTTGTTGGGATCGCGCGGATCGGGGAACCAGAGATTGAGGACTGTTGTGCCTTGCCTCTTGCCGACGACGGCTATTTCCAAGTCGGTGACAATCTGAATACCGGCCACGCTTTCGTCGGGGGCGTAGATCCGCCGCGGCTTCTCGCGCAAGACGATCACCTTGGCCCGGCCCACGACCACCTGGATCGTGTTCTCCGGGGCGATCTCGCGTTCCACGAATTGCCCGTACTCTTTTTTGATCTCCGCCGTCGGCTCGGGGATGCCCAGCCCCGGCGGCAGTCCCAGTGTCGGCAGACGAAATTGAGACGGGTCGAACGGTGACCCGATTCCTTGCATCTCGCGTGCCGCGTCCGACGGCTGAGCTCCCGCGGGCTGCCCACCCGCGAGCCCCGCGCCTGCGGGAGAAGCGCTCGAGGACCCCGCGCTCGCTGACAACGGAACCTGAATCGCCGGGATACCCGGCCGAATGATCTCTGTAGCAACGGGGTTCTGCGCCAGGCGTTCCGCAGGGCCTCCCATCCACGACTGATAGCCGGGGGAAGGTGAATTCGCATCGTCGGCCGTCACGAGGATGGGCCGGATGATTTCGATCTGATGGTCGTTGGCGCCCTGCTCACGAACGCTCACCTGCGCCGCCGAGTCGGAATTCTTGGTGGAAGAAAGCACGATCGTCGGCTGACCGGGCTGCGACGGAGTGACGGTCGGCGGAACGATCGGCGGCGAGCCCGCAACTTGGGCCAAACGGAGGGCAAGGTTCGAGGGAGCATCGCGCTCCGAGAACGGCCGAATAGGATTGGACGCCTGATCATAGCTCGTCCCGGCAATGGCTGGCGGACTCAGGACACATCCCGCGGAGGCGCGGCTCGAATTGTCGATCCCTTGTGCCAGGACAAAGGTCGGACCGATGGCGGCCAAGATAGCCAGGCAACGCAGAACGGCAATCGACGATCGACGCCAAGCCGCCGTTTCCTGCCGGTTTGGAAGAGACTCCATGACGCCACGGGCATTGAAGCCCCACCAAGTCCAATTACAGCCACGGCAGTATACGTAGTGCCGACTCTAACGGTTGTATCGGTTATTCCGGCCACAAGATTTACCGATTTCGCCTATTCATGCAGAAATGCCACCAACGTTGGGGGTGGCTACGGGACGAAAATGCCCCCCTTACCGCAAGAAATGTCGACTAGAAGGTTCGATACGCAGCTTTTCCCCGGGCTGCAAATCGACCGAGCCCGCGAGGATCTCAAGCACAGCGTGGCTCCCGGCGGTCCCCAGGCCGCCCGCCAAGGCCGAAGGTTCCGGCGGATGGCCAGAACGGCGCCCTGCTCATCCAAGAAAACGACGTCGATGGGAAACCGCACGAAACACGTATGCAGCGAGTTACAGGGAACCAAGAGCAGGCCGGCGTCGGCCGCCGGCATCGCCCGGAATTGCCACCCGACCAGCCGCAACCAAAAACCATCGGCGATTTGCAACCGGGAAACCACCGTCTTGCCCGTCGTTTCGCTCAGCAAGCGCAAGGATAACCGGCCATCTTCGCTCATCTTGCTGCGGAACCTCCTTCAGCTTGTCTCGTCGCGACGCTCCTCAAAGAAACGATCAAGCTCTTCTTCACTCATGCCGGAGGCTTCTACGGCCTTGGCGAAAGGAGCACAAACCTCTTGAAACGTGCGAGCCCTGCCGATCTTTTCCCTGACTGCCTGCACGACGAACGCGCCCACGTCCTGCCCGCTCTGTGCCGCCTGGAGCCGCACAGTCGCTTCAATTTCAACCGGAAGGTCAATGTTCAGTACCATGCAATCCTCAAACATCTAGACAGTTAAGCCGTTTTCGTCATTATACTCGCCGCCACACTTGACTGCGACCCACCGTCTTGCCGGTCGTTTCGCTCAGTAAACGCAAGGTGTTCGCCACATCAAAATTTCCGTATCCGCATGATGATGTCGGCACGCTGGAAAAGCTGTGTCATGGCGGGTCCCACCGTCCATACGAAGATGCCGGGCATGAAGCACACCACCAGCGGGAACATCCGCTTCACCGAAAGGGCCATGGCGAAGGCATTGGCCCGCTCGCGGCGCCGGTCCCGCAGATCGTCGGCCTGGCGGCGAAGGGCCTGGGCGATGCCGCTGCCCAACTGTTCCGCCTGGACTAAGGCCGAGACGAGGATCGCTACGGACGAGACCTCCAAGCGGCGGGACAGCCGCCGCAGCGATTCCACGCGCGTCCGGCCCGCCAAGAGGTCCGATTGATAGCTGCGGAACTCGCGGGCCAAGGGGCGATCATGCATCACCGAATCGAGGACTCGCGCCAGGGCCGCATCGAAGCCCAGGCCCGCCTCGCTGAGCGTGGCCAGGAGTTCCAGGGAGATGGGCAAATCCTGCTCCACTTTCTCCACGCGTTGCCGCCGCGCACGGCGAACGAGCATCCATGGCAGGAGCACCAGGATCAAGAGCACCGTCCAAGGCGCCAAGTACACCATCGGCAGAACGAGATCGCCCAGGGGCGGCGGGAAAGCGGCCATGGTCTTGAACAATTCTTGTGTCACGCCAGAGCTGAGGACGGCGACTGCCGCGGCAATCCCCAGGCCGACTGCCAGGAGCATCGTGGCCACGAACGCGGTGGGGGCAATCGGCTGACGATAGCCCGCCAGGAAGAGCCAACGTCGCAGCAGTCCTTCCAGCGCGGTATCGCCGTCCGGTCGTTCCACCAGGTCGGCCGGTTCCGTGAAGACCCGTTCCCAGCTCCGCCGATTCGCGCCCAGGCGGCCCAGCAGGAACCAGGCCAGGCAGACGAGCGCGGCCGCTACCAGAAAAAGACCCATTCCCGCCAGTATATTCATGGATTCGCCTCAAAATTTCATCTTGCTGATCATCGACATCCAGACCAGGCCGACGGCTTGCAGGAGGATCGTAACGGCGACCGCCCATTGGCCGATCTGGGTGGCCAGGAAAGCCTGCATTTGCTCGGGATTGCCGCGCCACACTAGGAGGGCGATGAAGTACGTCAGCAGGAACACCGCCAGCGTGGAAACCTCCGACTGGGCCGAGTTGGAACGGATCCGCCGGGCAATCTCGATGCGGTCGCGGATCGTCCGGCCCACGCTGGCCAAGGTGGGCGCCAGGCTGCCGCCGGTCTCTGCCTGGACCGAGAGGGCCGAGGCAAACAAGAGAAAGGTCTCCAGGGGGACGCGCTCCGTCAACCCATGATAAACCATCCGTGGATCGTCTCCAAAACGGATACGGCCCACCACCTCTTCCAGTTGCGGGAGCAAAGGACTGCGCGTTTCACGCATGGCGTTCTCCAGGGCGTCGGCGACGCCGGCCCCGGCCCGCAGCGCGGCCACCATCAGGTCGATGGCATCGGCCAACTGGGTCTCGATTCGTGCGGCCTTCCGCTCCGCCAGGTAGGACTCGACGCGGCCCGCCAGCAGGCCGGCAATCAGCGCAATCGCGATGACGAAGGGCGTGGCCCAACCGAGGGCGAAGTGCAACAGCCCGGCCACGAAAAGAGCGAGCATCCAAGGCAGGAAACGGTGCCGCACGAGATAGGAACGGGCCGCGGGAACCGGCGGCGGCGATACTTCGGAGATCCTCGGCCGCATGCTCCATACGCTCGCGGGCCAGCTCGCGGATCCGCGCGTTCCGCCAGTAGACGGCGATGACGCCCAGCCCCAGCAGCAGTCCGACCAGTAAAAGGATATCAACCATGGACGGCGGGCTTGCTCTTCTGGAAAATGCTCCGTGGAATCTCGATGCCCCGCTCGTGCAGTTCTTCCACGACGTGGGGGACGATGCCCGTGGCGACGAACTCGCCGGCAATCTGCCGCCCCCGCTGGCCGCGGCGCTCGAAACGGAAGATGTCTTGCAACTGCGGCGTCGTGCCTTCCATGCCCACGATCTCCGCGATGCACTCCAGCCGGCGAACGCCGTCCTCGTACCGCCGCACGTGGACGATCAGGTGCAGGGCGGAGACGATCTGTTCGCGAATCGCCCGCGAGGGCAAGTCCAGGCCGGCCATCAAGACCATCGTCTCCAGCCGGGCCAAGGCGTCGCGGGGGCTGTTGCAGTGGACCGTGGTCATGCCGCCGTCGTGCCCCGTGTTCATGGCCTGCAGCATGTCCAGGGCCTCGCCGCTGCGGCACTCGCCCACGATGATCCGGTCGGGCCGCATCCGCAAGGCGTTGATCACGAGGTCGCGGGCGGTGATCAGTCCTCGGCCTTCGATGTTCTCCGGACGGGTCTCCATCCGCACCACGTGCTCCTGGTCGAGGATCAGTTCCGCCGAGTCCTCGATGGTCACGATCCGCTCGCGATCGGGAATGGCCTCGGCCAGGGCGCCGAGCAAGGTCGACTTTCCCGAACCGGTGCCCCCGGAAATCACGATATTTTTGCGGCCTCGCACCACGGCCTCGAGAAAGCCGTGGATCTCCGCGGAAAACATCCCCAGTTGCATCAGGTCGCTGCGCCGCAAGCGGTGGCGGCCGAAGCGGCGAATCGAGAGCGTGGGGGCGTCGATCGTCACCGGCGGCAGCGTGGCATTCACGCGGCTGCCGTCGGGGAGCCGGGCATTGACCATCGGCGAGCTTTCGTCGATCCGCCGGCCCACGCGGGCGGCGATCCGCTGGATGATCCGCACCAGGTGGTCCACGTCGCGGAAGCGGACGTCGGTCTTCTCCAGACGCCCGAAGCGTTCCACGTAGACCTGTTCGGGCCGGTTGACGAGGATATCGGTGACGGCCGGGTCGGCCATCAGCGGCGCCAGCGGTCCGACCCCCAGCGTCTCTTCCAGCAGGTCGCCCACCAGGCGGCGACGTTCGTCTTCGTTCAACGGCAGATCCTCAACCTGCAGGGCTTCGTCGATAAACGTCTGCACGAATGCGGCCAAGGTTTCCTCACTTGCCGCCAGCAGGTTTCGCCGGTCGAGCTCGTCCAACAAGCGCTGGTGCAAAGTGCCCTTGACGGAAAGGTATTCGGCGTTGCCGGAATGTGCCGGCGCGACTTCCACGGGGGCCGCTGCGATGGTCCGCGTGGGCGCCGCCTTCTTCGCGGCCCGCACGCGGCCGGCCGGCAAGGAAAGGTTCGCTTTCAGGAGCCGTTGCCGCCAGTCCTGCTCTGGCAGCGGTGGTTTGTTATCGGTTTCGTCGTTCATGGCTTCGTTCATGGCGAATCCTCCTCGACGGGTGGCATGCCTTCACGCCGGGGCACCCGGTACTCCGGGTCGGCGGGTAGGCATGACGGCAGGTGGCATTGCCGTTTCCGGATCTGATTTAAGTCCCGGCCTCCACCGACATGCCTACCCGCCGACCACGACCATGAGTACATGGTGCCCGACATGGTGCCCGGCGTGAAGGCATGCCACCCTGTCCGGCGAACCATTGGCAAGGTCACGTTCACGGCGAATCCTCCTCGATTATCTCGGCCTGCTCGTTTGCGGCCGGCTGTGGCTCGCCGTTGTGCGACGGGGCAAGCGAGACGGGCGGGGTATCCGTCATGGCGTCAATATCATCGACCAACGCACGCAACTGGCGGCCGCAACCGAAGAACCGGCTCGGCCGCAGCACGTAGGGTTCGCCCGTGTTGGCGGCCACCACGATCCCCTTGTCGAAGGGAACCACGTGATCGACGGCATGACCTAGCCGATTGGCGACGTCGGCCGGTTTCACGCTGCCGGGCAGGTTCGTGTAACGGTTGAGCACGATCCGTTGCCGCTCGTTGGACAGCCCCAGGCTGCGGAGGACCTGCATCAGTTTCACCGCGCCCAGGACCGTGGGCACGACGTTCTCCACGACGACGTAGGCCCGATCGCTGTGGTCCAACACGGCCACGATCGCCCGGTCCAGCATGGGGAACGTATCGACGATCACGAAGTCGTAGGTATGCCGGGCAAGGGTGAGAATGCGGGACACAACCTCGTCGTCGATGTCACCCGCCTCCACGGCATCCGCGGGCGCGGCCAGGAGGTGCAGCCCGCTGGAGTGCGGCGTGGCCAGTTGGCGGACGAGGGTTTCGTCCAGCCGGTCCTTCTCGCGGACGACATCGCTGAGCGAGGTCGTGGGTGTCAGATCGAGCAGCGATGCGCAGACGCCCATCTGCAGCGAGGCGTCGATCAGGAGCACGCGCTCCGGGTGACGCACGGCCAGGCCGACGGCCGCGTTGACGGCCATGGTCGATTTTCCCACGCCGCCCTTGTTGCTGACGAAGGACACGATGCGGCCCAAACGGCCCGTTTCCCGTAGCGGGGAGCGCTGGATGCGGCGGAGCAATTCGGCCAGCTCGCTGCTGGAGACGGGCCGCCGCAGGAAGTCCTTGACCCCGCCGCGAAGGGCTTGGATAAGGATCGTGCTCTCCGGCACGTCGGGCTCGAAGACGTCCGGCCGGAAGACCGCGGCCACGGTGGTTTCCGGCGAGACGTAGGCCACTTCCTCGGCAAAGGCCTGCAGGGGCCGGACGTCGCTCCCCATTTCTACCAGGGCGATTTCCGGCCGCCGGCTCCGCGCCGCCTCGATCGCCTGGCGGATGTCGCCCGCGTGGTGGACGAGCGGGTGCAATTCGTCCAACGAGGCCAGTGCGCTCTCCAACTCCGCGCGGAACCGCGGGTCGGGGCTCACCATCAGGATATTGATTGTCGTCGGCACGGGGGAAGGGGATGAAGGATGAGGGATAAGGGATAAAGGATTAGGCGAGCCGGTTCCGCGTTGGCGGTCAGTAGTGGGTTTCGAGTACTCGGTACTCAGTACTGGGTACTGCGCACTGAGTACTGATGCGGCATGGATCGAGGTTAGTTTGGGCCAATGTAATGATTGACCAGGGCTGGAGCGTAGAGTGGGTACTGACTGAATAAGGCCGTATGGTCCTGAAACATCGCGGCAGCATCCGCCGGGGCAAGCACCGCGGGCAGGGGCAAGGCCATCGTTGGCGACACGTTTTGACCGCCAATTTGCACCGCGGTGGTGTTGGGGCCGAGCGTCAGGTTGCCACCCGTATAACTCCAGTTGCAGTAAACGAAACCAATAATCGTCCCTTGCTGGCTGGTGTAATTGGCATAGATCGGGACGTACAACGCAGTTTGCGAACCACTGGATATTACGCTGGTGTCGGTCGTAGTCGCGAGCGGTTGTCCGATGGCGGTAAGCGACGAGGAAAAAGTCGCCGTAAGCAACAGCACTCTCGGATCGGGAAGGGCAATAACGGTCGCGGCGGTTCCGCCGGATACCTGTGTCCAGAGGGCGTCAGTGATCGCAAAGGGTGCGAGCTGCGCCGTCAGGCTCCCGCCGCTGTTGCTGTAGGCGGGGCCTACGGTTTTGGCGGGCTGGGGGCCGGCGATGGCCGTGGCCCGGACCGTGATCCCGGACGTCACGCTCAACTGGCTGCCGCTGCCGCTGCGGGCCATCATGCTCCCGCGGCCAAACAGCAGTGGCAGCGTCGGACCGCTGGAGCTGATGCCCGGCTCCTGGTCGAACCCGTAGACATTATTGGTGCGCCGCATGCGAACCAAAAACGCCGAGGACGATGAAGCAGAAGGCGCGGGCGTGAAATCGGCCCGCGTATAATCGTCGGCCTCGGCACTGGACTGGCCGGAATTGTAGGTCCCCGCCACCATGTCGCCTTCGGTGGCGTTGGAAGTATTGAGTTCCAAGCCGGGCGTCCCGGTCGACGGAGCAACGGGTTGGTAAACCGGCGGTGAGCCAGGCGGACATGGTTTGCCCCGCGGCCAACTCGGCAGGTCCGACGCCACCGCTGAAATTCACTACGGCCCGGCGCCGTACTGCACTGTGCCGCCGCTGGAGTCGTGGTAGTCGGTGAACAGGTTGGCCACCATTTGGCTCGCCTGCTGCCGTGGGTTCGGCGCCGCGGGGTTCGTTGACGAGGCCAATCCTTCCAGCGCGGCGGTATCCACCGCGGATTGCATCTGGCGTTGGGCGAGCCGCGCGAAACCCATGTCGATCACCAGCGCGGCAAGCCCCATCAGGCCCAGGAACATAATCGCGAACATCACGAGCACGTAGCCGCCGCGTCTCGCCGGTCTGCTTCTGTGTGCCCCGAAAGGCCTCGGTTCGCCCAGCGAAGGCGGGCACCCGGCGTTGCCGGGTCGGCCCTGGGAAACAACGACCCCCAACGGCTCTTTCGGCCCAACGGGCCAGTCGTTCCAAAGGAATTGTTGGCCCGTTGGGCCGTCGCGGAAATTACGCGAGTGTCCTTGGGTTCCAGGGCTGCGCCCTTCGCTGGGCGAATGACTGGGCCTTCGGCCCGATGATTCCCCCCCACGATCGAGATGCTCAGACCCTGGTTTACGGAAATGTAATCTCATGAGACGCCTATTACTCGCTCTCGTCCGCGGTGCCGGCCGGGGAAGCCGTCGGCGTGGCCGCCGGTGCGCCACCCGCACCCACCTTGGCCGCTCCGTCCTCTTCGCCTGCCACGACGGGACTGTTTCCCGGTCCGTTAAAGAGCACGAATTGCCGCGTCTTCCCAATCATTAATTCCATGTAACGGATGTCGGCCATGGGGTTCAGCCCCGGCGTGATGTCCAGTGCCACCCGGTCCTTGGCGGGCGTTTCGCCCTGCATGGGATTGACGGTCTTAGGTTTTTCAGACGCGGGCGCGGCCTTGGCCGGCGCGGCTGCGGCGTCTTTGCCCGGAAGCGCCTTGGCCGGCGGGGCAACGACCTGGGATATTCCGCCCGGCGCGATCCCGCCAACCGGCCGCTGCACTACAGGCGCTGGAACGGACACCGGGAGGCCGGAACGCGCCACGCAGGTGAGCTTGTGGCTCAAGGCCTTGGCCTCGTCCAGCGGCGCCACTTCGGCGGGCGCTACGGCAATCACGATCTCCTCCACCCGCATGCCGCGGGCGGTCGTGCCATTCATGAGCGAACTGCTCATGGTCTGAGTGAGGCGGGCCGTCACCGGCGAGACCACCACTCCGTCCTGCACCAAGGGTATTTCCAGGGTCCGCTTGGGCCGGATGAGCGTATCCGGCGTCGCCAGGACGCTGGTCCCCGATATTCCGGAACGGCCCGCCCCCGGCATATCGACGGGGATGCTGACCATCAAATCGACGTGGTCGCCTTCCTTCACCTGGTACACGCAACCGTCGAGATTTCTCGTGTTGAAGGTATAGGCCCGCTTGCCCAGGGGCACCCCGGCCGAAATGCCGGGGCGGGTGCCCACGGGCAGCAAGTCGCTTTCCACAAAGGCAAAGGTGCCCGGTATCTCGTGTTTCGTCACGCGGCCCTTGATCTTCGCCAGATTGGTAATGACCCCTTTCGCCTGTTCCTCCTTCATCGGTTGCCAGGCCCAGGTGCCGGTTTTCGGATCGATCAAGTAATCCCGCGTGACCAAGGAGTAGGCGGGGATCGGTCGCGCGCTCACGGGAACGGCGATCCAGCCCGGAGGGACCGGGTTGCCCTTTGCTCGCCAAAAAGCCAGTCTCCCCAGGTCGATGACGTTCGTCGCGCCCAGGAGGGCCACGGTCCCCGCGCTGCCAAGGACAAGCACGCCAAGGGACAGCAACACGGTCCGCCACAGCGAGCGGCGACGCGTGTTCGGTTGGATGGGTCGCATGGTCTTACCTCTTTCTTGGTACGTTAATACAAGTATACTTCATGGATTTTCAGCTACTGAAACACCTCGCGGCGATAGATCGCTTGCGGGGAAATCACGCTCCGGTAGGGCCGCACCTTCGTCGCAAAAGCCCCCTGCTGCCCCAGACCGTAGGCACCGCCGTTTGTGTCATAGTCAAAGCCTGGCAAGCTAGTAACAACGGGCGCGCCGACGCCGGGTGGATTAGGAAAAGTTATGGTATCGTCGGCGGGCACGGGGACGACCGGATTGGCCGGCGGACCGGGCGGTGACGCCGGATTGGTCGGGGGCACGAAACCGCTCATACTTGCCGATTGATACGGATAATTGATCCGCAAGGCGACCACGCCGCTTAGACCGGACTGGGTGCTCGCATTCACGGCAAAGGCATCCGTTGGGGGTTGGCTTGAATCCAGAATCGCCTCAAGCGGGTACAGCCATGCGACGAACGTTTGCGCGCCGCTGGAAGCTGTGTTTACGATTGGAATTCGTACCACGTAGCCGCTGTAGTTGATGCCTGCCGGCGACTGAGTCGTGCCGCTGGTGCTCGTAAAAACTGCCCCGGGGAAGCGGAGCACTTGTTGACCGTTCACCTGGTCGAAGACCATCAGCGGCAGCAGTTGCTGCGTCACGATCGGGAAGTCGCCGATCGGGTGCCCGCTGTTGTACGTCACCTCGCCGGTGGTAGACGCGCTCGAATCGATGTTCAGCACCAGCAGATTGTCATCGAAGACCTGCTTGCGGAAAGGTGTCAAATAGGAGTTCGCGCTCACGCTCACGTCGTCGTAGAGGACATGGTCCAGCGTAATGCTTGCAGTGCTGCTCGGGATCTGGGCTGCGGGGAGCGGCGTGCGGCTGATCTCCCGTGCGGCCACGTCCACCGTTTGCTGGAGACCCTGGGCGGAATACAGCAATTGGCCGAAAGTCAGCACGGCGGCCAACAGCAGGTAGACCACCAGGGACACGATCGCGAATTCGACCAACGCCTGGCCGCGACGGCTACAGCGCGATGGCCGGGAGTGATTCGGGCCAAAGGCCCAGCGGTTCATCCAGCGAAGGGCGCAGCCCTGGAAGACGCGACGCGACGCCAATGTTCTTGCCGGCCCAACGGGCCAACCGTTCTCCTGCAAGGCGAATTGTTGGGCCGTTGGCCCGATGGATCGCGATGTATCGGGCCCTTTTCCCAGGGCTGCGCCCTTCGCTGGGCGAACCGACGCCCCTTCGGGGCACGCATTGGCCGCGCCGTCAAAACGGCGCGAACGCAAGCTATCGCAGCAGCACATGTGCCAGTCCTCCCGGCCAAAAGGTCTCCACTGCGACCCCGACGGCAATCGCCGGCACGTAGGCAAAATCTCGTTTTCCACGAGCGGCGGCAACGAGGGCAAATAGGCCGCCTGCCACCGCCATCCAGGCCAGAATCGACAACAGGGCCCAGGGACCCACCGCAGCCCCGATGGCGGCCAAGAGCTTGACGTCGCCGCCTCCCAGCCCGCCCAGGTAGAAGACCGCGGCGGCAAGTCCCCCTCCGACGATCGCTCCGGCCAGCAGCCCGATCCAAGTGAGCTTGTTAAGGCCCAGGGCCGTGGCCAGGCAGGCCCAGGCGACGATCACCGCGGGGACCCAATCGGGGACCTCCCGCGTTCGCAGGTCGCACACGAGGGCGAACATCACCGCCGCCAGGAGCACCAGGGACCAGGGATACATGGGCCGATTTCGAACTTGCAGAAAATCAAGGCAAACGGAAAAAACAGTCCCCGCGCCCGCTAAAGGGGGCGCGGGGAGGATGGCCTTCGTCAAAGAAGAACGTATCTTCTTGACTGGCCTTGGGTTTCCAGGACGAGCGGCAAGTCCGCGCTCAGCGCCCTTTGCCGCTTCATGCTAACAATCAATCGATCAGCCCCCCGGGGTCTCGACGACCAGGGGAGAGTCGCCGGTAATGCCCAGCAGGTTGTTGCCGCTGGTGTTCGAGCTCTGCAGAGCGGCCGTGGGGTCGATCACGATCGTGGTGACGCCATTGATGGTTTCAGTGCTCGTGGCGATCAAATGGCCTGCCGCGATCGGGCCGTTGTCGTCGGTGTGGGCGCCGGGGATGACGGCGGCGACGGTGCCGATCAAGTCGGCGACCTTGTGGCCGAACATCGAGATTCCCACGATGCCGATCAAGGCCACGCCGGCGATGATCAGGGCGTATTCGACGAGCCCTTGGCCCTTGCGGTTGCGAATTAACTTCCTCATTATGCTTCTCCTAGTGAAAAACTGACAAAAAGACAATGAAAACAAAACACCAAACACGTTCTGGCCGCCTTCTCCCTTTTCGGTTGGCGGCGACCGGGGCCAATTTCTTTCGCGCTCTCGCGATCGCCCCTGCGGGAAGACTCCACCCGGACCGGCACGACGTAAACGACTGGCCGGACCGTTACTTATGGTTGCGCCGCACGCAGAGAGAACTTTCTACCATGGACCCATGTCGCCGCCCACCGTGGGCGACCAGCGAAAGGCAAAGGCAGAAACTCCCGGAGGCACAGCATCACGATTCAACGACGCAAGGTTGCAATCATGCAGCAAGCTGGCGCAGCGCGATGACCAAATAAAGAATTGTTAAGCTGCCGGGGGTCCGCGGGCGTCGAATGCCGGAAAATCGGCTGCGGGAATGGAAATCGGCAGCGCGACGTTATCGTTCTCCACGCGCAGCGAGCAAACAACCACCGCAGCATATTCGCCGGCAATCTGGGCCTGCGTCAAGAAACTGCAAATCGGGCAGTTCTCTTCGTTACAAACACCGTTGCCCCCAGAATTCGCTCGATCGACGGCAACCGGTCGCGGGCCGCCGGCAGAGAACGCGTGATCGGCCGACTCGCAACAACCCAGCCCGTGGTGGATGCCAAGAATCGAGTGCCAGCTCGTTCCGGCAATCGGCAGCGCGGCCACCACTCCGGCAAGGAGCCAAGTCGCAACCAAATTGGCTGGGCGATACCGCACAGGTAATTGGGGGCAGGAGGGGTTTTGGGAGGAAAGGCTGACTATATCGACTTCCATTATCTACCGTCTGCGGATAGGTGTCAAGTTCTCCGCACGGCTTTTTGGACAAAACCGGGATTTCTTAATGCCTGTTGCCACCCGGGCGGGGTGGCTTGTAGCGACGGATTTGGGCGCGAATAAGCTCGGCCAGGGCCACGTCGTTCTTCGCGGTGGCCAGGGCGAGGGCCTTCTGGAAATGATCGAGTGCCTCGGCCGGTCTTCCGTGGCCTGCCAAAACCACGCCGAGATTGTAGTGGGCGCTGGCGTAGCCGGGCTTGATTTCCAGTGCTTTCCGATAATGGGTGATGGCCGCGTCGATCTGCCCGCGGGCGGCCAAGGCGGCGGCGAGATTGTTGTGGGCCTCGGGGTAGTCGGGGTTGATCTCCAGCGCTTTCCCGTACTGCGCAATGGCCGCGTTGAGCTCCCCGCGGCCAGCCAAGGCGGCCCCGAGGTTATTGCGGGCATCGGCGAGGCCGGGCTTGAGTCTCACGGCCTCTTGGTACTGGGCGATGGCTGCGTCGACCTGCCCGCGGCGGGCCAAAGCGAGGCCAAGGTTGGTATGCGCGACAGCGTAGCCGGGCTCGATTTCCAGTGCCTTGCGGTACTGGGCGATGGCTTCGTCGACCCGCCCGTAGCTGGCCAACACGAGCCCCAGGCCGTCGTGGGCGGCCGCATTCCGCGACGTGCAGTCCAAGGTGTGCCTCCACAAGGTCTCGCTGTCACGCCAGTAGCCCGTCTGCTGCCAGGCACAACCCATCAGGGCCGCCAGGGCCGCCGCCGCGCTGAGGCCGCAGGCCCAACCACTATGGCGCCACGACCGGCTGACGTGCATGGCTGTCCAGGCCAGGGCGATGTACAACCCAATGTGAGCCAGATAGCTGTAGCGATCGGCCATCGCCTGGGCGCCGACCTGCACCAGGCCGCTCACGGGCACGAGCGTTCCCAGAAACCACAGCCAGCCGACCAGGAGGTATGGGCATTTGCGGCGGCAGGCCAGGACCGCCAGCGAAATGCCGGCCAACAATAGTCCGGCGCCGACAATCTTCCAGAGGGGCAGGGCGTCTTGCGGATGGGGATACAACACGGCCAGTCCGGTCGGAAAGAAGAGCTGCCCCAGGTAGGCCACGCAGGAAACCAAGGCATTGGCCACCCGCGGGCCCAGCGGCAGGCGTTGGAAGGGGACAACTGCCACCTGTTGTTGGGCCCAGTAGGTTACCACGCAGGAGAGGGCCGCCAGCGCCAGCCACGGCAACTTTTCGACGATCAGCCGCCACGGTCGCCTTCTCGCCCACGCGTTGTCCCTGCCCTCCGCTCCCCGATCATGCGTACATGGTGCCCGCCCGCCAACATGCCTACCCGCCGTCGGGCACCATGTACCCATGGTCGACGTGAAGGCATGCCACCCTTCCTTGACTACCTGCTCCCCGCTCCCCGCTCCCCGCTCCCCGCTCCCCGCTCTTCTCAGCGGCCAGTAGTCCAAGAGCAGGAATACGCAAGGCAAGGTCACTAGCATGGGTTTGGCCATCAGGCCCAAGGCCAACAGGGCCGTCACCAGCAGATAGCGGAACAGAGAAAACGGCCGTCGCGCGTAGCCCAGGTAGGCCGCCAAGGTCAGCATGAAGAAAAGTCCGCTGAGCACGTCCTTCCGCTCGCTGATCCAGGCCACCGATTCGACGTGCAGCGGATGCACCGCGAAGAGGGCCGCCACAAAGGCGCTGGGCCAGACGCTGGCCGTCATTTCCATCAGCACCAGGAAGAGGATCACGGCATTCATGGCGTGCAGCACGACGTTGATCGTATGCATTTTTGCAGCCAGCCGGGCAAGCTGTAGCGGGCCTTCCACGGGCCTCAACTCCTGGGCGTCGGCCATCAGCGAGAGCCAAGTCAGGGGATGCCAATTCGAGGCATGACTCCGGCTGAAGGCCCAAGCGATTCCCGCGCCGGTCAAGCCCGCTTGGACATGCCGGTTCTCGTAGACGTAAAGATCGTCATCGAAGTTGACGAAGCCGTAGCGGGCCGTTTGGCCAAAGACGGTGATGACTGCCAGCAAAAGAAGGCCGCAAACGGCCAGCACGCTGCAGCGGTTCCCGACTTGAGGTGCGAAGCCCGCAACGGGGCGACCGGCCGGCCCGGAGGCCGTCTCCTGCCGCGCTGGCTCGGAAAGGGCCGATAGGTCTGAAGGGTCAAAAGGCATGTGCGCATTTTCCAACTCGATTATAACTTCGCTTGGATTCCCTGGCAAACCTTGCTGCTGATTGCTGCCGCGCTCAGGGCCGTTTGCCCACCGGGGCGACCGGCTGGAGGCGATGGATTTGGGCCCGACTGGCGTTGGCCAGGGCGCTGTCGTTGCGGGCGGTGGCCAAAGCGAGGGCCGTCCGGAAATGCCGGACGGCCTCGGTGTCTCTTCCGCAGACTGCCAAGACCACGCCGAGGTTATAGTGGGCCTCCATATAATTGGGCGTGATTTCCAATGCCTTGCGGTACTCGTCGATCGCCGCGTCGAATTGTCCGCGGTCGTCCAATGCGCTGCCGAGGTTGTCGTGGGCGATCGCATTCCGCGAGGTACAGGCCAAGGCGTGGGTCCACAACGTCTCGCTGTCGCGCCAGTACCCCGTTTGCTGCCAGGCACAAGCCATCAAGACCGCCAGGGCCGCCGCTGCGCCGCCGGCCCAACCACGACGGGACCACGACCGGCTGACGTGCGCGGCCGTCCAGGCCACGGCGATGCCCAGCCCGATCTGCGGCAGATAGGTATAGCGGTCGGCCATGGCGTGCGAGCCCAACTGCATCAGGCCGCTCATCGGCACGAGCATCCCCAAGTACCATAGCCATCCGACGAGCACGTGGGGATACCGCCGCCAGCAGGCCAGCGCTGCCGCCGTGATCGCAGTCAATAGCAGCACCGCAGCCGCCACCTTCCACGTCTGCAGGCCGGCGCCCCGGAGCGGATAGAGCGCGGCCAGGTTTGTCGGCCAGACGAACTTGCCCAGGTAGGCCACGCAGGAAAGCGAGGCGTTTGCAAGGCGTGGCGCGATGGGCAGCATCTCCAGCCCCACGACCGCTTTGCCTTGGGTCCGGGGTGCCATGATACAGGAAAGGGCCGTCAGCAAGAGCAACGGCACCTTCTCGCCGACCAGACGCCCCATGTGCCGGGACGGCGCCCCCCGACCCGCTGCGCAGGTGCCCCGCCCGCTCCCCGACCCGCTGCGCAGGTGCCCCGCCCGACCCGCTGCGCGAGTACCCCGCCCGCCTACTCTCCCCAGCGGCCAGTAGTCCAACAGCACCAACACGAACGGCAGGGTCACCAGGTCCGGCTTGGCCATCAAGCCCAGGGCAAACAGCCCCACCACCGGCAGATAGCGGAGGAGTGAAAACGGGCGGCGCGCATAACGGAGATAGGCCCCCAGGCTTGACGCGAAGCACAGTCCGCTCAGCAAACCCTTCCGTTCCGCCACCCAGGCCACGGATTCCACGCGCAGCGGATGGAGGGCGAAGATCGCCGCCGCCAACGTGGAGGGCCAATGATCGCCCGTCATTGCCCGCAGAACCAGGAAAAGAACGACCGTCGTGGCGGCGTGCAAGAGAACATTGGTGAGGTGATATCCCCAAGGCTCCAGCCCATGGAGTTGGAAATCCAGCAGATACGATAACCAGGTCAGCGGCGCCCACATGCTGTTGTGGGTGGTGGTCAAGGCCCAGCAAAGTCCCTCGCCGCTGAGACCCGTTTGAAGATGGCTATTCTTGTAAACATAAAGATTATCGTCGAAGTCGACGAAGTCATGGCGGAGGGTTTGGCCAAAAACGGCGAGCACCGCCAGCAGCAGAAGGCCGCAGACGGCCAATTTCTTTGCCGCATCTTGGGACATCGCTAACGGTCCGGCTTTTTAGCAAGAGTGTATCATAAGATTATACTGCAATCCTTCACGACCATGAGTACATGGTGCTCGACATGGCGCCCGGGGGGACATAGGAGTGCCCGGTTGACCTTCGCGGCGGAGGACTCTATCATTAAGTCCTTTGTCCCAACGAGTTTCCGCCGCCATGTCCCACGCTATCCCCGATCGGCGCAACATTGGCGCCGTGGGCCGGATCGAGACGCAGGCCCAGGACGATCATGCCTCACGACACTAAAAACCTTCGCAACATCGGCATCATTGCCCATATCGACGCCGGAAAGACCACCGTCACCGAACGGATGCTGTTCTACAGCGGCTTTCTGCACCGCATGGGAGACGTCGACAAAGGAACTACGGCTACCGACGTCGACCCTGAAGAGCAAGAGCGCGGCATCACCATTTATTCGGCCTGCGTGACCTTCCCTTGGAAGGACTATACGATCAACCTCATCGACACGCCCGGCCACGTCGATTTTACGGCCGAGGTGGAACGCAGCCTCCGCGTGCTCGACGGCGGCGTAGTGGTGTTCAGCGCCCGCGAAGGCGTCGAGGCCCAGAGCGAGACGGTCTGGCGGCAGGCCGACAAATATCGCGTTCCCCGCATCGCCTTCATCAACAAGTTGGATCGCGAAGGGGCCGACTTCTTCGGCACGCTGGAAGAAATCCGCACCCGCCTCAACTGCAAGCCGGTACCGATCAACCTGCCCGTCGGCCAGGGTCCAGCCCACGTCCGCGAACCGTTTCGCGGTGTCATTGACCTGATTACCATGAAGATGCTGACCTTTGCCCCGCCGGAAGGCAAAGAGGTCGTTGTCGCGGAGATCCCGGAAGAAATGCAGGACGACGCCCAGCTTTGGCACGGACAGATGCTCGACCAGCTCTCGATGTGCAACGACGAACTGATGGAACTTCTCTTGAACGAGCAGCCGGTGCCGGAGACCTTGGTCCGCAAGACGCTGCGCGACGGCCACGCTGCACAGCGTCCTCGTGCCGGTGCTCTGCGGTTCGGCCTTGAACAAGATGGGCGTGCAGCCGCTGTTGGATGCCGTCGGGGCCTACCTGCCGAGTCCCTTGGACATGCCGCCGGTGGAAGGCATGAATCCGAAGAAGAAAGACGCCAGGCTTACCCGCAAGCCGAAGCCCGATGAGCCCTTCTGCGGCCTGGTCTTCAAGATCGTGGCCGATTCGCACGGCGATTTGCACTACATCCGCGTCTATTCCGGCCGGCTGAAGGCCAACAGCCGCGTGCTCAACCCGGGCAAGGACAAAAAAGAGAATGTGCCGCAGCTCTGGCGGATCCAGTCCGACGAGCGCAAGCAGGTCACGGAAATCGAGGCTGGCGACATCATCGGCGTCATCGGCCTGCGGCACTCGGTAACCGGCGACACGTTCTGCGACGCCCATGAGCCGATCCTGCTGGAATCGATCCACTTCCCCGAGACGGTCATCTCCATGGCCATCGAGCCGGAAAGCTCGACCGAGCGCAAGAAGCTCTCCGACGTGCTCGAGATGATGAAGCGGCAGGACCCGACCTTCCGTGCCCGCGAAAACGAGGAAACCGGCCAGACCCTGATCAGCGGCATGGGCGAGTTGCACCTGGAAGTGATCAAGCATCGTTTGCTTCGCGATTACAAGCTCAACGTCCGCGTCCACAAGCCGCGGGTCAGCTATCGCGAGTCGATCCAGAAGGCCGTCGAGGTCACCGGCGAATGCCATCGCACGATGAGCGGGCAATCGCACTTTGCCCGGCTGACGATCCGCATGGAACCGTTTGCGGCCGACCCGCGGAGCGAGTACCCCGCGGCGCCGATCGCCGTGCCGACGTCCGAGGCGGCCGCGGGGCTTCCGCCGGAGTATCTGACCGCGGCCATGGAGGTCCTCGGCGAGTTGGGGCAAGGGGGCGGCATGCTCGGCTTCCCGCTGATGCACGTGAAGATGACGGTCCTCGGCGGCGAGACGCACGAGACGGAGTCCAACGAGCTGGCCTTCCGCCTGGCCGCCGCCGATGCCTTCAACAAGGGTCTGCGCGAGGCCGGCATGGTGCTCTTGGAGCCGATCATGAGCATCGAAGTCAACGTGCCCGACGAGAACCTGGGCGACATCGTCAGCGACTTGCAGCAGCGGCGGGCGATCATCACCCGCACGCAGAGTCGCGGCAACGCCACGGTGATCGAGGCCCAGGCCCCCCTGGCCAGTCTTTTCGGCTATGCCAACGCCATGCGCAGTTTGAGCCAGGGCCGCGCCACCTGTACGATGGAACCGGCATCGTACGGACCGGCGCCGCAAGAGGTGCTGGACAGCTTTATGTGAGGCGGGAATAATGGAGTCATGAGCACCGTTTTTCGCTGGACGCTTGAAGAGTACGAAGCCTTGGCCGAGGTTGGTGAACGTGTATTTACCGACTGGCGGCATCCGCGGCATATAGAGTTGATTCGTGGCTATCTTAAAGAGCGCGGCGAGCCGGCGAAATTGTCGCTGGAAGAGTATGAGCGCATGATCAATGCCGGTGTCTTTGCCGGTCCCCGCCGTCGTTTGGAACTAATCAACGGAGAAATTCGCGAAATGAGCCCGATTGGAGATCCACACGCCGAGGTTGTCGATCGTTTGGAAGAGTGGGGACACGAGTGCGTGCGCGGAAAGCGCATTCGCGTTCGCATTCAAAACGCGATCCGCCTCCCGCATGCGGAAAGTTCGCCCGAACCGGACGTAAGTTGGGTCGTCAAACGCAACTACTGGCAAGGCAAACCCGGCCCGAAGGACATTCTACTGATTATCGAAGTCGCTGATTCCAGCCTGGAGGAAGATACCGGCGAAAAGGCGGTTCTTTACGCCGGTGCGGGAATTCCCGACTATTGGGTTGTCAACTTGCGGAATCGAACGATCGAGGTCCGCCACGATCCAAGGCCGGACGGATATCAGAGTGTGGCAGTCTTTTCCGGCAACGACGAATTGCAGCCGCTGGCTTGCCCGGAAGCGGTGCTCGTCCCGGCGACGCTGTGGGCACCGATCCCCGAGGTGGATGAGGATTGTCCTCCTGGGTTTGAGCAACGTCCTTTGGACGGATCGAATTGAAAGATTATGTTTCTGCTTGTCTTTTCTTCACCCCTCCGTTCCCATTCTCGGGAATTCGTGTACAATAGCCTGTTTGCCAATCAAGCCAGTTCTAAATAGGTGTTTGCCGAGATGGCCAAGAGTAAGAAAAAGTCGGAAACGGTGTTCCTCGTCTGCAAAGAGACCGGCGAACATAACTACACGCTCAAACGCAAGCCGGGCGGCGAGAAGTTGACCCTCAAGAAGTACTGCCCGACGTGCCGGAAACATACCGAGCACAACGAGAAGAAGAAGTAAGCAACTTCGTAAAACGGAATTTATTCTGTTTGAACGGATTAAAATCCGTTCCATCAAGTGCGTGACGGTGCGAAAAGGGACCAGGTCGCCATGCCCTCGCGCCCCTGCGCTTCTCCCACCGACAGCCGGCGGGAGCGGATTGAAACAACGACGGATCGTTCATTATGGCCAAACGCTGGCATATTCGTTCCCACGACCCCGTGCGCATCGCCTCGCTGCAGCGCGCGGCGGGCGTGCCGGACGTAGTTGCCCAATTGCTCATCTGCCGCGGCATCACCGATCCGGCCAAGGCCCGCTCGTTCCTCGATCCCAAGCTCTCGGACCTCTATGACCCCGAAACCCTGCCCGGCTGCCGCGAGGCGGCCCGGCGGATCCACGCGGCCGTCCAGGCCAAACAGCGGATCGTGATCTACGGCGACTACGACGTCGATGGCATGTCGGGCACCGCCGTGCTCTATCTCTGCCTGAAGTTGCTGGGGGCCGAAGTCAGCTACTACGTGCCGCATCGAGTGGACGAAGGCTATGGCCTGAACTGCGAGGCCGTGGAATCGTGGGGCCACGGTCGGGCGTCGCTGATGATCACCGTCGATTGCGGCATCAGCGGCGTGGAAGAAGCCGTCGCCGCCCGCGACTGTGGCCTGGATCTGATCATCACCGACCATCATACCATCGGCCCGCAATTGCCCGAGGCGGCGGTCATCGTCCACCCGCAGTTGCCCGGCGATTATCCCTTCAGCGGACTGAGCGGCTCAGGCGTGGCCTTGAAAGTGGCCTGGGCCCTCTGCCAGCAGGCCAGCGGGGCGCAGAAAGTCAGTCCGCGGATGCGGGATTTCCTGGTCCAGGCGGTCGGATTGGCGGCCCTGGGCACCGTGGCCGACGTCGTGCCGCTGGTGGATGAGAACCGCGTGCTGGTGCATCATGGACTGGAGAGTCTCGCCCGCTGCCCGACGCTGGGGCTGGCGACGCTCATGAAGATTGCCAAAATCGAGTCCAAGATCAACGGCGACGGCAAGCCGCGTTTGGACAGCGAGGACATCGGATTCTCGCTGGCCCCGCGCTTGAACGCCGCCGGCCGCCTGGCCCAGGCCCAATTGGGCGTGGAATTGTTGGTCACCGATCGGGCCGATCGGGCCTTGGAGTTGGCCCAATATATCGACCAGCTCAACGGTTCTCGGCAGACGCTGGAACGGAGCATGCAGCTTGCCGCGAAGAAACAGATCGACGAACGCTTCCACGAGGCCGACGATCCGGCCTTCGTGCTTGCCGAGCGGGGCTGGCACCCCGGCGTCATAGGCATCGTGGCCGGTCGGCTGGCCGAAAAGCATCATCGCCCCGTCGTGCTCATCTCCCTGGACCAGATGGGCACGCGGCCCGGCATCGGCTCGGCGCGGAGCATTCCCGGATTCGATCTGCACGCGGCCTTGGAAGCCTGCGATGAATGCCTGCTGGCCCACGGCGGTCACGCGGCGGCGGCCGGGCTGAAGGTCGAGGAAGACCGGATCGACGCCTTCCGCACTGCCTTTTGTGAGGTGGCGGCGGCGGAGATCAGTCAGCAACAGCGAGTGGCCGACTTGTTGATCGACGCCGAGTTCCCCTTGAGCGCCTTCACCACGAAGACCGTTTATCAGATCGAGCGGCTGGCGCCCTTCGGGCAGCACAACGCCCGGCCCTTGCTCTGTGCCACGGGCGCCACGCTGGACGGCCAACCGAAAGCGATCGGCGCCGGCGGGCGGCACCTTTCCTTGCGGCTCTCGCAGCACGGCGTGAGTCTGCGGGCCGTGGCCTTCGGCGCGGCCGAATGGGCCGAACCGATGATGGCCCTGGATCGGCCCTTCGACATCGCCTTCCGGCCGGTGATCAACAGCTACCAGGGGCGGCACAATGTCGAGTTGCACCTCGTGGATTGGCGGGAAGGAAGGTCTTAGAGCTTAGAGCTTAGCCCGAAGGTCCATGGTCCGATCTAAGCTCTAAGTTCTAAGCACTAAGTTCTAAGTTCCATGTCCGATTCTGCACTCCAACGCGACAAGCAGATCATGCTGCGGCACCATCTCAAAGCCCGCGGCATCAGCGATCTGCGCATGATCGACGCCATGGCGCGGATCCCCCGCGAGCGGTTCGTCGACGAGTCGCTGCGGGCCGAGGCCTACTCCGATCGGGCCTTGGGGATTGCCTGCGGGCAGACGATCAGCCAGCCCTACATCGTGGCCCTGATGACGCAGGCCCTGGCCTTGCGGGGCGGCGAGCGAGTACTGGAGATCGGCACGGGCAGCGGTTACCAGACGGCCATTCTCGCCGAGCTTCGCGGGACGTCGTGAGCATCGAGCGGCACGAGGCCCTTTCGCAGCAGGCCGCGCGGCGGCTGGCTGAATTGGGCTATGATCGCGTCAAGCTGGTCGTGGCCGACGGTACGCTGGGCTGGCCCGCCGACGCCCTCTACGATCGGATCCTCGTGGCCGCCGCCGCGGCCTCGGCGCCGCAGCACTTGATCGAGCAACTGGTTCCCGGCGGAATTCTCGTGATTCCAGTGGGCGGCCGCGATCACCAGATGTTGCAAGCGATCCACAGGATCGGCGACGAGCCCCAAATCGAACCGCTCTCCCCCTGCCGCTTCGTGCCGCTGGTTGGCGCGGAAGGCTGGCCGGAGGGGTAGCGGCCAGGCAAGAGAAGGTGGCAGGCACACTCCGTGTGGGCCGCTAAAAACTTGGTGTAGTGAATGTTTGGGTTTTCGGACTGTTTTTGTTCCATTGGAAGGCGAGCACCTGTTGGGCGGGGATCGTTAAGCCGAGGTTTTCGCGGATCCACTTTCCCACGGCGGCAACAGGAACCGATGCCAGTGCATTTTGTATTGTGGCCGAAGTTTTCCGCAGAACCGCAGCTCCAATGTTCAGCAGCGATCCCGTCATGCCTCCCTTGCTGTGTGTTCCTTGAATACGCTTGTACTTGCCCAAGAGCGACTCCAAAACCTCGCTGCTACCCAACAAATGCTGTCCTTTTTTGAGGCCCTTGGCTTGTTCCTCGAGAAACTCCACAATCGCTGCTCGCAGGCGGCGACCGCCCGGCGTTCGCGTCAGGGGGAGCAATCGCGTTTTCAATTCCTTCGCGGCGTGACGATGATACCCTTTCCTGCGGACATAGCCTATCGCTTGCTCGGCAATGGCCAGCAGTTCCGCCCAAGCGGCCAAAGCCGAGCGGTACTCGCAGAGCCACCCCAGTTTCTGTTGCAGTTTTTTGCGGTCTATCGTCCGCGCGAGAATGTCGTGCGGGTCGTCCAGATAGGCCAACGCGCGACATCCCCAATCGACCAGCGTGTCCAAGTTCATATAACGTGCCTTGGTCCGCAAGCTGGGCGGAACCAGAAACGCCAGATCCGTCAGCGTGGTCTGCAACTTCGTGCGGTTGGTGCGGGTGACGAAGGATTGCCACGTAGCGTCGTCGTGGAGTTCCCTCTTGAGAAATATCGCCACTTTGTGCTTGATGTCGAAGGCGTGCGGCACACGGCGCGCCGCGGCCGATTGTTCGCGGAACAACGCCATGCCGCTTTTCAACTCCGCACCTTCATCGCTGAGAACCGCCACGGGCACGACGCCCATCTCCTGACGCGTCGCTTGCAGTTGCTCCGCCACCGCGGCCGCGGTGGACTGCTCCATGGGAACCAGTCTCAGCAGCGACAAATCTTCGTGTTCCAACGGCGCTTCTTTCTGACGCCACGTCGAAAGCCGAACGCCGACGATCACCAGGCACTTGTGCGGTCCCAACTGTACCGTGTGATCCATGATCCACACCCAGTCCTTGGCCGCCTCTTTTTTCCGCAGCAGTTCGTAAAGTCCCAGCCGCATCAGCCACATGCGGCCCGAATTGGCGCAAGGCACCCGCGGCAAGCAAGGAATGTACGGCGCCACCAGTTGCAGCACGCCCGCTGCGGCACGCTGACTTGTGGCGGCCTTCAACACCAAGTCCGCGAACAGCGATATCAGGGAAGCACCGAACTGATGCCCGGCCACCGGCGTCACGTTCATGGCCGCCGGCGCGGTGCTCGCGGGTGCAGGGGAAGGCTCAGGTTTCTTTTTGTTTGCGGTCATCATTCACGACTGCGCTGCCACGCTGGGCCTGGGCTTGCGCTTTCTCTTTCCAATTCCGGCGACTGGCCTCCAATTCAGCAACACGCTTCTCCAGTCGCCGGATGTGCTGCTTGCGCTCCAGGGCCTTGGTCTTCCACCGATCACGGCTCTTCTCGAAGAACTCAAGCAACTTGTAGGCTGGACTCGAATATGCATTGTCTTCCCTGACGGCTTCCATGAACAACTCCTTTGTGCTCACAAAAACCGTAGAAGAACAAAAATCGCCCTAACAACCAAGACCAGTTTTTTGTAATTTTTGCCCTGTTTTTAGTGGCCCACACTCCGTGTGCCGTCCGCCAGAAGCCGAAGGCTTCTGAAAAAGAGCCTGCGGCAGAAGCCACAGTGCGGACGGCACAGGGACTGTGCCTGCTACTTTGGCGTCCAACGGTAACGCGGCAGGACACTTCCCTGCTATGGGCTTGTGTGGTAAGGTTAAGGGAAAGCTCAATTCAGGAACCTATCGATGGAAATTCGCAAAGCCGTGATCACCGCGGCCGGGCCGAACCAGGATCGCCTGCCGCTGCAACGCTTCGTCGATCTGGACGGCGTGGAAAAGACGGCCCTGCAGATCATCCTCGAAGAGATCATCGCCGCCGGCATCGAAGAGGTCGGCATCGTCGTCCGCCGCGGCAGCCAGGCGGTCTATCGCGAAGCGGCCGGCGACTACTCGCGGCTGCTGGTCTTCGTCGAACAGCCCAGCCCGCGCGGCTATGGCGAGGCCCTGTATCGCGCGGCCCCGCTGGTCCGCGGGCAGGCGTTCCTGCACCTGGTGAGCGACCACCTCTACGTCAGCCGGCAGCGCGGCGCTGCACGCAGCAGTTGGTCGAGGCGGCCCGGGCGGAAAACTGTTCGATCTCCGCCGTGCAACCGACCCGCGAGAGCATGCTCCGCTACTATGGGGCCATCGGCGGTTCGCCCATCGCCGGCCGTAGCGGTCTTTATCACATCGAGCGCGTGCTGGAAAAACCGACGCCCACCTGCGCCGAACAGCAGTTGGTCGTGCCCGGCCTGCGGGCGGGCCATTATCTCTGCCTCTTCGGCATGCACGTGCTGACGCCCCAGGCGATGGAGTTGCTCGGCCAGACCGTCGCCGAGGCGCCCGCCGGCGACCCGGACCCAGAATACTGGGTGCCCCACCGGGTGCCCCGCAGCCCGCCGATCATGCTCACACCCGCGCTGGAGAAACTGGCGCAGTGCGAACGTTACCTGGCCCTGGAGCTGGAAGGGACGCGCTATAACATCGGCGTGAAATATGGCCTGCTCACCGCGCAGCTTGCGCTGGCCCTCAGCGGCAGCGACCGCGAGGAGATTCTGGCCAGGCTCGTGGAACTGCTGGCAGCACGGTGATTCGCCGATCCCAACGCATTCTCATTTTGTCGCGGCCTCCAACTTCCACCGCAGCGCCTCGGGCAGCTTCTTATCTTCGTGGGGCATGCAGTGGTCGAGTTCCAAGGCGACCCGCGCTTCGCGACGATACGCGGCTTCGTCGCCGGAGAGTTGATAGATCACGGCCAAAGCAGCATGATCGCTGGCGCTGCCGGGATATAACTCGGCAGCCCGCTGGGCACTCTTGATCGCTTGCTCGATCGCCCCTGGTTGTACGGGCCGCCCCCGGGCATCGGTCTTCGCAAAGGCCCGTTGGTAGCGATCGGCCGAACGCCCGCCAGACCGGCGCGGCCTCCGGGGCCATGCGGCGGGCAAGATCATCTTGTCTCTCGAAGGCCTCGTAGTCGGCCGGGTCGAGATTCGCCAGCCAAGATTCCATATAGATTTCGGCCAGAGAGGCATGAGCCTCCGACGAATAAGGATCGGCATCTACGGCCCTTTGCAACGCCTCCCGGGCCGATTGCGGATCTCCGTCGCCATATTTTCGCTGGGCCAGCGAGAGGAGATTTTGACACGGCAAGACCCGCGCGTAGGAAGTCTGGTGACAGGCAAACGACAGTCCAAGACCAATCGCCAGCAACACGATTGCCATGGCCCGCGGCACATCGCGAGGCCAAGCGCCGTCAAGCCCGAGAGCAAGGAGCAGCCACAGCGACTGGGCGACGGCGGGGATGCCGATGCCGCCGGTGGTCAGCAGATCGACCAACAGCACGGCGACGCCCACGCCTGCGGGCACCATGTCGGGCACCATGTACCCATGGTCGTGGTCGTCCGGTGGAAATGTTCCCTGGCGAATCCAGGGAACCAAGAGCACCACGCAAACCACCGCGACGGGCAAGCCGATCAGGGCCGCGGCAATGCTGGGCGGGGCGGCGCTGATCAGGCCCAAGGGGACCGACAAGAGGAAGCCGACAATCAGGCCGCCGAGGACAAATCGCCAATCGCTGGGTGGCGATTGCGCTTCCTGTAGGGAACGCCCTCCGTGGCGTTCCGTATGAATCACGTCGCGTGCCTCGACGGAACGCCACGGAGGGCGTTCCCTACAATTAACCCAGAAAAGCCCCAGAACAGCCAACAGGGCCAACATGGCGGGCGTGCCGGCGGTGGCCCAAACTTCCAAGAGAAAGTCGTGCGGATCGGCGACCTCTTCGCTCGCCTCGGGCAACTTATATTGGGTATAAACGTCCTGGAAATTCCCCGGGCCGCAGCCCAACCACGGCCGAGCGGCAATTATTTTCAGTGTCGCCTGCCAGTATTGCACACGGTAGCCGAACGACGTCGCGGCATTGGGTTTGACGAACGCGACGATCAGCACCGTGACGGCCAGCAAGGCGATCAGCGCTGCTGCGCCAAACAAAGTAGCAGGCACTCTCCGAGTGCCGTCGGCCGAAGTAGCAGACACAATCCCTGTGCCGTCCGGCAAAGTAGCAGGCACAGTCCCTGTGCCGTCCGCAGATGTTCCCGGCAGACTTTGTCTACCTGCGCGGACGGCACTCGGAGAGTGCCTGCTACTTTGGGCCAACCAGATGATGCCGACGGCGGCCGCCACGTAACCGCTGCGGCTCTTTGTGAGCAAGAGGCAAACGGCGATGGGAACGAGGCAAATCAACCAGGCAATCGCTTGCCGCCGGTCGCGCCAAGTTGTGGCGACGATCCCCAGTCCCACCGCGAGCCACGACGCCAAGACCGCGGCCAGCGAATTCGTGAGGGCAAACGTGGCCGTCGGCTCGCGGTTGGCCAACCGCTTCTCGAACCGATCGCGCATCGGCGTGCCGGGCGGATAGTTCACCCCGGCCTCGCGGAGCTTGGCTTCCTTATCGGCTTCGTACTGCCTTTGCATAGCGGGCATCTCGATCGCGCGTTGATAAAGCCCATAGACGCTGATTGCGGCCATCAGGGCGATCATCGCGGCCACGACCATCCGGGCCTCACGGGCGTCGCAAATCAGTTGCCGGGCGAGAAAAAACAGCATGCCCAGTCCGACCCATTCCCAAAGCATGTTCAAAGCGGGCCGCGGACTGCCATAGCGGACGGCATGCACGGCCGCGATGCACTGCCAGGCCACCAGGACTAGCACGGCCGTATCAACCAGACCGAAGCGGAGGGTGAAGCGTCTGTGGCCGATCGCTCCCACCAGCCAGATCACGGCCAGCGCGAGCCAGAGCATGACCAGCGGCAGGCCGTCGCCCTGTGTCGC
Organism: uncultured Planctomycetia bacterium; assembly: GCA_963719885.1. GTDB lineage: Bacteria > Planctomycetota > Planctomycetia > Pirellulales > Thermoguttaceae > JANXQG01. Next base: position 198,587 of record CAVRDP010000019.1, on the reverse strand, counting down.
CACCGATTCGCTCGGGAAGAGCGACCGTGCGACCAGTAGCGCGGTCATGCCTGCCAGCAACCAGCGGTGGAAGGGATCGGCCGGAGCGGGGAGCAGGGAGCAGCGGGACGTGGAGATGGGGAGACGCGGAGACGCGGAGACGGGGAGATGTTCCCCTCGCCGCGTCCCCGTGTCTCCGCGTCTCCCCGTCCTTCCTCCCCGCTTCCTGCTCATTCCCTCCTCCCTCCCGTGCTTTCCAGGACCGCAACCAGCAACAAGGTACATGCGACCAGCAAGAGGACCAATATCGCGCCGATCGAATCGACCTGGTGCAACAACAACGCCCCGAGGCCGCAGGTTGCGGTGGCAAGATAGATCGTCAGTACGGCCTGGGCCTTCGTCATGCCGAGATTGACGAGGCGATGAGAAAAATGGCTCTTGTCGCCGACGAAGGGACTCCGCCGCTGGCGCAAGCGAATGAGGACGACGCTGCCCATATCGTAGATCGGCACGGCCATCACGCACAGCGGCGCCAGGACCCCGTGCCGTGGCAGACCGCCGCCGGCAAAGGTGGCCGTGAGCGTGGCCATCGCCAACAGGTAGCCGATCAAGTAGCTGCCGGCATCGCCCATGAACAGTCGCGCCGGCGGCCGATTGTGCGCGAGAAATCCCAGCAAGGAACCGACGATCAAGAGGAGGAAACCGGCCACGAAGAGTTGCGGCTGGTGATTGTCGGGCCGGGGTGTCAGAAGGGCGGCCGCCGCCAAAATCCCCGCCGCGATCGCCGCCACGCCGGCCGATAATCCATCCATGTTGTCGAGCATGTTAAACGAATTGACGAGCCCCACGATCCACACGACGCTTACCGCAAAGGCCAGCCCTGGCACGTTCCAGGGCAAGTGAACGCACCACCCGCAGGCAACCATCGTCGCCGCTACAGCCGTTTGCGCGGCTAGGCGGAATCGCCAGTCAAGCCCGCGGAGGTCGTCGGCCAGGCCCAAGAACATCAGCGCCCCACCCCCGCCCAGCAGCAGCCAGAGCTTGGCCGACTGCTGCAAGAGACCGGCAAAGTGCTCGACGATGCCCTTGGTAGCGAGAAACTCCCACAGCGGCGTGCTCCGAACTGCGGCCGCAGCGGGGAAAACGGACGGGCCGACAAGCAGCATCCACAGGAGGCATTGTCCCAGGCCCAGCGGCACAACCAGACCCAACCAGATCGCCAGGCCGCCGCTGGTGGGCATCGGCTTTTCATGGATTTTTCGCGTTCCCGGCCGATCGACCAAGCCGAGGCGCGGCCCTAGACCCCGCACGAGCCAGGCGGCCGTCCAACAGACGCAGGCGCTAGGAATGACCGCTGCGAGAATCAGCCATGGCAGCATGCATATCCCTCGATCGGTTGGTCCGGTGTTTCTATGGACAAGGAAAGTGACGGGTTCGATCCGCGATTATGTGCTATTGTAACATGGCGTTGGACTGCCACTGTTTCACCCGTGCCGATGCGGTATAATCTTTGTCGATTGGAACAGGAAGTTCACCCGCTCGGGCCCTACCCCACCTTGCCCGGTAAAGTTGTATCGAACTGCCAAAGGACCATTGACCGTGCCTAATCGAATCGACATGCAAGGAGTCCTCGCGATGATCCTGGCCGGCGGCAAAGGTTCGCGGTTGGAGCCGCTGACCCGCGACCGCGCCAAGCCGGCGGTGCCGTTCGGCGGAATTTATCGCATTATCGACTTCACGCTCTCGAATTGCCTCAATAGCGGCATTCGCAAGAGCCTGATCCTCACGCAGTATAAGGCGATGAGCCTCGATCGGCACATCAACGTCGGCTGGAAGGGTTACTTGTGCCGCGAGTTGGGCGAATTCATCGACGTGGTGCCCCCGCAGCAGCGGATCGACGAGCATTGGTACCAAGGCACGGCCGACGCCGTCTACCAGAACATTTACACGATCGAGAAGGAGCGGCCAACGCACGTCGTGATCCTGGCCGGCGACCACATCTACAAGATGGACTACCTGAAGCTCGTCGAACGGCACATCGAGATGCACGCCGATCTGACGATCGGCGCCCTCCGCGCGGACCTCGAAGCGGCCAGGCAGTTTGGGGTCATGGAGGTCGATAGCGAATTCCGGCTTTTGGGATTCGAGGAGAAGCCAGACCATCCGAAGTCGATCCCCGGCGAGCCGGAGCATGCCTTGTCGTCGATGGGGATTTACGTCTTCAACGCCCGATTTCTCTTCGAACAGCTTTGCCTGGACGCCACGCGGCCCAACAGCAAGCACGATTTCGGCCGCGACGTGATCCCGGCGGTGATCGACACGCATCGGGTCTTCGCCTATCCTTTCCTGGACGAGAACCGCAAGAAAGACGCCTACTGGCGCGACGTGGGCACGCTGGAGGCCTATTACGACGCCAACATGGACCTGATCTCCGTCGATCCGCTCTTGAATCTTTACGACCGGCACTGGCCGATCCGCACCTATCAGCCGAACTATCCGCCGCCGAAATTCGTCTTTGCCGAGCATGGCGAGCGGGCCCGCCGCGGCCAGGCCCTGGACAGCATCGTCTGCCACGGCACGATCATTTCCGGCGGGCAGGTGGAGCGAAGCGTCTTGGGCCCCAACGTGCGGATCAACAGCTATTCGCACGTGGAAGACTCGATACTCTTCGAGGGCGTGAACATCGGCCGGCACGCCAAGGTCCGGCGCACGATCATCGACAAGGGCGTGGAGATTCCGCCCGCGATCGAGATCGGTTTCGATCACGCGTTGGACCGCAGCCGCGGGTTCATGGTCACCGACAGCGGCCTGACCGTGATTGCCAAGACGCACGGCGTCGAGCACTTTGTGACGCGGTAAAACTACCTCGCCGCTCCGCGTACAATGCTCGTCGTGGCGATGAGGTAGACTTCGACAGGGTTTTCCTTGGCCGCGCCGAGGCCGGCGTCTCCCGCGGGAGCGAAGGTGATTGAGCCGACGATCACCGGCTTGCCCAGGGGAACGCGGAGCGTGGTGCCGATCTGCTCGGTCGGCATGACCGGCTGATCAATGGGACAGGAAGCCGCGCCGCCTTTCGTGGAATGAGTTCTCATGAAGGGCGCGGCAGGCGCAGGCGTCGTTGCCGGTGCAGGTTTGGCCGCGTCTTGGGCCGGGGGTGGGACCCGCGCAGGATTCCAGGCCAGATCCTTCTTGTCCCCGGGCCAAGCCGCGCCGATGATCGTCGCCTTTCGCGATGGACGCCAGCGGGTAATGATGCTTGCAATGTCCAGAATCGCCGTTTTCGTTCCGGGAACGAACGTCGGCCTGACCTGGGCCGTTACGCCCACGTTGGGCGCGCTGATAATAGGCTGATAACCAATACCATCGCCACCTATCACGGGAATCGCGCTCAAGATGATCGCTCGCCGGTCGCCCGCGGCAATTGCGGTTCCGATCCCGCTTTCACAGGTAACCTGACCGTGGAAGCCCGGCACTTTACGGGCGATCTTCCGAAGCCGCTGCCGATCGACTGCCAGCGAACGCTGCCCATGGGACGATTTCGCCTGGCCGGCCAGCAGGCGGTCGCGCTGTTTAGCGTCGAGCCAGAGCCAGTTAAGCTCTACGGACAGGGTCGGTCGTGCTTGTCGCCGGGCACGCAGATCAGCAAGAAACTGTTCGATCTGCAAGTGAATCTCTCGCGTTTGCGAGATGACCAACATACGATCATAGTCGCTAATCGTTCCCGTACCGCCATTGTCCACCCAGGTCTTGGTTGCAATGATGTTGGTTATTGCGTCTTTGATTGGGTTGATGTCGTTCGCAACGCGGTTTATCGCGCTGGACCCCGGAGGGATCGGTTCCATCGCCGGCGCCGAAGCGATTTTCATACTCGGCATTACTAAAGACTCCCCACTGACCTCACTGGTCGGGGAGCGCGGGTTTTGTACCTCGTAGCCTTTTGCGGTCACTAACAAATCGGTCACGTCATAGCATTTCGTGCACATGTACTCATCGCTCTCGGCCTTAGTCGGCGTGGTAATCACCAGCACGTCATGATAGATGGTCCATTTGAGCTGTAGCTCGTCGAGCATGATCTCCAGGGCCGAACGCAAGGGGATTCCGGAGAGCTTGCACGTGATCGGCGTAGCACGATCAATACCCACTTCGTTGAGCACGGACGAGTCCATGAGTATGGGGATGTGGTGCTTCTTGCTGAGATCATCGAGAACATCCTTCAGCGGAGTTTCCACGAAATCCAGCGAGGTCTTCTGTTTCAATGCCTTGAGAATGGCCTTCTCGCCGCCATGCAACTTCAGGCTGGAGTGCGGTTTCAGCTTGGCATGACAGCCTTTCGGCGTAATCGACGGCTTTGATTCGTCCGCCTTGACGACACCGACGCTGCCAAACGGATTGCCGCCATCAGCCGCCTTCTTCAGCGGATCCTCGCCCCGGGCCTTCGCCGAAACCATCAGTACCGGCAGCACGGCCAAGAAAACACTCACGAGCACCAACTTGCGAGACATGGTACACCTCCTCTTTCAATAGATGGGAAAAGACGTTGCAACCTCTCCTTCCGCGGTGTTCCGTCCGCGGGGAGATTGAAAGCCCGACACCCGTTATTATGCCTTGGCGGGTAATGATTGTAAAGTTGGAGTCCCGCCTTTAGGCGGAATGTCAACTAATTCCGCCTAAAGGCGGGACTCCAACTCTTAGAACGACCCCATTGCCGCGGCCTGATCCTCGCGAATGTCGAACACGTGCTCAAGGTTGCAAAAATGGAAGAGGTTGCGGATTTCCGGCCGTAGGTTGCAAAGCCGCAGGGCCGACTTGCAGACCTTGGCCTTGTGGTTCAACGAGATCAGCTTTCCGATCGTCGCGCTGGAGAGGAATTCTACGGAAGACAGGTCGACGACCAGTTTCGAACAGTTCTTGAACTCCAGCACTCGGTAGAGTTGGCGGCCCAATTCCTCGATTTCCAGCGGATCGGTGATCCGCGGGTCGTGGATGTGGACGACGGCAACGTCGCCAACTTCCTCAATTTCCAGTCGCTGGACGGCAGGCATGCAATCGACTCCTGAAAAGCGGTTTCAAGACCGGGCCTACCGCGTTGGCCCAGCAGGCGTTTGCGTGGCTGGTCTTGCAAGAGATTCTATGATACGAAGGCGACACGAGGAAGGGCGGAACGGGGGGGATAAATACCCCAGCCTGACGCTTGCTTGCAAAACCGTAACATTTCAACCATAATTAGGGTTCTTGTCACCGCCTCCACGAACCAACGTATGCCGTTGTCGTCGCTCATTGAACTGATTCCGCCCGCGGCCGTCTATCGCCGGCTTCCGTTGGACCCCTGTCTGAACGCATTAGGACCATGGCAGGAGGCGACGGAGAAGTTCGTCACCCCGGAGGGTGAAAATCCTGCATGGTCAGGGCTGGTTCACGCGACAAAGATGTGGGCCATGCGGATTTTGCCGGCCCAGTTGAAATTCGCCCGCGAGGTTCTGACGCGGAACGCCGCATGCCTCGCGGCCTTGGAGCGGGGACTCGAGCGGGGGAGACTCCAATTCGCCGAGTTTCAATCGCTGGAACAGATTGCGGCCGATACGGAGTTCCTTTCCCGGCTGGGCGAAGTTGCCCGGCTGCATTTGATCCGCTTCCGGCTGCTGTTTTCCGAAGGCGACTTGGTCTCGGCCGCGGAAGATCTTTTTCGCCTGGAAAAGATCGGTTCCATGATCTGCAACGGTGACGGGCAGATGCTGCACTACCTGATCGGCCTTTGGCTGCGGGCCGCAGCCGTGCGCGGTTTTGGGCATTTGGCTGCCAACATGCAAACGCCGCGGGCCGTGCTAGAGCGGATCCTGGCAGCGCTCGACGAATGCCTCAAGGCACCCGACGGCCTGGCCCAGTCGCTACGGGTCGATTTTTGTACGATCGCCCTGGCCCAGTTGGACCGCACCCTGGAAGACCCCGATCCGGAAGTGGTCGTGGACAAGTTGCTGGAGGTTTACTATGTTCCGCGCCGCAACCTGACGGCAAAGGTTGGCGGTCCCGACCATGCGGCGATCGCCGATGGCTGGCTGGAAGAGCGCCGCCGGCAGATTCTGCTGATGCTGGGCGATCATCCCAAGCCGTTCGATAAAGCAGCCACCGCGCGCCTGATGGGAGTCATCGTTGCCGAGACCGTTCGCGATCTGAATCATTCCCGCCGGCCGGCATTCCTGGACATCATCGGGCAATTGCACGGCATGCGTCGCAAGATGCGGCTCCAACGCCTAGCGCGGAAGACGCGATTCTGGCCCGTCGAGCTGACCCCCGGCGTGCCGATGGAGGCCACAGGCGGCCCGGGCCTGCGGGCACCAGGTACCCCTGGTCGGCCGGAAGAAGGCGATGTGACGACCATCCAGCTTCCGGTGGAGAATCTGACCGAGGCCCGCTTGACGGCCCTGCAAGCCAAGTTGAGTCGCATCGACAATCCCATCGGGCTGATGCTGGCCGAACACCTCATGGCCCACAACTACAGTCCACATACGCTAGAGCACCTCCAGAAGATGAAAACCATGCGCGGGCTGATGAAGCAGCGCTTGGCCCTGGGAGACGAAATCGAGGATGAGGGCTGACAACACCGAATACCGTTGTCCGGGCGAAACCTACGGGATTTCGCACGCCGTTCATTTGGGGCGACTGGCCAGTTTCCACCCGGCCTGCCGCGATTGCCCTCGGCGGGACGATACCGTCGGCCTCTCCACGCGGCAAATTCGCCAACTGGCAGAAGTTGGTTCGCGGGCCCGGGCACCATGTACCCATGGTCGGCAGCCGTTGTTTCACGCGGAAGGGGTCGGCAATGTGGCAATCAACGATCTGGGCCCGGACGTGGCGCGGAGGATCGCGATCGAGTTTGCCCGGCAAATTACGTGCGACAGGTTGCCAACCGGTCCCACTCTGGATCAGGATCGCCAACCGACAGTGGTTGTCGCCAGCGATGGCCGCCTGGCAACGGCGGCCATCATCGCGGCGATCGTCGAAGGGGTCCGTTGGACCGGTTACGAGGCCATCGACATCGGACCGGCCAGCGCGCCATGCACGGCCAGGGCAATCCAGCACCTGGCTGCAGACGGAGGTGTATTCGTCGGCAATGCGGGGGGCGCCCCGCACACCGTCGGCTTGAAGTTCTGGGTCCAGGGTGAACCGCTTTCCCAAGGCGGGTTACTGGATGACATGGCGGCATCGGTGTTAGAGAAGCCCGGCGAGGCCCTGATCGATCGTCCCGTGCGGAGGTTCGGGAGGCTGCGCCGTTTTGCCGCTACGGATGTCTACTTGAACGATTTCCGCGCGGCCTATCATGCTTTGCGGCCGTTGCGTTTCGTGTTGGATTGTACGGTGGGCCCGGTTGTTGCGTACTTGAAAGAATTGACCCGCAACGTGGCCTGCCAGATCACTACCGGCGAAAACGCCCATGGTCGGCTAGGCGAACAAGTGGTGGCCGCCCAGGCCCATTTTGGAATTCAGATCGGCGACGATGGAGAAAACTGCCACGTGGTCGACGAGCGCGGGCAATCGGTCGATGCCGAGACGTTGGCGGCTCTGTTCGCCGAGAGCCTTGCCGGCCCCGTCATGCAGGGCGAAACCCTGCGGCAGCAGACTTTCCTGCGAATGCGAGACGGCCATGCCACAATCGCCGCCGACACAGCCGGCCGCCTCTGGTATGCCGCCGATCATGCGCCCGTGCCCGACGCCCTGCGAACCCTGACGCTTTTGCTGGTGCTGCTCAGTCGCGATGATCGGGCGTTCTCAGAAAGGATGAAGGATGAGGGATGAGGGATGAGAGATAAGAGAAGTGGCCGCTCGACCCGCAAGCTCCGGCCGTTTACAATAGGTGTCATTAAATTGCCAAAACCACTCCGTCGCCGCCTTCATCCTTCATCCCTCATCCTTCATCCCTCATCATGTCCCTGGCTCGCCGATCGCACCCGTCTTTTCGATGCCTCCGGAATCCGCAAGGTCTTCGACCTGGCGCAAAGCTCACCAATCCGATCAACCTCTCCATCGGCCAGCCCGATTTCGAGACGCCGGAAGCGGTCCGCCGAGCGGCGATCGCCGCCATCGAAAGCCGCAAAAACGGATACGCCCTGTCGCAGGGCATGCCTGTCCTGCGGGAGAAGCTGCAAGGCGAAGTCGACCGGCAGTTCGGCCATAGCGATCGCGAGTTGTTCGTCACCAGCGGCACCAGTGGCGGCATCATGCTGGCGATGCTCGTGCTCTTGAACCCGGGCGAGGAGGTGATCGTCTTCGACCCGTACTTCGTGATGTACGACGCCTTGGCGGTCGTGGCCGGGGCGAAGGTCGTCTATGTCGACACCTATTCTGACTTCCGCATCGATCTGGACCGCGTGACGGCCGCCATCACGCCGCGGACGAAGATGATCGTTTTCAACAGCCCCGCCAATCCAACCGGCATGGTGGCCACGGAGGAGGAAGTCCGCGGCATCGCCGACTTGGCGGCGGCGCGAAACATCGTGTTGTTGAGCGACGAGATCTATCGCCATTTTTGCTACGACCAACCGTTCATCTCGCCGGCCAAATACAACCCGCAGACGCTCGTGGTCGATGGCTTCAGCAAGACCTACGCCATTCCCGGCTGGCGGCTGGGCTTCGCTCATGGACCTTCGGCCATCATTCGCGAGATGATCAAACTGCAGCAATACAGTTTCGTTTGTGCCCCCCAGCCGGCCCAATGGGCGGGCGCCGCGGCCCTGGATGTCGATGTCCAGCCTCACATCGACGCCTATCGCCGCAAGCGCGACATGCTCGTCGACGGCCTCCGTGATCTCTACGATCTGACCGTGCCCGGCGGGGCGTTCTACCTCTTTCCGCGCCTGCCCTGGGGATCGGGCATGGAGTTTGTCGCCCGGGGTATCGAGAAATACCAGTTGCTCGTGATCCCGGGCAATGTTTTCAGCCGGCAGGACACGCATTTTCGCATTTCCTATGCGGCCTCCGACGAAATGATCGCGCGCGGAATCGACGCACTAAGAAAACTGGCGAAGGATAAGTAGAGTGGGAAAAGCAAACCGGTGTGTTGGTGGGACTTCGGTTGCGGTCTCGCCGGTTTGTGCGCGTCCCACCAACCCTTCGCGACCTTGTCCCACCCTACGGCACGACAACCCCTCGCTAACCGTTACCAGAGGACCTCGATCTCGTTGACCACCTGCGACACGCCGTCCAGGCCGGAGACGGCGGTTTGCGCCAACTGCTTCAGATAAAAAGTAGGAACCTGACCGCGGAGATAGAGCCGCCTGCCGTTATATTCGCACCAGATTCGCTGGACCGACAGGTGCGGCTGGTGCCGAATAAGGTCTTTCGCCTGGGCAGCGATCTGGTTGGCGTGTGTTGCGTCCTGAAAGACTTTCAAAAAAACACTCCGTTGACAGGGCCTGCGGTCGGATATCGGTACGACCGAGTACCACTATTTTTATGCGAGAGGAGTCCTCTTGACAAGGGGGGTGTCTGATTCATTGAAGCCCCTGCCACACGATCGCATTTTCACGTATAATCAAACCCCTGGGGATCATTCTATACGGCGTTTGCCATTCGGATAAAGGCCGGTTTGTTGGAAACACGTTAGGAAAGAATTTGCCTCATGCCGCTGTGTTTGATCGGGCTAGGTTCAAACTTGGGCGATCGAACGGGGTCGCTCGATGAGGCCCTGGTTCGATTGCAACGGCATCCGAACATCGAAGTGGCAAGGCAGAGCCGATACCACGAGACCGTTGCCGTGGGCGGGCCTTCTGCGCAGCCGGCCTATTTGAACGCCGCCGCGGTTCTGCAAACTTCGCTGCCCCCCCAAGCCCTGCTGGCCGAGCTGCAGAAGACCGAGGCCGATCTGGGCCGGCAGCACGTCGAACATTGGGGGCCGCGGACCATCGACCTCGACCTGCTGCTTTACGACAATCTGACCCTGGCTGCCGCTGATCTGGTCATTCCCCATCCGCGGATGGCGTGGCGGCGGTTTGTTCTCGAACCGGCCGCCGAGGTTGCCCCGGAAATGCTTCATCCGGGCACGGGTTGGAGCATCGCGCGGCTCCTGGATCATCTGGACCAAACCCCGTGGTATCTGGCCATTGCCGGCCCCATCGGCGTGGGCAAGACTTGGCTGGCCGGCGAAATCGTGGAAAAAAGCGGTGCCAGACTGCTGGCCGAGCAATTCGACCCTGCCCGGCTAGAGGCCTTTTACCGCAATCCGTCTAGTCATGCCTGGCAAATCGAAATAGAATTCCTTGATCGACGAGTTCGTCAATTGGCGATCGGCCGACCGGAGTGGACCCAACAAGACCGGCCGACGGTAGGCGACTTTTGGTTCGAGCAATCGCCGGCCTTTGCCAGTGTTTGGCTGTCTGGGGAGCAGATGCCGGCCTACCTGGCTCGCTGGGCAGAATTGCAGCCGTTGGTCGTGCGACCGCGGTTGACCTTGTTGCTCCACGCCCCGCTGGAAGCATTGCTAGCACGCATTCGAGCCCGCGGCCGCGGGGGTGAGGAACGGCTCACAATCGAGCAATTGCGGCAAATAGAACAGGCCCTGGAGAATCAAGCGGCCTTAGCGAAGGGACCCGTTCTTCGGCTGGATGCCTTGGACAAGAAGGCCGCGGTCGTCGAATTGGTGGCAGCGGTCGAGGCCATGCGATGAAGAGAAATCCCAAATCCGAATGTCGAAATCCGAAATAGAAAGCACGTTTCAAATCACAAACTTCGCTAAACCGCAAGCGATCCGCCACACGTCAAAGCACCTTCACGATCTCCCTTTCTCCCCTTCTTCCCTCCCCCATGCTTCCCCGCGTCCTTACCACCATCGCCGAAATCCGTGCCGCATTGTTGCCCTACCGCCGCGCGGGAAAGCGGATCGGCCTGGTGCCGACAATGGGGGCGCTCCATGAGGGACACTTGAGTCTCGTGCGGGCGTCGAAGGCCGAGTGCGACGTGACGGTCATATCAATCTACGTCAACCCGAGCCAGTTCGGACCACGCGAAGATCTGACCAAGTATCCGCGCACGCTCCAGGCCGACCTGGAAAAATTGGCCGCGTGCAATACGGAATTCGTGATGGCCCCCGGCGATGCCGAGGTTTATCGGCCCGGCCACGCCACGTGGGTTGACGTCAGTGCCATTGCCGAGCCGCTGGAAGGCCGCTGTCGTCCCGGACACTTTCGCGGCGTGGCGACGATCGTACTGAAGTTGCTGAACATGATCCAGGCCGACGTCGCCTATTTCGGCCAAAAGGACTATCAGCAGGCAGCCGTCATTCGCCGCATGGTTGCCGATTTGGACGTGCCGGTCGAAATCCGAGTTTGCCCAATCATTCGTGAAGCGGACGGCCTGGCGATGAGCTCGCGGAACATATACTTGAGCCCTGGCGCCCGACAGCGGGCCACCGTCTTGTGGCGAAGCTTGGAGCTTGCCCGGCAGCTTGTCGCCCACGGCGAGCGCGACGCGGCAGCCATTGCCGGACAGATGACCCAGACAGATCCTCGCCGCCGGTGCGACGATCGATTATGTCTCCCTGGTCGATCCCGACTCGTTCGCGGCGGTCGGGCAGATTACGGGGCCGACGCTTGCCGCGCTGGCCGTGAAGATCGACGACACGCGGCTGATCGACAACGCCATTTTGGAACCATAAGAATGCTGCAAACGCTCTTCTATATCCCTTGCGAGCTGTTTGGCCTGCCGGTCTTCGGTTGCGGCCTCCTCTTGGCCGTGTGGGCCGTGGCCAGCGCGGCACTGCTGGCGTGGCTGATCCGCCGCCAGGGCTTCAACGCTGATACCCGCGGCTACGCGCAGGTCTTGGCGGTGCTGGGGGTGGCCATTGCCTTCGTCTTGCCCTTGCTCTGCGAACCGCGCGGCCTGCCGATCCGCGGCTATGGCATGATGATGCTCCTGGCCGTGCTCTCCGGCATGGCCCTGGCCGTTTATCGTGCCCGCCGCGTGGGCGTCGATCCGGAAATGATCTTCGCCCTGGCCTTTTGGCTGATCGTGCCGGGAATCATCGGCGCCCGGGCGATCTACGTCACGGAATACTGGCACGATCAGTACTGGCCGGTGTACGTGGAGAACGGAGAGAACGGCCTGCGGGCTTTGCTCTTCGCCGTCGTCAACGTGGCTGGCGGCGGGCTGGTCGTTTACGGCGCGTTTTTCGGCGCGATGGTCGGTCTGGCGTTGTTCTGGTGGCGGCATCGCATGCCGCTCTTGGCCACTGCCGATCTGATCGCCCCCAGCATGCTCTTGGGCCTGGCCCTGGGGCGCGTCGGCTGCCTCTTGAACGGCTGCTGCTACGGCGGTACCTGCGATCTGCCGTGGAAAGTGACTTTTCCCTGGAACAGCCCCGTCCATCAACACGAAGTCAGCTTCGGAACAACCGACGTCTTGGGGCTGAAGTTTCGCGACGGGCCGGACCATTCGACCGTGATCGAAAGCCTTGCCCCCGACTCGCCCGCCGCTCAAAAAGGACTCAGGGCGGAGGAAAAAATCGTCGAAATCAATGGCATGAAAGTGACCTCGGCGAAGCAAGCGGCGGGCATCGTATTGGGCATCGACAAGCTCGATTTGAAGCTCAACGGCAGGGAGTTTCCCTGGACCGTCGACGACCCGCCCGAGTCGCAGGCCGATCGTAGCGGGATGGTGAAGATCTACGGCCTGGAGATTGCCGGCAGCGATGGCCAGGAGGCGGTAATCAGCCATGTCCGGCGGCAATCGCCCGAGGCCGCCGCCGGCGTTCGCTCAGGCCAGCGCGTGGAGAGCATTTCCGGCCGCGGAGTGGGCACAATCGGGCAGCTTCGCCAACTCCTCGACGAACACCGCCAACATCCCTGGCTCCGTATTCTTCCGGCCCGAGATGCCGAGCCGATCGACTTGGCCGTGGATCGTCCCTTGCCGCGGAGCCTGCCGGTCCATCCGACGCAGCTTTATAGCACGATCGACGCCTTGATCCTTTGCTTTCTCTTGCTCTGCTACGACCGTTTCCGCCGCCGCGACGGCGAGTTGACGGCCTTGATGTTGACCATCTATCCAATCACGCGATTCTTGATCGAGAGGATCCGCACCGACGAAGCGGCCATCTGGGGCACCGGGCTGCACATCTCGCAGAACATCAGCCTGGGGCTCTTGGCCGTGGCAATCGGTCTCTGGATCTATATTCTGCGGCAGCCGGCGAAGCTGGCGTTTGGGGACTAATCCATCCCCAAATGCTTCAATAGCGCCTTGACGATCGCGCAGTGCTCCGCCACGCGGACTTCCAACGTCTGCCCGGACTCGGACGTCTCGATGATGAAGCTGTGAATGCCCAAGTGCTCGCCAGCGGCACGCGCGAGCGTGGTGTCTTGTGGACGGCGGCCGACGATGAACTGATAACGCCGATCGGCAATCGTGGCATTCAGGCAGTGACTCGCCTTCCTCTAGCGCTAAGAGCATTGTAGGACAAGGACTTACGGCGGGGGAGGAGGGCTTGATAGCAGAAGAAAAAGACCTCATGCTAACAGGTGAGTAATTCATGTTTCCACAAATTCTGCTAGCAGAGGTCCAACTATGATTTCAACAAAAGAACTGGATATTTTCAAGGCCCAAGAACAATTTGAGCGGATGCACGAGTTTTTGAAGCAAGCGCTGAGCGAAGGGCGACGCCTCGACGAAGTGGAACGCGGGATGTTTCCGCGAGCTATGACCATGTGCCTGGAGTTTTTACGGTCCTTCGTGGAGGCCCATGGGGATGGGGATCGGGGAGAGACCGTAGAACGGGAAGGGGAGACGTTGCGCGCGCCTGCCCGAGCCGCATGAGAAGCGGTACTTGTCGATTTTCGGGGAATTGCTGATCGGCCGCCGAGTCTACGGGACTCGGGAAGGCCAAGCGATTGGATGGTCGCCCCTGGACGCAACCTTGGGATTGCCCGCTGGAGAGAATTCCTATGTTCTGGAGGACTGGTTGCAGCGGTTGTGCATCCAGGACGCCTTTGGGGGATCGGTGGAGTCGCTCCGTGCCTGGTTGGGGACCACGGTGAGTGTTCGCACGGCGGAGCACATGAGTCGCGAGATGTCGCAGTACGTGGACGACTTTCGCGGCGAAGCGGTTCCTCCTGCCGAAGAAGAGGAGGAACTGCTGGTGATAACGGCCGATGGCAAGGGTGTGCCCATGCGGCGGACGTTGGCGGCGCGGTTGCGAGCAGAGTCTGAAGCTGGGGTGGGAAGAAAAGGGAGGAAATGCCGCAGGCGCGGAAACGGCAGGAATCACGGCTGTCGAGGAAGAGGCGCCTTCTTCGCCTCCGGTCGAGCGTTTGGCGGGGCAAGAGAAAAGCAGCGGGGAGCGCCCCGGGAAAAAACAGATGGCGTATGTGGGATCGGTTTACACCCAAGCCCGCTTCCCTCGTACTGCCGAAGACGTGATCGACGAGGTGCGTCGGCGAAAGCGTGCCCGGGAGCGGCCCGAACCGCAACACAAGCATGTGTGGGCAGAGATGACCCGGTTTAAGGAAGGGGAGGTGTTGGCCGCCGCACCGATGTTGTTCTTCGAGATTCTTATGGAGTGTTGTCGGCGGGACCCGGCAAACAAGAAGCCGTGCATCTGTGTCATGGATGGGGAACGCCAGTTGTGGAAGTTGGCGGCAGAATGGTTTCCCGAGGCCATATGGATTCTGGACCTGTTCCACGCGTTGAAACGGCTCTGGGAGGTGGCCCATTGCCTGTATGCGGAGGAGAGTGCGGAGGCGGGAGAATTCGTGACGCATCATCTGCGCATGCTGCTGCAAGGCAAGGTCGGTTACGTGCTGCGCAACCTCCGTCCCTTGGTGAAGGCCTACAAGCTGAAGGGGGCGAACAAGACCACCGTGGAGTCCGCGATTACGTACTATGAAAACAACCAGGAACACATGCGCTATGACGAATACTTGGCGGCAGGCTACCCGATTGCCAGTGGCGTGGCGGAAGGCGCCTGCAAGCACCTGGTGAAGGACCGCATGGAGCGCGCCGGGATGCGTTGGGAGTTGGAAGGGGCTCAAGCAATCCTCTCGCTGCAGAGCCATCTACCTCAACGACCTCTGGGATCAGTTCATCACCTACCGTGTTACGACAGAACAGTCGCGTCTATATGGCAAAGATGCACAGCATGCTACGGCTGCATAAAGCGGCCTGCGAGTTGCTGCCGGCATTCACGGCTTGCAGCAATGCGGGCTCGGCTTTCGTCAACTCGGGCGATGGCACGACCAGCAGCGCGTTACCCACGCTGTCGCCCCCCGTACCATGCAACGTGTGGGCCTCATGCAAGTCAACCAGCCAGTCGGGCTTCTGCTTCAACACGAACTTCCAGATCTCCGTGGCCGGTCTGCCGCGGGGCGATTCGCCTTTGCAGTTCACGTGGGCGAAATCGCGATTCAGATCGGCCAGAGTTGCTTCGACCCCCGGCATGGTTCGCTGTTGGGCCGCCAGGCCGCGAATGTTGAGCCGCGGCACGACGATCAGTTTTCCCTTGCCGACACGCCAATGCCGAATCCGCTCTGCCGCTGCCGCCCCGGCGGGTTCGTCGCCATGCACCCCGCCCGTAACCATGACCACCGGCCCCGGTTGGCCGCTGTCCTGGATATAGAACGGCGTGGCCTGGGGGGTGCTGTCCAGCAAGCTGCCGGTGGTTAATTTCTCCGCGCCAGCCAGTTGCGGACGTAAGATTGCGAGCGACGAGAGCAACAGTAATCTGACAACGATTGTGCGGACGTGCATGGGAATTTGCTGGAGGGAATAAGAAGAGGCGTAAGAACGTATTGTAATATGGAGTGCCGTAATTTGCTGCTACACTCCAAAATAGGGGGTTTGACATGGGCCGCTTATCCGGGGATGATGGAAGTTGCGGGAACTTCTTGGTTTCTTCCCGCGTCTCTTACAGTGAGACAACTGTGAACGACGACGCCCAACTGATTAGTCAGGCCTTAGCTGGACAGACGGCAGCCTTCGGGCAACTGGTGCAAAAGTACCAGGATCGGCTGCACAATACCGTGGTCCACGTGGTCGGCAACGCCGAGGATGCCAAGGACGTAGTCCAAGAGGCTTTCGTTCAGGCTTTCCTCAAGTTGGAGTCGTTCCAGGGCGCCAGCGCATTTTACACATGGCTGTACCGCATTGCTTTCAACGTGGCGGCTACTTTCCACCGCCGACGGGGGGCCATGCGCTCGGCCGAAAAAATCGCCTTGGCCGAAGGGCATTTGCGGAACCCAGACCAGGGGCATTCGCAAAATGCGGCCGACGGCCCCAGCGAGCGACTGGAGCGCGAGGAACGCTGCCGGCAGGTGCGGCAGGCGATTTCCCGGTTGCCGGAAGAGCACCGCGTGGTGCTCGTGTTGCGAGAGATGGACGGCTGTTGTTATGAGACTATCGCCGAGATCCTGGACTTGCCGGTGGGCACGGTGCGAAGCCGCCTACACCGGGCGCGAATGCAACTTCGCGAACAGTTGAAGGAAGTCTTGGCAGTTGAAGAGTGACTTATGAACCACGTTCCCGACACAGAATTGTTCAGCGCGTATCTCGACGGCGAATTGACCGCCGACGAGCAAGTCCGCGTCGAGCAAATCCTGGCTACCAGTCCGGAAGCCCGGCAACTGTTGGAGGAACTGCGCGCCCTGGACAACACCTTGCAAAGCCTGCCCCAGGAAAAGCTGGATGAAGACCTCAGCACGCGCGTACTGGAAATTGCCGAGCGGCGGATGTTGCTGCCCAATGACGCCACGAGCAAGCCGTCGGCCGGTCGTGCTGCCGGGGCCATGCAGGGGCCCGAGGAGGACTCGATTGGTTGGCTGGGCGTTCCCTGGCGCGAAATCTCCTGGCGGGGCATGTTCAGCAAGCGGGCCTTGGTCTGGTCGGCCGTCATCCTGGTCACGGCAATCATCATCGGCTACACCTCTCCCTCGCCGCCAAAACCGAATCAAAATCTTGCCAAGCGCGATATGCCATCTGCAGCGGCCGCACCGGCCGCTTCGGGCGAGAATCTGACAACGAGTTCGACGTCGGAAAGACGTTGGGATGTGCCCGCTGGCCAGCCACGGATGTTACGGGCCGACGATATGCTGGCCAAGAGAGACACCCTCGCCGGAAGTGAAAGGCCTAAACTGGCCGGGAGCAAGGATCAGTCGACAAGCGCCAACGCCGACAGTGTTCGTCGCGACGATAAGGATCGCGACGAGAGCGGCGTCGTGAAGGGCCAGTTGGCCATGCGCGAAAGGCGCGGAGTATCGCTCCCATTCGGCCAGCGAGCGGTTGGGCGAGAAGAAGTCGGACGGCGAGAGGGCTGCCGGCCAGGCGGCCAAGGAGGCTCTCGCGAACGCCGAGTCCGGCAAGGCCGGCGCCGTTCACTCGCAGGAAAAGGCCCTCCGTCTAGAAGTAAACAAGGCGGCGCCCATGGACGCGGTTGCCGGAACCAAACCGGCTGCCGCACCGGTGCCCGCGAAGCCGGCCGCACCGCTGCCGAGTCGGCCGGAACCGGCGTTGGCAGATGTTGCGAACCCTGGGGCCGGACCTTCCGCGCCGCCTGTCGCCATGCCGAAGGCCGCAGCGCCACCGAAGGCGCCCGTCGCGTCCAATACGCCCGCTGCGAACAAGGCATTCGGAGGGCTAGGGCAAGGGCTAGGGGGTGCCAAACACGGCCCGGGTAAGACTGATTCTGAAGGTGTCGATTTGGGTGACAATCGTGTCGCCAAAGGCAGTGGCTCGCTCCCGCCACTCATGAACGGCACGGACTTCGCCGCAACCGACAATTCGCCATCCGCCGGGGGGGCGGCAGCCGTAAACGGGAAACGTGGCCAAGCCCGTTCCAATCGCTTCGCCGGCTCAAAGGCCGCGGTAGCGATCCACGTGCGTCTCGATGTCTCGGCGCTGGCCGTGCAGAACAAAGTTTTTGAGAACCTCTTGGCGGACAATGGGCTGGGTAACGATCAGAACTCGAAGAATTATGCACGCCGAGCCCTTAAGAGCGACGGCTACCTCCAATCTCGGATAACCACGGCAGGTCCGCTGCGGGAAAGCCCTGCAAAGGATTCTTCTGGTCACGGCAACGGCCAAGGCGACCGTGTTGGCGGCTTGCCACAGCAGGTGCCCGACAACACGTTGCAAGAATCGATCGGAACCTCGTCACAGCAAGACGCTCAATTCGCACTTGCAACGAGTTCGAAGCCGATGATCTACGAGTTCGATGCCAGCCCGGAGCAGCTTGCGATCGTCATCGGACAGATCCGCAAGAGATCCGAGTCCTTCTGGCGCCCGCGTTTACGGAGAATTATGGCAACGGCGTCATCAATTACGGCGGTGGAGCTGGCGGCGGAAGATTGGCCGATCGTGTGGAAGAGCAACAGCAAGCCAAGACCGATGTCAAAGCCGAGGCCGCCGGCGCTAGTCTTTCCCGCAAGGAAGCAGCGCAGCCCCAAGCTCGCCAGCCGCCGCCCCGAGTTCGGCCAGCCAATCAACCTCCCCTGCCGCCGTACGTCAGGCTTTCCAGCCTGACCCTTCGCTTGGTTTGGCCAGTCAAACGTCGTCACCTGTCGCCGGGGCTGCAAAGCAGCATGTGGTCTTCATTCTCAATGTGGTCGATCACCTGCCCGCTGCCAATCGTGCTTCTCAGGTGCCGGCGGCCACCTCAACGCCGGCCAAGCAATAGGCTCGCGTACGGTTGGATTTGCTTCCTCCTGCGGTCGAATTACAATCGATTCTATCGGTTTTCCGACTTTTTCGCGCAGAGGATCGTCCCATGGCCATACCGTCTTGCCTCTTGTACCGCCTGCGTTTC
Source organism: uncultured Planctomycetia bacterium (assembly GCA_963719885.1). GTDB lineage: Bacteria > Planctomycetota > Planctomycetia > Pirellulales > Thermoguttaceae > JANXQG01. The sequence goes on along the minus strand of CAVRDP010000019.1, from coordinate 179,836 downwards.
CTTTCCGGTCTGATTTTACTGCTGACTCTGATCTCCTCCCGAGCTCCAGGCGAAGAGTTTTCCAGCCAGTGCTACGAAAAGGCCAAGGCGGCCACGGTTGAAATCCTGGTCAACGGTCACTTGAACGGCTCCGGCTGGATCGCCGACTCCAAAGGCCTCGTGATGACGGCCGGGCACGTCGTCGAGAGTCCCAATCGAAAATTCGAAATCATTTCGCCATCGCTGGGGCGCAAAGATGCGAAGTTGCTGGCGGTCGACCTGGGTCACGACCTGGCCCTGCTGAGCATCGAGCCGCGGAAAGAAGATTATCCGATCTTGAAGCTGGCCGAGAAGTCTCCACCGCCGGGCGCTTCGGTCTTCGTCATCGGGGCCCCGCTGTATCGGCATGGCGTGCTGGCGCGGGGCACGATCGCCTCTGCGGAAACGGCCTTCGAGTACTGTGCCGACCGTTTCAATGAAGTGACGCACATCTCGGCCACGGTTCCGCGGGGGATGTCCGGCGGGCCATGGCTCAACACGGCCGGCGAGGCCGTGGGCGTGCAGTCCGGCGTGATGTCGCAGAACGATATTCCCATCGGCATTGCCTTTGCCGGTCCGTTGGGCGCCATGCGGACCTTGCTCGAGCGGCGGAAAACGGCCTCGACGCCCTCGCTGGGCTTGATCGCCGAGGAACTCTGGACGCAGGATCGCAAGACGATCGAGCGCTACCCCCCCAAGACCGAGGGCCTCGTGATCAAGTTCCTCCAGCCCGACGGCCCGGCCTCGCGCGCCGCTTTGAAGGAATCCGATCTGATCATCGCCGCCGACGGCAAGCCTGTGCGACTGATCGCCGACCTGCTGCGGATCGTCATTGGCAAGCAGCCCGGCCAGCCGCTGGAGTTGACCCTCCTGCGGCCCGACGGCGCCGGTCAGACGAAGGCCACCGTGAATCTTGGCAGGCTGGAAGTGGCCTGGCCGTGAATCACTCGCCCTCGCGGAACAAGAACACCGCCGCGGCAATGACCGTGGTCCATAGGCCCGATTTGTCGCCTTCGGCCGTTTGCGCACAGGTGCGGGTCTTGATGATCTTGCCCGACATGTGATAGATCTCTTTGCGCTGGTCGTAGGCAGTCTCGGGATCGAACTCGATGCCCAGGGTTGTGGCTAGCATCGTGGCCGCCATGTCCTCGACGAAATCGCGCATCCGCTGCTCGGTCATGCCGTAGCCGTGATGCTCGCTGATGTACCCGTATTGATGTCCGGCCGCCGGTAAGGCCAACCCAATCGAGGCCCCCACTAGCCGGGAAGGCTCGTTCGTGGCCTCCTCGGCCAGCACGACATACGTGACCTGGCCGGGCTGTAACCTCCGCAAGCCGGCATTCTTGGAGATCAGTTTGCAGTGCGGCGGAAAGATGCTCGAGACGCGGACCAGATTGCACATCTCAATGCCCGCATCACGCAGGGCCAACTCGAAGCTCTGCAACTGATTGCGATGCTTGCCCACCCCCTGGGTAAAGAAACATTCTTGCGGAACGAGCGGTTCGATCACGTCATGGTTCTCCCGGGGAGTTGGAATCTACGCCACAAACGAGCGTGGACCGGCTGAAGAATAATCGTATTGTAGAGGCAACTTTAGTCGCCCTCAATGGCAATAGGGCGACTAAAGTCACCCCTACAGTTACTGATTGATGTGCAGGACTTTGGCCGGCGGGAAGCCGTTGAACCACGTCGACGACGCCGCACTGTAGGCACCGATATTCTCACTATACAACAAATCGCCGATGTCGAGCTCCGGAAGTTCCTCGGCCAGCGAAATGGTGTCCAAAGCATTGCACGTCGGGCCGAAGACGGCGCAGATCTGTGTCGGACCACTCTTGAACGGGCGGATGGGATACCGGCAATGGTCGAAAATGATGCCGGAGAAGGTGTGGTAGACGCCATCGTCGACGTAATAGCAGCGTTTGCCTTCGCGGACCGCCCGGCCGATGATCTTCATCACCGCCGTGGCGGCGGTGGCCACCAGGAAGCGTCCCGGTTCGGCCAGGATTTCGATTTCCTTGGGAAAGAGGCGATCGAATTCGCTGTTGAGCGTGCGGGCCAGGTCTTCGAAGGGCCGCACGTTCGCGTCGTAAGCGCAGGAAACCCGCCGCCGATGTCCAGCAGGTTCAGTTTCTCGAAGCCGCGCAGGCGGGCCTCGTGAAAAATCTCCGAGGAAATCTGCAAGGCCTGGATGTAATTTTCGAAATTCGTCGTCTGGCTGCCGACGTGGAAGCTCAGGCCTTCGACCACCAGCCCGGCCTCGTGGGCCTCGCTGATCAAATCGACGGCCTCGCCCGGGCTGGCGCCGAACTTGGACGACAATTCGACCATCGCGCCCGTGTTGGGCACCCTGATCCGCAGCACGAGGCCGGCATGGGGCGCGTAGCGGCGGACCTTGTGGATCTCGTCGAGGTTGTCGTAGGTCACCAGCGGCTTGTACGGGTCCAACTGCTGGAGTGTCCTCTGGTCCTTGATCGGGTTGGCATAGATGATCTTGTCCCAGATGTAGTCCTGCCGCTCCTTCTCGGGCAGGCCCTTGATGTACTGGTAGACGATGTCGAACTCGGGCATCGAGGCCACGTCGAAGCTGGCGCCGGCCTCGTACAGCGTCTTGACAATGGCCGTATCGGAGTTCGCCTTCACCGCATAATAAGCCTGTACGCGCGGCAGACACTTCTTGAAACGCGCGTAGTTCTGTCGGAGGATATCGTGATCGACGACAAATATCGGCGTCCCGTGCTCCTTGGCAAGGTCTTGCAACATCACCCGATCGACCATATAGATATCCAACTCCGTCTACAGAAGGAAATTCTTGAATTGCCAGGGGTCCCGCGGGGTCCGTACCCGCCGCGGACCAAGTCCGAAAAAGTCCGTTGCGTCTTTCAAAGGCGTCCAATCGGAACGGATCGAGAGGGATTGGCCCAGGTACGGCGCGGCCCGCTCGAGAATATACTCGTGCGGAAGGTCGTTGGCGACGCAGATGCCGCGGTTTGGATTTTCGATCATCCAGCCTACGGCGGCGACTACCGAACAAGCAACCTGCATGGTGGTGGCATTCTGGTTGGGAACCAGTTGCCTTGACTCCTCGATGGAGAGAATGCTTCCCGTCCACCACGAATTATACGCATGTCCCATGATCAATGCGCCCAGAATGTCGGACCCGGCCACGATTTCGTCAGTCATGATCCGCAGTTTCGGCTGCAAGCGGTAATTATAGCCGCGGAACTCGTGGAGCGAGGCGATCGCCGCGTCGCAGGGGCAGTAGGCATAGTGGATCGTGGGGCGATAGACGGGCACGCCGTCCTCCCAAACCGTGAGAAGATCGGTAATCGTGAAGGCCTCGCCATGCCGCACGACCATCCCATGGATGGAGTAGTAGGGCACCCAAGAGCGGACCCAGGTGTTGATCCCCATCTGGGCGAGGCAGATCTGGTGCTTGGGACCGGTGTCGTGCTGGCAGGCCTGGGGAGGCAGGTACTTCTCGTGGGTTCCCCAGCCCATTTCCGCCGTCGTGGTACCCTCCTCGTGGAAGCCCTCGATGCTCCAAGTGTTGACAAATTCGTCGATTTCCTTGGGCTGGTTGGCAATCTGGGTATCGCGCTCGCTGCAATGGATCACCTTGATGCCGATTTTTTGGGCCAGGCGGTTGAAGGTCCGGGCCGTGGCCAGGTGCTGGACTTCCTCGGCGTCGGCCGGTTTGAGCTTCCGCTCCGCCAGGAGGGTGTGGGCGATGTCCAGCATGCCTTTCTTGGTCCAATGGGAGATCAGCCCGGGGTTGGCGCCGTGTTCCAGCACGGCCGTTGGCCCCGGATCGTGCCACTCGGCCTTCAAATGGCGGATATTCATGTGCCGGAAATAGAGCGTCCGCTCCGTGGGCCGCTTCCATTCCAGGCCTTCGTAGGGGTCCCAGACCTCGACCGAGGTGTTGATATAGAGCACGCCGTGATCGCGGCACCATTGCAACAGTTCACAGCAATCGATATTCCAGGCCAGATCGATAATCAGGTCGCCCGGGGCCACGTAGCGGCTCAGCAGGGCGCCCAAATTCTCCCGGGTGACCCTTTCCCGCTTGAAACGAACACCCTGCTCGCTCCACGCTTTGACAACTTCCCCCAATTCCTCAAAATCGAGGATGGTAATGCAGCGGGGCGATACCTGAATGCTCTTCAAGAAGATCGGCAGCGTGCAACGGGCGACCGCGCCAAAGCCCAGGAACAAGACTTTTCCGCGGAATTTAATCATCTTGGAGTGCGGCAATTTATTGCCGCTTTTAATTTGCAGTCCGGTCTAATCACCTTCGAAATGCTCACACAACAAGAAAGCGGCAATAAATGGCCGCACGCCAAATTTCGGGAAACAACGATTTTCGCGGCAGATTCCCGAAAAGTCAAGTGTGCTTCAATCGCTCATACACCAATTCGAAGCGTAAGCAAGGGATCCTCGCTTACGCTTCAGGTTGATACGGTTGCGCCTCGATCTTTAGGAGATTGCCGTTCTTCGCCGCGCCGATGAGCATGCTCAGGTTCGCCATGGCGAAGTAGGCCCAAGCGGGGATGGCCCGCTGGCGAATGCCGGTCGTCGCGGATTGGGGGATGTCTTGGCCGGCATCTAAGGCGGCGATGGTTTGGTCGAAGGCGGTGGTGATATGCCGCGCGCTCCCGCCCTGCTCCTTCAGCGGCTCGCCGGCGAACATCCCGCCGCCGCCGATGGCCAGGCCGCCCGCCCAGTGCAGGCCGGCGTCGCGGGCGAAGAGGCGGTAGATATCCAAGGCAACGTCGTTCTGCAGCGCCTCGATGAAGCCGCAGTTGACCACGGCGCAAAGACAGCCGGGCCGCCCGGGGCGGGCCGTGACCAGGCGCTCGAGGGCCGCCATAAGCTCCGCCGGTACGCTGTCCACGTAGAGCGGGGCGACGATGGCGATGGCGTCCGCCTCGCGGAAGGCGGCCTCCAAGTCTTGCCACTTCTCCGCCTGGCGCACCGCCGCGGAGGCGACGAGCGCCCGCGTCTGCCAGCCGCGCGCGGCGAGACCGTCCAACAGGTACTGTGCCAGATGCGAGGAAGTGCTGTTGGGCCGCGGACTGCCGATGAGGGCGAGGAATTTCCGGTTCATTTTTGGACCTCCAGTTTCTCCACGAGTCGAGTCACTTGGGCAAGCCTCTCCTCGGGCGATTGCCCGCCGTGGAGCACCGTGCTGCCGGAGGCCGGCGCGTGCATGTTGATGGCGTTGCGAGCCGCCAAGCGGGCGAAGACGGCGGCGCTGTCCGCGTCCGGCTCGCTTTGCCAGCCGATGGCCAGAAAGCAGTGCGCCGGGTAGCGCAGTCTGTGGTGCATTTCGCCGCCCACCTTCTCGAAGAGCGGGGAAATCGTCGGGATCATCCGGTCTACCGCGCATTTCAGGCGGCTGGAATATCCGCCGAAGGTCACCGGGCTGAGGAAAATCAGGGCGTCGCAATTGGCCACGGCCCGCGCCACTTCCCGCCCGTCGTCGTTGATGGTGCAATCGCCGGGGGTTTTGAACCAGCAGTGGAAGCAGCCGCGGCAAGGGGCCACGCACATTTCCGCCAGCGGTTTCGTCTCCGTCTCCCAACCTCGCCCGCGGAGGGCCGCGCACAACATCCCGTGGATGGCGTACATCCCGTGGACGGCGTTTTCCGCAGCATCGTCCTTCGAGTTCCCGTGTAAAATCAACGCTTTCATGACTTCTCCTTTCGTTTGCCAATGCGGGGTATCTCGCCTTTCTCGATCCGCGCAATGACGCCTTCGATCCAGGCCAGCTTCGCCTCCGTCATGCGGATACCGCATTCCAGCGTCAGGAACCAACACCACTCCTCGCGAGGATCCTTGATTTCCTCCGTAAATCGATGCGCCCGGGCGGGCACTTGCCGCAACGCGTCCAGCCCGGCGCGGCATTGCTCCGCCGCCCGGCGAAAGATCCCCAGAATCTCTTCGTCGGCAAGTTCTCCGCAGAAGAAGACCTGCACCAGCGACGCGCTCCGCCGGTCATCCGCTTCCAGCGGACTGGTCAGCCAGCGGTGCAGTTCTTTGCGGCCCGCCTTGGTGATGGCGTAAACCTTGCGATCGGGACGGTTTTCCTGCTCGACCACCTTCACCCGGGTGTAGCCCTGCTCGTCGAGTTTCGCCAGGATGCGGTAAATCTGGCTTTGATCTGCCGGCCAAAAGTGGCGGACGGAGAGATCGAACCGTTCCTTGAGGTCGTAGCCCGACAACGGCCCATACCGCAAGAACCCTAGAATCGCGTGATCCAACGACATCGCGGCCATCCCCTTTTATGATTGATCCTATATAGGACAAGTCCTATAATACCCTTCTATCGGAAGGATGTCAAGGGTAACTGAGAGGAATTTCGCCGATAGTGGCGATCAGGACCGTTTTTTCCAATAAGAAGCCGGTGACATAAAGCGCTTTTGGAGGAACCCATGCCTGTTCACGATTGGACCAAGGTCGATGCCGGAACATTCCACGATGTTCATACCGGCTGGATCACCCACCTGAAGGAAACCCTCAACGGCGGTCTCCTGCCCAACGGCTATTGGGATCATCTGGATGGCGAGCTCTACCTGCTTCCGCCTGGCGAGCCCTTGACGCTGGCTTCCATGTCCACGTGCAAGTACTCGGCGACCCACTCGATTTCAGACCGGCTAAGCTCATCGCCGTCTTCGTGGAGCTGCCGAATGCGCTTTACGACGACTTCACGATCGAGACTCTTGAGGACATCTCCCGCCGCTTCGCGACCGCGATCGCTGCCACCCTTGCCGGCGTGCCAACCCGCCACTTTCACGGCATAGACCAGGACAGCATCCTTGTCCGTTTCCGTCGCCAGGCGTCCTTTGGCCGCAGACAACTGCGAGTCACTCACGTCGGACTCGTAGAATCCGGCCGCTCTCAAGGTCTCCATATCGGCGATCAACTTGGCGGAAACCGGTTTGCCGGCTTGACTTCGCAAGTAGCGGAAGGCCCGTTCGTAAACCCAGATGTTCCGCGGTCGTTCGTAGATGCGGGTTATCAGTGGACTCAGATCTTTCCATTGCTGTTTTCCGGCAAGGTCAATTGCAGCGATCGTCCAAGCGATCGAATTGGCGAAGGAGTAACCTTGGTGGATCAGAAGATCGCGACAAATCGGCTCCTGTTCGGGCAATCCCCATTCGTGACGCTCGTCCAGTTCCCAAACAATGCGGTCTTTCGTGGTCTCCGGCAGCGCTGCAAAACCCGAATAGGGGGAAAGTCGGGCGGACCCCATCCGGCCGTTCTTTCCTTCCGCCGTGCCGGCGCCGCCCGCTCGGTTCTTGGGACCATCGAGCCAATCTCTGGCGTCTTGGAAAACGCCCTCGGCCATGATGAGTTCCATAGGCCCCCGACCTCCAACGGTGACGAGCCAGCCGCGTTCACAAGGCTCGGCCTTGAAGGAGCAGTCCTCGAAGGTTCCCGCCCCCCTGAACACGCCGAGAACGATCCGGGCGACGTCCTCCGCCCCCTGCGCAGCCGCAATTTTGACCCTCAGCAAGGGCACGACGGCCGCGAGTTTCGGGCTGTGCCAATAGAAGTCCATATCGCCCACCGCACCGGTCCATGATTGTCTTATGGAAGCGAGGTCAACTTCCTCGCCTGAAGGTCTCGTCAACACCTCCTGCAACGATTCCTGCGCGGCCGTTTGTCTTCGGACGGTTCGAAGCTCGCAACCCGGCAGGTACTTCTTCACTAAGGCGGCCCGCACGCCGATGGCGGGCTCCACGTTAATTTCGACCGGGTTGCTGACGGCGCGGAACGCCGCCGGTTTGGCCGCGGAGTTCGCTGGCTCAATTGTCGCGGCAAAGCGGACGACGTGGCGGCCGAGTGTCAGGTGGAAAGGCTGGCCGCCCTTCGTCCGCCAATGGGCGGTGAGTGTGATCGGAATGTCGTCGTATTGCCGACCGGGTAGAAACACCGAGTTTTTCACGTCGATGTCTCCTGCCCAGCGATACCAGACGCCGTCCAGTTCCAGTTCACCGAGTTCCTGCGACTGAGCAATGGAGAGCGTGGGGGCGCCCCCGTTGTGCAGGCTCGCCCTGAAAGTCACCGCATCGTCAGCAGTCCAGGCAAAGTGATCCGACCGCAGACTTACGACGACGCCCTTCACGGGAGCCCCCCACGAGACGGCGGCCGCCGCGGGGGCCTCGTTGGAGGCCACGATCTCAATCTCCACCGCGTTGCTCGCCACGATCGGGTCAGGCGAAGCGAACTGGGCTTGCGATTCCGGAAGCGAATGCACTTGGTTCGCGAAGCGAATCGCGTGCTTGCCGGGCGCAAGCTTGACTTCACCCCATCCGCCACCAAGCGACACGGAGAGGCCCTCATAGACCCGGCCAGGCGGGAAAGGCGACGATCCGCAAATACATCCTGCCTTCCAAGCATGCCGGGTTCCATCCACTTCGAGTGTTCCGGTTTCGGGCGCCTGACGGATTGTGAGATTGCGAGGGCCTTGGTTACGCATGTCGAGCGTGAACGTCGGTGTTTCCCCGATTGCCCACCGCGTTCGACCCGCGCGCAGACGCACCGCCACGCCGTCGGCCGCTTTGCCCCACGGCGAATCGTCTGGCCTTCCAGCCGACGGCGTGGCAGACTGGTCAACGAACGCCGTTTTCGCCAGGGGCGATTCAATCCTCTGTTCGCCCTGGGCACGGGCCAACGATACCAAAACCGCAAGCGAGGCCAGCAGAGCGAGCGTGGCGATTCCACCGAGCCTTACCCCTGCGATCACAAGTTGCCATAGCAAGTTGCCGCGGCGTCCACACCCAACGGTGCATGCATTCAACGGAAAACATTGGCGCTAGATAAATCATTGTCTGAAGGTCCAGCGACACGTCGGCGTCAAACTGGCGAAGTGGAACGCGAATGGCCGGCAGTCGCTGGGCCGGCGGGAGGAGTAGATTCCGGCTCACCATGTACATATCGTAGTGGTCGGCGGAAACAGCGGCAAGGGGACCGGCTAAAACGGGACCACGAGCGCCGTTCCGGCTGCCCACCTTGACAACGGGCCGGAAACACCCTGAAATGGAGGATAGACCTGGATCTCCCCGGAAAAGGCGGAACATTATGACCCGAGCTTTGCACGACGGCCGTGACGATGGTCTAGAACCCCTGGAATCGCTCGATTTGCAGAACACCCAGGGTTTCGCCGATCTGCTCCAGCGGATGTCCAAGACGGCCTTCGCCGGACGTGAACTGGGCGAGGCCTTCCAGGTCCTGCGGGCCATGGCCGACGACCCGGACTGCACCCGCGTGCTGACCATTTCCGGGGCCATGAGCATCGCCAAGATGGGGCTGGTCGTCTGCCAGATGATCGATGCCGGACTGGTGCAAATCGTCATTTCCACCGGGGCCATCATGGCCCATGGGCTGTCGGAGGCCATCGGCTGCGTCCACTACAAGCACGACCCCAAGGTTTCCGACAAGCAGCTTTACGACTGGGGTTACAACCGCGTCTACGACACGCTGGAGATGGAAGCGAATCTCTGGCAGGCCCAGCAGGTCGTCAGCCAGGTCGTGGAAGAACTCGATTGGTCGCAGCCGATCTGCTCGTCGCGGCTGAATCGCGAGATCGGACGGAAGCTCTATGAGCAAGGGCAGATGCCCAGCATCCTCGGCACGGCCTACCGCAAGGAGGTGCCGGTGTTTGTGCCGGCCTTTACCGATTCGGAACTCGGCCTCGACGTGGCCACGCACTTTCTGGCCAAGAAGTATTCGCCCGACAAGCAGCAGGGCCTGGAAGAGCTTTGCGGCAGCGTGCCGCCTTACAATCCGTTCCTCGATCTCTACGACTACGCGCAGCGGATCCAGCGGGCCAAACGGTTGGGCATCTTTACGATCGGCGGCGGCGTGCCACGGAATTGGGCCCAGCAGGTCGGCCCGTTTCACGACATCATCAACATGCGGCTGGGCAGCGCGTTCCCCGTGCCGCGGTTCCGCTACGGCGTGCGGATCTGTCCCGAGCCGGTGCATTGGGGCGGGCTGAGCGGTTGCACCTATACCGAAGGCGTCTCCTGGGGCAAGTTCGTCAGTCGCGAAGAAGGCGGCCAGTACGCCGAGGTCCATTGCGACGCCACCATCGCCTGGCCGCTGCTGGTGCGGGCGATTCTCGAAGAGCGGACACAGAGGTGAGGGCCTGCATCTCTTGGCAGTTTCTTTCAAGTCACCTACCTAGCAAGGATAGACGTTTATGAAGCGATGCACTCGATGGATCCTTTTCACGGTCATCTTGGCGATCTGCAACCCGCTGTCGGCCGCCGACCGGCCTGCCATGCCCGGCCGCCAGGTGAAGGTTGCCACCGTTGCCATCGGTTTCGGCGGCAACCACGAGCAGAAGTTGAAGTTGGCGATCGAACACCTGGAGACTGCGGGCCGGCACGGTGTCGATATCGCCTGCTTGCCCGAGGAATTCTCCGGCACCACGGCCGAACCCCTGGCGGGCCCCACCACCAAGGCCATTGGCGAGTTGGCCCGAAAATACAAGATGTATGTCGTCTGCCCTATTCGCGAACGGGGCGCCGACGGGCAGGACTACAACACGGCCGTGCTCCTGGATCGCGCGGCGCGATCGCCGGCTATTACCGCAAGGTCTTCGTCTTTTGGGGTGAAGGGCTGCATCCGAGCAAAGAAGGTGTCCCGGTCTTAGACACGGACTTCGGACGCATCGCCATGCTGACCTGTTTCGATGCCAATTTCGACGAAGTCTGGCAGGAGGCCGAGCGCAAGGGCGCGGAGGTCGTCCTTTGGCCGAGCGCCTACGGCGGCGGCATGCCCCTGAACGGTTACGCGATGATCCACAACTACTATGTCGTCGCCGTCGGCCAGGGCAATATGATCGACGTCTTCGGCAAGACCATCCGCGACGTGGAACAACCGAGGGCCCAGCAGTTTATCGCCACGCTCGACCTCGACATCACGATCGTCCATCACGACTTTACCGGCGAAAAGATCGGCCGGCTGCTGCGCGAGCACAAGGGCGAAGTCGAAAAGCTGCCGATGGGCGATATGGAAGGCTGGTACGTGCTGCGGGCCGTCAAGCCGGGAGTGCAGGTCCGCCCGCTCTGCAAGAAATACGAAATCGAAACCCTCCGCGAGTATCGTCAACGCAGTCGTCAGCAGATCAACCAGCGGCGCACCAGCGGTAAGACTGTGTAATTCGCGTCATGGCGACGAGTGCTGAACTATTGACGATTGCAGTCCAACACCATCAAGCTGGACGGCTGCAACTTGCCGAGCAATTCTATCGGCAGATTCTCGCCGTCGAGCCGAATCATGTCGATGCGATCCATCTCCTCGGCCTGATTGCCCACCAGGTCGGGAAACACGAGGTTGCCGTGGATTACATTGGACGGGCGATCCGCTTGCAAGGCAGTGCGGCTCTCCTCCATAACAACCTGGGGGAAGCCTATCGCGGCTTGCGAAGGATTTCCGAAGCGGTCGCCTGCTTCCGCCGGGCACTGGAGTTGAAGCCGGACTATGTCGAGGCGCAGAGCAACTTGGGCGTTGCCTTCAGGGACCAGGGGAAGCTGGACGAAGCGCTTGCCTGCTTCCGCCGGGCACTGGAATTGAAACCGGATTTTGCCGAGCTGCACTTCAACCTGGGTATTGCCTTCCAGGACCAGGGGAAGTTGGACGAAGCGGTCGCCTGCTACCGCCGGGCACTGGAACTCAAACCGGACCATGCCGGGGCGCACAACAACCTGGGCAACGCTTTGAGGGACCAGGGAAAGCTGGACCAGGCCGTCGCCTGCTATCGCCGGACACTGGAACTGAAGCCGGACGATGTCGACGCGCACAACAACCTGGGTATCGCCTTCCAGGAGCAGGGCAGGCCGGTCGAAGCGGTCGCCTGTTATCGCCGGGCATTGGAACTGGGGCCGGACCAGGCCGAGACGCACTACAACCTGGGAAATGCCTTGAAGCGGGTACTGTGTACTCACGGTCGGGGGAAACTGGACGAAGCGGTCGCCTGCTACCGCCGGGCATTGGAATTGAAGCCGGACCATGCGGAATCTCTTGGTGCCTTGGTTCATGCACTTCAACAGATGTGCTGCTGGGAAGACCTGAAGTTCCTTTCCCGGCGCTTGATCGAAGTCGTTGATCGAGATGCCGACGGCGGAATTGCCTTTCCCGTGTCGCCGTTCGTTTTCCTCGCCCTGCCGGTGAGGACTACGGCGGAACAACACCTGCGATGTGCGCGGCAGTGGGTGCATCGCCATCTGAAAACTCTAAGCAAACCGAGGCGCAACCTGGCGGGCAATCGAGCCTTGGACCTGAATTCCAAGACTACCATCGGCTATCTATCCGCCGACTTCCATTCCCATGCGACCGCTTGGCTGATCGCCGAACTGATTGAGAAGCACGATCGCGATCGATTTGCGGTCTTCGGCTATTCCTATGGTCCGGATGACCGCAGCTCGACGAGGCGGCGACTCGCAAATGCGTTCGACCGTTTCGTGGACGTGAAGGACGCCTCGTTCGTGGCAGCCGCCGAGCGCATTGCGGCGGATGAAGTCGACATTCTGGTCGACCTGAAGGGCTTCACGCAGAATACCCGCACGCGGATCCTCGCCCTGCGCCGCGCCCATTCAGGTAAATTATCTCGGCTATCCCGGCACGATGGGCGACACCGTTCATGGATTACATCCTCGTCGACGAGTTCGTGGTCCCGCCGGACCAACAGCCGTTCTACGCAGAGAAACTGGTGCATTTGCCTGGTTGTTACCAGGTGAACGACAGCCAGCGGGAGATCTCGCCGCAGGCGCCTTCCCGGGCCGAATGCGGCTTGCCGGAGGAAGGGTTCGTTTTTTGCTGCTTCAACAACAGCTACAAGATCACGCCTGAGATGTTCGACGTGTGGATGGAACTGCTGAAGTCAATTCCAGGAAGCGTGCTCTGGCTCCTGGAAGGGAACCGTTTTGTTCCCGCCAACCTGTATCGGGAGGCGAAGATCCGGGGAGTGGCGGCGGAAAGGTTGCTGTTCGCGCCGCGCAAGCCGCAGCCGGAGCACCTGGCACGGCATCGTTTGGCAGACCTGTTCCTCGATACGTTCCCCGTGAATGCCCATACGACGGCCAGCAATGCCCTGTGGGCCGGTTGCCCGCTGCTGACGCTCGCCGGGGAGACGTTTGCCTCGCGCGTTGCCGGAAGCCTGCTCCGCGCCGTTGGCCTGCCCGAACTGGTCACGACAACGCTTGCCGATTATCAAGCGCTGGCGTTGCAGTTGGCGCGGAATGCCGGCTTGCTCGCCCAGTTGCGAGCGCGGCTCGAAGCCAACCGCAAGGGGTCCCCGCTCTTCGATGGCGGGCAGTTCGCCCGGAATCTGGAAAAGGCCTACAGCACCATGCGGGAGATCCATGCCTCCGGCGAGAAGCCGCGGGCTTTCGCCGTGGGCCCAACGTGAAAATGGCATCATTATTCATTGACATTGCACCGCCGTCTGAACATGCTAAGAGTTCCGTCCGGTACGGTATCGGACGATTCAGCGCCGACGAATTCAGGAGCAACATGATGTGTAGACCGTCTTGTATCGCACTTTCGTGGATGGCCCTCGGGCTGGCAGCGGGGCTTTGCCAAGCCGCCGAGGAGAAGAACCTGCTGCAGAACCCGTCGTTCGAAGTCACCAAGGACAAGGACCAGTTCGGCGGGGTCTTCCCTAATTGGGGTGGTTGGAAGTACGAAGGCGACTGCGATTTCCGCGTCGGCCAAATCGCCCACAGCGGCAAACACTCTTGCCTGCTGTTCGGTGGGGCGGGACCTAAGATCCGCACTTCGCAGAACCTGGACCTGCAGCCGGGCAGGTACCGAATCACGGCTTACCTGCGCGGTTTGGACATCGGCGCCGGCATTTGGAACAACAATACCGAGTTCATGTTCGCCGACAAGTACTTTGGCTTGAAGAAGGATGGCACTTTCGGCTGGACGAAGTTGACCTACGTGGCCGACCTGAAGGAAAAGAGGCAGGCCGGCCCGTCGTTCGGACTATGGGCGCCCGGCTACTTCTGGATCGACGACGTCGCGCTGGTCAAGGTCGGCAACGAGGTTCCCCTGACCGCCGAGCCGGTGCTGGGCAAGGAGGAATCGCCGGTCGCGCCGCCTGGCGAGCTTGGCCCCGCGGCCGTGCGCTGCCCGGAATGCGGCTACAAGAACATGCCTGCTTGGAAGTCCTGTTATGCCTGCGGCACGCCGCTGGAAATCAAGCCGGCGGCCGCCGCCGGAGCGGCGACAAAGCTGATCACCTCGTTCGAGGGCAAGAACCCCTTCGAGAACGGCACCGTGGTCGAGGAGCACGCCACCGACGGTCGCAAAGCCCTGCGCGTGGACCGCTCCTACGCGGCCATGATCCAGCCGCAAAATTGGGTCGGGTACGACTTCCTCAAGGTCGACTGCTACACCGATTCCAAGGACCCGCTTTCGCTGGGGGTCGAGATTCACGACGTGGGCACCCGCGGCTACTGGGACCGCGTGAACTATAACACGGTCGTCCCGCCCGGCAAGAGCACCTTGGTCCTGCCGATCAAGCAGTTGTACGTGGGCGAGAAATCGCGTCCCGGCCGGATGCTCAACCTGGGCGGCATCACGAAGTTCATCCTGATCCTCGATGAAAAGCCGCCGGCCCCGCTGTACGTCGACAACATCCGCCTGGAGCGCGACGACTCGCCCGCCCAGGCGACCTTCGACGGGCTCTATGCCTTCGACTTCGGCCTGAGCAGCAGCCCGGTGATGGAAGGCTTCACCCAGATCACCCAGGGGACGCTCTACAGCAAGGGCCGCGGTTACGGCCTGAAAGATGCCAAGGTCTGGCGGAGCTTCGACGTCATGCAACCCGATCCGCTGTACCAGGACTTCGTCTGCATCGAGTCGGGCGGAATGGCGGTCGACGTGCCCAACGGCAAGTACCGGGTGGTGGTGAACATCGACAGTCCCTCGGGCTACTGGGGCGAGTACCAGGTCTACAGGAAGCGGGCGATTCTGGCCCAGGGCAAACCGGTCGTCACCGAGACCATGGACTTCGCCGCCTTCAAGAAGAAGTACTTTCGCTTCTGGAACACGGAAGACCTGCCCACCGACAATACTTTCGACAAGTATCAAAAGGCCTACTTCCACGAGAAGACCTTCGACGTGGACGTGACCGACGGGCAACTCAAGATCGACTTCCAGGGCGAGAACTGGGCCTGCAGCGTCTCGGCGATGGTGATTTTCCCGGTGGCCAAGGCGGCCCAGGGCGAGAAGTTCCTCAAGTACATGGAGGCCAAACGGCGATTCTACTTCGACAATTATTTCAAGCGGGTTCTCCATCGTCCCAGTAGCGCTACCCTGCGGCCGACCGGCGACGACCGCCGCCGCGGCTACGTGGCCTTCCAACGCGACTCCATGCAGGAGGTCTACTACAACGACCTGCCCGCCGCGGAGGAAATCGGCAAGCCGCTCTCCGGCGAGGCCTTTGCCGGCGAGTATGCCCCGCTCACGCTGGCCCTGGTCCCGCTGCAGGACCTCGGCAAAGTGACCGTGGTGGCGGGCGACTTGAGCGGACCCGGGGGAACAATCCCCGCGGCCGCGATCGACGTGGGCTATGTTTCCTACCGCATCACCCGCGTCACCATGGAAGGATCGGTGTACACGATCGCGCCGCGGTTCATCATGCCCAGCGCCGTGGTCGAAATGCCCAAGGACATGACGCGGCGGTTCTGGCTGACGGTGAAGACGCCGGCCGGGGCCAAACCGGGCATCTATCGAGGCACGGTGAGCGTCAACCCGGAGAAGGGAGTCGCCGCCGCGGTGCCCGTCGTCTTCCGCGTCCGCGCCGGCACGCTCGATGCGGTCGATATTCCCGCCGGCCCCTACAGCTACACGATCGGCCTGCCCTGGTACGACGACGACCCGCAGACTGCCCAGTACAATCGCCAGACCACGCTGGCGAGCCTGCGGAAGATGCGCGAATATGGTTTCACTTCGTGCAGCGGCTTCCCGCACATCGCCTACCGCGGCTTCAAGGACGGCAAGCCCGATCTCGATTTCACCAGGGCCGACGCCGAGATGAAACTGGCCAGGCAGTTGGGGTTCCTGGCCATCAACACCTACGGCGGCGGCGTTTCCGGCTTTGACGCCTATTACCAGGATACCGCTGCGATGAACAACGCCGGGTTCAAGGACTATGCGGCCTTCATCCGGGCCGTGTACGGCGCAGTGCAGAAACACGCCGAGGCCAGCGGCTGGCTGCCCGTCTACTACAATTTGGGCGACGAGCCGGATGGCGACAACCTGACCCGCTCGGCGGAGAACGCCGAGGCCTATCGCCGCGCCTTCCCTAAGGGACCTCCGTACTTTACCGGGGCGAGCAGTTTTGCGGGCAGCAACCGCAACGATCCCCACCTGCGGCTCGGCAAGGCCCTGCACGCGGTCAGTTGGAACGGTCACGACGAGGCATCGGTGAAGTTGATCCACGAGTTGGGCAGTGACTGGGGGTTCTACAACGACGGCAACCGCTGGACCTTCGGCGAGTACATGTATAAGGCCGCCAAGCAGTTCGGCATGAAGTTCCGCATCTGCTGGCACTGGAACGCCGCGGCCGGCGACCCCTACTACGCCTTGGACTGCCGCGAGGACGACTATTCCTGGTGCAGCGGAACGCCGGACGGACGGCTCATTCCCAGCCTGTACTTCGAGCGCCTGCACGAGGGGCTGGGCGACTATCGCCGCCTGCTCACGCTGGCCCGCCTGGCCAAGGAGCATGCCGGCACGCCGGCCGCCGCGGCCGGTCAAGCCCTGATCGACAAGCGGATGGCCGCGTTCAAGCTCAATCAGCGGGACCACGACGCCCTGCTGCCGGCGAGCGACTGGACCGACTTCCGCCACAAGATCGACGATGCCATCGAGGCCCTCCGGAAATAACGGCGGGTGGCATGAAGGTGGCATGGGTGGCATGCCTTCATGCCGGCGTTGCCGGCATAGGCATGTCGTTGGCCACCTTCACACGCGAAAACAGGAACCGCTTATCGTGGAGATTCAATCATGCTGAACCATCGTTCGATCTTTGGCATCCTTGCCGCACTGGCGCTGTGCAATCTGTCCGTCTCCCGGACAATCGCCCAGGACCTGCGTGAGTTGTACCGCATCCAGGACGGCGTTTCCGATACGCACGTGGAATACCACGAAGTGAAGCTGCCCGCGGGCAAGGACGTGGTGCTGGGCGACTTGAAAGGGCCGGGCAAGATAACGTCCTGGTACATCACCGACGACAGCAACGGAAAGTTCTATGCGGGGCTCGTACTGAAAGCCTTCTGGGACGGCAATGCCGGGCCGAGCGTCAACGTTCCGCTGGCCGACTTCTTCGGGGCCATGGGCGGCCACACGATCGACTATCAGTCGGCGCCCATGCAGATCCAGCATTTCTGCTACGCATGCTGCCTGCCGATGCCGTTCTCACAGCGCGCCCGGTTCGTCTTGGCCAACGACGGCGACAAGGAATATCGCCAGAGCATGGCATGGGGCATCGACTACGAACAGGGCCGGCAGTTTGCCCAGGAGAAAAGCCGGCTGTGCTCCGCGTGGCGGCGAAGCAATCCTACCAAGGGCGGCATACACTCGATCCTCGACGTCCACGGCCGCGGACACTACGTGGGGAACTTCTTGCAGGTCCACACCAGGTTCGGCGGCTGGTGGGGCGAGGGAGACACGATCTTCCACCGCGATGGCAAGCCGATCACTCACACGCCCGGCACGGAAGACGAGTACGGCGCTTGCTGGGGCTTCGGGAATACGTACTCCTACCTTTACAGCGGCTACCTGCAAAACGACAAGGGCAACAACCGCATGTACCGCTGGTACTTGCCCAACCCCGTGCGCTTCCAGGAATCGCTGCAAGTCGAGATCCAGAACCAGCACGACAACGGCACTCCCACCACGGTCGATGCCGACGACTACACCAGCATCGCGTATTGGTACCAGGAAAGCCCGTCTCAGGCGGTCTCTCTGCAACCCTATCGGGAACGCACCGCCCCGAGCAAGGCGGGTGTGAAGCCAACAAAATAGGAACGGCCCGACCACTCGAAGCAGGGGTGCCGCAAGCGATTCTGAACCATCTGCTTCGGGTGGCATGCCTTCACGCGGCCGTCAGAAACGTGGAATAACAGAAAGACTCCGCCGGCCGCGGGTAGGCATGTTGTGCCAGGCGCGTATCGGCGGCGGTGGATAGTTCGGCTCGCGTTCCTCCACCCGCCGGCCGCGCCCTAGGCATGTTGCCCCGGCGCGTGGCGCGGCAACATGCCTACCCGCGGCCGGTTGCGCTATTCCTGTTGTTCCAGATTTTTTGGCGGCCGCGTGAAGGCATGCCACCCTCGCAAGTGTACGGAAGTTATTCTTCGGCCGGTCCTCACTTCGCGCTCTCCAAGAGCGCAAGCGATTTCTCGTAGAACGCCTCTTCGGCCTGGAGTCCCGCACGCTTGCTGAAAGCCGCCAGGTCCTTGAATCGCCGCACGGGATCGGCCCCCGTGGCATAACAGAGCTTGGCCAGGCAATGCGGGCAAAGCCACAAGGGGCGGCGGTCCGCCTCCTCGCGATGGTTGCTGCCGCACATGTTGCACTCGTACAACGTGCAATGTTGCATCGAGAACATGTGCCCCGTCTCGTGCGAGGCGGTCTTCAACGTGCGCAGCAGGCACGCGCGGAACTCGGCATCGCCCCCGTGCGGGTCGCCGTTGCGGGCGATCGACCACACGCCCACCCGCTCGCTCAACGACGCCTGGCCGAAGACGAAGTTCCAGCCCTCGCCGGGCCAGAGGTCCGACGCCGTCAGCGCGATGTAGGCGCAAGCGTCGGCCGGCAGCCGCGGTCGCAGGACTTTGTCGAGCACGTAAGTCGACAGGATCTGCTTGACGTGCCAGGTCGGGTGTTCGCGCCGGGCGGCGGCGGGAATCACGTCCAACGACAAGTCGTCGCGGACCTTCACTGGCAACTGGAAGTAGATGCCCAGGAACTCGGCCGTCCGCTCGAGCACCTTCCGCTGGGCCGGGTCGAACTCGCCGAGCGGTTGCACGTAGATCGTCCGCCGCTGCTTGCCCACGCGGTTCGGCTGGCCGCCGACGTACTGCGCGTAGGACTGGCCCGGCTCCTCGTGTTCGGCCAGCCAATCGTGCGGCTGGGGCGGTCCGAGCTTCGTGTGCAAGGGCAAGAGCCGCTGGAACGCAGCCGGCAATGTGGCCTTCGCCGGATCGCCGGCATGGGAACAGCCGGCGGAAATGGCAACGGCCACGGCAATCCAGGAAATGGCCGAGGAACGCATGGCTTGGACTCCGTGTGGCGAATCGCTCGCTTACCGCAACGGCGAGTAATCCGTCGCCTTCAGGTTCGTGCTGTCCACCTTGTTGACGAGCACGCCCTCTTTTTCCGAGTCGGCCTTGGCCTGCTTCCAATCGGGATCGTCCCGAAAGGCCTGCCAGGCCTTCTTCTGCGCCTCGGCATCGGGAAAGGCGATGATGTAGTAGAGCGTGTTCGTGGCTTCTTCCCCTTGGACCGGCGTCCAGAAGCCGATCAGTTCGATCCCGTGCTTCTGGAACAGCTTGCAGGTGTGGTCGCGGAACCGCGCGTGCAGGGCCTCCAGCTTGCCCGGGTTCGTGTGGTAAACCCGCAGCTCATAGACCTTGCCGGCCGGCAGGGCGTCGGCGGCCGTGGCGGGGGCGCCGACGAGCAGCGTGCTCGCAAACAATATGCCCACGACAAACGAAACAGACATCAGCGTTCTCATGGAAGGCTCCTTGGTTATGAAATCGTAACGAACGAGAAAAAAGTGGTCGCTAGACCGGACCTTGCCAGCGTACTACAGGCTCCGTCGCTTGTCCATGGTCTCGGGCTGTCCGGCTACGTGACTTCCGCCGCGCGCCATGGTATCCTGCTGATGGTGAAAGGGCTTGCCCGTGAAGTTCCCTGAAGTCAAGACGCTTTAGAAGGAAGAGCCGTCATCGAGACGTTTGCAAAGGGAAAGCACGATGAACCGCAACCGACCGCCAAGCAAGAACCGACCGGGGGGCCTCTTCGCCGGGTTGCGTGTGGGCGGCTTCCTGCTGCTACTGCCGGCGGTTCTTTCGGTTTGCCGTGCCGATCCGCTGGCCGATTTCCGCGGCCTGGCCGATAACCGCATCGCGATCCGCACTTCGCTGGGCGTGCGACGCGCGGAGCCCCTGGGCGACACTCAAGTACAATTGATCCTGGGCATGAGCGTCACGCGGGCCTGCCAGAGGGCGGCGTCCTACCGCATCATCAGTTTTCACGATGACAACTATTCGTACGCGAAGTTCGTCCAGCCGCGGAAGGCTTCGGCACGCGCGGAGATCGAGGTGGAAGGCCCGGCCGGGTGCCCGTTTGCCCGCTTCGAGCGGACGATCGTCACGCTTGACTTGCCAAACGCGATGAAGGAGGGCGTGGAATACTTCGTGCTCGCCCAGGGATCGCAGGGGGAAATGGTCACCGGCGGGCACACGGCGCAAGGCTTCGTCCTCCGCAAAGCCCAGACGCCTCCGGCCGCGGACCTCGCCGTGGACCTGGCCGTCTTGGGGTTGCGGCAGTTGGAACCGGTCGGGCCGGGAATTCTCAAGCTGGAGTTCGGCCCCAATTTCTCGGCCGACGCGGCCTCGCGGACACAGGACTACCTGGTCCGCGTAGCGGGCAAGCCGGTCAAGGTGGTGCAACTGGGGCGCATCAGCCGGATCGACACGTACCTGCCCACCGGCTGGCCCTTCGCGGCCATCCCCATGCACGAGGTGTTCCTGCAATTCGACCCGCCGCTGCACGATGGCGACCTGATCGACGTCGAGGTCAATCGGGCAGTCACGGCGGCGGCAAACCGAGCATCGTTCCGCTTCCGCGAGAAGCAATCGCTGAGCAACTCGATCAAGGTCAACCAGGTCGGCTACCTCACCGATTCGCCGGTAAAACTGGCGTATCTCGGCGCTGGCTGGGGTCCTTCCCGGAGAAGATTCAGGCGGCCGAACCGCGCGAAGCTCGAACCGATGACGCGGTGGCGCAGGCGTTTTGGGACCAACTGCAAAAAGCGAAAGGGCAGCCGGAGAAGCCGGATGGCAAGACCACCGCACGACCGGCCGCCGGCGCCTTGGCCTTCAACGAGCCGCCCGAGTTCCGCATCTGCCGGGAAGAGGACCTGTCGGTGGTCTTCCGCGGCAAGGCGCGGCTGGTGCACCGTGCCGGCGAGATGACCGAGGGCTACTACAAGGTCGATCACTCGGGCGAAAACGTCTATGTGCTCGACTTCACGAGCTTTGCGACGCCGGGCAGGTACTTCGTCACGGTTCCCCTGGTTGGCCGCAGCCTGCCGTTCGAGATCGGCGCCGACGTCTACAAGAAGGCGTTCGAAGTTCAGGCTTACGGCGTGTTCGCCCAGCGCTGCGGCATGGAGCTTGGGCCGCCCTACAGCGAGTGGCGGCGAATCGCCTGCCATAAGACGGGCCTGACCCTGACCACGCAACTGCACGACGAACCGCACGAGATCCAAAAGGACCTGGTACGCAACATCGTGCGGCGGGCGCTGGACGCAAATCCTGACCCGAGACTGGCCAAGCTGGACCGGGACCCGGCGCTGCTGGCCTACTATCCGCTGGACGGAAACTTCAAGGACGCCTCCGGGAATGGGCACGATTTGACGCCGGCATCGCCAGGGCAACGTTTCAGCCCCGACCAGGAAATCCTGCCCGGTGACAATCGGGCATTCGGGCCGACCGAGGCCGGGCACGCCAATGGAGCAACCGGCAGGGCCATTCCCGCCGATGCGCGAAACGGCTATACGATGTGCGGCTGGTTCAAAAAGGACGAGGACGCCGATTTCCACGGCACCTTGTTTGGATTCGGCAGCGGCGAGTGGGGCAAACCGCGGATGATCGTCACGGCCGGCTGGGGAGTCCTTGCCTTCAGCGTGGGCCGTACCAGCCAGCCCACCCAGCACGTGCGGATCAACGACCGTACCTGGCATCACGTGGCGCTGGTGGTCGGGCCGGAAGCGGAAAAACCGCGGCGGGCATCGCTGTATGTCGACGGCCGCCTGGCGTGCTCGGCCGAGGCGGGGGCCGAAACGGCGGCCGATTTCTCCTTGGGCACGATCAGCGGCAAGGGAAGCGCAAACGCCTTCTTCGATGACTTTCGCCTCTACCGCCGGGCGCTGGGGGCCGGGGAACTTGGCCTTTTGGCGACGCCGCGGCCGGCCCAGTTGCCCGTCGTGATTTCCGCCTCGGGCGGGCATCACGACGCGGGCGACTACAACCCGCGATCGCACCTGGACGTGGCCCAAACCTTGATGGACGCCTACGAAATGGCGCCGCGGAAATTCTACGACGGGCAGTTGAACATCCCCGAAAAAGGCAACTCGATTCCGGATATCCTCGATGAAGCCCACTGGGCGCTGCGCCTGTGGTTGGATCTCCAGGACCAGGACGGCGGCGTGTACCACGGCACCGAGTCGGCCGGGGACCCGAATTTCATCGAGACGGTCGAACTCGATCACTTGGGCGACTACGCCTACGCGAAGGACGCGGCGGCATCCTACGGCTTCGCCGGGGCAGCGGCGCAGGCCGCGCGCCTGTGGCGGTCGCTGGGAAAGACCCCGCAAGCGGAAGACTTCCTGGCGCGGGCCCGGCGGGCCTACGCCTGGGCCGAGAACCATCCCCCCCGGGCAAAGACCCCGCAGCAGTATGCCTCGGGTTACCTCGGACCCAAGGCCTACGCCGCCGCGCAACTGCTGCACACGACCGGTGAGGCCCGCTTCAACAAGGATTTCCTCGACGTTTGCGTCTGGACGCGAAAACCGGACGCCGAGATCGACGTCTACGCCCAGTACGACCAGAGCCTGGCGGCCTGGGCCTACGTCAATTGTCCCCCCGCCACGGTCGACGCGGGCGTGCAACAGTCGGTGCGACGGGCGATCCTCGCCCGCGCTGACATGTTCATCCGTGAATGCCAGACCATGGCCTACGGGTTTATCCGTCATCCGATGGCGCCCATCAATTGGGGAACCGGCGCGTACGAGAATTCCTTGCCCGTGATCTTATGGTCCTATAAGCTTACGCGCAACGAGAAGTACCGCACCTGGATGGTGCGGACCTGCGACAACACCTTGGGGGCGAACCCGCTCAATCGCAGTTTTATCGTCGGACTCGGAACGCGGACCGTGCGTTCGCCGCTGCACAACAGCCGTTACAGCCATTTGGGCGAGGTCGTGCCGGGACAGCAGGTCGAAGGCCCCGTCCAAGGCGCCAACGGTTATCGCGTGGCCGAGACCGCCTATCCCCCGATCCGCGAGAATTTCGCCAGCCTGCAGACCTTCGTCGATTGCCATTTTGCAATCGACATGGACGAAGGCGTCGTGGCCTCGCAAGCGAAGACCATGGCCGCCTTCGGACTGTTGTTGCGAGACCACCAGTGAGAGGAGGGTTAATCCATTGGCTTGATTGGGGGTTTCTCCCGCGGCACGTATGTACCGCCCACGCCCCCGACGCGTGCCGGTGGTCTTCAGAAGGTTGCCTCGAACGTGTCAATCTCCACGTTCTCGTACACCCGCTTGATGAGCATGGCCCAAGTCTGGCTCGCGCGGCGGGTAATGCCCTCACCCCGACCATGAGTACTTGGTGCCCGACATGGTGCCCGTCCTCTCCATGGGCACCATGTACCCATGGTTGCGCGAGGGGAGATTAGATCCACCCAAAATAGCTATTTCCTGCTTTCGGCGCGAATGATTTTACTTCTTAGTTAAATTTCATCTGTTATCTATTGACTTTGTAAGAACATGTCCGATAATGGTGATAACGGCTCGATTGCCCGGCGGCTGGGGCGAACTTTCGGGCCGGGAGGATAATTTAATGGCAGAGAACGCATCTCTTAATCCCGGTGATCCTAACGGGCTACCGCCATGAATGGCTGGATATTGTCGCTCACGGAATGGAGCCTAGATGGTCCTGGACAAACTTGTTGGCTCCTGTTGGGGCCGCCTTAATCGGAGAGGAAAATCATGCTTCAGCTTGAAACGATCGATCCTCGGATTCTCGGTCAGCGTCTTGCGGAAGCTCGCAAAGCCAGGGGAGTCACGCAAGAGGATGTGTCGGCTCATCTGAATTATAGCCGCCCGACCTACATCGCCATCGAAAAGGGCGAGCGTCCGGCCAAGGCGGATGAGATTGTGAAACTGGCCGCGTACTTCGGCCGGAAGGTGTCGGAGCTTGTTCGCCCCGGCGAGCCGGTTGTTGACTTCCAGCCCCACTTGCGCGGCGGCCGAAAAGATCAAGGCAGACGACCAGCGCGAACTGCTGGCGGCGATCGGCGATCTTCAGCGCCTCGCGTCAGATTACCACGAGTTGGAACATAAGATGAACGCCCCGCTGCGCTATAACTATCCGCCGCCGGTGACCCTGGAAACGCCCGTCGATGTGGTCGAGTTGGCCGACTCGGTGGCGAGTCAGGAACGGCGGCGGCTGGGGCTTGGTGAACAGCCCGTGGAACAACTCCGCCGCCTCCTGGAATGGGACGTGGGGCTGCGGATCTTCTATTGGTCGCTGCCTTCGGCCATCGCTGGCATGTATGCCTACGCGGATGACCTGGGGTGCTGCATCATGGTGAATCGCAAGCATCCGGCCCAACGGCGGCGGGTCTCGATGCTGCACGAGTACGGCCACCTGATCGCGGACCGCTACAAGCCCGGTATCGACTACCTGAACATGTCTGGTCGCAAGCCGGCCAACGAGCGGTTCGCGGAGGCGTTCGCCCTCAGCTTTCTCATGCCGGCCAACGCCGTCAGGCAACGCTTCCACGAAATCGTGGCCGCGACCAAGGACTTCCAGGTGGCCGACCTTTGCCGCTTGAGCCATTTCTTTTTCGTCTCTGTGGAGGCAATGGCACTCCGGCTGGAGCAGCTTGCGCTGATTCCCAAAGGGAGTTGGGAATTGATTAAGGAGTCGAAGTTCGCCCCGCGCCAGGCGGCTGAATTGCTCGGATTGCAGCCGCAGCCGGCGGACGACTACGCCTTTCCCGAGCGTTACGTGTTTCTCGCGGTCAATGCCTATGAAAAAGGCGAAATCGGCGACAGCGACCTGGCTCATTACTTGCGGACGGACATCGTTACGGCAAGAGAAATCGCCGCGAAGGCCAAGACCTGCCAGGAGATCGAGGCCAGCGGCGAGGAACGCCGGCTGGAATTGGAGTTTCCGCGATCGCTATTGGGTGCTATTTCCTGACTTAGAGCGGCCGGTAGAAATGACGAAGATGCCCTGTCTTTTGGGAGATTCCGCTCATTTCTTCCGACCGCTCGTGACAAAGACTTGTCATGCCATCCGCTGTGATTGATGCTTGTTGTTTGATTGACCTGTTTGCCTCGGGACATGCGGAAGCGATCCTTCGCGCGGCGGCTTTCGACTGGCATGTACCTGTAGCGGTTCAAAGCGAAGTTCAGTTTATCCGTCAGCACGATGCCCAACAGCCGGGGCAGACGATTGCGGTCGCCGCCGACTTCGCTCCGCTTATCTCTTCGGCGGCGCTGTGCCTCTGCAAGCCCGAAGACAACCAGGAGTTGACCCGTTTTACGCAGTACGCCGCCGTTTTTCGATCGGACGGCGAGGCAATGTGTCTAGCCATAGCGGAGAACCGCGGATGGATCTTGGCCACGGACGACCGCAAAGCGATCCGCACGGGACAGGCAGCGGGCCTGACCGTGATTTCCTGCCCTGAACTCGTGAAGCTGTGGGCGGATACAGCCAAGCCGGCCAAGCCAGTGCTTCACCAAGCACTCAAGGACATTCAGTTCTTGGCGCAGTTCCGGCCGAACTCGTCGATGCCTTGCTCTAAGTGGTGGAACGACCAGCTTGCAAAGGCCGGTCCCTAGCCGCCACCGTCCAGCGCCGCAAATCCAGATCCTCGTCCTGAGTGCGGCCGCTCCGCCGCGCCTCCACCCGTTCCTCGGCCTGCTCGACGAAGCGGGCACCGCCGATCGCATAGCGACTAGTGGCCATCGCCTCCAGGATCGGGCTGTCTTCTTCAAGTAGACAGGTCTGCGTGTAGGCCCCGTACTGCCGCCGTGCTTGGCTCTCGTCCCGGCCATATTCCTTGAGCACGTCGTAGCGCACGAACTCCTGGGCCTTGATCCCACGGCAGGACCTTATCAACCGGCCCTAGTGTAGTGTCTCACGCAGTTGGTGATTTATGGGTGGCATGCCTTAACGCGGCGTTGCCGCGTAGGCATGTTGGACAGTTAGGGACACGCTTGCCGCGGAACATGCCTACGCGGCAACGCCGCGTTAAGGCATGCCACCCTGTCTTGCACATAATACCCAAAATAAATACCGCCATTTTCGAGACACTACACTAGCGCCAAGATGCTGTTGCCGCCAAGACGCGTAAGCCGGCCGGTCGGCGCGTTGCACGCGATCCTGGAGCCAGGTAAGATCATCTATGAGCTGAACAACGTAGCGGAAGACCCGGCCTGCCGGGAAATCGCCTCGATATTTGATACACGGCTAATGGCCCAGTTGAAGGCGACCAATTACCCGCGCCAGCGGTGGCGGCGACGAGTTCGATCATTACGGCCAAAGTCGAAAACCAATTCCCCAGAAAAGAGGTCCATGAAAATGCCATCTGTGCTGTGCTTCGTCTCCCGACTTGGGTCCATACCCACGTCCAACGTCCCCCGCTGTCTTGGCATGCTCAGTCTTGCTCTTGCCCTCACCTCCTGGATCGCGTGGGCGACGGCAGGCGAGAACGACAAAAACGCTGCAGCCAGACTCTCTTGGTCCCCCCGTACCGGGGTCGAGCTGCAATCGCCGCTGGGCAAGCTATCGCTGGACTGTGGCGCGAAGGGGTGCGGGCCAATCTTGCGGTTCCCGGGCAAAGCGGGTGAAGTGCCATTGTCCCCGCCCAAGGTCGAACAACCGAACGAGCGCGAATTGCTGCTGCGATACCAGGTGGCCGGGCCGGGGGCAAACGGAATCAGCATCGTCCGCCGCATCACATTGGTTCAGCGGCAGAACGAAGCCGAGCTAACCGAAGAGTTCTCGCTGACTCCCGCGAAGACCATCAACACCGACCTGGAGATCGAACGGCCCTTCTCGCTGCCTGCCGCCGCCGGCACGCCGCACGCCGTCTTGCCACTCTACAACGGCTGGGCGCGGACCTTCCCACTGGGCGGCGAAGTCCTGCGCGGCGAGTGGCAGCTAGGCAACATGATGCGGGACGTGCCTTCGCACCAACTCGCCTTGCCCGTAGTCGAAGTCGGCCAGGAGCAGAAATGGCTGGCCGCGGTTTGCGCCGACCCTTATTTCGGCTCGCTGTACGAATTGTCGGCCCGCGAGGGGCAGATCAGCGGCGCCGTCCGCTGGCGTTATGCGGCCTCCAAGGTGCCGCTGGCGGCAGGCCGAACGGAGACGCGGCATTTCGGCGTGTGGTTGGCCGCGGCGCGGCCGAACGAACCTTTCGGCCGCTCCTTGGACGCCTTCTTCCGCCTGATGCTCCCCGACGTGCCGGCGGGACCCAAGTGGCTGCACGAGATTGCCATGGTCGGCTACGATTACCTGAGCGATAACGGCACGGGTTGGGAGAAGGACGTGCAGGAACTCGCACGCCTGCTGACGCCCGACGAACGGCGGCGAGTGGCCCTCTGCTTTCACGGATGGTACGAGAACATCGGCGGTTACGGCTATGACGACGTCAAGAAGGAAATGAAGCAACAGTGGGTGGCGATGGGTCGCACGCGCAAAGTCAGCTTCACGCAAGACGAAGTTCGGCGGCGGTTGAAACGGGCACGCGACCTGGGTTTCCGCGTTCTCTGGTACTTCGGCGACGGGGTCTTGCAGGACAGCGGCGCGCCGTGCTATCGCCCCGAGTGGGATTTCGTGGACCAGCAGGGGAAGAAGGTCAGCGGTTGGACCGGCCCCGACACCTGGGGCCAGACGTTCGCCCGCAACCCGGCCCACCCGCAGGTTTGCCAATGGTATCGGGACTACCTGGCCGCACTGCTGAGGGCCTACGGGCCGGTGGTCGACGGGTTTGTGTGGGATGAGACATTCTATATCCGCACCGCAGCCACGACACGCGCGCCTCAACCGGCCTACTGCGACCGGGCAATGCTCGGTCTGATCAAGGCCCTGACGGCGCAGGTCAGGGCCGCCGATCCGCAAAAGGTGTTCCTTGCCTCGGACTGTCTGGGAGGGGTGGGGTTCGATATCCCCGGCTATGCCATCGTCGCCGACGGAACCTATCAGGACACGGCATGTGCCCCTGCGGCTTGGTCCTACGGGCTATTTCCCGCATGGCGGAATGTGCTCTGGAGTTGCAACTGGTGGTCGGTCAGCAAGTTCGATCATACGCGCTGGGGCGTGGAGCACTACGGCGTGCCGGTGGCCATCTCCAACGGCTGGGAAGACGACCAGGGACCCTCGGAGTGGAACCTGCAGGATCGGGAGAAGATCCTTGCGCTGTTTCGTCAGCGGCTGGCTCGCAAGGAGCGCGTGCGGTGCTTGACGATGGACCCGGCGGCAAACAAGTAGGGGGAAACCGATGCGACGATGTTTCCTGATGACAATCGGACCGCTTTTGCTCCTTCAGGTCATGGCAAGTCATCTGGCCGCGGCAAACGGCGAGGAGTCGAGTCGCGTGCGGAAGCACTGCGTCTTCGCACACTATATGGTCTGCTTCGCCGCCTATGGCGAGCGGGTGGAGGATTACAAGCGGGAAATCCAGGAAGCTCAAGCGGCGGGGATTGACGGGTTCGCCCTCAACTGCGGGGCCTGGCACGATGAGCCGCACTATCCCAGGCGCGTCAAAACCATCTACCATGCCGCTCAAGAATTGGGAACCGGGTTCAAGCTCTTCTTTTCCGTCGACTTTGCGGGACTGCAAAGGCATCCGCCCGGCGAGTTCGAGTCCTACGTCCTCGACATGGTCAAGACCTACGGGCATCATCCCAACCAGTTCATCGTTGACGGGCGGACGGTCGTCTCGACTTTTGGAGGGGAAGAAGGAATCGCGTGGAAGAAAGACATCCTCGCTCCGCTCAAGGCCGCCGGATATGACGTCTTCCTCGTTCCCTTCTTCTATCCTCGCCCGCACGTGACCGAGCTTCCCGACGAGCCGGCAGTCAGGGAGCATTTTCGGAAATGGGCGGACATAGTTGACGGGATGTTCTACTTCGGCGCCGCGGGAACTGCTGAGCCCTTGGCCGCCTCGAATGCCGCCTACGCGAAAGTCCTGCGGGAGGCGGGCAAGGTTTGCATGTGCAGTTACAGCCCGATGTACTGGGGCGCGGCCCAGCCCGATCGCCGCTACTTCGAGACCTGCGGCGGGGAAGGGACCGAAGTGCAGTGGAGATCCATTATCCAGCAGCAGCCCGATTGGGTGGAGATCGTCACCTGGAATGATTTCAATGAGAGCTACATCTGCCCGGTCGCCGCGTCGAACTCACCCGGAAGCGGTCGTTCGCCGCAAGCAGTTCTGCCCTACCTGAAATCACGGCCGAGCCATGCCGGCTACCTGGAATTGAGCCGGTATTACATCGAGTGGTACAAGACGGGCAAGCCGCCGCTGCTGAAAGACGCCCTCTTCTACTTCTACCGCGTCCATCCTAAGGACGCCGTGGCCAAAAAGGATCGACCGGTAAAGTCGTTCCACGGTCCAGTGCAGGACGTGCTCTACGTGACAACGATGATGACCGCCCCCGCCGAATTGCAAGTGACCTCCGGCGGCACGAAGAGCACCCACCTGCTTAAGCCGGGGATTCAGCATCTCCGTATCCCGTTCTTCTGCGGCCCGCAGCACTTTGCCGTCTACCGTGACGGCAAAGTCATTCTTTCCAAGGACGGCGAACCGATCACGGATCGGATCGAGCGTTACGACTATTTTCCCACAAGTGGGTTTCAGCGCCGGTGAATTCGGTGTTTCGTGGCCAGCTTCGTTCGTCGTACTTGCCCTCTCAGACCAGTTCCGTACGCAGGGTGGAGAGGGGGGTGCGGGTTCTGGGGGCCGGAGCCGCCCGCCGCGTTTTGAGCCATTGCCGTGCCTTCCTTGTCGCCAACTGCTAATTTCACCGCGCCAGCGTGCCGCAAGCGTCGGTCGTCCGCAGAACGGCGGAAATTCGGCCGCCTTCCGCTTCCTGATGAAAAGTTATCAAAAGTTTGCAAGCTGACCGGTTGCCGGAAGCTCGCCTCCCCCTTACCCCCCCATTTAGGAAGAAAAATCGGCGAAGTCAAGGGCTGGACGCCCCGAAAGGCTGGATTTCTCAGGACATTTCCACTTGTAAACTAACTACCTGAGGTAACGCATTTGGGCACTACGACAGAATTCACCGCGGGAACGACTCCTGTGTCTCCATCCGACATGGGGTATAATGGCATGTCAAAAATGACTATAGGCGATCTTACAGAAAATTTATTTTCCGCTATTGACCGCTAGGGTGTTTTGCGGTAAGATTCAATTAACGCAGCCGATAATGCGTTGTGCTCTTTGAAAATTCGTTCACCGATGGTGACCTCTCCAACCAATCGCCCTAAGGCATTGGGGCTCGGGCCTCGCGGCTCGGGCGCGACGCGAGTCGCGAACGTGCCAGTTGCTTCAACTGGTACCGGTCGGGACCTTCCGGAACTTCTCCGGTTGGCTGACCCAACCCCCCCGGGATGGCTAAACGCATATCCCTATCACCTTCAAAGAGGTCCTCATGAAGAATGAGAAAGCCAGTCGGTGTTTTGTCCCCCGACGCATCCGCGATCAACTCCGCGCGGCGGAAAGCCACGCGGTTGGGGTTCGCAAGGCGCTGAAAAAACTTCAGCCAACGGTTGCGAAGGGTGGGGGGGATATGGATGACGCTTTGCAACTGGCCGGGACGATTGAGCGATTGGCTCACTACGGCCAGACCTGTTCAGCGGAAGAAGCGGTAAGCATCGTATCGCAGGTCGAGGTTTTTGCCTCGATGTTGCGAGCCGAAGTGGACGGTTTCATTGTATCCTGATGTCAGTGGGTAGTTGAAGGATTACCTGTTCCTTACAGACCGCAAACAAAGGAGTCAGCTCAGTGAAGATCAAACTGGGTAAGACTATTCGTATAATTCGTCAGGCCAAGAACATGGGCCTGCAAGCGCTTGCTAAGGAAAGTGGCATTAGTGTCCCATTCCTTAGCTTGGTTGAGAACGGCCAGCGACAACCGTCGCTGGACGTTCTCCGTCGTATCGCGAAATCGTTAGGGGTCCCGTCGGAGGCGCTTGTTTTGGCGGCGATGGGGCCAACAACTGACCTCACGAGTTCAGATCCGGCCACGGCCAGCATTAGCAAGACGGTTGATGATCTCATGTACGCCGAAGACCAACTTCGGCTTATGCTTGGCACAGGATGCCCAAAGAATGAGACCGAATGAAATCTCCCCGGCCGACATTGCCAATGCGATGAAAATGAACGTGGGCGAGTTATTGCGTTTTGCCCACAATATCGAGGCGTTCTATAAACCTCCTCGAAAGGCGTGGATCGGGCGCAAACATCGTCCCATCGATGCCCTCTATAAGGCACCGAAGAGGAAGCTCAGGCTCCTGCACCGCTGGTTTCAACAGCAGCTGCTGGCTCATCCCCGCGCCCATGGCGGGGTTGTTCGTCGGTCCTGCTTCACCAGCGCGGACCGACACCTCGGCAAACGGTACGATTGGATTCGTGATGCCTCTGATTGCTATCCATCGGTAACCCCGAAGGCGCTGCAAACGGAGTTGAAGGCCTTAGGTTTTCGGCACGACACGGCTTCTTTGCTCACGATGCTGCTGACTGTCCGCGGCCATGTCCCGCAAGGATCACCGGTCAGCGGAGACGCGATTAACCTCTTTTTCTGGCGCATTGATCAGGCCTCGGCTTCATTCTGTGGACAGAACCATCTCGGTTACACGCGAGTTGCTGACGATTTCGTGGTCTCGGGCAATGATCGTTCGAGCGGCTTTGAAGCTGTCCTGCGTATCGAGAACGAACTCGCGGACCGCGGCATAAGGGTGAACAAGAAGAAGCGCGAGAAGAATGGTTTTCAGCCAAATGCTGGTCGTCAACTCGTGCATAGTATTCTCGTAAACCGGCGTCGCGGGACCGCCGTCAGTCCGGACCACCGGGAGGCAGCCATACAGATTGCCAGGAAGTACGTCGATGCCTGCCGCTCGATTCAACCGGACTCGATTGAAGGTGTTGCTTACAAACGAAGTCAGCTTCAGGGATGGATGTACTACTGCCGCCAGGCTACCTACTCCCCGGCGTTGCACCTCAAAAAGCAACTTGCGACCGGTGACAGGCTGGTCCACCGACGCCTTGGTTCTCTGAAGCTGGTTGCCTATCAGAACAAGTGGTGGCTGGTCACAAAGAAGCGCAACGAGCCGCGTCGCCTCGCCAATCTTTGGCGCCGGCGGCTTATTTCTTTGCCGGCATCTGCAAGGCTTAGCCGCGCTGTGGAAACTTGTTCTCGTCCCACGCCAGCGCCGGCATCTTGCAAAATGCCAACCGCGTTAACGCGAGGGCAAAAGGTGGCTTGCCGCGCTGAACCCTGGAAAAGGCCTGCTTGTAAAATTGCCAACGGTTATGAGGCTAGAAGCTCTGGGGACCGATCCGATCGCGGCAATTACGATGCGAACGCCGTGCCAGCAACGGCAGCCCTTGGCGATCCGACGATCAAGGCCCCGTGGGAAGACTGACCCGCGTAGAAAAACCGGCACCGACGTGGAAGGGTGAGGTCGATGTAAATGGGGTCGAGCTTGGCCTTGAGGAGGCTGGCCATGACGAGTTTGTTGTCGCCCCAGACGAGTCGATTGCGGAAGTCGTCGAGCCGCTTGTTCTTCTTTTCGAAGAGGGCCAACTAGCCGGCGACAGCGGCCTCGCTCCGCGGCTGGTCAATGGTCTCGCTCCGCTGCATGGGCATGGCCAGCCCGGCGATAACGACCTCGCGGCGGTTGCCCTATTCGTCGTACTTGCCTTCCCAGACCAGTTCCGTCCGCAGCGTGGAGAGGGGGTGCGGGTTCTGCGGGCCGAAGCCACCCCCCGCCGTGTTTTGGGCCATTGGCGTTGGTTCCTTTCACAATCCGTGAGGGTCTGCTGGACCCTGGCCGTCGTGTTCAAGGATCTCGACGCCGTGTTCCGGATTATTGGGTAAGTAATAACACCGCTGCCCCAGCACGTTCGTCAATACGCGGCTCTCCTTGTAGTTCTGCGTGACGAAATTCCGGTAGCCCTTGCTGTCGACGGCGATGATGGCGTCGGCGAGGAATTTGCAGCCACGGTCGTAGTCCAGCAAGATAGACGGGTTCTCGAGCGCCTCGCTGATGACCGTTGAAAACTGCGTCAGTTCGTCGGTGAGCAGGTCAGCCTCCAGGCCGTCGATCTCTTTCTTGATGGCCTGAAAGGTCTCCCGATGCTCGACGAAGAATCCGTCAACGTTGCACGCCCTGTTGGAAGACTTGCAGTTTGGCGTCTTCCAGACGTATTCTCCATCCCGTCTGCGCTGAAGTCCCGTCTTCCCCCAATGACACCTTGTCCCGTCGGCAAGCGGCGCGTCGCAGTGCGCTTCGATGGCGCTGGTTCCGAACTTCAAGAGGCGACGGAGCGATGCGTCGGTGCGCCGCGTGCGTTCTCGCTCGGTCTTCCCGAGCGTTTGGATCAGGCTGAACGCCCACGTCTTATATTTGTGGTGCTGGGCCGGTAAAACATGGTTGATGTGCTCCATGAGGCCGGCGACGCTATTCAATTCGCGCAGCTTTCTGAGACAGTATTGGGCAGTCGCCAGGATTACGTTACCGTACTCGGTTCGCGAATATGTGGAAGATCCCTTCCAAGAGAAAAGGCCGAGCAGCCAGTTGAGACGAGGCCCAAGCGTCTCACCCTTGTGAAAGCAGCAGTGAATGGACGTATCCAGGAACACCTCGGTCGAAGCAGGACGGTGCCCATTATCCAATTTCACGAAAGACATCGACGCCACCCCTGATGAGTTCCTCGGTTAGATCATTCGCCGCCTGGTCGGCCACGTCCGGATCGTCGTTCATCTTGACCAGAACCGAGCAAATGGCCTGCAACTGGCTTGGCGCAAGCGCGTCGGGGCTCTCAACGGATAGGGCGACTTGAAGGACGTTGATCATCTCTTCAAAGGCTTGTGAGTCGGGATTGCCCTCCACGAGTTCCCAAAGTGCCTGGAGATGGTTTTTCGCGTCCGCGAGGGAATTACCCTTGAGAATCGGATCGTCGCCGCAATTCCGAATCCGCTCCAACTCGTCGAGACACGCCTTCAGATAAGGCCGTCGCTTTCGCAGTGCCCTGTCCGGGACGCGTCGTGGTGAAACTCGCAGCTTGGCCGTTGGCACGCCAGTCGAGCGATCCCTGGCTTCACCCGTGGACCGACTACCCGGCGTTTCGATTCCTGGGGCCCAGCGATCCCCTGATCGCGATCCATAATCCAATGGAACCGGCAAAGGTACTTGGCGCTCAAACGAAGCACCACCGCCTGTGTGTTCATCCCAGTTCATTGCCGCTACTCCTCTGAAAGAATCGCCTTGCGGATTACGTCAAAGTCTCCCATTGCCTCTTCCACAAATGTATGCGCAGATACCTGTTCCGGATAGGGAACCTCTTCGTCGATGTAAGCGTCCAGATCGATCATCACGCCAACAGATGGGAATGCCTTGATCGCCTTCTGTGCCTTCAACTTTCGGATAAGCAATTTATCTTGGCCCGTCCCATGCTTGTGCGACTCCACCCTGGCAGCGGCTAATACACTTGGCGGAACACGAACTTGTTGTTCGAAGGGCGTCGCCGCGACTCGGACCATGTGCTTCGATCGAGCGACCACCACTCCATGGGACATATACGATAGCTCCCCAAGATCGGTCAACGCCTTGCACGGAGAAAAGAAGGACATCCTACTGATTTGGGACGAGGCGTCCTCGATCGACTCGGTACCCATCAAAGTCCAAAGACGGAAACCAATCCTGGGAAAAGAATTTACCTCAAGGGCCCGGACTACAGCCTCAGAAAATTCCTCAGCGATCGCCGCGAATTCGCCGGTTGGCAGCAGATCGGGCACGTCTTGATTCTGTGACTGTGTCAGGTCGAGTTTTGTGGGTGAGTAAGTGAAGACAAGGTTATCGTCCTCGTTCCAGATGTGACACCCGTTGAGGTCGATCGACTGCAATGCCCATCCCTTCTTAGCCGCCAAAGTCCGAGCGACGCGACCGCAACGATCCCAGTACAATTCCCCGCAGTCGTACCGGAGTTCAAAGATAAACCGGTGACGCAGTTCCGTTCCGAGTTGGACGACGTGTGCCATTCATGCGCTCCCGCGATCTAAGTGAACGAGTTTATGATAATCGCCGTAGCGGGCTCTGGCAATCGTTTGCCCTGCCTGTCGACAAGGTTCCCCCGCTGGCATATAGGGGCACCCGCATTGAATCGCTTTCGGGCAGCGCCCAGCCTAGGGTTTCAGAATTCGAAATCGGCCGTTACGCTAACTCCTCTAAGCGTAACCGTTTCAGACCTAAAAATCTACGTCGGACCTGAGGGTCTGCACACGATTTACACAGGGCGGATGCCGGCAGCATGAAGTTAAGTGCTTTCGCAGTAACAAGTTACGCTAACGGGGTGCGAGTTCCAGTTCCGAGGGCCGAAGCCGCTTCCCGCCGCGTTTTGAGCCATCGCCGTCCGTTCACCTTGATGAATCGACAAAGCATCCTTGTGATTTGCAGACACTGACTCCTGCGCCGGCTTGCCTACACCTCCAGGTGAACTCTCGTGCACATTTCCAAAGTGTCGGGCCCGTCGTCAAACTCGGCGAGGTTCGGAGCCGTCTTGTAAGACAAGGACGATCCACTCCTCGACCCCGCTTGCCAGCGGCGCTGCCGGGCTGCTACGATTTCTCTGGTGCGATCCGTGCAATTTCATCTGGAGCGATCAGACACGGGGACACTTGAACTGTCGGACGTAGAAAATGCTTTGGAGGAGATGCTCTTCAGCGGTGGTTCCTTGAACGCGAAGCTGCTGGGGGCCGCAGTCGGCCAGGCAGGTCGGGCGTGCGAAACGTAATTCGTTATCACGACTTCTTCGCCTTCTCGCCCACCCAGAACGGAAGCCCATCGGGATCGGCATACCCGGCCAGTTTTCCACCAAAATCCTCTTCTTCGGGCGGTTGCAGGCAAGGGATGCCCTTGGCGATCATTTCTTGATGAAAGGCGTCGATGTCGTCCACGGCGAAGCTCAGGTGGCAGAGGCCCGCTGGAATGGCATCGGCGGAAATGGCCGCCGCATTGCTGGGAACGTCGGCAAGGTGCAGGGCCAGCGTGCAGCCCGGCGTCTCGAATTCGGTCCACTTGGCCGACTCGAATCGGACTGGCAATCCCAGGAGATCACGGTAGAAGGCGACGGAGCGAGCCATGTCGCTGACGAAGATGATGGCGTGGCTGAGTTCGGTCATTTGTTGCTCCAAGAAGAGCCCCTCCCGGCTCTTCGAGCCGGGAGGGGCCTATTGTACGAAACGTGAATCGCGTCCAGCTACACGTTCAGTGAGGGGCGGCATCCTGCCCGCACCCAAAGAATACCAGAACCGGGCCTGCCGTCAAGCGGGCAAGACCCGTATGCCGCCGTCCGGGTGGTAGTACAGCCAAATGGATGTCTCGTGTTTGGAAGTTCCAAATTGTGCCGTTGGCGGCGCCTTGATCCACTCCGACATCGTGGCTTCCCACGGCTGAGAGCCGCATTCAAAACCGGCAACCAAATGGAGATCGGCTGGAGAGAACTCGGCAGGCTGAAGAAGTGCGGGCATCGTGCGTCCGTGTGGCCGCCCTATTTCACTCGTGGAGGGAGGATCCGTGTTTGCGTTGACGTGAGAGGCACGAAGTCCGACGCCATTTCACGTCGAAAGCAGGCCGCTTCCTCCTCGGTCATGGCGCGTTCGAACAAAGACTCTACGGCCGCCCGATATTCCTGGGCCGGCGTAGCCTGCTCCTGAACTCCCGCCTTGGGGAGAGGTCGATGCGTTGGTTCGTGTTCTGCGTCGCTCATATCACAACCTTACAACGAAGAATGCCGCAGAGCGGTGCCTGACATTGCGAATCCCTCAGTATGGCGATTCGGCATTTCCGAGTCAACCACTTTATCATAATCAGTCGCGATCAAGCGTCTGCCGCGAATTGTCGTCCTATCGAACAACGCGCAAGGGGGGGCGATACGGAACCTTTTGCAGCGTAAGCACTTGCGACCAGGATTGCATCGCAGGATTTCTTTCCCCCTTTCTGATCAGTACGCCTCCATGGGAAGTCTCGTACACATTTCCAGTGCGTCGGGCCCGTCGTCATGCTCGGCCAGCGGAAAATCCATGAGCTGATCGACCAGCAAGCGGCAGCCGGGCGAATCAGCCCTGAAACGCAACTCGCGATTGATCACGTATTGGCTCAGCCGCCGAATGCGGGCGACCTTCGGCACGCCCTCGGTCATCATGCTCCACAGTGGCCAGCGACAGCCGGCCAATTGGTCGCCGCACTGGCGGCGGAACTCGTGGACCAGCAATTCCTGAAACTGCTCGGCCTCGATGCCCACGAAATCGGGCCGCTTCTCGTCGCAAAAGACCACGGTCTTGCGGACGATCTGGTCCAGGGGAATCCGCTCCACGATCGCGTCCACGTAGATCAGGTTGTCGGGCGCCACGCCCGCAAACACGATTGCACAGTAGTCGCCTTGCTTGTCGCTGCGGCCCTTGCTGGCATCGACGCAGACCACTCCCAGGTCGAATTTCTTGGGCCATTTCTCCGGCTGGACCCAGATCCAGTCGCCGAAGAGTTCCGGGGCCCACTCGGCCGCGGAGGCCTCGGCCGGGTCCTGCTGGTACAGGGCCGCGTAGGCCCGGGGGTCCTGCCGGCGAATGATTTCCAGGTCGGCCGCCGATTTGAAGGCAGGCCAAAGGGGGTCGCCCGGCTTGCGGTCGTCGCACGCGTCGGCCGGCCCTTCCCCGCGGACGGCCGGCAGGCAGAGGACCTCCCACTGGTCGGCCGAGCGGTCGGCCATCTTTCGCAAGAGCCGGCCGGCTAGGTCGTCGCGGTGCCAGCGGGTGTGCGTGAGCACGATCCAGGCATTCGCCGAGAGCCGCGGGTAGAGGTCGTGGGTGTACCACTCCCAGACCCGCTGACGAATGACCGGGCTGTCGGCGTCCTCGTGCTTGCCGAAGGGATCGTCGACGATCGCGCCGTCGGCCGGATTGCCGGCGATCGAATTGCCCACCCCGGCCGAGCGCAGGCTGCCGCGGTGGCCGGGAATCTCGAAAAGGTCCATCGTGCGGCGGGCGAGAATCCTGGGGCGAGTCGGCAAAACCCTCACCCCGACCATGGGTGCATGGTGCCCGCCCTCTCCCCTCCTGCCGACGGGCACCATGTACCCATGGTCGGCAGGCGGTAGAGGGGAACCATTGAGCGCGGTCTTGGAAAAGATCCGCGCGTAGGCGTTGCCGGTCATGATCCGCTGCACGTCGCGGTTCATGCTCACGGCCAGTTCGTTGGTGTGGCTGGCACAAATCAGCCGCAGATCGGGATTGCGGCCGAGCATGAAGGCAGGAAAGCGGCGGGAGACCAACTCGCTTTTGCCATGTTGCGGCGGCATGAAGACCATCAGCCGCCGGCAGAGGCCTGCGGCCACGCGGTCAAGTCTCTTGGCCAACTCTTCGTGGTGCCAGTTGGTGGCGTAATCCGGCTTGGTGCAGGTGGTGAACGGCAGCAGGTTCTGCCGCGCGTTCGCCCTGAGCAGGCGTTTCAGTTTGATCGCTGAACGAGTCTGGGTCATGGCAATGGGTGCTCGTCTAAAATGGTCTATGAAAAATTGTGTACATCTAATCTACCACCCACGCCCCTCGAAACGCGCACTTGCTGGGGTCCGTGTAGCGATCGTATTTGTGTTTTCTCGCGGCCGCCTCGCGCATCAGGGCCCGATGTTTTTCCGCCGGCGTGAGCGGCGGCGGATTTGCTTTTTCCGCGCTTTCGACGGGAGCGGAGGGCGCAGCGGCGGATGCGGCGGCGTTGGCCCCGGCCGGTTCGGGTCGAGTTCCCCGTTCGGCGAGATTCTGCTGGGAGTCCACCGCGCAGGGCGGCGGTTGGGGGTCGCCGGGGGTCATTCGTTCCGTTTCCCGCGTTGGAGATCGTGCCTCATGGGCCGCGATTTCAGCCCGCAGGCCGATCTCATCCGCGGTGAACTGCTCGTCACGCATATTGCCTAGCTCCTCGTTGGTCAGCACCGGCCAGTCGCACTTCAGACCCTCGCGTTCGCCTTTGGCCTGCAGCCGGCAATCGATGACGAAAAGCTGGTCGTCGTCGAAGTTGTCCAAGTCGTCCCAGGTGAGCTTTTCCAGATCGTCGTCGCTGAGGTTGGCCAGGGAGGCCGGCAGGCCGCCGGCCGCGGTTTGTTCCAGTGCGGCAAGGCGCTGCTCGAGGACCTCGATGCGGTTCTCGGCCTCCATGGCCCTGGCCAGGTAGCTGGCGTTGCCGGTCTGGGTTTCGGTCCGAAGCGA
Source organism: uncultured Planctomycetia bacterium (assembly GCA_963719885.1). Classification (GTDB taxonomy): domain Bacteria; phylum Planctomycetota; class Planctomycetia; order Pirellulales; family Thermoguttaceae; genus JANXQG01. The sequence continues at coordinate 140,284 of CAVRDP010000019.1, read as the reverse complement.
GTGTTTCTCCTTGGCCGCGTCCGGGTCGCCGGCCGGGCCGGTGGTCTCGACAACCTGCACCTGCTTGTCCGTCTGCGAACGGCGCCAGGCATCGAGGAGCGTGTCGGCGATCGACCTGTAGCGGGCGATCTTCTTGCGGATGGCTTGGGCGGGGTCAAGCGCTTTCCGCGCGGCCCGCTTCCCCTTCATGGCGCGCTGCCATTTACCGGCGGCGGATTTGCTGACGCCGAGCCGCTCGCCGATCTCGCGCTGGCTCAGTCCTTCGCGGGTGAGCCTGGCAACCTCCGCCAGCAGCGCCTGTTTCGACGGCCGGGGAGCGGCTGCATCGTCGCTTGATTTTCTCATGGTTCCTCCGAATTCGTGGTTGGGGTTGGCGGAACGGTGAACGCCGCGGTGCATGCCGCCGGCGTTTACAGTTGTGGTTAAGTATCCAGTGTGGACCGCACCTAATAATACGTGCGAGGCGACGCTTTTGCACGGTTCGGTCCCGCGGAATGCTTGGGAAAAGGCAATATTGCTCGGGAAAAACAGGGAGCGTTGTTCCGCAACATGCGCTCAGCGAAAAGGCACGGAAACGCCCCCCCGGGCGCGGTTTTGCGCGCAGGCTGGACCGCAGGCATTGCTGTCGGGCAACGGCAAATTGCCTGCAGTGCGGCGTGGCGCCCGTGCAAACTGACGTATAAGGAGGCCAAAAAGCTGAACGCGCCCTGAAGCCCGAAGTACCGCCGGCAATTCGACTTGCGACCCAATCGCGGGCGCCGAACCGTTTATTTTTCCGTTTCCTGCGTACTTATTAGGTGCGAGGACGTTGGCGCCAATCGACAGGCGGCACGTCTCACGGCAAGCAAGGTTTGCCCGGGAAGCGTCCGGAGAGCAATGACGCTACCTGATTTCTCTCGTAACTACCACACTACGTGGGGATCGAGTAGAAAAAAACGGAATTTATTGACTGAGCGTGTTCAGCCTTCGGAGAGAAGATGGCAGTCAAGTTCCCTAGCTTACCAAACGTGGTCAAGTGTGGCCAAACGTGGCCAAAACGTGGTCGAAACGTAGTCAAGCGTGGTCGAAACGTAGTCGAACGTGGTCGAACGTGGTCGAAATAATACCCAACTTTATTCCATATCGGTTTCCTCCGAAGTGTGTCAAGCCATGGTTTTTGCCTGGTTTTCTTGGTACGATAAACGTCCTGTGGAGAATGCGACGTACACCATGATGGGTACAAATCGGCGACAAAATCCCAAAAAACGGTCGTTTGGCCGCCAAATTTCCGGAAAACAACCGATTTCCACCATAAATGGTGGTTGCGTGGTCGGACTATCCGGCTTTGGAAAACGCGGCTTGTGTACTTTGCAGAATTTAGTTCTTGCACCCACGACAAATTGACACTGAAGAAATAAGGACAACACCGTCTCGTACGATGACGTGCTCCTTTCCACCGGCTATATTGGTCTGAAGATCAAATACAGGATAATCAAGAACCATGCGTAACCTCCTATTTTCATCCTTCGTGCTCCTGATCCTGGCGGCCGGCGCCGCCCCGGCCCAGGGCCTCCAGGCGCCGTTGTCGGCCCAGCAGAAGCGGGCCAAATATCTCGAACTCCAACAGGCGATCCAGCGGGCCTTCGCGGAGAAACAATACGACCAGGCCGAGAAGCAGTGCATCGATCTGGCCGGGCTGGCCCCGAAGGACCCCACTGCCCAATACAATCTGGCTTGCGCTCGGCACGGCTTGGCAAGCTCGACCAATCGCTCGCGGACCTGGAAAATGCCGTGACGCTGGGTTTCGACGATGGCCGGCACATCCGTTCCGATCCGGACCTCGAACCCCTGCGCAAGGACCCGCGGTTGGAGCCTATCATCCGCCGGGCCCAGGCCCTGGAAGCCAAGCATGCCCAGGGCATTTATGAGAAGCCTGCCGATATGGAAGGGGTGAAGACTGTCGAGCGCCAGCCCGAGGGCGGCCTGCGCTATCACTTGCGGATGCCGCTGACAGCGTCCAAGACCCAGCCGGCGCGGCTGGTCGTATGGCTGCATCCCTCGGGCGGCTCAGGCAACCGCGCGGCCGAATCGCTGGCCGCACGCCTGACCCGCGACGGATACGCCTTGCTGGTGCCCAATCAGAAGTCCTGGATGGGCTGGAGCGAGCAGGAAATGGAGCGGCTCTTGGAGAAATCGCTGCCCGACGCCGGGCAAGTCGCAGGAATCGACCCCCGCAAGCCGATTCTGATGGGTTTTTCCGCGGGCGGGCAGGCAGCCCTGGTCCTGTGGTCTTCCGACCCGGCCCGGTTGGGTGGCCTGATCATCGACGCGGCCTATCCTATCCGCCTTGCAGCCGATTGCCAGAGCGGCCGCGTGGGGCAGGCGATGCTCAGTCCGCCCGATACTCCGGCGGTCAAGTTGGTCCCGATCTACGTCTTGGTGGGTGAGGCGGACCAGGGTGGCCGAGGACTGGACATCTGGCGCAAGGTGGAACCCCAGTGGCAGAAAGCGGGCGTGCCCTTGACGATCCGTGCCGTCCCTGGCAAGGGGCACCAGTGGCTGGTCGGCCCCGAAGAAGCCGACGCTTTGGAAGCGTGGCTGAAAGAGATCAAGAAACCGGAAAATGCGGTCCAACACGGGAGTTGACGGTTATGGATAAGGAAGAACTTCACAAGACGTTGCAACGGCTGCGCTGCGAGTTGAACGCCCTCGGACCAGAAGCTGGTCCGGTCAAGGACCGCGCCAACAGCTTGATTAACGATCTTGAGCAGCAGCTTCAGGATTTGGACAACCCCGGGCACAGGGCTACGATGCGCGGTCGCCTCGTGACGTTGATCGAGCAGTTCGAGTCCAAACACCCGTCCATCACGGGCATGTTGGACCAAATCGCGACGAGTTTAGCGGGTATGGGAGTATAAGGCCGCTGAAGACAGGCGACGAAAGGCATTCCGCCCATCATTGCCGCTAGAATGAACCGTCCCCCCCATGTCATGTTGGGGTCAAGAAGCGATGCCAGAAGCGTGACGACAAAGAAAATCGCTCCGACGATTGCTGAGCATCCCACAATCATATTTGTTATGTTTAGCAAGTTGCAGCAAGCCCAAACCAATCAACGATTTCATTCAACCTCTTGGCCCCGAACGCCACGGCGGCCAGGAGCGGGGCGGTGCAGCGGGCGGCAAGCTCGGCGCGGTTCGTGGCCAGGCTGATATCGTCGGTCGGCGGCGGTGCCGGATGGTTGAGCACGATGCCGGCGACTGCCAGGCCGCCGCGATAGACGGAGGCCGTGATCAGCGTTTGCAAAGTGGCGTTGATCGTGCCGAGAATGTTCCGCGAGACGATGATCAGCGGGAAACCAAAATCCAGGGCAACGTCGGCTACGCACTCCTGCTCGCCCAGGGGCGACATCAGCCCGCCGGCCCCTTCGACGAGCAAAATGTCGCTGCGGGCTTTCCAGTAATTTAGTCCGCGGCGGAGCAGCTTGGCGTCAAGCGTTCTTCCTTCAGCGCGGGCAGCGCGGTGCGGGGCCAGCGGCGCGGCAAAACGTTGCGGGCAGACGTGCACCAAGTCGCCCGGCCGGCCGGCCGCTTCCCAAAGGGCCACGGCATCCTCGGAAGCCAGGCAACCTTGAGCGTTGCGGAGGCATCCGCTGGCCGCCGGCTTGTAAACCCCCACGCGACGGCCGGATGCCACCAACGATCGGGCAATGAGCGCGGCAACGTAGGTCTTGCCTACGCCCGTATCGGTGCCGGTGATGAATAGCCCGGGAGGAGTTGAAGTCACGCTACAGTTCCAAAAACTCTTCCACCGCCTCGCGCATCAACGCGTGATCGGGATCGACCAAGGTCCAGAGGCGGAAATCGACGGCCATTTGCTCGACCAAGACGCCGAGGCCGTCGATCGTCTTGCATTCCCGTGCGGCCGCCTCACGCAGCAGCCAGGCTTCGTCGGGGTTGACAGCCAGATCAGCCACAATCACCTCGGGACGCAGGCTGGCCGCATCGACCGGCAAGTGCGTTTTGGCATCGTGCGGCTCGATCGACAAGGCATGGATCAACACGTCGATGTCTTCAGGCACGTGAAGACTGCCTTCCCAAACCGACGTTGATACGGCTGCCGGAAATTTGCCGGCGAGCAGCCCGGCTGCGGTTGCGGCCCGCTCGGCCGAGGGATCGGCGATGCGGATTTCGGCGGCACCGGCCGAGGCCAGTTCCACGGCCACGGCCTGGGCCAGTTCGCCGGCATCGAGGATCAGGCATCGCTTGCCGGCCGGGTCGGTCATGCGGCGGAGCGATTCGACCAGCCCGCGGCCTTCCGTGTTGTCGCCGATGAGGCGATTCTCTTCGCCGACGATGAAGTTCACGCGGCCCAGCAGCACGGCCGTATCGGTGACGCTATCCAGCAGCGGAAGAACGGTCCGGCGGTGGGGATCGGCTGTCGTACCGCCACGAAAACCCATCGCCCGCATGCCGCGCACGGCGTCCGCCAGGCCTTCCGGCGCGACCTCCAGGCTCAGGAACCGCCAATCGAGATTCATGTGGGCAAAGGCCTTTTCGACCACATATTGCAGGGGGTTGCCGCTGACCGGGTAGGCCAAGAGCGCCAAGATGGGTTGCATCGCAGGACTGGACACGAGAGGGGTGGCTCCGAAACGCCGGTGGGGATCGCACAAAGGTTTCACTCTATTTGATCCGAAAACGCCCACGATTGCAACGTGGCTGCTGTGCACTCCGTAGAACGGAATTCATTCCGTTGCCTTTTCTTTTTCAGGCAACGGAAGAAATTCCGTTCTACGTACCGGGGAAACGAAAAGGGGAATAATGGGAACGCACACAGCCGAATACCATGTCGAGGGCAAGGATTGATTGCAACGCATGAAAGGGGGCGCAGCATGGCTCGCCGGCATTCAGCGGAGGGCGTGGAACTGAACGTGACGGCGATGCTCGACATGGCATTCCAGTTGCTCGCCTTCTTCATCTTGACCTTCCGGCCGGCGCCGGCCGAACCGGGCGTGAAGTTGCACTTGCCGCCGGCCCAAGCGGTGGCCATAGGAAACGAAGATCGTCCGGGCAAGAAACCGCCTGACCCATCGCATATCCAGCCAGCGGGCATCCATACGCTGCGGATCAACCTGTGTTCCACCAGCGGCGGCCTGGACCGCATGACCATCAACGGTTTTCCGGCGGAAACCTTCGAGGTCCTGCGCGACAACATGCAGAAAATCCTCACGGAACCCGGCAGTCCCATCGAGCAGGTCGTCGTCCAAGCTAGTGAGGCCCTGCACTACAACGAGGTCATGAAGATCGTCGGGATCTGTTTGGAGCAGAAGTTGCCGAAGACTGGGGAGTTCGTGAAGTTGCACCTGGTGGCGATGGAGGATGGTCGGGTAAATTGAAGCCCGACTGTGCAAGCGAGGAAGTCGTAGGGTGTGGTCGAGCGCAGCGAAGCCCCACCAATATCCCGTGTTTTGCGGTGGGTCTTCGCTGCGCTCGACCACACCCTACAGTCACTTCACCTCCAGCATCCTCCGCAGCGACTCCAGGGCGAAGCGGGCCGTTTCGTCGTCGACCCGCACGACGTTCACCGGCGTGCCGGCGGCGAGGTTCTCCAGCGACCAGCAGAGATGCGGCAGGTCGATGCGATACATGGTCGCGCACATGCAGACCATGGGCGAGAGGAAATGGATCTCCTGCTCGGGATGCTCGTGCTTCAGCCGCTCGACCAGGTGCAGTTCCGTGCCGATCGCCCATCGGCTGCCCGGCGGGGCCTGCTCGACGGCCTGGATGATGCGGTTGGTCGAGCCGATTACGTCGGCCTGATCGACCACTTCCATCATGCACTCGGGATGGACGAGGATCTTGATGCCGGGGTACTTCGCGCGGAATTGGGCCACGTGCTGCGGCTGGAACATCTGGTGGACGCTGCAATGGCCCTTCCACAAGAGCACGCGGCTGCTCTGGATCGCCGCACGGTCGTTACCGCCCAGTTCGCCCTTGCGCGGGTCCCAGACGGGCATCTGGCCCAAGGGAATCCCCATCTTCAGAGCCGTGTTGCGGCCGAGGTGTTGGTCGGGGAAGAAGAGCACCCGCTGCCGCCGCTGGAACGACCATTCCAACACGGCCCGGGCGTTGGACGACGTGCAGACGATCCCGCCATGCCGGCCGCAGAAGGCCTTGAGGCTGGCCGCCGAGTTCACGTAGGTAACCGGCATCACATCCGCGACGTTCGATCACCTCGGCCAGTTGTTCCCAGCAGTCTTCCACCTGCTCGATGGCGGCCATGTCGGCCATCGAGCAGCCGGCCTTCATATCGGGCAGGACGACGGTCACGCGCTCGCCGCCGCGGCGCTCGACTTGCTCGGGCCGATTGGCGAGGACATCGGCCGTTTCGGCCATGAAGTGTACACCGCAGAAGGCGATCGCCCGGCACTCTTCTTCGGCCGCGGCCAGGGCGCGTAAGTTGATAGCTGTCGCCGCGTAGGTCAGATAGGGCGATCACTTCGTCTTGCTGGTAATGATGCCCCAGGATCAAGAGCCGCCGGCCCATGGCGGCGCGGACCTGCTGAATCCGCTCGGCGAGGATGTTGCTGTTCAGCTCCCTGTACGGCTGCAAATCGTGGGTAGGTCGGGTGGGGTCGAGGAGGGCAGGCATGGTGATTCTTCCAGACATTGGTGTAAACATTGTATTTTAGCAGCCCATTTGGAGTGCGGCAATTTGCGGCAATTTATTGCCGCTTTTCTTTATTTCGCTTAGCGGGCAACGATTGCTCATTCCCGGCACGCCGCGGTTGGTGGAAATAAAAGAAAAGTGGCAATAAATTCCCGCACGCCATATTCAAAACAGCGGCTCCCGCAGCCGCTCCAACGATACGATGCCCACCGTCTCGCCGCGGGCGTTGACCACTCGGGCAAGACTGTCGCCGCTGCTTTCCAGACGCATCAGCGCGGCCAGATGAGAACTGTCGTCACGCACTTCGGGCATGGGACGGACGGGGGCCAGGCCGTCGCCTTCGTGCAGACACAAATCGACGACGCGCACATAGCCGACCAGCCGGCCGGGCACCATGTACCCATGGTCGACGTCGGCAACGGGGATCACGGCCGTGTGGCTCCGTTGGGCCAGGCGAAGCACGGCCTGTTTGCGCATATCGGCCCGGATCTGCACCATCTGGCCCGGCGGCGTGAGGAATTGCCGCACCGGCTTCCGGGCGACGGCAAGAATTCCCTGCGCCAGACTTTGCTGGGCGGGGTGCAAGATGCCGGCCTCATGCCCTTCGGCCAGGATCCGCCGCAACTCCCGCTGGGCCAACACCAGCCGGACCGGTTCGTGCGAGGTCCGCGTCAGGCGGGCCAATAATCGGCCCATCACCCAGAGCAGGCCGGCCAAAGGAAAGAAGAGCACGACGAAGAACAAGAACAGCGCCCCGCCGCGGCGCAACAAGCGATTTGGGGCCTGAAGAAATAGATTCTTCGGCAGCAACTCGCCGTAGATCAGCACGATCGGCGCCAAGATGATCGAAGCAATGATCTCGGCGATCTCGGCCGCTTCCGGGACCAAGGGAAACGCCCGGCCCATGGCTATCACCGCGGCCAGCGAGATCATGTAATTCGCCACGCTATTGCCGACCAGCGCCGTGGCTACGAACAACGCGGGGTGGTTGGTAAGAAACAGCAGGCCGCGGGCGATGCGGTCGCCAGCCATGGCATCCAACACCAATCGCAGCCGCGTGGCCCGATAAAAACCTGTCTCCGAACCGCTGAAGAAGGCGCTTAAGAATAGGCCGCAGATTCCCATCCCCAGGGCGATCCAGATCATGAGGTCTCCTCCTTGCCGCCGGGCATGGTCAGCTCAACGAGCAACTGGCCGCGCAACGGCACGTCGAGAACCTTGAAATGGAACGGCCCCCACGAACACTCATCGCCCCGCTCCGGCAGCCGTTCGAGCACTTCCTGGATGACGCCGGAAAGCGTGACGCTATGGGTCGCCGGCTTGTCGATCTGGAAATAACGGGCCAGGCGTCGCACGCCGGTCATGCCCGTGACGTGCCAGATTCCTGGTGAGATTGCGCGGATGGGCTCGCGGCGCAACAGCCGTTCGCTGCGGCTGGGGGCGCCGCTGAAGAGCGTGTCGAGGATGTCGTCGAAAGTGAGGATGCCGATCGTTTCGCCGTATTCGTTGACCACGGCGGCCACTTCCCGTTTTCGCCGGCGGATCAGTTCCAGTACGTCGGCTGCGCGGGTCGACCAAGGCACGTAGATCACCGGCTCGGCCAACAGATCCAAGGGACCGTCCGGTAGCTGCCAGACGTCATCCAGGGCGATGGCCGCCGCCACCTCTTCGCTCTCGGGCTCCGTCACCAAGAGAAAGCCACCCGACGGCGGGCGGGCCTTCAGATCAGCCAAAGTCACCGGCGGATGGTAGGAAAGAAATTGTGTCCGCGGCCGCATCAGTTCTTCGGCGCGGATATCGGAAAGCAAGACGATGCTCTCCAGCACGCGCTGTTCCTGCTCGACGAGCGTGGCATCGGCGCCGGACAGTTTCACCGCACGTTCCAGGTCGCGAACATGCAGATAGGACTCGGGCTCGAAGGTCGGCCACAACAGGCGGCGTGAGAGCAGCGTGGCCAGGCGGAAGATGGGCAAAAGCGGATCGACGATGCGGACCGACGCGGCCAGGGGAATCGCCAGCCACGTGGCCAGCCGCTGCGATTGCAGGACGCCCAGGCTCTTCGGCAGCATTTCACCGCAGAGAATGATCGCCACCAGCGAGCCCACGGCGAACGTTCCAGCCGCAGTCGCGTGGCCGTCCTGCTGCATCTTGATGCTGATGATCGAGCCGATCGCGAAGAATGACAGGTTGGCGATCAGGTTCCAGAACAGCACGGCCGTCAACAATCGGTCGGGATCGTCCAACAGCCGGGCGACGATCTGTTGCGCCCTGGAACCCTTGGGGAACTCCCGGCGCTGGGCCCTGCGAAGCGAGAACATGGCCGCCTCGCTCGCCGAAAAGAAGGCCGAGCAGAGGAGCAGGATGGCCATCGCTAAGAGACCGGGGAGCAGCATTGTGCCGTTTACTCCGTCGTTCTTCCGGTCGTTTCGTCAAACTCGTAGATGGCGGGAATCAGGATCGCGGCAGTGGTGAAGCCGTAGGCGGCCGTCGCGACCAACAAGACGATGAGCATGTCGCCCTGGTCGCCGCGGAGGAAACTGGTGATCGAATAGAACGTGGCAAAGGGGCAGGCGAAAGAGGCCAGTCCGATGGCCCGCGACGGATTCTTCGCACCCAACGTCATGTACAGTCCCAGGCCGCCGCCGACCATGAAGGCCAGGAACGGTGCGTATTGGGCGTGAAACGATCCGCTGAAGGCGACCATGATCCGCATGCACGTGGCCACGCCGACAAACAGGAAAAAAACCGTGCCCAAGCTCGTGGCGATCGCGCTCCGCGAGTTCTCGTAAATCAACCCGGTGTGCAGGCCAATGACTGCGACGAAGACGTACAACACGCCCATCCCGATCCAGAGATAGATGAGATTCTCCAGGCTGATCAGGCCTTGCCAGCCAAGATAACCGCATAGCAGCAGCGGCAGCAGCACGATCTCTTTCGTATTATAAAAAATCCCGCCCAGCTTGCCGAAAACGAACTCCTTGGGCGTGAGGTCGGAAACCAGCAGCAGATCGAGGGCCTTCGTGTCGCGTTCCGCGGTCAAGGCGGTCACGGCCTGGGCGTTCACTAGCACGAGGCTCAACAACAGCATGGGCAGCAAGGCCACCGCTCCCCGGGCCAGGCTGATCCCGTCATGGCTGTTGGCGATCCGCCACAAGTTGCCGGCCGCCAAGGCAAAGAGCAGCAGGAAGGTCAGTCGCACGATGAGGACCTTCCTGCCATAGGCCCAGGTGCGGATCTCGCGCCACAGGATGGGGTTGTCCCAAACGACGCGGTGTTTGGCAGGACGCGGAGACGCAATAGAAGGACGCGGAGACGCCGACCCGCTGCGCGGGTGCCCCGCACGGAGACGCGGAGATCCTTCTGTCTCCGCGTCTCCGTGTCTCCGTGTCTCCGCGTCCTCTTCCGTCTTGCTCGCCGCTTCATCTCGCCCCGAGGCATTCCACATCCTCACCCGGACCACAGCCAGGCCATTGAGCAACACGGCCAGGGCCGCCGCCACGAGCAGATACAGATAGATCGGCGAGCCGATCCATTCCCAGCCGGGAACCGCCTGCGTGGAGGGCCGCGAGGCCGCAAGCACCGCCTGCCAGGGACTGACGGTGATCGCCCAGACGTGGGCGGGCAGGCCGGCGGGCGCGCGTCCCAGGGCGCCGGCGGCGAGCATCTCGCCCAAAGCCAGCCAAAGGACGAGGATCAGTACGAACAGGGCCAGGGCCTGAAAGGTCTTTTCCCGCCATAGTGCCAGCGTCGAGCCGAGGCTGCCACAGACAATAATACTCGCCGCCGTGACCGCTGCCGTGCGTGCGATCTGTCCGACGGAAATTCCGCCCAGCAGTGCTAGCAGCATGAAGACCGGCAGCCCTGCGGCAAACATCACCAGCATTTGCAGCAAGCTGGCCAGGAGTTTTCCCAGCACGAGCTCCCGGTTCGAAAGGTTCGTCAGCAGCAGTAGGACGAAGGTCCGCCGGTCCTTTTCTTGGGCCACGGCGCTAGCCGCCAGCATGGCCGAGAAGAATACCGCCAGGGCCAATTGCAGCGGGGCGAGAATCTGGAAGACCAGGCCGGCGAATTGGGCCAGGTCGCTCACGTCGCGAACGATTTGCGTGCCCGTGAGCACCAGCCAGGCCGTGCAAATCAGAAGCAGCAAGGCCGCCGCGTAGGCACTGCGGGCGATGTAGATCCGCGTGCGTCGCGGGGCAATCACGACTTCGCGAGTAAAGACAGGACCGAAAAGCAACGGGAATCTCCCTGGGCGAGGGGCTGGAACGGTTCACCTTAATGATAACACATTCGAACGCCTAGCCCTCAACTGCGGATCGCCGGAAAGCGGCAGTTTGACGGTCTTGCCGGTTTCGGCCGACTTGTAGATCGCCAGGATGATCTCGACGCTGCGGCGGCCTTCGGGCCCATCGACCGCGGGGGCAGAATTCTTTTTAATGGCTTGCACCACGTTCTGGAACTGCTTGGCATGGGCCTGATGTCCGATGGCCGCGGGATCGGCCGCGCCGCCGCCGCCGCTCTTGCGGTTGGCCATGGCCGCAAGGATGGCCTCGTCGCGGGGCTTCTTCTTCTCGAAATCCCACTTGACGAGGTCTTCCTCTTCCAGCGCCGCCGAGCCTTCGTTGCCGTGGATCTCGATCCGCTTCAAGTAGCCGGGATAGGCGGCCGTAGTGGCCTCGATCACGCCCAGGGCCCCATTGGCAAACTCGACCGTGGCCAGGGCCACGTCCTCGACGGCGATCCGCTCGTGGGCCAGCCGCGCGGTCTTGGCCCGCACCTCGGCCACCGGTCCCATCAGCCAGGCGAGCAGATCGACGCTATGGATGGCCTGGTTCATGAGGGCCCCGCCGCCGTCGAGTTCCCAAGTGCCGCGCCAGGCGCCGCTATCGTAATAGGCCTGGCTGCGATACCACTTCACGTAGGCGTCGCCGAGCGTTAGCCGTCCGAATCGGCCGCCGTCGACGGCCCGTTTCAGCTCTTGGCTGGAGTCGTGGAACCGCGAGGGGAAGATCGTCGAGAGCACGACGCCCGCCTTCTGGCAGGCCTCGATAATCTGGTCGCAGCGGCGGAGCGTGATCTCCAGCGGTTTCTCGACGATCACGTGCTTGCCCGCCCGCGCGGCGGCGACGGCGGGCTCCTCATGGGCCCCGCTGGGCGTGCCGATGGTAACGACGTGTACGGCCGGGTCGGCCAGCAAGTCATTCAGCTTGTGGCAGGCCTTGCAGCCGGTCGTCTCGGCCAACTTATCGGCCGCCGCCGGGACCTGGTCGAAACAGGCCACCAGTTTGGCCCCGCGAACGTTGGCAATCGCCTTGGCGTGAAACCTTGCGATCATCCCGCAACCAATAATGCCAAAACCGAGCATCGATGCTTCCTCCCGGAAAAAACGAAAATACCATTGTAGTTCACAGTGTCGGTGAGAGAAAGCCTCAAAGTAGCAGGCACACTCCGTGTGGGCCGCTAAAAACTTGGTGTAGTGAATGTTTGGGTTTTCGGACTGTTTTTGTTCCATTGGAAGGCGAGCGCCTGTTGGGCGGGGATCGTTAAGCCGAGGTTTTCGCGGATCCACTTTCCCACGGCGGCAACAGGAACCGATGCCAGTGCATTTTGTATTGTGGCCGAAGTTTTCCGCAGAACCGCAGCTCCGATGTTCAGCAGCGATCCCGTCATGCCTCCCTTGCTGTGTGTTCCTTGAATACGCTTGTACTTGCCCAAGAGCGACTCCAAAACCTCGCTGCTACCCAACAAATGCTGTCCTTTTTTGAGGCCCTTGGCTTGTTCCTCGAGAAACTCCACAATCGCTGCTCGCAGGCGGCGACCGCCCGGCGTTCGCGTCAGGGGGAGCAATCGCGTTTTCAATTCCTTCGCGGCGTGACGATGATACCCTTTCCTGCGGACATAGCCTATCGCTTGCTCGGCGATGGCCAGCAGTTCCGCCCAAGCGGCCAAAGCCGAGCGGTACTCGCAGAGCCACCCCAGTTTCTGTTGCAGTTTTTTGCGGTCTATCGTCCGCGCGAGAATGTCGTGCGGGTCGTCCAGATAGGCCAACGCGCGACATCCCCAATCGACCAGCGTGTCCAAGTTCATATAACGTGCCTTGGTCCGCAAGCTGGGCGGAACCAGAAACGCCAGATCCGTCAGCGTGGTCTGCAACTTCGTGCGGTTGGTGCGGGTGACGAAGGATTGCCACGTAGCGTCGTCGTGGAGTTCCCTCTTGAGAAATATCGCCACTTTGTGCTTGATGTCGAAGGCGTGCGGCACACGGCGCGCCGCGGCCGATTGTTCGCGGAACAACGCCATGCCGCTTTTCAACTCCGCACCTTCATCGCTGAGAACCGCCACGGGCACGACGCCCATCTCCTGACGCGTCGCTTGCAGTTGCTCCACCACCGCGGCCGCGGTGGACTGCTCCATGGGAACCAGTCTCAGCAGCGACAAATCTTCGTGTTCCAACGGCGCTTCTTTCTGACGCCACGTCGAAAGCCGAACGCCGACGATCACCAGGCACTTGTGCGGTCCCAACTGTACCGTGTGATCCATGATCCACACCCAGTCCTTGGCCGCCTCTTTTTTCCGCAGCAGTTCGTAAAGTCCCAGCCGCATCAGCCACATGCGGCCCGAATTGGCGCAAGGCACCCGCGGCAAGCAAGGAATGTACGGCGCCACCAGTTGCAGCACGCCCGCTGCGGCACGCTGACTTGTGGCGGCCTTCAACACCAAGTCCGCGAACAGCGATATCAGGGAAGCACCGAACTGATGCCCGGCCACCGGCGTCACGTTCATGGCCGCCGGCGCGGTGCTCGCGGGTGCAGGGGAAGGCTCAGGTTTCTTTTTGTTTGCGGTCATCATTCACGACTGCGCTGCCACGCTGGGCCTGGGCTTGCATTTCTCTTTCCAATTCCGGCGACTGGCCTCCAATTCAGCAACACGCTTCTCCAGTCGCCGGATGTGCTGCTTGCGCTCCAGGGCCTTGGTCTTCCACCGATCACGGCTCTTCTCGAAGAACTCAAGCAACTTGTAGGCTGGACTCGAATATGCATTGTCTTCCCTGACGGCTTCCATGAACAACTCCTTTGTGCTCACAAAAACCGTAGAAGAACAAAAATCGCCCTAACAACCAAGACCAGTTTTTTGTAATTTTTGCCCTGTTTTTAGTGGCCCACACTCCGTGTGCCGTCCGCCGAAAGGTAACGGCTTCTGAGCAAGCCTACGGTTGGCGCCGCAGCCAATTGGGTAACCTTGGAATATCTCACGCAAAGGCGCGAAGGAGCAAAAAGAAAAGAAAATGGAAGAAAGGAACATAATTCAGAAGTGAGAAGGGTACGTTTGACCTTCTCGTTGATCTTCCCTGTTCTTTTCGCGATTCAATCATTTTCCTTTCCCCAATCTTCCTTTCATCTCTTTGCGCCTTCGCGCTTTCGCGTGAGTCCATTTCCCCAGCATGATACTAAATTGCCGCAAATTCAGGCCTATCCGGTTCCGGGATAGGAAATGTCAACTAATGGAACTCCTCCGCACGAGGAAACTTTTGCACCGCTGCCGGCATATGATACAATGTCGTTTTCGGAAAGGAAAAGTCGATGAGCAGACAGATTCCCCAAGGCATCGAGGTGCTGGTCCTCAAGGCCGCCGTCGATCCTGATTTCAAACAACTCCTGCTGGAGCGGCGGACCGCGGCCGCCGAAACCATCGAACTAGAACTAACGGCGGCCGAGGCGGCGATGCTTGCCGCCGTCCCCGCCGCCCAGCTTGAGGCGATCATCGCCCGGTCTTCCGTGCCGCAAGAGCACCGCCGGGCATTCCTCGGGCAGGCGGCCGCGGCCATGCTCGCGGCACTGGGGGCATCCACGGCTACACCGGTAATGGCCTGGCAAGGCATCGGACCAGGCCTGCCTCCGCCCAAGAAAGAAAAGCCGGTGACATTGGCGGGGCGGGTCATTGAGATCATTTCCAAACGGACGGGCGCCGAGGGGACGCGTATTCTGCGAAACGATGCGCTCGTCAGGGATCTGGGTGCGAAACCCGCCAATCTGGTCGAGCTGCGCAAGGATCTCGAAAAGGAATTCAATATCGAAATACCCCCCGGTGACTTCAAGAAGATCGGCACCGTGGGAGACATGATCGACTATGTGGAGAAGGCGCGGAAGAAAAAGACGGCACCAGCGCCGCCTGCTTCCAGGGGAATTCGACCCGACATGCCACCTTACCCCGCCCCCGGTGGCATACGCCCGGAGTGATCAACATCGCATCCATCCAAGAACTTCACTCCATCGGGTGGTTGCGTGATTAGGATTTCCTTGCACCGAAAACATGGTTTGATGCATGTCACAGAACTAAGTTCAGGCCAGGGCAAGAAGCCGATCTAACTCCCCCTGTAAAAGCGAGACGCTTATGCTACGCTAAACAGGCGAGACGCCGATGTTATGAACCCTGTTCCTTGCTCCTCGCTTTCCACATGCCGCACGACCTGATCTCTATGATCACGACCAGCGACCCGACGGTTCGCAACCGGTCGCTGGATGGTTTCTGCCGCACGGCCGACGTGGCCGCATTGCGCGACGCGGCCCGGGCGCTGGATGCCTTCCGCCGCCAAAGCGAAAACCTCTACGAGCGGGTGCGGGCCACGTTCTTTCTGGCCGCCATCTATCGCTACCATTTGCCGGCCAAACTCCCGTCGGAGGCCAAAACCCTGGTGCCATTCGAAGGCTACACGCGTCTCTTGGGCCGGCGTTTCGAAGAAGCGATCGATGAGTTTCGCGCGGTCGAGGAACGCTTCGGCCCGAGCGACGCCATCGCCAGCGCCCTGGCCGCCGCCTACCAGGCCCTGGGCTTTCAAACCCTGGCCGACCAGGTTCGCCGCAGCGTCCGTTCGGTCCGCGGCAATCAGTGGATGTTTCGCATGGGCCATCCGGCCGATCATCCGCTGGAGATCTGCCCGGCACTCAAACACCGCGCCGCGCCGGAACATCCCTTCCCGATCCTCGTGGAGCGGACGGCGGTCCGCATGGACCTGTCGCATAGCGGCTGGAGCGACATCTTCTTCCTGGGCATGGATTTTCCCCAAGGGGCACGCGTCCTGAACGTCTCGGTCGATCTGGGCGTCCGCGGCCGCGACGCCTGCCCGCAACCGCCGATCGAGGCCTGGTTCCGCGTCATCGACCAGCCGGTCCTCCGCCTGACGAGCATCGACCTGAAGTGCAAGGCCGACATCACCGCCCTGGCCGACGTCTTCGATTTCGCCAAAGACTACCTAGGGCTCCTCAAAGCGGCCGTGATCGCCGCCGGCATCATTCCTTCCGGGCTGGAAGGTTCCGGCCAAACGCTGGCCGACGTGTTGGCCCAATTGGTCGGACCGGGGCTGGGACTGGAAATCGTCAGCAAGGTAAACGACATCCCCAAGGGTTCCCGCCTGGCCGTCTCGACGAACCTCCTGGCAGCCATCATCACCGTCTGTATGCGGGCGACAGGCCAGATTCAATCGCTGACCGGCAGTCTGAGCGAAGCGGAACGAAAGCTGGTCGCCGCGCGGGCGATCCTCGGCGAATGGCTCGGGGGTTCCGGTGGCGGATGGCAGGATTCCGGCGGCATCTGGCCCGGCATGAAGATGATCGAAGGCCGCACGGCCCAGCCCGACGATCCGGAATATGGCATCAGCCTCGGCCGCTTGCTGCCGGACCATCATATCTATACGGAGGAGGAAATCTCGCCGCAGACCCGCCAGTTGATCCGCGACAGCTTCGTGCTGGTCCACGGCGGTATGGCCCAAAACGTCGGGCCGGTGCTGGAGATGGTCACCGAGAAATACCTGCTCCGCAGCGAGGCGGAATGGACGGCCCGGCAGGAGGCGATCGGCCTCTTGCGCGAGATCGAAAAGGCCCTCGCTGGCGGCGACGTCCGCGAGATTGCCCGGCTGACGACGCGGAACTTCTTCGGCCCCATCCAGACGATCATTCCTTGGGCGTCGAACCACTACACGGAGACACTCATCGAGGTGGTCCGGGCAAAGTTCGGCGATGACTACTGGGGTTTTCTCATGCTGGGCGGCATTTCCGGCGGCGGAATGGGGTTCATCTTCGATCCGGCGAAAAAGACCGAGGCCCAGGATTTCCTCCAGCGGGAGATGGTCGCTACGAAACGGCAATTGCACGACGCGCTTCCCTTCGCCATGGATCCGGTGGTCTACGATTTCGCCATCAACGACCGCGGCACGGCGGCCGAGTTGCACGCCAACGGCGACGCGATGATGCCGGCGGCCTACTATGCGATCTGTGCCCCCGAGTGGCTGCGACAGGAAACGCGGCAGCTTAGCCCGGCGGTGCGCAACGAGATCACGCGGTTTGCCGCTGCCTGCCGCACGCATCCGCGGCTGAGCGGTTCGACCGAAATGCTGTTGGGGGCCTTGTTCCCCCAACCGGGCGAAGACTCCCGGGGCAACGGCAGCCTGAAATCGATCCTGGAAGCCAACGGGTTCGATCACGAACTGCACGAGCAGATCCGTTCCGATCTACGGACCGGACGGATCGGCCTGGCCCAGAACCGCTTGCCGCCCAACACGGTCATTGAAGACGCGGCCGGCAGCGACGTGTGGGATACGAGCACCACGGCCATCGAGGCCGCCGAGCGTGGCATGGGGGAAGCTGCTTTGGCCGGGGGCGAAGTTGCCGTGCTGGCCTTGGCTGGCGGGGCGGGCAGCCGCTGGACCCGCGGGGCCGGCGTGGTCAAGGCCTTGCATCCCTTCTGCCGCTTCCAAGGCAAGTATCGCAATTTCATCGAGATCCACCTAGCCAAGGGCCGCAAGACCGCGACGGACTTCGGCGCCCGCGTGCCCGTCGTCGTCTCCACGAGCTATCTCACGCACGAGCCGGTCCAGCGTTTTCTGCAAACACAGCAGGGCAAGGCCTATCCCGGGCCACTGATGGCCTCGCCGGGCCGTTCGGTCGGCCTGCGGATGATTCCCATGCCCCGCGACCTGCGCTTTGCCTGGGAGGAAATGCCGCAGCAGATTCTCGACATTCAGGCCCAAAAGGTCCGCGAGAGTCTGCACGCCTCGCTTATCGGTTGGGCGGAAGCGGCTGGCGGCGGCAACGACTACACCGACAACGTCCCCCTGCAATGCCTGCACCCCACCGGCCATTGGTTCGAGGTGCCCAACATGCTCCGCAACGGCACGCTGGCCCGGCTGCTCCTGCAACGCCCGCAGTTGAAGTATCTGCTCCTGCACAACATCGACACGCTGGGGGCCAATCTCGATCCGGGCCTGTTGGGCCGGCACATCCGTAGCGAGGCCTGCCTGAGCTTCGAAGTCATTCCCCGGCGGATCGACGATCGCGGCGGCGGCCTGGCCCGCGTGAACGGCCGCGTTCGCCTGGTCGAAGGATTGGCGATGCCCCGCGAGGAAGACGAATTCCGGCTGAGCTATTACAATTCGCAAACGACGTGGATCTCGATCGCGCGGCTCTTGGAGGTTTTCGGGCTCTCGCGCCGCGATCTCGACGACGAGCCGAAGGTCACGACCGCCATTCGCCGCCTGAGCATGCGACTGCCGACCTACATCACCTTGAAGGACGTGAAGAAACGCTGGGGGCATGCCCAGGAGGACATCTTCCCCGTGGCCCAGTTCGAGAAGCTTTGGAGCGACATGAGCGGCCTGGCCGAGGTGGCCTGTCAGTTCATGGTCGTCCCGCGGCAGCGCGGGCAGCAGTTGAAAGATCCCGCGCAGTTGGACGGTTGGCTCCGCGACGGCTCGGCGGAGTATGTGGACGGGCTTTGCGAGTGGGCAACGTAGGGTGGGACAAGCTTGCGTAGCAAGTGCCGGCCCACCATGATCGAGACCGAAGGATGGGCATTTCCAGTCTTTTCGCACCGTCCGAGAGAAGGTAGAATTAAGAGACGGGAAGAACGCCAGATGCCTATCGATCAGATGACTCAATTGCTGCGTGACTTGCGTCTAGGCAAGCTGGATGCCACAAACGCGGAAATCCTCGCCGGAACACCGTTCAGCGATCTCGTGTCGAGTCTTCTTCATTCGTTCCCTGTGCTGTTTCAAGAGCGGACGGTCGGGCGGAAGCGCGAGGTGGGTATGGCGCGGTCTCTTTTGTTCCGTTTGGCCACTCATCGGTCTGCCGGTTCACGATTTCAATCGATAGAGTTTTACCCGGTCCTTTGGCGATGCGTGTTCGTGAGCGGCTATGGCGACACGGTCAGCGAAATCACGCAGGTCGCCAGTATTAACTTGCGGCCTGCGGATACCGTACGGACCGAACTGACCTTGCGGACAGGGCGCGGCTTCAAGCTGGACAAGACATCGGACGAATGGCTGGCGAAGGAGCTCAAGCCGCGAAAAGTCACCCTTTCAGAGGAGTTTCTCGCGAAACGCGGTTGGAAGTTCGAGGCGCTTATCCCCTTGTGGTTGTGTGCGGGCGCAAAATAAGATGGATTAAAGTCAGTTGACCGTGCAGAAAGACCGTACAGTCGGAAGGATCTCCCGTCGCTCACAAATAACCTCGATTTCCGAGAGGCCGTGTGCCATGAAACACGTTTTCACCGTCGCCACTTATTTGTCGCTGGCCGAGGCCGACCCGCCGCGGCTCGCCTTGGAAGCTGCGGGAATTCCCACGTTTGCCACGGACGAGGGCGGGGACATTAAATTGCAGGTTCCCGAAAAGTACACCGACGCGGCCAGGGAGGTGCTGGCGGAATTTGAGACCGAAGCGGAAATGGCGGCGACGTGCGAATCCGGCGACCACGTCCACATGACCTGTCCGCACTGCGATGCCGAGGTCTCGTTCCCGTTCGAACGCCGGGGATATGCGGAGGAGTGCCCCGAGTGTGGGGGCTATGTGGACGTGTCGGAGTGAAACTCCCAGCACGTTCGTCTTTTACAAGGTTAGCGAGCTGTCCAGCGCGTCCCTCCACGGCCAACGGCCGTTCTTTCTTTTGGCACTCACGGAATTTGCGTAGCAGAAGAAACGCTCGGACCAATACGTTAAGATGCCCCGGCTCATTGCTTCAAGGTAATGGCCGGACATTCCGGTTTGGGTGTGGTAAAGTAACGGCTTCCGTTTTGGAGATTTTCTTGAAGAGTTCCCCTTCCCCTTCAAAGCGGAATACGCTTCCTACCTCCAACTCAGATAACCGTACAGGTGCGGTATCGGGTTCGTTTCCTCTCCGCCGTAGCCTTTTCAACCAGTCAATAAGACCCTCGATTTGGTCCTTTTGATGTGGATTTGCTGTAATCATGCACTCCACGATTTCACCGAATGCGTCTGGGGTCTTGACGGAAAAAACCGTTCCTTGGTGCCAGCCGGTGATGAATTCAATATCGCTCGCAAGGTCCAAGTTTTGGATCGTGTCTAGTGAAACTGGAGAACGCAGCCGAACGAAAGGCTCCTTTGTTTCCGGGTAAGGTTCCCGTCCTAACTGGAAACCATGGTTCTTGAAATCCCAGTTACCATGCCCAATATACGCCAGACCACGGACACTTTTTGGTTCCAAGCCTTGGGCACATTCCGTTGCCTGGTATGCAACCACAATGTCCCATTTTCGCATTGTCCCTATGTGGCATAACCCACCAGACTGGCTACCCCCATCCCAACAGTAGTTGAATGGAAGGTTAGGGGCATAAAGAACTTCTCCCAATCCCAATAGTCAAATTCCTTGCTGGCGTTGGCCGTAACCCACCAATATTGCATTGCCCTTGGCATACGTAAGCTCCAGCAAGCGGATATGTTCATACCAAGCCGCTATTGTACGCTCCCCCATATCAAAAGCAATCCGTAAAACTCACGCTTCCCGCGCGGGTCTCGATTAGTTGGGCCAGCCGCGCAGCAAGCGGAGCAGGGAAACGACCACCCCACGAGGAATCGATCAATCCGACTTCCAGCAGGTCCAGGAGGTGGACCTGGTCTTTCAGGCGGAATGAGGTCAGCTTCATGCGAACCAAAGCCTCCAACGTAGGGACGGGAAAGTCGGGCCCGGCCTCGCATTCGCTGATTTCGGGAGCCGGGAGCAGATAGTCTGGCCGCACCTTCTCCCCTGCAAACAAGACGTGAATCGCACTTCGCACCGAGCCTTGTGGCCCGTCCAGGAACAAATCGACGCCGGCAACGTTCTGGTGGATGAAACCGACGGACTGAAGTTCGGCAATGATTCGCTCGAAATCCTGCCGTGTCACGAGCAAGTCCACGTCCTTGGTGTTACGCACAGCTTCCCGATCCACGCGCGCAACCCACGCAGCCACGGCGTTGCCTCCCACAACGACGTGGGGAATCCCCGCCTGCTCCAATGCCCGTGCCGCACGGAGTGCCCGCTCGCGAACATCTTCCACGGCTGCAAGCATCCTTTCCCAAGAAAAGTCCTTCAAAGCAACCACGGCACATTCCTCTTTGGCATCGCGGCTACAGATCCGCGACGGGCAACCTCAGTACGTTCGATGCGTAGTCACGCAATTTGTCGCGAAATCGACTGCGGATCGGCTCTTCCCGGCACTCCTTCAATTAACGTTGATGCAAAATGAACCGGGCGCTTGCGTTGGGCAACGTGGGAGTCGGCGGATCCACTCGGACTCCCTCTGAAAGGCTTTGTCGGAAGGGTCCTTTGCGCGAACACTGAAGGTGACGTAGCTGCAATTGAAAATCTCGGGGTCGTCGGAGATGTCGATCGTGAACTCCCCAAAAAGTTCACGCGTTAGCGCGATCACCTCGGGCAACTGCGCAGCCAATGCCCAGCCGCGCGACTTCCTCATACACCTCAGCCGGTACGGCACCGTCTTGCCGCGGCACCGGAGTCGCGGCAGCATGGACCGAAATGTCAAGGGGATGAGCTGAAGTGCTCATGGGAGTACCTCCGAAAAACAAACGTGTCTTATCACGGACCATTCTGCTTCTATTGTCCCAAGATTACCCTCTCCTGGCAAGCCCGCATTGCAGATCGCTACATATCCAAATCACTGGACAGCTTGTCGTAGAAGGCCACGTAGCGATCTCGGTCCGTGTCGCTGTCGCGGGCGGCCATCGCGCTGCGGGGATGCTCGTTGAGCTGGCCGGTGATCATGTACTGCACGTAAGGACCCCATTCGAGATTGCGGCTCAGCGGCAGAAGATGGTCCTGTAGGACACCGTAGATCGGCCGCAGCTTGAACTTCGGATTCCGCAGGAAACCGATCATCAGTTCCATGGGGCAATTGCCGGCGCCGCGGCCCAGGCCGGCCATCGAGGCGTCCACGCGATTGGCCCCGTGGATGATCGCCTCGATCGAGTTGGCGAAGGCCAACTGCTGGTTGTTGTGGGCGTGAATGCCGACTTCCTTCTTCGTCTCGGCCCCGTAGCGAAGATACTTCTTCACCAGGATCTCGACCTGTTCGGCATACATCGAGCCGAAACTGTCGACGACGCAAACGCAAGCGGCGGGCGTCTTGACGATTTCCTCCAGCACCTGGTCGATTTCCTGCTCCTTGACGGTGGAGACCGCCATCAGGTTGGCCGAGACTTCATAGCCCTTCTGGAAGGCGTCGTTGATCATGTCGACGGCTTCGGAGACCTGGTTGGCATAGAAGGCCACGCGGATCAGGTCCAGCACGCTCTCTTTCTTGGGCAGCACGTCGGTCTTCCAGTCGCACTTGCCGGCGTCGATCATGGCGGCCAGCTTGAGCGAGGTGGGATTGTCGCCCACGATCCGCCGCAGGTCGGCCTCTTCGCAGAATTTCCAGGCGCCGAACTTGTTCTGGGCGAAGATCCGCTTCGACGACTTGTAGCCCAGTTCCATGTAGTCGATCCCCGCCGCCACGCAGGCCTCGTAGACGGCCTTCACGAAACCGTCTTCAAAGGCGTGGTCGTTGCACAAGCCGCCATCGCGAATGGTGCAGTCGAGGACTTTCAATTCGGGCCGGTATGTGATCCAGGGGGCAGACATGGAGACTCCTTCGTACTTCAAAAGGCGAAAATGCCACTTCTCATTCTTATTTTCGGCAACGAAAATGTCAATTGGCCCAGGCGTCAGGCCGATCGATTCTTTCCCGCTCACTATAGGTCTTATCGGTCCTATGAGTCGTATGAGTCCTATAAGATGACGGGCCTGCGCCTGCCAACCCACATGCGGTTGCCCGCGATCTGATCCCACCGGCTACGATTTTCCGGTAAAATGGTGCCTTTCCGTGAAATCCGCGGGGGAAGCACGCATGTTGATGTTCTGCATTCGCCATGGCGAGAGCACCTACAACGCTGTAGGCCGGGTCCAAGGGCATTTGAATATTCCCTTGGAATTGATTGCCCGCTGCGATTATAGTAAGGTAATCGTTGTCAGTCATGGCGCCATCCTGGCGGCCGCTTTCAGGCAGCTCTTGGAGATCCCCGCCCAGCGGCATCCCTTCATGCTGGAAAACGCTTCGATTTCACTGCTGGAGATCGACGGCTCGATCAGTGCGCCTGCACACGCTCAATGAGGTCGGGCATTTGCAAGGTGTTGGACTGGCGGGCGGGGGAGATCTGTAAAAGAAAAGAATGGAGAAGACACGTGTGAAACGGTCACGCTTGAATAATCCCGGCACGAGGGGTGGCCGCCGGCCACACGGTTGGGCAATCACCTCCTGGACGATCGCGCTGGTGGCAACACTGCCGGGTTTCGTTCGCCATGCGGCCGGTGAGTCGCCGACGACCGTGGGACCGGCCACGCCGGTGCATAAAGTGGCGGAGGACTTTGAGCAAAGCCCTTGGGCGCCTAGCCAGTGGAACAGCGCTAAGGGCCAGACATCGCTGGTCGACGAGCCGGCGCCCGACGTGCGGACCGCCAAGAGCCTGAAGCTCGACGTCGCCTTTTCCGGCAACGGTTTCGAACATTTCACGGCCGAGCCGGTTGCGCCACTGTGGATTCCCGGGAACGCCAAGAGCGTGACGCTGCGCTGCAAAGTGAGCGACAACCGCTACGGATTGAAGATGAATTTCAGCGACGGCTGGGGCCGCAACCGCGCCAACGGCGAGTACTTGGCATGGGACATTCGCCCCGATCCAGCGGCCGGCTGGAAAACGGCAACCTTCAAGGTCCCGGAAGGCTGGAAACGGCCCGTGCGCATCAACGGCATTTCCACGCACAACTGGGAGGCCCGCGACGCGAAACGCACGATCCACATTCAGGTCGACGACATCGAGGTCGAAACCGACATCCAGGACGTTGATGTGAAAACCGGCACGCTGACAACCTGGACGCCGGAGCCCAACCCGGTCAACCCGGACAAGGCCATGAAGCACTGTCCGCCGACCCCGCTGGTGGCGGTCGACATCTCAAGCGGGCAGGAGTCGAATGTCTTCACGCGCACCGCGCCGGAGGTCCGCATTCGGCTGCGGAACTGGAAGCCCGGCGAACTGACCGGCAAGCTGACCGGTCGGCTTCTCGACGTTTCGGGCCGGCAGGTCGACCGCTTCGATCGCAGGCTGGCCGTCGAAAATTCGGCCAGCATAAGTTCACCGCTCAAGGCCCCGCGCTGCGGACTTTACACGCTCGGCGCCAAGCTGACTTTGTCCGACGGCAGCGAGCGTTCCGCAGAGATGATCATCGCCCGCCTTCCGGCCGATCGGGAACTGACCGAGCCGCAGAAGCTGGCGTCGCCCTACGGGCTGAACGTCCACAGCGGCTCGAAGATCGTGCTGGTTCCGTTCCGCAAAGCGGGAATTGTCTGGTTCCGCGAATATGCGTTCACGTACGACTGGGTGCTGCGTGCCCGGGGCGACGACGGACGATACGCCGGGTGGCCCAACTATCGCAAGATCGTCGACACCTACGTCGCGGCGGGCGCCGAGTGCCTGCCCGTGCTCCAGGGGTCAATCCGGGCTCCCCTGGTCGTCAAGGGAAAAGTGGCCGGCCGGATCGGCCCCGATCGTGCCTGGACGAAAGAAATCTGCAACGTCATCAACGCCTTCCCGGAAATCTCCCATTGGGAGCTGAGCAACGAATACGATCTGCCGGCGGACAATTATAAGGCGGAAGAGCAGATCGACTGGGCCAACTACCGCGCGTATCATCGGCAGTTCGCCGAGATCCTCAACTTGTTGGGCGGCGGCGAGCTGGTCGCCGTCGAAAACGGCCGGGCAGGCATCTGGCCCAAGCGCGAGCTGCGCTGCGTCCAGAGCGGCAATTTTTCGCGGATTGCCGTCGTCAACTCGCATCACTACTGCGGAACGGAACCGCCCGAGACGTGCCTGAGCAACTTCAACATGGGCTCCGAAGACAAATTGCGGAGCCTGCTTTTCGACGACCTGCGGGCCGTCAAGCGCTCGGCCCGCGGCGATGGCAAGGCCCGGCAGTCGTGGCTCACCGAGTTCGGCTGGGACACCCTGGCCGGACCGGTCGTCTCGGCCTATCAACAGGCGGTCTATTTGCCGCGGGCCTGGATGACGGCCATGGCGGCCGGCACCGACAAGGCCTTCTGGTTCTACAATTTCGACGCCCCCGATCCCAAGCAGTTCTTCGACGGCTGCGGACTGCTCACGGCCAAAGGCGAGCCGAAACTCGCGCTCTGCTCGCTGGCAGGACTGACGAGCGTGCTTCCCAATCCGGTCTATGTCGGCGACCTGGACGCCGGCCCGAATACGTGCGGATACGTTTTTCAAAACGATGGCAAGCTGGTCGCTGCGCTCTGGACGATCGAAGGCGATGAGGGGCCCACCGTGCGGTTTCAGGCCCAGCGGGTCCAGGATTACCTGGGCAACCCGATCGAAGGCGACTCGGTGCGCCTGACGATGGCGCCGGTCTATGCCGTGGACCTGAGCCAGGGCGACGCCTGGTACAAGCAGACGGCCTATAGCCTGGAAACGCCGCACCTGATGCCCGCGGCGGCCGGCGACAGCGTGCGACTGGTCGTGCGCGTGGAAAACTATCGCAGCCAACCGATCGAGGGCCGGCTGCGGCTCGTCCTGCCGGACGGCTGGACGGCGGAGACCGCGGAGGCATCTGTCTTCGTCGCGCCCGGGCAGTCCAAGAACGTGGAGCTGCCTTTCACGATCGCGCTGGCCGAGTCGGCAGGTTTCAAGGAAGCGGCGATCGTCGCCTCCGAGGGCGAACCGCTGAAACGGCTGCACGTGAAGGTGCTGGTGCAATCGCCGTTGACCGTACAGGTCGACCCGATCGAGGGCCGGCCGGGCGAGACGCAGGTGGCCGTCAATGTGGGCAATCGCTCCGCCAAGGCCCTCAACGGCTCGCTGCGCATGCGGCTGCCCGACTCCTGGAAGGCCCGGACCCCGGAGATCCCGATTGCCGAGCTGAAGCCGCAGGAGGTCCGCTCCCTGGCCTGCAAGTTCCAATGGAGCGCCGATTGGAAGCCTCGCGAGGTCGCCCAGGTCGAACTCGACTTCGGCGCGGACAAGCGAGTCGTGCGTTCGCTGATTCCCAACCAGTATGCGATACACCGCGCCGGACACATCACGATCGACGGCCGGTTGGACGACTGGGGACCGGCCACGCAACTGCCCACGTGGATGCTGGGCTCCACGGTCGGAGAGTCGCGTGCTGCGGTCTACCTCGCCTGGGCGAAGGAGGGCATCTACGGCGCCGTCGTCGTGCATGATTCGAAGTGCCAGGTGCAAGACCCCAAGAGCTTCTGGGCCGGTGACGCGTTGGAACTGTTCCTCGACGCGGCGGACGACAAAAAAACCCGTTCGGCCGTCGAGGGGGACCATCAGTTCTGGATGGTCCCCTTACCGGACGCCGGGCGGGTCTACTTGGGTCAGTGGAAGATGAAGGACGAGACGCCGGCCACCCGTTACGACATTCCCTCGGTGCGTGGCGTGGCGACGCGTACCGCCGACGGCTATACCATGGAATTTCTGCTCCCGGCCGAACAAATTCGCAACTATCATCCCCAGGTCGGCAACCGGCTCGGCTTGAATCTCAATCTGACGATCCAGAGCAAGCAGAATACCCGCGAAGCCTATTGGCCCAGTCCTAAGAAGTCGGGCGTGAACGCCCATCCGGATCATTGGGGCACGGTGCTGCTGGTGGAATAGGGCCACAATCAAAGGACACGGAACACGAGCGTCGGAGCACGCTTACGGGTAATCGCTGCCGCGACTTCGCAACGGAGTTTGCCCATCGTTTTGCAATGTGCCTTTGGACCGTCTCTCGATCAATTGCCTCTCCCAGAAAGCCCGCCTGAACCGTAATCAAAAGCTGTGACGCGTCTGGTGCTGGATCGACGGCCAGAATTTGCAGGTTCTCGAGGATTTCGTCCCCGCACTCACCGCTGAGCACCTGGCTTAGCGTCTCGGCGACCTGACGGCAAAGCTGTCGGGCTTTTCGATCGTCCTTGCGAGGACGTCCCTTGCGAACGAGTTCGCGTGGATCGATACCGTCTTCAGGATGGATTTCCTTGCAAACAGAGAGCATATCTTTGCGAGATGGCTTCTTCCTGGCAGTCATGATCCGGTATTCCTTTAAGGGGTATTGTGAGTTATGCCATTACCGGCCTTTTACGGAGAGAATCGGTTGCAGTTCATGGAGAACCTTAATCAGGTCCTTCTGCGCCCGCATGACGCGGCGAATGTCTTTATAGGCCGGAGGAGCCTCATCCTTAATGCGCGGATCATGATCGTGAACTACGCTCTCCATGCTGCTGAAGAAATCTCGGTCAGAGATCATACGAAAGGCATCGCTTCTTGACATGGCACGCCCTGCACCGTGCGAGCATGAATTGAATCCGAATGCATTGCCTCGTCCTTCGGCCACATAGGAGCAGGTTCCCATGCTTCCCGGGATCAGTCCGACTTGCCCTTTGGCAAGACGGATTGCTCCTTTCCGGTGAACGAATAGTTTATGGCCAAAATGTTCTTCTTCCGCAACAAAGTTGTGCGCAATGTCATGCACGCCGGATAATAGTTCGGGCCAGGCGAGACCCTTGACGCCGGCCAGAACCGCAGAAAACACTTCGAGTATCCGAATCATCATTTCTTTGCGGCTTTCACGCGCGAAATCCATGACCACTTGCAAATCGGCGAGGTAGTCGTCTGCGAACTGAGTTCCGGCTTGCAAGTAGGGAAACTTTGCAAAAAGCTTTTGGTTGAGCCTCTCCTGATGCTGGCCTTGTTCGACATAGTAGTCTCGGAAAGTAATTCCGAGATATCTTGATCCGGAATGGAGCATGCACCAGACCCGTTCCTCTTGGTCCTGCTGGATTTCCAGAAAATGATTGCCACCGCCAAGAGACGCAAACTGCCGCAGCATTTTGCGCCGCAAACGGTTCGCGAGGATCGGCGCACGCACCTCGCGTTGCCATATCGGATTCTGCTCGACGCGCTCGTTGACGGAAGCGTTGTGCGCCGTCCCAACGGGGATACTTGCGCGGATCATTCTTTCGATCTGCGGTAGTACGGAAGACACTTGTTCGGTCTGAATCGGCAGGCGAACGGCCGCCATACCGCAACCCACGTCGCCGCCGATGACCGAAGGCAGAACGACCTGTCGGGTCGGAATGACGCTCCCGATCATGGAGCCCTCGCCGGGATGATAATCGGGCATCAGTGCGACATACGGCCAGACAAATCCGGTTGCCATGAGCGGCCGAAAAGCCGAGCGGATCATGTCGCCGTTGATTGCACCTTCCGCATCCCAAAGCCTTACCAGCGCGTCGTCCACCGATAGATCATGCACGGACTTCTGATGATAGCGCATTGTCTTATCCACGCCGCGCTCTCGTGAGTTGCTGGGATATGACCGACAAAAGAATTGAACCCGCGTGCCGAAAGCAAGGATCGACCGTACGGGCGGCATGATCGACGTAGACTCGTTGGACAGACTCGCGCGAACCCAATGACTCACCCGCGGGGCCGTAGGCCAAAAGCACCTTGCCGTGATTGCGCAGGGTGAATCTCGACAAAGGATCCCCCGCTCCGCCTGTTGTCACACACGACAATCTGGTCATAATCTCCCAAATTCAGTTGTTCCCGGGGACAAACGACAAGTCGATTCACCTCGCAACGTGCAGCCGCTCGCCCGGCCAGTATCGTCTGGCGATCGTCGGTAAACCAGGCGCGGCCTGGATCAGCAAGGAATATTCGTTGCCATCCAAACGCCCATGCGCCTCGCAGGAATGAACCAAGCTCGCTGGGGTCCGGAGGACCAAATGCTAAAACGTCCACGTCACGGTGCGAAAGGGCAACAGACCTGTATCGCTTACGGCCGAAATCTCGTTCGGCGACATAAAGGATAATTGCTGCCGCTACCGCCACGTTGACGGAACTCAATCCTTTGCCGAGCATCGGTAGGGAGATAATTTGGTGGACCTTCTTCAGCAGCTTGCCGGGAATACCGTTCCGCTCATTGCCAACGATCAAGCCCACATTTCCTCGCGGCATGGCATACTCATAGACTGCGCGGCTTTGCGCGCTCGTCTCGCACGCGAGCACTCGGTCAAATCGGTTCAGCACTTCGTCGATACCGACCATTGAACAATTTGCGACAGCCATTACCTTGAACGGAATCTTGCTCTCGACAAACAACAAAGATGCTCCCGACATCTCCGCTGCATTTGCCAGAAGCGGGACGTTCCACTCGCGCTCGATCTCAAGACCCACAAGCGTGAATCTGGTCTTCAATTGTTTTTCTTTCGGTCCGCCGGGAGACGGTCGTTTTCCGCTGGCTCTATCTTGCGAGTCTTGGCCATCGCACGCTCGAACTTGCGCGACTTGCTCGGTTGCCGCGCTGCTGGAAGTAGTCGGCGGTTTTCAAGGCGGAAATCTTCTCGGCCAACGCCAAAGTAATGAGCTGATTGACCGAGACATTCTCCTCCTCGGCAAGTTGCCGGGCCATTTCGTGCAAAGAATCGGGCAGTCGGAGGCTTAAAGTACTCATCTTCAGGGCTCGAGCTCGAAGATCGCCTCGATCTCCACGGCCACGCCCAGCGGCAGCGCGGGCGCGGCAATGGCGCTGCGGGCGCCGATGCCCGCGTCAGGGCCGAAAATCTGCCCGAAAAGCTCGCTGCAACCGTTGATCACCGCGGGCTGATGCGTGAATTCCGGCGTGCTGTTGACGACGCCCAAGACCTTCACCACGCGACGAATCCGGTCGAGCGTGCCGAACTGCTTGCGCAACGAGGCCAGGATGCCCAATCCGACTAACTGCGCGGCCTCGTAGCCGGCTTCCGTGGTCAGTCCGGCGCCGAGCTGGCCGGTCACCAGCTCGCCACCAGGCCGCACGGGCAAATGCCCCGAAACGTAAACCAATTTATCGACAATCACCAGCGGCCGATAAACGCCCTTGGGCTCTGGGGCCGGCGGCAGGAGGGTCTTCAACTCGGATAGCTTCGCAGCCAGGCGTTCTTCGGCACTCATCTTGCAATCCTTAGTCGATAATCTTGTTTAGCGGATATTCGACAACCCCCCGCGCTCCGGCGGCCTTCAAGCGGGGAATGATCTTGCGGACCACCGATTCGTCGACGATCGTGTTCACGGCCACCCATTGCTCGTCGGCCAGGTTGGAAACGGTCGGTTGTTGCAAGGCGGGCAGCAGGGCCAGCACTTGCTTGAGCTTCTCCCGAGGTACGTTCATCATCAGGCCGACCTTACCCTCGGCCGCCATCGCGCCGCGAAGCATCATCACGATGTCGTCGATCTTCTGTTTCTTCCAGGGGTCGGTGTAGGCCGCATGGTTGGCAATGAAACGGGTCGTGCTCTGGCAGATTTCTTCGAGGATCCGCAGGTTGTTCGCCCGTAGCGAGCTGCCGGTTTCCGTGACCTCGACAATCGCGTCGGCCAACTTGGGCGGCTTGACCTCCGTGGCGCCCCAACTGAATTCGACCTTGGCCGTCACGCCGTGCTTCTGCAAGTAACGGGTCGTCAGGCCGACGACTTCCGTGGCGATCCGCTTGCCTTGAAGGTCCTTGACGCTCTGGATCGGCGAACCCTCCGGCACGCAGAGCACCCAGCGGACCGGGCGGCGGCTGACCTTCGAGAAGACCAATTCCGCAACCTCGTAGACGTCGGAGTTGTTTTCCACGATCCAGTCGAAGCCGGTCAGGCCGGCGTCCAGTACGCCGTCTTCCACGTAGCGCGACATCTCTTGGGCGCGGATCAAGAGGCACTCGATCTCGTCGTCGTCGATCGTGGGATAATAGCTGCGCGAACTGAACGTGACCTTGTAGCCTGCGCGGCGAAACAATTCCCCCGTTGCCTCCTGCAGGCTGCCGGCCGGGATTCCGAGTTTGAGGATGGTGGACATGGCGGGGAAAGATGAAGGATGAAGGGGAGAAATTTCAAATCTCAAATCCGAAATCTCAAACAAATTCAAAATTCAAAAGGAGAAAATCCAAAACCCCGGGCCCGCGCGTTTTGGTCCTTTGAATTTTGGATTTGAATTTTGTTTGGAATTTTGGATTTGAGGTTTGGAATTTGTTTCGGATTTCGAAATTCGGATTTGGTCATTTTTTTCCATACACTTCCGCGGGATCGAACACTCGTTGGCCTTCGACCTCGAAGCCATGCGGGGTCACGCGGCGAAAGAAGCAACTGGCGTAGCCTTCGTGGCAAGCGGCCCCGCCGATCTGCTCGACCTTCAAGAGGATGGTGTCCTGATCGCAATCGACGTAGATCGACTTGACGATCTGCACGTTGCCGCTCTCTTCGCCTTTGCGCCAGAGTTTTTTTCGGCTGCGGCTGAAATAAACCGCCCGGCCCGTAGCCACGGTCTCGGCATAACTCTCGGCGTTCATATAGGCCATCATGAGAACTTGGCCGGACTGGGAGTCCTGGGCGATGGCCGGCACAAGCCCGTCGCCACGAGTGAAGTCCGGCCCGGTGGCAGTTTTCGCAGATTCGGACATGAAACTGGTTCCAAAATGCAGTTAGAGAATTGGCACGCAGAACCTATCAGCATAACGGCCGGAAGACCGGTTTTCCAGGGGGGGAAGAGAAGGGGAGAAAGGGAGCGGGAAATAGTATCCCCCTTCTCCCCTTCTCCCTTTCTCCCCTCCCCCTGCCGCTGCCGACACTTCCCCCCCTCCCGCTACGGACTGCGCAAGTGTTGAAATTTCAGCTTCTCTGGAGTTTCCCCGGAATGGAATCCGAAATTCAGTGTGGCGCAAAGAATCACATCCATAGAACCTATCCCAAAACCGGCGCTGCGTGCTTGGACGCCTTCCTTCATGGTTTCCGCATAGGTTCTCCGCGGAAAGGCATGGCCTTGAATCGTTCGCTGACTGTTCTCTTCCCCGTCCGCGATGCCCAGTCCACATTAGCGGCCATGGTCACCAAAATCCTGGAGATGGCCTCGGACCTGAGCGAGCGTTTCGAACTCCTGATCATCGACGACGGTTCGTCGGATGCCACCAGCGAGGTGGCCCAGGAACTTTCGCGGCACTACCCGCAAATCCGCACGATTCGGCATGCCCGGCCGTTGGGCGAGGAAGCCGTACTGCGATCGGGCCTGACGCAAAGTCGGGGTGAGGTGGTCGTTGTTCGCAATGGGCATCGCCCCACCTTTGAACGGATTACTTGGACCAGCCAGCCGGTTCGTCCCAATTACCTGGGCCGTGCGCGGACATTCGCCCGCGAGGGTTTATAGGGTTACGCCCCCAAACCTGCATGCCTCTTTTGAGCTATCGCTCCCCATCCGCAAGTTGTTTTTCCGCTCCGCTCGCGAAATAACGATTTTTTGTTCTTTGCTTGCGGACCGTTCTCAGTTGGTGTATCATAAGAAGTGGAAGGGGAGCTTCTTCACGAACGCTCTTCAAATCGTTTCCTTTTGGAATTTTGTTCGAGAACTTTGCCACGTCAAATTCGGGTGAACTGACGGCGCGGTTCCGGACATTGTTTCCCGGCCTCCAGTTCGGCGTTCGCCGAACGGCCGGAATCACGTGACGCGGGCTGAAGGACTGCCCTCGTCGCCGTAGGGAAGGTTGGTTCGTGACCGATTGGAGAAGCAGCATGTGGCGATTTCGCCGCCGGTCGGGCAATTGCCGGTGACGGTTCTCCAGCGGCCATGACCGCGTGAGGGAGGGGTCATGAGCATTGTCGAGTATTCGGTAAGTATGGGTACCTCTGGAGAAGTTGGCGTCTCCGTGCATCATCGGGTCTTGCATCGCCTGGCCACGGTGCGCCGCATGCAAGGCCTATCGCGCCGTACGGTTGCGCGGCGCATGAATGTGGACGTGACGGTAGTCCGCCGGCAGGAAGAAGAAACCAACGATTTGCCGCTGAGTGTGCTCTACGAGTGGCAGAAGGCCCTCGACGTGCCCGTTGCCGAGTTGCTCGTCGACTCGGAAGCGGCGATTTCGCAACCGCTCCTGCAACGGGCCCAGTTGGTTCGCCTGATGAAGACGGCCTTGTCGATCTTGGAAGAGGCCGACAACGCGACCACGCGCGTGATGGCGCAGACCCTGGTCGATCAACTCATCGAGGTCATGCCAGAGTTGCAAGGGATCGGCGCCTGGAACGTCATCGGCAGGCGCCGCAGCCTGAACGAGTTGGGCATGGCCGCCACGCGGTCGCTGTCCGACGACATCTGCATCTCTCGTCGCCGTTGAGCGGAAGATGGGGGATTTCGACACTCGTGCTTCGCGTTGCTGC
This sequence comes from uncultured Planctomycetia bacterium, assembly GCA_963719885.1. Taxonomy (GTDB): domain Bacteria; phylum Planctomycetota; class Planctomycetia; order Pirellulales; family Thermoguttaceae; genus JANXQG01. The sequence continues at coordinate 107,096 of CAVRDP010000019.1, read as the reverse complement.
ATACCCGGGGCTGGTCTTCGTGCTGCCGATGGCGGTCTATCTGCTCATCGGCTCGATCGAACCTTCACCCAGCGAGCCTGGCGGCAAGATGCTCGGCCTGGCGTCTTCTTCGGCCTATCCCCTGGTCTATACGGCCAAGATCGTCCTGACTCTCGCGGCCATGGCCCTGGTCTTGCCCGGCTATAAGCAATTCCGCCGCCCGCCGGGCCTGCTGGCCCTGCTCGTCGGCGCGGTGGGAATCGTCGTCTGGGTCGGTCTCTGGCATCTGTCGAATCGGCTGGGGCTGACGCACTTGGCCGCCCACTTGCTCGGCGGCCAGCGTCCGGCGTTCGATCCCCTGGGGCAACTTGCCGCCGACCATCGGTACACGATGCCCGCCGTCTGGGCGTGGACCTTTCTGGCGATCCGTTTTTTCGGCCTGGTGGTGCTGGTGCCGGTGATCGAAGAGTTCTTTCTCCGCGGCTTTCTCATGCGTTTGGTGCTGGATCAGGACTGGTGGAAGGTGCCCTTCGGTAACGTCAATGCGGCTGCCGTGGCCATAAGCATCGTCGTGCCCATGCTCACGCATCCCGGCGAACTCCTCTCGGCGGCGGTCTGGTTCGGCATGGTCACCTGGTTGATGGTTCGCACCCGCAATCCCTGGGACTGCGTACTGGCCCACGCTACCACCAACCTGCTCTTGGGCATCTACGTGGTCACGTGGCACCAGTGGCAATTGTGGTGACCATGCAGGAAAAAAATCCGAAATCCGAATGCCGAAATCCTAAACAAATACAAAATACGAATAAGGAATGATCGAAACGTTTTGAATTTTCTCCTTTGATATTTGTATTTCTTTAGGATTTCGGCATTCGGATTTCGGATTTTCCCTCCGCGGCGGCCGTGGGATGGCTGTCGTGGATCGGCAGGCTGCCGTCGTAATGGCCTTCGAGAATGCGAAACCGCAGCCCGGCAATCGGCGCGCCGCAATTGTGAAACGTCACGCCGCGATAGCGATAGTTGAACATGCGGCGGTGGATGTGGCCGAAGTAGACGTGCCGCACGCCCGTCTCCGGCCCCATGCCCAGATGGTCCAGGTAGTTCAAGATCCGCCGGGCCACGCGACGCTTGCGATGGAGCAGAAAGGCCAGCGGCTGGTGCAGGCGGGCGCGATGGACCACGGCGTAGGCCCCGCGGCTGAACTTTCCGGCCATGGGCCGATTCAGCCACCGCGAACGATACTTCAGCAGCTTTTCATGGGTCGTCTCTTTCTTCTCGACGGCGTCGCCGTGCATGAAGACATTCGACCCCAGCCGCAGATAGAAGTGGTGCCAGGCAAAATTCGGAATGAGTTGCGCGTGTTGCTCCAGGTAATCCAGGAACGGCTGGCAATAATCGTGATTGCCCAGCAGATAATGGATTTGGCATTGCGGATGCTCGGCCGCCAAATGCCACAGCCAATGAAAGGCGGCCTCAACCGTGTCCGCCAGCGTCGGCAAGGTCGACCAGCTAAAGTCGAAAATATCGCCGCCCAAGACCAGCACGGCCGACCGCCGCGCTGCCGTGCGAATCGCGTCGGCATACCGCGGGGCTTCGGACCGCCGGGCGAACAAGTGCAGATCGGAGACGAAGCTGATGCGGTGCGTCATGATAGCTTCAGCTTAGCCGATTTGCAGGCGGGGGGGAAGGGTGGGGAGCTTTGCAGTGCGGTGGCAAGCCTCCGCACTTCATATATGCCGCTTCTCCGCTCGTGTACAATCTAAAAGCTCACAGAACCAGACAACCCCGGAATCTGCCGCGCATGACGGACCATCACGCCTTGGACGCCGCCTTCGACCCCGGACCCGATTACCGCTGGGAGGAGATCCCCGCCGATACTCCCACAGCGATCCTCGATGCCATGGGCGGCCCCGAGGCCAATCGCGTTGATCGCCGGGCCGCGAGGCAGTCCGCGTGATCCGTGCCGGCACGGCCGTACCCTGGCCGACGCCGGGGCAACTCATCCTGGAAGACGGCTCGCGACGGCCCGTCGGCGACTTGCTCCCGGCCGATCTGCCGCTGGGCTATCACGACTTCTATCCCACGGCCGGCGATTGGCGGACGCGGATCATCGTCACGCCGTGGCGGTGCATCGAGCCCCGCGGGCCTTGCTGGGGCTGGGCCGTGCAGCTTCACAGCACGCGGTCGCGGCAAAGCTGGGGCATCGGCGACCTGGCCGACCTGCGGCGACTGGCCGAGTGGTCGGCCGGACTTGGGGCCGGCATGATGCTCATCAATCCGCTCGGTCCGCCCGCCCCCGTCGTGCCCCAGGGGGCCAGTCCGTACTATCCCACCACGCGGCGATTTCGCAATCCGCTCTATCTTTGCGTAGAAGATGTTCCCGGGGCTCAGCGGTTGGGGCCGGAACTCGCTCGACTGGCCGCCGAGGCCCGCGGGCTGAATGGCTTGCCGCGATTGGATCGGGACCGCGTCTTCCATCTCAAGCACGCAGGCCTTGCGGGCGATCTGGGAGAAGGGCGGGGCACCTGCGCAGCGAGTCGAGGGAGAGGGGGAGAGGGGGAGGGGGAGAAGGGGAGATCCCCTCTCCCGCCTGCCGTACTCGGCAGGATGGGAGAGGGGCAGGGGGTGAGGGTGAGCAGTTCACCGCCTTTCGCCGCGAGCAAGGAGTGTCGCTGGAACGCTTCGCCACGTTCTGCGCGTTGGCCGAGAAATTCGGCCCCGACTGGCGGAAGTGGCCGGACGAATATCGCCGGCCCGACAACGCGGCCGTCGCGCGGTTCGCGGCCGAGCATTCCGGCGAGGTGGGCTATCATGCCTGGCTGCAATGGCTGCTGGATCGGCAATTGGCCGAGGCCTCGCGTGCGATCCCCATCCTGCAAGACTTGCCGATCGGCATGGATCCCGGCGGCGCGGACGCCTGGGAGTGGCAAGACCTGCTGGCCAAGGAGATGGTCGTCGGCGCCCCGCCCGACGCCTTCAATGCCGACGGCCAGGACTGGCAATTGCCGCCGTTTGTTCCCGCCAGGCTCCGCGCGGCCGCCTACGAGCCGTTCATCGAGACGATCCGGGCCACGCTGCGGCACGCCGGCGGTTTGCGGATCGATCACGTGATGGGCCTCTTCCGCTTGTGGTGGATTCCCAACGGCCAGCATCCGCAGAAGGGCTGGTATGTCCGCTATCCGGCCGACGATCTGCTGGGCATCGTGGCCCTGGAAAGCCATCGCGCCGGGGCCTTCATCGTGGGCGAGGACCTGGGCACCGTCGAGCCGGGCGTCCGCCAGCGGCTGGCCCTGCGGCGCATGCTCTCGTGCCGGCTGCTCTGGTTCGAAGGCCGATCCGCCGGCCGAATATCCCGAGCTGTCGATGGCCTCGGTCACGACGCACGACCTGCCCACGATCGCCGGCCTCTGGAGCGGGGCCGACGAGGCGGCCCAGCGCTCGATCGGCCTGACGGTCGGCGACGAGATGCGCCAGCTCCGCGATCGCTTGCGCGCAGATGCTCGGCGTGGAAAGCGATGCGCCGGTCGCGGAGGTGATCGAAGCGGCCTATCGCCGGCTGGCCGAGGCCCCGTCGCGGATCATCACCGCCACGCTGGAAGACGCCCAGGCGATGCCGCGAGCGGCCCAACATGCCCGGCACGGTCGACCAATGGCCCAACTGGTCGCTGGTCTTGCCGCAGGACATCGAGACGATGGTCGAGGCCGAGTTGCCGCGGCGGATCGCCAAGGCGCTGGGACGGAGTGCGAACTGTAGGTGGGACCAGGTCCGGGGCACTCGCGCGTGGGTCGGTGAGCGCCGGCCCACCACTTAGCGCAGCGAAAGAAGGAAAGTGATCACGAAAGCCCGAAAGTACGAAAACGCGAAAAAGAGCATGAATCTGGGGATTCTCAACTCGTCCGCTGAATCTCTTTCGCCTTTTCGTGCTTTCGTGATTACCCGATTTCTCTGCTGAAGTGCTAAAATAGGGTATCATTGCAAGTATGCCGTCGGAGATCGGCGAACCGAGGGCCATGAAACAGCCAACCACGAAAAATCGACTGCGGTCAGTTGCTCCTTTGCAGGCCGCGTCCAGCGCAACGGAAGCGGAGCCCTACGAAGATCGGCTGGATCGCGAAAGGGAGTGGGCCATGAGCGAGGGAAGCAGGTTCTTTCAAGGAACGAGCGAGACACACCTTGCCCTGAAAAGAATAACCCGGAAGCTAAGCGAACTCGGCATCGACTATGTTGTCGTCGGCGGCATGGCGATGTTTCAGCACGGATACCGCCGGTTCACCGAAGACGTCGACTTGTTGGTCACCCGCGAGGGCCTCAAGGAGATCCATCAAGAAGTTGGAGGGGCTAGGCTACCGCCGTCCATTCCAGGGCAGCAAGAACCTTCGGGACACGCGAACACGGCGTCAAGATCGAGTTCTTGTTGACCGGGGAATTCCCGGGCGACGGGAAACCGAAGCCGGTTGCCTTCCCGACTCCGGCGTCGGTCGCAGACGAAATCGACGGCATCCGATACATCAACCTCCAGGCCCTCGTCGAATTGAAGCTGGCCTCGGGGATGACCAATTCGGAGCGCATGAAAGACCTGGCCGACGTGGTCGAATTGATCAAAGCCCTGGACCTTCCGCGCGACTTTGCCGGCACGTTGAATCCGTTCGTGCAGGACAAGTACGAGCAGCTTTGGGAGGATGCCCACCCGCCCGCGAAGCGCTATATCGCGCTTTGGCGCAACAAGTGGCTTACGGCCAAAGCGGAATCGCTTGAAGACATGATTGCAGGGCTACAGTCCGCGGCGGACACTCTTCGCTCGATGCTTGCGGACGGCGTGACTCTCGATCCGCAGGGCGGCACGTCCGACGATTATGCCTACTTGGTGACCACCGATCCGGTCATTGCCAAGAAGTACGACATGCACGATGAAAAGGAGTTTTGGGGCGACGACGGGGAGGATGAAGAACAGGCGGCGGATGACAACGGCGCCGATGAGCCGCCGCACGGTTCGTGAATCGGGTTTCTCGTTCAATCGCCAGGCAGGAACCTCTCTGCGCCGGTCGCGGAGGTAATCGAAGCGCCCTATCGCCGCTTGGCCCAGGCGCGGTTGCGGATCATCACCGCCACGGTAATCCACATCGATAGCCACGGGAGGGCTCTGGCGACCAAGTCAGTGATGTCGTGCCCAAGAAAGGCTGGTGTAAGCCATGCACGAAAAATCTGCCTAGCTTCAAATCTTTGGAATGAATGCCTTGAATTCAGCCCTATTTCCACTTTGGAACGCTTCAAAACCTAAGTCGATCGCATCCCGAATGGTTTCATATTCTTCGTCCTCCAGTAGATCGGCACACTTGAGAGCCGGCGCCTCCTTCATTGGCTCACCACTTTCATCCAATGGAACCCAGAGTTCGTCGTCCTTGTCAAAACTTCGACGCAATTCGCCGCTTGCGTAGATTCTTGTTTGCCGATATCCCAGCCGGCTATCATAGTCCACAATAAGCGCATCCGAGAATCGAGTTGAAAGGCTTCGTGCCAAGCGATCGATCTCGTTATCCGGAATAGTGCATGATCGTAACTGCCTAACAAAGACAACCGAAAGCACATCGGAAAACGTGGCGACGCCCAGGGAATCAACGAGCCGGTCGTTAGCCAGGAATTCCAAAACAACAGATTCATCGCCTCGAATGAAACAGCCCAGAAACAACTCACTCATGCCTAACCTCTCGTGAACGCGATTCGACGACAGGGGTCAAAAAGCCGGGAAATCTACGAAGTCAATAGGTAGACCAGACGTATTCTCTCGAATCGCCTTCGGGGCGGAATTCGCGGTTACGTCAGTTCCTCCAGCGCCACGGCAAAAGCCCCGTAGGCCCCGGCGTCGAAAAGCACGAAACGCACCCGCTCGGGCTTGCCGTGCTGGCGGAGAAAATCGATCGCCGTCTGCAAGGCCACGCGGGCGGCCAGATCCATGGGATAACCGTAAGCGCCCGTGCTCAAGGCGGGCAGGGCGATCGTGCGGCAATCGTGCTCGACGGCCAACTCCAGCGAGCGATGATAGGCCCCGGTCAGCAACTCGGCCTCGCCCTTCTGCCCGCCCCGCCAGACAGGACCGACGGCATGGATCACGTAGCGGGCCTTGAGGTTGCCGGCCGTCGAGACCACGGCCGAGCCGGTGGGGCAGCCTTGGGGATACTTGGCACGGGTCTCGGCCATGATCGTCGGCCCGCCGCGATCATGCATAGCGCCGTCCACGCCGCCCCCGCCCATCAAATGGCTGTTGGCCGCGTTGACGATGGCGTCGACCTCCTCCAAGGTAATGTCGCCTTGATGGAGTTCCAAAGTTTGACCGGAAACTGTTCTTTGCATGGGAATTTAATCCTTCAAATCTTCCGCAAAGGCCTTCGAGTTCAACTCCGCGCCGGTGGCATGCCGCGAAAGCTGGTTCCAGTCCAACGTGCAGCCGGGCTCGAAGACCCGCGTCGCGCATGAACTGGCCCACGGCCGGATTGCCCACATAAACCGCCGCCGCCGGATCGGCGCCGTGGAGTACGTCGCGGGCGATGGCGTGATGCACCTGCGAGGCGAACAACTCGCCCAGCATGTAGCTCTGGTAGTAGACCGGGGCGGTGACGATGTGAATCTTGCTGGCATAGTCGGGCTGATTCCGCCCCGCGGGCCGTTTCACTTCCTGGTACTTCTCCACCAGGTCCCACCAGACGCGGTTCAGATCCTGTTCCGGATTGTCGTATAGGGCCATCTCGAAACGGCACACGACCTGACACCAACGAGAGAAGATCAGCAGCCTGTTGCGACGGAGCTTGCGCGACGCGGCAGCGAACTGCTCCGCGTCCGGCATATTCACGCCCCATCACCTCAAGCCAACGGGCATCGCCGGCCAGCCGCTCGAACATCATTGCCACGCCTTCGGTGGTCAAGGCATGCGACTCGACTCGCAAGACGTAGGGAACGCTCCGCGGGATGCTCTTCGAATACGTCGCATGGCCCGACTCGTGCAGCATCGTCGTCAGCCATTCCTGGCCCGGCACCACGTTGGCCAGCACGCGGACGTTGCCCTCGCGGTCCATGTCCTGGCTGAAAGCGTGCGGACACTTGCCGGGTTTCTCGTAAAGATCGCTGCGGGCCAGCACGTCGTCGATCGGCAGGCCGATACCCTCGTAGAACTTGCGGACGACCTTCACCGTGTCGATCTTCCGGTAGACCGACGCGAAATCGCCATAGATGGCCGGCGACTCCTGGAAGAACGGGTCGTGATAGTGCCACGGCCGCAACTCGCCGACTTCTCACGCCGCACTGGCGGGCCAGCGCCGCGTCGATCTCGGCCTTGGCCGCGTGGAACGGCCGGCGGGTCAAGGCGTCGAGCTCGTCGAACAGCTTGAGCACCTGCTCCCGGGTCAATTCGGAGAGGGCAAGCTGCATTACGTAAAAGTCCTTGAAGCCCAGTTGCCGGGCCGCGCGGTTCCGCAGCCGGGACAGTTTGATGACGTCCGGCTCGAGGATCGGTCCCACGGCCTTGCTCGCCTCCCAGACCGCCCGCCGCTGGGCAGAGTCTTTCGAGGTCCGCAGAACGTCATGGACCCCGTTCTCGGTCAGCTCCTTTCCCCCGACCTTGGCGCGGAAGACGCTATATGCCTTCTCCACCGCGTTGGATCGGGCCGACATTTCCTTGATCAACGCGGGGTCGATCTGCTGTCCCAGGTACTGGAGATAGAGCACGGCGATTTGCCGGGCGACCAGGGGATCGCGGATCGGCCCTGCATGGATCTGCTTGAGTTCGGCAAACGTTTCGCGGTTGGCCAGCAGCAGGTCGAGCCGCGTCTCGATTTCCTCCTTCTTCTGAAAGGCCGCGTCGCTGCCCGTGGTGTTGGCCTCCCACCAGCAGCGGCTGGACTCGGTCTCCAGGGGGCGGACCGTCGCCTCATGCCGGGCGATGAATCGCCTCGCCCGCGAGTCGTTATCGTTATCCTTGGGCTCGGCAACAGCGCTGGAAACCATCATGATCGTGCCAGCCAGCACAGCCAGCGTGAAATGGAAATGTCTCCGAAGAATTGTCATAAACGTCCTCCACGGCACAGTGTAACCTCCAGGCGCGGAAGCGTCAAACGCCATGGTTTGCAAACCGGGAGAACCGTAAAGTGGTCGAGAGGACAGTTCCAGGGTACCCGCACGCGGGTCGACGAGCGCGGGCCGACCCTGATACAATTATCCGCGAACCTAGCCCGGGAGCGCCGGGATTTCGCATGGCTTGTTTTCCCAGCCAAAACAAGCGAAAATGACATGATATTTCAAGTAGGGGAAAAGATGTGGCGGTGGATTGTCAGAATTTCGGTAATCGTCACCCTGGTCCTGGCCCTGGTAGCTGGAATCGGCTACTTCGGCCTCGGCTGGTGGCAACCGTCGCAGGCGACGATTAGCGAAACAGCCACTCGGTATGGCGTCGTCAGTGAGCCCACCACGCTGCAAGAGGCCATGGCCACCGCTCATCAGGCATTGGATGAGATCGAGCACAACGTACGCGACTACTCGGCAATTATTGTCAAGAAGGAACGAATCAGCAGGAAACTCGTCGACAAGGATCTCAGCGACAAGGATTACATCACGACCGTGATGTTTGCCAAGATTCGCGAAAAGCCCTTCAGCGTCTACCTCAATTTCATCAGCCGGAGCGACAACGAACTCGTGAAGGACCGCGAGGTGATCTATGTTCAGGGGCGAAATAACGACATGTTGCTGGCCCATACGCCCAAGTTCTTCGGCAGCCGTTTAACCCTGCCGTTGGATCCGAAAGGCTGGCTCGCGATGCAGGGGGAGCATTACCCGATTACCGAAATCGGCCTGGCCAACCTCTGCCGGCAATTGATCCGGCGCGGCGAGTCGGCGGGCGATCCCAGCCAGGTCACGGTCAAGCGGCGCCGCCAGGCCCGGATCAACACGCGAACGTGTACCTTGCTGGAAATCACCTACCCGGTCCATGAGCCGAAGACCATGGGCTATCTGGCCCGCGTGTTCCTTGACGACGAATTGCACTTCCCAATCCGCGTCGAGGTCTACGAGTTGCCGCTGGACCGCAGCCAGGGGCCGCAGCTTGTGGAGGAGTATACGTATCTCGACCTGAAACTCAACAACGGCTACAGCGACGCCGATTTTGATCCGAAGAATCCACAGTACAAGTTTCCGAAGAGGTAGGGTGGGCCGAGTGAAACGAGTCCCACCAGGAAAACGCCGATAAATGGTGGGACTCGTTTCACTCGGCCCACCCTACACCGCGCCCTGCGCCCCCAATCTCTGCACTCTGTGAAGAATCCCTGGAAATGGCTTCGCACACGCCGCGAAAAGTTGGCCGCAGCTAACGATGCGCGGATCAGCCTGCCGGAATTGGAACGGGCCTTGGCCTCCGTCGAACCGGCGGCGCGGCTCGTACTGCCGCGGCTTCTGCGACGGGTGATACGGTTGCACGCCTCGTTGCCGGGCATGGGGTTTCGCGTGCCCCACGGCAAGACCTACGTCATTCCGCGAAAGGCGTTGCTGGAAATCGCCGATCGCAGCGAGATCGGATTCGGCCCCACGGAAGACCTGCCGGAGGACGTCATCCTGCTGGAGCGCCCGAGCAGCGAGATCCTCGAAGAGCGGCCGCGCGGCGAGATCCTCTTGGACTATTGGGAACTGCTCTTCCACGCGCGGGTACACGAGGAATTCCTGCGTCTCGTCGAGCAGCAACGCTTCGGCACGGCGGAAACCGAGAGACGCCTGGCGGCACTGGGCAGTCTGGCGGTGGATGAGGTCCGCAACGTGCTGCGGCAAGAGCGCTTCCTCCTGCCGCCCTACGACGACCCGTCGGCCTACGTCGAGTTCGTGGCCGTGTACCTGGGCCTTCGCTACTTCCGGCCGTACCTGACGGCCAGTTTCTTTCCGGCCCTGGAGTCGCTGGAAAAGGTGGATGCGATCGTTGCCGAGGACATCCAGGCGGAGCCCATTCTGGATGCGACCCGCCTGCCCGGCACGCCCCAGCCGGAGGAACTGCGCGAGGCGGCACGCGAGGCGGCCGAGGCCTTCGACGCCGATCCGCTGGCAATGATTCCCGACTTTCGTGAAGACCCCGCAACGCGTGGACGCGGCGCCGACTGGGCCCGCGGCCGGCAGCGATCGGAGAAAAAGTACGTGCGTTGGTCGCAACGGGCCGAGCGTCAGGCGGTCCGCGGCAATCTGGCGGGGGCCGCCATTCGTCGCGCCCGAGCCGAGTTCTGGGCCCCGCGCGAGCGGGCTGCGGAAGCCGCGACCGCTTTACGAGAAGAAGTGCGTGGCTTGGTCGATCGCCTGCAAACGGCCCTGGGCATCGAAGGCGAGGAACCGCGGCCCTGGCGCGAGGCCCTGCTGGCCTTGGCCCATCAGACGCCGCGGGGATTGTGGACGATCGAGGCGCGGCTGCTGTACGACCTGCAAAAGGTATGCGTCGATCAGGGGCGGGCGATCTCGACGGTCGACGTGATGCACTGGATCCTCTCGTTGGGCCGCCGGCCAATCCGCCGCGAGCTGCCCAACCAGCGCCTGGTGCTCGTTTCAAGGCATTTGCGCAGCGCCCAGCGGCGACTGCCTTCCGTGCGAATCTCGGAACGACAACGGCGGCAGCTTGCGGAAGTCTTGGGCGCGGCGACCGAGACAGCGGAGAACCACCTGCGCGAGAGATTTCGCCCCAAGATCGTCGCCATGCTCGATAAAGTCGGCCTGCTGCCGCAAAACCTCGTGGAGGACGTCTCGCGCAAGAAGTTGGTCGAGGAGTTGCTCGACCGCATCGTTGAGCGGGGATTTCTCACCCTGGGTGATGTCCGCGACGCCGTTTCCCGCAACCATCTCAAACAGCCCGATTGTGCCGGCCCGCGCGACTTCTTCCGCGGCGACGCCGTTCTGCGGCTGAACCAGCGATTGGCCGTCAGCTTGGACGGCGTTTACGAGCGGGGCGATTTTTACCAGCGCTGGATCCAGCGATTCAGCCTCCTTGCGTTCGGCACGTTCCTGGGCCGCTGCCTGACGAAGTACCTGGCGATTCCCTTCGGCGGCGCGGTCGTAATCCTGGTCGTCGCGGAGCACCTCGGGCATATCGTGACGGGCAGAGAAGAGTTTTACGCGCCGACTTGGAGCGATTGGGCAAGCTACGGACCTACGCTCTTGGTCGGCATCTTTCTCTTCGGACTGATCCACGTCCCGCGGTTCCGTGGGGCCTGCTGGGAGTTGCTCACGCTTGCCGGCCAGACGTTGCGGCTGGTCCTGTTCGATCCGTTCCGCTGGTTCTTCAGCCTGCCGTTGGTGCAGCGGATCATGCACAGTCCCGTCATCCTCTTCCTCTTCCGCTACGTCGTCAAGCCGCTGCTGCCGACGCTTGTCGTCTGGCAACTCCTGCCGCGGCCCCTGGCGATTTGGCCTATGGCGAGCGATATGGGGGCGATTTTCCTCTTGCTGAACGTGTTGATCAACTCGCGATTCGGCCGCAACGTCGAGGAAATGCTCATCGACTGGAGCGTGGAAAGCTGGCATCGTTTCGGTATCCGCTTCCTGACGGGACTCTTCTGGTGGTTCGTCGATCTCTTCCGTCGCCTCATGCAGTTGATCGAGCGGCTGATGTACGCGGTCGATGAATGGCTGCGCTTCAAGAGTGGGCAGGGCCGGCTGGCGATGGTCCTTAAAGGGGCCCTGGGCACGGTGTGGTTCTTCGTGGCCTACGTGATCCGATTTTGCGTCAACCTGCTGATCGAGCCCCAGTTGAATCCGGTCAAGCACGTGCCTTGGGTCACGGTCTCGCACAAGATCATGGCGCCGATGTGGATCGCCATGAACCTGCACGGATTGCTTGCCCAGCGCATGAACGCCGCCATGGCCGATGTCATGACGTTCCTGATTGTCACGCTGACGCCCGGCATCTTCGGCTTTCTGATTTGGGAACTGAAGGAGAACTGGCGGCTGTTTGCGGCCAACCGCTCCCAAACGCTCGATCCCGTGCTCGTCGGGTCGCATGGCGAGACGCTGCCGCGGCTTCTCAGGCCGGGGCTCCATTCCGGCACGATACCCAAGCGGTTCGCCAAGCTTCGCCGCGCCGAGCGCAAGGCGCTCCGCGGCGGCAATCCGGGCGTGGCCCGCAAACATCGTGACGTGCTGCATCACGTCGAAATCAACTTGCAGCGCTACATCGAGCGGGAGTTCACGGCTTGGTTCGCCGCAGACTGCGGCTGGAGCGGTCCTCGTCCGCAGGTGGGCGAGATCCATCTGGCCACGAACGATGCCTCCGTGGACGTCGTGATGCCCGGCGCGGTGGAAGGTCCGCTCGTCGTGGCGTTCCAACTGCTCGACGGTCGGCTGCGACTCGACCTATCCGGAACGGTCGGCGGCGAATGTTTTCCGGCGGCGGGCCGCCGCGTCTTTCGCCTGGCGGTAATCAACGTCTTGAAAACGGGCGGCATCGAGGTCCTCTGCCGCCGCAGCGAGGCGGATTCGGCCAGCGGCGGCGCGGAGCAAATCGATATCGGCCCCTTGGTCGTGCCCTGGTTGGAATGGGTCGCCACGTGGGAAACCGACCGCGACTTAGCGGAGGATGTGGCCTGGGGCAGGGTTCCCGTGACTTGAGAGATGTCAGTCTTTCCGACACGGCTGACGACAGGTTCGACACCCCTACTGCCCCAATGCAAGGATCTCTTTCGCCGCAAACCATGGTATAATCTAGAGATAACGCTTTTTTCCTTCCCCGATCGTGCTCGGGCATGCCGAATGCATGGTCGTTGTCTGAACCTTCCCTGCCCGAGTATTTTTGGAGCCCACCCGTCATGAACACCAGAAACACGCACCCTTCAGCCTCCCGCCGCCGCTTTCTTGCCGCGGCTACGGCCGTTACCACTTTTTCGGCAACCGGACTGCTCCACCTTGGCAGCCTCGGCGCGGCCGTGGCGGCCGAGCCCAAAATCGACGCCGTGGCGGCCAAGGCGATCGAGTACCTCGCCAAACGTCAGTCCTCCGACGGCGCGTTCACACCCCAGGCGGGCGTTGGCGTGACCGCCCTGGTGGCCACCGGGATGCTGCGCAACGGCCGCTCGCCGGACGATCCACTGGTGGCCCGCAGCTTGAAGTTCCTGGAAAGCTACGTCCAGCCCGATGGCGGCATCTATAGTCCCAAGCTGGGCTACAAGAACTACGAGACGTGCATCGGCCTGGCTTGTTTCGTCCAGGCAAATTCCGACAAGCGCTATGACAAGATCATTCGCAACGCGGAGAAGTATCTCAAGGCAAGTCAATGGACCGAGGCCGAGAACGAAAACGACCCGACAAGGAAGATCGACAAGTCCGATCCGTTCTACGGCGGCGCCGGCTATGGCAAGAACAAGCGGCCGGATCTTTCCAACACGGCCTTCTTGATCGACGCCTTGAAAGACGCCGGCAACGGTCCCGACGATGAAGCCATGAAGAAGGCCCTGGTCTTCGTCTCGCGCTGCCAGAACCTGGAAAGCGAATACAACACGACGCCGGTCGCGGCCAAGAACCCCGACGGTGGTTTCTACTACACGCCCGCCAATGGCGGCGAAAGCGAGGCCGACAAGCTGCCCAACGGCGGGCTGCGAAGCTATGCCTCGATGACCTACTCCGGCCTGAAGAGCATGATCTACTGCGGCGTGAAGGCCGACGATCCCCGCGTCAAGGCGGCCACGAAATGGATCCAGGAAAACTACGACCTGAAGACCAACCCGGGCGTCGGGCCGGATGGTCTCTTCTACTACTATCACGTCTTCGCCAAGGCCCTAGCGGCCATCGGCGGCGACACGCTGCAAGACGCCAAGGGCGTGAAGCACGATTGGCGGAAGGAACTCGTCGCCGTGCTGGCCTCCAAGCAACAAGACAACGGGTCGTGGGTCAATCCCAAGGGCCGCTGGCTGGAAGGCGATCCGAACCTGGTGACGGGCTACGTGCTGTTGGCGCTTTCGTACTGCCGCCCCGAGGCGAAGTAGAGAAAAGGAAAAAGAGAAAGGAACACTAATCGCCATTAATGTCTGGTGGACTTGGCAAAAGGGCTTGACTTAGCCCAAGGGCTGGGCGAAAATCTTAGGAATATAGGCATTCCTACCTGTATTCTCCGCGCCGATCCTACGCCAAACGCTGGTGAATCCAGGCGATTTCACCGGCATCCTTCATCCAGGGGGCGATTGTGACTTCCGATTCCACGACACCCGCAGGCAATACCACGGGACTCCCCACTCGCGGTGGCGACGATCCGCTGGAAAAGGGCCCGCTGGAAAAGTTCGTCTATAACGATGCCGTGGTTCGCGCGTTTTTGATGATCACCGTCCTGTGGGGTGTCGTCGCCCTCCTCGTCGGCCTGATCATCGCCCTGGAGCTCGTATTGCCGGCGTTGAGCCTCGGCCTGCCCTACCTATCGTTCGGCCGGCTGCGACCGTTGCACACCAATGCGGCCATCTTCGCCTTCGCCGGCAACGCCGTCTTTGCCGCCGTCTACCACTCGACGCAGCGGCTTTGCAAGGCCCGCATGTTCAGCGACTTCCTCAGTTGGTTCCATTTTTGGGGATGGCAATTGATCATCGTGGCGGCCGCAGTCACTCTGCCGCTCGGTTATACCAGGTCGAAGGAATATGCCGAGTTGGAATGGCCTATCGGCCTGGCGATCGCCGTGGTCTGGGTGGCTTTCGCCGTCAACTTCTTCGGCACGATCTTCACGCGCCGCGAACGCCACATGTACGTGGCCCTATGGTTCTATATGGCCACGGTGGTGACGATTCCCATCCTGCACATCTTCAATGGCCTGGAACTGCCGGTCGGGCCGATGAAGAGCTATCCGGTCTATGCCGGTGTGCAAGACGCCTTCATGCAGTGGTGGTACGGTCACAACGCGGTCGGTTTCATGCTCACGACGCCCTTCCTGGGCCTGATGTATTACTATTTGCCCAAGGCGGCCCAGCGGCCGGTCTATTCCTACCGCTTGAGCATCGTCCACTTCTGGTCGCTGGTGTTCATCTACATCTGGGCCGGGCCGCACCACTTGCACTATACGGCATTGCCGGAATGGGCCTCGACGTTGGGGATGCTCTTCTCGGTGATGCTCTGGATGCCGTCGTGGGGCGGAATGATCAACGGCCTGCTCACCCTCCGCGGGGCCTGGGGCAAGGTGGCCGCCGATCCGATCTTGAAGTTCTTCGTCGTGGGCGTGACCTTCTACGGCATGTCGACCTTCGAAGGCCCGATGCTTTCCGTCAAGGAGGTCAACGCCCTGGGGCACTATACCGACTGGATCATTGCCCACGTACACGGCGGCACGCTCGGTTGGGTGGGCTTCATGACCTTCGGCATGCTCTATTGGCTGATGCCGCGAATGTTCCAAGCCGCCTTGTGGAGCAAAAAGTTGATGAATGCCCACTTCTGGATCGCCACGATCGGCCTGCTGCTGTACATCGTGCCCATTTACGTGGCGGGCTTGACGCAAGGTCTGATGTGGCGGGCCTTGGATCCCATGGGCGGCCTGCGCTACAGCAACTTCCTGGAAACGGTGATGGTGCTGATGCCGATGTACTGGATTCGCGCGGCCGGGGGCACGCTCTACCTGTTGGGCATGCTATTCTGCGGCATCAACCTGCTGAAGACCTGGGCTGCCCGGCCGGCCAAGTACGAAGAGACCGTCCACGAGGCGCCCGCCTTGTCGCCCAAGTACGTCGAGCCGCCGGTCCCCGAATCGCGACTGAAGGGCGCGGCCGTGATCGGGTTTGCCCACTCGCTGGACGTTCTGGCAGCAAGGCTGGTGGCACCGCCGCGGCGAGCGGCAACCGCTGCGGTTCCTGGTGTGGGTGATTTGCGCCGTGGTGGTGGCGACGCTGTTCGAGGTCATCCCGTTGTTCCTCATTAAGTCGAACATCCCCACGATCTCCGTCGTGAAGCCCTATTCGCCGCTGGAGTTGCTGGGCCGCGACATCTACATCGAGAACGGTTGCTACAACTGCCATTCGCAGATGATCCGCCCGATCCTGGCCGAGACCAAACGATACGGCGACTATAGCAAGGGGGGCGAATCAGTTTACGACCATCCGTTCCAATGGGGCTCGCGGCGGATCGGACCCGACTTGGCCCGCTTGTATAATAAGAAGTTGACGCCCGATTGGCACATTCGCCACTTCCGCAACCCGCGGGATACCTCGCAAGGCCAGTCGATCATGCCGGAGTATGCCTGGCTCCTGGAATCGAAGGCCGAGATCGACGCCATTCCACAGCGGATGCGCGGGATGCGGATGCTGGGTGTGCCGTATTCGGACCAAGAGATCGAGAACTGCGTTGAAGACGCGAAGAAGCAGGCCGACGGAATTGTTGCGAAGATTACCGAATACGAATCGCCGGGCGATCTGAAGGACAAGAAAGTCATCGCCCTGATCGCCTACTTGGACAAGCTCGGCCGCGACATTTCCGAGCCGGCCCCGGCATCGGCGCCGGCCGCTCCAACCCAGGCGAAGACACCCTGAGCGGAGAACCGATAACAGCATGACCATAGAAACCCTGCAATTGATCGCCGATCCCCTGCGGACGGGCATGATGATCGCGGCGGTAGCGGCCTTTGTGGCGATCGTCGCCTGGACATTCCTGCGGCCGCATGAACGCATCGAGGCCGACGCCCAGTTGTGGAAGGACGATGAGAAGTAGCTGAAGGAACCCACCATGGCCCACGACCAGTTGCTCGATCACCAGTACGACGGCATCCAGGAGTACGACAATCCGTGCCCCGGCTGGTGGCACGCGATTTTCTTGCTGACGGTGCTCTTCAGCGTGGTCTACTTCCTCTTTTTTCAAGTCGGCAACAACGGCTGGACGCTGGCCGAGGCCTGGAACACCGCGGCGGCCGAGGACGTAAAGCAACGGTTCGGCAGCATGGGCGATCTCAAGAATGACGTCCCGACGCTCTTGAAGTACAAAGACGACGCCGATTGGATGCTCTATGCCAACAGCGTTTTCCTCACCAATTGCCAGTCCTGCCACGGTCCCGATGGCAGCGGCGTGGTGGGCCCCAACTTGACCGACGACTACTACAAGAACGTGAAGAAGATCACCGACATCGCCAAGGTCATCAAGAACGGCGCTGCGGGCGGAAGCATGCCCGCCTGGAAGACCCGCTTGCATCCCAATGAAATCGTGTTGATGTCGGCCTTCGTGGCCAAACTGCGGGGCAAGAAACCTGCCGAGCCACCATCAGCCGGAGCCCTATGGCGAAAAGATCCCGCCTTGGCCGACTGCTGCGAGCGAAGCCGCCGGAGGCCAGCCCAGCACTGGCATCTTTGTGGATGACATCAACATACCCTTTCAGAACACAGCGGCCGAAAAGTCCAAGGGTGAAGCGAAACCGGGGAGCCCGCAGAAGTGACTTCCGCTCCACCTGTGCCCGATGGCCGAGTCCTTTCCACACTCATGGAAGACGGCTCGCGAC
Source organism: uncultured Planctomycetia bacterium (assembly GCA_963719885.1). Taxonomy (GTDB): domain Bacteria; phylum Planctomycetota; class Planctomycetia; order Pirellulales; family Thermoguttaceae; genus JANXQG01. Next base: position 89,667 of record CAVRDP010000019.1, on the reverse strand, counting down.
GCTGGCTTCATCCGCGGCTTGCCCGAGGGCCCTATCTGCGGGCGAGACGGATCCTGGCCTACGTGTTGATCGCCGTTTTTACGCTCATTCCCTATCTGACGATCCATGGCAAGCCGGCGGTGTTGTTGGACCTGCCGCATCGCGAGTTCACCATCCTCGGTTTCACCTTCCTCCCAACCGACACGCTGCTCCTGGCCCTGGCTCTGATCACGCTGGTCTTGGGTATCTGCCTGGTGACGGCCCTGATCGGCCGCGTGTGGTGCGGCTGGATATGCCCACAGACGGTGTACATGGAATTCGTTTTCCGGCCGATCGAGCGGCTTTTCGACGGCCCGCCCGGGGCCCAGCATCGTCCGGGGCGGAAGCGGACGAGGCCCCGCACGGTGGCGAAATATGTCCTGTATCTGCTGATTTCCGCCTACCTGGCCCACACTTTTCTGGCCTATTTCGTCGGCGTCGAGGCCTTGGCACAATGGGTCCGCCGCTCGCCGCTGGAGCATCCGCTATCGTTCCTGGTGATGCTTGCCGTGACCGGGCTGATGATGTTCGATTTCGCCTACTTCCGCGAGCAGACCTGCATCGTGGCCTGTCCCTACGGGCGGTTCCAGTCGGTGATGCTCGATCGCGACTCGCTGATCGTCAGCTACGATCCGATGCGCGGCGAGCCGCGCGGCAAGCTGGCAGATCGCAAGGCTGGTTCGTCGCATGGCGACTGCATCGACTGCGGCGGATGCACCGACACCTGCCCCACGGGCATCGATATCCGCGAGGGCCTGCAATTGGAGTGCATCGCCTGTACGCAGTGCATCGACGCCTGTAATGGCGTGATGCAGCGGATCGGCAAGCCCAAGGGGCTGATCCGGCTGAGTTCGCAAGCCGCCATCGAGGGCAACTCCGGCCGTTGGTTGCGACTGCGGGTGGTCCTCTATCCGGCCTTGATGCTCGTGCTGGCGACGATTTTCCTGATAGTTTTCTTCAACAAGAAGTCGGCCGACGTGACGATCCTGCAGGGCGTCGGCCTGCCGTATATCGAGACCGCGCCAGGCCAGATCACCAACCAAGTGCAGGTGATCATCGAGAACCGCAGCGGCCGTAACGCGGTCTACAAGATCGAGGTCGCCGGCAACACCCAGGCCCATTTCGCCCGCGAGCCGGAGGCCATCTCCCTGCCGGCCGGCCAGGCCGTCAAGACGCCCGTGGCGATCATGGTCCCGGCTGCGGCTTTCCAGCGGGGACTCTGCACCATTCAGTTGCGCGTAACGGATGACAAAACCTTCCAGCAAGACATCAACTGCCGGTTGTTGGGACCCATTCGGCGGGCGGTGACGACTTCTTCAGGAGTTGCGAAATGACGAATACTGCAAGTCCGGCACCTATAGAAAAGCCCTCACGCCATTTGTTGTGGCCGATTCTGCTGACCAGTCTGATCAGCATCCACGCCATCTCGGTCGTGATGATGGTGATCGTCGCCACGCACGATAGCTCGTTTGCCCTGGAGCCCGACTGGTATCTGAAGGGCCTGAACTACGAGCAGACGGTCCAGCAGCAACGCCAGAACAGCCGGTTGAGTTGGTCGGTCCAACTGGACGTCAGCCAACCGCTGACCGGCACCAACCGGCGCAATGTGACGTGTACCGTCCTCGACCGCACGGGCAAGCCCGTGAAAAACGCCACCGTCGATCTCGTGGCCTTCGCCCATCTCCATGCAAACAACCTCACGCGAAGCGTATTGCTGCCGCATAAGGGCGGCGAATACGGCGCCACTTTGGCCTTCGAAGATCCGGGCTTTTGGGAGTTCCGGCTCGTAATTACCCGCGGTGCGGAGACTTTTACGCACGTCGTGAAGTGCGAAATCTGACCACAAGAAAGGTACAGGCACACTCCGTGTGCCGTCCGCCGGAACCCTCGGCGAGAGCTACAGGGCGGACGGCACTCGGAGTGTGCCTGCTACTTTGGAGTACCGTGAATATGGAACTTCTCGTCACCGTTTTGATCGCCAGCTTTATCGGCAGCCTGCACTGCGTCGGCATGTGCGGGCCGCTGGTGGCGTTTGCCGTCGGCGATCCGACGGGCCAGCGGCGTGTGTCGCGCGTAGGACTCCATGCGGCCTATCACGGTGGCCGGTTGTTGACTTACGCGCTGGTCGGCGCGGTTTGCGGAGTCCTTGGCGCCGCGGTCGATCAAGGCGGAGCCCGGCTTGGTTTTCATCGGGCCGCGGCGCTGCTGGCCGGCACGATGATGATTGCCGTGGGTCTGGCGGCTGTATTACGAACAGTGAGCGTGCGCTTGCCCCACGTACCGTTCCCCGGCTCGATCCATCGATGGATCCTTGCCGGCCAGCGGGCAGCTTTCGCATTGACGCCGTTGCCACGGGCGTTTTCCACCGGCCTGCTCACGGCATTCCTGCCCTGCGGCTGGCTTTACTTGTTCGCCTTGAAGGCGGCGGGGACCGGTAGTCCGCTATGGGGCGCCTCGTTCATGATCGCTTTCTGGTTGGGCAGTGTGCCGGCGCTGGTCCTGGTCGGCGCCGGCGTGCAGACTCTCGCCCGGCTGTTTGGGCGGCGCCTGCCGCTGGTCACGGCCGTAGTGATTGTTTTGCTGGGCGTTTTCACACTCGCGTTCTGGATGCACACGCCCGTGCTGGCCTTCGAGCCTGCAAAGGATCAGGCAGATGCCGCGTCAGTCAAGCAGATTGAAGATCTCGGCAGAACGGTGCCGCCGTGCTGCCGGAAGCATGCCGAGACGGCCGAGAAATTGCCGTAGGTGGATTTCGGCGGGAAGCTATCCTGCGGCCGGTCCTTATTTCGCCGGCAGGACTTGGATCAATTTCTCGACATGCCCGCCCCGCCCGCTCTCGTCCCAGACGACCAGTGTCACGCGGTGCTTGCCGGGCTGGGCGAATGTGTGTTGCGGCTGGGCCGTCACTTCCGGAATGCCGTCACCGAAGTCCCAGAGCCGCTCCGCGATACGGCCCACCGGGCGTGAGTTGCATTGGAACCCAACGCGTTCCCCGGCGTGGATCGATTCAGGTACGCGGAAGTCGGCAACCGGCGGTGGGCCGGAGAAGGTCTTGGCCGCCGGTAACCGGTCGTCTTTGTTGCCCGCGACCTTGCAGTCGCGGAACTCCAGGGCCGTGTACGGCGAGGGCCCGCTGACGGCGGCCTGTCCATTGCCAGTGATCGTCGAGCGAAGGAAGTCGAGAGAATCTACGTCCCGTCCGCCGAGCTGCAGGCCGTAGCCGCCATTGCCGTGAAAGAGACACTCCTCGAAGACCAATCCGCGGCAGGCACCGTTGGTGCGAAAGCCATAACCGCTGTCGTGGGGATAGAGGGCCTTCGCATGTCCGCGAACCGTGTTTTCGAAGAGGCACTGATAGAAGTAGTGGTGGGCGATGCCGCCGCTCTCGCCCTGGAATTGGGCGCCCCACTGGGCACAATCGCGGACGGTATTGTAACCCCAATAGACGTTGTTCTTCACCGGCCGGTTCGAGACGGAGAGGCCGATAAATGCACCTCGTTTGACGAGGTTATCGGTCACCACGACATCCCGGGCAATGATTTCGATCCCCAGGAACTTCAGCGTACCGTCGTCGGCGCCGATCACGTTTCGCCGCACGGCCGATTGCGTACCCCCATCCACGCTCAGCCAGTGGTCGATGACATTATCCTCGATGAGCGAGCGGCGGCAGCCGCCCCAGATCTCGATTCCTAGTCCCTCGCCATGGGAGCCGCTCACATGGTTGCCGCGGATGACCAACTCGCTGGAGTGGTCGCCGAAGATGCCGCCCCGGCCAGTGTTCTGAATCACGTTGCCGAGCACCTGGTTCCGCACCGAGCCCCAGGCGAGGCGAATCCCGCCACCGTACTCGGCTTCCAGGCCGATGTTCTCGATCCGGCAGTCGCTGATGCGGCTGTCGGTCACCCCGCCTTCCATGGTTGGGGTGCGGCCCGAGAAGAGAATGGCATGCGGGCCCCAGGTCTTGGCCTTCAGGTTGCGGATGGTCAGGTGATGGAGCCACAGCCGCCGCGAGTCGCTGCCGCCGATGCCCTGCTGGACCAACGGGTTGTTCTGGCCATCGAGCGTGATATGGGCGATCTCCACGTCCTGGCAACCGTTGAGGCTGATCAGGACACCGGCTTTGGCGCCCTTGTAAACCAGCCGGGTCTTTTCCTGCCCGGCGCCAAGGAGTTTAATTCCCGACTTGGGCCGCATCGGCTCGGTCAACGAGAACGTGCCCTCCGGCAGGCGGACCGTATCGCCCGGCGCGGCCTGCTGAATGGCGGCGGCGACGCTTGGGGAGTCGAATCCGCGGGGTTCAATAACCGCCTCGGGCCTGGCTGCGACGACGAAGGCAAAGATGATCGTGATGGCAAGCATACCATACACGTTAGCGACCGCAGGGGGCCGTGTCAAACAGTTTCTGACTCGGTCTGTGTGCCCCGAAGGGGCGTCGGTTCATCCAGCGAAGGCGGGCACCCGGCGTTGCCGGGTCGGCCCTGGTAGAAAGTCGCCTCCGAGATTTCCCTTTCGGCCCGACGGGCCAGCCATTCAAGAAGAACGGTCGGCCCGTTGGGCCGAAGAGGATATTTAGGGACATCCCTGTGTTCCAGGGCCGACCCGGCAACGCCGGGTGCCCGCCTTCGCTAGGTAAACGTATGGGCCTTCCGCCCGGCAATGTCGCTTCTGCCGGCTGGTAGCTGATGATTGGTGAGCGTATCATGGAGGGGACCGGTCAAGACACGTCTGATCTGGAGAAAAGGCCATGAACACATGCAAGTGCTGGGTGGCGACGTTGATCATAGTTTCGTTGTTGCCAGAGTTTGCGGCAAGTGCCGATGCGGCGAAGGAAGCCTACGAGAAGGGGATGTCGTGCCTCGCAAAACAGAGCTACGATCTTGCGATCACTGCTTTTACCGAGGCCATCCGGCTCGATCCGAAAAATGCCCAGGCGTATATTGGCCGGGCTTGCGCCTACGGGAACAAGGGCGAACACGACATGGCCCTGAACGACTTCACAGAGGCCATCCGCCTGAACCCGAAGTTGGCTTGGGCGTATTACAACCGGGGGAACGCTTACTTGAAAAAGGGTGAGGTTGACAAGGCGATCGCCGAGTACAGCGAGGCCATCCGGCGCGAACCGCAGAACGCGATGGCTTATGACGGCCGAGGCGCGGCGTACGGGATTAAGGGCAACCTTGACAAGGCGATTGCCGACTGTACTGAGGCCATCCGATTGAACCCGAAGTTGGCCAACGCGTATTACAATCGGGGCGGCGCCTATTGGAACAGGGGCGATTCAAATAAGGCCATCGCCGATCTTGACGCGGCTGTCAGACTGAGCGCAGCAGTTCTCCCGCCTTTTATGAGACACGTGCTGCAATGCGGATTGGCCGCGGAGATTATGACGGGGGTATCGCCGACCTTCACACCGTAATTCGGCTCGACCCGAATGACCCGGCGGCGAAGTTCGAGACCTCGCCCAAGGGGCCGCTGACTGCGGCAGCAATTCACCATGGCGAGCAGCAAGTGCGCCAAATGCTGCGGGATCGTCCCGTTATGGCACAATTTGGCGAAAAAGCCGCAGTACTGTATCAATGGGCGGCGCGAAGTTCGCGGGCGAGGACTTGCTCCAGAGAATATTCTGGGATGCCACTGAACCGGATGAGGCTGATGCCGACCATCGGTCTCCAACGACTCAGAGACCGGGACGAATTCGGATACGTAGAACCTACAGTGATGGGATGAACAAGGGCAAGGAGCAATCTTTTGAGACGATGTGGAGGGGCGTGATATTCGAATTGTGCAATATCGATAGTGCCAAGGACTTCCAACGGATCGAATCGGAGGCTGCCGCAGGGCAATTGACGAAAGAAACGTTCGCGATGAAGATGGTTGAGTGCGAGTTTCGGGCTGCAGAGAAGACCCGGGCTTTCTACATCCACGTATTTCTGCCTTGGGCGAAAGAACAACGCGAACCAACCGATCCGAAAGCATGGTACCTTTCCTCACGATCAGATTCGAGGGAAAATCTTATCCTGTCACATGTCGACAAGCGGGGGGGCTATTGGAGGCATTACGAACATTGGTATGACTCAATCCCGCTGAGCGCTTTGGTTAAGAAGGGCGAGAATGAGAAGGCGATTGAGTTGGCTTCGAAGCTGAAGGAGCAAGCGACAACAAACGAGGAAAACGTCGCAATCTTTAGCAACCGGGGCGCTGCCTACGGGAACAAGGGGGAATACGGCAAGGCGATTGCCGACTTCACGGAGGTCATTCGGCTCGACCCGAAGGAACCCGATGCCTATTGTGCTCGTGGCGTCGCCTACTGGAGCAAGGGGGAATACGACAAGGCGATTGCCGACTACACCGAGGCCATTCGGCTGAACCCCGCGCATGCCGTGGCATATAACCTCCGCGGCTTGGCCTATGGGAACAAGGGCGAATACGACAAGGCAATTCGGGACTTCACCGAGGCCATTCGTTTGGACCCCCGGAATGCCAAGGCGCATGAGGGCCGCGGCTTCGCCTACGGGACGAAGGGGGAATACGACAAGTCGATTGTCGATTTCACCGAGGCCATTCGGTTGGACCCGAGAAATGCCAAGCCGTATGAGCGCCGAGGCGATGTCTACGGGAACAAGGGCGAACACGAGAAGCAGATTGCCGACTACACGGACGCGATCCGGCTCGACCCGAAAGATGCCAAGGCGTATTACAATCGGGGCTGCGTCTACGACGGTAAGGGCGATTGCGACAAGGCGATTACCGACTACACGGAGGCCATTCGGCTGGATCCGAACGGTGCCGAGGCATATTTCAACCGGGGCGGCGCCTTCGGGGAAAAGGGCAAGTACGACAAGGCGATCGCCGACTTCACCGAGTCGATCCGACTTAACCCGAATGACGCCGATGCTTATTATAACCGCGGCCTTGCCTACGTTCAGAGGGGCGACAAGGCCAAAGCGGACGAAGATTTCGCCCAGGCCAAAAAACTCGGGTACAGGGCGAAGTAGGTCCAGTCACGGGTCTTTCTGCCGTGATCAGCGCGCCCATCATGCGGAGGGCAAGACGCAAAACCCGCTGGAGCGGATCACCGAGTAGGAAACGTGCGCAGTCCGGCAACGAGGAGCCCGGTGAACCGGGCTGACAAGACTCCGGATTTGGCGACAATGTTACCCGGCATAAATGCCGGGCCTACGACCGCCTACGGCGAAAAGGCCCGTAAACGGGCCTGCACGCTGCGTTCCATCTCACGCCCGTTTACGAGCGTTTCCGGCGCAGCCGGTGTTCGGGCCGGCATTTATGCCGGGTTGCGCGGTAATATAGAACCGATATCCGGTTTCTTTCCGTCCTGTCAGGCCCGTTTTCGGGCCTCCCCATATTTGAACGACGCAATATGTTCCATAACTGCAAGGAGAAACGATCCGTGAAATCAAACCGCCGCCTGGTATTGCTCTTCATCCGTGTTGCTCTTTCCGTGACGCTGCTCCTGACCGCGACCGCCGGCCGCTCGATCGCACAACCGCCGGCCCAACCGCCCCGCGGCAAGGCGAAACCGACCGTGTGGATGATCCCGCCCTCCTACGACCACGGCCGGTGCTTTCGCGAACTGTTCGAGCAACCGGAGGCGTGGCAGGAAACGCGATTGGCCATCGACGTGCTCGGCTACAGCGACCTCAACATCAACAAGCAGTTCACCGACGATCAACTCCGGGCGTGGTTTCCCAAGTTGCAGCAGTGGGGGATCAAGTTTGCCCTGGAGGTCGGCGCCCTGAAACCCTGGGGCAAAACAGGCGAAAAAACCTTCAACATCGAGCGCCCGATGTGGGACCGCGTGGAACGCCTGGGCGGCAGCATTTACGCGGTTGCCATGGATGAGCCGCTGTGTTGCGCCGCCAGGAGATCCACAAGCCGGACGACTATGCGGTCGAGGAGACCGCCCGCTACATCGCGCTGGTCCGCCAGCACTACCCCGAGGTTCTGATCGGCGACATCGAGCCCTACCCGTTTCTCCCCTTGCCCGATCTGATCCAGTGGATCGAGGCCCTGGAGAGACGGTTGGCCGGGCTGCACGTTGGGGGGCTGGACTTCTTCCGGCTGGAACGTCGATTGGTTGTGTTTCACGGTCCGCAACCAGGGTTCGTGGCGGGAAGTGAAAAAACTGGAGCAGTATTGTCGCAGCCGTAAACTAGCCTTCAGCCTGATCTACTGGGCCTCCGGTTACCCTGCCATGGAGCGGCGGGGATTGGCGGACGACTCGACCTGGTACGTGTCCACGATGCAGGAGGGGTATGATTATGCCGCTGTAGACGGGGCACCGGACCAGTGCGTCATCGAGAGCTGGATCGCCGCCCCGGCACGCTGTTTGCCCGAAACCGGCGAGTTCACCTTCACCCGCTCCGTATGGGACTTCAGCCGCAAGTTCGCCCAACGCGGCCATTGAATTGCAGGGTGCGTGAAGCGAGCCACCGGGAAAATGGTGGGTTACGCACGGAGTCGAACCCTTGATAACGCTAACCACTGTTCTGGACCGGCTCGCGCAACGCACCATCGATAACGGGCTTCCGTGCTCCACCCACCCTACGGCTCTCGGCGCACCCTACGGCCAAAATCCACGGCCAGGCGCTTTTCCTCGCGCCCACTGCGGCGTACGATTGAATTAAGCCCATGCCGGGCGAACATCAACCTTTCACTCTCGGAGGACGATCGCAATGAGTCGGTACACAATCGGAAGTCTGGTTCTCGTCTCGGCCGCCTTGATGGCCAGCGGTTGCTACGCGGCAAACAAATTGAACGTCGGCGATCGGGCGCCGCAATGGACGGGCGTCGTCGGCACCGACGATAAACCGCACAGCCTTGCCGATTTCAAGGATGCCAAAGCGGTCGTCGTGGTCTTCACCTGCAACCACTGTCCCGTGGCCAAGGCCTACCAGGATCGCCTCATCGCCTTGCAGAAGGACTACAAGGATAAGGGCGTGCAAGTCATTGCCATCTGTTCGAACAAAGGTTCGGCCGACGACCTGGAGGCCATGAAGAAGCGGGCGGAAAGCGCCGGCTTCAACTTTCCGTACCTTTACGACGAGACACAGCAAGCAGGCCGCAGCTACGGCGCCACGTGTACGCCCCATGTCTTCGTTCTAGACAAAAACCGCAAGCTGGCCTATATGGGCGCGATCGACGATGAGATGCACGCCGACAAGGTCAAGAAGCAGTACCTCCGTGCGGCGCTGGACGCCATCCTGGACGGCAAGACCCCGGAAACCCCCGTGACCCTGCAGTTCGGCTGCGGCATTCAGTACGAATGATGGAAGGAATCGTGGCAACCGTTCACGGCCGACAAAGTAGCAGGCACACTCCGTGTGCCGTCCGCCATGTGTTCACGGTCCCAGGTTCTCTCGGAAGCCAGAGGCTTCTGGCGGACGGCACACCGACCATGAGTACATGGTGCCCGGTGCCTGCTACTTTTCTTGTCGCATGGGTTATCCTGTTCCTCCTCATTGTCTCTTCGCAGTTGCTTTCCGCCGCGGAACCGACCGCCGCCGCTGGACCGCCGCCGGAACAACTCCAGCGCTTGATCGAGGCCTTGGGCAACGCCGATTACTTCGTCCGGCAGAACGCCGAAGCGGAATTGGGCAAGATCGGCTTTGACGCCCTGGAGGCGCTCACCGCGGCCAGCGAGCATGACGATATGGAAATCGCCACGCGGGCCAGTCACCTCTTGTACACGATCCGCAGCAACTGGTCCCTACCGGGCGATGGCCCGCTCGTTTCGCAAGTTCTGGCTGGTTACGAGGCGCAGGACGACGGTAGCCGCGAAGCCAGTATTAGCCGACTGATTTCCCTTCCGGAGAACCAGGGCCTTCCGGCGGTCTGCCGGATAATTCGCTACGAACGATCGCTCCGGCTGGCAAAAACGGCAGCCCTGCGGCTGATCGAGGCGCTGACACGTGACGCCGCGAAAGTGGGCCCGGCCGCAACGCTCAAAAAGGGCCTGGCTGCTTGCCGCCGCGCTCCGGCACGATGGATCCTCGCCTGGTTGCAAGCCTGGGGAGATCCCCCAACACTTGCCAAGGTCTGGACGCAATTCGCCGCCGAGGAAGAAGAACTGCGGTTCCGGCAGCCGCGCGACAGCTCGTCGCTGATCGTCGATGGCCTGCTGCGATTCCAGATCGCCGCACTGCGGAAGATCGATCGCCGGGCGGACGCCGCGGACAGCGTCGAAAGGTTGATCAAGCTCCGCCACGGCAAACCGGCTGAATTGGCGGAACTGCTGAATTGGTTGATCGCGCAAAAGGATTGGCCCGCGACGCGGCTCGTGGAAAAGCGCTGCAAAGCGGCGATCGCCGAGTCGGCCGACCTGCTCTATCTCGTTGCCGAGGCCCAGGTGCATCGCGGTGATGCGGCTGCCGCAGAGCAATCCGCCGGCCAGGCCCTGAAGCTCGACCCCGACAACGACGAGCTGTCGTTGGTCGCACATTTTCAAATGGGATCGAACCTCGAACAGCGCGGCCGATTCGATTGGGCGACCAAGGAATGGGAGCGCGTGATCCACAATGCTCCACCGCACTCCCCGACCAGCATCTTCGCCGCGCGCAGCCTGGCCGAACTCTATCATGACCTCGAAGAAGACCAACGGGCTGCCGAAACGCTGGGCGGCATCGAGAGCGCATTCGCCCAGCGGTCCAACGACTGGATCCTGCTGAACGAGGAAAACGACAATCCGCTAAAGCTGGGTACGCTCCCGGCACGAAAGGCATATTTCGACGCCTGTCACTGGAAGGCGCGGGGCGATCGGGCCAAGCAGCGCGAGTGCCTGGACAGGGCCCTGGCCACGCAACTCAATGACATCGAGGTCCTGATCGACTGCTATCAGATTCCCGATTCCCCCGCCGGTTACCACAAGAAGATCCGGGACCTGATCGAGAAGAAACTATGCGAGTTGCGGGAACAAGTGGCCGACTTCGGCCCCAATCCGGCCGCCGCTCAGCCCTGCAACGACTTCGCCTGGCTGGCGGCAAATACCGAAGGCGATCTTGACGAGGCCCTGCGGCTCTCGAAACGCTCGCTCGATCTGGTTGGCGAACAAGGCGCCTTTTGCGATACGCTGGCCCAGGTTTATTTCGCCAAGGGCGACTATGCCAACGCCTTGAGGCACCAAACCCGGGCTGCCGAACTGATGCCCTATAACCATGACGTGCAGAAACATCTCGTGCTCTTCCGCAAGAAAGCGCGTGAGAAAGGCATCAAGCTCAAATGAAACTTCCCGGTGTTGACCTTTCGCTTGCCGACCACGGCGCCGGCCGCCCCGTCGTGCTGATCCACGGTTTTCCCATGGATCATTCGATTTGGTCGCAGCAGGTCCAGTCGCTCGCTCCGCATTACCGTGTCATCACCCCCGATCTCCGCGGATCGGGCTGTAGCTCGGTCACGCCCGGAAAGGTGACCGTCGAGCAATGGGCCGACGATCTGGCCGCCATGCTCGACGCCCTGAAGATCGGCGAGCCGATCGTTCTGGGCGGGCTGTCGATGGGCGGCTACGTGGCCTTTCGTTTCTTTCAGGCGCATCGGTCGCGACTGGCGGGACTGATTCTTTGCGACACGAAGGCCGCGGCCGACACCCCCCAGGCCGCCGCGGGGCGGCTGGAATCTGCCCAACGCATTGAGGGCGAAGGCACACAATTCCTGGCCGATACGATGCTGCCTCGCCTCCTGGCCCCCGCCACGCTGGAGGGAGAACCGGAAGTCGTCGAACGTTTGCGGCAGATCATTCTTGCCGGCGACAAGATCGGCTACGCCGCCACGTTGCGCGGCTTGGCCGAGCGGCCGAACTTCACCCCGCTGCTGCCGCAAATCGATTGCCCCACGCTGCTGATCGTGGGCCGGCAAGACGCGATTTCCACCGTGGCCGAAATGAACGCCATGGCCCGGGCGATTCCCGGTTCCCGGATCGTCGAAATTGACGGCGCCGGACACGTCACGCCGCTGGAAGCCCCCGGGGAAGTGAGTCGGGCGATGGAGGAGTTCTTGACCGAAATTACGGCAAGACGATCATGGATTGGCTCTTGACGATCGCGTAATCGTCCGGGAAGGTGTGAAATGCCTGGATCAGCAGCTTGCGGGTGCGAAGCTCGACGTTGATGTAGCTCAGCGCTCCCAAGGTCATGCGGCCGCTGGCGTCGAACTTGTGAAACATGCCCTTCCGCATGCCGTCTTCGGCCAGTTCCTGCTGGAAGGTCCAAAAGACCTCGGGATCGACCGGCTCGAGTTGGAAGCTCATTTCATAGCGGACGCCGCCACGGCACTCGACGCGGTCGCTCCGCTGTCCCTTGAGCGAGTAGTGCATCAGCCGTCGGGTCTGCGGCAAGGGATGATGGGCCGAGGCGGCCACTTCGGTGAGCGTCATCCCGCCGTAGCGCCACGTCACCACGTGGCCGGCGCTGGTGATGTCGATCTTGGCTTCATAATTCCCTCGCGAAACGCGGCGCGAGTGGTATACCTCGAATAGTTCCGGGTGCAACGCCCGTCCGTAGAGTTGAAAGACCAACTCCGCGACTTTCGGTCGAACAGTCAGCACTTCCACAATTCCTTTGCGAAATGAATTCTCTTGCACCACACGGCTGCATTATAGCGATCTCCCCGTAGGGAACCAAGAGAGTTTTCTTGGAACCAAAAGAACGTTTTTCACTTGCTCTTGACAGATCCGTGACGCGAAGCTATAGGTAAAATTACCGCATGTGTGGACGTTTTACCTTGCGGGCCCCGGCGAGCGTGATCGCCGAACAGTTCGCGATTTTCGAAGTTCCGTTGTTGAAGCCGCGATTCAATATCGCGCCCACGCAACCGGTGCCGGTGGTCCGCTTGGCGCCGCAACCGGCCGGGCCGCAGCGGCAGTTCGTTTTTCTGCACTGGGGTCTCGTGCCCAGTTGGGCCGACGACCCGACAATCGGCAATCGCCTGATCAACGGCCGAGCGGAGACCGCCGCGGACAAGCCGTCGTTTCGCACTGCCTTGCGGCGGCGGAGGTGCCTGATCGTGGCCGACGGCTTCTACGAATGGCAACGCTTGGGCAAGCGCCGCCAGCCGATGTTCATCCACATGCGCGACTGACCGGCTGTTTGCTTTTGCCGGCCTGTGGGAATCGTGGGAAGGGGCCGGCCATTCGGCACTGGAGTCGTGTACGATTCTCACGACCGAGGCCAACGACCTGGTCCGTCCCATCCACGACCGCATGCCGGTGATCGTGGCCCCCGAAGACTACGCACGGTGGCTCGATCCGGCCGTGCAGAAGCCCGAGCCGATTCTGCCCCTGCTGCGTCCCTATCCGAGTGAGCCGATGGAGGCATACCCGGTAAGCGTATGGGTCAATAGCCCAGCGCGGGATGAGCAGCGATGTTTGGAGCGGATGAGGGATGAGGGATCAGGGATGAGGGATCAGGGATAAATCGGAGCTCATCTCTTATCTCTCATCCTTCCGCCTTCCGCGTTCATCCGTCACCCTTCATTCTTTCCCCTCCGCCAGTGCGTCAAGGAATTCATAAAGCAACACCTGGATCTCGCCGAATCGTTCCGGATGGGCAAGCATCTCGGCCGGTTGCTGGATACCGTGACCCGGACCCAGGGTACTGGGCGCCCCGGCGATCAGCTCGGCGCCGCAATGCCGGATCATCGTCTCCACGCTACGGCGAGAATAGTCCCAGTGGAACTGCAAGGCCACGACATGTCGGCCGTACTGGAAGGCCTGGTTATCGCAGCCATCGCTTGCGGCCAGGCGGACCGCGCCCGGCGGTATCGAGAAGGTGTCGCCGTGCCAATGAAAGGCCGGAACCTGTTGCGGAAAACGCGAGAAGAGCGGCGATCTGCTGGCTGCGGAAGTGAGCGTCACCGGGAACCAGCCGATCTCCTTCTGCCGGTTCTTCGTGACTTGCCCGCCAAGCACGGCACAGATCAACTGCCCGCCCAGGCACACGCCTAGCACCGGGACGCCGCGGTCGATCACGCGCCGCAGGAACTGCTTCTCGCGGACCAGCCAGGGATAAGTATCGTGTTCATCAACATTCATGGGCCCTCCCATCACCACAAGCCAATCGAGGCCTTCGGGTCCAGGCAGCGGTTGATCGAGATCGAAGCGGGTGTGAGTCAGCCGATGTCCTCGCTCATGGGCCCAGGCTGCTATATTGGCGGCGTCTTCGAACGCCGCATGCTGCAAATAATGGATGTGCATGAAAATGGCCTCCCGAATAGATCGCTCTGATGATTTTACACCGGTAGAAGGGTGGGACCAGATCCGGGGCACCCGCGCAGGTGCCCCGGGTCTGGTCTCACACTACAATAACTACCAAATTGCGGACTTCGCGGTTCTCGGGCCGGAAATCGGCATGGTTCAATTCGTTGGCCTTGAGCGTAACATCGGCGGATCCTGTAGGGAACGGACTCCGTGCCGTTCCGGGCGTGGTGGAACGGTACGGAGCCCGTTCCCTACAGAGTTCGGCCGCGGAAGTGTTAGCCTGGTTTGAGCCATGCCCGGAAATCGCCGGTTACTGACCGAAAACCACCCCTCTTGGGGTGTTTTGGCCGAGAGGTCCGGAAAGACAGGCAGTGATAATGCTTGACACCCTTTTTGGGCCTGAATATCATCTAGAGTATGAGCGTATGGAATAAAATCTTGGTGGGATTGCTTATCGTTGCCTCCCTGGTCTTCTTTCACGCTGCTGCGCGGACGGTCAAGACCTATCAGCATTGGGCGAACAAGACCAATGACTTCGAAAAGAAGTTGAAGGAGGTCCGCGCCGAGGTTGTCAGTCTCCGAACGGCCGATCACGCGCACCCGCGTGAGGACAAGACGATCGGCGTTCAGCAGTTGCGCATCGATTTGGGGCGCGTGTTGGCAAACCGCGGTCGAATCTGGACCAAGTGCGAGAAACAAAAGGCCGCCATAGCTGCGTCCGGAATCATGAACGTCACCGTCAGCAGCGATGAGCCGACGTCCTTTGCCAAGAATATGTTGCTCTATGCGTTCGAAGAAGGCGACGATCAGTCGCCGGGCAAGTACCTGGGCGAGTTTCACGTGGACTCCGTCAGCGATAGGGCGGTGGTGCTAGCCAGCACGACGGAGATGGTCAAGTCCGGCGATCCGAAAGCCCCATCGCTGGCCGACAACGTACTGGCGAGCAAGAGCCCATGGGTCTTATACGAATTGATGCCGACCGACGAGCACGAGGCCTTTGCGAACTTATCGGAAGATCAACGGAAGTGGGTCGCCGACGAGTTTCTCAAGGACCAGCAGCGGGTCGACGCCAACGGCAACATCACTCAGGATTCCAGCGGCAAGAAATTCGAACGGCCGCTCCGCGATTACCTGGCAATTTTCCGGGCCTGCGAGATGCATCGCACGCTGTTCAACGACCGCTTGGAATCGGTCACCCGGGATTTGAGTTACCTTACGGCCGCGGGAAAGGAAGCGGAGCGCGTGGAGGCCGTGGCGGAAAAGGAAAAGACCCAGGTCACCGGCGAACTCAAGCGAGCCCAAATCGAACGGGCGGCAGTGGCAAGTCTCCTCGCCAGCCGGCAAAACATGCTCGGCATTTTCCAAAAGCTCGTGCAAGAGGCAATTGCCAGAAACGTCAAGTTCGCAGCGGAAATTGCCAGGATGCAGAAACAGTTGTTTGACGAGATTGATCGCCGCACCCGCGCCATGGCACAATTCGGACCGAGGACAAGTTGACGGAGTGGGCATCTACGATCGCGACTATTACCGCCAAGGACGCAGCGGTTTTCGGCTGAGCGCCCCCCGTTCAGCCGTGGGCGCCATCATTCTCTTGAATGTCGCGGTCTTCGTCCTGGAGATCGTCACTTGGGACGGGCTTCATAATCGCTCGCTCGTCGCCGATAAGCTATCCGTCCACGTCGACAGCAATTTTCCGCAGGATGATACGCTGTGGCGTCCCTGGATGTGGTGGCAATTCCTGACCTACGGGTTCGTGCATGATCCAGGGGGAGTTCGGCACATTCTCTTCAATATGCTGGGCTTGTTCTTCCTTGGTCGGGATGTCGAACAGTGGTACGGAACGCGGGAATTCATCCGCCTTTACTTGGTGATGCTGGTATTCGCGTCGCTGGTCTTCACATTCACGAATCGGCTCTTCGAGCCGCATCAGCGGACCATCTTGTTCGGGGCCTCGGGGGCGATTGCCGGCGTCGTGGTGCTCTACGCCTTGAACTTTCCCAAGCGGATCATGCTCTTCATGTTCGTGATTCCGATGCCGGCCTGGCTCATGGGCGCAATCTTTGTCGCCCTCGACATCTGGGGTGCCACGTTTCCCGAGCGCGGTGCAATGCTCGGCATCGACCCGCACACCGCCTTTACGGCCCACCTGGGCGGAGCGGCCTTTGCCTTGGCCTACTTCAACCTGCGCTGGAACTTGGGCCAATTTCTGGCCGGGGCCGCCACCTGGCTGAAAGGCCGAACGCGGCCTTCGCTCAAGGTCTTCAAGCCCGAGGATGAGTCCGATCCGAAAGTCGCCGACGAAGACGTCGACCGCATCCTGGAGAAGATCCACCGGGAAGGCGAGAACAGCCTCACGCGGAAAGAACGCCGCATCCTGGAAAATGCCAGTCGGGAGTATCAGCGCCGCCGCCGACCGGAATGAAAAAAATCCGAAATCCGAATACCGAAATCCTAAACAAATTCAAAATTCAAAATCGTTCCGACCATTGTGATCGGCAACTCCTGGCATGACGACGTGCCGTACCTCGGCCCGCTTGTGCGGTCAAGAGAAGGACCTGCCCCCTCAGTTTCCGAAGCGCCTCAACTTCTCTTCAATGTATTTATTGTCTTCGCATTCTTCGAATAAGCTCTCAGGAAACAACAGCCGTTTGGACGATCGACCAGTATCCACGAGGTAAAACCTCGCAAAGCCGTCGATGCGCCGATTCCGCCATGGCCATAGTTGGAAAACGCAAGACGACCTTCCCCCCTGACAAGGCGATTCCACCTTGATCGATCATTGCCGATCGTATTTCTTCGGAATCCACTTCTCCAGATGGCGCCTCGGCGCGACCCGCGGGAAACGTCCAAGTACGCCACCTACGGGATTCGCTTCCCCGAGTTGGGCCATCGGCACGACCGAGTATGGCAGGAGATTCTGGTCGATCGCTTCATTATAAGTCACGCCAAGCCCTTGCGCAATGCGATCGCGCTGATCTCCATACGCGTCGAGAATCAAACCGGTCCGGTCTTCGGAACGAAGGTCCTGGAAGGCCTCCCAAACCACGAGCACATCCACTTTGTCCGACTGATCGAGAGGAATCTCGAAAATAACCGGGCCACCGCTATCGCTTTGTCCCGAGAGTTCCCTGGAAAGCGTTTCCAGCAGTTCTGCGCGACGCTGGGGTGCCAATGCAGTTGTCCTGACTTGTCCTCGTATTACTGGCATTCTCGATTTCTCCTGCTAGAGCTTTCCCAAACAATCTTTGAACCACGTCGTGGCTTTACGAACCTCATCTAGTTGGCGCGTCTGAACATTCGTGTTCTTGTAGCGCAGTTCCGGTCGCCAGTGCTTGTAAACGATGTCCGCCTTGCCGACCGTTTCTTTCAAACGTTGTTTCTCTTTTTCCGTGAGGTTGTCGGAAGCCAATCTCTGCCATTCCAAGAAACGCGCCCAGCCCCCGAGCGGATGCGGATCACTGTTCATCATTGGCTCACCGACTGGCGTCCGGAGTTGCCTTGCCTGTGCCATGCGACGTTGCCGGGTATCACGGTCAATCGTTGCATTCAGCTTGAAACCCGCGCTTCGGTAGTAGGCTGCGGACAAACACATTTCCACACAGTAGCCAAAGAAGTAAATCGCGGCCAAAACTCGCTGCTGGGCTACCAGTCGTTCAGCATCAACATAACATCTTTCTGCTGCGCGTTCCAATCGTGATATGCTGTCAGGGGCAAGATGGCTTGCCAGCGGAATTATTTTGCTCATGGAGATTTGATCTCCTAGACCTCACAGTTCTTATTGAGTGCTTCGAGAACTCGGCCTAAGGTCTCAGTATCGCGGCCAATCTTTCCAATCCTGGGCCAGGCCTTCCTCGGCCAGGGCCTTCTCGAATGCCGGGTCGAGCTTTGCGCATTCGCGTGCAACTCGGCTCCGCTGCAGGCGATCCAACTTGTCGCTAACGGCCGCTTGAACGGCACAACTGCGATTCGGAAATATCTTTTCCTCGACAAGTTGGTCCAGGCGGGTGACGATGTCTCGATCGAGAGTGACGGTGATTTTTTCGGTGGCGATCGGCAAGGCAACTCCTGGTACGATAAAACATCATACCCCTTCGCGCCATTCAGTCAAGAGCGGCTTTTCGCCTACCGTCCGAACCGTCTCGATCGCTCCTCCACGCCTACCGGCCCATCCACCGGCCCGGAGCCGACCAAGGTTTCGATCATTCCCTGCACGTCGCTGGTGACGTTCGACATGCGGTGCAGCCAGAGCGAGCCGAACAATCCCGTCGAATCGAACAGATCGGCCGGAAAACAGGAGAGAATGGCCGAGGCGATCTGCGCGTTGAGGTCTTCATTCGGACTCACGGGCGCCAGTCCGTGCTGGAAGGCCGCCCGCAACGAAGCTTGCAACAGCGGCCAGGCCTGCCGCCCGCCGGCCTGGTCCGTTTGAAACTCCAGGTCCCGCGAGAACTCGACCGCCCGCTGGACGTCGATGGCGAATTCGGCCACGTCGCCATGGCGGGCGAGGTATCCGACCAGCAAATCGGTCCAACGTTCTGCGCGGCGGCGGAGATGATTGAGTTTCACCGCACCCTCGGCGCTGATTCCCGGCCCGCGGACGATGAGCATCAACACGCGATGCCGGGCTTCCAAGTGCCCGATCATGATGCTGCGGGCCAGCGACTCGAACTCATTACCGCCGTGCTGCCGATCGTAGAGACAGAGCACCGCGGTCCACACGCGGGTGAGCACTTCGCCGGTGAGAATCTCTTCCAACACGCCGCGCATCAACGGCCATTGCAAGCGCACGGCCCCAGCATCCGACTGGTCTGCGTCGGCCGCAAAGCTTTTCAGGTTTCTGGCCCAGCGATCGAGGCGGCATTTCGAGGCGGTCCAATACTGCTGGGCGCCGTGGCTGGAAAGCTGCCACCCGCAAGCCGACCCGCAACCCGCAAGCGGGTGCCCCGAGTACCCCACCCGGCTGCGGATGAGCATGGGCCCTTGGGCGGAAAGAATGGAAGCCAGTTCGACGAGTTCTCGAGCGTGCATAGGAGTTGGAAGAGGATGAGCAGTTCATGGAAATCGCAACTTGGCGTCCGCTGCCAGACCGATGGTTCTCCATGGGGAGCAAACGCAATGCCATGCCGGGCGAGGGGAAGGCGGCGGCGGCGGAACTAATGGCCGCGCAACGACTTAAGGCCGCTTTCCTGATCGAGCCGGCGGTCGTTGCTGGGGCGGCGATGTTGCTTCGCGGCAACATGGGCTGGGGTGCCGCGTAGAGAAATAGGCACTTGCCGGATCCTGGAACCGCGGCCTGATCTGGGAATCGGTCGTCGTCAGGAGTGTCTATCAAGGGGGTTCTGGTCGATCGCGGCCTTGGAAAAGGATAGATGTGGGTTTCAACCCGCGGCAACCGGATCAATCCCACCAGACATGCACTAAACCATATTCCTGCCGACCGCTGCCTAGTGCGCGATCGATTTCTTCCTGGTCCTCTGTTAGCCAAACCTCCCCGCCCCAACCTCTTCTTCGATGATTGCTTTCATCTGCCGTGCCCGTTCGCGTGTTTCGGTCAGGATAAAAAGGTGGTCCGCGTTCCAAAAGTTGTCGTCAAGATCGCGGAGCTTGATCAGGCCCGATGTGAGCAATTGCCGAGGCGTTTGATAATCGGGAAGTCCCGGGCGATCGAGGAGGCAGGCCCGCCAAAGCCCGCGGTTGCGCAGCAGGCTCGCATAGACCTTTTCGCCGTCCAGCGCGTTGAACGTCGTGCGACGTATCTGTTCGAGTTGAATCTCCTGGACCGAGGCGTTGCGAAGCAATGTATCTGACATGATCAAAAGTCTTATCAAGAGAAACAGTGACTCTACGAGATATTACCGTGCCACGCCCTTGTGGTCAACCTTGTCGGGAAGCAGCTTGTTGAGCCGGGGATTCCGGCGTATAATAACCCTGCGATTCGACGGTTAGTTTGCTATGACTATGCCGATCGCCATCCCAGTCCTGGCGACGTCGTGCTGGTTGTCGAGGTCTCAGACACGTCGCTCCGTAGCGATCAAGGCTTCAAGAAGATCATTTACGCCAAGTCCTCGCTACCGGTCTACTGGATCGTCAACCTGATCGACCGACGGGTGGAGGTCTACTCGGACCCAACCGGCGCGGCTGAGCGGCCCGACTATCGCCACCACGATGATTTCAGCGAAGCGGAAAGCGTTCCGCTGGTGATCGAGGGCCGCGAGGTTGGGCAAATTCCGGTTGTGTCAGTACTCTGACGTACTCGATCGCTTTTGACAATAGGGGTTTAAGTCGATCTGGAAACGCACATTGGCTCGTTGGCCGAAGAGCAAAAGGAGGCGATCAGGGAGGAGCTTCTGCACACCAGCGAGCTTCTGACTGCCGATCCTGCACGGAGGCAGGAACCAATAGCGGAGACGCGCGAACAAACCCGCGCGAGATCAAGCTGAACTGACCAGCCTGGTCGATCTGGACGCGATTCGCGGTCGAGAGATGCGATCCTTTCGACGATTGCAATCTGCATTAAGAAAAATGGTCTCTGCCATTCGCTCCGGCGCTCACGTGGTTACGCCAACGTGTTAGTGTTGCTGCATCTGCAGAATCACTTGCCCGGAGGGCTCCATCGTGGACGGCCGGGCGACCTGCGACGTGGTCGCTTGCGAAGGCTGGTCCACCGCGCTCTCGGCCGGTGCGCCGCTGGTCGTGCGCCAGCCCTGCATGGGGAGCGTTTGTGGCGTAGAAGCCGGCGAAGCGTTTTGCGTCGTGTCTTGGCTGGACGGCGCGGGCGACGTTCCGGCCGGCCGCGCTAGAGTCTGCGTGCCGCCGGCTGCCTGCGGTGATGGTTCGACGCTCCCCTTGTCGTGAATGTGTAAGATCAGGTTCGGCTCCGGCCGGACGTGACGCGCATTGGCGACCACCGCCACCGGAATCACCGGATTCGGCGACGGCGCTGCCGGTGCTTGGTCGGGCGGCGGCGCGGGAAAACCTTGGCCGACCCATGCCACCCACGTGTTCTGCAAGGCAGTCAGGTCGTGGATGTTGTAGTTTCGCTCGACAGCCGCCGGCCACTGCCCGTCGCGCATGCCATCGGCCAGAAAGGCGACGAACCTCTGCCGGCCGCCGCGATAGATCAGGAACTCGGCCAGCGAGTAGCCCTGGGCATAAAGCGGCATGACGTCTTGCGGGTATTCCGTCATGGCGAACATCTGTCCGAAGGCGATGCCGCGGCCCGTGCGGAGGAACTGCACGAGCATCTGGCGGTGCTTCTGCTTCTCGCTGACGTGCTCGACGCTGGTGGCGCCGCCTTCGTCGGCCCAGCGGGGCAGGGGACGGCGGAAGTAACTGGCGAAAATCATGTGCGTGATTTCGTGAGGCAGCACGGAATCCAAGACCCGCTCGGCCGAGCCTTGGATCGTCATCCGCCAGCCGAAGACCTCGCCGTTGTCGAAGACGAAGGTCGTGGCCCCGCCCGCCCCCAGGTTCGGCGCAACCTGCACGGTCATATTGCACGGCTGGGCCCAGTTGGGCAGCGTCTGCCCGAGCCACTCGAGGGCCAAGTCGTGGCGGAATTGCTCGGCCGCCTGAGAAATGCGGGCGGCCATTTGCGGATCGGCGGTCTCGACGATGAAATTGGGGCCGCGGTAGCTCGCGCCCATCGAGACCATCAACAACGCCGCCAGCAAGGCGGGCCGTATCAGACGAGCGTCCATGCTCCTAGCTATCTCCTCTTTTCTTCGCCATGGGGGTTCGACTCCTCCCTGAGCCGACGGGTCGCCTCATGGGTCTTGGGTTAGAGATTCACTTTACGCGAAATCGCCTTTTGACGCAACATCGTAAACTGCCGTTATTGCCGCAGTTTTCCCAGGAAAACATGCGGAAATCGGCTTTCGGCTGCGCCCGAGGATGACGTTAGCCGTTCTCGACAGCCCCCTCGTGGGGAGATAGAATAGGGCATCGAACAGAAACCAAGAAGCGAAACTCGCTTTGCCAAACGAATACCGAGGGACCTGACATGACCACGCAACCTGCCGACTCTATCGAATCTCCCCTTGTTGTGCCCGTTCCGCCGGCGGTTTCCATTCCGCCGGACGTACAAGAAGCGGCTGCCCGGTTGGGCGTGTCGCAATATTTGCCGCAAGTTATCGATCTCACGCGAGAGATTTTCGGCACTGTTTCGCGTGTAACATTCAGCGAGGATTCCGAGTTTACTGGCGATGACCATATCATCTTTTACGTTCCGGCCCAAGGCACGATTGAGGAAGACCTCGATAAGAGCGAAGAGTGGGTGCGACGTATCATGGAGATCATCTCCCGTTCTCCGCAGGTTTATCTAGCCATCCCGGAATTCTTATCATGACGGGCCGTGATTTCGTTGAAAACGTTCGATCAATGCCGCACTCAGGCAGCCGCCGGTTTTCGCGAGAAGATTCGCGCTCACGCGAAGTTGCTCGGGCTGACCGTTTCCGATTGAGAAGCAGGACGGTCATCGTTCTTCCTTCCCACGCCTCCCCTGTTGTCGTTTTGATTCGGTTTTGCTAATCTGAACTCGTTTTCAAAGCCGCGTAAATCGAATTTGCTAAGCCAAGAGGGTTAGAAAATGTCTCCATCGAGGCCCGGCGGAACGCCGGTTCAGACCCCTACCTCAGAGACCGGCCAGGCCCGGCGGTTAAATCTATCGCTGCAACTGCTTGCCGCAGCCAACCAAGCCGATGAGCCGGGCAACTGGCTGGCGTCGGCCCTGCCGGCAATTGCTTCCGATCTGGCCGCCGGTTATGTGGCCTTGGCCGTTGCCGACGGGGGGCACTGGAATGCCCTGGCCCAAACCGGATCGGCACGTTCCCTTCCTGTCGAGCTCCTGGCCGAAGTCCTTGATCGCGAGCTTCCGCGGTCGCACGGCAATTGGGTTGCCGGCCCCCTGGCCGCGCAGGCGGCCGAGGCCTTGGTCGTGTACTGGCCGAGTGCCCCGCCGCCGGATGCCTTGGCGTCGGTGGAATCGTTGCTGCCGGTGGTCCGCGAGGCCTTTGCCTCGGTCCGTGCTCGTCATCATCAACTCAAGAAAATCGTTCGCCTGGAGACGGTCCTGAAGATTGCCGGGGAGTGGTATCGGACGCGGGAGATCGAGACGCTCTTGGAGCAGATGGCCAAAGCGGCCACGGACTTGCTGGAAGCGGACCGGGCCAGCATCTTTCTCTGGGACCGTGCCAGCCATAGCTTGATCGGCCGGCCAGCCTTGGGCTTGAAAGGTGGCGAACTCCGTGTGGCCGATGACCGCGGCGTCGTCGGACGCGTGTTGCAGTCGGGCGAGCCTGCGCGGGTCGATAGTGCCACGCAGCCCGAGATCATCGATCATAGTGTCGACAAGCAAACCGGTTATCGCACCCGCACTTTGCTCTGCGTTCCCATGCAAACGCGGTCCGGCGAGCGATTCGGCGTGTTCGAATTGATGAACAAGAAGCGTTCCGGCACGTTCACGCAGGACGATCAAGAAGCCCTGATCGAACTGGCGGCCCACGCGGCCGTGGCCCTGGAAAACGCCCAAGACCGCCAGAAGCTGATCGCCGCCAACCGTCAGATCGCCGAGCAAGCGGCCGAGCGCGTGCAGTTGATCGGCCAGTGCCCGGCAATCCAATCGCTGCGGTCGATCATTCGCCGCGTGGCGGAGACCGATCTGGCCGTGCTCATCAACGGTGAAAACGGCACGGGCAAGGAGGTCGTGGCGCAATCGATCCACTACCTCAGCCGTCGCCTGGGTCAGCCCTTTATCGCCCTGAACTGCGCCGCGATCCCGGAGAGCTTGGCCGAGAGCGAGCTCTTTGGGCACGAGAAAGGGGCCTTTACCGACGCCCGCGAGGCCCGGCCGGGCAAGTTCGAACTGGCCTCCGGCGGCACGCTCTTTCTCGACGAAATCGGCGACTTGAGCCTCAACTGCCAGGCCAAGCTGCTGCGTGTCTTGGAAGAAAAAGTGATGGTTCGCGTGGGCGGTTCCGTCTCGATTCCCAGCGATGCGCGGGTATTGGCCGCCACCAATCAGAAGTTGGCCGAGATGGTCCAGCAGAAGCGGTTTCGCGAGGACCTTTATTTCCGCCTGAACGTGGTGACGCTCGATCTGCCGCCGTTGCGGCAGCGCGGGGGCGACATCCTCTTGCTGGCCGAGCATTTCCTCGACGACTTCTGCCGCCGTGCCCGTCGCAAGCTTCCCGAGCTCACGGCTGCCGCTCGTAAGCGGTTGACCGAGCATCAATGGCCGGGCAATGTCCGCGAGTTGCGGAACTTGATGGAGCGGCTGGCCTATCTGGCCGTTGGCGATCGTGTAGAGGCCGAGGACTTGGCATTTATTCTTTCGCCGCGCGGGTCCTCTGCACCGGTCGACGATCTGGGCCAGCCCTTGTCTGACGCGACGGCCCGTTTTCAGATCGAGTACATTCGCCGCACGATCGAGCAGCTTGGCGGCAACATGAGCCGGGCCGCCGAGCGCTTGGGGCTGCATCGATCGAATCTCTATCGCAAGATGCGGCAGCTTGGGATGGACGTTCCCGACGCGGTCGAGGGCTAGGACGACAAAGTAGCAGGCACAGTCCTTGTGCCGTTCGCCAGAGACCCCAGGCTTCTGAAACGGGCCTGCGGCTCGGGCCGCAGGGCGGACGGCACTCGGAGAGTGCCTGCTACTTTTCTGTTAAACTGGGCAAGAATTGTGGAACTCCACAGCGCTATGCCGATAGAACCACTTGCAAAGCCCGTCAATAGTCGTAAAATTGAGAGTTCCGCTGTGAACGGCGGAGCAACGCCTCCTTAGCTCAGTTGGTAGAGCAGATGACTCTTAATCATCTGGTCGAAGGTTCGAGTCCTTCAGGGGGCACTTCAAGGCACCTTCAGGTGCCTTTTTTCATGCGCAAAAATAACGCAAGGCGTTGCTATTAAATAACTTGCGAAACAACGCCAAGAATGAGGTCGTTGGGCTGGGTAGACTTCTGGGGCGTCTTTCGGGTATACTTGGGGCGTCTTTCGCATCGAAAGGATACCCAAATGAACCGCCGCAAGACGAACAATCACGCACTTCCCAAGCCAGATTCCCGTGGTCGTATCCGCCCCTACGTTGGCGTGATGCCAGACGGAAGCAAAGCACGTTTCACAGTAGGCGATAAACGCACGTCCCCGATGGAGGCGGAGCGGCGGCTGGGTCTAATCCGCACCCTGTATGAGAAGCAGCGCGAACGATTCCAAAAGCCCTGCTGGTACGATTGGACTTGGAAAGTGGCCCTGAAAATTGCCGCTGGGCAGGCCGTGATTGACCAGTGCATCGGAGATGATCCTCGCCACATGGCCGCAATAGTTGATCAACTACGAACATGGGGTATTCCGGTTGAAGTCACGAAGCCCGAAGCCTACGCCGAGGGACTGGCAATCCACAAGGAGCAGATTGAAGCGGTCGTTCAAAGACTTGTCGCGGACGAGTTGGCAAAACAGTCGCAAGCACGGGGCGCGGTGGCTGGACAAGTCGTGCTGCCTCAAGATCCGTTGGCGATGGCGGAAACCGCCACTCTTCACCAGGCACTTGACGCCTTCCGAAAGCACCTCGAAGACACCGGCAACAGGGATCAAGATGGGAATCTCGTTACCGGCATCCGAAAATGCCAAGACAGGGTACGATATTTGAAGCAGCACCACCGCGACAACGTACCCCTTTGGAAACTCGACTTGCCGAAAATTGGTGAGATGGCAGCCTATTGGCGTAATCGTCCTATGACCAAGAAAGGCGGACGTAGCAGCAAACAACACACGCGGGATATGCTGAAGGAACTTTGGCGCTTCCTGAATTGGCTGGATGAACATCCGAACTACCGATGGGAAAAACCAAGGGGCATGGACAAGATTTCCCGAAGCCCCGTTGACCTGCCGGAGGACGACCGGACGGAGGCGTTCCAGACCACAACTAAGAAGACCTACACGCCCGAACAGTTGGCAATTATCGCCCCGTACACCGATCCACTTGGGCGGGCGATAATGGGGGTGTGCGTCAACTGTGCGTTCGGTGCTTCGGAAGTTGGGCAGTGGCCCACCAATCGCTACTCGATTCACAATGCCCATCCCCATGCTGACAAGCTGGGCATCGTGACTTCCGATGCCGACTCATGGATCGTTGGCCCGCGCCCCAAGACCGGCGTTTACGGCGAACATTTGCTTTGGCCGCAGGTCGCAGAGGCGGCCAAGCCCTTCGTCAGTGACGGACGCCCCGTTCTGCCGATGACGGGGACTGGGAAGCCGTGGTATCGTACCCATAGCGACAATCCGCAAACGGCGTTCGGGAACTGGTGGAGCAAGTTGCTGGCGAGAATCCGCAAAGAGCATCCCGACCTGCCTTACCTGCCCTTTGGCTCTCTGCGAGACTTGCTGCCCGATGTCTTGCGTGCTCGGTTCTCAGATGAAGTCGCCAGCATGGCTCTACAGCACGGCGAGACTGGGGCCGACACTCTCCTGAAGTGCTACGCCAATATGCCGTTTCCCAGGCTTTTCCAAGCCACAAGGGAACTGGAACAGCACTTCAGGCCGTTCTTGGATGCTTTGGTTGCGCCCGCCGACGAGCAGGGCAGGAAATAGATTCGCGCACAGGAGGCTTGCCACGGCTGGCATCGGGGGCGGTAGACGAAAAAAGCCGACGTGGTGGCCGTCGAAGTCGTGGTGGCCATCGACGTCATGCTGGCCGTTACCGTTGTGGTGTTCGCCGCCGTGGCCGTCCTGAGCGTGGTGCTGGCCGTCGCCGTCGTGGTGCCATTGACCTTGCCCGCCGCCGTAGCCGTGGTGGTGCCCGTTTCGGACGATTCTCAGATTCGTGCAGCAGCCTTGGCCGTCGTGCCCGCCACCGTAGCTCATTGCCGTTTCGGCCCCAGCCCCGACCCGGAAGTCGGCCCCAGCCCGCGCGGCATCCCATACTCCTATTCACTCGCCATCTTCATCCCCATCGTCCGCTTCCTCATCGTCCGCTTCCTCGATCTCGTAGACTCGAAACTCGTCATGCTTGATGGCCGTAAGCTGGCCGTGCTCATACATCTGCATAACGATCTCTTCGGCTTCATCCTCATCGTGTGCATTCACAATCTCCACGCCCCCGCAATCAAGGGCATACGCCACACAATACTTCTGCATTCGTTTGCTCATTTTGCACCTTCTTCTTGCCCGGCATAAACGCCGTGCTTAATTGCCTTCTTGGTGATCCGCTTGACCATCTGTGCTGCTCTCCGTTCGCCATCGGCATCAAGGAATCGAGCCGATTCCGGGTCGCGGATCACCGAATCTACGATTGCCGCCTGGTCATGCCGGTCCTCAGCCCCATTCACTGGTCCTCGCTGCCAGACTTCGTAAACTCAGCCATTTTCTCAGCCTGTTCCATCGCCAACTGCTTGAGCTTGGCCCCCAACTCGCAGCACGCCTCGTGGAACTCCTCGGAGTAGTGGTCGGCGGCACGATGATGGGCCAATTCGTGGATGATCAGTTCATCCTGTTTGACGCCAATCGTGTCGAACCATCGACGGCCCAGCCGTCCCACGTTGAAGTCGATGGTGCCGCTGGTGGCCGACTTTCTGCCGTAGCAGGCGGTCGTTCCCATATCCAGCGGATAGCGAACCGTCAAATTCACGACGCCCAGCAATTCAGTCGCTACCCAGCCCAGGTAATCGTGGAACTTGACCATGCCAGGTGTCCAATCCTTGCGATCCATGAATTGGGCCTGCGGAGCGTTCGGATCGTCGCTGTAAGGCTTGGGGGTGGGCCAAATCTGACCGGCAGGCTTGATGGCTCCCTTCTCCCTGGCGTTTTGCCATTGCTCCTTCGCCAGCATATTGCCATGCACAATCGTCGCACCATCCTTGATCGGACCAGCGAAATTGGCCTCGCGGTCGCTAGGGTCGTAGGAAGCCCGGACCTTGCCAAATCGCTCATCCATCAGCTTGCCGACAAGTGCCGCTGACGCCTTTTTGTCGCCCAGAACAGGGTTGGCCCAGCCACAGGCATCGTCCTTATTGAGTTCCGCTTGCATGGCCTCGGCCACGGAGGTCGAGATCATGCGGGCGTAGGCCGGAGTGACGCTATCGCGGCTCGAATTCAGCGGAATCTTTTGCCCGACGCTGATGTGCCAGCGAATGTCCGTTTCCACGACCGGGATTCCCAACTCGTACAGATGGGGCTGTTCCCCGTCACCGGCTTCATAGACCCGTACCGTGGTCCTGCGGGTGGTGGGGCGCATGACCCCTTCCTCGTCCGCGATCTGCGTGGGCAACGTCGCCTCGAATTCCCTGATCGGCTTCCGGGACGGCAACTGCATCCCGTTGAAGACCACCGACACGCCTTCGGGCAGCAACAGCGAACGGAGCAGTCGATCCAGTTCTGCAATCTCCTCCCTGGTGATTTCCAGCACCGCCTCGATCCGCGTGCCGCTATCCCGCTTCTTACGCGGGTGCTCAGATCGGCCCTGGTCGTCGAAGGTAACGGTCCCGGTCGTGGTCGAGATGGTGGCCGTCTTGCACAGCGACAAGAACAGCTTCTCCCCAAAATTGAACTGGCCTCGCAGTTCGGGATTGCCTCGCTTGTACGACTCCGCGAAAATCGTGTAGGCGTGACTGAGATCGCGGAACCCGACCGGGCTATTGTCATCGACGACGACCTTTGCCAGCGGGCGACATTCAATCGGGGCGATCTCGATATTCACCGTCGTCATGCCCGAGTCGCGTTCATCAAGGGCGTTCGATACCAGTTCGATGAACACCGTTGGTGCCCCGCGTTCCTTCGCCTGCTTCTGCAAGCCATGTCTACTTGTCGAAAACCATTCGCTGCTCATTCTGAACCTCCTGAAAAAACTTGGGAATCTGTTTGCGTCACCTGTCCGATTTTTATTCTTGGGCCTGCTGGTGCTCCTGCCGTCATCGTGATGGTTCCGGTGGCCGTCGCCCATATCTTTGGCCGGTGTCGTGCAGTTCGCCTCGCCCGCAACTTCTTGTTGACCGTGACGGTCCCGTCGCCGTGGTCGTATCGAGCGTGGTGCTCGCCCCAGCCCACGGCATCCCGCTATCCCGCCGCCACCGGCTTTCTTCCCATGTTCCACTGGCTGGCTAATTCCTGCCGAATTGCCTCTTCATATTCCGGCAGCTTGTTCCGATGTGGCTTATGGTCGTCCCATTCAATCACGCCATAATCTGCCACATAGTCATCAGTGTAAAACAATACCCGTCCCTGATATTCTGTCCCGCCAGGCGTTTCGAGCGTGAAACAGTAGTAGTAGATTTTACCTGGGTCGTTTGGAATTCTTACTTCTATTGCGCTCATTCTTTTTCCTCTCTACCAAATTCCATCGTCGTATGGAATCCGTTTCAACTTGTCATCGTACTTGTTTCCCGCTGGAGTCCAGACACAGGCTCCGCCTACAGCGAAGAATCCATCCTCATCGTAAGCCGGTTGCAAATCCAATCCGGCCCCCTCGACAGTCGTTGCCGCTGTGAACGCGGCATTGAGCGACTTCCAAGCATCCAACACCTGCTCTGGATCGTCGTCCCAGTCGTTCCCGTGCATCGCATAGCAAAATTCGTCAATACTCATGTCCGCAGCACCTAACCGTTGCTCAAATACTGCGGCTTCCTTGGGCACGATCTCCTTGATGTCGTCCCAATCCATCACCTGTGGATAATAAATTGCCATAACTACACTTCGCTTTCCTTGTTGTGGTTGTCCAATAAATCCTTTATCTCCCGCATACTTACTCCGCGTTTTCCTCCTCCTCGGCATCCCGAGCGGCATGGTGGCAATCCGACATCATCGCCTCACATCCATCGGGATTGCCTGCGTAGTCCCAATACCCTTGCAGGGCCTCGTGGCAACAGATTGCTTGTGAGCGGATAATATCCGCCACTTTGCGAAGGGGAATTCCTCCTACATTTCTTTTCGGTTGTTGCCTTTGATTAGTCATCTTCCTCTTCGTCTTCCTCCCAAACGGACTCGTCGATTTGCTCCGTAACGGATTTCTTGTCGCTATCAGAAAGCGGCTCGTCCTGATAGACGTAGGCGACCAGGCTGTCGCCATCCCGTTCAATCGACACGGCTCCCTGGATTACCCCCTGCTCGCTGGACACCCAGCCGTCGAGAGCGTCGGGATGCTCCCGGACGTGGTTCATTACCAGGTCATAAATAAGGTCGGCCAAGGACTCTTTGACAAACTTGATTTCTCGCATACCTATTTCTCCATTGAGGTTTTGCCCTCCGGCATCGCCGGATACTACACTCAACGCCTATTTAAGTTGATCCTTTGCTCTTAGAATACCTTCGTCCACGAACTTGGAAATAAGTTCCGCTTCCTTACGGGATTTGGCTTCTACAGCACGCTCCCACGTACCGTCCTCATTGACATACTGGCGGATAAAGGGAATATCGCGTTGTCGAATTGTCTTCATCCAAAGTACGTTCGCGCGGTTCATGTGCGAATAAATACCTCTTTGGGTCGCCAACAACATCCCGCCAGCGCGATGGTAAATAATTCCACATTTATCAGGACGAAGTTCCTCGCCCATTTCCTTGGTATCCAGCCATTGACAGACAAATGTTTTGCACAATGCTGGTCTGTCGGCATAAATCGTACAACCTTCTTTGGTACTATGCGGGCAGACGACATCGTGCGGTTTATTCAACTCGTCGATGGTGAATAACACGCAGCACAAATTACATTCGCCACAAGCTTTCAGGCGGACAGCCGCCTGTGTTCGTTTTTTTCCCATTTCGTTATTCATTTTCCTCTACCTCCTCGTTTTCTTCTTCTTCTCCCTCCTCGCCATCCAGAAGCTCGACAGAAATAATTTCTATCGGAATAGGAGGAAGCTCATTCCCAAAATCCGCGTTTTCAATCAAATAAGTAAGGCTTAAACAGGAAGCCTTTTCGTCAGCCTCTTGCTGGTCATTAGCGTCCATTTCCACAGATCCGCTGGCTCCAAACGCGAAATTCACTTCAAATCTCATTTGTTTCTTTGTGTCCTTTCATTCAATAAGTTTCCTCGTAATCCACGATGTCTCGCAGGTCGGGGAGCGCCGGGCGGTCGAGGTCGTCCCCGTTCGTCATCCTCCTCGTCTGCTCCGACCGTGGCGAATCCACGCTGGGAGGCATTTACTGCACGTAAGCTTAATTGAAACGGCAAGGGACAGACCAGCGAAAGAAACCGGGGACAGACCGGGGACAACGGGTACATTTTCAGGAAAATGGCCACTTGCCCGTCGCCGGAGGCAGTATGAGAATGGACCGGCAACCAGAATGGTCGGTGGAATAGAAAGAAGTCTAATCGAGGGTCCCGATGAGTTTCAGGCCCCGGATGATCGCGGTCTTTGCTCGCCCTCGGGCAGATTTGTCACCCTTTGGAAAGTTGTAATCTGGGCTGACTATCTTGCGAAACTTTTCACGAATTTTTGCCGGGGTAAGGCCCTCGGTTTTGTTCCACCACGCGGCAACAATGTAAAACCGTTCTGCAAACGAAAGGTCTGCGATGTCCTTCTCTTTCTTGAAGTGATCCAGGGCCTTCTGGCACTCGGAGTCCAATGTGGGCTGTTGATCGTTGGGCATGAACAAGGCCCGCAGGACTGCATCTTCATTGAGGTAACGCTCGTCTTCGCCGTTCCGGCACTCGTCAGGGTGACTCGGCGCAGAATTTGTCGACCCACTGCTGCGTGGCACCAAGTTTCAGCAACCGTGATTCGGAGAAGAAGTCCCCGCCTTTCCGCCCGTCCGTCTTGATGAATTCCAGCGTGCAGTTCTTACGCAAGCGGTGCTTGCGGGAAACATTCTTACCGTCGACTCGCGCCTGAGAGTCCCGTGGAATATTCAGCACATGGCGCAGGTAGTCCTTGATGTCACCGACTGCGGTTCCTCGGGGGAAGTCCAATTCCTGATGCTCGGCCATGTAAACTACGTCTACGCGGATTTCGCGGTCGTGGCCCATGCTGTCATCCTTCATCGTGATCCAGGCTCGCGGTGGCGAGCCTGATAGCTTTTCGTCTCCGGCCTTCGGTAGACCATTTTCGACCTCCATCGGTCGCTGTCAAGGGCCGGGATAGGCAACGCGGTCAGCAGGGCCGTCGGCAGGGCCGTGGATTCGTCCTAAGCGGACAAGGGCATGATGTGCGGGGAACGGACAGCCGTACCGGCCACGCTCAATTCGGAGTTCTTTCCAATTTGTACCCGTTGTCCCCTATCTGTACCCGGTTTTCGACAATTGACCGGCCCCCGGAGGGTGGATCTACGATGGAAGCGTTGGGGCCGGGTAACAGGCCGACCGCCGCAGCGAAATTAGCCACGTTGGCTAATTTGTTTTTTCCGCCGTCAGTATTTATGGGAGATCAGAAATGGTGAAGAAAGTTGAGAAACAGGCGACCAAAGAGGAACTGGAAAGAGAGTTCCTCACAGCCGCCGCAGAAGTTTTTGAAGCCGATATTGCATGGAAATCGGCTGACGAAAGAGCAGCAATAGCGAATTGGAATTTGGGAAACGTGGGGAACAAAGTGCGACCGCTGTTTGAACACGGAACATGGATGGAGTTCTTGAAGGCACACACGATTCCCCAGCGGACTGTGAATCGTGCAACGGAGATTGCTCACCTTCCTCTCAGGGACGTTAAGAAATGGGGTGTCACAAAATGCGAATGGATTGTGCGTCAGTGCAAAGAACCTGTGACTCGGACTGAGGTAAATCATTATGCCAAGGCTTACGATGACATGTTGGCTAAAAAGCGTGAAGATACGAAGGCCAAGAGGGAAAAAGCAAAGGTCGCTGAAAAGGCATTAAAGGAAGCCATCCAGGCCGGATCAGAAAAACCGTCAACGGCAGCAAGGAAGGGGAAGGGTGGCAGGCGGAACCCGAAGGCGACCGGCAACAAAGCCGGGAAGAAGAACGAATCGACGCCGCCGAGTGGCACAGACGGTGGCAGAATGGCAGTTACGCCGCCCGAGTCCACAACCAACGCGGCGTTGCCGCAGTTGACAGCATCCCCTACACCCAACGGCCAGCAGCCTGCGTTGACAAAAGACGAGATGGCCCATCTCACAGCCTTTAGGGATGCCATCGGCAGTTGGGACCGGGCCGCGTGGGTGTTGGCCGAGGGCAGACGTATCAGTGAAGGGGTGGCTCAATAACCGCCGACAAAATACTATCGTCTACTCCAGCGAGCGCAACGACCGGCCAGGGCGTGGGGTCGCAGGGAAAGCATGGTTCCCAGCCGCGCCATGCAGGCCGGGCCGTTCGCGGCTTGCCGTCCCGGTTCGACCCTGCCGAAAGAAAACAAACCATGTCGCTCGCGGTAATTGAAGCGGCGGTTGCCAATCTTCTGGCTTGTTCCCCTGCCGGATCGTTAGCTTCACGTCTCGACAAAGAGAACCAAGCGGAAGCATTGATTGCACTTACCGTGCGGTTAGGCGTGGCAGTGCAAGAAGCAGGCTTCGGGGAGGAACTGGGGCGACGTGCCAAGCTGTTGCCGAGTTTGCTGGCCGAGTTGGAAGACGCACGCCGGTCTGCCCATGCAGCGATCATGGCACAACTTCAACCAAACGCCAAGCAACCGCCGAAGCGCGTGGGCTTCTACTTCAACGACGAGCAGAACCGCTTCTTCCCTGCCTTCATCGAGCCTGCGGACGTGGAGCAGTTCGTGGGAGACGCCCTCTCCCTTGCGTTGCGTCTGCCCCGGTCGGTGAAGTATTCGCAGCACCTTCTGCGATGGAAGCCCGATGGCCCGCTGCAAGCTTTTTCCGAAGCCATCTGGGACGTGTGGCGAAAAGCAGAGCAGGACCATCTCTGGGGGTTCTTCTTGATTGGCCAATGCCATGTTGCCAGCAATCCCGACCAGCACCGCGATCTGGTCACGCTGGTTGCATCTGCCCCGGAAGCCTTCCAAGCGATCAAGGGCGCAGCAGAGAGCGTGTTCATTGGCTTACGCGATGCACGGGCGGCAGAAGGGGCAAGACCAGCCGAGGCCGTTCCAGTCTTGAGCGAGCGGCAATACAACATCCTGGTCGCCATGCTTGAAATGGAAGCACTGTCGCCGGATACGCGATGGACGGCTGAAGAGATCGCCAAGAAGTCCGAGGGAAGAGATGTCCAAGCCGTAAAAGAGTCCATCGCCGCCTTGCGGAAGATGGAATTCATCGGCACCAAAGAGGGAAGAGGTGGTGGCTGCTGGCTCACCGCCTACGGGCTGGAAGTAGCTCATCGCATTGCGAGACGGTAGCCACAGTTTCCCCACCGTTTCCGTTTAGTTTCTGCACGCATCCCGCCTCATAATCACATCATCGAGCGAACGCAGTGGTCGTCTAGTGGGCTATAACCGCGTTTGTATCGCGGATGTCAGTCTCATCGGTGGATTCAGGTTCTTCAGGCCCAAGAATTCGGGCCACTATTTTCTCGTAACAGTTGTGAAAGGCTATAAATAATGCGTCGTGAAAAGAAACTAGAGCGTAAAAAGAAAAAGACAACTGCACGTACTCACGAGCAACAGAAGTATAGGGACGAAGTAGCTAATCGGCCTAGACAATGTGGTGAATGTCGAGCGTGCTGCTATGTGTTTGACCTTGGCGAAAAGAAAAAACGAACGTGGTGCACACACACCACGGATAGAGGGTGTGGGTGTTATGACACTAGGCCCTCCGTATGCCGTGATTATAAATGCCTTTGGTTGATGAGTGCCTTGCCAACCGCATATCGTCCCGATCACTGCGGATTGGTAATTACGCCTCGCGGAATGTATGAAGGGCATAGGCGGGTAGTAATATCCGAAACCTGGAGGAACGCCGAACGGTCTAGTGTCGGTAGGGAGTTGGTCGACATTCTAAAGCACAACGGATGGCTGATATTCGTATATAGCGTGGATGGTCAAATGGGTATTTACTGCCGCCACGTCGGGATCGGAGTCGAGGAACAAGAGAAGTTGATGGATTCACTTACGGATGATTCAAAAGCACGGCGGCAGGACATTCACGCTACTTCCGGCGACTTCGATTTTGGAAGCTAGCAATGGCTACGGCCCCCCCGCCACAGCGGGCGGGGCTTTTCTCTTCGTCGGGCAGTGGCCCACAACTATTTTCCAAAATCATTCTCCTGAAAAGGAAAAGAATTTCAAAAGCGTACTCATATATAGATAGGAGGGAAAGAACCATGAACAAGTATTTGTCAACAGGGCAGGCGGCAAGGCTACTCGGCGTAAAACCCTACCGCCTGAGCTATGCGCATAGCATTGGGGTACGGGAGCCGGAACGGTGGTGCGGACGAAGGATGTACAGTGCCGCAGACATTCGTATTCTCGCGCAGCACTTCGGCATAGCACTTTCAACAGCGGCCCTTAACGGGTTAGAAGAGGATAACAATGGATAATGAATTTAGCAGGCTCACGGAGATCGGAAAGGTGTTCGGCGTCTCATCTCGGGTGTGTGGCCGATGGATCGCAGACTTAGGACTTCGGGTTGTTGCGGGTGACCCGACGCCCCGTGCCCACGAGCTTGGGCTGGTCAAGTCCGCCCCCATAGCTTGCGGCGTGGGTGAGCGCCCCTTTTTTATTTGGCACAGGCAACGCATCGTGCAATTGCTGGAGAAAAAAGGGCATAGGCAGGTGGAGCCGGAGCAACAGCCGACTGCGGCCAGCGGCAATTTGCTGGTTGGACCATTCACCAGCCGCATCAACGCTACGAATGGCTATGAGATCCTGAACAGTGACGGAAACGTTTTCTGCTGGGTCACTGGCGAGGAAGCAGCCACCTGGGTAGTGCGGCTGCTCAACCTCGCTGATGAACACGGAAAGTTCGCGTAAGCAGAGCAAGAAGGCGACAAGGGCATACAGTATTGTGTGTCCCATCCGATCCCCGGTGTCGCCCGAGGATCGGATGGTATTCACAAAACGAAAGTCCTCTGATGTATAGTAGTAACCATGATTGCATTCTTCATGCAGAAAAATATATAAACGAACTGAATTGGGTGCTGGTGCCGGTCGTGGGAACTGGGCCTGAGCCGAAAGCTCCGTGGGCCAGGGGATGGCCCGACTGGAAGCCGACGACGGAGGCCATCACCGAAATCTTGTTGAAATCCCCCGCTGCTGGGATTGGTGTGAACCTTGGCGGCTCCGGCCTTATTGACCTTGAAGGGGATTCACCGGAGGCCGAGTCCCTGCTTGATGATCTTTGCGGCGGCTTGGATTTTCCATCCTGGCGATCCACACGAAGCAGGCATTGGCTTTTTCAAGCGAATCCGGCAATTAGCCATCTCAACATCAAGCCGTTGGCGATTGAGTTCCGTACTGGTCGTCATCAATCCGTTCTTCCCCCGACAATCTTCCAGGGTGGGGCAAAGTACGAGTGGCTGGTCAATCCCTTTGACGTACCGCCGCCCCACCTTCCCGACCATTTGATCCAGTTTTACCACGACCATGCGGGAAAACAGGAGCAAGAAAAGAAGGTCCTTGCCGCCAGCGACAAGAAACAGCGTTTTCCGTACCGCGACAATCTGGATTATCTTCTCCGCAACTGTGATTTGTTGGCCGAAGTGGAAAAAGCCGGTCTGGATTTGCTTTGCCGCTATGCCGACAACAACGGAAATATCCCCTGCTTTGTGCCTACCGCCCTTCGCAACGGCAACTTGGATCACCATCCTTCCGGCATTTTCAACGTCTTCAACGGCGTTCTCCGCGACTTCGGCACCGGCCAGAATCATCGCTACTTCCGCCTCATGGAAGTCCTAACCGGTGAACCTTGGCTCCAGATTCTCAGGAAATACGAGAAGGCGGTTGGTCCCATCAGCGGCCATCCTCACAGCCGAAGGATCAGTTTGCCAAGTGACCGTGCCAGGGAAACCGTGACGCTGGAAACGGCCCGCGCGGAACTGACGCAATACCTGGACGAGCAACTGAGCCGACCACCGAAGCCGAAAACGCTCCACCTCATCAAGGGACCATGCGGGCTGGGCAAGACCTATTCCCTTTGCAAACTGCTGGGGGAAAAGGGGCGAAAGGCTGTGATTCTCACGCTGGAAAACAAATTGGCCGACAACCACCTGCAAATCATCAACGAGATCGGCAAGGGCAATGCCAGCAGGATGCCGGTACTGAAGGAATCGCCGTGCCCGTACCAGAAGGAATACGAGGCGACGACCAAGCACGGCTACAAACCGAGCCAATCATTCCCGTGTCGCCAATGCCCGATTTCGCCAAGCCACTGTCAATACCTGCTGGGTTTTCAGGATGTGGATGACGCAGATCAGCTTTGCTGCGCCGCAATCTACCATACCCATGAGGGCTTCTACGACAATTACGGCAACGAGAACCGCCCCGTTGTGGTCTTTGACGAAAGCTGCATTGACCTCATTTTCGCCCCGCACTCCAATCCCGTCAGGGATTGGCGTGCTTGGGGAGCATTGATCCAGCGTTGGCCCAAGAATGATGGCCAGCGCCAGCACGAAAGCCACTTGACCACCTTGGTCAATTGGATGGAAGCCGCTGCCGCTGATTTTCAGCAATCCGCCGAGAAGTTCAGGCCGTATCTTATCCCCGAGCATCTGCTGAAGCCTCAATTCACCAAGCAACCTTCCCTGGCGGCGTGGCTGAACAAAGCACACAACCAGGATCGCCCCGTTCCTAATCTCTACGATGTCGCGACCTTTCTCCTCACTCAGCCGGATGCGACGATCTTGCTGGAGAGGATTGGCGAAAACATCATTATCCGCTTTCGCCGCAATCACCCGCTGCCCGAGAACAAGGAAATCTTCATTCTGGATGCCACGGCGAATGAGAATCTGATTCGCGCCCTGGCCCCAGACTGGGAAATCAAGGTCAAGGACTGCCTGCCGATTGAGCAGAAAGGCAGCATTATCCAGATTATGGACTACGATGTTTCCAGAAATCGCATCACGAAGGAAGTGGATCGCCACCGCAACGGTAATCCATCCTGGCTCGTTCAGGTCTTGGACAGGATTTTGGAAAAGGAAGGGCCGACACCGATCATCAGCTTCAAGAGGATCACCGACCAGCCAGCGCCAGAAAACGATATGTTGGGACTGCTTGCCCACAAGGACAGGATATCCGGCTTGTTCAATTACCCCTGCCGTGGTCGCAACGTCAATAGCAAGACCTTGATTGTCCTGGGAACTCCCTACAAGGACGAGGCGACAATTTGGGAACTGGCGATGGCGCTCTATGGCATGGAGGGCCTGCCGACCACCAAATACGAACGTCGTTGGAAGGAATACGGCGATTTCACTGCCGGTACGATGTCCCATGATGATTTGCGCCTCGCCCCGATTATTAACTTTCTCGTTTCTGCCGATCTTGGGCAAGCGATTGGAAGGGTGCGCCCGCTTCAGAATGACTGCACGGTTTATGTCATAAGTAACGCCCCAATTCCTGACTGGGAGGTTCAGCAGTTTTGCGCCTCGGAGTTGTTTGATCTACGTCAGCCGCTTCGGAAGGATGCCAACGACACTTATCTTCGCTATGGGAATGCTCTTACTTTGCTTTTAGCCCAAAGGGAGTGGGTCAAGAATGTTGAGGTCTGCCAAGTCACTGGAATTGCAGAAAGAACGGGGCGGAATTATTGGAATCAGTACAAGGACGACCACAAACGGAGCATTGCCATCCAGGGGCCAAGGATTCGTAGGGCCAAGGACGACTACTAACTCCCCATCTGTATACGTAGTGTGTATCAGCGGAGGTCCAGCACTGGCCCAGCAATGATACCAGCAATGGCCCAGCGCCAGAAAAACGGCAAGTTATCTTACTAGTAGTACAGTGTAAGGTAAGTTGCCGTTTTTTGGTCAAGCAGTAAGGTGACAGCAGCAACAGATGGGGAAGTTAGTAGTCGTCATCGCTATTAACAGCTAATAACCGGCCTATTAACCCCTGTTATCAGCACTCCTGCATTTGTAATGCAAGGAATCAAGGGCAAGCCAGCCTCGAACCCAACACCTATGACGCCAACAACACCACCCAACCCGCATCTATTGTTATCTCCCGAGTTATTAACAAAGCATCGAGCAGTAAAACGAGGCGCTCCTTTTCCACTATTAGCGTCGAACTACTATCTTCCCACAAATGCCGCAGGCATCCTGTTCCTCCATCGTTCTTTAGGTACGGTTGTTGTAGACGCTTTCCGGTCCCCGAAGCAAACGGCTTAATCCCTCTTAATTCAGATCTCCGTTAGCCCCGTAGACAGACATGCTAGCAATCGCACCAGAATCAATCAGGATCAATTCAAATAAAACGGGGCGTCCAGACTACCTATAAATAAACAAAACCGCCTGGGGCTCGCCAGGGCGTTGGCATTCCTCCATCAACAGAGCACTTTCCGAAAAAACGTTTTCTGCAACCTTGTGTCTACTGCCACGCATCAATATACTTCTCATGCGATGAGCGACTAGCAGCTATCGCACCAATAATACTAACAACTGAAAGAGATGAAAGATGAAGAGAGATGTTAAGACAACACACGTTGACGCTATTAAGCCCGATCCTGAGTATGCCAATAGACCGCTGAAGTGGTTTGTGGGGCGACAGGTTAAGATAGCGTTTCAAACACCAGAGTCGCTGGTAGATGGCATGACGGTGCGAGAGGAGCGCATGTGGGTGCATGTAACCCGCGTCAAGGGCGAAAGGCTGATCGGCACGCTGGCCGATGACCCCGTGCTAGTGAAGCATCTGAAGCACGGTGATACCGTGGGCTTGACAAGGCAACAAGTAGAAATGGTGGTGTTGACTCCAGAGAAGTGGAGTGAGGAAGCTGAAAGGCTGATGACTAAAGCCGACTACAGCAATAATCGCATGGGCAAACCAATGGTCGAAGAACTCTTTGCCCTGTACAGCCAAGGGCTTAGTCCGTGGCAGGCGCTGAAGCGCTGGCGGGATGTCATCCTTCCCGAAAAGACAGTGATGGAAGGTGAATTGGATGAAGGGGCGGATAACGATGAATAAAAACGCTACAGAGAGAATCCAAGTGGACACCACTGATCCGGCCACTCGTAAGGTCGGGCCGAACGGTGGTCGCGTTGGCTACCTGCCCAATGGCGACCTGGCGGAAGTGTCTCCGGGCGATGACCATTCCGAGCCAGGAGAGGAGCCGTGGCTGCTGCTGCTCCGGCGCAGCGACGTGGATATCCGCGAAGCCTGCAAGGAGTTCCGCGACAAAGTATGGTGGAATCTGCACCAAAGGTGGTTGCACCAGATCGAGAGCGGAGAGGACACGCTGGACGAGAAACAAAACGTAATCATGGACCAAGCGAAGAAGGCCGCACAACGGATTGAGCAGAAGTATGGCAGAGATGCTCTTGGTGGGGACGCTTTTGAACGCGGTGTGGCGTGTGGGCGTCTCTCGGCCCTTAGCTGGGTCTTGGGTTCGGAGTGGGAAGATTCAATGGACGTTTAGGGGGAGGAACGATACATGAGCATTCAGAAACCATTGAAGGACTTCTGTAAATTGCGCGGCGGCAGGTGATGGAGAAGAAAAAGTAATCGAGGACTTCCGCCAGCTTGTGCGGAATCGGCTTGGCGAACTCGGAGCAGCAGTGCTGGACGCAAGGCTTCAGGGCCAGGAAACCAAGAGCCTGGTCGGGCGAGAAGACCTTGGCAGACCAGGCCGCTACGTCGTAAAGCGGGTTGTCGGCCAGATCAAATCCCTTGCCCGCGAATATGCCCAGCGGCTCGGTGATCCATCATTTCTACGAGAGATTGAACGAGCGTTCCAGCGGGAGGAGGCCACGGTCCAAAAGCGATTAGCGATTGGAATGGCACGGCAGGGGGCCAGTAGTCGATAAAGCAGATCGCCCCAGCCTTCCAAAGGAAGGCTGGGGCGTTTGCCTGGAATTGAAACTGGTGGAAACGAGGCCGCTTCCAATTGTATCTATGCCGCCCGCCGAAATTCTTCACCGGCCCCCATATATAAAGTGGCGACCCAATCGCACTTTTGGAAATGGAGAAGAAATGGAAAACGAGGCAAACAAACAGAAAGAGGCGTTCAACAACCTAATTACAACGCTCAGGTATTTGGTCACGAATAGTGAGCACATAATGAAAGACGACGATGAATTCACTGAATTCCTCTGTGACGCTGTTCAACGGAGAGAACTCGCTGCGACGGTGGCACTGTATCTCTATTGCAGTAGGTACGGCGTTGACGAATTCAAGCTGGTG
The DNA here is from genome assembly GCA_963719885.1 of uncultured Planctomycetia bacterium. GTDB lineage: Bacteria > Planctomycetota > Planctomycetia > Pirellulales > Thermoguttaceae > JANXQG01. The sequence continues at coordinate 48,285 of CAVRDP010000019.1, read as the reverse complement.
GATCTCCAAGTAAAGAATGGCGGTGAGAGACCGCCGATTGTGGTTTTCATCGATGCCATTTTGGCCGGACAGGACATCTCGCCACTGCTGAACGCAATAGACATTCAGCGAGAGTCGGAGAGGCCATGATGGAATTCAAAAAATGGCTGATCGAAGAAGCCGCCAAAAAGGATTCTCGCAAGGGCGTGGCCTTCAAACAAAAATCGCTTGACGACTTGGAAACTGGGGTCTTCGCCCGCCGCCTTGCAGATAAGCTGCAAACAAAACCCGCCAAGGGCAACTACGACGATTTCCTCTACCACAGCGTTCGCAGCCAGGGCGACGTTTTGGGCGACCTGAACTGGGAAAAATGGGAAGTGACCAAGGCGGCGATGGAACTCGGCGGGGTCAATCCCAGCGACATCAACGATCCGCACAAATCGCTCGCTGATCGCCTCGCTCTTGTCAACCGCATAAACTGGCAGAACGTCTCGCTGCCTGCACTGAAAGCGAAACTCGGACCTTCGTTCAAGGTTCCTGATGATTGGAAGAGGCAGTTCGGCATCGAGCGACTGAAGCGAATCAAAGCCGCCGTGGAGCAGGGGCAGCCAATCACGGACCCAAAAGAAAGAAGACTGCTGGGGATTTGGCGAACTCTGGAAGTCCAGCTTGGCGGTGATGACGACCAGCCCAGCCAGATCCTGCGCTGGACCCAGGAGCGATGTCGGCATGACCAAGCTGCCGATGAGTCGAACAGACCGCACACGGTTCTACAAGACGTTGACCGGCACGAATGAGAATGCTGAAGCGCCTCTTCAATTGTCGGCCCAGAGTGCCTACGATTATTTGACGAGGTACGGCGGGAGGTCGTGACCGATGACGAGGCCACGGACCTCTACCTGAACAGAATCCTGAACGACCTACGGAACAAAGGGGCGTTTATTCCATCTTCTGCCAGGGGGACAGAGGCAGATAGAAAAAGATGGCGGGACTCTGCTGCACGGAGTCACGGTGGCTTTATTCCTCCGGCCAGATTTTACGACCCCGGCAACGATCCAGGATTTGCTCAGTGGCTTGCCGGGATGACCACGCGGGGTTTCAAAATGAGAACCAACCCCAGCGGCAGAAGAGTTCCTGCGGGCTACAACGAACCGGAGGAAGTCGCCCGAGGAGAGATGCCGGGGATAAAATACAGCATCGACGTGGCCTCCCAGGAAATGCCGGACCCGGCGATCAATGCCTTCTACAGCAAGCAGACGCCAGAAGCAGTCGAAGCGGTCGAGAAGGAACTGATCAAGCCTGCCAGAGATGCGGTCACCTGGCTGAAGAAGAAGGGATGGAACATAGACCCTGCCCGGTTGGATGATTACGTGCAGCAGGTCGTCATGGGAATGCTGGCTCGCACCGGCTCCGTCCCAAATTGGCGGTCCAACGTCGGATTCAGAAGAGCCACTGCGAGCATGTTGGCTCGACGGTATGCCTCACAGGGTTGGCCGATGGAGACAAAAGAGAAAACGGGGCGGCTGGCTGGCGGGGAGGATCATCCTGGCATCGAGGCCACCGGCAGCAATCGTGGCGGAGGTGAGGACGAGTTCAGCAGAATTCGGGGCGGGACCGCAAGAGCAAGGGAGGCGATCCAGAGAGCCATTGCCTTCCTGCTGGACGCGGATACTTCCAAAATGGGCGATGACGAAGAGAAGTTCGTGGATGCCATAGAACAACTCAACGATCCCGACGAGGCGATGGATGCGTTGGACGTTCTGGATCGGCTTTCGGCCCGATATGCGACAGCGTTGCCCCAAGTTCGTCGGGCAGTAGAACGCATTAAGCGACAGCTTGAGCCGCTTTTGGGCAAGGTACGGGGCGGGTGACCGCGTTTCTGGCCGTAAACGCGCCAGTAAGGCCCAGGATCGCAGACAATAAAACGGGGCGTCCCTCGACACGCCCTTGGCACGCACTACAATATGGCCAAGGAGAATTCCAATGGCCAAAAAGAAAAAACAGCCGAACACTCGGATGCTGTCTTCACCGACGCAGAGGACCGCAAAGGCCCCTCTTGCCGAACAGATCAAGGCCGAGATTGACACCGGTATTCCAATCGACGACCTAGCAATAATCTTCGAAGACGAGTTGCTTGGCACTGACGGTCCCAATTCGCTAAACGCTTTTGCCGCGTTGGTCCTGGGCTTCTCATTCATACCCCGGCGCGAAGCCGACAGAATACTCAAGCAGGCTACCTTTGTGACGTTGGGCCGAGGTAGCCGGTGCTTCTCGCCGGGCGAAATTCGTAAAGATCGGTACATCATCGTGCTGGACCCGCAAGACTTGGCCAGCATTAGTGATGGTGTCATAACCGTCTGTCACGAAGCTGCCCATGTCGCGTGTGGACATAATCGGAGCCACAAAAACGACGAATATCGACTGGGGGAGGATCAGGCATGGAAAAAGGTTAGAGAATGGCTGCCACCGGAGTACAAATACGCTATCGACGTAGCCGAAATGCACGGCGGAGGAACCAGTGGACAGCCACACCTGCTTGCTCGCGGCAATTGGCAGCGCACCGTTGCCGCCGCTATCGAGGAACTTCCAACTGACCTTCGCAACGCTGTGAGCAGTCAAGGGCATGGTGCTGGCGGGATCGACATTGCACTTCGGAACAGGACTGTGCTTAGGATTAGGTTCTTCGATGAGGATGGCGGAAGCGGAGTCGTCATTGAGTCGCAGTATAGAAGCACGTCGTTCGAATTTGGCCGTGAAGAAGTGGAAGTCAAAGGGGCGGTGCAAATGATGCTCCTTGATTTCGTGCGAGACCGTCCTGAAATACTTCTCAAGAAGGGACGCGCAGCCCAATGACCAGCCCGGCGAGATTCGATTGTAACGACTGGCCGAGCAACAAGCCGGAAGGCGTGAACCATGATGCCTAGTCAACGCTCGGAAGAATGTTTCCAAATTGGGAATTGATCAATTATTTTGGATTCTCCTGGAGCCTGGTTCCATAGGGCTGGGGTTCGCTGCCAGAGCGTGCCCTGTTTTCTCTATGGGGCGTGTACCAGCTTTTCTGGCCGTAGAGTCGCCAGGATGCCCCAGGATGGCACAGACAAAAACGGGGCGTCCCGACCTTCAGCCGGAATTGGCGGCTGAAAGCGTGGACTGCCCCCTACTCATCCTCATCTTTCACGGGCTGGCAATCTTCCTTTGGCACATAGAGTGGAATTTGCAGGATTCCACCCTCGCCCAGGTCGGCAAGGAGCGTCTCCTCAACGGGGACATACGGTAAGACTGCGAGGAATGCGTCATTCTGGAGTTGCCCTACCAGCAGGCAGGGCATGACCACGGTACATTGGCCGCGAAATGCGATTTGTGGGAGAGATCCGTCTGCCAAGGCTCGTCGCCATGCTTCTCGTTCATTCTCGTCGGGGGCAAATGGCGAGGCGACGGCTCGCTCGGTGTCTACAAGTACGGTGTCGCTGATTTCGGTCATGGGATACTCCTTCTTAGATAAAAGAGTATCTGTCTCGAAAAAATCAGCGGCCTATTTGTGGTTCTGCATGGCGGGCAGGGATATTCTCGTAGGCGTGCCAGCAAGGCCCACAGTAAAACGGGGCGTCCCTCTGCAAGCCCCCACAGAATAAAACGGGGCGTCCCTCGACATGCCCTTGGCACGCATTAAAATATGGCCAAGGAGAATATTCCAATGGCAAAAAAGAAGAAGCCGCAGAAAACGTGGATGCTGCCCTCACCGACGCAGAGGACCGCCAAGGCCCCGCTTGCCGAACGGATCAAGGCCGACGTGGACGCCAAGGCGACGGAATTGGTCGAGAGACTGAAGCCCAAGTACGTTCAGCCGCCGCCCAAACAGCCCCGGTTTAATTACGTCACCGACGTGTGGACCAAGTGGATCGGCGGCACCTTGTACTTCGGCACGACCTACGCCTGCCCTGGCCCCAACGCGATTTCGCCCTCTTTCGAGGTGAAGTTTGCTCGCATGGAACATCTTGGCGGCGGTCGTTTCGCCCTTTCCTACATGCGGCATACGGAAAAATGGTTCAAGCTGTTTCCAAGCCTGACCGCTGACGAGTGCCTGGACGCCATCGAGAATGACTGCCATTTTCAATTGGACTGAGGACAAAGTAGATTTGATGCTTGTCTGGTCAATCCTCACCGAACCGGCTTGGAAGGAACTGCGGCGGAAAGGCCGTTTGCGGGCCAACCGTCGCCACGTCGCCAAGGAATTCATCGGCCCCTATGTCTGGATGGCCGATCAGATGGAACGTCGGCTGAAAGTTCCAATACCAAGTGAAGATATTTTGCCCCTGTGGGCGTGGTATCAGTGGGAGGGGAACCGACGAAAGCCGGACTTGCGGGCCGGCGGGCACTTGCCGCAGGGGGACCGAGGCGTGAGAGTTGAATTCCAGGCGACCAATACGGAAGTGCTCCTCTCCGACTTCGATTTGTGGCACTACGTTCTCAACTACTGGTACTTGCCCGAATCCGATAACGATGAGAAGGCTTTTGAGAAGAAACTGGCCCGACTTGGCCTGTCGTTCTACAAGCGCAACCACCAGAACCCTCTGCCCGACGTAAGATACCGACGAGCCATTGAGAGGAGTTGGGAGAGAATCTTCGACATCAAGTGGGTGGATCGTGCCAGCACGATAACCGAACCCCTGGAGAAAAAGTCGATTCAGGCAACGCTTTGGGAAATCCGGCTGGAAGATGTGGCCGAAACCAAGGCGTTCACAGGGAGATAGTAGCCGTAGACGCGCAGGATGCCCCAGGATGGCTCAGGATTGAAGACAATAAAACGGGGCGTCCTGGACTTCGGCCCGAATTAAACATTTAACAGCGGCGAACGTGGACATCGGCATCCAACGGGGAAGTCTTCGTCGCCGCCAATCGTGTGGGCGGTGCTGCCGATTGCCGGGGAGGGCCGGTATAATGGAAAAGTCCGGCTCAGGCAAAACGGGGCGCAGATGCCGGACATCCATTGGGCAAAGGGACTCATGCGAAGGGTGTCAACCATGACTAAACAAGCGATGAAGACAGGCCCTCACAAACCCGCTGCACGTCGTTCCCCTGCCGTCGTTCGAGCCGGAGAAGTCTATTCCCTGGCCGAGTTGCGGCGGCGACTGCAATGGAAAGAACATGCCGTCAGAATGGCAAGGGTGGCGGGCCTACGGCTGGTCACCTTTGGGCGTACCAAGTATGTCCTTGGTTCCGACGTATTGAAGTTCTTTGAACGGCTGGCCGATCAACAGGCCGGAAAAGGTGAACCATGATGCCTGCCCCTCCTGACAAACTGGATCTCTTGCGAGAATGTTTCCGAATTGGGAATAGATCAATTATTATGGATCTTCCTGGAGCTTGGTTCCATCCGGCCAGGGTTCACTGCCAGGGAACGCCCCGTTTTCTTTATGGGACGTGTGACGGAGTTTCTGGTCGTAGACGCACCAGGATGCCCCAGGACGGCACAGAATAAAACGGGGCGACTGGGCCTCGGCCCGAATTAAACATTTAACAGCGGTGAACGTGGGCATCGTGCTGGCGCTGCTGCCGTTTGCCGAGGAAGCCCGGTACAATGGATAAGCTCGGCTCTGGCCCACGAAGCTGTTCCCAGGCAGGGCCGCTTCCCTCCCGCACAGAGAGAAAGCATATCAGATTATTCTTGCCGCGACAAGCCTTCCCCAAGTGCCTCAACTTCAGCGAGAGAAATCATTCTTCGTCCTCATCCCCGCCGCGATAAATCTTCAACGGGGTCGGCGGCTTGCCATCTTCCAAGAGGCGGCGAATCCTGGCATGAAGCCGATCCAATTCCTTCTTCAGCCGTTTGTCCCTGGCGTGGTTATCCAAAGCCCGTCTTGTCATTGAAAAGGGCCTTGGCCCTGCCAGTGGATTTCTCCTCCACTCTTGGGCATAATGATTGTTCAGTCCGTCGTAACCAAGAACGGAGGTAGAGAAATGGCTAAGAAACAGGCCGTCAACAAGATGCAGGCCGTGCTTGACTACCTGAAGGCCCATCCTGCGGCCATGTGCAGAGAAATCGCAGCGGCACTGGACAAACAAGGCATCAAGATCACGTTGAACCATGTCGCCACGCTCATAATGAAAATCGACGCTGCCAAGAAGGCGGCGGCAGGCGAGGCGGCGGCACCGCTAGAGAAGCCAGCCGATACGCTCGCGCTGGACCAACTCAAGAAGGTTGCCCAAGCGATAATAAGGATACGATTGCGCAGGGTTGCACCGATGGCTTCGTCGTGGGGATTGTTCCGTCGATTCTGGGGGTAATAACGGACGCGACCATGAATCGACTCCTTATGTTCCTCGGCATTACTGTGGGTGGCTGTGTCGGCGGCTGGGCTGGCGATTGCCTCGGCTTTGGACTGATGGCGACATTCTTATTTAGTTCGCTGGGCAGTGTGGTCGGAATCGTCGGCGTATGGTGGTTCATGACGAAGTATTTGGAGTGAACCATTCAGACACTTGACAACCGTTTTGTGGCTTGCGAAACTATTGGTTTCCAATTTCACACAGGAACCACAATCATGGCCGAAGTCAACAAATCCCAAGCTATCCGCGACCACTTCAAGTCGAACCCCAAGGCCACGGCCCAGGAAGTGGTCGATGCCTTGGCGAGCCACGGCATCACGGTTACAACGGGCCTTGTCCGCACCATCAAATTCACGCACAACCAGCGGCACACTGCCAAGAAAGCGGCCAAGACAGCGGCGGCAAGCGAAGCCACAACCAACGGCGTGAGCAAGACCCAAGCGGTGAAGGATTACCTCAAAGAGCATCGCACGGCCAGCAGGAACGAAGTCGTGGAGGCCCTCGCGGCGCAGGGCATCACGATCACGGCCAACTACGTCGGCACAATCAAGGCCAAGAGCAAGAAGCGGCGGCGGGCGGTCAAGCAGGTCGTCGAGAATGTCGTTGCCGAGGGCGGCGTCGGTGTCCCCGAGATCAAGGCGGCCTTTGCCTTCCTCAAGGCCGTGGGGAGCGTGGAGATTGCGAAACAGGCCCTTGCGGCGGCGTTGGAGATCAAGAAGGTCGTCTAGGGCGACCGATGCCCACAACGACAGAGGACGCCATTCCGATCACGCTACGGAATGGCGTCCAAGGTACATTCCGCATCTTGAAATCGGGCGAGTGGCCGAAGTCTACGAACGCGCTTCTCTTTGATTCTCGCTGCTGATTACGGCCAGGAACTTTTCAACCTCTGCCGCGTCTCGGAAATACCCCACGCCGCACTCGTCTGCCATCCCGTCATGCTGATCGACCTTCTCATACGCGGGGAACGCTTTCCGCATCTTCGCCATTGGAATCCCAAAGTATTTTGAGAAACGGCCCACGCATACCGCATATCGCAGCCCACGCCCTGAATCGCTCTCATCAAGCCGAAGCGTTAGAATTGTCAGTCTCTTTCCCTTCTTCCCAACAACCCCTGCGAAACCAACATTCGTCACGGTCGGATGAATCTCGGTAGAAAACCCCTTGAGCGCGGTCATTAGCGGTCTGTACAGGTGCCCAACGCCAAGCTTATCAGCCGCACCCTCAATTCCCGCCTTTGATAATCGCGGCTGTCGATTATGGCCGCGAGGATATCCTTTGGGGTACAGTTCCAGCTTGTGTCTTTGCTTCCTGGCCGCTGGTCCTTGCGCGAAGTTGTCGATATCACGCTCCTGCGACAAAAGGAAATGGAGGAAGCTCAAGCCCTTGTACTTGCATGTTACACAAATGCTCAAGAGGGCCAGAAAATCGTTCAGTCCGCTCTCTTCGATGTTGCCGTCGATGAGTTCGCGATACTGTGCAAACTGCTTGATTGCGTATTCGGCGTCGTTGTTGTTCCAGGGCACTTCATCGTAATCCAAGAACGTGAAGAGCCTCTCGCGGTACTTCGCAAGTCTCTCCTTGTAGCCCTGAGCCACCTGAGAACGGTAGTCAGCCCCACACACGCGATTGAAAAACGCATCAACTTGTGGCTTGTGCTTTCGCAGCCAGTCCGCCTTCAATCCATGCCGATCAATTGCGTCAACGATCTTCCTCACCAGTCTGGCAAACTCGGCGATGAGGGTTCTTAGTTCGTCATCGAATGGGTTTAATCGAAGGTCGGTGTTCATATCCCGAATAAGATGAATAAGGCACTTTTGTTGACGACATGCCAAGCCATCGTAGCCAGCGTAGAAATCGGACACGACCACGCCTTGAAAGCCCGCCAGCAGTTCCTTCAAAAAGCCCGCCTCGCGGTTTGGCCTGTAGATGTAGACGACCTCTTCGTGGTTGGTCAGCACCCAAACGTACCCTTTGCCGTGCTTCAATCCGATTTCCGTTTCGTCAATGTGAATTGCATTCCCCGCCAATAGTCTTTTCATCAGCAGCTTGGCGGTCGGACGGTAATACTCCGCCATGAGCGTTTTCATCCTGTGAACGTAAGCCTGATTGACTGGCAAATGAAAAAAGTCCTCGCACAAGACGGTAAGTTTCTTCAGGCTGACCTGATGTTGCACATGTTGGTACATGACCCAACTTTTTAGGCCGTGACGATGGCGGTCCAAGCGTTGAAACTTCAAGGGGAGCGTCAGTCGTTTACAGGCTCGGCATCGCACTCGAACCGCCCTATATTCAATCACCCGCCTTACAATTCCAGAGGGGCGTAGTTCCAGGTCAAATACCCGCTTTTTGTAGACTTTCTTTTCATTCCGAATGAGACTATGACTGTGACAGCAAGGGCACTTGGAGACCGTGATCTCGATTTTCACGTTGGGACGTAACCTGCGCGGCGGCTGTTGCCTTCCGCCAGCCCGCCGCTGCTTTGGTCGCCGCGCACGATGCCGCAAGTAAACCTTGTCCCGTTGGTAGTCGAAATAGGCACACTTGTTGATGTGGTCAAAATCTGGGAAAACGAAGTCAATCGTTCCCCAGTTTCTCTTGCGTGGCTCGAATTTGACTTCTTCCCATGCAGCCGCCGACTCTTCGCTGGCCTGCTCTTGGCCGATGGCATCAAGAGCCTCCGTCACTCGCTTCAGCGCACGACAATCCTCGGTGTTGTAGACGAGGAGCTTCTGCTTGAACTCGTCCTGCCCCGTCATTTCCCACCTCTTCCTCCACGCCAGGCTTTGCAGGCCCGAGGCGTTTGGCTCCGTCCATGAGAACCCAAGGTACTTTCCAATCTCCTTCAGCCCATTGGAATAGGTCGGAAAATACACGTCCGAATGGAGCGGCGCAAGGACATTGACCGATGCAGCAATCGCAGCGTCCACGACCTTCTTCGGGCGGACAATCACCCGCATCTTGCGAAGGATTTCCGCCTCGTACTGGCCGTAGTGGAACAGCGTGTAGCCGCCGTGCTGTTTGAGAACATCCAAGAACTGCTCGAAAAGGCGTTTCTGCTGCGCTGGATCATCGGCCCAGAGGGAGATCATCTCCTCTTGTCGGTTCGTGACGATGAGCAGGCCGAGGAGGTAGGTGAACTTGCGGTCGAAATCGCCCTCCGCGTCGAAGAAGATTCGCACACCCGTCTTCGGAAACGTGGGCTTTCCGATAACGAGGATTCGCTTCTGCCTGATCGCCAGGGCGTGAAGGGGCAGAGACCGTGGGTTCTGTTTGGGGTGGAGGTTCCTGTGGCGGCGGGCATGATAGGTGTAGGAAAGCTGCGTGACGGTCAGGGTTCCCGTCTGCGGCATAATGGTCAATCTTTTTCGCCGTCATGTGCCCGAGCAGGCTCAGGTCGTCGGTCTTGATGGCCTGCTCGCGGCATTGTCGGCGGAACTCGCAAAGGCCACAATGGTCGTTCAGAATGAGCCGTGGGGCTTCGCTGCCCGTCAGCCCATCGAGGACTTGCTGCGCTGCTTTGTAGTGGCAGGCAAGTTGAATCGTTTTCGCCTTGCACTCGCTGCCAAGGATGACCGTCCCTGCCTTGGGTTGCATCCCTTGATGCCGAGCAAGGACGAGACCACCTACGGCCAAGAGAAACGTCAGATTCCGTCCAAGCGATTCTCCCTGCCAAAACAGGACGGGACTGTAGTGAAACGGGCCGAGGGAGGACTTGCCTTCAACGCGGCGCAGGGCGTCGAACCCAAAGGCAATATCCTCGTCTTCGAGGATCGGGCCTAGAATGATCTCCTGCCCAGAATGAATGTCGATGGCCGAGGCTTGGGCCTTGTGGCACTTGCGGATTAGAACGTCAGTGGCCCGCTCTCGATATGCCCCTTGAAGTTCCGCCTGGACGACTTCAAGGTCATGGGGATCGCCTCGATTCCCCCCAGACAGAAGATGGGCTTTATACTTGCAGTCCAGGTAGGCTTCGATCAGGCGGCGTGTGATCTGCACGGCAAGTCAATTCTCCGACCACTTCGGGCCGATTTCATCGGGCGTCAAGTTGTCAGCCACCCGCCCCGTCTCCACGCCAAATCTGCCCCAATTGTCCCGAAGGGCCGCTTCGTGCCACTCGTCAAAGAACGGGAAAGTCCTGCCCATGATTGTGCAGACGGCGACAAGGTGATACCGCAAATCCCGCTCGTCAGGCTCCAAGGCATCTTCGCCCATGTCGGCAAGGAACTGCCAAAGAGGGTCGATGGCCTCCTCGGAAAAGTTCCACAAAAGGGCGTAGGCGAGCATCAGCTTGGTTTCGTGGTCTTCTTCTCCCTTGAAGTAGTCGAGGCAACGCTCGATAGAAAAGTCGCCGCGAATGTGGCCGAGGATGCACGCTGCCGCACGACGGAACTCGATGTTCTCGCAGTATTGCCAATGGGCGTCGATGTTCCGCACCACCACGTCCCCGCCGATCCGCGTTAAGGCCCGATCTGCGGCGTTGGCTATGTTGAGGTCGGTTTCGTGGCCCACGTAGTCCATCAGCAGCGGCACGGCGTCTTCAAGCTGCATTTCGCCCGCGATGTCCACGAAGCAGGGCCGCAGCCAGTCCATGACGGCGGGGTCTTCGTCGCCGTACTTGCCGTCCAAGAGGGCAAGCACGACCTTCGCCTTATTGCGGTGGCGGGCCAGCGACTCCACGATCCCTCTCACCCAGGCCACGTCGCCACGGCTGAAAGTCCGCTGCCGCATGGTGGCCTCGGCCCAATACTTCAGCGCCGTCCACCCCTTGTCCCAATCCCAAGAGAACCTTTCCAGGCGATCCGTGAACGCCTCTCGCAACTGCTCGGGAAACGAGGTAGCGGTGAAAATCTCGTTGAATCGCTTCCAAAGGACGGGCTGCGGCACACGCAGCAAGGCCCAGGCCACGGCGATGCAATGGTTCCCCTGCGTCTTGTCGCTCAGGTCGTAATGGTGTTGAAGCTCGCCAATGAGCCAATCAACAGTCGCCTCGGTCTGGGGGAGCCATTCGGCATCGCGGAGGATGTGGAAGGCAATTCGCCGCCCGTATTTCTCTACAGCCTGGATGACCAGCGGCATGATCGACTCGTCTTCGCAATTGGCCTGCGAGAAGTAATGGAGGGCCTTCTCCCGAATCTCATGCACGGGATGGAGAATGGCTTCTTTGATCTTGGATTTGGGGGTGTGCATCATTTATTCACTCGTCGATGAACAGTGATTTGCCACAGCCTGGGCATCGGAAGACCGAGACGTGTATCAAGCCCGTGATCCCACGTAGGCCCTGGCCGCAGTTTGGACATACAAATCCGAACCGCCGAGGCCGATTCCTAAAGTACCGCTCAGCAAGGCACAACGCGACCACGATACTGGCCGCAAAGTCTGCCATGACCACGATTCCGAGCCAGCGCGATTCAGGTGAATTCCACCACAAGAAGCATGGCACGACCATCGCGGCGAAGATGGTCCCCACCAAGAGAAGCACCTTGCGGCCCTCTTCACGCTGAATGTCGCTAAACCGCCGCGTGAATTCCGCTCGCGTCATCAGACGTTGAGGTGGGTCTTCTTCTATTTTACTCATCTCCTGCACTTTGCCCTTCGGTTGCGGCATTGTCCGCTGTTTGGCGAGCCTTCAGCCGCCGCCTTGACAGCCAGGGGGTGACGATCATCATAAATCCAACGACGGGTCCGCCTACGATGACTTCCCAAAGGAACGGCGGTTTGATCGGAAACTTCGGGTCGAAGGCCGATAGGTATGCAGATAGGGGCGAGCCTGCAATGACCACCACCCCCATTACCTGAATCAGCCAAAGCGGCAGCACCGTCGCGCCGTTGGCGGAATGGCCGCCCCGAAGCAATCTCCTAGCCAGCCAGAAAAGGGGCGCGGCCAAAAGCGGGCCGAGTATCAAGGCAGTAATCGCCAGGTCGCCCACAATCTTCCAATCCCCCCGCAATGCTTGCACCACCATCACAATAAAACTGAGGGCGGCAAACAAGGCAAGCAGCACCGCGCAGACGGCGATCACCCAACCGCACAACACTCTCGGCCAGTCGCCAACGTCGCGGAGAGGATCGTGATGGTCGGCCACCGTGGAAATCGTCTCCACGTCGTAGAGCGACGTGTCCCTTATTGGTTCGGGCGGGTCCATGATGAAAGTCCTCTTCTGTCTCAATAGCCGTTCTCATCCAGCCATTTCTTGGCATTCTCAATCGGGTCAGCCGCAGCGTACAGCCTTCTGCCAGCGAGATCAGGGTGCAGCTTCGTATCCGCCGCATAGGAGAGAGTTTCGACCGCGAGCAATCTGACGTGTTCGTGTTTCGTCTGATCCCTGATGGTTTTCGCCAATGCGGGGATCGCCTGCGTCTTGCGGCGTTTACGGAACACCGACCACTGAACCTTTGCCTTCTTATATCGGAGCAGGAGTGCAGTGTCTTTTCCGTAAAGCAGCGTGTCCGCGAGGTCGGACAGCCAGTGGACTGCGCGCTCAGCGACATAGTAAAGCCAGGCGTACCAGAGCGGATTCTCCCAAATCAATGCGGCCTTCAAGTATTCCCCGATCCATGCGAGTGCCTTGTGGTGGCTGCTCAGAAATTCGACCGCCTCTTCTTCCAGATCGGGTCGAGGAGGGCGAAGCTGGTCGGGCGACAGCGTAATCAAGGCAGTTGTAGTAGTTCGGGGCTGTGTCTCCTGTTTTGGCTGAATAGGGTTTGCTTTCGCCGTGCGCTGGCCGAGAGAATCCAGCCCCCACTTGCCAATAAGGTATTTCAGCAGGCTCGTATGGTCGTACTGCGTTGCATCGACCCCCTTTTTTGCCCACGGGGAAATAAACAAGGCAGGCACGCGAAGGCCAAGCTGGTCGAACGTGTATTCCTCGTGTTCCGCGTCTGGGGCAAGTGCAGGAGGCGGCACCACATGGTCATAGAACCCGCCATGCTCATCGTAGAAGACAACAAGCAGCGTCGATTTCCAAAGCTCGTCGTTGACTCGGATCGCGTTGTACACGTCGGCCAGCAACTTTTGGGCCTTCATCACGTCATGGGGTGGGTGGTCGTCGTTCTCCATAGCACCGTTGTAGTCAGGCTCGATGAAGCAGAAGGCGGGAAAGTCGGCCTCGTCGCCCGCCGCATCGTGCTGAAATTGGAGGATCGGAAAATACCGAGCCGTCATCTCAGGTCGGCGCTGATGCTCTAGGCAGATCGACTGTGGAATGTCGTGGAAGTAAATCTTCCATGAAATCCCCTTGTTGTTCAGGCGGTCGAAGATCGTGACCTGATTCTGCTGAAACCATCCCCCGAAGTCCACGGTATGCTCGCCATCTTCGGGCATGTTGACCCGCCCGCTAGAAGTTCCCGTGAGGGCGAAGAAGCGATTCGGCCAGGTCGGGCCAGGAAGGGACGAAAACCAGTGGTCGCAAATCGTGAACTCTTCCGCAAGGCTATGGAGAGCGGGCAGGAAGCCTCGGCGGTAATAGCCCATTATGAACTGGCGGTCCTCCTGGCTGGCAGTCGGATTGGCTTGAACGAAGTCCAAGATGAAGCCGCCGTTATTATCCTCCAACTGCTTTGCGACGTGATTGACCTCATGGTGCGGGTCAAGGATCATTTGGCGTTCATCAGTTGGCTTCTGCGTGAACTCCTTGCCTTTGTCATCTTTATTCATGCCTGGATTGGCAGGGTCGATTCCGTCGAGGTTCGAGTACAGTTCCTTGAAGCAGCCGAGCATTTGATCGAAGGGGTGGTTCTCCAAGACCAGGAGAACAACATGCTTGATCGGGTCATCGGGCTTTTGCTGAGGGTTCATCGAAGCATTGCTCCTTGGGCGAACGTTCGGTCTTTTATTCCATCCTGTCGAGGAACTCCCGCACAAGCCACAGCCTGCCAAATGGGCACTCGGCATCTGAAATGAACTCGTCGGCAATCGGCCCCATCGCGGCGGCAGTCTCGGCTTCGGTGGCCCGTCGTGCCATGCAGTCTTCTACGGCTTGGACGGCGGGAACGTACTGAAAGAACGCATCGGACCAGTAAGCGGATTTATCGTTGGTCATTTCCGTGGAATCTTACCTTGCCAATGCCATCGCCACGGTCGCCAACGACGCGACCAGAATCACCACAACCAAGCATCCTCCTGGCCTGGGCAATCCATTCCGAATGAGCCGTCCCGCTTTCGACTCATAGCCAACGTCCCTCTTGAACTTCCGCTTCGTGTTCGTCCACCATCGAAACGGCTTCATGGCCTCCGTGATTCCAAGCTCCTTCTTGATCCGCTTCTTGGCCTTGGTAATGCCGAGAAGGGTTTTCAGCGAAGGGCGGCGGTAGCGAAAGAACTTCATAGTGTTCCCTCCCACCCCATCGGCACCTTCTCCACGACCTCCCGATGCACCACGCTGCCCTTCCTCGGCACAATGCGAGGCACCGCCCGCCCGTGCCCCGTCCAAACCAAGGTCATGTGCGGACGGCGGTAATGGGGAATCACTTCGATGTGCCGCCCCACGTCCCACCCCAACTTGCCGCGACGATGGGCCTTGTCCACGAACTTCTGATCGCCGCTGGCCTCGTACTTGGCACGGTCGTCGGCCAGCACGTCGGGCGAGATCACGTCGGGGTCGTTTTCCAAAAGGCAGAGGGAGCAGCAGAGACGAATGCAGTCCATGACAAGCTCGTTGGGCATCTGGATGCCCACCTGCGCGAACACATCGGCCCGCAACCCTGCCAAGGACTGCTCCACTGTAAGACCACTCCTGCGTGGGAAGTTGCGATAGGTGCAGATCGGGACACCCGACGCAATGCTGTTCTCCGAACCGTCCCACATCGTTTCCCCAATGTCGATCAGCAGCGAAATCCCCGTCTCGTCGTTGATGTACCCCATCAAAATGCAACGAACGGGAACTTCCTCCCCCTTCCACTCGAACTTCAAAGGGTTCCTGGCAACATCCTTCGGGAAACGAACGCAGAGGACAGGGAGGGGCAGTCGAATCAGGCTGGAATCGAGATCGAGATTCAGCCGCGTGAGCATGGGGACGATGGCGGGCCAGACGTTGTAGTAGGGCCGTCGCAGCTTCTCCCAATCCCGTTCGTTCGTGGCCTGCCCAAATAGCTGGCCTGATCGGACTCGATAGGCGTTGGCCAGAACCTCACGATAAAATCCGTCGATATCGTTGAAGGAACGCTCGTCGGGCGACATTCGCCTCGCCCAATCCCGCATCGTGGTATAGGTGTAGAAATCCATGACCGATCTAGCTTCGCCGTCGCATTCGCGCTCTGCCCATTATCAATTCCTTGTGGCGGGGCCGCAATCTGCTACGGTTTGCATTGCGCACATGGCTTCTTTCCTGCCGCAACCAACTCGTCCCGCGTGGCATATTTGACCACACGATCTTCCATTCCCTTGACCGCCCTGCATTCGGGCCGATGGAAGACCTTGGACTTTGCCGACGCGACGTATCCATTAGGCGACGGAATGGCAGGACCGCCCCTCTTCTTTTGCCCTGGCTTCTCAAGCAAGCCAGCTTCGTAGAGAAAGCGACTCGGTGGCACGTCTGTCCCGCAGGCACTCTTGACGTAGGAGATCACCAGATTGGACGAAGCCCGCGTCATGGCGACATAGAAAAGCCTTCTTTCTTCCTCGACCTGTGCCTTTTGGTGCGGGATCAGGCCCTCGTTCTTTGGCACTCACTTAATCCGACCTAGCCGTGCTCACCTAAGATGAGCCATCGATTCACGGCAGAACGATGAGCGGAGACACGGCAGGTGAACTAGTCCCCGCGTTTTCTTCTTCCAAGTAGTCTTCTTTTCTTGCGTGCGCGGCGGCCGCCGGTTGCACATCGGCGGTGTTGCGCTGCGGTCCGCTCATGGCATGTGGTGTTGCCAGCCGGTTATGTGGCATCGCTTGATGAGGGCTGGCATGGTGCGGCACGAGGGCGTTTGACGCCGATCACGAACCAGGCCGAGTCCTCGGATGTACCAGACAGCCCACGAAGATGGTGGTGCAATTTAGCTGAGCATTCGGATTTGCGTTCCGGCCTAACATTTCCCTAACATGAGCTAATCGATGTTAAACCCAATAGCAGTAATATGTTAGAAAGAAAAAACGGCCAAAGTTCATGCGCATGAACAAACACCCCAATGGGGAACTCATGATCCAGAGAAGAAGCGGTTTTGAATTTCGACAATCGCCAAGTGTCCAAACGGATGAGCACGTTCCACTGGTCCTGAAAACACAACGGGTAGGTCGATCGTTGCCGACACTCAAACAAGAACTCGCTCATAATACCATCACAGATTCTTCTTTCAAGTAGGGGCTCAGCACAAATCTGACTACTTGGAAAGAATAATGGCATCGCAACAAGTATCCATTGTTATCCTTTCCAAGCAGCGGGTCAATTTACCTGACCAAAGACCGGTCAATTCAGGTGAGCGGCAAAGACCTCGTTGCACGTCGTCAGGATAACCGTATGCCATTGCAAGCCCTTTGACCTGAAATACGTCAGCAGCGGCACGCCCGTCTTGTGGTCCTGGCCTGCGTGCGTGGCCCTGGCCTTCTCCATCGCCGCCTCAAGGGTCTGCACGAATTCCTTGATGTCGCCACGGAAGCCCGCAGCGATCTCGTAGATTTCCCCGAGCGGAACCCAATCGTTGACGACCTCTTCCAAGCTGCCGATCATGCCGTAGACGCCACGGAATCTCTCCGCAATAACGTCTAGCGTTGGCATCAAGGATCGGGCCAACAGCAGTTCGTGCATCGCGTAGGGGAGCATATCGCGGCCCCTTTCGGGCAACGCACGATAGACTTGCTCCGACAGCATCGTCTCCATGAAGTCGCCGCCTTCTCGAAAACGGGCTTCGACTTTCGCCGCCACGTTGGGTTCCACGCGGCGGAAGAAAGAGCAGACGGTACGGGCTGCATCGCGGGCAGACGGGGCCACCTTGTCGGCCAAGGCCAGCTTCACCCGCAAGATCGACAACAACCTGTCCAGGCTCTCGTTGTGGAGGATGTTGTCCTGCTGGCGAACGAAATAGGGGATGCCCTCGCGGACGAATTCCACCTGCAAGGGAAGGCTCTGGGCATTCGTTCGATAGAGGACCACGAAGTTATTAAACCCAAGCGTGGGGTCTGATTCCCGAACACGCTGGATCAACTTCACGATGGACGTGGCTTCCAAGCCCGCCGACAGCGACGAAATGACGTGGATTTGGGCCGCGGCGTCACTGGCCGCACGGGGATTCTTGGGAATCCGCCACGTATTATGGCGAATCAGGCGGTCGGCATGTTCGACAATCACGGGCGGGCAGCGGTAATTGATTTGAAGCTCATGGGATTCGACGGGCCTGCCCAGGTGCTTTTCGAGGTCGATAATAAACCCAGGTGTGCAACCCCGAAACCCATAAATGGCCTGATCGTCGTCGCCCGTGACGACCAAGCCTGCTTTCTTGGCGATGGCATCGACCAAAACAAAGTCCAGGCGGTTGATGTCTTGGAATTCATCGACAATCACTTCGTCCAACTGGCCTTGTATCCCTTCGAGGATGGCGGGATTCTGGTTGAGCAGCATGTAGGCCCGCAACTTTTGGTCGTCAAAGTCGATCACCCGATCCCGTTGGAGCAGCCGCTCGTAGCCTTGGAAGAGCCAAATGATCGCCTGGATCGCCTTGGTCACGGCCTGCATGGAAGAAGAGGTAAAAAACACTTCCGCTTGCGGGCATTCCATCAAGAAGTCGGTGATCGCCTGGGTGTCCAAGGCTCGCGGATCGAACAGGCTGTTCTTGAGGAAGCTAAAGAAATCGACGTAGAAGCGGCTTGCCAAGTATTCGGGCAAGGCCCCGAAATGCTCGGCACTTCGCTTGTTCAGTTGGTCCCGCAACTCCTTGGCGACGGCGTATTGTCGCTTGGACTCGATGATCGGCCTGTATTCCTGACGAAAACACTCCCGCAAGACGGAATAGCCGTAGGCGTTGAGCGTCATAATCCGCAGGCCCGACAATTCTGCGCCAAGCTCGGCCAGCTTGTCATGGAGTTTCAGCTTGATCGAATTGACGGCGGCGTTGTCGAAAGTGAGGAGCAGGGTGCGGGCGGGCTTGAGGCCCTGCTGAATGCGATGAAGCACGCGGTTGATGATGGTCTGGGTCTTGCCTGCGCCTGCGGGGGCCACCATGCGGATCGTCGTGGCCGAGGATTTGATTACCGCGTCTTGATGCTGGTCGGCATTGACGGCGAAGGGGGCAAGGGCCTGCCGTGTCGTGACCGAGGCTTCCGTAATGCGGCGGGTCAAGGATTCGAGGGCTTCTTCCCGAACCTTGATGTCCTTGCTGAAACCGAGATCGGTGAGGATGTGGTTGACCGTCATTCCCACCATACCTCGCCATCGCGGGCAACCGCTCGCATTCCAGGCGTCGGCGGTCGAATCAATCGCGGGTAGAGTTCCCCTGCATGACTTCGGCTGCATTCCTCGGCACGGTAGAGGCGTCCATTGGCGTCAACGAGGAGATCGCCTGTTTCGATGTCCTGGTTTGTGGAGCAGCAGGAGGTCACGGGCCAGACGCGGACATTTCGTTTGCGGCGATAGCGACGGGATTCGACTTGTTCCCTATTCTTGGTCCTCATCGACTTCCTTTTCCTGCTTGTCTCGTTTATCGGCGGCGGCTTGTGGTTGTGCCTCCATCGCAGCAATGCGCTCTTCCGTCTGGCAGCCGTAGCACTTTGCATCATGCTTGTCGCGTGGCCAGAACCGCGTTCCGCAAGCGCACAAGGCCATGACGGAATCGAAGATATGGCTCATGGTTGATCCTTCTGCTGGCATTGTACAGTGCGTTTGGTGTTCATGGTTGATTCAATCGGCCACAATCTCTTCCTGGGGGATTTCGGTGAGGCTGCTGGCCTCGCAAATGGCGTCGTCGAGCGTCTCGGCCTCTAGGTTCATCCGATTGACCCTGCCCTGAATGACAGAATACTCGACGTACCAGCCGTCGTCCTCCCAAACCTTGGCCCAAGGCTACCAGGGCTGTTTTTTGCTCGTTCTTTTCTTTGCCATCGTGTCGCTCCTCCAAACTAGACCGCCTCGAAGTTGGCAAGGTCGATTATTTTGAAGAGACACGCTTCTTTCTTGGCTTCTGTTCGGGGAAGTCTGGGCCGTAGCCCTTGCGGACCTTCACGGGGCCAGCGGCCACGATGCGGTTCCACACGTCGGGCGGGATGCCGACCGTCACGCTGTCCTTCGTGGCCGCGAACTGAACGCCCTGCATTTCCAGGTAGACCGTGCCGTTGGCCTTGTCGAGATCGTCCTGGGCGTCCGTGTAAAGATGGAACGGCACGCTGGTCTTGGGCTTGAGCGGCTTCTTGCCCTTCAATTCACGGGAAGAAGGCTCGTAGTCGATGGTGCGTTTGGTACTCATGTGTGGACACCTTCTTTGACTTGATTCGTTGTCGTGCGGGCGTGAATTGCCGCACCGTCAGCTACAGCATCTTGGTCGTCTTTTCCTCGTATCGGCTCGACAAGACACGAAGGGTTTTCGGCCTCACCCTTCCTTTGACCCCCAGGACACGCTCTGCTTTCACTCGCTCGGAAAAGTTCACGACGGCCTCTTTGGAATGAAATTGCTTCGGGTGCCTTGTCAGATTGAAGAAGAGATTCAGCATCAGGTCGTCAGTGAATAAGAGTAATTCATCCGTGACACCGCTTGCATTGCCTTCATGCACCAGCTTGCATCGTGCTTGGTAAGCCGCTCGGATTCTCTCCTCGTAGTTTTTCGTCGCCCAGAATCCCACCCATCCCAGAAACGCCTCGATTCGCTCGGGTATCGCATCTGTGTACTTGTCGCCCTGTCGCGTCAACAGCGATTCCAGGGCAATCATGTTCCACAAGAAGGCATCAGGTGCCTCATAGGTACTCAGGCTCTTGCCAACTAGGATTGCCGCCTTCTTCAAGCATTCACGCCATGACGGGTCAACGTGAACCTTCTTGTGGAGAATCTTCAGTAGGGAAGTGAAGAAGAACTTGCCTTGCCATTCCTTCCAATGTCCGTCCGCATCGAGAACCTGATGCCCCGTGGTCATGGAACTACAGCCAGCAAAGGTCTTGTCCTCTTTATTGAGAAAGAGATACTCGAACCCTTGTGAAACAACCTCTCCGTAAAGGCCCACATGCCCGACGCTGGATCGCCTCGCGTAGCCAAGTTGGGAGACCGTTAGAATCAACGATTCCTCTCGGACCATGCGGAGGCACTCACCCGAAAGCTCCTTCGGCTTGCCCGTGTGATGGATAATTGCAAGCGAGGGTGCCTTCTTGAAGTCCTCCTGGCACACATGCCGCCACTTGGAAACGGGAAAGGGAATATGCAGACGGCTCCTGATGTGCGGAAGTTTCTTCGCGCCTACAAACAGCACGCGATCAATCCGAATCTCTCGTTTGACCGCTTCTCGCAGATACAGATTGGCGACAGGGGCGATGAATACCCACTTGCCGTCCGTGTCTCGCACTTCAGCGACCGATGACATCTTCTTCCTTCCACTTCCCCGCGTAGGCCAAGTTGTAGCCTCGCTTCCAATACGGACTGCGGCTGTCCTGGCAATGCGCCTCACGGTGCCCTTCGGCTGGGCCGTGGCGGTGCCATTCCCTGCAATGCTTGCACCACACGACCCAATGCCTCACGCCGTCAACGAGAACTTCGTAGGCGGGCAGCACGGGGGCTTCAAGATCAATCAGGCCGCATTCGGAGATTGGGACTTTCATTTTGGCAGGATATTCCCCATCGCCGCCAATTGCTCTTCGGAAGGAAACGACCGCACGCCAAAACGCGGCGGATAAATGTCCACGGCCTCCATCAGGTCGCCCGCCACGTCCACCACCTTCTCCCATTCGACCATCTGCGGCTCGCTGCCAATACGACCTAAAACCAAAACGTCGGTCTTCGGCAGCAGCGAATTCGCTGTATCCGTCCATGTGGCATAGCTCAATAAACCGCCATCGGGAGACTTGATTGCGCTGAAGTTCGCCACGAAGACATCCTCGCCGTTCTTTTCGTGCAACTTGTCGAGCATTACCTTTTGACTTGCGTAATCTTGCCCAAAGGACTGAAGCTGAAGCTCTTGAAATGCCTTATAGGAGGGATGGGACGCATCAGGAAGCCACGGAATCCAATCGTCGCCGTCGAGCCGCAGGGCAATCCCCGAAATTGGGCGTGGCTCCCTCATGGCTTTCGCGGCCAGCTTCACCATCCCCGCCAGCCCGTCATCATCCTCGGAACCTACCACAATCAGGTTTTCCCGATTGGGGATCATGGCGATGTGGTCCCCTTTGACTTGGAAATGTCGGATCGCGTCCGTTATCAAAATGCGAGAGGCATCGTAATTGTCGCCCATTGCAGAAAGGTAAATGCCTTCGCTTGAAATGAACTTCTCGTCCAACTGAAAGAAGTTCTCCATTGCCGCTTCCAAAGCCTCGTAGAACGTCACTCCCCACTTGTCGAGGCTTCCTTGGGAGATCGACCGCATGGACTCGGGCAGATCGTAGACGATGCCGATGCCGAAATGCTCGCCCAAGACTTCATGCGGCCAATTGAGGGGAAGGCCGTCTACAACTTCCAGGTTGTTGATTTCAAAATGGGAACGGGAGCGAACGACGGGCAACAGGTCGGGCTTTACATCCTCGAAATCCTCGGGCATTTCCTTGGACACGGCGAACCAATTCCGCACATAATGCCTGACAACGCGATTACGATCAGTGAGGGGTGCCGAGCAGTATTCCGCATAGGCATTGGTGAGGAACATGGCAGCAAAAGTCTTTCCCTCGCCGCGCAGGGAGAATTCTTTAGAGTCGTAGACAATCTTGCCCTTCTCGCCCGTTTCCCGAATGCGGGCCATCATCAGCTTGGCAAAATCGTCCTTGTTCAGCGGGGTTTTCACGACAATGGGCCTCTACGATTGGAGAGTTGACAATGGCTCTCGAATCCATCCCTTCTTGATCCCGTCTTTATAGAGAAGGACCGCATATTGTTCGGTAGTCAATATGCCCTTCTTCTTGCGTCGAACCTCCCCGATGACCTCTGAGTGGGCGTATTGCTGAATGATTTCCTTCATGCCGCTCTCGCCGTAAATCTGAAACAGTTTCCGCATCTTGTCCCGCTGTGTCATGGGTTGGCGAAGTCGTCTTTGGAGGAGGGGCATGTGAGCGGCTATTGAAGTTTTTCGCCGTGGATCGCCAAATCCTGCTGATTCTTGCCAGCGTAGCTCTTGCCGTCCCCAGACACGTTGCAACTGTCAACCCACGCACCATTTGGCGCATCGGCGGCGGGCCAGGTCAGGGTCAATGTCCTCCCTTTGAGCGTCCAAGTCGCCTTGTTGTTCTCGTCATTGATCTTCCCACTGGCAAGAAAAGTGATTTCTCGAAGATCGTCGCCAACGAAATGTTTCCACTTGCCGACAATTTGCTTCCGTGACAACAAGCCGCCGATTCTTGTGCCGTAGATCGGTACATTCTGCTGATTCTTGCCATCGTAGCTCTTGCCGTCCACCGACACCTTGCAATTGTCGATCCATGCTCCATTCGGCGCATCGGCGGCAGGCCAAGTCAAGGTCAACGCCCGCCCCTTGAGTGTCCAAGTCGCATCGCTGCCATTGATCCTCCCGCTGGGATGGAAAGCAATCTCTTGCGGATTGTCGTCAACGAAATGCTTCCATGTGCCAACGATCTGGTCGCGCGAGAGTGCGGGTGTCGGTTGCGGTCCTTCGCCATCAGGTTCCGTCACGCCTGCCAGCGGGCCACCCGCAATCGGCCAACCTTTTTCCCAGTTCAGAGGCCGAATCTGAAGACAGGGAACGCCATTGTTCTCGGCGTCGTAGAAATGATATGCCAACCAAGACTTGCCACCCTCGACTAGCACCGACTGGCCCCCAGGCCCGCGCATGCGTCCCTGCGCCCGCAGAACAAGGGTGCCGCCCCCTTTAAGCATGGGCCGACCTTTCTGGTCGAAATACGGCCCGAACACGCGCTCCGAACGGCCCACCATGATCTTGTAGTTACTGTCCAGTCCCTTGCAACAGAAGTCGAACGATACGAACAAGTAGAAGAAACGTCCGTGACGGACAATGAACGGGGCCTCGACGGCCTGCGCTTCTGGGCGGGCTGCTAGGCTGACCAAACGGCGGTTCAAGGGTTTGCCTGTGCGAGGATCAATTTGGCAAATCTTGATTCCGCCCCCAAATGACCCGCAGCAAAGCCACGGCACCGTGCCGTCAAGGACGAGATTCGGGTCAATCGCATTCCAATCGTCACTCTCCCTGGTCTCGATCACCTTGCCATGATCTTTCCACTTGTAGTCGGGACTCTTGGGATCGAGGGTCTTGTTCGTGGCAAGGCCAATGCAGGACCGCTTGCTTGCCCAAGTGGATACGGCGTAGTACAGGTGGTACTCCCCGTTGAAGAATGAAATGTCTGGTGCCCAGAGGTCACCATTGGAGGCTGGAATCTCCCGTCTTGCCCAAGCTGGCTGTGAATCGAAAACCCGCCCTGCGTGCCGCCAATGCACAAGGTCATCGGATTGTAGAATGTGTATGCCATCGTGCGTCGAAAAGACGTAATAAGTGCCGTTTTCCTTGGCAATGCAAGGGTCGTGAACGTCGCGGGCAAAGACTTCTTTCGCCTGCGTCTGACGAATTGGCGAGAGTTGAATTGCCAAGTAAAGGCAGGCGAATGCAACGAATCTCACTATCTTTTCAAGTGCCAAGTGCATATTTCACTCCTTGTATCCTACGGATTACATTCATGGCACGGATGCTTCCCCGCCGCAATCGCCTCGTCCCGCGAAGCGTACCTGACGAGGTTCTTCTCTGAAATCTTCGCCGCTGACTTGCAACCCGCCTTGTGGAAGACCTGCGACCTTGCCGAAGCCACGAATCCATCAGCGATGGGCGCAGTGGCGGCATGGTGCGTCTCTGAATAGCCCTTTTCCTTTTCCACATACGGGTCAGAATGGTCGGCGTGGACATTCCAATTGTCCGCGTACTTGGCCGCAAGGTCCGCACTGCGAATGACGAGCAGGTTCTCTGCGTTGTGTTCTTCCGCCGCTTTCGTGAAATTGAAACTGCCCGTAATGACCGTCTCGCCGTCGATGACCATGATCTTGTTGTGGGCAATGGCGTGCTTGGCGTCAATCTTGATCGGGATGCCCGCGTGGAGAACGAAATCCGCCGACGTGTATTTCTCGCCCTTTTGGGACTTGTCCAGAATGACTTCGACCTTCACGCCCCGTTTGTGGGCATCGACCAAGGCTTTGGCAATCGGGGCCGACGTGAACGAGTAGGCTTGGACGAGGACCGTGGCCTTGGCAGCGGCCAATTCCTTGACCACGGCCTCCGTGCAGCCGCCCTTGGGCGAGAAGAAAACCTCGATGGGCGGCAGGGTTTGGGCCTGCTGGCTCTGCGGGGCGTCCTGGGCACGGCAGCCAGGGACGAAGAGAAAGAGAACAATGACGAGCGTTATCGGTTTAATAGGAAGCATGTGCATCATTTTGCCTTCACTCCGATCCATTCCAAGACCGTCTTGACCATAACAATCCAACCCACCACAGTCGGCAGTCCCACAACCAGGAGGTAGATTCCGATTGACCACCACTTTGACCAGAACCATCTCGTCACTCTATCCCGATAATCGGCGGGCGGGGGGTTGTGCCAAAACTCCACCAAACCAACCACGATTGCTGGAATTTCAACATCCATCGACGAATACCCTTTTAGCAATCCGTAGTCCGTCAGCCGTTTTCTCGCCCGCAAAGCTTCTTCTTTTCCCACTTCGGCGTACCGTGGAAACTCTTCCATATTCACAATTTCCTTGCCCGCCTGAAACCGCTGGGCAAAGAATTCGAGCAGTTCCACTTCGTACACCGTTAAGGGGACTTCCACTCCACCGATGTCGATTTTCCGTTCCGTCATGCTATGGCGTCCCCCTTGTCGCAGGCTGGACACTGCTCGACGCACTTATCGCAAGTATCGCCTTCTTAAACTGCGGGTCCCTGACCAAGTGCCTAACCATGTCGTCTATATCCACCACCGCCCGATCCC
The DNA here is from genome assembly GCA_963719885.1 of uncultured Planctomycetia bacterium. Lineage (GTDB taxonomy): Bacteria > Planctomycetota > Planctomycetia > Pirellulales > Thermoguttaceae > JANXQG01. The sequence goes on along the minus strand of CAVRDP010000019.1, from coordinate 22,934 downwards.
CTTTATCCCCTCGCTCGCCCTTATCCCCCTTGTCCCCCTTGCCGCCACGTCCGCCATCGTTGCCCGTGTCTCCTTTTGGGCCGATGTTGCCTTGAGGCCCTTTCAAGAGTGCGATCAATTGCGGATCGCTTCGCAACTGCTGAATGATCTTGTCAGCGTCGGTAGCACTTGCATGGCGGAAGTAGCTTATTGAGAATAGCACGATAATCAGCGTAAACGCGAACATGAAGCAGAACCGCGACACCTTGTAAATATCCACTAAGTAGTCGGTGCGATTATCGGTTGCCACGGTACAACGCCCATACGAATTGAGCAACGCCTTCTTGAGAACCGCCCCGGCCATGCGTGCCTTCGCCTGATCTATCGCTATCACCGTTTCTGCTCCGACCGAAAGGTAGATGAGCAGCAGCGTAATGGCGTTCATCAGGAATAGGGCGGCAATGTAGAACGCGATTCGCATCCACGTCCACTCAAAGTCGAAAGCTTTTGGCAGAAATACTCCCACGATAGTCAGCAGGAAGGCACTCAACGCTTGAATTGTCTTACATTTGTCCGTAACCAGGGTTCGCCTATCCTGTGCAGCCTTGTAGCTGTCCTTGGCTACCGTAAGTAACGTGTCCACGTCGGACGAAGCATCGAACTCGATTTCCTTATACCGAGCCTTGTCGGACACTTGTTTCTTAACCTCTGAGAAAGTTCGGTCTTCGATTCCGTAAAGGCGAAGGGACAGATAGGCGATACAATCGAGCAGCCACTTGCGGCTGTAATAGAAGTAATCAAGGAGTTTCTGCACTAGCGAGGGAAGCCAAGTAAAACGAGCGAGTACCCACTTGCCACCGTTGTAAAGGTAATCACGAACCTTCTGAAACATGCTCGCCCTTTCTTGAAGCAAAGCGATTCCTAGCCATTAGCAAACGAGCCAACAAAGCCGTCGGCAATCTTCAAACCACCAACCAAATCCAGCCACGCCCATTGACCGTTCGGATTTATTTCCAAGAAAAACCATCGTCCGCTCGTATCAATCACCATATCAATCGCTGCGAAGCGAAGGCAGTAATGTGCCGTGAGTGTTCGGAGTTTCATCTCAATTTCGTTCGGCAGCCGTACTTCGCGGTAAGCAACATCCTCCATGTTGTTGCGTCTTACATCGCATCGCTGTTTGCCATCCCCATCGGTCGCAAGTAGTTCGGCGGCACACAAATGGGAATCGACAACGGTGATTCGCACGTCACTTCGCTTGTCGATGTATTCCTGAAACAATGTCGGACAGCCCCGTAGGTCATCAAGGCATTCCAAATCGGATGCCTGAACACGGTTGGTGTAGATAAGCGTATCTACTTGGTCTTCTGGCCGTTCCACATACCCCCTCGCCATTGGTTTGGCAACAATCGCCCCCGTATGTAGAGCAAAGAAATCTCTGACCCGTGCCGCATCTTGTGTCACAAGCGTATCCGGCACCGAGAGTCCAAGGAACGTAGCCGTGCTTAATTGGTGAAGTTTGTGTGATGCCAGCACATTTGATGAGGGATGGTTCATCCATTTCGGCTTTGGGATGTGGGCGAGAAATCCCTCTAGGGCCTCTGACCACTCATCGAGGGCGAACGTGCCTTCGGGAACCTGATCGTGCCATTCCGCTTTTAGGCGTTCCGGGCGGCGATACCATACATTGGTGAAATCGTCGGGACGATACCAAGTGGCTCCGAAAGAAAGGCGGGGGCCATCCTTTGTGAAAGAGACCTGGGTGTTCCGAAGGCTGGTATCCGTGTCGAAACGTAGGTATGCGATCCCATGCTGGTGAAGCACGGACACAAGATAATCGGCTGTGGCGTCCTGGCTATTGGTCAGTATCAGAAGCATTTTGGAATTGCATGGATGCTGGTGTGGCCGAGGTCGGTATCGTTTGTTTCGGCTAGGGTTCGCGTGCATGTTGACGTTGGGCAAACGCTTGATTTCCGAAACGGCAAAGCCGTCATGCCAGCCTCGGCGGATTCGTCTGGAGCCTCTGCCTTAATAAGCGTATGCGTCGGATCGGCGGCATAGCCGGGCACAGAAAGGAAGGTGCGAGAACATCCGAGGGCGTCATCGTCAGGTTGTTCGGCCTTAATTTCCGTTACTGTAGGATCGGCGGAATGATCGCGTGAAGTGTCGTGAGGCAAACACTCCTCTTGAAACCGAAGAAGAAATGCCGGGTTCATGGAGAACCTCGTAATGGAATGGCGTGGATGCTGGGTTGCCCGAAGTCCGTGTCATCGCTTTCTGCCCGTGCAGCCGTTTTCGTTAAAGTCAGGCAAACGCTGGATGCTGGGGATGGGAGGGCTGTCATGCCGCAATCATCGGCTTCATCTGGGGCCTCTGCCTTAATAGCTGTCTTTGTCGGATCAGCGGCATGACGAGGCACGGAAGGGAAGGAGCGATGATCGCCGCCTACGCCATCAACGTCGGGTTGTTCAGCGGGAATCTTCGTTACGGTGGGGTCAGCCGCACGAATGCGTGGAGAATCATTAGGCAGGCACTCTTCTTGAAATCGTAGTAGAAATGCCGTGTTCATCGTGAGCCTCGCAATGGAATGGTGTAGTAGGAGTGATCGTCAGCATCACTATCCGTTGTTTCTGCTTTGGCCTCTGTGCGGGTCATTGTGCCAGGTGGCGGCACGCTACACTTCGGATTCACCTTCGGTTCCACGGCGGTCCCAAGAGCGGTCGGGACAGGTGTAATTACCCGTGGTTCTTCAAACCGGAGCATAAAGGCAGTCGAGTCAGCCATTCGGAAAGTTTCCTTCGTAATTAAGGTTGCATTAACAGTCGTTCAACGCTTGACGGAAGCCCGTCGGGAATAATGAGAACATTATGGCAAAAGCTCGCGGAGATTGGCAGCGAGAGTAGAAGAAGTTCACGGATTCTCCCCGTCGCCGTTCCCCTCAATGCCCTCGATCATCAGCACTCCTTCGGCATCCGACGCCGGAAGCTCCTGCACGTCTCGCAACTTCCGCTCAATGGCCCTGGTCCTCACCGCCGCCGTATCGATGGTGTTCGTGGCCTCCTGCAATTTTTTCTGCACCTTGTCCAGAATATCCCCGTACTTGCCAAACTCGGTCTTCACCGCCGCCAGCAATTTCCAGACTTCGCTCGACGGCTGCTGAATCGCCAAGGTGCGGAAGCCCATTTGCAGGCTATTCAGGATCGACCAGAGCGTGGTCGGCCCGGCCACGACCACCTTATACTTCCCTTGGAGGAGATCAGGCAGGCCAGGGTGGCGAACCACTTCGGCAAACAGGCCCTCGGTCGGAAGGAAGAGAATTCCGAAATCGGTCGTCTTGGGCGGATTGAGGTACTTATCGCAAATATCCCCGGCACAGCCCTTGATCCTGATCTCAAGTTGCTTGGCGGCGGCTTCGGCCAGATCGGCGTCCCCCTTCTCCTGGGCGTCTTGGAGCCGCTGGAAATCTTCAATGGGGAACTTGGCGTCGATGGGCAACCATACGATCTCGGCCTTGTCGTCGCCACGGCCCGGCAGCTTGATGGCGAATTCGACCCGCTCCCCGCCGTCCTTTGTCGCCACGTTCTTGTCGTACTGCTCCGGGCAGAGGATTTGCTCAAGCATCCGTTCCAACTGGACCTCGCCCCAGGTGCCACGGGCCTTCACGTTCGTCAGCACCCGTTTGAGGTCGCCCACGCCCACGGCCAGGGTTTGCATCTCACCCAGGCCCTTGTAGACCTGTTCCAACCGCTCGCTCACCAATTTGAACGATTCGCCCAGCCGTTTTTCCAGGGTGCCTTGGAACTTCTCGTCCACGGTTTGCCGCATCTTTTCCAGGCTGGCAGCGTTCTCCTCTTGCATGGTCTTGAGCTTCTGTTCGACGGCGGCACGGACTTCATTCATCCGTTTGTCGTTGCTTTCGGTCAAGCCCTTCAACTGCTCCATAACACCGCCGAACTGCATTCGCTGCCAATTGACGAAATCGTTGATCGTCTTGGCGACGGATTCGTTAGAGGCTTTGAGGGCAACCGTGACTTCCTCCCTTGCCTTTTGGACGCCCCCGGTCGATTCCTGCCGAACCTGATCTAGCTTCTTGCCGCTCTCATCTTGGATGATCCCCAAACGCTTCTCGATTGTTTCCCGCATGGCCCCGAGCCGCTGGTCCACGGCTTGAAGCATGGCTGTGAGTTGCTTCACCAAGCTATCGCCCACATCCTTGAGGCCGGTCGCCATTTCCTGTCGGGATTGCTGGGCGGCGGTGGCGGCCTCCGTCCGGTTGCGACCGATTTCCTCTCTGACAGCACGTTCCGCCCGTTCACCGACCTTATCGGTGGCCTGTAATGCCTGTTGGAGCGGCGACAGGTCCACAGTGGTTTTGCGAAACAATGCGACGACCTGCAAGGCGACGACGGCCAGCAGGAGGACGATGGCGAGGATTAGGAGAATGTCGGTCATTGGCAATACACTCCCGAAGTGCATCTCTGTGATGTGTCCCGGTATTGGCGCTTGCTCATGCCCAATTTCGTGCTGTGCGGGCTTCCGTGCAGCCGCCCCTTCGGACTGAAATACACCTCGATGGGCGGGAGACCCTGAACCTGCCGGACTTGCGGAGTATCCTGGGCACGACAGGCTGGGACGAAAAGCAGCAGAACAAGGTCCGGTCTTCGGGGTAGGTGTTTCATGGGGATTTCGTTTGCTTGGAAGGCAATACCGCAGTGTATGAGGTCAATGACGCTTCATTCCGTCCAAAACTTCTGCAAAAGGCATAACTCGCCAGTCGCCACGCCATTCCGTCAGAACTTGAATATCATTCGAGTCTGGTCTGTGCGTCACATTCCCTACTTTCACGATTGTTGGCACCGAAATCGAGTCCCCGATTATCAAAGCCTCTCTCTGTTGCAGGGTCGGAAGAGCATCGGTAATGCCGCCAACGGCGTCAGGCAGAAGTTTTCGGACATACGTTTGGTCGGCAGGGTTCGTCAACCGCATGGCGACAAAACTATTGCACTGGGAAAAGATCGTCTCGGAGATTTCTGATGGTCGCTGACTCACGATCATCAGCGAGATACCATACTTCCTCCCTTCCTTTGCGATCCTTTCCACTGCCTTCGTGACCGACCGATACCGTACAAGCTGCGAATTGGGCGCGTAGATATGTGCTTCCTCGTAAACGACCAGGAGCGGAATGTTTGTGCCATCATCTTTCGTGGCACCAGACTTTTTGAGATGGAACCCCACGTCGAACACAATTCGGCTGATTAGGGACACCACCAGACTCAACACCTCAAAGGGAATGCCGCTCAAGTCTATGATGGTAACATTGCTCTTTCCCTGCTCGACGTAGCCGATCAACTCGGCTATAAGGTCTTGCAGATCGCCGGTCTTGAACTCATCCCCGTTTTCCTTTCGGGGCTTCAGCAGAAACGACATCCGTTCGTCATCAAGGACGTTTCTAAGGCGCAACACGAAGCGGTCAAATTCACCGGCGAACGGACCATTCGATGCCTTTGAATCCTTTGTCCCGCTCTGCTCCATGAATGCCAGTTGGGCGTCAAAGTAGCGGTCCTCACGTACCCGCACCTGCTCTCGACTCGGAGCAAGCACCGGACATGCCTCATCAGCTAGCTTACCGATTACTTCGGTGTTCATGTTGAAGATGTAGTTGTAAACCTCCTCCAAACTGAAGTAGAGTGGCGAATCGTAGGATACCTTGCTGACCGTGCTATTGTGCCGTTGCTTGTTTTTCAGCACGGTGCGCCTGAATTGCGACACTTGGTTGTGCGAATTGTGTTCGTCGCTGAGAATGAACATCTCTTCGAGTTCCTCGGCGTTCATCAACCAATACGGCAGTTTCAAGTTGTTGATATTCAACAAGCGGGCAGCGGGGAACGCCGAGGCGTATTCACCGTGAAGATCGAACACGATGATATGAGAATTGTTCAAAACGCCCCGGTGGTGCTGGTCGCTGGATGGCTGAATGCCTTCTTGAAGTAGTCTCGCAACCGTGCAGGACTTGCCCGACCCGGTTGATCCTACAACAGCGACGTGTTTGCCGAAGAAAACGTCTCCGTTGACAGGAACGTCGATTGCTTCGTCCTGGACCAATGTGCCGATGACCAAATCGGCCTCCGTCTCCGATGCGTATATCGCTCTCAACGTGTCTTGATCGGCTATAGACACTCGGGTTGGGGGAATCGCAATCTGTTGACCTCCTCTCTTGAAGTTTCCTTCCGCATCAAGGAATCCAATGGGCTGGGTATCGAGAAGGAAATTCAGAGTGCCGGGAGGTGCAAGCGCATTCGTCCCAGACGGGTCTTTTATGCGATATGACTGAATGACGGTGATAACCGCATGGCCGTCGTCATCCGCAATCTTGAGATATGTTCCCAGCGTTAGGCCGCGCCCCGCCTGATTCTTGAGCGCGACGGGATCGAGCACCTCAACTTGGATCAATTCCTGCGATACACAGGATACTCGGCAAACCTCAGCAAGATTACACATGTTGGAAGTTCCTTATGTCAATACAGCACCAAGATCATCCAATGTGTCCAGTTCGGTGATATGGAAGACCTGAGTGTGCAAAGCCGTTAAGAGTGGAGGATCAGTCGTACCTCCGGTACAAATCAGCGTGTCCGGCCTGTCTATAGACTGGGCATGGGCATGAAAAGTGGTTTGGTTGATGATGCGAATGCAATATGAGCATTTCTCAACTACATCCAATACTCTTCCAGTCCTTGTTGATTTAAGGTTAATAATCGGGGGAAGATTGAAGTACCAGGGCTGGAATTCAAGATGCTCATACCCGTCATTGAAAACAATCTGTTTCTCCAGGAGAGCCTTCTTGAAGGCCAGTGAGTCCTCGTTTGACAGGTTGACAATTAAGGATATGGGCATAGCGTCCCTCAGACATTTCCCTGCCTTGAAATACTTGTCGATGAGGGTCGTACAAAACCGAACGAGGCCGGTTGTGCCACAGTCACGAAGTAGCCGAGCATCAACATGAACAATGCGGTTCTTTGTCGTCGCCATTGCGCGCTGGGTTTGGAGTTCCTTTCGGATGTGCTGCCTGTAGCTCATGGCTCCCTTGAGTTGCGTGAGCCACACGCTGAATAGCGCCCGCTTATGATTGATGGTCTGAAGAAAGGTTCTGCGGTTTGTAGTGCGGGCAGATGCAGTCGGTTGGCGGGAAAGGCGAACAACTTCATGGAGCGCGTTGTTGTAGAAGTACATTTCCGACTCTGTCCGCTGGCAAAGCAGCGCCGCTACAATGGCTTTATGCACCTCCGCCTGTTGAGCTTCCATATCCTTCGCTTTTTCGTAACGGAAATGATGCGACAGGAATGTCGTGAGTGCAGCTGTCGTCAAGGTCGAGAGCATCGAGATCGTCGCCCACAATCGCCTTCAATTCGTCCAGGTCGATGGACTTAAATCCATTGTGGCGTCCGAAGTGGGCGTAGAGCGTGTAGCGGAGGCCAGTATTGCTCTTGGAGTAGTGGTCGAGAAAAGCCAAGAGCGGCTTTTTGATGGCCGACCGCGTATACTTCTGGGCTGCGTGGTACTTGCACTGAATCGCCTCGTCGTCAACGTCGATGTCCTCGATTCCCTCTAATGTGACGGGCAAATCAGCCCCGGCAGCAGTCAAAATTGCCAGAATTGATTTGTCGAACTGGTAATGATAACCAGCGAGCGTGTGGTGTGCTGATCTGCTCTTTGCCATAAGAGTATGGAGTCACGTCTCCTCAAACCCATAATTCTCAAACCGCAACGTGCGGCAATTCTCGGTGATGGTTCGGACCAGTTCAGGCGATGCGCCATCGGGAATCTTGGAGTGAACTTCCAGAACGATTTCGGTTTCCGCACCGACCAGGGCATTCAAGTGCTGGACGATTTCCTGGGCCACCTTGTCGGCGTCCCGACTCAATCGCATGGAATCCAGCTTCACCGAACCGTAAAACCGCTTGGGCAAGGGGGCTACGACGGGCGGTGGCGTGCCGCCGCCGCCCGTCGTTCCTGGCCCCGTTCCCGGTTTGCCTAGACCAACGGCTGGCGGGGTTCCGCCGCCCGTTCCCACACCGCCGCCATTCCCACCCGGCGTGCCGCCGCCCGGCTGTGGACGCTCGGCTTCCATCTGGGCTGCGGCAACATCCGGCTTCACCAGCAGACTTCCGGCATCGACCAGAACGCGGATCGACTGGCCCGCCCGCAAGCCCTTGTACCGTTTCTTCTGTTCGTCCCAACCATCGGCATAGGCGAATGTTTCCGCCCAGGTGAGCTTCGCCACGCCCTCGCGGATCGCCTCAACCAGCACATCCTGATCGCGGAGCCGTGGCAAATACAGATACTTGGCGACATCTTCGGCAAGCTGCTTGATCCCGACATGATCGCCGCGCCAAAGCGGAACACGGTCCAGTTCATGGCGCAGACGAACGTCGCCAAGCTCGATCATGAGCAGTTCTTCGTTCTTCAGCTTCTTGCAGGCCCGCGTAGCCAAGCGGTCGGCACCCTGAAGCCGAATTTCGGTCCACTCGATGTTCCCCTTCGGATCGGATTGACCGGGGACGATCAACCACTGGAAGGTCTCAGGGATACGGGCATCCACGGTCTCGTCGGCATTCGTGCGTTTCGTTTCTGCCTGTTTCGTCTGGAACTGGTCCAGATTCAGTGTCTCTTGTTCCTTGCAGATTGAATTCCAGGCAATGTACTGCCTGACCGCTTGATCCAGTTCCTTGAGCCGCGTGGCATCCGCGCCGAGGAAGACCAAGGCGTTCCGATAGTTCCTGGGGCTAGAGCCACGGCAATCAAGAATGTTGGCTGCTTCCTTCCGGGCCTTGCTATTGTTGTCTTTCGCCGTATGCGGGTACTCAGGCCCCAGAATCACTAGGCGGGCCTCACGGTCGTCAACAACGTCGTTGCTGGGCACGCAGGCGTGGACTTTGGCAAAGTCGCCACGGGTATTCGCCTCTTTGCGCAAGCGTTTGACGATCTCGTCCTCAACGTCGTGTTCACTGAGTTGCCCGGCGCGGTCCTCCGCGAGCCGCGACACGGTGGGCTGCGTCGAGTACCAATACCGCTTTCCGTCCACATAGAGAAAAGTCGCCCGGTCGGTCAATCGCCGCAGGGCATCCCCGAATGTCGCCACCGTTTCCCCTGGTTGGACGCAACCGAGCTTGATCTGGCGGTCTTCGATTCCCCGGTTCGCTGCCTTCTGAAGTGGGGCAGATCCCATGTAGATCGTCCGTGCAACACGGCGGGAAGCCGAATAGCGTCCAAGATTGGGATTCTCGCGGTCCAGCGTCAGTGGCAACGAGTTGGAGCCATCCACGTCCTTCTCAATGACGGGAACCCATTGGTCCTCCATGTAGCGAGTCAGTTCAAATTGTACGGACGAATCATCTATCGGCACGGTGGCGGGCATGATGAGCAAGTTGCTGTCCTGCCGTTCCCAGAGCGAATGGATCACCGCCGCCATGAGGCGCAACACGCCACGGGTGCGCTGGAATTTGTCCAGCGTGGACCAGTCGTTGTAGAGCCGGTCGAACAACTCTGGGTGGATGGGATACGCCATCTTGATCCGGCGCTCGTAATTCGCCTCCCGACACTCCGAAGGGAATTCCTGCTGCTGCGATCCGTAAAAGTCGGAGAAGGCATGGGCGACGGCATCGCGGGCGACGAATTGATCTCCACCGAGGGGCTGGAAAAGGCGGCGGCGCACGATCTCGAACCCCTCGTCAGGGCTTGCCGGTCGCCACGAAGATTCGACACGCCCAATGGCATTCTTGATCCGGGCGAGGGCCTGCTGGCCCCATTGCCCGCCGATTTCGTTGTCGGACGACGGGACGCTGACGACCAGCATCGTTTGCTTGGCGGCTTTAGCCGATTCGCTGATGGTCTGGGCGAAGGTGAATTGCGTGTCGAAAGTGCCAGCCGGAAGCTCCGAATCATCGCGCAATTGTCGGGCGTAGGCGACCCACTCGTCAATCAAGATCAGGCATGGGGCATATTTGTTGAAAAGCTCGGTGAGGGCATCGCCGGGATTCGTCGCGGTTTCGTCGGCTTCCTTAACGAGTTTGTACCCTTCTTTGCCGCCCAACTGCCATGCCAACTCACCCCAGAGGGTGTGGACGACCGTGCCATCCGACTTCTTGTGGGGTTGCCCCGGAGAAATCTTCGTGCCGACAAGGACCGCCCGCTTGACGTTGGGCGCTATCTCGACACCCGTTTCCTTGACCAGTTCCTCGACACCGGGCATTTCGCTGGCGGGCGTGCCGGAAAACGTGTGGTACAGCGCCATTTCGGTATGGCTCTTGCCGCCGCCGAAGTTCGTCTGTAATTCAACGACGGGATCGCCGCCCGCCCCTGCCAATCGGAGCAAAGCACCTTTGAGCAGGCCCCGCAGACCCTCCGTGATGAACGTGCGCCGGAAGAACTCGGTGGGGTTCTTGTACTCGTCCGACCCCTCGTTCTGGTAGACTTGCCACAAGTCGGCGGCGAACTCCGCTTGCTGATAGCGACCGGATGCCACGTCGGGATGCGGGGTGACGACCTCCCGCCACGACTTCAGCCCGCCTTGCGGTTTGCCTTCGGTAGCGACGAAGGACACTTTCCGCATCTCCTGGCGGCGTTGTTCATCGAACTGGACGCGAAGCAGATCCATCCGCATCTGCTCAGTTTCTCCTGCCTCGGGCGCGGAAACGGCAGTGAGCAAACGCCCTATGCTGTCCAGCGCGCGGTAAGCATCGTTGCTGGCGAAAGCCTCCTGGTGCGCCCATTTGTTCCGCACGTCACGAAGTTCGCTGACGATGCTCCGCTCGGCGGCACTTAGCGTGCGGTTGAAGACCGTGTTCCATTGGTTCCACATGACCGCCAGCAGGGCTTGCGTGTCCCAGTGGAGCTTCGTGGCCTTCTTGCCCTTGCCCCGCTCCGCTGGCTGGCCTTCGCGGGCGACTTCCTCCCACTTGGCCCCGTGGACTGCCTTCAGTTCTCGTTCCACAAAAGGCACTAAACCTCCGCATAGGAGGTCTAGTGCCTTGCCGACTCGTTCCCGATTGCTGACTGCCATCGTAGACTCCTCTATTCAAACATTTTGGTTTGGGTCGCACCCGGCTTTGACCTTTCGGACAACGCCAACTTCGACAATTCCGACCACGCGATCACCAAACCGTTGTAGGCCATTGCCTCATCAGCCCATTTCTTTCGTTCGCAGATCGTATAAAGCCGGTATGCCAAGTCACGGGCGACTTCGCCCATCCCGCCCAGTTGATGGAGCAAGACGGCGGCAGCAGACTCGCCCTTCGTCTCCACGGTTCGGATCAAGTGCTGCGTCACTTCCCAAACCGTGAGTCGTTTATCGGTTGCCGGGTTCCAGTCATCGGGCAACTCGTCTCGCTTGAGCAACTGGACCTTTCCCGCGCGTGCTTTGACCACACCTGCTTCGATCAAGCCATTGATCGCCGTGTTCTTTGCCTTACTGAGTGTTTCGGCAACGCCAAACGGTCCTTCCTCTACACCGAATTGTTCAAACCACGCCAATGCCCATCGAGTGTCGGTATCAAACTCACCCTCCTGTTCTGCGAGCACTTCATCCAAAGCTTGGTTAATTAGCCCTAATGCCGTCCGCACGGACATCCTAGAGCCGTCTGTTTCCAGCACCCTTTCATAGCGGCTAAAAACAGCCATGCCGGGACCAATCGCAGCCTGGGCAAGATCAACAGGTGCGATATTCCCAGCCTGAAGACCTCGCAATGCTTGGGGCAATTCCTGTCGTAGTGCTGACAGAAACTCCTTTCGCGTAGCCAATGGAGTGTTTGCCGGACGTGGACGACAGACCAAGACAATTGAAGAGGCGAGAGCATTACTGTTCATGCCCCGCATCCGTGACCCCATCTCGGTTCGCATTGGCCAAGTTCCGGTAATCATGAACCTCGCAGCGATAAGTCCTTCAAGTATCGTTTGCCACCCCGTCGATGTCACTGCACCCGCCTCGCCTTCAGAGTCATCAGTAGACTCTTCTTCCTCAGTCTGCTTGAAAGCGTAGTAAACAGTCAGTGGATAATGATCGTTGTGGATCTGCCGAATCCGATAAAACGTCTGCCCCAAGCCATTTTCAAAGAACCGACACGCCGCATCTCTATCGCCATCGAAACGGTGCGGGGCTGCAATGAGTTCCTGAGCTTTGGGTGTCAACAGTGTCGAGAATAGACTGGGGTAGACTCGCCCCAAGGACTTGCGTAGCCAGATGTAGAAGAAGTCGGAAAGATCGGCATATCCTATGTTGTCGTAGTATGGAGGATCGGTTGACACTACCGGCGAGGTAACCTCCGCCATCGCCTGTGTCGCGTCAAGTTGCCTGACTTGCCCCACGGCATTGCGATCAAATTGCAGGAGCGGCGATCCCAGTGACCTCATCAAGTTATCGAGAAGTACCTTCCACGATCCAGAACTCTCACCAAATGGGTTGCCCTCAGCAAAATCCCAGACCATTGAAATGGTCTGCTTGCCGAAAAGATGTCGAGGACATTGTGCGAGAGGCTCCCATGCACAAAGGCTGTTCGCCAAATCTGCAAGTTTGTCAATCATGCAGGCGAGATATGTAACTACAGCATTACCGTATTCAGCCGCATGGGCGGGGGTCTGCCTCTTATCGTCCGAGCTTAGGGCAGACTTGGAATCTCGAATGACTCGCTCACGTATTTCCCACACAAGTGAACAGTACGTGGACAACACGGCAAGCTGCCTTCGCGTGAACAACTTGTAGTGCCTATCCATCCCATAAAGCTGTACTCGAAACCCAAGTGCTTGCTGCGGAATTTCCGTGTCAGGGTAATCGTTTGCAACGGATTCGTTTGCGACTCGCTCATGGCACTCCAAGGCTGGCAGGTAGACACGACCCTTTTCGCCTTCTGCCACAATCGCCATCAAGCGGGCACCCATCTGCCCTCCTTTGCCTTTTGCCCGTATGTACTCAAGTGGCATAGGAGTCTTCGTCAACAAGCAGGTCGCGCCCGTGCGCTTCACTGTGCCCTTCGCAGGATCATGTTCGCCATCCGGCTTTCCCACCCGCACTCTGAATGTGTAGGAATTTGTCGGTTGATCGACCACCGGCTCAATCCACACCTCCTTGCCGCGATTTTTGTTCAACCAGAACGACTTCACTAATGGTACATGAACTTCATGGGCTGCTGGGTTGGGGCTGGGCACCGTTCTTGCCCACAGCCAAGCGATAACGGTCAATTCTTGGCCAAGGTAGGGCTTCAAATCCGGGCGAGTGCGCACCATCTCAGGTGTAATGCTCACCTTGGGATACAGTTTTCCAACCCGTTTGTAAGCCTCTTCGCTGAGAAGTTTCCCGTAGTAACGAATATCTTCTGCTAGACCAGCGATTCCCTTGTACGTTGCTGTACTGAGCCTTGTGCGAGAGTCGGGGTTCACCGGGGAAACATCTGCAAATTGAGACGGGATTTCGATCAGCGTTTTGGTGACAATCACCGGAACGGGGTTAAGGTCTGTGCCATGTGCTACTAGGCCCAGTCGCTGCGCCTCCAAAGGAATCGATCCACCTCCACAAAACGGATCGATTACTGGTGGAGCGTGTTTTGCCAAGAAAGCATTAACGGCGTCGGACGATGCGAGCATCTGCTTAATTTCCTGCCCGTTGGTATTGCCGGGCAATTTCTGCTCCTTCTTCAGTTCACCCGCCTCAATCTTGCGTGATGCAATACAACGTGCAATCTCTGCCCGTGCCCTGTTGATGACGCGAGAATTATTCGAGTTCTCCGACAGGACCAACTCCTCGATAAGATTGAATAGCTCCGCCCGCTTACTGGCCTCGATGTCCTCGTCGCCGCCGAACATGGGATCACTTGACGGATCATCCACCAGAGAGGCGAACAGTACCGCCCGGCACGCCGCCAACGGACGCCTCGCCCACCAAAGATGCAAAGTGGATGGATGTCCGTGGCGGATGGACTTTTCCTTTGCGGAGGCAGCATTGATTGCCTCCAATGGAAGAGCGACCTCGATCAACTTCTTGCGATTCATCTCTTTTCCTCTCGTCAGTCAGGCCAAACGGGACTCTGGTATGAGTATTGTCATCACGCGAAGCCGCCAAGCTCGTCAAGCACCTTAGTCCCGTGTCCAGACAGAGGCGTGAAAGTCGATGAAATGTAGTAGTCGAAGCGTTCCCGCAGCACGGAATATGTAATCGGATGCCGTGCGGTGTAAGCTGTTCCAATATGGTAAACAACTAGCTGCGACCATCGTTCTGCGTACTTACGAAGTTCTTCCGGTGTGAGTAATCCCGCACTTGCCAGCTTCGTCGCCTCGTCAACTGACATGCGCTCGTAGCGTTCCACTGCAATTTTTGCCGTGACTGCACTGATCGGTGTGCTGAAATAGGCGTAAAGCAGGTCAGGTGTGAAGTGCGGGCCAACTTTGCGAAACACCACTGACACATCGCCTTTTGCCAGTGATTCCCTCCAAACGCTGCTAAATGGCAGCATGATTGCATTGCTGGGATCGTCGCCGGTGCGTTTGAGAGCGAAGAAATGTACTTTATTGTTCATGTGGCATCCGCTCCGGTTGTCCAAGGTACTCTTCTGGTCGGTTCCTCCCCACGTTCCAGCAAATCTGCAAGATCATAGTTCACGCTCGTCACGCAAAAATCCGGCTCTCGTTGAAAAGGTCGCCGGATATATGTCGCCGTCGTGATCTCGCCGTCGATCTCCACAATTGCCAGGATGAAATCATCCGGCTTATTCAGGGCGGTGCGGATTTCGCCGCTGGTGATCGTCACCGTCCTCGCCCCGGCAACGCGCCCTTCACCTCGATGAATCGCAGCTTCCCGGTGTTCGGGATCGAGGATTCCACGTCGTATCCGAGTTTCTGGGCGCTCACATCCTTGGGGATGAAGCCCAATCGGCGCTCGGTGTCCATGACGGCACACATTGCCAATAGCTCGGATCGCTTCGTATCGGCTGCAAAGTTGGGCGGCGGCGCGGTCGTGTCCCCACGCAATCTGGCAAACAGCCCAAGCGGAACGATCAGTGCTGCCCCCAGGACGACGGGCGGAAGCGGTGAAACGCGCCGCTCCTGGTCCAGTTCCACAAGCCGTTTTTGGAGTCGTGCGGCAAGTTCGTCAGCGCGTTGGCGTGCTTTTCCAGAGTTGGTTTTGGCGTTGACCTTGCCCGCCAACTCCTGCTCTTTCAACTGGACGGCACGATGGTCCCAATAATTGATTTCCTTGGCGAGCCGTTCTTGGACGGCAGCCTTGGTCTTGTCAACAAGGGTTTCCTTGTGGCGGCGCACTTCGTCCAGGTGCGAGGGGACGAGGTTCAGGGCAGCATACTCCAACACCTTCGATTCAAGCTCCTCCCGCAACCAAATCGGTTCTGGCACTTGGGGGAGCAAGGGCAGTTCGTCCGGGTTCAGCGGTCGGTAATTGAGGTACGGGGCGTAACCCGCTGCGGTCGTGCTGCCCTGGTTGTCGATTTCCACGAATTGCATTTGCTTGGAAACGACACGGCGGTTCCCCGTCCGATCCGTGCGGGCATCTTGGATCGCGTGTTCCAGGTAGACGAGCGTGCGGACTTCTTGACTCATATCGGTTTCATCGACCAGCACCGCACCCCGTTTCAGCAGATCGCGGTTCCGCTCGATCACGAGGTCGGTGGTGGATTCCAGCAGCGGATGACCAGGGCAGATGAATGCAGCCAAAGGCTTGCCGGGGACACTGATCTCTGCTTTCTCGAAAGTAATCCGCTCATAGCGGGTCATCACCGGATCGCCACGACCAATTGCCCGGTCCCGAGTGCGAATCACGGACGGAACATTGGTGATTTCGTATCGTTTGGGTTCGCGCTCACGGATGCTGCCGCCGAGGAGTTTGAAGGCTTCAAGGAAGAATGCCGCAATGTAATGCGGCTGAAGGCGACGAGCTTCAGCACGCTCCATATCCTCGCGGATTGCCCGGACGCGGGTGACATCCATCGTGTCGGAAGTCAGGGCATGGTCCTCAAGTAGCCCCCGTAGATGGTCGTGATCCAGGGCATGTTCGACCACTTGCGTCAGCCGGGCGCGGACTTCGGGCTTGTCGCCGTAGCGGATCGCCTCCAAGAGCAGTTCTCGCAGCGAGCGATTGTCGAACGTGAGTCGCCCCAGGATGTCGAAGACCTGACCGCCAAGGGCGCGACGTTCTTCATCCAGCTTTTCAAGTAGCCGGTGGTAGACTTCGCCCTCGCGGGTATCCTTGGCTACCAAGTTCCAAAGGTGGCACACTTCGGTCTGCCCGATGCGGTGGATGCGCCCGAACCGCTGTTCCAAGCGGTTGGGATTCCAAGGGAGGTCGTAATTGACCATCAGGTGCCCGCGTTGAAGGTTGATGCCTTCACTGGCGGCGTCGGTGGCAATGAGGATTTCGACTTCCTTGTCCTGCATGAATGCGTCCTGCGCTTTGCGACGTTCCTCGCGCCCCATGCCACCGTGGATTAGGACCACGGCTTCAGGACGCCCCAGGAGAGATCCGGTACGATCATGGAGGTAGTTCAGCGAGTCCCGATGTTCGGTGAAGATGACGAGCTTGAGGCGATGCCCGTGCGCGTCGAACATTTCGGAGTTGTTTTGCAGGAGCTTCGATAACTCATCCCACTTCCTATCGGTGCCCGAATGCCGAACCTTGTAGGCCAGATCCTCCAGCTTCTTTAGCATCCCAATTTCGACCTGGAGTTCAGCGATGGTCTTTGCCGCCGTCGCCTGATCGACCACGACCTCTTCGGCTTCCTCAACTTCGGAATCGGGGGCATCGTCCAGGTCGTCCAGGTCGTCAAGCGTGTAGACAGGCAGCCCGGCATTCGGCGGGAGTCGGACCTCGCCGCCGCGTTTCAGCAATTGCTCCTCGCGGAGACGTTTTTCCAACCGCTCGCGGCGACGGCGCAACGACTGATAGATGGCCTCCGGGGACGATGCGAGCCGCCGTTGCAAGATGGTAAGGGCGAATCCAACCGTCCCCTTGCGACCTTCGTTGTCCAATGCTTCTGCACGGTTAAACTCTTCGCGGACGTAATCCGTGACTTGCTTGTAGAGGTCCGCTTCAGCGTCCGACAAGTCGTAATTTACCGTGTACGCAAGCCGTTCGGGGAATAGCGGCGTGCCGTCAAACTTGAGCAATTTCTCTTTGACCAGGCGGCGCATCAGATCGGAAGCATCGACGGAGTGGACGCCATCACGGAACTTGCCCTCGAAACGGTCGCCGTCCAGTAGGGCCAAGAATAATTGGAAGTCTTCTTCCTTCCCGTTGTGGGGCGTCGCGGTCAGGAGCAAGAAGTGCCGGGTGATGCCACCGAGTAACTGGCCCAGGCGGTAACGTTTCGTGGCTTTGACCTCGCCGCCGAAGAATGAAGCCGACATCTTGTGGGCTTCATCGCAAACGATCAAATCCCAATCGGATTGCTTCAGTTTCTCTTGGAGTTCTTCATCCCGACTGAGCTTGTCCAATCGGCAGATGACCATGTTGTTCTCTTGGAACCAATTGCCGGTTCGCGCTGATTCGAGCTTGTCGTTTGTCATGATCTCGAATGGCAGATGGAAGCGGCGCTCCATTTCATCCTGCCACTGCTCGGCAAGATTGCCGGGGCAGACGACCATGCAGCGATGCACGTCACCACGAACCTGAAGTTCCTTCGCCAGCAGCCCAAACATGATCGTTTTGCCGCTGCCAGGATCGTCGGCAAGCAAATACCGAAGCGGTTGGCGGGGTAGCATCTCCTGGTAGACCGCCGTGATCTGGTGTGGAAGAGGCTCGACCAACGAGGTGTGGACGGCGAGCAGAGGATCAAAAAGGTAGGCCATCCCGATCCGCTTGGCTTCGGAGACGAGGCGGAACATCTGCCCGTCGCCGTCGAAGCTCCAGGGACGACCGGACGTTTCCACTTCCAGGGTGGCTTCTCGGTCGCGGTAGATCAGTTCGTTCCCCAGACGCCCGGTGGAGTCCTTGTAGGTAAGCTCTACGGCGGCGTTGCCGATCCACTTCACGTCCACGACGATGACCAGACCATCCGGCAGGATGCCCCGCACCGCAGTATCGCGTGTCAGATCCTCAAGCCGTGCCATTGCTTATGTTCCCACCTCTAAGCCCCATCAGATTTGTGCTGCCTTCTTTGGCTTCAATGTATCTCCCCGGTGGCCGAAGCGAGTTGATATTCGTAATTGTCGCCAACCTTTCGTAGTACCGTATCTCTAGCTAACCTCGCCTTTCCGAAACTCTCCACTTCGGGGCCGCGTATTTGCGATTACGACGCCTTGTTTCACGAGTTGGCGGCAAGCCTGTAGCACCTCCCACGGAATCAAGTCAAGCTGATACGCAAGATCATCATACTTTATGAAACGGTCGTCGGGCAACGCCGCTAAAACCGTCTCTTCAACAGAACTTGACACCGACCAAGTATCACTCTCATCGGTTTCCCAGCCCATGCACCAGTAGATGTAACTGTCCCAAACAATGAAGTGCGACCCGCACGCGGAGTCTCGCCAGTACGACGGGAATAAAGTCAGGCCGTGACGATTCAAATAATAGCGCCAAGCCGGGCCTGCCCGCTTATCGAGATTGATAAGTAGGTCGTCTCCACACCCACAGGGACAGCGCATCACCAAGAGACGTGGCTTACCGCGCTCGACTATTGCCACGTCACCGCTTTCAGACAACAGCGGGGCGACAGCATCACGATTCTCTACTTTTCCTCGGAAGGCAATGGTTGTTGCTCGAACGCCCATTAGTCAGCTCCTTTTGTCACGTTGCGGTCAGCAATCGCCCGCACAATCCGTTCTGCAACAACAAGCGCATAAGCATGGCGCGATAGAATCAAGTCCTTCCTATCATTGTCCTCGGCTGCACACTCTCTTAACTGGTACTTGGCAAGCCGAGCAAATCGGATCAGATAGGTCGCTATAATAGCAGTTGCCTCACGATGCTGGCATTCACACCCGAGCAAAACATGCCGAATCTCCCGGATCGCCCTCCGTAGCCACGAGAACGAATCAGGTCTTTTTTCGGCCAGAGGTGGTTGGTGAATTGGCACTCGCCCGTATAGTTCATTCACGAATTTCCTCCAACGATCAAACTGATTCGGACGATCACTATCATCAATGCCAAAAACCAGACTTACTTCCAGGGCCGCTGGGTCGGCTGCGAGCGGGCCGTCCTCAACGCTAAACAAATCGATCAGAATTGCGTCCTTCCCCCGAACCATAATAT
Source organism: uncultured Planctomycetia bacterium (assembly GCA_963719885.1). Taxonomy (GTDB): domain Bacteria; phylum Planctomycetota; class Planctomycetia; order Pirellulales; family Thermoguttaceae; genus JANXQG01. The sequence continues at coordinate 3,715 of CAVRDP010000019.1, read as the reverse complement.
TGCCGGAATGTAAGTCACCGTGACATGGATGAACAGGAAGTTGTATGCCTTTGATCGCTGCTAGCAGAAGTGCTTCGATTTCCTCCGGTGACGATTTAAGACCAAGCTCCCTCGAACGCCCAATTGTCCGTTTGTCAATTTGGGTTGCCCGTGCGCGGCGTTCCACAAAACTATCCAGATCCATCATCCTTACCACACTTCTCTCCGAGGGCTGTGCGCGAAAACCCTTCAAGCTGTTCTCAAACAATGAGAAGAGTACCCCCGGCCCTTGGTTTGACCGTAGTGTTGCGCTCAGTGGTCGAGAATCTTCAACAAAATTTCCCACAATCGCTGACAGCCCTTGCATATCCACACATCGGTCCCAATCGATGTTTGGTCGAAGATAAAATGGTATATAGAAGTCAGCATATTGGCGGTAATTCTGACGTTCTCGGGTTATTCTGTCAGGTTTGTCAACCTTGATGAAAAATGGCAAGGGCCTCGGTCCCACAATTGACTGCTTTAGCCACGCATGGACACAAAACACTCCGAGTGAAACTTTTCCGCCGCCCAGCGGCTCAAGGTAGATTCGGTCACAATCACAGAAGGCACGCCCAAGCAAATGCCGCACTTTGGACGACAGGCGAGAGCCTGCGCTTGCAATTCTTGGCGCTCCTAAAGGTGGTCCGGGGTGAAAATGACCGATATATTCAGCGGCATTTTCAATAGCCTGCAACGGGTAGATTGTTTCAGGGTGACCAATTTGTAATTCTCGCCAAAGGCGCTGAATTAACTTGAAATGGTCATTGGAAGTTGCGATTGCGGCAATTGCCAGTCCATAGTCCAAAGCTAACGGCTTCAAAGATGTAAAGCAACTTCGTACAAATCCCATCCTTCCTTCCGGTTCAGCAATCAGGATAGCGCGTGCCTCATTCAACCCCTTTGATACGTCGTTTACGTCTACGCGCACCAAATGAAGGCTGCGGACCTGAAAAGCGTGCGTGCCAATGTCGCCAATGTCGAGTGAACCGACCTGCAAAACGTTCTGCGCGGGGGGTAATCCATGCTTCAGTCCAGGCGTCCGGGCAGTGGCCACTCGTCTGCCCTCCCAAGTGCGCCCGAAAACGAACACACGATACAGGATGGGTGAGGCGTACAGGTCACAGGACGGCACACACCAGTCATTGCATTATAGTTTAGAAACCGCGCGGAGCCGGGAATCCCGGTGACGGTATTCAGAAACATTGTGGTGGCAAGTGACGCAATCGTGCTGTTGAGGGAAATGACTGCTGGTGCTGGTTCAGGTTGGCCGAGAATATATGGATCAGCTTGGCGCTCGAAGTCCGTTAGCAAGTCGCGTCGAATTTCTTCGGGGTCAAGCAGATTGCCGCAGACCATGCACGCTGCGCCTGGGGCAAGCAGTTGGGTTCGTCCGGCAACGTGCGTAATCTGCTTGTCCCGCGCTGCGATGACGACACCCATATCCACCACAGGCACGAGATACTGATAAGCTAATTGGTTTAACATGGCTCGACTGCCGTGTGAGTCGGTACAACAGAATACAAAGTCCGTATCTGCCAGCGACCTAGCAACAGTGGCTTTGAGCACGCTGTCCTGGCGTGCCTCAATCCGAACGTCAGAATTGATTCGCTGAGTCCAAGCCTTTGCAACGGACACTTTGGGTAGGCCCAGATCCTTCGGTGTCGCGCCGACAAGGCGGTTTAGATTTGTTTCTTCAACAATATCTGGATCGAGCAACAAGAAATCGTGAACACCTAAATGCGTCAGTGCTTGTAGTACAATTGAGCCAGTCCCACCTAGGCCAACAATGCCGACCCGAATTGAACGTAGAATCTTCTGTCCGGCAACACCGAATGCGCGAACCTGCCGGTCGAATTGAGGATGAATCTCGCTATCTGAAACATCTTCACCCCAAGTTACGTTAGTCCCAACTCCAATGACTCTAAGCGGCGTCTTCTGGCCAAGTTCACGGGCGATGCTCTTTTCAGGCGTAAGCAACATTGCGGCGTGCTTCGCTTGGGCGGCACGCTGTCGCAAAAAAGCCGCGAGTGCTTCTTCACCAGCATCGTCGCTTTCTGAAAACTCGTTATACGGAAGAGGGTGAGTATGGACAAAAATAACAGACTCACCTGAAAGGTGCGTGCGCTGACCTGCGAGAGCAACGAACTCGGGCCGAAGCTGCACACGAACCGATGTGCGGATCGCGTATGAACTTGAAGGGGGTTCAAGGGACTCTCGGACTACGATGCGAGCAAGTTGGCCAGCGACTTCAACTGTACGTCCAAACAGAACAGCGCATGCCTCCTTATCGCCTTTGAGCAGGTCCAACCGCAAGCGGGATAGCAATTCAGCCGTAAGAACTAGACGGCTCATCGTGGATTCTGCAACCTGCGTTTGATAACGTTCAGGTACGTCAGAAGACTATCGAAATTTGGGTTCCACGACGACACATGCCAGGAAAACCACAGATGTCCAGAGCCAATATGCGGTATCGGATTCTGCGCCGTGTTCTGTGGTACGGTGCCATTGGATAATCGCAAATCGCAATCCGTCCAAAAACAATCCGGGCGGGCAAGCGGATATCCAACTGGCGCGACGAACTTCACACTTACGGTTGGCTTTGACCATCCGGCAGGGAGCATAACGCCCGGCACGATGACCAAGTGCGACCCGTCCGGCAACCTCTGCAATGTTGTTCCGATCCGATCGCTACGAAGGATCTCAAATTGTTGTTCCAGTGGCGTCATGCACGACCAAAACTCGCGGGAGGTACGGTGTAGAAACGCTTCGGCTCTTTTCCCTTCAAGTCAACACTGGTATCATCGTTGATCAGCACATCAGGCTCGTTGCCATGTCCCTCCAAGTACAACGCATAGCCGCGCTTGGCTTCCGGCAGCTTGGATTTGATAATCGCCCCAGTCGTGTAGGCTTCCTCCGACTCATACTTCTCGCCATCGACAAAATAAGGATATTCTTCTTTCCGGCGCATTGCAATGAAATGTTCGCCTCCGTGCAATTCGACGGTCAGGTCAGGGTTCTCGTATTTCTCCTCACCTTGGCCATCCTGCTTGACCCTGATGAGGCAATAATCGCTAGCAGGTTTGCAACCCGCGATATCCAGGATTTCTCGAACCATTAGGGTCTTGGTATGCACCTCAAGTTCTTCGTTCCCGACAAAGAATTTAAGGGCTGGGTGCTCGTGATGTTCGTGTTCGTTTGCCATGTGGTTCCACAATTCTAAACTGTTCGGCGGGAGTACTTTAGTCAGCCTCCATTGTCAAGAGCCTGAGTGTATCACGATGCCCTCGTCAACTCGCTGGCGGCTCGCCACTTCCGAAGCCTCATTCTAACAAACCCTCCCGAAAATGGAAGTTAGGAGGCTGTCAAGTGTAGTGATAGCAGATGGCGTCGTGGCCGGGAATGGATCGCTAGGGCCAGGGCCGGGATTCCAGCGGGCCTGGACTCCCCCGGCCTCAGCGCGCACTCCGTTCTCTTCGGTTGCGCACCCTATTGGGTGGCCAACTATGCTTGATCCGGTGGGTGGCCCGCTTTTCTGGAAGCGGACGGGATCGGGGCGAAACATTTTGATTCCTGCCAAGTCGCCAATACGGGCTACTCTGGGCTTCCCAATCGCTGCCTGGGGCCAACTCCCCACTTTACCCAATCCTTTCCGTTTCATAGTCTCCTACCACGACAGAAGCACCTCGTTGCAAAA